>NZ_JARUMJ010000001.1 GCF_036898465.1 Streptomyces sp. B21-105 | reverse complement strand
CCGGCAGCGGACGCCGAAGGTCTGGCAGGCCCTGACCGACGGACAGCGCGAGCGCCTGGAGCAGCTTGGCATCACACCGCTCGCCCCGGAGCCGGAGGAGCCCGCAAGGGCTTCTACGACGTTCGAGCGGGGCGTCGCGGCCCTCGCGCAGTACAGAGCCCGCACCGGCACCGTGACCGTCCCACGCGGGCACACAGAGCGGCTGGAAGACGGAACCGAGGTCCGACTCGGGGTATGGCGCAGCAACATGCGCAGCAGGCGAGACTCGCTGCCCGATACGCGGCGCCAGCTGCTCGCGGACCTCGGTCTGTTCGACTGAGGGATGGCTCAGTGGCTGGTCGACGCGCTGCGTGGCGGGGGGCTGCTGGACGGGACTTCTGATCGCAGAGTTCTGTCTACGTCCCCGCTTCGCTCAGGAAACCGGCTCGGGAACGTCACCCGGCCTGACCGGCACGATCTCGACACGTGTGCAGCCCACAGCTTTGAGTTCGGTGCGGCGACGCTTCGCCGACCGTTTGTCGTACCTGCCGGCCGACGCCTGCGGGGCACCGTCAGGGTCGGTCCACAGCAGACCGTAGTGCTGCATCACGCTCGTCATGGCGATCACACTTCCCCTCCCCCGACGGCCATAAGCACGCTGCGCGAAGCCCACCGCCGGCAAACTCACCGCACCCGCCGCGCTGGAATGGGCGCAGAAAGGTTAAGGAGTGGGATAAGTTTGTGGTTAAGGACTGCCTGGAGCAAGGGTGCAGGGTCATGCCATCCGAGGAAGAGCTGTTCGCGTCCGTTGACGCTCTGCTGAACGAGGAGCCGCACCTGCCGCCACCGGCGGAGCGTGCCCGGCTGCGTGAGGCCGCCGGCATCACGCAGGCCCGCCTGGCGGCCGCGTTGAAGACCACGACCCAGTCGGTGAAGAACTGGGAGAACGGCCGCAGCGAGCCGAAGTCGCCGCGCCTGGACGCCTACCAGCGGCTGCTGAACGGGTGGGCGGCGAAGTACCCCGCCCCCGGCACAGCTCCGACAGTTCCGGTTGCCGCGACCGTGCCTGCGGCGTCTGCCGAACCGGGTGCGTCCAGGGCGGAGACGGCAGATGCCGCGGCCCCTCAGGCTTCCGCCGTTCCGGCTGCGGCGCTGGCACGCCCTGCCGTCCGGCCTGCTGCGCCGTCGCGGCGTCCGGCCACGAAGAGGGCGGCGCAGCCGGCAGCCGACCCGCGCTTCCCGCACGGCCCGCTCGCGGTCCTGGACGGTGACGGCTGCGCGTACGGCACGGGCGGGATCGTGCTGGACTGCCCGGCGACCACCGTTCCGGAGTTGGTGGAGTGGACGCTGCGCGAGTCCGGCCTCGGCGCGCCGAAGCTCAACCGCTACGGCAAGGACTCCGACCCGCTGATCGTCCTCACCGCCGCAGCCGCCGTGAAACTCGGACTGCCCGAGCGCCTGGAAGGCCACGAACAGCGCCGCTCCCTGCGCCTGCCCGAGGACCACCCGGTGGTCAAACAGGTGGCGAAGGCGAAGTGGCGGCTCACTCAGCGCGGGTTCGGGCCGTGGGCAAGGATCTACCGCAAGGCACAGGGACGCGACCGGCAGTGCGTGCAGCTCGCGATCCTGTCCTGGGACGCCCTCGACGAGCGGTCCTGGCCCGGGGTGGCGGAGATGGAGCCGGCCGACGTCGCCCGCGTCCTCGGCGTGTACGCGACCCGGGTCATCACCCCGCGCGGCTCCACAGCCGTATCGGGCCTTGAGCTGATGACGGCGCTGCGCCCGCCCACCCGCGCGGTGCGCGACGAGGCGAGCGGGAACTGGGTGCCCGGCCACAACCCCGGCAGCCTTGGCACCGAGCCGATGGCCCCCGCGCCGCCGGAGGCCACCCCCGAACACCCGGTCGTCGTGGACAGCGGCTGGAGCGGCGGGTTCTTGAACGAGGAGGCGTACCAGTGGGTGCGGCCGGTGGACCTGCTCAGCGATGAAGAGTGCACACTTCCGTACGCGGTCGGCCTGGACCTGAACACCGCCTTCCTCGCCGCCGCGGCCCGCCTGGTCGTCGGCCTGTCCGGCCCCGACCACTTCCACGCCCCAACGTTCAACCCGAAGATCCCCGGGAGCTGGCTGGTCGACCTGTCCCACGTCGAGGTGGACCCGCGCCTGCCCTCACCGTTCACACCGACCGGGGAGCGGCCGACGGGACCTGCCTGGTATCAGACGCACACCGTCGCCTACGCCCAGGAACTCGGCCACAACGTCGCCCCGCTCGAGGCGTACCTGCGCCGCGAGACCGGCGCCTACCTGGACCCGTGGCACGACCGCCTCAAGGAGGCGTACATCGACACCCTCACCGACCTCGGCGTCACCAAGGAACTCACGGACGTTCAGTTCCTGGCGGCGATGGAGCGGCACAAAGACGCCGACCCGGCCATGGCGGCTGTCCTGGCGGCTATCAAGGCCACCGTCAAGGGCGGCATCGGCAAGCTCCGCGAACGCCCCCAGGGCAGGAAATACAAGGAGGGCGAACGGTGGCCGGCCCTCCAACGCCCCACCTGGCGGCCCGACATCCGCGCCGCCGTCATCTCCAAGGCCCGCGTCAACATGCACCGCAAGATGCGCAACATGGCCACGATGACGGGCCTGTACCCGCTCGCCGTGCTCTCCGACTGCGTCGTCTACCCCAGCCCCGGGGACAGCCCGCTGGACTTCCTGCCCTACGCCGCCTCCGGCAAGCCCCAGCCCGGCGGCTTCCGCCTCGGACCCACCCCCGGCCTAGCGAAGCTGGAGGGCGTCCAGTCGATGCTCTGGGCGGTCGACCTCATGGAACAGGGCCACAACCCCGCCCGCCACATCAAAGGCGGCGACGCCGTCCTCGACGAAGGAGAGTAGGCCAGTGCCCGACACCGGATGGACGCACACGACGCGGACCCCGTCGGCCGACACCGGCGGCCAGGACCCCACCGTCGAGAAAGGCTGAGCCGTGGCAGAAATCGAGGACGCCATCGAGCGGGCCGACAGGGAAGCGTTCACCCGCCAGCCCCCCAAGACCCTCAAAGGGCAGATCGGCTACCTGATCAAGCAGCTCAAGACGACCCGCGCTGTCGCCGAGGAGATCGGGGTCAGCCAGCGGTCGGTCGAGCGCTACCGCAAGGGCGAACGCAAACACCCGCCACAGGCGATCACGGACCGCATCGACGCCGCCGTACGGACCCGCTGGCAGCCCCAGGTCCGCAAACGCCGACAGAAACAGGCCGCCACCACCACGGGCATCACCGTAGAGACAAGGGCCCGCTTCGGATACACCGCACCCATCGGCACCACCGACGACGGAAGATTCCGACGGCTTACCGTCCACCTCCCCCCGACCTACGCACAGCGCTTGTTCAACGCCCGCGACGCCGGAGCCAGCGACCAGCAGATGCGCCAGATCATCGCCGAAGGATTCAAAGACATCTACTTCCAAGACGGCGGAGCCCGCGCCATGGGCCTCTCCGACGTCACCCTCAACGACATCGACTACCTCGACCTCGACTACTAACCTCCAGACCCGGCCGGGAGCCGGGAGTGTTCAATGATCGGCGGATCCGATGATCAAGGAGACGCCTGATGAGCGACACCACCATCGAGCAGATAGCGCGCGCGGATGTCGAGCCGGTGGCTGCGCCGGTGCTGGCGAGTGACGAGCAGTTGGTCGCGATGCTGGTGGACCGGGCCCGCAGCGAGGGTCTGCAGCTGACCGGGGAGGGCGGGCTGCTGCAGCAGTTGACCAAGCGGGTGCTGGAGTCCGCCCTGGAGGGCGAGATTACGGATCACCTCGGATACGAGAAGCACGACGCCGAGGGCCGGGGCAGCGGCAACTCCCGCAATGGCACCAGGGCGAAGACCGTGCTGACCGATGTCGGCCCGGTAAAGGTCAATGTACCCGGGACGTGGCGGGCACGTTCGAGCCGGCCATCGTCAAAAAGCGCCAGCGCAGGCTGTCCGGCGTGGACGAGGTGGTGCTGTCGTTGTCCGCGAAGGGGCTCACCCACGGAGAGATCTCCGCGCACCTGGCTGAGGTCTACGGGGCGAGCGTGTCCAAGGCCACCATCTCCACGATCACCGACAAGGTGATGGACGGCATGGCGGAATGGTCCAACCGCCCGCTGGACAGCGTCTACCCGGTCCTCTTCGTCGACGCCATCAACGTCAAGATCAGGGTTCTGTCGACGATCTTGTGATCCGGACCGTGCTGCTCATCGTGTGAGCAGGACGCGTTTGCGAAGGAGATCGAGGCTGGCCCGGCCGAACATCTGGCGCTTCAGCATCTTCAGCCGGTTGATGTTGCCCTCGACAGCGCCGGAGCTGTGGGGCAGGGACAGCCCGTTGCGGACAGCGTCGAAGTCGCGGCGGAGGTTGTGGGCGAAGCCTGCGAGTGGAGCCAGGTTGTCCTGTTCGACAGTGGCGATCCAGTCCTCGAGGCGGTCGCCGTGGCGTCCGGTCATCATCGCGGCGAACTTTCTGACGTGACCGGTGAGCCGGTCCAGCTCGGGATCGCGCTCACGCAGGCGGTGCAGCTCGTCGGCATCCCTGCCCCGCAGGTGTTCGGGGTGGGTCATGATCCAGGAAGTGACCTCGCGGACCGACGGGGGCTTGGGGCCCACGGCAGGTGCGTGTCCGCGCCCGGTGCGGTAGCGCCGCAGGTGTCGTTGGACGGCCAACTCCCCACCCGGGTAGCCAAGTTGTTGTATCTCGCGGTAGAGCTGTGCGGCGTTTCTGACGCCTTCGTTCCAACGCCGGTGCAGGTAGCCGACGTACGGGTCCACGATGTGCGCCCGCTGCAGGCTCTTGGCAACGACATCGTCCGCGGAGCGGGCACCCACCAGCTTGCGGACAGTGGCCTGGTGCAGCTCGAGTTTCCGGCCGATCGCCGCCTTCGACATCCCCTGTTCCCACAGTTCGTGGGCGGCAGCATGCTGCTCACGCAGCCGGGTCACGATCTTCAGCTCTTTTGGTGGCTGGACCACCTCGGGCTTTGCCTCCAGGTGGTCGGGGTTGCCTTCCCGGCCGGGAGGCGGTTCAGTAGGTGTTTTTGATCCCTGGCCGTGAGGTGGCTACGCCTGGATGATCTGAGTCGTGGGGGTTGGCGGGACGGCTCGGCGGTATTGCCGGGAGTGCGGTGATCCGCTTCCGCAGACGATGGCGGCGGAGGCGGTGTTCTGCTCGGGGCGGTGCAGGTCACGACGGTGGCGGAGGCTTCAGCAGACTCGCCAGCGGGTCATGGCGATGCAGCGGGGAGAGCAGGCGGAGTGCCCGGTCTGCGGGCGGTCGTGGACGGTAGGAGTGGAGCGGTCAAAGGCGGCGGTGTACTGCTCGGACCGTTGCCGGGTACGGGCCTGCCGCCAGCGGCGGGCGTCACGGAACGGCGTAACGGAAACGCCATAGCCGAACGCCTCGCCAACACCTCCAACACCCCAGGATTTGCAAGGTAGTTGGGAGCGACTGCCGAGCGCTTCGAGCGCCCCTGGTTCACGCCCTGCCCCGGCGTGTCGCGCGCGCGTCACGGTGGACAGTGACCGGGGCCGGCGCCCCTTTGATCGGTCCCGTCGTGGCGGCTGGGCCGGACCCGGGCGAGGACGGTGGTCATCATGACCGACGTGACCGACCGAATCGGGAACGTCACCCGGCAGCGTTACGAACAGCTCGTCACCCGGGCGAAGGAACTGATCGCGCAGATCGCCCGCTCGCAATTTGCCCTCGGTGACATGGCGTTGGAGATTGAGCCAATAAGGGCGGTGGGCGGGTCGATGCCGAACGGCACGGACGACCTGTTCACCGTGACGGAGTCGTTGCAGATGTTCGCGGACGACATCGGGGTGGAGCGCCGGACGGTGGAGGACTGGCGCTACACCGCCAACCGGTGGCCGGCCAAGCGCCGCAGGGAGGGCGTGTCGTTCACTGTTCATCGCATCCTCGCGTCGGTCGTGGACGAGGACGAGCGGTGGGCGGCGATCGAGGACGCGCCGTTCAACCCGCGCACGGGGGCGAGGCAGTGGACGCCGGACGGCGCGAAGCGGGCCGTCGGCCAGCGGGTCGACCGGCCGGTCACGGTGGATGAGAAGGTCCAGGCCGTGGCCGACCTGACCCGTGATGACGAGGTCGCCGCCCAGGTCGCCACCGACCTGCTGAAGCGGCCGGCGGTCACCGAGCACGTCACTCCGGCCGAACGGGTGCGGGTCGTCACGGAGCTGACCCGGGACGACACCGTCGCGCAGGAGGTCACCAGCAGTCTGCTGCGCCGCCCGGATGTCGCCCGGAAGACGATGCGGGACGACACCACCCGGATGCTCGTCAACCGCGCCCAGTTCGACAACTCCAACGAGACACGTGACAGGATCCGGGAGCGCACCCCGGCCGTCCGCGCGATCGAGCACACCATCGAGTACCTCGACCTGGTCGGCTCCTGCCACAACTTCGTAGCCACCCTGGGCCGCCTGGTCCCGCAGCTGCGGGGGCAGGAGTTCACCGAGGACGAACGTGAGACCGTCCGCCGGCAGATCGGCCGGGTCCGCGCCGCGGCGGACTGGCTCGAAGGAGCCCTCGACAACGGCGAGTTCACCCTTGATGAGCAGCTGGTCCAGCTGCTCAAGGGCGAGTAGGCCATGCCGCGACGCCGGGAGGCCCGGCCGCTGGCCGAGCACTACGGCGACCTGGTCCGCGTCGCCCTGATGGAAGCACGCCCCGCCGGCCTGCACACCTACCAGCTCATGGCCGCCACCCGCCTGACCCGCTCGCAGATCGGCCGCGGCATCCGGCACGTCCGCGACGTCGTCGCCGCGGAGAACCTGACGCCGATCACATGGACACGCCGCGACGGGTTCATGTTCTCCGACGACCCCGCGGACTGGATCGAGTACGACAAGCGGCAATTCCGGCAGATCCTCGGCCGCCTCACCCGGGTGATCACGGGCACGCTCGATCCGCACCTGGCCCGCTACCCCGACGACGAATGGGCCCAGCTCGCCACCGCCCAACTCACCGGCGTCCGCGCCACTCTTGCCCAGCTCTCCAAATAGCCTCTGCCCACCGCCGATCACCCCTGCTGAGCCCTCCATGCCCGCTGTCCCCCGTCGCCGCCGCTACCCGTCCGACACCTCCGTCGCCGAATGGGCACTGCTGGAACCCCTGCTGCCCGTCCCGGCCTGCCAGACCAAGACCGGCGGGCATCCGGAGAAGTGGCCCCGGCGGGAGATCGTCGACGGCATCCGCTACATCGTCGACAACGGCGCGAAGTGGCGGGCCCTGCCTGCGGATTTCCCTCCGTGGGAGACGGTTTACGGGTTTTTCTGGCGGTGGAACCGGGCCGGGGTCGTCACTTACATCCGTGACCAGCTCCGCCGCCGAATTCGTACCGGCAAGGGCCGCTGCCCGCACCCGGTCACGCTGATCGTCGACTCCCAGTCGGTCAAGGGCGCCTCCACCGTTGGCAGGAACAGCCGTGGCTACGACGCCGCGAAGAAGATCAACGGCCGCAAGCGACATATCACCGTGGACACCCTCGGCCTGCCCGTGATGATCACGGTGACGCCCGCCGATATCCAGGACCGCGACGCCGCCCGCGACGTGTTCTGGCGCTTGCGCCTCACTCAGCCGCAGATCACCCAGGTCTGGGCCGACCGCGGCTACGCCGGTGAACTTGTGGGCTGGGCCCGCGAACGCCTCTGGCTCAGCCTCCGCATCGTCTCCCGGCCCAAAGGGGCCAAGGGCTTCGTCGTCCTGCCCCGCCGCTGGAAAGTCGAGCGCACGATCGGCTGGTGCATGAACGCCCGCCGCAACGCGCGCGACTACGAACGCCTTCCCCAGCACTCCGAAGCCCACCTGAACTGGGCACTCATCACCATGATGACCCGGCGCCTCACCCGAAAGAGCCCCCGCACCAGCCAGTGGACCAAGAAGCCTCCGGCAGCCCGCGCCTGATCAATCCGATGTCGCACGGTCCTCGGACGGGGTGGCAGATGCCGACGGGACAGCGAAGAATCCCAGTGCGGCGAGGACTGCCACGCTCGCTGCGAGCGCCAAGGTGCCTGGAAGGGACCGGGTCGCGACCGGTCCGGCAACCGCCGCCCCAGGGCGAATCCGGTGATCTTCAAGCTGGCGCCGGTGGTGAATATCTGCCCGCGCAGTCGTTCAGGGGCCTCCCGGTGGCGGACTGCGAACAAGGCAGCCAATTGAGGTCCCTCACCGATCCCGGCGATGAGTACGGCCACGATGAGCACGGCTGGTTGACCCCATATGGCCAAGGACAACGCGGCAGCCTGGACAAGGGCACTGACCCAGATAACCGTGTCGGGGGCGACCACACGTGGAAACCGCGCGAGTACGGCGTTGGCCATCATCGCGGAGATCGCCGTGCAGGAGAGCAGCACCGCGCCGCGGCCGGCTCCGCCCAGGACGCGCTCGCCCAGGAGCGGAATACAGGCCGCCAGCATGCCCTGAGCAAAGCACGAGAGGACCGAGGTGAGGGTCGCTCGGGCCAATGACGGTCTCCCGACGACGACTCGCAGACCAGCAGCGAGATCACTGACCACTGAGCTTGCCTGAGCACCCTGCGTCCGGCCGGAACGGGCGGGCAGCATCCAGGCAGCGGGCAGCGCCAAGCCGATGAGCACCGCGGAGACCACCACGGCCGTCGAGGCCCCCAGCGTCTCCGCAACGCCCCCTGCGAGAGCCGGACCGGCCAGACTCGCCACGCTGAACGTCATGGCATCGAGCGCGTTTGCCCGGGGCAGGCGGTCGCCCAGCACCACACGGGGCAGCTGGGCCGTCCATCCGCCCGACAGGGCCGGCCCCAGCAGCCCCGCCACCACAGCGATCACGATGGTGACACCGAACGGCAAGCGGCCCAGTCCCGCGAGAATCATCCCCAGCCCCGCCGCATACAGGACGAGGGCCCCGGTCAGCAGGCGTCCCGGCCGTCCGGCTCTGTCAAGGAGCGCTCCGAGCACCGGCCCACCCACCGCAGCAGAGATCGTGATGCCCGCGAGCAGCGACGACGCGTCGACGGCCGATCCGGCCAGGGCGAATGCTGCCAGCATCAGCGACGGTCCCGACATCTCGTCCCCCGCACGAGCTGCCACTGCTCCAGCGAGATAGAAGCGGAGTGAGTAACGCTTTGTCATCGACAAGACGTTACGGAGGTAACTCAAAACTCAGCAAGATGCGTTACATTCCGCAGGTGTCCTTCAACAGCGACGACTGGTCCACTCGGCACTCCGTGCTGACCACGGCTCGGCGCACCGCCGCCCTGATCAACGCCCTCGCTGACGAGCACCCTGACCCAATCGCCGTCGCCGGCGTGCTTCGTGCATACGGTGAGGCTGACCCCATCGAACTCACGACTCGGGATGTTGCCGGGATGCGCGCAGCCGCTGACCTACTGCGGCAAGTCTTCGCGGCCGAGCACGCGGACGGCGCCGCGGCCACCCTCAACCGCCTTCTCTTGGACCACACCGGACCGCTCCGCCTGACCTCGCACGGCGGCAACACCCCCTGGCATCCTCACCTGGACCACGACGACAACGCCGCCTGGGACGAGTGGCTCCTCGCCTCCTCCTGCATGGCCCTGACCGTCCTCGTCTGGGACCGCCAACGCCCGCCGGGAAGGATCTGCGCCTCAACTAGCTGCCAGAACGTCTTCATCGCCCAAGGCGGCGGCCCGGAGCGCCGTTACTGCTCCCGCCGATGCGCCACCCGCGAACGAGTCGCAACCCACCGGCACTCCCACTCCATCGAACAATCGAACGAAACCAAGTAGGGGACTCGGATCAGAGCCCCACGAGGCATCACTCGACGAGCTGCTCGCCAACGCGGCATCGGGTTGAAAAACACCTACTCAGCCAGGCGGGAGCGATAGGCGTTGACTGTCTTCTCGACCGCCTGGCCGAGGTTGGCCCACAGGTGGTAGCGGTCAGCGACCTGCTCGGCCTGCGGTGCCCCGGCCCGTGCTCCCTCGCCGTAACCGCTGGAACGGTCCCGGCAGATCACCTTCACCTCGGGGTGACGGGCCTTGACCCGGAATCTTGGACACGGGCTATGCGGCTTGGGCCAGGGTAGTTGATGTTGTGTCGAGTGCTGTCTCGTAGGCGATGGGACTGCGTTGTCCGAGGCGGGAATGACGGCGTCGGGTGTTGTAGCGGTTGAGCCAGCGGAACGCGTCGAGACGGGCCTCGCGTTCGCTGGACCAGTGCTTTCGGCCCTGAAGCGTCTCGCGTTTGAACGTCGCGTTGAAGGACTCGGCGAGCGCGTTGTCCGCCGAGCTGCCGATCGCGCTCATGGACTGGCGGACGCCGGCCTGGCGGCAGGCGTCGGCGAAGGCCCGGCTGGTGTACTGGGCGAGTTCAACCAGTCGTTGCAACACAGGGCTGTTGCAGCGAGCGTAGCTGCTCTTCGAAGACCTCGGCCGGTGTCCGCCAACCGAGTACCTTGCGGGGCCGGTTGTTGATCGCCATGGCGACGGCTTCGAGGTCCGTGGACGACCAACGGGAGAGATCAGTGCCCTTCGGGAAGTACTGACGCAGCAGCCCGTTCGTGTTCTCGTTTGTCGGTCGTTGCCAGGGCGAGTGCGGATCGGCGAAGAACACCTTTGTCCCGGTATCGAGAGCGAACTGGGCATGACCGGAGAGTTCCTTCCCGCGGTCCCAGGTGAGGGTCTTGCGTAACTGCTCGGGCAGCGGTGCCATCGACGTGGTGAGCGCCGCGTTCATCGCGATCGCGCCATAGCCCCCGAGCGAGGGGCCGTTCTTCACGGGCGGCCTCTCGCCCCAGCCCTCAAGCCGGGGCAGGTGCACCAGGAGCGTGGAGCGGCTGCTGCGCTCGACAAGCGTGCCGATCGCGGAGCGGCCCGTCCCGATGATCAAATCGCCTTCCCAGTGTCCGGGGACCGCGCGGTCCCCGGCCTCGGCGGGGCGTTCACTGAGGATGACGTCCGCGGTGACATGCCCCTGCGGCTTGTTCTGCGACCGTGCACGGGGAACCCGCAGCGCCCGGCCGGTGCGCAGACACATGACCAGTTCCCGCTTGAGCGCGCCACGGCCCTCGATGAACAGCGCCTGGTAGATCGCTTCGTGGCTGATGCGCATGGACTCATCATCGGGGAAGTCGACACGGAGCCGGTGCGAGATCTGCTCCGGGCTCCATGCCGTCGCCCAACGCCTGTCCTGCCGATGCGGCTTGTTCAGCCCCTTCCACCCAGGCGTCTCAGGCCCGGTGACGATCATGCCGTCGGGGCGACGGACGCTGCCGGCGAGCCGCTCCTGCACGTACTCTCGCAACCTGTCGTCGCCTGCGAGCTTCGCGGTCTTCGGGCGCTTCGCAGCCTGCTGCGCTTTCCACTGCGCCACCAGAGCCCGGTAGACCGGTTTGCCGCCCCGGGTCGCCGCGTTGCGGCGCAGCTCGCGTGAGATCGTGCCCGCGTCGCGGCCGATCCTGCGAGCGATCTCCCGCACGCCGAACTCCTGGGCGCGCAGCAGCGCGATCTCCTCACGCTCGGCGAACGACAGATAGCGGCCGGTGGGCTCGTCCAGGCTGATCGGCGGCATCCCGCCAGCGTGACGGAACCACCGGGTTGCGACCGGCCATGAAACGCCAACAGCCACCGCGGCCTCTGCCGTCGTCACTCCCGACGCGATCCGCCGCCAGAAGTGGCGCTGCACCGCACGAGACGGCTCCGGCCGACCCGGTGAACGCATCGGCGGTCGCATCGCCCGATCCGCCGCCCACTGCCGTCGCGCTCCCGCAGGCGCCTTTGGCACCTTCTGCTTCCGGTCTCGTCCCATCGCATACCTCCGTGATCAAGGTGTTGCGACGACCAGTTGAATCCGCCCTGGGCTCCGTGGTCGGTGTGCATGACCGCCCCGGAGAGGCTGCCGCGGGTCCGTTCGGCGGCGGACAGGGCGTCGGTGACGAGGTCGGTGCGCATGTGGTCCGCGATCGCCCAGCCGGCCAGGCGGCGTGAGGCGAGGTCGATGACGGTGGCCAAATACAGGAACTTCCCGCCGTCCAGAGGGAGATAGGTGATGTCACCGACGTACTTCGTGTTCGGCTCGCTTGCCGTGAAGTCGCGGCCGATGAGGTCCGGGGCCTTCGCCGCGGCCGGGTCCGCAACAGTGCTGCGGTGTCTGCGGCGCAAGCGCATGCCCGCCAGACCGGCACCCCGCATCACCCGCGCGATCCGCTTGTGGTTGACGCGCTCGCCCGCCTCGCGGAGCTCGGCCGTGATTCTGGGGACGCCGTAGGCGCCGTCCGACTCGCGGTGCACGGCCCGTATCCGGGCGGCGAGGCGGGCGTCGGCCGCCTGCCGGGCGGCCCGGTCCGCGGCCGTCGCCCGCCAGTAGTAGAAGCTGGAGCGGGCGATGCCCAGGATGATGCACAGCCGCTTCACGCCGTAACGGCGCTGATGGTCAGCGACGAACTGGAAGCGGTTCACCAGCGCGTCTCCCCGGCGAAATACTTCGCCGCCTTCCGCAGGATCTCGCGCTCTTCCTCCAGCTCACGGACCTTCTTCCGCAGAGCGGCGTTCTCCGCCTCCAACAGCGTCGGCGGCTCGGTCGGCACCTCCGCCCGGCGCCCCCGGGGCCGGCTCGCACCGGCTGCCCGGACCCCGTTTGCGCAGGGTCTCGGGGTTGATCCCCAGATCGGCGGCGACCTGCCTGATCGTCGCCTCGGGCCGCGACTGGTACAGCGCGACCGCGTCCGCCTTGAACTGCGACGGATAGTTCTTCATGACCACGAGATGTCCGTTCTCAGATCCTCAGGATCAAGTGTCTCGTGTGTCCAGGATCAAGGGTCAAGGCCCGGCAATGCGGGATCGAACACGGCCACCGACCACATCACCGCCGCCCAACTGACCCTGGCCCAGCTGCCGAAGAAATGCCGGCGCGGGCGCCGGACCCTGATCCGCACCGACTCCGCGGGCGGCACCCACGACTTCGTCGCCTGGCTCGCTCAGCGGGGACGGTGGCTGTCCTACTCGGTCGGCATGGTGATCACCGAGCAGGTCCACCAGCATGTGCTGAAGGTTCCGGCATCGGCCTGGACGGCGGCCGTCGAGGCGGGCGGCGAGATCCGCGACGGCGCCTGGGTCGCTGAACTCACCGGCGACGTCCTGGACGCCTGGTCGCCGCCGACAGAGGTCGACAAGCCGTCACATCCGGCACTCAGCAGGCAAACAGCCCACCTCGGCACTTCTCAAAGACCCTGTTGGCGTCCCAGCCTTCAGTAGACGCTGCATGCCGTCCGGGCACAGCTCGCCGGCCTGCTCAGCCAGCGTCCAGCCGTTCTTGCGCTCCAAGGGCGCAAGCAGCCCGCGCAGATACTCCATCACCCGCCGACGCGGCTCCGACCTGCGGAAGTACCCACCGACCCGAGCATGGAAAGCATCCAGACGGGTCTCCCAGCGGTGCACCTCATCAACCGTGACGTCCCCAGCCATGCCCGGCTCAACGAGCAGTCAGACCGCTGGTCACAGCAACTGCGGCTGCAGTGTTAGCTGAGCGTCCCAATTGAGTTAGCGGAGAGTCCACGGCCTTCATAAAGCCTTGCTTGTTCATGACACAGCAGAAAAGCTGCCTCTAAATGACTCGTTGGCACCTCCGTTGGGGCGAAACAGATCGGGAGACAAATATGCGAGCCTTGCGAAAGGCCTCGATGGTGGCTGGGATTGCGGTGATATCGACAATGGGACTCACCACCCAGGCACAAGCGTCGCAAAACAGCGGTTGGATTTACACAAGCAACCAGAGCGGAGCCGTCTATTTCGACGCCGACCTCAACGGTGACCCTGGCGTGGAAAAGATCACCGTCTGCGATAACACGAGCGACGGCCGAGGAATCACGGCAGAAGTAAGGGGCGAGGACGGTACCGGCCCTGTGGTTTGGATCGTCTCCGACCCTTCCAACAACGGGAACTGTGAACACATACAGGGAAACTTCTTCCTGGAGGAAACGCCCGTCCAGCTCGTCGTCTACGAGTACTGGGGCTCCCATTCTGACCACCTAAGCGCTGTCCCGTAAATGATCTTTGACGTGCTGGATGGCCTGCCGTTTCTCCGTCACCCGGCGAGGGTGAGGTTGTGCAGGCGGGCGATGCCGAGCATGGCGTGGTGGACGCCATCGCCCTTGAGGCGGCAGTCGCGGAGGATCTTCCAGGTCTTCATGCGGGCGAAGGCGTGCTCGACGCGGGCGCGGACTTTGCGGTGGGAGGTGTTGTGTTCCTCTTTCCAGTCAGGGAGTTCGGCCTGGCCGGGTTCGCGGCGGTGCGGGATGACCAGGCCGGTGCCTCGGTAGCCGCCGTCCGCGATGACCGTTGTCTTGCCGACGGCGTCCTTTGCGCCGGACAGTTCCCACGCCTTGCAGTCGTTGCGGTTGCCGGGCAACGGGCGGCCGACGGCGACGACGAGCCGGGTGTCGGCGTCGATGATGACCTGGTGGTTGGTCGAGTAGCGGTAGTTCTTCGACTGCTCGGCGACCTGGTGATCGCGTGTGGGGACCAGGGTGCCGTCCACGATCAGCACGGCATCCTTGCGGAACCGCTTGCGTTGCTGGAGGGCGAGCGCCGGTCCGAGGTGGCCGATGATGCGGTCGGCGGCCGACTTCGACACCCCGAACAGCGGCGCCAGTTGGCGCAGCGTGAGGTTGGTCCGCCAGTAGGCGGCGACCAGCAGTACACGGTCCTCCAGCGGCAGGCTCCACGGCCGGCCCTTGCGTACCGGGTCCGCACCCTCGCGCCGCAACGCTGTGATCAGCTTCCCGAACTGACGCGGGCTCAGCCCGGTGAACGGGGCTATCCAGGAAGGCTCCGACGCCGTGATCACACCAGACACAACAAGATCATCTCACCCGTGACCAGCAGTTACGGGACAAGTCTTAGCGTCAGCCAGAGCCGTCGCTTAGCCTCGATCTTTCGCGAGGGTCCGCCGACGGAGTCGGTGGGCCCTTTCGCTTTCCGGAGCTGACGGGGCAGGCCGGCGGCCCGGTTGTCGCGTCGGGTGGGCGCCGGGTTCCACTGCCCGGGATCGGGTGGTGCTGTCGTCGGGACGGTTGAGGTTGCTGGTCAGCCGGGGGGGCAGGAGCGTGAGCCGTTCGAGAGCGGTGGTGATCTCGCCGGTCCAGGGCCAGTGCTGGGTGAGGCGGAGAATCCTGCGGCGGCCGGTGGTGACGAGCTGAGCGGCCGCGGAGAACAGCCGGAATCGCAGGCGGCGGGGTTCCCAGAGTCGGGCCTTGCCGGTGAGAGCGAGCATGGGCATCCAGGCCAGCAGGTCGAGAGCGATCTGGACGACCTCGAGCCAGACCTTGTTCTGGGCTGTTGTGTGCAGGGGCAGGTTGCGCAGGCCGGTGGCCCGGGCGGCCCGGATCCGGTCCTCGGCCCGGGCCCGTAGCCGGTGACGGAGCTCGAGCTCGGCGATCGGCCGGTCAGGGGTATTGGTCGCGAAGCACGTGATTCGCATGCCGTCCGCGTCCGTGATCCTCAACTGAGCACCGGGATGGGGCCGTTCCTTTCGGACGATCAGTCGCATGCCCTTGGGCCAGCCGTTAAGGAGCTTGCCGGTGAGCTCGGCGACCCAGGCCCCGTCACGGGCCTCACCGTCGGTCTCGACGGCCGGCGTCCAGGCTGATGCGGGGACCTTCAGCACGTGCTCGTGGATCGCGTCGGTGACCGTCATGCCGACCGAGTAGGACAACCATCGGCCTCGCCCGCGAGCCAGGACACGAAGTCGTGGGTGCCGCCCGCGGAGTCGGTGCGGATCAGGGTCTGCCGCCCTCGCCGGTAGTGCTTCGGCAGTTGAGCCAGGGCGAGTCGCGCGGTGGTGATGTGGTCGGCTGCCGTGTTGGAGCCCGCATTTCCCGGTCGCAGAAGGGCAGCGACGGGCTCACCGGTGCCGCCCGGTCCATGGTCGACGAAGGCGGTCAGCGGGTGATGGCCGTAGGTCTTCTTCCAGGTCGCGGCCGCGTCCTCCTTGTCGGAGTGCGCGACCACGAGGACACCGTCGAGATCGACGATGACCTGGCCGTCTGCGTCCGGGGCGTTCTCGCCGGCCAACGACCAGACCCGGTTGCGTACTTCGGAGCGTGCGGACCGGATGGCCCGCAGGGCTTTCTCGCCGGAGGCGGCGAGGATGTCGATCAGACGGGAGACGGTCGGGTCGGAGGCGACCGGCCCGAAGACGGCGGCTCACACCGCAGCATCGCGACGTCCGCGAGGCAATCCCCGCCCAGTGCGACCGCCAGGGCGACGTCCAGGAGGGCCTTGCCGGGGTCGTGGACGGCCCGCGGTTTGCGCCACGGAGCCAGAGCCTGGGATATGGCCTGGTCAAGACCGATCTTGCGGACCGTTTCGACGAGCAGGACCGACCCGGCCTGGGAGACGACCTGGCGGCCGTCGTCCTGGACACGGACGCGGGGATAGGACCCGATAGAGTGCTTCACCTGGGAAGTGCCTCCGGCGGTGGCAGGAACAAGGACCTCGACAATCCTCATTCTTGCTGGTCAGAGCAATGCCGGTGATTTAGGGTGTTTCCGCAGGTGAGGATAGGTGTCCTGGGTTCCCCGTGACTTTGAGTGAGTAGCTGACGCGGCTGGGAGGGCGGGGCTCGTCCCGGCGTTTGGCTTCGAAGGTGTTCCTCGGTGGTTTCTTCAGTCGTTGGCAGCGGCGGTCGCGGCGTGGGGGAAGGAGGTCGTTGAGGAGTTCCTGGACGACTTCGAGTCGGGCGGTGCACAGGATCTGCGGGTTCGCTGCGGTCTGTCCGGCGGTTGTGAGCCGGGCGAGCTGCACCATCGTGGTGAAGGAGATCCGGTCGGGATCGACCTCGCCCTGTTCGGCTGCGTGGACTTTGAGCGCGGACAGTGCCTGGTAGACGGTGAGGAGTGCGTAGACCTCCTGGCAGATGAGCTCGGGGGTCTTGGAGCGCAGGATGAAGCCGGCGCCTCGTAGCCGGTTTTTGAGTTCCGCGAAGCCGTTCTCGATCTCCCAGCGCTGGTGGTAGAGCTGGGCCAACTGCCGTGCGGGCGCCTGCCGGTGGTCGAGCAGGCTGGTCGCCAGGCGGAACTTCTCGGTTAGGGCCGGCCTGTCCTGGGACCGGACGGTGACGGTGTAGTCGATGATGCGCACGAGGTGTCCTTGAGGCAGCCCTGTCGGGGTGCGGCCGTGGAAGCGGGCGTTGCCCAGGCGCTGGCCCTCGGCGGGGGTGGGCATGACGGACACGTACGAGCCGTCGGGCAGCACCCACAGCGGTGGCAGGACGAGGTTCTTCTTGATCCGCCATGCGAGGTGGCAGCCGGTCGCCTCGACCAGGCCCCACAACTCGTGGCCGGCGAAGTTGCGGTCGGCCAGCAGCAGCATGCCCGGCCGCAGGGAGGCAAGCAGGCGTCGGGCGAGCTTGTGCTCGCTGAATCTGGCGATCGAGTCGAAGGCCGCGTCGATGATGGCGTGGGTGCCGCACTCGATCAGAGACATCAGTCTGACCTGCGGGTTTCCGCTCTTGTTGGTGCCGTCGCGGCCGGTGAATCCGAACGCGGCAGCGTTCCCGGCGGTGTCCGGTACGTCCAGCGCGGTGCCGTCCCAGGCGACCAGCCGCAGGCCGAAGGCGAACGCTCCTGGGGTCGCGGGTGTCGCCTGGGCGCCGCACCGGCGTTCGAAGAGCGCCTGGAACGGCTTGTCGCCCAGGCGCTGGCGGGCTCTGGTGAGGGCCGAACTGGTGGGCAGGCGCTGGACGAGGCCGCCCGGCAGGTGCCGCAGTTTCTCGGTCAGGGTCCGCAGGACCACCCGGTATCCCGGCGGCCCGGTGCTGTCGGAGCTGCTGAACAGGCAGAGAGCCAGGACGAAGTAGACCACCGCGCGGGCCGGCAGGAGCCTGCGGCGGCGCTCGGCCCTTCCGGTCAACTCCAGTACCTCGTCGACCACTTCGGGGGTGATCTCCTCAGTGAGTACGCCGAGTCGGATCCGGTCGCCGAACTGCGGCTCCAACCGTCTTCGGGGACTTCGAGGGGACACTGGCCGGGGCGTCGACATGACGATTGAGGCAGCAGCGATGGCAGACTGAGCGCCCAACGGGGCTCCCTTGCAGACAGTCGGATCTTGGTCGATCTCCTGTCCTACCGGGAGCCCCGTTGCCATGTCCCGAGATCATCTGGCGCATCATCAGATCGGGTCGAATCCCCTCATGCATCCCATGGGTCTACCCGCCCAAAACCGCCAGCAGCACAGCGTCCCACCTGCACCGATGCACTAAATCACCGGCATTGCTGGTCAGAGGCACTTTCTGCTTTCCTGACCGCCTGCCGGACAGCCCGCTTCATGAAAGCGCGAGGCTAGTCCGGGGCGTTCCGTGGACGTCCGACCCAGGCTTGGTGGTGAGACGCGACGCGCAGCCCCTCGCGCAGGCGTCCACGCAGGACGCCGACACGTGTTCTGCCCTCCAGGACCTGAAGGCCGCTGTTTGACGGGGCGGGTCTGTACGGTGAGCGGTGTAACTCCCGAGCTGGAAGCGACAGTTGATGACTGACGTGACGAGTGACACCGAGGCCGGGAAGGCCGCTGTGAGTGGGACGGGCGCCGTGGACGACGGGCTGGTAGCCGCGTTGGTTGCCCGGGCTGGCTTCGTTCACTTCCGGCAGCAGCATTTGTCTGCGAGTTCGGGAGGCATCTGACGCGTAGACGCGTCAGGAATGTTCACGTGAATTGACGTCACCGCAGAGGAGATCGTCCTTCGCAAGTCGCTCCTGACCGAGGACGCTGATCGGTGTGAGCATGCTGCGTCTACTACAGTTCAGCGTGGGCCGTGACTGGCGCTGAGGTGGAGCACCACCGGGGAGCGGTCTGACGAGACGTCGTTGCCGTGCGCCTGGGCGAGTGGTCAGCAACGCCTGGAGGGCAACGATGTCCGCGACTCAGACGGCCCAGCTCATGGATGGCACCAGCCTCGCCAAACGCATCGTCGAAGAGGCTGCTGCCAAGGCGGCGGAGATCTCACGACGCACGGGGACCAGTCCCTGTCTGGCGACGGTGCTGGTGGGAGAGGACCCCGCGTCGGCCACGTACGTTCGCATGAAACGAGCGCGGTGCGCGAAGGCAGGCATCCAGTCTCGGCATATCGGTCTGCCCGCCACCACCACGACCGCCGAGCTGATCGACACCCTGGCTGACCTTTCCGGCGATCCAAAAGTGCACGGCATCCTGCTCCAACATCCTTGTGGCCCGCACATCGACGAGCGAGCGGCGTTCGAGGCCATCGCTCCGGAGAAGGATGTCGACGGGGTCACGATGCATTCCTTCGCCGCGATGAGCTTCGCGCTGCCAGGCTTCGTGTCCTGCACTCCGGGTGGGATCATGCAGCTGCTGGAAGCGTACGACGTCGAACTCGCCGGCAAGCACGCCGTCGTGGTGGGTCGCAGCGCGATTCTCGGCAAGCCAGCCGGGATGCTCCTGCTCGCCAAGGACGCAACCGTGACGTACTGCCACTCCCGCACGACGGACCTGTCGGCGATCGTCCGGGAAGCGGACGTCGTGGTAGCAGCCGTGGGACGGCCCAGGCTGATCCGCGGTGAGGACATCAAGCCTGGCGCGGTCGTGATCGACGCCGGCTACAACCCGGGCAACGTCGGCGATGTGGACTACGACACCGCCCTCACCCGGGCTCGTCTGATCACTCCGGTTCCCGGCGGTGTCGGGCCGATGACCATTGCCGTCCTGCTCGCGCAGACCGTGGAAGCCGCCGCGGACCAGCTCGGAATGCAGCGCCACTGACGCCTCGCCAGCAGCTCATGGGTGGCATGGCAGCAACGTTTCGACTCAAAACGGGAAACCGTGTGTCGAGCTGGCGGGCGGTGCTTGCGATGGCGGCTCGCCGCCCGTGAGGGCGGTGAGCCGCCGAGGAGGCTGCCCGAGAATGTGTCAGCCGGCCTTGGCGGGTTCTGCGGCCCGGGCTCGGGTGGTGGCGAGGCGGTAGGAGTCGGTTCCGGTCTCGATGATGGCGCCGTTGAAGGTGAGCCGGTCGACGATGGCCGCGCAAAGACGCGGGTCGGTGAACGTCTTCGTCCAGCCGCCGAACGACTCGTTGGAGGCGATGGCCACGCTGTTCTTTTCCTCGCGCTCGGTCAGGACCTGGAAGAGGAGTTCGGCGCCGTGCCGGTCGAGTTCCATGTAGCCGAGTTCGTCGATGCAGAGGAGATCGACGCGGCCGTAGCGGGCGATGGTCTTGTTCAGCTGCTTCTCGTCGGCGGCCTCGACCAGCTCGTTGACCAGCTTCGTGGCGAGTGTGTAGCGGACCCGGTAGCCCTTCATGGCGGCCTCGGTTCCCAGGGCGATGAGCATGTGGGACTTGCCGGTGCCGGAGTCTCCGATCAGGCAGAGCGGCTGGCTCTTCTTGATCCACTCGCAGCTGGCCAGGGTGTGGATGGTGGCCGGGTCGATGTTCGGGTTGGCGTCGAAGTCGAAGGTCCGCAGCGACTTCTCCCTCGGGAAGCCGGCCGCCTTGATCCTGCGTTCCGAGCGGCGGCGGGCCCGGTCGTCGCACTCGGCCATCAGCAGTTCGGCGAGGAAGCCGCGGTAAGTCATCTGGTCCTTCACCGCCCGGTCGGCGATGTCGGAGAACTCGTTGCGGATCGACGGCAGCCGCAGCATGCGGCATGCGGTGTCGATGGCGGCGTCGGCGGCCGGTCAAGCCTCTCTGGCGGGGCAAGGTCACTGGGCTTCTCCCTCTCGGTGGTCACCGCCGCTGGCGCGACGACGTCGGAGCAACTGGTCATAGGGGGTCACCGAGGGCAGCGGCCTGGTGTCCGGCGGAAGGTGGGCCAGCTTCCACTCGTGCAGAAACGTCACGGTCCCCGACACCTCAGAGCCACTGCCCGCAGGCCGGCCGGAGGCGGGTGGCCCGTCGTCGGCCTGCGCGGCTTTGCGGGCCTCCAGGGCGACCGCGTCCGCGGTCAGGGCCCCGGCCCGCAGGGCGGTGGCCAGCCCGGCGACCAGGTGCTCGTGGGGGATGTGCCGGCCCAGCAGCAGCACCTCGATCAGGGCCCGGGTGCCGTCCCGCTCGCCGTGGACCTTGCGGGCCTGAGCCCACCAGGCGTCGTGGACCGGGGTGAACTTGCCTGCGGAACGGGCCTGTTCGAGAGCGGTGGCGCCAGGGAAGGCGCCCGGCTTACGGATCAAGGCTTCGAGGTAGTGGTCCAGCTCCAGGCGGCAGCCAGCCTTGGCGATCAGCCGCTCATGCCGGGCCACTTCCACGTTCTGGTCATAAACGACCAGGTGAGAGGCGTGCAGCACCACCCGGACCCGCTTGCCGATCAGCCGGACCGGAACCGAGTTGCGGTTGGTGCGGACCGTGATCTGGCTGTAGCGGTCGACCCTGGGAGTGAATACCCGCCCGGTCTCGAACGGCTCCTGCGGCAGCGGCATCAGCAGCGGCTGTTCGACGGCGAAGTACTCGTCGATGGTCCGCGGCCGCGATCCGATCCGCCGCCGACCGTCGTGCAGGTCCCACTGCTCGACCATCTCGTTCAGCTCCGCCAGTGAGGAAACCTCCGGCACCGGGGTGAAGTGGTTGCGGCGGAAGTAGCCGATCTGTCCCTCGACCCCGCCCTTCTCGTGAGCGCCGTCGATGCCCGGGCGGCAGTAGAAGCTCTCGATGCCGAAATGCGATCTGAAGGCGATCCACCGGTCGGTTTCCACCCTCGCCCGGCTGAGCCCGAGCACCTGGGCGACAGCAGCCTTGAGGTTGTCGTAGCGGACCCGGCCTCGCGGGACACCGCCCAGCACCCGCAGCGCGTGTACGTGCCCCTCGAAGAAGGCTTCTTGGCCGGCAGAGGCGAACACCCGGTGGACGGCCTTGCCCGAATACGACAAGCGGAAGGAGAACAGGTAGCAGGTCACCATCTCGCCGGCGAGCCGCACGGCCACGTCGCCGAAGTCGACCTCCGCCTCCATGCCGGGTGGGTGGGTCTGCGGGATGAACGCCTCGATGGGTGCCTTACCCGCCTCCACCGCAATCTGCGGCTTCCGGTCGGCGACATAGCGCCTGACCATTGGATACGACACGTGGGCGCCGTGTTCCTCGACCAGCCGGTGGAAGATCCGCGTGACCGTGTGCCGCTGCTTGCGCGGCGCATCCAGGTCAGCCCGCAGGATCCCGTCGATCACCGCCTTGTACGGATCCAGCGCTGACGGCCGCGGCGGCAGCGGCTTGCGCGGCTCCGGCCAGGCCGAGTCCAGGGCCTTGCGCACCGTCCGCCAGGCGACGTTGTACTTGCGCTCCAGCTCCCGCATCGTCACGCCGGCCCGGTGGTCCCGACGGATCGCCGCGTACAGCTCGACCTTCGACATCTGCGGCATGACCAGGCCCTTTCACCGGGAACACCCCGATGCTGTCCTGGCAAGCCCCCCACTGCCTTCAAAACTCGTGAACATCACCCGACCGTGGAAACGGGCGCCTCCCAAACCCGTGTACAACCGCCGTCACGACTCGTGAACAAAGCCACCGGCTCAGGCAGGGCGATTGCAAAGTCGCGGTGATCTCGTGAGTGTGCAGGTCACGGCGGTGTGACGATGCCGGGAGGGTGCGCGACCGGACGCAACGAAGCTCCGTTGCGGAGGTGACCTTGCCAAGTCGCCTGCGCCCAACGGAGCTTCGATGTGCCGTCAGTCTGCCACCGTCTGTCTGGTCAAGTCGCCCACCCGTCAGCACTGTGCGACGGGTCCGCTGGCCGAGCGGCTGGCCACGCTGGCCGATCCGCGGTGCCGGCGCGGGAAGCGTCACCCCTTCGTGGCAGTACTGCTGATCGTCTGCTCCGCTGTGGTGACCGGGGCGAGTAGCTTCGCGGCGATCGATGAGTGGGCCACCGACGCCCCGCAGGACGTTCTGGCCCGGCTCGGCGCCCGCACCGCGACCGCTCTGGCCGTCCGGGTCCCACCCAGTGGCGCGACGATCCGCCGGGTCATCAAGGACACCTGCCCCGGCGGTCTGGCCGACCTCCTCGGCCACGACCCGGCCGGCGCGGACACCCTCGCCGTGGACGGCAAGAGCGCCCGCGGCTCGCGCCTCGGCGCCACCCAGGCCGCCCACCTGCTGGCCGCGATGACCGGCACCGGAATGACCGTCACCCAGCTCCGAGTCCCGGAGAAGACGAACGAGATCACGTGCTTCGCCGCTCTCCTGGACCCCTATGACCTGCAAGGAGTCACCGTGACCGGCGATGCTCTCCACACCCAGCGCGACCACGCCCGCTTCCTCGTCGAGGCGAAGAAAGCGCACTACGTCTTCACGGTGAAGCGGAACCAGAAGAACCTCTACGAGCAGTTGCGAACGCTGCCCTGGGGCGAGGCGACGGCGAAGTTCTACGACCGAACCACCGGCCACGGCCGCAAGGAAACCCGGGTCGTGCAGGCCCTGACCGTCACCGACCTCGGCGTCGACTTCCCCCACGCCGCCCAGGTCGCCAAGGTCGTACGCCACCGCACCGACGCCAAGACCGGTAAGCAGAGCCGCGAGACCGTCTACGTCATCACCGACCTGACCAGCCGCCAGGCATCCCCGGAACGCATCGCGAAGATCCTGAGGGCGCACTGGGTGATCGAGAACAGGCTCCACTTCGTCCGGGACACCGCCTTTCGCGAGGACGCCTCGAAGATCCGCACCGGGCACGGCCCGGAGAACATGGCCACCCTGCGCAGTTTCGCCATCAACCAGCTCCGCAACGCCGGCCACACCAACATCGCCGCCGGACTCCGCACGACAGCCCTCCGCCCCTACGAGCGGCCACTGGCACTCCTCGGACTCAACTGACCTGCGCCAACACACGATCAACGGACTTTGCAATCGCCCTGCCGGCTCAGGCCGGTGGCGTGAAGCTCACCGGGGAGGGCGGCCTTCTGCAGCAGCTGACCAAGCGGGTGCTGGAGTCCGCGCTGGAGGGCGAGCTCACCGATCATCTGGGGCACGAGCCCGGTGAGCGGGCCGAGGGCGGCCGGGAGAACTACCGCAACGGCCACCGGTCCAAGACGGTGATCACCGAGTCTGGGCCGGTCGAGATCGCTGTCCCGCGGGACCGGGCCGGGTCGTTCGAGCCGCAGCTGGTCAAGAAGCGGCAGCGGCGTCTGGGCGGGGTGGACGAGATGGTCCTGTCGCTGTCGGCGAAAGGGCTGACGCATGGGGAGATCTCCGCGCACCTCGGCGAGGTCTACGGCACGGAGATCTCCAAGTCCACGATCTCCACGATCACCGACAGCGTGATGGCCGGCATGACGGAATGGCAGAACCGCCCGCTGGACAGCGTCTACCCGGTCGTCTTCATCGACTGTGTGAACGTGAAGGTCAGGGTTCTGTCAACGATCTTGTGATCCGGACGGTTGAGCAGGTCGCGCCGACTGTTCGCGATCATGCATCGGGTGCCCTCGTGATGTGCTCTTGGAGCTTTTTCCGTACCTGTCCGCGTTGACGATCGAGGAGGTCGAGCGACGGCCGGACAAGGTGCTGTTGAGGACACGGGTGCGGGCGGCGACCGGGTCCTGCCGGTGCGGACAGAGCTCGGCTCGGGTGCACGGCCGGTACGCACGCAAGCTCCGTGACGTCGCGGTGGGCGGTCTCGGTGTCGTGATCGAGTTATGTGTACGCCGCTTCCGCTGCGAGAACCCCGCCTGCACGGTGGTGACGTTCGCCGAACAGATCACGGGACTGACCACTCCGCACAGCCGCTACACCCCGCTGCTGCGCGGACTGTTGACGCACATCGGGCTGGCTCTGGCCGGCCGGGCAGGAGCCCGCCTGGCGGCCGCGGCCGGCATCGCCGTGGGCAAGGACACCCTCCTGCGGCTGGTCAGGACCCTGCCCGAACCGGAGACCGGCGAGGTGGAGATACTCGGCGTCGACGACTTCGCCTTCCGCAAGGGCCGCCACTACGGCACCATATTGATCGACATGGCCACCCACCGGCCACTGCACCTCTATGACGGGCGCGAGGGCGAGGACCTGGCCGCCTGGCTGCAAGGTCACCCCGAGGTGAAGGTGATCTGCCGGGACCGTTCCAGCGGTTACGGCGAGGGAGCACGGGCCGGGGCACCGCAGGCCGAGCAGGTCGCTGACCGCTACCACCTGTGGGCCAACCTCGGCCAGGCGGTCGAGAAGACAGTCAACGCCTATCGCTCCCGCCTGGCTGAACCGCCTCCCGGCCGGGAAGGCAACCCCGACCACCTGGAGGCAAAGCCCGAGGTGGTCCAGCCACCAAAAGAGCTGAAGATCGTGACCCGGCTGCGTGAGCAGCATGCTGCCGCCCACGAACTGTGGGAACAGGGGATGTCGAAGGCGGCGATCGGCCGGAAACTCGAGCTGCACCAGGCCACTGTCCGCAAGCTGGTGGGTGCCCGCTCCGCGGACGATGTCGTTGCCAAGAGCCTGCAGCGGGCGCACATCGTGGACCCGTACGTCGGCTACCTGCACCGGCGTTGGAACGAAGGCGTCAGAAACGCCGCACAGCTCTACCGCGAGATACAACAACTTGGCTACCCGGGTGGGGAGTTGGCCGTCCAACGACACCTGCGGCGCTACCGCACCGGGCGCGGACACGCACCTGCCGTGGGCCCCAAGCCCCCGTCGGTCCGCGAGGTCACTTCCTGGATCATGACCCACCCCGAACACCTGCGGGGCAGGGATGCCGACGAGCTGCACCGCCTGCGTGAGCGCGATCCCGAGCTGGACCGGCTCACCGGTCACGTCAGAAAGTTCGCCGCGATGATGACCGGACGCCACGGCGACCGCCTCGAGGACTGGATCGCCACTGTCGAACAGGACAACCTGGCTCCACTCGCAGGCTTCGCCCACAACCTCCGCCGCGACTTCGACGCTGTCCGCAACGGGCTGTCCCTGCCCCACAGCTCCGGCGCTGTCGAGGGCAACATCAACCGGCTGAAGATGCTGAAGCGCCAGATGTTCGGCCGGGCCAGCCTCGATCTCCTTCGCAAACGCGTCCTGCTCACACGATGAGCAGCACGGTCCGGATCACAAGATCGTCGACAGAACCAAGGTCAGGGACGGGCAGGTCGCCAACCGTCCGGTCTACATGGCGGTGGCGGTCACCGCCGAGGGGCACCGGGACATCCTGGGCCTGTGGATCGGCGACGGCGGGGAGGGCGCAAAGTACTGGCTCCAGGTCCTGACCGAGATCAAGAACCGCGGCGCGGCCGACGTCCTGATGCTGGTCTGCGATGGCCTGACCGGGCTCCCGGACGCCGTGAATACCGTCTGGCCTGCGACGATCGTCCAGACTTGTGTCGTTCACCTGCTGCGGAACAGCTTTCGTTACGCGGCCCGGCAGGACTGGGAGAAGATCGCGAAGGCGCTCAGGCCCGTCTACACCGCGCCGACCGAGGACGCCGCCCTGGAGCGGTTCGTGGAGTTCACCGACGCCTGGGGCGGGAAGTATCCGGCGATCGTCCGGCTCTGGGAAGCGGCCTGGGCGGAGTTCGTGCCCTTCCTCCGGTTCGACGTGGAGATCCGCAAGATCATCTGCACCACCAACGCAATCGAGAGCATCAACGCGCGGATCCGCAAGGCCGTCCGGGCCCGGGGACACTTCCCCACCGACCAGGCCGCCCTCAAATGCGTCTACCTGGCCGTCATGAGCCTGGACCCGACCGGCACCGGACGCAAACGCTGGACCATGCGCTGGAAGGCAGCACTCCAAGCCTTCGACATCACCTTCGACGGCCGGCTCACCGCCGGACGCCGCTAAACAAAACCGACCGAGTTCCACCGTTCACTACACAGACCCGTCTGTGCCAGGCCCGTTTGCGGCAGACGGTAGAGCAGTACATTGCCGAGGCGGGATGGTCGACCCCGACCGTCCACGACGTCCCGCACTCCGGGCAGCTGGACGTCACACCGACCTTCACCGCCTCGGTTCTCGCCCTCGCTCGCCGCATCCGCCGCCAATGCCGCGATCGGCAGACGGACGAGCAGAAGACCGCTGTCGCCCTTGCCGACGGCATCAGCGGACCACCGCACCCACGGCACAACCGAGGCCCATCATCGCGGTCGTCCGTGACCACAACCAGCCTCAGCCGAGGAACGCCGTCCCTGCGCATGCTGCCACCGTACGAAACGAAGTTGGCCGTCGGCAGTCCCCCGCCGTGGCTTCGAACGTGTCGGTTGGCCCCAGGAGAACGAGAAGTCATTCGCAGCCACCCACCGCGAGGTCGAAGAGCCTGGGGTCAATAAGCGGCGGTCCGGATGCGCATCTCGTCCTGGCGAGCGGACCGGGGTCCTCCAGGCCGCCGTACCGGCTGATGGAGCGGAGGTGCCGCTCGTCCTGCACGCCGTGTGAGCATCCGTTCGGGGGGCAGGCCTCAGTCCGAGTCCTCCTTCCTCCTGAGATCGGCCAGCTCGTCGAAAGTACGGATCAGGACTGCGCGTCGCTCGTCCTTGTAACCCGATGAGGGCGTCAAGGCGTCGATGCGGCCCTCCCATACCGCCATGAACGTCTTCTTCCACCCCGCGACCACCTCGGCCTCGGGCAGCGATGCCCCCACGTACCCCTGCCGCGCCAGAAGGCTCAGCAGCTCCAGGTTGGCCGGCACCGCAATTCCCCAGTACTCGTCGGGCTCGATCTCGACCGGGTCGCCGGCCATCGCGTCCGCCACCTCGGTGATGAGCCGGTCCGTGAGGATCGACAGGTGGTCTGCGGCCGTGTCGCTGTCGAAGTTGCCGGTTCCCCAGTCGCCCATGGGTCTCCTCTGTTGGTTGGGTCGGTACGCACGAGTTGTATCAGCGCGTACTGACAACCGGACCGCACAGAGGTGCGGCAGGCAGGGATGCCCGGAACGACGTGGACAGGTCTCATGTGTCAGAGCCGGTAGTCGCCCGTCGGCCATCTTCCCGCCGCTTGGCATGCCCGGATCAGGAACAGGCACTCAGCGGTCTGGATCTGTGGCGCGCCGCCTCGGCCGGCGGCGCGGACCTGTTGTGGCGGATCCGTACTCACCAGGTGCTGCCGGTCCGCGAGGAACTTCCCGACGGCTCGTACTTGTCGGAGATCGTCGCTGCGAAGGACCACCGCAAACGCGCCGACCCACGGCGGTGCGGGTCATCGAGTACACCCTGCAAGGCCCCGGATTCCCCGAGCAGAATGCTCCCTATCGGCTGATCACCACGATCCTCGACCCCGAGGCCGCGTCCGCCACCGACCTGGCCGCCCTCTACCACGAACGGTGGGAGATCGAGACCGCCCTGGACGAGCTGAAGACTCATCAACGCGGACCCGCCCAGGTCCTTCGCTCCCGCTCGCCCGACGGCGTCGAGCAGGAGGTCTGGGGCCATCTGCTGGTCCACTACGCCATCCGTAGCCTGATGCACGACACCGCGGACGCCTCCCAACTCGACGCCGACCGGCTCTCCTTCACCCGCAGCATCCGTCCCGCACGCCGCCAGGTCACCGCGCAGGCGGCCTTTTCCCCCTGACCACCTGGCCACGGCCCTCTCCGAGGGCCTACGGGAGATAGCCCGGCACCAGCTGCCCCTCCGCCGCAGACGCTTCAACCCCCGAGCCGTCAAACGCAAGATGTCCAACTTCGGCGTCAAACGCGACGAACACCGACGCCCGCCACAGCCCGACCGGAGCCCGGCCGAAGCCGTGGCCATCGCCCCGCACTGGCGCACAGCCTCGATCAATCCACCGACCAAGGTCCCACGCAGCCGCTATCCAGTAAACCTTAAGTTACTGGTATTGCCCTTAAAGCACCCTTAAAGCGGGCCACCCACGAATCGGACGATCACAATGGCACCTCCATCCGGCGAGTGGAACGCCTCGATCGACT
Organism: Streptomyces sp. B21-105; assembly: GCF_036898465.1. Classification (NCBI taxonomy): domain Bacteria; kingdom Bacillati; phylum Actinomycetota; class Actinomycetes; order Kitasatosporales; family Streptomycetaceae; genus Streptomyces; species Streptomyces sp. B21-105. Next base: position 9,123,616 of record NZ_JARUMJ010000001.1, on the reverse strand, counting down.
TCCGCACCTCGGATGCCCGTTCCCACTCCTCCCCGTACTCCCCCTCGGGGGTGCGCCAGTGGCGCACGAGTCCTTCGGTGATGCCAGCAACGTCGTCCGGAACGGCGAAGACGCGGCGCAGCGAATCGACGGTGGCCTCGAAGAGGACCTCGTGGGCGGCAGTTCCCAGCTGATCGCGGCCGTGTGGTCGCCAGTCGCCACGGCTCGGCGGCCCTCCCGGCGAGGTCGCCGGACGCGGGACCACCACGGCGGCACGCTGAGCGGAGCGCCCACGACGGGCCCGACCACACCGCGGCAGCAAGATCGAGTACGCGCGCCTGCTCAAGGAGCAGGGCAGCAGCTACGGGGAGATCAGCACCAAGACCGGCATCCCGAAAACCTCCCTGCACCGCTACCTACAGGGGTAGCCGTACCGGATGTGCTGAGGTGGTCAAGGCCGGACGGGGCCTCCACCGGAGGTTGGCGAGCCCCGACGGCCCGCTCTGGTGGTTGCCTCGGTGCGCGGCCTAGGGGCCAGTGCCGCGCGCAGTGCCGGGGTGAGGATGTGGCGGGTCTCGGACGGGGTGAGGGCGGCGGGGGTGGGGAGGGGGTTGAGGTAGCGGGTGTAGATGAGGCCGCCGAGGATCGTCACCACGGCCGTGGCGCGGGCGGTCGCGTCCCGGCCGCCGAGAAATTCAACAAGCCGGGCCAGCAACTCGCGTTCCAGGTATTCGCGGATCACCTCGGCAGCCTCGTCGCTCTGGGCGGTGAGCTGCAGGAAGTCGGCGTCCTCCCACAGGTCCGTCACCGCGTCGATCAGGCGGTCGGGGAGGCCGGCCTGGTCGCCGCCGAGGACGTCGTCCACCGCCAGCGCATTGGCGCACTGGAACTGCATCACATCCGCGAACAGGCCCTTCTTCGAGCCGAAGTGGTACGCGATCAGCGCCGGGTCGACCCCGGCGGCCCCGGCCACCGCGCGCAGGGTGGTACGTCGGTAGCCGCGCTGCAGGAACAGCGCCCGTGCCGCCGAGACGATCGACTCACGGGTCGGCGGGTTGCCGCGGGGGCGGCCTCGGGTGCGGGCGGGGGCAGGGGCGGCGTTATTCATCAGCGTTGAGCCTGCGTTTCCTGATCGGCACAGTCAAGGGCGTTCCGGTAACCACACGAAGGGATGACCCGACACCATGCGTATCGCAGTCTTCGGCGCCAACGGACCCACCGGCCGCCACCTCACCGACCAGGCCCTCGCCGCCGGCCACGAGGTCGTCGCCGTGACCCGCCGCCCCGGCTCCCTCCCCACGCGACCCGGCCTCGCTGTGGCCGTCGCCGACGCCACCGACCCGGAGGCCGTCGACGCAGCGATCGGCGGGACGGACGCCGTCCTGTCCGCGTTGGGCGCGCGCTTCAGCAAGGAGACCATCACCACGTACTCGGCGAGCGCCACGGCCATCACCGGGGCCATGCCCCGCCACGGCATCAAGCGGCTCCTCACCGTCAGCTCCAGCATCGCCGACCCGAACTGGCGTCCCACCGGCGCGCACTTCTTCAACCACGTGCTCGACCCGCTGGTGAACCGACGCCTGGGCCGTACCCTCCACGAGGACATGCGCCGCATGGAGGCCGTGATCCGTCAGACGGACCTAGACTGGACCCTCGTCCGACCCTCGGGCCTCTTCGAGCACCCCCTCGTCACGGACTACCACACCGCCGAGACCAGCGCCGACGGCGTCTTCACCGCCCGTGCCGACCTCGCCGCGAGCATGCTGCGCGAGCTGGAGGAGCGGCGGTACGTCCGTACAGCCATGGGTGTCATCACCACGGCCGTGAAGCCGAACATCGCCAAGCTGATCTGGAATGAGGGCGTGAAGAAGAAGTGAGCCGGGCGACCGTCGAACTCCCGGCCGCCACACGGGCGTTCCTCACTCGCCCTCACACGGCCACCCTCACCACCCTCCGCCCCGACGGCGCCCCGCACGTCACCCCTGTCCGCTTCACCTTCGACGCGTCCACCGGCCTGGTCCGGGTGACCACCGGGGCGGGGTCCCGCAAGGCCCGGAACGTGGTGGCGGGCGGCCCGACGGCCCGTGTCGCGCTCTGCCAGGCAGACGGCTTCCGCTGGGTCACCCTCGAAGGCCGGGCCGCCGTCACCGACGACCCCGCGCGCTTGGCCGAGGCGGTCCGCCGCTACACCGTCCGCTACCGCGCGGCCCCGCCCGCCCCGCTGGACCTGGTCGTCGTCGAGATCGCCGTCGACCGTGTCCTGAGCCTCAACCTCTGAATCCCCGTGTTGAAAGCGAAGTGAAACGCCGCCGTGCCCATCCTCCCCGTCCTCGACTCCACCCTCCACTACCGCGAGTCCGGCGACCCCGACGGGCTGCCGTTCGTCTTCCGAAGGGGGGCAGCCGATTTTGTGAGCGCCGCCCGAAAGTCGGGCCCGGGGCTCGGAGGCAGGGACCGGCTCAGGGCTTGAGCCGGTAGTAGTAGGTGTGCGAGACGCGGAATCCGACGTCGTCGTACAGCCGGCGCGCGGCATGGTTGTCGCCCATGACTTGCAGGTACAGCTCATCGGGCGCCGAGCAATGCTCGATACCTGTGGATCAGTCCCGGGTGGAACGCCGAGGGCGTACCTTCCCGAATGATCCTGTGATGGTCACCGAGTAGGCCCGCGTTGGCGCGCGGGTCGGAAAGGTACGTCCGTGCTCAGTGATTCCTAATGCCGATTGTCAAGCGGCCAGGGCAGTGGGAGGCACGGCCTCGTAGGGCCGTCCGTCGCGTAGGAGGGCCCAGAGGACGTTAACGCGTCGGCGGGCCAGGGCCAGGACTGCCTGGATGTGGCGCTTTCCTTCGGCGCGCTTGCGTTCGTAAAACCGGCGGGAGTCCTCGCAGTGACGGATGCTGAACAACGCGGAGATGTAGAAGACGCGTTGGAGCCGGCGGTTGTAGCGGCGTGGGCGGCGGAGGTTGCCGCTGATCTTGCCGGAGTCGCGCGGAACGGGTGCAACGCCGCCGAAGCCGGCGAGGCGGTCTGCGGTGCCGAAGAGGCTCATGTCGCCGCCGGTCGCGGCCAGGAACTCGGCACCGAGGATCACGCCCAGGCCGGGCATGCTGGTGATCACTTCGAAGTCCTGATGCTCGCGAAACCGGGCCTCGATCGCCTTGTCCATCTCGGTGATCTGCTGGTTGAGGGCCATCACCTCTGCCGCCAGGGTGTGCACGAGCTGGGCGGTCAGTTTCTCCCCTGGCAGGCTGGCGTGCTGGCGCCCGGCCGCTTCGACGGCTGTCTCGGCGAGCCGGTCAGCGCGCAGGACCCTGCGATTGCGCAGCCAGGTCTCCAGCCGTTTGACCCCGATCCGGCGAATGGCGGCCGGGGCCTGGTAGCCGGTCAGCAGCACGAGCGGACCGGTGTTGGTCAGGTCGAGGGCCCGCTCCAGACCAGGGAAGATGTCGGTGAGGTGGGCTCGGAGCCGGTTGACGGTGCGGGTGCGGTCGGCGACCAGATCCATGCGACGGCCGGTGAGGATCTTGAGGTCGGTGACGGTCTCGTCGCCGGTGCGTAAGGGGTGCAGGTCCCGTCGGATGCGGACCTGGTCGGCGATGACCGCGGCGTCCTTGGCATCGGTCTTGCCTTCGCCTCGGTAGCTCTCGGAGGCGCGGTGGATGGCCCGGCCCGAGATGTAGTGCACCGGCTGGCCGTGGTTGAACAGGATCGTGATGGCCAGGGCGGCGCCGCCGTCGGCCAGGTCGATGCCCCAGGTCACCTCGTCGCTCAGGTCCAGGACATCTGCGATGAGCTCGAGGAGTTCGGGTTCGTCGTTGGCGACGCGACGGGACAGCAACCGGTGGCCGCTCTCGTCGATCGCGACGCAGTGGTGATGGGTCTTGCCTGCGTCGATGCCGGCCCAGATCATGGCCATGTGATGCCTCCGTGAGGGGTGGTGCTGGTGCCTCCCGACGGACGACCTCGCTGTCGATTCCCTACTCAGCGATCATTCGCAATTCCTAATTGGCAGCCGAGTCGTCGTGGGGCACCGGGCGGCCAATCACTGAAAGCCACCAGCGGCAGAGCGTTTTGAACCACACCCGGCACCCCTGGGTGGGTGAACCATACGAGGGGCTCACCGCGTCCCGCAGAACAACGTAGGGAGTGTTTTTGAACCTTGGCGGATCTCAAATCCGGTTCTGTGCGGTAGGCAGATTCTGCCGGCACCAGGTGGGCGGGGGAATGGCATGGTCACAGTCCCTGCAAAGTTATAGGTACGCAGGAGCAACGGATGAACTAAGCTCCAAGACCAACAGATTGGGTAGACCATAATTACGGGGGAGCAACAGTCATGGAGCTGAGCAGGGTCCGCAAGCGAGTAACCGCAGCATTCCTCACCACCACCGCTATCGCCGCGAGTCTTGTCGTGGCCGAACCGGCGGCTGCAGCCGACCGGCCGCTCGTGTTCCAGAAGCACGGGAGCGACGTCGGTGAGCTTTGGGCCGGCAACTACAATGCGGCTGGCCGCGTCGTCATCTGCGACAACGAGGCGGACGGCCGTGGGGTCTACATCCAACTGCAGAATGAAGCCGGAGAAACCCTGAGTTGGACTGACTCGAGCGGCTCTAACGGCGTCTGCGTAACGGCTGGGTCGTATTTCGTGATCAACTTCATCGAGTGGATGAGGGTGTGCGAGCGGATCAACAATTTGCCCGACAACTGCACGGACAAGATCTCCATCCGGTACGGCGACTGAGGCTCGGCGGCCTCACCGGCTCCTGCCCGCTGCCACGATGATCCTGGTGCGTCCTCGTAGGCCGTCTCAGCCCGTGGGATTCGGCTTCTTCGCCCAACCTCGGGCTGGCTTCTTCCGGGTCAGTCGCCTGGTCATGAGGGGTGATGAGTGACCAGTTCAGGTGAGCTTCACTGTGTTGGGGCAGGCGTTCGTAGTCCCTCGCGTTGCGGCGGGCGTTCATGATCCATCCCAGTGTGCGTTCCACACGCCAGCGGCGCGGGAGGACGACGAACCCTTTGGCACCCTTGGGGCGGGAGACGGTCTTGAGAGTGATGTGGAGGAAGTCCTCGGCCCAGGTGACGAGTTGGCCGGCGTAGGCGGAGTCGGCCCAGGCCTGGGTGATCTGAGGGTGCGTGAGACGAAGGCGCCAGAGGAGTTCGCGGGCGGCGTCCCGGTCCTGCATGTCGGCGGGCGTCACCATAATCATTGGGAAGCCCTTCGTGTCCACCGCGACGTGTCTCTTCCGCCCGTTGATCAATTTCGCGGGATCGAAGCCTCGCGTCGCCCTGCTTACCGTGGAGGCGCCCTTGACCGACTGCGAATCGATGATCAGCGTGACCGGATAGGGGCATCGTCCCAGGCCAGTACGCAGACGACGCCGGAGCTGGTCACGGATATAAGTGACCACGCCGCGGCGGTTCCAGCGGGCGAAGAACCCGTAGACCGTCTCCCACGGAGGGTAGTCGGAGGGCAGAGCGCGCCACTTCGCGCCGTTGTCGGTGATGTAACGGATCGCATCGACGATCTCGCGGCGCGGGTGCTTCTCCGGCCGACCGCCCTTCTTGGTCTGGCAGGCCGGGACCCGGAAGCAGGGGCTGGAGCAGGGCCCATTCGGCGGGGGTGGTGTCCGAGGGATAGCAGCGGCGGCGCTGGACGGTGGGCATAGCGGTCTCGGTAGACGGGGCGGGAGGTTGAGGCGGAGGCTATTTGGAGAGCTGGGCGAGGGTGGCGCGCACCCCGGTGAGCTGGGCGACGGCGAGCTGGGCCCACTCGTCCTCCGGGCAGCGGGCCAGGTGCGGGTCGAGCGTGCCCGTGATCACCCGGGTGAGACGACCGAGGATCTGCCGGAACTGCTTCTTCTCGTACTCGATCCAGTCCGCCGGCTCATCGGAGAAGACGTAGCCGTCCTTGTAGGTGTAGATGATCGGGGTGAGGTGTTCCGCCGCCGCGACGTCGCGAAGATGTCGGATCCCCCGGGCGACCTGGGATTTCTTCAGCCGCGTCGCGGCCACCAGCTGCCGGGTGTGGAGTCCGGCGGGACGGGCCTCGATCAGTGAGGCCCAGACCAGGTCGCCGTAGTGCTCCGCGAGCGGCCGTGCCGCACGGGGCACGGCTACTCGCCTTTGAGGAGCGCGGCCAGTTGCTCGTCGAGGGTGAACTCGCCGTGGTCGACCGCGATTCGAGCCAGTCGGCCGCCGCCCGCACCTTCGCGATGCCCCGGCGGACGGTCTCGCGCTCGTCCTTGGTGAACTCCTGGCCCCGTAGCCGCGGCACCAGCCTGCCCAACGCGGCGACGTAGCTGTGACAGGACCCCACCAGGTCCAGATACTCGATGGTGTGCTCGATCTGCCGCACCGCCGGAGTCCGCTCGCGGATCTGCTCGCGGGTCTCCTCGGAGTTGTCGAACTGCGCCCGGTTGACCGCCATCCGCGTGGTGGTGTCCCGCATCACCCGCCGCGCGACCGCCGGCCATTGCAGCAGATCGGCCGTGACCTGCCCGGCGACCTCGTCGTCCCGGGCCAGCTCCTGCACGACCCTTACCTTGTCCTCCGGGCTGACCTGCGAGGAAACCGCCGGGCGCCGCAGCAGACCGGTGGCGACCTGCCCGGCGACCTCGTCGTCGCGGACCAGGTGGGTCACCGCCTGGACCTTCTCCTCCACCGTCACCGGACGCTCCACCCGCTGCCCCACCAGCCGCTTCCCGGAGTCCGGCGTCCTGCGGCGCTGACCGGTGCGCTGGTTGAACGGCGGATCCTCGATCGCCGCCCACCGTTCCGCCTCATCCGTGACCGACGCCAGCACCCGGTGCACGGTGAAGGACACCCCGTCTCTGCGCCACGCGGCCGGCCACCTGTTCGCCGTCCACCGCCAGTCCTCCACTGTTCGCCCGCGCGACCCCGATGTCGTCGGCGAAGATCTGCAACGACTCTTCCACCGTGTACAGATCGTCGGTCCCGTTCGGCATCGAACCGCCCACCGGCCTCATCGGCTCAATCTCCAACGCCTTGTCACCCAGAGCGAATTGAGCTCGCGAGACCTGCGCGATCAGCTCCCGCGCCTCGGCCACGATCTGCTCGTAACGCGCCCGAGTGACGTTCCCGATCCGCTCCGACACGACGCTCACCATCCCGCCCTGGCCGGGCCGGCCGCCCCACGGCAACCGTCAACATGACACCCTTCCAGTCCACCTCAAACGGTGGCGCGGACCCGAGATCGCGGGGCAGAGCGCGAAACGGGGGCGCTCGAAGCGCACACCGTCCGCCAATTCGGTCCGTGAACAACGCACGGGGACCCCGGGGCCCAACTTCCGTTCGGCTACGGCGTTTCCGCAACACTGTTTCGTGACGCCTGCCGTTCCCGACAGGCTGTCACCCGGCACCGCGGCGAGCAGTACACCGCCGACCGTGCGCGCTCGACCCCCACCGTCCAGCACCGCCTGCACACCGGGCACTCAGCCTGTTCCCCGGACTGGATCGCCACCACCCTCAGCCGGGTCTGCTCAAGCACCCGCCAGTGCCGCGACCTGCATCTGCTGGAGCAGACACTGCCGTCACCGCCCTCGTCGACGGCAACGGATCACCACACTCCCGGCAGTACCGCCGAACCACCCCTCGCGACACCACAACCCTGATCGTCGCAACGTTCAGACCTCAACACCAGCCTTCAAAAACACGCACTCAGACACCCGGAGGCCGTCGTCTTTTCCTGGGAGCTCCGCGCCCCCCTCGCGGATGAAGGACAGGTTGGCGGCCATCACCACAGTGCCGTCGTAGTGCAGCTCGGTGATGATCTCCCGGTTCATGGGTGACTGGAGGTTGTTGCACACCCAGCGGCGCAGACCGGGGCGCGGGTTAAGCCGGATATCCGGCCCCATCCCGACCAGGGGGCCGGGCACCAGCTCTCTCGCGTGCAGAAGGCGGGCTCGTGTCTTGGCGGCCTCCAGGACCTCCCGTGCCTCATCACGGTTCATCGTATAGGCACCGCGCGGCAGGGGCCGCTGAGGCCGGGAGACCGCGAGGAACCATGCCGAGGGCGCGTAGGCGTGCGCGGAGATGGTCTGGGTGGTGAAGTCGATGTGACGCTGGATTTCTTCCTCTGCCCGGCCGACGCGGGCGAAGCGGTCGCGGTAGGCCCGCTCGATCTGGTGCTCTGCCATCCAGGCGGTGTGGTCGTTGTCCCGGTAGGGGACGACCGCAGTCTGCTGTTCCTTGTCGCGTGCTGCGCCGCCGTACACGAAGTGCGGTGCCATCTCGCTGGCTGGCACATCGACGACCAGGACCGTCTTCGTCCCGTCGGTCAGCTCGAATATGTCCAGGTCCGGCAGGTAGGGCTGGACGTGGTTGCGGATCCACTGGGCGTACTGCTGCCGGTTGACCTCGTCGGGGTCGATGCCCGTCAGGACGGTCGTCTTGTCCTGGACCCCGAAGATGATCAGCCCGCCGCGGGTGTTTGCCATGGCGGCGACGTCCTTGGCGAACTCGTTCCACCGGCCGTCCCGGGGCGGCTGGGGAAGCATCTCCTTCCAGTCCAGGTCGTCGGACTCCTCCAGGTTGTCTACCGCGGCCTGGCGGACCATGTCGAAGGTGAGAGGACCAGGCGGGCATCCGAGGTGTTCGTGCAGTCTTGTCCATGTGCGTGCCATGCGCGCCGTAGAGGGCGTATCGGCCTCTGTCAGAGACGCTTTCCCTCTGCGCTGGTGGGCGGTGATTAACGCTCCAGGAAACTGATGGCTCATCCTGAACAGGAGAGCCCCCGTACTCATTCGGAACACATCGGGCGCCGCTGCACTCTGGCGGCCTCCCGGACTCGGCAAGGGGCGAGAACCGTCCGCCGACGTCCCGGAGGCCGTTGTGCTGTTCCATCTGCTTCACTACCTGACCGACCTGGCGGCTGCGCCCGACAGCGATGCCCTGACGCTGCTGCGCAACCTGACCAGCACCGCCTACGGAACGGCTCACCTGGTTCGGCTGCTGCGGCGTCCCGGCCAGCGCCGGGACCGCCGGGTGGTAGAACCGGGCATGACCTTCATAACGCCGGGCATGGCCGCTGCCGGCATCAAGGCCACGGGCAGCGTGGCCAGCGCTCTGATCGGACGGTACCGACCCACAGGCGTGCCCCGGCTAGGCAGCAACGAGGACCGCGCGGAGGCATACCGGCGGCTGCTGGACGCCTCCGCCCGCTCGTTCGGCTACGCCTACCAGTTCGCCCACCTCCGGCGTGAGGCCGGGCGGGCGGCGAACAAGGTGTTGCTGGGTCAGTTGCCCCAGGCATGGGAGCTCAGCAGTGAACTCATCGGCGCGCTGCAGGGCGTTCGGCTGTGCGGCAGCGTGCACGTCATCGCCGCCGCGGAGACCCTTGTTGCCGCGACCGGCGACCTGGACTTGAACGAGAAGAGCGCCGACCGCTTCCAGCAGGCCGATGCTGTGGTGGCCGCCCAGGATGCGTTCCTGGACGTCTGCCGGGAAGACCTTGCCTACACCGCCCGCTGGTGGCAGGTGCGTCGGCGGATTAAGGATCGCCGCTTCCTGCGTGAGCAGGCCGAGCGCTGAGGTGCCGGCAGTGCCGCGGTCGGTGTCGTGCCACCGCTGCCTGCTCGGGGAGCATCCTGTACGGCCGGGCGCTCCGCTCGCGGCACTGCGCCATCGAGGTGAACGGGGCGTGCCCTGCGGCTGTGTCTCATGCGCTCGGCTGTCCACCGGGATAGCGATACGGGCATGGACCTCAATGACGTCATCGATCGCGCAGAGTTGCATGGGAAAGTGGCGCGCCGGTTCGGCAATCCGCCCGTCCCAGGGCGGCGCCGGCAAATGGATGCCCACCTGGCAGGCGCGTGGGCTCTGCTCGACACCGCGATGAAGACGTATGACCCGGCCAACGCCCAAGGCCTGGTCCGGGCGGCGGCAGAGGCTCACCGGCAATACACCGCACCAGGCGCCCTGATGACCGCTGGCTTCCTGCACTTCATCTTCCAGGAGCTCGCCCCCAACAAGGAGTTGGGTGTCAACCTGGACCTTCCCTCGCGGGTGGAATGGGCCGCCCGTGTCGTGGAGTGCGTGCGGGCAGGACTGGGCGATAAGGACTTCTCACGGCTGATCGAGGGCATCAGCGACATCCTGACCGACCTGGCCGACGAGGCCGAACCGGTCAGCGTGAGGTGACTCCGGCGCTCTCCGCTCGCGTCGCTGCGTCCGGCACCGATGCCCGCCTGAGCCTGCACAGCGCTTCGACGGGCCCGGTCCACCACGGCCGGCTGCCGGATCCGAATGGACGCCATACCGGTACTTGTACTTGTACCGCTCTGCGCCGCCCCGCGTACGGGCCTGGACGCCTGCAGCCTCCCGGGCCAGGCTGTCGAGATGAACGACGCGAACGACTCCGGCTCGGACGACGGCAGGATCGACAACGTCTCCCTCTACATGGAGACGCTCAAGGCCCGCATGGACCCCGAGCAGTACGACGTCCTGGCCAAGGCCGTGCACGAGACAGCGCACCTGATAGCCGAGGGTCATCAGGCCGGCCCTGTCGGTGACGCCTCACAGTTCACCGATGATGTGCAGCGGGAGTACGCGACGGTCCTGGCGATTCTCCTGACCGGCCGCATGGACCACCGACTCGTGGAGATGCCCGGCCCCGACGGCAGCCCCGGCTTCGCCATCGTGGAAGCCTCCGCCGCCGACGACCCGGCGAAACTGCAGGAGTTGCGCGAAAAGCACCGTCACTTCGTCACCGAGGCAGCAGGCCCTCTACAGCGAGCCTGCCGGCATCGCCCGCGCCAGCGGCCTGAGCTCCGACGACTGACCATGCGCCGCGCGACTCACCCCCGCACCGCGCCCCGCCGCCCTACGCGGCCGGGGCGCTGAGTGCCTGTTTGCAAAGCTTCGCTGCGCGTTTGCCCAGCTCAGGATTCGAACGGCGCAAATACCGGGTAGTGGATATGGCAGCGGACCGCCCGTCCAAACTGGCGCTAACAGCCTTTAGAAGAGCCTGCATGAGACCGCGTTATGGGGCAGCCGCGCACCGCATACTTCGGCCGCACTCTCGCCTTACAGTAAAGCATTCTTTCACTCCGGCCGACATCGGCGTATCACTTCACGGGCACTTTCATTCTAAACAGTTTCTCTGCATTTCGGAATGCAATCTTTTCCTTGTCTTCGCGTGGCAAATCGACTCCGCGAAACCAGTCGGCCTGCTCCTTTATGTCCGCGAACGGGTAGTCGGTTGCGAACATCACTCGATCCACGCTTATGTACTTCAGCAGGAGATCGAGCAGTTCGGTCTGGGGAAATGCGCTGGTTGTGACCCAGAAGTTGTCCTGGAAGTATTTCCCGATGGGCTTCTCGAGCGAGTCTTTGGTTGGCTCGCCCATGTCATTGACGATCCGCTCGTAGTAGAAGGGAAGACCTTCGCCCATGTGGCCGATGATGATTTTCAGTTTGGGGAATCTGTCGAAAACCCCGTACGCGATCATCCGAATGCATTGGGTCAACACCTCCTGGTGCCAGCCATATCCAGACCCACTGAAAATGTAGTCTTGGTACTCTTCCGTGTATTTAGACCGCGTGGTGCTGTAGTAGATCTTGAAGACCTCGTCAGCTGGATAGCCGGGATGCAGGTAGATCGGCACATCGAGAGCAACGGCACGTGCCAGCACAGGCTCGAAATCGGGATGATCGAGATACTTCTTCGCGATGTGTCCGTTGGTCAGTGCGCCCAAGAAGCCATCTTCCCGAACCGAGCGTTCCAGTTCATCCGCCGCCGCCTCCGGGCTCTGCAAGGGCAAGGTGGCGAAAGCCCTGAAGCGGTCCGGATATTTGGCGATTGGCCCGTCTACAAGTTGCCGGTTAAGACGATTAGCAAGGTCGATGCCCCTCTGCCCAGGGACATTTTGCACGGAGGGTGTATGAGCAGAGAGGATTTGAACGTTGAGTCCCCCCGCATCCATATCGCCGATGCGGCGTTGACCTAGATCCGAAAGACCAATTTCCTCAAGGAACGCTATGTGATCCTGATTGATGGAGTTCAGCTTCAACAACGTGGGAGTCGAAAAGGTCTCCTCCGTGCCGATGAAGGGCAGGTCCTGGTCCCGCCGTGAAATGTCCAAAGTCTTGTCCGAAGTCTCGTTCTCGCTCGCTTCCGAGAGAATGGCGTGCGTGGACAAGCCGGCACCAATGCCAAGTGCCGTGCTGGCGGTGAGAAAGCCGCGGCGTCCCATGGGCTTCATGTCAGTCCCTCTCTTCAGGCGTTGGTGTGGTGAGGTATCCGTACGGCATCCGTCTGCGAGATGCTTCAGGGGGTCTTCGCGTCCTGCTCGCGCACCGCGGCAGCGCTCAGGTCGAGGAACCGCTCGCCGGTGCGCAGCGGCTGTGGTGGAGCTGACGACCGTCCGCGTGCGCGCTGTGCGGGCCGGCCGCAGCGGGCCCCGCACTGTTGTCGGCGTGTGACCCCGCATGCGGCGACAGGGAACGCCGTCGCCAGCGCCTTGGTGGCCACCCCGAAACTCCGCAGTGGACTATCAAGTTCCGGCATAGCCCCAACGCTAGGCCCGATTCCGTGCTGTTTCGTCATACTGCGGTCGTCATCCCTCGGGAGACAGGCGGTACGACGTTACTCCGACGGGAGTACTCTCCGGAGCGCCGTTCGACACCCGCACGAGAATCAAGGCCCGTCGCAACTGGGCCCGAAGTCCAGGGGCTGCCGGAAGATTTCAAGTCCAGTGAGACGGTCGTGACTTTATGAGGTTTGTGGTGCGGGTGCCCTGCGCTTTCCCCGGGTGCTGCGTCGACTGCCATCACTAAGCGCTGTCCCGTAAATGATCTTTGACGTGCTGGATGGCCTGCCGTTTCTCCGTCACCCGGCGAGGGTGAGGTTGTGCAGGCGGGCGATGCCGAGCATGGCGTGGTGGACGCCATCGCCCTTGAGGCGGCAGTCGCGGAGGATCTTCCAGGTCTTCATGCGGGCGAAGGCGTGCTCGACGCGGGCGCGGACTTTGCGGTGGGAGGTGTTGTGTTCCTCTTTCCAGTCAGGGAGTTCGGCCTGGCCGGGTTCGCGGCGGTGCGGGATGACCAGGCCGGTGCCTCGGTAGCCGCCGTCCGCGATGACCGTTGTCTTGCCGACGGCGTCCTTTGCGCCGGACAGTTCCCACGCCTTGCAGTCGTTGCGGTTGCCGGGCAACGGGCGGCCGACGGCGACGACGAGCCGGGTGTCGGCGTCGATGATGACCTGGTGGTTGGTCGAGTAGCGGTAGTTCTTCGACTGCTCGGCGACCTGGTGATCGCGTGTGGGGACCAGGGTGCCGTCCACGATCAGCACGGCATCCTTGCGGAACCGCTTGCGTTGCTGGAGGGCGAGCGCCGGTCCGAGGTGGCCGATGATGCGGTCGGCGGCCGACTTCGACACCCCGAACAGCGGCGCCAGTTGGCGCAGCGTGAGGTTGGTCCGCCAGTAGGCGGCGACCAGCAGTACACGGTCCTCCAGCGGCAGGCTCCACGGCCGGCCCTTGCGTACCGGGTCCGCACCCTCGCGCCGCAACGCTGTGATCAGCTTCCCGAACTGACGCGGGCTCAGCCCGGTGAACGGGGCTATCCAGGAAGGCTCCGACGCCGTGATCACACCAGACACAACAAGATCATCTCACCCGTGACCAGCAGTTACGGGACAAGTCTTAGCCTCCGCGTTTCGGTTGGGAGTGATCAGCCGGGCTGATCGCGGCGACCCGTGGTTGTTGGCCGCTTGCCGTCAGGCGAGCATGGCCGAGGCCCGACGCTCGGGTCGGGTGCTCCACCAGGGCCAGGTAGCGGAGATCCGCAGGTAAAGGCGGCGCCCGCCGCGGGTGATGCGGGCGGCTGCGTGCAGCAGCCGGTAGCGGAGCTTCTTCGGCTCGACGGAGGCCACTTCTTCGGCTCGACGGAGGCCGATTCGCCGTTCAGTAGCAGAACTTGGGTTCAGGCGAGCAGGTCGACGGCGGTCAGAGCAAGCTCCAGCCAGGCAGCGTTGATGGCGAAGTGGCGGGAGGGGAAGCGGCCGAGACCAGTGTTCTTGCCGCAGCGGATGCGGTCCTCGACGCGGGCGTGCGCACGGTGGCGGACTTCCAGATGCTGCAGGGAGCCTTCGTCGTGGGGGGTGAGGAAGACCTGGTGGCGCATACCCTCGTCGAGATCGAACAAGGACAACTGGGCGCCGGGATGTGGGCGCTCGCGCCGGACGATGATCCGGGTGCCGTCCGGGTGGTCCGCCAGGTCCACCGTTCCGGTCAGTTCTGCCACGTGTGCAGGGTGCCGTCCTGCTCCAGCGCGGGGTGCCACAGGTGGTCGGGCAGGGCACGGATTGCGCGGCGGACTGGTTCGGTGACGGCGTATCCGACGGAGAAGAAGGTGTGGATTCCCCGCTCGCGCAGTGCTCGAACGTGTGCGAGGAAGACTTTCGCGCCTCCGGCGCTGTCGGCGCGGATGAGGATGTCGGTGCCGTGGCGGTGGGCGTCGGGGATCTGGGCCAAGGCAGCGTCCAGGACTGCGATGTGGTCGGCGGCGGTGTTGGCGCCGGCATTGCCCGGCCGCAGTACCCCGGCCAGGGCTTCGCCGGTGTTGTCCAGGAAGCACAGCAGCGGGTGGTAGCCGTAGCCGCGTTTGTAGGTCGGCGCTGCCTGTTCTTCTCCGAGTGGCAGGTGACGAGGGTGGCGTCGAGGTCCAGGACCAGGCTCGGCAGGTCGCGGCTACCGGCGCGGGCTGCGGGTATGCCGCCGGTGGTCTCAGCGGCCTGGAGCCAGGCGATCTCCCGGGCGACGGCTCTCGCCGAGCGTCGTGGTGCCCTCGGTCGTGGTGACCGTGATCTGCGGGTCGGTCGCCGCGAGGTGGGTGAGCGAGAGCGGCAGGATGGCCGCGCCCGCGCTCAGGAACAGTCCGAGCCGCACCAGTTCGGTACGCGGGACGGTGCCGGTGAGGTCGCCCTCGGCCGCCGTCAGACAGTCCAGGATCGTGCGAGCGTGGCGCAGCAGAGTCAGACCCGCGGGGGTGAGCCGCACTCCGTCAGGGCGGCGTTCGAATAGGGCGGTGCCCGCGCTTCGTTCGAGGGCGGCGGCCTGGCGTGAGACCGCCGACTGTGTGTAGCCGAGCCGGGTGGCTGCTGCGGTGAAGCTGCCGGACTCGGCGATCTGCCGCAGGACTGGAGATGTCCATGCGAGATACGCATACCACAGATGCTTGATCGTCGCTTCCCGCATGCCCGCCGGGTTCCTAGTGTCGATCCCGACGAACACGGACGAACACGGAGGTCATCAGGTGCGAGCAGCAGTTCTGACGCAGTTCGGTGCCCCGCTCACGGTGCGGGAGGTTCCCGACCCCGAGGCCGGCGGCGGCGAGGTGGTGGTCGAGGTCCTCGCCGCCAGCGTGGCGCCCTACGCGGCTGAGGTCTTCAGCGGCGAGCGGAACTACCCCCTGGTCCCTCCCGTCGTGCCCGGGATCGGCGGCGTGGGACGGGTCGTCCACGTGGGCTCCGACGCCACCCGGCTGCGCCCCGGCGACCTGGTGTGGTGCGACTCGACGGTGCGCTCGCGTGATGACGCCTTGACGCCCGACATCACGCTCCAGGGCTGGAGTTCCCGCGGCGAGGGGCGCGCGCCTCGCCCTGTGCCTGCACGACGGTTCGTTCGCCGAGCTCATGCGGGTCCCGACGGAGAACGTCTTCCCGCTCCCCTCAGCGGCGGGGGACGACCCGGCCCGCTGGGCCGCGCTCGGCGTGCACGTCATCCCTTACGGCGGGCTGCTGGCCGGCGGGCTCGCAGCCGGTGAGACGCTGCTCGTCAGCGGGGCCACCGGCAACCTCGGCAGTAGCGCGGTTGCGGTGGCGCTTGCCATGGGGGCGGGCCGCGTGGTCGCCCCAGGCCGCAACCAGGCCGCGCTCGACCTCCTCGCCGATCGGTTCGGTCCGCTCGTGCGCCCGGTTCCGCTCACCGGGGACGAGGCCGGCGACCGCGCGGCGATGTCCGCGGCGGCCGACGGCCCGATCGACATGGTGATCGACCTGCTACCGCCGAGCGCACCCAGCTCGGCAGCGCGCACGGCAGCCATGACCGTGCGCGAATACGGCCGCGTCGTTCTCATGGGCGGCGTCGGCATGCTCGGCGGCGACGACCTCGCCCTCCCGTACCCATGGATCATGCGCAACTCGATCACCGTGCGCGGCCAGTGGATGTACCCGCGTACAGCGAACGTCGGCATCATCCGGCTCCTCGCCTCGGGCACCCTGGACCTCGCCACCGAACGGGTCCGGTCGTTCGGCCTCAACGCCGTCAACGAGGCCGTCACGTACGCCGCCTCACATGGTGGCCCGTTCGACCGCACCACCCTCACCCCACCGGCTCGCTGACAAGCGCGCCTTCGCCTGGCTGCACCAGTTCAAGCGACTCCGCATCCGAAACAGGACGTGTGTCAGGTGCCAGGGCGAGCACGCCACGCATCCTGGAGCGCCGGCTGCACGTCGTCCCCGAGAACGAGGTGTGTCGTCCTGCCCGGCAGGGTGGGCAGCTCAGCCCAGTGAGTCACCGTGTCATCGTCGGCAATGCCGTAGGGCAGACGGACATATCCGTCAGAGTCGACGAAGCAGTCCCTGTGTTCCGTTCCGTCCTCACTGAAGTGCCGAGTCGTGAAGTACATCGGCCTCACCAGCCAGAACGCCTCCTCCACCGCGTTCTCGGACTCAGCGCTGTCAGCCGGGTACCGGCCCGTGATCGCCGCCGCCACCGGTACACCCTCCCGCGGCAGTCGTTCACGTGCGTCAATCCAGGTCGTCTGCGTGTTCAGATTCGCCATCCTTCTCCTCAGTCGAGCGGTCGGATGCCTGTTCCGATCTCGGCATCCGGTAGGACTGCCCAGCGCTTGCGCAGGTTGAGTGAGCCGGGACGAACGCGGACCGAACACTTCCGACTGTCTGCCCTCCCCCTGAACGCAACCTGAACCCGCCTCGAAGTCGGCCCGAACTCAGACAGTCCCAGGTATCACAAGCCCCGACTCGTATGCCACGATCACCAGTTGCGCCCGGTCCCGCGCCCCCAACTTGCCCATGATCCGGCTGACATGGGTCTTCGCGGTCAGCGGGCTGAGTCCCAACGCGTCGGCGATCTCGGGGTTGTTGAGACCGCGCGCGACCAGCGCGAGCACCTGCCGTTCCCGTTCGGACAGCCCGCTCAGCCCGCCCACCGCGGGGGTCGTCCCGGTGTTCGGCGCGCGCAGAAAGCGTGCGATCAGCCGCGAGGTGGGACCGGGCGAGAGGAGGGAGTCCCCCGCGGCCACCGTGCGGATGGCGTCGAGGAGTTCGGCCGGCCTGATGTCCTTCACGAGGAAGCCGGACGCCCCGGCCCGCAGTGCCTCGACGATGTGCTCGTCGGTCTCGTACGTCGTCAGGACGAGCACCTTCACCCCCGCGAGAGCCTCGTCGGCGGCGATGAGCCGGGTCGCCTCGATCCCGTCGAGGTCGGGCATGCGGATGTCCATCACGATGAGATCGGCCCGCGCCGACCGGGCCAGCGCCACGGCCTCCCGCCCGGTGCCCGCCTCGGCGACGACCTCCATGTCGCCTGCCGACGAGACGAGCATCGCGAAGGAGGCCCGTACGAGGTTCTGGTCGTCGGCCAGCAGTACGCGGATGGTCATCGAACCTCGTCCTCCCGGGACAGCGGCAGTGTGGCGGTCACCTCGAAGCCCTCGGCGGGCCCCGGGCCGGCGTCCAGTGTGCCGCCCACGCTACGGGCCCGCTCCCGCATTCCGATGAGCCCGAACCCCGGGGTGCCGTCGGACGGGCCCACCCCGCCGCCCGAGCCGTCGTCCCTGACACTCACCCGCAGTGCGCCGTCCGCGGTCCACAGACCCACTCGCACGGTGAGGTCCTCGCGGCCGCCGTGACGTACGGCGTTGGTGAGCGCCTCCTGCACGATCCGGTACGCGGCGGCGCCCACGGAGGGCGGGATGTCGTCCGCGCGGACGGACAGTTCGACCTTGGCCCCGGCCACCCGGCCGGTCTCCGCGAGATCGGCCAGCCCGTCGATCCCGGGCAGCGGCCCCCGCATGTCCTCGGCCCCGGAAACAGAACCGGACACGGAACCGAGCCCCGGATCCGCGTCCACTCCCACGACCGTGTCATGCGCCCGCAGCACCTCCAGCGTCGTACGCAGTTCCCCCCGGGCGATCCGGCAGGTCCCCGCGATGTCGTCCAGCGCTTGCGCGACGGCCTTGCGGTCGAGGCGCTCGGGGTCGGCGGTGAGGACGTGGGCCGCCACGGACGTCTGCACGCCGATGAGCGTGATGCTGTGGGCGAGCAGGTCGTGCAGGTCACGGGCGACCCGCAGCCGTTCCTCGGCGACGCGGCGCCTGGCCTCCTCCTCCCGGGTGCGCTCCGCCCGTTCGGCCCGCTCGACGACGGAGGCGACGTACAAGCGGTAGTAGCGGACGTCGATACCGACGAACAGGACCGCGATGATCCAGCCGGAGATCTCCAGGGACTCCAGCGCCCCGTCCGAGTTGGTGAGGCCGTTGCTGATCAGTGTCGGGACGAGGACGGCGACACCGGTGAGCAGCGTGCGGCGTACGGTGCCGGTCGCCGCGACGGTGTAGAGCGCCAGGACGATCGCGGGTGTGGGCAGGGCAGGGTTGTAGTCGAAGGCGTAGTACGGAGCCATACAGGCCACCACCCCGAGCAGGGCCACCACCGGACTGCGGCGCCGCCATAAGAGGGGCACGTGCCCGGCGAGCAGCAGCATCCAGCTGAGATGGTCGGGCCGGGTCCCTTCGCCGCCCGTCAGGGTGATGGCTAGGGCGAGCACGGCGACGCCCAGCGCGAGGACCGCGTCATTGCGGGTGCGGTGCGGTGCGGTCAGCGGTTCGCGGTTGATGGCGGACATGATGCGCTCGACGCGACGGGACCGCCCGTCGCCACCGTCCGCCGTCTCCGCCGCCGACCGGTCGCGTACCCCTGTGGTCGTTCCCCGTTCTTCCACGGCTCCATCTTCCGGTAGTCGTGCGGGGGCCTGGGCGCCCCTCCGAAAGGAGAGGCGCCCAGGCAGGCCCGCCGGATCAAGGCGCACGGTCAGCGTGCTCGAATCAGAGCGTTAGATCGAGGCCTTCGGTCTGCGTGCTCAGGGTGCACTGACGGTTTCCGGCTGCCGGGGCGGCTCGGCCGGTCCGCCCCTTCCGCTCGACCCGGCCGGTTCGGCCGGCCCGGGCTGCCGTGAGAGCACGCCCGGCCACCACACCTTCCGGCCCAGGGCCACGCTGGCACTGGTCACCAGATACGTCCGTACGAGGAAGGTGTCGAGCAGGACGCCGACGGCGATCACGAAGCCGAGCTGGACCAGCTGCACCAGGCCCATGTTCGTCAGCACGGCGAAGGTCGCGGCGAGGACGAGTCCGGCGGAGGCGATGACGCCGCCGGTGGTGCGCAGCGCGGTCAGTGCCGCCGTGGCCGGTTCCGCTCCCGCCAGGGACTCCTCCCTCATCCGGTGCATGAGGAAGATGCCGTAGTCGACGCCGAGGGCGACCAGGAACACGAAGGACAGCAGTCCGAGCCCCGGATCGGTGCCCTTGAGGCCGAGGAGCGGTTCGAAGACCAGTCCGCCGATCCCGAGGGAGGCGCCCCACACCGCGACGACCGCGGCCACCAGGAGCAGCGGTGCGACCAGACTCCGCAGCAGCCCGATCAGGACGAGCATCACGAAGACGAGGACGAGCGGTACGACGATCTTCGTGTCCCGGGCGTTGGTGTCCTCCAGGTCGATCTGCTGGGCGCTGTCCCCGCCGACGTAGGAGCCCTTCAGTTCGTCCCGCAGGGACTTGATGGTGGTGGTCTCCCCCGCCGACTGGGGTGCGCTCTTCGCGAAGACGGAGATCTCAGTCCAGCCGCCTCCCGTACGCCCCTTCTCCGCGCTGCCGACGCCCGGGGTGCCGCGGACGGTCGCGAGGGTCTCGTCGACGCGCCCCTGCGGGGTGATCACGTCGATGGGCTGGCTGCCGCTGTCGGGAAAGGCCTTGGCAACGGTCTCCATCGCGACGACGGACTCTGGCTTCTTGACGAAGGAGTCCTCCTGCTTAAGCGCTCCCGGCAGGTTGAACGAGCCGAGGGCGAGGGCACCGAGCAGCACGGCACCGCTCGCGAGTACCGTCAGCGGCCTGCGTCCGGCAGAGCTGCCCATCGCCGAGAACAGGCTCCGCCGCTGCTTGGGCGTGCTCCCGAAGGCGGGCACGAGCGGCCAGAACACCCGCCGTCCGACCACTACGAGGACGGCGGGGAGCAGGGTCATCATCGCGATCAGCGCGCACAGCACACCGACGGCGCCGAGCGGGCCCATGCCCCGGCTGCTGTTGAGGTCGGCGGCGAGCAGGCACAGCAGTCCGGCGGCGACGGTGCCGGAGGAGGCGAGCACGGCGGGCCCGCAGCCGCGCAGGGCGGCGACCATGGCCTCGTACGGTCGCTCGATGCGCCGCAGCTCCTCCCGGTAGCGCGAGACGAGCAGCAGCGCGTAGTCCGTGCCCGCCCCGAACACAAGGATTGTCATCACACCCGAACTCTGCCCCGAGACGGCCGTGCCGAAGGCCTGGTTAAGGCCGTAGGCCACGCCCATCGACATGTAGTCGGCGATCCCGGCGACGACGAGGGGCACGAGCCACAGCACGGGGCTGCGGTAGATCAGGATCAGCAGTACGGCGACGACGGCGACGGTGGTGTAGAGCAGCGGTCCGCCGAGCGAGTCGTAGACCGCGCCGGAGTCGGTGCCCAGCGCGCCGGTGCCGCCCACATCGACGCTCAACCCGCCTTCGCCCTGGGCGACTTCGCGGACATCGGTGACGAGCTTGTCCTGCTTCTCCTCGTCCGCCCCGGGATCGTTGCTGGCGACCGGGTATATCAGGGTCGTGCCGTCCTTGGACGGAATCCCGTCGGGAACACCGTCGATCAGCTCGTGCTCCCGGGCGATCTCCGCGACCTGCCCGGCCGCGGTCTCCCGGTCGGCGGCGCTGAGCCCGCCGTCCCGGTGGTAGACGAGCACCATCTCGGTGGTCTCGCCACCGGGCAACTTCTCCTCGATCTTCGCCGCTTGCGTCGAGTCCGCGCTCGCCGGCAGGTAGTCGGTGACCTTGTCGTGCTGCACATCGGCGAGCTTCGCCGCGAACGGCCCGACGAGCGCGATCACCGCAATCCACAGCCCGAGCACCGCCCATGGAACGGCTCGCCCGCGCCCCGGCCCCAGCCTCGTCGTAGCGGTTGTCTCTCCGGCCCTCATCGACCGATCTCCCTCCGGGTGACGTCTGCTTCCGTCCCCAGACTTCCGGTCAGAACCACGGCTTTCGTCGGGCGGGAGGGCGAGGTGACGCGTACTGCCGGGGGTGACGGCGGCTGCGGATTACTCCCTGGGGAGTAGGAGGTCGTCTTCTCCCGTTGTTTCATCCCGGTATGCAGCTTTGATCCGGTGATGTCGGGTCGCGCTAGGAGACGGTGTTCTCGCTCGAGGACTGCGGCGTGCTCGACGAAGCTGCGGTCCACGTACAGGATCGCGTTCGTGATCTCGCCCAGATCAGACGTAGTGCGAAATTGGAGGGCCTGGTGGTCGTCGAATTGGTCCTCTGCCCCAGGCCTTCCACTCGCCGTCGAGAGGATCGACCGTGACCCCCGACCACGACATGCTGTGGCCTCGATGCGCTCATCTGGGTCGTGTCCTGCTGCCGTTGGTGGACCAGAGCCATGGCGGCAGGCTCGTCGCCACGAGAACCTGCAGGCCTGGGGCATCGACACGACGGCAGGCGAGAGACTGATCGAGATCTTCGCGGCCCTGGCGACCCATGCTGTCGCAGTCGACACTTCATTGTCCGCAGCAGAATTAGATGATCTGTCCCTCAAGGCCGTAGCCGAGGCGGCGACTGGCAAGCGCGACTACGAACTGCTCGCCGGGCTCCCGAAAACCTTCGCCGACGACCGTGACGGACACGCCATCAACATCTTCCGCCTGCACGTCTACAGAGGCGGCCAGTACAGCCACCGGCTCACTCAGCTGAGCACGGAGCTGCGCCATGCACTGCTCGTCCTCGCCGAACGCGCGCCGATACGGTTACCCACGTGTGGGCACGTCTTCCGCCGGGCGGCCGAGGCTGGCCTGCCGCAGTGAGATCAGACGAGCTGAGTTGCTTGCTTTTGAGCCGGTCATGACATGCCAGTCTGTGGGGTTTCGGTGTTTGCCCAGCTCAGAAACACGGCTGGTCGACGGCTGACGGCGCGGCCTCGCCGTGGCGGCTTGCCAGGTGGAGCCGTCGTGGTGGTGCGATAATGAGGCCGGTTTGAAGGCCCGGTGACCTCTTGGTGGGACTGCTGACCGTCAGCGCCGAGACGATCGGTCGCGTTGGGCCTCGCGGGAGGCCAGCTGTCCGCTCCTGCGGGAGTTTCGGCGGGTGATGCGCCTGGTCATAAGGGTGATCGCGGCCCAGGTGATGAGCGATTCCGAGTGCTGGATGAGCCGTTCATAGTCGCGCGCGTGCCGACGGACGTGCATGACCCAGGCGTGTGAGCGTTCGACGACCCAGCACCGGGGCAGAACGACGAACGCGGAGGCATCGTTCGGGCGGCTGACGGTCTTGATCGTCAGGTTCAGGTAGGTCTTCGCCCAGGTCACGAGCTGTCCGGTATAGGCGGAGTCGGCCCAGACGATGGTGATCTCGGGGTGCATCAGCCGCAGCCGGAACAGCACTTCCTTGGCCGCGTTGCGGTCGGTCATGTCGGCCGGGGTGACCATGACGAACAGCGGCAGACCCTTGGTGTCCACGACCAGGTGCCGCTTACGGCCATTGATTTTCTTGCCGGCGTCGTAGCCGCGAGAGTCCTTGCCGACGGTCTCGGCGGCCTTGATCGACTGGGAGTCGATGACGGTGGCGACCGCTCCGGGCGCCTTGCCCATCTCGCGGCGGATCCGCTTGCGGAGCTGGTCACGGATCTGCCCGATGACGCCAGCGGCAGCCCAGCGGGCCATGAATCCGTAACACGTGCGCCAGGGCGGGAAGTCCTTGGGCAGGGCCCTCCACTTGCATCCGGTGTCGACGACATAGCGGATCGCGTCGACGATCTCCCGGCGGGGGTGCTTTTCTGGACGGCCGCCCGCCTTCGTTTCGCAGGCCGGTGTCGGCAACAGGGGTTCGAGCAGGGCCCATTCGTCGTCCCAGGTGTCGGAGGGGTAGCAGCGTCGCCGTGACAACGTTCCCTCCCTGAAAGACGGGGCGGGGCCGGCCGCTTCGCGGCCGGCCCCGCCGGTCAGGCGTCGGTGAAGTCGGCGATGACGTCGAGTGTGGACTCGACCGAGTTGAGCTGGGTGTTGAGGTGTTTGATCCACCGTCCCTTGGGCTGGAGGACGGCATGTGGGGCGACGGTCCCGGTGATGAACCTGCGGATCTCGGTGAGCTTCCCACGGATGACCGCGACCTCGTATGCCTGGAGCTCGGCGGGGTCGGCGCAGAACTTGTAGCCGTCCGGGCGGGTCCAGATCAGGGGAGGCCCCCCGCGTTCGGTGATGGTGTCCCGCAGGCAGGCCAGGCCCGAGCGGGTCTGGTGGGGCGACAGTTCGCTGGACCTGACCAGTTGGTTGAAGGTCAGACCGGCCGGGCGGGCCTCGAAGAGCACGAACCGGACGGTGTCGGCGTGTCGTGGGGCGGCGGGTGATCTGCGCTCGGAAGCGCGGGGCATCGCCTACTCGCCTTGCAGCAGACGTGCCAGCTCGCCGTCGACGTCCACCTTGCCGGTGTCGACTGCGGTCTCGATCCAGTCCAGGGTCGCCCTGACACGGGCGACGTTCTCGTGAACGATGGTGCGTTCGTCGTCACCTGGCAGCCTCCAAAGCTGTCTCGGCGAGCCGGTCAGCGCGCAGAACCTTACGGTTGCGCAGCCAGGTCTCGAGCCGCTTTTTGCCTGTCCGGCGAAGAGCTGCCGGGGTCTGGTAGCCGGTCAGCAGCACGAGCGGGCCGGTGTTGGTGAGGTCCAGGGCCCGCTCCAGGCCCGGGAAGATTCCGTTCAGTTGGGCACGTAGGCGGTTGACGGTGCGGGTGCGGTCGGCGACCAGGTCCGTGCGACGGCCGGTGAGGATCTTGAGGTCGGTGACGGTCTCGTCGCCGGTCCGTAAGGGGTGCAGGTCGGGCCTGGTCGGCGATGACTGCGGCGTCCTTGGCGTCGGTCTTGCCCTCGCCGCGGTAGCTTTCCGAGGCTCGCTGGATGGCCCGGCCAGAGATGTAGTGCACTGGCTGAGCGTGGTTGGTCAGGATCGCGATGGTCAGGGCGGCTCCGCCGTCGGCGTGGCCGAGGTCGGCTTCAGGGCTCCTTCTGAGGAAGAGCTGTTCGCGTCCGTCGACGCTCTGTTGAACGAGGAGCCGCACCTGCCGCCTCCGGCGGAGCGGGCCCGGCTGCGTGAGGCTGCCGGGTGAAGAACTGGGAGAACGGCCGCAGCGAGCCGAAGTCACCGCGGCTGGATGCCTACCAGCGGCTGCTGAACGGGTGGGCCGTTGACGGTGGCGACCTGGACGAGACGCTGTTCGTGGCGGCCGTGGCCGCGGGCGTCGTCACGGTGGATGACGGGGATCTCCTTCCAGGGCAGGGCGTGGAGTTGACGGGCTTGGTTGCGCTGGTTGTTCTTGATGGTCAGCAGGTAGTGGGCGCCGCGTTCGTGCAGGTAGGCGGCGTGGTCGCGTTGGGCGTGGAGGGCGTCGGCGGTGACGACGGCCCCCTTGAGATCAGCGTCGTCGAGCTGGTCGAGCAGGGGTTGGAACTCGGGGGTTTCGTTGGTCATCGCGCCGATCTCGCGGGAGGCGAGGGTGATGCCGTCGCCGTGCCGGACGGCGGAGAGCACGAAGACCCGGCTGCCGTCCGGGCGCTTCGCACTGCGCAGGCACTTGCCGTCCACCGCGATGGCCCGGCGCCGGGAGCGCACCGGTTCGGCGCGGGCGGCCGCCCGGTGGGCGCGGCGCTGTTCGCGTTCGATGCCGCCGTCGGGCATGAGCGGCTCGGGAGAGTGGGACACCGTGGACAGCAGGGGCCGCAGGTGGTCGTAGCGGGCCGCGCTGACCTCACCGGGATCGAGCCGCCCCAGAACGGTGCGCAAGGTCTTCTCGCTCGGGATCCGGTAGCGGCCGCGCAACGGATGGTAGGGCAGACCGAAAGCGGCCAGTTCCTCAGGCGTCGCACGTCGGCACCACTCCGCCGCCGCGGTGATGGAGTCATGGCCCGCCGGGGTCATCGCACAGACCACCAGGGCCAGCAGCGAGGAGACCCGGTAGCGCACCCCGCACGCCCCGCGAGGATCGGTGACCGACTCGAACTCGGCAACCAGGCCGCGGACTTGGCCTCGTGCAGCATCCGAGCCGAGGGCCTCCAGGCGGGGCGCCGGAGAGACGGGAACGACGGCAGGGGATGATGGAGGAACGAACACGGCACCTTCGTGGATCTTGCAGCGTAGAGAACTCCATGATCCACAGGTGCCGTGTTCATCTGCTTCCGGGGCCCGCCAGCATGATCAACCGGCCCAGGCGGGGGCGAGCCGGGCAAACGCCGGGGCCCTGCCTTGTCCGGGGCGCGGTTCTATGTATGTGCGGTGATCGAGCACGGCAGCCGCCGGATCCGGGTCCTCGGCGCCACCGCGCACCCCACCGCATCCTGGGTGACACAAGTTGCGAAGAACCTCGTCATGGACCTCGAAGACGCCGACTGCCGGGCCAAGTTCCTGATCCGGGACCGGGACGGAAAGTTTCCCGCCCTGTTCGACACCGTCCTCAACGATGCAGGGATCGAGGTAGTACTCAGCGGAGTACGGATGCCGCGCATGAACTCGCTCATGGAAAGGTGGGTGCAGACCTGCCGGCACGAGCTGCCGGACCGCACCCTGATCTGGAACCAGCGCACCTGCTCCACGCACTACGCGAGTTCGAAGACTTCTACAACTCCCACCGGCCCCATCAAGGCATCGCCAACGCCCGCCCATTACGCCCCTTACCGATGCCAATCGGCGATCCGGAGCAGATTACCCACCTCGACATACGACGACGCCAACGACTCGGCGGCATCCTCCACGAGTATCGACATGGCGTCTGAAACCGGGCGGATGAGCTTTTCGGCAGGCGCAGCGTCGGCGAGGTCGTTGTCGCGGTGGGCTGCGGGCGGGGGCCGGAGGCGATGGCGCGGTCCCGAACGCCGTCGGTGAGCTTGGCGGCAATCTTGGCGGCGGCCTCGAACGTGGCGCGGGTCTGATCCATCGCGGCGACGTCGGTCGCCTGCTCCGGGACGCGGCCGGCCTTCCGGTCCGTACGGGGCGACCGCAGACGAGACCTCGAAGCGGCGGGCACGGCGACGGTGTGCGGCCGGGAGCGGGAGCCCAGGCGGTCAGCGCGGCGCACCGCGTGGATCCGGGTCCTCAGCGCGTCGGCGGCGAGGCGGGCCCCCTCGGCACGAAGCGCGAGACGCTGACGGAGTGTCGAGGCGGGCACGGAAGTCTTCAGCGGCAAGGGCAAGTTGAGCACATCGTCGTACTCGGTGAACGTGGGCTGACGCCCAGCCCCACCCCGTCCACGGCTCCGGGCCCGTGTCCCTTTGGGGGGCGCGGGCCCGCAGCGACAGTGGCGGCGGGGACTGCGTAGAGATCGCCCCCTGCCCTCACTCCCCCACCACCGCGATGCACATCCGCGACTCCAAAAGCCCCGGCGGCCCAGGCCTCACCGTCGCCGGTGAAGCCTGGGCCGCGTTCCTCTTCTACAGGTAGTACCAGTCCACGGCCACGTCCTGGCCGCCATAGCCGGTCGCGATGATGGAGACGTTGATGACGGGGTTGCCCTTGGTCTTGCCGCCCACATACCAGCACTTGATGAACTGGAAGCCGCGCGAGGGCGGGCAGCTCTGGTCGGAGCGGTAACCGACCTTACGGCCGTTCATGGTCAGGGTGTCGGCAGCGAGGAGATGCACGCCGTCCCAGTACGAGTCGGATCCCGCCCCGTCGCAGGCCGTGAGCTTGCTGCCGGTCGAGGCGTCGCCCGTCGAGGCCGCGGCCTGCTGAGTGCCGTTGTACCAATGGGTGGAGGCGCAGTTGGCCAGCCGCTTCACCTGCGTCGCGCGCCAGCTGAAGTCGCCGCTGTACGTCAGCGTGTCCGCCAGGGCTGTTCCGGCGGTGATACCGAGCGCGAGCGCCACGGCGGTCAGCACCATGCCGATGCGGGCCGCGATCCTTGCTCGACGTGAGCGCTTGTGGGGCGTAGGCGTCATTGTCCTGTCTTTCGCTCTGGAGGAAGAACTGATGACTGGACGTGAGAGTGGCTGGCCCGTAGATCGTCGGCGTGGCGTGATCATTCCTCGGCCGTAACGAACTCTCTTTTCTTCCGGCGATCTTGATGTGAGCGTCCTTTGCCCGTGTCTTTACGGACCCGCTGACCGCCGTGGCAACCCCTTCGCCCGCCCCTGTCCGGCCACTTACTGACTTCGGCTCGTCAGGGTGACGCTGGTCCGTCGAGTGCCAGGCCGGTGCCCGCTATGAAGCCATCGAGGATGTCGGGCCGGTACTGAAGACGCTTGAGTCGGTTGCGGACGAGGGCCTCAAGCCGGTCGAGGGCGACCACGGCGAGGTTGGCCAGGCTGCGCTTGACGTGCGCCCATACCCCCTCGACGGGGTTGAGGTCGGGCGAGTAGGCGGGCAGCAGGAACACCGTCAGCCGTGCACGCTCGGCGATCAACTCACGCATAGCGTGGGACACGTGGGTGTTCAAGCGGTCCCACACCAACACGATCGGCGCTTTGACGAGTTGGTGGACGCCGTCGATCAGCGCGATGAAGTCGCGCTCGCCCATGGCGCGGCGCTTGCCTTTGCCCGCGCGGTGGACGCGCAGGCGGTGGCACAGCCGGGTGCGGGAGCCGGGCCGCATCGCGATCAGCCCGGCCACCGACAGCCGCGCCGAGGGTCGCCCGCTGACCGCCACTTGCGGAGTCACGCCGCGCCGGCCCCAGGTACGTCCTCTGGGCGGCCGTCGGGTGAAGCCTGCCTCGGCCTCGAAACAGACGTAGCCTCCGCAAGCCGCCCGGGCTCTTTTACCTCGGTCCAGGTCGCCTCCTTCCACGCGGTGACGGCCTGCTCGTCGCGTTCTGCGACCCGCCGCGCGGGGACCTGCGGGCTGAAGCCGAGCCGGTGCATCAGCCTCGTCGCCCCGGAGACGCTGTAGGAGACGTGGAACTTCCTGCCGATCAGTGTGGCCACCCTCGCCGCGGTCCACACCTGGTCCTCCACCCAGCCATGCGCGGCCGGCCCCTGCTCCAGATACCCGGCCAGCTTCTCCAGACAACGCGGGGACAGGCGACACCGCGATCCGCTCGGGCCACGGGATGCCAGAGCCTGCACGCCGCCGTCCCGCCACAACTGCTGCCATCGATAGGCCGACTTCAAGCTCACCCGCAGGCGCCGTGCCACCTCCGACGGCTTGATCTCCTGCTCGAACAACTTGGCCGCCTGTAGCCGTACCCCTCTCCCGGCGCCGACGTCCCGCGGCGGTCAGCCCGCCCCCATCCGCATACCTCACACACCACGGAATACAGCCACCACCCGAAGCCCCTGAGGGACTTCGCGATGATTCACCCTGAGCCGAAGTCAGTAACGGGTCACAGCAGGCCTGGCCGGTGCGGCGACCGCGGCGACGGTCGCCTGACTGGGCGTCCTCGCGGTCGCTGGCCGGGTTTGGTGCGCCGAGGCTAGCGTGTCGGCTGTCCGGGCCGGCTTGTCGTGGTGAATCGAGCGGTTGGTGCCGGTCAGGGGTGCTCCGTTGCCGCCGCGTCGTTCGGCCACGATTTCGGCGGCGATGGACAGGGCGGTCTCCTCGGGCGTTCGGGCGCCCAGGTCGAGGCCGATCGGCGAACGAAGGCGGGCCAGTTCGAGTTCGGTGGCTCCGGCCGCACGCAGGCGTCGGGTGCGGTCCTGGTGGGTGCGGCGCGAGCCCATGGCGCCGACGTAGGCGACCGGAAGCCGTAGCGCGATACGCAGCAGGGGTATGTCGAACTTGGCGTCGTGGGTGAGTACGCACAGCACAGTTCGGCTGTCGATGTCGGTGGACTCCAGGTAGCGGTGTGGCCAGTCGGCGGCGACCTGGTCCGCTTCCGGGAAGCGGGCAGTGGTGGCGAACATCGGGCGGGCGTCGCAGACCGTCACGTGGTAGCCGAGGAACTTGCCGATCCGGGTCAGGGCACCCGAGAAGTCGATCGCCCCGAAGATGATCATCCGGGGTGGTGGAACGCTGGATTCGATCAGCAGGGTAACCGGTCTTCCGCAGTGCGAGCCGTCCTCGCCGATGACGGCAGTGCCGGTGTCGTGCATGGTTCGGGCCATCGCGGCGGCGGTGGCATCCAGTGCGCGGTGACCGCCGAGGGTGCCTTCGTGAGAGCCGTCAGGACGTACGAGGAGGGGCCGTGCGGTCAGGTCGCCGGGTCCATCGACGATGCGGGCCAACGCCACGGTCTCGCCCGCCGAGAAGGCGGCCAGTGCCGCCGCGATCACCTCACCGTCCGCCGTCCCGGCTCGCACCGGGGTGATCAGGATGTCGATGATGCCGCCGCAGGTCAGGCCCACCGCGAAGGCGTCCGAGTCGCTGTAGCCGAAGCGTTCGAGGACCGGTACGCCGTCCTGGAGCACCTGTCGGCACAGTTCGTACACCGCGCCCTCCACGCAGCCGCCGGAGACGGAACCGATGACCACGCCGTCGCCGTCGACGGCGAGGGCGGCACCTACCGGTCGCGGCGCGCTGCCGGTGACAGCAACCACGGTGGCTACGGCGAAGTCCCTGCCGCTGGCGACCCAGTCGGTGAGCTGGTCGGCGATGTCGATCATTCGGTCTCCAAAACAGGCCGGTGCGAGACGCGAGGAAGGTCTCCTCGCTGGTGGTTAAACCGGCCAGACCTGGTCACGCTTTGGCGTGCTCGTCAGCTTCGCTGGCCGCGCCCAACCGGGCGGACGTGGTCGATGCCTTTGCGCGACAACAACCGAGCCGGGCAGTTGGTCGGCGACGGTGGCGTCCTGCCAGGTCATCCTCGGAAACGAAATGAGCGTGGAAGGCGCTGTTGGCCAGCCTGGCGGCGGCCACGAGTATGGATGCCGGACGCCGAGGCCGGGCAGTGGTTACAGCGTCTTGTCCAGGGAGATCGGTAGGTCTCGGACGCGTCGGCCGGTGGCGTGGAAAACGGCGTTGGCGATCGCGGCTGCCACGCCGGTCACGCCGACCTCGCCGAGACCGATGATGCCCAGGGGCATTGTCTTGTCCGGTTCGTTGAGCCAGGCGACGTCGATCGGCGGGATGTCGGCGTGCACCGGCAGGTAGTAGGAGTCGAGGCCGGCGCTCATGGTCCGGCCGTTGCGGGGGTCGATCAGGGTCTGCTCCGACAACGCCATGCCGATGCCCATGACGATGGACCCGCGCAGTTGGCTGGCGGCGGTCTTCGGGTTGATGACGTGGCCGACGTCGAACATGCCGAGCCAGCGTGAGATCCGTAGTTCGCCGGTGTCGGCGTTCACCCGTACCTCGCAGAACTGCGCGCCGCGGGCGGCTTTGGACCAGCGTTGGTCTTTCAGGAAGGTGGTCAGGAACCGGCCTTGGCTGCGTAGTGCGCCGAGCCGGGTGGTGGATCCGACCGAGGCTTCGAGGAAGGGGATGTGCGCCGCTCGTAGGGTGGTCGCCGGTTCTTGACCGGTGGTGCCCGTACGCCGGGCCAGCGCGGTGACCTTCCGGGTGAGTTCGGCGCAGGCGGCGAGGACGCTGGTGGCGACGGTCGCGGTCTGGTTGGAGTTGCCGGCCATCGGCCCGGGCGGCAGGGCGGTGTCGCCGTACTCGACCCGGACCTTCTCGTATCCGATACCGAGCGCGTCGGCGGTGATCTGTGCCTGGACGGTCGCGGCGCCCATGCCCATCTCGTGGAAGCTGCACTGCACGAGCGCGGTGCCGTCGTCGCTGAGCCGCACCTTGACGTCGGCGGTCAGCCGCACGGCCGGGTGATAGGCCGCGGCCGTGCCCATGCCGACGAGCCATTCGCCGTCGCGCATGGAGCGCGGTCGGGGATCGCGGTTCGCCCAGCCGAAGCGTTCGGCGCCGGTCTGGAAGGCTTCGCGCAGCATCCGCTGGGAGAACTTCTTGCCGCCGGTCGGATCGGTCTTGGGTTCGTTGCGCATCCGCAAGGCGATCGGGTCCATCGCCAGTTCGTAGGCGAGTTCGTCCATGGCCGATTCCAGTACGAAGCTGCCGATCGCCTCGCCGGGGGCACGCAGCGAGGTGTTGGGCAGCAGATCCATTTCGGCGAGGTTCTGCCGGGTGAGCACATTGTCGGCGCCGTAGAGGTGCCGGGCCGGTGAACTGGTCGCTTCGAGCAGGCCGCCGACGGAGCCGGTGCGGGTGATGCTGTCCTGGATCAGTGCGGTGAGTTGGCCGTCGCGGGTCGCGCCGAGCGCGATCCGGTTGCTCGAGGCGGTGCGCCCGCCGGCGGACCAACTGACGGCCTTGCGGCTCAGCGCCAGGCGCACGGGTCGCCCGACGGCCTTGGCCGCCATCGCGGCGATGACCGTGCCGGGCCAGACGGCGAACTTTCCGCCGAAGGCGCCGCCGACGAACTCGGCCCGCACCCTGACGTGGGATGCCGGCACGCCGAACCGCCAGGCGAGGTACTTGTGGGTCTGATCGGTGGACTGGGTGGTGTCGTGCACGGTGAGGTGGCCGCCGTCCCAGCTGGCGGTCGTCGCGTGCGGTTCGATCGCGTTGTGTTGCAGGCCGGGCGTGGTGTAGTGCAGGTCGACGGAGACTTCCGCGGTGGCCAGCGCCGCGTCGGCGTCACCTTTTTTCGCCACGCCGGCGAAGGTGAGGTCGCCCTTGGCCACGGTGGCGTTCTTCTGCTCGACGGCGAAGTCCACCCGCGCGGGCACCTCGCGGTAGGTCATCGTGACGAGCGGGGCGGCCTCGTTCGCCGCGGCCGAGTTTTCCGCGATCACGACGGCGATGGGTTGGCCGTCCCAGAAGACCTGATCGGTGTTGAGGTAGTCGACCGCGGTTCCCGAGATGCTCGGTCCCAGGTCCCGGATGATGTTGGCTTTGCGTACCGGGCGGATCCGCGGCGCGTTGAGATGGGTGAGGACCGCCAGGACGCCGGGCACTGCGGCTGCCGCGGCGGTGTCGATGCCGGTGATCGTGCCGCGGGCGATGGTGGCGTGCACCATGGTGGCGTAGGTGAGGTTCGGGTAGCGGTGCTCGGCGGAGAACAGTGCCGTCCCGGTCACTTTCGCGTGGCCGTCGCGGCGGTCGACCGGGCGGCCGACCGCGCCGCCGACCGGCACGGACGCATCCGTGTTCGCGCCGGGTTCGCCCTGGGGATTGGCGTGTGTGGTCACGATCCGCTCCGTTCGGTGGTGAGTTTGCGAAGCACGGCCACGACCGTCCGGCGGGCCAGGTCGATCTTGAAGGCGTTGCCGGACAGGGGAATGGCGGCGGCGAGCTCGGCGGCGGCGGCGGTGGCGAAGCTCTGCTCGGTGGCTTGGGCGCCGAGCAGCGACTGCTCCGCGGCGCGTGCCCGCCATGGCTTGGTCGCGACGCCGCCGAGTGCCAGCCGGACGTCGGTGATGCGGCCGTCGGTGCCGATGTCGAGGGCGGCGGCGACCGAGACGAGGGCGAAGGCGTACGACGCCCGGTCACGGACCTTGCGGTAGTGCGACCGGGCGGCGACCGGCAGCGGCGGCAGCTCGATCGCGGTGATGAGTTCGTCGGCTTCGAGTTCGGACTCCCGATGCGGGGTGGTGCCCGGGAGCCGGTGGAAGTCGGTCAGCGCGATGCGGCGGCTGCCGCGGCTGCTGCGGACCTCCACGACGGCGTCGATGGCGGCCAGCGCGACGGCCATGTCCGAGGGGTGGGTGGCGACGCAGTCGTCACTGGTGCCGAGCACCGCGTTGCCCCGGTTGAAGCCCTCGCGGGCCGAGCAGCCGGCACCAGGCTCCCGCTTGTTGCACGCCGAGGCCTCGTCGTAGAAGTAGAGGCAGCGGGTGCGTTGCAGCAGGTTGCCGCCGACCGTGGCCATGTTACGGATCTGCCCGGTGGCGCCCAGCAGGATGGCCTGGGACAGCAACGGGTAGCGGGCGCGCACGTCCGGGTGGGCCGCCAGGGTGCTGTTGCGGACCAGCGCCCCGATGCGGAGCCCGCCGTCGGGGAGTTCCTCGATGCCGTTGAGCGGCAGCCGGGTGATGTCGATGAGCGTGGCGGGCGCCTCTATGCCTTCGCGCATGAGGTCGACGAGGTTGGTGCCGCCGCCGAGGAACTTGGCGCCGGGCTCGGCGGTGATCTGCCGCAGGGCGGCGT
Organism: Streptomyces sp. B21-105; assembly: GCF_036898465.1. Classification (NCBI taxonomy): domain Bacteria; kingdom Bacillati; phylum Actinomycetota; class Actinomycetes; order Kitasatosporales; family Streptomycetaceae; genus Streptomyces; species Streptomyces sp. B21-105. The sequence goes on along the minus strand of NZ_JARUMJ010000001.1, from coordinate 9,090,294 downwards.
CGACGTCGGGGGGACTGAGGTAGCTGAAGGTCTTCATGACGCGACTTCCTGGATCGCCTCGGCGATGCCGTTGTAGGCCCCGCAGCGGCAGATGTTGCCGCTCATCCGTTCGCGGATCTCCGCGGGTGTCAGTGTTTCGGGGGTCAGTCCCTCGGTGGCTGCGCTCGGTGCGCCCGCGGCGTACTCGCTCAGCATCCCGATCGCCGAGCAGATCTGGCCCGGCGTGCAGTACCCGCATTGCAGGCCGTCTTTGCGGACGAAGGCCTCCTGCAGCGGGTGGGCGATGCCCTCGATCGTGGTGATCTCCCGACCTTCGTACTGCACCGCCAGGGCCAGGCAGGACACGATGCGTCTCCCGTCGACCAGCAGTGTGCAGGCGCCGCAGGCCCCTTGGTCGCAGCCTTTCTTGGTGCCGGTCAGCCACAGGTGTTCGCGGAGCACGTCGAGCAGGCTGACCTGCGGCGCGACGTCCGCGATGTGGTCTTCTCCGTTGATCCGGAGTCGAAGCTCGGGCATTGGGGTCACGTCCTTGCCGGTGAGGATCGGTGGCCGGTGACTGGGGTCGCCGACCCTGTGGGGTAGAGCCGTAGTAACGCCCGCAGTAGGCGGTTTTCCGGTATTTCGTCGCCGCGCCGCCCAACCGGTCTCCCAGACGTCGACCCGCTCATCGACATCGAACCGGGATGGCATAGCTGGATTCGACAGGCAGACGCGTTCAGAAGGAATGCGGGCCGAATCGTCCCCACGCCACGACTGCGGCCATCGCCAGCAGCACCAGATTGAGCATGATCATCGGGGTTTCCTTCTGGCGGGCATGGGTGATCGCGGCACCGATCATGAGCGCGATCAGGCCGGTCGCGGCCAGCGGCACCAGAATGGGAGCGATGTCCACGAGTGCGGGCAGGGTCAGACCGACTGCGGCCAGCACCTCCAAAGCCCCGAGCGCCTTGACGGCGACGGGATTGACGCCCTCGACCCAGCCCAAGCCGGCTGCAGCCAGCTTCTCCTTCGGCCGGAGCACCGTCATCAGACCGACGGCCAGAAATATCGCCGCGAGCACGCCCGCAAGGATCCACAAAAGTATGTTCATCAGGACTTCTCCACGATTGGTTGAATGTTCAACTGCAAGATATGTCTTGATCGCTTGAGCCCCGACAGTGAACCCCTACCGCAGAACCGGTCTCCCGGACGTCGGCCCGTTCATCGACGTCGCAGAGGCCGAGCAGGCACGACTCGACGTGGCGATCGTGGTCGGGTGGGCTGAGGGTGGGAACTGTCCGGCACGAAGGACGCCGTCGGCAGGACAACGGTCATCGCGGACGGCGGCTACCGCATTTACGGGACAGCGCTCAGACCGGGAACTTCACACCGGTGAGGTCCTCGGAGACCGTCCACAGGCGTTGCTGGACGGTCCGGTCGTGGGACTCCGGACTGGACTCGACGACCTTCGGGTGTCCTCGGGACTCGCCCATCCGGTCGGGGCCGTAGTACTGGCCGCCGCGGACGGCGGGGTCGGTGGCCGCGCGCAGGGTCGGCAGGGCGCCCATCTCCGGCTTCTGGCTCATCAAGGGCCCGATCACGGGGGCGATCACCCGCATCGCGGCGGGGAGGTTGCGCACCAGGTCGGTATTGGCCAGACCCGGGTGTGCGGCCACCGAGATCGTGGTGCTGAGCGAGCCGAGACGGCGTTGCAGTTCGTAGGTGAACATCAGGTTCGCCAGCTTCGACTGCCCGTAGGCCGCGACGCGGCTGTAGTCCCGCTCCGACTGCAGGTCGTCGAAGCGGATGGCGGCCCGCATGCGGTGGGCGAGGCTGCTGACCGTCACCACCCGCGAGCCCTGCACGGGCAGCAGCAGGTCCAGCACCAGCCCGGTGAACGCGAAGTGCCCGAGGTGGTTGGTGCCGAACTGCAGCTCGAACCCGTCGCGGGTGGTCTGCTTCGGCGGCTGCATCACACCGGCGTTGTTGATCAGCAGGTCGATCCCCCTGTGTGTGCCGTGCAGGTCGGCCGCGGCGGCGCGGACCGACTCCAGTGACGTCAGGTCCAGCTCCTGCACGGTGACGTCGCCGGATATGCGGGCGGCCGCCTGCCTGCCCTTCTCGACGTCCCGCACGGCCAGCACCACCGTCGCCCCGTGTTCCGCCAGAGCACGGGCGGTCTCAAAGCCCAGGCCGGTGTTGGCGCCGGTCACGACCGCCACCCGCCCCTTCTGCTCGGGGATGTCACGCTCGGTCCACTTCATGTCAGTCTCCCTATAGACCGGAGGTCTCTTGTGGTCCCGACAGTAAGAGACCGACGGTCTGGTGTCAAGAGACCGCTGGTATGTAAACTGGGGTGCATGACCTTCCAGCGAGCACGCAGCAAGGAGCAGCGCGAGATCCGGCGCCAGACGATCCTGGACACGGCGGCGGCGATGCTCGACGAGATGCCGGTGGCCGACCTGAGCCTCAACGAGCTGAGCCGGCGGGTCGGGCTGGCCAAGTCGAACGTGCTGCGGTACTTCGAGTCCCGTGAGGCGGTGCTGTTCGAACTGCTCGTGCGCGCCATGGAGAGATGGCTGGCGCAGGTGCCGGACGAACTGGCCAAGGGTGTCGACCCACACCTGTCGGCGCGTGAACGCGGCGACCAGGTGGCCGCGATACTCGGCGCGTCCCTCGCACGCCAGAGGGTGCTGCTCGATCTCGTCAACGCCCAGGCCAATGTGCTGGAGCACAACGTGTCCGTCGACGTCGTGCTGCGGCACAAGAGGTCAGCCATCGCCGGCATCACGACCACGGCCGACCTCATCCGCCAGTACGTGCCCGAAGTCGGCGATGGCGCCTGGACGGTGGCCTTGATGACGGTGATCCTGGCCGGCACCCTTTCGCCCTACTGCCGGCCCTCCGCCAGCGTGCTCGCCGCCTACGAAGCCGACCCCACCGTGACGGAGCTCCGCCTGGACCTGCGCGCCACCCTGGAAAACACCGTCGCCACGCTGATCGCGGGCACGGTGGCGCGGGCCTGACGTTGTCGTCAAGGTGCGCCAGGACGAACTGCTCGCGCTCCAGAAGGGGGCACCAGTTCGGACCGTTTGGTCAGCCTGAGCTGCCTGCCCCGAGCGGCGGGAGTTAGATGAGCCGCAGCCGGACATTCCCGGAGGGAGGACGCCGCCGTGGCGGGGAAGCGGGACGAATGGCTGGGGCGGCGCCGGGTGCACCTGCGGCTGCGGTTTTGCAGGGCGAGTCCACCGGCTCGTACGTGACGCGGCTGGCTGCCCGCAACAACCGCCCTGCGGAAGAGGTACTGCGGAGCATGGGCACCGGCCCGGTGCCGGTGCTCTTGCGAGCCGACTGGAGCGCTCAGCCGACGAGCGTGGGCTGGCGGTGACAGCACCCCGCCTCCCTGGCTGACAGGGACAAGTAGCGTGCCGCCCTGATGACAACTGCGGTGCCTCACCGCCACAAAATCGCAGGTCTGTGCGAGTTGTGGGTGACACCTGTCGTGCTTCGGCACATTGTTGAGCCGGGGACTGTAAAACGTTCGATGCTGAGCGGCCTCCCCGTCTGGCGTTCCTCTGTTTTCACCGGACACGGTGATGGCCGTCCAAGGAGAACCGACGTCTCCGATGCGGCCGTCACAGTGGTGAGGTCAGTGGCTGGTGAGTTCGCCGGTGAGCTTGCCGTGGAGGTCGGCGCTGGGGTCGTTGAGGCCGATGATTTCTACCGTCTTGCCGCGCTGGGCGTACTTGGTCTCGATCGCGTCCAGGGCGGCGACGGAGGAGGCGTCCCAGACGTGCGCCGCGCTCAGGTCGATGACGATCCTGTCCGGGTCGGTGGCGTAGTCGAACTGGCCGACGAGGTCGTTGGAGGAAGCGAAGAACAGCTCGCCGGTCACCGAGTACACCACCGTGGCGTGGTCGGGGTCGGTGACGGAGGTGACGTTGGCGAGGTGGGCGACGCGCTTGGCGAAGATGACCATCGCGGTGACGGAGCCGACGACGACGCCGATGGCGAGGTTAGAGGTGGCGACCACGCAGGCCACGGTGATGACCATGACGGCGATCTCCCCGGCCGGCATCCGCTTGAGGGTCTTGGGGGCGATGGAGTGCCAGTCGAACGTTGCGAACGACACCATCACCATCACCGCGACCAGGGCGGCCATCGGGATGTCGGAGACGACCGGTCCGAAGACGATGCACAGCACCATCAGGAACGAGCCCGCCAGGAACGTGGACAGGCGGGTGCGGGCGCCGGACACCTTCACGTTGATCATGGTCTGGCCGATCATGGCGCAGCCGCCCATGCCGCCGAAGAACCCGGTGACGATGTTGGCGATGCCCTGGCCGATGGACTCGCGGGTCTTGGAGGAGTGGGTGTCGGTGATGTCGTCGACGAGCTTGGCGGTCATCAGTGACTCCATCAGGCCCACCAGTGCCATCGCGAGGGCGTAGGGGGCGATGGTGGTCAGGGTGGCCATCGTGAACGGAACGTCGGGCAGGCCGGGCACGGGCAGGGAGGACGGCAGGGCGCCCTTGTCTCCGACGGTCGGCACGGCGATCGCGGCGGCGACGGTGATGACGGTGAGGATGACGATGGAGACGAGCGGGGCCGGGATCACCTTGGTGACCTTCGGGAAGAACACCATCAGCGCGAGACCGCCGATGATCAGCGGATAGACGGGCCACGGCACGTCGTGCATCTCTGGGATCTGCGCCATGAAGATCAGGATGGCGAGGGCGTTGACGAAGCCGACCATCACCGAACGGGGCACGAACCGCATCAGCTTGGCCACCCCGAGCGCGCCCAAGGCGACCTGGATGACGCCGGCCAGGATGACGGCGGCGACCAGGTAGCCGAAGCCGTGCTCACGGTTCAGCGGGGCGATGACCAGCGCGACGGCGCCGGTCGCGGCGGAGATCATCGCGCGGCGGCCGCCGACGATGGAGATGGTCACGGCCATGGTGAACGAAGCGAACAGACCGATCGCCGGGTCGACCCCGGCGATGATCGAGAACGAGATCGCCTCGGGAATCAGGGCCAGGGCGACGACCAGGCCGGCCAGGACCTCGGTGCGCCAGACCTTCGGGTCGGCAATCCAGTCGGGCTTGAGGCCTCGCAGCCGCGCGGCGGGAGTCACAGCAGCAGAAGACAAGGAGATGCGTACCTGTCGTGCTCGGGCACCCCCATCGGCAGGCCGGGGTGTGCGGGAAGGACGCGCAGGGACCAGGTCGGCGCCCCGCGGACGGCCCGCACAGCGGGCCGGAAGTCGAAAAGGGGACGCGAGGCAGGTGGCACACACTGGCGGCCGGGCAGCTCACATCCGCGGGCGAAGGGTCACGGCGGGCAGGCGGCGGCGATCGGCGTCAAGGGCTCGCGCACGCTCTCTCTCCTGCATGAATCGGATCTTCGCCGGGGGCACCATCGGCCCCGGAACGGCAGTGGCGGGGCAGCCCGGGCCGCCCTCACCGGCAACAACTCTACCCTAACGTTAAAGTAGAGGTGGGTGGGGTCGCACGGGACGCGGCCCGCCACAAGGGGAAGGGCCAGGACCACGGGCGTGGACGACAAGCACATGCAGATCGGCGAGGTCGCCGCACGGACCGAGTTGTCCCTGCGCACCATCCGGCACTACGAAGAGACCGGCCTGGTCATCCCCTCCGCCCGTTCGCAGGGCGGCTTCCGCCTTTACACCGAGGCCGACATCGCCCGCCTCATGGTCATCCGCCGCATGAAGCCCCTCGGCTTCACCCTGGACGAAATGCGCGACCTCCTGGACGCCACCGACCGCCTCGACTCCTACGAGCCGGCCGGCATCGACGAGCGGCAAGCACTCCTGGAGCGGATAGAGACCTACGAGCAGGCCGCCGCCCAGAAGATCGAGGACCTGCGCGTCCAACTGGCCCGCGCCGAAGACTTCGCCGCCACCCTCCGCGCCCGGCTCGGCACCGCCCGCCATGAGCAGGCCGCCCCGGCCTGAATCACCCGACAGCCAGCACGCCCAGCGCACGCCGGGCTCCCAGGCGGCCGCTGACAAGGCGGCTTCACGAGGTGTCAGCTCGGAGGCGCAACGTCAGCCCGTCCGGGCGGCGTTGTCACGTGGTTGGCTGTGACTGCCTGACGGCGCGTCGGGGCAGGGTGGGATTGGGAGCCGGCCTGCTCAGGTCGCGGTGGCAAGACCGGCGACGCCGGTGATCTGCTCCCAGATGGCGAAGCGGACGGTCATCTCGGCTCGGTAGTCGTGGGCGGGCATCAGATGGCGGCGGGGCCGGAAGTGGGGCGAGATGACAGCGCCGACGCTCCGCAGCGTGGACTGCTGGCCGAGCCGGCTTCCGCAGGTCTACTGGACCAGCGCGGCCCCGTCGGCGCAGGCCGAGTCGGCGGCCCCGGAGCCGGCGAGGTGGACGGTGGCGCCGGTCATGTCGCCGAGTGCGGGGAAGCAGTGTGCGCGGACGGCGTGAGAGCGGCGTTGATGTACGGCAGGAGTGGGGGCCTGAGTGAAACCCTGAAGTACAGCCGTACAGCCGGACGTTGATGGTGACGTGCTCGGAGAAATGATGGAATCAGGCACGCATTCAGCGGGCGCGAGGCGCCTGGGCGCCTCGCGCCCGCAGGGGGCCGCCACCGCTGCCCCTCGCAGGCCGAGGAGGAGCGGGCCGGAGGTCAGTGCGTACCCTGCCTCCCCCCGCCGGTCGGCCGCACGCGTCAGACCGTGGCGATCTGCCACTGCTGGTGTGTGGACCCGTTGTACGTTGCCTGCTCGATGTTGGCTCCGTCAGCGGTGGAGCCCGCGTTGACGGTGAGTGCCAGGCCGCTGAGCCGGTTGGTGAGGAAGTAGTAGCCGTCACCGGTGGGAGTGATGGCCCAGTGCTGCTGGGGGACGTTGTCGTCCGACCACAGGGCCACGTTCCCGCCCTCCGCCCGGGACAGGCCGGCGACTTCCATGAGTTTGCCGCTGTTGATGTTGCGGACCTCGTAGTAGCCGTCTCCGGTGGAGACGAGGGTCCACTTCTGGGCGCCGTTGTTCAGCCAGGGCCACTGCTGGATGTTGGTTCCGTTGGCGGTACCGAGGCTGTACACGTCGGCGACCTTGCCGCTATGCCTCGCGACCAGCCGGTAGACCGTGGAGGTACTGGGGAACAGCCGGGAGACCAGAGCAGGCTTGGCGGTCCTGCCACCGATCCTGACACCGCCCATATTGGCGTACCCGCCGGTGGCGGCGGTGGCCCGGATTCGGACGAAGCCCACGGAGCGCGCGGTCCACTCGGCCAGTTTCACCGTACGGTCGCCGGCCCAGTTGCCGGCGGCGACCTGGGTGAAGGTGACGCCGTCGGTGCTGGTGGAGATGGTGTACGAGGTGATGTCGCCGTCGGTGGAGTTGTTCCGGTTCCACTGTTTGGGCAGGTACTCGAGGCTGGAGACGTTGCTCCACACCCCGCCCAGGTCGATCGTGATCGAGTGCGGCAGCGACGTCGCGAGGCCCCAGGTGGACCAGCAGGTTTCGTAGCCGCGGTCACTGAGTCCGTCGATGGCGTTGAGCGGCCCCTCGCCGGTGCGGAAGGCGGTGGCGTAGGCGTTGACCGGTGTGACCGGGTGCTCGACGCGCAACGGCTGGGGGGGCAGCGCTGGGCGCGGATTCGGGCTCCAGGCCGCGCCGACCCCGGCGAGCCGGTTGACGATGTTGGTGTCGAGCCGGCCGTTGCGGTTGGGCGGGCAGTTGAGGATGAACGAGGTGTACTTCGTCTCAAGGTCGGAGAGATGCGACAGGATCGCCGACTGGCTCATCAGACCTTCGGTCGGGGTGGAGGGGTGCCAGAACCAGCCGTTGCTGATCGTCTGCCCCTGCATGCCGGCGTAGGTGTTGCCGGGTGGTGCCGTGACGCCGAGCGGCTCCTCGAAGTAGATGGCGTCCCCGAGCCAGGGGACGGACAGTGCCCCGTGGTCGATCATCACGATGTCGGGCTGAAGCGACCGCACGTGCTCACGTATCCGCTGGTACGAGAGGGCCTGCTGGCCCATCTGCCAGGCCCAGCCGTCGGTGATGAACACGTCGATCGTGCCGTAGTTCGTCAGCAACTCGGTGATCTGGTTCAGGACGAACGTCATGTCCTTGGGCTCGATCGCGTCACTTGTGTCGAGCCCGCTCACCCCGTGCCGGCTTTCCCATGCCTCGACGCTGAAGGTGCGGTCCCAGATCGAGTAGTAGAACCCGACCTTCAGACCCTGCGCCCGGAACGCGTCGCAGTACGCCTGCACGACATCGTGCTTGTAGCCGCTGTTGGCGACGCTCTGCGTGCTGTAGGCGGTCGGCCAGAGCGCGAAGCCGTCATGATGCTTGGTCGTCAGGACGCCATAGCTCATCTTCGCGGCCGCGGCCGCCGCGGCCCACTGCGCGCAGTCCACACTCGGGGGGGCGAACAGGGCGGGGCTCTGGTTCGGGGCCGCCCACTCCTCGTTGGTGAACGTTCCCAGGCTGAAGTGGTTGAACATGCCGAACCGCATGTCCACCAGCTTGCTCAGATTGGTCTGCGTATCCGCGGCGGCGGCCTGAGTGAGCAGGCGGGAGAAGCCGGGAACCACGGGCAGCGCGCTCGCGGCTGCAGCGGCGCCCGCAGCGCCCAGCAGGGTACGACGGGACAGTCTTCTTCCTGACGGCATGGGTGTACTCCCGGGTTTCGGGTGACTCTGATGTGTCGGGGTGAGGTGGTTTGGGCGACAGCCCGAGGACCTGCGGTCCCAAGGGCTTCAGGCGCGGCCCTCGCTCTGGGCTCCAAGTGCCGGATGTTACGCATGAAGTTCGATGACGTAACTGCTCCGTGTCAACAGGTAAGCGGATGAAAGTGCTCACCCAGGGAGAAACTTAGGCCCTTTTATTCACCTAAGCGACGGTTTATTCTGCCGTAGACATGCCATGTTTCGCAGAGAAGCGGGGCGCGATGCCTCGGAGGTGCCGCGCAGGTTCGGGTACGGCGCATTCGGCTGCGAAGGCGTCATCCGCGTCGTCGCCATCCGGCGGCGACACCTCGCTCGCCGTCGGCGGGCAGTCCCTCCTCCCGGTCCCCGCAGACCACCCTCGCCTCGCGGCCGACTGCGCCACCCTGCCCAGCCGCCGCGCCCCGCGGCACCAGGTGATGTGCGGCTGCCCCAGATCCACCGGGCGACGGCGCGAAGGCCATCCGGTGGTCGTCGTCAGTGGCGCCGGCCAGGAAGGGCAGCCCGTCGGAGTCCGACGGCTCACGGCGGCCTGACTCCGGCAGCACAAAAGCACCCAAAGGGTACGAGCGCAAGCGCCAGTGCATCACAGAAGCGCATCATTGATGGGATGGATTGACCTACAAGGGGTCGCCTGGCGAGGACCGCAAGATCAAACACCTACCTTGGTCAGGGGATTTTTCATCCCGCTCTAGACAGCACCACTGAGCGGCATCTATAAACATCCCATCTCTCCGCGGACGACACACAGTGGTCGCACCGGCGAAACAATCCCCCGCTCCGGGACCAGCGCGAGGAAGTACCGATGAGACTCAAGACCGCCCTCTGCACCACCGCCTCCGCCCTCTGCGCACTGGCGCTGCTCAGCGCCTGCAGCAGCGGCTCCACCACCGCGGCGTCGGCGAGTGGCACGCCGCTGGTCGGCGTCGACTACCCCCGCTCCGACACCGACTTCTGGAACTCGTACATCAAGTACACGCCCCAGTACGCCAAGGAGGTGGGCCTGGACCTGAAGACCACCAACTCGCAGAACGACGTCGCCAAGCTCACCGCCAACGCCCAGACCTTCATCAGCCAAGGCGTCAAGGGTCTCGCCATGGCCCCGCAGGACACCGCCGCCATCGCGCCGACGCTGGCGCAGCTGGAGGCGAAGAAGATCCCCGTCGTCGCCATCGACACCCGCCCCGACAGCGGCAAGGTGTTCATGGTCGTGCGCGCCGACAACCGCGCCTACGGCGAGAATGCCTGCCAGTACCTCGGCACCAAGCTCGGCGGCAAGGGCAAGGTCGTCATGCTCCAGGGCGGCCTCGACTCCATCAACGGCCGCGACCGCACCGAGGCGTTCAACGACTGCATGAAGAAGGACTACCCGGACATCAAGGTGTTCGGTGAGGCCACCAACTGGGACGGCGCCGTCGCCGCACAGAAACTCCAGACGCGTCTGACCCAGCACCCGGACATCAAGGGCATCTACATGCAGTCCAGCTTCGCCCTGTCCGGCACGCTCCAGGTCCTCAAGCAGAAGGGCCTGCTGGTCGACCCGAAGAACAAGAAGCACGTGTTCGTCGTCTCCAACGACGGCATCCCCGAGGAGCTCAAGTCGATCGCCGCGGGCAAGATCGACGCCACCGTCTCCCAGCCGGCCGACCTCTACGCCAAGTACGCCCTGTACTACCTGAAGGCCGCGATCGACGGGAAGACCTTCAAGCCCGGCAAGACCGACCACAACAGCACCATCATCCAGGTCCGTGACGGACTGCTCGAGGACCAGCTCTCCGCCCCGCTGGTCACGGCCGACGGCGGCACCTATGGCGGCGTGCCCAGCGTCAAGAGCGACGACACCTCCCTGTGGGGCAACAACCTCGGCTGACCTGCCCTGTTTCAGGCACCCAACGGCTAACGAGCACAAGGCGGTTGTGATGAGCGACGGGGAGCAAGCAGTCAGCCCCGCGCCCGCCCCGGCGGACGACGGACGGTCCCAGGTGGGCCCGCCCGTCGTCGAGGCGACGGGCATAGTCAAACGATTCGGTCCGACGGTGGCCCTCGACGGCGCCCGGATCACCATCAGGCCCGGCGAGACCCACGCGCTCGTCGGCCGCAACGGGGCCGGCAAGTCGACGCTCGTGTCGGTCCTCACCGGCCTGCAGGCCCCCGACGAGGGAACGGTCACCTTCGGCGGCAGCCCCGCACCCCGCCTCGCGGACCGCGACGCCTGGCGACAGCGCGTGGCCTGCGTCTACCAGAAGTCGACGATCATCCCCACGCTGACCGTAGCCGAGAACGTCTTCCTGAACCGGCACGACCACGGCCGCAGCCGGCTCATCAGCTGGCAGGGTGTGCGCCGGCGGGCGCAGGAGCTGCTGTCGACGTGGTCGGTGGACGTCGACCCGCAGACCCCGGCCGGCGATCTGAGCGTGGAGCAGCGGCAGTTCGTGGAGATCGCCCGGGCGCTGTCCTTCGGCGCCCGGTTCATCATCCTCGACGAGCCGACCGCCCAGCTCGACGGTGCGGCCATCAACCGGCTCTTCGACCGGATCCGCGACCTGCAGCGCCAGGGCGTGACCTTCCTGTTCATCAGCCACCATCTCCAGGAGGTCTACGAGATCTGCGACATGGTGACGGTGTTCCGCGACGCCCGGCACATCGTGACCGCGCCGGTCACCGAGCTCCCCCGCACCGAGCTGGTCGCCGCGATGACCGGCGAAGCGGCGATCGACCGGCTGCAGGCGCGGTCGAGCACCCTCGACCGCACCGCCACGCCCGCGCTGTCCGTGCAGGCGCTGGGCACTGAGGGCGCTTACAGCGATGTCACCTTCCAGGTGGGCGCCGGGGAGATCGTCGGACTCGCGGGTGCCGCCGACAGCGGTCGCACCGAGGTCGCCGAGACCGTCGTGGGCCTCAGGGCCGCCGAGACCGGCGAGGTGGAGATCGCCGGGCGTCGGCCCCGGCCGGGCAGTGTGCCCGCCGCCCTCGCCGCCGGCGCCGGATTCGTCCCCGAGGACCGCCACCACCAGGGATTCGTGCCCGGCATGTCGATCGCGGACAACGCCACGCTGTCCGTTCCCCATCGGCTCCGCTCGAAGGGGTTCCTCAGCCGCGGCCGACGGGACCGGCTGGCCGAAGGCATGATCGAATACCTGGCGATCAAGACGCCGGGACCCGATCTGCCCGTCTCCGCCCTCTCCGGCGGCAACCAGCAGAAGGTCGTCATGGCCCGCGCCCTGGCCGACGACCCGAAGCTGCTGGTCCTGATCAACCCGACCGCGGGCGTGGACGTGCGCTCCAAGGAGTTCCTCCTCGGCAAGGTCGAGGAGACCGCAGCGACCGGAACCGGAGTGCTCATCGCCTCCGACGAACTCGACGACCTGCGTATGTGCGACCGGGTCCTGGTGATGTTCCAGGGCCGAGTGACCTCAGAGATAGCCCGCGGCTGGCACGACCACGACCTCGTGGCCGTGATGGAAGGAGTGGACCTCAATGCCTGAAACCGTCCTCGCGGACACCGCCGCGGCCAAGGCCCCGGAGCCTCAGGCGAAGCGGACCGCGCTGCTCGGCGGGCGGGTACCCGTTGCCCGGCTGCGTGACCTCGCCCTCGTCCCGGCCATCGTGGTCATCGCGATCGTCGGCCAGATCGTCAACCCGGTCTTCCTGCAGGCCGACAACCTCATCAACGTCCTGCAGACCATGTCCGAGATGGCCCTGCTGGTCCTCGCCCAGGCGATGGTCCTGATCGTCAAGAAGATGGACCTGTCACTGGAGTCCACCATGGGCCTCGCGCCCGGCGTCGCGGCCTGGCTCGTGGTGCCCACCGGCGCGGGACACGGACTCGGACTGCTCCCCGGCGCCTGGGCCATCCCCGTCACGCTCGCCGTGGGCGCGCTCGTCGGCGTGATCAACGCCCTGCTGATCATCCGCTTCGGCCTCAACGGCTTCATCGTCACCCTCGGCATGCTGATCGTCCTGCGCGGCGTCCTCACGGGCATCTCCGGCGGCCAGACCTTCTTCCAACTGCCCGAGTCGATGCTCTACCTCGGCACCGCGCAATGGTTCGGGATGCCCGCCTCCATCTGGCTCACCCTCGCCCTGTTCGCCGTCGCGATCGTGGTCCTCGGCTGGACCAGCTTCGGGCGCTCGCTGTACGCCATCGGCGGCAACGTCGACGCGGCGAAGGCGGGCGGCATCCGTACCGACCGGGTGCTGTGGATCGTGATCGTCACCGGCAGCCTGCTCGCCGCCCTCGCCGGACTGCTGCTGTCCGGACGCCTGGCCTCGGTCGCCTCGGCGCAGGGCAACGGCTACATCTTCACCGTCTTCGCCGCCGCCGTCATCGGCGGGATCAGCCTGAACGGCGGCAAGGGCACCATGTTCGGCGCGTTCTGCGGCATCCTGCTGCTCTTCATGATCCAGAACGTGCTCACCCTGGCGGGCGTCCCCGCTCAGTGGATCGGCGCCCTCAACGGCCTGATCATCCTGGTCGCCCTCGCCATCTCCCGCATCACCGGCGGCAAGGTCCAGGAGTGATCCGGGCGGCCCCACCGGCCGCCCGATCCCGCCGCGTTCACGTCTCGTTGCAAGGGGACCGATTCCGCCTTGCCCCTCACAGGAGTTGCCGCCATGTCCTCCACCGTGCCCTCATCCGCCCGCATCACCGCCCTGGACGTCCTGGACGTGCGGTTCCCCACCTCCGAACACCTCGACGGCTCGGACGCGATGAACCCCGAACCCGACTACTCCGCCGCCTACGTGGTCCTGCGCACCGACGCCGGCGACGGACTGGAGGGCCACGCGCTCGCCTTCACCACCGGCCGCGGCAACGACGTGCAGGCAGCCGCCATCGCGGCCCTCGCCCCGCACGTGGTGGGCCTGTTCGTCGAGGAGGTCTGCGGCGACCTCGGGGCCTTCTCCCGATCGCTCGTGCACGATCCCCAACTGCGCTGGCTGGGCCCGGAGAAGGGTGCCATCCACATGGCCACCGGAGCGGTCGTCAACGCCGCCTGGGACCTCGCCGCCAAGCGCGCGGGCAAGCCCGTCTGGCAGTTCCTCGGCGAGATGTCGCCCGAGGACCTGGTCGCCCAGGTCGACTTCCGCTGGCTCAGCGACGCCCTGACCCCCGATGAGGCACTGGAGATCCTCAAGCGTGCCGAGCCCGGCCGCGCACAGCGCATCGGCCGCCTCCTCGACCATGGGTACCCCGCCTACACCACCACCCCCGGCTGGCTCGGCTACTCCGACGAGAAGCTGGCCCGCCTGGCCCGAGAGGCCGTCGCCGACGGCTTCACCCAGATCAAGCTGAAGGTCGGCGCGGACCTGGAGGACGACGTACGGCGGATGCGCGCCGCCCGCGAAGCGGTCGGCCCGGACATCCGCATCGCCGTCGACGCCAACCAGAGATGGGATGTCACCCCGGCGATCGACTGGATGCGCGCCCTGGCGCCGTACGACCCGTACTGGATCGAGGAGCCCACCTCCCCCGACGACGTCCTCGGCCACGCCGCCGTCCGCAGGGGCGTCAGCCCCATCAAGGTGGCCACCGGCGAGCACATCGCCAACCGGGTCGTCTTCAAGCAGCTCCTGCAGGCCGGCGCGGTGGACATCGTGCAGATCGACTCCGCGCGGGTCGGCGGCGTCAACGAGAACATCGCCATCCTGCTGCTCGCCGCGAAGTTCGGCGTGCCGGTCTGCCCCCACGCCGGCGGCGTGGGCCTGTGCGAGATGGTCCAGCACCTGTCGATGTTCGACTACGTCGCCGTCTCCGGCACGACCGAGGACCGCGTCATCGAGTACGTCGACCACCTGCACGAGCACTTCGTCGACCCCGTACGCATCGCAGACGGCCACTACCTCGCGCCGACCCTGCCCGGGCTGAGCGCGCAGATTCACCCCGAGTCCCTCAAGGAGTACACGTACCCCGACGGCCCCGTCTGGACCTCCCGTGTCTGACGCCCAGACCCTCGTCGACGCCCACCACCACGTGTGGGACCTGGACATCCGGCCGCAGGCCTGGCTGGACGAGCCCGCACACGAGCCCATCCGCCGCACCTTCGGCACCGACGACCTGGGCACGGCCGCGACCGCGACCGTGGCAGGCCGGCGGCTGGGGTGCACGGTGCTCGTCCAGTGCGTGACGTCGGTCGACGAGACACGCGAGTTCCTCACCCTCGCCGACAGTGACCCGCTCATCGGCGCGGTCGTCGGCTGGGCGGATCTCACGTCCCCGGCGATCGGCGACGTACTCGACGCACTGCGCGCCGGACCCGGCGGTGCCCACCTGCGGGCCGTACGTCACCTCGTCCAGGGGGAGTCCGATGCCGCCTGGCTGCAACAGCCTTCGGTGGAGCGGGGACTGCGGGCGGTGGGCGAACGGGGCCTCGGGTACGACCTGCTCATCCGCAGCCACCAGTTCCCCCAGGCGATCCGCCTGGCCGAACGCCTCCCCGGCCTTCCCCTGGTTCTCGACCACGCCGGAAAACCGCCCATCGCCCGGCAGGACCTGGACGACTGGGAGCGGGGCGTGCGGCGGCTGGCCGCGCATCCCCAGGTGCGGTGCAAGGTGTCGGGCCTGGCCACCGAGGCCGACCACGAGAAGTGGACCGTCGACGACATCCGGCCGGTGTGGGAGGTCCTGCTGGCGGCCTTCGGCCCCGACCGGCTGATGTTCGGCTCGGACTGGCCGGTCTGCGTCCTCGCCGGCGGCTGGAATCGGTGGGCCGCCACCGTCGAGGAACTCCTGGCCGGCTGCTCCGCCGCCGAGACCGAGGCGGTCCTCGCCGGTACCGCCACCACGTTCTACCGCCTCGACCCCGCTCGAAGGAAGGAGGGCACTCCATGCTGCTGACCGAACTCCTGCACCCGGGCATCCTCGAAGCCCTGGCGGGAGCCGGGCACGGAGCCCGGGTCCTGCTCGCCGACGGCCACTACCCGGCGAGTACGGCCACCGGCCCGCGAACCAGGACCGTCCATCTCAACCTGGCGCCGGGTCTGCTGGACGGCACCACCGTGCTCGACGTCCTGCTGCGGGCTCTGCCCGTCGAGTCGGCGCACGTGATGGTGCCGCCCGAGGGCGAGCCGGAGCCGCCGGCCATCGCCGAGTACCGCTCGATGCTGGCGCCCGTCCCCGTCGAGGCGCTCGGCCGCTTCGAGTTCTACGACGCCGCCCGCTCACCCGACCTGGCCCTCGCCGTCGTCACCGCCGACATCCGCACCTACGCCAACCTGCTGCTCACCATCGGCGTCCGCGCTGAAGGGACCCTGAGAACACGATGACACTCGCAGTCCGCTACCTCGCCGCCCGCACCCTGGACACCGCGCCCGCCGAGAGCGCGCCCCCCGGACCCGGCCAGGTGGAGATCGCCCCCGCCTATGTCGGTATCTGCGGCACCGACCTGCACATCTTCCACGGCGACATGGACGCCCGGGTCGTCGTGCCCGCCGTCCTCGGGCACGAGATGTCCGGCCGGATCGTGCGGGTGGGTGCAGGAGTGGAGGGCTGGTCGCCGGGGGACGCGGTCACCGTGATGCCGCTTAGCTGGGACGACACCTGCCCGGCCTGCCAGGCGGGGCACCGGCACATCTGCCAGCACCTGGACTTCATCGGCATCGATTCCCCCGGCGCGATGCAGCAGCGCTGGGCCGTGCCCGCCACGACCCTCGTACGGCTGCCCGGCTCCCTCCCCCTGGACCACGCCGCCCTCGTGGAGCCCACCGCGGTCGCGGTGCACGACGTCGGCCGGGCCCAGGTCTGCGACGGCGAGAAAGCCGTCGTGGTCGGCGGCGGCCCCGTCGGCATCCTCATCGCCCTGGTCGCCCGGGCAGCCGGAGCCGACGTCCGGGTGGTCGAGCTGAGCCCTCACCGGCGGCGGCTCGCCGAGGAGCTGGGGCTGGCCACCTGGGACCCGGGCGCCGACGACATGCCCGAGCTGGTCCGGCAGTGGACCGGCGACGCCGGCGCGGACGTCGCCTTCGAAGTCTCCGGCGCGCAAGGCGGAGTGGACACCGCCGTCGAGGTTCTCGGCGTGCGCGGCCGGTTGTGCCTGGTAGCCATCCACGCCCGCCCGCGCGAGGTGAACCTCCACCGCTTCTTCTGGCGTGAACTCACGCTCGTAGGCGCCCGCTTGTACGACCGTGCCGACTTCGAGCGGGCCGTGACCCTGGTGGCCGACGGCACCATTCCGGCCGAGCGGCTGATCAGCAAGGTCGTGCCGCTCACCGAGGCGCCCGCGGCCTTTGAGGCCCTGGAGGGCGGCGGCGACGTGATGAAGATCCTCGTGGACTGCACCGACGACGCCCAGGGAGCCATCCAGTGAACGCCTTCGACCTGACCGGCAGGCTTGCCGTCGTCACCGGTGCCCGCCGCGGCATCGGCCGGGCCATGGCCCGTGCCCTCGCTGGCGCCGGCGCGGACATCATCGGGGTCAGCGCCAACCTGGAGGAGACCGGCAGCGCGGTGGAGAAGGACGTCCTCGCCGCGGGGCGCACGTTCGAGGCGATCCGCACCGACTTCGCCGACCCCGAGGCCGTACGGGCCCTGGGGGCGGACCTGGCCGGGCGCGAGCGGACGGTGGACATCCTGGTCAACAACGCAGGCACGATCCGCCGCGCCCCGGCCGCCGAACACCCCGACGCAGACTGGGAGTTGGTGCTCCAGGTCAACCTCACCGCGCAGTTCGCGCTGACCCGAGCCGTCGGCGGGGCGATGGTGGCCCGCGGCCAGGGAAAGGTCATCTTCACTGCTTCGCTGCTCAGCTACCAGGGCGGCATCACCGTCCCCGGCTACACCGCCGCCAAGCACGGCGTCGCCGGCCTGACCAAGGCCCTGGCCAACGAGTGGGCGCCGCACGGCGTCAACGTCAACGCCATCGCGCCCGGCTACATCGCCACCGACAACACCCAGGCCCTGCAGGACGACCCCGTCCGCAGCAAGGCGATCCTGGACCGTATCCCGGCCGCACGCTGGGGCAGTGCCGACGATCTCGCGGGCGCCACGGTGTTCCTCGCCTCGGACGCCGCCGCCTACGTCCACGGCACCGTTCTGCCCGTCGACGGCGGATGGCTCGGCCGATGAGTAACACCGACCTGGCCTGTCTGCTGGACGGCGCCCGCGTCATGCCGGTGCTGACCGTGCCCTCCGCCGCGGCCGCCGGCCCGCTGGCCGACGCGCTCGCGGCGGGCGGTGCCCGGTGCGCCGAGGTCACCTTCCGCACCCCCGACGCCGAGCAGGTACTCAAGACCATGGCCGCCCACGGCGGGCTGACCGTCGGCGCCGGTACGGTCCTCACGCCCGAGCAGGTGGCCCGTGCCGTGGCGGCCGGGGCCCGTTTCGTCGTCTCCCCCGGCTTTGACGAGGCGGTCGTCGCCACATGCCGCGAGCTGGGAGTGCCCGTGGTGCCTGGCATCGCCTCCGCCACCGAGCTGATGCGCGCCCTGCGGGCCGGCCTCGACACCGTCAAGCTCTTCCCGGCCGAACCGCTGGGCGGCATCCCGGTGCTGCGCGCCCTCGCGGCACCCTTCCCCCAGGTGCGGTTCGTGCCGACGGGCGGCATCGACGCTGCCCGCCTGCCTGCCTACCTCGCCGCCCCGGCGGTCCTCGCCGTCGGCGGCAGCTGGATGGCCACCGCTGCCCATCTGGAGCGGGGCGAGTACGGGGAGATCCGCCGGCTGACCGCCGAGGCCGTGCACGGGAGCGCGACGTGACCGACGTGGTGGCCCTCGGCGAGGTGATGCTCCGCTTCGACCCGGGAGAGGGCAGGATCCGCACCGCTCGCACCTTCCAGGTCTGGGAAGGCGGCGGCGAGTACAACGTCGTACGCGGGCTGCGTCGCTGCTTCGGCCTGCGTACGGCCGTGGTGACCGCCCTCGCCGACAACCAGGTGGGTCGGCTGGTCGAGGACCTGATCCTCCAGGGCGGTGTCGCCACCTCCATGATCCGCTGGGCGCCCGCGGACGGCATCGGCCGCGGCGTGCGCAACGGCCTGAACTTCGTCGAGCGCGGCTTCGGCATCCGGGGCGCACTGGGCGTCAGCGACCGCGAGGGCACGGCCGTCTCGCAGCTGCGCAAGGGGGACGTCGACTGGGACGCGGTCTTCTCCTCGGGTCCGCGCTGGTTCCACACCGGCGGCGTCTTCGCCGGTCTGTCGGACACCACCGTGGACGTCGCGGAGGAGGCCATGGCGGCCGCGCGGCGGCACGGTGTGACGGTCTCCTACGACCCCAACTACCGCCCCAGCCTCTGGGCCGGCCGGGGCGGCGCCGACGCCGCCCGCGAGGTCGACCTGAGGCTCGCCCGCCACGCCGACATCGTCGTGGGCGCCCTGGGCCTGGCCGGACCGTACCCAGGGGCGCTGCGGGTCGAGGCGGACGAGGTGCAGGACGCGCTCGCAGAGGTCGCGGGACGCCTGCCCCAAGCCGAGGTGCTGGCGACGACCGTGCGCGCGGTGCCCTCGGCCGGGGTGAACGACTGGTCCTCGGCCGCCTGGTCGGCCCGGACCGGCTGCGTGCGTGGCCCCGACATGCCCGGCCTGCACGTCCTGGACCGCATCGGCTCCGGCGACGCGTTCGCGGCCGGACTGATCTACGCAGTTCTGACCGGCGGCGACCAGGAGGGCGGCTCGACGGCTCGCGCCAGGCCCGCGGCGAACCTCGATACCGCCGGCCTGCACCGCGCTCTGGCCTACGGCACCGCCCACGGCGCACTGGCCATGACCACGCCCGGTGACGTCTCCATGGCCTCACTCGCCGAGGTCGAGGCGCTCATGGCAGGCGGCTCGGCCGCCGTCAGACGATGACCGGCCCCTCGGACGCCGTACCGAACCGGAACACCAGAGGAGCACAGGTGACACCTCGGACCATGGGACACCGCAAGATCACGAACACCTCCGTCGACCTCACGGAACTCGGCTTCGGGGCCTCCGTGATCGGCAATCTCTACCGTGTCACCCCTCCACACGACGCGCAGGCCGCGATCGAGGCGGCCTGGGAGGCCGGTGTCCGGTACTTCGACACGGCGCCGCACTACGGGCTCGGCCTCTCCGAGCGACGCCTGGGAGCCGCCCTGCGGGACCGTCCACGCGACGCGTACGTCGTCTCCTCCAAGGTCGGCCGCCTGCTCGTCCCCAACGAACAGCCGCGCGGCATCGACGACGCGGGCTTCGTCGTCCGCGACGACCTGCGCAGACAGTGGGACTTCAGCCGTGACGGAGTGCTCCGCTCCATCGAGGCGACCTTGGAACGCACCGGCCTGGACCGCCTGGACGTCGTCTACCTGCACGACCCCGACGACCACTGGAGGCAGGCCGCCGAGGAGGCCATGCCCGCACTGGCGGAACTACGCGATCAGGGGATGATCGGCGCGATCGGCGCCGGCATGAACCAGTCGGCCATGCTCGCCCGCTTCCTGCGTGAGACCGCAGCCGACGTGGTGATGCTCGCGGGGCGCTACACCCTCCTCGACCAGTCCGCCGTCGACGACGTCCTGCCCGCCGCGCAAGCACTCGGCAAGAGCGTGGTGGCCGTGGGGGTGTTCAACTCAGGACTGCTCTCCCGCGACCGCCCCGCCGAGGGCATGAAGTACGACTACCAGGACGCCCCGGCCGATCTGGTCACCCGCGCTCTGGCGATCGCCGAGGTCTGTGCCGCGCACGGCACGAGCCTGCCGACCGCCGCGATCGCCTTCCCTCTCACGCATCCCAATATCATCAACGTCACCCTCGGTATGCGGAACCCGGAACAGGTAGTACGGAACGCGGAACTCCACCGCCGGCACATCCCCGACGGCCTCTGGGACGATCTCCGCGCCCAGGGGCTGATCAGGCCGGACGTGCCCACGGCGAAAGATCCCGGCAGGAGTTCGCAGTGTCTCTGACGGACAAGGCCATAGCGCAGATCCGCGAGATGATCCGATCGGGTGCGCTGCCTGCGGGCTCGAAACTGCCGCCCGAGCCGGACCTGGCGGCCCAGCTGGGTCTGTCCCGCAACCTGGCCCGCGAGGCGGTCAAGGCCCTGGCCGTCGCGCGGGTTCTGGAGGTCCGGCGGGGTGACGGCACGTACGTGACCAGCCTGCAGCCGAGCCTGCTCCTGGAAGGTTTGGGCGGTGCTGTGGAACTCCTGCAGAGCGACTCCGCCGCCCTGCAGGACCTCATGGAGGTACGACGACTCCTCGAACCGGTCGCCACCGCCCTGGCCGCCACCCGGATCAGCGACGCTCAGCTTGCCAAGATCAAGCACCACCTCGACGCCATGCGCGAGTCCCGCGACGAGCCCGGGCAGCTCACCGCACATGACGTCGCCTTCCACCACGCGGTCGTCTCCGCCACCGGCAACGAGACCCTGCTCACCCTCCTGGAGGGCATCTCCGGCCGCACCCTGCGCGCCCGCATCTGGCGCGGCCTGGTCGACACCCAGGTCCCGGGCCGCACCCTCGCCGAACACGAGGCGATCTTCAACGCCCTGTCCACCCGCGACGCCTCCCTCAGCCAGGCCGCCGCACTGCTCCACGTGAGCAACACCGAACAGTGGCTCACAGAACACCTGCGCTCCGGCGAGGCTCACGACCACCTCGGATCGAAGAGTTAAAGATCAAGGCCAGACGCCGTCTGCAATCTTCCGTCCCGCCCTACGGCACGGACGGAAGATAAGGAGATCTTGGCCATGTTCGCCGGCACCTCGCCCGCGCCGGGTACGTTCACCTGGGTGGTGAAGTCGTCCGAGGAGAAGGCCCCAGCGACGTCCGCCACCTTGAAGCCGGTGGACTTGTACACCTGGGTGATCCCCGCGTTGGCGGCCTTGACCAGGGGTGCCGACTCCTTGGCGGCCTGCTGCCCCTCTGCGCCCAGCAACCAGGCCCCCAGGAACGGGTTGTGGTACGTCGAGCCCACGAACTGGGTGTCCTTCGCGCCCGCGTTGCGCAGCGCGCCCGAGATCCGGGCGAGATTCTTCGCCATGGTCTGGCTCGCGCTGTTCAGGCACGCCCCGTCGAGGGTGCCGGCCGGGCTGGCGCAGTTGAGGAGGATGTCGTTGGCGCCCACGCTGAGGGTGACGTAGGCGACCTTGCCCTTGTGCTGGGCCATGGCCTGCAGGGCGGCGTCCAGTTGGGACTTGGCGTTCGGGTAGTCGCACTTTCCGCCGTTGATCAGAGACTCGGTGGTCTCAGCGGTGCAGCCGAGGCGTATGTGCTTCAGTCCGGGGGTGCAGCCAGCCGCGCATCCTCGGCTTCAGCGCAGCCGCCGCCCGCTCCACCCCGCCTTCCAGGCCGGTAGCGGCAGTCAGCCGGCCGGTAGCGACGGGATACGCATCCTCGCCGGGATGCGCAGGGTGTCGGGCGGGTTGCCCGGGCCGGGCCGGGGCTCCCGTCCGCGGGACGGCGGCTCACTGTCTTCGGCGATCATGCGCTCATATTCTTGAAATGGCGGCCGGGCGCGGCAGCGCGGACCGCGTATCAGGTGGCGGCTGTGTGCAGGGCTGAGCTACGGCGGTGTTCGGCGTGGAGGCGCTGGGCTTCCTCGAGCTGGTCCTCGAGGACGATGATGCGGCACGCGGCCTCGATGGGGGTTCCCTGATCGACGAGTTCCCGGGCGCGGGCGGCAATGCCCAGCTGGTAGCGGGAGTAGCGTCGGTGTCCGCCCTCGGAGCGCAGCGGGTGATCAGCCGGTGTTCACCGATGGCGCGCAGGAAGCTCTGGGTGGTGCCAGGCATGTCGGCCGCCCGGCCCATGGTGTAGGCGGGGTAATCGTCGTCGTCGAGTCGGCTGAAGGTGTCGTCTGCTGTCATCTGACCTCTCTGTAAAACGGGTGGAGGGCGAACGCGTCGAGGGCCCTGGCGCCGTGCGGCGCCAGGGCCCGAAGGAACTGCTTCACCATCTGCCGGCCCTACTTCTGTGCCGGCCTTCTGTCACCGCACACCCGACCGAAACACTGTCGGGGATGCTGGGATCGCGGTTGCTCGACCGGAGACCACCTCACTATCGATGTCCTGCGGTACCCGGACTCAAGACTTCCGCCCGGGCGATCCTGATGGCGCCCAATTCCTCCGTTCATTCCCTCATTGCTGGTACTGCTGGTGATGCGACCTGCTCAGTGGCCTGTCACAGCGCCACTCTTCGGCAGCCAGCCCCGGTTCGCCTTTCCTGCATCTGCTCTGGCTTGGAACCCCACTGCCGAACCTCCCGGTGCGCGCGCCCGCAGCCGACGCCTTCACCGAGGTACCACTCACTGACTTCACTGCTGGGTACTGCGAACTGCACCTACACAACTGCCACTGCGTACTGCTCACGGCGGCCCCTGATCACTGCGGGCCACCCGGTCCGGTTGTCAGTCCCGTCACCGTCCTGCAACAACCCTGGCTCCGGAACTCCACCACCGCACCGTCCTGCGCACTGCAACTACGGACTACTGCCAGGCAGTTCGTGTCTGCCAGGCCCTCTGTCTCTCTGGCCTACGAGAGAAACCATAACCACACCACTGCCCAATGTCTACTCCAGCCAACACAGATTTTCTGCGTGTCCGACGGGGAGGTAATCGGCCTCAGTAGGGCGACGGGCCGAGGGGGCGCGCTGTCGGCTACTAGGGGTGGCGACTGGTGCCGTGTCCACCGAGGCCGTCGGACAGGGCGATGCGGGCCGTGACGTGCTTGCCGACCGGCTCCTGCTCGGTGAACAGGGCTTCGGTGACGGCCTTGACGATCTCCAGGCCGTGCTGGCCGATCCGGTCGGGATCGGCGGCCCGGGCAGCGGGCACGGTCGGGTCGCTGTCCCACACGACAACGTCCACGGCGCGGGCGTTGATGCCCAGTTCCAGCAGGACCGGGCCGGGAGCGTACTTGAGGGCGTTGGTGACCAGCTCGCTGACCACCAGTTGGGTGAGGTCCCTCGCGCGAGCGGGCACGGGCAGGTGATGGTCGGTCCGGGCCTTGTCGAGGAAGGCGACGGCGTGGTGGCGGGCTTCGGCGATGGAGCCGTCGTACCCGCTCAGGGCGTAGCCGGCGCGCATCAGGTATCCGTTCGCGGCCTTACAGCCGTCACCGTCGGCATGGGATCCCACTGGCCTCGCCCTCATTCCCCGTACACGAGTGCGCGAGTACCCACTCTCCTTGCATACATGGCAGAGGCACGTTGTTCGGCAGGCACCAGGGTGCATTCCGCCGTGGCGGTGGGGCAGAATCATCCGCGCACGCCCTGCCCGGGCCTGCCTAGGCGCAGTCGAGGAGACGGTGAGCAGCATCCAGAAGGAAGACCGGCCGGGCCGGTTCTCCGTCAGGCCCGCAGTGGTCGACGGCGTCCTCATTGTGACCGTGCACGGCGAGATCGACCGCAACGTCAAGGACGCTCTCGGCCAGGCGCTGGCCTTGGGGGACGGTATGACGCCGCCCCTGCGGATCGTGGCGGATCTCAGCGGTGTGACCTTCATGGACTCCAGCGGGATCAACGTCTTCATCACCGCCCACCTGAGAGTGAGCCAGGCGCAAGGGTGGCTGCGCATCGCCGGCGCTCAGGAGTCCGTCCTGCGTGTGCTGCAGATGGTCGGCGTCGACACCGTCATTCCATGCCACCTCACCGTGGAGCAGGCGTTGAACGCCTGACTGCCCCTCATCGGGCCCGGTCCATGGCCTCTGTATGAGGCTTGCGTCGCTGCGCCGCCGGGTCCAGAGCCTGGCCCAGCGGCTCCGGTGCGCGGGTGGCGGAAGTACAAGGTCTGCGAGGCGAACGAGGCGGCCGTGGGCGCGGTTGGCTCCCTGGCCGCTCCCACCGGTCTACTCGGCGACGATGGCCTCCTGCGGCACACCGGCCGCACCACCACCCTCACCCGGCCGGCCAGCTCATCGGTCGCCGGGCCACTCGCCCGGAGCGGCGCGGGTCATCCATGGACGGTCCGGTCGTTCTCCGCCGGCAGCCGGGAGACGCTGAACGTCACTTCTGGTGGAACCCGAGTGGTGGCAGTCGGCGTCGCCCGCGATGCCTCCGGCCGGTGGGGCCACCCCGCACGCTGGTGCCACGCCAGCTCCGACCTCTCCCCCGCCTGACGTCGCCGCCGCACTCAGTGACTTGTGCAACCGTGATGCGAGGGTTTGCGTGGGGTCAAGTTTCTGGGGTAGGTGAACGCCCTTAACGGGGTTGCTCAGGACAAGGCGGCGGCATGGGGCCAGTGGTGCACGAAGACGAGGATCAGTCGCTGGTCGGCCGTCCCCTACGGTCCGCAGTCTCCCTGGAGGGTGGGGAGCGGATCGGTGAGGCCCGGGATGCGGCCCGCCGTTTCATGACCGAGGTACAGGCCGTTCACGGGATCCCGGTGTCGGAGCGTGCGATGGGCCTGGCGGAGCTGGTCGTCAGCGAGCTGGTGACCAACGCGCACAAGTACGCGCCCGGCCCGTGCCTGCTGGATCTGGAGGTCAACGACAGGGCCGTGGAGATCAGCGTTTGGGACAGCAATCCTGCCCTGCCGGTACCCCGGGAAGCCGATCCGAACCGGATCGGCAAGCACGGCCTGGAGATCGTGATGGCCGTGTGCCGCAGCTTCGAGATCCGCCGCGAGCCGGTGGGCAAGCGCCTCAAAGCCGCGATCGTGCTGGCCGACGATCCCGGCGGGCACCCCGCAGGCCGCCTGATGTTACCGGCCCGGTTACCGGGCTGCTTCTCCACATCCGGTGCTGCACCTCAGTGCCCTGATGCTGCGGCACGGGCGCGGCGGCCCGGCCGACGCGCAACCGGCTGAGCGCGCCCCGATCCCCGGGCGTCCGCGCCGCCCATCCCGCCCTCCCCCACCTGGCGCGGCGCATGAGCAGCAGCGAGCTGACCTTGGGAGCGGTGCTGGCGCACCTGGAGGAACAAGAACGCGAGATCGCCGCGCAGGCCGAGGCCACGCGGGGACGCATCGCGGAAACTCACCGCACAGCTGGCGAAGTTCGACCAGGTCGCCGAGGAGGTCCGCATCACCCGCAAGACCCTGCTGGCACTGCCCGACCCATCTCCGCCGTCTCCACCGACGCCGCCGGCCGCGACGCTGCCGGACCACCCGGCCTACCAGCAGATCATGGCGGTGTTTGCCGCGACCCACACCCCGCTGCGGGCGCGAGCGGTCTGCGAGGCAATGGACCTGGAGATCACGCCCAGCAACGTCAACAACGTCCGGCTGAAGCTCAAGCGACTGGTCGACCGCGGAATCCTCCTCGAGCCCGAGCAGGGATTGTTCACCCAGCCGCGGCCATAGCCGCCCGAGAGGCCACCACCAGCCCGGCAGCCCCAGCTGCCGACCCGAAAAAGGGCAGCACGTCACCTACCCGCCCTCTGGGGCGTGTTCGTGCTCCGAATGCGCAACCGAGCCCGCTGGGGAACTACGTCCAGGCGACGGCCACTACGGCTGCGGCGGCCGTGAACGTCCCCACGCCGTAGAAGGCCCACGGTTGCTTGTTGCGCATGCCCGTCACCGCTGTCGCCGCAATCAGGACGTCCAAGCCCAGCTTCACCCACATCTTTGCGGTGTCCACCGGCAGGTCCAGGGATATGCGGGTCCAGATGAGTCCCGCGCCCGTGACCAGTTGGACGACCGTGCTGCTGACCATGTAACTGCCGGTCACCGGGTCCTTCCCGCGCAACTGGAAGAACAGGCCACCCATGATCGCTGCGAACCCGAAGAGGTGGAAGACAAGGAACACATACCTAACGATCTCCATGCCGGTGATCGTTCCACAGGGGCAGAACAAATTGACGATCTTTTACACGGAACTCGACCACGACCTTCTCACCCCCGCGACCGCCACCGCCCTGGCCGACGATCTCGACGGTGACCACTCCCCGGGCAAATCCGACCGGCCCTGCCCGGGCACCTTCCGCCACCTGGCGATCGTCGTAGACGAGAGACCGTCCTGCCAACCCGCGGCCTGTGTGAAGCCCTTGAACTCGGGCTACTGCCGAAGAACGTCGAAGGCACCCACTCCAAGCTCAAGCGCCTCGTCGCCCGCCGCATCCCCACCGAGACCGAACCCGGATTGTTCACTCAGGATCAGCTATAGGGCACCCCGCGCCTCCGCAACCAGCTCGCCTCACCCAACACAACCCCCGAAACGGGCATCGAGTCACTTACCGTCCTCTGAACCGGAGGCTTCATGGACAGGGCCGTGTGAGACTGCGGTGCTCGACAACGCCGCCTCCGAAGAACCAGTCGAACTTCCCACCGATGCGCTCGGCCTCGAGTTGTTTCGCCGGACCCATGTGGGGCGCACCTTCTGGTGCGGGGTGGGATGGCGATCGCGCCCACCGGCGGGATTGCGCAGCAGGCCATAGGGGAAGTCTCTGTCCCGCGGACCGTCGACCGACATCCGTTCTCCGAGGGCAGCAAAAACTTCAGGGATGGAGTTGATGCACGTGGAACGACGCATGTCGGTTGCCACGCACTGGGGCAGCTTTATCGCGGTGGTCGATTCCGGCCGGCTGGTGCGAATTGAGCCGAGGGGTGATGACACGGCGCCGTCACCTATCGGCCCCGGAATGGTGACAGCCGCCGACGACAACGCTCGCGTGCTGCGCCCCGCGGTACGCAAAGGCTGGCTGAACGGCCTGCCCCGTGTCCACGACACGGCCAGAGGCGCGGACGCCTTCGTGGAGGTGAGCTGGGACGACGCGATCACGCTGGTGAGCGATGAACTGCGTCGAGTTCGTTCACAGCACGGAGACAGCGCGGTGTTCGGCGGATCTTACGGCTGGGCGAGTGCGGGCGGCTTCCACAACGCACAAGGTCAACTCCAACGGTTTCTGGCATTGGGCGGGGGATACACCGACTCTCGCAACACGTACAGCACCGCAGCTTTGGAGGTCGTCCTCCCCCATGTGATCGGCGGGCATCCGTGGAGCTACCAGTCCCGGATGCCGATGTGGCAGGAGATCGCCGAGAACTGCGAGCTCGTCGTGGCCTTCGGAGGGCTGGCCCTCAAGAACAGCCAGATCAACCCCGGGGGGCTGGCCAGGCATCAGACGCAGAACCTGCAGCGCCGGTGCCGTGAGGCCGGGGTGCGGTTCGTCAACGTCAGTCCCATCCGCAGCGACGTCGCCTGCTTCCTCGACGCCGAGTGGTTGCCCGTCGTCCCCAACACCGACACCGCCGCGATGCTCGGCATCGCCCACACGATGCTGGTCAACGGGTGGCACGACGAGGACTTCCTCCGCCGGTGCTGCGTCGGCTTCGACCGCTTCGCCTCCTACCTCGGCGGTGAGTTCGACGGCATCCCCAAGGACGCCGCCTGGGCAGCGGAGATCACGGGCATCAGCCGCGGCGCGATCACCGACCTCGCCCGCCGCCTGGCCACCCGGCGTTCCCTCATCATGGTCAACTACGCGGTGCAACGGGCGGACCACGGCGAACAACCGATCTGGATGTCTGTCGTGCTGGCCGCCATGGCGGGCTCCATGGGCCGGCCCGGCAGCGGCTGGGGCGCAGGTTACGCGACGATGGACGCGACCGGTGTCGCCCCGGGCCGCCCTTCCGTGGCGGCAGTGCCCAAGGTCTCCAACCCCGTGGCGGACTTCATTCCGGTCGCGAGGATCGCCGACACCCTGCTGCACCCGGGGAAGACCATCGACTACGACGGCCGGCGCCTCACGTTGCCCGAGCTCCGCCTGATCTACTGGTGCGGAGGCAACCCGTTCCACCACCATCAGGACCTGCATCGATTGACCCGCGCCTGGCAGACCCCTGACACGGTGGTGGTCCACGAAGCCTGGTGGAACACCACGGCCAAGTTCGCTGACATCGTCCTGCCCGTCGCCACCACCTTGGAGCGCGACGACTTCGCCGCGGGATTCTGCGACCCCCACCTCGTTGCGATGCCGAAGGTCCGCGAGCCGGAGGGCGAGTCGCGCACTGACCACCAGATCTTCGCCGCCCTCGCCTCCCGGCTCGGATACGAGCAGGAGTTCACCCAGTCGCGTTCCGAGCTCGAATGGGTCCGGCACCTTTACGAGCAGACGAGGTCCGAGCTCGGCGGCGATGCCGCCTTGCCTGATTTCGACGACTTCTGGCGGAACTCCACCGCTGCCCTGCCGGCGTTGACCGGACCGTTCCCCGGCAGCTTCGAGGCGCTCCGCTCAGATCCACAGCGTTTCCCCCTGCCGACTCCGTCGGGCCGGATCGAGATCTTCTCCGAGGAGATCGACTCGTTCGGCTACGACGACTGCGCCGGGCATCCGACGTGGTACGAGCCGGTGGAGTGGCTTCATGCTGACCTGTCGGCCCGGTTCCCGCTGCACCTGATCTCGAATCAGCCCGCCGCACGCCTGCACAGCCAGTACGACAACGGTGGCCACAGCCTCAGTTCGAAGATCCACGACCGTGAGCCCGTGACGATCAACCCGTCGGACGCCGCGTCGCGCGGCATCGAGAGCGGCATGATCGTACGCGTCTACAACGATCGGGGCGGCTGTCTGGCGGGCGCGGTCCTGTCGGACGACGTCATGGCAGGCGTCGTGCAACTGTCCACGGGAGCGTGGTGGGATCCGGTCCGGCCGGGCCTGAGCGGAACACTGGACCGCCACGGCAATCCGAACGTGCTCACGGCGGATCGACCGTGCTCGCGCCTGTCCCAGGGGCCGAGTGCACTCAGTGCGCTGGTCGATGTGGAGCGCTACGACGATCCACTTCCCGAGATGCAGGCGTTCTCACCGCCAGACCTCGAACATTGACACGAAACCCTCTTCCCTCTGCGTGCACGCCTCGTGGTCCGCCACCGTCACGTGCACGGCAGGTCGGCCCAGGCCGCCGAGAGACAGGCCCTCCACGAGCCCGTTTGTGCCTGAGTGACGGAGTGAATACCGTACGTGTTCGTGACTGCACTTCAAGACCTCAAGTACGCCCAGTGGTTCAGGGGCGCCGACGTCGACGGCGACGGGTTTATCACCCATCGGGATGTTCGCATGATGAGCGAGCGCTATATCGGTGCCCGTAGCGTCGCGCCGGACTCGACGACCGCCCGTATGCTCGCCGACGGGATGGACGGGTTCTGGACCAACGTCATCGCCCCCATGGACCAGGACGGCGACGGGAAGGTCGACCTGCGAGAGATGACCGAAGGATTCAGACGGGTCCTGACCGACCCAGCGCTGTATCCGGAACAGATCGAGCCGGTGACCAACTGCTTCTTCGACCTGGTCGATCTCAACGCGGACGGCAAGATCGATCAAGCCGAGTTCAAGCAGATGTTCGGCGCGGTCGCCGGTGTTCCCGGCGAGGACTGCGCCGCGGTCTTCGCCGCTCTGGACCAGGACGGCTCCGGTGCGTTGGACCGCGCCGAGTTCCACCAGGCGGTCACGGAGTTCTTCTACGGCAACGACCCCAACGCTCCTGCCAACCACCTGTTCGGCAGGATCGCCGGCTGACGGTCCCACCACGCCGGCGGAGAAGGCCGGCAAGAAGCGGTACTTCCGGGAACTGGCCGGCAGCCCGGTCGGCATATACCTGGTAAGCATTGCGCCGGCCGGGCGCCCCCTCTGCGGCGAGGGCGGCGCACGCCTCCAACACCGCACAGTGGACGCTGAGCGGCGCGGTGACCCGCACCGTGAAGCCCTTCCCGACCGAAGGGCCGCGCGGGTCTGCGACGGGTACACGGCAGCGGTGAGCTGACGCCGACTCAGTGGAGGA
Organism: Streptomyces sp. B21-105; assembly: GCF_036898465.1. Lineage (NCBI taxonomy): Bacteria > Bacillati > Actinomycetota > Actinomycetes > Kitasatosporales > Streptomycetaceae > Streptomyces > Streptomyces sp. B21-105. Next base: position 9,059,995 of record NZ_JARUMJ010000001.1, on the reverse strand, counting down.
CGCACGTACCGGACGCACCGTACCGGAAGGTGCACGCGACTGAGGGGCGTTTGGCCGATGCCCTGATCAGAGGGGCTATTGATCAATCCCCTCGACCGTCGGCCTCGATCGGGCCGTGGCGCGGGCAACCCCTTCCGCCGGCGTCTCAATCCTCCGCGCCTTTGCGGAACCTTTGCCCGGGGGTGAACGTTGATCAAATGAGCATGCATGACCCGACGAATACCGAGGTGACGTCAAATGGCAATGTTCGACCGGCTCAAGGACCAGGCCAAGCAGCTGCAACAGCAGGTCCAGGGCGGCGGCCACGGCGCGGCCGGAGGCCATGGCGGTCACGGCAGCCACGGGGGCCATGGCGCCCCGGCGGCCGGCGGTTCGCACGGCAGCTCGCGGGGCGGTTCGAAGGCCCAGCTTGTGGGCCTGCTCAAGACACAGCTCGGCTCCCTGAAGACGGAGCTGAAGAGCGGTGCGTACCGGGACGCCAGCATGGCGATGTGCGCCCTGGTCGCGGCGGCGGACGGGCATGTGGACGCCGCCGAGCGCCAGCAGATGGAGTCGATGATCCTCAGCAACGACGTGCTGCAGAACTTTCCGCCGGACCAGCTGCGCCAGCGCTTCAACCGGCATGTGGACCAGCTCACCCGCAACTTCCCGCAGGGCAGGGCCGAGGCCCTGCAGGAGATCGCCAAGGCCGCGAAGAAGCCTACCGAGGCCCGCGCGGTCGTCCAGACCGGGATCGTCATCGCCGGCGCCGACGGCCACTTCTCCCAGGCGGAACAGGCGATCCTCCGGGAGGCCTGTGGTGTGCTGGGCGTGTCGCCGGCGGAGTTCCAGCTCTGACCACGGCCCGACAGCCGTAGCCGTGGCCCAGCCACAGCCACAGCCACACCGCCGGCACAGCCCCGGGGTCCTCCGGACTCGTCCGGGTTCGGTCATGGGATACGTGGATGACGCGGGTGCTTCCGGGTCGGTTCGAGTGCGTTGACCACTGGCCGTGTTGGTCCGGCCAGCGAGCCACACGACGCCTCGGACGACATCGCGTAGGGCCGTCGCGACCACCGGAGCGTTGTGCCGCCGGGGGCCTGGGCCGCGTCCCGCCGAAGGTGCGTCCTTGGTCCAGCGGGGGTTGTAGTGGCGGCGGAGGTGTTCCAGGGCGGCCATGGTGGAGTTGGCCCTGGCTTTGCGTCTATGTGGCCACGTCGCGCAACGTGGCATCCGAGACGGTGTGTTCGCCTTGGTGGAAGTAGAGGCCGCTGGGTGTCCTGTGGCGACGGAGTTTTAGCGCGTCGATGACGGAGCGGAGTTCAGAGGCGCTGTCGGGTCCACCACACCCTCAGCTGTCGGCTCTCCGCTCCGCCTGAGTCCTCGTCGGCGCGCAGGCCGGGAGCGTCCGAGGCGCGCAGCTCAGCGCGCAACAGACCTGCCCAAGGGGATCGTCGTCCAGGGGGCATCGTCACGCGCATCTGTCACACGCTGCACCGGACCCCCGGAGGCAAGGGCCCCGGCCCTTGCGCCACAACCGCTCTTGACCTGGAGCGCGCTCCAGATACGAGCATGAGCGGCATGAACACCACCGACCCCCAAATCGTCCTCGGAGCAATGGACTTCGGCACCCGCGTCGATCCCGACCGGGCCTTCGCGATCCTCGACTCCTTCGTCGCCGGCGGCGGTATCTGGCTCGACACCGCGAACTGTTACTCCTTCTGGACCGACCCCAGTGGCGTCGGCGGCGCCAGTGAGCGTCTGATCGGCGCGTGGCTCCGAGCCCGTCCGGGTGCTCGCGACGTGGTACGGATCGCGACGAAGGTCCGGCAGAACCCGCTCGTCCCGCACTCCTGGCCGGGGAGCGCCGAAGGGCTTTCCGCCCGCGCCGTCCATGCCGGTGTGGAGGAGAGCCTGGGACGTCTGGGAGTCGAGCACATCGATCTGCTGTGGGCCCACGCCGAGGACCGCACCGTGCCGCTGGAAGAGACGGTCGGCGCCTTCGGTGAACTGGTCGCAAAGGGGGTGGCCCGGCGGGTGGGGGCGGCCAACCACGCCGCCTGGCACGTCGAGCGCGCCCGGTCACTCGCGCGGGAGCAGCGCGTGGAACCGTGGACGGCCCTGCAACTGCGCCACTCACTGGTGCAGCCGCGCCCGCTCACCTCCCTCGCGGAGGCCGGCCATCGCCTGCTCGGCGCCGAGGACCTGGACCTCGCGCGGTCGGAAGGGCTCGCCGTGTGGTCCTACAGCTCGCTGATGTGGGGTTCCTACGTGCGCGCGGACAAGCAGCTTCCGCAGACATATGATCACCCTGGGACCGTTCAGGTGCTCGCGGTCCTGAATGACGTCGCCGACGAGCTCTCGGCCACGAGGAACCAGGTCGTCCTGGCATGGCTGATGCGGCAGGGCATCGATCCCATCGTCGGCGCGAGCCGGGTGGAGCAGATCGAGGAGGCACTCGCTGCACGCCGGGTGCGGCTCAGCGACGAGCACTTCGCGCGCTTCGACGAAGCCCGGTAGCAGCTGCCAAAGGAGCCCCATGACCACCATCACCCCGGCAACAGCCGTCGAGCGCACTGGCGTCTCCATCGACACACTGCGCTATTACGAGCGCGAAGGGCTCATCGGCCCGATCCGGCGCTCCGCCGGCGGGCGCAGAGAGTACACCGAGGACGACCTTTTCTGGATCGGCCTGGTCACGTGCTTCCGCGAGGCCGGCCTCGGCATCGCGGACCTGCGGGGGTTCATCGCCATTCTGCGCGCTGAGCATCCTCCGGAGCACCGGGTCGCCTTCCTTCGCGAGCGCCGTGCCGCCCTGGAGCAACGGGTGTCGGCTCTGTGCCGGGCCATGGAAGTTCTCGACGAGAAGATCGCCTACTACAGCTGAGCACCGGGCGCACCCGCACTCTTTCAAGGCTGGTATATCCCATAGCGGGCGGCTGAGCGGGAGCAAATCCAGCAGCTCGGCCAGTGAGCTTCAGCCGGACAACTGAGGGCCGGACGACGCGAGACCAGGACGCGTTGGCGGCGACTCTCCGCCGTACGCCAGGCCCTGCTCGCCCCGGCCCACCTGCGGTGACGCAACACATACGCCCAACTCGCCGCAGAATTCGGCATGGGGGCGCGACTGTTTGCCGTTACATACGTGAAGCCGTCGCGGCTCTGTCCACCCTCGCTCCGCCCTTGGAGGAGGCGATGAGGACGATCCGGGGAAGGCGTTCGTCATCAGAAGAGAGGGCAGTGGTTGTCGAATGTGAGGTCACACTCCTTGCCGACTCCCCCTCATACTCCGGCTGTAGGTCTTGATCCTGCTGGCGAAAGCCGGTGCGAGGACGGGTGCGGCCACCGTCGATCTCGTGGGTGCCGCGGGCTGACCCGGGGGTCGGTGGCCCCATCCCATATCGCTGATGCCGACCGGCTCCTGACGGTAGGTTGATCAGATGCGTTTAACAAAGTATGGCCATGCCTGTGTGCGCATCGAGGACGGCAATCGGGCGCTCGTGATCGACCCGGGGATCTTTTCCGAAACGGAAGCCCTGTCCGGCGCCACCGCCGTGCTCATCACCCACGAGCACGAGGACCACATCGACGTGGGCAAGCTCGCCGCAGCCCGCAAGAGCCATCCCGCGCTGACCGTCCACACCCACGCCGCCCTTGCCGCAGCCCTCGGCAACGGCGCGACCGCCGTCGCAGGGGGAGACACCTTCACCGCGGCCGGGTTCACCGTGCGCGCCGTCGGCGGCGAGCACGCCGAGATCATCGACGGCCTACCCGGCTGCCCCAACATCGGCTTCATCGTCGACGGCGTCTACCACCCCGGGGACTCCCTGTTCGTCCCCGTCGAACCGGTTGACACACTGCTCGTGCCGGCATCCGGTCCATGGCTGAAGCTCCGCGAAGCCATCGAGTTCGTCCGCGCCGTACGGCCGACTCGGGCGTTCCCCATCCACGACGCCAACCTCAGCGACATCGGGATGCAGAACTTCGACGCATGGCTGACGGAGGAGCACCCAACTGACTACGCCCGCATCCCACTGGGCGAGTCAGTCGACCTCAACAAGCCCGACTCCCGGCGATGACTCCCGCCCTCCGCATTCGTACGTCCACAGACCCGCGCGGGTATGCAGGACGGTGTAGGGGCCGCGGGCGAGCGAGGGGTTGACCGCGGGCTTCTGCGTACGGTTGAGGACGAAGGACGCGCCCGCGTACGACGGGACGCGGGCCGGCTGTCGTAGTCCAGCCGGTCAGCCCGCCGTCCACGGGCGGAGTTTGTCGGGGTTGCGCACTGCCCAGATGCGCGCGATCCGGTCGTCCGCGACGTCGAACGCGTACACGGCCACGGTGACGCCTTCGTGCTCGATCACCAGACCGGCCCGGCCGTTGACCGTGCGCTCCAGGACCGTCAGGCTTCCGGACGCCCGGACGGCGAGGTCGGTAAGGTAACGCGCGATCCCTTCGCCGCCCTCAATCGGCTGGAGCGCGGCGGCGACCACGCCGCCGCCGTCCGCAGTGAACGTCGCGCCGGGGGCGAGGAGTCTGACGAGGGCGTTGATGTCCTGCGCGTCCCACGCCTGCTTGAAGTCCCTGACGAGGCGCGCCTGGTGGGCTGCCGGGGCCGCAGGGGGCAGGGAGGCGCGGGCGCGGCGCCGGGCGGAGGAGGCCAGTTCGCGGCATGCCGCCGGGGTGCGGCCGGTGATCCCGGCGATCTCGGCGAACGGGTAGCCGAAGACGTCATGCAGGATGAGTGCGACGCGCTGAGCCGGGCTCATGGATTCGAGGGCGACGAGGAACGCCATGCTCACCGACTCGTCGAGTGTGACCCGGTCGGCCGGGTCCGCGGGGTCGGTCGCGGCGCCTGGGCGCCCGCTGATCCAGTCGGTCCGCTCGGGCAGCGGCTCTGGGATCCATTCGCCCATGTAACGCTCGCGCCGGACCCGCGCCGAGCCGAGGAGGTCCAGGCACACGCGGGTGGCGACCGTCGTCAGCCAGGCGCCGGGAGACTCGATGGCGTCCTGCTGCTGTCGGGACATGGCGTACCAGCGGGTGTAGGTCTCCTGGACCGCGTCCTCGGCCTCGGCCAGAGAACCGAGGAGCCGGTAGGCGAGACCGATCAGCCGCCGCCGCTCGCTGATGATCGCGTCCAAGCCCGCGTCGGACTCGTCGTGCCGTGACTTCGCGTGATCGGTCATGGTTCCGGTGGCTCCCTGATCTCGGATCGTCCCTCGGCGGTCCGACGAGACAGCACGTCCGATTGTCAGGTCTTCGACTCTCCCTGACGTTCCGCGGGGTCGTGTCGTCGTACCGCTCACAGACACCAACGGCCCGGGGAACCCGGGTGGGACACCTCAGGAGACAGCGATGACCAGGATCGGAATACTCATCGGCAGCACCCGCCCCGGCCGCAAGGGCGACCAGGTCGCCCAGTGGGTCCACGAGCGGGCGGCCCGCCGCGGCGACGCCGCATTCGAGGTGATCGACCTGCTCGACCACCCGCTGCCGCATCTGGACGAGCCTCTGCCCGCGCTCGCTGGACGGTACCAGCACGGGCACACCCGTACATGGGCTGACACCATCGCCCGCTTCGACGGATTCATCATGGTCACCCCCGAGTACAACGCCTCCATCCCCGGCGTGCTCAAGAACGCGATCGACTACCTGTACGCGGAGTGGACCCACAAGGCCGTTGGGTTCGTCTCCTACGGCGCTGGCGGCGGCGCCCATGCGGCCCGCCAGTTGCGGGCACTGTGTGAGCTCCTCCAGATGGGTGCAGTGACCCCGCAGGTCTCGCTGTCCCTGCGCACCGACTTCGAGGACCACGCGAAACTCAAGCCGGGCGCCCACCACGTCAGCGCCCTCGACACACTGCTGGATCACGTCGTCGCCCAGAGCACCGAAGGACGGACAGCCACCCCCACACAGCGCGAGACGGACGAAGCCGCGATCCGCCGCCACATCGACGGGATCATCGACGCGATCGAGGCCAAGGACCTCGAGGGTCTGAGGCGGCTCTACTCGACGGACGTCGTGTCATTCGACATCGATCCGCCGCTCCAGCACGTGGGGATCGACGCGAAACTCAAGAACTGGGCGAACGTGTTCACGTTCTTCCAGGAGGTGACCTACGAGGTGCGCGACCTGATACCCACCGTGGGCGAAGACGTGGCGTTCACACACGGCTTCGGCCGCCTCAGCGGCACGCTGCCCGACGGGACGGCGGCGGGCGGCATGTGGGTCCGGGTCACCTTCTGCTTCCGGAAGATCGACGGCGAATGGCTGATCACGCACGACCAGGTCTCCGTACCGCTGGACATCCTGGGCGGCAAGGGGGTCGTCGACCTCGAACCGTGACGTCAACGGCCCCGCCCCGCCCCGCCCGGCGGCGCGGGGCGGGGCGGGGCGGGGCAGGTCGCTGTCCGTCGGTAACAGCCCCCACCGTCACCAGGCCGCACACACCGCACCCAACCTCCAGCACGGGTGCTGCAGGTGCTGCAGGTGCTGCAGGTGCTGCAGGTGCTGCAGGTGCTGCAGGTGCTGCAGGTGCTGCAGGTGCTGCAGGTGCTGCAGAGGTCAGGCGTATGCGTAGTCGGACGACGAGTACTCCGAATAGCAGCCGGCCATCGGGCGTGCAGTCCGCCGGGCAGCGACACCACCTCGTCCGGCAGGACGGTGCCCGGCAGATACGACTCGCAGGCGGACTGGACGGCCAGGCGAAGCGTCAGCCGCAGCGCCAGCAGGTCGCGCAGCCGCAGTTCGTCGGTGCCGGCCAGCAGCAGCCCGCTGTCCAGCGGGGTGAGCAGGTCGACCTGCCCGTGACAGGCGAAGTGCGCGGCGTCGGCGTCGGCGTCGGCGTCGGCGAGGGCGTCGCGGACCGCGGCAGCGTGGGCAGCCGGGCCGCGCAGCACAGCGGAGCTGCTGCGCCGGGTGGTGGCGCGCGAGGAGCCCTCGGACCCCGACGATCCGTGGCCGTCCGGCGCGCGCAACGCCGACATGCTGACCACTCTCGCGTCCGTGCTGCGCACACGGTATTTCGCCACCGGCACCCCCGCCGATCTGGCCGACGCCGTCGTGTGGTTCGAGCGGGCGGTACAACACGACGGCAGGTCCGCGCGGGCGTTGGGCACCCCGGGGGTGGCCCTGTCCGAGTTCTTCGGGTGTACCGGCTCCGTCCGGGATCTGCGCCGTCCGGAGGAGTGTCTGCGGGAGTCGCTCGCCGGTACGGACGCCCGCTCGCCCGAACGACCGGCCCGGCTGGCGCACTTGGCTTCGGTGCTCGCCGACCGTTACGTCCACGAGGGCAGGAACGCCCTGGACGAGGCCGTGGCGTTGTACACCGAGGCCGAGCGCGCCGCGCCGCCGGGATCGCCGGAGCACGCGGCCCACAGCAGCGGGCTGGGCACCGTCCTGCTGACCCGGCACGAATGCCAAGGCGACCTGGCCGATCTGCGGGAGGCGGTGCGCGCCCACGAGCGGGCGGCGACCTCGCCGGGACCCGAACGGGACGACGAGGCGCTGTACCTGGATCAGTGGGGACGAGTCTGCGGCTGAGCGCCCGGCGGCTCGACGACGCGGCCGAGGCGCACCGGGCGGTCGGGATGCACGAGCGGGCCGTCGCCCTGAGCGGCGACGGCTCGCCCGATCTGCCCCTGCGCCGGGGCAACCTCGCCGCGGCGCTACGGCTGCACGCCGAACTGGCCGGGGACCGCGCCTCCTTGGAGCGGTCGGTGGAGCTTCATGAGCAGGTCCGGCGGACTGTCCGGCGAGGAGTCGCCGTACACGGCCACGGTGTTGACCAACCACGCCGCGGCGCTGCGTGCCACGGCGCAGCGGACCGGTCAGCGCGCGCCGCTCGACGAGGCGATCGGGGCACTGCGCCGTGCCCTCCGCGCCACTGCGCCCGACTCTCCCGAACGGGCCGGCAGGCTCAGCGAGTTCGGTCACAATCTCGCCGACCGCGGACAGTCGGGGGACGCAGCGGAGGCCGTGCGCGCCTACCGGGAGAGCTGTCGGCTCGCCGACCCGGACAACGTACCGGTGCGGCTGGTGGCCGGCCGCGCCTGGGGCGCCTGGGCGACGCGCCGGGAGGCCCACGAGGAGGCCGCGGAGGCGTTCGACCACGCGGTGGACGCCGTCGACCTGCTCGTCCGAAAACAACTGACCCGCCCCGCCGCGGAGATCTGGCTGGCGCGGGCGACCGAGGTGGCCGCGGAGGCCGCGCACGCACACGCGGCGACGGGTGCCCCCGCGCGGGCGGTTCTGCGCCTCGAGCGCGGCAGGGCCCGCCTCCTGTCCGCCGCGCTGCGCACCACCGACACCGATCTGCGGCGGCTCCGCGGTACCGACGCCGACCTGGCCGGACGCTTCCGGCGCGCGGCCGCCCGGCTGCACGGCCTGGAGCACGCCGCCCTGCCCCGCGACCCGGAGCACGGCGGTCCTCCGCCCGCGCTGAGCACGGCCGCACCCCGGCCGCTCCCCCTGTCCGGCCTGCGTACGGAGGCCGTGGTCACCCCTGTTCGGTCGGCATGGTCCAGAGTTCGCCGAACCGAGGTGTGGCGGGGACGGGTGACCATGGAGACGACGCCGTCGGCGATCTCCTCGACCGCCGGGGCCTCGGTCCGCGCGAAGAATCCGTCGACCTACACGACGTTGCCGGCACGGAAGAGCCGGGTGCCCTGGCAGCCGGGGCGGGCACCGGCCGTGTCGGCGCCGCGCTGGTGTCAGCGCTTGACGCGGTTGCGGACGGCGAGGACGGCCAGGCCCAGCAGGATGGGCTCGGTCAGGCGGGAGGCCATCTCGATGTAGGTGCCCGCGAAGGACGCCGAGTCGAACCAGGCGTCGCCCGCGAAGGACTCCGACTTGAACCAGGCGTCGCCCGCGAAGGACTCCGACTTGAACCAGGCGGTGTCCTCGGAGAACGCCGACCCGCACATGGTGTCGCCCTAGAAACACGCTTCTTCGAAGTCTGCGGCGCCGATGCGGGGGCGGCGGGTGGTGGGATCGTCGAGAGCCCAGAGAAGGTCGCTGATGAGATCGGGACTGAACGTGGTGCCACGGTGGTCGATGTCCGCGCCGGGAGCCAGTCCTGCCAGGCAGGCGCTTTGCTCGGCGGGTTCCGGGTGGGCGAGGCACACCGTGTGTCCCGGCACGTGAATGCCGCGGCAGCCGAAGCGCGGCGCACGCGCGCAGGGCCGCCTGGTGGGCGCTGAGCGGCGCGGCCACCCACAGCGAACACCCCTGGCCTCGCCGGATGGACCACCCGCCTCGCAGCGCATCGCGCACCGCGACCTCGGCGGCGTCCTGAAGATACTCGGCGAACAGGCCGGGCACGTCATGCTCACCACCGGATCCGCATCTGCGGCCGCCGGCTGCGCCACGCTCGCCCCACCTTCACACGCCCGCCCCGCGTGCACCGCAAACGCCCCAGGTCCATCCTGAGAAGGAGGACCGCGACGGCCGCTCCTGCGCTTGAGGAGGCCTCGATGACCGCCACGCACCATCACCACACCCCCGACCTGTTCGCCCTGTCTGACGTGCGCGGCCCGGTGCTGCGCCCGGGGAACGAGGGCTACGACGCCGAGGTCGCCGCCTTCAACCTGGCGGCCCGGCACGCGCCCGACGTCGTCGTGGGTGCGACAGGTGCAGACGACGTCGTCAGAGCTATGCGCTGGGCCGCCGCCACCGGAATCCCCGTCGCCGTCCAGGCCACCGGACACGGCGCGAACTTTCCTGTGGACGGCGGACTGTTGATCAACACCGCCCGGATGACCGACGTACTCATCGACGTCGAGGCGCGCACTGCGACCGTCGGCGCCGGTGTGAAGTGGCGGCTGCTGCTGGAGGCCTCGGTCCCGCACGGCCTCGCCGGGCTCAACGGCTCCGCGACGGACGCCGGGGTGGTTGGGTACATCCTCGGCGGCGGGCTGCCGTTGCTCGGCCGGGCCTACGGCTTCGCCTCCGACCTGGTCCACTCCTTCCAGGTCGTCACCCCGGACGGCACCCTGCACGAGACGGACGCCGACCACGAGCCCGACCTGTTCTGGGCGCTGCGCGGCGGCAAGGGGAACGTGGGCGTGGTGACGTCCCTGGTCACCGGGTTGGTACCACTGAGCCGCGTCGTCGGCGGGGGCATCTACTGCGCCGGCGAGCACGCCGAGTCCCTGCTGCGCGCCTACGCCGACTGGGCGCCCACCGTGCCACCCGAGATGTGCACCGGCTTCACCCTGCTGCGGTTGCCCCCGATGCCGATCATCCCCGAAGCGATGCGCGGCCGCTTCCTCGCCCGCGTCGCGGTCGCCTGGACCGGCGACGCGGCCGAGGCGGATGTCCTGCTGGCACCGCTGCGTGCGGCCGCGCCGGTCGAGTTCGACACGGTGGCCGACCTGGACTACCGCAAGGTCGACGAGATCTACCAGGACCCGCAGGACCCCATCCCCGCCCGCGAGTGCTGCGCGCTGCTGCGCGACCTGACCCCCGAGGCCGTGGACACCCTTCTGGAGCAGGCAGGCCCGGACGCGGGTGAGGACTACCCGCTTCTCATGGTCGAACTGCGTCACATGGGCGGCCGACTGGCCGAACCGGCTCCCGTCGAGGACGCGGTCTGCGCCCGCGACGCCGCGTACCTGCTGGAATCGGTCGGCGTCCTGGCAGGCCCGGAGGCCGCCGCCGCAGTGGAGGCGGCCACGGCCGCCCTGTACACCGCGATGACCCCATACGGCACGGGCCGCACGATGGTCAACCTGCACGGCGCCCCGGGCGACGACACCGACCGCGCCCGTGCCTGGACCCCAGCAGTCCACGACCGTCTGCGCCGCACGAAAACGACGTATGACCCACAGAACCTGCTGCGCTACGGCCACACCGTGCCCCTGCGATAGGACCTGGCCGCATGCGTGGTCGCCTTCACCGTCACCGCCGGCCAGGCAGGTGACGCACGCGCCTTCGAGACCGTGATGACAGGCATCCGAGTGTCCCGCTCCAGCCCGGGCGGACCCCGGCCCGTCCCTGGCCGTTCTGGCCGACCGCGCCTGTTCCTCACCCGCCATCCGCAGCCACCTGCGACGCAGCGGCATCCGTGCAGTCATCCCGCAGCCCTCCGACCGAGTCGGCCACCGCCTGCGGCGAGGCCGGCTCGGCGGCCGTCCGCCCGGCTTCGAATGATTCAGCCTGTGGCTCACGCCCCATCAGTTCGTCGTCGCTCTCGGCATAGGAGTCGGGATGCGGAAAGGGAACGGCCAGCAACTCGCGCCGCCACTTCTCATTGTCGGCCCACCACCAACCACGCCCCATCCGCTCAAGCCGGAAGAGCGCCCCGCCCGCGCTCACCTCGCGCAGATACGTCCGGTACTCCTCGGGAAAGGACACACCGAGATCACGTTCGGCCTCGACGATCTCAGCCTCAGTGAGAGGTGGCTCCGTCATGGGGCGAGCCTAGTCGGCGTCATGCAGACCATCGGTCCGCTCACGCGGCCCTCAGCACCATGGCTGAATCAGGCTGCTCCAAGAGACACGACCTGGAGTCGCCGTGCGGCGGGGCCGGTGACCGGCTCGTATGCGAGGGCTGTGCGGGCGGGTGGTGCGCTTGCCGACCGCTCCTTGCGGGCTTCGAAGCCCTGGGCGACGGCCATCACGATTTCCAGCCCGTGCTGTGATGACGCTCTTTGAAATCGGCTCTGACCGCGATTGCGTGAGCTCGGTCCGGGAGTGGCTCAGTTGGGCGGCCGAGGTTCTACGCTGACGAGGTGATGACGTTGGAGGGGGGCCTCGTGCCCCGCCCGAGCGCCCGCGTGGTGCTGGTGGATGACGCCGATCGGCTACTGCTGTTCTCCGCACGGAGCAAGGCGAGGGGTTCTCTTCGCTGGTTCACCCCAGGAGGCGGTGTGAAGCCAGGCGAGAGCCACGAGCAGGCAGCCTTGCGGGAGTTGCGGGAGGAAACCGGACTGACGAACGTCTCGTTGGGCCCGGAGATATGGCGAGGGCGACCTTGGGCGATGGTCCGGGAAGGCGTCGCCTACGAGGTTCGGCAGCGCTACTACATCGCCCGGGTGTCCGCGTTTGACGTCGACACCTCGGCTTTCGAGGACACAGAGAGGGCCGCGATCAGCGGGCACCGCTGGTGGACCGCCGCGGAGTTGGTCGCGACGTCCGATGTTCTGCGACCGGCTGAGTTGCCAGAACTGCTGGCGTCTTTGCTGGTGGATGGCCCACCGGCCCAGCCGGTCACCGTGGACGGCTGATCCTTGCCGGGTTGTCCGTGATCACGGCTGTGCGAGGATCCGGGTGCGGAGAAGCTGAAGACGAGGCCCGGCCACACATGGCTCTTTGATGGTTTTCACCCGGTTTACGTGGCCCTCGACCACGCCGGAACTCCAGGACAAGGTGGGGTCGATGGGGTCGGCCACGTCGTCCCCGACGATCAGCCACCGCCCCGGCCGTTGCCCGGGCTTGGGGGCCGGCCAGACCACGGCTTTTCGCGGCCTGTCCAGGGGCTTCGGGGTCAGCCCGGCACAGTTCGATGCCGGCCTGCCCGTATCCGCTCACCTGGCTAGATCTATGGGGACCCCCGTCGTCGGTGCTTCGCCGGTGCCCGTCGCACTGACGTCGTCGGCGAAGTGGTCCCCGAACCCGTCTCCACACTCGCGGCGACCGCGTGTCGATCACAGGCGAGGGCGGTTCAGCAGCCGGGAGAGCACGATGGCGCTCTCGGTCCGCTCGACAGGAGCGGTGGCGCGCACGCGCTGGATGGCCTGCTCCAGGTGGGTGATGTCTCTGGCGAGCATGTGGACGACCGCGTCGGCGGCTCCGGAGACGGTACAGGCTTCGACGACCTCCGGAATATCCTCCATCGCGCGGCGCAGTTCGGCGGGGGTGGGGTTCCCGGTGCAGTAGACCTCGACGAAAGCCTCGGTGTGCCAGGCCAGCGCCTGAGGATCGACGAGAGCGGTGAAGCCGCGGATCGCACCCGTGGCCACCAGTCGGTCGAGACGCCGCTTGGCTGCCGGCGCGGACAACCCGGCCGCCTTGCCGATCTGGGCGTACGTGGCGCGGGCGTCGCGCAGCACGCAGCGGACGATTGCTTGGTCGATGGCGTCCATGCCTTCCCTCCCGGTCTCAGAGTGGCCGACCACGGCGCAAGAATTCGCCGCAACCTAGCCAATCTTGCAAGAAATCGGTGATGGAGAGAAGCAAATGGCGATTGTTTGCACCGGCTGCCGAACATAGTCTCCCGCTGTCCAGATGTCACGAGACAGGAGCCTGCGGAGATGACGGCAAGCCTGAGCGATGTGGAAGCCACGGCGCTGGCCGCGGTGGATGAGGCGGCCATCGCCCACTTGCTGCTGGAACTTCTCGCTGTGCCCAGCGTGACGGGAAGCGCCGCGGAGTCCGAGCTCCAGCACGCTCTGGCCCGGCATCTGGAGCGTATGGATCTCGAGGTCGACCTGTGGTCCATGAACCTGCCCGAGCTGCGCGAGCATCCGCGATTTCCGGGCTGCGAGGCCCCCCGCACGGAGGCGTGGGGTCTGGTGGGAGGCACGCCGCAGGTCGGCGACGGGCCGAGCCTGGTCCTGCAGGGGCATGTCGACGTCGTCCCTCCCGGGGACCTGGCGCAATGGCCGGGTGACCCGTTCCAGCCGCGGGTCACCGGGGACGTGGTGCACGCCCGGGGAGCATGCGACATGAAAGCCGGCGTGGTGGCGATACTCGCCGCACTCGCGGCGATACGGGCCGCGGGCGCAAGGCTGCGCGGCCAGGTGTCCGCGCACTTCGTCGTCAGCGAGGAGGACGGAGGACTCGGGGCGTTCGGCACCCTCCTGCGCGGGTACACCGGTGACGCCTGCGTCATCACCGAACCGACCAGTGGCGCGCTCATGACCGCGAACGCGGGCGCCCTGACCTTTCGCATCGACGTACCCGGCCGGGCCACCCACGGCAGCACCAGGTACGCCGGAGTGAGCGCCATCGACGCCTACTTGCCCGTCCACCGCGCGCTCGCCCGCCTGGAGGCCCGCCGCAACACCGGCGCCGATCCGCTCATGTCCCAATACCCCATCCCCTACCCGCTGTCCGTCGGCACCGTGCAGGCCGGCGACTGGGCCAGCAGCGTGCCCGATCTGCTGGTGGCCGAAGGAAGACTGGGCGTCCGGCTCGGTGAGGACCCGGCCCGGGCCCGCAACGAACTGGAGGCGTGCGTGGCGGAAGCCTGCGCTGCCGACCCCTGGCTGCGCTCCCGCCCCGCCATGGTGACGTGGCCCGGCGGTCAGTTCGCCAGCGGACGGCTCCCGACCGGACACCCGCTGGCCTCGCTGGTCGCCGACGCCCACGTCGACGTCACCGGCGGCCCCCGGCCTGCCGAGCAGGGCGCCCCGTACGGCAGTGACCTGCGTCTGTACGCCGGGGCGGGCATCCCCACACTGCAGTACGGCCCCGGCGACGTCACCCTGGCCCATGGTCCGCGGGAAAGCGTTCACGTCAGCGAGGTCGTCACCGTCACTCGGACACTGGTACTCGCCGCACTGCGCATGGTCGGCACCAAGTAGCAGCCACCAGCGCCTCGCCCTCCCGTGCTGCCCGCAGCCGGTTCGGCGAACACTGGGAACCTCACTCCAGCTGGCGCCCACGGTGGACGGCTACTGCCAGGACCCGGCCGGGCAAGGTCGCGGGGCCGGTCAAGCGGCATCGGCGAGGGGACGTCCGCCCCGACGGATGCCCTCTCGCTGCGGATGCGGGCACGCTCGCGGCGCTGGGCTGCCAGCACGTCGGAGTGACGGGCATTCGCGTTGCGCCGGCGCAGACAGGCGTGCAGGGCCCGCGTCTGCACGGTGTGGTTGCGGTGGTTGCGGTGGTTGGAGTTGGCAATGGTGAACTGCCGCAGCAGCCCGAAGTGCGCCCCGATCGGTTGGCCCACGACGCGTACGCCGGCGAGAAGCAGAGCTCGACGCGGTTATGGGTCTGGCCGGGCTTCAGTGGGGCGGGTGGTGGCCGTCTGAACGATCAAGTCCTCGTCGTCAGGACCGAGCGGCCGGCGGGAACCGGGGCTCGGTGATCGCCCTGGTCGCGGTTGACGATGACACACCGAGCTCGAACCCGTCACCGCGGCCCTGGTGGCCACCGGCTCGCAATGACACGCAGAGCCCCTCGCTCCTGCCTCGCAGGCCGGGTGCCCAGTGGCGTCTGCGCCGCTGGGCCAGTGCCTTGGCCGGAGACACACCGGCTCCTCTTCGCCTCCGTCCCCGTGCCCGAGGACGTGACGCCCGAGCGGCCGGCGAGCCTGCCCGCACTTCTCCGGTGGGGCGGGTGTCTGCACCGGAAGGCGTTCTGCCGATCCGACGGCACCCGGTCGACGAGGAACGGCTCGTCCAGCCGTCCGGAGCGGATCCCCCAGGCGCCGATGATCGCTTCGGCGATGCCGGCCGGCGGCAGCCCCCGGTCGCGATCGCCCCGCGTGGCCGCCTACTTGACCGCGGCCGGCGCCGTGATCATTCGGGGAACTCGGCGACGGCCGTTCCGGTGATCGCGAGCTTCTCCACGGCCCGCACCGCGTACACGCCGCCGTAGGCGTCGGCGGGGACTTCCTCGTCCCCGGATCAGATCACGCTCGACGCGTGTGGCCTGCACCATCGGCTGCTGCTCCCTTTCGCTGCCGCCGGACGTGGGGCGGGCACCGGTGCGGGGCCTCTTGACAGGCCGGTGCTTCCGGCCTCAGTCTTACCGACCAACACGCAGAATGCAATATATTGCATATGGCGGAAGGACTCTCATGGGCACCACACACACCCGCTCCACCAGCACGGAAATGCCGCTGACACGGCCCTCAGGCCTCCTGCGGCGATGCCTGAAGACGCCGATCGGCATCCAGTCGGTCATCGCCGTCGGACTGGGGGCCCTCATCGGATCCCTCGCCCCCGCCGCGGGCGAACAGATGAAACTCCTCGGAGACGTCTTCCTGAACCTCGTGCAGGTCGTCGTCCTGCCTCTGGTCTTCCCGCTCATCGTGCTGGGCATCGCCCGCATGGAGTCGGTCAAGAAGGTCGGCCGGATCGCCGGCAAGGCCATCCTCTACTTCGAACTCGTCACCACCGTGATCCTGCTGATCGCGGTAGGCCTGGCCAAGCTCACGGGCATCGGCAAGGGCGCCCCCGTGCACGGCGCCGACGCCGGGGACCTCAACGGTCTGAGCCAGGGCATCGACTTCCACGAACTGGTTCTGCACGCCGTGCCGAAGAACATCTTCGCCGCGTTCGGCGAGGGCAACCTCCTCGGCGCCATCGTCTTCGCCCTCCTCGTGGGCGTTGCCATGGCCGCGATCGGGGAGAAGTCCGCACCCTTCGCCGCCGTCCTGGAGTCCGTCGCCGCGGTGATGTTCCAGGTCGTCGGCTACGTCATCCGGACCGCACCGCTGGGCGTGCTCGGGTTCATCTCCTACGACGTCGCCTACTACGGCTTCGGCAACCTGCGCAGCCTGCTGGGCTTCATCGCCGTGGTCTACGCGGGGCTGGCTGTCGTCATCGGCGTGCTCTTCCCGCTCATCGCCGCCGTCTACCGCATCCGCTACGTCGAGCTGCTCAGGTGCGTCGGCGGACTGGCCGGGATCGCGTTCGTCACCCGTAGCTCCGAGTCGGTGCTGGCCCCGCTGATGGGCAGGCTCGAAGCGTTCGGCGTCAGCCGCTCCACGACCTCCTTCGTCGTCCCTCTCGGCTACTCCTTCAACACCGACGGCTCCGTCCTCTACCAGGCCGCGGCTCTTGTCTTCCTCGCCAACGCCTACGGCGCGGACACCTCACTGCCCGCCCTCCTGCTCATGGTCGGGGTGCTGGTGATCCTCTCCAAGGGCATGGCCGGCGTCGCCTCCGCCTCCATCGTCGTCCTCATCGCCGCCGGCAACTCCGTCGGGCTGCCCGCCGAAGGCATCGCCCTGCTCCTCGGCGTCGACTTCGTGGTCGACATGGCCCGCACCGGCGTGAACGTCATCGGCAACTCGCTGGCAGCCGCCGTCGTCGACAGCTCGGAGAAGCGGCGCGAGGCCAGGCGCGCCGACCACGACAGCACCCGGCTCCCGACCGCGCCCGAGGTCACGGCCCCGCAGAAGGAAACGGCGCGGTGAGGGGCACCGCACGGTCGGCCGAGGTCATCGGCATCCTGGGCGGTATGGGCCCCGCGGCCACCGCCGACTTCTACGCCAAGCTGGTCGCGACCACCCCCGGCTCCAGCGATCAGGACCACCTGCGGACGGTCATCTGGTCCGACCCGACCATCCCCGACCGCACCGAGGCCCTGCTGGGCGACGGCCCCGACCCCACCCCCTGGCTCCTCGACGGCAGCCGCGTGCTGCGCGAGGCCGGCGCCACCGTCATCGCCATCCCCTGCAACACCGCGCACGCCTTCGTCCCGCGGATCGCCGCCCACGCCGGCCTGCCCATCGTCCACATGATCGGCGAAGTCGCCCGCCATCTCACCGCCCGGCGCCCCGGGATCCACACCGTCGGGCTGCTGGCCACCACGGGCACCGTCCGCGCGGGCCTGTATCAGGAGCGGCTGGACCGCTTCGGGATCCGCCTCGTCCTGCCGGACGGCGACAGTCAGGACCGGGATGTCATGACGGCGGTCCGCGCGGTGAAAGCCGGTGCCCGCGACGGCACGGCGTCCGAGCCGCTCGCCCGCGCCGCGCGGCGGCTGACCGATCGGGGCGCCCAGGCGGTGATCGCCGGCTGCACCGAGATCCCCCTGGGTCTTCCCGCCGACGCCGTGGACGTTCCGCTCGTCGACCCGTCGCTCATCCTGGCCCAGGCCCTGGTCCGCCTGGCCACCAACAGGAGCACCACGGGATAGGGCGCCGACCGAGCAGCGATGTACTGTACGCAATATGTCACTCGACCGCCCTGTCTCCCGCCGACTTCTCAGCGACGAGGTCTTCCAGCGGCTGCGCGACTCCATCGTGCGCGGCGAACTCGTCCCCGGCGAGAAGGTCAAGGACGGTGAGCTCGCCGAGCGCCTCGGCCTCAGCCGCACCCCGGTGCGCGAGGCGCTCGCACGGCTCGCCGACATCGGCCTGGTGGAGGCCAAGCCCGGCGTCTACACGCGCATCACCACCCTCAACCGCCGCGACGTCGAGAAGACCCTTGCCGTCCTGCGCTCCCTCGACCGGCTCGCGATCGAGACGGCCGTGCCGGTCATGACCGAACAGGCCCTGCGGCTCATGCGCGAAGCCAACAGGGACTTCGAACGGGCCGTCGCCGCCAACGACATCGACGCCGCCCTCGCGGCCGACGACCGCTTCCACGCCGTCCCCCTCGCGGCCGCGGACAACCCCGTGCTCAGCCGGATCGTCGAGCAGCTCCACCCGCAGATCCACCGCATCCTCTACCGCAAGTTCTCCACGCTGTTCGGCGGCCGCAACACCATCGAGCACCATGATCAGCTCATCGACGTCTGCGCGGACGGCGACGCGGTCGCCGCCGCCGAACTCTCCGCGCACCACTGGTCCGAACTCGGCGGACACATCAGCCAGCTCTTCGACACCAACCAGTTCGCCGAGACGGCTACCGGTCAGCCGAACCGGCACCTGTGACGCGGCGGTCCCCCGGTCGGTCACGGCCGGTCGGAGACCCCGGCCCGTGACCCGGTGGCGCGCCGGCGCGGGTGCGCCGCATCGGGCAGGACGGTCACGATGGGTGCGCCCAGGTCCGCCGGCGTGACCTCGCCGCCCGGCCGCTCGCACCGGTGGTCTTCGAAGACGACCGGGGACGGGCCCGACCACCCCATCAGGCGCTGGACCGGGTGACCAGTCCGGTGGGCAGGATCAGCGGGGTCGGGTCCTGACCGTCGAGGAGTGCGACCAGCATGCGGGCCGTCTCCCGGCCGAGAGCCGTGATGGGCTGATGGACGGTGGTGAGCGGCGGGTCGGCGATTTTGGCGATCTCCAGGTCGTCGAAGCCCACCACGGCGACGTCGGCGGGAACCAGCCGGCGGGCCCGCGCAGGCTGCGCAGGGCTCCCGCCGCCATGTTGTCGTTGGCGGCGAACACCCCGTCCACATCGGGGTGGCTCTCCAGCAGGGCGGCCATGACGGCGGCGCCGCTGGGCTCGGTGAAGTCCCCCTCCAGCGGTGGGAACGGATCGAGACCGGCCGCCAGCACGGCGTCGCGGTATCCGCGGTACCGGCTCGGCCGGCTTCGGTGTCCAGACGTCCGCAGATCGCGGCGACACGAGTCCGGCCGTGGGAGAGCAGGTACTCGGTGGCCTCGCGCGCTCCCCCGACGTTGTCGACGTCCACGTACCACCGCGGAGCCGGACCTACCGGGCGTCCGCCGAACACGACGGGTATCTCCGCCTCCTGGGCCATCCGGGCCAGCGGATCGTCCTCGCGCAGCGCCATCAGCATGACGCCGTCGGCGCCCCTGGACCGGAACAGCTCTTCCACCCGCTTGCGCCCCCGGTCGGAAGCGGCCAGGCAGAGCATGAGGTGCAGGTCGGCCTCCTCCAGGGCAGCCGACGCGCCCACGATCACCTGGGCGAAGAACGGGTCCGCGAAGATCGACGGATCCTCGCCGGAGACGACCAGGGCGGCCGCTCCCGTCTGACGGGTGGCCAGGGCACGGGCACGCGGGTTGGGCACGTAACCGAGCTGCCGGACGACCCGTTCGACCGCCTCCCGTTTGGCGCGGCTGACATGCGGAGCGTTGTTGAGGGCGCGGGAGGCCACAGATCGGGAGACGCCGGCGAGTGCGGCCACCTCGTCGAGCGTCGCCTGCCGCCGAGGCGCGGCTTCTGCCATGGACCGTGGGCCTTTCCGTCATGGCCCCGAAGAGCCCGAGAATCCGGTAGCCGGAGCCCTTCGAGGTCGGGGCGAGAGCTGGAAGCGCTTCCAGTTCCAGGACTCTAGATCCTCTTCTTCGCCCTGGGAAGGCATCTGACGCTCCGCGGTCGCCCGCACGAGCACGTGACCAGTGCTTCTTGTACGGGAGCTTGACAGTTCTGACGCCCCGCCACACCATACCGACCACACCCCAAGACTCTCCGCGTTATTGGGAACGCTTCCAGTGGGAGCGCTCCCAATGGCAACACCTCCGCACCTCCGCAGCGCGTCGCATGCTCGGGACGAGCGCGTGCGACGCATCCCCGCCAGGAAACCGAGGTTCAGTCATGCGCCGCAGGCTCCGCGCCCTCGTGACAGTGTTCTTCGCTCTGCCGCTGGCACTCGCCGCCGCCCCGTCGGCACACGCCGCCGACCCGACCACCATGACCAGCGGGTTCTACGTCGACCCCGACGCCAGCGCGAAACGGTGGGTCGCCGCCAACCCCGGCGACGGCCGGGCCCCCGCGATCAGCGCCTCCCTCGCCAACACTCCGGCCGCCCGCTGGTTCGGCTCCTGGAGCGGGGCCATCGGCACCGCCGCCGGCTCGTACGCGGGGGCGGCGGACCGCGCGGACAAACTGCCCCTCCTCGTCGCGTACAACATCTACAACCGCGACTACTGCGGCGGCCATTCGGCGGGCGGCGCCGCCTCGCCGGCCGCGTACGCGAACTGGATCGCGCAGTTCGCCGGCGGCATCGCCAACCGCCCGGCGGTAGTGCTTCTCGAACCGGACTCCCTCGGGGACTACGGCTGCATGAACCAGGCCCAGATCAACGAACGGCAGGGCATGCTCAGCGGCGCCCTGAGCCAGTTCAGCCGACAGGCCCCCAACACCTGGGTCTACCTCGACTCCGGCAACCCGGGCTGGGCCGACGCTGCGACCATGGCCCAGCGGCTGCACAACGCCGGTCTGCGGCAGGCCCATGGCTTCTCGCTCAACATCTCCAACTACTTCACCACGGCGGAGAACACCGCCTACGGCAATGCCGTCAACCGCGAACTGAGCTCCCGGTACGGCTACACCAAGCCGTTCGTCGTGGACACCAGCCGCAACGGCAACGGCTCCAACGGCCAGTGGTGCAACCCCTCCGGCCGCCGCATCGGCACTCCCACCCGGCTGGGCGGAGGCGCCGAGATGCTCCTGTGGATCAAGACCCCGGGTGAGTCCGACGGCAACTGCGGCGTCGGAGGCGGCTCCTCGGCCGGTCAGTTCCTCCCGGAGGTCGCCTACAAGATGATCTACGGCTACTGACCCCCCGCTCCCGTGGCCCCCGGCCCGCTGTCCGTGGCCCGTTCCCGGCGAACGGGCCACGGACGGTGGGCGTTCCTCCCCTGTCCCTCCATCCCCCAGATCAGGATCAGCCATGAAAGCACCTCGTCCGCCGCGCCGCACTGTCGCCGTGGTCGTCGCGGCGGCGCTCACCGCCTGCGCCGCTCTCACCGCGAACCAGGCTCAGGCCCGGCCGGAGCCGCAGCCCCCGTCCCAGTCCCGGGCGGCACCGAGGCAGGACGCGATCACCGCCGGCACGACGTTCTACGCGGACCCGCACAGCAAGGCCGCACAGCAGGCCCTCGTGGACCTCAAGCACGGCGACCTCGCGAACGCCGCGAACATGGCCCGGCTCGCGAGCTGGCCCCAGGGCGAATGGTTCACCGAGGGCACGCCCGGCGAGGTGCGCGCCAAGGTGCGCCGACTCGTCCACCGGGCCGGGGCCGCGCACCGGACGCCCGTCCTGGTCGCGTACGACGTGCCCGGCCGCGACTGCTCGCAGTACTCCAGCGGTGGAGCAGCGTCCTCCGCCGCCTACCGGCAGTGGATCGACGCCTTCGCCGCCGGCATCGGCCCGGGCCGGGCGTTGGTCGTCGGCGAGCCCGACGGCCTGGCCCTCCTCCCGAAGGACTGCGGCCCCGGCACCGACCCGACCGGCGCGCTCACGGCCGCCCGGATCGCCGACCTAGGGTACGCCGTCAGGACTCTCAAGGCCCTGCCGCGCACCGCGGTCTACCTGGACGCGGGGAACGTCCTGTGGCGGCCGGTCGGCGACATGGCCCAGCGGCTCCTGGACGCCGGGGTCCGCTCCGCCGACGGGTTCTCCCTGAACGTCTCCAACACCCTCCCCACCGGCCACAACGCCAGGTACGGCGCCTGGGTGGCGAAGTGCATGTGGTTCGCCACCGAGGGACCGCAGCAGGCACGCGGCCACACCGACTGGTGCGCCAGTCAGTACTACTCGTCGGCCGCCCCCAACGACGGCGTCCCGGGCAACGCCGTCGACTCGACCGATCCCGCCACCTGGCGGTGGACCGACGCCTGGTTCGACCAGAACGCGGGCGCCCCGCCGTCCGGCCGTCTGCAGCACTTCGTGATCGACACGAGCCGCAACGGCCGAGGCGCCTGGACCCCGGAGCCGGGCAGGTACAGCGGGGATCCGGAGGTCTGGTGCAACGCGCCCGGACGGGGGCTCGGGCCGCGTCCCACGGCGGCCACGGGCGTTCCCCTCGTCGACGCCTACCTGTGGATCAAGATCCCCGGCGAGTCCGACGGCAGCTGCACGCGCAACACCGGCGGCACGATCGACCCCGAGTACGGCATCGTCGACCCGCCCGCCGGCGCCTGGTGGCCCGACCAGGCCCGTTCGCTGGCCCGCAACGCGGCGCCCCGCCTCGTGTTCAACCGCTGAAGGGCCAAACCGCTCTGCTCACCCGGCCGGCCGGGGGGCGGTCCGCTCACGTACCGGGAGGAGGTTCTTCCTCCAGCTTCTCGAGGAAGAACTCGCGTGAGGAGGAGACGTCGTTCTCGTGACCGGCCTGGGGCGGCAGCAGCGGGGAGGCCTGGAACAGGCGTCACCCGTCGCACAGTGCGGCGAGCCCGGCGGCGTAGGACGGCTCATCGCCGTCACCGGTCGTCGGGCGGGTCCGGCCGGCGCTGCCGGCGTCAAGGTCGTCCAGTGGCCCGCCGGCAGCGGCGCCAATCAGGAATGGCAGCCCGTCGGCGTCTGACGCCCCGGCCGCGCACGTCAACTACGACCAGGGCATCGGCTCCGGCACACCGCATACGCCGGAGCCGGCCGTTCGGGGGTGAAGCCGGTCAGCCGTGGAGGGGTCAGGGGGCGGCCACGACCACGTTGAACCAGGGGGTGCTGAGCGACCGCAGCGGCGAGTCGAGCTTCTGCATGTTCAGCCGGTAGGTCCCGGCCGGGAGAACTCCGCTGCCGGGCAGGGCGGTCAGCGGCAGGTACCGACCGTTGAAGACACCGCTGCGGTCGTACGTCCACAGACCCGCGCTGGTATGCAGGACGGTGTAGGGGCCGCGGGCGAGCGAGGGGTTGACCGCGGACTTCTGCGTACGGTTGAGGACGAAGGACGCGCCCGCGTACGACGGGACGCGGGCCGGCCTGGTGAGGGTGAAGCTGAAATAGCGGTTGGCGTGACCCGCGCCGGACGTCAGGGGCGGGCAGTTCACGGCCACCACGGTCCGGCCCGTCACATTGCCCAGGGCGAGGGGGTTGCCGTACGTGCCGGCGCCCGTGAGGCGACGGCAGTCGTACTGATAGGTGGCCGCGGCGGCGGACGAAGCGAGCGCCAGTGTCATGGCGGCGGCCGCCGTGGTGGGCGTGAGGACTGCGGCGGCCTTGCGCAGCGGGCGGTGCAGGACGGTGCCGTGACGCTTCATCGAGTGGTTGCAACCCCCTTCGTGGGGCCCGGGGTTCGAGCCGTCCGGAAACCTAGCCCAGCCGGGGTGCGGCGGATGGCAGCTGATCGGTAAGGACGGGAAAGAGATCACCGATGACGACAGGCGGACAGTCCCTGGCCGACGGCCGCCCCCGCCCGACAGCAGCTGGGACGGCCGACGGGCAGAGAGCCCGACGCACGCGTCGGACGGGGTTCGCGGCTGTGGCCGCCGCCTGGGTGGGGCCCGCTACGGGGTTTCAGCCGGCTCGAGCAGTGCGGCCTTCGCGCGCCGCGGTTGGAGACCCTGGACAGCCCGGCGGGCCGCGTCGTCATCGATGGGCAGTCGCTGTGGCTGCTTGAGACGCACCGTGCGCCCTCGCTGGCCGAGTAGCGCCAGAGACCCCGGCTGCCCTGCGCCGCCGGCTTCCGGCAGTCTCACGCGCTGCCCCGTCCCGGGTGCTGACCGATGGGGGCAGGACCTGGTCATAGCCTTACGGCCGTACGGACCAGGCCGGCCAGGGTGAGGGAGCGGCTGTGCGCAGGCCAGGCGATGTGGGTCACGACGGGAGGTGCGTCGGTCAAGGGAACGGCCGTGTGCTCGGCCCACAGCCAGGAGCGGGCGGAGTCGGGGACGACCGCCACGGTGCGTCCGAGGGCGATCAGCTGGGCCAGTTGGGTCTGGTTGTGGATCTCGGGGCCAGGGCCGGGTGCGTAGGCGCCGCGGGTGGGCCAGCGGGCGAGCGGCAGACCGGGGACGTCCCTGACATCGGCCAGGGACAAGGTCTCGTGGGCGGCGAGAGGGTGCCCGGCAGGCAGGACGGCGACCTGCCCCTCGGCCGCCAGTACCTCGCTGTCGAAGCCGGCGAGGGAGTTCCACGGCGTGTGCATGAGCGCGACATCGGCGCGTCCGTCGCGGAGCAGTTCTTCCTGCTCGCAAATGCCGCACGGCAGCACCTCGATCTCGGCGCTGTCGGGTTCGGCCGCGTAGGCGTCGAGAAGCTTCCGCAGCAGTTCGTGAGACGCAGCGGCCTTCACCGCGAGGACCAGCCGGTCACGGGGGCCGCCGGGACTGTCGGCACCGCCGGCGCGCCGGGTGCGGCGAGCGGCGGCGGCGGTCGCGTCGAGGGCCGCCCGGCCCTCGTGCAGCAGCACCTCTCCGGCACCGGTCAGGCGGACACCGCGGCGGTTGCGCTGCAGCAGGCAGACCCCGAGGCGCCGTTCGAGCTGCTGGATCGCCCGGGACAGCGGCGGCTGGGCCATGCCGAGGCGCTCGGCGGCGCGCCCGAAGTGCAGTTCCTCGGCGACGGCCACGAAGTACCTCAGCTCGCGGGTCTCCAGGGTGTGCACGGTCGCAGCATACGCGGTGATACCTGACAGGTATGACAGGGCACCGTATCGGTGTTGGCCGCGCTATTCGTCCGAGGGCCACCATCATCAGCATGAGCGAAACGATGATCGCGCTGGTGACCGGCGCGAACAAGGGCATCGGGTACGAGATCGCGGCCGGGCTGGGCGGCCTCGGGTACCGCGTGGGCGTGGGAGCCCGTGATGAGTCCCGACGTGAAACCGCCGTCGGAAAGCTGCGCGCCCTCGGCGTGGACGCGTTCGGGGTACCGCTGGACGTGACCGACGACCGGAGCGTCACCGATGCCGCGGAGCTGGTCGAAGGGTTGGCCGGGCGCCTGGACGCTCTGGTCAACAACGCCGGCATCTCGGGCGAAATGGGCCCGGGGTGGGAGCAGGACCCGACCGCGCTCGACCTGGAGGTGCTCCGCACGGTCGTGGACACCAACGTCATGGGTGCCGTCCGGGTGACCAACGCGATGCTGCCGC
The DNA here is from genome assembly GCF_036898465.1 of Streptomyces sp. B21-105. NCBI lineage: Bacteria > Bacillati > Actinomycetota > Actinomycetes > Kitasatosporales > Streptomycetaceae > Streptomyces > Streptomyces sp. B21-105. Next base: position 9,034,665 of record NZ_JARUMJ010000001.1, on the reverse strand, counting down.
TCCTGCGGCGCTCGGCCTCGCCGCGTATTGTCAATGTCTCCAGCAGCGTCGGCTCCCTGGCGCGGCAGGCGGACCCGGACACCGAGATCGGGCCGATCATGGCGGCCTACGCGCCGTCGAAGTCGTTCCTCAACGCCCTCACTGTGCAGTACGCCCGGCAGTTCGCCGGTACGAACATCCTGATCAACGCGGCCTGTCCGGGCCTGGTCGCGACCGACTTCACAGGCTTTCACGGACCCCGCACCCCTGAACAGGGCGCGGCCACAGCTGTCCGGCTCGCCACGCTGCCCGACGGCGGCCCGAGCGGTTCGTTCTTCGAGGACGACGGCGTCGTCCCCTGGTGATCACGAACTGCCCTCAGCCGACGAAGCCCCGGCGGGTCCACGAAGCGGCGCGGACGGTCCGGATCAGATGAGCAGCGGGAAACATCCATCCGACGGGGGCCGAACAAGAGCTGAGCACGAAATCCCGCACTGCGGATCGATGAGGATTCTCGGCGGCCGCCTGACGGGCTTTCTCCACTCGGGGCAGGTCCTGCGGTTGGTTCTTCGAGGCCGCGATCGACGCCGTCGCACTTCGGTGGCTTCTACGGCGAGTGACCGGAGGCTGAGCACGTCCCGGAATGGCCGGGACAGGCATGGTCGCGGCCTAACGAGTCGTCACATGTCTCACCCTCTGGCGAGACTGGTGCCGGACAGGTCCATGGGGACACATCGCCAGTCCGGCATGCCCCAGCGCCCCGACGCTCTGTCCTGCCCCTCTCCTTCATCCCCCACCGCGTCGCGCACGCAGCGCACGTCATTCGGCGGCCATGGCAGCCGCGTGCGTGGCGACTCTCCTGGTCACGCAGCGGGCCGCCCTGATCTCGCCAGGCCCGGCGGCGGCAGCCGCCGAAGGTCCCCGTGAGGGGGATCTCGAGCCGCTGCCCGGCACCGGGTCGGCAGCGTTGAACCGCGACGTCATCGCCAGGGTCCGACCGGTGTGGGAGGAGCTCATGGCACTGCCACGGGCGCAACAGCTCGCACGCATCAACGCGATGTACGCCGCCGCTCTCTCCTGCGAGGGCGACGCGTTCGAGGTACTCAAAGGCGGTCCGTCCCAGTGAGATGGCTGACGCTGTACGCGCACTCGCGCCAGGTGCCCGCGTCGCTCGCCACGGTGCTGATCAGTGCCGCGGCCGGGTGGGCGCTCACTCGAGACGGCAGTGCCGCGCCTGGTGGGTCGCAACTGCCCGCGGTCGTCCTCACCGCGGGCGCCATGGCCCTCTCGACCGGACTCGGCGGGCAGGACCTCGACCTGGACCGCAGCGCCGCGATCCGATGGGCTCCCCGCAGAGCGGCGCACGTGCTGCTCGGCGGCGCGATCGTCGGCGCCGTGCTCCTGACCGTGCAGATGGTGGGTCAGGACCTGGCCACCACCGAGTTCGTCGCCCGGGACTGCGCGGGACTGGCGGGGCTGGCCGCCCTGGGTGCGGCGGTCGCGGGAGGACGGTACGCCTGGGCGTTCCCCTTCACCTGGCTCGCGTTCGCGTTCCTCGCTCCGCCCCCGGCGACCACGGTGCCCGTGAAGGTGGCGACCTGGATGCTGCTGCCGGCCGGCACGCCTGCGGCGACCTGGACGGCACTGTGCCTCGCGGTGGTCGGCACGGTGCTCTACGCCCTCGCGGGACCGGAAGCCCTCACACTGCCGCCCCGGCGAGTATGGCGAGATCGGAACGTCTCTGCGGCACGCGCTGACTGAAGGGCGGGCCCACACCGGACCTTCGCCGGTCGGCCGGGCCCCCCACCTGTCGCGGCACCCACCTCGCACCGCAGTCGCGCGTCCGGAGATTTCCCCTGCCCCCTGACAAGGGCCCCGCGCGTGCCGACCACGACAAGTAGCCGCGTCAGCTCTTTCTGCGCCGCGCCGCCTGCGGCGACAGATGCCGGGCCAGCGTATCGAGCGCGTCGGTGACTTCCTTCATCGCCACAGGGTCCTCGTCTCCGAGCGCATCGGCGAGAGCGCCGTCGATAGTGGTCGCCCTGACCTGGATCATCCGGTCGGAGGGACGGGGCGCTTGACGAACCAGGAGGCGGCGGCGGTCGTTGGGGTCGTTCTCGGTGACGACCGCGCCAGCCTCCTTCAGGCGGGCCACGGCGGTGGAGACCTGGCTCTGCGGGAGTCCGGTGCGGGCGGCGATCTCGCCGACGGCACTGTCGGGGTGGGCGGAAAGGTCACTCACCACGATGAGCACGGACCGTACGCCACCGCCGTAGCGGGCCATGCCGCCCTCCGGCTCCGGCATGGCGCCTTCCCCGATCTTCATCAGGGTGCGCCCCAACAGGAACAGCTCGACTCCATCCATACCCGCACAGTACATCCGTCTCGATACATCGCCAAAAGATGCATCTCTATTGATGCATCTCTATTGATGTATTAGCGTGAGGGGGACGCCGGGCAGACCGGCCCGCAATCCCCCGACGGACGAAGGAGACTGCCGTGCGCAAGTGGCGATCGAACCCCTGGGCGGTGCTGGTGACGCTCTCACTCGGGTTTTTCATGACCCTGCTGGATCTGACGATCGTGAACATCGCGATCCCCGACATGATCAGCGGCCTCGGCGCCACGCTGGATGAGGCCCTGTGGACGGTCAGCGGCTACGCCCTCGCCCTGTCGGTGTCCCTGATCACCGCGAGCAGACTGGGCGACCTGCACGGCCCGCGCACCCTGTTCGCCGCAGGCCTGACCGTGTTCACCCTGGCCAGCATCGCCTGCGGACTCACCCCCGGCGCAGCGGCACTGATCGCCGCCCGCGCCGTGCAGGGCGTCGGCGCAGCCCTCCTCGTCCCCCAGACGATGACGCTGATCGTGTCGGTGTTCCCCGCCCACCGACGCGGCGCGGCGCTGGGGATCTGGGGCATGGTCGCAGGCGCGGCCACCCTGGCCGGCCCCACCCTGGGCGGCGTCCTCGTCTCCACCGTCGGCTGGCGCTGGATCTTCCTGGTGAATGTGCCCCTCGGCATCGCAGCGCTCGCCCTGACCTTCACGCTCGTCCCCGACATCCGCCCCGCCCGCACCCACCGCTTCGATCTGACGGGCGTGCTCCTGGCCACCGCCGCGCTGTTCTGCCTCGCCTTCGGCCTCCAGGAAGGTCAGCGCTACCACTGGGGGGCGGGAATCTGGGGCCTGATCGCCGCGGGCCTGGCACTGGCCGGCGTCTTTCTGCTGCACCAGCGCGCCACCCAGGACCGCGAACCCCTCGTCCCTTTCACCCTCTTCAAAGACCGCAACTTCACCGTCATGACCGTACTGGTCGGCCTCATCTCCATCGCCATGCTGGGCCTCGTACTGCCCTTCAACCTCTACCTGCAGTCCGTACTGCACCTCAGCGCGATGAAAGCCGGCCTCGTCCTCGCCCCCTCGTCCCTGGTGTCCATGGCCCTCGGCCCCTACGCAGGACGCCTCGCCGACCGCATCGGCGGCAAACCCCTCCTCCTGACCGGCCTCACCCTCTACGCCTGCGGCATCGTCGCCATCGCCCTCACCGCCGGCCCCGCGACACCCTGGCAGGCCTTTCTCCCCGCCACCCTCCTCACCGGCCTCGGCATCGGCTGCACCCTCGCACCCATGACCGCCGAAACCATGCGCCACATCCCACCTCACCACGCAGGCGCGGCGTCAGGCATCAACAACACCATCCGCCAGACCGGCTCCGTCATCGGCGCCGCCACCGTCAGCGCCCTGCTCCAGAACCGACTCACCGCCGAACTCGCCACCGGCAAGACCTACGCAGCCGCCTTCCTGACCACCCTCCACACCACGACAGCCCTCCCCATCGCGGTAGTGACCATCGGAATCCTCATCTGTCTCCTCCTCCGCAACCACACCAAAACCCCCACCACCGCATCCGTACCCGCACCCGCACCCGCACCGTCCACCACACCCACCGCGAACACCCAGAACGCGAGCCAAGGCCCAGCCGGCCACTGACCCACAGGAGACGCCACGCAGCGTAGGTGCGATTCCATTCGGGACGCGTGGCGCGAGGGTGCGGCGTACCGGGTCGCAGACCTCAACGCTACCGTCGCCGGATGGAGAGCTGGGACGAGGACGGCGTACGCGCACGGATACATGCGATGGCAGCACACGACCCGGGGCGGAAGCGCTTCGGAGCGCACACGCACCAGTACGAACTGGCACCTCGGATGCCAGAGGTGGAGATCCGAGCATTCGAGGAATCGCACGGCATCGATCTGCCGATGGAACATCGTGAGCACTACCAGGACGCCCGGGCGTCGCGTGAGCGGCGGGCGACTTTGGGCGCCAGCAGCCACACAGGACACAGACGGCTCGGCCCCCTGCTTCCCGAGTGAGGCAGGGGGCCGAGCCGTCTCCGCCGTCAGGCGAGCGGCGGAAGCTGTTCGCCCTGGACGGCCTGGACGGTCTGGTTGTAGTTCATCGCGAAGTCCTCGCGCGGCAGTTCCACGGTGGCCCGGAACGCGGCCCGTGGGCCGCCCCGCGGGTCGGGACCGGTGCCGAGGCAGGCCAGGCCAACGACCCGGGCCTTGTTTGTTTCCTGACCGCCGACGCCGACGCCCGCGCGGAGGCCGACGGCCCGGCGCGCACGCCACGGGTGGGTGGCGTTGCTGCCGGGCCGTCAGTCACTCACGCGGTCTCACTTGCCGTGCAAAGCCCTGCGGCGACGTCCGCGAAGTACCAGCACGCCGCCGGCAGCGATGACCAGCAGGCCACCGATGGCGCTGTACGTGACAGCGGTGCTCGCCCCGGTGGAAGCCAGGGGGCCGAACGTGTTGCTGCTGCTCGGGGACGGCCGGCCGGCGGGTGCGCCGTTCTCCGCCTGCGCACGGCTGCCGGTCTTGCCGGCGGCGGAGACAAGCGGCGCGGCGACGGGCGGCGTGGCGGCGGGCGACGGCTTGTCAGCGCCGGCAGTCCCCGACGCGGGCTTCAGCTGAAGAGTCGTGATCGAGTACGGCGGCAGCTTCTGTGCGCCCGCCGTGCCCCGCTTCGCCCGTCGTCAGGGAGGTGTCGCCCTTGGCATACGAAACGGTCGTGACCACCCCTGCGGCCGGGGTGAATCCGGCGTACGAGAGCGACACCTGCGCCGCGTCCTTCGGGCTCTTGTTGATCAGCATGACGTTCAGACCGCCCTTTCCGCTCCGCACCGCGTGCACGGCGACCGACGAGTTGCCCGAGGACGACTTGACCATGGTGTCGCCAGGCTTCGCCAGTGCGGTCAGTGAGCGGATGCCCCGGTAGGTGGGGAAGGGCGTCTCGCGCGGCGGTTCGCACTTCCCCCCGGCGCAGGTTCCGGCGGAGAGAATGCCCCCGTCCTGGTAGTCGGTCTCGCCGTGGACGGTGGTGGGTGCTTCGCCCGTGCCGTTGTGCAGGTTCCACCAGTCCACGTGGGTGGCACCTTGCTCGAACCAGGTCATGTAGGTGTCCGGCGCGAACAGGGCTGCGGCCTGGCTGGTCAAGGCGGGTGAGCCGACGGCGTCGGTCTCGGTGACGGCGATCTCCACCGAAGCGGCGTGCGAGCCCGCGTGGGTGGCGATCAGCGAGCGCAGCGAGGACCTGACACCGGCGATCTGGGAGGGGGTGTTCAGCAGCTCGGCAGTGGTGGTGCCGCCCGGATACCAGTGGACGATGACGAAGTCGATCGAGCGTCCCGCGACGGAGAGCACCGTGTTGTTCCAGTCGGCGGTGTCACCGGCAGCCTTCTCCGCATCCGGCCAGAAGCCAGGGGTGTTGAGCACCGCTCCGATCTTCACCTTCGGGTCCACGGCCTTCATCGCCTTCGAGTAGGCGACGAGGTTCTTCCCGTACTCCTTCGGGCTCTTGTCGGCGTGGTTGTCAGTTTCCCAGCCCTTGCCGTCGCCGTAATGCCCGTTGCCGTAGACCTCGTTGCCGATCTCCCAGTACTTCACGCCGTAACCCTTGTCGACGTTGGCGTACTTGACCCAGTCGGCGGCCTCCTTGGGGGTGCCGGAACCGTAGTTGGCGGTCAGGATCGGCTGGGCGCCGACCTTCTGCGCGGTGGCCATGAAGTGGTCGAAGTTGGTGTTGGAGGGGATCCAGCCGCTGCCGTCGCCGTAGGTGTGGGTCTTCCAGTGGTAGTCGTCCGCGCCGGAGCCGCCGGGAAAGCGCAGCTGCCGAACTCCCGCCGCCTTCATCAGCGATGTCGCCTTGACGCTCCCCATATGCTCGTCGCCGTAGCCCGTGTTGAGGCCGACACCACTGCTGGGCACCGTGCCCAAGGAGGTACCGGCATCCACACGGATGCCGACGGTCGGCGCGGCGCCCGCGCTGGGCGCCAGGGCGCCGACACCGGCCGAGGCGGCGAGCACCGCCACCGCCCCCACGACACAATGCCGGAGCATCCGGCTACGGCGGCGGGGCGTGCGACCCCGAGGCATCGGCTGCTCGGCGGATCTCGGGTCGTCTGGTGACACGTAGTGCTCCGATCGGGTGGTGACACAGAGGGCGTTGCACCGCTGACCACGGCTCCGGTGGTTCATCGAGGACGTCTGGGGCCAGTTCGACGACGACCACACCCGCCCCGGCGCCCCGCTGTTCCCCTCCGAGCGCAAGAACGCCGACGGGTCCTCGCGTCGGGTGGGCGACGACGCCCTGCGCAACGGGCTCAAGGACGCGGCCAAAGTGCACCTGCCCGGGTGGGGAAAGAAGCTGACACCGCACGCCCTGCGGCATTTCTACGCGTCCCAACTCGACGGAAACGGACTGGACTTGATGGCAAATCAGGAGGTTTTGGGACACTCGTGGATCGCCACCACGATGCGATACCTCCACGTCCAGCAGACCCGGGTCGAGGACGCCTGGGTCTCCGGGACGGAACGGGCCGCGAAGCGGCTGGAAGGACTGGTCCGATGAGGTGGAACCTGCGGCTGACCGCCGCGGACAAAGGAGTCTGGAAGGCTTCCGAACTCCAGCGGAACCTGGCCGAGCACGGATTGGTGATCTCGGCGGGGAAGATGTCGGGCCTATGGTCCGGGCAGCCCGTCTCGCTCAAGCTGGAGGACCTGGACGTCATCTGCGTCGTCCTCGGCTGCGAGATCAGCGATCTACTGATCCCCGAGCCGGAGAAGGTCAGCCGCCCGGGGGAGGCGGAGACGGAACGAGCGGCAGTCGGCGCGGGGACTGCCGCACCGGCGGTGATCCCCAAGCGCCGGGACGGCCGATCCCTCCCGCCGGCCTGATGCCGCCACGATGAGCAAGATCCGCGACGGCAAACCGCGGCTTCCTGCGTGGCTGCTTCGCCTGGGGACAGCTGCCCCGCCGGTTCTGCCGGGCCTGCTACACCTGCGGCCAGCTCAACCCGCCTGGCCCATGCACTGTCTGCCGTCGTGAGGTTCCCATCCACGACGGCCACTGCCGACTCTGCCGGGCCCAGGCCAGCTGGGCCGTCAAGGCAGCGGGCGTCAACGGCGAGGCCGCCGCACCGACGACCTTCCTACGGCGCGTGAAGCACCAACAGCTCTTCTTCGCGAACCTGCAGCGGCCCCGCAACGGCGGACCGCCCATCGGCAAGCAGGGGCGCCGAGTCCTTAAACGGGACCAGGACCAGCCCCAGCGCTCGTGATGACGGGCTGGATCCAGCCGCCTCTGTTCACCACTCGGGACTACCGCACCTTCGAACGTGAACGGCACGCCGACCTGGCCAACCCGTGGATGATCCGGGCCCGCCGGGCAGCGCGCGCTCTGAGTGAGGCGCGCGGGTGGACCCGCTGGGTCGCCAGCGACGTCGACCGGGCCCTGGTCATCGTGCTGTCCGGCCATGCCGAGGGCGAGTCGATCCGCTGCACCGAGATCTTCCCGGCCCTGCGTGGCCGGGGACTCCCGGTCGGTCGGACCGCCGAAGTTCTCAACTAACTGGGCCTGTTCACTGACGACCGCACGCCAGCGGTCGATCCGTGGTTGGACCGCAAGCTCGGCGCCGTCGCCCCGGGCATCCGCGGCGAGGTCGAATCCTGGGCCCGGCCCCTACCCGACGGCGGCCCGCGGTCCGAGCCCCGCGCACGGCAGACCGCCTGGACCTACCTCAGCGAGATCCAATCGGTTCTGCTGGAGTGGTCCAGCCTCTACGACCATCTGCGGGAGGTCACCCGGGAGGACATCATCGCCGCCCGGGATGCCGCCAGCGGCAAGCAGCGGGAAAGCCGGGTCGTCGCACTGCGGTCGTTGTTCCGTCACGCGAAGGGGAACGGCCAGGTCTTCCGCAACCCCACCCAACGGATCCGTGTCCACCGGCAGGCTGGCGGCGTCGCCCAGCCCTGGGGCAAGCGGACATCGACCAGGCGGTCGCCAGCGCGACCACCCCGGACATCAAGCTGATCACTGCCCTCACCGCCGTCCACGGGACACGGCCGAAGATGATCCTAACGATGCAGTTGGACGACGTGGATCTCGGCAACGAGCGAATTACCGTCGCCGGTCACGTCCGCCCGCTCGACGACCTCACCCGCCAGGCCGTCCTGCACTGGCTCGACCACCGCCGAACCCGCTGACCGAGCACCGCCAACCCACACCTGCTGATCACCCAGAAGACGGCCGTCAAACTCGGGCCGGCGGGCAAGCTCTGGACCACCCGGGCCACCCGCAACCTCACCGCGACCCTGGAGCGACTCCACGTCGACCGCCAGTTCGAAGAAGCCCTGACCCACCCCGCCGACCCCCTTCACCTCGCCCTCGTTCTCGGCATCGACGAGAAGACCGCCATCCGCTACGTGGACTCCGCACAGGCCTTGCTGGATCAGGCCGCTGAACAGCCATTTCGGTGAAGTCTGATCGACCGCTACACGCCTTTGATGGGGGGGGAACATGCCGTCAGGGCAGAGTCAGCAACCGGGGCCGATCGGTGGAGACGATGTCAGGGCGAGCGCGGCGATCCGCAGCTCGGCCGCCCACCTCCGCTGGTCAAGCCCCAACGTGTACTCGATGCAGCACCCGCATTGCGGGATCAGCGATACGAATGATCGTTCCTCAACGGTTTCGACCTCCGTCTCCCACCAGTCGTCCGTCGTCAGGTCGGCGGGAGTGATTTCCTCGTTGATCAGCCTCGCCGCCAGCCGACGCAGCGCGTGGCGCCGTGCCAGGCCCGGATCAGGCAACTCGAGTCCGGCCTCGGAGAGTGCTTGCTCAAACGCGTTGCGGATATCGCGGGCATCCGCGTTGCGGGGCAATCCGGCGAGCTCGCGCAACGTCGGGGTGTCCAGCCTGGCCGCGAGCGCCTCGGCAGCAATCATCGGCAGGTCCTCCGGGCGGATCTCATCAGCCTGATAACGGCACGCCACCTCACCCAGAGACATGAGGCCGCTCCGCGTTGAGGACTCCGGTTCCGGTGTCGTTCCTGCTGTTCTCATGATTTATACGATGCCAGCACCGTCCCAAGGAGGGTTGCCGAAGGGGCGGTCCGCTCGGTACTCACCCCGCGTGTTCGCCTGAACCCGAAGGCCGAACCAACGAAAACACGACAGCCCATCCTCGGGTTCCTTTGGAAAGAACTTCAGTTTGCGTGAACCCAACTACCAGGGGCTGCGGTCGCGCTGCTGAAGGGCGGCGAAGTCGGCGTGTGCTGTCTCGACGGCCTCGGGGTACGCCTGGGATCTTCTCGTGTCGGCGAGGGCCCGGTAGATGCTGGCGACGGACGGGCTCTGTCCCTTGCGCTCCCCACCAACGTGTGGATCAACCAGCCGGACGACCGCGCCGCCGCCCAGTGATCACCTCGGGCGCCGGCGACCCCGGCTCACTCGACAAACCCTGAAACCGACCGACTCACCAGGCTTGACACGTTCCGCGTCTCATGGTCGACCAGGACGAGGCCGCCACCATCCGGGTTCTCCACATGCACGGGCGGGCTCGGCCTTGCACCGAGCCCGCCGCTCCAACTCCATCCGTTCCTGATCGCTCGCTGTGACGCTCACCCTGTTCGGCGCACGTCGTTGCCCGCGAACGTCAGGACCGGAGCCGGACCTGTGTCACGCCACCGGCTAGCGCTGCAGTGTCAGCACTCCCGGCCGGTACGGCAGGAGGCCGTAGTCCCCGCCGTCGGTGCTGGGGTCGCGCCCCTGGTAGAGGAACTGCAGATTGCAAGGGTCGATGGTCTTGGTCTGGTCGGGGTTGGTGCGAACCAGATCGCCGTGGCTGATGTCCCTGGTCCAGGTCGCGCCGCTGTTGGCACTGCCGGCGAAGGGGCTGGTCACGGTGTTGGCCTGCGGTGACGGTGTCCAGGTGCCGTTGAGGCTGGTGGCCGTGAACGCGCGGAAGTAGCGACCGTACCCCGTGTAATTCTGGGCCTCGACGATCATGAGGTACTGGTTCTGGCCCTGGACCTTGTAGACCTCCGGCGCTTCGAACAGGTCGAGCGACGAGTCGCTCATGATCTTCGTGAACGAGCCGAAGGTGCCCGGGAAGTTGCCGATGGGCATGCTGGCGCGGTAGATGCCGCCCTCATCGTCGGCGAAGAACATGTACATGTTCGTGTCGTCGCCGATGAGGGTCACGTCGAGGGGGCCCCTCTTCCGGGTCGTGCCGTCGGGATCCACAACGTCCGGGAGGGTGGTCGTGAAGAGATCCTGCTGCGGGCCCCAGCCGTTGGGGTTGGTGGGGTCGGTCGAGGTGCGGTAGGAGAAGCTGTAGGGCCAACCCCCGTTGTAGGCGAGCACCCAGAGGTTCTTCGGGGCGAAGTAGAACAGCGTCGGCGCGATGCCGTCGAAGGGGATCGTGGTCTGGGTGGCGGTGGCCATGTCGGACCAGTTCGTGAAGGGGCTGAAGGTCGCCAATCCCCAGCGACCGTCGTTACCGGCGAGGTTGTTGTGCGACGTGGCATAGACGACGTGCTTGCCGTTGTAGACGACGCTGGTGAAGTCCTTCAGTGCGGACCACCCCGCCTTCGGCTGGGCCAGCGGGCCGGTCGATGTCCAGCGGTACGTCGACGGAAGAGCACACGTGTTGCTCGCCCCGGACAGGCCGGTCCACTTCTGGTTGGTGCCGCCGTGGCACGACCAGATCTGCACCGCCGTGCCGTTGGTCCTACCCCAGCCCGAGACTTCCAGGCACAGCCCGGACCGCACGCCGACGATCGTGCCGTCGGCGTTCACCCGCCACTGCTGGTTGTCACTGCCGTTGCACGACCAGATCTGCACCGGGGACCCGTTCGTGGTGCCGCCGCCCCGGACATCCAGGCACTTGTTGCCGTACACGGTCAGCTGGTTGCTGTCCGTCAACGTCCACTGCTGGTTGATCCCGCCGTGGCAGTCCCAGATGTGCACGTTCGCGCCGTCGGCCTGGCTGAAGCCCGACACATCGAGACACTTGCCGGAATCAACACCGCGCACGTCGCTGGTGGTGGCCGCCTGAGCCGGGCCGGCGACGAGCAGCGCCGCCAGCGCGGCCAGGGCCGCAACCACGGCGGCGAGCACCGCGGGCGGGCGTCTGCGGCTGAAAATACGTCTGTGCATAAGGACCTCGTCATCCTTGAGCAAGCGACTCCGGTTTGGCCCGTCAGGGGCTGTCCGGAGGCGGTGCGGTGCGGCCCTGTTCGATATACGGGACAGTGGCCGAAGTGCCGATCGAGAGAATGCTAGACATCCCATGAATAACGTCAATACTCCGCGCAAAATCCGCGGGCAGAAACGTTCGCAGGCTGACACCATGAGGCTTCAAGTCCCGTGGTTGTACGGGTCTTTGGCGTGAGGGGCAGGTAGCGGTGCGGGCACGGGCTTGGTGATCATTACGGGCCCCGACCGGGCCGCTCACCTGAGCCTCTGGTTCGGCTCGGTGCCCGACCCGCGCTCGCGGCGGGGTCGGTGGCACTCACTGACGCCGGTCCGGTCGACGTGTGCCTGCGGCGGTCGTCTACGGTGCGGGGAGCGTCGAGAACTCGCCGAGCGGGGTGCGAGGGCCTCGGGTGGGCCGTTCACGGGCCTTCGCCGTGGGGCCGTCACCTGCTCGGGTGGCGGCGTACACCGTCGTCGGCGGCGATCGGGCGTGTGCCGGGGGGTGTTGACGGCGACGGCCCGGACCGCGCGATGGCTGCCTACCACGCCGACCGGCACCATGCCACCGACCAGCACCGCGCGGAGATCGTCGGCGTCCGCACCCGCAGTTACCGGTAGTTCGTTAAATCCGACGGTAGAGGTGAATGCCGTGTCCGGTGGTGACCGCGTCGATCAGGGCTTGGAGCTCGGAGGGTGGGTCCTTGTCCGTCCAGGCTCGCCACCATCGGTTGAGGGTGACGGCGGGGGGGGTGAGCCAGGAACGGGTGGCCCGTAAGGCCCTGGGCCAGCAGGGCTGTTGGGGCTGGTGGTCTCCGTTTGGTCACCCTCTCTGGCCCCTCGTCGGGGCACGGGTCCGGCGCGCTGGCGTCCAGGGGGGTGGGGTGAACCACTGATCCCAGCAGAAGGAGAAGGCGCAGTTGACCAGGGTCCGGTGGCGGCGGATGGCGCGGTCGGAGCGGACTTGGAAGTCGGCCCAGCCCAGTTCGTCCTTGATCTGCTTGTAGCTCTGTTCGATCCACGGCCGCAGACCGTAGAGGCGCACGATCTCGGCCAGGTCGGCGGGCGGGTGAGGGTCGGGGGCGGCGTGGGGTGCGTCGGGGTGGGGCAGGTTGGTGGCCAGGTACCAGGTGGCCTTCTCCGGCAGGGCGGCCGGATCGGTGGTGGCCCCGACCAGGCGGCAGGGTGAGTCGGGGCCGTAGCCGCCCAGGCGGGCATCGGCTGCCCACCAGGTCTGACTGTGTCCGTCGCGGAAGTGACGCTCAACGGGCGTCCAGTCGCCTGGATGTCTGGCATCGCGCCAGGTCAGGGCATGCGCGGCCTCGATGGGGGTGTGTGGCTGATCGGCGCGAGCCCAGGTACCGCGGTGCGGCTTGAACGCGGCCACGTAGGCCAGGCCGGCCTGACGCAGTGCGAAGTACCAGTCGTCGCTGACTTCAGTAGGCGCAGTCGGCGACCACCGCCAGGCAGGCATAGCCCGCCTCCTTCCCGCGGGCCGCGAGGGCAGCGGTCGGCTGGGGTTTCGTGCGGAAAGCCGGATCGGACCGGCCGCGGGCGAAGTGATGGGCCGGGGTATAGGGAGTCGCGTGCAGCGGGTAGTACACGCGGCCGTCGGTCCACACCGTGGCCACCGTGACGATGCCGTTGTCCGTCTTGCCCAATCGGCCCCGCCAATGCTACAGGGCGGTCACCTGCCACTCCTGGTTGGTCCCGCCGGTGCTGGGCCACTGGATGACCCTCGCTCCGTCCGCGGTGGAGGCGTCCTTGACGTCGGCGCACCATCCGTTGCCGACGTTGACGAGCCGGTAGTAGCCGCTGGTGGCGGGGACCAGTTTCCACCACTGGTTGCTGCTGTCGGTGGCGGTCCACTGGTCGAGGCCCGCACCCTGGGCGGATCCGTTGGGGCTGTCCAGGACCTTGCCGCTGCGGACGTTGGACAGCCGGTAGGAGCCGTCGGTGTTCGGCACCAGCTTCCACTGCTGGTTGGTACCACCGGACCACGGCCACTGGACGACGGCCGCGCCGTCGGCGCCGGAGGCACCGCTGACCTCCAGCACCTTGCCGCTCTTGCGGTTCACCAGCCGGAAAGTCCCCAGGTCCGCGGCGAAGGGCCGATCGTAGACCTCGAGGCTGCGGATGGAGGCCCATGCGCCGGAGGGCAGTCCGGTCACCGTCACCCGCACGTACCGTGCCTGTGCGTCGAACACGGACACCTGCACCTGGCTCGTGCTGGTGGTGCCGGTGCGATCGGCCAGTGTGGTCCAGTTCGTGTTGTCGGCGGAACCCTCGATCCGGTAACGGTAGTTCGTGGCGGCGGACTCCCAGGCGATCCGCGTACCAGTGATCGACTTGGCCGCCCCGAGGTCCACCTTCAGCCAGTGGCCGGTGTTGCCGTTGGTCGCGCACCAGCGGGTCGCGGTGGAGCCGTCCACCGCCTTCGCTGCGGTGTTGCCCTGGGAGGTCTGCTCGCTGCTCGCCGTGGCGGCCCTGCCCGCGGCGATGTCGGTGGGGTACACCGTCCGGTCCAGCGTGACGCCGACGATGCTGTCCTCGGGGATGCGGGTGCGGTTGATGCCTGTGACGGTCACCTTGCCGTTGCCGTCCACGCTGTACGGCAGGTCCGCGCCTGACGCCACGTCGAAGACCCGGGTGACCTGCGCGTCCCCGATCTGGGGAGTGGTGAAGGACGTACCGCTGTAGCCGGGCAGCAGGTGGACGTAGAAGGTGTTGTCCTTGCACGTGAAGCCGTACTGGCCGTCCACCGGTTGCCACGGTCCGCTGCTGGTGCCGTAGACGGCCTGGCCGCAGGTGATCAGGAAGGAACCGATCCTGCGCACCAGGGCCTGCTGGTCGGCGGGTACCGCTCCCGTACGGTCAGGGCCGATATTGACCAGGCAGGTCATGTTGCGCACCCAGGAGTTGACCAGGATGTTCATGACCGTGCTGAAGCTCATCACGGGCGCGCCGGCCTTGTAGCCCCAGGTGCCGCAGATGGTGAAGTTCTTCTCCGCCAGTTGCCCGGTGCGCATGGCGCCGGTCGGGATGGAGGGGCCTTCCTCGCTGTTGTAGTCACCCATCCAGCCGGTGCGCAGGTTGACCGTGACCTCGGGCTGGTGTTTGCGCACCATGCCCATCAGGCCGAGAGGGCGGCCGGTGGCGGAGTCGGTCTCGCTGTAGGCGGCGTCCACCGGCCAGTCGTTGGCGCTGTCGCGGAACTTGCCGGGCTCCCAGAAGAAGGCGGCGTCCGCGTCCGTGCCGCGCTGACCCAGCCAGCCGCCGTCCCAGTAGATGTCGTCGATCTTGCCGTACTGGGTCATCAGTTCCTTGACCTGCTGGTACACCTCGTTTTTCATGATCCGCGCGTTCTCCTTGTGCGCGGGATCAGTGGTGTATCCCCACTTGTTGGGCAGGCAGTTGGTGCCGGTGACGTCGTAGTAGCCGGGATAGCGCCAGCTCATCGGCGAATAGTAGAGGCCTACTCTGAGACCGGCGTTGCGTACGGCGGTGACGTATTCGTTGATCAAGTCCCGCCGCATCGGGGCTTGTCCGGCGTGGAAGGCGTTGGGGTGGGTGGAGGGCCACAGGGCGAAGCCGTCGTGATGCCGTGTCGTCAGGACGGTGTACTTCGCGCCCATGTCCTTGGCCAGCTGGGCCCAGTCGGCCGGATCGTAGGCGCTCGCCGTGAACTGCTCGCCGGTCGCGTCGGTGAAGTACTTCTTGTAATTCTCCGGGGTGACGGCGGCGTTCTCCATGTACCACTCGCCCTTGGCCGGGCCTGAGTAGATACCCCAGTGGATGAACATGCCCAGCTTCGCGTCCTGCAGCCACCGGGTCTTGTCGTCGGGCTGCTGCTCCAGACCCAGGTCCACCTTGGGGATGCGGAGCGGAGGGAGCGGCAGCGGCTGGCTGGAGGCGGCATGAGCGGGTGCCGCCAGGGTGGGCGTCACGGCGGCGGCGACCGTCATCGCCGCCATGCCTACTAGCACTGATCGTCGGGTGATCGGTTCTGGCATGGAGATTCTCCTTGTGTGTCCGCGGGACAAGCACAGACACTGCGGCTCAGCGTCCGGGCCGAACAGGAACGAGTCGCGTGGGGAACGGCGAGGCGCAGTGGAGCCCCGCGAGCCTCGGTGGCATGGCCGCCGGGGCACGCGGGTCAGGAGAGCGTCCAGGTCTCGCTGTTGACGCTCGCGCTGCCGCCGAGCTCCTGGTCCACCGCCGCTCCCTGGGCGGTGGAGCCCGCGACGCCGATGTGCAGGCCGCTGCCGATGCCCACCAGCATGTAGTTGCTGCCGGTGTAACTGCCGGTCAGGTCGAGGGCCCACTGCTGGTTCGTCCCGCCGTTGCAGGTCCACTGGTGCAACTGGACGCCGGCGGTGGTCGCCTTGTCGGGGACGTCCAGGCACAGGCCGCTCTTGACGCTCTTGAGCGTGAAGATGTTGTCCGCCACCCGGGTGAGGGTCCACTGCTGGTTGGCACCGCCGTTGGACGCCCACTGGATGATCTTGGCGCCGGCCGCGGTGGAACCGCTGGAGACGTCCATCACCATCGAACTGCTGACGTTCTTCAGCGTGTGGACCCCCTCCGACGGGATCCCGCTGCCGGCTGTCCAGGTGCCGGCGGCGGCGTCGAGGGACCAGGTCGGGTACTGGCCGAGGTTCACCGTCGTGCCCCTGATGGTCAGCGGCAGCCAGATCAGCTTCGAAGCGCCCAGGTTGGCGGTGTCCCAGCGGTCGCCGGCGTAGATGTAGGTGGTGCCGGAGGTGCCCTGGACCGTGATGACGTTCGCCGTCTGGCTGCCGTAGGTCTTGGTGCCGGGGGCGGCAAAGTTCCGGAACGCCGACCAGGGGCCGCTCAGCGAGGTGGCGGTGGCGTAGATGTTGTCGTTCAGGCTCCAGCCGGTCAGGTGGGAGCCGAAGACGTAGTACATGCCGTTGATCTTCACCATGGCGGGCGACTCGACGCTGCCGCTGCTGCCGCCGCTGCCCAGGGTCGTCACCACGCTGTCGACGGACAGGTAGTCGGCGGACAGCTTGTAGACGCGCAGGCCGTTGTTGCGGTCCTCGCTCAGCAGATAGCCGGTGCCGTCGGTGTCCTGGAACAGGCCGAGGTCACGGCTGAGGTTGCCCATCGGCCTGAAGCTGCCCCGGTAGGTGTACGGCCCGCACGGTGTGCTGCTCGTGGCCACACCGACCCTGGCCTCGGCGTAGGTGGTGCTGTCGATGTGCATGTACATCACGTACGTGCCGGTCGACGCGTTGAAAATGACCTTCGGCCGCTCCACGACACGGCTCGGGCCCAGGTCACCGCTGGCCTGCCGACTCAGCGCCTGGCCCTGGTACGTCCAGTTGGCGAGGTCGGTGGAGGAGTAGCAGGTGATGTCCTGGAACGACGTGTCCGCGGACGTCTCGCCGGTCTTGTCCTCACCGAAGCCGAACCAGGTGCTGCCCACCTTGATGATGCCCAGACCGTGCAGCTGGAGCGTGTTGCCGTTCTGGTCGGTGCGCGCGGCACCCGTGGTGAAGGTCACCGTGGCTGCCTGTGCCTGCGTGGCGGGTACGAGCAGGGCGGCGAGGCTGCCGAGCAGGGTCAGGAGCGTGGCGAGGGATATCCGCCATCTGGTGCGCGGTGGGGGTGTGCGGTGTGATGTGGTGTCTGGCATGGTGTCACCTCTCCGTCGAGGTCCAGGGATTGGGCGGGGCGTGCGGGTCGTGCGGTGGGATCCTGGGGTCGCTCAGGGGGCGAGCGGGATGGTGATGGTGTTCCAGGACATCGGTGGCAGAAGGGCGCTCAGCCGTCCGCCGTCCGTGACGGTGCCGGTCACCGGCTTCGGCGTCACGCGGTCCTGGTGCTGGAGCGTGTTGGCCGCGTGGCGGTCGGGGTCGGCCAGGGCGGTGTGCGTCACCTGCCCGGCCGCCGGGCTGAACGCCCGCAGGTCGGCGGTGAGTTCGAGCGGCCTCGTGGTGTCCCGGTTGACGGCGAAGACGGTGAGCGTCCCGTCCTCCTGCCGGACGGCGGTCGCGTGCAGCAGGGGCACCTCGCCGTAGCGGGCGGTGTCGTGGACGGGGCTGTCCAGGGCGAGCCGGAGCACCTGGCCCCGGCCGCGGCGGGCCGCGTCGGCGAAGGGGTAGAAGATGGTCTGCCGCCAGGCCGGGCCGCCGGGCTCGGTCATGATGGGGGCGATGACGTTCACCAGCTGGGCGAGGCAGGCCGCGGTGACGCGGTCGCAGTGGCGCAGCAGGGTGATCAGCAGGCTGCCGACCACGACGGCGTCGGTGATGTTGTAGACGTCCTCGAGCTGGCGCGGGGCCACGCTCCAGTCCGGGGTGTCGGTGTTGTTGACCGGCCGGCTCTGGTACCAGACGTTCCACTCGTCGAAGGAGAGGTTGATCCGCTTGTCGGAGTGGCGCTTGGCCCTGATGTGGTCGGCGGTGGCGACCACCCCGTCGATGAAGGCCTCCATGTCGGCGGCCGAGGCGAGGAAGCTGTCGATGTCGCCGTCGCTCTCCTCGTAGTAGGCGTGGCAGGAGATGAAGTCGACGAGGTCGTAGGTGTGCTCCAGGACCGTGGCCTCCCAGGCGCCGAAGGTCGGCATGGCGCGGTTGGAGCTTCCGCAGGCGACCAGTTCCAGGCCGGGGTCGACGTCGCGCATGGCCTTGGCGGTGACGGCGGCCAGGCGGCCGTATTCGTCGGCGCTCTTGTGACCGAGTTGCCAGGGGCCGTCCATCTCGTTGCCCAGGCACCACAGCCGGATGCCGTGCGGCTTGTCGACGCCGTGCGAGCGGCGCAGCTCGGAGAAGGCCGTGCCGGCGGGGTGGTTGGTGTACTCCAGCAGGTCGAGTGCCTCCTGCAGGCCGCGGGTGCCGAGGTTGACGGCCTGCATGGGCTCGACGTCGGCCTTGGCCGCGAAGCGCATGAACTCGTTCAGCCCGAACCGGTTCGTCTCGACGGTCCGCCAGGCGCCGTCGAGCCGGCGGGGCCGCTGCTCCACCGGCCCGACTCCGTCTTCCCAGCGGTAGCCGGAGACGAAGTTGCCGCCGGGGTAGCGGACCATGGTGACGCCCAGTTCCCGGATCAGGGCCAGGACGTCGGTGCGCAGGCCGTCCTCGTCGGCGCTGGGGTGGCCCGGTTCGAAGACGCCGGTGTAGACGCAGCGGCCGAGGTGCTCGACGAAGGATCCGAACAGCCGCGGATTCACCTCGCCGATGGTGAAGTCGGGGTCCAGATGTACGGCCCCTGCGAGCGGCGGACGGCTGGCGGGGTTGGGCATGGATCACTCCGGGATGGATCGGTGCGAAGAGTGGCGTTCTGTACGTTGCCGGGGTGCTCTGCGGTCAGCCCTTGATGCCGGTGTGGGCGACGCCTTCGACCAGGTATCGCTGCAGGAAGAGGAAGACGAGCACCAGCGGCAGGATCGACACGGTGGCGGCGAGGAACAGCTCGTGGATGTTGACGGTCTGCGCGGTGGTGAAGGTCGACAGGGCCACCTGCACCGTCCAGCTGGACTGGTCCTGGCCGATGACCAGGGGCCACAGGAAGGCGTTCCAGTTGGTGATGAAGGTGATCACCGCGATCGCCGAGAAGAAGCCGGTGGAGTTGGGGACGACGATCCGCCAGTACGTGCCCCAGCTGCCGAGCCCGTCGATCCGGGCGGCCTCCTCCAGTTCCTTGGGGAAGCCGAGGAAGTACTGCCGGAAGAGGAAGGCGGTGAAGCCGCTGAACAGGCCGGGCACGATCAGACCCTGCAGGGAGGAGACCCAGCCCAGTGACGACACGAGGACGAAGCTGGGCACGAAGGTGACCGCGCTGGGGATCATGAGGGTGGCCAGCACCGCGTAGAAGATCTTGTTGGCGTGCCGGTACGGGACGCGGGCGAGCGCGTAGCCGGCCAGGGAGCACACCAGCAACTGCCCGGCGGTGCCGAGCACCCCGACGACGAGGGAGTTCCACATGCTGTGCGCCATGGGAACCGCGGGGTCGTTGAACAGCTCGGGGATGTTCTCCCAGTGCAGCTCGGTGGGGAAGAACTTCCAGTGCACCCCGGTGAGGTCGGCGTCGGTGGCCAGGCTGTTGCGGATCAGCAGATAGAACGGGACCAGGAACAACAGCGCCGCGACGACGGCGACGGTGTAGAGGGCGAAGCTGCCGGCCCGTCCGCTCACTGCGCGTGGACGCCTGACTGCGCGTGGACGGCCGCGGACAGGGGTGGTGGAGGAGGTGGCCATCAGCTGTCCGCCTTTCCGAAGCCGAAGATCCTGCCCTGCAGCAGCGTCACCATCGTGATGAGTGCCGACAGCACCAGCGCCCCGGCGCTGCCGTGGCCGAAGTCCTGCCCCTGCCCGAGAGCCGTGTAGTAGAGGTAGACCAACGGCGGCCGTGCGTAAGGAGTGTTGGGCAACAGGTTGTAGAACTCGTCGAACGCCTGGTAGGCCGCGATCAACAGGAGGAGCACCACGGCGACCGAGGTGGTGCGCAGCTGCGGCAGGGTGATGTGCCGGAAGGTCTGCCAGCCGGGCCGTGCGCCGTCCGTCCAGGCCGCTTCGTACAGTTCCTTGGGGATCTGCTGGAGGGCGGCCAGGAAGAGGATCATGTAGAAGCCCAGCTGCAGCCAGAGCCGTACCGTGACCAGCACCATCCAGTACCAGGGCGGGGAGACGGTGCCGATCCAGGCGATGGGTTCGATCCCGAACCAGCCCAGGACGGTGTTGGCGAGACCGAAGCGCACACCGTTGAAGATCGACAGCTTCCACACCATGGATGCCACGACGTAGGAGCACGCGGTGGGTATGAAGAACACCGAACGGAAGAAGGCGCGGGCGACGCGGATGCGGTGGACGAGCAGCGCGAGCGCCAGAGCCAGGACGTAGGTGAGAGGGACGACGATCAGCGCGAAGAGCGTGAAGGTCCACAGGCTGTCGGTGAACGGCCCTTCGGTGAGGATGTCCGCGTAGTTGTCCAGGCCGACGAACTTCGTCGGGGTGACCGTGTTCTGGGCCTGGAAGAGGCTCAGGTAGAAGCTCCAGCCGACCGGTACGTAGACGAACAGCAGGAGACCGGCCAGGAAGGGGCCCGCGAAGAGCCAGAAGGTGCGGGTGCTGCCTCGCTTCCCGTGCCTGTCACGTCTCACCTTCGCCGCGGGGCCGGGTGGCGCCGGGGCGCCCGTACGGGCGCCCCCGGTGGTGGTGGTTGTCATGCTTGTCAGGGCCCCTCAGGCGATCTTCTTGAGTTCGGCCTCGACCCGGGTGCGGGCCTTGGCCACCTCGGACTCGGGGTTCTTTCCGCTGACCACGGCGTTGTTCACCATGTCCTGGGAAATCGTGATCATGCCCTGGGTCCAGTAAGGGTCGTCGTAGTGCCCGTTGGTCTCGAAGAGCCTCACCGCCTCGGCGGCGGTGCCGCTCTGCAGCTTGGTGGCCTTCGCCGCCAGGCTTTTGCGCGGGGGGATGTGGAAGCCGTAGGAGGTGCACCAGTCCTCCTGGAGCTTCGTCTGCTCGATCCACAGCCACTTCACGAACGCCTTGGCCGCGTCGACGTCCTTGGCCTTGGCGCTCACGTAGGTGGACCAGCCGCCGTTGTAGACCACCGGGCGGCCGGCGCTGCCGATGCCGGGCAGGGGGACGATGCCGAAGTCGTCGCCCAGTGCCTTCTGGATGCCGGGCATCGCCCACAAGCCGCACCACTGCATCGCCGTCAGGCCCTGGATGAACGCCGACGGGTCCCACCAGTCGGTGGGTGCGCCGAGCAGCAGCGTCTTGCTGGTGTAGAGCTCGCGCATCTTCTTCAGACCCTCGACAGTCGCCGGGGTGTCGAAGGCGACCTTGTGGTCGGCGGTCAGCAGTTCACTGCCGGTGGCCCAGACCAGGGGACTGGCCAGGATGTCGCTGCCGCCCTTCAGGCCGAGGTACAGGCCCTTGACCCCGTCCTTGTCGAGCTTGCGGGAGACGTCTATCAGCTCGTCGAAGGTGGTCGGGGGCTGGACGCCCGCCTTCTCCAGCAGGCTCTTGCGGTAGTACAGGAACTGCGGGTCGTCGATCATGCGGATGCCGTAGACCTTGCCGTCAACCGAGTTGGCGGCCAGATCCTTCTCCGTGAAGTCGGACTTCACCTCCGCGATGATGTCGTCCAGCGGCACGATCTGCCCGGACTTGGCCATCTGGACGTCGGGGTGGAACTCGAAGACGTCGGGGCCGCTGCTGGAGACCAGGCCGCTGGAGAGCTTGGAGGCGTAGTCACCGGGGATCCACTGCACCGACACGTCGGCCTTGGTGTACGCCTTCGCGTACCGCAGCGCCGCCTGTTGGGTGCCCGCCTCGCCGTACTGGTGGTACCACTGGCTGATCGCCGCCTTACCGCCGGTGGAGCCGCCGCGACCGGTGTTCCCGCCGCACGCGGCGAGGAATCCCGCCGCCGTCACGGTGCCGGAGGCGCGCAGGAAGGATCTGCGGCTGAACGATGTATTGGGGTTCTGCTCAGGGGACATGGGCACCTCTGCTGTGAAGAACGGGTGTGGGCCGGGCCTTGAGGAAGAGACCGCACCAGCGGGTGATGACGCTGTGGACGGCCGCGGAGTGCGGCCGGTATGAGCGCGACGCGAACCCGCAGGGTGGAGGGGCGCGCAATCGGAGGGGGGAATTCCTGCCGCTGACGGGGTTGCAGCGAGCGGAGCGAGACGCAGGTTATGCGCGCTACACCCCTTCGTCAACAAGCCAGAAAAAGTCTGTGCACGACAGTTCCAACGACGTACCCCCGTGGTTACGATCAGGTGCCCCAGCCCCATCGAGCACAGGACAGCGTCGTTGAAGCGGACGTACCAGGACATACGCCGGACCAACCGTTTCGCGGTGATGCGGCATCTCATCGCCTCGGCGCCCGTCGTCAGGCGCGACATCGCCTCGGCCACGGGCCTGTCGGTGGCCACCGCCTCCGACATCGTCAACGAGCTGCACGAGTTGGGGCTTCTGGCCGAGATAGGGCAGCAGGCTTCGGGGGGCGGACGCCCGCGAAACCTTCTCGCGCCCGGCATTGAGGGCCCCCGGCTCATCGGCGTCGACATCGCCGAGACCTACGTCCACGTCGAGGTCTTCGACCCCGCTCTGCGGGTTCTGGCCAGAGCCGAGTACGAACTGCACCCGCACGCCAACTCGCCGGACTACGTCGTGGACCGAATCGTCCGCGGCATCGACGACGCGATCGCGCAGGCCCAGGTGGAGCGCGGCAGGATTCTCGGGATCGGCGTCAGCATCCCCGGCCAGGTACGGCCGGACGGCACGGCCTCCGTCTTCGCCCCGAACTGGAACTGGAAAGACGTACCGCTGCAGGCCCTGCTCACCGATCGGGTCCCTGATGTGCCGGTCCTCCTCGACAACCCGCTGCGTGCGAGCACCGTTGCCGAACTGTGGTTCGGCGCCGCCCGCGGCCACGACAACGTCGCCGTCCTGACCCTTGGAACCGGCGTCGGCGCGGGCCTGGCGGTCCAGGGGGCGCTCTACCGCGGGGCCACGAACACGGCCGGCGAATGGGGCCACACGAACCTCGTCATCGACGGCCGCGAGTGCCGCCGGGGATGTGTCGGTTGCGTGGAGACCTACGTGGGCGCACCCGGCATCATGCAGCACCTCGCGGAGACCGACCCTGACAGTCCGCTCCTGCACCCCGACGACCAGACGGCGACCATCCACGCCCTGGCCACCGCCCACGCGGCCGGCGACCCCGCCGCACAGCGGGTGATCGCCACGACCGGCCGCTACCTCGGCATCGCCATCGCCAACCTGATCAACCTGTGCAACCCGCAGATCATCGTGCTCACCGGCTGGGTCGCCGACAGTCTGGGCGGCGCCGTGCTGCCGCACGTACGCGACACCGCCTCCCGCTACGCCCTCGCCGAACCCTGGGAAGGCACCGAGATCAGTCTCTGCCCCATCGACCGCAACCCGGTCAGCCTCGGCGCGGCAACCCTCGTCCTGGAAGGGTTCCTGTCCTGACCTTCCTGCGGTGAGCGGCTTCAGCTTGAGGACGGAACGTCCGCGCGGGCCCAACTGCGCCTGCGCCCAGGAACGTTTGACCTTGTTCGTCTGTGTTCACATGGAAATGCATGCAACGGAGAGGTGCACGAGTCATGACAGATTCAGCGAGCCACGCCATACCTGAACAGCCGTCGGCCAGTGCCCCGGGACGGCTCTCGCGGCGTCGACTCCTCAAGGGAGCAGCCGTCACCATGGGAGCCGCGGCGCTGGGTGCCGGCGCCGCCGGAACGGCCGCGGCGGCCGACGCCTCGGTCACCGCGACGGCCCCCGACGGCAGCACCACCATCACGATGGCGCTCACTTCGGGCGCGCTCAGTTGGTCGGCGAAGCGAAGAGGCGTGAGGTTGGTCGACACTTCGGCTCTCGGCCTCGAGCTGAGCGACGGGACGGTGCTCGGCGCCGCCGGCACCGTGATCACCAACTATCAGCACTGGACCATCGACAACACCTGGACTCCGGTGTACGGCCGCAACGCGACCGTCCGCGACCACTACCAGGAGATGCGCTGGAACCTCCAGGACACCGCCTCGCTGATCAACTTCAGCGTCCAGATCCGCGCCTACCCGACTGGCGTCGCCTTCCGGTACGTGCTGCTCGGCAAGGGCACCGCCACCATCGCCGACGAACTGACCACGTTCGCCTTCCCCGACGGCACTCTCGTCTACAGCGCCCGTGACGAGGACCCCTACAACCCGGTCGTGCCCGGATCGATCCCCTCCACGGGTACCTCGACCACGGACACCGGCCCGCTGACCGACCTGCCGCTGACCGCCAGGTACGCCGACGGCAGCGTGATCGCCTGCATCTGCGAATCCTCCCGCCTCGACTTCCCGCGTCTGATGCTCCGCTCCGTGTCCGGGCAGCCGGGCACCCTCGCCGCGTATCTGATGGAGCACACCGGTCGCGGTGGGGACACGGTCCAGACGACCTCGACGGTCACCACGCCCTTTGCCACGCCCTGGCGGGCGGTGGTGACCGGCTCCAACCACGCCGAACTGGTCGACAACGCGGAGCTGGTGCTCAACCTGGCCCCCGCGACCGCGTTGGCCGACACCTCGTGGATCAAGCCCGGCAAGGCCTTCCGTGTACAGCTGAGCACCGCCGCCGGGATGGCGGGCGTCGACTTCGCCGTGGCTCGTGGCCTGCAATTCATCGAGTACGACGGTGGCTGGTACGGCGACGTCAGAGGCACCGACGCGACGAAGCCGATAGCGGACATCGACCTGCCCTCGGTGATCTCCTACGCTACGAGCAAGGGCATCGGCGTCATCCTCTACGTCGACCGCGTAGCGGCCCACACCCCCGACAATCTGTTCAGCCTCTACAAGAGCTGGGGCGTCGTAGGGGTCAAGCTCGGATTCGTCAACGACGGCACCCAGGCGATGACGAACCAGATCACGAACTGGGTCAGGACGGCAGCCAAGTACAACCTGCTGATCGACATGCACGACAACGTGCGGCCGTTCGGCTACGAACGGACGTACCCGAACTGGGTCACCATGGAGGGCGTGCGCGGCAACGAGCGCTTCCCGACCGCGAGCCACAACGTGACCCTGCCGTTCGCCCGCAACATCGGCGGGCCGATCGACTACACCATCTGCTACGGCCAGTCGCGAAACCAGACCACCAACGTCCACCAGATGGCCATGGCGGCGGTCTTCTACCAGCCGCTGAACTTCCTCTACTGGTACGACTCGCCGTCCAAGTACGCGAACACGTCCAACTGGCCGGGGCTGCCATGGTTCGACGCCATCCCCACCACCTGGGACCAGAGCCGCACCCTCGCCGGATCGATCGGCCAGTACGTCGCCGTCGCCCGCCGCAACGGCGACACCTGGTACCTCGGGGCGATGACCAACGAGACGTCCCGGACCCTGTCGCTCCCGCTGACGTTCCTGGGCAGCGGAACATACACGGCGACCGTCTACGCCGACGGCACCCCGGGCACCAGCCCCTACCAGACGCCGGTCGTGGCCAGCACCCGGACGGTCACCTCGGCCACCACGCTGAACGTGGCGATGGCTCCCGCGGGCGGCCAGGCGATCGTCCTCAGGCCGAGCTGACGCGACGGACGCGGGTTCGGTCGGTTGAGATCTGCGGATGTGGGTGGCCTCAGCTGATCTGGTAGCGGGCGAGTGCATGCCGGAAGCTGTCCCAGTTGGTCTGGTCTGGCTCCGCCGTTTCGAACTGCTACCACGCCTGGATCGTCAGCACGACTGGCAGCCCCGGCAGTGAGCTTCTCCTCGCTCAGTCACGTCAGGACGATGCGTCCCCGCCGCTCCAGCGTGGTCACCATTTGCGGGGCGAGCCCGCATGGGTTCCAGCGCAGATCCGGCTTTTCCAGTGAGGGCATGGCGACGACCCAGTCCGGCAGCCGGGTGAGGTGATTGCTTCGCACGTCCAGCTGGCGTAGTCGGGGCAGGCCCGCCAGCATCCCCGGCAGTTCGGCGAGTGCGTTCTCCCGCAGGTCCAAGTGGCGTAGTTCGCGTAGGTCGGCTGCAGAGGGCGGCAAGCTCTCCAGCCCGTTGCCCCTCAACCAGAGTTCACGGGGGTTGCGGAGGCGGCCGATACTGTCGGGCAGCATGGCCAGCCGGTTGTGCTGTGCCCGGAGCTCGATCAGGTCGGCCATCCCGCCGACGGCCTCGGGCAGGGTGGCGAGAGCGTTCTCGCCGACGTTGAGGTAGTGCAGCGCGTCAGGTTTCCCAGCGAGCCCGGGAGCTGGGACAGGTTGTTGTCGTGCAGGTAGAGACAGCCGCTGAGGCCGGTCAAGTCGCCGAGCTCGTCCGGGACGGACGTGAGGCTGTTGTGGCCGAGGTCCAGGGTGGTCAGCCGGTACAACGTCTCGATCTCGGCCGGGAGGACGGTGAGTCCGGTGTCCGCAAGGATCAGCACGTTCAGCTCGGTGCGTTGCCAGAACGACTCGGGTACTTCTCCGAGCTGTTGCCGCCACAGATTCAACACGTGCTGCACAGCCTGGTCCTTTTCGATGATGATCCGGACTTGATTCCTGTCGAAACAGCCCTCGGGCCAGGGGCGAGCCCGTGCACGTGCATTGCTGTCACGCGCTCGCGTCCCGCAGCACGGAAGACAGCCCGTGGCAACGGTACCGTGCCGGAAGACCGGCTCACCGACGCGCTCACAGACCCCAACACCACCGTGCAGTTGGGGTGTTGTCGTCACTGTGCCCCTCGTGGCTTCAGGCGGGCTCGCTCGGCGTGCCCCAACATGTTGTGGTCATCATCGATTTGATACCCACAGTTTGAGTATTCGTTTGCGCTCTGCCCAGATTCGCGACCAAGGATGGGGATCATTCCATGGCCGTACGGTTCGGTGGCAGCACGACGCGAACGCGCAGCGGGGAGCACGCTGTCGAGCCGGCCCGGCAGCATCCTCTGCGGCGCATGCAGTCGACGACCCGGTCGTTCAGTGTCGGCGAGGGCAAGGGGTACCTGACCGTCGCATGCACCGAGGACGGGGCCCCTGCCGAAATGCTGATCCGGATGGCCAAGCAGGGCTCCACGCTCGCGGCCATAATGGACGCCTTCTCCTCGACCATCACCCAGGGCCTCCGGCATGGGGTTCCGCTTAACTGATCATTTCAGAATGAGGTTCGGGGTCGTCTCAAGCAGATGATGATGCAGGCGAGTTGGAGCAGCGCGAGGTGGAGGTCGGCGCGTGTCTCGTAGCGGATCCGGAGTCGTTTGAACTGGTGGAGCCGGGCGAAGGTCCGCTCGACCGCCCGGCGGGTCTTCCCCGGTCCGGAGCCGTGCGCGGTGCCTTTCCGGGCGAACTTCGGTGTGATGCCGCGGGCCTGGAGAAGCCGACGGTACGTGTCGTAGTCGTAGTCGTAGCCGCGGTCTGCGAACAGCCGGCCTGGCCGGTGACGTGACCGCCCGCGCACCCCGCGGATGCGGGGCCGCCAGGCCGTCACACCGCTGCAGCCGATCCGTTCCGCGGGAACATCCCGCCAGCTCACGCTCTTGCACGGAACGGAAACGATCAATAAGAGGTCGTTTTCATCTACCTTGGTGGTTTATAGACTGATTCCCGATGGGTGGAGCTGCGGTGCGGAAGAGGCAGCCGGTGTAGCTGGGGTCGATGGGTCCTGAGGTGTGACGGCTGGGCCGGGGTGCTGCTCGTTCCTGTCTCATCCCAGGAGGCCCGGCTTTCCAGGCTGCGTGCTTCCGCCGTCAACGCTGTGCGCCTGGGCGCACTCGGTCCGCGACGGTACGCCGGAAGCATGCCAACTCGACGGTTGGTGGGAATTCCCCAGCGGCGGTCACTTGGCGGGGAGCTATCTGGCCGCCGGTGTTCACTCTGCGTCACCGGACGGTTCGTCGTTCTTGATCGGTCCCGGCGGCAGCTAGGGCTTGGCCCCGATGGCACCTGGATGGGGTTCTTGCACATGCCGTAGCGGCATGTGGTGGGGTCGGGGCACCACAGCACGAAAGGCTCTGTCTGCGATGTACGCCTCCCTCACGCCTCCCCGGCAGGTCAAGATCGGTGATGCCGCTGCGTTCGCCGGGATCACCCCACGCGCCATCCGCCACTACCACGAGATCGGTCTGCTGCCGGAGCCCGAGCGCGGCGGGGACGGCCGCCGCCGCTACGGCTATGACGACATGACCCGCCTGCTGTGGATCCGCAAGATGGCTGGTGCCGGTATCAGCCTGGACGACATGCGGGCCGCCTTCGGCGAAGCCCGGGACGAAGCCGGAGACGAAGCCCTGGACCAAGCCCCGGACATCGAGTCGGTCCTGAGCAGGCTGGAGGAAACCTTGGCGGCGCAGGAGGCCGCCATCAAACGTCGGCGCGCGGCTGTCCAGCGCCTGCAGGCGGTGGGCAGCCCGCTGGGGCTGCTCTCCGAACTGGTCACGGACCGGCTCAGCCACCTGCCCCCGGGCGCGTTGCGCCCCTCCGATCTGGACGCCCTGCTAGTCACGGAACGGATCTTCGGGCCGCTGGGCGCCGCCATCCAGGCCGGCACGTTCATCGTGCTGGCCACCCACCCCGACCTGCGGGCCGAGGAGGACCGCCTTGAGGCGGCCGAGGCCGCCCTCGATGACGGCGTCGAACCCGACGACCCGCGCGTCGAAGAGCTCGCCGTACAGCGATGCGCTCACCAAATGGCCCTGAATCAGGCCATCGAGGCAGCTGGTCTCGACGCGGCCGAGGAGAAGATCTTCGAGATCTACGACGCCGACCTGAAAGGGGAGGAGGGCACAGAGATGAGTGCCGCTGCAGCGATCACCAAGATGCCTTACGACTTCTCTCCTGCCCGGATGCGCTGCGTGGAACTCGCCGGACGGCTCTTCGGCGAGGC
This sequence comes from Streptomyces sp. B21-105, assembly GCF_036898465.1. Classification (NCBI taxonomy): domain Bacteria; kingdom Bacillati; phylum Actinomycetota; class Actinomycetes; order Kitasatosporales; family Streptomycetaceae; genus Streptomyces; species Streptomyces sp. B21-105. The sequence goes on along the minus strand of NZ_JARUMJ010000001.1, from coordinate 9,005,809 downwards.
CCTTGCCGACGCCCACTCCGCGGGCAGCTGATCGGCTGTGCCTGGCACTGACGTGGCCCGACAACCGGTCGCGTTCATCCGCATGTGACCGATCGGGTCAGACGTCGAGCCCGGGCCGTAACCAAGAGTGACACCACAACTGGCCGTACGTGGGGATTCCGAACTGACCGCTGACACGGGGGCATGCTGAGGCCATGAGCGCTGACCCGCGGATCAGCACCCTGGCGACGGACGTGGCTCGCTTCTCCACGGAGGCGGAGCAGTTGGTGCCCGCGCAACGGCTCCGGCTGGTCGCCCAGCTGCGGGACGCTCTGGAGGCGGTGACCGGCCAGGCCCTGGACGCGGCGATGTCCGCAGCCAAGAGCGACGGCTGGGAGCTCCGGAGCGCCGCATCACGATCCTGGTGTCCGGAGAGCTGGACCATGTGACCAGCCCACGGCTGCAAGAGGCCACTGACCAGGCACTGGCGGGCTGCCCTCGCCACATCGAGGTGGACTTGGACCAGGTGACCTTCTGCGACTGCTCAGCGCTGAACGTCCTGCTCGGAGCCCGGGCCAGCTTCCTCGAATCCCAGGCCAGCACCCACCTGGGGACAGCCCCCTTCACCGTGGTCAGAGCACACCCACCCGTGACTCGGCTTTTCGACCTGCCCGAAGCACGCCGTGGAAGAGTCATGCGGCACCAGACCATCATCCACGCGGGCCCCACCCGGGCCGCCCTGGAGGACGTCGAGCTGGCCGGATAGGTGATCAGTGCCGGTGAGGCGGTGACGGTGTCCCTGGTCGCCGCCAACCGCGACGCCCCCCGCTTCCCCGACCCGGACACCCTCGACATCGCCAACCCGGCCGCGCAGGGGCAGTTGGGCTTCGGCTTCGGCATCCACCAGTGCGCGGGCCAGCAGCTCGCGCACCTGGAGATGCAGATCGCCCTAATGGAACTGTTCCGGCGCTTCCCCGGCCTCCGGCTCGCGCGGCCGGCGCGGGACATCGAGATGCGCGACGCCATGCCCATCTACGTCGTCCACCGCCCGCCGCTCTTCCTGGGCGACGAGCAGGGGTGAACCGCCGATGCCTCAACGGGCGGCGACGGTGACGACGAGGCCGATGATCAGCAGCGTGAGATTCAGGGCCTTGGTGAATGCGTCACCGGCCCGGGAAAAGGCCGAGGCGGGACTCGCTCCTCCTATGCGGGCCGCCAAGCCGACGACGGCCGCGAACAGGGCGGACGCCAAAAGGGCGAGGCAGATTCCGAAAAGCAGGGTGATCATCGCGGTGCTCATGGAAGACTCCTTTTCCTCGATCGGAAGTAATCGGTAGTCGGTCTCGCCTGAGTTCAGCAGCAACAAGGCCGCCCCGCTGGCGACCGTTCACCTCGACCCGTGCAAAGGCACAGGTCAGATCAGATTCTGCGAGTTGTCCGGCCCGGACGGGACCGGACCGGACCGGACGGCGAGACGCGCCGGAGGGGGAGTCTCATGGCAGGCGGAAGCGTCCCGAGCGCGGAACGGCTGGCGTTCATCAAGCAGCTTCGGGATTTGCACGAAGCCGCCGGACACCCCGACCTGACAGCGGTGGCGAAAGCCGCCAGACGCGCCGACCTGACAGCGGCGGCAAAAAAGCCGGGGGGCACCGACAGCGAGAAGACTTTGAGCAGGAGTGTTATCAGCGACTGGATGAGAGTCAGCGGCCACCACCCGGGGAGTTGGAACACATTCAGTCCCGTGCTGAAAAACTTGATCAAGCGGGCGAGGGACGCAAAGGGATTTGGGCCGGAGAACGCGGCGCTGGGCGATGAGGATCAGTGGAGACGCTGGTACAAGGATGCCGTTTCCGCACGCCGCGTCCGCCCCGCGCCGGCCGGCTTCGACGCCGCGCGCAAGACGTACTTCGCCCAACTGCGGCGACGGCACGTACACCTCGCCGTCGTCGCCTCCCCGCATTCGCCGGTCCGCTCCGATCCACTCCGGTTGACCGACGTGTTCGTGGCCCCGGCCGTTCGTCCGGAGACGCCGGCGCAGGGTGGGGGGCTGGGCGCACCGTCGGCCCGCCGCGCCGACGCATCGGCCTCCGACCATTGGCCGCTGGACGACGGCCGGGCCCGCCCCGCCTTCCAGGTGCTGGCCCAAGAAGACGCGCGCCGGATCGTGCTGCTCGGCGACCCGGGCCACGGCAAGTCGACACTGGCTCGCTACCTCGCACTGACGCTCGCGGACGCGATGGACAAAGACCACGAGGTTGACGCGGATCTCGCGCCGCTCGCGGGGGCGTTGCCGCTCCTGGTGGAGCTCGGCGCGTACGCCGACCCGCAGTGGCGCACCGGCACACTCCTCGACCTCGTCGACCGCCTCCACCACACCCAAGGGCCCGGCCTGCCGAAGGACGTGCTGGACGCGTACCTGCGTACCGGCGGCCGCGCGGTACTGATCTTCGACGGGCTCGACGAGGTCTTCGACCCACGGCTGCGCGAGGAGGTCACCGGCGAGATCGCGGGGCTCGCGGAACGCTACCCGAGCGCTCGCCTCGTGGTGACGTCCCGGATCGTCGACTACCAGCACGCCGTACTCGAACGCGAGGGCTTTCGCGTCCATGTACTGCGGGACTTCGACCGGGTGCGGATCGACGCGTTCGTGACCCTCTGGTACCGCTCGGCCTTCCCCGAACAGCCCGCCGAGGCGGCCCGTCTGCGGGAGCGGCTGCGGGCCGCCGTCGACGACACACCGGCGGCGGCTGAGCTGGCGGGCAACCCGCTGATGCTCACCCTGCTGGCCCTTCGCGGTGAACACCGGGATCTGCCGAGGGACCGGCGCGCGGTGCTCGAACAGACCGTGAGCACGTTCATCGCCCAGTGGGACCCGGGCCGGTTCGCGCGCGACAAACGGGTGGCCGAGGACGCGGGGCGCCTGCGCGCCGGCGAGCGGATGGAGCTGCTGCGCCGCGTGGCCCATCGGATGCGGACCGGGGCGGGCGGGACGGCGGGAAACCTCCTGACGGACGGGGAGTTGACCGCGGAGCTCGACGGTTACCTGCGCGACAAGCTCCCACCCGATCGCTCGTCGGCGCTCACCCGCGCGATGCTGGAGGAGTTCCGCGTACGCAACGGGATCCTCAGTCACTTCGGCGGCGCGATGTACGGATTCCTCCATCGCGCGCTGCTCGAATACCTCGACGCGGCGGATCTCCACCACCGGCTCACCGTGGAGTGCAGCCTGACCGAGGACGCGCTGGTTCACCAGGAGTACGGCGAGCACTGGAACGACCCCTCCCGGCACGAACCCCTCGTCCTCACCGCGGGCATGGTCGAACCTCGGGTCGCCGGACGGATCGTCGACCACCTCCTGGCGGCGGATCCGCTGTGGTTCGTCCGCCTGTCCGGGGCGTCTTCGCGCGAGATCCCCCACCACATCGTGCTCGCCGCCCGCTGCCTCGGTGAGGTCCGCGACCCCGGCGCACTGCCTGCCCAGTGCTCCGCCGTCGTCAGCGCGGTGATCGCGCTGATCGAACACGTGGTCGCGGAACGAGCGCAGGCTGGTTCGCCGGTGATGCTCGCGGTGGAACAAACCCTGCCGCCCGTGTTCGCCCGGCTCGGCGCACGCTGTCCCGCTGTCCATCGGCAGTACTGCGACTGGTACCTGGCGCGCGGTCAGTTCCTCAGTGTCATGAGGGAAGGGGAGAACTTCGCCTGGTCCGAGGTACCACCGGCCGCACAGGTCGGCGCCGCACTGCTGGGCGACCACCCGGAGTTCTACGAGCACCTCTACGGCCAGGCGGTCTTCGGCCCCACGCCGGCCACCAGGGTGGAGGCCCTGCGCGCGCTCGTCCAGGAACGGCCCGATGACCCGCGACTGGCCGAACTGCTGCGCGAATGCGCTGAGACGGACCCCGATGGAGACATGAGGGAGGGCTGGGTCCGGTTGTTCGCCCTGGCCCGTCGCACGGACCCGTCCGCCGCACGCTCGCTGCGACACTGGCTCGGCGACGACGACACCTACCTACGCCGGGGAGCCTTGGGAGCACTCGTCAACGGCTGGCGCGACGAGCCCGAGACGTTCGACGCGATACGCCGGTACGCCGCCGATGACCCGGATCCCGAAGTCCGCCTCACCGCGGTGCGGTGCCTCGCTTCCGGTTGGCCGGGCGACCCCGACGCCGGGGCCGCCGTCCGCGAGCGGGCCGCGCACGACCGGGACCCGGACCTGCGGGCTGACCTGTTTCCGGTCCTGGTCCAGGGCTGGCCCGACGACCCGCGGACCGCGGAGCTGCTGGAGGACGTCGCCGCCGGTCAGGCTGAGCAGAGGTGGCTGCGCGACGCCGCGAAGCAGGCGCTCGACCGGATGCGGCCCGGGCCCGTCCGCCCTGACGCTGCCCTCGCGTCCTACCCCGCACCGGCTGAGGATTTACGCATCACCGCACTCGGGCCACTCGTCGCCGACCGCCGCGCCGACGCGAGGACTCCCCTGCTGCTGCGCGAGCGTGCCGAGGGACACCCTGACGCGGAAGTCCGGGTGGCCGCCGTGCGGGTCCTGGCCACGGGATGGCGCGATGATCCGCGTACGCTGCCGTGGCTGTGCGGACTCACCGCCTCACAGGCGAGCGAGTCGGTGCGGCAGGCCGCGCTGTGGGCCCTCGGCTCTCTGTGGCCGGGAGACCCCGAGGCCGGAGCGGTGCTGCGCCGCATCGCCGACGGCGAGGGCGAGCCGAGGACGCGCGAAATGGCTGTTCTCGCCCTTACCTCCGGATGGCGCGACGACCCGGACACCCGGCTGCTGCTGCCCAGACTCGCGGTCCGCCTGGATGCCACGTACGTACGGACGACGGCGGTACGGATGCTGGGCGCGAGCCTTCGCGACGACCCCGCGACCGAGGAACTGCTTCGTGAGCGGGCCGTGAAGGATCCCGATTCCTCCGTCCGCACGGCTGCCGTCCGGGCCCTCGTCCTGGGCTTTCGCATCTCGCGGACCCGCGATCTGCTGCGTCGGCTCGCCGTCGACGACCCCGACGGGTTCCTGCGCGCTGAGGTCATCCACCTCCTGGCCGCGGGCTGGCGCGAGGAACGGGCGACCGGCGAGCTGCTTCGGGGCATCGTCGCCAACGGCACCGAAGCGACGAGCCGGCGCGCGGCGGTCGAGGCGCTGGCCGGCGGCTGGCGCCACGACCCCGCCACCGAGGTGCTGCTGCGTCAGCGGGCCGCCGACGACTCCGATTGGCGAGTGCGACAGGCGGCCGTGCGGGCGCTCGCCGACCGGTGGCCCCACGACCCGGAGATGCTGGCCCTGGCCGAACGCCTCGCCGACGACATGTGACGGCCCATCCGGCCCGTGACGGGTCTACGGGCGACTGTGATCCGAGTCGGTGTCAGATGCCGGACGGCCGGGGCTCGGTGCCCGGGCTGGCAGGCCCAAGCTCGACGACTTCAGCCCTACCTGCACGAGCGATGGGCCGAAGGCAGCACGAACGCCTGGACCCTCTGGGAAGAGATCAAGACGCTCCAGCCGTTCCGCACATCCCCGACCGCACCTGCAGCCCGCCCGCCGTCCCCACGCACGGTCACCGGCTGGATCCTGACTCACCCCGACACCCTGCCGGAGAGCGAGCGCCTGAAAGTCAAGTCCGTCCTCGCCGACTGCCCCGAACTGGATGCCCTCATCGGGCACGTCCGCGCGTTCGGGAAGATACTCATCCAGCTCCAGGGTGACCAGCTCCCGCAATGGATCAAGGCGGTCCGCGCCGACGACCTCCCCAGCCTCCACACCTTCGTCAACGGCCTCGAACGCGATCTCGCTGCCGTCACAGCAGGCCTAACACTGCCGTGGAGCTCCGGCGTCGTAGAAGGCCGCGTCAACCGGATCAAAATGATCAGGTGTCAGAAGACACGCGGGCTGTGCCCGGCGGACCGTCGCCGGCGTCGGCGCGGTCAGGCAATCCCGCTGATCGCGTTCGGCTCGACACGAGTACCTGGCCCAGCCGGGCCGCCGCCCGCAACGCGATCTTCGACCTCCCCCTCACCGATGGATGCCCGGAGTGTGTCTCTTTTCAGCCATGCCCCTGTAACTTCCCGGCACGGAAAGGTACTTCCGCACAGGACCAGCCGTCTGACATCTTGCATCCACCACTCGTTTCGTACGGCCCGGCCGGTGCCCTCAGCACGGCCGGGCCGTCTCCGGAGGACGCATTGATACCCCACAGATCCAGCCGACCTCGACGCACACTGGTGCTGGCGGCCACGCTCGGCGCAGCCCTCGCGTTCGGCGCACCCGGCGCCCTCGCGGGCACGCTCCCCGTCGCCCCCTCCACCGCGCCGGCCGCCAAGGCCCACGCTCCGGCCGCCGTGCCGGCCTCCCTGAGTGCGACCTGGGTGGCCGGCACGCGTGCCTACCTCGTGATCACCGCCCCCGGTGACAATTCGGCGGTCCGTTCCGCGATCGCCGCCAACGGCGGCACCGTCTTCTCGAACTTCGACGCCATCGGCGTGATCGTCGCCCACTCGGCGTCCAGCGGATTCGCCGCCACCATGCGGGGCGTCGCCGGCGTGCAGCAGGTCGGCGCCACGCGCACCTCGGACGTCCCGGCCGACGCCTACTCCCCGGCGCTCCCGGCCAATCCGGCCCAGTCCTCGACCCCGGCCGGAGAACCGGTACGGGCCGACATGAGCCAGATCAAGGCCGACCAGGCCTGGGCCGTGAACCCGGGCTCCGCCTCCGTCAAGGTCGGCATCCTGGACACCGGTGTGGACGACCAGCACCAGGACCTGGCGCCCAACTTCGATGCGGCCGACTCGGTCTCCTGCGCCTACGGCAAGCCCGACACCCGCGCCGGCGCCTGGCGGGACGTCGACACGCACGGCACCCACGTAGCGGGCACCATCGCCGCGGCCAAGAACGGCAAGGGCGTCGTCGGCGTGGCCCCCGGGGTGAAGATCTCCGCGGTCCGGGTCGCCGAACCGGGCAACGCCTTCTTCTTCGCCGAGAACACCATCTGCGGCTTCGTCTGGGCCGGTGACCACGGCTTCAAGGTCACCAACAACAGTTATTACACGGACCCGTGGCAGTTCAACTGCCCGGACAACATCGACCAGGCCGCCATCATCGAGGGCGTCAAGCGCGCCCAGGAGTACGCCGAAGGCAAGGGCTCCCTCCAGATCGCCGCCGCGGGCAACGAGAACTACGACCTCGCCCACAAGACGACCGACTCCGCGAGCCCGAACGACTCGACACCGGTCACCCGCACCATCACCAACGCCTGCCTCGACATCCCGACCGAACTGCCGGGCGTGGTCACCGTCGCGGCCAACGGCACGGGCATCACCAAGGCCTCGTTCTCCAACTACGGGCAGGGCGTCATCGACGTCGCGGCGCCGGGCAGCAACGTGTACTCCACCGTCCCCGGCGGCGGCTACGGCAGCAAGAGCGGCACCTCGATGGCCACCCCGCACGTGGCCGGCGTGGCGGCGCTCATCGCCAGCGCCGACCCGGGCATCACCCCGGCGCAGATCCGCGCCAAGCTGGCCACCCAGGCCAACGACATCGCCTGCCCCTCGGACAACCGCTGCACGGGCACGACGGCCAACAACTCGTTCTTCGGCGAGGGACAGGTCGACGCCCTCAAGGCCGTCGGGACCACCCCGCCGCCCGGCAAGTACTTCGAGAACATCGCGGACTTCACCATCAACGACAACGCGACCGTGGAGAGCCCGATCGCCGTCACCGGCGTGACCGGCAACGCCCCGGCCACCCTCAAGGTGGGTGTGGACGTCAAGCACACCTACATCGGTGACCTGAAGGTCGACCTGGTGGCGCCGGACGGCACCGTCTACGCCCTGCACAACCGCGCCGGCGGCAGCGCCGACAACATCGCCCAGACCTACACCGTGAACGCCTCCTCGGAGGTCGCGAACGGCACCTGGAAGCTGCGCGTCAACGACAACGCCGCCTCCGACACGGGCAAGATCGACGCCTGGAACCTGACCTTCTGACGCAGGACCCGGCACCGCCGGGTAAAGCGCGCACTGCGTCGGCGACGGCTCCGCGGCCGCGGAAAAGGCGGCTGCGGTCTGTTCGGCCAGGGCTGCGAACTGCTCGGCGACGGAGGGCACTGGGCCTGGGCTGCGGTGTGCGCCGCGGTCAGGGCCACCATGCCGGAGGGCGTGCGTCCATGCCGGAGGGCATGCGTCCATGAAGCCGCGAACGGCCTGGGGCGGGTTCCAGCTCACCGTGCGGCCCTGCGCCTCCCCACAGGAGCCGCAGGGCCGTGCCCGCGAGGAGTACCGGCCGGCCCTGAGGAGTACCGGCCGGCCCGAGCGCGGGCCGCCGTTTCGGCCGGACCGCGAAGGCGGCCACTCTCACTGACGCCGGCACCGCCGTTTCCCGTGCACATCTGCCAGCCCCTTGATCGCCGGATGCTGTGGCACCTTGGTTCTGGCACAGATCTTGGGGGGGGCGGCCACGGACGTGACGATTCCGTTCGAGGGCAAGGGGGTGGTCACGAACCGAGGTTCAGGCGCCATCGGGCGTTCTCGACCTCGGTGCCCTCCCTCATCCGCTCCCTTCGCTCAGGCGGCCGACTGCCCACGGCAGGAGCTCCTTCGCCACCGCAAGGCTGAACGGCCTGACCAGCGAGCACAGTTCGACGCAGGCCGTAGGACCGAGGGTGAGATACGGGAGGGCGGCCAGCCTGTCGGTGGTGTGCTCGATCTTCGCCCTGCGCCGCGCCCCCTCCTCGGTCAGGGCCAGGTGCGGCCCGTCGTCGAGCCATCCACGCTCACATAGACTCTGGACGGCCTGGCCCCACTGCTGCGGCGTCCATGCCCGCGAGTCGCGCAGTACCCCTGCATCGACGTCGCCTGCGGCGGCATGGGTGACGAGAGCTTCGATCCCGCTCAGTCCGGCGGTCAGCAGTGCCCCCACATGACCATCGCCCCGGAACTCCCTCAGCAGAGTCTGCGCATGCCAGAGCACGAGGTGGGGCGCGCTCGGCCACGGCAATGCGGCGTGCGCGGCAAAAAGAGGGCGGCCCTGTGGGTGATCAACAGTCACCTCCGCTGCGGTACGGGCCAGTTCCGCCGCGCGGGCCATCGTCGGCGAGGAGACCTCCGCGCCGAGGATGCGGCGGAGCGTGGCATCGATCCCTGCGAGCCGGGCAGCTGCGAACTGCTGCGGCGTAGCGACTCTCCATGCCGCGGGTATGGCCCGGCGCACCAGTTGTGGATTGAAGTTGTAGAACGTGGCGATGACCAGATCCGCAGAAGCCGCGCCGAGCGCGGCCGAACGGGACGCGAAGTATCCCGTCCTGGCGTCCACGCCCAACTCGTCGTACCGGGCTGCGGCTTCGGGCGAGAAGTAGACGGCCCCGTGGTAGGGCTCGAGGGTTCTCCAGGTCTCGCGCGCGAGGGCGAGGCTGTCGCGGTTCATGTTCTGCGTCATGAGCGGCTCTCCGTCCTGTGGCGGATGAAACGTTGGTATTCATCGAGCACATGACGGCGCAGGGGACACCGTCGACGTACCGCCTGGTCGGTATGCTACTGGAGAGCGGCTCCGGCGGCTACCACCCTGCAACCGGTTCCCCGCGCCGGTCCACGATGGCCACGCCGCCCCGGCTCTTGCGAGACGGGGCACGGGAGTGACGCACCGTGGTCGATACGATCGTCATCCACAAAGCCCTTACGGCGCCCGGGTGCCGGGAGCCGGCCGCCCCGGTGCTGCCGTCGTTCGCTGTTCTCGCGCAAGGTGGTGGGACCACTCCGTGTGACGAGCGACCGGACCGTGTTCACGGCACCGGTGTAGGTGCTGACCAGCGGCTGTCCTGGCGGCATCTGCCGCCGCTGTTCGGCACGTCGCCCGCCACCGCACTTCGCCGCTTCACGGTACGCGCCGGCGCGGACGGGGGTTTTCCCGCCCGCGGAGGTCACGCGGCGCTGAGGGGATGGGCCGCCGTGGCCGAGCGCGGGGGCCAGGTGTGGGGGGCGAGTATGCCGAGGACGTACGCGCGGGCCACGAGGGCCGGACGGGTGGCGGCGCCCAGCAGGTGCCGCAGGCGGCTGAGGTGGTAGTCGAGGGTCTGCCGCGACAGTTTCAGCGAGGCGGCTATGTCGCTGTTGCTGCTGCCCTGTGCCAGCAACGACAGGATGCGGATCTGCGCGGCGGTGAGCGGCGGATGCGCCTCGTGGGCGAGACTCTGATGGGTGATCACGGCCCAGACGTGCCGCGCTCGGCCGGCGGAATGGCCGATAGTCGTCAGGTGGAGCTCCGCCCGCCGCTGCAGTCCATGAGTGTCGACGAGCACGGCCGTGGTCTCGACACGTCGGGTGCGGCGGGCTATCAGACTGTTCCAGCGGCGGTGCAACCGGTCGAGGTCCGGTCCCGGTTCGGGGGCCAGCAGCGTGTGGGCGCGGCGGCCCACGAGGTCGGTCAGGCCGAGGTGGAAGAGTTCGGCGGCCGCCACGCTCGCCTCGATCACCCGCCCGTTCGCCGACAACAGGGCGCAGGGCAGACCGCTGTGGTCGCGCAGGGCACTGAGGTTCTCCTCGGCCTCCTGGCGCTGCGCGGTGGCCCGCAGGTGGTCGGTGATGTCCACGTAGATGCCGGCGACGCACGTACGCAAGTGTTCCCGCACCGGGAAGCGGTGGCCGACCGCGCGGCCCGTGGTGCCGTCCTGGCGCAGGTAGCGGAGGGTGTGGCGGACGGGCCTGCCCCGGGTGAGTATCTGCTGGTCCAGGGCCCGGAACCGCTCGGCCTCGGCCGGGGCGTCGAAGTCCTCGATGTATCTGCCGACCAGTTGCTGCGGCACGGTGCCGTAGAGGTGCGCGTAGGCGTGGTTGGCCCACAGGTAGCGCCCCTCGCGGTCCCGGATGAAGGCGGGCGCCGGGGCGAGGTCCACGAGGTCCGCGAAGGCGGCGCCACCGGGGGGCGCCGCGGGCCCCGCTTCATGGTGCCGCCGGTCCGGGGTGTGCTGTGAGCCGCCCGGGTCGGCGAGGCCGCCGGTGTCGGCGGGCCCACCTGTCGTCAAGGGTCCTTCGGCGTCCCTCTCCCCCGCCGGGCACGGCTCGTCGACTTCCCTCCAGGACACGGGAAGGTTATCGAGCAGTGTCTTGAGGCTCGGGTCGGGCACAACGGTCTCCGTCCGTACAGGACTGGCTGACGCACAGTCACACGACGTTGGATATCCCGCCCGGTGCAGCACAAGCTCCATTCCCGGCCGAGTTGCCGGAAGTGGACGGTGGCCGCCGCCCCTGCCCCTCGGGCCCGGATTTCGGGGACGAAAATGTGCGGATCAACCCCGCGACTCAGGCATTTGCCTGAGTCGCGAGCGGCCTCTGCGGCGATATGGGCGGTTACAGCCTGGTCCCCTGGAGTGTGCGGGCCACGTCTCCGGACGCCGTTGCCCGCACACGATCCCCGGGCCCGTCACCGCGCCACCGGTGCCGAGGACGGCCCCCGCCGACCAGGTGAATGGAGACGAATTTCTGTGAGCACGGTGCTGTTGGTGCATGCCAAGGGTGGTCCGCCGCTCGGCCATGTCCTGTCCCGGACGGCTGCGAGGGCGGACGTGCACCTGCTGGCGCTCAGCGCTCTTCCCCCCGCCGTGACGGGTTCCGCAGGGAGACTGTGCGCCTCGGTCACGACGCCGGACGACGCAGGCCGCTCCGACCTGGTCGCCCTGATCGTCTCGCATGCCCGGCTGGTGGGCGCGGACGCCGTGATCACCTTCTCCGAGTACGCGGTCGCCGCGGTCGCCGAGGCCTGCGAGAAGCTCGGCCTGCCGGGCGCGGGCGCAGCCGCCGCACTCGCGCGCGACAAGCGGCTGATGCGCAGCACCTGGCAGAGGAGCGGCCTGCCGCAGCCCGCGTTCCGCCCCGTCGCCACGGAGGCGGATCTGCGGGCGGCGGTGCGCTCCCTGTCCTGTCCGCTGCTCCTCAAGGCGGCCTGGAGCGCGGGATCCACCGCCCACCAGATCATCACCTCTCCCGGCGAGGCGTCCGCCGCCTGGGCCCGCTCGCGCCAGGTCATGGCGGAGTCCGCCCGGTTGGGATACGCGGAGCTGCATGTCGCCGAGGCGGATGCCGACTTCGTGGTCGAGGAGATCGTCAGCGGCACGGTGGCGGGCTGGTTCGACGAGCCCGGCTGGGGCGACTACCTCAGCGTCGAGGGCGTCGTGGCGGACGGTGTCTTCCATCCCGTCTGCCTCAGCGGCCGGATGCCCACGATCGAGCCGTTCACCGAGCGCGCCGGCATCACGCCCGCCCTGCTGTCGCCCGACGCGCAGGAACGCGTCGTGGACCTGGCGCGCCGCGCCGTCGACGCGCTGGGCCTGCTCGACTGCGGGACGCACACGGAGATCAAGCTCGGCCCCGACGGCAGCATGTGGCTCATCGAGACCGCCGCCCGGTTCGGCGGCGCGATGACGGTGCCGCAGATCGAGGAGGTCTTCGAACTGGACCTGGTGGGCATGCTCGTCGACCACCTGCTGGGACGCCCGGTCGCCTGGCCGGAGCAGGCCTTGACCCCGGAGCGGGCCCGGGGTGCGGCGGGCTCCCTCGTCGTCCTCGCGGTCGACGGCCGGGGCGAGGCCTGGCAGGGCCGCAAGGTCTGGGACTTCCCCCTGGTCGCGTCGGACGTCCCGCTGAGCCCGGACAGCGAGCTGTCGGTGGTGGCGGAGAGCTCCCTGCCCGACGGCAGTGTCGTGCCGGTCTACGACCCCGTCGCGGGCGCCAACACCATGGCGGCCCTGTGCCTGCTCTCCGCCGCCGACCCGCGGACGGTGCTGCGGGACTTCGAGACCCTGGTGGACGCCCTGCCCCGGGTGCTGCCCGCCGCGCAGTCCCAGGAGGTTCCCGCATGAGCACCCACCTGGCCACCGGCGCCGCCGAGCCCGCGACGGACCGCACGGTCGTCGGCGAGAACCTCTCCCTGCCGCTTTTCCGGACGCTGTCGGGAGTCCTGGCGGGTCACCCCTATCTCAAGGTCGTCGTCGACCGCGCGGAGAACACCTGGCATCTGCTCGACACCGGCGCACACCCCTTCCACGTCGACTACGTCGCCACTCGGGTGCTGGGGATGGACCTGGCCGCGCTGGACGCGCGGTTGGACGCCTTCAACGCCTCCGTCTACACCGATCCCGAGCGCCGGTTCCTGCTCGGTGTGCTGTCCCTGCACACCGAGCAGGAGGCGGGCAGGGAGCGGCCGTTCCTCGTCCTGGAGACGACCGAGGCCGATACCATGCACGGCGAACTGCTCGCGTTCTTCTACGAGTTCGTCCGGGCCCGGGTCGACAGCAGGCTGCCGCTGCTGCTCAAGCCCGCCAACCACGGGCAGGAGGAGACGCTGTCGGCGATCTCCGAACGGCGGGTGCCCCGCATTCTGGGCCACGAGCTGTTCGGTTCCCGGGAGCGCACACCGTTGAACCCCGGCGAGGCCACCGGGCGGCTGCGCTTCTTCCGGACGGCCGAGGAGTACACGGCGGCCGAAGCCGGCCTGGGCTGGGCCGACATCGTGGCGATGCCGTGCCTGCCCGACGACGTACCGCGCGTCGCCGGCTTCATCAACACCGCGCCGATCACACCGCTTTCGCACACCAACGTCCTCGCCTCCGGCTGGGGCATCCCCAACGCGATCGTCCGCGATCTGGAGCAACTCGTCGACAAGGACGGCCTCGACGACGCGTGGGTGCGCTACCGGGTCGACGAGGACGACATATCCCTGGAGCGTCTCGACCACGAACCCGACCTGCGGGCGCCGGCCTGGCACCAGCAGCGCATACGCCTCGAGCCGCCGCTGCTCGAAGGCGCCCCCGTGCTCTCCCTGCACCGGCTGCGCAGTGCCGACCGCGACCGCTACGGCACGAAGGCGGCCAACCTCGGCGAGCTGCACCACGTCCTCGACAGCCGCACGGTGGACCTGACCTCCTTCTATGGCCGGCCCCGTCCGCCGCGCGAGGACCTCTACGGCCACCTCGCCACCCGCCTCGGCCTCAGCCCCTTCACCGTCGAGCAACTCCGCGCAAGGGCAGCTGAGTTCGTCGCGGAGACGGTCGGCGCCCCGGAGGGCGTCGCACTCCCCTTCGCGCTCCAGCAGCGGTTCCTCGCCTCCTCCCCGGCCCTCCAGCAGGGCATCGGCAAGCTGAAGATGGCGCTCGAACTCGATGCCACCGACGTCCTGGACTCGCTGTGCCTGCACCTGCAGCACCTGATCCGGCACACTCCCGTCCCCGAGTCGGTCACCCGGCAGATCGACCAGGCCTTTCCCGCTGCGGCGGCCTCCCGCGGGCGGCTGGTGGTGCGCTCCTCCTCCAACGCCGAAGACCTACCCGGGTTCTCCGCGGCCGGCGTCTACGACTCCGTCACCACCGTCCACGGCACGGGTGAACTCCTCGACGCCGTACGCCACGTGTGGGCCTCCCTCGTGTCGCCCCGCAGCGTGCGGCTGCGCCACCAGGTCGGCATCTCCCTCGACGACACCTACATGGGTGTGATCATCCAGGAGTACCTGCCCGCCTCCCTGGGCGGCGTCCTCGTGACCTGCAACCCGACCCGCCGGGAGGACTTCCGCAACGTCTACCTCAACTGTTCCCCGGGCTCCCCCGAGCAGGTGGTCGACGGGACGGTGCCGCCGCAGCAGTACCTGTACAACACGGTGGAGGGCGGCGGCCGTACCGTCGCGCTGGGCTCGTGGGGCCAGGGGCTGTCCGCCGCGGTCCGCGCCCGGCTCGCCGACCTGTCCCTGACCGGACGGCTCCTGCAGTCCCACTTCAGCGCGGCCGACGTGGACAAGCCCCTCGACATCGAGTGGCTGATGACCGAGCAGGGCGATTTCCGGCTGGTCCAGATCCGACCCTACGCGCTGTGAGGGCGCGTCCTGGCCGGCGGCGCCCCGGCACCGGAGCCGCCACGGGCCTGACCGACACCGCCCGCCGGATCATCCGGCTCAACTACGGCTTCCAACTGCTGTTCAACCTGCTGTGGTGGATGCCGGTGTTCTACGCCTACCAGAAGGCGGCCGGCCTCTCGGACGGGCAGATCTTCGGCATCCAGAGCATCTACTACGTGGCCTTCTGCCTGCTGGAGATCCCGACCGGGCTGATCGCCGACCGGATCGGCACCCGCAACTGCCTGCGCGCCGGCGCGGTGGTGATGACGGCCGCGAACCTGGCCCCGGTGGTCAGCGCCTCCTACACGGGGTTCCTGATCCACTTCCTGGCCATCGCCGCCGGCCGGTCGCTCACCTCGGGCGCGGCGAGCGCCTACCTGTACGACGGGCTTCGGGCGCAACGGTGCGGCGAGCACTACCTTCGGGCGGAGGGCACCGCGCGGGCACTGGGGCTGGCGGCGAAGGTGGTGTGCTGGCCGCTGGTCGGCCCGTTGATGGCTCTCGCGCACCCGGCCCCGTACGTGCTCAGCGCCGCGAGCGCGGCAGGCTCCCTCGTCTGCGCCGTGCTGCTGCCCCGCCTCGCCGGAGCGGAAGCCGAAGCGCACACCGGAACGGGCATCGGCCGGGGTGACGGCGGGCGCCGGGGCGGCGCCTTCCTGCGGGACGCGGGGACCGCGCTGCGCTGCGTCGCCTCCTCGCCGTGCCTGGCCCTCGTGATGGTGCAGGGTGTCGCCGTCTTCACGCTGTCACGCATCTGCCAGGTCAACCTCTTCCAGCCGATCCTGCTGGACCACGGCATCGGCGAGGCATCGCACGGTGGGGTGCTGGCCGCCATGACCGTGGCGGAGGCGGTGGCGTCCGCGCGACCCCAATGGCTCAGCCGCAGACTGCCGCCGGTCGCCTGGGTGTCCGTCCTCAGCCTCGCGCTGGCGGGCACCCTGGCGGCCATGACCCTCGGCGGGCCATGGACCGTCGTCGTGCTGCTCTGCCTGTTCGCCGGCGCCACGGGGTTCGCGTTCCCGGTCCAGCGCAAACTGGTCAACGACGCGGTCCCCGCGCACGCACCACGGGCCACCCTGCTCTCGGTGGAGAGCATCGTGGACCGCGCGGTGTGCGCACTGGCCGCGATCGCCGCGGGCGCGTACCTGTCGGCCGGTCATCTGGACGCCCTGCTGTGGCACAGCGCGCTGGCCACGGCGGTGCTGCTCGGGGCATTCCAACTGCTGCTGCGCAGCGGCGTGGTCGCCCGTGCGGGCCGGGACGGAAATCTGGCGCTGCCGTCCCGGGCGGGCGGGCGAGCGGGAACCGGTGGCACCGCGTCGGCGGAGGCGAAGGCGGGCGACGCTACGCCCGACCTGGCGGACGCGGGGGACGCCGGCCGCAAGGAGGCCCTCGAACCGAGCCAGACCCCTCGGAGATCACGAACGACCTGACGGCCGGACCCGCCGGGCCATCAGGCCACCGGCCGCCGGGCAGCCGGCAGATCAGCCCTTTGACCACCGTCGAAAAGGATGACCGTGGTGCGGGCGCCGGTCCGTCGTCGTACGCCCCGGATCAAGGGTGTACGCCGACCGGCAAGTTCGGGCTGCGGCTGCGGCTGCGGCTGCGTTCAAGCGAGGCGACGGCCGAGGAGTTCGACCAGTCCCGCCGGCAGGAACGCGGGCCGGTGCGGCAGTCCGACCTGATACGACACGAAGCCCAGCGAGGAGGCCACGCACACCTCCTGGGCCGTCTCCGCCTGGTAGACGACCGGGCAGCCGGCCGAGTCCTCCTTGGCGCGCTGCCACAGGACCGGGGACGGCTTGCGTTCGGCCTCGGTGCGCGGCGTACGGATCCGGTCGCCGAAGTCCGCCCAGGCGAAGGCCGCCGGACCCCGCCATGTCGCGTCGACCTCCGTCCGGAGCCGGGCGGCGCGCTCGGTGTCGGTCGTGCCCCAGGAGGGCGGGACATTGGTGATCAGGCCGACTCTGACGTGGCGTTCCCGCAGGGTACGCAGGTACGAGGCCGCCCCGGGCAGGTAGGTGGTGCTGCCGTCGGCGGCGGTGTGCACCAGGGTCTCCCCCAGGTCGAAGTACACGACGGGACACGTCCGTTCGCCGTGCGCGGGCTTGATGGCGGCCGCACCCTGGCCCTTCCCGGCCTCCTCGGGAGCGGCCACGGTCGCCGGCGTGCAGAGCACGGTCGACACCAGGGCCGCGCCCAGTACGAGGCCCAGACGGGTCGAACTGTTGTCAACGGATCCGTTCATATGCACCGTCACCCCTTTAATGTCATAGACATGACACGTTAACGCTCCTGCGGTCCATCGGCGGGCCGAACCCACTACGGCTCGACGTGATCACCACCTTGTCGCCGGCGCGCCGGAGGCCGTCGCCGACGATCCGCTCCGACGTGAACAGCCGTACGCCGCGGCCGGGTCGAAGAGCGTCACGCCCTGCTCGACAGCCGTCCGGACTGATGGTCTCCCCAGCGGCGAGTGGGACGAGGACGTCGTCGAGCCAGGCGATCACCATGCGTTCGTACGCGGCGTCGCCGCGCAACACGACATGCTGGAGTTCGTGCTGCTCCTTCTTGTCCGGACGCCCCCGTTGCGGGACGTCCCGGACGTCGATCCAGCCGTCGCCGCCCATCTGCTTGAGCACCCGGTAGTTCTGCTGGTGTGCGGCGTCCGGAAGTGCCCGGTGGACCGCTCGAACCGCGGGGCCGGCTCATCACCGGAGCCCGGCTTCTCCAGCAGGGAGACGGGGGTCGGGTGCTCGAGCGCCATGCGCACGATGCTCCTCTGCACCTGGTTGCACGGCAACGCTGCCTCGCTGAGAAACAGCTCAGCCAACTCGACGTCCTCTTCTGCTGCTTCCACCGGGCCGGCGGCGTCCGCGAGCGTCGCAGCCAGGTCTCCGTTGTATGTAGTGTGCGGAAATGACAAGAAGTGAGCGACTCGCAGACCAGCTGGACTGGTACTGGCACAAGAACCTGCGGCCGCGGCTGGACGGTCTTGCCGATGAGGAGTACTTCTGGGAGCCGGTGCGTGGCTGCTGGAGCATTCGCCCACGTGGCACGTCGGCCGCACCGATGTCGGCAGGTTCAGGGGAGTGGACGATGGACTCCGCGTCCCCTGACCCGATGCCGGCGCCGGCGCCGGTGACCACGATCGCCTGGCGGCTGGCGCACATCATCGTCTCGTGCCTGGGCTATCGGGTGGGATGGTACTTCGGCGGCCCGGATGTCGACTCCCAGACATTCGCCTACGCGGGGACCGCTGACGAGGCGCTGAAACAGCTCGATGAGATGTATGGGAGATGGAACGCGGGGGTCCGCGAGCTCTCGGACGCCGACCTGGAGAATCCGCCCACGGTGGGTCCCGAGCGGTTTCCCATGGAGAACAGGGTCCTGCACGTCAACAGAGAGCTGATCCATCACGGCGCCGAGATTTCCCTGCTGCGCGACCTCTACCGCCGGCTGGACGGACCCGTGCCGCGCTGAATACGACCTGCGTGGACTCGGTGATGCTCCGCCGCGCGCGTCGGTCAACGCCCGCCCGGGACCGGTTCGCGCCCGGCTCAGGTCACGCGCCCCGCCGCCGGGCGACAGCATGACGTGACGTGGCCTGCTAGAGCATGCTGAGTGCGCGCATCGCATCGTGTTCGATGCGCGCGAGCTCACTGAGCACCGCTCCGGCCTGCACGAGGTGCTTCGCGTCGCCGGAGTGGCCCGCTGTCGCGATGAGTGCCGCGACCTGTGTCCACAGGACGGCGGCCTCGGCGTACAGGCGGTGGCCGGTGCGCAGGTGACTGTTCTCGCCCAGTCCGGCGCACTCGGCGAGGAAGTCCCGGTAGAGGTTTCGGAAGAGGGCGCCTCCTGTGCCGGCCTTCTCCAACAGCAGGGCGGCCCTTGGCAGGTCCTCGCGCGGATTCTCGCTGCGTTGCAGCCACGTGGGCACCTGCTTCGCGGCCTTCTCGATGCCCCGGTGCCCCAGGTTCGCGATGGGCGGATTCAGAAAGGCCTCGGCGCAGGCCGTGATCGCGGGGGTGATCCGGTCTCTCAGCGACGTCCGGCCGGTGGGCACGACGACGGTGAACGAACGGTGCCTGGCGGTCATGGGACCACGCTCGGCTCTGGCCTTGGCCAGGCCCGCGAGACCGGTCGAGACGGCCCCGCCCTGCTGCTCGGTGTCCACCAGGTAGGCCTGCTGTTCGTCGTAGCCGTACATGGCCACGATGTGCCCGCCGAAATGCACCTTGGTGGTGAAGTAGTCCAGGTGGTAACTGTCGAGCTGGAGGCCTACGGGCCGACCGGCGTCGATGGGTCGCGCCACGTGCTGCCACGCCTTGCGCGCAGAGGTCGTCTCTTCGACGAGGAGCTCCAGGCCGAGGCCGGCGGCCAGGTTCCTGGTGAGCTCGAACGGCTTGACCCGGCCGCCCAGGAAGGGGAAGTCCATTCCCTTGGCGTCCCAGTAGATGAAGGACAGTCCGCAGCCGAGCCCGAACAGCATGGGCTCGGACACGTCGAGGCCCTCGTGCCGCAGCAGCACGTCGAGCGCCGTCGTCTCGCAGTGCTGCATACCGCGGCTGTCGATCCCTTCCACCATGGCCATGCGCCTGATACTCCTGCCCCATCCGATGACAACGACAGATGACGTGCCCCGGCCCGGGCCCGCTCGCGCGGCCGGGGCCGGCAGCCAGTGCAGCAGAAGTCGAGCGATGGACGGGCGTGTTCCGTCACTCACGTTGTGGGGTTCTCGTCATCTTCCGAACGGGGCGGCGGGGCAGCGTTCACGGTTTCGGTGCCAAGAACGTGAATGAGGCGTTCGATCCCCTGCTTCGCGTGCGACGTGCCGCCCGATCGCGTCGTCGGCGCGGGAGGCGAACGCCGACGATCGCGCCGGACCGCCCGTGCGCTCCGCCAGGGCCGTCTCGCCCCGGCCGCGGCACCGCGGTGAGCGCGGCGCCTCGAACGCGTCCGTCAGAGCGCCGCCAAGCGGGGGCCGATCTAGGCTGGAAGAAGCCGCTGGAATCCAGCTCTGACGGGCACGGCTGTCCGGACGGAGGCGTGGTGCGTGAAAATGGTCGACAAGCAGGATGCCCCCACAGCCGCTGTCATGGTGGACCTGGACGGCATGGTGAGCGGCTGGAGCCAGGGGGGCCGGGTGCTCCTGGGCTGGACGGCGGAGGACACCGTCGGGCGCCCCGTGACCGACCTGCTGGTGGACCCCCCGCCGCCCGGCCTCCTCGACGGCTACGACGCCGGCCCCGACGCCACGGGGTTCGTCCCCTTGCGCCACCGGGACGGTTCCACGGTGGACGCCGTGGTGACCGCTCACACACTGCTCACCCCCGACGGGCGGGCGCTGGGCCGCGTGGTGATCATGCAGCGTTGGGGCCGCCGCCCGATGATCGCCGACCAGGCCTTCGAGCAGTCCCCGTTCGCTCTGGGCGTCTACGACCCCGAGCTGCGCTTCCTGTGGATCAACGCGTCCTCGGGCCGGGTGATCGCGCACTCCGAGGAGCAGGTGCTCGGCAAGAAATACCGCGAGGTGCTTCCCGAATTCGACCGCACGCTGTTTCCCGAGAGGGACGACGAGCCCTACACCGACGCGCTCGCAGAAGTGGCGAGAACGGGCGAGGCCACGCGCCTCATCACCGTTTTCCGCCCCCTGGGCAGTAACTACGCCAATGCCTGGGCCACCAGCATATGGCCGGTCCGCGATGCCGAGGGCAGGGTCCGCGCGGTCGCCAACTGGGGATTCGACATGAGCGCCGAGTACTGGGCCCGGCAGCGTCTGCTCCTCCTCAACCAGGCCAGCGGTGGCATCGGCCGGACGCTCGACGTGATCGGCACCGCTCAGGAACTCGCCAGGACCCCGGTGCCGGGATTCGTCGACCTCGTCTGCGTGGATCTCTTCGAGGAGGTGCTGCACGGAGACGAGCCGCCCTCCGCGTCCGCGTTCACCCCCGCCGAGACGATCACGCTGAGCCGGGCCGCCCAGCACAGCGCGAAGGAGGACGCAGACCGGGTGCCCGGACCGACGACACAGGTCGCGCACGCTCCCGGTTCCGTCGCCGCCCGCTGTATGGCCACCGGCCTGCCCACGGTCGAGCTCGCCGTCGAGCCCGGCGAGGGCGGCGAGTGGGCCTTCGGACCCGGGCTCGCCGCGGACCCGGCCCACTGGCCGCCGGGCAACCCGGTGATCGACGAGTCCGTCGCCGCTGACGGCCTCACGGGCCGGATCACCGTGCCACTCCGGGCGCGCGGCGCGCTGCTCGGCGTCGTCGCCTTCTCCCGGCTCGACCGGCCCGAGGCCTTCACCGCCGACGACCTGATCCTCGCCGAAGAGCTGACCGCCAAGGCCGCCGTCGCCATCGACAACGCCCGCCGGTACTCGCGCGAGCGCACGACCGCGTTGACCCTGCAACGCAGCCTGTTGCCGCAGGGGTTGCCGAACCAGGAGGCGGTCGAGGTGGCATCCCGCTACCTGCCCGGCGGGACCGGCACGGAAGTCGGCGGCGATTGGTTCGACGTCATTCCGCTGTCCGGCGCACGGGTCGCCCTGGTCGTCGGCGATGTCGTGGGCCACGGTCTGCACGCCTCGGCCAGCATGGGCCGGCTGCGCACGGCGGTCCGCACCCTCGCCGACGTCGACCTGCCACCGGACGAGCTGCTGACCCACCTGGACGACCTCGTCCTCCACCTCGCCAGCGACCTCCGGCCCGACAGTCACTTCCAGCCGACGGGCGAGTCCGGCGCCACCTGCTTGTACACCGTCTACGACCCCGTTTCCCGGCGCCTCACGCTGGCGAGCGCCGGCCATCCCCTGCCGCTGGTCATCTCCCCCGACGGCACCAGGACCCCGGTACCCGCCCATCCGGGGCCGCCGCTGGGCATCGGCGGACTGCCGTTCGAGGCCGCGGAGTTCGAACTGCCGGAGGGCAGTCTGCTCGCCCTCTACACCGATGGACTGCTGGAGAGCCGCGAACGCGACGTCGACCAGCGACTCGCCGAACTGCAGCGCGCCCTGAACCGATCGGCAACGTCCCTGGAGGCCCTGTGCGACACGGTGATCGACGCCATGCTTCCCGATCGCCGCACGGACGACGCGGCTCTGCTGCTCGCTCGCACACACGCGCTGGCTCCCCAGCACGTCGCCGACTGGGACGTCGAACCCGACACCGAGCAGGTGCCGCGCGCCAGGAAGTTCGCCGTCGACCAGGTGGACGCCTGGGGTCTGGCGGAGGCGGCGTTCGTCACCGAACTGGTCGTCAGCGAGCTGGTCACCAACGCCATCAGATACGGCGAGCCGCCGATCCGGCTACGGCTGATTCGCGACACTTCCCTGATCTGCGAGGTCTCCGACGCCAGCAGCACCGCTCCGCACCTGCGCCGGGCCCGCGCCTTCGACGAGGGCGGCCGGGGCCTGCTGCTCGTCGCCCAGCTCACCCAGGGGTGGGGAACCCGGCACGCCGGCGACGGCAAGACCATCTGGTGCGCCCAGACCCTCCCCGAGCACGAGCGGCACTGAGATCCAAGCCAGGTCAAGGGCACGGAGCTCCTCGAGGGCGCCTCAGACTGAAGGACGCCGGGTGCCCAAGCAACCCGGGGGCCACGGCATTTCGAAAGCCGGGGCGGCGCGAACCCTGCCGGAACGGAACCCGCCGGAAACATTGACGGAACCATGACCCAAACCGACAGCTCCTTCACCGCGGTCAGCCCCTGGGCCTGACCCGTTTGCCCCCTGCTGCGCCGCCACGGACCCCACCCGCGGCGGCGCGGTCTGGCGGGGGCGGCGCGGTCTCCGGGACGGCCCGGGCGGGGCGAGAGCCCCGGCGACAGGCCGGGCCGACCTCGTCCAGTTGTCGCACCCCTCACGCGACCGCGCGGCACATCCGATGTCCGACGGGTCGCCAAGTCACCGTCGGGCCCGGACCGTTCGGGAAAGATCAAGGATTTTGTGTCGCAAGACTAGACACCAGCGAGGTTCGTGTCCGTTAATCCATCCCATGTATCAGCGGACCGGATCGATGGGACCGAGACCCCTGGCACCGCATCGGCAGCAGATCAGCCCGTGATGTGCCGCATCCGGCCGCCGGACCCATGAGCCGACACACCGACGACCAAGCTGCCGCTCGCTCCTCACCGAAGGGTGCACCATGGCCTCCTCCGTCAGCAGACGGCGCCTCCTGCAAGCAGCCGGGGCGGCCGCCGCCGCCTCTGCCACCGGATCCCTCATCGGCGCGACTCCCGCCCACGCGGCCACACCTCCCGCAAGGACCGACATCGGGGTCGCCGCGCACCCCTTCGACCTCGGTCGGGTCCGCCTCACCGCGAGCCGATGGCTGGACAACCAGAACCGTACGCGGAACTACCTTCGGTTCGTCGACGTCGACCGGCTGCTGTACAACTTCCGAGCCAACCACCGCCTGTCCACCAACGGCGCTGCTGCCACCGGCGGTTGGGACGCGCCGTCGTTCCCCTTCCGCACCCACGTCCAAGGGCACTTCCTCACGGCGTGGGCTCAGCTGTACGCCGTGACCGGGGACACCACCTGCCGGGACAAGGCGACCGCCATGGTCGCGGAACTGGCCAAATGCCAGGCCAACAACAGCGCCGCCGGTTTCAGCGCCGGATACCTCTCCGGTTACCCCGAGTCCGACTTCACCGCTCTCGAGCAGCGGACCCTGACCAACGGCAACGTGCCGTACTACACCATCCACAAGACCCTCGTCGGCCTGTTGGACGTATGGCGCCACATCGGGAGCACTCAAGCCCGTGACGTGCTCCTCGCCCTGGCGGGATGGGTCGACTGGCGCACCGGACGGTTGAGCGGCCAGCAGATGCAGGCCATGCTGCAAACCGAGTTCGGCGGCATGAACTGTGTGCTGGCCGATCTCTACCAGCAGACAGGCGACGCGCGGTGGCTCACCGTGGCCCAGCGGTTCGACCACGCCGCGGTGTTCGACCCCCTGGCCTCCGGCCAGGACCAGCTCAACGGGCTGCACGCCAACACCCAGGTACCCAAGTGGATCGGGGCCGCCCGGGAGTACAAGGCCACCGGCACGACCCGCTACCGGGACATCGCCACCAACGCCTGGAACATCACCGTCAACTCGCACACCTACGCCATCGGCGGCAACAGCCAGGCGGAGCACTTCCGTGCCCCGAATGCCATCGCCGGCTACCTGAACAACGACACCTGCGAGAGCTGCAACACCTTCAACATGCTCTCCCTCACCCGAGAGTTGTTCGCCCTGGACCCGAGCCGGGCCGCGCTGTTCGACTACTACGAGCGGGCCTGGCTGAACCAGATGATCGGCCAGCAGAACCCGGCCGACGACCACGGCCACGTCACCTACTTCACCCCGCTCGGCCCGGGAGGCCGACGGGGCGTGGGCCCGGCATGGGGCGGCGGCACCTGGAGCACCGACTACGGCACCTTCTGGTGCTGCCAGGGCACGGGCCTGGAGATGCACACCAGGCTGATGGACTCCATCTACTTCCGCACCGACAACACGCTGATCGTGAACCTGTTCGTGCCCTCGGTGCTCACCTGGTCGGAGCGCGGAATCACGGTCACCCAGACCACGTCGTTCCCCGACAGCGACACCACGACCCTCCAGGTCACGGGCAACGTCAGCGGAACCTGGGCGATGCGCATCCGCATCCCGAGCTGGACCGCAGGGGCCACCGTCAGCGTGAACGGCACGGCGCAGAACATCACCACCACGCCCGGCAGCTACGCCACCCTGAACCGCTCCTGGACCTCCGGCGACACGGTCACCGTCCGCCTGCCCATGCGGGTCGTCATGCGCGCGGCCAACGACAACGCGAACGTCGCCGCGATCACCTACGGCCCCGTGGTCCTGTCCGGCAACTACGGGAACACCACGCTCAGTTCCCTTCCGTCGCTGAACACCTCCTCGATCACACGGACCAGCAGCAGTTCGCTCGCCTTCACCGCCACCGCCAACGGCGCCACCGTCAACCTGGGCCCGTTCCACAACGCGCACGGCCACAACTACACCGTCTACTGGAACACCAGCGGCACCAGCACCGTCCGGCTGGCCAACGTGGGCAGCGGTCTCGTGCTGGGCATCCAGAACATGTCCACGGCCGACGGCGGCCGCGCCCTGCAGTGGAACGACTCGGGCACTGCCGACCACGACTGGGAAATGATCACCGACGGAAACGCGTTCCGCTTCCGCAACGCCAACAGCGGCAAGGTGCTCGGCATCCTGGACATGTCCACGGCGGACGGTGCCACCGTGCTGCAGTGGTCGGACAACGGCACCGCCGACCACAGATGGACGCTGCTCGACCAGGGCGACGGGACCTACAAGATCCGCAACGTGAACAGCGGCAAGCTGCTCGCCATCGCGAACAACTCCACCGCCGTCGGCGCGTTCGCGGTCCAGGACTCGGACGACGGCACCGCCGACAACCGCTGGCGCATCCTGCGTTGAGCCGAGGTCCGCCTCCAGGCGGATCCTGATCACACGCCCTTCCGTATGCTCGACGCTTCGACCTTTGTTCGATATGACGAACATCAGGATCGGGCCGCGCATCGACAGTCCGGCCGGCCTCCGAGGGGCCGGCCGGAATCGCTCACTCAAAGAAGGCAGGCCCCCATGCACAGACGTGGATTCAGCCGCGGACATCTGTCCGTGGTGCTGGCGGCCGTGGTCGCCTCGGCGGCGACGCTCGTCGTCAACCCGGCTCATGCGGCCAGCAGTGGCGCCGTGCGCGGCACGGGCTCCGGGCGGTGTCTCGATGTTCCGGGCGCCAGCCAGACCAACGGCACGACCCTGCAGATCTGGGACTGTTGGAACGGCGCCAACCAGCAGTGGACGGCGACCGACAGCAACCAGTTGACCGTGTACGGCAACAAGTGCCTGGACGCTCCGGGCCACGCCACCACGCCCGGCACCAAGCCGGTGATCTGGAGCTGTACCGGCGGTGCGAACCAGCAGTGGCGGGTGAACTCCGACGGCACGATCGTCGGCGTGGAATCCGGGCTGTGCCTGGCCACTACGGGATCCGGTACGGCCAACGGCACGGCGGTCGAGATCGCGACGTGCAACGGCGGCAGCAACCAGAAGTGGACCGGTCTGGCCTCGACCGCCAGCACGTGTTCCCTGCCGTCGACGTACCGGTGGACCTCGACGGGCGCCCTGGCGCAGCCGTCGAACGGATGGTCCTCGCTCAAGGACTTCACCACCGTGACGTACAACGGCAAGCACCTGGTCTACGGGACGAACTATTCGACGTCCGCCAAGAAGTGGGGCTCGATGGCGTTCGCCCCCTTCACGAACTGGTCGGACATGGCATCGGCCCCCCAGACCGGCATGAACGAGAACGCGGTGGCGCCCACCCTGCTCTATTTCGCGCCCAAGAAGATCTGGGTGCTGGCCTATCAGTGGGGCGCGTGGCCCTTCATCTACCGCACCTCAAGCGACCCCACCAACCCCAACGGCTGGTCCGCGCCGCAGCCGCTGTTCACCGGCACCATCCCAAGCACCGAATCCGGCACCGGTCCGATCGACCAGACCCTGATCGCCGACGACCAGAACATGTACCTGTTCTTCGCCGGTGACAACGGCAAGATCTACAGGGCGACGATGCCGATCGGGAACTTCCCGGGCAACTTCGGCTCCTCGTACACCACGGTCATGAGCGACACGACCAACAACCTCTTCGAGGCGCCCCAGGTCTACAAGGTCAAGGACCAGAACCAGTACCTCATGATCGTCGAGGCGAAGACGTCCGGCAACGTGCGCTACTTCCGCTCGTTCACCGCCTCCAGCCTGAACGGTTCATGGACTCCGCAGGCCACCAGCGAGAGCAGCCCCTTCGCGGGCAAGGCCAACAGCGGCGCCACCTGGACCAACGACATCAGCCACGGCGACCTGGTCCGCAACAACCCCGACCAGACCATGACCATCGATCCCTGCAACCTTCAGTTCCTCTACCAGGGCCAGGCCCCCAACCCGCCGCAGGGCACCCCCTACGAGCAGCTGCCCTACCGGCCGGGCGTCCTCACCCTGCAGCGCTGACCGGTGCGCCCGTGATCACCGGCTCATGACCGTGCCGGCGGGGTCCCCGAACACGCGGCTCCCGCTCGGCCCCGGGAAGGCAGGACTCCCTGCCTTCCTCGAGGCCTGCGGCGGCCGGAACGACCAGCGGCGGACCGCGCCGTCCTTCTTCCCTTGCCGCTGTTGCGGTTCGTTCGCGGATCTGGCCGCTGCCGACGGAGTTCTCCACGCTCGCGCGCAGCACCTCGGTGCCGGCCGGTGATGCCGTCCGCACAGCGCTCGGCGAGGGTGAGGCACGCGGCACGCGGACGGACCATCGACTCCGACAGGGAGTGCAGGATGACCGGCTCGAAGGCGTTGAGCAACTGCCCGGCCTCAGCGGCCATGGTGACGGTGGCGTCGTTGCCGATCACCTCGAAGGCGACCTGGTCAGACGCGTCCCTCAGCTGACGGTGGCCCGCCCCGCCCCGACACACGGGTTCGCTCGTTGACGCAGGGTGTTGCCGAGCGCCGGACCCGACACAGCGGACGTCGACCGTGGGGCGGCGGCGGGGGCGGGTTCGCCGACGATCGGGTCGGCACACCGCGTTCCGATCCGCGTGCAGTTCGGGCCCATGTCATCGGGAACCCCTTCATGCATGATGACGGGATGAACCATGGCGACCAGCGCTTCCACGTCATCGTGCTGTCGAACTTCGCGAAGGGCTTCGACAAGTACGCGTACGCCTACGGCAAGGCGGGGATCCCGGAGAGCACCTATCCCGACCGGTTCCATCTGCTGTCCCGTGCGGAATTGGGAATCGGTATCGGCAAGGCACGACGCCTGCTGGAGCGTCTGGCTATTCCCGGAGACCGGCTGCTGGTGCTGGAGACCACAGTGGACCCCGACAAGCTGGCCCCCAACGCGGCGACCGGCCTCGGCATGGAACTGCACGAGGCTCGCATCCGACTGTCGGCAGTCCACGAGCTCGACCAGGTAGGCGAGGAGTGCGACGGGTTCACGTTGCGCCCGACAACTGTCGAGGACGCGATGGCGGCATCCCTGCATCTGCAGGGGTCGGCACTGCGTCGCTACGCCGACACACGACCGCGCTCCGTGTCGCTTCTGCCGGTCGCCTCCGCCTGCCAGGCGCGGTGTTCGTTCTGCTTCTCCTCGGCCTCGATCTCCAGCGACCAGGCGCCGGCGCGCGTCCCGTGGGACGCGGTCACCCACTGGCTGGAGCGCGCCCGTGCGGCGGGCGCCGAGCGGGCGGTGATCACCGGTGGCGGGGAGCCCACACTCATACCGTTCGAACAGCAGCTGCGACTGGTGTCCGCCTGCTCGGCGGCCTTCCCCAAAGTCGTTCTCATCACCAACGCGCACACCCTGGCCAAAGGCGGGCACGCTGACCGAGCCGAGCGCCTCGCGGCCCTGAGCGGCGCGGGCCTCAGCGTGCTGGCGGTCTCCCGTCACCATCAGGACGACGCCGTCAACGAGCGGCTGATGACGCTGCGCACACCGGTGAGCGCGGTGATCGACACCTGGCGCACGGAACGTGACCGCCGGCCGGGGCTGCGGATGAGGCTGATCTGCGTGCTCCAGCACGGTGGCGTCGCCGACGCGGACGGGGTCGCCGACTACCTCTCGTGGGCAGCCGCCCTCGGTGTCGAGGAAGTCTGCTTCAAAGAGCTCTACGTATCCACCAGCACCGAGTCGCTCTACTTCGAACGCGCCGCCAACGTCTGGAGCCGAGAGCACCAGGTGTCGCTGTCGGTCGTCACCGGGTTCGCCGAGCAGCACGGCTTCGCACTGGCGAGCCGCCTGCCCTGGGGCGCACCGGTCTACCACGGCGACTGGGACGGACGAACGATGCGGATAGCCGCGTACACCGAGCCCAGCCTGCTCTGGGAACGCACCAACGGGATCGCGCGCAGCTGGAACGTGATGGCCGACGGACGCTGCTACGCCTCCCTGGAGGACCGGGCCAGCGAGATCGTGCCGGAAGGTGCGACGGCATGAGGTTCGAGGAGTTCCAGGACTTCCGGCAGCGGGAACTCAGCGGTTCCCCGTCGCTTCTGGACGCCGCCGAGACCAACGTGTACCGGGCACTTGCGCCGATGCGACCGAAGCCGCCTGCCGACGTGAGTACGGTGCACCGGTGTGACCTCGCCCGTGCCTGGCTGCGGCGTTTTCAGCTGCCGGAAGAGTGGTCCGGCCACGCCATGGTCTGTCGAGGAGTTCGGCACGGGCTCGGTGTGGTGTTCCAGCGCCTGCACGCCGTGCAGGCGCGGTTGTGGCTTCCCAGCGACGTGTATCCGGTCTACTTCGAGCTGGCCCGCGCTGCGGGCCTGGAGCCCGCGTCCTACCCGACGCTGCCGGCGCCGGCCCTGCCGAACTCGCCGGCGGACGACCGGGCCGAGTACCTGCTGCTCGCCAACCCCAGCAAGCCACTGGGCCGCTACCTGTCCGAGGCCGAGTGCGCCGCGGTGATTTCGTGGCTGCGCGAATCACCGCGCCGCCGTGTGTTGATCGACAGCGTCTACGACCTGGGAGCTCCGTTCGCCATGGGCACACGGCGACTGCTGGACACCGGTTGCGCGGTCCTGTTGCATTCGGTCACCAAGGGCTGGCTGTGGCCACGCACCTTCGGCGTGGTCCTTCTGGGCGAGGAGCAGGCCGAGTGGGCGGAGTGGGCCGAAGCGTTCCGGTCGGACCCGCCGGCCCGGGAGCAACTGGGACTCGCCCACCGACTGCTGACCGAGCACGGCGACATGCCCGGGCGCATCGTCGACGAACTGGCCGCACGGGCTGAGCGGCTGTTCGAACGGTTGCCGGACGACGTGCTCGGGGCAGTTCCCACGGCGAGCCGGACTTGCCCCGGCAACTACTTCTTCCCGGTCGGCATCCCGGCTCGGACGCTCCTGCGTGAGTGCGGCGTGCTCGCCATGCCGGTCAGCGTGTTCGGGGAGACCAGCTGGCCCGGCTCCGTCCTGACCAGCCTGGCCGACACGTTCGGCCCGGCGTCGGGCGGTGGCCGATGAAACGCCGAAGGGCGCGGCCGCCCCGATCTCGTGGCCTCAGCGAGGGAGCACCGATGCTCACTTCTCCGGGTCGGCCCAAGTCGCCGCAAGTGCTCGCCGATCGGGAAAGCGAGGACCGGAGACCATCTCCTGAGTGGCTTCACCGTTGAGCCAGCACACTTGCTCGGGGGCGCCGTCTCCGGTGTCGAACAGGCAGCACACTCCTCCGCTGTCGGCGGTGAGCTCGGTGAACACTTTCCTGATGTTGACCGACCGCGCGAACAAGCGACTCATTCCCGTCGTCGCTGCCCAGCAGTCCACCGACGTGTAGCCAGGGTGCAGAAGGGACTCGAAGCGGATCATCGCGTAGATGTACCCGATCTGGATGCGCCCGTCGGCCTCGGGGTCGGAGCCGTTCGTCTGCGCGTACTCACGCAGTGCGTCATCGAGCTCGAACATGAGGGACATGTCGAGCTCGAGCGTGCTGCTCGTGGAGCAGTCGACCGGCTCGCTCTCGAAACGGGACGTGAACGGGAGGACGAGCCGGTCACCGCCGGGCAGGGTGATCTCCAACGGCGGCACGGCACGGGCCGGTGGCGCCAGTTCGGCCAGTTCGGTCAACACCCTGCCGACATTCCGCGGACGCACGTAGATGTCGTAGTTGTAGGTGAGCCCCACATCTCCCCCTGTCCCGAAGCGAATCACACCCTCTCACGCCCCGTCCCTTGGGTGCTTGTCGCACCGATCCCCCAGGGGACCGAGGCCGCCCTCGCACCGCCGACCACCAAGGCCGGCATCCCCCACTCCGGCTTTCCGCAGGGTGATTCGTCGATTCAACGAGATCATGTGAAGTCGCCGGCAGAGACGCCGCGCCCTACGCTGGAACGATGGGCCTTGTGGGCCGCTCCGGGAAACCTCCAGCCACACTGATCAGGAGCGATCATGAGACGCGGCGGGCAGATTGACATCATCCCGAGCTGGACCCCTCAGACTGCTCAGATCGAGTTCGAGTGGGAGGATACGGGGATCTCAGGCCCTCACCCGACGGACAAATGGTTCGGCACCATGGCATTCATCGGCGGAGCCATGAGCCAAGAAGGGGTCTGGGAGTGGGAGCCCGCTGCGAAGACCCTTCACTTGTGGGTGCTGGTGCCGGGCGGCGAGGGGCACCGCCATCTGATCGCCACGCTCCAGCAATTCACCCTGCCTCTCACGTCGGGCATGACGGGGAGCGGAACCCTGGCCCCCACCCTCGGGCTGCCGGTCGTCGGGGAATTGACGCTGACCTGGCGTGGACAGGTCCATGGCACGTGATGCGGGTCATCGTCCTCCGTCGCGCCGGGCACCCAGCGGGTGATCGAGACTGCGAAGGGCGCGAATCCGCTGGATCGGATCACTGGACCGGATCACGGGTGGCACGAACAGGATCGCCGCCCCGGCGGCCCGTGCGGTCACCGTCCCGCCGAGCCGTGACCCACTCCTGCTGCCGGCCGAGGTCGGCGAGAGGTCCGCGCACGACCTGCTTGGCCTCCGGGTCCGTGCCCGGGAGAACCGATGTCACCCGATGTCACCGGCGTTGCCGGGATCGCGATGTCCGCGCCGTGCCGGCGGCTGAAGGACGACCCTTGATCCCCCACACCCCGACACCGCCCACGGTGCACCCGCTGACGGCCGCCCGGTCCCCGACGCGGGACCGGGCGGCCGCGTGACGCCTCCGACGTCATATGGCGCTCACTTCAGTTGACCGCGCTCCAGGCCTCCCCCATCGTGCTGCACTCCGTGCTGCCCGCACCGTAGAGGCCGCGGGCCGCGTTCAGAGCTCGATGCGACACTCCTCGGGAGTGAACCGACAGGCGCCAGACACGACAGCAACCGGTTCCTCCCCTGGTTTCACCGTCTGAGAAGTCGTGGTCCGACGCTCACACGGTCATGCGCGCGCTGCGGCTCTCCTCTAAGGGGCGTCCGATGCTCCTGAGCCCTCGGGCACAGGGGGCGCCGTCGGTCGGCCCTCCATTTCGCGCTTCCTGGCGGCCAGGGCCCTCGCCAGCACCATGGACCGGTAGGGATTCGACGCACTGAGAGCCTTGGCCACCTCCATGGCCTCGTCCAACAGGGCCAACCGTTGCTCGGGCGACCCCTGCACCAGGAGCGACGCGCTCGCCTCCACCAGGACGTACGCCAGCTTCGACCCGTACACCTCCGGCTCGACCGGCGTCAGAAGGCGGTAGATCCACAGCCCCTCGGCACCGCGCACCACGCGCCGGTTGGCACTGAGCAGTCTGACCCTCGCCAGCATCACCATGTCCTGATCCATTGCTCCCCCTTCGTCCCGTCACCCCCGGTCGACGCACGTCACACAGCGAGACAGCACGGTGAACGCATCGACAGCCGCCAAGGGCTGCCGACACGTCGACCGGGGAGTGGATGACGACGAGTCTCGCGCGCGAAATCGACTGCCACAAGGTCGAACGGGCGTGCGCTGGGTCCTACCGAAACCGTCTCCGAGCAGGCATGATGGACCTGACACCCTCTCAAGTCCCGTTTCTGCCGCTGTGTGTGGACGCAACCGCGGCATCCAGCGGATCGATCAGACGCCGTTGAGGGCGGACTGGTGCGCGGTCGAAGCGGGCGCAGCCCGGCATCGTGCGCCGCGCGCCTCCCCGCGGCTCGCCCGCCCCCGGGCTTCGGGCCGCGCACGCCAGACCTCGCCGGGGTCGGCCGAGAGGTACCGCGCCACACCTCCGAATGGCTTCGAACGGCTGCCCGTGCTGCGCCGCGGAAAGCCCGCCGATGAGTTTCCGGCGAGCCTGGGGTCTACCCGTCGACGAAGGGAGCGCACCATGCGCCAGATCATTGTTTGCACGTTCCTGACCCTGGACGGCGTCATGCAGGCGCCGGGTGGTCCGGACGAGGACGCCGAAAGCGGTTTCGAGCACGGCGGCTGGCAGAAGCCGGTGGCCGACGACGAGGTCGGCGCGGCCATCGCCGGTTGGTACGAGCACTCCGACGCGATGCTGCTCGGCCGCAAGACGTACGACATCTTCGCGTCGTACTGGCCGACCGCCGATCCCGACAACCCGTTCACCCACCGGATGAACAGCATGCACAAGTACGTGGCGTCCCGGACCCTGACGTCGGTCGAGTGGCAGAACTCCACGCTGCTCCAGGGCGACACCGTCGATGCGGTACGCAGGCTGAAGGAGTCCGACGGCGGCGACGTCAACGTCGTCGGCAGCGGGGACCTCGCTCAGACGCTCATGCGGCACGACCTCGTCGACGAGTACCGGCTGACCGTCCACCCGGTGATCGTCGGCACCGGCAAGCGGCTGTTCGCCGACGGAGCGATCCCCACTGCGCTGGAGCCGGTCAACGTTTCGACGACGAAGGGCGGCACCGTCGTCGGCGTCTACCGGCCGAACGGCAAGCCCAGCTACGACAGCTACTAGGAGCGCCCCTGGCCAGGGCGGGAAGTGATGGCGTCACGCCAGCGTGGCGACAATGGCCGGAAGGGACATTGGCGGGGCGCCCTCGTCGCAGGGACTCTTCTGGGGCGACCTCGAACGTGGACATCAGAACAAGGGGGCCGAACATGCGCAGGATCGCGACGACCGCTGCAGCGCTGGCACTGACCGTCGGGGGTGGGCTCGCCATGGCGCCCAGCGCCGACGCGGCGACAGCCTGCCCGTCCGGAGCAGTCTGCATCCGCGAGACGGACGGCGGCATCCTGAGTCGGAACATCTTCTACAGCTACGGCTATCACAACCTGTCCAACGTCACCGGCGATCGCGTGCTGGTCAACAGCCAGACCGGCGGTGCCGGCTTCCAGGTCTGCTTCGGGTACAACGGCGTCAACTGCTCCGAAGTGGCCCGGGAGACCGGTGATTTCGCGCCGTACGACATGACGCCGATCAACTCCGTGGTCCTCGTGCCGTAGCCATAGCCGCGAGCGTCTTGCCGACAGAGGCGGTCACGGTACGGGGTGACGTGAGCATGCTGCCC
Source organism: Streptomyces sp. B21-105 (assembly GCF_036898465.1). Taxonomy (NCBI): domain Bacteria; kingdom Bacillati; phylum Actinomycetota; class Actinomycetes; order Kitasatosporales; family Streptomycetaceae; genus Streptomyces; species Streptomyces sp. B21-105. Next base: position 8,971,933 of record NZ_JARUMJ010000001.1, on the reverse strand, counting down.
GAAAGCGCAGGTCACGGCTGTTTCGCAAGGTTTCCACAGGTCTGTGGCGCACTCTGCGGTGGGCAACGCGGACTGCCGCAGAGCGGAGCCTCGTTCGGCTTCAGGGGCCGCCGCGTCGAGCTGTGGAACCAGTCGGCGCCCGACCGCCACAGCAGCGCTGAGATCAAGTCCGGGCGCAAGGCCGGCGACCGGCTGTGTGCGGCCCCTGCATGGGAAGCCGCACGCAGTCCGTCTTCGATTCCCACTGCGCCGCGCGCGCCTGCGTTGGTCTCGGGGGCCCAGATCGCCTCGGGGGCCCAGGCGTTGCGGCCGTCGGGGGTCGCGCCGGCGACGTTGAGCAGCCACGGCTGCGACCAGGTGACGAGGTCCGTCGACTCCCGCACCACCAGGTTGCGGCTGCCGTTGTCGGTGGAGCCGTCCACGGTCGAACCGCAGCCCCAGCACAGGTCGGTGGCGATGATCCAGTACTTGCTGCCGTCGGGGGACCGCACGAACGTCGCGGGACCCCCTTGGCGCCGAGCGGGGAGCGCGGCACCATGCCGCCGTCCGCTCTCCGCTCGAAGCGGGTCGATGTCGCCGCGGTGCATGGTCGTCCACAGCCGATACAGGGCGTCTCTCCGTGCAGCAGGACAATCCGTACGATCCATCCCACTCGCCGGCTCTCCTTGCGTCGGGGGTATTGCTGCGGGATTTTCCCAGTGTTAGCTTCCTGCGAACCGATTCGATGGAGTGATCCTTCCGACGACCCCGAGTCCACCCCCCACGACCTGTTGCCATGCCGGACACCGACCTGGCCCCAGGAGGCTCTCCGCCTTCGGGAGGCCTCGATATCGAACCGGTTCGATGTCGCGTGCCACCGGGTCCTGTTCAGCGGCCCGGCATGCGGCCGACTGCCACGGGCCGGCCCAGGCCGACCGGGACCGTAACTCACAGGATTGAGGACGCAGTACATGCCATCCGCGTCACCCGCTGACAGTTCAGGCCGCCGCCGGGCCTCGACCGCCGCCGCGGTCCTGGCCCTCGGCGCGGGCCTGCTGGCCGCACCGGCCGTGCCCGCGCAGGCGGCCGACACACCCCGGCCCACGGCCCGCTACACCTTCGACGAGGACGACCTCACGTCCGGGAAGATCACCGACAGTTCCGGCAACGGCCTGACGGCGAGTCTGGTCAACGGCTCCACCGCGCAGTCCGTGGAAGGCACGGGCGGCGGCAAGGCGCTCGCCCTGCCCGGCGGGGCACCCACGTCCGACGGCGCGTACGTGCGCCTGCCCCGGGAAGTGGTCGGCGAGGCGACCGACCTGACGGTGTCCGCCCGTGTGAAGTGGGGCGACGACACATCGTCCTGGCAGCGGATCTTCGATCTGGGCGCCGGCACCACGAAGTACCTCTTCACCACCCCGTCCAACAACGGCGGGGTGCTGCGCACCGCCGTGACCACCGGTGGAGGGGGCGCGGAGTCCCAGGTCTCCGGGTACGCGCCGCTTCCCGCCGACGCCTGGCGCACGGTCACGGTGACCCTCGACGCCGCCGCCGGGAAGGTCACCACCTACCTGGACGGCGTGGCGGTCTCCTCCTCCGCGACGACCGTCAAGGCCAAGGACCTGCTGGACGGTTCGGCCACGGCAGCCGGCTACATCGGAAAGTCCTTCTACCCGGATCCGCTCCTCAAGGGCGCGATCGACGACTTCACGGTATGGCACGCGGCGCTCAGCGCCGAGCAGGTGGCGGGTGTGGTCGGCGACGTCCCCACGCTCCAGACGCTGTCGCAGACGTCCTTCGAGGTCCGTACCACCACCGGAACAGCCCCGGCCCTCCCCTCGTCGGTCCGCTCCTCCTACTCCGACGGCTACGACCGCGACACACCGATCGTCTGGGACGCCGTACCGCCGGACAAGTACGCCCGGCCCGGCACGTTCACCTCGGCGGGCACGGCGGCCGGGCGCCGGGTGACCGCGACCGTCACCGTCGTCCGGGAAGGCGAACTCACCGTCGACCTCGGCTCGGACACCGGCGCCTTCCACGGCGGCGCCTCCGGCACCCTCTATGGCGTGTACGGGACGGACGTCCCCACCAACAACCTCATCGAGGGCATGGGCCTGCGCACCGTGTCCACGAAGGCGCAGGACGGCCCTCAGCATCCGGGAGGCGACGCGCTGGAGGTCGTCAAGCCGCTGGCCGACTCCACCGACGGTGACGTGTACATCTACATGACCGACATCCATCGCGGGTTCCCGTACGAGTGGCCGGGCGCCACCCCCGCGGAGAAGGTCAAGCTGTACGAGGAGAAGATCGCCAAGCAGGTCGACCAGGTGCTGCGGCTGCCGCGCCAGTACCAGGACAACATCGTCTTCGTGCCGTTCAACGAGCCCGAGGGCAACATGTTCGGCACCGGTGAGTGGAGCTACGACAAGGTCAGCTGGCTGAACTCCCCCGACGCGTTCTTCGCCGCCTGGGACTCCGCGTACCGGCTCATCAAGGGCAGGATGCCCGACGCCCGCATCGCCGGTCCCAACACCAGCATCCTGTACGACCAGGTGAAGGGTTTCCTCACGCACACCCTCGCCGCCGGCACCCTGCCGGACGTGATCACCTGGCACGAGCTGAGCCACCCGGAGGCGGTACGCGCCGGCGTCACCAAATACCGGACGTGGGAGAAGGCCCTGTTCAAGGGAACCGACCGGGAAGGCACCCGACTCCCCGTCAACATCAACGAGTACGCCTTCAACTATCACACCTCCGTCCCCGGCCAGATGATCCAGTGGGTGTCCGCGATCGAGGAGTCCAAGGTGGACGCCGACATCGCATATTGGAACATCGACGGCAACCTCTCCGACTCCGCCGTCCAGTCCAACCGCGCCAACGGCCAGTGGTGGCTGCTGCATTCATACGCGTCCATGAGCGGCCACACCGTCACGGTCGACCCGCCGTTCCCCGGCCAGAACTACACCATGCAGGGCGTCGCCACCCTCGACGAGAAGAAGAAGCAGGCCCGGCTGATCTTCGGCGGTTCCTCCGGCAAGGGACACATCACCTTCGCCGGCATCCCGAAGAAGGTCTTCGGCAAGAGCGTCCACGCCTGGATCCGCGAGATCGAGTGGAGCGGGCAGATCGGCGACAACCCGGGCCCGAAGCTGCTCGCGGAGACGAATCTGAAGGTCGGCGCCGACGGCTCCGTCTCCGCCGACTTCGGCGACGGCACACTGCCGGCGCTCAAGGAGTCCTCGGCGTACGAGATCGTCCTCAGCCCGGGCGGGAAGGCGAAGTCCACGCAGTCAGCGCCCGTGCGCTGGCAGGGCTCGTACGAAGCCGAGGACGCCGCCCACACCGGGTCCGGCTACTCGAAGAACGGCCCCGAGGGCTCCACGAAGGACGTGTCGAAGTTCTACACGTCCGGCGGCTACGACGTGGGCGGCCTGCGCACCGGCTCGGACGTCACGCTCGACTTCCCCGTGGACGTGCCCGAGGACGGCGCCTACGATCTGAGCGTCTTCGCCAACTCCCTCAACACCTTCGACAAGGTCCAGGAGCAGGGCCCGACCAACGTGTTCCTGCGGGTGGACGGCACGGCGGACAGCGAGCAGGAGATGCACCTGCCGCTCGGTTACAAGTGGGTGGTGTGGGATCACAGCGACACCGAGGTCGAGCTCACCAAGGGCAGGCACATCCTGACGCTCGCCGCGAAGAGCCTCGACGGCAAGCGGGTCACCAAGGGTGACGCCATCGTGGACCGGCTGACCCTGTCCCTTCCGGACGCCTCCGCCCGCACGCAGGTGTACGAGGGCGAACTGGCCTGGCTGGGCGGCGGGTCGCGCCCCGACTACGACCTGCCCGAGCGGGCGGCCACCGGCGCGGGCGCCGCCCGGCTCCCGAAGAAGGGAACCGCCACCTTCTGGGTCTACTCCCCCGCCGACCGCGAGGCGACCCTCACGTTCGACACGCTCGTCGGCACGGACGGCCGTGTCACGGTCAACGGCCAGGACGTCCTGCGCCTGGGCAAGCGCAGGAACAGCGTCGCCGTCTCCCTCTCCGGCGGCGTCAACAAGGTGACGGTGACCGGAGGTTCGGGCATCACCCTCGTCGACCGCCTCACGGTCACCCCGACCGAAGGCGCCCTCGAGGCGCGCACGTACGAGGCCCAGGACGCCGAGCTCACCGGCTCGGCCACCCTCAGCCCCCTCTCCCTGGCCACCGACGGCACCGCGATCAGCGGCATCGGCGGCGAACCGGGCAACGGCAACACCGCCACGTTCACGGTCACCGCGGACAAGCCGGGCCTGCACGCACTGCGCATCCGCTACGCCAACCCCGAACAGTCCCCGGCCACCCACTACAACCCGGACCCGCTCACCCGTCACGCCGACCTCACCGTGAACGGCGGCGAGACCCGGCGGGTCTTCTTCCCGCACACCTTCCACCAGAACAACTTCTGGGAACTGACCGTCCCCGTCCAGCTCGAGAAGGGACGGAACACGCTCACCTTCCGCTCCGAAGAACTCCCGAACTTCGACGGCGTCACCTACGCCTCGGACACCTTCCCCGGCGTGCTGCTCCGCTCCCGGTACGCGCCGTTGATCGACCGGATCACCCTCGCGCCGTACGCGAAGGTGACGCGGTGAGGTGAAGTGAAGTGAAACGGCGAGGCGCCCGGGTCCGTCAGGCCGACGGACCCGGGCGCCTCGCCGTTTCGCACGACAGCGCCCCGGTCGCCGCCGTCGTGCAGTGCCGCGAGACCACGATCGGGCCGGCCGGCACACCGTCGTGCGCGCCCCGAACGCCGGGCGGTGTCAGTGTGCTGACGTATTCTTCCCGCCACTGCCCACCGACTGTGAGGATCAGAAGCGTTGACCGGCCTGACTGCCTTCCCGCTGCCCTTTCGTGCTTCACCTTCCCTGTCGTACGCGACCCCCCGAACGCTGCGGGAACTCGAGATGATGCAGTGCAGCTCGCTGATCCGGACGAAGCCGGGATGGTTCGACAAGATGAACGACGCCGACATCGTCGCCAGGTGGACGCAGGAAGCGGTCGCCCAGGGCCTCACCGAGGCGCAGGTCCAGTACGTGCTTGCCGAACTCCGGCATTACGCCGCGCTGCGGGACGCACGAAGCGGCGTCGAGGTGTCCGCCGTCGACGGGGTGTGGCAGTCGGACACCCTGGTCGACGACAAGCTCAGGTCCCGGCTGAGCGAGGCGGTTCAGATACTGGAACAGGTCCCCGAAGCGGAGCGGGACTGGCATCCCGGGTCCGACGGGCAGGTACTGGATCTGGTGCATCCCTCACTGTTCTGCCTGGTGAGAGAAGTGAGCGGGGCGCCCGAGAAGGCTTGGCAGAACCCGACGGACCGCTACTCGAAACACGAGTTCTCGGAGAAGTTCCAGTGGCTGCCCACGGACGTCGACGTGGACGACGACGGGAGTGTCGCCTTCCGTTCGTACGTCAACAACGTCCACCCCGAGACTCATCGTGAACTGGCCGCCGTCCTGCCGGACCTGTTCGCGCGCCTGCGCCCCCTGTTCGAGAACGTCCTCACCGATCTGCGCCATCCACGGCCCCTGCGGATCGAGGCCGATCCCTACGGGTGGTACGACTCGCAGCCGCAATTCCCGGACAGGTCCTCCTACACCGATGACGCGTCGCACGCCGAAGCCGTCACCGCGTGGGAAGAGGCGCAGGACGACTGGTGGGAGAACCGCCGCCCGGTCGTCCCGGACGCGCCGGCCTTCACCCCGCCCGAGTCGCCCGACGAGTCCGCCCGCGTCGACCTGCGCGGCCGCAGCCTCCAGGTCATCGTCAAGCTGGCCACCCTTCACCTCTCCCCCGACAAGCCCGAATACGCCGGTGGTTCCTGGCATGTCGAGGGGATGATGAACGAGCGGATCGTCTCGACAGGCATCTACTACTGGGACAGCGAGAACATCACCGAGAGCCGGCTGGGTTTCCGAACGGCGCTCGACGATCCCGACTACGAGCAGAACGACGACAACGGCCTGCGTGAGGTCTACGGCCTGGAGGACGAAGACGCACTGAACCAGACGCTGGGGTCGACGTCGACCCCGGCGGGCCGCTGCCTGGCGTTCCCCAACATCCTGCAGCACCGGGTCAGCCCGTTCCGCCTCGCCGACCCCACCCGACCGGGCCACCGCAAGACTCTCGCGTTCTTCCTGGTCGACCCGTCGCAGCAGATCGTCTCGACCTCCGATGTGCCACCGCAGCAGCCGTGGTCCGACACTTCGACGATGACGCTCGAGCAGGCCAGGGACTTCCGCGAACAACTCATGCAGGAACGCAAGTTCTTCGTCGCCGAACACAACGAGCAGCTCTATGAGCGCGAATTCTCGCTCTGCGAGCACTGACCACGCCTGCGCACGACGAAGCAGTGGACGAGGCAGTGGACGAGGCAGTGAGCTGACGGGCAGGCGTTGAGGGCCGGGCGGAAGGCCGCGATACTGGCGCCCGGCCCACAGGGGATCAAGGGAGGACAACATGAGCCAGGGCGTCACCAAGGCCATGGTGCGTGTCGAGAACGTCCACAAGTCGTACGGTCAGGGAGCCGCCGCCGTCCATGCCCTGCGCGGCGTGTCCTTCGACATCCCCCGCGGTGAGATCGTCGCGCTCAAGGGGCGTTCGGGCTCCGGGAAGACCACCCTGCTGAACATCGTCGGAGGGCTCGACGCGCCGGACCGCGGGCGGGTCACCCTGGACGGCCTCGACCTGTCGGAGCTCGGCGAGGACGGCCTGCTGGCGCTGCGCCGGGACCGGATCGGCTTCGTCTTCCAGTCGTTCGGCCTCATCCCGATCCTGACGGCCGCGGAGAACGTGGGTGTGCCGATGCGCATGCGTCGGGCCGACGTACGGGAGCGCGAGGAGCGGGTCGAGTTGTTGCTGTCCCTGGTGGGCCTCGCCGACCACGCGGCGCAGCGGCCCGGCGAGCTCTCCGGCGGCCAGCAGCAGCGGGTCGCCATCGCCCGCGCCCTGGCCAACAACCCCTCGTTGCTGATCGCCGACGAGCCCACGGGCCAGCTGGACGCGGAGACCGGCCAGACGGTGATGGAACTGCTGCGGGCGGTCGTGCGCAGCGAACACGTCACCGCCCTGGTGGCCACGCATGACGCGACGCTGCTCGGCCTGGCCGACCGGGTGCTGGAGCTGCGCGACGGGGAGATACAGGGGGCGGCGAGTGAGCAGGCCGAGCCGTCGCCTGCCCGGTGACGGGTGAGGTGTGACAGGTGACGACGGTGACGAGTTCGCCGTCGGCCGGCCCGGCACGGCGCGTCACCGCGGCGCGTCGACGCGGCGAGCGGCCCGCGCGCCTGCCGTCGGGTCGCGGTCGGGCGATCAGCTGTGCCCGCTGTCGTCCGGCCATACGGTGATGTGGTCCTCCTCCAGATCCAGCGCCACCCGGTCGCGCATGCCCAGCACCTTCGTGTACTCGGCGGGCAGCTGGAGGCGGCCGGCCCGGTCGAGCATCGCGTACTCGCGGGCCACCAACGTCTCGTGGCCGGTGGTCTCGTCGACCTCGCTGCGGCGCAGGACCTCCGTGGAGGTGCGGCCGTCGCGGATGGCGACCGTCCGGCGGACCTCGGTGGCCACGGCGCGGTCATGGGTGACGATGACGATCGTGGTGCCCAGCTCCTCGTTCGCCGTGCGGAAGGCGGCGAAGATCTGCTGGGCGGTGTGGGAGTCCAGCTCGCCGGTGGGTTCGTCGGCGAGCAGCACCGCCGGGTCGCAGGCGAGGGCCACGGCGATCGCGACGCGCTGCTGCTGACCGCCGGACATCTCCTGCGGGCGGCGGTCCCGGCAGTCGGCGACCTGGAGCAACTCCAGCAGTTCCAGGGCACGTTCGGCGCGGGCCCGGGAGCGGGAGCGGTGTCGCCCGCCCGCCAGCTGGAGGGGCAGGGCGACGTTCTGGGCCGCCGTGAGATAGGGCAGCAGGTTGCGGGAGGTCTGCTGCCAGATGAAGCCGACCACCTTGCGCCGGTAGTGCAGGCGGTCCTTCGCGGTCATGGCCAGCAGGTCGTGGCCGGCCACCTTGGCCACTCCGGCGGTGGGGGTGTCCAGGCCGGCCAGGATGTTCATCAGGGTGGACTTGCCGCTGCCCGAGGCGCCCACCAGAGCCATGAGTTCGCCCTCGCGGACGAGCAGGTCGAGGCCCTGGAGGGCCTGCACCTCCACGCCGTCCGCCGAGAAGATGCGGACCAGACGGTCACAGGTGATGAGCGCGTCGTGGCCGTAGGCGGGCCGATCGCGGGTGGCGGTCGCCTTGTCGGTCAGTTCGGCGAGGGTGGGATTCGTCGTCATCGGGCTCCGTAAGGTGTGAGGCGGCCCGGGAGGGCCGGATGTGGCTTATCGGGTTCTGCCTCCGGTGGCTCCCGAGGAGTGGCCGTCCGGCTCTCCGGGGCCGCCGGGGAGGCAGGCGACCGCAGGACCGCCGGGGCCGCCCGGGACGTCGTTAAGGCCGGGTCCGCCGGGGAGGCGGCGGGCCGGCCCGCTCACCTGGTGTCACCCGCTCTCAACTCCCGTACCGCGCCCTTCCTCCCCGCCCACGATGCCTGTACGCCGGCGATGCCCACCGTCACCGCCATGACGGCCAGCGTCGGCACCGTCAGCGACCAGGCGTCGGGGGACAGCAGGGTCTGCTTCAGGGGAACGACCGAGGGCGGCAGGGCCACTGCGGTCAGGTCCACGCCGGGGGCGAGCAGAAGGATCGCGCACCAGCCGGTCAGGACGCCGCCCACCGCGGCGAGCACGGCCTGGGGCAGGGACTCCAGGACGAGCATGCGGCGGCCCTGAGCACGGGTGAGGCCCATGGTGCGCAGGCGGGCGAGCAGCGCGACGCGCTCGGGAGCGGCGCGCAGGAGTGACAGGAGCAGCGCGAGGACGGCGTAGCCGGCGCCTGCCGCCACCGCCGCCGTGTAGAGGTGCTCCACGCCGGACTGGAGGGGAGAGTCGACGTACCGGGCCCGCTCGTCGGCGCGGAGGCGGACCGACACCTCGCCGCCGGCCGTCTCGCGCAGGGCGCGGCCGTCCGCTTCGGGGCCCGTCAACAGCAGCGTCGTCGGCTTGGCGGCCGTGGCGTCGAGGCCGGCCCGGTCCACCACCAGGAAGTCGGCGCCCGGCACGGCGGGTGTGCTGTCCCGGACGAGGACGATGCGGACGGTGACACTGCTGCCGTCCTCCATGGTGACGGGGAACGGGGACGAGCCGTGCGCGTCCGCGACGCGCGGGGAGGCCACTGCGGGCAGCACGGCGCCGGACCCGGACTCCCGGCGGTCCGTTTTCAGTACGCCTTCGGAGAAGGCGCCGAGGCCCGTGCGGCTCGTCAGCTCCGCATAGCGGTCGGGGTCCGCGCCCACCACCGGCACCGCTTGGCGGCCGTCGTTCGGCTTCGCCTGGTACGCGATGCTCACCGCGGTGACGTCCCGGACGCCGGAGATCCGGCGGACCCGCTCGGCCAGTCCCGCGGGCAGGGGGCCGACCGTCGACTCCAGCCGGGCGTCGGCCCCGACGGCGAGGATCGCCGACTGGCTTCTGGTCTCGCCGATGCCCGCCAGGACCGAGCCGCCGAACGAGGCCGTGGTGAGGGCGGTGAGCAGGGCGAGCAGCGGCAGCACCGCGGACGCGGAGGTGCGGCGGCCGGCCCGGGCCAGGGCCAGATGGCTCACCACACCGCGCAGCCGTCCGGCCTGGCCGGCCAGGCCGCGCAGGGGAAAGGGGTAGAGGCGGACCAGCAGCAGCGCGGCGATCACCCCCACCAGCACGGGCGCCGCCGAGATCAGCTGATCGCCGGACCCGCCGGAGGTGCCCTGCCGGCGCAGGGTCACCACCGCGCCGGCGGCGACCGCCACCAGCGTCAGCTCCGCGACCGTGCGCCGCCGTGACGGTCGTACGGACGTCACGTCCTGGCGGAGTGCGGGGATGCGGACGACCCGGTGGGCGGCAGCCGCGCGCAGGGGGAGGGCGGTGCCGGCGACGAGCGTGACGGCGAGGGCGGCCAGTACGGCGGGCAGGGCCCGGGCGCCGGGAAGGGCCCGCATCGCCACGGCCAGGCCGAGGGCCCCGGCCGGGACGGCGACCACCGCCGTCTCCGCGAGCAGACGGGCGGCGAGGCCGGCCAGCGAGGCGCCGCGGGCGCGCAGCAGGGCCAGTTCGGTGCGGCGGCGGTCGGCGGCCAGGCCGCCCGCCAGCGCCAGGACGACGACGGCGACCGTGCCGCTGCCGAACGCCGCGACCGCGATCAGCGGGGAGACGCCGTCGTGCAGGCGGGAGTAGGAGGCGAGGACGTCGTCGAGGCCGGTGCGGGCGTCCGTGAGGGGGTCGGTGGCCGTGCGTATCCGCTGGAGGTCGGGGCCCGACGTCAGGGCGGCGAGGGCGGACTCGAGCGCGCCCAGGTCGCGGTGGCGCAGGGTGTGCGGGTCGGGGGCCAGCCGCCAGTAGCGGTAGGGCCGGCCCTCGGTGCCCAGCAGCGCCGGGGCGGCCTCGGACGGCAGCAGCAGCGCGCCGAGCCAGTACCGGGGCGACTCCGGGTCGACGGGCGCCACCCGCATCAGCACGGGGGTGCGCAGCAGGGTGTCCGTCGCCCAGTAGGCGCCGTCCCGGTCGCGGGGTTCGACGATGGCGGTGATCCGGACGGCGAGCGCGTCCCGGCCCGCGCCGGGGACGTGCAGGACCGACCCGACCTCGATGCGCATGCTTTTGGCGGTGTCCGCGCTGACCGCCGCCTCCACCTCGGGCGTCGTCGCGGTGACCGAGGCGGACGCGCGGGGCAGACGGCCCTGGCTCAGCCGGGCGTGGTCGGCCAGGCCGGCCTGGGCGACGAGGCAGACGCGGGCGGGCAGCCCGCTCGGCCGGGGCAGCCAGGGCTCGGGCACCTCCTGGTTGACGGAGGTGGTCACGCCGTACGACGACTGGCGGGGGTCGGGGTCGAAGGGGTGCCGGACCGCGCCGATGACGCTGTCGTACTGGCGCTTCACGGTGGCGGGGCGCAGTGCCTGCTCGCGTTGGTCCTGCGGCAGGTTCGGCAGCGGCGTCGGGGCGGACAGGGTGACGACGCTGCGGAAGTGGGGCACCTGTTCGACGGAGTGACGCAGGCCCGCGTCCTCGTACCGCTCCAGGGCGCGCGGGAACGCCGCGGCGAGGCAGGCGGTCACCGCCACCAGCAGCGCGAGGGCGAGGGCGGCGCCTGGGGCGGACCGCAGACGGGTGCGGACCCACGGGGCGGCGGCACGCTTCGTACGACTGAACGGGATCACCATGTCACTCCCCCTCCCGCAGCACCTGCACCGGATCGGCCTGTCGCACCGCCAGCAGCGCCACGACGACGACCGGGACGGCGGCCACGGCCGCCACCAGGGCGGCCACCCGCAGCGGTGGCAGTGCCACGAACAGCTCCGGCACCGGGCGGGTGGCTTCGCCGGTCAGGACGACGAGCGGCAGCACCGCGCGGGTCAGGGCGAGGCCCAGGCCGGTTCCCACGGCCAGCGCCAGCGCGATCAGGACGCCCTGTTCGCCGGCGACGGCACGGGCCAGCCGGCGGCGCGGGGCGCCGAGGGCGCGCAGGATCGCGAACTCGGCGTTGCGCTCCCGCAGCGCCCCGGCCGCGCTCACCGCGAAGCCGAGGGCGGCCAGCACCGCCGCGGCGGCGGCCGCCGCGGTGAACGCGGCTTCCGGGCCCGCCCCGAACGGGTCGTCGCGCAGTTCGGCGGCGATCTCGTCGCGCACGACGATCTGCTCGGGGTCGAGGTCGGGGCGGGCGCGCAGCGCGGTGGCGATCTCCGCGCTGTCCGAGGGCGAGTCCGGCCGCAGCCACCACTCGGTGGGGGCGAGGGCCAGCCCGTAGCGGGCCTGGAGGACCCGGTTCACGGCGGGCAGATCGACGAGGAGGGCGCCGCCGTCGCCGTCGCCCTCCTCGCCCTGGACCGTCGGCAGCTGCCGTACGGCGCTCACGATCCGCACGGGCACGTTCTGCCCCTCCACGGCGATGGCCATCGTCTGGCCGGGGCGGGCGCCGGTGGAGGCGAGGAAGCGGTCGGTGGCGAGGGCGGCCACCGCGGTGGTCCGGGGCTGTGCCATCTGCATGCGCAGCGTCAGTGACGGGCTGAGCCAGGGCTGTTCGGACGGGACGTAGCCGGTGCCGTACACCGCGGTCGGGTGGGCGCCGGGGCGGACGCGCGGGCTGGTCGGCGCGGTTCCCGCGTCGGCCGAGCTCTGCTGGTCGGTGCCGGAGGCCACCGTCCAGGGCGCGGCCGGCAGGGTCACCGGCTGTGCCGTGCCGGCGGCGGTCGTCGCGGTCAGGGCGTCGAGGGTGAGGGTGTGCTGTTCCGCGTGGGAGGACGGCACGGGCAGCACGAGCTGTATCCCGGTGAGCGTCAACGGTCCGTGGCCGCTGGGCAGTTCGACCGACAGCGGGTGCGGGCGCGCGTCGGCGGGGAGGATGCCTGACGGCAGCGGGTAGGGCACGCCGTGGTCGTCCTCCAGCGTCTGGGTCACGGTCGCCGCGGTCTGCGCGCCCCGCACCGAACTGGCCAGGGTCGCCTTCAGCGTCAGCCGGGTCGTCCCGGCGGGTACGCGTGCTCCCGCCGGCTCTCCCTCCGGGCCCAGTCCTGCCAGCAGCTTCTTCATCGGGGCGGGCGCCAGGTCGGGGCGCATCAGGACGGTGTCCGTCGCGTGCGCGGTGTCCAGCGCCACCACCGTCGCCGTGCGGTCACCGGACAGCGGCAGCGTCGTGCGTACGGCGGGGGCGGCCTCGCGTACCTGAGGCACGGCCGCGTACCCCTGTGTGAGGCCGAGTTCGCCGCCGCCGGTGCCCAGGACGCGCACCGGCGCGCCGGCCACGAAGTCGGCCTGGTCGCCCTGCGAGCGTCCCCAGGAGGAGCCCTGGCCGATCGCCAGTACGCCGAGTGCGACGGCCAGGACGAGCAGCAGTACGGGCCCTGCGCCCTGGCCCGGGCGGCGGCTGAGCTGCCAGCCGGCCAGCGCCGTGGCCAGTCCTCGTCCGCCCGTCGCCCGGCGTTCGGCGAGGCGGGCGGCCAGGGGCAGCAGCCGCAGGGTCAGGACCGCGCCGGCCAGCAGCGCGAGGGCGGGCGCGGCGACCAGCAGCGGGTCGATGCCCAGGGCGCCGGTGGTGTCCGCGCTCACCGCGCCCGACTCGCGGCTGTCCAGCTGCCAGTAGGCGATCCCGGCCGCCGCCGCCAGCCCCAGGTCCGCCCCGGCCCCGAGCCAGGCGGGCAGGGGGCGGGCGCGGAGCGTGCGGAACCCGGTCGCCGCGACCGCCGGCAGCGTCACCGCCAGCGCGCATCCCAGTGCCACGCCGGCCGCCGTCAGCCACACCCCGAGCCGTCCGCCGGCAGGCAGCTCCAGCTCCAGTCCGAGGTGGGCCAGCGCTCCGTGTCCGGCGAGCAGCCGGGTCAGCGGGCCTGCCAGCAGCGGGGCGATCAGCAGCGCGGGCCCGGCCAGCAGCAGCGCCTCCCGGGCGGCGAGGCCGGCGAGGGCGGCGCGGGAGGCGCCGCGGGCGCGCAGCAGCCGGGTCTCGCCGGTGCGTTCGGCGGCGAGCAGCCGGGCCACGAGGAGCAGCGCGCAGGCCGCGAGCAGGGCGAGCTGGAGGGCGACGATCAGGAGGGTGGAGCGGGAGACGAGCAGGGAGCGCTCGACCCGGTCGAGGACTTCAGGGAGGGTGGTCTTGGCGGTCGTCCCGGCCTCGCCGTCGTCCCCGGTGCGCAGCTTCAGCAGGGCGGCCGGTCCGGTGCGTGCGGCGGCGCGCAGGGTGTCGATGCGCTCGCCGGTGAGGCGGGTGAGGTCGGCGGAGGCGACCCATGCGGACGGTCCGTCGCTCACCCGGCCGCCGGCGAGGACGGAGGGCGCCGTCAGCAAGGGGCCGTAGGTGGTGAAGCCGGATGTCCGGCGTACGCCGCGACCGGCCAGTTCGTCCGTCAGCCAGTAGGGGGAGGCCGGGTCGGCGGGCCGGTACACGCCGGTGACGAGGATCCGCACGGGCGGCCCGCCGAGCCGGTCGGTCACGGTGAGGCGGGCGCCCGGCGCCAGCCGCAGCCGTCGTGCGGCGGTGTCGGGCAGCGCCACCTCGACGTCCGGCGTGCTCGCGCGCGGGGGGCGCCCCTGGCTGAACCGGACCTGGGTGGGGTCGAGCGTCGCGAAGTGCGTGAGGTCCGGCTTGCCGCCGGGCCGGGCGGCTGCGGCGGGCGCGGGTGCGGTGGGGGCGGCTGCGGTGGGGGCGGGTGCGGTGGGGGCGGTGGGGGTGGCCGACGTGGTCGCGGGCAGGGCGTACGGGCCGGAGCGCACCAGCGTCCGCACGGTCACCGGCAGCCCGTCGAAGGTACGGCGCGCCGCGTCGCGCACGGCGGTGTCGACGGCCGGACGACGATCGGTCCCCACCTCGGCCGTGACGACCAGCGCGGCACCGGCGGCGTTGCGCGGCTCGGCCAGCGAGTGACGCAGAGCCGCGTCGCCGATCGCGGCCGAGTAGGCGGCCAGGGCGGCCAGCACGGATGCGGTCAGCAGGACGGTGACGAGCGCGGCGGTGATCAGCGGCCGATGCGCTCGCGCCCTCGCCAGAACAAGCGTGGCCCGCCCCGAACGCACTCCGAAACGCCCCCCGTGACTCGCCACCCGGCTTCCCCCAAGCCTCCGCTGACACCCTTGCCCACTCTTCGGTGATGTTGTCAGACCGGAAGCGGTCAAGTAAGCGATGGCGAAGCGGGCTTGATCGGATTGTGACCGGAAATCGGCATTCCGTGACCGGAATTCGGGCTAGGGAGGCCACTTTGCGAGCCGCGCGTCCTTCACGCTCCTTGTCCGCGACCGGCTGATCAGCCCCGGACCTCCGACACTTCGCCGACCTGGCGGAAACCTCGCGGCGTCCCTCGACGAGCCGGTGACCGACGCGAGCCGCGGGAGCGGTGTCGGCGCCCCGCACACGCTGTGATGAACTGTCGCCCGGCCACCGACAACCGGCCACCGTTGACGGGCCACTGATACGGGCCAGTGCTCAGTGCTCACTGAGCAGTGAGCACTGAGCACTGAGCACGAGGGAAGCAGGGGGAGAGATGAGGACTGACGCAGAGCGGCTCCGCCAGGACGGTCACCGGATCGAGAAGTGGTCGATCGGCTGGCTGCTTCTGTCACTGGCCATCTGGGCCTGGTTCGGCTACCGGTTCTTCGTGGACAAGGACCGGGGGCTCCCACCGCGTGCCGAAGACGTCCGCGCGCTGGTGGGCATACTCGCGCTGGCGGTCATCCCGACGCTCATCGCGACGGCGACCGTCGTGTACGCCCAGGTCCTGTTCCGCCTGGCTCGCCGGACCGAAGCCGGCGGCGGGTGAGATCCCTGCGGCACCGACCGGTCACTGCTCAGGCTCCCACCGCGCGCAGTGTCTGTGCGGGCCGTCCGGCGGCTCCGCGCGTCAGCCACTCCTGGTATGCCGGTGCCTGACAGGCCGCCTCCCAGTACGCCTTCTCCAACTCCGGGAATTCGGCGTCGAGTTCGTCTGCCGTCCGGGCCGCGAGCAGCAGTCGTACTCCTATCGGGTCGCCGTGGAGGGGCCGGACGACCAGGTCGGAGCGGGGCGGGAGCGCGGTCGGCTGGCTGACCGTGACGACCTCGCCGATGGCGGCCAGGAGGTAGGCGGTGAGGTAGTCGCCGTGCAGCAGATCGGGTTTGATCCCGGCTGCCCGCAGCACTCGGCACACCCCGTCCCACTCGCCGTCCACGGTGGCGTCCACCATCCAGCGGTCGTGAGCGAGGTCCGCGAGTCGCACCTCGCTGCGGGCCGCCGCGGGATGGCCGGCGGCCATGGTGACGAACTGGGGCTCGCGCTCCACCAGGATGCGCAAGGCCAGCCCTTTCGGGACGCGCAGCGGGCTGCCCTCGACCTCGTGCACGAACGCCAGGTCGAGCCTGCCCTCGGCCACTTGCCGCAACAGGGCGTTCGCGGACACGTCCATCTGCAGGCTGGGCTCGACCGCGGGCATGCGGGCGCGGAGCCGGCTGAGCCAGCCCGGGATCGCCCGGCTGGCGGTCGCGCCGATGCGCAACCGCTGCCCGCCTGCCGCCTGGGCGGCCGCGGCCCGGGTCTCCGTCACGATCGCGGAGAGTTCGGCGACCAGTGGCCGGGCTCGGCCGACCACCGCCTGCCCGAGCGGCGTGGGGCGGCTGCCCCTGGAGTCACGGAGGAACAGCTGGCCCCCCAGCAACTGCTCGATCCGGCGCAGCTGGGTGCTCAACGAGGGCTGGGCCATGCCCAGTTCACGAGCCGCCTTGTGCAGACTCCCGGCGTCGGCGATGGCGCACAGCACGCGTAAGTGCCTCACCTCGAGCTCCATGCGCGGAGCGTAGGCGCTGGGTCTGATGAGACGCCAGATGTTCAAACGCCAACATAACCGCCCGAGTTGCTCTGATAGCCGTGCGCTATCCCCGGTTGGCATCATCCCCGGAGCCGCCCTGCTGCCGCACACTCGGCTCTACCGATCGTTCACCACCCCACACGAACGAGCAGGAGCCCCCCACATGACGTCCACCCCTACGTCCTCCACGTCCGTGAAGACCTCCAGGAGATTGCTGGCGCTCGGCCTGGGCGTGACGTTCGCGGCCCTCGGCAGCGCGATCCCGGCGAGCGCCCAGACCACCGGCTCCGCCGCCCTCGTCGCCGGTTACACCGGTTCGGCCGAGGAGTCGGCGAACAACAAGGCGTTCTTCGAAGCGGTCCTCGACTCGGTCGCCGAGAAGCAGGCGGCCAACCCGAGCCTGCGGTCGGTGACCGTGTACTACAACGCCTCACAGGCGCCGAGCTTCCGTTCCCAGATATCGAGTGCCGCGTCGATCTGGAACAGCTCCGTGAGCAATGTCAAGCTGCAGTCCACCTCGGGCAGCGGCGACTTCTCGTACTACGAGGGCAACGACTCCCGGGGCTCCTACGCCTCCACCAACGGCCACGGCAGGGGCTACATCTTCCTCGACTACGCCCAGAACCGGCGGTACGACTCCATCCGCGTCGCCGCGCACGAGACCGGCCATGTGCTGGGGTTGCCGGACCACTACACCGGCCCGTGCAGCGAACTGATGTCGGGCGGCGGCCCCGGCACGAGCTGCACCAACCGCTACCCCAACACGGCCGAGCGGTCGCGCGTCAACCAGCTGTGGGCCAACGGTCTCGCCAAGGCCCTCGACAAGCTGAACAAGGTGCGCTGACGGCCCGAGGAAACTGCACCCGTCCCGCAGGCGCGGGCCGTGCCGACGAAGGCACGGCCCGCTTCTCGACGTCCGCGTCATGCGGCGCCCGCGTCATGTGCGGGTTGCGCGTTCAGGCGGTACTCGCGTGTCGTTTACAGTGCGCCCTTCTTCGCGCCGGAGAACCCGGCGAACGCGCCGATGGCGAGGAACAGGTAGGCCATCGCGTCGGCGGTCTCGCTCCAGCCCTCGGTCAGCACGTCGAAGTGCTCGGTGAACAGTGTCGTCGCGGAGACACCGACTTCGTCGGCGCCGATCACCGCGATGCCGATGAGCTGGCCGAGGTAGACGGCGCCCAGCGACAGCAGGGCACTGACCACGGGCAGCACCGGGTTGGCGCCCCCGACCTTGCCCGCCGCGAAGCCGATGAGGAAACCGACGCCGATGGCCGCGTAGCCGATCTCGCGCTCGGTCGCACCGATGATGGCGCCGTAGACACCGGCGGCGACCAGGGCCACGACGACGGCGACGACCAGGCCGAGGGCGATGTTGCTGCGGGCCGGCGGCGCAGGGACCGGAGGAGGCAGCGCGGCACCGGGCTGCTGCTGGGCGTAGGGATTCCCGTCGGCGGGCTGCGGCGCACCCGGTGCGCCGACGGAGGACTGCTGGGCGAACGGGTTGCCCTCGGACGGCGGCACTGACTGGGTCATGACAGGATCCCCCCACGGGACTGATGTGACGAGTGGCGTGATGTGTGCGCACGAATGTGCGACAAGACGCCGAAGACTAGCAGCCGCGCCGAGCCTCTTCACCGGGGATTCCAGGGAGAATTCGACAGGCGTCGGCCGGCTGACGAACTCGCGCACGGCGGGCGGCGACACGTCGGCCAGAACCGGTCATCGGTGCGCACCGGCGCCCACGACCCGCTCGAGCGTCGGGTGGCGACCGACCGCCCCCTTCTGACAGGTCGCCGGCACCAGGGCCGGGCGGCCCGCCGCTCTCAGATGCGGCTCAGCGCCCAGTACGCCCGGACGAGGGTGGCCACCACCGTCACCGTGGCCACGGCGCCGAGGGTGATCCCGGCCTTCGCCCGGTTGCGGCGGGCTCCCTCGTCGCCGCCTATGCGTCGCAGGGCGATGATTCCTGAGGCGACCGCCCAGACGCCCAGGGGCAGGACGAAGTAGACGGGGAGGAAGCGGAGTTGGTACGGAACGGACTCCGGAAGCAGGGGGCAGCCGATCGCCGCGACGGCAGCGCTGCCCATCATGAGCGACCACGTGCCGGTCAGCTGCGGGCGGGCCTCTTCTTCCGACGGTTCGAGCCGGTGTGCGGAACTCATGGTCGAAGGCTAGGCGGGGGACGGTGCATTGCGCCTGAGCCCGGCTACCCAGGTGTGCGTGAGTAGGCCGGGCGGTCGGGAGACGGAATCACCTCGCACACCGGTCCCGCCGCCGGCGTCTTCAACTGTGGGCGGGAAGTCGGGTGTTCGCGCGTGGGGTCGGGTGTGCGCGAGACAGGTGTTCAGCGCGTGGGCGTCAGTTCCGTCGCCTGCTGAGGCTCCTCCTCCGTGTGCGCCTCCGCGTGCGCCTGCGTGTGCGCCTCAGGACCGCCGAACCACGCCACCGCGACCGCGCCCGCCACCGCCAGGACGAAGCCGAGGACCGCCATCCAGGCGAGGCCGGCCCGTGAGGCGTCGCCGAGCCAGAGCACGCCGATGGCGCCGGGCAGCACGGTCTCGCCGACGACCAGGGCCGCCGTGGCCCCGTTGACCGAACCGATCTGCAGGGCGACGGTGTGCAGGTACATCCCGCCCACGCCGGCCGTCACGATCGCGTACAGGGCGGGATCCGTGAGCAGGGCGGCCGCGTCGAAGGGAGCGACGCCGTTCAGGACACGGACGCCCACGCCGAGCGCGCCGAAACCGAGTCCGGACAGCAGGCCGGCGAGGATCGCGGCACGGGCACCGAGGAGGCGCACCGCGAGCGTGCCGCCCACCATCAGAGCCAGCGAGACCACGAGGAGCCACCAGTGCGTGGAGATCGGGACGCCCTTTCCACTGCCCTCCTCCCCCGCCGCCGTCGCGAGCAGGACGAGCGCCGCGCAGACCACGCCGATGGACGTCCACTCGGCGCGCGTGAGCCGGATCTGGAGAAGCCTGACGCTCAGCACGGCGGTGATGATCAGGTTGGCGCTGATCACGGTCTGCGAGAGGAACAGGGGCAGCAGCCGGGCAGCCAGCGCGCCCAGCGCGAAGCCCACGAAGTCCAGGACGGTACCGACGACGAATTCCCAGGTCATCGCGGCCTTCGCGGTGGAGGAGAGGCTGGGGCCGCCGTACTGGGTGCGGGCACCGGTCGCCGCGTCGTTCCGCGCGGACCTGCGGGATCCGACGGCTTGCAGGACTGAGCCTGTGCCGTAACAGACGGATGCCGCCACGGCGGTCAGCAAGCCGATCAACACGATTCGCTCCGTTCTCGATGGGCACCGGTCAGCGCCATCTCGGTTGACCAGACGGTTTACGGGCCGAGGGCGTTGCCTCGCTGTCGGCTTCGCCGTCCGCCTGTTTCGTGACCGGGGCACATCGGAGCTCTACAAGTCCCGGAGCGTTCCCTTACCCGTGCGGTGCGATCGGGCTGCGTTCAGTGGGCGGGTTCGAACAGTTCGATGAGGTTGCCGTCGGGGTCGGCGAGCAGGATCTGACGCCCGCCGGGGCCCGAGACCACATCGCTGACGAAGGTGAGGCCGGCGTTGCGCAGTCGGTCGATCTCGGTGTCGAGGTCGTCGAAGACCAGGTGGATGCGGTTGCCCCCGGCGCCGTGGCCGCTGGGGGTGGCGCGGGCGCCGGAGCTGGCCGGGCCGGACAGCAGCAGTCGCAGCGGCCCGCGTGTCACGTCGGCGAACGCGGGGGCGGGGTGACTGCGCAGGGTGAAGCCGAGATGGCCGGTGTAGAAGTCGATGGCTTGCTGGACGTCGTCGACGAGGTAGCGGACGCCGGCGAACCGGGCGGGCGTGGTCACGGCTGGACCTCCTGTGGTGCGGGGACGAGCAGCGGCAGCAGGTAGCGGATGCGGGTGTCGATCTCTGCTGCCACGCGGACGAACGCGGGGTGGCCGACCCGACCCGGTCCGGTGGCCGCAGCCGGGTCGGGGATGCTCCAGTGGACCAGCCGTGGCGGGTCGTCCCCGAAGTCGGGGCAGACCTCGCGGACCTTGTCGCACAGGCTGATCACGTGGTCGAAACGGCGGCCGAGCAGCGTGTCCAGGTGTTGTGGCCGCCGCCCCGAGATGTCGACGCCGTAACGCTCGCGCAGGACCCGTACGGCGCTGGGATGGATACGGGGCTTGGGGTGGCTGCCGGCGCTGGTCACCTCGACCTGACCGCCGGTGCGGTGGCGCAGCAGCGCTTCGGCGATCGGTGAGCGGGCGCTGTTGCCGGTGCAGGCGAACAGGACGAGGGGGCGTCCCGCCGTACGCGCCGGGGAAGGCGGCGGCAGCGGCGGAGCGGGGGCCAGACCCAGCGCCGGGTGCAGGGCTCCACCGGCTCCGGCGAGCGCATGGGCGCATCGCTCCAGGTCCAGGTGGTAGTAGCTGTCGCGGGCGTCGAAACTGCTGCGGCGGGCGGTGACCAACCCCGCGCCGCGCAGCAGCCGCAGATGGTAGGAGACCAGGTTCTGGGGCCGGCCGACCCGTGCCACCAGCTCGCGAACCCGGTAGTCGCTCGCGGCCAGTTCGGCCAGCAGCTTCCACCGCAGCGGGTGGGCGGCCAGCCGCACGAACGGCGGGGCGGCAGCCCCTGAGGCCCTCATGGATCCAGAATACATCAAACCAGGTTGATGTACCTTGCTGGCAGTTGCGACCGCTCCCCATCGGAAGACGGAGGCACGTCATGAGCCAGCCCACCGGGCCCGCGTCACCTCGGCTCCAGCGGCGGCTGGGCGTCGCGGACGCCGTCCTCGTCGGGCTGGGTTCGATGATCGGCGCGGGCATCTTCGCGGCGCTCGCCCCGGCCGGCCGCGCGGCCGGCTCCGGGCTGCCGGCCGCTCTGGCGGTGGCCGCGGTCGTGGCGTACTGCAACGCCACCTCATCCGCCCGGCTGGCCGCCCGCTACCCGGCCTCCGGCGGCACCTACGTCTACGGCCGCGAACGCCTCGGTGACTTCTGGGGCTACCTGGCCGGCTGGGCCTTCGTGATCGGCAAGACCGCCTCCTGTGCGGCGATGGCGCTGACCGTCGGTTCGTACGTGTGGCCCGCTCACGCCCACGCGGTGGCGGTCGCCGCGGTGGTGGCGCTCACCGCCGTGAACTACGCCGGGATCCAGAAGTCCGCGTGGCTGACCCGCGCCGTCGTCGCCGTCGTCCTGGCGGTGCTGACAGCGGTCGTGGTCGCCGCCCTCACCTCGTCGGCGGCGGACGCGGGCCGGCTGGACGTCGGCTCCGACGCCACCGTCGGCGGCGTACTGGAGGCCGCGGGCCTGCTGTTCTTCGCCTTCGCCGGGTACGCCCGCATCGCCACCCTCGGCGAGGAGGTCCGCGATCCCGCGCGCACCATCCCCCGCGCCATCCCGCTCGCCCTCGGTATCACACTGGTCGTCTACGCGGCCGTGGCGGTCGCCGTGCTGACGGTGCTCGGCCCTCGCGGGCTGGGCGAGGCGGCCGCGCCGCTGTCGGACGCGGTGGGGGCCGCCGGGGCGGACGGGCTGGCGCCCGTCGTCCGGGGCGGGGCGGCCGTCGCCGCGCTCGGTTCCCTGCTCGCCCTGATCCTGGGTGTCTCCCGCACCGTGCTGGCGATGGCCCGCGACCGGCACCTGCCCCATGTCCTGGCCGCCGTTCATCCCCGCTTCCAGGTACCGCACCGCGCCGAGCTGCTGGTGGGGGCAGTGGTCGTGGTGCTCGCCGCGACCACCGACGTGCGCGGCGCGATCGGCTTCTCCTCCTTCGGCGTCCTCGTCTACTACGCCGTCGCCAACTCCTCCGCCTGGACGCTCACGCGGGACGAGAACCGCCCTCCCCGCATCGTCCCCGCGGCCGGCCTGACCGGCTGCCTGGTGCTGGCCTTCACCCTGCCCGTCACGTCCGTCGCGTGGGGAACCGCGGTCCTCGCCGCGGGCATCGCCGCCTACGGAACGCGCCGGGCCGTCAGAGCCCGTCGAACGCCCTGAACGTCCTCACCGGCGGACGGGCCGGTGAGGACGCGGGCCGCCGCGCCGCCGCCGGGTCCCGCAGGCGGTCGGGGCGTCCCGCTCGGGCGCCGACGGGTACTGCCCCATCCGGGTGTGGCTTGCTTGACCAGCCGGGTCGCCGCCTGCAGAGTCGGGATGCGGCGCCGCAGCGCCGCCTCACCCCGCCGACCGATCCGCCCTTCCACGGGCGGCAGGCGGCCCCGACAGCCAGGAGCGGCGATCCGATGGTCCTCGACCTGGTGGTGATCGGTACGGCCGTCACGCTGGGGCCACTGCACAACAGTGCCTTCATCCTGCTGCTCTCCTCGCGGCGGGGCGTTCGCCAGGGGCTGGCGTTCCTGTTGTCGTGGCTGGCCGACCTCATCGCGGTGATCGCCTGTGTGATGCTGCTGACCGGTGGTCGGCCCCCGGCCCGGCACAGCGTGCCCTCGACCGCCGTGCTCGCCGTGAAGGTCGCCATCGGCCTGGCACTGGTGCTCTACGGCGCACACCGGCACCGCCGACCGCCGCGCCCTCATGGCCCGCCGCGCTGGGCCGCCCGGATCGACAACGCGTCGCCGGCCACGGCAGCCGGCCTGGCATGGCTGCTGCAGCCCTGGGCACTGGTCGGCGCCGGCGCCGCGACGGCTGTCGACGCGAACCTCTCCACCCTCTCCGACTGGCTCGCGCTGACCGGCTACTGTCTGCTGGCCACCCTCAGCCTCATCGTCATGGAGATGTACGCGGTCCGGGCTCCCGCCGTCGCGAACGCCCGGTTGAACGGCTTGCGGAGCTGGCTCGCGCACCACCAGGAACAGCTGATCGTCACGCTCTCCCTCCTCTCGGGCCTGTGGCTGGCGGCCCGGAGCATCGCCGAACTGGTCGCCTGACACAGGCGGATGACGACCGGTGACGGCTTACCGGTCGTGTTCGTTCCGGGCTCGCTGGTACAAAGGTGCGATGACGGACGACACCGGTGAGTTCCGGGCAGGGCAGACGGGACTCGTCGTGAGGGTCCCCGAGGCGGAACCCGCTGTTCGAGCGTGGCGCGACCGGCTGGATCCGTCGGCCCGTGCGGGCGTTCCGGCCCATGTCACCGTTCTCTTCCCGTTCCTCGACGAGAGCCTCGTCGACGGCGGTGTCTGCGCTGCCGTCGCCGAAGTGATCGGCCGTCACCGGCCCTTCGAGGTCCGGTTCGAGCACTGCGGGCGATTCCCGGGGAGCCTGTATCTCGTGCCCGAGCCGGACGGCCCGTTCCGTCGGCTCACCGAGGCGATCGCGGAGAGGTGGCCGCAGACCCCGCCGTTCGGCGGGCGGTTCGACGACGTCGTCCCGCATCTGACCGTCGCTCAGGGGCAGGACGCCGCCGTGCTGGAGGAGGTCGAGGCCGACCTGCACGGCCGGCTTCCCGTCACTGGCCCCGTGTCGTCGGTCGATCTGATGGTCCACGACGGGACGAGGTGGCAGCGGCGCGGGTCGTTCGCGCTCCGGTGATGCCCGGTGCCGGTCACCGGCCGGTCAGCAGTCGGCCGCCGACCCCGGGGGCACGGGGTGTTCGTCAGTCCCGCGACGGGCGGTGCGGCTTGCGGACGGCGTCGATGATGCGGGTCCAGTTGTCGCCGCCGTGACCGTCGTCGATCGCGCGCCGGTAGTGAGCCTGTACCGCCAGGGGGAGCGCGAGGTCGAGGCCGAGCGCCGTACTGGTCTCGACGATGTGGTCCGACGTCGCGCCCATCATGGTCACCGTGCTGAGGTCACCGGGATGCTCTCCGGCGTCCAGCGCGGCGCCGGGGGCTGCTTCGCCGGCTCTCACGATCGCGCCGATCGTGTCGGTGAAGGACAACAGCTCCGGCAGTGCTTCCGTGGCCTTCATCCCTGCGGTACCCAGCATGGCGGTGGCATGCATCAGCGCGGACAACGTCGTGAGGAACACCGCGAGCTGCGCTTGGTACATCATCTGGGCCAGACCCGGGTCCTCCCCCAGGTACCTCGCCGTGCCGAGCGGGGCCAACGTCGTCCCGTGACGCTCCATCACCTCGCCGGACCCGCTGTAAAAAATGGAGGACGCGACGGTGCCGACCATCGGCGCGGGCACCATGACACCTCCGGTGAGGAAAACGGCGTCATGACCCGCGGCCCAGATCGCCGCCTTGCGCGTGCGGTCCGGTGTGTCCGAGCTGAGGTTGACCAGCGTCCGGCCGGCGAGTGAGTCGGTGGCGTCGTCGAGGATGTCGTACATCGCCTGGTAGTCGGTGAGACTGAGGATCACGAGGTCACTCGCCTCGACCGCCTCGCCCGGTGTGGTGGCGAGCCTCGCTCCGTCGGCGACGACGCCGTCGGCGCGGCCGGCGGTGCGGTTCCAGACGGTGACGGGGTGGCCGGCGGCGAGGAGGGCGCGGGTCATGGCCTGGCCCATCGGGCCCAGCCCGATCACGGTGACAGCGCTGTTCTGCCTGGTGGGGTGCTGCTGTTGTTCGTTCACCCCTCCATGCTCGGACAGCACTACTAGGGTCGGAAGTACCCACTATTTTCTGCGGTACTTACCTTTATGTAAGGGTGATCAGTGATGGCCAGGACACCGAGAAGCGGGCCCTACATCTGCGGTATCGACGCTGCGCTCGACGTGGTCAGCGGCAAGTGGAAGGGACTGATCCTCTGGGAGCTCGACGCCCATCGCGTCCGGCGCTTCTCCGAACTCCGTCGCGCCCTGGTGGGAGTGAGCGAGAAGATGCTGACGCAGCACCTGCGCGAGATGGAGAGCGACGGACTCGTGCGTAGGCAGGTCTACGCCGAGGTGCCACCGCGCGTGGAGTACTCCCTGACCGAGCACGGCCACACGCTCAACAAGGCACTCGAACCGCTGGGCGCCTGGGGCGGTGAGCGGTTACG
This sequence comes from Streptomyces sp. B21-105, assembly GCF_036898465.1. Classification (NCBI taxonomy): domain Bacteria; kingdom Bacillati; phylum Actinomycetota; class Actinomycetes; order Kitasatosporales; family Streptomycetaceae; genus Streptomyces; species Streptomyces sp. B21-105. The sequence goes on along the minus strand of NZ_JARUMJ010000001.1, from coordinate 8,946,714 downwards.
CCGGGAAGACTGCGAAGTGATCGACGCAGTCGGGACGTCGGGCGGCTGAGGAGCAGGGTGAGCTGCGCACGCCGGCCGGTCGGTGAGTGAAGACCGTCGTGCGGCCGACGCCGAGGGGGCCCTGGGGGGGGCACCGCGGGAGGCGGTGAGGGAAGCGGTCGATGGTGCCGGGACAGTCACGGAGAACGACCGCGGAGACGTGCCGCCGTTCCTGGCAGACTGCCGCCATGCCAGAGGCGGAACTTGAGACGGTGCGACGCGAGCTCACCAGGGTGCGCGCGGAACGCGACGCGTTGCGACGGGAACTCTGCGACCTGAGAGCCTGGCTGTGCAGCGCACTCGGCATCCTCCGGGAGGAGGGGGGCCGGCGCGAGCTCACCCCACTCGGCGTCGCCGCCGACGCCGAGATCGTCGATGAAGTCCGACGCCTCCAGGACGAGCTGGCGAGCCGCAAGGCCGCGGAGCAGGCCGACGACCCGCGCTGGTCGGGAATCGACGACCTGATCATGGACAATCGCAAGATCCACGCGATCCAGGCCATCCGCATTGGGTTCGACACGAGCCTGCAGTCGGCCGTGGATCTGCTCAACGAGCGATACACCCGACTGCGACGCAGGCACCCCGACCGCTTCAGCGACAGCGCCGACACCTACTGGGACGGCTTCCACTCCTTCTGACGGCGGCACACGAAGACCTCCGGTGCGGTCGCGTCCGTCGACCTCCGGTCCGGTCGCTTCCGTCGGGGGCGACTGACGTTCTCCAACCGTGATGATCGGGATCCCGACCCCGTCACCTGCACTGCCGTACACCGCGCAGTAACCTGCACCCGCCGTGTATACACACAGCGTATACACGGTGTGTAGAGTACGGATCACGTCCGCCGGTCACACCCCTGGGGGCTCGACCGCCGCCCGACTCGACACACTTCGTGAGGCCCGACCCGATGACGCCTTCTCCCCCCGGTTCCCTGCTCACCGCGCACGACCTGCGCAAAACCTACGGCCCGACCCACGCGTTGGACGGCGCCGAGTTCTCCATACGTCCCGGCGAGGTCGTCGCCGTCATGGGCCCCTCCGGCTCCGGCAAGTCCACGCTGTTGCACTGCCTCGCCGGGATCGTGCCGCCCGACTCCGGATCGATTCTCTACGACGGCCGTGAACTGGCGAAGATGAGCGATGGCCGGCGCAGCGCACTGCGCCGCTCCGAGTTCGGGTTCGTGTTCCAGTTCGGTCAGCTGGTGCCCGAGCTGACCTGTGTGGAGAACGTCGCCCTGCCGCTGCGGCTGAACGGCTCCTCCCGCAAGGACGCCGAGCGGACCGCGCTCGGCTGGATGGAACGCCTGGAGGTCGACGACCTCGGGGCCAAGCGTCCCGGCGAGGTCTCCGGCGGCCAGGGCCAGCGCGTCGCCGTGGCCCGCTCGCTGGTCACCCGACCACGCCTGCTGTTCGCCGACGAACCGACCGGCGCGCTCGACTCCTCCAACGGCGAACGCGTGATGCGACTGCTGACGGAAGCTGCCCGCTCGACCGGCGCGGCCGTCGTCCTCGTCACCCACGAGGCCCCCGTGGCCGCCTACGCCGACCGTGAGATCGTCGTCCGGGACGGCAAGTGCCGCGACATGGAGCGCGCCGTATGAGTCCTCGAACGAGACGCCTCCCGCACGAGCGAGGCCGGGCGTGGCGGAGCGCCGCAGACCTGGCCATGGGGGCCCGCTTCGCCGTCACCGGCGGACGCGAGGGCTGGATCAGGATGACGCTCACCGCCGTCGGCGTCGGCCTCGGCGTGGCACTGCTCCTGCTGTGCACCGCCCTGCCCAACGTGTTCGCCGCCCGCGACAGGGTGGAGGACGCCCGCTTCGACTACAGGTACTCCGCCAAGGTCCCACCGAAGGCCGACGACACCTTACTGTTCGCCGTCACCGACACCACCTGGCACGACGACGACATCCGCGGTCGGCTCGTCGAGCCCGAGGGCGAACGGGCGCCGCTGCCCCCCGGGGTCGACGGCTTCCCCGGCAAGGGCGAGATGGTGGTCTCCCCCGCGCTGAAGGACCTGCTCGCCTCGGACGGCGCCGAGCTGCTGCGGGAGCGGCTGCCCTACAGGATCACAGGCACGATCGGGGAGAGCGGACTCATCGGCTCCCACGAACTGGCCTACTACGCGGGCGCCTCGGGGCTGGCGCTCACGGACGTCTCCCCGGTGCGCCGGCTGACCCGGTACGGCAATCCGGACACGACGACCGAGGAGACCGACCCGGTCCTGCTGCTCATGATCCTCGTCGTGTTCGTGGTGCTGCTGACCCCGGTCGCCGTGTTCATCGCCGCCGCCGTCCGCTTCGGCGGCGAGCGCCGCGACCGCCGGCTGGCGGCGCTGCGCCTGGTCGGCGCGGACAGCCACATGACCCGGCGGATCGCGGCGGGCGAGGCACTCGCCGGAGCCTTGTTCGGCCTGGTCATCGGCACCGGCTTCTTCCTCCTCGGCCGTCAGACGCTGGGCTCCGCCGAGGTGCTGGGGGTGAGCGTCTGGCCCGGTTACCTCGATCCCTCCCCCGTGCTCGCCGCGCTGGTCGCGGTGGCGGTCCCGGTCGCCGCCGTACTCGTCACGCTGCTCACGATGCGCGGCGTGGTGGTGGAACCGCTCGGCGTCGTGCGCACGGCCAAGCAGCGCCGCCGCCGGCTGTGGTGGCGGCTGCTGCCTCCGCCGGCCGGCCTCGCGATGCTCTACCCGATGATCGGCCAGGGCCGCGAGAAGGGTGACTTCAACCAGTACCTCGTCATCGGCGGTGTGCTGCTGCTGCTGATCGGCATCACCGCGCTGCTGCCCTGGGTCGTGGAGGCGGTCGTCGTCCGCCTCGGAATGGGCGCGCTGTCCTGGCAGCTCGCGGTACGACGGCTACAGCTGAGCAGCGGAACCGCCGCACGCATGGTCAACGGCATCGCCGTCGCCGTGGCCGGGGCCATCGCCCTGCAGATGCTGTTCACGGGAACGCAAAGCCGGTACGTCAAGGCCACCGGCATGGACCCCGGCCGGGTCCAGATGCAGGTCGACTTCAGCGACCGCAAGCCGCTGTCGGGTGTCGAACGCGAATTCACCGGCACCAAGGGGGTACGGGCCGCGGTGGCCCTGGCCATCGCACAGTACGGGGACACGCGTCGCGACCCGGAGAACAGCGACGGCCTGACCGTGGGTGACTGCACCGCGCTGCGTGAACTCGCCACGCTGCCCTCCTGCAAGGACGGCGACGTGTTCATCACCCGGACGAGGAGCGGCTACGCCTCCGCCGACAACGCCGAAGAGATCGCCGTGGTGAAGCCCGGCCGTCAGCTCTACGTCGACCCGTCGTACGGTGACGCCACCGAACCGGGCATCGAGGCGCCCTGGACGGTTCCGGCGAGCACGCGGGTGGTGGACGCGCGCAAGGACTCACTGCAGAACGCCAACGCCCTGCTGGTCACCCCCGCCGCCCTGCCCGCCAAGGCCGCGCCCGCGTTGTTCTCGGACGGGGTCTACCTGCGTCTGGACCCGTCGGTGCCGGACGCACGGGAGTACGTGCGCAATGCCGTCGCCCGGATCGACCCGCTGGCCCGCACCTTCAGCTGGTCGGCGACCCAGGAGGACGTCAAGTACGCCTCGATCCGCACCGGCCTGTTCGTCGGCTCCGCCTTCGTACTGGCGCTGATCGGCGCGAGTCTGCTCGTCTCCCAGCTGGAGCAGCTGCGCGAGCGCAGGAAGTTGCTCTCCGCGCTGGTCGCCTTCGGCACCCGGCGCCGCACGCTGAGCCTGTCGGTGCTGTGGCAGACGGCCCTTCCGGTCGGACTCGGTCTCGTACTGGCCACCACGGTGGGTATCGCCCTCGGCTCGGTGCTGCTGAAGATGACCCGTGCACCGGTGGCCGTGGACTGGGCGAGCGTCCTGACCCTGACCGGTGTGGGAGCGGCCGTGGTCGGCGCGGTCACGATGCTCAGCCTGCCGCCGCTGCTGCGGATGATGCGCACGGAAGGCCTGCGCACGGAGTAGCCGCTCACCCGTCCCGCGAAGTCGGCCCTGACCATGGGAGTGATCAGTCCGGTCGGCTTCGCGGGACGCCTGCCGTCGGCGCCGGCGGGAGCGTCGGTGGGGGGCCGGTGGAGGGACCGGCGGGTCATTCGGTGGGTGGTCCGGAGGTCATCAGGGTGGTCCGGAGGGTGATTCGCCTGGTGAGACGGCCGCTGTCAGTGCGGGGGCTGGGCGGGGAGGGTGTCCGGGGGCGGGGTTGCGCGTTCGGCTCTCGCCGCGTCGGCGAGAGCGGCGGCAGCGGCTTCCGCGGCCTGCGCCGCGTCGTCGGCGGCCTGAGCGGCCATATCGTCCTCGGGCTTCGCGCGGGTGGCCGGAGACGGGGGCAGCACCTCGCTGAAGGCGCGGGACACACCCTGGAGTGCGGAGGTGATCTCGCTGGGGATCACCCAGAAGTTGTTGCCCGACCCCTGCGCGAGCTGGGGCAGCGTCTGGAGGTACTGGTAGGCGAGCAGCTTGGGGTCGGGGTCGTTGCGATGCACGGCCTGGAACACCTCGTCGATGGCCCGGGACTGGCCCTCCGCCTGGAGGATCGCAGCGGTGCGGTTGCCCTCCGCCCGCAGGACGGCGGCCTGCTTGTCGCCTTCGGCGGTGAGGATCTGCGACTGACGCTGTCCTTCGGCGCCGAGGATCGCGGCCCGCTTGTCCCGCTCGGCCCGCATCTGCTTCTGCATCGCGTCCTTGATGCTCTGCGGGGGGTCGATGGCCTTGATCTCCACCCGGTTGACTCGCAGTCCCCATTTCCCGGTGGCCTCGTCCAGTACCCCTCGGAGCTGGCTGTTGATGGTGTCCCGTGAGGTGAGCGTCTTCTCCAGGTCCATGGATCCCACGACATTGCGCAGCGTGGTGACGGTGAGCTGCTCGACCGCCTGGAGGAAGTTCGCGATCTCGTAGAAGGCCGCGCGCGGATCCGTGACCTGGAAGTAGAGGACGGTGTCGATCTCGACGACCAGGTTGTCCTCGGTGATGACGGGCTGCGGTTTGAAGGAGACGACCTGTTCCCGCAGGTCGATCACCTCGTGCACACGGTCGATGTAGGGGATGACGAAGTTGAGGCCGGGATTCAGGGTCCGGAGGTAGCGGCCGAGCCGTTCGACGTTGCGGGCGCGCGCCTGGGGCACGATGCGCACCGCCCGCACCACGGTGAAGACCGCGAACAGCGCGACGAGCAGGCCGGCAATCAAGAACGCCGAGGTTTCCATGGTTTCAGTCCCGGGGGTAGACGATCGCGGTGGCTCCGTTGATCTCTATGACGTCGACGGTTCTTCCGGCAGGGATCACCAGCGTTTCGTCGTAGGCGCGGGCCGTCCATTCATCGCCGTCGATACGGACCCTGCCGCCCCGGCCCGTCACGTCCGAGACGACGAAGGCAGCCTTGCCGATCAGGGCGTCCACGCCGAACCGTGCCGTCTGCGGCTGAAGCACGTGGCGCAGCGCGACGGGGCGCAGGAACAGCACCGTGGCCGCGGCCACGACGGTGAACACCACGAACTGGAGGGGCAGCGGCAGCCCGACCGCCGCGGAACCGGCCGTGACCAGCGCGGCCGCACTCAGCATCCCGAGCGCTGCGGTCAGTGTGAAGATCTCCACCACTGCCAGCACCGCTGCGATGATCAACCAGATCAGCCATGGATCCATTGCGTGCCTCTTCTGACTTACGCCTCTTACACGGGTTCCTACCCACCAGGCGAGATCACTCCACCACGGGAGCGTCCCGGTCCGCTTCGGGCAGGGCGGGCGGGGCCGGCGGGCAGGGCCGGACGGGCAGGCGGTGGATCACACCGGCGGACTCTTCGGTAACGTGAGGTCATGAGCCATCCGCACCCAGAACTCAAAGCCGCCCCGCCGTTGCCCGAAGGCGGGCTGAGGGTCACCGCCTTGGGCGGCTTGGGCGAAATCGGTCGCAACATGACCGTCTTCGAGCATGCCGGCAAGCTGTTGATCGTGGACTGCGGTGTGCTGTTCCCCGAGGAGAACCAGCCCGGGGTGGACGTGATCCTGCCCGACTTCACCTCGATCCGGGACCGCCTGGACGACATCGTGGGCATCGTGCTCACCCACGGCCATGAGGACCACATCGGCGGCGTGCCCTATCTGCTGCGGGAGCGGAGGGACATCCCGGTCGTCGGCTCGAAGCTCACCCTCGCGTTCCTGGAGGCCAAGCTCAAGGAGCACGGCATCCGCCCGCGCACGGTGCGCGTGCGCGAGGGGGACCGGCGCGGCTTCGGCCCGTTCGACTGCGAGTTCGTCGCGGTCAACCACTCGATCCCGGACAGTCTCGCCGTCGCGATCCGCACCGGCGCCGGGATGGTGCTGCACACCGGCGACTTCAAGATGGACCAGTTCCCGCTGGACGACCGGATCACGGACCTGCGTGCCTTCGCCCGCCTGGGCGAGGAGGGCGTGGACCTGTTCCTCACCGATTCCACCAACGCCGAGGTCCCCGGCTTCACCACCTCCGAACGCGAACTGAACCCCGCGATCGAGCAGGTCATGCGCACCGCGCCCCGCCGGGTCATCGTCTCCAGCTTCGCCAGCCACGTGCACCGCATCCAGCAGGTCCTGGACGCCGCCCACCAGCACGGCCGCAAGGTGGCCTTCGTGGGCCGCTCCATGGTCCGCAACATGGGCATCGCCCGCGACCTCGGCTACCTCAAGGTCCCGTCCAACCTGATCGTGAACACCAAGGAGCTGGAGAAGCTCCCTGACCACAAGATCACCCTGGTGTGCACCGGATCCCAGGGCGAACCGATGGCCGCCCTGTCCCGGATGGCCAACCGCGACCACCAGATCCGCATCGGCAAGGGCGACACCGTCCTGCTCGCCAGCTCCCTCATCCCCGGCAACGAGAACGCCATCTACCGGGTGATCAACGGCCTGACCCGATGGGGCGCCAACGTCGTCCACAAGGGCAACGCCAAGGTGCACGTCTCCGGTCACGCCAGCGCCGGGGAGCTCGTCTACTGCTACAACATCGTCCGTCCCCGCAACGTCATGCCCGTCCACGGCGAGTTCCGCCACCTGCGGGCCAACGCCGACCTCGCCATCCGCACCGGCGTCGACCCGGACCGCGTCGTCATCGCCGAGGACGGCGTCGTCGTCGACCTTGTCGACGGCCGTGCCGCCATCACCGGCAAGGTGCCCGCCGGCAACGTCTACGTGGACGGCATGGAAGTCGGCGGCGCGACCGAGGCGTCCCTCAAGGACCGGGTCACCCTCGCCCAGGAGGGCGTCATCACGGTCGTCGCCATCGTCGACGCCGACACCGGCGCCCTCGCCGAGGCGCCCGACTTCCTGGCGCGCGGCTTCGTCCACGACGACGCGACCTTCGAGCCGGTCATTCCGGTCATCGAGAAGACGCTGGCCACCGCCGCGCAGGAGGGCGTCGGCGACGCCCACCAGCTCGAACAGCTGATCGCCCGCGCCGTGGCCAACTGGGCGTTCCGTACGCACCGCCGCAGGCCGCTGATCATCCCCGTCATCATCGACGCCTGATCGGGCCCGCCGCCCGGGTTCCCCGCTCCCCCCGCGGGAGCGGGGCGTCTGCCGCCACGCCGACCGCGGCGGCCCTGCGGCAGCACGTCAACGCCGTCGGCCCGGTCGCCGTCCCCGGGCCGGGCCGCCTCGTCAGAACGTCAGAACTCAGAACGTCAGAAACCCGAAAGGTGAACGGATGGGCCTGCGCTTCGAGGAGATCGACTGGCAACCGACGCCCATCGGCGAGATCAGCCTGCGGCGGCGCCGCCACCCGGTCTCGGGCGACGACGTCTACGAGGTGAAGCTCGGCGACGAGTTCCTGATGTCCAGCCTCTTCACCACCGGCGAGATCGCGCTCACGGAACTCGGACTGGCCGAGCTGCCTGACACCGAAGGGGCGGAACTGGACGTCGCCGTCGGCGGACTCGGGCTCGGCTACACCGCCCAGGCGGTTTTGGACGACCCCCGCGTGCGTTCGCTGACCGTCGTCGAAGCGCTTGGCGAGGTCATCGACTGGCACCGGCGGCACCTGGTGCCCCTCGGCGCCCGGCTGACCTCGGACGCCCGCTGTCGCCTGACGCACGGCGACTTCTTCGCGCTGGCCGCCGACCCCCGCGGCCTGGATCCCGAGGCCCCGGGCCGTCGCTTCGACGCCATCCTGCTGGACGTCGACCACTCACCGCGCCATGTACTCCATCCGCGTCACGCGGCCCTCTACCGACCCGCCGGGCTCCGCGCCCTCGCCGCCCACCTCCGACCCGGCGGGGTGTTCGCCCTGTGGTCGAACGACCCGCCCGACGAGCAGTTCATGTCCGCGCTCTCGGAGGTCTTCCCCCACGCGGCTGCGCAGGTCGTCGACTTCGACAACGCCGCGCAGGACGGCACGTCGACCAACACCGTCTACGTGGCCCGCACCGCGCCCGGCGCACCGCCCTCCAGCAAGGTCTCTTCCGGATAATCCGTCTCGGAACCAGTTGCCCTACCCTGGCAGGCATGACCGCCATGGCACCCGCGCGCACCGAACCGGACCTGTCGTTCCTCCTCGACCACACCAGTCACGTCCTGCGCAGCAAGATGTCCGCCGCCCTCGCCGAGATCGGCCTGACCGCCCGGATGCACTGCGTGCTCGTCCACGCCCTGGAGGAGGAGCGCACCCAGGCCCAGCTCGCCGAGATCGGCGACATGGACAAGACGACAATGGTGGTGACGGTGGACGCCCTGGAGGAGGCGGGCCTGGCCGAGCGCCGACCCTCCCGCACGGACCGGCGGGCCCGGATCATCGCCGTGACCGACGACGGCGCCCGCGTCGCCCGGCAGAGCCAGAAGGTCGTCGATCGTGTGCACCGCGAGGCCTTGGCCACGCTGCCCGGCGAGGACAGGGAAGGCCTCCTGCGTGCCCTGCAGCACCTGGTAGGCGACGGGCTGGCGATCCCCGTCGAGGCTCCGCGCACCGCCCGCCGGGCGCGCCAGGCCAGGTGAGCGGGCCGGGCGAGGCAAGCGTAAGACCGAAAGAAATAGTCTGCAACAAAACCATCTGCTACGGTCTCTCTTATCGTTCCGACTGACAGGAGAGACCCATGTCCACCGCATTCGACCCCGCCCGCTTACCCGCCGCCACGCCCTCCCACCGACTCGCGCTCGCCGTCGTCGCCACCGGGATGCTGTTGAGCGACCACGCCGCCGGCGAGACCACCGCCGACACCACCGACTCGAACACCGGCACCACCACGAACGACGGCCCGGCCCCCCGTGCGCTCACCGACCAGAAGCTCTCCCACCTGCTGACGCAGCAGCAGTTCGGGGTACTCGCGAGCGTCAGGAGCACCGGCCACCCGCACCTGTCGACCGTCCTCTACGACTGGGACGCCGAGGAGCGCGTGCTGCGCGTCTCCTCGACCGCCGACCGGCTCAAGGTCCGCCAACTGCGCCGCGACCCCCACGCCTCCCTGCACGTGAGCGGCCCGGACGTGTGGTCGTTCGCCGTGGCGGAGGGCGAGGCCCAGATAGTCGACCCCGCCGACGAAGCGGCCCCCGGCGAGCAGCCGCTCCCCGACCGGCGCGTGACCGTCGCGATCCGGGTGTCCCGCCTGTACGGGACCGCCCTCGACATACCGGCCCAGACGTGAACGTCGGCGATTCAACCGCCCGGGACGACCGGGACGCGTCACGCGGAACGACCATCCCCCCTTCGACAAATAGTCTTCGCACAGATAGTCTGTGGACACATTATCCTGTCGAGGAGGCACACATGTGGGAGTACGAGCACTGCATCGAGACCGTCGCCACCCCCGAGGCGATCTGGCGGCTCTGGGCCGACGTCGACAACTGGAGCGCCTGGAACGCGGAGATCGAGAAGATCGAGATCAGCGGCCCGTTCGCGGCGGGCACCGAGATCACCATGACACCGCCCGGGGACGACCCGATCGTGCTGCGCATCGCCGAAGCCCGGCCCCACGAACTGTTCGTCGACGAAGCGCGCTTCGATGACCTGCTGTTGCGCACGGTCCACCGGATCGACCGGATCGACCCCGACCGGGTCCGAGTGGTGTACCGAATGGAGATCAGCGGCCCCGGGGCCGACGAGGCCGGCCCCCACATCGGGCCGGGGATCACCGCCGACTGGCCCGACACCATGGCCTCGCTGGTCGAACTGGCGCTGCGCTGATGCCTCTCCGCCCCGAGGACAGCCCGGGACTGCTGCTCTGGCACACCACACTGCGCTGGCAGCGCGACATCACCGCAGCCCTGGCCCCCCTCGAGCTCACCCACGTCCAGTTCGTCCTGCTCGCCTGCACCTGGTGGCTCAACTCCCAGGGCGAGCACCCCAACCAGCTGGCGGTGGCCCGGCAAGCGGGCACCGACGTCAAGATGACCTCCCAGGTCCTGCGCATCCTGGAGCACAAGGGGCTCATCGAGCGCGAAACCGACCCGGCCGACACCCGAGCCAAGCGACTGCGCGTCACCGACATCGGCGCCGAACTGGCCCCACGCGCGATCGCCGTCGTCGAGCTCGCCGACGCCCGGTTCTTCGAGCCGGTGCCCGTTGACGACGCGGTGGCCCTGCTCCGCCGCCTGGCCCGTCCTCAACCCTGAGACGCCGGCCCCGAACCCACGGGGCGCCGAACCCGAGCCGGGCCTCCGCAGGCGCAGCATCCGTGCCAGCCTGCCCCGGACCGTGCCGGCCCGGCCGTCGGAGATGACCGCGAAGTGGGTGAGGCCGAGGTCGATGCCGACGGTGCGGTCCGTCTGCGGCCTCCGGGCCGCGTCGGCGGCGGTGTCGATGACGAAGGACGCAAAGAATCTGCCCGCCGCGTCCTTGACGACGGCGGCCGACGACGGGGTGGCGGGCAGCGGCGGCAGTGCGCGTACGACGGCTGCGCGCGCGTCCGGGTGACGGTCGGGAGCATGCAAGGTCCTGGCCCCCCTCGGTCCCTCTCGGCGCCCCACCCGGACCGCAGACCGCGCGGCGACGAGGCCCCCGGTCGACGACCGGGTGGCAGCCGAAAGCGTCGATTCAGCCTGTCCGCCTGTCCGCCGACCAACGGTTGCTTCGCTGGGCGAGCACCCCTCCGATAATGACTTGCGCACCCTCGTCACACAGGTCAACGTCACCTGACACTTCACGAAGGCGGAGAAGATGACCACGCAGATCCATCCCGTCGACCACGGGCTCATCCGGGCCGCAGCGGAGGTCGCCCGCACTCGCTGTCGGGGCGACAACCACACCGTGGCAGCCGCAGCCCGCGATCAGGACGGCCGGATCATCACCGCGGTGAACGCGTACCACTTCACCGGAGGCCCCTGCGCCGAGCTGGTCCTCATCGGCACGGCGGCCGGCCAGGGCGCCTACGAACTGGACACGATCGTCGCCGTGGGCGACCGCGAGCGCGGAGTCATCCCGCCGTGCGGCCGGTGCCGGCAGGTCCTCCTCGACTACTTCCCCGCCCTCAAGGTCATCGTCGGTCATGACGATCACGTCCGATCCGTCCCCATCACCGACCTGCTGCCCGAAACCTACGTCTGGGCCGACCACCAGCTCGACGCCGAGTGAACGGCGGATGCGCGTCTGCCGTCGCCCCGGCGAGGCCGTTGACCGGCGCGGAGTGGCGGTAGCCCCCCTCACGCCCGACATGCGAGCGGGCGCCCGCCGGGTCATCTTGGGGGAAGGGGCGAAACGCCGTCGCCGCCACCTTCCCCTGGAGGCACCATGCAGTACGACCCAACGGACGCCCAGGAGAAGGCCTTTGCAGAGAGCGAGGCCGATTTCCGGCAGCTCGGCGACCACATGGGCCGCATCCGGGAATCGGCCCGGACGAGACTGACGGTCAGCGGGTGGGGTGGGCCCGACCCGGGCGACACCGTCCCCTGTCTGTCCTGCCCGTGCCCCGACTTCCAGGCCGGCGGCCCGCTCGGACAGTGCAGACGCGGCGGCTGCCACCATCCGATCAGCGACCACGACCTGCCCACCTGAGAGCCCGTCGTAGCCCCACCCGCACGCTCCCGCGCGAACGGACTCGCCCGCGGACGAGCGCGCGGGTGTCAGGGGCTCGTGCGCCGTACGTGCAAGTGGCCGGCCCGGGGGAACAAGGGTGGAGCCGCGGGCAGAACCCGCTGGAAGTCGTACCGGCTCTTCTGCGCGACCCGGCACGACGCCTGGTTGTCCACCTGGTGCAGGAGTTCGAGACGCTCCAGTCCGTCGGCTCGGAAGGTGTCGAAGGCCCAGCCGGTGAGCGCCTCAACAGCGCGAGGAGCAACTCCTCGCCCACGGGCGTGCGCGGCGGTCCAGTAGCCCACCTCTGCGGCCGGTTTGCCGGGCGCGCGTTCCTTGAGGACCACGTTTGCGAGCAACCGCCCGCGGAGGTCACCGGATTGCGCCTCGAGGACCGCGAAGCTGAACCGGTCCCCCGCTGCCCAGCTCTGTTGCTGGGACCGCACCCATCGCGTCCCGTCCGCTCCGTCCTTCACGGTATGGCTCGTCCAGCGGCGCAGTTCGGCATCCTGGAACACCTCGGCCAGTGCCGCCGCTTCCGCCAAGCTCCAGGGGCGAAGAACGAGAGCGGGACCAGTAGGCGTCGCGGCAACCTGGAGGACGACGGGGGTGTTCACCGGCCGATCATATGCGGGGGTGCGCTCACCGGTCGCCAACCCTGCTCCACCGCCGCGGACTTGAGGCAGCACCGTCACCGCGGTTGTCCCTGTGCGCAGCGCCTCGGCACACCGCACCCACTCACTCTCCCGCCTCCCCTACCGGACATGCGGCCTACGCCCGGGGATGATTCCGAACGCTCCGTGCCCTCCGATTCCGACCTCCGCCGCGACCGGCCGTCAGTCGGGTCACCCCCTACCGCAAATAAGACATATGAGCATAGGATGCTCGCAACCTCTGCCGGGGTCGCGGCGCTGTGGCGTGCCGCGGCCATCGCTCGTCCTGCCCTCGGGCGGCCTTGAGAGGTGCACCATGACCGACTCATGTTGCGAACACCCGGAATCGTCAGACTGGCGCGATCACGCTGCCTGCGTCGGGGAGGATCCCGAGATCTTCTTCCCCCTGTCGGACGTCGTAGCTCCCGGCGCTGAAGCATCCCTGGCACGAGCGGTGTGCCACCGCTGCGCCGTGCTCATCGCCTGCCGCGACTGGGCCCTCGAGCACGGCGAGGACGACGGGATCTGGGGCGCCACAACGGCTGCCCAGCGTCGTGCCATCCGAAGAGCGGCCATGGAGTCGGCCCCTCCGGCCAGACGCCACGGGATCGAGGCGGGTGAGGCGAGACGAGGCGCCGGCAGGCCATGCTGATGGCCGACGACGGGTTGACCGGGTTGCGGCCGGCGGGAGCGAAGCGGCCGGCCGCCGGTGCGGCCGGCCCGGTGTCGCCCTCCGGTCAGGCGTAGGTCTCGAACTCGGCCACCTTCGGGGTGGCACTCGAGCTCGTGATCTCGAAGGTGACCTTCTTCAGTGAGGTGGAGGCGAATGAGACCGCGCCCGCTCCGCTGCCCGAGCTCAGCACCGCCCCGGTGTCGCCGTTGAGCACCCGCCAGGAACCGATGTTGCCGGTGGCTCCGGCGGCCTCCCGAAGGGTGACCTTGGATATGGCGGTCGCCGAGCCCCACTTGATCGAGATGGATCCGGTCGAGCCGGCCGGCGACCAGTAGGTGCCCGTGTCGCCGTCGCGGACGTTGCCGTAGCTGGTGCCGGACGCCTTGCTGGAGCCGTCGGCGGCGGCACCGAGGCTCAGGTTGGCGCCGGCGGGCGTCGACGTCGCGGTGGGCGTCGGCGTGGCCGTGGGCGCGGAAGTCGGGGCGGCGGTCGCGGTGGGCGTCGTCGCGGCGCAGTTGCCGTCCGACACCTTGAGGCCGGTGTTGGCGCCCGCCGTCGCGGTCACGATCGACGGCACGCACGACGCGGCGTCGAGGCTGTAGGAGTAGGGGATGCCGACGGTGGTGTTCGACGTCGGGTTCGGCCCTGCGGGATTGTTGTCCTCGCCCGGCTGCGTCCAGCTCACGTTGTCGAAGATGTTCCCGCTGACCTGCCAGTATCCCGGCAGGTCGGTGTAGAAGGTACCGAGGACGTCCTTGGAGTTCTTGAAGTAGTTGTTGTCGACCTTGGCCTTGCCCCCGGCCCGGGGATTGATGCCCGATTCGTTCAGGCTGACGTAGTAGTTGTTGTAGATGTGGGCGGTGGCTCCGCGCAGCAGGGGCGTACGGGAGTCGATGTTCTCGTACCGGTTGTGGTGGAAGGTGACCGGCCCGTTGGCGAGGTCGCTGTCGCTGGAGCCGACGAGTCCGCCGCGGCCGGAGTTGCGCAGGACGCTGTAGGACAGGGTCACGTACCGGGTGTCGTCCTTCATGTCGAACAGAGCGTCGTAGCCCGCCGACTCACCGCCCGAGGCGGTCAGCGTGGCGTGGTCGACCCACACGTTGTGCACGTCGCTCTCCATGCCGATGGCGTCGCCGCCGTTGGACGTGGGCGAGCCGGACTTCTTCACGTTCTGCACGGTCACGTTCTGCACGATGACGTTGCTCGACTGGCGGATGTGGATGCCGATCTGGTCGAACACGGCCCCGCTGCCGACGCCGACGAGGGTGACGTTGCTGATGCCCTTCAGCTCGATCACGCCGGCGGCGGTGTTGCAGCTGCCGCCCGACACCTTCGCCGTGTTGCCGACGGTGACGGCGCCCTCGACCTGGATGACGATCGGGGTGCTGCTGCTGGCCCGGCTGCACAGGGCCTGGTGGATCTGGGTGCCGGTGGTGGCCTTGACCGTCGTCCCCCCGGCGCCGCCGGTGGTGCCGCCGTTCTGGGTGGCGAACCCGGTCGCGCCGGCGCCGGCCGCCGACGCGGTGGGCATCGACAGGACCATGCCCGTCGCCGCCGCCAGGGCCAGCGTGCCGAGTGCCGCGGAGAGTCGCAGAGCGACTGGCTTTCTCATTCTCGCCTCGTCTTTCGTCATCGAGTAGCAGAGGGGCCGCGCACGTCCGAGCCCGGCGCCGAGGGCAGTCGAGACCATCCCTTCTTGCCATGTACATGCCATTGGCGACTCCACAGACCACCGCCGGCCCGGTGCGGATGTCACGCCCACCCATACAGAAAGGGCGGTGAGGTTGCTGCGGTACACGGCGTGAGCGCGATACGTCCGCGCCCCGGAGCGCCGCCGGAGTGCACCCCGGAGCGCAGTTGCCGGGGGATGCGCCCCGGACTTCCGGCGCGGCGGCATCTCGGTGCGGTCAGCCCGAGTCAACCCCGCGCCGGATCGGTTGCGGCGCGCGGGCATGCCCCACGGCTGGTGAAGCGGGCCGCTTGCCCGGCACGGTCAGGGGTGCCGGGAAAGCGCTTTCCCTTCGGGAGGATAGGGTGGGCATCCTCGGCTGACAAGTATGTGAACACTGATCGACTGGCGGAATGCCGTCACCGCCCTCACTCCTGATCACTCCCAGAGATCACAGCCACAGCAAGGGGCCAGGACAGCCCCACCCCACACGACGCCCCATGACGCCAGTTCACATCCGTGACCGAGATGTACCCCGTTCGATGAGTGCCCCACGGCCGCACGGCCGCACGGCCGGAGAGCGGGGCGCCGGAGAGCCGGTGGGGCGCTGGGACAGCGTGGGGGGTGCCGAGCGTGCGGCGCGCAGGAAGGGGTCCGGGGCGCCGTCGGCGCTGTGGCGGGTCAGCCCGAAGCGGCTCTCCGCCAGCGGTTCGTCGACGGAAGCGCCGACGGAGACGATCTTTCCGTCGGGCTGTACCTCCACCTCGTCGGCAAGATCGTCGTAGGCGATGCCGGCGAGCACCTTGCCGTCGCCGCTGCAGGTGGCATCCAGGCCGCCCGGGGCGCCGCGGCCGCGGCGCCGGGGGAGAGTCGGGACCAGGGCCGGCACGGCCGCCACGACGGTCCCGGTCCTGGCCGGGAAAGATCGGCGGCCACCGTGTCGCTGCCGCGCAGGTCGTACGTGTGATGTGAACATGCACGACAGCCTTCCGCGCCGTCCGCACTTGCCCACGTCCACGCCCACGTCCACGGCCACGGCCACGGCCACGGCCACCACGGGCGGCGTCGCCCTCACCGGACGCACCGATCCATCCGAGCGGGTGCGGCGCGCCCGGCACGGCTTCGCAGACCGCCGGCTCCAGCCTCGGCTCCGGTCTCGGCTGCGGCCCCGGGTGCCTGCCGGAGCCGTGACCCCAGGGCGCCGCCCGATGTCACGGGCGGCGCCTGGTCTCGTCGGGCCGGTGGGCTGTGCGGTTATCGCGCTACTCGACCTTGGCCCAGTCGAGCGTGCGTTCCACCGCCTTCTTCCAGCCCGCGTACCCTTCCGCACGCTGGTCGTCGGACCACTGGGGCTCCCATCTCCTGGACTCCTGCCAGTGGGTGCGCAGTTCGTCGGTGTCGCGCCAGAATCCGGTGGCCAGGCCCGCCGCGTAGGCGGCTCCGAGCGCGGTGGTCTCGGCGACGACCGGACGGCTCACCGGCACTCCGAGGACGTCGGCCTGGATCTGCATGCACAGGTCGTTGGCCGTGACGCCGCCGTCCACCTTGAGCACGTCCAGGTGGACTCCGGAGTCCTGCTCCATCGCCTCGACGACGTCGCGGCTCTGGTAGCAGATGGACTCCAGGGTCGCCCGGGCCAGGTGGCCGTTGTCGTTGTAGCGGGCCAGACCGACGATCGCGCCGCGGGCGTCGGAGCGCCAGTACGGAGCGAACAGGCCGGAGAAGGCGGGAACGAAGTACATTCCGCCGTTGTCGTCGACGGTGCGCGCCAGTGTCTCGCTCTCCGCCGCATCCTTGATGATCTTCATCTGGTCGCGCAGCCACTGCACCGCCGACCCGGTGACGGCGATGGAACCCTCCAGGGCGTAGACCGCCGGGCTGTCGCCGAACTGGTACGCCACGGTGGTCAGCAGACCGTGCTGCGAACGGACCAGCTCGGTACCGGTGTTGAGGACCAGGAAGTTGCCCGTGCCGTAGGTGTTCTTGGCTTCGCCCGGCGCGTAGCAGACCTGTCCCACGGTGGCCGCCTGCTGGTCGCCGAGCACTCCGGCGATGGGGATGGCGGCGCGGAGCGGCCGCGAGGTGCGGGTCACGCCGAACGCCTCGCGGTGGGAGGACGGGTTGATCGTGGGCAGCATCCGCCGGGGGATGTCGAAGAAGCCCAGCAGTTCGTCGTCCCAGTCGAGGGTCTCCAGGTCCATCAGCATGGTGCGGCTGGCGTTGGTCACGTCGGTGGCGTGGACACCGCCGTCGGGACCGCCGGTGAGGTTCCACAGGACCCACGCGTCCGTGTTGCCGAAGAGGGCGTGGCCTGCTTCCGCCGCTTCGCGGACGCCGTCGACGTTCTCCAGGATCCACTGGATCTTGCCGCCGGAGAAGTAGGTGGCCGGCGGCAGCCCCGCCTTGCGGCGGATCACCTCGCCCCGGCCCGAGCGCTCCAGGGCGGCCGCGATGGAGTCGGTGCGGGTGTCCTGCCAGACGATGGCGTTGTAGTAGGGGCGCCCGTTGCGCGGGTCCCACACCACGGTGGTCTCGCGCTGGTTGGTGATGCCGATCGCGGCCAGGTCCTCGGGTGCGAGGTTGCCGTGCCGCAGCGCGTTCTGGATCACCGAGTTGGTGCGCTCCCAGATCTCCACCGGATCGTGTTCGACCCATCCCGAGCGCGGGAGGATCTGGGCGTGCTCCAGCTGGTGCTTCGCCACCTCGTTGCCGGAGTGGTCGAAGATCATGAAACGGGTGCTGGTGGTGCCTTGGTCCACCGCGCCCACGAAGTCAGCCATGAGTTGCCGCCTCTGCTGTGGGGGTCATTCCTCGGGGGCCGGAACGCGGCCGGGAGGCTCCGGCTCCGCCGTCGGCAGGAACCGGCCGATGAAGGCCTTGTAGAGCCCGGCGCCGAGCAGGCCGCCGATCAGGGGACCGATGATCGGCACCCAGAAGTAGAAGTTCCCGTACTGATCTCGCCATGCTCCGCCGTAGCCGGTGAAGAAGCTGGCCAGTCGGGGCCCGAAGTCGCGGGCCGGGTTGATCGCGTAGCCGGCGTTGGTGCCCCACGCCATGCCGATGGCCACGACGATCAGACCGACGATGAACGGGGCCAGGTTGGCGCCCGGCGGCGTGTTCAGCAGGTCCGTGACGGCCAGGATCAGCAGGAGCAGGATCGCGGTGCCGATGACCTGGTCGCGGAACGCGCCCCACTCGTGGACCGGCAGGTTCGGATTGCCGTTGGCGGGGAGCGTGGAGAACACGCCCTGCGTCTTGATGGTGTGCCCGGGGTCGGCCTTCGCCAGTGCCTCGGTGTAGTTCCACCGCACGATGAGGGCCGCCACGAAGGCGCCGGCGGTCTGGGCCACCGCGTAGGGAGCGACCTTGCTCCACGGGAAGCCCTTGAACGCGGCCAGGGCGACCGTCACCGCGGGATTGAGATGGGCGCCGCTCAGTCGCGCCGCGACGTATACGCCCAGAGTGACGCCGAGGCCCCAGGCCCAGGCGATGCTGTCGTGGTTGCCGAGTCCTCCCGGCGGCGTCGTGAGCCCTCCGCCGGCGACCACCTGGGCCACCACGCCACAGCCGAAGAGGATGAGAATCATGGTGCCGACGAACTCGGCCGACAGTTCGCCGACCAAGCCGCGCATTTTCCATCGCTCAGCCACGGACGCCCACTTCCCGCCGGCGCGGAGCCGGCACGTCGACTGCTGGAGCTCTCCCGCACAACAGGATAGGACGATCATCGACAAACCGCCCGGGCAGTCATATTGGGAACATATCGGGTATGCAGCACTTGCAGCACTTGCAGCACTTGCAGCACATACAGGGCATGCAGGACATGCAGGCCCCTTGCCCGAGTGCTGCAATGGCTGGAGAGCAGGACCGTCCCCGGACCCGAGCGCGGGCGACCGGCGCCGCAGCGGGAGACGGCCGGGGCCGGACCCACCGCTGAGGAGTGGCCATGCACCAGGACGTCGCGGACATGGGGCCCGTCGACTATCTGATCGTCGAGTTCCCCGGAAGCCGTATGACGGGCGAGGGCATGCCCCTGCTCGTCGAACTGGTCGAGGACGGCGTCATCCGCATCCTCGACCTCGTCTTCCTTCAGAAGGGCGCCGACGGATCGGTCGCCGCGCTCGAATTCAGGGAGCTCGAGGACCAGGCCGAACTGACGGTGTTCGAGGGAGCCTCCTCCGGTCTGCTGGACCAGGGCGACCTGGACGAGGCCGGCGCCGCGCTGGAGCCCGGGAACTCCGCGGCCGTCGTCGTGTACGAGAACCTGTGGGCCGCTCCGCTGGCGCGTGCCCTACGGCGCGGTGGCGCTCAGGTGGTGGCCGGGGGACGCATCCCCGTGGACGCCTTGCTGGCGTCACTGGACGCCACCGAGCCGGCGCCTCCTCCCGGCGGAACCGCGGCCGCCCGCTGAACCGACACTGCCCGCGCCGCCCTCACGGCGCGTCCCGGCCTCGCAATGATCCAGGGGAGATGAGTGACATGCCAGGACTTCTTCGCGGAGTGGCCCGCACCGCCGTGATCTCGGGAACGGCCACCGCGGTGTCCAACCGCGTATCCAGGCGGCAGGCGGGCCGGTGGGCCGAGCAGGACGACGCCCGCACGGCCGCCGACCAGCAGGCCGCCACGTCCGCCCCCGCCGCCCCGCAGTCGCACGTCGACGACATGACGGCCAAGATCGACCAGCTCAGGCAACTCGCCGACCTCAAGGCTCAAGGCGTCCTCACCGAGGAGGAGTTCGCAGCACAGAAGCGCCGGCTTCTCGACTAGGGCCGGATATGACGTGGTGACGCTGCGGGGGCGACCGCCTGGTGGCACGACTGGGCCGGCCGGTACCGGGCACCCGTCTTCCGGTGAGCGAACCTCCTCCCCCGGTCGGCCCCAGACGGCTCCCCACGGCGCGCGCCCGCGCGACCGCGGTGCTTGGGTGAATGTCTGACCCCGGAGCCGTGAGGTGAGCCCCGGAAGCCCCGGCCGCGCAGTGGAGGAGACCGTCATCGTGAGTCCGACCGAGGGTGCGCCCCGTGACGTGATCCCCGCCCACCTGCTCAAAGGCCAGAAGGCACTCGTCACCGGCGCCAACTCCGGGATCGGGCTGGCGACCGCGGTCGCGCTGGGCCGGGCCGGAGCCGACGTGGTCGTGAACTACGTGTCCGGCCGGGAAGAGGCCGACAAGGTGGTGGAGGAGATCACGTCCTTCGGGGTGCGAGCGGCCGCCTACCGGGCGGACGTCTCCGACGAGGACCAGGTCGTCGACATGACGAACCGGATGGTCGAGGAGTTCGGCACGATCGACATCCTCGTCGCCAACGCCGGGATGCAGCAGGACGCCGCGTTCACCGAGATGACGCTCGCCCAGTGGCACAAGGTCCTCGACGTCAACCTGACCGGGCAGTTCCTGTGTGCGCGGGAGGCGACGAAGGAGTTCCTGCGCCGAGGGGTCGTCCCCGAGGTGTCGCGCGCAGCCGGCAAGATCATCTGCATGAGCTCCGTGCACCAGGTCATCCCGTGGGCCGGGCACGTCAACTACGCCGCCTCCAAGGGCGGTGTGCAGATGATGATGGAGACTCTCGCCCAGGAACTCGCGCCGAAGAAGATCCGCGTGAACGCCGTCGCCCCGGGGGCCGTCAGGACGCCCATCAACCGCAGCGCCTGGGACACTCCCGAGGCCCGCGAGGACCTTCTGCGGCTGATCCCCTACGACCGCGTCGGCGACCCCGAGGACATCGCCCACGCCGTCGTGGGCCTCGCCTCCGATCTCATGGACTACGTGGTGGGCACCACGCTCTTCGTGGACGGCGGGATGACCCTCTTCCCCGGCTTCGCCACCGGCGGCTGACACCACACGCGTGACGGCGGCCGGGCCGGAGGGGGCGAGCGGGTGAGCCGGTGCCGTGACCGGGGAGGTTCACCGGCCCGCGACGCCCGGCACGGCGCTGGAGCGGGTGAGCGCGGCGTCCAGGGTGATGGCCGCGTCGATGAGGGCGAGATGGGTGAACGCCTGCGGAAAGTTGCCCAGTTGACGGCCCGTCGGGTCGATCTCCTCCGAGTACAGGCCCAGATGGTTCGCGTACCCCATCATCTTCTCGAACACGAGCCGTGCCTTCTCGGTGCGACCCGCTCGCGCCAGGGCGTCGACGTACATGAAGGTGCACAGCGAGAACGTGCCTTCGGAGCCGCGCAGACCGTCGGGTGAGGCCTCGGGGTTGTAGCGGTAGACCAGGCTGTCGCTGACGAGTTCCTCCTCCATGGCGTCGAGGGTCGCGGACCACAAGGGGTCCTCGGGGGTGATGAACCCGACCGTCGACATGCGCAGCAGCGAGGAGTCGAGCACGTCACTGCCGTAGTGCTGGACGAAGGCCTGACGTCCTTCGTTCCACCCCTTGGCCATGACCTGCTCGTAGCAGTCGTCCCGGGCGCCGCGCCAGCGTTCCACGCCGGCCGGCCGGCCGTTGGACTCGGCGAGCCGCAGCGCACGGTCGAAGGCCACCCAGGACATCACCCGGCCGTAGGTGAAGTCCTCGCGGCCGCCGCGGGTCTCCCACAGGCCCTCCTCGGCCTGGTCCCAGTGGTCGACCAGCCAGTCGAGGTTGGTCAGCAGCGCCCGCCATCCCCGGTGTCCCACCTGCAGACCGTGCCGGTGCGCGAAGAAGATGCTGTCGAGCGCCTCTCCGTAGATGTCCAGCTGGAGTTGTGTGGCGGCGCCGTTGCCGATGCGCACCGGGGCGGAACCCGCATAGCCCTCCCAGTGGTCGAGCGTCGTCTCGGCCAGCTCGGAGGAGCCGTCCACCGCGTACATGATGTTCAGCGGACCGGTGTCACCGTCCTTGCCCGCGCGTTCCCCGACCCGGTCGGCGAGCCACTGGATGAACGCCCGGGCCTCGTCGGTGAAACCCAGCCCGAGCAGGGCGTACACCGAGAACGACGCGTCACGGATCCAGGTGAACCGGTAGTCCCAGTTGCGCTCGCCCCCCAGCTGCTCGGGCAGTGCGGCCGTCGGCGCGGCCACCAGGGCACCCGTCGGCGCGAAGGTCATCAGCTTCAGCGTGATGGCGGAACGCTCCACGGTCTCGCGCCAGCGCCCCGTATAGCGCGACTGACGCAGCCAGGAACGCCAGAACGCGACCGTCTCGTCGAAGAGCCGGCCGTACTCGTCCAGGCGCATCTCCCGGGGCGGGCCGTCGGCGGACGACTCCAGCATCAGCCCGCGCTCCTGGCCCGCCTCCAGGGTCAGGGTGAAGTGCAGGGCTTCCCGCCGGTCGGTGAGCAGATCGAGCAGCCGCGCGTCGTCCGGCTGGCGGACGGGATGCACCGTGAGCTCCGCGCCGTCCTCCGAGACGAACACCGCCCCGTGCTCGCTGATGTGCAGCCGGTGGCTCTTGCGGCCGTAGTCGAACCGCGGCTCGACCTCGACCTCGAACGACATCCTGCCGCGGACGCAACGAACCATGCGCACGAGCCGGTGGCTCTCGGTGACCGACGCGCCGGTCACGGGCATGAAGTCGATCACCTCGCCGGCGCCCGCCTCGGTCATGAACCTGGTGATCAGGATCGCCGTGTCGGGAAGGTACAGCTGCTTGGTCGCGTAGGCCGGGTACTGCGGCCGGATCGTGCAGTGTCCGCCCTTGTCCTTGTCCAGCAGTGCGCCGAACACGCTGGGCGAGTCGAACCTCGGGACGCAGAGCCAGTCGACGCTGCCGTCGGTGGTCACCAGCGCCGCGGTCTGCAGGTCACCGATGAGGCCGTGGTTCTCGATCAGTGGGTAGTCGTCCATCAGGGGCCTCTCGGTGCGCGATTCACCCGAATGCCCCCCGGCAACAGACTAAGCCGCGCCCCCGGAATCGGCGCGCGGGCCCGGGGCCGGCGGGAACTCGGCGGCCCTGGGGTCCCACCTGCGCCCGCGCCGCCGGTCCGGCGCCGCGGACCGGCGGCCGTCGCACCGGACCGGAGGTAGCCGCGGCTGACCGGCGCTACCTGAGGTACCCCGCGAGCGGCAGGTTCTGCCGGCGTACGTCACCGGCGACCAGTGCGGCGATCTGCTGCGCGCCGTAGGTTTCGAAGTGGGTGTGGGTCGTTGCAGAAGAACGCGCCCAGGGGACCCGATCCGTAGTCGCCGCTGTTGGGGCAGAAGCGCAGACTGTCCGGCGCGCCGTCACGGCCCCGTCCTCGTACAGCTGCGGCCTGTCAGAGCACGGCGAGCCGGCCGACCAGCAGCTCAACCCTTTGCCCGGTGAGCTCCGGCGGTAGCCGTTCCGCCCGGGTCAGGGTCGCGATCCCGTGCAGGGACGCCCAGAACACCTCGGTGAACAGTCCCGGGTGGACGCCGTCCCCGGCGACCTCGCCCAGGCACTCCAGCAGGGCGGCGAAGGCGTCCTTGAGAGGTTCCGGGGTGTTCTCCCGCGCGTACGCCAGACCGCCGTCGAGCTGGAACAGGGCGTCGTAGACCGCCGGGTTGCCTTCAGCGAAGTCGAGGTAGGCGCGGGCCAGGGCGGTGACCCGGGCGCGCGGGCCGTCCGCGGCGGCGGCGGAGGCAGCGGCCCGCAGCGCCGCGGCCATCTCGGTGGCGCCCTCGAGGGCGACGGCGCCGATGATCTCGCGCTTACCGCGGAAGTGGCTGTAGAGGACGGGCTGGCTGTATTCGATGCGCTCGGCGAGCCGGCGGGTGGTGACCGCGTCCCAGCCCTGCTGCTCGGCGAGTTCCCGGGCCGTCGCCACGATGAGGCGTTCACGGACCGCCCGTTCGCGCTCCTTGCGTTCCTGTACCGACATGCCACGATTCTAGCACCGCTAGACAATCGAGCGGCAGTAGTACTAGCGTTGCCTCATCATCTAGCACTGCTAGATCCTTGGAGGGGTCGTCATGCTCAACGCACTCGAGGTGTTCACCACCGTGGTCATCGGCGTGATGGTGGGGGTGGAGTTCAGCGTCGCCTTCGTCATCAACCCGATCCTCAACGCACTCCCTGAGGACAGCCGCAACCTCGGCCATGCTCACGGGGGCCGCATGCTCGGCGCGGTCATGCCGGTCTGGTACATCGGCTCGCTCGTCCTCGTCGCGGTCTGGGCCGTCGCCGGATGGCATCACGGGGGCACCCACCTCGTCGTCAGCGCCGCCGGACTGCTGATCCTCAGCGTGGTCATGTCGATCCTGCTGCTCGTCCCGATCAACAACCGGAACAAGGCGTGGACCCCCGAGAACCGGCCCGCCGACTGGAAGGAGCAGCTGAACCGCTGGAACCGCTTCCACTACGTCCGCGTCGCCGTCATCATCGCCGCTTTCACCCTGCTCGTCGCCGCCCTCACCTGATGCCGAAACCGCTCGGAGTTCGGCGCCCGGAAAGAGACGAGGGCAAGGAGAACCTTCTCCTTGCCCTTCTCAACGTATAGCGCACCGGGGGACTTGCGGCAAGGCCCGGGTGATGCCGCAAAATCGTCGGCCAAGGCCACAACCTGCGGAAACGAGGGCACGACGTGCGTGAGTCGTCGACGTTCGGAGAACACCATGACGTCGGACCGTCGGGGGGACCGGCACGGCGGTCGAGGGAGTCCGGGCCGTGGGTTCGATCGGCCGGTTCGGTGCGACGGGACACGACCGCTTCGGAAGGCACAGCGATGAACGGGCAGTACGTGCGGAATCTTCACGATGTCGACGAGACGCGGATCGCGGCCGTCGGCGGCAAGGGCGCCAACCTCGGCGCGCTGTCCCGGATCGAGGGCGTCCGCGTGCCGGCCGGCTTCTGCGTGACGACGGACGCCTTCCGCCGGATCATGGAGCAGGCGCCGGCGATGGACGATCGGCTCGATCGGCTGTCGCGTCTGGCCCCGGAGGACGGGGAGCAGATCCGCACGCTGAGTGCGGAGATCCGCCGGACCGTCGAAGGGATCGTCGTTCCGGGCGAGCTGGCCGAGGAGATCACCGGCGCGCTCGCCGAGCTGGGCGAGCGGGTCGCCTGTGCCGTTCGGTCCAGCGCGACGGCGGAGGACCTTCCGACGGCGTCCTTCGCCGGCCAGCAGGACACCTATCTGAACGTCGTGGGGCCGGCGGCGGTCCTCGAGCACGTCAGCCGGTGCTGGGCCTCGCTGTTCACCGAGCGAGCCGTGGTGTACCGCATGCGGAACGGCATCGACCACCGTACGGTCCACATGGCTGTGGTCGTGCAGCAGATGGTCTTCCCGGAGGCGTCCGGCATCCTGTTCACGGCCGACCCCGTGACCGGCAACCGGAAGGTCGCCACCGTGGACGCCGGCTTCGGCCTCGGCGAGGCCCTGGTCTCCGGCCTGGTGAACCCGGACGTCTTCAGAGTACGGGACGGCGAGGTCGTCGCCAGGACGATCGCCGCGAAGCGCCTGGCCCTGCACGCCGTGCCGGCCGGCGGTACGCGGGAAGTGGCCGTCGACCCGCGGCAGCAGGAACAGCAGGCGCTGACGGATGCGCAGGCAGTGCGGCTCGCGGGGATCGGGCGGCGGATCGAGGCGCACTTCGGCCGCCCGCAGGACATCGAATGGTGCCTGGTCGACGGCGACTTCCGGATCGTCCAGAGCCGGCCGATCACGACGCTGTTCCCCGTCCCCGACCGTGAGAGCGACGACCGCGAGACCGGCGACCGCGAGACCGGCGACCGGGAGAACCACGTCTACGTCTCCGTCGGTCACGGGCAGATGATGACCGACCCCATGAAGCCTCTGGGGCTGTCCATGTGGCGGCTGACAGCCATGGTCCCGATGCACGAGGCGGGGGGGCGGCTGTTCGTCGACGTCACCCCGCGTCTGGCCGCACCGGCGAGCCGCGCCGGTCTCCTGGACGTCATCGGGCGAGGCGATCCGCTGACCAGGGATGCGTTGGAGACCGTCCTCGAGCTCGACGACTTCGTCCCGTCGCTCCCGGACACGGCTCCCGGCGGACCGCCGGTCGGCGGTGAGTTCGACCCGACCGCGACCGATCCGGCCGTCGTGGCCGAACTGGTCGGCCGCAGCGAGGCGTCCGTCGCCGCCCTGGCGCGCGACATCCGCACGAAGAGCGGGCCGGAGCTGTTCGACTTTCTGTCGGAAGCCTTCGAGGAGCACAAGCGCGTCCTGAGCGACCCGCTGAACATCCGGGCGATCATGGTGGCGATGGAGGGCACCTGGTGGCTCAACGACAGGCTGCTGGAGTGGCTGGGCGAGAAGAACGCGGCCGACACGCTCACCCTGTCCGCCCCCGACAACGTCACGTCGGAGATGGGACTGGCGCTGCTCGACGTCGCCGACGTGATCCGCCCCTATCCGGACGTGGTGGCGTACCTGCAGGATGTCCGGGACGAAAACTTCCTCGACGAGCTGTGCGGGCTGGCGGGCGGGGCCGAGGCGCGGGCCGCCATCGAGGCGTACCTCGACCGGTACGGCATGCGCTGCGTCGGCGAGATCGACATCACGCGGCCGCGTTGGCGCGAACGCCCCACCACACTCGTGCCCGTGATCCTCGACAACGTCAGGAACATCGAGCCCGGCGCCGCCGCGCGGCGCTTCGAAGAGGGCCGACGGAAGGCGCTGCGGAAGGAAGCGGAGGTGCTGTCACGCCTGCGGGCTCTGCCGGACGGCGACCGGAAGGCGGACGAGACCGAGCGGATGATCGCTCAGGTCCGGACCTTCATCGGGTACCGGGAGTATCCCAAGTACGGCATCATCAGCCGCTACTTCCTCTACAAGCAGGCCCTGTTGAAGGAGGCCGAACGCCTCGTGCGGGCCGGTGTGCTCGCCGCTGCGGAGGACGTCTTCTACCTCACGTTCCAGGAGTTCCACCACGTCTCGAGGTCGAACCAGGTCGACGGCGGGCTCATCCGGCAGCGCAAGGACGCGTTCCGGTCGTACCACGCGCTGACGCCGCCCCGGGTCCTCACCTCGGACGGTGAGGCCGTCACCGGGGCGTACCGACGCGACGACGTGCCCGCCGGCGCCCTGGTCGGGCTCCCGGTCTCCGCGGGGATCGTCGAGGGAAGGGCCCGCGTCGTCCTCGACATGGCACAGGCCGACCTCGAGCCGGGCGACATCCTGGTCACCACCTACACCGACCCCAGCTGGTCGCCGCTGTTCGTCGGGATCACGGGCCTCGTGACGGAGGTGGGCGGGCTGATGACCCACGGCGCGGTGATCGCCCGGGAGTACGGTCTGCCGACCGTCGTGGGCGTGGAGCAGGCCACTCGGCTGATCCGGGACGGGCAGCGGATCCGCGTGCACGCGACCGACGGGTACGTCGAGATCCTGTCCTGACCGATCAGGCGTCCAGCGGCCTACGACACGCCGTCGAGCGGGCGGAGGAAGCGGCGTTGGTACCGCCTGATGCAACGCGTGCGGCGGGCCAGTTCGAATGCCTCCTGGCACTCCGGATCGGACACGCTGTCCGTGCGGTACTGCTCGTACGCGGCGAGGCTGGGAAACGAGAAGAGGGCGTACGCGATGTCGCTGTCGCCCTCGCTCGGCAGGAAGTAGCCGTGGTGCGTGCCGCCGAAACGGTTGACCAGAGCGACCCAGCGGCGGCCGTACTCCTCGAAGTCCTCCAGTTTGTCGGCGTCGATCTCGTAGGTCAGGTGAACGGTGATCATGTCACCATGATGCCGGGGGAGCCGGCGGGGCCGAGAGACGGCTCCACGACACCGTGCGTGGCGCCGGCGAGGCATTACGGTCGACAAGCGGCCTCGGGTGGCGCAGGGTTCGTCTATGTCCGACTCTCCTCTGCCCGGGTTGCCGATCGGCTACCGGAGCCGCCCGGCGACCATGACCGACGTCGAGGCAATCCACCGCTTGGTCGCCGCGTGCGAACACCGGCTGCACGGCCGTGCCATGACCGACGCCGACGGCATCGCCGCTGATCTCGGTCAGCCGGGTCTGGATCTCGCGTCCGGCACGGTGCTCGTCCACGACCACGGCGGGCGGCCGGCCGGGTGGGGGTGGGTGCGGGGGCGGCGGTCCACGGTCGATGTCCACCCCGACCATCGAGGGCGGGAACTGGGCGGTTCGCTGCTCGCCTGGGTCGAGGCAGGGGCCCGCAGCATGGGCGGTGACAGGCTGGCCCAGACCGTCCCGGACGGCGACCGGGCGGCCGTCGCGCTGCTGCGGTCGAGGGGGTACTCCCCGCTCGTCACGGAGTGGCTCCTGGAGATCGCGCTGCCGGACGAACCGGTGGCGCCCGAGCCGCCCGAAGGGATCGTGGTCCGGCCGTTCCGGCCCGGCGACGGGCGAGCGGTGCACCAGCTTGCCGAGGACGCGTTCGACGAGTGGCAGCAGCGGCGGCAGTCGTACGAGGAGTGGGCCCGGCACACCGTCGAACGCGCGACGTTCGAGCCGGCGGCGTCGCCGATCGCCTTCGCGGGCGATCAGATGGTCGGCGCGGTGCTGTCGTTGAACGGCCCGGGCAAGGACGAGGGGAACAGTGAGGGATACGTCGAGCGGGTCGCGGTACGGCGCGACCACCGCAACCGGGGGATCGCGCGCATGCTGCTGCGGGAGGCGTTCCGCGCCTTCCACGCCCACGGGATGCGGACGTGCACGCTGTGGACGCACTCGGACACCGGGGCACTGTCGCTGTACGAGCGGATCGGCATGACGGTCCGGCGCAGTTCCACCGTCTACAGCAAGACGCTCACGCCGCGGTTGCCGGGAGACCTGGTGAGGGGACAATGACCGGCATGAACCCGTTGCCCACGCTGTCTGCCCCGGAGATCCTCACGGACCGCCTCAGGCTGCGCAGAGCGTATGACGGGGACGTAGAGGGCCTGATCGAGCTCCAGACTGATCCGCAGGTCCGTGCCCACCTCGGCGGGCCACGCCCCCGGAGCGTCGTCGAGCAGTACTTCGACGCGAACGGCATCGGCGCCGTAGCCGCCAGGCCCGGCACCTATGTCATCGCCGACAAGGAAACCGACCGCTGCGTCGGAACCCTCGTACTCGACCACCGCTCCCCCGACCTTCCCGGGCATCTCACGGAGGAAGGCGCGGAGCTGGAGCTGAGCTACCTGCTCCGGCGCGGCAGTTGGGGCGCGGGGCTGGCTCTCGAGGCCGCCTCGGCCGCGTTGCGCGCGGCTGCCGTCGAACTGCCCGACCAGCCGGTCCTGATCGTGACCCAGACCGCCAACGAGCGTTCCCTGCGGCTCGCGACGCGCCTCGGCTTCCAGCGCGTCGGCACCTTCGAGGCGCACGACGCGGAGCAGACCCTCGCCGTCGCTGATCTCCGGGCGTTCAAGGCGTCGTTGCCCGGTGGGGGTAGGGCGTAGGCATCCCGGTGTGTGCTCGGTCCTGAGGCAGCGCGGGGCTGCGCCGCTCGTTCCGGGAGTCCCCGCTCGCCGCAGCCGGGGTGCTGGATACTTGCCGGATGGACGAAGCAACGGCCTCCTGGACCAACACCACCCACGACTGGGCCGGCACCGTGGATCTGGACCATCTCGCCCGGATTCGCCATGAGCCGCAGACCTTCGCCCCCGGCGGCCCGGCGCACCTCGTCCTCGAAGTCGTCGCGTACGCCGCCGACGAGGCGTCCGAACGGGCCGGGGGGCGGTGCGTCGTCACTCTACACCGCGACGGCTCCGTGTCCGTGGCGGACGACGGACGGGGCACCGACACCCGGGTCGACGCCCACGGTCGTACGGTGAAGAAGCCGGTGATGGCGACGAAGGACCTGCGGTTCTTCGACTTCCCGGACGCGCAGCGACTTCCGGACGGGCATCCCCGTCGCGGGATGTCCGTCGTGGCGGCGCTCAGTGAGTGGCTGGTTCACACCAACCGCCGTCACCACGGTGCCTGGACCCAGCGCTACGAGCATGGCGTCCCCGTGAGTGACCTGAACCCGCTCGACGCCGACGGCACCACCGGAACGCTCGTCCGCTTCCTGCCCCTCACGTCGCTGCGCACGCAAGGGCCACCGGCCGCGGACGATCTGACGCGGTGGCGCGCACACTGGCCCGAGCTGGAGGTCCGCCTCGAGGACGAGCGCGACCTGGCTCCATGACCCGGGCGCGAACCGCGCCGTCGGAGCCACTACGTCTGTTCCACCTCGCGACGGTCGTTCGTCGCCCCCGGCCGGTCGACCGGAGTCAGGCGGTCGACACGGTGCACGGCCGGGACGCAGAGGTTGAGCACGGTCACGGCGGCGATCATCGCGGCGCATGCCAGCAGCACCGTCCGCGCGTCGAAGGAGTGGGCCGCGAGAGCGGTGACGAGGTAGCCGGCCGGGATGGCCAGACGCTCCCCGATCCCGTTGAACGCGATCAACCGGCCCTGTTCCTCCTGAGGCACATGCTGCTGGAACGCGGTGGTCCACGCGACGACGGTGACGTCGAGGCCGACTCCGGCCAGCAGCGCGGCCGCCAGCACGAGCGGCAGGGGCAGCGCGCAGGCCATGGCAGCCAGGGGGAGCACGAGCGCACCTCCGGCGGCGATCGCGACCACGAGCAGTCGGTACGGCTTCCAGCACAGGCACACAACGGTTCCCGCCAGCAGTCCGGAGGCGAAGGCCGCCTGGATCAGGCCCCAGTCGCGCGCCCCGGCGTACTGCGACGCGGCGACGAGTGGGCCGAGAAGCTGGAAACCCGCCAGCCAGGCCGCGACGAGGACGGTGCCGGCGGCCGTGTAGGTCCACAACCAGGTACGCGACCAGAAGCTCGTCCAGCCGGCCCGCAGATCCGCCGGCGCACTGCCGGAACCGGAGGGCGGAGCGTCCAGGCGCAGCCCGAGAAGCAGCACCGCCGCGGCGGCGAACGTGAACGCGTCCCAGGCCAGGGCCCACGCCGCGCCGCTCACGGCGACGACGAACCCTCCGACGACCGGAGCCAGTACCTTGACCGCGTTGGTCGGCAGTCTGAGCAACGCGTTGGCCTGTTGCAGATGCTCAGCGGGAACGATCTGCGCGACGGCGCCCTGGGCGGCCGGCCCGCTGAACGAGGCCGCCGTGCCCGACACGAAACCGCAGGCCGCGATCGAGGCCGTCGTCGCATGTCCCGTGGCCACCGTGACGGCCAGCACTCCCTGGGCGCCCCCGGCCAGCAGGTTGCCGAGGAACAGGAGCCGGCTTCGGGACAGGCGGTCCGCGTAGACACCTCCGGCCAGCAGGAACACGATCATGGGGACGGTGTTCGTGGCGAGCACGAGGCCGAGGGAACCCGCCCCCCCGCCCTGCTCGATGACGGAGTAGGCCAGTGCGAGGGGCGCCATCGCGGAGCCGGTGACCGAGATGACATGGGCCGAAAGAAACCGTCGGAAAGGCGCGCTTCCCCACGGCGTGCTGGTGGTCGTCGGTGACTCCTCGGCGGACTCCATGATCTCCCTCGCGTCAGGCGCAGTGAGCACCATAGCCCAGCGTCCAGCGGTACGCCGGGGCGGCCCGGGCGCCTGGCGTCCAGCGGTACGCCGGCCCAAGTCCCGGCGGGAGTTCACTGGTGACACCCCGTCCGAAAGCGGTCGCACCTCTTTCGCCGACGAGGACAACGAGTCGTGCCGGTGGATGCGGGACGCCGAAGGCAACGAGTTCTGTCTCGACTGAGCGCCCTGCGATGCGGCGAGGGTCCCTCTGCGGGTGAGCGCGTCAGCCCTCGAAGCCCTCGGCGCGCAGGATTTCGTCGATACGGGCGCGGTGGGCCGTCTCCCACACGTCGAGGGTCTCGGTGGCCTCCTTGGCGAGCTTCGCCCGGGCAGTGGTCAGCGTGTTCCGCGTGTTGGCGGAGGGGACGACCACGATGCCTTCCTCATCGGCGACGACGATGTCACCGGGGTGCACGGCGACTCCGGCGCAGCGCACCGGGGCGTTGAGCGGCTGGACCGCCTTCTTGCCCCCGGGGAAGGGGATCACCCCCCGCGCGAACACGGGGAAGCCCATCTCCCTCACCTCGGTCAGATCGCGGATGAGCCCGTCGGCGACGAAGGCTGCCACGCCCCGGCGTTGCGCGACGGCGCACACGTTGCCGCCGGCCAGCGCGTACTCCAGGTCTCCCGACTCGACGACGATGACGGCGCCCTTCTCCGCGCGGTGGATCGCCGCGTGCAGCATGAGGTTGTCGCCCGGGGGGCATCGCACGGTGAACGCCGGCCCGGCCACGCGGGGCACCGGCGTCCACAGCGGGCGGATGCCCATCTCCATGACCTGCTCACGGCCGACGACGTCCGCAAGGGTCGTGGTCGGGATCTCCGCGAACGCGGCGGCCGCTGCGGTCGTGTCTGTCATGGGTCCCCCTCGTTGCGCCGGCCCGTCCGCCCCGGGCCCGTCCCTTTCACCTTCTCACCACCGCCACGGGCCGGTGCACGACGGGTGCCTCGTCCGCGCGGACGAGGCACCGGGGAGGTCGCTCTTCAAGAGAGCACGTTCCATGAGCCGCACGGTGCGGCGCCCGGCTACCGGCTACCGGCTACCGGCTACCGGCTACCGGGTGACGACGTTGAACACCGGGAAGGTCCGCGGTTCGACGTCCGAGAGGCCGATTTCCTGGAGGATCGGGAGGAGGATCTTGCCGAACTCGCGGAACGCCTCCTCCGACTCCCAGACGTCCACGACGAGCCAGCCGTCGTCCATGGGTGCGGACGTGTGCGAGATGAGCCCGGCCACAGGCCAGTCGTCGGGGCTCTTGACCGGACCGGGGCGGCCGGCCACCTTGTCCGCGCTCTGCTCGTACTGGGCCTGGGTCATCCCCGGCATTTCGAGAACCACGACGATGGCCATGCTGACTTCCCTTGCAGTGAGGCGACGAGGTGCGGAGGTGCGGAGTCCTCTGCTCAGTTGACCAGCGTGTCGAACCGTCCGCGCGTGGGCTGAGCCGGACAGGCTGGGAGTCCGATTCCGGCGGGTTGCGTTTCGACGGCGCCGATCCCGTTCACGGCTCGAAGAAAGCGGGTACTCGGGGTCGGCACCCCCGCCGGACACGGGTGAGGCGTCATCGTTGCCCAGGGCCCCGCCTGTCCGGTGAGGAGAAGCAGCCCGGAACCCTTCCAGGGCCCCGGTGAAGTGTCGGCCTGGTGTCAGCCGCAGCCGCCACCCCTCCCCCCCTTCCTCAACGGCCACCGGCCCCGCCGCTCGCGACGTGGCAGCCAACCGCTCCCCAACCGCTCCCCAAGGGGGACGTCATGATCATCTTGGGTGTCATTCTGCTCGTCATCGGTCTCGTCGCCGGCATCGCCTTCCTGTGGACCATCGGGGTCATCCTGGTGGCCGTGGGGGCGGTGCTGTGGGTTCTCGGCGCGATGGGACACGCCGTCGCCGGACGGCGCCATTACTGGTGACCGGGTCTCTCCTCGGCCGCTGCGCGCCGACAGCCGTGCCACAGCAGCTGTCCGGTGGCCGGACGGCGACTGTGGCTCAGCAGGGCCTGATGTGCCCTGATGTGCCCTGATGCGCGTGGTCGGCCTGCTTGCGACGTCGCCTGATGCGCCCGTTCCCGCCTGGTCGGCGCGGCGGGCCAGAGCCGCGCGTCAGCCTCTGATTCCCCGGGTGCCGGCAATATGGCGGGCATGGAACGTGTGCTGGGAATCGGTGGGTACTTCCTGCGGGCCGCAGATCCCGCGGCCCTGGGCGCGTGGTACCGCGACTGCCTGGGTCTGGACGCCGACGACCACGGCCTGTGGCGTCAGGAGACCGGACCGACGGTGTTCGCGACATTCGAGTCCGGGACCGACTACTTCGGGTCCCGCTCCCAGCGGACCATGCTCAACTTCCGGGTTCGCGACCTCGACGCGATGCTCGCGCAACTGCGCGCCCGGGGGGCGGACGTGGCCGAGGAGACGCAGGACATGGCGGGGGTCGGCCGGTTCGGCTGGGTGGTCGACCCCGAGGGCAATCGGGTCGAACTGTGGCAGCCCGCCTGAACGAACGGCGAGGCGCGGCCGGTTGACGCCTGCGCGGGGTTCTGTCCTGACCGACGAGAGCAACCGCGCACGTGCCGTGCGGGCGGCTGCGGACGCCGGGCTACGACCACTCGATCCCGAGGTCGGTGATCACGCTGCCCGGAACACCGTGATCACGGTGTTCCGGGCAGCGGCCGGACCGTTCGCCGGCGCGGGGCCTCGTCGTCGGGTGCGTCCGGTGAGGGGAAGTGGAACGGCACCCCGAGGACGTCGGCCAGGGCCCGGCCCGCCGCGGCGGCCGCCGCGCCCGGAGCGGGCCCGCCACGGCGGTGGTGGACGACGGCCAGGCATGCTTCCCCGCCCGAGTCGTCGTCGAGGACCGCGACGAGCACCACGAACCAGTCGTGGACGGTGTCGCCGTCCCACAGCGCCTCGACCGCCACCACCCGGCCCGGCAGCGCAGCGGCGCGGGCCACGAGTGAGGGGGTGTCGAGCGGATCGGGCGGCCTGTACTGCACGCGGTCGCCGAGGGCCGCGTACCGCGCGTGAACGACCTGCTCCGCCTCCCGCAGATCCAGTTCCAGCGGTCGCAGGGCCTCTCGGACGACCTTGACCGCCATGATGTGGCGGTCGCGCAGCACCTCGGCGTCGACCTCCCGGCGGGTCTGTTCCTCCAGATAGTCCCACCAGCCGCTCATCGGGCCACCGGGCCGGATCCTCTGCCGTGCGTCATGGGCCGAACGATACGACGGCACTCCGCCGGCGAGCCGTCCCGCTGCGAGCTCCGTGCCCGTCAGGCGGTGCTGAGCATGCCTTCGCGCAGGCGCGCCAGGAGACGGGAGATCAGCCGGGAGACGTGCATCTGGGAGACGCCGAGACGTTCGCCGATCTGGGCCTGGGTCAGCTCCTCGACGAACCGCCAGTGGATGATCCTGCGGTCGCGTTCGTCGAGTTCGGCGATCATCGGGGCGAGCGCGTGGAAGTCCTCGATCAGGCCCAGCGCGGCGTCCTCGTCGCCGATGAAGTCCGCCAGCGCCGACTCGCCGTCCTCGCTGCCGTTGATCGTCGCGTCCAGGGAGGCCGACGTGTAGCCGTTGGAGGCCAGCTGGGCCTCGACGACCTCGTGCTCCGGCAGGCTCATCAGCTCGGCGAGCTCCTTGGTGGTGGGCGTACGGCCGAGGCGGCTGCGCAGTTCCTCCTTGGCGCGGGCGAGCTGGACACGGGCTTCCTGCAGCCGGCGGGGCACATGGACGGCCCACGTGGTGTCCCGGAAGAACCGCTTGATCTCCCCCACGATGTACGGCACCGCGAACGACGTGAACTCCACCTCACGCGTCAGCTCGAACCGGTCGATCGCCTTGATCAGACCGATCATGCCGACCTGGACGATGTCCTCCATCTCCTCCGGCCCCCGACTGCGGAACCGGCCGGCCGCGAACCGCACCAACGACATGTTCATCTCGATCAGCGTGTTCCGCGCGTACTGGTACTCCGGCGAACCCTCCTCCAGCACCGCCAGCTGGTCGAAGAACAGCTTCGACAACTTCCGCGCGTCCCTCGGCGCGACCTTGGAAGGGTCTGCGATCTCCGGTACGTCCACCGTCTGTCCAGCGGTCTGCACGGTCGTCGTCGCCGGCATGTGCCCTCCCCATCGTTCGGTTTTCCTGTCACCGGTCCATCGTCCGGCACTCCCGCGTCTACCCCCGTCCTCGACCGGCATTCCTGGGACTTGCGTCAGTTGCCGCCCGGCTCGCCGTGGCTTCGTACGACCTCCTTCACCTTGGCGACCGCGAATCCCCAGCCCTGTTCGACCGTGGGCTCGGCCGGGACGGCGATCTCGTCGGGGTTGGTGAGAACGTCGAGCAGGACCGGTCCCGGACTGCGGAAGGCACGCAGCACGGCGTTGTCCAGGTCGGCCGGGTCGGTCACCCGGATGCCGGTGATGCCCATGGCCTCCGCCACGGCGGCGAAGTCGGGGTTGTCGAGCACGGTGCCGAACTCGGGCAGCCCGGCCTGCTCCTGTTCGAGTTTCACCATGCCCAGCCGGCGGTTGTCGAAGACGACGAGTTTGACGGGAAGGCGATACGTCTTCAGGGTCATCAGGTCGCCGAGCAGCATGCCGAGGCCGCCGTCGCCGCAGAACGCCACGACCTGGCGCTCACGGTCCAGGCACTGGGCGCCGAGCGCCTGGGGCATGGCGTTGGCCATGGATCCGAGGTTGTAGGAGCCGATGAGGCGTCGCCCGCCGCGCATCTCGACGAAGCGCGAGAGCCACACCGTGGCCATGCCGGTGTCGGAGGTGAAGACGGCGTCGTCGGCCGCGATCCGGTCGACTGCGGCGGCCAGCGCCTCGGGGCGGATGTCGTGGGCACGGTTGTCCAGCGCGGAGCGGACGCGGCCGAGGACGCCCTTGTCGTGGGAGGGGTCCGCGAGCCGGGCCTGCCCGGTACGCCACCGGTCGAAGCGCTCGCGCGCCTTCTCCAGATGGGAGCGCGCGCGTGCTCCGTCCGATCCGGCGGGCGCGACGGTGAGACTGTCCAGGAGGTCGCGCACGGCGGCGCCGGTGTCCCCCACGAGTCCGACGTCGACGGGTACGCGGCGTCCGATGTGCGTGGCCTCGGTGTCGATCTGGACGACGGTCCGGCCCTCGGGATACCAGTCCCGGTAGGGGAAGTCCGTGCCGAGCAGCAGGAGGGTGTCCGCGTCCTGGAGGGCCGCGGCGGCGGCGGGGTTGCCGATGAGTCCGGTCTGCCCGACCTGGAAGGGGTTGTCGTCGCCCTCGAAGCCCGCCTTGGCTTTCAGGGTGAGCACCATCGGCGCGGCCAGCCGGTCGGCGAGGGTGAGGACGTCCTCGCGGGCGGCCCGGGCGCCCTCCCCGACGAGGAGGGTGACGCGTTCGGAGCGGTCGAGGAGTTCGGCGGCGCGGCGCACGGCCGCCGCGTCGGGCCGGCTCAGCGGGGCGTTCAGGGAGAAGCGGGCCGGCCGGTCGGAGGGCAGCTGCTGCTCGCCCAGGTCGCCCGGCACGGTGAGGACGGCGACGCCCTTGCGGCCGAGTGCGTGGCGTACGGCCGCCTCCAGCATCCGGGGAAGCTGGTCGGGGGAGGCGATGGTCGCGCGGAAGACGGCCACGTCGCTGAAGAGGGCGTCGTTGTCGACTTCCTGGAAGTAGTCGCTGCCGAGTTCGGCGAGCGGTACCTGACCGGCGATCGCCAGGACCGGCGCATGGCTCTTGGCCGCGTCGTACAGCCCGTTGAGGAGGTGGACGGAGCCGGGTCCGACCGTGCCCATGCACACGCCGAGCGTCCCGGTGAGCTGTGACTGGGCGCTCGCGGCGAACGCGGCCGCCTCCTCGTGGCGGCAGCCGACCCACTCGAGTCCTTCGGTGGTGCGGATGGCGTCGGTGACGGGGTTGAGGGCATCTCCCACGACGCCGAACACCTGGCGCACACCGAGTTCGCCCAGCGCGTCGACGATGACGCGGGCAACGGTACGGGTCATGTGGTCCTCCGGTTCAGACGGTGAAGCGGTCGGGGTCGGCGGCCTGCCAGTCGGCCGCCCAGGAGGCGGGCGGTTCGGCGAGGAGCTGCCCGGGCGCGAGCCACTCGTACAACTCCTCGAAGGAGCGCTCGGTACGGGAGTCGACGCGCCGGCGGAGCATGTGGGGGCGCAGTTGCGCGGGGTCGGTGACTCCCATGGACGCCATGATCTGCAGGGCACTGGCCACGGTCGCCTCCTGGAATCGCCGGACGCGCGCCGTCTTGTCCGGGACGTCGAGGGCCCGGGCGCGGCGGGGGTCCTGGGTGGTGACTCCGGTGGGACAGGTGTTGGTGTGACACCGCTGCGCCTGGATGCAGCCGACGGCGAACATCATCGCCCGGGCGGCGTTGCCGTAGTCGGCGCCCTGCACCAGGCGTTTGACCAGGTCGGCGCCGGTGGCTATCTTGCCGCTCGCACCGATCCGCACCCGGTCGCGCATGCCCGCGCCGACGAGGGCGTTGTGCACGGTGAGCAGACCTTCGGTGAGCGGTGCGCCCACATGGTCCGCGAACTCCAGCGGCGCGGCGCCGGTCCCGCCCTCAGCGCCGTCCACCACGATGAAGTCGGGTGCCGTGCCCTCGTCCAGCATGGCCTTGCACACGGCCAGGAACTGCCGGCGTGAGCCCACGCACAGTTTGAAGCCGGTCGGTTTGCCGCCGGACAGCTCGCGCATGCGGGCGATGAAGCGCACGAGTTCGCGTGGCGTGGCGAACACCCGGTGGTACGGCGGTGAAACAACGGTCCGCCCCTCGGGCACGTCCCGGACCCGGGCGATCTCGGCGTTCACCTTGGCTCCCGGCAGGACGCCGCCGATGCCCGGCTTCGCGCCCTGCGACAGTTTCAGGGACACGCACTTGACGTGGTCGTGCGCCGCCTTGTCGGCGAACTCGGCGGAGTCGAAGTCGCCGTTGCCGGTGCGGCAGCCGAAGTAGCCGGTGCCGATCTCCCAGACGAGGTCGCCGCCCGGGCGGAGGTGGTACTCGGAGAGTCCCCCTTCACCGGTGTCGTGGGCGAAGCCCCCGGCCGCGGCGCCCCCGTTGAGTGCGAGGACCGCGTTGGCGGACAGCGACCCGAAGCTCATCGCCGAGACGTTCAGCAGTGCCATGTCGTAGGGCCGGCCGCAGTGCGGACCGCCGGTCCGCACGCGCGGCGGGGTTTCCGGCACCGAGCACGGGGCCATCGACGGGACCAGGTACTCGTGACCGGGCCGGTACACGTCCCGTTCGGTGCCGAACGGCTCCTCCGCGTCGGTGCCCTTGGCGCGCTCGTAGACGATGCTGCGCACGTCCCGGTCGAAGGGGCGTCCGTCGTAGTTGCGCTCGACGAAGTACTGCTGGAGCTCCGGGCGGATGCGCTCCAGGAGGAAGCGGGCGTGGCCGAGGACGGGGTAGTTGCGCAGTACGGAGTGCCTGCGCTGCAGCAGGTCCCAGGCTCCCAGCGCACCCACGAGGGTGAGCGGAAGGGCCGCGTACCACCAGGAGGGCGAGACCCCGACCGCCGCGGCTGCGGCGCCGAGGGCGGTCGACAGGATCAGAACGACGATTCCCACGCGTGTCACACCAGGCGCATTGCCCGGATGTCGCTCGTCATGCGCGAGTGCCGCACACGGGACGATCTCCGTCGCGGGACAGGACGGTGGGGCAGTGAGCGGGGGCCGGCCAGGAGGGTCGGTGCACGGGCCCGGACATGCGATCAGGTCCCGGAGCGGTGAGTGCTCCGGGACCTGATGGCCGTGCGAGGGTCAGGCGGGGGTGATGTTCTCCGCCTGCGGGCCCTTCTGGCCCTGGGTGATGTCGAAGGTGACCGCCTGGCCTTCCTGGAGCTCACGGAAGCCGGTGGCGTTGATGTTGGAGTAGTGGGCGAAGACGTCCGGTCCGCCGCCGTCCTGGGCGATGAAGCCGAAGCCCTTTTCGGCGTTGAACCACTTCACAGTTCCGCTGGCCATGCTGGTGCCTCCCAGTCAATGTCGGGCACCGCACCGCGCGGCCCCGGAGGTGATCGCCTTGGTCCGGCACTGCACAGCAAAACGCCCGCGCGCAGCGCGGGCAGGTACTGCCAACCACGACATCTGAGAGCGACGCTACACGGTGAGAGCGGCCGCCACCAGAGAGCAACGGCCATGATCCGTGGTCAAGTTCTGCGATTCTCCGGGCAGCCGGCCGCTCGCCGGCCGGACTCACGGGCGACGGCACACCGAGGCGCCCGTGCGGTCACCGCGGTGTGTCGTCGCCCGTCAGGCATGGTGCGAGTGCCACGGCGGCGGCGGTGAGGTCGGTGCGGATCGTGTGCTCGCGCGGCAGGAGGTCCCGCTGTCTGCCGACGACCGACACGACGGCCCGGATACGGGCGTGCCCGTCGCGGACGGGCACGGCGTACTCGGTGACGCCGTGCTCGAACTCACCGTGCGCCGCGACGACGCCGCGTCGGCGGTCCCGGTCGTTGGCCGCGGCGACTTCCCCGGCGGAGTGGGCCGCGTTCGGGCCGCCGACGCCGATCAGCTCGTAGTCGTCGAGCAGGGCGGTGATGTCCTCGGCGGTGTGGTCGAGGAGGAGTGCGCGGCCGGCGCCGGTGCACCAGCACGGGGTGACGAGAGCCGCCCGGCCGTGCCACTCCTGGTTCGAGCCGGCGGCGGATTCGGCGCGCAGCAGCCGGACCTGGACTCCGTCGCGGACGGAGAGCCGGGCGCCGGCGCCGTGCTCGACGGCGAGGCGGCGCAGGAGGGGGCGGCTGCGGCGGAGCAGGCCGGGGTGCAGGGACGCGGCGGTGGCGAAGAAGGCGTCTGCTGCGCGCAGCGTCGAGTCGTCGAGGCGGGCGAGGAAGCCCTTGTCGCACAGGTCCTGTGTGGTGCGTGACGCCTTGCTGCGCTCGACGCCGACCTCGTCGGCGAGTCTGCTGACGTTGAAGCCTGTGCGGCCGGACGCTTCGCGGTCCAGCACGGTGTTGACCATGTGCAGGGCCATCCGCAGCGAGGCGGCCGCTCCCGGGCCCTGTTGTCGGGGTTCGGGGCCGTTCGTCGTCACCTTCGCACCCTACAACCGCGCTGGACCGACCGAGTCCGGCCGACCGCGTTCAGCCTTCCTGGTGCAGGGCGAAGACCCGCGCCGGGAAGCCGGACCCGCCCTGGGGTTTGGGCCAGGTGGCGACGATCAGCGCGCCCGCCTCCGGCACCCGGTCGAGGTGGGCCATCAGCTCGATCTGCCAGCGGTCCCGTTCCAGGACGTACCGCTCCAGGCCGAAGTCGCCCGCGGAGGTGGCGAGTCCGGGGTCGGTGTCGGTCTGCTCGTGCCCGATCGCGGTGACGCCGGCCTCCTCGAAGAGGTGGCGCAGCACCTCGGCGGACCAGCCCGGGTAGTGACTCACGCCTGCGTCGTCCTTGTTGGCCATGGCGGCCGGGTCCGGCCAGCGGCGGCCCCAGCCGGTGCGCAGTGCGACGAACGCCCCTTCCGGGACGCGGCCGTGGCGGGCCTCCCAGGCCGCGACGTCGTCCAGGGTCGGTACGGCGTCCGGGTCCGCCTC
The DNA here is from genome assembly GCF_036898465.1 of Streptomyces sp. B21-105. Taxonomy (NCBI): domain Bacteria; kingdom Bacillati; phylum Actinomycetota; class Actinomycetes; order Kitasatosporales; family Streptomycetaceae; genus Streptomyces; species Streptomyces sp. B21-105. The sequence continues at coordinate 8,905,855 of NZ_JARUMJ010000001.1, read as the reverse complement.
GACGCGTTCGGTGATGTCGAGGACGACGAGCGGCAGGATCATCTCGTCGACGGGTATCTCGTCCAGGGACCGCGCACCGGCCACGAAGTGCACGGGCGGGTCGACATGGGTGCCCCACTGCCCGACGATCGTGTACAGGTGCACGGTGAAGCCGTCGCCGCGGGCCATGTCGAAGGGCATCTCACGCTTCTCGTCCGGAAAGGCGGGGAAGTGCGGCTGTCCGGGGTGGAACGCGTGGGTGAGGTCGGTGCGGACCGTTTTGCCGATCAGTTCCCGGTGCAGGGCCCACAGCGGCGGTTCGACGGGGGCGTGCGTGTTCGGCGTCATGCGTGCTCGTCCTCTTTCTCGGCTTCTCGGCTTCTCGGCGATGTCCGACGGCCGTGCAGGGGATGGTCAGGCGCGGGAGACGAGGTCCAGCGGGGCGGAGAGCTCGATCACCGGGATCTCCCAGGGGTGCGCGTCGGTGAGGCGGGCGAGGACCCGTGCCAGGTCGTCGTCGGTCGTCGCGGCGTCGACGTAGGTGGTGACGGCGAGCGTCGAGGAGAGGAACCGTCCGCCCACCGAGCCGAGTGCGGGGCGGGCGCCGGGCCGGACGGTGAAACCCTCCGCGCCGAACGCCACCTCGAAGACGTCGCCGTAGGCGCCGAAGTCCCCGAGTTCGGGCGAGGTCTCCAGGATCCGCAGCAGCGCGGCGAAGGACTCGTCGGCGCGCAGCGTCCCGAGGTCGCCCTCCGCGCAGGCGGCCAGTGTCGCGGTCGCGACCGGCCAGTACACCTTGATCGTCCGCACCGTCCGGCGTCGGACGGACGTCGGGGCGGCCTGTTCGGCGGCCTCCCGGTCCGGTCCGGCGGCGTACGGCGTGATCGTCGTCGTGGTCATGATCGTCCTCCCTCGGCTGATATGGCGGCGGCTGACGCAAGGATAGTAGGCGTGCATTAATCGCACGACAAGATGTGGATACTGCACAGATCATGATCGACTGGGCGCGGCGGTACAGTGCGGACCGACGGTCACGGGGACGACGACGCCCCGGGCAGGAGCACGCCGGCAGGGCGGAGGAGCACGTGGACTCGAGCGTGACGAAGGGGCTGGACGCCCTGTCCGCGCTGGCCCGTGCCACGGCCGACGGACCGTGGCACGGCCCCGGGGTGACCGTCTCGGAGCTGGCCCGTCGGATGGACCGCGACCGCAGCCAGCTCTCCCGCATGCTCACGGCCATGACAGCGGAGGGGTTCGCCCTCCGCGACGACGTCTCGGGCGGCGTCACACCGCATTGGCGGCTCTACGCGACGGCGCGCGACCTCACGGCCCACCGCCTGCGCACGGACGGGCTCACCGCGCTGGAGGGCATGGCGGCCGAGACCGGCGAGAGCTGCTACCTCGGCGTCCTGGTCGGCGACACCACGGTGACCATCGCCGAGCGGGTGCCGCCCGGCAGCCGGCAGCTCGGCTCCTGGATCGGCCGCCCCTTCCCGGCCTACTGCAGCGACTGCGGCCAGGCCCTGCTGAGCGACGCCGACGACGAGGAGGTGGCTGCGGTCTTCGCCCGCACGGAATTCGTCCGCCACGGCCCCAACACGCCTACCGGCCTGGACGACTTCCTCCGCCGGCTGGCAAAGACACGCCGGCGCGGCTACTCGATCGTCGACGAGGAGGCCGAACCCCTCCTGTACTCCGTGGCCGCACCGGTCCGCGACTTCAGCGACGAGGTCGTCGCCGCCGTCCAGGTCGTCGGACCGCGACACCGCCTTCAGCCGAGGACCCGGGAGTGCGTGGCAGCGGCCCTGCGGTGGGCGACCCACCTGGAGAAGGCGCTGCGCGGGGCCTGAACGCCCCCGCCCGCACGACGTGCGACCCGCACGGGCGCTCCCACTCCCCCGGGAGCGCGCGCCTTTGTCGGCCCCCCGTCTACTGCGAGCGTGTGGGTGGGCCGCTACCGAGCAGACCATGACCGACACCCTGAAGCAGATCGGCGACGCGCCGGGCGACGCCTCGGTGACCAGCCCCTACACGCCGGTCGGCAAGGGGCAGATCAGCGAGGACGGCAGGACCGCGTACGCCACGGTCGCCTTCCGCCGGGAGGTGGCCGACGCCCGGATCGACCACGTGAAGGACCTCGCCACCGAGCCGCGCTCGATCGCCGAACGCCTCTTCGTCACCCCCGGTCACCGCCAAGACGCACGCCGACCGCGCGATGACCAAACCGGGCGCCCGCGACCGGGCCCAGCTGGTCGTCATCGCCTACGAGACCGGCCTGGTGCACGCCGGCGAAGCGCAACGCTGACGCGGACCGGGCCGGCCCGGGTGGCCCGGACCGGAGGTGAGCTCCGCGCCTGCACGGCCGCGCGTCAGGCGTCCGAACGGGCGGGCAGCCGCCAGCCCGGGCGCGGGAAGTGGCAGGTGTAGCCGTCGGGGTAGCGCTCCAGGTAGTCCTGGTGCTCCGGCTCGGCCTCCCAGAAGGGCCCGGCCGGCTCCACCTCGGTGACGACCTTGCCCGGCCACAGTCCGGAGGCGTCCACGTCGGCGATGGTGTCCTCGGCGATCCGCTTCTGCTCGTCGTCCACGTAGTAGATCGCCGAGCGGTAACTGAGTCCGATGTCGTTGCCCTGCCGGTTCTTCGTGCTCGGGTCGTGGATCTGGAAGAAGAGCTCCAGGACGGTCCGGAAGTCGGTCTGCTCGGGGTCGAAGAGAATCTCGATGGCCTCCGCGTGGGTGCCGTGGTTGCGGTAGGTCGCGTTCGGTACGTCACCCCCGGTGTAGCCCACCCGGGTCGCGGTCACGCCCGGGAGCCGACGGATCAAGTCCTGCATTCCCCAGAAGCATCCGCCCGCCAGAACGGCCCTCTGCGTCTGCGCTGCCATGTCGGTTCCTTCTCCTCTCCGCCTCGGCCACTCGCGCTGCGCGCTCGCCCACCGTCGGCGTCCCACCTTGGTGGATACGACAGCACGAGGGAGGCACGGATAATTCCACGCCCTCGCCGTCGCCCGCCCTGAAGGCCTCGCTCCCCCGACCGCTCCGCTCCCCGACCGCTCCCTCGCCCCGCCGCTCCGTCAGGACACGGCAAAACCTTCGAGGGGTCGACACTTTGACCTGGCCTTGAGTATCCGGTGATCATTCTGTGGCCGGAAATCGCCTAAGGTCACTCCGGGCTCGGCAACCTTTCGGCCCCGCCGGCCAGGCCGTAGGCACCTCCGCGCTACCCGCGCACCCGTTCCCGGTCCCCCACCCAGGCCTGGTGCACCGTGCATTTCACTTTCGAGGACTTCGATGCGTCTCCCGTCCCACGCCGCCAAGATGATCGCCGTCGCGGCACTCCCGCTGGCCCTGGCCGCCTGCTCCTCCTCCGCCTCCACGGACTCCGCCGACAGCCCGGCCGCATCCGCCACGCCGTCGAAGGCCGCCGACCCCAACGCCGGCCTGCTGACGGGGACGCAACTGAAGAAGGCGCTGGCGCCCGCCTCGTACTTCCCCGCCGGCTTCGCCGCCGACGCCAGTCTCGCCCGCGACACCGGGGACACCTACCAGGCGCCGGCCACGAAGAACGCCGCCAAGCCGCGCTGCGCCGACCTCGCGGCCACCAGCTGGATCAGCCTCACCGGCATCGAGGGCGTCTCGTTCGCGCAGAACTCCTACATCAACCAGAACACGTCCTCCGAGCTCGACCAGGAGATCGACGTCTACCGTGGCACCACGGGTGCGGACGTGCTGAAGGGTCTGGCGGACGTCGTCGCCGCGTGCCCGAGCTACACGGACTCCGACACCCACAGCAAGGTGAAGGTCACCGGGGCCGCCACGGCCGGACTCGGGGACGAGGCGTACACCATCACCCTCACCAGCAGCGCCTGGGAGACCGGCACCACGTTGATCGCCTCCCGCACGGGCACGGCCGTCGTCAGCGTGCTGTCCACCGAGGGCTCGGACAACGGCGCCGCGAGCGCGAAGAAGCTGACGGAACACGTGCTGGCCTCACTGAAGGCGTAGACGGCTGGGCCGTCCGGCCGCCGCCGCTGAGCTACGGCGGCGGCCGGCGGGCGTCGGTGGTGTCGCCGGGTGGGACTGTCAGGGCGATACGGGCCGTGATGCGCTTGCCGACCGGCTCCTGCTCGACGAAGAGGTGCGCGGTGACGGCCTTGACGATCTCCAGGCCGTGCTGGCCGATCCGGTCCGGGTCGGCGGGCCGGGCCATGGGAACGGTCGGGTCGTTGTCCCACACGGCGACGTCCACGCTGTCGGCGGTGAGCCGCAGCTCCATCAGGACGGGGCCGGGGGCGTACTTGCGGGCGTTGGTGACCAGTTCACTGACCACCAGCTGGATGACGTCCCGTACGCGGTCGGGGACGTGCAGACGATGATCGGCGCGAGCTCGGTCGAGGAACGCGAGGGCGTGGTGGCGGGCGTCGGCGATGCAACCGTCGGCGCCGCCCATCGCGTAGGCGGTGCGCATGAGGTGCTGTCGCGGCCCGGTACAGCCGTCTCCGTCGGCATGCGATTCCACTCGTCTCGCCCTCACTCCCCCGTTTCACGTGCGCCGTTACCCGCGATGTCACTCGGCATGCCTGCCACAGGAGTGTCGTCCGCCACAGCGGACACAGGTCGTGCGGCGTCAGCCCGACGGAAGCCGGCTGCGCCTGCTCGACCAGCCCGAGTTCGCCCTGCCTGCCCACCCGCTGAGCTCTGAGCAGCCAGAGCGCACCGGAGTCGCGGGCTATGACCGGCTCGGTGACTCCTGGCCGGCCGGGAACTCGTGCTCCCACGGTCGTGGTCCCACCCCGTCCTGCCAGCGCAGGAGTTCAAGACCGTCCACGCAGACGATGCCGCACTGCCCGGCGTACTCGAGTGCGGGACCGGTGAAGTCGCTGGTGGTGACGACGACGGCGACATCGGCCCCGTGAACCGTGTAACACGTGCCGCCGAACCGCTGCATGTCCTGGGAACCGACGCGGTTGCCGTCGTGGTAGCGCTTGCACTGGATGACGAGCAGGCGTCCGTCCGGCGTCCTCGCCACGACGTCGGCACCCAGGTCACCGGCTCCGCCCACGACGTCGACGTCCCGGCAGCCGTCGCGTCGGCACAGCTCGGCTATCGCCTGCTCGAACTCGTCGGGGTCCAGGGCCTCGTAAGCGATCTCCTCGGTGCCGACGGCAACCCGGTCGGCGGCGGGGTCGACGAGGAGGACGGTCCGTTCCGTGCCGTCGCGACGGGCGGAGGGCGCGGGCGCGGATGCGGGTGCGGGTGACGGGGCGTCGAGGACGTCGACCGCCGTCATCGTGGCCTCGTCCAGGGCTGCTGCGGCGCGCCGCGCGAGCCTCGCCGCCGATATCCGGCGCCCGCCACGGCAGCCCGCCACGACGGCGCCGGTTCCCACGAGGGCGAGTGCGACGGCCCAGACGGGACGGCGTTCGGCGGCCGCCGCCACCGTACGGGCGACCGCCCCCGCCAACGTCAGCAGGACGGCCAGGAGGACGAAGTACAGGGCCGTCGCCCGGAGTTCGAACCGGCGGGTGCGGCGCACAGGACGCGGAGCACGAACGGGTGCGGCCATGGTGGTGCTTCCTCCCCGAGGACGTCAGTGACGATCAAGAGGCGTCTTCCCGGGTACGGACGGATTACGGATGGTTGTCCGACGGTCATAGGCTGCGACCATGCAGCAATCCGAGATCATGCAGCGAGTCGTCGGCATCCTCACCGAAGCGATCGAGATACGACGACAGGCCCGCGAGAACCCGGACGCCAAGGCCGCACTGACGGGATCCATCTCCGCGCTCCTCGCGGAGACCCTGCCCGAGATCAAACTGCCCGCCGACGCCACCGCCCAGGAGACCACGGCCGTGATCACGGAGGCGCTGGGGCCGGCCATCGTCACGCTTTCCACCTGTTTCTCCTACGCCTTCGTGCACCTGGCCGAGGTCCACGACGAGGGGAACACCGACACCTCGACCGCCGACGTCCTTCGGTCGCTGTCCCTCCAGTTCGCCCGGCGGGACGGCGCCTGAACCCGACGCCATGTCATCTCTGTGCCCGGGGCGCGAGTTCCGCGCTCCGGGCATCCCGTCCCGAGAGTCCACTCATGATCGAAGCGTCCGTCGCGGCCATCGGGTTCTTCGTCGGCACGGTTGCCGGCGGCGGCTCTTCGGGGCGGCTTCGAGTCAGCAGGCGTCGTACTTCCACGCATTGCCCTCCAGCACCCACGGCTGCGCCTGCTGCTCGAACTTCGGCAGTCCCGTCACCTTGTAGCCGGCGCGCCCCGTCTTGCCGGACACCTCGGCCCGCACGTCGCTCACCGTGTGGTCCGCGCCGTAGTCTGCCGAAGCCTTCTTCACCACCTCGGTGTACGCGGACCGGGTGATCTCCTTCGCGCAGCGCGCGGACAACATGCCGTACGCGGTGTCCGCGTCGCCGGCGAAATAGGACGCGGTGTAGACGGCGACGGCCGCCTTGAGGTCGTCGCCCTCGTGCCCCGCGGGGACGCTGACGGTGGGCTCGGCGACGGGCGTGCCCGAGTCGCTCGCCACCGGGGCGTCGTCGTCGGACGAGGAGCAGGCGGTGAGCGCGGCGAGAAGCAGGGCCGCGGTGACGATGGTGGCGCGGATGCGCATGGTGTCCCCCCTGGACGTGAAGCGTGCGCGGGAATCGTGCCACGGCAGACCCGGAGGGTGACCCCGGCAGGGGGATTTCGCGGGGCTCTGTGACCAGGCTGCTGCCCGGATGTGACAGTCGGGCGAGTCGGGCGCCCACCGGCGGTGACTCAGTCCGCGGGTGTCTCGCCTCGGCGTGCGGAACGGCCTGCGAAGCCGCGTGCGAGCGCCTCGGTCGGCCGGCAGCACCATGCGAGGAGGGGGCTGGTCATCACGAAGTAGTGGACGCTGACCAGGCCCCGCTCCTTGTCCAGGATCTGCGGGGCGTCGTCCCGGTAGACGTGGCGGAGGTAGTGGCGGCGGATCGGCTCGCCGGCCAGGAGCAGCACCGGTGAGGAGACGAGGAGGGCGGTCGCGACGAGGGCTCTCACCGCGGTGAGCTCAACTCTGTCCTCGTAGCGCATGCGCTCATTGTGCTGACCTGCGCGTCGCTTGTCAGCCTGCCCGGCTCGGTCGCGGCGGCGGCGGCTTCGTCCACAGGGCCGGTCGCCCCGGTCGCCCTGGACGTAGGCTTCGTCCAGCACTGACATGACGGGGGCGGAGCACATGACGGCTGGGACAGCACCGAGGTGGGGGTCGGCCCTCGATTCGGTCGTGGTGTACGCGCAGGGCGCTGTCTGCCGCCGCCTGGCCCGGGGCAGCGTGCCGCCGGGCGGCCGGGTCCGGGTGACGGGTCTCCCGCGCACGCTGGACGCCGGATCCCTGCGCGTCCGGGTCACGGGCGGGAAGGGCCCACGCGTCATCGAGGCGCGAGTGGACGTCGAGGCGGAGCCGCTCGGCACCACTGTGCCCGACGCGTCGCACAGCGAGGTGGAGAGGCTGCGCGAGGAGTGCGCGGCGGCGCGGGCACGCCACGACCGGCAGGTGCGGCTGATCGACGAGGTCAAGGCTCTGCGTCCGGTCCCCCCGACCCGCAGGCGGGACGACCCGCACCGCCGCACCCCGGTCGACGCGTGGCTGGCGCTCGCGGACTTCGTCGACGAACGGCTCACCCGACTGCACTCCCGCCTCGCCGAGTCGCAGGAGGCGCTGGGCCGGGCCGAGCACGCCCTCACGGTCGCCGCCGACCGGCTCGCCCGCGCCTCCACCGACGCACCGGCCGCGCACGTGCGGACCACGGTCTCCGCGCTGGTGACCTTCGACGGCGCCGGTGACGCCGAAGGGCAGGCGGGGGTGGAGGTGGAGTACGCGGTGCCGGGCGCGATCTGGGCGCCGGCCTACCGGCTCACGCACCGTCAGGGCGAGAGCAGCGGCCGTCTGGTGCTGCGCGCCTCCATCGCTCAGCGCACCGGCGAGGACTGGACCGGCGTCCGGCTCGCCCTGGCCACCGCCGACCTCGGGCGGCGTACCGACCTGCCCAGGCTCCGCTCACTGCGCATCGGACGCCGTCAGCCGGGCCCCACGCCCTCCGGCTGGCGCGAACCGCCGTCGGGGCTGGCCGATTTGTTCGCCGGGTACGACGCGGCCGGTCGCCGTCCCACCGTGACCCACGCGGCCGGTGGCGCCGAGGGACGCCCGGTGCCCGTGGCCGTGGCCGTGGCCGGTGCCCCCGCTCCCCCGCTGCCGCCGATGACCATGCCCATGCCCATCCCGATGGCGCCGCAGGGGTACGACCAGCCGCTCACCGCGGCGCCGCCTGGTTATGGGGCGCCGCCTCCCGCTCCGATGGCCGGCAGTGCCGCCCCGCAGGCTTTCGGCGGCGGGAGCCGCTTCCCCGCGTCGTCGGCCGCCATGGCTCCCCCGGCCATGCCCGCGGCCCCCGGCCGGGCCGCGCCGCCGCGGCCTCCCGCCCCCGCACCCGCGGGCTCCGGTCCGACCGGTCAGGCCGGTCCGCCGCGGCCGAGCGGGTCCGAACTCGACTACACGGCTCTCGTCCTGAGCGGACCGGAAGAACAGCACGCCCGCCGAGGCAGGCTGTTCCCCGACGTGCCGTTCGACCCGACGGCTGCCGAGTACCGGCGCCGCGCCGAGAGCGTGGCCGCGCTGCCGCTGCCCGCACACGCCGTGCGGCCCCGTGAGTCGGCGGGTTCGTTCGACCACCGCTTCGACGCCGTCGCCCGCGCCGACATCCCGTCCGACGGCACCTGGCACACCGTCACCGTCGGAGAGATCGCGGTCGGTCTGCGCACCGAGTACCTCTGTGTGCCGTCCGTGGAGCAGACCGTGTACGCGACGCTGGCGCTCTCCAACGCCACCGGCCAGGCGCTGCTGGCGGGCCCCGTGGAGGTCACCGCCGGCCAGGACTTCCTGCTGACCGCGGCGCTGCCCACCCTCGCGCCCGGCGGTGTGTGCCGGGTGGGGCTGGGGCAGGCCGAGGGCGTCCGGGTCACCCGCCGCACGAATCTGCACGAGTCGACGTCCGGGCTGCGCAACACGACCACCGTGCTCGACCACCGGATCCACGTGGAGCTGGCCAACCGGCTCGCCGAGCCCGTCACCGTCGAGGTCCGCGAACGGGTTCCGGTCTCCTCCGACGCGGACGTCCGGATCGAGGAACGCGCCGACTGGGCACCGCCCCGGACGGACGCGGACGCCGAACAGCACGCGCCCGGCACCCGCGTCTGGCGGGTGGAGCTGCCCGCAGGCGCCACCACCGCCCTCGACGGCGGCTACGAGATCCGCATCCCCTCCGCCAAGTCCTTGGCCGGCGGCAACCGCAGGAGCTGACGCACCCATGTCCACGGCACCCGAGCCGATCCCCCTGCCCGTCACGGCCGTCACGTGTCTGGAGGACCGCGCCCACGTCGAGCGCACCGCCGTCCTCGACCTCGAGGCCGGGGTCCAGCGGCTGCGGCTGGGCCCGGTGAGCGCGCTGGCCGTCGACCGCACGCTGCACGCCGAGCTCACCGCCGACGCCCCGGCGACCGTGCTCGACGCGCGGATCGTCCGCGAGTGGAGCCCGCGTGGCCCCGGGCCCACCGACGACGACACCCCGCTGCGGCACCGCGCGCACGCCCTCGAAGAGGAGTTGCGCGTCCTGGGCCGCCGGCGCGACCGGCTGCGCACCCGTCTGGACACGCTCGGCCGTCTCGCCGCCGATCTGCTGCGCGAGATCGGTGAGGGCGCCGGTCACGGCGAGGTCGAGGGGCCCCGCTGGGACCGCGAACTGGACCGTCTGGACGGCGAGCGGGATTCCTGCGAGGAGCGACTGCGCGCCGTGGACGCCCGGTTCGCCGACCGCACCGCCGAACTCACGGCGGCTCGGCAGGCCATGGACCTGGCCGAGGAAGAACCGGCCGAACTGACCGGCCACATCGAGCTGACCGTGGAGGCCGCGGCCGCGGGACCGGCCGGTCTGCGGCTGAGCCATCTCACCGCCTGTGCGCTCTGGCGGCCCGTCTACCGGGCCGTGCTCGACGGGGAACTGCTCACCCTGGAGACCGACGCGATGGTCTGGCAGCGCACCGGCGAGGACTGGTCCGACGTGGCGCTGACCCTGTCCACGGCCCGGTCGGCGCAAGCTGCCGCCCCGCCGAGGCTGCGCGAGGACCGGCTCACCCTCCAGGACCGCTCCCCCGCGGAACGCCGCAGCGTCGACGTCGAGCTGCGCGAGGAGGAGATCGCGGACCTCGGCCCGACACCGGTGGTCGGTCTGCCGGGAGTGGACGACGGCGGCGAGACACGGGTGCTGCGCGCCCCCGCGCCGGTGGGCGTGCCCGGGGACGGCCGCGCCCATCGCGTGCCGCTGTCCGTCTTCACCACGACCGCGAGCGTCGAGCACGCCTGCGCGCCCGAACTGTCCCCGCTGGTCACCCAGGTGGCCCGGTTCGACAACCTGTCCGGCCACGCCCTGCTCGCCGGCCCCGTCGACCTGGTGCGCCGCAGTGGGTACAGCGGGCGCGGCACACTGGACTTCACCGCTCCCGCCGCCCGCGCCGAACTCGCCTTCGGCAGCCTCGACGACCACCGCGTCGTCCGTCACACCGAGGAGGTCCGCGACACCTCGCCCCTCACCCAGCGGACCGTGCTGACCCGCACCGTCCGGCTCCATCTGTCCCGCTTCTCCGCCCCCGACGCCCCGACCTCCTCCGGCGCCCCGGGCGTCTCCCCCGAAGGGGCTGTCGTCGTGCGCGAACGGATTCCCGTCTCCGAGATCTCCGCCGTGCAGACGCGCCTGCGCGAAGACGCCTGTTCGCCACCCCCGGACGCCGTCGACGCCGACGGCATCGTCCGGTGGAACCTCGCTCTCGCCCCCGGCGGCCACCGCACCGTCACCCTCGTCTACGAGATGACGGCGAGCGGTAAAGTCGCCGGCCTGTGACGGACCGGCGGCTGGACGGCGGTCCCGTCGTCGGCGCCTCGACGCAGCGGCCCCGGACCGGGTGGGCGGGGAGGCCCGACCCCGGTCAGCCGGTGGCGGAGGTGTTCACGGCCTGCTCCCACGACTGCAGCCCCACGCGGAGCAGTTCGCGCACGGCCGCGGTCTCCTCGTCCGTCCGGGCTTCGCCGCCGAAGATCTTCTCGTAGGCGACGTCCTGCAGCGATCCCCGGGAGGGCAGGGGCGGGCCGACGTCCACACTCCGGGAGAGGTCGTCGAAGAAGTTCCAGGCGTCCAGCAGCAGTCCCGCCGAGACCGGCTCGTGGCCGGGGTGTCGCACCCACCGATCTACGGCGGCGAGATCGAGCGCGGCCTCGCCCTCCCGGACGAGGCAACGGCCGTCGCGGTCGCAGTGGTCCTGGAGCGCGTCGAGGTCGTGGAACGCGAGAAGCCTTCCCACACCGTCGACAGCGAGCGCATCGGGGTCGTCGCCCCCACCGGGCCGCCAGATCAGGATCACTTCCCCTTCCGCGGTGGCGACGCGGTACGGATAGCAGTCAGTCATGCGGCATCTCCCGTGGTGCCCGGTGCGGTGGTGCGGTGGCCACGGGGATCATCCTGCCGAATCACGGCGTCGGACGGCGACTGTGTTTGCGCGGGCTCACGTCATCCGTCATCGGAGATCGGCAGGACCGGACGTTTTCCCATGGCGCGCGGCGCCCCGTGCCGCGACCCGTGCGGCGTGTTCACAGCTGCCACACCACCGGCAGTGAGGCGGTCGCGCCGGTCGCGGAGTAGTCGTGGGCGACGTCGAGCAGGTCGGCCATCCGCGTCTGCCACGCGGTGTTGACGGGCAGTCTCTCGAGTTCGGCGATCATCGCCGGGTAGTCCTCGACGTCCAGCAGGTGGAACAGGTCGGTGCCGCTGCGCCAGATGGTCCACTCGCTCACCCCCGCGGCGCGGATGGCGGCGGTCAGCTCCTCGGGCACCTCGCGGTGTGCGGCCTCGTACTCCTCGACGCGGTCGGCGCGGACCTTGGTGTGCAGGGCGACCTTCATGACGGCTCCTCGGGCGGTGCGGACGGCCCGCTCGGCGTGGCGGAGGGGACGGGGGTGTCCGGGTCGAGCAGGCCCTCGGCGCGCAGCTCGTCCCACAGGGCGTCCGGGATCGGGCGTCGCAGCTGATCCACGGTGTCGTGCACCTCCTGCGGCGACCGCGCCCCGGTGAGGACGCTCGCGACCGCGGGATGGCCGAACGGGAAGCGCAGCGCGGCGGCCCGCAGCGGTACGCCGTGGCGTTCGCAGACCTCGAGCAGCCGCAGCGCCCGGTCGAGCACGGGTTGCGGAGCCGGTGCGTAGTCGTAGGTGGCACCGGGCCGGGGCGCGGTGAGCAGACCGGAGTTGAACACTCCGCCGACGACGACGCCACAGCCGCGGGCGGCGGCCTGCGGGAGCAGCTCGGCGAGCCCTTCCTGGTCCAGGAGCGTGTAGCGGCCGGCCAGCAGGACCACGTCGATGTCGGTCTCGCGCACGAACCGGGCGGGCAGCGCCGACTGGTTCATGCCGATGCCGATCGCGCCGACCACCCCTTCCGCGCGCAGCCGCTCCAGTGCCGGATACGCCTCGCGGAGCGCCTGCTCGGCGTGGTCGTCGGGGTCGTGCAGCAGGGCCACGTCGACGCGGTCGACGCCGAGTCGTTCGAGGCTCGCCTCCAGGGAGCGCGACACGCCGTCGGCGCTGAAGTCCCACACGCGGCGGTGGGTGGCCGAGACGGCGAAGCCGTGATCGAGGTCGTCGTCGGCGTCCCCCTGCGGATGCGGGACGAGCAGCCGGCCCACCTTGGTGGAGAGGGTGTAGGAGTCCCGGGGGCGGTCGCGCAGCGCGGCGCCGAGCCGCCGTTCGGACAGGCCGAGGCCGTAGTGGGGGGCGGTGTCGAACGTGCGGATGCCGACGTCCCAGGCGGCGTCCACCGTGGCACGGGCGGCGTCTTCGGAGACCGGCCGGTAGAGGTTGCCGAGGGCGGCGCAGCCCAGCGCCAGCTCCGACACCGTCACCGCGCCGGCCCCCAGCCGCGTGGTCCTCACGACGGGTCCGCCGGGCGCATCCGGAGCCCCTGCATGCCGCCGTCCACCGCGAGCGAGGTGCCGGTGACGGAGGCCGCAGCGGGGCTCGCCAGGTAGACGATGGCGGCCGCGACTTCGTCCGCTGTGACCAGGCGTCCCATGGGCTGGCGGGCGTTGAGGGCGGCGCGCTCGCTCTCGGGGTCGTCGGCGGCGTCGAGGAGCCGGGAGACCCACGGGGTGTCGGCCGTGCCGGGGTTCACGCAGTTGACGCGGATGCCCTCGCGGACGTGGTCGGCGGCCATGGCGAGAGTGAGCGAGAGGACCGCGCCCTTGCTGGCGCAGTACAGGGCGCGCTGCGGGAGGCCCGCGGTGGCGCCGATCGAGCAGGTGTTGACGACCGCCGCGTGGGCGGAGCGGCGCAGATGCGGCAGGGCGGCGCGGGTGACGCGCACGATGCCGAGGACGTTGACGTCCAGGACCCGGTGCCAGTCGTCGTCCGGGTTGTCCTCGATGGTGCCCACCGCGCCGATGCCCGCGTTGTTGACCACGATGTCCAGGCCGCCGAGCCGCTCGGCGGCCTGCTGCACGGCGGCGCGCACCGAGGCGTCGTCCGTGACGTCGGCCCGGAGGCCGAGCAGCGGTTCGCCGACCCCGTCCGGGTCGAGGTCGAGGACGGCGACCGCCGCGCCCCGCGCCGCCAGCGTGCGGGCGGTCGCGAGGCCGATGCCGGACGCGCCTCCGGTGACGACCGCCCTGAGCCCTGACAGATCGGTCATGCCGTTCCTTCCTGAGCAGCGCGGTCGGCGGTCCAGAAGGCGCCGTCCGGGTAGCGGTACGCGGTGATGGACTCCTCGCGCATGGTGGCGGAGAACCCGGGGGCGAGCGGTGCCCGGTAGTGGCCGTCGCGCATGACGACGGGCGCGGTGAAGTGCTCGTGAAGGTGGTCGACGAACTCGATGACGCGGTTCTCGGTCGTGCCGGACAGCGCCAGGTAGTCGAACATCGACAGGTGCTGCACCAGCTCGCACAGGCCGACCCCGCCGGCGTGCGGGCAGACCGGGACCCCGAACTTGGCGGCGAGCAGCAGGATCGCGAGGTTCTCGTTGACTCCGCCGACCCGGGCGGCGTCGATCTGGAGGACGTCGATGGCGCCGGCCTGGAGGAGCTGCTTGAAGACGATGCGGTTCTGCACGTGCTCGCCGGTGGCGACCTTCACGGGGGCGACCGCGCGGCGCACGGAGGCGTGGCCGAGGACGTCGTCCGGGCTGGTGGGCTCCTCGATCCAGTACGGGTCGAACTCGGCGAGCGCGTTGGTCCACTCGATCGCCTCGTCCACGTTCCACCGCTGGTTGGCGTCGATGGCGATGCGGATCCCGTCGCCGACGGCGGCACGCGCGGTGCGCAGGCGGCGGATGTCGTCGTCCAGGTCCGCGCCGACCTTCAGCTTGATCTGGGTGAAGCCGTCGGCGACGGCCTGCTTGGCCAGCCGGGTGAGCTTGTCGTCGGAGTAGCCGAGCCAGCCCGGGGAGGTGGTGTAGCCCGGGTAGCCGGTCTCGCGCAGCATCGCCTCCCGCTCCGCGATGCCGGTGCGGCCCTCGCGCAGCAGGCTCAGGGCGTCCTCGGGGGTGAGGGCGTCGGCGATGTAGCGGAAGTCGACCTGGGAGACCAGCCATTCGGGGTCGGCGTGGGCGAGCAGCTGCCACAGCGGCTTGTCCTCCCGCTTGGCGGCGAGGTCCCACACGGCGTTGAGCACGGCGCCGATCGCCATGTGCATCACGCCCTTCTCGGGGCCGAGCCAGCGCAGCTGGCTGTCGCCGATCAGGTCGCGGCTGAGCGAGCCCGGGTCGGCGCACAGTTCCTCGACGGAGCGCCCGACCAGGTGGGGTCTCAGCGCTCCGATCGCGGCGACCTGGACGTCGTTGCCGCGTCCGATGGTGAAGGTGAAGCCGTGGCCCTCGTGTCCGTCACGGGCGTCGGTGCGCAGGACGACATAGGCGGCGGAGTAGTCGGGATCCGGGTTCATCGCGTCGGAGCCGTCGAGTTCCCGCGAGGTGGGGAAGCGGACGTCGTAGGTGTCGACCGCGGTGATCCGGGAGCAGGTTGCAGTCAAGGTGGTGCCTCTCACGCTTGGGCGAAGGTCTGGCGCTGGCCGCCGAGGCCGTCGATGGCGAGCTCGACGGTGTCGCCGGGACGCAGGTAGGGAGTGCCGGGGAGTCCCAGCGCGACGCCCGCGGGGGTACCGGTGTTGATCACGTCGCCCGGTTCCAGGACCATGTACTGGCTCAGGTAGGCCACGAGGTGGTCGACCGCGAAGATCATGTCTGCGGTACGGCCCTGTTGCCGCTTCACGCCGTTGACGCTCAGGTGCAGGCCGAGGTTCTGCGGGTCGCCGACCTCGTCGGCGGTGACGAGCCAGGGGCCGAGCGGGTTGAAGGTCTCGCAGGACTTGCCGAGGTCCCACTGGGACGAGTAGTCGAGCTGGAACTCGCGCTCGGAGACGTCGTGGCTGACGGCGTATCCCGCGATCACGGACCGCGCGGCGCCGGGGCCGTCGAGGTAGCGGGCCCGGCGTCCGATGACGACCGCGAGTTCGACCTCCCAGTCGGTCTTCACGGAGCCCCGGGGGATCAGCACCTCGTCGTACGGGCCGACCACCGTGCCGGGGTCCTTCATGAAGACCACCGGGCGCGGGGGGATCGCCGCACCGGTCTCGGCGGCGTGGTCGCGGTAGTTCAGACCGACGCAGACGATCTTGCCGGGGCGGGTGACGGGAGCCCCGACGCGCAAGGTCTCCGCGTCGAGCTCGGGCAGTTCTCCCGCCGTGACGGCGGCGCGGGCCCGGTCGACTCCGCCCGAGGCCAGGAAGGGGCCGTCGATGTCCGGCGTCACGGACGACAGGTCCAGCAGCCGGCCGTCGTCGGTGCGGACGGCGGGGCGCTCCTGTCCGGGGGCGCCGACTCGAAGCAGTTTCACTGGGGCAACTCCTCTGCCATGCGGGTTTCGTGTGTGGGACGGCCGTGGGCCGGGGACGTCGGGTCGTCCGGGCATGGACCGTTCCGCGGTACTCACTCATCCGTGCAAGCAGTCATCGGATGTATGGCGGCAGAGTGACCATAGATGCCGAATCCGCAGCTGACAATGGATTCCTCGGATGTATTTCTGCGCCCTAGTCGGAGCGGTGCCCTCCGGGCCCGCTCGGCCATGGTGATGCCCCGGCGTGAGGGGCGTCACACGTCCCACCCTCCGATGAATCCCGTGCCGCGCGCTCGAAGATCCGCCTCGATGACGGCGGGACGAGAGCGAGATGAGCAGACATGCCACCGATTGCCCCGAAGAGGGGCACCGGCTCCGGGGCGGCTCCCTCCACTCCGAAGCCGCCTTCCGGCGACGTCGTTGCCGAATCGTGAGCCCACGGCAACCCATCGCCCGAAGCCTGCGCGTCCTTGAAATCCCAGGTCGAAAGGCATGACGACCAGCAATCCCGGGAGCCGGAGCACCGCCTGGGCGGCTCGCGGCACGATCCGGCGCAAATCGTCGACCGTGGACTCTTGTGCATCCCGGCAACGTCGTCGTAACGTCCTGGTCGTCCGAGATACATCGGAGGAATGGTTCGCATCGATCGGTGCGCCGTTCGGGCCGCACCCGTGTGGCCGTCCCGCTGCCACCCTCTCGGTCACCGGCTGACCCTCATCCCCTTCTCCTCGGGCACGATCCGCGCATTCGGCACCGGACCGGCACGTGCCCGGCCGGCGGCTCCGCCCCCTCCCGACAGGCGGGTACGCCTCCCCTTCCCACCGTCGCCCTGCGGCCCTGTGCCCCTGGCTAAGGAGATAACACGGCCATGAAGCTCGCTCACACCCGTTCCACCGCCGCAGCCGTCACCGCCGTCGTCGCGGTCCTGGCCCTCGCCACCGCGTGCAATCGCGAGAGCACCGGCTCGACGGCCGCGGGCGGTGACAAGCCCGCCCTCGGCATCGACCTGCCGCGCTCCGACTCCGACTTCTGGAACTCCTACGCGCAGTACGTCAAGGGCGACATCAAGACGGGCGGCCTCAACGCCCTGCCGCTCAGCAACTCGCAGAACGACGTCACCAAGCTGGTCGCCAACGTCCAGGTGTTCCAGAACACCGGCGCCAAGGCCATCGTCATGGCCCCCCAGGACACCGGCGCCATCGCCTCCACCCTCGACACCCTCGCGTCGAAGAAGATCCCCGTGGTCAGCGTCGACACCAGACCCGACAAGGGCGACGTCTACATGGTCGTCCGCGCGGACAACCGTGCGTACGGCACCAAGGCCTGCGAGTTCCTCGGCAAGCAGCTGGGCGGCACGGGCAAGGTCGCCGAACTCCAGGGGGCCCTGGACTCGATCAACGGGCGCGACCGCTCCGAGGCGTTTGCGGAGTGCATGAAGACGAAGTTCCCGAAGATCAAGGTGTTCGAGCTGCCCACCGACTGGAAGGGCGACGTGGCCTCCGCCAAGCTGCAGAGCCTGCTCGCCCAGCACCCCGACCTGAACGGCGTCTACATGCAGGCCGGCGGTGTCTTCCTGCAGCCGACGCTGGCCCTGCTGGAGCAGAAGGGCCTGCTCAAGCCGGCCGGCCAGAAGGGCCACATCTCCATCGTCTCCAACGACGGCATCCCGCAGGAGTTCGACGCCATCCGCAAGGGCCAGATCGACGCCACCGTCTCCCAGCCCGCGGACCTCTACGCCAAGTACGCGCTGTACTACGCCGAGGCCGCGGCCGAGGGCAAGACCTTCGAGCCGGGCGCCACCGACCACGACTCCACGATCATCAAGATCCCCAACGGCCTCGAGGACCAGCTGCCGGCGCCGCTGGTCACCAAGGACAACGTGGACGACAAGACCCTGTGGGGCAACAACGTCGGCTGACGACCGGCAGTCCCAGCACGCCGCGCCGGGGGGACGGACGACGCCCGACGCCCTCCCTCCGGCCGGGGTGCCCACCCGCCCCCGGTCCAGCCCCAGCCCCCGTACCCGAAGGACGGTATCCACCATGGCGGACACCGCGACCGCGCCTGCGGCCGGCCCCGGCACCCCGGCCCCGGTGGCCGAGGCGACCGGCATCAGCAAACGATTCGGCGCGACCGTCGCGCTGCGCGACGCCCGTATCGCCGTCGCCCCGGGCGAGTCGCACGCCCTGGTCGGACGCAACGGCGCCGGCAAGTCGACGCTCGTGTCGATCCTCACCGGCCTCCAGCAGTCCGACACCGGGACGCTGCGCTTTACCGGCGAGCCCGCCCCCGCCGTCGGCGACATCGACGCCTGGCGCTCCCGCGTCGCCTGCGTCTACCAGCGATCCACGATCATCGGTGAGCTGACGGTCGCGGAGAACCTCTTCCTGAACCGGCAGAGCGGCGGCGCGGTCCGGCCCATCCGCTGGAAGCAGCTGCGCCGGCGGGCCGAGGAACTGCTCGCCGAGTACGGCGTGGCCGTCGACCCCACCGCGCGGGCCAGGGACCTCACCGTCGAGCAGCGTCAGTTCGTCGAGATCGCCCGGGCCCTGTCCTTCGGCGCGCGCTTCATCATCCTCGACGAGCCGACCGCCAAGCTCGACGCCCGCGGCATCGAGCGGCTGTTCGACAAGCTGCGGGACCTCCAGGCCCAGGGCGTCGCGTTCCTGTTCATCTCGCACCACCTGCAAGAGGTGTACGACCTCTGCAGCACCGTCACCGTCTACCGCGACGCGGCCCACATCCTCACCGCGCCCGTCGCGGAGCTCGGGCACCAGGCCCTGGTGGAGGCCATGACCGGCGAGTCCGCCGCCGTGGTCGGCGCCGCGGGCCGGCCCCCGGTCGCGCGGGCGGGCGCCGCACAACTGCTGACGCTGGACGCGCTGACGCTGCCCGGCGCCTGCGAGGACATCTCCTTCGCGGTCCGCGCCGGCGAGGTCGTCGGCCTCGCCGGCGCGACGGCCAGCGGCAATGTGCAGGTCGGCGAGGCGATCGCCGGGCTGCACCGGGCCAGGGCGGGCCGGATCTCGGTCCGCGACAGGGCCGTGCGCACCGGCAGCGTGCCGTCCGCGCTCGCCGCCGGGGTCGGCTTCGTCCCCGAGGACCGCCACCTCCAGGGACTGGTCGGCAACCGCAGCGTGGCGGAGAACGCCACCCTGACCGTCACCGACCAGCTCGGCCCGTTCGGCACGGTGCTGCCCGCCCGGACCAGGGCGTTCGCCCGGAACATGATCCGCGACCTCGACATCAAGACCCCCGGAGCCGCCACCCCGGTCTCCGCCCTCTCCGGCGGCAACCAGCAGAAGGTCGTCGTCGCGCGCGCCCTGGCCACCGTCCCCGACGTCCTGGTGGCCATCCGGCCCACCAACGGCGTGGACGTCAAGTCCAAGGAGTTCCTGCTCGGCAGGATCCGGCAGGTCGCGGACGACGACAAGGCCGCGCTGATCGTCTCCGACGAGCTGGACGACCTCAAGGTCTGTGACCGGGTCCTCGTCATGTTCCACGGGCGGGTCGTCGCCGAGTTCGACCGCGGCTGGCGGGACGAGGACCTCGTCGCCGCCATCGAGGGCGTCTCTGGCGACACGGCCCACACCATCGCGTCACCCCTGTCCGCCTCATCCGGCGCAGACGAGCACGGAAGGTAGTCATGTCCGCCACCACAGATCTCACCGAGCCCACCGCGAGCAAGGCGGGGCCGGCCGCCGACGACACCGTCCGCCGCCGGGTCGACCTCGGACGCTTCCGTGAGCTGTCCCTGGTTCCGGCCATCCTCGTCCTGGGCCTGATCGGGTTCATCGTCTCGCCGGCCTTCCTCACCGCCGACAACCTGATCGGTGTGGCTCAGCAGTCCACCGAGCTGAGTCTGCTGGTGCTCGCCACGACGTTCATCCTGATCGCCGGACGGATGGACCTGTCGCTGGAGTCCACCATCGGCGTGGCTCCCGTCATCGCCGTCTGGCTCGTACTGCCCTCCAGCGGCGGCCGGTTCAACGGACTCGGCCTGCTTCCCGAGTGGACTGCCGTCCCGCTCTGCCTGCTGGTCGGCGCGCTGATCGGCGCCGTCAACGGCTTCCTCATCCTCAAGCTGCGCCTCAACGGCTTCATCGTCACACTCGGCGCGCTGACCATGCTCCGCGGTCTGCAGGTCGCTCTCTCCGAGGGCCAGTCCATCGTCGAGCTGCCCTCGTCCTTCACCTACCTGGGCAAGGCGTCCTGGCTGGGCATGCCCGCCGCCATCTGGGTGTGCGCGCTGCTCTTCGCCGTCGGGGGCAGCGCACTGGCCTGGCTGCGTCACGGCAGGGCGCTGTACGCGATCGGCGGCAACGCGGAGGCCGCCCGCACCGCGGGCATCCGCGTCGACCGCATCGTGTGGATCGTCCTCATCCTCGGCAGCGTCCTCGCCGCGTTCGCCGGCATCCTCTACAGCGGCCACTACGGCTCCATCTCCGCCACCCAGGGCAGCGGCTGGATCTTCCAGGTCTTCGCCGCGACGGTGATCGGCGGGGTCAGCCTCAACGGCGGCAAGGGTTCCGTCTTCGGTGCCCTCACCGGCGTCCTCACCCTGCAGCTGGTCGTGAACGTCATGACGCTGGCGGGCGTGCCGCCGCTGTGGAACCAGTTCCTCAACGGCGCCATCATCATCGTCGCCTTGATCATCTCGCGCTTCGCCTCCGGCGAGAAGCAGGAGTAACCGCCTCCCACCCGCGGCTCTGCCGGCGCCGTGCCGCGCCCGGCAGAGCCGCCGCACCACACACCCCCCAGCACGGAGAGGCCCGCTCGTGGCACTGACGGACGACGCGATCGACAAGATCAAGGCGATGATCGTCGCCGGCGAGCTCGCGCCCGGTTCCCGGCTGCCGAAGGAGGAGATGCTCGCCGAACAGCTCGGACTGTCCCGGAGCTCGCTGCGCGAGGCCGTCCGGGCGCTGGCCGCCATGCGGATCCTGATCACGCGTCAGGGCGACGGCACCTACGTCTCCAGCCTGGAGCCCCATCTCCTGCTGGAGACCCTGTCCTTCGCCGCCGACGTCTCCCAGGGCCACGCGGCTCTGCAGCTGCTCCAGGTGCGCCGACTGCTCGAACCGCAGGCGACGGGACTGGCCGCCGCGCTGCTGACGCCGGACGACCTCCTGGAGCTGCGGGGCATCCTCGACCGGTCCCGGAGCGTCGCCACCGTGGAGGAGTTCGTCGCGCACGACACGGCCTTCCACCTCAGGATCGTCGAAGCCGTCGGCAACCCCGTCCTCTCGACGCTGCTGCAGGTGGTCTCCACCCGCACCCAGCGGGTCCGGATCGTCCGCGGCAGCCGGACCCGGCACGCCCTGGACCACGCCCACCGGGACCACGAGCAGATCCTCGCCGCGCTCACGTCACGCGACGCCCTGCTCGCCGCCTCCGCCGCGACCGTCCACATCACCGCCGTCGAGCAGTGGCTGGCCGCCAGCCTGACCGACGCCTCGGACGAACCGCCGGCGCCCGGCCCTTCCGGCTCTTCCGACTCTTTCGCCATGCCCGAGGCCGTCCGCTCCGCCTCTCGTGCGGTCCCTGCCCCGCCCGGTCCCGGCGGCGGCCCGGCCCGCACCCCGGGCGCCGTCTCCGGTACGGCGGCACCGGCGGCCGGATCGGTCTCCGGCTCGCACCCCGGGCGCACGGGAGTGACACCGACCCTTTGAGAGCTTCCCGGCAACGCCATGGGCACGCGCGGCACAAGGCTCGGCACGCCGGACTCGGGGCGCGCCACCGCATTCCGGCCACTCTCTTCCCGGATATGTCTACGCAGTCAGAGGCGGGACGTCAAGACATGCGACGGACCCCGCACCTGCTTATTCCCGCAGGACGCCCGACGGGCCCGCCCCTCGGGTTCCGAGGGCGTCACGAATGTATTCCGGACACTTGACGGCTTCCGTCTGACTGCGTAGACATGGCAGCGCAGTCAGACGGAACCGGCCGGGCAGACGTCCACCGGTGCCGCTGGAACCATCACGACGGCCGGGAGACGCCATGACGCGAGGGGCAAGACGGGCCGGCAGTTCCGGCGCACCGCGCAGTGTGGACGTGGCCCGGGTCGCGGGCGTCTCGCAGAAGACGGTGTCCCGGGTCTTCAACGACGAGCCGTACGTCTCCGCCGATGTGCGCCGACGCGTCCTCGAGGCCGCCGACGAACTCGGCTACCGGCTGAACAACGCCGCCCGGGCACTCGCCTCCGGACGGACCCGGTCGATCGGCGTCGTGACACTGGGAACCGCCCTGTACGGACCCGCCTCGCTGATCATGGGCGTGGAGCGCGCCGTTCGGGACACGGGCTACGCCCTGCGCGTGGTCAACACCATGGAGGGCGACCCCGCGGGCGTCGCCCCCGCCGTCCATTCACTCCTCGACCAGGGCGTGGACGGCATCGTCATCTCCGAGCCGATCGACGACGGGCGGGACGGAGATCTCGCGGCCCGCTTCGACGTGGACGTACCCGTCCTCGTCCTCGGCGCGCCGCCGTTCTCGGCGCCGAGGTCGCTGGTGGCCGGTGTCGGCGCCGACGTCATGGCGCGGACGGCCACCGAACACCTGCTGGACCTGGGGCATGTGACGGTCCATCATCTGGCCGGGCCGCAGCGGTGGTTCGCCGCCCGGGACCGTGCCCGGGGCTGGCGTTCCGCGCTGGTCGCGAACGGCAGGGTGGTGCCGCCCGTCATCGAAGGCGACTGGTCGGCGGCCTCCGGTTACGCGGCCGGCCGACGGCTGGCTGCCGACGCCGGCGTGACCGCGGTGTTCACCGCCAACGACGACATGGCCATCGGCCTCATCCGGGCACTGACCGAGGCCGGCCGGCGCGTGCCGGACGACGTCAGCGTGGTCGGCTTCGACGACATCCCCGTCGCGGCCTACGTGGCTCCTCCGCTCACCACGATCCGGCAGCCGTTCGACGTCGTGGCACAGGAGGGGATCAAACGCCTCGTGCACATCATCGAGAACCCGCAGGCGGACCCCATGCCGGCGAGCGAGCCACCGGTCGACCTCATCCTCCGCGCCTCGACCGGCCCGCCTCCCACCCGGCCGCCCCGGGATCGTGGCCGCCGTGTCGCCCACCGTCCGGACGCGGGCGGGCCCGCCCCTCCCGCGCAGGCGACCGCCCCCGCCCAGAACTGACCGGGGCCCGCGGCCCGGGCGACAGCCTCCACCTCCGGGCGCACGATCACAGGGACCGGGCCGCGCGCAGGTCACCGCGCCGACCGTCCCCTGCCGACGCCCCCGCAGGCCGCGGAAACCCCGCGGCGGCGAGGGCGCCCCTCCCCTTCCTCACCCCGCGGCCGGGCAGCAGACCCGCCGCAGCACCTCTCCCTCACTCCTCTTCCTCCCCCGGCCACCGGACTCCCGCCGCAGCGGCGGCAAGCCCACCGGGTGAGGCCACAGGACGTACCCCCGGCCCGTCGGATCCGTGTCCCGGCCGCCACGTCCGATCGCTGTCCTTCCCTCGTCACCCCTTGTTCCGCATGCCCTCGTCCGGCGTGCCTTCCTCAGCCATCGGCGGGAGTTCACCATGTACAGACTCCGCTCCACCCCCAGCCCCTCCCAGATGAGCCGCCGGCTCTTCCTGACCGCCGCGGGGGCGGTCTCCCTGGGCGCCGCCCTCACCGCCTGCGGCGACAGCGGCGGCGGCTCCTCCGCTTCCGCCAAGCCGGTGAGCCAGGCCGACATCGACAAGGCGATGA
This sequence comes from Streptomyces sp. B21-105, assembly GCF_036898465.1. Taxonomy (NCBI): domain Bacteria; kingdom Bacillati; phylum Actinomycetota; class Actinomycetes; order Kitasatosporales; family Streptomycetaceae; genus Streptomyces; species Streptomyces sp. B21-105. Next base: position 8,882,224 of record NZ_JARUMJ010000001.1, on the reverse strand, counting down.
AGACGCCGACCGAGCTGACGTTCTGGACGTGGGTCCCGGACATCGCCAAGGAGGTCGCCCTCTTCGAGAAGAAGTACCCGGCGATCAAGGTCAAGGTGGTCAACGCCGGTCAGGGCACCCCGCAGTACACCAAGCTGCGTACCGCGCTGAAGGCCGGCAGCGGCGCTCCCGACATGGTCCAGATCGAGTACCAGGCCATCCCGACGTTCACGATCACCAACAGCCTGCTGGACCTGCGGCCCCACGGCGCCGCCGCACTGAAGGACACGTTCGTCGACTGGACCTGGGCGCAGGTCAGCGGCACGAACGGCGAGGTGTGGGCGATCCCGCAGGACACCGGCCCGATGGGAATGCTCTACCGGCAGGACATCTTCGACGAGCACGGCATCGAAGTCCCCACCACCTGGGACGAGTTCGCCGCGGCGGCCCGCAAGCTCCACAAGGCCGACCCCGACGTCTACCTCACCAACCTCGCCGGCGGCCAGGTCGCCGCCTGGCACGGTCTGCTGTGGCAGGCGGGCGCCAAGCCGTACGTCACGTCCGGCAAGGGCGACATCACCATCAGCGTCGACGACGCCGTGTCGCAAAAGCTCGGCGCGTACTGGGGCGGCCTGGCCAGGGAAGGGGTCATCGGCGTCGAACCCGACTTCACCGACGCCTGGTACGCCGCGCTCAACAAGGGCAAGTACGCCACCTGGATCACCGCCGCCTGGGGCCCGGTGTTCCTCTCCGGCTCCGCCAAGGCCACCTCCGGCAAGTGGCGGGCGGCCCCGCTGCCGCAGTGGGACGCCTCGAAGCCGAGTTCGGGCAACTGGGGCGGTTCGACCACCGCGGTCATCCGGTCCACCAAGAACCCCATCGCGGCCGCCCAGTTCGCCCAGTTCCTCAACAGCGACCCGGCCAGCGCGAAGATGTTCGCCACCGAGCAGTTCTTCTTCCCCGCGACCAAGGCCCTGCTCACCGACGCCTCGTTCGTGGGTGACACGCCGGCCTTCTACGGCGGCCAGAAGGTCAACCAGGTCTTCGCCGACATCAGCTCCACGGTCAGCTCCTCCTTCCAGTGGCCGCCGTTCCTCGACCAGGCGGCCACCGACTGGACCGAGACCGTCGGCAAGTCGCTGTCCGACCGCTCCGACACCGTCCGCGCGCTCGGCGCCTGGCAGTCGAGGCTCACCGCGTACGCCAAGAAGCAGGGCTTCACCGTCGGCTCCTGACGGCCCGCCGGGTCCCGCTCCACGGGCGGGACCCGTCCCCGCTCCCCCACCAGTCATCCCTCCTCAGAAAGGGCCGATGATGACCGCCACAACCACGGCCTCTCCCAAGGGCCGGCGCCGGGACGGGCCGACACGGCCCGGGCGCGGCGGCGCGAGCCGGCGACGGTCGGCAGGGCCGCTGTTCGTCGCACCGTTCATGGTGCTGTTCCTCCTGCTCTTCCTCGCGCCGCTCGGCTACGCCGCCTACCTCAGCCTCTTCCAGGAGCGTCTGATCGGCGGCACGGCGTTCGTCGGCCTCGACAACTACACCCAGGCCCTCACCGATGCGCAGTTCGTCCAGGGCGTCGGCCGCGTGGCACTGTTCTTCGTGGTGCAGGTGCCTCTCATGCTGCTGCTGGCGCTGCTGTTCGCGCTCGCCCTCGACAGCGGCCTGCTGCGGCTCGCCCGGGTGATCCGGCTGGGCATCTTCGTGCCGTACGCCGTGCCGAGCGTGGTGGCCTCGCTCATGTGGGGCTATCTGTACGGCCCGGACTTCGGCCCGTTCGCCCAGATCGCCCGGGAGGTCAGTCTGCCCGTCCCCGACTTCCTCAGCGACGGCTGGATGCTCGGCAGCCTGGCCAACATCGTGACCTGGGAGTTCGTCGGCTACAACATGATCATCCTGTACGCCGCGCTGCGCACGATCCCTACCGAGCTGTACGAGGCCGCGGCCATGGACGGCGCCGGCGCCTGGCGCATCGCCTGGTCGATCAAGATCCCCGCCCTGCGCCCGGCGCTGCTGCTCACCCTGTTGTTCTCCGTGATCGGCAGCTTCCAGCTGTTCAACGAGCCCAAGCTGCTGATGAGCATCGCGCCGGACGTCATCACGAGCTCCTACACCGCCAACCTCTACGCGTACACGCTCGCCTTCACCGGCCAACAGGTCAACTACGCGGCCACGGTCTCCTTCCTCCTCGGCCTCGTCATCGTGGGCGCCTCCTACGCCGTCCTGCTCACCGCGAACCGCAGGAGGACCCCGTGAGCGCCCTCACCTCCCCGGCCCCCGTCGCACCGGCCGCCGAACGCACCGCCGGCAAGGGCCGCCGCAAGCAGCAGCCGCCGTCGGCCCGCCGCCGCAGCACCCCGCTGACCATCGCGATGCTGGCCGCCCTCGGCTACTTCCTCCTCCCGCTGCTGTGGCTGCTGATCGCCTCCACCAAGAGCACGCAGGATCTGTTCAACAGCTTCGGCCTGTGGTTCTCGCACGCTCCGCAGCTGCTGACGAACATCGAGGTGACCGTCACCCAGGACGACGGCGTCTTCGTGCGCTGGCTGCTCAACACCGTCGTGTACGCGGGCGTCAGCGCGGTCGGCGCCGCGCTCCTCGCCGCCGCCGGCGGTTACGGCTTCGCCAAGTTCCGCTTCCGCGGCGACCGCACCGCCTTCAACCTGGTGCTCGGGGCCGTCATGGTGCCGACCACGGCCCTGGCGATCCCGACCTATCTGCTCTTCGCGAAGGCGGGCCTGGTCAACACGCCCTGGGCGATCATCCTGCCTTCCCTCGTCAACCCGTTCGGCCTCTACCTGATGCGCGTCTACGCGGAGGACGCCGTCCCGGACAGCATCCTGGAGGCCGCCCGCATCGACGGCGCCGGCGAGGCCCGGATCTTCTTCCGCATCGTCCTGCGGCTGCTGAGCCCCGGCCTCGTCACCGTCCTGCTGTTCACGCTCGTCGCGACGTGGAACAACTACTTCCTGCCGCTGATCATGCTGAACGACCCGGACCTGTACCCGGTCACCGTGGGCCTCTCCTCGTGGGCCGCCCAGGCGCAGAACGGCGGAGCGGGCGCGAGCAGCGACATGTTCGCGCTGGTCGTCACCGGTTCCCTGATCTCGATCGTCCCGCTCGTCGTGGCGTTCCTGATGCTGCAGCGGTACTGGCAGAGCGGACTGGCCTCCGGCGGCGTCAAGCAGTAGCGCGCATCACCCGTACCTCTCCCCGTCTTCTCGGAGGTTTCCCCTCATGGCGGCTCTGCCTGCCCGTGTCCTCTTCGGCGCCGCGTACTACCACGAGTACACGCCCGCCTACGACACCGAACTGCTCCCCGACGAACGGCTGAAGACCGACCTGGACCTGATGGCCGAGGCGAACTTCACCGTGATCCGGGTCGGCGAGTCGGTCTGGTCGACCTGGGAGCCGGAGAACGGCCGCTTCGACCTCGAGTGGCTCCAGCCGGTCCTCGACGGCGCCCACGAGCGCGGCATCTCCGTCGTCCTCGGCACGCCGACCTACGCCGCGCCGATGTGGCTGGCCCGCCAGTACCCGGAGATCGCCGGCGAGCGGCGCACCGGCGAGCGCATCGGGTTCGGCGCCCGCCAGGAGGTCGACTTCACCCACCCGGCGTTCCGCTTCCACGCGGAACGGGTCATCCGCAAGATCGCCGCCCGGTACGCCGACCACCCCGCGGTCATCGGCTGGCAGGTGGACAACGAGCCGGGACTGCACCTCCTCCACAACCACGGTGTGTTCCAGCGTTTCGTCGACCACCTGCGCGCCACCTACGGCGACGTGGAGACCCTCAACCGCGAGTGGGGCCTGGTCTACTGGTCGCACCGCCTGTCCACCTGGGCCGACCTGTGGACGCCGGACGGCAACGAGCAGCCCCAGTACGACGTCGCGTGGCGGGCGTTCCAGGCCCGCCAGGTCACCGAGTTCATCGGCTGGCAGGCCGACCTCGTCCGGGAGTACGCGCAACCGGGGCAGTTCGTCACCACCTGCATCTCCTACACCCGTCAGGGGGTGGAGGACGACGAGATGAGCGACCGTCTCGACATCGCCTCCGGCAACCCGTACTACGACATGCAGGACGGCCTGCTGCTGCCGGATCCCACACCGGACAGGCACGAGCAGATCTGGAAGACCACCGGCGTGTGGGCGATGTACCAGACCGCCGACTGGATGTTCTCCTCCCTCCAGGCGCCGTTCCTGGTCACCGAGACCAACGCGAACTCCATCGGCTTCCCCTGGGACAACCGCCCCGGTTACGACGGCCAGTGGCGGCAGACCGCGTGGGCGCACGTCGCCCGCGGCGCCCGGATGATCGAGTACTGGCAGTGGCAGACCCTGCGCTTCGGCGCGGAGACCTACTGGGGCGGCGTCCTCCCGCACAGCGGACAGCCAGGCCGCACGTACGCCGAAGTGGCCCGTCTGGGAGCGGAGTTCGACAAGGCGGGACCGCTCGTCGCCGGTCTCGAACCGGACTGCGACATCGCCATGGTCTACTCGATGCCGAGCAAGTGGCTGATGCAGAAGTACCCGCCGCTGTCGAAGCCGGACGGCGCGCCGGACCCCGCGTCCTACCACCGTGTCTTCGACCCGTTCTACCGCGGCGCCTTCGAGGCCGGCCGTCAGGTGCGGATCGTCCACGCGCGGCAGTTGCACGACCCCAGCGGGCAGCGGGAGGGGACGACTCCCGAGGAGGCCGCGCGGCGCCATCCGGTGCTCGTCGCCCCCGCCCTGTACGTCGTCGACGACGCCACGATCGACTGGCTCGCGGCCTACGCCCACGCGGGCGGTCACCTCGTGCTCGGCCCGCGCACCGGCTACGCCGACCACGAGGCCCGCGCCCGCCTCGAAGCGGCCCCCGGACGCCTCACCGACGCGGCGGGCGTCCGCTACGACGAGTTCAGCAACCTCCTGCACGACGTGCCGGTCCGCGGCGTGCCCGGCGGCGCGCTCGACGTGCGCTCCGACGCGACGGCGACCCACTGGGCGGAAGGTCTCACGGTCACCGACGCCGACGTCCTGGCCTCGTACGAGCACCCGCACTTCGGACGCTGGCCGGCCGTCACCACCCGTCGGCACGGTGCGGGCCGGGTCACCTGCGTGGGCACGGTTCCGGGCCGTGGTCTCGCCCGGGACCTGGCCGCCTGGCTGGCCCCGGCCCCGCGCAGCGGATGGCAGGGGCTCCCCGCCTCCGTGACCGCGGCGACCGGTGTCTCAGCCGACGGACGCCGCGTCCACATCGTGCACAACTGGAGCTGGGAGCCCACGAGCGCCGACGCCCCGGCCGACCTGACCGACGTCCTCGACGACCGGCCCGTGCCGGCCGGCGCCGCGCTGCGTCTGGGCCCGTGGGACGTGCGCGTCCTCGTCGCCGACACCACGGGCGCGGGCGCCGGCCGGGACAGCTGAACCGGCATCCCTTCCTGACCACCCAGAAGAAGGAACCATGCAGAGAAGAAGTGCAGGAAAAGCGCTGGGAACCTTCGCCGCCGCGTCCGCGCTGCTGGCCGTGCCCGCGTTCGCCGCGCAGGCGTACAACCCGACGGGAGGGACCCTGTACCAGCTCGGCAGCGAGCCGTGCCTCAAGGGCCGCGGCAACTGCGCGGTCTACCCGAAGTCGGCGCAGCTGCCGAGCGGACGTCTCGTCGCGTCTTTCGAGAAGTCCACCGTCGTGTCGGCGACGGGCAGCGCGGACGGGCAGACCCTCCCGGTCTACAAGAGCGACGACGACGGCACGTCGTGGCAGCCGCTGTCCGAGGTCAAAGCTCCGGCGTACCTCTCCAGGGACCCCCGCTACGCGAAGTACACGAGCAACTGGACCAACCCCTACCTCTACGTGCTTCCGCAGAAGGTCGGCGCCCTCAGGAAGGGCACGCTGCTGCTCGCCAGTGTCGTGTCGGGGGACGACTACTACTACAAGGAGCACAAGGCCGCCGACCCGAACTGGACGCCGTCCAACGACGGAGACCGCAAGGACCTGGCCATCGCCCTGTACTCCAGCACCGACGACGGCAGGTCCTGGAAGGTCGTCAACGTCATCGCCACCGGCGGCTGGCAGGGCGGCAGCGCCGGCGCGGTCGGCCGGAACGTCGCGAACGCCAACACGAACAAGCAGGTCGATCCCCTCTGGGAGCCGTACCTGATGGTCCACCAGGGCAGACTCGTCTGCTACTACTCGGATGAGAACGACTACACGGGCTTCGACCCGGTGACCGGCGTCCCGACCCTCGACCCCGCCAACGACACCGCTGCGGACTCGCACGGCCAGATCCTCGTCCACCGGACCTGGAACGGGAACAGCGGCGCCTGGAGCGCTCCGGTCGTCGACGTCGCGGGCTCGGACCAGGACATGGGCGGCGGGAAGAAGGAGATCGGCGGCGGCCGGCCGGGCATGACGAACGTCGTGCGCACGGCGGACGGACGGTGGCTGCTCACCTTCGAGTACTGGGGCGGCGGCGCCGACACGCGGTACGTGCTCGCGGACGACCCGCTGAAGTTCTTCCGCGGCTCGCCCACCGGCATGGGCGTCACCTCACTGCCGGTCGTCGCCGGCTCCCGGCCTCTCGCGACGGGCGGCAGCCCGGTCGTCATCCGGCTGCCCGACGGACGTCTGGTCTACAACGCGGCGGGCAGCGGGGACGTCTGGGTCAACGACAGCGGGCGCAGCGACGGCGTGTGGAAGGAGTACCAGACCACCTCACCGGCCGGCTACAGCCGCAACCTGCAGTACGTCGACGGGACCGGGCGCGTCGCGATACTCAACAACCAGGGCACCTCGACGATCGCGCACGCCGAGGTCGACCTCGGCGACTCGGCGGGCGCCTACCACCGGTTGGTCAACCGCAGGACGGGCCAGGTGATCGGCACCGGCAACAGGACCAACGACGCGAACCTCGGCAACGGGGACGTGCCCGACGTCGTCCTCGAGGACTCCGGCGCGGCGGCGATCACGGACACCCAGTACTGGCACCTGGTGACCGAACCCCGGGGCGGCGTCACCCTGCTCAACAAGTCGGGCGGCAGGGCGGCCGCCGTCTGGACGGGCAACGCGACGGCCGGGCAGAAGATCGGGCAGTGGGTGGACGACAGCGCCACCGGCACGTGGAACCTCGTGAAGACGGGCGACGGCCACTACCGGCTGCAGTCGGCGCAGAACCCGAGCCTCTACCTGACGGGCGCCACACCCGGATCCCAGCTGACCTTGCAGAACGCGACCACGGACGGCTCACAGGACTGGAAGCTCACCCGGTAGTCACGCCGTCCCTGTTTTCGGGGGCCGGGACCTGGACCTCGTCCAGGTCCCGGCCCCCGTCCCGTTCCCCCGGCAGCGGTCGTCCGGCGGGGCCGCACGCGAGCACCGCGATGCCCCGGTCGTGGGCCACCGCCAGAAGGGAACCGTCGGGATGCGGTGCGGCCACGGGTGTCGGCGTATGGCTCACCCCGTAGGCGCCCTCGCGGCGTGATACGCGCACCTCGGGCCACTGCGCCACCGGCGTGCCGTCGGCCACGTCGATCAACCGCGGATGGCCGTGCAGGGAGACGACCCGGTTGCCGCACGGAATCAGTGTGCCGTAGGCCGTATCGCCCTGGTGACGGTGGAGCCAGCGGCGCCCGGAGAGGGACCAGACCCCCATCTGCCGGGTGCCGAGGGCCGGTGTCTCCTCGTCGTCGAGGGTCTCGTCGGCCGTCGTGGCCACGGCCAGCCGGTCCGCATCGAGCCAGCAGGCGGAGGCGATCTCCGCGTCGATCCCCGGATTCATCGGCAGAAGTCCCGGGCCGTCCAAGGCGGATGCCCGGGAAAGCGCCTCTTCCAGGTCGTAGACCTCGACGACGCCGTACGGCTGCCAGACCCAGCCGGCCATCAGTACGTGCCGGCCGTCGGGACTCACCGACAGCCGGGAGTGAAAGACGTCCTTGGGGTCCCGGGGCCCCGTGGTCAGTCGCTCACCCGAGGCGGTGTCCTCCACCTGAAGCACGTTGTACTCGTCCGGGCAGTGGACGAGCACTTCACGACCGCTGCCCAGGACGGCCAGGGCGACGGGGTAGTCGCTCGCATCGGCCTGGTAGTCGCTGCGGTCCAGCTCCCGCAACGGTCTCCCGCCGTCCAGGAGCAACGCCTGCGTTCCGCGCTCCTGGTAGACGACCGAGTAGCGTCCGGAAGGGGAATGGACCGCCCGGTCGAAGTCGGCCGCGAAGGTGCGCGGAACCTCCGGACGGTGTTCTGTGCCGTCGGGAGTCCAGCGGATTCCCCCACCCACCGTGTCGACGAGGTCGTCCCCCACCCAGGACAGCGACTTCACCTGACGTGACGCCTCGAACATCTTCATGGTGCCCCGCGCCCCGTTCCGTCGGAAGGAGCGCAGCCTAGTTCCTTCGGTATGCGCGCGCCATCCGACGGACCGGGTCCATGCTCATCGACGTCTCCGGCACTCGGCCACGGCCCACGTTCTGGATGACGGAAGGAGCACTCACTGCAACAGATGTGCTGCGTAAGCGATTTGAGACCGTAACGACGTACCGGGGCGTCCTGCCGACCTCATTGCACCGGGCGGGCCGGCGCGATCACACTGGCCCTCATGGGGGCGTGGATCGTGATGTTGAGCGTGTGGGGCGTTCCCTACGCCCTCTACAAGGCAGCCGAACGGAACGACATCCGACGGTACGAACGGATCAGGGCCGAGGCGGTGGAACGGCCCCGCCGGCCTCCGCGTAGAGGGCGGCCACGAAGTCCCGTACCCCGTCCGGGAAGCGGAACCGCACGTTGCGCTCCCCGGACGGGCGTCGGTCGGTCAGCGAGATCTCCACGCCGCGGCAGAGGAAGGCCACTTGCCGCAGGCGCTCCGCCAGGACGGCGAACGAGCACTCGGTCGTCTCGAAGATCTCGGCGTCGGGCCGGAAGGCGATGGCCGTGCCTGTCGCGGTCGTGGATCCCACGGCGACGGGTGGGGCGAGAGCGACACCGCGGGCGTACTCCTGGACCCGGCGCACCCCCTCGCGCCGCACCTCGGCCGTGAGCCGACTCGACAGGGCGTCGGCGACGAGCAGGCCCTCTGCGAAGTTGATGCGTCGTCGCCTGGCCGAGGGCGGCGGCAGGGAGGATCTGACGGGTGTGATCGTTCTGCTCGTGCGCTGACCCATCGGCGGCGTGGGCCTGCCCCGCGCCGCGTCCGGAGCTAAATGGCTGTTCACAAGCCTTCCCCTCGCGTGACAATCAGGGATCAGCAAGGGGAGGAACACACCATGAGCCAGGTCGACCTGACTCTTCACGAGCTGCTGCCGCCGCAGGAGTTGGCGGCCGCGCTCGACGCGGGGCACGTCACGCGCAAGCAGCACCCGCAACTGCCGCTGTCCATCTACACGTACACGCGGGTGTGCCAGTACGAACGGGTGTGGAACCGGGTGACGACCCGCTGCCGCGGTCTGGTGGCCGACGACGTGACCGGGGAGATCGTCGCGCTGCCGCTGCCCAAGTTCTTCAACGTGGGTGAGCACGAGGCCCGTCAGCCGTACGCGCCCGAGCTGCCGGACGAGCCGTTCGAGGTGTACGAGAAGGTCGACGGCAGCCTTGCGGTGGTGTTCCACTACGCGGGCCGGTGGCGGGTCGCGTCGAAGGGCTCGTTCATCAGCACCCAGGCCACCTGGGCGCAGCGGCTGCTCGACGGGAAGGACACCTCCCGCCTGGTTCCCGGGGTGACCTACCTGGCCGAGATCCTGTACCCGCAGAACCGGATCGTCGTCGACTACGGCGAGCGCCGTGACCTGGTGCTGTTGGCCGCGTTCGCCAAGGACGGCACGGAAGTCGCCCTGGCCGAGGCCGCGACGCACTGGGGTGACATCGGTTCGGTCGTCACCGTGTGGCCGGCCATGCCGCTCGGCGAACTGCTGGCCCTGGCCGAGGGCAACCGGCTTCCCGGCGGCCGGGCGGCCACCGGTACCGAGGCCGAGGGGTTCGTGCTGCGCTTCGCCTCGGGTGTGCGGGCCAAGGCCAAGCTGGCCGAGTACGTGCGCCTCCACAAGGTGCTCACCGGTGTGACCGAGCGGGACGTCTGGCGCGGCCACGGCATCCAGCGCTTCGCGGGGCTGCCCGCCAAGCAGGTGGCCCAGGCGCTCGGCTGCTCGGCCGAGGACGTCACCGCGTCCGGGGGCCGGCCGCTGGACGCGCTGCTGGAGCAGGTGCCCGACGAGTTCGACGCCTGGGTGCGCGGTGTCATCGCGGGGATAGAGAAGCAGGTGGACGACCGCGAGCGGGCGATCGACGAGGCGTTCCGGTCCCTCGCCCCGCTCGCCGACGACCGGGGGGCCTTCGCCCGCGCCGTGAGCGCGCTGCCCGACGCCGCGCTGCGCCCGGCGATGTTCCTGCGCCTGGACGGGCGCCCGACCGAGCTCGTGACGTACCGTTCCACCCGGCCGGAGGCGTCCGACCCGTTCAAGACCGACGAGGAGAACTGACCGTGCCCGTAGTACACGTCATGACGGGGCTTCCGGCCTCGGGGAAGACGACCGCCGCGCGCAGGATGCAGGCGGAGTCCGAGGGCCGGATGCGTCGTGTCAACCTCGACGATCTGCGGACGATGCTCGACGTCCCGGCGCCCGAGCGCGGCCGGTCGCACGCGCATGAGCAGACGGTGCTGGCGATCCAGGACGCGGCGGTGCGCGCGGCCGTCGACGGCGGTTTCGACGTCGTCGTGGACAACACGCACATGACGCCGCACATACCGAAGCGACTGAAGGCCGCCGTGGCGGGACAGGCCACCTTCGTCGTGCACGACTTCACCGACGTACCGGTGGAGGAGTGCATCCGGCGCGACGCCGCACGGGAGCGCGTGGTCGGCGAGGAGATCATCCGGCTCCTGGCCCACAAGCACGGCGTGGCCAAGCGGGGCGGCTGGCGGCTCACCGCGGAGTGGCTCAACGACGAGCCGTCCGTCGAGCCGTACGTCGTGGACCCGGCCCTCCCGTCGGCCGTCATGTGCGACATCGACGGCACGCTCGCTCTGCGGGGCGCCCGGGGGCCGTTCGACTTCACCCGCTGCGGGGAGGACCTGCTCAACGTGTCGGTGCGCGATGCGCTGCGTTCCTTCCGGGGCGCCGACGGCGATGTCGTGGTCCTGCTCTCGGGCCGCGGTGAGGAGCACCGCGAGCGGACGGAGGCGTGGCTGCGTGCGCACGAGGTGCCGTACGACGAGCTGTGGATGCGTGCCGCGGGCGACGGCCGCCGCGACGACGTGGTGAAGGCGGAGCTGTTCGACCGGCATGTGCGTCACCGCTTCGCGGTGCGGGTCTCCCTCGACGACCGTGATCGCGTCGTCGCGGTGTGGCGCCGGATGGGTCTGCCGACCTGGCAGGTCAACTACGGCAGCTTCTGACCTTTCGGCCGGCGGGCGCGGTCGTCCGCTTCACTCGGCGACGTCCGTTTCCGGTCAGCCGCCCCTGTGTGTGAGGGGGCGGCTGGCCGGTGGGCGTCAGGCGTACGGGTCGAAGGGGATCGCGGACGGCTTGGCCTTGTTGAGCGTGTCGTTGAACTTGGAGTCCTGGAGGGGGAGGTTGGCGTCGCCCCAGTCGGAGCCGTTCAGGGTGTTGCGCAGGTTGGGCGCCAGGTTGTCCCAGGTGAGCAGGTTCTCCTGGTGCCAGGCGCCGGTGTCGTTCTCGGCCGTCTCACCCCACTGGGCGAAGCGGAAGGCGTGGGTGCTGGCGCCGTCCTTGTGGTAGACGGCCATGACGCGCCGGCCGCTCATCGGGACGTCGGCGATCGGATGGGTGCTGAACCCGCCGTGCCGGGAGGCGGACAGGTAGGACGGCGTGTTCGCGCCCTCGGCGACCCAGACGACCATGCACTCCCAGTCGTGGCGGTGGCCGATGCCGGGCGACGCCTCGTCCTTCTCGAAGTAGCTGGCGTAGATGATCCCGCACCAGCCGTTGTCGCACTTGGACCGCGAGTAGGTGTTGGCGTGGTCGAGGTGGCCCCCGCGACACTGGCCGGTGACGGAACCGGTGGGCTTCAGGCCGCCGTTGAGGTTGCCGGCCGGGTCGACGGCGGCGGCCGGGTAGCACGAGTCCGTGTCGTAGTCGTACACGGGCTCGAAGTACGTCTGGAGCGAGGTGGCGTTCTCGGGAAGGTTCTGCAGCACGCCGGCGGAGGCGCTGCCCGACAGGGCGACGGCGAGCGCGAAGGCGCTGCCCGCGACGGTCGTGGTTTTGACGACCCGGGAAGTCCTGCTGGTTCGAGGCATGGGGGTCCTATCAGTGGTTCGGTGGATCCGTGGTTCCGTTCGGTGGTTCCTCGGTGGTTCGGTGGTTCCTGGTGGTTCGGCGGTTCGGCGGTTCGCCGAATCGGTCGTCCGATGGATCGGCGGACCGAATGGTTGCGGACATGACATCCGCGGTGTGCAGGAAGAGAGTGGCAAGCCGAGGGGACGATGGAAGGGCTTTCTACAAAACTCGTGAAGGCCATTCACCGAACTCGGCCAACGCCGCCCGGACGTTCCGCGGCGAATGGTGCACAGGGCCCGCCCCCAGGCGAACAGGTCCGCCCGATCCGACGTATACGCCGAGGTGAACGCACATGCCCGACGCGGGATTGCCGGTCGTGTCCGCGAGCACCTGACCGTCCGTGCCCCGACCGCCCGCACGACCGCGGACACCGCTAGCATCACCGTGATGAACAGCCGGACCCTGTACAGGCGTTGTGACGCGTGGGTGAACTCGCCCGTGGCGGCGCTCCGCGCCGTGCTGACGATGCTGCTCATCGCCGTGGCCCTGTGCCTGGGCCCTTCGGTCCACACCGCCGCCGGCCCGCACCCAGCCCTCTCCGTGACCGCCGCGACCCCGGTCACCGCCGCGACCCTTGTCGCCGCACAGGCGCCGGCGGGCGGCCGGACCGCCGCGCACCACGCGGTGTCGTCGGCACGTCCGGGCGACTGCCACTCGGGCGGCGGGTGCTGCGCAAGGTCCGCGCACGGCGGACCCGCCGTCGTCCCCGCGGCTCCCCAGCCGTTGCCGGTCGTCCTGCCGTGTTCGCCGACTCCGGCCCGACAGCCGGTCACCGCCCACGCCACCGGCGTGCCGCTCTGCCGGGGCGCCCCCGATCTTCACGCCCTCAACGTGCAGCGGATCTAGACGGACGCCCCGCGCCCCCGAGCGCGCCGGCATCCATCCCTTCCCCCGCACTCACCGCCGTACGGCGGAGACGAGGACGTCCCGGTCATGAGCAAGACCAGCAAGAAGGCCGCCGCCGCATCCCGCAAGGACCGTATCGAGGAGATGCGGCGCGCCGAGCGAGCCCGCGAGCGCCGCAACCGCATCCTCACCGTCACCCTCAGCGCGGTCATCGTCGCCGCCGTCGTCGGCTGGGGCGCGTACGCCATCAACGACGCGAACGAGCGTGAGGAGCAGAAGTCCGCCGCCGCGGAGAAGCCGGTCCCCGGTGAGAAGACCTGGGACGTGAAGAAGCTCGGCCGCAACCACGTCGCCGGCACCGTCTCCTACCCGATGCAGCCTCCCGTGGGCGGTGACCACCACCAGGCGTGGATGACATGCGACGGCACGGTCTACACCCGGGCCATAGCGAACGAGAACGCCGTCCACTCCCTCGAACACGGCGCCGTCTGGGTCACGTACAACGACAAGGCCGCCGACGCCGACGTCAAAGCCCTTGCCGACAGGGTCGACAGGACGCCCTACACGCTCATGAGCCCCGACAAGAACCAGGCCGGGAAGATCACCCTGTCCGCCTGGGGCCGTCAACTCACGGTCGAGAAGGCCTCCGACGCCCGGGTCGAGCAGTTCCTGCTCAAGTACGTCCAGGGCGCGCAGACGCCCGAGCCCGGCGCCGCCTGCACCGGCGGGCTGACCGCCTCCTGACGGACACGCTCACCGAGCCACGTCCGCCGGTGCGATCCGGCGGACGTCGGCCGCTCCTACCGCGCGGGAGTACCCGAGCCCCACCACGGGACCCGGTCGCCGACGTCGTGCGCGGCGAAGAAGTCCCGGACGGCTGCCTTCTCCGCGGCGTCGGGCTGCACGTTGACGCAGTCCGATCCCGCCCAGCCTCCCGACATCACCTTGGCGCAGGGGCTGCCCGGACCGAGGTCGGGAAGCGACAGGATGTGTCCCAACTCGTGGACGACGATGCGGGAGGGCTTGTACAACTGGGCGTCCCCGACTTCGAGGTACACCCAACCCCGGCCCGCGCCCTTGATGTTGACGTGGGACTGAACGCCCCTGGCCGTCTTGTACTCCATGACCCGCAGTGCCGCCGGAGTGTCCTGCTCGACGAACTTGATCGTCGGGACGGCCGTGTTCCAGATCTCGATCGCCTCGCGGGCCGCGTCGGTGTACGAGCCGGCCAGCATGAGGTCGATCGGTATGACCTCCGGTGTCCGGCCGGCCGCCTGGGTCGGCGTGCCGACCCCCACCAGGAGGCCACCCGCCAGGACCACGGTCGACAACAGGTTCAGTGCTCGGGCCACAGTGGACGCCTCCGTTGCAGTGACAAATGGCAATGCAGGCTAGTGGCTTCCGGTGGCGTCCTCAACGCCTCTTTCCGGCCTCTTCCCCCCGCCTTCCCCCTCGCCCTCCTCTTCGTCTTCCTCTTCCTCTTCGTTCTCCTCTTCGCCCTCCTCTTCCTCGAGCAGCAGCAGAGGACGTGACTACTCCCCCGCATAAATGCGGGGGCTTCTCGTCAAGCTGGTTGAGCTTGACGACGGGCCAGCCCGGCCCGCAGAACATTGGAAGCTCCCACGACGTCAGCGTGCGCCCGGTGGCCGCATCCAACGCAGTGGAACTTCTCCTGTGTGGGCCGGTTCTCCGCGCTGACGTGCCCGCATTCGGGGCATGTCCGAGAGGTGTTGCGGGGGTCCACGGCGATCACGTCACGTCCGGCGCTTTCAGCCTTGGCGTGCAGGATCGTCAGGAACACCCCCCATCCGGCATCCGAGATCGAGCGGTTGAGGCCCGTCTTCGCCGCCGCGCCGTTGGGCAGGAATGCCCCTGGCGTGTCGGGGTCGGGCTTGGGTGCGGCGGTGCGCACCATGTTGCGGATCGTCAGGTTCTCGTGCGCGATGAGGTCGTGGTCGCGGACGAGGTCGAGCGCGGTCTTGTGTGCGTGGTCCAGGCGCTGACGCCGCACCTTGCGGTGCAGGTCGGCGACGCGCTCGACGGCCGCTGGTGGTTCTTCGTCCGCTTGTCGCGGCGCACTCGTCCGAAGGTGGACAGCTTCCGTTGTGCGGCTTCGAGCTTCGCTGTGGCCTTGCGGCCGTGGCGCGGGTTGTCGATGTGCTCGCCGTTGGAGGTGGTGAGGAAGGAGGCGATGCCCATGTCGATGCCGACCACGGACCCTGTCCTGGGCAGCGGCTCGGGCTGGGCCTGCTCGGCGGTCAGCACCACGTACCAGCGCTTGCCCTCGCGCTTGACGGACACGGTCTTGACCTTGCCGGCCACGGGCCGGTGCTGCTTGACCTTGACGTGCCCGACGCCTTGGAGGCGTACGCGGGTCTGCGGATCATGCGGGGTGGAGTCCCAGCGGCAGCCGTCGCCGTCCTTGGGGAAGTCCACCGTGTCGAACCAGTTGACTCCCCGCAAGCGCGGGTAGCCGGGCGTCTGGCCGTACTTGATGCGGCGGAAGAACGCGGCGAACGCCTTGTCGAGGCGCCGCAAGGTGGCTTGCTGGCTGGAGAACGACCAGCGGCCCTGACGCTCCGGGTCGAACGCCCGGATCTCCTTGAGCTGCGCGGACTGCATCCCGTACTTGATGCTCGTCTTCGACACGTGCCGGTAGGCGTCACGCCGTTCCTGCAAGGCCCCGTTGTAGAGCGAGCAGTGATCGCGCAGCATCTCGCCGAGAGCGGCGGACTGGCCCACGGTGGGCCGCATGAGGAACTTGTACGCACGGATCATCCGGCCCACCCCCTTCCTGGTCGTTGCGATCACCCTACTGCCCTTGGGGTATGTCACCACGCTGGGAACCAGACACCGATATCCGCAGGGGGCGTCACGTCACCTTCGATCTCCACGCCCACTTGGTGTTCGTCACCAGATACCGGAAGGGAATCTTCGATGACGAGATGCTTCGGCGATGCGAAGAGATCATGCGGGAGGTCTGCGACAAGTTCGAGGTGGAGCTACGCGAGTTCAACGGCGAGCGTGATCACGTGCACCTGCTCGTGCACTACCCGTCCAAGCTCGCCCTCTCCAAGCTGGTCAACAGCCTCAAGGGCGTCAGCTCCCGGTACCTGCGCGCCGAATACACCGGCCGCGTCAACCGAACCGGGATGGGATCGGTGTTCTGGTCCCGCTCGTACTTCGCGGCCTCCTGCGGCGGAGCGCCGCTGTCGATCATCCGTCAGTACATCGAGGGCCAGCGCCGCCCCCTGCCCTGACCTCAACGAACAACGGTGCTCCGCACCGTTCCGCTTTCCCGCCCCGGCTGAAGCCGGGGATACCCAGCGGAGGACCTGATGGATCGCCTGTGCGTGCGGGGACCCCAAAGCTCCTGCGGCCGCCTCGGCGCCACTCTTCCGCACCCCGCCGGGTGGCTGCACCGGACTGCGCCGGGCACGATGACGCCGAGAGGGCAGAAGCCGTGAGCGGCAGGAAACCTTGACGAGGGGTCCGACGTGATGAACGACGGTGCGTCCGGCGCGAAGGCGCGACCACTGCGGCGCCGCGTCGCTCCCGCCGTCGCCGGCCTGATGCTGGCGGTGGCGGGTACGGCGTCGTTGGCCTCGTGCGGCAGGCTGAAGAACGTCGAGGGCCGGGGCAACGCGACAGCGGACGTCTCGCTCACCGGAAAGCCGCGGGCCGTCGTCGAGACACGCTTCGTCGGCGCCGACGACCTCGCGGCGGGCGCCCGGGCCCATCCCCTCGCCATCAGCCGTAAGCCGCCCCAGCCGCCGCTGACCGCCGAGGTCGCCAAGGCACAGCGGTACTGAGCACGCCGGCGCACGTCCGGTGCATCCGTCGCGGACCGGGGCGATCCGGCACGGACTCCCTCGCGGGCCGGAGGGATCACCTCCGGTGACGTGTGAAAAGAAGTGACCGATTTGCTGAACGCACGCGCAGGCTGAGCTAGCCTCGTGTTCCATGGGGGCGAACTAACGTTCATCGAAAGTCACTTCGGGGGAATTCTTGTCGGGACAGCGACCGGGACCTGCTGACGATGCGGCGGCGACGCTGCGGCAGACCGGTGCCTCACCACTGCGGCTCGGCGACCCCAGGCGCGTCGGTCCGTATATGCCGGTAGCCCTGTTAGGCAGCGGCGGCATGGGACGGGTCTACCTGGCCCGCCCCACGGACGAGAGTCCTGGACTGGTCGCGCTGAAGGTGATCAGGCCGGAGTACGCGGAGGATCCGAGCTTCCGGCGTCGTTTCGAACGCGAGGCGTCGGTGCACGCCCGTCTTCGGACGCCGCACGCGCCACGGCTGTGCGGTACGGGCTTCCAGGACGAACTGCTGTGGATGGCCACGGAGTACCTCCCCGGCTTCGACCTGGCGGAGGCCGTACGCGAGGACGGCACCCTGGAGACGGGCGCGGTCTGGCGGCTGGTGGGGGAACTGGGCCGGGCGCTCGCCGGGCTCGCCGTCGAGGGGATCGTGCACCGGGACCTGAAGCCGTCCAACGTGCTGCTGTCCGTCCGGGGCGCACACGTGATCGACTTCGGCATCTCCAAGGCCGCGGACGCGAGTGCGATCACCGGTACGGGCAATCGTGTGGGCACACCGGCCTACATGTCGCCCGAACACCTGCGGGAGGGCCGCTCCGACACGGCGTCGGACGTGTTCTCGCTCGCCGGGACGCTGGCCTACGCGGTGACCGGGCGGGCTCCGTTCGGCGACGGCACCGGTGTCGACGTGATGCACCGGGTGGCGTTCGAGGAACCCCATCCCGAGGTGATCGGTGAGATCTCCGCGGCGGACCCGGAGCTCGGCGCGCTGCTGACCGCCTGTCTGGCCAAGGAGCCCACGCAGCGGCCCAGCCCGCAGCAGCTGATCGCCACGGCCGGGGCCCATGCCGTGCCGTCCGTCTGGCCGGAGCCACTGGGCGCGAAGGTGCAGGCCCGGCAGCGGGCGTACGAGGCGCTGCTCCGCCTGCCTGCCGCCGGCACGCCCCGTCTCCGGTCGGCGGGCGACCCGTTCGCAGCTTCGGCCGTTCGGACGCCCGAGGCCGTTCCGCCGGTTCCGCCCGCCCCGTCGTCACCGTCGCCGGCGTCGGCGTCGTCACCGTCGTCGGCGGCGGAGAGCGACCCGGCCGCGACGCCGTCGCAGCGGTCGGGCCCCGTGCAGGCCCCCGCCCGGAGCAGGCGGAGGCCGCTGCTGATCGCCGCCGCGGCCCTCTCGACCTGCGCCGTGGGCGCGGCGGGGTTTCTGCTCATCGGTCAGGATCATCCCGCCACCGCGTCCCCGGAAACCGGTGTCACCAGGGCCGTCGGCGCCGAACCCGGCGGGGCCTCCACCGCGCCGGCCTCCCCGAGCACGAGCGCTCACGCCCGCCCCGACGTGGACGGCGCCGCCGTCGAGAACCGCGACGGCACGACCGGCGCCCCCGCCCCGGACGCCAAGGCGTCGGCCTCCGCGGCCGGCGGGCACGTCAACGCTTCGGGCGGCACCGGAACCGGAACCGCACCGGACAGCTCCCCGTCCCCCACGCCGTCCACCGCCGCCCCGTCCGCCGTGACCGACACGGCGCCCTGGCTGTCCGAGTGCACGTACTACGCCGGCAAGGCACGCACCCTCTTCGGCGACACGGGCAAACGCGTGCAGCAGGTTCAGTGCATGCTGTCCAAGCGCGGGTACAGCGCGGGAAGCGCCGACGCGGACGGCGAGTTCGGGGCCGGCACGAAGGCCGCGGTCCAGACCTTCCAGAGCGAACGGGGACTCAAGGCCAACGGCGTCGTGAGACCCGACACCTGGAACGCGCTGCGCTCCACCGAGTGACCGGGCCCGCCCCGGGTCTCGTGCGGTAGGCGCCGACGAGCGGGAAGCCCGCCGTCCCTGTTGGAAGATCAGGAAGCCGCAGCCGTCCCCTGGACCAGACCACGCGGTCAAGTTTTGATCTCCCTCGACAGAGGCGACGACAGAATTGGGTTACCGGCGGTAAGTTCCGGCTGCCACTCCCCACACACAGGAGTTCCCCTTCATGCGCCGTCTCCTCACCTGCCTCACGGCCGCGGCCGTCACCTGCGGCGGATTCCTCGCGACCGCGACACCCGCCGCCGCGGCGGACCCGGCCTCCGGCTCCTTCAGCGCCCTCACCTACAACGTCGCGGGCCTGCCGGCGATCATCTCCAGCGCCTCCACACCCCGCGACACCAGCACCACAGCCATCGGCCAACGCATCGCGCCGTACGACATCGTGCACGTCGAGGAGGACTTCAACTACCACTCCTACCTCTACGCCGCCGACACCGCACACGCCTACCGCACCCCGACCAGCGGCGGCGCCGGCATCGGCAGCGGACTCAACACCCTCTCCAAACTCCCCTACGACGCCGACGACTTCGAGCGGGTGCGCTGGAACTCCTGCCAGATCGACTCCGGTGACTGCCTCACCCCCAAGGGCTTCACCTTCATCCGGGAACGGCTCGCCGAGGGCGTCTACGTCGACTTCTACAACCTGCACACCAACGCCGGCACCAACGCCGGCGACCTCGCCTCGCGCGCCGACAACCTCGCCCAGCTGACGGCCTTCATCAAGACCCACTCCGCCGGGAACGCCGTCGTCGTCATGGGTGACACCAACACCCGCTACACCCGGGCCGGCGACACCATCGCCGAGTTCGCCGCCGCCAACGGACTCACCGACGCCTGGGTGAAACTCGTGCGCGGCGGCACCCCGCCCGCCAAGGGCAGCGACGCCCTCGTCTGCGACCAGACCGGCCCCACCGTGCCCAACACCTGCGAGGTCGTCGACAAGGTCCTCTACCGCGGCAGCAAACTGGTCTCGCTCGACGCCACGTCGTACAACAACGAGCACGCCAAGTTCCTCACCGGTGACGGACTCATGCTCTCCGACCACGACCCCGTCGCCGTCGGCTTCTCCTGGTCGCGCAACCCGGACTTCCAGCTCAGCGACCAGTTCGGCGGACCGCACGGCGACTACTACAACGACATCGACGCCGTACCGGCCGGCGCGAGCCCCGTCAGCCTCTCGCTGCGCAGCGGCACCCGCGTCGACGGCGTCGCCCTGACCCTCGCGGGCGGCAAGGCCCTCACCCACGGCGGCACCGGCGGCACGGTCTCGACCCTGACTCTGGGCAGCGGCGAGTACGTCACCTCCGCCCAGCTGTGCCAGGGCCGCAAGGACGGTCTCACGCGCGTCTTCTCCGCCAAGTTCACCACCAACCTCGGCCGCAGCCTGTCCGGCGGGACGACCACGTCCGACTGCGTGACGCGCACCGCACCGTCCGGCCTGCAGCTCGCCGGGTTCCACGGCCGCGCGGGGAACGAGATCGACAAGCTGGGCTTCATCTACACGAAGCGCTGACCCTCCTCACCCCCCGCCGAGCCTCGCCGAGCCTCGTCGACCCTTTGATGCACCGATCGCGCGGCGGCGGCCTCAGGGCCGTCGCCGCGTCCCCGGGGCCCGTGGCATGTCGTGGCGCGACGGGGACAGGCTGCTCCTCGCGGCGGCTTCGTTTCGAGCTGCCGGGGCAGTCGGGAACCCGATATCGTCGAACGGGTGTGCCGGAAGTGAGCTGAGGAGATCTGGGCATGGCAGCAGGACCGGAGCACGAGGAGAGCCACCGGATGGGGTTCCCGGCGGCACCCGTCACCGCGCCGGCCGAGGGACTCGAGGCCATCGGGACCGGGGCTTACCTCGTGGACGAGCAGGGACGCATCCTCGCCGTCAACGCTCTCGCCGAGCAGCTGCTGGACCGGCCCGCCGCGGATCTGCTCGGCCAGGACGCGCACGACCTGCTGCACCGGGACGCCCATGGCCAGCCTCTGCCGAGAAGCCAGTGCAACATGCGGCAGGCGTTCCACGCCGGTCGCACCGAGCAGGCCCCGGAGGACTACTTCGCACGCGGGGACGGCTCCCTGCTGGCCATCTCGTGGCTGATCACCCCGTTCGATCTCGCAGGCCACGAGAACACCACGCTCGTCCTCTTCCACGCCCCTCGTCCGGCGGAGGCCGACGCCCGGCCCGAGCCGGCTCCCACGCTGCTGCCGGAGCTCGAACGCCTCGCGCTGCTGGCCGCGACGACGACGCAGCTGACGTCCACCCTCGATGTCGAAGAGGCACTGCGCCGGCTGGTGACCCTGGTGGTGCCGCGTCTGGCGGACTGGGCCATCGTCGACCTCATCACCGAGCGCGACGAGGTGTGGCGCACCGTCGTCGTCGAGGCGGACGGCGGCGACCTGGTGCGCCACGACGAACTTCAGGGACCGATGCCGCCGATCCCCGAGGAGTCGCCGATGCCCCTGTCCCGGGCGCTGCGCGGGGTCGCCTCGACCCTGGCCGGCCCGCAGACCTACCAGGGGCCCCCGGATTCCGGCATCGCGGTCGAGCAGCGCCGTCTGTTCGAGGCCACCGGCGTCCACTCCGCGGCCATCGCGCCCATCCGCAGCACACGCGCGGTCCTCGGGGCGCTGACCCTGGGCCGCGCCAAGCAGCCGGGGGAGTTCCACACCACCGACCTTCCGCTGCTCGAGGACATCGCCCGCCGCGCCGGCCTCGCCCTGGACAACGCGCGCCTCTACCAGCGTCAGCGCAAGGTCGCCGAGACCATGCAGAACCATCTGCTGCCCCAGATGCCGCGCGTGCCCGGCCTGCAGATGACGGTCCGCTACCTGCCCGCGCCCGACGCCTCGCAGGTGGGCGGCGACTGGTACGACGCCTTCTCCCTGTCCGACGGCGCCACCGCGCTGGCCGTCGGCGACGTCGTCGGTCACGACCTGGAGGCGGCGGCCGGCATGGCGCAGGTGCGCAACATGCTCCGGGCCTACGCATGGGCTCTGCACGAGCCTCCCAGCCAGATCGTGGCCCGGCTCGACGAGGCGGTCATGCACATCACCGACGTCGCCATGGCCACCTTGATCCTCGCCCGGGTCGAAGCGGCCGACGACGGTCACTGGCGGCTGTCCTGGACCAACGCCGGCCACCCACCGCCCCTGTTGATCAGTCACGACGGCCTGGCCGAGTACCTCACGGGAGGACACGGCATCCTCCTGGGCACCGGCGCCCGCAGACCCCGTGCCGACGCCACCGTCCTGTTGCCGCCCGGCTCCACCCTGCTCCTTTACACCGACGGCCTGATCGAGGAACCCGGCCACACCCTCGACGAGGGTCTGCACCGGCTGCGCCGGCACGCCGCCGCCCTCGCCCACCGCCCGCTGGCTTCCTTCACCGACCTGCTGCTGCGCCGGGTCCGCCCCGCCGCCAACGACGACGACGTCGCCCTCCTCGCCCTGCGGACCCCGCCCCGGAGTTGAGGCCCCCTCGCCGCGCGGGTCGCGGCGGGGTCCGGGAGACGTGGGCCCGGAACCGGGCAACTCCCCACCGGGTCCCCTCAGTTAGGGTGACCGTGTGATCGAATTCTCCGTCCTGGACGACAGCACCCGATGGTGGAACGACTTCGAGCGGCGGCGACGCGCCTCCTACACCGCGGCCGGACTCGGAGCGGCCGCGGCGGAGAGCATGCTGGAGGCCGCACGCACCGATGCCGGTGACTGGACCGTCGCCGAGATCTCGGACGCCGGGGCACGTGTGGGGTATGTCGCGGTGGGCGTGACCGATGCCGACACCGACGCCGACGGCACGCTGACGGGCCGTATCGGCGACCTCCACGTGGACGTCCCCCACGCCGGCCGGGATCACGAGCGGGCCGCCCGCGACTGGGCCGAGGAGTGGTGCGCGAGGCGCGGTGCGAGCAGGGTGGCGGTGCGGCTCGCCGAGCCCGCCGGCGAGCTGTTCGACGATTACCGTGTCCGGGGCCAGCTCAGGGCGCGGCGCGTCGACTCCCCGGCGGCACCGCTGGACGGCGTCACCGCCCGGCCGATGACCGGGGCCGAGTATCCCGGGTGGCTCGCCTCGGAGAAGGCCGCCTATGTCTTTGACATCGTCCGGGCGGGAGCCCTGAGCCCCGAGGAGGCCGTCCTCAAGTCGGACCGGGACTTCGCCGAGCTGGTTCCGGAAGGTCTGGCGACTCCCGACAGCGCGTTCCTGGTGCTCGAGGCGGCCGGCGAGCCGATCGGCACCGGCTGGTTGAAGCACGGGCATCTCCCGGGCGTCACCTACGGCTACTCGCTGCACGTCCACGAGCGGCACCGCGGCAAGGGGTACGGGCGGGCCGCGATGGCGGCCGGCGAGCAGACGGCTCTCGCGGCCGGGGACGACGCGCTGATGTTCACCGTGTGGGGCGGCAACGAGGTGGCCATGAATCTGTACACGAGCGCCGGTTACCGCGTCGTGGAGGAGAACCGCTCGATCGACGTCCCCCGCCCTGCCTCCTGAGCCGCGTGACGCGCTCTCTCGCGGTGCGGCGTATCCCCCTGGGGCGGCCTTGAGCCCGGTGTTTGCGGGCAGACGGGACATCGACGACGGCTGGTTCGGTTGGCGCGAGGAGAGACAGTGGCGAAGGACTCATCGCTGAGGGCTGTGGGGTGGGCGCGTTCGCTGCCGCTGAACAGCGGGGCGAAGGCCGCCCGGGACTGGACGCGAGCGCACCTGGAGACGCTGGCCTGGTCGAGGACCGCGCCCGACCTGGTGCATTCCGTGGTGCTGGCCGTGTCCGAACTGGTCACCAACGCTCATGTGCACGCCCGCAGCGCGGCGCAGCTGATCCTCACGTGGGACGAGGAGTGCCTGCATGTGACCGTGCACGACTCCTCGCCCCGGCTTCCCGAGCCGCGCGACCCCGGCACCGCGGCCCCGGGAGGGCGCGGTCTGCTGCTGGTCGATGCCCTCGCCGACGACTGGCTGGCCTATCGCTGCCCCCGCGGCAAGAAGGTCACCGCCTGTTTCCAACCACCGTCTCAGCCGGTTCCGCGGTGAACGGTTCGGCGTGAGGCCCGGCGCCCGCCGGGCCCCGACCGACGGTCGCCGTGGAAACCGGCAAGCGGGTCGTCCCGCACGTGCGGCTGCGGGCGCCCGTCATCGGTCTACCCACTGACGCGCTGTTCTCCGTGGTCGGCCGGGTGTTCCCGATGGTCCCCGGCGGGTTCAGCGTTCGGTGAGCATGCCTTCCCGCAGTCGGGCGAGGGTGCGCGACAGCAGCCGGGAGACGTGCATCTGCGAGACGCCGAGACGGTCACCGATCTCGGCCTGGGTCAGCTCCTCCACGAACCGCATGTGGATGATCTGCCGGTCCCGCTCGTCGAGTCCGGCGATCAGCGGGGTCAGGGTGTGGAAGTCCTCGACCAGCTCCAGCGCCTGGTCCTCGGCGCCGATGAAGTCCTGCAGCGCCGTTTCGCCGTCCTCGCTGCCGCTGACGGCGGCGTCCAGGGAGGAGGAGTGGTAGCCGTTGGAGGCGAGGCGTGCCTCGCGCACCTCGTCCTCCGGCAGGCTCATCAGCTCGGCGAGCTCCTTGGTGGTGGGCGTACGGCCGAGGCGGCTGCGCAGTTCCTCCGTGGCGCGGGCGAGCTGGACACGGGCTTCCTGCAGCCGGCGGGGCACATGGACGGCCCACGTGGTGTCCCGGAAGAACCGCTTGATCTCCCCCACGATGTACGGCACCGCGAACGACGTGAACTCCACCTCACGCGTCAGCTCGAACCGGTCGATCGCCTTGATCAGACCGATCATGCCGACCTGGACGATGTCCTCCATCTCCTCCGGCCCCCGACTGCGGAACCGGCCGGCCGCGAACCGCACCAACGACATGTTCATCTCGATCAGCGTGTTCCGCGCGTACTGGTACTCCGGCGAACCCTCCTCCAGCACCGCCAGCTGGTCGAAGAACAGCTTCGACAACTTCCGCGCGTCCCTCGGCGCGACCTTGGAAGGGTCTGCGATCTCCGGCAGCTCGTGCGCCCGCCTGTCCGTTGCCGTCGCGCTCCTGAGCGTCATGACCTGTCCCTCCCGCATCGTCGAAACCATCGTCGAAACCACCCGCAGTGCCCGCCGCGCCGGACGGACGCAGCCGGCGCCGTCCCGCGCTTACCCCATTATTCTGCGTCCATGCCTGCGTCCACCGGAAAAATGTGGGGGGTGGACGCCCGCTCGGTCGAGGAGGCGCCGCGCCGGAGTCACAGGAAGCGGCGGACGGGGACCACGGCGGTCTCCCGGGCCCTCTGCAGCACGGAGCGCCGCTTCCACCGCCCCTCGCGGATCAGCGCGGCGGCCCGCACGTCGTCGTCGAAGTGACTGTCGAGGGTGCCCGTGAACGGGAAGATCTCGTCCCCGTTGCGCAGAGCGGTGAGAGCGTTGCCCTCGGTCGCCGCGATGCCGATCAGCCGCTCCAGTCGGCGGCGTATGCGTGCGGCGCGCTCCTGCGCGGTCCCCCGTGCCGGAAGGCCGGCGCGGGGGACGGTGGACTCGGGCCGTTCCTGCGTACTGGTCATCGCTGGTCACCTGGCCGGCGCTCATGGGAGACGAAAGCCGCACTGCCCGGACCGGCTCGGGACGCGGCGTGCAGCGCGTACCCCCGAGTCCGAGCGACACCCGTCGCTCGGGGAGAGCCGTCCCTCACCTGCGCACCTCACCGGTCGGCCGGCGGATCGCCGCCGCCGCGGGCCCGTTCCGAGCACGGCGCGCCGAACTGAACGCCCGCTGCGCGTGCTGAGGCGCGCCCACGACGTGACGGTCGCCGGTTCAGGCTGCCTGGGTGAGTTCGGCGCGGCCGAACAACAGGGCGTATCCGGAGGGGAGTCGGGCGAGAACACGGCTGAGCAGATCCTCGCCGGCGAGCTGGGCCACGACCCGCAGGACGGTGCCGGTGTCCCAGCGGGTGGTGGCCGCCGTCCCGCCGGTGCGGGACGCCAGGTCCTTCACGAAGCCCCAGCCGGTGAGGCGTTCGGTGGCGGGGATCTCGGAGGCGATGGTGACGGCGGCCTCGTACGGCAGCCTGGCCGCGAGCTCCACGCGCTCGTCGCCGTCGAGTTGACGGCCGAGAGCGGCCAGCACGGCACGCACGGACTCCTCGGCCTGGGCGCGGGTCGGATACGCGCCTTCGTACCGCACTCTTTCCAGCATCTGCTCGAACGTCGTGCCCACGGCGGGCCGGCGCGGCTCCTGCACGGAGATCATCGGTGAAGCGGTTGCCCTTCTCGTCTGTGGTGATCGTGTCTCGTCTGTGGTGAATGGTGGGACGGTGGCCGGGGGTCTCACCCGCCGGCCACCGGCGCCGTCCGGCCGGAGGAAGGTGCGGCGACACTGCGAGGGTTCGCGCGACACCCACCGGGAACGCGAGGGGGGACGCGGCCCGCGGCCGCCGTGCGGGGCGCGACGGCCGCGGAGGGCTTGCCTGCCTCCGGCGCTGTCGAAGCGGACTCAGCCGCTGATCTGCCGGCGCGAGGAGCCGCTGCCGATGGCGACCTTGCGGGGCTTGGCGCGCTCGGCGATGGGGATGCGCAGGGTCAGCACACCCGCGTCGTAGTCCGCCTCGATGCGCTCGGTGTCGAGGGTGTCCGCCAGTACGAGCTGACGGGAGAACACGCCCAGAGGCCGCTCGCCGAGTTCCATCTGCACGTCGTCCGCCTTGGCGACGGGCCGCCGCTCGGCCTTGACGGTCAGCATGTTCCGCTCGACGTCGATGTCGATCGCGTCCGGGGAGACACCGGGCAGGTCGAGGGCGATCACGTACTCCTCGCCCTCACGGTAGGCGTCCATCGGCATCGCCGACGGCCGCGACCACGTGCCCGTGGTGTTCAGGAGCTGCTGGGTGAGTCGGTCGAGCTCGCGGAACGGGTCGGTGCGCATCAACATCGGGAAACACCTCCAGTGTTCGGTTCAGGCACTTGCTGCCAATGCGGGGTGACCTGCCTCCGTTGTAACATGTCATCGAAACAATGACAAGCAAGATGTCGTCCATACGATGACGGCAGCCACCGGAGGCGGCATGACCACCGACGATCACCACGACTCCCCCACCGTCACTCCCGCGTCCTTCCTCGCGGCCGCGGCCCTCGACACGATCAACGAGGCTCTGCGCACCGCCGGGGCGCCGTCGGCAGAGGACGAGCATCCCGCGCCCGTGCCGCCCAGCTCGGAACAGGCGCTCGCCGCACTCCTGCTGCTGCGCGAGGTGCGCGAACGGCTCGCCGGGTGGGAACCGGGCCTGATCGAGGAGGCCCGGGAGGCGGGCGCCAGCTGGGCCGACCTCGCCCACCCCCTCGGCGTCTCCAGCCGCCAGGCTGCCGAACGCCGCTACCTGCGCGTACGCCCCGGGAGCCCCGGATCCACCGGCGAGCAACGCGTCCAGGCCACCCGCGACCGCCGCGCCGCCGACCGCACCGTCACCGCATGGGCGCGCGCCAACGCCGCCGATCTGCGCCGGCTCGCCGGACAGATCACCGCCCTCGGCGACCTCCCCGCCGCGGCCCGCACCCCCCTCGCCGAGCTCACCTCCGCCCTCGCCGCGGACGACGCCGCCGCCCTCGTCGCCCCCTTGACCGGCACGCGCCCGTATCTGACGTCGGACCACCCCGAACTCGCCGCGCGCGTCGACGACATGGCCCGCCACACCGACCGGCTCCGCCGGCACAGCGGCGACCAGCGCCGGGGGCATCACACACCGCCGGGGTCGTGACGGAAGTGCCCCCAGCTTCAGGGCGGCTCAGCTCGCGGGCCGTGCCGGGCGAGCGCAGGGCGGAGGAGGCTTGAACAGGACCAGCACCTCGACGTCGTGGCCGCCGCCGGGCGGCTGGGCCAGCGTGAGCAGCGTCGTCATCAGCGCCGGGTGACCTTTCGCGACGCCCTTCTGGCGCGGCCCCAGGGCGGCCGCCTCGGCAAGGTCCCCGGCGGCCGCGGCGAAGACGTCCCGGCTCCCGAACAGGAAGAAGGTGCCGGCGTGGGTGGCGTGCCGCACCTGGTCACGGAAGTCGGCCCGCTTCTCGCGTTCCGCCCACCGTGCGGCGTCCCGGGCGGTGTGGCCCTCGTCGGTGCCGGCGGTCAGCGGCGTGCCGTGCGTCAACCTGCGCCGCAGCGCGGGCCACTTGGCGGCGCGCAGACCGAGCGTGTGATGGACGAGGACGAGGTCGACCGGCGTGCCGAAGCCCTCCTCCGGCTGGGGGGAGTCTCGCAGCGGCACATGGACGATCGTGTGCCTGGAGTACGCGGCGAAGGAGAACAGGCCCGAGAGCCGGTTCAGCCCTTCCTGGTCGCCGAACAGGGCGCCGATGGGCTCGGGTGCGCTCAGCGAGGCACGGCGCAGAGGCTCCCACGGCTGGACGACACGGTGTTCGTGCGGACCCGTACGGAACCTGAACTGCCGCAGCCTCAACCGCATATGAAGAACCTCATGGCCTCAGGATCGCGGCCGGCGCCGCTCGTCGGCAACGGAGATTCCGCCCGCCGGCGATCGGCCGTGCGCGCCGTTTCCGACGGGCCGCCTGCCCGCCGGCCTGTCAGCGCGTCAGCGCGTCAGCGCGTCAGGCCAGCGGGTCGAGGAAGGTCAGCACGGAGGCAGGCTCTTCGATCAGCGGGGTGAGCGCGGTGTTGAACGGGCCGCCGTAGGGGGCGTTCAGATGGGCCCGGAAGGCGTCCTCGTCCCGGTACACCTCGAAGATCCAGAAGGCGCGCGGCTCGGCAGCCTTGGTGTAGACGTCGAAGGCGATGTTGCCCTCTTCCTCACGCACCTTGAGGGCGTAGTCGCCGATCAGGCGGGCGACCTCGTCCTGCGCCCCTTCGCGGGCGGTGAACTCGGCGAGCAGGGTCTTCTTCACGGTCTCGGGTCCTTGTCCGTCATGGGCGTGTGGTGTTGCGGGCTGTGGGCGGTGAGCTGTGGGCGTCGTAGAGCGCGGTGTCGGCGGGATCCGCCGTGGGCGTGACCGGCTGCCGGCCGCCCGCGTCGACTTGTGTCAACGATGACATCAGGTGGCCCGATGATGGGCGCGGTCCGCCCCGCGCGTCAACGGCTCGGGGTGGATCGCGCCCGGTGGGCCGGGCCGGGCAGGCGGGAGCGCTCAGGCTCCGCCGGTGGGCGCGAGCTGCGCCAGCTGGTCCCGCCACGGCGGGTTGGGGCCGGCGACCGAGCAGGTCAGGGCGGCGACGCGAGCGCCGAACCGGCAGGCGTTCGCGACGTCGTCGAGACCGAGACCGGTCAGCCGGCCGCCGAGGAGGCCTCGGGAGCCGAGATGGTGCAGCAGTCCGGCGGTGAAGGAGTCCCCGGCGCCGACGGTGTCGACGACGCCGGTGGTCACCGCGGGCACCCGCACCCGTTCCCCGTCGAGCGAGGCCAGTGCGCCGTCGGCGCCGAGCGTGATCACCACGAGCCGCGCCCCCGCCTCGTGCCAGGTGTCGCAGGCCTGCTCCGGCCCGACACCCGGCAGCAGCAGCTCGAGATCGTCCTCGCTCAGCCGCAGGACGTCGGCGAGGGAGCACCAGTGCGCCAGCCGGGCGCGGTAGACCTCGGGGCGCACCAGCAGCGGCCGGACGTTGGGATCGATGCTGATGGTGGCCCGTGGCGCCGCCGAAGCCAGGAACTCCTCCACCACCGCCCCGCCGGGTTCGCGGACCAGCGCCAGCGACCCGGTGTGCACACAGGCCGCCTCGGACAGGTCCACCGCCGCCAGTTCGCCGGGCGTCCACTGCCAGTCGGCCGTGTTCTGGGCGTGGAACGAGTAGGCGGCCTGACCGGTGGCGTCCAGCTCCGCCACCGCCAGCGTGCTGGGCTCCGCGGCGGCGACGGCGTACGACAGGTCGACGCCGGACGCCTCCAGGTGGGCCCGGAAGAGGCGGCCGAACACGTCGCCGGACAGCCGTGCGAGGAAGCGGGCCGGTGTCCCGAGCCGGGCCAGCGCCACCGCCGTGTTCGCGGGTCCGCCGCCGGGCAGCACCCGCAGAGCGAGTTCGTTCGAGGCGTTGACCGGTTCCGCGAAGGCGTCCGCGACGCACTCTCCCAGAACGGTGATCTGACGCGGGCTCATGGGCTGCTCTCTCTCGGAAAGGGCGGGGAAGGCCGGGGAAGGCGGGGAAGGCGGGAAGGGCTCGGAGAACCGTACGGAAAACGACTGCGGACGACTGCGGACGGGCGGAGGGTCGACGCGGCGCCACCGCGACCGAGCGACTGCACGAAGGCGGCGGTCGGCGGCGTTGCCGATTTGTGACGGGTGGAAGGCATTGACGTTGCCGGGATCCGGAGTCCATCATCCTCGCCAGGAAGTGTCAACGATGACATAAGTCAACGATGACACCCCGGGCTGCACGCTCTGATCCCTACCCGGTGCCGCCCGCTATCCCACAGGAGTCGATCATGTCTCGCACCACTAGCCTGTCCTCCTCCCTCCTCAGAGTCGCCGCGGTCACGGGCGTCGCGGCCCTCACCCTGACGGCCTGCGGGTCCGGCTCCGGTTCGGGCTCCTCGAGCTCCGGCTCGGGCGAGGTGAAGGTCGGACTGATCACCAAGACCGACACCAACCCCTTCTTCGTGAAGATGAAGGAGGGCGCGCAGAAGGCGGCCAAGGAGAACGGCGCCCAGCTGTCCACCGCTGCGGGCAAGTTCGACGGGGACAACGCCGGGCAGGTCACCGCCATCGAGAACATGGTCGCCGCCGGGGTCAAGGGCATCCTGATCACGCCGAGCGACTCCAAGGCGATCGTGCCCGCGATCGCGAAGGCCCGCGCCAAGGGTGTCCTGGTCATCGCCCTGGACACGCCGACCGACCCGCAGAGCGCGGTCGACGCCCTCTTCGCCACCGACAACCTCAAGGCCGGCGAGCTGATCGGCGAGTACGCCAAGGCCGCCATGAAGGGCAAGACCGCGAAGATAGCCGCCCTCGACCTGGCGCCGGGCGTCTCCGTGGGCGTCCAGCGGCACGACGGTTTCCTGAAGGGCTTCGGCGCCACGGACAAGGACGTCGTGTGCGCCCAGGACACCGGCGGCGACCAGGCCAAGGGCCAGACCGCGATGGAGAACTGCCTGCAGAAGTCGCCCGACATCAACGTCGTCTACACGATCAACGAGCCTGCGGCGCTGGGCGCGTACACCGCGCTGAAGGCCAAGGGCCGTGAGAAGGACGTGCTGATCGTCTCCGTCGACGGCGGCTGCACCGGCACCCAGGCGGTCAAGGACGGCAAGATCGCCGCGACGTCGCAGCAGTACCCGCTGAAGATGGCGGCCGAGGGCGTCAAGGCCGTCGTGGCGTACGCCAAGGACGGCACGAAGGCGTCCGGTTACACCGACACCGGCGTCACGCTGATCAGCGACAAGGCACAGGACGGGGTCGCCTCGAAGGACACCGCCTACGGCCTGGAGAACTGCTGGGGCTGAGCCGCCCTCCGCAGGACCGTACGACACGTCACTCCCTTCAGCGGGGCGGTCGGCCCACCTCCCCGACCGGGGACGACCGCCCCCCTTGTCCCGGCGGCGGGGGTCCGCGCCCCCGTCCTCCGACAAGGACATCTGTCTTCCGACAAGGACTTCGCATGACAGCCACGACCACGCCGTACTCGGAGCTCAAAGCACCGACCACGGTCCGCAGACTGCTCACGGCGCCGACCACCGGACCCCTGGCAGCCCTCCTCCTGGCCTGCGCCTTCTTCTCCTTCTCGACCGACCAGTTCCTGACCGGCGGGAACTTCTCGCTGATCGTGCAGCAGGTCATGGTCGTGGGCACCCTCGCCATCGGGCAGACCCTGATCATCCTCACGGCGGGGATCGACCTGTCGTGCGGGGCGGTGATGGCGTTCGGCAGCATCGTGATCGCCAAGATGGCCGCAGAGGGTTCGGTCCCGCCGCTCGTCGCGATCGCGCTGGGTCTGGCCGTCTGCGGCGGCTTCGGGCTGCTCAACGGGCTGCTCGTGCAGAAGATCCCGCTGCCGCCGTTCATCGTGACGCTCGGCATGCTCAACGTGGCGTTCGCGCTGACCCACATCTACTCCGAGGAGCAGACGGTCACCAGCCTGCCGGGCCCGCTGACCGCGCTCGGGGAGACCTTCCCGCTCGGTCACACGGACATCACCTACGGCTCGCTGGTCACCATCGCCCTGTTCCTCCTCCTCGCCTACGCGCTGAGCAGCACCGGCTGGGGCCGGCACGTGTACGCGCTGGGCAACAGCGCCGAGGCCGCCCGCCTCAACGGCATCCGCACCTCGCGCCTGACCATCGGCATCTACGCCGTGGCCGGCCTGCTGTACGGCATCGCCGCCCTGCTGCTCATCTCCCGCACCGGGGTGGGCGACCCGCAGGCCGGGCAGACCGACAACCTCGACAGCATCACCGCCGTGGTGCTCGGCGGCACCAGCCTCTTCGGCGGGCGCGGCTCGGTGCTGGGCACCTTCATCGGCGTCCTCATCGTCGGCGTGTTCCGCAACGGCCTGCAGCTGATGGGCGTCGCCTCCATCTACCAGACCCTGATCACCGGTGTCCTGGTGATCCTCGCGGTGACCGTCGACCAGATCTCCCGGAAGAAGGCCCGATGAGCGCCACGTCCTCCCCCACGCCCGTGCTGCAGGCCCGCGGTCTGGTCAAGCGGTACGGCCAGGTCACCGCCATCGACGGCGCCGACTTCGACCTCCTGCCCGGCGAGGTCCTCGCCGTCATCGGCGACAACGGCGCCGGCAAGACCAGCCTGATCAAGGCCCTCACCGGCGCGGTGGTCCCGGACGCGGGCGAGATCCGGCTGAACGGCAGCCCCATCACGTTCTCCGGCCCGCAGAGCGCTCAGGCCCACGGCATCGAGACGGTCTATCAGGACCTGGCCGTGGCAGCGTCCATGGACATCGCCTCGAACATGTTCCTCGGACGGGAGCTGCGTCGCCCCGGCGTTCTCGGCAGCGCCCTGCGCATGCTGGACAAGAAGCGCATGCGGCAGGAGGCGGCCGAGCACATGGCCGACCTGAAGATCGGGCTGCGCTCGCTCACCCAAGCCGTGGAGACCCTCTCCGGCGGACAGCGCCAGGCCGTCGCGGTCGCCCGCGCGGTCGCCTGGGCCCGCTCCGTCGTCGTCATGGACGAACCCACCGCCGCCCTCGGCGTGAAGGAGTCCGGCCAGGTCCTCGACCTGATCCGGCGCGTCCGCGACAAGGGCATGCCGGTGGTCCTCATCAGCCACAACATGCCGCACGTCTTCGAGATCGCCGACCGGATCCACGTCCACCGCCTCGGCCGGCGCGCCGCGCTGATCAAGCCGTCCGACTACTCCATGGCCGAGGTCGTCGCCATCATGACCGGCGCCCTCAGCGTCGACGAGGCCGGAGATACTGTCGTAGCGGATTCGGAGGCCGCCAAGGCCGCCGGAGTCCAGGCCACCTGACAGCACAAACCCCGCTCTCGCAGTTCCGGCCGAGGCCGCGGCCGGAACCGAGAGCCCTCAGGAGACGGTTCCCTCCATGGCAGCCAACCGCCGCCCCACCCTGGCCGACGTCGCGCGAGAGGTCGGCGTCAGCGCCAAGACGGTCTCCCGGGTCCTCAACGAGGACGGGCCCGCCTCCGCACAGACCAGGGAACAGGTACTGGCAGCAGTGGCCAGGCTCGGCTTCCAGCCGAACCTGATGGCTCGCAACATCCGCGTCGGAGGCCCGGACACCACCATCGGACTGGTCATCCCCGACCTCGCCAACCCGTTCTTCGGAGCCGTGGCGCGCGCCATCGAGGACACCGTCCGCGACCGCGGACTGACCCTGCTCATGGGCTCCTCCGCGGACGACCCCGACCGCGAACGCGCTCTCACCGACAAGTTCCTGGCCCGCCGGGTCAGCATCCTGATGGTCGTCCCGTCCGTCGGCGCCGACCACTCCCACCTGAAGTCCCACCGCACGGCGGGCCTTCCCGTCGTCTTCCTCGACCGTCCCGGCGTCGGGCTGGCCACGGACAGCATCGTCAGCTCCAACCGGGCCGGAGCCCACGACGGCGTCGCCCACCTCGTCGCCCACGGACACCGGCGCATCGGCTTCGTCGGCGACCTGCCCGTCAAGCTCTACACGCGCCGCGAACGTCTGGCCGGTTACCGCTCCGCACTGGCGGAGGCGGGCATCGTCCACGACCGCTCGCTCGTCGCCAACGCCCATGACCAGCAGGGCGCCGAGGCCGCGACAGCCCGGCTCCTCGGGCTGGCCGATCCGCCCACCGCGCTGTTCGCCGGCAACAACATCATGGCGCTGGGCATAGTCGCCGAACTCGCGCGCAGCGGACGCAAGGACGTCGCCGTCGTCGCGTTCGACGACGTGGCGCTCGCGGACGCGCTCGAACCGGCTCTGACGGTGGTCGCCCAGGACGCGGAGGAACTCGGCAGGGCGGCGGCCGCCACCGCGCTGAGCCGGCTCGACAGCGACCGCACCCGCGCCCACACCATCACCGTCCCCACCCGGCTGATCGTCCGTGGCTCGGGGGAGCAGCGCGCGCCCCGGGCATAGGACTCGTCCCGGCCCGCGCTCAGGCGGCGGCGAAGGAGCCGTGCGGCGGCCGCACCCCCGTGCGGCGCGGGGCGGTCCGGGTCAGGTCCCGCGCGGCGCGTACATCAGGACGGCCATGCCGGCCAGGCAGACGAGGGCGCCGACGACGTCGTACCGGTCGGGTCGATAGCCGTCGGCGATCACGCCCCAGACGATCGACCCGGCGACGAACACGCCACCGTAGGCGGCCAGTACACGGCCGAAGTGAGCGTCGTGCTGCAAGGTGGCGACGAACCCGTACAGGCCGAGGGCGACGACGCCCGCGCCGGCCCAGACCCAGCCCCTGTTCTCGCGCACCCCCTGCCAGACCAGCCACGCCCCGCCGATCTCGAACAGGGCGGCGACGAGGAACAGGACCAGGGAGCGCACGACGGTCATGGGCGGCACTCTACGCAGCTGACCGCCGGGCTCCGGCCGCCCCTTCCGCGACGCAGCCGAACCGGGGTTTTGCGACGCCTGCGACCGAGCAAGATCAGGAAGGTGTGTCCGGCCCGCCCGGTCAGGAAGGAACGTCGTCGACCACCCCTCCCCCGCGCCCGGTTCGTCGACCGTCCCCCACACCCTTTCGTCGACCATCCCCCCCACGCACCTCCAGGAGAGACCCCATGGCCGTCGTGCCCTGCGCAGAGATCGACATGTTCGCGTCCTCGGACCGGCGCATCCGCTACGAGCAGTACCGGCAGCTGCGGGAACTGGGCGGCGTCGTCCGGCTGCGCGAACCGGACGTCTACGCGCTCACCCGGTACAACGAGGTGAAGGCCGCGCTGGCCGACCACGACACGTTCCTCTCCGGCGAGGGCGTGGGATTCGATCCCGACGTCAACCGGATCATGCGGGGCGTCACCCTGGTCAGCGATCCGCCGGAGCACGACGTGCTGCGCTCCGTCGTCGGGGCCGGACTGCGGCCGGGTTCCGTGCAGGGTCGCGGTGAGGAGATAGCCCGCAAGGCACAGGGCCTCGTGGCCGAGGTCGTCGCCCGGGGCGAGATCGACGGCGTCGCCGAACTGGCCCAGGCCATGCCCATGTTGGTCATACCCGACTACCTCGGCCTGCCCGACCGGGGCCGTGAGCACCTCTACGAGTGGGGCCAGGTGGGCAACGACCTGCTGGGCCCGGTCACCGAACGCACCCCGCACAACATGGAGATGACGCAGCGTCTCTTCGCGTTCGCCCACGAGCTCGCGGCGAGCGGCGAACTCGCGCCCGGGAGTCCCGGAGCCGCCATGCTCGAGGCAGCCGAGCAGGGTGTCATCCCGCAGGAGAAGTGCCCGCTCCTCCTCGTCGACTTCATCGGCCCGTCGTTGGAGACCACGGCCGCCGCGATCGGCCATCTGCTCGTCGTCTTCGCCGAGCGCCCGGACCAGTGGGCCGCCCTGCGCGCCGAGCCCGGGCTGGTGGCCTCGACGATCAACGAACTCCTGCGGTTCGAGACTCCCGTGCGGGGCCTCACCCGTGTCGCCGCGCGCGACACGCGGCTCGGCGGGGTGACGATCCCGCAGGGGGCGCGGGTGTGGGCCCTGTTCGCCTCCGCCAACCGTGACGAGCGCAAGTGGGAGCGCGCCGACGAGTTCGACCTGCGCCGCAATCCGCGCGACCACCTGGCGTTCGGTCACGGCGCGCACGGCTGCGTCGGTCACGGCGTCGCCCGCCTGGAGCTGCACGCCCTGATCCACGCGCTGCTCGACTCCGTCGAGCGGATCGAGTTCACCGGCGACCCGGTGATCGCGGAGAACACCATTCTGAACACGTACGCCGAGGTGCCCGTGCGGCTCGTCGCACGGAAGGCCGCCTGACCGCCCCACGTCGGCGGCCGGTGCGCGCCGCCGCCGCACGCAGGCGTGGGAGGGAGCGCCGCCGTAAGAAGGCCGGGGCGGGAGCGCCGGTTCCCACGCCGCGGGGCTCATCGCAGCGTGGGGACCGCTCCCCCGTCGACGTGCGCCACCTCCACGCCCGGCAGTCCGGCAGCCCACCGGCCGGCCAGGTCCGCCAGCCGCTGCGCGCCGGGTGGCGTGCGTCCGAGCCCGATGGCGTAGCGCGCGCCCGTGGGTTCCGCGGCGGACGCCGGCGCCGACTCCGGCAACGGGGGCAACTGCCGCGGCCAGGCGTGCGCGTCCGCCACGCCCGCCTCCTCCAGTGCCGTGAGCAGCGCGCGCAGCCGTCCGCGTACCCGCCCGTTCAGCTCGTCGAAGTCCCGCGTCCGCCGCCCTCGCACCGTCACCACGGCCCATGCCGTGTGCCGCCGGTGCAGGGGCGGCGGGGACAGCAGCGCGGGCCATGGATCGGCGCCGGACCCGGCCGCTGCCTCCACCGTCTCCCAGGCGCGGTAGAGCTCCTGGCTCACCAGGTCCCGTCCGGGCGGGCCGACCTGTTCGGTGCAGGACCGCACGGGCGCGCTGGGCGTCAGCACGGTCAGGGCGTGGTGGGTCAGGTGTGCCTGCGGTGTGGGGCGGTGGTTTTGGTGGTGGTGCGTCCCGCCGGTCTCGCGCCCGTGCGCGGTGAGGCCGACCGGCTCGCGCCAGTCCCATGCCGCCCAGGTCGCGAAGAACCGTCGCAGCAGCTCATCGGGGTCCGGCACGTCAGGGGGCCGAACGACCGTGCGTGCGGCGAGCACCGTCCAGGCCACGCCGGGCAGGCCGCCGAACGGCGCTCCGTCGAGTCCGCGCGCGCGGGCCCACGCCTTGACGCCCCGGGCCAGCTCCGCGAAGGCCGGCAGGCGGTGCGCGCCCACGGCCGCGAGGACCGCGTCCGCGTCCGACACCGAGCTCAACGCGACCGCCGCGGCCTCGCCCAGCTCGGCCCGCCGGGGCAGGGCCTTTGCCGCAGGCACCGTCCCGGTGGCGACGACCGCCAGGTCCACGTCGAGGCCCTCGGCGTGGAACCGCAGTCCCGGCACGCGCGCGCCGACGACCTCCCGCATCCGTGCGGCCTGCGGCAGAGCGGCCGTCACCCGCTCCCGTACGTCGGCGAGTTCCACGGCGCCGGGCAGCGCCGCGACGAGGTCCAGGTCGGCTCCGGCGAGGGCGCAGCCCATGCGCCGCGAGCCCGCGAGGTGGACGACTCCCTCGCCGAGCGCGTCCGCCAGGCGCCGTACGACGTGCCCGGCCGCCGGTTCGTCGGCAACCGGCCGGACGTGCGCGCCTGCCGGGGGCGAGGCCCAGTCCTGCCGTCCTCGGTCGGGCCGGCCGAGGCCCGGCTCGGGAAGCCACCGCACCTCACCGGTGCCGAGGGCGACCGTGGCGCGCGGCCGCATCGGTTCCTCGCCCCGCCGGGACAGCAGGACGAGTTCGCCGACGCGGGCGGTCATCGGGGCGAGCCGGGTCGCGCACTCGGCGGCGACGGCGTGCGGATCGCCGGTCCGGCCGAGGCTGAGGTGCGGGGTGAATCCGTCGTGGCGGCCACGGCAGCGGGGGAAGCGCCGGACGAGCGCCTGCCACAGCTCTGCCCACGGCGTCCCGTCGTCCGCCGCCGGGTCCAGCCACACGGTGGCGTCCCGCCCGTGGGCGAAGGTGTGCACCCCGTCGAGGCGTGCCGTGAACGGCTCGACCTGCGCGGCCGCCGCGGCGAGCAGCGGGGCCGCCCCCTCGAAGTCGGCCTCGGGGACGAACCCGAACAGCACGTTGACGTGCGGCGGCCAGCGCCGGATCTGCACGTCGTGGTCCCGGCGCACGTCCTGGAGTCCCGGCCACAGCTCGCCCGGCGGCACCCATGCCAGTGCCGTACGGGGCGTCGGCGCGAGGTCGAGGACGTCGACGGGCGTGCCGGCGCCGCAGTGCAGGTCGGCGGCGACCCCGTAGTGGTCGGAGAGATACAGCCCGTCCGGGGTGGGCGTGGTGCCGAGCAGCGTCGCCCCGGTCACGCGCGGGCCGTCGGCGGGGCGCACGAGGACGCGGTCGAGCCGGGAGGCGCGGCCCGACAGGGAGGAGACGGCGGCGAGCGGGTTGTCGCCGGGGTCGAAGGTGGGCGAGTCGTCGTGCGGGCCGTGGGTCTCGGTCCAGGCGTCGAGCATGCCGAGCGTGCGCGCCGGGCCGGGGCCGCCGTCGTTGAAGTCGCCGACCAGGACCAGGCCGCCCGGCACCCCCGCCGTTCCCTCGGCGAGCCGGGTGAGTTCGGCGTCGCGCCGGGCCGGGCCGTTCTCGGAGTGGTCGCTCGTCAGATGGGTGGCGGCCACCGTCAGCGGTCCGGCCGCGGTGTCGACGACGACGGCGGTGACGGCCTTGTGGCGGCCCAGGGCGTGCAGGGCGGCTTCCCGCACGGGGAGCCGGCTGAGCAGCAGCAGACCGCAGTCGTCGACGTCCTTGCCGTAGGGGTCGGCGCCGAGGGTGTAGTGGGCCCGTACCCAGGGCGCCGCCAGGAGCAGGGTCAGCAGCCCCGTCTCGACCTCCTGAAGGGCGATGACGTCGGCGTCGGCGCGCTCGAGGGCCTCCAGCAGCAGTGGGCGGCGCCGGGCGGTGTCGATGCGGTCGCTGTCGTAGCGGTCCCAGAGCGTGTTCCAGGTCAGCACCCGGGTCCCGTCCCGGCCCGGCTCCCCCCGGTCGTGCGCCGCGGGGAGCCACCGCCCGGCGGGGCCGTCCCACGCGTGCGGGGTGCGCGCCGTGAAGAAGGGCGCCCGCAGCAGCCGTGCCTCGCGGACCCGCCCGGCGCCGGAGGCGTCGACGCGGTCCATCCCGGTGGCGCGGTCCCACACGACCTCGCCGTCCGCCTCGACGAACAGCACCCGGTGCCAGGGGATCTCGCCGCCCGGCACGAACGCCGCCAGCGGCACGCGCTTGGGCGCGGCGCCCCGCTGGTGGATGCCGAACACGAACCGCGCGGGGTCGAACCGCGCGTCCCAGCGCACCCGGTGGTAGATCTCCTCGCTGGTACGCATCAGGCGTCCTCCCCCTCCAGTGTGCCGTCGCGGTCCTGTACGGTCCCGTCCGCGTCCACGTACCAGGTGCGGTGCGCCTGGCCGGGATAGGGCGGCACGAAACGGCGCAGTTGCCCCGCCAGCACGTCCGACGGCACCGGATGCGCGCGGCCGGCGTTGCGCCGTGCCAGCTCGTCCTCGTCGGCGAGGACGACGACGTGGGTGACCAGTGCGTCGCGCCGCCGCGCCACGCCGTGGACCAGGGAACGCTGCCGCGGGTCGAGGGACGTGGCGTCCCACACGACCGTGCCGCCGGCCGCGAGCGCTCCGTCCAGCCGGCCCAGGCCCTCCCGCAGTACTTCCGCGTTGGCCTTCTGGTCGGCCCGCGCGCCGCGCGCCGCACGCAGTGCGTCGAGCTCGACGCGCGCCGACACGCCGTCGAGGCGCGCCGCGAAGGAGCTCTTGCCGCTGCCGGACGGGCCCACGAGGTGCACCAGCCGGGGGAAGTCCCCGGCGCGCCACCGCCAGGTCGCCGCCACGGCGTCCTCGACCGTGCGGACCCGTCCCCGCGCGTACGCGTCCCGGGTCTGCGCCCAGCAGCGGTCCGCGGCCTCGCCGCGGATCCCGTCCCGGGCCAGCGCCGCGCGCAGCCCGGACCTCAGGGGCGCGAGCGGAGCCTCGGCGAGCAGTCCCGCCTCCTCCGCGTGCAGCGCGGACCACTCCACCTGTTCGCGCGCCGCCCGCTCGTCCCCCGCGGCCGCCGCCGCGACGGCGTGCAGCACCCCCAGGTCGGCCGCGAACGACATCCCTACGAGCCCGGCCCGCCGCTCCTCGTCGGGGTACGGCCGGTGCAGTGCGGTGTGCAGGCCCACCAGGTCGGCGACGCGCCTCGCCAGCGGCACCCCCAGCGGGCCGGCGGCCCGGCGCATCAGCGACGCGCGCGGCGTGCGGTGCAGCAGCGCGGCCAGCACCCCCGCGAGCCGCGCGTCCCCGCCGCGCCTCAGCGCGGCCAGCCGCGCGCCCGTCTCGACGGCCGCCGCCGCGTCCGCGCGCGCGTGGGTGTTCGCGTCGTCCTCCGCCTCGCCGTGGGCCGTTCCCGCTCCCACGTACCGGGCCAGTGCCGTCGTGTCCGGATCCGCCCCGGATCGCACGGCCCACAGCGCGGCCCGTGGACCGAGCCCGTTCTCCACGACAGCCGCGTGCATCCAGTGGGTGTCCGTGGTGACGTGTCCCGGCCGCACCCACTTGGCGATCCGTCCGGCGAAGTCCTCGCGTGCGAAGCCCTCGACGGTCCGGACCACGTATCCCTCCTGCCGCCCGGTCGCCACCCGCAGGCGGCGCAGCGCGCGCTCGTCGAACACGCCCCGCCACAGCACGGGCGGCGTCGGCACGCCGAGCGCCCGCAGGAACCGCACGGTCCCGTCCCAGTCCAGACACCGGTCGTGCTCCTCCCACACCGAGAACCCGTAGAAGTAGCCGTCCAGTTCGTCGTACGGGATCGAGTGCCGCGCGTACATGTTCTCCCCGCACACCCGCCACCCCGCCGGGATCCGCGCCCCCACCCGCCCCTGCAGCGCCTTGACCCACGTGCGCGACGGATGGTGCGCCGAGTCCACGGACCGGGCGTGCAGCCCGTCCGCGTACAGCGTCGTGTTCTCCCCGTCGAGCTTCTCGGTGACGACGACCTCCCGCCCGGCGAGCCCGCTCAGCCCAGCGGCCCGCACATCGTCCGCGGACGCGCCCGGTGACCAGGGCAAATGAGGGGTCCGAGGGTAGGAGGCACGCATGCGGGCCACTATAGGAGCGCCGGAACGCGGTCCTCCACGGGATTAACCGGGGCCTCGGGCCGAGCTGTCTCCGCTCAGACGTCGAACAGGCGGGCCGCGTTGTCGTGGCACACCGCCCGCAGCCACTCGTCGCCGAGGTCCAGGCGTTCCAGGGCGTGCAGTTGGTGGAGGTAGGGGTAGGGGATGCTGGGGAAGTCGGTGCCGAGCAGGATGCGGTCGCCGAGTGCGGCCAGCCGGGGCAGGGCCCGGCGGGGAAACGGGCTGAGCTCTTCGGCGAAGTCGGTGAACGTCATCGTCGTGTCGAACCGCACCTCCTCGTACCGCTCGGCGAGATCGAGGAAGTCCTCGTACTCGGGCATTCCCATATGGGCGACGATCAGCCGCAGCCGGGGGTGCCCGGCCAGCACCCGCGCGATCGGCTCCGGGCCGGTGTGCTTGCCGGGCGCCGGCCCGGAGCCGCAGTGGATCACCACGGGAACCCCGGCCTCGGCCAGCAACGCCCAGGCCGGCCGCAGGAGTTCGTCCGTCGGGTCGTACGCTCCGACCTGCACGTGCGCCTTGAAGACGCGTGCGCCCGCCTCGACGGCCTCCCGGACGTACGCCTCGACGCCCGGCTCCGGGTGGAGCGTGGCCGTGTGCAGACAGTCGGGGGTGCGGCGGGCGAAGTCGGCCGCCCAGCCGTTCAGCCACGGGGCCATGCCGGGCTTGTGTGGGTAGAGCATCGCGGTGAAGGCCCGCACGCCGAACTGCCGGAGCAGGGCCGTCCGTTCCGCCTCGTCGCGCCGGTAGGTGATGGGCCACTCGAGCCCGCCCGTGAGCGGCCCGACCCCGTCGAAGTACTGCCACACCTTGCGCAGGACGCGCTCGGGCATGAAGTGCGTGTGCACGTCGACCAGCCCGGGAAGGCCGAGCCGTCCCCAGAAGCGCCGGACCTCACCGGCCTCGTCGTCCGGCGGCACGTCGCTCATGGCACCTCGGTGATCGTTCATGCCGCCCACGATCGACCCCGGTGGGGCGGCCGGTCCACTCCTTCACGCGAACGACCCGTGAGGCATCCGTCACCTGCGGCGTGTCGGTGGCGGTGACCGCTCACACGGCGCGCTCCATGCACACCAGTTGTTCCCGCTCGTCCCAGGACTCGGTGACGGCGAAGCCGAACCGCTCGTACAGGGCGACGGCCCCGGTCCGCCAGGCCCACACCGACAGCCGCAGCACGCCGACGCCGTTCGCCGCGGCCTGCGCGAGCGCCGCGCGGAGCAGGCCGGACGCGACGCCCCGGCCCCGGACCGCCGGATCCGTCCAGAGCCTCTTGATCTCGGACCGCCCTTCGGCGGGGGCGGTCACCACCAGGCATCCCACCGTGGCGTCCCCGATCAGCGCCACGAGCACGACGTCGTCGGCGAACACCGTCCGCGGGTCCGCTATCTCCCTGCGATAGCGCTCCGGCAGCGCG
Source organism: Streptomyces sp. B21-105 (assembly GCF_036898465.1). Classification (NCBI taxonomy): domain Bacteria; kingdom Bacillati; phylum Actinomycetota; class Actinomycetes; order Kitasatosporales; family Streptomycetaceae; genus Streptomyces; species Streptomyces sp. B21-105. Next base: position 8,839,673 of record NZ_JARUMJ010000001.1, on the reverse strand, counting down.
TCCACGTCGGCGACGGCCGCGCCCTTCTCCGCCTCCGTCCGCAGGTGGTAGGCGGCCAGCAGCGCGGCCGGCCCGTCGTCCGCGGAACGGGTCCGGCCGGGCCAGCGGACGACGAGGACCTCGCGTCGATCAGTCATGAAGCCCAGCATCACACGACGGCGGACGCGCCCGCGGCCCGCCCCCGGGCGCCGTTCACCGCGCGGCCCGCTTCAGGTTTCGTCCGCCGGGGACAGGTGCACGTAGCCGCTCTCGTCGAAGGGGGTGAACCACGACCTGAACGCCAGTGGCGCGGCCCTCGGGACGGTACCGGCGGCCGCCCCGTCGATCACGCCCAGGGCGTCGTCGTAGAGCCACTGGTGGTCCATGTCCTCGTACACGTGGTCGGCGAACGCGTCGAGAGCGGCCGACACGTCGTCGTCCAGGAGTCCGTACAGCTCCAGTGTCGTGGTCGTCTCGTTGAGGAGCAGCCGCAGGGCGAGTCCCTCGGCCACGCAGCTGAGCCGCTGGAAGGAGCCGTCGGTGAAACGGGTGGTCATGGCGATCACGGTCACCAGGAAGCGGCGCGCGAAGCGGGCGTCGTACTGGAGGGCGTAACGGTCGGGAAGGTGTTCCAGGTGCCACAATGGGCCTTCGCACTCGGCGACGGCCGCGTCCTCCTGCGTCAGGACCTGGAGGTCTTCGAACAGCTCGTCCACCAGGATGTCGGTCGCGTAGAGGAGGGCGCCGGCGGCGAGTGCGGCGGCTCCCTCCCCGGTCGCGCCGGTCACCCCGGTGATGCCGGTCGCGCCCGTCGCGCCCGTCGCGCCCGTCGCGCCGAATATCGCGGGAGGGAACGACCGCAGCGCTCCGGCCAGCCGGAGCATCTGCGTTCTGACCGCCGCGGTCTTCTTCTCCCCGTCGCCCTCCGCCGGGTCCCCGACCGACGGGCCGGCGGAGTGCCGGGCCTTGCGGGCGGCCAGGTCGTCGGGCGGGGCGTCGGGGCCTTCGGCCGCGTCGAGGCTCTCCCTGGCGAGATCCTGGTGCAGCTCGACCTCGCACCGCTCGATCGTCCAGTCCGCCAGCAGCGCCGAGCGCTCCAGCAGCTCGTCCACGAGCGCCTGCACGGTGTCCTCGGCGAGCTCCAGGGACGGAGCGTCCACGATCACTTTCAGCAGGGCGCCTCCGGGATGGACGGCCACGATGGTGTCGAGGAGAGCGACTTCCACTCCCTCGGGGCCTTTGACGGAGCGCACAGAGGCGAATCCGTCCTCGATGAGCGCCACGGCGCCGGCGCGTTGAAGCGGGTCCATCTCCGGAGTGCCCTCCGGGATGCAGGTGTCCACGGTCACTACGTACGTCACGAGCCAGAGCCTGTCAGAGAGCCGCACCGCGGGACACACGCGTACCCCGTCCGACGCGGACGCTCCCCGCGCGTGGCCGGGCGCGGCTCGGGCGTACGGAAGCGTCCGGCGCGGGCGTACGCGAGCGCCCCTCTTCCCGGAATGTTCTGGATATGGTGTTTTCATATAATCCACGCCGATGGGGAGGTAGCGCGGTGGAAGCCCCTCACCGGGCGGGCGCGGCGCCCGAGCAGCCTCGGGGAGCTGTCGGGTACGCCGGCGTACTGCGGGAGCTGCTTCCGATCGCGCTGTGGCGGGAGGACTCGGACGGCCGCATCGTGGAGTGGTCGCTGGCCGCTCAGGACCTGCTCGGGTACCGGCCGCAGGACGTCCTCGACCGGCTCGCTTCGGCCCTTCTGGTGCCCGAGGGCAACCGTGAGCTGGCCGACCACCTCACCCACCGCGTCCAGGGCGGGGAGACCGTGGTCGGCACGCTGTCGGTGCGCCACCGCGACGGCCACCAGGTCACCATGGAGATGTGGATCGTCCCGGCCGCCGACGCGCGGGGCCGGCCCGGAGCTCTGCTGATCGCCGTGGAGACCTCCCAGGTGCTGCGCATGCGCGATTCCCTCGCGGCCCTGGAGAGCCTCTTCCGCCAGTCGCCCATCGGCCTAGCCACCCTCGGCGCCGACCTGCGCTTCCTCCGGGTCAACGACGCCCTCGCCCGGATGAACGGCGCCTCGGCCGCCGAGCACCTCGGCAGGCGGCTGACCGAGGTCGTGCCCGGTGTCAACGCGGTGGCGCTGGAGGCGACCATGCGGGAGGTCCTGGAGCGGGGGACGGCCGTCGTCGACGTCCGCCGCACCGGGCGGACCCCCGCGGACCCCGACCGCGAACGCACCTGGTCGTGCTCCTACGCGCCGCTGCTCGACGGCGGCGGCCGGACCCTGGGCGTGATCGCCTCCCTCATCGACATCACCGAGAGCCAGCAGGCGGAACACGACGCCGAACGCGCCCGTCACCGCTTCGCGCTGCTGGCGGAGGCCGGCGCCCGCATCGGCACCACCCTGGATCTGCGGCAGACCTCCGAGGAGATCGTGCAGATGCTGGTGCCCCAGCTCGCCGACTCCGCCGACGTGCAGCTCCTCGAGGAGGTCCTCGCACCCGACGAGTCCACCGCCGTCACCCGGGGCGTGGTCCGGCGGACGGCCGCCCTCTTCCCCGATCCCGCCGCACCGACCGCGAAGCTGCGCCCCGGCATGACCTCCCGGATCGCGGCGGGCTCCCTCTACGAACGGGTCATCGCCGACGGCCGCCCCACCAACCTCTACCGGGCCGACGTTCCCGCCCTGGTCACCGACCCGCGCGCCGACGAGCTGCGCGCCTACCTCATAAGCCTCGGGTCCGCGCGGCTGATCCCGCTGGTCGCCCGGGGCAAGGTCCTCGGGGCGATCGTGGTGACACGGCTGCGCAGCCGTGAGCCCTTCGACGACCAGGAGTGCGTGCTCATCGACGAGCTGGCGGCGCGTGCCGCCCTCAACATCGACAACGCGCTCATGTACACCCGGCAGCGGGCGGCGGCCCTGACCCTGCAGCGCAGTCTGACCAACCGCGCGCTGCCCGTCGTCCCCGGCCTCGAGCTCACGGGCCGGTACCGGCCGGCGAGCGAGCACGACGTCGGCGGCGACTGGTACGACGTCATCGCGCTGCCCGACGGCAGAACGGGGCTCGTCATCGGGGACGTCATGGGGCACGGCATCCACGCCGCGGCCGTCATGGGCCAGCTCCGCACGGCGGTGCGCACGCTCGCCCGCCACGACGTCGACCCGGCCCGCATGCTCCGCTCGCTCGACGCCGTCGTGGCCGAGATGGGCGACGACCAGATGGCGACCTGCGTCTACGCCGTCCACGACCCCGCCGCCGGCGGATGCCTCGTCGCCAGGGCCGGTCATCCGCCGCCGGCCGTGGTGACGGGCGCGGGCGCCGTCACCTTCCTCGACGGCTCGCCCGGCACCCCGCTGGGAACCGGTGGGCGGCAGTTCGAGGCCGAAGAGGTTCCGCTGCCGTCCGGCAGCCTGCTCGTGCTGTACACCGACGGCCTCATCGAAGCCCGGGACCGCGACCTCGACCAGGGGCTCGACCGGCTCGCCCGGTCCCTGCGGCGACCCGGACGGCCCCTGCCGGCGCTCTGTGACGGCGTCCTCGAGCAGATGCTCCCGCGTCCCGCCCAGGACGACGTCGCGATACTGATGGCGCGCCCGCAGTGACCGGCCGGGCCCGGCGACGCGCGGTGCCGCTCACCCACCGGCGGTCGCCCACCAGTACGCCCCCACCGGCGGTCGGCGGTCGGCGGTCGGCGGTGACATCCAAGACGCGAAGCCGGGTACCCGCACCTGCGGAGGTGGCTCATGTTCGAAGCCGGCGACATCCGTGACTGGCGCGGTCACGACGTGGTGGATCCGGAGGGGCACAGGATCGGCGTCCTGGAGTCGGTCTATGTGGACACCGGGACCGACGTGCCCAGTTTCGCCACCGTGACCGTCGGTCTTCCCACCCGTCGCCGCCTGGTGTTCGTACCGCTCACCGGGGCGACGGTGGGCCCCGGGAACCTGAAGGTGGCCTACGGCAAGAAGACGGTGAGGAAGGCCCCGTCGATCGACGTCGACGGCGAGCTGCTCGCACCGGACGAGCCGAAGGTCTTCGCCCACTACGAACTGGACTACGTGCCGGGCGTCGGCGGCGAACGCCGTATCGCCCGCCGCTGAGACGCCGAGGCCGCAAAAGCGCAAAAGCCGCCGAAGCCGCCGAGGCCCGCCAGTGGGGAGAAACGATGACCCTGTTCCTGTTCCTGATCCTCGTGGCCCTCGTCCTCGGCATCATCGGATTCGCGGCCGACGGGTTGTTCTACCTGCTCGTCATCGGCGCCGTCGTGCTCCTCGCCGATCTCGCCTACGCCGCCGCCCGGTTCCGCCGCGGCGGACGAAAGCACCGCATTGTCCGCTGACCGCCGCCGCCGGCTACGGAGCCGAGGCACGCAGAGGAGCACCGGATGAGGTCCAGCCGTCTCGGGCGCAGCACGGTGGAGGTCACGGAGCTGGGCTTCGGCGGCGGACCACTCGGCGGGCTCTTCGCCCCGCTCGACGACGAGACCGCGGCCGCGACGCTGAGCGCCGCCTGGGACTGCGGCGTCCGCTACTTCGACACGTCCCCGCACTACGGCATCGGCCAGTCCGAGCGCCGCACCGGTGACTTCCTCCGCGGGATGCCGCGTGACACGTTCACCCTGTCCACCAAGGTGGGCCGGCTGCTCGTCGCACAGGATCCGCGGGGCCGCGTCGACGAGCGTTTCCGCGTACCCGCCACGCATCGCCGGGTATGGGACTTCTCCCGTGAAGGTGTGCTGCGCAGTGTGGGGGACTCCCTCGCCCGCATGGGCGTCGACCGCGTCGACGTGCTCCTCCTGCACGACGCCGAGGAGCACTTCGGCACAGCGCTGCGTGAAGGCTTCCCCGCCCTGGCGGAACTGCGTTCCCAGGGCGTGGTCGGGGCGGTCGGAGCGGGCATGCACGACCCCGGGCTGCTGACCGAGCTGGTGCGGGAGACCGACGCCGACGTGGTGATGCTCTCCGGGCGGTACACGCTCCTCGATCACCGTGCTCTGGACGACCTGCTGCCGGCGTGCACGGAGCGCGGGGTGTCCGTCCTCGCCGCGTCGGTCTTCAACTCCGGGCTGCTCGCCACTCCGCGCCCCGTGGAGGGAGCCCACTTCGACTACGCGCCCGCCTCACCGGACGTCCTGCGCCGGGCGCGCGAACTCGCCGACGTCTGCGAGGCGCACGGCGTGCGGCTTCCCGAGGCGGCGATGGCGTTTCCGCTGCGGCACCCGGCGGTCGCGGGCATCGTGATCGGCATGCGCTCCCCGCAGGAAGTGCGGCTCGACGCCGCGGCGTTCGACGCCCCGATCCCCGACCGGCTCTGGTCCGACCTGCGTGAGGCGGGGCTCCTCGACGAACGGGCGCCGGTCGGCGCGTGACGGGGCGGACGGCCGGACGGACCGCCGTGCACGTCCGGGTGCGCGGCGCCCGTCCAGGGTGCGCGGCGCCCGTCCAGGGTGCGCGGCGCGTCGTCGGTCAGTACGGTGGCGTCCTGGTGTTCGATCTCGCCACGGGTGAGGACTCCGGGGTCGTCGGCGTAGGGGTCACGGGCGGTGGAGGCGGCATGTCCGGCAAGAAGGCGGCGGCACTGCCGCGCAAGGCGTACGAGAAGGAACTGCTGCGACTCCAGACGGAGTTGGTGAAACTGCAGGAGTGGGTGCGGGCGTCGGGCACCCGGCTGGTGATCGTGTTCGAGGGGCGGGACGCGGCGGGCAAGGGCGGCACGATCAAGCGGGTCGCCGAGCACCTCAACCCGCGCGTGGCGCGCATCGCGGCACTCCCGAAGCCCACCGAGCGCGAACGCACCCAGTGGTACTTCCAGCGGTATGTGGAGCACCTTCCGGCGGCCGGGGAGATCGTGCTGTTCGACCGGTCCTGGTACAACCGCGCCGGCGTGGAGCATGTGATGGGCTTCTGCACGAAGGAGGAGCACCAGCTCTTCCTCCGCCAGTGTCCGATCTTCGAACGCATGCTGGCCGAGGACGGGGTGCTGCTGCGCAAGTACTGGTTCTCGGTCAGCGACACCGAGCAGCAGGAGCGCTTCCGGCGCCGGCTCAAGGACCCGCTGCGGCGGTGGAAGCTCTCACCGATGGACCTGGAGTCGATCACCCACTGGGAGGCGTACTCCCGGGCCAAGGACGAGATGATGGTGCACACCGACATCGCCGAGGCGCCCTGGTACGTCGTCGAGAGCGACGACAAGCGGCGGGCGCGACTGAACATGATCGCCCACCTGCTGTCGTCCGTGCCGTACCACGAGGTGCCGCCGCCCGTGCTGGAGCTCCCGGAGCGGCCCGCTTCCACCGGCTACCAGCGTCCGCCACGGGATCTGCGCACGTACGTCGCCGACCACGCGGCGGGCATCGGAACCCGTGAGCAGTGAGAGGGTTCCTGCTCGGCGCCGTCTTCGGCGGCCCGGTTCCTCGTGACGTGGCTCGGCACGCCGGACTCGTCCCCCGGTCCGGTGGGCCCGGGGGACGCCCCGCCCCGGTGGCCGGGCTTCATCCCCGGCTGACCGCGCCGGACGAGTCACCCTGACCGCGCGGATCGGTGAGCAGGACGGCGAACAGGCCCCGCTCGCGGGTACCGGCGGGTGTGTGCCAGCAGCCGGCGACATGGCCGGTCGCGTCCGGCGGGAGGAGGGGCGCGTCGTCCGGGGCGGGGGTCAGCACTCGCCTCAGGCGGAGCCTGGTGCCGTGCGGTGCGGACAGTTCGGTGCCGTCCCGGTCGTCGGCGGCGGTGAGGGGCGCGGTGAGGTCCGTGTCGGCGGAGAAGTCCGCGGCGAGGGGCGCGTCGCCGGTGCAGGAGCGGATGACCTCCCGGTCGGGCGTGTCACTGGTGCTCTGGGCCTGCGCCTGGACCCGGCCCTCGATGAGCGCCAGCAGTTGGGCGACCAGCACCGGGTCCTGACAGCCGTCGTAGACCCAGCGCCGGCCCAGCACCCCGTGCTCCGTCGTGCCGACCAGGGCGTGTTCCGCCCCTTCGAGAGGGGCGCCGCGGTAGGTGAGCGGGACCAGGTACGCGGCCGGGTGCGGGCCGGCGGTGTCGGTGACGACCATGAACTCGATCCCGACCTCGCCCTGCGGGTCGTCCAGCCGGAAGCCGCCGGCCTTGGCCGGCTCCGGTCGGCCCGCGCCGCCGGCGTACCACGGCCGGGTGGGCAGCCAGGAAGTGAGCAGCTCCAGCTTGGTCGGCTTCAGGACGGTGTGGTGGATGACGGCCATGCCGAGGCTTCTCCTCCGTGGAACGGATGCGACTCCCCCACCTTCCCATCCCCGGGGTCGCCCGCCCCGACGGTGAGCCCAGACTGGGCCGCGGTCAGCCGTTCTCGCGGCCCGCAGCGGAGCATCCTGAATAGTTATAGGGACCCTGTGAGCTGCAGGTTCTGTAGCTTGTCCACGGATTCCGGATCTGCGGATCACGGAGTACGGATACCAGAGACCTATGGGGGATCGGATTATGAGGACGACGGCAAAGCGGCTGACGGCGGTCGCGGGTGGGCTGGTCATGGCGGCCGGCGCGCTCACGGTCGGCACCGCGTCGAACGCGGCGGCCGCGACCTGCTACGAGGGCGCGGTCAGCAAGACCTTCAACATGGGAACGGACGAGGCCGAGCACCGTTTCGGCCCGTACACCACCACCTCACGGTGCAACGACATCAACCTGAAGATCACCAGCTGGGGCAACGCCAGCCCCCTGCTGGTGCGGGTGTGCTTCCACCCGGCCTCGGGCGGCACGACCTGCAACTCCTGGAAGGAGTTCTACAAGTCGAGCGACCTGAACAAGTGGCGCGTGATCGCCAGCGACGTCAAGAACGGCACCCGCTACAGCGTCTCCCTGGACTTCGCCAGCAACACCTTCAGGGGCGCCCTCGCCCACTGAACACGGCCGCCCCGGCAACCAGCGGCACGAGGCCGCGCCCGGGACTTCGGCTCGTGATGCCGGAGCGCACGACTTCCGACAAACAGGGGGAAGAACACCGATGACCATACGCACGACGCCCAAGGCGATCGCCGCGTTCACGGCGGCGCTCACACTCGCGGGTGCGGGGGTGGTAGCCACTGCCACCACCGCGAGCGCCGCTACCTGCTACGGCAGCGCCCACTCCTTCGAGAAGAGCCGGAACACCCACTACCTTCCCTGGGGCAACAGTTACTGGTCGACGACCAGCAACTGCGCCGACATCAACATCAAGATCTCGGCGGCCCGGAAGGTGAAGGTCTGCTTCTACAACAAGCCCCACCCCTCCCTCAACTACTGCCAGGACAACTACAAGACCACGACGGCGAACGAGTGGACCACGATCGCCACCGACGTCAAGGACGGCACCCTCTTCCGCTTCTACTTTGCGGACCCGAGCACTCCATGGCTCGGCTTCTACGCCGCCTGACCCCTTCGTCAGGCTCGCCCGTCCGAAGCCGGACGTCGAACGACAAGCTCAGCCCTTGACGGCCTCCGCGATCCGCGTTGCGGCCTGGGCGGGCGTGAGGTGGGTGGTGTCGACGACCTCGGCCTCGCCGTGCAGCCAGGTGCGGGCCGCCTCGGCGTAGGGCTCGAGATACCTGCCCGTCGGGGTCGTCGGGCCGGCGCCGAAAATCGAACACATGATTGAATTCGGCCATGCGACCGATTCCCGCCGATCTCGCCGAGGCCCTGGAGGACTGGCACACCACCTACCGCCGGCTCGCCGCCCAGCCGTGCAGCGCCCTGCGGCGCAGACTCATCCGGCTGTCGTGCGAAGTGCTGTCCCACCCGTACTGGGGCGGTGGCCGGAGCGCGGCGGCGCGGGCAGCCTTTTTCACGGCAGGACGCGGAGGGGGGCTCCGCCATGGGGCCCACCCCGGACGGGGGTGAGGCGCGTCGTGCCCCAGCTGCCGCCTGACCCGTCCCGGCTCCGGGTGATCCTCGCCCATCTCGACCGGCAGATGGCGGAGCACGAGACCCTGGCCGTCTACCTGCGGCTCCAGCGGGACGCCGTACTCGCCGCGCTCGCCCGCTCCGAGCATCGGCCGCAGCGTCGGCCGGCTCCCCGGGCGAAGGGCGCCGGGTCGCTGCCCGGCTTCACCCCGCACCCGGTCCCCGGGCGGGACGAGGGCTTCGTCGTACAGCAGAAGCGCACCCCCGGCGGGCCCGAGCCCGCCCTGATCCACCTGGCCGACTGCACCATGATCGAGGCCGCCTCGCACCGGATCCGGGCCGACGAGGCACGCACGGCGCTCGCTGTCCCGAACATCGAGCCGTGCCGGTTCTGCCGCCCGGACACGGCACTGGGCATCGACGTGGCGTGAAAGCATCAGGTCGGGCGGGACGGTTTCCGGGGCAACCGCACGGGGAGCGTCCACTCGACGAGGGAGTGTCCACACCATGGGAACCGCCGTCCACGTCCCCCAGACCCGGGACATGATCGGGGAGGAACTCTCCGGAGACGAGGCGTTCACCGCCCTGCGCCACTACGGAGGCCTGCGGCTGCTGATCGACTCCTTCGCCCGGTTCCGCTACGCGGACGGCTTCAGCAACGCACGCGCACTCGCCTTCCAGGTGGTGCTCGCACTGGTGCCGTGCACCGTGGCACTCGTAGGGCTGGCCACCTCGGTGCACACCGAGGGCGCCGGCCGGATCATCGAACTGACCCTCGGCCACATCGTGCCGGGCGCCAGCGCCGACATCGTCGAGGACGCCTTCGCGGGGACCCGGCGCAGCGCCGACGGCGACGTGTGGAGCACGCTCGCCCTCTGGCTCGGCCTGGCGTTCGCGCTGCTGAACCTCGCCTCGGCCATGGGGCAGATCGAACGCGGCGCCAACCGCATCTACGGCATCGAGCGCGACCGCCCCTTCCCGCGCAAGTACGCCAGGGCACTGGTCCTCGCGATCTCGGCCGGTCTGCCCCTGGTGCTGGGCTTCGTCGTGCTCGTCGCCGGCGAGGCCGTCGGTGACGCCGTCGCACAGTCCGCCGGACGGGAGGGCGGCGGACCACGATGGTGGAGCGTTCTCGAGATCCCCGTCGGCCTCGTCCTGGCCTGGGCAGCGTCCGCCGTGATCTTCCGCTGGTCGCCCCGCCGCGTGCAGCCGGGGTACACCTGGCTGGCCTTCGGCTCCGCCGTGCACCTGCTGCTCTGGGTCGCGGCCACCTGGCTGCTCGCCCTGTACGTCGAGGAGAGCGGCGGCTTCGGCGCCCTGTACGGGCCGCTCACCGCGTTCATCGCCCTGCTGCTGTGGGCCAACCTCACGGCCGTCGCGCTCTTCCTCGGCATCGCGTTCGCCGCGCAACTCGAAGCGGCTCGCGCCGGCATCACCTCGGCTGTACGGCCGGACCCCGGTCCGGGTGCGTGACGCGTCCGCACGCACCCGCCGAGGAGCCGCCGCGCCCTCCGGCCAACTGCCCGTCCACCGGACGCTCACCCCGCCCGGTTCCGCCGTCCGCCCTCCACTCCCTCCCGCAGCCTATGCATTCCTTGACACGAATATTCGTGTCGAGGAATACTGGAGCCATGGACGCACTTCTCACCGCACTGGCCGATCCGGCCCGCTGGCGGCTCGTGGTTCTGCTGGCCGGGCGCCCCCGCTCGGTCGGCGTCCTCGCCCAGCTCGCCGAGGCGCGCCAGCCGCAGACGACCAAGCACCTGCAGACCCTGGAGCGCGCCGGCGTCCTCACCTCCCGGCGCACCGGCCAGCGCCGTGTCTACACGCTGCGGTCGGGCCCCCTGCGGGAGCTGGCGGCCGAACTGACCCGGCTCGCCGACGACGCGGACCGGGTCGACGGCCCGCATACGACGCACACCCGCTACGGCGCCGCAGTGCAGACAGAGAGGGGCCGCGCGGAGGAGTCGGGATGGGCCGACGGCCGATCGTTCGGCTTCCACCGGTCACTGGCCGGCCGCCCGGAGCTGGTCTGGCGTCACCTCACCGAGCCGTCCCTGCTCGCCCGGTGGTGGGCGCCGGACGACCTGCGCGTCTCCGAGCTGGTCTTCGAGGCGCGGCCGGGCGGCCGGATCGTCCAGGAGTACCGCGACGTCGAGGACGCGGACGGCTGCGACCCGGTTGCCGGACGCGCCGAGGGAGTCGTCGACGTGGCGGAGCCGGGCGAGCGTCTCGCCTACCGGTTGTCGCCGCTGCTTCCGGGCGGCGGCCTCGCCTTCACCGCTCACGTCGATCTCGGCCTGCGGGCCACCGCCGCCGGCACGGACCTCGACGCCCGCTGGCGCCTCAGCGACAGCACCGTCGACTCCGCGGACTTCGTCGCCGGCATCGAGATCGGCTTCGGCCAGAGCCTCGACAAGCTCGCCGACGTCGTCAGCAGCGCTCAGCGCGCCGCCGAGGCGACGCACACCGAAGGAAAGGACGCACAGTCATGACCGAGTCCAAGTCCAAGTCCCCCGGACGCAAGGTGACGGCGAACCTCGCCCTCACCCTCGACGGGCGGTACAGCGGCCCCGGCGGGCCGGGCGATCTCGGCGCGATCGTCCGCTACGCAACGACCGAGGTCGCGCGGGGCCATCTCACGCGCATGCGGCAGGACGCCACGACGGCCGTACTCGGTCGAGTCAACGCCGAGGGATTCCTCGGGTTCTGGCCGATGGTCGCCGGGGACGAGAACGCCGACCCGCGGGACCGCGGATACGCGAAGTGGCTGGTCGACACGGAGAAGGTGGTCCTGTCGACGACGTTGACCGAAGCGCCGTGGGCCCACGCCCGCGTGGTGAACGCCCCGGCCGCCGACGTCATCGCCGGCCTCAAGGCCACCGGCGAGGGCGACATCCTCGTCAACAGCAGCGCGAGCGTGATCAAGGCGCTGCTCTCCGCGGACCTGGTCGACCGGCTGTACCTGCTGATCTGCCCCGAGATCGTCGGCGGCGGCCGGCGGCTGTTCGAGGACGGTCTGCCGGGCTCGCAGTGGCGGCTCACCCACCACGAGACCGGCGAACTGGGCGAGACGGCCGTGGTCTACGACCGGCTCCGCTGAACGGACCGGCGTCACGGGGCCCTGTCCTCGCACGGTGCTCGCACGAGCCGTCCACCGACCCGGCGTGGCGTGCGGGGCGGGCGACTGGCATCATCTAGGTCAGCACGGGAGGGGGCGCCCATGGGCGACGAGATGTCCGGCGTGGCGCATCGGTCCGGCACGTCGCCGGGCAGTCCGGAGCAGACGGTCGCGGAGGCGCGGAAGGCGTTCTTCGTGATGTTCGGGTTCCTGGCGTTGGTCGGGCTGGCGCAGATCGTCAACTTCGCGGACGACTACGCCACGGCGCGCGAGTACGGCCTGGTGTCCGGTGAGACGGGCAGCCTCCCGCACGTTCTCACCGCGCCGTTCCTGCACTGGAGTTGGGCCCACATCGAGAGCAACTCCGGCCCGCTGTTCGTGTTCGGCTTCCTCGCCGCCTACCGGGGTGTGGTGCGTTTCCTCGGGCTGAGTCTGCTGGTGGCGGTGACCAGCGGGCTCACGGTCTGGTTCTTCGAGGACGGACACGTCGAGACGGTCGGCGCCAGCGGCCTGATCTTCGGCTACTTCGGCTACGTCGTCGTCCGCGGCCTCTTCGACCGGCACCTGCTCGACACTCTCGTCGGCGTCGTGATGGCGGCCTCCTTCGCCTACATGCTCACCGTCGCGGTCCCCGGCACGCCCGGCGTGAGCTGGCTCGCGCACCTGGGCGGGCTGGTCGGCGGCCTGGCGGGCGCATGGCTGTTCCGCGACCGCGACCGCCCTCGTGGTCGTGACCGCACCCGGGGCCGCCGCACGAAAACCGACGACACGGCGGACGCCCGCCACAGCGCCGCGAGCCCACGCGCCGCCCTGCACAAGGAACTCGGCGACCTGGGCCTGCTCTGACCGGCACTCGACGGCCGGCCCGCGCCGGCACCGGCCCTGCGCTCACGTGATGTGTTCGGTCTGCCGCACGGGCGCCTCGTCCCGCTTCGCGGCGACGGCCATGACGACCACCGACAGGGCGACGACGCCCGCGCCGACGTAGAGCGGCGCGGTGTAGCCGAGGCCCGCGCTGATGGCCATGCCCCCGAGCCAGGCGCCCAGGGCGTTGCCGATGTTGGACGCCGACACGTTGGCGCCTGCGGCCAGCGCGGCCCCGTGGGCGTGGTCGGTGACCCTCGTGATCAGGCCGGGCACGCTCGCGAAACCGAAGGCCCCCATCAGGAACAGCAGGATCACCGTCGCGACGGCGTTGCCGGCCAGCAGGCCGAACGCGGTCAGGGTGACGGCGAGTCCGAGAAGGGCGAGGACCAGGGCGCGGTCGCGGTCCCGGTCGGCCGCTCGGCCTCCGACCAGGTTCCCGACGACGAGGCCGGCGCCGTACACCATCAGCAGCCGGGCGACGTCCGTCGAGGAGAAACCGCCGACCTCGGTGACGGTGTAGGCGAGGTAGGTGAACGCGCCGAACATCCCGCCGCAGCCGAGCGCGGTGGCCGTCAGTGTCAGCCAGACCTGCCAGGACCGGAACGCTCGGAGTTCGGCTCGCAGGCCGCTGGGCGGCGCCGGGTCCGGGTCCGGGTCGTTCCTCGCGTGCGACGGCGGTGCGTTGCCCGCCCAGCCGGGGACGAGGGCGACGATGCCCGCCAGCGCCAGCACGCCGATGGCGGTGACCGCCCAGAACGCCGCCCGCCAGCCCCAGCGTTCGCCGACCAGCGCACCGAACGGCACGCCCAGCACGTTCGCGAGCGTCAGCCCCGCGAACATGACCGCCACCGCGCGGGACTTCCGCTCCGGCGCGACCAGGCTGCGGGCGACCAGCGAGCCGATGCCGAAGAACGAGCCATGGCACAACGCCGCGACGATCCGTCCGAGCATCATCACCGGACAGTTCGGCGCGACGGCCGACAGCAGGTTGCCGATGACGAACAGGGCCACCAGGCCGACCAGGACCGCTTTGCGGGGCAACCGAGCCGTGGCCGCGGTCAGCACGATCGCGCCGATCGCCACGCTCAACGCGTACCCGGAGATCAGCCGGCCAGCCGTCGCTTCGGACACTCCGAAACCGGACGCCACCGGTGGAAGCAGCCCGGCGATCAGGAACCCGGTCGGCCCGATGCCGAAGCCGCCGAGTGCCGGCGCTATCAGCCCACTCGGCATCCGTCGCTCCCCTTCGCTCTCCGTGTCACGGGGGAACGGGACGTGCGTCCTGCCGCAGCGCACGGAACTCCCCCGTCCCGCACCGCACACCTGCGGCCCGACGCGGGACCACGCGGCAAGGGCCCCCTATGCCATCGCAGAAGCAAAGGAACCGCTTCGGGGGACCTCGTCCGTCGACGGGCGCCGGTTGGGGTTCGTCGGGATGGGCACTCGGCGGGGGACCTGTCCTGGTGTTCCGGAGGTGTGGCGTGGCGGTACGGCATCGTCTGATCAAGGTGAGTCCCCAGACCGTGTGGGCCGTCCTCGCGGACGGCGGTCGCTACGCGGAGTGGGTGGTGGGCACGGCGTCCTCCGAACCGGTGCGGGGACAGTGGCCGCAGGTCGGCTCCGCGATCCGCTACGAGGTGCGCCTCGGCCCCCTGCGGCTCACCAACGAGACAGTCGTCCGGCATTGCGAGGAGGCCTCCGAACTGGAGCTGGAGGCGCACGCGGGCGTGCTGGGATCGGCACGCATCGCCATCGGGCTGCGCCCCTGGGGTGAGCACTGCCTGGTGATCGTGGACGAGCATCCGCTGCAGGGAGCGAGCGGGCGGCTCCACAACGTGGGTTTCGAAGGACTGATCCAGCTGCGGCACCGCGCGATGCTGGCCCGGCTCGCCCGGGTCTGCGAGGACCAGAGCCGGTCGGCACGGCCGTCGGGCTTGCGAGGGCGCGGGGAGGCAGCGCACGGCGTCGGCGGCGGTCATGCCTGATGCGGTGGTGATCGGCGCCGGACCCAACGGGCTGGTGGCGGCCAACCTGCTCGCCGACGAGGGCTGGAGCGTGGAGGTCCTGGAGGAGCAGCCGGGGCCCGGGGGCGCGGTACGCCACGACCGGGAGGTCGACCCGGAGTTCGTCAACGACCTCTGCAGCTCGTTCTATCCGCTCGCCGCCGCGTCGCCCGTGCTGCGGCGGCTGCGTCTCGGCGATCACGGGCTGCGCTGGAGCCACGCACCCCGCGTGCTGGCCCATCCCCTCACAGACGGCAGCTGCGCGGTGCTCGCCCGGGACCTCGACGCCACCGCCGACTCCCTCGACGCCTTCCACCCCGGCGACGGCGACGCGTGGCGGCGCCTGCACGACACATGGAACCGGCTCGCCCCGGACATCCTGGACGCCCTGTTCACCCCGTTCCCGCCGCTGCGCGCCACCGCCCGGCTCGCCGCGAGGCTCAGGGGGGCCGGCGGCCTGCGCATGGCCCGGACGCTGATCCTGCCCGTGCGCCGTCTGGGGAGTGAGGAGTTCGGGGGTGAGGGCGGCAGACTGCTGCTGGCCGGGAACGCGCTGCACGCCGACCTGGCTCCGGAGGCCGCGGGCAGCGGGGGCTTCGGCTGGCTGATGTCCATGCTCGGGCAGAGCCACGGCTTTCCGGTGCCGGTCGGCGGCGCGGGGGCGCTGACCGACGCCCTCGTGCGCCGGCTGCGGTCGCGTGGCGGCGTCCTGCGCTGCGGGCAGCGCGTGCGCCGCGTGATCGTGCGGGAGGGGCGGGCCGTCGGCGTGCGCACGGCCGAGGGAGAGACGGTGGATGCGCGGCGCGCCGTCCTCGCGGACGTGTCGGCGTCGGCGCTGTACGGCGAGCTCGTCGAGGCCGAGCACCTGCCGTCCCAGGTGCTCGACGACCTCAGGCGCTTCGCCTGGGATTTCGCGACCTTCAAGGTGGACTGGGCGTGCGACGGTCCCGTGCCCTGGCGGGCCGCGCCGGCCGCGCAGGCCGGCACGGTCCATCTGGCGGACGGCGTGGACGAACTCACCCGTTTCGCGGCCCAGATCGCCATGGGCCAGGTGCCCGACCGGCCGTTCGCCCTGTTCGGCCAGATGACCACGGCGGACGCCTCACGCTCGCCCCGGGGGACCGAGGCCGCCTGGGCGTACACCCATCTTCCGCAGGTCGTCACGTCGGACGCGGGCGACGAGGGGCTGACGGGTGCCTGGAGTCCCCGGGAGCAGGAGATCATGGCCGACCGGATCGAACGCCAGGTCGAACGGTTCGCTCCCGGGTTCCGCTCCCTCATCCGGGCCCGCCGCATCCTGGCCCCGCCCACGCTCCAGGCGCTGGACAGCAACCTGTACGGGGGGGCGATCAACGGCGGCACCGCGGCCATGCACCAGCAGCTCGTCTTCCGTCCCGTGCCCGGAACCGGCCGCCCGGAGACGCCTGTCAAGGGGCTCTATCTCGCCTCGGCCTCCGCGCACCCGGGCGGAGGCGTCCACGGCGCCCCGGGATCCAACGCCGCCCGCGCCGCACTGCACCGGCAGCGGCTCTCGGGACTCACCCGCGCACAGCGCGTCCTCACCCGCCGGGACCGCACCGGACGGAAGCCACCGCACACACCGTGACGACGCCCGCCCCACCGCCCCGAGATCCTTTGCACAAGGAACGGACAGCACCATGGACATCCCGAAGGACGGCCCCGACCGCGCCCTTGCGCAGGACGGCCCCGACCGCGCCCTTGCGCAGGACGGCCCCGACCGCGCCCACCGGCGCCCGGAAGGCGTCAGCGACGAGACCGTGGAAGCGCTCGGGGCGCTGTCCAAGGCCCTGGAGACCACCGAACGCGCACGGGGCCACCTCTACAGCTTCCACCAGCTGACCGGCACCGCGGACTTCCAGCTGGACCAGGCCGTCGACCTGCTGCGCAAGGCCGGCCACCCCGAGTGGGCCGACAAGGTGCGCACGGAGATCCTGGGCCGCAACGTGATCCCCGGGCACTGGACCTTCCAGATCGTCGAGGCGTACGACGCGACCTACCACCGGCCGTTCACGCACCTCGCGCGTGAGGCCGTGGACCAGCTGGCCCAGGGCCGCGACCACCTGTTCGAGGCCGAGCTGAAGGAGACCCGACGCACCACCGGCCACCCGGCCCACACCGCCCGTCCAGCCGACGGCAGCGACCGTCCGGGCTGAGCCCGCCCCTGCCGGCGTGCCGCAGCACCAGAAGGGAACCGCCGTGGACGACAGCCCTCTCAAGGACCGCACCGTCGTGATCACCGGAGCGGCACGCGGCGTGGGAGCGGCTCTCGCGGCCGCGCTCGCCGGGCGGGGGGCGCGGCTGGCCCTGCTCGACCACGACGGGACGGCGCTGCGGGCGACGGCGGCCGCGCTGCCGGCGACCACGCTCGCCCTGCGGGTCGACGTCACCGACGCCGGGGCCCTCGCCGACGCCGCCGAGGTCGTCCGCGGGCGCCTGGGACCGCCGTCGGCCGTCGTGGCGAACGCGGGCGTCGCCGAAGCCGCCCCCTTCGCCCGCTCCGACGCCGCGACGTGGCGCCGCGTGGTCGAGGTCAACCTCGTCGGCAGCGCTCAGACGGCGCGGGCCTTCCTGCCCGACCTGATGCGGACCGCGGGCTATCACCTGCAGATCGCCTCGCTGGCGTCCCTCGGCGCCGCCCCGCTGATGAGCGCGTACTGTGCGTCGAAGTCCGGGGTGGAGGCCTTCGCCCACGCCCTGAGGGCCGAGGTCGCGCACCGTGACGTGGCCGTGGGCCTCGCCTACCTCAGCTGGATCGACACCGACATGATCCGCGACGGCGACCGGTACGCCGCCCTGCGGGAGTTGCGGAGCCACATGCCGTTCCCCGCCCGGCGCGTGCACCCGGCGGAGGCCGTCGCGGCCCGCCTCGTCCATGCCGTGGAACAGCGGAGCACCGCTGTCTACATCCCCTCGTGGCTGCGTCTGGCCCAAGTGGGCCGGGCGGCGATCCCTCCGCTCGTCCTGCGTGCGACACGACGGACCCTGCCCCGGCTCGAGGCCGAGGAGCCCTTGCACCCGACGGGCCTGCTGGGCGCCGGCGGCCGCTCCGACCGGGCCGCCACCACCGCCCCCGACTAGCGGCGCGGACGGCATCCGGAGGACACATCTCCCGTTTGCGTGCGCACACACTCCGCGCCTTCGCCGGACGACCGTCCGAGCGCCGTCGCTGGTAGGAATGCCGGTGGGGTGGTATCCGGGGAGGGGGACCGGTGGCGATGCGTGCCCGCACCAAGGACCGGGGAGACATCCGCGGCAGGAAGCCGGCCCGTGCCGCCCTGCCGTCCGCGGCGATCGCCCTCTGCCTCGTCCTCACCGCCCTCACCACGGGCTGCCGGTCGGACACGGCCGGCGCGCCGGGCGTCGCCGGCCGTGTCCGCGATCACCTACGAGAACGTCGACGACGGCCAGGAGGACGAACACTCCACGGACGAGCAGCGCGCCGTCAATCACCTCTGCTACCTCTACGGGGCCGGCCCGGCACGGCACGCGGACCTCGTCGGCCCGCGGTCGCTCCCCGCACACCGTGCACGCGGCTGCGAACGGGAGTGGAAGAACGTGCGCGCCACGTGGACGGACGCCCTGGGGGCGGACCCGGACCACACGCCCCGCGCGGGGTCGTGACGTGGGTCGCTCGGCCGCGTGTCAGGCCCGGGGCGGCTGTCGGCGCGAGCCGCCCCGGGCGCAGGTGACGCAGGTGGTGGCCGCCGGACGGATCTCCAGGCGTTCGGGCGGGATCGTCCTGCCGCAGCCTTCACACCGTCCGTACTGTCCCTGGTCGAGACGTTCCAGCGCCCGGTCCAGTTCTTCCAGGTGCTCGTGCGCCTGCGCCATCAGGGAGGCCACGTGGGCCCGCTCGAAGGCGGTGGTGCCTCCTTCGGGGTCGTGCTCGTCGTCGACCGCGATCAGGGCGTTCGCCGCGACGATCCCGTCGAAGTCCCGGCTCAGCGCGGCCGCCCGGGCGAGCGTGCCCGCTCGGTCGGCCGCGAGGCGCGTGCGGGCCCTCGAGAGGATGGACGGATCGGGCCCGTCGTCGCTGCAGCGGGATGCTTCTCCCATGCTGTGACAACGCGGATACGCGGTCCACGATTCCCCGGCCGCGGCTGCCGACCGCATGCCGTCGTGCAGGAGTGCAGGAGGGCAGGGCAGGAGGGCAGGAGGGCATCCTGGAAACCGCTGCGCCCTGGAGACCGGTGTCCTGGGGCACCCGCTGTCAGCTGAGGGACGCGTCTATCGAAGACAGTGGCACGGAGAACAGCACGCGCTGCGGAATCGCCGTTTCGGTGCCGGACCAGTGTCCCGCGCTGTCTGCCGCCCATTCGGTGAGCGTCCACACCCGGCCCGTACTCCACCAGTAGGACATGCTCTCGGTGTGCTGGCCCCAGCAGGCATATGTGATGTCCTGCCCGCAGTTGGCGGCCGCCTTGGCTCCGCTGGTGTTCTGCCGCCACAGGATGCCGTGCTGACCCACACCGCCGCGAGCGTCGGCGACGTAGAAATCGGGTGTGCCGCCGCTGGTGGCGCTGTGGGACAGCACGCCCTGCAGTCCGACGGCCTTCGTTTCGTACGCCTGCGAGGCGTTCACCCGGCCGTTGCCGTCCGTGGCGAGGTAGCCGGGGTCCGAGCCGAAGTCGTATCGCCAGATGCGGGCCGGCTGCGTGCCGCCGGAAGAGAACCACTCGGTGGCGACCAGACTGTCCGGCACGCTGCTGCGGTCCAGGGAGACGGACCCGAAGCACGGCCGCGCGTCGTCGTTGGCAGAACTGCAGGCCCCGCCGGCGAGGCTGTAGGAGCCGATGGCCGGCATCACGTACTGGTACCCGCCTGCCGACCATCCACCGCTCACCTTGCCGACCGTCGGGCTGTTGACGGTCGCCTGGAGGATGCGCTTCATGTCGAAGATGTACATCACGTTGGCATCGGCGTCCTTCTCCCAGGACGTGACGATCAGCTTGTCCTGGTACCAGACCATGCCGCCCATGTGGGTCTTGAGGGCGCGGTAGTCGGTGCCGCCGTTGAGCGGGACGACCGGCAGTACCCAGCGATACTTGAACGCACTGGGGTTGTTGGCGTCGATGAAGGCGATACGGCCCATGTGGTCGGTGGTGGTGGTGCCGTTCTGCCCCCAACCGGACAGAATCACCTTGTTGTTGCCCCACACGCCGTCGTTGTCCGCGTCTCCTGACGAGGTAACGGACTGCGGCAGCCAGTCCTGTGTCACCGCGTCACCGGTGTCCCAGCAGTACGCGGACTCAGCGGTCGGCTTCACCGGCAGGGCGGAGGTCTCCGTGCCGGAGCAGCTCGCCGCGTTGCGCATCGTGTGGTTGGCGCTGGCGAGGACCTGGTCGACCCCGCGGGACGTGCCCATCTCGTTCGCCAGGTTGTCGAGCGAGGCGGTCGGAACGCGGTGCTCGACCAGTCGGAGCTTCGCCAGCTCCGAGGAGGAGGTGATCGCGGTAAGGGCTCCCGGGTTGTCGCCGGGGGCCGCCTCAGCGGTGTGCGCAGGCAACAACAGGGCGGCCACCGCCAGGCAGGCGGTGGCCACAGCGGCTCGCAGGCCGTTTCTACGCATTCTGTGGATCCTTGTCTCGACGGAAGTTGAGGCGGCTACGACCGCGGTCCACGGTGACCGCGGTGTCGTCGCACAGGGCAGAGCGTCGCAGGACTTCCCCGCACGCGACGCACTGGGGGCGACATGAGAGGCCGGGTCCCGGAGCTCTGGGCGCCGGGACCCGGCCGACGGCGCTCGGCTACCGGATCGCGGTGCAACGGCAGTAGGTGATGACGTCGCCCGGCGTACTCAGACCTTTATGGAGATGCGGCTGCTCTCGCTGAGGTCCTTCGCGAACGTGGCGCAGTTGCCGTCGTTGCTCGGGTCGTTGCCCTTGATGAGGACGCTGCCGTTACCCGGGTCGCCGCTGGAACCGGGGGTAGATGTAGCCGCGGACGCCGTGCCCGTCCGAGCTCAGGTCGCACACCGTCAGGGTGTCGCCGTTCTCGGTCCAGCCGGCCCAGCCGCCGCGGGTGCCGGTGTAGGCGCCCGCGTCGGCCGCGTATGGAGTTCCTCCGCCGATCAGAAGGCCGGCTGACCCCAGGGCAAGTGCCCCGGCCAATCGGTACTTCATGTTTCTCCTCGGTAGAGCGGGTCGGGGCCGCTGTGCGCGAGCAGCCGGAACAAGCTCGAGGCGAAGCAGGCGTTGTCCGACAACTCGCCTTGCAGGACAACTACTTGAGCTGTCGTCGGGTGCCTCCCGGCGGCGGCGGTCACCACCTTGCACCGTCGGCTGTCCTCCTGTCGTTGACGGAGGATCCACAACTGGCTATGCAGAGAGTCCAGTGGGCCAGGACCTGAGGACGGGGAGTTCGACGACTCCGCGACACGACCCGCGTCGCTCGAGGCATTCACCTCGGGGCATTCACCTCGGGGCAGCGGCCGATGCCTGGGCGGTCGACCGCGAGGTGCGGCAGGCGCGCGCCGCCGGCGGTGACCGCGCGCCGCTGCCCCGGTCCTCCCCGGGCCCGTCACGCTCACCGTGGTACTCGTCGCGTGCAAAGCTGGGTATGCGGTGGTTTCAGGGCGGCGGACGAGGGAGGACGGCGTGGACTGGGACCGGTTTGCGGAGCAGCTGGCGTCGATGGCGCGGGATCTTCTCGCGCAGGATTCGGTCGGCGCCACACTCGAGCGGATCACCACGTCAGCCACCGAACTGGTGACGGGCTGTGACGCCGCAGGCATCCTCGTGCTGCACGAAGCGCAGGTGGAGTCGCTCGCCCCCACCGATCGTCTGGTCGTCGACAGCGACCGCCTGCAGGCGCGGCTCGGCGAGGGACCCTGCTTCGACGCCGCCCGCAGCGCGGACGGGGAGCGGGTCTTCCGCATCGCCGACCTCACCGGCGAGCAGCAGCGCTGGCCCGCCTACGCCCCGCAGGCCCACGCGCTCGGCGTGGGCAGCATGATGGGCTTCCTGCTCTTCACCGACGAGGAGGATCTCGGCGCGCTGAATCTCTACTCGCGGAGGCCGGGCGCGTTCGACGAGGCCAGTGAGCTGGCCGGCTGGCTGCTAGCCTCGCACGCCGCGGTCGCGTTCTCCAGCGCCCGCACCCACGCGCAGATGGAGCAGGCCGTCGCCACCCGGCACGCCATCGGCGAGGCCATGGGCATCCTCATGGGAAGCCACCGCCTCAGCGAGGAGCAGGCCTTCGACGTGCTGCGCCGCTACTCGCAGGAGAACAACGTCAAGCTCCGCGAGGTCGCGCGCCTGGTCTGCGAGAAGGGCGGACTCTCATGACCGTTCGGGGGCGGCTCCCCCGGCACGCAGTCTGAACCGAAGAAGCCTGGGCCGGGCCAGCCCCATGGGACCGCCGCTGGGCCCTGCCTGCACTTCAAGTCCCCTCTTCGGGGTCTCTCACACCTGATTCCCGGCCCTCGCGCCGCCTCCCCCGCTATTTTCGCCCGGCGATTTCCCTGGGCTCGTGCAAGTGTACGAAAGCCTTTTGTAACCGAGGAAACATTTCACGAACCCCCGTCCGGTCCGCCTGGATCACCCCTACCGACGGCATGGCGCAACAAGAGAGGCACACCATGCGGGGATTCCCGGTCATCGGAATACCCGGAGCAGGTCTGGCTGGTCGGCTCGAACCGGCCGATCTTGATCAGGGTCCGTCCGTACCGCTGCGCCCTGTACCGGAGCATGTCGATGAATGAGGCCCAGCCGGCGTCGTGGACGGACTTGGCCAGCTTGGTGCGGGCCAGTCCCGTCACCGACAGGTCCTCCACGGCGATCCCTTGGTTCTCGGAGATCAGCTGTGTGGAGAGCCGGTGGTGGAACTCATGGCGGGCATCGGTGACCTTGGCGTGGGCGCGAGCGACCTTGAGCCGGGCCTTGGCGCGGTTCTTCGAGCCTTTCTGTTTGCGGGACAGTTCCCGCTGGGCCTTCTTCAGCTTCTTCTCCGCGCGGCGCAGAAACCGCGGGGAGTCGATTTTCGTGCCGTCGGACAGGACGGCGAAGTGGGTCCGTCTCTCCGTCGCCGCGGATGACGAGGGCGGGCGGATGCCCTCCGGAGGCGAGGCTGACGGTGACGTGACCGGTGTCCGGGTCACGGGTCACGGGTCACGGGTCACGGGTGAGGATGCCGAAGATCGCCGTGCAGTATCGCGGGTCGCCGCCGGTACAGCGCTCGTGCAGCACCGTGTTCAAGGTGGTGAGCGCGGTGACCGGGTCGGGATCGTGCAGGGCCGCCGCCCGCAGGGTGTAGCGGGTCAGCAAGGTGACCGCGGCGGCTTTGGGGCCCTTGCCGCACACTTCGCCGCGGAAGAACGCCCAGCGGCTTCCGTTCAGGGCGAACAGGTCGTAGGACGGGGAAGGCGGAGTAGCGGAGTAGACGATGCCCCAGCTCACGATCTGCGTGGCGCAGAGGGCGGGCAGGGCGGCACGGGGCCGCGACCGGTCCCCTGCTCCGGTCGCGACCCCGCCGTCTCGGGTGCTGAGGTCGGTCACGAGCCGCAGCAGCCGCCCGCCGGCGCCTCCTCAGCAGCGGCCCCGGCCGCGACGGGGGCGCCGAGCTGGACGAGCTGCGGCGCGGGCGCGCAGCAGCCGCCGCCGTCGGCCTCCTGGGTGCCGGGGGCGTCGAACAGGCCGGCGCCGCCGCAGACTCCGGTCTCGGGCAGGGTGAGTTCCACGCGGTCCGCCGCGTCGAGGTCGCCGGCGATCGCGGCGGCCACCGAGCGGACCTGCTCGTAGCCGGTCATCGCCAGGAACGTCGGCGCGCGGCCGTAGGACTTCATCCCGACCAGGTACACCCCCGGTTCGGGGTGGGAGAGCTCGCGGTGGCCGTGCGGGTAGACGGTGCCGCAGGAGTGCTGGTTGGGGTCGATCAGCGGAGCCAGCTCAACCGGGGCTTGGAGGCGCTCGTCGAGGCCCAGACGCAGCTCGCCCAGGAAGGACAGGTCGGGGCGGAAGCCGGTCAGCACGATCACCTCGTCGACCGCGTCCAGGGGGCGCCCGTCCTCGCCCACCAGGACCAGACGGCCGTCTGTGTCGCGCTCGACCGCTTCGGTGCGGAAGCCGGTCACGGCGTCCGCGTGGCCCTCGTCGACGGCGGCCTTCGCCGCCAGGCCCAGGGCGCCGCGCGCCGGGAGCTGGTCGGCCTCGCCACCGCCGAAGGTGGACCCGGAGATGCCCCGACGCAGGATCCATACGCCCTTCGTGCCCGCGCCGTCCTTGGACTTGGCGAGGTCGGCGAGGTAGGCGAGGGCAGTGAAGGCGGAGGCGCCGGAGCCGATCACGGCAGTGCGCTTGCCCGCGTACCGGGCGCGGACGGCGGGGTCCTTCAGGTCCGGGACGCGGTAGGTGATCCGGTCGGCCGCCGCACGCTCGCCAAAGGCGGCAAGGCCGCTGCCGCCGGCCGGGCTGGGCGTGGCCCAGGTGCCGGAGGCGTCGATGACGGAGCGGGCGAAGACGCGCTCCTCATGGCCGTCGGCGTGGGTGAAGTGCACGACGAACGGCTGCTGCTCGCGGTCGGCGTCGACGATGCGGTCCCGGCCGGTGCGCGAGACGCCGGTGACCGTCGCACCGAGGCGGACGCGGTCGCCGAGGACGTCGGCGAGCGGCTGTAGGTACTGCTCGGCCCAGTCGCCGCCGGAGGGGTAGGTGTCCGGGTCGGGGCGGGTCCATCCGGTGGGAGCGAGGAGCTTCTCGGCGGCCGGGTCGACGACCTCGCCCCAGGTGGAGAACAGGCGCACGTGCGCCCACTCGCGCACCGCTGCGCCAACCTTCTGACCGGCTTCCACGACCAAGGGCTCGATGCCCTGGTCGAGCAGGTGGGCGGCGGCGGCCAGGCCGGCGGGTCCGGCTCCGATCACGACGACGGGCAGCTCGGTTGTGGCGGGCGCGTTCACGGCGACTCCTTGCGTGGTTCGACATCTGTCGATGGCTTGCGCGGCCCAGCATGGCACCTGTATTGATGAGCGTCAACATAGACATTCATCGAATCCAGGGGGATCGGTTATGGAGCACATCGACGTCGCCGTTACTGGTTCGACGTGTGTCAACATAGACGTATGTCGAATGCGAAGGTGCTGCCGCTGATCGAGCCCGCCGATGGTCAGGGTGTGGCGCCATGCTGCCCGCCGCTGGCCGAGCGCCCCATGAGCGCCGCGGAGGCGGAGACCGCGGCGCGGATGTTCAAGGCGCTCGGCGACCCTGTGCGGCTGCGGCTGTTCTCCGCCGTGGCCTCGCACGAGGGCGGGGAGGCATGCGTGTGCGACATCTCCGACGTCGGCGTCTCCCAGCCCACCGTGTCCCACCACCTGAAGAAGCTGAAGGAGGCCGGACTGCTCACCTCGGAGCGGCGCGGCACCTGGGTGTACTACCGGGTCGAGCCCTCGGTGCTCGCGGCCATGGGCAAGCTGCTGGCCATGCCGGCTGCGGCCTGACGACCGGACCAGGTGCTGGTGGCACTGATGACCGCCTTCCCCCGCCAACTGCCCGCGTCGGCTTCGACCAGGAGCCGGTCTGCGTCGCGACGCACGGCGCCCACGTGGGCGCCGTGCTGGACCGGCATGTCGTAGCGCTTCTCGTAGTCGGCGAGGTAGTCGACCACGTGTCCGGCGTCCGGGTAGGTCTCGCCCGCCTGGGTGGGCATGAGCCGGCCCGGCAACGAGGAGTGGTCCGCCGGAGAGAACAGGTGCAGGGAGTCCCACATGTGCTGCCAGGAGCCGCCCGGCGCCGTATCTGCGTCCAGGATCACGAAGTCGAGACCCTGCCGGCGCAGGTGGTAGCCGGCGGCGAGCCCGGCTTGGCCGCCGCCGACCACCACTACATCCGTGTGCCGTGTCACGGGGCCGTGGTCACCGCGTCGGGGGCGAACCTCCTTCGCCAGGCGAGCGCGACGTAGACCAGGCCGATCAGCACCGGGACTTCGATCAGCGGTCCGACGACGCCGGACAGCGCCTGACCGGAGGTGACACCGAAGGTCGCGATGGCGACCGCGATGGCCAGCTCGAAGTTGTTGCCCGCCGCCGTGAACGCCAGCGTCGTGGTGCGGTCGTAGGCCAGGCCCAGGCCCTTGCCGAGCAGGAACGTGCCGAAGAACATGATCGCGAAGTACACCACGAGCGGCAGTGCGATGCGTACGACGTCCAGCGGCTGCGAGGTGATCGTCTTTCCCTGCAGGGCGAAGAGGATGACGATCGTGAACAGCAGCCCGTACAGAGCCCAGGGGCCGATCTTCGGCAGGAACTTCGCCTCGTACTTCTCGCGGCCCATCTTCCGCTCGCCGAAGCGGCGGGTCAGGAAGCCGGCCAGCAGCGGAATGCCGAGGAAGATGACGACGTTCAGGGCGATGTGCCAGACGGACACGTCCAGGCCCTGGCCGTCGCCCAG
Organism: Streptomyces sp. B21-105; assembly: GCF_036898465.1. Classification (NCBI taxonomy): domain Bacteria; kingdom Bacillati; phylum Actinomycetota; class Actinomycetes; order Kitasatosporales; family Streptomycetaceae; genus Streptomyces; species Streptomyces sp. B21-105. The sequence continues at coordinate 8,813,450 of NZ_JARUMJ010000001.1, read as the reverse complement.
GTTCATCCAGCGCGGCAGCAGGTCGAGGTAGAACCATCCCAGCAGCCCGAACGCGAGCACCTGGAACACCGAGTTCAGCGCGACCAGGACAGCGGCGGCCTCGCGGTCGCCGCAGGCGAGGTCGTTCCAGATGATGACCATGGCGATGCAGCGGGCCAAGCCGACGATGATCAGCCCGGTGCGGTACTCGGGCAGGTCCGGCAGGAAGATCCACGCCAGCGCGAACATGACGGCCGGGCCGACGATCCAGTTGATGACCAGCGAGGAGATGAGCAGCTTGCGGTCGCTGGTCACGCGGTCGAGCCGGTCGTAACGGACCTTCGCGAGGACCGGGTACATCATCACGAGCAGGCCGAGCGCGATCGGCAGGGAGATCCCGCCGATCTCGATCTTCGCCAGTGCGTCGTTCATGCCGGGGATGAGACGGCCCAGGCCGAGGCCGACGGCCATGGCGAGCAGGATCCACACCGCGAGGTAGCGGTCGAGGGTGGAGAGCTTCTTGACGATCGAGTCGTCCCCACCGCCGGCCGGAGCGGAGGCGGTAGCGGGCTCGGTGGAGGTCACGGGCAGGCCCTCTTGTTCTCGGAAGCGGTACGGGCGGACTCGGCCAGTGCGGCGAACTGCTCGGAGAGCCCGGCCAGGACCTCGGGCTTCAGCTTGTAGTAGGTGAAGCGGCCGCAGGGCTCGGTCTCCACGATCCCCGCCTCGCGCAGCACCTTCATGTGGTTGGACAGGTTGGTCTGCTTGGCTCCGGTCTCCTCGACCAGGTGCGTCGTGCAGAGCGTCTCGCGCGCCAGCAGGGTCACGATCTGAAGGCGGAGCGGATCGCCCAGCACCCGGATCACATCAGGATCGACTGAAGTCAGCATGCGCTGATATTCTCACATCATCAACCGCTGACATCAGCGGGGGCTGAAGTCATTGGCGGCTGGGTTCCGCCACGCGACGAGAGAGAACGATCACCATGGCCGACAAGCCGTCCGTCCTGTTCGTCTGCGTCCACAACGCCGGCCGCTCCCAGATGGCCGCCGCGTGGCTGACCCACCTGGCCGGAGACCGCGTCGAGGTCCGCTCCGCCGGCTCCAACCCCGGCGATCAGGTCAACCCGGCCGCCGTCGAGGCCATGGCAGAGGTCGGCATCGACATCTCCAAGGAGACGCCGAAGATCCTCACCATCGACGCGGTCCGCGAGTCGGACGTCTGCATCACCATGGGCTGCGGCGACAGCTGCCCCGTCTTCCCCGGCAAGCGCTACCTCGACTGGAAGCTCGAGGACCCGGCCGGCCAGGACGTCGAGGCCGTGCGCCCGATCCGCGACGAGATCAAGACCCTGGTCGAGGGCCTGATCGCCGAGATCGCCCCCGCGAAGCCGGAGGCCACAGCGTGAGCGAGATACGCGAGGGTCGTCATCATCGGCTCCGGCCCCGCCGGATACACCGCCGCCCTCTACATCTTCGTCGGCGGCTCGGTGACCACCACGACCGAGGTCGAGAACTTCCCCGGCTTCCCCCAGGGCGTCGACGGCCCGGTCCTGACGGAAAACATGCGGGCCCAGGCCGAGAAGTTCGGCGCCGAGATGATCGACGACGACATCGTGTCCGTCGACCTGACCGGCGACATCAAGCTCCTCACCGACTCAGCCGGCACCGTCCACCGCGCCAGGACCGTGATCATCGCGACCGGATCCGGCTACCGCAAACTTGGCCTGCCGAAGGAGGACGAACTGTCCATCGTCGTGGTCGGCGGCGGCGACACCGCCATGGAGGAAGCCACCTTCCTCAAAGGGCGGGAAGCGGCGCTCGACCTCCCCAGGCATCGCGCCGCTTCCCGCCGACTCGGTTTCGACTACCCCGCGTCCGCCGCTCTACGCACACCGGATCCGGGGAACGTTCACACCCGCCGGGAGGCGTTCACAGCAGGAGATGGCGTTCCATCCAGTCGGCGGCGGCCCGGCGGAACAGCCGCCGGTTGTCCGCGCGCAGGAAGTCGTGGCCCTCGTCGCGCAGCGTCAGCAGCTCGGCGGCGAGACCCCGTTCGCGGGCGGCCCGCACGAACTGCCGCGACTCCTCCGGCGGCACATTGGTGTCGTGTTCGCCGTGGACGGCCAGCACCGGGACGCGCAGCGCGTCGATGCGGGTCATCGGCGACAGGGAGCGCAGCAGTTCCCGGTCGCGGTCGGGGTGACCGTACTTGTGCGCAGCGGACTCGGCGAGCCAGGGCTCGGTCGCGGCGAAGAAGGTCAGGAAGTCCGACATGCCGCAGACGGCCACTCCGGTGCGGAACAGTCCGGGGTGCCACACCAGGGAGGCGAACGTCAGGTAGCCGCCGTAGGAGCGGCCCATGACGGCCAGCCGGGTCGGGTCCGCGAGCCCCGTCGTGACGATGTGGGCCGCGCAGTCGGCTACGTCGTCCAGGGCGGCGAAGCGGCCCGCGCCGAGGTCGGCGTCGAGGAACGAGCGGCCGTGGCCGGAGGATCCGCGCACGTCCGGGGCGAAGACGTCCAGGCCGCGCCCGGTCAGTTCGTGGTAGAGCGGGTGGAGGATGGGGCGTTCCTGTTCCTCGGGGCCGCCGTGCAGATGGACCACGCAGGGGGCCGGCACGTTCGGGGGGCGGCCCGGCGCGCGGTAGTACCAGCCGTGCAGCGGCAGTCCGTCGCGCGCGGTCAGCCGCAGCGGGACGGGGCGCACGGGCGGGCGGCCGGGCGGGACGGCGTCCTCGTCCTTCGAGGACCAGGGGGTGCGCAGGAGGGACACGCCTTCGTGGGCCCACCACACGCCGGGGCGGCGTTGCGAGCCCGACAGCGCGAGCAGCAGGCGGCCCGCGCCGGCCGCCGTGACGCGGGTGACGACCTCGTGGGGCAGCGGGATGGGCCGTGCCGGGCCCGTGCGGTCGGGAGCGTGGCGTACGGGGACGCCCCAGAAGGCGGGGAAGGTCTCGACCAGTTCGAGTTCGCTCGCCCCCCGGGTGTTCCAGGCCAGCGCGGCGGTGCGGCCGTCGTGGGCCAGCGCCAGCAGTTGGAGGTCGCAGCCGTCCCGTTCCGCGACGACAACGGTGTGGCCCGGCGCGTCCAGGGGGTCGTCGGACGCTGCGTCGGGCCTGCCGTCCGCGTCCAGGACCACGGCGAGCAGGGCCGCGTACTCCCGGTCCGCGTTGCTGCGCAGCCACAGCGTGCGGGCGTCGGGCGAGAACCTGCCGATCCACGGGTCTCCGTCGGCGACCGGCAGGGCGAAGGTGGCCGTCGCGTCGTCCGTCCGCCGCACGACGGCCTCCCGGCGGCCGCGCGGTCCCCGGCGCAGCAGCACGAGCGAGCCGTCCCGGCTGAGGTCACAGGCCCGCAGGGTGGCCGCGTGGGTCTCGGTGGTCAGCAGGGCGGGCGAGGCCAGCCCGTCGGGGTCGATCAGATAGACCGACAGGCCGCCGTCGGGGCGTACGGTCGCCGCCGTCGGCGCGGTGACGTCTGTCGGACCGCCGCTCGTCGCCCCGGCCGCCGGCGCCGTGGCGGTGGCCGGCCCCATTGCGGTGGCCGGCGCCCCGGCGGTGGCCGGTCCTTTCCATGTCGCGGCGTCGTACGAGGATGCGCCGAGGAGGGTGGCGGGTCCGCCGCGGTCGGCCCAGCCGGCAGGCGGGAGGGCGCCGTCGAGGGGGCCCGCGGCCGGGCCGCGGTCCGCCGGCGGGCGGCCCGGGGCGTCGCCGGGGGTGCGGGCGGCCGGCGCGGTGACCGTGACGGCGAGACCGGAGCCGTCGTGCGACCAGCAGCCCAGGTAGGCGGTGCTGCCCGGGTCGGCTCCGGCCAGCACGCGCCGTCCGGTGCCGTCGGGGCGCACGCACAGCACCCGGGAGTGCTCGCCGCCGCCCGGCGCGGTGGTGTACGCGATCCAGCGGCCGTCCGGCGACCAGGAGACCTCGGTGACGGGGTCCGGGGAGGAGTCCAGCAGCCGCACCTCGGCGCTGTTGACGGGGCCGGCCCAGAGCTGGGGCACCCCGCCGCGGTCGCAGATGAAGGCCACCTCGGCGCCGTCCGCGCCCGCGGAGGGGTACCAGCAGCCGTGCGCGCGCAGCCGGCTGACGGCCTCGCGCGGTCCGGCCGCCTCGGGCAGCAGCACCAGCGGCGGGGCCGCCGCGCACACCGCGCCGGGCGTGTCCCCGTCCGCGGGCCGGCTGTCCGCGAGCGTGGTCGCGAGCGAAGTGTCAGCGGTCCGGATGTCCGCGAGGGTTTCCGTGGACGACGTGCCCGTGGACGACGTTTCCGCGGGCCGGGTGGGCGCGTGCCGCGAGGACGCCCCGAGTGTCGCGAGGCCGGCGTCGACCCGCCGCGGCGCGGGCGTCGGGCCGTGCGCGGCTGTCGGCTCGCTCCGGTCGCCGTCGGTCACGTGATTCCGTGCGTCTGCAGCCATGTCTCCAGCAAAGCTACCTGCCAAAGGGCGTTCGCTCCGCGCCTGGTCCGGCACTCGTCGGGCGCCGCGAGGAGCTCGGCCACGTACGACTCCTGGAACAGGCCGCGTCGTGTCGCCTCGGGCGCCTTCAGCACCTCCTGCACGCGCTGCAGGACGGGTCCGGCCATATGGCGGATCGCCGGGACGGGGAAGTAGCCCTTGGGCCGGTCGACGACCTCGCGCGGCAGGAGCTTGCGGCCCGCCTCCTTCAGCACTCCCTTTCCGCCGTCGGCGAGTTTGAGCTCCGGCGGGCAGGCCGCGGCCAGCTCCACGAGCTCGTGGTCGAGGAACGGCACCCGGGCCTCCAGGCCCCAGGCCATCGTCATGTTGTCGACCCGCTTCACGGGGTCGTCGACGAGCATGACGTGCGTGTCGAGGCGGAGCGCCGCGTCCAGGGCGCTCTCCGCCCCCGGCACCGCCATGTGCGCGCGGACGAAGTCACCCGAGACGTCGGCGTGCGGCAGCATGTGCGGCTGGAGGACGCGGGCGAGGTCGGCGTGGGGCCGGTCGAAGTACGTGTCGGCGTACTGCTCGGCTTCGTCCTCCCGGGCGGCCTCGGCCAGCTGCGGGTACCAGTGGTAGCCGGCGAACACCTCGTCGGCGCCCTGCCCGCTCTGCACGACCTTCACCTCCTTCGACACCAGCTCGGACAGCAGGTAGAAGGCGACCACGTCGTGGCTGACCATGGGCTCGCTCATGGCCTCGATCGCGCCGTCCAGGGCCGTCGACACCCGGTCGGACGGCACCATCAGGCGGCGGTGGTCGGTGGCGAACTCCCGGGACACCAGGTCCGAGTACCGGAACTCGTCGCCGTCCTCGCCGCCCTCCGACTCGAAGCCGACGCTGAACGTCATCAGGTCCCGCTGCCCCTCGTCGGCGAGCAGCGCCACGATGAGGCTGGAGTCGAGGCCGCCGGAGAGCAGCACGCCGACCTGCACGTCGGACACCATCCGGCGTCGTACGGCGGTGCGCAGCGCCTCCAGCACCGCGTCACGCCATTCGTTCGCGCCCATGCCGGCGTACTCGGGCCGGCGAGTGTAGGACGGCTGCCAGTAACGGTGGTCGCGGTGCGTGCCGTCCGGCTCGACGACCCGCACGGTGGCCGGGGGCAGTTTGCGCACGCCGTTCAGGACGGTGCGGGGCGCCGCCACCGTGGCGTGCCAGCTGAGGTACTGGTGGACGGCCGCCGGGTCGAGCGAGGTGTCCACGTCCCCGGCGGCGAGGAGGGCGGGCAGCGACGAGGCGAAGCGCAGCCGGCCGGGCGTCCGGGACAGGTAGAGCGGTTTGATCCCGAGCCGGTCGCGGGCCAGCACCACGCGGCCGGTGCGGTGCTCGACGAGGGCGAAGGCGAACATGCCGTGGAAGTGCTCGACGCAGGCGGTCCCCCACTGCCGGTAGGCCTTGAGCACCACTTCGGTGTCGGACGTCGACGTGAAGCGGTGGCCGAGGCCGCGCAGTTCGGCGCGCAGCTCCTGGTAGTTGTACACGCAGCCGTTGAAGACGCCGGTGAGCTCGCCGCCGGCGTCCGTCATCGGCTGGGCTCCGAGGTCCGACAGGTCGATGATCTTCAGGCGCCGGTGTCCCAGCGCCACCGCGCCTCGAGTCCAGAGGCCCTGGCCGTCGGGTCCGCGGGCGGCGAGGCGGTCGCTCATGCGCCCGACGGCCGCCGGATCGGGGCGCCGTCCGTCGAAGCGGATCTCTCCGCTCAGACCGCACATGGCGTACCACCTCCGTTCCGCACGTCGGCGTCCGCGGGCCGGTGCCGTTGCCGGAGAACCGGACCGCCCTCGCCGATCACGACCTCAGCCGTGCTGCTGGACATGACAAAACCTTTCTGAACGGATCGTTTCTGACGGATCGTTTCTGACGGATCGATCTTTGAACGGATCGTCGGAACAGGCGCCGTCGGGCAGGCTCCGCGCGGTCGAGGCGTGGCTGCCGCGCAACCGCCCGCGCGGACACCGCCGCTCGCAGCCCGCCGGTGCGGGTCGACCGACCGGTGCTGCCCGGTCGGGGTACCCGGTGCCATGGCGGGTACGCGGCGAGTACGCGGCGGCTCCATGGCGTTCATGAGCACGTCAGCGGCCTATGGCCTCCGGCAGTACTCGGCGCAGGACAGAGGAGCGGGAGCCGCCCACTGCGGACGGCCGGGACGGGTCGCGCCGTCCGCGGGGGCGTTCGCCTCGCGTCTCGGCGATGAGCATGTCGACGCAGGCCAGCAGGTCCTCGTCCTGTGCGGTACGGCGCATACGGCGGGCCGCGCTGCCCTCGGCGAGCGCCGACCGCGCCAGCGAGCGGACGGTGTCCCAGTCGCCGTGGGCCTCAAGCGCGGGACGGAGCCGGACGAGCATCTTGCGCAGGACCTGCGCCGCCGCTGCCTCCCGGTGCGTCTCGGGGTCCACGAGCGTGCCTTCGAGACCGGAACGGGCCGCGCGCCAGGTGGCGCCGCGCAGCCACTCGTGCCGTCCGGCACAGCCCGGCTCGCCGTGCGTGCGCAGCCGCTCGCGGGCCTCGGTCACCAGGGCGCGGAAGAGTCCGGCGATGAGCACCACGGTCTCCGCGCGCGGGCAGGCGTCGCACACGCGCAGTTCGAGGGTGCGCAGGTGGGAGGAGGGGCGTACGTCGTAATAGATCATCCCCGGGTCGCTGATGATCCCGGCGCGGACGAAGTCCTCCACCGCGGCGTCGTACTCGGCCGCGCTCGCGAAGCAGCCGGCGGGACCCGCGGTGGGCCAGCGCTGCCACACCAGGGTGCGCCAGCTCGCGTAGCCCGTGTCGGCCCCCTGCCAGAACGGGGAGCTCGCGGAGAGCGCCAGGAGTACCGGCAGCCAGGGCGACACCACGCACATGGCGCGTACGGCCGTGTCCCGGTCGGGCACGTCCACGTGGACCTGGGCGCCGCAGATGAGCTGCTCGTCGGCGATCCTGCGGTACTCCTCGGACATGTGCAGATAACGGGCGTCGGCGGTGGGGTGCGCGGAGGCGGCCGGCGCGAGGGGCGCGGTGCCCGCGGCCATCACCGCGAGACCGGACGAGGCGGCCGCCCCGTCGAGTCGCCGTCTCGTCTCGGTGAGATCGGCGTACAGGTCGTCCAGCGACGTGTGCACACCGCTGTTCGACTCGACCGTCGACTGATGCAGCTCGGTCGTGAAGGTCCGTTTGGGCAGGTGCTGCAGGACGGCCTCGGCGCGTGGCACCAGGAGCCCGCTCTCCACCTCCAGGACGTGGAACTCTTCCTCCACTCCGATACGCATACTCACGTTCACTCCTCGGGGTATGCCCGGACGCCCACGTGGAGGGCTGATCCTCCGGGTCGATGCCGGCGGCTGGCTGCGGAGACCAAGTTCCCCGCAGACCGGCACATAAGCCCAGTAGCGCACATTTGTTGCATATTATACTCAGATGGGCATAGTGACGCAGAAGATACTGTCTGCCGTCCGCCTGCCCGACGGTCGTGGCCGGACCGGCTCCGGCCCTAGGGACCCCTTGAACACCCCTTCCGCGCTCCGACGACAGGACCCGGCAGAACGCGCTGCGCCCCCGAGTACCCGAATTCACCCGAGCCCACCGTCACAGCCCCCACCCCCGTCTCACGCCCGCGGCACGCGACCCCGCCCCGCCCGCACGAGGACCTCGGCGCCGACCGGGGTGAAACCGGCGGCGAGAAACGCCCGCAGCGAGCGGGCGTTGCCCGGGGCGACGGCGGCGAAGACCGGTTCGTCCTCCTGGACCAGTGTGAGCGCGTCACCGAGCAGCGACCTGCCGCGTCCACGGCGTCCGCCGTCGTCGGGTGCGTGCAGTTCGATGCTCAGTTCGGTCCGGCCGGCGAGCCCCGCCGCCAGGGTGACCAGCCCCCGGTCGTCGCCGAAGACCCGGACGCCGCCGCGCAGCCGGCGGGCGTACCGCACGCGCGGGTGGTCGTCGGCCCCGCAGAGCGGTTGCAGCCGGGCGGCCCCGCCGGCGCCGCGGCGGACGAGCACGGCGTCGATCGACCCGATCCAGCCCGTGGGACCGGCGAGGGCGCGCAGGAAGTCCGGGCTCATCGAGCCGCCGAAGCCGTCGGGGCGCAGGGCGTGGACCGCCGGCGCGGTCAGCGCGGTGGCGACGACGGCGTGACCGGTGAACGCGACCGACGCCTCCAGCGGGCCGGACGGCGCGGGCAGGGCGGGCAGAACCGTGACGGCGCCGTCGGCGGGCGGGAAGCAGCCGTCGGCGGCGTCGAGGAGGTACGCGAGCAGCGGATGCGGCGCCGCGGACCCCGACCCGGGCTCGGGCTCGGGAGTCAGTGGCGGGGCCGCCCTGCGGGTCGTCACGTGGAGCGCCTCTCTGCCGGCGAAGAAGGGTCCGACGATTCGACCACGGCGGCAGTCGGCGCGCGGCAGCCCGCCGACGCTCGGGGCTCGGGGCTCGGGGCTCGGGCGGCGTACATGCAGGGATGTCCGGGCGATTCAGTGTCAGATCGCCTGGTCCGTGCGGGAGTTGAGCGACGGGACCGGGAGCCGGGGCGTCACGCGGCGGCGGTCAGGAAGCCAGAAGTCCTCGCCGCGGGTCGGGGCGAGCGGCGGTGAGCGGCGGAGCGGGCGGCTCCGCCGAAGTGGCGCCGGGCCGCCGCTGCAGCCTCGCTGGCGCGTCGCTGTAGCCGCCCCGGCGTCCGGTCCGGGGAACCGGCTTCGCACCATCGGCCGGGATCGGCCGTTTTGCCTGGTCACAGCCGGTCCGAGCCGGTTCGCCGCGTCGAGTCCCGGTGGAGCGGGGCAGGTCACAGCCGTGGCGAGGGAAAGGTCACAGCGATGCCCTCTGCTGCTCCTTCGTGTCTTGGGCCTAGCATCCGAGCATGACGGTCCTGCCTGACGACGGGCTCCAGCTGGCCGGCGAGTTCCCTGACGCCACCCACGAGCAGTGGCAGCGCCTCATCACAGGCGTGCTGCGCAAGTCGGGCAAGGACGTCGAGGGCGCTCAGGCCGAGGAAGCCCTGTCCACCGCCCTCGAGGACGGGTTGCGCACCCGCCCCCTCTACACCGCGCGCGACGCCGCGCCCGAGCACGGTCACCCCGGTTTCGCGCCCTTCGTGCGCGGCAGCCGGCCCGAGGGAAATGCCGTCGGGGGCTGGGACGTACGGCAGCGGCACACGGCGGACGACGACCGCGCCGTGCTCGCGGACCTGGAGAACGGCGTCACCTCCCTGTGGCTGGTGGCCGGCGAAGGCGGCATCCCGGTGTCGTCCCTCGACCGGGTCCTGGACGGTGTGCTTCTCGACCTGGCGCCGGTCGTCCTCGACGCGGGCGACCAGGTCGGGCCCGCCGCACGGGAGTTGCTGCGGCTGTTCGCGGAGCGGGGCGTCGCGAAGGACGCGGCGCGCGGCAATCTCGGCGCCGATCCCCTCGGTCACGAGGCCCGCACCGGGCGGCCGGTCGCGTTCGCCGCGGCCGCCGAACTCGCGCGGCTGTGCGCAAAGGAGTATCCGCAACTGCGGGCGCTCACCGTGGACGCGCTGCCGTACCACGAGGCCGGCGGCAGCGCCGCGCAGGAACTGGGCGCCTCGCTGGCCACCGGCGTCGGCTACCTGCGGGAGCTGACCGAGGCCGGGCTGAGCGTGGAACAGGCCTGCGGGCAGCTGGAGTTCCGCTACGCGGCGACCGCCGACCAGTTCCTCACGATCGCCAAGCTGCGGGCGGCCCGCCGGCTGTGGGCCCGGGTCGCCGAGGTGTCCGGGGCGCCCGGCGCCGGCGCGCAGATCCAGCACGTGGTGACCTCGCCGGTGATGATGTCGCGCCGCGACCCGTGGGTGAACATGCTGCGCACCACCATCGCCACGCTGGCCGCGGGGGCGGGCGGAGCGGACTCCGTCACCGTGCTGTCCTTCGACCACGCGCTCGGCCTGCCCGACGCGTTCGCGCGGCGCATCGCGCGCAACACCTCCACCATCCTCATCGAGGAGTCGCACCTGTCCCGGGTCGTCGACCCGGCGGGCGGCTCCTGGTACGTGGAACGGCTGACGGACGAACTGGCCCACGCGGGCTGGGAGTTCTTCCAGGGGATCGAGCGCGGCGGCGGCCAGGCGGCCGTGCTGCGCTCGGGACGCCTCGCGGAGGACCTCGCCGACACCTGGCGGGCGCGCAGCGGCCGGCTCGCCACGCGGCGCGAACCCGTCACCGGGGTCAGCGAGTTCCCGTTCCTCGCGGAGAAGCCGGTGCTGCGCGAGAGCGCCCCCGAACCACGCTCCGGCGGTCTGCCGCGGGTGCGCCGCGACGAGGCGTACGAGGCGCTGCGGGCGCGCTCGGACGCCCACCTCGCGGCGACCGGCTCCCGGCCGCGGATCTACCTGGCGGCGCTCGGTCCGGCCGCCGCGCACACCGCCCGGCTGACCTTCGCCGCGAACCTGTTCCAGGCCGGCGGCGTCGAGCCCGTCACCGAGGGCCCGTTCGAGGACAGCGGCGCCACGGAGGTCTGCCTGTGCTCGAGTGACGCCCTGTACGAAGAGCAGGCCGAGTCGGAGGCGGCCCGGCTGCGGGCCGCCGGCGCCTCGCACGTGTTCCTCGCCGGACGTCCCGGGCAGTACCCCGGGGTCGACGCGTACGTCTTCGCGGGCTGCGACGCCGTCGCCGTGCTGTCCGCCACCCTTGACCGCATGGGAGCTGTGTCCTGATGGCAATCCCCGACTTCACCGGGATCGAACTGGGGACCCCGGCCGCCGACGCCGGCGCCGACGAGTGGCGCACGGCCGTGAAGAGGGCGGCGGGCGGGGACGACCTGCTGTGGGAGACGCCCGAGGGCATCACCGTCAAGCCGCTGTACACCGGCCAGGACCTGGAGGGCCTGGACTTCCTGGACACCTACCCGGGCGTCGCCCCTTACCTGCGCGGCCCGTACCCGACGATGTACGTCAACCAGCCGTGGACGATCCGCCAGTACGCCGGCTTCTCCACCGCCGAGGAGTCCAACGCCTTCTACCGCCGCAACCTCGCGGCCGGCCAGAAGGGCCTGTCGGTCGCGTTCGACCTGCCGACGCACCGCGGCTACGACAGCGACCACCCGCGGGTGACCGGCGACGTCGGCATGGCCGGGGTGGCGATCGACTCGATCTACGACATGCGGCAGCTGTTCGACGGCATCCCGCTGGACAGGATGACCGTGTCGATGACGATGAACGGCGCGGTGCTGCCCGTGCTCGCGCTGTACATCGTCGCCGCCGAGGAACAGGGCGTGCCGCCCGAGAAGCTGGCCGGGACCATCCAGAACGACATCCTCAAGGAGTTCATGGTCCGCAACACCTACATCTATCCGCCGAAGCCGTCGATGCGGATCATCTCCGACATCTTCGCCTACACCTCGCAGCGGATGCCCCGCTATAACTCCATCTCCATCTCCGGCTACCACATCCAGGAGGCGGGCGCGACGGCCGACCTGGAGCTGGCATACACGCTCGCGGACGGCGTGGAGTACATCCGGGCGGGCCGTGCAGCGGGCCTGGACGTCGACGCGTTCGCGCCGCGGCTGTCGTTCTTCTGGGCGATCGGCATGAACTTCTTCATGGAGGTCGCCAAGCTGCGGGCGGCGCGCCTGCTGTGGGCGAAACTGGTGAAGCAGTTCGACCCGCAGAACAGCAAGTCGCTGTCGCTGCGCACCCATTCGCAGACCTCGGGCTGGTCGCTGACCGCGCAGGACGTCTTCAACAACGTCACGCGCACCTGCGTCGAGGCGATGGCGGCGACGCAGGGCCACACGCAGTCGCTGCACACCAACGCCCTCGACGAGGCGCTCGCGCTGCCGACCGACTTCTCGGCGCGCATCGCCCGCAACACGCAGCTGCTGATCCAGCAGGAGTCCGGCACCACGCGGGTGATCGACCCGTGGGGCGGCAGCGCCTACGTGGAAAGGCTGACGTACGACCTCGCGCGCCGGGCCTGGCAGCACATCGAGGAGGTCGAGGCCGCGGGCGGCATGGCCAAGGCCATCGACGCCGGCATCCCCAAGCTGCGCATCGAGGAGGCCGCCGCGCGCACGCAGGCCCGTATCGACTCCGGGCGCCAGCCGGTGATCGGCGTCAACAAGTACCGCGTCGACAGCGACGAGCAGATCGACGTCCTCAAGGTCGACAACTCGTCCGTGCGCGCCCAGCAGATCGAGAAGCTGCGCCGGCTGCGCGAGGAGCGGGACGACGTCGCGTGCCGGGCCGCCCTGGACGCGCTGACCCGGGCCGCGGGCGGCGAGGGCAACCTGCTGGAGCTGGCCGTCGACGCGGCCCGGGCGAAGGCCACCGTCGGCGAGATCTCCGACGCCCTGGAGAAGGTGTACGGCCGGCATGCGAGCCAGATCCGTACGATCTCCGGCGTGTACCGCAACGAAGCAGGGGAGTCGCCGTCCGTGGACCGCACCCGCGGCCTCGTGTCCGCGTTCGAGGAGTCCGAGGGGCGGCGGCCGCGCATCCTGGTCGCCAAGATGGGCCAGGACGGGCACGACCGCGGCCAGAAGGTCATCGCCACCGCCTTCGCCGACCTCGGCTTCGACGTCGACGTCGGCCCGCTGTTCCAGACCCCGGGCGAGGTGGCCCGTCAGGCCGTCGAGGCCGACGTGCACATCGTCGGGGTGTCGTCGCTGGCCGCCGGACACCTCACGCTGGTGCCGGCGCTGCGCGAGCAGCTCGCCGAAGAAGGACGCGAGGACATCATGATCGTCGTCGGCGGCGTCATCCCGCCGCAGGACGTGCCCACGCTCCTGGAGATGGGCGCCGCCGCCGTCTTCCCGCCCGGCACGGTGATCCCGGACGCCGCGTACGACCTGGTGAAGCGGCTGTCGGACGACCTCGGGCACGATCTCGGCGACGACCTCTGACGCCCATGGCCATCGACCTCGACACCTATGTGAAGGGCGTGCTCGACGGGAAGCGCGCGATCGTCGCGCGCGCCATCACCCTCGTCGAGTCAACCCGGCCCCAGCACCGGGCGCTGGCGCAGGAGTTGCTGACCGAGCTGCTCCCACACAGCGGCAGGGCCCGCAGGATCGGCGTCAGCGGGGTGCCGGGCGTCGGCAAGTCGACGTTCATCGACGCGTTCGGCACGCTGCTGACCTCGCGGGGCCACCGGGTGGCGGTGCTCGCCGTCGACCCGTCGTCCAGCCGGACCGGCGGCTCGATCCTGGGCGACAAGACCCGTATGGAGCGTCTCGCGGTGGATCCGGCGGCGTTCATCCGCCCCTCCCCCACCGCGGGCACCCTCGGCGGGGTCGCCAAGGCCACCAGGGAGTCGATCGTGGTGATGGAGGCGGCCGGCTACGACGTCGTCCTCGTCGAGACGGTCGGCGTCGGCCAGTCCGAGACCGCGGTCGCCAACATGGTCGACTCCTTCCTGCTGCTCACCCTCGCCCGCACCGGCGACCAGCTGCAAGGCATCAAGAAAGGCGTCCTGGAGCTGGCCGACGTCATCGCCGTGAACAAGGCGGACGGACCGCACGAGCGGGACGCCCGCGCCGCCGCCCGCGAACTGGCGGGCGCGCTGCGGCTGATGCACGGCAAGGACGCCGCGTGGGCGCCGCCCGTGCTGAGCTGCAGCGCCCGGGAGTCGTCGGGACTGGACACCGTCTGGGAGCGCCTGGAGCAGCACCGCGCGGTGCTGGACTCCACCGGACGTCTGGCGGCCAAGCGGCGCGACCAGCAGGTCGACTGGACGTGGACCATGGTCCGCGACGAACTCCTCGGCCGGCTGCACGCCGACCCGGCGGTGCGCGCCCTGGCCCCGGTCCTGGAACAGCAGGTCAGGGACGGCGGGCTGACGGCGACACTGGCCGCCGAACGCATCCTCGCGACCTTCACGGAAGGCGGCGGCCCGAGCGGATGGGCCGGCGGGGCGGGCGGGCGCTGAGAATTCAGTCCCGGTCGTCGGGGGCGGCGTCGGCGGTGGCCCGGTAGCCTGCGACCGACGGCCACCGAACGGTCAGGACGACGGACTCCTCCTCCGCGTACCAGGAATGGTCGACGCCCTTTCCCCACACGATGTAGTCGCCCTGCTCCGCCAGCACGACGCTGCGCCCGGGCAGCTCGACCCGGAAGCGGCCGCTGACGAGCACCAGCAGGGCGGTGCGCACTTCACCGCTCACCCACTTCACCCGCTCGTCGCCCCGCGGGTGGACGCCCCACTTGATCTCGACGTCCGCACTGTGCCGGGGATCGTGGGCGTCCTTGAAGTGGCCCAGCAGCCAGCCGTGGTCCAGCGCCGCGTCCTTGCCGGCGTTGCCCACGTACACGTTGTCACTCATGCGTCCGCAACGTAGCAGCCGCGACCGCACCCCATCGAGTCGCCCCGGACCGCCCGGCCTCGGCAGCGGCCCGGGCACCGACGGCGGCACCTGCACCGACACCGACGGCGGCCACGAGCCGGGCCCCGCCCCACCCCGCCGGAAACCGGAACCGTCTGCTCCCCGGGAGGCAGGGCACGCGGTGTCCATGACACAGGTGACACTCGCGCGTGCCCTGCCCGACGACCCGATCGGGTGGTGGATCTACCTGGGCACGTTTGTCCTGTACGCGGTCTCCCGCTGGTTCTTCGCCTGGCGGCAGGCCCGCCGGACGGCCACCCCGCGCGCGCCGCGCTGGCCGAGGACGATCCCCGGCCGGACGTGTCGGGCGGCTTCCGCTCCTACCGCCAGTTCTTCGGCTTCGTCGGCAGTGCCGTCGCCGTGCTCGCCGTCGCCGCGCTGACGGCGGGCCGGCTCCGCGTCGTCCTGCTGTGGGTCATCGTTCCGCTGCTGGTGACGGCGCTGTCGTACCTCGACTTCCGGCAGGCCCGCGCGGCACGCGCCGGGTCCTGACGCTCGACGAGGTCACCCGGGCCGCGCTCGGCGGCCGTTCCTCCGGGGCGGGCAGGTCCGTGGCACCGGCCTGCCCCCGTGGCGGGCACGGCCTCAGTGGGCGGCGTCGTCCCACCGCAGCAGCACGGCGGTGTCGGGGCGGGGCAGGTGGACGGTGAGGATCCCCGCGTCGGCGTCCCATCGGGCGCCGGCGTCGGACGGGTGCGGGTACAGCACCTCCGGTACCAGGCCGACGCCCCGCAGATGCGGCAGGGACAGGGCACGCCGCTCAAGGCCGGGGCCCCTGCGCCACACCGTCAGGAACGTGGATTCCGGGCCCCTCAGCCCGTGCGCGAGCCAGGAGTCCTCCCAGCCGGGCAGCCCGAGCGGCCAGAAGGGGTGGGCGGCGGCGATCTGCGGCCGGATTTCCTTGTACACCCCGATCGCCGAGCGCACGAGGGCGGACCGGTCGTCGTCCATGAGGTCGAGGAACCCCGAGAGGTGGACCCTGCCGAGGAGTGCGCCGGTGAGGGTGAAGGCGATCTCGTCGAGGCTGTGGTCCGGCTGGGGGTAGGCCCAGACCGCCGCCTGTTCGGGGGTGGCGGCGGTGGCGGCCGCGGCGGCGATCGGCGGATAGCGCAGGAAGTCCTGCTGGTCGCTGGTGGACTGCAGCTGTGTCACGGCCAGCTGCGCGTAGTCCATGCGCAGGCCGCCCGAACCGCAGTTCTCCAGGACGAGACGCGGGTGCCGGTCGAGCAGCGAGGCCATCCAGTCGAGGTGGGCGCGGTGGTGCCCGAGCAGTCCGGCGCCGGCGCTCTCGGGGCCGTCGCCGGCGCCGCCCTCCGTGCCGGGGCCGATGTTGATGTTGTAGTCGAGCTTGAGGTAGCCGACGCCCCAGTCGCCGACGAGCCGGTCGACGACCCGGTCGAGATGGGCGCGGGCGGCGGGGTGCCGCAGGTCCAGGTGGTGGCGTCCGTGTTCGGTGACGCGCACCCCGCCGCGCTGGAAGAACGCCTCGGGCGGCAGCGCCCGGGCCAGCGGGCTGCGCACGCCGACGACCTCGGGCTCCAGCCAGAGCCCCGGCGTCATACCGCGCTGCCGGATCGCGTCCAGGACCTCTCCGATACCGCCGGGGAAGCGGTCGGCGGCGGCTTCCCAGGCTCCCACCGCGTCCCACCAGCCCTGGGCGTCGTCGTCGTACCAGCCGGCGTCGATGACGAAGACCTCCGCGCCGGCGGCGGCCGCGGACTCGATCAGCGGCAGCAGCTTCTCGGTGGTGGGGTCGCCCATCAGGGTGTTCATGTAGTCGTTGTAGATCACCGGGAGCGCACGGTGGTCGGGGTGGTCGCGGCGGATGCCGCGGCGGTGGTCGGTGAGGATCCCGAAGGCTGCGTCCAGCCCGCCGCTCTCCGTGCGGACGAGGACGGCGGGCACGGTGTGGAACTCCTGGCCCGGCGCGAGGGTGTGGTGCCACTGGTGGTGGGCGTCGTCGGGGCCGAACAGCGCGACGTAGGCGGACCCTTCGCGCTCACCGGTCTCGAAGCGCCAGCCCGCGCTGGACTCGATCTGCCACAGCCACGCCCTGCCGTGCCGGTCGGTGAGGCCGGCGACGGGGAGGTGGCGGCCGGTGGACCAGCTGCCCTGCGAGTACCGCTCGAAGCAGCCGCGGCCCTCGTGGCCGTGGGCGGACCGGCTCAGCGGGACCACCCGGTCCCGGAAGGGGGCCTGCCGCCAGCGGCATTCGGCGAGCCAGTCGTTGTCGGCCCAGTGCAGGGTGAGGCCGTCGAGCGATCCGTCGGCGTCGGCGATGCCGCCGAGGGTGAGCGTGGTCACGCTCTCCAGCCGCAGCGGCGCGTCGCCCTCGTTGACCAGGCGCACCCGGGCCCGCAGGAAACCGGCGCCGGGGACCGCCGCGCTCCCGCCCGCCTCCAGGGTGATGTGGGCCGCGAGGCCGGTCACCGGGTCCGAGAGCCGGATCGTGGTGCGTTCCCGGCCGTCCTCGTGGACCGTCTCGTGACCGCGGTAGGTCAGGCGTTCGCCTATGGACGTCTCGACGAAGCGTTCGCCGGACCACTGGCGTCCGTGGCCGGTGGCGGTCACCTCGACGAGGGGGACCAGGCAGGCCCGGTCCTGGTCGGGTCTGCCCAGTCGCACCGATCCCCGGCGTCCACCACGGCGTGCAGTCCGAGTTCCGGACGGGACCAGATACGGGACCTCGCGTCTGTCGCGACGGCAGTGGTCAAGGCAGTTTCCCCTTCCGGGACGGTTCGGTCCTGCGGTGGTTCTCGTGGGCGCTGAACTGGAGATCCGCGCCGGTCGGGTGACGGGTTCGCCGCGCCGGCCGGAGTGACCGGGCGGTGATTCCCTGGTTTCAATCCCTTGACGCGCACGTTGTGACCGCTCACAATCCTCGCATGTCAGTGACCGGTCACACAAGCTTCGGCAGCCGGGCCGATCGCCCTCCAGGGCAGCAGAAGGCCGCCAGCATTCGCGACGTCGCCCGGGCGGCGGACGTCTCCTACCAGACCGTCTCGAGGGTCATCAACAGCCACCCGAGCGTGCGAGACGAGACGCGCAAGCGTGTGCAGGAAGCCATCGACGCCCTGGGCTTCCGGCGCAACGCCACCGCGTTCGCGCTGGCCAGGGGCGTCACCCGGTCGGTCACCGTCCTCACGTCGGACACCCTCCTGCACGGCTACGCGGCCACCCTGCAAGGCATGGAGGAGGCGTCGCGGGCGGCGGGCTTCACGCTCGGCGTGCGGCTGCTGACCCCCGAGGACGACCTGGACCAGACGATCGCGGCGGCCGCCGACACCGGTGGCGGGCTCGTGGTGATCGGCTACGACCGCCTCGGCGCCGCCGCCCTGGACCGGGTGCCGGCGCAGGTGCCCTGCGCGGCGGTGGTCGAGGCGCCGCCGCCGGGCCGGACACCCCGCCGGCCGGCGGTGTGGGCGGACGACCGCGCCGCGGCCCGTGCCGCCACCGACCATCTGCTGGCGCTCGGGCACACGACGGTGCACTATGTGGCGATTCCCGCCTCGACCGGAACCCGGCGCTCGGCGGGACCCCGCGCCGAAGGATGGCGTCAGGCGCTGAAAGCGGCCGGGGTCGAGGCTCCCGCACCGTCCGGCAGGGGCTGGGACGCCCAGGCCGGATACGAGGCCGGGCGGAAGCTCGCCCAGAACCCGGCGGTCACCGCGATCCTGTGCGGCAACGACGACCTGGCCCTCGGCGTCCTGCGCGCGCTGCACCACGCGGGACGACGGGTCCCCGAGGACGTCAGCGTCATCGGCTTCGACGACGCCCCGCACTCCGCCTTCGTCACCCCGTCCCTGACCACGGTCCGCATGGACTTCCAGGGACTGGGCCGCGCCGCCTTCGGGCTGCTGCGCGGCCAACTCGACAGCGACCGGCCGCCCACGGTGCCGGCCCCGGTCGAGACCACCCTCGTCCTCCGCGAGAGCTCGGGGCCCAGAACCGCATGAGTTGACGGGACCGACGGGACCTTCGCGCCCGCCGCACCCGACAGCCGCTCACCACGCACCGCTCACCGCTCACCGCGGTGTCACCAGCCGTCTCCGCTTCGCCCGTCTCCGCTTTGCCCGCCCCACCCCGCCCCTTCCGCACCACCAAGGATCACGCCATGAGAAGAGCCCTCTCCGTCCTTGCCACCGCCTGTGTCCTCGGGCTGACGGCGACCGCCTGCAGCGACAGCACCGCCGGTTCCTCCCCCGGCGCCGCGCCCGAGGGGTCGGTCGACCCCACCGCGAGCCTCAAGGGCGTCGAGCTGACGATGTGGGTCGCGCAGAACAGCGTCGCGCAGCCCAAGCAGGCCATCGAGGCGTTCGAGAAGGCCACCGGCGCCAAGATCACCACCCAGGTGATCCCCGACCCCTACGAGTCGAACGTGCCCACCAAGCTGGCCTCCGGCGACAAGCCGGACCTGATGTTCTGGCAGCCCACCGGCAGCACGCTGCCGTTCGTCCAGCCGGCGAAGAACCTGCTGCAGCTGGACAAGGAGGACTGGGTCTCCAAGCTCGGCAAGACGGAGCAGAGCCTCGGCCAGGTCGACGGCCACCGTTACGCGGCGATCGTCACGAGCCCGGCCGTGCTCGGCGTGTACTACAACAAGGACGTCTTCGCGAAGGCCGGCATCACCGCGATGCCCACCAGCTACGACGACATGCTCGCCACCGCCGCGACGATCAAGGCGAAGGTCCCGGGCGTGGCCCCGTTCTTCGAGGTCGGCGGCGACAAGTGGCCCCTGCAGTGGCAGGTGCAGGCGCAGATGACGGATCTGCCGCAGTCGTTCTGGGACGACCTCAACAAGAACAAGGAGTCCTGGACCGACAAGACGATCGTCGACGCGATCACCAAGTACAAGACGAAGATCCTCGACGGCGGGCTGGCCCAGAAGAACTACCGGACGGGCACGTTCGTCGACCAGGGCAAGGCGATCATGGACGGCACGGCCGCGATGGCCCTGAACGTCACCTCGCTGCAGTCCGAGATCCAGGCCACCTCCAGCACCGCGGAGATGGACAAGAAGCTGGGCTGGTTCCCGATCGCCAACAGCAAGGCCAACGCCGAGTACTCGCCCGACCAGACCAACGGCGTGGTCGCCTTCAACACCGGGGACACCAAGCGGCAGAACGCCGCCCGGCAGTTCCTGTCCTTCTGGCTCGGCCCGAACTACCCCGCGTACATCACGGCCAACAAGCTGGTGTCCGTGGAGCCGTCCGTGCCCAACCCCGACGGGCTGCCGCAGACGGCGATCGCCCAGGCCAAGGCGCTGTCCACGGCGACGGGCGTCTTCCAGGTCAACGCGCTGACCGCGCCGGACATGCACCTGGCCCTCGCCGACATGATCTACGGCAAGAAGACGCCCCAGCAGGTCGCCCAGGCCGCCCAGGACCAGTTCCAGCAGGTCCTCAAGGCCCGCGGCATCTCCGGCTTCTGACCGGCGCTTTTCACCAAGCCCGTCCCCCGGGCCGCCCGTCGGCGGCGCGCCCGGGGCCCGTACCGGAGGTAAGAAAGATGGTGGACACCGCCACCATGGACGTCAGCGCCAGTCCCAAGGCGAAGGACCGGGACCGTCCGTCCCGGAAGGGCGGGCGAGGGCGCCCCCTCAGGAAACCCGACCAGCCGTGGTGGTTCGCGCTGCCGGCGCTCGCCGTGTTCGGCATGTTCTTCCTGCTGCCGAACCTGCTGAACTTCGTCTACCCGTTCACCGACTGGTCGGCGTTCCACCCGCAGATCGGGTTCGCGGGGCTGTCGAACTTCGACGCCATCCTGCACGACGGGTCGCTGGCGCGGGACATCCGCATCACGGTGGAGTACGCGGTCCTGGTGGCCGTCTTCCAGAACGGCTTCGGTCTCGGTCTCGCCCTGCTGCTGGAGCGTGACACCCGCTTCAACCGCTTCTTCCGCGCCGTCTTCTTCCTCCCGGTGCTGATCTCCGCCCTGGCCGTCGGCTACATCTTCCGGGCCCTGCTGGCCCAGGACGGAGCGCTCAACGGCATGCTCTCGTCGCTGGCCGGCCACCCGGTGGACACACCCTGGCTGGGTTCGACGACCTGGACGCTGCTGGTGGTGACGCTGATCCACGGGTGGAAGTGGATGGGCCTGGCCATGCTCGTCTACCTGGCGGGCCTCAAGAGCATGCCCGGCGACGTCCTGGAGGCCGCGCGCATCGACGGCGCCGGCAGTTGGCGCACCTTCTGGTCGATCCGCTTCCCGCTGCTGGCCCCCGCGGTGACGTTCAACGTGACCACCGCGCTGATCGGCTCCATGAACACCTTCGACATCGTCCAGGCCACCACCGCGGGCGGCCCCGGCAGCGAGACGGAAGTCTTCAACATCTACATGTTCCGTGTCTTCGGCCAGGGGCTGTACGCCCAGGCGTCCGCGATGAGTTTGGTGCTCTTCCTCATCGTCGTCGTCCTCGCCGTGCCCGTCATCGTCGGCCTGCGCCGAAGGGAGAACAACCAGTGACCGCCGTCACCGCCTTCGCGCCGGCACATCGACGCCCCCTGCGCTGGGTGCAGCCCGTGGCCGTCCTCGTCATCGCGGCCGTCGCCATCGGCATCCCGCTCTGGCTGGTGGCGGTCACCTCGGCCAAGCCCCAGGCCGAGGCGATCAAACCCAACCTGTCGCTGCCGCACCACGTGCAGGCCGGCGAGAACTACCGACAGGCCTTCGACCAGGGCAAGATCATCCAGGGTTTCGTCAACAGCCTGCTGGTCGTGGTCCCCTCCGTCGTCCTGGTGCTGCTGCTGGGCGCCGGCGCCGCCTGGGTCTTCGCCCGGCGCACCGGACGTCTGGCCGGCACGCTGTACGCGCTGAGCATCAGCGGACTGCTGCTCCCGCCGGCCGTCATCACCATCGTGATGGAGCTGCGTCAACTCGGCCTGGCGGGCACCCAGCTCGGCATGATCGCGGTCTACACGGGGATGTACCTCTCCACGTCGATCTTCTTCATGACCGGTTTCATCCGCAGTCTCCCCGAGGAGCTGGAGGAGGCCGCCCGCATGGACGGCGCCGGCCCGGTCCGGGTCTTCTTCCAGGTCATCCTGCCGCTGCTGCGCCCGGTCATCGCCACCGCGACGATCATGGTGATGCTGTTCGCCTGGAGCGACGTGTTCTACGCGTTCTTCGTCCTCGGCGGCGGCGACAAGGCCACCCTCCCGCTCAACCTGTACCAGGTCGCCAACGCGCAGCTGTACCTGAACAACTGGCATCTCATCTTCGCCTACGTCGTGATGATGAGCCTGCCGATGGTGGCGGTCTTCGTCGTCGCCCAGCGCCGGGTCGTCGCCGGCATCACCAGCGGCGCCGTCAAGTAACCCCTCCCCCGACCCCCGGGGCGCGCCTCCCCGCGCGCCCCGGTCCGCCCCAGGTTCCATCCACGATCCTCCCGCAGCGACGCGGGAGGCGGAGGACATCCATGCCTCGTAGCGCACGCAGATCACCGAAGGCCCGCCGCCTCATGGGCTCGGTCGCCTTCAGCGCCGTCCTGGCCGGCACGGCCCTGACCGGTCCGGTCGCCCACGCGGCCGGCCCGCAGGTCACCGTCGACCTGGGCCGCACCACCGGCGCCGTGATGCACGGCGCCAACGGGACGCTGTACGGCCTGAGCGACGTCGGCGTCCCCGGTGACGAACTGGTCACCCCGCTGCACATGACGACCGTCGTGCAGAAGCCGCAGGGCGGGGCGCAGCACCCCAACGGCGACGCGCTGACGGTCAAGCCCGGCTTCGACCGCGCCGGCGGCGGCGACGTCTACGTCTACATGCAGGACGACTACGTCCAGTGGCCCTACGAGAACCTGGGGCTGGCCGACTACCTGACCAGGGTCGACAGGATGGTCCGCGAGGTCGCCGCCCGTCCCGACGCGGACGATGTCGTGTGGGTGCCGTTCAACGAACCCAACGGCAACTGGTACCCGGGGCTGGGTAGTTCGAACAGCGCCACGTACGCGGCCGCGCTCAACAGCTTCAAGAGCGACTGGACCACCGTCTACCGCAGGATCCGGTCGATCATCCCGGACGCCAGGATCGCCGGGCCCAACGAGACGCACTACGACGCCCGCCTCATGGGCGACTTCTACCCGTGGGCGAAGGCCAACGACGTCCTGCCGGACATCACCACCTGGCACGAGCTCGACCCCGGCTCGCTGTCGAGCTTCGAGTCCACGCTGGCCGCCTACCGGGCCCTGGAAGCCTCTGCGGGCATCCCCGGGCTGCCGGTCAGCGTCAACGAGTACGGCAACCGGCGTGACCAGTCGGTGCCGGGTCAGATGATCCAGTGGATGTCCATGTTCGAGCGGAACAAGGTCTACGCCGACCAGGCGTACTGGAACATCGCCGGAAACCTCAACGACAACGCGGTGCAGACGAACATCCCCAACGGCACCTGGTGGCTGCTGCGCTGGTACGCGGGGCTCACCGGCCAAACCGTCCAGCTCACCCCGCCTCAGTCCAACACCATCGACACCGTCCAGGGCATCGCGTCGCTGGACACCGGCCGCAAGCAGGCCCAGGTGCTGCTCGGCGGCACCTCCGGGTCCGTCGACACCGTGATACGGCACGTGCCGGCCTCGTTCGGCAAGAAGGTCGACGTCACGGTCGAGCGCACCGCGTGGAGCGGTTACGAGGGCGCGGCCGCCGCACCCGCCGTGGTGTCCCGCACCACGGCCACCGTGGCCAAGGACGGCAGCGTCACCGTGCCGCTGACCGGCCTGGACGCCATGTCCGCCTACCGCATCACGGTGAACCCGGCCGGCAGCGGCAAGCCCGCCGCGGCGAGCCTGCCCTGGTCGGCGACGTACGAGGCGGAGAACGCGGCGATCACCGGCGGCACGGTCTACTCGCAGGGCTCGCGCTCCAACCCCTACGGCTTCGCCACCTCGGGCACCAAGGACGTCGGCAGCCTGAACCAGCCGACCAGCAAGGTCGCCTTCACCGTCGACGTCCCGCGCACCGGCGTGTACGACCTGGACGTCTTCTACGGCAACCAGTCCGGCGGCCCCGCCACCCACACCCTCACGGTGGACGGCGCTCCCGCCGGGACCCTCACCTACGGGTCCACCCTGAACTGGACCTACCGCGCCAAGGCGAGCGTCCCGGTCACCCTCACCGCCGGACAGCACACGCTGACCCTGGCCAAGGGCACGAACGAGGTCACCCTCGACAAGATCGACCTCACGGCGGCCACCGCACCGGACGCCGTCTACCCGGCGACCTACGCCGACATCAGCGGCTCCCCCTCCTACGACTACTCCGCCTCGGGCGTCAGCGGCGCCGGCGCCCTGGTGCTGGACCGCGGCGACAAGGCGGCCTTCGACGTCTACGCGCCGGCCGACGGCTACTACACCGTGCACGCCGACTACTCCTCCACCGGCGACAGCACCCTGAGCATGGACGGCGCCACCGCCGTCACCCTCCCCGCCACCCGGGGCCGCGTCACCGACAAGGCGCTGCGGCTGTACCTGTCGGCGGGCAACAACCGCATCACCGCCGCCCCGGCCGGCAATGCCTGCCTCACCCTGCGGGACCTGCGCGTCACCGGCGGCGCCGACACCACGGGCATCACCTCGTACGAGGCCGAGGACGCCACCCTCGCCGGGACCGCGGACGTCTCCGGCAACACCTGGTCCTCGGGCGGCAAGTACGTCGGCCACATCGGCCTGGGCGCCGCCAACACCCTCACCTTCCAGGTGAAGGCCCCCGCGGCCGGGCGCTACGTGATGAACGTGCGCTATGCGAACAACGAGGTCGCCGGCTCCGGGAACTACAACACCAACGTCATCTCCAGGGCGGCGGACATTTCGGTGAACGGCACCACGAACACGGTGATGTTCCGCAACTCCTACAGCTGGTCCAACTTCTGGGACCTGCCGGTCCCGGTCACCCTGAAGGCCGGCGTCAACACCGTCACCTTCGCAAATTCCAGCAAGTACGCGCCCGACATCGACAAGGTGACCGTCGCGCCGCTCAACGGCTGACATCACCCCGGCCGGGGTCTTCATGGGCCCCGGCCTTCCCCATCCTCCACACCACCGGTTACCTTTCCCCTATCCGCAATACCGAACGTTGATTGTCATACCGAACAGAAGGGCGGTCCGGTGGTGAACGCCGAGATCCAGGACGAGCGCGGGGAAGAGTCCCGTCCCGACACCTATGTCATCGGAGTCGACTACGGCACGCTGTCCGGGCGGGCCGTGGTGGTCCGGGTCTCCGACGGCGCCGAGCTCGCCGCGTCCGAGCACGCGTACACGCACGCCGTGCTCGACCGGGAGCTGCCCGACGGGACCTCGCTGCCGCCGGACTGGGCGCTGCAGGTGCCCAGCGACTACATCGACGTCCTGCGCATCGCGGTGCCCGAGGCGCTGGCCCGCTCGGGAGTCCGCCCCGAGCAGGTGGTGGGGATCGGCACGGACTTCACCGCGTGCACGATGGTGCCGACGCTCGCCGACGGCACCCCCCTGTGCGAGCTGCCGGAGCTCGCCGGCCGTCCGCACGCCTACGTCAAGCTGTGGCGTCACCACGCCGCCCAGGCCCAGGCCGACCGCATCACGGCGCTGGCCGCCGAGCGCAAGGAGCCGTGGATCAAGCGCTACGGCGGCAAGATCTCCTCGGAGTGGGAGTTCGCGAAGGCGCTGCAGCTCCTCGAGGAGGACCCGGAGATCTACGCCCGCACCGAGCGCTGGGTGGAGGCCGCGGACTGGATCGTCTGGCAGCTGTCCGGCACCTACGTCCGCAACGCCTGCACCGCCGGCTACAAGGGCCAGCTGCAGGACGGCGTCTACCCGTCGCCGGAGTACCTCGCGGCGCTCAACCCCGACTTCGCCGACTTCGTGACGACCAAGCTGGAGCACCCGATCGGGCAGCTCGGCGATCTGGCGGGGCGGCTGACCGCCGAGGCGGCGGCCTGGACGGGCCTGCCCGAGGGCATCGCCGTGTGCGTCGGCAACGTCGACGCACACGTGACGGCGCCCGCCGCGACCGCGGTGGAGCCGGGCCGGATGGTGGCCATCATGGGCACCTCCACCTGCCACGTCATGAGCTCCGACCAGTGGGCCGAGGTGCCGGGCATGTGCGGCGTCGTCGACGGCGGCATCCTGCCGGGCCTGTGGGGCTACGAGGCCGGGCAGAGCGGCGTCGGCGACATCTTCGGCTGGTTCGTGCGCACCGGCTTCCCGGCGTCGTACGCCGAGGAGGCGGCCGCGCTGGGACGCGACGCGCACCAGCACCTCACCGCGCTCGCGGCCGAGCAGAAGATCGGCGAGCACGGACTGATCGCACTGGACTGGCAGAGCGGCAACCGCTCCGTCCTGGTCGACCACGACCTCAGCGGCATCATCGTGGGCCTGACGCTGTCCACCCGTCCCGAGGACGTCTACCGGGCGCTGCTGGAGGCCACCGCCTTCGGCACCCGCACCATCATCGAGGCCTTCGAGAACTCCGGCGTGCCGGTGCGCGAGCTGATCATCGCGGGCGGTCTGACGAAGAACGCGCTGCTGATGCAGATCTACTCCGACGTCACCCGCCTGCCCCTCGGCGTCATCGACTCGACGCAGGGACCGGCCCTCGGCGCGGCCATGCACGCGGCGGTCGCGGCCGGCTCGTACCCGGACATCAGGGCCGCCGCCCACGCCATGGGCAAGGCCCGTCCGGCGGTCTACCAGCCCGACCCCGAGCGGGCGGCGGCCTACGACCGCCTGTTCGCCGAGTACCGGGAGCTTCACGACTACTTCGGACGCGGCGCCAACGAGGTCATGCACCGTCTGCGCCGTATCCGGGCCGAGGCATCCGTCTGAACCCGTCGTCCCCCTGCGCGGTGAACGTCACCGCCTTCTGATCTGTGGTCATCATTCCCGAAAGGAAACGTCCGACATGGAAGCCAACGCCACGCCCTACCCCGACCACGAGGTCTGGTTTCTCACCGGCAGCCAGGGCCTGTACGGCGACGACGTGCTGCAGCAGGTGGCCGAGCAGTCCCGGAGCATCTCCGAGACGCTGGGTCACCCGGGCGAGATCCCGGTCCGGATCGTGTGGAAGCCGGTCCTGACCGACGCCGACGCGATCCGGCGGATGTGCCAGGAGGCCTCGGCCTCCGACACCTGTGTGGGCGTGATCGTGTGGATGCACACCTTCTCCCCCGCCAAGATGTGGATCGCCGGACTCAGCGCCCTCGACCGGCCGCTGCTGCACCTGCACACCCAGTACAACCTGTCGCTGCCCTGGCCCAGCATCGACATGGACTTCATGAACCTCAACCAGGCCGCCCACGGCGACCGCGAGTTCGGCCACATCGAGTCCCGCGTCGGCGTCGACCGCAAGATCGTCGCCGGTCACGCCACCGACCCCCGCGTCGTGGGCCGCGTCGCCGCCTGGGCCCGCGCCGCCGTCGGCCGCCACACCGCCCGCACCCTGCGGCTGGCCCGCTTCGGCGACAACATGCGTGACGTCGCCGTCACCGAGGGCGACAAGGTCGAGGCCCAGCTGCGGTTCGGGTTCTCCGTCAACACCTACGGCGTCAACGACCTCGTCGCCGTCGTCGACGCCGTGTCGGACAAGGACGTCGCCGAACTCGCCGCCGAGTACACCGACTCCTACGACGTCGCCGAGGCCCTGCGCCCGGGCGGCGACCAGCACGACTCCCTGCTGTACGCGGCCCGCATCGAAGCCGGCCTGCGCGCCTTCCTCACCGAGGGCGGCTTCACCGCCTTCACCACCAACTTCGAGGACCTCGGCGGCCTGCGCCAGCTGCCCGGCATCGCCTGCCAGCGCCTCATGGCCGACGGTTACGGCTTCGGCGGCGAGGGCGACTGGAAGACCTCGGCCCTGCTGCGCACGGTGAAGGTCATGGGCGCCGGCAGCCCCGGCGGCACCAGCTTCATGGAGGACTACACCTACCACCTCGGCCCCGGCAAGCCGTGCGTGCTCGGCGCCCACATGCTCGAGGTGTGCCCCTCCATCGCCGCCGGCCGCCCCAGCGCCGAGATCCACCCCCTCTCCATCGGCGGCCGCGAGGACCCCGTCCGCCTGGTCTTCGACGCCGCCGAGGGCCCGGCCGTCGTCGTCGGTCTCTCCGACCTCGGCGACCGGTTCCGGCTGACCGCGAACGTCGTCGACGTCATCTCCCCGAGCGAGCCGCTGCGCCGCCTGCCGGTGGCCCGTGCCGTGTGGGAGCCCCGCCCCTCGCTCGCCGAGTCCGCGGAGAGCTGGCTGCTCGCCGGCGCCCCGCACCACACCGTGCTCAGCTCGGCCGTGAGCGTGGAGACCCTGACCGACTACGCCGCCATGACCGGCGTCGAGCTCCTCACCATCGACGAGAACACCCGCACCGACCAGTTCGCCAAGGAAGTCCGCTGGAACGCGGCCTACCACCGTCTCGCCCAGTCGCTGTGAGGGCGGACACCGTGGCTCTGATCCGTACGCAAGGAGGAAGCCGATGACCGCACGAGTGCGCGACGGTCTGCGGCAAGAGGTGCTGGACGCCAACCTGACCATCCCTCAGGTCGGCCTGGCGACGCTGACCTGGGGCAACGTCAGCGGCGTCGATCGGGAGGCGGGCGTCTTCGTCATCAAGCCGTCCGGGGTCCCCTACGAGGACCTCGGTCTCGACGACCTGGTGACCGTGCGCCTGTCCGACGGCGCGGTCGTCGACGGGCATCTGCGGCCCTCCACCGACACCGAGACCCACCGCTGCCTCTACCTCGCCTTCCCCTCCATCGGCGGCGTCACCCACACCCACTCCACCCGCGCCGTCGCCTTCGCCCAGGCCCGCCGTGACATCCCGGTGCTCGGCACCACCCACGCCGACACCTTCAACGGCCCGATCCCGGTGACCCCGGACCTCACGGCCGAGCAGTGCGCGAAGGACTACGAGTACAACACCGGGCGGGTCATCGTGGACCTGCTCGAGGAGGACGACCAGCGGGCGGTCGAGGTGCCCGCGGCCCTGGTGGCCAACCACGGCCCGTTCACCTGGGGGGCGAGCGCCCGCAAGTCACTCGAGCACGCCATCATCTGCGAAGCCGTCGCCGACATCGCGCTGCACACCTTCGCGCTGTCCCCGACGGCCCCGCCGCCGCCCCACCTGCTCAACCGCCACTACACCCGCAAGCACGGCCCCGACGCCTACTACGGCAACCCGGCGGCCACGTCTTCCTGACCGACGGGTCGGCCGGCCGGTCAGGTCCACCCTGGCCGACCGGCCGACCCGTTTCCTAATATATCTGTCGTACGAACACCGGTCCCCGTCACTCACGTCGCTTGACGCACGGCAGGGTGGCCTCGCACACTCGATCCATGGATGTGACCGGTCACACGAATCCCGACAACCGCTCAGGTTCCGGGCGGGAGCCACGCAGAGCCGCCAGCATTCGCGATGTCGCACGGGCCGCCGGCGTCTCGTACCAGACCGTCTCCCGAGTGATCAACGCTCACCCCAACGTCCGCGAGGAGACCCGCCGCCGCGTCGAGGCGGCCGTCGAGAGCCTCGGATTCCGACGCAACCCGACCGCGTTCGCCCTCGCCAGCGGCGTGACCCGGTCCCTCACCGTGCTGACGTCGAACACCACCCTCTACGGCTACGCGGCCACCCTGCAGGGCCTGGAGCAAGCCGCCCGCGCCGCGGGATACGCGCTGGGCATGAAGGTGCTGACGTCCGAGGACGACCTCGACCGCACGATGTCCTCGGCAGCGGCCGAGGGCGGCGGACTGATGATCATCGGCTTCGATCCGCTCGGCGCCGCGGCCCTGGACCGGGCTCCGGCCGACGTGCCGTGCGCCGCCGTCGTCGAAGCCCCGCCGCCGGGCCGGACGCCTCCCCTGCCGGCCGTGTGGGCCGACGACCGCGAGGCGGCCCGGGCCGCCACCGCGTACCTGCTGGAGCTCGGACACCGGACCGTCCACTACCTCGCCATCCCCACATCCGTGGGCGCCCGCCGCCCCGAGGGCCCCCGCGCCCAGGGCTGGCGCGCCGCGCTGGAGACGGCCGGCATCACCCCGCCCGAACCGTGCGGCGGCGCCGGCTGGGACTCCCAGGTCGGCTACGACGAGGGGCGCAGGCTCGCGGAGGACCCGGACATCACCGCGATCCTGTGCGGCAACGACGACCTGGCGCTGGGCGTGCTGCGCGCCCTGCACCACGCCGGCCGGCAGGTGCCCGGCGACGTCAGCGTGGTCGGCTTCGACGACGCCCCGCACTCGGGGTTCCTCACGCCCGCCCTCACCACCGTGCGGATGGACTTCCAGGGGCTGGGCCGCGACGCCTTCGCCCTGCTGCGCGCCCAGCTGGAGAGCGGCCATCGGCCCCCCGCACCGACCTTCGCCGGCACCGACCTGATCGTCCGCGAGAGCTCCGGGCCCGTCGGCGGCTGCACCGGGCGGTAGGTGGCAGAACCGGTCGGGCGCGGGACTGTCCCGCGGAACCGGCGCCGTGCCGTGGGTGCACAGCGCGGCACCGCGTGTGACGAGTTCGGCCAAGCCCGGCATTCCAGGGTGATGGCCGGTACGAGCCACGGTTAGATGGGGGCTATGGATCGACGGCTCGGGCGTCTGCGGTCCTGGCAGGGGCTACGGACCGTCGCCGGCCAGGTTTTCGTTCTGCAGGTCTTCATCATCCTCGTGCTGGTCGCGGCCGCGGTCGCCGCCCTGCTGCTGCAGTCCCGCACCGACGCCGAGCGCGAGGCCCGCAACCGCACCCTCGCGGTGGCCTCCGCCGTCGCCTCCTCCCCCTCGGTCGTCCAGGCCCTGGGCGAACCGAAACCCACCGCGGCACTGCAGCGGCAGGCCGAACAGACGCGTGCCCGCTCCGGCGTGGACTTCGTCGTGGTGATGAGCGTCGACGGCATCCGCTACACCCATCCCAACCCGGCGCAGATCGGCCGGCACTACATCGGCAGCATCACCAAGGCCCGGCACGGCGGAGTCGTCACCGAGACGACCACCGGGACGCTGGGCCGGTCGGTGCGGACCGTCGTCGCCGTCAGGGACCCGAGCGGGAAGATCGTCGGGCTGGTCTCCGCGGGCATCACCGTCAAGCGGGTGAGTGTGGCGGCCGACCGGCAGGCGCCGCTCGTGCTGACGGCGACGGCGCTGGTGCTCGCGGCGGCCACCGCGGGCAGCGCGCTGATCAGCCGGCGGCTGCGTCGGCAGACGCACGGGCTCGGCCCCGCGCAGATGACCCGGATGTACGAGCACCACGACGCCGTCCTGCACGCGGTGCGCGAAGGCGTCCTCATCATCGACCGGCAGGGCCGGCTGCTGCTGGCCAACGACGAGGCGCGGCGCCTGCTGGACCTCGGCGCCGACGTGGAGGGGCGGCCCGTCGACAGCCTCGGACTGGAGCCGAGGGCCGAACGGCTCCTGCTGGCGGGCACGACGGCCACCGACCGGGTGCTCAAGGTCGGCACCCGGCTGCTGGCGGTCAGCCAGCGCCCCATGGAAGCGCAGCCCGGCCCCGGGGGTTCGGTCACCACCTTGCGGGACACGACGGAACTCAGCGCCCTGGTGGGGCGCGTGGAGGTCGTCCAGGAGCGGCTGAGCCTGCTGTACGAGGCCGGCCTGCGCATCGGCACCACCTTGAACGTGACGCGCACGGCGGAGGAACTGGCCGAACTGGCCGTGCCCAGGTTCGCCGACTACGTCACCGTCGACCTGGCCGACGCGGTGCTGCGCGGGGAGGAACCGAACCTGGCGAACATGGCGGAGCTGCGCCGGGTCGCGCTGCACGGCGTCCGCGAGGGCACACCGCTGTATCCGATCGGTGAGCTCATCCACTTCGACCCCTCGACGCCGCAGGCCACCGGGTTCGGTTCGGGGCGGATGGTGCTGGAGGCCGACATGGCGGCGTTCTCCGGCTGGCAGGTACAGGCTCCCGACCGCGCTCGCGCCCTGGTGGCCTCCGGCATCCACTCGATGATCGCGGCTCCGCTGCGGGCCCGCGGGGTGATCCTCGGCGTGGCGACGTTCTGGCGTTCGCGGGAACCCACCCCGTACGACCAGGAGGACCTGTCGGTCGCGGAGGAGCTCGTGGCCCGTGCCGCGGTGAGCATCGACAACGCCCGCCGCTTCACCCGCGAGCACGCCACGGCCGTCGCCCTGCAGCGGAGCCTGCTCCCGCACGCGCTGCCCGAACAGAGCGCCGTCGAGGTGGCGCACCGCTATCTGCCGGCAGAGGCGGGCCTCGGCGGCGTCGGCGGTGACTGGTTCGACGTCATCCCGCTGCCCGGGGCGCGGGTCGCCATCGTGGTGGGCGACGTCGTGGGGCACGGCCTGCACGCCGCCGCCACCATGGGGCAACTGCGCACCGCCGTGCACAACTTCTCGACGCTGGATCTGCCGCCCGACGAACTGCTCTGGCATCTGGACGAACTCGTCACCCGCATCGACCAGGACCGGGACGACGAGAACGGCGACACACCGACGCTGACCGGCGCCACCTGCCTGTACGCGGTCTACGACCCGGTGTCCGGTCGGTGCGCCATGGCCCGCGCCGGTCACCTGGAGCCGCTTCTCGTCCACCCGGACGGCCGGGCCCGGCTGGCCGGGGTGCCGGCCGGGCCGCCGCTGGGACTGGGCGGGCTGCCCTACGAGAAGGCGGAGATCCAACTGCCCCCGAGCAGCAGCATCGTGCTGTACACAGACGGTCTGCTCGAGGAACGGCAGTGGGACATCGACGAGGGCATCGAACGGCTGCGCGGCGTCGTCGCACACGCCGGACGCACACCTGAACAGATGTGCCAGGCCGTGATGGACGCCCTGCTGCCCAACGCCCCGCGCGACGACGTCGCGCTGCTCGTCGCCCGTACCCGGCTGCTCGACGGTGACCGGACCGCCCTGTGGCAGGTGGAGTCCGATCCGGCGGCCGTCTCCGGTGTCCGGGCCTGCGTCAGCGGTCTGCTGCACGCCTGGGGGCTGGACGAGGAGGCGTTCACGCTGGAGCTGATCCTGAGCGAGCTGGTCACCAACGCCATCCGGTACGCGACCGGGCCCATCACCGTGCGGGTGATCCGTGACCGCACCCTGATCTGCGAAGTGTCCGACGGGAGCAGCGTCTCACCGCATCTGCGCCGCGCCGCCGGCATGGACGAGGGCGGCCGCGGACTCTTCCTCGTGGCCCAGTTCGCCGACCGCTGGGGCACTCGCTACACCCCCGAAGGCAAGGTCATCTGGACCGAGCAGCAACTGCCCGGGGGGCAGTGACGGTTCACTCGGCTCGAGCGGCCGCGGCTCTGCGGGGGCGTGCGGTGAGTTCGGGGGGGTGTGGGCCCCGCGGGGCCACCGGGTGCCGGGGCGCGGGAGATTGTGCACATGTGCGACGCGGTCATGAGTGCGGTGAGTACTATTCGGCAAAACCACGGCACATCACTCCAAGGAGGACCCTCGTGGCCGACAACCATGACGAGACGACCAGCCTCAGGCCGCTGTATGCCGCCCGGTTGGCCGAGGACCTGAAGCACAACACCGAGGAGCAGGAGCGTCTCGGCAACGAAGTGAGCGCGCTCCAGGAGAAGTTGGAGTCACTGCGCCACGACCACGCTCTGCTGCTCAACATGCAGCAGGCGCTCGGTGGGGCGGCGGAGGCGGGCGAGGCGGCTTCCGCGAGCGCGCCCACGGCTTCCGTTCCCCGTCAGGCCGCGCCGACCGCCGTGCCGGCCGCCGCGCAGGGCCGTGAGCAGAAGAAGAAGGCGCGCGCCAGGAAGTCGACGTCGTCCCCGAAGGCCGCGTCATCGCCCAAGGCCGAGTCGGCGCCGAAGCCCGCGGCGTCACCGAAGCCCGCGGCGGCGCCCGCGTCGAAGACCTCGGCAGCGTCGAAGTCGACGCCGAAGACGGAGTCGGCTTCGAAGACGGCGTCGGTGTCGGCGTCGGCGGCCAAGAAGGCGCCCGCTGCCAAGCCGGCACCGAAGGCCGGCGACGGTCCGACGCTGCGCGAACTCGTCGTCGGTCACCTGACCGGCAAGGGCGAGCCCCGGTCGGCCCTGGAGGTCACCGAGGCGCTGAGCGGCGCCCACCCGGAACGCGGCATCAAGATCACGGTGGTGCGCAGCACCCTGGAGGCCCTGGTGGCCAAGGGGCAGGTCCGGCGCAGCAAGCAGGGCAAGTCCGTCTTCTACTCGGCGGAGTCCGTTCCCGCCGCGGACGAGAAGCAGCCTGCGACCGTCTGACGCGTCCGGCCCACCTTCCGCTCAGACTGTCCACGGGGGCGGCAGCACAGTGGGTCCGGGGCGGTGAACATGCCGCCAGGCGGAGCAATCGCCGGTGTGCCGCGGCTGCGCACAGCAGGCTGGACCTCCTGCCCGGGTTGTGTGACAGGAGTCCGCTGTGCGAAGGCCGCGTAACCCCGACCGTGCGACTTACCGCCCGCCTGCACGCCACGCCCACCCGGTGGCGCGCAGGAGCGTGGGGTGAGGCAGGCGTCCACGGACCGGCGGCCGAAGACCGCCGTGGCGGCGCGGAACCGACCGCCCGCGCCTCCGGCGTGGATGCGATGGCTGCCGCTGCTGTATGTCGTGGCGCTGCTGCTGATCGAGCCGGTGACGCCCACGCGGTGGCCGGTGAGTTTCGCGCTGATCGCCGTGCCGTTGCTGGCGGCGTTCGCCCACGGTCCGTCCGTCGTCGCCTGCGCCACGGTGTTCGCCGTCCTCTTCGAAGGGGTGCTGGCCGGCACCCCGTGCTGCGCGGGCCGGTCCGTCGGCTATCTGTGGGACCGCCATTATGTGGCCTCCTACATCTGCACCGCCCTGGTGGGCGCCCTGGGCACGATCCTGGCGGCCCACCGGATCCGTCGTGAACGCACGCTCGCCGACGTGCGTTTCGTGGCCGACATCGCGCAGCGCGTCCTGCTCAGACCGGTCCCCCACCGGATCGGCAGGCTGCGCCTTGCGAGCCTCTATCTCTCCGCCGCGGCCGAGGCACGCATCGGCGGCGACCTCTACGAGGCCGTTCCGACGCCGTACGGGGTGCGGCTGCTCATCGGTGACGTGCGCGGCAAGGGCCTGCTCGCGGTGGAGACCGCGGCCGCCCTGCTCGGCGCGTTCCGTGAGGCGGCGTACGACGAGTCGGATCTCCCGGCGCTGGCGGACCGGGTGGAGACGAGCATGAGCCGCAGGGCGAGGCTGCTCGAGGGCACCGACCCGGGCGAGCGGTTCGTCACCGCCGTCTTCGCCGAGGTCCCCGCCGACGACGACGTCGTCCGGGTCGTCAACTGCGGTCACCCGCCGCCGCTGCTGATCGGGCCCGGCGAGGTCCGTGAACTCGACCGGGGGCGGTCGGCCCCGCCGCTGAACCTCGGCATGCTCGTCGGCGATCCGTATCGCGTCGAAGTCTACGCCTTCCGGCCCGGTGACCAACTCCTGCTGTACACGGACGGCGTCACCGAGACCCGCGATCCCGGCGGCGTGTTCTACCCGCTGCAACAGCGGCTGCGCTCCTGGGGGGCCTTGCCGCCCGACGAACTGCTGCGCCGACTGCACACCGATCTGCTGGCCCACAGCCACGACCGGCTGCAGGACGACATCGCGGCGCTGACCGCCCGTCGGCTCGCCGACGAGGGGTGTGCGCCGCAGGGCGGGGCGGCCCACGATGACTGACTCACTGACTCTTACGGAGTCGTGACGTGGCGGGCGCGGACCAGCTCTTCGGGGGTTCGCCGCTCTAGCGTGGAGTCATGCGTGTACTGGTCACCGGCGGTGCCGGGTTCATCGGGTCCCATGTGGTCGAGGCGCTCCGGGCGCGCGGGCACGAACCCGTCGTGTTCGACGTGCGGGCCGACCCCGCCGCGGACGTCCGCGACGAAGCCGCCGTGTCGCGCGCACTGGCCGGGGTGGACGCGGTGTGCCACCAGGCCGCCATGGTGGGGCTGGGCGCCGGGTTCGCCGATGCCGCGGAGTACGTCTCCCGCAACGACCTGGGCACCGCGGTCCTGCTGACGGCCATGGCCGGGCGGGGCGTGCGGCGGCTGGTGCTGGCAGGGTCGATGGTGGTCTACGGCGAAGGGCGGTACACGTGCGCGCGGCACGGCGTGGTGCGGCCGGGGCCGCGGATCGTCACCGACCTGGCGGCCGGGCGTTTCGAGCCGCGGTGTCCGGCGTGCGGCAGGGAACTGTCGCCCGGGCTGGTCGACGAGGACGCGGCGGCGGACCCGCGCAACGTGTACGCCACCACCAAGCTCGCCCAGGAGCATCTGGCCGCCGCCTGGGCGCGGTCGACGGGCGGGTCGGCGGTGTCGTTGCGCTACCACAACGTCTACGGGCCCGGGATGCCCCGGGACACCCCGTACGCGGGGGTCGCCTCCTTCTTCCGTTCGGCGCTCGCCCGGGGCGAGGCGCCGCGCGTGTTCGAGGACGGGTCGCAGCGACGGGACTTCGTGCACGTACGGGACGTCGCGGCGGCCAACGCGGCCGCTCTGGAGGCGGATCCGGCCGTCGGCGCGCTCACCGCGTACAACACCGGCAGCGGTGAGCCGCACACCGTCGGCGAGATGGCGGCGGCGCTGGCGGCGGCCCACGGCGGGCCCGAGCCGGCGGTGACCGGCGAGTACCGGCTGGGGGACGTCCGGCACGTCACGGCGGACTCGTCCCGGCTGCGGGCGGAGCTGGGCTGGAAGCCTCAGGTCGGCTTCGCGGAGGGGATGCGGGAGTTCGCGTCGGCGGCGATGCGCGGCGCGTAGCCCGCACCGCGCCCCGCACAGGAATCGCGTCGCACAGGAACCGCGCCCCGCACAGAGACCTCACCGCACACAAGCCGCGCCCCACACAGGACCGGTGGTGCTGCCCGCGTCATGAAGCTGCCGCGGGCAGCACCACCTCGAAACGGCAGCCGCCGGGGATGTTGTGCACGGTGGCCCGGCCCCGGTGCGCCTCCACGATGCCGCGGACGATCGCCAGGCCCAGTCCGGCGCCCGCCGGCGGCGTCCGGGCGTGGGTGCCGCGCCAGCCGGTGTCGAAGACACGGCCGAGGTCCTCCTCGGGGATGCCGCCGCAGCTGTCCGAGACGGACAGCACCACGCCGTCGGGCGAGCGTTCGGCGGCCACCATGACGGTGCCGTCGGCGGGCGTCCGGCGGATCGCGTTGACCAGCAGGTTGCCGAGGACCCGGCTCATCTCCTTGCCGTCCACCTCCACCGGCAGGGGCTCCACCCGGTCCCCCACCAGTCGTACGCCGTGCTCGTACGCCAGCGGGTACGCCCCGGCGAGTGCGTCGCCGACCAGGTCGTAGACGGACATCCGGGCGGGCGACAGGGCAAGGGCGCCGGCGTGGATGCGGGAGAGCTCGAACAGGTCGCCGACCATGCCGTTGAGCCGTTCGACCTCGGTGCGGATCTGGCGCAGATAGCGGCCGGGGTCGACGGCGACGCCGTCCTCCAGCGCCTCGGACATCGCGCGCAGGCCGGCGAGCGGGGTGCGCAGGTCGTGCGAGATCCAGGCGACGAGTTCCCGCCGGGACGACTCCAGCGCCCGCTCCCGCTCCCGGGACTCGGCGAGTTTCGCGCTGGTGGCCTGCAACTCGCGGCTGAGCGCGACGAGTTCGGCGGTGGCCGGCCCGTCGGGTGCGGTGAAGGCACCGCCGTCGCCGAAGGAGCGGGCCGCGAGGGCGAGTTCGTGGCTGCGGGCGACCACCCAGCGGCCGAGCGCCAGCGCGGTGGCCAGGGAGACGACGGCCGCCATCGCGACCACCGTGGTGACCACGCTCAGGTCGTGCGGGGACAGGAACATCGCCTGCGCCACCGCGAGGGTGCCCGCGAGCATGGCGGTCACGGCGACGGCCGCCACCACGGTGAGCGAGCCGGTCAGCGACCGGCGGCGGAGCAGCCACAGGGCGCCCGCGCCGAGCAACCCGGCCGCGCCGGCGCCGAGCAGGGCGTACAGGGCGATGAGAAGGCTGTCGCGCACGGTCACTCCTCGCCGGGGCCGGCAGGGGCCGCGGGATCGAATCGGTAGCCGACGCCCCACACCGTCTGGATCAGACGGGGCCGGGCCGGATCGTCCTCCACCTTGTTGCGCAGCCGCCGCACATGGACGGTTACGGTCGACAGGTCGCCGAAGTCCCAGCCCCACACCTCCCGCATCAGGTCCTCACGGCTGAACGCCCGGCCCGGATGCCGCAGGAAGAACGCGAGGAGGTCGAACTCGCGCAGCGTGAGCGCCAGTTCGGCGCCGTCGCGGGTGGCGCGGCGGGCCGCCGGGTCGAGGGTGAGTCCGGCCGCGCCGAGGGAGCGTGCGCCCACCCGGGGCCGGGTGCGACGCAGCACGGACTCCACCCTGAGCACCAGTTCCCGGGGGCTGAACGGCTTGGTGACGTAGTCGTCCGCGCCGACCTCCAGGCCGAGGATGCGGTCGTCCTCGTCGCCGCGGGCGGTGAGCATGATCACCGGGACGGGACCTCGGCCACGCAACCGCCGGCACACCTCGAGGCCGTCCATGCCTGGCAACATCAGATCGAGGACCACCAGGTCGGGCCAGTGGGCGGTGGCGCCGGCGAGGGCGGAGGGCCCGTCTCCCGCCCGGTCCACCAGGTACCCGGCGCGGTCGAGGTAGCCCGCGACGACCTCGGCGACGGTCGGGTCGTCGTCGACGACCAGGACCCGGGGCCGGGTCGCCCCGGCCCCTCGGCTCGCGGGGGCGTCCGCGGCCTGCTCGTACGGCTGCTGTTCCATAGGGCCAGCCTCGCATCGTGGGCCGTCCCGCGTCGCCCCGCGGCCCCGTCCCGTAATCGACGTCCGCGTTTCGTAAGGAGCCGAAGTCCGAAATGTCCTATTCCCGTTCGTAGGGTGAGAGACGTGATGACCCCTCCCCCGCTCGAGGACGTCGACGTCGTCCTCCCCTGTCTGAACGAGGCCGAGGCGCTCCCCTGGGTACTCGCCCGCATTCCCTCCGGCTGGCGTGCGCTGGTCGTCGACAACGGGTCCGCCGACGGATCGGCGGACATCGCCCGGCGGCTCGGCGCCGTCG
Organism: Streptomyces sp. B21-105; assembly: GCF_036898465.1. NCBI lineage: Bacteria > Bacillati > Actinomycetota > Actinomycetes > Kitasatosporales > Streptomycetaceae > Streptomyces > Streptomyces sp. B21-105. The sequence goes on along the minus strand of NZ_JARUMJ010000001.1, from coordinate 8,774,771 downwards.
TCGTCCACGAGCCGCGCCGCGGCTTCGGCGCCGCCTGCCACGCCGGGCTGAGCGCCGCGACCGCCGGCATCGTGTGCTTCTGCGACTGCGACGCCTCACTCGACCCGGCCCTGCTCGTGCCGTTCGTGCGCGAAGTCCGAGACGGCCAGGCCGACCTGGTGCTCGGACGCAGACGCCCGCAGGGCCGCGGCGCCTGGCCCGCGCACGCCCGGGCCGGCAACATCGCGCTCGCGCGGATGCTGCGCCGCCGCACCGGCCTGCGCCTGCACGACCTCGGTCCACTGCGCGCCGCCCGCCGTGAGGCGCTGCTCGGGCTCGGGCTGACCGACCGGCGCAGCGGCTATCCGCTGCAGATGGTCGTGCGGGCCGCCGACGCGGGCTGGCGGGTGGCCGAGCACGACGTCCCGTATCTGCCGCGGTCCGGCGCGTCCAAGGTGACGGGCACCTGGCGCGGCACCTGGCACGCGGTGCGCGACATGAGCCGCGTCCTGGCCGAACCGCCGTCGGCGTCACCATCTCCGACGCTCGCGGCGAGCCCGGCTCCCGCTCCGGCTCCGACTCCCGGGCCCGGGCCCGTGCGGAAAGGGGTCCGCCGATGATCACCCTGCTCGTCGTCGCCAAGGAACCGCGGCCGGGCCGGGTGAAGACCCGCCTGACCCCGCCGTTCACACCCGCCGAGGCCGCCTCGCTCGCCGAGGCGGCCCTCGAGGACACCCTGCGCACGGTCGCCGCGACACCCGCCGGGCGTCGCGTGCTGGTCCTCGACGGGGAGAGCGGGCCGTGGCTGCCGCCCGGTTTCGACGTCGTGCCGCAGTGCGCGGGCGGCCTGGACGAGCGGCTCGCCGCGGCCTTCGCCGGGTGCGACGGCCCGGCCCTGCTGATCGGGATGGACACCCCACAGGTGACGCCGGAACTGCTCACTGTGGACTTCGAGGGGTACGACGCCTGCTTCGGCCCCGCCGAGGACGGCGGCTTCTGGGCCCTCGGACTGGCCCGCCCCGACCCGGATCTGTTGCGCGGGGTACCGATGTCGACGTCCGCCACCGGCGCGGTGCAGCGCGCCCGGCTCGTCGCCGCAGGACTGCGCGTGCGCGATCTGCCGCGCCTGCGGGACGTGGACACGTCCGCCGACGCCGAGGCGGTCGCCGCCGGCGCCGCGCACAGCCGCTTCGCCGCCGCCCTGACCCGCCTCCACGCGGTCGGCAGCCGATGAGCACGACGCACGAGGTGGTGACGCGCAAGGTGATGGCGAGCAAGGTGGTGACGGACGACGTGGTGACGCGCGAGACGGTCGAGCGTGAGGTGGTGGCGCGCGAGACGGTGGCGCGCGAGGGTGCGGAGCACGGCTGGTCCCGCGCCGACCCGTACGCCGACGCCCTCCGGGCCGGCCGCGGGCCGCTCTTCCTGCGCCGCGGGGACGGCTGGCTGCTGCCCCTGGACGTGGAGCGCTGGTGCGGGCGCGCCGACGCCGTGGACCGGCAGGTGCTGGACCGCTGCGAGGGCGCCGTCCTCGACGTGGGCTGCGGTCCCGGACGGCTGGTCGCCGAGCTCGCCGCGCGGGGCCGCACCGCTCTGGGCATCGACGTCAGCGAGGCCGCCGTCCGGCACACGGTCCGGCTCGGCGGCCCCGCACTGCGGCGCTCGGTCTTCGAGCCGCTTCCCGGGGAGGGCCGTTGGGGCACCGCCCTGCTCGTCGACGGCAACCTCGGCATCGGCGGTGACGCGGGCGCCCTCCTCGAGAGGCTGGCGGGGGTCCTGCTGCCCGGCGGCCTGCTGATCGCCGAGACGGCTCCCGTGGACGTCGACGAGTGCGTCAGCGTCCGTCTCGTCGACGTCCGGGGCGGCGCCGGCGCACCGTTCCCCTGGGCCCGGCTCGGCACCCGGGCGCTGCTCGGGCGCACCGGCCCGTCGGGCTGGCGGGCCGCCGATCAGTGGTCGGCGGACGGCCGTTGCTTCGTCGCCCTGCGCAGCCCCGACCGCCGGCGCAGCGCGAGCAGCAGCGCCGAGCCGCCGAAGAGCGCGGCCGTGATCAGCAGCCAGCGGGCCGGGAATCCGTCCGCGGACATCCCGGTCGTCGACCGGTAGCGCGCCTCCACGCGCCCGCTGATCAGCGGGAACCACACCAGCAGGAGCAGCCCGGACAGAGCGGCCGGCACCCGCAGGTACAGGGCCCACGCGCGGTGGCCGGCCGAGGCGAGCGACCCCACGGCCGCGCGGTCGGCCGCCGCGTACAGCGGCAGCAGCACCAGGTCATGGACGAGCGCCGCGCCCACGAACCACAGGGCCACCGCGAACCAGTCGTCAGTCAGCAGCCGCACCCCCGCATATCCGGCCAGCGCGAACGAGCAGGCCAGCAGCAGCAGGGTGAACGGGCTGCCGATGACCTCCCCGCGCAGGGCCCGGGTCGTCTTCGCACGGGGCGCACGGCTGCCCGCCGCCGCACCGCGTCGCCTCGCAGATCGCCTCACAGATCGCCTCACAGGTGTCTCCTCACCGGGGTCCTCACAGCTCGCCTCGTGGCTGTCCTCACGGCTCGCCTCGTCGACGTCCTCACAGTTCGCCGAACGTCAGCCGGGCGACCCACTTCGTGTTCAGCACGCCGGGCGCCGCGGGCACGATGATCCGGGCCGGGAAGCCGTGGTCGGGGGTCAGCGGCTCGCCGTTGACGTCCAGGGCCAGCAGGGAGCGCCGGTCGCGCACCTGATTGGCGCGCAGCGCCGCCCGGCGGAAGGCCCCGCTCCGCTGGAGCGACTCCACCAGGACGTCGGGGGCGGTGTCCGCGTCGTGACCGACCAGTGCGGCGAGATCGCGCAGCCGCACGCCCCGCCACCACTGGTCGGAGGTGGACCAGCCCTCCACACACGCGATGGGCAGCGCCGCGCTGTGCAGCGGGAGGTCCAGCAGCTCCGCCCTGCTCAAGCGGACGGTTCCCGCGGGCCCGACGACGGTCAGCCGCCACACGTCCGCGCTCGTCTCCGCAGCGGCGATCCCCCGCGCGGCGGCCGTCTTGTTGATCTGGAAGCCGCCGGGCCCGCTGCCCGGATCCGCGCCCCCACGCGGTGCGAGGAGCGCCGTCCACCGTGCGAGCCCGTCGAAGCTCTGGCCCACCGTGGTGGCGAAAAGCAGCAGGGAACCGCCGCCGACCAGCCACAGCGCTCCCCGCCGCGTCACCGTGGGCTCCACGGGACGCGGCGCCACCAGGGAGACCTCCGCCGCACGGCCGGTCTCGTCCCGGGGGCCGTCGGGCACGTCCCGGGGGCCGCCGGGTACGTCCCTGGGGCCGTCGGGTACGTCCCTGGGGCCGTCGGTCTCGTGCCGCAGTCGGCGCAGATTACGGACGGCGGCCGGTGCGCGCAGCACCGCGTGCGCGGCGAACGCGGCGAAGAACACCCACGCCCCGTAGAAGTGCAGCGGGTAGAACGAACCAGGGAAGACGTAGTCCAGCTGGACGTTGAGGACGCCGGTGACGAACTCGAACAGCGCGCCACCGACCAGCAGGAGCAGCGACAGGCGCTCCAGCGCGTGGGCGAGCGAACGCGCGGGCGGCAGCGCGAACAGCCGGGGGATCACCGACCACAGTTTCGCCAGCAGCACGGGGATCAACGTGATGCCGAGCGTGACATGGACGCCCTGGTTGAGCCGGTAGAGCCAGGTCGGATCCGTCGGCCACGCGAAGAGGTAGAAGCCGAGCAGTCCCTTGTCCGGGGTCTTGTCATTGACCGGCGAGAGATCCGGGTTGTACGCGGCGTACGAGAGCAGCCCCGTCACGAACAGCACGGTGATCCCGCCGAGCAGCACGACACCGAGGACGGAGGTGAACCACGGCCCGCGCAGCGGGCTGCGCCAGAAGCGGGGAGAGGTCGGCAGGCGGGAGGATGCGGACAGGGACGACGGGGTGGGCAACCGTGACATGCGCCGACCGTAGGCCGGGCAGACCGGGCGACGGAGCCTTCGACACATGACGAAACTCTGACGTCCTCGGGCGCGGCGGTGTCGGCGTGCCTTTCGCGGCCTAGCGTTCCCCTTGTGAATCGTGATCATCTCCGTGACCTGGGCGCGACGGCGGCTGCCGCTCTGCTCGTCGCAGCCGCCGTGCTGGTGGGCACCGCGATCGAGCGGGAGCACGGCACCCTGCGGGTGAACTGGCCCCCGCTGTCGGCCACCTGGCAGCCGCACATCGGACCGGGCACCCCGGCGGCGATCGTCGTCGCGGTCGCCGTCGTCGCCTACGGTCCCGCCGTCGCGGCCCGGCTGCGGTGGCGGACGCTGCTCTGGTCGACGTGGGGCGCCACGCTGGCCTGGATCTGGTCCCTGGCGCTCGTCGACGGCTGGCAGCGCGGGATCGCCGGCCGGCTCACGACCCGGCACGAGTATCTGCGGGTCATCGACCGCTTCCACGACATCCCGGCCGCCCTGCGGGACTTCACCCACCACATCCTGCTCCAGTCCCCCGACAACTGGCCCGCGCACGTGGCGGGCCACCCGCCCGCGGCGCCGCTCACCTTCGTCCTGCTCGACCGGGTGGGACTCGGCGGCGGAGGCTGGGCCGGGGTCTGGTGCATCACCGTCGGCGGGTCCGCGTGCGTGGCGGTCCTCGTCACCGTGCGAACGCTGGTGGGCGAGGGCCTCGCCCGCCGGGCGGCGCCGTTCCTGGCGCTGGCGCCGGCCGCGGTGTGGACGGGAACCTCCGCCGACGGCTACTTCACGGCGGTCGCCGCCTGGACGGTCGCCTTCCTCGCCCTCGCGGTCAGCGGACACCGGCCGCGCCAGACCGGCTTCGCCGCGGGTCTCCTCTTCGGACTCACCTGCTACCTCTCCTACGGCCTCACCCTCTTCGCCGTGATCGCGGCCGCCGTCCTGCTGCTCGGCGGCCCGGGACGACTGCGGCCCCTGCCGTACGCCTTCGCCGGAGTCGCCGTCGTGCCGCTCGCGTTCACTCTCGCGGGCTTCGACTGGTGGGAGGCGTACCGGCTGCTGGTCCACCGCTACTACCAGGGCGCCGGAGGTGTCCGGCCCTACGGCTACTGGGTGTGGGCCAACCTCGCCTGCACGGTCCTGATCGTGGGTCCGGCCACGGTGGCCGCTCTGCGACGTGCCGGCGGCGCGTTTCCCCGGTCCCGAGCGCAGCTCGTGGACGTGCGGGGCGCCTCCCCCGACTTCCGTCTCGCCCTGCTGGTCGCCGCCGCGTTCGCCGCGCTGCTGATCGCCGACCTGTCCGGGATGAGCAAGGCGGAGACCGAGCGCATCTGGCTGCCGTTCGCCCAGTGGCTGCTCGCCGCGGGCGCACTCCTTCCCCGGCCCCGGCCGTGGCTCGCCGCGCAGGCCGTGCTCGCGCTGCTCCTCAACCATCTGCTGCTGACAGGCTGGTGACGCCGTACTTCGACACCTCTCCTCGGGAGCCGTGACGCCAGGAAACCACCGGCATTTTTGTGACCCACGTCACAAAGGAAACGATGCCGTTCCCTTGGCGTCACGGCTTCGCCGATCCCACCCAAGAGAACGACTTCGTTTCGCTCGAGGGGAGGGTGCACCACCGCCAGTCGGGAGGCAAGCCGCAACTGGTCCTCGCGGCCCTGCAGTTCCGCCGACCGACGAAGATCGACACGATCGACACCGGTTCGCTGCGCGGTGACCTGTACCCGCTGGCCGCCTGGCCGACGACCGGACGGTCGCGGGTGGCGTCGCACTGCGACTCGGCGTCGGCCACGCGATCTACGACAATCCCGAACTCCGCCGCACCCTGGGAGAGGTGATGCTCAACCCGGCCATCGACGACCTCAACGCCATCCTCCGGCGCGGCATCGACCGAGGTGAAGTCGCCCCGGACTGCCCGGCCTTGAGTGTGATCCCGCACCTCCTGTGCAGCCTCGCGGTCTGGGACGCCCACCGGTTCGGCCCCGCCAAGACCCTGGACACCCATGTCTACGCCCTGCGGCACAAGTTCGGGGACGCCCTGACCATCCAGGCCGTGCGTGGTGTCGGCTTCCGGCTGACGACCGGGCCCGAGACGTCCCCAAGACCCTGCGCGTCGTGACACTCCCGACGCGTCACTCCCCCTGCGTCACTCCTCTCGCGTCGCGTCTCTCCCCCCGCGTCGCACGGGCGTCACGCACGTTCGGCGCGGACCACCACCAGTTCCTCGCCGCGCTCGCCGCCCGTCAGCAGGCCCTGCTGGACGAGCCACCGGTGGCGGGAGCGCAGCACCGGGCCGTGCGGCACGGTGGCCCGGTCGGTGACCGCGGCGCGCAGCCCGACGTCCGCCAGTCGCCGCAGGGTGGCCCGGGTGTCGCACAGACTCGAGTGCACGAGCAGCAGAGCGCCGCCGGGATTGAGGACGGCGGGCGCCTCGGCGCAGATCCGGTCGATGAACACGCGCCCGTCCCGACCCGCGTCCCAGGCCCGCGCCAGACCGCGGCGTGGCAGGGCGGGCGACGGCACATAAGGCGGGTTGCTCACGACCAGGTCGTACGAGCGCCCCGACACGGCGGCGGTGAGGTCGCCCCGGCGGCAGCGGACCCGTTGGCCGGCCAGCAGCGCGTTGAACCGGGCGGTCAGCACGGCCAGCCGGGAGATGTCGACGGCGGTCACCCGGGCTCCCAGTCGTGCGGCCTCAACGGCGAGTGCTCCGGAGCCGGTGCCCAGGTCCAGCACCTCCGTGGCGGAGCCGAGGTCCTCACGGGACAGGGCACGCGTCAGCAGCCGGGTGTCCCACTGGGGCGTGTACACACCCGGCGGCGTGAAGGCCCGGGCCGGCGCCGTCGGCGCCCATGCTTCCGCCGTCATCGCGTTCTCCGTTCGGCAGGGCGCTCCCGGGACGGGGCGCGACTATCCGCCCCACTGAGTGCCCACTCGCCGCTGCTCCACACACACGCCCCTCAAGCCCCTCTACACCCCTGACGCGCCTCCCGGCAGCCCCGGCAGCACGTGTGAGCAGCGAAAGCCCGGGAAACCCGGTGGCGGTCGGCAGTCGGTACGGTCCGCCGCGCGTCCGTGCCCGATGGCGCCGGGCGAGGAATCGATGCCGGCCGGCGGGACCGGCCGGACCGGTGGGGGCCGGCCGGGACCGGTGGGGGCCGGCCGGACCGGTGGGGGCCGGTGGGGCCGGTGGGGCCGGCGTTCCGCGCGTGCCGGATGCGTGCCAGGTGCGTGCCCGGTCCTGACCTCGGGCCGCCCGCCCGCGGATCACAGCATGTCGGGCTCGTCCTCCGGGTCCGCAGGCGTGGTGACCGCGGACGCGAGACGACGGTAGGCGGCGCGGGCATGGCCGATCCTGGCGGCCGCCGTGCCGACGAGGGTCGCGGCGCACAGGCAGGTCAGCCAGAAGGTGTCACGGTGGCCGGTCCAGGTCAGGGTGCCGGCGGGCGGGACGGCGAAGCCGTTGAGAGTCAGCCAGCACAGCAGGGCCGTGCCGGGGGCGGCGGTGAAGCGGGCGCACAGCCCCAGCAGGCCCGCCAGCAGGGACAGCGCGGCCAGCGCGAGCCCGGGGCGGTCCGAGCCCACGAGCATGTTGTGCACCGTCACCAGTGTCAGCGCGCCGACGCAGGCGGTGGCCCACACCAGAGGAGTCGCGACGGGCTGGGGTACGGGCCTGGTGCCCTGCCTGAGGCACACCCACTCGATCACGTTCCACGCCTCCTTCCGGCCCCGTGCCGAAGGGACGCCGGCGGGCGGTGCGCCGGCCCCACGGCAGCGTGGACCTGAACACGGATTCTCCCATCCGGCCACCGGTGCGCCGAGCCCGGCTTCGGCCGTCCCCGACGCAGAAGTCGGCGACGATGAGCACGCCCGTCCCGAAGGAGGGCCCGCCAGCGCCTAGGCTGGGCCGACAACGATCGCAGCACGCTTGAACCGGACTGGGGGCAGTCATGGGGGCTCCGCGCCTGAGCAGTACGCCGTTGCCGGGCATCGGCGTCCGCTACGACCTGACCACACGGGAGCAGCGCCGTATCTCGGTGGTCGCGCATCGCGACGGAGCCCGGACGCTGAACGCCTACCAGGAGGACGATCCGGACGACTGCGCGCTGTCGGTGCGCCTGACCTCCGGGGAGGCGGCGGCGCTCATCGACGCGATGACGCCGACGCACCACAGTCCCAACCTGCTGTCGACCACCGAGCTGGGTCTGGTGGCGGAGCGCGTCGCGCTGACGGCGACGTCGCACTGGAACGGGCGGCTGCTCGGGGAGACGCGGATGCGGACCGAGACCGGTGTCTCGATCGTGGCGGTGCTGCGCCGTGCCGAGGCCATCCCGTCGCCGACCCCCCACTTCCGGCTGACGGGCGGGGACATCCTGATCGTGATCGGCACCCGGGAGGGCGTGGACGCGGCCGCGGCGATCCTCGAACGGGAGTGAGCCCGACGGCGTTCCGCGTTCGGGGACCGCTCAGGCCGGCCACTCCCGCTCAGTCTCTAGGAACGGTCTGGTCGGCCAGTCGAGCAGTCGGGCGCCGATGACCGCGGTCTGCAGTGTGTAGCGGTGGCCGGGGTCCGCGGGGTCGGCGCCGGTCAGATGGTGGACGCGCTCCAGCCGGTAGGTCAGGGCGCGCACGCTCAGCGAGAGCTGCCGGGCGGCGGCCGCCGCCACGCAGCCGGAGTCGAAGTACGCCGTCAGGGTCGTGATCAGCGGCTGCGCACCGCCGCGGGCCCGTTCGAGCGGCCCGAGGATGCTGTGGACCAGATCGACCAGGGCCTGCCGGTCCCGGGCGAGGACGGGGAAGACGAGCAGGTCGGCGGCGCGCAGCAGGGGCTCGTCGAGGGCCATGCGCTGGGCCACGTCCAGGGCGTTGAGCGCCTCTTCGTAGCTGTGGCCGATGCCGACCGGTCCGGGTCTCGGGCGGCCGACGGCGACCTGGATCTGCCCCAGGGCGGCGGCGTAGGCGTGCTTGGCGAAGTGGGTGAGGACCTCGTCCTGGTCGCCGGGGGCGATGCAAACCATCCGGCCGTGCTTGGTGGTGAACAGGATGCGGCGGTGCTCGAAGCGGCCGAAGAGTTCGTCGGCCACCCGGCGGGGGACGGGGTCCGTCTCGTCGTACTCGACGGGTCCCTCGGCCACCGCGACCGCGTGCGCGCGGGACAGGCGCAGCCCGAACCGCTCGGAGCGCGCCGCGAGTTGTCCCGGGTCCCCGCGCCCGTGCAGCAGGTCGTCGATGAACTCGCGGCGCGCGGCCTCCTCCTTGCGGATCACGAGACGCTGCGCGTTCTCGTAGCCGTCGGCGAACGCGTCCAGCGCCTGTTCGACGACGGTGAGGACGCCGGCCGGGTCGGCCCCCCGCGGCCAGCCCTCCCGGCCGGCGACGAGGTGGGCCCGGACGAGGCTGCGCCAGTCGTGTCCGGCTTCGGCGGCCCAGGCGCCGTGCTCCCGCCGGGACTCGACCTCCTCGCGGGTGAGACGGCGGCCGGTGCCGACGGCGTCGGCGAGCATCCGTTGGAAGCCGTCGAGGTAGGGCTCGGACGTGCTGCGGTCGGTCATGGCCTCCCCGTTCGGCGAGGACGTGCTCGCCTGCGGATTATCTCCCTGTCGCCCGCGGACGCCGCCGTCCGGGGGGTGGCACCGTCTCGCGGCACGCCGTCGCCTCGACAGCGCGCGGTCGCCTCAACCGTGCACGGTCGCCTCAGCGGCGCGCGGGCACCGCCCTGGCGGCCCCCGTGGTCCCGGCGCTCCCGGAGTCCGCGAAGTCGCCGGCGCCGCCGATGGCCTCGGCCGCCACCTCGGCGGGGGCGGCCCGCGACGCGGTGAGACGGCCGGCGAGGGGCTCGGTCCAGCGGGCGGCGAGCGGCCCGAGGATGACCAGGATCAGCACGTACGCGGTGGCCAGCGGTCCGATGCGCGGTTCGACGCCGACCGCGAGTCCGGCGATGACGATGGAGAACTCACCCCGTGCGACCAGCGTTCCGCCCGCCCGCCAGCGGCCCTTGACCGAGATCCGGGCACGTCGCGCCGCCCAGTAGCCGGTGGCGATCTTCGTCAGGGTGGTGACGGTGGCCAGGGCCAGGGCGGGGAAGAGGACGGGCGGAATGGCCGCGGGGTCGGTGTGCAGTCCGAAGAAGACGAAGAAGACCGCGGCGAACAGGTCCCGCAGCGGGGTGAGGAGACTGCTGGCGCCCTCGGCGACCTCGCCGGACAGGGCGATGCCGACCAGGAAGGCGCCGACGGCCGCGGAGACCTGGAGGCGCTGGGCGATGCCGGCGATCAGAAGGGTGAGGCCGAGGACGACGAGCAGCAGCATCTCGGCGCTGTCGGAGGAGACCGCGCGGCTGATCAGGCGGCCGTGGCGCAGCGCCACGTACAGGACGGCCCCTACGGCGCCCAGGGCGATCAGCAGGGTGACGGCGCCGCCCGCGAGGCTGACGCCGGCGAGCAGGGCGGTGAGGATCGGCAGGTAGACGGCCATGGAGAGGTCCTCCATGACCAGGATGCCGAGGACGACCGGGGTTTCGCGGTTGCCCAGCCGGCTCAGGTCTCCGAGGACCTTGGCGATGACTCCGGAGGAGGAGATCCAGGTGACGCCGGCCAGCGCCACGGCGGCGACCGGCCCCCAGCCGAGCAGCAGGGCCGCGACCGCTCCGGGGACGGCGTTGAGCACGAAGTCGACCGCGCCGGAGGGGTATTGGGTCTTCAGGCTGGTGACGAGTTCGGAGGCGCTGTACTCCAGGCCGAGCAGAAGCAGCAGGAGGATGACCCCTATCTCGGCGCCGGTCGCGATGAACTCCTCGCTCGCTTCCAGGGGCAGGATGCCGCCCTGGCCGAAGGCCAGCCCGGCGAGCAGGTACAGCGGTATGGGCGAGAAGCCCACCCGGCCCGCCAGGCGTCCCAGCAGGCCCAGGGCGAGGATGATCGCCCCGAGTTCGATGAGCAGGGCGGTGGTGTCATGCACGGGCGTCTGTCCTCCGTCGGTCGGGATCGGTGGTGGCGCGTCGGTCGGGATCGGCGGTGTGCGTGTGTGCTGTGGTCGCGGGGCGCGCGGCGGCGCCCCGGGCCTGCGGGAGCAGGGCGGATCGTTCGGGTGCCCGTGAGGAGCGCGGACTTCGCGGACGGTGCGCTCGCCGCCCCGGGCGCCGCACGGATCGGGCGGGCCGGCGCCGGCGGCGTCGAGGCGGTTCCTTGCCGGGACGCCGAGGGGGGCGGCCGGTGTGCGGGATCGGGGTGCGCGGTTCGTCCTGGCGGCCGAAGGGCGCGCCGGGCGGAGAGCGGCTTCGCGTGCGGGCAGTACCGGCCGCGGGTGGTGCGGACCCCGGCGTGCGGGCGGACGGACGTACGCGTCAGCGCTGCGGGGCGTCGCCCGGGCCGGTACCGCCGATATCGGGAACGCGGTCGCGAGCGGCGTTGTCGACGCGCACGGGGATGACTCGACCCATGGCACGCCCTCCCTCACGTCGGTGGCCGGACCGCCGGCCGTCGCTCCACGGCCGAACGCGTCGACGCCCGGCCAAATGTAAGCACTCGGTAAAGAATATTAGCGCAGGCATGGCTATCGCCTCACCGGAGAGTCAGGCGACGGCAGCCCGTGCGGGCCCGGTGCGCGTCGAGGAGCTGCCCGCCGATGCCGGTGACGACCAGGGCGTATGCCGACTCCGCTCCCCCCGGGGCGGTGCACGTGTGAGGGTCTGCCGGCGGAGCGTGCCTGACCCCGTCAGTCGACCGGCTGCTCCCTCGGCGTCCGCGGTTGCGGTGTCGTCGTGGCGTGGTCCGGCGAGTCCGCCAGCCGGGGCATGACGAACGTCCACAGCTGCGTCACGCGCTCCACGGAGAGCATGTCGCGGTCCGCCGCCCCCATCACCTCGAAGCCCGCCGTCGCGGCCACGATCACGGTCGTCGCCACGTCGGCCGAGACGCCCCGCGCGAGTTCCCCCTCGCGCTGCGCCTGCGCGACGAGCTCGCGCACCCACGCCTGCCACCAGCGCAGCAGCCGCGTTCCGTCCTTGCGCGAGGGATCACCGCTCAGCCGGAACCCCGCCCGGATCACGGGGTCGGCGACCACCGCCAGCAGCAGTCCGCAAGCCGTGTGCGCGAGCGACTGCAGCAACGTGTCGGCACGGCCGCGGCACCGTTCCGCGAGGCGCTGCGCACCGTCCGCCGCCGCTCTCTCCACCTCCGACGCCAGGTCGTGCTTGCTGGCGAAGTGAAAATGCAGGGCGCCGTTGCTCACCCCCGCCCGTTCGCTGATGGCGGGCAGGGACGCTCCGGCGTACCCCTCGGCGGCGAACACCTCGGCCGCCGCCAGGACAAGGGCCTGGCGGGTGCGGACCGCCCGAGCCTGCTTGACCATCAGGTCTTCCTCCCCAGCCTGCATGGACGACGGGGGTCCGCGTCCTGCGTCCGGCAAAACGGGGAGAGCATCCCACCGGAGCGCCGCCGAAGTAAACCGTGCGTTCGGTATCTTCGGCCCACGGCCCACGGCCCCTGCCCGTCGGCCGTCGACACCGAAGGGACGATGTCCGGTTCAGGCCTGGCCGGGAGCGAGCCGGACGGGAAGCGATCGGTAACTGTTCATCAGGAAGCTGGGCAACGGCAGGAGTTCGTCCGGCGCGCAGGCGAGTTCCATACGGGGGAAGCGCTCGAAGAGCGCGGCGAAGGCGCTCTCCGCCTCCACTGCCGCCAGCGGCGCCCCCAGGCAGCGGTGCGGCCCGTGGCCGAAGCCGAGGCCGTCGCGGTCCTTGCGCAGGACGTCGAACCGCTCGGCGTGCGGCCCGTAGCGTTCCGGATCCCGGCCCCCCGCCGCGAAGTTGACGAGGATGGCCTCGCCCTTGCGGATCAGCACGCCGTCGAGATCGATGTCCTCGACGGCGAACCTCATCGGCGAGTAGGCCCCGGGGGTGTGGACCCGCATGGTCTCGGCGGCCACGTCCTGCCAGGTCGCCCGGCCGGTCCGGACGTGCTCCAGCTGCTCGGGCCACCGCAGCAGCGCGCCGACCGCGTTGGTGATCAGGGCGGCCGTGGTGTCCTGCCCGCCGGCGATCATGAGGAAGAGGGTGCCCAGCAGCTCCTCCTCGGTGAGCCGGTCCTCCTGGTCACGGGCCTGGATCAGCAACGACGTGAGGTCGTCGCCCGGTTCGGCGCGCTTGGCCTTCACCAGTTCCGACAGCCGTACGAAGGCCTCCAGACGGGCCGCCTCGATCTCCCGGCCGCTGATCGTCGTCCCGAAGACCGTGTGCAGGGCCGCGCACAGGGCGTCGGTGTCCTCGCCCTGCGCCACCCCGAACAGTTCGCAGATCACCCGCATCGGCAGCAGCTCCGCGAACGAGGTTCGCAGGTCCACGGGCTCCCCCGGCCGGTTCGCCGCGAGCCCGTCGACGAGTTCGGCCGCGATCTGCGCCACCCGTGGCCGCATGGCCTCCGAACGCCGCGTGGTGAACGCCCCCGCCACCAGCCGGCGCAGCCGGGTGTGCGAGGCGCCGTAGGCGAAGAGCATGTTCTCGTTGATCACCCAGGGGTACAGCGGCCACTCCTCGGTGATGCGCCCCTCGATCAGCTCCGGCCAGTGCCGGCGGGCGTCCTTCGACACCCGGGGATCGGTCAGCAGCCGCTCCACCTCGCGCTGCCGCAGCACCGCCCAGGCGATCACACCCCCGGGCAACTCCACCCGCACGGCCGGGCCTTCGGCCCGGAGCATCGCCGCCTCGCCGGCGAGATCGCGCCCGGTCACGTCCAGGGCGTAGGGGCAGGCCTTCGTATCCATCTCGAACTCCCGGGGTCGGTCCTGCACTGTGGGCATACGCGTGGTCGGAAGACAGGGGCGCTGCCCCACCTCTCGGCCGGGGACGCGGGACCACACCCTTGGACAACCGTTCGCCCGGACCCCTCCCCCTGCCGCCCCGCCCTCAACCACCGTCCCGCATGCGCCTGCCCTACCGGAGCCCACCCGCTCACGCCCGCCCCGCCGGACGGCCCTCACCGGGACCGGGCGGCACCGGTCATCCGGCGGCCCGGGGCTGCCCCGTCGGCCAACTGGCCTGCGCGGCCTCCTCGTACACTCGGGCGCCCCGGTCGGCGGACGTGTCCAGCTGCAACAGGACGGCCGGCACGGCGACCCCGGCCAGCAGATGCCGCTGAAGGTCCGCCACTCGCTCCGGCAGGTCCGCGTGCCCCGTCATGATCTTGGAGAGCACCTGGACCCCGGTGAACGCGCCCACGAACATCCGCGCGGCGGCCGCCACATCGACGTGCGGCAGCAGTTCGCCGCGCTCCTTCGCCCGCCCCAGCAGATCCGCGTTGTGCGCGATCCAGCCGTTCATCGGCGCGCGCCGGTCCAGCCCGTCCGTCGGCGCCCCCTGGTCCACGGTCAGTCTGATGCTTCCCTGGACCAGCGGATCGCCCACCGACAGCAGATGCGCCAGGACGAACGCCTCGTCCAGCCCCTGCTGCAGCAGCAACTCCCGTGCGGGCACGGCCGGGACGGCGTCCAGCTGGCTGGCCAGCACGGCCTGCGCAAGCTCTTCCTTGGAGGAGAAGTGGAAGTAGAGCGCCCCCTTGGTCACGCCGGCCCGGGCGAGGATCTCAGAGATCGTCGCAGCCTCGTACCCCACCTCGGCGAACACCGCCGCGGCCGCGACGAGGACGGCCCGCCTCGTCCGGACGGCCCGTTCCTGCAGCGCCACGCTCCACCTCCGAGGTAGCTCCGGCGAATCCGGCTCGAAAATATACCGACAGGTCTGACTGCTGCCACCTCGCCACCACCTGTCCACCGCCGCACCCGCGCCCGGCCGACAATCCGTCCTGCGCGGCCCTCGAACCCACAACGGCCGGACCTGCACGGTGAGTTCGCCCCGCCCCCCACGAGCGCGCTCCCCCGGCCACCCACCCCTCAAAACACGCCATCGGCGGCCGGTCGGATTGCCGGTTTCCGACTTGATGAGAAAACCGGTAGGTCCGTATCTTTTTGCGGACGGCGCAACCAGACGTACCAGTGTGCGGATCCGCGACAACGGGGAGTGGTCATGGCGCTTCTGGCATTCCACGGCGCAGAGCGCCCCGCAGGGCCGCACCGCAGTGATCCCCGCCCCCTCCCCGGCGCGGCCGACGGCCCCGGTCCCGGCGACGCGGCGACCGTCCGCGAGCTGACCCGGCTGCTGTTCGACCAGGACGGCGAACGGGAGCGCGTGCACACCCCGTGGCGCCGTCTCATCGCCCGGGACGACTTCCGTCACCGGCCCGGCGTCACCCCCGAGGAGCGGGCCGCCCAGTCCTACGCCTGGCTGCGTCTGGTCAACGACCTGCTGGCCGACCCCGCGTCACTCGCGACCGACCCCGCCCTGCTCACCGCGCTGCACGAGTGGGCCGCCATCGTCGACGGGGGCGGCGGCCTCACCACCGTCGCCAGCATCCACTACAACCTCTTCCTCGGCAGCCTCCTCGACCACGACGACGAACCGTCGAGGGACCTGACCGAGTTCACGGCGCTGCGACGCACCGGAACCTTCCTGTGCACCGAGGTCGACCACGGCAACGACGCCTTCGCGCTCGAGACCACCGCTCGTCTCGACCCCGAGACCGGTGGGTTCCTCCTGCACACCCCGCACCCCGGCGCCGCCAAGTTCATGCCCAACACCAGCTCGCTGGGCGGCCCCAAGAGCGCCGTGGTCGCCGCACGCCTCCTCGTCGGGGACCGCGACCACGGGGTGTTCCTCTTCCTGACCCCGCTCACCGACCATGACGGGCCGCTCCCCCACATCACCGTCACGCCGCTCCCCTTGCGTCCCAACGCCCCCGTCGACCACTGCCTCACCTCCTTCGACCACCTCCCCCTGCCGCGCCGGGCCCTCCTCCAGGGCGACCACGGACGACTGGGTCCCGACGGCGTCCTCACCAGCAGCCTCGGCAACCGCCGCAAACGGTTCCTCACCTCCATCTCCCGGGTCACCGTCGGCAAGCTGTGCATGAGCGCCGCGGCCGTCGGCGCCTCACGCGCGGCACTGGCCATCGCCGTACGCTACGGCGACCAGCGGCACGTCAGCGGAGCCCGGCCCGGTCAGCGGCTGCCCATCAACACGCATCGCACCCACCACAGCAGGCTGCTCCAGGGCGTCGCGACCGTCTACGCGATGACACTGCTGCACCGCTCGCTCACCGCGCGATGGAACAGCTCCGACACCGCGGACCGTACCCACCTCGAACGTCTCATCGCGCTCGCCAAGGCCTGGATCACCTGGGAGGCGCGCACCATCGCGCTCGAGGCGCGGGAGCGCTGCGGCGCGCAGGGGCTGCTCCCCGCGAACCACCTCGCCGGCTTCTCCGACTACATCGAGGGGACCATCACGGCGGAGGGCGACAACCTCCTCATCACCACCAAGGCGGCCGCGGAACTGCTCCACCACCCGCCGACCCGGCCGGCCCCCGACGCCGGCCCGCCGGTCCTCACCGACCCCCATCACCTGCGCGACCTGCTCGCCCGCGCCGAACAGGCCTTCCACGACCAGGCACACCTGGCCCTGCGCCACGGGCCCTCGCACGACCCGCAGGCCCGCTGGAACACCGCGTCCGCTCCCGCCCTGCTGAAGGCTCAGACCCACATCAGGCTGCAGGCCGCGGACGCCCTCCTCGCCGCCCTGGCCGGCGCCACCCACGAGCCGGCCCGCCGCCTCCTCACCGAGGTCACCTCGCTGTACCTGCTCACCCACCTCGCCCCGCACACCGGCATACTCCTCGCCGACGGCCACATCGAACCGCAGCACGTGCACGGGTTCCCGGCCGCCGTCGACGCCCTCACCCACAGTCTCCAGCCCCGACTCGGCACCCTGACCCGGGCGTTCGACCACCCGCCCGAGTACCTCGACGCCCTGCCTCTCCTGCAGGAGCCCGCACCGCCGCGAGGGGACGTGGACGGCGAGACGTAGGGAGCCGGGACCGTGCGGCGGTGCCGGTGGACGGCCGTCAGGTGGCGGTGTAGCCGAGTTGCCGGCGCATGTACGGGGTCATGAGGGTCTTCGCCTTGGCCAGGACGGAGGTACGGCCGCCGAGCACCGCGCTCTCGCCGCCCGGCACGGGCAGCAGCGTCAGCCCGTCGGTCGGGCCGAAGGGCACGATCAGCGGCGTGCGCTGGAGCGGCCGGTACATGCGGGGCTCACGGCGGTGCCTGCCCGGACTCTGCAGATAGCCGCGGATGTTGTGGGCGGCGAGGTCGGCCTGGGCGAGCGCGGCAGGGGTGATCTTGAGTTCGGTCGCGTCGTTGACGTCGCCGACGGCGAACACGTCGGGCCACCCGTCGACCCGCAGCCTGCGGTCGACCTTGACGTGTCCGGCCGGGTTCAGCCAGTCGCCGAGTCCGGCCAGGCGCAGCCACAGCGTGTTGGGGGTGGTGCCGGTCGCCCAGAAGGAGAGGTCGGCTTCGAGAACGCCGCCGTGCGCGTCGCGGTAGGTGCCGAAGTCGTTGCCACGGGACATGAACGAGTCCAGACGCACCTCCACGTCGTGCGACTCGAGCCAGGCCTGCGCCTTGCGGCCGGCCCGTTCGCTGCCCGTGGCGTGCAGCAGCGCGGGCCCGGAGTGCGCGAGGGTGACCCGGGCGTCCGGGCGGGCCAGGCGTATCTCGGCGCTGAGCTCGACGCCGGAGGGGCCGCCGCCCACCACGAGGACATGGTCGGCGGTGGCGACGTCACGCTGGTGCCCGGCGAACGTCTTCAGCGTCTCCTCTGCGGTGGTCCCGGTGAAGCGGGCCGGCTCGGGGTAGTCGGCGCCGGTGGCGATCACCACCACGTCGTAGGGCAGTCGCTCGCCCGTGGCCAGGACGACCTGCCGTTCGGCGGTGTCGATGCGGACCGCCTTGCCGACCACGATCCGGCCGTCGCGCAGCAGCCGGTCGTACGGGATGAACGGGGTGAGCGACCACTCCGGGCGCACGCCGGCGCGGAGCGAGGCGATGCGGTGGAAGAACACGTCCTTGCGGTCGACCAGCGTGACCCGGGCCGTGGCGTCCAGCCGTTTCGCCAGGCGGACGCCCGCATAGCCGCCGCCGATCACCACTACGTCGCCGTCGCGCACGCGAGTCTCCTGAGCATGGGGGGATACGAGCGCCACGGTCGGGGGATCCGGTCGCTCGGACTGCCGACGAGAGTAGCGCTTGAAACCTAAAGTTCGCCGAAGGGGTTGTGTACGTTCCGTGAAGCCAGGGGTGGGGGCGGAGGGTGTGACAGGTGGCGAGGAGGTGGGCGGTGAGGCGGTGGGCAGGCACGCCTGTGGCTCGAGGGACAGGCCGTCCCTCGAGCCACAGGCGTGCCATCGGCCGGCCCTGCGCGGTGGGCTGTGCCGTCAGCGGCGCAGGTTCGCGGCGGTCGCGGCCGCGACGACGCGGTCCCGTTCGGCCCCCGTGAACCGGCCTTCGGCCTGCCAGACGTCGGCCAGGGACCGCACCGCCGCCAGGAACTCGGCGGAGGTCGCGAACGGCGCCTGCTGCCACAGGACGTCGAGGAAGGTCAGGCCGTCGCCGCGGGAGCGGTTCGGCACCCCCGAGTCGGACGTGCCGAAGACGACGACCGGCTCCACGCGCCTGAAGTAGGCGTGGTAGCGGGCGCCGTCCGCGACATGGAACGGGGCCAGGGTCAGCCCGTGCGTGGTGAAGTACTGCGGACGGCCCTCGGGGCGGACCGCGTCGGCCAGATCGCCCCGCAGCGTGAAGTCCTTGTAGAAGGAGAACTGCCGGAAGTCCGTCGCCTGACTCCGCGCGACCAGCAGGACCGGCCCGTGGAAGAGCGACTGCACGGACGGATCGTCCCCCGTCCGTTCGACGCGCAGACGGTAGGGCGCGGAGACGGTGACCCGGTCGCCGCGCCGCCACTCCCTGCGCAGCGTGAGGTAACTCCCGGGGACCGCCTGCACCTGCTGCGCGACCCCGTTCACGGCGACGGTGAAGCCCGCCGTGGCCCAGGAGGGGACCCTGAGCTTCAGATCGAGGCCGCCGCCGCCCTCGCGGAACGTCAGCGTGCGGACGCCTTCGGCCGGGTAGGCGCTCGTCTGCTCCAGGACCAGCCCCCGCTCCGGCCACCGCAGTGTCGAGGCGAGGTAGAGATTGACGTACAGCGCGTCCCCGAAGGCCGAGCGGAAGTACACCGAGTCCTGGTACTTGGTGTGGTTCTCCATGCCGGTTCCGCCGCAGCAGGTGCCGGTGTTGTCGTACTGGCGCACCGTCCCCGGGCCCATGCCGACGAAGTAGGTGACCTCCGGGCTGGTCGTACTGGACGTGTCCCGGCGGGAGGCCAGGATGTGGTTGGTCAGGCCGCGCTCGTAGTAGTCCATGTAGGCGGCGTCCGGCGCGTGGAAGAACAACTGACGGCTCAGTTTGAGCATGTTGTACGTCGCGCAGGTCTCGGCGTTGTCGTCGCCGAGGGTGGCCGTGATCGCACCGCGGGCCCGGAAGATCTCCCCTTTGCCGGCGCCTCCGTGGCTGTAGGTGCGCGGACCCACGACCATGCCCCAGAAGTTGCGTGCCGCGGCCGCGTACTCCTGTTCACCGGTGTGGTCGAAGAGCCGTACGTACCCGGTGAACTGGGGGATGTGCTGGTTGGCGTGCCGGCCGTCCAGGACGTCCCGGTCGTCGGCGCAGGCGTCCAGCAGGGTGGTGTTGTCGAAGCAGCGGGCGGCGGCGAGGTGCTCGGTCCGGCCGGTGAGCGCGTACAGGTCCGCCATCACCTCGTTCATCCCGCCGTACTCGCCGGCGATGTAGATCGACCACATGCGCTCCAGCTGCGCCTTCGGCAGCCGGCCGAGGCGGCTGTGCACCCAGTCGCCCATCTTCGAGGCGATGGTCAGCGCCTGCGCGTTCCCCGCCAGGGTGTGCGCGTCGAGCAGCCCGCGCATGATCTTGTGGCAGGTGTAGTAGGGCGCCCAGATGGTGGGGTAGGTCGTGTAGCTCTCCAGCAGGATGAACTGGGTCTCCGGGTAGGCCGCCAGAAAGCCTGGGTGACTCGGCTTCGGCGAGCCGTGGTCGGCCAGCGCCGCCTGGCACTCGCCCAGCGCGGTCACCAGGTAGTCGAGCTTGGTCTTGAGCGCGGCCTCACGGGTGTCGGCGTACGCCTGGGCGATGAGCGTGAGGAAGTGACCCCCGTAGTGGCCTCGCAGATTGCCGTCGGAGGTCTCCCAGCCGCCCGGTGGCCGGGCGCCGCGGGTGTCGAGCCCCGCGTTGGCCCGGAAGACGGCGAGGATCCGGTCGGCCGGGTAGGACCGGGCGTAGCCGAGCATCAGGTCGCGCTTGCGCCGGAAGAGGCCGTCGCCGAGTGTCACCCGGTCCAGGGCGAAGGGCTGGACGGCCCAGGTCGGCGGCACGGGCGCCGGGGCCGCGGTGGGGGCGGCCGCGGGGACGATGCCGCCGACGGGCGCGTGGGACGCGGTCGTCGCCGAGGCGGGCCGGGCGGCGGTACGGGCCGCCGCGGGTGTCGCGTGCAGCAGCGGCGCCGCGGCGGCGGTCCCGGCGGCCAGTCTCAACAGACCGCGGCGAGAGGGGGGTTGGGACATGCTCGGACTCCCATCGTGGGGGCGTGGGTGGTCGGTTCGGACGGTGGGGACGTCATGGCCGGCGCGGAGGTCGCCGGGAACGGGGGCGCGTCGTGTCGGTGCCGACGCCGGTTCGGTGCGCGCCGGGGTCGCGCGCCGGCGCGGCAGGTCCCGCGGCGCACGACTGTGCCCGGCCCGCGCACGTCTACCTCCCGGGCGGTTCGGTCGGCGGTCGCGTCGTCGGCAGCCACACGCGCATCGTCGAGGGGCCGCGGTTGGCCCAGGAGTGGTAGGGCACGAGGACGATGTCGGCACGCTCGCCGGCCGGTGCGGCGGCCTCCTCCAGCGGTGCGTACGGCCACCGCGTGTCGGCGTCGGACTCGGCCTGCCCGCCGCCGTCCGGGTCCGTGTCTGCGGCCGCGCCTGCTGCTGCGGGACCGGCTGTGTCTGCGGCTGCGGGATCGACCGCCTCCCCGGCCCTGCCGGACTCCGCCGCCGGTGCGTCCGGCGCCGCGACCAGCGCGCCGGACGCCACGACGGTGCCTTCCGGCCCGTCCTGCGGTGGGACGGACGGGTTCACCCGGACGGCGTCGACCTCGTGCCCCGGCGGGAGGTCGACGGACTCGGCGCAGTACACGAGCGGCCCGCGCTGCACGGCGGCGGTGCCGCGTACGGCGTCGATGCGGGGGTCGGGCGCGATCCACCGCGGGGTCACGGGCAGGTCCAGCCGTATCTCGTCGCCGGGCCGAAAACGCCGGGTGACGGCGGCCGTGCCCGGCGTGACGGCACGGCGCACCCCGTCCGGGTCGACCAGTGCGGCATCGGCGCCCGCCGCCCATGCGGGCACGCGCAGCGACAGGGTCCAGGGATGCTCCGGGGACCTGTCGATCCGTACGGTCACACTGCCGCCGGACGGGTAGTCGGTGCGCACGCGCAGGGCGACGTCCCGGCCGCCGGCGAGGGAGGTGGCGAGCTCGGCGTCGGCGTACTGGTGCAGTTGGACGCCGTCGTCGTCGGCCGTCGCCAGGTAGGCCGGCAGCAGGGCCAGGGTCCGCGCCACGTTGGTCGGACAGCAGGACACCGCGAACCAGGGGGCGCGCAGGCTCGATTCGGCGCGCGGGCTCTGCGCGTCGGCGGCGGGCACCGTGCCGCGGCGGCGTCGGTGCAGGGTGTTGGCGTAGAAGAAGGACCGGCCGTCCTCGGACGGGGAGGTCGCCACCACGTTGAACAGGGTCCGCTCGGCGAGGTCGGCGTAGCGCGGTTCGCCGGTGGCGAGCAGCAGCCGCCAGCTGAGCATCACGGAGGCGACGCCCGCGCAGGTCTCCGAGTAGGCGCGGTCGGGGGGCAGCACGAAGTCGTCGCCGAAGGCCTCGTCCCGGTGGTGGGAGCCCATGCCGCCGGTGAGGTAGGTACGCCGGGCGACCGCGGCGTCCCACTGCCGGACGACGGCGGTGAGCAGGGCGTCGTCGCCGGTCTCCACCGCCACGTCGACGGCGCCGGCCGCGAGGTAGAGGGCGCGTACGGCGTGGCCGCGCAGCGCGGTTGCCTCCCGGACGGGCACGTCGTCCTGGTGGTAGGCGCGGCCGAACTCCGTCTCCGCGAGGGTGTGCCGGCCGCGGCGGTCGACGAACAGCGCGGCCTGGTCGAGATAGCGCTGCTCGCCGGTGGCCCGGGCCAGTTCGACCAGGGCCGTCTCTATCTCCGGGTGTCCGCAGACGCGTTCGATGCCGCCGGGACCGAAGGCCGTGCACACGTGGTCGGCGGCGCGCCGGGCGATCTTCGCCAGCTCGCCCTCGCCGCGGGCCCGCATCTGGGCCACGCCCGCCTGGATCAGATGCCCGTAGCAGTACAGCTCGTGGCCCCATTCGAGGTCGCTGTACCGGGGTTGCTGACCGGGACGGCCGAAGGCGGTGTTGAGGTAGCCGTCCGGTTCCTGGGCGGGGGCGATGGTGTCGGTGAGTGCGGCGATCTGCGCGTCGAGGGCGGCGCCGGAGCCGTGGCCGGCTTCCCAGGCCATGGCCTCGATCAGTTTGTAGACGTCGGAGTCGGCGAACTCGCGGCCGCGCCGGTCCCGGTGGATCCGGCCTTCGACGGCGGCGCGGAAGTTGCCGGTCCAGCCGACGCGTTCCATCCAGTCGCGGCAGTGATCGAGTGTCGCGGCCCGGTTGATCTGTCGGCGCCGGGCCCAGAAGCCCCCGGTGATCCGGACCTCGTCGAGACCCAGTGGCCGCAGCCGGCCCCGGCTCGGGGCCACCGGCAGGACGGCTGACCGCGTCGTGTTCTCCCTCACCAGTTCATGCCTTCGGTTCGTCCTTTCGGTTGCCCGTCAAGAATGTTCGGGGTGGGCGGCGCCTCAGCCCTTGAGCGCGCCGGACATGAAGCCCCGTACGTAGTGCCGTTGCAGCAGCAGGAAGAGCAGGAGGCAGGGGACGGCGAGGACCACCACCCCGGCCTCGGTGGCGCCGTAGTCGACCGCGCCCATGCTCTGCTGCCGCAGGTTCGCGACGGCGAGCGGCAGCGGGGCCTTCTGGCTGTCGGAGATGAGGATCAGCGGCGCGATGAAGTCGTTCCAGGCCGCCAGGAAGGCGAAGAGACCCACGGTGATCAGCCCGGGCCGCACCGCGGGAAGCAGGATGCGGCGCAGTGCCCCCGCCGTGCCGCAGCCGTCCACGAGAGCGGACTCCTCCAGTTCGCGCGGCACCGCCTCGAAGGAGATCCGCATCATGAAGGTGGCGAACGGCAGTTGGAACATCGCCAGCACCAGGCTCAGCCCGAGCAGCGAGTTCTGCAGATGGAGCCTGCCGAGCAGCACGTAGAGCGGGATGAGCAGGGTGGCGTACGGAACCATGAGGATCGCCAGCGTCAGCAGGAACAGCAGGTTCTTGCCCGGGAACTCGAAGCGTGCGAAGGCGTAGCCGCCGAGCAGGGAGACCCCGAGTGTCAGGGCGACCGTGAGCAGGGAGACGAGGGTGCTGTTGCCGAGGTAGCGCCACAGCCCGGCGTCGTAGTCGAGCAGCGTGCGGTAGTTGCCGAGGCCGTAGCCGGACTCCTGCGCGGTGCCGGGCTGGGCGCTGACCGACGCCCAGGCGTTCCACAGCAGAGGAAAGAGGAAGATGACGGCCAGTCCTCCGGCGACGACGTAATAGGGCGTCCGGCCGAGCGCTCGGGTGAGCACCGTGGTGTCCCTTCTCCAGGCGGCGGGGGTCATGACTCGTCGGAGCGGCGCAGACCGCGGAACTGCACGGCGTTCAGCAGGAGCAGCGCGCCCAGCACGAGGATCGACAGGGCGGCCGCGGTGCCGAGGTTCAGCCGCTGGAACGCCTCGCGGTAGATGAGCTGCACGACGGTGACGGTGCTGTTGTCGGGTCCGCCCTTGGTGAGGACGAAGAACTGGTCGAACGCCAGCAGTGACCCGGTGACGCAGAGCAGCAGGGACAGGGCGAGGGACGGGCGCAGCAGCGGCAGGGTGATGGAGCGGAAGGTCTGGCCGCGGCTCGCGCCGTCCATCCGGGCCGCCTCGTACACCTCGTGCGGGATGCGCTGGAGGCCGACGAGGAGGATCAGCATGTAGAAGCCGGCGAACTTCCAGACGACGAGGAAGACCGTCGACAGCAGGGCGGAGGTGGGGGTGCCGAGGAAGGACACCGGGTCGTCGACGAGGCCTAGGCGTTCGAGGATGCTGCTGAGCGGTCCGGTGGTGGGGCTGTACAGGCCCCAGAAGAGCAGGGAGGCCGAGGCCAGGCCGACGGCTCCCGGCAGGAAGTACACCGTGCGGAAGAAGCCGGCGCCGGGGCGGGACTCCTGGACGAGCAGGGCCAGCAGGAGGGCCAGCCCCAGGAGGACGACGGTGACGATGGTCGTGTAGAGGAGGGTGAAGCGGACGGCGGGCCAGAACAGCGTGCTGTCCATGACGTCGGTGTAGTTCTCGGGGGCGTTGGCGCCCTGGTCCCCCGCGAGCAGCGGCCAGTCCTCGAGGGACATCTGCCCGACCAGCAGCAGGGGCAGCAGGAAGAACACGGTGACGAAGACGGCCGTGGGGGCGGCGTACCCGAGGCCCTGGATCCTTCGGGAGTGCCGGCGCGGTGCGGCGGTCCGGGGGCGGCGGGCGGGGCGCTGCGTCGGGGGCGGGTGCTCGGCGGTCGCCCGGTCGGGCGCCTTGACCTGCATGGCTCTCCTCTGCCGTGTGCGGTGGGGAGGGGTCGTGCGGGCGCGCGGCGTCCGGCCGTGCACCCGCGCCGTACCGGTCGGCCGTGCGCCTGCGCCGTTCGTCCGTGCCGTGCACCCGCGCCGTGCGCCCGTGCCGTTCGTCCGTGCCGTGCGCCCGCGCCGTTCGTCCGCGGCCGTTCGTCCGCGTGTGCTGTGCCGGTTCCGTGCGCCCGTCGTGTCGTGCCGGGTTCCGTGCGCTCGCGTCGTGGTGTGCCGTGGGATGCCGTGGGGCGCGTCGGATGTCGTGGGTCGTCGTGCCGGGTCAGTCGGCCAGGGAGGCGCTGACGGCCTTGTTGTCCTTCTCGAGGGACGCCCCGTCGCCGAAGACCGCGTCGCGCATCAGGGACAGCCAGGGCCCGTTGGGGTCGTTGAAGGTCTGGCCGAACTTCAGGGCGTACGGGGTGCGACCGTCGGCGACGAGCTGGTTGATGGCGACAAGACGCGGGTCGGCGGCGGAGTGCTTGTTGGCGGCGAGGTCGGTGCGGGCCACGACGTCCTTGTGCGCGGCGACCACGTTCACCTGGGCGTCGTCGCCCAGTGACCAGGCGAGGAAGTTCCAGGCCTGGTCGACCTTCTTGCTGGTGGCCGAGACGCCGACGGCGTCGCCGCCGACGAAGGTCGACTTGCCGCCGTCGGGTCCGGGGATGGGTGCGACGCCGAGGTCCAGGTTCTTGGGCATCAGGCCCAGCGTGGTCGACGGCATGGGCATGACCCCGACCCTGCCCTTGGGGAAGACGCCGGTCCAGGTGGCGCCGGTCTCGTCGCGTGCGCCGGGGGCCACGATGTCGTCCTTCACCCATCCGCGGTAGGTGTCGTAGACCTTCTTCGCGGTGGCGGAGTCGAGGTTGGCCCCGGTGCCCTCCTTGTTCAGGACCTCCTCTCCCCCGGCCCAGATGGACGGCCACCAGGTGAAGACGCCGCAGCCGCCGCAGTTGCCGCCGAAGAAGGTGCCGTCGACGCCGCCGCCCAGCGCGTCCACGGCCCGCGCTTGCCGGTCCCAGTCGGCGAGGGTGGCGGGCGGCTTCTCGGGGTCGAGCTTGGCCTTCCGGTAGAGATCCTTGTTGTAGAAGAGCACCGACAGATCCAGCGTGTGCGGCACGACGTACTTCTTGCCCTCGTACGTGCCGGCCTTGATGTGCGACTGGGCCAGGCTCGCGGCGAACGGCAGGGCGTCGATGCGTTCGGTGAGGTCGGCGAAGAGCTTGCTGGTGGTGTAGTTCGGCACGAACACCACGTCGGAGGCGAAGAGGTCGGGGAGGTCGTGGGAGCCGGCCGCGGCACCCACCTTGGCCTGGTAGTCGTCGGTGGGGACGACGGTCAGCTCGATCTTGTTCTTGTGACTGGCGTTGTAGGCCTTGACCAGGGCCTCGCTCTGCGGCCGGGTGGCCGCCCGCGTCCACATCGTCAGCGTGGCGCCGTCGTCGAGGCCCTTGGCGTCGGCCGGCCGGTCGGATCCGCCGGCGGAGTCGCCGTCCCCCGATCCGCAGGCCGTGATCAGGCTCGCGGCGGCGAGGAACGCGACGGCGCCGACGGCGAGTCTGCGAACGGGTCCACGTGGTCCGGTCGTGCTCCCCATGACGATCCCCCTAATGTGGGCTCTTCGAACGGAAAGGAACCGAAAAGGCTTTCTGAAAGCTAAGACCGGACTGACAGCTCGTCAATCCCCCTGCAGCAAGCGGTATTGGGGGATCCGCCGAAACCTGTGACATCGTTCCGGCGGGGCCCGGGCCGAAACAACTCGCGTACGGTTTACTCACGCGCCGCGCGACAGGAGATCCCCATGACACCGGCCCCCGGCACCTCTCGTTCGCACCCCGCCACGCTCAGCGACGTCGCCCGGCTGGCCGGGGTGTCCATCGCCACCGCGTCCAAGGCGCTCAACGGCCGCAGCCAGGTGCGCGCCGAGACCCGGCAGCGGGTGATCGAGGCCGCCGAGCGGCTGGCCTTCCGGCCCAACCAGCTGGCCCGCGGACTGCTCGTGGGGCGGTCGGGCACCGTGGGGCTGCTCACCAGCGACCTCGAGGGCCGTTTCAGCATCCCGATACTGATGGGTGCGGAGGACGCCTTCGGCGCGGGCGAGGTCGCCGTGTTCCTGTGCGACGCCCGCGGCGACGCGATCCGCGAGCAGCACCATGTCCGGGCGCTCCTGGGGCGCCGGGTCGACGGCCTCATCGTGGTGGGCAGCCGGACCGACCCGCGCCCGTCGCTGGGGCGCGAGCTGCCCGTTCCCGTGGTCTACGCGTACGCGCCGTCGGACGATCCGGCCGATCTGTCCATCGTCCCGGACAGCGTCGGCGCCGGCCGGATCGCGGTGGAGCACCTGCTGGCCTGCGGGCGGACCCGGATCGCGCACATCACCGGCGACCCCGGGTACCTCGCGGCGCGGGAGCGGGCCGAGGGCGCGCTGGCCGCGCTGGCCGACGCCGGTCTCGCGCCGGTCGGCGAACCGCGGTTCGGCGCCTGGTCGGAGGGCTGGGGTCGGGCGGCGACCGCACTCCTGCTGGACCGGCATCCCGATCTCGACGCCGTGCTGTGCGGCAGCGACCAGATAGCCCGTGGCGTCATGGACGTCCTGCGGGAGCGCGGCCATCGGGTGCCGGAGGACGTGGCGGTGATGGGCTTCGACAACTGGCAGGTCCTGACGGCCTCTTCACGCCCGCCGCTGACCAGCGTCGACATGAACCTGGAACAGGTGGGGCGGGCGGCCGCGCACGCCCTGTTCCTCGCGATCGGCGGGGCGCGGCGCTCGGGGATCGAGACGGCGCGCGGCCGGGTGGTCATCCGGGAGTCGACGGCACCGCTGTCCTGAGCGGCGGGCCCTCGGCGACGCACGGCCGCAGGACGGCGGGGCCGGGGACGGCGGGGCCACGGGGCGTGGGGCGTCCGACCGCCGCGGCAGTCGCGCGTCCGGCGGGACAGTCGCGCGTCCGGCCGTCGGGGCGACGGCCGTCCGTGAACTCGGGCTCAAGCGCTTTCCCTTGACACATCATCAGCCCGCTCCTACGTTGCGAAAACCTTTTAGGTGAGTTTCCTCGCACGTATGTCAGGCGCATGACACCCCCGTTTACCGCCAACCGGAGAGGGAGCCCATGAAGCGCCTCCTCGTCGCCCTCGTGCTCATCCTCTGTTCCGTCTGCTCCATCAGCCCTGCCTCCGCCGCGCAGACCATCGGGTTCCCCGTCTTCAACGGGCCCGCGATCCCGGCACCGCCCGTCGCCTACACGCCCGGCGACATGATGCGCAGCGTCTACGACGCCGAGAGTTCCGGCACCGACTTCTGGATGGACCGGCTGCTCGCCCGCTCCGGCGACGACCCCGCCGGGCCCTGGCTGATGAGCCGCGGGCGTGCGCTCTTCATGAAGACCCACAATCCGGGGGTCCTCGGGTTCGGCGGCCATGTCGCCTACTGGGAGAGCGTCAACGACAACAACGCCTACACCGTCGCGATCACCCCGGGCACCTTCACCGAGCAGGTCTCCCAGCGCCGGCAGGTCCCGAGCCACTGGAAGAGCGTGCACACCAGCGGCTCGATCGCGGTCACCCAGACCAAGTTCATCACCGAGAACAACGTCGCCGTCACCAACCTGTCGATCAAGAACAACGGCAGCAGCTCCACCACCCTGCAGCTGCGGGCGACCTCCCCGTACGCCACCTCGGGCAGCGGCAGCGAGTTGACCGGCCAGGTCAACGCCTACAACAACCTCACCACCCTCCGACCGCGGCTCACCGGCGACGGTTTCAGCGTCTCCGGCGGCGGCCTGAACCGGTCCGTCACCGTCGGCGCCGGAGCCACGGTGACCACGAAGGTGGTGATGGGCTTCGTCACCGACGAGATCCCCGCCTCCCTCACCGAGTACAACGCCTACGCGGGCTACACCGACGCCACCGCGTTCGCCACCCACGTCAAGGCCTACAACCTGTGGTGGGCCAAGAACGTGCCCTACATCGACGTCCCCGAGCCGGCGATCAAGAAGAACATCTACTACCGCTGGTGGCTGATGCGCTTCAACAACCTCGACGCCGACATCCCCGGGCAGACCTTCCAGTTCCCGACGTCGACCGAAGGCGTCCTCGGGTACAACAACGCGATCGCGCTCACCCAGCCCATGCACATCGACGACCTCAAGTACCTGCGCGACCCGTCCTACGCCTACGGCGACTGGCTCAGCGTCGGCCAGACCTCCA
This sequence comes from Streptomyces sp. B21-105, assembly GCF_036898465.1. Lineage (NCBI taxonomy): Bacteria > Bacillati > Actinomycetota > Actinomycetes > Kitasatosporales > Streptomycetaceae > Streptomyces > Streptomyces sp. B21-105. The sequence goes on along the minus strand of NZ_JARUMJ010000001.1, from coordinate 8,745,963 downwards.
AGGGCGGCCGGTTCCTCGACAATCCCGGCGACCCGGAGAACTGGTCCAACAGCTACACCCAGTACATCGCCGAAGCCGCCTGGAAGAGCTACCAGATCCACGGCGGGCAGCCGGCCATCGCCGGCAACCTGGCCAAGTACGCCGAAGGCGACGTCAAGGGCCAGCTCGCCTACTACGACCACGACAACAACAAGCTGATCGAGTACGACTGGGGCGCCCTCACCGGCAACGACGCCGACGCGGTCTCCTTCCACTGGAAGCCCGGCAACATGGACCGCGCCGAGTCCGCCTACCAGTACAGCGGCGCGCTCGCCGCCGCCCAGGCCTACGAGGCCACCGGCAACACGGCCAAGGCCGCCGAGATGCGCAACTTGGCGACGCAGATCAAGGACGCCATCGTCAACGTCCTGTGGAACCCGAACCGGCAGCTGTTCGAGCACCGGCTGAAGTCGACCAACGAGTGGGTTCCCTGGAAGGAGATCAACAACTACTACCCGTTCGCGGTCGGCGCCGTCCCCAACACGTCGACGTACAAGCAGGCCCTGCGCCTCTACGACGACCCCGCCCAGTACCCGGTCTTCCCCTTCTACACGGCCAACCAGATCGACAAGAAGGCGGCGGCCGACGCGGGCAACCCCGGCTCCAACAACTTCTCCACCATCAACTCCACCGTGCAGTTCCGGCTCTACTCCTCCGTGCTGCGCAACTATCCCAACTCGTGGATGAACGCCACCGACTACAAGAAGCTGCTCTACTGGAACACCTGGGCGCAGTACGTCGGCGGCAACACCCAGTGGCCCGACGCCAACGAGTTCTGGGCCGACTGGAACGGCAGCAACATCGACTACCGCTCGTGGATCCACCACAACATCCTGGGCAGCAGCAACTGGACGGTGATCGAGGACGTCGCGGGGCTGCGGCCGCGCAACGACGCCAAGGTGGAGGTCTCGCCGATCAACATCGGCTGGAGCCACTTCACCGTCAACAACCTCCGCTACCGCAACGCCGACCTGTCGATCGTCTGGGACGACCCGGCCGACGGGGTGGTGCGCTATCCCGGCGTCCCGGAGGGTTACTCGATCTACGTCAACGGCGCCCGGGCGGCCACCGTCAGCTCACTCGTGCCCTTCACCTGGGACCCCGCCACCGGTGACGTCACCACGAGCGGCACGGTCACCCACCACACGGCCATGTCCGGACTGCAGGCGCCCCAGCAGGTCGTGCAGAACAGCCCGCGGATGGTCGACATGCTCGCCAAGGCCGGCGTCGACCTCACGGCCGAGTCCGGCATGACCAACCTGGCGGCCGGGGCGACGGCCTCCGCCTCCCACACCGGCTCCGGCAGCGCCGTCTCCGGCGCGGTGGACGGCTATCCCACCAACGAACCCTTCTGGGGCGCCGGCGGATCCCCCAACAGCCAGGACTGGTACGAACTCAACTTCGGCGCCGCCCGCACGCTGAACGAGATGCGTCTGTACTTCAAGGACAGCCGCCCCGCCTCGGGGACCTACCGGGCGCCGTCCGCGTACGCCGTCCAGTACTACAACGGCAGTTCCTGGGTGAACGTGCCGGGGCAGACCAAGAGTCCGGCAGCGCCACGGGCCAACTACAACCTGGTGCAGTTCCCGGCGGTCACCGCCCAGCGCGTGCGGATCCTGGCCACCAACGCCGCCGGCGCCAAGACCGGCCTCACCGAGGTCAAGGCGTACAACCGGGGCGGGGTCCAGCCGCCCCAGCCACCGGCCAACCTGGCCGCGTCCGCGACGCCGACCGCGTCCTACACCTCCGCCTGGGAGAGCGTCGCCGCGGTCAACGACGGGGTCGACCCGCCGTCGTCCAACGACACGGTGAACCCGCGCTGGGGCACCTGGCCGGAGACCGGGCAGCAGTGGGCCGAACTGACCTGGCCGTCGGCGCAGAACGTCAACAAGGCCGACGTGTACTTCTTCGACGACGACCAGGGCATCGACATGCCGGCCTCCTGGAAGCTCCAGTACTGGAACGGCAGCGCCTACGCCGACGTGCCCGGCGCGAGCGGCTACCCGCTGGCCGAGAACCAGTACAACACCGTCTCCTTCACCGGCGTGAACACCACCCGGCTGCGGGTGCTGCTCACCGGCAACGGCTCCAGCTCCGTCGGCCTCCTCGAAGCAAAGGTGTACGGACCGTGACCCGTTCCAGATGCCTGTCCGCGCTCGTCGCGGCTCTCCTTGCGGCGGTCGCCTTCCTGGTGGCGCCGCCCACCGCCTCCGCCGCCGTCGCGTTCACCTCGACGGGGGTCAACCAGAACGGCGGCAACTGCCTGGACCTGCCCGGCGGTTCGACGACCGCGGGAGCCCAGCTGCGTGCCTTCGCGTGCTCCGCCGGCGCCGGCAACCAGAACTTCGGGTACACCCTGGTCTCCGGCACCGCCGACACCTACACGGTCACCGGGCAGTCCGGCCAGTGCGTCGACGTCTACGGGGCGTCCACCGGGGACAACGCGGCGATCATCCAGTGGCCCTGCCACGGCGGGACCAACCAGCAGTGGCGGCTCGTGCCGGTGTCGGTGAGCGGCACCGACAAGACCTTCAACCTGGTCTCCGTGAGCTCGGGCAAGTGCGTGGCGCCGAGCGGCGGTTCGTCCGCCTCGAACACCAACCTGGTGCAGCTGCCCTGCAGCACGGCGGGCGGCAGGGTCTGGCGGCTGCCCGCCTTCGCCGGCGGCGGCGGCACGGGGACGAAGACCTTCACCAACCCGCTGTCCCAGCACGGGCCCGACCCCTGGCTGACGTACTACAACGGTTACTACTACCTCGCCACCACGACCTGGAACTCGACGGTCACCATGCGCAAGGCGAGCACCCTCGCCGGCCTCGCCTCCGCCTCCGACCAGGTGATCTTCAACCTCACCCGGCCCAACGGCGCGGGCACCATGTGGGCGCCCGAGTTCCATCTGCTCGACGGTCCGAACGGGAAACGGTGGTACTTCTACTACACCGCCGGGCGGGAGCCGTACGACCTGGGCACCCAGCGGATCCACGTGCTGGAGAGCGCCGGCCTCGACCCGATGGGCCCGTACAGTTTCAAGGCCGACCTGCTCGACCCGACCCAGGACAACACCTGGGAGCTGGACCCGGGCATCCTCCAGCTGGGCGGGCAGCTCTACCTGCTGGGCACCTTCTACAACGGCTCGCAGCCGATGTTCATCCGGCCGCTGTCCAACCCCTGGACGGCGAGCGGCACCCGTCGCGTGCTGTCCACGCCGACCTACAGCTGGGAGACGGTGGGCGGCGCGGTCAACGAGGGCGCAGAGGTCCTCCAGCGGGGCGGGAAGACGTTCATCGTCTACTCGGCAAGTCACTGCTCCACGCCCGACTACAAGCTGGGCATGCTCACCTACAACGGCGGCGACCCGCTCAACTCCTCCTCGTGGGTCAAGTCGCCGAACCCGGTCTTCCAGCGGTCCAACGCCAACGGGGTGTACGCCCCCGGGCACAACGGCTTCTTCAAGTCGCCGGACGGCACCGAGGACTGGATCGTCTACCACGCCAACAACTCGACGAGCGGCGGTTGCGACATGAACAGGAGCACCAGAGCGCAGAAGTTCACCTGGAACGCCGACGGCACGCCGAACTTCGGCGCCCCCGTGGCACTCGGCGTCACCCTGCCCGCACCCTCGGGGGAGTAGTCGGATGTCACGATCGAGGTTCCAGCCCCTGTGGGCGATCCTGCTCACGGTGATGTTCGGTGCGGTCATGGGCGCCGTCGCGATCGCACCGCAGGCCCACGCCGCGACGGCGTTCACCTCCACCGCGGTCAACCGCGGCGGCGGCAACTGCCTGGACGTCCCGGGCAGTTCCACCGCCGACGGCCTCCAGCTCATCCAGTGGACCTGCCACGGCGAACCCAACCAGACCTTCACCTTCACCCCGGTCGGCGGGACCGCCGACCAGTACACCGCCCGCACCTCGGGCGGGCGGTGCGTGGACGTCAACGGAGCGTCCGGCGCCGACAACGCCACGATCGTCCAGCGGGCCTGCGGCTCGGGCGCCAGTCAGAAGTTCCGTCTCGTGCCGGTGACGGTCAGCGGCACGACCGACGTCTTCGGCCTGCAGTCGGTGTCCTCCGGCAAGTGCGTCACTCCCGCGGGCGACTCCTCGGCCTCGAACACCGGCCTCGTCCAACTGCCCTGCACCGGCACGGCGTCCCGGACCTGGCGGCTGGCCGGCTTCGGCGGAGGCGGCGGCGGCGGTCCGACCACACCGCCGACGAAGACCGTCCGGGTGTACTGGCTTAAGCCCTCCGACGTCCCGTTCGACCAGCGGTACCCCGACGGCATCGCCAAGGTGATGCGCGAGGCACAGCGCTACTACCAGCAGGAGCTCGGCAAGACCTTCAAGCTGAACGACACCGTGGTCGAGGTCGTCAACGGCGACCAGCCGCGGAGCTGGTACGAGAACACGCCCAACGGCGGTGACCGCTACTGGTGGGCGGTCACGAACATGCAGAACGAACTCGTCAGGAAGTTCGGCCTGAACCGCCCCGACAGCCGTTGGCTCAACGTGGGCGAGATCAGCGCCGAGGGAGAAGGCGCGGGCGGCGGCGCGAGCACCGGCTGGGTCATCCTGAGCGGGCATGACGCCGACGGCGCCGCGGGCACCAGCGGACAGTCCATGAACCGCTGGTACGGCGGAATGGTCCATGAGCTCGGGCACGCGTTCGGCCTGCCCGACTCGTCCTCGACCGACGGCACACCGATGTCGGCGTCCTTCTACGACTACCCCAACACCCATTTCAGCCAGAGCCAGAAGAACCAGATCCTGAACGGCCCCTACGGGAGTTTCCTGTCCTGACACCGGCCGGCCCCTCCGGCGAGGGGCCGGCCGTCATCGGCGGGGCGTCGTCGCGACGCCCCGCCGATCCACGTCGTCACCCGGCGGCCGGGACGGCGGGTGCGGTGGCGTCCCGCCCCGGTCTCAGGAGGCGCACCCGCCGACGCGCCGGGTGCTGAGCTCCACGTCGTCCATGCGGACGTCGTACGACGAGGGCGTCGGTCCGGCCTGGTACAGCTGCCAGCCCAGCTTGAGCGTGTCGAAGCGCGGGAAGACGAAGTCGCCCGCGCTGCCGCCGTGCTCCTTCGTGGAGACGGTCAGATCGGAGCGCTCCACCCCGTCCTGGTAGACGGTGACGCGGTTGTCGGTGGCGTCGAGGTGGAACTCCACACAGCTCCAGGTCCCGGCCGTGGCGGGCGAGGAGGTACGCCACGCGGTCCAGTCCCCGGTGGAGCCGAGGTCGGAGCCGACACCCCAGAAGTTCGCCTGCTCGGTGGGCACGTACTGGCCGCCCAACGGGCGTACCAGCGTGGGCGCGTCGGAGCCGGACGCCTCGGCGACCGTCCAGTGCGCCCAGTCGGGGGCGGTCGGGAACGCGTCGACGCGCAGCCGCAGCCGGGCCCAGAAACTGTTTCCGGCGGGTGCGAGGTCGGACAGGACGAGGAAGGCGCGGCCGTTGCCCTCCGTGTGGAGTCGCAGTTCGCGGCCGTGGCCGGTGCGGCTGCGTTCTACGGTGAGGGAGCCGTTCGAGACGTCGGTGGTCCAGCCGTGGCCGGCGGTGACCGGGCCGAGCGGGAGACGGTCGAAGCTCTCGCGGACGAAGGTCTTGCGGGAGTAGGTGTCGCCGGCGGCACGGTGGGGACCGCTGACGGAGGCGGTGGGGTCGGTGGGGCCGGCAGAGGCGGTGGGGGGGTAGCGCGAGCAGTGCGCCCGATGCGGCCAGCAGCGCGGCCGCGATCTTCCTCATGCGTGTCATGAGCACAGTCTGCGACATTCGGCGGCGCTGTCACAGAGGCCGCACACGTCACCGTGATCACACCGCCTGCTCCCCCAACGCCCTGCTTTCGAGGGCCGGTTGGGGCAGCACGGGCGCACCGGGCACACCGGCCGTCGGTTTGCGGATCAGCACCAGCGCGGCGTCGTCGTGCAGTCGTCCGCCGACGTGCGCCAGCAGTTCCTCGTGGATCGAGCCGAGCGTGCGCGCCGGCTCGTCGCAGAGGTGGCGCGCCAGCCCTTCGGCGAGCGGGTAGAACTCCCGGTGGCGGTCACGGGCCTCGATGACGCCGTCCGTGTAGAGCAGCAGTTGGTCCCCGTCGGCGAACGGCAGCACCGTCAGGTCGGGTCGCTGGTCGGTGAGGGCGCGCAGGCCGAGGGGCGGGACCGGGTGCGGGCTCTCGACGGCGAGCACCTCTTCGGGCGTGCGCACCAGCAGCGGCGGCGCGTGTCCGCAGTTGACCACTTCCAGCTCCCCGGGCCGCGGGTGTCCGGCGACGACGGCGGTGACGAAGTCGTCCGCGCCGAGATTGCGTGCCAGGCTCCGCTCGATCCGGTCGACGACGGCGAGGAGATCGGGCTCGTCGTAGGCGGCCTCGCGGAAGACTCCGACCACGAGGGCGGCGGTGCCCACGGCCGGCAGCCCCTTGCCCCGCACATCGCCGACGATCATCCGGACGCCGTACGGGGTGGGCACGAGGGCGTAGAGGTCCCCGCCGATCCTCGCCTCCGCGGCGGCGGCGCTGTAGCACACGGCGACCTCGAAGGGGCCGACCGTGGCGGGCACCGGCTTCAGCAGCGCGTGCTGGGCGGCCTCCGCGACGGAGCGGACGTCGGCGAGCACCTGTTCCCGGCGCGAGCGCAGGGCGCCGGCGAGGGCGCTCGCCAGGGTGACGGCCAGCAGGGCGGCCGGCACCGCCGCCAGTTCCGGGCCGGGCACGCCGTCCCGGGCGCCGAGTGCCGTGCCGAGCACGGCGGCCAGGAGCCCGACGCAGAGAACGCCGCGCGGCCCGTTGGTGGTGGCGGCCAATGCGGGGCCGGCCACCAGCAGGGAGAGCCAGGTCGTCCCCGTTGCGCCGACGAGATCGACGAGCACGACCGTGAGGACGATCAGGACGGGCAGGAGGGGGCCTGCCGACCGGTGTCCGAACAGCCGTGTCGGCTGGGGGGCACCGCCATGGTTCCGGGCCTGACTCATGCTGGGTATGCAGTCCTCACCGTGCGCTCGGGCACATCGCACCTGTCCGTCTCCTCCAGGAAACGGGAGGGCCGCCGCCGCTCACAAGGAGCAGCTTTTCAGATAATGAACGATCAGACGTGCAGGGAAAGCGTCCTGGTCACACGGTTCGCCGTGGGGATCAGCCGGTCCCGGACCTGCTCGATCCGCGACAGCCGGTCGGCGGGCAGGGAGACGCCGAGCGAGCCGATCACGTCGCCGCTGTAGACGGGGACGGCGACGCAGACGGTGCCGAGGGCGTACTCCTCCAGGTCGGTGACGGCCGGGGCCACGGGCGAGGTGTCCAGGCGCCGGATCAGTTCCGGAGCGCTGGTGATGGTCCTCGGGGTGAGGTCGGCCAGTCGGTGACGGGAGAGGTAGTCGCGGCGGGCGTCGTCGTCCATTTCCCGCAGGACGGACTTGCCGAGGGCGGTGGCGTGCCCCGCGTCCTCGAAACCGACCCACAGGTCCACGCGGGGCGTCCGGGGCCCGTCGACGATCTCGGCGACCCGGATCTCCCCCTCCTCGTAGAACGTGAGGTAGGCGGCGGTCGTGAGCTCGTCCCGCAGCGCGGCCAGCGTCGGACGGACGCGGCTGAGCAGCGCCTGGCCGCGGCCCCCGGTGTGCAGCGTCCGGAGTCTGTCGCCCAGGATGAACCCGCCGTCCTGGAGTTTCAGCAGGTAGCCGTCGTAAACCAGGGTCCGCAGCAGGTGGTAGGCGGTGGCCAGGGGCAGCCCCGCCTCCCGCGCCAGCTGCTTGGCCGGCGCGCCGTTCTCGTGCTCGCTCACCACCTCCAGCAGGCGGAAGGCCCGCTGCACGGACGTGATGAGCGTGGGGCCGTCCCGCGCACTCATACGACCAGCGTGCGCCCGGCCGGCGGGGCAGGCAAGACACGCGCCGCCGGCCCCGTGGTGCCGCGGGGTTCCGTGGTGCCGCGCGGGGTTCCGTGGTGCCGCGCGGGGTTCCGTGGTGCCGCGGGGTTGCGTGGTGCCGCGGGGTTCCGTGGTGCCGCGGGGTTCTTCCGACGCGCGCCGGCCGTCGCCGTCACACGGAGAGCGCCGACGACGGGACCTGCGCCGACTCGCTCAGTTCGGCCCAGACCGTCTTGCCGCGGCGGGCGTGGCGGGTGCCCCAGCGCTCCGCCAGCCGGGCGACCAGCAGCAGGCCGCGTCCGCCCTCGTCGAGGACCCGGGCGCGGCGCAGGTGCGGGGTGGTGTTGGTGCCGTCGGAGACCTCGCACAGCAGTCCGCGGTCGTGGATGAGGCGCAGCCTGATCGGGGGCCTGCCGTAGCGGATGGCGTTGGTGACCAGTTCGCTGACCACCAGCTCGGCGGTGAAGGCGAGGTCCTCCAGACGCCAGTCGGCCAGCTGCCGGGAGACGTGCGACCGGGCCCGCGCGACGGCGGCCGGGTCGGCGTCCAGATCCCAGGTGGCGACCTGCCGTGCGCCTAGGGCGTGGGTGCGGGCCAGGAGGAGGGCGACGTCGTCGTCCGGACGGTCCGGCAGCATGGCTTCGAGGACGGTGTCGCAGATCGCCTCCAGGGACGTCTCCGGCCGGGCCAGGGCGTGGCGCAGCCGGGTGAGACCCGCGTCGACGTCGTGGTCTCGGGCCTCGATCAGGCCGTCGGTGAACAGGGCGATCAGGGTGCCCCCGGGCAGTTCCACCTCCGTCGCCTCGAAGGGCAGGCCGCCCAGGCCCAGCGGCGGCCCGGGCGGCAGTTCCAGCAGCTCGACCGTTTTGTCCCGGCTCGTCACGGCCGGCGGGACGTGACCGGCGCGGGCCAGGGTGCAGCGGCGGGAGACGGGGTCGTAGACGGCGTACAGGCAGGTGGCGCCCGTCTCGCCCGGGTCGCCCACCGGGTGGTCGTCCCCGTCGCCGTCCCCGTCGCCGCCCGGGTGACCGTCCGGGTCGTCGGAGGCCTCGCCGGAGGGGCGCAGGACCACGTCGTCGAGATGGGTGAGCAGTTCGTCGGGCGGCAGGTCGATGTCGGCGAGGGTGCGCACCGCGGTCCGCAGCCGGCCCATGGCGGCGGCGGCGTGGATGCCGTGGCCGACCACGTCACCCACCACCAGGGCCACCCGGGCCCCGGACAGGGGGATGACGTCGTACCAGTCGCCGCCCACCCCGGCCTGGCCGCCGGCCGGCTGATAGCGGTAGGCGACCTCCACCGCCGACTGCCGGGGGGCAGGGCGCGGGAGCAGACTGCGCTGCAGGGTGAGTGCGGTGGCGCGGGCGTGCGTGTAGCGGCGGGCGTTGTCGACGGCGATCGCCGCCCGGGCGGCGATCTCCTGGGCGAGCAGCAGGTCCTCGTCGTCGTAGAGGTCGGGGTTGCGGTGCCGGCAGAACTCGGCGACGCCGAGTGTGCTGCCGCGGGCGCGCAGCGGCACCACCATCGTGGAGTGGACGCGGTGGCCGTCCGCGCTTCGCTCGCCGTGGTGCAGTGAGGGCCGCCCGGTGGCCAGGGCGTGTGCCGCGGGTGATCCGTCGACGCAGGTGTCCAGCGGCCACCCGGCGACGGTGGGGGGCCGCGCGTCGCTGGCGGCCGCGGGCGCCCGGGCGATCCGGCGCACGGCGAGTTGGTCCGGGCCCGGGGCGTCGTCAGCGTGCAGCGCGGAGTCGAGCAGGTCGACGGTGACGAGGTCCGCGAACCGCTCCGCGGCGAGGTCGGCGAGCTCCTGGGCGGTGCGGGCGACGTCCAGCGTGGTCCCGATGCGCAGGCCCGCCTCGTTCACCATCGCCAGCCGCCACTGGCGCCGGCGGTCGCGCTCCTCCTGGAAGGCGACGACGTCCTGCTGCGAGGTGCGGTCGACGTACCTGGTCGACGTCGCGATCACATACCGGGTCGCCCTGCTGACCAGGGGCGCGTCGGCGGTGTACCGGGGCAGCTCGGCGATCAGCCGGTCGAGGACGACTCCCTGGGCCAGCCGGAAGGCCCGCAGCATGGTGTCCAGGGCGATGCCGTGCCGGGCCAGGCGGCGGGCGCGCTCCAGGGCGGCCGGCGGCGGTTCGATCAGCTGCGGATCGGCCGAGCGGGCCAGGCCGGACAGCCCGGTCCCGATGTACTCGGCGACGTTCTGCGACACCGTGTCGGCGATCTCGGGGGTCTCCCAGAGTGCGGGAAGCTCCCGCCGCAGGGCCTTCTCCACGTCGGCGACCAGCTCGTCCGCCCGCGCGCCCAGCTCGCGCGCGACGCGGGACACGAGACGGTCGGCCTGGTCGTCCACACTGTCGACGGTACGCCGGATGCGGGCGCGGGCCCCGCCGGGCGGACCGGCGGAGTGGCCGGCCGGGGGGGCGAGGCCCGGCCAGGGGGGTCGGCGGGTGCCCGACCCACCGCGTCGCGCCCCGCCGCACGGTGGCTCCAGGGGCGCCGAACGGGTGGGGCGGCCGTCGGCCCGGGCGGCCGCGGAGGCAGTATGGGGGCATGAGCGTAGTCAAGATCAACGTACTGACCGTCCCGGCGGAGCAGCGGGAGACTCTCGAGCAGCGCTTCGCCGCACGCGGCCACTCCGTCGAGAGCTCCGACGGCTTCGAGTGGTTCGAGCTGCTCCGGCCGGTGGAGGGCACCGACACCTACCTCGTCTACACGCGCTGGCGTGACGAGGAGTCGTTCCGGGCGTGGGCCGAGGGCCCGATGAGGGCGGCGCACCAGGGCGGCGCGGAAGGGGAGCGTCCCAAGCCCGCCGCCTCGGCGTCCACCCTCTGGTCGTTCGAGGTCGCCCAGCAGGTGACGCCCAAGGGCGCTTAGCGCACCACACGGCCCGCGGTCCCGGGTGGACGGCGGGCCCGGTCGGCGGCGGTGCCGGGTGGGCGGTGCCGCCGTCGGGGGCTCGGCCGGTCCGGTCGGCCGAGTACCATCGAGGTCACCCTCGGGAAGGAGGAGCTCGCGTTGTCTCTGACGGACAAAGCCATCGAGCAGATCCGTGAGCTCATTCGCACCGGCGCTCTGCCCCCGGGGTCGAAGCTCCCGCCGGAATCGGACCTGGCCGCCCAGCTCGGCCTCTCCCGCAATCTCGCCCGCGAGGCGGTCAAGGCGCTGGCCGTGGCCCGGATCCTGGAGGTCCGGCGCGGCGACGGCACGTACGTGACCAGCCTGCAGCCGAGTCTGCTCCTGGAGGGGCTCGGCGGGGCGGTGGAACTGCTGCAGGGCGACTCGGCCGCGCTGCAGGACCTCATGGAGGTGCGCAGGCTGCTCGAACCGGTCGCCACCGCGCTGGCCGCGACCCGGATCTCCGACGCCCAACTGGCCGAGGTGGAGCGGCACTTGGACGCCATGCGGGAGGCCCGCGACGACGTCGAACTGCTCAACGCGCACGACGCGGCCTTCCACCGCGCCGTCGTGGTCGCCACCGGCAACGAGTCACTGCTCGCCCTGCTCGAGGGCGTCTCCGGCCGTACTCTGCGCGCCCGCATCTGGCGCGGCCTGGTCGACGACCAGGCCGCGGGCCGCACCCTCGCCGAGCACGAGGCGATCTTCAAGGCGCTGACCACCCGCGACGCCGCCCTCAGCCAGGCCGCCGCCCTGTTGCACGTGAGCACCACCGAAGCGTGGCTGAGAGAGCACCTGCGCACGGACACGGCCCGCGGCCGTGACGGTTTTGTCGCCTGAGGCCCCGGCTCAGCGGTCGGTGGTCGGGGTGAGCACCACGAAGTCCGCGTTCGACGGGTCGAGACAGACCGCCAGCCGGCCGACGCCCGGCGCGTCCTGAGGGCCCATCTGCACACTGCCGCCGTTCTCGGTGACGGCGGCGACCGCGGCGTCGCAGTCGGCGACGGCGAAGACCGGGTGCCAGTACGGACGTCCCTCCGTCAGGGCGAGGTCCTGCGCGCGGAGCTGCATGACGCCGCCCTGCATGCGCTCCTCGGGCAGCCCCTCCGGCGTGATGAGGGAGTACTCGCCTCCGCCGCCCGCCAGCTCCATCGAGCTGAACCGCCAGCCGAACACCCCGCCGTAGAACTCCTTCGCCGCCGGGGCGTCGGTCGTGTACAGCTCGGTCCAGCACAGCGAGCCCGGCTCGTCGACGAGCTCGAAGCCGGCGTTCTTCCCCGGCTGCCAGACCGCGAACTGGCCGCCCAGCGGGTCGCTGTACTGCGCCATCCGGCCCCAGTCGCCGAGGTCCCTAGACGCCAGCCGCACGGTGCCTCCCTCTCGACGGCCCGGGTCGTGGCGTCCGCGTCGGTGACCGTGTAGTAGATCATCCACGCGGAGCGGGCGCCCTCCTCGGTCAGCTTGCCGAGGCCGGCGACGGTTTTGCCGTCCTTCTGGAACATCCCGCCCTCCGCGCCCTGCCCCTCCATGGGCTCGTACCGCCAGCCCAGCACGGCGCCGTAGAAGGCCGCGGCGGCCGGGACGTCGGGGGCCCCGAGGTCCAGCCAGCAGGGGACGCCGGGGGTGGGATCGGTGGTCATCACGACGTTGCCCTTTCGCAGATCCGTCAACGCCCTCAGCGTGGCACCGCGCCGCGGTGCTCGCGCGTCGGCCGCCGCGGGCCGCGGTCCGAACGGGTGGTCCCCGCTTCTGAAGCGCGCTCCGCCCGCCTCGAACGCGTCGCCCTCAGGTGACGGACAGCCCGTAGACCCGGTCGAAGTGGTGGGCCACCAGATGTCCGGCGGCGTCGCAGGCGACCTGCCACCGGTTGACGCCGGTCTCGCGGCCGTCGGTGAAGTTCCACAGCAGACGGCCCGAGGCGATGTCGATCGCGTAGAAGCCGTCCTTGCTCTCGAAGGCCGTCACGTACACGGCGCGCCCGCCCACCACGACGGGACTGTCCACGTCGAGGCGGGGAGTCTCGCAGAACCAGCGCCGGGAGCCGTTCGCCGCGTCGAAGGCGTACACGCCGGTGGGGTCGGTGCCGGTGACGTAGACGGTGTTGCCGACGGCTCCGAGGGAGGCGTACATGCCCCGTTCCGCCTTCGTGTTCCACCGGAGCCTGCCGGTGCTCAGCTCGAGGGCGATGACCTCGGAACCGACCGCGAAGACGGTCTGCCCGAGCACGGCCAGGCCCGGCCTGAGGTCGTAGCCCACCGGGTGCCGCCAGCGCAGCGCGCCGCCGTCACGGGTGCCGCGGACGGCCACGTTGCGCAGTCCGTCGGCGTAGACGAAGTACTCGCCGGTGAGGACTGGCTGCAGGGCGATGCCGACGTCCTGCGGATCGATCGGTATGACGACGGCCTGACGCGCCTCGATGTCGACGCCGAAGACGGAGTCGGTGGAGGTCGCCACCCCTTGCTCCCCCGGCCGGCGCTGCAGCTTGGCGCCGAGCACCGAGACGGTGTGATCGTCGTAGCCGCCGAGCAACTGGTCGAACCGGTAGTCCTCGCCGAAGTCGAGGGTGAACTGCTCCGCGCCGCCGACCGGGTCCACGCCGATCACCGTCGCGCCCGTGCCCAGCGCGACCGCCGCGCCGTTGATCAGCAGGACGGGGCCGGGCGAGAGGCTGATGCCCTGATACACCCACCGGGGCCGCGAACCGTTCTTCACGTCGAGGCCGATCATGTCCCCCGGGCGGGTCTTCACCAGGGCTGCGCCGTCGTGGAAGACGGCCGGGGCCTGCAACAGCGGTCCGCCCCGGTAGACCCAGGTCGGCTCCGGTGCCCGGCCGAGCGGACGCGCGGCTTCCGTACCCGGTTCTGCGCCCGGCGTTCCGCGGACGGCGAGTGTCGCTCCCGCGACGAGCGCCGCGCCGGCGGTGGCCCCCAGGACCGCGCGCCGGGCGACTCCGGTGCGTGCGGGAGCCCGGTGGTGCGCGGGCGACGGTGCGGGTGCGGGTGCGGGTGCGGGTGCGGCGGAACGTTTCGACGCCGATTGCGGCAACGGCGTCGAACCCGGCCTCTGCGAACGCCCCTTGGCCGGTTCCGCGGCCTGTCCTCGTGTCTCGGCCTGGGCTGCGGACCGGGCGTCGGGCTGGGCTGCGGACCGGTTTTCGTAGCCGGTTTCGGATCGGGTTTCGTAGCCCGTTTCGTAGCCCGTTTCGGATCGGGCTCGGGTTTCTGCCCGGGACTCGGCCCGCGTGAGCGCCTGCGCCTGGGGCTGCCTCCGCACCTGGGCCGGCACGTCCGGTGAGACGAACGACTCGGCTCGCGCCAGTGCCGTGGGGGGCTCCGCGCCGCCGACGGCTGTGGCGCCCTCACCGCGGCTTGCGACGCCCTGGTTTCCGCTGCGGTTTGCGTAGCCGTTTCGGTCTTCGTTTCTGCTGGTGATGCCGTTTCTGGCTCCGCTTCCGTATCCGCTTCCGTATCTGTTCCCGTTTCCGCAGCTGTTGCCGTTTCCGTAGCTGTTCCCGTCGCTGCTGCCGCTTTCGGGGGCGCCGTATGCCGACTGGCCGGTGAGCTCAGACCGCTCGGCGACGGGCCCCTCGGGCGGCGCGGGCGGCGCGAAGGCAGCCCCGGGCCGCGGATCCGCGGCCGGCGGGGCGAGGCGGTCCAGGTCCCGCACGGCGGCCCGGTGGGCGTCGACCATGGCGGCCACGGGCGCCGGCAGCCAGCCCTCCGTCAGCACCTGTTCGGCGCCGCCGGGTGCGCAGGCCGCGGAGAGCCGGTCGGGGTGGATCCTCAGGACGGGGTCCTTGGCGTGACACAGACCGATGATCTTGTCCAGCGGTTCGGGCACCAGACTCAGGTCGGGCGCCCCGTGGGCCACCTGGTAGAGCAGCGCCGCGCCCACCGCCCCGCCGAACGGCGAGCGTCCGGACGCGGCGAACGCGAGCACCGAGCCGAGGCAGAAGACGTCGCCCTCGGGGCCCATCGGATCTCCGGTTGCCTGCTCCGGGCACATGTAGTCGAGGGAGCCGAACAGGGTGCCGGAACCGGTGAGTTCATAGCCGTCACGGGCGCGCACGATGCCGAAGTCGATGACCCGCGGGCCGTCCGCCGCGAGCAGCACGTTGGACGGTTTGAGGTCACGGTGCACGAGCCCTTCGGCGTGCACCGCCATCAGCGCCTCGGCGATGCCCGCGCCCAGTGCGAGGACCGTCTCCGCCGGCAGCGGCCCGTGCGCGGCGACCGCCTCGGCCAGGGTGGGGCCGGGTACGTGGTCGGTGGCGAGCCAGGGCGTCTCGTCGTCCGGTGCGGCGTCGACGACGTGTGCCGTGTAGGCACCGCCGACTGCGGCCGCGGCCGCCACCTCCCGCCGGAAGCGGATACGGAAGTTGTTGTCGTCCGCCATCTCGGGACGGATCACCTTGACCGCGACGACACGGCCGGCCGACGACCGTGCCAGATAGACCCGGCCCATGCCGCCTGCGCCGAGCCGGGCCACGAGCCGGTACGGCCCGAGCTGCTCGGGGTCTTCTGGGCGCAGTGACTGCATGCCCTCGGCCGCCTGTTCTCGGTGGGGACGGGCAAAGATCCCGCCCACGCTGCGGGGGAAGGCCCGGTGGGGGTCCGGACGACAGACTAGGCGCTCGAACGGCGGTTCGGGAGCGGGTCATTGCATGCCGGTCCACGCACCTGAAAGTAAGTACCCGGCCGCACTCCGGCCCTTTCACGCCGATATGACGCCATGTCAAAGGTCGGGTGACACGTGCTTTCCCTGCGGGAACAGTGCGTGCTGAGCAACAGGTGCACGATGAAAGCACGTAGTGGCCCGGAGACCTCCGATGTGTCGAAGGTCACCCCCGTCAGGACCCTCGACGCCTGTGGTAGCTTGCCGAAGCCAGTCGTACTCGTGCGCGCCCCCGGGCGCGCAGGGGTCAGGGAATCCGGTGAGACTCCGGAGCTGACGCGCAGCGGTAAGGGCGACGGGCGGGGCTTTCGGCCACTGGGGCGCGCACGCGCGCGCTCCGGGAAGGCGCCTCGCCCGGGTGACCCCGAGTCCGAAGACCTGCTGGCGGCCTCCGGTGCCGCAGACCGGCCGGAGGAGCGCACCGTACGACCGGGCTTCGCGCTTGAGCCCTCGACGACGAAGGAAACTCCGTGCCGTTCGCACGTCCCGTCCGCTCTGCCGTCCTGTTCCTGGCAGGCGCCCTCCTGTCGACCGGCTGCGGCGGATCCGCCACCTCCCCCGCCTCCTCGGCCGCCACCGACGGTCCCGCCGGGGGGCAGGCGGCCGGCCATCCGGTCACGCTCGACAACTGCGGACAGCGGGTCCGGATCGACACGCCCCCGCGGCGGGCGGTCTCCCTCAACCAGGGTACGACGGAGATCATGCTCTCCCTCGGGCTCGGCGACCGGATGGCGGGCACCGCCACCTGGACCGAACCGCTGCCCGAGAGCCTGGAGAAGGCAAACGCCCGGGTGCCGCGGCTGGCCGACAACGCACCCTCCTTCGAGAAGGTCCTGGACGTCGAACCCGACTTCGTGGCCGCCTCGTTCGCCTCCACGCTCGGCAAGGGCGGGGTGGCCACCCGCGAGCAGTTCGAGAAGCTCGGGGTGCCGGCCTATCTCTCCCCCGCCGACTGCGCCGGCAAGGACAACAGCGGCGACGGCGACGGCGTCCGCACCGAGCCGCTCACCATGGACGCGGTGTACGGCGAAGTACGCGACCTGGCCCGGGTCTTCGGTGTCGAGAAGCGGGGGGAGATCCTGGTGGCCGACCTGAAGTCCCGGGTGAGCAGGGCCGCTTCGGGACTCGACGCAAAGGACGTCACCCTCCTCTACTGGTTCGCCAACTCCCAGTCCCCCTACCTGGCCGGCTGCTGCGGCGCCCCCGGCGTCATCACCCGCGAAGTCGGTGCGAAGAACGTCTTCGACGACACCGAGGAGGAGTGGCCGCAGGTCAACTGGGAGACGGTCGCCGACCGCGACCCGGACGTCCTCGTCATCGGCGATCTGACCCGTAAGCAGCAGACGGCCGAGACCGCGGCCAGGAAGATCGCGTTCCTGGAGTCCGATCCGGTCACCAGGAACATGACCGCCGTGCGGAAGAAGCGGTACGTGCTGCTGTCCGGGCAGGCGATGAACCCGACCGTGCGCACGGTCGAGGGCGTGGAGAAGGTGGCCGCGGCACTGCGCGCGTACGGCCTCGCGGGATGACTGTCGCCGACCCGGCGGCCGCCGCCGCGCCCGCGGTGGCGGCACGGGAGCCGCGCCACAGGGTGCGCCACGGGCCGCTGTGGGCGGCCGGCCTCGTGCTGCTGTGCGCGTCCGTCGCCATGGCGATCACCATCGGCCCGGCGGACATCGCCGTCGGGGACGTGTGGTCGACAGTGGCCTCCCATCTCGGCTTCGGCGAGGCCGGGTTGACGCCGCTGAGGGACGGCATCGTGTGGAATCTGCGGCTGCCGCGCACCCTGCTGGCGGCGGTGTGCGGCGCGGGCCTCGCCGTGTGCGGCGCGGTGATGCAGTCCCTGCTGCGCAACCCGCTCGCCGACCCGTTCGTCCTCGGGATCTCCTCCGGCGCCTCGACGGGCGCGGTCGTGGTGGTCGTGCTCGGGGCGGGCGGCGGCGCCCTGTCGGTGTCCGGGGGCGCGTTCCTGGGCGCGGCGGTCTCCTTCGCACTGGTACTGCTGCTCAGTCACACGCTGGGCGGCGCCACGGACCGCGTGGTGCTCGCCGGGGTGGCGGCGATGCAGTTGTTCTCGGCGCTCACCTCGTTCGTCGTCATGACTGCCGCCGACGCGGAGACCACTCGCGGGGTCCTGTTCTGGCTGCTCGGCTCGCTCAGCGGAGCCGACTGGGCGGACGTGGGCGTGGGTCTGGCGGTGCTGGTCGCGGTGCTGCTGGTGTGCACGGGGTACGCGACGACGCTGGACGCCTTCGCGTTCGGGCAGGACGCGGCCGCGTCGCTGGGCGTGCACGTGGCCCGCACCCGGCTGGTCCTGCTCTGCGCCACCGCCCTGCTGACGGCCACTCTGGTCAGTTCCGCGGGGGCGATCGGCTTCGTCGGCCTGGTGCTTCCGCACGCGGCCCGCGCTCTGACCGGTCCAGGACACACCCGGCTGCTGCCGGCCACCGCTCTGGCGGGGGCGGTGTTCCTGGTGTGGGTGGACACCCTCGCCCGCACCGTGCTGGACCCGCAGGAGGTGCCGGTGGGCGTGGTGACCTCGCTGATCGGCGTCCCGGCGTTCGTTCTCGTGCTGTACCGGACCAGGAGCGCGCGATGACCGGGCCCGCCAAGGACAACGGCTTGCGCGGCGACCGGCTCGCCTACGCGGCGGGCGGCTCGCTGATCCTGGACGGGGTCGACCTCGCGCCGCGCCCGGGGACCGTCACCGGTCTGCTCGGTCCCAACGGTTCCGGCAAGTCCACGCTGCTGCGTCTGCTCGCCGGCGTCCTCGCCCCCGCCTCGGGCGTCGTCACCCTCGACGGCCGTCCGCTGAAGCGGGTCGGGCGGCGGGCGCTCGCCCGGCGGGTCGCCGTCGTGGAGCAACAGGCCGACTCCCAGGTCGCGTTGAGCGTTCTGGACGTCGTACGTCTCGGCCGTGTCCCGCACCGCCGGGCCTGGGGCGCGGCGTCGGCCGAGGACGAGGCGGCGGTGCGTGCCGCGCTGGAGCGGACCGGTCTCGGCGACCAGGCCGGCCGGCTGTGGCACACCCTCTCCGGCGGGGAGCGTCAGCGTGTCCAGGTCGCCCGCGCACTCGCCCAGCAACCGCGGGAGCTGCTGCTGGACGAGCCCACCAACCACCTCGACATCCAGCACCAGCTCGCGCTGCTGGACCTGATCACGGAGCTCGGGCTGACCAGCGTCGTCGCACTGCACGATCTGAACCTGGCCGCGATGTACTGCGACCGGGTGGTCGTCCTCAAGCAGGGCCGGGCGGTGGCCGACGGCACGCCGCAGGAGGTGCTCACCGAGGCGCTGATCGCCGACGTCTACGGGGTGCGGGCCAGCCTCACCCGCGACGGCCCCGACGGCCGCCCGCACATACGCTTCCTGGGCACCCTGCCCGCCGAGCGGAACGGGGAGCGGAGGAACGTGGCGCGGACGAACGTGGGGCAAGGGACGGAGAGCAGCTGATCGGAGAGCAGCTGACCGAGGGACGGCCGGGCGGCGAGCGACGGCCGGCGGGCTGACCGTTCAGCGGCGGCCCGGCGCGGTCCTGCGCAGCCCGGCGCAGCACGGAACGCCGTTCTCCGCGCGGCCGCGCCCTCAGTCCGTCCGCCCTCCGTCCGTGCGCCTTCCGTACTGCCGTGCCCTCCGCGCTCGCGTCGGAAGCCCGGGTACGTTCATGACCGGACCACGAGGAGCCGCCACATGACCATCCGGGTCGTTCTCGTCTCGCCCGCGACGAGTTCGTCGCTGCGGCAGGCCCGTTTCGACGACGGGGCCCCGATCGACGCCGCCGGGGAGGCGCTCGCCCGCGCCGCGGCCGGGACCCTGCCCGCAGCCGCTCGGGTCCTCGTCTCGCCGGGCGTGCGCTGCGGTGGGACGGCGCAGGCGCTCGGTCTCGACGCGCTGGAGACGGCGGAGTTGGCGGGGCTTCAGGTGGGCCGGTGGCGGGGTCTGACGCTCGCCGAGGTCGGCGCCGCCGAGCCGGAGGCGGTGGCCCGCTGGCTCACCGATCCCGCGTCGGCGCCGCACGGCGGCGAGTCCGTGCGGGATCTGTGCGAACGGGTGGCCCGCTGGCTGGAGGAGATCCCGGACGGCGCGGGACGCACCCTGGCCGTCGTCGAGCCGGAGGTCGTACGGGCCGCGGTGGTGCATGTGCTGGGAGCGCCCGCGGCGGCCTTCTGGCGGCTGGACGTCCCGCCGCTGACGGCCACCTCCGTCGGCGGGCGCGGCGGCCGCTGGAACCTGCGGCTGGGACTCCCGCTGGACCGGGCGGAGACGGCCTGAGGCCGCGTCCGCCCGATCGTCGTCGGGCGCCGGGACGGAGTCCGCGGCTCACCGCGAGGTGGTCACCGTCGTTCCCGTCGGGATCGCGGCGGGCTTCGGGTTCAGCAGCCGTTCGGCCAGTTCCCCGAAGGCCAGGCCGAAGCCTGCCCACATCGTGATCTGCAGGGCGAGCGAGGAGAGCCGGAACCGCCACAGCAGGGCCGCCGGGAAGTCCGCCGGCACCTCGTTGACGGCGGGCAGGAACGCGTAGGCCAGACCGATGGCGGCGGTGAAGCCGACAACGGCGACGACCGTGGCGTACCAGGCGCCCAGTCCCGGCGCGAGGCGTTTGCCCGCGATCACGGCGGCGACCGCGAGGAGCACGCCGAGCACCATCATCAGGAAGAACAGGGTGGTCCGCTTGGCGATGGTGTCGTGGTCACCGACGGCGGGCGGATTGGCCGGGTACTTGAGGAACGGGACGACGTACACGGTGAGCAGCGCCGCTCCCGAGAGCAGGAGCGCCGTGGCCCGGGGGGTGAAGCGGCCGACGCGGCCGAGCGCGAAGCAGTAGGCGAGGGCGGCGATGCCGCCCAGGGCGACCCCGTACACCAGGACGCCGGTGGCGAGGCCCGCGGTGGACTGGAGGCCGCGGGAGACGAGTTCGACCTCGTGCTCGTGCGCGGGCGCGTGGGACTCCTCGAAGCCGATCGCGCTGTCGACGTTCGGCTCACCGAGGAAGTAGGCGACGACCAGGGCGAGCACGCCGGCCGCGAGGCCGGCGAGCATGCCGCGGACGAGCAGGTTTCTTACCGTTGCGGAGTTCATCGAGTGTGCGGCGTCCCTCGTCAGTGGCACGGGAAGCCGAGAAGGTGGCGTGCGTCGTGCACCCACTCGTGGACTCCCTCGCCGGAGACGACGGAGGTGGCGCCCTGTTCGGCGCCGACGAAGTACAGCAGGACCAGCATCAGGACGCCGAAGAAGACCGCCCAGGGGGCGATGTCCTTCAGCGGCAGCTTTGCGGGGACCACAGGGGTGGTGGGGGTCGGCTGGGCGACATGCTGCGCCATGGCAGGGCCTCCTCTGGGAGTTCGCGTCCCATCTCGGTGGTGCACAGGACGACGGCTCCGGGTCTGACTCTCGATGTGCCCCTCGGTGAGGGGCGCACCGTTCACAGTGGCGCGACCGTGCCGGATTTCCACCGGCTTCCGTGCTGACGTCGTCGATATCAGAGCGACGGTACCGCGTGTCGCGCGCCCGGCCAATACCGCACCACCTGGCGTGACGTCGCTCTCCGAGGCCGAGTGGTGCGGATCACCGGCCGGATCGGCTGCTGATCGCCGCCCGGACCGGGTGCTGATCGCCGGTCCGGGAGCGGCGGTCGGCCGCCGCGGTGAGGGTCACGCCGGCGGCCGGGCTCCGGTGGCCGGGGCGAGGAAGTCGGCGACCAGGACGGCGAACTCGTCGGGCGCGGCAAGGCGGACGCCGAGGGTCTCGGCCTTGGCGCGCTTGGATCCGGCGCCCTCCCCGGCCACCACGAGCGAGGTCTTCCCGGAGACGCTGGAGGAGGAGCGGCCGCCGGCCCGTTCGATGAGCTCGTTCATCTGATTGCGGCTCAGCTTCTCCAGCGCTCCGGTCATCGCGCCGGTGACGACCACGGTCATCCCGGCCAGCGGCCCGCCCGCCGCACCGGCGCCTTCCGCTCCGTCCGTGCCCCTCGCGCCCTCCGCGCCGTAGTCCCCGTCCCCGTCCGCTGCCGCGGCTGTCCGGGGCAGGGGCGGGGTGGCGCCCGGCTCGGTCATGTTGACCCCGGCCGCGGCGAGTCTGTCGATGAGCGGGGCCAGTTCGGCGAGTTCGGCGACGATCGACGGGGCCTTCTCGGCGCCGATGCCCTCGACCTGCCGGATCGCCTCGGCGTCGGCGGCCCTGAGGTGGTCCATGGTGGCGAAGTGCCGGGCGATGCGCCGCGACATCGAACGGCCGGTGCCGCGGACGCCGAGCGCGCACAGCACCCTCGACAGCGGCTGCGACCGGGCGGCGGCGAGCGCTGCCAGCAGGTTGTCCGTGCTGGTCTCCCCCATCCGCTCCAGGCCCAGCAGTTGGTCTCGGGTCAGGGTGAACAGGTCGGCGAGGTCCCCGACCAGTCGGGCGTCGACGAGCTGGACGACGCGGGTTTGGCCGAGGCCCTCGATGTCGAGCTGGTCGCGCCCGGCGGCGTAGGACAGGGAGGCGACGAGATGGCAGTCGCGGCCGTTCTCGCAGCGCCAGCGCTGCTCGCTGGTGTCGATGCCCGACCCGCACCGCGGACAGGACTCGGGGAAGACGATGGGCTGTTCCTCGCCGGTGCGCAGATGGGCGACCGGGGCCTCGATGCGCGGGATGACGTCACCGGCTCGGTGGACCATGACCCGGTCGCCGAGGCGCAGGTCGCGGCGGGTGATGTCGGCCGGGTTGTGGAGGGTGGCGTAGGTGATGGTGGAGCCCTCGATCTCGACCGGCTCCAGGACGGCGCGCGGGGCGATGACTCCGGTGCGGCCCACGTTCCACTCCACCGCCAGCAGCCGGGTGATCTTCTCCACGGCACGCAGCTTGAACGCGATCGCCCAGCGCGGGGCGCGGGACCCGGATCCGGCTGCCGTCTGGTCGGCGGCCAGGTCGGCCTTGACGACGATCCCGTCGATCCCGAACGGCAACGCCGCGCGCAGAGCCGCCGTCTCCGCCACCCGGGCCAGGACCTCCTCGACGGTGGCCGCGGTGATGCCGGGCACGGCGGTGGCGGCCGTGGTGTGCACGCCGAGCGCGGCGGCCTCGGTCATGAGGTCGCTGTGGGCGCTCCTGCTCAGCTGCTCGGCGAGTGCCGGGTCGGTGTCGGGGAGAGGCAGCAGGCCATAGGCGAAGAACGTCATCGGCACGGTGTAGGCGCGTTCCCGGGCGCGCAGGGTGCCCGCGGCGGCGTTGCGGGGGTTGGCGAACGGTGCTCCGCCGTGTGCGGTGCGCACCTCGTTGGCGTGCTCGAACTGGGCGTTCGTCATGAGGACTTCGCCGCGCACCTCCACAGTGACGGGCTGTGCCAGTTCGGCCGGCAGACCCTCCACGGTGCCGATCGCGTGCGAGACGTCCTCCCCGGCCGTCCCGTCGCCGCGGGTGACGAGCTGTGTCAGCCGGCCCTGCCGGTAGCGGGCCGCGATCGCCAGGCCGTCGAGCTTCGGCTCCACGCTGTACCGGGTGACCTCGCGGCCGATGCGTCTTGTCAGCGAGACGGTCCACGCCGTGAACTCCTCGGGCGAGAACACGTTGTCCAGGCTCAGCATCGCCGTGGTGTGCGGCACGTCGCCCACCACGGCCCCGCCGGCGACCTTCCCCGTCGGGGAGTCGGCCAGGGTCTGCTCCGGGTGCTCGGCCTCCCAGGCCGCGATGGACCGCACCAGCCGGTCGTAGTCGTCGTCGTCCAGCCCCGACGTGCCGGCCGCGTAGTACGCCGCCGACGCCTTCACCGCGTCCTCGACCGCCTGCGCGTAGGCGGCGGCGTCCCCGATCACTGCACCACGTGTTGTCATGCCTGTCATCCTGCCCGCCACCACTGACAACGCCCTCGGGCGCCGCCTGCGGGACGTCCTTCGGAGGGCTCGAATGCGCGGCGGACCCCCCGGGGCTGCGCTCAGCTCGCCAGGGTCGCCCACACCGCGTTGCCGCCGGTGAGTCTGGACCGGTCCACTCCCCAGGCCTGGGAGAGCTGCTCGACGAGGAGCAGCCCGCGGCCGCCCTCGTCGTCGGGGCCGGGTTCGCAGCGCGGCAGGCCGCGGCCCGTGCGGTCGTGGTCGTGCACCTCCAGACGCAGGCATCCCTCGGTGACGAGGCCGACCCCGCACAGGAACCGGGTGCCGAGGGTGTGCCGTACGGCGTTGGTGGCCAGTTCCGAGACGAGCAGGACGGCGTCCGCGCACAACTCGCCCGGCATGCGCCAGGCGGTCAGCCACATGGTCATGGAGCGGCGGGCGATCGACACGCTGGAGCGGTGCGCGGGGAGTTCGAGCCAGTGCGTCCGGTCCGGGCTCCAGGTGTCTAAGAACTGAGGGGAGGTCGTGTGGGGGGACACGGTGGTCGCCTTCCGTGGGGGCGGGAGCGGCCAGAGGCCGGGGAAGGTGTGCAAGGGGCCCAGGAGGAGGGGGTGTTCCGGACGGGCCCTGCGTCGGCGAACTCCCGAGCAGTCCAACTCGCGTGAGGATGACGGAGTTTGACGGGGGAACGGTCGAGTTCGTCGGCGCAGTTCACACAAGTAACTATGCTCGCACTGAAGTTCAAGCTGCAACTGACTGCCTGATAATTTCAGCAAGCCGATATCCGTCCGGCCGCTCCGGCACGCCGTCGCCGGACTCGTGGCGGTGTCTTCTTCCAGGAGGTAGGCGTGAGCGAAGGCCGTTCGGGCGCGGGCGGCGCCAGTGCGCCCACCGTGCTGCGCATGATCCTCGGCCGGCGCCTCCAGGAGCGGCGCCGGGGCGCGGGAGTCTCGCTGGAGGACGCGGCCAGGGCGCTGCGGGTGAAGCCGCTGACCGTGCGCCGCCTGGAGAAGGCGGAGGTCGGACTGCGGCCGCTGTACGTGGAGATCCTGCTGGAGACGTACGGGGCCGGCCGGCAGGAGATCGAGGAGTTCGTCGCTCTCGCCGAGCGGGCCAACGAGCCGGGCTGGTGGCACCCGTACCGCGACGTGCTGCCGAGCTGGTTCAGCGCCTACGTCAGCCTGGAGACCGCGGCCCGGACCCTGCGCGCGTACGAGCCCCACTACGTCACCGGGCTGCTGCAGAGCGCGCGTTACGCCCGCGCCGTCCTCAGCGGTGGTTTCCCGAACGACGGGGACGACGATCTGCGGCGCCGCGTCGACCTGCGGCTGCGCCGACAGAGCCTGCTGGAGAGAGCCGACGCGCCCACGCTGTGGGTGGTGCTGGAGGAGGCCGTGCTGCACCGGGTGGTAGGCGGCGCCGAGGTGATGCGGGAGCAGATCGAGCGGCTGCTGGAGGTGTCGGAGCTGGAGCATGTCAGCGTGGACGTGGTGCCGTTCGCGGCGGGCGCCCACTTCGGCGCGTGCGCCCCGTTCACGTACTTCCGGTTCGAGGAGCCGGAGCTGCCGGACATCGTCTACACCGAGATCCTCTCCGGCGCCGTCTATCTGGACCAGCGCTCCGATGTCGCGGCCCATCTGGAGGCGCACAACCGCATGTCCCTGCTGACCTCGGACAACGCCAGCAGGGCGCTGCTGAACCGGATGCGCAAGGAGTACTCATGACCGGTGTACAAGGCATGGACGGGCGTGCCCACCACCATGTCTACAACGGGATGCCCGCCTCCGATCTCGGCGAGCACGGCTGGGAGTCGCCGTGGAGCGGCCCCAACGGCGGCCAGTGCGTACAGACGAAGCAACTGGCCGACGGACGTGTGGCGATGCGGCAGTCGACCGATCCCGCCGGCCCCGCGCTGATCTACACCCCCGAGGAGATCGCCGCGTTCGTCGCGGGCGTCAAACGGGGTCTCGCCGACCATCTCGCGGCCGGCTGAGACCCG
Source organism: Streptomyces sp. B21-105 (assembly GCF_036898465.1). Classification (NCBI taxonomy): domain Bacteria; kingdom Bacillati; phylum Actinomycetota; class Actinomycetes; order Kitasatosporales; family Streptomycetaceae; genus Streptomyces; species Streptomyces sp. B21-105. Next base: position 8,720,689 of record NZ_JARUMJ010000001.1, on the reverse strand, counting down.
GGCACGGACGGCGCAAGACGTCCGCCCACCGGCGTGATCCGCCGGACACCCCCCACGCACACCACCGAAAGGCACAGGATGACCACCTCGAACGCCCCGCGGGACATCGACACCAGCAGGCCGCATTCCGCCCGGATGTACGACTACTACCTCGGCGGCAAGGACCACTTCGACGTGGACAAGCAGGCCGCGGAGACCGTGGCGTCGGTCTACCCGGGCATCTTCGTGTGCGCCCGGGAGAACCGCGCGTTCATGCACCGGGCCACCCGGGTCCTCGCGCGTGAGCACGGCATCCGCCAGTGGCTGGACATCGGTACCGGCATCCCCACCGAGCCCAACCTGCACCAGGTCGCCCAGTCCGTGGTCCCCGACGCGCGCGTCGTCTACGCCGACAACGACCCGCTCGTCCTGAAGTACGCGGAGCGGCTGATGCGCAGCACGCCCCAGGGCCGCACGGCCTACGTCCACGGTGACGTGAACGACCCCGGCGCACTGCTCGAAGCGCCCGCGCTGGCCGAGGTGCTCGACCTGGACCGGCCGGTTGCCCTGTCCCTCAACGCGCTCATGCACTTCGTCACCGACGCGCAGGACCCGTACGGCATCGTGGGACGGCTGCTGGACGCCCTGCCGTCGGGCAGCGCGCTGGCCCTCAGCCACTGCACGCCCGACTTCGACCCGGCCACCTGGCAGAAGGTCACCGACATCTACACGAACGCGGGCACGCCGGTGCGGTTCCGCTCGCGGCAGGACGTCACCCGATTCTTCGACGGGCTCGACCTCCTCGACCCCGGCGTCACGGTCGGCCACCGCTGGCGTCCGGACGCCGCCGTCGAGGCCACGGACGCCACGGTCAGCCTCTGGACGGGCGTCGGCATCAAGCCTTGACCGGCCCGTCACACCGGCACACCGGCGCACCGGCGCACCGACTGCTCGACGGGAGTCACACATGCACGACACGGACGGCCCGGGTGACGCCGTCGCGGACGCGTACGCGCTGGGCTCCGGTGAGTGGGCCATGGCGCCGGTCGCGCGTGGCGCGCTCGGGCAGATCTGGAAGCTGACGCGGAAGCACGCGCCGAACGGCCTGTCGGGCGGGCCCGCATGGGCGGTGAAGGAGCTGCTCTTCGACGGTGACGAAGAGCAGGTTCTGCGGGAGGCCGCGCTGCGCGACGCCGCGGAGGGGCTGGGCATCGCCTCTCCGCGGCTCCTTCCCGACCGGGCCGGCGCCTACCTCACACGGCTCGGCGGCTCGCCCGACGGGCCCTGCGTGAAGCTGTACGAGTGGGTCGAGGGAGCCCGTGCGGACGCGTCCGATCCGGAGCTCCTCAGCTGGTGCGGCCGCACGCTCGCCGTCCTGCACCGGGCGGGGGCGGACACGGCCGGGACGCCTGGTCCCTGGTACGAACGGTGCCCTTCGCCCGCCGAGTGGGCGGGGCTGCACGCGCGGGTGCGGCGGGCCGGCGTGCCGTGGGGCGACGCCCTGGGCCGGTTCGTCGCCTCGTCGGCCGGGGAGCTCGCCCGCCATGTCACCGCGTCCGTCGCCGACGGCGTTCCGGCGGCCGGTGCGGACGTGGTGATGTCGCATCTCGATGTGCAGCCCCAGAACGTGCTGGTGGGACCGCACGGGCCGGTTCTCCTCGACTGGGACAACGCCGGGCCGACGTCGGCGGGGCGCGAACTCGCGCAGGTCGTGTTCGTGTGGTCCGGCGGGAACGACTTCCACGCCGGGTCCGCCCGGCGGCTGGTGCGCGCGTACCGGGAAGCCGGCGGCCGGCCCGTCCTCAAGGGCCTGGACTCGTTCTCGATGCTCTTCGCCACCACCCTGAACTACGTCCACGTGCAGGCCGAGTGCGCGATCGACCCGACGGTGACGCCGGCGCTGAGGGAGTTCGCGAGCGGTCAGGTCGTCGCCTCGCTGCGGAATCTGCCGGATCCGACGGCCGTCGCACGGCTGGCGGAGTGCCTGGAGACCGCATGGTGACGGTTCGTCGCGCCTGGAGACACCTTGGCGCCACACCGGGCAATTGTGCCGATAGGCCGCTGGATCCGACCGAAAATGTTAACTGGTGTCCGTAACATGGCCGTTGGGACGTAAGTTGTGCTCGACCTGCTCATGCCACGGCTGAAAGACGGACGCCCTTCATGACCGACCATGTCACCACGCCCGGACCGGCGGCCCCTCAGAAGATCGACACGACGGTGCCGCACTCGGCCCGCATCTGGAACTACTGGCTGGGCGGGAAGGACAACTACCCCGTCGACGAGCAGGCCGGCGACGCGTACACCGCCGTCTTCCCCGGCATCGTCACCATCGCCCGCAGCAGCCGTGCCTTCCTGCGCCGCAACATCACGTTCCTCGTCGCCGAGGCCGGCATCCGCCAGTTCCTCGACGTGGGGACCGGCCTGCCGACCGCCGAGAACACCCACGAGGTCGCCCAGGGGCTCGCGCCCGAGACGCGGATCGTCTACGTCGACAACGACCCGCTGGTCCTCGCCCACGCCCGCGCCCTGCTCACCTCCACCCCGCAGGGCGCGACCGCCTACGTCGACGCCAACGTGCTGGACCCCGAGCGCATCCTGGCGGCCGCCGCCGAGACGCTGGACTTCACCCGCCCCACGGCGCTCATCCTCAGCAACATCCTGGGGCATGTCGCCGACTACGACGAGGCCCGTTCCGTCGTCACCCGGCTGATGGCCGCCCTGCCCTCCGGGAGCTATCTGTCCGTCAACGACGGCTCGCGGGGCGTGGACCCGGTCTTCGAGCAGGCCCAGGACGCCTACAACGAGAGCGGCGCGGTCCCGTACAACCTGCGCACGGTCGACGAGATCACGGCGTACTTCGACGGTCTGGAACTGCTGGAGCCCGGAGTCGTCCCGGTCCCGCTGTGGCGTCCGGAGGCCGCCGCCCCGGCCCCGGCCGTGATCGGCGAGCACGGCGGCCTCGCCCGCAAGCCCTAGCCGCCGGCCGGACCGCGACCTGACGAACGGACCTCCTTGGGGGCGACGTGCCGTCGCCCCCACCGGCAGCCGCGTCGCGGACGCGCCCCCTCCGCCGCTCACAGCAGTCGTCGGATGTCGCCGCGGACCCGGTAGAAGCCGCCGGCCGCCGAGTGCAGGGCGTCCACCGCGTACCGCGCCCCGGGCTCGCGTATCTCGCGCGGGAACTGCACGTTCCACGACGTGTCGTAGCCCTCGGAGACCACGTGCACCCGGACCCGGCCGCCTTCCCGGACGCACTCGACGACGACGGCGCCGGCGGGCGCCTGGGCGACCGTCGCCACCGCGCTCATGGCGGTGGCCGGGGCGTAGGTCGGCAGCACCGCGGCGAGCTTCACGTCCCGCGCCACCGGCACCGTGCCCTGCTGCGCCGCGGAGACAGCCGTCTCGCTCGCGTCCACGCAGACCAGCGAGCCGTCGGTGGTCACCAGATACAGCCGTTCGTCGTGGTACTGCATCGACAGGGCCGAGCCGCCGCCGGTGCCGAGCTTCCACAGGCGGGTGCCGTCCCGGTCGAAGCAGTAGACGGACGACGACGCGTCACCCGCGAACACGAACCGGCCGCCGGGCGAGGTGGCGCACGAGTACACGGCGCTGTCGCAGCCGTACGTGGCCTCGATCGCGCCCGTCGCCTTCGACAGCCGCTGGACCACCCGGTGGGCGGTGCCCGCGTACACGGCGTCGTCCTCCTGCCAGCCGAAGAGGACGCCGCCGCGGGTGGGCGTGTGCCAGAGTTCGCCGCCGCCGTCGGGCGCGTAGGCGGTGACGCCCCGGTGGTGGCCGTGATAGACGCCGCCGTCGTCGGCGCGGACCATCCACGCGTGCTCGCCCTGGCTGCGACGGGCCCACTGGTGCTCGTCCTCGTGGTCGATGACGGTGAGCCGGCCGGCCCGGTCGGAGACGTTCAGCACGCCCTCGTGGATGTCCAGCCAGAAGATGTCGACGTCGGCGGTGATGTCGTACGCCGCGAACGGCAGCTTCGAGGACAGGTCGTACACCTTGCCGTCGTCACAGCCGGCGTAGATCCAGAAGTCGTCGGCGACCAGGCACTTCACGCCGTCAGGCAGGGTGAAGCGGGCGAGGACGCCGCCGTCGTGGTCCAGGGTGTAGACGTCGCCCGCCTGATTGCCGACCCAGCAGTGGTCGTCGTCCACATGGATGCCGAACGCGGAGGATCCGGTGCGGAACCGCCACAGCACCGGCGCCACCGCGCGCGCCGTCGACGGCGCCGACGCCACCTGACGGCGCGTGACCGCACGAGGGGCGCGCTGCCCGGCGACGGCCGGCGCATAGCCCTTGCGGACCTTCTCCCCGACCTTCTTCGCGGCGGCGGCGCGCGCCTTCTCGACGGTGGGGAACGCGGTCGTCTGCACCTGCCCCGTGGCGCCGATCCGCCCGTACCGCACGGTCACCACCGTGCCCTCGACGGTGACTTCGTAGAACTTGTGTGCACCGCCGTCGTCCTGCGACAGCTCCAGATACGTCGTGGACAGCGTGCTGGAACCGCTAGACATGACACACCCCTCCCCAGGCGGGCCCGCGGCCGTTCCGGCGGGTCCCACTGATCGAACCGTAGGCGCAGCCACTGACATCGACGGCGACCCGCAGGTCCCGGCGGTGGTCCGGGCGGCGGCGTCAGTCCTCGGGGTCCTTCGGCGGGCGGCCGGGCGGGGCCTCGCCTGCGGTGAGGTGTTCCAGAACCTCGACCAGTTCCTGGCAGGCGCGTTCCACGGAACGGCGGGTGTTGCGCTGCTCGGCGATCAGCGCGGAGAGCAGCAGGGCGGTGAGGGCCATCGTCCCGTTGAAGGCCTGGAGCTTGATCATCACCTCGATCCGGGTGAGTCGCTCGAAGGGCCCGACGGCGTCCGTCGCGGCGATGGTGGCCAGCACCGAGGTGAACAGCGCGCACAGCATGCTGCCGGCGAGCTGGAAGCGCAGCGCCGCCCAGATGAGCAGCGGGTAGACCAGGAACAGGAGGCTGACGGAACTGCGCGTGGCCGGCGGGACCAGGGCGCAGGCGCAGAGGGCCAGCACCGTGGCCTCCTTCCAGCGCGACAGGTCCAGGGGCAGGCGCACCGCGAACAGCACGAGCAGCAGGGGGGTGACGAGCAGCACGCCCATCGCGTCGCCGACCCACCAGGCGAGCCAGACGGGCCAGAAGCTGTGCGCGCCGAGGCGGTCGGTGAGCAGCAGCAGACCGACGCCCACGGTCGCGCTCACCAGCATCGCGGTGAGCGCCCCCAGGAACACCAGTGCGAGGCCGTCGCGCCATCGGGCCAGGTCGTTGCGGAAGCCCACGCGGCGCAGCAGGAGGTACGCGCAGACCGGGGCGGCGGTGTTGCCCACCAGGTTGCCGATCACCACGGGACGCAGCGAGGTCAGGGACATGATGACGAACAGGGCGCCGAGGGCGATGCCCGGCGCGCAGCGGAGCCCGAAGAGCAGCAGACAGGCCACCGCCACGCCGGTGGGCGGCCAGATGGGAGTGAACACCGCGCCCTCGACGACGAGCTCCCGCATGAGGCCCAGCCGCCCCGCCGCGTAGTAGCAGAGGGCGACGGCCGACGTCAGCACGACGAAGCCGGCCGGCCGGCGCAGATCCTCGGTACCCACCACAGCAGCCATCAGACACCGGCGGCACACTGTCGGCGAGGCGAGCGCCCCCGCCTCCCTTCCGTCGGCTGAGGCCTGCCCGCCGTCCGGCCTACGGCTGAACGCGGGGCACTTCCGGCGCCCCCAGCCCGTCGTGTCCCACCACCAGCACCGCCGCGTCGTCCTCGTGTCCGACCCGCTCGGCGCGCTTGATCACCGCGGCGGCGAGCGCGTCCGCCTCCATCTGCGCGACGGCTGCTATGCCCGCGAGCCGTACGACCTGGTCGAGGCCCTCCTCGACGCTCAGCGTCGGTCCTTCGACCACACCGTCCGTGAGGAGGACGAACACTCCGCCCTTGGTGAGCCGGTAGCGGGTGACGGGATAGTCCGAACCCTCCTGGACCCCCAGCGGCGGTCCGCCCTCGTCCTCGGCGACGCCGGACTTGCCGTCCGCGGTGGCCCACACGCACGGGATGTGCCCGGCCCGGGCGCTCTCGAGCACTCCGGTGGCGGGATCGAGCCGCATGAACGTGCAGGTGGCGAAGAGGTCGCTGCCGAGGGAGAGCAGCAGGTCGTTGGTCCGGGCGAGCAGCTCGCCCGGCTCGCCGGTCACGGAGGCGAGGGCCCGCAGTCCGGCCCGGACCTGACCCATGAAGGCGGTCGCCTCTATGTTGTGGCCCTGGACGTCGCCGATGGACAGGCCGACGCGCCCGTCGGGCATGGTGAACGCGTCGTACCAGTCGCCGCCCACGTTGAGGCCGTGGCAGGCGGGCGCGTACTGCACGGCCAGCCGGAATCCGGGGCCGGTGGGCAGGTCCCGGGGCAGCATGCCGCGCTGGAGGGCGAGGGCCAGCTCGACGCGTGAGCGTTGCTGCTCCGCGCGCTCACGCGCCTGGGCGGTCAGCGAACCGAGCCTGGCCAGCAGCTCGTCGCCGTCGTCCGTGGTGCGCTTGCGGGACATGATCACTCCGGCGGGACGGCAGCTCGTCGGGAGGACGGCCCTGTCGGGCAAACCTCAGATTTTACCTTTAGAGGATGATACCGGCCCTGAGGTGGGGCCCGACAGGCACACCGCGCAGGAGTGGGCCCGCCGAGCCCGGCGCAGCCGCCCGCCGCCGCGGAAAACCGACGCACGCGACAGCGGGAGCGCCGACGGACGCGGCCCCGGACGCGGGAGGAGGCGCGCAGGCAGGCGCGGGCACGGGTGCGAGCGCCGGCACAGGCGCGGGCGCGGCACAGGCGCGGGCGCGGCACAGGCGCGGGCGCGGCACAGGCGCGGCACGGAAGCAGGCGCGCAGGCAGGCGCGGGCACGGTGCGAGCGTCGCCACGGGCGCGGGAGCCCCGGCAAGCGCGCCGGTCACCGACCCCCCGCGCCCCGCCGCCGCTGCTCAGCCGCCCAGTGCCGCGTCGACCACGTCCTTGGCCTCCTCCTGGACCCGGCGCAGGTGGTCGGGGCCGAGGAAGGACTCGGCGTAGATCTTGTAGACGTCCTCGGTCCCCGACGGGCGGGCCGCGAACCAGGCGTTCTCGGTGGTCACCTTGATGCCGCCGATGGACGCGCCGTTGCCGGGCGCCTCGGTGAGCACGCCGGTGACCGCCTCGCCGGCCAGAGAGTCGGCGGCGACCTGGGCGGGCGACAGCCTGCCGAGCAGCGCCTTCTCCTCCCGGGTGGCCGGGGCGTCGATGCGGGCGTAGGCGGGAGCGCCGAAGCGGTCGGTGAGCGCGGCGTAGTGCTCGGAAGGGGTCTTGCCGGTCACCGCCGTGATCTCGGAGGCCAGCAGGGCGAGGATGAGGCCGTCCTTGTCGGTCGTCCAGACGGAGCCGTCGCGGCGCAGGAAGGACGCGCCCGCGGACTCCTCTCCGCCGAAGCCGAGTGAACCGTCCACCAGGCCGTCCACGAACCACTTGAAGCCGACGGGCACCTCGACCAGCCGGCGTCCGAGGTCGCCGGCGACGCGGTCGATCATGGAGGACGACACCAGCGTCTTGCCGATGCCCGCACTCGCGGGCCACTGCTCGCGGTGCGCGTAGAGGTAGGCGATGGCCGCGGCCAGATAGTGGTTGGGGTTCATCAGGCCCGCGTCGGGGGTGACGATCCCGTGCCGGTCGGCGTCCGCGTCGTTGCCTGTGGCGATGTCGAAGCGGTCGCGGCGGCCGATGAGGGAGGCCATCGCGTACGGCGACGAGCAGTCCATGCGGATCTTGCCGTCCCAGTCCAGCGTCATGAATCGCCAGGTCGGGTCGGTGAGCGGATTGACCACGGTGAGGTCGAGGCGGTGCTGCTCGGCGATCCTGCCCCAGTAGGCGACCGAGGCCCCGCCCAGCGGGTCGGCGCCGATGCGCACGCCGGCGGCGCGGATCGCGTCCAGGTCGAGGACGCCGGGCAGATCGGCGACGTACGCGCCGAGGAAGTCGTACCGCTGCGTCGTGGGTGCGGCGAGGGCCCGCGTGTAGGGGACGCGCCGGACGTCCTTCAGGCCGGCGCCGATGATCTCGTTGGCCCGGTCCTGGATCCAGGAGGTGGCGTCGGAGCCCGCGGGCCCGCCGCTCGGCGGGTTGTACTTGAAGCCGCCGTCGGCGGGCGGGTTGTGCGAGGGGGTGACCACGACGCCGTCGGCGAGAGCGGCGGTGCGCCCCCGGTTGTGGGTCAGGATGGCGTGCGAGACGGCGGGCGTGGGCGTGTAGCCGTCGGCGCTGTCGATGAGCACGGTCACGCCGTTCGCCGCGAACACCTCGAGAGCGGTGACCCGGGCCGGCTCCGACAGGGCGTGGCTGTCGGCGCCGAGGAAGAGGGGACCGTCGGTGCCCTGCGCGGCCCGGTACTCGCAGATGGCCTGGCTGGTGGCCGCGATGTGGTCCTCGTTGAACGCGGTGTTCAGCGACGACCCGCGGTGCCCGGAGGTGCCGAACGTTACGCGCTGCGCCGGATCGGCCGGGTCGGGGTGCAGCGCGTAGTACGCGGTGACCAGCCGGGCGACGTCGACGAGATCCTCGGGGCCGGCCGCCTGGCCCGCTCGCTCGTGCTGCATGTGCCCGCTCCTCCACATCGGTTGACCATTGACCTGCGGCCCCATCTTCCCTCGTGGGAGCGGCTGTCCGCGAGTACGGGCCGGCTTTTCCCGCGGGTCGCCGGGCGGCGCGCTCAGCGTCGGCGGCCGCGCACCGACCAGCCGCTGCCGATGCCCGCGACGTGAAGGGCGAGCGCGGTCAGGCCGAGGAGCATGACGTTGGTGGAGGTGAAGGTGTCGTTGGTGGAGATGTCCGCCGCGTTGATCAGGAAGGCGATGAAGAACAGCACTGCCGAGACGATGGCGAGCACGGGGTCCGTCCTTTCGGGGTGGGGCCCGCCTCCCGGGCGAGCCGCTGCTGTGCGGATGCCCCCGACGGGGCGCTGAACACCGGTGATTCCGTGCGGTGTTCGGCTGTTGCCGGGAGACGTTCGGCTGATTCCGGGAGGCGTTCGGCGCAGGGATCTGAGTAGCGGTACTCAGGCGCGGCCGGCCGGGACCCACGACACTGAGGCTCCGACCGCCCCTACGGAGAGGCACCCTCGTGTTCAGCCGTGCCGTCATCGCCCTGACGCCGCTCTTCGGGCGGCTCACCGTCACCAGCGAGATCAAGCTGCGGCTGCCCGCGGGCAGCATCTTCGTGGCCAACCACGACTCCCTCGCCGACCCCGCCGTCGTCATGGCCGCCCTGCGGCGGTTCGAACTGGAGCCGGTGGTCATGGCGACCGCGGGGCTGTGGCGCGTACCGCTGCTCGGCCGGGCGCTGTCCCGGGCGGGGCACATCCCGGTACACCGCCGCACGGCGCACGCGGCGCTGGCTCTCGACGCCGCCGCGGAGGCGCTGGCGGGCGGGCGACACGTGCTGCTGTACGGCGAGGGCGGGCTGCCGCGCCGCAGGGACGCCGCGGCGACCGCGCCCGAACCGTTCCGCACCGGGCTGGCCCGGCTGGCGCAGGCGACCGGCGCCCTGGTGGTGCCGGTGGGCCACGCGGGTGCCCGGCGCATCGCCTCCGGCTCGGCCGCGAAGCAGCTGGCGGGCACGTTGACGGCGCCGGTGCGGCGCCCGCACTGCCACGTCCACCTGGGCGCGCCGCTGCGGCTGCCCGCGGAGACGGAGCGCGGTACGACGGCCGCCCGGCTCGCCGTCACGACGGCCTGGCGCACCGCGGCCCGGGCCGTGGGCGAGCACCCGAGGTGATGACCGGTGACCAGAGACTCCCGGACGCGGACCGCGTGCGCGCACCCGAGGTGACCGGAGGCTCCCGGACGCCGGCCCCCCAGTCGTCTTGCGCGCCGTGTTGTCGTAGAGCCGCCGTGCTCTGCGCGGACGACCGCACAGCCCCCTTGCCCCGGGACGGCGCGGTCGGCGCCGCCCGGTGTCAGTCCGACCCGGGCGGCGGGGCCGTGCTCTGCCGGTGCACGAGCCGCGTCGGCACGAGCGTGGTGCCGTGTTCGGCGCCGTCCGGGCGCATCTTGCGCAGCACGGCCCGGACGCACAGCCGGCCCACCTCGGCGAAGTCCTGGTGCAGGGTGGTGAGCGGGGGCAGGAAGGAGCTCGCCTCGGGGATGTCGTCGAAACCGATGACGCTGACGTCCTCGGGCACCCGGCGGCCGCTTTCGTGCAGGGCGCGCAGCAGACCCAGGGCCATCTGGTCGTTGGCCGCGAAGACGGCCGTGCACTCCCCATGGGCCGCGAGTTCGAGGCCGGCCCGGTAGCCGGACTCCGCCGACCAGTCGCCGCGGACCAGGGGCGGGGCCGGGCGGCCCGCCTCGGTGAGGGCGGCGCGCCAGGCGTCCGCGCGGCGTTGCGCGGCGAACGAGCCCTCGGGCCCGCCGAGGTGCCAGACGGTGCGGTGGCCGAGGTCGAGGAGGTGCTGGACGGCGGTGCGGGTGCCGCCGGCCTGGTCGGTGTCGACGACGGTGTAGTGGTCGCCGGCGTCGGAGTCCACCACGACGACCTGGACGTGCGGCGGGAGTTTGACGGTCGCCGCGTCGAGCAGGTGCACCTCCATGATGACGATCACCGCGTCGACGGCCAGTTCCTCCAGCCGGGAGAAGGCGCCGCGCACCTCGTCGGAGGTGGGCACGGCCACCGGGAGCAGCGTCACCGCGTAGCCCTCTTCGGCGGCCGAGGTGGCGATCGCCTCCAGGGTGCGCACATTGCCGGTGGTGGACAGCGTGAACGTGATGACGCCTATGGTGCGGAACTCCCCGCGCTTGAGGGCCCGGGCGGCGCTGTTGGGCCGGTAGCCGAGTTCCTTCATGGCCTCGAGCACCTGCCGCCGGGTCCCCTCGTTCACCCCGGCATACCCGTTGGAGACCCGGGACACCGTCTGCGAGGACACCCCCGCGAGCCGCGCGACGTCCGCCATGGAGGCCGTGGCCCGCGGCCGCCGTGACCCTCTCGCCGGTGTTCTTTCGGCCATGTCCACCCCGTGTGCCCACCTCTCTGTCGGCTCAGCTGTCACAGTCTCCCCGGAGGGCCCTTGACCATCGTTATCGGGGCAGTGTAAACATGCCGCCATCAGATGTTTACGTAAACATAACAGCTTGTACAGCCCCCTTGCGTGGCTGATGTTTACGCAAACATCATGGTGGCGGTGAGGCGACCGGAAATCTCCGCGCATCACCGCCGGTTCCAGGACTGGACGAGCGAGGAACTACATGACGACGCTGCAACCGCCGGTGGCCGCCGAGCCGCGGCCGGCACCGCCTCCGGCGAAACGGGACCGCCGCTCCTGGACCGGGTGGGGTTTCCTCGGTCCGTTCGTGGCCGTGTTCGCGCTGGTCTTCCTGGCCCCGATCGTGTACTCGATCTACCTCAGCCTCTTCCGGAACCAGCTCATCGGCGGAAACCGGTTCGTCGGCCTGGACAACTACACCCGGGCCCTGCAGGACGACGCCTTCTGGGGCGCCGTCGGCCGGGTGGCGCTCTTCCTGGCCGTCCAGGTGCCGCTCATGCTCGGCATCGCCCTGCTGGTGGCGCTGGCGCTGGACAGCGGCCGGCTGTACGGCAAGAGCTTCTTCCGGATCACGATCTTCCTCCCGTACGCCGTGCCCGCCGTGGTCGCCACCCTGATGTGGGGCTTCATGTACGGCACCAAGTACGGCCTGGTGGGCGACATCAACTCCGCTTTCGGTGTCACGCTGCCCGACCTGCTCTCCCCCGGCTGGGTGCTCGCCTCCATCGGCAACATCGTGACCTGGGAGTTCGTCGGGTACAACATGCTGATCTTCTACTCGGCGCTGCGCGTCGTCCCGACCTCGCTGTACGAGGCGGCGGAGATCGACGGCGCCGGGCAGTGGCGGATCATCCGCTCGATCAAGCTGCCCGCGATCCGGGGAGCGATCGTCATCGCCACGATCTTCTCCATCATCGGCAGCTTCCAGCTCTTCAACGAGCCGAGCATCCTGCGTCCACTGGCGCTGAACTCCATCACCACGGACTTCACGCCGAACTTCTACACGTACTCGCTGTCGTTCAACGGCCAGCAGCACAACTACTCCGCGACGGTGGCCATCATCATGGGCGTCATCACGATGATCGTCGCCTACGCCGTCCAGCTGCGCGGCATGCGTAAGGAAGCGTGACCCGATGAGCACCTCTGTCACCGCCTCCCCCGCGAAGAGCGCCGCGCCCGGACTGCGCACCCCCCGTAAGAAGCACACCCCCGGCAAGCCGAGGCGCAACGTGCTGCTGACGGTGCTGATGGCCCTGATGGTCCTCTACACCGTGGTGCCGCTGATCTGGCTGGTCATCAACTCGACGAAGACCCAGGCCGGCCTGGCCGACTCAGGCGGCCTCTGGTTCGCCCACGACTTCGCCCTGTGGGACAACGTCCGGGACACCTTCACCTACCACGACGGCATCTTCGGCCGCTGGCTGCTGAACACCCTGCTGTACGTGGGGCTCGGCGCGGGCGGCGCGACGCTGCTGGCCGTGCTCGGCGGGTACGCGCTGGCGAAGTTCCAGTTCCCCGGCAGGCGCGCCGTGTTCGCCGTGGTGATCGGCGCGGTGGCCGTGCCGGGTACGGCGCTGGCGGTGCCCACCTTCCTGATGTTCAGCAAGATGGGGCTGACCGACACCCCGTGGGCGGTCATCATCCCGTCGCTGGTGTCGCCGTTCGGCCTCTATCTGATGTGGGTGTTCGCCGCCGAGGCGATCCCGACCGAGCTGCTGGAGGCGGCCCGGATGGACGGGGCGAGCGAGGTGCGGACCTTCTTCCAGGTGGCGCTGCCGCTGCTGGCCCCCGGGATCGTGACCGTCCTGCTGTTCACCACGGTCGCCACCTGGAACAACTACTTCCTCCCCCTGATCATGCTGAAGGACCCCGACTGGTACCCGCTGACGCTGGGTCTGAGCGCCTGGAGCTCCCAGGCGCAGACCATCGGCGGTGACGTGATCTTCAACCTGGTGATCACGGGGTCCCTGCTGACGATCCTTCCGCTGATCGCCGCCTTCCTGTTCCTCCAGAAGTACTGGCAGTCCGGCCTCGCCGCCGGAAGCGTCAAGGAGTGACGTGGACGGCCCCCACAAGCCCCACATTTAAGCCTTACCAGCACCACCCCCACCCTCACCTGTCCCACCCACGAAGAAGTGGAAGCCCCATGCGCAGAACAACGAGCCGCATCCTGCGCGGCATCGCCCTCGTCTCCACCCTGGCCCTGGGCGTCACCGCCTGCGGCGGCTCGGACGACGACTCCGACACCAAGGCCGTCTCCGCCGGCGACCTCCAGGCAGCCCTGGACAAGGGCGGCGACATCACGGTCTGGGCGTGGGAGCCCACCCTGAAGACCGTGGCCGCCGACTTCCAGAAGAAGTACCCCAAGGTCAAGGTCAACCTGGTCAGCGAGCGCTCCGGCGACAAGCACTACACCGCGCTGTCCAACGCGATCTCGGCCGGCAAGGGCGTCCCGGACGTCGCCCAGGTCGAGTACTTCGCGCTCGGCCAGTACTCCCTCACCAAGGGCCTGACCGACCTGGCCCCCTACGGCGCCGACAAGCTGGCGTCGAAGTACACGCCGGGCCCGTGGAACGCGGTCAGCGACGGCGACAAGGTCTACGGCCTGCCGATGGACTCGGGTCCGATGGCGCTGTTCTACAACAAGACGGTCTTCGACAAGTACAAGATCGCCGTCCCCACCACCTGGGACGAGTACCTGGACGCGGCCCGCAAGCTCCACAAGGCCGACCCGAAGGCGTACATCACCAGCGACCTCGGTGACGCGGGCCTCACCACCTCCCTGCTGTGGCAGGCCGGTTCGCGCCCCTACAAGGTCGACGGCACCAAGCTCGGCGTCAACTTCGACGACGCGGGCGCCAAGAAGTTCGAGACGGTCTGGCAGCAGCTGATCAGCGAGAAGCTGCTCGCCCCGGTCAACGGCTGGACCGACGACTGGTACAAGGGCCTGGGCGACGGCACCATCGCCACCCTGGCCACCGGCGCCTGGATGCCCGCCAACTTCAGCACCGGCGTGCCGAACGCCAAGGGCCAGTGGCGCGCGGCGCCGATGCCGGCCTGGACCAAGGGCGACAAGGCGAGCGCGGAGAACGGCGGCAGCTCGCTGGCCGTCCCGTCGCTGGCCAAGAACAAGGAACTCGCCTACGCCTTCACCGAGTACGCCAACTCCGGCGCCGGTGTCGCCACCCGCGTCAGCGAGGGCGCCTTCCCCGCCACCAAGGCGGAGCTCGAGTCGCCCGCGTTCCAGAGCAAGAAGTTCGACTACTTCGACGGCCAGGAGGCGAACAAGATCTTCGCCGACTCCGCCGCGAACGTGGCGAGCGACTGGTCGTACCTCCCGTTCCAGCCGTACGCCAACTCGATCTTCAACGACACGGTCGGCAAGGCGTACGTCTCCAGCACCAAGCTGGCGGACGGCCTGAAGGCCTGGCAGAACGCCTCGGTCAAGTACGGCGAGGAGCAGGGCTTCACCATCGAGAAGTAGTCGACACCTGAAGCCGCCGGCAGCGGAAGCAGTCGGCACAGCACCAGCACAGCAGTAGACGCCGGGCGGCGCGGCACCCGGGCCGCGCCGCCCCCGTGCACCGCCTTCGGGCCACCCCCGTGCACCGCCTGCCTTCGGAAGGACCGCCATGATCTCCACCCTCCAGTCCCGCATGCTGCGCGGGGCGGACGGTGACCCCGCTCCGCGTCTGGCCTACGGCGCCGACTACAACCCCGAGCAGTGGCCCCGGGACGTGTGGGAGGAGGACGTCCGGCTGATGCGGGAGGCCGGCGTCACCGTCGTCTCCGTGGGGATCTTCTCCTGGGCCCGCATCCAGCCGGGCCCGGACACCTGGGACTTCGGCTGGCTCGACGAGGTCATGGATTTGCTGCACGCGGGCGGGATCGGCGTCGACCTGGCCACCGCCACCGCGTCCCCGCCGCCGTGGCTGACCACCGCCCACCCCGAGATCCTGCCGGTCACGGCGAACGGCGAGACCCTGTGGCCGGGGGCGCGCCAGCACTGGCGGCCCACCTCGCCGGTCTTCCGCGAGCACGCCCTGCGGCTGGTCCGGGAGATCGCCGGACGTTACAAGGACCACCCGGCCCTCGTCGCCTGGCACGTCTCCAACGAGCTGGGCTGCCACAACGTCTACGACCACTCCGACGACGCCGCCCGCGCCTTCCGGGTCTGGCTGCGCGCCCGCTACGGCAGCCTCGACGCGCTCAACCACGCCTGGGGAACGGCGTTCTGGTCGCAGCGCTACAGCGACTGGGAGCAGATCCTGCCGCCCCGGCTGGCCGCCTCGCACCCCAACCCGACCCAGCAGCTGGACTTCAAGCGGTTCTCCTCGGACGCGCTCAAGGACCACCTGGTCGCCGAGCGGGAGATCCTGCGCGAGATCACCCCCGAGATCCCCGTCACCACCAACTTCATGGTGATGGGCGGCACCAAGGGCATGGACTACCCGGACTGGGCGAGCGAGATCGACTTCGTCTCCAACGACCACTACGTGCACCCCGGCCCGCAGGACCGCGACGAGCTGTCGTTCTCCGCGAACCTCGTCAGCGGCATCGCGGGCGGCCGGCCGTGGTTCCTGATGGAGCACTCCACCAGCGCGGTCAACTGGCAGCCCGTCAACGTGGCGAAGCGGCCCGGCGACCTGGCCCGTGACTCGCTGCTGCACGTGGCGCACGGCGCGGACGCGGTGTGCTTCTTCCAGTGGCGGCAGTCCGCGGCGGGCGCCGAGAAGTACCACTCGGCGATGGTTCCGCACGCCGGCCCCGACAGCGACCTCTTCCGCGCGGTCGCCGACCTCGGCGCCCAGCTCAAGACGCTGGCCCCGGTGGCGGGTTCGGAGCGCGAACCGGCCGCTGTCGGCATCCTCTACGACTGGCAGTCGTGGTGGGCGAGCGAGCAGGACTCGCACCCCACGGCCCTGCTGGACTACCGGCAGGAGGCGCTCGACTGGTACTCGGCCCTGCTCGCCCTCGGCGTGCGCGCCGACCTCGTCACCACCAGCGCCGACCTCTCCCGGCACCAGGTGCTCGTCGCGCCCGTGCTGCACGTCGTCCCCGCCGAGCTCGCCAAGGAGCTCACGCGGTACGCCGAGCAGGGCGGCCACCTCGTCACCACGTACTTCTCCGGGATCGTCGACGAGAACGACCACGTGTGGCTCGGCGGCTACCCGGGCGCCCTGCGCGACCTGCTCGGCGTGCGCATCGAGGAGTTCGGCCCGCTGCTCGCCGGGGAGAGCGTGGAGCTGGACGACTCCACCTGGGGCACCCTGTGGACGGACCGGATCACCGTGACCGACGACGACACCGAGGTGCTGGCGCACTACCGCACCGGAGTGCACGCCGGCCGCCCCGCCGTCACCCGGCGGTCCACCGGCACCGGCTCCGCCTCGTACGTCTCCACCCGGCTCGGCGTCGACGGGCTCCGCTCGCTGCTGCCGAGGCTGCTGGAGCCGGCCGGCGTCGGCAGCGAACTCCCCGCCGACGTGCGGGGCAAGGTCGAGCTGACCGTCCGCCGCGGCGCCGGGGAACGGTTCCTGTTCCTCGTCAACCGGACCGACGCGACGGTGCCGGTGGCCGGGCTGGAGGGAGAGATCCTGATCGGCTCCGGCGGCACGGACGGCGCGCCGGTGCTCGGCCCGCGGGACGTCGCCGTCCTGCGACAGCCCGCGCGCTAGGGCGGGTCTCCGGAAGGGTTCACCGGCTCGGCGAACCCTTCCGGTCACGGCGCCGGGCGGCACACCCCGCGCAGCCCGCCGTCGTCACCGCACCCGCAATCCGCCAACACACACGACTCCCCGGCACGGCACGGCATGCGCCCGAGGCCGGGGGCCATCCCCTGCCGCCCGCGCGGCGGCCGGGGCCCACCACAGCGACCGCACCGCAGTTGGGAGCACAGATGGCACGCCGTATCCGCAGCGGACGGACCCTCGGGGCCGCCGCACTCACCGCACTGGCCACCGGGGCCGCGCTTCTCAGCGTTCCCGTGCAGGCGCACGCCGAGGCCGCCGTCACCGTGACGCCGGACCCGTCGTACCAGCAGGAGAAGTTCGAGGGCTGGGGCACCAGCCTGGTCTGGTTCGCGAACGCCACCGGCGACTACCCGCCGGCGGTCCGCGAGAAGCTCGCCAAGCTGCTCTTCGGCGACGACGGGCTCGCGCTGAACATCGCCCGCTACAACATCGGCGGCGGCAACGCGCCGGACGTGAAGGACTACCTGCGCGCGGGCGGCGCAGTCGAGGGCTGGTGGAAGGCGCCCGCGGGCACCACCCGCGAGGACACCGACTGGTGGAGCGCGGACGACCCGGCGGACTGGAACAAGAACGCCGACGCCACCCAGCGCTGGTGGGTCGACCGCATCAAGAAGGACATCACCCACTGGGAGACGTTCAGCAACTCCCCGCCGTGGTTCATGACGGAAAGCGGTTACGTCTCGGGCGGGTTCAACGCCAACACCGACCAGCTGAAGGCCGACTCGGTCGACGACTTCGCAGCGTACATCGCGGGCGCGACCAAGCGGCTGGAGAAGGCCGAGGGCATCAAGGTCGACACCGTCGACCCGTTCAACGAGCCCAACACCGGCTACTGGGGCACCCGTCTCGACGCGAACGGCCAACCGGTCGGCGGCCGCCAGGAGGGCGCCCACATCGGTCCCGCGCTCCAGGAGAAGGTGCTCGCCGCGCTGGCGCCCGCGCTGAAGAAGGCGAAGACCAAGGCGAAGATATCGGCGATGGACGAGACCAACCCGTCCATCTTCGCGACGAACTGGAACTCCTACTCGCAGGCCTCCAAGGACCTCGTGGACCAGATGAACGTCCACACCTACGGCACCGGCCAGCGCACCACCGTCCGCGACCTCGCCAAGGCCGCCGACAAGCCGCTGTGGATGAGCGAGGTCGAGGGCGACTGGGGCGACGGGCAGAGCTTCACCGATATGCGTCCGGGCCTCGGGCTCGCCCAGCAGATGGTGAACGACCTGCGTGAACTGGAGCCCAGCGCCTGGGTGTTCTGGCAGCCGGTCGAGGACTACGACAACATGAAGCCGGGCGGCGAATCCGCCAAGGGCGGCAACTGGGGCGAGATCCAGCTCCCGTTCAGCTGCACCAAGTCGGACACCCTGAAGTCGTGCCCGATCTACACGAACACCAAGTTCGACACGGCCCGCAACTTCACGCACTTCATCAAGCCCGGCGACAAGCTCATCAAGGTGGACGACACCTCCAGCGCCGCCGCCGTGACGAAGAACGGCAAGGGCGTCTCCCTCGTCCACGTCAACTCCACCACCGCGGCCCGCACGGTCACCATCGACCTGTCGAAGTTCCGCACCGTCAAGCGGGGCGCGACGGTCACCCCGACCGTGACCAGTGCCGACGGCAAGCTGAAGCAGCAGGCCCCGGTCAAGGTCGTCGACGGCAAGGCCACCTACACCGTCCCCGCCCAGTCCGTGACCTCGTTCGCCGTCAAGGGCGTCTCGGGCGTCGCGAAGAACGCGGGCCTGTTCAGCAAGGGCCACTCGTACACGCTGACCGGCGTGCAGAGCGGCAAGGCGGTGACCGTCGCGGCCAACGGCAAGAGCCTGGTCATCGGGTCGGCCAACGGCAGCACCGCGCAGCAGTGGCAGCTCGACGCACGGCACGGCGACAAGGGCGCGCGCCAGCGGTACGTCTTCGCCAACCCGGCCGAGGGCAAGCGTCTCGCCGTCCGCGACAACGTGCCGGTGGTCGAGCCGGACACCGGCGAGCGGGACCCCGCCACCGAGTGGATCATGTCGACCACCGGTGACAGCACTTGGACGCTGATCAACGTGGCGACCGGACGTCTCCTCGAGGTCGGCGGCCAGGCGACCAACGAGGGCTCGGCCGTCACCACCTGGCAGGCCAACTCCGGCTCCAACCAGCGCTGGAGGGTCACGGACGTGACGCCGTAACGCCTGCGCGTCCGCACATCCGTCAGTCCGTCGTCCCCGCCCGCGTCGCGATCCTCGTGACGCGGGCGGAGTGCTGTGCGGGGCCGGGCCGCTGTGTGGCGGTGCCGAGTGCCACGGGGAGCGGCCGCCGGGATGCGTTCCAGGACGCCGCCGGCGACGACGTCGTACAGCGGCAGCGTCTCCAGGTGGACGTAGCCGATGCGGCAGTCGCAGACGGCGAGCGGACACGCCCGCGGCCGCAGCGCGGCGCGGCACGATAGGCCGTGCCGGGTCCGGGGGCGGGAACCCCCGTGCCGGGCCGGCACGCCACGCGGGCGCCTGCCGCGTTCCCCACGACGGGCGGACGTGGGACGGACGGGCCCCGCGTCGACGGGCGCGCGACGGGCCTGCCGCGTGACGGCCCGGCGAGGGCGTGCGTCCCGGCCGACGGCTCCGCGCGCCCGCCCCGGCGGCACCGGTCTCCCGCGCGGCGCCCGCCCCTCAGCCGGCGGCGCGGGCCAGCACGTCGGCGACCTGGTCGTGTACGGCGTCCCGGGCGTCGGCGGGCAACTCGCCGAGCTCCGTGCCCTCCAGGGCGTGCAACACCTCCCCGGCGCCGGTTCCGGCGCCGGCGCCGGGCTCGTAGGGGGCGTTCCCGCTGAGCACGTCGTAACCGTCGCGGACGGCCACGCGCAGGTGGGCGCGGCCCTCGTCCCCGGCGTGCAGCGCGACGGCGACGACGAGGGGCGGCGCGCCGCCCGCCTCGCCCTCCAGCTTGCGGTAGCCGCTGGCCAGCGGTGTGCGCCAGCGCAGGGCGAGCAGCACGAGGCGTTTGGCCAGCAGCTCGGCCAGGTCGGTCTCGTAGACGCCGTCGGCGGTCAGGACCGTGGCCCGGGCGTCGAGGACGAGGGCGGCGGGGAGCAGACAGCGCAGGGTGCTGCCGACGATGTTGCCGCCGACCGTGGCCGCCCGGCGGACGGCGCCGGTGCCCACCGCGCCGGCCGCCCGGTGCAGCACCTCGGGCACGGTCGCGTCGACGCGGTGCAGCAGCACGGCCCCGCCGAGCTCCTCGGGGCCGACCGCGTTCGCCTCCGGCAGCCGGCGCAGCGACACGGCCTGCTCGGGAAAGCCGTCCCGCTGCCAGCCCGCCCACACCAGCGTGGCTCCGCCGACCGGTACCGCGCCCTCGGCGAGACAGCGCTGCGCTTCGGATACGGAGGAGGGAAGACGCAACTGCACGACGACCGACCTGCCTTCCCGTGGAATCGGCGGGGCGACCGCGTGTCGTCCCCGGCGTGATCAATGGCAGAACGATTCTGCCCAGGCTCACGGGGGCGCATACAGAGCTCATCGCCGCACCGTGCGCCACGGGAAACGTGTTGCGGCCCGGCTTGGCACCCTTGGACCCTGGGCGCATGTTCTCCTTCCTGCGCCCCGCCGCCCTCGCCGACGCTCCGGCGATCGCCGGACTCCTCAATGAGATCGACCTGGTCGAGATCGGCCGTCCCGAGACGGATCTGCACTCCGTCGAGGCGGAGCTGAAGCATCCCGAGGTCGACCTGCGACGGGACTCCTGGCTCGCCCTCGACGGGGACCGGCCGGTGGTCTACGGCCTGTTGTGGGACGAGTCGGGCGGCGAGCGCGTCGACATGGACCACTACGTGCTGCCCGACCGGCAGGAGGCAGGGCTGCTCGTCCTGGCCGCGATGGAGGCGCGGGCGCTGGAGAAGGCCCGGGAGAACGGCGCCGAGCGGGCCGTGGTGCACCTGAACCTCAACGCACGGCCCACGACGGACGTCTCGCTGCTGCGGGGGCGGGGTTGGTCCGTGGTGCGGCGGCATCACGTGCTGCGCCGGGGTCTGGACCGGGCCGCCGACCTGCCGCCCCGGGTGCCCGCCGGGGTGCGGCTGCGGCCCTGCGCCGAGGAGGCGGACCGGCGGCGCGTCCACGAGCTGTTCCAGGCCACGTTCGCCGAGCACTTCGACTTCCACCCGCGCCGCTACGAGCAGTGGCTGCACGACGTGGACGCCGCCGGGCTCGACTGGTCGCTGGTGTGGATCGCCGGCACCCACGACGCCGGGGACTGCGGGTTCCTGATGGCCCGTGACGACCGTGAGGCCATGGGGTGGATACCGGCCATCGGCGTCCTGCGCGAGGCCCGGGGGCGCGGTCTCGCAGGGCTGCTGCTGCGGCACGCGTTCGCGGCGTTCGCCGCCCGGGGGCGGGACACCGTCGGGCTGGGCGTGGACACCTCCAACGCGACCGGCGCGCCCGCGCTGTACGCCCGTCACGGCATGACCCTGCACTACGCCGTGGACACCTGGGAGGCCGTCCTGCGGTGACACGGCCGTGAACACCCGGAAGGCCGCCCCGCGGTGACCACCGCCGCGAACACCCGCAAGGCCCGCGGTGGCCGCGAGCGCGGTGGACAGGGCGGCGGCGGCCGCGGGGCGGCAGGCGGTCGCCGGCGGGTGGGCGCCGGCGACCGTCGCGTCAGCCGACGACGACGAGCAGGTCGCCGCCCTCCACCTGCTGGATGCGGTTGATGGCGAGCCTGCTCACCCGGCCGGCCTTCGGCGCGGTGATCGTGGCCTCCATCTTCATCGCCTCGATGGTGGCGACGGTCGCGCCGGCCTCCACGTCGTCGCCCTCGGCGACCGCCAGGGTGACGACGCCCGCGAACGGGGCCGCGACATGCCCGGGGTCGGTGCGGTCGGCCTTCTCGGTCACGGGGGCGTCGGAGGCGGCCGCCTTGTCGCGGACCTGGATGGGCCGCAGCTGGCCGTTCAGGGTCGACATGACGGTGCGCATACCGCGTTCGTCGGCCTCGCCGACGGCCTGCAGTTCGATCAGCAGACGCACGCCCGGCTCGAGGTCGACGGCGTACTCCTTGGCCTGGCGCAGACCGTAGAAGAAGTCCTTGCTGTCGAGAACGCTGGTGTCGCCGTACGCCTGCCGGTGGGTCTCGAAGTCACGCGTCGGGCCGGGGAAGAGCAGCCGGTTGAGGGTGGCGCGGCGGGTCTTCTCCAGGCCCTCGCGGTCCTCGGCGCTCAGCTCCTGGACCGGCTTGGCCTCGCCGCGGCCCCTCAGGGCCTTGCTGCGGAACGGCTCGGGCCAGCCGCCGGGCGGCGTGCCGAGCTCACCGCGCAGGAAGCCGATGACGGAGTCGGGGATGTCGAAACGGTCCGGCGCCGCCTCGAAGTCGTCGGGGGACACGCCCGCGCCGACGAGGTGCAGGGCGAGGTCGCCGACGACCTTGGACGAGGGAGTGACCTTGACCAGGTGGCCGAGGATGCGGTCGGCGGCCGCATACATCGCCTCGATGTCCTCGAAGCGGTCACCGAGGCCGAGCGCGACGGCCTGGGTGCGCAGGTTGGACAGCTGGCCGCCGGGGATCTCGTGGTGGTAGACGCGCCCCGTCGGGGAGGCGAGGCCGGCCTCGAAGGGGGCGTAGATCCTGCGGACGCCCTCCCAGTACGGCTCGAGGTCGCCGACGGCCTGGAGGTCGAGGCCGGTGGGCCGCTCGGAGTGGTCGGTCGCGGCGACGATCGCCGACAGCGAGGGCTGCGAGGTGGTGCCCGCCATGGAGGCGACGGCGCCGTCGACGGCGTCCGCGCCGGCCTGGATCGCGGCCAGGTAAGTGGCGAGCTGGCCGCCCGCGGTGTCATGGGTGTGCAGGTGCACCGGCAGGTCGAACTCGCGGCGCAGCGCGGAGACGAGCTTGGCGGCGGCCGGGGCGCGCAGCAGGCCGGCCATGTCCTTGACGGCCAGGACATGGGCGCCGGCCTCGACGATCTGCTCGGCGAGACGGAGGTAGTAGTCGAGGGTGTACAGGCGCTCGTTCGGGTCGGACAGGTCGGAGGTGTAGCACAGGGCGACCTCGGCGACCGCCGTGCCCGTCTCCCGTACGGCGTCGATGGCGGGCCGCATCTGGCCGACGTCGTTGAGGGCGTCGAAGATGCGGAAGACGTCGATGCCGGTGGCGGCGGCCTCCTGCACGAACGCGTCGGTGACCTCCGTCGGGTACGGGGTGTAGCCGACGGTGTTGCGGCCGCGCAGCAGCATCTGGAGGCAGATGTTGGGGACGGCCTCGCGCAGGGCCGCCAGCCGCTCCCAGGGGTCCTCGGCGAGGAAGCGCAGCGCGACGTCGTACGTGGCGCCGCCCCAGCACTCCAGGGAGAGCAGGTTCGGCAGGGTGCGGGCGACCAGCGGGGCGGAGGCGAGGAGGTCCTTGGTGCGCACCCGGGTGGCCAGAAGGGACTGGTGGGCGTCGCGGAAGGTGGTGTCGGTGACGCCGATGGTCGGCGACTCGCGCAGCCAGCGGGCGAAGCCCTCGGGGCCGAGGTGGACCAGTCGCTGGCGGGAGCCTGCGGGCGGCTCGCCGCCGGGTGTCGCCGGCAGTTTGGCGACCGGGTCGATCAGGTCGGGCCGGTCGCCGTGCGGCTTGTTCACGGTGACGTCGGCGAGGTAGGTCAGCAGCTTGGTGCCACGGTCGGCCGAGTGGCGCGCCGTGAGCAGGTGCGGGCGCTGTTCGATGAAGGACGTGGTGACCCGTCCGGCCTGGAAGTCGGCGTCGTCCAGGACGGCCTGCAGGAACGGGATGTTGGTGGCGACGCCGCGGATGCGGAACTCGGCGACGGCGCGCCGGGCGCGTCCGATCGCGGTCGGGAAGTCCCGTCCGCGGCAGGTGAGTTTGACCAGCATGGAGTCGAAGTGCGCGCTGATCTCGGTGCCGGCGTGGGTGGTGCCGCCGTCGAGGCGGATGCCGGAGCCGCCCGGGGAGCGGTAGGCGCTGATCCGGCCGGTGTCGGGGCGGAAGCCGTTGGCGGGGTCCTCGGTGGTGATGCGGCACTGCAGGGCCGCGCCGTGCAGGGTGACGGTCTCCTGCGACAGGCCGAGGTCGGCGAGGGTCTCCCCGGCGGCGATGCGCAGCTGGGCCTGGACCAGGTCGACGTCGGTGACCTCCTCGGTCACCGTGTGCTCGACCTGGATGCGGGGGTTCATCTCGATGAAGACGTGGTTGCCGGCGGGGTCGAGGAGGAACTCGACGGTGCCGGCGTTGCGGTAGCCGATCTGCCGGGCGAAGCGGACCGCGTCGGCGCAGATCCGGTCGCGCAGCTCCGGGGCGAGATCGGGCGCGGGCGCCATCTCGATGACCTTCTGGTGGCGGCGCTGGAGGGAGCAGTCGCGCTCGAAGAGGTGGATGACGTTGCCCTCGCCGTCGGCGAGGATCTGAACCTCGATGTGGCGGGGGTCCACGACGGCCTTCTCGAGGAAGACGGTGGGGTCGCCGAACGCGGAGGCCGCCTCGCGGGAGGCAGCCTCGATGGACTCGCGCAGGGCGGCCGGGTTCTCCACCCGGCGCATGCCGCGTCCGCCGCCGCCGGCGACCGCCTTCACGAACACCGGGAAGCCGATCTCCTCTGCGGCCCGGACGAGTTCGTCGACGTCGTTGGAGGGCGCGGACGAGCCGAGCACGGGGACGCCCGCGGCGCGCGCCGCGGCCACCGCGCTCGCCTTGTTGCCGGTCAGCTCGAGGGTGCGGGCGTCGGGGCCCACGAAGGTGATGCCCGCCTCCTCGCAGGCGCGGGCGAGTTCGGGGTTCTCCGAGAGGAACCCGTAGCCGGGGTAGACGGCGTCGGCGCCGGCCCGGCGCGCGGCGCCGACGACCTCCTCCACTGAGAGGTAGGCGCGCACCGGGTGTCCCGGTTCGCCGATCTCGTACGCCTCGTCGGCTTTCAGCCGGTGGAGCGAGTTGCGGTCCTCGTGCGGGAAGACGGCGACCGTGCGCGCGCCCAGCTCGTAGCCGGCGCGGAATGCACGGATCGCGATCTCGCCGCGGTTGGCGACCAGCACCTTGCGGAACATCCTCGACCCCTTCAGCCTGACGGTGACGGACCCATCGTGTCGGTGAGTGACCTTGTTGGCCATGTGAGTCGGGCCACTCATCGCATGTCTCGCTCGATTGGACCGTGCCCCGCGAGACCGCCGGACGGGCCCACCCCGACCGTGACCGGCACACGTCGACCGTGACCGGCGCGCCCCAGCCGACATTGCCTCGCCTCGACATCGGCTGCCACGCCTCCGCCGAGACCGGCTCCCCCGGACCGTTCCCGCCGCAGCGCCGCCGAGACCGGCCGCACCTCGGCCGTGGCCCGGCGCACCTCCGCCGAGATTGCCTCGCCTCGCCCGTGGCTGCCACACCTCCGCCGAGACCGGCGCCTTCCGGCCGTGTACTGATGGAGGAGGCGGGACGGCGGATGGTGTCTCGGCCAGGCGGCCGCCGCGCCGATCCACCCTCCCCCACAGCGTCGGGCACCGGCTCGGCGGAGTCCGGTGGATCGCCTCGGTCCTTCTGGTCGCGAGCGAGAGCCCCGCGGGCCTCGCCGCCCTGGTGGCGGGCGCTGACCGCCCGGCTGCGATCCTCGACTCGACCGTCGGCCCGCTCCCTGGACACAACTCCCACCGTTCGACCTGTCGGACATCGTTCGATACGCCTTGACGCGACCATGCACAACGTTTGACACTCCTGCAACATCACGTCACACGGTTGAAACGGCGGTCCCCCATGGCGCACAGACATCGACTCCGAGGCCGGGCAGGACGGGGGGCAGGACGACTGGCCGCACTGACCGCCGTGTCCCTGATCGCCGGCCTGGCCGTGGCCACGACTCCGGTCCAGGCGACGGAGGCCGCCGATGTCACCGACGGCCTGGCCCTCTGGTACAAATTCGACGCCGCATCCGGCACCACGGTCGCCGACGCCTCCGGCCACGGACTGAACGGCACGGTCAACGGAACCGCCGACTTCTCCTCGTCCGGCCAGGGCCTCTCCTTCAACGGCTCGGACACCTACGTCAAGGTGCCGAACGACGTGATGAAGGGCATGTCGTCGATCAGCGTCGCGATGGACGTGAAGATGGACGCCGCCCAGGCCACGCCGTACTTCCTCTACGGATTCGGCAACACCAGCGGGGGCAACGGGAACGGTTACCTGTTCACCACGGGCAACTCCCTGCGCACCTCGATCGCGACCGGCAACTGGTCGACCGAGCAGAACACCAAGCCCGCCGACTCCCACAACCTGGCCCGCGGCGTGTGGAAGCACCTCACGTACACCCAGTCCGGGACCACCGGCGTGCTGTACGAGGACGGCGTCGAGGTCGCCCGCAACACGTCGGTGACCATCACCCCCGGCGCGATCGGCTCGGGCACGACCACCGCCAACGCCGTCGGCAAGTCCGTCTACTCGGGCGACCGGCTGTTCAAGGGCAACATGCGCGACTTCCGCGTGTACAACCGCGCCCTGGACGCCGGCGAGGTCGAGCAGCTCTCCCTGCCGGTGGCCACCCAGGGCGTCGCGGACGACAAGGCCGCGCTGGACCTCGGCGACACGAGCGCCGTCACCGCCGATCTGACCCTGCCCAAGACCGGCCCGGCCGGCGGCTCCCTCATCACCTGGTCGAGCGACCACACCGACGTGGTGTCCGACGCGGGCAAGGTGACCCGGCCGGCCGCGGGTGAGCCCGACGGCCACGCCACGCTCACCGCGACCCTGAAGAAGGGCTCCGTCTCCGCCACCCGGACCTTCGACGTCACGGTCCTGCCGGCCCTCGACGACAAGGCCGCCACCGAGCAGGCCGCCGAGGCCCTCGCCGTCCACAACCTGGACGACGCCCGCGGCAACCTCACCCTTCCCGCGACGGGCGCGTTCGGCACCACCGTGACCTGGTCCTCCGCCAAGGAGGACGTCGTCTCCGCCGACGGCGTGGTGCACCGCCCCGCGCACGGCGCCGGCGCCACCACGGCCGACCTGACCGCCACCGTCGCCAAGGGCGACGCGAAGACGACCCGCACGTTCACCGCAAAGGTCCCCGAACTCCCCGTGAAGGAAGCCCTCAAGGGCTACATGTTCAGCTACTTCACCGGCGAGGGCACCGCGGACGGCGAGCAGCTCTACGCGGCTCTCAGCAAGGGCAACGACCCGCTGAAGTGGCGGGAGCTGAACGACGGCAAGCCCGTCCTGACCTCCACGCTCGGTGAGAAGGGCCTGCGCGACCCGTTCATCATCCGCTCCCCCGAGGGCGACAAGTTCTACCAGATCGCCACCGACCTCAGGATCTACGGCAACGGCGACTGGGACCGCTCGCAGCGCTCCGGCAGCAAGTCCATCATGGTGTGGGAGTCCACCGACCTCGTGCACTGGACGAACCAGCGCCTGGTGAAGGTCTCCCCGGACAGCGCCGGCAACACCTGGGCGCCGGAGGCGTACTACGACTCCCAGCTCGGCCAGTACGTGGTGTTCTGGGCGTCGAAGCTGTACGACAACGCCTCGCACTCCGGCGACACCTACAACCGGATGATGTACGCCACCACCCGCGACTTCTACACGTTCAGCGAGCCCAAGGTCTGGATCGACCGCGGCTACTCGGTCATCGACTCCACGGTGATCCAGCACGACGGCACGTACTTCCGCCTGTCGAAGGACGAGCGCAACAACTCCTCCTCCACCCCCAACAGCAAGTTCGTCTTCGAGGAGAAGAGCAACTCGCTGCTGAACCTCTCCTGGACCGCGGTCGCCGAGGGCATCGGCAAGGGCGCGATGAACGCGGCCGAGGGGCCGCTGGTGTTCAAGTCCAACACCGAGGAGAAGTGGTACGCCTTCCTCGACGAGTTCGGCGGCCGCGGCTACATCCCGTTCGAGACGAAGGACCTCGCGGGGGGCAACTGGACCCCGTCCACCGGCTACGACCTGCCGTCGAAGCCGCGCCACGGAACGGTGCTGCCGGTCACCCAGGCCGAGTACGACCGGCTGCTGCAGGCCTACCAGCCGGACCAGATCATCACCGGCGTCGAGGACGTGTCGGTGAAGACGCGGATCGGTGAGGCGCCGGTGCTGCCGGCCACCGTGATCGCCACGTACGCGGACGGCGCGAAGCGGCCCGTCACCGTCACCTGGGCGGACATCGACGCCTCGCAGTACGCGCAGGCCGGCTCCTTCGCGGTGAAGGGCGACCTGCCGGGCGACGCGGCCATCGAGGTCCACGCCGACGTCACGGTCTCCGCCGAGGGCCCGGACGTCCCGGCCGACCTGCTCCTGCACTACGGCTTCGACGAGAGCGGCGGCAACATCGTCCGTGACTCCAGCGGCCACGGCTTCCACGGCACCTACGTCCGTACGCCCGCCTTCGGGACCGGCGTCGACGGCGGCTCGTTCAAGATGTCCGGCGGCTCCAGCACCTCCGACTCGCCGTACGTGAAGATTCCGAACGGAGTGCTCAAGAACGTCGACAGCGTCACCGTCTCCACCTACGTCAAGTGGAAGGGCGGCGACAACTTCCAGTGGCTGTTCGGGCTCGGCCCGGACAACAACAAGTACCTTTTCGCCACCCCCTCCAACGGCAGCGGCAAGCTGTTCTCCGCGATCACCAAGGCCACCTGGTCCGGTGAGAAGCAGATGATCGGCGGCGCGCAGCTCACCCCGGGCGAGTGGAAGCACGTCACCGTCACCCTGGACGGCGCGACCCAGACGGCGGTCCTCTACGTGGACGGCGCCGAGGTCGCCCGCGTGAACGGCGTCACCGTCAAGCCGTCCGAGCTGTACGACGCGGCGAAGGACGCCTCGGGCTACATCGGCAAGTCCCTGTACTCCCCGGACCCGTACTTCGCGGGCGAGGTCGACGACTTCCGGATCTACAACCGGGCCCTGACGCCCGCCGAGGTCCTGGAGCTCGCCGGCAACACCACCGGCATCGCCGCGGCGACCCACCCGGCGCTCAAGGTGGACGCGCTGATCAACGACAAGAACAGCACGATCGTCCTGCCGCTGACCGAGGGCAGCGACGTCACCGCTCTGGCACCGCAGTTCACCCTGGCCCACGGCGCGG
Organism: Streptomyces sp. B21-105; assembly: GCF_036898465.1. Taxonomy (NCBI): domain Bacteria; kingdom Bacillati; phylum Actinomycetota; class Actinomycetes; order Kitasatosporales; family Streptomycetaceae; genus Streptomyces; species Streptomyces sp. B21-105. Next base: position 8,691,836 of record NZ_JARUMJ010000001.1, on the reverse strand, counting down.
GCATCAGCCCGGCCTCCGGCACCCTGCGCGACTTCAGCAAGCCGCTGACGTACGAGGTGACCGGCTCCGACGGCGCGAAGCGCACCTGGACGGTGTCCGCCCTGATCATGAAGAGCCCGGTCCTGCCGGGGCTGAACGCCGACCCGAACATCGTCCGCTTCGGCGACACCTTCTACATGTACCCGACCACCGACGGCTTCGAGGGCTGGAGCGGTACACAGTTCAAGGCCTGGTCCTCCACCGACCTGGTGCACTGGACGGACCACGGGGTCATCCTCGACCTGGGTCCCGACGTGAGCTGGGCGGACAGCAGGGCCTGGGCGCCCACCATCGCCGAGAAGAACGGTAAGTACTACTTCTACTTCTGCGCCGACGCCAACATCGGCGTCGCCGTCTCCGACTCCCCCACCGGCCCCTTCAAGGACGCCCTCGGCAAGCCGCTGCTGAAGGCGGGCCAGTTCCCCGGCCAGATGATCGACCCGGCGGCCTTCACCGACGACGACGGCCAGTCGTACCTGTACTTCGGCAACGGCCACGGGTACGTCGTCCCGCTGAACGCCGACATGACCTCGATCGACACCTCGAAGGTCCAGGACATCACCCCGAGCGGCTACAACGAGGGCGCCTTCGTCATCAAGCGCAAGGGCGTCTACTACTTCATGTGGTCGGAGAACGACACCCGGGACGAGAACTACCGGGTCGCCTACGCCACCGGAGACTCGCCCACCGGCCCGTGGACCAAGCAGGGCGTGATCCTGGAGAAGGACGCCTCCCAGGGCATCCTCGGCACCGGGCACCACTCGGTCGTGAATGTGCCCGGCACCGACGACTGGTACATCGCCTACCACCGGTTCGCGATCCCCGGCGGCGACGGCACGCACCGCGAGACCACCGTCGACAAGCTGGAGTTCGACGCCGACAAACTGATCAAGAAGGTCGTGCCCACGCTCACGAGCATCGACCCGGTGGGCGTCGTGCACGCCGGTCCGGACGCCAAGGGCGTGGAGGGCGACCGGATCGCCCTGAACGGCACGCTCTCCGGGGCGGGCAGCCCGAAGTGGACGGCCGAGAAGGGCGCGCCCTGCACGGTCGCCGACCCGACGGCCACCCGGACGACGGTCACCTGCACCGACGACGGCACGTTCACCCTCACCCTGACCGCCGGACGCAGCACCGACACGGCCGTGGTCACGGTGACGAACGCGGCTCCCTCGATCACCTCCGCCACCGGTCCCAAGTCCCCGGTGTCGGTCGGCCGGCCGGCGGTCGTCACCGTCAAGTTCGCCGACGCGGGCGCCCGTGACACGCACACCTGCGTCGTCGACTTCAAGGACGGCAGCAAGCCCGTCAAGGGCGCCGTCACGGCGTCCGACTGCCGGGCCGAGCACACGTACACCTCGGCCGGTCTGCTCCGCCCCGTGGTCACGGTCACCGACGACGACGGCGGCAAGGCCACCACGACGCTGCCCGAACTGGTCGTGTACAACCGGGCCGCCGGCCCGGCGGTCGGCGCGGGTCTGTCCGCGTCCCGCGGCAAGCCGAAGTTCTCCCTGTCGGCCGGCTACCTGCCCGGGGCCTCCGCCCCGGCCGGCGTGGTCACGCTCGATCTGCGGTCGCCTCTCACGAAGTTCCGGTCCGCTCGCCTCGACTGGCTCGTCGTGACCGGCAACCGGGCCGTCGTGGAGGGATCCGGCACGGTCAACGGCAAGAGCGGCTACCGCTTCCGCGTCACCGTCACGGACGGCCCGGACACCTTCCACATCAGGATCTGGAAGACGTCCGACGGGAAGGTCACCTATGACACCGGCATCATGACGAGGGTCGCCGGCGTCATCACGGTCGGACTGCGACACCGCTAGAGAAACGCCTGGCACCTCGTGGTGCCGGACGGTTAGGGTCATGGGCCCCCTGCCACCGCAGGGGGCCCATGACTGTGCAAGGGCCCGCCTGTCCAGGGGACCATGCCCACGCAGGGGGCCCACACCTCTCCAGGGGGACCGCGCATGCCCACGCCCGACGACATCTGGGCCGGGACCGATCTGCCGACCCGGCGGCTGGCCGGGCTCGCGCTCAATCCGTCCACGCCGGTCGACCTCTTGCTGCGGCTGCTGGCGGACGCACCGCTCGCGGTACGGATGGTGCTGTGCCGGGACCGGTTCCTGCCCGACGCCGTCGTGGACGCCGTCGTCGAGCATCCCGACGCGTACACGCGCAGCTTCTTCGCCCGCAACCCCCATGTCGAGCCGCGCACACGGGCACGGCTGCTGACGGACCCGGACTGGATCGTCCGCGCCCACCTCGCCGACGGGCCACGGGTGACCGGTCTCGACGACGTCGCACCACTGCCCGACGACGCAGTCGTGCACATGATCACCACCTACGAGAACGAACTCCTCGGCGGCTTCTTCTACCGGCAGATGTCCGCCGCGTTCGAAAGGTCGATGTCCACGCACCCGGTGGCGAAGGTCCGGCTCTGGGGAACCGGGCCCTGGAGCTCTCTCCCCGCCCGGACGCGGGCCGCCCTGCTGGCCGACCCCGACGACGAGGTGCGGGAGAGAGCCGAGCGCAACGCGCGGGAGGAGGATCCGGCGTGGGTGGAGAGCGTCCTGCCCCCGCACTCCTGCCACGCCCGCACCGACGCCCTGCTCCACCGCGCGCTCAGCAGAGCCGTGGTGGACGGCGTCCTCACCGCCCCGGCCGGCCCCGACGACCGGTCGATGATCGCGAGGAACCCGGTCTTCCGCCCGACGTCGTGGCCCTGCTGTCCCGCGACGCGGATCCGGAGGTCCGGCGGGAGATCGCGGGCCGGCAAGACCTCGAGCCCGCCGAACGCCGGGCCCTCGTCGAGGATGCCGACCCGGGGGTACGCCGGACGATCGCCCGGCACCCCGGCCTCGGCCCGACGAGCGTGCCGCCCTCGCCGCGGACCCCGATCCCCGAGTGCGCCTGTCCGTCTCCGTCCATCCCGCCTGGAGCGAGCGGGAACGGTCCGCCATCGACTACCAGGTGTCCCAGCACGGCGACTTCGGCTTCCGCTACTGCTCCGCGACGCCGCGGGACGCCGGGGCCGTCCGCCGGGACGCGCTCTCCGGCCACCCGCTGCTGCGGCGGGACGCCGCTACGGAGCGCACGCTGCCTTCCGACCTGGTGGCCCTGCTGGCCGCCGACGACGACCTCGGCGTCCGTGTGCTGCTGGCCCAGAACCACCCGCACCCCCCGGCCGGACTGCTGCTGCGCTGCTTCCTCGAGTACACCGGCGACGAACGCGAGCGTCTCCTGACCCGGCCGGGCTTCCCGAGCGAGGGCCTCGCCGCCCACGCCGACGACGCGGACCCTGCCGTCCGCCGGCTGGCCGCCCGCGATCCCGGGACCGCACCGCACACCGTGGAGCGGCTCACCCGGGACCCCGACCCCGCCGTGCGGGCCGCCTTCGCCCGCCACCCGAACCTCCCCGGGCCTCGGCTGACACAGCTCCTCGAGGACGAGGAGCTGGTCCACCACGCCGCCGCGAACCCGGCGTTGACCGCCTCCGCGATCCGCCGCCTGGTCACGTCGTCCCTGCCTGTCAGCTGACGGCCAGCAGCTCCTCCAGCGCGGTGGCGGTGGCCGGATGGCGGCCGAGGAGGACCGCTCCGGACGAGGCGGGCCCCGCGGTCTCCCACTCCGCTTCGCAGCCCAGCAGGTCCGCCAGGGCGTCGCAGACCGCCGGGTGGGCGGCCAGGAGCGGCAGCACGGCGCCGCCTCCGGCTTCCTCGCCGACCCGCGGACGCACGCCCGGCGGGTCCTGCGGCAGCCGCCACGGCGGCACCCAGGCGTCCAGCTCCGGCAGCCGGGCGGGGAAGACCCGGCCGGCCTCGCGGATCAGCAGCGGCGCCTGCTCGGCGCCGCCGGCGCGCAGCGTGCCGATCAGCGTCGGCAGCCAGGGCAGCAGCACCCGGTCGGGAAGGCGGGCGAACGCGTTCGACACGGCCTCGACGACGAAGTCGGCCAGGCCCGGCACCGGTTCCAGGGCGTGCACGAACCCGCTGAGGTAGCGAGGGTAGGAGGGGACCACCAGCGGATTGCCGAGCAGCTCGTCGCAGCGCGCCCGCAGCTGCGGCCTCGGCAGTGTGCCCAGGTGGGTCTGGGCCGCCCACAGCAGTGCGGTGCGCGCGGGGTCCGTCGGATGGGACTGGGCGAGGGACAGTTCCAGCTGGGCCCGGTCGCAGCCGAGTGACAGCGCGAGGCTCTCCATGCCGAACAGGAAGCCCAGCATCGCGGCGACCTGACGGACGGTCGCGTCCTCGTCGGTGAACGCCGTCGGCAGCAGGGTGCAGTAGTGCGCGTAGCCCGCCTTGACGAAGGACTCGATCCAGGGCGGCAGGACCGGTTCGGCGGTGCGGTAGTACGCCAGCAGCCGCCGGACGCGGCGCAGCACCTCCGGCGCCCCGTCGACGGAGCGTTCGTGGGCCAGCACCTCCAGGGCGCGGGTGCCCAGTTCGTCGGCGAGGCGGCGGCTGCGCAGGTAGAGAGTGGCGTCCTCGACGGCCTCGAGGACCTCTGCCGCGGTGGCCTGCGGGGCGTACGCGGCGCGCCGCAGCCGCTGTTCGAGGACCTGCTCGATGCTGACGCCCTCGTAGCCGAGTTCGATCAGGGCGCGCTGATGGGTGCCCAGCGCCAGGTCCCAGGACTCCTGGACGGAGCGCTCGCCGAGCCGCAGTTCGCCCATGATCGGCCGGGCGGCGCCCTGCGGCAGCAGCCGGCGCAGCATCCACAGCAGGTCGGAGCAGTGCGCCAGGTCCGGCTGGGAGGCGATGTCCAGCAGGGCGCGCTGCACTCCGCGCTGCTCGAGCCTGAGGTTCAGCGGGGCGAGGCGGTCGTGCACCTCGCGGGCGAGCGGCGGCAGCGCGTCGTAGCCGACCTGGCCGAGGCGGTCGCCGCCCATCATGATCTCGACGAGCCGGCCCACGTCCCGGCGGCCGGCACGGCGTCCTTCTCTATGCAGGTGACGGCCGCGTCCTGGAAGTCGTACGGAGTGGGCTTGGCGCGGTCGCGCATCCCGGCGAGCAGGATGGACGTCTCGAAGACGGCGATGGCGTCGGCGGTGGAGGCGAGGTAGCCGCCCCGGCGGGCGGCCCGCACGATCTCCACCGACCAGCCCAGCAGTTCCGCCTCGTCGAGGGCGTCGAGGGCGGGCGGGCGCCGGAGGAAGCCGGTGAGCCGGTCGGCGGGCGGGGGCGCGGGTTCCGGGGCGGCGGCGGGCGGGGCCTTCTTCGGCTGCGTGGTCTTCCTGGTGGTCTTCTTCGTGCCCGCCTGGCCGTCCAGGCGGTAGGGGGGGACGCCGGTGCGCTTGACGTTCTTCGCCCATTCCGCCGCCGCGATGGACACCGAGCCTGCTGCGAGGCCGAACTGCGCCTCGATCGCCGCGTGGCTGGACGGGATGAGGCCGTGCCGCCATCGGGTGCCGCTCGGCGGGCTGATGACGAAGCCGTCGCTGCCGTGCACGCCGAACTCAGCGACGCGGCTGGCCGCGTGGAAGGCGCCGCAGACGTAGAGGCAGTCGGCGGGGTCGGCGCCGGTGGCGGCGAGGTGCTCGCGCATCCTCGTCCACATGTACCGTTCGCGGTCCTCGTCGACCCGCACCCTGCCGGGGTCGCCGGGGGCGAGACGCCGGAAGAGGCTGCCGATGAGCAGCATCACCTGACGGTAGGTGTCGTGGTCGCTGTCGCCGAGGGGCAGCTCCACGTACTGGTGCCACCACTCCGACCAGTGCCGCACCCTGCCGTGACGCAGCAGGTGCTCCTCCAGCTCGGCGAACCGCGGGCGCAGGTCGCCGATCTCCACCCCGACGGCGTCGCCGTGCAGGGCCGCCGGCTGCTCCTGCGTCTCGGGCAGGTCGGCGCCGGCGCCGGCTTCGGCGTCGGCCCCGGTGTCGGCCTCGGCGTCGGTGCCGGTGTCGGCCTCCCACTGGAAGACGTGGTCGGAGGAGCGGTCGACGAGGATCAGTTCGACGCCCGGCGTGTCGAGGGCGTAGGCGATGGCCTGGTACTCGGCGGAGGCCTCGGTGACCGGCGCGACCACCGACAGCGGCGACCAGTCGGCGGGGAACCCCTCGATCTCGGTGGCGAAGGACTGCACCGCCACCGGCAGACGGCAGTTGCGCAGCTCGGTGAGGAGCGGCGCCATGTCCTCGCACAGCTCGAGGTAGACCACCTTCGGCTGCTTCTCGCGCAGCCGGCGCGCCATGGCGATCGCCGAGGCCGGCGAGTGGTGGCAGACCGGGAAGATCTCCAGCGGCTCGCGCACGGCACGCTCGACGTCGTCGACGATCCCCCGCAGGATGCCCTCCAGGGCTCCGGGTCCGTCGGCGAACGCCGTGGCGGCCTCGTGCAGTTGACCGCGCAGGGCGTCGAAGGCGCCGCTCATGACAGGGTCGCGATGGCGTCGCGGCCGCCCTCGAGGAACTCGGGCCAGGAGCCGCCCTGCTCCTTGCTGCGCGGTTCGACGACGCCATGCAGGTACTTGTTGAGGATGGCGAGGTCCTCGGGCGCGCGCCGGGCCAGCGAACCGACGAGGGAGGAGGCGAGGGTGCGGGCGGTGAGGGCGCGCTCGCCGAAGAAGTTGCTGTGCAGGACGGCGTCCTCGAGGACGCCGATCTGTTCGGCGGTGGACAGGGCGGACTCCAGCTTCTCGTCGTCGCTGCCGGCGGCCGCCGAGGAGGCCCGCAGGTCGGCGAAGCTCTGCAGCAGCACGTCGAGCAGGGTCGGCGGGACGTCCAGCTCGATGCGGTGGCGGCGCAGCAGTTCCTCGGTGCGGAAGCGGACGATCTCCGCCTCGCTCTTCTTGTTGGTGACGACGGGGATGCGGACGAAGTTGAAGCGGCGCTTGAGCGCCGAGGACAGGTCGTTGACGCCGCGGTCGCGGCTGTTGGCGGTGGCGATGACGGAGAAGCCGGGCTTGGCGAACACGATGTTGTCGCTGTCCCGGTCGCTGCCCAGCTCCGGGACGGAGATGTACTTCTCGGAGAGGATCGAGATCAGCGCGTCCTGGACGTCGCTGGTGGAGCGGGTGAGCTCTTCGAAGCGGCCGATCGCGCCGGTCTCCATGGCGGTCATGATCGGCGAGGGGATCATCGACTCCCTCGACTGGCCCTTGGCGATGACCATCGAGACGTTCCACGAGTACTTGATGTGGTCCTCGGTGGTGCCCGCGGTGCCCTGCACGACCAGGGTGGAGTTGCGGGAGATCGCGGCCGACAGCAGTTCGGCCAGCCAGCTCTTCCCGGTGCCCGGGTCGCCGATGAGGAGCAGGCCGCGGTCGGAGGCGAGGGTGACGATGGAGCGCTCGACGAAGCTGCGGTCGCCGAACCACTTCTGGGCGATCTCCCGGTCGAGGCCGTCGGCGCGCTCGGAGCCGAGGACGAACAGCCGGACCATCTTCGGCGAGAGCCGCCAGCAGAACGGCTTGGGGTTGTCGTCGATCGACTCCAGCCAGTCGAGTTCCTCGGCGTACTTGAGTTCGGCGGGGGCGCGCAGCAGGTCGGTCATCGGGAGGCCTTTCGGGATGCGGGGTGTGCGGGTGCGGATCGGGTGAGGAACGTCTTGAGCTCGTGGACGAGCTTGTCGATGCGGCCGGAGATCACGGGTGTGCCGAGCGCCTTGAACCGCTCCCGGAACCAGGGGTTGACCTCCTGCCGGCCGGAGCTGGTGACCGAGCCGACGGGAATGAACTTGACGCCGGAGCGGTGGACTTCCTCGATGCCCTCGAACAGCGGCTGGGAGCGGTCGAACTCGTAGAAGTCGGAGATCCACACCATGACGGTGTTCTTGGGCTCGGCGATCTTCGGGCGAGCCATGGCCATGGCGACCGGGCCGTCGTTCCCCCCGCCGAGTTTGGTGCGCAGCAGCACCTCGAACGGGTCACGGACCCAGGGGGTGAGGTCGAGCGCCCGGGTGTCGTACGCGATCAGGTGCACGTCCACCTTGGGCAGTCCGGCGAAGATCGACGCCAGGATGGTGCAGTTGACCATGGAGTCGACCATCGAGCCCGACTGGTCCACGACCACGACGAGCCGCTGTGGCGTCGTCCTGCGGGCGGTGTGCCGGTAGTAGAGGCGGTCGACGTAGAGGCGTTCCTCCTCGGGGCTGTAGTTGGTGAGGTTCTTCCAGACGGTCCGGTCGAGGTCGAGGTTGCGGTAAACGCGCTTGGGCGGCACCGAGCGGTCGATCGCGCCGGCCGTGGACTTCTCCACCTGGGTGCGCAGCACGTCGGCGACCTCGTCGACGAAACGGCGGATGAGCGCCTTGGCGTTGGCCAGAGCGACACCGGAGAGGTTGTTCTTGTCGCGGAGCAGTTGCTCGACGAGCGACATGCTCGGGGTGAGCCGCGCGGCCAGTGCGGGGTCGGCGAGCACTTCCCGCAGGTGCATGCGCCGCACCAGGTCGGCTTCCACGTCGGCCAGTTCCGGACCTATGCCGGGGACGAGGCCGCCCGCGCCGGGGGCCGGGCCCCGGCCGCCGCGCAGCTCGCCCGGGCGGCATCCGAGGGCGCGCTCCAGCCAGCCGGCGTCACTCTGCCAGCGCGACAGTTGCTCGGCGCTGACGGCTCCGGCGCCCGTCGCGAAGACGTTGAGCAGCACCTTGGACACGAGCGCGGCCCGCCGCACCTCGTCGCCACGGTCACGGCCGTCGCCGCCGACGTCTCCGGCTCCGGCTCCGGCCTCTCCTTGGGCTTGGGCTTGGGGTTCGGTTTCGCTTACCGCTACGGCTACGGCTTCGGCTTCGGCTTCGGCTTCGGCTTCGGCTTCGGCTTCGGCTTCGGCTTCGGCTTCGGCTTCGGGGACAATCAACCCGTCGAACTCCGAGGCGAGTTCCGGGTGACGCTGCACGAGGGAGTCCACCGAGGACTGCGGGTCCAGCAGGGCGGCCGGCAGGCCGATGTCCTCGACGACGGCGAGGCTCGCGGACTCCAGCGCGATCTGCTCCTCGGGGTCGAAGAGCCGGGCCAGCAGCCGCCAGTAGAGAACCTGGCGGCGGTTGTCGTCGGGGACCACGGTGTCTGCGATGACCGTGGGAACTGGAGGAACCGGGGGAACCGGGGGAACCGGGGGGACCGGGGGGACCGGGTGGACCGTTTCCGGCATGTCGTCGCTCATTTCCGCAGCAGCCTTCCCGCCCGTTCGCGCAGGACGGTGACGGCGTCGGTGGCGGCCTTCTCGGCCCGGGCGCCGGCCTTGTCGGCGGTGCCGCCGGCCCACGCGCCCGCGTGCAGGGCGACGGCTTTCCTGCGCACGGTGGTCTCGACGGCGAACGGCTGAAGACGCAGCCCCCCGTCGTCCCAGCGGAGCAGGCCCACGCAGGCGCGGGAGCCGGCCACGGCCTCGGGGGTGAGCGGCCCCGCGGCCGGGATGCGGTCGGTGTCGACGGGAAGATCGCGGCCGGCGACGGTGAAGATGACGGCGTCGCCCTCCTGGCGCCGGTCGTAGCCCTCCAGGAACACCGGCTCCGCGAGGCGCGCCGGATGCCGGTTCAGGGGCGCGGTGGGCAGCGCGACGGCGGCCGGCAGGACGACCCGGGCAGTGGCGAGGGCGTCGGCGGGGTCCCCCGGGCGGGCCCGGGTGTCGTCCCAGAGGAGGTCGCCCTCGTCGGTGAGGGGCATGGCGTCGAGTTCCATCGACCGGCCCTCGCCGAGGGCGGTGAGCAGCGAGAGGTGCGGCCGCAGCAGTTGCCAGACGCCGGCTGCGACGACGGTGTCCGGCTTCGGCGCCGAGACGCTCGCGCGGACCAGCAACGGCGCGCTGCCGTCGGCCGGTTCGAAGACCGCGTGGACCTGGGCCTGCGCGGCGGTGGCGTGTTCGTGCAGGTCGACGCCGAGCGGCAGGAGCCGGCCGGTGGCGGCGCGGGCCACGGGGGTGTCGGCCGTACCGGGGGCGGTGAGCAGCAGGGCGCGGGACCACAGGTCGGCCCAGCGGCGCTCCGGGACGTGTTCGAGGGCCGCACCGGGGCACGAGGCGGCGAGTTCCGCGGCGAATCCGTCGAGCAGGGTGGCCAGTCGGCGCAGTCCGGGTTCCGGCAGCATGGCGGAGACGATGGGGGCGGCTCCGCCGGCCAGTTCGTGGTCGATGCCCTGCCAGCCGGTGCGGGCGAGGTCCGCGAGCCAGGTGCGGGCCGCCGCCATCAGGTTCACCGTCGTGCGCGGGCCGGCGGTCGTCTGCGCGGGCTCCTCGCGGAGGCGGCCGCTCAGTTCGTCGGCGCACACGACGAGAGCGTCGTGCACGGCGCCCAGCAGGGCCGCGCGGGCGGCGGCGAGGGCGAGAAGGTGGTCCTCGCTCGCGGAGCCCGCCGCGGCCTTCTCGGCCGCCTCCGCCACCCGTGCGGCCAGCGGGCTGCCGCAGACGGCGCGGGCGAGGCCGTCGAGTCCGCCGACCCGGTCGGGGCGGGGGCGCAGCAGACCGGCGGCGAGGGCGTGGTCGAAGGCGTCGACCGCGGTCAGCGCCTCGTCGAGCCCTTCGACGGGTGCGGCGGTACGCTCGGTTCGCGCCGCCTGACCGGCCTCGGGATCGTGCGCGGTCGCCGCCGGGGCCGTCGCCGCCGGGGCGGTCTGCGCGCGGGTCGGCGGGAACCACTGCAGTTCCGGCAGCGGCACGGTGACGGGGGCGAGCTCCAGGTAGGCCAGGTGCCGCAGGAACCTGCTGAAGACGGGGGCGGCGGTCGCCTTGCCGTCCGCCTGGGGCGGGCGGGCGCCGGTCATCGCGACGGCGAGCGCTCCGGCGTCGGTCTCCGGGCCGGCGGGCTCCACGCGCAGGTAGCGGGCGACGCGGTCGGCGCCGTACTGCAGCACGGCCTCCGTGATCAGGGCGCGGATGTGGTTGCAGAACGAGCCGCGCGCGCCGCCGCAGGGCCGGTTGTTGTTGGTGCTGCACGCGAAGGCGTAGGTGCCGGCGGCGACCGACGAGACGTACACCCGCTCGATGTCCGAGCCGCTGGAGACGACGCCCTGCAGGCGTCCGTCGGCCAGTTCGACGAAGGGGACCTTGGCGAGTTTGCGCGGCCGGGCGGGCGGCACCACCCGGGCCGTGCTCGCCCTCTCCCAGTTCTCCCGGTCCGAGAACACACCATCTCCTTTGCGGCACGCGGCTGCACACGCCGACTCGGCGCAGCACAAGGGGGGTCGTCGCACCTGAGCGGCACGACACGAACGAACTTAGCGGCGACCACTGACAATGCCGTGCGCGACGGGAGGCAGGCCGCGGTCCGTATGCCGGGCGGCGCGGGCTCGGGCGTTCCCCGCCCTCCTAGAATGTCGTGATCATGCCCGGGGGTGACGGCAGGGGCACGACGACTTCAAGGGGCGGGATTGAGCGGGGAGCAGGCGGCGTTCGGGTCGCTGCTGCGGGAGTTACGGCTGGCCGCGTCGCAGACCATCGAGGGCCTCGCGGAGGCGTCGGGGGTGAGCGTACGGGGCATCGGGGACCTGGAACGCGGGCGGCGGGCGGCTCCGCAGCGCCGGACGGTCGCCGCCCTGGCGGACGGTCTGGGTCTGGACGAAGCGCTCAGGGGGCGGTTGCTGACGGCCGCACGGGCCGGGCGCGGCCGCGGCTACAGCCCGGCGGGGGTGCGGGCGTTCCCGCGGGGCGTGGACGACTTCGTCGGCCGGCGGGAGGAGCTGGCGCGGCTGGTGGAGCTCGCCGAGCACGAGGCGGCCGTCCAGCCGGTGGTGGTGGCGGTGTCCGGGCCGCCGGGCACGGGCAAGACGACGCTGGCGCTGCACGCGGCGCGCGCTGTCGCCGACCGGTTCCCCGACGGGCAGTTGGTGTTGGACCTGCGCGGCACGCACGAGGACGCGCCGGGTCCGGCCGAGCTCGTGCTGCGGGTTCTCAAAGCGTTCCAGGTCGCCGACCGCGACCTGGCCCAGGCCGGCCCGCAGGGGCATCCGGCGCTGTACCGGCGGCTGTTGGCGGAGCGGCGCTGTCTGCTGGTCCTGGACGACGCGCGCGACGAGGGGCAGGTGCGTCCGTTGCTGCCGGCCGCGGGCGCGGGCCTGGTGGTGGTGACGAGCCGTCGCATGCTGACGGGGCTGGACAGTGTGCACCGGCTGCCGCTCGGCGAGCTGGAGCCCGGGGCTGCGGCGGAGCTGCTGACCTCCCTCGTCGGCGTCGAACGGGCCGCCGCCGAGCCGGCCGCCCTGCGCGAGGTCGTCGAGCGGTGCGGGCATCTGCCGCTCGCCCTGCGGGTGGCGGGCAACTGGCTGGCCGCACGCACGGGTTGGAGCGTCGGCCGGCTCGCGGAGCGGCTCGCGGGCGAGGAGCGGCGGCTGGACGCGCTGGCCGCCGGGGACGTACGGGTGTCGGCGGCCTTCGATCTGTCCTACCGCCAGTTGACGCCCGGGGCCGCCCGGCTGTTCCGGCGCCTGGCCCTGGTGCCCGGGCAGGACACGGCGGCGCCGGGCGCCGCCCGGCTCACCGGTCAGTCGCTGTTCGACGCCGAGGACACGCTGGAGGAGCTGGTCGAGACCGGGCTGCTGGGGGCGGACGGCGACCGCTACCGTCTGCACGACCTGCTGCGGCTGTACGCCCGCACCCGGCTGGAAGCCGAGGAGAGCGCCCAGGACGTGGACCGGGCCCGTACGGCTCTCTTCCGGTGGCTGCTGGAGACCGCGGTCGTCGCGGGCCGCTGGTTCGAGCCGGACCACGGCGCGCCGCCGCCCGGGTGGCAGGGCACGGTGGACCTGTCGACCGCGGCCAGGGCCCGCGCCTGGCTCCAGGCGGAGGGCGCCAACTGGCTGGCCGCCCTGCGGGCGGCCGACGCGGCCGGCGAGCACGCGCGGGTGGTGGAGGTGGCCGAGGCCCTGCACTGGTTCTCCGACCAGTGGATCTTCTGGGGGCACTGGCCCGAGGTGTTCGGGACGGCGGTCCGCTGCGCGCAGGCCCTCGCTGATCCGCTCGTCGAGGCCACCCAGCTCAACTACCACGCGTGGGCGCTCCTGTTGTGCGAGGGCCGCCACCACGACAGCTTGCGGCGCTCGGCCGAGGCGATGGCCGCCGCGGAACGGGCGGGCGACGCCGGCCAGCAGGCGTGGGCCCACATGTACCGTGCCTGGGCGTTCCGGGAGATGGGCGATTTCGGCCCGGCCGCCGACCATCTGCACCACGCCGGCCGTCTCTTCACGACCGTCGGCGACCTGCACGGCGGGCTGCAGGCGCGGCAGGCTCGGTCCGTCGTCCTGGAGAGGCTGGGTCTGGCCGAAGAGGCACTGGCGCTGTACGAGGACACGCTCGTGTTCCTGGAGCGGGCCGGCGACCGGCTGGAACCGCACATCGCCGAGATCTCCCGGATCGGGGCGCACGCGGGTCTGGGCAACTGCTTCGGCCTGCTGGAGCGCTGGCCGGAGGCGGTGGAGCAGTTGACGACCGCCGTCGCGATCTGCCGCGCGAGCTGCAACACGGGCCTGGAGAGCCGCCATCTCGGCCTCCTCGGTGACGCGCTGCTGTCCGCGGGGCGTCCGGCGGAGGCACGCGCGGTCTTCGCGCGCTGTCTCTCCCTCGGCGTCCACGCCGACCCGCGCATCGTCGCCGAGGCACGCGACCGCCTCGCCCGCCTCGACGCGCCCTGACCCGTGCTCCGGCCCCTCTTCCGGCCGTTGCTCGGCCCGTGGTCCAGCCCGTTGTTCCGGCCCGTGCCTCGTCCCCGGTCCGCCGTGGCACGGGACGGGAGGCTGCGCATCGGCGGGCGAGGCCCCCTCGTCGTGCCGCCCATCCTGCGCCGCCGGAAGTCTTCGTGTCTTGTCCCTGAGCGCACCGCGCTGTTCTCTGCGCGCACTGCGGGCGGCCGCGCCATGACCCGTCCCGTTTCTGCCTGCTTCCTGCCTGGAGCCCGTCGTGGAGCGCTGCTTGGCTGATGACGGCGGGATGCGGCGCCCTTTGTCGGCCCGCGCTCCCCGTCGGTAGCGCACAGAGGGAGAGGAGAGCCAGGTGGCCCTGGTGCTGACGACTGCTTCGGTTCCCGTCGGGGAGAGGCTCGCGTCCTGGCAGGACGCGCTGGGGGGAGCACTGGCGTCGACAGCCGTGAGTCCGAGGCACGACGGCCCGTTCGACGGCCGGGTCACCACCGGGCGGCTGGGATATCTGCGGATCGCCACGATCGAGGCCGACGCGCAGCAGGTGCGCCGCACGAACCCGCGCCGCACGGACACGGTGCCGGCCGACGACGGCGTGGCGGTCGGCGTCCAGACGGCGGGCACGGCGACGCTGGTCCAGGGCGGCCGACGCGTGTTCGTCGACGAGGGCGACCTGATGGTCTACGACACGGCACGGTCCTTCTCGCTGGACTTCCCTCGGCGTTTCGCCCTGCGCGTGGTGCATCTGCCCCGGCGGGCGGTGGGTCTGCCGCAGGAGGAACTGGGACGGGTGACGGGGACCGCGATCCCCGGGCGGGAGGGCCTGGGCGCGTTGATGGCGAACTTCCTGACCTCGGTGACCGTCTCGGCCCCGCCCTGGGCCCCGGCCGCCGCCACCCGGCTGGCCATGGGAATGGTGGATCTCTTCGGCACCCTGGCCGACGAGCGGATACGGCGGGCGTCGGCGCGGGAGACCCGACCCGGGGAACACCTGGTGCTGCGCGTGCGCGGCCACATCGACGAGAACCTCGGGGATCCCGGCCTCTCCCCGCAGACCGTCGCGGCGGCGCACCACATCTCCGTGCGCTATCTGCACCGCCTGTTCGAGAAGGAGGGCGTCACGGTCGCCCGGCTGATCCAGCAGCGCCGGCTGGCGCGGTGCGCCCGGGAACTGACCCGGTCCGACGCCTCGGCGCCCACGGTGTCGGCGGTCGCCCAGCGCTGGGGCTTCGCCGATCCGGCTCACTTCAGCCGGGTCTTCAGGGCCGCCTACGGGCTGTCCCCGCGCGAGTGGCGCGGAACGCGGGGGGCACTGCTGCCGACCGGCTGACTCACGAAGCGGTGCGGCCGCGGCCGTACTTCCAGGTGCACGCCGCCAACGCCGGCCCGGCGACCGTCGCCGCGGCCACCGTCCCGCGCGAACCGCGGGTGAGCACCGAACCGGTGGAGCGGGCGGACAGCACCGAGCCCGCGCTGAGCCAGGATCCGGCGGAGGCGACGGACAGGGCGGACCCGACGGACCCCACGGACAGGAAACTGCCGACAGAGGCGACGGACAGGGAACTGCCCACCGAGCCGACGGAGAGGAAGGAGTTGACGGAGCCGATCGACAAGGCCGAGTTCTTCGACCACAGCGAACACCAGGACCCGCCGGCCCCGTCGCCCTTCGTCACCCGTCTCGTCATGAGCCGATCCTAGAGGCGGACCGGTCAGGACGGCGGCCAGTCGCGGTAGCGGACGCGGGCCAGGTCGTGCACCTCGCCGACGGTGCCCCACTCGTTGCCGCCCAGCCTCGACAGGGGCCGCAGCCGTCGGATGTCGGGGTGGCCGTCGACGACGGCGTCCTCGTGCACGGCGGCGTGCACGACCTCACCGAGGACCAGGGTGCAGTCGCCGAGGACGAGGGTGGAGTGCAGACGGCACTCCAGCGCCACGGGGGAGGCCGCCACCCGGGGTGGCCGCACCCGCAGGGAGGGCTCCCGCTCGATGCCGACCGCGTCGAACTCGCTCTCGTGCGCGGGGAAGTCGGTGGCGGTGGCGTTGATCTGCTCGAAGAGCTCCTCGGGTGCGAAATTGACGACGAACTCGCCGGTGGCCTCGACGTTGCGCAACGAGTCCTTTCGTCCGACGGACGTGAACTGGACGATCGGCGGGTCGGTGCAGGCCACGGTGAAGAACGAGTGCGGGGCCAGATTGGCGGTGCCGTCCGCCGCGAGGGTCGACACCCACGCGATCGGCCGGGGTACGACGACGGCGGTGAGCAGCCGGTAGAAGGCGCCCGCGCCCAGGGCTTCGGGATCGTGGTCGACGCGCATGACGCCAGTTCTACCCCAGAACACCCCGGACGGCGGAACCGGCCCGGACAGCGAAAACGGGCCCGTGCGGGTGGAACCGGCCCGGGCGGCGGCCACCGCGGCGACCGCCGCCCGCGCTCGCTTCCGCCCTAGGACCTGACCTCAGCGACCGCCGCGGTCACCGCGTCCGGCAGGGCGCCCGGCCGCGCGCCCGGCGGCGGGTTCCCCTGGACGGCGCCGACCAGGTCCCGGGCGAGCCCTCGCACCGTGCCGTCGGTGTTGCGGGCGGCCAGGACCAGGACCCGCCATGCCTCGTCCGCGCTCAGCCCGAAGGACGCCATGAGGACGCCGCGGGCCAGGTCGATCACCGGACGGGTCCGCAGTGCGCGTCGCAGTCGTACGAGCTCGAGGCGCAGGTGCGGCGGGAGGCTCCGGTCGAGCGCCTCGTCGGCGGCGCTGCCCTCGGCGGCGTCGCCGGCGCTGTGGGTGGCGCTGTCCGGACCGGGGGCGGCGGCGAACAGCGCCCCCGTGCCGGTCAGCGTCAACAGCCGGTCCACCGCCGGACCGACGGAGCGCAGGACGACCGTCCTGCCCTGCCGCAGGCCTTCCTCGCGCACGCCCAGCAGCACGTTCAGGGCGGAGCAGTCGCAGAACACGACACCGTCCAGCGCCAGATCGATCCCGTCCTCCGCCGCCTCGAGCGCGGCGCGCAGGGCACGTCCGAGGCGCTCGGCCGAGTCGAGGTCGAGCTCCCCCCGTACCGTCACGACGACCCGCTCCCCGTCGGTACGGACTCCGATGTCAGGCCCGGGCGTCGCCCGAACGGGGCGCGCGTCGCGGGACTCCGCGCCCGTGCGCGCGTCCTCGCCTCCGGCGTCCGCGTCGTATACCGGTTCCGGCATGACCGCCTCCCTCGGTCACTCCACATGTCCCCTCAAGACTCACCCTCCGGCGGTCATACGTCAATAGATACACGAAATGAAGTTCCGGCCTTTGTGTACATGAAAGCTCGGACCTAAGATGACCCCATGGAGGGAGTGCCCGAGCCACACAGCGGATGGACGTTTCTGACCAATCACGCGCGCGTACTCGCGGTCATCGCCGACAACCACAGCGCGCGCATCCGGGACATCGCCGCGCACTGCCGGCTCACCGAGCGGGCGGTGCAGAAGATCATCGCCGACCTCGAGCAGGACGGCTATCTGTCCCACACGAAGGAAGGGCGCAGCAACATCTACCGGATCGAACCCGGCCAGGCCCTGCGCCATCCCGCCGAAGCGGGACTGAGCGTGGCGGCCCTGCTGTCGCTGCTGGCCCACGACGAGGCGGGCCGCCTCCGGCCGCCGTAGGACCGGGGCGGACCGATCCGTCACCCGTGACCGACAGGCATCGACCGCGCACGGTCGGACGCCAGGATGAGCCACGACATCGGCACGACGTCGGGACGTCGAGAACAAGAGACGAAGGTCACGAATACGTATCGGACATTTAACACCTCAATCTTCACACCAGGCACACAAGTTGGCTAAGTTGACGCCAGGCCGTTCGACTGCCCGTCAGGGCAGGGGGCTTGGGTCACCCGCAACAGGGGTCGCCCGGATTCCGCCGCAACAGACCGGCGGAGCACGGAAGGAGAACGTCTTCCATGGCGACGGATCGCAGCCCTCGGTCCCCAGGCGGCAGCAACGAGCCGAGCCGGGCAGAGATCCAGCAGCGTGTCAACTCGCTGTACGACCGGGCCGAGACCGACACGGGCACGTACAACGCCACGCGCGCCATGTCGAACCTCTCGCGCCGCACGGTCGGCTCCGTCGCCAACAGCGGCCGCGGATCGGCCGATCCGTCGCTCGAGGCGGTGGCCAAGCAGTGGTTCGACGTGGCACGCGACAAGATCGGGCCGACGACTCCCGCCGTGCTGCCGGACGATCGCCGACCGCCCCGTCCGGCCCGGCCCGTATCCTCCGCCGACAGTGCGACGATCCGTGAACTCGAAGCGGCGGCGAGACGGATCCCGGAACTCACCGGAACCCCCGTGGCCGCGCCGCCCGCAGCGATCGAGCCGCGCCGCAGCGAGCCCAGGGCTCTGGAGGCCGCCGCACCGGCCGCGCTTTCCGCACCCCTCGCCGCCCTCCCCGCAGCGGCCGCGCTCCCTGCCGCTCCCGCCACCGCGACCTCGCCCGCCGCCGCTGCTGCCGCTCCCGCGGACCGGCAGGCGTCGCTCAAGAGCACCAAGGAACGGATCGGGCGCAAACTCGCCACGGCCCGTGAGGTGCTGGCCCGGGCCGGCGCCCAGCCCGCGCCCTCCCAGCAGCCCATGCTCACCGCGTTCATCCCCGCGCAGCCCACACCCTCACCGTCGACGCAGCCCCTGCCCGTGACGACCGCGCCGCTGGGCTATCCGCCCGCCGCCGGACCGCAGCAGGCGACCGGCCCGCAACCGGTCCAACCGCCGGCGCAACAGCCGGTCCAGCAGCCCTGGGGCACCGCGGAACAGCAGGCGTTCCGTGCGGAGATCACCGCCGCGTGGGCGGGAAAGCCCGCCACAGCTCCCGCCGCCGCACCGGCGGCCGGCCCGCAGAGCATCCTCGACACCGGCGGATTCTCGTTCGCCGCACCGGCGTCGGCGTTCTCGGCGTCCGACATCGCCCTGGTGGAACCAGCGCCCGACCTCGGCGTCGCGGAGGAACCCGGCGCCGGCACACCGTCGTTCGGCTACCCGATACCCGGCCTCGGCGCCGCACCGGAGTCGGGCTTCGCGACCTCAGCGACCTTCCCGGCCTTCCCGACGGATGCGGTCGCACCGGGCCACCTCGTGGACGAACTGGGGCCGGTGCCGCCGTCCGCGGGTTACGCGTACCCCGGAGTCCCGGTCACGGCACCCGAGTTCGGCTACGCCGCGTCCGGTGCCGCGCCCGCCCAGGCCTACCCCACGTCCGGACTCGGCCTCCCGGCGCCCACGCCGGACACGTTCACCACCGGTCACGGCCATCAGACCTCCGTCGGCCTCGCCGCGCCCGTGGCCACGCTTCCCGAGCCCGTCCGGCCGGCCGCCCCCGCCCCCACCCCCTCCGACGTCACCGTCGGCACGACCGGGACGGCCTACCTGGGCAAGGCGGACAAGGCGCTCGCCTTCGCCCGGGCCCAGACCGGACGGCCCTGCGTGTGGGGAGCCACGGGACCGGAGTCCTACGACTGCTCCAGCCTCACCCAGGCCGCCTGGAGGGCCGCCGGGGTGAGCCTGCCGCGGGCCGCCATCGACCAGGCCAAGGCCTTCACCCGGGTCAGCCTGGCCGACCTGCGCGCCGGCGACCTCGTCTTCTTCTTCGACGACCTCAGCCATGTCGGCCTGTGCACGGGGAACGGCATGATGATCCACGCCCCGGGTCCGGGCGCCGCCATTCGCGAAGAGGCGATCCTCCCCTACGGCGAGGGCGCGCTGCGCGGCGCCGTCCGCCCCGGCTGAGGCCGGCCCCTCAGCGCGCCGTCGCCCTCGACACCGTCCCCTCAGCGCATGGCGGGACGGGAGCGCGCCTGTGCCCTTCTGGCGTTGTTGTAGGCGCGCAGAAGGAGCTTGTTGACGGCGCACGGCGCCCCGTCGTAATGGCACTGACGGCATGTGCGGGCATGCTCCTCGTATGCCGCGCGGGTCTCCTGCAAGGCTTCCTCGGATGAGGTCATGGGGGGGTCCTCCGAACGAGACGACGGTCCGCGACAGCCACGACTACTCGCCAGTAGCTTCGCGTCAGGAGGATTGGATCATGTTACTTACGGTAGTGGAAAACATGATTCCGGCCCGTTTCGGGAAGTCTTTCCGCTCACCTGGCGTGAACCGATCCGTGCGAGGCCTCCGGGACCCGCACCCCCACGAGGAGGAGCCGACGTGACGAGCGAGGACGACGGACAGCGCGCGGCGCGGGTGTTCGACGCACTGGGTCCCGCGTACGAGAAGGCCTTCGCGCACTCCGAGGCGCACCGCCGATCCCTGGACTGGCTGCTCGGACGGCTCACCCCGGACAGCGACGTGCTGGACGTCGGCAGCGGAACCGGACGGCCGACGGCGGCGACCCTGGCGGCCGCGGGTCATCGCGTGCTGGGCGTCGACGTCTCCCCCGTCATGGTCGACCTCGCCGCGCGCCAGGTGCCGAACGCCACGTTCCGGTGCGTGGACGTACGCCGGCTCCCGCTGCGGGAGCGCTCCTTGCACGCCGCCTGCGCGTACTTCTCCCTGCTGCAGATGGAACGGGCGCAGCAGGCCGAGCTCATCGGCAGACTGGCGGGGGCGCTGCTGCCGGGCGGCAGTCTCGCCCTGGCGACCGTGCCGGTGGACGTGGAGGGAGTCGACGCCGTGTTCATGGGGCAGCCGGTGCGGGTGACCAGCTACGCCCGGGACGGCCTCGTCGACGTCGTCACCGCCGCCGGACTCACCGTGCTGGACGAGGAGAGCGTCCTGTTCACCCCCGACCACCCCGAGGCCGGGCCCGAACCCCATCTGTTCCTGCACTGCGGCAAGCCGTAGGCCCGGCGGCGGACCAGGCCCGCCGCCGGCGGCGTTCAGTCCTTGACGCGGGCGGTGAGAGCCAGGACCAGCGCGGCCGCGCCCGTGCCGAGGACCGCGCCGGCCACCACGTCGCCCGGATAGTGCACACCGGTGTGGATCCTCGAATAGCCCACCGCACAGGCCAGCGCGCCGAGCGGGACCGCGGAGACCGGCAGCGTCGGGCCGACGGCGGCCGCGAAGGCGACGGCCGAGGCGGTGTGTCCGGACGGGAACGACGCCGAGTGCGGCATCGGCACGTGCCGGCCCGGGTACGGCGAGTCGTCCGCGCGGTGCGGCCGGGGCCGGCGCACGAGCTGCTTGCCGAGCAGGTTGGCGCTGGCCGAGGCCACGCCGATGGCCGCGACGCCGAGCACCGCCGCGCGGCGCGGGCGGCCGCCGCGCAGGGCGAGCGCGGCGGCGACCGCGAAGGAGATCTTGGAGTGGTCGGCGGCCGCCGACAGCCGGCGCAGCGCGGTGTCCAGGGTGGGCGTCCTGGTCACGGTGACCGCCTCGTACAGAGCCTGATCCAAAGTGGCGAGGTCGCCGACCAGTCGCCGGGCGGTCAGCTTCGCTGGGCGGTCAGACATCGTAGGCCTCCTTGATCGTGCGGGGGTCGGGATGGCCGAGTGCGAGACGGGCGACGCGCCGCCAGTCGACCGTGGGGGGCGCGTAGGTCGCGCCCGGGCGGTGCCGCGGCACCCGGACCCGCAGCGCGGCGGGCCGTACCGTGCACACCACGGGAATGTCGAGTTCGAGGGCCTCGCCGTCGACGGCCACCGCGATGCGCTCCCGGTCGGCCTCGACGACGACGCGCTTGGACGTCACCGAGGTGATGCTGCCCGCGCGCTCACCGAGCAGGGCGAGTTCGGCGGCCTGGGCCGCGCTCTCCACCCGCACCCCGATGACCCCGAGCAGCCCGGAGTCCAGCCGGGGGCGACGGCCGCCGCCCAGCGGGTCGGCGCGTGCGTAGGCGTTGTTGCTGACCAGCAGGGCCTGCGGCGCGCGGACCGCGGTGTCGTCCGTGCGCACGTCCAGAACCGGGCCGGAGGCGCCCTGCAGCAGTTCGGGCAGGTGGTCGAGGGCCGTGGCGGCCTTGGCATCGCGGTAGTCGGGACTCTGCACTATCTCCGCGTACGCCCCGAAGGAGACGGTGTTGACGAACGGCCGTCCGCTGACGTCCCCGAGGTCCACGCGCAGTTCGACGCCGCTCGTGAGGGCGTCGAGGCTGCGCACCGGGTCGGTGCGGTCGAGGCCGAGGTCCATGGCGAAGTGGTTGCGCGTGCCGGCGGCGACGACCAGGAACGGCACGTCGAGTTCGGCGGCCACGCCGGCCACCAGCGCCTGGGTGCCGTCGCCGCCCGCGACGCCGATCAGGTCCGCGCCTTCGGCGACGGCCCGGCGGGCCTCCGCGGCCGGGTCGACGTACCGGTCGTCGACGCCGAGCAGGATCACCCGCGCGCCGAGCGCCTCGGCGCGCGCCACGAGGTCGTGCTTGACGACCTTGCCGCCGCCCGAGCGCACGTTCATGATCAGGACGGGTCGGCGCGGCGGCGGGGTCCTGCGGCCGTGGGTGCCCTTTGGACGGCGCACGCTGCGCAACGCGGCCCGGGCCGACGCCAGCGCCCCCGCCCACAGCGCGAGCGCGCCCACCGCCACCGGCCACAGCCCCGACGTCGCGTACAGCACCAGCACGCCCACGGGCGCGGCCACCGCCAGCAGACCGCCGAGCAGCCGGGGCCCTCCTCGGTGCGCCAGCATCCACCACACGCCCGCCGCGGCGAGCGCGAGCAGGGCGAACCCGGCGAGCAGCACCAGCCAGCCGCCGGAACCGGCGCCGGCCATGACCACCGCCACGCATGCGGCCACCAGCACCAGGGCCAGCCGCGCCCAGCTTCGCGCGCGGGCGACGGCGTCCTGCTGCGCCGGGCCGACGTGTGGCAGCGCCCACTTCGATCTGCCTGTTTCGTTCACCGTGCGCCCGCCATGCTCCGAGGCTCCTTGTCGTGCGTGACAGCACCAACGATCTCGGTCAATTGTCCATGGCGCGGCGCCCTGGCGTGACCGCGCCCCCGGGATGCGGAGCCCGCGTCGGCGTTTCGGTCCGGGGCGGCGTTTCACGACCGGGGGCCCGTCGGGTGCGACGGGCCCCCGGTCGTTCGCCGTTCGGACGTCCGAGCGGACTCAGCAGCTCAGTTGCGCCGGGCGTTGCGGCGCAGGACGACGAAGCCGCCGATCACGAGCAGGGCGCCGAGCGCCCCCGGCCACAGGTTGGCGCCGGTCTCGGCGAGGCCGCCCTGAACCGCCTGCTGCTCGGTGCCGCCGATGACGGCGCCCGTGTCGGCCGGAGGCTGCGCCTGCGGCTCCGACCGGGACTGCTCCGGGGCGGACGCGGTCGGCGGAGCGGTGGCGGGGTCGCCGATCTCGCCGCCCGATCCCGCCGGAGGCGCCGAGGCGGCCGCCTTCGCCGACGGCTTCACGACGACGCGGGGAGCGTTCTTGACCGGCGCCTCCCGAGCGGGCTTGCCTGCGGACGGCTGTGTGCCCTGACCGTTGTCGTCGGCGTTTCCGGAACCGTTGTCATCGGCGTTGCCGCCGTTGCCGCCCCCGGCGTTGCCGGAACCGTTGTCGTCACCGTTGCCGGCACCGCTGCCCCCGGCGTTTCCGGAACCGTTGTCGCCGACGTTTCCGTTGTCCCCGTTACCGGAATCGTTACCACCGTTGTTGTCGCCGTCCCCGTTGTTTCCGTTGCCGCCGCCGTTCTGGCCGGCTCCGCACTGGCGGCCGCCGTTGATGCAGTCGACCATCTCCCGCATCAGGGACTCGTCGAAGACGTTGATGAAGTCGCCGTGGTCGGTGACCGCCTTGTGCAGCTGCTCGGGGAAGGAGTCCACCGCGAACAGCGGAGTCGTCTTGCCGCCGTCCTGCACGCTCGGCGCGTCGACGTCGTACACGATGCGCTGCACCAACTGCGGCACGGCCTCGAAGCCGGCCGGGCAGGAACCGTCGGCGCCGGAGAACGCCACGTGGGTGCGGTGGTTGGCGCTGTCGATGTTGGAACCGTCCCAGCAGCTCTGGAAGCGGAAGGTGCGCACCACGTCGCTGCCGGACGGGCAGAGCGGGTACTTGTCCTTGAGTTGCCGGTCCTCGAACCCGGTGCAGCTCCACGACGCGTTGGCGTTCGCCGTGCCGTTGACGAAGGCCTTCGCGTCGCCGGTGATGATGCGCAGCAGCCGCGGCATGGCCGTGACCTTGGAGCGCGGGTTGCCGACGAAGGTCAGCGTGACGTCCTTCGGAGTGATGATCTTGCCCGCGTTGCCCTCGACGCCGCCGCCCGGGCTCTGCGCGTCCCGTTCCTGGGAGCCGTTCTGCAGGCGCAGCACGGGCCAGTAGTAGGTCGACTTGTCGCCCTGGTCCACGCAGCTCGTCTCGGCCTTCGCCAGGTCGTCGTCCGAAGCGAAGGCGCTGTTCGACTGGTTGCCGACGTAGTCGTGGAAGTGGTGGGCGCCGTTGCTGACGCCCGGCGCCACGATCACGTTGTCCGAGTTGAACAAACCGTTGGCGTTGACGCCGCAACTGGTCACGAAGACCCCCCGGGAGGGGCCGGAGCGGGGATCGGGGCCCTGTTGCGCCGGCTGGACGGAGGTGATGTCCGCGAAGTCCGCGGCGACCGGACCGTTCCCGGCCTGTCCCCCGTTGCCCTGCTGACCCTGCCCACCCTGCTGATCGTCGCCCTGACCGCCTTGACCGCCCTGGCCGCCCTGACCGTCCTGACCGCCTTGACCATTGTCGCCCTGGTTCTGCCCGCCCCGCTGGTCGCCGCCCTGGTTTTCGTCGCCCTTGCCGTCGGCGCCCTCGTCAGCCTGGTCGTCGGAGGCGCGCAGCGCGCAGGAGGCCAAGGACTCGAGGCCCTCGGGGCGGTCGCCGACCCGGTCGATGGCGACCGCGATCCGTTCGATCGTCGCGCCGCGCTTCTCCTTGAGCGGGTTCATCACGGCGTTGTCGGCGAAGCCCGTGTCCTCTCGCACGGACCGCGCCGACTGCTGGAGTTGTCTGTAGGCCGCGGCGACCTGCTCGTCGAGCGCGGCGAGTTCGCGGTCGACCTCCGCGGAGGCCTGGTCCGGGACGGTCGTCAGCTTGGCGCCCACGTCCGGGCAGTCGATGGTGACGGCGCTGTTGCCGCCCTTGCGTACGGAGTTGCCCTCGGTGCCGTCCTCGGTCGCCGAGGCGTAGACATTCGCCGCCATCAGCCCGCCGCCACCGATAATGAGCGCCATCGCGGCGAAACCGGCTCGCCGTCCGCCCGTCGGTCGTCTGCGCCTGTTCTGTACCAAGGAATGCTCCTACGCGTCGTCGGCGGCCACGGACATGAGATCCCCCGGCCTCATACGCTGCCGGACGCGGAAGCGTTCAACGGCGCGCCGGATTCACAGCAAGTTCTCAGGCAAGCCGCGCGTCCCGAGGCTTCACCGCGCGCACCGGGCACCACGCGCCGTCATCCCGCCGGAGCGTCCCCGAGACCGGGCCGGGCCTGCCGCCTGCGGTCCGCGCACACCTGCAGCAGACCCATGACGACGGCGGCGGCCACGGCGATCAGATGCTCGCGGCCGGCCAGGTTGGGCCTGGCGATCGACTCCCACACCATCGAGCCGCCGGTGAGCGTGAACACGATGGGCGCGCGGCGGACCACGGACAGATAGGTGAAGAGCCCGACGACCGCGGCGGACGGACCGGTGTCGAGCACCTGTCCGGCCTCGGGCGGCAGTCCGAGGCCCCACGGGCCGGGTCCGATCGCCAGCATCACCCGCACGGTGAGGGTGCCTGCCAGGGTGGAGGCGTAGGCGATCAGCAGGGTCCTGCGACGTCCGAGGGCGAGCTCCGCCAGGGCGAAGGCGAGGAACAGCTGGGTGATGCCGGCCCACACCGGCAGGTCGAGGGCCGGGACGTACAGGGAGACCGGGGTGCGCAGCAGGGCCAGCCACAGGGGCAGGTCGCCCTGGACCCCGCCGAGGAGACGCACCGCCGCCGCGCCCACGGGGTGCTGGGCGATGCCGTGGAAGAAGATCACGCCCACGCAGGCGACGACCGCCAGCAGCAGCGCGGCGGGTCCGCGCCGCCTGAGCTGCCGCACGGGGTCGACGACGATGCCGTGCCACTCGCCCCGCAGCGCGCGGCCGACGAATGCGGCGGCTCGGCGGAGCGGGTTGCCGGGCGGCTTCTCCGCGGCGCCGTCGGCGCGAGGCTCCCCACCGGCGCGGCCCTCGTGAGGCCGCTCCACTTCAGGACGCAGGCGCAGCATGCTCATGCTCTCCCCAACCACTCGTCGCACGAGGTATGTGCGAGTCCCGCCTTGGGAGACGCAGAGAACGGGTGCCGGGATCACTCGGAGGGGCGACGTTGACTCCCGGTCACCCCGGTGTGACCCCGGCGTGACTCAGGTGGGTAGGGTCGCCGCTGTGGAACGCACTGACCAGCGGAACATGAACCCGGGCGAGTTACCGGACACGGACCCCCGACCCTGCGTGCCCCGGCGGGCCCGGTGCCCCGGACCCCCTGCCGTTCCCGGCGACCGCCTCGTGAACCGGCGGGCGCCCGTCGGAACCGGGCCCGCTGCCGAACCCTCACCGGTTCTGCTCGCCGACGGCCTCCTCACCGAACGGCTCGCCCTGGCCGCGCCGGAGGGCACCAGGGTGGTGGTCGCCGACTACGAGATTCCGCCGGGCGGCTCGCTGCCCTGGCATTACCACGACGGCCGGGTCGTCGCCGTCGTGAGGGCCGGGGTGCTGACCCGGACCCTGGCCGACGGCTCCGAGTGCGTGACGCCCGCGGGGGGCTGCATCGTGGAGCCGGTGGGGCCGCAGGGCGTCCACATGGCGGAGAACCGCGAGTCCGGACCCCTGCGCATCTGCGCCCTGTTCTTCCTCCCCCTGGACTGTGCGCTGTCTACGCGCGCAGAACCCCCGCCCGCGGCAGCGCGCGACCGACCGGACCCCGCTCGGTCCACGAACGCGAGCACGGACGGGACGGGGACGGGGGGACGGTCGAACGCGACCGATTCGCCCGTACGCCCCGGCTGACGCGTCAACCCTGCGGGCGGCGGACCGTCTCCTGGACGGGGAAGGTCTGGTCGGCGCCCGGGAGCCCCGAGGGGCTGTCCGGCCGCGACGGCCCGCTGGACGCTCGGCGGGAGCAGGGCGAGGGCCGCTGCGCGCCCAGCGCGCCCGCGGCCGAGCCCAGAAGTCTGTGGGGGGAGGCCGGCCCCCGTGCCCCCACGGGGCGGTTCACCGCTCGCCTCCGCCCGGGCCGGTGAGGCGGAGAGGGTCGCTGGCTGCTGGTCGCTGGGCTCCTGGCGGCCGGCGGATGCCGCGGGGTCGTGCCGCGCCGGTCGACGGTGGAGTCGACCGGCGTGCCGCGCCGGGCCGTTCAGGTCCACAGCTCGTCGCTGTCGCACACCCGGGCGCCCATGTTGCGCCGCATCATGGTCAGCGCGGCGTCCGCCAGTTCGGCGTGGATGTGGGCCACGGCGTCCCGCGGGACGGTCACCTCGAGATGGCGGATGTGGGCGTCGAGGGCCGAATAGAGCACGCACTGTTCCGTGACCTGCCCGCACAGCACGACGTGGTCGATTCCCTCCTGGTCGAGCAGGTACGACAGCGGGGTCTCGAAGAAGATCGAGTGCCGCGCCTTGACGACGAAGAGGGACCCCTCGTCCGGCACCAGCGGCTCGACGAGCCCGGCGTGCCGGCCGGCGAGCGCCCTGTCGAGGAGTTCGCCGTGGTGGGAGCGCCACTGGCCGAAGTTGTCGTTGACGTAGACGACGGTGACGCCTGCGTCGCGGGCCCGTGCGAGGAGACCGGCGATCACCGGGACCACCCTGTCGGCGGACGGCAGCAGCAGCTCCGCGTCCGGATGGTCGTAGGTGTTGATCATGTCGATGACGATCAGTGCGGTCTTGCCCATGCGGCTATGGGTTCCCGTTCGTCCCCTGCGAACGCCGATATGACGGCACGTCACTCGTGCGCCCCACGGGCTGCGGCCCGGTGGACCGAATCTCGGTGGCGAGGAAGGCCGACCCCTCG
The DNA here is from genome assembly GCF_036898465.1 of Streptomyces sp. B21-105. NCBI lineage: Bacteria > Bacillati > Actinomycetota > Actinomycetes > Kitasatosporales > Streptomycetaceae > Streptomyces > Streptomyces sp. B21-105. Next base: position 8,664,336 of record NZ_JARUMJ010000001.1, on the reverse strand, counting down.
GTTACAGTTCTCCGCCGGCAACGCGCCGGCCCGGAGAGGAGACACAGCAGTGCGCTTTGGGGTGGGGAACGTGGGGGACATGGGGAAGCTGCGGCGGAGGACGACGTCTGCGGCCCTGGCGACAGGACTGACGACGGCCCTCATGGCGGTGCTCGTGACGGGGTGCGCGGCCGAGCGGCAGGGATCGGACTCCGTGACCGGGACGTCGGCGAAGGGGAGCGCCGAGGGGAGCCCTAAGGTCGCGAAGCGCGGGGGGTCGGTCGGCGAGGCCGGGTCCGCGTGTGAGCTTCCGGTCGCCTTCGACATCGCGGAGTTCTGGAAGGCCGAGGCCGTCGACGCCGAAGACTCGTCCTCGGCCGGCGGCGACCTGGCCGAGCTCGTGGACGCGTTCGCGCATCAGGGCCCGGTCACCATGGCCTGCGAGATCGACGCGAAACCGGCCGGCAAGATCGGGTTCCTCCGGGTGTGGACCGGTGCGCCCGGCAAGGCCGACGCGCGGACCGTCCTGAAGGAGTTCGTGGCCGCCGAGCAGGAGGCGAGCGGGGCCGTGTACCGCGAGGTCGAAACGGGTGACGTCACAGGCGTCGAGGTCGCGTACACCACCACGAGCAAGCTCCTCGAGGAGAGCAAGCAGGAGCACGCCTTCGCCGTCGCCACGTCGAAGGGCCCCGTCGTCCTGCACCTCGGTGGCATGGACACCGGCGAGCACAACGCGATGCTCCCCGCCTTCGAGCTCGCCAAGAGCACCCTGCACCTCGCCGGCTGACGCCCGCCCGCCGGCCTCCGGGAGCCGGTCAGCCGGTCAGCCGGTCAGCCGGTCAGCCGGTCAGCAGCGTGCGCGTGCCCCGGCGGCCGGATACCGGCCGCCGGAGGCCAGCGCCCGGTCCGTCCATGAGCACGCCCACCAGAAGCTCACCTCTGGGCGGCCGGTTACCCCGTCCGGCTCTCATTTCTCCCGGCGCGCGGATGCACATCCGGTCACATGTGGCGCATTCTTGCTGTGTCGCCCCACGCGGCGGCGCACGGACGAGGTAGGGCCGATGACTGGGAGCGCCAGGGACGAGCGGAAGCCGTCCGGACCGCCGCCCGCGCTGCTGACCGGGACTGTCGCGGACGCGTTGCGGACCACGGCCGGCCGCGCGGCGGGCGTCTACCTGCCCTCGGGGAACTCCGCTCTGCTGCGCCTCGCGGTCCTCTCCGGGCTGCCCGGCCAGCTGTTCCGCCCCTGGTGGCGGGTGAACGTGGACCGGCCGTTCCCGGTGGCCGACGTGCACCGGACGGGCGTTCCGGTGGTGCTGGCGAACGCCACGGAGGTGATGCGGCGCTATCCGCAGTTCGCGGCCGGACTCCCCTTCCAGTTCGGTTCGCTGCATGTGCCCGTCGTGGCGGGGGACCGGGCCTTCGGGGTGCTGACCGTGCTGCGGGCGGCGGCGGCCGACGCGGCGGAGGTGCAGGCGGAGGGCGAGCGGTTGTCGGTCGTCGCGGACGCCCTGGCCGCGAACCTGCTCTGGCTGGGCGCGGACGGCGGGAGCGTCACCTGGGACGACGCGCCGCTGTGCGTGCGTCCGCCGGCCGCCGGACCTGCCCCGGGGCGGGTCGGACGGCTCTCGTGGTCCCCGGCGACCGCCGCCCTGGCCGTGGACGCGCAGGCCTGCGCCCTCCTCGGTCTGCCGCCGGACGAATTCGCCGACACCCTGGACGCACTGGCCCGGGCCCTCGACCCGGCGGACGCCCACCGGCTGCCCGACCTGCTGCACCGGACGGCCCGGGGCCGCCCCCCGCCGCTGCCGATCCAGGTGCGGACCGCCACGGGCGGCCTGCGGCTGCTGGACCTGTGGCAGGCGACGGACGCGGAAGCCGGCAGCATCGGCCGGACCGCCGAACCCGGGCAGCCCTCCGTCCCCACCGGGGAGACACCGGAGCCAGGGCCGACCGAAAGGCCGACCCCCCTGCACCCCGGTCATGCACACCGAGAATCCTCTCCCGACGCACCGCGCCCCGTCGCCGGGGTCGTCCTGGACCCGGGGCCGGGCGCGCTCGCCGACGGGGCGGCCGATCTGCTCCCGGAGGGTGTCTTCTGCCTCGACCGGACGGGCCTCGTCGTGTACGCCAACCCCCGGGCCGGCCACCTCCTGGGCGTACCCCGGAAGCTGCTGGTCGGCCGGCCGCTGTGGGAGGCCGTGCCGTGGCTGAACCAGCCCCCGTACGAGGAGCACCTGCGGGGCGTCCTGCTGTCGCCCGAGCCCGCCCACTTCGACGTGCGGCTGCCCGCCGCGCCGAAGGAGCCCACGACGCCCCGGCCGTACGAGGGCGACTGGCTGCGGATGTCGCTGTACCCGGGCGCGGATCTCGTCACCTGCAAGGCCGTGCCCGCCGACCGCGTGCCGCACGACGACGTCCCCGAGGCCGCCGGCCCGGACGCTCCCGCACCGGACGCCGCCGCACCGGACGCCGCCGCCTCGGCGGCCCCGCTGTACCGGCCGATCGTGCTGGCCATCGCGCTGACCGAGGCGGTCACCGCCCGGCAGGTGTCGGCGGTGGTCATGCAGGAGCTGCTGCCCGCGTTCGGCGGCCGCCGGCTGGCCATCTACCTGCTTCAGGAGCGGCATCTGTACCTGGCATGGGAGTCCGGGTTCCCCGAGGGCTTCCTCGCGCCCTTCGAGGGGGTCGCGCTGGACGCCCGGCTGCCCGGCGTGGAGACGCTCACCACGGGCCGGCCGCTGTTCTTCGACTCGATGCAGCAGCTGGCCGACGCCTACCCCGGCATCGAACTCGACGCGGAGGAGGGCGCCCGCGCCTTCCTGCCGCTGATCGCCTCCGGCCGCCCGGTGGGCTCGTGCATCCTCGGCTTCGACCGGCCGCGCAGCTTCGGCTCCAAGGAGCGCACGGTGCTGACCGCGCTGGCTGGGCTGATCGCCCACGCGATGGAGAAAGCCCAGCGCTACGACACCGAGGCGGCCCTCGCGCGCGGCCTGCAGCAGGCCCTGCTCCCCCGCCGGCTGTCGCAGCACGCGCGCGTGGAGACAGCGGGGCGCTATCTGCCGGGCACCGAGGGCATGGACGTGGGCGGCGACTGGTACGACGTGGTGGAGGCCGGGGACGGGCTCGCCCTGGTCATCGGGGACGTCCAGGGCCACGGGGTGCAGGCCGCGGCGACCATGGGGCAACTGCGCAGCGCGGTGCGCGCGTTCGCGCTCGGGGACCGGCCGCCCGAGGAGGTCATGGGCGGTACGAACCACCTCCTCATCGGCCTGGACCCCGGCCTGTTCGCGAGCTGTTGCTACGTCCGGCTGGATCCGTCCACGGGCCGGGCCCGGGCGGTCCGCGCCGGGCATCTGCCCCCTTTGCTGCGCCATCCCGACGGCCGGACCGAGGTCGTGGACCTGCCCGGCGGGGTGGTCCTGGGGGTGGATCCGCGCGCCCACTATCCGGTGACCGAGCTGCTGCTGGAGCCGGGCGCGATCCTCGCCCTCTACACGGACGGACTGGTCGAGCAGCCCGGCCACGACATCGACGACGGCATCGCCACGCTGCGCAGTGCGCTGGCCGAGGCCGGCGGAGCAGGACGCCGCCCGGCCGCAGGGAACCCCGTCACCCCGCCGGAGGCCCCAGGCCCCACCGGCGGCGCCGGCCGCTCGCTCGCCGGCGTGGCGGACCGGCTGACCGCGGCGGCCCGCCGGTCGGCGGACCGGTTCGACGACATCGCACTGCTCCTGGCCACCCGACGCGGCTAGGACGTGTTGTCACGGACGCGCCGAACCTCGACCCGCGCTCGCAGCAGGGGGACGCAGATACAGACAAAAACGCAAGCACTCCTTGACAAATCCAAATTGTCAAGGAGTACTTGCCTCATGCCTCTTCCAGACCTGGACGACCTCATCGCGGAAGTGGACAGGACCTGCGATGCCGCACACCGCCACGGCGGACACGAACAGCCCGACTGGCTCGCACTGCTGACCGTGGCAGCGGCGCTGGCCGGTCAACTGCAAGCCCTGGCCGACGACTTGGTCGAGGACTACGTCGAGCACTGTCGCATGCACGGCTCCTCGTGGACGGAAATCGGAGCGGCGCTCGGCGTGACCCGCCAAGCGGTGCAACAGCGCTTTCACGCCCCCCACAAGCGATACGGGCCCGAGTCGATGACCGACGACCTCCGTCAGGCAATGACCCACGTCAAGCGGGCCGCGGTGCAGCATCGCAACAACTACATCGGAACCGAACATCTCCTGTGGGGCCTGACCGCCGAGGACAACGACGCCACACGACTCCTGCGGGCCGCCGGCGCATCGCCCGGAGATCTGCACCAGGCCGTCGGCAAGCGCCTGAGCATGGGCGCGTCACAGGCAGCGGAGCGGATCGCGTGGACCCCGTACTCGCGCAAAGCCATCGCCATCGCGGAAGAACGCGCCCGGACAGCGGGCTCGGACCGCATCGGCTGCGACCACTTGCTCCTCGGTCTCGCCCAGATCGGTCGCGGGGTGGCCGCCTCCGTCCTCGGCGACGCGGGACTGGACGCCGCGACCCTCGACGACACCTCGTCACGGCTCACGGACCCCGATCCCGCCTGATCTGGTGAACCACCTGCGGAATTGGCCAGGTTGCCGACACCCCACCGGACATTCACACGGACATCCACAAGGGAGCGGCAGCCATGAGCCGACAGCAGAAGACCTTCCGTGCCATCGAGGTCGGCGACGGGAGCGACGGGCGGTGGGCCGGCCACACACAGGCTCTGTGGCCGCTCGCCGAGGGGTGGATGACCGCGGAGAGCCGCACCCCGAAGGGCGCGGACCGCGCGCGGAGGCTGTTCGAGACGCACATGCCGGAGCTGGTCCCCGTGCTCGATCGCCTCGCCGGTCAGCTCGACCGGCCCGAAGGGGAAACCTTTCTCACCCTCGCGGCCTTACGCCCGTTCTTCTCGGGCTGCACCCAGATCGGCGGCGGGGGCACTCTGCTGCGCAACTACGACTTCAGCCCCGACGAGTGTGAGGGCACCATCGTCTCCTCCCACTTCCTGCGACCGGTGATCGGCATGCAGGACGCCGCCTGGGGCTTGCTGGACGGGATGAACGACGCGGGGCTCGCGGTCTCACTCACCTTCGGCGGGCGCTTGGTCCACGGCCCGGGTTTCGCCATCCTCATCGTCCTGCGCTACCTGCTGGAGACGTGCACCACCGTCGACGAGGCGGTCGCCAGGCTGAAGTCCCTACCGGTCGCCATCCCGCAGAACGTCACCCTCATCGACCCCGAGCAGGCACGGACGGTGTTCGTGGGGCCGGACATCCCACTGACCGAGGCGCCTGACGCCTGCGCCGCCAACCACCAGCACCTGCCGGTACCCGACGAGCAGGAGAAGTCCTCCAGGACCCAGGAGCGACTGAACGCCGTTCGCGCGGCCGGCACGGACGTGGCGGCGATGCTGGAGCCTCCGCTGTACCAATCCGCGTACGAGGAACGGCTGGGAACCGTTTACACCGCCCGTTACCGGCCTTCGGAGGGCCGCGTGGTCTACCACTGGCCGGGTGAGTCCTGGGAACAGTCCTTCGACGCCTTCGCCCCGGGATCCCGCACCGTGACCATCGGCCGGGCCGACTGAGTCGGGCACGGCACCGGCCTCGGTGCGGCGGGGTCCCGCCGTATGCCCCGGATCGAGGGCCGGCCGGAGTCGCCGCTGCGGGTCCGGGTGGCGCGGGGTGTCACCCTGGGTGACGGCTCTCGCCTCAGGGGGCCGGGCAGTGTAGACATGAGCACATGGTCCGACTCCTGGGGCGCACGGCTGCCCGTCAGGCCCGTGGTCCCCGGGGCCCGCGGGGTCGGCGTGCTCCCGAGACAACACTGGGCGGGCGCAGTCTCGCCGCGCAGGTGTTCGTGCTGCAGGTGGTCATCGTGCTGCTGCTGGTCGTGGCGGCCGTGGTGGCGCTGCTGCTGCAGGTGCGGCACGACAGTACGCAGGAGGCCCGCAACCGCTCCCTGGCCGTCGCGCAGACCTTCGCGAACTCGCCGGGCATGGTGGAGGCGCTGGACAGCCCGGATCCGACGGCCGTGCTGCAGCCCAGGGCCGAGGCCGCCCGCAAGGCCGCGGACGTGGACTTCATCGTCGTCCTGAACACCGACGGCATCCGTTACACGCATCCCAAGCCGGACCGCATCGGCAAGAAGTTCGTCGGGACCCTCCAACCGGCGCTGGACGGCGGCGTCGTGGTCGAGGAGGTCGACGGGACCATCGGCCGCCTGGTCCAGGCCGTGGTCCCGGTGAAGGCGTCCGACGGGCAGGTGGTCGGGCTGGTGTCGTCCGGCATCACGACCGAGCACGTGGGCGGGAACGCCGACCGGCAGCTGCCGCTCGTCCTCGGCAGCGCGGCTCTCGCCATGGTGCTGGCCACGGCGAGCACCGCGCTGGTCAGCCGCCGGCTGCAGCGCCAGACACACGGTCTCGGGCCCCGCGAGATGACCCGGATGTACGAGCACCACGACGCCGTCCTGCACGCCGTGCGGGAGGGCGTGATCATCGTCGGCGCCGACGGCGATCTGCTGCTCGCCAACGACGAGGCGCAGCGGCTGCTGGGCCTGCCCCCGGACGCCGAGCGGCGGCAGGTCCTCGACCTGGGGCTCGACCGGGACACCGCCCAATTGCTGGCGTCCGGGCGGATGGTCACGGACGAGGTGCACCTGGTCGGGGAACGGCTGCTGGCGATCAACCAGCGGCCCACCCACCTGGCGGGCGGTCCGGCCGGCAGCGTCGCGACGCTGCGCGACTCCACCGAGCTGCGCGCCCTGTCGGGGCGGGCGGAGGCGGCCCGCGAGCGACTCGACATGCTGTACGCGGCCGGGGTGGGCATCGGGACGAGCCTGGACGTGACCCGGACGGCCGAGGAGCTGACGGCGCTGGCCGTGCCGAGGTTCGCGGACTTCGCGACCGTCGACCTGTTCGACGCCGTCCTGGACGGCGAGGAGCCGCAGGCGCAGGGCGCGCTGCGGCGCACGGCGGTCGGCGGGATCCGCAAGGGCGCTCCGCTGTACGCGGTGGGTGATCGGATCCGGTTCGTCGACTCGGCGCCGCAGGCCCGCAGCCTGGACACCGCACGGGCCGTCCTGGAGGCCCGGCTGTCCCGGGCACCGGGCTGGCGGGCCCAGGATCTGGAACGGACCGAGCAGGTCGTGGAGTTCGGCATCCACTCGCTGATCACGGTGCCGGTGCGGGCCGGCGCGCTGATCCTGGGCGTGGTCAGTTTCTGGCGTTCGGAGCGGCCCGACCCGTTCGATCCGGACGAGGTGGCGCTCGCCGAGGAGCTGGTGGCGCGGGCGGCGATCTCCATCGACAACGCGCGCCGATTCACCCGCGAGCACGGCATGGCCGTCACCCTGCAGCGGAGTCTGCTGCCGCGGACGCTGCCGGAGCAGAACGCCCTGGACATCGCCTACCGGTATCTGCCCGCGCAGGCGGGCGTGGGGGGCGACTGGTTCGACGTGCTGCCGCTGTCGGGAGCCCGGGTCGCCCTGGTCGTCGGCGACGTCGTGGGACACGGGCTGCACGCGGCGGCCACCATGGGGCGGCTGCGCACCGCGGTGCACAACTTCTCCGCGCTGGATCTGTCCCCCGAGGAACTGCTGGGTCTGCTGGACGAGTTGGTGGCGCGCATCGACCAGGACGAGGCGGGCGACCGGGGCAACGCGGCCGTCTCCGGCGCGACCTGTCTGTACGCCATCTACGACCCGGTGTCCCGGCGGTGCACGATGGCCCGCGCCGGCCATCCGCCGCCGGCGGTGGTGCATCCCGACGGCCGGGTCGAGTACGCCGACGTGCCGGCCGGGCTCCCGCTCGGGCTGGGCGGTCTGCCGTTCGAGACGGTCGAGCTGGAGCTGGCCGAGGGCAGCCGGCTGGCGCTGTACACGGACGGGCTGGTGGAGGACCGGGAGCGGGACATCGACACCGGTCTGGAGTTGCTGCGCACGGCGCTGGAGCGCAGCGCCGACGGCTCACCGGAGGAGACCTGCCAGTCGGTCCTGGACGCGCTGCTGCCGGCCCGGCAGGGCGACGACATCGCGCTGATCGTCGCGCACACCCGGGCTCTGGGCGCCGACCGGGTCGCCGAGTGGAACGTGCCGCTGGACCCGGCGGCGGTCGGCGAGGTGCGGTCGGCGGCGTTGCGGCAGCTGGCGCACTGGGATCTGGACGAGCTGTCCTTCGCGACGGAGCTGATCCTCAGCGAGCTGGTCACCAACGCGATCCGCTACGGCAGTGCGCCCGTGCGGGTGCGTCTGCTGCGCGACCGCACGCTGATCTGCGAGGTCTCGGACGGCAGCAGCACCTCGCCGCACCTGCGGTACGCGGCGATGACCGACGAGGGCGGGCGCGGGCTGTTCCTGGTGGCGCAGCTCACCGAACGCTGGGGCACCCGGTACACGCCCAAGGGCAAGGTCATCTGGGCGGAACAGCCGCTGCCCTGAAGCCGCGGGCACCGCCGGCGGGAGGGCGCGGGGCCGCCGCACGCAGGGGCCCGGGAACGCCGCAGGCAGAGGGCCGGGACGGGCATCCGCTCATAAATGACGTTTATGAGCTCATAGAGTGGACCCGCGTACCGAGTTAGGTTTGCCTTAGTTTAGGCTTCCCCCGAGTCGATCTGTCACCGCTCGAAGGGAACCTGATCATGCCCCGCCCCCTGCGGGTAGCCATTGTCGGAGCCGGCCCCGCCGGGATCTACGCCGCCGACGCGCTGCTCAAGTCCGCCGTGGCCGCCGACCCGGGTGTCTCCGTCGACCTCTTCGAGCGCATGCCGGCCCCGTTCGGCCTGATCCGCTACGGCGTCGCCCCGGACCACCCCCGCATCAAGGGCATCATCACCGCCCTGCACCAGGTCCTCGACAAGCCGCAGATCCGTCTCTTCGGCAACGTCGACTACCCGACCGACATCAGCCTGGACGACCTGCGCGCCTTCTACGACGGCGTGATCTTCTCCACCGGCGCCATGGCCGACCGCGAGATGTCGATCCCGGGCATCGACCTCGACGGCTCCTACGGCGCCGCGGACTTCGTCTCCTGGTACGACGGCCACCCGGACGTGCCGCGCACCTGGCCGCTGGAGGCCGAGAAGGTCGCGGTCCTCGGCGTCGGCAACGTCGCTCTCGACGTGGCGCGGGTGCTGGCCAAGACGGCGGACGAGCTGCTGCCGACGGAGATCCCGGCCAACGTCTACGAGGGCCTCAAGGCCAACAAGGCGCTGGAGATCCACGTCTTCGGCCGGCGCGGGCCCGCGCAGGCGAAGTTCTCGCCGATGGAACTGCGGGAACTGGACCACTCCCCCACCATCGAGGTCATCGTCGACCCCGAGGACATCGACTACGACGACGGCTCGATCGCGACGCGGCGCGGCAACAAGCAGGCCGACATGGTCGCCAAGACGCTGGAGAACTGGGCGATACGCGATGTGGGCGACCGCCCGCACAAACTGTTCCTGCACTTCTTCGAGTCGCCGACCGAGATCCTCGGCGAGGACGGCAGCGTCGTCGGCCTGCGCACCGAGCGCACCGTCCTCGACGGCACCGGCAACGTCAAGGGCACCGGCGAGTTCAAGGACTGGGACGTCCAGGCGGTCTACCGCGCCGTCGGCTACCTGTCCGAGAAGCTGCCGAAGCTGCCCTGGGACCTCGACTCGGGCACCGTGCCGGACGAGGGCGGCCGGGTCATCGAGGAGTCCGGCGCGCACCTGCAGTCCACGTACGTCACCGGCTGGATCCGCCGCGGTCCGGTCGGCCTGATCGGCCACACCAAGGGAGACGCCAACGAGACGGTGTCGAACCTGCTGGACGACCACGCGAACGGCCGTCTGCACACGCCCGACGCGCCCGAGCCGGAGGCCGTGGAGGCGTTCCTCGCCGAGCGCGAGGTCCGCTTCACCACCTGGGAAGGCTGGCACCGGCTGGACGCCGCCGAGAAGGCGCTGGGCGAGCCGCAGGGCCGCGAGCGCGTGAAGATCGTCGAGCGCGAGGACATGCTGCGCGAGAGCGGCGCGTAAGCACGGCGACGGGGCTCGGGGGCGGACGCCTCCGGGCCCTTCCCCCCGCGCACACGCTCAGCGCGCACGCGGGGCGTGCGCACTCGGCGAATCCGTTGGTCGGCAAGATCGCCGGCTGTTAGCGTCCCGGGGTGTTCTCCCTTCAGGAACCTCTCCTCTTCGCCCGGCTCCGCGACGCGCGCCGGGTGCTCGTCGCCGGCGCGGGCGGCGGCTTCGACGTGTACGCGGGGCTTCCGCTGGCGTTCGCCCTGCGGGCGGCGGGCAAGGAGGTCCACCTGGCGAACCTCTCGTTCGCCGATCTGTACGGGCTGCCCTCGGACGTCTGGCTGCAGCCCGACGTCGCGGCCGTCGGCCCCGATCTCGCCGTACGGGGCGACTACTTCCCCGAACACACGCTGGCCCGCTGGCTCGACCGGCAGGGCATGCCCGCCACGGTGTACGCCTTCCCGCGCACCGGCGTGCGGCCGCTGCGCGCCGCCTACCGGGCGCTCCTGGACCACCTGGGCGGGGTCGACGCCGTGGTCCTGGTGGACGGCGGGACCGACATCCTGATGCGCGGCGACGAGCACGGCCTGGGCACGCCCGAGGAGGACATGGCGAGTCTGGCGGCCGTACAGGGCCTCGACGACGTCCCCGAGCGGCTGGTGGCCTGTCTGGGGTTCGGCGTGGACGCCTATCACGGGATCAGCCACTCGCTGGTGCTGGAGAACCTGGCCGAGCTGGACCGGGCGGGCGCCTACCTCGGCGCGTTCTCCCTGTCGCGGCACAGCCCGGAGGGCGCGCTCTACCTCGACGCCGTGGCCGACGCCCAGGCGTGCACGCCGGGCCACCCCAGCATCGTCAACGGCTCCGTCGCCGCCGCGGTGCGCGGCGACTTCGGCGACGTCCGGTTCACCGAGCGGACGAAAGACGGCGAGCTGTTCATCAACCCCCTCATGGCGCTGTACTTCTGCGTCGACGCGCCCGGCCTGGCCCGCCGCAACCTCTACCTGGACCGGCTGGCCGACACCGTCCTGATGCGGCAGATCAGCTCCCGCACAGTGGAGTTCCGCGACGAGCTCCCCCGGCTCCGGCAGCCGCGCGCCTTCCCGCACTGAGCTTGTCGTTCAACGACTCCGCTTGGTTATCGAGCCCATGCGTTGAAGAGCGTTCCGCCCAACGTGGTGATGCCGTAGGAGCGAATTTGGCGCCACTCGCCCTGTTCAACCGCTGAACCGCACGGCACACGTCCCGCGGGGCGCGTCACACAGGACGTGTGGCGCGGGACGCCGTTCGGGGGGTCAGCGGGCCGCGACGTCACGGCCGCCGACGACCGCGAGGACGGCGGTCAGGAGCAGCAGCGCCGCCGTCTGGACGGCCAAGCCGGCCACCATCACGGCGGGCAGGGGCACGGACACGTCGATCCAGGTGTACGCGGCGGCCAGGCGCAGCGTGAGGACGAGCAGCCCGAGCACGGCCAGGGCGAGCGCCCCCTCCCCGCCCGCGGTGCGGCCCCGGCGGCCGCGTCGCGCCAGCCAGCCGACTGCGCCGAGGACGAAGCAGGTGGTCGGCGCCCACACGGAGTCGGCCGCTGCGGGCATGACGACGACGGAGGCGCCCATCACGACGCAGCAGCCGAGACAGACCTTGCCGGGAGTGCCGACGGGCAGCGCCGCCGGGGGCGCGTCGCGGTGGCAGGCGGCGCACAGGGCCAGCGCCGGCAGCCAGGCGAAGGCCGCGACGGCGGTGGCGTAGGCCGGCTCCGGCGGGGGGAAGTCGGTCACGAAGGGCGCGAGGAACGGCCACAGGCTGGGCAGGGCGGCGAGCAGCACGCCGATCCGCGCGGTCCTGCGGCGGTCGCGCAGCAGGGCGAAGTAGCCGGCCGTCCACAGCAGCGGCAGCACCCATCCGGCGACGGCCGCCGTGGCGACGACCGGCCCCGGCCCGGTGAGCCCCGACAGGAACATGTCCCGGGCGAAGGCGCCGTGCGTGGACGTCCAGGTCAGCTCCAGCGCCCGGTCGGCGACCGCGGCGGCCGCCTGCAGCAGTACGGCGAAGAGCGCGAAGAGCCGGACCGACGAGCCGAGCAGTGCGTAGCGGCGCGGCGCGGCGGCGGTGCCCAGGCGGGTGCGCAGGGCGAGCGCGGCGACGCTGGCCGCCTCACCGAGGGTGGGCCGGCTCTGGTCCTGGAGGTCGCGGTCGGTCTCCCCGAGGAAGACCTCGACCATCTCCTCCTCCCGTTCCTCGCGGTATTACGCGGGCAGCAGTCGCAGCACGGCGCGGTAGCGCGCTTCGAGAAGGGTCGTCGTACCGGTCATGCCAGACCTCCGGCGAGTCCGGGCCCGGGGGCCGGCGGGATGACGGTTCCGGGGGCGCGGCGGCCCTCGGTGATGCGGCGTCTGGCCGCGTCGGCGCCGGCCGCCATACGGTCGGCTTCCGCCGCGAGGGCCCGGACGCCCTCGTCGGTGACGCGGTAGTAGCGCCTGAGCCTGCCCTGCTGGACCTCCTCGCGGTCCAGGGCGATGAGTCCGTCGGCGGTGAGCCGGTCGAGCACGCCGTAGAGCGTGCCCACCCGCAACTGCACCTCGCCGTCCGAGAGTTCCTCTATCTCCCGCAGGATGCCGTAGCCGTGCCGCGGCTGGTCGGCGAGGGCCGTCAGCACGAAGAAGGCGGGCTGGGTCATGCTCCTCGATGCCATGGAACTGAATATATCGGCTCCCGATATATTCAGCACGACGAAACGCCACACGGCACACGTCAGCCGTCAGCCGTCAGCCGTCGTCGCGCGGGTAGGTCGCGATCACCCGGCCCTTGACGTCGGCCCGGAGGTAGGCGCTGCCGTAGTCGTCGGACAGGTAGACGCTCATCGACGGTCCGGTGTCGAAGACGGTGGACCCCGGGTCGACCAACAGGTAGCGGCTGGTGGGCTGGGGGACGCCGAGGGTCTTCGCGGCCCGGGCCAGCAGCGCGGGCACCGCGTCCCAGTCGTAGACGTCCAGGTCGACCGGGACCGCGCCGTTCATCACGGTGCCGCCCGGGCCGTCCTTCACCGCCACGTCGCCGCCGCGGTACATGTACCGGTCGTAGAGCTTCGGGCGGCCCTTCACGGAGACTTCGGCGATGGCGTACTCCTCGTACACCGCGAGTTTCGTCACCTTCGCCCCGCCCGTGGCCGCCGACAGCTTGGCGACCACGTTCTTGACGCCGTTCCCGCTGAGCAGGTCGACCTTCTGCCCGCCGGACGCGTCACCGGCAGCCGCGCCCGAGGCGTCGTCGGAGGCAGCCCCGGAGGCGTCGGAGGCCGCCTGCCGGGTGCTCTGCGACGCGGACACGCCGGGGAGCGGTGAGGCGGCGCCGCTTCCGCCGTCGTCCCCGCCGTCCTGGAGGTACGGGAGCAGCGTCCACGCCAGGACGCCGGCCAGAGCGGTGGCCAGCACGGCGACGGCGACGGCCGCGCCACGACCGCGGCCGGCGGGGGGCCGGGCGTCGGCAGGCGGGACGACCGTGCCGGCGGCCGGCGGGGCCGCGGGCGGGGCGAGCGAGTAGGAGGTCGTCGCGGACTGCGGAGCGGGGACCTGCGGCGGGACGGGAGCGGACGGGGAGGCCCCGGCCGGCCCCGGCGCGGCGGCGGTCACGGCGGCGAGCATCAGGTCGACCCGTGCCGCGTCGGGGCGGGCCTGCGGGTCGCGCACGAGGAGCGCCGTGAGAACGGCTGTCAGCGGTCCCCCGCCGCGCGGCGGGGGCACGTCCTCGCTCAGCACGGCGGCCAGGGTGGCGAGCGTGCTGCCCCTGCGCAGCGGATGGTGCCCCTCGACGGCGACGTACAGCAGCATCGCCAGCGACCAGAGGTCGGAGGCGGGGCCGCCCTCCTTCCCGCTGACCCGTTCCGGCGCCATGAAGTCGGGCGAACCGATGACCGAGCCGGTGGCGGTGAGCGAGACGGACTCCCGGACGGCGGCGATGCCGAAGTCGGTGAGCACGGGCCGTCCGTCGGGGCGCAGCAGGACGTTGGCGGGCTTCACGTCACGGTGCTCGATGCCGACGGCGTGCGCGGCGCGCAGCGCGGCCAGTACCTCGCGGCCCAGCCGGGCGGCCTCGACCGGGGGCATCACGCCCCGTTCCAGCCGGTCCTGCAGGGAGCCGCCCTCGACGAGCTCCATCACGATCCACGGATAGGTGTGCTCGCCGCCGTCGACGATGTGATGGATGGTGACGACGTTGGGATGGTGGACGCGCGCCAGCGCACGGGCCTCGCGCAGGACGCGCTCGCGCAGTACGCGGGCGGCCGCCGGGTCGTGCTCGGCGAGGTCGGGGTCCGCGTGCCGCACCTCCTTCACCGCCACCGCGCGGTGCAGGACCAGGTCGTGGGCCCGCCACACCAGACCCATGCCTCCGCCGCCGAGTCGCTCGACCAGTTCGAAGCGTCCGTCGACGACGCGTCCGTGGGTTCCCCCTGTGCTCATGGGGGGAGCTTAGAGGCAGCGTCCGACACGCGGTCCGTCGGCCGGAGGGGGCACAGCGCGAATGGTCCGGCCGCCCACGGGCATGCTGTGAGCGAGGTCACTTCCGCCGGGGCGTGCCGAAACCGCTCCCGGTCCGCTCCCTCTCCCTCTCCTCTCGCCCTCCCCACGAAGGACGTGTGCTTTGGCTCTCATGCACCCTGACGCCCCGTCGGCCCGCCGTCCGGGCCGCTGCTGGACGATCCGCGTGGTCGGGCACCGGGACCGCACCGCGTCGGTCACCTGCTCCTCCGCGTGCGCGATGCCGCCGCGCTCCCGGGACCTCGCGGCGCTGCGCCGTTTCGCCGAGGCCCACGCCGCCGCGCACGCCCGGGCCGCGGCGGTGCATCACGACGCCGCCTGCTGGTGCCGCCGTCAGCGGTGCGCGCCGCACGAGGACGTCCGGGTCTCCTGCGCGGGCACGGTCGTCCTCGTCCTGCGGCACGACCCGTCGGTGGGTCAGGTGTGGACGCTCAGCGAAGTGTGCTCCGCGTGCGCGTCGTTGATGCCCCACACGCGCGTGCTGAGCCGGGGGGCTCCGCCGCGGCCCCGCGTGCCGGACCCGGCGGCGGCCCGGGACGCGGAGCCGGAGGCGAACCCCCGTACGGGCGGCGGCCCGGCGGGAGTTCCGGGTTCCGGTGCGGGACGGGAGGCGCACGGCGGGCCGGCTCCGTCGGGGCCCGCGATGCCCGCCGCCGGACCGGCTCGGCTCGTCCCCGGCGGCTTCAGCGCACCCGCCTCCGGCGCCGGCCCGGAACGCGGTGGTGTGCGGCGGCGCCCCGTCGGGGGGCGGCGCGGGCGCCCGGGAGCGGGTGGCGGCGCGGGGTGACCGGCGCCCTGAAGGGGGCGCGCTGGATTCAGGGCCGACGGCGGGACTGCGGCGGGATGCGGACCGGCAGCGTGCCCTGGATCGGTCCGCGGACCTGCGGTGGAGGAAACCGGCCGCTCCCGGTGCCGAGAGGCCGCTCGTCCGCGGACCGGGCGGCCACGAGTTCGGCGATGCGTGCGCCGCAGCGCCGTCCCTCCATGTGCAGTCGACCGACGTCGACCCGGTCGTCGGCGAGCAGGGTCAGTACGGCGGTCGGCCCGGCCGCGTAGGTCGCGAGGTAGCCGTCGGCGCCGCGCACCAGGAGTTCGCGGAAGTCGCCGCGGGCCGCCAGGTCGACCATGCGGCGGCCGACGCCGAGCGCCGCCGCGGTGAGCGCGGCCAGCCCCTCCGGTTGGACGTCCGGCATGTCCTGGGCCAGGACGAGACCGTCGGCGCCGGCCGCCAACGCCCCCGTCAGCTGCGGCATGCGGGCGCGCAGCCGGAGCAGTTCGTTCGCGACCTCGACCTCGACGGCCATGACCGGTGTCCCTTCGGCGCGTTGGCGACTGGTGCGGTGCAAGTGCGGCGCGGGATGGTTCGGGTGCCCCAGAGGTTACGGAACGCGGCAGCCGAAGGCGACGGCTTTGGCACATTCCTTTGGCATGCCCGCCCGTTCGCCCGACGGCGAGGGCCGGGCCCGTCCGCCGGTCCGCACGCGACGGGCGCCCGGCAAAAGGAGAAGCCGCCCGGCTCGCGCGCCGGACACCGGCGGAGACGGGCGGGCGGGCCGTCGCGCGGCGGGCGGCGCGGACGGGGTCCGCCCCGACGCGGACGGGGTCCGCCCCGACGCGGACGGGGTCCGCCCCGACGCGGATGGTGGGCGAGCCCCGTCCGCCGGGTCCCATTCTCCCGACCCGAACCCTGGCGAACCCCTGGGTGCGGGGCGTCCGCCGTGGTGCACGGCGCACACCCCGGGCGGGCGGCGCACACACTGCGCGCGTCTGCGGCGAATGCGACGGATCCGGCGGACGCGGAGGACTCGGCAGCCCCGGTGAACGCGGCGCGGGCGCGGGGGACCCGGTGGAGACGGCCGACCGGGCGGATCCGGACGCGTGGCGGGCGTCGCGCCGGGGAAGGGGCTCCTGGACGGGGCGTCTTCGGGCGCCCTCGCCGCCACCTGTCGGACCACCCACCCCCGCGGCGGGCGATACTGGCCTTCGCACGTCGTCGCCCTGTCGTCGCCGCGCCGCCGCCCGGCCGCCCACCCCTCATGAACGGACCCATGCACATCGCCGCGACCGATTCGCCCATGACGCCCTCCACGGTGTGGCAGGCCCGTGGCCGCCACACCGGACCGACCGCGCCGGACGTCCTGCGCAAGAACCTCCAGACGCTCGAGGACGCCGGCGCCGTGCAGGATTTCGCCGAGCTTCCCGAAGCCGACACGCCCGACGGAGAGACCGCCTTCGAGGCCAGGTGGCAGCCCGAGGAGGACGTGACGGTCCGGGCCCGGCTCACCCTCGCCGAGTGGTCGGGCCGGGGCCAGGAGTGGACGCTGACGGCGGAGGCGGAGCGACCCTGGGACCAGCGCTGGCCGTCGCCCGCCGGCGTCTTCTGGCCCTGGGACGAGAACGCCCCGTGGGGCCACGAGACCGTCAACGGTGAACGTTTCCTCGACGTCAACCCGCTGCCCGCGGACGAGAAGGAGCTGAGGCGCACACTCCGGGCCGCCCTGCGCGACACCTGGGCCGTGCACTTCGTCGTCCACGAGGCGATGACACCCGACGAGCAGGGCAGCCGCTCGCTGGTCCCGCTGCTCCCGCCCGGGCTGCATCACCGGGTCGTCGAACACCGGGCTGCCCCGCACCAGCTGCGCACGGTGAACTGGGCCCTGAAGGAGTCCGGGGCGGAGGTGTCGCGCGGCGGGGCGCTGGTACTGCCCGGCGTGCCCGCTCCGGCCGACTACGACCCCGTCGCCTTCTCGGTGCGCAACGTGTTCCTGGACGGCACGCACCCCACCGAACTGCTGGACGCCGTCCAGCGCTTCGCCGCCCTGCCCCGCCCGCTGCCGGAGGGCGGCGACACCGCGCTCACCGTGCTGCGCGAGGAGTGGCAGCTGCTGACCCTGGAGGAGGAACTCGCCCGCGAGCGTGCGCTGGTGGTGATGTACAAGGACGCGCTGGAGGCGATGACCGAGTCCCGGGATCTGTACCGGGAGGCCGCCGAGCACGCCCACGAGGCGCTGGCCGCGTACCGGGAGGCCGCAGCCGAGGCAGGAGTGCCGCGGCAGGCGCCTGCCAAGCGGAGCAGCTCGCCGTTCCAGCAGCTGGGCCGCACCCTGGAGCGGTTCAAGGAGTCCACCAAGAGCCTGCGGCCGGTGCCGGCGAGCACCTCTGCCGAGGGGCCGGAGCAGGGCCGCGCGCCCGAGGCCGACGGCGAAGAGCCCGGGGCGACGCCGCACCCGTAGGCACGGGCCGGCGTCCCGCGCGCACCACATCACCCGGCGCGCGGGGGACGCCGACAGCGATCGCCCCGCGCGCGCATCGCACGGCGTGCGCGCGACGTCCCCCGCGCGCCTCGTCCCCCGCGCGCGCCTCGTCCCGCACCCTCGCCTCGTCCCGCGCGCGTGGCCCTCCCCCTTGTGAGGCCGTCCGGCCGGTCGCGTGACTCGATCGCGGCACCCCTGCGCCGGCGTCCGATGCGGTATTCCTGCCGGAAACGGGCATTCGAGCACCCGAAGCGGGGAAATCGACAGACAGGGACCGCGACTCGGGGTCCGGACCGCAAGCGCGGAGCACGGCCGGACGTAGCGCGACGGACCACAGGGGAGGGCCCGTGGATGCGCCAACCACGCTCGTCGTCGTCGTGGCGGTGGCGGCCGTCGCGCTGTTCGCCGCGGCCGCCGCGGTGCTGACCCGGCTGGTCAGAACCCGCCGGGGTCTCAGACGGGCCGGACTGCCCACCGGCCCGCGCTGGGTGTTCTGGGGGGCGGTCCTGTACTTCGTGTTTCCGGCCGATCTGCTGCCGGATCCGGTCTACCTCGACGACATCGGCATCCTGGTGCTGGCCCTCCGTTCGCTGCGTCGCGCCCCCGACCGCACCACCGGGCACCTGTCCGAGCGGCTCCCCGACTGACCGCTCCGAAGAACGTTTTCACCAACGCTCGACCCGATCTCCCCTGCTCCACGCCCTGCTCGGCGCCCAACTCCCCGACGATCACGGAGAGTAAGGAAACCAACCACCCGTTCGATTCGTATAAGTGACTGAAGGCGCACCAATCCAGCACCACGCAGCGGGCCCGAGTGACGTCGCACAGCGGCACCGCTTGATCGAGGCAGTACCGACGAGGGAGAGACGATGCAACCGTTCACGCTCAACTACGCACGCCCCGCGGCTGAGTTGGAGTTTGCCACTCCGTATGCCTACGACCCCGGAATGCAGTTGAACGTACTTTTCGACGGCCGGATCGCCGCTCGCGACCACGCCCTCCTGAGAGAACTGGCGACCACCACCTCGACAGCGGGCTCCAAGACCCACTTCGACGACTGAACACAGGCCGACGAAAATGACCGTGCTCATCCTGACCTGTGAAGAGGACGTCACGGCGGACATGGTGGTCGTGCACCTGAACGCCGCGGGCGTCCCCGTCGTCCGGCTCGATCCGGCCGATCTGACCCATACCGTCGCACTCTCCGGCGAGTACGTGCACGGAGCCTTTCGTGGCCATCTGTCCTCCGCCGGGCGGCTGGTGAGCCTCGAGGGGCTGCGATCGGTGTGGGTCCGCCGGCCCGGCTCCCCGGCTGCCCGGGCGCCCCAGCCGTCCGCGTGGCTGACGGAGGAGGCCTCGCAGGCGCTGTACGGCATGCTCCGAGCGACCGGGGCGCGCTGGATGAACCATCCGGACGCGTCCGTACGGGCCCGGCACAAGCCCTGGCAGCTACGGCTCGCACAGCGCAGCGGCCTGCCGGTGCCGGCCACGATCGTCACGACGTTCCCGCAGGCGGCCCGTGCGTTCGCGGACCGCTATCCGGACCTGGTGGTCAAGCCGGTGTCCGGGGCGCATCCGCAGGATCCGCCCCGGGCGGTGCCCACCACCCGGGTCCCGCCGGACGCCGACTTCGCCGCCGTCGCCTACGGTCCGACGCTGCTGCAGCGCCGGGTGGCCAAGCGGGCCGACATCCGGCTGACCGCGGTCGGCGAGCGCATCCTCGCCGCCCGCAAGGAGACCGTCCCCGGCGGCGACCCCGACGTGGTGGACGTGCGCTACTCGCCCTCCGCGACGCCCTGGTGCCCCGTCGACGTGCCGCCGCGCCTGGCCGAGGCGGTGCGGACGTATCTACGGGAGGCGGAACTCGCCTACGGGGCCTTCGACTTCGCGGAGGACGCCGACGGCACCTGGTGGTTCCTGGAGTGCAACCAGTCGGGACAGTTCGGCTTCGTGGAGGTGGACACCGGTCAGCCGATCGCCCGCACCATCGCCGAGTGGCTGGCCGGGCCGCCGACCGAGCGCGATGCCCGGCGCGCCGACCGGTGCGGTTCCACGGCCCAATGAACGCCCCGACGCGGCGGGAACTCGGAGAGCTCCGCCGCGCCGGGTCCGTCCGCCCGCCGCCTCAGACGGCCAGCGACAGGCCGTCCGAGCCCTCGGCATGCGTGCGCGTCACCGGAGCGGACTCCAGCAGGGCGTCCGCCGCGGCGACCGCCTCGCGGACGTCGGCGGTGCCCATGAGCACGCACAAGGTGTACGTCACGTCCTGGAGTTCACGAGCCGCCTGCGGCGTCTCCCTCTCCGCCTGAGCGATCTTCAGCGTCGCGTAGCGGGTCAGCAACGTCCTGGCGATTTTCGGGTCCGGAACGATCACGAGCGCCCCTCTCTCTGTTGTGCGCTGCGTGTGCCCGGACTCCGGCGAATCATGCATGTCACACGGACTTGTCACTCTCCAGGGGCACGATCCGGCCACGCACGGTCACTGCGCACGGTCGGCCAGGTACTCGGTGACGCCCGGCGCCTGGTGCGCGTCCTCCACGACCACCACACCGCCGAGCGCCTTGGCGTCCGGCTTGAGCACATAGGTGGACAGGGCGGCGGGCTTGGCGACGTCGGAGAAGTCCTGCGGCGAGCCGAGGCCGGTGTCGGCGTTCTTCTGCGAGCGGTGCGCCTTCACGACGTCCTCCCGGGCCAGGCTGCCGGCCGCGCAGGCCTTCTTGAGGTCGGCGCCGAGCAGTTGCGCGGCGTTGTAGCCGGACAGCGTGCCGGCGTCCACCGGGGAGTCCGGGTACTTCTTGCCGTAGGCGGCCGCCATCCGCCGGACGCCGGGCAGGTCGGAGCTCACGGCTGGCACCGCGCTCACCACGTTCAGCATGGCGAGCAGGGCGGGTGCGGCGGGGGTCTTCATCAGCTGGGGCGCGAAGCCGGGCGCGCTGCTGACGACGGGCACCCGCAGCCCGCGCGAGGCGGCGACCCCGACCAGCGAAGCCGTCTGCGCCGGACCCGCGCTGATCAGGACGGCCTTCACGCCCGCCTTGCGCAGCGCCGACACCTGCGCCGACAGATCCGTGTCGGTCGCCTTGATCTTCTGCGGCACGATCGTGAGCCCCGCCCGCCCGGCCGCCCAGGTGGACCCTTCCAGGGCGTTGGCGCCGTAGTCGCCCTCGAAGTAGACATGGCCGACGGAGTCGCCCTTGGCCAGGCCCTTGGTCCGGGTGAGCAGGTCGACGGCGGCGATCATGTCGACGTCGTAGGTGGTGCCGACGACCTGGACGGCGTCCTTGCCGAGCAGGGAGGCCGCCCACGCCTGCGGGAAGGTCAGCAGGCGGTCGCGTTCGATGTCGTCGAGGAGGGCGGCGACCACCGGCGATCCGACGACCTGCGGCAGGGCGACGACGTCCGGGGCGAGGTCGGCGTACGCGGTGACCGCCTTCTGCACGTCGTAGCCATGGTCCTTGACCACGATCTCGACCTTGCGGCCGCAGACCCCGCCGGCCGCGTTGGTCTCGTCGGCCCACATCTGCTGGGCCTGCACGATGGACTTGCCGAGGGTGGCGTAGGGGCCGGTCAGGTCGGTGAGAGCGCCCAGCCGGATCGTCTTGTCGGTCACTCCCGGGCCCGCCTTGACGCCGTCGGCGCCTTCGGAACCACCGCCGCCGCCCCCGGCCTTGGAGCTGCAGCCGGTGGCCGTGACGAGCAGCGCCGCGAGCGCGGCGGCGAGGACGGGGACGGGAGTGCGGTGTCTGCGCTGCGTGCGGTTCACGGGGTGGGCTCCTTGGCTCGGACTGCGGAGGCGGGTGGACGGTTCGCGGCCGCCGGGGACGGGGCGGCGGGTCGCAGACGGGCGTGGACGCGGCGGACGAGGCCACGCAGTCCGTCGGGGGCGTACAGCAGGACGAGGACGATGGCCGCGCCGTACAGGTAGCGGGCCGCCTCGGTCGGGCCGATCCCGCCGTCGCCGGCGCCGGGGGCGGTCACCAGCGGCAACTGGTCGGCGTAACGGGTCATCAGCAGGGGCAGCGCGGTGACGAACACGGCGCCCGCGGCGGCTCCGGCGACGGATCCCAGTCCGCCTATGACGATCATCGCCAGGTAGTCGACCGAGAGGGCCAGCCCGAAGTAGTCGGGGACCACCCGGCGGAAGGCCAGCGCGAGCAGGACCCCGGCCAGGCCCGCGTACATCGACGACACGACGAAGGCCGCCGAGCGGTGGCGGGCGACGTCGACGCCCATCACCGCGGCCGCGGTCTCGCTGTCGCGCAGCGCCGTCAGGGCACGTCCCGGGCGTCCGCGCAGCAGGCCGCGCGCGGTCCACCAGGTGCCGGCCAGCAGCACCAGCCCGAGGTACCACAGGCGTTCCTCGCCGCCGAACGGCACGCCGAGGACGACGAGCGAGGAGCCGTCGCCGGCGAAGGAGAACCCGCCGAAGGTCAGCGGGGGCACCGATCGGCCGTTGAAGCCGCCGGTGACGGAGTCGGCGGTGAGCAGCACATGGTGGCCCAGGAAGACCAGGGCGAGCGTGGCGACGCCCAGGTAGATGCCGCGCACCCGGCCCGCGACGGGACTGAAGAGCCCGCCGGCCGCCCCCGCCAGCAGCACCGCGAGGAGCGCGGCGAGCGTGGTCGGCAGCCCGGGGCCGGGTTCGCCGGCCAGCCAGGTGTAGCCGTACGCGCCCACGGCGAGGAAGAAGGCGTGGCCCAGGGAGAGCTGTCCTGCGGCGCCGGTGAGCAGGCCGAGGCCGACGGCGCCGATGGCGGCGGCCATCGAGAACAGGCCGATGCGCAGCCAGAAGGCGTCGACGTAGAAAGGCGGCGCGCACAGCAGGAGTGCCGTCAGGAGCACGCCCGCGCCCTTGGGGACGCGCACGGGTACGAACCGCTCGAGGACGCGCGCGGACACGGGCCGCTCGGGGGTGCGCTCAGACACGAGCCGCTCCCTTCGCGCCGAACAGCCCGGTGGGACGCACCAGCAGGACGGCGACCATCACCGCGTACGGGGCGACGTCGCCGAACCCTTCGCCCAGCACGTGCAGTTCGGACTGGTAGCCCGCGGCGAGGGCCTCGGTCAGGCCGATGAGGAGGCTGCCCGCGAGGGCGCCGGGCGGCGAGGCCAGTCCGCCGAGGATCGCCGCCGGGAAGGCGTTGAGGGCGATCTGGCCGGTTGTCCGCTCCAGTCCGGGGGCGGGGAAGGCGGCGAGGAACACGGCCGCCAGGGCGGCGAGGGCGCCGGCCAGGCACCAGGCGAGCATCCGCACCCGGCTCAGCCGCACCCCCATCAGGGCCGCGGCTTCCGTGTCCTCGGCGGCGGCCCGCAGGGCGAGGCCCCAGGGTGTGAAGCGGAACAGGGCGAAGACGCCGCCGATGGCCAGCGCGGACACGACGATCGCGGCGATCCGGCTGTCGGCGACGGTCACGGAGCCGAGCCGGGTCACCGAGTCGCCCCAGGGGTCGCCGAGGGTGAGCAGGTCGCCGCCGATGCGCCGGGACAGGTCGGTCAGCAGCACGATGTCGACGCCGATGGTGACGATGGTCTGCACATGGGCCGCCCCGGGGTCGGGGTCGCCGCGTTGCAGCAGCAGCCGGTCCAGTGCGCCGGCGAGCGCCGCGGTCGCCAGGACGGACACCGCGAGCGCGCCGGCGAATCCCAGGTCGTCGTGGAGGACGGCGGTCAGGTAGCCGCCGAACAGCAGCAGGGACCCGTGGGCGAAGTTGAGCACGCCCGACGCCTTGAAGATGACGACGAAGCCGAGCGCGACCAGGGCGTAGACCGCGCCGAGGGCGAGACCTGCGAGGACGCTGTCGAGGAAGGCGGTCATGCGGGGTCCTCTCCGGGGACGCCGAGGTAGGCGCGCAGCACCTCGGGGTGGGCGCGCACCTCGTCGGGTGAGCCGTGGGCGAGGGTCCGGCCGAAGTCGAGGACCGTGACCTCGTCGGCGAGACGCATCACCAGGCCCATGTCGTGCTCCACGAGCAGTACGGACAGGCCGAGTCGCGCGCGGACGGCGGCGATCGCCTCGGCCGTGCGGGCGCGTTCGGCGCCGTTCATGCCGGCGACCGGCTCGTCGAGGAGCAGCACGCGCGGCTCCAGGCACAGGGCACGGGCGAACTCCACGCGTTTGCGGTCGCCGTAGGACAGCAGCGCGACGTGGGTGTCGAAGTGGGCGGCGAGGCCGGTGAGTTCGGCGATCTCGCCGGCCCGGTCGCGGTGCGCCCGCTGTTCGCGCACCGCCCGGGGCAGGTGCAGCGCGCTGGCGGCGAAACCGGCCCGCGACAGGGCGTGCCGGCCGAGCATCAGGTTGTCGGCGACGGTGCCCTCGGTGGTGACGATGTTCTGGAAGGTGCGGGCGACGCCGAGGGCGGCGATCCGGTGCGGGGCGAGTCCGGTCAGTTCGGTGTCCCCGAGCCGGACCCGTCCGGACTCCGGGCGGCACAGGCCGGACAGGACGTTGAAGCAGGTCGACTTCCCGGCGCCGTTCGGTCCGATGAGGGCGTGCACGGAGCCCGGCGCGACGGTGAGGGAGACGGCGCCGAGAGCGGTCAGGCCCGCGAAGCGCACGGTGACGTCCTCGACGTGCAGGGCGGGGGGCGGCGCCGCGGGACGGTCGCCCGCGGTTATCCGGGCGGTGCGGATGTTCACGCGGCCCCCTGGTCGTCGGCCGGGTCGCCGAGGTAGAGGCGGCGCACCGCGTCCGTGCGCGCGAGCTCGTCGGCGGGGCCGGACAGCCGGACCTCGCCCACCTCGAGGACGTGGGCCTGGCCGGCGAGGGACAGCGCCATGCCCGCGTTCTGCTCGACCAGCAGGACCGCCGTGCCCTGGGCGTTGATCTCGCGGATCACCTCGGCGATCCGGTGCACCATGCGCGGGGCGAGGCCGAGGGAGGGCTCGTCGAGCAGCAGCAGCCGGGGCGCGGCCATCAGGGCCCGGCCGATGGCCAGCATCTGCTGCTCGCCGCCGGACAGCAGCCCGGCCGCCTGCCGCCCCCGTTCGGCGAGCACGGGGAAGAGTGTGTGCACCCGCTCCCGTGCCGCGTGAAGCTGTCCGGCGGTGCGCCGTCCGGGGCCGAGGTCTCCGGCGCGCAGGTTCTCCTCGACGGTCAGTCCTGCGAAGACCCGGCGGCCCTCCGGGACCTGGACGACGCCGGCCCGCACCGCCGCGACCGGGTCACGGCCGTCCAGGATCGTGCTCCCGTAGCGGATCAGGCCGGCGGTGACGGCGCCGCGGTGCAGCCGGAGGGTGCCCGAGACGGCCCGCAGCAGCGTGGACTTGCCGGCGCCGTTGGCGCCCAGCAGGGCCACCACCGCGCCGTGCGGGACGGTCAGGGACACGGAGCGCAGGGCCGACAGGGCCCGCCCGTACGTCACGTCGAGGCGTTCGACGTGCAGGGCGGGCCGCTCCTGCGGGGGCGCCTGGGGCATCGCGGCTCCTCAGAACCGTGCCCGTGGGCACGGCGTTCGGGGGCAAGGGAGCTCACGACAGCACGGCGGGCGAGGAGCGGTACAGGCACGGCGCCGGGGTCGCTGCGCACAACCAACAGAGGCCGGGACGGCTTGTGCGGCTGCCCAGAGGGCGGCGGGTCCGGGCGGCCCGCCGGGGCCTGCGCGGCGGGCTCCGGGCGAGGCCGGCAGCGCCCCGGGCGAGCCGGCGGGGCTCCGGACGGCCCACGCGAGACCGGCGAAAAACACCAGCCGCCACGCAAGACCGGCGGAGACACGGGCCCCATGCGAGGCCGGCGCAAGCCACGCCTCACGCGAGGCCGGCAGCGCTCCGGGTAGCCCACGCGAGGCCGGGCGAAAACACCAGCCGCCACGCAAGACCGGCGGAGACACGGCCATCGTGCAAGGCCTGCGGAGCCACAGGCCTTGCCGCGCGAGGCCGACGGGAGGCAGGCCTCACGCGGGGTCAGCGGGGGTAGAGACCCCGCGCCGTCAGGGCGAGGCTGACCTCCATCAGGTCGGCCGGACGGGCCAGCGACCGGCCCGTCAGCTGCTCGTAGCGGCGCAGGCGGTTGAGGACGGTGTTGCGGTGGCAGTACAGCCGCTCCCCCGCCCGTTGGGCGGAGCCGTCGCAGGCCAGCCAGGCGGCGAGGGTGTCGAGCAGGACGGCCTCGTCGGCGGGCTCCAGGTTCCCCAGCGGGCCGAGCGCGCGCTCGACCAGCGCCGCGCCCAGGTCGGGGGCGGAGACCACGAGGGCGGCCGGGAGGTGTTCGGTCAGCCGGATCGCGCCGCCGGCCCGCGGGCACAGGCCCAGCGCGACGTCCGCGAGCCGGCGGGCGTCGCCGACCGCGGCGAGTCCCGTCACGGCCGTGCTGACGCCCGTCCGCGCGCCGCCCGCGACCGGTGCGACGACGGACGACCCGGCTCCGGTACCGCCCCCGGTCCCGGTTCGGGTCCTGGCTCCGGTCCTGGGTCCGGTTCCGGCGGGCGGTGGCCGCTCGTGGCCTGAGCGGCCGAGTGCCCCGGCGTCGACGTCGTCGTCCAGCAGCATGATGCCGTAGTCGACCTCGACGCCGGTGTGCCAGTACACGCGGGCGCCCCGCGCGAGGGCGGCCCGCACTCCGGCGCCGTCGGAGGGGCAGCCGGCCGCCACCGCCGCCACGACGTACCGCCCCTCCTCGGGGAGGTCCAGCGCCTGCGCGGTCTCCGGCAGGTCGGCGATGCGGCTGGCGCCGTCCAGCAGCGCGCCGGCCAGCACCCGCAGCCGGTTCTCGCGCCGCCAGGCGAGCTGCCGTTCGACCTGCCGGTAGGCGTCCGCGACGAGGGTGCAGTGCTCGTCGACGAAGTTCCACACGTCGGTAGCGACGTGCACGAGCAGCCGTACGTCCTCGGGGGCGGTCCGGGCGGTCTCGTCGATGAGGCCCTGCCACACCAGGGACCCGCCCAGCCGGAACGCGTGCAGCAGTGCGTCCAGCGGCAGGCCCTGTTCCACGCGGGTCGCGCCGATCCGCCACGAGCACCGGCGGGCCGCGTCCCGGCTGCCGCGCGGGTCCAGCAGCGAGGACACGCTGTGCCGCAGCGACCGGTGCACCTCCTGCCAGGTCTCGGTCGGGTCGCACGTCACCGCGGCGCGGTAGGCGGGCTCCTGCTCCTGCAGCACGGCGACCAGCCGGTCGGTGAGACCGGCCAGGTCCTCCAGCAGCACCCGGGCGGCCCGGTGCAGGACCCGCAGGGCGTCGGCGTCGATCAGTGACCGGACTGGCTGCGGACGCGGCCGGTGGACGGGCGCCGCCGCGGGGGCGTCCGCCGCCGGAGGGAAAGCGGTCCGTGACCGTAGGGCGTGATGCATCGCGGTCCTCCCCCGGGGCGCCGCCCCGCCGTCCGACTCGTCCTGCCCCGAAGGATGACATACCGTCCGGTCGGTCCCTAGGGGTGTGCAGTCATCTTCTTTTCGGCCCGCTCAGCCGTCCCGGTGCCCGTACGGGCCGATTCGGCGCGATTGGACGCGCGGGCACACGCCCTGCGCCGGGAAGGCATCCCCCAGGGGGTAGCAGAGGGGAAGGCTTCCCCCGCGCACCCCGCCCCACGCCCCCGCCCCGCCCCGCCCCGCCCGAAGGAGACCGCCGACATGCCGCCCCCCACCGAGAACCAGCAGAGCGACGTCACCCCCGTCGCGCTCGCCGTCCGCCAGGCCGTCGCGGACGGCCTGATCGGCGAGGGCCGGCCGGTGGCCGGTTTCGTGGACGTCCGGGGCGTGCGGAGCAGCGTCGCCGCGTTGCACGAGGCGTTCGCCCGCACGCCGGACGTGCTGCACACCTTCGCCGCCAAGGCCTGTCCACTGGTGCCGGTGCTGCGCCTGCTCGCCGACGCGGGCATGGGCTGCGAGGTGGCCAGCCCCGGCGAGCTGCGGCTCGCGCTGGACGCGGGCTTCACCCCTGCGCGCATCGTGCTGGACTCGCCCGCCAAGACCCGCGCCGAGATCCGCGAAGCTCTCGAACTGGGCGTCGCGCTCAACGCGGACAACCTCGACGAGCTCGACCGGATCGACGCCCTGCGCCCCGCCGGCTGCGGGTCCGTGCTCGGCCTGCGGGTCAATCCGCAGGTCGGCGGCGGGTCCATCGGCGCGATGAGTACGGCGACCGCGACTTCGAAGTTCGGCGTGGCGCTGCGCGACCCGGGGGCCCGCGCCCGTGTCGTCGAGGCGTTCGCGCGGCGGCCGTGGCTGACCCGGCTGCACGCGCACGTGGGCTCGCAGGGCTGCCCGCTGCCGCTGATCGCGGAAGGCCTCGCCGACGTTCACCGGCTCGCCGAGGACGTCGACGACCGGGTAGGCCGCCGTCAGGTGACCAGTGTCGACCTCGGCGGCGGGCTGCCGGTGAACTTCGCCGACGACAGGGTCACGCCCACCTACGCCGACTACGTAGCCGCGCTCACCGCGGCGGAGCCGGCGCTGCTGGACGGCCGCTACCAGGTGGTCACCGAGTTCGGCCGGTCCCTGATCGCCAAGAACGGGTTCACCGCCGCCGTCGTCGAGTACGTCAAGGACGCCGGCGGGCGCCGGATCGCGCTCACCCACGCGGGCGGACAGGTCGCCACCCGGACCGTACTGATGCCGGACGCCTGGCCGCTGCGGATCTCCGCGTTCGGCCCGGACGGCCTGCCCAAGCGGACGCCGCTCGTGCGGCAGGACGTCGCCGGGCCGCTCTGCTTCGCGGGGGACGTGGTGGCGCACGACCGGCCGCTGCCCGCGCTCGCCGAGGGGGACCTGGTGGTGCTCCACGACACGGGCGGCTACTACTTCTCGGCGCACTGGGCGTACAACAGCCTGCCGCGGCCCGCGGTGTACGGCGCTCTGCTCGACGCGGGCCGTGTCGTGTTCGCCGTGATCCGTCCGGCCCAGTCGGTGCGGGAGATCTCCGCGGAGAGCGGCCTGGCGCAGGCCGACGCCCTCCTCACGGGTTTCGACGCGCCGTTTCGCCGCTGACGGCGTCCGGCAGTCCGGCAGTCCGGCAGTCCGGCAGTCCGGCACGCATCAGCGGCCCGAATCGGAGCACTCGGCAGGAGTCGTCTGCCGAGGAGAGAACCGTGCTCTGGGTCGCCGTACTGCTTCTGCCGCTGCTGTCCGTCCTGCTGGCGGTGATGGACCGCGTCGAGACACGCCTGCTCGCCCCGGCTCCCGCCCACCGGCGTCACGCCTCGCCCCGACGGCGGCTGCGCCTGATCCGCGGCGGGGCGTCCGACGCCCCGCCGCCGGGCGCCCGCGCGACCGAGGACCTCCCCGGGTCACAGACCCGGGCCGCCTGACCTCGCGGAGCGCCCTGACGCTCAGCGACGGCTCTCCCCAGGCGGCGCGACCGGGGCGCCACGACCGTCAGCGGCGCCCGGCGGCGGCGCCCCGCGCCCCGCGCCCGTCAGTCGAGCTGGAAGTTGACGCGCTCGCGGACGACCGGGTAGCCGGCCTTCGCGAAGTGGGCCGCCATCGGATGGTTGGTCCGGTCGGTGGCCGCGGCGATGAACTCCGCGCCCTGCTCGGCGAGATGGTGCGTGCACTCGGCGAGCAGGTCGTAGGCGTAGCCGTGGCCGCGGTGTTCCGGCAGCACGCCGATGAAGCCGACGCACGGACCGGACGGATTGTGGGCCGGGACGTGGATGCCGGCCAGTGCGCCGTCCGCGGTACGGGCGACCTGCCACCACTCGCGTGGGGACGGGCACCAGCGGAAGAAGTCGATCTCCTGCTGGGCGGCCCGGTCGAGCCCGCCCTCGGCGATGGCCTTCAGCGCGTGGGCGTCGAGGGTGTCGGAGTGGATGCGGCGCAGAGCGTCGAAGAAGACCGCGTCCTCGGGCTCGGACGCGAAGCGCAGCCGTCCGGGGCGTTCGGGCAGCCCGCACGACGGGGTCCAGCGGTAGACGAAGCGTTCCACCAGCGGGGTGTGTCCGGCCGCGCGGGCCGCCGCGTGCCGGGCCTCGGCGGCGGCCCGCACGGCGGGATCCGCACGCCAGTCTCCGGGCAGGACGAGATCCAGGCCTACCCGCCAGGGCGCGGTGCGCAGGAGTTCCGCGCCCGCCTCCTCCTCGCCGTCGGCGAAGTCGAACCACTCGACCGTCAGCGGCTCCGTGTCGTCGGGGCCGCCCCACCAGGCGGCGCGGGCGACGACGAGGCCGTCGCGCAGGGCGACCCGCTTCCAGTGCGGCCGGTAGGTGGCATGGGCGAACGCCTCGGCGGCGCGCAGCGGGTCGGGCAGGGTGTCGAAGAGATGGACGTCGCTCTCGTCGAGAGCGCGGATGACCAGATCGGTCATGGATTCCTCCGGGTCGCGTACGGCAGGGCGCTCCCGGGGCGTCGGACGGTCGTCAGACGCGGCACGCCGGGGTCACGGGGCGGGAGCGCGGGTCGGGTGTCGACTGCATGGCGCTCGCCTCCTTCCGTGGGCGTCCGGGCGTGCGCTCACACGCTAGGGGGCGGCGTTCGACGGCGTCCACTGCTTTTCCCGGCATGCGCCGGCCGGCGCCGAGGGGGAGCGTGGGGGTGTGGGAGCACAGGACGGGGACCGGCGGGGCTGGTTGCGGGGCGCGCCGCCGCCTCACTGGGTGCGGGCGCTGCCGCTGCTGCTGGTGGCGGGCATCTGCGTGGCCACGCTGGTCAGTCCCGGCCCGCTGGACATCGGCTTCCTGCTGGGCGCGATCCCGCCGCTGGCTGTGTTGTCGTACGGTCCCGCGGTGACCGCGGTACTCGGCGCGGCCGTGCTCGTCATGCTCGGCATGCCCGCGTTCCAGCTCGACCGGCCGGGGCAGACCGACGTGCTGACGGTGTTCTTCGTCGCGGCGCTGAGTGTGTTCGTGGCGTTCGTGCGCCGCCGCCGGGACGTACAGCTGGACACCGAGCGCACCATCGCGGAGGCGGCTCAGCGGGCAGTGGCGCCGCCGGTGCCCGAGCGGGTGGGGCCGGTGCGGTGCGCCGGTCTGTACCGGGCGGCGCAGCGCGGAACGCTGGTGGGCGGGGACTTCTTCGACGTCCGGGAGAGCGTCCACGGGGTGCGGGCGGTGCTGGGAGACGTGCAGGGGCACGGGCTGGCGGCGGTGGCGACGGTGTCCTCGCTCCTCGGGGCGTTCCGGGAGGCGGTGCTCGACCAGCCGGACCTTGCGTCGGTGGCGGCCCGTCTGGACCGCAGGCTGGTGGTGGACTCGGCGCGGGTCGCGCACGCCGAACTGTTCGCGACGGCCGTGCTGGTGGAGTTCACCCCGGACGCGGACGCCGTGCGCGTCGTCGTCTGCGGGCATCCGCCGCCGATGCTGCTGCGCGACGGCACGGTCAGCGAGGTGGACGTAGTGCCGTGGACGCCGCTGGGGCTGGGCCTGCCCGGGGGCGCTCCGGTCAGCGCCCGCGTCGTGCCGCTGCGCCCCGGCGACCGGCTGTTCCTCGCCTCCGACGGCGTCTCGGAGGCCAGGAACGCCGCGGGTGTGTTCTACCCGCTCCTGGACCGGCTGCCCGCGCTGGCGGCCGGCGCCGACCCGGCCACCACGGCCGGCCGGGTCTGGACGGACGTGCGGCGCCACTGCCCCGACGTCCGCGACGACGTCACGATGCTGGTCCTCGCGCCGACGCCGACGGCGGACCGCTGAGGTTCTCCGCGTCGCCCTCGGCGTCGATGTGCGGCAGGAGCCGGTCCAGCCACCGCGGCGTCCACCAGGCGTGCGACCCGAGCAGGGTCATCACGGCGGGCACCATGAGCAGTCGCACCACGGTGGCGTCGATCAGCACGCTGACGGCGAGGCCCAGGCCCAGCATCTTGACGACGATGTTGTCGCTGATGATGAACGCCGCGAACACGCTCACCATGATCAGGGCGGCGCAGGTGATGACGCGCGCGGTGATCTCCAGGGCGTGGGCGACGGAGTCCTTGGCGTCGCCGGTGCGCAGCCACGCCTCGTGCACACGGGACAGCAGGAAGATCTCGTAGTCCATGCTGAGGCCGAAGATGATCGCGAACATCATCATCGGCACATAGCTCTCGATGGGCACGTCCCCGTTGACGCCAAGCGCGGGACCGCCCCAGCCCCACTGGAAGACGGCGACGACGACGCCGTAGGAGGCGGTGATGGACAGGACGTTGAGGACGGCGGCCTTGACGGCGACGAGCAGGCCGCGGAACACGGCGAGGATGATCAGGAAGGCGAGGCCGACGACCACGCAGATGATCAGCGGGAGCCGGCTGGCGACGATGTCGCGGAAGTCGACCTGGGCAGCCGTGGTGCCGGTGACATAGCCCTTGGCGTCGTAGCCGGAGACCGCGCCCGGCAGGGTCGTGTCCTTGAGCCGGTTGGTCAGGTCGGTGGTGACGGCGTCCTGCGGGGCCTGGGTGGAGTAGACGGTGGCGATCAGGACGTCGCCGTCCTGGGTGGGCGTCAGCGGGGTGACGGTGGCCGCGTCCGGCACGGCGTTCAGCGTCTTCTGCGCCTGGGACTGCAGGTCGGAACGCTTGTCCGAGGGGACGGACGTCTGGTCGACGACGATCGTGAGGGGGCCGTTGGAGCCGGGCCCGAAGGCGTCGGTCATCAGGTCGTAGGCGCGCCGGTCGGTGAAGGAGGTCGGGTCGGCGCCGTCGCCGATGTGACCGAGCTGGATGGAGAAGACGGGGACGGCGAGGATCGCGATGACGGCGACCCCTGCGCCGAGGTACCGCCAGGGCCGGCGTTCGACGCGTTTGGCGTAGCGGTGCCAGGTGCCGTGCGGGGTGGCGCCGGGTTCGGCGTCGGTCTCGGCGACGGGTCGGCGCACGTGCCAGCGGTCGATGTGGCGGCCGATGAGCCCGAGCATGGCGGGCACGAGCGTGAGGGCCGCGATCACGGCGGAGACGACGGTGACGGCGGCGGCGACGCCGAGTTTGCCGATGAAGGACACCCCGGACGCGTACAGCCCGGCCAGCGCGATGATCACGGTGGTGCCGGAGACGAGGACGGCGCGGCCGCTGGTGGCGGTGGCGTGTCCGGCGGCCTCGGCGGGATCGGCTCCGTCGATCAGGTTCTGCCGGTGCCGGGTGATCAGGAACAGCGCGTAGTCGATGCCGACGCCCAGGCCGATCATGGTGGCGAGGGTGGGGGAGACGGTCGCGAAGGTGAACGCGGCGGCCAGCAGTCCGAGGACGGCGAGTCCTCCGACCACCCCGATCAGCGCGGTGATCAGCGGTAGTCCGGCCGCGAGGACGCTGCCGAAGCCGACGAGCAGGACCACGATCGCTACCGCGAAGCCGATCCCCTCGCTGATGAAGTCGTTGGCCTTGGGGCGGGCCAGTTCGCCGAGCGAGCCGCCGTACTCGACGTCGGCGCCGGCCGCCCGCAGCGGCTGGACGGCCTGGTCCACGCCGTTCAGGTAGGCGTCGCCGAGGGTGTTGGGCTGCTGGTCGAAGCGGATGGTGAGGTACCCGGTCTTGCCGTCGCTCGACACCGGGCCGACCTTGGTGGGGGTCTGTGTGAGGGGGTTCTGCACCGACAGGACGTGGGGCAGTTTCTGCAGGTCGCCGACCGTGGTGGACATCTGCGAGCTGAGCGCGCTCAGGGCCTGCCGGTCGTCGTGCAGGACGATCTGCGCGCTGTAGCCGCCGGCCTGCGGGTCGTGCGCCTCGAGGACGTCGAGGCCCTTCTGCGACTGCGTGTCCGAGAGTGCGAAGTCGTCCTCGAAGGTGCCGCCGACGGCTCGGTCGATCACCTGGAGGGCGACCAGGGCCACCAGCCAGGCGATGATCACGACGAGGAAGTGACGGGCGCACCAGGCGCCGAGCCTGCGCAGTGCCCCCCGTCGGGGTTTCCCGGCAGTGGTGGGTTCCATGAGCTGGGCCTTCCATGCCGTGCGGCGTCACCGCACAGTGGTTGGGTCGCCCCGACACCGCCCATTAGACCTCCGCCGGATCATCGCGGCATCTCGGACCGGGGTGATCGGGATTGCGGGGCGCGGCCGCAGGATGAATGGTGTTAGTACATTCCTTCGGACGCGAGGAGCAGACATCATGCCGACGTCACAGCCCGGCGCCGCCCGGCCCTCGCCGGACCGCACCACCCCGGACAGCCTGCTCCACACCCGTACCGGTACGGAGGTCTCGCCGGAGGACATGGTCCTCGCCACCGGCCGCGACCTCACCCCGCGCAATCTCGCGTGGGCCCGGCGCAAGCTCGACGAGGAGGGTCCCGGCGCGATCGAGAAGGTGCTCCCCTAGGGTCTCCTGGAACCCGGGCCGAACCTGTCACAGAACCCGGGCCGCGCAACCTCCGCCGGCCTTTCCCCGGGCGCCCCCGCCCTGCCACACTGCGGAGGGTGCCCGACTTCGACATGCTCGTCCTCGGATCAGGTCCCGGCGGACAGAAGGCCGCCATCGCCGCGGCCAAACTGGGCCGCCGGGTCGCCGTCGTAGACCGCCCCGACATGGTCGGCGGGGTCTCCCTCCACACCGGCACCATTCCCTCCAAGACCCTGCGCGAGGCGGTGCTCTATCTCACCGGCCTCACCCAGCGCGATCTGTACGGTCAGAGCTATCGGCTGAAGGAGAACATCACCGTCGCCGACCTGACCGCCCGCACCCAGCACGTGGTGGGGCGTGAGATCGACGTCATCCGCAGCCAGTTGTCCCGCAACCACATCGCCCTCTTCGCCGGCACCGGCCGCTTCACGGACGACCACACGATCGCCCTGCGGGAGGTCACCGGCCAGGAGCGGCTGATCAGCGCCGAGCACATCGTGATCGCCACCGGCACCCGGCCGGCCCGCCCGGACAGCGTCGAGTTCGACGGCCGGACCATCCTCGACTCCGACAACGTCCTGACGATCGAGCGGGTGCCGCAGTCGATGGTCATCGTCGGCGCCGGAGTGATCGGAATGGAGTACGCAAGCGTTTTCGCCGCGCTCGGCAGCAAGGTGACGGTGGTGGAGAAGCGGTCCGGGATGCTCGACATGTGCGACGTCGAGGTCGTCGAGTCGCTCAAGTACCACCTGCGGGACCTGGCGGTGGCCTTCCGGTTCGGGGAGACGGTGGCCGCCGTGGAACGGCACCAGCGGGGCGCGCTGACCATCCTCGAGAGCGGCAAGAAGATACCGGCGGACGCGGTGATGTACTCGGCGGGCCGGCAGGGGCTCACCGACGAACTCGACCTGGACAAGGCCGGGTTGACGGCGGACCGGCGCGGGCGGATCGAGGTCGACGAGTACTATCGCACGCCGGTCGGGCACATCTACGCCGTCGGTGACGTGATCGGTTTCCCGGCCCTCGCGGCCACGGCGATGGAGCAGGGCCGGGCGGCCGCGTACCACGCCTGCGGCGAGCCCGTCGGGCGGATGCACCACCTGCAGCCGATCGGCATCTACACCATCCCGGAGATCAGCTTCGTCGGGCGGACGGAGGACCAGCTCACCGAGGAGCGCGTGCCGTTCGAGGTGGGCGTGGCCCGGTACCGCGAACTGGCCCGCGGCCAGATCGTCGGCGACGCGCACGGGGTGCTCAAGCTGCTGGTCTCCCCCGAGGACCGCACGCTGCTGGGCGTGCACTGCTTCGGTTCCGGGGCCACCGAGCTGATCCACATCGGGCAGACGGTGATGGGCTGCGGCGGCACCGTCGACTACCTGGTCGACGCGGTGTTCAACTACCCGACGCTGGCGGAGTCGTACAAGGTCGCCGCCCTCGACGCCACCAACCGGCTGCGGCAGTTGGAGCGGATGGACGACTGACCGGACCGCGCCCCCCCGCTCCCCCGCGTGCCGGTCTACTCCTCGACGATGTGGACGGCGGCCTCCTCGGCGGCCGCCGCCCCGCCGTCGATGCCCACGTCCTCGGCGATCGCCTCCTTGACGGCGTCCGGGTGGGCGCCCTCGTCGGGGGCCACGAGCCGGCCCGCGCGCCGGTCGCCGGCCTCGGCGTCGACCGGCTCGCCCTCGCCGCCCTGCAGGTCGCCGACGCCGTCCCCGACCGGCGCGGACACGTCCGGGACCTCCTGGGCGAGACGCTGGTCGAGGCTCTCGCCGTCGTGCTGCTCGGCCGCGGTGGTGCCGTACCTGGTGACGCCCAGCGGTTTCTCCGGCGGGGAGTAACCCTCGTCCAGCGCGTCGTCGTAGGTGCGTTCGTCGACGGCGTCCTGAAGGTCGAGCGGGGCCCCGTCCTCCTGCTCCTCGTCGGATCCGGTGGGCTGGTAGACGTCGTCGCCCCTCGCCTCGGACTCCGTACCCATGGGGTGCCTCCTCACTGGGCGGACTGCTGTTCTCCCCGTCCGCGTTTCCCGTGCGGCCCGGTCCAATCGCGACACATGCCACCTGCACGAGCGGCCCCGAACATTACCCAGCCGTCAATCTTGAAACCTCAATAGTTGCGGCTATAGTCACTCGCACACTCGGTGTAACCGTCCGCCGACGCAGTGCTGAAGTCAGTGTCCTTGCGCGCCCCTCCGCCGACGTTCCCGAGGCCATCCCTCTTCGCGCGGCGGCGCTCCACGCAGCTCCACGCCCCACCCTCACCCCCATTCACCGCCGGACCCTTCCCCCTCCGGCGTGCACGACGAAAGCAGCGCCGACCATGAGCAACAGCACCGGAAGAGGGCTTCAGGCGAATGTGCTGAGCACCTTCGACACAGTGGTGATGGCGGTCGCGGGCAGTGCCCCCGCGTACTCCATCGCCGCCACCACGGCGGTCCTGGCGGGCGCCGTGGGCCTGGCCGGCCCGGCCGCCCTGCTGTACTGCGCGATACCCATGCTGGGCATCGCGCTGGCGTTCAGCCGGCTCAGCCGGATCGACGTCAACGCGGGCGCCAGTTACTCCTGGGTGGGGCGCACGCTCCACCCCTTCCTCGGCTTCATCAGCGGCTGGGCGCTGGTGATCTCGGCGACCATCTTCATGGTGGCGGGGTCGCTGCCGGCCGGGTCGATGACGCTCGCCCTGTTCGACGAGGACCTCGCCGCGAACACCGCGCTGTCGACCGTGGTGGGTGCCGCCTGGTTCCTGGTGATGCTGGCGGTGGTGCTGGGCGGGGCCCGGCTCACCGTGCGCGCACAGCTGATCATGTCGGGGGTCGAGCTGACGATCCTGGCTCTGTTCGCGGTGCTCTGCCTGTTCCACACAAACAACTCCCTGCCGTTCGACTGGTCCTGGTTCGGCTTCGGCCACTTCGACGGGGTCTCCGGCTTCGCCGCGGGCGCGCTGGTCGCCGCGTTCTACTACTGGGGCTGGGACGTCACCAGCAACCTCAGTGAGGAGACCCGCAACAGCCGGCGCACGACCGGTCTGGCAGGGCTGATCGGCGTGGCGATCGTCTTCCTCCTCTTCGAGGTCTTCACCGTCGCCGTGAACGTCGTCCTCACCTCGCAGCAGATCGACGACAACGGCGCGAACGTGCTGGCCGCGCTGGGGGAAGAGGTGTGGCCCGGCTGGGGCGGCAAGCTGCTGATCGTGGCCGTGATGCTGTCCACGGTCGCCACCCTGGAGACGACCCTGATCCAGGTGACGCGCTCGCTGTTCGCGATGGGCCGTGACCGTACGATGCCGTCCGCGCTGGGCCGGGTGCACCGCACCTGGAACACGCCCTGGGTGGCGATCGTGGTGGTGGGCGGCGTGGCGCTGGTGCTGTTCGTCGCCTCCAACGCGCTGGGCTCGGTGGGCGACATCGTCGCCGACGCGATCTCGGCGATCGGCCTGCAGATCGCCGTCTACTACGGCCTCGCGGGTCTGGCGGCCGTCGTCGCGTACCGCAGGACGCTGCTCGAGTCGGCGTCGGACTTCGTCCTCGGCGGGCTGTGGCCGCTGTTCGGTTCCCTGTTCATGTTCTGGGTGTTCGTGGAGTCGCTCGGCGAACTGGCCCCGACCGCGATCGCCATCGGCATCGGCGGGCTCGCCGTGGGACTCGTGCCGATGCTCTGGTACT
Source organism: Streptomyces sp. B21-105 (assembly GCF_036898465.1). NCBI lineage: Bacteria > Bacillati > Actinomycetota > Actinomycetes > Kitasatosporales > Streptomycetaceae > Streptomyces > Streptomyces sp. B21-105. Next base: position 8,626,726 of record NZ_JARUMJ010000001.1, on the reverse strand, counting down.
GGCGGCAGGGCAGTGAGTACTACCGGCCCGCCCCGCTGGACGCCGCACAGACCGTCGAGACCGGCTACCTGCCCGACGTGCGCCCGGACGAGCGAACGGCCGTCCACGAAGGCCTCTCCACCGACTTCTGAGAAGGAACGTGATGGCGCGGGACCGCTTCGCTCCCGATTTCGACCCCGACTGCGGGGACGCCCCCCTTTCCACCGTCAAGCACGACATCGTCATCGGGCGCTGGCAGGGTCTGCGGGAGCTGCTGCGGTCGACCGGGCCCGACTGGCTCGCCCGAGGCCACCGGATGCGGATGCTCGCGCAGGCCTGCGCGAGAAGTTCCACGGTGGAGACCTGGCTGGCCGCCGAGCCGCACAGCGCCGACGCGCTGGTGCTGAGGGCGGCCACGGAGACGGCCCGGGCGTTCGACCTGGCCATCTCCGCGGGCCGGGGCGCGCCGATCGACCTGACCCGGGTCGACGCCGCGGTCCTGGCGTGTCTGACCGCGACCGAGGCCTACCTGGACGACCCGACGCCGTGGACCTCGCTGATCTCGGTCGCCCGTCTCTACCCGGCCGGGGTGCGGCGGCAGGAACTGGCGCGCTGGTGGGACGAGTTGCACCGGCGCGACCCGTACAGCATGGAGGGGCATCTCCAGGTCCTGCACTACTACTCCGCGCGCTGGCACGGCTCGCACGGGCTGATGTACGACTTCGCCCGGGATGCGGCGGGGGTGGCCCCGCCGGGCTGTCCGCTGCCGGTGCTGGTGCAGTACGCGCGCGTGGAGGAGTTCCGGCACGCCGTCGACACCGCGCACGGGAGTTCCACCTCGGTGTCCCTCGCCCAGCACTGGAACAACGACGGCGCGGTCAGCGACGTCCGCCGCACCTGGGAACGCTGGATCGCCGGCCGCCGTGAGGGCGCCGTCGCCCCGGGTGAGCTGCGCGACGTCAACCACCTGGCCCACGCGGCGTGCGCGGCGCGGGTCGGCGACGTGGCGGCGCCGCTCCTGGCCCTCCTCGGGCGCCGGGCGACCCGCACGCCGTGGTCCTGCACGGGCGACCCCGCCCAGCAGATCGTCAGGTACCGCAGGGATCACAAAGTGCGTGACTGAGGTGGTGCGGGATCAGCGGGGGTCGGGGCCCCGGTGCGTGGGCTGGCGGGGCGCCGGACGCGTCGGGACCGGCGGCACCGGGCGCACCACCGGGCCGTCCCCGTTCACATGCACGGGCTCCCCGTGGTGGCGGATCGTCAGCGGCGCCCCGGACAGCAGGGTGTACGCGGTCTTCTCCGGGCCGATCTCCACCCGCAGGCAGCGGCCGAGCAGTTGCACGCTGAAGGCGAGGCGGCTGAACCGCTCCGGCAGCCGGGGCGCGAACCGCAGGCTGTCCGCGTCCCTGCGAAGTCCCCCGAACCCGGCGACCAGTGCCGTCCAGGTGCCGGCCAGGGACGCGATGTGCAGTCCGTCCCGGGTGTTGTGCTCGAGGTCGGCCAGGTCCATCAGCGCGGCCTCGGCCGTGTACTCGTAGGCCAGCTGCAGATGGCCCGCCTGCGCGGCGATGACCGCCTGGCAGCAGGCGGACAGTGAGGAGTCGCGGACGGTGAGCGGCTCGTAGTAGGCGAAGTTGCGGGCGAGCTGCTCGTCGTCGAAGTGACTGTCGCAGGTGTACATCGCCAGGACGAGGTCCGCCTGTTTGACCACCTGCTTGCGGTAGAGGTCGAAGTACGGGAAGTGCAGCAGCAGGGGGTACTGGTCGGGGCAGGTGCCGTCGAAGTCCCAGTGCTGGTAGCGGGTGAAGCCGGCGTGCTGTTCGTGGACGCCGAGATCGTGGTTGTAGGGCACGGACATCGCCTCGGCGGCGTCCCGCCAGGCCGCGCTCTCCTCGTCGTCGACGCCCAGCCGGGCGGCCTCCCGCGGGTGGCGTTCGACGGCGTCGGCGGCGGCGAGGAGGTTCGCCCGGGCCATGAGGTTGGTGTACACGTTGTCGTCGGCGACCGCGCTGTACTCGTCGGGGCCGGTGACCCCGTCGATGTGGAAGCAGCCGTGCGCGTCGTGGTGGCCGAGCGCACGCCACAGCCGGGCCGTCTCGGTCAACAGCTCGACGCCCGTGGTCCGTTCGAAGTCGCGGTCGCCGGTGGCCGCCACGTACCGCACCACGGCGTCGGCGATGTCGGCGTTGACGTGGAAGGCCGCCGTCCCGGCCGGCCAGTAGGCCGAGCCCTCGGACCCCTCGATGGTCCGCCAGGGGAAGGCCGCGCCGCGCAGCCCGAGCTGGGCCGCGCGCTCCCGGGCCGCCGGGAGGGTGTTCTGCCGCCAGCGCAGGGCCTCGGCGACCGCCACGGGCGCGGTGTAGGTGAGCAGGGGCAGCACGAACGTCTCGGTGTCCCAGAAGGCGTGGCCGTCGTAGCCGGAGCCGGTCAGCCCCTTGGCGGGGATGGCGCGCTGCTCGGCGCGGGCGCCGGCCTGCAGGACGTGGAAGAGGGCGAAGCGGACGGCCTGCTGGATCTCCTCGTCGCCGTCCACCTCGACGTCCGCGCGGGTCCAGAAGTCGTCCAGGTAGGCGCGCTGTTCGTCGAGGAGGCCCGCCCAGCCGCTGTGCCCGGCGGCGGCGAGGGCGGCCTCCACCTGATCGCTCATCGCGGGCCGGGAGCGGACCCCGGACCAGCCGTGGGCGACGAGCTTCTCCACCCGCAGCCGCTGGCCCGGCTCCAGCACCGAGGTGACGGTGAGCCGGGCCACGTCGACGTTGCTCTCGCTGCTGAGGGTGGTCCGCTCGGGGCCGCTCACCTCGTGGTCGGCGGCCACGGCGACGCGCAGTCCGCTGCGCTTCGTGCGGTGGACCAGCCGCAGCCGGCGGCCCACCGCGACGTCCTCCTCGGGTTCCAGCGGCGACTTCAGGGCGCGGGCAGCGCGCGGGTCGCCGTCGAAGTCGGGCAGGCTCTCGTTCGTGACCAGCTCGGACTGGATCACCACCCGGGAGCGGCTGCCGACGGCCTCCACCTCGTAGGCGACGGCGGCGACGGCCCGCTGGGCGAGCGAGACCAGCCGGGTGGAGCGCACCCGGACCGTGGAGCCGGCCGGCGAGGTCCACTCGCAGGTGCGCTCCAGCACGCCGCGCCGCAGGTCGAGCACGCGCTCGTGCGCGACGAGCCGCCCGTAGCGCAGGTCGAAGGGCTCGTCGTCGACCAGCAGCCGCAGGATCTTGCCGTTGGTGACGTTGATGACCGTCTGCCCCGACTCCGGGTAGCCGTAGCCCGCCTCGGCGTAGGGCAGGGGGTGCAGTTCGTGCACGCCGTTGAGGTAGGCGCCGGGCAGGCCGTGCGGCTCGCCCTCGTCGAGGTTGCCGCGCCAGCCGACGTGGCCGTTGGAGAGCGCGAACACGGACTCGCTCTGGGCCAGGACGTCCAGATCGAGCTGTGTCTCGCGCACGCACCACGGCTCGACGGTGTAGGACCGGTCGGTGATCACGCGTCCCCTCCCGGCCCGAGAAGGTCGTCCAGATCCTTGACGACGACGTCGGCGCCGTGCGCGTACAGCGCGTCGGTCTGTCCGACCCGGTCAACGCCGACGACGTGCCCGAAGTTCCCGGCGCGGCCCGCGTCCATGCCGGCCAGCGCGTCCTCGAAGACGGCCGCGCGGGCGGGCTCCACGCCCAGGTCGTGGGCGGCGGCCAGGAACGTGTCGGGGCGCGGTTTGCCGGGCAGGCCCCGCTCGGCCGCCACGACGCCGTCGACGCGGACCTCGAAGAGATGCTCGGCGTGGATGGAGCGCAGCACGTCGCGGGTGTTGGCGCTGGAGGAGACGATCGCCGTGCGCAGGCCACGCGCGCGTGCCGCCTCGACGTAGCGCAGGGTGCCGTCGTAGGGCTGGACGCCGCCGGTGCGGATCCGCTCGAGAAGCAGCTCGTTCTTGCGGTTGCCGAGGCCGTGGACGGTCTGCGCGTCGGGCGGATCGGCGGGGTCGCCCTCGGGCAGTTCGATGCCCCGGGAGGCGAGGAAGGTGCGGACGCCGTCGGCGCGGGGCCGGCCGTCCACGTACTCGTCGTAGTCGCCCGGGTCGAACGGGCGGTGGTGCGCGCCCTCGCGCGCATGCAGGAACGCGTCGAAGGTCTCCTTCCAGGCGGCCGCGTGCACCACCGCCGTCCGGGTGACGACCCCGTCGAGGTCGAAGAGGCAGGCCTGGATGTCGTCGGGAAGACCGAGCGTCGTCGTCATACAAGCCCGGTTCCCCCACAACGCCCGTTCCAACGGTGTGGCGCACGCCACACGTACGAAGGGGTCGTGAGTCAGGCGTGAGCCAGTCGGGACTCGGTCGGGGCTCAGTCGTGGGGGAAGGAGTGGTGCTCGTGCGCGATCAGCCAGCGGCCGCGCTCCTTGCGCAGGCCGAACGTGAGCCGCAGCCGCAGACCGGGGCAGTCCGCGAGCTCCTCGGGTGTGCCGCAGCGCAGCAGGGCGTGGGCGTAGGCGACGTCGTGACCGGCGGTGACGTCGAGGGTGTCGATGTCGAAGCGGGCGCCCTGGGACTGCCAGACGAAGAACGGCGGCCAGGCGGCCCGGTAGGCGGCAAGGCCGCGGATGCCTTCGTGGGGCGCGGGCACGTCGTACATCACCAGGTCCTCCGCGTGGTGGTCGACGACCGTGTCGAGGTCGCCCCGGTGGACGGCGTCGGCCCAGCGGGTGATCAGGGTGCGGATCTGTGTCTCGTCGTCGGACACGGGCGTCCTCCTCTCCTTCTCGGGTCTCCTTCCAGGAGACTGCGACACTCTGCTGTGTGCTCACTTTCGACGATCTGGTCCTGCGGGCCCGTTCCCTCGCCGGGGACGGCGGCCGGCGCAGGCTGCTCGGCATCGCCGGCAGTCCCGGCGCGGGCAAGTCGACTCTCGCCGAGCGCCTGGTGCGGGAGCTGAACGGCGCCGGGGAACCATGGGTCGCGCAGGTCCCGATGGACGGCTTCCATCTCGCCGACGTCGAGCTGGACCGCCTCGGCCTCAGGGACCGCAAGGGCGCGCCGGACACCTTCGACGCGGCCGGTTACGCGGCTCTGCTGCGCCGGCTGCGGGAGGAGTCGGAGGGCGGGGACGTCGTGTACGCGCCGGGCTTCGAGCGGCTGCTGGAGCAGCCGCTCGCGGGGGCCGTGCCCGTCGGGCCGCGGGTGCGGCTGGTCGTCACCGAGGGGAACTACCTGCTTCTCGGCACGGGCGCGTGGGCGCGGGTGCGGGCCGCGCTGGACGAGGTGTGGTTCTGCGAGACGGACGAGGACGAACGCGTCCGCCGGCTGGTGGCCCGGCACGAGGAGTTCGGCAAGGGGCACGAGGAGGCGGTGGCCTGGGTGGATCGCAGCGACCGGCGCAACGCCGAGCTGGTGGCGACGACGCGGGACCGGGCGGACCTGGTGGTCCGGGTGGGCGGACCGGATGGGGCTTGACCTCACCGTGCTGGCGCTGGACTGGGGGCGGTTGGAGCGCACGCCCGTGGCCGGGCGGCTGGAGCTGCTGCACGAGGCGGCGTGCCCCGAGGACCTGGACCCGTACGCGGCGCCCGAGGCCGGCTGGGTGTTCCCCGCCTCGCCGGAGGTGCCCTGGTGCGGCCGTTACGAGTTTGCCTGCACCACCGGGTCCTACGCGCCGCACTTCTGGGCGGGCGAAGGCTGGGACCGCGCCCGGGGGTTCGCCGCCCCCGCGCTGCGGGACGCCCTGGACGGCTTCCTCCTCCCCCTGGTCCGGGCCGAGGACGACGTGCCGGGGTCCGGCCTCTTCCCCTCGGACCGCACTCCGTGGCGCACGCGGCTGCTCCTCGCCGTGCCGCCCGCCCGGGTGCCCGGGCTCGCCGCCCACTGGGCGCATGCGCAGCCCCTGCTGGTGGGGCTGCGCACGGAGTACGACCGGCACGCGGCGCGTCCGGGCGGGTGGATCGCTGACTTCGACGCGTTCACGGTGCTGCTGAGCGAGTGGGCGGTGGTGGTCGACGAGGCGGCACGGCGCGGCTGGGGACTGCTCGGGCTGCCGGTCTGACGGCCTGCCTCGGCCGCCCTCCGCCGCCCGACCCCGCCGCACGCGGCGTCAGCGTCGGCCCGCCCGTACCGGCTCGTCGGGGGCGTCGTCCGGGCCGCCGGTCCGAGGTCGGCGGGGCGGGCGTCCCGTCACCCGGCGGGTGCGGGCCGGCCGGCGCGCAGCGCGACGGTCAGTGTGTGCGGGCCGAGTCCGCCGAGGTAGACGCGGTTGCCCGTCGTCGCGTCGGTGCCGCCCACCACGGTGTGGTCCTGACCGGGGTCGTACCGCAGTACGTCGCTGCGGTCCGGCCCGGCGAGCGGTTCGCCTGCCTCGACGTCGGTCTCGACCCGGATCTCGTCGTCACCGACCCGGTAGGTCATCGGCCCCGGCGTCAGGCACCAGCGTCCGTCGCCGAGCGGTAGGGCGCCCTGCGTCACGCCGCCCGGCCGGAAGGTCAGTTCGAGCGACCAGGGCACGCGCGGGCCGCTGAGGTCGATGCGCAGGTCGGCGCCGTCCTCCCGCAGGTCCACCTCGACGCGGGTGGTGTGCGAGACCTCGTCCCGGGGCCGGTCGGGGAAGGCCATGGCGGCGGAGAAGCGTCCCTCGTCCGCCATCCGGTAGGCGCCGTCGTCCTGCCGTCGGTCCTTGGGGAGCGGCTGGTAGTAGGCGGCCGTGAGGGTCTGGGTGAGCCGGTAACGGTGGTCGGCGAGCTGTGTCATGTCGGCGGCGCGGAACGGGCCGAGGTCGAAGAACCCCCGCGTCAGACGGACCGCGTCGAGGACGGCGTCGCCGGCGAACAGGCGCAGGAAGGTGGGGTTGCAGGCGAGCCCCGAGCGGATGCGCCGGTGTTCGGGCACGTCGGAGCCGCCGTACAGCACCGTGTGCGCGGTGGCCGAGGCGCGTGCGGCGAGGCGCACGGTGGTGAGGTACCGCGCGCGGGGCAGTGTCTCCTCGGCCGGTGCGGGCAGTGCGCGGCGCAGGTCCGGGGTGAGGAGGGTCTCGGCGAGCAGGTCGGGGTCGTCGATGCCGCCGGCGGCCGCCAGCCGCGCCGCGCGGGCGAAGTCGCCCCGGCCGGTGCGGACCGCGAGCAGCCGGTAGTGCGGCAGGTAGGGCGCCAGCGGGAACGGGTGGTGCTGGTCCTGCCGTCGCGAGTGGACGGTCTCCACCGTGCCGTCCGGCCTGATGAGGTCCAGGGTGGCGGTGAGATTGCGTTCGACGGCGTCCAGCAGGTCGTCGCGGCCGAGGACGCCGGCCAGCAGCAGCAGCGACGGGTTGGACACGTGGGCCGCGTAGTTGGCGCTGCGTTCCGAGTACAGGCCCTCCGCGTCGATGTCGACGCCCTCGGCGAGCCAGTCCTCGACGCGGTCGAGGAGCCGGTGGTCGGGGAACGACCGGTGCAGCCGGGCCAGCGCCGCGCACAGCTCCCAGCGGTGGTTGGGGGTGTGCACCCCACCGGTCAGGAGAGCGCCGCAGGCCGCGCCGGCGATGTCGGCGAGCGCGGCCGTGACCTCGCGCAGTTCCGTCCCCCCGCCCGCGGCGAGGACGTGCGCGTCGCACACGTCGTTGACGGTGAAGGCGGAGTCCGGCGGTGACTGCACGTTGTCGCCGCCGGCGAAGAGGCCGGTGGACGTCTGCGTGGCCCGCAGCGCGCGCAGGTGGGTCGTCGCGGCGGCCACGGCCCGAGCGCTGCCGTGCAGTGCCGATTCCGGGGAGCGGTACGCCGCGACCAGGGTCTTCACCCGGCGGGCCAGGGCGCGGTGGGGCAGGCCGGTGGGTTCCTCGTCGGGGGCGGCCGCCGGCGGGGCGGCCTCCCGGTCGGCGGCGCGGGCCACCGCGCGGACGAAGTCGTGGTCGAGCGGGGTGGGCACGGTCAGTCCTTCAGTCCGGCGTTGATGTCGGCGCCCATGACGTAGCGCTGGAAGACGAGGAAGACGAGGATCAGCGGGATCATGGAGATGACCGAGGCGCCGAGCAGTACCGACCAGTTGATGTTCTGTGCGCCGACGATGCTCTGGATGCCGATCTGCACGGTGAACTTGTTGGGGTCGTTCAGCATCAGCAGGGGCCAGATGTAGTCGTTCCACCGCCACTGGAAGGACAGGATGGCGAGGGTCAGCATGATGGGCCGGGAGAGCGGCACCATGATCCGCAGGAAGATCGACAGTTCGCGGGCGCCGTCGATGCGTGCCGCTTCCACGAGTTCGTCGGGAACCGTCAGGAAGAACTGGCGGAACATGAAGCAGCCGGTCGCGGTGAGCACGGCCGGGAGGATGATGCCGGCGAAGGAGTTGTACAGGCCGAGGTTGCGGACGACCAGGAACTCGGGGGCGAGCATGACCTCGGACGGCAGCATCGTGGTGGCCAGGATGCACAGGAAGAACGCCTTGAGCCAGCGGTTGTCGTACTTGGCCAGCGCGTACCCGGTGCAACAGCTGACGCCCACCGTGACGATCGTCGTGATCACGCACACGATGGCCGTGTTGATGAAGTACTGGGAGAAGTTGGCGCTCTCCCACGCTGTCTTGAAACCCGACAGGGTGGGGTTGCGCGGAACCAGCGTCAGCGGATAGGAGAACAGGTCGCTGGACGGCTTCAGGGAGCTGAGGATGAACCACAGCACCGGCAGCCCGTACAGGCACGCCATGATCCACAGCAGTGTCGTCGCGGACACCGCCCGGCGGATTCCGCCGCCGGCCGCGCCGCGGGACCGCTTATTGGAGTTCTTGGAGCTCTTGGAGACGGTCCCTCCCGGACCGGCGTCGGCCGGGCGCGGGATGTCTGTGGTCTTCATCGGTTCTCCACCCGTCGGTTGACGATCAGCTGGATGATCGCGACGGCCATCAGGATGAGCATGAGCACGAACGACGCGGCGCTCGCGTAGCCGATCTGGCCCCGTTTGAAGCCGGTCTCGTAGATGTACTGGACGAGCAGGTTGTTCGAGGTGCCGGGGCCGCCGTTGTTGAGGGCGACGAACACCGGGTATTCCTTCATCGCGTTGATCGTGTTGAGCAGGATGACGATGAACGAGGTGGGCGCGATGCTCGGCAGCGTGATGCTGATGAACTGGCGCCACGGGCCGGCGCCGTCGAGCGCGGCCGCCTCGTAGTACGACACCGGCACGTTCTTGATCGCGGCGATGAACAGCAGCATCGAGAAGCCCGTCCAGGCCCAGGACGCCGCCATCACCACCACGATGAGCGACAGGTCGGCGTTCGACTGCCACGGGACGGCGCTTCCGCCGAACTGCTCGATGACGTAGTTGACGAGTCCGAAGTTCTCACCGAAGAGCCACCGCCACAGGACGCCCACCACGATGGGCGACAGCAGCCACGGGATGAAGAAGATGACGCGGGCCACCGACGCGCCCTTGGCGTGCTTGTTCACCACCAGGTTGGCGGCGAGCAGTGAGAGCCCGAAGTTCAGCGGGACGAAGAGCACGGCGTACAGCAGCGTCCGGGTCAGCGCGTCGTAGAAGGTGGAGTCCCCGACCAGGTTGTGGTAGTTGTCCAGGCCGACGAACTGGAACGCGCCCACGCCCGTGTAGTTCGTGAAGGAGTAGATGAGCCCGAGCACCGCCGGCCAGACGAAGAACAGCGAGAAGAGCACGACGTTGGCCGCGATGAGGACGAGCGGCGCAAGGATGTACTTACTGCGTCTCCGGGGCGGGCTCACGGACACGTCCGAGGCGCGTTTTGTCATCTTCCTGACTCCGTGCTGGTGGATGGGATTGCCGTGGGCTCACGCCATGAGCCCGGCATCACGTGTGCGGGCGGGGCCGGGCGGCGGTGTCTCGACTCCGCCGCCCGGCCCTGACGGCCTACGATCCGCCGCCGACCTGCTGGTTGTAGCCGGCCACGATGTTCTCCAGGGCCTTGTCGGCCGACTGCTGGCCGTTGATCGCCTTGCCGATCTCCGTCTTGGTCGGGTCCTCGGTGAGGCTCTTGCCCTTCAGCACCCAGTTCGTCTGCGCGCCGTTGAAGTAGCCGGAGATCGGTGCGTACATCGGGATCGACTCGTTGTACAGCTTGAACGCCGCCTGTGCCGCCTCGGACTTGAAGGGGTACTTCGGGCTCAGACCGCTCTCGACCGGAAGGAACCCGGACGCCTCGCACAGCGCCTGGTAGTGGGCCGGCTCGTACAGCCAGGACAGGAACTTCGTCGCGGCGGTGGCCGCGTCGGCGTTGTTGTTGAAGCCCACCGTCAGGCCGCCGCTGTTGACGTCGCTGGCCTGCACCGGCTGGGCGGGAGTCGGGACGCTCGCCCACTCGAACTTCTTGATGCTGTCCGAGAAGGCGGGAACCTGCCACACGCCGGACCAGTAGGCGACCACGTCACCGCTCTGGAACATGGCCGACGGGTCGGCGCCGCTGGTCCACACCGACTTCGGGATGGTCTTGTCGTCGTTCAGTCCGACGAAGTAGTTCACGGCCTTCTTGGTCGCCTCGTCCGCCGAGAACTTGCCGGAGTCGTCCGCGTGGACGTACTTCCCGCCCATCTCGTACACCATGGCGCGGAGCCGGGACGGCGACTGGTCGAAGGTCAGGGAGTACTTGGCCTTGGTCTTCTCGCGGACCGTGTCCGCCGCCTTGATGAAGTCGGTCCAGGTCCAGGTCTTCTGGGGCGAGGCCGGGTAGGCGACGCCGGCCCTGTCGAAGAGCGACTTGTTGATGAACAGGCCGGACGCGGTGACGTCCGAGGGGATGGCCAGCACCTTCCCCGACGAGTCCTTGGCGATGAAGTTGGAGTTGATCTTGTTGGTCTTGTTGTTGGCGATGGATCCGAGGTCGATCAGCTTTCCCGACCAGATCGGGTCCAGCGCCGGCACCGTCGCCACGTCGGGCAGCGAGTTCGCCTGCGCGGCGCTCTTCAGCTTCGTCGCGTACCCGTCGTAAGGGATGTTGACGAGCTTGACGTCGACACCGGCGTCCTTCTTGTACTGCGCCACCATCTTCTTCCAGCCCGCGTCCTGCCCCGGAACGGTGGAGATCCAGAACGTCAGCGACTTGGAGGTCCCGCCCGAGTCGCCGTCCGACCCGCAGGCGGAGAGCAACAGGGCACCTGCCGTGGCCACGGCAGCGAGGGGAACCATGCGGCCTATGCCGCCCAGGCCGAGTCGGCGGGAGCGCCGCACACCCACACTGGTCATCTTCGATCCCTTTTCGTCGTAGGGGACGGAGCACGGCGCCGAACGAGGCGGCACGGGTGCAGTTTGCAGGAGATTTCGCTTTCCGGGGGCACGGCCTCGCCCGGCCGCATCGCCTTGTCGGGTGGGATCCCCGGCCATGAGGGCCGTCGTCGCACAAGCGCGCCCTCGTGCGGCTGCCGTACTTCGCGTACGGGCGGGATGCTCAACCCAAGCCGGCGTCCCGGCCGACTTAGAAAGCGCTTGTCCGGACATTGGCAGACCGAGTCGCGGGCCGTCAATCCTTGGCCCGCGCGGTCTCGGTCACGGTTTGGACTCCCCGGGCGACCGCGAGCCGTGCGGCGCCCACGACGGTGCCGGAATCGCCGACCGTGCTGCTGACCACCTCGGTGGGCCAGCTCAGCCGCGCCAGCTCGGCCCGCACCCCGGGCAGGAGCTGGGGATCCGCGCCGGTGCTGCCGCCGAGCACGATGAGACCCGGGTCCAGCACGGCCGTCACCGCGGCGGCGAGCCGCCCCACGTCCACGGCGTGCCGGCCGACGATCTCGCCGGCCGCGGCCCTGCCCGCCCCGGCGAGGGCGAACAGCCGCTCGGTGGTGCGTGGGCAGGGCCCGTCCGCGGCCTCCCAGGCCTCCCTGGCCCGGCGCAGCAGGGAGCGGGCGCCGATGTACTCCTCCAGGGCCTCCTGGCGCGGCTCACGGCCGACGTCCCAGGGATAGGGCAGCCGCGCGAGCTCTCCGGCGGCCCCGTTCGAGCCGCGCAGCACCTGTCCCCCGACCACGATGCCGAGGCCGATGCCCACGCCGATCCGCAGATAGCCGAAGGTGTGCCGGCCCCGGGCGGCTCCCTCGTGCAGTTCCGCGAGTGCCGCGCAGTTGACGTTGTTCTCCAGGTGGACGGGCACGCCCGGGGGCAGGGCGACCGCCATGGCGTCGAAGACGGGCCCTGCCTTGGCGGTCGCCGGGCGCATGCCGCTGCCCAGCCGGTCCCGGGCGGCCACGTCGCCGACGGCGACCACGATGGAGCGCAGCGGCACACCGCCCGGGAGCACGTCGAGCGCCTCACGCACGGCGTCGGCGGCGTCCCTGCGGGAGGCGGTGGCCTCGGCGAGCAGCGCGCCGTCCAGGGCGCAGCCCCTGACCCGGGTGACGGCCGGGCCGAGATCGACGGCCAGCACCGCGCCCGCGGCCGGGCCGAGGCAGTAGACGGCGGCGGAGCGGCCGGTGCCGCTGGAGGCGGTCCCGGAGTGCGCGGCGAGCCGGGCGGCCTCGAGCTCCGCCACGGCGGAGGACACCGTCGGTTTGGACAGTCCCGCAAGGCTCGCGAGCTGCGGCCGGGTCGCGCTGCCCGCCTGGGCCAGCACGGCGAACACGGCGCTGGCGCTCTCGGTCAGGCGGGGGGCTTCCACCACGTCGAGTTCCACAGTTTCCCCCACACGGGTACAGGGCCGCGCGCGCTGACGAGTTCGTCTCGGCGGGCTGCGGCGATGGGATGCACCGACGTCGCGCGTTCCCGCCCCGTGCGGCCCGGCCGGGCCGCACGGTGGTCGAGTGCGCGATTCCTCTTGACGCACTGTACTTCGTTAGTTAACTTCCTAACGAACTTCACGGTACTCGCCTGCCGTGTCTCGTCAGAGGCCCGTCCCGGGGCTTCCCTAGTTCTTTCATGCCTGTTCCCCCGGTCACGGTTCGCCCGCCGTCGCAGCCCGTCAAGCGCAACGACGAAAGAGGATCCGTGCAGGACTCTCCCCCTTCGATCCCCCTCGTGGTCGGCGTCGACGTGGGCGGCACCAAGACGCAGCTGCGCGCGCTCGCGGGCGACCGCGTCGTGGCCGACCATGTGCGCGCCAGCAGCGGCTGGGGGCCGCACGACCCGGTCGCCGCCGCGCACTGGCTGGCCGCCCTCCTGCGTGAGGCGCTGCCGGCGGGCGCACGTCCCGCCGCGTTCGCCGTGGGGGCGCACGGCTGCGAGACCCCCTTCCAGTGCGCGCGGATCCGTGTCGCGCTGCAAGAACTTCTCGGCGCGCCCGCGCACCTCGTGGGCGACGCCGAGTTGCTCGTTCCGGCCGCCGGTCTGGACAAGGGCGTCGGCCTGGTGGCCGGTACCGGCTCGGTCGCGGTGGGACGACTGCCCGACGGCGCCCCGGTCCAGGTGGGCGGCTGGGGCGCGGTCCTCGGCGACGAGGGCGGCGCCGCCGGTCTCGTCCGGGAGGCCGCCCGCGCCGTATGGGCCGCGCACGACCGGGGCGAGGCCCCCGACGCCCTCGCGCTCGGTCTGCTCCGCTCCTTCGGTGTGCCGGAGGTGCCGGCGCTCGGCGCGGCGCTGGAGGGCGCGGCCGACGTCTCCGCCGAGTGGGGGCGGCACGCTCCCGTGGTCTTCGCGGCCGCCGCCGACGGCTCCGCCCTCGCCCGGTCCGTGATCGCCGGGGCCGGCGAGGACCTCGCGGCGCTCGTCGCGCGGCTCGCGGCGCGCGGGGTCGTGGTCGACGACGTGGTCGTGGCGGGCGGCACGGTGCTCGGGCAGCCCGCGCTGTACGAGGCGTTCGCCGACGCGCTCGGGGCCGCCGTGCCGGGAGCCCGGCCGCGCCCGCTCACCGTGCCGCCGGTCGAGGGCGCGGTGGCGCTGGCGCGCTCGCTGCTGTGAGCCGCCGGCCGCACCTTCACCCGCTGGACACGCACCGGTCGCCGGGCCCTCGCGCAAGCGACACGACCCGGCCGTAGATCTTCGCCCAGACGCGTCCCCCGGCTCACGGGTCGTCGCAAGACCCGCGAACCGCAGGCGCGCAGCTCCTGCCTCGGGCCCCTCGGCCGAGGCCATTCCAGGAAGGCACATCCATGCCGTCATCCGCCGGGCTCAGCTCTCCATCGGCCGTGAACAGAAGGCGTTTCCTCAAGTTCTCCGTGGGTGGGTCGGCGGCCCTGGTGGCCGCCCCCACGCTGGCCTCCTGGCTGGCCGCCGCGGACGCCAAGGCCGCCACCGGTCCGCTTCCCTTCGTCGACGACTACAAGACGAACGTCATCGCGAACCTCACGCCCGAGACCAACGCGGTGGTCCGCGTCCTCGGCGGCTTCGCGAAGGTGTGGAAGACCGGCGGCGCCTGGAACACCGGCACGCCCGTGCGGCCCGACATCCTGCGCGCCAACGTGCGCTACTGCGTCGCGGTGACCCGGGCCCGCACGGAGGCGCAGGGCCGGGAGGCCTTCGTCTACGACCGCCAGCACCAGAGCTACGCGATGATCGCCGGCCTGGGACCGCTGACGGACCTGTACAAGGCCGGCGCCAAGGCGGTCACCTCGATCACCGCCGCGCCGGACACCGTCCCCGCCACCAAGATCGACGACGCCGTGCCCGCCGACGCGCCGGCCGGCTCCGCGCTCGGCGCCGGTTCGTACACCTCCGACCTCGGCCTGATCGCCAAGCTCGTGGACACCGTGCGCGGCCCGTTCGCCTCCGGCAACCCGGGCAAGTACGCCTTCCAGTACCCGCGGCCCTGGCGCATGAACGAGAACAGCGAGGTCGTCGACACCGGGAAGACCGACGCGCTCGGCTACCCCGTCTACGACTCCAAGGTGGTCGTCGTGCCGCAGCTGCTGCGCCAGCGCAGCACCTCGCCGACGGACGACGGCGGGTTCCCGAGCGGCCACACCAACGCCTTCCACCTGGCGTCGCTGGCGTACGCGTACGCCGTCCCCGAGCGGTTCCAGGAGCTGGTGACGCGTGCCCTGCAGCTGAGCCACACCAGGATCGTGTCCGGCATGCACTCCACCGTCGACGTCCTCGGCGGCCGCATCATGGCCACCGCGCTCGCCGCCGCCACGCTCGCCGACCCGGCCAACGCCGAGCTCAAGGCGGCCGCCCGCGCCCAGGCCCTGGCCTACTTCACCGAGAAGACCGGCACGACCGCCGACACCCTGTTCGCCCACGCGCACTCCGACGCCGACGACGAGTACGCCGACCGCGAGGCCAACGCCCGTGCCGTCGAGCCCCGGCTGACCTACGTCCTCCCCAGGGAGGGCCGCAAGGAGCCGCTGACGGTGCCCAAGGGCGCCGAGGTGCTGCTGGAGACCCGCCAGCCGTATCTCACCGCAGCCCAGCGCCGGGACGTGCTGCGGACGACCGCGCTGCCCTCCGGGTACGTGATGCTGGACGGCTTCGAGCAGTGGGGCCGGCTCAACCTGTTCGCGGCCGCGGACGGTTACGGCGCCTTCGACCACGACGTCACGGTCACCCTGGACGCCTCCAAGGGCGGCTTCCAGGCGGCCGACGCCTGGCGCAACGACATCGCGGGCGAAGGCGGTCTGACCAAGCGCGGTTCCGGCACGCTCACCCTGACCGGGCACAACCGCTACCACGGCGGCACCGTGGTCGAGGGGGGCGTGCTCGTGGCCGGGCACGCAGGCGCCCTCGGCCAGGGCGACGTGCGACTGGCCGGCGGCACGCTGCGCGCGGGCGGGCCGGTGCGGGTGCGCGGCGCGTGGGCCCAGGGGGCCGGCGCGGTGCTGGATCTGACGCTGCGCGGGCACCACGGTCCGGTTCTGACGGTGTCCGGACGGGTACGGCTCGACCGGGGCTCGGTGCTGTCGCTGCGTCTCGACGCCGAAAAGCCGCCGGCCGCGGGGACGACCGTGCCGGTGATCTCGGCGTCGGCGCTGCGCGGTCAGTTCGACCGTGTCGAGCTGGACTGCGCTCACCTGCGGGCCGTACCGGTGTACACGGCCCACGGCCTGTCGGTACGCCTGCTGAAGCGGTAACGCCCGTCGTGGCGGGAGCCGACCCGGGCAGGCCCGTGCGCCCGCCGGGTTCGCTCCCGCCGCCACCCGGCCCCCGGTGTCGCCCGGGGGCCGGCGTCACTCTCGGGCCCGACGAGCGGCACCCGGGGCGCGGGCCCGCCCGACGATGCGGCGCGGTCCGGCGACGACGCCGGGGCCGGTGCGGCCGGTGACCGCCTGGGGCCCGGAGCGGCCGGAGCCGGCGTCGGGGCCCGGGGCACCTGGAGACGACGCCGGCCCCCGCGACGGCTCGAGCCCGAGACAGCCGGTGACCACACCAGGCCCCGGGAGGGCCAGAAGCCAACTCAGGCCAGAGGCAGCCCCAGACCACCTCGGGCCCGGGGCAGCCGCAGACCACGTCGGCCCCGGCGCAGTCAGTTACTACGTCGGGCCCGGCGGCGGCCAGTGACCACCTCGGCCCCGGGAGGGCCAGAAAACACCTCAGGCCCGGGGCAGCCGCAGACGACGTCGGCCCCGGCGCAGTCAGTTACTACGTCGGGCCCGGCGGCGGCCAGTGACCACCTCGGCCCCGGGAGGGCCAGAAAACACCTCAGGCCCGGGGCAGCCGGAGACGGCGTCGACGCCGGGGCGGCCGGTACCACGTCGGGCCCGGGGCATGCCGTACCGGCGGTAAGCCGCGATCACCGGGGGTGCGGACGGCGCCCTGAGGCGCCCTCGGCCCGCCCTTGCCCGCCGTGGCGCTGAGCTATGTTGAGCTTCGTGGAAGACAAGGGAGGCGCACCGGCGCCATCGCCGCAGCAGGCACGCGCACAGGCATCCGCGATCACCTCGGGCAGAACCGGACCGGAGACGGAGGTCTCCCCGACCTCGCGGCTGCGGGCGCTCTTCGACGGGCCCCAACTGTCCCCGGGGCAACGGCGTATCGCCCAGTATCTGATCGAGCACATCACCGAGGCGGCGTTCCTGTCGATCACCGACCTCGCGGACCGGGTCGGCGTCAGTCAGCCCTCGGTGACCCGGTTCGCCGCGGCGGTGGGCTTCAGCGGGTATCCCGCACTGCGGGAGAAACTCCAGTCGATCGCGCTCGGCGCGCTGGCCGGCGGTCCGGCGGCGGAGGTGAACCGCAGCAACGAACTGCAGGCGGCGGTCGACGCGGAGATCGAGAACCTGGAGAACCTGCGGCGCGACTTCGCCGATCCCGACCATGTCATCGACGTCGGCCGGCAGCTCTCCCAGTCCACGCCGCTGACCATCCTCGGGCTGCGCATCTCCGCCTCGCTGGCGGAGTACTTCGCCTACGCCGCCCGCCGCGTCCACCCCGACGTACGGCTGGTGACCCGGGGCGGGAGCGTCGCCTACGACGCGCTGCTGCAGTCCCGGGAGGCGGGCGGGACCTGGGTGCTGGCGTTCTCGATGCCCCGGCACGCACAGGAGACCCTGACCGCCGTGCGGGTCGCGCGCAGCGCCGGCCTCAAGGTCGCGCTGATCACCGACCTCGCGCTGGGGCCGGTGGCCGACGAGGCCGACGCCACCTTCGCCAGCGGCACCGGCTCCCGCCTGGTCTTCGACTCGTACGCCGCCCCGGGTGTGATGGCCGCGGCACTGCTCCAGGCCATGACCGACGCGGGCCCGGAGCGCACCCAGGCGCGGCTCGAGGAATACGAGCAGATCGCCGAGCAGCACCAGTTCTTCCTCCGGGAATGACCGGTTCGCCCCGGACCACCCCCTCCCCCAGAAAAGACCAAAGGGGATCACTACGGGCATTTCACGCATGAATGTTTTCATACGTCTTGCAAAGCCGTCGGCATATATAAATACTGCTCACGGCCGCACCCGCCCGCGAAGGGCTCCTGTACGGGCACCCGAAGACCGCCGTCCCCTACCCGCGTCGGCGCTCGGGGTGCCCGGGGCATCGCTTGCGCGAGTGCCCTAGGCGGCCCCGGTCATCCCCTGGACCGGGGCCGCCCCGAACCGTCGGACCACCGTCACGACGCCACATACCGGAAGCGATGATCATGACTCTGACGACGACGCGCATCAGCTCGGACTGGCCGTGCCAGGTCAAGACACCCGGCAGCTACGACTGGGAGCGCTCGGCCGCCAAGTGGCTGCGCGAACTGGTGCCCGCGCGCTACGCGAGCTACCCCGCCCTGCTGCGCCACCCGGTACTGCTCGCCCGTCACGCGCAGATCCAGGTCCAGAACGAGGTCCGGGTCGCCCGCACCGCTCTGCAGACCGCTCGCGCCGACCTGCCCCGGCTCGGACTGGCCGAGTCCGTCATCGAGCACACCATCAAGATGTACGCCGCCGAGGTCATGCAGCTCCAGCACATCGCCCGCAGCGTCCGCGCCGTCACCCAGGCCCTGACGGAGCACAACGCCGGGCGCTGAACAGGCCGTTGCGACCGATGTCCGCGCAGGTAGTCGCGCCTGGCGGAGGGGTTGCCGCAAGACCTCGATCCGATCCGCGCCCATGTGCCATGCTCGAGGCGTGACGAGCGAACCCGCCCTGCCCTCGGAGTCCGGCGGCGTCCCCGACATGGCCGCGCTGACCCGCGTCGTGGCCCGCCAGCGCGCCGAGATGGACCGGCTGCAGGACCTCGCGGCCACCGCGGCCGTGCTGGAGCGCGCCAAGGGCGCGCTGATGGCACAGCGCGGCTGCACCCCCGACGCCGCCCAGGAGGAACTGCACCGACGAGCACAGATCGCGCGGCGGACGCTGCTGGAGGAGTGCTGGATCACCCTCGGCGCCCTCGCCGCACCGTCGCAGACCAAGCCCGCGGCCCCTTTCACCGACGCCCCGGAGGGGCAGAGCGCGCCGCAGTCCGCCGTCGACGAGATCGACGCCGCGGCCCTCGGCCGGCTCAGCCGGGCCCTGGTCCGGGTCGGCGGCACACAGGATCTCGCCCGCCGGCTGCTCGACCACCTCGCGCCGGACGTGGGCGCCGACGCCGTCATGATCTACGCGCAGTCGCCCGGCGGCGGGCTCGACCTCGTGGGGCACGCCGGGATCGACGAGACGCTGGCCGACCAGTGGGGCCGGGTTCCGTCGGTGAGCGGGATCCCCGCACACGACGCCCTCGAGTCCGGCAGGCCGTGCTGGCTGGAGGACCCCGACAAGGACGCGCAGCGGTATCCGCTGATCGGCGCCCCGGCTCGGCGCTGGCCGACCCGGGCGTGGCTGCCGGTGGTCACAGGAGCGTCGGCCGACGTCGCGCTGGGCGTCCTGCGGCGCTGGACGGGTCCCTTCACCCCGCGCGTCCGAGAGCATCTCCTGGCCGTCGCCCAGCTCTGCGCGGGCCCGCTGCGCACCTTCGACACCCGCCGGCCCGCCGTCGGGGCCGCCGCAAGCGCCGTGCAGACGATGTTCGATCCGCTGCCTGTGTCCGCGGTGTTTCTCGCGCCCCTGCGTTCCGCGTCGGGGCACGTCGAGGACTTCCGTATCGACGCCGCCACCCGGGCGACCTCCGACGCCGGAGGCCGCAGCGGCCACGAACTGGTCGGGCGGCGCTTCCTGGAGTGCTGGCCGGAGATCTCCGGCGAGCCGCTGTGGCAGGGCTGCCTGGAGGCTCTGGCGGGCGGC
The DNA here is from genome assembly GCF_036898465.1 of Streptomyces sp. B21-105. Taxonomy (NCBI): domain Bacteria; kingdom Bacillati; phylum Actinomycetota; class Actinomycetes; order Kitasatosporales; family Streptomycetaceae; genus Streptomyces; species Streptomyces sp. B21-105. Next base: position 8,607,293 of record NZ_JARUMJ010000001.1, on the reverse strand, counting down.
GAGCCGTTCGAGGGTGAGCCGTTCGTCCGGCAGCGGACGGTCGCCGGGGCCGGCGAGCTGTCCACCTACTCGGCGAGGGCCGCGCGGGTGGGCGACGGACTGGTCGTCAGCTGGGTCCGGCACGACCCCTTTGAGCGCCAGGAGCAGCGACTGGCGGACGTGCAGCGGCTGGGCAACCTCGGCTGGGTCACCTGGAACCTGGCGACGGGCGAGGGGAACTGGTCCTCCCAGGTCTTCGCCATCCTCGAACGCGACCCCGCCCGGGGCGTCGTCCCGCTGGCGAGTCTGCCGCGGCTCGCCCTGCCCGACGACGTGCCGGTGCTGGCCCGCTCCGTCGGGGAGCTGGTGCGCCACGGGCAGCCGTGCGACGTGCCGTTCCGGCTCCCCACCCGGGACGGCGTCCGCCATCTGCGGGTGGTCGCGGAGGCCGTGCCGGACGCCGAGGGCACGCCCGTCGAGGTGCACGGCTTCGTGCAGGACCTCACCGCGCAGCGCAGTGCCGAACTCGCCCTCGTCGCCAGCGAGCGGGCGATGCTCACCCAGCACGGCGTGCTGCAGGCCGAACGCACGGCCGCCGCCCGCCTGCAGGACGCGCTGCTCCCGCTGCCGAAGCAGCCCGTCCGGCTGGCCGGGCTGCGGGTGGACATCGCGTACCTGCCCGCGCAGTCGGATCTCAGCGTCGGCGGCGACTGGTTCAGCGCCATCGAACTGCCCGACGGGGACGCCCTGTTCGTGGTGGGCGACGTGGCGGGGCACGGTCTGGGGGCCGTCGCCGCGATGGCGCTGCTGCGGTTCACCGCCAAAGGCATGATCATCACGGGGTCGTCGCTGACCGGGGCGCTCAGCCGGCTCAACGCGCTGCTGCTGCACTCCCGTGATCCGCACGGCTCGGCGACCCTGGTGCTGGCCCGCTACAACCCGCGTGAGCACCGGCTCGTCTGGGCGCAGGCCGGCCATCCCCCGCCGCTGCTGCTGCGCGCCGGTGAGGCGCGCTACCTCGAGCGCCCGTACGGGATGCTCCTCGGCGCGACGGACGCGCCCCGCTACGAGGAGACGGACGTCCTGCTGGAACCCGGCGACCGGCTGCTGCTGTACACCGACGGTCTGGTGGAGCGGCCCACGGAGAGCATCGACCAGGGACTGGAACGGCTCGCCCGGGCCGGCGCCCGCGGCGGCCCGGCCGGTCCGGTGCCCCTGGAACACCTGCTCGGCGCGGTGCTGGAGCCCGACGGCCGTGACGACGTGTGTGTTCTCGACATCCGGCTGCCGCGGGACGGCGAGGAGTAGGACCGGCCGCCGGGCGGTGCCCGCATCGGCGGCCCCGCCCGGCGCGCGGCCGGCCGTCCCCTGTTCACTCTGTTCACCGGGTGGCGGCCGCCGCGGTCCGGGACTCCAGATCGCGGCGCGTGTCGTCGCCGTACACGCCGCTCTCGTCACCGCGGATTCCGTACCAGAGCTGGAAGCGGGCCACGGCCTCGGTGAGGACGCCGCTGTAGCGGCCGTCGGTGGGGCCGTTGTCGTAGACGTTCGGAATCCTCAGCAGACGCTGCTGGAGCTCGGTCACCCCGGGCCGCTGTCCCCTTCCCTGAGGGTGCCCGCGCCGTCGGGATCGGCGGACGCGCTCGCGGCGGCGGTCGGCGTGGGAGCAGAAGCGGGCGGCTGCGCCGCGGCGGCGGCCCCACCGTCGCGGCCGGGCAGGAACAGCGCGCCGGCGAAGCCGAGCAGCGCAGCCGCGAGCACGGCGACGACGGCGACCGCGGCGCGGGGCGGCCCGTCGGCCCGGCGGGGCGCGGGCCGCACGGCACGGCCGGGGGCGGGCCGGACGGCTCGGCCGGGCGCGGGCCGCACGGCACGGCCGGGGGCCGTTCGAGGGGCCGGCCTGGCCTCGCGCCCGGGGGCCGGCCCGCGGGTGCGCCGGGCGCGCGCGCCGACGGCGGGCGCCGGGGGCAGTTCCCGGGTCTGCGCCTCGTCGCCCGGTGCCCTCCCCGGCAGCGGAACGGCCTCGTAGTCGTCGGCGGCGTCCTCGGTCAGCTCGCGGAACAGCTCCGCGAGGGCGTCGGTGTTGCGTGGCCGCAGGACCCGGATGGGCTCCAGGACCTGGCGGTCGTGCGGTTGTCCGGGTTCCTCCGGTGTCGGCACCTGGTCTCCCTCCCGTGGGTCCCCGGAAGGGATACGGGCGCGCGGCCCGCCTGGTTCACCGGCGCCCCGCCGCGCGTGGCCGGCGCGGGCGGGGCCACACGGGCCGCGGGCGGGGCCGCACAGCAAGGAAGGCGCCCCGCGAGCAGGGCTACGCGGCGAGGAAGTGGTGCAGGGAGCGGGTCGTCGCGGCGACGAAGGCGTCCCGTGCGTCCTCGTCGAGGGCGTCCAGGGAGAGGTAGGGGTTGAGGTCCTCCAGTTCCACCAGCAGCAGCTCGCCGTCCGGGGTGCGGCACGCGTCGACGCGCTGGATGCCGTGCGCGAGGCCGTTCCAGTCGACGAAGCGGTGGGCGAACTCCAGGTCCCGCACGGTGGGCCGGTACGGCTCGAGCTCCCAGCGGCGGTCGGGGCGCGGGGCGTACAGGGCGTACTGGAAGTCGTGGTCGACGTAGTAGAAGGAGACCTCGTGGACGAAGTCGACGCACGGCTGCAGGAGGAGCGAGCCGTCGGCGAGGGCGGGCACGGCGTCGGGCGCGACGATCCGCAGGCCCAGCGAGTCGGCGCCGAGCCGGGGCTTGACGACGTACCGCTCGGCCTCGGGCAGCCGGTGCAGGTCCTCGGCGCGGTCGACGGTGGGGATCACCGGGAAGCCCTCGGCGCTCAGCTCGAGGAGGTACTGCTTGCCCGCCATGTCGGCGCGGCCGGTGAGCGGGTTGTAGACGCGCACGCCGTCGTGCAGCGCGTGCTCCCGGAAGGCCTGGTACTGCGCCGGGTAGCCGAGGACGGGTCCGCTGTTGCGGACGACGACGGCGTCGAAGGAGTGCATCAGCGCCGTCGCGTCCAGCGGATGGCACAGGGCGAGATCGAAGTCCGCGCGCAGCCGGGAGGAGAGGAAGACGTCCTCGTCGCCGTAGCGGCGCCCGCGGGCCGGGTAGGCCAGGTCGGTGACGTAGAGGAGACGGGGTCGGGCGGCGGGCATGCGAGGTCTCCCCGATGGGCGGCGAAGCGGTGCGCAAAGGTTACGTCAGCGAAACTGCGGCTGACCTGGCGGTACGGCTGCGACGGGCGGGACTCGTGGTCGGCGACGGACGAAGGGGTCGTACGATGACAGGACCGTCGTTCTTTCTCCTGAAGGGCTCGCCGATCCCGTGACCACCGCAACACTTCTCGACGGCAAGGCCGCCGCGGCCGACATCAAGAGCGAACTCGCCCTGCGCGTCCAGGCGCTGAAGGAACGCGGGGTCACTCCCGGGCTGGGTACGATCCTCGTCGGCGACGACGCGGGCAGCCGTTCCTACGTGGGCGGCAAGCACCGCGACTGCGCCCAGGTCGGCATCGCCTCGATCCGGGTGGAGCTGCCCGCCGACGCCTCCCAGGCCGACGTGGAGGCCGCCGTGCTCCGGCTGAACGCCGATCCGGCGTGCACCGGGTTCATCGTGCAGCTCCCGCTCCCCGCCCACATCGACACCCACGCGGTGCTGGAGCTGATCGACCCGGTCAAGGACGCCGACGGTCTGCACCCGACGAACCTGGGCCGGCTGGTGCTGGGCATCCCGGGCCCACTGCCCTGCACCCCGCGCGGCATCATCGACCTGCTGCGCCGCAACCGCGTGGAGATCACGGGCCAGCAGTTCTGTGTGATCGGCTGCGGTGTCACCGTGGGCCGGCCGCTGGGTCTGATGCTGACCCGCGCCACCGAGCACGCCACCGTGACCCTGTGCCACGAGGCCACCCAGGACACGGCCGCGCACGCCCGCGAGGCGGACGTGGTGGTGGCCGCGGCCGGAGTGGCCCACATGGTCCGTCCCGACTGGATCAAGCCGGGTGCCACTGTGCTGTCCGTGGGCCTCACGCGCACGGTAGAGGGCATCCTCGGCGACGTCCACCCCGACGTGAGCGACGTGGCCGGCTCCTTCGCGCCGCCGATCGGCGGTGTCGGACCGATGACGCGGGCGATGCTGCTCACCAACGTCGTCGAGGCGGCGGAGCGGCTCTGACCCGCCCGGCACCCGCCCGGCACTCGCATGGCACTCGGTTCCCCGTACGAGGGAACCGAGTGCCATGGGCGCGGCCCAGGTGTTACGTTCCCGTCCATGAGCGCGACTGACAAGGCGCAGGCCAAGCCGCCCATGCGGGACGCGCTGGTCGCGGCGGCCTTCCGGCTGTTCCTGGAGCGCGGCTACGAACAGACCACCGTCGACGACATCGTGGCGCTCGCGGGGGTCGGCCGGCGGTCCTTCTTCCGCTACTTCCCTTCCAAGGAGGACGTGGTCTTCCCCGACCACGAGCGGTGCCTGGCCGACCTGACCGCCTTCCTCGCGGCGAGCGGCGATCGGCACGAGCCGGTACGACGCGTCTGCGAGGCCGCCCGGCTGGTCCTGCTGATGTACGCGGAGAACCCCTCCTTCTCCGTGCAGCGCTACCGGCTCACCAAGCAGGTCCCCGGGCTGCGGGCGTACGAGTTGTCGGTGGTCTGGCGTTACGAGCGGGCCCTCGCCGATTATCTGCGCGGCCGTTTCACCGACCGGACGCACGGCGCCCTGCACGCCGACGTCATCGCGGCCGCGGTGGTGGCCGCCCACAACAACGCCCTGCGCTCCTGGCTGCGTTCGGACGGCCGGGGCGACGCGACCGCGACCGTGGACCACGCCCTCGGCTTCGTGCAGTCGGCCTTCGGCGCTCCCCCGGCCCCTGCCCCGACCTCGACTCCGGCCCCGGCCCCGTCGCCCGCCGTCGAGGGCCCGGAGGACGTCGTGGTGGTGGTCGCCCGGCGCGGGGCGCCCCTGTGGCGTGTGGTGCGGGAGATCGAGACGACGCTCGAGGCTGACCGGACCCGGGGAGATTAGGGTACGCAGTGCCTTTACCAGTGACACTGAGTGCCATACGCTGTGGCCGTGCACGGCGGCACGGTCGACCGGGCACGTGCGTGCACGGGTGAACCGCGCACGTGGATTCCGGCCGAGTGCAGGGAGTTGACCCGCGTGTACCACCACTCAGGAACCGCCGTACAGCAGTCCGTCCGCTCCGCGGCGGGCGTCCTCGAGCGCCCCCGCGCCGACGGTGACACGATCCTCTTCCAGCGCTGCACCTGGTGCGCCACCGCCATGTACCACCGGCTGCTCTGTCCGGTGTGCCAGGGCAGCGACCTGCGCACCGAGCGCAGCGAGGGCACCGGGACGGTCCGTCACGCCACGGTCGTGCACCGCAACACCCCGGCCGCGCGCAATGTGTCGCTGGTCGAGATGGCCGAGGGGTTCGTCGTGCGCGGCCGGGTCATGGGCCCGCTCATCGGCATCCACAGCGGCGCCCGCGTCCGGCTGTCCACGGCCGAGGACCCGGTGCGCGGCGAGCCGGTGTTCCAGCTACTCGACGAGCCGTACCGCGCCTGGCACTGAACACCGCACGCGAGTCGTGGACGCGCCGCCCGCATCCGCTCACAGCGTGATGCGGATGCCCACGGTCCCGTCCAGTCCCCGGCGCAGCCGGCTGCCCAGCAGGGTGAGCCGGCCGAGGACGCCGTACTTGCGGGCGAGCAGCGTGCGATAGCGGGCGGTGGTCTGCGCGTCGCAGATCTCGGCGGTGGCCGGGATCTGGTCGCCGGTCGGATTGCCCCGCACGTCGCACGGGCCGACTAGGACGTCCCCGCGTGCTCTGATGCGCTTCACCTTCCAGGCGTCGGCGGCCGACCAGGCCCCGAGCGCGTCGCCGTCGCGCACCACCCACACGGGGGTGGCGACCGGCGTCCCGTTCTTGCGGTAGCTGGTGATCAGCAGATACTTTCCCGCTGCCAGCCGGTCGAGCGACTTGTCATCCATGTCCCGCAGTCTAGGCATCCCGGCCCGTTCGCCACCCAGGCGGTTCGCGCGGGACGGCCCGTCGCGGGCCCGCGCCGGACCGGGCTCAGCGGACGGCGGCGGCCATCCGCCGCACCCCCTCGGTGAGGATCTCCGGCGAGGTGGCCAGATTCAGCCGTACGTGCCCGGCTCCGCCCGTGCCGAAGTCGGTTCCGGGGCTGAGAGCCACCCTGCCCCGCTCCAGGAAGACCGCGGCCGGATCGTCCCCGAGGTCCACGGCCCGGCAGTCGAGCCAGGCCAGGTAGGTCGCCTCGCCCGGCCGGTACCCGACGCCGGGCAGGTGCTCGGCGAGGAGAGCGGTGAGCAGACGGCGGTTGTCGTCGAGGCCGGCGAGCAGGGCGTCCAGCCAGTCCGTGCCCTCGGACAGGGCGGCGGTGTGGGCGAGGACGCCGACATGGCTCGGCCCGTGGCCGACCTCCTCCGGCATCCGGGCGAGGTCGGCTGCCGCGTCGGGGCCCGCGACGGCCAGGGCCGCCTTGAGGCCGGCCAGGTTCCAGCCCTTCGAGGCCGACATCAGCGACAGACCGTTCTGTGTGCCCGGGACGGCGAGGTAGGGCACGAAGCCGCCGTCCGGCGCGGCGAGCGGTGCGTGGATCTCGTCGGCGACCACCCGTACGCCGTACCGGTCGGCGAGCGCGGCTACGGCGGCCAGTTCCCGGGCCGTGTGCACGGTCCCGGTCGGATTGTGCGGGCTGCACAGCAGGTGTGCGGCGCGCCCGCCGTCCGCGACGGCCCGCCGGTAGGCCTGCTCCAGCACCTCGAGGTCGAGTCGGCCGTCGGCACCGAGGGGCGCCTCGGCGATGCGCCGGTCCATGTGCGCGACGAACGCGAAGAACGGCGGGTAGACCGGCGGGTTGACCACCACGGCGTCGCCGGGGGCGGTCACCAGCTTCAGCATCTCGACGACGCCCAGCATCACGTCCGGCACGATCGCCGTCCGCTCGACCGCGAGCCCGTCCCAGCCCCAGCGCTTGGCGGCGAACTCGACCAGTGCCTGCGCATACGCCGTGCCCGTCGGATAGCCGGTGTCGCCGAGCGTGAGGGCCCGCGTCACCGCGTGGACGACCGGCTCGGCGAGCGGCACGTCCATCTCGGCGACCCACAGCGGCAGGACATCGGCCGGATAGGTGCGCCACTTCATGCTCGTGCGGCGGCGCAGCAGATCGAGAGTGAGCGCGTTCAGCGGATTCGGTTCACCTGGCGCGTCGTGCGGGATGCTGGTCATGGGCACAAGATAGGGGGTCGTGGTGTGACGTGGGATCGTGTGAACGGGACAGTCGTGGCGGACGCGGCGGGCGTCCGGGAGATCGCCTGCGACGAATCCGGCTCGGACGGCGAGAACCTCACCGGCGGCAACACGGATGTGTTCGCGCACGCCAGTGTGCTGCTGTCGGTCGAATCCGCCGCCGGGCACGTACAGGAGATCCGCGACCGGATCCGTTCGCCCGCGGAGGAGTACAAGGCGAACCATCTGCTCCGGGAGAAGCACCGGGCCGTTCTGGAATGGCTGCTCTCGCCGTCGGGGCCGCTGTACGGACGTGCCCATGTGCATCTGGTGGAGAAGCCCTTCTACATCGTGGACCGGGCCGTCGATCTGTTGCTGGACGATCCCGCGGCGGCCGTCGCCCTCTTCGGGGAAGGGCGGCGGACGTTCACCGGGGAGGAATGGACGTCGTTCCTGGAGGCGGCCAACCACTTGCTGTGGGTGCGTCACGACGAGCCGCCGGACACGCCGCACGCGCCTGTGGCGCACTTCTTCCACCTGGTCGACACCCTGCGGCGGCGGCATCCGGGAACGCCTGCGGCGGACGTTCTGGCGCGGCTCTCGGAGGAACGCCCGCGCGCCCTTTCCTATCGCGCCGGAATTCAGGACGGGCCGTTCGTGCTCGCCCCGGTCCTCAATCCGCTGCTCCCCTCGATCCTGCACACCGCGGCACACTGGAGCGACGGCGGACGTCCGGTCCGGTTGGCGCACGACCGCCAGAACATGCTCACCCCGCAGCGGATCGCCTGGATCGAGGGCGAGGCGCGGCGACGCGGCATCGGGCTCGCCGGGCTCCGGCTGGTCGTCTCGCGGTTCGACGCCCGGGTGCAGCTCGCCGACTTCCTCGCCGGCATCGCCCGCCGCATCGCCTCGGACGAGCTGGGCGGCCACGGCGACCCCGCCCTCTCCGCGCTGCTGCGCCCGTACACCGGCGCTGCGGCCGTGTGGGGCGACGAGCGTAGTTGGGCGCGGCTGGGGCCCGCGCGGGAACCCGGTGGACCGTCCACTCCGGTCGACTCCCGCATCCCGGGCCTTTCGTAGGCGGACGTCCCCGCACACGTCCCGGTGTGACGCACTGCCTCCCCGGCGCGCGGATCCCCGCCGCGCTCACTTCCGTACGCGCGGCGGCTGAACACTTGCGGGCTGCGGCGCGTATGGAGGTGAGGGTGCTCAACGACCGGAGGGCCCCGCGGTGTTGAGTCCGCGCGTTCAGGGTTTCGGGAGCCAGGCATGAGGCACGTACGACGACGGACCGTCCGGCGAGTGACACGGCTGGCGGCGGTCGGCGGACTTCTCCTGGGAGGAGCCATGGTCGCGCAGGCCGCCATGGCGAGCGAGCCGCCCGGCACGGCGGCGGTTCCGCGCAGCGCGGCGGAGTCGGTCGTGACGAACCCGGGGGCGGCGCTCGTCGAGAGGTTCGGCACCGCGCGCACCGCCGGCACCTGGCTGGACTCCGAGGGACGACCGGTCGTCGGGGTCACCGACGAGAAGACCGCCGAGGCCGTACGGGCGGCGGGCGCCGTCGCCAAGGTCGTGTCGCACAGCATGAACGAGCTCAAGTCGGCCACGGCGGCGCTGCGTTCGGCTCCGCGGGTGGCCGGCACGGCGTGGGTGATGGACTACCGGTCCAACCAGATCGTCGTGCAGGGCGACAGCACCGTGTCGTCCGCGGACTGGTCGAGGCTGACGCGCACGGCCGGCGGTATCGGCGGCTTTGTGCGCATGGAGCGCACCACCGGCGCGTTCACCACCCGGATCAACGGGGCGCAGCCCATCCTGTCGACCGGCGGGCGCTGTTCGGCCGGCTTCAACGTGACCAACGGGACCAGCGACTTCATCCTCACCGCCGGGCACTGCGGCCCCACCGGGTCGACCTGGTTCGCCGACAACCAGGCCAAGCAGCAGGTGGGCCAGACCGTCAACTCCTCCTTCCCCGGAAACGACTTCTCGCTGGTGCAGTACGCGAGCGGCAAGGCGGGGGCGAGCGCCGACGTGGTCGCCATCGGCAACGGCAACGGGGTGCGGATCACGGGCACGGGCGACGCGGCCGTGGGCCAGCGGGTGTTCCGCAGCGGCAGCACCAGCGGACTGCGTGAAGGCGAGGTGACCGGCCTGGACGCGACGGTGAACTACCCGGAGGGCACGGTCGGCGGACTCATCGAGACGACCGTGTGCGCCGAACCCGGCGACAGCGGCGGCCCGATGTTCTCCGAGGGGATCGCCCTCGGCATCACCTCGGGCGGCAGCGGCGACTGCAGGACCGGCGGTACGACGTTCTTCCAGCCGGTGGACAACGCGCTGGCCCAGCTGGGCGTCCAGCTGATCGTGGCGGCGCCTTCCGACAACGCCCAGGGCGGGACGCCCACCTCGTCCTCCGAGCCCGCGCCGGCCGCCTCCAACACGGCGGCGGCCTCCCCGGGTTCCGCCTCGCCGGGCTCGACCGCCCCGGTGACCGGTGTCGGCGACAGTGCGACCCTCGCCTCCCGGCTCACCGACCCGAAGAACATCGGCCCCGGTCTGCTGGTCCTGGCGGGCAGCATGGTCGCCCTGGTCGCGACCCGGTACATCCGCGCCGAACAGGACCGCAAGGCCTATCAGCGGTACTACTCGGCGACCTGGGGATGACCAGGCCGCCGAGCGCCGCAAAGGGCGCCCCCCGGTCACAGGGGCGCCCCCCGGCTCGGACGGAGTCCGAGCCGGGGGGCGCTGAGACGGTGAAATTGCGGGCGAGGCCGACACACGCGGGACGCCGGTGCACGAAGGACGCCAGTGCGCCGGCGGGCGCCGGGAAGCCGGGCGCTCGGGCGGGGACGGCCTCGCGGTCGGGAGGCGGTCAGGTCGCTCAGACGGGCTGCGGTGCGGCGGCCCACTCCAGGACGAGCCGCTGGTACTCCTCACGCTGCTCGCCGCTCAGTGTCCCGCCGGACCGGAGCCACAGGGCCCTGATCTCCTCGTTGACCTCCGCGGCCGATCGCTCGGAGAGGGTTTCAACAGTGGTGGACATGGTGTGAATCTTACGGCGTCCGAGGTGAAGGCCGCGTGAGTCACCGCGAACGAACCAGACATACCGGACGTGTTACTGATCACGTCCTTCTGTCAACGCTCCTGGAAACCGAGCGGATCACCGACACGGTCGCCTGAGCCGCGTCACACGGCACGGCTCAGGCGCAGCTCACGACGCCCGCCTCACGGCTCACGTGCCCGGCTTGCGCCCGTACACGAAGACGTCGTCGCCGTTCTTCAGCAGCGACCAGTACGTCTTGGCGGCCGTCTTCGTCATGTTGACGCAGCCGTGCGAGCCCGGCGGGTTCCACATGCTGACGCCGACCGAGTGGAACGCCTGGCCGCCGTCGAAGAACTGGCTGTAGGGCATGGGCACGTTGTAGATGGTCGACACGTGGTCGATGTGCCGCCAGTAGATCTTCTTCAGACCCGTGCGGGTCTCGTAGCCGTTGCGGCCGGTACGGACCGGGACCGGCCCGTAGACCAGCTTGCTCCCGTCCTGGATCCAGCTGATCTGGAGGGTCAGGTCGACACAGGCGATGCGGCCCTTGTTGGTCGGGCACTTGCCCGCCTTGTTGGGCTTGTTGCCCACCGCCTTCTGCTTGTTCATCAGGTCCATCACGCCCCAGGTGACGGGCCCGGCGTAACCGATGTTCGGCGTGATGCCGTGCTTGGTCTGGAACGCCCGGATCGCCGAGCAGTCGGCGCTCGACTGCTTGCCGTCGACGGGCCGGCCGAGGAACTTCTCCACCTGCTTCTGGTACGGCCCGGCCGACGTCGTGCAACTCGCGGCCTGGGCCGGCGCCGCGCCCAACGCGAGCGTCAACGGCGCGATGAGCCCGGTGATCCCGAGCGCGACCGCCCCTCGTCTGCGTATGTCCCCCATGACCTGACCTCTCCCTGCCACTGTTCTCGCGATGTCGTCAAGGTAGACCCGCCGACGGGGGCCGCGGTTGTGGTGAGCACCGGTCTGTGACGAAACAGTGAACTTCCGGACCGTCAGATCAAATGAAATGATCTGACGGTCCGTTGAGCGTCACCGCGCCACCGCATCACCAGGAAGGATCTCGTGCGGATATGTCCGCGTTCCTCCAGCAACTTCCCGCCCTTCTGGGCGTTGTCGTCGGCGCCCTCGGCTCGTATCTCGCCCTGGCGCGCAGCGACCGGGCCCGGTTCGCGCGCGAGCGGTCGGCACGGTGGGAGGAACGGCGGCTGGCGGTGTACGCCGAGTACGCGAGGGCGGTCAAGCGGTCGGTCAACCTGACGTACCGCGTCGCCTCACACCTGGGCAACGACCCGCACCCCTACCCGCTGTCCCCGCAGGAGGCGGAGCCTCAGCTGGCGCAGGCCACCGACGCACGCGACCCGGCCGGGGAGGCGCTGGTCATGCTGGGCAGCCGCGACGTGGTGGAACGGGCGCGGACGTGGGTGACCGTGGTGATGGACATGGAGGCCTTCCTACGGGAGGGAACCCACGATCCGCAGGCCTGGCAGGGGCTGCTGGAGCGGCAGCGCGCCGGCCGCGAGGGCTACTACGCGGCCGTGCGCGAGGACCTCGACCTGCCCCCGGGGCACCCGGCGCGCTGGTCGACGATGCCTGCGCCGACGGTGCCTGCGCCGCCGTCGGCGTGACGGCTCAGCGGTAGCCGGTCGTGTCGGCCGGCTTGCCCGCGTCCTGCACCTCGACGAGGTACCGCCAGGCGTCCGGACGGCTGCCGTCGAGGTCGGTGAAGCCGTACTCCGGGGCGAGGCCGCCGCTGGAGAGCGACTGTCCGTTGCGACGGGCGACGTCCGGGTCGGCGGCGAGCGCGGCGACGGCCCGGCCGACGTAGCGGGGCGTCTCCGAGATGGCGAAGTGCGGGACCCGGTCGAGGGCGTCGCGCCAGTTGTCCTCGCGGACGCCGAACTGCTCGAGCATCAGCTCCGAGCGCATCCAGCCCGGGGTGAGCGCCACGGCGGTGGCCCCCCGGGGCCCGATCTCGTGGGCGAGAGCGAAGGCCATGCGCAGGACGGAGGCCTTGGCGAGGTCGTAGAAGAAGTTCACGCGGTAGGTGTCGCGGTTGTACTCGGCGGTGCCGTCGGTCATCTCGACGACCAGTCCGCCCGGCGTGCGCAACAGCAGCGGCAGAGCGTGGTGGCTGGTGACGGCGTGGGTCTCCACGGCGAGCCGCAGCAGCCGCAGTCCGTTGTCGAGGTCGTGCTCCCAGACGGGGGTGTCCCACTCGAAGAGCTTCTCGCCGCCCCAGATGTCGTTGACCAGGACGTCGAGGCGGCCCTGCTCGTCCGCGATGCGTTCGACGAGGGCCCGCACCTGCGCCTGGTCGAGGTGATCGGTGGGCACGGCGACGCCCCGCCCGCCGGCCTCGGTGACCAGGTCGGCGGTGTCCTCCACGGTCTCGGCGCGGTCGTACTCGGAGCGCCGGTCGCGGGTGGTGCGCCCGGTCACGTAGACGGTGGCGCCGGCCGCGCCCAGCTCGACGGCGATGCCCCGTCCGGCGCCCCGGGTCGCTCCCGCGACCAGAGCGACCCTGCCCTCCAGCGGTCCTGACATGTCCTGCCTCCCGGCTCCTCGGTGTGGGGTGTCACTACGAGGATCTCGGGAAATCCGGACGTCTTCTGTCGCCTTTCGGCGAACCTCACCCGACCGGACTCAGCGGACAGGCGCCGGCCGGTGATGGCGCTCCGCCGGTGCCCGGGTTCGACCAGTGCCCGTGCTCAACCGGCGGCCGGCTTCAGCCGGTCGTCCAGTTCGCCGTCGTCCGCGAGGAACCACAGCTGGCTGCCGCGGTTCGCCTCACGCACGAAGTCCCGCAGCGCGGAGCTCTCAGCGAGCTGCCGCGAGACGTCTCCGACGACGGCCAGCCGTACCCGGTAGTTCACGAACTTCTGCACGACGTCGCCGGCCACCCCGGACCGCAGCCGGAAGAAGTCGTCCCCGATCCGTTCCGCGGGCACGGCCACGAGCTGGGCGTCGTGGCCGTACGCGTCGCCGATCAGGTCCAGTGCGGCGCGTTCCCCGTCGAGCGGCGGGCCGTCGGGGGCGCACCGCAGGACGCGGGTGCCGTGCAGGTTCAGGAGGGTGCCGGTCATGACCGTGAGCGTACGGCCGTCCGCGCGGCGGCGCCCGGCCTTTCGCGTCAGTGGCCCCGGGCGATCCACTCCTGGAGGTGGGGCGCCTCGGCGCCGATGGTGGTCGCGTCGCCGTGCCCGGTCAGCACCTTCGTCTCGGGCGGGAGGGAGAGCAGCCGGTCCCTGATGGAGGCGATGATCGTCGGGAAGTGGGAGTAGGAACGGCCGGTGGCGCCGGGACCGCCCTGGAAGAGGGTGTCGCCGGTGAACAGCACGCCCAGTCCCGGGTCGTGGAGGCAGACCGCGCCGGGTGCGTGCCCGGGGGTGTGCAGCACGGTGAGGTCGGCGCCGGCGGCCTCGATGACCTGGCCGTCGGTCAGATGGGCGTCCGGCTCGCGGTCCGGGTGGGTGAGCTTCCACAGCGGCAGGTCGTCGGGGTGCAGCCAGATCGTGGCGCCGGTCGCGTCGGCGAGGGCCGGCGCGGCGGAGACGTGGTCGTTGTGGGCGTGGGTGCACACGATGCCCGTCAGCCGCCGCCCGCCGAGCGCGGCGAGGATCGCGTCGGCGTCGTGTGCGGCGTCGATGACGATCGCCTCGTGGTCGTCGCCGACGATCCACACGTTGTTGTCGACGTCCCAGGTACCGCCGTCGAGGCTGAACCGACCGGACGTGACGAGGTGTTCGATGCGCGCGGCCATCACAGCACCACCACCGAACGCAGGACGTCACCGTGGTGCATCCGCTCGAACGCCTTCTCCACCTCGTCCAGTCGGATGGTCTCGGTGACGAACGCGCCCAGGTCCAGGCGGCCCTGCAGATGCAGGTCGATCAGCATCGGGAAGTCACGCGAGGGCAGACAGTCGCCGTACCAGGACGACTTCAGCGCCCCGCCGCGGCCGAACACGTCCAGCAGCGGGAGTTCGAGTTTCATCTCGGGGGTGGGGACGCCGACGAGGACGACCGTGCCGGCCAGGTCGCGGGCGTAGAAGGCCTGCTTGTACGTCTCCGGGCGGCCGACCGCCTCGATGACGACGTCGGCGCCGAAGCCACCGGTCAGCTCCCGGATCGCCTCGACCGGGTCGGTCTCCTTGGAGTTCACGGTGTGAGTGGCGCCCATCTCACGGGCCTTGGCCAGCTTGCGGTCGTCGATGTCCACCGCGATGATCCTCGCCGCGCCGGCCAGCCGCGACCCGGCGACCGCCGCGTCGCCGACCCCGCCGCATCCGATGACGGCCACGCTGTCACCGCGCCCGACGTTGCCGGTGTTGATCGCCGCGCCGATGCCCGCCATCACCCCGCAGCCGAGCAGCCCCGCCACGGACGCCGACACCGAGGCGTCCACCTTGGTGCACTGGCCGGCCGCCACCAGCGTCTTCTCGGCGAAGGCGCCGATCCCGAGGGCCGGCGACAGCTCCCTGCCGTCCAGCAGGGTCATCCGCTGTGTCGCGTTGTGCGTGGCGAAGCAGTACCACGGGCGGCCCCGCAGGCAGGCCCGGCACTGGCCGCACACCGCCCGCCAGTTCAGGATCACGAAGTCGCCCGGCGCGACGTCCGTGACGCCCTCGCCGACCGACTCGACGACGCCCGCCGCCTCGTGCCCGAGCAGGAACGGGAACTCGTCGTTGATGCCGCCCTGCTTGTAGTGCAGGTCGGTGTGACACACCCCGCAGGCCTGGATCTGCACCACCGCCTCGCCCGGCCCCGGGTCCGGGATCACGATCGTCTCCACACGCACCGGCTCGTCCCGGCCCGGTGCGATCACTGCGCGTACTTCCTGCGGCATGGAGCTGCCCCTTTCCTCGGCGGTCGTCCGTCCCTGTGCCGACCCTACGCTCGACTGATCGTCGCAGGGCACGGGCGCCGGGAGCGGGCGGAACGGCGGGACGGCGGGAACGGCGAGAACGGGTGCGGGGGCCGCCCGGTCGTCCGGACGGCCCCCGCGGGGAGAGACGCGGTGCTCAGCCCAGCAGTCCGGTGACGGGAGCGACGAGGTCGGTGACCTGGTGCAGTGCGTTCAACGGCTGGAGCCGGGTCACCTTGTTGAGCTCGCCCAGCTGCCGGGAGACGGGCGGGAGCTCGGAGCGGTGCTCCGCCGGGATCTGGGAGGTCGCGAGCGAGTCCAGCGCGGTCATCGGGTTGATCCGGCCGGCGGTGGGGGCGTCGGCCGCGATCGCCATGGGCGCCGCGAGGCCCGTGACCCCGGCGGCGAGAACGGCGATGGCGGCGATGCGTCGAGTGGAGATCATGCCCTCAGGAACGCCCTGACCGGTCCGGCGGACACGGGCGGGCGGGCGCCCTCACCCGACGGGTGGAGCGGGCGGCTGCGCTTGCCGAGCCCGGCCGGGCGGAGGAGCCTCGAAGGTGAGGGCCCGGCGGCGCCTCTCCCCTCGGCCGCTGCCCTCCGAGGAGGTCACCATGGGCACTGCGGCAGGCTCCGCATTCACCACCGAGACGCTGCGCCGGGGCGTGGAAGGACAGACCCCGGCGACGCTTCTGTCGCTCTACGCCGACGACGCGGAACTGCGGCTCGTCGACCACAACACCCAGCCGAGCAAGCCTCGTGTGCTGCACGGCCGGGACGAGATCGCCCAGCTGCTCGACGACGTCTACAGCCGGGACATGACCCACAAGCTGGAGGAGTGCGTCGTCCAGGGCGACCGTGCCGCGTACAGCGAGTCCTGCCGGTACGCCGACGGCGTGCGCGTGCTCTCCGAGTCGATGATCACCCTGCGCGACGGCAAGATCGTCGAGCAGACGATGATCCAGGCATGGGACGAGTAGGGAGGAAGACCGCCGGGGTCCAGGTCACCTCCCGGTTGACCTGGACCTTTTCGGTCCGGGCCGGGGCGGGCCGGTCGCGGGCGGCCCGCCCCGTGCTGTCGGAGCCGGTCTTCGCGGTGGGCCGACGGGTGACCTTCGCTCTGCTGCGGACGGCGCTGGGCGCGGCCCGGCCGCGTCCGCTGCCGCCGGCTTCACCGGCGCCCGCCACGGCCCGCCGACGACACGGGCGGCGCCCCGCGCGACACCACGGGCGGCGCCGGTGAGCAGGGGGCCTGACGTCATGTCAGGCCCCCTGGTGCGTCACGTCAGTTCAGGGTCCATTTCTGGTTGTCCCCGGTGCCGCACGACCACAGCACGATCGGGGTGCGGTTGGCCGTGGCCGCGCCGTACGCGTCCAGGCACAGGCCCGCGTTGACGTTGGTGACGGTGCCGTCGCTGTTGACGTTCCACTTCTGGTTGTTCTGGCCGGTGCAGTCCCAGATCACGACCTTGGTGCCGTTGGCGGTGCCGTGGTTGTAGGCGTCCAGGCACTTGTTGCCGTACACCACGAGTTCCTTGCGGGAGGTGTACGTCCAGGCCTGGTTGGAGCCGCCGTTGCAGTCCCAGAGCTCCGCTTGGGTGCCGTTGGAGATGGTGGAGTCGAACATGTCCAGGCAGCGGCCGGACTGCTTGCCCACGACGAGGCTGCCGTTCGCGCCGGGCAGGGGCCTGACCGTGATGTCCGCGAGGCTCGGGGCGCCCGTGAAGGCGAGGGTGTTGGCGGAGCCCTTCGACAGGGCGACCTGAAGGGTGATCGTGCCCTGCGTGGAGCCCGTCGGCGGGAAGGAGACGGTCGTCGCGGTCTGCCCGTTGACCTTGAGGGTCGCGGTGCGGGCGGTGGCGGCGGTGTTGGTGTAGGCGACGTCGACGACCTTCAGGCCGGTGTTGCCGGCGACCACGCCGGAGAAGCTCGACGTGCCGGTGTAGGTGCTGCCGGCCGCTTCGGTGCCGCCGCTGACGGTGAGCATGACCGAGCCGCCCGCCGGGACGTTCGCGGTGTAGCCGGTGGCGAACGCTCCGAGGTCGGCGCGGGCCCACGGGTCGCGCACGGTCGCGGAGGCGCCGGTCAGGCCCAGGTCGGCCCAGCGGGCGGTGATGTTCGCGGCGGCGGAGGTCCGGTTGAGCAGGACGACGGCGCGCTTGCCGCTGCCGGCGAGGACCTTGCCGTACACCTGCAGCCCGCTGCCGTCCTCGGCGACCTTGACGCCCTGCAGCCCGCGCGGGTCCTGGTCGACGGCGATGACCTCGGGGTTCTTGAGGATGTTCGCCGTCTCCGTCGTCATGGTGGCCAGGTTGTTGCCGGCGAGGAGCGGTGCGCCGGAGACGGCCCACAGGTTCATGTGGGTGCGGTTCTGGGCGGCGGTGAAGCCGTTCATGCCGACCATCAGCATGTCCGCGTCGTTGTAGTAGCCGGTGTGCTGGGCGGTGGGGTGCACGTTGCGGTCGTAGTTGGTCAGCAGATTGGTCATGGACGGGTTGTTGCCGAACAGGATGATGTCGTCGTTGGTCCGCCACATCGCGCCCTGCCCCGGCGCCCAGTTCCACGGGTTCTGCCGGCCCCAGTTGCACAGCGACAGGGTCATCGGACGGCCGGTCGTCGCCGTGGCCGTCGCGATGGCGTCGCTGACGGCCTGGTACGTCGTCTTCGCGTCGAGGCCCTCCTTGTCGCCGCCGCACCAGTCGACCTTCACGAAGTCGAAGCCCCACCGGGAGAACTGGAGCATGTCCTGGTCGTAGTGGCCTTCGCTGCCGCTGCCCGGGGCGGCGGGGCGGCCGGTCGGGAAGTAGTAGCCGCAGCCGTCCTTGCCGGCGTCGGTGTAGATGCCGGCCTTGAGGCCCTTGCCGTGGATGTAGTCGGCGATGGCCTTCATGCCGCCGGGCCACTCCGACTCGTCCACGGTGATGTTGCCCGCGCCGTCACGGGTGCCCTGCCACCAGCCCTCGTCGATGTTGATGTACTGGTATCCGGCCGCCGGCAGGCCCGCGGCGACGAACGCGTCGACCTGCTGCTTGATGACGTTGTAGTCGATCTTGGCCGCGAAGCTGTTCCAGGAGGCCCAGCCCATCGGGGCGGCCGGCACGGCGATCTGACGCGAGGTCGCGGCCTGGGCGCCACCGGGCTGGACGAACAGCAGCGCGGCGGTGACCGTCAGCAGCAGGGCGAGCACCCGCGCGGCGACGGATCTCCCGCGCCGGGCGAGGTACTCGGGGGTTGAGGGAAACATACGGCGGCTCCACCTTCGGATGACAAGGTTCGATATATCGAATACGGGTCGGCAAACCGAACGTATTGCGCGCCGAAAGTAGAACCCCCCGGGAGTGAAGTCAACGGCTGCGACAGAAGTTTTGTGACCGTTCTCAAGAGAGGACCGGCCGTAACACACGGTCCTTCACCCACGGCCGGTGACTCGCGACGAAGGGCGAAAGGTGGGCCGGACGGAGGGCGGACGGGGCGAAGGGCGGCCGGACGACGGGCGGACACATCGAAAGGTGGCCGCCTACCGCTCACTCCCGGGCCCGCCGGGCTCCCATTGCGTCGGCCGCAGTATGGACAGCAGCTGCCGGACCAGTTCGTCGACCACCTCGTCCAGGGTCGCGTCCACCCAGCCGGCGCTCCAGTCGTGCAGAAGGCCGTTGACGCTGCCGATGAACGCCGTGGCCGCGAGGCGGTAGTCACGCGGGGCGCCCTCGCCACGGACGGCGGCCGCCGTCGCCTCGGCGCAGATCAGGTCGATCCAGCGGGCCCGGCGGGCCAGCCGCTGCTCGTCCAGACGGGGACTGACGCCGACGATCTCGACGAAGGTGATCCGGATACGGCAGGGGTCGGAGGTGACGTTGGCGGCGTAGGCGCGGAAGATCGCGGTGGCACGTTCGGCGAGCGGTCTGCCCTCGGCGGCGACGGCGGCGGCCACGACCGCCTCCTCGGCCCAGGCGTTCACCTGGAGGTGCAGCTCCGCCAGGACGTCCTCGAGGGTGCGGAACTCCTCGTAGAACTGGCGGGTCGACAGGCCGGCCGCCTCGCTGAGCGAGGCGACGGTGGTGCCCCGGTAGCCGGGCGCGCCCCCGAACAGCCGCAGCGCCGCGTCCAGGAACCTGTCGCGTCGCTCGGCCTGCCGCTGCTCGGCGGACTTGCCGCCGTAGCGGCCGGTCGGCGCCTTGAGTCTGCCCGCCATGACCCTCCCTCGTCTCTCGGTGTCCTCCACGTTCAATTTTGTCGTGTACGACTCTTGTGGCGAAGGCCACCCCTTCCTTACTTTCCAGTAAGCACATTCTGAACGGGCCCGTGTTCAGTTTTCCGGCGGGGTTCACCCGCCTTCACACCCCTGCCCCTGACCTTCCGCCCCCCAGAGGAGAGAGCAGCCATGCCTGCCTTCCGATCCAGGCACCTTTGCTCCATCGCCGCCGCCGTCGCCCTGACCGTCACCGCCCCCGCCGCCGTCGCGACCGCCGCCTCGGCCGCTTCGGACTCCTCGACCTCCG
This sequence comes from Streptomyces sp. B21-105, assembly GCF_036898465.1. Classification (NCBI taxonomy): domain Bacteria; kingdom Bacillati; phylum Actinomycetota; class Actinomycetes; order Kitasatosporales; family Streptomycetaceae; genus Streptomyces; species Streptomyces sp. B21-105. Next base: position 8,587,667 of record NZ_JARUMJ010000001.1, on the reverse strand, counting down.
CGGACTCCCGGGCCGCCGCCGCACTGCGCGAGGTGCTCTTCGTCGGCAACAACTGGGAGGGCACGGCGGACGTCATCAAGTCCAGCGGCGACTACGCGAAGATCGGCCGCATCAACGTGATCCCCGACAAGGACGCCCGGATGAAGGAGATCAACGGCGACCTGATCAAGTGGATCTACTTCATGGCCATCCGCAACGGCGTCGGCGAGGGGCACGACCAGTTCGTCGACGACATGTACACCACGCCGGACGGCGCCTCGGTGGTCGTCTCCCGGCCGAGCTTCGCCGACGTCGTCTCCATCGACCTGTCCACCGGGAACATCAACTGGCGTTTCCCGGTGTCGGGTTACCGCTCCGACCACATGGCCGTCTCCCCCGACGGCAAGCGGGTGGCGGTCTCCGCGTCGATCTCGAACACCGTGCACGTGTTGGACATCGCCACCGGCAAGCAGGTGGGTTCGTTCAAGACCGGCGACAAGCCGCACGAGAACATCTTCACCAAGGACGGCAAGTACATCTACAACATGGCGATCGGCGACGTGAACACGTCCCAGGACGCCCCGTGGCAGGACTTCACGAAGGGCGACCGGCGCATCACCGTCGTCGACGCGAACACGTACCAGCAGGTCAAGATCATCGACATGCGGCAGCGGCTGGACGCGATCGGCCTCAAGGACTACTCGGACGCCGTGCGCCCCGCGGTATTCTCTCCGGACGAGTCCAAGCTGTACTTCCAGGTGTCGTTCTTCAACGGCTTCTTCGAGTACGACCTCGCCACGGACAAGATCACCCGGACGAAGACCCTGCCGAAGAACCCCGCGACCAGCGACGAACGCAGCTCGTACGTCAACGACTCGCGCCACCACGGCCTGTCGATGAGTCCGGACGGCAGCAAGCTGTGCGTCGCGGGCACCATGGACGACTACGCGACGGTCGTCAACCGCGCCACCCTCGAGGAGGGCCCGCTGGTCACCGCCTCCAAGCCCTACTGGGCCACGGTCAGCGGCGACGGCAAGGACTGCGTGATCTCCGAGAGCGGCTCCGACCAGGTGACCGCGATCGACTTCGCCACCGGACAGAAGGTCGTGTCGGTTCCCGTGGGCGACCATCCGCAGCGGGTCCGGCTCGGCCATGTGGCGGCGGGCTGGACCGGCACCGGCAGCTGACGGGGGCGTCCCGGTACCAGGGGTGGGTGACGGTGACCGCCGCCCACCCCTTCGTCGTGCCGGTCTTGCTAGCCCGCCTTCTGGGCCACCCACGTCGACAGTTCGGTGCGGGCCGCGGCCAGCTGGGTCGCGGACGGCGCGCTCGCCCCGTTGGTGACCAGTGCGTAGTGCACCGTGCCCGAGTCGGACGTGCTGAGCAGCAGGCGCCGGCTGCCCGTGCCGCCCGGTTCGACGGCCGCCGCGATCTTCGTGCCGGCCGTGTACGCGGGGGGCCCGTACACGGCGCCGAGGTCGGAGACGACGGTGGTCGTGGCGGTCGGGAAGGAGGCGGGCAGGTGCATTTCAGTGGGGGCCTCGCCGCCTGTCGAGCGCCACACGAGCAGCGCGTACTGGCCGGAGCCGACGAGCTGCTTCGTGGTGGGCAGGGAGGCGGGGACCGGGTTCCAGGTGAGGGTGGTGGAGCCGTCGCGGGAGCGGTCCTCGTAGGTGAAGGCGACGGTCGTGCCGGAGGTGGCGCTCGGGTAGACCCGGTCGAGGAGCCGCGCGTCCTGCCGGAGCGTGGCGTTGCCGGCGTCGTCGAGGCGCACGGCCGACAGGTCCTCGTCGTTCCAGGCGTCGCCGCCGGTGAGCACCTTGTCGGGGTTGCCGTTCATCAGCTCGTGGTGGCGGCCCCAGTAGATGTCCCACTGCCACTGGCTGCCGGAGAGGACCGGGCCGGAGGCGGCCGGGGTGGTCCACCAACTGGCGCCCTTCACCCGGGAGTCGAGGGCCTGGTACATGGCCTTGAGGACGGTCGGCGCCTTGTCGGAGACGTTGCCGGCCAGCGGATGGCCGAACTCGCTGACGATCGCCGTGGTCCCGGTCGCCGCGGCCCGGTCGCGGACGGTGCCGAAGTCGGTGACGTACTGGCCGTCCGCCGCCTTGCCCCACATCAGGATGCCGGAGATGGCCTTCTGGTCGTAGAAGTGGGTGTTGAAGACGTAACGGGAGCCGAGCGTGCCCACGTCGAGGAGTCCGCCCTCCTGCCGCTGGGAGTCGATGTTGCCGTTCCAGAACATGTTCGGCTCGACGAAGGCGGGCTTGTCCTGCCAGCCCGCCGCGTCCATCCGGGCCCGGAACTTCACGTAGAAGGGCCACAGGAGGTCGCGTTCCCAGGTGCGGCTGGTCTGGCCGGAGTCGTAGGTCCCGGCGTAGGGCTCGTTGTAGGGGTCCAAGCCGAGGACGCCGGCGAACTCCTCGGCGCTCAGGTGCTGCTTGACGTACGCCATGGTCTGCTGAGCGGTGGCGAGGAAGTTGTCCTGGACGCCGTGGGCGTTGTGCCAGAAGTCGTACTGGGCGGCCTTCACCGCCCCGTTCTGGGTGATGTTCTGGCCCCAGAAGAAGCAGATGCCGCAGGACTCGGCGGGGTAACCGCCCAGGTCCACCGCCCACTTGGGGGCGCCGTCACCGGTGTACCAGCTGCCCTGGTTGAACAGGTGGCGGGAGTAGAGGTCCTGGTGGAAGTCGGGGTAGACGCGGATGCCGGCGTCGAGGAAAGCGCGTATCTGCTCGGTGGCAGCGGCGAGGTAGCCGGTGTCGACCTGACCGCGCACGGGCTCGGCGTAGGCCCAGGAGAGCAGGAAGCGGATGGAGTTGCCGCCGCCGAGGGCGCGCAGCGCGTTCGCCGACTTCCTGGCGTCGGCGACGGAGGCGAAGGGCAGGCCCTTGTTCTCGTCGAGCTTGGTCTCGCCGGAGACGTTGTAACCGCGCAGCACGACCTCGCGGCCGTTGCCGTCGACGAAGCGGCCGTTCGACACGGTGAGCGCCGTGCCGTCGAAGGGGAGCGAGCCGGGAAGCGTGGCGTCCGCGGCAGCGGGCGAGGCGCCCGCCGCCGTCAGGAAGCCGCAGAGTCCGCAGAGGACCACCAGAACAGCGAGCAGACGAGCCCGGATATTCGGCATGTCCACTACAGTCCGGTGATTTCCGTACACCGTCAATACCTTCTGACCCCCGAGTAAGTTCCTGCACAGTCAACCCAGTTGGCCACCCTGTCGGCCATGCGCACCAGGTACTCCCGCCGGTTCGGCGGTTTACCGTCCGTGCGGAGGCGCTCGGGAGGACCAGACCAGGGAGCACCGGATAGCACCGGGGTGGATCAGCGCGCGGGCACGACACGGGCACAGGGGGCACGACGGGCACAGCGGGCACAGCGGGCACAGGGCGCCCGGCAGGCGCGGCAGGCGCGGCAGGCGCGGCCGAGACGCCCGGCAGGCGCGGCGGCGACGGATTACCGTGCAACCGTGCGTGAAATTCTCCCGGTGCTGAACGGGTGGTACGAGGCCGGTGCGCCGTTCGGGCTCGCGACCGTGGTCGCCGTCCGCGGCAGCGCGCCGCGCGGTCCGGGCGCCGCCATGGCGGTGGGCCCGGGCGGCGAGGTCGTGGGCAGTGTGTCCGGGGGCTGCGTGGAGAGCGCGGTGTGCGAACTGACCCAGGAGGTCCTCGCGGACGGGACGGCCCGGCCCGCGACCTTCGGATACAGCGACGACGACGCCTTCGCGGTGGGGCTGACCTGCGGCGGAGAGCTCACCCTGCTGGTGCGTCCGGTGACACCGGACCTCGACCCGTCGTTCGGGGCGGTCGCCCGGACGGTCGCCGCGGGCGAACCGGTGACCGTGGCCACGGTCGCCGACGGCCCCGCACCCCTCGGGGCCGTGCTCGCCGTCTGGCCGGACCGGACCGCCGGCACGCTGGGCTCCGGGGGACTGGACGCGGCCGTCACCGCCGACGCGCGCGGAGAACTGGCGCGGGGCGCCACCGGGCTGCGGCACTACGGCCCGGACGGCCGACGGCGGGAGGGCGCCGTCTCGGTGTTCCTGCAGTCTTTCGCCCCGCCGCCCCGCATGCTGGTCTTCGGCGCGATCGACTACGCCGCCGCCGTGGCCCGCATCGGCGACTTCCTCGGCTACCGGGTCACCGTCTGCGACGCCCGTCCGGCCTTCGCCACGCCTACACGCTTCCCGTCGGGCGTCGACGTGGTCGTGGACTGGCCGCACCGGTACCTCGACGGCACGCGGACCGACGGGCGCACGGTGATCTGCGTGCTCACCCACGACCCGAAGTTCGACGTGCCGCTGCTGGCGGCGGCCCTGCGCCGGCCTGCCGCGTACATCGGAGCCATGGGCAGCCGCCGCACCCACGACGAACGCCGTGCGCTGCTGCTGGAGGCCGGGGTCACCGACGCCGAGCTGTCCCGGCTGCGCTCGCCGGTGGGGCTTGACCTGGGAGCCCGTACGCCCGAGGAGGTCGCCGTGTCGGTGGCGGCCGAGATCGTCGCGCTGCGGTGGGGCGGCAGCGGCGCCCCGCTGACGGCGACGACCGGTGCGATCCACCCGCCGACGACCGACGCGATCCGCCCACCGGCCGACGGTACGGCCCCGCCCGCCGGATAGTCCGGCCGGCGCGCGAGGCGTCCGGCGGAATCACCGGACCGGCGGTGTGTAGGGAGGCTCGGCACGGGGTACGCGTCCATAACGGACACGCATGCATGTCCCCCGTCGTCTCACGGTGGAAGGAGGCCCCTTTGACGCAACGCACACTCGCAAGTTCCGGGCCGCCTCCGACCTCATCGGCCGGAAGCGGCCCGGTTCGTCCGTCCCACCCCGCGCTCCCCCGCCCCGTGCTCACCGCCCTCCGCTCCCCCGCCGCGTGCGCGAGCACGCTCAGCGCGGCGGCAGCCGGTGCAAGGCGACGTCCGTGAGCCGCCCGCCCGCGGCGGTGGCCGTCAGGTAGGTGCAGTACGGCTGCCGTCGGCGGTCCGTCGGGGAGCCCGGGTTGAGCAGGCGCAGGCCGCCGGGCGCCACGGTGTCCCAGGGAATGTGGCTGTGACCGAAGACCAGGACGTCCAGGTCGGGGAAGCGGGCCGCGCAGCGCGCCTCCCGCCCCTGGGCCGCACCCGTCTCATGGATCACGCCGAACCGCAGTCCGCCCAGTTCGGCGCGGGCGACCTCGGGCAACCGGGCGCGCAGCTCGGGCCCGTCGTTGTTGCCGTACACGGCGAGCAGCCGGCGGCTGCGGCTCTCCAGCAGGTCGAGGGTGGCCGCGTCGACCCAGTCGCCCGCGTGGACGACCAGGTCCGCCTCCGGGATCGCGTCGAGCAGCGGGGCGGGGAGCGCCCTGGCGCGCTTGGGCAGGTGGGTGTCGGACATCAGCAGCAGGCGCACAGCGTCAGCGTACAGAATCCGGATCGGGATGAATCAGGACAGGTGGGGCGACGGCGGCGGGGTTAGCATCGGGCTGCACGCACCCGCCGGGCGCCCGCCGTCCGCACACCGCCCACCCGCCGTCCACCCGCCGTCCGCACGCCGTCCGCACGTGTCCGCACGTCGGGCGATCCGACGAGGGGGCCAGGAGCCCGATGCCGATCAAGGTCAGCGTCATCGTCCCGGTCTACGACCCCGGCCGCTACATCGAGGACTGCGTCGCCTCGCTGCTCGGGCAGTCGCTCCCGCCGGACGCCTACGAGATCGTCTTCGTCGACGACGGCTGCACCGACGCCACCCCGGCGCTCCTCGACGCGCTCGCCGCGGAGGACCCCCGGGTCCGTGTCGTCCACCAGGAGAACTCCGGCTGGCCCGGCAAGCCGCGCAACGTCGGCATCGAGGCCGCCCGGGGCGAGTACGTGATGTTCGTGGACGCCGACGACCAGCTCGGCGCCGAGGCCCTGGAGCGGATGTACGACTACGGCGTCGCCAACGACGCGGACATCGTCGTCGGCAGGATGGCCGGCAAGGGGGGCGCCGTGCCGGTGGAGCTGTTCCGCACGAACCGCCCGCGCGCCACGGTCGAGAACGCGCCGCTCATCGACAGTCTCACCCCGCACAAGATGGTCCGGCGGGCGTTCCTGGACCGCACCGGTCTGCGTTTCCCCGAGGGGCGCCGCCGCCTCGAGGACCACGTCTTCGTCATCGAGGCGTATCTGCGCGCGGACAACGTCTCCGTGCTCAGCGACTACGTCTGCTACTACCACGTCCGGCGCGACGATGCCGCGAACGTGAGCCTCCAGCGGTTCGACCCGGTCGGCTACTTCAAGAATCTCCGCGAGGCGCTCGACGTCGTCGAGCGGTACACCGAGCCTGGCCCCCTGCGCGACCGGCTGTTCCGGCGCTGGCTGCGGGTGGAGATGGTCGAGCGGCTGCGCGGGACGCGCTTTCTGGACCTGCCCGAGGACTACCGCCGGGAGCTGTTCGAGGAGATCCGCACACTCGTCGTCGAACGGTTCGGGCCGGGCGTGGCGGCGGCGCTGCAGCCCACCCAGCGGGTGGTGGCGGCGCTGGTGGCGGACGGGCGTTACGACGACGTCGTCGCGTTCGCGCGGTGGGAGGCGGGCGTCGGGCTCGCCGTCGAGCCGCGGGACGTCGAGTGGCGGGGCGGGCTGCTGCGGATCGTCTTCGCGGCGGAGCTGACGCACGACGGCGGGCCGATGGCCTTCCCCGCCGCCGGGGACCGTCCGCAGTGGCCGCCGCGGGACGTCGCCGAGGCGGTGCGCTGGCTCGGCCTGGACACCGCGGAACGCTTCGACCGGGCCTCGCCGGACCTGCTGCTGCGGGAGCGGGGCGGCGCGGCGCGGTACTTCCAGCCGGTGCGGACGGAGCGGGAGCGGATCGCGTCCGCCGACGGGAACCGGGTCCGTCTGGTGCTGCACGGCACGGCCGTCGTCGATCCCGCCACCGCGGTCAGCGGCAGTCCGCCCCCCGAGGGCCTGTGGGACGTGTGGGTGAGGGTGGGTCTCGGCGGCTGGACGAAGGAGCATCGGCTGGGTCCCGCGCCTCGGCACGGCAGCCCCGCCCCGCCCGCGGGGGTCGTCGCGGACCGGGTGGTGCTGCCCTACTGGACCGACCGGCACGCCGGCCTGGCGCTGGACGTCGGCCACGCGAGCGAGCGGCTGGGCCTGGGCCGGGTGGCGGCCGGTGACGTCACCCTCGGCGGGGACCGCGGGGAGCGGTTCCATGTGATCCTGCCGCTCCACGTGCCCGAGGCCGCCGCGGTGCTGCTGCGGCTGACGGAGGCGAAGTCGGGGAGCTCCCACGAGATCTTCGGGACGCTCGCTCCGGGCGGTCGGCTCGACGCCGTCCTGCCGGTGGGCGATCTGGGGGGCCGGACCTGGCTCACGACGGTGTGCCTGACGCCGGACGCGGACGGGGCACGGTTCCATCCGCTGCCCTTCGCCCTGCATGTGGGGCCGGACGGCGTCCTCGTGGTGCCGGCCCCGCAGCCCGGCGGCCTGCGCCGCACCGCCCGCCGGGCGCGCCGGGCCGCATACCGGGCCCTCGGCCGGCTGACCGTACGCGGGAAGTGACGGCGCGCCCCCAGGAGGCAGGCACCCGAGCTCGGAGCCCCCTCCTGTGGGGCCCGACGGTGGTGGTCCGGAGGGTCTCGGTTCCGCCCGGGGGCCTCCCGGAGAGGAGGGCACGCCGACGTCGCCGATGTGGGGCGGCTCGAGGTTGTGCGAAGGCGAGCGCGACGGCTCGGATCCGCGGGCGGGCCGTCGCCACGGCCGACGGCGGTCAGGAACCCCCTGGCCGACGGCGCGGGCCGTACGGAACGGCGGGCGGCCGGCGGCCGGCAAACCGGGCCGTCCGCGACGGCCGGTGAGCGACGCGCGGGCCGGTGACCGACGACGCGGTCGTACGGAACAGGCCGGTGACCGACGACGCGGTCGTACGGACGGGCCGGTGGCCGGCGATGTGGGTCCTGCGCGACGGTCGGCGGTCAGTCGTCGCCTCGGACGATGTTCCCCTCCGGGCCGGACGGCGGCGTGCCGGGCGCGGCCACCGCCGGCAGGCAGGTGCGCGGTGCGGCGGAGCCGCGACGTGTGCGGCGCGCCCGGGCCCAGCCCGTCTCGGGCCGGCGGATCACGGGTTTGTCCTCGAGCTGCGAGGTCACGACGGTTCATCACCCTTCTGTCACGGTCGCCCCGAAGGGCACGATCGCCCCCGAGAGCCGGTCAGCGCGCGCCTGGGCCGCCGCTGCCGAACGACGAGCCGCCCGTGCCCTCGTCCCAGCGCAGCCTGCCGCCGCCGCCGCTGTCCCGGCTGCCGGTGGGCCGCAGCTCGTGCGGGGTCAGGCGCTCGCCGTCGGCCGCACGGGGCATCTCGTTGGGTTCACGCGAACGGCTCTCGTGGGTCGGGCCCGACGCGGGCATCCGGGGCTGTTCGTGCGGCTGCGGCGGTGCGGGCTCCTGGCTGCGGATCTTGAACCCGAGCCGGAAAGCGAAGATCAGCCCGCCGACCAGGACGAGCCCGACGACGATGAACGCTACGGAGGCCAGTGCGGACCTTCCGGATGCCGCGAGGAATGCGGAGGCGAAGGTGTCCATGAGCGGCGGGTACCCTACCCGCCGCCCCGGACACGTCGCCGCCCCGGACACGTGGGTCCGGACACGTGGCCGTCCGGCTGTTCAGCGCTGCTCCTGCAGCAGCAGCTCGCTCCAGACCTGTTTGCCGCCGCTGACCGGCACCGTCCCCCAGGTGTCGGACACGGCCTCCACCAGGAGGATGCCGCGCCCCCCGGTGGCCTCCCAGCCGGGGTCGGTCGGTTTGACGGGCGTGCGGGGCGAGGCGTCGGTGACGGCGGCACGGAGCCGGCGGTCGATGAGGGTCAGGTCGAGACGGACCGGCCCGTCGGTGTGCACCAGCGCGTTGGTGACGAGCTCGGAGACGACGAGCAGCACCGCGTCCATGGCGGTGTCGGCGACGCCCCAGGCCCGCAGGCTGCGGCGGGTGAAGCGGCGGGCGTGCCGGGCCGCCTCGGGCACCCGCCACACCGTCCAGCCCTCGCGCCGGGGTTTGACGGCCATGCCGTCGTAGCGCAGCAGGAGCAGGGCGATGTCGTCGCCGCGGTGGGCGCCGTCGAGCAGTGCGTCGGCGACGAGGCCCAGCTGGGCGGGGTCGGCGGCGGACAGTTCGCGGGCGAGGCGGTCCAGGCCGGCCCCGATGTCGAGGTCGGCGGACTCCACGAGACCGTCCGTGGTGAGGGCGAGGACAGCCCCCGGCGTGAGCCGCAGCGACGTCATCGGGAACTCGGCCTGCGTCAGGACCCCGAGGGGCGGGCCGCCGTCCGCGTCGGCGACCTCGGCCGGGCCGTCCGGGTGGCGCAGGACGGGCGGCGGGTGCCCGGCCCGTACGCACCAGGCGGTGCCGTCCTCCATGTCGACCTCGACGTAGCAGCAGGTCACGAAGAGGTCGGTCTCCAGCTCCATCAGCAGCCGGTTGGCGTGCGAGACCACCACGTCCGGCGGGTGGCCCTCGGCCGCGTAGGCGCGCAGGGCCGTGCGCATCTGACCCATGAGGGTGGCGGCGGCCGCGCTGTGGCCCTGGACGTCGCCGATGACGAGGGCGACGTGGTGGTCGGGCATCGGGATCACGTCGTACCAGTCGCCGCCGACCTCCAGGCCCGCTGTCGCGGGCAGGTAGCGGGCGACCGCGAACCCTCCGGGAAGGTCGGGCAGCCGGCGCGGGAGCAGCTGGCGCTGGAGCATGCCGACGAGCTCATGCTCGGCGTCGAAGGCGTGGGCGCGCATCAGGGCCTGTCCGGCGAGGCCGGCGGAGGCGGTGAGCAGGGCGCGCTCGTCGGGGCCGAAGTGGTGCGGCTCGTCCCAGCCGATGAGACAGGCGCCGGCCGTCCGGCCGCCGGCGGACAGCGGCAGGACGGCCAGGCCGCCGGGGCCGACCTCGGCGAGGGCCGGTTCCAGGGCGGTGCCGGCGGGCCAGATCCGGGCCCGGCCCTCGCGCAGCGCGGCGGCGAGCGTGGGCATGGCGCGCACGGGCGCGTCGGGCCATTCGCCGCGCCACTCCAGCTGCCACAGCTCGGGCCAGGAGCCGGGTTCGGGCGGATCGAGGACGGTGACCACGAGGCGCTCGTTCTCCAGCTCGGCGAGGGCGATCCGGTCGGCCCGCAGCGGCCCCCGCAGCGCGGCGACAACGGCCTGGCTGACGTCGCGGACCGTGCCGGCGGTGGCGAGCGCGGCGGCCAGGCGCTGGACGCGGGCGACGTCGGTGATCTCGGCGCGCAGCGTGGAGGCGTCGGCGACGGTGCCCTCCAGCCGGGCGGGGCGGCCGTCGCCGCCGGGCAGCAGCCGGCCGTTGAGCCGGAGCCATTTCGGCGGCCCGGTGGGCTGGAGCACCCGGAACTCCAGCTCGCGGTCGCCGATCGACATGTGGTCGGCCTCGACGACGGACATCAGCGAGGGCAGGTCCTCGGGGACGGTGAGCCCGAGCAGCGTCTCCACCCGGCCGTCGAACTCGGCCCGGTCCATCGCGAACAGCTCCAGGATCGCGTCGCCCACCTCGACCCGTCCGGTGTCCATGGCCAGGCTGAAGCCGCCCGCGAGGAGCTCCTCGCCCGCGGCGCGGGCGGTCGGGGCGGGCAGGGCGACGGCGTCGGCGACCAGTTCCAGGCAGGCGCGGTCCTCGGCGTCGAAACCGCCGGGACGCTCGCTGACGGCGAGCAGACAGCCGCCCGCGCCGTCCCGGACGGGCAGCGCCGCCAGGTGGACGTCTCGGGCGGGCATCCGCCGCGCTTCCGCGCCCTCGGCGACCTCCTGCGGGCGGAGCCAGACCGGCCGCCCGGTGCGGTGGGCGTCCGCGGCCGGCGAGCCGCCGTCGAGGGGATAGCTCTCGCGCAGTCCGTACAGGGTCCTCGGCACGCCCGCCGACTCGGCCAGGCAGAGCAGACCGGCCTCCGGTTCGGGCGTGTAGACGGCGGCGAGGGCCGCACCGGCGAAGACGAGCGCCAGTTCGAGGGTGCGGCGCACGCGGTGGGGCGAGACGGGATCGGCGGTGACGGTCCTGAGGGCCGTCTCGACGCGCAGGGGTCCCGTTCTGCGCTCCGCGGCACCCTCACTGACCACGTCCGCAATTACAGCGCTATTGAGGGCCGCGCGCAGCCCCTGGACCGATTCGCGGACCCCACGAGGGCGCACCCGGGGACAGTCGTACGCCGTCGCGTGCTGCCCCCGCGAGGGCATGGGTCCGGCTCGGCGGGGTACGGGGCGGTGATCTCCCGGCGGGACCGTTCGCCGTGCGCGTCGCGCCGTCAGAGGGCAGATTTGGAGCCGGACACCCGCGCGACGCCGGGCGAGGAGGTGGTCGCCGTGCCCGAGCAGACGTCCGGCCAGGCGCCGGCGGCCGACTGGGCGTCCGACGGCCGCCCGCTGCTCTCCCTCGCGCTGACCTCGATGATGGACGCCGTCGGCGCGCACTCCGGCGCCGTGTACCTGCGGCCCGGTGACGGGACGGTCCTGGAGATGGCGGTGATGGCGGGGCTGCCCCGGTCCTTCGCCGCGCCCTGGGAGCGCGTCGGGCTGAGCGCGCCGATCCCGGTCGCCGAAGCGGTGCGCGAACGCCGGCTGGTGTGGGTGGGCGGCGAGGAGGAGATGGCCCGCCGGTATCCGCGCATCGCGGTCGTCCTGCCGTACCCTTTCGCCCTGGCCGCGCTGCCGGTGGCGACCGCGACCCGGGCGTACGGCGCGGTCTTCGTCACCTGGCCCGGATCCCACCCGCCGGAGCTGTCCGAACGGGAGCGGCAGGAGCTGACGTCGGCCTGCGAGCGGCTCGCGCTGCGACTGGAGCGCGCGGCGGCGCACCACCGCGCGGTGCGGACCGAGGCCGATGTGCTGAACGCAGGACCGCTGGGCGGCGTCTCCGACACGCTGGGCACGGTGGAGGCGGCGCGGATGGTGGCCCGGCTGCCGTACGGGATGTGCTCGCTGGATCTGTCCGGGCGGGTGGGGTTCGCGAACGGCTCCGCGGCCGAGATGCTCGGCGTACCGGTGAGCGGGCTGCTGGGCTCGCAGTTGTGGGCGGCCGTGCCGTGGCTCAACGACCCGATGTACGAGGAGCGCTACCGGGCCGCGCTGATCGGCCAGGACGCCACCTCCTTCGTCGCGCTGCGCCCGCCCTCCGAGTGGCTGTCGTTCCGGCTGTATCCGAGCACCACCGGCATCAGCGTGCGGATCAGCCGGGCCAGGTCCGTGTCGCAGATGGGGCCGTCCGAGGCCCGCTCCGGGGACGCGCCGACCCGGCTGGTGTCGATGTCGCAGGCGCTGAGCCTGGCCGGGGCGCTCACCGAGACGGTGAGCGTGCAGGACGTGGTGGGGATGGTCGCGGACGAGATCGCGCCCGCGGTGGGCAGCCGGGCGCTGGCGCTGCTGGGCGCGCGGGCCGGCCGGCTGCATGTGCTCGGGCACCACGGTTATCCCGACCCTGGGGCGGTGGAACAGTTCGACGGGATGCCGCTGACCGCTCCGACGCCGGGGGCGCGCGCCGTCTCCCACAGCGTGCCGGCGTTCTTCGACTCCCCGCAGCAGTTGCAGCACCTGTACCCGGCCCGGCCCGGCCCCCCCGACGGCTTCGGCTCGTGGGCCTACCTGCCGTTGATCGCCTCCGGCCGCCCGGTGGGCGCCTGTGTGCTGGCCTACGCCGAGCCGCACCCGTTCTCCACCCATGAGCGCGCGGTGCTGTCCAGCCTGGCCGGGCTGATCGCGCAGGCCCTGGACCGTGCCCTGCTGTACGACACCAAGCACCGGCTGGCGCACGGACTGCAGGCGGCGCTGCTGCCGCCCTCCCTGCCGCGGCTGGCCGGCGTCGAGGCGACCGCCCGCTATCTGCCCGCCACGCGGGGCATGGAGATCGGCGGGGACTTCTACGACCTGGTGCCCTCGCCGCCGCTCGCCGCGGCCGTGATCGGCGACGTGCAGGGGCACAACGTGACGGCGGCCGGTCTGATGGGGCAGCTGCGCACCGCCGTCCGGGCCTACACGACGGTGGGCCAGGGGCCGGCGGAGGTCATGCGCAGCACCAACCGGCTGCTGATCGACCTCGGCTCCGAACTGCTGGCGAGCTGTCTGTACCTGCGGCTCGACCCGGCCGGCGGCCGGGCGGTGATGGCCCGGGCCGGCCATCCCCCGCCGCTGCTGCGCCGGGCGGACGGCCGTGTCCGGGTCCTGGACCTGGCGGGCGGGCCGCTGCTGGGCATCGACGCCTCGGCGACGTACCCGACGACGGAGGTGGAGCTCTCCCCCGGCTGTGTCCTCGCCCTCTACACGGACGGGCTCATCGAGAAGCCCGGCGTGGACATCGAGGACGCGGTGGCCGAGCTGGGACGGCGGCTCGCCGAGCACGGGGACCGTCCGCTGGAGCAACTGGCGGACGAGCTGGTGGGGCGCTACGCGGAGGCCGAGGACCGGATCGACGACGTGGCCCTGCTGCTGTTGCGGGCCCGCGAGGACGGCTGAGGGGGACCGGGGAGGATCCGTCACCGGGGGCGGACGCGAACGGTCCGGCCCTCACTGGAGGACCGGACCGTTCGGATGACGCGGTGTCGCTGGGCCGCGGTGTTGCGGTGTTGCGGTGTTGCGGTGTCGCTGTGGTCAGTGCGACTCGGTCACGCCCGAGCCGTCCTGGCCGTCGTCGTTCTGGTTCTGGTTCTGGCGGCCGTTCTGCTTGCCGCCGTTCTGCTGGCCGCCGTTCTGGTTCTGGTCGCCGCCCTGGATGGCCTCACCGGTGTTGTCGTCGATGCCGTCACCGTTCTCGTCCACCGCACCGGCGCCCGCACCCGCGCCGCCGCCGCCCTGGATGGCCTCACCGGTGTTGTCGTCGATGCCGTCACCGTTCTCGTCCACCGCACCGGCACCGGCACCCGCGCCGCCGCCGCCCTGGATGGCCTCACCGGTGTTGTCGTCGATGCCGTCACCGTTCTCGTCCACCGCACCGGCGCCCGCACCCGCGCCGCCGGCACCTGCGCCGCCGTCACCGAGCGTCGCGCCGACCGCCGCCAGGGCGGTGGTCACCGGCTGGAAGAAGGTCTCGCCGCCGACCGTGCAGTCACCGCTGCCGCCCGACGTCAGACCGATCGCCTGTCCGTCCTGGGTGAAGAGCGAGCCGCCGCTGTCGCCGGGCTCGGCGCAGACGTCGGTCTGGATGAGGCCGGTGACGGTGCCCTCGGGGTAGTTGACCGTGGCGTCGAGGCCGAGCACCTGACCGTCCTTGAGGCCGGTGGTGCTGCCCATCCGGAAGACCTGCGTGCCGACGGTCGCCTCGGCCGCCTGGCTGATCGCGACCTTCTGCTGACCGGTGTTGACGTCGCTGGGGGCCTGGGTGTTCGGGTCGTCGTACTTCACAAGCGCGAAGTCGCCGTCGCCCGGGAAGGTCGCCTGGTCGACGGTGGCGATCGGCTCGCCGTTCTCGGAGTCGGCCCACTGCTCGGCCGCGACGCCGCAGTGACCGGCGGTCAGGAACGCCGGGGAGCCGTCGCCCGCCGTCACGTTGAAGCCGAGGGAGCAGCGCGCCCCGCCGCCGAATATCGCGTCTCCGCCGGAGACGAGGGGCTTGAGGGTGCCGGCCGACTTCCTGATGGTCGCCATGCCCGAGCCGAGTGTCTGCACGGTGGACTCGACCCGGTCCCACTTCTTGCCGGTGACGGTGGAGTCGGCGGTGACGAGGATCTTGTTCGTCCTGGGGTCGACGGCCCAGGAGGTGCCCGGGACCGTCGCCTTCGTCTTCAGCGTCTTCGCGGCCGCCTCGAGTTCGGCCGTGCTGTTCTCCACCTCGCGGACCTTGGCGCCCGCCTTCTCGGCCTGCACGACCACGTTGTTCTTGTCGCCGGAGACGTTCACGACGTTGACGACCAGCTGCTTGCCGGCGTCGTCGTAGTAGGCGCCGGCGAAGGCGTCACCGAGCAGCTTCTCGAGCTGGGACGCGAGTCCCGAGGCGTCGCCCGCCTTCAGGGTCTTCACCGAGGCGGCATTGCCTGCGCCGCCGTCCTGGGAGGCGTTGGCCTGCGGCAGCAGGATGGCCGCTGCTCCGAGCGCCGCGACACCGCCTGCTGCGATGATGGCCTTGCGCTTCGTAACTCGCTTGTGACTCAAAAAACTCGACCTCCTGGGGGGACGGGGTCTGGCTGCCGTGTCGGCAGCTGCGTACATCCGTAGAGCGGCGCCTGGTTGGCCATGGGTACGCAGCCGTCACGCCGGGCGTTCAATCGCGATTGCCAACTTCCTTTGCGAAACGCTGAATCGGCCATGACCCGGGTCCGGTCCGGCGGGTCGGGGAGCAATCGCCCATATGGCGATGACGACCGCCGAAGCCGACAAGATCCTTTCCGGCGGGTTCACGCCCTCGGCACTCGCCGCGGTTCCGCCCGTCCCGGCCCCGGACAGGGACCGACCCGTTCCGCTTCCGCACTGGTCAACGGCGCGTGCCGGACTTCGGGGCGCCGCGGCGGCGGGCGTCACGGTTGCCGCGTGCCGGGGGCCGACGATCGGGGCGGCGGCCTTCGGGGAGGCCGGCCGGGCGGTGCGATCCGGTGACCGACGGCGCGTCAGGCGCTGCGGGACGTCGGCCGGATCCGCGCGCTGTGGCCGATTCCGATGCCTCGCCGACGACCGGGCTTTCCGTAGTCGCCCGGCGACTCTCCGTCGAGAAGTGGATGCGGAATCCCCGCTTCAGGAAATCTGCACAGCGCACGCCCAAGCGAGTCACCGTCGGGGCGGGTTCTGCACATCTCGGCGGCTCCACCCGGTCCATTGGGGCCGGAGTGTCGGATTCGCCGCGAGGGTGCGAAACGCTCATCCGAGCGCACCCCGTCCGAGGTGTGAAGAAGTCGGCTCCAAGGCGTGGCCGAGCCTGCACGGTTTGACGCTCCTGTGACGCAAGTGCCCAGGTGAGAGCGGTGATTGATTGGATGTCCGAGCCGTGGACCTGCTTTAGTCCAACGCACCGCAGGCCGCCGCGGTCCCCGGAGACGGGGGCCCGGCGCCGGCGTTCGCGGCCGTCGTCTGTCCCTCAGAGGGGGCCGCTCCCCCCTGATGAACACCCATGTGAAGGGAAGTCCCCCCATGAACTCCACCCCCCAGGTCGAGACCGTCGAGATCTCCGACGCCGAGCTGGACAACGTCTCCGGCGGTCTGTCGCTGAACACCCTCAGCACGGTCACCGAGCTGGTGGACGGCGTCGCCCCGGTGTCGCCCCTGGTCGACACGGTCGTCGGCAACCTCGAGGGCCTCACCGGCCTGCACACCGCCCCGCTCACCAACACGGTCGCCGGTCTCTGATCGCGCCCTTGTGACCTTTGAGTCCCGGAGCCGTCACCCGGCTCCGGGACTCGTCGGTGCGCCGAGACACCCCAGGGAAGTCCTGTGCAGTTCCGCCAACAGGCCCTCGCCAAGCTCCAGTCACCGGAGGAACTCGACCTGCCGGTGCGTTTCGCGCGCCCTCAGGGCTGGCTGGTGCTGTCCGTGACGGTGGTCGTCCTGGCGGCCGCGTCCGTGTGGGCGGTGACCGGTTCGGTCACGTCCACGGTGGACGCACCCGCCGTCCTCACCCACGGCGAGGGCAGCTACCTCCTGCAGAGCCCCGCCGCCGGCCAGGTCGTCGCCGTCCTCGCGAAGGAGGGCGAGCGGCTGCCCGCCGACGCCCCCGTGCTGAAGGTGCGCACGGCCGACGGCGTCACCGTGGTGCGGACGGTCGCCGCGGGCCGGATCACCGCGCTCGCCGCCTCCATCGGGCAGATCATCTCCACCGGCGCGAACGTGGCCGCCGTCGAGAAGATCGCCGGAGCCGACGATCCGCTGTACGCGACGGTGTACGTCCCGGCGGCGAACGCGGCCTCGATCCGGCAGGACGCGGCCGTCGACCTCACCGTGCAGACCGTGCCGTCGCAGCAGTACGGCGTGCTGCGCGGTCGGGTGAAGTCGGTGGACCGCACCGCCCGGTCGGCGCAGCAGATCGCCGCGTTCCTCGGCGACAGCCAACTGGGCGAGCAGTTCACCGAGGAGGGCCGCCCGGTGGCGGTCCTGGTCCGCCTCGAGAAGTCCTCGGCGACCCGGAGCGGCTACCGGTGGTCGTCCGCGAGCGGCCCGCCGTACGGGCTCTCCTCCATGACCCTGGCCACGGGCTCTATCCGGCTGGCCGACCAGCATCCCGTCGATTGGCTGCTCCCGTGACCGCCGCCGCGCAGACCCGTGGCCGACGGCGCGCCGCGCCGCCCCGGTGCCCGGTCCCCAAGAGCCGGGTGAAGACCGTCCGCACGCCCACGGTGCTGCAGATGGAGGCCGTGGAGTGCGGGGCCGCCTCCCTCGCCATGGTCCTCGCCCACTACGGCCGGCACGTCCCGCTGGAGGAGCTGCGCATCGCGTGCGGGGTCTCCCGGGACGGCTCACGCGCGAGCAACCTGCTGAAGGCGGCCCGCGGTTACGGGCTGACGGCCAAGGGCATGCAGATGGACCTGGCCGCGCTCGCCGGGGTCGGCACGCCGGCGATCCTCTTCTGGGAGTTCAACCACTACGTCGTCTACGAGGGCCTGGGCCGACGCCTCGGCCGCCGCGGCGTGTACGTCAACGACCCCGGCAAGGGCCGCCGGTTCGTGCCCATGGAGGACTTCGACGGCAGCTTCACCGGCGTGGTGCTGGTGCTGGAGCCGGGTGCGGACTTCGAGCGGGGCGGGCGCAGCCCCGGGGTGCTGGGCGCGATGCCGGCCCGGCTGCGCGGCACCGCGGGGACTCTGCCGGCCGCCGTGCTGGCGAGTCTGCTGCTGGTGCTGGTCGGGGCGGCGGTGCCGGCGTTGAGCCGGACCTGGATCGACACGTTCCTGATCGGCGGTCAGACCTCGCTGCTGGGCGTGCTGTTCGCGTCGATGGGCACATGCGTGGCGCTCACGGTCGCGCTGACCTGGCTCCAGCAGGCCAACCTGCTCCACGGCCGGATCATCTCCTCGACGCTGTCCAGCGCCCGCTTCCTGCGGCATCTGCTGCGGCTGCCGGTGACGTTCTTCTCCCAGCGCAGCCCGGCCGACCTGGTCCAGCGTCTGCAGTCGAACGACGCCGTCGCCGAGACCCTGGCCCGCGACCTGGCGTCGGCGGGCGTGGACGCGGTGGTCGTCGTCCTGTACGCCTTCCTCCTCTACACCTACGACCCTCAGTTGACGTACGTCGGTGTCGGGGTGGCGCTGCTGAACATCGTCGCCATGCGGATCGTCGTCCGGATGCGGGCCACCCGGACGGCGAAGCTGCGCGCGGACAACGCGCGGCTCACCAACACGGCGTACACCGGGCTGCAGTTGATCGAGACGATGAAGGCGACCGGCGGCGAGGACGGCTATTTCCGCAAGTGGGCCGGGCAGCACGCGACCACCCTGGAGGAGCAGCAGCGGCTCGGGGTGCCGAGCGCCTGGCTGGGCGTGGTGGCGCCGACGCTGGCGACGTTCAACAGCGCGCTGATCCTGTGGATCGGCGGGATGCGCGCGATCGAGGGCCATGTCTCGGTGGGTCTGCTGGTCGCCTTCCAGGCCCTGGTCGCCCGCTTCACCGCGCCGCTGACCCGGCTCAACGGCGTGGCGGGCCGCATCCAGGACTTCGCGGCCGACGTGGCCCGGCTGAAGGACGTGGAGAACTTCCGCGCCGACCCGCTCTACGACCGCCGTGAGGGCGCCGACTCCACGCGCCGGCTGCGCGGTCACGTCGAGCTGGAGAACATCTCGTTCGGCTACAGCCCGCTGGACAAGCCGCTGCTGACCGGCTTCGACCTGACCGTCGGCCCGGGGCGGCAGGTGGCGCTGGTGGGCGGCTCGGGCAGCGGCAAGTCGACGGTGTCGCGGCTGATCTCGGGCCTGTACGCGCCCTGGGAGGGCGTGATCCGGATCGACGGGCAGCGGCTGGAGGACATTCCGCGGGGGGCGCTGGCCGCGTCCGTCTCCTTCGTCGACCAGGAGGTGTTCCTGTTCGAGGGGTCGGTCCGCGACAACGTGGCGCTGTGGGACCCGTCGATCCCGGACGACGCCGTCGAGGACGCGCTGCGCGACGCGGCGCTCCTCGACGTCGTCCTGGGCAGGCCCGGCGGCATCCGCAGCCGGGTGGAGCAGGACGGCCGCAACTTCTCCGGCGGGCAGCGGCAGCGGCTCGAGATCGCGCGGGCGCTGGTGCGCCGGCCCAGCATCCTGGTGCTGGACGAGGTGACCAGCGCGCTGGACGCGGAGACCGAGCAGACGGTGATGGACAACCTGCGCCGGCGCGGCTGCGCGTGCGTGGTGATCGCCCACCGGCTGAGCACGGTGCGCGACAGCGACGAGATCGTCGTGCTCCGGCACGGTTCGGTCGTGGAGCGCGGACGGCACGGGGAACTGGTGGCGCGCGGCGGCGCGTACGCGGCGCTGGTCAGGGAGCGATGAACTGTTCGGGGCGCGATGAGCTGGTCAGGAAGCGATGAGCTGGTCAGGGAGCGATGAGATGACTGCGGTGTCCGAGGGCGAGCTCGACGTCGTTCTCGCCGCGCTGGGGCGGATGGGCTCGAGGATCGACTGCGCGGGTTCGGGCCGCCTCGATCTGGAGGGCCCGCAGGTGCTGTGGCTGGTCGCGGCGGGTGCGCTGGACCTGTTCGCGGTGGACGCCGAACAGCAGGGCCACTGGCATCACTTGGGCCGTCTGGAGGCGGGTTCCCTGCTGCTGGGCCCGGTCGCCGGGCCTCAGCACACCCTTGTGGCGCGCCCGTTGCGCGACTGCGTGGTGCACCGCGTCGGGCTGCGCGAGCTGTACCAGCCCGCGGACACCCGGACCTGGTCGTACGACGAGTACGGCAACCCCCTTTACGTGCCGCCGACTTCGAGCCCGCTGGAGTACGCGCTCGCCCTCGGCGTCGGCCGCGGTCTGTCGGTCCTCTTCCAGGCGCCGATGGCCACGGAAGGGTCCGCCCAGGTCCAGGACGACGACGTGTTCTGGATGCAGGTCCCGCCGGGCAGTGTGCAGTACGGCTCGCTGTACGGCGCGGAGGCGGCCGCCGACCTGCTGATGGACCCTGCGGTGTGGCAGTCCATGGTCGACCAGCAGTACCGGCTGCTGACCACCCTGGACCGCTGGATCGAGCAGCTGGAACGCACCCATGAGACGCGTACGGCAGCCGGGATCAAGGCCGGCGAGGCGGTGCGCGCCGAGGCCGACCGCACGCTCCTCGCGTCGATCGGCGGGAAGTCCGGGCGGCGTGCGACGGCCGCCGACGCCGACGCGACCTTCGCCGCCTGCCGCCTGGTCGCGCGGGCCGCCGGGATCACCCTTGCCGAGCCCGCCCGGACGGGCCCCGACGACGACCGGCTGGACCCGGTCGAGCGGGTCGCCCTCGCCTCCCGGGTACGGGCCCGGGCCGTCCGCCTCGACGGGCGCTGGTGGCGCGACGACGTGGGGCCGCTGGTCGGGCGCCGGGCGCTGTCCGGGGCGCCGGTCGCGCTGCTGTGGCGGCGCGGCGGCTATGTCGCCGTGCACCCGGCGACCGGTCGGGAGACGCCGGTGGAGAAGGCGGGCGCGGAGGAGTTCGAGCCGCGGGCCGTCATGTTCTACCGGCCGTTGCCGGAGCGGCGGCTCAGCCCCCTCGGTCTGCTGCGGTTCTGTATGCGCGGCACCACGGGGGACCTGACGAACCTGCTGCTCAGCGGGTTGGTGACGGTGGCGATCGGGGCGCTGGTGCCGATCGCCACCGGCAAGGTGCTGGGCGAGTACGTGCCGAAGGCCCAGCAGGGGCTCATCGTGCAGGTGTGCCTGTCCGTGATGGTCGCCGGCGTGGTCGCGGCGGCGTTCACACTGCTGCAGAACCTGACCATCCTGCGGCTGGAGGGCCGGGTCGAGGCGACGCTCCAGCCGGCGGTGTGGGACCGGCTGCTCAGGCTGCCGACGACGTTCTTCGCCGAGCGGTCGACGGGCGAGCTGGCCAGTGCCGCGATGGGGGTCAGCGCGATCCGCCGGCTGCTGGCGGGGCTCGGTCCGTCGGTCGCCCAGTCCGTCACGGTCGGCGCGATGAACCTGGGGCTGCTGCTCTGGTACAGCGTGCCGATGGCGTTGGCCGCGATCGGCATGCTGGTCGTGATCGCGTCGGTGTTCCTGGCGCTCGGGCTGTGGCAGGTGCGCTGGCAGCGGCGGCTCGTCGTGCTCTCCAACAAGCTGAACAACCAGGCGTTCCAGACGTTGCGCGGGCTGCCGAAGCTGCGGGTGGCGGCGGCCGAGAACTACGCGTACGCGGCCTGGGCGGCGCAGTTCGCGCGCAGCCGTGAGCTCCAGCAGCGGCTCGGCCGGATCAAGAACCTCAGCGCGGTGCTGGGCTCGGTGTACCTGCCGCTGTGCTCGCTGCTGATGTTCATGCTGCTGGCCGGCCCCGCACGGGGCGCGCTGTCGGCGGCGGACTTCCTCACCTTCAACACCTCCATGACGATGCTGCTCACCTCGGTCACCTCGTTGACCGGCGCGTTCGTCTCGGCGGTGGCCGCGCTGCCGCTGTTCGAGGAGATCCGGCCGGTGCTGGAGGCCACCCCGGAGGTGCGCAGCGCGAACATCCGCCCCGGCCCGCTGACCGGCGCGCTCGAGGCCCGTCGGCTCTCGTTCCGCTACTCCGACGACGGTCCCCTCGTTCTCGACGACGTCTCCTTCGAGGTGCGGCCGGGCGAGTTCGTGGCGGTCGTCGGCCCGAGCGGGTGCGGCAAGTCGACCCTGCTGCGGCTGCTAATCGGCTTCGACAGGCCCCTCTCGGGCAGTGTGCTGTACGACGGCCAGGACCTGGCGGCGCTGGACCAGGCGGCGGTGCGCCGGCAGTGCGGGGTGGTGCTCCAGCACGCCCAGCCGTTCACCGGCTCGCTGCTGGACGTCATCTGCGGGACGGGGGCCTACACGCCGGAGGAGGCGATGGCGGCGGCCGAACTGGCGGGGCTCGCGGAGGACGTCAGACGCATGCCGATGGGGCTGCACACGATCGTCTCCGGCAGCGGGTCCGTCTCGGGCGGTCAGCGTCAGCGGCTGATGATCGCGCAGGCGCTGATCCGGCGGCCGCGCATCCTGTTCTTCGACGAGGCGACCAGCGCCCTCGACAACGAGACGCAGCGCACGGTCATCGAGAGCACCCGCAAGCTCAACGCGACGCGCGTGGTCATCGCGCACCGGCTGTCGACGGTGATGGACGCCGACCGGGTGGTCGTGATGGAGAACGGCAGGATCACCCAGCAGGGTCCGCCGGCCCGGCTCCTCGCGGACACCGGCGGCCGACTGCACGAGCTGTTGCGACGACAGCTGGCGTAGAGCCCGCCGGACGCGCCCGGCGGGCTGATCGCCCCCCGCTCACCCCCACTACCCGGCACCCGGCACCCGGCACCAGCGATCCGGGACCAGCGATCCGATACCCACTAACGAAACTTTGCCGTTTCGCAGAAACTGGTCTAGCCTCCAGGTGTACGAAACAGTTTCGTTTACGTGTTCTTCGCCGACGTCCCTGGAGTGGTTCCCCATGGCCTCCAAAACTTTGACGGAAGACGCCCGCACGGGCGCCGAGCAGGATCCGTCCGCGGCCTCCGCCAAGAAGTGGTGGATCCTCGCGGTGGTCGCCCTCGCCCAGCTGATGGTGGTGCTGGACGCCACCATCGTGAACATCGCCCTGCCCTCCGCCCAGGCCGACCTCGGTTTCTCCGACGGCAGCCGGCAGTGGATCGTCACCGCGTACGCCCTGGCGTTCGCCTCGCTGCTGCTGCTCGGCGGCCGCATAGCCGACCTCTTCGGCCGCAAGACGGCCTTCCTGATCGGCGTCGTCGGCTTCGCCGCCGTCTCGGCGCTCGGCGGCGCCGCCACCAACTTCGAGATGCTGGTCACCGCCCGCGCGCTGCAGGGCGCCTTCGGCGCGCTCCTCGCCCCGGCCGCGCTCTCCCTCCTCAACACCACGTTCACCGACGCCAAGGAGCGGGCCAGGGCGTTCAGCGTCTACGGCGCCATCGCCGGCGCGGGCGGCGCGGTGGGCCTGCTGCTCGGCGGCGTCCTGACCGACGCGTTCGACTGGCGCTGGACGCTCTATGTCAACGTCGTCATCGCCGTCCTCGCCTTCGCGGGCGGCTGGCTCCTGCTCACCCACCACCGCGACGCCGCGAACTCCAAGCTGGACGTGCCCGGCACCGTCCTGGTGGCCACCGGTCTGTTCGCCCTGGTCTACGGCTTCTCCAACGCGGAGACCCACGACTGGGCCTCGCCGCTGACCTGGGGCTTCCTGATCGCGGGCGGCCTGCTGCTGGCCGCCTTCACCTGGTGGCAGACCCGCGCCGCGCACCCGCTGCTGCCGCTGCGCATCCTGCTCGACCGCAACCGCGCGGCCTCGTTCTTCGCCGTGCTGATCTCCGGCGCCGGCATGTTCGGCGTGTTCCTCTTCCTCACCTACTACCTGCAGCTGAACCTCGGCTTCAGCCCGACGAAGACGGGTGTGGCGTTCCTGCCGATGGTCGCCGCGCTCATGATCGCGGCGCAGCTCGGCACGACGGCCCTGGTGCCGCGGCTGGGCCCGAAGGCGGTCATCCCGCTGGGCTTCGCCGTCGCCGCGGCAGGCATGGCCTGGCTGACCGGGATCGGCGTCGGCTCGCACTACCTGAGCGCCGTCCTGCCGCAGCTGGTCGTCATCGGCATCGGCCTCGGTCTGGTCATGCCGCCCGCCATGCAGCTGGCCACCGGCGGGGTCGCCGCCGAGGACGCGGGCGTGGCCTCGGCCACCGTCAACGCGATGCAGCAGGTGGGCGGATCGATCGGGACGGCCCTTCTGAACACCCTCGCCACGAGCGCCGCGACGGACTACCTGGCCGGCAAGAACCCGGCGGACAAGCTGGTCCAGGCGCAGGCCACCATCGAGAGCTACACCACCGCGTTCTGGTGGTCGGCCGGCTTCTTCGCCGCGGGCGCGGTCGTCGCCTTCGCGCTCTTCCGCCGCGGAGTGCCGGAGCAGGACGCGGACGCCGCGCCGGTGATCCACATGTGACGTGCCGTATCGGGCGCGGGAGCCGCCCACCGGGGAGAGGAGGCCGCCGTCCGCACCGGACGGCGGCCTCCCCCGTCTTTCCCTGTGCCGATGCCCCTCCCCGTGCCGGATTCCCCGGGCGGACCCACCGCCGTCCCACCGCAGGCCGAGGGGGTGTTCCGTCGCCCGCGGGGTACCCGGCCCGCATGGCACACGACCTTGCCGGACCGCCGCTGCCGGCCCCCCGAGGCCCGCTCTCCACGGCCGTCCGCGCGTACCTGGAGGACGCGGGCCCCCTCCCGGCGACCGAGGCGGCGGCGTCCGCCTCCCCGTACGGCGACGACCTCCAGCTGGCCCTGTACCTCTGCTACGAGCTGCACTACCGCGGTTTCGCCGGGGTGTCCCCGGACCTCGAGTGGGACCCGGCCCTGCTGCGGGTCCGGGCCGCGCTGGAACACCGCTTCCTGACCGCCCTGCGCACGGACACACCGGTCCACGCCTCCCTCGACGAAGCGCTGGCGGAGATCCTCGTGGAGCCCGTCGAGGGCACGGGGGTCAGCCACTTCCTGGCCGCCGAGGGCGAGGCCTGGCAGCTGCGCGAGTACGCGGCGCAGCGCTCCCTGTACCACCTCAAGGAGGCGGACCCGCACGCGTGGGTGCTGCCTCGGCTGTGGGGCCGGGCCAAGGCCGCCATGGCCGCGGTGGAGTTCGACGAGTACGGCGGCGGCCGGCCCGAGCGCGTGCACGCCCGGCTCTTCGCGGACCTGATGGCGGACCTGGGGCTGGACACCGGCTACGGCCGCTATCTGGACGCGGCGTGCGCGCAGACACTGGCCGTGGTCAACATGATGTCCCTGTTCGGCCTGCACAGGTCCCTGCGGGGCGCACTCGTCGGACACTTCGCGGCGGTGGAGATCACCTCCTCGCCCGGCTCGCGGCGGCTCGCCCGGGCGATGCGCCGCGCGGACGCCGGCCCCGCCGCCGTGCACTTCTACGACGAGCACGTCGAGGCGGACGCCGTCCACGAACAGGTCGTGCGCCACGAGGTCATCGCCGGCCTCCTCGAGGAGGAGCCCCACCTCGCGGCCGACATCGCCTTCGGCGTCGACGCGACCGGGATGCTGGAGGACCGCCTCGGCGACCGGCTGCTGGCCGCCTGGCGCTCGGGCGGGTCCTCCCTGCGGATCCCGCTGCCCGAGCGGGGGACCGCCCGCGTCTCCTGACCGGCCCCGCCGCCCCACGACGACGAGATGCGTCGAGAGGCGTCGGGAGCCGAGGACGGGAAACGACGAGGAGCAACGACAAACGACGAGAACGAGGAGCTGGTGGTCGCCCGTGTCGAACTCCCCCGCCGACAGGCCCTGCCGGATCAGCGTCCGACGCAGCGGGCCCCTGCTCGTCGAGGGCCCGGTGGAGGTGGAACTGGAGGACGGCACCACCGTCTCCTCCGACCGCTTCCGGGTGGCCCTGTGCACCTGTCGGCGCAGCCGCCGCTATCCCTGGTGCGACACCAGCCACCGGGACCGCGAGCGTTCCTGACAGGTCATGGCGTGCGAGGGCCGCACCCGCGCAGGCGGGTGCGGCCGGGTGGTGCACGAGAAAGCCCGGAGGCCGGCGGCAGCCCCACACCACCGGTCCGGCCTCCGGGTACGAGATCACGGCGGTCCCGCGTCAGGGGCTCGCACTCCCCACTTCACGAGCCTGCCTCGGTGTCCACGGGGACCACGTGATCCCGGTCCTCAGAACGCGAAGAGGCTGCTCTCGGCAGCGTTCTTCACGCACTCGTTGGCGAAGGTGTGCGCGAAGACGACGCGCTTGCCCTGCCACACGCCGTCCACGGTGACGACCACCGGGTCGTACTGCCGGGTGCACACGGCATGGCCCGGGCCCGCCAGGAGCTCCGGGTCGCCGCCGGCCGAGCGCAGTTCGGCGCAGGCCAGGGCGGCGGCCGGGTGCGTGCCGGAGGGCGTCGGAGCGCAGCTCAGGGTGACGGCCCGGGCCGCGTCGGCGGTGGCGGCGGTCTCTCCGTGCCCCACGGTCAGCACGAGTGCCGACGGGGCGTACAGGGAGGTCGGCGCTGCGGCCGGGGCGGCGAGCGCGGATCCGGTGAGGGATCCGCAGACGGTTGCGGCCGTGAGGCCGAGGGTCGCTGCCCAGCGCGCGGTGTTCCGCATTGTGTGCATCCTTCCGCTCGATTCGGGGGTGTGCCGGTCCGACTCGGTCGGTGCCGAACGCGGCGAGCGCGAGTCTGCCGAGTCCGCTGCCGAAACTCACATCGACCCCATGGGTTTCAGTAACCTTGCGTATTGAATCAGTGGCGCGAAGTCACCAACTTCGAACGTTCCAACGCCGAAAACAAGCGCTTCATGATCCCTTCGATCGGTTCGATGACCGGTTCTCATAGCTTCGTTAATCGGCCTGAAACATTCCGCTAACGCCCTCACGGGCCCGACGATCTCTTCGAAGCGAGCCGTCATGAGCCGTCACGGGCCGGACCACGGCACCGACCCGCCGGTATGGTCGCCCCTGCGGCACCACCGCACCCGCGCACCACCACACCCCGCGCAACGGGACGACGAGAGACGGGACGGACGGATGGGCAAGCACTGGGGGGACTTCCAGTACGAGATCTATCTCAACGGGATGACCGGCGCGGTCCCCCGGCTGCCCACCGACCTGACCCGGCTGGAGGAGCTCACCGAGCAGCGGCTGGGGCCGGGGCCGGTCGGCTATGTCGCGGGCAGCGCGGGCGACGGCAGCACGGCGCGGGCGAACCGGACGGCCCTGGAGCGCCGCCGGATCGTGCCGCGCATGCTGCGCGACGTGCACGAGCGGGACCTCTCGGTCGAGGTGCTGGGCCGCGCACTGCCCGCCCCGCTGGCGCTGGCGCCTGTCGGCGTGCTGTCGATCATGCATCCGGAGGCGGAGTCCGCTGCGGCCCGGGCGGCGGCGGCTCACGGCGTCCCGTACATCCTGTCGTCGGCGTCCAGCACGCCGATCGAGCAGGTGGCCGAGGCGATGGGGGACGCCGAGCGCTGGTTCCAGCTGTACTGGTCCAAGGACCGTGAGGTCACCCGCAGCTTTCTGAGCCGGGCGAGGGCGAGCGGCTTCACGGTGCTGGTCGTCACCCTCGACACCCCGATGCTGGCCTGGCGGCCCCGCGACCTCGACCAGGCCTATCTGCCGTTCCTGCACGGCGTGGGCACGGCCAACTACTTCACCGACGCCGCCTTCACCGCGGGCCTCGCCAAGCCCGTGCACGAGGACCCCAACGCGGCTGTGCTGCACTTCGTGAACCTGTTCGCAGACCCCGGCAAGACCTGGCCGGACCTGGCGTTCCTGCGGGAGAACTGGGACGGCCCGATCGTCCTCAAGGGTGTGCTGCACCCGGACGACGCCCGGCTGGCGGCGGACGCCGGGATGGACGGCGTGGTGGTCTCCAACCACGGCGGCCGGCAGGTGGCCGGCTCGGTGGCGGCCGCCGACGCGCTGCCCCGGGTGGCGCGGGCGGTCGGCGACCGGCTGAGCGTGCTGTTCGACAGCGGGGTGCGCACCGGCGACGACGTCTTCAAGGCCCTCGCCCTCGGCGCACAGGCGGTTCTGCTCGGCCGGCCCTACGTCTACGGGCTCGGCCTGGACGGGCAGTCCGGTGTCGAGCACGTGATCCGCTGCCTGCTCGCCGAGTTCGACCTCACACTGGCTCTCTGCGGCCACCGCCGCCCGTCGACCGTCGGCCCCGACGACCTCGTCGAGGACTCCGGCTGACGGCCCGCGCGCACCCGCCCGGACCCGGACCGGACCGACCGGGCAGGGCCGGCAGGGCATGAGGCCGGACAGACGGGACCAGACCGGACCTGGCCGTGGACGGACCGAACCTCGGACGGACCGAGCCTCAGACGGCCCCGTCCGTCAGGTCGACGGGGCGGGCCGAGGGCGGCGCGTCGGTCCCGGTGACCGCGAGGGAGCCCGGGCTCGCCGCGGGGACGTCGGTCAGCCAGCGCTGGCCCGTCGAGTGGTCGCGCACCTTCACCACCAGGTCGCTGCCAGCGCTCTCACCGGCCGGGGCGAGAGCGAGCGCCTCGTCCCAGCGGGGCAGCAACTCGCCCTGCACGGTGAGGTCGTAGCGGACGTCCTCACCGCGGGCGTCGGTGGCGTCGACGCATCCGCCGAGGATGACCACGCCGGCGTCCACGTGCGAGTCCACGCACAGGTCGGGCTGAGCCACGCTGCGCAGCTGACCGTCGTCGTCGTACGACCACTGCTGGGTCGCCTCGGACGAGCAGCCCGCCAGCTCGACCGACGCGCCCGCCTTCGCCTCGCCGCGGACGTCCAGACACAGGTCCGCGGCGGCGTTGCGCAGCCTGGTCTGCCGGGGCGTGGCGGGCATGCGGGCGGTGCCGGGGGCGGTCGGCGAGGCGGTGGCGGCCTGCGAGTCGGTGCCAGGAGCACCGCTGGTGGAAGAGGCGGGGTCGGCGCTGCCGCCGTCCGTCCACAGACCGGCCGCGAGCAGGGTGGTCACCAGGCCGGCCGAGGCCAGTCCGACGCCGGCGAACAGCCTGCGCGGTGAGCGCGGGCCGTCGGACGCGCGCCGGCGCGGCGAGGGGATTTTCGAGAGCAGGGCGCCGCCCCTGCCTCGGGTTCCGCCGCCGCGGTGCCGCGCCGAGCCCTTGAGACGGACGGTCTGCTGACGCGACCGGCCCGGCCGGGTGTCGTGGTAGCGGCGGGCGCCCCAGCCGAGCACGGCCTCGGCGAGCAGCAGGCCGAGGCCGTTCTCGAAGCCGCCGAGCTGTTCGGCCGCGGAACGGCAGTAGCGGCACTCGTCCAGATGCTTGCGCACGTCGGGCAGGAGTTCGCCGCCGCGCCGGATCGGCACGTCCAGCAGTCGGTTGTAGAAGCCGCAGTCCTTGCTCGGCGCGAGTTCCCGGTGGGCGCGCACGACGCCCTCGCGGAGCTTGTCGCGGGCCTGTTCGAGGGCCGCGGACACGGTCTCGGTGTCCATGCCGAGCAGTCCGGCCGCGACGGTGACCTGTTCGGCCTCGACCTCCACGTGCCACAGCACGCAGCGGGCGACCGCGGGGAGGCCCTGGAACGAGCGTTCCGCCAGTACCCGGTTCTCCGGCGTCATGGACTTCGCGGTGCGCATGCCCCGGGCCCCGGCCGGTTTGCGCAGCACCGGCAGGACGCCCGACAGCTGCTCGTCGGCGGACCACAGCCGTGCCATGTCCCGTACGGTCACCAGCAGTCGGGGGCGCAGCGCGGTGCCCGGCTCGCCCAGCTTGAGCCGGTCGAAGACCTGGTGGAAGGCGGCGGCGGTGATCATCGACGCGACGCTTCCGGAGGAGGCCAGGCAGATGACCGCGTACTCGTGCACCGGCCGCCAGTGCCGGGCGATCAGCAGCGCCGTGTACTGGGCGACCTCACTGTCCGCGCCGCCGCGTATTCCGGCGGCGAGGGATTCGTCGGACTCTCCGGGGCCCTGGCCCGGCGGGGGGTAAGGCGGAAGCGGAGGCTGAGGGGTGGGCACTGAGCGAGTTCCTTTGGTACGTACCTGTTCGGTGCGGGCAGGGAGCGCCAATTCGCCTCCGCCGACGAACGCAGGGGGTCCGGCCATGACCACCCGCACGGGTGGTTCACCATTGCACAACTAAGTCGCGCACAACAAGGCGAAGGCCGGGAGGGCCCTTTGTTGATGAAAAGTCGATAAGCGAAAAGCGGCTCCCACCTCGCTCCCACCTCGTACGGCGGCCTTTTTGAGAAGTCGGGCGTCCCGGCCGGAATCCCTTCTTGCGCCCCGTGCGAAACGCGCGCACGCGGCGGGGCCGTGCGCACGCTCCCGCCGCACCGGCCCCGGTAGTTGGCTGGAACCGGCCACTTCCTCGAAAGGCCCCGCGCAGGACGGCGGCTCTCCTGCGCGAAACGGCCGCCGGCCCTGTTCCTCCCGCCCTCGGCCGGCGGCCCGGAAGGTCTTCCTCAGGACGGGTCCCAGGCGTCCCGTGGCGACCCGCGCTATATCTGCCAGGAGCGCAGCCGGTCGGCCGCGCCGTAGACGTCGGTCTTCCCGTCGAGGAGATCCCGGGCGAGGTCGACGAGCGCGCCGTACGGCGGATCGATGCCGACGCCGCTGGTGAACATGTACGCCACCGCCGTCGCACAGGCGAAGCGGGCGTTGGCCGAGGGCAGTGGCCTGAGCAGGGTGAGCGTGTGCAGCAGCGCTGCCGCCCGCCAGGCGGGGTCGGAGTCCACGCCCAGTTTGGGCGGATCGACCCGGTGCCGGGCGACGGCGGCGACGAGGGCCGAGAAGTCGTTGACGGTGGGCTGCTCGGGCAGGACCTCTTCATGGCGCTGGAGCAGCCAGGGCACGTCGATGTGGATGACGGCTGTCATCGGTCAGGCGACCCGCCCCACGCTCGTCGCGGCACGCTCGTCGTCGGGGAAGGCGGCCGCGAACTCGTCGGCGTGGGACGCGAAGAACCTGCGGAATTCCTCCGCGCCCTCCTGCAGCGCCCGGTGCCGCGCGATGTCGGCCGCGGCCGCCTCCCGCACGAGTGCCTTCATCGACGTACCGCGTTCCTTGGCGATCTGCCGCAGGTCCTCCAGCTCGCGATCGCTGAACTCCACATTGAGGGCTGGCATGTCCTTCACGGTACCGCGCGGGTACTTACTCGTAAATATTCCCAGGTCAAACTGGCGACCGCGCGGTACCAGAAGATGTTCGGTCCGTGCTCGCTCCCGACCGGTCGCGTCCTATTGCTGATCCGCCACGAAGGACGCCATCCGGGCCAGCGCCGCATTCCAGTTGATCGCGGTCTCGTTCGTCGACCAGGACTGAATGTCGTCGATGTAGCAGAACTGCCCGACGCACCCCTGGAGCTTGCCCTGCGCGTAGGGGTCCTGAATGCTCGAGTTCGGTCCGCCCGCAAGCGTTCCGGCCGGCGGGTCCGGCAGGTTCGGGTCGAGCTGGTGGGCGTACCAACGGCTGTGCTGGCGGTGGGAGTTCACCTCGCCGTAGCCGGTGACGTACGACATGTTCAGGGCGTTGCGGCCGAGGACGTAGTCCATGCTCTCGACGGCCCCGTCACGGTACTTGGACGCGCCGGTCAGGTCGTAGGCGGTGGCGATGACCACGGCGTTGTTCAGGACCTGGTGACTGGAGCCCCAGTCGTAGCGGTTGCCGTCGGGTGCGTAGGGCATGCCGTACGGCTGTGCCGCCAGGGCGGCCAGATACGTGTCCGCGCCGCGCACCACCGACCGGCGCACCTTGTCCCGTCCCGGCAGCTTGCTGGGCACGAGGGCGAGGTCGAGCCGCCCCGCGGCGGCCGTGCGCGACCAGTCGAATCCGTAGGGGACGAACACGTCGGCGGTGTGCACGGGCGAGCCGGCGACGAAGTCGGCGTACTGCTTCTCCCCCGTGGTCAGGTACAGCTCGGCCGCCGCCCAGTAGAACTCGTCGGTCGCGTCGTCGTCGTTGTAGGCGCCGCCGCCGGTGGCGTCGGCCGGGTCGGCGTACACCTTCGGGTGCGCCACGGCGGCCGCCCAGGCGGTGCGCGCCGCCTGCAGCGCCTTCGCCGCGAACGCCTTGTCGTAGGGCTTGTAGAGCCGGGCCGCCTGGGCGGCGGCAGCGGCCAGGTTGAGGGTCGCGGTGGTCGTCGGCGGGTGCAGCTCGCGCTTTTGCGGGTCGTCGTCCGGCAACAGCGGCAGGCCCGTCCACTGCTCGTCGTGGACCTTGTGGTGGGCCATGCCCGCAAACGGCTGTCCGGCCGGCACCTGCATCCTCAGCAGGAAGTCCAGCTCCCAGCGGGCCTCGTCGAGGATGTCCGGCGTCTTGTTGCCGCTCTCGGGCAGGGCGAGCGTGCCGTCGCCGAGCGCGGCCGGGTGGCCGGTGCGGGCGTGCAGGGAACGCTCGTAGGTGCTCATCAGCTCCCAGACCGCGATGCCCCCGTTGACGACGTACTTGCCGTGGTCCCCGGCGTCGTACCAGCCGCCGGAGACGTCGAGGGTGTAGTCGCACACCCCATGCTGACAGGGCACCGACGCGTCGCCCTGGTTGGGCGCGACGCCCACGTGTCCGGCGGCACGGCCGTATCCGGGCCGCAGGTCGTCACGGATCGCGATGCCGCTGCGCTGCGTGTAGTAGTACTTCGCCGCGTCGACGCGCAGCCGCCGGTAGGCGGCCGTGCCGATGTCGAAGGGGCGGCTGGTCTCGCCGTCGGCGACCAGGGTGAAGCCGGTGCCGCCCTTGCGGAAAGCGCCGAAATCGATGGAGTGCACGCGCTGCCCGGACGAGGCGTCGAGGCCGCGCGGCACGCTCCAGCCCCTCGCGACCGTCGCCCCGGCGGCGTTCCTCAGCTGCCAGGGCAACTTGCCGGCGGCGTCCGTCACCAGCGTGGCGTTCTTCGGCCCGGCGGGCAGGTAGGCGACCTGGTTGACGCGCACCCGCGGTCCGGTGTCGGGCTCGTACACCTCGGGCGGCACCCCGCCCAGCAGCGACACGTCGTCGAGACAGAACCGCCAGGGGTCGGCGCTGCCGCCGACCTGGAAGGCGACCTGTCCCTGGGCGCTGTCGACGGGGGCGGTGAAGGTGTACGTGTACGACTCCCCCGACGCGCTCAGCACCGGCGTCGCCTCGTGCCAGGTGTCGTAGGGCGCGGCCCCGAGGCCCACGACGGCGCGCACCACATGCCCCTCGGGGACGCCGGAGGCACTGAAGGAGAACCGGTACGTCGATCCCTTCTCCAGGGTGATGTCGTTCTGGCCGACGGCGGAGTCCCAGCGGTTGACGGTGCCGCCGGGCACGTCCGCGCAGAGCCGGCCGTCGGCGAGGCCCGCGGTGACGTTGCTGGTCCACCACGGATCCGCGGTCGTGTCGAAGGTGCCGTTCCTGACCTGCTCGGCCTCCTCGGCGCCGGCCTGCTGGGCGGGCAGCGCGGTGAGCGCCGCGCCCAGCAGGGCCGCGAGGGACAACAGGGCGGTGCTGCGTGGTTTCACGTCCGGGCTCCTCGGAAGACGCGGGACGCTCCGCACGGGACCGGGCCGGCCGATGGGAGCGCTCCCAGGGAGGGGTCGAAGGACATGCTTGTTGCAGTCATGACACCCCGTCAACGGTGCGGACGAAATGCCCTCGGGGCCGTTGTCAGTGGGGCGTCCTAATGTGGACGTCACGGCGAAGCAGTTCGAGAACTTCGAGAACGGGGGGATCCATGACCACTCTGCCCGACCGGTCGCGTACGGCCCTGCTCGTCATCGACGTCCAGAAGGGCGTGGTGGCGGGCACGCCCCGGCGCGATGAGGTGATCGCCAACATCGGCGCCCTGATCGACACCGCCCGCGCGCAGGAGGTGCCGGTCGTCTGGGTACAGCACTCGGACGGCGAGCTGGTGCGCGGCAGCGAAAACTGGCAGTACGTCGAGGAGCTGGTCCGCCTCGACCCGGAGCCGCTCGTGCACAAGAGGTACTTCGACTCCTTCGAGGACACGGAGCTGGAGTCGGTGCTCGCCGAACAAGGGGTGGGCCGGGTCGTCGTCACGGGAGCGCAGACGGACGCGTGCATCCGCTCGACCCTGCACGGCGCGTTCGTGCGGGGCTACGACGTGACGCTGGTCGGCGACGCGCACACCACCGAGGACCTCAGAGAGTACGGTGCGCCCGCCCCTGAGGAGGTCATCGCCCACACCAATCTGTACTGGTCGTGGCAGAGCGCGCCCGGCCGCAGCGCGGCCACGGTGGACACGGCGAAGGTGACGTTCGAGGGGGCCGACGCGGGCTGAGGCGCTTCCGGGGAGGGCGACGCGCACGCGAGGGGGCCGGCGCGCGGTGGCGCCCCGACCGGCGGGTCCCCGCCGGGGCGCCCCGCCCGTCGGCCGGCCGGTCAGGCGGTCAGGCCTCCCATCTGGTGATGCGGAGCGCGCCGCGGGCCGTGCCGGGTGCGCCGCTGGTGAGGTGCAGCCGGAGCTTCGAGCCGCGCACGGGATCGAAGGTGAGCGCCGTGGGTGTGTTCGAGGCGGTGGCCCAGTCGACGGCGGCCCCGGTGACCGGCACGTAGCGCCGACCGTCCCAGACTTCGGCGGTAACCGAGGCGGGCAGGCTGTGCGCGGCGTCGACGGTGAAGGACACCTCCACCCGGTCGAAGTCCCTGACGCGTCCGTAGTCCACCGACACCCAGTCCTTCGGCCTGGCCCCGCTGAAGGCGGGCAGCAGGGCGGTGGCCGCCTTGACGAACGCGTTGGACCACCCGGTGGCCGGGTCGCCGTCCAGCATCGCGGCCGGCAGGGTGTCCGGGCGGCCGGAATAACTGGCGTCCGGCCAGGGGTGGCTCACCGGCGCGGGGAGGTCCGCGGTGAAGACGGCGGTCGGGGTGGTCGCGACCGGGCGGGCAGGCGTGGCGCGCACCGTGACGGTGCCCCTGCGCAGGCCCTCCGCCCGTGCGGTCACCTTCAGCGCGCCGGCCTCGACACCGGAGCGCACGACGGCGAGCGCCTTGCCGTGGAAGGCGGTGCGGGTACTGGCCTGGTAACGCTCGGCGCTCTCCTGCCGGCCGTTGTCGAGGCCCGCGAGGGAACCGCCGCGCACCTCGAAGGAGATGAGGTGCTCGGCGTCGGGCACCACGGTCCCGCGCGCGTCGACGACGTCGGCGGTCACGAAGACCAGCGACCGCCCGTCCGCCGGGAGGGACCCGCGGTCGGCGGTGAGGCGCACGGCGTGCGGGGCGCCCGCCGTGCGCAGGACGTCGGTGGCGACCGTCCTGCCCTTCCTGCGGGCCACCGCCTTCAGCTCGCCCGGCGCGAACGGCACCCGCCACGTCAGGTGCAGCTTGCCCGCGCTGCCGCCCGGGCTGGTGTAGCTGCCGGGGTAGGGCCCGGTGGTGAAGGTCTTGTCGTCGCCGGTCGCCTCGGTGGTCTCCAGGTAGGGACGGCCGTCGACGGTCCTCTTCGCGTCGAACCTGCGCACGCCCAGGGACTTTCCGTCGAGGTAGAGCTCGACGGTGTCGACGTTGGAGTACGCCCACACCTCGACCGTGTCGCCCGGCTCGTGGTTCCAGGTCATGGGCAGCAGGTGGACCATGGGCTCGTCGACCCACTGGCTGCGGAACAGGTGGTACATGTCCTTGGGGAAGCCGGCCGTGTCGACCGCTCCGAAGAAGGACGCCTTGACCGGGAACACGTCGTACGGCGTGGGCTCGCCGATGTAGTCGATGCCGGACCACAGGAACTGCCCGGTGAACCACTTCCGGTCCCGGTCCTTCTTGTGCCCGTACTCGCCGCTCATCGTCCAGGAGGCGAGGTTGTTGTCGTAGGACGAGGTGGCCCGTCCGCCCGGGGTGTGGTTCTCGCCGGTGTTGAGGTGCTCGGGCTCCTGGTAGGCGCCCCGGGTCGAGGTCTCCGAGGACGACTCCGACTCGAAGAGGAACAGGTGCGGATAGGCGGCGTGCAGGGCGTCCACGGACTGGGCGGTGTTGTAGTTGAGGCCGAGGCCGTCCAGCTTGGCCAGCATCAGGTCGGCGGCGGTGCCCCTGGCGGGCGGTCTGCGGTACTTGTCCGAGCCGATGACGAGCGGGCGGGTGTCGTCCGCTGCCCTGATCGCGGCGATGATCCGGTCGGCCATGGCGAGACCGGCGGTGGAGGTGGAGTCGGGGATCTCGTTGCCGATGGACCACAGCACGACGGCCGGCGAGTTGCGGGCCGCGAGCACCATCTCGGTGGCGTCCCGCTCGCACCACTCGTCGAAGAACCGGCCGTAGTCGTAGCGCGTCTTGCCGGTCTTCCAGCAGTCGAACGCCTCGACCAGCATCACGATGCCGAGTTCCTCGCAGACCCGGATCATCTCCGGCGCGGGCGGGTTGTGCGAGGTGCGGAACGCGTTGACGCCCATCGACTTCATGATCGTCATCTGTCTGCGGATCGCGTCTACGCTGACGGCGGCACCGAGCGCGCCGAGGTCGTGGTGGAGGTCGACGCCCTTGATCTTGGCGTGCACGCCGTTGAGGTGGAAGCCCTCGTCCGGGTCGAAGCGGAAGGTGCGGATGCCGAACGGGGTGCTGCAGGAGTCGACGACCCGGCCGCCGACGCGCAGTTCGGTCTCCAGGGTGTAGCGGTGCTGGGGGGTCGCGAAGTCCCACAGCCGAGGACGGGCCACGGAGAGCTCGTGGGTCTCGGTGGTCCGGTCGGTCACGGCGACCGTGGAGGACGTACGGGCGACCGTGCGGCCGTTCGGGGCGCGGACCCGCGAGACGATCTCGACGTCCGCGCCCGCGCCGGACGCGTTAGCCACGGTGGTGGCGACCCGGACCACGGCCCGCTTCCCGGTGACCTCCGGGGTGGTGACGTGCGTGCCCCAGCGGGTCACGTGCACCGGCTCCGTGACGACCAGGCGGGCCTCGCGGTAGATGCCGCTGCCGGAGTACCAGCGGCTGCTCGGGAGCTGGTTCTGGACCCTGACCGCGATCACGTTGTCGGTGGCGCCGTCCGTGTGCAGCAGGTCGGTGAGGTCGAAGGCGAACCCGGTGTAGCCGTACGGGTGGCGGCCGACCTCGACGCCGTTGCAGTAGACGGTGGAGTCCATGTAGACGCCGTCGAACTCCACCGAGATCCGCTTGCCGGTGTGCGCGGGCGGCAGGGTGAAGGCGAGCCGGTACCAGCCGAGGCCGCCGGGGAAGAACCCGGTGCCGCTGGTCGTGCCGTACTGCGTGGTGGGGGCCGCTTCGATGCTCCAGTCGTGCGGGACCGCCACCGCGCGCCAGGCCGAGTCGTCGTGGCCGGGGTCTGCGGCGTCCGCGTACCGGCCGGTCGGGTCGGTGAGCCCGCCGGGGTCGACCAGCGCGAAGCGCCAGCCGTCGCGCAGCGGGACCGTACGGCGCCCCGGTGCGGCGGGGGCGTGTGCTGCGGAGTGCGCGGCGGCCTGCGCCGGCGGGGCGCCGCCGAGGACTGCTCCGGCGGCCGGTGCGGCGGAGGCGGCGGAGGCGGCGGCGAGGACCGATCTGCGCGTGACCGTCATGGGCGACTCTCCCTCAGCTGGACTTCAGACGGACATAAGACAGATACGAAACGGGCATAGGTAGACATCGAAAACCAGAAGCGCTCACAACTCATCGTTAACTAACAGAATCTGACGACGGGCCACTCCTGCCCGTCAAGGGTGCGGAAGTGCCCTGCGGCCTCCCGAAGCCCCTGGCACACCCTTCGGCAAGATCGGCCGGTTCCGCCTCTTGACGCCGGCGGCCGCCCGCTGATCCCCCACCCCCCGGGGGTTGCGGTCCGCGCTCGTGCGGAACGCACTAGGCTGGAACGGAAGTGACCTGCCTGTTCACTGTGAGTGGTGCGTTGGAGTGGCGAGATGAGCCCGGAGTATCCGTTCGACGAGGCCGCGACGGCCCGGGCCGTCGTCGACGACGTCGGCACGCTCATCGGGTGGAACGAGGGCGCCCGTGCCCTCCTCGGCTGGTCGCAGGACGAGGTCGTGGGCCGGCCCGCGGCAGAACTCCTGACCGGAATCCTGCCCCTCCCCACCGGTTCCCGCTGGGACGGAACGGTCACTTTGCGCCACCGTGACGGCCGTCCGGTGTCCACCTGGCTGCTCGCCCACCACAGCCGGTCCGAGGACGGCCGGCCCGGGCAGTGGCTCGTCGTCACCCCGCTCGCCGGGAGCGGCCCCGCCCGCTCGGACGACCTGCTCGCCGCGGCGGGGCTGGTCCAGTCCCCCTGCGCCGTGGCGATCTACGACGAACAGCTGCGGCTGCGCCGGATCAACGACGCGATGAGCGAGGTGATCGGGCTCCCCGAGGAGCGCGTCAAGGGACTGCGGCTCTCCGAGATCGGCGGCCGCCCGCAGAGCGCCGAGCTGGAACGGCACATGCTGCGGGTGCTCCACAGCGGCCGGGCCCGGGACGTGGAGACGTTCATGCGGACCGGCGGGGAGGACCACGCGCACGCCTGGCTGGCCCGGATGGCGCCGGTCACCGACCCGGCCGGCCGGATCCGGGGCGTGTGCCTGGCCGCCCACGACCTCACCGAGAACCACCGCTCCCGTGAGCGGCTCCAGCTGGTCAACGAGGCGAGCGTGCGCATCGGCAGCACCCTCGACGTGACCCGCACGGCCCAGGAACTGGCCGAGGTGTGCGTCCCCGCGCTCGCCGACTTCGTCAGCGTCGACCTGCTCGACCCGCAGGACGGCGAACCCCCGGCCCGGTTCGTCCCGCCGGTGAGCCTGCGGCGCGCGGCGCACCATTCGGTCAACCCCGGCAGCCCCGAGGCGGTGGCCAAGCCCGGCGAGGCGCAGGACTACCCGGCCGGTTCGCCGCAGGCCGACTCGCTGGCCGCGGGCCGCACCGTCGTCGGCACGGTGGCCGACGGCGGACTGGACTCCTGGCTGGCCTGGGACCCGGCGCGCGCCGCCCGGGTGCGGGAGATCGGCATCCACTCCACGATGTCCGTGCCGATCCAGGCGCGGGGCGTCACCCTCGGCGTCGCCGTCCTCACCCGGTTCCGGCGGCCCGAGCCCTTCTCCCCCGACGACGTGCTGCTGGCGGAGGAGGTCACGACCCGCGCCGCCGTCTGCATCGACAACGCCCGCCGCTACTCCCGCGAACGCGAGACGGCCCTCGCCCTGCAGCGCAGCCTGCTGCCGCGCACCCTGCCGCGCACGGCCGCCGTCGAGGCCGCCTCCCGCTATCTGCCGGCCGCCCGCGCCGGGGTCGGCGGCGACTGGTTCGACGTCATCCCGCTGTCCGGAATGCGCGTGGCCATGGTCGTCGGGGACGTCGTCGGACACGGCGTCCAGGCCTCGGCCACGATGGGCCGGCTGCGCACCGCCGTGCGCACCCTCGCCGACATCGACCTCGCCCCCGACGAGCTGCTCACCCACCTGGACGACCTGGTCGTCCGGCTGTCGGAGGAGGCCGGCGGCGAGGGCAGCCCCGGTGAGGTCGGCGCGACCTGCCTGTACGCGGTGTACGACCCGGTGTCGCGGCGCTGCACCCTGGCGCGCGCCGGGCATCCCCCGCCGGTGCTGCTCCGGCCGGACGGCGCGCCCCGGCGGATCGAGCTGCCCGCCGGCCCCCCGCTGGGCGTGGGCGGGCTGCCGTTCGAGTCCGCCGAGCTTGAGGTGGCCGAGGGCAGTGTGTTCGCCTTCTACACCGACGGCCTGGTCGAGTCCCGCGAACGGGCCGCGGACGCCGGTCAGCGGCTGCTCAGGGCGGCGCTGGCGGACCCGTCGGACTCCCTGGACGAGACCTGCGACCGGATCCTGCAGACCCTGCTGCCGGCCGGCGGCGCCGCCGACGACGTGGCCCTGCTGCTCGCGCGCACCCGGGGCCTGCCCGCCTCCCAGGTCGCGACCTGGGACATCCCCGCCGACCCGTCGCTGGTCGCGCCGATCCGCAAGCAGGCCGTCGAGCAGCTGTCGCGCTGGGAGCTGAGCGACGCGTCGTTCACCACGGAGCTGGTGGTGAGCGAGCTCGTCACCAACGCGATCCGGTACGGCTCCCGCCCGATCCGGCTCCGGCTCATCCACGACGCGACGACGCTGATCTGCGAGGTCTCCGACCACAGCCACACCGCCCCGCACCTGCGCCGGGCGAAGACCTGGGACGAGGGCGGCCGCGGCCTGCTCCTGGTCGCCCAGCTCACCCAGCGCTGGGGCACCCGGCACACCACCGAGGGCAAGACGATCTGGGCGGAGCTGGCGCTCCTCGAGGAGGAGTGAGTCGGTTCTGCTGTTCCGGAAGGCGTGAAGCGGTTCTGCTGTTCGCTTGGGCGTGAGGCGGTTCTGCTGTTCCGGAAGGCGTGAAGCGCTCCTCCCGCCGACCCGGCCGCACGGGGCTCTTACCCGAACATGTTTTCATGGACGGGCTCCCGGATCCCTCGATGCGCGGGCAGCTCCCCGTCCTGCACCGTCCCGGAGATCCGCCCTGAACACCCCGCTCGCCGAAAGCCTGTCCGTCCTCCTGCTCGCCGCCGCTCTCGGGTGGGCCGTGCTGCGTCCCGCCGGACGGTCGGAGGCCCTGGTGGCCGTCCCCGCGGCGGCGGTGGTGATCGCCCTGGGGGCGGTGTCGCCGGAGCACGCCCTGACGGAGGCCGAGCGGCTCGGGCCGGTCGTCGGCTTCCTCGCCGCGGTGCTGGTGCTGGCGCACCTGTGCGACGTCGAGGGGCTGTTCACCGCGTGCGGCGCGTGGATGGCCCGCCGGGCGGCCGGCCGGCCCCGGCGCCTGCTGGTCGCGGTGTTCGTGCTGGCGTCGGCCGTCACGGCGGCGCTCAGTCTGGACGCCACGGTGGTGCTGCTGACGCCGGTGGTGTTCGCCACCGCCGCCCGGATGGGGGTGCGCTCGAGGCCGCACGTCTACGCGTGCGCGCACCTGTCGAACACCGCCTCGCTGCTGCTGCCGGTCTCCAACCTCACCAACCTGCTGGCGTTCACCGCGAGCGGGCTGACCTTCACCCGCTTCGCCGCCCTGATGGCGCTGCCGTGGGTGGTCGCGATCGGTGCCGAGTACCTGGTCCTGCGACGGTTCTTCGCCGCCGACCTGCCCGCCGCCGAGCCCACCGCCGACGACGGCCCGGAGCCCGAACTGCCGCTGTTCGCGCTGGTCACCGTGGCCTGCACGCTGGCGGGGTTCGTGGTCGCCTCCGCCCTCGGGGTCGAACCGGCCTGGGCCGCGCTGGCCGGGGCCCTGGTGATGGCCGGGCGCGCGCTGGCGCGCCGGCGCGTGACGCCCCTCGCCGTGGTGCGGGCGGCCACTTTGGGGTTCCTCGCGTTCGTGCTGGCGCTCGGGATCGTGGTGCGCGCGGTGGTCGACAACGGTCTCGCCGCCGCGCTGCGGCACGCGCTGCCCGGCGGTTCGGGTCTCCTCGCTCTGCTGGCCGTCGCCGCGGTGGCCGCCGTCCTCGCGAACCTGATCAACAACCTGCCCGCGGTGCTGGTCCTGGTGCCGCTGGCCGCCCCGGCCGGGACCGGGGCGGTGCTCGCGGTGCTGCTCGGGGTGAACATCGGCCCGAACCTGACCTACGCCGGTTCCCTCGCCACGCTGCTGTGGCGGCGTGTGGTGCAGGAGCGCGACGAGCAGGTCGAGGTCGGCGAGTTCACCCGGCTCGGCCTGCTGACGGTGCCGGCCGCGCTGATCCCGGCCGTGGTGGCGCTGTGGGCCTCGCTCCAGGTGATCGGCGCCTGACCGCCCGGTTCAGCGCTGCCCGCCGCCGTAACCCCCGTAGCCGTAACCGCCGTACCCTCCGTAGCCGTAGCCATATCCGCCGGAGCCGTTTCCGTAGCCGCCGGGCGAGCCGGGCCGGCCGCCGGAGCAGGGGTTCCCGTACCAGCAGGACGTGTCGCCCGGACTCGGGGACGCGCCCCCGGACGCCGTCGGGGCGGCGGACGGCGTCGACGTGGGCGACGGTGTCGGGGCCGGCTTCGCCGCCTTCGGCGTGGCGGACGGGGCCGGGCTGTCGGACGGGTCGCTGTAGGCGCCCCAGTTGACGAACTGCATCTGCGGGTCGGGCTGCGAGGTGTCGATGACCCACCGCTGGGCGGCGCCGTCCACCCGGTTCTTCAGGACGAGCGCGCCCGAGCCGTCGGTTGCGGCGGGCGCCAGAGCGAGGTTCTGGCCCGAGCGCGGGACGAGCGTGCCCTGCAGGGTGAAGTCGTACTGGACGTTCTTGACGTCCGGCTGGGCGGCGCCGATGCACGGGGCGAGCCGCACCGAGTAGCCGAGCCGGGAGTCGAGGCAGAGGTCGGGGGCCGCGGCGCTGCGCAGCAGTCCGTTCGGGTCGTACGCCCACTGCTGGCCTGCGGCGGAGGTGCAGGCGGCGAGCCGGGCCTCGGTGCCGCTGACCGGCTTGGCCCCCTCGACGGCGATGCACAGCCCGGAGGCGACGTTGTGCAGACGGCCGCGCACGGTGCCCTGGGCGGCGGCGTCCGCGCCGGTCCAGGACGGGTCGCCGGTGGCCCTGTCCGTGCCCGGGGCGTCGGACTCCGCGGCCCCGCTGCCCGCCGCCGGGGCGGCTCCGTCGCCGGAGTCGATGGCGGCCCACACCAGCAGCGGCAGGACGACGAGCCCGCTCACGGTCACCACCGCGGCGGCGAGGTTGCGCCGACGGGCGGCGCGACGGGCCGCCTTCTGCGCCGAACGGCTCGCGCCGGGGCGGGAGTCGGTGTCGGCCGCGGAGCCGGGGCGGAGGTGTGCGTCGGCCTCGAAGCCGGGCGCGGACCCTGCCGCGGATCCTCCCCGGGGGCCGGCCTGGGCGGTGGCGGCCGCGGAGAGGTCGCCGAAGCGGGCTCCGATCCGGGAGGCCAGGCCGGACCGCGGGCGGCCGCGGGTCACGGGTCGGGCCGCGGCCTCGGCCGAGGCGGTCGCGGAGGACCCGTCCGTGAAGGCTTCGCCCGCGTAGCCGCGGAA
Source organism: Streptomyces sp. B21-105 (assembly GCF_036898465.1). Taxonomy (NCBI): domain Bacteria; kingdom Bacillati; phylum Actinomycetota; class Actinomycetes; order Kitasatosporales; family Streptomycetaceae; genus Streptomyces; species Streptomyces sp. B21-105. The sequence continues at coordinate 8,545,359 of NZ_JARUMJ010000001.1, read as the reverse complement.
CTTCTCCCCGGGCGCGTCGGCGGACTCGCCGTGGCCCGCCACCCTGATCTCCACGTAGGCCGCGGCCGCCCAGCCCAGGATGCCGTCGGCCAGGGCGGTGCCGAGCAGTCCCTCGAACTGCAGCAACTGATCGGCGGTGTGGGTGCAGTGCCGGCAGCCGTCCAGGTGGGTGCGCAGGTCGGGGTCGAGGTCGCCGCCGCCGCGTCGGCAGGTGACGTCCAGCAGTCGGTGGTAGCGGTGGCACTCGTCGTCGGTGGCGAGTTCGCGGTGGACCTGGAGGCACTCCTCCCGCAGCCGCTCGCGGGACCGGCTCAACTCGCCGCGGGCGCCGTCCTCCTCGAGGCCGAGCAGGCCCGCCGGGACCGCCAGGGGCTCGGCCTCGACCTCGACGTGCCAGAGCAGGCAACGAGCCGCCTCGGGCAGCCGCTGGAACGCCCGGGACAGCATGCGCCGGTTCACGGGCGGCAGCATGAGGGCGTCCGCACGGCCGGCGACCGCGCCGTCGCCGGCGTCCTCGGAGCGCAGCGTGGGATGCAGCAGATCGCGGCGGCCGTCGGTGTCCCACTCGGCCGCGATACGGCGGACGGTGACCAGCAGATGGGGCCGCCAGGCGGCGGTCGGACCGTTCTGCCGCAGGGTCTCACCGAACAGCCGGGTGAACGCGGCCGTGGTGAGCATGCCGGCCGCGCGCTCGTCGTCGGTGCACAGCCGGGCGTAGGTGAAGGCGGCCCCCCAGTGCCGGTCGAGCAGCTCACCGACGGGATGCAGCGCGGGCGACGCCCCCGTCCATTTCTTCAGCTCCGCGCTGAGCTGTTCGTCCGTCGCGTCGAAGCGGCGCGCCGAAGGGGAATTCGACAGGCCTGCGTCATTCACGGGCTGCATTCCTTCCGGGGCATGCGGCATAACGTCCATACCATCGGGTTTGCGGTTCCGCCGCGCGGCGGGACGACTCGCACAGGGTTCGACGCCTCTGACGTCCGCGGGGGACGGCTCTCGTGAAGCATGGGAGGTGTGACGGGAGGCGTCTCGTGCGCACGATGGGAAAATCGTTGTCCGCGCGCCGACAAGGCACACCTTCGCACAACCGGACCAGGACGAACAAGAGATCACACGGTTTCGTACACGGGCACCGGCCGCCACTTATTGACGAAATGTCAACACGACATCGCCCTGTGGGGCGGTCGCGGTACACAAGTCCCTTTTGACGCCCTTTCGAGGCGCCTTTCCGGACGTAAATGGCGGGCCATTCCCTCACCCCGCGGCACCCCCTCGTGCCCCGCCTTTCGCATCGCCCCGCCCGCGGTTACGGTGCCAGTCGCGGCAGCGGACCGAGGCGGCAGCGGATCGAGGCGGCACGGGGACCGAGGAGGCCACACATGACAGTCACGGACATCGACGGCGCCGGGGCTGCCCGCCCGGGCGAGGCGGGACTGCGGCAGTTCCGGGAGGACGGTTTCACCGTCGTGCGCGGGCTGTTCACACAGGACGAAGTCGACCGGCTGTGCGCCGAGTTCGAAGCGCTGCACGCGGCGGGGCGGCCGGTGCCCGGGCATTTCGAGCCGCGCCCCGGCGCCGTGGACCCCCTCGCGGTGTATCCGAGAGTGATGCACCCTCACGAGATCAGTCCGCTCGCCCGCCGGGTGCTCCTCGACGCCCGACTGCGGAGCGTGCTGGAACAGTTGCTCGGCGAGGAGGTGCTGGCCGCGCAGAGCATGTTCTATTTCAAGCCGCCGGGCGCCCGGGGCCAGGCGCTGCACCAGGACAACTTCTATCTACGGGTCGAACCGGGCACATGCGTGGCCGCCTGGCTGGCCTGCGACGAGATCGACCGTGAGAACGGCGGTCTGGAAGTCGTGCCCGGCACGCACCGGATGGACCTGTTCTGCCCGGAAACGGCCGACGCCCAGGTGTCGTTCGCGCGGGAGTACGTGCCGCCGCCGCCCGGACTCACGACGACGCCGGTCGACATGGCCGCGGGCGACGTGCTGTTCTTCAACGGCAGTCTGGTGCACGGATCACAGCCCAACGGCAGCGGCGACCGGTTCCGCCGGTCGTTCATCGGGCACTACGTCGGGCGCTCGACGGAACGGATCGGCGAGTTCTACCGGACGCTGACGATGAACGGCGAGCGGCTGACTCTGCCGGTGAGCGAGGGGGCGGGGCCCTGCGGCACGGAGTTCGCGCCGCAGGGCCCGCACTGACCCTCGGTTCGGGGGCGCGTGAAATCCGGTTGCCCTCGGGCGCTCCTCACCCGCAGGATCCAGCCATGCTCACTTTCGATGCCTCTCTGCCGCCGACGTCCGCCGCCGCTCCCACGGCACCGGTCCAGCAGCAGTCCGGCCGTCCCCGGAGGCGCGACGCCGTCCGACGGTGACGGCCGCGCTCGTCGCGGGCCTGGTCGCGGGTTACGGCATCGCCGTGCCCGTCGGCGCGGTCGCGACCTACCTCGTCTCGCTCACCGCCCGCACCTCCCTGCGCACCGGGGTGTGCGCCGCGCTCGGCGTCGCCACCGCGGACGGGCTCTACGCCCTGGTCGCGGCCGTGGGCGGCTCCGCCGTCGCGGCCGTGCTGCGGCCGGTGCTGACGCCCCTGCGCTGGGCGTCGGCCCTGGTCCTGCTGGTGCTGGCGGTCCGGGGTGCACGGAGCGCCGTACGCACGTACCGGGCGCGCCGGCTCGCCACCCGGTCCGCACCGCCTCCGCCCGGTCCGGCCCGGGCCTATCTGAGCTTCCTCGGCATCACCCTCCTCAACCCGACGACCGTGGTCTACTTCGCCGCGCTGGTCCTGGGCGCCGGCCGCGCCGACCCGGTACGGCCCCTGGAGCAGGGCGTGTTCGTGCTGGCGGCGTTCGTCGCCTCGGCGAGCTGGCAGGTGCTGCTCGCCGGTGGCGGCGCCCTGCTGGGCCGCGCGCTCACCGGCCACCGTGGGCGCCTGGTCACGGCCCTCGTGTCGAGCGGGGTGATGACCGTGCTCGCCGTCCGGATGGTGACGTAGGCGGCCGGACCTCCCGCTGGTGATGCAGTCGGTCGGACGTGCGGATGAAACACGCGGCCATCGGTGTTGCAGCTCTGTGCGGGCCGGACGCGAACCACGCGAACCACGCGGACGGAGCGACGGCATGACGGTACAGCGACATGACGAAGGGGACGGAAGAGATGCCTCTCAAAGGCGAGTACGAACCCAGCCCGACACAGTGGGTGCGCGAACAGGTGGAGCTCTACGAAAGCTCCGGCGGTACCGAGGGGACGACCCTTCGGGACACGGGCCTGCCCGTCATCCTGCTGACCACCCTGGGAGCGAAGAGCGGCCGGATCCGCAAGACCCCGCTGATGCGCGTCGAGCACGACGGCCGGTACGCCCTGGTCGCGTCCCAGGGCGGGGCGCCCAAACACCCCGTCTGGTACCACAACATCAAGGCTCTCCCCCAGGTCGAGCTCCAGGACGGGCCGGTCAAACAGGACATGACGGCCCGAGAGGTCACCGGCGCGGAGAAGGCCGAGTGGTGGGACCGAGCCGTCGCCGCGTATCCGCCGTACGCGGATTACCAGACGAAGACGGACCGGGAGATCCCGGTGTTCGTCGTGGAACCGGACGGGAGCCGCTGACCCCTTTGGGATCACTCGGGCGGCGCCCCCTGCCGGGAAGAGCCGGCAGGGAAGCCGGGCAGAGAATCCGCGGCGGGAACGCATGAGCGCGTTCCCGCCGGGCATCCGACCGTCAGGCCCCGCCGCGCTCCCCCGTCGCGGCGGGGCTTTCCGCCGTCTCCCCCGCGGGCCGGTCGGTCACGTCGAGGAAGATCTGGCCCGCCTCGGGGATCGTCGAGGCGATCGACCGCTTGATGCGGACGGCGACCTCCTCGACGCGCTCGCTGTCCAGGCCCGGCATGAGATCCACACGGGCCGCCACCAGGACCGCGTCCAGTCCCATCTGCATCGTGAACACCGCTTCCACGCTGTCGATCTCCGGCTGGGCGTCGAGGAGCGCGCGGATCCGCGCACCGGTCTCGGGGTCCGCGGCCTCGCCGATGAGCTGGTCGCGGGCGTCGCGGCCCAGCCGGAAGGCGACGTAGACGAGCAGCACGCCGATCGCCAGCGACGCGGAGGCCTCCCAGACGACCTGCCCGGTGACCATGTGCAGGGCCATGCCGATCACGGCCAGGGTGACGCCCAGCACCGCCGTGCCGTCCTCCGCTACGACCGTGCGCAGGGCGGGGTCCCGCAGGCCCGCGCTGCCGCCCTGCCGGCGCACCTGGTGCAGGGCCCGCGCCAGTGAGGCGCCCTCGGCGAGGAAGGAGACGCCGAGCACGATCAGGCCCGCCACATAGCCGCTGAGCTTCTCGTCGGCTCCCGTCCGCAGCGCCTCGACGCCCTGGAAGAAGGAGAAGCAACCGCCCATCACGAAGATCCCGACGGCTGCCAGGAGCGACCAGAAGAAACGCTCCTTGCCGTAGCCGAAGGGATGCCGGCGGTCGGCCGGGCGACGGCTGCGGCGCAGGGCGGCGAGCAGGAACACCTCGTTCAGGCTGTCGGCCACGGAGTGGGCGGCCTCCGACAGCAGCGCCGGCGACCCGGCGAGGACGCCGCCCAGCCCCTTGGCGACGGCGATGACCAGGTTGGCGGCCAGCGCCACGAGCACGGTGACGCGTGTCCGGCGATCGGCTGCGCCGGATGTGCTCGGCCGGCCTGCTCGTTCACCCGTCTGTCCCGCTGTCCGGCCGGTGCCGGAATCGTCCGCCCCCTGACTGGCTCGGGCCTTCGTATCGGCCGGCTGATCCGCGTTCCGTTCTGAAGGTGTCGTGCTCACCTTCGCCGCATTCCCCCGCGGATCGCGATCACACCGTGCCGTCGGCCGAAAAGGGGGAAGGCGGGGAACAGGAGAGGCGACACCACCGGGAGGAAACCATGGGCGACGGGGGCGGCGACGGCAACAGCGCGTACGGGCACACGGCCTTCAAGCGCGCCAGGAGCCATTTCACGGACCGGATCACCGCGGACGGCCGGGACGGCTGGCCCGTGGCGGCGGACCGCTACCGGCTGGTGGTCAGCCGCGCCTGCCCCTGGGCGAGCCGGGCCGTGATCTCCCGGCGGCTCCTCGGTCTGGAGGGCCCGCTGTCGATGGCGATCACCGATCCGGTCCAGGACGACCGCAGCTGGCGGTTCGGCCTCGACCCCGGCGGCCGCGACCCCGTCCTCGGCATCCGGTACCTCGCCGAGGCGTACGAGCGGCGCGAGCCCGGTCACCCGGGCGGGGTCAGTGTGCCCGCGATCGTCGACGTGCCGAGCGGGAAGCTGGTGACGAACGACTACCAGCGGCTCACCCTCGACCTCGCCACCGAGTGGACGGCCCTGCACCGCGCCGGCGCGCCCGACCTGTACCCGGACCGGCTCCGCGACGAGATCGACGCGGTCATGGCCGACGTGTACGAGGACGTCAACAACGGGGTGTACCGGGCGGGGTTCGCCGACGGCCAGGACGTGTACGAGGAGGCGTGCGCGGGAGTCTTCCGCCGGCTGGAGCTGCTGACGCCCCGGCTGGCGCGGCAGCGGTACCTGGTGGGCGACACCCTGACCGAGGCGGACATCCGGCTGTTCACCACGCTGGTGCGTTTCGACGCCGTCTATCACGGTCACTTCAAGTGCAACCGCTGGAAGCTGACGGAGAATCAGGTCCTGTGGGCCTACGCCCGCGATCTCTTCCAGACGCCCGGCTTCGGCGACACCGTCGACTTCGACCACATCAAGCGGCACTACTACCGGGTGCACACCGGCATCAACCCGACGGGGATCGTCCCGCTCGGTCCGGACCTGGCCGGGTGGCACTCCCCGCACCGCCGGGAGGAGCTCGGCGGTCGCCCGTTCGGCGACGGCACACCGCCCGGCCCGGTGCCGGCCGGTGAGGAGGTACCGGCAGCCGGCCGGGCCCGCCGCCCCTCCCCCATGACAGAGAAGGAGTGAAGAGATCCATGGCCAAGAAGAGGAAACTCCCCCTTGTCTACCAGCCCGTCGGATTCGCGCTGGGCTGGGCGAGCGGCGCCCTGGCGGGGCTCGCGTTCCGCAAGGCGTGGAAAATGATCCGGCACGAGGACGACGCCCCGGACGCCCTCGACCAGGACCGCGGCTGGGGCGAGGTCCTGCTGGCCGCCGCGGTGCAGGGCGCCATCTTCGCGGCCGTCCGCAGCGCCGCCGACCGCACCGGCGCCAAGGCGATCGAGCGCTCCACCGGTGTCTGGCCGGCCAAGGAGAAGGGCGGCCGCGACTGACGCCCGCCCGCCGTCACGGACCGAGGGCGCGCATGCGCGGTGCGCGGGGGCTCAGCGGTCGCGGTGGCACGGTGACACGGGAGCCCGGTTCCCCTCCGGAGCGCCGGGCGCCTGCCCATGGGCGGGGCCCGCGCTCCGGGCGTGCGCCGGGTCGGTCCGGCCTCGGGGCGTCAACCCTGCCTCGGGGCGTCAGCCCTGCTTCGGGGCGGCCGAAGGCGCCAGGCGGAGAGTGAAGGAGTGGCCCGCCGGATCGGCGTAGCCCCGTTCCTCGTGAGGGCCGGGGGCGCCCTTGGTCTCCAGGGGGCGACCTCCCAGGCCGACCACCCTGCGCTCCACCTCGTCGAGGTCGTCGACCAGGAAGTCCAGGTGGGCCTGGAGCGAGTTCTCGGGGCGGGGCCAGCTCGGCGGGGTCGCGTTCACGTCGCGCCGGAAGGCCAGACGGGTGCCGTCGTCGCTCCTGATCTCCACGCGGTTCGCGGTCCGGTCGATCTCCTCGGCTTCCAGCAGCCCCTTGTAGAACTCGGCGAGCTTCTCGGGCTCGGCACAGTCGAGCACCACGACGCCCGCTTTCACCAGTGCCATGTCGTCGTCTCCTCCACGAGATCCGGCCGGGCGGAGCGCCCCGCCTCCGAACCCTGCGGATACCCGCGTTTCGGCCGCGCACGGGGCCGGGTCGACCACCCCTGGACTTCTTGGACAGGTGTCCCGCTATAGTGGACACCTGTCCAAGAAGTTGAGGGAGACCATGGAAATCCTGGCGAACGTTCTGGTCGCCCTGGTGGCCGCGCTGCATCTCTACATCCTGGTGATGGAGATGTTCCTGTGGCAGAAGAAGCCCGGGCTGTCGTTCCACGGCTTCGACGCCGAGATGGCGAAGAAGACCGCCGCGATGGCCGCCAACCAGGGGCTCTACAACGGTTTCCTCGCGGCGGGCCTGGTGTGGGGGCTGATCGCGGCCGACCCCACCGGCTTCCGCGCCCAGGTGTTCTTCCTGTCCTGCGTGATCGTCGCGGGCGTGTACGGAGCGCTCACCGCGAACCGCCGGATCCTGTTCGCGCAGGCCCTGCCGGGCGCCCTCGCCCTGGTGGCCGTCCTCGTCGCGCAGTGACCCGCGCGGAGCCCGAGGACCCGCGGGCGGCCCGCACCCGTGCGCGGCTGCGTTCGGCGCTGCTCGCCGAGTGCGCCGAGCGGCCGCTGGAGGAGGTGGGCGTGGCCGCCCTGGTGCGGCGGGCGGGTGTCGGCCGTGCCACCTTCTATGTGCACTATCCGGATCTGCAGGCCCTCGCCGTCGACGCCTGCGCCGACGTCGTGCGGGAAGCCGTGGTGGCGTTGCACGCCTGGCAGGGCCGCCCCGACCCGGTACGGGCACCGGCCGCTCTGGCGGGGTTCTTCGCGTCGCTGACCCCGCACACCGCGCTCTACCGCACACTGCTGACGCCGGGCGGCGGCGGGCCGCTCGGCCGGGTGCTCCACCGTGACCTGCGCGCCTACAGCCTGCGGGAGCGGCAGCGGGCGGGCGCGACGGACGCGCCCCTGGTCGCCTCGGCCGTAGCCGCGACCTTCGCCGGCGTCCTGGCGGACTGGCTGCACGGCGACCTGGACGGCTCACCCGCCGAGATCGCCGACCAGGTGTGGCAGTTGCTGGTCGCACTGCACGCGAGCCGCTGAGCAGGCCCGACCGAACGCCTCCCGCCGAGCGACGAGCCGACACCGAGCGACATGCGGCGAGCGGCAGCCGGAAAGGGGCCGGCACGAGCGGCGAGCGAACAGCCGAGAGCCGCGGCAAGCGGCACGGGTCGTTCAGCGGTGCGGCGTCGTCTGGAACGTCCTGCGGTACGCCTGCGGGGAGACACCGATGGCCGCGTGCAGGTGCTGACGCAGCGAGGCGCCCGTGGCGAAGCCGACGCGGCCGGCGATCTGGTCCACGGAGAGGTCGCTGGCCTCCAGCAGACGCCGGGCGTGCGCGACGCGCTGCTGGATCAGCCAGCGGCCGGGACTGATCCCCGTCTCGTCGTGGAACCGGCGGGCGAAGGTACGCAGACTCATCCGGGCGTGCGCGGCGAGCTCGGCCAGGGTGAGCGGCTCGCCGAGCCGCCGCAGGGCCCAGGCTCGGGTGTCCGCCGTGCTCGCCGCGCCGGCCTCGGGAACCGGCTGCTCGATGTACTGGGCCTGGCCGCCGTCCCGGAAGGGCGGGACGACACATCGGCGGGCCACCTTGTTGGCGAGTTCGCTGCCGTGGTCCTTGCGGACGAGGTGCAGGCAGACGTCGACGCCGGAAGCGGCTCCCGCCGAGGTCAGCACACGGTCCTCGTCGACGAAGAGGACGTCCGGGTCGAGCTCGACGCGCGGGTACCTGCGGCGGAACTCCTCCGCGACGCACCAGTGGGTGGTGGCCCGGCGGCCGTCGAGGAGGCCCGCGGCGGCGAGCACGAACGCGGCGGTGCAGATGGAGACCAGGCGCGCGTCGGGACGGATCCGGGCGAGGGCCGCGGCGACCGCGTCGGGCAGGTGGTCGGTCATCCGGTCGGGTGCGACCGGGGCGATCACCACCGTGTCGGCCGTCTCCAGCAGCTCGGGACCGTGCTCGACACCGACCGTGAAGTCGGCGTTGGTGTGCACCGGCCGGCCGTCGACCGTGCAGGTCAGCACCTCGTAGTGGCCGTCGGCCGCGCCGAACACACGGCTCGGGATGCCGAGTTCGAAGGGGTAGACGCCGTCGAGGGCGAGGACGACGACACGGTGCTTCGCATGCATGGCACGATTCTATCGGAAGTTGGCAATCGTGCCATTTCCCGGCCGGTCACGGCCCGGCAGGCTGGTTCATCATGAGCACTGTGAACACCATGCGCGTCATCGGTCAGAGCGTCCTCGGCGGTCCCGAGGTCCTGAGGGAAGAGGAAGTGGAGCGGCCCGCGCCGGGTCCGAACCAGGTACTGGTGCGGGTGCGCGCCGCGGGCGTCAACCCGACCGACTGGAAGCACCGCGCCACGGGCGGCTTCCTGGGCGAGCCGCCGTTCGTCCTGGGCTGGGACCTCTCCGGAACGGTCGAGGCGGTCGGCATCGGCGTGGCCGCCTTCGTCCCCGGGGACGAGGTCTTCGGCATGCTGCCGTACCCCTACGGCCACGGCTCGCACGCCGAGTACGCCGTCGCGCCGGTCCGCGCCCTGTGGCACAAGCCGGCCGGTATCGACCACGTCCAGGCCGGCGCGCTGCCGTTGGTCTCGCTGACCGCCTGGCAGGCGCTGGTGGAGACCGCCGGTCTGGAAGCCGGGCAGCGGGTGCTGATCCACGCGGCCGCGGGCGGCGTCGGGCACGTGGCGGTGCAGATCGCCAAGGCGCGCGGGGCGTACGTGATCGGCACGGCCAGCGCGGGCAAGCACGGCTTCCTGCGGGAACTCGGCGCCGACGAGACGATCGACTACCGGGAGACCGACTTCACCGAAACGGTGAAGGACGTCGACGTCGTCCTGGACACCCTGGGCGGGGACACCTCAGTCGACTCCCTGCGCGTCCTGCGCCCGGGCGGGATCGTCGTGTCGATCCTGCCGGTCGGTTCCGGGGAACTGTACGCCGAGGCCGGGCGTCTCGGCGTCCGGGTGGTGCGGATGCTGGTGGACGCCGATCGGGCGGGGATGCGGGAGATCGCCCGGCTGGTCGAGGCGGGGCAGTTGCGCGCCACGATCGCGGGGACGTTCTCGCTGGCCGACACCGCCGAGGCGCACAGGCTCGGCGACACCGGCCGGACCACCGGGAAGCTGGTCCTGACGCTCGACTGACGAGACGTCAGGACACGGGTGGGAGCGGGTTCTTAAGAGGATTTTGCGGGTGTAGAGGATTTTGTGGGTGGATGGGCCTGTGGGTCAGAACGTCAGGACCGGCTTGATGGTCTTGCCCGAGGTCATGTCCTGGACCGCCCGGTCGATGTCCGCGAAAGGGTACGTGCCGATCAGACGGTCCAGCGGCAGCCGCCCCGCCTTGACCAGTTCGACCAGAGCCGGGATGAAGCTCTGCGTCTCGCTGTCGCCGAGGGTGAGGCCCACGACCCGCTTGCCGCCGAGCAACCCGTTGACGTCCAGGGCGACTTCACTGCCGAAGGGCGGTGCGCCGACCACCACCAGGGTGCCGCGGGCGGCGAGCGCGTCGACGCCCTGGCGCAGCACTGCCGTGTTGCCCGTGGTCTCCACGATGCCGTCGGCGCCCTGGCCGCCGGTGATCTCCGCGAGGGCGTCGCCGAGGGCGTCGCCGAGGGCGTCCCGGCCGGCGTCGACGGTGTGCGTGGCGCCCAACTCCATGGCCAGTTCCAGGCGTTCGACGACCCGGTCGACGGCGACGATCGTGGTGGCCGGGGTGAGGGCGGCCGCCATGACCGCCGACAGGCCGACGGCTCCGGCCCCGAGGACGACGACGGTGCTGCCCGTCGTGGGCCGGAGCACGTTCCACACCGCGCCGACCCCCGTCTGCACGCCACAGCCCAGGGGGGCGATCGACGCCAGCGGTACGTCGGGGTCGACCTTGACGAGGCTGCGCTCGTCGACCAGGGCCCGCTCGGCGAACGAGGACTGGCCGAAGAAGTGGCCGCCGAGCGGCTCGCCGCCCCGGCTGAGCGTGCTGGTGCCGTCCGCGCGGCGGCCGCCGAGGAGGTTCAGCGGCAGCCAGGAGGCGCAGTAGGCGGGGTGGCCGCCGTCGCAGTTGCGGCAGTCCCCGCAGGAGGTGAAGGACAGCACGACATGGTCGCCGGGGGCGACGCCGGTGACGGCCGCGCCGACCGCCTCGACGATCCCCGCGCCCTCGTGGCCGAGGACTCCGGGCAGCGGGAAGGGCAGTCCGCCGCTCGCCACGCCGAGGTCGGTGTGGCACAGCCCGGCCGCCACCAGCCGGACGACCGCCTCGTGCGGAGCGGGGTCCTCGAGGACGACCTCGGAGAGGGTGAAGGGCGCTCCGGCGGACTCGACGACGGCGGCGCGTGTGGTGATGGTCATGGGTACGGCTCCCTGTGTTTCGCGGCGTGTTCAGTCGAGCGAGACGACGACGGACTTGACCCTGGTGTACGACTCGAGCGCCTCGGGGCCGTACTCGCGGCCGAAGCCGGAGTCCTTGACGCCGCCGAAGGGGACGGCCGGGTCGAGCATCGCCCAGTCGTTGACCCAGACAATGCCGGCCTGGAGGCGGTCGGCGACGCGGTGCGCGCGGGCCAGGTTGCCGGTCTGGACGCCCGAAGCCAGGCCGTACGGCGTGGAGTTGGCGAGCGCGACGGCCTCGTCCTCGTCGTCGAAGGGCTGGACGGTGAGGACCGGGCCGAAGATCTCCTCCTGCACGAGACGGGAGTCGTTGGCGAGGTCGGCGATGACGGTCGGCCGGTAGTAGTAGCCGCCGTCGAGGTCGAGCCGCTCACCGCCGCAGACGATGCGGGCGCCCTCCTTGCGGGCGAGGGCGACGTACTCCTCGACCTTGCGCAGGTGCTTCTCCCCCGCCATCGGGCCGACGACGGTCTCCGGCCGCCGGGGGTCGCCGACGGGCACGCCGGGGACGGCTTCGGCGAGGATGTTCAGCATCGTGCTGTAGACCGGGCGGGCCACCAGCAGCCGCGGGCCTCCCATGCAGAACTGGCCGGTGTTGAAGACGAAGCCCTTGATGACGGCGCCGACCGCCTTCTCCAGGTCGGCGTCCTCGAACACGAGGTGCGCCGCGTTGCCGCCGAGTTCCATGGTCACCGGCTTGAGGTTCTCGCCGGCGATGCTCGCGGCGTGCCGGCCGACGGCGGTGGAGCCGGTGAAGGCGATCTTGTCGACGCCGGGGTGGCGCAGCAGCGCCTCGCCGGCCACCGGGCCGCTGCCGGTGACGACGTTGACGACGCCGTCGGGCACGCCCGCCCGCTGGAACAGGTCCGCCATGTACAGGGCGCTCAGCGGGGTCTCGTCCGCGGGCTTGTGGACGACCGTGTTGCCGGCGGCGAGGGCGGGGGCGATCTTCGAGCCGGCCAGGATCAGCGGGAAGTTGAACGGGGTGATCGCGGCGACGACGCCGAGCGGGCCGCGTCGGGTGTAGGCGAGGGCGTTCATGGGGGTGTCGCGGTGTGCGCCGTCCAGGGCGAAGGCGAGGGTGGCGAAGTACTCGTAGTCGTTGGCCGCGTTGGTGACGTCGACGGCGTGCGCCAAGGTGATCGGCTTGCCGACGTCGAGGCTCTCCAGCCGGGCGATCGCGTCGGCCTCGGCGCGGATCAGTTCCGCCACCCGGAGCAGGACACGGCCGCGCTCCCTGCCGCTGAGACCGGACCACTGCCCGGCGTCGAAGGCCTCCCGCGCGGCCCGCACGGCGGCGTCCACGTCGACGGCCCCCGCCTCCGCGACGGTGGTGACGACCGCGCCCCGTGACGGGTCGACCACCTCGGTCCGGGCTCCGTCCGCGGCCTCACGCCACTGTCCCCCGATGAACAGTCGACCGGGGCCGGTCTCGAAGGTGGTCATCGCCACTCCTCAGCATCGTCGCCAAGATTTCAACAAACAGGATTCCTGTTGGTTTGCAGTCTCTTCACAGGCAGGTTTCCTGTCAATGCTCTAGGCTCGGGCCCATGGCCGGCTCCCAGACGCGAAAGACAGCGTCCGCACCCTCGCCCCACCGGGCGCCCCCGTCCCTTCTCTACATGGTGAAGCAGGTCGAGCTGGTCGTGCGCTCCCATCTTGACGAGCTGGTCAAGCCGTCCGGGATCACGGCCCTGCAGTACACGGCGCTCACCGTGCTGCAGCGGCACGACGGGCTGTCGGCCGCCCAGCTGGCCCGGGACTCCTTCGTCACCGCCCAGTCCATCGCCGACCTGGTGCGATCCCTGGAGGGGCGCGGGCTGATCCGCCGCGAGCGCAATCCGCACAACCGGCGCGAGCTGCGGATCCTGCTCACCGACGCCGGGCGCGAGCTCCTCGACCGGCACGCCGGCCCGGTACGGGAGCTGGAAGAGCGCATGGTGGGGCAGCTCACGGCACATCAGACGGAGCAGTTCCGCGCAGCCCTGTCGACGGCCTGGCACGCCCTGTCGTAACCCTCCCGCCCCCTCCGGGCACCCCCCGCACCCCTCCGGGCACCCTCCCGCACCCCCTGCCGGCACCCGTCCCGCCCCCTTCGCCATCCCCTCCGGCCGCCCCTCCCTCCACCCCTCGGACCGCTCCTCGCACCCCCCTTCGCTCACGGCGCGAAAAAACTCGGCCAGAGTCGGCTGCATTTCGAAGACATATGTCAATCGAACATGCTGAGATTCACTCCAACGGGGGTAACTTGCTGGGGCGGGGAACTGCTGTGTGCTCCCCGCCCGTTGGAGGCTCCCGACCGGTGGAGCGGGTTGGAGGCGATGTCGTCGTGCAGCAGGCATCCGCGGCGGGCACCCCGCATCTGCGCGTCCGCCAGGACCGGGGGTACACGGTGCTGGAGTTCCACGGCGAGATCGACATCGTCGCGGCGGCCGAGATCGGCCCGCACCTCGACGACGCGACCGCGTGCGCCGCGCCGCGCATCGTGATCGACCTGACCCCGGTCGAGTTCTTCGACTGCTCCGGACTGCGTCTGCTCTACCGGGCCCGCGGGCGGGTCCTCGACCACGGCGGCCGTCTGCACCTGGTCTGCCCGCACCCGCTGACCCTGCGGATCCTGCGGGCCACCGGGCTGTCCCGGCTGCTGCCGCCCGCCGCGACCCTGGACGCCGCCCTGGAGCGGCCCGGGGCCGCCTCCGGCACGTTATGACGGCGCCCGGAAGCGCTGCTCGACGACCCTTCCGACCCGGCCGTCCCCCTATGGACTGCGCGCCGCGTCGAACAGGGCGCTGACGGACTCGCCGTTGTGGATGCGGCGAACGGCCTCCGCGAGGGCGGGGGCGATGGACAGGATCCGCAGCTTGTCGGTGTGCTGCTCGGCGGGCACCGGCACGGTGTTGGTGCACACGATCTCCAGCACGTCGGGCTGCTCGCTGAGCCGTTTCAGCGCACCCGCCGCGAACAGACCGTGCGTGCACGCCACCCGTATCGACCGCGGTTGCGACTCCCGCAACCGGTCGAGCAGTTCCAGGACCGTGCTGCCCTTGGCGATCTCGTCGTCGAGCACGATCACGTCCCGCCCCGCCACCTCGCCGATCACGGCGCTGATGCTGACCCGGTCGTCGGCGAACCGCTGCTTGGCGCCCGCCGCCACCTGGGCGCCGATCATCCGCGCGAAGGCCGCCGCCTCCTTGGCGTTGCCGAGGTCAGGCGAGACGACGGTGGTGCGGGTGAGGTCGTAACGCCGGAAATGCGCGGCCAGCTCCCGGTGGGCGTGCAGATGGTCCACCGGCATCGAGAAGAAGCCGTGCACCTGGGGCGAGTGCAGCGTCATGGTGAGCACCCGGTGGACGCCGGCCGCCGCCATCAGGTCGGCGACCAGCCGGCCGCCCAGCGAGATCCGGGGCGCGTCCTTCTTGTCGGAGCGGGCGTAGGAGTAGTGCGGCATGACGACCGTGATCCGGCCCGCCGACGCGCCCCGGGCCGCGTCGCACATCAACAGCAGTTCGACGAGGTGCTCCTGCACCGGCCTGACCAGGGCTGGACGAGGAAGACGTCCCGTTCCCGGCAGTTGGCCTGGAGCTGGACCTCCAAGCAGTCGTTGGCGAACCTGCTGAGGCGGGTGGGACTCAGGGGCACGCCGAGGTGGGCACAGACCTCGGCTGCCAGCTCGGGATGGGCACTGCCGCTGAACACGGAGATGTCTCGCACGATCGGCTCCTCGCTGATCATGTCCGGCTGGGGCGGGACCTCTCATGCTACGGACCGCACCCCTTTCGCCCACCTCGCGATCACGCCGTGACCCACCGGCCTCCTCCCCCGCCCCCTCCCCCGCTCCTCCCGGACCCGGGGAGATCCGGGACACGGCCGCCCGCCGGGCCCGTCCGATCCGGCGGGGCGGGACGCACCGGGGCGGATCGGCCGCCCGGGTGACATTTCCGGACCGGCCGAGCCCGGTCGCCGCCCTGACCGAGCGACGAGGTACGCGTGACGGGTGGCGGTGGCCCGTGCGTCGGGAGCGGCGCGACCGGCGGACCCGTACGTCACAGGTTGCCAACAAGGCGGTCTGACACCCCCATTGGCGGGAATCCGTGTCCTCAGGAAGGAGGGCCGTCCGCATGACGACTTCCATCGAGCCCACCGAGGCAGACAAGCCCGCCAGGCGCCTCCCCGGCCGCATGCCCGGCTGGGCCAAGGCACTCACCGCCGTCGTGGTCGTGCTCGTCGTGATGTTCGCCGGGATCCGGCTGAGCCTGCTGCCGGGACTGCGCGACTTCTTCGGCACCGAGACCCATGACCGTTCGGGCCCCGCCCTGCTCCAGTCCATCCAGGACATGAGCCGTTACGACGCCGCTTCCGGCAACTTCCAGGTCGTCGTGGACCTGGAGAAGGACGCCAAGTACCTCCCGGACGCGATCCGCGGCACCCGCACCCTGTACGTCGGGGCGGGCACCGTGGACGCCTACGTCGACCTCGGCAAGGTCGGCGACGACGACGTGACGGTCGACGAGGACCGCACCTCCGCCACGCTCCGGCTGCCGCACGCACTGCTCGGCACCCCGGCGCTCGACCCCGACCGCTCCTACGCGGTCTCCAAGCAGCGCGGCCTCCTGGACCGCCTCGGCGACCTCTTCTCGGACAACCCCGGCGGTGAACAGGCCGTGCAGAAGCTCGCGGTCCGCCATATCGGCGACGCGGCGAAGGAGAGCGAGCTGACCGCGCGGGCCGAGAGCAACACCACCGACATGCTGGAGGGTCTGCTGCACTCCCTCGGCTTCAAGGAGGTGAAGGTGGTGTACGGCTCCTGACCTCCTTCTCGGCGCCGGAACTCGCGTCCGGCGCCGGTCCGGAAGGTCGGCATCCTCGGGGTTTTCACGGGTAATCGCCCTGTCACACAGGGAAGTTGACTACTGGAGGACCGCATGGCCCGTGCAGCGCTACGTCCGCTCGCCGCGTTCCGCCCGCGCGGCGTCAAGAAACCCGGGAGGCCCGGCCCCGGAAGCCCGGGAAGCCCGAGGACGCGACCGGGACGGCTCCGCAGCCCGGCAAGAAGACCGACCGGAAGCCCGGCGCGAAGACAGGCCGGAAGACCGGCGCGAAGGACGGCGCGAAGGACGGCGCGAAGGACGGCGCGAAGACCGACAGGAAGAGCGCCGACAGGACGGCCGCTCGGCCGCTGCCGTTCCCGCTGCGACTGCTGGCCATGCTGTGCGCCTTCGCGTTCATGGTCGCGTTCGCCGTCGTGCTCGCCCGGATCACCCTGGAGCCGTCGCCCGCCTCCACGGCGCTGGTGCACTCCAACCTGCGGCCCGGCGACTCGCTGCGGGCCTATCTGGACCAGCCGGAACTGCGTGACGCCGGGAAGCAGATCGGCGGCAACCTGCTACTGGGCGTGCCCTTCGGCGTGCTGGTGCCGGTCGTCGCCCCCCGGGCGCGCGGGCTGCTGCGCGTGCTGCTGCTGACGGCGGCCGTCATGCTGCTGGTGGAGTTCGCCCAGGGCGCGCTGGTGACCGGACGCGCCTTCGACATCGACGACGTCATCCTCAACACGGCGGGCGCGCTGATCGGTTACCTGTTCCTGGGGCGCAGGGTCGGCCGGGCGGTACACGCCCGCAAGCCGCGCACGTGAGACAGGACGGGGGCTGGGGCGGGGGCCGAGACCGGCGCGGAGGCGAGGACCGGGCCGGTGTCTGTCAGTGCGGGTTCCAGGTGTACCGGTCCCCGCCCACCCAGCGCACCACGTCCGGGTCGTCGAGGTCGTGGACGGTGATGCCGTACGCGGCGGCGATCTCGAGGACGTCGGTCACGTCCCTGGCCTCGCCGACCACCTCGGCGTCGATTTCCACGATGCGGAACGGGACGGCGGCGGGCTGCACGCCGAGCACCATGATCCGCGGTCGGGAGATACGGAGGCTCGCGATTTCGGTCATGACATAGAGGGTAGAGCGGAACCGGTCCGCACGAATCATCTGATCCCGGACAAACAGCCTGGACGGGAATCATTGCCCCCGACGTGCGGTCCGCGCGCGGGCGGGGAACTCTGGAGCCAGGAGGTGGCGATGGACCCCGTCGAGGCCCTGGACCGGATCGCCTTCCTGCTGGAGCGGTCGCTGGCCCCGACCTACCGGGTGCGCGCGTTCCGCACGGCGGGCCGCGTGCTGGGGCGGCTGCCCGCGGCGGAGGTCGAGCAGCGCGCCGCCGCCGGAACCCTGGAGTCGCTGAAGGGCGTGGGCCCCAAGACCGCGCAGGTCGTGCGGGAGGCGCTGGCCGGGCGGCAGCCGTCGTACCTGACGACACTGGAGGACGAGGCCGGCCGGCCGCTCACGGACGCCGCGGGGACCGGACTGCGGGCGCTGCTGCGCGGCGACTGCCACGTCCACTCCGACTGGTCGGACGGCGGCAGCCCGATCGACGAGATGGGCCGGACGGCGGCGGCGCTCGGCCACGAGTGGGCCGCGCTCACCGACCACTCGCCCCGGCTGACGGTGGCCCGCGGGCTGTCCCCCGAGCGGCTGCGCCACCAGCTGGACGTGGTCGAGGAGCTCAACGCGACCTGGGCGCCCTTCCGGCTGCTGACCGGCATCGAGTGCGACATCCTCGACGACGGGTCCCTCGACCAGGAGCCGGAGCTGCTCGAGCGGCTCGACGTGGTCGTGGTGTCCGTGCACTCCAAGCTGCGCATGGAAGCCCGGGCCATGACGCGTCGCATGGTCAGGGCCGTGCGCGATCCGCACGCCGACATCCTGGGCCACTGCACCGGACGGCTGGTCGGCGGACGCGGGCGGCCGGAGTCGCAGTTCGACGCGGACGAGGTGTTCGCGGCGTGCGCCGAGTCCGGCACGGCCGTGGAGATCAACAGCCGGCCCGAGCGGCTCGACCCGCCGCGCCGGCTGCTGCGCCGGGCGGTCGCGGCGGGCACGCTGTTCTCCGTGGACACCGACGCGCACGCGCCGGGCCAGCTGGACTGGCAGATCCTCGGCTGCGCGCGGGCCGAGGAGTGCGAGGTGCCCGCCGAACGGATCGTCACCGCCTGGCCGCTCGCGGATCTGCTGGCCTGGACGCACGAAGGGCGGACGCCGGTCGGCGTGGCGGGTCGCTGACGTGGTACCCGACCGGTGGTTCGAGAGAAAGGATCCGAGATGACGCGCGCCGCCGTGTTCGACGTCGACGGCACCCTCGTCGACACCAACCACCTGCATGTCGTCACCTGGTGGGAGGCCTTCCGGCAGGCGGGCCACCGGGTGCCGATGCACGCCGTGCACCGGGCGGTCGGCCTCGGCTCCGGCGATCTGATCGCCCACCTGCTCGGCGAGGACCGGGACCGGGACGAGGACGCCGAACTCAGCGCCGCCCACAAGGCGCTGTACGGCCAGTACTTCGACCGGCTGCCGCCGCTGCGGGACGCGGGGCGGCTGCTGCGCCGACTGCGCGACGACGGCTGGACGGTGGTGCTCGCCACGTCGGCGAGCGGGCCCGAGCTGTCGGCCCTGCGCGCCGCCATCGACGCCGACGACGCCATCGCAGCGACCGCGAGCGCGGACGACGTGGAGGAGGGCAAGCCCTCGCCGGAGCCGGTGGCCCACGCCCTCGAGCTGGTCGGGGCGTCCGCGGAGGGGGCCGTGTTCGTCGGCGACACCGTGTGGGACATGCGGGCCGGTCGCCGGGCCGGGGTGCGCTGCGTGGGCGTCCTGTGCGGCGGCATCCCCCGCGCCGACCTGCTGGCGGCGGGCGCGGAGACGGTCTACGACGACCCGGCCGGCCTTCTGGCCGCTCTGTCGGCGAGCCCGCTGGGCCGGGATCCTGGGTGACCCACGTCACCGCGCCCGGTCACGGACCGGGGAACACCCAGCAGTGGTTACCCGTTGAACGAATCGTGGGTGCGGACGGGACAGTGTCCCCGGGCCTCACCTTCTGCCCACAGGGACGATCGTCCGGCTGAAGCCCTGTGGAGCGTCTCGCCGAGAGGCGACCGCCGTGCGCACCCACACAGACCGCCCCGACCGCGATTCCCCCGTCCGGTCGGGGCTCTCCCTTGTCCGGCTCCCGGGCCATGAGCGGGTCCGGTCGGCCGCGTACCCATGGGCAGGGGAACTCCTCAGTCGGACGGCTCTTCGGGCACGGGATCGTCGGACTGGTCGATGTCCGTGTGCGACACGCCCGGGGACACGCCCTTCCGGCCGGTGCCCGACTCGTCGGTGTCGGGGACGTCCTCGACCTCGGCCTCGCCCTCGCCCTGGCTCTCGGCGGGCATCTCCGCCCGATCGGACCGACCGGACCCCTCGGGCCCGGCGATGTCCCAGGGGTCCTCCGCGCCCTCGTCGGCCTGCTGGTCCGGCGGGTCGCGCGGGACGGGTGCGCTGGTCTCGCCCGGGCCTTCGAGGCGTTGTGCGGCCACGGCGGTCTCCCTTCACGCTCGTGTTGCCTGCCGGACGCCGTCCGTCCGGCCTCCCGCGAGTACCTCCCGCACGGCCCGTGAAACGTGACGCGGATCGGCGGCGGGAGCCGGGGGATGCCCGACGAGTCGCCGTGGCGGGGACGGCAACGGCAACGGCAGCGGCAACGGCAACGGCAACTGCCCGATCAGCACCGGAACGGTGCCCTCGGCGTGGCGCGGGCGGGTCAGCGCGGGGCGCGGTCCTCCAGCACCGTGCGCCAGGCGGGCGCCGGGCCGGTCGGTGCGGGGTCGGGGCGACGGCCGCCGCGGCCGAAGAAGTCGGCGAGCGGGAGGATCGCCGCGCCGACGGTGACGGCGTCGGGGCCGAGCCGTCCGAGTTCGACGCTGACCTTCTGCGCGGGGTGGCGCAGCGCGTAGGCGGTGGCATGGCGGCGCACGGCCGGCAGGAAGCGCGCCCCGAGCTGGAGGCCGGCCCAGCCGCCGATGAGGATGCGTTCGGGCTGGAAGAGGTTGATCAGGTCGGAGAGGCCCGCACCCAGGTACTCCGCCGTCTCCTCCAGCACCGCGAGCGCCACCGGGTCGGCGGTCCGCCCACCGTCGGCGGTGCCGTCGCCGCCCAGCGGGTAGGCGGCGGCGAGCATCGCCGTCAGCGCCGTCTCCTCGTCCACGCCCTGTGGCGGCCGGCCGCCGGCCTCCCGCCAGCGCTCCAGCAGCGCCTCCGCACCGGCGTACGCCTCCAGACAGCCGAGGGCGCCGCACCGGCAGCGTCGGCCGCGCACCCGCACGGTGAGGTGCCCCCACTCGACCGCCCGGCCGTGCTCCACCTCGGGCGTGACGAGGCAGGCGCCCACGCCCGAGCCGAAGAGGACGACGACCGCGTTGTGCGCGCCGCGCCCGCCGCCGAACCACATCTCGGCCTGGCCGAGGGTCTTCGCGCCGTTGTCGATGAAGTACGGGACCGCCTCGGGGAGAAGAGAGCCCTCTCTCAGCAACTCCTCCAGCGGGACGGCGTCCCAGCCGATGGTCTGGCCGTGCACGACCGCGCCGCGCCCGGGGGTGTGCTCGACGATGCCGGGGACGCCGATGCCCACGCCGAGAAGCTCTCCGGGGGCGACGGAGGCCGCCGCCAGCACCTCGGCCACGCCGTCGCGGATGTGGCCGACGATGCCGTCGACCTCGTACCGCCGCTGCTCCAACGGCTTTTCCACGCGTGCGAGTTCGGTCAGCGTCAGGTCGAACAGCTCGATCCGCACCCGGGTCTCGCCGACGTCCACACCGATCATGTGTCCGCTGCCGGGGGCGACCCGCAGCAGGATGCGGGGGCGGCCGCCGTCGGAGTCGACGCTGCCGGCCTCCTCGACCAGTGCGTCCGCGATCAGCTCGGCCACGACGTTGCTGATCGAGCCGGAGCTCAGACCGGTGGCCGGGCCCAGCTCGAAACGGCTCAACGGGCCGTCGAAGTAGAGCCGTTGCAGCACAGCCGTGCGGTTGGCCCGCCTCAGGTCGCGTACCGTGCGCCCGCTCCGCCCCGTCATGTCGCTCCCTCCGAGCCCTGCTCGACCTGCAACATACCTCTGCGGACGGACTGGACCCCCCATCCTTCCAACCCTTAGTTCACGGTGTGAGCCAAGAGACTTCCGTCCCGGCGCTCTCGTCCGTCCCGGCGATCTCGTCCAGCGCGGCGACGAGCTCCGGGGCGACCGTCTCCTGCGTCCAGCGCTCGCGATCCGCGCCGACCGCCCGGGGAACCGTCTCGACGAGCATGATCAGGTAGAGATAGGCACGGTAGAGCGCGAGCCGCAGCCGGGCGGGCGCGTCGAACACGGCCCGGCCCCCGGCCTGGCGGTAGCCCGCGAGGAACGCCTCGTCCTTCCTGATGTCGCCGAGCAGGGCCAGTGAGACGAAGTCCGCGAGCGGGTCGCCCCAGAACATCCGCTCGCCGTCGATGAGGC
Organism: Streptomyces sp. B21-105; assembly: GCF_036898465.1. Classification (NCBI taxonomy): domain Bacteria; kingdom Bacillati; phylum Actinomycetota; class Actinomycetes; order Kitasatosporales; family Streptomycetaceae; genus Streptomyces; species Streptomyces sp. B21-105. Next base: position 8,523,735 of record NZ_JARUMJ010000001.1, on the reverse strand, counting down.
CTCCGATGCGGGCCCCGCCTGCCGTGCGGTCGACCAGGACGTTGCCGGGCCACAGGTCGAAATGGACGAGGCGCGGGACGGCGACCTCGTCGAGGGCGCCGTACGCGGACCGGGCGACGGCGGCCACCTCGTCGGCGGGGCGAGGCAGTCGGGCGCCGTAGTCCCGGGCGTCGGCGAGCACGGCGTCGAACATCGCCGTGAATGCGGTGCGCCAGTCGGCGGTGAGCGGGCCGAACACGCCGGAGGGGTAACCGAAGCCGGGCCCGGTCACCTGGTGCAGCCGGGCGACCTGGCGGCCCAACTCCGCTCGCAGTTCCGCCTGTTCGGCGGTGGTGGGCGATGCGTCCCAGGGGTCGCCCGGGCACATCGTCATCAGCAGCCACTGCTCGTCGAGGGCCACGACGCGCGGCGCCGGCACGGCTGCCTCGGCCGCGCCCCGGCAGAACTCCGCCTCCCCGACCAGCAGTCGGCTCTCGTAACGCAGGGCCGGTGCGGTGGGTGCGACCTTCAGGGCGTATGCGCTGCCGTCCGTGAGGCGGAGCTCCTCGACCGTGTTGTAGGTGCCGCCGCCGAGCGGGCGCACGCGGGCCAGACGCCCCGGCGGGATGCCCGCCGCCGCCAGTACGCTCCGGGCCCGTTCCCGGGAGTTCGTCATCGCGCGTCCGCCCCTTCGCCTGCTCAGCCGGCCGCGTGCCCGCCCTGCGGCCCGCGACCCGGTCCAGCGTACGCAACACGCCCCGGACACGACGCCGTACACCCGGCACGAGCGGTTCTCCGGGCGGGAGTTGGGGTGCGGGCGTTGGGTGCGGGCGGCTCCCGGCCGGTGTCATGGTCGTTAGGCTGGCTCGATGACCACCGTCTGGACCGTCAGGTCCATCGCTTGGGACGACACCTCGGACCCCGCGCTGCGCCCGCTGCCGGCGGAGGCGGTGCGGCTGCTGGACGAGATCGGCGCCCCGCCCCGGCTGGTGGCGCACCTCAGGGCGGTCCACGATGTCGCCGCCCAGCTCGTCGAGTGGATCGCCCGGCACTGCCCGGGGCTGCCCGTGGACCGGGAGGCGGTGCTGTTCGGTGCGGCCACGCACGACATCGGCAAGACGCTGCACCCCGAAGAGCTGTCCGGACCGGGCGCGCGGCACGAGGCGGCGGGGCGGGAGCTGCTGCTGGCCCACGGGGTGCCCGCCGGGCGGGCGCGGTTCGCCGCGACCCATGCCTCCTGGGCGGTCCCGGGCGTGGCGGTGGAAGACCTGCTGGTGAGCCTGGCCGACAAGGTGTGGAAGAACAAGCGGGTCGCGGTTCTGGAGGATCGCGTCGTGGCGGAACTGGCGCGGGCGGGCGGCCGTCCGGTGTGGCAGGAGTTCCTCGATCTGGACGAGTTCCTCACGGCCGTCGGGGAGGGCGCGGAGCTGCGGCTGGCCTGGCAGGCGGCGCATCCGGTCCACGGGTGAGGCGGGCCGACCCGTTCCGCCGGGGCTCCCGTCCGGCTGTTCGTGGCGTGCCGGACGGGAGCGGGTGGGCGACCTTTCAGTGTGCGGGCGGCGTCCAGTGCGGGTCGCGGCCCAGGAAGGCCAGCAGCGCCTGCGCCGGGTCGTGGTCCGGTGCGGGCTCCCTGGCCGGCGCGAAGACCTGGTAGGCGTCGCGCAGGTGGTCGACGAGCCGGTCGGCCGCCGGCCGGATGCCTTCGGCCGTGTCCACCGGCAACGGGCGGTCCTGGCCGGTGGCGACGGCGATGTCCCAGGCGTGCACGGCTGCGTCCATCGCGGCGGCTCCGACGGCGATCCGCAGGGGCAGCGGGCCGAGCGGGGTCGGCGCCTCGTCGGTGTCCGCGGGCAGCGCCGCGTAGGCCTCGGCCACCATGTCCAGGACCTTGTCCAGTTCGGCCGCCGGGTCGCCGTCGAGGGCGTCGGCCGGGTGGAACGGGTCGCTGTCGGGCCGGCCGCCGGTGAGCGCCAGACCGTAGCCCTGCTGGTCGATGCGTGCGTGGTTGAGCACCTGCCGTGCCGTCCATCCGGCGCACGGGGTCGGGCTGCCCCACTGCTCGTCCCCGACCCCCGCGACGACCTCGCGCAGGTAGTCGTGCGCCCGCTCGAGGACGTCGATCCCGCTGCCGACCGCGCCTATCCTGCCGATCTTGTCCGTCATGCGTCTCCCCCATGTCTCCCACGCCCGGCGTTCTCCCGGCCCTCGAGAACAATCTAGGCATACACGCGGACAGCTATCGTCCTGAATGGACATTGTTCGATCAGACCGGACGGTCCGGTCGGGGCGCTGAGCCGGCCGTCGACGCGGCCGATCGGGCGGCGCGTGGTGCGAGGTGCCGCGTAGACGTTCGATGCCGTGGGGGAAGGGGAACGGGTCTGAGGATGCAAGAAGCACGTGACCGAGCGACGCCGCTGGTGCGGCTGGCGCGGCTGGTACAGCGCCACCGGGATCCCGTCGTCGTCCAGGCGCTGCGGTCGGCCGCCGCGGCCACCCTCGCGTATGTCATCGCGCTGCGCCTGAGCCCCGAGGCGCTGCCGCTCACCGCGCCACTGACCGCGCTGCTCGTCGTGCAGGTCACCCTGTACGCGACGCTGACCAACGGCATCCGCCGGGTGAACGCGGTGGTGGCCGGCGTCATCGTGGCCATCGCCTTCAGCCTTCTGGTGGGCCTGACCTGGTGGAGCCTGGGGCTGCTGATCGTGGCCTCGCTGGCCGTGGGGCATCTGGTGCGGGTCGACGAGTACGTGCCCGAGGTGGCGATCAGCGCCATGCTGGTGCTCGGGGTGACCACCGTCGGGGACACGGCGTGGTCGCGGGTGGTGGAGACCCTGATCGGCGCGTTCGTGGGACTCGGCTGCAACCTGCTGCTGCCGCCTCCGGTGTGGGTGGAGGAGGCCGGCGAGTCGATCGAGGGGCTGGCCCGCCGGCTGCGGCAGCTGATGCTGCGCATCGGCGACGAGGCCGCCGGCCGCACCCCGTACGAAGAGGCGGCCGAACGGCTGCACGAGGCACGCCGGCTGGACCACGACATCGTCGAGGTGGACGCGGCGCTGCGGCAGGCCGAGGACAGCCTGCGGCTCAACCCCCGGGTGCGGGAGGGGCTGCTGCACCGGGTGGTGCTGCGCACCGGCCTGGACACGCTGGAGATCTGCACGGTCGTGCTGCGGGTGCTCGCCCGCACCTTCACCGACCTGGCCAGGCAGCGGGAGCCGCAGCCGCTTTTCCCGGCCGGGACGGGGGAGGTCGTCGAGCGGCTGCTGTCGGAGTTGGCCGACGCGGTGGTCAGCTTCGCGGTGCTGGTGACCACGCAGGTCAGCCAGAACGCGGACGCCGCCGAGTCCCGGCTCACCGCCGAGCTGCGGCAGGCGGCGGTGACCCGGGACAAGCTCGCCCAGGTCCTGCTCGAGCAGCTCCAGCAGGACGCCCGCCAGTGGCAGCTGCACGGCGCGGTGCTCACCGAGGTCGACCGCATCCTCGACGAGCTCGACACCGAGCACCGCACCCACCGCCTGCTGGAGGAGCTGGACCGCAACAGCCGGGAGCAGCGGGAGCGGCGTCCGCGGCTGCACCGGCTGAGGCAGCGGCTGCGGCGGCGCGGCGGGCTCCGGCCGCGGCGGAACCGGACCACCACCGCGGGTCGTTCCCACTGACGTGCACGACGACGAGGCGACGACGAACTGACGGGCACGACGACGAGGGGAGCGCACGGATGACCGACACGGCCGTACGGATCGACGGGGACATGCTGCGGCTGCCGGGCGGGGTGGCGGTGCGGTTCATGCGGACGCTGCGACTGCCGGAGAAGGGCACCCACGACCTGCCGCCCGGCCTCGGCGCGTTCCCGGTGCGGCGGATCTCCGACCACGCCGGCACGGTGCCCGCCGAGTGGCTCGCGCGCGGGGGCGTGATGCTGCCGATGTACCTGCGTGAGGCGATGTGGCTGAGCTTCGCGTCGTCGTCGGAGCCGGCCGCGCTGCAGGTCGGGGCGGGCAAGGTGTGCGCGGTCTCCGGCCGGCCGTGGAGCGACCGGCTCTCCCGGGACCCGCAGAACTACGTGGCGCTCCCCCGCCAGCCCTGGCTGGACGGCATCAACTCGGGCAGCGGCACGGTGCGCCAGTTCGTCGCGGTGCCGCTGGGCCTGGGCGCGACCGTCGAGGGCCAGGTCACCGGTGAGGAGGTGTGGGGCGGGGTGCAGCTGCAGTCGTTCCCGCTGGAGGAGCGTCGGCGTGCCGAGTGGCGGGAGGCCGAGCGCGGCCGCCGCATCCCGCTGACGCCGGACCTGATCGGCGGGGTGTTCGGCAGCCTGCCGCCGCCCGCGGCCCCTACGGCGACCGGCGCGGCGCCGGGTCCGGGCGGCGCGCCGCGGGCGCGGGCGGCCGCGGCGATGGGCCTGGGGGTGGGCGGTTCGATGCGCCAGGAGGTCTACCGGGACGAACGTCCGCTCGCGCATTACACGACGGAACCCGCCGCCCGGGTCTTCGTGCATCTGGTGACGCCCCCGCAGTGGCGCCGGATCACCGGCGAGGAGCCCCCGGCGTCCCCGGTCGACCGCGCCGCGTACACCAAGGCGGGGCTTCCGTGGTTCGACTACTACGACGACGACGCGCAGGACGTCGCCCCGAGCGACACCCTGGGCGCGGTGCGGCCGGTCGGCGAATGGATCGGCGACGACCTGGACCCGTGGGAGCCGCCCGCCCCCGGCCAGGTGCAGCACCTGAAGGACACGCCGGGCAGGCCGGTGGAGGACGGCGACTGGTAGCCCCGCCCCCCGCCGTCGGCCGCCGCGACCGTGCCGAGCTTTTGCGTTCGACTGCGGACCGGGTCAAGGTGGCTGTCACGGCACGGGCGGACGACGACGAGACGACAGGTGCGGGCATGGGCAGCGGGACGGGCGCGGCGCGCGGGGGGACTCCCCGCCCGGGCGGAGCCGACGGCGGTCAGGGCTGGAGCAGGCGCCGCTTCGTCGGCGCGCTCGGCGCGCTCGGCGGCGCGACGGCGGCGTCGGCCCTGACCGGCTGCGCGGGCGACGAGGGCGGCGGTGAGGGCGCGGCGGCCGCGCGGGAAACCCCGCAGGCCACCCCGCCCGGGCAGCCGTCGTCGTCCGGGCCGTCGTCGTCCGCCGCACCGGGGTCCACGCCGGGCGCCTCCGGTCCCCGCCCCCTCTACCTGGGCACCTACACGTCCGCCGAGGGCGGCGGGAAGGGCATCGGCGTCGCCTCGTACGACCCCGCATCCGGGCGGATCACCGGCGGCGCCACGATCACCGGGGTCCCGGACCCGTCGTACCTCGCGATGCATCCGGACGGCGGCACGCTGTACGCGGTGAACGAACGCGAGCGGGGCGCGGTGACCGCCGTTCGGCTCGCCGACCGGACGGTGCTGGGCAGCAGGGTCACCGGCGGGGCGCACACCTGCCATGTGTCGGTCCATCCGAGTGGCCGGTGGCTGCTGAGCGCCGACTACGGTTCCGGGAGTGTGGCCGTGCACCCGATCGCCGCCTCGGGGGCGCTCGGCGAACGCACGGACCATGTCACGCACCGCCGTCCGGCGCCCCGCAGCGGTCAACGGGGCCCGCATGCGCATCAGTTCGTCACCGCTCCGGACGGCGGTCATGTCATCGCCGTCGACTTCGGCACGGACACGGTGTACAGCTACCGGCTGGACGAGAAGGCGGGCACGCTCACCGAGGTCGCGCAGGCGCACACCCGGCCGGGCGCCGGTCCGCGCCACCTCGTGTTCCATCCCGGCGGCCGGTACGCGTACCTGGCGAACGAGGCCGACGACACGCTCACGGTCTGCGCCTACGACCCGTCGAGCGGCCGGCTGACGATCGGCAGGCCGCAGTCCACGGGCGCGAAGGCGGACGTCAACTACCCGGCGCAGCCGGCCCTGACGCCGGACGGCCGGTTCGCGTTCCTCGCCAACCGCGGCGACAACAGCCTGGCGCGCTATGCGGTGGAGCAGGACGGGGCCCGGCTGCGACTGCTGGGCACGGTGCCGGTGGAGGGGGACTTCCCGCGCCAGATCGCCCTCTCGCCGGACGGCGGCCTGCTGTTCGCCGCCAACCAGCGCTCCGGCACGGTCAGCGTCTTCCGGGTGGACGCGCGGGGTGAACTGCGGCTGGCGGGCGAGCCGTTCGCGTCACCGGTCGCCGTCTGTGCGCTGCCGCTGTAGGGCGGCGCGGGGGCAGGACGCGGCGGCGGCCTGGGTGAGCAGCACGTGCATGCGCTCGGTGAGCTGAGAGACGTCGCCGGCCGGCGCGTGGAAGGGCAGGCGTACGTCGCCGTGGGCGCGGGCGCGTTCGATGCGCAGGGTCAGTCCGTGCCGGTCGACGGCGAGCGGCTGGACGCGGACGGCGCCGTGCAGACTGTCGGACCGTACGAGCCGGGTCAGTCGCTCCACGGCGCCCGGATGGGCGTCGGCGAGATGCGTGAGCAGGTAGGCCTCGGCGCCGGCCAGCGGATCGGGCGCGGCGGCGGCGAACTCGGCGAGGTCGACGACCATCGCGCCGGGGCTCTCCTTCAGCACGACGCGCGTGGCGTGGAAGGCGAGGCCGGCGTCCTCGGGGGCGAACCAGCCGGCCAGCCAGAGCCGGGCGCGGATCCGGCCGCGCACCGGGACGGGCGCGACGTCTGCGAACTCCAGCACCGCGGCCGGCTCGCCGCGGGGCGCGCAGATCGCGGCCGTGCGCAGGGCGCTGTCCTCGGGCACCCGCAGGGTCACCCGGCCGTCGTCGTCGACAGTGTGCGCGCCGACGAACTCCTCGCGCCCTCCGTCCCCGGTCACCGCGCAGGACCACGAGGCCGCGAGCACCGAGCGGGCGCGCTCGGCGACGGCAGGCACGGCCGCCCAGCGCTGGTCGTCACCCATTCTGGAACCTCCTAAGGTAAGGCTTGCCTAACCTATCGGACATCCGCGCGTGCGCCAACCACCCCGGCCACACCACGCCCGTCGCCCGCACCCGAGGGGCGGATCACGCGGCAGGCGCGATGACCCCCAGCAGCGCCCGTGCGCACAGGTCCCGCACCTGCTCCCGCGACAGCTCCTCGCCGCGCAGCCACTCCAGGCAGACCGCCGTGGTGAACGCCAGCCAGCCGCGCACCGCCAGCCGCACCTCGGGACGCTCCTCGAACACCGGGCCGAACTCGGGGTCGACGCCGAGGGCGGCCAGGATCTGGCGCTCCTGCGCCGCCAGCGCCCGCCGGTAGACCGCGCGCACGCTCCGGTCACCGGCGGCGTCCGCCCGGTGGAAGGCGCGGTAACCGTGCGCGTGGGTCTCCACGTACTCCAGGTAGGCGTCGAGGCCGTCGGTCAGCTGCTCGCGGACCGGGACGCCGGGGACAGTCGCCGTCATCCGCAGCATCCGCTCGCTCTCACGCTCGACGACCGCCGCGAAGAAGTCCCGCTTGGTGGGGAAGTAGTGGTACAGCAGCCCGCGGGAGACTCCCGCGATCTCGGCCACCTGCTCGATCCACACCTCGTCGTAGGGGCTCTCCGAGAACAGCCGCGCGCCGACCGACAGAAGCTGTTCCCTGCGTTCCCCGGTGCTGAGTCGGCGCCGGGTGCGCTCGCCCTGGTTCGCGGCCATCCCCGCACCTTACTTGACGTCCGCTCGACGACCGGACCAGACTGGGCGCGCTATTGAACCCACGTACAACATGCTCAACCTGCCGGTGCATCAAGGGAGATCGCGTCATGGCGGAGACGGGGACGACGGGCGCCGTGGGCGCCAAGGGAGCGGGGACGGCCGGGGCGGCGGCGCCGGGCGCGCTGCCGAAGGGGTTCCGCGGCGCGGAGCTCGGGTGGCCCGAACTGCACCGCATTCCGCGCCCCCGGCACCGGCTCCCCCTGCTCGGCGACGTCCTGGGCACGAGCCCTAGCACCCCCATACAGGACTCTCTGCGCTACGCCGCGCAGCTCGGGCCGATCTTCCGGCGCAAGGCGTTCGACCGGGAGTTCGTGTTCGTGTGGGGCGCCGAGTTGGCCGCCGACATGGCGGACGAGCAGCGGTTCGCCAAACACGTGGGACTGGGCATCGCCAACCTGCGGCCCGTCGTCGGGGACGCCCTGTTCACGGCGTACAACCACGAACCCAACTGGCAGCTGGCGCACGACGTCCTCGCGCCGGGGTTCAGCCGGGAGGCCATGGCGGCCTACCACCCGATGATGCTGGACGTGGCCGAACGTCTGACCGGTCACTGGGACCGGGAGCTGGCCGCGGGCCGGGCGGTGGACGTGCCCGGGGACATGACCAAACTGACCCTGGAGACGATCGCGCGCACCGGGTTCGGCCACGACTTCGGCTCCTTCGAGCGTGACCGGCCGCACCCGTTCGTCACCGCGATGGTCGGCACCCTCAGTTACGCACAGCGCCTCAACACGGTGCCGTCCCCCGCGCTGCTGCGGCGGGCCGCGCGCCGTAACCGGGCCGACATCGCCTACCTCGACCGCACCGTCGACGCCCTCGTGCGGGCCCGCCGCGCACAGGGCGGCACGGACGGCGACCTGCTCGACCGGATGCTCGACACCGCGCACCCCGGGACGGGCGAGCGCCTGTCGGACGAGAACGTGCGGCGACAGGTCATCACCTTCCTGGTCGCCGGACACGAGACGACGTCGGGCGCACTCTCCTTCGCCCTGCACTACCTCTCCCGCAACCCCCGCCTCGCCGCCCGCGCCCGCGCCGAGGTGGACCGGGTGTGGGGCGACACGGCGGTGCCCGCCTACGAGCAGGTGGCGAAGTTGCGCTACGTCCGCCGGGTCCTGGACGAGGCGCTGCGACTGTGGCCGACGGCACCCGCGTTCGCGCGTGAGGCGCGCGCGGACACCGTGCTGGGCGGGGAGCATCCGGTGCGGCGGGGCGGCTGGGCGCTGGTGCTGACCGGCATGCTGCACCGGGATCCCGCGGTGTGGGGTCCGGACGCCGAACGGTTCGACCCGGACCGTTTCGACGCCCCGGCCGTCCGCGCACGCGCCCCGCACACCTACAAGCCGTTCGGCACGGGCGCACGGGCCTGCATCGGACGCCAGTTCGCGCTGCACGAGGCCACACTGGTCCTCGGGCTGCTGCTGCGGCGCTACGAGCTGCGGCCGGACCCGGCGTACCGGCTGCGGGTCACGGAACGGCTGACGCTGATGCCGGAAGGGCTGCGGCTGCGCCTGGAGCGGCGTACGCCGACGGACGACGCGGACAGGGCGGGCAGGGCGGGCAACGCGGACGGAACGGGCGAGATCGGAGCGGGCTCCGGCTCCGGCTCCGGCTCCGGCCGGGAATCTTCCTCAGAGCAAGGTTGTCCAGTGCACCGGACGGGCGAGTGACTCCGGAACCCGGGTGCCCGCGCTTCCCCTGGCCGCGTTCAGCTGCGGCTGGGTGAGGAAGAACGCGCCGGTGAGGTCGGCGTCCGTCAGATCGGCGTCGCGCAGGTCGGCGCCGATCATGTCCGCCCGGCGCAGGTCGGCGCCGGTGAGGTCGGCCGCTATGAGACAGACGCCGCGCAGGTTCGCACCGTGCAGGTCGGCGCCCTTGAGACGGGCGCCCATCAGGTCGGCGCCCCGGCGCTCCTTCCGGCGTCCGCCGCCGACGCCGGCCCGGACCAGCTCGCTGGTCCTCAGCAGCAGCACGTTGACGTCCTGTCGGTGCCCCGCGACGTCGAGCGCGACCAGCTCACCAGCGGGCAGCAGGGTCAGTTCCTCGGTCCTCGCCAGCGTCCGGCGCAGATCGGCGTGGACCGGGCGGGCGGCGGGCAGAGCGAGCGCCTCGGCGAGGTACCACAGGAGTTCGTGGAGCTGCCGCACGACCGGGAACACCTCGGCCATCCGGCGGGCCTCGGCCGGCGGGGCGGTGCTCCGGTCGCGGCCGCCGAAGGTGATCTGCGAGACCTTCTGCCCGGCGCCGAAGCAGTCGTAGACCGTGCAGCCCCCGAAGCCGCTCTGCCGCAGCCGCGCGTGGATGCCGCAGCGGTGGTCCTCGCCCAGGTTGGGGCAGGGCGTGCCGGCCGGCTTGTCGATCGCGAAGTCGGCGGAGCGGGCGAAGGGCAGGGCCACACAGCACAGCCCGAAGCAGTTGGCACAGTCGCCGCGCAACGCGGTCGGGTCCACCGTCTCCTCTTGCATCCGTCCACCCTACTGACCTGCGGCCACGCGACGCGCGCCCGCTTCCCGGCCCACCGGCACGCCCCGCCTGAGGCGGCGGCCCGCTACCGGCCGAACAGCTCGAACGCCACGGCCGGTCTGCCGCCGAACCGCTCCCCCACGGAGTTCGCCACCCCGGTCAGGAACCCCCGTGCGTACTTCTCGGGCTCCTCGTCGGTCAACGCCTCGATGTAGGCGCCGTGTTCGAGCAGCGAGCCGACGGCGCGCTCCAGCCCCGCCGACGCGCCGACCGCGTGGGTGGGCGTCGCGGACCCTGCCACGGCGACCCAGCGCACGCCGTCCCAGGGCTGCAGGCCCTGCTCGACGAGTTCCGGGAAGATCCAGCGGTTGCCGGCGTCCCCGGCCGCGTCGAGGGTGGCGCGGCCGACGGCGACGTGGTCGGGGGTGTTCCAGGCGACGCCGCCCCAGGTGTCACGGTGGTTGAGGGTGATCACGAGCTCCGGGCGGTGCCGGCGGATCGCGGCGGCGATGTCCCGGCGCAGGGCCGTGCCGTACTCGACGACGCCGTCCCGGTGGTCGAGGAACTCGACCGTCGAGACGCCCACCACGGCCGCGCTCGCCCGCTGCTCCCGCTCGCGCAGCGGGCCGCACTCCGCGGGCGCGAGGGTGTCGATGCCGGCCTCGCCGCGGGTCGCCAGCACATAGGCGACCTCGCGGCCGGCGTCCGTCCAGGCGGCGATCGCCGCCGAGCACCCGTACTCGAGGTCGTCCGGGTGGGCCACCACGGCCAGGGCGCGCCGCCAGTCCTCGGGCATGGGCTGGAGCTGAGTGTTCGTCGGCTCGGTCATGTCCGCAGACTAGTGCGTGACACCGACATCACGCTTCGTCACTGGCGAGGGCGAGCAGCCGGTCGAGGACACGGGGGCCGCCGGCCCGGACGCCGTCGTGCTCGAACTCGTCGGTGACCCAGGTGCGCAGCCCCCGGATCGCACGCGCGGTGCGCAGGGAGTGGGCGGTGTCCACGTACAGGTCGTCGTGGTAGATCGCCTCGTGGAGGAGGGCGTAGAGCGGGTGTCCGGCGAAGGACAGCTGACCCTGGAGCTCCTCCTGAAAGGCGTCGGAGAGCGCGGGGCCCTGCGGGGTGGGCACGAAGGCGTCTTCGAGGAGGTGGTGCAGACGGTGGCTGCCCTCGCCGCCGCCGAGGAGGATGCCGGTCGCGGGGCCCACAGGCCGCGAGGCCGGCGGCGTCGGACCGGCGCAGCCGCCACCGCGTCCGGCGGCCCGCGCTCAGCGGGCCGACAGGCTCGATCGGCGGACCACCAGTTCCGGCTGGAGGACCACGCGGCGGTGTTCGTGTGCCCGTTTCCCGCTCTCGTGCCCCTCCTCCGTCTCCTCCAGCAGCATCTCGGCGGCCAGGGCGCCCATGGTGACGGCGGGCTGCCGGACGGAGGTGAGGGGGACCGCCGCCGCGGCCGCGAACTCGATGTCGTCGTAGCCGACGATGGCGAGGTCGTCGGGAACGCCCACCCCGGCCGCGTACATGGCCTGCAGCACGCCGAGCGCGAGCAGGTCGTTGGCGCAGAACACGGCGGTCGGACGGTCGGCGAGGCCCAGCAGTCGGGCGCCGGCGTCACGTCCGGCGGCGACGTCCAGCCGTTCGGTGGGCAGTTCGCGCAGGCGCTCCGGGCCGAGGCCCGCCTCCGCGAGCGCGGTCAGCGCGCCGGTGCGGCGGTCGCGGACCTGGGTGAAGCCGGGCGGGCCGCTCACGTAGGCGACGGAACGGTGGCCGGCGTCGATGAGGTGCCGCACCGCGAGCGCCCCGCCCGCCACGTCGTCCACCGACACCGAGCACTCGGCGGTGCCCTCGGAGACCCGGTCGACGAGGACGAAGGGGATGCCGTGCCGGCGGAACGACTCGATGTTGCGGCCGGTCGCGTCGGCCGGGGTGAGCAGCACGCCGCGCACCCGCTGCTCGGCGAAGAGCGACAGGTACTCGGCCTCCTCGCCGGCGCTCTCGGCGCTGTTGCAGACCATGACGCCGAGTCCGGCGTCCCGGGCGGCACGCTCGGCGCCCCGGGCGACGTCCACGAAGAACGGGTTGCCCATGTCGAGGACGAGCAGCCCCATGATCCGGCTGCGTCCGGCGCGCAGTTGGCGGGCCGACTCGCTGCGGACGTATCCGAGACGGTCTATCGCCGAAAGCACCCGGGCCCGGGTCTCCGTGGCGACGGTGTCCGGGCGGTTGATGACGTTGGACACCGTGCCGACGGAGACTCCGGCGGCACGGGCGACGTCCTTGATACCCACCGACTGGGCCATCAGGCGTGAACCTCCAGGTGAACGGGGCACGGCGGGACGGCCTTCACATTACCGCCATCCCGCCGGGCCTCCGGCCGGGCCGGTGCGCCGGTCATGCCGGCAGCGTGAAGTCGATGACGTGGAGCGCCGACGGAGTCGTCCCGCTCGACTTCTCCTGGTACATGAACGACAGCGTGTTGTCGGCCTTGACCCGCATCTCGTCGATGACGACCTCGCCGAAGGCGTTGAGGCCGCTGCCGTCGAAGAGGATCTTCCAGTCGGTGTACCCGGAGGCCTTGGATGCGCCGGCGATCCTGCCGAACGGGAAGATCGCGTACGCGTTGTCGTACTTGTCCAGGATGAGCTTGGTGCGCTGGCTGGAGCCGAGGACGACCGGGATCTCCGTCTTCTGCCAGCCGCCGGAGGCGTTCTTGCGCAGGTGGAAGGCGCGGCCGTTGACGGTGCGGTCGTTGACGTAGTCGGTGGTGCACTGACCGAAGCGGCCGGGGACATAGCTGATGATCGCGTGCGGCCGGCCGGCGGAGTCGGTGGCCTGGCTCTCCTGGTTCATCAGGGAGTGGTCGGGGTTGAGCGGGTCCACGACGAGCCCGCTGTCGGTGACCGCGACCTTGTCGGAGCCGCCGGTGACGCCGACGACGGTGCCCGCGTTGTTGCGCCAGGTCCGGCCGCGGTCGTCGGAGTACACGTAGCCTGTGTCGTGGTTGGTGATGCCGCCGCCGGAGCACATCACGGCGCCGTTCTGCTCGCGCCAGGTGAAGAACGAGTGCAGCCGGCCGTTGACGTCGTAGTCGATGCCGTGCAGGTACATGTTGCGGGCGGTGCTGGAGCCGTGCTCGCTGGTGTACGTGCCGGTGGAGCCGGACCACTCGCCGAGGTTCTTCCACGTCGAACCGTCGTACTCGGCGAGGGCGTTGCGGCCGTTGCCGGATATGGCGACCCGGTAGCTGAGCTGGAGTCTGCCCTCCGGGGTGGAGACGAACTGGGGGTAGGTGAACTGGGAGGTGAGCGCGAGGCCGTCGAGGGTGGTCTGGACGGCGCCGAACCCGGACGACGTCCAGGACGTGGTCGCCGGGTTGTCGAGGAGCCCGGCGACCGACTTGACGTAGAAGAAGCCGTCGCTGTGGGAGTCCATGTTGAGGTGGAGCCGGCCGTCGACCTTGGAGACGCCCATGGATATGACGTTGTGCGAGTCGCTGGACTTGAGCTGGTGCGGCAGCGTCACCGTGGACCAGGTGGTGCCGCCCAGGATCCGGCGGGCGACGACCGCGTTGCGGGTGGCGGTGTACCAGGTGGCGTACTGGTAGCCCTTGTAGGTCAGCAGACCGTTCTTCTGGAACGAGTTGTTGTTGACCAGGCCGTCGTAGGACACGAAGAACACGGCCTGGGCGTCGAGTCGCGTGGTCGTCCTCCTCGTGATCGAGGGGCCGGGGTCGGCGGCGCGTGCTGTGCCGGCGGCCAGCACGGGGGAGGCTGCGGCGCTGAGGAGGGCGCCGGCCAGCAGGGTGCGTCGTCTCATCTCGGGGACTCCGTTGTCGTACGAGAGCAAGGGAAGAGGCTGGGGTGGGGGATGGGGGGTGTCGGCGGACTTCGGGGGCGGTCCCCTCAGGCGAGGTGGAAGACCTCGGTGAGGGGTTTCATGGCCTCGTCCGGCCGGGCTCCGTCCAGGGACTCGAAGAACGGGGCCATCTCCGCCTGCCAGCGGGCGTTGACCTCGGCGGCCTCCATGCCGGCCTGGGCGGCGGCGAAGTCCTCGGTCTCCAGGTAGCCGACGAGCAGGCCGTCGTCTCTCAGGAAGAGCGAGTAGTTGTGCCAGCCGGTGGCCGAGAGAGCGTCGAGCATCTCCGGCCACACGGCCGCGTGGCGTTCGCGGTACTCGGCGAGGCGGTCCTGTCGGACCTTGAGCAGGAAACAGACGCGCTGCATGAAGTACCGCTCCCGACTTAGAAGTTGAACTGGTCGATGTTCTTGGCGTTGAACACGGTCGGCTTGCCGATGTTGATCACACCGTTCTTGCCGATGGTGTACTCGGCGCCGCCGGCCTTGAAGGTCTCACCCTCGGCGCCGGTGATCTGGCCCGAGACCAGCGCCACCGCGGTCTGGGCGGCCAGCGCGCCGAGCTTCGAGGGGTCCCACAGCTCGAAGGCGTCGACGGTGCCGTTCTTGACGTAGGTGCGCATGTCGTTCGGGGTGCCGAGGCCGGTCAGCTTGACCTTGCCCTTGTACTTGGAGCCCGACAGGTACTGCGCGGCCGCCTTGATGCCGACGGTGGTCGGGGAGATGATCCCCTTCAGGTTCGGGTACTGCTGGAGCAGGCCCTGGGTCTGCTGGAAGGACTGCTGGGCGTCGTCGTTGCCGTACGCCACCTTGACGAGCTTGATGTCCTTGTACTTGGGGTCCTTCAGCTCGTCCTTCATGAAGTCGATCCAGGTGTTCTGGTTCGTCGCGGTCTGCGCGGCCGACAGGATCGCGATCTCGCCCTTGTAGCCGATCTGCTCGGCGAGCAGCTGCACCTCGGTGCGGCCGAGGTCCTCGGCGGACGCCTGCGAGACAAAGGCGTTGCGGCACTCGGGGTTGGTGTCGGAGTCGTAGGTGACGACCTTGATCTTGTTGCTCATGGCCTGCTTGAGCGCGGTGCACAGGGCGCCCGGGTCCTGCGCGGACACGGCCATCGCGTCGACCTGCTGCTGGGTCAGGGTGTTGACGTAGGAGACCTGGCTGGAGGTGTCGGTGGCGCTGGAGGGGCCGACCTCCTTGTAGTTGGAGCCCAGCTCCTTCAGGGCCGCCTCGCCGCCCTTGTCGGAGGAGGTGAAGTAGGGGTTGTTGACCTGCTTGGGCAGGAAGCCGACGGTCAGGCCCTTCTTGGTGGCCGCGTTCGGGTCGGCCTTGCCGGTGGCGACGGCCGCGCCGGTGCTCTCCTTCTTCACGTCCTCCTTGGTGGTGCCGCCGCAGGCGGTGGCGGCGAGGGCGAGGGAGGAGACGGCGGCGACGGCCGCGCAGGCACGGCGGAGGGATGACTTGCGCATGGTGGGTGAGTCCTTAGAGAGGAGGGCGGAGCTGTGAGGGGGGTGGGATGTGAGGGCGGGGCTTGTGTCGGTTCAGGCGGTCGGGGTCGAGGCGGCGGCTCTGCGGCCCGCCCTCGCGACGGCGATCTGGCGTGCGACCCGGGGCCGAGCACGGAGACGACGAGCAGGACGCCGGTGACGACGATCTGCGACTGGGCGGAGACGTTGAGCAGGCTCATCACGTTCTGCAGTGCGCCGAGGAGGAACACGCCCGCGATGGCGCCGCCCAGCGTGCCCTTGCCGCCGTCGAAGTCGATGCCGCCGAGCAACACCGCGGCGACGACGGAGAGTTCGAGGCCGGTGGCGTTGTCGTAGCGGGCGCTGGCGTAGTGCAGGGCCCAGAAGATGCCGGTGAGGGAGGCCATCAGGCCGGTCACCGTGAACAGGATGAGCTTCTGCCGCTTGACGCGGATGCCGGCGAACCGGGCGGCCTCCTCGCTGGCGCCGGTCGCGAAGAGCGAGCGGCCGAACGGGGTGGCGTGCAGGACTACCACCGCGATCGCGAGCAGGATGACGAAGGGCAGGAACGCCTGCGGGAGGAAACTGTCCCCGACCCGTCCGGCCGCGAAGTCGAGGTACTGGGTGGGGAAGTCGGTCACCGCGTCGGAGCCGAGCACGATCTGCGCGATGCCCCGGTAGGCGGCGAGGGTGCCGATGGTGACGGCGAGGGAGGGCAGCCCGAGCCGGGTCACGAGCAGACCGTTGATCAGCCCGCACACCACGCCCAGCAGCAGGCAGACCGGGATGATCGCCTCGATGGTCAGGCCCTGGTTCCACAGGGCGCCCATGACCGCGCCGGACAGGCCTGCCGTGGAGGCGACCGAGAGGTCGATCTCGCCGGAGACGACCAGCAGGGTCATCGGCAGGGCGATGAGCGCGATCGGCAGGGTGTTGCCGATCAGGAAGGACAGGTTCAGCGCGTTGCCGAAGCCGTCCACGAAGGAGAAGGAGAACAACAGCAGGACGATCAGGAGGGCGCCCACGACGGTGTCCCAGCGGATCGCGCGGGCCAGGGACTCAGGCACGGGCCTCTCCCTTCTCTACGGCCGGCACGGAGGCCGACTTCTTCTTCAGGGCGGACGCCACCCGCAGCGCCACGATCCGGTCGACCGCGATGGCCAGCAGGAGCAGCACGCCGTTGATGGCGAGCACCCAGACGGAGCTGACGCCGAGGGCGGGCAGGACGCTGTTGATGGAGGTGAGGAGCAGGGCGCCGAGGGCGGCGCCGTAGACGCTGCCGGAGCCGCCGGTGAAGACGACGCCGCCGACCACGACCGCGCTGACGACGGTGAGTTCGTAGCCGTTGCCGGTCCCGGAGTCGACGTTGCCGAACCGGGCCAGGTACATGGCGCCGGCGAGACCGGCGAGGCCGCCGCAGAACGTGTAGGCGGCGAGGATCCGCTTGCGGACCGGGATGCCGGCGAGCCGGGCGGCTTCGGGGTTGGAGCCGAGCGCGTACAGCTCGCGTCCGCTGCCGAAGTGCTTGAGGTAGTAGGCGGTCGCGATCAGGACGACGACCGCGATGAGCGCCAGCCACGGCACCGCCGAGAGGCCGCCGGAGCCGAAGTCGACGAAGGAGCCCGGCAGGTCGGCCGCGGTGATCTGCCGGGAGCCGACCCAGATGGAGTCGATGCCGCGGATGATGTACAGCGTGCCGAGGGTGACGACCAGGGCGGGCACCTGTCCGAGGCTGACCAGCAGGCCGTTGAGCAGCCCGAAGCCGACGCCCAGCAGGATCGCCAGGGCGATCGCGATCACCGGGTTGCCGCCGCCGTGCAGATAGGTGCCGGTGGCGAAGGCGCTGACGCCGAGGGTGGAGCCGACCGAGAGGTCGACGTTGCGGGTGATGACGACCAGGGACTGGCCGGTGGCGACCAGCACCAGGATGGTCGCGTTCAGCAGCAGGTCCTTGATGCCCTGCTCGGAGAGGAACTCGCTGTTGCCGGCCTGGGTGACGGCGATCATCACCAGGAAGACGACCAGGATGGCGAGTTCGCGCATCTTGAAGACACGGTCGACCAGCCGGGTGCCGCTGGATTTCGGCGTCCCGGCGACGGGGGCCTCGTGGGGAGTGGTCACCGTCATGCGGCGGCCCTCCCGGTGGCTGCGGCCATCACGGTTTCCTCGGTGGCGTCGGTACGGGCGATCTCGGCGGTGAGCCGGCCCTCGTGCATCACCAGCACGCGGTCGGCCATGCCGAGGATCTCGGGCAGGTCGGAGGAGATCATCAGGACGGCGACCCCGTCGGCGGCCAGCTCGCTCAGCAGCCGGTGCACCTCGGCCTTGGTTCCGACGTCGATGCCGCGCGTCGGCTCGTCGACGATCAGCACCTTGGGGCCGGTGGCCAGCCACTTGGCGAGCACGACCTTCTGCTGGTTGCCGCCGGAGAGGGTGTTGACGCTGTCGGCGATCCGGGCGTACTTCACCTGGAGCTTGACGGCCCAGTCGAGGGAGCGGCTGCGTTCGGCGCCGCGGTCCATCAGTCCGGCCTTGACGGTGGTGCGCAGACCGGTGAGGCCGATGTTGCGCTCGATGGACATGTCCATCACCAGGCCCTGGGCGCGCCGGTCCTCGGGGACCAGGGCGAGGCCCGCGGACATCGCGGTGGAGGGTGCTCCGTTGGTGAGCGGACGGCCGTCCACGAAGACCTCGCCGGCGTCCCAGCGGTCGATGCCGAAGACCGCCCTGGCGACCTCGGTGCGGCCGGCCCCGACGAGTCCGGCGAGGCCGACGATCTCGCCGCGCCGGACCTCGAAGGAGACGTCGGTGAAGACGCCCTCGCGGGTCAGCCGACGGACGCTCAGGGCGACTTCGCCCGGTGTGACGTCCTGCTTGGGGTAGAGCTCGTCGAGTTCGCGGCCGACCATCCGGCGGACCAGGTCGTCCTCGGTCATGCCCTCGATCGGCTCGCTGGCGATCCACGCCCCGTCGCGCAGGGTGGTCACCCGCTGGCAGATCTCGAAGATCTCCTCGAGCCGGTGCGAGATGAACAGCACGGCCGCGCCCTGTTCGCGCAGGGTGCGCACCACGCCGAAGAGCCGGGCGACCTCGCTGCCGGTGAGGGCGGCGGTGGGCTCGTCCATGATCAGGACGCGGGCGTCGAAGGAGAGCGCCTTGGCGATCTCGACGATCTGCTGGTCGGCGATGGACAGGCCGCGCGCCGGGCGATCGGGGTCGAGGTCCACGCCGAGACGCTGCATCAGGGCGGCGGTGGCGGCGTGGGTGGCCTTGTGGTCGATGCGGCGAAGGGCCCGCCGGGGCTGTCGGCCCATGAAGATGTTCTCGGCGATCGACAGGTCGGGGAAGAGCGTGGGCTCCTGGTAGATCACCGCGATTCCGGCGTCGCGGGCGTCGCCGGGACCGTGGAAGACGACGGACTCGCCGTCGAGCAGCACCCGGCCGGAGTCCGGTCGGTGCACCCCCGCAAGGGTCTTGATCAAGGTCGACTTGCCCGCGCCGTTCTCGCCGGCGAGGGCGTGCACCTCGCCGGGGAACAGCTCCAGGGAGACGCCCCGCAGGGCGCGTACGGCTCCGAAGGACTTGGTCACGTCCCTCAGTGCCAGCACCGGGGCTGGTCCCGTGTCGGACGGGTGGGTCATGGGTGGCTCCTCGACGACGTCCGCAGGCCGGGCCGCTCGGGGCCGCCGCGACGTCGTGAAAGGTTTCAACTGGATGGCCGGGACGTTAGGCATTCCGGCCATGTCGCGTCAATGGGTACGTGTCGAAAAGTTTTCGATACCCTAAGGTCACGCACCGGTCACGATGAACACGCCAGGCCTGGGGGGTTGACACCCGTTCGGTGGCCTCATAGCTTCCCGTCCTGAATCGTTTCATCCGGGTGCCGATCCCGGACTGATGTCACAGGAGCCCGAAGTGACCGACCTCGTCGCCGTGAAGGCCGCGCTGAAGACCCAGGCCGTCGAGACGCCGTCATGGGCGTACGGGAACTCGGGGACCCGTTTCAAGGTGTTCGCCCAGCAGGGAGTTCCGCGCACCCCGCAGGAGAAACTGGACGACGCGGCGCAGGTGCACGCGGTCACCGGGGCTGCCCCCACCGTCGCGCTGCACATCCCGTGGGACAAGGTGGAGGACTACTCCGCGCTCGCCAAGCACGCCGAGGACCGGGGCGTGAAGCTGGGAGCCATCAACTCCAACACCTTCCAGGACGACGCCTACAAGCTGGGCAGCATCTGCCACCCGGAGGCGGCGGTGCGCCGCAAGGCCGTCGACCACCTGCTCGAGTGCGTCGACATCATGGACGCGACGGGTTCCACCGATCTGAAGCTGTGGTTCGCGGACGGCACGAACTATCCCGGCCAGGACGACATCCGTGGACGCCAGGACCGGCTCGCGGAGGGTCTCGCCGAGGTGTACGAGCGGCTGGGCGACGGGCAGCGGATGCTGCTGGAGTACAAGTTCTTCGAGCCGGCGTTCTATGCGACGGACGTCCCGGACTGGGGCACGGCCTACGCGCACTGTCTGAAGCTCGGCACCAAGGCACAGGTCGTGGTCGACACCGGCCACCACGCGCCCGGCACCAACATCGAGTTCATCGTCGCCACGCTGTTGCGCGAGAACAAGCTCGGCGGGTTCGACTTCAACTCCCGGTTCTACGCCGACGACGACCTGATGGTGGGCGCGGCGGACCCCTTCCAGCTGTTCCGGATCATGTACGAGGTGGTGCGCGGCGGCGGGTTCACCTCCGACGTGGCGTTCATGCTCGACCAGTGCCACAACATCGAGGCGAAGATCCCGGCGATCATCCGCTCCGTGATGAACGTCCAGGAGGCGACGGCCAAGGCGCTGCTCGTCGACGCCTCGGCCCTGGCCGCCGCGCAGGCCTCCGGCGACGTCCTGGAAGCCAACGCGGTGCTGATGGACGCGTACAACACGGACGTGCGGCCGCTGCTGCGCGAGGTACGCGAGGAGAGCGGGCTGCACCCCGACCCCATCGCCGCCTACCGGGCGTCCGGATGGGCGGAGAAGATCGTCGCAGAACGGGTGGGAGGGGAGCAGGCCGGTTGGGGCGCGTGAGCGTCCGCGGTGATCTGTCTCGTCGCGGAGTGCAGGCCGGAAGTGGCTGGTCGCGCAGTTCCCCGCGCCCCCTGGTAAGTCCACTCACCCTCTCCTGAGAAGTAAGGAAACTCCATGTCCACCCACCCCGAAGCCGCGGCTCTCCTCGCCCGGTCCAACCGGCTCGGCGCCGATCCCCGCAACACCAACTACGCCGGCGGCAACACGTCGGCCAAGGGCTCCGACACCGACCCCGTCACCGGCGGGGACGTCGAGCTGCTGTGGGTGAAGGGGTCGGGCGGCGACCTCGGCACGCTCACCGAGGCCGGACTGGCCGTGCTGCGGCTGGACCGGCTGCGGGCACTGCGGGACGTCTACCCGGGCGTCGAGCGCGAGGACGAGATGGTCGCCGCGTTCGACTACTGCCTGCACGGCAAGGGCGGGGCCGCCCCCTCCATCGACACCGCGATGCACGGGCTCGTCGACGCCGCGCACGTCGATCATCTGCACCCGGACTCCGGCATCGCGCTCGCCTGCGCCGCCGACGGGGAGAAGCTGACCGCCGAGTGCTTCGGCGACGCGGTCGCCTGGGTGCCGTGGCGGCGCCCCGGGTTCCAGCTGGGCCTGGACATCGCCGCCATCAAGGCGGCCAACCCGCAGGCCATCGGTGTGATCCTCGGCGGTCACGGCGTCACCGCCTGGGGCGACAGCGCCGAGGAGTGCGAGCGCAACTCGCTGCACATCATCCGCGCCGCCGAGGCGTTCCTCGCCGAGAAGGGCAGGGCCGAGCCCTTCGGTCCCGTCCTCGAGGGCTACCGGCCGCTGCCCGAGAGCGAGCGCCGCAAGCGGGCGGCCGCGCTCGCGCCGTACGTGCGGGCGATCGCCTCCCAGGACCGGCCGCAGGTCGGACACTTCGACGACTCGGACGTCGTCCTCGACTTCACCGCGCGGGCCGAGCACCCGCGGCTCGCCGCGCTCGGCACCTCCTGCCCCGACCACTTCCTGCGCACCAAGGTGCGGCCGCTGGTCCTGGACCTGCCGCCGACCGCCCCGCTCCACGAGGCCGTGGACCGGCTCGGGGAGCTGCACACCGCCTACCGCGAGGAATACGCCGCCTACTACGCGCGGCACGCCGAGCCCGACTCCCCCGCGATGCGCGGCGCCGACCCGGCGATCGTGCTGGTGCCGGGCGTGGGCATGTTCTCCTTCGGCAAGGACAAGCAGACCGCCCGGGTGGCCGGCGAGTTCTACGTCAACGCGATCAACGTGATGCGCGGCGCCGAGGCGGTGTCCTCGTACGCGCCGATCGAGGAGTCGGAGAAGTTCCGCATCGAGTACTGGGCGCTCGAGGAGGCCAAGCTCCAGCGGATGCCGAAGGCCAAGCCGCTCGCCACCCGGGTCGCCCTGGTGACGGGAGGCGGCAGCGGGATCGGCAAGGCGATCGCGCACCGGCTGGCCGCCGAGGGCGCCTGCGTGGTCGTCGCCGATCTCAACGGCGAGAACGCGGCCGCCGTCGCCGAGGAGCTCGGCGGGCCCGACAAGGCCGTCGCGGTCACCGTCGACGTGACGTCCGAGGAGCAGATCGCCGCCGCCTTCGACGCTGCCGCGCTCGCCTTCGGCGGGGTCGACCTGGTCGTCAACAACGCCGGCATCTCGATCTCCAAGCCGCTGCTGGAGACGTCTGCGAAGGACTGGGACCTCCAGCACGACATCATGGCCCGCGGGTCCTTCCTCGTCTCCCGCGAGGCCGCCCGCACGATGATCGCGCAGCGCCTCGGCGGCGACATCGTCTACATCGCCTCGAAGAACGCCGTCTTCGCCGGGCCCAACAACATCGCCTACTCCGCCACCAAGGCCGACCAGGCCCACCAGGTGCGGCTGCTCGCGGCCGAACTGGGCGAGCACGGCATCCGCGTCAACGGGGTCAACCCGGACGGCGTGGTGCGCGGCTCGGGCATCTTCGCCGGCGGGTGGGGCGCCCAGCGGGCCGCCACCTACGGCATCGAGGAGGAGAAGCTGGGCGAGTTCTACGCGCAGCGGACCATCCTCAAGCGCGAGGTGCTGCCCGAGCACGTGGCGAACGCCGTGTTCGCGCTGACCGGCGGCGAGCTCACCCACACCACCGGACTCCATGTCCCCGTCGACGCGGGTGTGGCGGCCGCGTTCCTCCGGTGACGGCCGTGCGGTCCTACGCCGCCGTCGACCTCGGCGCGTCCAGCGGGCGCGTCATGGTCGGCCGCGTCGGCCCCGACACGCTGGACCTGACCGAGGCGCACCGCTTCGCCAACCGCCCGGTCCGCCTCCCCGAGGGGCTGCGCTGGGACGTGCTGTCCCTGTACGCGGGAGTGCTGGACGGGCTCCGCGCGGCGGGCCGGGTGGACTCCGTCGGCATCGACAGCTGGGCCGTGGACTACGGTCTGCTGGACGCCGACGGGGCGCTCCTCGGCAACCCGGTGCACTACCGGGACGCACGCACCGAGGGTGTCGCCGAGAAGGTGTGGGCGAGCATGCCGGCGGCCGAGCTGTACGCGGCGACCGGTCTGCAGTACGCGCCGTTCAACACCCTCTACCAGCTGACGGCCGCCGCCTCCACGGCGCAGCTGGCGCAGGCGCGGCGGCTGCTGCTCATCCCGGACCTGCTGACGTACTGGCTGACCGGCGAGCAGGGCACCGAGCTGACGAACGCCTCGACGACACAGCTGATCGACCCCCGCGCCGGCGACTGGTCCCACGCCGTCGCCGACCGGCTCGGCATCGACCTCACCCTGTTCGCCCCGCTGCGGCGGCCCGGCGACCCGGCGGGGCTGCTGCGGGACCGGGTGCTGGAGGAGACGGGCCTCACCGGACCGGTGCCGGTCACCACGGTCGGCTCGCACGACACCGCGTCGGCGGTGGCGGCCGTCCCGGCCGTCGACGAGCGGTTCGCCTACATCTGCACCGGCACCTGGTCGCTGGCCGGCCTGGAGCTGACGGCGCCCGTGCTCACCGAGGAGAGCCGCGCCGCCAACTTCACCAACGAGCTGGGGCTGGACGGCACGGTCCGCTATCTGCGCAACATCATGGGACTGTGGCTGCTCCAGGAGTGCATGCGCGCCTGGGACCACCCCGACCTGGCGGAACTGCTGCGGGACGCGGCGGACGCGCCCGCGCTGCGCTCGGTCGTGGACGCGGGGGACGCCGTCTTCCTGGCGCCCGGGCGGATGCCGGAGCGGATCGCCGAGGCCTGCCGCGCCTCGGGGCAGCCGGTCCCGGGCACACCCGGCGAGATCACCCGCTGCATCCTCGACTCCCTGGCCCTGGCGCACCGCAGGGCGGTCGAGGACGCGCAGCGGCTGGCCGGCCATGCCGTCGACGTGGTCCACATCGTCGGGGGCGGCACCCGCAACACGCTCCTGTGCCAGCTCACCGCCGACGCCTGCGGGCTGCCCGTGGTGGCCGGTCCGACGGAGGCGGCCGCGCTCGGCAACGTGCTCGTCCAGGCCCGGGCCCACGGGCTGGTCGGCGACCGCGCCGACATGCGCGCTCTGCTCGCCCGCACCCAGCCCCTGACGCGCTACACGCCGCGCGGCGACGCCGGCCTGTGGCGGGAGGCGGAGGCCCGTCTCGCCACACGGTGAGACGGGGTCTCCCCGGGAACTCCGTGGGGGGCTACTCTTCATTCATCCGATGACCGATTCCCGAGGAGCCGCGATGCGTGTCGCCCTGTTCCTGACCTGTGTCAACGACACGCTCTATCCGGATACCGGCCGTGCCGTGGTTAAACTGCTGGCCAGACTGGGCGTCGAGGTCGACTTCCCGATGGCGCAGACCTGCTGCGGCCAGGCCCACTACAACACCGGCTACCGCCATGAGGCCGAGCCCCTCGCTCGGCATTTCTCCGATGTCTTCGGGGGGTACGAGGCGATCGTCACGCCGTCGGGGTCGTGCGGGGCGATGGTGCGGGAGCTGTATCCGCGGATGGGCGAACGGGCCCGGGCGGAAGGGCGCGGCGACACGCTCGCCGCGACCCTCGCCCCGGTCGTCCCGAAGACGTACGAACTCACCGAGTTCCTGGTGGACGTGCTCGGCGTGACGGACGTCGGCGCGTACTACCCGCACACCGTCACCTACCACCCCACCTGTCACGGACTGCGCGGACTGGGGCTCGGGGACCGGCCCCGGCGGCTGCTCCAGGCGGTCAAGGGGCTGGAGCTCGCGGAGCTGCCCGGCGCCGACGAATGCTGCGGCTTCGGCGGCACGTTCGCGCTGAAGAACTCCGACGTCTCCGCGGCGATGGGCGCCGACAAGGTGCGCAACGCCGAGTCGACCGGCGCGGAGGTGCTGTGCGCGGCCGACAACTCCTGCCTGATGCACATCGGCGGGACCATGACCCGGCTGCGGACCGGGATGCGGCCGGTGCACATCGCGGAGATCCTGGCGAGCACGGAAGCGGAGCCGGCACTGTGAGCGGGACGTTCGTCGGGATGCCGGCGTTTCCGAAGGCCGCCCACGAGGCGGTCGGCAACACCACCTTGCGCGCCAACCTGCGGCACGCCACGCACACCATCCGCGCCAAGCGCGCGGCAGCGGTCGCCGAGGTGTCCGACTGGGCCGAGCTGCGCGAGGCCGGCAAGCAGATCAAGGACCACACGCTGCGGCATCTCGACCGCTATCTCGTGCAGCTGGAGGAGTCGGTCACCGCGGCCGGCGGCACGGTCCACTGGGCGGCCGACGCCGACGAGGCCAACCGGATCGTCACGCGGCTGGTCAAGGAGACCGGCGAGTCGGAGGTCGTCAAGGTCAAGTCCATGGCGACGCAGGAGATCGGGCTCAACGAGGCGCTGGAGGCCGAGGGCATCCGGGCCTACGAGACCGACCTCGCCGAGCTGATCGTGCAGTTGGGCAAGGACCGTCCCTCACACATCCTGGTCCCGGCGATCCACCGCAACCGGGGCGAGATCCGGGACATCTTCGCCGCGGAGATGAGCGAGTGGGGACGGCCGGCCCCGGAGGGCCTCACCGACACGCCCGCCGAACTCGCCGAGGCGGCCCGCCTGCACCTGCGGGAGAAGTTCCTGCGGGCCAGGGTCGGCGTCTCGGGCGCGAACTTCATGGTCGCCGAGACCGGCACCCTGGTGGTCGTGGAGTCGGAGGGCAACGGGCGGATGTGCCTCACCCTCCCCGAGACCCTGATCTCCGTCGTCGGCATCGAGAAGATCGTGCCGACCTGGCGTGACCTGGAGGTCTTCCTCCAGACGCTGCCCCGCTCCTCGACGGCCGAGCGCATGAACCCGTACACCTCGACCTGGACCGGCACCGTGGACGGCGACGGTCCGCAGACCTTCCACCTGGTGCTGCTGGACAACGGCCGCACCGACACCCTCGCCGACGAGGTCGGCCGCCAGGCCCTGCGCTGCATCCGCTGCTCGGCCTGTCTGAACGTGTGCCCGGTGTACGAGCGGGCCGGCGGCCACGCCTACGGCTCGGTCTACCCGGGCCCGATCGGCGCGATCCTCAGCCCCCAGCTGCGGGGCACCGGAAGCGAGATCGACGCCTCGCTGCCGTACGCCTCCTCGCTGTGCGGGGCCTGCTACGAGGTCTGCCCGGTCGCCATCGACATCCCGGAGGTGCTGGTGCACCTGCGCGAACGGGTCGTGCAGGGCGGGCCGGTGACCCTGGAGGGCAACCGGACGGTGCTCAAGCCGGCCAAGGGCCATGCCGCCGAGCGAGCGGCGATGCGGGCGGCCCGCTGGGCGTTCGCCCGCCCCGGCGCACTGCGCGCCGGTCAGCGGCTGGCGTCGCGCACCCGCCGGCTGCACCCCCGCACCCTGCCCGGTCCGGGCCGGGCGTGGAGCGGCAGCCGGGATCTTCCGCCCGTGCCCGCGGAACCGTTCCGCGACTGGTGGCAGCGGACCAATGGCGGCAACGCCGGCGAAGGGACGGCGAAGTGAGCAGCAGGGAACAGATCCTGGGCCGGGTGCGGCGGGCGCTGTCCGACGTACCGCGCGACGACGCTCAGGACGGGTCCGGTGAATCCGGTGGGTCCGGTGGGTCCGGGCAGGTCGCCGGGTACGGGGAAGCCGTCGCCCGGGAGTATCTGCGGGAGCACGGCGAGCGCGACGCCGCACAGACGGCGGAGCTGCTGGCGGAGAACCTGGCCGACTACCGGGCGCTCGTGCATCGCTGCACGGAGGACGAACTCCCGTCCCTGATCGGCCGGTTGCTCGCGGACCACGGGGCGAGGTCGGTTCTCGCGCCGCCCGGGCTGGACCGCGCCTGGCTGTCCGCGACGGACGCCGAGCGGATCGAGGACCGGGCCGAGAGCACCGCGCACGAGCTGGACGGCGTCGACAGCGTGGTCACGGCGTGCGCGGTGGCGATCGCCGAGACCGGGACGATCGTCCTGGACGGCGGACCCGATCAGGGCCGGCGCCGCATCACCCTGGTCCCCGACCACCATGTGTGCGTGGTCCGGGTGCCCGGACAGGTCGTGTCGTCCGTGCCGCAGGCCCTCGAGCGGCTCGACCCGGCCCGCCCGTTGACGTGGATCTCCGGTCCGTCGGCGACCAGCGACATCGAGCTGGACCGGGTGGAGGGGGTGCACGGCCCGCGCACCCTGGAGGTCGTCCTGGTCGACTGAGGCGGGCCGGACCGGGCCGCCCTCGGCGCGCCGCCGGGCCGGCTCGGAGGTCGCGCGGGGTTCGAGCGGGTCGACCGCCGGGCCCTGCGGGACAGGCCGTGCGACTGCCCGTCCTCGTCGCGGTGGACGGCGTGGCGCTCACCGCCGACGCGGACGACCGCACCGTCGCCCGGCGCAGGCCGGCCGGGTTCCCGCCGCCGGGCGGATCGCACCGGGCTCCGGCGCGCCACGACGCGCGCCTCCCTCGCACGGCGTGCGCGGCCCGGCTGCGGCTGCGGTCTCGGGTCAAGACCAGGTCATCGGGCAGCCGTGCCGCAGTGCGTACCGGGCGGCGCGCAGGTACAGGGCCGCGTAGAAGGCCGCCTCCGGAGCGTCGGCCCACGGCGCCGGCCGCGCCGCGCCCGCCGCGTCCGCCCCGCCCTCGAGGAACCAGTTCGTCATCTCCAGGTTGCCGCCGGTCTCCGGTATCGCGTCCAGGGGCAGGTCGAGAGCGTGGGCCAGCCGTTCGGCGAGGGTGAGGACCTGAGGTGCTCCGACGATCAGCGTCTCGTCCACGTAGGCGCCGCCGATCGGCACCTTCACCTCCCGGTCGAGGGAGACCGGCACCAGGACGGTCCAGCCCAGCAGCGTCTCCTCCTCGGCCGGGGTGAGGTGCGCCCGGCACAGCGCGGCGAACGCCGCCATGGACAGGCTCGCCTTCTCCTCGAACCAGTCCCGTGCCGGTGCGGCGGACTCCGCCGGCAGGTACGGCGGCAGTCCGCGCCGGCGCAGTTCCTCGTTCAGCGCCGTGGCCTTGTCGCCGTGTCCGCCCTCCTCGTGCCCGAACCACTCTCGCGCGTCCACGCTCACCAGATACACACCCATGCCCCGCAACGTACCGCCCGCCACCGACAACGCCCCCGGCGGCGAGGGGGCGGGGAACCCTGATGACAAAGTCGGTGAACAAGCGCTTAGATAGTGGGCGGATCACGCACCCCGCCCGCGCCGACCGCCGGAGGCCCCCGTTGTTCACGTCCGTCGACGATGTCCGCGCCCGGCTCGCCGAGAGCGGGTACCTGGCCTCCCCCGCCGTCGCCACGACCGTCTTCCTCGCCGACCGGCTCGGCAAGCCGCTGCTGGTGGAGGGGCCGGCCGGGGTCGGCAAGACCGAGCTGGCCAAGGCCGTGGCGCAGGTCGCGGGGGCCCGGCTGGTGCGGCTGCAGTGCTACGAGGGCGTCGACGAGTCCCGTGCGCTGTACGAGTGGAACCACGCCAAGCAGCTGCTGCGCATCAGCGCCGGCCGGGACGAGACCTGGGACGCGGCCCGCACCGACATCTTCAGCGAGGAGTTCCTGCTCCCCCGCCCGCTGCTGACCGCGATCCGCGGCGACGAGCCGACCGTCCTGCTGATCGACGAGACCGACAAGGCCGACGTCGAGGTGGAGGGACTGCTCCTCGAGGTGCTCAGCGACTTCCAGGTCACCGTCCCGGAGCTGGGCACGATCACCGCGACCCGCCGCCCCTTCGTGGTCCTCACCTCCAACGCCAGCCGTGAGCTGTCGGAGGCGCTGCGCCGCCGCTGCCTCTTCCTGCACATCGGTTTTCCGGAGGAGGAGCTGGAGCGGCGGATCGTCCGGCTGAAGGTGCCCGGCATCGACGCGGCGCTGGCCGAGTCGGTGGTCCGGGTGGTGGGCGCGTTGCGCGCGATGGACCTGCGCAAGGCGCCGTCCGTGGCGGAGACGATCGACTGGGCGCGCACCCTCCTCGCGCTCGGCGCCGACACCCTGAACGAGAACGTCGTCCGCGACAGTCTCGGCGTGATCCTCAAGCACCAGGACGACGTCCTCAAGGCGGGCGCGAAGCTCGACCTGGACGCCGTGTGAGCGCCGCCGGGGTCGCCGACCGGCTGGCCGGCTTCGTCGCCGCACTGCGCGCCCACGGCGTCCGCGTCGGCACGGGCGAGACCGTGGACGCCGCCGAGGCCACCGCGGCGCTGGGATTCGCCGACCGGGCCCTGCTGCGCGAAGGCCTGGCGGCGACGCTGCTGCACTCGGCCGACCAACGGCGGGTGTTCGACACCGTCTTCGACCTGTACTTCCCTCGCGGCGTGGGCGCGCCCGAGGGCGAGCCGGGCGACCGGGACGACCTGCGCGAGCGGCTGGCCGCCGCACTCGCCGACGGTGACGAGGCGATGCTGGGCCGACTGGCGATCGAGGCGGTCGACGGGCTGGGCGGGTACGGGAGTTCGCCGGGCGCGGACGGCTGGTCGTCGTACCAGACACTCGAACGGCTGCGCCCGCAGACGCTGTTGGCGCGCGTGCGCGACGACATGCGGGCGCGGGACGGTTCCGGCTTCACCGGCCGGCTGCTGGAGGACGAGATCCGACGGCGCATCGAGGCGTTCCGCGGCCTGGTCGCCGCGGAGGCGCGCCGTCGGGTGGCGGAGCGGCGCGGGCGGGACGAGATCGCCCGCCGGGCGGTGGCCCCGACCGCGGACCGGGTCGACTTCCTGTACGCGGGCAGGGACCGGCTCGCCGAACTGCGGCGGACGGTGCAGCCGTTGGCGCGCAAGCTCGCCACCCGGATGGCCGCGCGCCGCCGCCGGGCCGCCCGGGGCTCCATCGATCTGCGCCGCACACTGCGCGCCTCGCTCTCGACGGGCGGGGTGCCGATGCGGCCCGTGCTGCGCCGCCGGCGCCCGGTCCGCCCCGAACTGGTGCTGCTGTGCGACGTGTCGGGCTCGGTGTCCGGGTTCTCCGACTTCACGATGCTGCTGGTGCAGGCGCTGCACGACCAGTTCTCCAAGGTGCGGGTGTTCGCCTTCGTCAACCGGATCGACGAGGTGACCGGTCTGCTCGAACACGGCGCGGCCGACCCCGGGGGCCTCGGCGCCCGCATCCAGGACGAGGCGCGGCTGACGGGCTATCACGGCAGCAGCGACTACGGCATGGCTCTGGGCGAGTTCGCGGAGCGGTACGGCGCCGCGGTCGGCCCCCGGACCACGGTGTTCGTGCTCGGCGACGCCCGGACGAACATGGCCGACCCGAACCTGGCCGCGCTGCGCCTGATCGCCGGGCAGGCCCGCCATCTGCACTGGCTGAATCCGGAACCCCGGTCCCTGTGGGGCACGGGCGACTCGGCCGCACCCGAGTACGCCGAGCTGATCGCGATGCACGAGTGCCGCAACGCCCATCAACTCGGCGCGCTCATCGGCCGGCTGCTTCCCGTGTAGGACGGGTACGGCGGACGGGTCCTCAGGCGTCCCCGGCCGGGCTCTGTCCGGTCGGGCGGTCCTCAAGCGCTCAAGTCCTCAGGTCCTCAGGTCCTCAAGTCCTCAAGTCCTCAGCTTTCAGGCGTCCTTGGCCTTCGCGTACTCCGTGGCCATCGCACCGGCGAAGTCGTACACGACGCACTGTTCGTCGCCCACGACCCAGGCGTCGTGGCCGGGCGGGATCACGAACACGTCGCCGGGGCCGAGTTCGCTCTCGCCGCCCTCGTCCATGGTGACGTGCATGCGTCCGGAGACCACATAGCCGTTGTGGTGGATCATGCAGGTGTCCGTGCCGACCAGACCCGCCAGCGACTCGGTCCAGCGCCAGCCGGGTTCGAAGGTCGCCTTGGCGAAGTCGAGCCCGGTCATGTGGACGGCCTCGATGTGGCCGCGCGGGAAATCGCGGCGCTCGTCCGGCTTGTCGAGGGTCTTCACTTCCATCATGACGCTCCTCCCTTCCGGGCCGCGCTTGACCACGGCCGGGGGCGGTCCCCCGGCGGACCTGGACGGCCACCGGTCGGAGCCGCGCCCCTACACCTCCATGGTCCGCCTGGCCACCGGGGGTCGCCATACGGGGCGTGCCGCTCTCAGACGGCTTCACCGCACAGTTCGGCGAAACGGCCGGCGTCGATGTTGCCGCCGGAGACGATCAGCCCGACGCGCCGGGGGAGGTCGCCGAGCCGTCCGGCGAGGAGCGCGGCGAGCGGCGTGGCGCCGCTGGGCTCCACGACGATCTTCAGCCGTTCGAAGGCGAACCGCATGGCGGCGCGGATCTCGCCGTCCGAGACGAGCGCGATCTCGTCGACGAGCCGCCGGTTCACCGAGAAGGTCAGCTCGCCCGGCGTGTGCAGGGCCTGCCCGTCGGCGATGGTGCGCGGCACCGGGATCTCGACCCGGCGGCCCGCCTCCAGCGAGCGCTTGGTGTCGTCGCCGGCCTCGGGTTCGACGCCGGCCACCCGGATGCCTGGGCGCAGCCCCTTGACCGCGGTCGCGCTGCCCGCGATCAGCCCGCCGCCCCCGACCGGCACCAGCAGGGCGTCCAACTCACCTGCGTCCTGCAGGAGTTCGAGGGCTGCGGTGCCCTGGCCCGCCATGACGTGCGGGTGCTCGTAGGGCGGGATCAGCGCCAGGCCGCGGTCGGCGGCCAGCGCCTCGGCGATGGCGACGCGGTCGCCGGCGTAACGGTCATAGGTGACGATCTCGGCCCCGTACCCTGCCGTCGCCGCCCGCTTGGAGCGGGGGGCGTCCTCGGGCATGACGATCACCGCGGTCGTGCCCAGTTCCCGGGCGGCCAGGGCGACGGCCTGGGCGTGGTTGCCGGAGGAGTACGCGGCGATGCCCCGGGCCAGCTGTTCGGGGGCCAGCCGGGAGGCCGCGTTGTAGGCGCCGCGGAACTTGAAGGCGCCGACGCGCTGGAAGTTCTCGCACTTCAGCAGGACCTCGGCGCCGACGATCCGGTCGAGGGTCGTAGAGCGCAGCACGGGCGTGCGGTGCGCGACGCCTTTGAGCCGGGCTGCCGCGTCGCGGACGTCGTCGAGGGTGATCGGCAAGGGCGTGGTCGT
Source organism: Streptomyces sp. B21-105 (assembly GCF_036898465.1). Taxonomy (NCBI): domain Bacteria; kingdom Bacillati; phylum Actinomycetota; class Actinomycetes; order Kitasatosporales; family Streptomycetaceae; genus Streptomyces; species Streptomyces sp. B21-105. The sequence continues at coordinate 8,491,836 of NZ_JARUMJ010000001.1, read as the reverse complement.
CACGGGTGTGCTCCCTCAGAGGTGTCGTCGGCTCCGTCCGTCCCGGTCGCCGGGGTGGCTCTGGCCTGCGAGAGGTAGGTGTAGGCGGAGGCGCGGGAGATGCCGAGGCGGGCGGCGATCTGCTCGATCGCGCGGCGCACGGCGAACACGCCGCGTTCGTCGAGGCTGCGGAAGAGGGCCAGTCGCCGCGGCCGGTCGAGACCGGCCCAGGTCTGGTCCTGGCGCAGCAGATGGGCGTCGAGGAGGGCGTCCACGACGGAGTCGATGTCGTCGCCGAAGGTGGTCGCCGGCGGGTCGGACGGCCCGGTCGTCGTCCCCGCGAGTGCGCCCAGCAGCGTGCGCGCGCGGTCCACCTCGGTGACGTCCACGTTGACGCAGAGGGCGCCGAAGACCGCGCCCGTGGAGTCGCGCAGCACCATCGTGGACGACTTCACCAACTGTCCGGGACGGGTGCGGGTGACGTAGTTCAGCTCGTCCGAGGCGGCGTCCCCGCGGGCGAGGACCCGCATGCCGATCTCGCTCATGGCGCCGCCGACGGTCCGCCCGGTCACCGCTCCGGCGACGGCGACGACGGACTTCTCCGGCCGCCGGTAGTCGTGCAGGACCACCTCGCACACCGGGCCGAAGGTCGCCGCGATGCCGTCGACCACGGGGACGAGGGCGCGCAGGATCGCGTCCCGCTCCCCCTCGCGCTCCTGTTCACGTTCCTCGCGCTCCTCGCTCTCCTCGCGCACCTCGGGTTCCTCGCGCTCCTGTTCGCGCAGGGCCTGTGGATCCTGGGGTTCCATGCATCGATTAGACCATGCGTCCAGCTATTGGACCAGCAGTCCAATCAGGTCGGGCCGAAAAGGGAGGGCACGGGAGCGCACGGACACCTTCAGGCGAACCGTCGATCAAGGGGGTGGTGTCGCCAATCCGCGTTTCCCTAGGATGTGTTGTCCGCCGCGTCAGCCCGTGGCACGGCGGCGATCCTGGGGGAAGAGATGCAGCCAGGCAAGCAGCTGTCCACGAACATCGATGCCACGGTTCCGACGGCCGCGCGCATGTACGACCACTATCTCGGCGGCAAGGACAACTACGCGGCCGACCGCGCCGCCTGCGAGGAGCTCGACAAGGTCGTCCCGAGCACCCGTGCCCTCGCGCTGAACAACCGGCGTTTCCTGCAGCGGGTCGTGCGGACCCTGGCGCAGGAGCACGGGATCCGGCAGTTCCTCGACCACGGCTCCGGTCTGCCCACGCAGGACAACGTGCACCAGGTGGCCCAGCGCGTCGACCCGAGCACGCACGTCGTCTACGTCGACAACGACCCCATGGTCCTCGGGCACGGCCGGGCCCTGCTGGAGCAGGACGAGCGGACCACCGTCATCCACGCCGACCTGCGCGACACGGAGACCATCTTCGGCCACGAGGAGACCCGGCGGCTGATCGACTTCTCGCAGCCGGTCGCCGTGCTGTTCAACTCGGTCTTCCACTGCATCCCCGACAGCGAGAGCGACGGGCCGCGGGCGGTGGTGCGCCGGGTCAGCGAACACCTCGCGCCCGGCAGCTTCCTGGTGATGTGCCAGCTGGTCAGCGAGGACGCCGGCGTCCGGGAGTTCGTCACCGACTTCATGGACAAGGCCACCCAGGGCCACTGGGGCCGGGTGCGCCAGGAGCAGGACGTGGCCGCCCTGTTCGACGGCCTGGAGATCCTCCCCCCGGGGCTGGTCGAGGTCTCGTCCTGGCGACCGGACACCGAGGTGACGCCCCGCCAGCTCACGCAGGAGTGGATCGAGTTCGGCGGCGTCGGCCGTCTGGGCTGACCTGCCCGGAACGCGGCGGCCGTCGGGGAGGCCGCCGCAGGTCAGGCGTAGCGCTGCCGCGCGGTCGACTCCAGCAGCGCGACGGAGTCACGCGGGTTCAGCGCCTCGTCGGCCAGCCGGTCCAGGGCGACCCGGTACTCCTCCGTCTCGTCCCTGTCCTCGAGGAAGGTGGCGCTCCTGATCTGCTCCAGATAGACGACATCCGGCAGATCGGCGCCGCCGAAGCGCAGGTAGGTGACCGGTATGGCGGGCGCCGAGGCGTGGGTGACGTCCAACGGCACGACCTGGACGGTGACCTGGGGCAGCGTGGCCAGCTCCACCAGGTGGGCGAGCTGCTCCCGCATCACGTCGCGGCTGCCCAGCACCCGCAGCAGCACCGACTCGTCGAGGATCGCCCACACCCGCGGGGCGTCCGGTCGCCGCAGCAGTTCGGAGCGGCGGGTCCGCAGCTCCACCCGGCGCTCCACCTCCCGCGAGGTGGCCGACGGCAGTCCGCGCTGCACGACGGCGCGCGCGTATGCGGGCGTCTGGAACAGACCCGGCACGTACTGGATCTCGAAGGTGCGGATCGCCGTGGCGGCTTCCTGCAGCCCCACCAGCCGGTCGAACCACTCGGGCATCAGCCGCTTGTCGTACCGCTGCCACCAGCCCGGCTCTCCCGCCTGCCGCAGCAGTTGCAGCAGCACGGACGCCTCGTGGTCCTCGGTCTCGTACAACGACAGGAGCGCACGGACGTCGGCCTCGACGGGCGGCCTGCGCCCCTTGCCGGCCTCGATGCGCGACAACTTCGCCGGGCTGAATCCGAGGGAACGAGCGGCCTGCTCCTGGGAGAACCCGGCGTCTTCCCGGATGCCCGCAAGCTGCACGCCGACCAGCATTTTCAGCAAGGTCGGGGCGGGCTCGGCCCGGTTCAGATACGGTTCGAGGCGGGAGACGCGAGGCGACTCGACAGACATCCTGACTCCCCGTGGACCGGCAGACGACAGACCGAAAGTATCGCATCCGAAGCCCTCCAGCCGCACGCGGCAGAGGAATTGAGCCCCTTTCGAGTCCTTCGGACCCGCCGCCCGCCTCGCCCCGAGCCGTCTTCGACCGCTCCACCTCCGTCCGCTCCACCTCGTCCACCGCGCCCCGAGTCGTCGCGCTGCAGAATTTCACGCGGTCTTCGCGCGGCCTTCACGCCAGGTGGTCGAACTCCCCGCCCTTGGCGCCGGCCAGGAACGCGGCCACCTCCGCCGGCGTGTACACCAGCGCGGGCCCGTCGGGATCACGGGAGTTGCGCAGCGCGACACCTCCCCCGTCGAGGGCCGCGACCTCGACACAGTTGCCCTCGGCGTTGCTGTGGCTGCTCTTGATCCAGCGAACGCCCAGCGAGCTCGCCCGCACTCCGTTACGCACTGACGGCATCGCACTCTCCTCACTTGTGTGCGCAATTTCCCGTGAAATTGCACGAGGACATCGTCAGCGTGGATAATAGCCCTGTCGTCAACCGCTCTTCCGGCGCCCCGTTCTGACGTCATCTCAGGGAGATGCACCGTGCCATCACCTGCGCAGTTCCGGAGTCCTGAGTCCGTCGCCGTCCGCGACGTGCCCAGAACCGCCGCCCTTCATCTCACGGGCAGCGGGGAGGGATTCGCCCGGGCACGCGACTTCACCCACCGCACGCTGGACTGCTGGTCCCTCGGCCATTGCGGCGACGACGCGATCACCGTCGTCACCGAACTGGCCGCCAATGCGGTCCTGCACGCACTCCCCCACGCCGGGACGGACCAGTTCCCGGTGCGGCTCAGACTCACCCTGCGCCGCTCGCACCTGGTGTGCGCCGTCACCGATCCGAGTGACAGCCTGCCCGTCTGCCCGCAGTCCATGGACGACCTCCTCGAGCACGGCCGCGGACTGCGCATGATCGATGCTCTCTCGGAGCACTGGGGATGGACCCGCCGCTTCCCCGTGGGCAAGACCGTATGGGCCATGCTGCCGACCCGCCCCGTTTCCTGATCCCCGACGCCCGATCCTGACTTCTGACATGACTGCCACGAAGAGAACCACCCCGCTCGCAGGCCTGGGACACGTGCCGTGGCCCGACATCAAGGACTCCACCGGGTCCGCCGCGGCCATCCCCTCCCTGCTCACCACACTCGCCCGGGGCGACGCCGACAGCGCCGGCCCGGCACTGGGCCAACTTCGGCGGCGTATCTGCCAGTTCGGATTCGTCGTCGACCAGGCGACGGCGGCCACGGTGCCCTTCCTCTGGGAACTCGTCCGGCTCCCCCAGGTCACCTGCCGGGTGGAGATACTGCGCCTGCTCAAGAGCATCGCCGACGCCCGGCAGTGGGAGACCACCGCCGCCGCGTATCCCAAGCTGTACCACCACCCCGACGACTACGTGGGGTGGGAGCGCGAGGCCCGCCACGCCGTCCACGCCCAGCGCGACGTCCTGCGTCAACTACTGCGGGAGCCGGCCCCCGACGCCGAGATGCTGCGGGCCACCACCGAACTAGCGGCCGCCCTCACCGACTGAGAAGCCCGGAGTGCGGAGCACGGAGCCGCCCGGGAGGCCCTGCGGAGTGCGCCCGTCCCTTTCCCCGCTGCGCGTCCGCGCACCCGACCGCTAGGTTGGGCCGCATGAGCAACCTTGACCGCTCGCCCCAGCCGAGCGTGTGCGGCGGCCGTGGCTTCGTCGTCGCCGAGCCCGTCCGCGAGCTGCTGAGCCCACGGCATGTGCAGCTCGGCGGATCGACGGAGGTACGGCGGCTGCTGCCCAACCTGGGCCGGCGCATGATCGGCGCCTGGGCCTTCGTCGACCACTACGGCCCCGACGACATCGCCGACGAACCCGGCATGCAGGTCCCGCCGCACCCGCACATGGGTCTGCAGACCGTCAGCTGGCTGCACGAGGGCGAGGTGCTGCACCGCGACTCCACCGGCAGCCTCCAGACGATTCGGCCCCGGGAACTCGGACTGATGACCTCGGGGCGCGCCATCAGCCACTCCGAGGAGAGCCCGCGCTCACACGCCCGGTATCTGCACGGCGCCCAACTGTGGGTGGCGCTGCCGGACGCGCACCGGCACACCGACCCCCGCTTCGAGCACCACGCCGACCTGCCCGTGGTCACGGCCCCCGGCCTCCACGCCACCGTGCTCCTCGGCGACCTCGACGGGGCCCTCTCGCCCGGTACGGCGTACACCCCTCTCGTGGGCGCCGACCTCACACTCGCCCACGGCGCGGACGTACGGCTGCCACTCCGGCCCGAGTTCGAGTACGGCGTGCTGTCGATGTCCGGCGAGGTCCACGTCGACGGCGTCCCGGTGCTCCCCGGTTCCCTGCTCTACCTCGGCTGCGGCCGCACCGAACTGCCGCTGCGCGCGGAGTCCGACGCCGGGCTGATGCTCCTCGGCGGCGAACCCTTCGAGGAGGAGCTGGTCATGTGGTGGAACTTCGTCGGCCGCTCCCAGGAGGAGATCGAGCAGGCACGCGCCGACTGGACGACGGGTACCCGATTCGGCGAGGTGAAGGGCTACGACGGCGCGCCACTGCCCGCCCCGGAGCTGCCCCCGGTGCCGCTGAAACCCCGCGGAAGAGTGCGCTGACCTGGGAGAATCTAAATCTGTGTCCCGGGCCTCAGGGACCGTCTCGCCGCCTGACGCTGACTTGATGCCGACTTTTCACTCGGCTGCCCCATCTTCGACGGGCGGAGAGAAGACGGGCACCAGCGGGATACCCGGCGGCTCCTGGGTCTGCTGGTCCGTGCGGGACGGCCGGAAGGGCCCGCTGTCGGCGGCAGCGTGCCGGAAGCGGACCCCGTCCCGAATTCAGGCGAGGGAGATGACGACCGACTTGGTTCTCGTGTACGACTGCAAAGCCTCCGGCCCGGATTCGCGTCCGTAGCCGGACTGCTTGACGCCGCCGAAAGGCACGGCGGGGTCGAGCATGGCCCAGTCGTTGACCCAGACGATGCCGGCGTCCAGTCGTGCCGCGACGCGGTGCGCGCGCGCCAGGTCGGAGGTCTGGAGACCGGCGGCCAGTCCGTAGGGCGTGCTGTTCGCCAGCGCGATCGCCTCGTCCTCGGTGTCGAAGGGCTGGACGGTCAGGACCGGGCCGAAGATCTCCTCCTGGACGGTGCGGGCGTTGTTGTCCAGGCCGGCGATGACCGTGGGCTTGTAGTAGTAGCCGCCGTCGAGTTCCATGCGCTCGCCACCGACGACGATGCGGCCGCCGTCGTCGACGGCCGCTCTCACATACCGCTCGACGTTCTCCAGATGCCGCACGCCCGCCATCGGCCCGACGACGGTGGCCGGGTCGAAGGGGTCGCCGACGGGAACCGCCGGAACCGCTTCGGCAAGGATCCCCAACACCGTGTCGTACAGGGACCGGTGGACCAGCAGCCGGGGTCCGCCCATGCAGAACTGTCCGGTGTTGAAGACGAAGCCCTTGATGATCGCGCCGATCGCCTTGCCGACGTCGGCGTCCTCGAAGACGATGTGCGGCGCGTTGCCACCCAACTCCATGGTGACCGGCTTGAGCCCTTCGCCGGCCGCGCTCGATGCCAGACGGCCGACCCGCGTCGACCCGGTGAAGGCGATCTTGTCGATGCCGGGATGACGCACCAGCGCCTCGCCGAGGACGGGGCCGCTGCCGGTGACGACGTTCACCACACCTGCGGGTACGCCGGCGTCGGCGAGAATCTCCGCCATCAGCAAAGCGCTGAGGGGTGCCTCGTCGGCCGGTTTGTGGACGATGGTGTTGCCCACTGCCAGGGCCGGCGCGAGCTTCGACGTGCTCAGGATCAGCGGGAAGTTGAACGGGGTGATGGCTCCTACCACACCGATGGGCTCTCTACGGGTGTAGGCGTGGGAGGGGATGGGGATCTCCCGCGTGGCCCCGTCGACGGCCTGCGCCAGCGCCGAATAGTACTCATACGTCTCGGCCACGGTCTCCACGTCGACCGCACGGCTGAGTGAGACGGGCTTGCCGACGTCGAGGCTCTCGACGGCGGCGATCTCGTCGGCCCTCTCCCGCACCCGATCGGCCACTCGATGCAGCACACGGGCGCGCTCGCGGGCCGGCGTCCGGGGCCACGGCCCCGCGTCGAACGCAACACGGGCAGCGGCCACCGCGGCGGCGAGATCGGCCCCGTCCGCCTCCGCGACCGTGGTGACGACTTTGCCCGTGGAGGGGTCGATGACGTCGCGCCGTGCCTTGGACTCCGCGTCCCGCCACTCTCCGCCGATGAACAGCCTGCCCGGTTCGATGTGCGGCCGCTGCACGCTCATGCCCGCTCGCCTTCCCGGTGCGGCGCGAAGCCGTCACCGTACTCACGCCGGTCGCGCCACTGCGACCGGCAGGTTTTCGGATGATGGCCCACCGGTGACGGCCTGGACAGGGAGCCGGGAGGCGAGCGCTGGAAGTAAGGACGAATGACGTATCCCGTGCGCGACGTTCGGCCTTGCCAGGTCGGCCTGGTGTCGGGTGGCCCGCCCTCACGGTCCGGGCTCGCACCGACCAGGCCGCTTCCCTCCGGTGGGACGAAGGAAGTCGGAGAGTCAGGACATTCGTCGCTGTACCCACATACTTGAACTCTCAATAATTAACTCCAGGCGACCAGCCGGAACGGCACGGCCCGTGCTGTTTTCCGTGGAAGGACGATCGATGACAAGTTCTCTCGCACGCAGGCAGATTCTCGGCGCGGGCATCGCACTGGGGGCGACGGCCCTGATCGGCGGTACGGCACAGGCCGCCCCGGGCACCGCCGGATCCTGGCCCAAGGAGTTCTCCCTGCCCGACGGGTGGGGGCCGGAGGGAGTCGCGATCGGCTCCGCGCCGTACGCCTACTTCGGGTCGATCGCCACCGGCGGCGTGTACCGGGTGGACCTCACGAACGGCAAGGGCAAGGTGGTCCACCGCGGCCTGGGACGCATGACGGTCGGGCTGAAGGCCGACTCCTGGGGGCGGCTGTTCCTGGCGGGCGGCGGCAGTGGCGAACTGCGGGTCGTCGACGCCCACAGTGGTGAGTTGCTCGCCAACCACGTGGTCGCCGGAGAGACCAGTTTCGTCAACGACGTCCTGCTCACCCGTGACGCCGCCTGGTTCACCGAGTCGTTCAGCGCACAGCTGTTCAAGCTGCCCCTGGGCAGGAGGGGCCGCATCGGCGCCCCGGAGAGCCTCACACTGAGCGGTGACTGGGTGCAGTCCGGTTTCACGTCCAACGGCATCTCGCTCACCCCCGACGGCAGCGCCCTGCTCGTCACCAACGCGGCCGCGGACGGCGGTTCACTGATGCGCGTCAACCCCCGCACCGGCGTGGCCCGCAAGGTCGACCTGGGTGACACGACGCTGCCCAGCGGCGACGGACTGGTGCTCATCGGCCGCATCCTCTACGTGGTCCAGCCCAACTCCAACCAGGTGGACGTACTCCGGCTCAACCGGTCGGGCACCAGGGGCACTGCGATCGGAGTGATCAGGGACGACCGCTTCGACCTGCCCACCACGGCCGCCGCCTACAAGGGCCGGCTGTACCTTCCCAACTCCCGCTTCACCACCCCGGACCGGGACGAGAACACCCCTTACAACGCGGTGTCCGTGCCGTTGGTGTGACGTACGACCGGAGTACGGCTGTACCCCGTCCGCTCGAAGCGGGCGGGGTACAGCCGTACTCGCCGTTTCTATCCGTGCGTCGTGACGGTGTGCGCTTCGGTGAAGGAGAGCAGGCCCTCCGGACCCATCTCCCGTCCGATGCCGCTCTGGCGGAAGCCGCCGAAGGGAGCCCGGTCGTCGCACGCGACGGCGTTGGCGTGGTTGATCCAGGTGGTGCCGGTACGCAGCCTTTCCGCAATCCTGCCCGCGTGGTCAAGATCGCCGCTCCAGACCGAGGAGCACAGTCCCGACCAGTCGTTGTTGACCCGGTCCACGACGGAATCCACGTCGTCGAAAGGCAGGATCGGCAGGGCGGGGCCGAACTGCTCCTCGGTGACGATCCGCAGGCGGGGGTCGGGGTCGAGGACGAGTGCGGGACGCAGGAAGTGGCCCGTGGAAGCAGCGGCGCCAGGGGCCAGGACGCCCCGTTCGCGCACCTCTGCTCCGGCGTCGGCCGCCTCGGCCAGCATGGCGGTGACCTTGTCACGCTGGGCGGCGCTGTTGAGCGGCCCCATGGTCGAGGCGGGATCGGTTCCCGCGCCCACGCGATGGGTGTCGAGGGCGGAGGACAGCGCGTCGACGAGCTCGTCGTAGCGGGAGCGATGGACGTACACCCGTTTGACCGCCATGCAGACCTGGCCGCTGGTCAGGAAAGCGCCCTGGACGAGCCGTCCGACGTGCTCCTGGTCGAGTACGGCGTCGTCGAGGACGATCGCGGGGTCGTTGCCGCCGAGCTCGAGCGTCACCGAGGCGAGGTTCTGTGCGGCGGCGGCCATGATGTGTTTGCCGGCGGCCGTGCTGCCGGTGAAGACGATCTTTCGGACACGAGGGTCGGTGAGCAGTGGGGCGACCGCGTCGTTGCTGCCCGTCACGACGTTCAGCACCCCCGCCGGGAGCCCCGCGGCGAACAGCTCCAGGGTGCGCACCATGGCCAGCGGCACAGTGGGCGGAGGCTTGACCACGGCCGTGTTCCCGGCGAGCAGCGCGTACGGCAGGCTCGCCCCGAGGATGGCGATCGGCCAGTTGAACGGCACGATGACCGTGACCACGCCCGTGGGGAGCCGATGGATGTGCGAGGTCAGCGGCGGGCCGTCGAGGCGTCGTACCTGGTCGAGGGAGTCGGCCAGGTCGATCGCCGCCCGGGTGCGTGCGACGAAGACCCCCATCTCCACCTGGCTCTCGAAGGCGACCTTGCCGTTCTCCCTCGTCATCAGGGCCGCGCGCTGGGCCTCACTGCCGTCGAGCAGGGTGAGCGCCTGGCCGATGATCTCCGCTCGCCGGCGTGCGGGCATCGCCGCCCAGCTCGGGAACGCCGCGTCCGCGGCGGCTACCGCCGCCCGGGCCTGCTCGACGGTGGCGGCTGCGGCATGACCGACGATCTGGTCAGGGGCCGCAGGGTCGTGGACGGCCGTCCAGTCTTCGGTCTCCATGGTCTTGCCGTCGATGAGCAGTCCGGTACGGACAGGCGCCGCCCAGGTCTGCGCCGGCGTTGCTCGGGTTCTTTCGGACATGCGACTCTCCAGAGGATCAGGTGTGCGTGCAGGACGTCCATGACCAGGAAGCGCGGGAAGGAAGGGGCCGATCCCGCCTGTCGGACAATCATCCGTCTGGCGGACAGCTTGAGGTCAGCGTCACTTCGGGCCCTGCCGGTGTCAACCCCTTGGCTGCGGAACTCCCGCCTGTACTCCTGTCCGCAGCGCGGACAGGAGTTAGGCTGACTGTGGGAACCCACCGTTCGACCGCAGTCGAGGAGTCGCGTGCCACGCCAGGGAGCAGGACCGGATTTCATCGAGGCACTGGCCCGAGGGCTCGAGGTCATTGCCGCGTTCCCGCCCGGGCAGCCACAGATGTCGCTGACTCAGGTCGCCGGCGCCACCGGGCTCGCCAGGCCTACCGCCCGCAGGATTCTGCTGACCCTGGAGGAACTGGGCTATGTCCGCTCGTGCGAGGCGGGGTTCGCGCTGACCCCCAGGGTGCTCGAACTCGGGGTCGCCTACGTACGCTCCATGGGCCTGTGGGACATCGCGCGGCCCCATATGGAGCACCTTGTGGAGCGAACCGGCGAGTCGTGTTCCGTGGCTCAGCTGGACGGATCGGACATCGTCTATGTGGCCCGGGTGGCTGTCCCGAAGCTCGTGACCCTGTCGGTGCAGATCGGAACGCGGTTTCCGGCTCTGCAGACCTCCCTGGGAAAGGTACTGCTGGCAGCCTTGCGGGCCGATGAGCTGAAGCAGGTGCTCGCCGAGCCCTCGCGCTCGGGGCTGACGCCCTGCTGGCAGCCCGACCTCGGTGAACGAGACGCGGTCCTGCGCGAGGTGCGAGCACGCGGATGGGCGTTGACGGACCAGCAGTTGGCGCCCGGCATCCGGTCGGTCGCGGCCCCGCTGCGCGACGGCTCCGGCCAGGTCATCGCGGCGCTCAATGTCAACTGCCATGCGGCCGAGACATCGGTCGAGCAACTTGTCGAGAAGCATCTGCCACCGCTGTTGCAGACGGCGGGAGACATCAGCGCGGATTTCGCCCGCGTCGCCACGGTGCCGCAGGCCTGAAAAGCCACTGCCCCTGCACGGGCTTGAGGGCCGTGCAGGGGCAGCGTGCGCCTCACGACTCCTCGAAAGCTGCCAGATCGAGGGGTGTGGGCCTGAAGTCCTGAAGCTGGTTCGCGTAGGCGCCGGAGAAGAGTTCCGCGACGGATCCGGCGGTCCAGCCGCCGGGCCGGAACCGCTCCTCGATCTCACCGGGGTGCGTCCACAGTGCGATCCGGTCGCCCCCCGCCGCGACGGCCTGTCCGGTGATGTGGGCCGACTCCTTCGACGCCAGATACACGATGACCGGCGCCACGTCGTCCGGCGATCCCAGCCCCTGCCGCCGGACGGCGTCGGGAACGGGCTCCCCGGCGTCGACCGTCGCCACGAGGTCACCTATCCGGGGCATGGCAGCCACCATGCGGGTCAACGCGGTGGGCACGATGGCGTTGACGGTGACATCGATTTTCGCGAGTTCGAGTGCCCAGGTGCGTGTCATCGCGACGATCGCGCCCTTGGAGGCGGAGTACGCGGTCTGGCCGAAGCTGGCGCGCTGCCCCGCCGGTGATCCCACCAGGATGAGCCGACCGCCCTCGCCCTGTTCCCGGAAGTGGGCCGCCGCCGCACGGCCGCAGGTGAACGTACCGCGCAGATGGCTGGTGACGACGAGGTCGAAGTCGTCGTCGGTGGTGTTGCGCAGGGTCCTGTCACGCAGTGCACCGGCGTTGGCGACCATCACGTCGAGCCGGCCGAACTCGTCGACCGCGCGCCGCACCAGCCCGTCGGCGAACTCGGCACCGCCGACCGCCCCGACATGGGCGACAGCTGCTCCGCCCGCGTCCGTGATCAGATCGACGGTCTCCTCGGCCACGTCGGCGTCCAGGTCGTTCACCACGACGGAGGCACCCGCCGCCGCCATGGCACGGGCGTAGGCACGTCCCAGACCTCGGCCCGCACCTGTGACAATGGCGGCTTTGCCGTCGAGCATGATGTCCTCCTGAGCTGGTCGGTACGGTGTCTCCCGAGCGTAGGAACGCCGGGGTCCGTAAGGATCCCGCTGATGACGGCATCTCCGGCCGACGTGTGTCCCGTCCGCTCCGGGACATCCGTCGCGGTCGGCGGAGCGGTCAGCCCTTGGGTGGCACCAGCCCTTGCCGTACGGCGAGCAGCGCGGCCTGGGTCCGGGAGGTGAGCCGGAGCTTGCGCAGGACGTTGCTCACGTGGGTGCGTGCGGTGCGCTCGCTGATCACCAACTCATCGGCGATCTGCTGGTTCGACCGCCCCTCGGCGACCAGGACGAGGACGTCGCGTTCCCTGCCGGTGAGCGAGGCCAGCCCGGTCGGCGGCGAAACGATCTCCTGGGTGAGTCCCCTGGCCACCGCGGGGTCGAGGAAGACCTCGCCCCGGGCAGCCGCACGGATCGCGGCTACCACCTCACCCGCTTCGGCGTCCTTGAGCAGGTAGCCGGCGGCTCCCTGGGCGAGCGCCGCGTGCACGCGTTCCATCTCGCCGAAGCTGGTGAGCACCACGACCCGGACACCGGGGTGACGCTGCTTGATCGCTCCGATCGCCGTCGCCCCGTCCATCCGGGGCATGAGCAGATCGATCAGCACCACGTCCGGCAGTTCCCGGTGCGCGGCCATCGCGTCCAGCCTGGTGAGCGCCTCCTGACCGTCTGCGGCCTCCGCGGCCACCTCCATGTCGTCCAGGACCTCGAGATAGGCGCGGATCCCGCGGCGTACGACGGCATGGTCGTCGACGATCAGGACCCGGACCGGGCGGAGTGCTCCGCCTTCGTGAGCGGGACTGCCGACGGGGCGTTCCGGCCGCGCTCCGAGTCCGCGGGCGGCACCTGGGGCACTCGTACCGGAAGGGGTACGACGACCCGTACGGTCGTGCCGCTCCTCGCGCCTGATCTGATCCTCATGGTGCCGCCCCATCGCTCCGCCCTTTCGCGCATGGTCGTCAGTCCATAGCCGTGGTGCCGGGGGGAACCGGTCCTCCGGCCCCCTTCGCCGTCCGGTGCGTCCCGTCGTCCGCCGGAGTCCGCGAATCCGCAACCGTCATCACGGATCACGGCGGTCAGTGTGTGGTCGCGTACGCCGAGGCGGATGGTGACGGTGGTGGCCTCCGCATGCTTGACCACGTTGTGGATGGCCTCGGCGACGATCCGGTACATGTCCTCGGCCAGGTCCGGTTCGACCGCGTCCACTTCCTGCCCGTACAGCAATCGGATGTCGAGACCCGTCCGGTTCTCGGTGCTCTTGACGAGCGTGGTCACCGCGTCCTCCAGCCCGAGCCGGAGGGAGGAGGACGGACGCAGTTCGTGCACCATGGCCCGGAGATCGGCGAGGACGGTTCGCGAGAGGGCCCCGACCTCGTCCGCGAAGTTCCGGACCGCTTCGGCGGGAACCGCTTCGTCCCGCGCACCCAGCACTCCCACGGCGTTGGCCTGCATGCCGATGGAGAACACCTGCTGCACGATCGAGTCGTGCAGGTCGCGGGCGAGCCGCTGACGCTCGTTGCGGCGGGCTCCCTCGCGCTCCCTCTGAAGCAGCATGGCGTGGTCGACGGCGAGGGCCGCCTGTTCGGCCATGGCGGCGAGGAACTCCAGTGTCCGACTGCCGATCTCCTGGCCGGGGGCGAAGTAGGCGTTCAGCACCCCTTCGGGACGTCCACGCGCCATCAACGGCACACTGACGAAGGAATCCCAGTTCAGCTCCCCGAGATACGCGTGCAGCGGTTCCCAGGCAGGATCCTCGAGGATCTGGGCCCATCGGTGCGGCACGACGATCGGCTTGCGCTCCTTCAGGGTGTCCAGCATGCACAGCCGGGCGCCCCGGTCACGGCACTCCAGGAGACGGTCGAGGAACCCGTCCCAGTGCCGCAGCCCCGCAGAACCCATCAGCCTCAGTTCTCGGCCGGTGCTGTCGAGGGTGAGGATCTGCACGCCGGCCAGGCCGTCCGCCTGGACGATCTGCCGGGCCACAGCGTCCAGTGTCGAGCCGAGCGAGCCCTCCGAGGCCAGTGCGATCGACGTCTGGGCGATCGCCGCGATCCTGCGCTGCCGATGCCATTCGTCGGTGACGTCCCGGAACGACACCACCGCGAACTTCGGATCGCTCGGCAGGCTGCGAGTCCGGTAGGCGAACTCGCGGCGGGGTCCGAAGGCGGGCTCCCAGTGGGCCACCTGTTCGTCCGATCGGGCTTCCAGCAGCCCGGCCCGGCATGCGCCGACCCCCTCCGTCGGCGTGAACGGGGACGGCTCACCGATCAGTTCGCCCTCCGAGTCCGCTTCGAGCAGCACGGCGGCCGCCGGGTTCAGCCGTACGAACCGGCCCACGCAGTCCAGAACGGCGAGGCCGTCCGGCGCGGCGGCGGCGACCTCGTCCCACCCCACGAGCGGCGACGCGGACATGACCGACCTCCTCATCGTCGACGTGCGAAGATCCTGCCTCGAAGGCCCGCTGTGCCAGGCGGACGCGGCTGTGGAACCGAGTGCGGCCGCCGCAGGCTCGGCCGGCCGGGGACCAAGGCGACTCGCGGCGGGGTCACAGCATCGTAGCCCGGGGGATCCGGGGCGGTCCTACGTCATTCGACCTGTTCACCGTCGGGACGAAGCGCCGATGAGGTTAAGTCAATACTCGCGTTCCCCCTGGTGAGAGCGACTGCCTAGGTTGGGGGAGCGCCCCGTGGACCGCTACTCCCGCGAAGGTCCACGGGGCCGCACGAGCGGCCTGCTCGGTCATGCGGTCCTCGTGCGCCATCCAGGACGAGGAGGTCCGAGACGTGGACGTGTCCATCGGCACGATCTGGGAAGCGGTGTGCCGTTCGCTGCCCCATGCAGTCGCCATCACGGAGCCCGGGCGCGAGATCACTTACCGTGAGTTCGACGAGCGTGCGTCACGGCTGGCCACCGCTATGGAAGAGGCCGGGGTCGGCGAGGGCGACACCGTGGCCTGCTACCTGTACAACGGCGCCACCTACCTGGAGACGGTCTTCGCCGCCTTCAAGCTCGGCGCCGTACCGGTGAACGCCAACTACCGCTACACCGGCGAGGAGCTCTCCGAACTCCTGACCGACGCCGACGCGGCAGTGGTCGTCTTCAGCGGCGCCCTGGCCGCCCGGGTCACGCATGCCGCGGACCATGTGAGCACGCTGAAGCTGCTCGTGAGGGACGGCGCCGAACCTGCCGACGGCCCGGTCGGGCCCGAAGTACCCGAGCTGGAAGAACTGTTGGCGGCGCATGAACCGCGTGAGCCGCAGCCACGTCCCGGATCCGACCGGCTCTTCATGTACACCGGCGGGACCACCGGCAAGCCGAAGGCCGTGGTGTGGCGTCAGAGCGATCTGCTGCACTCCCTGGTGGTCCCGATCTTCCATCCGCTCGGTGTCACCGAGCTCCCGGCGACGCTCGACGAGGCCGTCGCCATCGCGGTCCGGGCGCACCACGAAGACAGCGCGCCGACCACGATGCCCGTCGTGCCGCTGATGCACGCCACCGGACTGTTCAACACGATGGGCGCTTTGATGGTGGGCGGCAGGGCGGTCACCGCGCGGCAGGGCGGGCTCGACCCGGAGCACGTATGGCGCACGGTCGCCGAGCAGCGGGTCGCCACGGTCATCGTCGCGGGCAACGCCGTGTGCCGGCCCCTCGCCGACGAGCTCGTGCGGGCGGAGCAGGCGGGGACGCCGCACGCTCTGCACTCTGTGCGCACGGTCCTCAGCTCCGGCACAGCCCTCAGCGACGTGCTCAAGCGGCGACTGCACGAGCGAGCCGAGATCACGGTCATCGATGCCATCGCCTCGAGCGAAGGGGGGCCTTTCGCCTTCGCGATCACTTCCTCCCTCCGAGACCTGCCCGCCCGGTTCTTCCCCGTGCCCGCGACGAGGGTGATCGGATACAACGACCGGTTCGTCGAACCCGGCAGTGACGACGTCGGGAAACTCGCCTACTGCGGGCCCATGCCGCTCGGTTACTACAAGGACACCGAGAAGAGCGCGACGACGTTCCGCACCATCGAAGGTGTCCGGTACGCCATCCCCGGTGACCTCGCCCGTCTTGAGGCCGACGGCGCGATCCGGTTCCTCGGACGCGGCTCGGGCGTGATCAACACCGGCGGCGAGAAGGTGCACCCGCAGGAAGTGGAGAATGCCCTGCTCTCCCATCCCGGTGTGACCGACTGTGTCGTCGTCGGCGTCCCCGACGAGACCTGGGGCGAGCGGGTCGCCGCCGTCGTGGCGGTCCGGGCGGACACGACCGTCACCGGGGAGGAGCTGCGCGACTGGGCTCGGCAGACCCTCGCCGGCTACAAGGTGCCGCGCTCCGTGGTCCTGACGGACGTCCTGCCTCGAACTCCCACCGGCAAGCTCGAAGTCGCCTGGGCCAAGAAGACCGTCCAGGAGTCCGACGCGGGCGACGCAGTGTGACAGTCGGGTGCGAGCAGCAGCGTCAGCAGTGCCTCCACCGCATGGGTCACATGGTCCCGCGCGGCGGCTTCGGCCACCGCCGGGTCCTCGGTGACGAGCGCCGCGACGAGGCGCCGGCGCCTGGGCAGCGACACGGCACAGCACGTTCACTGCGGGAAGTCCGGGGCCGAAGCGGCCGCGTGTCCATCGCGCCCCCGCTGCTGTGCCGCCGGAGGCGGGCGCTCCGGCGGCACAGCAGCGGGGGCGTACGGTCAGTCCTGGTAGACGACACCCAGGTCGGCCAGCTTGGTGCGCAGTCTGTAGTGATCGACACCCAGAGTCCCGGAGCGCAGGACCTCTCGGGTGGACGCCTCCCTGGCGACCCGCTTCTCCGCGAGCTCGGCCGCCTCCTCCGCCTCCGCGAGGGGCACGACGACCACACCGTCGTCGTCGGCGACGACGACATCACCAGGGGAAACGGTCACCCCGCCGAGTGTCACGGGCACGTTGACCGATCCCGGGGACGCCTTCACCGTGCCCTGCGCGGACACCGACCGCGCCCAGACGTGGAAACCCATGTCCCGCAGCTCGGCGGTGTCGCGGACACCCGCTCCCGTGACAAGGCCGATGACGCCCCGGGTGGCCAGGGAGGTCGCCAGCAGTTCGCCGAACATGCCGTCCGTGGACGGCGAGGTGGTGGTCACCACCAAAATGTCCCCGGGCCGGCAGACCTCCACGGCGGCGTGGATCATCAGGTTGTCCCCCGGGTGCGAGCTGACCGTCACCGCGGGACCCGCCACGCGCACGTTCCGCTGATTGGGCAGCAGGCCGGTCCCCACGAAGCCGCGGCGGCCGATGGCTTCGTGGACCGTGGACACCCCCGCCTCCGCGAGCCGGGCGACGACGTCGGCAGCGGGCCGGGCGATGTTCCTCACAACAACGTGGCGGTCGCGCATATCTCCTCCGGGAGGTTCGGGATCGGTGTCAGGAGAATTCATGAAGTCAACAGTCTTGTCAATAAGAAAGTTGGATATATGGTGACATCAATTCGGCTGACTCCTTGCGTCGCCGCGTCGGTCAAGTCCATGCCAGGGCATGGGAGTTCGGCCGACATCCGAGTTCTCCGCCCCGGCCCGCCCCCAGCGGTCCCGGCCGTCGCCGGCCCGCATCCGGGGCCGACGCGCCTCTCCCTCTGCTCCCCCACCCACCCCACCCGACCCAAGGAGTCCTGATGAGCCACGACACCTCCCGTACGTCCGACGGCTCGCTGTTGGTGATCAGCGCGCACGCGGGCGACTTCGTCTGGCGGGCCGGCGGCGCCATCGCCTTGGCCGCCGAACGCGGTCAGCGCGCGAAGGTGCTGTGCCTGAGCTTCGGCGAGCGCGGCGAGTCCGCCCGTGCCTGGCGGGACGGTCTGCGCCTGGACGAGATCAAGGAACTCCGCCGCACCGAGGCCACGAACGCCGCGGCCGCGCTGGGTGCGGAGATCGAGTTCCTGGACGCCGGGGACTATCCGCTGCTGGAGACACAGGAGTTGGTGGACCGCGTCGTGCACGTGTACCGGGAGACGGATCCCGCGGTCGTCCTCACCCACACCCTCACGGACCCCTACAACGGCGACCATCCGGCCGCCGCCCGCATGGGGCTCCAGGCACGCGTGCTCGCCCAGGCGGTCGGTTACGACGCGCCCGGTGAACCGCTCGGCGCTCCCCCGGTGTTCTTCTTCGAGCCGCACCAGCCGGAGCAGTGCGACTTCAAGCCGAACGTCCTGCTGGACATCACCCCCGTCTTCGACAAGAAGCGCAAGGCCATGGAGTGCCTGGCCGCACAGCAGCACATGTGGGACTACTACACCGACCTCGCCAAGCGGCGCGGCGTCCAGCTGAAGCGCAACGCCGGACCCAACCTCGGGCTCGCGCACGCAACCATGGGAGAGGCGTACGTGCGGCTCTACCCGCAGACGACGGGTGTCCTGGGATGACGGCGCACCACGTGCCGGGCGCCCGCGAGACCACACACGTCTGGGTTCCCTTCCTCGACACGTCGCTGTACGTGCACTTCACGGACGAGACCGACGGGGTGCACGGAGCGGCCCGACCGTACACCCCCCGGAGTCTGTTGGCCGAGGCCGTCCCCGAGGGCGCGCTCACTCCCGACGACCGTTACGGCGTACTGATGTGGCGCACCGACGTCGAACGACTGCACGCCGTCGTGGAAGCCCTCTGGAACGAGGACGACCGCCAGGTGCGGATCCATCTCGACCAGGCCCCGCAGGCAGGCAGGGACGACGACATGCCCGGCCCGCGCGACGGATGACGTAGTCCGGGCCACGACGCTACGCCGCCCCGGTCCGGTCATTCGCGCGATGACCTGGACGTCCTGCGGTGGCTAGCGTCGATCGTGCCGCCACCGGCACCGGGCGGCGGCCCGCCCTGCCGACCGTACCGAGGAGATGACGAACGTGACGAGCCCCTCAGCCACCGCCCCGGACACGCACCCTCTCGGTTCCGCCGCAGCCGCAACGCCGTCCGGGACCCGGCGCGGCACCGAGTTCGAAGGCACTGTCACCGTGCTGGCCCGGCAGGCGGTGGGGGACGACGTCGTGGCACTGAAGCTCGTGGCGAGTTCGGGCGAACCGCTGCCGGTCTGGCAGCCGGGCGCGCACATCGACGTCGTCCTGCCCACGGGCGCCACCCGGCAGTACTCGCTGTGCGGCCCGGTGGGAGACACCGCTCACTGGCAGGTCGCGGTGCTCCGGGAGCCCGACGGGCGCGGCGGATCGCAGTGGATCCACGACCACGTCGAGGAGGGCGGCGAACTTCGGGTGCGCGGCCCGCGCAACAACTTCCCGCTGCGGCCCGCCGCCCGGTACCTGTTCGTCGGCGGCGGCATCGGCATCACCCCCTTGCTCCCGATGATCGCCGAGGCCGACGCCGCCATGGCCGAATGGTCCCTGCTCTACGGTGGCCGCACACGCTCGTCCATGGCGTTCCTGGCCGAACTGGAGAGCCACGGAGAGCGCGTGGCAGTGCGGCCACAGGACAAGCACGGACTGCTCGACCTCGCCGGCTTCCTCGGCGATCCCGACCCGTCCACCCTGGTGTACTGCTGCGGCCCCGCAGGGCTGATCGACGCGGTCGAAGCGCACTGCGCCGACTGGCCGGCCGGTGCGGTGAACGTCGAACGGTTCGCTGCGGCGGCCGTCCGGCAGCCTGCCGACGACGCGGCCGAGCAGCCCATCGAGGTGGAACTGCGGGCCTCCGGGACCACAGTGACCGTGCCGCCCGGCCTGTCGGTCCTCAAGGCCGTGGAGCAGGCGGGCGTCCCTGTCCTGTCCTCGTGCGAGGAAGGCATCTGCGGCTCGTGCGAGACCTCCGTCCTGGAGGGCGAGGTCGACCACCGCGACTCACTGCTCACCGAGGACGAGCGCGCCGCGAACGACACGATGTTGATCTGCGTCTCCCGCGCGCGCGGCGGACGCCTCGTCCTGGATCTCTGACACCCCCGACCAGGTCCGGACAGCGCTCTGTCGGTCGGGCCGGACCCGTACGCCTTGAGTACCCGTCACCGACCCATCACCGATCCGGCACCGCCCGAACCGGACGGCCGACACCGAAGAAAGGACCCGCGATGACATTGACACAGCATGTGCGCAACGGCTGGTACCTGGGAGCCTGGTCCGACGACGTCGGCCGAACACTCACACAGCGCTGGATCACGGACGTCCCGGTCTGCTTCTACCGGCTGCCCGACCAGACCGTCACGGCCGTCGAGGACCGCTGCCCCCACCGCAAGTACCCGTTGTCCCTGGGCCACTTGGACGACGAGGGAACCCTCCAGTGCGACTACCACGGCTACCGCTTCGACGGCCGGGGCGTGTGCGTCGGGGTCGCCGAGCAGGCCGACCGGCCCAAGGCTGCACTGCGCCGGTTTCCCCTGGTCGAACGGGAAGGCGCCATATGGATCTGGCCCGGAGACCCCGAACTGGCCGACGAGAGCCTGCTGCCCGACACCTCGTGGCTGACCGACCCGAGCTGGACCCATGTTCACGGAGTCGTCCCGCTGAAGGCACGGCACATGCTGCTCCTGGAGAACCTGCTCGACCTCACCCACGAGACGTTCCTGCATCCGACGAGCATCGGCAACGCCGCCGTAGCCGCGACCCCGATCGACGTGACCGTGGACGGCGACCGGGTCGGCTTCAGCCGACGCATGATCGGCATCGAGGCCCCTCCGTTCTACGAGAAGTCCTGCGGGCTGACCTCTCCGGTGGACCGTTGGCAGGACGGCGACTTCTACCCGCCGGGCATCTTCGTCCTCAACATCCGCGTCGCGGCCACCGGAACCGAGGAGCCGGACGGCTTCCACATGAAGGTGCTGTACGGGATGACACCGGGGCGCGGGAACGAGACGCACGACTTCTACGCACTGGGCCGCGACTATCTCATCGACGACCAGGAGCTCACGAGGTTCCAGCACGAGCAGCAGCTCGCCGTGATGCAGGAGGACGTCGACGCCCTGGAGGCGCAGGAGATCATGTACGCCACCGATCCGGGCGGCACCGCCGAGTCCAGCATCAGGTCCGACCTCGCCGCACTCCGCGGACGCCGCGCGGTGGCGAAGATGCTCGCCCGCGAACAGCGCGCACAACAGGACGCCCGCACCCCTCACAGCAGGCCGTCCGTATGAGCGGCCGCCACGTCTTCGTCCTGCTTCATGGAGCCTGGCACGGCGGATGGGTATGGCAGCACGTCATACCACTGCTGCGGGAGGCCGGGCACGAAGTGCACTCCCCGACACTGACCGGGGTGAGCGACCGTGCCCATCTGCTCAGCCCGCAGGTCGGGCTCGGCACCCACATCCAGGACGTCGTGGCGCTGATCGAGGCCCACGACGCCCGGGACGTCGTGCTCGTCGGGCACAGTTACGCCGGCCAGGTCGTCACCGGGGTCGCGGACCGCATCCCCGACCGGCTGGCCAAGCGCGTCCACCTCGATGCCTTCGTGGGCGACGACGGGGAGGCAGCCATCGACCTGCTGCCCGAACGCATCGCCGGGCACTACCGGGAGTCCGTGGCCGGCCCCGGCTTCGGCTGGCTCGTCCCGGTGCGCTCGCTGAGGGTGCTCGGCATCGAGGAACAGTCGGACCTGGACTGGCTCGGCCCTCGACTGACCCCGCACCCCTGGCTGACCTACACCGAGCCGCTCCGGCTGACCGGCAAGGCCGACCACGTCCCCGGCGCCTTCATCGAATGCACCGACTGGATGCGTGTGTTCACCCCGCACGCCGAGCGGGCCGCCGCCCGTGGCTGGCCGGTCCACGAGATCACGACCGGGCACGAGGCCATGGTCACGGCCCCCGACCGACTGGCCGAGCTGCTGCTGGAGATCGCGGCAGCCTGACCGTGACCGACCCGTGAAGGGACGTCCCATGGAATTCCTCGTCCGTACCGAGAACATGCTGCCCCCGGACACCCCCGATGACGTACGCGAGTCCCTGCGCAAGAGCGAGCGCGAACGGGCCATGCAGCTCAGGGAGGCGGGCATCCTCAAGCGGTTGTGGCGGGTGCCGGGCCGCAACGCGACCATCGGCCTGTACGAGGCAGCCGATCCGGCGGAACTGCACGACGCTCTGGTCTCCCTGCCCATGTGGAAATGGATGGACATCACCGTCGAGGCGCTCGCCACCCATCCGCAGGAGAAGACGCCATGACCATGGACCCCGACCGTCGAAGCCCACGGGTCGCGGTGGTCACAGGTGCCGCCGGTGGCCTGGGGCTCGCCGTCGCCCGCAGACTCGCCGAGGACGGATTCACGGTCGCCGCCCTGGACATCGCCGAGCCCGACGACAGGGACCCGACTCCGGGTGTCCGGGCCTGGCGTTGCGACGTCACAGATCGGGCCGCTACCCGCCAGGCCGTCACGGAGATCGCCGAAACGTACGGCGGTGGCCGGATCGATGTACTCGTCAACAACGCGGGACTGCTCTCCGGCCGGGCACCGCTGTTGGAGACTCCCCCTGAGGAACTGCACCGCTTCTTCGCCGTCAACGCCGTCGGCCCGCTGCTCATGGTGCAGGCTTCGGTGCCCTGGCTGAGCGCAAGCCCGTACGGAGGGCGGGTCATCAATGTCGCGTCCCGCACCTTCTTCACGGGAGCGCCGGGCCAGATCGCCTACGTGGCCAGCAAGGGCGCGCTCATCGGCATGACCCGGGTGATGGCCCGCGAGCTGGGCGCGCACCGGATCACCGTCAACGCGGTGGCACCCGCGCAGGTGGCCACTCCGGGCACCCGGGCGCACTCCGACGACGAGGTGTTCGCCGCGACCATGCACCGACAGGCGATCGAGGAGTTCGTCACCCCGGAGCACTTCGCCGGCCTCGTCTCCTATCTCGCGTCCCCCGACGCGGTCATGGTCACCGGCCAGACACTCGTCTGCGACGGCGGCGGACTCCTGCACTGACCGGCGACACCACGGGAGAGGAGAGGAACGAATTGAACGGCATCACACCCCGGGTCCCGGGCACCTACGTCTTCGACGCCTCGGAAAGCCGACGCGCCCGGGCCCTGAACCGGCTCTGCGGTTCCCTCAAGGAGGCCGAGAGCCGGGAGAAGTTCAAAGCCGACGAAGCGGCGTACTGCGAGACGTACGGACTCACGGTCCAGCAGCGGGACGCCGTCCTGCGACGGGACTGGAACCGGATGATGGAGCTGGGCGGCTCCATCTTCTACGTCTTCAAGCTCGCCATGGTCGACCAGAGATCCATGCAGTACCTCGGCGGCGTGTTCACCGGCATGACCACCGAGGAGTTCGCGCAGGCGCTGAAAGCGGGAGGGCGGAGCTTTGGCTGAGGTGACATGGGGTCTGGCCACATCGCACGTGCCGTCGATCGGTGCGGCCATGGACCGCGGGAAGACCGAGGACCCCTACTGGAAGCCGCTGTTCGACGGATACACGCCGGCCAGGGAGTGGATGGCCCGGCATACGCCCGACATCGCGGTCATCGTCTACAACGACCACGCCAACGCCGTGGACCTGAGCGTCACGCCGACCTTCGCGCTCGGTACGGCGGAGTCGTACCGGGTGGCCGACGAGGGATGGGGCAGCCGCCCGGTGCCCGCGGTCACAGGCGCTCCCGAGTTCTCCGACCACCTCGTCAACAGCCTGATCGACGCCTCCTTCGACCTCACCGTCTATCAGGAACTCGACGTCGACCACGGCCTGACCGTTCCCCTGTCGGTGTACTGCCCCGATCCCGGCGAACGCTGGCCCTGCGCGGTGGTGCCCCTCCTGGTGAACGTCATCCAGTACCCGCAGCCGACCGCCGCACGGTGCCTGGCCCTCGGCCGCGCGCTCGGCGACGCGATCCGGTCCTTCCCCGAGGACCTCAAGGTCGCCGTCTTCGGTACGGGCGGCATGTCCCACCAACTCGCGGGCGCCCGCGCGGGACTGATCAACCAGGACTTCGACCGAATGTTCCTGGACGCGATCGAGCACGAGCCGGAGAAGCTGGCCGCGCTGACCCGCGAGGAGTACATCCGCGAGGCCGGCTCCGAGGGCATCGAACTCATCATGTGGCTGATCATGCGCGGTGCGTTGGGGCCACGGATCCGGCGCGTGCACGAGACCTACCACGTACCCGCGTCCAACACGGCGGCCGGCATGGTGCTGTTCGAGAACCTGGGCCGGTGATTCTCCGTCAGCCCTGACCCGCCGACGCCCGTGACGCGGGAGCGACAGGGCACCGGATCGACGCCTCGGGGCTTCGCCCGGCGCGATCGACATGACGCTCGATCCGCGGCTCGGAGCCCCGACCCGCGTGGCGACGACGGCCCCGTGGATGACGGGCGCGGCTCACGACGATCCGCGACCGCCCCCGAATCCATGGAGGCGATCTCGCGGTGCTTGCTGTGTACGCCCAGCCGCTCGGTGTCTCGCGACCGAACGGAGCCCGACGGCCCTGTCGCTCCTGGCACGGGTGTGCCGCGCGGCGAGGCCCGTCCCTGGACACCCTTCTCGCATCGGGGCGCGTCAGCCGGAGCGGTAGCGGAGGCCGTCGAGCAGGAGGTCGAGCATGCGGCCCGCGCGGTCGCGCAGCCCTTTGTCGCTGGTGATCAGCAGAACACCGCCGAGGCTGAAGCCGACGTCCAGGGGGTCCACGTCCGAGCGCAGAACTCCCACTTCGGCCCCGGCGTGCAGCAGGGTGCTGATGGCGGTGCTGATCCGGTCCAGACTCTCGGCGAACGGATCCTCGTCGCCGGAGGCGATGACGGCCTTGAGCGCGTCCGCCATGCCCTGCTTGGTGGCCAGGTAGTCGATGAACAGGTCCATCCACTGCCGCATGGCCTGGTCGGGCGGGAGCTGTGCGAGCAGTTCCGTGGCGCTGTCGCAGACCCGGGCGAGTTCGTTGCGGTAGGCGGCCTCGAGCAGGGCTTCGCGGGTGGGGAAGTGCCGGTAGAGCGTTCCGATGCCCACGCCGGCGTCCTTGGCGATGGCCTCGAGGGACGCGTCCGTGCCGACCTCGGAGAACGCGCGCCCCGCGGCTTCGAGCAGGCGCTCCCGGTTGCGTCTCGCGTCGGCACGCAGCCCGCGTGTGGTGGCGGTCACAGCTTTCCTTCCTTCTGGACAATCGGAGGGTCCTCCGCTTAAATTCCAAGCAACCGGAGGAACCTCCGCTTCGAGCGTAGCAGGGAGCATTGCGAGCATGGCCACAAGGACAGGCATCACCACTGCGTTCACCAGCCGGTCCACGGCTTCCGAGGTCATCGCGGGCATCGATCTCACGGGCCGCCGCACCGTCGTCACCGGGGCCGCGTCCGGCATCGGCGTGGAGACCGCCCGGGCGCTCGCCGGCGCCGGCGCGGAGGTCACGCTCGCCGTACGGGACACCGAGGCCGGCCACCGCACCGCCGAGGCCGTCCGAACCGCCACCGGCAACGAAAACGTACGGGTCGCCGCGCTGGAGCTGACCGATCCGGCATCCGTCCGCGCCTTCACGGCCGCGTGGCAGGGTCCACTGCACATCCTCGTCAACAACGCCGGGGTCATGGCGGCCCCCGAGAGCCGCACACCCCAGGGCTGGGACCTGCAGTTCGCCACCAACCACCTGGGGCACTTCGCCCTGACGACCCAACTGCACGGCCCGCTCGCCGAGGCCGGCGGCGCCCGCGTGGTCTCCGTGAGCTCCAGCGGGCACCTTTTCTCGCCCGTCGTCTTCGACGACCTCCACTTCACCGAGCGACCCTACGACCCGTGGCTGGCGTACGGGCAGTCCAAGACGGCCAACGTGCTGTTCGCGGTCGAGGCCGGCCGGCGATGGGCCGACGACGGGATCACGGCCAACGCGCTGATGCCCGGCGGGATCCAGACCAACCTGGGACGCCACATGGACGAAGCGCAGATGGGCCTGTTCATGACCCACCTGCAAGCCGTCCTCGGCGAGGGAACGCCCCTGCCCGAGATGGCTTTCAAATCGGTCGAACAGGGCGCTGCGACCTCCGTCCTGCTGGCCGCCTCACCCTTGCTCGACGGCATCAGCGGCCGGTACTTCGAGGACTGCAACGAGGCCCCACCGCACCAGCCGGGCACCGACACCGGGGTCGCCGAGTACGCCCTGGATCCGGAGGCGGCCGAGCGACTCTGGCAGGTCTCCGAGCAGCTCCTGGACTGACCTTCCGCCGCTCGCCGCCCACGGCGGAACTGCGCACCCCCGCAGCGCCCCGTTCCGCTTCAGGGCGACCTGCGACCAAGTACTTGAAATTTCAGTTGAAATACGAAACCTTTAGGGAGACGACCATGGCAGGCAGCATCCGCAAGCACTGGAAGCGCTGGCTCGTCGCCGGCGCAGCCACCATCGCCGTCCTGGCCACGGCAGGGCCCTACATCTACATCAACTACGTCCAGGACGAGCCACCGGCCGCCCTCTCGCTCGACAACGCGCCGGGCTCGGACTCGTCCGACAGCTCCTCCGGTGAGCAGACCGGACAGAAGGGCGTCGAGGGCGCCTGGCGGGTGGCGAGTGGTTCGCAGGCCGGCTACCGGGTCGACGAGGTCCTCTTCGGCCAGAACGTCACGGCGGTGGGCCGCACCGAGAAGGTCACCGGCGAGCTGAAGATCGAGGGCGACCGGGCCGTCAGCGGATCCTTCACCGTCGACCTGACCTCGGTGAAGAGCGACTCCGACCAGCGCGACGGCCAGTTCCGCGGCCAGGTCATGAACACCGAGCAGTACCCGGAGGCCACCTTCGAGCTCACCGCGCCCGTTGACTTCGGCTCGACGCCGGAGGTGGGCAAGCAGGTCAGCGCCAAGGCCACGGGCGAGCTGACCGTCCACGGTGAGACCAACTCCGTCTCCTTCGAGCTCGACGCCCAGCGCACCGCCGACGGCTTCCGGGTCAACGGCTCCATCCCGGTCACCTTCGCCGACTACGGCGTCGAGGCGCCCGACTTCGGCGGGATCGCGGTGGAGGACGAGGGAGTCATCGAGTTCCTCCTCACCTTCGACCGCGCCTGAACCCATACGGGGCCAGAGGGTCACACGAGTCCCCTCACTCGAGCCCGCGATCCCTCACCAGACACCCACGACGCGCTTCACCACCGTCCGCAACGCATCGGAGATCCCCCCATGTACAGGACCACCCGGTCGAACAGCACCACCCGGACGACCCGTAAGGCCATAGCCGCCCTCCTGGCCGCGGCGACCGTCGGAGTCGTGGCCGGCTTCGCACCTGCCGCCACCGCCTCCGCCCCGTCCCGCAGCGGACCGACCCTCGGCCTCGACGCCCCGCACACGAGCCCCGCCACGCAGGAGCGCAACAAGCGCGTCGCCGTCCACGTCCTCACCCAGCTCTTCGAGGAGGGCAACCTCTCGGTCGCCGACCGGTACATCAGCGAGGACTACATCCAGCACAACCCCGCCGCGCCCAACGGCCGGGAAGCGATCAAGAACTTCATCCGCGACTGGACCGCGCGCTTCCCGGACCACCAGTACAACGTGAAGCGGGTCCTCGCCCAGGGCAACCTGGTCCTGGTGCACTCCAACCCCGTCTACGAGCCCGGCACCCGTGGCACGGCCGTGGTCGACATCTTCCGCTTCGACCCCAAGAGCGGCATGATCGCCGAGCACTGGGACACGGTCCAGGACGTGCCGGCGACCACCGTCAACGGAAACGACATGTTCGGCACGGTCAGCAACCCGCACACGAACCAGCCCAGCGGCCCCCGCTGGAGCACATCCCTCAGCGAGAAGATCGCCACCAGCTACTTCGACACCCTCCTCGTCGAAAAGAACCCCGACGCCGTCAAGTACCTCGCACCGGAGTACTACCAGCACAACCCGACCATCCCCAACGGCTCGGCCGGCCTGCGTGAGCAGTTCACCGACTTCTTCCGCCAGTTCCCGAACCTGATCGTGGAACGCAAGCGTGTCATCGCCGACCGGGACTACGTCGCCATCCACGCCCACTACCGTCTCAGCCCCGAGGACCGTGGGCAGTCCGTCGTGGACATCTTCCGGGTCGAGAAGCAGAAGAACGGCAAGCTCAAGATCGTCGAGCACTGGGACGCCGTACAGGACGTCCCGGCCGCCTCCGCCAACGACAACACGATGTTCTGACCCCTCCGGTCATCGCGGCCCTGTGGCCCGTCACCCGCCCGGTGACGGGCACCCGTTCTCGACAGCGGACATACGTCCGATCGCGGCCATGCCCTTAAAGCTCGGCATGCAGCCACCCAAGGGCTTGTTTACGAGTCAATCATGCGTCACTGTGTCCGCTGTACGGACAATCGTCCGCGCAGGGTCGAGCCCGGAACGAATCGAGGAGCATTCCATGGCCTTCGTGACGGAGGACAACCTCAGCGACCTGGCGGTGAAGCGGTGGGCCACCTCTCACTCGCCCCGGCTCGCCGAGCTGATGACAGGGCTGGTGCGGCACCTTCACGCGTACGCCCGCGAGGTCCGGCTGACGGAGGAGGAGTGGGCGGCGGCCGTCGAGTGGCTCACGGCGACCGGCCGGATCAGTGACGACAAACGCCAGGAGTTCATCCTCGCCTCCGACGTCCTCGGTCTGAGCACGCTCGTCGTCCAGCTGAACCACCGCTTCTCGGCGAAGGCCACCCCGGCGACGGTGCTCGGTCCCTTTCACATCGACGGCTCTCCGACGGCCGGCTTCGGAGCCGACATGTCGGACAGCGTCCCGGGCACGCCGCTGTTCATCACGGGTCGGGTCCTCGACCTCGACGGCACGCCGCTGCCCGACGTCGTCCTGGACGTATGGCAGGCCGACGCCGACGGCGCCTACGAGGCGCAGTTGCCGGAGATCGACGAGGCCCGGCTGCGCGCGCAGTACCGGACGCGACCGGACGGCACGTACTGCGTGCGCACCATCGCACCACGCGGCTACGCGATCCCGATGGACGGTCCGGTCGGTGACCTGATCGGCAGGACCGACATCAGTCACTTCCGTCCCGCGCACATCCACTTCCTGATCGACCACCCCGGCCACGAGAAGCTCATCACCCACCTGTTCCGGCAGGGCTCCGAATTCCTCGACACCGATGTCGTGTTCGGCACCAAGGACGAGCTGATCGTGCGCTTCGCCGAGGAACCGGCCGGCTCCTCCCCCGACGGCGGCACCATCGACGAGCCGTACCTGCGCGCCGAGTTCGATTTCGTGCTGCAGCCCCGGACGACGAGCGAGCCGCAGCCGTGAATCTCGGGCTGCTCCTGCTGCGACTGCTGCTCGCCGCGCTGCTGTTCGGCCACGGCACCCAGAAACTGTTCGGTTGGTTCGGCGGCGCGGGGCGCGCCGGGACCGCCGCCGTCTTCGAGAAGTGGGGCTTCGTACCCGGCCACCGGATGGTGCTGGTCGCCGGCCTTGCCGAACTCGCCGGGGCGGCCTCGGTCGCGGCCGGTCTGCTGACGCCCGGCGGCTGCGCGGTGATCGTCGGCACCATGGCGGTCGCGGCCGCGGCGACCGCGCCGAACGGCTTCTGGGCCCAGAAGGGCGGCTGCGAGGTCCCCTTCTGGTACGGCGCGGTGGCCGCCGTCCTCGCTCTCACCGGCCCCGGAGCCTGGTCACTCGACCACTTGCTCGGGCTGACCGAACTCAACGGCCCAGCCTGGGGATCCGCCGCGCCTGCCCTCGGCCTGGCCACCGCGGCGGTACCCCTGACCGCCCGATCCCGGGTACTGCGGGCCCGGACCACGAACTCCACAACGAGGTGACCGCATGACGATCGAACAACCACGCAGAGAAGACTTCGCCGCCGGACGCCCCGTCCTGTTCCGCGACGCGACCGTTCTGTCCATGGACCCCGCGATCGGCCTGCTCGACGGCGGCGACGTACTGGTCCGCGGCGAACGGATCGAACAGGTCGGAAGAGGCCTCCAGGCACCGGACGACGCCGTGGTGGTGGACTGCGCCGGCGGCATCCTCATGCCCGGCATGGTCGACACGCACCGGCACATGTGGCAGACCGCACTGCGCGGCCTCGGGGCGGACTGGACCCTCTCGCAGTACTTCGTCTTCTACTACCTCAACTGGGGCAAGATCTTCCGCCCCGAGGACATCCACGCCGGCAACCTGCTGTCCGGCATCGAGGCGCTCGACGCAGGTGTGACCACCACCGTCGACTGGTCGCACGGCCTGCAGACATCCGAGCACGCGGACGCGGCCGTCGAATCGCTGCGCTCCGTCCCGGGCCGGTTCGTGCTGGCCTACGGCAACCTGCTCGGCGCCCCCTGGGAGTGGACCCGCTCGAAGGAGTTCCGGTCCTTCGTCGACCGCCACTTCTCCTCGCGGGACGACATGCTCGGTCTGCAACTCGCCTTCGACGTCACCGGTGACGAGGCCTTCCCCGAACAGGCGGCCTTCGAGGCGGCCCGTGAGCTCGGCCTGCCGGTCACCACCCACGCCGGAGTCTGGGGCGCGACCGACGACAACGGCATCCGACTCATGTGGGACCACGGGTTCATGACGCCCGACGTGACCTACGTGCACTCGGCGACGCTCAGCGAGGACTCCTACCAGCGGATCGCCGCCTCCGGCGGCACGGTGTCGGTCTCGGCGGAGAGCGAGCACAACGCGGGCCAGGGCTACCCTCCCACCTGGCGCCTGCGGCGCCACGGCATCCCCGTGTCGCTGTCGATGGACACCAGCGTCTGGTTCAGCGGCGACCTGTTCTCCGCCATGCGCGCCACCCTCTCGGCCGACCGCACGCGCGAGCACATGGAGGCCCACGCGGCCGGAGAGACAGTGGTGCACCACCGGCTGCGGGCGCGGGACGTCGTGGAATGGGCCACGATCGGCGGCGCCGGCGTACTCGGACTCGCCGACAGCATCGGCTCGTTGACCCCGGGCAAGAAGGCGGACCTCGTCCTGCTCAAGAACGACAGAAGCGCGGCGATGTACCCGATCCTTCACCCCTACGGCCACGTGGTGTACCAGGCCACCCGCGCCGACGTGCACACCGTGCTCGTCAACGGAACCGTGGTGAAGTACGCCCACGAGCTGATCGGCGTGGACCTGGACCGGGCGCGCACCGCCGTCGCCGCGACCGTCGAGTACGCGCGCACCACCATGGGCGAGGACGCCTGGCGGGAGGCCGTCGAGCCGGAGATCCCGACCGACGAAATGATCTCCAACCCGTACACCTACAGCGAGTACCGCGGCGAAGGCGTCGCAGTGCAGCACGAGGAGGCGTAGGCCATGGACGGCGGTTCATCCGGGCCGCGCGGACCGCTGGACGGGCTGCTGGTGGCGGACTTCTCCCGCATCCTGGCGGGGCCGTACGCGACCATGCTGCTGGCCGACCTCGGGGCCGACGTGGTGAAGGTCGAAGGGCCGAGCGGAGACGACACCCGCACCTGGACGCCCCCGGCGCGCGACGGTGTCTCGACGTACTACCTGGGCGTCAACCGCGGCAAGCGCTCCATCGCGCTCGACTTCCGTGACGACACCGACGCACGTCTGGCCCGGGAACTGGCCCGGCGCGCGGATGTCGTGATCGAGAACTTCAAACCGGGTGGGCTCGCCAGGTACGGCCTGGACCACCCCTCGGTGAGCAGCGTGAACCCGGGCGTGGTCTACGCCTCGATCAGCGGCTTCGGCGCCGGACCCGGCCGGAAGGTCCCCGGGTACGACCTGATGGTGCAGGCGATCTCCGGGTTGATGAGTCTCACCGGTGATCCCGACGGGCCGCCGTACCGGGCGGGCATCTCGGTCTTCGACGTGATGGCGGGCAACCACGCCGCCATCGGCATCCTCGCCGCGCTGCGCCACCGCGACGCGACCGGCCAGGGCCAGCACGTCGAGGTGAACCTCCTGTCCTCGGCGCTGACGGGGCTGGTCAACCACAGCTCCTCCTACGTCGCCGGCGGCACCGTCCCCTACCGGATGGGCAACGCGCACCCCAGCGTCTTTCCCTACGAACCGCTGCCGACGGCCGACCAGGACCTGATCGTCACCGCGGCCAACGACGGACAGTTCCGCAGACTGTGCGAGGTGCTCGGCGCCCCCGAGATCGCCGACGATCCGCGCTTCAGGCACAACGCCGACCGCACCGAGCGCCGCGAGGAGCTGCGGCCTCTCCTGGCCGAGCGGTTCGGGACGAGGACGGCTCTGGAGTGGTTCGACCTGCTCGTCGACGCGGGCGTCCCCTGCGGGCCGATCAACACCATCGACGGCGGGTTCGCCATGGCGGAACGCTTCGGGCTCGACCCGGTCGTCGAGGTGGGCGAAGGGCATCGGGCCGTACCCACGACACGGCACCCGATCCGCTTCTCGCAGACCCCGGCGGCCTACCGGCTGCCCCCTCCCGAGCTGGACGAGCACGGGGCCGAGTTGCGCAAGTGGCTGGACGACTCCACGGAAGAAGACGATGGCCGACAAGCCTGACTACCCGACCGCCCTCGGGGCGTCCTCCCTGCACAGCATCACCCTGCTCGGGAAGGACCTCGCCGCGGAGGTGATGGGCGAGGTGGGCTTCGGCGAGCTGGCGTTCTGGCTCGCGACGCAGCGCCGGCCCACCCCGGGGGAAACACGGGTGTTCGAGTCCGTGCTGGCCGCCCTCGCCGATCACGGTTTCACCCCGACAGCGATCACGACCCGGCTGACGTACCTGTCGGCGCCCGACTCGGTCCAGGGTGCCCTCGCCGCCGGGCTGCTGGGCGGCGGCTCGCACTTCCTCGGCGTGACCGAGGACTGCGGCAGGTTCCTCCACGACGCCCTGTCGACGGCCGGGGGCGGCCCCCCGACCGACGAGGCGGGCTGGGACGAGCTGGCCCTCGCCACCGTGCGCTCCGCGCGGGAGGAGGGGAGGATGATCCCCGGGCTCGGGCACCACGTACACAAAGAGGGCGACCCCCGCACCCCTCGGCTGTTCCACATCGCCAGGGAGGAGGGGCTGTTCGGCCCGCACCTGTCGCTCTTCGCGGCCGTTGGCCGGGTCCACCTCCAAGTGCTGGGCAGAACACTTCCGTTGAACGGCGCAGGCGTCTGCGGCGCCGCGCTCGCCGACCTCGGCCTGCCACTGGAACTGTTGCGCGCCTTCGCGCTCCTCGCCCGCACGGCGGGACTCATCGGCCAGCTCGCGGAGGAGATCCGGACACCCCTGGCGAACGAGATCTTCCTGTCGGTGGACCGCAACAACCGGCCCGTCCCGGCACAGCCCTACGACGCCCCGCGCCCCCCGGGACACGCCTGACCGTGGCCGCCGCCGGCGTAGAGGGAGGTGCTGTCGGGGCTGAGGGCGAGGGAGTCGATGGGCTCGCCCGGGGAGGGGAGGGGTCCGCCGAGGGGCTGCTGGGTGGTGGTGTCCCAGAGCTGGATGGTGCCGGCGTCACCGCCGACAGCGAGGGTGTGGCCGTCGGGGCTCAGGGCGAGGGCGCTCACCGCCTCCGGGGCATCGCCGAGCGGGGCCGGGAGGACGTTGCGCAGAACAGCGGCGCGGCGACGCAGGTCTCCGTCCCACAGGGCGACCCGGCCAGTGCGGTCGCCCGCCGCCGGGCGGCTCCCGTCGGGACTGAACGCCAGCGTGCTGAGCCCCCGTGGCGACAGCACGTCAGAGGGCGCGTGAGGTCCCAGTGACAGTCGACGGTGCCGTGCGGCCACTGCCTCAGGACTGGTGGGACGGCGGGAGACGCTGTGCGAGAGCGGCCGCGAATTCCTCCGCCCTCGCCGGCTGGGTGCGCAGGTCCGCCACTCGCCGCTGGGCGGCCTGCTCGAAGCCGCGGATCCGGTCGAGCAGTGCCACGTGCTCGTCGGGCGGCAGCTGCGCGCCCGAGTCGATGCGGTCCGTCGCCTCCGGCAGGGCCCGCATCTCGTCGAGAGCGAAGCCGAGGGGCTTCATACGGCGGATGACCATCAGACGGGCGACGTCGGACTCGGTGTAGAGGCGGAAACCGCCCCGGGAGCGGGCGGAGGGGATCAGGAGACCCGTCTCCTCGTAGTGCCGGATGGTGCGCAGCGACAGCTCGGTCCGTGCGGGCGACCCCGGCAAGGTCGTCATCGACCTGTCCGCCGCCCACATCTGGGACGCCTCCTCCGTGGCCGCGCTGGACGCCGTCGAGACCAAGTACGCCCAGCGCGGGAAGACCGTCGAGATCAAGGGCCTCAACGAGCCGAGCGCCCGCATCCACCGGACGCTCAGCGGAGAACTCACCGGGAGCCGTTGACCCCCCGCGCCCCGCGCCCGCACGACGAGGCCGGTGGGATCGGGAGGCTTCGGCCGCCCCGCTGTCCGGGTGGGCGGGTCATGTGCGGTTATGCGACGGCGAGGAGGATGGCCGTGTAGTGCGCGGCGAAGGCGGCGATGGTCAGGGCGTGGAAGACCTCGTGGAAGCCGAACCACGAGGGTGACGGGTCGGGGCGCTTGAGTCCGTAGACGACGGCGCCCGCGGTGTAGAGCAGGCCGCCGGCGATGACGAGCACGACGACGGCTGCTCCGCCGGTGCGCGCGAAGTCGGGGAGATTGAAGACGGCGACCCAGCCCAGCGCGATGTAGCACGGGGTGTACAGCCACCGGGGAGCCCCGATCCACAGGATGCGGAAGGCGACCCCGGCCAGCGCGCCCGCCCACATCACGGTCAGCAGCAACCGCTGCCGGTCTGCGGGCAGCAGCACCACCGCGAGCGGCGTGTAGGTGCCGGCGATGATGAGGAAGATGTTCGCGTGGTCCAGCCGCCGCAGCACCGCCCCACCGCGCGGGCCCCACGTCCCACGGTGGTAGACCGCGCTGGTGCCGAACAGCAGGCACGCCGACACCGCGT
The DNA here is from genome assembly GCF_036898465.1 of Streptomyces sp. B21-105. NCBI lineage: Bacteria > Bacillati > Actinomycetota > Actinomycetes > Kitasatosporales > Streptomycetaceae > Streptomyces > Streptomyces sp. B21-105. The sequence continues at coordinate 8,457,200 of NZ_JARUMJ010000001.1, read as the reverse complement.
ACACCGCGCAGGCCGCCACCGCCGCCGCCGAGCGTGACACGGCGAGCAGGACGATCCCGCCGGCCAGCGCGACGGGGAACACGCCGGCGTGCAGCCAGCCGCGCAGCCGCGGCTTCAGCGCCGCCGCCGCCCGCTCCATGCCGCCTTCGAGGCCGGTGGCGGTCGTCGGCCGCCGGGTCGTGGCGGAAGTGTCGTCGTGTGGCGCGACGCGCGAGGCGTCAAACGGACTGCCGGGCCCGCGCTGCGGCTCTCGGTCCCGGGACGGCGGCTCGGTTTCTTCGGCGATCATGCGCCCATCCTCTCGAACTGTCGGAAGCGTGCGGTCCAGCGGGGGGCCGCCCGGAGTCCAGCGAGGGTCCGGCGGGGGTCGAGGACCGTCGGCCCGATACCGGCAGCCGGCAGCCGGATCGGCCCTGGGCGTGGGCGGGGTGGTCGTCGTCGACGGTGGTGGTCCGGTGCGTTCGGTGGGTCAGGCCCGGAGGTAGGCGAGGACGGCCAGGACCCTGCGGTGCGTGGTGTCCGTCGGAGGCAGGTCCAGCTTGGCGAGGATGTTGCCGATGTGCTTGCCGATCGCCGCCTCGGAGACCACCAGCTCCTCGGCGATCGCGCCGTTGGACCTGCCTTCGGCGATCAGTGCCAGCACCTCGCGTTCGCGCGGGGTGAGCTGCTCCAGCGGATCGCGGCGGCGGCGCAGCAACTGGCGCACCACCTCGGGGTCGACGACCGTGCCGCCGTCCGCCACCTTGCGCAGTGCCTCCACGAACTCCCCGACCTGGCCGACCCGGTCCTTGAGCAGATAGCCGACGCCTGTTCCGTCGCCGGAGTCCAGGAGTTCGGCGGCGTACGTCCGTTGCACGTACTGGCTGAGGACCAGGACGGGGAGTGCGGGGCGCCTCTCCCGCAGCCGTACCGCCGCGTGCAGTCCCTCGTCCTGGAAACCGGGCGGCATCCGTACGTCCGTCACCACGATGTCGGGGGCGTGCTCCTCGACCGCGGCGATCAGCGCCCGCGCGTTCCCGACGGCCGCCACCACCTCGTGGCCGCAGCGGTCGAGCAGGCCGACGAGCCCTTCGCGCAGCAGCACGCTGTCTTCGGCCAGCACTACGCGAAGCGGTCGGCCGCCTTCGTCACCTCGCAAGGAAACTCCACACGCAACAGGGTCGGTCCACCTGGCGGACTGGTCAGGGCAAGTCTGCCATCCAGGACCGAGACCCGGTCGGCGAGGCCGGTGAGGCCGCTGCCCGCCGAGGGGTCCGCGCCGCCGCGGCCGTCGTCGCGCACTTCGAGGAACAGGCGTCCGTCGTGATGACCGCCGCTCACCCGCGCGCGGCCGGCGCCACTGTGTCTGTCGACGTTGGCCAGCGCCTCGCAGACCACGAAGTAGGCGGCGGACTCGACCGCCCGGGTGGGCCGTCCCGGCAGTGCGAGGTCGACGTCGACGGGGACCACGCAGCGGTCGGCGGCATCGCTGACCGCGGCGGGCAGGCCGTAGTCCGTGAGGACCTGGGGGTGGATGCCGTGGATGAGCTCGCGCAGTTCCGCGAGTGCTTTGCCGGCCTCCTCGTGGGCCCGGGTGAGCTGGTCGGCGAGCGGGCCGGGCGGGGCGTCCAGGCGCGCCAGCCCGAGGGTCATCGTCAGCGCCACGAGGCGTTGTTGGGCTCCGTCGTGCAGATCGCGCTCGATACGGCGCCGCTCGGCCTCGAAGGCGTCGACCAACCGGACACGGGAGCGGGCCAGTTCGACCACCGTGGCGCCGAGTTCGCCCTCGCGTGAGGCGATCAGCAGCCGGGCCAGCGCGGCGCGGGCGCCCGCCGTGACGCCGAGCAGATAGGCGCACAGGCCCGTCAGGAGCAGGCCCAGGACGGCGACGCCGAAAGCGGTCGGCCAGGTGGTGACCGTCCACTGCTTGAGCACCTTCGTCTCGTGGCCGTCGCCGACCGTGGCCATCAGCAGCGGAGCGGCGACCATGGACAGGGGGAAGAGCAGCGCGACCGTGACGGCGAGGGCGTCGACCGGCCACAGCAGCCCGGCGAACAGCAGCGTGTACCCGAGCTCCCGCCAGGTCGTCTGTTCGCGCAGCCGGGTGGTCAGCCAGGGCCGCAGTCCCGGCGCGGACGGCGTCCGGTGCCGGCCGGACAGCGGGTCGCGGTCGACCAGGCGCGCCCTGTACCGCTCCACCCGGGCCACCGGGATCCCGCCGAGGGCGAGCAGCACGAGCAGCGGCAGCCCCACCAGGACGAGGGCGAGCGCCCCGCAGACCACGGCCGCGGTCACGATCCCCACCAGGGTGACGACGCCGGTCAGCGCGCCGGTGAGCAGATACGCGGCGGAGCGCCAGGGCCAGGCCGACAGCAGAAAGCCCGGCCGGGACATGGCCTGCCACACGTTCCGAGGGTGCATGTGCATGACCGTAGATGGCCCCGTCGGTCCGGCGCCATCGGTCCAGGATCCGTATCGGGGGTATGCCTGGCCCTACCCCAGGTCTCGTTCCTGCCTCACTGCGCCGTCAGGGGCTTGGGCGGTTTCGTGGAGGCACCGACGAAGCGAGGAGCAGGAACTGATGGGGGAACACATGAGCGACGACGCGATCCGGTTGGGTTCGGTGACCCGGCGGTACGGCTCGGGCGGCACGTCCGTCCTTGCCCTGGACCAGGTGTCCCTGGCCTTCCCGAAGGGGACGTTCACCGCCGTGATGGGCCCCTCCGGGTCCGGGAAGTCGACCCTGTTGCAGTGCGCCGCGGGCCTGGACCGGCCCACCTCGGGCTCGGTCACCGTGGGCGGCACGGAGCTGACCGGCCTGAGCGAGAGGGAGTTGACCCTGCTGCGCCGCCGGCGCGTCGGCTTCGTGTTCCAGACGTTCAACCTGCTGTCCTCGCTGACCGCGGAGCAGAACGTGTCCCTGCCGCTGCGGCTGGCCGGCCGCCGCCCGAAGAAGGCGCAGGTGCGTGAGGTGCTCGCCCAGGTCGGGCTCGGCGACCGGGCGCGGCACCGGCCGACACAGATGTCCGGCGGCCAGCAGCAGCGGGTCGCCCTGGCCCGCGCCCTGATCACCCGCCCCGACGTGCTGTTCGGCGACGAGCCGACCGGCGCGCTCGACTCGCGGACCAGCCGTGAGGTGCTGACGCTGCTGCGCGGCATGGTCGACCGGGACGGCCGGACGATCGTCATGGTCACCCACGACCCCGTCGCCGCCTCCTACGCCGACCGCGTCGTGCTCCTCGTCGACGGCCGGGTCGACGGCGAGCTGCTCGGCGCCGGTGCGGACGCCATCGCGGCGCGCCTGTCCGGGCTGGAGGCGGCGCCGTGCTGACCACCACGCTGTGCACCCTGCGCACCCGATGGGTCACCTTCGTCGGCAGCTTCGTCGCGCTCTGTACGGGCGTGGCGCTGATCGCGGTGATGGGGCTGGCCCTGGCGTCGTCACTGGACGCACCCGGGCGCGGGCCGGAGCGGTTCGCCGCCGCGCCGGTCGTCGTCAAAGGGCAGGACACGCTGCGGGTGCGGACCTCGATCGGTGACCGCACCCACAAGCTCGCACAGCCGCGTGCGGTGCCCGCCGACGCGGTCGCGAGACTGCGGGACCTCGGCGCCGTCGTGCAGGACCGGTCGTTCGCCGTACGGGCGGCGAGCGGCCCCGCCGACCTGGTGGGCCATCCCTGGTCCACCGCGGCCTTCGCGCCGTACCGGCTCGGCGCGGGACGCGCGCCCGGGGCCGCGGACGAGGTCGTCGTCAGCGGCCACTGGGCCCGGCCGGGCGCCCGCGTGCGGACCGACGGCGGTGTCGTGCGCGTCGTCGGGACCGTGCGCGTCGTCGGCGCCCCGGCCGGGCCGGGCTTCGAGAACGCCGTGTTCTACACCGACGCCCGCGCAGCCGAGCTGTCGCCGCGCAGCGTCCAGCTCGTGGTGGACGCCGATCCGGCGGCCGTGCGCGAGGCGGTGCGCGGCGACGAGCGCGTCCAGGTCCTCACCGGGGACGCGCGCCGGTACGCCGACGCCGACCCCGACCGCGACCGCGCGGCCCTCACCGCGATGAACGCCTTGTTCGGCACGGCCGGCGGCGTCAGCGGGTTCGTGTCGGTGTTCGTGGTGGCCTCGACGTTCGCGTTCGCGGTGGCCCAGCGGCGCCGCGAGTTCGGGTTGCTCCGCACCGCCGGGGCGACCCCGGGACAGATCCGCCGCATGGTCGCCGGCGAGGCGCTCGCGGTCGGCGTCCTCGCCTCGGCCGCCGGTTGCGTGATCGGTTCCACCGCGGCTCCGGGGCTCGCCGCGTGGGCGGTGGACGAGAGTCTCGCGCCCCGCTGGTTCACCGTCGGCGGCCACGTCTGGCCCTACCACTTGGCGTTCTGGACGGGGCTTTCGGTGGCCCTGGGCGGTGTGCTGGCCGCGTCCTGGCGGGCGGGCCGCACCGGTCCCGCCGAGGCGCTGCGCGAGGCGTCCGTGGACGCCCGGCCGATGACCCGGGGCCGCATGCTGTTCGGCGCGGCTCTGCTGATCACCGCCGCGGTGACGCTCGCCCATTCCCTGGTGACGAACCCGGGCGAGCTGCTGCAGCGCAAGACCTATGTGAGCCGGCCCATGCTGCTGATCACCGCGGTCGCCCTGCTCGCGCCGCTGCTGGTGCGGCCGTCTGTGCGGCTGATCGCCTGGCTGCCGGCCCGGCTGCCGGGCGCCGCCGGGATGCTGGTGCGGGAGAACGCCGCCGCCGGGGTGCGCCGCACCGCCGCGGTCGCGGCGCCGGTGCTGGTCACGGTCGCGCTGGCGGGCTCGCTGCTGGGCGCCGCCGCGACCCTCGACGCGGCGAAGGCCACCGAGGTGCGCGAGCGGACGGCCGCCGACTTCGTGGTCACCTCTGCGGGCGACGCCGGTTTCGACGAGGCTACGGTGCGGCGGCTGCGGGGCGTGTCCGGCACCGACGTCTCGGCGAGTTCGCCGAGCGCGGTGTACGTCCTGGAGGACGGCGTGGCGCTCATCAGGTCCGAGGCCAGGGCCGTCGAGCCGCAGACGTTCGCGGCGACGGCCCGTCTTCCGCTCGCCGCCGGGACGGTGAGCGCTCTCGACGACGACTCGATCATCGTCAACGAGGAGTGGGAGAAGCACACCGTGGGCGAGCGGGTGGACGTGTGGCTCGGCGACGGCACGCGGAAGTCCCTGCGGATCGCCGCGGTCATGACCGTCGGCACCGGCGACAACGGCGTCTACGTCACCCCGCGCAACGCCGCCGCGCCCGTCGACCGGGTCGACGTACGCCTCGCGGAGGGCGCCGACGCGGACGCCGTGGCCGCCGGACTGCGTCGGGCGGTGCGGGCGTCGGACGGGGAGGTGGCGACCAGGGACGCCTGGGTGCGCGCGATGTACCCGGAGACCGACCGGACGACCCGGGCGGGCTTCTTCCTGGTCCTCGGGATCGCCCTGCTCTACACCGGCATCTCGCTGGCCGGCACGATGGTCATGGCGACCTCCGACCGGTCCCGCGAACTGGCTGTGCTGCGGCTGGCCGGCGCGACCAGGTGGCAGGTGCTGCGGCTGGTGGGGGCCGAGGCGCTGACGGTGGTCGTGGTCGGCGGGGCGCTCGGAGCACTGGTCGCCGGTCTCAACCTGGCGGGCATGTGGGGCGCGTTGGGCCTGCGCTCGGTGTGGACGTCCGTCGAGCTGCCGTGGGCGACGCTCGCGGCGGTCCTGGCCGCCTGCGCGGTGCTCGCCGTGGTCTCGGCGGTCGTCCCGGCCGGCCTCGCCCTGCGCCGCGGGGCGATGGAGCCGGCGGGCACACCGGAGTAGCCCTTCCGCCCGGCGGGGCGACGAGGGCGAGGGGACGGCGGGGAGACCGGCCGTGAGGGGGCCGGCCCCGCGTCCGAGGCCGGCCTGTGGCATCGTCCGCCCTCGCCGCCCGCGCTCCTCGTCCGCGACGATCAGGAGGGCGGCGTGATGCCGAGTCGCTCCGCGAGTTCGCCGGCGCCGATGCCGTACGTCTCCCGGATCCGTAGGCCGTCGGGGCCGACGTCGAAGACGCCGTGGTCGGTGTAGACGCGGCTGACGCAGCCGACGCCGGTGAGGGGATAGGTGCACTGCGCCACGAGCTTGGGTTCGCCGGAGCGGGTGAAGAGCGTCATCATCACGTAGACGTCCTTGGCGCCGATGGCGAGGTCCATGGCGCCGCCGACCGCGGGGATGTCGTCCGGCTTGCCGGTGGTCCAGTTGGCGAGGTCGCCGGTGAAGGCGACCTGGTAGGCGCCGAGGACGCAGACGTCCAGGTGCCCGCCGCGCATCATGGCGAAGGAGTCGGCGTGGTGGAAGTACGCGGCCCCCGGCAGCTCCGTCACCGGGACCTTGCCCGCGTTGGTCAGGTCGGGGTCGACCGCGTCGCCCTCGGCCTTCGGGCCCATGTTGAGCATGCCGTTCTCGGTGTGCAGCACCACCCCGGAGCCGGCCGGCAGATGGTCGGCGATCTTGGTGGGCTGGCCGATGCCGAGATTGACGAACGCGCCGGCCGGGATGTCCCGGGCGATGACGGCGGCCAGTTCGTCCATGGAGAGACGATGATCGATAGGCGTGGTGGTCATCGTGCCCCCTGGACGGTGTAGCGACGGGCCGCCACCTGGACGACCCGGTCGACGTAGATGGACGGGGTGACGACGGCCTCCGGGTCGAGCGTCCCGGGTGCGACGATGTCGTCGACCTGGACGACGGTCGTCGTCGCGGCGGTGGCCATGACCGGTCCGAAGTTGCGGGCGGTCTTGCGGTAGACGAGGTTGCCCAGCGTGTCCGCGCGGTGCGCGCCGATCAGCGCGTAGTCGCCCTTGATGGGGTATTCCAGCAGGTACGTACGGCCGTCGATCTCCCGGACCTCCTTGCCCTCGGCGAGCGGTGTGCCGACCGCGGTCGGGCAGTAGAACGCGCCGATGCCGGCCCCGGCCGCACGCATCCGCTCGGCGAGGTTGCCCTGCGGCACGACCTCCAGCTCGATCTTTCCCGCCCGGTAGAGGCCGTCGAAGACCCAGGAGTCGGCCTGGCGCGGGAAGGAGCAGAGCACCTTGCGCACCCGGCCGGCGGCCAGCAGCGCGGCCAGCCCGACGTCGCCGTTGCCGGCGTTGTTGGACACGATCGTGAGGTCCTTCGCGCCCTGCCGGATGAGCGCGTCGATCAGGTCGAACGGCATCCCGGCCAGGCCGAAGCCGCCGACGAGGACCGTGGAGCCGTCCTCGATCCCGGCGACCGCGGCGTCGGTGCTGTCGACGATGTCCGCGCGGCTCACCGGGTCGCCCCCGTGAGGTCGCAGTTCTCGAGGACGACGGCCAGGCCCTGGCCGACCCCGATGCAGATCGCGGCGACGCCGTAGCGCTGCCGGGTCTCGCGCAGCACCTTGGCCAGTGTGCCGAGGACGCGGCCGCCCGAGGCGCCCAGCGGGTGGCCGATCGCGATGGCGCCGCCCTTCTGGTTGACGAGGTCCGGGTCGACCTTCCACGCGTCGAGGCAGGCGAGCGACTGCACGGCGAAGGCTTCGTTGAGTTCGACCGCGCCCACCTGGTCCCAGCCGATCCCGGCCCGGGCCAGCGCCCGGTTCGCGGCCTCGACCGGGGCGTAGCCGAAGGCCTGTGGCTCCAGCGCGCTCACGCCGCGGCCGGCGATGCGGGCGATCGGGTCGGCCCCGATCACGGCCGCGGCCTTCTCGCTGCCCAGCAGCACCGCGGAGGCGCCGTCGTTGAGCGGGCTGGCGTTGCCCGCCGTGATGGCGCCGCCCTGCTCCGGTGTCCGGAAGACCGGCTTCAGCCCCGCCAGCACCTCCGGCGTGGAGCCGGCCCGGATGCTCTCGTCGCGGGTCAGGCCGACGCCTTCGACGGGCGTCACCAGGTCGTCGTAGAAGCCCGACTCCCATGCCCGGTGGGCGAGTCGGTGGGAGCGGGCGGCGAACTCGTCCTGCCGTTCGCGGGAGATGTCGAAGCGCTCCCGGAGCTGCTCGTTCGCCTCGCCGAGGCTGACCGTCCACTCCTTCGGCATCCGCGGGTTGACGAGCCGCCAGCCGAGTGTGGTCGACACCGCGGTGACGTCGCCGGCCGGGAACGGCTTCGCCGACTTGGGCAGCACCCACGGCGCCCGGGTCATCGACTCGACGCCGCCGGTCAGCACCACCTCGGCGTCGCCGGTCTCGATCATCCGGCCGGCCGCCATCGCCGCGTCGAGGCTCGAGCCGCACAGCCGGTTGACGGTGGTGCCGGGCACGCTCACCGGAAGCCCGGCGAGCAGCGCCGCCATACGGCCGACGTTGCGGTTCTCCTCGCCGGCGCCGTTGGCGTTGCCCCACACCACGTCGTCGATCGCGGCGGGGTCGAGGCCCGGCACCCGGGCGAGCGTCGAGGTGATCGCGGCGGCGGCGAGGTCGTCGGGCCGGACCCCGGCCAGCGCGCCGTTGAAGCGGCCGAACGGCGTCCGGGTCGCGGCGTACAGGAAAGCACTCATGACGGTGACGCTAATCCCGGCCCGCGATATTCTGAAGTACGCATATCCGAGCTGATTGATATGGATGAGATATGGATCTGCGACATCTGCGGTACTTCGTGGCCGTGGCCGAGGAGCGTCACTTCGGTCGTGCCGCCGAGCGGCTGCACATGGCGCAGCCGCCGCTCTCCACGCAGATCCGGCAGCTCGAGGCCGAGCTCGGCGTGGAGCTGCTGCACCGCACGACCCGCCGCGTCGACCTCACCGAGGCCGGCCGGGCCTATCTCGGGCGGGCGCGCGCGATCCTCGCCGGCGTCGACGAGGCGGCGCAGCACGCACGGCTCGTCGCGGCCGGCGCGGTGGGCCACCTCGCGATCGGGTGCGTGGGATCGGCGACGTACAGCGTGCTGCCCGCCCTCTCGCGGCGGCTCACGAAGGAGCTTCCCGGCGTCGACCTCTCCTTCCGCGGCGAGATGCTCGCGCCCGACCAGGTCGAGGCGCTGCGCACCGGAGCGATCGACGTCGCGCTGCTGCGTCCCGTGGCGGCCGGCCTCTCCCTCACCGTGCACACCCTGCGCCGGGACCGGCTGGTCGTCGCCGTACCGGTCGACCACCGGCTCGCCCGCCGGAAGCGGCTGCGCGCCGCGGACCTCGCCGGCGCCGATCTGATCGTGCACTCCGCCGACCGCCGGTCCGTGATGTACGACGTCGTCCTGGGCCTCCTGCGCGAGGCCGGCGTCGAGCCGCACATCCGCCACGAGGTCGGCGAGACCTCGACGCTGGTCACCCTGGTGGCCGGCGGTCTCGGCCTCGCGGTCGTGCCCGAACCCGTGACGGCCCTCGCGCTCGACGGCGTCACCTACCTGCCGCTGGCCGGGCCGGACGCCCGCGTGGAACTGGCCGTCGCCCACCGCGCGGACCGCTCCGAACCGCATCTGGCCCGCACCGTGGGAATCATCCGGGCGATGTTCCGGTGACTCCGGTTCACGTCGAGACCTCTTTGGCCGATGCCGTCGGTGGATTGTTAGCGCCCACATTCTGCTCCGGCATAACAGAAATGAAGGTCAAGGAATGGCATGACCTTTGTTTCCATACTCTTGACTGTTCAGCAGTGTTGACCCGATGTTCACACCGGCGTAAAAAGACGGAGTCACGGGACCGGTCGATCACCGCCGACCGCATGAGAACCGTCCAGGCACACCCCTGGACCAACTCCGACACAGAGCCGCCGACGAACCGTTCACACCCTCGCCCCCCACAGCTCGGATGAGTGGTGACATCCGGCTTTCTCGATTGTTAGCGCTCACAATTTTCGTTCGCCGGCTGGCCGTCCCGCGCTGCCCGCGCCCTTCGGCACCGGGCCAGTGAAGAACGCACGACGGAAGAGGTTCACAGTGATAGCCAGACACCTGAAAGGGCTTCGCCTGAGGGTGGTGGGCGCAGTCCTCGCACTGCTCGCCGGCCTCCTGGCCGGGGTCATCAGCACCGCGGGCACGGCCGAGGCCGCCTCGTCCCTGCCGTGCGACATCTACGCGTCCGCGGGCACTCCCTGCGCCGCCGCCCACAGCACCACACGGGCGCTCTACGCCGCCTACAACGGCTCTCTCTACCAGGTCAAGCGCGCCTCGGACTCCGCCACCGCCGACATCGGCCTCCTCAGCGCCGGCGGCTACGCCAACGCGGCGGCGCAGGACTCCTTCTGCTCGGGCACGACCTGCGTCATCACCAAGATCTACGACCAGAGCGCGAACCACAACGACCTGACCATCGAGGGGCCGGGCGGCAACGGCGGGCAGGACGTGGGCGCGATCGCCAACGCGCTGCCGGTCACCGTCGGCGGTCACGCCGCGTACGGCGTCTTCGTGTCCGCCGGCGTCGGCTACCGCGACAACAGCACCACGGGCATCGCCACCGGCAGCTCCCCCGAGGGCGCCTACATGGTGACCAGCGGCCACCACGTGAACAACCGCTGCTGCTTCGACTACGGCAACGCCGAGACGTCCGGCAACGACACCGGCAACGGCCACATGGACGCGATCAACTTCGGCACGGAGTGCTGGTTCTCCTGTGCGGGCGCCGGATCGGGCCCCTGGGTCGAGGCCGACCTGGAGAACGGGCTGTTCTTCGGAGGGAACGGCGCCAACTCGGCCAACACCGGAAACTCCAGCGAATACGTCACCGCCATGGAGAAGAACAACGGCAAGACGACCTACGCCATCAAGGGCGGCAACGCGCAATCGGGCTCACTGACGACCTGGTACGACGGGGCACTGCCCAACCTCGGCGGATACACCCCCATGCACCTGGAGGGCTCCATCGTCCTCGGCACCGGCGGTGACAACAGCAACGGGTCGGACGGCTCCTTCTTCGAAGGCGTCATGACCTCCGGCTACCCGACCAACGCCGCCGACAACGCGGTGCAGGCCAACATCACCTCCGTCGGCTACACCACCCCGGCCGTCACCTTCCCCGTCGCCGGCACCGCCTACCGGCTGACCAACCCCGGCTCCGGCAAGGTCCTGGACGCGGTCAACTGCGGCACCGGCAACGGGACGGCGGTCGACCTCTGGTCCTCGCTCGGCAACGCCTGCCAGCAGTGGAAGTTCGCCGCCGCGGGCAACGGCCACTACACCATCACCAACGTCAACAGCGGCACGGTCCTGGACGACAAGAACTGCGCGCAGTCCAACGGGACGGCCGTCCAGCTGTGGGCCTCGCTCGGCAACCGCTGCCAGCAGTGGGACGTCACGAGGGTCGGCACCCACTACACGATCTCCAACGTCAACACCGGCATGACGCTGGACGTCACGAACTGCGGAACGGCCAACGGCACCGCGGTCCGCCAGTGGCAGCAGCTCGACAACGTCTGCCAGCAGTGGGACATCGCCCCCTGACCCGACTCACCGGTCACCGACGGCCCGCCGGACTCCCCACCGGCGGGCCGTCGCGCTCCGATCACCCCCACGACATGCCCACCCGTACGCAAGAGTGGATAATTTACGTATATCGGGTGGGCGTGAGCGGCGTCCCCGCTGACCGCGAAAGGGCGGATCGGACCATGTCGAAGAAACCACGTTCGTCCGAACCACCGCACGGAGAGGGTCCCAGCCGTCACCGGGGCGGCGAGCACCACGGCTGGTCGCCCGACGTGGACGAGACGCGCCAACAGGACAACCCGAGCGCCCGTCGCTCGTTCCACCCGGGTGAGCACGCCGGGAAGCGGGGCCGCGGCCGGACGAAATCCGCGGAGGAGACGAAGTCCGTGCCGGGTGAAACGGTCGAGAGTCCCGGCGCGAGCGGCGAGGAGTACGGCGACGCGCAGGAGAAGGGCAGGCGGGACACCGGACGCAGGGGCCGCTCCCAGCGACCCAGCGGCACGAAGGACGCCTCCTCCAGAAGCGGCGTGGACCCGCAGGACCCGCCGTCCGGGCCCCGAGCGGGCTGAACCCCCGGTCAGGGCCGGGCCGGGCCGGCGGACGGTCGCTCTCCTCCACCCGACGAGCGGCGCGCGCCGTGTCAGCAGATGCGCGGCAGTTGCTCCCCCATCGGCAGATCGACGACGCGCGTCCCGCCCAGGCCGGTCCGGGTCACGACCAGGCCGGGATGCTCCTCGACGGCCTCACCGATGATCACGGAGTCCGCGCCCAGCGGATGGGCCCGCATCGCCTCGAGCACGGCGTCGGCGTGCTCGCGCGGGACGAAGGCGACCAGCTTTCCCTCGTTGGCGATGTACAGGGGGTCCAGTCCGAGCACGGCGCAGGCGTTGGCCACGGCGGGCGGGACCGGGACGTCGCGTTCCCGGATGACCACCCCGGCGCCGGAGGCCGCCGCGATCTCGTTGAGCGTGGCGGCGAGGCCGCCCCGGGTGGGGTCGCGCAGGACGTGAAGGTCGGGGGTGACGGCGAGCATGGCGTCGACGAGGCCGCCGAGCGCCGCGCAGTCGCTCTTGATCTCCACGCCGAACTCCAGGCCCTCACGCACGCTCATGATCGCCACCCCGTGGACGCCGATGGCGCCGCTGACGATCACGACATCGCCGGGGACGACCCGCTGCGGACGCAGGTCGACGCCCGCCGGGACGAGACCGATGCCCGCGGTGTTGATGAAGATGCCGTCGCCGTGGCCGGCCTCCACCACCTTGGTGTCGCCGGTGACCACCTCCACTCCGGCGGTGCGCGCGGCCGCGCCCAGCGCCTCGGACACGCGGGTGACCACGTCCAGCTCGACGCCCTCCTCCAGGATGAACCCGCAGGAGAGGTAGGCGGCGCGGGCGCCGCTCATGGCGAGGTCGTTGACGGTGCCGTTGACCGCCAGGTCGCCGATGCTGCCGCCGGGGAAGAACAGCGGCCGCACCACGTAGGAGTCGGTGGAGAACGCCAGCCGGGCGCCGCCGAGCGGGAGGACCGCGGCATCCCCCATCTGGGCGAGCGCCGCGCCCCCGTAGGCCGGCGCGAAGATCTGCTGGACCAGTTCGGCGGACAGGGCTCCGCCGCCGCCGTGGCCCATCACGACCCGCGGCCGGTCACGCAGGGGCGCCGGGCACGTCCACGCCTCGATGTCCAGAGCGGCGGCGGGGACCGCTGCGGGGACGGCGGCGGAGACAGCGGTGGTGTCAGACAACGGGGGTCGCCTCCCTGGCCTTGGCGGCGGGCATGTCGAGCCGCCGGTAGAGGTAGTACGCGGCGCAGGCGCCCTCGCTGGAGACCATGGTGGCTCCCAGGGGGGTGCGCGGGGTGCACACGGTGCCGAAGGCCTCGCACTCGTGCGGCTTGAGCAGTCCCTGGAGCACCTCTCCACTGCGGCACGCGGCGGGTTCCTCGGTGCGGATGCCGTCGACCTGGAAGCGGTGCTCGGCGTCGTGGTCGCGGTACTTCGACGACAGCCGCCAACCGCTGCCGGGGATCACCCCGATGCCGCGCCAGGCACGGTCGGTGACCTCGAAGACGTCCTCCAGCATGGCGCGGGCGGCCGGGTTGCCCTCCGGGCGCACGGCCCGCGCGTAGGCGTTGTCGACGGTGTGCTCACCGCGTTCCAGCTGGCGGACGGCGCGGCGCACGCCTTCGAGGATGTCCAGCGGCTCGAAGCCCGTCACGACGATCGGCACGCGGAAGCGCTCCGCCAGTCCCGGGTACTCCCCCATCCCCATCACGCTGCAGACGTGACCGGCCGCGAGGAAGCCCTGCACACGGCAGCTCGGCGACGACATGATCGCCTCGATGGCCGGTGGCACGCGGACATGGGAGACCAGCATGCTGAAGTTGGCGATGCCCAGCTTCCGCGCCTGATGGACCGTCATGGCGTTCGGGGGCGCCGTCGTCTCGAAGCCGATGCCGAAGAACACGACCTGGCGGTCGGGGTTCTGCCGGGCGATGCGCAGGGCGTCGAGCGGCGAGTAGACGACGCGTACGTCGCCGCCCTCGCTCCGGACCTGGAACAGGTCCCGTCCCGTGCCGGGCACACGCAGCATGTCGCCGAAGGAACAGAAGATCACCTCCGGCCGGGAGGCGATCTCCAGGGCCTTGTCGATGACCTCGAGCGGGGTCACGCACACCGGGCACCCCGGCCCGTGGATCAACTCGAGCTGCTTCGGGAGGAGTTGGTCGATCCCGTGCCGGATGATGCTGTGCGTCTGCCCTCCGCACACCTCCATCAGGGCCCACGGCCTGGTCACCGTGGCGTGGATGTCGTCGAGGAGCCGGCGCGCGAGCTCGGGGTCCTGGAACTCGTCGATGTACTTCACTTCCGCACCTCTTCCACGGCGTCCTCGGCCGCCTCCATCGCAGCCGTCTCCCAGGGGTCGCCGAACTCCTCCTGCAACAGGCCCAGTTCGGCGAAGAGTTCGAGCGTCTGCCGCGCCGACTCCTCGTCCAGGCGTTGCAGGGCGAACCCGACGTGGACGATGGCGTACTCGCCGACCCGGAGGTCGGGCAGGTACTCCAGGCACACCTCCTTGACCACGCCGCCGAAGTCGACGGTGGCCATCCGGGTGCCGTCACGTTCCTCGATGTCCAGCACTTTGCCGGGTACCGCCAGGCACATGAGCCTCTCCTCGCTGTGGGTCGCGCGTTACTCAGTCGGTCGGACGGGAAACGGACCGGGCGGCCACCATCAGCTGGCCCAGCGCCAGGCCGCCGTCGCCCGGCGGCACCAGGCGGTGCCGCAGGACGGTGAAGCCGTCCTCGCACAGGACGGCGGCACAGGCCGAGGAGAGCAGCGTGTTGGCGAACACGCCGCCCGTCAGGGCCACCGTGTCCAGCCCCTGCCGCTCCCTCGCCCGCACGCAGACCCGGTGCACCAGGGCGGTCACGGCCCGGTGGAAGCGCGCCGCGACGACGTCCGGTGCGGCGCCCGCGCGCAGGTCGTCGACGATTCCCGCGAGCACGGGGGTCGGGTCGGCCCGCAGGGCGCCGTCGCGGCCCTCCTCCGCCCCGTGCAGGGCGAAGGCGTACGCGGCGCCGTCCTCGACGGGTGCCTGCACGGCCGCCCCCTCCAGTTCGACGGCGGCCTGCGCCTCGTACCCGGCCCGGTGGCACACCCCGGCGAGCGAGGACACCGCGTCGAAGAGGCGGCCCATGCTGGACGTGGGGACGCAGTTCAGCCCGCGCTCCAACTGACGTGCCAGGAGCGGCAGTTCGTCGGGCGGGCAGGCCGCCGTGCAGGCGAGGTCCGCGGACCAGTCGATCCCGGCCGCCCTCAGATGCGCCAGCGCCATGCGGTACGGGCGGCGCACCGCGGCGTCGCCGCCGGGCAGCGGGACGTACGCCAGGTGCGCGAACCGGGTGAAGCCGTCGTAGTCCGCGAGCAGGAACTCCCCGCCCCACACGGCGCCGTCGTCACCGTGGCCCGTGCCGTCGAAGGCGACGCCGATCACCGCCCGGGCGCCGTCCAGCCCGTGCTCGGCCATGGCGGCGGCGATGTGCGCGTGATGGTGCTGGACGCGTACGACCGGCCGGTGCGCCGCGTTCCGCTCGGCCCACCGGGCGGACCGGTAGCCCGGATGCCGGTCGGACGCCAGGGTCTCGGGCCGCACGCCCGTGATGCCCTGCAACTGCGTCACCGCGCGGCCGAACGCATGCTGCGTGGCGATGTCGTCCATGTCGCCGATGTGGGCCGACAGCCAGGCCCGCCGGCCCGCTCCCAGGCAGAACGCGTTCTTCAGGTCTCCGCCGACGGCGAGGGCCGGCGGCACGGCCAGCGGGAGGGGGACCGGCAGCGGCGCGTACCCCCGGGAGCGGCGGATCACCAGCGGCTCCCCGTCGCAGACGCGGACCACGGAGTCGTCGCACGGCACGTGGATGGGCCGGTCGTGCGTGAGCCAGCCGTCGGCCAGGTGCGCGAGCCGCTCCAGCGCCTCGGCGTCGTCGGTGACGATCGGCTCACCGGACACGTTGCCGCTGGTCATGACGAGCAGCCGGGGACCTTCCGGGTCGCCGGGCAGGCCGAGCAGCAGATGGTGCAGCGGTGTGTACGGCAGCATCACGCCCAGGTCCGGGCTGCCGGGCGCGACGGCCTCGGCGAGGCGCGGGCCCCCGCCGGCGTACGACGGCTGCGGAAGCCGCCTCATCAGGACGACCGGCCTGGCCGGGCCTTCGAGGAGGCTCCGCTCCTCGGGGCCGAGCCGGACGAGGTGACGGACGTCGTCCGCCGCCGCGGCCATGACGGCGAACGGCTTGTCGCCGCGCGCCTTCCGGCGTCGCAGAAGGGCCACCGCCGTCCCGTTCGTGGCGTCGCACGCCAGGTGGTAGCCGCCGAGCCCCTTCACGGCGAGGATCGCGCCCCGCGCCAGCAGGGCGCGCGCCTCGGTGACCGGGTCCGCTCCCGGTGCGCTCCCGGGCCCCGGCTCCGGGTCGAGGACCAACCGCAGCCGCGGCCCGCACGCCGGGCAGGCGACCGGCTGCGCGTGGAATCGGCGGTCGGCGGGGTCGGCGTACTCCCGGGCGCAGTCGGGGCACATCGCGAAGCCGGCCATGGTGGTGTGGGAACGGTCGTAGGGCACGCCGGTGACGATCGTGAAGCGCGGGCCGCAGTGGGTGCAGTTGACGAAGGGGTGGCGGTACCGCCGGTCGGCCGGGTCGGCCAGCTCGGCGAGGCAGTCGGCGCAGGTGGCGGCGTCCGGGGAGACCAGGGTGCGGGCCGGCCCGTCGGTGCGGGAGGCGAGGATGGTGAAGGCGGTGTCGCCGGCGGGCGGCATGTCCCGGTGGTGCACGGACTCGACACGGGCCAGCGGGGGCGCCTGGACGGCGATCCGGTCGCAGAACCGGACCACGGCAAAGGCGGCGCCCTCGATCTCCACGACGACGCCCTCCGGTGTGTTGGTCACGTGCCCGGCCAGAGCGAGTTCGGTGGCGAGGCCGTACAGGTAGGGCCGGAAGCCCACGCCCTGCACCACTCCCCGGACGGTGACCCTGCGGCGCAGTGGAGTGTCCTCGGCGAGCGCGGCCCGGGCCTGCGGACCGCTCACGGGTGGGTGTGGCCCGCGGTGCCGGTGGCCTCCGGGTGCACGGGGGCACGGCCGTCGTGCTCAGGGGCACGACCGGGATGCGCGTGGGCGGGGCCGGGGTGCGTGTGAGTGGGGACGTCGTGCGGGTGCGTGTGGCCGGGATGCGCGTGAGTGTGGGAGTGACCGTCGTGCCCGTGGGAGTGACTGTGGCGCGTGTCGGAGTGACCGTCGTGCTGCGGCGGCCGGGCCATCACGGGTGTGTGGACCGGTGCACCGTCCGCGGCCGCCAGCGCCCGGTCGAGCAGCGCGCCGATCCCCTGCCCCCGGCGTGCCGAGGTCAGGATCACCTCGACTCCCGGGTTGACCTGTGCCACGTTCGCGCGGAACGCGAGCTCGTCGAACTCGACGGCCTCGGCGATGTCGGTCTTCGTGACCACCACCAGGTGGGCGAGGCCGAAGGCGGTGGGGTACTTGAGCGGCTTGTCCTCGCCCTCCGTGACGCTGGCGAGCGTGACCCTCAGGGTCTCCCCCAGGTCGTAGGAGGCCGGGCAGACCAGGTTGCCGACGTTCTCCACGAACAGCAGCCGGGTGTCGTCGGGCAGCCATCCGTCGAGGTGACCGGCGAGCATCCCCGCCTCCAGATGGCACAGTCCGTCGGTGAGCACCTGCTTCACGGGGACGCCCGAACGCGCGAGGCGGACCGCGTCGTTCTCGGTGGCGAGATCGGCGCTGAGCGCCGCGACGGGGAGGGACCGCTCCCGGGCCCGCAGCAGTTCCTGCTCCAGCAGCGCGGTCTTGCCGCTGCCCGGACTGGACAGCAGGTTGACGACGGCCGTCCCGCGGGCAGCGAGGCGGGCGCGCAGTGCGTCGGCGCTCGCGTCGTTCTTCGCGAGTACGGCCTGCCGCAGGTCGACGACACGGCACATGGTTCAGCGCTCCTCAAAGATCGGTTCGCGGGTGGACGCGTGCGGTGGGCCGTCCTCCCAGTGCACGTCGACGATTCTCAGCTCTCGGCCGGCGAGCAGTTCGGTGTGCGTCGCGCCGCACGCGGGGCAGGCCAGCCGGGGCGGCATGCCGACGGCCCATTCATGCGCACAGGGCGTGCAGCGGGCCCGTCCCGGCACCGCTTCGGTGATCAGTTCGGCGCCTTCCAGCAGGGTTCCGGCGCAGGCCAGCTCGAAGGAGAAGGCGAGGGCGTCCGGTACGACGCCGGCCAGTTCGCCCACCTGGAGCCGGACGGATCGCACCGCCGTGACGCCCGCGGACCGGCCGGCGGCCTCGGCCACCTGGTCGACGACGGCGAGCGCGACGGACATCTCGTGCATGGGGTTCCGTTCTTCCGCGGGCTACTGCCTCTGCCGGGCTTCATTAGAGGCGCGCCCGTCCGGGCCGCACGGCCCGGCACGCCGTCACCGGCCTCGCGGGTACGCCGTTCGACGCAACCGAACGGCGCACCGGGTGGCGGCCGAGGGTCACATCCGTCGGATCCGCAGGTAGCGCCTGATGTCGGGATACACCTCGGCGAAGACGGCGACCACGGCGGCCAGGGCCGCTCCGCCGATGACGATCTTCTTCATCCCGTCTCTCCTCATGTCGTTGCCCGCGCGGTCGAAGCCCGCGCGGTCGGTGTCTGTGCGGTCGGTGTCTGTGCGGTAGGGGTCTGCTCCGCGGACGGCTCGCTGTTCCGCAGCAGGTCCTCGATCAGCCGGACGGCCCGCGGTACGGCGTCGGACACCGGTGCGCTCAGGCCGATGCCCTCCTCCACCGAGGCCGGTTCGCAGCCGACCACCAGGACGCGGCGCGGCGGCTCCGTGCCGGTCCCGGCGCAGAGGGCGCCCAGCAGCGCCAGGACGGTGTCGGGGGTCATCCGGTGGCCGTCCATCGCGGCGGCGGGCGAAGGGGTCCCGCCCGCGACGTCGTGTTCGATGACGTACAGGGTGCCCGGAGCCTCACCGCGGGCCGTGGCGTCCACGAGGACGAGGGTGTCGTAGCCGTCCAGCAGCTGGTAGGCGAGGTGCACCCCCCGTACGCCGATGTCCACGACCTCGGTGTGGGCGGGCAGCTCGCGTTCGGCGAGCCGGCGGGCGGTCTCCACGCCGAAGCCGTCGTCGCCGAGGAAGACGTTGCCGATGCCGGCGACGAGGGTCCTGGCGTCCGGCGGTGCCGAGGGCGTCATCCGTCCTCCTCCAGCGGGGTGACTTCGTCGGGCTGGAAGTACAGGAAGCGTCCCTGCTCGCGGCGGATGTCGGCGCCCGGGTCGCCCTCGACCGTGACCGCCAGGTGCACCCCGCCGTCGACGTCGTGCAGGACCGCCTCGACGGTCGCCGTGCGGCCTTGCAGGAAGATGTCCTGCGCGTCGGTGCGCCGCAGCCCCGGTCGCAGCGCGACGCGGCTGCCCTTGCCCACCGGCCGGCCGTCGACGAGCACACGGTCCTGTGCGGGATCGAAGCCGGCCTCGCTCGCGGGGTCCCACCAGGGGGTGTCCGGTCGCGGCACCCCGTACTCGTCGGGGAAGCCCGCATCCGGGACGGCGGGGTCCGCGGTCGCCTGACCCGGGGCGGCGAGGTCCGGGCCGGTGACCTCGCGCAGGCTGCGCACCGCGCCGTGCAGCCG
This sequence comes from Streptomyces sp. B21-105, assembly GCF_036898465.1. Classification (NCBI taxonomy): domain Bacteria; kingdom Bacillati; phylum Actinomycetota; class Actinomycetes; order Kitasatosporales; family Streptomycetaceae; genus Streptomyces; species Streptomyces sp. B21-105. The sequence continues at coordinate 8,437,717 of NZ_JARUMJ010000001.1, read as the reverse complement.
CTCCAGGACCTCGGCCGGCATCGAGTCCGCCAGCTCGATCACCGCGGCCGCCCGCTCGTCGGTGCCGCGCGCCTCCCGTTTCTCCTCGTCGGTGAGAGCGGCGGTGCGCAGCGCGAGGATCTCGTCGATCTCGGTGGCGTCGTAGAGCGCGCCGGGGCTCTCCGGGGCGATGGCCGGATGGTCCTCCAGGATGATCGGCGAGGACAGCACGAGGTCGGCGCGGCCGGGTTCGCCGGCGAGCACGGGCCAGGTGTGCAGGTTGCGGCAGGCGGCGACCGCGCCCTTGGCCCACTCGGGGGGATCGGTCATCGACAGGAACGATCCGGCGCTCAGCGCCATGAGGAGGTGGGTGGCGACCAGGGAGTGCGGCAGGGCCGCGTCCCGGCCGGCGCCGCTGCTCCCGGAGGGCGTCCAGTCACCGGTGTTCTCGACGACGGCGGTCAGCCGCAGGGTCCGGTAGGGGCCGTCGAGCTCACGGGCGGACAGCCGGATCGTCCCGCTGATCTCCTCGCACCGCCGGACCAGCCGGCCCACGGTGCGGCCGGCCGCGTCCAGGACGGGTTCGGCGTCCTCGCGGGCGGGGCGGCTGAAGGGATGTGTGACGCCGTCCCCGAGGAGGTCGTCCACCGGCGCGACCACCTCGACCCGCTCCTCGCTGCCCTCGTCCCAGGGCATCAGCACCCGGTCGTCGAGGCGGAGTTCGGGCACCGTGTCGAAGCCGCCGTCCGGGCGGGTCCGCTGCACGGTGCGCCGTCGGGCGTGCAGGAAGCGCACCTCGACCGAGAGGGTCGCGCCCGCCTTCGGCTCCATCAGGCACTCGGTGTGCTGGAAGTCGTGCTCCTCGCAGTCCGCGCCCCAGCCGGGCGGCACCAGCACCCCGAACTGCCAGCGCAGCCGGTTCTTGGCGGCGGAGGCCCGGTACGGGTAGAGCACATAGCCCTCGAAGAGGACGGCGTCGGCGACCTGCCGGGCGAGGGCGAACCGTTCCTCGGTCTCGGGCGCGAAGGTGGTCACGGTCACGGATCCGTCCTTCCGGTGCTGCCGGTGAGCGCGCGGAACGGATCGCGCGCGGGCGGTGCGAGGACGCCGTCGTCGTCGCCCCGGTCGCCCCGGTCGCCGCCGCGTCCGTCGCCGTCGTCGCCGAGCAGGGCCTTGAGGGTCGCCTCCCAGGAGGTCAGGGCGTGCCGGGAGCGGTAGGCGAGCAGGGCGTCCATGGTGTCGCGCGGCAGCCGGATCCAGCCGCAGCCGGGGAAGTGCTGTTCGACCATCTCCCGCCAGACGGCGACCGGCATCCGGAACGCCGCCTCCCGGTCCCAGGGAACCGGCTCGACCTGGAATCCGCCGTCCCCGGTGAAGGCCGTACCGGAGAACAGCATCAGCAGCGGGACCTCGCCGTCGGTGAGGGCGGTGAGGTAGCGGGTCGCGGCGACGTCCATGTCGTACGTGCAGGGCACGACGAGGTCGGTCTCGATCTCTCCGGTGAAACTCGGGACCATGAGCGCGACCTGGGCGAACTGCACCGGCTGGAGGGTGCTGCCCCAGCGGGAGCGCTCGCCGAAGAGGTCGGACAGTCCGTCGGCCTCGGCCGCCCCGTAGGTCCGGCGGGCGGGTTCGATGCGGATCTGGCAGCGCAGCGCGAGGGCGTGCACGCGTGCGCCGGCCGCGGCGGTGACCCGCAGCCGGAAGACCAGGGTCGGTCCGGCGGCGTACCGGTCGGCGCGCACGCCGGTGCAGGCGAAGGAGAACTCCGTCACGGCCGCACCGCCTCGTCCACGGGGCGGGCGCGGCGCGCGACGTCCGCGAAGAACGCGTCCAGAGCGGCGCGGGCCTCGGCGCCGCCGTCGAAGCCCTGCCACAACAGGCGCATGCGGCCGACGAGTTCGTAGCAGACGTCGATGGGGACGAGGTGGCACACGCAGCTGCCGTTGGTGCGGTGCAGCAGCAGTGCCTCCACATCGGGTTCGAGCAGTGCGGCGAGGCGGCTGCCGCCGAGGACGTCCGTCCAGGTGGCGGGGTCGAGTTCGCTCTCGGTGGCGCCGGCCGGGCTCGGGTAGAGGGCGACCAGCCGGTCGAGTGCCGCGTTGCGGAACAGGAAGGCGACGCCGACCGGGATCTGCAGGGCGTCCCACGCGCTGTCGTCGAGGTGGTGTGCGGGGTCGGCGAGATAGCGGTCAGGGACGGTGCGGAAGCGGCCTGCGGCGGCCCCCGGCTGCTCCATCAGCAGCCCGCAGGGGGCGCAGGCGCAGACGAGGGCGCGTTTCTCGGTGTCGACCAGGTGGCGGTGGTCCGCCGGGACCGTCACGGCGCACAGTTCGCACCGTTCGGGCTGCGGGGTACGTTCGGTGACGAACCTCCGAAGGCCCTGCGTGTGCGTCGCCGGGGACGCCGTCATCGGGCGCCCGTCGGGGCGGTGCCGATCTGCAGGAGCGCGGGCCCCGCGGGCGCGGTCGTCACGTCGACGGCCCTGACCTCCGGTGCGAAGCAGGCGAGGGCGGCCTCCGCGGCCTGCCGGGCGTCCGCGCCGGAGCCGCATCCGCAGCCGCCTGCCTCCTGGGTCCGCAGCGACAGGGTGCCGCTGCCCTCGTCGAAGTCCACGACCTCCAGGGCGTGTTCGCGGACGCTGTCGAGGGCCCGGGCGATACGGGTGTCGCGGTCCTCGGGGTGCAGGTCGTGCAGGACGAGCAGGCTCGCGACGAGTTCGTCGCCGAGCAGCCGCGCCGCCGGACCGTCCGGGGCGGCGGACAGCAGGTGGAGGATGCGGGCGAGTCCGGCGCCGTAGAAGTCCATGAGGGACCGCACGAGTTCCTCCGCTGCCGCGGCGGCGGCCGGATCGCCGCTCGCGGTCAGCCGCTCCAGCACCTCCTCGACACGGCGTCCGGTCTGCTCGGCGTTCACCGGCGTCGCCGCCGTCGCCGCGCTCATCCGCCCAGTCCGCTCAGGCCGGTGGGCACGTGCATCGACTTCACCGTCTTGCCGCCGCCGACGTACATGTGGACGCCGCAGGGCAGACAGGGGTCGAAGCTGCGGACGGCGCGCATGATGTCGATGCCCTTGAAGTTCTCCGGGGTGTTCTCCTCGAAGATGGGCGTGTTCTGCACGGCGTCCTCGTACGGGCCCGGGGTGCCGAAGGTGTCCCTGGTGCTGGCGTTCCAGGGGGTGGGCGGGTACGGGTGGTAGTTGGCGATCTTGCCGTCGCGGATCACCATGTGGTGGGACAGGACGCCTCGGACGGCCTCGGTGAAGCCGACGCCGATGCCCTCGTCGGGGACCTCGAACTTCTCCCAGGTCTGGGTGCGTCCGGCGCGGACCTCCGCCAGGCCCTTCTCCGCGCAGTGCAGGGCGACGGCGGCCGCGTACGCCTGGAAGTAGGTGCGGGCGCGGTTGCGCTCCAGGGCGTTGGACCACTGCGGGATCTTCCACTCGAAGCTGGTCTCCGGCTTGGTCATGGTGCGGGGCAGGTTGATGACCACGCTGTGGCCGGTGGCCTTGACGTAGCCGATGTCGACGAGCCCGGACAGGGCGGTGGACCACAGGCGGGCGATGGGGCCGCCGCCGGTGTCCAGGGCGAGGTGGTCCTTGCCGTCGAACCAGCGGGGCGACATGACCCAGCTGTACTTGTCGTCGAAGTCGCGCTTCTGCGGGGCGGGGATGGTGTGCTGGTTCCACGGGTGGCGCGGGTCCACCGGGTTGCCGAGCGGGTCGCGGGTGACGAACTGCTCCTGGCCCTGCCAGTCCTCGTAGTAGGAGCTGCCCAGCAGGATGCGGATGCCGAGGTTGATCTCGGTGAGGTCGTTGGTGACCAGCTTGCCGTCGACGATGACGCCGGGCGTGACGAACATGCGCCGGCCCCAGTCCGTCATGTTGGCGTAGGTGAAGTCGCAGTGCTCGGGGTCGTTGAGCGCGCCCCAGCAGCCGAGCAGGACCCGGCGGCGGCCGACTTCCTCGTAGCCGGGCAGCGCCTCGTAGAAGAAGTCGAACAGGTCGTCGTGCAGGGGCACGACGCGCTTCATGAACTCCACGTAGCGCATCAGGCGGCTGAGGTAGTCCGTGAAGAGCTGGACGGAGGCGATGGTGCCGACGCCACCGGGGTAGAGCGTGGAGGGGTGCACATGGCGGCCCTCCATCAGGCAGAACATCTCGCGCGTGTAGCGACTGACCTGGAGGGCCTCGCGGTAGAACTCGCCCTCCAGCGGGTTGAGCGAGCGCATGATGTCGGCGATCGTGCGGTAGCCGTGCTCGGCCGCGTGCGGGGCCTCGGTGCGCTCGGCGAGTTCGAGGACGCCGGGGTTGGTCTCGCGGACCATCTTCTCGCAGTAGTCGACCCCGACCAGGTTCTCCTGGAAGATGTTGTGGTCGAACATGTACTCCGCGGACTCGCCGAGGTTGATGATCCACTCGGCGAGGTGCGGGGGTTTCACGCCGTACGCCATGTTCTGCGCGTACACCGAGCAGGTGGCGTGGTTGTCCCCGCAGATCCCGCAGATGCGGCTGGTGATGAAGTGGGCGTCGCGGGGGTCCTTGCCGCGCATGAAGACGCTGTAGCCACGGAAGACCGACGAGGTGCTGTAGCACTCGGCGACCCGTTTCTGTTTGAAGTCGATCTTCGTGTGGATGCCCAGGCTGCCCACGATCCGGGTGATCGGGTCCCAGGCCATCTCCACCAGGCCGGTGCCGTCGCCGGCCGCCTTCGTCTTCGGTGCCATCTGTGTGCCGTGCCCTTCGTTGCGCGGGAGGTACGGGGGGTGGGGGGTGCACGAAGCGGGGAGCGGACTACCTGCGGCCGCCGCTCACCACGGGGGTCGGTATCCGGTGGTGATCCGGTCTCCGGTGCGGCGCCACTTGGGCTCCTTGTCGACGGTCCTGGCGGTGATCGACCGCAGGGTGCGAACGACGGCGCCGTACGCCCCGCTGGCGCCGCTGGACACCTTGGCGCCGGGCGGCTCGTCCATGAACGGCATGAACTTGTCGGGGAAGCCCGGCATCGTGCAGGCGATGCAGATGCCGCCCACGTTGGGGCAGCCGCCGATGCCGTTCATCCAGCCGCGCTTGGGCACGTTGCACTTGACGACCGGGCCCCAGCAGCCGAGCTTGACCAGGCACGTCGGGGAGTCGTACGACAGCGCGAACTGGCCCTGCTCGTAGTAGCCCGCGCGGTCGCAGCCCTCGTGCACGGTGGCCCCGAACAGCCAGGTGGGGCGCAGCTTGTCGTCCAGCGGGATCATCGGGGCGGAGCCGGCCGCCTGGTAGAGCAGGTAGGTGAGCGTCTCGGAGAAGTTGTCGGGCTGGATCGGACAGCCCGGGACGCACACGATGGGGATGCCCGCGTGGGACTTCCAGTCCCAGCCGAGGTAGTCCGGCACGCCCATGGCGCCGGTCGGGTTGCCGGCCATGGCGTGGATGCCGCCGTAGGTGGCGCAGGTGCCGATGGCGACGACCGCCAGGGCCTTCGGGGCGAGCCGGTCGATCCACTCGCTGGTGGTGATCGGCTGGCCGGTCTCCGGGTTGTCGCCGAAGCCGCACCAGTAGCCCTCGGGTTTGATCGCCTCGTTGGGGATGGAGCCCTCGACGACCAGGACGAACGGGTCGATCTCGCCCCGCTCCCCCTTGAAGAACCACTCGATGAACGTGTCCGAGCCGCCGATCGGGCCGCACTCGAAGTCGATGAGCGGCCAGTGGACGGCGATCTTCGGGAGACCCGGCAGTACGCCGAGCACGATCTCCTCGATGCTGGGTTGCATGGCGGCCGTCAGCGCGACCGAGTCGCCGTCGCAGCTCAGCCCCGCGTTGATCCAGAGGATGTGGATCGTGGGTGTCTCGTCGGCGGGCGCGCCGTCCGCGTCCGCAGCGCCGACCGTGCCCGGCGTCGCCTCAGTCATGGGACCGCCTCCTGGGGAGGTAAGGGATGAAGGCCTGCATATCGGCCGTCGTCTTCTTCGTATCAGCCGGTCGGCTCCGACGGGACGCCAGCGTGGGCCGTTCCGGTGACGTCTGCGGCAGTGGGGAGGGGAGCCGTCGGCGCAACCGCGGCGGCGGCGAGGTGCGGCGGGGTGCGGGACGGCCGCTCCTTGTGGACGAACGAGCGGCGCAGGGCGTGGTAGGAGGCGTCCGGGTCGTCGAAGGTGCGGCGCATCCGGGCCAGCTCCCGCTCCCGGAATCCGGCCAGCGGGGTGGTGGCCTCCAGCCGGTCCAGTGCCGTCTTCTTCGCGGTGATCCGGGCCGCCGTCGCCGGGAGCGCCGCCAGGCGGGCCGCCAGAGCGCCGGCCTCCCGCGCGAAGGCGTCCGGGCCGCAGTCGACCACTCGGTCGGCCAGCCCGAGGCGCAGTGCGCTCGCCGAGCTCACCGGCAGGGCCTCGCTCATGAGCCGGTCGGCCGTCGCGGGCCCCACCCTGCGCGGAAGGGTGTACGTCCAGTACTCCGATCCGTACAGGCCCATCAGCCGGTAGTGGGGGTTCAGCACCGCGCCCGAGCGGCACCACAGCTCGTCGGCGGCGAGGGCCAGCATCACCCCGCCCGCGGCGGCGTTGCCCGCGACCGCCGCGACGACCAGCCGGTCCGTCGTCGTCAGGACCGCCTCGACCAGGTCGTCGATGGCGTTGATGTTCGCCCAGGACTCGGCCGCGGGGTCGGCCGCGGCCTCGATGACGTTGAGGTGGATCCCGTTGGAGAAGAAGTCCCGTTCGCCGCCCAGCACCAGCACGGACGTGGGCCGGGTGCACGCTTCGCGGTAGGCGTCCAGCAGGCGTCGGCACTGCTCGGTGCTCATGGCTCCGCCGGGGAACGCCCACGACAGGAAGCCGACGTCGCCGTTCTCCCGGTAGCGGATGTCGGTCCAGGTGCCGAGGCCCTCGTCGGGCAGCACGGGCAGCGCCGGCAGGGGGTGCTCGGGCAGCGGCGGCAGCCGGTCGCCCAGCGCCCGGACGGCCGGCAGCCTGAACGTGGGGGGCTGTCCGGGCTCGCGCCGGGGCCGCAGTTCTGGGATCCACACGGCGCCGTCCCGGGTGGCCCGGCAGACCGCTTGGGACCGGGTGGCCAGCAGCTCGCCCGGGCGGCCGCGCAGCACGGTCTCGGGGTGGCCGCCGTGCAGGTACCACTCGCCGCCGAGCAGGGTGTCCAGCACCCCGGGCTGGGAGTCCGCCGCTCTGAGCCTGCGCAGGACGTCCTCGGTGGAGTCAGCGGCCCAGTCGATCCGCCGGACGCTCTGGTCGAGGTAGGGACGGGTGCCCGGGTGTTCCCCGTCCGCCGTGCCGGACGGGGAACGCGTGCCACGGCAGCTTCCGTCCGCCGTGCTGGACGCGGGCTGCCGGCGCGGTACGTACGTCCCTTCGGCGAAGCGCTGCACCGCGATCATGAGAGCCGTCAGCGCGGCGTCGGCGATCTCGCCCCGGTACAGCTCGCTCTTGGACACCGGCGGGACCCGGCACGGCACAAAGGCCCACACGTCACCGGCGTCCATCTCCCGGTCGGCCTGCAGAACGGTGACGCCCCACCGGTCGGCGCCCTCGTGGATCGCCCAGTCCAGGGAGGACGGACCGCGGTCGCCCACCGGCCCCGGATGGACGACGAGGCAGGTGTACGCCGCCCACACCTCCTCCGGGATCGCCGTCTTCAGCATCGGCGCCACGACGAGCCGGGGTGCGTGCCGCCGCACGGCTTCCGGCAGCGGACTGCCGGGCAGCGCCAGTTCCACGGCCACGGTGTGGCCCCGGTCGCGCAGTTCGGCGTGGACTCGCTGGGTGAGACTGTTGAACGCGCTGGCAAGGAGCAGGATGTGCACAGCTGCCTCCGGGCGGGAGAACGGCAGGCAGGGATGTCCGCCGACCGCGATCCTCGGCCAGGGCGGGTCCGCCGTCCCCGGCGACAGACGGTGGGGTCACCCGAAAGTCGGCACCGATCCGCCGTCCGGCCTCCCACGGCCGGGGACGGTGAGCGCACCGCCGGTCAGACCGGCCGTCGTGCGCGGTCAGCGTCGGCGCAGGCCGCTGGTGATGCGCTCCCACGGGGAACGGGTGGCGCCGAAGTGGGTCTCGTGCGTCCAGATGTGGGTGCAGGACCGGCACTGCAGGTGGAGCAGGCTGCCGACGTTGGAGAGCAGATAACGCCAGTGCTCGGAGCAGGTGCGCCCCTGCCCGCAGACGGCGCAGCCCCGGCGGTCGTCGCAGTTCGGGCAGGGCACCCAGGCGCGACGCCCGACGTCGGCCTGCGGGTCAAGCGGCAGCATGGCCGCCCCCTCGGTGCGGGAGGACACCGGCCGCGACCAGCTCGTCGTACATCCGCTGCTGTTCCGGGCTGAGGCCCGAGTAGAGCAGCTCGTACGCCGCTTCCTCGCCGCGCAGCGCGGCGAGGGGGTCCCAGTCGGGTCCGAGGGCGTCCAGGACATGGGCGCGGCGGAGCATTTCGTGGGAGCTCAGGTCGATGTCCAGGCCGACCAGGGCGGACGCGCCGGGCCGGTCCGCGGCAGGCCCGCGCGTCTCGGCGGGTTCGTCGGGTTCGGCGGGGAAGGCGTCGCCATGGGAGGACATGCGACCGAACGTAGGTAAGCGTTCCGCGCCCCGGCAAGAGCAGGTGGGAGAAGTCACAGCGGGCGCCCCGGCCGGATGCGCACCGACGAGGGCCGGCCCGCCCCGTCCCTTCGGGCGGACCGCCGGTCGCCCGCGCAGGCGTCAGGGCGCGCACACCGCGCCGCCCCCGCAGGGGCCCGCGCCGGCGCGCGCCGTGGTGGGGCGCAGGGGGACGCCGTTGTTCCGCAGCACGTCGCGGACGTGCAGGATCAGCGGGAACACCTCCTGGTTGCGGTCCTCGCCCTGCTCGTCCCAGGCCCGCTGCTCGGCCTCGACGGCCATCCGGTCCTCCGCGAAGACGCGTTCGGTGAACCGCCGGATGAACGGCCAGGCGGCATGAAGGGCCCCCGGGACCGGCGGCTTCGCGATCATGAGCAGTCCGAAGGTGTGGTTGACGCGCTGTTCGGTGTCCTGCGGCACGTAGGCCGCCCACAGGGAGAACGCCGGCAGCTCGGCCTTCTCCGGGACCGCTCGCAGCGTCTGGTACGGGTACTGGGTGCGGACGGTGACGACGTCGGGCGACGAACCGCCGCTCATGCCCTCGGCGGACAGCAGACCCGCGCCCCGGTCCTTCCTGCCGCCCGCGGGGACGAACAGGTACCGCGCCTCCACGAAGTCGGGACCCGTGTCGAATCCCAGCAGCCGGGGCTGGATCCGGCCGAGGACGCCCCGGTGCAGGAACTGGTGGTTCATGTCGAGCAGGTTCTCGTGCATGAACGAGTAGTGGCATCGCACGGTGCGCGAGAACGTCATGGTCCGGTGCCGGGCCGAACCGAACTCGGGCAGGTCGGGCAGCGGCGTCGCGGCGGCCTTCTCGGGATCGCCGGGAAAGACGAAGACGAGTCCGTAGGCCTCCCGGACCGGATAGGCGCGCACACCCCGCGGCGGCCGGTCCACCCCTTTGGGCAGATACGGGATCTGCGAGATGCGGCCGTTCCCGCGGTAGGCCCAGGCGTGATAGCAGCAGCGCAGCGCCTCGCCCTCCACCACGCCCATGCTCAGCGGCACCTGCCGGTGGGCGCAACGGTCCTCCAGGGCGAAGACCGTGCCGGCCTCACCGCGGTACAGGGCGATCCGCTCCCCCGCGAACCGGGCGGCGAACGTCTTCTTCCGCGGCACGCTCCGGGACACGGCGACCGGATACCAGAAGTCCGGGTCGATCCCGCGGCGGCGGAGGTCGGGGACCGCGCCGTTGTGGTGCTCGGGCGACGGGTACGGGCCGCTCGCGGCTTCAGTCTCGATGGCCATGTCCCTTTCCTTGTCCGGCGCCGTTGCGGCTCCCCGTCCGTCCGGGACGGCCCGTGACCGGCGCTCGGAGGCCATACGTCCCACTCGGGCGCCGGGGCTTCACGGCCCCCGCGGGCCACCACCCGGACGGCCGAGCGTGGCATCGACCTGACCCGCCCGTTGCTCGTCGTGGACATCGGCGGCCACCCGACCGAGGTCACGCTCCTCACCGACGGTGCGGTGACCGCGGGGGCGGGCGGGGACGGACCACGGGGACCGGCGGGACGGACCACGGGGACCGGCGGGACGGACCGCGGGGGCGGGCGGGACGGACCGCGGGGGCGGGCGGGACCGGACCGCTGCCGCCCCCGCGGTCCGTCCCGCCCCCCCCACCCGCCTCGCCTCGCCTCGCCTTCAGTACAGGGCCCGCAGCAGGCTGCCCACGAGGCGGCCTGCCATCGCCCCGAGCGTGCGGGCCACGGCGACGGTGAAGCGGCTCGTCCACGTGCGGAACGACGCCTCGCCGGCGCGGCGGATCTCGGCCAGGTCCTGCGCCTGCTGGGCCAGAACCCGTGCCAGCAGTGCGGCGACCCGGATGATCTCCCGTACGGCCCCCTCCACCTCGTGTGCCTCGAACCGGCGCCCGCAGGCGCAGTGGAAGCGCGTCTCCCACACGCCCCAGGTCCGCCGGCAGCCCGTGCACCGCACCCGGGACTGATCGGGATCGACGTCCAGACCGCCCTCGTCGCCCGCTCCCCGCCCCTTCGCCGGGCAGTCGCGATGGCGGCTGACGGCCCAGGAGCGGGAGCAAGCCGGGCATGCGGGAAAGGCGAACTCGACCCATGTCATGGTTTTCTGACCTCCCGTCAGCCTGTCGGGGTGCGCGGGATCCGGCGCGCCCTGTGCAACTCGTTCCGGTAGGCCTGTTTGCCCGCCGCCACGGCGTTGGCCGCGATCGAGGCCAGGTCACCGAGGAGGGCGTGGACCCGGGCCAGCGAGATGCCGGCGGCGGTCGCGAGCCGGTCGGCCACGCTGCCCAGCCAGACCCGGAAGGAGACCTCCGACAACCGGTCGATCTCCCGCAGGTTCTCCTCCTGTTCCCGAATGACCACGCGCAGGGCTTGCACCAGCGCGTCGAGGTCCTTGCCCTGCCCGGGCTCGGCGTTCATCGGCCGTCCCCCCGTTCCACACGCCGGACGAACTCCTCGAACCGGGCCCGGTCGGCGTGCAGTTCCCGCCACTGGGCGTCCGAGAGACCGTTCAGCGCGTCGGCGACGGACCGCGGCGGGCGGGGTCCCGGCTGCTCACGCGTGTCCTGCGGCGTCTGCGGCGGGGCGGGCGGTCGCGGATCGGCCACCGGGATCTCGGCCAGGGTTGTCGCCGTGGCGGCCCTCAGCAGCTTGCCGTCCACCAGGGCGGTGAAGTCCGCGAGGTCCATCCGCTGTTCCAGGACCCACCGGCGCTCTTCGGGCACCGCGTACATCATCTCCTTGAACAGGGCCGTCAGGTTGTAGAACTGGCGCGCCGCGTACGACACCGCACGCCCCCGCCAGGCCGGCAGAACCCGGGTGATGCTCGCCGTGAACTCCGCTTCCCGCTCCCGCAGCGCGGCACGTTGGAGCTCCGAGGGCAGGTTCGCGCGGGTGTTCCAGTCGTGCGGGCCGATCTCGTCGGCTTTGTTGAGTCCGAAGACCAGCCTGCCGACGAGTTCCGGGCGGGGTCCGAAGAGGTCGGCCAGCGCCTGCTGGACGAGGTGCATCATGCGGTCCTCTGCCGGGTGGATCCACACGACGGCGTCCGCGGTGGGCAGGATCTTGCGGTAGAGGTCCAGGTAGGGGCGGTAGTTGGCGACGTCGTCGCCGAGGCCCGGCATGTCGACGACCTCGAGGGTGCCGTTGCTCCCGCTGACTTCCCGTACCGGGATCGTCCAGGCGCGGTCGGTGGTCGCCTTGCTGTGGCCCACCTCCTGCCCGGCGTTGAACAGCGCGTTGACGGTCGTGGACTTGCCGACCCCGGCTTCCCCGATGAGGACCAGCCGGGGCGGCGCCTCACTGCCGAGTGCCTCCTCGTATCCTTGGAGAATCGTCGCCTTCTGCGCGGGTGAGAGACCGTCGGCCTGCTCGACCGACGTGGTGAACCGCCGCAGGCGGTCGCGGATGGATCCGGACATGGCCGTCCCCTCGTGAGGACCGGAGCCCCGTGCCCCAGCCTTCCTCGATGCTCGCGGCCGCGGCGTGTCCTGTCTGTCCCCGCCTGCGGGGACAGCCGGAGCGGGTCGGGCCCGCACGGTCTCGGTGTGCGCACGGTCAAGGTGTGCGCACGCTCGCCTCGACCCAGGTGGAGGTGGGGGAGTTCAGCACCTGCGCGTCGGCGCCGGCGCCGGTCCCGGCGAGCGCCTCGCGCAGGGCGTGCGCCCGCCGCTCGTCCCCCGGCAGGACGACCAGGGAGGCACGCACGGTCCGCGCCGCCGTCGTGCTCAGGGTCAGGGTGACCTCGCACGGCGCCGGACCGTGGGCCAGTGCGGCTGTCAGCAGCAGTCGCAGGAACGCCGGCGGATGCGGGTCGTCGGAGTCCGACTGGATGACGACGGCGCAGTCCGCGCGGCGGGCCGCGCTGAGCAGTGCGCGTACGGTGCGGTCGAACACGCCCGGGAGTTGGATCTCGTCCCGCACCGCGCTCGCGAGCAGACGGGCCCGGTCCCGTACGCCGGCCTCCTCGGCGCCGCACCGCCCGGCCCCCACGTCCGCGAGGAACGGCAGAATCTCCTCACCGAGGTCGGCCAGCCGTCTGCGGTGCGACTCCTCACGGGCCTGCCGAGCCGCCTCGGTGGCGAGCACGGCCGACCGGTCGGCCTCCGCACGCGCCGTCGCCCCGCCCAGCCGGGCCACCGTCCGCCCGATGGCGAGGCCCGCGACGACGCCGAGCGCGGGTGCGCAAAGGGCGGGCAGCACGATGGCGACGGTCTCACCGGCGGAGGAGGCGATCGGCGGGCCGGAGACGACCAGGGCGACGATGCCGGCCTGCTCCAGCGCCAGCGCCGTCAGCGCCTCCCAGGCCGGGCGGACGATCACCAGCAGGGTCAGCAACGGTGTCACGGCGCCGATGGGCCAGGACGCGTAGTCGTGGAGAGCGGTCAAGGGCAGCACGAGGAAGCTGCCGAGCGCCCCGGCGACGGCGAACGCACAGGCTGCTGCTGCGACCGGGCCCGCGATCCGCGAGTCCGCCCGCAGCAGGAGGCCCACGGTGAGGACCGCGAGCAGCGCGTACCAGATCAGCAGGGGGACGGTGCCCGAGGTCAGGGAGGTGTGGAGGACGGCGACGAGGCCCATGACGGTGAGGAACGGCAGGCAGACGGCGGCCAGCGGACGCCGCACGTCCCCCACCGCGGCCCGCATCATCGCGAGCGTGTCCTGGGGCGCCCCTCCCACCAGGGCCGCAGGGCCGGCGTCCACCGCCGGTGTGGCGGCCGGGGGACGCCACCGCAGTCGCACGGTCGTCCCGCGGCCGGGGGTGCTGTGGACCTCGGCGCGTCCTTGGACCTCCTCCATCTCGCGGAGCACTCTGCGCCGTAACCCCACCGAGGAGGCGGCGAGTTCCGCGGTGGCGAAACCCGTGCCGTCGTCCGTGATGCTCAGGGTGAAGCCCTCGCCGCCCTCCGACTCCGGCTCCGGCTCCGGCTCTGTTTCCGTTTCTGTTTCCGCTTCCGTTTCCGCTTCCGGGTGAGCCGGTGTGTCGCCGCGCCGAAGCCGTATGCGGACGGTGCCGGCCGCGGCGTGGTTCTCGATGTTGCGCAGCGCCTCGCGAGCCGCAGTCATCGTCGCGCCGGCCACCCGCTGCGGGACCGGGAGGGGGCCTACGGCGTCGACCGTCAGCACCGTTCCCGTGGGCGGCCGTAACGCGCGCACGACGGCTGCCAGATCCCTCCGGCCGCCAAGGCCCGGCGCGGCCGGGGCCGCGGCGAGCGCGGCCAGGGCGCCGGAGGCCGCCTCCCGGAGCCGGGCCGCCGGGACCCAGGGCATGGCGATGGCTTGCAGGGCCGTGCTGACTTCGTCGTGCAGCATCCCCTGGAAATGCCGATGTGCCTCGCGTCGGCCTTCCGCCCTGCCGGCCGCCGCCCGCGCCGCCCGAGCCCGATGTTGCGCCCGGTCGGCCCGGTCGCCCGCGGCGCGCATCAGCGGGACGAGCACGTCGCCGGCAACCGCCGTCGCCACCAGCGGCCAGACGCCCTCGACGGCCCCTGCGGGACCGTCCGCGGACCAGGAGGTCGCGACCTGCGCGCCGATCGCCGCGCAGAGGGCCCAGCGTCTCGCCCCGCGGGACAGCAGCACGGCGGCGAGCAGCACGGCGGGAGCCGCCAGCAGACATCGCTGTCCGATCACGACGCGGGAGGCGCCGCCCACGGCGAGCACCACCTGTCCGAGGAGCGCCAGTGCGGCGGCGACGTGGCCGTCCGCGCGGGACAGCGCCCCACGCGCTCCCCGCACGGCCGTCACCACGCCCTGCCCGAGGAACACCACGGCCACGGCGCGGACGTCCGGCTCGCGTTCCGGACCTCCTGGGAGCAGGAGCACCGCCCAGTTGACGGCGAACAGGGCCGACAGGGCGGCCACCGCGCGCGACAGCCCGTGCTCGACGCCGTGCCGGTATGACCCCGGCGTCAGGGACGTGCCTGTTCGGGCAGGTCCGGGCCGATGTCGATGTGGCCGTCGGCCACGACCCGGTAGACGAGTTCTCCGGTGCCTCCCACCTGTTCGCCGGCCTTCGCGTAGGCCTCGACGGCCCGTTTGCGATGGGTGTGCACGGTCTCCTCGTTGATGTGCAGCTTGCACGCGATGTCCGTGTACGGCAGGCCCTTGGCGATGAGTTCCAGCACCTGCGCCTGCCGCGCGGACAGCCGGACTCTGCCGCGCGGATCGCTCACGATCGAGTGGGCGAGACGGCTGGACACGTACATCTCGCCGGTGTCCACCGTGCGGATGGCCTGGACGAGTCGGTCCGGCGGATCCTCCTTCAGCACCAGGCCCAGGGCACCTTCGTCGAGCGCCCGGCGCACCAGGGCGGGACGCTGCTCACCGGTGTACACCAGCACCCGCGCCCCGGCGGCCCGCAGTCGGCGGACGTTGGACGCGATATCGCTGCCGTCGCGCAGCCGCAGGTCGAGCAGGACGACGGAGGCCGCGTCGTCGCCGGTCTGCGTGTCGAGCAGTTCGTCGACGTCCTCGGCCGTCGCGACGAGCCGGATGTCGGGGCCGTGCCGGGCGAAGTGGGCCGCGATGCCGTCGAGGAGAACCGGGTGGTCGTCCACGGCGGCGACCTTGATGACGTCGTCGCCGCCCGTCGTGTCCGGCTCCATGACACCACCCCGCCCTGCGTCGTCCGTCCTCACGGGTAACGTGCGCATGTCACGTCCCGCTGTGTGCATCGTAGGCCTCGCTCGGTGACCGCCGCTGGCATTCACGCCACCGGCCCACATAGTGGAATATTCAACTAGCCGGTCCGGTTGACGGCCTCGAAGGAGGTCAGCAGTGGACATGAGGTACGAGAGGGCACACGGCGGGACCGAGGAGTACTACTCCCACGGGACGCCGGCCGAGCGCTGGGAGCGGGCGCAGTTGTTCTTCGGGGCGCGGGAGTACACCGCCGCGGCCCGGGTGCTGGCCGGCCTGGTCGCGGAGACGCCGGAGCAGACCGGACCGCGCCTGCTGCTGGCCCGCGCCTACTACCACTCGGCCCAACTTCGCCGCGCCGAGAGCGAGTTGCGGCTCATCGTGGAGCGCGATCCGGTCGAGCACTACGCCCGGCTGATGCTGGGCCGCACCCTGGAGCGTCAGGGCCGGCACACGGAGGCGGGGCCGCACTTGCGGATAGCCTCGGCGCTGGCGGGCGACTTCCCGCAGGACTGACGGGCCCGCGCCGCCACCGCCCGGACGACGGCCGTCCCGGGCGGCAGGCGGCCACGGCGGCGTGAGCGGCCGGGCGGTGACGGGTCGTCACCGCCCGGCCGCTCACGCCGTCCTCGACGGTTCATGCGGCGGGCGTCCGTCGTCCGCGCCGGTGCGCGATCTCGCCGAGGACGACGTCCACCACGAGGAATGCGGCGAGCGGGATACCGAGCAGCGGGACGAAGTAGCCGACCACGGCGACCGCCGCCAGCAGCGGGACCAGGACGTGCGGCGGGACCTGCGCCCAGGCTCCGCGCGGGACCGGCCGGCCGAAGGCGTTGCCCCGGCCCCGCTGCCACCACATGCGGTAGCCCCACATGATGAGCAGGATCAGCGCGAGCGCGAGGAGCATCAGCGCGATCTGGTTGGCCAGGCCGAACAGGACGCCGGTGTGCAGGTCGATGCCGTACCGGGTCAGCTTGGCCAGGGGCGGGTGGTCGGCGAACCGCACGGTGTCGGTGACCTCGCCGGACGCCGGGTCCACCGCGACCGCGTCCTGCTTCTCGGGCCAGCTGCGCTGCACCTGCTTGACGACGTAGGCGGACGAGGCGTCGGCGGGCGGGACGATCTCGACCGGGTCGCCGAGGCCCTCGGCGCGCGCGGCGGCCAGGACCTTGTCGAGGCCCACGCCGTGTGCGCCGTCCCCGCCCGCCTTGGAGGCCGCGTCGTGACCGGCGTGGTCGCCGCCGCCCGCGGCCGCCGACACCGACGGGGTGGCCTGGCCGAGCGAGGTGCGCAGCTCGTCGATGTGGGCGCCCGCGTACGTCGACCAGGTCAGGCCGGTCGCGGACAGGAAGAACAAGCCGGCCGCCGCCCAGACGCCGACGCTGCCGTGCAGGCCGAGCGTGCGCCGCCGTCCGGTGACCCCGCGGACCTTGCGCCGCGCGCGCCGACGGGAGAACCACAGCACGACTCCGCCGCCCGCGATCACCCACAGCCAGCTCGCGGCGAGTTCGCTGTAGAGGCGGCCGTTCTCACCGAGGTGCAGATCGCGGTGGAACTCGTCGATCCAGGTGCGCAGCGGCAGCGCGCCCGTCGAGCCGTACTGTTCCAGCGCGCCGCGCACCTCGCCGGTGTACGGATCGACGAACACCGCGAGGGTGTGCGTGGCGCCGACCCCGTCGACGCCGGACAGCATCACGCGGGTGGAGGCGTCGTCCTCGGGTGAGGGCCGCACCGCCGAGACGGTCCCCTCGGGGTGGGCCTTGCGAGCGGCGTCGACCTGCTGGGAAATCGGCAGCTTCGCGTCGCCGACGGGCACGGTCGTCTCATGCGCGTACAGGAGCTTCTCGGCCTGGAACGAGGCGGCGTACAGGAAGCCGGTGGCGGCGGCGACCAGCAGGAAGGGCGCCACGAACACGCCGGCGTAGAAGTGCAGGCGCAGGACCAGCGGGCGCAGTGCGGCCCACGGGCCGTGGGTCCTCGGCTCGAGGGCCGCCGACTGCGGGGCCTCTTCCGCGGCGAGGGAGGGAGCGGTGGACATCGGCGGCTTCTCCGGGGACGGGGAGCGAACGGGGCGTCGGGCGTGGGCGTCAGGCTTCGGGCATTTGAGCGTTGGGGCTTGGGGCTTGGGGCTTGGGGCTTCGGGCATTTGGGCATTTGGGCTTGGGAAACAGAGCGGGGCGAAGGCTGTTCTCGGCCGTGCGCTCCAGTAGTCGGGGGCCTGCGCCTCCGAGTTCCCGCCACTTCGAGTGACCTGCGTCACGCCGGGTGTGGCCGTGGCATGCTGGCTCGATGGCATCTCCCCGTCCCCTCGCGCCCCTTGCCGAACGGATCGAGGAACTCCTCGCGTCCGGCGGCCCGTTGCCGCTCGTCCTGGCCGGCGACCCCGTTCTGCGGGCGGGCACGGCACGTTACGAGGGTCAGCTCGCCCCCGCGCTGCTGGCCCGCTTCGTCGAGGCGCTGCGCCGCACGATGCACGCCGCGCCCGGTGTCGGTCTCGCCGCGCCGCAGGTCGGCGTGGCGTTGCGGATCGCGGTCGTCGAGGACCCGGCGACGGTGCCGGAGGAGGTGCGGCAGGCCCGCGGCAGGGTGCCCCAGCCGTTCCGGGTGCTGGTCAACCCGTCGTACGAGCCGGTGGGTTCGGCCCGGGCCGCGTTCTTCGAGGGCTGTCTGAGCGTCCCCGGCTACCAGGCGGTGGTGGCCCGGCACTTCGAGGTCCGGCTGAATGGCGAGGACGAGCACGGCAGGCCGCTGGACGAGGTGTTCGCGGGCTGGCCCGCCCGGATCGTCCAGCACGAGACGGACCACCTCGACGGCATGCTCTACCTCGACCGGGCCGAACCGCGCTCGCTCGCCGCCGAACGCACGGTCCGGGAGCGGTGGGCGCAGCCGACCCCCGTCGAGGCGGCACGGGCGCTGAACTTCGAGCTGCCGTAGGTCAGTTGTCCAGTCGGTTGTCCAGTCAGTCGTCCCGGAACGCCTCCAGCAGGCGCAGCCACACCTCACTGATCGTCGGGTAGGACGGGACGGCGTGCCACAGGCGGGCGATGGGGACCTGGCCGACGACGGCGACGGTCGCGGAGTGGATCAGCTCGCCGACGCCGGGACCGACGAAGGTGACGCCGCGCAGGATCTCCCGCTCCAGGTCGACCACCATCCGGGCGCGACCCTTGTAGCCCTCGGCGTACAGGCCGGCTCCGGCCACCGACGACATGTCGACGTCGACGGCCCGCACCCGGTGTCCGGCCCGTTCGGCCTCCGCGAGGGAGAGGCCGACGGAGGCCGCCTCCGGGTCGGTGAACACGACCTGCGGGACGGACTCGTGGTCGGCGGTGGCGGCGTGGGCGCCCCACGGGCCGTTCTGCGTCAGGGGTGTTCCGGCGGCGCGGGCGGCGATGGCGGCGCCCGCGATCCGGGCCTGGTACTTGCCCTGGTGGGTGAGGAGGGCACGGTGGTTGACGTCGCCGACGCCGTAGAGCCAGTCGGTGCCGGTGACGCGCATGCTGTCGTCGACGCCGAGCCAGGAGCCGGGTTCCAGGCCGACCGTCTCGAGGCCGATGTCGTCGGTGCGCGGGGCGCGGCCGACGGCGAAGAGGATCTCGTCGGCCTCGATGCGCTCCCCGGTGTCGGTGACGACCACGACGACACCGTCCGTGCGGGTCACCGACGCCACCGAGGTGCCGGTGCGCACGTCCGCGCCGGCCTCGGTCAGCGCCTCCGCGACGAGTTCGCCGGCGAACGGCTCCATGCGGTCGAGCAGGCCCTCGCCCCGCACCAGGAGGGTGACCCGCGAGCCGAGGGCCTGCCAGGCGGTGGCCATCTCGGTGGCGACGACTCCCCCGCCGACCACGACGAGCCGGCCGGGCGCGGCCTGGGCGCTGGTGGCCTCCCGGCTCGTCCAGGGCCGGACCTCGGCGAGGCCGGGCAGGTCGGGGAGGGCGGCGCGGGTGCCGGTGGCGACGACGACCGCGTGGCGGGCCGTGAGGACGGTGTCCCCCACGGTCACCGTGCGCGGGCCGGTCAGTCTGGCGTGGCCGCGGTGGAGGTCCGCGCCGATGCTCCCCAGCCAGTCGGCCTGGCCGTCGTCCGTCCAGTCGCCGGTGTACCAGTTGCGGCGGGCGAGGACGGCGTCGGCGTCCAGGGGGCCCTGTACGGCCTGGCGCAGACCGGGCAGCCTGCGCGCGTCGGCGCGGGCGATGACCGGGCGCAGCAGGGCCTTGCTGGGCATACAGGCCCAGTACGAGCACTCGCCGCCGACGAGTTCACTCTCCACGACCGCGGTGCTGAGGCCGGCCGCGCGGGTGCGGTCGGCGACGTTCTCCCCCACGGGCCCGGCCCCGAGCACCACGACGTCGTACGCGTTGGTTTCCGTTTCCGTCATGGGGTCAGTCTGGTGGGTGGTGTGCGGGGTGGCCACACGGGTAGGGGCGCGGAATACGCGCCCGGCCGCCGGCGTTGTGCCGGGCGGCCTCACCCCATGTCGGGACGCACAGGACGCACCCGACAGAACTCCGGGAAGAAGGAATCAGGTCATGAGCAGCACCGTGGAGCTCACCAAGGAGAACTTCGACCAGACGGTCACCGACAACGACTTCGTCCTGATCGACTTCTGGGCGTCCTGGTGCGGGCCGTGCCGTCAGTTCGCCCCGGTCTACGACAAGGCGGCCGAGGAGAACCCCGACCTGGTGTTCGGCAAGGTGGACACCGAGGCCCAGCCCGAGCTGGCCCAGGCCTTCGGCATCCAGTCGATCCCGACGCTGATGATCGTGCGCGACCGGGTCGCCGTGTTCGCCCAGCCCGGCGCGCTGCCCGAGGCCGCCCTGACGGACGTCATCGGACAGGCGCGGGGGCTGGACATGGACGAGGTGCGCCGGTCCATCGAGGCGGAGCAGGCCAAGAGCGGGGCCGGCGACTCCCCGGCGGCCCCGGGCGAGTAGCCCCCGGCGGGCGGCAGTTCCCGGCAGGCAACCCCGGTGGGCCGTCCCCGGTTGGCCGTCCCCGGTGGCAGCCCCGGTGGGCGGCGCGGCTCTAGAACGGGTACGGCGCCACGTCGGCCCGCACCGTCGTCCACCGCACGTCGGTGAAGGCCTCCAGGTTGGCCTCGCCGCCGAACCGGGCGCCGGTGCCGGAGGCGGCGACCCCGCCGAAGGGCGCCACGGCCTCGTCGTTCACGGTCTGGTCGTTGATGTGCACGATGCCGGTCGGCACCCGCTCGGCCAGGTCGAGGCCGCGGGCCGCGTCGCGGGTGACGATGCCGAGCGAGAGTCCGTAGGAGCTGCGCGCGGCCAGCGCCGCCGCCTCGTCCGGCGTGGTGAAGGGGCGCACGGGGGCCACCGGTCCGAAGACCTCCTCCGCGTAGGCGGGGGTGTCGTCGCCGACGCCCGCGAGGACCGTCGGCCGGTAGAAGCGGTCCTGGTGGGTGCCGCCCGCGGCGAGCTTCGCCCCGGCCGCCGTGCTGGCCTCCACCAGGCCGTGCACCTTGGCGAGCTGGCCGTCGTCGATGAGCGGGCCGAGGTGCACCTGCGCGCGGTGCGGGTCGCCGACGGCGAGCGCGTCGGCCTTCGCCGCGAGCCGCTCGACGTACTCCTCGTAGAGGGAGGCGTGCACCAGGTGGCGGCCGGTGGTCATGCAGATCTGGCCCTGGTGGAAGAACGAGCCCCAGGCGGCCGTGGAGATCACCGCGTCGAGGTCGGCGTCCTCGAGCACGATCAGGGCGGAGTTGCCGCCGAGTTCGAGGTGCGCGCGCTTGAGGTGACGTCCGGCCGCCTCGCCGACGGACCGGCCGGCCGCGGTGGAGCCGGTGAACGAGATGACCGGCACGCGCGGGTCGGCGACCAGGGCCTCGCCGGTCTCGGCGCCGCCCGGCAGGACGTGCAGCAGGTCCTCGGGCAGTCCCGCCTCAGCGAACACCGCGGCCAGCGACAGCCCGCCGCAGACGGCGGTGCGCGGGTCCGGCTTGAGGACGACGGCGTTGCCGAGCGCGAGGGCGGGCGCGACGGAGCGGATCGACAGGATCAGCGGGGCGTTGAAGGGGGAGATCACGCCCACGACGCCGACGGGGACCCGCCGGGTGTACGACAGCCGGGGCGCCTCGCTGGGCAGGACCTGGCCGGCCGGGCGGGAGGCGAGGGCTGCGGCCTCGTAGCACTCCTGGGCCGCGACGTGCAGCTCGAAGTCGGCCTTGCCCGCGATCGAGCCCGACTCACGGACGATCCACTCGCGCAGTTCCTCGGCGTGCGCGGCGAACAGGTCGCCGGCCCGGCGCAGCACTCCGGCGCGGACGAAGTGCGGGACGCGGGCCCACTCGGCCTGCGCGGCGCGGGCGGCCTCGGCGGCCGGCGCGACATCCGCGCCGGCTGCCAGGACGACCGTGCCCAGCTGCTCGCCGGTGGCGGGCTCGGTGACGGTGTACCGGGGGCCCGACAGGGTGCGGGGCTGCCAGTTGGTGGGGTCGAGCAACGGCATGAAGGCTCTCCGATCGGTGACCCGCGGGCTTCGCCGCTCTCACGGCGAGAGGGGAAGTCCCGTGTAGTTCGCCGCCAGTTCGGCGGCCGCGTGGCGGGATGCGGTGATCCGGCGCAGCCGGGCGAGCTGCATCCGGTGGTCGAACGCATCCCCATCTGGTTGAGCGTGCAACATCCTAGTCATGTCGTAGGAGAAGCGGGTGGCCTGCCACACACGTCGCAGGCACAGCTCCGAGTACCCGTCCAGGAGCCGGGTGGACCCATGGGCGTGCAGTTCGGTGAAGGCCCTGGCCAGCAGCCGGACGTCGGAGACGGCGAGGTTGAGTCCCTTGGCGCCGGTCGGCGGGACGATGTGGGCGGCGTCCCCGGCGAGCACCAGCCGGCCGTGCCGCATCGGCTCGTGGACGAGACTGCGCATCTGCGTCACGGACCGGGCGGTGATCGGGCCGCGGCGCAGCGTCCAGTCGGCGTCGACGGCGAAGCGGGCGGCGAGTTCGTCCCAGATCCGCTCGTCGGGCCAGTCCCGCACGCTCGTGCCGCGGGGGACCTGGAGGTAGAGCCGGGAGACATGCGGCGAGCGCATGCTGTGCAGGGCGAAGCCGCGCGCGTGGCGCGCGTAGACCAACTCGTCGCAGGAGGGCGGCACTTCGGCGGTGACGCCAAGCCAGGAGTACGGATAGTCGTGGGCGTATGCGCGGCCGACGGCCGCCGGGAAGGCGTTCCGGGCGACGCCGTGCGAGCCGTCGCAGCCCGCCACCCACGCGCAGTGCAGCGTCCGCTCCCGGCCCTCGTGGCGGAACCGCACGACAGGTGTCGCGCTCTCCGGCTGCTCGACGGCGAGCGCTTCCGCCTCGAACAACAGGGGCGGCCCGTCGGCCAGTTGGAGGGCGATGAGGTCCTTCACGATCTCCGTCTGGGCGTAGATCGTGACCGTGCGGCCACCGGTGAGGGCGGGGAAGTCGAGGCGGTGGCGTTCGCCGTCGAAGCGCAGCTCGATGCCGTTGTGCACCAGGCCCTCGACGTCGAGCCGGTCGGCGGCGCCGGCCTCACGCAGCACGTCGACCGTGCCCTGCTCCAGCATTCCGGCTCGCTGGCGCCCTTCCGCGTAGGCGCGCGTCCTGCTCTCCAGCACGGCACAGGCGATTCCCGCGCGGTGCAGCAGACGGGCGAGCAGCAGCCCCGCCGGGCCGCCGCCGATGATGCCGACCGTGGTGCGCATGGCATGCCTCCACCTGGACCGTAGTTCAGCTGGAGTCGCGGTGCACCACGGTGGCCGAGAACAGCGCGTGCGACTCGGGGGCGGCGGCGGGGTTGCGGACGGCCCGGTCCACCAGGGAGGCGAGGTCGCGGCCGGAGGGGAGCGCGATCCGCACGGTGCTGAGCCGCGGCCGCAGCAGCCGGCCGAGCAGCAGGTCGTCGGCTCCGATGACGGCCACGTCCTCGGGAACGCGCAGGCCGGCGTCGTGCAGGGCGCGTAACAGCAGCATGGCGTACTCGTCGTTGTAGGCGAACACGGCGTCGAGGCCGAGGCCGCGCCAGCGCGCGGCGAGGGCGGCCGCGGCCTCCTCCGTGTAGGCGAGGGGCAGCTCGGTGACGGAGGCGTCGGTGCCCTGGACGGCCGCACGGGCGCCGGCGAGGCGGGGCGCGGAGAACATCTCCATGCCGTGCTCCTCGGGGACCACCACCCCGATCCGGCGGCGGCCGCGCTCGCGGAGGTGTCCGGCGGCGCCCCGGCCGACGTCGGCCTGGTCCAGGAGCATCGCGTGGGCGCCCTCGACGGCCTCGGGGCTGAGGGTCACCACGGCCCGGGCGCCGGACCGCTTGAGGATCGCCACGCCTTCGGGTCCGATGCCGGTGCCGGGCACCAGCACGGCGACGGGCCTCAGCTCGGCCCACGCGCGCACGGCGTCGTCACCGGTCACTCCGCTCGCGCCGTACTGGACGACCGTGTAGTCGAGGCGGCTCATCGCACCCTGGAAGTCGTGCACGAACCGGCTGTAGAGCGGGCCGGCGGGCACCGGCAGGGTGGGCATCAGGACCATCCGGCTGTGTCCGGCGCGCAGGGTGCGGGCGGCCGCGTGCGGCACATACCCGAGTTCCTCGGCGGCCTCGCGGACCCGGCGGCGGGTCGGCTCGCTGATGCGTACGGCGCTGGTGTTGTTCAGGACGTAGGAGACGGTGGCGCGCGAGACCCCGGCCAGGCGGGCCACGTCGGCGCTCGTGGGCACGGGGCGCGGCACCGGCGGCACCGGCGGCGCGGGCGTGTTCGGTATCTGCACCATGACGTACCGCATCTTGGCAGAAGCCGCGAACCGGGTCCCGGGCGGGGGGACGCCGAATCCGACGATCCGTCAACGCACACGTTCGACGGGTCGTCGACACTCGGCAGTCACGTCACCATGCGTCACCGCACGTCGCCGGATGTCACCCGGCGCCCGTTCCGCGGTGCTCGCCCGTGATCCGGTCGACGAGGTCGCTCCAGCCCGCCTCCAGCCGCTCCGGCGGCATGCCGCACTGCCGGGTGAGGTGGTGGACGAGGACGGGATTGAGGTAGCCCATCAGCGTGTGCGCGAGAAGTTCGTCGTCCGCGCCGGGCAGCGCCTGCCGCAGCAGCACCGCCAGATGACGGTGATGCACCCGGCGCACCGGGACCGAGTGCCGGCGGTCCGGCCCCGGCTCGGCCGCGAGCTGCAGATCCAGCTGGTCGACGGAGCGCGCGAGCAGCGCGAAGCCGAACGCCCGCAGCCGCTCCACCGGCGGCGCGCCCGGCCCGAGCGGCGGCGGACCGCTCAGGAACGCGGCCTGGAACCGCCGCTCCGAGTGGTCCAGCAGGGCGTTCAGCAGACCCGTGCGGTCACCGAAGCGGCGGAAGACGGTGCCCTTGCCGACGTTCGCCGCGCTCGCCACCGCCTCCATGGTGACCCCGGCCGCGCCGTGCTCGGCGATCAGACGGGCGGCGGCGTCCAGCAGCCTGGCCCGGTTGCGGGCCGCGTCGGCGCGCAGACACGGTTCGTCGCCCGCCGGACCGAGTTGCAGCAGCTCCGGCTCGGCGGCGCTCTCCTCAGGCTCGGGACAGGGGGGCAGCACGGCGGACATGACGCCAGCGTAAAGCATCGGGAATGAAACTGGACCACGGTCCGGTTAGGGTGCTAGAAATTAAACGGACCCCGGTCCGGATTATTGTCCCCGTGTTTCAGCCTCTGGGAGTACCCATGTCTGTCCGCATCCTCGCGCTCGTCGGCAGCCTTCGCGCCGGCTCGACCAACCGCCAGCTCGCCGAGGCGGCCGTCAAGGTCGCTCCCGAGGGCGCCGAGGTCGACCTCTTCGAGGGTCTGGCCGAGATCCCGTTCTACAACGAGGACCTCGACGTCGAGGGCAGCGTCCCGGCCGCCGCCGCCCGGCTGCGCGAGGCCGCCCTGGCCGCCGACGCCTTCCTGCTCTTCTCCCCCGAGTACAACGGCACGATCCCGGCCGTCCTGAAGAACGCCATCGACTGGCTGTCGCGGCCCTACGGCGCCGGCGCGTTCGGCGGCAAGCCGGTCGCCGTGGTCGGCACCGCGTTCGGCCAGTTCGGCGGCGTATGGGCGCAGGACGAGGCCCGCAAGGCCGTGGGCATCGCCGGCGGCAAGGTCATCGAGGACCTCAAGCTGTCCATCCCGGGCTCGCTGACCCGCTTCGCCGAGACCCACCCGGTCGACGACGCCGAGGTCGCCGCCCAGCTGACCGAGGTCGTCGCCCAGCTGCACGGCCACGCCGACGAGTTCGCGACCGCCTGACGCCCGACCGGCAGCGCACCCGGCCCGGCAGCGGACCCGGTCGGCACACGCAGGGACGGGAACAGCCCACGACGCAGCGGCACCCGAGGGGCCCGGATCAGATTCCGGGCCCCTTCGGCGTGCGCGGGTCGCGCCCCTTCGGCGTGTGCCCTCGCGGGTGGGGTGAAGAGCAGCGGCGAATGTCGGTCAAGCCGCAGACCCCGGGCCGTCCCGTCTGATAGGGCAGATGAGCACCCTTTACCGACGACTGCTCGATCTGATGCCGCGCATCGGCGTCCAGGTGACCGACCTCGGGCCGGGGAAGGCTGTGGTCTCCCGACACGGCGGCCCGTACCGGGTGACCGGCGCCGGCAAGGACACCTGGCTCCTGCGGCCGACGGGCGACGCGGCCCGCTCCGAGGCCGGCCAGGACGAGGCCGTGCGGCTGGGCGAACCGGCGCCGTGCTTCTCATGGACCCCTCGGCGCGCCGGGACGAGCGCGCGGCACAGCCCGGGTTCACGCCAGTCGTAGCAACATGCCTGATCAGAGAGGTGTGTTGCGACGACCGGCCGGGGGATCGAGTTCGACTGCGTGCTGATGCGGGCCGCCGCGGCACCCACTGCCCAGACGCGGCGCACACTTCTCGGATGCGGCGCACAGGCCGGATGCGCGGCGCCCGCCTCGGAAGACCGCCTCGGGAAGTCCGCCTCGGGGAGAGGTGTCCCGCCGGGGCCGCGCCGCGGATCCGTCACGCCTGTGTCGAGTCCGGCAGGGCCGTGGCCTCCTCCTGCCGCTTGGCCGCCCGCAGGCTGGTGAAGGTCGTCACGGCGAGGACGAGCACGATGAAGCCGAGCGAGAACGGGATGCCGATCTCGGGCACGTGCACCCCTGACTCGTGCAGCGCGTGCAGCAGCAGCTTCACGCCGATGAAGCCCAGGATGATCGACAGGCCGTAGCTGAGGTGGACCAGCTTCTTCAGCAGACCGCCGATCAGGAAGTACAGCTGCCGCAGACCCATCAGCGCGAAGGCGTTGGCGGTGAACACGATGTACGGGTCCTCGGTCAGCCCGTAGATCGCCGGGATCGAGTCGAGGGCGAAGAGCACGTCCGTGGAGCCGATCGCCAGCATCACGACCAGCATCGGCGTCATGACCCGCTTGCCGTTCTGCTCGATCCACAGCTTCGTGCCGTGGTACCGGTCCGCCACGCCGAAACGCCTCTCCACGGCCTTGAGCAGCTTGTTCTCCTCGAACTCCTCCTCGTGCGCGCCCTTCTTCGCGTCCTGGATCAGCTTCCACGCCGTCCATATCAGGAACGCGCCGAACAGGTAGAAGACCCAGGAGAACGTCGAGATGATCGCCGCGCCGGCCGCGATGAACAGCGCGCGCAGCACGAGGGCCACCAGCACGCCCACCATGAGGACCCGCTGCTGGTACTGCGACGGCACCGCGAACTTGCCCATGATCAGGACGAACACGAAGAGGTTGTCCACGCTCAGCGACTTCTCGGTGATGTACCCGGCAAAGAACTCCCCCGTCGGCTTGCCGCCGCCGAAGACGAACACGCCGAGACCGAACAGGCAGGCCAGCACGACCCAGACGACGGTCCAGGTCCCGGCCTCCTTGACCGAGACGTCGTGCGGCTTGCGGCCGATGAAGAAGTCGACGGCGACGAGCGCGCACAGCGCCGCGACGGTCAACAGCCAGACGGAAAGCGAGACGTTCACGGGTGGTACTCCTGGTGCGGTGTGGGGGTGAAAATCGTTGTCGCACGGTCCGCCGGTTGTCTACCCCTCGCGGATGAACAAAAGGTCACATCCTGGCAAGGCGTGGGGCGCACCCGGGCGGCCACCCGCCGAACGGCGGGCAGGTCCCGCCGGACGGCGGCGCTCCGCAGGGGGCGCGTGCGTGAATCATGGCCGCACGAGCCGCCCCGCCGAGGAGACGCCATGACATCCGTCCCGCCGCCGTTCGACCCGGAACTCGCCGCCGCCCTGGAACTGATCAAGGACGTGATCCAACCGGGCATGGCCATGGAGGACATCGAGGCCGTCCGCCAGGGCCCGGGCATGGCGCTGCTGTCCCAGCTGGACCTGACGGCCGGCGGCACGTTCGAGGTCGAGGACCGCACGGTGCCGGGGCCCGAGGGCGCACCGGAGATCTCCCTGCTGATCTGCCGCCCGGTCGCGCCCGCCCCCGACCGGCCCCGTCCCGTCGTCTACCACGTGCACGGCGGCGGCATGGTTCTCGGCAACAACCGGGCCGGCGTGGACGTGGCCCTGGACTGGGCGCGGGCGCTGGACATGGTCGTGGTGTCGGTGGAGTACCGCCTCGCGCCGGAGCACCCGCACCCCGCGCCCGTCGAGGACGTGTACGCAGGGCTGCTGTGGACGGCGGAGCACGCAAAGGAGCTGGGCGCGGACCCGGACCGCATCGTGATCGCCGGCACCAGCGCGGGCGGCGGGCTGACCGCAGCGCTCGCCCTGCTGCTGCGCGACCGCGGCGGTCCGCGGCCGATCGGCCAGCTGCTGATGTGCCCGATGCTGGACGACCGCAACGACACCGTCTCCTCCCACCAGATGGCGGGCCTCGGCGTGTGGGACCGCACCGCCAACGACACCGGCTGGACGGCGCTGCTCGGGGCGGCACGCGGCGGCCCCGACGTGTCCCCGTACGCGGCTCCCGCCCGCGCCGAGGACCTGTCCGGGCTGCCGCCCGCCTTCCTCGACGTGGGCTCCGCCGAGACCTTCCGGGACGAGGTCGTCGGGTACGCCTCCCGGATATGGCAGGCCGGCGGAATCGCCGAACTGCATGTGTGGCCGGGCGGCTTCCACGGCTTCGACGGCTTCGCACCGCAGGCCACGCTGTCGAAGTCGGCGCGGGCGGCCCACCTGGACTGGCTGCGCCGACTGCTCGCCGAGTAGGACCCGTCCGGGGCCAGAGGGTAGAGGCAGTGGCAGCGCATCGGCTCTCCTCACCGAGGGGCGCATACCGCATGATGACCGTATGAAAGAGCTGGCGGGGCGCCTGACCGCACTGGACCCGGACGCCGGAACCGCCGTGCGCGTCATCGCGTACTTCGACCGGCTGGTGGAGGGCCGCGCCGGGGTCGAGGCGCTGATGCGCGGGGCCGCGGTGCTCGCGGGGGTGCCGGCACGGCTCGTCGACGCCGACCGGCGGGTGTGCGTCCGGGTCGAGGCCGACGGCGTCCGGCGGGACTGCGACCTGCCGCCGGACCCCGCGTGGCCGTCCGCCGCGCTGAGCCCGGACGGGGCGCCCGCCCTCTGGCTGGAACGCGCCGACGCGACGCCGAGCGTGGTCGACGCGGTGATCCTGGAGCGGGCCGCGGGCGCGGCCCGGCTCGTGCTGGACCGCACCCGCGGCCGGGCCCCGCTGACCGATCCGGCCCTCGTCGAGACGCTTCTGGACGCCGCCGCGGCCGAGCCGGCCCGGCTGTACGCCGCCCGCCGTCTCGGCCTCGACGTCCTCGCACCGGCCCGCGCCCTCGCCACGCCGGCGGGCCGGCCCAGGGTCGTCCCCGCGTCCGCCGCACCCGGCGCCGCCGAGCCCCCTGCCGTCCGCACCGGGGTCGGCCCGGCGGTGCCCGTGCTGGAGCTGCCGGGGTCGTGGGACGCGGCCCGGACCGCGCTGCGGTTCACCGCAGAAGGGGGCCCGCTGGATCCCGGGCCCTGGGTGGTGTCCGCCGAGGAGCTCGGCGGGGTCGCGCTGCTGGCCGAGCTCATCGCACCGGGCGCCGAACCTCCCCCGGACGTCAGGGCGTTGGACACGGCCGCCGCGGACGCGCCCTGGCTGCTGACCACGCTGTACGCCGTCACCGCGACGGCGAGTCTGCGGGCGGCGGCGGCCGAGGTCAACGTGCACCACTCCACGCTCCAGGACCGGCTGGCCCACGCCGAACACCTGCTGGGCTGGCCGGTGCGCACCCCGCAGGGCCGGCTGCGGCTGCACCTCGCGCTCACGATGCGAAGGCTGACCCGGCCGTAGAGGCCCGGCGGAGGCGGTCGCCCCTCCGTGGCCTCCGTGCCGTCCACGCCGCCCATGCCGTCCGTGCGACGCCGGTCCGTCTCTGCCTGCTCGGGCTCGGCCGCCGGGTCGGCGACGTCCTCGCCCGCGGCCGCGGCGCGCGCTGCGGGGATGGCGGCCTCGATGGCCGCGGAGACCAGCGCGAGACCGCCGCCGACGAGGAGCGCGGTACGGAATCCGTCCTCGGGTTACCTGCGGCGCTTCAACAACGGCATCGAGGCCGTCGGGGGCCGCCCCCGGCCGCGCCCGTGACACAAAGGACCGACACGGAGGACGCCGACCGGCCGGCGCGGCGCGACGCGGCCGGTCACGAGGCGCCCGGCGCGGCCGACGGGCCCGCCCCCGCACCCAACTGCCGGATTTCTCCGCCGAGTTCGGGCTGGAACCGGGTCAGCGTCTCGGGCTCAGCGCTGACCACCCAGCGGAAGCCGACCAGGTAGCGGCCGCCGTAGATCGCCGCGGCGTCGAGCCAGGTCTCCTTGTGCCGCTCCTCGGGGAAGGTGGTGATGAGGTAGTCGGCCCCCTCGGCGTGACACACGCCCTGACGCAGCTCCGCCGCCTCGATGCGGATGGCGGCCGTGCAGCCGGTCAGCCCGGCGATCACCTCGACCTTCGCCGGCGCCACGACCCCGGCCGCCGCGGCCGCGGTCACCGTGGTCGGCGTCGGCTCGTCCCTCTTCGCGGCGCCGTCCGCGCCGCCGCCGCACGCGGTGGCGGCGGTAAGGAGCAGGGTCAGGCCGCCGGCCAGTGCGGCGGCGCGGGCGAGGCGGGCCGGGGGCTGCTGAGGCACGTACGACTCCGTATCTGCGAGGCGGCGTTCATCCGTGCGTGCCGCTGGACGGACACGCGTCGAGGTGTACGGCAGCGTCCCTTCGGGCGTTCATCGCGTTCAAAGGCGGGCCGCCGGCAGGGCCCGACGGGCGCGTCGGTCAGCCGGCGTCGTCGCGGAGCACCAGGTCGAGCAGGCCGGGGAAGCAGGCGTCGAACTCCTCGCGGCGCAGCCGGTTGGTCCGCCTCGGGCCCTCGTCGCGCTGTTCGACCAGGCCGGCGCAGCGCAGCACCGAGAAGTGGTGGCTGAGCGCGGCCTTGCCGACCGGCACGTCGAAGCCGCCGCAGCTGCGCGTCCAGTCGGCGGAGCCGGCCAGTTCGCGGATCAGCTGGATGCGTACAGGGTCGGCGAGCGCGGACAGCGCGGTCACGACCGACACCTCACCCGGGTCCGTGTGCACGGGCGCCGCACGGTGGCTTGCGCCCTCGGTCCGCTTCGTCATGCCCTCTCCTCGCGCCACGCTCCGGCGGGTTGCCCGGTGTTCGATGAATATCTTACAGTCCCGGTGTTCGCTTCCCGTTGAACAGTCGACGAAGGGTGCGGTGACATCGTCATGCGCGCAGTGGAGTTCCAGGAGTACGGCGGCCCCGAGGTGCTGAAGGTCGTCCAGGTCGAGACGCCCGAGCCGGGGCAGGGACAGGTCACCGTCGACGCCGCCTACGCCGGCGTCAACTTCGCGGATCTGAAGTCCCGCGCGGAGGGGTACCGGGTGGGTTCCCTGCCGTTCCGCCCGGGGCTGGAGGTCTCCGGACGGATCCGGGCCGTCGGCCAGGGCGTCACCGGTCTGCGCCCCGGGCAGGAGGTCGCCGCCCTGGTCGACCGCGGCGCGTACGCGGAGGTCGTGGTCGCCGAGGCCGCCGCCGTCTTCCCGCTCCCCACGGGCGTGGACCTGCGCACGGCGGCCGCGCTGCCCACCGTGCTGCCGACCGCGCGCGCCCTGCTGCACGAGGTGGGGCGGCTGCGCGCCGGCGAGACCGTGCTGGTGCACGGCGCGGCGGGCGGCGTCGGCACGGTCGCCGGGCAGCTGGCCCGGGCGGCCGGCGCGGGCGCGGTGTACGGCGTCGTCTCCTCCACGGCCAAGGCGGCGCACGCCCTCGAGCACGGTTACGACGAGGTCTTCACCGACGACGCCTTCCCCGACGGCGTCCGCCGTGCCACCGGCGGCAGGGGCGTCGACCTGCTGCTCGACCCGGTGGGCGGCGACACCCTGCGTCGCGGCCTCGACACGCTGGCCGTCTTCGGACGCCTGGTGTCCTTCGGCAACGCGAGCGGGGCGCCGCCGTGGCAGGTCGGGCAGCCCGAGCTGTACGAGGGGGGCCGCTCCGTCGCCGGGTTCTC
Organism: Streptomyces sp. B21-105; assembly: GCF_036898465.1. NCBI lineage: Bacteria > Bacillati > Actinomycetota > Actinomycetes > Kitasatosporales > Streptomycetaceae > Streptomyces > Streptomyces sp. B21-105. Next base: position 8,406,118 of record NZ_JARUMJ010000001.1, on the reverse strand, counting down.
CATCCTGAGCCTGGCCCGGTCGGCGCCCGAGGAGCTCCGCTCACTCACCGAGCGCGCTCTGCGCACCGTCGCCGAGGGCACGGTACGCGTTCCGGTCACCGCGGAGTTCCCCCTGGCGGACGCGGCCGGCGCCCACGCGCTGATGGGCGGCCGCACGTCGACCGGCAAGCTGCTGCTGCGGATCTCCGGCTGAGCGCTCCGCGCGGCGCACGCGTCCGCCCCGGCCTCCCCGCCCCCGGCCTCCCCGGCGCCCATTGCCCCATGCCCGGGTCCCGCCGCCCGTTTCCCGCGCCCCGGACCCGCCTCATCCGCCGCCCGTGGCCCGGACCGGCGGCTCGACCCGTCGTGCAGGCCGGGGGTCTGGCTAAGGTGGAGAGGATCGCCACGCGCCCGGGAGCACCCCATGATCGGTATACGTCGGAAGAGACCTGCCGGCGCCCTCGACGCCGTCGACGCCATCGAGCCCCCGGGCAACGCCGAGACTGTCGTCGGCGTGCTCTCGGTGACGGTGCTGGTCGAGGTGCTCGGCGTGCTGTCCGGGTCCGAGGTGTGGCTGCTCGGGCTCCTGGTCTTCCTGCCGGGGACCGCGTCGGCGCTGTGCACCGTGCAGCAGACCAGGTTCGTCGCCGCGTGGACCACCCTGTTCGTCTCCCTCACCCTGTTCCTGCGGGCCGGCGACCGGGCGGGCTGGCTGGACCGCAGTCTCCTGGTGCTGCTCACCCTGGTCCTGGGGGTGGTCTCCGTGTACGCCTGCCACCGGCGCATCGCGCGTGAGCAGGAGATGCTGCGCCTGCGCTCCACCGCCGCCGCCATGCAGCGGCACATCCTGCATCCCCTCCCCCTGCTCACAGACGACGTCCTCGTCAACGGTGTCTACGAGCCCGTGCAGGAGGACCGGCTCGTCGGCGGTGACATCTACGACGTCGTCGACTCGCCGTGGGGCACACGGGTGTTGATCGGGGACGTCCAGGGCAAGGGCCTGACCGCGGTGGGCGCCGCGTTCGCCGTCATCGGCGCGTTCCGGGAGGCGGCCTACCGGGAGCCCACGCTCACCGCGCTCGTCGACGCCCTCGACGCCGCGGTCGTCCGGCACAACTCCTACGCCGAACAGACCGGCGACGACGAACGGTTCGTCACCGCCCTCATCGTCTGCGTCGACGCGGACGACGAGGCGCAGATCGTCAACTGCGGCCACATACCGCCGCGGTTGGTGCACGAGGGCACCGTCACCACGGCCGCGGTGGACCCGGGCGTCCCGCTCGGCCTCGCCGAACTGGCCGTCGAGCCCACCACGGTGGACTGGTTCGCGTTCCCGGCCGGCGCCACGCTGGTGCTCACCACCGACGGGCTCACCGAGGCCCGTGCCGCCGACGGCACGTTCTATCCGCTCGACGAGCGCCTGATGAAGCACCTCGACCGCTCCCCCACCGAACTGCCCGGCGCCCTGCACGAGGACGCCCGCGACTTCGCGGAGGACGGCCGCCGCCACGACGACGTCGCCATCCTGACCGTCCGCCGGTCACCGCGGCTCTGACCCGGGGCGAGGCCCCGCGAGGAGGGCGCCCCCGCGACCTCGCGACCCCGTGTGGCGGGCGGGTCAGTCCTCGCCCTCGAGGTCGCCCTCCGTCTCCAGGTACACCTGCCGCAGCCGCTCCAGCACCGACGGGTCGGGCTCGGCCCACATCCCGCGCGACTGCGCCTCCAGCAGCCGCTCGGCGATGCCGTGCAGCGCCCACGGGTTGGCCTGCTGGAGGAACTCGCGGTTCGTCGGATCGAGGACGTAGGTCTCGGTGAGTTTGTCGTACATCCAGTCGGCGACCACGCCGGTGGTGGCGTCGTAGCCGAACAGGTAGTCCACGGTGGCGGCGAGTTCGAAGGCGCCCTTGTAGCCGTGGCGGCGCATCGCCTCGATCCACTTCGGGTTGACGACCCGCGCGCGGAAGACGCGGGACGTCTCCTCGACGAGGGTGCGGGTGCGGACCGTCTCGGGGCGGGTGGAGTCGCCGATGTACGCCTCGGGGGCGGTGCCGCGCAGCGCGCGCACGGTGGCGACCATGCCGCCGTGGTACTGGAAGTAGTCGTCGGAGTCGGCGATGTCGTGTTCGCGGGTGTCGGTGTTCTTCGCGGCCACCGCGATCCGCTTGTACGCCGTCTCCATCTCGTCGCGGGCCGGACGGCCGTCCAGTTCGCGGCCGTAGGCGTAGCCGCCCCACACCGTGTACACCTCGGCGAGGTCGGCGTCGGTGCGCCAGTCGCGGGAGTCGATGAGCTGGAGCAGGCCGGCGCCGTACGTCCCCGGTCGGGAGCCGAAGATGCGGGTGGTGGCGCGGCGTTCGTCGCCGTGCTCCGCCAGGTCGGCCCGGACGTGCGCGCGCACGTGGTTGACCTCGGCCGGCTCGTCGAGCGAGGCGGCGAGGCGGACGGCGTCGTCCAGCAGCCCGATCGTGTGCGGGAAGGCGTCCCGGAAGAAGCCCGAGATACGCAGGGTGACGTCGATGCGCGGGCGGCCCAGCTCCTCCTGCGGGACGGGCTCCACGCCGGTCACGCGGCGCGAGGCGTCGTCCCAGACGGGGCGGACGCCGAGCAGGGCGAGGGCCTCTGCCACGTCGTCACCCGCGGTGCGCATCGCGCTCGTGCCCCACAGGGACAGCCCGACGGACGTGGGCCATTCGCCGTTGTCGGTGCGGTAGCGCTCCAGAAGCGAGTCGGCGAGGGCCTGCCCGGTCTCCCAGGCGAGCCGGGAGGGGACGGCCTTGGGGTCGACGGAGTAGAAGTTGCGGCCGGTCGGCAGGACGTTGACCAGACCGCGCAACGGTGAGCCGGAGGGGCCCGCGGGCACGAATCCGCCGGCCAGCGCGTGCACGGCGTGGTCGAGTTCGGCGGTGGTGCCCGCCAGCCGCGGGACGACCTCGCGGGCGGCGAACTCCAGGACGGCGGCGACCTGTTCGCCGTGCTCGGCCGGGACGGCGGCCGGGTCCCAGTCCGCGTCCTCCATGGCCTGGACGAGGGACCGGGCCCGGGCCTCCGCCTCGTCGGCCGTCGTGCGGGTCGCGGCGGACTCGTCGAGGCCGAGCGCCTCGCGAAGGCCGGGCAGCGCGGTGGCGCCGCCCCAGATCTGGCGGGCGCGCAGGATCGCGAGGACGAGGTTGACGCGGTCGGCGCCGGCCGGCGGGTTGCCGAGGACGTGCAGGCCGTCGCGGATCTGGGCGTCCTTGACCTCGCAGAGCCAGCCGTCGACGTGCAGCAGGAAGTCGTCGAAGCCGTCGTCGTCCGGGCGGTCGGCGAGACCGAGGTCGTGGTCGAGCTTGGCGGCCTGGATGAGGGTCCAGATCTGGGCGCGGATCGCCGGCAGCTTCGCCGGGTCCATGGACGCGATCTGGGCGTACTCGTCGAGGAGTTGCTCCAGCCGCGCGATGTCGCCGTAGGAGTCGGCGCGGGCCATCGGCGGGACGAGGTGGTCGACGAGGGTGGCGTGCGCGCGGCGCTTGGCCTGGGTGCCCTCGCCCGGGTCGTTGACCAGGAAGGGGTAGACCAGGGGCAGGTCGCCGAGGGCCGCGTCCGGGCCGCAGGCGGCGGACAGGCCGGCGTTCTTGCCGGGCAGCCACTCCAGGTTGCCGTGCTTGCCGAGGTGGATCATCGCGTCGGCGCCGAAGCCGCCGTCCTCGGTCCGCGCGGCGATCCAGCGGTAGGCGGCCAGGTAGTGGTGCGAGGGCGGCAGGTCGGGGTCGTGGTAGATGGCGATCGGGTTCTCGCCGAAGCCGCGCGGGGGCTGGATCAGGATCAGCAGGTTGCCGAAGCGCAGGGCGGCGAGGACGATGTCGCCCTCCGGGTCGCGGCTGCGGTCGACGAACATCTCGCCGGGCGGCGGCCCCCAGTGCTCCTCGACGGACCTGCGCAGCTCCTCGGGCAGGGCGGCGAACCAGCGGCGGTAGTCGGCCGCCGGGATCCGCACCGGGTTGCGCGCCAGCTGCTCCTCGGTGAGCCAGTCCTGGTCGTGGCCGCCCGCCTCGATGAGCGCCATGATCAGCTCGTCTCCGTCGCCGGAGGCCAGCCCCGGCACGTCGGCGCCGCCGAAGTCGTAGCCCTCCTCGCGCAGCCGGCGCAGCAGGGCGACCGCGCTGGCGGGGGTGTCCAAACCGACCGCGTTGCCGATGCGGGAGTGCTTGGTGGGATAGGCGGAGAGGACCAGCGCGAGCCGCTTGTCGGCGGGCGGGATGTGGCGCAGCCGGGCGTGGCGTACGGCGATGCCGGCGACGCGGGCGGCGCGCTCGGGGTCGGCGACGTAGGCGGGCAGTCCGTCGGCGTCGATCTCCTTGAAGGAGAACGGGACGGTGATCAGCCGGCCGTCGAACTCGGGGACGGCGATCTGGCCGGCCGCGTCCAGCGGGGAGACGCCCTCGTCGCTCGTCTCCCAGTCGGTGCGCGAGGAGGTCAGGCACAGCGCCTGGAGGATCGGGACGTCGAGGGAGGTCAGCGCGCCCGCGTCCCAGGACTCGTCGTCGCCGCCCGCGGAGGCCTCGGCGGGACGGGTGCCGCCCGCGGCGAGCACGGTCGTGACGATCGCGTCGGCGGCCCGCAGTTCCTCGATCAGCTCCGGCTCGGGGGCGCGCAGGGAGGCGACGTACAGCGGGAGCGGCCGGGCGCCGGACGCCTCGACGGCGTCGCACAGGGCGTGCACGAAGGCGGTGTTGCCGCTCATGTGGTGGGCCCGGTAGTAGAGCACGGCGACGGTCGGGACGTCGAGGGCGCTCGGGGTGTCGAGGGCGGCCGTCGAGGTGTCGGCGGCGTCGGCCCGCGCGGGCCGCTCCAGCGGGCCCCAGGTGGGAGCGGACGCCGGGGCGTCGAAGCCGTGGCCGGTGAGCAGGACCGTGTCGGAGAGGAAGCGGGCGAGCTGCTCCAGGTTGGCGGGGCCGCCGTGGGCGAGATACGCGTGCGCTTCGGCGGCGATGCCCACGGGGACCGTGGACGCGGCCATCAGCTGGGCGTCGGGGGCCTGTTCACCGGTGAGGACGACGACCGGGCGGCCGTCGGCGAGCAGCAGGTCGAGGCCGTCCTGCCAGGCGCGCACTCCGCCGAGGAGGCGTACGACGACGAGGTCGGCGCCGTCGAGGAGGGCGGGGAGGTCGTCGAGGACGAGCCGGGCCGGGTTGGCGAAGCGGTACGGGACCGGGCCGGCGGCGGCGCGGGCGCTCAGCAGGTCGGTGTCGGACGTCGACAGCAGCAGGATCATGGGGCGTCGGCCTTCCTCGGGGTGTCCGCGCCCCGGGCGGTGTCGGACGGCGGGAGTTCCTGGCTCGCCCGGCCGGTGGGGGCCGGGTTCACAGTGGCGGGACCGCGCCGGATTCGCACCGGGCTTCCTCCCCTGTCGCCGTCGTGGCGAAGGCGGACCGGATGATCCACCGTTGAGCATAGTAAGGGGCGGGGAAGAGGGCACAGGCATACCTCCCAGGTGGACGTGGGTATGCTCGCCGCCATGTCCTCGGCTGACCTCCGTCCAACGCCCCAGGCCACAGCGGTCTCTCGGGACCGCGGTGACGCCTGCCCGGGGGCGTTGCGGCTGCACGCGGCGGACGACGGGGCGCTGGCCCGGATCCGGGTGCCCGGCGGGGTGCTGAGTGTCCGTCAGGCCGAGGCGCTGGGTGCGGCGGCCCGACGGCTGGGCGACGGCGAGCTCCATCTGACCTCGCGCGGCAACGTGCAGTTGCGGGGCCTCGCGGGCGGCTGCGGCACGGAGCTCGCCGCCGTGCTGGACGCGGCGGGGCTGCTCCCCTCGCCCGGGCACGAGCGGGTGCGCAACGTCGTCGCCTCGCCGCTGTCGGGCCTGGACGGACGGAGCCTGCACGACGTGCGGACCTGGCTGTCGGACCTCGACGCGGCGCTGTGCGCGAGCGGGCCGGCGCGGGAGTTGTCGGGCCGGTTCCTGTTCGCCCTGGACGACGGGCGCGGGGACGTCGCCGGGCTCGGCGCCGACGTGACGTTGCGGGCGGCCGGCGACGGCGGCGCGGTGCTCGATCCGGGGGCGGTACGGGTATCCGCGCGGGACGCGCCACGCGCCGCGCTGCTGGCGGCAGAGACGTTCCTGGAAGCCGTCCTGGACTCCGGCGGCAAAGCCTGGCGGGTGGCCGAACTCACCCTGGAAGCAGGCGAGTTGACCGAGCTGGTCCGTCGCCGTCTGACCGCCGGAGGCGTCGGCTGGACGCCCGGGACGGAGGTCGCCGCCGCAGCGGTCGCCGAGGGGCCCGCACCCGGCGTCGTCGGCGACGCCCTGTCCGCGCACGTGCCGCTGGGGCGGCTCTCCGCCCGCCAGTGGCGGGAGTTGACGCGGGTCGCCGCGACCGAGTTGCGGCTGACCCCGTGGCGCTCGGTCGTCGTCCCCGTGCCGGACCAGGGCGCGCGGCAGCGGGCCGAGTCGCTCGCCCGGCTGGCCGCCGCCGGTCTCGTCACCGATCCGGACTCCCCCTGGCCGCGCGTCGGCGCGTGCGTCGGACGGCCCGGGTGTGGCAAATCCCACGCCGACGTCCGGGCCGACGCGGCCGACACTGTCGACGCGGCCGGCGCCTGCCCCCTCCCGCTGTACTGGTCCGGCTGCGAACGCCGCTGCGGGCACCCGCACGGCGACCGGATCGACGTGGTCGCCTCCGCGGACGGCGGCTACCGGCTGGCCGCGGTGCGCGCGGGCCTTGCGACGCGCACCGCACCGATGACCGACCCCGACGACCTCGCCGCCGCCCTGGCGGCGATCACCTCATGAGCCGTACCACCATCGAGAGCAGCGAGACGAACACCGTGACCAGCTACGACTACGAGAAGGACGGAGCGGCCATCTACCGCCGGTCCTTCGCCACCATCCGCGCGGAGTCCGACCTCGAAGGGCTGCCCGCCGACGTCAGCCAGGTCGCGGTCCGGATGATCCACGCCTGCGGGATGGTCGACCTCGCAGGGGACCTCGCGTACACGCCGTCCGTCGTGGCCCGCGCCCGCGAGGCCCTGCGGGCCGGCGCGCCGGTCTTCACCGACGTGCAGATGGTGGCCAGCGGGGTGACCCGTCGTCGGCTGCCCGCCGCCAACGACGTGTTGTGCACGCTGTCCGAACCCGCCGTGCCCGAGCTTGCGGCGCGACTGGGCACCACGCGCACGGCCGCCGCGCTGGAGCTGTGGCGGGACCGGCTCGAGGGCTCGGTGGTCGCCGTCGGCAACGCGCCCACCGCCCTCTTCCGGCTGCTGGAGATGATCGAGGAGGGCGCGCCCCGGCCCGCCGCCGTGATCGGCGCGCCGGTCGGGTTCATCGGCGCGGCCGAGTCCAAGGACGCCCTGGCGGCGAACACGCTCGGCCTGGAGTACCTGGTGGTGCGCGGACGCCGTGGCGGCAGCGCCATCGCGGCCGCCGCGCTCAACGCGATCGCGAGCGAGGAAGAATGAGCGGCAAGGGCAAGCTGTACGGCGTCGGGCTCGGCCCGGGCGACCCGTCCCTGATGACCGTACGGGCCGTCGAGGTGATCGGCGAGGCGGACGTGATCGCCTATCACAGCGCCCGGCACGGCCGGTCCATCGCCCGCGCGATCGCGGCGAAGCACCTGCGCGCCGACCACGTCGAGGAACGTCTGGTCTACCCGGTCACCACGGAGACCACCGAACACCCGGGCGGCTATCAGGGCGCCATGGACGAGTTCTACGCCGAGGCCGCCGCCCGGCTCGCCGCGCATCTCGACGCGGGGCGCACGGTCGCGGTGCTCGCCGAGGGCGATCCACTGTTCTACGGCTCCTACATGCACATGCACAAGCGGCTCGCCGACCGCTACGACACCGAGGTGATCCCCGGTGTCACGTCGGTGTCCGCCGCCGCCGCCCGGCTGGGCGCCCCGCTCGCCGAGGGCGAGGAGGTGCTGACGGTGCTGCCGGGCACGCTGCCCGAGGAGGAGCTGACGGCGCGGCTCGCCGCCACCGACGTGGCCGTCGTGATGAAGCTCGGCCGCACCTTCCCCAAGGTGCGGCGCGCGCTGGAGGCCGCCGGGCGGCTGGCCGAGGCGCGGTACGTGGAGCGGGCCACGATGAGCGGGGAGCGGACCGGCGAACTGGCGGACGTGGACCCGGAGTCGGTGCCGTACTTCTCGGTGGCCGTGCTGCCCAGCCGGGTCGATGCCGAGCGTCCCGTACGGCCCCGCGGCGACGTCGTCGTGGTCGGCACCGGACCGGCCGGCCCGCTGTGGCTGACGCCCGAGACCCGGGCCGCGCTGGCCGCAGCCGACGACCTGGTGGGCTACACCACGTACCTCGACCGGGTGCCCGTGCGGCCCGGCCAGCTGCGGCACGGCAGCGACAACCGGGTGGAGTCCGAGCGCGCCGAGTTCGCGCTGCAACTGGCGGAGCGCGGACGGCGGGTGGCCGTCGTCTCCGGCGGCGACCCGGGGGTGTTCGCCATGGCGACCGCCGTCCTGGAGGCCGCCTCGCAGCCCGAGTACGCGGACGTGCCGGTGCGGGTGCTGCCGGGGGTGACCGCCGCCAACGCGGCCGCCGCCCGCGCGGGCGCCCCGCTCGGGCACGACTACGCCACGATCTCCCTCTCCGACCGGCTCAAGCCGTGGGAGGTGATCGCCGAGCGGCTGCGCGCGGCGGCCTCGGCGGACCTGGTGCTGGCCCTGTACAACCCGGGCTCGCGCAGCCGCACCTGGCAGGTGGGCAAGGCGCGCGAGCTGTTGCTGGAGCACCGGGCGCCGGACACCCCGGTCGTGGTGGCGCGGGACGTGGGCGGCCCCGGTGAGCGGGTGCGGATCGTGCGGCTGGCCGACCTGGACCCGGCGGTGGTCGACATGCGGACGATCCTGCTGGTGGGCTCCTCGCAGACGCGTGCCGTGCGGCGCGGGGACGGCGAGCAGATCGTCTGGACCCCTCGCCGCTACCCCGAGGCGTGACCCCGCGGCGGCGCCGCCCGACCGACGCCACCGCGGGCGCCAGGGGCGAGGACGCCTCCTGCGCGGGCGGCTCGGGCTGGCGGGTGAGCGGGCCGGGGAGTCAGGCGCGGGGCGCGGTGGCGAGGCGTTCCGCCACCCAGCGGGCCGCCTGCTCGGGCTCCCCGACCTCGGGCACGCCCTCCGGGACCGGCGGCCGCCGGACCACGACGACGGGCAGCCGGGCCTCACGCGCCGCGGTCAGCTTCGGTGCGGTCGCCGCTCCTCCGCTGTCCTTCGTCACCACGACGTCGATGCGGTGGCGGCGCAGCAGCTCCCGTTCGCCGTCCAGGGTGAAGGGGCCGCGGTCGAGCAGGATCTCGCTGTGCGGCGGGTGCGGGGGCTCGGGCGCGTCGACGGACCGCACGAGGAACCACAGCTCGTCGAGGGCGGCGAAGGCGGGCAGGCCCATCCGTCCGGTGGTGAGGAACACCCGGCGGCCGAGCGCCGGCAGCAGTCGCGCCGCGTGCTCCAGGGAACCGGCCTCGTGCCAGCGGTCGCCCTCGACGGGGACCCAGCCAGGGCGGCGCAGGGCGAGCAGGGGAACATGGGCGGTGGCGGCGGCCCGCGCCGCGTGGAAGCTGATGGTCCCGGCGAAGGGGTGGGTGGCGTCGATGAGCGCGTCGACGGCCCGCTCGCGCAACCAGGCCGTCAGCCCGTCGGTCCCGCCGAAGCCACCGACGCGGACCTCGCCCGGCGGCAGCCGGGGACTGGCCACCCGCCCGGCGAGGGAACTGGTCAGCTCCAGGCCGGGCGTGCCGTGCAGCAGCCCCGCGAGGCGGCGGGCCTCCGTGGTTCCGCCGAGAATCAGTACGTGCACGAAAGTCCGGATCCGATCTTGACTTCCTCCCCCGCCTGAAGGCGGGCGATTCCAGCGGTCGCCCGCTGGGGTTCCTGCTTCACCGACGACCGCCCCGTCCGGGAGGACTCCCGTTGAGGTCTTACACCGTCTCCACAGGCAGACGCCGCCAGCCCGGCGGCCAGAATGTTGCGTGCCGCGTTCACGTCGCGGTCGTGCACGGCGCCGCAGTGCTCGCACGTCCACTCGCGGACGCTCAGCGGCATCCTCGCCGCGACCGTGTCGCAGGCCCCGCACAGCTTCGAGCTGGGGAACCACCGGTCGATCACGACGAGTTCACGCCCGTACCAGGCGCACTTGTACTCCAGCATGGAGCGCAGGTCCGTCCAGGCCGCGTCGGAGACGGCGCGCGCGAGCCTGCCGTTCTTCAGCAGGTTGCGGACGGTGAGGTCCTCGATCACGACCGTTTGGTTCTCACGGACGAGACGAGTCGACAGCTTGTGCAGGAAGTCCCGGCGCCGGTCGGCGATCCGCGCATGGACCTTGGCCGCCTTGCGCCGGGCCTTCTCCCGGTTCGCCGAGCCCTTCGCCTTGCGCGACACCTCCCGCTGCGCGCGGGCGAGACGGGCCCGGTCGCGGCGCTCGTGCCGGGGGTTGGTCACCTTCTCCCCGGTGGACAGCGTCACCAGCGACGTGATCCCTGCATCGACGCCGACCGCGTTCGTCGTGGCCGGAGCCGGGGCGACGGCGTCGTCGCACAGCATCGAGACGAACCAGCGTCCCGCAGCGTCGCGGGACACGGTCACCGTCGTCGGCACCGAGCCGTGCGGCAGCGGACGCGACCAGCGGATGTCCAACGGCTCGGCCATCTTCGCCAGCGTGAGCTGCCCGTCGCGCCACGTGAAGGCGGAGCGGGTGTACTCGGCCGACGCCCGGGACTTCTTCCGCGACTTGAAGCGTGGGTACTTGGCGCGCTTGGCGAAGAAGTGGGCGAATGCCGTCTGAAGGTGGCGCAGCGCCTGCTGGAGCGGAACGGAGGACACCTCCGTCAGGAACGCCAGCTCCTCGGTCTTCTTCCACGCCGTGAGCGCGGCGGAGGACTGGACGTAGGAGACGCGGCGCTGCTCGCCGTACCAAGCCCTCGTGCGTTCCTCCAGCGCCCTGTTGTACACGAGGCGGACGCAGCCGAACGTGCGCGACAGCTCGGCTGCCTGCCCGTCCGTGGGGTAGAAGCGGTACTTGAACGCCCGCTTGACCTGCTGCGGCATGCCTCACACCGTATCACCTTCCGTGTGAGCCCCGGTCCTGGGCCGGTAGCCGGCGAACGTCGGTCCGCCCTGACAGCGAACGGGCTCTTCCTGCCCTGCTCCGCAGGAGCTTTGGTTCTCCCCCTCAAGCGGGAGGTACCCCCACCCCCGGCTGAAGCCGGGGGTATCCAGGAAGGACAGCCCCGATGAGCAGTGACGTGGCAGGCTCGGACGGCCCGAAGGGCGGCCGCGGCGCCCAACTCAAGCACACCGGTCTGCGGCCCGGCTGGACGACCGGCGCCTGCGCGACGGCGGCCACCACGGCCGCCTACACCGCCCTGCTGACCGGCGAGTTCCCCGATCCGGTGACGATCACGCTGCCCAGGGGGCAGACACCGGCGTTCGCGCTGGCGGCCGAGGAGCTGACGGACGACCACGCGATGGCCGGGGTCGTCAAGGACGCCGGCGACGATCCGGACGTCACGCACGGGGCGCTGGTCCGGGCCACGGTGCGGCTGCTGCCGGCCGGGTCCGGGGTGGTGTTCCGGGCGGGGCCCGGCGTGGGCACGGTCACCCGTCCCGGACTGCCTCTGCCGGTCGGGGAACCCGCCGTCAACCCGGTCCCCCGCCAGATGATGCGCGACCACGTGGCCGAGGTGGCGGCCCGGCACGGCGGCGCCGGCGACGTCGAGATCACCCTCTCCGTCGACCACGGCGAGGAGATCGCCCGCTCCACCTGGAACCCGCGGCTGGGCATCCTCGGCGGGCTGTCCGTCCTCGGCACGACCGGGATCGTCGTGCCGTACTCCTGCTCGGCGTGGATCGACTCCATCCGGCGGGGCGTGGACGTGGCCCGGGCGGCGGGCCGCACCCATGTCGCCGGGTGCACGGGGTCGACGTCGGAGCGGACGGTCGTCGCCGAGTACCGGCTGCCCGAGGAGGCGCTGCTCGACATGGGCGACTTCGCGGGCGCGGTCCTGAAGTACGTCCGCCGGCACCCCGTGGAGCGTCTGACGATCTGCGGCGGCTTCGCCAAGCTCTCCAAGCTCGCCGCCGGCCATCTCGACCTGCACTCCGCCCGGTCCCAGGTCGACAAGGGCTTCCTCGCCGAGCTGGCCCGGCGGGGCGGTGCGGACCCGGCGCTCGCCGCGGAGGTGGCCGGGGCCAACACGGGGCTCGCCGCGCTCCAGCTGTGCGCCGCGGCCGGGGTGCCGCTCGGCGACCTCGTGGCGACGGCCGCCCGCGACGAGGCGCTGGGCGTACTGCGCGGCGCCCCGGTCGCGGTCGACGTGATCTGCATCGACCGTGCGGGGACGGTGGTGGGCCGCAGCACGGTCGCCGGACCGTAGCCGCGCTGCCGGCTTCGTGGACGGCGGCGGGTGTTCAGCAGCTGTGGCGGTCGCGGTCCGGGGAGTAGAGGTGGCTGTCGCGGAACTGCTCCGCTCCCAGCGTCCGGCCGACCATGATGACGGCCGTGCGCAGCACCCCGGCGTCCTTCACCTTGTCGGCGATCTCGTCGAGCGTGCCCCGGATGATCAGCTCCTCGGGCCGGGAGGCGTAGGCGACGACGGCGGCGGGGCAGTCGGCTCCGTGGTGCGGCAGGAGCTCGGCGACCACCCGGTCGACGTACCGGGCCGCGAGGTGCAGCACGATCAGCGCGCCGCTGCGGCCGAGGGTGGCGAGGTCCTCGCCCTCGGGCATGGCGGTGGCGCGGTGGGCGATCCGGGTGAGGATGACGGTCTGGCCGACGGTCGGCACGGTCAGCTCGCGCTTGAGGGCGGCGGCCGCGGCGGCGAAGGCGGGCACGCCGGGGACGACCTCGTAGGGCACGCCGGCCGCGTCCAGCCGGCGCATCTGCTCGGCGACGGCGCTGAACACCGACGGGTCCCCGGAGTGCAGCCGCGCCACGTCGTGTCCCTCCTCGTGGGCGCGCAGCAGTTCGGCGGTGATCTGGTCGAGGTCCAGCTGTGCGGTGTCCACCAGCCGCGCGTCGGGAGGGCATTCGGCGAGCAGTTCGCGTGGGACCAGACTGCCCGCGTACAGACAGACCCGGCAGGCGGCGAGCGTGCGCGCGCCACGGACCGTGATCAGGTCGGCGGCGCCGGGCCCGGCGCCGATGAAGTACACGGTCATCGGTCTTCTCCCGCGGGGGTGTCGAAGGGGTCGGAGAGGGTGTCGAGGGTCTTGTGGACGGCCCACTGGGTCACCGGCATCGCCTGCCGCCAGCCGGTGAACGCGCCGACGGGGACGGCGTGCGCCACGGCCAGCCGCACCAGCTCGCCTCCGTGGCGGCGGTGGGCCTCGGCGAGCAGCGCCTCCGACTCCAGCGTGACGGTGTTGGCGACCAGCCGCCCGCCGGCCGGCAGGGCCGCCCAGCACGCGTCGAGCAGTCCGGGTGCGGTGAGTCCGCCGCCGACGAACACCGCGTCGGGCGGCGGGAGTTCGGCGAGGGCCGCAGGGGCCGCGCCGGTGACCACGCGCAGTCCGGGCGTCCCGAGCCGGTCGGCGTTGCGGGCGATGCGCGCGGCCCGCGCCGGGTCCCGCTCGACGGTGACCACGCGGCACGAGGAGTGGGTGCGCATCCACTCGATCGCGATGGAGCCCGAGCCGCCGCCGACGTCCCACAGCAGCTCGCCGGGGGCCGGGGCGAGGGCGCCGAGTGTGGCCGCGCGGACGTGCCGCTTGGTGAGCTGGCCGTCGTGTTCGTAGGCGTCGTCCGGCAGCCCGGGCACGGCGCCGAGCCGAGTCGCGTCCGGGGCGCGGCGGCACTCGACGGCGACGATGTTCAGCGGGTCGCCGAGCGGTCCGCCGGCGGGCCAGTCGTCGGCGGTGCGCGGCGCGGTCGTGTGTTCCCGGGCGCCGCCGAGTTGCTCCAGGACCCGCATCGGGCTCGGCCCGAACCCGCGGTCGCGCAGCAGGGCGGCGATCTGCGCGGGGGCGGCGGCGTCCGCGCCGAGGACGAGGAGCCGTCGGCCGGTGTGCAGGGCGGCGGCGAGGCGGGCCGTGGGGCGGCCGACGAGGGTGACCACCTCGACGTCCTCCAGCGGCCAGCCCAGCCGGGCGGCGGCGAGGGAGACCGACGAGGGGTGCGGCAGCACGTGCAGCCGTGCGGGGCCGAGTTCCTCGGCGAGGGCGCGTCCGATGCCGTGGAACATGGGGTCCCCGCTGGCCAGGACGGCGATCCGGCGGCCGGCGTGCGCGGCGAGGAGGCCGGGGACCGCGGGTCGCAGCGGCGAGGGCCAGGGGACGCGCAGGCCGGCGCAGTCGGACGGCAGGAGGTCCAGCTGGCGCGGGCCTCCGATCAGGACCTCCGCCGCACTCAACGCGGCGCGGGACGCGTCCGGGAGGCCCGCCCAGCCGTCCGCTCCGATCCCGACGACGGTGACCGCGCCGGAGGCGGAGACGGGGGTGGAGAAGGGGATGGAGACGGAGGGGGCGGGGGATGCGGTGACGGCTGGCGACGGTCCTGGTCGGGCGGGGGTCACTGCGCACTACCTCGGTGTTCGTGGACGGCTCGGGACGACAGGGGCGCACTCTACTGGGCGGTGGCCTGGGCGTTCGCGCCCGGGTGCCACCGCCCGCCTCCTGCCGCGCGGCCGCGGCGGTACGGCTCAGGCCCAGGCCGTCACCGGCACGAAGGAGCTGTCCTGCCGGAAGAGGTCCGTGCCGTCGGACTGCTCGACGCGCAGCTCGTAGTTGTAGTGACGCAGGTAGTAGCCCGGGTAGTTGTACGACTCGAAGCGGACCGAGCCCGCGACCGTTCCGGTGCGGGCGATGAAGGTGGCGTCCCTGGAGAAGGTCGACGTGCCGTCGTTGGAGTCGAAGCGGCCGCGGAAGGAGTAGTGGCGCAGGTACTTGCCGGCCGCGTCGCGGAACGAGTAGGCGTTGCCGTCGGCGAGCCCGGCGACGACGGTGAAGGTGGACGCCTGCTTCTCGGCCGTGGTGCTGGAGGAGGTGACCACGGGCAGGTTCAGCAGGGCGGACTGCTCCTGCCAGAAGCGGGTGGTGTAGTTGCCCGACCGCAGGGAGCGCGTGGCGTTCTTGGTCAGGGTCGGCCCGCCGCTCACCGTCTCCTTGATGACCGTGAAGTGGCGCGCCGTGCCCGAGATGCCGGGCAGCGCCTTGGGGGCGCTCCAGGTCGCGAAGGAGTCGTAGCTGTCGCTGTAGTAGTACTTGTGGTCGCCGTAGCCGTCGAAGAAGATGCGCCAGGCGCCGTTGTCGAGCTGGATGACGGTCGGGCCCTCGCGGTAGCTGCCCCAGCCGGCCCAGTCGCCGGTCTTCTTGATCGTGTAGGGGCCGGCGAGGTTGGACGCCGTCGCGTACTCGATGTACTTCGCCGTCTCGTTCTTGGTGAACGCGTGGTAGGTCGACCCGGTCTTCACGATGTACGTGTCGATGTGGTTCGCGCCGATGCCGGACAGGGCGACCGGCGCACTCCAGGCGGTCAGCGAGGAGTTGGTGGCCTTGAGGAGGTACGGCGTGAAGATCCACTCGTCGCTCGTCTTCGAGCAGGACACGATGACGTTGACGCTGCCGTCGCTGTCGACGAAGAACTCCGGGGCCCAGGCGCGGGAGATGTTGGCGATCGGGACCGTGTAGTCGTACAGGAAGGTCCAGTTGAGCCGGTCGGAGCTGCGGGCGAAGCCGATGGTGGTGCTGGTGTCCTGCCAGGTGTGGGTGGTGTAGGTGATGTAGTAGAAGCCGTCGGTGTGCTTGAAGACGCTCGCGTCGCGGATGCGGTTGGTGGGGGGTGTGTACGCGGAGGCCTTCAGCAGCCGGAAGTCGGTGGCGTCGTCGGACTGGTAGACGTTCACCGTTCCGTCGTTGCTGTCGAGGAACGGCACGATGGTGTAGCGCGTGGCCGATCCGGCGCCGGGCGCGGCGGCGAGGGCCGTGCCGAGCAGGCCGGGGGCCTCCCCGAGCACCAGCGCCGCTGCGGGCAGGACGGTCATCGCGCGCAGCAGGGCACGGCGGGACGGGGCGGGGGGACGTGTCGTCATGGTGCGGCTCTCCTACGGCTTCAGAGTTCGACATACCGAACAAAGTCCGGGAAGTCGATCAGAAGCTAAGCGTGCGGCGGAAGCACGTCAATCCTTTGCGCAGGAACACGAGATGCCTGTGGGGCGACCGTGCCGTCGAGGGGTCTGCCCACCCGTGACGTCCGACGCGGAGTCGACATGCCGGTGGGGCACGGCTGGGAGGACACCGCTTAGGGTGCCCCCGTGACCGCGTTTACCGATGCAGACGTCCCGGGCCGCTCCGGCCCAACCGCCACCGTCGAGGCCGACCCGCGTGAGGTCGGCCGGGTGCGCACCGAGTACTCCCCCGCGCACGACGGCGACCCGGACCCCGGCGAGATCGTGTGGACCTGGGTGCCGTTCGAGGAGGACGACGGCCGGGGCAAGGACCGTCCGGTGCTCGTCGTCGCCCGCGAGCCGGGCGGCACCTTCCTGGCCGTGCAGCTCTCCAGCAAGCGGCACGACGGCGACCGGGAGTGGGTGGCCATCGGGAGCGGGCCGTGGGACCGGACCGGCCGTGACTCCTGGGTGGACGTCGACCGCGTGCTGCGGCTGCACGAGGACGGAATGCGGCGTGAGGCCTGCGCGCTGGACCGGATGCGCTTCGACCTGGTGCGCCGGCGGCTCCACGAGCGCTACGGCTGGACCTGAGCACCCTTTTGGCCGAACGCGCCCTCGAAGGCGGTGCGGACCGCGCCGCCCGGTGTCCGGTCCAGCACCGCGAAGACCACGTGCATGAACCTGTGTTCGAAGCGCCCGCCGCGGGCCAGCAGGGTCCGAAAGGCACCCGCCACCTGCGCGGGGTCGTCGCGGAACACCCCGCAGCCCCACGCGCCCAGCACCAGGCGGCGGTAGCCGTGCGCGGCGGCCGTCTCCAGAACCCGTTCGGCGCGGACGGACAGGGCGCGCGGCAGTTCGCCGGCCAGATGCGGCGCCGTGCGCAGCACCACGCCCGCGTTCGGCGCGGCGGCCGCCAGGAAGCCGACGGCGTACGGCTCGTCGAGCAGGCGGCCCCGGTCGTCCCGGAACACGGGCACGGCCGGTGAGTGGATGACGCGGTCCGTGTAGAACGGGTCGCGGTGGGCGCGGTGGTGGTCGTAGAACTGCCGGGCCTCGAGCAGGCAGGTGTACAGCGCGGAGGCCCGGCACAGGGCCTCCTCCTGCGCCTGGGCGCCGTTCAGGTAGCCGCCGCCCGGGTTGCGGGCGGACGCGAAGTCGAGGACGGCGACCGGCTCGTCCGCCAGCCGGCGGGCGGCCTCCAGACTGCTCTCGCCGGTGACCTCGACGCGCGTGCGGGCGGGCGGGGATCCCGCGCGCGTTTCGGCGGGCGGGGACCCCGGCCCGTCGACCGGCCCCGGGCCCAGCATCCGCGTGCCCGCCCGGGCGGCCTCGATCGCCGCGGCGAGGCGCACCTCGCGTCCGTCGGACGCGCGGTAGCGGCCGGCCGCGACGATCTCCTCCGTCTGCCGGGCGATACCGCGCAGCCGCGCGCTCATGGCGCCACCCCCGTGGACCCCATGGCCGCGCGCCGCGCGGTCGCTCGCACCCCGCCCGACTCCCCTGACTCCCCCGCCTCCTTCGGGTCCCCCGTCGTGCCCATGCACGCATCGTGAGCGATCCTGGACACCACGTGCAACATGATTTTCCGGTGACCGGACCATGTGACGCATGTTCCGGGAACGTCCGGGAAACAGCTCTGAGGCGAAGGGAAACCGGCGGCGAACCGGTGGAGAATCGCCACGGGATCCAGGATTCACGGTCCTGAAAGTGCCGTTGTGCACCCTTGTGCGAATCGGATCCAGGGTCTTGGGTGGAACGAGCTCTACCGGTCCGGCCACACCGAGGCCGGACCGGTGGCATGGTGGAATCTCAGGAGGATCCCGACATGTCCGACTCGGTCAGCCACTGTACGAACGGAGCAGAGCCGCCACCCACCGCCCTCACCGAAGCCGAGGTGGAGGCGCTGGTCAGGGGAATCTGCTTCAAGACCGGCCCGCCCCGCACCGTCGGGGTCGAGGTGGAATGGCTCGTCCACGAGCTGCGCGCGCCGCGGCTCCCCGTCACACCCGAACGGCTCGAAGCGGCCTACGCCGCCCTGCGGGACGTGCCTCTGCGCTCGCCGCTCACCGTCGAACCCGGCGGCCAGCTGGAGCTGAGCTCGCCGCCCGCCACCTCCCTCATGGAGTGCGTGCACACCGTCTCCGCCGACCTCGCAGCAGTCCGCGCGACCCTGCGCGAACACGGACTCGCACTCGCCGGCATGGGCACCGACCCCTGGCACACACCGCGCCGGTTCCTGCACGAGCCCCGCTACGACGCCATGGAGGCCTGCCTCGACCGCACGGGACCGGCGGGCCGCGCCATGATGTGCACCTCGGCCTCCGTGCAGGTGTGCCTGGACGCCGGGTACGAGGAACCGGGCCCGCTCGGGCACGGCAGGCGCTGGTGGCTGTCGCACACGCTGGGCGCGGTGCTGGTGGCGGCCTTCGCCAACTCCCCGCTGCTCGGCGGCGCCCCCACCGGCTGGCGCTCCACACGGCAGCTGCTGTGGATGGAGATCGGCGCCGGCCGCGCGGGCGGACCGGTCATGAACGGCGATCCGCGCGCCGCCTGGGCCCGGCATGTGCTGGACGCGCCGGTGATGTGCGTCCGGCGTACCGGCGGGGCCTGGGAGGTGCCCGACCGCCTCACGTTCCGGCAGTGGACCCGGACGGGTGAGCCGACCCGGGAGGATCTCGACTACCACCTCACCACCTTGTTCCCGCCGGTCAGACCGCGCGGCCATCTGGAGCTGCGCATGATCGACGCGCAGCCCGGCGACGACGGCTGGATCGTGCCGCTCGCCGTGACGACGGCCCTGTTCGAGGACCCGGAGGCCGCCGAGTTCGCCTACCGCGCGGTCAAGCCGCTGGCCGAGCGGGCCCGCCCGCTGCCGGCTCCGCACAATCCGCTGTGGATCGACGCGGCCCGGCACGCGCTGACCGACCCCGAACTGCACGAGACGGCGGTCGCCTGCTTCGCCGCGGCCCTGCGGGCCCTGCCCCGTCTCGGCGCCGACGACGCCGTGCTGGAGGCCGTGACGGGCTACCGGGACCGCTATGTCCAGAAGGGGCGCACCCCCGCCGACGACCAGCTCGACCGCCTGCGCGGCACGGACACCCGCGCGCACGGGAAGGACCTCCGCACATGACCGAGCCCGCCCTGGACGCGCAGCCCGCATCCCCCGCGGAGCCCGTACCCGCCGCGGAGCCCGCATCCGCCGCGGAGCCCGTCCCCGCCGCGCACGGGGACGCCCCGGACCCGGAGGTGCTGCGCGCCCGCGCGCTCGCCTCGCTCATCACGGCCCGCACCCGCACGACGCTGCTCACCACCTGCGTCGAGGAACCCGACCTCACCGCCCAGCACTCCCCGCTGATGTCCCCGCTGGTGTGGGATCTCGCCCACATCGGCAACCAGGAGGAGCTGTGGCTGCTGCGCGCGGTGGCCGGCCGGGAGGCGATGCGCCCCGAGATCGACGGCCTGTACGACGCCTTCGAGCACTCGCGCGCCGAACGCCCCTCGCTGCCCCTGCTGCCGCCCGCCGAGGCCCGCCGGTACGCGGCCGAGGTGCGCGGCCGGGTCACCGACCTGCTGGAGTCGGCCGACTTCCACGGCACCCGGCTGACGGAGTCCGGCTTCGCCTTCGGGATGATCGCGCAGCACGAACAGCAGCACGACGAAACGATGCTGATCACCCATCAGCTCCGCACGGGGCCGCCGGTGCTGACCGCTCCCGACCCCGAACCGGTCCCGCTGTTCACCGGACCGGCCGAAGTGCTGGTCCCCGGCGGCCCGTTCACCATGGGCACGTCCGGCGAGCCCTGGGCCCTCGACAACGAACGCCCCGCCCACCGGCGTGAGGTGGCGCCCTTCCACATCGACACGACCCCGGTGACGAACGCGGCCTACCAGGCGTTCATCGAGGACGGCGGGTACGACGAGGAACGCTGGTGGACGCGGGAAGGCTGGGCGCACATCCGCGGGCACGGCATCCACGCGCCGCTGTTCTGGCACCGGGACGACGGCCAGTGGCTGCGCCGCCGGTTCGGCGTCACCGAGGTCGTGCCGCCCGACGAGCCGGTGCTGCACGTGTGCTGGCACGAGGCCGACGCCTACGCCCGCTGGGCCGGACGCCGGCTGCCCACCGAGACCGAGTGGGAGAAGGCGGCCCGTTTCGACCCCGCGACCGGCGGCTCGATGCGCTACCCGTGGGGCGACGCCGACCCCGCGCCGGAACACGCCAACCTGGGCCAGCGCCATCTGCGTCCGGCCCCGGCGGGCAGCTACCCGGCCGGCGCCTCCCCGCTCGGCGTACGGCAGTTGATCGGCGACGTCTGGGAGTGGACGTCCAGCGACTTCCTTCCCTACCCGGGGTTCCGGGCGTTCCCGTACAAGGAGTACTCGGAGGTGTTCTTCGGGCCCGAGCACAAGGTGCTGCGCGGCGGTTCGTTCGCGGTGGACCCGGTCGCCTGCCGGGGCACCTTCCGCAACTGGGACTACCCGATCCGGCGGCAGATCTTCTCCGGGTTCCGCACCGCGCGCTCGGCGGCTCTCTGATGTGCCGTCACCTCGCCTACCTGGGGCCCGAGATGGCGCTCGGCAGGCTCCTGGTCGAACCCCCGCACGCGCTGTACCGCCAGTCGTGGGCGCCGCGGCGGCAGCGCCACGGCACCGTCAACGCCGACGGCTTCGGGGTGGGCTGGTACGCCGAGGGCGACCCGGCGCCGGCCCGCTACCGCCGGGCCGGGCCCATCTGGGCGGACCTGTCCTTCGCCGACCTCGCCCGCGTCGTGCGCAGCCGGGCCGTGCTGGCCGCCGTCCGGGACGCCACCCTGGCCGGCGCCGACGCGGAGGCCGCGGCGGCCCCGTACGCGGCGGACGCCTGGCTGTTCAGCCACAACGGGGCGGTCGCCGGCTGGCCGCTCTCGTCGGCGCCGCTGGCGCGCACCCTGCCCGCCGCCGACCTGCTGTCCGTGGAGGCCCGCAACGACTCCGCGTTCGTTTGGGCGCTGGTCCTCGCCCGGCTGCGCGCCGGGGACCCGGCGGGCCAGGCGCTGACCGACACGGTCCTCGAGGTCGCCGCCGCGGCTCCCGGCTCCCGGCTCAACCTGCTCCTCACCGACGGGGCGACCGTGACCGCGACCGCGTGGGGCGACACCCTCTGGTACCTGACCGAACCCGGCGGGGGCACGGTGGTCGTGGCCTCCGAACCGTACGACGACGATCCCCGCTGGCAGGAGGTCCCGGACCGGACCCTGCTCGTGGCGAGCCGCGCCGACGTCCTGCTCACCCCCCTCAAGGACCCGAGCGAGGACACGGCATCCGCACCACGCAAGGAGACCGGTACGTGAGTCCGTTCCACATCATCCGCACCCTCCCCGAGGACGCCACCGACGCCGCACTGCGCGCCGACGTCCGGCGCGGCCTCACCGCGACCCCCAAGTGGCTGCCCCCGAAGTGGTTCTACGACGCCCACGGCAGCGAGCTGTTCGAGCGCATCACCGAACTGCCCGAGTACTACCCGACACGCGCCGAGCGGGAGATCCTCGCCGACCGCGCCGCCGAGATCGCCGCGGTGACCGGCGCCCGCACCCTCGTCGAACTGGGCTCGGGATCCTCGGAGAAGACCCGCTATCTGCTCGACGCGCTGACGGACCTGGACACCTATGTGCCCGTCGACGTCAGCGAGAGCGCGCTCACCCAGGCCGGGCAGGCCCTGATCGCCGAGCGGCCCGCGCTGACCGTGCACGCCCTGATCGCCGACTTCACCGCGCGGTTGACGCTGCCCGACACCCCGGGCCCGCGACTGGTCGCCTTCCTCGGCGGCACGATCGGCAACCTGCTGCCGGCCGAGCGGGCGGCGTTCCTCGCCTCGGTGCGCGCCCTGCTCGCGCCGGGTGACTCACTGCTGCTGGGGACCGACCTCGTCAAGGACGAGCGGGTGCTGGTGGCGGCCTACGACGACGCGGCCGGGGTGACGGCCGCGTTCGACAAGAACGTCCTGGCCGTCGTCAACCGTGAGCTGGGCGCGGACTTCGACGAGGACGCCTTCGATCACGTCGCCCTGTGGGACGCGCGCAACGAGTGGATCGAGATGCGGCTGCGCTCCCGTACGGCGCAGACCGTGAAGGTGCCCGCGCTGGATCTGGCGGTCGACTTCGCGGCCGGCGAGGAGCTGCGCACCGAGGTGTCGGCGAAGTTCCGGCAGGAGGGGGTGCGGGCCGAGCTGGCCGCCGCCGGACTGGAGACGACCGACTGGTGGACGGACCGCGCCGGGCGCTTCGCACTGTCGGCGAGCACGGCGCGCTGAGCACGGCGCGCCGAGCACGGGCCGGACGCGCCTGAGCACGGGCCTGGGGCGTGACGGCGGCCCGGTCGGGCGGGCCGGGGCGGGGGTCGCGCGGGCTGCGCCGCCCCCGCCGCCATGGCCGTACGGACCCGTGCGAGGGGTCGGGGACCCGCACGGGGGCGCCCGGAACCGGCCCGTCCGCTCCGACGTCTCGCGCTCCGCCGCAGCTTGGGGCACGGTGGAGTGACGCGTGACATACGTGACGACGCCGTCACGGTCGAGAGGAGCAGCCCCGATGTCGAACCACACCTACCGGGTCACGGAGATCGTCGGCACGTCGCCGGACGGCGTCGACCAGGCCGTCCGCAACGGGCTCGCCCGCGCCTCACAGACGCTGCGCAACCTGGACTGGTTCGAGGTGACCCAGGTGCGCGGCCAGATCGAGGACGGCGACATCGCACACTGGCAGGTGGGCCTGAAGGTCGGCTTCCGCCTGGACGAGTCGGACTGAGCCGCCCGGCACGGCCCGGCAGCCCAGAACCGCTCAGGTACGGCCTTCACCCTCCTGTGCCTGCTTCAGCTCCCCCGAAGGGGCGGCCCAGCGCGCCCGCACGACGGTGAACCCGGCCCGCTCTGCGTCGGCGCAGACCAGTTCGTCGTCGTCGACCAGGACGCGCACGGTCCGGTCACGGGCGAGCCGGCGCAGGATCTCCAGCTTGGTGAGCCGGGCCGGCCGGCGGTCGCCGTCGCGCCGCATGTGCACCCGCCCCTGCGGCAGCCCCTGCGCGGCGAGCCACTCCAGCGTGTCGCGCCGGCAGCGCTCGGGCCGGCCGGTGAGGTAGACGACCTCGCACTCCTCGGCGCTCGACAGCGCCAGCGCGACGCCCTCGGCGATCGGCGGATCGTCCGGCGCGGCCGCGAAGAACGCGTCCCAGTCGCGCGGCCTGCGCTCCAGGAACCGCTGCCGGTGGGCCGTGTCGGCGAGAGTGTTGTCCAGGTCGAACACGGCGAGGGGCCGCCTGCTGCTGTCGGTCACGCCGCCCACCCTAGCCAGACGCCGCCACCGGGCATCCTTCGGCAGCCAATTGCTAATGGGATCCATTTTCATATAGCGTCCTCGGAGCTCACCGCGAGCCGACCGAGGAGGTTCCCATGGCCGTTCCCAAACGGAAGACGTCCCGCAGCAACACCCGTCACCGCCGCGCCCAGTGGAAGGCGACCGCACCGCGGCTGGTGCCGGTCACCGTCGACGGCGTGCGTCACCTCGTGCCCCAGCGCCTGCTGAAGGCGTACGAGCGCGGCCTGCTGCACCCCGAGGGCTGAGGGCCGCATGCACGACCGCACGCTGCCCGTCACCGTCCTGTCCGGGTTCCTCGGGGCCGGCAAGACGACGCTGCTCAACCACGTCCTGGCGGGCCGCGCCGGGCTGCGGGTCGCCGTCGTCGTCAACGACATGAGCGAGGTCAACATCGACGCGGCCCTGGTCCGCGGCGGTGCGGCGGCGCTGTCGCGGACCGAGGAACGGCTGGTGGAGCTCACCAACGGGTGCATCTGCTGCACCCTGCGCGACGACCTGCTCGAGGAGGTCGACCGGCTGGCCCGCGAGGGCCGCTTCGACCATCTGCTCATCGAGTCGAGCGGCATCTCCGAACCGATGCCGGTCGCCGCCACCTTCGCCTTCGCGCGCGACGACGGCGCGACCCTGGCGGACGTGGCCCGCCTGGACACCATGGTCACGGTCGTCGACGCGGCGAACTTCCTGACCGAGCTGGCGAGCGGTGACGACCTCGACGAACGCGGCCTCGCCCCGTACGAGGACGACGAGCGCACGGTCAGCGATCTGCTCGTCGACCAGGTCGAGTTCGCGGACGTCATCGTGCTCAACAAACTCGACCTGGTGGACGAGGAGGCGGCCGGCCGCCTGAGGGCCGCGCTCGCCCGGCTCAACCCCCTCGCGCGCATCGTGCCCGCCGTGCACGGCCGGGTGGATCTGAACGAGGTGCTGGGCACCGGTCTGTTCGACCTGGAGCGGGCCCAGCAGGCGCCGGGCTGGGTGCGCGAGCTCAACGGCGACCATGTGCCGGAGACCGAGGAGTACGGCATCTCCTCTACCGTGTTCCGCTCCGGACTCCCCTTCCATCAGGGGCGGTTGTGGACCTTCGTCACCGAGGGACTGGACAGCGGGCGGTACGGGCGCGTCCTGCGCTCCAAGGGGTTCTTCACGCTGGCGAGCCGCCCGCGGGTGACGGGACTGTGGTCCCAGGCCGGCGCGGTGGCCCGGTTCGAGCCGTCCGCCGCGCGGGACGCCGACGCGCCCCACGCGCAGGAGCTGGTGTTCATCGGCACCGACCTGGACGCCCACGCGCTGCGGGCCGCCCTCGCCCGGTGTCTGCTTGCCGACGGCGAGGGCATACCGGCCGACGACCCGTTCCCCGCCTGGGACGCACCCGGCCTCGACGACGTCTGCGAGCACGAGCACACTGCGGGGTAGAGGACGCCGGGGATCACCGGGGATCACCGGGGGCACCGGGGGCACCGGGATCACCGGGGGCACCGGGGGCACCGGGGGCACCGGGGCCGAGGAATCCCGTGGGCCGTCAGGCGTTGAACCCTGTATGAGCTCACTGATCGCCTCGGCCCGCTTCTCCGTCCTCGACCGCTCACGCACCCGTGAGGGGCACACCGGCGCGCAGGCGCTGCGGGACACCGTGCGGCTGGCGCAGGAGGCGGAGCGGCTCGGCTACCACCGGTTCTGGGTGTCGGAGCACCACGGCGTGCCGGGTGTCGCCGGGTCCGCGCCCACCGTCCTGGCGGCCGCCGTGGCCGGCGCGACGGACACCATCCGCGTCGGCACCGGCGGGGTGATGCTGCCCAACCACCGCCCGCTGGTCGTGGCCGAGCAGTTCGGCGTCCTGGAGTCCCTGTTCCCGGGCCGCATCGACATGGGGCTCGGGCGTTCGGTGGGCTTCACCGACGGGGTGCGCAGGGCGCTGGGCCGGGACAAGGACGACGCCGACGACTTCGCGGGGCAACTGCAAGAGCTGCTCGACTGGTTCGCCGGCGCTTCGCCGACGGGGGTGCACGCCCGGCCGTCGGAGGGGCTGGCCGTACCGCCGTTCGTGCTGGCCCTGGGCGAGGGTGCGGAGATCGCCGCCCGCGCGGGCCTGCCGATGGTCGTCGGCGACCTCCGCGACCGCGAGAGGATGCTGCGCGCCATCGACCGCTACCGCGCCGCCTTCCGGCCCTCGCCGTGGGCGGCCGAGCCGTACGTCGTCGTCTCGGGGACGGTCGCGGTGGCCGCGACGCCCGAGGCCGCGCGCCGGCTGCTGATACCGGAGGCCTGGTCCATGGCGTACTCGCGGACCCACGGCGCCTTCCCTGCGCTGCCACCCGCCGAGGAGGCCGAGCGACGGCCGATGACCGCCAAGGCGCGCGGGTTCTACGAGTCCGGGCTCGCCGGCGGCGTCGTCGGCGACGAGGAGCAGGTCGCCCGGGAGCTGGAGTCCCTGCTCGACGAGACGGGTGCGCAGGAGGTGCTGGTGACGACCAGCACCTACGACCGGGCGGCGCTGCTGGGCTCCTACCGACGGCTCGCCGGGATCGTCGACCGGGAGCGCCACGACGGCGCGCACCTGGCCGCGACCCCGCACCCGTAGCCCGGGCGATCGACGTCGGCCCAGGACCCGGCCCGCGCGCTCATCGCCGGACGCCGCTCACCCCCGGACGCGCTGCTCCCGCCAAGCCCGGTAGTGGTCCGTCACGGTCTCCTCGATCGGGCGGTAGACGAGTCCGAGTTCCTCGGTGCTTCTGTGGTTGTCGACGCGGAAGCGGATCCCGAGGTGGCTGCGGATGTAGGCCTGGGAGAGGCCGAAGGCGGGGCCGAGGACGCGGACCGGCCAGTGCGGAAGGGCCGTCCGGGGCAGGCGCAGGTTCCTCGGGTGCTGCTCCAGGAGGATCTTCGCCATCCGGTGGAAGGAGGTCATCTCCTCGGCGGCGAGGATGTACCGGCCGTGGGCGCCGGGGTGTTCGGCGGCCGCGATGTGGGCCGCGGCCACGTCCCGCACGTCGACCGTGGTGAAGCTGAAGTCCGGGGCACCGTAGAAGAAGTAGCCCTTGAACAGTTCGTCGAGCAGGAACAGGCTGCCCGAGTCGGAGGACGGGGTGAGCGAAGGCCCCAGGATCAGGCCGGGGTTGAGGGAGACCATGCGCCAGCGGTCCTGCGCGGCCTCGGCCTCCCAGGCCGCCTGCTCGGCGACCGTCTTGGCGTAGTGGTAGGGGTTGTTCTCCACCGTGCTGGTGGTGTTGACGTACTTCTCCGACAGCGTCCCGCCGTCCATCTCCCGTACGTCGGCGTAGTCGCCGAAGATCGCGCCCACCGTGGAGGTGAGGACGAGCCGGCGGACCGTCGGCGTGCGCTCGATCGACGCCACGACGTTGCGGGTGCCCCGCAGGGCGGGTTCCACGACGTCCCGCCGGCCGTCCTTGATCTTCTCCGGCATCAGGAACGGCGAGGCGACATGGAAGACCACCGTGCAGGCCCGCATCGCCTCGTCGAAGGAGCCCTCGGTCAGCAGGTCGGCCTCGAAGAGGTCGAGGCGGCCGGGAAAGGCGTCCTGGAGCGCGTGCAGCGGGCCGCACTTGGCCGCGTTCGCCGTGGAGCGCACGGTGGTGTGCACGCGGTGGCCGCGTGCGAGGAGCTGCTGGACGAGATGCGCGGCCACGAAGCCGCTGCCGCCCGTCACCAGCACCGGTGTGCCGGCCGGATCCGTACTCACACGCGCTCCCCTCGGAAGTTCGGGACGCGTCATGATCCCATCAACTCGGCGCGCCCGCCCCTCCGTTGCGCCCCGCCCGTCCCGCAGATGCGAGACGGGGCCGGGGAGCACCACTCCCGGCCCCGCCCGTCCGCACCTTCGGCGAACGCTCTACCGACCCGACCCGACCCGACCCGGGCCTACCGCTTGGCGGCTTTCCGGGTCGCCCGCAGCCATTCCTTGTTCATGCCGGTGATGGACATCAGCGGAATGCCCTTGGGGCAGGCCGTCGCGCACTCCCCGGCGAGGGTGCAGCCGCCGAACCCCTCCTCGTCCATCTGCGCCACCATGTCCAGCACCCGGGTCTCCCGCTCGGGCGCGCCCTGCGGCAGCACGTTCAGGTGGTTGACCTTGGCGGAGGTGAACAGCATCGCCGCGCCGTTGGGGCAGGCGGCCACGCACGCCCCGCAGCCGATGCACTCCGCGTGCTCGAAGGCGAGGTCGGCGTCCGGCTTGGGCACCGGTGTGGCATGGGCCTCGGGTGCGGCGCCGGTGGGTGCGGTGACGTACCCGCCGGCCTGGATGATCCGGTCGAAGGCGCTGCGGTCGACCACCAGGTCCTTGACGACGGGGAAGGCGGCGGCCCGCCACGGCTCGACGTCGATGGTGTCGCCGTCCCGGAAGGACCGCATGTGCAGTTGGCAGGTGGTGGTGCGCTCCGGTCCGTGCGCGTCGCCGTTGATGACGAGCGAGCACGCGCCGCAGATGCCCTCGCGGCAGTCGTGGTCGAAGGCGACGGGGTCGTCGCCGGACAGGATGAGCTCTTCGTTGAGGGTGTCGAGCATCTCCAGGAAGGACATGTCGGGCGAGATGCCGTCCACCTCGTACGTGGACATGGCGCCTTCGGCGTCGGTGTTGCGCTGCCGCCAGACGCGCAGGGTGAGCCTCATGCGTAGCTCCGCTGGATGGGGTGGACGTACTCGAAGACCAGGTCTTCCCTGTGCAGGGTGGGCGCCGCGCCCGTCCCGGTGAACTCCCAGGCGGCGGCGTAGCCGAACTCGTCGTCGCGGCGGGCGGCCTCGCCGTCGGGGGTCTGGGACTCCTCGCGGAAGTGGCCGCCGCAGGACTCGGCGCGGTGCAGCGCGTCGAGGCACATCAGCTCGGCGAGTTCGAGGTAGTCGACGATCCGGTTGGCCTTCTCCAGGGACTGGTTGAACTCCTCGCCGGTTCCGGGGACCTTGATGCGCCGCCAGAACTCCTCGCGGATCTGCGGGATGCGCTCCAGGGCCTTGCGCAGTCCGGCGTCCGTGCGGGCCATGCCGCAGAACTCCCACATCAGTTCGCCGAGTTCGCGGTGGAAGGAGTCCGGGGTGCGGTCGCCGTCCACCGCCAGCAGCAGGTTGAGACGGTCGTGGGTGTCGGCCAGCACCTCCTGGACGGCGGGGTGTTCGTCGCTCACCTCGCTCTGGCGCGGGTTGCGGGCGAGGTAGTCGTTGATGGTGGCCGGCAGGACGAAGTAGCCGTCCGCGAGGCCCTGCATCAGGGCGGAGGCGCCGAGGCGGTTCGCGCCGTGGTCGGAGAAGTTGGCCTCGCCGATCGCGAACAGGCCGGGGACGGTGGTCTGCAGGTCGTAGTCGACCCACAGTCCGCCCATCGTGTAGTGCACGGCCGGGTAGATCCGCATCGGGACCTCGTACGGATCCTCGTCGGTGATCCGCCGGTACATGTCGAAGAGGTTGCCGTACCGGGCCTCGACGGCCTTGCGGCCCAGGCGTGCGATCGCGTCGGCGAAGTCCAGGTACACGCCCTGTCCGCCCGGGCCGACGCCGCGGCCCTCGTCGCAGACGTTCTTCGCGGCGCGCGACGCGATGTCGCGTGGGACCAGGTTGCCGAATGCGGGGTAGACGCGCTCCAGGTAGTAGTCGCGCTCGTCCTCGGGGATGCGGTGCGGCGGACGGTCGTCGCCCTTGGTCTTCGGCACCCAGATCCGGCCGTCGTTGCGCAGCGACTCGCTCATCAGCGTCAGCTTCGACTGGTGGTCGCCGGTGCGCGGGATGCAGGTCGGATGGATCTGGGTGAAACACGGGTTGGCGAACCAGGCGCCACGCCGGTGCGCCCGCCAGATCGCGGTGGCGTTGGAGTTCATGGCGTTGGTCGACAGGTAGAAGACGTTTCCGTAACCGCCGCTGGCCAGGACGACGGCGTCCGCGACGTAGGTGTCGATCTTCCCGGTGATCAGGTCACGGGCCACGATGCCCCGGGCCCGGCCGTCGACGACGATCAGGTCGAGCATCTCGGTCCGCGGGTGCATCTCGACGTTGCCGGCGGCGATCTGCCTGCTGAGGGCCTGGTAGGCGCCGAGGAGCAGTTGCTGCCCCGTCTGGCCGCGGGCGTAGAAGGTCCGCGAGACCTGCACGCCGCCGAACGAGCGGGTGTCGAGCAGTCCGCCGTACTCGCGGGCGAAGGGCACGCCCTGTGCCACGCACTGGTCGATGATCTCGACGGAGATCTGCGCGAGCCGGTGCACGTTGGACTCCCGGGCCCGGAAGTCGCCGCCCTTGACGGTGTCGTAGAACAGGCGGTGCACGGAGTCGCCGTCGTTACGGTAGTTCTTCGCCGCGTTGATGCCGCCCTGGGCGGCGATGGAGTGGGCGCGCCGCGGGGAGTCCTGGTAGCAGAACTGGACCACGTGGTAGCCCTGTTCGGCGAGCGTGGCGCCGGCCGAGCCGCCCGCGAGGCCGGTGCCGACGACGATCACCGTGTGCCTGCGCCGGTTGGCGGGGTTGACCAGCTTGGCCTCGAAGCGGCGCGTGTCCCAGCGCTCGGCGACGGGGCCGGACGGTGCCTTGGCGTCGACGACCGGCTCACCGGTCGTGTAGTGCGCGTAGGACGGGAAGGGACTCATGTTCAGCTCACCACTTTGGTCATGACGCCCACGGGCACGGCGAGGAATCCGGCCGTGAGCAGCAGTGCGAGGACGTCGGCGAAGATCTTGAGGGCGCGGTCGCGGGTGCGGCTGCCCACGCCGAGGGTCTGGGCGGCGCTCCAGAAGCCGTGCCGCACGTGCAGGCCGACGGCGAGCATCGCCACGATGTAGATGACGTTCCCGTACCAGGTGGAGAAGGTGTCCACGACGTTCTGGTACGGGTGGCCCTCCTGGAAGCCGCCGCTGTGCACGGTGCCGGTGGTCAGGTCGAGGATGTGCCACACGATGAAGAGGGCGAGGATGATCCCGCCCCAGCGCATGGTGCGGGTGGCGTAGCTCGCCCGCGGCTTCTTGTGCACGTACTTGCTGGGCCGCGCCCTGAGGTCGCGGCGGCTGAGCTGGTAGGCGGACACGGCGTGGGCGACCACCGCGACGACCAGCACCACCCGGACCAGCCAGAGCGTCCACTCGTAGTGCATGAACGGTTCGCCGACCGTGCGCAGCCAGTGGGCGTAGTGGTTGAACTCCGCCGGGCCGAAGAAGATCTTGAGGTTGCCGATGACGTGGGCGACCAGGTACAGCAGCATGATCATGCCGCTGACGGCCATCACCGTCTTCTTGCCGACGGAGGAGTCCCACACGGTGCGCGCCATGGACGACCGTCGGTCCGTCCGCGTTGCCAGAGCCATGTCTGCAGACGCTACGGCGGGGCCGACCGATCGGTCCAAGACATGGTCTGCCTGGATTCCATAGCCCAGGACTATCGTCGGCGTATGCTGGCGGTATGCAGTTCCAGCAGCTCCAGTACTTCGTGGCGGTCGCCGAGACCCGGCACTTCACCCGGGCCGCCGAGCTCGTGCACGTGGCGCAGCCGTCGCTGTCGCAGCAGATCAAGGCGCTGGAGCGGGAGTTGGGGGCGGATCTGTTCTTGCGGGCGCGGGGCAACATCACACTCACGGACGCCGGTGAGGCGCTGCTGCCCCTGGCCCGGCGGATCCTCGCGGACACCGAGACCGCCCGGTACGAGGTGCAGGAGCTGGTGCAGCTGCGCGGCGGCCGGGTGCGGCTCGGGGCGACGCCCAGTGTCTGCACGGGCCTGCTCCCGG
Source organism: Streptomyces sp. B21-105 (assembly GCF_036898465.1). Classification (NCBI taxonomy): domain Bacteria; kingdom Bacillati; phylum Actinomycetota; class Actinomycetes; order Kitasatosporales; family Streptomycetaceae; genus Streptomyces; species Streptomyces sp. B21-105. The sequence continues at coordinate 8,374,995 of NZ_JARUMJ010000001.1, read as the reverse complement.
ACGTGCTGCGCGCCTTCCACGACCGCTATCCGGGGATCCGGCTGCTGATCGAGGAGGGCGGTTCGCACGACCTCGTCCGCGAGCTGGCGCGCGGCGCCCTCGACCTCGCCCTGGTCGTCCTGCCCCTGCCCACCCCGTCCCCGGCGCTGACCACGGTGGAGCTGCTGCGCGAGGACCTGGTGGTGGTGTCGTCACCGGAGGCGACCGGGCCGGGGCAGGGGCGGACCGTGCGGATCGCCGACCTGGAGGGCGAGCGCCTGGTGATGTTCCGGCACGGTTACGACCTGCGGGAACTCACCGTGGCCGCGTGCCGCGCGGAGGGTTTCGAACCCGACTTCGCGGTCGAGGGCGGCGAGATGGACGCGGTGCTCGGGTTCGTGCGGGCCGGCCTCGGGGTGGCCGTCGTCCCCCGGATGGTGGCCGCCCGCTCCGGCCGGGGCCTGCGGGTCACGCCGCTCGCCCGGCCGGGCCTGTTCCGCACGATCGCCCTGGCCCACCGCAGCGACGTGGCGCCGCCCCGCGCGGCGCGGGAGCTGCAGCGCATGCTGCTGGAGCGGTGACCCGGCCCGCGTGTGCGGCCCGGTGACCCGGCCCGCGTGTGCGGCGCGCCAGGGCGGCGCCGACCGCCTCGGCAACCGGCCGGCCCGCCGCGCGCGGGCTCCCGGTCCGGGCCGCGAACGCCCCGCTCCCCCGCCCGGAGCGGTCGCGCCCGAGGTCAGCCCGTCGCGTCCACGAGGGCCAGGTCGTGGAGGCGGTCCGGGGGGCCGGGGCGGGCGTAGTACCAGCCCTGGGCCGTGTCGCAGCCGAGTATCCGCAGCTGCTCGGCCTGGGCGCCGGTCTCCACGCCCTCGACGGTGACCGCGAGGTCCAGACTGTGCGCGAGCGAGACGATGCCCTCGACGATCTTGAGGTCGACCGGGTCCGCCGGGAACTGCTGCATGCCCTGGGTGAAGGAGCGGTCCAGCTTGAGCACGCTCACCGGGAGCCGGCGCAGGTTGGCGAGGTTGGAGTAGCCCGTGCCGAAGTCGTCGAGCGCGATGTCCACGCCCATCTCGGCGAGCCGGCGCAGCGGTTTGAGCAGGGCGTCGTCGGCGCCGATCAACGCCGACTCCGTCACCTCCAGGCACAGCGCGGCCGGGTCGACGCCCGCGCGCTCCAGGATGTCGACGGTGTCCTGCACCAGGCCGGGGTGGGTGAGCTGGCACGGGGACAGGTTGACGTTGATCCGCAGCGGGCCGGTGTCCTCGTCGCGGTCACGCCACTCACCGGCCTGCCGTACCGACTCCTCCAGCACCCAGCGGCCCAGCGGCACGATCAGCCCGGTGTGCTCGGCGAGCGGGATGAACCGGTCGGGTCCGAGCACCCCGTGCTGCGGATGCAGCCAGCGCACCAGCGCCTCCGCGCCGCGCACGCTGCCGTCGCCGAGGTGGACCAGCGGCTGGTACTCGATGAAGAACTCGCCGCGTTCGAGGGCTGCCGGGAGCGCCGTCGTCAGGCCGTGCCGGGTGATGGCGCGGGCGTCGGCCTCCGGGTCGGCGACCTCGAAGCGGTTGCCGCCCGCCGACTTGGCCCGGTACATGGTGATGTCGGCGCTGCGCAGCACCTCCGCCGCGCTGCGCTCCCCGGCCGGCCCTTCGACGATGCCGATGCTGCCGCGCACGGTCAGCTCACGGCCGTCGATGCCGACGGGCGCGACCAGCGCGTTCATGATGCGCGCGGCGAGCTCGTCGACCTCGTGGCGGGTGTCGGGGCCGGTGGTCAGCGCCACGAACTCGTCGCCGCCGAGGCGGGCGACCATCTCGCCGGGCGCGGTCGCGCAGGACTGCAGCCGGTCGGCGACCTCCACCAGCAGCCGGTCGCCGGCGGCGTGCCCGAGGCTGTCGTTGATGGTCTTGAAGCCGTCGAGGTCGAGGTAGCACAGGCCGAACCGGCGGCCCTCGCCGGCCGCCAGCACCTTCTCCAGCCGTTCGAAGAACAGGGTGCGGTTGGGCAGTCCGGTGAGCGCGTCGTGGGTGGCCTCGTAGCGCAGCCGCAGATTGAGCAGCCGGCGCTCGGTGGTGTCCTCCATCAGGGCCAGCTGGTACTGCGGGACCCCGTCGGCGTCCCGCAGCAGCGACACCGTCAGATTGGTCCACAGGACCGTGCCGTCGGGGCGGCTGAACGCCTTCTCCGTGTGGTAGTGCTCACGTTCGCCGCGGACGAGCTCGTCGTACAGCCGCCAGGTCTGCGGCGGGTCCTCGGGGTGGGTGAGCTCCTGGACCTTGCGGCCCCGCAGCGACTGCTCCGAACCGCCGAACATGCGCGACAACGCCCCGTTGACCTGGAGGACGTTGCCCTCCAGGTCGGCGATGCTGATCCCTATCGCGGCGCCCTCGAAGACCGCGCGGAAGCGGGCCTCGCTGGCGTGCAGCGCCTGCGCGACGACGCCCTGGGCGCGCAACGCGGCCTGGGCGATGGCCTCCTGCTCGGCGAGGGTGCGCTCGCGCAGCGCCGCCGCGTAGCCGCCCGCCATGGCGTGCTGCAGCCGTGAGGCGCGGGTGCGCAGGTCTTCCTGGGGGCCGTCCTCGCCGCAGTAGAGCACCAGATAGGCGTCGACGCAGTCGAGCGTGCGGCTGAGCGCCTCGGGGTCGGTGCAGTGCACCTCGACCAGGGCGGCGCCGACCGCTTTGGCGGCGTCGGCGTCGAGGGTCCGATCCAGCAGCGCCGCACGCAACCGCCCCGCCAGCGGCAGGAGTTGCTCTTCGAGCTCGGGGCGGGTCAGCGACGTCGAGGTCACCGGGTACACGGCCCGGCTCCAGATCGTCACGAACCGCCGCAGTCTGTCCTCCGGCCCGTCCGGCTCCGCACTCACGCCGTACGCCCCACGCCGGCGAACCCGGAGAAGGCCCACGGGTCCTCGTCCTCCGGCGCCGTGTCCGGCCGCCAGTGCGGCATCGGCACCAGTCCCGGCTCCACCATGTCGTACCCCTCGAAGAACCGCCCGATCTCGTCACGCGAGCGCATGACCAGCGGATTGCGAATGTCCTTGTATACGTCGACGGCGCCCTCGGCCCGCTGCGACAGCTGCGGGATTCCCTCGTACGAGGCATGCGTGAGCACCAGCAGACTGCCGGGCGCGAGCGCGGCGCCGAGTTCGGCGACCGCCGCGTACGGGTCGTCGGCGTCCTCGACGAAGTGGAGCACGGCGACCAGCAGCAGGGCCACCGGCCGCTCCAGGTAGAGCAGTTGCCCCACCTGCGGGCTGGTCAGGATCTCCCGCGGCTTGCGCAGGTCGGCGGCCACGACGTCGACGCCGTCGCAGTCCGCCAGCACCGCCTCGCTGTGCGCCACGGCCACCGGGTCGTGGTCGACGTAGACCACGCGCGCGCCGGGGCTCGCCGCCCGGGCGATTTCGTGCGCGTTGCCGAACGTGGGGATCCCGGAGCCGATGTCGAGGAACTGGGTGACGCCCTCGGCGACCGCGTACCGCACGGCACGGCGCATGAACGCCCGGTTCGCCTGACTGATCTTCGGCAGTCCGGGGATGAACTCCATGGCCTTGCGGGCCGCTTCCCGGTCCACCTCGAAGTTGTGCGATCCGCCCAGGTAGTAGTCGTAGATCCGCGAGACGCTCGGCACCGAGATGTCGATGCTCCGAGGGGCCCAGGCGGGACGCTCCATCTATCTCTCCAAGGCGTAGGCGATCCGGTGTTCGAGCTGAGGCTACTGATCGCCCGCCAAACGGGCGAGGGGAAACGGAAATTGACCGTCCGTTCCCGGTCACTGCCTCCGGCACGTGCCGGACCGACGACCCCCGCGGGGCCACGAAAAGTGTCCGGGACGCTCCGGAGAGTTCCGGAAGCGGCCCGGAGGGCGGCCGAATTCTACGCACACGAGGCGGGGGCCCGACAAGCACAGCGGTCCGCCCCCTCCGTGCGGCGCGGAGGGGGCGGACCAACGGGTCGTGCGCGAGGGGGCGGCTTTCGGGAACCGGCCCTGGGGAGGCGTTCCTACTGCCCCGGCGCTCCGACCAGCTTTCCGTCGGGCGCGACGGCGTACCAGGTGCCGCCCACGCCCTGACCGTTGATGTCGCCGGGAGCCTTGTCACCGGAGAAGGTGTAGATCGGCGAGCAGTTGACCGTCTGCTGCTTGACGCCGTCACCCCGGGTGAAGCTCATCAGGCCCTTCTTCTGGACGCCCTTGGTGTCGTTCGGCTCGACCGGCTCCACCGCCGGCCACTTCTCCAGGCACGGGCCGTTGCAGTTCGAGACCGGCTTGGGCCACGCCTTGTCCTTCAGGAACCGGTAGACGGTCATGCCGTTCTTGTCGACGACGATGTCACCGAGATTGGGGTCCTTGCGGACGGACAGCCCGGCCAGGGCGGCATCGCCGCCTCCGCCCCCGCCACTCGCGCCGCCGCCCTTGGCCTTCTTGCCCTCGGGGGTCAGCGCGAACCACTTGTTGCCCACGCCCTGGCCGGTGGTGTCGCCGGGATTGGCGTCCTTGGCGTAGTAGTAGGCGGGCCAGCCGCCCACGGTGAGCTGCTTGCTGCCGTCGGAGCGGGTGATCTCGCCGAGCAGCGACTTGTCGATGCCGTCGCCGGCGCTCGCGTCGTCGGCGGACACCGGCGGCCAGGCGGTCGCGCAGTCGCCCTCACAGTTCGACTTCGGGGGTTCAGCGGTGTCCGCGTCGAAGCGGTAGAGGGTCTTGCCGGTGCCGTCGGTGAGGATCTTGCCCAGTTCCGCGTTCGCGCTGACGGCCAGCTCGCCCGTCGATCCGCCCTGTGCTCCGGTGCCCGCGCCGACGCCGCCGGGCGCCGGGCTCGCACTGGCGCCGACCTGGCCGTAACCGCTGCCGACGCCCCCGATGCCACCGGCCGGAGCCGTGGCCCCGACGTTCTGGCTCGACGCTGACGTGCCGCTTTCCGATCCGCACGCCGTCGTCAGCGCCAGTACGGCCACGGTGCCAGCCGCGAGTGAGGCGCTCCGCCAGGTGGTCTTCATCGTCAACAACTCCCCGATCCTCCCAAGGTGTTGCGGCGCCCTGCTGCGCCACCGCACGACACTGGGTACGCATGCGGAGGTCCGTTGTGTTCAACAGCGGCACAAATTTCTTTCCACGACCTGTGACGCGGGCCGTCCCCGGCCGCCCCGGGCCGCTCACGACGTCCCCGCCGGACGCCCTCACCGCACGCCCCCGTCGGACGTCCCCACCTGCACGGAACGCGACGATCGCACAGACGGACGACGGGCCGCATAAGCGAACGCACCGCCCGGCAAACCTGGGGAACCGTTCTTCCCCCGTTCGGGGCAATCCCCGCCGGGCGAGGACTCCCCTCGCCGCGCGAGGCCGCATGATCTCCGACGTGCATGGACCCGAACCGACCCGATCCGCCCTCGTCACACGAGGTCTGGCCCTGGTGACCGCGGTCTGGATCCTCGCGGCCGTCCCGGCCGGCGTGGCGACGGCCGACGCGTGCGCGTACGCCTCGACGGGCCAGGACGGCACCGAGGCGGTGGCCGTCGCGGGGAGCCACGGGTGGCAGGCCTCCCCTGTCTGCCCGCAGCCCACCCCGCCGCCCGAGCCACCGGAACCGCCCGAGCCGCCGAAGCCGGAACCGCCCGAACCGACCCCGCCCCCGCCGCCCACACCCACCCCTGCGCCCACCCCGCCCCGGTCACCGGCGCCGGCCCCGAAGCCGCCTCCCTACGCGCCCCGGCCCCCGGCGCCGAAACCGCGCCCCGAGCCACCGGCCCCTGCGCCGCCGCGCCGCGCCGCGCCGCGGCCGGCCCCCACACCCCCGCCGGCCCCCACACCCCCGCCGGCCCCCACGCCCGCCCCGACGCCCGCCCCGCGCCCCTCGGCGGCCCCGGTGACCTACCCCGCCTACCACGCGAAGGCACGTCAGCGACCTGCCCGCGGGCGCCGGTCGCCGGTCACCTACGTCCTGCTCGTCACCGTGCCCGCGCTGATCGCCGTCGCCGCGCTGCGACCGCGCTGATGCCGATCCTGGAGGCTTTCCTTGCCGGAATGGCTTGTTCTCACCCTCGCGATGCTCGCCGCCTGTGCGGTGGTGGTCGTCATCACCCTCGTACGGCACCGCAGGGCACCCGAGGACGAGGACCCCTCCGAGACCCCGGACGTCATCGAGTACATGACGATGTGGATCGGCGTGGTGTACGCCATCGTCCTCGGTCTGGCCATCGCCGGCGTCTGGGAGGCGCGGAGTACCGCCCAGGACCATGTGCAGGCCGAGGCGCAGGCGCTGCACGAGATCTCCGAGCGGGTGCGCGTCTATCCGGCGGACGTCCGTGACCGTGTTCGAGCGGATGTCAACGCCTATGTCGGACACGTCGTCACCAAGGAATGGAAGGAGATGGCCGACGGCGGCGACGTCAGCCGGCGCGGCGACGAGCTCCTCCAGCAGGTCCGGGTGGACGTCACCGACTACCAACCGGCCTCCGACTTCCAGGCACAGGCCTACCAGCCGCTGCTGGACCAACTGGCGGCGGCCGACCAGGCACGCAACGCCCGCGCCGATTCGACGGGGGCGACCATGCCCGGCGTGGTGTGGTTCGGGCTGCTGGCGGGGGCCGTCATCACCATCGGCATGGTGTTCGCGCTGCAGATCCGGCGCACCACCCGCGAACTGGTCCTGGCCGGGCTGTTCTCGGCGCTCATCGCCTTCCTGCTCTTCCTCATCTGGGACTTCGACGCGCCCTACAGCCGCGGTGTCTCCGCGTCGGCCGAACCGTTCCTCCGGCTGTTCCCGGGAATCGGGAGCTGAGGCCCTCGGGGCCGGCCCCGGGCTGTCCCACACACACGCCCCGGAGGGCGGCCGCCACGCCGCCGCCGTCACCCGGGTGCGGGAACGACGTCCCCCGAGCGACCCACAGGCATGCCCCATTCGTACGACAGCGATCGCGGGAGCGCACACGTGTTCCTAGCGTTTCGGTCATCGAGGTGCGTTGTCGGCAACGAGCGGAACAGGTCCGCAGCCGCTCCTCGGGGACCGGAGGATCCATCATGGGCGCGATACGCGTCGCTTCGGCCGCATTTCTGGGCGTCGCCGCCCTGACCTGCTTCGCACCGGCCGCCGTCGCGAGCGACGACGACAACCACTACGTCATGTCCAACGGCTACCGGGTGCTGCCCTCGACGGTCGCCGCGGGCGGCGAGGTCGTCCTCGAGGTCGACCGTGTCACCAGCGGCTGCCGCAGCTCCGTGAGGGTCACCTCGGGCGTGTTCGACGCCGTCGTCGTCCCGAAGGGTTCCACGTCGGCGGTGGCGGTGGTCGACCGGCACGCCGAGCCGGGCGCCTCGTACCGGGTGACGTTCGGCTGCGGCGGCGTCAGCGCCGTCAAGGAACTGACGATCGCCGCCGCCCGTCCGGATCCCGTGCGCCCCGAGCCGCCACGGGGCGTGCACGCCGGTGAGGGGGGCAGCGCCGCCGGGTTCGACCTCCGGGAGATCGGGCTGGGCTCGGCGCTCATCGCGGGTTCCGTGGCCGCGGCCTACCGCGTCGCGCGGCGCCGCACGGGCGAGGACGGCGGCTGACGGCTCGCCGCACACGGGACTTCGCCGCACACGGGGCTTCGCCCCGGAACCCAGCAGGTCCGGGGCGAAGTCCGGTGTCACGTCCGCTCCTGCGCGGTCCGCGGTCCGCGCAGGAGCGGACGTCAGATGCGGCGCTCGGCGCGGCGCCGCATCCAGAACAGACCGCCGCCGACCGCCGCCGCGGCGACGAGCCCGCCGCCGATCGCGACGTCGGTCGGGGTGGCGCCGCTGGTGCTGCTGCCGCCGAGGCCGCCGCGGACACCGCCGATGACGGTGAAGGCGGCCGGGCGGGTGAGGGTACGGCCGGAGCAGTTGACGGTGACGTCGTAGGCGCCGGGGCGGGCGGTGTCGTTGACGGTGGCGGTGCCCCTGGCGGTCTGGTTGGCGCCGGTGATCGGCGTCAGCTGGGTCTGCGGGAACGCGGCCGAGGTCGCGGCGCCGCCGCCGGGGCAGCCGTCGACGGTGATGGTGAGCTGCCCGCCGCGGGCGATGACGCCGGGCAGGACGACGATGTTGCTGGGGTTGGCGCCCATGCCGTCCCGGGCGACAGCGGCGGGGGCGGTGAGGGCGATGGCGGCGGCCGCGGCGGCGGAGACCGCCGAAGCCGCCAGAGCACGAGTGGTACGCATGTGATCCTCCGCGGAAGGCGCCCCGGGTCCCGTCCCCGGCATGTCGGCGAGAAAGCGCCTCCCGGACCGACCCTCGGACGCCGCGCGGGCGCCCGCATTTCGGGAATGGTCCGTCCTGGTGAGAGGACACGCCGAGCGATATGCACACAATCGGATATCGCCGCAGGTCACGGACCGTCAGAAAATATCTGTCGTCGTCAACTCGGATGGCGCACCGGACGAAGCCGGGGCCACCCGTTCGCCGTTGCCCCGTCGCCGGTTCACGTCGCGGCACTTAGCGTTCTCGTATGCGCGAAAGGACGCGGCGACGGCCGCGTCGAAAGGGGATGGCGAATGTCTGCGTACGAGCTGTCCGAGGCGGCGGAAGAGGAGGAGCGGCGGAGGAAGCGCGCCCCTTGGGGCGTGATAGCGCTTGTTCTGCTGACCGGTCTCGCGCTCATCCGCAACGGGTCGGGGGAGTTCGACATCGGCCCGCCGCAGCCGGCCTCGGCCGCGGCGGCGGACGGCCGGACCGTCGGCGACGTCTTCGGACGGACCGCCGCCGCCCTGCCCTTCGCCGAGCCGGACCGGGTGCGGATCCCCGCCATCCGGGTCGACGCGCCGGTCATGGCGGTCGGCCTCGACACGGACGGCTGGGTGGGTGCGCCGCCGCCCGAGGACCCGAACCTGGCCGGCTGGTTCACCGGCGGCGTCTCGCCGGGCGAGAAGGGGACGGCGGTCGTCGTCGGCCATGTCGACAACAAGCTCGGCCCCGCCGTCTTCTACGGCCTCGGCGCGCTGAAAAAGGGAAACCGCGTCGAGGTGTCCCGCAAGGACGGAAAGACGGCGGTGTTCGAGATCTACGGCATCGAGGTGTTCGCGAAGAACAACTTCCCCGGCGACCGCGTCTACGCCTCCAAGGGATCCCCGGAACTGCGGGTCATCACCTGCGGCGGCGGTTTCTCCAAGGCGAACGGGTACGACGGGAACGTCGTCGCCTTCGCCCGCCTGGTCGAGGTCCGCTGAGCGGACGCCGGCCGGGCGGGCGGGCCCGCGTCAGGCGCGCTGCGCGTGCGGCAGCGTGAGGTGGTAGCCGGAGTCCAGCAGTTGCGGCAGATACCTGCGCAGCGCCTTGACGCTCTGGGTGCGGTCGCCCCCGGCGTCGTGCGAGAGCACCACGACGCCGGGGGCGGCGCCCTTCTCGACCCGGTCGACGATCACTCCGGTGCCGGGGGTGGTCCAGTCGAGGGTGTCGACCGTCCAGGCGAGCGGCTCCATGCCCAGTTCGGAGCCGAACTGGAAGACGGCGCGGTTCCACGCGCCGTAGGGGGCGCGGAACCAGCGGGGCCGCTCCCCGTAGCCCTCCTCGATGACGTCGCTGGTGCGGGACATCTCGGAGCGGATCTTGGCGCGGGTCAGCCTGGTGAGCAGCGGGTGGGACCAGGTGTGGTTGCCGACGACGTGGCCCTCGTCGGCCATCCGGGCCAGCAGGTCCTGGTTGTCGACGGCCATCTCCCCGCACACGAAGAACGTCGCGCGCACGTCGTACTCACCCAGCGTGTCGAGGATGCCGGGGGTGTAGTGGGGGTCGGGTCCGTCGTCGAAGGTCAGCACCATGGTGCGGCCGCGGCCGGTCATCCGCAGCAGCGGCTCGTGGCGCACCGGGGTGCGGGCGGGCGCGGCGTGCGGGGGGCCGTAGCCGGTCAGCGGCTGGAGGCGGTAGGCGGAGGGCTTCAGCGGGAGGCTGCGCGCCGGGGCTCCCGCGGCGGAGGCGGCGGCCCTGACCGGCTCGCCCTTGTCGCCCCATGCGAACACCCCGGCCGTGCCGACCGCTCCGACGGCGGCTGCGCCGGCGAACAACGCCCGGCGTCGCGTGAACAACTGCTCCTTCTTCATGCAGTCATCAGTCGCCCGACCGGGCCCCGGCGCACCCTGCCGACACCGGACCGGCGGCATGATTCCACCCGCCCGGCGCAGCGCCGGCGCCGCGCCCCTGCGCCGACGGCCCGACGGCTGCCGGTCCCGGGGGCTCCGATAGCCTCGGGGCGTGACGGAACAACACGCGCAGCAGCCCGCGCACCGGTTCGAGCGGGGGACCGACGGTCCCAAGGTCGTCCTCGTGGGCGTGGACGGATCGGACTCCTCGCTGCGTGCGGCGGCCTACGCCGGCGGGCTGGCCCGCCGCCAGCACGCGCTGCTCGCCGTGGTGTACGTGCAGCCGGTGATGACGGCGGGCGCCGCGCTGGGCGTGCCGGTCGCGGAGACGACCGACGCCGTCGCCGAGGAGCTGGTCGCCCAGATCCGCGAGGCCGCCGAGCGGACCCGCGGGACGTTCGACGTGCGCTGGGAGTTCCACACCTTCCCCGGCGACCCCTACAGCGGCCTGGCGAAGGCGGCGGACGAGCTGAAGGCGGACGCGGTGGTGGTGGGCGCCTCCGAGCAGGCGGGCCACCGGATCGTGGGGTCGGTCGCGGTGCGGCTGGTGAAGGCGGGGCGGTGGCCGGTGACGGTGGTGCCGTAACCCGCCTTGCGGTCCGGTCCGGTCCGGACCGGAGGGTGGCGTTGCATCCCACCTGCCCCGCCGTCCCGATCCCGTCCCGACCGGTCCGGGCGGTGGCGCCGCAGCCCCGCCGTCCCGGTCCGGCGCGGTCCGCCGGTGGTTCGGCCCCGCCGCCGGGGCCGCTCGTCACTCCCCCATCACCAGCCCGTCCTTGGCCGCGCCCCGGCTCAGGACGACGTCCCTGATCCGGTCGCGCACGCCCCGGACGCCGGCGCCCTGGGCGAGGGCCTTGTTCAGGTCGACGACCCGTCCCGCGTCGACGTCGAACATCTGCGGCACGAACTCGGCCCTGCGCACCTCCCAGCGGCCGCCGGCCCGGGCGGGCGGGGCGAAGGTGAAGCGGGCGACGGTGGACTGGTTGCCACGCGCGTCCTGGGCGCCCTGGTGGTTGAACATCTCGCCGGCGATCTGGTCGCCCATGCCGTAGACGACCCAGGTGCCGTTGACCTTCTCGTAGGCCTGGGGGACGTGGGCGTGGGTCCCGAGGATCAGGTCGATGTCGGGGCGGCCGTCGGTGCGGGAGGCGGTGAGCGTGCGGGCGAGGGTGAGCTGGCGGTCGTCCGGGGCGTCCTGCCATTCGGTGCCCCAGTGCACGGAGACGACGACCACGTCCGCGCCCGCCTTCCGGGCGACCTTGGCGTCGGCGAGGATGCGGTTCTCGTCGATGAGGTTGACGGTCCAGGGCTGCCCGGGCGGGAGGGGGTAGCCGTTGGTGTCGTAGGTGTAGGCGAGGTGGGCGACGCGGGCCGGGCCGGCGCGCAGCAGGGTGACCGAGTTGCCCTCGGCCTCGGTGCGCGCGGTTCCCGCGTGCCGCACGCCGGCGGCGTCGAGCGCGTCCAGGGTGCGCTGCACGCCGGCGGCTCCGTCGTCGAGGCTGTGGTTGGAGGCGGTGGAGCAGCCGTCGTAGCCGGTGGCGGCGAGGGCGGCGGCGATCTCCGGCGGGGACTTGAAGACGGGGTAGCCGGTGTAGTCGCCGTTCGCGCCGTACACCGTCTCCATGTGACACAGGGCCAGGTCGGCGCGGGAGACGACGGGTGCGATCCCCGCGAGCATGGGGCGGAAGTCGTAGGCGACGCCGCCGCCGTCGAAGCGGGCGCGGTCGATGACGGTGGTGTGCGGGAGGACGTCGCCGGAGGCGACGAGGGTGAAGCCGCGGGCGCCGGCGGGCGCCGGGCGTCCGGGTCGTTCTCCCGGCCGGTCGTCCTGGGCCTGGCAGGCGGCGGCCGCGGTGAGAAGGACCGTCAGGGCCAGGGCCACCTGATGTCTGCGCGCGATCACCGGGTCACCCCCGTTCAGTCAAATTGTCATATTTATGCATGTGTCACTATTAGTCGATACGTGGCGGCCGGCCACCGCGGCACACCCGTCGTCCACGGGCGATGCCTGCGATCGGCGTAGCCGGGACCGTTCGTCGAACCGTTCGCCGACGCGATCGACCGTCCGCCGCAGACCCCTGTGCACGCCCTGTCTGAAATCCTCCCCTTGCGGTGCCATACGCCCATGACCGCCACCGCCGCCCTCAACGCCCGGACGACGACCGCCGAACACGAGCTCGCCGCGCTCCAGCGCGAACACGGCCGGCCGCTCTTCGCGCTGCTGCTGCGGCTGTGCGACGGCGACCGCCAGCGCGCCGAGGACCTGGTCCAGGAGACCCTGGTCCGCGCCTGGCAGCACCCCGAGGCGCTGCGCGCCGACGCCTTCGACTCCGTACGGCCCTGGCTGCTCACCGTCGGCCGGCGGCTCGCGATCGACGCGCGGCGGGCCCGCCAGGCCCGGCCCGCCGAGGTCGGCGACGCGGTGCTGGAGAACGCGCCCGTCTGCGCCGACCACGCCGAGCGGGCGGCCGCGACCCTCGATGTGCGCGAGGCTGTGAAGACTCTCACTCCGGAGCACCGTGAAGTCCTGGTGCTGGTGTATTTCCGAGGGGCGAGTGTGGCGGAGGCCGCCGAAACGCTCGGCATCCCGCCCGGTACCGTGAAGTCCCGCGCGTACTACGCGCTGCGCGCCCTGCGCCGGGTACTTCCGGGATACGCGGCCGACCTGCGCTGAAACCCACGGTCGGGTCAAGCCTTCGCAAAGCGCCTTGCCGAGGACCCCCGTTGGGTAATCGGGTGTCCTTATCCGTGTTCCGGACGGGTCCGGGAAGCGGGTCTCCAGCGTCCCGGCGACGGGCGAAGCGCACGCACCGGAGGAAGGCAGGAAGGGATGCTGCACAGAGGGCACCAGAGCACGGACGGCACCGGCGGCGGCGAACTGACCGTCCCCATGGCCTGGTTGTACGCCGAGTACATCGCCGACGAACTGCTGCGGACCGGCGATCTGATGCCGCCGACGTCCTTCGAGTTCCGCGCCGGGCGTGATGCCCTGGCACTGACCATCTTCCTGTCCGACACCGACGGCGAGCTGCCCGGCATCCGGGTCGTCACCCAGCTGGAGACCTGGCTTTCGCTCACGGCGTACGACCAGCCGTGGCAGGACTGGGTCGGCGCACGTATGTCACAACTGACGGCCCAGGCGTCGAAGTCGGAGGGGCCCGCGCCCGATCTGGAACTCGCCGCCGCGGCCTGGCGCTGGCTGGAGGAGACGGAGCTGCTCGCTCCCGACCTCAACGCGGTGCCGGGCGGCTCCACGGGCGCCGGCGAGGACGACGGACCCAAGGTCTGGACGCCGGCCTGGCAGCTCGGGTTGCCGCTCGGCCACCTGGCCATTCATCTTTTCTAGATTCCCACCAATCCGCGGGCCGGATCACTCCGAACATCTGGGTCACGATTCGGTACGCGGCTTGAGTGATTCGCCGACCAGGTGCGTACCGGTGGGAGCAACGAGTAACCCCACTGGCACTCAACGGCACGAGGTTTCGGCATGAGGTCCCTGGAAAGGCATCGCGACGTCGGCGCGTACGCGCTCGGCGTGCTGGACGAAGCAGAGGCTTTCCGCTTCGAGGACCACCTCATGGAGTGTCCTCAGTGTGCGGCACAGGTCACCGAGTTCGGCCCCACCGCACGGCAGATGATGCTCTACCGGCGCGCCACCCCGCGCGCCGTGCACCCCTTCGCCGGGCCCGGTCCCCAGTTCCTGGACCGGCTGCTCGCCGAGGTGGCGGCCCGGCACCGGGCGGTGCGCCGGCGCGTGCTGTACGCCGTGGCCGCCTCCGTGGTGGTGGCCCTCGCCGGTCCCGTGCTCGCGATGACGGCGGGCGGCGGCAGCGGTGGCGACGACGGCTCGAACGCCGTTCGGGTCACCGCCGCGACGGACGAGAAGTCCGGGGTGTGGGCCCAGGTGACCACCGAGGACGAGAACTGGGGCAGCCATGTGCAGCTGGAGGTCAAGGACGGCGCGGGCCCGCGTTCCTGCCGGCTGATCGCCGTCGGTCGCGACGGCTCCGAGCAGACCGTCACCAGCTGGACCGTCCCGCTGCACGACGCCCGCCCCAACACCATGCAGGGCGCGGCGGCCTGGCACCCCGACGAGATCGCCCGCTACGAGCTGCGCACGGCCGGCGGCGAGCACCTGGTGACGCTCCCGGCCCAGTGACCGGGCCGGAGTGAGTTCAGCCGGAGTGAGTTCAGGTCATTTCCGGCGCCCGTCTCACCAGTACATGAGAGCCGCTCCGCCGCCGCCCCAGGCGGAGTACAGGCGGACCCGCGCCACATACCGGCGCCCCTTGACGAGCCGGACGCCGATGCGGCTGTTGCGGTCCTGTCCGCTGTCGTTCTCGGCGGTCAGATAGCGCGGTTCTCCGTCGCGCTCCTCGAAGAGGACCAGATTGGCGTCCGCCTGTCCGAAGGTGCCGATCTCGTACTTGCGGGTCTCGGTGGGGACGATCTCGAAGTCCGCCTGCTCACCGGAGGACAGCTGGAGCGGGTACGACTGGAACGGTTCGAGCCTCGCCGGCCTGGCGACCAGCGCCGGGTACCAGCGGAGCACGTGGTCCTTGTCCACGGCGGAGAGGTCGAGCGGAGACTCGATGCCCTCACGGCCGTACTTCTCCGGCTTGCGGATCAGCCCGGGCGGGAAGCCGTACTCCATGATCGATTCCGGATCCCAGGCGGAACCGGCCACCTGCGTCTTCGAGAGCTTGCGCAGGATGTTGTGGAACGTGACCTCCCGCGGCCACTCGTTGGGCAGCCCCGCCAGTTCCGTGTAGACGGCCTCGTCGTCCCACACGATGCCCGCGAACGGGTTCTGGTGCTCGTGGGCGAAGCCGATCGCGTGACCGATCTCGTGCAGGGCCGTGGCCCTGCCGTACGGGGTGTTCAGCTTCCACCCGAAGGTCATCGTGTGCTCGGTCGTGGCGATGGTCAGGGCGTCCGTGCCCACGAACGAGGCGGAGCCCTCCCGTTCGATGAAGGCGATCCGGATCTCGGCGTCGGCCGGGTCGTCCACCTCTCTGAACTCCAGCCCGATGCCGAGGGACTTCCACTTGTCGAAGGCGTGCCGCACCTCGTCCAACTGCTCCGGACCGCCGATGTCCCCGCCCCGGTCGAGGAACGCGTAGTGCAGGACGGTGCCGTTGACCCACTTCGTCCCGACCATCTGTATCGCGGCCACCCGGTCGGGACCGAGGTCGGGGCGCAACACAGGCTGCGTCTGCGCCGGTTGGGCACAGTAGCGGGGAATCTTCGTCTCGTACTCGACTGGTGTGTCCATGGTGATGTTCCTTCTCGGCACAGTCCGAGACGCGGGCGGGAAGCCGCATCGCCCTCGACGCCGGACTACGAGGACAGCCGAGGGCGCACGCCTGCTTTCCCGCGGGGAACATGTCCTACGGACCGTGCTCGATTCCGAGGATTCGTCCGAGCGG
Source organism: Streptomyces sp. B21-105 (assembly GCF_036898465.1). Lineage (NCBI taxonomy): Bacteria > Bacillati > Actinomycetota > Actinomycetes > Kitasatosporales > Streptomycetaceae > Streptomyces > Streptomyces sp. B21-105. Next base: position 8,359,487 of record NZ_JARUMJ010000001.1, on the reverse strand, counting down.
ATGATTCCAGCGTCTTGCCCCGACGACCGTTCCGCAAGTCGACCCCTTCCGCCGATCTGCCGTACGCCGCGCGGGATTTGCGAAGCACACGGCGGACGGCGGCGCGCGGCGGTCTACTTCAGCAGCCGGGACATTCTCCGGTCCGCCAGTGGCCGGCCGCCCGTCTGGCAGGTGGGGCAGTACTGGAGCGAGGAGTCGCTGAAGGAGACCTCCCGGACGGTGTCGCCGCAGACGGGGCACGGCTCACCGGTACGGCCGTGGACGCGCAGGCCGCTCTTCTTCTCCGCCTTGAGCCGCCCCGCCGCCACGCCCCGCGAGCGCTCGACCGCCTCCGTGAGCGTCGTGCGCAGGGCCTCGTGGAGGGTGTGGGTCTCGTCAGGCGTCAGGGAGGCCGCCAGCTTGAACGGGGACATCCTCGCGGCGTGCAGGATCTCGTCGCTGTAGGCGTTGCCGACGCCGGCGATCAGGCTCTGGTCGCGCAGGGCGCCCTTGAGCTGACGCCGCTCCCCCGCGAGCAGGGCGGCGAGACGGGCCTCGTCGAAGTCGGCGGCGAGCGGATCGGGGCCCAGCCGGGCGACGCCGGGAACCTCCTGCGGATCGCGGACGACGTACACCGAGAGCCGCTTCTGGGTGCCGGCCTCGGTGAGGTCGAAACCCTCCCCCGTCTCCAGGGCGACCCGCAGGGCGAGGGGGCCCTTGCCGGGGCGGGGCGGGCCGTCGGGGAGGCGGTCCTTCCAGTGCAGCCAGCCCGCGCGGGCGAGGTGGGTGACGAGGTGCAGGCCGTCCGCGGTCGTCAGGTCGAGGAACTTGCCGTGCCGGCGCACGGCGGTGACCTCCTGCCCGTCCAGCGCGGTGACGGGCGGGTCGTACGTCTTCAGCACACTGATCGCGACAGGCAGCACGCGCACGATCTCGTGACCGACCAGATGCTCGGTCAGGAAGTCCTTGAGCGCCTCCACCTCGGGAAGTTCCGGCATACGTCCAGAGTGCCACGTGGGCTCAGTGGTGCTCGTGCACGACGAACTCGCACCACACGCACTTTCCGCCGCCCCGCGCCTCCACTCCCCAGCCGTCGGTGAGCAGGTCCACCAGGAGCAGACCGCGGCCGGACACGCCCGACTCGCCGGCATCGCGGCGGCGGGGCAGCGCACTGGAGGAGTCCTCGACCTCCACGCGGAGCCGGCGGTCGCCGCCGGTCAGCGCGCGCAGGGTGACGATCGCCGCGCCCTCGGTGTGCATGAGGGCGTTGGTGACCAGTTCGTCGGCGACCAGCTCGATCTCGTCGGAGCGGTCACGGGCCCCCCAGGAGCGGACGGCGGCCCGGATCATGTGCCGGGCCTCGGTGAGGGCCTCCGGGTCGCCCGGCGCCACATGCTGCTGGAGCCGGTTGCCGGACCGGCCGTTGTCCGGGCCCCGCCTGCGCAGCAGCAGCACGGCCACGTCGTCGTCCCCGCCGCGTTCCTCGGCGATCTCGATGAGCCGGTCGGCGAGTTCGCGTACGTCCTCGGGGCCCGCGGCGATGAAGTCGGCGAGCGTCCGCATGCCGTCGTCGAGATCGGTGCCGGGCTGCTCCACCAGGCCGTCGGTGCACATCAGCAGGGTGTGCCCGGGATCGAGCTCCACCGTGCCGACCGGGTACCCGAGACTGCCGAACTCGGCGGACAGGCCGAGCGGCAGTCCCCCGGGCACCGGAACACGCCGGCAGTTCCCGTCCGGGCCGCGCAGCAGGGGCTCGATGTGCCCGGCGCGCACCAGCTGGACGACACCGGTGGACAGGTCCGCCTCGGCGTACAGGCAGGTCGCGAAGCGGTCCGTGTCGAGCTCGTGCAGAAAGACGGAGGCCCGGGCCATCACGGCGGCCGGGGTGTGGCCCTCGGCCGCGTACGCCCTCAGCACGATGCGCAGCTGGCCCATGACGGCCGCCGCGTGCGTGTCGTGGCCCTGGACGTCGCCGATGACCGCGCCGACCCGGCCGCCGGGCAGCGGGATCACGTCGTACCAGTCGCCGCCGATGTCCCGGCCGTTCGCGCCGCCTATGGTGGCGGCGCGGTAGCGGACGGCCACCTCGGCGCCGCGCACGCTGGGGATGGTGCGCGGCAGCATGGCCTGCTGGAGGCCCTGGGCGATGTCCTTCTCCTGCTCGTAGAACATGGCCCGCTGCAGGCTCTGCGCGATGCTGGAGCCTAGGGCGACGAGGATGTTGCGCTCCTCGGGCGTGAAGCCGTGCCGGTCGCTGTAGAGCAACCCCATCGCGCCGATCGGACGGGCCTGCACGATGAGCGGCAGATAGGCCGCCGAGGTGATCCTCAGGTCGGTGAGATGCGGCCACAGCACGGGGTAGCCGCCGGCGAACTCCTCGGGCGACTCGATGAAGCGGGGGGTGAGGGTACGCACGACCTCGCTCATCGGGTACGGCTCGTCGATCCGGGTGACGAGTGTGCCGGGCACGAAGCTGCCTTCGGGCCCCTCGGCGATCAGCCGGATCCGGCCGGCCTCGACCAGGCCCATGACGAGACTGGTCGCCCCGAGGTGGGTGAGGCCGTGGGTGTCCTTGAGCACGTCGATGACGTCCTGGACGGTGCGGGCGTGTGCGAGGGCCGCCGTGGTGAGCTGGACGACGTTGGTCTGCTCCCGGCGTGCGTCGTCGAGGGCGGCCGCCTCGTGGCGGTCGGCGAGGTCGTGCAGCTCGTCGGTGGCGTCGCGGACGATGCCGACGATCCGGCGCGGCCGGCCGGTGCCGTCACGCCGGATGTGGCCCTGGGTGTGGGTCCAGCGCAGGGTGCCGTCACGCAGCCGCAGGCGGAAGTAGGCGCCGTAGTTCTCGCTGCCGTCCTTGATGGCCTGGGCGACCAGCTCGTCCAGGCGGATGGCCTCGTTCGGCGGGACGCGCACGGCGAGCGAGGCCGGGTTCCCGTCGTACTCGTCGGGCCGCAGGTCGAAGATCTCGTGCGCCCTGGCGTCCATCTGGAACACACCGGAGTCCAGGTCCCAGTCGAAGCCGCCCATGCGATTGAGCGCCAGGATCGGATCCGGGTGGGCGGGCCAGTCGTCCGGGAGTGACAGGGCGCTCGCTCCCCGATCAGCCATGGGCCCACCTTGCCAGCATTTGCCCGATTATTCGACCGGAAAGCGCCGGGCCTGCGACCACGGTCAGCCCAGGGCGACGTCGACGGGGCCGGCGAAGATCGCGCCGGACCGGTCGCGGACGCCGGACGGCTCGAGGCCGCCGGACCGGTCCGGGTCGGCCGGCTCACCGTGCTCAGCGGACTCGCCCAGCTCACCGGACTCGTCGGGTCCGTCCGGGATCAGTCCGCCGCCGTCGGGCAGGTCGGGCACTTCCGGCACGGTCTCGGGGCCGATCGCGTCGGGGTCGAGAACGCCGGGGTCGAGACCGCGGTCGAGTTCCGAGCCGTCCGCGTCCGTACCGGCGTGGGCCTGGGACTCGGAGCCGGAGCCCGACCCAGGACCCGAGCCGCCCGTGAAGGGGGTGCCGAAGAGGACGCGGCCCTCGGCGGCCGGAAGGACGAGCTCCGAGCCCGGCATCGTGTGGTCCGCCGCCCCGCCGCCGCGGCCGGCGACGACGAGCGCCGCCGAGAGCGCGCAGGCGGTGAGGAGAGTGGCCATGGGTAGTCGCACCACGTACTCCGCATCGTCCGAACGGATCGAACCGAAGTGGTTCGCCCACTATTGTCTGCCGGGCCTGCACAGGTCACGCAAGCGGAGCGGACGGACGCGCACAGTGACGATTCGCCACCGAGGTGGGCCCGTGCCGGAACCGAGAGGTCCTGAACGAAGGAGCGCACGGCCGTGGAGTGGTTCACCGCACCCGACTACTGGCTGAGCCGACTGGTCTTCCAGCGCGCCCTGGCCGGCCTGTACGTGGTCGCGTTCCTGGCCACGGCGCTGCAGTTCCGGGCGCTGCTCGGGGAACGGGGCATGCTGCCGGTGCCCCGGTTCGTCGAGCGGGTGCCCTTCCGGCAGGCGCCCAGCCTGTTCCAGCTGCGTTACTCCGACCGGCTGTTCGCGCTCTGCGCGTGGACGGGGTGCGCGGTGTCGGCGGCTCTGCTGGCCGGGGTCGACGGGCTGCTGCCGCTCTGGGGGGCGATGGCGCTGTGGCTGGTGCCGTGGGCGCTGTACCTGTCGATCGTCAACGTGGGCCAGACCTGGTACGGGTTCGGCTGGGAGTCCCTGCTGCTGGAGACCGGCTTCCTCGCGGTGTTCCTGGGCAACGACGAGGTGGCCCCGCCGGTCGTCGTGCTCTTCCTGATCCGCTGGATCCTGTTCCGGGTCGAGTTCGGTGCGGGCCTGATCAAGATGCGCGGGGACGCCTGCTGGCGGAAGCTGACGTGCCTCTACCACCACCACGAGACACAGCCGATGCCCGGCCCGCTGAGCTGGTTCTTCCACCACCTGCCGAAGCCGCTGCACCGCGTCGAGGCGGCGGCGAACCACGTCACCCAACTCGTCGTGCCGTTCGCCCTGTTCGCCCCGCAGCCGGTGGCGTCGGCGGCCGCCGCGCTGATGATCCTCACCCAGCTGTGGCTGGTGCTGTCGGGCAACTTCTCCTGGCTGAACTGGATCACCGTCGTCCTCGCCGTCCCTGCGCTGGCGCTCCCCTCCGACCACCGACCGGGTCCGGGCGCCCCGCTCTGGTACGAGGTCACCGTCCTCGCCGTGGCCGCCCTGCTGCTGTTCCTCAGCCACCGCCCGGTGCTCAACATGCTCTCCCGCCGGCAGGTGATGAACCGGTCCTTCGATCCGCTCCACCTGGTCAACACCTACGGCGCGTTCGGCAGCGTCAGCCGGATCCGCTACGAGGTGGTGGTCGAGGGCACCCTCGACGCCGTGCCGCGCGAGGACTCCGACTGGCGGGAGTACGAGTTCAAGGGCAAGCCGGGCGATCCGCGGCGCTGGCCGCGCCAGTTCGCCCCCTACCATCTGCGGCTGGACTGGATGATGTGGTTCGCGGCGCTCTCCCCCGCCTACGCCGGGGCGTGGTTCGGCGCCCTGGTGGAACGGCTGCTGGAGAACGACCGGGACACGCTGAAGCTGCTCCGCCACTGCCCGTTCCCGCCCGGCGAGCCCCCGCGCCACGTCCGCGCCCGCCTGTTCCGCTACCGGTTCACGACCTGGCCCGAACTGCGGGAGACGGGCGCGTGCTGGGAGCGCACGTATGTGCGCGAGTACCTGCCGCCGACCCGTCTCGCGGGCGCGGCTCAGAGGCCGTAGACGCGGGCGGCGGTGGCCTCGAAGATCTGGTCGTGGTCGGACGGGCCGGTCAACTGCCGAGCGGCTGCGACGACTTCGCCGTACGACGCGACCAGCGTGCATACCGGCCAGTCCGAGCCGAACATCAGCCGGGCCGGGCCGAACGCGTCCAGCACCGTGTCCGCGTAGGGGCGCAGGTCGTCGACGGTCCAGGACGCGGGGTCGGCCTCGGTCACCATGCCGGAGAGCTTGCAGACGGTGTTGGGCAGGGCGGCGAGCGCCCGGACGTCGCGCGCCCAGGGCTCCAGCGCGCCGGAGGCGATGGGTGGCTTGCCGAGGTGGTCCAGCACGAAGGTGAGTCCGGGCAGCGCGTCGGCCGCACGGACGCAGGCCGGCAGCTGGCCGGGCAGCACCACCAGGTCGTAGACGAGACCGGCGTCGGCGACTGCGGCGAGCCCTCGCCGTACGTCGGCCCGCAGCAGCCACTCCGGGTCGCTCTCGCCCTGGACCTGGTGCCGGATCCCCTTGAGGTACCGCCCGCCGGGCAGCTCCCGCAGCCTGGCCAGTTCGTCGGCGACGTCCGGGCGGGTCAGGTCGGTCCAGCCGACGACGCCCGCGACCAGGTCGCTCCCGGCCGCGAGGGCGAGGAACTCGGGCGTCTCCTCGGCCACCGTGATCGTCTGGACGAGGACCGTGCGGTCGATCCCCGCCGCGCGGGCCTCGGGCGCCAGGTCGCCGACGCCGAAGTCCCGCCGCAGCGGGTTGCATCGGGCGATCCAGTCCTGGTCGCGCACCGACAGGTCCCAGACGTGGTGGTGCGCGTCGACGGTCACGCCGGCCTCCGCACGACGAGCGCGGGCGCGTACGCGGGCACGGCGACGCCGGACGCGCAGCTCACGGCGGACTGGGCGGTGCTCATGACGGCTCCTCGGGGAGGGCGAAAGCGGGCCGGTGTCCCGCGCCTCCGGCCAGACGGCGGCCGAGGCGGCGGGGACGGGCACGGGCACGGTGAACTGTACGGCGCGGCCGCACACCGCGTCCGCTCGAGGTTCGGCGCCCCTTCGACCGTAACGCCGCGAGCCCGCCGTGATCCACTCGGTCCCGCCCCGGGCCTCTCGACTCGGGGCGTTCGCCGGGGCACAGTTCTCCCTACGTACTCGCGAGTAGTGCAGAGGAGCTGCCGTGGCTGCCTGGGTCGGCCGGACCGCCGTCGAGATCGCCGCCGCCGTGCGGGAGAAGCAGGTCACGCCCCGGGAGGTGGTGGCGGAGCACCTCGCGCGGATCGAGCGGCTGGACGGCCGCGTCGGCGCGTTCCGCAGGGTGCGGGCCGAGGCCGCGCTCGCAGAGGCCGACGAGGTGGCCGCCCGGCCCGACTTGGGCGAACTTCCGCTGGCCGGGGTGCCGGTGGCGGTCAAGGACAACCTCGGCGTGCGGGGCGAGACCATGCGCGTCGGCTCGGCGGCGACGCCCGACGCCCCGGCCGACGCCGACCACGTCACCGTGGCCCGGCTGCGCGCGGCCGGCGCGGTGGTCGTGGGGCTGACGAACGTGCCGGAGCTGTGCGTGTTCGGCACCACGGAGGGCGTCCACGGCACCGCCCGCAATCCGTGGGACGTCTCGCGCACGGCAGGCGGCTCCTCCGGCGGAAGCGCGGCCGCGGTCGCCGCGGGGATGACGCCGATCGCGCTCGGCAACGACGGCATGGGCTCGCTGCGCATCCCGGCGGCCAACTGCGGCCTGGTGACCGTGAAGCCGGGGCACGGGGTGGTGCCGGCCGGGATCGGGGACGGCGACTGGTTCGGGATGTCGGAGAACGGTCCGCTGGCGACCACGGTGGCGGACGTGCGGCTGATGCTGTCCGTGCTCGCGGGCGCCGACGTCACGGCGGCCGACGAGCCCGGGTCGCTGCGGATCGCGGTCTCCGTGCGCAGTCCGCTGGCCGGGGTCACGGTGAGCGCTCCCTACGCGGGCGCGGCCCGGGAGGCGGCCGGGGTGCTGATGAAGGCGGGGCACCCCGTGCGGCGGGCCGATCCGCCCTATCCGCTGTCGCTGGGCGTGACCTCGCTCGCCCACTGGACGGCGGGCACGGCCGTGGACGCGGCCGCCCTGGACGCCCGCCTGCTGACCCGCCGCACCCGGGTGCACGCCGCGCTCGGCAGGCGGTTCCTGAACGGGGTGCGCCGGGGCTCGGCGCGCGAGGAGCTGCGGCGGCGGCTGGAGCCGTTCTTCGCGGAGTACGACGTGCTGCTCACCCCGGCGCTGGCGCGGCGGTCGCCGAAGGCGGCGGCGTGGCACGAGCGGGGCTGGCTGCGCAACGTCGCGGCGAACACGAACTACTCGCCGCTGACCCCGCCGTGGAACCTGACCGGCTGGCCGGCGATGGCGGTTCCGTTCGGCACGCTGCCGTCCGGTGCGCCCGCGGCCGTGCAGCTGGTCGGACGGCCGGGCTCGGAGGCGGAGCTGCTGCGGGTGGCGGAGCAGCTGGAGAACCTGCGCCCCTGGCGACGCACGGCCCCGCTCGACTGACCAGGTCGCGCCCCGGGGCGGGCCGTGACGGGCGGGGCGGGGCGGCATGGGCGTGGCTCGGGTGTGGGCGCACGCCCATGCGGCGGCGGTCGCGCGACAGCGCGGCCCGTGGGGTCAGTCGACGCTGGGCAGGATGTGGTCCTCGGCCAGGTCGTCCTCGTAGCCGGCCAGGCGGATGGGGGCGGAGCGGGCCCACACGTCGAGGCTGCCGATCTCGCCGGGCCTGCGGCCGGCCCGCTCCGTGCGTTCCTTGGGGCGTTGCTCGCGATTCGTCTTCTCCGGTGTCACCGCGCACTCCTTATGTGTCGGGTCACCCTCGGGGCGTGCCGGCCAGTCTGCGGTCCGGCGCTGAACGCTCCCTCGGGTCTTGCTGGAGTCGGTGGCGACACGGTGGCGCCGGTGACTCCCAGGAGAGCTGGCCGTGGTGAACCGGCTTGTCCCAGACGGACGATGGGTGTGGGTGGCACTCCGTCCTGCTGTCCGTCCGCTACACATTAACCAAATGAGCGGGGTGCCGCTCGATAGGGCCCCAAGATTTGACACAACCGTGGCGCTCCACCCCCGAGCCCTCGCAAGTGATTTGAACCCTTTTCACCGCCGGCACGCCCTTTGAGTTCACCCGGACGGCGTATGTCGCCGAACACCCCTCCCGGACCCTCGCACCGGCCGGATGCCAGTCGGAGGCGGCACGCTTCCCGCGCCGCCCGGCGGCGGCGGGGGCGCACGACGTGCAACTCCCCTCCTGGGCCTGTCGGTTGAGCGCGGGCCGTGAGACCGTACGCCGATGACGTCGTCGTACGGGTTGCGCGGCAGGGCCGCCCTCGTCACCGGGGGCACTCGGGGCATCGGATGGGCGGTGGCCCGGGCGCTGCGCGACGCCGGGGCGCGGGTGTGCGTGAGCGCACGCGACCCCGACGAGGTACGGCGCGCCGCCGCCGAGCTGGGCGGGGTGGGGCTGGCCGGGAGCGTCGCGGATCCCGGCCATCCCGAGGAGCTCACCGACCTGTGCCTGCGCACGTTCGGGCGGCTGGACGTCCTGGTGAACAACGCGGCGACCAATCAGCCGTACGGCCCCCTCATGGACGCCGACCCGGACGTCTGGCGGGAGGCGTTCGCCGTCAACGTCGAGGCCCCGTTGCGGCTGGTGCAGTGCGCGTGGCACGGCTGGATGCGCGAGCACGGCGGGGCCGTGGTCACCGTCTGCACGGAGGGCGCGGGCCATGTGGGACCGGGCGTCGGCGCCTACGGCACCAGCAAGGCGGCCCTGCTGCACCTCACGCAGCAGCTGGCGGGCGAGCTGGGCCCGGCGGTGCGGGTGAACTCCGTCTCCCCCGGCCTCGTCCGCACCGAGATGGCACGGTTCGTGTGGGAGCCGAGGGAGCGGGCCGTCGCACGGGAGCTTCCGCTGCAACGCATCGGCGAGCCGCAGGACGTGGCCCGGGCGGTGCTGTGGCTGTGTTCGGACGACGCCCGGTGGATCACGGGCGCGGACCTGCTGGTGGACGGCGGCACGCGGGTGCGGGCGGCACGCACCGCACATCAGGAACCCGGGGCCGGGCCCGAGCCCGGGTGACGTCCGGCGCGTGCCGCCCGGCCCGAACGGTCACCCACGCCCCGCCCGCACCCCGTGCCCGCGCCGTACCGCGCATCCAGCCGCCCGGCGGAGCCGGTGACCCTCCGCTTACGCGGACCGCGGACCACCGGCTCCGCCTCACCGGCACGTTCCCCCGGTCACCACTTGCCCGGCGCGTAGTCCTTGAGGAAGACCCCGTACACGTCCTCGCCGGCCTCGCCCCGCACGACAGGGTCGTAGACCCGGGCCGCGCCGTCCACCAGGTCGAGCGGGGCGTGGAAGCCCTCCTCGGCGAGGCGCAGCTTGTCGTAGTGCGGGCGTTCGTCGGTGATCCAGCCGGTGTCGACGGAGGTCATGAGGATGCCGTCGGTCTGGAACATCTCCTGGGCGCTGGTGCGGGTCACCATGTTCATGGCGGCCTTGGCGGCGTTCGTGTTCGGGTGCCCGGCGCCCTTGTAGCCGCGGCCGAAGACGCCCTCCATCGCGGAGACGTTCACGACGTACGCGCGCCCGCTCCCGGCCTTCGCGGCGGCCTCTGCCATGGCCGGCCGGAGCTTGCTGATCAGGATGAACGGCGACGTGTAGTTGCACAGCTGGGTCTCCAGCAGCTCCACCGGGGAGATCTGCTCGATGGTCTGCACCCAGGTGTTGGTGTCGACGACGTCGGGGACCAGACCGCCCGCGTCGATGGCCGTGCCGTCGAGATGCCGGGCGACGCTGGCGTTGCCCGCGACCAGGGCGAGGTCGGCGACCTTCTGCGCGTCCAGGGCACTGGCCCCGACCGGCAGAGCGGCGAGTCCGTCGACGGCGCCGGAGCCGAACGCGCCGATGACGTGGTGGGCGGGCAGCTCGCCGGCCGGCAGCGGGGCGCTCTCGCCGCCCACCAGAGCGGCGTACGCGGAGGGCAGCCGGCGCACGGTCTGCGTGGCGTTGTTGATGAGGATGTCGAGCGGACCCGCCGCGGCGACCTGGTCGGCGAGGGCCACGGCCTGCGCCGGATCGCGCAGGTCGATGCCGACGACCTCCAGGCGGTGGATCCAGTCGGCCGAGTCGTCCATGGCCTTGAAGCGGCGGATGGCGTCCTTCGGGAAGCGCGTGGTGATCGTGGTGTGCGCGCCGTCGCGCAGCAGCCGCAGCGCGATGTACATGCCGATCTTGGCGCGGCCGCCGGTGAGCAGCGCGCGCTTGCCGGTGAGGTCGGCGCGCACGTCGCGCTTGTCGCGGTTCAGGCGGGCGCATTCGGGACAGAGCTGGTGGTAGAAGTAGTCGACCTCGACGTACCGGGTCTTGCAGGTGTAGCAGGAGCGCGGGCGCTGGAGTATCCCGGCGATCCGGCCCTCCTCGGTGACGGACGACGGCAGGATGCCCTCGGTCTCGTCGTCGATGCGCTGGGCGGAGCCGGTCGCGGTGGCTTCGGTGACCGTCTTGTCGTGGGCGGTCTTGGCGGCCCGGCGCTCCTGGCGGCGGCGCTGCTTGACCGTGCGGTAGACGCCCGCGGTGGCCCGGCGCACGGCGATGGCGTCCGGGTGGTCCACGTCGAGCTTGTCGAGCTCCTCCAGCACCCCGAGGCAGACGGCGAGCCGCTCGGGATCGACGCCGGGCCCGTGCACGACCGTGTCCACGGCCTCCTCGGTGATCGCCGCCGAGTTGTCCTCTGTCACCGTCATCGCGCTGCCGCTTCCCTGCTCACCCGGGCGGCGCTCCGACCGCGCCCGCCGTACGAAGGGGGAATTTTACGGAGCGCCGCGCCTCTCCTCCAAACGCGTTCCCGTCAAGGGCCGCAGGCCGTGATGAGCGTCTCCACCTCGGCGGTCAGCGCGTGGGCGAACAGGTCGAGGTCGGGGACCGCCTCGGCGTCGGCGACCAGCCCGTAGTGGACGCTGCCGCGGTAGGTCGAGACCGCGACGGCGAGGGCCTGGCCGCGGGCCAGCGGCGCGTAGGGGAAGACCTCGTCGACCGGGTTCCCGCCGAGCTTCAGGCCGAGGCTGGGCAGCGGGACGCTGGTGACGAGGATGTCGAACCAGAACCGGGCGGCCTGGCCGGCGAGCGGCCCGCCGAGCCGGTGGCCGAGGGCCGGGACGTGGTCGGCGAGCAGGGCGACGGCGCCCGCGCCCCTGTGCGGCCCGGCGTCCTTGTTGCGGTCCATGGTGGTGCGGACGTGGGCGAGCCGGCCGAGCGGGTCCGGGTCGTCGACCGGCAGCCGCACCACGTACCCGGAGAGCCGGTTGCCCTGCGGGTGGGCGGTGCGCGGGCGGCGCTGGGAGACCGGGATCAGGGCGCGCGGCCGTACGCCCGCGCTGCCGTCGCCGCGCTCGTCGAGCCAGCGGCGCAGCGCTCCGGCGACGACCGCGATCAGGACGTCGTTGACGGTGCCGCCGGCGACCTTGCGGATCCGGTGCACGTCGTCGAGGTCGATGACGACGCCGGCGGTGCGGCGGGTGCCGCTGGGCGCGGCGGTGAGCGCCGTACTGGAGCGCACGCCGAGGCCCGAGACGGCGAGCGAGGCCCCGATGTCGAGGGCGCGGCCCACGTCGGAGACGGCCCCGCGCAGCAGCCCGCGCAGCCGGTCCACGTCGGGGACGAATCCCCGGGCGGGCTCGGTCGGGCGGGGCCGGCGCTCGGGCAGGTCCATCGGGTCGAGGACGGCCGCGGCCAGCGTCAGGGCGCGCAGACCGTCGGCGAGGGCGTGGTGGAACTTGAAGAGGACGGCGAACGAGGCGCCGTCCGCGCCCGGCAGGACGTGCGCCTCCCAGGGCGGACGGCCGCGCTCCAGGGGCCGCTCCATGAGGCGCCCGGCGGCGCTCTGGAAGTCGGCGGCGGGGGCGTGCAGACGGACGTGGTGGCGGGGGTCGAAGTCCGGGTCGGCCTCACGCACGGCTCCCCCGAAGGCGAGCGGCTGCCACACGTCCCGGATCCGCATCCGCAGCCCGGGGACGGTCGCCGCCCGGGCGGCGAGCAGGTCGGCCGCGTGGGCGCCCGCGGCGGGCGAGTGCGCCGAGAAGACGCCGAGCGCGCCCAGGTGCATGGGGTGCTCGGCCGACTCGAGGTTCCAGAACGCCAGGTCGAGGGGGGCCAGCAGATCATCAGCAGTCACGGACTTGCCTCGCGTCGAGGACGGGTGTGGAGGACGGGTGTGGAGTCAGTCAACCCCTCGGAGGTGATTACGGTCAAGCACGATCAGGCTACGCACAGTTAACATCCGATTAAGTTCATGACACCTGGCAGCCCTTGCCCAGGGCGATCACCCCGCCCGGGGACACGGTGTACAGCTCCGCGTCCCGCTCCGGATTCACGCCGATGGTCGCACCCGGGGGGACCTCGACGTTCTTGTCCAGGACCGCCCCGCGCACCACGGCCCCCCGGCCGATGTGCACGTTGTCGTGCAGGATCGAGCCCTGGACGACCGCCCCCGGGTCGACCACCACGCCCGGCGACAGCACCGACCGGGTCACCTGACCGCGGATCAGACACCCCGAACTGATGATCGACTCACCGGCGATGCCGCCCGCGTTGAAACGCGCCGGGGAGAGCTGGCCCGAGTGGGTGTAGATCGGCCAGCTGCGGTTGTACAGGTTGAACGCGGGGCGTTCGGCGATCAGGTCCATATGGGCGTCGTAGTACGCGTCGAGCGTGCCGACGTCGCGCCAGTAGCCCTGGTCCCGGGTGGTCTCGCCGGGGACGTGGTTCTCGCTGAAGTCGTACAGCCCGGCCTCGCCGCGTTCGGTGAGCTGGGGCAGGATCGAGCCGCCCATGTCGTGCACCGACGACTCGTCCTCGGCGTCCCGCTGGAGCGCCTCTATGAGGGCCTTGGTGGTGAAGATGTAGTTCCCCATCGACGCGAACACCGACTCCGGGTCGTCGGCGAGCCCCGGCGGGTCGGCCGGCTTCTCCAGGAAACGCTCGACCGTCTGGCCGTCCGAACCGGGGGTGATCACCCCGAACGAGGAGGACTCGCCGCGCGGCACGCGGATCCCCGCCACCGTGACGCCCGCGCCGCTCTCGATGTGCTGGGCGAGCATCTGCCGCGGGTCCATGCGGTAGACGTGGTCGGCGCCGAACACGGCCACGTACTCGGGCCGCTCGTCGTAGATCAGGTTCAGCGACTGCAGGATGGCGTCGGCGCTGCCGAGGTACCAGCGCGGCCCGAGCCGCTGCTGGGCCGGCACCGGGGTGACGTAGTTGCCCAGCAGGCTCGACATGCGCCACGTCGTCGTGATGTGCCGGTCCAGCGAATGCGACTTGTACTGCGTCAGCACGCAGATGCGCAGGATGTCGGCGTTGACGAGGTTGGACAGGACGAAGTCGACGAGCCGGTAGGTGCCGCCGAACGTGACCGCCGGCTTGGCCCGGTCCGCGGTGAGCGGCATCAGCCGTTTGCCCTCACCGCCCGCCAGCACGATCCCGAGCACCGAAGGTCCTCCACGCCGCATGGCCGCTCTCCTCACCCTGGTCGGATACCCATGGCTGCCCCGGCGCGGGGCTCCCTACGCCTGTTCGACGATCTCCTCGTACAACCGGACCGTCCGCCGGGCCACTGCGTCCCAGCCGAACTCCCCCACCGCACGGGCCCGCCCGGCCTCGCCCATCCGCGCCGCGGCCGCCGGGTCGCCGAGGATCTCGTCCAGCGCGCCCGCGAGGTTCGCCTCGAAATCCTCGTCGACGGTCACGAGCCGGCCCGTCACCCCGTCCTCGACGACCTCGGGGATCCCGCCGACCCGGGAGGCGACCACCGGGGTCCCGCAGGCCATCGCCTCCAGGTTGACTATGCCCAGCGGTTCGTACACCGACGGGCAGACGAACACGGCGGCGTGCGTGAGGAGTTGGATCACCTCGGGGCGCGGCAGCATCTTCGGGATCCAGTGCACCCCGTCGCGGGATGCGCGCAGTTCGGCGAAGAGGTCGCGGAACTCCTGTTCGATCTCGGGGGTGTCGGGGGCCCCCGCGCACAGCACGACCTGCGCCGCGGGATCGATGTCCCGTACCGCGCGCAGCAGATGGGGCACGCCCTTCTGCCGGGTGATCCGGCCGACGAACAGCACGAACGGCCGGTCCGGGTCGAGGCCGATCCGGGTGAGCGCGTCCGTGCCCCGGTCGGGCCGGTAGAGCACCGTGTCGATGCCGTTGTGCACGACGTGGACCCGGTCCGGGGCGAGCGAGGGATAGCAGGCGAGGATGTCCTCGCGCATCGCGCCGGAGACGGCGATCACCGCGTCGGCGGCCTCCACCGCGGTCCGCTCGGCCCAGCTCGACAAGGCGTAGCCGCCGCCGAGTTGCTCGGCCTTCCAGGGCCGCAGCGGCTCCAGCGAGTGCGCGGTCACCACGTGCGGGACGCCGTACAGCTGCTTGGCGAGATGACCCGCGAGGTTCGCGTACCAGGTGTGGGAGTGGACGAGTTCACGCCCTTCGAGGGCGGCCGCCATCGCGAGGTCGACCGAGAAGGTGCGCAGCGCGTCGTTGGCGCCGTCCAGCGCGGACCACGGCCGGTGGCGCCGTACCCCGTCCGTGCGGCCCTCGCCCCAGCAGTGCACGTCGAGGTCGATCAGCCGGCGCAACTCGCGGGCGAGGAACTCCACATGGACGCCCGCGCCGCCGTACACGTCCGGGGGATACTCCCGGGTCAGCAGGCCTACTCGCACCCGGAACCCCCAGTCTCAGGCCAGTCTCGGCGGCCGGTCTCGGCAGCCGACTCCCTTCATGGTCACCCAGACGGGTGGCGCGGGGAAGAGCGCGGGGGCCGTGTGAAGCAACAGTCGCCGCAGAGGCCACCGCCGGGGACCCGGTAGTACAGGCAGCAGCTGCGGCGGCGGAAGACGCCGTCGGACAGCGTGCCGGTGTCCGCGAGGAGGGGGTGGGCGAGGAGCGCCGCGGTGAGAGCACGCGTGCGTGCGGCGACGTCGGGACGGCTGTGCTCGTCCGCCCACCGGCCCAGCAGACGGGCCGTCGCGGCCAGGGCGGAGGCGGCGTTGCCGCGCAGCAGGCCGGGCGCGACCGGACAGCGGGCGCGCAGGGCCGAGGCGAGGGGTTCGAGGTGATCCTCCAGGACGGTCACCGCCACGGCCTCGGCCACGGTGCGAGGCACGCCCGCCGGGCCCTCGGGACGGGCCCGCACCCGCGTCAGCCACAGGTCGTCCGGAGCGCCCGCGTCCGGGTCCCAGCGCAGCAACCCGGGGGCGAGGTCGGGAACGCGCCCGTACAGGGCGGCACAGCCCAGGGCGACCGACCACAGCCGGGCCGCCAGCCCCTGCTGCGCCACCGACGCGCCGATCCGCTCCTCGGGGGCCCGCAGCGCGCGGGTCACCTTTCGGACACGAAAGGCCAGCGGATCGTCGTGAAGGCCCGCTCCGGAACGACCTGGAGCTTTTGTCAGGGCCTGCGCAGGAGCCAGCACGTAGGCCTGCTCGAGGGTGGGCAGGGGCCGGTCGGGCTCTCCTGGGCTCCCTAGTGGGGTGCGCAGGGTGAAGAAGCCGCCCAGCGGGCGGAGCAGGGCGAGTTCGGGGTCGAGGTCCACGAAGTGCAGTAGTACCAAGGCGGGTAGGGGCCGGGGTCAGGGGGATCCCTGGTCCGTCACCCGCCTGAGGGAGGACGCAGGGCCCGTCGTACTCCATCGGCAGTAGGACCCAATGCGTGCTCAGGGACGACGACGGGAACAGATCGACAAGGCATCGTGTTGGTTATGAGAGCCGACCGTTCGCCGCGCCGGGCCGAGTGCCCCCGCCTCACGCAGAGGAGCAGCTCATGAGCGCCCTCGCGTTGTCCGTGGTCCTGTCGCTCGTCTCCGCTGTCGCGTACGCGGCCGGGGCGATCGTGCAGGAGCAGGTCGCGGTGTCCTCGCCCGACGAGGAATACGCTCCGCTGCGCCGCCCGGGCTGGTGGGCCGCGGTCGCGCTGAACGGTCTCGGCGGACTCCTGCACGTGGTGGCGCTCGCCTACGGCCCGCTCAGCCTGGTCCAGCCGCTGGGCGCGCTGACGATCGTGTTCGCGCTGCCCATGGCCGCGCTGTTCGTCGGCCGCCGGGCCGGGGCGACGGCCTGGCGGGGCGCGATCATGGCGACGGTCGGTCTCGCGGGTCTGCTGTCCCTGGTCGGGGCGTCCGACGCGCAGTCGCTGAGCACCCCGCAGCGGATCACGGTGGCCGTGTTCACCGCGGGCGCGGTGGTGGCGCTGATGATCGCCGGACGGGCCGCGCACCGTCACCCTGCGGTCCGCAGCATGCTGCTGGCGACCGCTTCGGGCATCGCGTTCGGCATGTCGTCGGTGTTCACCAAGACCGTCGCGGTCGACTGGACGGACGGCGTCTCGGCGGCGGACGTCCCCTCGCTGGCCGTGATCGGCGTGCTGGCCACGTCCGGCATGATGCTCTCCCAGGCCGCCTACCGGGGCGCGGGCCTCGCCGCGCCACTGGCCACGCTGACCGTCGTCAACCCGGTGGTGGCGGCCGCGGTCGGCATCACGATGTTCGGCGAGACCTTCCGGTACGGCACCACGGGCACCGTGCTCGCGCTGGGCTGCGGTGTGGTGGCGGCGGGCGGACTGATCCTGCTCACGACGGAGCGCCTGCACAGCGAGCAGCCGGTAGCTGCGCCTGAGCCTGCGGCTGCGCCTGAGTCGGTAACGGCGGCGCCTGAGCCTGCGACGACGACGGATGTGCCGGCCGCGCGCCGGCAGTCCGGCGCCGTCACGGCTGTCCTCCCGGCGCCGGCCGTGGTCCTGGAGGCCGCCGCGGCGTCGACGCCGGCAGCGGCGGTGGAGTCGAGGACCGCGGTCGTGTCCGGCACGGACCGCCTGATGGCGGCCTCCCTGGCCGACGGCGACACACACCGGGCGGACGACCGCTACGGCGACGGCCCCCACGACGACGACCGCGATCTCGACTTCGACGACCGACACGAGGACGCGCTCTCCGGGCAGGCGGCTGCCGTGCCGCCCGCCGTGCCGCCCTCGTTCTACACCCCGCTCTACGGGGGGCTGCACATCCCGGCGCCGGTCTCGGTGGACCGGCACCGGGTGCGGGTCAAATCCTGACGCCGCCGGCCCTCAGGTAGGCCACCGGGTCGACGTCCGATCCGAAGCCGGGCCCCGTCCGCACCTCGAAGTGCAGATGCGGGCCCGTGCTGTTGCCCGTGGAGCCTGACCGGCCGATGCGCTGACCGCCGCCCACCGACTGGCCGTCCCGTACGGAGATGGCCGAAAGGTGGGCGTACTGGGTGTAGCGGCCGTCGGCGTGCCGGATGACCACCTGGTAGCCGAACGACCCGCCCCAGCCCGCGCTCACCACTTCTCCGGCCGCGACCGCCTTCACCGTCGTCCCCGTGGCCACGGGGAAGTCGACCCCGGTGTGGTAGCCCTTCGACCAGGACGAACCGGACGCGTGATACCGCGTTCCAGTGGTCGCGTCGACAGGAGCCACGAAGGAACGGGAGCTCTTGGAGCCCTTGGAGCTCTTGCCGCCCTTGGAGCTCTGGGGGCTCTCGGAGCTCTTGGGGCTCTTGGGGCTCTTGGAGCTCTTGGCCGGATTGCTCTGCTTGTGCTGCTCGCCGTGACTGCTGGGCTTGCCGGGTCTGCCGTGACTGCTGGGCTTACCGTGGCTGCTCGGAGCGCTGCCGGCGGACGTCGCCCCGGCCCGCAGGCTGAGCCGCTGACCGGGCAGGATCAGGTCGGGGTCGGCGCCGATGGTCGTTCGGTTCGCGGCGTACAGGCCCTGCCAGCCGCCGCGGACGTCCTCCTCGTCGGCGATACCGGACAGGGTGTCGCCGCGGACGACCGTGTACATCTGCGCGGTGCCGGCCCGCGACTGAGGAGTGCTCTGCGGCCGCACGTCGTCCAGGGACGTCTTCGACGCCCCACCGGACCGCGCCGACTTGCCACTCCTGTCACTCTTGGCGCTCCTGTCGCTCTTCGCGGCGGGCTTCGCCGAGCCGTTCGGGTGGATGTCGGGGTCGCCGCCGCCGCGGCTCAGGCCGGCCCGCACCGAGCACGCCGGCCATGCGCCGGGTCCCTGTCCGTCGAGCACCTTCTCGGCCACGGCGATCTGCTGGTCCCGGGTGGCCAGATCCGCACGGGGCGCATACCGCGTGCCGCCGTACGCCTCCCAGGTGGACTGCGTGAACTGCAGCCCGCCGTAGTAGCCGTTGCCGGAGTTGATGTCCCAGTCGTTGGTCGACTCGCACGCGGCGACCTTGTCCCAGGTGTCGGCGTCGGCCGCCTGGGCTGCTCCGGCGCCCATGAGCGGTATCGCCATGCCGGCGCCACCTGCCGTGACGGTGAGTGAGGCGCGGTTGATCCTGTTCGGCTGATACCGGCGGTGCCGACCGCGTACGGCCATGGAGGTCCCCCTCGACATTGCGTCAGGAGCGGCAAAAATATGGGCTTCGAACCGGCCATGACAAGGCGACAACCGGCCGCACCGGAGCGGCCGGGAGCGCGGCCGTCGTCCGAGGGCCGGTCGCGGAACGAATCGGGTCGGGAAACCCGGCAGGCAAGTTGGACCCGAGGACGCGAGGACGACAGGATGACAGCACGCCACCGAGCGCACCCTCCGGAGGAGCCACCCGTATGAGCACTTCAGCCCAGATCGGCGTCACGGGACTCGCGGTCATGGGCCGCAATCTCGCCCGCAACTTCGCACGCAACGGCTATGCGGTCGCGGTGCACAACCGCACATCGGCACGCACCCACGCGCTGGTGGAGGAGTTCGGACACGAGGGCGAGTTCGTGGCGGCCGAGACCGCCAAGGACTTCGTCGCGGCACTGGAACGACCCCGCCGCCTGGTCGTCATGGTCAAGGCGGGCGAGCCCACCGACGCGGTGATCAGGGAGTTCGCCCCGCTGCTCGAGCCCGGCGACATGATCATCGACGGCGGCAACGCACACTTCGCCGACACCCGGCGCCGCGAGCGCGAACTGCGCGAGCAGGGGCTCCACTTCGTCGGGGCGGGTATCTCCGGCGGTGAGGAGGGCGCGCTGCACGGCCCGAGCATCATGCCGGGCGGCTCCCCCGAGTCGTACGAGTCGCTGGGCCCGATGCTGGAGAAGATCTCCGCCAAGGCGGCGGACGGGTCGCCCTGCGTCACCCACGTCGGGCCCGACGGCGCCGGCCACTTCGTGAAGATGGTGCACAACGGCATCGAGTACGCCGACATGCAGCTCATCGGCGAGGCCTACCAGCTGCTGCGTGACGTCGCCGGGTACGAGCCCGCGCAGATCGCGGACATCTTCCGCACCTGGAACACCGGACGCCTCGACTCCTACCTGATCGAGATCACCGCCGAGGTGCTGTCCCACGTGGACGCGGCCACCGGCAGGCCGTTCGTGGACGTCGTCGTGGACCAGGCGGAGCAGAAGGGCACCGGCCGCTGGACCGTCCAGATCGCGCTCGACCTCGGGGTTCCGGTCTCGGGCATCGCGGAGGCGGTCTTCGCACGGTCGCTGTCGGGACACGCGGGGCTGCGCGAGGCCTCACGCGCTCTGGCGGGACCGAAGGCGGCCCCGCTGGGCGAGGCGGAGGCGCAGGCCTTCGCCGACCGGGTGGAGCAGGCGCTGTACGCCTCCAAGATCGTGTCGTACACGCAGGGCTTCCACGAGATCGCGGCGGGCAGCGAGGAGTACGGCTGGGACATCGACCTCGGCGCCGTCTCGTCGATCTGGCGCGGCGGCTGCATCATCCGCGCCGCCTTCCTGGACCGGATCCGGGCCGCGTACGACACCCGGGCCGACCTGCCGAGCCTGCTCTCCGACGCGACGTTCGCCTCGGAGATCGCGGCGGCGCAGGACGCGTGGCGCGAGGTGCTGGTCTCGGCGACGCTGCAGGGCGTTCCCACCCCGGGCTTCGCCGCCGCACTGGCCTACTACGACGCCCTGCGGGCGGAGCGGCTGCCCGCGGCGCTCACCCAGGGGCAGCGGGACTTCTTCGGTGCGCACACGTACCGGCGGGTGGACCGCGAGGGCGCGTTCCACACGCTGTGGGGCGGGGACCGCTCGGAGGTGGACGCGTAGACGCCGTTCCCGGGAGCAGTGCGGGAACGGCCCGTCGGGTGGCGGCGGTGAGCGGCGCCGGGGCCGCCCACCGCCGCCGCGTCAGGTCAGGGGCGGCCCGGGTTCCGGGCTGGGGACCGGCTCCGGCCCCGGCGGGATCGGGGACGGCGACGGGTCCGGCGGCCCGGGCCGCGGGGGCGGTGCCGGATCCGGGCCGGGCGGTTGTGGGCCGGGTGGCTGCGGTTCGGGCGTGGGCACCGGGCTCGGGAAGGGATCCGGAAGTACCGGGTCGGGGCCTGGCGTCGGCCCGGGCGGGACGGGGTCGGGGTACGGGTCGCTCATCGTGTCCTCCGGCCGCTTGCGGGGCTTGGCTGTGGAACTACTCCCCCGCGTACCCGGGCCCGCCCCGCACACTCACCCGGCCGGCCCCGCCCGACCGTCACCCCTACGGCGCCCGAGCGGACGACGGGGCCCACGGCCGGCGGAGGCCGTGCGCAGGCCGCCCCATCGGGGACCGCATTCGGCTCGGACCACCGGTGACGCCACCCAAGCCCCGATCGCCGCCCACGCCCCGATCGCCGCGATCGCCGTGCGACGGCAGGCCACCCGCATCGCGGGCGCGCCCGGCTCGCGAGCCGCCGAAGGACAGACCGACGGGGCCTGGGCGCGAAGGTCAGAGCCTGCCGGGGTGGGCGCGCAGCCAGTCCTTCGCGGCGCTCAGCAGCCCGGGGTCCGCGGCCGGAGCCTCCTCGGGGTGGCGTGCGGCCCACTTCACGACGTACGGGCACAGCGGCGCCACCGGGACGCCGTCGCGCGCGGCCAGGGCGTACAGCTCGCGCGCCAGCGACCCCGCGATGCCCTTGCCCTCGTGCGCGGGTTCGACGACGGTGTGCACCGGCACCAGGGCGGCAGCGGGCGAGTCGAGGACGAAGTACTCGATACGGCCGACGACTTCACCGCCGTCGCCGACGGCTTCGAGGCGGCCCGCCGCCCGGTCGTCGCGGATCTCGATGTCGCTCATGGGGCTCTCCCGGTGCGGTGACTGCGCTGACGGCTTCGGTCAGACCGACACCGCGTGCGGGCTGCGCTCCTGGTCGGTGCCCGGTACCGGCTCCGAGGGGTCGGCCCCCAGGGCCACGATCCGGTTGTCACCGTCCACGTGCACGATCCGCGGCTCCAGTGCCCGCGCCTCGGCGTCGGTCACCTGAGCGTAACTGATGATGATCACCAGGTCACCGGGGTGCACGAGATGCGCGGCGGCGCCGTTGATGCCGACGACACCGGAGCCGCGCTCCCCTTCGATGACGTACGTCTCCAGCCGCGCCCCGTTGGCGATGTCGACGATGTGCACGAGCTCGCCCGGCAGCAGATCGGCGGCGTCCAACAGGTCGGCGTCGATGGTCACCGATCCCACGTAGTGCAGGTCGGCCTGGGTGACGGTGGCACGGTGGATCTTGGACTTGAACATGGTACGCAACATCGGGGCACTCCCACAAGTAGGCTCCCTGCCTGCGTTTTTGCAGGTCAAGGGCTGTTTCGACACCCTACAACGAGTCGCATGTTCGGGCAGCTGTCCAAAGGTTATTCAGGACTCATGCTGACCACTCGCTGACTTTCCTGACGCCTCGTCAGGTGACTGGAGGAGGGCTTCGCCACCTCTCGCGGACCCCGCCGTGGCGACGGCCCAAGCCTACGCAGCACCCCCCGAAGGACGTCCGTGATCACCGTCACGCGGACGGTCTGGACGGCAGTCAGCAGCGAAGGCGCTCGACCGGAAGTCGGACTACGCACCGCCATGGGTCAGCCGGCCCAGGCCCCTCGTATCCCGTCTCAAAGGAGGAGGCGCCCACAGCTCCATGAATTCGAGTGGCCGAAGCAGCGCGGCAACATAGCGGCGGATCGCCGGTTACTACTCCACCGCCAACGGCGCCGCCGTCCAGCAGTGGACCTGCCACGGGGGCACCAACCAGCGGTTCAAGCTGAGCACGGTGACCGCGCTCGGCAACAGCCACGACCACCAGCTCGTCGCCGTGAACAGCAGCGAGTGCGTCGACGTCAGCACCATCTCCACCGCGCCCCGCACCCTCATCCACCAATGGACATGCGACACCGGCAGCACCCTGACCACCAAGAAGAACAAGATCTGGCGGCTCACCGGCAAGGACTGACCAACAGCGGATCCCGCTGAGTCCCCCGGCCACCCCGGTGGAAACAGGGCCTGCTCCACGCAGGGCCCCGAGCGAGGGTCACGACACCCGGTCGCGGCCCTCTCCACGTGCGGACCAGACTCCCAGCCTCGCCGACCACCATGGGGGGCTGGGGATGCGTATCTGCAAGGAGAAGGAGCGGGCACCGTCGAGGGTGCCCGGCCGGCGGGTCTCGCCGTCAACCAGCGGACCGGCAGGGTCTACGCCTCCCCCGCCCCTCTCGGCTTCGCTCCAACAGGCCCGGCCCGCCTTTCCGACTACGGCACGACAGGCGGCAGAGACTCGCGGTGCGCGTCGTGGTGGCCGCCGGCGACGAGCTGTGTGATGGCTGACAGTCGGCGGTCCAGCCAGTCGCCGTTCGGCAGCTTCACCGCGTCCGCACGGAATGACGAAATGGCCCCGGACGGTGTGACGTGTCGATCGGTGGCCGTCGCACCACGAGTGTGGCGGTGGTGAGCCCGACCGCAGGCCCGGGGGTGGGAGGACCTCGGGCAGCGATCGGGGGCACGGTGACGGGGGGCCCATCGGACTGCGTCAGAGTCTTGGGCGTCCACGGACCGGTCAGCAGCTCCACCGGACCGCTGAACCCGTGCGTGGGCCGCTCCCACAGCACGACTCGGGCGTCTCCTCGCGCGATGCATGGGGCGCCCGGCAGCTTGGCCGGAGAGAGAGTGGTCACATCCGCTCCGGCGGCGGCCAAGAGGATTGCGGGAGACCGGCCGAAAACATAGCTTGACCCGGCAAAAAGAAAGCTCTTGCCCATCGCAAGGCACCCGCAGCGGGACGTCGCAGCGCCGCGACAGCTCGTGCACCGCACGCCCGCACTCATGCCCCCGGCACCTCACGGACCCAGGTTCACGTATGCCTCGACACGCCCTCGCCCCCGTGCTTTTCCTGCTCGGCTCGCTCGCCCTCACGGGCGCCTGCTCCACCGGCTCCTCCCCGGCGGACTCCGCGCCCTCCGCGGACAACCCGTCCCGGACCCGAGGCAACGGCACCGGCACCCAGGTCGACCTGAGCAAGCTCAAGGGCGTGAACATCGTCAGCGACAGCAGCACCGACCGTTCGTGCCCCTGGGCTACGAGCTACCCGGACGTCCCCGGCGCCGGGGCGATGACGGCCGCGATGAAAAGGGACGTGGAGGTGCGCCTCGCGGGCTTCCTCGGCGAGGACATCGGCGGCCCGCCGAGCTGCGGCGGCGCGGACGGGTCGGAGGGCCCCGAGCTGAACGTCAGCTTCTCGTTCCTCGTGGCCTCCGGCGACGTGCTGGGCGTCCGGCTGACGACAGTCGACCGTACGTCGAACGCGGACGGCATAGGCACCAGGACGTACTGGTACGACGGCGCCGCCAAGAAGTACCGGCCCTCCCCCGGGCTCATCGCGGACGGTTCCCGTGACACCTTCGTCTCGGCCCTGAAGAAGGGCCTGGAGAAGCGGGAAGGGGTCACTCCCGAGAGCGTCGACGCGGCGCTCGGCGACCGGGAGTACCGGGACTCCTACCTGGACGACATGGCCTTCACCGCCGACGGAGATCTGAGGGTGGACTTCGACCGGGACACGGTCGGCCTCCCCCCTGCCGGCCGCATCTCTGTCACCCTCCCCAGGGCGATCGTCACCCCGTGGCTGTCCGACTTCGGCAGCCGCGCCCAGGCGGAGACCACCGACCCGGACGACAAGCTCGACCTCGGTGGCACCCGCACACCCGCCCCGGCCGTCGCCGCCCAGCCGGACCCGGGCGAGGACACCACGGACTGCTCCAAGGCCAAGTGCATCGCCCTGACCTTCGACGACGGCCCCGCCGCCCCCGAGACGGGAACGCTGCTCAAAAACCTCGCCCAGTACAAGGCGCGCGCCACCTTCTTCGTCGTCGGCCAGAACGTCGCCACCCACCCGGACATCGTCCGCGCCGAGATGAAGTCCGGCCACGAGGTCGCCAACCACTCCTGGAACCACCCGGTCCTCACCAATCTCACCCCAGCCCAGATCCGCTCCCAGCTGGAGCGCACCACCACGGCGATCAAGGACGCGACCGGCAAGGAGCCGACACTGTTCCGCCCGCCGTACGGCGCGATCGACGACGAGGTCAAGGCGGCCACCAGCCTCTCCCCCGTCCTGTGGGACATGGACACCCTGGACTGGAAGACCCACGACCCGGCCAAGGTCGCCCGGACCGTCATCTCCCAGGCCGAACCCAACGACGTCGTCCTGATCCACGACATCCACCCCACCTCGGTCGCCGCCGTCCCCGAGATCCTGCGCACCCTCACCGCCCGCGGCTACCACTTCGTCACCGTCAGCCACCTGCGCGCAACCCTTTGAACTCCGGCGGGAACGGCACGGTCGACGTGGATGGCCTTGCGGCCGCCGCTTGCGATCGCGGTGCGCGGACACGTGGACCCGCATGGCGCACAGGCGTGAGCAGTATGCGCGGCGGCGGTTTCCCGAGGTGTCGACGAAGACGGCACGGCAGCCCGGTGCCGAACACCGCCCGAGACTTCACCGCTCGGCCCGGCGCCGGCCGGCGGTCCAGCGTCCCGGCGGTCTCGGGCCCGAGCTGTCCGCGCTCGGCGGTTCCGCCGCGGACTGATCGGCGACCTATCGGCCGGAACGCGGCGAACTGCAGTCATCGGGCGTAGAGCTCGTTGGCCGGGGTCATCTCAGCCGGCCGGGAAGTCACCTCGTCAGAACCACTGTTCCTTGCGGTCGGCGAACAACCCGCCGATGTCGCAGGACCGTCGGCGATCTGGGCGCGCAACGTGGCTCAGGTGGCCGGACTCTGTCAGGAGCCGGAAGGGGTGACCACGGCGTCGTAGCCGTCGAAGACCTCCGCGAATCGGCGCACCATGGGCAGGGTCTCGGGGCGGTAGCCGGTGTTGAAGTGCGTCTGGCGGCAGCAGGTCTGGTCCTGCGGGAACTCCACGGTGGCCGAGCCGTTCCAGCAGTTCGGTCACCGCGCGGCCGGTGCGGGGGAACATCACGTCGTTGAAACAGGTGATGGAGGGAACTATGCGCATGGTGCTTCCTGAGCGGCCGGTGAGCCGGTGAACGTCAGGCCGTAGGTCCTCAGAGCGGTTCCGGTGAAGACCTCGTGTTGTTCGTCGGGACGGAGAGCGGCCATCAACTCCCGTGCGGTGGAGATGACTTCGGCGTATGTGGCGGCCAGCCGGCAGACGGGCCAGTCGGATCCGAACATCAGCCGCCGCGGGCCGAAGACGTCCAGCATCGTGTCCGCGTATGGCCGGAGGTCCTCGACGCTCCACCGGTCCCAGTCGGCCTCGGTCACCATGCCGGAGAGCTTGCAGACGGTGTTGGGCAGCGAGGCCAGCAGACGAACTGAGTCCGCCCACGGCCGCAGCTCGCCCGAGGCGATGGGGGGCTTGCCCGCGTGATCGAGTACGAAGGTGAGGCCGGGAAGCAGTCGGGCGGTCTCATACGCGGCCGCGAGCTGGTGGGGCCTGACGACCAGGTCGTACACGAGCCCCGCCTCGGCCACCGCGGCGAGCCCACGTCGTACGTCCGGCCGCATCAGCCAGCGAGGGTCGGATTCGCCCTGCACCTGGTGTCGGATGCCCACCAGGTACTCGCCGCCCGGTCCCTCCCGCAGCACCGCGAGCGCGCGGGCGGCATCTGAGGAGGTCAGGTCGATCCAGCCGACGACGCCGGCCACCAGGTCGCTGTCCTGGGCCAACGCCAGGAACTCGGGCGTTTCCTCCGGCACGTCGATCGTCTGGATCAGGACCGTCGCGGTGACGCCGGAGGCCCGGGCCTCGGACTCCAGGTCGGCGAGCAGGAAGTCGCGGCGCAGCGGGGCGAGTTCCGGTCCGGTGATCCAGTCCTGGTCGCGGACGGAGAGGTCCCACACGTGGTGGTGCGCGTCGATGACGCCCTCAGCGGTGTTCCCCTCCATGGCGGTCACCCCCACGACTCCTCGACTCGCCCTGCGGCCGATCGGCTTCGTCGACCCGTGAGGCGGCGAGGGCGACAGGGACGTGTGGGGGCAGCAGCCCCTCGGCGCGTATTCCGTCCCAGACCGCGGCCGGTACCGTTCGCCGCAGCTGGTCCACCGTGTCGCGGACCTCCTCGGCGGAACGCGCACCGGACAGTACGCTCGCGACCGCCGGATGGCCGAACGGGAAGCGCAGAGCGGCTGCGCGCAGCGGTACGCCGTGGCGTTCGGTGACCGCCTTCATGCGCAGGGCCCGGTCCAGCACATGTGGTGGGGTGGGCGCGTAGTCGTACATGGACCCGGGTTTCGGGTCGGTGAGGAGACCCGAGTTGAAAACCCCGCCGACGATGACACTCCTGCCGCGGGCGGCGGCCTCGGGCAGTACTTCCGCCAGCCCTTCCTGTTCCAGCAGGGTGTAGCGGCCGGCGAGCAGCACCACGTCGATGTCGGTCTCGCGCAGGAAGCGGGCGGGGAGCGCGCACCGGTTCACTCCGACGCCGATCGCCTTGACGACGCCTTCGCCGCGCAGCCGTTCCAGCGCCGGGTACGCCTCGGTGAGGGCCTGCTCGGCGTGGTGGTCCGGGTCGTGCAGCAGGGCGATGTCCACCCGGTCCAGGCCGAGGCGGTCCAGGCTCGCTTCCAGGGAGCGCAGGACGCCGTCGGAGCTGAAGTCCCAGTGGCGGCGGTGGGTGTCGGGCACGGCGAAGCCGTGTGCGAGATCGTCACCGCGGCCGCCCTCCGGGGCGGGTTCGAGCAGCCGCCCGACCTTGGTGGAGACGGTGTACGTGTCGCGGTCGCGTCCGCGCAGCGTGGCACCCAGGCGGCGCTCGGACAGCCCGAGTCCGTAGTGCGGGGCGGTGTCGAAGGTGCGGATGCCCACGTCCCAGGCCGCCTCCACCGCGGCGGACGCGGCCTCGTCGGTGACCGGGCGGAAGAGGTTTCCGATGCCGGCGGCCCGAAGGACAGCTCGGTGACTCTGACGTCGGTGGTGCCCAGCGCGGTCGTTCTCATGAGCCGGCCGCCGGGCGCAGCCGGAGTCCCTGCAGGCCACCGTCGACGGCCAGGGCGATGCCGGTGACGGAGGCCGCGGCGGGGCTCGCCAGGTGGACCACGGCCGCCGCCGCCTCGTCCGCGGTGACGAGGCGGTCCAGGGGCCGGCGTGCGTCGAGGGCGGCACGTTCGGCCTCCGGGTCGTCCGCGGCGTCCAGGAGCCGGGTCACCCAGGGGTGTCGGCGGTGCCGGGGTTGACGCGGTTGCCCTCACGGACGTGGTCCGCTGCCATCGCCAGGGTCAGCGACAGCACCTCGCCCTTGCTGGCGGAGTACAGGGCGCGGTGGGAAGGGCCCGCGGTGGCAGCGATGGAGCAGGTGTTGACGACCGCCGCGTGGGACGAGGGCCGCAGATACGGCAGGGCGGCGCGGGTGGTACGCACGGCGGCGGGCCGCTCCTCGCCGGGCGCGCCGACTCGTAGCAGTTTCACTGAGCGTCTCCTCGCGTGGGGTGGTTGTCAGGTGGCTGTCGCCGAAGGGGTCAGATGCCAGATCTCGGTCAGGTCCGACCAGTTGCCCGCTGTGCCGCTGTCGGCCCAGGACTCCTGACAGGGGCTGGTGAGCTTCCACCAGGCTTGGGTGGCCGTGTCGGCGCCGATAGCGGCCATGTCCGCCTCGAAGTCGTCGCCGTGGTACTCGAAGTAGCCGAACAGCGTGTCCTCGCGCAGAAAAATGCTGTAGTTGCGGATGTTCGCGGCCCGCAGTGCGGCCTCGACAGCCGGCCATACCTCGCAGTGCAGGCGCAGATACTGGTCACGGTGCTCCGGCCGCAGGCGGATCGTCTGGGCGACGCGTTTCATCGGGGTCCTTCGGTGAGGGAGGCCGCGTTGCCGGCCGGTCCGGATCGGGCGTGCCTGGTGGCGCATCGGCGAAGGCTCTGCCCGCACGACACGCTGCTCGGAACGACCTCGACGTCAGGGAACGTCGGTTCGGCACGGCGGTGTGCGGCGGGCGTTTGTCAGCGCGCCATGAGCGGACGAAGGAGTCGTCAGGGGGCCGGGGTGTGGCTGCCGCCTCACTCCTTGGTCGCACCGGCGAGCATGCCGGACACGAGAGCGCGTTGGGAGAACAGGAACACGATCAGAACGGGAACGATGGTCACCAGGGTGGCCAGGGCCAGTTCGGGCCGCAGGATCTGGTTTCCCCCGCCGCTGGAGGTGTTGAACAGCGGTGAGGCGGCGAGCAGGTTGTTCAGTCCCACCTGCGCCGGATACTGGGAGCTGTCGGGCAGCATCACGAACGGCAGGAAGAAGTTGTTCCAGTTGCCGACGAAGTTGAAGAAGCCGACCAGGGCGATCACCGGCTTGGCCAGCGGCATCGCGATGAGCCGGAAGACCTGCCACTCCGAGCAGCCGTCGATCCGTGCGGCGGACAGCAGGTCGGAGGGGACGTTGGAGGAGAAGTAGATGTAGGTGAGATAGACCCCGAACGGGAAGAAGGAGAACGGCAGGATGACCGACCAGATCGTGCCGTCCAGGTGCACGGCGTTCATTCCCAGGTACAGGGGCAGCACCATCGCGGCGGTCGGCATGAGCATCACGAGCATGGTGACGGTCAGCAGCATCCGCCGGCCGATGAACTGGGTGAGCGCCAGCGCGTACCCGGCGGGGATCGACGTCACCAGGGTGAGGATCAGCGCGCCGAACGTGTAGAGCGCCGAGTTCTGCAACCAGGTGAGGATGGCGCCGTCCTGGAAGGCGTAGAGGTGGTGCCAGGTGTCGGCGACGGCCCCCAGGGAGCCGAAGGAGAAGGGGTTGTCCCGCACGATCTGGCCGTCGGTCTTGGTCGGGGCCAGCAGGAGCCACGCCACCGGCACACAGAAGAACAGCACGGCCAGGCCCATGACGATGAGCCAGGCCAGCCGGGCGGCCAGTGAGCTGGGGCGGCGCGTCCGGCGCATGGGTTTCCTCGGGCTGGTGCGGGCGCCGGCGTTGTGGGGCGGCGGGGTTCGGCGGGCTGTGGTCGTGTGAGCCGTGGTCATCGTTCGTCCCTGTCGAACAGGCCGGTACGGAAGACGACGAGCGCCGCGCAGGCGAGGCCCAGGATGAGGAGGTCGACGGAGAGCGCCGCCGCGCCGTTGAAGTCGCCTGCCTGGAAGGCGTACTGGTAGGAGAGCTGGTTCGGCGACCAGCTGTCGGGGATCATGCCCCAGCTGGCGAGGGAGACCAGTTGTGGCTCGACGAAGAGCTGGGTGCCGGCCGCGAAGGCCAGGATCAGCATGTACGCGATCCACTTGGTGAGCATCGGGATCTGGATGCGCAGGGCGATCTGGAGCGTGTTGGCGCCGTCGATGCGGGCGGCTTCCAGGATCTCGTCGGGGATGCTGTTGAGCGCGCCGTACATGACCACGATCCAGCCGCCGGCCCCGGTCCAGAAGGCGATGACGGTGAAGAGAACGGGCAGGTGGTCGGGGGCGTTGACCTGGGCGAGGGTGTTCCAGCCGAAGCCCTTCAGCAGCCAGCCGACGGGACTGGCCGCCGGGTCGAGGAGGATCAGGAAGAGCAGTACGCTCGCCACCCCCGCGAGGGCGCCCGGCAGGTAGAACAGGAACCGCAGGCTGGTGGAGGCCCTGCGCATGCGGCCGTGCAGCATCAGGGAGAGCAGCACCACCAGGATCATCAGGCTGGCCAGCCACACCACCAGGTACAGGCCGATGTGGAGGAAGGCCGGTCCGAAGCGGTAGTCGCTGAAGGTGCGGGTGAAGTTGCCGATCCCGACGAGTTGGCTGCGGGAGTTGGACAGTGCCAGCCACACCGCGTAACCGGTGGGCAGGACGCCGAAGGCGAGCAGGAGGAGGACGTAGCCGGAGACGAAGACGTATCCGGCGCGTCCGACCGGGTTGCGGGCCGAGCGGTCGCCGCGGCGGCCGCTCCGCTCCGTTGCGAGGTGGGTGGTCATGGGTCCGCTTCGCTAGTTGACGGTGTATCCGAGGGACTCGGCCTTGTCGGTGATGGCCTTCTGCCAGGTGTCCAGGGTGTCGGTGAGGGTCTTGCCGGAGTTCAGGGCCGGGATCACGGTGGAGGAGTAGATCGCTTCCTGGCTGTACTGGGTGGCGGACCAGCCGGCCAGATCAGTTCCGCGGCTTCCTCGAAGACGGGGCTGATGTCGTTGGCGAAGTAGCCGGTGCTGCGCTGGTTGGCGAGCCAGGTGGTGGCCGCGGGCCTGTAGGCGGGGTAGGTGGCCGCGGTGGCCTGGTAGTCGTCGGAGGTGGTCATCCAGGTGACCAGGTCGGAGGCCGTCTTGAGGTTCTTGCTGTGGGAGGAGACGAACCACAGGCCGCCGCCGACGTTGCCGGTGTAGTTCTTGTCATCGCCCTCGAACTTCAGCGGTGAAGCAGCGGCGATCTGCCCCTTGGGGATCTTGAAGGTGGAGTTGAAGAGCACCTGCCCGTACCAGGACGGGCCGGGGAGCATGAGGACCTTGCTCGCCTGGTTCTTGATGAAGCCGGCACTGAAGACGGTGTCCTTGGCGACCGATCCCTTGGCGATCAGAGTGTCGAGCAGCCTGGCCATCCGGGTGCACTTGGAGTCGTGCAGGTCCACGGTGACCTTCTTGGCACCGGTCGCGGTGCTGGCGGTGCACTGACTCGCCCAGAAGTACACCTCCGGCGTCCAGGCGTCCCCGGCGGTTCCGACCAGGTACCCGGGGTGTTCCTTGGCGACCCGCTCACCGAGGGCCTGGTACTCCTCCCAGGTGGTCGGGACGGAGTAGCCCCACTTGCCCATGAGCTCCTTGTTGTACCAGAGCACGTTCTGGGCGAGGTCGTTGCGCAGACAGTAGGTGCTGCCGTTGACCTTGCAGGGGTTCAGTGCGCCGTGCGCGAATCCGTTCAGGGTCGACAGCGGGACCAGGCCCTTGTCGACGGGCGCGGCATAGGGGGACTTGCCCTGGGCGGCCCAGCTGCCGTCGTTGACGTTGGCGCTGAAGGCGACGTCGGGCCAGCCGCTGCCGGTCCGGTCGAACAGCTGCACCTTGGTCTGCAGGTCGTTGGCCCCGTTGGCGTCGCCGCTGTACGTGACGATCTTCAGCTTCACGTCGGGGTGCGCCTCCTGGTACGCCTGCACGCCGGGCACACGGGCGGCGTCCGCCCAGACCGTGATCTCGCTGCCTTCCTGCTGCGCGACAGGCTTGAAGGCGGCGGGGGAGGAAGTCGCCGTGGGTGTGGGGTCCGCGCTGCCGCAGGCAGCGATCGCGAGCAGGGAGACCGCGCCCAGGACGGCGGCGGCCGCGTCTCTGAGCTGGCGGCGGGAGGAAACCGGAACGTCGTCGTTCATGACTGACCTCAGATCTTGGAAAATGGCGCACGACAGGGAGAGGCGCCGCGTTCGGGGTGTTCGAAACAGGCGGTCGGGCCTGCGGCTCCGGTCATCAGGCCCGGGGCGGAGTGACGGTCTCCTTGTCGACAAATCTTTGAAGGACGGGAGGGTAATCCAAGCCCGCCGGAAGGGCGACGCCCGGACCGGTGGGGGCATGGACGAGGCCGTGGGCGTCGATGCCGCTCTCGCGGCCGATGGGGTTGCCCATGACCAGCGACTCGTAGTAGGTGGTATTGGAGATGGCCATGCACAGGTGCCGGTTGGGGATCTCCGGCCCGTGCACCTCGGCGCGCAGCCGGTAGGCGTCGGCGAGGTGGGCGGTGCGCATCGCGCCGGTGAAGCCGCCCCGCAGCTGGGTGGAGGCGCGGACTCCGAAGGTGGCGGCGCCGGCCTGGATGAAGTCGGCCGAGTTCATGTGCGCCCCGTCGGACGTCTCCGCCACGAGGAGGGGAACGGCCACCGCGTCGGCGAGACGCTTGTACGCGGTGACGCTGAACTCCCTCATCGGCTCCTCGTACCAGAGGTACCCGGCGCCCGAGAGGGCGTGCCCGAGATAGATCGCGTCGGGGAGGTCGAAGCCCGCCGAGCCGTCGAACATCAGCGGGATGTCGTCCCCCACGTGTTCGCGCAGAGCCACCGACAGGCGGGCGTCGCGGCGGGCGTCGCCCCAGGCGTGGAGCTTGATGGCCGGGTAGCCGAGTTCGAGGGCCTGGTCGGCGATGTCCAGGTACTCCTCGACCGAGGAGTAGGTGACGGTGGAGGCGTAGGCGGGTATCGAGGTACGGTAACCGCCGAGCATCTGCCAGGTGGGCCGGTCGGCGAGTCGTCCGGCCAGGTCCCAGAGGGCGGTGTCGACCAGACCCAGCAGGTAGAGCGGAAGCTCCTCGGTGCGGTCCAGCTCCCACATGCGGTGCCAGAGCCATTCCCGCTGCAGCGGATCCTGACCCACCAACTCCTTGCGCAGGACGCGGTCCAGCAGGTCCGCCAGGATGACACCGCTGCCCCGCCGGGGGGACATCGCCACCCCCTCGACCCCTTCGTCCGTGCAGATGCGCAGCGCCGCGGCCTCGCCCTCGGACGGGCTGCCCAGGAGTCCGTCCCGCCAGACGAAGGGCGGACTGACCCCGGGCACCCGGACCGGATGGCACTCGACTTCGGTAATGCGCACGGCGTGCACCCCTTGCCACAGGAGAAGTACTGCTGCGAAATTTTCGTGTAACGTAAGTCGTCATACGAATGCTGTCAAGAAGTTCCGCACAGTAGACTCGCCGTCATCCGCACCAGCAAGGGGGCACACATGGCCAAGGACAGCGCCGGCAGAGGAGGAGAGCCTCCCGTTCTCAAGCCCTGGCCCAAGCGTCCGGCCCGGCTGGCGCAGGCAGTCATGGAGAGCCTGACCGACTCGATCGTGTCGGGCGTCCTTCCTCCGGGATCGACCCTGCCGGTGGAACCCGAGCTCTGCGAGACGTTCGGCGTCAGCCGCATCACCGTCCGCGAGGCGGTCAAGTCCCTGGAGGCCAAGGGGCTGGTCCTCGCCCGGCAGGGCTACGGCACCACCGTCACCCCGCCCGAGGAATGGAACCTCCTCGACCCCGTGGTGCTCGCCGCGACCGTCCAGCACGACGACCAGCTCGTCGTCCTCGACCAGCTGGTCGACATCCGGTCCACGCTGGAGGCCCAGATGACCGCCCAGGCCGCGGAGCTGGCCACCGACGACGACCTGCGAGCCATCGAGCGGCTGCTCGCCCGGCTCGACGAGGAGACCGCCGTCCCGGCACGCTTCATCGAGACCGATGTGGCCTTCCACGACCGGATCCTCCAGGCATCCCACAACAGGCTCGGCCGTTCCATCATCCGGATCCTCCACGCCCAGGCGCGCACGACCTTCCTGTACAACGGCACGCCGGACGAGACCGCGTGCCACCAGGCCAACGAAGAGCACCGCGCAGTCGCCGAGCGGCTGCTGGCCCGGGACCCCGACGGGGCCGCACAGGCCATGGCCGCACACATCCAGACCGCTTGGAGCCGCCGCCGCTTGCCGAACGTAGGCTCCCCCACCTTCTGAGGGCACCCGCACCGACCTCGCCCCCGAGCCGACAGGCCGGGGGCGTTCGCATGCCCGGGGCCGACCGGGTCGACGACGCTCGACCTATTGACGAAATTCATATGACGTCTAATGTTACTTCGCCATTACCCCTTCCCCTCTTGTCGCCGGCTCCCCCGCCCACCAAGAGCACCCCCAGATCGTCTGAACCTCCCGGAAGGTCTCACGTGCGAACAACCCACATCCGCCCCGCAGGCCCTGACCGCCTCAGATCATGGCTGGCCACCGCCGCCGTCCTCGTCGCCTCGACCGCGGCAGTCCTCATCCAGGCCGACCCCGCCTTCGCGGCCGGCACGACCCTCTACGCCTCCCCGAACGGCTCCGGCACCGCCTGCTCCGTCAGCCAGCCCTGCTCCGTCACCCAGGCCAAGACCAACGTGCGGGCGATCAACGGCTCCATGACAGGTGACATCACCATCGAGCTCGCCGACGGCGTCTACCGGCTCTCCGCGCCGCTCGCCTTCACCTCGGCGGACTCCGGCACCGGCGGCTACACGGTGACCTGGAAGGCCGCGCTCGGCGCCCATCCCGTCATCACCGGAGCGCAGAAGGCCACCGGCTGGACCGTGCAGGACTCGGCCAAGAACATCTGGAAGGCCGACGTCGGCACCGGCTTCGACACGCGCCATCTGTTCGTCGACGGCGTCCTGGCCACCAGGGCCCGCTCCTCGGTCAACCGCTCCTACCTGACCGCGACCACCAGCGGCTACACGTTCACCGACAGCTCGCTGAGCTACCTCAACAGCCTCGCGCAGCCCGGCCGGACCGAGATCCACGGCATCGGATCCTTCACCGACCGCTATGCCCCGGTGACCGGCATCAGCAGCGGCGCCATCACCATGGACCAGCCCTCGTGGGACAACAACACGTTCGGCTACGACACCCTGACGAGCCCCTTCCGGGCCGGCCCCCTGTACATCGAGAACGCCTACGAATTCCTCGACACGGCCGGCGAGTGGTACCTCGACACCGCCACCGGCACCCTGTACTACAAGCCGCTCACCGGGCAGGACATGAGCGCGGCCGACGTCGAGGTGCCGAAGCTGGAGTCACTCATCGGCGTCGGAGGGACGTACTCCTCCCCCGCCACCCACATCGCCTTCTCAGGGCTGCAGTTCTCGGGCACCAGTTGGCTGGACCCCACCGCCCACGGCTACGCCAGCCAGCAGACCGGCGCGTACATCTCCGGTACCTGGGACCGCCCGTCGGACGCGCTGACCTCCTGCCAGAGCGGCTGCCCGCTCTTCGAGGCGACACGCCCCCACTGGGACCAGATGCCCGCCGCCGTACAGGTCTCGGCCGCCGACCACATCACGTTCACCGGTAACCGGTTCACCCAACTCGGGCAGGTCGGCCTCGGCATCGGCAACGACGCCAACGCCCACACCACCGGCGTGGGACTCGGCGCCGACACCATCACCGCGACGGCCAACGTGTTCACCCAGGACGCGGGCGGCGGCATCGTCGCCGGCGGCCTTCAGGCGGACGCGCACCACCCCGGCGACAGCCGGATGACCAACAAGAACATCACGCTGAGCAACAACCTCATCCATGACGTGGCGCTGGAATACCGTGACATGTCGGCCATCCTCGTCACCTACGTCAGCGGCGCGACCGTCTCGCACAACGAGGTGTACAACCTGCCCTACTCCGGCCTCACCATCGGCTACGGCTGGGGCGTCAACGACATCGGCGGCAGCCAGGACTACGTCAACCGGGGCCTGTACAGCTACCAGCCCACCTACACGACGGCGACCACCGCCGCCGACAACCACGTCACGGACAACTACATCCACGACCTCATGCAGCAGATGACCGACGGCGGCTGCATGTACACGCTGTCGGCGTCACCGGGCAGCACCTTCGAACGCAACTACTGCCACACCAACAACGGCTGGTTCGGCTTCTACCACGACGAGGGCTCCCGGAACTTCACGGACACCAACAACGTTTTCCGCAACACCGGCAGTTGGGGCCACGAGAACAGCAGCTCGACCAACAACACCGGCGCCCTGACCCTGACCGACAACTGGACGAACAACAGTTCCGCGAACATCACCAACACCAACGGCCGCGGTGACGCGGTGAGCGGCACCGTCGTCGTCAGCAACGGCAACTGGCCGGCAGCCGCCAAGACGGTCATGGAGAGTGCCGGCATCCAGCCGTTGTACCGTCCGCTGACCACCGACCCCGTCAGCTCCCCCTACAGTGCCTACTCCTCAACCCCCGCCAACACCGGCCAGAGCGGCGGCCGCTTCACCATCACCGACGCGGGCGCGGACATCTGGGGTGCCGGCGGACAGCACGACGATGCCTACGGCACCGTCTTCCGGGCCGGGGCGGCCGTCAACGGCACCTCGGTGACCGCCCGGGTCGACAACCTGGACAACAGCAATGGCTGGGCCAAGGCCGGCGTCGCCCTGCGCAACGACCTCACCGGCAGCGGCTCCTCTGCCGGATACACGGTCGTCACGGCGACCCCGAGCCACGGCGTCAACTTCCAGTGGGACTCCAACGCCGACGGTTACCTCGACCAGCTCACGTCCACCGCTGCCACCGTCAAGGCGCCGGTCTGGGTGCGGCTCACCCGCACCGCCACCCAGGTTTCCGCCTACTACTCCACCGACGGATCCGCCTTCACCCAGATCGGCTCGACGGTGACCCTGCCGTCCATGGCGACCACACAGGATGCCGGTGTCATCCACACAGCCCACAGCGCCACCGCGGGCAGCGCGACATTCAGCAACCTGCGAATCGTCACCTCTCCCTACAAGGCATACAGTCCGATCCCGGCCGCAGCCAGCCAAAGCGGCCAAGTGACCTCCCTGACCGGCGCGGGCATCGACATATGGCGCTCCGGCACGGCATACGACGACGAGTACGCCGCCGCCTACCAGACGGGGGCCGCTGGAACGTCCTCGACCGTCACCGTCCGCGTCACCAGCCAGGACAACACCAACGGCTGGGCCAAAGCCGGCCTGATGCTGCGAAACAGCATCGCCTCCGCCGGCTCGTCCACCGGGTACCTCGTCCTCGCCACCACCCCCGGCAACGGAATCGCCCTGTCGTCGGACTCCAACGGTGACGGCTACCTCGACACCAACACCATCAAGACCGGAAGCGCCACCGTCGCCCCTGTCTGGCTCCGCCTGGTCAGGAACGGCACGTCGGTCACCGGCTCCTACTCCGCCAACGGCACCACCTGGACCACTGTCGGAACCGCGACGCTGACCGGGGCGAACAGCACCCTGGACGCGGGCATGTTCTCCACGGCCCACTCCGGAGGCATCGGCACCGCGAACTTCAGCCAGTTCTCCGTCAGCTGACGCAGCGGTTCGGGTCACGATCTCCGAAAGGAGCTCCGCGTGCCGGTGTGACCTCCACACCGGCACGCGGAGCGCCGTCATGTCCGGGCCGACCTGCGCGCGGTACGGCAACGCGCAGGCGGCATCGTCTCGGC
Source organism: Streptomyces sp. B21-105 (assembly GCF_036898465.1). Taxonomy (NCBI): domain Bacteria; kingdom Bacillati; phylum Actinomycetota; class Actinomycetes; order Kitasatosporales; family Streptomycetaceae; genus Streptomyces; species Streptomyces sp. B21-105. Next base: position 8,322,127 of record NZ_JARUMJ010000001.1, on the reverse strand, counting down.
GCCGAGAACCCTGAGCGGGCCCTGGAACCCCCCGTCAGCCCTTCACCGACCCCGCGGCCAGGCCGCTCATGACGTGGCGTTGCAGCACGACGAAGAGGACGAGGATGCCTTCGTGTAGTGGGCCGAGCAGGCGCCGACCGCCGCCTAGACGCCGGTCGTGACCGTGTAGACGTCGTTGCCGGGGCCGAGGATGACCTGGGGGCTGGCGAAGTCGTTCCAGACGCTCAGCGCGTCAGGATGAACACGGTCGCGACGATCGGCCGCATCAGCGGGGAAGATGATCCGCCACAGGGTGTACTGGGCGCCGGCCGGGTCATGCCCTTGATCGGGTCGTTCACGGGGGATTCCTTGTGCGGTGCGCCGGCCGGGCGCGGGTGGCCGGGCCGGGGAATGGACCGCCGGCGGTGCGCTGGTGACGCACCGCAGCGGCCGGGGCGTGCAGGGTCAGGCGAGTTCCACGCGGTCGATCAATCCGGCGGTGGTGAAGGCGTCCACGAGTTGCTCGCGCCCCTCGGCGAAGTGGGCCCATCTGTCGAAGTGGACCGGCACGATCCGCCGGGCGCCCAGGATGCGGGCGGCCTCGACGGCCTGAGCGCTGTCCAGGGTGAGCAGCGCGCAGTCCTTCAGGGGGCGTACGGCGCCGCCCAGCCTGTCCGCCGAGGACAGCCCTCGCTCAACTCGCCATTTCCACAGACCTGTGGGCGTCGGGCGCTGAACTGCGTCGGCCGGCAAGTCCCTGCCCCGCACTGCCTCCGCAGTGCGGGAAGCCCCGCTCGCCGGCGCTCACACCGTGGCCCTCGGTGTCTGGCGGTGAGGGGGCCTCAACCTCCCGAGTCGCCCCACATCGCCCCACCGCGGTGGCGTCCGGAGACGGGGTGAGCACCGGGCTGGTGCCAGACGACGTCCTCGGTAAAAATGCTGCCTGCCGGATCTAGCACCTACCGCCGGTAATAGTCGCCTCGACCCAACCCACGAGGACGTGTGACGTGCCACATTTTCCGGCCTTCGATGTCATGACGGCGACCTGCCCGTCCCGCACCTCGCTCGCCCGCATCGCCAACAAGTGGACGGCCATGGTGGTCATCGCGCTCAGCGCAGGCCCCATGCGCTTCCGCGACCTGCGCACCAGCGTCGACGGCATCAGCGCCAAGGTCCTCACCGAGACGCTCCGGGACCTGGAACGCGACGGGCTCGTCACCCGGCACGCGTACGGCGAGGTCCCGCCCCGGGTCGAGTACGAGTTGACCGCACTGGGGCGCACCCTGCATGCCCCACTTCAGGCACTGGCACTCTGGGCCGAGGAACACTTCACCGAGGTACTCGCGGCGCGCGAGAACTACAACGCCCGCCAGCGACCGTGACTGGTTGTCAAAGGGAATGAAATGTCCGGGGGGAGCCGCCCGGCATCACCCAGAGGCAGCAACCCCAACCGGTGCGGGTGGCTTACTGCCCCCAGAAGGCGTCCTCGGCCGCCTGGTCGCGGGAGAACAGCCACATCTCGACGATCCTGCCGTCCTCGAGGCGCAGGACGTCCACGCCGTCCATGCTCATGGACGCGTCCTCCCGCCGCCCGGCGAAGTGGATCGAGGCGGCCACCATGTCGCCGTTGCCCATGAGGGCGTGGATCGCGTCGATGGCGAAGGAGCCCTGACTGGCCTCCATCATCCCGCCGAGCATCGCGAAGACGGCGTCGCGCCCCTTGCGCTCACCTGAGAACCGGTTGGCGCCCGGCTGATGCCAGACGATCTCCTCGTCCAGGAGCTCGCCCACCTTGGCCAGGTCACCCGTCCGGACGGCCTGGAAGTACTCACCGGCGATATCGACATTCTTACTGGTCATGACAACACTCCCTGCGCCATCCGACACGGAGGCAGGACGGCTTTCTGTTACAGGTTGGATGCGTGGCGCGACGTGCGCGACTCGGGATGGATCGACCCTCTCCCGCTGCACCTCCATACTCGCCATGGGTAACCAGTCACCTCAAGGTAACCAATGGGGTGATGTGATGCACGTCACTCACCGTTTCGGTGGTGTCCGGGAGTTGCGCGGCCCGCAGTTCACGGCACCCTCCGGCCAGAGGGCACTCAAGCCTGACCACCTGCTTTCGCGAAAACGTGGACGGCAACAAGCGCTGGGTGAAAGGGACTCGTGACACCGCGGCCAGGGCCAGGCGCGCCCACGAGTTCGCCAACCAGGAGGAGGACCCCAGCGGGGACGCGTCCAAGGCGCGTTCACCAGGGCCCCAGCCACCCTCATTCACCCGATCTATCGGACCTTCCGCATCCGGCGCTTCGGCAGCTGATCCCAAGGATTGGGCATGCCATCAGGCTGTTATCGCGGAGTTTCTGTCGATCCTCTGGACAGACTCCACGCTGAAGCTCCTTAATAGGTCCGATGTCACTGCGGCGGATCACACACCGTACGGGTGGTCTCTCTCCTGCTCGCCGTCCGAGGATGGCCGGTCACTCCTGCCCGCGAGCCGGTTGAGCCACCCCACGACGGCCTGGCGGCCAACCTTGGGCGTCACCTTCCGGTTGATACCCGCCTGGCCGGCAGGTTCCAGCAGAGCACCGCTTCACAGCCACTTTGACGATCCGCGCAACTCCCGGCACCCAGGTGGACGTCGACTGCACCTGGGACGTCGTCACCGTAATCAATGCCATCGATCCACAGGAGTGGACCATGTCCTCATCAAGAATGTCTCGCCGTACGTTTCTCGGCGCGGCGGGTGCGGCGACCGCCGCTACCGCCCTGCCGATCGTCCCCGGCTTCTCCGGCCTTCTTCCGCAGGCGGCCGCCGCGGACACGCAGACCAACCTGAGCAAGATGGTCGACATGCGGTTCGGCATGTTCAACCACTTCAGCCTGGGCACCTTCACGAACCAGGAGTGGGCCGAACCCAACCAGAGTCCCACCCTCTTCGCTCCCCCTAGCGTCAACTGCGCCCAGTGGGCCGACGCGGCGGTCGCCGCGAAGATGAGCTACGGCATCCTGACCACCAAGCACCACGACGGCTTCGCCCTGTGGCCGAGCGCCCATGGCACCCAGAACGTCGCGAACAGCTCCTACAAGCACGACGTCGTCCAGGCGTACTGCGACGCCTTCCGGGCGAAGGGGCTGAAGGTCGGTTTCTACTACTCGATCTGGGACCGCACGTTCGGCGTCGAGGCATGGGAGAGCCGGCACAAGGTGACCGGGCTCGAAATCACCGATGCCATCCAGCCCGGCGACATGACCTTCATCCTCGGTCAGATCACCGAATTGCTCACTAACTACGGCACCATCGACATGTTCATGACCGACGGCTACGCATGGCAGATGGGACAGCAAGCCGTCTCCTACCAGAGGATCCGTTCGCTGGTGAAGCAACTGCAGCCGGACTGCGTCATGATCGACATCGGCGGACTGTCGGAGCCCTTCCTCAGCGACGCGATCTTCTTCGAGGAGCCGCTGGGCATCACGGCGCCGGCGGGCAACACCTACGCCGGCATGCAGGGACAGACCATCAGCAACGGCTGGTTCTGGCACCCCTCCACCCCGACCGAGGGCCTCATGAGCAAGGACGCGATCCTCTCTCACCTGGCCGACCTGGAACCGAAGTACACCTCGTTCATCCTCAACTGCCCGCCCAACCGCAACGGCCTGCTGGACACCAACATCGTCAACCGGCTCGCCGACGTGGGTGCCGCCTGGAGCCCCAACACCTCCCGGCCGCCGCTGCCCACCCAGCCACTGCGCGCCGAGCACCCGGTCACACCCGTCAACGCGTACGCCACCGGCTTCCACACCGGCGAGGGACCGCTCAACGCCATCGACGGACTCAGCGACGTCCGCTACGAAACCTGCTGGTCGACCTGGAACCTGCCGCTGCCACAGTCCATCACCATCGACCTGGGCGGCGTGTGGAGCAACGTCTCCACCCTCGAGTACCTGCCCAAGCAGTGGAACCGCACCAACTCCACCGACGGCGACATCACCTCGTACACCATTCTCACCAGCACCGACGGGGTCACCTTCACCCAGGTCGCCACCGGCACCTGGGCCGGCAACCAGAAGACCAAGCTGGCGGAGTGGCCCAACCGGAACGTGGGTTTCGTGCGGATCCAGGTCGAGGCGGCCACCGGCGGCTACGCCAACATCAGCGGCGTCAGGATCGGCGGCCGGTCGGTCAAGCCGACGCTGGTGTCCACCACACTCCCCGGCAACGGCACCGTCTACCGGCTGAGCGCCCGGCACAGCGGCAAGGTCGCCGACGTCGAGGGCGCGCGCACCGCCAACGGCACCAACGTCGATCAGTGGCCATGGCTCAACCAGGCGAACCAGAAGTGGACCTTCACCAACACCGGCGACGGCTACTACAAGATCAAGGGTGTGGGCAGCGGCAAGCTTCTGGAGGTCGCGGGTCTCTCCCGCGAGGACGGCGGCAACGTCGGCATCTGGTCAGACGCCAGCGCACCCCAACAGCACTGGGCCGTCACGCCCACCGGCGACGGTCACTACGCCCTCATCAACCGCTACAGCGGGCTCTGCCTCGCCGTCGACGAGGGCAGCACCACCAACGGAGCCAACATCGAGCAGCAGCCATACGCGTCACAGACGCACCAGCAATGGCAGATCATCCCCTCCTGACCTGCCCTCCGCCGCCCGACCAGGTGTCACATCGACCGTCCCGTCCAGCAACCCGAGGGAGCCGTGGGCGCCGGACACAAGCTCGGCGGCGACTGGCACCTGCCGGCCACCGGATCGCACAAGACCTCGCCTCAGCCTCCCCGCCCACACCGGACCGGCCCGTGTCACGCGGATCCGGCTCCGCCATCCCGCCGAGACAGCCTGTCTGTCCAGCGAGGCCGCCGCCGCGCCCTGATTCGTCCCGCCGAACGGCCCGGCACGACAGACGGGAGAACCGTGCCGCCGACGCGCCGGCGCCGGCGTTCACCGCCGAGGCCCACCGCTGGTCCTGGTCCCTGCGTAGCAACAACCATGCCAACGCCACCGTCCGTCGGCTCCATACCTACTATTCGTCGAACGGGTACTCGTACTGAATCGCCTGCTGATCTCTGACCGCAGGCTGTGAGCCAGGACAGCGGCGGATGCGTACCGTGAAGGCGCGTCCGCCCTGTCCTCGTCCGAAAGGCACGCTTCTTGTCCTCGACGCTCTACCGAGCACGCGAGTTTTTTGTCGACGCACGGAGCGCGCTGGCGTTCTCCGGCGGCCGGGCGGCCTCCCGCAGCGGGCTCTCGGCGGCCGAGTCGGCCAGAGCCCCCTCCTCGTACAGCGGTCCGGACGGCTGAGGTACGTACATCCACGCCTGTCCGGATGGCCTCCCGCAGACCGACCCGCGTCACCCCGAGGCTCGCAGCCAGTTCCCGCTCGGGCGGCAGACGGTCACCGGGGCTCAGCGTGCCGGTGTGGGCAAGGCCCTTGAGATGGTCCTGGATACTTTGCGTCAGCGTGACGGCTGTAATCCTGCGGTTCATAGGTATGTGGTGAGAACCAAATGGGCTGCGAGAAGCTGCCAGGCCGGGCGCCGACCGTTCCCGTCCGAAAGGCGACGGGTGGCTTACTGCCCCCAGAAGGCGTCCTCGGCCGCCTGGTCGCGGGAGAACAGCCACATCTCGACGATCCTGCCGTCCTCGAGGCGCAGGACGTCCACGCCGTCCATGCTCATGGACGCGTCCTCCCGCCGCCCGGCGAAGTGGATCGAGGCGGCCACCATGTCGCCGTTGCCCATGAGGGCGTGGATCGCGTCGATGGCGAAGGAGCCCTGACTGGCCTCCATCATCCCGCCGAGCATCGCGAAGACGGCGTCGCGCCCCTTGCGCTCACCTGAGAACCGGTTGGCGCCCGGCTGATGCCAGACGATCTCCTCGTCCAGGAGCTCGCCCACCTTGGCCAGGTCACCCGTCCGGACGGCCTGGAAGTACTCACGCGCGATGTCGACGTTCTTGCTGGTCATGACAACACTCCTCACGCCTCTGCCGCAGAGGCGGTACGACTACCGTTAACGGGTTGGATGCGAGCCGCGTCGTGCGCGACTCGGGACGGATCAACGACGCGCAGTCAGGTTTCGGCAGACCTGCTCCTCGGGCACTGCCCCGGATTTCAACCCTGGACTGCCGGCCCGCCGGGAAGAGTCAGACCCCGCGGTGCACACGCCCTCGATCCACGGACGCTCTCCTTCGGCGCGTTCTCCTGCTGCGCCTCCATAATCGCCATCGGCATCCAGGCACCTCAACGTAACCAATGGGATGACGTGACGCACGTCACATGTCGTTTCGGTGTCGCTCGGGAGCTACGCGGTCCGCCGTTCGGACGTGGGACCAGATGAGGTCCCAGGAGCCCTGGCTGACGTTGAACCGTGGACGGAGGTCGTCGACTCGGGTGCTCATCGCGGCGCTCACTCCATCCCGCTGGTGGCGATGCCCTGGACGAAGTGGCGCTGGCCGAGCAGGAACACGACCACGATCGGCAGCACGGACAGCACCGAACCCGTCATGATCATCGCGTACCGGGAGTCGTACACCCCGACGAACGACCGCAGGCCCAGCTGAACGGTCCACAGGTCGTTGTCCGTCAGGTAGATGAACGGGCCCATGTAGTCGTTCCAGGTGAGGACGGAGCAGCGCCAGTCCGGCCAGCGCGGGCTTGGCCAGCGGCAGCATGATCCGGGCCCAGATGCCGTACTCGCTCAGTCCGTCCAGGCGGGCCGCCTCGCTCAGCTCCTCCGGGATGGACTGGTAGTACTGCCGCATCAGGAAGACGCCGAACGCCCCGAACGCCTGGAGCAGGATCAGCGACAGATGGGTGTTCACCAGTCCCAGGCGCTGCATGATGATGTTCGGTGGCCGATGGTCGGGGGCGCTCAGGCGTGACGGCCGAGGGCCCAGTCCTCCGCGGTGATCTCGTGGTGCAGGGGTTGTCGCGCGATCCACCGGTCCAGCTCGTCCAGGGTGTGGTCGGTGAGGCGACGGATCTCCGAGCCGAGCGAGCCCGCGATATGCGGGGTGATCATCACTCCGGGCAGGTTCCGCAGCGGTGAGTCCACGGGCAGCGGCTCGGGGTCGGTGACGTCGAGGATGGCGTGGAGGCGGCCGGAGGCGCACTCGACGGCCAGTGCCTCGGAGTCGATCAGGCTGCCCCGCGCCGTGTTGATCACCGTGGCGTGGTCGGGCAACAGGTTGAGTTCCTTCGCGCCGATCATGTGCCAGGTCTCCGGCAGTTCGGGCGCGTGCAGGGACAACACATCCGCTCGGAGCAACAGTTCGTCCAGCGGAACGAGGGTGGCGCCCGCCTGTTCCACCTCGGCCGGGTCCGCGTAGGGGTCCGCGACCAGGCAGGTGGTGCCCTCCAGGACCTTGAGCAGCTCGACGACCTTGCGGCCGATCCGGGAGAAGCCGACGATCCCCACGGTGCGGTCGAAGTTCGACAGGTCGCCGTAGCCCGTGATCACCGGCCCCCAGCCCTGGTAGGCGCGCTGTTCGTCGGCGGCGAGGAAGGGGGCCTTCTTGCCGGCGAGGATCACGGCCGCCAGCGTGTACTGCGCGACGGGGACCGCGTTGGCGTCCGCCGCCGAGGCCACCCGGATCCCGCGGCGCCACACCTCGTCGCCCACCAGGTGGCGCACGCTGCCCGCGCAGTGCAGTACCGCCCGCAGCGCGGGGGCGGCGGCCAGCAGCTCGGGCGTCAGCATGGGGGCGCCCCAGGAGGTGATCAGGACCTCAGCGTCCGCGAGGCGGGCCCGCTCCCCCGGGCCGTCGAGGCTGTCGGTGAACAGCAGCTCGTCGAGGGTGACCAGATCGGCCAGACGCGCGAGCCGGACGGAGTCGAAATGCGCGGCGAAGCTCTCGCTGCTCATGACGATCAGAGCGTGGGGCTTCCTCTGCATCGGACGTCGGTCCTTCCCGTGAACGGTTCGCGTCGACCGGTTGGCTTGATTGCGCCGTGGGAACAGAGATAGTGGTCGGAAGCACACGTTCACTACACTCCGAACGCGAGCGAACCAAAAAGTTCATGCTCGAACAGATCATCTCGGCGGCAGAAGCCGGCCGACCACGACGGGGCTGTCGATGACCGAAGACCGGCCGTTCGCTCTTCAACGCAGAGAGCGACTCATGGACGAGCTGCGTCTGCATGGCGCTGTACGCGTTCGTGACCTGGCACAACTCCTGGAGGTCAGCGAGCTGACGGTCCGCCGCGACATCGCCGCACTCGCCGCGCGCGGCCTGCTGACGAAGGTGCACGGGGGTGCCACCCTGCCGACCGAACTCGACTCGGCGCAGGCTCAGGCGCGCCGCGCCCGCCCGGCGGCGACCCCCTTCTCCATCGGGATGGTCGTGCCGTCGTTGGACTATTACTGGCCACAGGTGGTCAGCGGCGCCCGCGCGGCCGCCGCCGTTCTCGGTGTCCAGCTCCAGCTGCGCGGATCCAGCTACGACCAGGCCGAGGACCGCCGGCAGATCAGCCGGCTGGTCGAGGCCAAGCAGGTGCAGGGGCTGCTGCTGGCCCCCAATCTGGAGGACGGGGACGGTGTCGACGAGATGATCGACTGGATCGGCGATCTGCCGGTGCCGACCGTCCTGGTGGAGCGGCAGACCTCCTCCTGGACGCCGACCCCGCGCCAGCTGGAATGGGTGCGCAGCGACCACGCGCTCGGTCTGGAGATGGCCGTGCGTCACCTCCACGAGCACGGGCACGGCCGGATCGGGCTGGTGCTGTCCAAGGGCAGCCCGACCTCGGTCCACCTCGTCCAGGGCTGGCACAAGGCCTGCGGGGAACTCGGTCTGCCCGACGACTTCGTGGTCCGCGCGGGGGTGGCCCTCTACGAGCCGGGCCACCGGCAGGCCATCGAGGACATCCTGGAGCGGTGCCGCAGGTACCGGATCACCGCGCTGATCGTGCACAGCGACCCCGACGCCATCTCCATCGCCCAGTACCTCTCCGAGCAGGGCGTCGCCATCCCGGACGACATCGCCCTGGTCGGCTACGACGACGAGGTCGCCCATCTCGCCGAGCCGGCCATCACGGCCGTCCGCCCGCCCAAGGCCCGTGTCGGCCGGACGGCGGTCGAGATGATGGTCTCCCGCCTCAAGGAGGGCAGGCGCCGTCCGCCGCAGCGCGTGCTCATCCTGCCGGAACTGATCCTGCGCGACTCCTCGGTCAGGAGAACGACGTCACTGTGACCGGACGGCGATCAGGACGCCGACGTCACCGCGCCCGGACGGCGGTCAGGACGAGGACGACACCGCGCCCCGGCTGCGGACAGGACGCCGACGTCACCGCGCCCCGGCGGCGGGCAGTTCGACGCGGGTGGTGTGACCGTCCGGCCAGGTGAGTACGGCTTGGTGGCCGCCGTCGGGAGTGGGGTGCACGGCGAGGGCGAGGGCAGGGACGGGTACGTCCGCTGAGCCCCGGTCGAGGAGCACCGTCGCGGCGAGCACCTCGCCGTACGGCACGCCGTCCGTGGCCAGCCACGGCGTAGCGGTGCGGCTGCCGAGCGGGCTGTCGTCCTTCGTGACGGCGACTCCGCCGTGGTGCAGCCCGCGAAGGCCGCAGAGCCGCGAGCGCAGGGACACCGTGCGCGCCTCGGCGTACGGGCCCTGCCAGCCGTGGGCGCCCGATCGGGTGCGGGGCTGGAGGTCGGCGGCCAGCGGCCAGCCGCCGAGGCGGACCGAGCGCCAGGTGGAGTCCGTTCGCGTCGGCGGCGGGTCGACCCTGACCAGCCGGATCTCCGTCCCCGCCCGCAGCACCGAGGCGACGGTGATCACCGGGCCGGGCCTCGTCGGGCCGCTGCGGCCGGAGCCGTGGTCGGGTGCGTCGTCGGCGTCGCTGTCGACCCAGCGCACCGGCCCCCGGGAGGCGGCGGTGAGGACTCCGCCGGGGAGCTCACGGGCGAACAGGGTCTCGAACCCGCTGCGATGGCCGGCCCGGCCGGCGTCGTCGAGCACCACGACCGCGTTGTCCACCGGGTCCGTCACCCCCGCGCCGACCAGCGGCGGAACGGTGGCCGTGGAGTAGCCCAGCCGCGCGTACAGCGGTGAGTCCGCGCGCAGGTCGCCGGGGCTCGCGTGGTCGGTGCCGTGGTTGAGCACCAGCGCGATGCCGTCGTCGCGCCGGGCGCCGAGCAGCCAGCCGGGGGCCTCGATCACCCGGGCCACGTCCCCGGTCTCCACCGGCAGCGGCCTCTCGGGGGCCGTCCACACCGGGTGCTCCGCGGGCAGCATCAGCCCGAGCATGCCCTTGGTCGCCCAGTACGGCGAGCCGGGCCCGGAGTACGCCTGCCGCATGGCGGGCCAGGCGGCGTGCCAGCCCGGGCCGAGGAGTCCTTCCCGGTCGGGGGCCCCATGGTCGGTGAAGTGCCGGACGATGCCGCTGGTCACCCTGCGCACCAGGCCGGGCGGCTGCCCGCCGGTGCCGGTGATCGCGCCGACCCAGAAGGGCGCCGCGGCGGCGAAACGGTAGATCAGGCTGCGGCCCTGCAACAGCGGGGAGCCGTCCGTGCCGACCAGGCGTACCGCGTCGTCGAGATAGCGGGCGAGGTCGTCGGCCCAGGTCCGGCGCAGGGACGGCGCAACCAGGGTGCCGGTGACGTCGAACAGGTGGGTCCACAGCAGCGGGTAGAGGTGCAGCGCCCAGCCGGTGTAGTGATCGTAGGCCCGTTCCTGTCCGTCGCTGAGCCAGCCGCCGGGGCGGCGCAGCGAGGCGTGGACGGCCAGGTCCTCCTCGATGTCGGCGGCCGACCACGGTCCGCCGACCTCGCGCAGGAAGGACTCCACCACGATCCGGAACCAGACCCAGTTGATGGGCGGATAGGGCTGGTTCACGACGGCCCCCAGCCATCCGACGACGCGTTCCCGCACCTCTTCGTCGAGCTGGTCCCACAGCCAGGGCCTGGTCAGTTGCAGCACCAGCGCGATGGAGGCGGCCTCGACCTTGGCCTGGTCGAGTTCGTCCGGGCGGGGCCAGGCCTCCGGTGAGTGGGGGTCGGTGCCCGCCGCCAAGCCCTGTGCATACCGTTCCAGCAGGTTCGCGGGGTCGGCGCCGTGCTCTCCGGCGACGCGGAAACCGGCGAGCAGGAAGGTACGGGCGAAGCCTTCCAGGCCGTCGGAGACCGGGCCGTAGCGGCTCGCCGGACCGGGCAGTTCGATCCGGGCCCCGCGTGGGGAGCGGTACGGATCGACCGCCGCGAGCATCCGGTCGGCGAGATCGGTCCAGTGGTCTCTGGTCCATCCCGTGTACGGGGACCGGCCCCGATCCTCGCTGGGCGTCATCGCTTCCTCCGTGAGGTGGTGGAAAGGCCACCTCATCCCGCGATCGGACCCGCAGTCAACGATTCAGAACACCCTCGAATACGAACGACCACGCCCGATCACATCCGAACAGAAGAGAGGGACTGCTCGACCCGCCGGATATCTCGCCTCGGGCTCCGCGGCGGGTGTCCGGGTGTTCATAGCCAGAGCAGTAATCCCCGTGCGGCCGTCGTCCTGACGTCGGGTGCTGACTGGGGGACCCGTGCCGCCGGGCAGCGGCGGAGCAGCGGGGCGGAGTCTCCGATACCCCGGCGGCAGCCCGCGAAGATCAAGGCGTTGCAGCAGACCATCGGGGTGGCCCGCACCGCGATCAACAGCAAGCGCTGGCACGCGGCGCGTTACGTGCTCAGCCGAGCCCGGGCCCTCGCCGACGCCCTCCCCACCAACGTGGCCGTACAGGAACGCGAGCAACTCTCCGCGCTCCGCCACGCGGGACGGCGGCCGGCGCCGGGATGGCCACGCCCCTGGGATCAGAAGAGGTCCGGTGCCTCACCGAAGTCGTTGAAGGACGGTTCCCGCCTCCCGCTGACCTCCCGGAACTCACTCGCGCTGTACTGAAGCTGGAAGGTGTGGGTGTGGTGTTCGTCGACCCAGTACATGGTGATGGCGGCGAGGAGGTTCCGCGTCATCCAGTGAGTGCGGGACCGTGATCCCTCCTCCTGGTCAAGGATCCATGCCTCCACCTGCTCCGGCAGACTGAAGGTCAGCCTGTAGGCATGGCCTCCGCGCGGTTCGATCAGCCACACGGGATGTCCCACCGACCGTTGGCTCCTGTGCACGCGGACGGCGTGAGTGGGGTGCTCCCGGGCGTGCCGGACAAAGGCACGGAGATCTCTGGAGACGAGCCCGAGGACGAACGGAGCAGCGGGAAAGCCCAGGACGAGTCCCAACGACGACCGGCGGTGCAGGCCCGCCGCCAACGCGTCGAGCGGATCGGTCACCGAGGGATCTTCGGCTGCGGGCTCGTCCCACAGCTCCAACAGATGCCGACGCAGGTAGTTGCGAATCTCGTACACGGTAGGCCGCTCACTAGGCGGCATCGAACTCATGGCGTCGTGGACCGACTCGGACGCCACACTCACCAGGTCGCACAGCGGCTGGAAGTCGGGCAGCGACAGGTCGATGAGGGAGATCTGATGGGCCAGTGCGAACTCCTGGGCATCCTGGGTGAACCCTGACGTCGAGAAGATCGCGTAGCTGTAGTGATAGCGCACCCTCGGGCGGCGCGGTCCGGAGCCGCCGCTCAGCGTGGTGACGACGTTTTCGTTGAGGTCATGCACGACACCATGGCCGTTGCGCACGGTGGGGAGACCGACCTTGAGGCGGGTGAACTTCGCCTCGGCGAACAGACGGATCGGGAGTGAGAACGGCGGCACGTACTGGAACTCGCCCAGAGCGTCCGCCTGATGCCAGGCCCCGCGCCCCCGCACCACCAGTCCGTGTTTGCGTTTCTCCAACACCTTCCACGGCGGTCGGGCCGGGTCGTCCCGTTCCGTCAGCAGACGGTACCCACTGGACCGCAGCAGCCAGGCGAGGACCTCTTCGAGAAGGTACCCCCGCAGCGTCACCAGCCTCACCATGGCTTGACTCTATGCATGTGGCGCCTGATCGGTCATCAGAACGGCATATCGCTTTCTGCCCGTTCGGGTACGCCCTGAAAGGCACTGGTCGTATCGTCGCCGGGCGTAGAACAGCCGATGACGGTGCGAGCCCACCACTCACCCCGTGAGTGCGGCGCGCCTACGCCTCGGCGGGCAGCGTGGGGAACACGACCACGGAGCCGTCCCTGTCGCGGACGATCTCGATCGCCACGTCCGTGGTGCGGCCGTTGGCCGCGACAGTGCGGGCATCTGGACGTCACCGGTCGCCAGCATCCACACCGGAACGGTCCCCTTGCGGTAGTCGATCATCATCTCCCCTTGTTTGGCCACAACGGCCTACGGCTGACGTCCATGCCCCTTTCCCCGGCTCGACCGGGGTGGCAGTGGGGTCCGAGGGCGTCATGCCGTCCGGCGTTACGACGGGGTGCCGCCTGCCGTCGCGGCGGGGGTGTCGCTGCGGTCGGCCGTGTGCCAGGTCGACCACAGGCGGGCGTAGGGGCCGTCGCGCGTGACGAGTTCGTGGTGGGTTCCCGTCTCGCTGATCCTTCCGGACTCCATGACGACGATGCGGTCGGCGTCGTGCGCCGTGTGCAGCCGGTGCGCGATGGCGATGACGGTGCGTCCGGCCAGTACGCGGGCGAGGGTGCGTTCCAGGCGGCGTGCCGCATGGGGGGACAGCAGGGACGTGGCCTCGTCGAGGACGACCGTCTGCGGATCGGCGAGGACCAGGCGGGCCAGGGCGAGTTGCTGTGCCTGGTCGGGGGTGAGCGCGGCCGCTCCGGAGCCCACTTCGGCGTCCAGGCCGCCCAGACCGGCGCTCCACTCCTCGGCGTCCACGACCGCGAGGGCCCGTCTCAGGTCGGTCTCCTGCGCGTCGGGCCGGGCGATCAGCAGGTTGTCGCGCAGCGTGCCCCGGAACACATGGTGCTCCTGGGTGACCAGTGCCACGGACCGGCGCAGTCGGCTCGGCGGGAGGTCGAGGAGGGCGGTGCCGCCGAGGGAGACCGAGCCCGCCGTGGGGTCGTGCACGCCGGCCAGAAGACGGCCGAGTGTGCTCTTGCCCGCGCCGGACGGGCCGACGACGGCGAGCCGTTCACCGGCGGCGACCCGCAGATCGATGTCGTGCAGCACGTCGTGTCCGGCCCGGTACGCGTACCGGACCCCCTCGGTGACGAGGTCACCGCCGGCCGGCGCCTCGGCGTCCGCGGCGGGCTGCGCCGGGCGCCGGCGGGCGTCGGGAGGCCGCACACCGAGGATGCGGGCCAGGGAGGCGCCGCCGACCTGGAGTTCGTCCATCCAGAACAGGAACCGGTCCACCGGCCCGGTGAGTTGCTGCACGTAGAGGCAGGCCGCCGTGACCTCGGCGAGGGAGACGTGTCCGCGCAGGTACAGAAGTCCGCCGACGAGCAGGGTGGCGACCACGGGCAGGGCGTACCCGGTGTCCGCGACGGGCAGGTAGACGCTGCGCAGACGCAGGGTCCGGCGCTCGGCCGCGTACGACTCCGCGATGTCCTCGGCGACGCGCTGCAGCCGTCGCTCGCCCAGGCGCAGCGCGTCGACGGTGCGTGCGCCGTCGACCGTTTCGCTGAGCCCGTCCGTCAGCCGCGCGTAGGAGGCGTTCGCGCGCAGATAGCCCGATCGTGCCCGGCGCAGGTACCAGCGGGTGGACACCCACAGCACCGGCACCGCGATCAGACACGGCAGCGCGAGCACGGGGGCGGTCAGGAGGAGGGCGCCGAGGGTCAGTGCGATCGTCGCCCCGGCCACGAGGGTGTCGGGGACAGCGAGTTGGACGGTGGTGGCGAGGACGTCGACGTCGCGCGTGGTGCGCGTGAGCAGCTCCCCCGGTCCGATGCGCTCGACGAGGGGAAGGGGGAGCGACAGCGCCCGGTCGATGAACTCCTCCCGCAGCCGGGCGAGGACCTTCTCGCCGAGGCGCAGCGACGCCCGGATCGCGTAGCCGGTCAGGGCGGCCTGAAGGGTGACGGCGGCGCAGATCCCCAGGGCGAACCGTCCGATGTCGTCGGCGCCGCGGCCCGCGTTCTCGACGAGACGGCCGAGCAGTTGGGGGGCGACGAGGCCGGCGGCCGTGGCGAGGCAGTGCAGAAGCAGGGAGCCGAGGAGCTCCCGTGGGTGACGCAGCATCAGTCGCCGTGCGTGGGAGCGCACTTCGACGCTGGTCGCTACGGGCAGGGGGCGGCGGCCCGCATCGGCGCCGGCCCTGGTGGTGGTCGTCGTCGTGGCCGTGGTGGTCACACCGCCGCCTCTCGGGTGACGGTGGCGCGGTAACGGACGTCGGTGATCAGTTCGTCGTGCCGGCCCGTGGCGGTCGCCGCGCCGTCCTCCACGTGGACGACGTGGTCGGCCCGGCCGAGCAGGGCGGGGCTGGTGGTGAAGACGACGGTGGACCGGCCGGCGCGGTAGCCGCCGAGACGCTCGGCGATACGGCCCTCCGTGTGTGCGTCCAGGGCGCTGGTCGGCTCGATCAGGATCAGCACCTCGGGATCCATGAGCAACGCCCGTACCAGTACGAGACGTTGGAGTTGTCCGCCGGAGAAGTCGCCGCTTCCGGTGATCTGCTGGTCCAGGCCGTCGGGCAGGGCGTCGACGACGTCGCGCGCGCAGGCGGCGTCCAGAGCGTGGCGCAGCCGGTCGGGGGCGGTGGCGGCTGTACCGTGCGGGTCGAGTTGGTCGCGCAGGGTGCCCGCGAACAGCCGGGAGCCGTGGTCGACGATCAGGATGTTCCGGCGGACTTCGTTCAGGGAGAGTTCGCGCAGCGGGACACCGTCCAAGGCCGTCCCGGACGACTCCGTGTAGCGGCCGAGCCGTTCGGCGATGGGGAGCGCGTCGGCGGCGACGGCGCAGGCCACCGCGGTGAGGCCGCCCCCGGGAAGGGTGATCTTGGTGTCGGGATCGTGCAGCGTGCCGTCCCCCGCGGGGGCGGGGAGCGGGCCGTCGTGCAGGTGTCGGTCGAGTGCGAGGAACCCGGTGACGTGCTCGGCGGAGACGGCGCCTCGGGTCAGCTGATCGAGCATGCCGGTGGCGCGGCGTAACTGTTCGGCGAGGAACACGGCGTACCCGTAGAAGGCGACGAGTGCGCCGGCGCTCATCGTGCCGCCCGCGACCAGTTCGGCCCCCTGCCAGACGATGGCGGTGGTGAGCAGGCCGGGCAGCAGCAGACGTCCCGCGGCGACCCGGCCCTCGACGGACGCCACCCGTACGCCCAGGGCGCGCACGCGCTGGGACTGGTCGCGATAGCGGGAGGAGAAGACGTCCTCGCCGCCGATGCCGCGCAGGACCCGAAGGCCGCTGACGATGTCGACGGACAGGTCGGCGAGGTGGCCCTGCTCGGTGCGCAGTTCGTGCTGGGCGCGGTGCAGGAGGCGTACGAGCCGCGCTGCCGCCCAGGCGATGAGCGGTACTCCCACCAGGCAGATCAGCCCCAGTCGCAGGGACTGGGTCAGCATGAGGGCGGCGACCATGACGATGGACACCACGGCGCCGCTGCCCCGTGCGGTGCTCTCGAGCGCGGCGCCGATCCGGGTGAGGTCGGTGGTGCCCACGCTGACGACGGACCCGGTCGAGACACGCCGGGGCAGTTCGACCCCGAGGTCGACGGCCTTGCCGGTGACCAGTTGCATCGTCCGGTACGAGGCTCCGAGCCGGTTCGTCAGCGAACAGCGGTCCCGGAGCGTGCCGGTGATCGCCTGCAGCACCCCCAGGGCGAGGATGGCCGAGCCCCACCACAGCAGCGCCCGCTCGTCGCGGTGGACGAGCCCTTCGTCGATGCCCTTGCCAAGGGCGAGCGGGACCAGCGCCTGGGCCAGCGTGCACACCACGCCGTAGGCGAGGGCCCCGAGGGCCGGGGCACGCTGCTCGAGTGCCAGCCACAGGAGATATCTGCGGGGCGACCGGATGTCGGGACGTCCCGGATCTGCCTCAGGGAAATGTCGCATGCTGTCCGGCCTTCGTCCCCCATCTGCCCACGCGGTCGAGCGCTTCACTGAATCGGTTCAATGAATGCGCCCAGTATCGTGACCGCCCCATAGCCCTCTGTCAACGGGATATCCCCTTCGATGCCACGACCCAGAAAACGCGCGGGGCGGCCGGGTCCACCTTGACCCTCGACCTTGTCGAGGGCTCAGAGTTCCGGGAGTGGAGAACGACATGCGCAGCATCGGGGAGATGGCCCGGGACGGCGGACTGGGCGTGAGCGCCGGAGTCGGCCGCCGCGCTGGACGCCGTCCGTTTCGCGGCCGGTACCGACGGGGAGCTGCCGATGCTCGGCGGCGTCCTGTTCGACGTCGAGGACGACGGCCTGCACCTCGTGGCCACCGACCGCTACCGGCTGGCCGTCGCGCAGGCGCCCACGGCCTGGTTCGGGGTTCGCCGAGGGCATCAAGCTGCCCAGCGGGGGCCGCACCGTGGGCGATGGTTCTGGCGGAACTCGGCGGGATGTCGGCGCGGTGAGTGTCAGCAGGTCTACTCGCCCGACCCCTTGGGTTCCTCGGCTCCCGCCGAGGGCGAGATCTGTTCGGCCTTGCCGGTGTGGTCGCCCTGCGTCGGCGGCGCGGTGACGTGGGTGGGGTGTCTTCATTTGTGGTCGCGCAGGAAGGCGGGGATCTCTTCGCGGGTCGGGTGGTTGGGCAGGGGGGCCGGTTCGTCCTGGAGGAACGCCGTGATGACGGCGGCGGCTCGGGCGTTGTTGTCGTCCAGGCCGTTCCACATGTGGTGGCCGACTCCGGGCATGTACTGCGTGCGCTGGACGGCGGGGTCGTTCGCGAGGACGGCGGTCGCCCATTGCCGGACCTGGGAGGAGCACTCGGCGATCATCAGCATCGCGGGCGTCCGGGACTGCCTCAGGAGTGGTGCGACGGAGGGCGAGTCCTTGGTGGTCTGCTGGATGCGGAGGCTGGCGGCGGGGCTGAAGGAGAAGTTGCGCGCGGTGTCCTCGGCGGGGATGCGGTGGGCGTCGCGCGCACAGTAGGCGGATGCGGTGTCGCTGCCGAGGTCCGCGGCGGTGAAGGCGTTGTCGCCTTCGGCCTGTCCGAGCAGTTGGGTGTCGGGGGTGAGGAGTCCGAGGCGCATGAGTCCGAACGCCACGGCGTACCGGGGGACGTGCGTCGATCGCGGTCCGGTCGGGGCCGGCGCGAGGCCGCGTGCGGATGCTCGGCCTTTGTGGCCGGTGATGTGTGCGGTGGGGCCGTCCATGGGGCCGGGCTCGGCGATGATCGCCCGGTGCAGGCGTGCGGCGACGCCCGGGTCGGCGAGGGCTCGGGTGAGCACGACTCCGCCCGATGAGAATCCGAGGACGTCGGCCTTGCCCTTGTCCAGGCGGTCGACGAAGGCGGCGAGGTCACGGACCGACCGGGAGATCGTGTACTGGTCCATGGGGAGCAGGGCGCTCCGTCCGCCGCCGGCCTGTTCGTAGGCGTATACGTCGTAGCCCTGGCGTGCCAGCTGTCGCAGGAACCGGTGGTCCTGCATCGCGATGCCGCGGACAGGTCCCCCGTGGAGGTACACGAGCGGGACGGGATGCGGGGCGCCGGTCTTCGCGGGCGGGTAGTGGTACACGGCGACCCGGCTGCCCGTGGCCAGGCTCCAGTACTGGGTGGACACCGAGGGCAGGGCGGGCGGGTACTGGCGGGCCGTCGGCACGGTCGGTATGCAGACCGTCGCCGTCAACGCCGCCGCGACGATCACCGGCAGGAACGGCACGAGCCGCGCCCGCCAGGTGCCGCGTCGGCCGCGCCGGCTCCGCCACAGCGCGAGGACGGTCCCGGCCCCGAGGGTCGTCGCCCACGCGGCGAGGCCCGAAGCCGCCCCGTCCGTGAGGGCGATCAGTGCGAGAAAGACGACGACCAGCGTCACGACGGCGGCCAGGGCCAACAGTAAGCGTGCGGTGATGCGGACGAGGCTTAGGGCGGACGTGGGCACGGCGAACCTCCGACAGTTTCAGAACGCTGTTTCAAAACAACGTTATCAGAAGGAGGTAGGCTGCTCGCCGTGGGTAGGCCGAGAACGAACGACGAGGGCGTCAAAGAGCGGCTCGTGGAGTGCGCGACCGAGATGCTCGCCACCGGTCCGCGGGAGTCGGTCACGGTTCGCGCCGTGGCCGCTGCCGCCGAGGCGTCGACGACGGCGGTGTACTCGCTGTTCGGCGGTAAGAACGGGCTGATCCGTGCGGTGCGCGACAGAGCCGTCGCCGGCCTGTTCCAGGATGTGTCGGCGGTGCCGACCTCCGCGGATCCTCTCGCCGACCTCTACGCGCTGGCCGTCGCCTACCGCCGTTGGGGGCGCGGACACAGCCACCTGTACACGGTGCTGTTCGGCGGTGTGCAGCCGTTCGCCCCGTCGGGGAAGGTCGGTACCGGCGACCCGATCCGTCCGCTCCTCGCGGCGATCGATCGCGCTGTGACGGCGAACGTCCTCGCCGGTGACGCGACGGAGATCGCCCTGTCGATCTGGGCGACCATGCACGGGCTCGTGACGCTCGAACTGGCCGGGGCCCTCGAGGCCGCCACGGCCGAGGCCGCGTTCCGCTCATCGGTTCACGCCACGCTGCGCGGCTGGGCGACGGCGGACGTGTTCCGCGGCCTTCGCCGAGCCGAACTCGCTCGTTGAGGTGGGCGGCGTTCGTGGCGCTCACGGTGGCGGAGGGCCGCGTACGGCTCCGCGCGGGAAGAGCGCAACGACGGGCTCGTTCAGGTCACTTGAGGTGATCTGAACGAGCCCGTCGTCCCGTGGCAGGGGTGGATCGGGTCAGGCCGACGGGGCTCCCGAGAGGGTTTCCACGCGCCCGGTGTCGAGGGAGTAGTAGGCGCTGACCACGCTCAGTTCGCCCTTCTTCACCAGGGGGCGAGGGCGGAGTCAGACCGCAGATCGGCGGCGGTCCGGTTGGCGTGGGCGCGGATCATCGCGTCGACGGGGTCGGCGTGCTTGGTCTTGGCGATCTCCTTGTAGGCCGGGCGCAGGGCGTCGACGATCGCATCCAGGTCGCCCGGCAGGTCCGTGGCCTCCTTGAGCGCCTTGTACGCCGCCTTGACGGCACCGCAGCTCTGGTGACCCAGCACCACGATGAGCGGGGACCCCGAGGTGAGCGGCCCGTACTCGACGGAGCCGACGACCACCGGCTGCACGACCTGCCCGCCGGTGCGTATCACGAACAGGTCGCCGATGCCGGTGTCGAAGACCAGCTCCGGCGGTACCCGGGAGTCGATGCAGGAGACGATGACACCGTAGGGCTTCTGCTCGGGGGCGAGGACCTTGCGGCGGGCAGGGTCCTGGTCGGGGTGCTGCAGTTTGCCGCTCACCCAGCGCTTGTTGCCCTCCATCAGCCTCGCGTAGGCGGTCCGGGCGGAGTCGGGCCGGGGAGCGGTCTGCGCGGAGGGGGAGGGCGAGGCCGCGCCGGTGTTCGCCGCCTTCGCGGTGTCGGCGCCACTGGCCTTTGAGGAACAGGCGGTGAGCACGGCCGCGCCCACTGCCGCGAGTCCTCCGGTGAGAACGGCCCTGCGCTGTGGCCCTACGGCGTTACCCATGAGTCTGTCCCTTGCAGTCCTGAGCGGAATCCGCCCGGGAGTTCAGGGGGCTGCGGCACATCGCAACCGGCTCGACGGGCTCGACCGGCTCTCCGCCGCTCCCGTCCTCCCAGGTGGAGTTGGTGACTCCACACTCGCCAGAGGACGGTTAGCGCTCGTCCAACGCACGTGCAGCGCAGGAGAAGCGCTCGTCCAAATCACACGGTGCAGCCGGGACGACACCGTCGGCCCCCCGGCACGACGGCCCCCCGGCCCCCAGCTCGACGGGGCCACGGGGCCACGGGGCCACGGGGCCACGGGGCCACGGGTACGGGCTACCCGCCGAAGCCCGGATCGCTCGTGGGCGGTTCGGGCAGCCAGTCGCGGGTCGGGTCGTACTCCAGCCATCGGCTTCGCCCCGCTTCCTCGGCGCAGGCGGCGGCGAGGCCGGTCAGCCTCGGGTGTGCGTTTACGGTGCACCACATCAGCGACCAGGCGTACAGCGGTGTGGGATCGAACAGGGGGACGCTGCGCAGTCCCGGGACCTGAGGCAGGGGCACATCGGCGGGCACCAGCGAGAAGCCTCGCGGCTCGCCCGCCACTTCGGCCAGGAAGTGGGCGAGCCCCAGGTTGACACCGGTGGCCGTGTTCCGGATGCCGAACCGGTCGGCGAACCGGTGGAGGAAGTCCAGCCGGTCCAGCGCACCGGGCGCCCACAGCGTGCTGTCGCGCAACTGGTCCGGCCGCAGGGCTGGTTCGGCTGCGAGCGGATGGTCCGTGCTCAGCACGGCGTCCACCGGTTCGAGCCGGACGAGGCGGTGCGCCAGCCCCGCGGGCAGCGGGGGGTGGACTCGGCCGAAGGCCGCGTCGATGTCGCCGTGCAGCAGGGCCGACGTCACCGACGGCAGGTCGCGGCCGTGCCCGAGCGCCAGTTCACCGGCTCGTCCGGCGACCTGGGCCATCGTCCGCATGGGCGCGTAGAGGTGTCCCCAGACGTCCACGCGGAGCGATGGTTCCTTCCCGGACACCGCGGCGACCGCGGCATCGGCGGCAGCCACGGTCTGCCGTGCGGGTGCGAGGAAACGCTGTCCGGCCTCAGTGAGGCGTACTCCGTTGCCGTCGCGCCGGAAGAGACCGGCGCCGAGCAGGGATTCCAGCCGCGCGATCCTCTTGGACAGCGCCTGCTGGGAGATCGCGAGTGTCCCGGCCGCCCGGCCGAAGTGGAGTTCTTCGGCGGCGCGCACGAAGGCACGTACCTGCGCCACGTCCAGATCCATGGCTCTCACCATAGGTGACAACCAGAAGTTGTCGGCTGTGCCTGTTCGTTGTTGGATCGCGGGGCGGCCGTCGGGGTTGCATCCTCTCCATGCAAAGACTGATTCCCACGGGAGACGCGGCGCGCCCGGTCGCCTTCGCCGCGGTCTCCCAACCCGTGCCGGAGCCCGGTCAGGCACTGATCAAGGTCGAGGCGTTCGCCCCGAACCGGGGTGAGACGTTCCTTCTCGAACGCCCCCTGCCGAAGGCGCTGCCGGGCAAGGACATCGCGGGGCTCGTCGTACAGGCGGCGGCCGACGGGTCCGGCCCCGGCATCGGCACCCGCGTCGTCGGGCACCCTGCGCAGGGCGGCTGGGCCGAGTACGCGGCCGTGCCCACGCACTCGCTCGCGGTGCTCCCGGACAGCGTGGACAGCGCGCGGGCGGCGGCTCTGCCGCTGGCCGGGATCACCGCCCTGCGGCTGCTGCGCACGGCCGGTTCCCTGGCCGGCCGACGGGTGCTGCTGACCGGCGCCTCGGGCGGCGTCGGCCACTACGTCACCGAGCTGGCCGTGGGGGCCGGAGCGATGGTGACCGCGGTGACGGCGACGCCGGTGCGCGGTGAGCGGCTCGCGGCGCTGGGGGCGCGGGTGGTGCACGAGGTGGCGTCGGCTCAGGGGCCGTTCGATGTCGTGCTGGAGTCCACCGGCGGGCCGGCTCTGCCGCTCGCCCTGTCGAAGGTGCGCCCGGGCGGCCTGCTCGTCTGGTTCGGCCAGGCGAGCCGCACCCCTGTGACCCTGGACTTCTTCGACCTCCTCGGCGGTCCCGAGCGTGTGACGATCCAGCACTTCCACTACGCCGGCGCCCCGTACGGCTGTGACCTCTCGGCGCTGGTGAGCCTGGTGGAGCAAGGCCGGCTGCATCCGGAGATCGGCCGCGTCGCCGACTGGGCGCAGACCGCCGAGACCCTGGTCGACCTGCGGGAGCGCGGGATACGTGGCAAGGCCGTCCTGCTGACCGGAGGAGCCCGATGAACCCCGCGGAGTTCGCCGCCGCCCAGTGGACCCGGGCCACCGGCGCAGGCGTCGACCCTCACGAGTACCGGCGCGTCACCGGCGGCCTCGCCTCGGTCGCCGACTGGGGCCCGGCCTTCCTCCGCACGGGCCACGGCTATCTCCGGCGCGCGCAGGACGCGGGATCGGTCCGCTCGGCGGGCCAGTATCTCCTGGTGGCGGCCCGGTGGTTCCACCTGGCCACCCTGGCGCCGTACGCGGAAGCGCACCGTGCCGCCGCCGAGGCGGACCACGCGTTGGGCAGAGCCCTCACCCTCCTGGAACCCGGTGCGCGACGGGTGAGCGGTGACGGATTCACCGGCTGGCTGCGTTGCCCCGTGGACAGCCCCTCGGACGCACCGGGGACCGTGGTCGTCGTCCCCGGTCTGGACTCGGCCAAGGAGGAGTTCCTCGATCTCGCGTCCGCGCTGCTGGCCAGAGGGCTGGCAGTGTTCGCGATGGACGGTCCGGGACAGGGCGTGCTCGCGGCCGGCACGACTTTCGTGGCGGACTACGAGCGGGTCGTGGGCCGGGTCGTCGATGCCCTCGGCGTCGCACGCATCGGGCTCGTCGGCCTGAGTCTGGGCGGCTATTTCGCGGCCAGGGCCGCGGCGTTCGATCCGCGCGTGTCAGCCGTCGCCACCGTCAGCGGTCCCTTCCGCCTCGACTGGGAGACGCTGCCCCCGCCGGTACGGGACATCATGGCCCGACGTGCCGGAGGAGCCGACGCGGCGCACGCGTTCGTCCAGCAGGTGGACCTCGCCGCCCTGGCGCCCCGCATCGCGGCCCCGCTGCTGGTCGTGGACGGCGGCCGGGACGTCATCCCCGGCGTGACGAACGGCGAGTCGCTGGCCCGGCTGGCGCCGCACGGCACCTATCTGTCCGTCCCGCACGGCGATCACCTCCTCGGAAACGCGCGGCCGGACTGGCTGGCGCAGCTGAGCGACCACATCGCGCACACCCTGACGGGGACACCGGCGTGAACCGCGTCAACGGTCAGGATCTCGTCGTCGACTGCGGCACCCGGCCGGGGCCGTACCCGCTCGACCGACCGCGCACACGCGCAACCTGACGGGGCGTCTGCGGGGCTGCGCCGCGACCGCTCTCGCCAGGCTCGATGACGAGAACTCCGTCGGCCTCAGTCGGCTGCGGACACCGGATTCGCTCCGGGGCCCGGGACCGCCGAGACCTGGCCGGGCGCGGTGACCTCGTGCCCGGATGAACGGGGGCGGTGGGGCGGCGCAACCGCCGGCGGCGTCGCCGATGCCGGTCATGGGGAGGCCCGCGTCGCGGTGTTGCGACGGGTCCGCCCCAGCCCGGTCCGGACGCCACGCGACCGCCTTCCGCCCGGCAATCTGTCGAATACGCGTCGAAGGCAGCAGAGTTACGCGCCAATGATTGACAGACAGGCACCCGATCGGGAATCTGACTGTTGCACCCCAGGTGGGAACGCTCCCAGAGGCGTCAGCACACAACCAGTGCCGTGACCGGAAGGAAAAGGGAAAGGCACCTCTACGACGCTTCCGCGGAACAGCCACCACCCCCGTCACCCCCACCCCCCACCACCCCACACCCCACACCCGCATCACCCCCCACGGTCGCTCCCCCACCATCTGGGTCAGCGTCGCCATCGCGGCATCGCCGGCGCTCTCTTGCCGACACCTGCCCGAGCAGCGCTCCGCACCCCCCATTCCAGCTCACCACCCACGTCAGCGGGCTGCCCGGCCTTCGTCCACAGCAAGCGCGTTTCGCGGCTCCGACCACTTCCCGGATCCCCGCGAGGGCAGCCGCGGCGTCATTGCCGGGTGGCTGTGTACGTTCCCAGGCCGGTGCGCCGGGAGACCACGCCCCCGAACAGCCGGCGGCTCCGGCTGCCCGCACTCGGACAGACACGTCATTCGAGGGTCCGAAACCCTTTGGACCGGAAGAGAAGAGAGGAAAGCTCATGGTTTCACTGACAGGGAAGATCAGAGTCAGCTTCCTTGCCGCCCTGTTGGCGGTTGCCGCATCCGTGTACGGCGCGACGAATGCGGCATCGGCCGATACCGCGGCGCAGTCGAGCGCCTCACAGATCGTGGCCGACATGGGCGCGGGCTGGAATCTGGGCAACCAACTCGAAGCCACCACCAACGGATACCCCAGCGAAACGGCGTGGGGCCAGCCGGTCGTCACGCAGGCCCTCATCGACAAAGTGCGGTCTGCAGGCTTCAAAACGATCCGGATCCCGGTCTCCTACCTGGGCGCCATAGGGCCCGGGCCGAATTACACGATCAATCCCTCCTGGCTGAACAGGATCCAAGAAGTCGTCAACTACGCCTACAACAGGGGTCTGCATGTTCTGATCAACATGCACGGCGACGGCTACAAGAACGTCAACGGCTCCTGGCTGATCTGTGATTCAGCGTCCCAGACGACGATCAAGGCGAAGTACCAGAAGGCTTGGCAGCAGATCGCGAACAAGTTCAAGAACTATGACCAGCGCCTGATCCTGGAGTCCATGAACGAGGAGTTCGACGGGCAGTACGGCCGCCCGACCCAACCGTGCTACTCGAACATCAACAGTTACAACCAGATCTTCGTGGACACCGTGCGGAAAACGGGCGGCAACAACGCTTCGCGGTGGCTTCTCATCGCCGGCTGGAACACGAACATCGATTACACCGCCGGGAATTACGGCTTCACGCTCCCGTCCGACCAGTATCGCTCCTCGTCCGTTCCCGCCAACGAGCGGCGCATCATGATCTCCGTTCACCACTATGCCCCGTGGGACTTCGCCGGGGAGGAGAGCGGCACCATCACGCAGTGGGGACGGGCGGCGACCGATCCGTCGAAGAAGTCGACCTGGGGGCAGGAAGACTACCTGGACGCGCAACTGAAGATGATGTACGACGCATTCGCCACCAAGGGGTATCCGGTGGTCGTCGGTGAATACGGCTCGATCGACAAGTCGTCGTTCGACTCGTCGAACAACAGGTACCGTGCGGACTTCGCCCGGGCCGTCACCGCCACGGCCAAGAAGTACGGGGCGGCCACCATCTACTGGGACAACGGCGCAACCGCCCGGTACGGGTTCGGGCTGTTCGACCGGCGCTCCCTCACGGTGACTCAGCCGGGCATCATCAGCGCCATCATGAGCGGCGTGGCCGGCGCGGGCCTACCGTCCGCCGCCTGACCGGAGACGCGGTGCCGGGGTGACGGGGTGACGCGGTGCCGGGATACGCACCCCGGTAGGCGCGTGGTTCGAGCCGGGTGGAGGCGATGCCACCCGGTGTCCGATCCCGTCGAGCCGCGCGCCGACCGGCCGGAGAGGCGACGGCGCCCCGCATCCGCGAGCACGCGGAGGCGGGGCGTCAGCGCATGCCTGCCGCGTCGAGCAGGACGGTCACCGTGGGAGCGACGAGCCCTGCCGGCGTGTCGGCCTTGATCCCGGCACGGGCACTGACGCCGTCGAAGACCAGGATCAGTTGCCGGGCCAGCAGGTCGGGGTCGCGCGCGCCGCCCTGCTCGGCCTCGGAACGGAAGTAGCCGGTCAGGCTCTCCTTGACCCGGTGGGCCACCCGGCTCGCCGGGTGACTCCGGTCCTTGAGCTCGATCTGCACGGTGAGGTATCGGCAGCCCTGGAAGTCGGGCGCGCCCGCCTGTTCCGCCAGCCGGTCGAAGACGTGCATGATCCGCTCACGGGGGGAACGGTCGCCGTCCGCCGTCGGCAGGAGGGTCGCCACGTAGACGGAGGCGCGTTCCTCCAGGCTCGCCGCGAGCAGTTCGTCCTTGCTCTCGAACAGCTGGTACATGGAGCGTTTCGACACCCCCGCCGCCTTGCACAGCGCGTCGACGCCGATACCGACACCGTCTCGGTAGGTGAGCGTGGCCGCTGCCGCCAGCAGCCGTTCCCGGGGACTCTGCTTCACGTCTGTGCTCATGGTGCGAGGTTAACTCGACGACGGCCAATTGAAAACCGATCGGTTTACGGCTTGCCCCCGCCCGGGCCGGTCTTCGACGCAGCCCACGGCCGAGAGGCAGGAACCCACCGCCGACTGCCGCCACTGAAGCCGAGGTCGTGTTGCGCCGCGGGCAGCGCGATGCTCACGACCGTCGCATCGGCGTAAACCAATGAGCTGCGCCGCGCCCAGCACGACAAGCACCCACCAGCGGACGGCGCGTGAGTCGCGGCGACCCGAATCCGATGCCCCGAAGGCGGTCACCCCACGATCGAAGGCAGTACTCACTTTTCCCCTTAGCCGCTGGCCCAGGCCACAGGCCACAGGCCACAGGCCACAGGCCACAGGCCGACGATCAGCCGGTCAGCCCGGAAACCGATCTGCTTCCACCTCAGGAAGACGGATCGGTTTCCACGGCGCAAGCGAACGGGGCGCCGCCGGCCCGGCAGCCGCCCGGCCTCCAACGCGGACACCGGGCGACATCGCGCACCCCTCGGAGCTTGCCACGGGAAACCGAACGGTTTACCGTAGTGGAAACAGATCGGTTTCTCACTCTGTGGAGGCAGTCATGACCGCTTTGAAGGGCGCAAACGTCTTCGTCACCGGCGGCAGCCGCGGCATAGGCAAGGCACTGGTGGAGGAGCTCTACGCCCGCGGCGCCGGCAAGGTCTACGCCACGGCCCGGGACCCGCGCGGCGTGACGCACCCCGACGCCGTCCCGGTGGCGCTGGAGGTCACCGACCCGGCCTCCGTGGCGGCCGCCGCCGCACAGGCCGGGGACGTCACCGTGCTGATCAACAACGCGGGCGCCTCGGTCGGCGCGTCCTTCCTCGACTCCCCCGTCGACGACGTACGCCGGGAGTTCGAGACCAACTTCTACGGTCCGCTGCTGGTCACCCGGGCCTTCGTCCCCGTCATCGAGCGCAACGGCGGCGGCCACCTCCTCAACGTGCACTCGGTGCTCTCCTGGATCGCCCTCGGCGGCTCCTACAGCGCCTCCAAGGCCGCCCTGTGGTCGCAGACCAACTCCCTGCGCCTGGAACTGCTGCCGCGCGGCATCTCCGTCACCGGACTGCACGTGGGATACGTGGACACGGACCTCGCGGCCGGCGTCGACGCGCCCAAGTCCGACCCGCGTGACGTCGCCGCACTCGCCCTCGACGGGGTCGAGGCGGGAGCGCACGAGGTGCTCGCCGACGACATCTCGCGCCAGGTCAAGGCAGGCCTGGCCGGCGACCCGTCCGCGCTGTACCCCCAACTGTCGAAGTAACCGTTCCTGTGGACTGAGCAGAAGTGGGTCCTGCTCAGCCGCACGCCCCGGACGGTCTTGGGCGCACTGGTTACCGGCGTACTCGACCCCGGGGCAGCGACACGCATCCGGTGCGTGGTCCGAACCCGGGAGGCCGGCTCCCTCACGACCTGGACATATGGGTGAGGCCAAAGGTGACGGGGAGGCCCCGAGCCATCTCGCTGGTGGAGCGGGGGCCCCGCACACCGGCGCCCTACCCGGCCTCCCAGACCGCACGGTCACCGTAGCCCGAACGACCCATCGCGCCGCAAGCCCAGAAGCCGACCATCACACGATCGAACTGAAACGACGTTATGCATGCTCCAGAGCGAGCAGCTGACAACCCCCTTCACACACAAGGAGTCGTCGAGATGCCCGCCCAGGAGTCACGTCCCACGATGCACATTCCGGAGACCACCAGCCACACGATCGCCCCACGCGCGGACGGACACGGCCGCGAGGGAACCCTGCGCTACCTCAAGGCGGGCAGCGGCGCCCCCCTCGTCCTGCTCCACACCGTGCGCACCCAGGCCGAGCACTTCCGCCACCTCGTCCCGCTGGTCGCGGACCGGTACACCGTGTACGCCCTCGACCTGCCGGGGATGGGCCACTCCGAGATCGTGCCCGGCGCCTCGTACGACGAGCCGGCCATGCGCGCGGGCGTCGAACGGCTCCTCACCGAGCTCGACCTGCACGACGTCACACTGGTCGGGGAGTCCATGGGGGCGGTGCTCGCCCTGACCACCGCGGCCGATCTGCCGGAGCGCGTGCGGCGCGTCGTCGCGGTCAACACCTACGACTTCCCCGGCGGGATCGCCCGGTCCTCACTCCTCGCCCGCGTGGTGGTCGGCGGTGTCCTCACTCCCGGGGTGGGCCCGGTGATCGCCGGGGTGGAGCCCAGGCCCGCCCTCCGCAAGATCCTGCAAGGCGGCCTCAGCGACAGGACCGCTCTACGGGAGGACTACGTGGACGAGCTCCTCCGGGTGGGCGCGCGCCCCGGCTACCCGGCCGTCGCCCGAGCCGTGTACCAGGCCCTGCCCACCCTCGTCGCGGCCCGCTCGCGCTACCCCGAGGTCAAGGCCCCCGTCCACCTCGTCTACGGCGAGAAGGACTGGTCCCGGCCCTCGGACCGGGAGGC
Organism: Streptomyces sp. B21-105; assembly: GCF_036898465.1. NCBI lineage: Bacteria > Bacillati > Actinomycetota > Actinomycetes > Kitasatosporales > Streptomycetaceae > Streptomyces > Streptomyces sp. B21-105. The sequence continues at coordinate 8,293,033 of NZ_JARUMJ010000001.1, read as the reverse complement.
CAACAGGAGACTGCTGCCGGCCGCCGCCTTCACACAGATCGCCGAGGCGGGGCACTTCATCGCCCTGGAACGACCCGACGTGCTGGCCGACCTGCTGAACGCGCCGGCCTGACGTCGCTCCGGGGGAGGACGTACAGGGGTGACCGCTCGACGAGGCAACCGCCCACCGTTCGTCGCCCGCTCCCCCCTGTCGTCGCCCACCCTGCGCTTCCCCCGCCCCCTCGGCCGTCACCGCACGCGCCCGGGGGCGCCGGAGAACAGTGGAGGAGACGGGAATCGCCCTTCGCGAATGGCCGGCGGGACGCCGACGAGAGGCCTTTCGCTCCTCCCGGACCCGGACCCGGACCCGGACCCGGACCTCGGCCCGGACCCGGACATGTCGTTCACCCCTTTCCCCGGAGACGAGGCACGACCTTGGGAACGGCGTCGGGCGCGGCGTCGAGGAGGAGGTGACACGTCTCGCCCGGTTGCACCCTGACCGCCCGGCCCGGCAGCCGGATGTCGATGGGTGAGCGGTCGGACGGCGGCACCGTCACGTCCAGCGCACCGCACTCCAGACGGAGCCGCACCCCCCAGTGGCCCTGGTAGCGCAGGGAGAGTCCGTAGGACGACAGCTCGGGCAGCGGCACCGGATCGAGCCACAGTGCCCCCTCCCGGGTCTCCAGTCCGGTCAGTCCCCGCTGAACGAGGTCGAGGGTGCCCGCCATGGCGCCCAGGTGGATGCCCTCGCCGGTGGTGCCGCCCTGGAGGTCGGCGATGTCCCCGCGCAGGGCTTCCTGGCAGTACGTCCACGCTTCGGCGCGCCGGGCGCGGGCCAGGACCCAGCCGTGTACCAGGCCGCTCAGCGTGGAGCCGTGGCTGGTGCGCACGAGATAGTGGTCGACCGTCCGGCTCCAGGTGTCCTCGTCCAGCGGGTGGCCCAACCGCTCGAAGAGGGCTCGGAGTTCGGCCGGTGAGAAGAGGAACCCGAGCATGAGGACGTCGGCCTGTTTGGACGCCTTGTAGTGGTTGACGGTGTCGCCCTCCGCTTCCAGGATCCGGTCCAGGCGCCTGATGTCGCCGTACCGCTCGCGGTAGCCCTCCCAGTCGAGTTCGGCGAGATCGCCGTAGCCTTCGAACTGGCTGACGACGCCGTCGTGGAAGGGCACGTGGAGTGTGCGGGAGACGTCCTCCCACTGTGCGAGCTCGGCGTCGTCCAGGCCGGTGCGCTCGGCGAGTTCGCGCCGCCGGGGGTCGGGCAGGGTCCGCAGCACGTCGAGCGTGCGGGCGAGCACCCAGGCGGCGGTGACGTTGGTGTACGCGTTGTCGTCGAGGCCCGGCTGCCGCGCGTCGGGATAGGCGTCGTGGTATTCGTCGGGACCCATCACGCCCCGGATGCGGTGCCGGCCGAGCCGCTCGTCCCAGGTGGCCGAGTCGGACCAGAAGCGGGCAATCTGGAGCATCGTCTCGGCGCCCTCGGTGTGCAGGAACTCGGAGTCCCCACTGGCCTCGCAGTAACGCCACACGTTGTACGCCACCGCCGAGCCGATGTGCCTCTGGAGGTGCGAGTGGTCCGGCAGCCAGCGCCCCGAGCGCGGGTTGAGATGCAGTCGTGGCGTCTCCTCACGTCCGTCGCTGCCGCTCTGCCAGGGGTACAGCGCGCCGCGCCGGCCGATCGCCCGCGCCGCGGCGCAGGCGCGGTCGAGACGGCGGTGCCGGTAGCGCAGCAGGGCGCGGGAGACCTCGGGGAAGTGCAGGTCCAGGTACGGCAGCACGAACAGCTCGTCCCAGAAGACGTGGCCTCGATACGCCTCGCCGTGCAGTCCTCGTGCCGGTACGCCGGCGTCCAGGTCCGCCGTGTGCGGGGAGAGGGTCTGCAGGACGTGGAAGAGATGCAGCCGCAGAATGTCGCCGGCCTCACCCGGAACGTCCAGTTCGGCCCGCCGCCACAGGTGGTCCCAGGCCGTCAGGTGCCCGTCGAGCAGTTCGTCGAAGGGGGGCGCCGCGCGGACGCGGTCGATCGCGGCGTCCAGCGGGTCGCTGATGGCGGGATCGCGGGACGTGTGCAGGGCGACGCTCTTGTCGACGGTGACGGTCCGGCCCGGCCGCAGCCCCAGACGCACTCGCCCCCCGACACGCGACCCCTCGTGCCGGTCGGCGACCGGCGACGCGGCACTCAGTCGGGCCGCCATGCCGATCCGGACGTCGGACGTGCGGGTACGGCAGCACAGCCAGACCGTGTCCGGCTCGACGGACCCGGTGCGCACCCGGGTGAGGTGACGGCCGTCCAGGTCCCGGTAGCGCGGGACCCCCGCGTTGGTGACGCCACCGTCCAGAGCCGACTCCACCTCGAGGTCACCGGTGACGCCCTCGGCCGTGAACTCGGTGCGCAGGGCGGCCAGATGAGGGTCGGCCATGTGCACGAGGCGCTGCTGCCGCACCGCCAGCGCCCGCCCGTCGCCGAGCCCGTACCGTGTCCGGCGCTCCAGGAGCCCGGTGGCGGGGTGGAGCACCAGCGCGTGGTCGAGCACCGGGGCCGTGTCGGGGGTCAGCCACTGCCCGCCCGCGAGGCGGAACCGGAGCGGCAGCCAGTTCGGGACGTTGACCATGTCCTCGTTCTCCACCCGGCGCCCCGCTACGTCCGTGGTGAGCCGGTCATAGCAGCCCGCCACGTAGGTGCCCGGATAGTGCACGTCGTCAGCGGTGCACTCCGGGAGCGCCCCACGGGTGGCGAAGTAGCCGTTGCCCAGCGTGCACAACGACTCCCGCAGCCGCTCCTGGGCCGGGTCGTAGCCGTGGTACTCCCACATCCGGCCCGTCACCGTCGTGCCTCCGCGTCGGTGCGCGGCTCGCTCCCGTGCCGCGACGCCGGGCGGCCGTCCCCGCGGACGTCGCACACCACCGCGTCGACGTCCCTCAGCGCGGGTGCGCGCACGTCGCGGAACCGGATTGCCGTCATCACTGCCTCTCCGGGCGGTTGAATACCACGTTCACACCGTCGGTGGCAGGTCCGCCACCGGGGCAGTCGGCGCGGTGGCGGCAGGGTGCGCCTGTGGCCGGCGCGACCGGGCCGGGGTCCGGGGCTGCCGAGCCGGGGTCCGGGGCTGCCGAGCCGGGGTCCGAGGCTGCCTACACGGAGCCGGGGCGGCCGTACCCACCGGTCGGCCCACCTTTCTCGGTGTCCCGCCGCTGTCGTGGGTGACGGTGGGCGGGTGCGGACCTCGTTCAGGAACGAATCTCCGGTCTCCCCGGGATCGGGGCCGGTCGGACCTGGCGGCCGGGTGGTCCCCGTGGTGTCCTGGAAGGGGCGGGAAGGTCGCGACAGAGACGCGGAGAAGCGGCCGGAGACGGTCGCGCACCGCGCAATCAGGATCCGCGAGAAGCGGATGGCGTCCTTCCCGCCTCCCCACCGGCCGGCGGCCACGGCGCGGACCTGGGCGCTCCGCGGGAACGGGACGAGGCGGCCACGCCCGCCCTGCGTCCCGCCCCCACCCCCGGCGACGGCGACGGCGACGGGCTACTGCACTGGGTTCCAGCCGTCGCTTCCGGCCAGGTACTTCTGCGAGGTGTAGTTCGCCGCGGTCGCGGCGCTGATCTGCGGACGGTCCGTGGTGCCGGTGCTGACGCCGGGGCCCCTGTTGTTGAACTCGCTGAACCGGCAGGTCTTCCAGGAGAAGCCGCCCATGTCCTGCCAGGCTCCGGTCTGGCGCGTGTGGGCCCCCAGCGTCGAGTCGCGGACCAGTACCTGACCGACCGCGTCGGCCGCCCCGCCGGCGTGCCAGCAGCGTCCCAGGGCGACGGTCCGCGCCGCGGCCGAGCTCACCAGCGTCGACCGGGTGATCAGGATGCCGTACCGGTTGGCGGCGTTGGTGGCCGCGGCGGTGATGTAGCCGTTGTTGCTGCTGCCGCGGTCCAGTGAGCGGATGGTCGTGGAGTCGACGACCAGGGCGCCGTTGCCGTAGATGAAGTCGACGGCGCCTTCGATGTAGCTCTTGTAGACGTACTGACGGACCTGCGCGCTTCCCGTGCCGCCCCAGGACAGGAAGGTGTCCTGGTAGCCGAGCAGGCGCACGTTGCGGTAGACCTGCCGGTCACCGCCGGCGTACAGGGCCAGTGCCTGGCTGTCGTGCCGGTCGTACGTGTTGGCGATGGTCACGCCGGTGACCGTGGTGTTCTTGGCCATGTTGAGTACGGTCGCGCTGCCCGCGGTACCGGCCGTGGACGCGGGGGCGTTTCCGGTGATCACCACGTCGGTGGAGGTCCCGGACGTGCCTTGCAGGACGATGCCGGGCTTGCTCGCCGGGATGGACACCTGGCCGCGGTAGGTGCCCGGCTTGATCTTGATGATCGCTCCGGACGGGGCTGCCGCGATCGCCGCCTGGACGGTGGTGTAGTTCCCGGAGCCGTCACTGGCCACCGTGATCGTGGTGGCGGCACTCGCCGGGGTGGTCACCCCGAGGCCGGCCAGGGGTAGGACGGCGACGACGCCGGCTACCACCAAGGTCCTGCGTGTACCGAGCGGGTGCATGTGTGCCCTTTCGTCGAACTTCAGCGGATCTGCCGGCGGCAGCGGGTGGAGAGATGACCGGCGGATGGGGAGAGACCGGCGGGTAGACAGTGGTCGACGGGTGGAGAGAGGCCGGCGGCCCTCAGTACGGCGCGGTCCTGGGCCACACGACCGCACTGGTCGGGATGGTGTCGGTGAGCCGCTGAAAATCGGCGGACGGGAGGATCCCCTGGTTGCGCAGGCCGGTGGCGACGAGTCGGGCGACCTCGATCGCACCGAGTGCCTGGAAGTGCGTGTTGTCCTGGCTGCCGTTGGGGTAGTTGGGGTACTGCCCGGCCTTGAGGATCATGAAGTGCTTCTTCGTTCCCTCCACGCCTGCGCGGTTCCAGAGCGCCGTGCTGGAGGCGGTCAGGTCGATCAGCGGTACGCCCTTGGCCGCGGCGAGCTCGCGCATCGCGGCCGGATAGGCGCCGTGCGACGGGGAGATGACGCCCGCGCCGTTGAAGTGGCGCCGCTCGACGGGCGTGACCAGCACCGGGACCGCTCCCTTGGCCCGGCTCCTGTCGATGTACTGGGAGAGATACCGCTTGTACGTCGTCGACGGCTCGGTGTGGCGGGTCGGGTCGTCGGCCTTCTCGTCGTTGTGCCCGAACGAGATGAGCAGCAGGTCACCCTGCTTGATCAGCGCCAGAATGTGGTCGAGTCGGCCCAGATCGACGAAACTCTTCGAACTGGCCCCTGACTTGGCCACGTTCACCGCCGCGGCCCGGGAGGTGAGGAACACCGGCAGCGCCTGGCCCCAGCCGGCCCGGGGGGCGAGCGAGGACACGTAGGTGGAGGCGGTGGAGTCTCCCGCGATGTAGACATGGACGGGGGTCGCCGCCGAGGCGCTCACCTCCGTGCCGGGCAGTGGAACGATCGGCAGGACCGCGACGACGGCGGTCAGCGCGGCGCGCATGACGAACCGTCGGCTCCTGGGCCGTTGCCACGACGAGCGTCCGAGGAACACGCCTTCTCCCTTCCCAGGGGCCCTCTTCCCGGACCCGGCGAGCGATGAGCGGGCGGCCTCCACAGCCATTCAAGGCATGCACCTGACAAATTAGGAACGGCTCGGAACCGCGAGTATGGGAACGTTCCCACAATCAGCAAGGTAGGGACTTACTGATGGTCCGTCAAGGATTATGTCGTTATGTGTTTTCACCGGTGTGCGGATATGAGCGGTGACAGGCGGACCGGCGACCGAGCGGCACCGAGAGCCGTCACGCCGGAGAGTCGCATCCGGAAGTCACACAAAATCCAACGTGAAGCGACAGAACCATTGACCCACCGTTGCTCCACCTCTACCTTCTGACCGAATCACCAGATCACCGGATCACCGGATCACCGAATGTCGTCCGAAATACCGGACACAGGGCTTCCTGCCCGCTCACACGTCTTCCCTGGAGGGCCGACTCCTGCGCGACCTTCCCCCCGTCCGCTGACGTTCCACGGCCGGTGAGTACTCGTCCCCCCTCCCCCTCTCTGGAGATCCGCATGTCCGCCACCGCTGCCCGGCAATGGGTCAGACGCGTCACCGCCCGAACCCTCGCCGTCGGACTCGTCGTCGCGGGTCTGGCGACCCTCGACCCGCAGGAGCAGCCGGCGCCCCTGCCCGCCGAACCGGTCGCTGTGAGCACCAGCCAGATCGACGTGACACCCCCGCCGATGGGCTGGGCGTCCTGGAACTCGTTCTTCAGCAGCATCGACCACAACGCGATCAAGCAGCAGGCCGACGCACTGGTCTCCTCCGGCATGGCCGCCGCCGGATACAAGTACGTCAACCTCGACGACGGCTGGTGGCAGGGCGCCCGCGACGCGAACGGCAACATCGTCGTGGACGAGAACCTGTGGCCCGGCGGGATGAAGGCGATCGCCGACTACATCCACAGCAAGGGCCTGAAGGCCGGCATCTACACCGACGCGGGCAAGCAGGGCTGCGGCTTCTACTTCCCCACCACCCGCCCCGCCGCCCCCGACACCGGCATGGAGGGCCACTACCAGCAGGACCTGGAGACGTTCCAGCGCTGGGGCTTCGACTACGTCAAGCTCGACTTCTGCGGCGGCCGGGTGGAGGGCCTGAACCAGGAGGCCACGTACAAGGCGATCTCCGCCGCGAACACCGCCGCGTCGGCCGTCACCGGCCGCAAGCTGGTGCTGTCCTTCTGCGAGTGGGGCACCGGACTGCCCTGGAACTGGGCGACCGGCTACGGCGACCTGTGGCGCACCAGCGACGACGTCCTCTTCTTCAAGGAGACGCCGGGGCTGACGAAGATGTACCGCAACTTCGACCAGGCCCTGCAGCCCGCGGCCCAGCACACCGGGTACTACAACGACCCCGACATGATGATGGTCGGGCTGAGCGGCATGACCGCCGCGCGCAACCGGCTGCACATGAGCCTGTGGTCGATCGCCGGCGCCCCGCTGCTGGCCGGCAACAACGTGGCCACGATGAGCGCGGAGACCCGCGACATCCTCACCAACCCCGAGGTCCTGGCCATCGACCAGGACCCGCGCGGACTGCAGGGCGTCAAGGTCGCCGAGGACGCCCGCAATCTGCAGGTGTACGGCAAGGTGCTGTCCGGCACCGGCAAGCGCGCGGTGATGCTGTTCAACCGCACCGGCTCCGCCGCGAACATCACCGTCCGCTGGGCCGACCTCGGCCTGACCAGTGCCTCCGCCACCGTGCGCAACGCCTGGACCCGCACCACCGCCGGATCGTTCGCCACCGGCTACACCACCTCGGTCCCGGCGAACGACGCGGTGCTGCTGACCGTCTCCGGCACCGAGGCGGCCGGCTCCACGTACGAGGACACCACCACCGCCGCCACCCCGACCTTCACCGGCGTCACCGCCTCCGCGGCGGGCACCAAGCTGGTCGACATCACCTACGCCAACGGCGGCAGCACGGCCCGTAAGGCCAACCTCCAGGTGGGCGGCCAGTTCGCGTACGCCGTGTCCTTCCCGCCGACCGGCTCGGCCACCACCTACCGCACCGTGTCCGTGCTCGCGCACCTGGCCAAGGGTGCCAACACCGTGAAGTTCACCGCGGTCTCCGGCAGCACCGCCCCGGACATCGACGCCCTCCGCGTCCAGGGCATCCCCGGCACCGACGGCACAGCCCTCGTCGGGGCCGCTTCCCACCGCTGCGTGGACATCGACAAGAACACCTACGTCAACGCCACCCAGGCGCAGATCTGGGACTGCTCCGGCGGACGCAACGAGACCTTCACCCAGACCTCGCGCGGAGAACTCGTCGTCTACGGCAACAAGTGCCTGGACGCCGACAACAGCGGCACCGCCAACGGCACCAAGGTCATCATCTGGGACTGCACCGGCGGCACCAACCAGAAGTGGACCGTGAACTCGAACGGCACCGTCACCAACAACCTCTCGGGCCTCTGCCTCGATGCCTCCAACGCGGCGACCGCCAACGGCACCAAGCTGCTCCTGTGGACCTGCAACGGCCAGAACAACCAGAAATGGACGCTGAACTGATACGCCGTCACCATCACTGAACCAGCACCGGCGAGGGCGCGTCAGCACCCTCGCCGGTCGACGTCGGACGGCTCATCCGTGACGGAACCCGCCTGCGCACACTGCTACTTGCTGACGGCGAAACGCATCAGGGCGTGTTCGTCGCCCTGCTTGATCTTGCCCGTCACGTTGATGACCTCGAGCTTCCAACTGCCGCCGACCCGCATGGCCTTCGCCACGGCGCAGCCGTTGTCCTGGGTGAGCAGGCTCGGCCAGATGTCGGCGACCTGCTGGGTGTTGCCGCCGGTCGCGTCGTAGACCTTGAAGCTGATGTTGCGGGCCTTCTGGAAGTTGCTGCCCTTCTTGTACGCCGCGGCGATGAACACGATCGACGTGATGTTGGCCGGTATCCGGGCGAACTCGACGGTCACCGTCTCGTCGTCGCCGTCCCCGTGCCCGGTCTGGTTGTCACCGCTGTGCAGCAGCGAGCCGTTGCCCATCGGGTCGAGTGAGTCGAGACCCGCCAGACGCACGGGATCCGCGCCCTGCATGGCGATGGCGATCAGGTCGAGGTCGGTGCCGGTCTTGCGACGCAGCTTGCCCAGCACCCCGCCGCTGCTGCCGGCGGTGGGGTCCCAGGAGACCCCGAGGGACAGATGGGTGACTCCGTCCAGGTCGGCGGGGCCGTCTTCCTTGGTGAGGGTGATCATGCGTGGCTCATCCTTGTCTACGAACTCGTCCGCGAACTCGTCCGCGAGCTTGCCTGCGAACTCGTCTGCGAACTCGATTACGAAGGGACTACAACACGCAGAGTCTGCCTGGTGCCTCCGCGGTTCCCGCCTCGCGGTCGACGAGCGGGCGTCCATCGGCCCGGCGGCGCTCCGGACCTTCTTCGCACCTGTTCCATGCCTACTCGGTGCGCAGGGCGGTCGCGGTGCGCGCCGCGGCCGCGCGGCCCGCGGGCAGCAGCGCCCCGAGAACGGCGATGAGCAGGCCCCCCAGAGCGAGCAGGGACAGTCGGTCCGCGGGGTAGACGGCGAGGACGGAGTGCGGAAGTTCCAGTCCGGCGCTGTGGCCCATGGCGGGGACGACCCAGCCGTGCAGCGCGACGCCGAGCGGAACACCCAGGATGCCGCCGGCCAGCCCGGTCAGGACGACCGAAGTGACGACCATCGCGATCATCTGCCGGGGGGTCATGCCCAGGGCCTTGTGGACGCCGAGTTCACGGACGCGCTCACGGGTGTCGAGGACGACCGCGTTGAGGACACCGAGCGCCGCCACGGCGACGAGCATCAGCGTCAGGAGCGCGGACAGTGCGTTCAGCGTGGCGACCACGTCGCTGCCGCCGTCGGCCCCGCCGGCCCGGGCGGTGACGCCCAGGGGTTTCAGGCTCTTGTTCAGCGCGTCTGCGTAACCGGCGGCGGAAGTGCCGGATGTCACCGCGATGTGCTGCGTGGTGTCGGTCAGGTCCGGGTGTGCGGGTGCGAGCGTCGCGGCGTCGGTGAACACCTGCATGCCGTCGTTGCGGGGGTCGAGCACCTCGCCGACGATCCGGACGGTGACCGCCTCGGCCGAGCCGTCCGAACCGCCCGGGCCGTACGGATCACCCAGGCCGCCCAGCGTGACGGTGCCCCCGATGTGCGTGTCGGTGGCGGCGAGGAAGGCGGTGGGTACGACGGCCTCGCCCGGCTCGGCGATCCAGCGACCGGAGACCATGGTGTAGCCGCCCCAGGACGCGTCGCCGGTGAAGGCGACGACCGCGGTGGTCCCGGCCGCACCGGGGACGGTGGCCCGGGCCGTAGCGGTCGTGTAGTACGCCCGGGTGGCGGGCTGGGCGTCGATCGCCGCGGCGACGGCGCGGGCGTCCGGCTCGGGCTCGCCGCGTGTGCCCGGGATCGGCCCGTCCGGGCCGGGTTCCGGCAGGGGCGCGGCGACGGTGACGTCGGCCGAGTCGTGGGCCCTCGCCTTCATGACCTCGCCGAGCGACGCCCCCATGCCGACGGTGAAGGTGACGGCGGTGGCGCCGAACAGGATCGCCGTCCCCGTGGCCAGGGCACGGGCGGGGCGGGCGAAGGGACGGGTCAGGCCCAGGGCGAGCGGCCGTGGCAGGGGCAGCCGCCCGGCCAGGCGTGCCGCCCACCGGCCGCGGTCCGTCCGCGCGCCGCGCCCGACGGCGATGGCGTCGACCGTGCGCAGCCGGCCGGCCCGCCAGGCGCTCGCGCAGGCGGTGACCGCGACCAGGCCGAGGACGCCCAGGGCTACGGTCGCGTCGACCCAGGGGGCCACCGCCAGGGATGTGGTGCCGTACACGTCCTCCGTCTCGGACATGACCGGCACGGCCAGCAGGTGGGCCGCGAGGAGGCCGCACACCGTGCCCGCTGCCGCCGGGACGAGCGCCTGGCCCACGTAGGCCCGTACCACCTGCGCCGGGGTGAAGCCGACGGCCTTGAGGACGCCGATCCGAGGCAGTCCCGCGCCCACCGCGCCGGCGACGACGTTGCCCACGATGAGCACCGACATGACCAGGCCCAGGACTCCGAACGCGAGGAGGAAGGGCACGTACAGCGCGGTGTCGTGCTCGGCGGACGCCCTGACGGTGAGCCAGGACCGCGTTCCGGTCACCGCCTCGCCGCCCGCCGTCACAGCCCCCTCCGTCACGGCTTCGCGGCCTGCCTCGACCTGAGCGGCGGTGTCGGCGGCGGTGAAGCGGTAGAGCATCTGGTGGCCGCCGGGGCGGCCGGGCGTGGTGAGTGCGGCGGCCTGGGCCGGTGTCACCCAGGCGTCGGCGCTCCCGGTGACCGAACGGGCCGTGCCCACCACTTTCAGGACGGGGTCGCCGGGCAGTCCCGGGAAGGTCAGTTCGAGCCCGAGGTCGGGAAACAGGAAGCCGTCGGTGTTCAGCACGATCTCGCCGGGCCGGGTGGCCCACCGCCCGGCGCTCAACGTCAGGTCGTCGACCGGGCCGTCGGGATCGCCGCGGCCGACGACGGTCATCGGCCACCCGGTCGTGCCCCCGCGGATGCGCGGGACCGCGGACACCGTGCGGAACGGCCCTGCCGCGGCGGCCACCCCGACAACGCGCCCCGTCTCCTCGGCCCGGCCGGCGTCGGTGCGGGCCGCGTCGAACGTGACGGACAGGTGCGCGCCGTGCTGCCGGTCGAAGGCGTCGTCGAAGGGCGCGCCCGAGACCACCAGCAGCGAGCCTCCCAGGACGGACGCGGCGACCGCCACCATCGCGGTCAGACCGATCACGAGCGTCTGAACCCGGCGCCGCCCCACGCCCGACCGCACCACCCGGCTCAGCGCGCTCACGGGGCCATCTCCACGCCCGCGTCCGCCACACCCGTGCCGTCCATGCCGATGCCGTCCATGCCGATGCCGTCCATGCCGATGCCCTGCACACCGGCGTCCTCGGCGATCCGGCCGTCGACGATCCGTACCGTGCGGTGGGTGCAGGAGCGGGCCAGGGCGAGGTCGTGAGTGACCATCACCAGGGTCTGGCCCTCGGCGTTGAGCTCCCTGAGCAGTCTGCTGACGTCGTCACCGGCGGCCGTGTCCAGCGCGCCGGTGGGCTCGTCGGCCAGGATCAGCGGCGGGCGGTTCATCAACGCCCGGGCCACCGCGACGCGTTGGCGTTCACCGCCGGACAACCGACCCGGGTGGGCGCGGGCGTGCCGGTCGATGCCGAGGGTCTCGAGGAGTTCGGCGGCACGGCGGTGCGCCTCTCCTCGCGCCATGCCGGCCAGCTGCGCGGGCAGTGCGACGTTGTCGGCGACGGTCATGTCGTCGAGGAGGTGGAAGAACTGGAAGACCATGCCGACCTTGGAGCGCCGGTAGCGCGCCGCCGCGGCCTCGCCCAGCCCGCTGACCCGCACGCCGTCCACGGTCACGGTCCCCGTGTCCGGCCGGTCCAGGCCCGCGATCAGGTTGAGCAGCGTGGACTTGCCGCTGCCGGACGGACCGAGGATCGCGACCGCCTCACCGGCCCCCACGGTCAGCGACACGTCGTCCAGTGCGGGCGGCCCGTCGTCGTATCTGCGGCTCACAGCGCGCAGTTCGATCAGCGGCTCGGTCATGAAGGCTCCTTGCTTGCGCGTATCCGGCGCCCTGGACGCTAGGCGGGCATCGGGGCCGGCCACGTCCTTCGCCCGAGCCGTTCGCGGTCCTCCGTGGGAACGAGGGCCTGCCGGGGTCCTCCCTGAGAAGTAGTCGACCGGCGTAGGAGGTGCGCCGGAAGTGATCTCCGTGACGGATCCCACGGGGGCGGGCAGACGACGAGAATGTGCCGGTGACGAACGAGACGACCGTGGTGGACCGGGTCCGTGAGGCAGCCCGCCATGCGCTGTGCCCGACCGGGCCGGCACCGCGCCTCACCCGGCGCGGCCGACAGTTCGACCTGGCGCTGGCGGCGGCCTTCGCCGTCACCACCGTGTACTACGCCGTCGACGTCGCGGACAACCAGGTCCGCGAGATCCTCCCCGGTGTGGGCAAGGCGATCCACCCGGCCGGGATGCCCGCCGCGATCGCCCTGAGCGCCCTGGCGCTCGTCACCTCCGGCGCACTGGTGATGCGCCGCCGCTTTCCGCTGGCCGTGCTCTGCGCGGTGACCTGCCTGGCCCTGCTCACCCCGCAGGACGTCGCCCGGCTGACCTTCTACCCCCTCGTCGTCGCCGTGTACAGCGCCGCCGCGTACAGCCCGTACCGCATCCCCACCCTGGTGGCACTCCCGACGGCGGTCCTCCTGGTGTACACGTCGGGCTCCTCGACCACGCACGTCTACCCGTACCAGCCGGGCATCGTCCCGAACGAGTACGTGGTCCTGTGGATCCTCGGGCCGCTGGCGATGGCCGCCAACGGCCTGCGGACCTGGCGGGTGCGGACCGACGAGGGCCGCGCGCGGCTGACCGCCGTGGAACACGAGCAGGCCGCCGCGCTGCGCCGGGCCGTCGCCGAGGAACGCGCCAGGATCGCCCGCGAACTGCACGACGTCGTCACCCACAACGTCAGCGTCATGGTCATCCAGGCCGGCGCCGCCCGCAGGGTCATGAGGGCCGTCCCCGACGAGGCCGACGAGGCGCTGCTCGCCGTCGAGGCGAGCGGACGGGCCGCGATGACCGATCTGCGTCACGTCATGGGCCTGCTCACCATGGACGGCGACGACCACGCCGCGGACCGCGGCGGGGAGCTGGCCCCGCAACCGGGCCTGAAGCAGCTGGAAACGCTCGTCGGGCGGGTCCGTGACACCGGCCTGCCGGTCGACCTCGAGGTCACCGGAGTGGCCCGCCCCGTACCGCCCGGCATCGGGCTCACCGCGTACCGCGTGGTCCAGGAGGCGCTGACCAACACGGTGAAACACGCCGCCGGAGCGCGGGCGACCGTCCGTGTCGACTACTCCCCCGACCTGCTGCGGGTGGAGGTCTCCGACACCGGCGGTGCTCCCGGCCCGGGCGCGGCCGCCGGCAACGGGCTCGGGCTGCTCGGCCTGCGCGAGCGCCTCTCCGTCTACGACGGAACCCTGGACACCGGCCGGCGCCTCACGGGTGGTTACCGTGTCGAGGCACTCATCCCCCTGGAGGCACCGTGACCGAGCCGCCGCCCCGCGTGGTGCTCGCCGACGACCAGACCCTCGTCCGCACCGGCTTCCGGATGATCCTGCGCTCCGACGGCATCGAGGTGGTCGCCGAGGCCACCGACGGGGCCGAGGCCGTCGACGCGGTCCGGCGCACCCGGCCCGACGTGGTCCTGATGGACGTCCGGATGCCGGAGATGGACGGCCTGGAGGCCACCCGCCGTATCCTCACGGGCGTTCCGGGCGAGCCCCGCGTGATCATCCTGACCACCTTCGACCTCGACCAGTACGTCTACGCGGCCCTGTCCGCCGGCGCCAGCGGCTTCCTCCTCAAGGACGTCACCCCGGAGCAGCTGATCTCCGCCGTCCGCACGGTCCGCTCGGGCGACGCCCTGCTCGCGCCGGCCGTCACCCGGCGTCTCGTCGAACGGTTCACTCGGCAAGGGAGCCAGAGCGCCGCGATCCACCGCGACCTGGCCTCGCTGACCTCGCGCGAACGCGAAGTCCTGGGTCTGGTCGCTCGCGGACTGAGCAACGCCGAAGTGGCCGGCCGTCTGCATCTGGCCGAGACCACCGTCAAGACCCATGTCTCGCGCGTCCTCGGCAAGCTGCAACTGCGCGACCGCGTCCAGGCCGTCATCGCCGCCTACGAGACCGGACTGGTCAGCGTGGGCGAGCGGACGCCCGCGCAACCGGCCGCCGGACACCCGTGAGGCGCGATGGCGGTCACCGGTGGACGCGGCGTCCCGGCGTCTCAGCGACGGGTCCACTCGGCGACTCGGCGAGGCGCCCCGACTCGGCGAATTCGCCGTCCCGCTGCGGGCCCATGTCCGAAAATCCTATGCTGACGTCAAGGGTGGCAACGACCTTGGGGGATGCCTGATGGGCGCAGCGGGCAAGGGCACGTCGGCCTGGAAGTCCGGGGTCAAGCGGCTCGTGGGCCGCACGGGATTCGACATCGTGCGCAGCAGCAACAACCTGGGGGGCGTGGACGACTTCATCCCCTTCGAGGCGACGATGCGGGCCGCACGGGCGGCCGGTCTGTCGGTCGGCGACCACATCGACACGGTCATGAACGGGACGCCGGGCGCCACCCAGGCCACCATCGACGAACTACGCGCTCTCGGCGTCTTCGCCGCCGGCCCGGCCACCGTGTTGGAGATCGGACCCGGGTCCGGGCGGTACCTGGAGAAGACGCTGAAGGAGTGCTCGCCGGACCGCTACGAGATCTACGAGACGGCGGCGCCCTGGGCCGGCTACCTGGTGGACACGTTCGGCGTGATCGCCCGGCCGACCGAGGGGTCCTCTCTCGCGCCGACACCCGACGCCAGCGTCGACCTCGTTCAGGCGCACAAGGTCTTCAACACCGTGACCTTCCTCTGCGCCGCCCGCTACTTCTTCGAGATGGCGCGTGTGACGCGGCCCGGTGGCCGGATCGTCTTCGACGTCATGACCGAGGCCTGCCTGGACCCGGCGGCGGTACGCACCTGGGCGACGAGGGGCGGGACGGGGCACGGCTCCTTCCCGGCCGCCATGCCTCGCGGAATGTGCGTGGACCTCTTCGCGTCCCTCGGCTGCGGCCTGGAGGCCGGCTTCCTGGCTCCGATGGGCGTCGCCTCCACGGAGGTCCTCGTCTTCCGCAAGGCGGCCTGACGCAGCCGGTCCACCGCCTGACGCTCCCTGCGCATTCCGCGCACACGCCCTACAGCCAGCCGTTGCGTTTGAAGCCCCGGTGGATGACGACACAGGCGATGGCCATGACGGCGAGGGCGAGGGGGTAGCCGAAGCGCCAGCGCAGCTCGGGCATGTGGTCGAAGTTCATGCCGTAGACGCCGCACACCATGGTGGGTACGGCGATGATCGCCGCCCAGGCGGTGATCTTGCGCATGTCCTCGTTCTGGGCGACGGTGACCTGCGCCAGGTGGGCCTGGAGGATCGAGTCGATCAAGGCGTCGAAGGCGGTGATCTGCTCGGTGACGCGCAGGAGATGGCCGGCGACGTTGCGGAAGTACGTCTGGATCTCCGGGTCGACACAGCTCCTCGGCTCGGTGGCGAGCCGGTCCAGAGGGCGGGTGAGCGGGACGACGGCCCGCCTGAATTCGAGGAGTTCGCGTTTGAGCTGGTAGATCCGGCCGGCGTCGGCGTTTCGGGGGCTGAGCGGGGAGAAGACCTCGGTCTCGGCCTGCTCGATGTCGTTCTGGACCGCGTCCGCGACGGTGACGTAGTCGTCGACGACGTGGTCGGCGATGGCGTGCAGGACGGCGGAGGGGCCCTTGGCCAGTTGCTGCGGGTCCGCCTCGAGGTCCTCCCGCATGGGCCCGAGGGAGCCGTGCCGGCCGTGGCGGACGGTGACGACGAAGTCGGGCCCGGTGAAGACCATGATCGACCCGGTGTCGACGACCTCGCTGGACGTGGTCAGTTCGGCGTGTTCGACGTAGGTGACGGTGTTGAACACGGCGAACAGGACGTCGCCGTACTGCTCGACCTTGGGTCGCTGGTGGGCATGGACGGCGTCCTCGGCGGCGAGCGGATGCAGACCGAAGAGCTCGGCGGCTCCGGCGAATTCCTCCGCGCTGGGTTCGTGCAGGCCCAGCCAGACGAATCCGTCCCGCTGCTTGCGGACGTATCGCACGGCCTCCTCCACGGAGCCGGTCGTCGGCCTACGGACTCCGTCGCGGTAGACGACGCAGTTGACGACCGTCGAGCCGAGCGGGGAGCGGGCCGGGTGGCTGAGGTCCACGCGCCGCCGTCGGCTGCGCCGCGCCAGGTTCGCGACTTTGCGCAGGTGGCCGACCATCGACATACGGGACCTCTTTCACCGGGGTGTGGACAGTGTGCCAAACCGCCGTGACCCTCACGTCGACCGGACCGGCCGGAACGCCGGGCCCCGCAGGGCACGGACGTTCCGGCGGCGGCCCTCCGATCAGGCGGCGACAGCCGCCAGGACCTCGACCCCCTCGCCCCCCTCTCCCCTCTCTGCTTCTTCGAGGAAGTCGACGAGGGTCGCGCGGGCCCGTGCCACCCTCGAGCGGATCGTCCCGACCGGGCAGCCACCGGCCTCGGCGGCCTCCGCATAGGGCAGGCCCGCCAACTGCGTGAGGACGAACGCCTCCCGGCGATCGGCGGGCAGCGCGTCCAGCAGGTCGAGCAGGGCCACACCGTCGTCGAAGCCGGGCAGGCCGGCGGGCTGGGCGCGCTCGGCCCAGACCGTCCAGTCGTCCACGTCGGCCCGTCGCGGCCGGGCGGCCGCGTGGCGCAGGCTGTCGACGACCGTGCGGCGTGCGATGGACAGCAGCCAGGTGCGTGCCGACGAGCGCCCCTCGAATCGGTGCAGACTGCCGAGCGCCCGCAGGAACGTGTCCTGCGCGAGGTCGTCGGCCAGCTGCCGGTCCGCGGAGAGATACGTGACGTAGCGGACGACGTCCGGACGCAGGGCGCGCACGAACCGGTCGACGGCTTCGGGGTCGCCGGCGCGGGCGGCGAGAGCCCAGCCGGTGGCCGCATCGTCGGGCGGCGTCGTCCTGAGGTGCTGATCGGACGGCGCCGGGGGCAGGGGGAGGACAGGAGTGATCACCTGATGTCCTTCTCGGGTGGTCCCGGACGCTCGGCGCGGCACAGCTGAGCGAGGCACGGAGCGGCGTGCCACAGGCCCTGCGGAACGTCCCGGGACGGGAGGGAGATAGGGACGGGGACGTGCGACGTAGGCACGCCCCGCGCCCGAAGCCTCGGGGCCGACGAACGCGACGAACGCGACGGCGGCAGGACGGCTTCGGGAAACCGGCTGTCTCAGACGACAGCGGTCCCGGCCGGAGGCCCCCGAGAGATGATCGTGTGCGTGAGCGCCAGCCGCGGGATCGGCTCGGCGCGCTCGCGCGTCGGCCGCAGGCTGGGCCGGCGCGGCGGGACGGACAGGGCCGCGAACGGCAGGAACAGCGGCGCGGCGAGCCGTCCGGCGACGGTGCGCAGGAGCCGGAACGCGGCGCGCTCGCCGTGGGCCAGCCACAGACCGGTCAGCAGGGCGGCCAGCGTATGGGCGGCGAGCATGCCCGACGACGACATGCCGCCGGCGCCGTGGCCCATGTGCCCGAGGTGCTCGGCATGCGCCGCATGCCCCATGCCCATGGAACCCAGCGAGCCCATGTCCATGGCGTCCAGGGCGTCCATGGACATCGAGCCAGTCGGCATACCGCTCATGCCCCGTGCCGCGGAACCGTTCCCCGACGCCGGCGCGGCCGACCGGCCCCACGAGAAGGCCGAGTGCAGCGCCCCCTGCGCGACGACCACGACGGTCACCACCAGCGGAAGTCCGCGCTCACGCCCCGTCAGAGTCCAGCCGACGCCGGCTGTGGCGGCGAACCCGGCGGCCATCGTCCACCACGGCACGGAGGAGCCCGACATGAGTACGTGTCCGAGGGCGGCGAGCAGCACACAGACGGCCGCGAACACCGCGGCGCGTACCGTGCGCGCACCCCACCCAGCAGTCATGACGGCCTCATCCTCGCATCCGGGCCCCGCCCGCCACAGATGGGTACGCGCCACACCCCGGCCCCGCACTCACGTCGACAGGAGTGATACGGGACACAGCGCGATGCGGGAGAACGGCGTGGGGGGGGTGGCAAGGTCACGGACATCCTGCGGCGAGACGTCTTCCGGAACGTGTTCCGCGGCGCCGGGGAGCCCGACCGCGGCCTCCGCTTCCGTCATCGTCGCCGACCGCGACGTCACGACGGTCTCGGACCGTACCCGGGCCCCGGCGCGCAGGACCGCCGCTTCCCGCGTGTCGAGGCCGGCCAGACGGGCGACGCCGTCCACTGCGCTTGCGGCCACATATCCGTCGGGGTCGACGTACCGGCTCAGCAGTGCCCGGGCCACGTCCTGGGAGGGAAAACGGGACTGGACACATTTTCTTCACGGATCCCTGCAACCTTTTTCGCATCCGGACCGTCACCGTCTGCATGCATCACCGCCTTCAGGTGGGCAGGCCCAGCGCTGCGAGTTCGTCACGGAGACGCTCCTGCTTGACGTCACCGAGCCCCAGCGCGCCCACATGCTCCAGGAACACGGCTTCCGGCACGGCAACGTCGACCGCCGCACTACGCAGACGGGTCAGCAGTTCCGCCAGGCCGGCTTTCATTCCGGGGCCGCGAGCCGGCCGACCCCCCTGTGGCAAAGCCCGGCTCCCACACCCACCTACTGCGCGACCCCGCGGCGCAGGCCTCCGTCCCGAAGGCGGACTCCGCGAGGCCGACTCTCGTCACCGCCTCGGGCGCGGGTATGGACGTCTTCGGCGTCCACCGCGCGCTCATCAAGGACTACCGCTCCTTCACGCAGGGCGGCACCGTCATCCGTGGCGACCGCGTCGCGGCGTTCGTCGAGGACGACCTCAACAGCAAGTCGCAGTGGCCCGACCCGTGGCTGTCGCTGAACCCGTTCTTCCAGGGCGGCGGCACGGTCGTCGAACTCGCCGGACAGAAGGTCCTGCACGACGAGCGCGCGCGTATCTTCCAGGCGAGGAAGACCGAGGGCGGCACGGTCCCGCACTGCCGCCCGCTGATGCTCCACCAGCACCAGCGCGAGGCCGTCGACGCCGCCGCGTCCGGGGCGGCGTACGTCCTGACGACGGGCACCGGTTCCGGCAAGCCGCTCGCGTACATCGTCCCCATCGTGACCAAGGTGCTCCATCAACGGGACACCGAGGGGCCGAAGGCTCCCAAGCGGGTGCGGGCAATCATCGTCTACCCGATGAACGCGCTCGCCAACAGCCACGGCTCGTACCGCACCGAGGAACTGACCCTTGCCGAGTACGACCGCATGGCCGCCGCCGGCCTCACCCTGGAGAACCCGCTCGTCGAAGGTGAGAACTACACCTCCACCCTCACCCCGGCCCCGGGCCACGGCCCCAGACACTCCGCCTGACAGCCCGAACCCGGTCCGTGCGAGGGCCGGTGTGAGCCCACCGTGCCCGGGCTCGCACTTAAGGAGTTGAGCACCACGTGAATCCGTACAATGCCCCGGCCCTGTCCCGTCCTTGGTGGAAGAGCACACAGGCCGTGCTCGGCATCCTCGCCCTGGTCGCCCTGCTCGGCGCGTTCAGCTTCGCCCTGGGTTTCCTCGTGATGATCGCCGCCATGGTGGCCGTGTGGGTGCTGCCACCGTGGCGCTGGTTCGCCAGGCTCGGAGCGACAGTCGGAGCCCTGCTCCTCCTGACGGTCGGGGCAGGACTGGGTGGACAGCTCGACGCCAACGGCACCAAGTCAGCGCACGCGGGCGGGGCGAGCGGCGAATCCGCCCAGGCATCCCCGACCGCGTCCAAGAAGTCCCAGCCCGCCATCGCCGTTGACTACGTCGGACAGCAACTGGACGAGGCCGAGAAGCAGGCCCGCGCCACCGGCTACACCGCGGCCCACCATGACGCGTCCGACGAAGATCGCGTGATCGTCCTGAGGTCCGGATGGACCGTGTGCTTTCAGGTGGCCGACGCAGCCGCAAAGACCATCGACTTCGCGGCCGTCAAGAGCCTCGAGCCGTGCCCTGAGAAGGACGGCGGCCCGCTCCCGTGGCCGAAGATGCCGGACGTCGTCGGCGCCACCTACAACAAGGCCGTCGAGGATCTGAAGCAGGCCGGTATCGACCTCGACCGCGTCACGCTCGACGACGTCTACCTCGACATCGACACTCCGACCGCCGAGGAGGCCGCGGAGGACGGCAACGAGTGGCGGGTGTGCTTCCAGTCCCCGGACGAGGGAACCGAGGTCAACCCCGCCACCACGGTCCGCCTGGACCTGGGCCAGTGGACCGACGCAGACCTCGTCCAGGATTGTCCGTCGGCGAAGGGCGCAACCTACAAGATCCCCGCCAACGACCCCGACTACGACGACGACACGACCGGCGGCGGTTCGACCGATGGAGGCTCCTCATCCTCCTCCGGCGACTCCACCGGTGATGGCAACGGCGTCGGCACGGTCCACCCCGGCTCGTTCTGCTCCCCGCGCGGCGCGACCGGCGTCACCAAGGCAGGAACCCCCATGATCTGCGGCCCCGGCTCCGACGGCCGTAACCGCTGGCGTAGCGCCTGACCCGCCACCACCACCCGTCACCAGGAGCCCCCGTTGCCGTACGCACAGGAAGAAGACACGCGCAGGGTCCAGACCGCAGTCATCGGCCGGGCCGAGTCGGACTGGCCGGTGTTCCTGCCCTACGACCATGACGACTTCGACCGGTTCATGCGAGGTCGGACGCGCGACGACTTCTACTGCGGCGTCCTGCTCGGCGGCTGTGGCAAGAGACTGTCCCCGAAACGGTACACGGACAAAAAATGCCACTTCGCGCACCGGCCGCCCGTGCACTGTCGGCGCACGGAGACAGGTGAGGACAGCGCCGACCACCTCTACATCGGACGGACCGTCGCCGACTGGCTGAAGCGGCAGGGGCAGGGTGCGGTCCAGCCCGTCTACAAGCCGAAGGGGCACCAGGTCCGCGATGCCGTCGATGTGTCTTACGGGACTGGACGCCAGCTCATACGCGTACAGCTCGCTCGGCGGTCGAAGCGGGAGTGGGAGGAGGCCGACACGGAACTGCGGTTCCGGCACTCGGAACTCGACTGGCTCTTCGGGCCCGACAGCCTCCTGGCCAACTGGCAGATCGAACAGCAGGGGTACGCCCTCCGCGTGCAGTGCCGGTCTCTCGGGGTGACACGAGCGGTGGAGATCGGGACTCAGTTCCCCGACATGCCCGTGGAGTGGACCTCCCTCTCGGAGTGCACGCTCACCCCCGAAGGCATCGTCACCCCGAGCCTCCTCCACACAACGGACGGCATCGTTCCACGCCATGCCGCCGCACCTGTGGAACCTGCCCGTCCTCTGTCCGGGCTGCCGCTCACCCCGACCTCCGTACTCATCACCGACGCCACGCCGGCTCACACCACCGACACCCATCACTGGTTCGAAGTCTCCCTGCGCGTCAACGCCCGCCTGTCGCTCCCCGCTCACGCGGATTCGCCCGAGCGTCAGCACACGTACCTACCCCTGGACGCCGTTGTCTCCCTCGACAGCAACGGCACATGGCTGATCAAGGCCAGTGACCTGCAACGCGTCGGGACCGACGCCACTGACGGGCCCGTGGTCAGGGCCACAGCATCCACCGACACCCATGAGCCATCGTCAGAGACGCACCCGCTACCCTCTGACGCCGAACTCGTCGCCTCTTTCCGCAAGACGCTGGAGAACACCGCGCGGAGCAAGAACGTCGTCACGACGGCAACCCTGTGCAAGGGAGCATCCCTCCACGGCCACACACTCTCCGTGGACCGGTGGCGGGAACTCCTCCTCCAGGTCGAACAGCCCCGGACACCGGGCAAGCCCGTTCTGTCATCCCTCATCAAGCGGCGAGACGGCGGCCCAGCCTCGTTCTTCAACGAGGTACTGCACGGACTCGGCTGGACGAAAAGTCTCTCCGACGCCGAGTTGCTCGACATCTGGAACCGCGAGCGTGGCCGCGTGCACGCGGCCTACAGCAGAAGCAGAAGCCAGACGAACTCGCCGTCTCGCCCCATTCATGAAGCCTCTCGTCGGCCGCCGATCAGAAGCGGACGCAAGGAGGCCGAGTCCCGCGCCGCGTTCGACGCGCTGCTCGACCTGACGCACGAGGCACAGCAGGCCGGTGACCTCGACGCCTACGAGCAGAACCTGTTCCTGGCGGAACGGGCCGCGCCTTCAACTGATGCCCACGAAACCCTGCGGGATCTCACCGACTGGCTCGTGAACCGGCGCGCTGACGAGTTGCACGAGTCGTGGGAGCGCCTGTCAGCGCTCGTTGACGAGATCAACCGCGAAGGAGACGATCTCCATCCGGACCAGCTGCGGCTTGCTCTACGGAGCGCCAACGACCTAGCCGAGGAGCTCGGGGGCGGTCTGGCAGCAGAGGAACGCCAGGACATCGCACGCTGGCAGCGACACTTGGAGCGGATGACCGAGCGTCTGACTCTGTCACAGATACGCGGCCTCGCCGTCGCCGTGCGCGTCGCGCTGCGGCAGAGCGCGCGTGAACGCCGTACGACGACATGGGGCGAGCTGGCGCTGCGGATCGGGGCTCCCCTCGCGGCTCTCCACCCCGACGACAAGATCGCCGTACTGGTCGAGGCCGACCGTGAAACACCCGACGACCGACCTCCGCTGTCCGCCCTGGTCACCGCGCACGGAGACGAACGGCCGCATCCGCTGTATCAGCAGATCCTTTTCAACCTGGACCGGATCGCTCCCCCGCCCGAGGCCCTGTTCATGCACTGGCGCATGGCACTGCGTCGCCACTCCGAACTGCGCTGACGTCACCCCGATGGAAACGAACTCAGGAGACCCCACCATGCCCAAACCCCCGACTGACGCCGCCGACGACGATGCCGACCGGACGGCCGTCGAGCAAGAGCGCTCCGAGATACGCGAGTTCGTCAAGAGCCTGAGCGCGGACGACATCAAGTCGGGCAACTGGTTCACCAAGCTCTGTGCTCAGGCCATGAGTTCCTACACCACGAAGGTCGACTGGCAGTACTTCCAGGAACGCTACGAGGGCGTGCCCCCGGACGGCATCGTCGATCAGCGGATCAAGATGGCGGCCCGGTACGCCGCCATCGAGGGCGGACTCTCCGCCGGGGCTTACACGGCGGCCGTCGCATCCACCATCGGAACCCTTGGCGGGGCCTCTCCGGCCACCGTCCCGGCCGCCGTCGCGACGATGATGGTCGATGTCGCGTTCACCAGCCGGCTCCAGCTCCGCCTGGCCTACGACATCGCAGTCCTCTACCAGGTCCCGCTCGACCTGTCCGACCCCGAGGACCTGTGGAAACTCATACGAGTAGCCTTCACGATCAAGAGTGGGGAAGTGGTCCAGGAAAGCGCGCTCAAGGCGGTGCCGCTCGTGGTACGGCAGGTGATCAAGCGCTTCTACTCCAAGGGGGTGCTGAGCGCCGCGAGAGGGCTCCCCGTCGTCGGGAAGTTTCTCCTGCAGCGCAACGTCATCAAGATCGGCATCCCGGTGGTCGGCGTACCCCTCGCGGTGGTGTTGAACCGCTATACGACACTGGTCGCGGGACGGCACGCGCAAGCCGTCTTCCGCAACGAGGCACGGGTGATGGAAGTCGCCGAAAGACTGAGCAAGCGGAGTCGGCACCCACAGGCGATGCTGTGGGTCGCTTGGCTGGTCATCAGGGCGAACCGCAAGATCGCTGACGATGAGACGCTGTTGATGCGCCACCTGGTGAGACTGGTCCGGGAGCGGCATCAGGTCGTCGATGAACAGCTCGCTCGCCTTGTCGACATCGACCCCGCCGAGGTGTGGGAGCGCCTGGATGCCGAGTCAGGAGATCTGAGCGACCTCCTCGACGTGGCCAACCAGGTGGCCGCTGTGGACGGCGACGTCAACTCACGCGAGGAAGCCGTCATCTCCGAGCTTCAGGATCGCTGTCGTCGAGGCTGACGACGTCACCAGAGGCCTGGCAGCAAACGAATCCCATAGGCGGAGGGGCTTCTTCGGTCGGGCAGACCCGTGTAAGCCCGCGCCTGACAGGCGGGTTGGGCCCCGGTCGGCGTTCGTAGCCGATCGGGGCCACTTCATGGCCCGAGTGCCACCCATGAACTCTTCAGACCTCCGAGACGAACCCCACGAACCGCGACCACTCCTCACGCCCGACGGCGAAGTACGGGCGCGTCACGTCCTTGGAGTCCCGTACGCAGATGGCCTGTTCGGTGAGGGCGATCTCCACGCAGTCGTCACCCTGGGTGCCGCTGTAGCGGAGCCGTTGCCCGGCGAGGCGACTGCCGTGGTCCGACCGTATGTCGTTCTCGCTGAGCGGGAGCGGAAACGTGAGTGGGCGCGGCAGCGGCAGCGCCGTGTCGTCATGCTCATGGCCGCCGATTTCGGCATCGACCTTGACCGGCATGTGGTCGTCGCTGAGGCGGTGGCCCGGTGAGCGAGCAGAGCGAGCGTTCCGAGACGGCCCCGGGTGGGACGCGTGCGCCGGTGCGTATGTGTGTGCGCTGCTGTGCGATCACCGATACGCCGGTCGTCGTCTCCGTGGTGCACCAGGGCTCCGGTCCCGGCTTCACGGTTTACGCGTGCCGGGACTGCGCCCCGCACTTCCCGCATGTGCCGGATGTCCTGTCGCTGCCGCCCGCGTCCCGCCGCGGTGGCGAGCGGTGAGCGTCGGGCGCACGGTGAAGGCGCTGGGCCTCGGCCACGGCCCGGGCGTCGGTCCCCCTCTGATGGGGCGCTGCCCGAACCGCCCGAACCCCTGTCACACATCGGCCCGCTGTCACACGTCGGAGGGCGAGCGGTGATCGCCGGAACCCCTCCCGAACCGGGCAGGTCCCGCCTGACCATC
The DNA here is from genome assembly GCF_036898465.1 of Streptomyces sp. B21-105. Lineage (NCBI taxonomy): Bacteria > Bacillati > Actinomycetota > Actinomycetes > Kitasatosporales > Streptomycetaceae > Streptomyces > Streptomyces sp. B21-105. Next base: position 8,268,094 of record NZ_JARUMJ010000001.1, on the reverse strand, counting down.
AGCGCCTACCGCCTCGATAACGACGGGCGCCGGGTCGGCGTGACAGAGCCGACCGCATGCGCCCCCGGCACGGGCACACTCCCGCCGGTGTCCCTCATGTGGCCCCCGTGCCGGTGCCCGCGCTGCCGGACCGGCCGCGACGGTCCACGCTACCGGTAGTCGCGCCATCGCCCGACCGGGCGTCCCCCGTAACCGACCGGGTCCACTTCACCGCCCACGGAACCCGGGATTCGGCCGTGCGCGCGGAGTTGAGCTGACCGACATCGACGAGGATCGAGCGTTCACCCCCGGTATGAACGCGGGGCATTCTGCGGGAGTCCCGGTGAGGTTCTGCCGCGCGTTCCGCCGGGCGGGCGGGGTGACCGTGTCGGGGCCGACGGCTGCGGGGGTGATGTAGGGGTGTCAGGTCTCCCGGTGCCCGCTCAGAACAGTGCCAGGCCCTCGCCGCTGGTGTCCGCGATGACCGGGCGGGGCTGGGCGGGGAGGTCGTCCACTCGGTCGGGACCGGCCGCGGCGGCCACGGCAGGGGCCGTCTCGGCCAGCCAGACGCGGAACCGCTCGACGGCTTCGCGGTAGGGGACTTGCGCCAGGACACGGTGCTCGCCGGAGGGGCAGCAGTCGACGGTGACCGTGAGCAGGCAGGAACGGGGGGCGTTCTGACTGCCCGTCCAGGACACGCGCAGGACACCGCAGGGCGTGCGCCCGCGGGAGGCTCGGTGGGTCGGGCGCAGCGATCGGCAGGCTGTGTGGGCGGTCCATGCGGCGAGGTGCGGCAGGGGCAGGGTGGTGCGGGCGCGGCAGCCGGGGCAGCGGTGCCAGTGCCGGAGCCAGTCGCCGGAGTCGGTGTGGAAGAGGCGTGTGTAGCGGTTCGCCACCCGGATGTCGTTGTTGTACAGGTGGTCGGGACGTTCGAGTGTGTTGCAGGACTGGCAGACGGGGGCGCGGACGTAGCCGTGTTCGTGGCAGTGGTCGAGCACGGTGGCGGGCGCGGTGCGGCAGACGGCGCACGCCCACGCGGCCACTTTGCGGGAGATACCGGGCTTCCTGCTGAGCACCGAGTACAGCTGGCCTTCCAGTTCCGCGTTGTACGGGCGCGGTGAGGCGGTGGGACCCTCGGGTATCGGCGTCTGCCGACCGTCGACGTCTTGCCGACCGTCGGTGTCTCGGGCCTGCCGGGGGTGGGAGGGCGGCTCGGTGGCGGCTTCGCTTGCTTGGCGGGTCCGCGCGGCTTGCCCCCACTGCGTTTCGGCGTGCTCGGCCGCGTCCAGCAGCCTGACCACGGCGCGTGGCAGCCACCACGTCTGCTGCGTCCCGTCGCGAATCTGCTCCACGAGCATCTGCCGCCAGTCGATCCCCGCCAGATGGTGCGGCCGGCCGACTTCACGTCGTGCTGCCCGCTCGGGGCCGCCCGGCTCCCGCAGTTCACCCGTGACGCGCCGGCGCCAACGCAGCCGCGTCCCCTCGTCACACTCCTGCCTCGGCGCCCCACGAAACGGACCGATGCGGACCAGGTCCCGCCGGTCCACCCCCACCGCGTTCAGCTCCGCGGCCGCCCGGCGCAACTCACCCTCCGGAACACTCCACTGACCGCCGCTCGCCCTCACCGTCGTTACCACAAGGCCGCCGAGCAGGACGTACCCCGCCCGGGCATGGGCAGGAGTACAGGTGAATGCCCCAGAAGCCGTCGGCACAGCACTGTCGGCCGTCAGATCGACCCACAGAGCGTCCGCGGCAGCAAGGGTGATCAGGCCGTCCGTACGAGGGGGCATAACACGCTCCGGCATACCGACAGGCTAACGGCCCGTAGCGCGGCAACGGGTCCCAAGCGCCTCGGTCAACGGGGCCGCCACTCGCAACTGGGCGGCGACGTCGCGTCGTACGGTTTCCGATCACCTTATGTGATGGCAAGGTTCCCGCACCGTCCACGAGTTGATGTACGAGATCATGAACAAGGACACATTGGCCAACAGAGCAAGTACGCCGCCGAGCTGGATGCTGTCGCGGACGCCAAGAGTGTCTTCGACGTCTGCCAGTACCCCGAAGGCCGCTCCCTGAGAGGCTTCACCAAACCGGTCACGCGCATTACCGGCCTGCTCCGAAGCCTGGGAAAGATCCCGGAGTCGGCCGTCCGGGTTCTGAAGGCCGAATACGACGCAGGCCCGGGCCCCGCGTCCGGCTTCTCCGTCCACCCCCTCCTCGTACCGCTCGTCAACGAGTTGGGAGACGAGGACGAATCGTGACCGCCGACCGGGCGTCTCACGGCACGTAAGCAGCCGGCGAAACCGTGTTGTTACCCTCCGTGGCATGCCTCATTCAGCAGCGCAGGAGATGCGCTCTCCGATCCTTTCGATCCATCCATACGTACCGGCCATCCAGCAACAGGGCGATATGATCTGCTCCATGGCCTCGCGCGGCGTCTGCGACCACAAGCTCGTCGCGGAAGTGCGACCTGAGTTCAGCGACGGCACCTCTCCCCGCTGGCGCGTGTGCGGCGAGTGGCTGACCAGGCATCCGTCAGCCATTGCCCACATCACCACGAACGGCTTCCAGGAGCCCGCCGTCCTATGAGGGGTCAGTGCCGGAGCTTTGCGGCGGCGACTACGCCGGTCGATATACGGCCTGGTCCGGATCCGGCCTCACGATCACACCGTCCTGGGCGAGTTCGCGCAGGTTGCGACGGGCCTCCTTGCCCGCGGCTTCGTCGTCCGCCGGCCGGTACCCTGCGACTCGTAGAGCCAGTACGGAACGTTCGGTGTCCCATGTGCCTCGCAACGCCTGGATCACCGCGGCGAGCGCCGGCTTGTGCGCCAGCGGCTTCTCAGTCATCGCACCCTCCCCTTCCGGAAACTGCAGCAGCATGACACACGGCGGCAGGGCTCCTCCTATGTTGACCGACCCCACTCGGTGCGCGAACGCTGAACTTCCTGCGCACGCCCGTCGGCCGGCGCTTCCCTTCCGGCGTCGGAGCTGCGTGGTCGCTCGGCTCAACAGTTCGTCCTCTGCCTCCCCTCCGGAAATGCCCGGGTGGCGAAGTGAAGCAGGAGTCCCTGGCAGCCGCAGGCCACCGAATGTTCTCGTCAGTCGACTGCCCTGAGGTAGATCCGGCTCTCGCTGTTGTCCAGCCTGTGCACCGCGATCGCCAGGGAGTTCAGGTCTCCACCGCAGGGGGCACAGACCTGCCCTTCCCGTACGTCCGGCAACGACTCGGGTTCGGGGAGTCCGAGGTGGGAGAAGGGAGTCATGGGCTTCGCGACGCTCTCGCGGGGCTCGTCTCGCTGCCTCAGCTCCCTCTCGGGCCGGAGCTGCTTCACGAAGCCGTCCACGCCGGAGGTGGGAAGGGTGAAGGCCAGCAGCAGCCCGTCGTCCTGGAATCCGTTCTGACGTGCCGCACGGATGTCGGCGGCCTTGGACGGAAGTTGGATGTTCATCTGCCGACCGACCGTCACAGGGGTGGCCTTGTCGTCCCAGTCGGGCACTTCGCTGGTCCTGTCGGCCGCACCGGACTCGCCCGCGGCCGAGCAGGCGGCGAGGACCGGGCCGGTCAGACAGAGCGCGGCCACCGCTCCGGCTGCGAGGACTACCCGCTTCGCTCGAGAGTTGTGAAGTGTCCGCGTCATCGGGCGTCCCCGTTCCGACCCGGATCGGTGCGTGTCCCGTCGCGCCCCGGGTCCTCTGGGGCGGGAAGGCCGCCGTTCGCACTCAGGTCGTGGTGTTGCACCGATCCACTGCCTCGCATGTCGAACTCTCTCGCCAGACCTGTGGTGTGCAACCGAGCCATGTCGGCGTCGGTCACCGTGGTCGGGCCGATGGGGGTCTCCTTGCCCGGGTCCCAGTTGTACCGGTCCCATACGTTCACCTGGTAGTCGAGGCTGATCTTGGGTTCGCCGTTCTCACCGGGCACGACCGTGACCGTACCCGTCGTGTTCGTCATGCCGCTCCCGACGGCCAGGTACCAGTTGCGGTCGCTGTGGGTGTAGCTCTGCGGCGAGGTCTCCACCGGGATGGCCACGGGTTCGCCGCCCGACTTCTCGAACGCCGCGAGAGCCTGCTTCCGCCACCTCTCCTGCTCGTCCTGGATGGCGTATTCCGCGGTCTGTCGAAGTGCCGAGTCGTCCGTGAGCATCCGGTCCACGTCCAGATCCACCGGGGTGCCGAGCCCGCGTAGGTAGTGATCCATGTGATGCGCGGCATCGGTGTTCCCGATGAAGTCGCCCGCGTTGGACATCGCCACCGCCTGTGCCTGGATCCACTGGTCGTGTGCCGTGGGGGCCTCGACGTCGTACGCGCCCGCCCCCGGGTCCGCCGCGATGCGCTTCGATCCGGGCGCGAGAATCCCGGCGGCGAGGAGATCGTCCTTGTGTTTCGACCACATCTCGCCGCGGGCGTCCGGGCTCAGCGACTGCCACAGACGCCGTAGTTCGGCCCGCTGCCCGGCGTTGGCGTCCTCACCGAGCGAGGCGAGTTTCATCGCGCGCGGCAACTGGTCCTCGTCGAGCGAGGTGTACGTGGCGTGACCGGCGTTGTGCGGGTCTGCGCCGTGGGACTTACGCAGGGCCCGGGTCACCGCTGCGTCGATCTCGGCAGCGTGGGCGACCAGGCCTGTGAGGGTGTCGGCGTACCACTGCATCCTGTCCTTGGTGCGCTGCGAGGTTCCCTTCACGTCGCACACCGCCTCGATCACCTTCACCGTCCCGTTCCCGCCGTCCGTCACGAGCAGACCGTGGTCCGGGTCGGGGGACCGGTCCGGGTCTCCTTTGCGCGCTTCGTCGGTCAGGGCCTTCGCCCTTTTCTGGATCTGCGAGAGCTCGGTGTGGGCGTCGGCGAGCACGGCGTGAACACTCTGCGCCTCCTTGCACAGATCACCGAACTCCTTGGCAGCCTTGCGCACGAACTCCTTGGTCACAGTCGCGTTGACGCCCTGCCAACGGGCCGCTTCGGACTTCTTCAGCAGACCGTCCCTGGCCTCGGTCTGCAGCGTGGCGAGGTTCCCGGCCATCGTCTCCCAGTCGGTGACGGCGGTGCCGAGCCTGCCGAGATCCAGCGCGATGAGGTCGGAATAGGTGAACGTGCCCATTGATGTGGCGCCCTCCGTCAGCGCACGTACGTGGAGATCTCGGAGACCGGCATGGCGGTCCCGTCCCGGCCACGAAGGGACGCCGCGATCGCCGCGTCGTCATTGGCGTGCAGCTTCTTCGAGTAGTCCAGGTGGTTCGAGATGTGCGCGCACATCTGCAGGACGGTCTTCACCTGTGTGTCCCACACCGACAGCGTGGTGTAGAGCTCGCTGCCCATGGTCAGGTTGCGGTCCGCGAATTCCCTGGCCGCCCGCGCAGTGGAACCCTCTCCGTTGCGGTCGGCACCCGCACCCACGATGTCCGCCTTCTTGTGCAGGTCGCCGTGGAGCACGAACGCCTCATGACCAACCGCCCCGAGATCGTCCTGCCTGACCACCAGATCCTTGCCGGCCGCGCCACCTGTACCGCCTGATCCAGGCTCCAGCTGATTGAGCCGCATCCCCGTGGACTGGCGCTGCCTGCCCTCCGAGACCAGTTGCGCCCACTCGTCGCCGAACGTCATCGTCTCCCCCGTTCCGATCACCGACTCCCCGGCAAGGTTAGCAACAGCGCCCTTCGCTAACGGGGTTGCCGATGTGGTGCCCGTCATCGAGTACGACGCGCGCCGGCAGGCGCAGGAGGAGTACAGCAGGCGGCTCTCCGAGCATGCGTTAACAAAAATGCGATCATGTACGCCGTGTACCGAATGTCTGCTGCTCCCTCGGCCGATCCCCGGCTGATCCCCGGAGCGGCCCGAGACGTCGTCGTTCGGCCCGGGGGGTCGGATGCCCGCCCGTGGGCCACGGCTCCGCTCGGCGCCGGCTGACCCGACCGACGTACGCCCGGCGCCCCCGGCGCCGGGCGGCCGGGGGTTCGCGCACTGCGCGACCGTGGGGCGTGGGGGGCGTAAGGTCCGGTTATGAGGGAGTCACCTCTGACCGCGCTCCCTGGCCCTGCGCTCCGGGGAAGGTGAGAACGTGGCGGACGCCGCCGCCGAGGACCTCCGTGCCGGCTCCGGTCCGGAGCTGCTGGAGCCGGTGCTGGTCGACCTCGCGCGGCGGACCGGCGCTTCCGTTGCGGCCGTCTATCTGCTGGAGGAGGACGAGCCGGTCCTGCGGCTGGCCGCGCTGGGCGGGACCCCGTGGGAGATCTCCATGCCCTGGGCGCGGGTGATGCTGGACGCCGTCTCTCCGGTCTCCGACGCCGTGCGGGAGCGGCGCCTGGTGTGGGTGGGCGGGCAGGAGGAGAGGGCGCGCCGTTACCCGCGGCTGGCGCTCGTCCTGCCGTACCGCTTCGCGCTGGCCGCCGCCGCGGTGGCCACCGGCGCCGACACCTGGGGCGGTCTGGTGGTGCACTGGCCCGCGTCGCACCCCTCGGAGCTGAGCCCGCACGAGCGGGAGGCGATCACCGGCGCATGTCACCGGCTGGGCCTGATCCTGCGGCACGCCGCCGAGGAGGGCCGGCCGGTGCGGCCGGGCGCCGAGCCGCTGATGCTGCCGCCGCTGCGGGCCCGCACGGTGGGACCGGACGAGGCGCAGGCCGCGGTGGACTTCGTCGAGCGCCTCCCGCGCGGCTGCTGCTCGCTGGGCGTGGACGGCCGTATCGCCTTCGTCAGCACCAAAGCCGCCGAACTGCTCGGCGCCGACATCGAGGCCCTGCTCGGCAGGAAGCCGTGGGAGGCCCTGCCCTGGCTGGACGAGCCGACCGCCGAGGACAGCTACCGGGCGGCCGTGCTCAGCCGTGAGCCGGTGTCCTTCACCGCGCTGTGCCCTCCGGACCGGTGGCTGTCGTTCCGGCTCACCCCGGACGGCTCGGGCGTCAGCGTGTACATCGCGCCCACCCACTCGGCCCACGCCCACGCGCCGGTCTCCACCCCGCCCCGGCCGGACGCGTGCGTGTCCGCCGCTCCCGGCCGGGCCGCCACCCTGTACCACCTGATGCATCTGGCCGCCACGCTCACCGAGGCGGTCGGCGTGCGGGACGTGGTCGACCAGGTCGCGGACCAGATGCTGCCCGCCTTCGGCGCGGAGGCGCTCGCCCTGATGACCGCCGATGAGGGCAGGCTGCGGATCATCGGCTACCGCGGCTATGCCGCGGACGTCATGGAGCGCTTCGACGCCGAGCCGCTCACCTCCGCCACCCCGGCCGTGCGCACGCTGACGACGGGCGTGCCCGCCTTCTTCGGCAGCTTCGCCGAGCTCCAGCGCGCCTATCCGCCCGCGGTGGCACAGGACGGCATGGCGGCCTGGGCCTTCCTGCCGCTGATCACCTCCGGCCACCCGGTCGGCTCCCTGGTGCTCGCCTACGGCCGGCCCCGCGCCTTCGCCTCCGAGGAACGCGCCGTCCTCACGTCCACCGCCGGACTGATCGCGCAGGCCCTCGACCGTGCCCGCCTGTACGACACCAAGCACCAGCTGGCGCACGACCTGCAGGCCGCCCTGCTGCCGCACGCCCTGCCCGACGTGCCCGGCCTGGAGGTGGCCGCCCGCTACCTCCCCGCCACCCGCGGCATGGACGTCGGCGGCGACTTCTACGACCTGATCCGCCTCGACGCCACCACCGCGGCCGCGGCCATCGGCGACGTCCAGGGCCACAACATGACGGCCGCGGCGCTGATGGGGCAGGTCCGCACCGCCGTCCACGCCACCGCGGGCGCGCCCCCGGACGAGGTCCTCGCCCGCACCAATCGGCTGCTCACCGACCTCGACCCCGGACTTTTCACCAGTTGTCTGTACGCCCACATCGACCTGACCGCGCGGCGCGCGTGCCTGGCCACCGCCGGGCACCCGCCCCCGCTGCTGCGCCACCCGGACGGCCGCACCGAGATCCTGCACCTGCCGCCCGGACTGCTGCTGGGCATCGACCCCGACGTGCCGTACTCGTCCACCGAGGTCCCGCTGCCGCCCGGCTCCGTGCTGGCCTTCTACACGGACGGGCTCGTCGAGGCGCCCGGGGTCGACCTCGAGGACGCCGTCGACGCCCTGGCCCGCCAGCTGGAGCGGGCCGGGCCGGGCACCCTGGACGCGCTCGCCGACTCGCTCATCCAGCACGCCCGCCGCTCCGCGCCCCGCAGCGACGACATCGCCCTTCTGCTCATCCGCCCCACCGGGCGGCCCTGACGCCGCTGCGGTCAGGCGAGGGTTACCTCGACCGGCAGCTTCTTGATGCCGTTGACGAAGTTGGAGCGGACCCGGGGGACGTCGCCGGCCAGCCTGATGTCGGCGATGCGCGGGATGAGTTCCTCGAACATGATGCGGATCTCGGTGCGGGCGAGCAGGTTGCCCAGGCACAGGTGGGGGCTGCCCTTGCCGAAGGTGACGTGGTCGTTGTTCCGGCGGGCCACGTCGAAGTCGTACGGGTTGCCGAAGACTGCCTCGTCGCGGTTGCCGGAGGCGTACCACATGACGACCTTGTCGCCCTCCCTGACCTGCTTGCCGCCGAGTTCGACGTCCCGGGTGGCGGTGCGGCGGAAGTGGTACACGGGGGACGCCCAGCGCAGGAACTCCTCGACCGCCGTCGGGATCAGCGAGGGGTCGTCCCGCAGCCTGGCGAGCTGGTCGGGGTGCTGGAGCAGGGCCAGCATGGAGTGGGAGATGGTGTGGCGGGTGGTCTCGTTGCCGGCCACCACCAGCAGCAGGAAGTAGTTGTCGAAGTCCTGCGCGGAGAGCGGGACCCCGTCGCGCGGGACGGTGTTGACGAGCCTGGAGACCAGGTCCTGGCCGTCTCCGCCGCGCCGCTGCCGGGCCAGCTCACGGCCGTACTCGAAGACCTCGAGCGAGGCGGGTGACCGGAACGGCAGGTCGCGGTACTTCTCGCTCTCCGCGCTGTGCAGGAGGACGTCGGCGTAGTCGGGGTCGGTGTTGCCGATGATGCGGTTGCCCCAGTCGATGAGCTGCTGGTTGTCCTCCGGCGGCACGTCGAGGAGGCGGGCGAGCACGTTGATGGGGAAGTCGGCGGAGACGTCGGCGACGAAGTCGAAGGTGCCCTTGGCCAGGGCCGCGTCCAGGGTCTTCGCGGTCAGGCCGCGCAGGAAGTCGCTGTAGCTGTTGATGACGCCGGCGCCGAACTGGCGCTGGATGACGCTGCGCAGGGCTCGGTGGCGGACGCCGTCCATCTCCAGGATCGAGGCGCGCTTCTTGATCTGGTCGTCGTCGACCTCCTCCAGGTTGACGAAGCGGGTGGAGGTGAAGGTGTCGGCGTCGCGGTCGACGCGGGCGATGTCGGCGTGCCGGGTGACCGCCCAGAAGCCGGAGTTGGGAGCCTCCTCGGGCTGCCAGTGGACCGGGTCCTCGTGACGCAGGGTGTGGAACATCCGCCACGGGGTGACGCCGTCGGCGAAGTTGTCGAGGTCGGCGAGGTCCACCCGGTCCAGCGGCAGGGGCTCTTCGAGGGCGGCCCGCAGCTCGGCCCGGCCGGCGGGGACGGTGGCCGAGGAAGAGGAGACAACGGAGGCGGCGGCGGAGGCGGAGGGGCTGGTCATCGGTGATCTCCTGTGCGGGGCGGGCGAAGCGGCGTGAGGATGCGGCGTCCTCGGGTGGGCAGGGCTGCGGGGTCGTGAGGCGGAACAGCAGGGACCTGGACTTGGGGCGGTCGGGGGTCGGGGGTAGAGGTCGGACCGCCGACCGGGCAGCGGTGGGCGAGTTCGGGTTCGGCGGCCGGGCGGCTCGGGCTCAGGGCGGTCGGGCGTGCTCGAGCCGGGCGGGCTCGGGGGCCCGAGAGGGCTCGGGGCGGGCAGGGCTCAGAGGGGGTGGGCGTACCCGGGTCAGAGGTGGTAGGCGTACTCGGTGAACTCCCAGTCGGTGACGTGGCGGCCGAAGCGTTCGGCCTCGTTGCGCTTGTAGGTGAGGAAGGAGGCGGTGAAGTCCTTGCCGAGGACGTCGGTGAGGGCGGTGTCCGCCTCCAGCGCGTCGAGGGCGGCCGGCAGGCCGGTGGGCAGCAGGGCGGAGCGGGCGGTGTCGTACCCGTAGCCCTCCAGCGGGGCAGCCGGCTCCTCGCCCGCCCGGACGCCGAGCAGGGCGGCGGCGATCGTGCCCGCGACGAGCAGGTAGGGGTTGGCGCCGGCGTCACCGAGGCGCAGTTCGAGCCGCGCGCCGCTGCCGCGCTCCGGCGGGATGCGGACCATGGCGCTGCGGTTGTCGAGGCCCCAGTCGATCAGCCACGGCGCGAGGGTGTCGGGGCCGAAGCGCTTGTACGAGTTCACGGTGGGGTTGGCCAGCGCCGCGAGCGCCGGTGCGTGGGCGAGGATGCCCGCGACGGCGTGCCGGGCCGTGGCCGAGAGGCCGTGGGCGCCGGACGGGTCGTCGAAGGCGTTGCGGCCGTCGGCGTCGTCGCAGGACAGGTGGAGATGGAAGCCGGAGCCGCCGGCGTCGCCGAAGGGCTTGGCCATGAAGGTGGCCAGTTTGCCCTCCTTGCGGGCCAGTTCCTTGACGGCGGCCTTGAAGCGGAAGGCGCGGTCGGCCGCGTCCAGGGCGTCGGAGTGGGTCAGGTTGATCTCGATCTGGCCGCCGTCGAACTCGTGGTTGCCGTTGGTGACGCCCAGGCCGAGGTCGCGCAGCAGGCGCAGGGTGCGCAGCAGATGGTTGGAGGGGTCGGCGCGCAGGCCGGCGGTGTAGACGGCGCCGGTCGTCTCCGGGGCGCGACGCCACCCGGTGGGCGTGCCGGGGGCCGGTTCGAGGAGGAAGTACTCGAGTTCGGGGCCGACGACGGGACGCAGTCCCTGCTCGGCGCAGCGGGCCAGGACGGTGCGCAGCAGGTCGCGCGGGGATTCCGCGGCCGGTTCCCCGGTCGCCGGGTCGGTGACCTCGCCGAGGCAGGCGGCGACGCCGGGTTCCCAGGGCAGCGGGACGGCGGTGGACAGGTCGGGGCGTACGCAGACGTCGGGCAGTCCGGCGTCCAGGCCGCCCGCGACGGGGACCACGTCGCCCTGGGGGGTGGTGTGGTAGACGGCGCGGCAGAAGGCCAGGCCGTGCTCGCCGGCCGAGGGCAGGTGGTCCAGCAGGACGTCGCGGGCGCGGTCGGTGCCCATCAGGTCGGGGTACTGCACCCGGACCACGTCGACGCCCTCAGCGGCGAGCCGCTCCATGTGCCGGCGGATGTCTGGGCTGTCGGATGCGCTCACCGGTTCTCCTAGGGCGGAAAGGCGGGGCTCCCCCGGGGCGTCGGCCGGACCGGGAGGCGACACAGAAGGCGGTCCGGGGCCGGGAGGGAGCGGGAAGACGGCCCTGGGCGAACCCCTGGAGCCATTCGTTTGACCCCGAACGGTAAGGAAGGGAGCCGCGCCCCCGCAAGGGGGCGGTGCAAGAAATTTATCCATCTGGACAGGTATTGACCAGAGGGCGACGGCTTCCTATGTTGTTTGACGCCAAACGAGTCAGGGCGACGGCTCTCCAGCCGCCCTGTGGCACCGGGGCCCGGCCAGGCCCGCACCGGACGCTGCTGGTCCGCACCGGGCCGGGCCCCTCCCCTCCTCCCCCTCCGCTCCGATGCGCTCACCCCTCAGGAGGACCGCCATGAAGGTCGTCGTCGACATGAACAAGTGCCAGGACCACGGCCAGTGCGTCTTCGCCGCCCCGGACGTCTTCTCGCTGGACGACGACGGACGGCTCGCCTACGTCTCCGACGCCGACGAAGCTCTGCGCGACGAGGTCGAGGAAGCCGCCGACGTCTGCCCCTTGCAGGCCATCCGGATCGAGGGCTGATCCCATGACCGGGACGACGACCGGCAAGACAGCCGGCACGAAGACCGGCACGGCGACCGGGACGATTGTCGTCGCGGGCGGCTCGATGGGCGGACTGCGCGCCGCCGAGCAGCTGCGCGCGGCGGGCTGGACCGGGGCCGTCACCGTCGTCGGCGACGAGCCCCACATGCCCTACAACCGGCCTCCGCTGTCCAAGGACGTGCTGGCCGGCAAGGCGCCGTTCGCGTCGCTGGCCTTCACTCCGAAGGCGGCCGCGGCCGACGTGGAGTGGCGGCTCGGCACGAAGGTCGTCGCCGCCCGGCTCGGAGAACGGACCGTCGCCCTCGACGACGGCCGCACGCTGTCCTACGACGGGCTGGTCGTCGCCACCGGGATGCGGCCGAGACGGCTGCGCTGCCCGGGACCGCTCGCCGGCCGCCACACCGTCCGCACGCTGGACGACGCGAAGGGCCTGCGCGACGAGCTGACCGGGCCCGGAGTCCGGCTGGTCGTCGTCGGCGCGGGATTCATCGGATGCGAGGTCGCCGCCACCGCCGTCCGTCTCGGCGTGGCCGAGGTGACCGTCGTCGACCCGCTGCCCCTGCCCATGGTGGGCCCGCTCGGCGAGCTGCTCGGCCGCGCGCTGCTGAAGCGGCACGAGGAGCGCGGGGTGCGCTTCGCGCTGGGCACGGGTGTGGCCGGCTTCCGGGGCGACGGGCGGGTGACCGGCGTCGTCCTCGCAGACGGCCGTGTGCTGCCCGCCGACGTGGTGGTCGAGTCGGTCGGCTCGGTCGCCAACGTGGAATGGCTGGACGGCAACGGCCTCGACCTCGTCGACGGCGTCCTCACCGACGACCGGCTGCGGGTCGGCGGCCGGCCCGACGTGGTCGCCGTCGGTGACGTGGCCCGGTTCCCCAACGCCCGTTACGACGGCGTGCCCCGCCGCGTCGAGCACTGGTCGATCCCCACCGACACCGCCCGGCACGCCGCGAAGGCCCTGGTCGCCGGTCTCACCGGCGCCGACGCCGACGCCGCGCCCGGCCCCTTCGCCCCGCTGCCCACCTTCTGGAGCGACCAGCACGACTTCCGGCTGCAGTCCTTCGGGGTGCCCGGTCTCGGCACGGACGACGTCCGCGTCCTGGACGGCGACCCCGAGGGCGACGTCGTGACCGGCTACCACACCGGCGGCCGGCTGGTCGGCGTCGTCGCCCTCGGCGGCCCGGCCGCTGCGACGGCCGCCGCCCGCTACCGCGCCCAGCTGCTGAAGTCGCCCGCCCTCACCCCGTAAGGAAGCCCGTCATGTCCCCTGTCCGTGGTTACTTCCACCCCAAGACGGCGAGCGGCGCCTCGTCGCTGATCCCGTCGCCGCCGTGGCGCTACTCCGGCGACCTGCTCACCGTCGAGTACCGGACCGATCCGGCCCGGGTGCGCGAACTGCTGCCCGAGCCACTGGAGTTGGCCGACGACGACCCGGGCGCGGTCGCGTTGATCTGGGCCGACTGGCAGTCCTGCGCCGCCTCCGGCGACGAGCTGCTCGACCCGGTGCTCTCCCAGTACAAGGAGGCGTTCGCGGTCGTCCGCTGCGCATACCGGGGGCAGACCTACTCGCGGTGCGTCTACATCTGGGTCGACAAGGACTTCGCCATCGCCCGCGGACTGCACCAGGGCTACCCGAAGAAACTCGGCTCCATCCACCAGACCCGCCCGCACCCCTACGGGCCCGCCCCGCGCATCGAGGCGGGGGCCCGGTTCGGGGCGACGCTGGCCGCGGCGGACCGGCGGCTGGCCCAGACGGTGGTGACGCTGCGCGAGCCGTCGGAGACGAACGGGTTCGTCAACGCGCACCCCATGGCCCACCACCGCTGGCTGCCCTCGATCGAGAAGGGAAAGGGGCTGGCCCTCGACGAGCTGGTCGAGACCGGGGCTGCGTCCTTCGAGGCGGGCCCGGCGTGGGTCGGCGAGGCCGAGCTCGAGCTGTTCGAGGCGCCCACGGAGGAACTGGCCCGGCTGGAGATCCACGAGCCGATCGCCGCCTACTACCGCCAGGTCGGCGTCGTCTGGGACGGCGGCCGGCTGCTGGAGTCCGGCATGTCGGGCGCCGAGTAACCCCCGCACGCATCACAGAACTTGGAGACCGGCATGATCGAGCACACCCTCACGGTGGCCGGGGTCACCGTCGACGCCCGGCACTGGATCGGCGGCGAACGCGTCGCCTCCGCCGAGACGTTCACCGACGTCTCACCCATCGACGGCCGCGCGATCGGCGAGATCGCGCGCGGCACCCCGGCTCAGGCCGCCGCCGCCGTGGCCGCCGCCAAGGCCGCCTTCCCCGCCTGGGCGGCCACCCCGCGCGCCGAACGCGCCCGCATCCTGCACGCCGTCGCCGACGGCGTGGAGAAACGGCTCGAGGAGCTGGCGGTCGTCGAGACCACCGACAACGGGGCCCTGCTGCGCTCGCACCGCCGCGGGGTGATGCCCCGGGTGGCGCACAACTTCCGCTTCTTCGCCGACTGGCTGCTGAAGCTGGACCACGAGGACTTCGAGACCCGGGGCCACACCAACCACGTCTCCTGGGACCCGGCGGGCCCGAGTGTGCTGATCACCCCGTGGAACGCCCCGCTCATGCTCGCCACCTGGAAGGTCGCGCCGGCCCTCGCCGCCGGCAACACCGTGGTCCTGAAGCCCGCCGAGTGGTCCCCGCTGACCGCGTCCCTGCTCGCGGACATCGCCGCCGAGGCCGGGCTGCCGGCCGGGGTGCTGAACGTGGTCCAGGGCTACGGCTCCGAGATCGGCGACGCACTCACCTCCCACCCGGACGTCCGCCGCATCAGCTTCACCGGCTCCGTCCCGACGGCCCGGCGGATCGCCGCGTCGGCCGCCGCCCACCTCACCCCGCTCAGCCTCGAACTCGGTGGCAAGTCACCGCTGTTGGTGTTCGCCGACGCCGACCTCGACCTCGCCGTCGACCTCGCGGTGGAGCAGTACGACAACGCCGGCCAGGTCTGTCTCGCGGCCACCCGGATCCTGGTCGAGGACTCGGTCGCCGAGGAGTTCACCCGGCGGTTCGTGGAGAAGGCCGGGCAGCTCACCCAGGGCGACCCCCGCGAGGAGGCCGCCGACATAGGGCCCACCATCCACCCCCGCCAACTGGAGAAGATCGACGGCTTCGTGCGGCGGGCGCTCGACGCCGGGGCACGCGCGGTCATCGGCGGGCACCGCAAGGACGGCCGGTACTACGCGCCGACGCTGCTCACCGGCGTGACCCAGGACTCGGAGATCGTCCAGGAAGAGGTCTTCGGACCCGTCCTCACGCTCCAGACCTTCACCACCGAGGACGAAGCCGTCCGGCTCGCCAACGACACCCGCTTCGGTCTGGCGGCCACCCTCGCCACCGGCGACCGTGCGCGCGCCGAGCGCGTCACGGCACGACTGGTCGCGGGCACGGTCTGGGTCAACTGCTTCTTCGTCCGCGACCTCCGGGCGCCCTTCGGCGGCTCCCGCCAGTCCGGTGTCGGACGCGAGGGCGGCTCCTGGAGCTTCGACTTCTACTGCGACCTGAAGAACACCGTGACCGCGCCGAACGGATGGAGCCAGGACCATGGGTGAGATCGTCGGGGCGGGGCTGCTCGCCCACGTCCCCACCATCGTGCTCCCCGAGCAGGAACGGCGGGAGCTCAACCAGGGCAAGGAGATCACCCTCGTCACCGGGCTGCGGCAGCTGCGCGAGGACGTCTTCGCCCGCGACGACTACGACACCGTCGTCGTCCTCGACTCGCACTGGGCGACGACCGTCGAGTTCGTCGTCACCGCCCAGCGGCGCCGCGCCGGGCTGTTCACCTCCGAGGAGCTGCCGCGCGGCATGTGCCGGATGCCGTACGACTTCCCCGGCGACCCCGAACTGGCGGAGAACATAACGAAGTTCGCGGACCGGCACGGCACCTGGATCACCGCGATCGAGGACGACTACCTGCCGGTCTACTACGCCACGATCAACCTGTGGAAGTTCCTCGGCGAGGGCCTGCCCGACAAGCGGTGGGTGACCATCGGGGTGTGCCAGACCGGTGACATGGAGGACCATCTGCGGCTCGGCCGCGCGCTGGCCGACGGCATCGCCGCCACCCCCGGCCGCCGTGTCCTGCTCATCGCGTCCGGCGCCCTCTCGCACACCTTCTGGCCGCTGCGCGAACTGCGCGACCACGAGTCCAGCGACCCGGTGCACATCCGTACCCCCGAGGCGCGCGAGGCCGACCACGAGCGCATCGCCTGGTTCAAGGAGGGCCGCCACGACAAGGTCCTCGACACGATGGACGAGTTCTGGAAGTACCGGCCCGAGGCGAAGTTCTTCCACTACCTGATGATGGCCGGCGCCCTGGGCGAGCAGGCCTGCGTGGCGAGGGCCAGCCAGTACGGGGAGTACGAGAACTCGATCGGCACCGGCCAGGTGCACCTCTGGTTCGACCGCCCGTCCGACGGCTGGACCGGCGCGGGCCCTGCCACGGCCGGCCCGGCGCACACCCCGCCCGGCAGCCTCCCGGACAGCCGTCCCGCCGCCAGTCGTACCGTCGCCGGCCCTCCCGCGCCGCCCAGCCGCACCCCGCACAGCCACCCCTAGGAGCCCCGCCATGCCCGAGTACCGCCGCATCCTCCTCGACGGCGCCGCCGTCCAGGTCACCGTCGACGGGGACGAACTCGTCGCCGGCGACGGCCGTCGCGTCAAGACCGAGGAGGCGCAACACCTGCCGCCGGTCGTACCGTCGAAGGTGATCGCCGTCCATCTCAACCACCGCAGCCGCGTGGACGAGTTCGGGATCGATCTCCCGGCCACCCCCACCTACTTCCACAAGCCGACCTCCTCCCTCAACTCCCACCAGGGCGCGATCGTCCGCCCCGAGGGCTGCAAGTGGCTCAACTACGAGGGCGAGGTCGCCATCGTCATCGGCAGGACCGCGCGCAACATCTCCCCCGCCGAGGCAGGGGAGTTCATCGCGGGCTACACCGTCGCCAACGACTACGGACTGCACGACTTCCGCGACACCGACGCCGGGTCCATGCTCCGGGTGAAGGGCTCCGACACCCTGTGCCCGCTCGGGCCGGGGCTGGTCACCGGCTGGGACTTCCACGGGAAGCGGCTGCGCACGTACGTCAACGGCGAGGTGGCGCAGGACGGTTCGACCGACGAGATGCAGTGGGACATGCACTACCTCGTCGCCGACATCGCCCGCACCATCACCCTCCACCCCGGCGACGTCCTGCTGTCCGGCACGCCGGCGAACTCGCGGCCCGTCCAGCCGGGAGACGTCGTCGAGGTGGAGGTCGAGGGCCTCGGGCGGCTCACCAACCACATCGTGACCGGCCCGACCGCGGTCCGCGCCGACGTCGGCGCCCAGCCCACCGAGTCCGAGGAGGTGCTGTCCACCGCGCTCGGCGGTGACTGGGAGTTCCGCGGCGTCCGCCCGCCCCGGCGATGACACCCGCGAGGGCCGCCGCCGGGCCGGCGGGTAGGGTCACCGGCATGACCGACTCCGCGGACGCCCCGACGGGCCGCCGGCCGAGGAAGCGCCTGCACTACGGCGAGGGCCGCGAGGCCCTGCTGAACGCCGCCGTGCGCGTGGTGGCGCGGGGCGGACTGCGCCGGCTCACCTACCGGGCCGTCGCGGAGGAGGCCGGGGTCACCCACGGTCTGGTCGTGCACCACTTCGGTTCCCGTGACGCGCTGATCGAGGCGGCCCTCGCCCACACCATCCGCACCTCGCTGAGCCGCAGCGCGCTCGAACCGGGCACCGGTGAGATCGCCGACTTCTCGACGGGGCTCTCCGAGATGGTCACGGCGGATCCGGGCACCCAGGCCTTCCAGTACGAGCTGCTGCTGGAGGCCCGGCGCAGGCCGGAGCTGCTGCCGCAGATCCGTGAGCTGTACGACGAGTACTTCGACGCCAGCCGGCGCGAGCTGGGCCGGATGCTGTCGGCCGGCGCGAACGAGGCACTGGCCCGGCTGGTCTTCGCCGCCCTCGACGGGCTGGTGCTGCACCAGCTGGTCCTCGGCGAGCCCGAGGTCACGGACGCCGCTCTGGAACAGCTGCGGTCCCTGCTGAGGCTCGCCGCCTCGACCGGTGGGCCCGGTGACCTCGGTGGCCCCGGGGCTGCCACCGCCGCAGAGCGCGGTGACCCCGGTGACCTCAGCCAGGCCCGCACAGAGGCCTCTGACCGCGCATAGCACTGCGGCCGCGCATGTTCCTTTGACCGCGCACAACCCGCCGACCGCGCGTATCCCTCTGACCGCGCGCGCTCGTCCGACCTGCAGGTTCCTCCGTTCCGTCGCCGCACGACCGGCGTCGGGCATTCCGCGACAGCGGTCGCCCGCGCACGCCTGACGCCGACCACGTCCCGCCTGACGCCGAGGTCCGCCCGGCCGGGCCCGGGGACGTTTCGGCGTGGGCGCGGGAGCGTCCGGCGCCGGGGCGGAAATGTTTCCGCAGAGCCTTGCCAAACGGATAGTTCGCGACCACCATGAGGCAACTCGTTTGGCTCAAAACAAACTCCCATCCCTTCCCGTCCCCGACAGGTGATCCGAGTGGACAGTCAGACGGCGGTCGCCCCGCACTCCCCGCACGACACAAGCACCACAGGCAGGCTCAAGCCCGATTCCCTCGGCGTCCTGGGCATCCTGTTCTTCGTCCTCTCCGCCCAGGCCCCGCTGACCGGCATCGCCGGGGCCGTCCCCATCGCCGTCGCCATCGGCAACGGGGCGGGCGCGCCCGCCGCGTACCTCGCCGCCGGCGTCATGGTCCTGCTGTTCTCCATCGGCTTCGTCGCCATGGGCCGCCACGTCGTGGACGCCGGCGCCTTCTACACGTACATCGGCAAAGGCCTCGGCCGCTCGGCCGGCTCCGGCAGCGCCGCCGTCGCCCTCTTCGCCTACTGCGCCATCCAGGCCGCCATGTACGGGCTCTACGGCGCGACGGTCGGCGGCCTCGTCGCGTACTACACCGACGTGCACCTCGCGTGGTGGGTCTGGACGCTGCTCACCATGGCGGTCGTCCAGGTGCTCGGCGCGGCCGGCATCGAGATGGGCGCCAAGCTGCTGGCCGTGTTCGTCCTCGCGGAGTTCAGCATCCTGATCGTGTTCGCCCTCGTGACCTTCTTCAAGGGCGGCGGCCCCGAGGGCCTCGGCTTCGGCGACAGCTTCTCACCGCACGCCGCGCTCCAGGGCGCTCCCGGCGTGGCGCTGATGTTCGCCGTGGCGTCGATGTTCGGCTTCGAGGCCACCGCCATCTACGGCGAGGAGGCGCGGGAGCCCCGCAGGACCGTGCCGCGCGCCACCTATCTGTCGGTCGCGGTGGTCACCGGCTTCTTCGCCTTCACCTCGTGGATGCTGGTCTCGGCGCACGGCGCGTCCGCGGCGACGGCCGAGGCGGGCAAGGCACTGGAGTCGGGCGACGCGACGCAGTGGGTGTTCGCGCCGATCACCGCCCTGTTCGGCTCCTGGGCCGGTGACGTGCTGCCCGTCCTGCTGGCCACCTCGCTGTTCGCCGGCATCCTGGCGTTCCACAACTCCGCCAACCGCTATCTGTTCTCCCTCGGCCGTGAGGGGCTGCTGCCGCACCGGCTGACCAGGCTCAACCGGCGCCACTCGCCCTGGGCGGCGGGCACCGTGCAGACGGTGATCGCGGCGGCGCTGGTCGTCCCGTTCGCACTGCTCGGCAAGGACCCGGTGCTGACGCTGTTCTCCTGGTTCAGCGGCGTCGCCGTACTGGCGATGATGCTCCTGTACTTCCTGACGTCCGTCTCCGTGGTCGTCTTCTTCCGCCGCTCCCGCGCCGACACCCGGCTGTGGAACACGCTGGTCGCACCGGTGCTGGGCGCGCTCGGCATCGCCGGCGCCATCTGGCTGATCATCGAGAACTTCACCACGCTCATCGGAGGCGACCGGACCACGGCCGTCTGGCTCCAGCTGACCGTCCCGGCGGTGCTGGTCCTCGGGCTGTGCGTGGCACGGCTGACCCGCGGCAGACCCGCCGTCACCGACTGACCCCGCCCTTCCCGTGAACGGCCGGCGGCGGCGTCACTCCCCGGACGCCGCCGCCGGCCCCGGATCGCCGACCGGGGATCGCCGACCGGGGAACACCGGCCGGGGATCGGCCGCGGCCCACGGGCCACCCCGCGCACACCACCACAGACCGACAAGAAGAGAACAGGAGAGCCGACATGCCGGCCCTCACCCATGACGATCTGCTGCGCCGCGCCGAGAAACTGCGGCCGCCGGTCCAGCACCACATCGACGGGGCCGACGAGCCGGGTTCGGGCGCCGCGTTCACCGTCGTCTCGCCCCGGGACGGACAGGTCCTCGCAGAGGTCGCCGACGCGCACGGCGCCGAGGTCGACCTGGCCGTGGCCGCCGCCCGGCGGGCCTTCGACTCCGGGCCCTGGCCGCGGCTCGCGCCCGCCGAGCGGGGCCGGGTCCTGCTGCGCGTGGCCGAACTGCTCGAGGAACAGCGGGAGACGCTCGCCCTGACGGTGAGCCTGGAGATGGGCAAGCCGTTCACCGACGCGTACGGGATCGAGCTGCGCGCGGCGATCAACACCTTCCGCTGGTACGGGCAGTTGGCGGACAAGGTGACCGACGAGTCGCCGCACGCCGCCCCGGACGCGCTGGCGCTGGTCACCCGGGAGCCGACGGGCGTCGTGGGCGCCGTCGTACCGTGGAACTTCCCGCTGACGCTGGCAAGTTGGAAGATCGCGCCGGCGCTGGCGGCGGGCTGCACGGTCGTGCTGAAGCCGTCGGAGAACTCACCGCTGTCCGCGCTGACGCTGGGGCGGATCGCCACCGAGGCCGGCCTGCCGCCGGGTGTGCTCAACGTCGTCGCCGGGGACGGTCCGACGGCCGGCCGAGCGCTGGGCCTGCACCCCGACGTGGACGTGCTGGCGTTCACCGGCTCCACCTCGGTCGGCCGGCACTTCCTGCGCTACGCCGCCGACTCCAACCTCAAGCGCGTCTGGCTGGAACTCGGCGGCAAGTCGCCGAACATCATCCTTCCCGACGCCCCCGACCTGGAGAAGGCCGCCGCCACCGCCGCCTGGGGCATCTTCTTCAACCAGGGCGAGATGTGCACCGCCCCCTCCCGGCTGCTGGTGCACTCCTCCGTCGCCGAACGCGTCACCGAGGCGATCGTCGCCCGGGCCCGTGACCTGCGGGTCGGCGACCCCCTGGACCCGGCGACCGAGATGGGCGCGCTGGTGGGCGAGGGGCACCTGGAGCGCGTCCTCGACCACATCGGCGCCGGGGTCGGGCAGGGCGCGCGGCTGCGGGCCGGCGGCGCCCGCACCCTGACCGGCACCGGCGGCAGCTACCTTCACCCCACCGTCTTCGACCAGGTGGACCCGGGCATGCGCCTGGCCCGCGAGGAGATCTTCGGCCCGGTGCTGTCGGTGCTGACCTTCGACGACGTGGAGGAGGCGGTGCGGCTCGCCAACGCCACCGAGTACGGCCTCGCCGCCGGCCTGTGGACCTCCGACCTGTCCACCGCCCACCGGGTCTCGCGGGCGCTCAAGGCCGGGACGGTGTGGGTCAACTGCTACGAGGAGGGCGACCTGACCGTCCCCTTCGGCGGCATGAAGCAGTCCGGCAACGGCCGCGACAAGTCCGCGCACGCGCTGGAGAAGTACACCGAACTCAAGACCACCTGGATCCAGCTTTGACGGCGGCCCCACGCCCCCCGGTCGCGGCCCCCCGCCCCCCGACCGCGACGCCGCACCCCCAGATCGCGGCCCCGCGCGCCCCTGTCGCCGCCCCGCGCCCCCTGATCGCGATCCCCGCCCGCTTCTCCGCGACCACGTCCGCGCTGCGCTACGCCGCCGAGGTCAACGCCCGTGCCCTCGTCGAGGCGGTCTGGCGGGCCGGCGGCGAACCGGCCGGCCTGCATCCCGCCGACCAGGGCGAGCGGGACGTCGCCGCCCGCCTCGCCCGCTTCGACGGCGTCCTGCTCCCCGGCGGCGGCGACCTCGCCCCGCACCGCTACGGCGCCGCCGACGCCCACCACAGCGTCTACGACGTCGACGAGACGCAGGACGCCTTCGATCTGCGGGCCGCCCGCGCCGCACTGGACCTCGGTCTGCCGCTGCTGGCGGTCTGCCGGGGCCTGCAAGTCGTCAACGTCGCCCTCGGCGGCTCCCTGGAGCAGGACATGGGCGGCCCGGACCGCGAACACCGGCACGTCGTGCACCCTGTGGCGGTGCGGAGCGGCTCGCTGCTGGAGCGGGCCGCCGGCGCCGGGAAGGTCGAGGCCTCCTGCTATCACCACCAGCGGGTGGACCGCCTCGGCGCAGGCCTCACGGTCACCGCGCGCGCCGCCGACGGCACCGTGGAGGGCCTCGAACTCCCGTCGGGAAAGGGCTGGTTCACGGCCGTCCAGTGGCACCCCGAGGACACCGCTCACGAGGATCCCGCGCAACAGGGCCTCTTCGACGCCCTCGTCCGGGCCGCCCGCGACGGACGCTGACGCCGACGCGGGCCGGCCCGCCGACCCCACCAGTTCGCCGCCCTCGCCGCCACCCGCCGCCCTCGCCGCCACCCGCCGTCCTCGCCGCCCCCGGCGTGCTGTTCACCGCCCGCCAGCAGGCCCGAGCGGCGGCCCGCCCAGGCGGCACGCCCGCCGCAGACGGGCCCGTGGGGGCGGGGGCTGCCCTGGGCGGGGCCGCGCGGCTGAGGGCGGGCCCGGGGCCGGACGGGTGCGCACCGTCGGCTCACCGGCGGTCAGCGACGGGGCGGGCCCGGGGCGGACTGGTGCGCACCGTCGGCTCACCGGCGGTCAGCGACGGCTCACCGGTGGCTCACATGCGGCTCACCCGCGGCTCACAGGACGGCCGCCTCGGTCGCGGTGGGCTCGTCGAACTGGGTGCGGTACAGCTCCGCGTACCGTCCGCCGGCCGCCAGCAGCTGCTCGTGGTCGCCGCGCTCCACGACCCGGCCGGCCTCGACCACGAGAATCAGGTCGGCGGCGCGGACGGTGGAGAGCCGGTGGGCGATGACGACGGCCGTACGGTCCGCGAGCGCCTCCGCGAGGGCCTCCTGGACGGCCGCCTCGGAGGTGTTGTCGAGGTGGGCCGTGGCCTCGTCGAGGATCACGATGCGCTGACCGGCCAGCAGCAGCCGGGCGATGGTCATCCGCTGGCGTTCTCCGCCGGAGAGCCGGTAGCCGCGTTCGCCGACGACGGTGTCGAGACCGTCGGGCAGGGAGCGCACGAGGTCGTCGAGGCGGGAGCGCCGCAGCGCCTCCCACAGGTCGTCCTCGGCGGCCGACGGGCGGGCGAGCAGCAGGTTGGCCCGGACGGTGTCGTGGAAGAGGTGGCCGTCCTGGGTGACCATGCCGAGGGTGCCCCGCAGGGAACTCGCGCTCAGGTCGCGGACGTCCACCCCGCCGATGCGGACGGCGCCCCCGTCGACGTCGTAGAGGCGCGGCAGGAGTTGGGCGATCGTCGACTTGCCGGCGCCGGAGGAGCCGACGAGGGCGACGGTCTGCCCCGGGTCGGCGCGGAAGGAGACGCCGTGCAGGACCTCGTCGCCGCCGCGGGAGTCCAGGACGGCGACCTCCTCCAGGGAGGCCAGGGAGACCTTGTCGGCGGACGGGTAGCCGAAGCGGACGTCGTCGAACTCGACGGAGACCGGGCCGTCGGGCACCTCGCGGGCGTCCGGCTTCTCCTCGATCAGCGGCTTCAGGTCGAGCACCTCGAAGACCCGCTCGAAGCTGACCAGCGCGCTCATCGCCTCGACGCGGGCCCCGGCGAGCGAGGTGAGCGGGGCGTAGAGGCGGGTCAGCAGCAGGGCGAGGGCGACGACGGCGCCCGGTTCGAGGGAGCCCTTCAGCGCGAGGTGGCCGCCGAGACCGTAGACCAGGGCGAGGGCCAGCGCGGAGACGAGGGTCAGGGCGGTCATGAACACCGACTGGGCGGTAGCCGTGCGCACGCCGATGTCCCGCACCCGGGCCGCGCGGGCCGCGAACTCGGAAGACTCCTCCTCGGGGCGGCCGAACAGCTTGATCAGCGTGGCGCCGGGAGCGGAGAACCGCTCGGTCATCCGGGTGCCCATCGACGCGTTGAGCGCGGCCGCCTCCCGCTGCATGCCGGCCATCCGCCTGCCCATCCGCCGCGCCGGGATCACGAACACCGGCAGCAGGACCAGCGCGAGCAGGGTGACCTGCCAGGAGAGGGTGAGCATGACGGCGAGCGTGAGCACCAGGGTGACCAGGTTGGACACCACTCCGGAGAGCGTGTTGCTGAACGCGCGCTGCGCTCCGATGACGTCGTTGTTGAGTCGGGAGACGAGCGCTCCCGTACGGGTACGTGTGAAGAACGCCACCGGCATCCGCTGCACATGATCGAACACAGCCGTGCGCAGATCGAGGATGAGTCCCTCCCCGAGCGTCGCCGACAGCCTCCTGCCCAGGATGCCGAGCGCCGCCTCCAGCACCGCGATGCCCGCGATGAGCAACGCCAGCCGCACCACCGTGCCCGGGTCGCCGTGCGACACGATCGCGTCGACGACCTTCCCGGCGAGGACGGGGGTCGCGACGGCCAGCAGTGCGGTCAGCACCCCCAGCACGACGAACAGCGCGATGCGGCGGCGGTGCGGGCGGGCGAACACGCCGATGCGGCGCAGTGTCGCGCGGTCGAAGGGGCGGCGTTCCTGTTGGCTGTTCATGACGCTGTACAGCTGCGTCATGGCGATCGCGTCCATGCTCATGGGACCGACCGTAGAACCTCAAGCATTATTGAGGTCAAGTCCTTTCCGACGTCCACCCGTACGAACGCCTCCGACAGCGTCGGGGGCGCCGACTCGAGAGCCGCCCGTCCGAAGGCCCCCGGCACCGGCGCCCCGCGCACGACACCTCCGCGCACGACGCCCCCGAACACGAAGGCCCCGATGACCGTGAGCAATGTTCCGTCCACGCTGGTGAAACCGGCGGCCGTCCCCGTGCGGGAACCCTCGGCGGCTGTCACAGCGGTTCCTCCCGCCCCCGGCGGCCAGCGGGCCCGACGGCTGCCGGTGCGTCAGCTCCTGTGCCTGCTTCCGCTGTTGCTGGTCATCGTGGTCGCGGTGCGGCACCGGTCCGTTCTCGCCGACGGTGTGGCGCAGTTGCGCGGCGCCGAGTGGCCCTGGCTGCTGGCCGCGGTCGGCGCGACCTGTCTGACCTGGGTGGCGGCGGCCGTCACCCGGCAGGGCGCGGTCGTGGAGCGGCTGCCCGGACGGCGGCTGCTGGCGGCGCAGTTCGCGGCGGGCGCGGCCAACCACCTGCTGCCGACGGGGCTGGGCGCGAGCGCGGTCAATCTGCGGTTCATGTCGGTGTGCGGGGTGCCGCTGGCCCGCTCCTCGGCGGCCCTCGCGCTGTATCTGCTGGCGGAGGGCGTGGCCCGGGTGGGCCTGCTGACCGCGCTGCTGCTCGCCTTCCCGGACGCGCTGCGGCTCGGCCCGCTGCTGCCCGGCGGGTCGTTCGGCCCGCTGCTCGCCGCCCTCGCGACGGTGGCGCTGGTCGCTGCGGGCGCGCTCGTCTGCGTACGGCGGCTGCGGTCGGCGGTGTGCTCGTTCCTGCGGACCGCGCTCGGCGAGGCGCGCTCGGTGCACTCCCGGCCCGCGCGGGCGCTCGCGCTGTGGGGCGGTTCGCTGGCGTTCCCGCTGCTGCAGGCGGCCGGGTTCACCGCCGTGGGGCAGGCGTTGCGGCTGCCGGTGCCCGCGGCGCACATGGTGGTCGCGTATGTGGCGGCCACCGTGGCGGTCGCGCTGGTGCCGACGCCGGGCGGGATCGGGTCGGTGGAGGCGGCGCTGGTGGTGGCGCTGGTCGCGGCGGGCGGGCCGGTGGCGGTCGCCACCGCCGTGGTGCTCGGCTACCGCATCATCACCGTGTGGCTGCCGCTGGTGCCGGGCGCGCTGACACTCGCGGCACTGGTGCGCATGAAGATCATCTGACCCGCTCGCCGCGCCTCTCCGCGCTGCGCCGCGCATCGCCCCGCTTCACCTCGACGACGTCGGCCGACCGCACGCCCGCGCACCCCTGGGCCCGCAGGCCCGCACACCCGTAGGCACGCACGCCCGCACGCCCGCGCACACCCTGGCTGCGCCGACGCGTCGGTGCGCCGAGGCGTCGTCGGCCGCCCGACGACCGCACATCCGGCCGACTTCGGACGGCTCCCGGACAGCTCTGGTCAGCTTCGGACAGTTCCGGTCGGCCCTGGTCGGCTCTGGTCGCGCGCCTCGCCGGGGGCCGCGCGATTCGGCCGCCGCGGCCGGATCCCGCGGTACGAACTGCCGTGCCGGATACGGCAGGATGAGCGGTCGTGCCTCCCGGTGCCCGAACCGGGCGGGGGCGCCATCGCACATCCCGGAACCGAACAGGTGACATCGTGACGAGACTTCACATCCGGCCGTCGGCGGCCGCGTCGGCCGCGGATCGACTTCCCGGAGGTGACCGGTGAACCGCGTACTGACCCTCGACGACGGCGTCATCGCCGGAATCGCCCTGGCCACCGGTCTGTTGACGGCCTTCCTGTCGCGCACCGTGCTGCGCTGGCTGGCCAAGCACGCCAAGCGCACGAAGTGGAGCGGCGACGACGTCGTCGTGGACGCGCTGCGCACCGTCGTGCCGTGGGCGGCGATCGCGGGCGGCGCGGCGGCCGCCGCCGCGGTGCTGCCGCTGACGAAAGCGGTCCAGCACACCGTCAACCAGTGTCTGACGGTGCTGCTGATCTTCGTGGTGACGGTGTCGGCGGCGCGGGTCGTCGCCGGACTGGTGCAGACGCTGACGACGTCGCGCTCCGGCGTCGCAGGGTCGGCCACCATCTTCGTCAACATCACCCGGATCCTGGTCCTGGCGATCGGCTTCCTGGTGATGCTGCAGACGCTGGGCATCTCCATAGCCCCGCTGCTCACCGCCCTGGGCGTCGGTGGTCTCGCGGTCGCCCTCGCCCTCCAGGACACCCTGGCGAACCTCTTCGCCGGCATCCACATCCTCGCCTCCAAGACCGTCCAGCGCGGTGACTACATCAAGCTGAGCAGCGGCGAGGAAGGATACGTCGAGGACATCAACTGGCGTCAGACGACCGTGCGCGCGCTCTCCAACAACCTGGTCGTCATCCCCAACGGGCAGCTCGCGAAGACGAACATGACCAACTACATGCGTCCCGAGCAGCAGTTGACGATCCTGGTGCAGGTGGGCGTGGCCTACGACAGCGACCTGGAGCACGTGGAGCAGGTGACCTCGGAGGTCATCGCGGAGGTCATGGAGGGCGTGGACGGCGCCCTGCCGGACCACGAGCCCGCGATCCGCTTCCACACCTTCGGCGACTCGCGGATCGGCTTCACCGTGATCCTGGGCGTCGGCGAGTTCAGCGACCAGTACCGGATCAAGCACGAGTTCATCAAGCGGCTGCACCGCCGCTACCGCGAGGAGGGCATCCGGATCCCGGCGCCCGCCCGCACGGTGGCGTTGCAGTCGGGCGCCGTCGTCATTCCGCAGCAGCGCACCGCCGAGGGGGTCGTGCAGGGCGAGATGTCCGCCCTGCACGACTGACGGAGTCACCAGGGTCAGAGCGTGGCCGAGTTCTCGTGCCACCGCGCGTCCGAGCGGCGACGCGGCGCGGTGAGGGACGGCGGCACCGGGGTGACGGTCCAGTCGGGATGACCGGGCATCCTCGGCGTCGTCGTGCCGTACAGCCAGTCGCGCAGGAAGCCGGAGACGTCCTGCCCGCCGACGTGCGAGGCGACGGCGATGTAGTCCTCCGTCGACGCCGAGGAGTTGCGGTGGCGGGCCAGGAAGGCCCGCTCGACGGCGTGGAAGGCGTCCTCGCCGATGAGCTGGCGCAGCGCGTACAGGACGAGGACGCCGCCCAGGTAGCGCTGGCTGTCGAAGAGGTTGGCCGCGTTCGGCGCGGCGACCGGGCCGGAGGACTTGCGCCACTGGTCGCCGCGCGCGTACGTGTCCTTCATCCGGGCCTCGAAGGTGGTCAGGCCCAGGGAGTCCGCCCAGCCGCGCTCGTAGCGGTAGAGCAGCCCGTAGAAGTCGGCGTGGCCCTCGTTGATCCACAGGTCGGCCCAGGTGGCGGGGCTGACGCTGTTGCCGAAGTAGGAGTGGACCAGCTCGTGCATCATGTGCGAGCCGATCTTCGGCTCCGCCTGGAGCAGGAAGTTCGGCTTGTAGAGGGTGAGGGTCTGCGTCTCGAGGCCGGTGAAGTCGAAGGCGTTCGGGTCGTCGGTGTTGCAGGGCAGCAGTCCGTACGTCTCGAACGGGTAGGCGCCGAGCCGTGCCTCGAGCCACTCGACCAGGCCCGGGGTGAGGGCGAGAGCGGGCTCCAGGGCCTCGGCCCGCGCGGCCGGCACGACGTCGCGCAGGGACAGCCCGTGCGACCCCCGGCGCTCCTTGACGACGTAGTCGCCGACCGTGATCTGCACCAGCTCGGTGGCGATCGGCGAGCGGGAGCGGTAGGTGTACGCGGTCCGGTCGCCGGCCAGGTTCTCGGTGCATACCAGCGAGCCGCTCGCGACGGCGCGCAGCGCGGCGGGCACGGTGACGCGGAAGGTGAAGTCCGCCTTGTCCGACGGGTGGTCGTTGCAGGGGAACACGGTGTGCGCCGAGTCCGGCTGCGGACAGATCGCGAACCCGTCCGGGGTGGGGACCCAGGCGGTGTGCGCGAGGGCGCGCCGCGGGTCAACCGTGTACGTCACGCACACCGTGACGCGCTGCCGGGCGCGCAGCGGCCGGGCGGGCGTGATCCGCAGCTTCTCGTCCCCCTGCTCGAAGGCGGCGGTGCGGCCGTCGACGCGGACGGTGCGTATGTCGAGGCCGAGGGAGTCAAGGGAGAGCCGGGTGAGGGCCTCGGTGGTGCGCAGGTCCAGGGTGGCCGTGGCGTCGACGAGGGTGGTCGTCGCGTCGTAGGAGAGGTCGAGGTGGTAGGCGTCGACGCGGTAGCCGCCGTTGCCCAGGTTCGGGAAGACGGGGTCGGCGAGCGTCTCGGGGGCGGGGGCCGGGCCCGCGGCGGGGGCCGGGGCGTCGCCGGGCCTCCCGTCCGCGTGGGCCGTGGTTCCCCCGGCCAGGACTGCCGCCGTGCCGATCAGGGCGGCCGCCGGGGCCGTCACTCTGCTGCGATATCTCATGGTCCGCTTTCGCTCGGGCGGCCGGGTGGTCGGTCCGGCCGTCGGACAGGTTCGAGGATCTACCTGCTTGACCGCGGAAACGGTTGCTTCGGTTGCATCCGGCGGACACCCGGTCCGTCCCGGAGGTGAGGAGACCGCTGTCGAGCCGGACCCGAGTACGAGATATCTTGATGTCGAGCAATGTTGCAGACGTGGAGCGGAGCACCCGGTGACTGACTCGACCATCATCTACACGCACACTGACGAGGCCCCGGCCCTGGCGACGTATTCGTTCCTGCCGGTGGTCCAGGCGTACGCCTCGCAGGCGGGTGTCGCGGTCCAGACGCGGGACATCTCGCTGGCCGGACGCATCATCGCCCAGTTCCCGGAGTACCTGACCGAGGACCAGCGGATCCCGGACGCGCTGACCGAGCTCGGTGAGCTGGCGAAGACGCCCGAGGCCAACATCATCAAGCTGCCGAACATCTCGGCGTCGATCCCGCAGCTCAAGGCGGCGGTCGCCGAGCTGCAGGCCCAGGGCTACGCGCTGCCGGCCTACCCGGACGACCCGAAGACCGACGAGGAGCGGGACGTCCAGGCCCGCTACGACAAGGTCAAGGGCTCCGCCGTGAACCCGGTCCTGCGCGAGGGCAACTCCGACCGCCGCGCCCCCGCGTCGGTCAAGAACTACGCGAAGACCCACCCGCACCGCATGGGCGCCTGGTCGTCGGAGTCCAAGACCGACGTCGCGACCATGGGCGAGAACGACTTCCGCTCCACCGAGAAGTCCGTGGTGATCTCCGAGGCCGGTTCGGTGCGGATCGAGCTGGTCGCCGAGGACGGATCCACCACGGTCCTGCGCGAGTCGGTACCGGTCCTCGAGGGCGAGGTCGTCGACGCGTCCGTGATGCGCGTGGCCGCGCTGCGCGAGTTCCTCACCGCGCAGATCGCCCGCGCCAAGACCGACGGCGTGCTGTTCTCGGTGCACCTGAAGGCCACGATGATGAAGGTCTCCGACCCGATCATCTTCGGTCACGTGGTGCGCGCGTTCTTCCCGAAGACCTTCGAGCAGTACGGCGCGACGCTCGCCGCCGCCGGCCTCTCCCCCAACGACGGCCTCGGCGGCATCCTCAAGGGCCTTCAGGCCCTGCCCGAGGGCGACGCGGTCAAGGCGTCCTTCGAGGCCGAGCTCGCCGAGGGCCCGGCCCTGGCGATGGTCGACTCCGACAAGGGCATCACCAACCTGCACGTGCCGTCCGACGTCATCGTCGACGCGTCGATGCCGGCCATGATCCGCACCTCCGGCCACATGTGGGGCCCGGACGGCCAGGAGGCCGACACCCTCGCGGTCCTGCCGGACTCCTCCTACTCCGGCGTCTACCAGGCCGTGCTCGACGACTGCCGCGCGCACGGCGCGTACGATCCCTCGACCATGGGCTCCGTCCCGAACGTCGGCCTCATGGCGCAGAAGGCCGAGGAGTACGGCTCCCACGACAAGACCTTCGAGATCAAGACCGCCGGCACGGTCCGGCTGGTCGACGCGGCCGGCAACGTCCTCATCGAGCAGCCGGTCGCCGCGGGCGACGTCTTCCGCGCCTGCCAGACCAAGGACGCGCCGATCCGGGACTGGGTGAAGCTGGCCGTCACCCGCGCCCGCGCCACCGGCAACCCGGCCGTGTTCTGGCTGGACGAGACCCGCGCGCACGACGCCAACCTCATCGCCAAGGTCAACGCCTACCTGGCGGACCACGACACCGAGGGTCTGGACATCCGCGTCCTCGCCCCGGTCGACGCCACCAAGCTGTCGGTGGAGCGCATCCGCCGCGGCGAGGACACCATCTCGGTGACCGGCAACGTGCTGCGCGACTACCTGACCGACCTCTTCCCCATCCTGGAACTGGGCACCAGCGCCAAGATGCTGTCGGTCGTCCCGCTGATGGCGGGCGGCGGCCTGTTCGAGACGGGCGCCGGCGGTTCCGCGCCCAAGCACGTGCAGCAGCTGGTCAAGGAGAACTACCTGCGCTGGGACTCCCTCGGTGAGTTCTTCGCGCTCGTGCCCTCGCTCGAGCAGTTCGCCACGGCCACCGGCAACACCCGCGCCAAGGTCCTCGCCGACGCCCTCGACCGCGCCACGGCGACCTTCCTCAACGAGGACAAGTCCCCGACCCGTCGCGTCGGCGGCATCGACAACCGCGGCAGCCACTTCTTCCTGTCCCTGTACTGGGCGCAGGAGCTCGCCGCGCAGACCGACGACGCGGACCTGGCGAAGGCGTTCGCGCCGCTCGCCGAGACGCTCGCCGCCGCCGAGCAGACGATCGTCGACGAGCTGATCGCCGCGCAGGGCAAGCCGGCCGACATCGGCGGCTACTACCAGCCCGACCCGGCCAAGGCGGCGGCGGTCATGCGCCCGTCGGCCACCTGGAACGAGGCCCTCGCCTCGCTGAGCTGACGCGACGCGGCCGAGCGCCGCACGCGTCCGTACGGCACCCTCCGCGCCCCGACCGGCACCACCCGGCCGGGGCGCGGCACGTCGCCCCGGGCGCGGCATGTCCGCCGTTCCGGCGGTGAGCGCCGTGCGCGGCACGTCCGCCGGGTGCCCCACGTCGGCCACTGCGCGGCCCCGTGCTCACCAGTCCCGGGGGGCGATCAGCTTCTCCACGTCCGCGTCCGCGAAGCCGTAGGCCCGGGCGACGAACCAGAAGTCCCCGGCTATCTCCTCCCGGGCCACGGTCTCGATCTCGCTGTCGGCCTCCCAGAAGGCGTCCTGCAAGGCGTTGAACTCCTCGGTGGCGGCGTGGGTGAGGGCGTACAGCGCGTCGAGACCGGCGGGCGACTCGGCCTCGACCCGCTCGCACAGCCGCAGCAGGATCTCCGTGCCCCGGTCCACCAGGTGATCCGGGTAGTAGTCGTCCCGGTACAGCGCCTTCAGGAAGGTGTGCCCCGTGACCTGCTCGTTCGTCGGTGCCATGCCGCTGTCCCGCCCTCTGCGCCGTCGTGCTGTGATGACGTCTCCGATCATGCACCACGCCACTGACAACGCCCCCGGAGCAGCCCCATGACCCCTGACGCACCGTCCTTCACGTTCCTTCCCGGCGACGCCGGCTCTCCGGTGATCCTCCATGTGCCGCACTCGGCGCGGGAGATACCGGCCGAGGTGCGGGCGGGCATCGTGCTGGACGACGGGGCGCTGGAGCGGGAGCTGGACCACATCACGGACGCGCACACCGCGCGGATCGCCGAGGAGGCGGCCCGGCTGGCGGGTGCTACGCCCTGGCGTTTCGTGAACCGGCTGTCGCGCCTGGTCGTCGACCCGGAGCGGTTCCCGGACGAGCGGGAGGAGATGCGGGCCGTCGGCATGGGCGCCGTCTACACCCGGACCACGCACCGCGAACCGCTGCGGCCCGAGGACACCGACCCCGAGCCGTTGCTGGCCCGCTACTTCCGGCCGTACGCCCGGGCGATGGCCGCCGCCGTCGGCGAACGGCTCGCGGTCGTCGGCCGGGTCGTCGTCATCGACGTGCACTCGTATCCCGCCGCGCCGCTCCCCTACGAGCTGCACGGCGACGGGCCGCGGCCGGCGGTGTGCCTGGGCGCGGACGGCTTCCACACTCCGCCGGAGCTGGCGGCGGCCGCGCGGACGGCGTTCGGGGAGATCGGCGACACGGGCTTCGACAGCCCGTTCGCGGGGACGTACGTACCCCTCGAGTACTACGGGAAGGACGCCCGGGTGAGCGCGCTGATGGTGGAGATCCGCCGGGACACCTACATGAGCGAGCCGGGCGGCCCGGCCGGCCCGGGACTCACCCGGCTCGCCTCCGCGCTGGCGGCTCTCGTGGACGCGGTCACCGGCTGAGCGTCTCGGTCCGAGACCGTCACCGGCCGGCCGTCGCCCACGATCCGTCCCGCGCGATCCGTCCCGCGCGTGTCCCGCGCGATCCGTCCTGCGGGGCGAAGGGCCTCAGGCGCGCAGCCACTCCGTGACGACCACGTCTCCGCCGGTCCGCAGCCGCAGGGCGAACGGGCCGGCGGGCGGTGCGGCGGAGGTGAAACGGCCCAGGTCGTCGGCGGTGAGCGCGGCGCCGGCCCGGGGGCCGTGCAGGACCTCGATCGACGCGGGCTGCGGCGGCAGCAGTTGTCCCAGCAGCCCGTCCTCGGTCACCTCGACGTCGACAGTGAGCCCGTCCGAGTGGAACGTCAGCATCCGCGGCACGTCCACCGCCCCCCGCACCGGGACGGCGTCGACCAGCGAGTCGAAGGTCAGCTCGGCGATCCGCGCGTCCAGGTCGTGCAGCGCGTAGGCCTCGACGGCGGCCTGCCGCAGCTCGGCCGGCACCGGGTCCAGGACGGCGGCGGCTCCCCGGAGTTCCTCCTCCATCGGGTCGTGGTCGAACTCTGCGTCGACGAAGGGGACGTCATCGAAGAAGTCGTCCGGATCGCCGTCGTCGTCCACACGGTCCGTGCCGTTCATACCGTCCATCTCGCTCATGGCGTTCACAGAGCTCCCCGTGCGTCGAGTCGGGCGCGCAGCCGGCGCAGACACCGCTGGCGCATCGGGCCGATGCTGCCCACGGCGATGCCCAGGGCGGCCGACACCTCCTGGTAGCTGGGCGGCGGCGAGGCGATCAGCACCCGCAGCAGTTGCCGGCAGCGCTCGCCGAGCGCCTCGAACTCCTGCCACAGGAACCGCACGCGCTCGCCCTGGGCGGCCGCCTCCTCCGAGTCCAGCACCGACTGCTCGGGCGTGCGGTCCTCACTGGCCCGGTCGAGCAGTCGGGGATCGTCGGTCGGAGTCAGCCGCCGCAAGCCCTTGATCACTTTCAGGCACTCGTTGCGCGCGGTACTCGCGAGCCATGACCCCGCCTTGTGGGGCTCACGGATCCGCCCGAGGTGCTGGGCGAAGCGGAACCAGACGGTCTGGTACACCTCGTGACCGTCGGCGTCCGAGAGCCGGTGGGCGCGCACCACCGACCACACCAGTGGGCTCAGCCCGTCCACCAGGCCCTTCCAGGCCGCCGCATCGCCGTCGACGGCGGACTGGACGAGCGCGCCGACCTCAGTACGGTCCACCGTCCCACCCCTCGTGTACGGCCTGTCATCGTACGCCGTGGCGGGGTCCGTGCCGGACGTCATGAGGCCCTCACGCGGCACCGACCGGGACCGGCCGCCAGGTGGGCGGCAGCAGGGCCGGCACATGGACGCCCCGCACCTCGGCGAACTCGGCGTTGCCCGCCAGCAGTTGGCGGGCGGCGGCCCGGGGGTCGGTCAGCTGGTTCGTGGTCATGTGCGCGGCGACGAGGCCCGCGGCCACCGGGGTCGCGAACGACGTGCCGCTCCAGGACGCGAGGCCTTCGAACATCACCTGGTCCGGCTTGCCCGGGGCGGCCTGCCGCTCCTCGCTCAACACCCCGGTGTGGCGCGGGGACCGGCAGGTGCAGGAGTAGGAGAAGCCGTAGCGGCAGGCGTCGTAGGTGGAGTGCTGGTAGACGTACGGGACGGGCGTGCCGAAGCCGGTGAAGGCGCTGACCAGCCGCTCGCCGGGGGCGTACGCCGTCACCCAGGGGCCGTGGTTGCTGAAGCACGCGCCGAACGTGCCGTCGCCGCGCAGCGCGCCCACCGACAGGACCGCGTCGGCGTGTTCGGGCAGGGCGGCGTAGGCGGCCGGCCAGAACGGCGCCGCGCTCGCGTTGTTGCCGGCGGCGGCGACCAACAGGGTGTGGTGCGAGCGGAGTTCGTCCATGAAGGCGGCGACGCCGAGCAGACCGTCGACGCGGCCGTTGGAGGTGCCCGCGGACAGGCTGAGGATGTCGGGCCAGCCGTCCTCGACGGCGTCGAAGAGTCGCTCGCCGAACTCGGACTCCAGGATCGCGCCCGCGTCGTTGAGCGTGCCGCGCACGGTGACGTCGGTGTTCGGCGCGACGGCCGCGACGATCCCGGCGATGAACGTGCCGTGGCCGACGTACTGCCGCAGGACGCCGGCCTCGTCGGTCTCCCTGACCTGGAGGTCGCCGTCGGTGTGCGCCAGCAGCGGGTAGGAGCGGTAGTCGTGCGTGAGGCCGGTGTCGACGACGAGGACGCCGACGGCGCGCGCCGGGTCGTACGGCGTCGCCGCGGCGCCGGGGTTGGGCGGCCCGGTGCGGGGCGCGGGCACCGGCTCGTCGCCGGGGCAGGCGTTCACCGCGATCGACACCACGTGGTTGCGGCTGACCAGCCGGCGGCCCGCGCGGCCCTCCGTCTCCCGCAGCGCGCGCAACGCCCCCGCCACGGCGTGGTCGGCGGCGCGGCCGCCCTCGCCCGGGTCGCCGACCCGGATACGGGTGATGCCCGACCGGTTGGCCTGCGGGCCCGCGCGGCGCACGTGGTCCGCGACCAGGCCCTCGGTCGCGGTGAAGTGCGTGCGGACGGCGTCCTCGACGACCTGGGCCTCCTCGCCGTCACGGGCCAGGACGACGCCCTTCTCGTAGATGAACTCGGCGGAGTCGTCCGGGCCCATCGCCAACGGGACGTCGGGCAGCGAACGCTGGATCTGGTCGAACTGCTCGTGGAAACGCTGCGGTGCCATGGCGTGTCCTCCCCTGTGCAGGCCGGTGGTCGTCAGAGTGAGCCGCGAGGCGGTCGTCTGATACAGGTGGTGCGACGGCGGATACAGGTGGTGCGACCGCGGATACGGGTGGTGCGACGGCGGGTACAGGTGGTGCGACGGCGGATGAGGGTGGTGCGGTTGCGGCCGCGCGTGCCTTTGTCGCGCACCGGTGTGGTCGGCGGCCCTGAGCACTACCATCCCTGGGGTGACAGCGGGAAACGACTCGGTTCTCGAACTGCTGCCGATGGTCTTCGCCGCCCCGGGCGACGCGTTGTCGCGGGCGGAGGAGGTGCTCGACACCGATCCGACGCCGTTGCACGCCTCGGTCGCCCATCAGGTGATCGGCATCTGGCAGCGGGACTGGGGGGACGTCCGGCTCGCCCTCGACCATCTGCGCCGCGCCCGGGACCTCGCGGCCCGCTCCGACTCGGCCGAGCGTGAGGCGGACGTCCTCGGCACGCTCGGCGTGGCGCTGGTACACGCGGGCCGCACCCGGCAGGGGCTGGCCGCGTTCGAGCGGGGCGTCGCCCGCGGCACGGGGCACACCCGCGCGCGGGTGCTCTACCGGCGGGCCTACTCGCTGTGGGTGCTCGGCCGTCATCGCGAGGCTCTGGAGGACGTCCGCCGGGCGATACCCGTGCTGCGTCAGGCGGACGACGTCATCTGGACGGCGCGCGCCCGCACCCTGCGCGCCACCGTGCACCTGGCTCTCGGGGCGGTGGAGCGGGCCGAGGCGGACTTCGCGGCGGCCGAGGCGCTGTGGGACACCACCGGCCAGGAACACGACAAGGCGGACGTGGTGGAGAGCCGGGGGCTGGCCGCGTTCCACTCCGGGGACGTGCCCGCCGCGCTGCGGCTCCTCGACGAGGCACAGGAGCGGTACGACAAGCTCGGCACGCCGACGTTCATGCTGGCCATCCGGCGGTGCGAGGTCCTGATGGCGGCCGGTCTCGCCCCGGAGGCGCTGGCCGGGGCGGACGCCGCGATCGGCGTGCTCGACGGGATCGGCGGACAGTCCACCCGCAAGGCGGAGCTGCTGCTGACGGCGGCGCGGGCGGCCCGGCTGGCGGACGACCCGGCGACCGCGAGCGCCCGCGCGGCAGTGGCCGAGCGGCTCTTCGCGGGACAGCGGCGCACCTGGTGGGAGGCGCACGCGCGGCTCGTGCTGATCGAGGCCCGGGTCGCCGGCGGGCGGGGCTCGGGCCGCCTGGTCGCGGACGCGGCCCGGCTCGCCGAGCGGCTGGCGGCCTTCCAGGCGCCCGCGGCGCCGGAGGCCTGGCTGCTCGCGGGCCGGATCGCGCTGGATCTCGGCTGGTCCTCGGATGCCGAGCGGTATCTGCGGATCGCGGCGCGCAGCCGGCGCAGCGGTCCGCCGCTGGCCCGGGTGACGGGTTGGGCGGCCCAGGCGCTGTGGGCGCGGGCCGCCGGCTCCGGACGGGGCGTGCTGGAGGCCTGCCGCCGCGGCCTCGACGTCCTCGACGAGCACCGCACGACGCTGGGGGCCTCGGAGCTGCGGGCCCGCGCGAGCGCGCGCGGCGCGGAACTGGCCGCACTGGCCCAGCAGGTCAGTCTGGAGAGGGGCGGGCCGCGGCAACTGCTGACGTGGAGCGAGCGCTGGCGGGCCACGGCGCTGTCCACGCCGCCGACCCGGCCGCCCGCCGACCCGGCGCTGCTGGGCGGGCTCACCGCGTTCCGGGTGATCGCCTCGCGTGCGGAGGCCGCCCGCAGGGACGGCCGGCCGGTACCGGCGCTGGAACGCGAACAGCGGCGCCTGGAGCGGGAGATCCGCTCACGGACCCTGCACATGGGCGGGGTCACGCCCTGGAGCGGCGACCGGTTCGGGGCCGGGGGGTTCGGCGGGGAACGGTTCGATGCCAAGCGGCTGCTGGACCGGCTCGGCGCGGCGCGGCTGGTCGAACTGGCCGTGCTGGACGGCCGGGTGCAGGTGCTGCTGTGCGGGGCGGGCCGGGTGCGCCGGTTCGCGGGCGGGCTGCTGGCCGACGCCGAGCGGGAGGCCGAACACGTCCAGGCCGGGCTGCGGCGGCTGGCCCATCCCGGCGCGGAGGGACGGCTGCCGGTGGTGGAGGCGATGGGACGGCGGCTGGAGGACCTGCTGCTCGGCGAGGCGGCCGGGCGGCTGGGGCCGGGCCCGGTCGTGGTGGTGCCGCCGGCCCGGTTGCACCGGGTGCCGTGGGCGCTGCTGCCGGCGCTGCGGGAGCGGGTGGTCAGTGTGTCGCCGTCGGCGAGCGGCTGGCTGCGGGCCCGGGAGACGGAGCCACCGCCGGGCGGACGTCAGGTCCTGGTGCGCGGGCCCGGGCTGGCGACCTGCGGGGCCGAGGTCCCGGAGGTCGCCGGACGGTACGGCGCCCCCGTCGTGCTGGAGCAGGAGGACGCCCATGTGCCGCGCGTCCTGGCGGAGCTGGACGGGGCGGCGCTGGCGCACATCGCCGCGCACGGCACGTTCCGCGCCGACAGCCCCATGTTCTCCTCGCTGCGCATGGCGGACGGCCCGCTGATCGTTCACGACTTCGAGCGGCTGGCCCGCAGCCCGTACCGGATCATCCTCTCCAGCTGCGACACCGCCCGGCTCGCGTCGGTCGGCGCGGACGAACTCCTCGGTCTCGTCACGGCGTTACTGCCGCTGGGCACGGCGGGCGTGGTCGCGAGCAGCGCACCGGTCAACGACGCGGCGGTCGTTCCCCTGATGCTGGCGCTGCACGAAGGCCTGGGTCGCGGTCTGTCCCTGGCCGAAGCCCTGCGGGACGCACGGGCCGCGCTCCCGGGAGACGCCCTGCACCAGGCGACGGGCTGGGCGTTCACGGCGTTCGGCGCGGCCTGAACGCGCCCCCGGGACAGACCGGGCTCCGGGGCAGACCGGGCCCCGGGACAGACCGGGCCCCGGGACAGACCGGTTGCTGACGGGACCCGCCCCCGCCCGGTCAGCTCACTGGCGGGGCTTGTGCGTCGCGGCGAACTCGTCGGCGGCGGCGAGGTCGAAGTCGCCGTGATCGCTGCCGAGTCCCTGGGCGACGAGAGCGGCGGCCGCGCTGCCGAGGACGGCGGCGTCGCCCGGCGTACGGCCCAGGCTGACGCCCCTGAGGTAGCCCGCGGAGAACGCGTCGCCGCATCCGGTGGTGTCGACGACGTCGATCTCGAAGGCGGGCACCGGCTCCGCGCCGTCCGCCGTCACCACGAGCGCGCCGTCCCCGCCGCGCGTGACGGCGACGACGCCCACGCCGGCGGCCAGCAGCTTCCGGGCGCCGGTGAGCAGGTCGCCCTCGCCGGTGAAGCCGAGGACCTGGTCCTCGTTGGGCAGCAGATGGTCGATGTACGGCAGGGCCGCCTCGATCTGCTCGAAGCTGCCGAGGACGCCGGGGGCGAGCAGGTCCACGGAGGTCACGACGCCGTGTTCCCTGGCGTACGACAGGATGCGCGCCGCCGCGTCGACGCCGATCAGCTCCGGGCCGCCTAGGTGCAGATGGGTCGCCTCGGCGAGGGCGTCCCAGGGGACGTCGTCGGGGCTGTACGTGATGTTCGCGCCGAGCAGGTGCAGCGAGGGACGGTCACCGTTGGGCCGGATCGGCAGGACGCTCGCCGAGGTGGCGGTGTCGGTGCGGCGGACCAGGAAACCGGTGTCGACGCCGCCCCTGTCCAGCAGCTGGATCAGCATGTCGCCGGTCGGGTCGGAGCCGACGGCGCCCGCCGTGCGCACCTCGGCGCCCAGCTTGGCGAGGGTGAGCGCGGTGCCGCCGGCGGTTCCGGCGGCGGTCATCCGGATGTCGTCCACCAGGGTCGCGCCCTGGCCCTCGGGTATCTCCTGCACCGGCCGCACCAGTACGTCGAGTACGTGCACGCCCATCGTGACGACCTTCATCGGACTTCCTCCTGCGCGGGTGGAACGGGTTGGGTGGCGCCGTAGTTCCGGGCGATCGCGGCCTCGACGACCGCGAGCTGCTGCTGTTCGTCGAGGGCGCGCGGCCGGCCCATGGCGGCCGCCCGCTGGTAGACGCCGCAGGCCCATTCGAGGAGCAGGGCGTTCTCGACCGCCTTGTCGAGGGTCGGGGCGTGGGTGAGCGCGCCGTGGTTGGCCATCAGCGCGGCGCTGCGGCCGTCCAGCGCGGCGAGTACGGACTCGGCGAGTTCGGGCGTGCCGAACGTGGCGTACGGCGCGACCCGGACCGTGCCGCCGAGTGCGAGCAACTGGTAGTGGATGCACGGCAGTTCGTCGAGCACGCAGGAGACGGCGGTGGCCATCGGGGCGTGCGTGTGGACGACCGCGCCGGCTCCGTAGCGGCGGTAGACGCCGAGGTGCAGTTCCAGCTCCGAGGTCGGCTGCAGGTCGCCGGTCACGACCTTGCCGTCCAGGTCGACCACGGTCACCTGGTCCGGGGTGAGGTCGGCGAGGACGGCGCCGGTCGCGGTGATGGCGACCCGGTCCTCGACGCGTACGCTCACGTTTCCTGCCGTGCCGATGAGGAGGCCTTCGGCCCCCAGACGCCGGCAGGCGTCCGCGACGGCGGTCCGCTCCCGGTCCGGCGTCGCGCTTGAGGCGGTCATGGGCGCGAAGGTAGCGTAAACGTGAAACAAAGTCACGTTCAGATTTGGAGGCAGTTCCTTGGTCCAGGCGACCGTGGGTCCCGACGGCGGCACTCCCCTGCGCCGCACTCCCCGGCAGGCGCGCAGCAGGGCACGTCTGGCGCTGATGCTGGAGGCCGCCGAGCGCATCCTGGTGGACGAGGGCGTCGAGGCGCTCACCACGACCCGGGTCGCGGCCGAGGCGAAGGTGTCGGTCGGCTCGCTGTACCAGTACCTCCCCGACCGGAACGCGATCATCGACGCCCTCGCCACGGGGTACTTCGCCCGCCTGGAAGGCGTCATGGACGATCTGGTCCTGGCCGCGGCACAGGAGCGGTGGGACGATCCGGTGGGCGTCCTGATCGACACGTACGCCGAGGTGTACCGGACCGAACACGGCTTCCGCGCCCTGTGGTTCGGCAGCGGGCTGACCGAGCGGACCCGGGCCGCCGACCGCGAGCACAAGGGGCGGATGGCCGACGGGATCCGCCGGGTCCTGCGCGCCCTGGGCGTGGCCGGCGACGACGAGGCACTGGCCAGGGCGGGCCACGCCGCGATTCTCGCCGCCGACGCCCTCGCCCAGGAGGCGTTCCGCCGCGCCCCGGAAGGGGACGCGCTCCTGCTCGACGAGGCGAAGACGATGCTGCGCTCCTACCTCACAGAGATCACGACACGGCACGACGGGGCGTGAGGGCGGCGGGGGCGGGGCGCGGCGCAGGCACGCGTGGCCGGTGCCGGGCGGTCCCGCGCCGACAGCGGGCGAAGTCGCCGGCCTGCGTGGCGCGACGGCGGATACCGTCGGGCGTCAGCAGACCGCACCGGCGGTCGCCGCACCAGGAAGCGAAGCGATTCCCGTGACCAGGAAGCACCGAGACACCACGACCCTTTGGCGTCCCACCGGCCCCCGGGAACTGGAGCTGGTGCGTGAGCTCGAGTGGCGCGCCTGGCCGCCCCGGCTCCCGGAGCAGCCGATCTTCTATCCGGTGCTCAACGAGGACTATGCGATCAGGATCGCCCGGGACTGGAACGTCAAGCACGACGGCGCCGGGCACGTCACCCGGTTCGAGGTCGACACGGAGTTCCTGCGCAGGTATCCGGTGCAGCGGGCCGGCGGCCTGACGATTCTCGAACTTTGGGTTCCGGCAGAGGAGTTGGCCGAGTTCAACGCGCATATCGTGGGCGAGATCCAGCTGGTCCACACGTTCTCGTGACGCGGTCCGGGGGCCCCGTCCAGGTGGAGGAGGGCGGGGCTCCGGCCCGCTCGAGCCGGGTGGTCAGGTGCCGAGGGGGTGTTGCGGGTCCAGGAGTTTCGCGATCCGTTCGGTGATCGTCTGGGAGTTGTTGCCGCCGGGGGCGTTGCGGCCCACTGTCGTGGACACGGCGATGGACAGCCGCTTGTGCGGTTCGTACGCCATCACGGCCGCGTAGCCGAAGAAGGACGGGTTCTGGACCACCCAGCCGTTCTTGACGACGACGCCGAGGCCGAAGTGGAAGTCCTCGGTCATGGGCAGGCAGACCGTCGCCGGGCAGGTGGCGGTCGGGTGGCCGAGGCCGACCGTGCCCGGGTTCAGCTGGGTGCGGAAGGACTGCCGCGAGAGCAGCTCACCCGAGCCGACGGCCTGTCCGGAGCGAGCGAGGTCACAGATGTCCTGGGTGAGGACGGCGCCGGGGGCGGTGGTCCAGGACGGGTTCCAGTAGGTGGACTCCTCGTAGGTGCCGCGCTCGTCGTCGTAGGCGTGCAGCACGGGCTGCGGGATGACCGCGGTGTCGTTGCTGCGGGTGTTGCGCAGGCCGAGCGGCCGGTAGACGCGTTGCCGCAGCAGGCGGTCGAGCGGGGTGCCGGAGATCTTCTCCAGGGCGCGGCCGAGGAGGACGAAGTTGGCGTGCGAGTAGCTCCAGTTGGTGCCCGGCGCGTACCACAGGGGGCGGCTCAGGGAGAACCCGACGACCTCCTCGGGGGTCCAGTGCTGCCAGGGGTCGGCGTAGAGCTTCTCGAGGAAGGCCGGGTCGGTGACGTAGTCGTGCAGGCCCGAGGTGGAGTCGCCGAGCATGCGCAGGGTGATCTCGTCGCCGTGCGGCAGACGTGGCAGCCATCTGGAGACCGGGTCGTCGAGGTCCGCCCGGCCCTCCTCGACGAGCTGAAGCAGCACGGTGCCCATGAAGGCGATGCCGACCGAGCCGGTCCGGAAGTGCATGGCAGGGGTGGCGGGGACGCCCGTCATGGACTCGCCGACGGCGGTCGTGACGAGTTCACGGCCGCCGACCGTGACCTTGACGAGGGCGGCCTCGAGGTCGAGCTCCTGCTTCGCCTTGCGGACGATGTCGAGGACCGCGCGCGCCTGGCCCCGCGGGTCGCGAGTGGCGGCGCAGGCGCGGTCGTGGGCGCGGTCGTGGCGTTCGGGGAGGGCGGTGGCGACCGCGGTCTGCAGGGTCGAGGCGAGGAGGGCGGCGGCGCACAGCAGCGCCGTACGGGAACGCGTCATACGCGCACTATGGGCTGATTGTCGCAACAGTCCGGCGGTCAACACTCCGGACGCCCGCGTCACGGACCCGGACGGCGGACGAGACCTCCCCCGGCTGCCGATCCCCGGGGTTACACCGGCTCGCGCGCCGGGACCACGCAGCCAAGCCGGACGACGACCTCCCGAGGACCGGCTCGACTGCGGAGTCAGCCCAGTCTTGGCAGCCGCCCGGCCCACGTCAAGACCCATCTCACCGTGGAGTGCACGCGACTCCGACGGCCCGCACCGCCGTCGGCCCCAGGGGTGCCGCCGTCCGGC
This sequence comes from Streptomyces sp. B21-105, assembly GCF_036898465.1. Lineage (NCBI taxonomy): Bacteria > Bacillati > Actinomycetota > Actinomycetes > Kitasatosporales > Streptomycetaceae > Streptomyces > Streptomyces sp. B21-105. The sequence continues at coordinate 8,225,312 of NZ_JARUMJ010000001.1, read as the reverse complement.
CGCCCGGACGACGCCCCCGGACATCGCCGCCCGATCGCCCGCGAGCGGTGTCCGATCGTCCGCGAGCGGTGTCCGCGAAGAGCTGTTCCAGGACATCCACGACCGGAGAGGGGGCGGGCGTGGTCATGACCACGAAGCCTTCCCCGCCGCTCAGGGGCCGACACACGGATCGTGACCCGCCATGCGGACGATGCCGGAAACCGACGTCCCGATGTCGGACTTGCGGCCCCAAGGGGCCTATTTCCCATACTAGTTGACACTTGGACCACACCCGCGGCCAGCGGTCGCGGGTGGCGGCAGAAGGGGTTCATCCGCATTCCTGCACCCCGCCCCGTGCGTGCGACTGACCGAATCGTTGCGGCCGAATACCGGTCGATCGTCCGAACGTTGACCAGTGAGTAATAAGAGCACTACCTTTCAACGCGTTTCGAGCACGCGCTGTAGAACGGCGTTCCGCGGTGAACCTCTGCCCGCTGGAACCCGGTGAGCCGCCTTTGCTGTCCCGAACCCCCCACCGTGCAGTCTCACCTTGATTCGGAGAATCATGACGTCCGCTGTGCGTTCCGAGGACATGATCATCGGCATCACCCCGTTCGGTGAGCCCGACGCGGGGCTCGCCCTGGCGGTCTGCCGCGCCGGCGGCCTGGGCGTGCTGGACCTCGGGCCGGGTGACCGAAGATCCCGGGAGGCCCTCGCCCGTCTGTGCCGGGCCTCCCCCGGCGGGTTCGGCGTCCGGGTCGGCGCGCACTGCGCGCTCGGCCCCGCCGACCTGGCCCGGGAGGACGGCCCGCACACCGTGATCCTCACCGCGGATGCGGTCGGCGACGGCATCGAACACCCCTGGCAGATAAGTACTTTGACGAGGCGTCACCACGTGCTGGTGGAGGTCGCCGACCTGGCCGGCGCGCGGGACGCGATACGCCTCGGGGCGGACGGTCTGATCGCCCGGGGCGCCGAGTGCGGAGGCCGGGTCGGCGAACTGAGCACCTTCGTCCTGCTCCAGCAGCTCCTCGCCGCGCCCGAGGTGAGTGTGCCGGTCTGGGCGTGCGGCGGCATCGGCCCGCGCACCGCGGCCGCCGCGGTGGCCGGCGGGGCGGCCGGGGTGGTCCTGGACAGTCAGCTGGCGCTGCTCGCCGAGTCGGCCCTGCCCGAGCCGGCCGCGGCGGTGCTGCGCACCCTGGACGGTTCGGAGACCGTCGTCCTGGCCGGCCACCGCGTCCTGCTGCGGCGCGGCCCGGACGCGCCACGGCTCGCGCCGGACGCCACCGCCGAGGCGGTCGCCTCGATGCTGGGCGCTCAGGACCCGCGCACCCAGCTGCTCCCGGTGGGCCAGGACGGCTTCCTCGCCGCCCGGTTCGCCGAGCGCTGGGTCGACGTACGGCGGACGGTCCGCGCACTCAGGGACGCGGTACTGGACTCCCTGCGCGACGACACCGCCGGGCGGGCGCTGCGGGAGGGCTCGCCGATGGCCCGGGCGCTCGGCACCCGGCTGCCGGTCGTGCAGGGTCCCATGACCCGGGTGAGCGACGGCGCGGCGTTCGCCGCGGCGGTGGCGGCGGACGGCGCCCTGCCGTTCCTCGCGCTGGCGCTGGCGGACGGCGAGCGGACCCGGGCGATGCTCGCCGAGACGCGGGAGGCGGCGGCCGGCCGGCCCTGGGGCGTGGGCGTCCTCGGCTTCGCGCCGGAGGAGGTGCGCGCCGCCCAGCTGGAGGCCGTACGGGAGCTGCGGCCGACGCACGCGATCATCGCGGGCGGACGGCCCTCCCAGGCACAGGCGCTGGAACGGGACGGCGTGCGCACCTTCCTGCACGTGCCGTCCCCCGGACTGCTGCGGCAGTTCCTGGAGGCGGGGGCGCGCCGGTTCGTCTTCGAGGGCGCGGAGTGCGGCGGGCACGTCGGACCGCGCGCCAGCTTCCCGCTCTGGGAGGCCCAACTGGCCGTACTCGAAGACTTCTTGACGGACCGTGAGGCACCGGACATCGAGGTGTTCTTCGCGGGCGGCGTGCACGACGAGCGGTCGGCGGCGATGGTCGCCGCGCTCGCCGTCCCGCTGACCGCGCGCGGAGCGGCCGTCGGCGTGCTGATGGGCACCGCGTACCTGCTCACCGAGGAGGCGGTGGCGCTCGGGGCGATCCGGCCGCTCTTCCAGCGGCAGGTCATGGCCGCCGGGAGCACCGCGCTCCTGGAGTCGGCGCCGGGTCACGCCACCCGGTGTGTGCCGAGCCCGTTCGCGGCAGGTTACCGCGACCGGGCGGCCGCGCTGCGCGCCGGGGGCGTGCCGGAGCGGCAGGTCTGGGAGGAGCTGGAACGGCTCAACGTGGGCCGGCTGCGCGTCGCCAGCAAGGGCGTGACCCGGGACGCCGAAGGTGTCCTCACCCCCGTCGACGAGGAACGCCAGCTCGCCGAGGGGATGTTCATGGCCGGGGAGGTGGCGGTGCTGCGCTCGGCCCCGACCACCCTCGCCGCGCTGCACACGTCGGTGACGACGGGCGCGCTCGGTCATCTCGCCCGGCGCGCGGCCGAGTTCGGCCTGCCGGAGGAGCCCGCCGAGGCGGCGGCTCCGGCCCCGCTCGACGTCGCCGTCGTCGGCATGGCCTGCATGTTCCCCGAGGCGCCCGACCTGGCCGCCTTCTGGGCGAACGTCGTGGGAGGCGTGGACGCGGTGGGCGAGGTCCCGGCGGACCGCTGGGACCCGGCCGTCCACCACGGCACCTCCACCCCGTCCAAGTGGGGCGGTTTCCTGCCCCGCATCCCCTTCGACCCGCTGCGCTACGGCATCCCGCCGGCCTCCCTCGGCAGCGTCGAGCCGGTGCAGCTGCTGTCCCTGGAAGCCGCCCGGCGCGCCCTGGAGGACGCCGGATACGGCGACGGGGGGCGGCGGTTCGACCGCTCCCGCACCTCCGTGGTCTTCGGCGCGGAGGCGGGCAGCGACCTGTCGAACGCGGCCACCCTGCGGGCGGTGCTGCCCTCCTACTACGGCGAGGTCCCGGCCGGCCTCGACGGTCAGCTGCCGCAGCTCACCGAGGACTCCTTCCCCGGCATGCTCGCCAACGTCATCTCCGGGCGGATCGCCAACCGGCTGGACCTCGGCGGCGCCAACTACACCGTCGACGCGGCCTGCGCCTCCTCGCTGGCCGCCGTGGACGTCGCCTGCAAGGAGCTGGTCGGCGGGACCTCCGACGTGGTGCTGTGCGGCGGCGCCGACCTGCACAACGGCATCAACGACTACGTCCTCTTCTCCTCCGTGCACGCCCTGTCCCCGACCGGCCGCTCCCGCGCCTTCGACGGCTCGGCGGACGGCATCGCCCTCGGCGAGGGCGTGGCCTGCGTGGTCCTCAAACGTCTCGCGGACGCCGAACGCGACGGCGACCGGATCTACGGCGTCATCAAGGGACTCGGCTCCTCCAGCGACGGACGTTCGCTCGGGCTGACCGCGCCGCGGCCCGAGGGGCAGCGCTCGGCCCTGGAGCGCGCCTACCGCAACGCGGGTGTCTCCCCGGCCGACGTCGGGCTCGTCGAGGCGCACGGCACCGGCACGGTGGTCGGCGACCGCACCGAACTACGCATCCTCACCGAGGTGTTCGACGAGGCCGGGGCAAAACCGGGCGGCTGCGTGCTCGGCTCGGTGAAGTCGCAGATCGGGCACACCAAATGCGCCGCGGGACTCGCCGGACTGATCAAGACACTGCTGTCGCTGCACACCGGCGTCAGGCCGCCCACGCTGCACGTCGAGTCCCCCAACCCGGCCTGGGACGCGGCCGCCAGCCCCTTCGCCTTCCACGCCGAGGCCCGCCCGTGGGCGGCCCCGCCGCGCGAACGCCTCGCCGGGGTCAGCGCGTTCGGTTTCGGCGGCACCAACTTCCATGTGGTGCTGGCCGCTCACGCCGAGGGCGTGCCGCCGGTGCGCGGACTGGACGTCTGGCCGGCCGAGCTGTTCGTCTTCCGGGGCCGTGACGAGGAGGCCGCGCGCCGTGTCGTGGCCGAACTCCTCGCCGCCGCGCAGACCGAGGGACGGCCGTGGCGACTGCGGGACCTCGCGCTGAGCGCGGCGCGGCGGGCGGACGCGAGCACGGACCCGACGTGGTTCGCGGTCGTGGCGACGGACGTCGACGACCTGGTGGGAAAGCTGCGGCGGCTGACGTCCGACCCCGCCGGGACCGCGTCGGCGCGCGGCGTCCACCGGGCCGACCGGGACGAGGAGCACGACGAACGCCCTGGCGACGACGCTGACACCGTCGCCGGTGTGGGCAAGGTCGCCTTCCTCTTCCCGGGGCAGGGCAGTCAGCGCACCGGCATGCTCGCCGACCTGTTCGTCGCCTTCCCCGAGCTGCGCCCCTACCTGGAGCTCGGGCGTGTCCACGCCGACGCCCTGTACCCCCCGGCCGCCTTCGACGAGGCGGGCCGCGCCCGGCAGCAGGCCGCGCTGACCGACACCCGGGCGGCCCAGCCCGCCCTCGGCCTCGCGGGTCTCGCCGCCCACGCCGTGCTCACCGCGGCCGGGGTGCGCCCCGACATGGCGGCCGGGCACAGTTACGGCGAGCTGGTCGCCCTCTGCGCGGCCGGCGCCCTCGCCCCCGAGACGCTGCTGGAGCTGAGCTCGGAGCGGGCGGCGGCGATCCTGGAGGCCGCCGGACGCGCCGACGGCGGGAGCGGTGAGAACCGCGCCGACGGCGACCCCGGGACGATGGCCGCCGTCACCGCCGGACCCGACGAGGTGAGCGAGACGCTGAAGGCCCGGTCCGCACCCGGCTCCGTCGTCGTAGCCAACCGCAACTCGCCCCGGCAGACGGTGATCTCGGGACCGACGGACGCCGTCGCCGAGGCCGTCCGGCTGCTGCGCGAGGCCGGACTCGGGGCCCAGCGCATCCCGGTCGCCTGCGCCTTCCACAGTCCGCTGGTGGCCGGCGCCGCCGACCGGTTCGCCGGAGCCCTCGCCGAACGCCCGGTGCACGCCCCCGAGTTCCCCGTGTGGTCCAACCGCACGGCTGCCCCCTACCCCGCCGACGCGGACGCAGTGCGGGCCGGACTCGCCGCCCAGATCGGCGCGCCGGTCGCCTTCGCCGAGCAGATCGAGGCGATGTACGCGGCCGGGGCGCGCGTCTTCGTCGAGGCGGGGCCGGGGTCGGTGCTCACCCGGCTGGTCGGGCAGATCCTCGGCGACCGCCCGCACCGCACGATGGCCTGCGAGCCCCGGCCCGGCAGCGGACTCGCCGGCTGGCTCGACGCCCTGGCCGCGCTCGCCGTCGCGGGGCTGCCGGTGCGCGCGGGATGGCTGCTACGCGGCCGGGACGCGGTGGACGCGGTACGCACCCCCGTGCCGAAGCGGCCCGGCTGGACGGTCGACGGACAGTTGGTCCGCACCGCCGCCGGCGCCCTTCTCCCCGGTGCGCTCGCACCGGCCCGACGAGTCGCGGACACCCTGGAGACGACTGTGACGACGAACCCCCCGCCCGGCGTCCCGTCCGACCGGGACGCGCTCATCTCCGAGTTCCTGCGCACCAGCCGCGAGATGATCGCCGCCCAACGGGACGTGCTGCTCACCTACTTCGGCGCCACGCCGGGGGCCGCGATCGCCGCTCCCGTGGTCGTCCCGCACCCGCAGCCGAACCGGACGCCGGCCGAACTCACCGCGCCGCAGCGGGCGACGCCGGGAACAATGGCGTCGGGGGCGCTGGCGGCGGAAACAGGCGCGGCGGACCCGGGAGCGGCGGCCCGGGCGGTGACGCCGGTCGGCGGGCCGCCGGACGTCCAGCAGGTCGTCCTGGAGATCATCAGTGAGCGCACCGGGTACCCCGTCGACATGATCGAGCCCGACCTCGATCTGGAGGCGGACCTCAGCATCGACTCCATCAAGCGGGCGGAGATCGCCGGTGAGCTGGCCCGCCGGCTGGGCGCGGGCGCCGGCGCGGACCTGACCGCGATGGACGACACCGAGCTGGAGGAGCTCGCGAAGGCGCGCACCGCCGCCGCGGTGACCGACTGGCTCACGGCCCGACTGGGCGGCGGCGCCCCGGCCGACGAAGCCACACCCGTCTCATCCCCCTCACCCGTCTCCTCTGCCACATCCACCCCCACGACGCCCACCGCGCCCGCCGCACCCGAGGCGCCGGACGCCGGCGAGGTGGGCGCCGAAGCTCCCCGGCGGCACGTCCTGCGGCCGGTGCTGCTCGACGCCGCCGTGGCGCAGGCCCCCGCCGACCCGTCCGCGGTGTTCTCCGGCACCCGCTGGACCGTCCTCGGGGACGCCCCGGAGGTCACCCCCGAGGTCGCCGCCCGGCTGGCCTCGCACGGCGCCGACGTCACCGTCCGCGGCCGGGACCACGTCCTGTCGCCGGACGACGGGACGGTGGACGGGGTGCTGTACCTCGGGGCTCTCACGGGCGCCGACGACGGTACGCCGGTGCTGCCGGACGCCTTCCCGGTGCTGAAGGCGGCCCTCGCGGGCGGCCCGCGGTGGCTGCTGGCCGTCCGGCGCTCCGACGGTGACACGCCCGACGCACGGACGGCGGGGCTGCGCGGTCTGTTCCGGAGCGTGGCGCGGGAGTGCCCGGACACGCTCGCGCGGGTCGTCGACCTGACGGACGTGTCGGCGTCCGCCGTCGCGGACGCGGTGGTCGCGGAGGCCGTCGCCGCCGACCGCACGCCCGTCGTGCTGCGGACGACGGCCGGACGGCACGGGTTCGAGCTGGTGGAGACGCCGCTCGGCGCGCTCGGCAGCACGGGCGCCGGACCGGCCGGGGACGGCGTCGCGGAGGTGGCCGCGCTCGGCCTGGACCGGGACTCGGTGGTGCTGCTGGCGGGCGGCGCGCGAGGCATCACCGCACAGTTCGCCGTCGCGCTCGCCGGGGCCGCCCGTTGCCGTCTGGAGCTGCTCGGCCGCACCCCCGCGCCGGACGGTCCCGAGGACGCGGACACCGCGGCCGCGCACACCCCGGCCGCCCTGCGCGCCGCGCTCGCCGCACGCGGCGGTCTGAAGCCCGCCGAGATCAACCGCGCCGCCGAACTCCTGCTCGCCCAACGGGAGATCACGGCCACGCTGGCCGAACTCGACGCCCTCGGCAGCCGGGCCCGCTACCGCACCGTCGACTTCCGGGAGCCGGACGCGGTGCGCCAGGCCGTGAAGGAGATCCACGCCGAGCACGGCAGGCTCGACGGCGTCGTCCACGCGGCCGGTGTCATCGAGGACCGGCTGATCGGCGAGAAGAGCGCCGAGTCGTTCCAGCGGGTCTTCGGCACGAAGGCGACCGGCGCACACGCCCTGCTCAGCGCGCTGGAGGAGCTGTCCTCCGCGCCCGCGTTCACCGTGCTGTTCGGCTCGGTCTCGGCCGTCCTGGGCAACCGGGGCCAGGTCGACTACGCGGCCGCCAACGACGCCCTGGAGACCCTGGGCGCGGCGTTCGCCGCCCGCACCGGCCGCCGCGCCGTGACCGTGCACTGGGGTCCGTGGGCGCCCGCCGCCGGGCACGCCGGCATGGTCGGGGCCGAGTTGGCCCGCGAGTACGCCCGGCGCGGCATCCGGCTGATCGACCCCGAGGAGGGGACCGCGGCGCTGCTGCGGGAGCTGGCCTGGGGCGAGGAGTCGGCGACCGCCGTCGTCTACACCGCCTCGGGCTGGTGACCGCCGCGGTGACGTCGTCCGGGCCGGCCGACGCGGGACCGCCCGTGATGAGGGATCCTCACATGACGGATCCTCATATGACGGGACGTCAAGTACCGGTGGCGATCGTCGGGATGTCGGTGCTGCTGCCGGGTGCGGCAGGGCTCGACGCGTACTGGCGCAACCTGCGGGACGGCGTCGACGCGATCGGCGAGGCCCCCGACGGACGCTGGGACGCCTCGTTCTACCGACCCGGCACCGCCGCCGACCCGGCCGTCGCGGACCGGGTGTACACACGGCGCGGCGGCTTCGTGGACGGGCTCGCGGAGGTTGAGGTCACCCGGTTCGGAATCATGCCGAACTCGGTGGCCGGGACCGAGCCCGACCAGCTCATCGCCCTGCACGTGGCCGCGGCCGCCCTCGACGACGCGGGCGGCGTGGACCGTGTCCCCGAGCGGGAGCGCGTCGGCGTCGTCCTCGGCCGGGGCGGCTACCTCACGCCCGGACTGGTCCGGCTCGACCAGCGGGTGCGCACCGCCGGTCAGCTCGTGCGCACCCTGGGCGAGCTGCTGCCCGATCTGACGGACCGACAACTCGACCGGGTGCGGGCCGCGTTCACCGAGCGGCTCGGTCCGGACAGTCCCGAGTCCGCGATCGGCCTGGTGCCCAATCTGGCCGCCTCCCGGGTCGCGAACCGGCTCGACCTGCGCGGGCCGGCGTACACCGTGGACGCGGCGTGCGCCTCGTCGCTGGTCGCCGTGGACCAGGCGGTGGGTGAACTCGCCTCCGGCCGGTGCGACCTGATGCTCGCCGGCGGGGTGCACCACTGCCACGACATCACCCTGTGGAGCGTCTTCTCGCAGCTGCGCGCCCTCTCCCCCAGCCAGCGCATCCGCCCCTTCCACCGGGAGGCCGACGGCATCCTGATCGGCGAGGGCACCGGTGTCGTCGTCCTCAAGCGGCTGTCCGACGCCGAACGGGACGGCGACCGGGTGTACGCCGTGATCCGGGGCACCGGGGTGGCCAGCGACGGCCGGGCGGCCGGGCTGGTCAACCCCGATCCGGGCGGTCAGGCGCTGGCCGTGCGGCAGGCGTGGCGGGCCGCCGGACTCGATCCGGCCGCGCCCGGCTCGGTGGGTCTGCTGGAGGCGCACGGCACCGCCACCCCGGCCGGGGACGGCGCCGAACTCGCCACGCTGGCAGAGGTGTTCGGGCCCGGGGACGGTGAAGCGGTCCTCGGGTCGGTCAAGTCGATGATCGGGCACACCATGCCCGCCGCCGGGGTGGCCGGCCTGGTCAAGGCCGCCCTCGCCGTGCACCACCGCACGCTGCTGCCGACGCTGCACTGCGACGACCCCCACCCGGCGCTGGCCCGCACCCGGTTCCGCACCCTGGACAAGGCCGCCGACTGGGAGACCACCGCCGGGCAGCCCGTGCGGCGGGCCGCCGTCAACGCCTTCGGGTTCGGCGGGATCAACGCGCACGTGGTGCTGGAGGAGGCGCCCGCCGCCCGCGGGCCGCGCGCCGCGGCCGCGCCCCGCGCGAGCCTGGACGTCGCCGAGCCCGAGCGCGTCCTGCTGCTCGCCGCCGACTCCCCCGCCCGGCTCGCCGCCCTCCTGGACGGCGCCGACGACACCGTACGGGCCGCCGGGCTCGACCCCTCCCGACCACACCCGGACGCCGGAGGGACCCGCCTGGGCATCGTCGAACCGACCGCGAAACGCCTCGCGCTGGCCCGGCGCGCCGTCGCCAAGGAGCGTGCCTGGCACGGCCGCAGCGACGTCTGGTTCCGGCCGAGTCCGCTGCTGGGCGCCGGCCGGGGCCGGCTGGCGTTCCTGTTCCCCGGACTGGAGGGCGACTTCACCCCGCAGGTCGACGACGTGGCCGCGCACTTCGGTCTGCCCTCCCCCGCCGTCGACAGTGGCCGGAGCGGCGACGTGGGCCGGACCCAAGACGTGGGCCGGCACGGCTTCGGCGTCGTCGCCGTCGGCCGCCTACTCGACGCCGCGCTGCGCCGCAGCGGCATCGTGCCGAACGCGGTCGCCGGCCACAGCGTGGGTGAGTGGACGGCGATGGCGGCGGCCGGGCTCTACGCCGGGGACGAGGTCGACGCGTTCATGGCGGAGTTCGACCCGGACAGCGTCGCGGTCCCCGGGCTGGCGTTCGGCGCGATCGGCGCGTCCGCGGAGCGCGTGGGGGCCGCCCTGAGCGACGAGGGCGGCGCGCGGGCCGGTCTGGTGCTGTCCCACGACAACGCCCCCGGCCAGTCCATGGTGTGCGGTCCGCAGGCGGCCGTGGAGGACTTCGTACGGGCGTTCCGCGCCCGGGGGGTGCTCAGCCAGGTGCTTCCGTTCCGGTCCGGTTTCCACACGCCGATGCTGGAGCCCCACATCGGTCCGATCGAGGCGGCGGCCGGCCGGTTCCGGCTGCATCCGCCGCACACCCCGCTCTGGTCGGGGACGACCGCCGCGCCGTTCCCCGCGGACGAGCACGGCATCCGCTCCCTGTTCGTGCGGCATCTGCTGGAGCCCGTGCGGTTCCGGCAGCTCACCGAGGCCCTGCACGCGGCCGGTCACACGGCGTACGTCCAGGTCGGGCCCGGTCAGCTCGGCTCCCTCGTCGGCGACACCCTGGGCGGCCGCGATCACCTGGTGGTCGCCGCCAACTCGCCCCACCGCACGGGCCTCGCCCAACTGCGCCGGGTCGCCACCGCGCTGTGGACGGCGGGCGCTTCCGTCGCCCCCTCCCTGCCGCCCTCGTCCGCCGCCGCTCGGCCCCGGGACGCACGCCGGCTCCCGCCGACACGGCTGGACCTGGGCGGCGCCCTGGTCTCGCTCGCCCCGCAGCAACTCGCCGAACTGCGAGAGGAACTGCGGGAGAAGCTGCGAAGCCAAACGCGGGCGGAAACGCTGGAAGCACTGCGCGCGGGGCCGCCCGCCTCCTCCCCCGCGGCTCCCGCAACCCCCGCCCACATGGCACCCGTTCCCACGGTCGGACCCGGCGATCCGTCGCCGCTGGACGCCCTCGTCGCACGCTCCCCGATCGCCGCCGAGCTGAGCGCGCTGCTCCGCGACACGGCGGACACCGCCGCCGCCCTGATGACCGCGCACGCCCCGAAACCCGCGCCGCACCACCCGGTCACGGCACCCGTGCCGCACCACCCGGTCATGGCACCCGCGCCGCACCACCCGGTCACGGCACCCGTGCCGCACCACCCGGTCACGGCACCCGTGCCGCACCACCCGGTCACGGCACCCGGACGCAAGACGGTCCGCGTGTCCACGGACGCCATGCCGTACCTCCTGGACCACTGCTTCTTCCCGCAGCGCCCCGGCTGGCCGGACCTCGCCGACCGTTGGCCGGTCGTCCCGGCCACGACGATCGTGCAGCACATCATGGACGCTGCGGCGAACGCCGCACGGACCGCCGACGCCGGTCCCGCGGCGCCCGTCGCCGTGCACGGGGCGCGCTTCGAGGAGTGGCTCACCGCCGCCCCCGCCGTCGACGTGCCGGTCACCCTGACACCCGAGGGCGCGGACCGCTTGGCCGTCTCCTTCGGCCCGCGGGCCCGGGCCACCGTGGAACTCGCCGGAACCTATCCCACGCCGCCGCCCGCCCCCTGGCCCGCCCGCCCCGGACCCGAGCGCACCCCCGACCACACCGCCGCCCAGCTCTACGACGAGCGCTGGATGTTCCACGGCCCGGCGTTCCGCGGCGTCAGCGAACTCACGGCGATCGGCGACCGTCATGTGCGCGGGGTCATCACCACCCCGGCCGCGCCCGGTGCGCTGCTGGACAACGTGGGCCAGATCCTCGGCTACTGGATCATGGCGACCCGCTCCGAGCGGACCGTGGTGTTCCCGGTGGGGATGCGGGAGATGCGCTTCCACGGGCCGCATCCGACGCCCGGGACGCGGGTGGGATGCCTGGTGCGGATCACCTCGCTCACCGACGCGTTCCTGGAGGCCGACGTCCAGCTGACGGTCGACGGCACGGTCTGGGCGGAGCTGCGCGGCTGGCAGGACCGGCGCTTCGACAACGACCCCAGCACCCGGCCCGTCGAGCGGTTCCCCGAGCGCCACACCCTGTCCGAGACCCGCCCGGGCGGCTGGCAGTTGTTGCACGAGCGATGGCCGGACCTGGCCTCCCGAGAACTGATCATGCGCAACTCGCTGGGCGGCTCGGAGCGTTCGCAGTACGCGAAGCACCCGCCGCGGGGCAGACGGCAGTGGCTGCTGGGCCGGATCGCGGTCAAGGACGCGGTACGGCAGTGGCTGTGGGACCACGGGGAGGGACCGGTGTTCCCGGCGGAGCTGCGGGTGCGCAACGACGCGGCCGGCCGCCCGTACGTCACCGGCGAGAACGGCCGCGTCCTGCCGGCGCTGGACGTCTCGCTGGCCCACTGCGCGGAGGCGGGCGTGGCGATCGTCCGCCCGCACCGGCCGGGCCCGGGCCCGGGGATCGACATCGAGGAGGTCGTCGAGCGCACCCCGCAGACCCTCGCCGCCGCCCTCGGCGGGGACGAACTGCGCCTGCTGCGCGCCCTGTCCGCCGGTGGCGGCTCCGAGGCCCTGTGGTTCACCCGCTTCTGGGCGGCGAAAGAGGCCGTCGCGAAGGCGGAGGGCACCGGATTCGACGGCAGGCCACGGGACTTCAGGGTGCTCGACGCGACGCCGGCCGGCGACCGGCTGACCGTCGCGGGCCGCCTGGAACGCGCCTACACCGTGCACTGCGCACCGGCCGCCAACCCGCCCCGGCTGCCGGAGCGAGCGTACGCGGTGGCATGGACGACGGGACCCCCGACCGCGAAGGAGAACGACACCCGATGACATCCCCCACCCCCCACTCCCCCGCCACGGCCGTCACTGCCGCCACGGCTGTCCCGGCTGTCACGGCCGTCACGCCCGAGGAGGAGTCCGTCCTCGCCGACCTCACCGGGATGCTCACGCGGCTCCTGGAGGACGAGTACGGCCTCGACGACGTAGAGATCGGCATGCACACCACCTTCAACCGCGATCTCGAGCTGGAGAGCATCGACCTGGTCACCCTCGCCGGGCTGCTCCAGGAGCGGTACGGCGACCGGGTCAACTTCGCCGAGTTCCTGGCCGGCATGGAGTTCGACGAGATCATCGAACTCACCGTGGGACGGCTCGTCGAGTACGTCGTGACGAGTCTGAAAGCCGCGGCGGAGGCGGGCTGAGCCATGGCGATGGTCGACGCCGGCGCCGTCCGGCTGCACGTACAGCGGCTCGGCCCCCGGGAGGGCCGGCCGGCCACCGCCACCGTGGTGCTGGTGCACGGTCTGCTCACCGACAGCCTGGCCAGCTACTACTTCACCGTCGCGCCCGCGTTCGCCGCCGCGGGACTCGACGTCGTCATGTACGACCTGCGCGGCCACGGCCGCAGCGCGCGCCCCGCCGAGGGCTACACGCTGGACCACAACGTGGACGACCTCGAGGCACTGCTCGACCGGCTGGGGGTGACCGGTCCGGTGCACCTGGTCGGCAACTCCTACGGCGGCACGATCGCGTTCGCCTACGCGGCTCGGCACCCCGGGCGGGCGGCGAGCGTGACCCTCGTCGAGTCCGAACCGGCCACCGCCGCCTGGGCGGTGAAGCTCGGCGGCATCCTGGACCGGGTCGTGACCCAGCTCGCCCACAACGAGCCCGACGCGATCGCCTGGATCACCGCCCACCGCGGACACAACACCGCCCGCCTGGCCAAGGGCGCGGCCCGGCTCGCCCGCGACACCACCCTCGGCCGGGACATCCCGGCCAGCCGGGTGCTGACGGAGGACCGCATCGCGGCGGTGCGCTGCCCGGTGCTCGCCGTGTACGGCGGCGACTCCGACCTCGCCGCGCTCGCGCCGTGGCTGGAGTCGGTGCTGCCGGACTGCCGGACCGTGGTGATCCCTGGACACGAGCACTCGGTGCTGGTGGAGGCGGCGGCCGCCGTCGGCGGGCACATCCTGTCGCTCGTCGAGGATGCCGGACGGACTGCGGCGAAGGCCGCCGGATGAGCCGGTTCCTGTTCGTCGTCCCGCCGTTGACCGGGCACGTCAACCCGACCGTCGGCGTCGCCGCCGAGCTCGTCGCGCGGGGCCATCGGGTGGCCTGGGTCTGTCCCGACCCCGAACTGGTCGGCCGGCTGGCGGGGCGCGCAGCCGGCCCGGTCTTCGGCTGCGGCGGGGCACCCGCGGGTGAGCGGCCCGCGGAGCTGCGCGGGCCCGAGGCGCTGAAGTTCCTGTGGGAGTGGTACCTGCTGCCGCTGGCCGAGGCGATGGCGCCGGGGGTGCGGGCGGCCGTCGAGGCGTTCCGGCCCGATGTGGTCGTCGCCGACCAGCAGGCCTTCGCCGGCGCGCTGGTCGCCGAGCGGCTGGGTCTGCCCTGGGCGACCTCGGCGACCACGTCCGCCGAGTTCACCGACCCGCTGGCCGGGCTGCCCAAGGTCCGCCAGTGGCTGGACGAGCGGCTGACCGCGCTGCGGGCCGCCGTCGGCGACCCGGCCGCAGCCGGCGACCCCCGCTTCTCCCCGCACCTCGTTCTCGCTTACAGCACACCGGAGTTGGCGGGTGAGACACCCGGCGTTCTCGGCGTCCCCGGGAGCGGCGGGACTGCCGGGAGCAACGGGGTCGCCGGAAGCGGCGGGAACGGCCGGAGGGTCTGCTGGGTCGGCCCGTCGGTCTCGGCCCGGCCGTCGGCCGCCGGCTTCCCGTGGGAGTGGCTCGACGCCGGGCGCGCCACCGTGCTGGTCACGCTGGGCACCGCGAACGCCGACGTCGGCGGACGGTTCCTCGACGTGTGCCGGAGCGCGCTGCGGGAACGGGCCGACCGGGTGCAGGGCGTGATCGTCGACCCCGGCGGCACGCTGACGGCGCGGGAGCCGGACAAGGACGTGCTGGTCGTGCCGTTCGTGCCGCAACTCGCCCTGCTGGAAAGAGGAGTCGGCGCGGTGGTCTGTCACGCGGGCCACAACACCGTGTGCGAGGCGCTCTGGCACGGCGTGCCGCTCGTCGTGGCCCCGATCCGCGACGACCAGCCGGTGGTGGCCGCTCAGGTCGTGGACGCGGGGGCCGGGGTGCGGGTGCGCTTCGGCCGGGTCACCGCGCAGCGGTTCGGCGCGGCACTCGACTCCGTCCTGGACGACCCCGGACACCCCGCGGCGGCCGACCGGATCCGCACCGCGTTCCGCACCGCGGGCGGCGCATCCGCCGCGGCGGCCCGACTCGACGAACTGGCACGGGAGTTCACATGACCGATCAGACCACGTCCGGCACGCCCGCCGAACCCGTCAAGCCCGCCGAACCCACCAAGTCCGCCGAACCCGCCGCTCTCGTCAAGCCCGCCGAGCGGATCGCCGAGCTGCGGCCCGCCTACCAGGCGGACCTCGCCGCCGGGCTGGAGCGCTTCTTCGAGCCCCGCCGCTCCGACTGCCCGTGGTGCGGCGGCCAGCAGCTGACCACCCGCCTGCGCACCACCGACCTGCTCCAGCACAAGCCGGGCCGGTTCGTCCTGGACCGGTGCGGGAACTGCGGACACACCTTCCAGAATCCCGGCTCAGCGCGCAGGGCCTGGAGTTCTACTACCGGGACTTCTACGACGGACTGGGCGAGAAGAAGCTCGGCGACACCTTCGGGGGCCGGACGAAGATGTACCGGGGGCGGGCCGAGTCGATGCTGCCGCACGACCCCGCACCGAAGACCTGGCTGGACGTCGGCACCGGGCACGGTCACTTCTGCGCCGCCGCCCGGGAGGTGCTGCCCGGCACGGTGTTCGACGGGCTCGACTTCACGGACGGCGTCGAACTCGCCGAGCGGGAGGGCCGCGTGGAGCGCGGCTACCGGGGTGACTTCCCGCGCCTCGCGCCCGAACTGGCCGCCCGTTACGACGTGGTGAGCATGTTCCACTACCTGGAGCACAGCACGGACCCCGACCGTGAGCTGCGCGCCGCGTGGGAGGCGGTCCGGCCCGGCGGACACCTCCTCATCGAGGTGCCGGACCCCGAGAGCCGCTACGCGCGGCTACTGGGCCGCTGGTGGCTGCCCTGGCTCCAGCCGCAGCACCTGCACCTCGTGCCGGTGGCCAATCTGCGGGAGCGGCTCACGAGCCTGGGCTTCACGGTGGTGGCGGAGCAGCACGCGGAGCCGCACGACCCGGTCGACCTGCTGGCGGGTGTCTGGCTCGCGCTGGACCACGCCGCCCCGCGTGAGGACGCGCCGTGGCTGCCCGAACCGCCGAGCGCGCTGCGCCGCACGCTGCGCGGGACGCTGCTGATCGCCGGGATCCCGGCGCTGGTCGCCGCCACCCTGCTGGACCGGTTCGCGGTGCGTCCGCTGTCGCACCGGCTCGGAGTGTCCAACGCCTACCGGCTGGTGGCCCGCCGCGACTGACGGGCAGGTCCGCCGCGACTGACCGACCGGACCGGCGGGCTGGCGGACGGCGAGGGCAGCGACGAGGGGAGCGGGCGGAGGGCGGACGGCGACGGGCCGGCGACTGCCCGCGGCCCGGTGAGGCCAAGACTGGGCGGGATGCGCGTGGCGTGTTAGCTTCGGCCGGCGCGCTCGTGGAGCATCACGACGTGCCGGACGTCGACCACGGGTACGACGGCGAGGACGAGAACGAGGAGGCGGCCCGCGCCTCCTACGCGCTGATCGCCCGCCACATACGGCAGGCCACATCGTCCGGCGCCTGAGCGGTCCGAGTGCGCTGAAGAGGCGTGCTGAACGAGTGCGCTGAAGGGCTGTGCAGAAGGAGCGCGCCGAACGGGCGCGCCCGCCGCTCCCCCACCGCCCCGCGCGCTGCACGCCGCGATCCGCCGCCCGCACCCCGCCCCGCCCGCCCCGGCCCTCAGCGCACCGCTGCCGTGACCGCCTCCGCGACGACCGCGGCGACGGCGGCCGGCTGCTCGACGAGGGCGAGGTGTCCCGCGTCCGCCACCGTGACCGTGCGGACCCGTGGGCAGGCGTCGAGGCCGCGCCGCTCCCCGTCCGTCAGGCCGATCCCGTCGCGGTCCCCGCGCACCACCCAGGCGGGGACGTCGGCCTCGCACAACCGCGGGACCAGGGACGGATACCGGTCGAGGTAGGCGTAGTAGGCGCGTACGATCCGGCGGCAGGCCGCCGGGTCGTTGCCGCTCATGACCGCCGCCAGCGCGTCGGCACGGTGCGGCGGCAGCTCGCGTTTCAGCGCCTTGGGCAGCAGCCGGATCATGGCCGTCCAGGCCGCCGGGCCCAGCACCGGCACCCGGCCCAGGGCGTTCAGGACGGTCAGGAACGTCTCCTCGTCGCCGCGCGAGAAGGTCGGGGACAGCAGGACCAGCGGGCCGTGGAACAGGCCCATCGCGGCCATCTCCAGCGCCACGTTCGCGCCCAGGCTGTGGCCGACGACGGTGTCGCAGCCGTCCTCGGCGGCGAACTCCGCCATAAGCCGGGCGTAGTGCTCCATGGAGACGTCCACCGGCGCCTCGGTGGGGCCGAAGCCCGGCTGGGTCACCGCGACCGTCTGAAGCCCCGCCACCGTGGGCTCGGCCATCACGTCCGCGTAGAACTCCGTCGTGCACATCCCGCCCGGAATCATCAGCACCCGGTGCGGGGCGTCCGCCGCGCCCGCTCGCCGGATCTGCCACCGTTCGCCCATACCCCGAGCCTGCCCCCGCCCCCGCGAGGCCGCATCCGCAACGCCGGACAAGAGGCCGAGGGCGACCGCACGACATGGACCGTCCACGAGACGCCGCGGAAGACCCGCGCGATCAACCGCTGAGCGGGGCCGCCGTCGTCCCCCGGATCTCCAGCAGCGGCGCGGCAAGCTGCAACCGCCCGGCACCCCCGCCCCCCGCTCCCCCGCCGCCAGGCCCCCCGCTCCCCTCGAACCGGTCCAGGAGGCAGCGGGCGGCCCGGCGGCCGACCTCGTGGCCTGCGTTGTCGACGGTGGTCAGCCACAGGTGCCGCAGCCGCGACGTACTGGTGTTGTCGTAACCGACCACGGACAGGTCCCCGGGAACGCCGAGGCCCAGTTCCTCGGCGGCCGACAGCGCGCCGACACCGGCCATGTCGTTCACGGCGAACACGGCCGTCGGCCGGTCGGGACGGCCCAGCAGCCGCACGGCGGCGCGGTGGCCGCCCTCCTCGGTCATGTCGCTGGCCTCCACGGCGGGCCGCTCCACACCGTGCTCGCGCATCACCGCCTCGAAGCTGCGCCGCCGCAGCTCGCCGACCGCGCCGTACCCCGCGATGTGCGCGATACGGCGGTGGCCGAGCGCCAGCAGGTGCTCGGTGACCAGGCGCGCGCCCTGTTCGTCGTCGCCCGCGACCACGTCGACCCCCGGCGGGACGGGTTCCCGGGCGCCGGCCACGACGACCGGGATCCGCTGCGCCACCTCGCCGAGCGCCGCCGGGTCGGGCAGCGTCCCGACGATCACCAGCCCGTCCGCCCCGAGGTCCAGGAACGGGCCGGCCGGGTCCTGTCCGACGCGGCGGTGGAGACGGGCGTCGGCGAGCAGCATGTGCAGACCGTGCGCGTGCAGCAGGGAGTTGAGACCGTCCAGGAGGTCCACGTACCAGGGGTTGCGCAGGTCGTGCAGGAGGACGCCGACCATGGGGGTCCGCCCGCCCGGACGTGCCGGGGTGTCGGGGAGGGCGCGCTGCTCGCTGAGGCTGCGCGCGGCCGTGTTCGGCCGGTAGCCCAGTTCGCCGGCCGCGCGCAGGACGGCCTCCCGCTTCTCCGCGCGCACCTGCCCGGTGCCCCGCAGCACCAGGGAGACCAGGGATTTGGACACGCCCGCGCGGTCGGCGACGTCACGGATGGTCGGTGGTCTCATGACATGGACCGTTCCATGTCGCCGCGCGGCTGTCAAAGGGTTCCGTGTGTCTTCACCGCTCCCGCCCCCCCCCTCACCCCCCTCACCCCCCTCACCGCCCCTCGTCGTCCCTCGTTGCATGGGTCCCCGAAAGGCTTGACACCCTCGGCAGGCCGCCCTCAGGGTGACTTGGACAGGACATGGACCGGTCCATCGAGGGCCGGCTGAAGGCTGAGAGGGGCCGTCATGGTGGACGCGCTCGGTGTCGCCGTCGTCGGGTTCGGCTGGATGGGGCGGGTGCACACCCAGGCGTACGCCCGCGTCCGGCACCACTACCCGCAGCTCGCCCTGCGTCCGGAGCTGGTGGTCGTCGCCGAGGAGGTCCCCGGCCGGGCGGAGGAGGCCGCCGCGCAGTTCGGCTTCACCGCCACCACCCGCAACTGGCATGAGGTGGCCGCCGACCCCCGCGTCCAGGCCGTCAGCATCACCGCACCGAACTTCCTGCACCGCGAGATCGGCGTCGCGATGGCCGAGGCCGGCAAGCACATCTGGATCGAGAAGCCGGTGGGCCTCACGCGTGCGGACGCCGTCGCCGTGGCGGACGCGGTGGCCCGGGCCGGGGTCCAGGGCGCCGTCGGCTTCAACTACCGCAACGCGCCGGCTGTGGAGACCGCCCGCGCGCTGATCGCCGCCGGCGAGCTGGGCGCCGTCACCCATGTCCGCATTCGTCTCCTCAGCGACTACGCGGCCCACCCCGACGGCGCGCTGACCTGGCGGTACGAACGGGAGCGCGGCGGCAGCGGAGTGCTCGGCGACCTGGCCTCGCACGGCGTCGACCTGGCCCGCTTCCTGCTCGGCGACATCACGTCGCTGGCGGCCGACACCGCGGTCTTCGTCCCGGAGCGGGCCCGCCCGACGGGCGCGACGGCCGGCCACAGCCTCGCGGCGGGCGGCGAACTCGGCCCGGTCGAGAACGAGGACTACGTCAACTGTCTGCTGCGCTTCGCCTCCGGCGCGCGGGGCGTGCTCGAGGCCTGCCGGGTCTCGGTCGGCGCGCAGAACGACTACGGCTTCGAGGTGCACGGCACCGAGGGCGCGGTGTTCTGGGACTTCCGGAGGATGAACGAGCTGGGCGTCAGCCGCGGCACGACGTACCAGGACCAGCCGGTCAGCACGGTGTACGTGGGCCCGGGCGACGGCGAGTTCGGCGCCTTCCAGCCGGGCGCCGCGAACGCGATGGGCTACGACGACCTCAAGGTCGTGGAGGCCCACCGCTTCCTGCGCTCGGTCGCCGAGGGCGGCCCCCACGGGGCGACGCTCGCGGACGCGGTGCACAGCGCGACCGTGCTGGAGGCGATGTCGCGCTCCGCCGAGAGCCGCTCCTGGGTCGACGTGCACCCGTAGGGGTGGCGTCAGGACCACCCCCGATCCGGCGCCCAGGCCCCGCGACCTGGCCCGCGCGAGGCGGCAGTCTTCAGGGGCCGGTCCGGACGGGGCCTCGCGCGATCCGAGAGGCCGGCGCCGTATCCGCCACGCCGAGAACTCGGGGGACCCCATGTCCGAAGCCATCGCCCGGCGCCTGACCGGCCTCGCCGCCGTCGTCGCCGCCGTCGCCCTCATCGTCCAGGTGCCGCTGTACTTCCTCTACGCGGGGCCGCCGCCGGACGTCAACGTCCTGTCCCGGCTGCTGGTCGGGATCGTCGCCCTGGCGTGCCTCGTCGTGTTCGTGACCGCGTTCCGGGAACTGGTCCGGCGCGTCCGTCCCGACCACGAGTGGATCGGCTCGATCGCCTTCGCGACCGGGCTCGTGTACGCCACGGTCACCCTCGTCTCGATGGGTCTGGAGGCAGGCGCGGTCATCGCCGTCGACCATCCGATCGACCCGACGATCGACGTCAGCGGCACCTACATCCTGTACGGGTCGATCTCGCGCCTCATGCTGGCGCTGTTCCTGACCGCGTTCGGCCAGGCCGTCGTCCGCACCGGGCTGCTGCCGCGCTGGACCGGCCGCTCCGCCCAGGTCCTGGCCGGCGTCAACCTCGGGTTCGTGCCGTCGCTGTTCTTCGGCAACGACCCCGCGTTCTTCTACGCGGCGAACGGCTGGGCCACGACCGCGCTGATGGGCTTCGTCCTCAGCTACTGGCTGCTGGCGGTGGGGATCTCGACGTACCGCAGCGCGGCCCGCGTCGCCCCGCCGGCCGACGCCCCCCTCCTGCGGGCCTGAGGCGCGGGACGGGCGTCCGGAACACCCGGCCCGGACGCCCGGGAGACCAGGAGAGCGCACGCCCCGGGCGGCGGCCCGCGTCAGCCGGCCGCCGCCCGGGGCGGCATGTTGTACGGGGTGACGACCTGGATCGCCGACGGCGGCCGGGGCCCGGCCGGCGGCAGCGCGCCGTGCGCCCGCATCACGGTGTGGCAGGCCTCGCGCACATCGTGGCGCAGGTCGTGATGGAGGACGGCGGACAGCCTGTGCTCGCGCAGCAGCCGGGTGTTGTCCTGGTCGAGGTCGTGGGCGACGAACACCGCGCAGGTCCGGCCGAGGTCGGCGAAGGCGCGCAGGGCGGCGATGTTGGCGCCGCCGATGGAGTAGACGGCGCGGATCTGCGGGTCCCGTTCCAGGGCGCCGCGCACCAGGTCGTACTGGGTGGCGTCCAGGCCCTGCCCGCCGACGGTCTCCACGAGCGCCCGCTCCGGGTGCCGGGCCCGCATCACGCCCCGGAATCCCATCTCGCGCTCTTCCTCGTTGCGGAAGAACCCGCTGCTCAGGCTGGTGAGGACGTTGCCGGGCCGGTCACCCAGCCACTGGCCCATGAGATAGGCGGCGGTCGCGCCGGCCGCGCGGTCGTCGATGCCGACGTAGGCGAGCCGGGCACTGGCGGGCAGGTCCGTGACCAACGTGACGACGGGGACGCCGGCGGCCACCAGCCGGCCGACGGCCGCGGTGACCTCGGGAACGTCCGGCGCCTTGAGGATCACGCCCTGCGAGCCGCGCCTGGCTATCCGGTCCAGGGTCGCCACCAGCTCGCCGGCCGGTCCGGTCTCGCGGAAGTGGAAGCGCGAACGCAGCACGGCCGGGTGCAGCGACGGCAGCTCGGCCTCCAGGGCGGAGCGAACGGCGGTGGTGAACCGTTCCGGCGCCTGCATCACGATGTCGACCATGAAGGTGCGGCCGACGAGCCGGACCTGGGTGCGCTGGCGGTCGAGGTCGGCGATGGCCCGGCGCACCTCCTGCGCGGTGGACTCCCGCACGCCGCCCCTGCCGTTGAGCACCCGGTCGACGGTCGCCTCGCTGAGACCGGCCTGACGTGCGATCTCGCGGAGGGGGAAGGGATGGCCCACGGAAGGCTCCTCGGCATCGGCTTGAGGGGTTTTTGACGGCTGCCTGCTGGTTGTTCGACGGGTTTGTCATGACAAGAATGGCAGGGCTGAGCCGCCGTTGTCACCGAAGGGACGCCGATGTCCTTCACCTCCGTGCCGGGTCGCAGTGCCGCCCGGCTGACCGGGCAGGACTGCGACCTGGACGTGTTCCGCTCGCTCGTCGAGCGCACGACCGACCTCGCCGACTACCCGCACGCCGCGGCCGTCGAGGGGAACGTCCTCGTCTACGACAGCGCGCGCCTGCGGGCGACCGTTGACGGCGGCCGTACGGTGCGCACCGACCTGGTGCGGGCCGAGCCGGCGCCGGCCGACCTGGTGCGGGCCGACCTGGTGCGGGCCGACCTGGTGCGGGCCGACCTGGTGCGGGCCGACGTGGTGCGGGCCGAGCTGGTGCGGGCCTTCTCCGACGGCCCCGGCGTGGTCGTGCTGCGCGGCGCCTTCCCCGACGCGGCGGTCGTCGACCGGCTCACCGCCGTCTTCGACGCGCTCATCGCCGCGCAGCACGCCTCGGGGGCGACCGCCGGGGACCACTTCGCGAAGCCCGGTGCCAACGACCGCGTCTGGAACGCCCTGGAGAAGGCCGCCCTCCACGACCCGGAGGCGTTCGCCGACTACTACGCCAACGACGTCCTCGCCCTGGTCGCCGACTCCTGGCTCGGTCCCGGCTACCAGGTGACCTCGCAGGTCAACGTGGTCAACCCGGGCGGCGCGGCCCAGAGCCCGCACCGCGACTACCACCTCGGGTTCCTCTCCGACGAGGCGGCCGCCGCCTACCCGGCGCACGTCCACCGCCTCTCCCCCGTGCTCACGCTGCAGGGCGCGGTCGCGCACTGCGACATGCCGGTGGAGTCCGGGCCCACGCTGTATCTGCCGTACTCGCAGACCTATGAGCCGGGCTATCTCGCCTGGCGGCGGCCGGAGTTCCAGGCCTACTTCGCCGAACGGCACGTGCAGCTGCCGCTCGCCAAGGGCGACGCCGCGTTCTTCAATCCCGCCGTCTTCCACGCCGCCGGCGCGAACCGCACGGCCGGCGTGCGCAGGACGGCCAACCTGCTCCAGGTGTCCTCGGCCTTCGGACGCGCCATGGAGACCGTGGACCGGGAGGCGGTGGTGAACGCGGTCTTCCCCGTGCTGCTGAGCCGCCGGTCGCGGGGGGCCGGCGCGGAATGGCTGGAGCGGGTCGTCGCCGCGAGCGCCGAGGGCTACCCCTTCCCCACCAACCTGGACGCCGACCCGCCGGTCGGCGGACTGGCCCCGCCCTCGCAGGCGGACCTCGTGCGGCAGGCGCTGCGCGAGGAGTGGACCCCACAGGCCCTCCGGAACGCGCTGTGGGCCGGCGCCGCACGGCGCACCAGTTGACACGGAACACCGGTTGACACGGCGCACCAGCTGAAAGGAACCCCCTACATGGGACCTCTCGACGACAAGGTCGTCCTCGTCAACGGCGGCAGCCAGGGCGTGGGCGCGGCGGTCGCGCGGGCCGCGGTCGGTGCGGGCGCCGTCGTGGCCGTCACCGGACGGCGGCGGGAGCCGGGCGAAGCCCTCGTCGCGGAACTGGCCGCCGCGGGCGGCAAGGCCGTGTTCGTCCAGGCCGACCTGGCGGACGCCGAACAGGCGCGGGCGTCGGTCGCCGAGACGGTGGCGGCCTACGGACGGGTCGACTGTCTGGTGAACTCGGCGGGACTGACGTCCCGGGGCACACTGCTGGATACCTCGCCCGAGCTGTTCGACCAGCACATCGCGATCAATCTGCGGGCGCCGTTCTTCGCCATGCAGGCGGCGGTCGCGGACATGCTGTCCCGCAACGCCCCCGGCACGATCGTCAACGTCATCACCTCATCGGCGCACGGCGGGCAGCCCTTCCTCGCGCCGTACGTCGCCGCCAAGGCCGGGCTCATGGGCCTCACCCGCAACGCCGCGCACGCCCACCGCTTCGACCGGATCCGGATCAACGGCCTCAACATCGGCTGGACGGCCACCGAGGGCGAGGACGCCACGCAGCGGGCCTTCCACGGCGCCGGCGACGACTGGCTTGATCAGGCCGCCACAAGGTTGCCGATGGGCAAGCTGGGCCAACCCGACGAGATCGCCGACTTCGTCGTCCTGCTGCTGTCGGACCGCTCCGGCGTGGTCACCGGTTCGGTGATCGACTGGGACCAGAACGTCCTCGGCGGACTGGACTAGACGCCCACCCGCCGCCCGTCCCCCGCACCGTCCCCGTCAACCTCAACCTCCCCGTCCCCGCAAGACCCTCAAGGAGCTGCACCCTCATGCGCATCGGAATCCTCGGCCTCGGCCGCATCGGCGCCTTCCACGCCGAGACCCTCTCCGGACTCGACGCCGTCGAGTCGCTCGTCGTGGCCGATCCGTTCGCCGAAGCTGCCAAGACCGCCGCCGAGCGGTTCGGCGCCGAGGTGGCGGACTCCCCCGAGGCCGTGCTGGCCGCCGGGGTGGACGGCGTCGTGATCGCCGCGGCGACCGACGCCCACCCGGGCCTGATCCTCGCCGCCGTCGAGGCGGGCATCCCCGTCTTCTGCGAGAAGCCCGTCGCGCGGACGATGGCCGAGGGGGTCGAGGTGCTCAAGGCCGTCCAGGGCAGTCGGGTGCCGATCCAGATCGGCTACAACCGCCGTTTCGACGCGGGCTTCGTCGCCGCGCGGGCCGCGGTGCAGGCCGGTGAGCTGGGCACACTGCACACGGTCCGCTCGACCACGCTGGACCCGGCCCCGCCGCCCGCCGCGTACGTGGCCGCGTCCGGCGGCATCTTCCGGGACTGCTCCGTGCACGACTTCGACATCATCCGCTGGGTCACCGGCCGCGAGGTGAGCGAGGTGTACGCGGTCGGCGGCAACCGGGGCGCCGACTACATCAAGGCGGCGGGCGACGCCGACACCACCGGCGCGATCCTCACCCTGGACGACGACACGATCGCGGTGGTGTCCAACTCCCGCCACAACGCCCGGGGTTACGACGTGCGGATGGAGATCCACGGCTTCACCGACTCGATCGCCGTGGGTCTGGAGGACAAGCTGCCGCTGCGCTCGGTGGAGCCCGGGGTCACCTTCCCGGCCGGCACCCCGCACGACTTCTTCATGGACCGCTTCACCGCCGCCTACCGCGCCGAACTCACCGCGTTCACCGAGGTCGTGTCCGGCGCCCGCCCCTCGCCCTGCACGATCGAGGACGCCCTGGAGGCGGGCTGGATCGCCGAGGCGTGCACGCTGTCCCTGCACGAGCACCGGCCGGTGACGATCGCGGAGGTGCGCGGCTCCTGACGGCTCCCGAAGCGGCCGGGCGAGGGCGGCCGGGGACGAGGGCGTGCCACGCCCCGGCCCCCGGGCGCCCTCGCCGTGTTCACAGGCCGTAGCGGATGGCGACCTGATCCGGGTCGTAGGCGTCCCGCGCGGGGTCACGTGGGGTCGCCGGCCGCTCCTCCACCAGGTCCTGCGGGTTCACCCGTTCCGGCAGCGCACCGAACCGGGCCCGACGCCCGACCTCCGCCGCGTCCGTCGTGTGCGCCCCTTGCGCCGCGTCCGTCGTGTGCGACACGTCCGTCGCGTCCGCCCGCTGTTCTTCCGGTCGCCCCGTGTGCTGCTCTTCCCGCATGTCACCCTCCCCGCCCGCTCGGCACGTTTCCCGTCCCGTCCGCGCCTTCTGTCTTCTGGAACGTCCACGCCACGCCATCGGTTCCGGTACCGGACCCGCATACGAGCGCGGGAGCGGCGCCGCCTGTCGGCGACGGCCGCTCCCGTCCGGTACTGCGCGCGTCTTGGGACTTGCCCGGGGAAAGCCGGGGAAAGTCCTACGGACGTCTCACGACTTGCCCTCGCCCGAGGCCGCCACGGGGGCGGTGAGGTCCTTCGCCTCGGGGAGTTCGTCGACGTCGACGCCGCGGACCTGCGACAACTCGTGCTTGAGGGCGGCGAGTTCGGCGCCCCCGGCCATGTGGTTGGTGAGCTCTTCGAGGCTGACCTGGTCGCGGGAGGCGGTGAGTTCCATGGTGCCCAGACGCAGGACGCTGAAGTGGTCGCCGACCATGTAGGCGTGGTGGGGGTTGTGGGTGATGAAGATGACGCCGAGGCCGCGGTCGCGGGCGGCGGCGATGTACTTCAGCACCACGCCGGACTGCTTGACGCCCAGGGCGGCGGTGGGCTCGTCCAGGATCAGCACCCGGGCGCCGAAGTAGACGGCGCGCGCGATCGCCACGCACTGGCGCTGCCCGCCGGAGAGGGTGCCGATGGGCTGTTCCATGTCGTCCAGGACGATGCCCATGTTGCGCAGTTCGCGGTCGGCGGTCTGCTTCATGGCGTCGATGTCGAGACGGCGCACGGGCCAGGGGCCCTTGGTCATCTCGGAGCCGAGGAAGAAGTTGCGCCACACCGGCATCAGCGGCACGGTGGCCAGGTCCTGGTAGACGGTGGCGATGCCGCGGTCGAGGGCCTCGCGCGGGCTGGTGAACCGCACCGGGCCGCCGTCGACGAGGAACTCGCCCTCGGTGTGCTGGTGCAGCCCCGACACAATCTTGATGAGGGTGGACTTGCCGGCGCCGTTGTCGCCCAGCACACACGTCACCCGGCCCGGGTGGACGGCCAGACTCACGCCGTGCAGGGCACGGACGTTGCCGTACGACTTGCCCGCGCCGCGCAGTTCGACGATCGCCGCGTCGCCCCCCGGCTCGGGAACACTGTCCGCGAGGACGGCCCCGTGGACACCGGTGCTGCCGTCGCTGCCGGTGTTGTCGTTGCTGTCGGTGTTGTCGTTGCTGTCGGTGGATGTCATGGGGTGGGTCACCTCCGGGTCGCCGCGCGGCTGACCCACAGATTGATCAGGACGGCGCCGAGGAGCATCACGCCGAGGAAGGCCTTGAACCAGTCCGGGTTCCAGTTGGCGTAGACGATGCCCTGCTGCACCATGCCGAACATGAACGCACCGAACACCGGACCGATCGCCGAGCCCGCGCCGCCGGTCAGCAGACAGCCGCCGATCACCGCCGCGGAGATGTAGATCAACTCCTGGCCCACGCCCTCACCCGACTGCACGGTGTTGAACGTGAACAGCTGATGCATCCCGACGAACCAGGCGCCCAGGCCGACCAGCATGAACAGCGAGATCTTCGTGAACGTCACCGGCACGCCGACCGCCCGCGCCGACTCCTTGTTCCCGCCCACCGCGAAGATCCAGTTGCCGTACCGGGTGCGCAGCAGCACCCACGTCGCCAGCGCCGCGAACACCAGCCAGTACACGATTGTGATCTTCACCTGGACGTCGCCGATGTGGAACGACGACGCGAAGACCTTCCGCGCCTGCCCGAACCCGTCCATGTCACTGATGTCGTCGGTCGCCACGTTCGTGGTGACCAGCTTCGTCACCGCCAGGTTCACGCCCTGCAGGATCAGGAACGTGCCCAACGTGATCAGGAAGCTCGGCAGGCCGGTTCTCACCACCATCCAGCCGTTGAGGAACCCGATCCCCAGCGACACCGCCAGTGCCACCACCACACCGACCCACACGTTCATGGTCAGCTGGTAGCTGAGCATGCTCGCGGTGAGCGCCGAGGTGATCACCGCGACACCCGACGACAGATCGAACTCCCCGCCGATCATCAGCAGCGCCACCGGCAACGCCATGATCCCGATGGTCGACGACTGATACAGGATGTTCGCCATCGCCGCGCCCTCACGCACCGGAGGCGCCGCGACCAGGAAGAAGACGTACACCGCGACCGCGCCGAGGAACACCCCGACCTCGGGACGCGCCAGCAGCCTCAGCGCGAGCGGACGCCGGGCGGTCCGGCCGTCGGCCTGCTCTGGGCCGGAGGCCGGCGGTGTCCCCACCGCCGGCTCCGCATGCTGGGTCCCGCTCATCACCGAGTGCCCTTCGCGGCGTACGCGGCGACCGCGTCGACGTTGGACTTGTCGACGAAGGCCGGGCCGGTCAGCACGGGCTGCTCGCCGCCGCCCATGTAGTTGCCGTTGTTCTTGTAGAGCCACAGCGAGTCGATCGCCAAGTAGCCCTGGAGGTAGGGCTGCTGGTCGACGGCGAACTGGATCGTGCCCTTGCTGATGGCGCCGGTCAGGTCCTTGTTGAGGTCGAAGGTCGCGATCTTCGCCTTGCTGCCCGCGTCGGCCACCGACTGCACCGACGTCAGCGCGAACGGGGCGCCGAGGGTGACCACGTAGTCGATGGCCTTGTCCTGGCTCAGCTTGGCGGTGATCGTCGACTTCACCGACGGCATGTCGGTGCCGTTGACGTTGAGGACCTCCGTGGTGCCCTTGAAGGTCTTCTTCACGCCGTCGCAGCGCTGGGTGAGGCCGATGTTGCCCTGCTCCTGGATGACACAGACGGCCTTCTTGGCCCCCTCGGTGTTGAGCCGGTTGCCGAGGGCCTCGCCGGCCACGGTCTCGTCCTGGCCGAAGAACTCCATCAGGCCGAGGTTCTTCCACTCGCTGACACCGGAGTTGAGGCCCACGACGGGTATCTTCGCGGTCTTCGCCTTGGCTATGACGTCCTTGAGGGCGTCCGGCTTGGCCAGGGTGACGGCGATGCCGTCGACCTTCTGGTCGATCGCGTTCTGGATCAGGTTGGCCTGGGTGCCGGCGTTCGGGTCGGCGGAGTAGACCAGCTCGACGTTGTCCTTGGCGGCGGCCGCCTCGGCGCCCTTGCGGACGATGTCCCAGAAGGTGTCACCGGGCGACTGGTGGGTCACCAGCGCCACCTTCATCCGCGGGGTGCTCGCCTTGCCGGCGGAGGCGCCGTCCGCGCTCTCATCGGACTTCTTCCCCCCGGAGCTGCTGGAGCAGCCCGCGAGAGTCAGGGCCACCGCCGCGGCCATGGCCACGACCGGAGCGATGCTGCGTGAGCGGGACGGAGAAGAGCTTTCCATCTTTCCTGCACCTCACTGTGCGACAGAGAAAACGACGGGGATCGGGTGACGGCGATCGGAAGGACCCGGTGCCCTTTTCTCTTCAGATTGGGGCCGGGGGGCCGGGTCCGCGACTGTTCAGGTGTCCCGGACCCGGCCTGTGCACTGCTGGGACCGGATTCAATTCCTTGGCGGGCCCACTGTCAATACTTTGTTATGACATCATTTCACGAGCAGGTCCGAATGTAAGAACAAAGCCTTGACAGTGCGAGCTCCCGGGACCTACACCTTGGGGAGTGCCGGGTTCCGATTGCCGTGAGGAGCCTCCCATACGGCGCGATCACCCGGACAACCGGACCTGATCTTGACGCGGGCGACAGGTTCCGCGGTCCGCGCCGCGCTGCGCCGACGACCCGAAAGGGGTGCCCGGATGGCGAAGACCAGCGCCCGAAACCGTGCCGCGCCCGGTTCGGCGTCCGGCTCCGCGTCCGGTTCGGCGTCCGGTTCGGCGTCCGGTTCGGCGCTCGAGACGCTGCACTTCGCACTCGACCGCACCAGCCCGGTGCCGCTCTACCACCAGCTCGCCCGGCAGTTGGAGAAGGCGATCGAGCGGGGGGTGCTCGCCCCGGGCGATCTGCTGGGCAACGAGATCGACCTGTCGACCCGGCTCGGGCTGTCCCGCCCGACGGTCCGCCAGGGGATCCAGTCGCTCGTCGACAAGGGGCTGCTGGTGCGCCGGCGCGGCGTCGGCACGCAGGTGGTGCACAGCCAGGTGAAGCGGCCGCTGGAGCTCAGCAGCCTGTACGACGACCTGGAGGCGGCCGGCCAGGGACCGACGACGCGCGTCGTGCGCAACGAGCGGGTGCCGGCGACCGCGGACGTCGCCGCCGCGCTGGCCGTCGCGGAGGGCAGCGAGGTCACGCTCCTGGAGCGGCTGCGCGCCACGCACGGGCAGCCGGTGGCGTTCCTGTCCAACTACCTGCCTTCGGCGCTGCCCGACTTCGGCACCGGGCGCCTGGAGTCGACGGGCCTGTACCGGCTGCTGCGCACCGCGGGCGTCACCCTGCACAGCGCCCGCCAGACGGTGGGCGCGCGCGCCGCCACCGCCGAGGAGGCCGCCCTCCTCGACGAGACGGAGGGGGCGGCCCTGCTGACCATGCGGCGTACCGCGTACGACGACAGCGGCCGGGCGGTCGAGTACGGGACGCACATCTACCGCGCGTCCCGGTACGCGTTCGACTTCCAGCTGCTGGTCAGACCGTGAGGCCGTGCGCCCCGGCACGACGAGGGCCCAGCCGACCCAGCCGGCCCAGCGGACTCGACGGACTCGACGGACCCAGCCGCCCCGGCCGACTCAGCGGGGTGCCATCCGCAGGGCGCCGTCCATCCTGATGGTCTCGCCGTTGAGGTAGTCGTGATCGACGATCGTCAGCGCGAGCCGGGCGTACTCCTCGGGGCGGGCCAGCCGGCGCGGGAAGGGCACGCCGGCCGCGAGCGAGGCGCGGAACTCCTCCGACACGGTCGCCAGCATCGGCGTCTCCACGACCCCCGGCGCGATGGTGCACACCCGGATGCCGTACTGGGCCAGGTCGCGGGCGGCCGGCAGGGTCAGCCCGACGACCCCGCCCTTGGAGGACGCGTACGCGGCCTGGCCGATCTGGCCGTCGTACGCGGCGATCGAGGCGGTGTTGACGATGACACCCCGCTGGCCGTCCTCGTCGGCCTCCGTCCCGGCGATGGCCTCCGAGGCGAGCGCGAGCACGTTGAACGTGCCGATCAGGTTGATCTGGATCACCTTGGCGTACAGGCCGAGGTCGTGGACGCCCTTCTTGCCGAGGATCCGCGCCGACGGGCCGATGCCGGCGCAGTTGACGACCGTCCGCAACGGCACGCCCGACCCGGCCGCGGTCGCGACGGCGGCCCGGACCTGCTCGGGGTCGGTGACGTCGGCGGGCACATAGGTGACGCCGTCGACCTCGGGCGCCTTGTCGACGCCGTCCTTGAGGTCGAGGGCGAAGACCCGCGCGCCGCGCCCGGCGAGGGCCTGCGCGGTGGCCGCGCCGAGGCCGGACGCACCGCCGGTGACGAGGGCGGCGGTGTTCTCGAGCTGCATCATCACTCCTTGCCGAGGACGGTGAGCACACCGCCCTCGTCGCGGTCCAGCGCACGGGAGATGATCATGCGCTGGATCTGGTTGGTTCCTTCGAAGATCTGCATGACCTTGGCCTCGCGCATGAAACGCTCCACCGGGAAGTCACGGGTGTATCCGTACCCCCCGAGGACCTGCACGGCGTCCGTGGTCACCTTCATGGCGTTGTCCGTGGCCACGAGTTTGGCGATGGACGCCTCCCGCGTGAAGGGCAGGCCGAGGTCCTTCAGCCGGGCGGCGGCCAGCGCGGTGGCCCGCGCCGACTCGATGGCGGCGCCCATGTCGGCGAGCACGAAGGCCAGGCCCTGGTGCTCGATGATCGGCTTGCCGAAGGTCTCCCGTTCGCGCGCGTAGCGCACCGCGTGGTCCAAGGCGCCCTGGGCGAGACCGGTGGCGACGGCGGCGATGCCCAGGCGGCCGCAGTCGAGGGAGGCGAGCGCGATCTTCAGCCCCTGCCCCTCCTCCCCGATCCGGCGTTCGACGGGCACCCGGACGTCCTCGAACCGCATGGTCGCGGTCGCCGAGCCCGTCAGGCCCATCTTGCGCTCCGGCGGGTCGGCGCTGAGCCCGGGGGCGTCGGCCGGGACGAGGAAGCAGGAGATGCCGTGCGTCCGGTCGTCGGAGGTGCGGGCCATGACCGTGTAGAAGTCGGCGTAGCCGCCGTGCGTGGTCCACGCCTTGGTGCCGTTCAGCACATAGGCGTCGCCGTCGCGGACCGCGCGGGTGAGCATGGCCGCCGGATCGGAGCCGGCGTGCGGCTCGGACAGGCAGTACGCGCCGAGCATGTCACCGGCCAGCATGTCCGGCAGCCACCTGCGCCGCTGCTCCGCGCTGCCGAACCGGGCCAGCGGGAAGCAGGACAGGGCGTGCACGGAGATCCCCACGGCGACGCTCGACCAGACCGCGGCGACCTCCTCGAGGACCTGGAGGTAGACGCCGTAGGGCTGGTCCGCCCCGCCGTCCTCCTCGGCGAAGGGCAGCCCGAGCAGGCCGCTGCGGCCGAGGGTGCGGAAGACGTCCCGGGGGAACGCCCCGTCCGCCTCCGCGTCGGCGACCCGGGGTGCGAGTTCCTTGGCGGCGAGGGTACGCGTGAGCTGGATGAGCTCGACGGCTTCCTCGGTCGGCAGGGCGCGGGTGGCAGGCATGGTGACCTCCACGGAGAAGTGCGGAAAGTGCGGCACGTGCCGGCAAGTGCCGGCAAGTACGGAGTACTGCGAATGATACTGACGTGCGTACGAACGTATCATTCACAGTACGCCATCGAGGCGGGGCACGGCCAGGCCGGAGAGCCGCTCGAGCGGTTCGGCGGCGGGATACCGGGCGCGCGGGTCAGGAGGAGACGGCGTGCACGATCAGTGAGGCGAGCTGTTCGTAGGCCTGCGCGTCGGTCAGTCCCGTGCGCGCCTGCAGCTCGCCCGTCTGGATCTGCCGCATGGTGGCGGCGGCGACCTCGCCGACGAACGCGGTGTGCACCTCGCGGAAGGCGCCGTCCGACAC
The DNA here is from genome assembly GCF_036898465.1 of Streptomyces sp. B21-105. Taxonomy (NCBI): domain Bacteria; kingdom Bacillati; phylum Actinomycetota; class Actinomycetes; order Kitasatosporales; family Streptomycetaceae; genus Streptomyces; species Streptomyces sp. B21-105. The sequence continues at coordinate 8,193,035 of NZ_JARUMJ010000001.1, read as the reverse complement.
GCCTTCCGCGATCAGCCGGCGCACCCGCTCGGCGGCCATCCGCGTGTTGGCCTCGTACACCTCGCGGGCGGGCGGGAAGTCCGCCACGTCGTCGAGGAAGCGGCGGGAGAGCGGGCGCAGCTGCTCGGCCACGGCGGTCAGGTAGGCCCGCACGCGGTCCGAGGGCTCGGCCGTCAGCGCCACCCGCTTCTCGACGGCCTCGGTCGCCCCGCGGAAGTAGTGCTTGACCGCCTCGACGACCAGCCCCTGCTTGCTGCGCGCGAGCTGGTACAGCGTCGTCTTGGAGCAGCGCAGCCGCTCGGCGAGATCGTCGAGCGTGAGATGGGCGAACCCCTCCGCCGTCACCAGTGCGACGAGTCGTTCCAGCAGGTCGGCCTGTCTGGCGGTGCGGCGGGAGGACGGCATGATCCCCAGCGTAGCCTCCCTGGTTACTCCCTGGTTACTCCCCGGTCAGTGCCCGTCACCGCGTCTCTTCAACGCACCCGATCCCGCCGACGCACCGGATCCCGTCACCGCACCGCGTCCCGTCACCGCGCCGCGTCCCCTCAGTGCGCCGCGTCCAGCCGGGAGCACTGGTCCTCGGTCAGCTCCAGGTCGACGGCGGCCAGGTTCTCCTCCAGCTGCGCCACCGACGACGCCCCGGCCAACGGGACGATCGGCAGGTCCCCCGCCAACTGGCGTGCGAGCACGACCTGGTTGACGCTCGCACCGGTCTCCCGGGCGACCTCGTGCAGCACGGCGAGCCTGGCCGGGGTGCCCGGGTGGTCGTAGTCGGACGGCAGGGGCCGGTCCCGCCGGGTGTACGCGCCCTTGAGCAGCGGGGAGTAGGCGACCAGCGTCAGGCCGGGCTCCGCCCGCAGGTAGCCGAAGAGCTCCGGGCCGGCGTGCCCGAGGCTGCCGTCGGGGAAGAGGTCGTCGGGGATGTCGATGCGCGGGCGCAGATGACTGTGCTGGTACTGCAGCACCTCGTAACCGGGCAGGCCGGCCTCGGCGGCCAGGGCACGGGCCCGCTCCACCCGCCACATGGCCTGGTTGCTCACCCCGAGCAGTCCGACCGCGCCCTCGGCCACCAGCTCGGCGAAGGCCTCGACGGTCTCGCGCTGCGGCACGGCGTGGTCGTCGATGTGCGCGTAGAGAAGATCCAGCTTCCCGACGCCGAGCCGGTCCCGGCTGCGTTGTGCCGACTCGCGGATCGCCTTCGCCGAGAGGCCCTCCGCGTTGTCCGTGTAGCTGGTGCCGGGGGCCAGCGGACGGGCGCCGAGCTTGGTCGCGAAGACGATCTCGTCGCCGACGCCCCGGCTGCGCCGCCACCTGCCGAGCAGTTCCTCGCTCTGGCCGCCCTGGCCCCCGTCCACCCAGAACGCGTAGTTGTCGGACGTGTCGACGAAGTTCCCGCCGGCCTCGACGTACCGGTCGAGGATGGCGAAGGACGTCGCCTCGTCCGTCGTCGAACCGAACAGCATCGCCCCGAGGGCGAGGACGCTGACCTCGCGGCGGGTGGCCGGATCCGTGCCCAGTGTGCGGTACTTCACTGCTTTTCTCCCGTTCTGCCGGTGTTCACCGGCCCGGGTCGGGAGTCTTCCGCTTGAAGTGCGCTTGAACGCAAGGGGTTTGGCCCGGACGGTCGGCCGGGTGAGATCCCGGGCGGGGTCCCGGGGGAAATGTCGGGCCAGGGGCCGATTGTCGTAAGGGTGGACGCCGTGCACAATGCACGAGTCCGTCTCGCCCGGTGCACGACGGCGGTCCCTTGAGGAGGACGGGCCATGGTCACCGCCTGGTGGTTGCCGGTGGCGGCGCTGACAGGCGCGGGCGCCGCCGGTCTGCCGACGTTCTGGCGCATGCGCCGGAAGGCCTCGGCGCGGGTGGCGGAGCTGGCCCGGCTGGAGCACCTGGTGGAGCGCCGGGCCGAGCAGGTCACCGCGCTCAGCCACGAGCTGCGCACCCCGCTCAGCATGATCAAGGGCGCGGTGGATCTGCTGCGGGAGAGGTCGCCGGGGCCGCTGACCGCGGCGCAGGAGCGGTTGCTGCTGGTCGCCGACCATCAGTCGACGCAGGTCATCAGTCTGTGCGAGAGCCTGCTGATCCAGGCGAAGATCGAGGCGGGGCTGTTCACGCCGCGCATGGAGAGGGTGGACGTGTCGGTGGTGGCGCGGGACGTCGTCACCGCGATGCGGCCGCTGTGCGCCCAGCGCGACCAGCGGGTCGGTCTGGACGTCCCGCAGGTGATGCCGCGGATCCCGGCGGACCCGATGCTGCTGCGACAGGCGCTGACGAACCTGCTGTCGAACGCGAGCCGGTTCACCACCACCGGCGGGAGCATCGACGTCCGCGTCGCGCTCATCGACACCGGCGTCGCCGTGTACGTCACCGACGACGGCGCCGGCATGACCCGGGCCGAGCGGCACCGGCTGTTCCACCGCTTCGCCACCGGACGGCCGCTGGCCGACGGGACGGGTCTCGGCCTCGTGATCACGAAGACGGTGGTGGAGCTGCACGGAGGCGAGATCATGGTGCACACCGCGTCGTCCCGCGGGACGACGTTCCTGCTGACCCTCCCCGACGCGTCATGACGGCCTCGGCGCAGACCGCTGCCCGGCCGACCGTGCTGGTCGTCGACGACGAGCCGCAGATGACGATCATCATCGAGTTCGCCCTGCAGACGCAGGGGTTCACCGTGCTCACCGCGCACGACGGGGCGACCGCGCTGAACCTGCTGCGTCACCACGCCGTCGACCTGGTCGTGCTGGACGTGATGATGCCCGCGATGGACGGGCTCACCCTGTGCGGGCGGATCCGGGCGCGGTCGGACGTCCCGGTCATGCTGCTCACCGCGCTGTCCCGGCACGACGACGTGATCGCGGGCCTGGAACACGGCGCCGACGACTACGTGACCAAGCCCTTCCACCCGCGTGAGGTGGCGCTGCGCGCCCAGGCCCTGGTGCGCCGGCACCGCCGGGGCAGCGGCGGCGCGGTGCGGGTGGGCCGTCTGGTGATCGACCCGGCGGCGCAGTCGGCGACGCTGGCCGGGCGCCGGCTGGACCTGCCGTTCACGGAGTTCAAGCTGCTGTGCCACCTGGCCTCCCGCCGGGGTGTGCCGCAGTCCTGGCAGGACCTGCTGCGGGAGGTGTGGGGCGCCACGGACCTGCTGGGCGGACGGGACGTGGTCAAGTCCACGGTGTACCGGCTGCGTTCACGGCTGGCCGGCGTGCCCGGCGGCTCGGCGTACCTGCGCACCCTGCGCGGCGTCGGCTATCTGATGCCGGACCTGCCCGTGGAGGACGACGAGAACAGCGCGGGCGGCGAGGGCGTCACGGGCGACGCGGACGGTCCCGGCGAGGAGCCGCAGTAGCCGGCGGCGGCACGTCGGGGCGGCCCGCCGACGGCGGCGGCACGCGTTGGTGACGGCGCTGTCACCGAGGCTCACCGCTCCGTCACCGCAGGCCCGTTCACCCGCTCCTAACGTGGCCGCAACATCGCTCGACCGGGCCGGTCGGGCTCGCACACGCGGAGGTCAACGTCGTGACAGTCGTGACTAGGGGAAGACGATCGCGCCGCGCCGCGGCAGTGACGGCGGCGGTTCTGGCGGCCGTGGTCGCCGCCGCGAGCGGCTGTGCGCGCGAGGCGGGCGACGTCGACGCCGCGCAGGACGGCGGCGTCGTGCACGTCGCCTGCGGCGCCACCGAGGAGTGGTGCGCCGCCACCACGAAGCAGTTCGCGAAGACCTCCGGGGTGAAGGCCGACTTCGTCCGGCTCTCCAGCGGCGAGGCGCTGGCCCGGATCCAGGCCGGCAAGGGCAACGCGGAGTTCGACGTCTGGTACGGCGGCCCGGCGGACGGGTACGCGGCCGCCGGCGACCAGAAGCTGCTGGAGCCGTACGTGTCGCCGAACGCGGCCGTCATCCCCGCCAAGTACAAGGACGCCTCCGGTCTGTGGACCGGCGTCTACGTCGGGGTCCTCGGATTCTGCAGCAACAGCGCGCTGCTGAAGGAGAAGGGCCTCAGCGCCCCGCGGTCCTGGGCCGACCTGCTCGACCCGAAGCTGAAGGACGACGTCGGCATCGCGCACCCGTCGACGTCGGGCACGGCCTACACGGCCCTGTGGACGCAGGTGCAGCTGGCCGGCGGGGACGAGGACAAGGGCTTGGCGTACATGCGCAAGCTGCACCCCAACGTGCTGCAGTACACCAAGTCCGGCTCGGCGCCGGCGCAGATGACGGCGCGCGGCGAGGTCGCCGTCGGCGTCATCTTCTCCCATGACTGCGCGGCCACCAAGGAGGCCGGTTTCCCGGGTCTGGAGGTGACCTTCCCCGCCGAGGGCACGGGCTACGAGACCGGCGGCGTCGCGCTGGTCAAGGGCGGTAAGGACCCGGTGAGCGCGCGGAAGTTCGTCGACTGGGCGCTCACCCCGCAGGCGCAGGAGATAGGCGCCGGCGTCAAGGCGTACCAGGTCCCCACCAACCCGAACGCCAAGGTGTCCCACAAGGTCGTGGACCTGGCCGCCGTCAAGCTGGTGGACTACGACGCGGCCCGGGCCGGAGCGGCGAAGTCGGCGCTCACCAAGCGGTTCGACGAAGAAGTCGCGCAGGCGCCCAAGTCATGACCACGAAGCTCTCCGGCCACGCGCCGTCCCCGTCCGCCCCCTACGGCCCGTCCGCCCCGACCGCCCCGACCGGGGCGGCGGTGCCGCGCAGCCGCCGCCGGCCCGATCTGGGCGTGCGGATCCTGATCATCGCCGTCGCCCTGCTGGTGGTGATCGGCTCGGCGGTTCCCCTGGTCGCGGTGCTCGCCACCGCCTTCGCACCCGACGCGCTGCCGCGCTACGCGGAGTTCTTCACCTCGTGGGTCGACCTGGTCGTGCTGCGCAACACCCTGGTGCTCGGCACGCTCGTCGGGGTCTGCGGCACGGCGCTCGGCTTCCTGTTCGCGTTCGTCCAGGCCCGGCTCGACGTGCCGGGAAAGAAGATCCTGCACGTCGTCGCCCTGCTGCCGATCGTCAGCCCGCCCTTCGCGATCGCCACGGCCACGGTCGTGCTGTACGGGCGGCGCGGCGTCGTCAGCAACGGCGTGTTCGGCCTGGAGTACGACATCTACGGCCTCGACGGGCTGGTGTTCGTGCTGTCCCTGTCGCTCTTCCCCGTGGCGTATCTGGGGCTCCTCGGCATGCTGCGGGGGCTGGACCCGGCGCTGGAGGAGGCGGCCATGAACATGGGCGCCTCCCGGTGGCGGATCCTGCGCACGGTGATCCTGCCGCTGGTGGCGCCGGGGCTGGTCGCGCCGTTCCTGCTGCTGTTCGTGGAGGCGATCGCCGACCTGGCCAACCCGCTGGTGCTGGGCGGCGACTACACCGTACTGGCCGGCCGCGCATATCTGGCGGTCACCGGCGAGTACGACATCACGGGCGCCTCGGTGTACTGCGTGATCCTGCTGGTGCCGTCGCTGGCGATGTACTTCGGGCAGCGGCGGTGGATGAACCGGAAGGTGCGCACCACCATCACCGGCCGGCCCTCCGGCAGCGTCCATCTGATCGGCGGCTGGGCCAGGTGGCCGTTCTACGGTCTGGCGCTGCTGGCCGCCGCGGTGATCCTGAGCCTGTACGGCACCGTGATCATGGGATCCATGACCCGGGTGTTCGGCGTCGACAACACGTTCACCCTCGACTACCTCGAGGAGGTCGTCGCCGGGGTCGGCGTGGAGGCGGTGCTGGACACGCTCAAGTTCGCCGCCATCGCCACGCCCGTGGCGGGCATCGTCGGTCTGGTCATCGCCTGGCTCGTCGTGCGGCACCTGGACCGCACGGCCTGGCTGCTCGACCTCGGCGGCACGCTGGGCGTCGCCGTCCCCGGCACCGTGCTGGGCATCGGGTTCGTGCTGGCGTACCGGCCGGACCGGTGGATCGGCCCGGTGCACGCGCTGCCGAGCCTGGTCGGCGGGAGCGCTGTCGCCGGGGGCGCGGTCGCCATCGTGCTCGCGTACATCGTCCGCAGCGTTCCGGCCGGCCAGCGCACCGCGGTGGGCTCGCTCACCCAGCTGCACCCCTACATCGAACAGGCGTCGACGGACCTGGGGGCGAGCCCCCTGCAGACCTTCCGCCGGGTGACGCTCCCCCTCATCCGGCCGGCGCTGCTGACCGGGCTGAGCTACAGCTTCGCCCGGAGCATGACCTCCGTCTCCACGATCGTCCTGCTCGTCACCCCCCAGACGAAGATCATCACGTCGCAGGTCCTCAGTGCCGCCGGCACGGGCCGGTACGGCGTCGCCTTCGCCTACTGCACCGTGCTCACCGTGCTGGTGCTGGCGGGCTTCGCGGTGATCCGCGTCCTCGTCGGCGCCGGCGCCGCCCTGCAGCGCACCGCCACCTCCGAAAGGCAGAAGTCATGACCGCCGCCGCGCCCGAACTCCACCCCGCGCCGGTGCGCGAGGCCGACAGCGGACACCTGCGGCTCGACGCGCTGACCAAGCGGTTCACCGGCCGCTCCGGCACGGTGACCGCCGTCGACAGCGTCGGTCTCGACGTCGAGCCCGGCGAGTTCATCACCCTGCTCGGTCCGTCCGGCTGCGGCAAGACCACCACGTTGCGGATGGTGGCCGGCTTCGAGGAGTCCTCCAGCGGCAGCATCCTGCTCGACGGCCGGGCCATCGACGCGATGCCCCCGCAGCGCAGGCCCATGGCGATGGTGTTCCAGAGCTACGCGCTGTTCCCGCACATGACGGTGGCGGAGAACATCGCCTACGGGATGCGGCTGCAGCGCCGGTCCCGCGACGACATCGCCACCAGCATGCGGATGGCCGTCACCAGCATGAACCTGGTCGGTCTGGAGGACCGCAGCCCGCACGAGCTGTCCGGCGGCCAGCAGCAGCGGGTGGCGCTCGCCCGCGCCCTGGTGGTGCAGCCGAAGGTGCTGCTGTTCGACGAGCCGCTGTCCAACCTGGACGCCAAGCTGCGGGACGCGATGCGGGCGGAGATCCGGCGCATCCAGAAGATGTTCGGCATCACCAGTCTCTACGTCACCCACGACCAGGACGAGGCGATGAGCATGTCCGACCGGATCGTGGTGATGAACAAGGGACGAGTGGAGCAGGCGGCGACGCCGGGCGAGATCTACGCGCGGCCGGCCAGTGTCTTCGTCGCCGACTTCATCGGCCGCGCCAACTTCCTCGAGGCGGCCCCGGAGAGCGTCGGCGACGGCCGGGCCACGGTGAGCGTGCTCGGCCGTCGGCTCACCGTCGCCGCGCACCCCAAGGTGACGGCCGGCGCGACCGACACGTATCTGATGGTGCGTCCGGAGACCGTCAGGCTGAACGCCGTCACCGACGGCGGCACCGGGATCGGCGCGGTCCTGCGCTCCACGTTCCACGGTCCGACCACCGACTACGAGGTGGAGACGACCGGCGGCACCATCACCGTCACCGAACCGGGCGTCGACCCCCGGGAGGCGCTGACGGAGGGCACCAACGTCGACGTCGTCCTCGACCCGGACCGGGCCTACCTGCTCACCCAGGGATAGGTTCCCGTCCGCGGCAGGCCGCGGCGAACAACCGGAAACAACCGGAAACAGCCGGGAAGAGCCGGGAAGAGCCGGGAGCAGCCGGTAAAAGCCGGGAGCAGCCCGGAAACAGTCAGAAACGGACAGCGGTCGTATCTAAGTGTTCCGATACGGCCGCTGTCCGTACGACTTCGCCCCCGAGCCCCACAAGAGGCCTGACGACCCCTCACCCGAATGCCGGAGCCGGGGGTACAGTCGACAGGTGCGCCTTGGGCCGATCAAATCGCGCGTGTTGCCCGGCAGTAGCATTCGGGTGCGCATGCATGCGGGGGAATGCTTTGAAGGAACGCTCGCGGAGATCGACGAGGACTGCCTCGTCATCCGCACCGCGGACGCGGAGATCATCCTGGAGGCGGAAGCCATCCAACTGGTCGAACGCCGCTCGCTCGGGCCCGCTTCTGCCGGCGAGGCGGTAACCGGCCTTTCACCAGGGGCCCCAGGGGTGGTCCAGCGGGCCGAGCCGCACGCACCGCCCCCGCCCGCTCCCCCTGTCGAGGTCGTGCTCCCGCCCGCCGCCCTGCTCGCCCTGGATGAGCTGGAAGAGCGGGTCCGCGCCCTCCCGCTGCGTATCGCCGAACCGGATTTCGCCGTGTACACCGACGACCTGGACGGCGAGACCCGCGAGCAGCTCGACCGCGACCTGCTGAGCATCCGGAACAGCTACAACTACGCCCTGAAGGTCCGGGACACGGCGAAGATCCTCCAGTGCGCCGGCCGCCTGCGCAGGGTCTCGGACAGCTTCAACGCCGCGGACTGCCTGCAGGTCGCGGGACGGATGGTCTGGCTGCTCGGCGAGCGGGACCGGGCCCTCGAACTGTTCGCCGACGCCGCCGACGCCCTCAACGACAGCTCCTCCTGCTTCGATCTGGCGGTGGCCCAGCGGCACGCCGGTGAACTCGCCTACGCCACCACCTTGCGCAACTGCCTCGATCAGGACGCCCCCGCGGACGACCCGGCTCTGAAGGCCCTCCTCGCCGCCGTGCTCGTCGACGGCGTCGGCGCCGCCGAACTCGCCGGACTGGTCCTCGACGCCGCCGCCTGGGAGCCCGGCCCGGCCCGGCTGAGCGTCCTGCACGGCGGCCTGCTCTGCGCGCCACGGGACCAACTGACCGGATTCCCGGTCGACGACTGGAACTCCCCCGGTGCGCCCGCCGACGCGTTCGCGGTGGTCGCCGCGAAACTGCACCCGGAGCCCGCTCCCGCCGCCCCGGTGAAACCCACGAGGCCGGCGCCGATACCCCCGCTCTCGCGTCCAGGCCCGCGTCAAGTGGCGGCCGCCCCGCCGCGTCCTGCGCCGGCGCCGGCCGTGCGCACACCGCACGTTCCGCCGTCCGCGGCGCCCGCCCCGGCCGTGTCCCGGGTCGCGCCCCCGCCGGCCCCGGCGTCCCGGGCTCCGCTCACGGCACCCGCGCCGACGCCGGTAAAAGCACCGGCACAGACGCCGCAACCGCAGGTCCCGACGGCGGGGCTCGACGACGCACAGGTGCGCACCCTGTCGGACAAGGTCCGCGCCTGCGCCGACCGCGGGGACCTGACCTCGGCCCGGCAGGCGCTCGGCACGCTGAAGTCCCTGGCACCCCGTCACTCCCTGACCTGGGGGGCGGAGAAATACCTCTCCCAAGCCGTCAGCGCCCCGGGCCCCGCCGTCCAGGCCGCCGCGGCCACCGCCGCGCGCCCCCACCAGGCGCACAACGGCGCCCAGCAGGACAAGGGCCCCTTCGCCCGCGCCGAGGCCGCACAGCGCCGCAAGGACTACCCGGCTGCGAAACGTCATCTCCAGCAGGCCATCGAGCAGAACGACCAGCGGGTGCGCGCGGTGCGCAGACTCGTGAACCTGCTGTCGACCCGCCTGCGGAGCCGCGACGAGGCCCTGGCGCTCCTCGATGAGCACAAGCACCTGTTCGTGACGGACGCCGAACTGTGGAACTGGTCCCAGCAGCGCAGCACCATCCTGGAGCACGCCGGGCGTTGGGAGGAGGCGCTGGCCGAGTTGCGCGTGATGCTCGGCCGGGGTCCGGCCGCCGGGGACGAGCGGGTGCGGCTGGTGGGCCGGATCGCCATGGCGCTGCTCAAGACGTTCCAGCCGCAGGAGGCGAGGAAGCTGCTGGAGGCCGAACTCCAGCGCGATCCGCAGCAGTTGCCCCTGCGCGCAGCCCTGGACCAGCTCATCCAGGCCATGGAGACGAACGTCTACTCCAAGGTCGATGCCGTGGTGCAGCTCCAGTACGCGGCCACCTCCCACCTCAGTCCCCTGCTGACCTTCCATCTCGACCGCTGTGAGTACCGGGGCGTGCGCGCGGAGAAGGTGGCCAAGCGGACGTTCACGGAAGACGACATCAAGCGCCTGGACGACCTGGTCTCGGGGCGGGCCAAGGGGCGGCTCAACAGCAACTTCCCCCGTGAGCGCGCCGACTACAACCTCTCGGCAGCACGGATCATGCGTGACCTCGGCAGCACGGACGACCGGTTCCGCAGCCGGCTGCGCTACTTCGCGGCCGCGATGGGGGACGCGTGCGCCATCGAGGCGAAGGGCAACCCGGACGTCATCCGGACCTACTACCTCGAGTCGGTGAGCGTCAAGAGCGACTGGGACGACCTGGTGGACGTCAAACTCCGGCAGTTGGTGATGTCGTTCACGCACAGCGGCGTGCAACTGCTCGACATGCGCCGGCTGCCGTCCTTGGAGAAGGCGCTGGCGCTGGTGATGGCCGAGAAGCACCTGACCCGGGTGGTCCTGGTGACGCTGCTCTCGCTCCCGACGGTCGGCGAGACGGTCACCCGGCTCATCCGACGGGTCTGGGCGGACCGCACCACCCGCGAGATCTTCCAGAAGGCGCTGACGGACCACCTCGACTACGACGTCACCGTGACCGACGAGTCCAGCTTCACTCAGGCGTGGCTCGCCGCGGCGAAGGAGGACGTCCACCGCCGGAACGTCTACCACCAGATAAGCGTGCTGGCCGAGACGGTACCGGCCCTGACGGCGCTGGACCGGCACACCACCGAGCTGGAGCGGATCGCCGAGGAAGTGGTCGATCTGGCCTCGGCGACGGACCGCGCCAGGATCGAGCACTGCCGTTCCGTCGTCACGGAACTGCGCCAGTACGTCCGGCAGAGCGTGTACGTCGAGCGGGAGCGGCTCTTCGGCGGCACGAGCAGGACCATCCGCGCGCACGTCGAGGAGTACGAGAGCGCCCCGACGGCGCTGTCGCTGCAGATCCTGCACCCCTATCTGTGCGCGCTCGACACGGAGCTCAAAAGACACTTCGAGGCGTACCAACAGAGCGTGGAGCCGGAGAACCTGACGGTGGAACTGGTCGTCGACCGGTATCTGCCCAGCGGGGGCCGGGTGGACGTCCAGCTGGAGGTGTCGAACGAGCCGGGGGCGAGCCCGGTCAGCAACGTCGTGCTGACCGTGCTGCCGAGTGCCGACTACACGGCCACCGAGGCCACGATCGCGGTGGCCGAGTCCATCGGGGCCGGTGAGTCGAAGACCTGCCAGATCTCCCTGGTCGCCGGCAAGCCCACCATCGAACAGGAACTGATCACCCTGGTCAGCCGGATCGGGTTCACGCTGCGCTCGCAGCGGCGGGTCGAGGCCGAGGTGGAGCCGAAGTCGATCCGGCTGCACACCGACACCAAGTGGACCGAGATCCCCAACCCGTACAGCGCGGGTCTGCCGGTGGAGAACCCGGACATGTTCATGGGCCGCGACCCGCTGATCGCCAACCTGGCGGAGACGGTGACGGGCCCGCACCGGGGAAGCGTGATCGTCTACGGCCAGAAGCGCGCCGGCAAGTCGTCGGTGCTCTTCCACCTCCGGGAGAAACTGACGCTGCCGAGTCTCGCGGTGAGTTTCAGCATCCAGGATCTGGCCGGCGACATCTCCCTCGCCGACTTCCTCTACCGCATCGGCGACGACTTCCACTGGTCGATCAGCAATCTGGTCATGGACGAGGGCTGGGAGACCGACCCGCTCCCCGAGCCCAGTCTGGAACAGATCAGGCTCGCCCCCCAGCAGAAGTTCATCGAGTACATGCGTCGTCTGGTCGCGTGGCTGAAGGCGACACCGCCCCTCGCGGACAGCCATCTGGTGCTGCTGATCGACGAGTTCAGCATGGTGCACAAGGAGATCCGCAGCCGGAACCTGCCCGAGCACTTCATGAAGGGCTGGAAGGCCATGCTCGAGAGGGGGTTCTTCCGCTGCGTCCTGGTGGGCAACGATCTGATGCCGCGATTCATCCAGGAGTTCCCCAACGAGTTCCAGGTGGCCACGGAGGCCCGGGTCTCGTATCTGGAACGCTCCTACGCGTGCAAGCTCATCGAGGACCCGATCCGGCTTCCCGACGGCGCCAGCCGGTACCGGGGCAACGCCGTGGACCGCATCCTCGAACTCACCGGCCGCAGCCCGTACTACATCCAGTTGTTCTGTCACGAGCTCGTGCTCTACATGAACAGCGACGACGTGCGCGGCCCGGCCATCGGGCCGGCGGACGTCGAGGTCGTCGCGGACCGGCTCATCGTGGCCCTGGGCGAGAACGAGTTCGACAACCTGCTCACCCCGGGCGACAGCGAGGTCACCGACATCAGCGGCGAGCTCGTCATGGACGTCCTGCGGGCGACCAGAAGGGAGATCGGCCGGGCCATGTACCACGTGGGGGACCCGGACGCCCATCCGGAGGCCGAGCGGGTCATCCAGGACCTGGAGCGCCGGGAAGTGCTCCAGCGGCTCTCCGGCAACCGTTACCGCATCAGCGTCGGACTCTTCAGCCAGTGGCTGCAACATCGATGGGCGTGAACGTGGCGCAGCCCGACGGCCCTCGGGACCAGTTCACCAACCCGTTCGCGGGGTACGGCTCCCCCGTCGCGGGACCTGAGTTCGTCGGCCGCACCACGGCTTTCAGCTCGATCCGCAACCGGACGTTCACCTCGCTGGAGACGGCCTCGGTGTCGATCGTCGGACCGCCGCGGGTGGGGAAGTCCAGCCTCGCCCGGCACGTCCACGACCAGCTCGCCACGGGCCGCAGTGTCCGGGGTCTGACCTTCGTGCCGGTGTGGATCACGGTCAGCGGCTGCGACTCCGAGCAGTCGCTGTTCCGTGAACTCGCCTACGCCGTGCAGACCTGGATGTCCGACCGCGGCCTGCACGCCGACCGGCTGGACCCGTTGTACGAGTCCCTGTCCGCGGCCGTGACCTGGGACGACATGCGTATGCGGATGCGTACCTACATGCGTCAGCTGCGGTGGCTGCGGTACCAGGTCGTGGCCGTGCTGGACGAGTTCGACGCCGCCCGGAACGTCTTCCGGCGCTCCGCTCCCTACGAATTCCTCCGCGCCCTCGCCTACGAGCCGGACGTGCGCGTCGCTCTCATCACCACCTCCCGGCGGGACCTCGCGGAGATCGTCGTGCGGTCGACGCCGGAGCTGTCGACCTTCCCGCAGATCTTCGGCCTCCCGGTGACCCTGGGGTGCTTCGACACCCGGGAACTCGCGGCGCTGATCGCACGGTCGCCGCACATCGGCGCCGATCTGGGACAGCCGCTGCTGGCCTGGCTGGGCCGGGAGGCGGGTGGCCAGCCGTTCCTGTCGTCCGCGCTGCTGTCGGTGCTGCACGACCGGTGGGCGGTCCACGGCGTCCCGACGCCCGCCGACCTGCCGCACCACCTCGGCGAGGCCGTCGCCGCATGCAGCCGTCTGACGGTCCGCCACCACGAGCAGATGCTGGAACTGCTGCGCGACGAGGACCGGCTCAAGACCCTCCTGGAGGTGCTCTTCGGTCCCCAGGTCACCGCGCAGCCGCAGGACGCCGAACGGCTGGCCAGGGAGGGCATCATCCGGCCGACGGCCGACGGCTGGGAAGGGTTTTCCGAGAGTTTCCAGGAGTATCTCGGGCTGCTGGAGCGCAAGTCCGACGACTGGCCGTTGTGGCAGGCGACGGAGACCGGCCTGCGGGCCGGCCTCACCACGGCGCTGCAAGCGGCGTACGGCGACCTGTGGCTGGTCAAGGTCAGGGAGTGCCAGAAACGGCTGATCGAGCAGTGCGAGAGCCGGCAGGAGCGGGTGCGGCGGGGCTTCGGGGAGCTCGCTCTGGACGAGAGCCCGCTCGACTACGCCTATCCGCAGGATCTGCTGGCCGTCATCATGATGCACTGGGAGCACCTGCAACCCGCCCTGGGCCGCTCGAAGGGCGACTGGCAGGAGAGGCTGGAGCTCATCGCGCGGGTGCGCACGCCGATGGCGCACAACCGGCGCTCCGGGACCTCTCCCCTGCTCATGGAACAGTTCCGCGAGTACTGCCAGGACGTGCTGCGCTGGCTGCCGCAGCCGGCGGACGGGGAGCCGTCCTCCACGTCCTCAAGAGGCCTCCCGCCTCCAGTCGGCGACGGGGACGCTGGGCCGGTCGATCAGGGCGCTGTAGACGCCGGCGTCCAGCCCTAGCTCCCGGGTTCCCGGAATGGGCCGGTGCTCGTGGTCCGGGCGGGTGCAGGTCGGGAAGGCCGAGTACAGGGCGTAGCGCCGGCCCTGGGCCTGGTGGATCTTCTTGACCTCCTGCACCATCGGGCCGAAGTCGGAGTCCTGGGACAGGATGACCAGCGTGGAGTACTCCTGCTGCCAGGTGCCGCGCAGGGCGAGGGACGCGAGTCTGATGTCGGCGCCCTTCTCCTTGCGGCGCCCCGCCGGGGTGTTCGGCGCCCCGCAGTTCCCGCACGTCACCTTGCGGTCCAACGACGTACTGCACCGCGAGCAGGCCGGCTGGTGGTAGCTGAAACGGGCCGGTTCGTGGCGCACGCCGTAGTTGCGGAGCTTGCGCAGACGCTTGCGCCAGGCGTGGAACTCCGGTGCCTCATCAGGGCGGTTGCGGTCCGGGAGGGCCATGACCACGGCGGCTCCGCTGACGGCGTCAGCGCCCGTCGCGGCGGCCACGTGCAGGGCGAGCCGGTCGAGCGGGAACTGGGCCGCGGGTCGGTATCCGAAGCACCGCAGGGCGGCGACGTAGTGGTTCCATCCGTCGACCAGAACCAGGCAACCCGATCCCACCCTTCGCCCCCTCGCGAAAGAACGTGACCCCGACGTGACCCCGAGCGCGATGTGACACACGCGATGTGACACGGAAAAACCCCGCTGGGGGCCACAGGTCTGTTTCCAGAAGCGACGCTAGCAGCGGGGGCACCACACAGTGTAGTGAACCGGTCAACAAGCTTCAAGCGATCGGGCTTTGAGGGCCCCGGGGGCGGGTACCGGTGTCCGCGGAACCCGCCCCCTGGTCGCCCTCTCCGTCGCCCTCGCTCGCCGTCCGGTGGGGCGTCAGGCCGCGTCCTCCTCCACCGGTTCCTCGATCTCCTCGGCCAGCCCGCCCTTCTCGTTCGCCGCGACCTTGAAGCTCAGCAGCGTTCCCGGCGTGAACCGCTGGACCGCCGAGCGGGGCGTGAAGACGTGGTGGCCGTTGCCGAGCCGGTCCTGGACGCGCAGCCAGCCGTGGGCCTTGCCCTCGGGCAGCTTCAGGGTGCCTTCCGCGTAGTCGTCGACGAGGAGGATGCCCACGGCGTGGCGGGTGCGTTCACCGTCGACCCGTCCCGTCGCCACGAACACGATCCGGCTGCCGACACGCAGGGACTCCCCGGCGTCCTCCGGGTACACCAGGTGGCCGGCACGGAAGTAGAAGTCCTCACCGGACCGGGAGTCGCGGACGAACCCGAAGTTGGCGTCCGGCTTCCAACAGGTCACCTCCCCGGAGTGCCGTTCCTCCAGGGCTCCTTGGCGCTTGTCCTGCATGCCCTGACGCTTGTCCTGGGTTCCCTGGCCCCCCTGGGTCCCCTGGCGTTTGTCGTGGGCCGGCTGCCGCTTGCCCGCGGAGCGCTCGACGGGGAGGCGGGTCGTGCCGGGCGGCGAGGACGACGAGGACGGCGACTGCCGCATGCGGTCGGTGTTGCGGGTCACCGCCTCCGACTTGAGCCCGTACAACTGCTGGTCCCAGAGGATCTCGTAGTACTCCACGGGCTGGTCGAAGCCCTTCAGCGGGGCCCGCTGCACATCGCCCTGGTACTGCTCGGGGGCGCGGCCGAGGGCGATGCCGAGCCGGCTGGCGATCTTCATGACGTTGGCTGCGGACGCCGTGGCCCGGTCGACGAAGATGGCCTTGGGGGAGGCCGCGTCGCACAGCCGCTTCGCCTTGTCGACGACCGTGCCGACGTAGTCGTGGCCGCCCGTCGGCGTGGTGAAGGCGACGACGGAGCCGGTGCCCACGCCGATGCTGCAGTTGAAGTCGATGACGCCCCTGGCCCCGGTGCGGCCCTGGTTCGCGTCGTGGACCGCCTCCTGCACGGACACGGCGACGTTGACGGCGTCGGTCGCCCGGTCGCTGTCGAACGTGATCATGATGCCGTCCCCGAGGTACTTGATCTCCGCCTCGGGGTCCGCCTGCACGGCGAGGGCGGTGACCGTGTCGTACAGCCAGCCGAGGGCGGGCAGCCAACTCGCCTCGGGCTGCTGCTCCTTCATGGCGGTCGAGCCGACCTGGTCGATGAACAGGACGGTGCGCGCCTCCCGGGACTGGGGTTCGGCGAACGCTTCACGGAGCTGAGTGGCCATGTCTGTCACCCTTCGGTGCGATGTGATGGTGCTGCGGACGGGAACGGGGCCCGATCGGCCTCCGACACCTACTAACGGACACGACGTCAAGCACCGCGCGCCGAGCGGACGTTGCTCCCCCGACGGGTGCCGTGGGCCGCCGTTGACACGGGGGTGACCGGCCGTCATAGTGACGAGACCGCCTCACCGCGGCCGAGCACTTCGCTCCTACTGTGCTGTGCACAGGACACGTTGGCCCTACGGGCCGGCCCCACACATGTGGGCTTCCTCATCCCCAGGGAACGTGTCATGTCGAAGTCCAGCTCCTTCTGCACCGCCCCCGACACCTGCCTGCAGCGCAGCGCGAACATCGTCTGGAGCGTCACCCGCCAGGCCCGGCAAACACTGCACGAGGTGTGCCGGTCGGGTCCCTGCCATCGCCCGGCGCCGTTCGGGACCGCGGACCCCACGGCGAGCCGCCCCCGTGACGTGTGCGAGAGCGTCGGCTGCGTCGACCTCTTCATGGACGTGTGGATCCGGGCGCACGGCGCGACGCACGCCCGGTTCCAGGCGCTCGGCCCGCTCCCCGACTCCGCCTTCGCCTACCTCACGAGCAGCGCCCGCTCGCAGCTCGCGGAGCTCAACCGCCAGGGCCGGGTGGCCAGGGGCGGGGTGGCACGGCCCCAGCGCCGGGACGGCACCATCGGCCGGATCGCGATCTCCTACGAGGACCCCTGGGCGGCGGATGTGTTCCGCTTCCTCCTCGGCTACGCGGCCGCCCCCGGGCCCGGAGGGGCCGTCTGGCCGCTGGACACCCTCGTCTGCCGCAAGAACGTCTGGGACGGCGGTGACAGGGTGCCGGGCAGCCGGGCGGCGCGTGACGAACTGCGGGCCGACGTCGAGAGCTGTCTGGCGGTGGTCCGGCAGGTGGCGGGCGTGCGCTGGCTCCACGACTGCATCCTGCTGCCCCTGGCCAACCGCGCCACGGGCCCGTCCGTGCCGGTGGACGACGCGCGGCCGGACCGGGCGGGCGAGGAGGACGACGACGGTCCGGACGCCGCCGCGACCGTGATCCTCCAGGACCTGCTGGCCCGGACGGCCGCCGGCGTCGGAGCGGGCACGGCCCTGCGCGCCGCGGTCGACGCCTGGCTCGGCGACGGCCCGCCGCCGCCCGCGTGGGCGGCGACCCGCGGCGACGACATCGCTCTGCGACGCCTGGCGAAGCGCCTGGTGTCGGACCTCGCGCAGCAGAAGGAGGCGGCATGACGACCACCACCCCCCGGCGAAACGGGCGCACCGTGACCGGGCCCCCGGCCGAGATCAACGCGCTGATCGAAGCGACCCGGCAGGAGAACGCGCGGGCCGACGCCAAGTCGGCCGCCCTCCTCACCGTCGTGGGCATCGGGTTCACCGCGTTCTCGGTGGCCGGCGCGTCGGCCGTGACGGTGCCCGTGCACGGCGTCGCCCGCTGGCTCTGCGTCACGGCGCTGGCCGGTGTGTGCGCGGTGGCGGAGCTGCTGCTGCTCGTGCTGCGTCCGGTGCTGGGGAAGGGCGACGTGGGCCAGCGGTACTTCGCGACGTGGCGCCGCTACGCCTCGACCCCCGAACGGCTGGCGAGGGAGCTCTCCGTCGACGAGGAGGCGTGCCGCACCCTGATCCAGCTGAGCGGCATCGTCTGGCGCAAGTACCGGCTCATCCGAGGGGCGGTCGACCTGATGATCGGCGTCCTCCCGCTCATGGCCGTCGCCCTGTCCGTGACGCTCCTGACCCGCAGATGACCCGCAGCCGACCCGCGACCGCCGCCCCGCCGGCCGACCCGCTGACCTCGGCCCGGCACGCCGGTCCCCGACCGGCGTGCCGGACATGACAAGGGCCGGACATGACAAGGGCCGGACATGACAAGGGCCGGACATGACCAAGGGCCGGTTTCGGATTTCTCCGAAGCCGGCCCTGACCTGCGACTGTCTCCAGTCGGGACGACAGGATTTGAACCTGCGACCCCTTGACCCCCAGTCAAGTGCGCTACCAAGCTGCGCCACGTCCCGGTGCGCTCCGCACGGCGGTGGCCGTGTGATCGCGCGAACAGAACTTTACCCCACTCGAAGCGATGCGCCGAAGGGGGCCCGCGCGCGGGACAATCGGCGTATGGACCGTTGGGGCAGCGCAGGAGGCACGGGCGGTGGCCGGCCCGCCGTCGGCCGGGACCGGGACGGCGAGGGGCGGGCGCGCAACGCCCGGCCCCGGGACGGGCTCGGCCGGCCCCTTCCGTACGGCGCGCCCGGTGTGGAGCGGCAGCCCGAGGGTGTCGTCCGCACTACGGAGGAGACCGTGGCCGAGGCGCAGGCGCTGCTGGACGCCGGGAAGCCCTTCCACGCGCACGAGGTCTTCGAGGACGCCTGGAAGTCGGGTCCCGCCGCGGAGCGCACCCTGTGGCGGGGGCTCGCCCAGCTCGCCGTGGGTCTCACGCACGCGGCCCGGGGGAACCTCACGGGCGGGGTACGGCTGCTGCGGCGCGGCGCCGGGGCCGCCGAGGAGTGGGCGGCCCGCGCGGGAGAGGACCGGCCGTACGGGCTGGATCTGCCGGGGCTGGCACGGTGGGCGCGTGAGCTGGCGGCGTCGGTGGAGCGGACGGGCGCGGCGGTGGACGCGGTGGCCCGGGCGCCGCGCCTGCGCTGACACCGGGGCGTCCGGTGCCGTGACCGTGGCCGGAAGGGTCTGCGCGACTCGCAGCGCTAGCGCAGCAGCAGTTGCAGTCCGCCCACGACGGTCGCCGCGATCACGAGCTGCTCGAACAGCCGCTGGTTGATGCGGTGCACCGCCCACTTGCCGAACAGCGCGCCGGGGACGACGAACGCGACGAGGGCGGCGTCCAGGAGCAGCGAACGGCCGTCGATCAGGCCGAGGCCCACGCTGAACGGCACCTTCGACACGTTGACGATGAGGAAGAAGAACGCCGAGGTGCCGAGGAAGCCGAGTTTGCGGAAGCCGGCCGACAGCAGGTACATCGACATGACCGGGCCCCCCGCGTTGGCGACCATCGTGGTGAAGCCGCCGAGCACGCCGTAGGAGCGGGCCTTGAGGCGTCCGGCCCGGGTGACGACGGCGTCGGGGTCGTCCGCGGCGTCGGCCGTGCGCCGCCGCCACACCGTGACGCCCGCCATCACCAGCAGGATCGCGCCGATCGAGGTCCGGACGATCCCGTCGTCGGCCCATACCAGGAACAGCGTGCCGAGGACGACGCCGGCCGCGACCGCCGGGAACAGCCGCCAAAGCGTGGGCCAGTGGGCGTGCCGCCGGTAGGTGAGGACGGCCAGGACGTCCCCGGCGATGAGGATCGGCAGCAGGACGCCCGTGGAGGCGCGGGCGGGCAGGACCGCCGCGAAGACGGCGAGGCTGACCGTGTTGGCCCCGCTGACGGCCGTCTTGGAGAAGCCGACGAGCAGGGCCGCGAGGGCGAGGGCGGCGAACTCCCAGCCGGTGATGTGCCACAGGGTCATCGTGTTCATGCGGGGACCGATGCTACGCACATCTATCGAACACCCGGCCAGCCGTCTCGCCAGGTGACCGGTGCCTCCGGTGCCTCCGGTGCCGAAGGCGACGCCGGCGGCCGGTGTGCCCCGTCAGTGGCGTTCGACCAGCACCGCGGTGCCCTGGCCGACGCCCACGCACATCGTGGCCAGGCCGCGCTCGGCTCCGGTGCGGCGCATGCGGTGCAGGAGGGTGGCGAGGATGCGGGCCCCCGAGCCGCCCAGCGGATGGCCGAGGGCGATCGCCCCGCCGCTGGGGTTGACCAGGCCGGGGTCGATGCCCAACTGGTCGACGCAGGCGAGCGCCTGGGCGGCGAACGCCTCGTTGAACTCGGCCTCCTGGACGTCCTCGACGTTCCACTCCGCGCGGGCCAGCGCCTTGCGGGTGGCGGGCACCGGACCGAGCCCCATCACGTCGGGGTGGACGCCGGCCGAGGCGCCGGCGACATAGCGGCCCAGTGACTCGAGGCCCAGCTCGTTGAGCGCCTCCTCGCTGACCAGGAGCAGACCCGCCGCGCCGTCGTTCATGGGCGAGGAGTTGCCGGCGGTGACCGTGCCGCCCTCCCGGAAGACCGGCTTCAACCGGGCCAGCTTCTCGTACGAGGTGTCCTCGCGGATGCCCTCGTCGGCCTCGACGAGCACGCCGTCCGGACGCCGGACCGGCAGCATCTCGTCGTCGAAGTGGCCGCTCTCGCGGGCCCGCGCGGCCAGCCGGTGACTGCGCAGGGCGAACTCGTCCTGGCGTTCGCGCGTGATGCCGTACCGGACGGCGACCTCCTCGGCCGTCTCGCCCATGGCCAGCAGGCCGTGCAGGTCCTTCATCGCGGGGTTGACCAGCCGCCAGCCGAGCCGCGTGTCCACCGTCTCGACGCGATGCGGAAGGGCCTCCTCGGGGCGGGCCAGCACGAAGGGGGCGCGGCTCATCGACTCGGAGCCGCCCGCGATCACGATGTCGGCCTCGCCCGCGCCGATGGTGCGGGCCGCGGTCGTCACGGCCTCGAGTCCGGAGGCGCACAGCCGGTTCACCGTGGCGCCGGGCACGGTCTCGGGCAGACCGGCGAGCAGGGCGGCCATCCGGGCGACGTTGCGGTTGTCCTCGCCGGCCTGGTTGGCCGCGCCCCAGTAGACGTCGTCGACACGGGCCGGGTCGAGCGCGGGCACCTCGGCGACGAGGCCGCGGACGACGACGGCGGCGAGGTCGTCGGGCCGGACCGAGGACAGGGCTCCGCGCAGTCTGCCGACGGGGGTGCGGCGGGCGGCCGCGAAGTGGACGGGGCGCACGACGGACTCCTTGGTTAGCACTGCTAGTTTTCGACTATAGACCCCGGCCCCGCCCGCTGGGAAGATCCCCGGACGCCCTCGCCGACGCAGCTGGAGCAGCGATGACCGTACCCGTCGTCACCCGGACCCGCCTTCTCGCCGGCGCCCACGGCGCGATCGCCGTGCGCGAGTGGTCCCCTCCGCTCCCGCGCAGCCTCGCCCTCGTGGTCCACGGCTACGGCGAGCACTCCGGCCGCTACGAGGAACTCGCCGGCGTCCTGGCCGGTCACGGCGCGGCCGTCCACGCTCCCGACCACCGCGGGCACGGCAGGTCGGCGGGCGAACGCGTGGTGATCGAGGACTTCGAGGACGTCGTCACCGACCTGCACGCCGTCGCGGAACGCGCCCGGGCCGCCCACCCGGGCCTGCCGCTGGTCGTGATCGGGCACTCGATGGGCGGCCTGATCGCGGCCCGGTACGCCCAGCGCCACGGCGCCGGTCTCGCCGCGCTGGTGCTCTCCGGCCCGGTGATCGGCGACTGGCGGCTGCCGGCGCGGCTGCTGGCGTACGACGAGGTTCCCGACGTACCCGTCAGTCCCGCCGCGCTCTCCCGGGACCCCGCGGTCGGGGCGGCGTACGCGGCGGATCCGCTGGTCTGGCACGGACCGATGAAACGGCCCACCTTGCGGGCCTTCGAACGGACCCTGGCGACCGTCGCCGAGCAGGGCGACGTCGGCGCGCTGCCGCTGCTGTGGCTGCACGGCGACGACGACCGGCTGGTGCCGCTGCCCGGCAGCCGGCCCGGCGTCGAGCGGCTCGGCGGCGGCGCGCACACCGAGCGGATCTACCGGGGCGGCCGGCACGAGGTCTTCCACGAGACGAACAGGGCGGACGTGTTCGCGGACCTGACCCGCTTCCTCGACCGGGCCCTCGCCGACGCCTGAGCCCGACTCCCGCCACGAACTCCCGCCGCGGACTCCCGCCACGAGCGGCCGGGGCCGGCCTGCCGACCGGGGAAGGGGAATCGGAATCGGGGGAAACGCCTGTTTGCAGCGGTACGCCCGGGGCACCCGCGCCTCCATGGAGTGGTTGCGCGTCGCCGCCTGCGCGGGTGAGGAACCCGAGCTGTTCTTCCCCGTGGGCGCACCGGCCAGGCCTCGGGCGTCCGGTGCGGGACGGGCGAGCAGGAACGCGTGGCACTGCTCCGTACCGCACCCCATGACGTGACGAGGAGGAGCACCGTATGACTGTCGTGAAGAGCCCGCTGCCCGAACCCGCCCGCCAGATCACGTTCGACGCGCTGCAGGGCACCCTCGTGGATCTCCTCGGCCTCTCCCTGATCGGCAAGCAGGCGCACTGGAACATCGTGGGACCCCGGTTCCGCTCGATCCACCTCCAGCTGGACGAGGTCGTCGCCGCGGCCCGTTCCTACGCCGACACCGTCGCCGAGCGGGCCGCCGCGCTGGGCCTGCCGCCGGACGGCCGCCCGGAGACGATCGCCTCCGCGTTCACCCTGCCCTCCCCCAAGGACGGCTGGGTGCGGGACGAGGACGTCGTCCAGGTGATCGCCGAGTCCCTGGGGGCCGCCATCACCCGGCTGCGCGAGCGGGTCGCGGCGACCGAGGAAGCGGACCCGGTGACCCAGGACCTGCTGATCGGCATCACCGCCGACCTGGAGAAGCAGCGCTGGATGTTCGAGGCGGAGAACTGGCCGCGCGAGAACTGACCCACGCCGGCTTCAGCGGGCGAAGCGGGACAGCGCCGCCGAGACCAGCGTGCGCACGCCCGGCGCGAGCACCGACGGGTCCGGCGCGAACAGCGGGCTGTGGTTGCCCGGCACGGCCGCCGCCCTCTCCCGCGACCCCTCCCCCGGCGCCGCCTCCCACACCGGCGCCGGGGTCGAGGTCACGTACCAGTAGTCGTACGGCACGCCTTCCGGAGCGAGCAGGGAGAAGTCCTCGCTGCCGACCGCCCGGCCGAAGTCGAACACCGTGTCCGGGCCGAAGAGCTCCCGGTGGACGGCGGCGATCTCGTCGTCCAGCGACGGGTCGTTGACCGTGGTCGGGCAACCGGGCCGGACGGTGACGTCCGGCGGGCGGGGGCAGCCCGCGGCGGCGCACTCCGCCTCGGCGATCCGCCGGATCGCGGCGAGGAGACGGGCCCGCACCCGGGAGTCCTGGGTGCGCACGTTCACCCCCAGCCGTGCCTCCTCGGGGATGACGTTGGACGTCGTCCCGGCGTGGAAGCGCCCTACGGTGAGCACCGCGGAGTCGTCCGCGGCGATCTCGCGGGCGACCACCGTCTGCAGCCGGGTCACGACGAAGGCGGCGGTCACCACGGGATCGACCGTCGACTCAGGCCGAGACCCGTGTCCGCCCACGCCGTGCACGACGACGTCCACGTCGTCCGAGGCCGACAGGGTCAGCCCGGGGGTGTGCGGGTAGCACCCGGCGAGCCCCGGCGCGACATGCTGGCCGAACAGCACGTCGGGGCGCGGGAAGCGGTCGTGCACGCCGTCGGCGACCATCGCCGCCGCACCGCCCCCGGCCTCCTCCGCGGGCTGCCCGACCACGACGAGCGTCCCGGACCACGCCTCGCGGGCGGCGGCGAGCGCCTCGGCGGCCGCTGCCAGCCAGGTGACGTGCAGGTCGTGGCCGCAGGCGTGCATCACGCCGTCGTATCGGGAGGCGTAGGCGAGGCCCGTCGCCTCCCGCACGGGCAGCGCGTCCATGTCGCCGCGCAGCCACACCACCGGCCCGTCGCCGTTGGCCAGTACCCCGACCACGCCGGTGCGGGCCACGCCCTCCGTCACCCGGTACCCGGCGGCACGAAGCCGCCCGGCCAGTGCGGCGGCGGTGCGGTGTTCCCGGAAGGACAGCTCGGGGTGGCGGTGCAGATCCTGGTAGAAGTCCACCAGCCGCCCGGATTCCAGGTCCGGGGTGATCTCCCGGGTCAGGCGGGCGACGACGGAC
The DNA here is from genome assembly GCF_036898465.1 of Streptomyces sp. B21-105. NCBI lineage: Bacteria > Bacillati > Actinomycetota > Actinomycetes > Kitasatosporales > Streptomycetaceae > Streptomyces > Streptomyces sp. B21-105. The sequence continues at coordinate 8,169,165 of NZ_JARUMJ010000001.1, read as the reverse complement.
GGTTCGGCCATTCCGCGCATGCCGCCACGTTACGCGGGCCGCCCCGGCACGGCCGCCGGGCCAGAGACGGCCCGAGTCACCCGGAGCGCCCGCAGCGCCCGCAGCGCGGCACGAGGGCGAGGGGCGCCCCGGACCGCCCGGGATTGCCCGCGACCGCCTGCGACCGCCTGCGACCGCCCGGGATTGCCCGGGATTGCCCTGGCCGCCCGCCGAGCGCCCGGGACCGCCCGCGGTCGTCCGCGGCCGCGCGGCCCCGCTGCAGGCGGGCCCACCGGAAGGCCGCCGCCCACCTCCTTCCGCGCCCCCGCCGCCCCCGCACCGCCCGTCGGCGCCGCGGCCTGAGGCATGGCCGCGACCTGAGGCATGATCGAGCCATGACCGCCCCGAGCCCGCCGGGCCCCGCCGCCCCCATCCGGGTCCTCATCGCCGACGACCAGGACATGGTCCGCACCGGCTTCCGCTTCTTCCTCGACGCGCAGCCCGACATCACGGTGGTCGCGGAGGCCGCCGACGGCGAGGAAGCGGTGGCGCTGGCCCGCAGGGTGCGGCCGGACGTGTGCCTGCTGGACATCCGGATGCCGAAGCTGGACGGTCTGGCGGCCACCCGCCTGCTGGCCGGACCGGACGTCGCGGACCCGATGCGGGTGGTCGTCGTCACCACCTTCGACCTGGACGAGTACGTGTACGGGGCGCTGCGCGGCGGCGCCTGCGGCTTCCTGCTGAAGGACTCCGGGCCGACGCTCCTCGCGGAGGCGGTCCGGGCGGCCGCCGCGGGCGACTCGCTGGTCTCGCCGTCGGTGACCGTGCGCCTGCTCCAGCATCTGACGGCCCCGCAGACCCCGTCGGCCGACCGCCCCGCAGCCCTCCCGGAGACGCTTGCCGAGTCGCTGACGAAGCCACTGACCGAGCCGCTGACCGAACGGGAGCTGGACGTCGTCCGGCTCGTCGCCCTCGGCCGGACCAACGCCGAGATCGCGGCCGAGCTCTACGTCTCCCTGTCGACGGTGAAGACGCACCTGTCGAGCGTCCAGCTGAAACTGGGCGCCCGCAACCGCGTCGAGATCGCGGCCTGGGCCTGGCAGTACGGGCATGCGCGGCCCCGGCCCTGAGGCCGGCTCAGGGTGCGCCCCGGCGTCCCGGCCTCGGGTCCGGCGCGGGTTTCAGAGGCCCAGCACGCGCGTGATGGTGCGCAGCACCCCGTCGTCGTTGTTGGAGGGCGCCAGGTGGCGGGCCCGGCGCACGACCTCGGGGTGGGCGTTGGCCATGGCGAACGACCAGTCGGCGGCGTCGAGCATCTGCAGGTCGTTGAGGTAGTCGCCGAACACCATGGTCTGCGCGGGTGTGACGCCCAGCTCGCGCTGGAGGCGGCGCAGCGCGGCGCCCTTGTCTGCGGTGCGGTTCATGACGTCGACCCAGTGCTCGCCGGAGACCACGACCTGGTGGGTCCGTGCGAAGGACGCGAGGGCCGGGGCGGTGCTCTCCTCGGCCGACCCGAAGTCGAACAGGGCGACCTTGACGATGTCGTCGTCGACGGCGGTGACGTCCTCGACGACCCGGTGACTCAGGTAGTACCTGGCCACCTCGGCCAGGAACGCCTCGTCGGCCCGCTCGACGTACGCCGCCCGCTTCCCGCAGACCACGGCGCCGACGTCGACGCCGTCGGCCACGAGGGCGCGCACGGCTTCCGCCACCCGCACGACGACGGCCGGGTCCAGCGGATCGGAGCTCAGCTCCTGCCCGTCGCGCACGACGTACGCGCCGTTCTCCGCGATGAACGCCATCCCGTCGGCCGCCCCGGGGACGTCGGCGAAGTCCGCGGCCAGCGTGGCGTACTGGCGTCCGCTCGCCGGGGCGAAGTGCACCCCGCGCTCGCGCAGCAGGGCCAGGACGCGCCACAGGTCCGCGGGCGCCTTCTTCTCGTCGTCGAGCAGCGTGCCGTCCATGTCGGTGACGATCAGCCGGATGTCTGCGGGACCCGTCGGGGGTTCGGAGGCGACCGGTCCGGGGGCATGCGAGTACGGCATGTGCTGCTTCCTGTAGGTGGATGACCGGATTTTCACCCTACCGGGGACAACGGTGATCATCCGACGGCACAATGACGGCACAGGCCCGGGGCACGGCAGGGCGCGGGCAGGACGCGGGAAGGGGCGGTCACGTGAGCGGGCCGGGACGGCTGGACACCAGCGTGGCGCACAACGCGCGGGTGTGGAACTACTGGATCGGCGGCAAGGACAACTACGAGGTCGACCGGGGCGTCGGCGAGCACGTCGCCGGGATGTTCCCGCTCATCCGGGACATCGCACGCGCCGACCGCTGGTTCCTCGGACAGGCGGTGCGGTTCCTCGCCGAGGAGCGCGGTGTGCGGCAGTTCCTGGACGTCGGCACCGGGCTGCCGACGGCGGACAACACGCACGAGATCGCGCAGCGCATCGCGCCGGAGTCACGGATCGTCTACGTCGACAACGACCCCATCGTGCTGGCGCACGCCCGCACCCTGCTGACCGGCACGGCACAGGGCCGCACCGACTACATCGACGCGGACGTGCACGATCCGGCCGCGATCCTCGAACGCGCGGGCCGTTCCCTGGACTTCACGCAGCCGGTCGCGGTGATGATGCTGGGCATCCTGAACTTCGTCCTGGACGTCGAGGCGGCCAGGGACATCGTCCGGCGGGTCATGTCCGACGTCCCGGCCGGCAGCTTCCTGGTCCTGACGCACCCCACCCACGACGGCGAGGTGGGCGGCGAGGGCCAGATCCCGGCGATGAAGTTCTGGAACGAGAACGCCAAGCCGCCGATCACCGCCCGCAGCGGTGCGGAGATCGCCGCCTTCTTCGACGGTCTGGAACTGCTGGAGCCGGGCCTGGTGTCGTGCTCGCGCTGGCGCGGCACGGCCGGCTCCCTCCCCGTGGTGCCGCAGTACGGGGCGATCGCCGTGAAACCCTGACGGGCGTACGGGCACCCGCCGCACGCGCCGATCGTGGAGGACGTATGACCACCCTTGCCGATCCCGTCCCCGGCGGGCGTCCCGAAGACGTCGAGCGGGCGACCGCGCTCAGCGGGGAACTGGCCGCGGCGGGGGTGCACGGCGTCGTGCTGGCCTACTTCGACACCGCGGGGATCGGCAGGGTGAAGGCGGTGCCCACGGGCAAGCTGGCCTCGGCGGCGGCCTGGGGCGTCGGGATGTCGCCGGTGTTCGACACGTTCCTGGCGAACGACGCCATCGTCACGACCGACGTGCTGGGCTCGCCGGACGGCGATCTGCGCCTCTACCCGGACCTCGACGGGCTGGTCGTCCTGGCAGGTCAGCCCGGCTGGGCGTGGGCGCCGGTCGACCGCGTCACCCAGGACGGCGACCCGCATCCGGGCTGCTCCCGCACGTTCCTGCGGCACGTCGTGGCGGACGCGGCCCGCGAGCACGGTCTCGCGTTCCGGGCGGCCGTCGAGATCGAGTGGGCGGTCGGCCTGGACTCCGCGCCGGCCGGCGAGTTCGTCCCGGCCGCCACCGGGCCGGCGTACGGCGCGACGCGGCAGGTCGAGCTGAGCGCGTACACCGCCGACCTGCTGGCGGCATGCGCGGCGCAGGGCGTCGACGTCGAGCAGATCCATCCCGAGTACGCGCCCGGCCAGTTCGAGATCTCCGTGGGCGCCCTGGACCCGGTGACGGCCGCCGACCGCAGCGTCCTCGTCCGGCAGACCGTGCGGGCGGTGGCCCGCCGGCACGGGCTGCGGGTGTCCTTCTCCCCCGCGGTCGTCGCGAAGGGCGTCGGCACCGGCGGCCACATCCATCTCTCCGCTTGGCGGGACGGCGTGAACCTGCACGCGGGCGGCGACCGGCGGCACGGCATGACGGCCGACGCCGAGGCGTTCGCCGCCGGAGTCCTGGCCCGCCTCCCGGCGCTGACGGCGGTGACCGCGCCCAGCCCGGCCAGTGCGCTGCGCCTGCGGCCCTCGCAGTGGGCCGGGGTGTTCACCGCGTGGGGTCTGGAGACCCGCGAGTGCGCGGTGCGGCTGGTGCGGGGCACCGCGGGCCGACGCGCGGAGCAGGCGAACCTGGAGGTCAAGCCGGTCGACCTGGCCGCCAACCCGTATCTCGCCCTCGGCTGCCTCATCGCGGCGGGGCTGGACGGAGTGGCCTCGGGGGCGGTGCTGCCCGAGGAGAGCACCGGGGACCCGGTGCGGCTCGGCGCCGGGGAGGCCACCGCCCGGGGTGTGCGCAGGCTGCCGTCCTCACTCGCCGGGGCCGTCGCCGAGTTCCGCGCCGACGAAATGCTGCGCGCCGCCCTCGGGCCGGTCCTCGCCGACGCGGTGACCGCCGTGCGGCAGGGAGAGATCGACGCCGTCGACGGGCTCGACGACGACCAGGTGGCCGCGGCGTACCGCTGGGTGTACTGAGGTGGCCGGCCGAGCGGTTCACGAGGCGCTCGCCGGGCTGGAGCTGGTGGACCACCACTGCCACGGCGTGGTCACCGGCCCGCTGGACCGGCCGGGTTTCGAGGCGCTGCTGACCGAGGGCGACGCCTGGCCGGGGTTCTCCACCTTCGACACGCCCGTCGGTGTCGCGGTGCGCCGCCACTGCGCGCCGCTGCTCGGCCTCGACCCGCACGCCCCCGCCGACGTCTACCTGGCCCGGCGCGCCGCACTGGGCCCGCGGGAGGTGAACCGGCGGTTCCTGCGGGCCGCCCGCACCGGTGTGTTCTGCGTCGACACCGGCTTCGCCCCTCACCACGTCACGACACCCGCCGAACTGGCCACGGCCGCGACACCGGCGGTCGCAGCGGTCGCAGCGGTCGCACGGGAGGGTGTGCGGCCGGAGGCAGCGATCGCGCAGGAGACAGTGCGGCCGGAGGCAGCGGTCGCGTACGAGGTGGTGCGGCTGGAGGCGGTCGCCGAGGCCGTCGCCGCGCGGGGCGTCGACGCCGACGGGTACGCCGACGCGTTCCGGGCGGCCGCGCTGGACGCGGTCCGGCGGGCGGGCGTGGTGGCGGTCAAGTCGGTGGCCGCCTACCGGACCGGCTTCGACCTCGACCCGGCCCGGCCCCCGGACACCGACGTCACCCGGGCCGCCCGGCGCTGGCTGGCGGACGGCGGACGACTCGCGGACCCGGTCCTGACACGGCATCTGCTGTGGACGGCGGTCGACCTGGGGCTGCCCCTGCAACTGCACACCGGCTTCGGCGACAACGACATCCGGCTGCACCGGGTCGACCCGACGCATCTCACGGACTGGCTGCACCTCACGGCGGGCACGATCCCTGTGCTGCTCCTGCACTGCTGGCCCTACCAGCGGCAAGCCGCCTACCTGGCCGCGGTGTTCGAGCAGGTGTACCTGGACGTGGGGCTCACCCTGCATCATGTGGGTCCCGTGCGAGCGCGGGCGGTCCTGGAGGAGGCGCTGGAGATCACACCGTTCCGCAAACTGCTCCACAGCTCGGACGCCTATGGTGTGTCGGAGTTCTACTGGCTCGGCGCGCTGGCCTTCCGCCGGGGTCTCGGAGACCTGCTCCAGGACCGGGTGGACGCGGGCGAACTGGGCCTGCCCGACGCACTGCGCCTGGCGCGCGGGGCCGGAGCCGACAACGCCCGCCGGGTCTACCGGCTTCCCGACGGACACTGAAAGTATGATCGAACAATGTCTGACTTGACCGAGACCACACCGGGTTGGCTGAGCTCCGACGAGCTCGAGATGGCACGCGCCCGTATGCCGATCCTGTACGTCGAGGCCGTGCCCGTGCGCGTCGACGACAGCGGCGAAGTCACCAGCGTCGGCCTGCTGCTGCGGATAGGGCCGGACGGCAACGTCAACCGGACCCTGGTGTCCGGCCGCGTCCTGCACCACGAACGTGTCCGGGACGCCCTGCTGCGCCACCTCGAGAAGGACCTCGGCCCGGTGGCGCTGCCCCGGGTGCCGACCTCGCTCCAGCCGTTCACGGTGGCCGAGTACTTTCCGACGCAGGGCATCACCCCGTACCACGACCCGCGTCAGCACGCCGTGTCGCTGGCCTACATCGTGCCGGTGACGGGCGACTGCCGGCCCCGGCAGGACGCGCTGGACCTGGTGTGGTTCAGCCCGCAGGAGGCCGCGTCCCTGGCGGTGCAGAGCGAGATGCCCGGCGGGCACGGGTTCCTGCTCCGGCAGGCCCTGGCCCACGTGGGCCTCTCGGCCTCCTGACCGGGATGCCGCCGGCTCAGCGGGCGCTGGTCACAGCCGCCGGGAGCCGTCCCTGCACGCTTGTGGTGTGCAGGGGCTGCTGCTGCGGCGACGGCCGCAAGCATCCCGGCTTCGACCACGACTGGCAGCTGGCGCGGCTGCGTGCGGGGGCGGCCGCCTCGGGCGGCGGCTTCGCCGTCCGCACGACGGACTGCCTCGGCCCCTGCGACCAGGCGAACGTGATCGTCGTCCGGCCCTCGGCCGCCGGCCGTCGGGCGGGCGGCCGGGCCGCCTGGGTCGGCTTCGCCATGGACGACGACTGCACGGAGGAGATCCTGGCGTGGGCGGCGGCGGGCGGCCCGGGCGTGGCCGCCCCGCCGGTGACGCTGGAGCTGCAGTTCATCGACCCGCCCGGGGGCGCGCGGGCGCGCGGCCGCCGTCAGGGCGCGGTCCGGAGGTAGCGTCGTCGGCCCGCCCGCGGGTAGCCCGGAGGACGGTTCCGGCGCACGGCACGCGCGGCTCTCCGGCTCGCACGGTTCGGGCTGCGGACGTCCGCCGCGATCCCGGCACGCGCGGTCGGGCGAACGCACTGGCTGCCCGGCGGACCGGACTCAGTCCTCGTGTCCGGTGTTCTCGCCCGGCAGGAATCTCTGGCGGGCCCAGAGGCTCAGCAGTGCCGTTCCGCCGGCCAGCAGCGGCACCGGATCCCGCACGGACGGACCCAGCGCGAATCCCAGCGCCGTGGCCGTGCAGACCGTCAGGGGAATGAACCCCGCCGCGCCCTCCATTCCGCGTCGCAGCGCGGGCTGGGCGGTGCCGAGCGCGCTCGCCCCGCCGGGCACCCAAGGGCCGACCGCGACCACCAGCAGTCCCGCGGTGGCGCAGATGTCGACCAGCTGACAGGACATCACCTCGGGGCCGTGCGGGCCGACCGTCCACAGCCGTAGGGTGTCGCCGACCAGCATGAGGGACAGCCCGGCGATCCCGGCCCACACGGTGGCTCTCCGGTCGCTCCGTACGAGGCGGCGCACGGCGAGGAGAAACCCGAGGAACACGACTTCGGCGGCCCACAGGACACCGATCATCCCCGTCCCCAGCCGCCAGCCGTCACCGGCGCCCCGCAGCAGGACCCATACGGTCATGAAGACGGCCCCCGCTGTGACGACCCCGTCGAGCACGCGCCGCAGCAACGCGTGCCGACCGGTACCGGCATCGGCCGCGACGACCAGACCGGCCATCCCCAGACCGACCGTCAGCGTCACTCCGGTGACGACCACCGCACCCGGCAACGATCGCACGTCCCACCCCGAAGCCGCGGGGCGAGCCGACAGCACGGCGACCACTGCCCGGTACACGCCTCCGGCGACCGCGGAGCCACCCAACAGCAGCCCACGCGTGCGCACCCGCCCGCTCGTTCCCCTCGTGCGGAGCATCAAGGAGGCCGCCAGCGCCCAGCTGCCGGCGGACGGCCCGAATGCCATGATCCGCGCCGTCCCGCCGCCGGCCGCCCAGGACCCGCCGACGGTCAGCACGGCCCCCACCAGGCATGCGATGCCGACCGCTGCCCAGCTCTGTGCCCAGGTCCGTCGGCGGCGGCCCGCCCGGAGCCCGAGCGCCTCCGGCGACTTTCCCAACCCCGACATCAGGTGCGCCTTTCCACCGGTCCCCCGTCCGCAGGGCCTCTCCCGCGGTCCCCGGATCCACTCAGAAACCGTAGAGACTCGCCACCGTCCCCGACCGGAACCACCGGTTCATTCACCCGTACCGCGTACGGGAGGGGAGCGAGTGACACCGGCATGCCGGTCCCCGGCGCGCACCGCGCACGGAAGTCACCACCGTGCAGGGAAGTCACCACCGCGGCCGGACGTCACCACACATCACCCGTTCGACCTAGCGCCGTCTGCGGACCGTCCGTACGCCGCTCGTCGGACCGTCCAGGCGGCGAAAGCGGTCCACTGCCGCATCGATTTCACACACGCCCTGGCCATGGAACTGGACGATCCCGGCTCAATCACAGCGTGGTGGCCGATTTCCGCGAGCGCCTCGCCCGGGATGATCACGCCGACCGTCTTCTCGATCTGGCGCTCGGGCGCCTGACGGGGACTGAACTTATGCGCGTGTACCAGAGCATCCCCTGAACCTGACGGTCTGACAGCACCACCGGGGCGGTCCGCGCATACGGGCCGCCCCTCGACTTCAGGCGGTGTCGTTGCCGTGTTGTCGGACTGGGCGGAGGGCCGCGACGCGGAGATCGGACGCCTTCAAGCCTGGTCGTGGGCGCATGACTTCGACGGAGATAGTCGGTCACCGGGAGACTTCGCGGTTCGCCGACACCAGCAGAGCCCTCATCAGGGCGGTCGCCCGCCTCGGGTCGGTGTGGCCCTTGCCGAGGGCCCGGCAGTCTTGAGGTGGCCGAAGCCGTGCTCGGCGAACGAGCTGTACAGCCCACCTTGATTGAGTCAAGGTGGGCTTGAGCCGCGTTCAAGCGGAGTTGGTCCCCACGCGGTCCCCGAAAATGATCAAAAAGCCACTCCAGAACTTGCCTGAAACAACCTCTGACCTGCGACTTCGAAAAGTCGGGACGACAGGATTTGAACCTGCGACCCCTTGACCCCCAGTCAAGTGCGCTACCAAGCTGCGCCACGTCCCGTTGCTCGCCTGACCTGGGGTTTCCCCTGGCCGAACGTGCATGGAAACCATACCGCACTCGGGTCGGTGGTCGCGCACCCGTTTACCGCGCCCAGCCGTCTGCGCGGCGTCAGCCGTCGCGGGCGACGCCGAGGTCCGGATAGGCCTCCAGCAGGCGCTGCGGGGCCGCCTGCCGCCAGGAGTCGGCGAGGACGTCACGCAGTTCGTCCTCGTCCTCCAGGGCGGCCAGCCGGGCCCGCACCCAGGCGAACTGGGCCTCGTGGTCGGCGATCCAGAACTTCCCGGGCTCCGCGAGCACCAGTTCGTCGCGCTCCTCCTTGGGGCAGCGCACGGCGAGGGAGGTCTCCTCCTCGGGCAGGGTGGCGAACATCTTCCCCGCGACCCGGAAGGTGGGCATGCTCCAGGCGGTCTTCTCCGTGGTGTCCGGCAGGGACAGAGCGATACGGCGTACGTCTTCGGCGTCCGGCATGCTCCGCACCGTAGCGTCTGCCGCTGACACTCACCCCACGGCGATGTGTTTGTAGTACAGCGTGGTCGGCCGCAGCACTCCGTGCGGGTTCGCCGCGTAGTCGGGGACGGTCCCCACCCTGGTCCACCCGGTGGCGCGGTAGAGGTGTTCGGCGGGACTGCCGGTCTCCGTGTCCAGGTGGAGAAGAGTGACGCCGGCCGCGGCGGCGGCCTGCTCCGCGGCGCCGAGCAGGGTGCGGGCAAGGCCCTTGCCGCGGGCGTCCCGGCGCACCATCAGTTTGACGAGTTCGGCGCGGTGACGGCTGTTGGGCTTGTCGGCGAAGGCCAGGCTCACGGTGCCCACGGCTCGTCCGCCGTCCAGGGCGGCCCAGACGGCGAGCCGTCCGGCGGCGGCCTGTTCCGCCCGCTCACGCCACCAGGCGACGGCGTCCGCCCGGTGCAGCGGGGCCAGAAAGCCCACCGAGGCGCCGCCGTCCACCGTGTCGATCAGCAGGTCGGCCAGTTCCTGCGCGCGGGCGAGCAGACGGGGGCCGTCGAGACGGGTCGGGATCACGGGAGCACCACCGCCAGCACGTACCGGGCCTCCGCCTCGCCGACGCACCGGAACCGGGTCGACCCCCACACCCGCAGGCGCAGGCAGTCGCCGGCGTCGAGGCGGTGCACGGTGTCCTGCGCCGTCACCTCGAGGACGCCCTCCAGCAGCCACACATGCTGCTCAAGACCTGCCACGGGCGGCCGGTCGTAGGCGATGTCCGCGCCGACGGCGAGCCGTCCCTCGACCAGCTCGCCGCGCAGCGCCGGGTGCGGTGGCGACACGGAGCGCCGGACGAAGCCGGAGGCCCGGTCCGTCCAGACCGGCTGCTCGTCGGCGCGCACCACCGGGGCGGGCACCGCCTCGACCTCGCCGAGCAGTCGCGACATGGTCTTCCCGTAGACGTGGCACAGACGGTTGAGCTGCGAGGCCGTCGGGCTGATCTCCGCCCGCTCGGCCCGCGACAGGGTGGACCTGCTGATCCCGCTGCACTCGGCCAGCTCCCCCAGCGACCAGCCGTGAGCGGCCCGCAGCTCGGCCAGTCGGCCGGCGAGCCGCGCGTCGACGGGGTCGGGTGTCTCGGCGGCTGCGTCCGCATCTCGTCTCACATCCGGGAACTTATCCCTGATATGAGACGGCAGCGTTACGCAGGCCTCACACCAGGCCAGGCCTCACACCGTGGCCGGGCGTCACATCACACCGGGCCTCACACCGCGGCGGCCTCGCCGAGCGCCTCGAGCACCGGTCGGATCAGCGGGTGCTCCTCGGCGCCCCGGCGGACGGCCGCGAACACCCGCCGGGTCGGCGCGACGCCGTCGACGGGCCGGACGACCACCCCCGTGAGGTCCATGCCGCGCAGCGCCGAGCGCGGGACGAGCGCCACGCCCGCGTCCGCCGAGGCCAGCGCGACGACGGCGCGGAAGTCGTCGGAGGAGTGCTCCATGCGGGGTTGGAAGCCGGCGTTCTCGCAGGCCAGGACCACCACGTCGTGGCAGGGGTTGCCTGGGTAGGGGCCGATCCAGGTGTCCTTGGCCAGCTCGGCCAACGGAACCTCGGCAGTGTCGGCGAGCCGGTGGGCGACGGGCACCACCGCGTCGAAGGGCTCGGCGTAGAGCGGCAGGTGCGTCAGACGCGGGTCGTCGGCGGCCGGAGCCCCCCGGTACTCGACCGCCACGGCGACGTCCACCTGCCGGTCGAGCACCATCGGCAGGCTGGCGTCGCCCTCGGCGTCCTGGACGCGGATCCGTATCCCCGGGGCGGTGTCGGCGAGCCGTGCCACCGCGGGAGCCACCACGAGGGCGATGCCGGTCGCGAAGGCCGCGACCGTGACCGTGCCGGCCGCACCGGAGCTGTAGGCGGCCAGCTCCGCCTCGGCCCGCTCCAGCTGGGCGAGGACGGCGTTGGTGTGCCCGAGCAGGATCTCACCGGCGGGGGTGAGCCGCACGCCCTTGGCGCCGCGCTCGACCAGCCGGTGGCCGGTCTCCTGCTCCAGGGCCGCCAACTGCTGGGAGACGGCGGACGGGGTGAGATACAGCGCGGCGGCCGCCGCCGTCACGGTGCGGTGGTCGGCCACCGCACGGAGGATGTGGAGCCGCCGCGCTTCGATCATGGGATCGATTATCGCAATATGTCAGGGCCCTCCGGACCACTGCCCGACCGGGCCCCGTCTGCCCGGCGAGCCACCGTCCGCAGGGCGGTCCACCTTCCGCGGGGCGAGCCACCGTCCGTCGGGCGAGCCACCTTCCGCGGGGCGAGCCACCTTCCGCGGGGCGAGCCACCTTCCGCGGGGCGAGCCACCTTCCGCGGGGGTTCAGACCGTCGCGGGTGCCGACTCCCCCAGCTCCGCCCGGGCCGCGACGAACGCGTCGACGGCACGGTCGACGTCGGCCGTGGAGTGCGCGGCCGACAGCTGGACGCGGATGCGGGCCTGCCCCTGCGGAACCACCGGGTACGAGAACCCGATCACGTACACCCCGCGCTCCAGCAGCAGTTCCGCCATCCGGCCCGCCTTCGCCGCGTCGCCGATCATCACGGGGGCGATGGCGTGCTCGCCGGAGAGCACGTCGAAGCCCTCGGCCGTCATCCGGCGGCGGAACAGCGCGGTGTTCTCGGCGAGCCGCACCCGCAGGTCGTCCGCCGACTCCAGCAGGTCGAGGACCTTCAGGGAAGCCGCGGCGATGACCGGGGCGAGGGTGTTGGAGAACAGGTACGGGCGCGAGCGCTGACGCAGCAGGGCGACGATCTCCGCGCGGGCGGCCACATAGCCGCCGGACGCGCCGCCCAGCGCCTTGCCCAGGGTGCCGGTGAGGATGTCCACCCGGCCCGTCACGCCGTGCAGCTCGGGAGTCCCGCGACCGCCGGGGCCGACGAATCCGACGGCGTGCGAGTCGTCGACCATCACCATCGCGCCGTAGCGGTCGGCGAGGTCGCAGATCTCGGCAAGGGGCGCCAGATAGCCGTCCATGGAGAACACGCCGTCGGTGACGATCAGCCGCCGCCGCGCGTCCGACGCGTCCTTCAACTGCCTTTCCAGATCGGCCAGATCACGGTTGGCGTAGCGGAACCGGCGTGCCTTGGACAGCCGGATGCCGTCGATGATCGAGGCGTGGTTGAGTGCGTCGGAGATCACCGCGTCCTCGGGGCCGAGGAGCGTCTCGAAGACTCCTCCGTTGGCGTCGAAGCAGGAGGAGTACAGGATCGTGTCCTCCTGGCCGAGGAACGCCGACAGCCGCGCCTCCAGCTCCTTGTGCACCTCCTGCGTCCCGCAGATGAAGCGCACGGACGCCATGCCGTAGCCCCAGCGGTCCAGGGCCTCGTGGGCTGCGGCGACCACCTCGGGGTGGTCGGCGAGCCCCAGGTAGTTGTTGGCGCAGAAGTTGAGGACCTCGCCCGGCCGGCCGCCCGCGGTCACGGCGACGGTCGCGGACTGCGGGCTGCCGATCACCCGCTCGGGTTTGTGCAGACCGGCGGCGCGGATCTCGTCGAGGGTGGCGCGCAGGTCGTCGCGCACGGAGTCGAACATCGCAGAGCTCCTAGGAAACACTCGGAATCAGCGGAAGCGGGGAAGCAACGAAGCAACGAAGCAACGAAGCAACGAAGCAACGGAAACGCCGAAAGCAACCGAAGCGTTGAAAAGCAACGGAAACGTCGGAAACGGACGGCTCACACGGTCCAGTCGAGGATGACCTTGCCGCCGCGGCCGCTCGCCGCATCGGCGAACGCCGCCTCGAAGTCGCGGTAGCCGTACCGGCCGGTGATCACGGGGGCGAGGTCGAGGCCGCCCTCCAGCAGGACCGACATCGCGTACCAGGTCTCGAACATCTCCCGGCCGTAGATGCCCTTGATCGTGATCATGGACGTGACGATCCGGGCCCAGTCGACGGGGAACTCCTCGGCGGGCAGCCCCAGCATCGCGATCCGGCCGCCGTGCGTCATGTTGGCGATCATGTCGCGCATCGCCTCCGGCCGGCCGGACATCTCCAGGCCGATGTCGAAGCCCTCGCGCAGCCCCAGCTCACGCTGCCCGTCGGCGATGGAGGCCTGGGAGACGTTCAGCGCGAGGCTCGCGCCGATCTTGCGGGCCAGCTCCAGCCGCTCCTCGCTGACGTCGGTGATCATGACGTTGCGGGCTCCGGCGTGCCGGGCGACGGCGGCGGCCATCAGGCCGATCGGCCCGGCGCCGGTGATCAGGACGTCCTCGCCGACGAGCGGGAAGGACAGCGCGGTGTGAACGGCATTGCCGAACGGGTCGAAGATCGCCGCCACGTCGAGGTCGACCGGCACCCGGTGCACCCACACGTTGGACGCGGGCAGAGCGACGTACTCGGCGAAGGCGCCGTCCCGCCCGACGCCGAGGCCGACCGTGGCCCGGCACAGATGGCGACGTCCGGCGAGGCAGTTGCGGCACTTGCCGCAGACGAGGTGCCCCTCACCGCTGACCCGGTCGCCCACGGCGATGTCCGTGACGTCCCGCCCGGTCGCGGCGACCTCGCCGACGAACTCGTGCCCGAGCACCAGGGGCGTGCCGACGGTCTGCTGCGCCCAGCCGTCCCAGGACCGGATGTGCAGGTCGGTGCCGCAGATGCCGGTGCGCAGCACCTTGATCAGCACATCGCCCTGCCCGACGACGGGCTCCGGAACGTCCGTGAGCCACAACCCGGGCTCCGCCTTCTCCTTGACCAGCGCCTTCAACGCAACGGCTCCTGTGATGAGGGCCCGGCGCGGGCAGGCCTACAGGCCCCGCATCCGGGAAGACGGGTGGATTCGCGCAGCAATCTGCCGCACTCGCCGGGCCAGGTCCATCGAGCTTTTCTTAAGCGCCGCCACAGCTCCGCTTCACACCGGTTCCCACGGGTCCCACGGCGTGCACCAGCGTTCATCCGGTTCGGCCCCGTGGCCGCGCCAGCCTGGTCGGGCTTCCCGCACACCACGGTGGGCCGTGCCACCCTGGACCGCAACCCGCACGAGGCCGGCCGACTGACGTGGAGCCCCTGATGACCACAGCACGGGACCTGATGATCGTCGCGATCGACATGACGGCCGCCCGCCCCGTCGGGCAGGGCGATCTGTCGCTCGCCCTCGCGGGCGCCGAGGCACTCGACCTGGTCGAGGCCGGAGCACTCGCCGTGGACGGCGGCCTCCTCGTGCCCGGCCCGCCGTCGGCCCCGCACGACCCGCTCCTCGAGGACGCCGCCTCGGCGCTGCTGCGTGAGCCGCCGTACGAGTCGGTCGAGGACTGGCTGTGGCGTCGCGGGCGCGGTCTGGCCGCCGCCTACACGGCCCGGCTGGAGGCGGACGGCGTGCTCGGCCGGCCGCGTCGTCTGATCGGCGCGCGGACCGCGCCCGTGGACTCGCCGGCCCGCAGCGGCGCCACCGGACGCTGGGCGTCGCAGGAACCGGTCCTCGCCGCGCTGGCGGCCGCCGTCGGTCTGCGCGAGGAGCCCGCCGACGGCCTCCCGGACACCCTCGGGGAGGCAGTCGTGACGGTGGTGTCGACGGTCGCCGACGCGGTGACGGAACTCGAGGCCGTCCGGCAGCGGCGGTCCATCGAGAACGCGGCCTTCGACAACATCTGGCGGGCTCCCTGACGAGTGCTCAGGGCGAGCGCTCAGGGCGGGAGATCGCCGGCGTCGCGGCACTGCAGCCGTCCGGCGAGGTCGGCGGCCGTGGCCTTGATGGTCTCCAGTCCGGCCTTGCCCCAGGGCCGGGGCGCGAGGGCTGCGACGCACACCGTGCCCAGCACCATCCCTGTCGTGTCGATGAGCGGGGCGCCGAGATAGGAGCGGATGCCGTACTCGTCGACCACCGGGTTCCCCGCGAACCGCGGGTAGTCGCCCACGTCCTCCAGGACGAGCGCCTTGCGCCGGGCGACGACGTACGGGCAGTAACCGTACTCGCGGGGCAGTCGGCGGCCCACCTCCGGCTTGCCGCCGCGCGCTGCCCGGCCGCCCTGCGGCGTGTGCAGCCCGGCGAAGAACTGCCGTTCGCCGTCGAGGAAGTTGACCATGGCGTACGGCGCTCCGGTCACCTCGGCGAGGCGGTTCGCGAAGGCGTCCAGGTCGGGTTCTGGCAGTTCCCCGAGGCCGAGTCGGCGCAGCCTGCGGGCACGGGCGGGAGCCTCCCCGTCCTCCGGGGTGAGCAGCAGACGACCGACCGGGCGCGGTGGGTCGTAGCTCATGTCCGGGCTCCGTCGCTGTGGACGAACGTCATATGCGGCTCCGGGGCGTTGTGTGCGGGCGTCGGGCGTCGGGCGTCACATGTGTGCGCCCCGGCTCGGCTGGGGTGCGGCCGGCGCGTGGGCGATGAGGTGTTTGACGAGGGTGAGCAGGGTCTGGACGCCGGAGGCGGAGATCCGCGCGTCGCAGCGCACCACGGGGATCTCCGGGTCCAGGTCGATGGCGGCCCGCACCTCCTCGGGGTCGTAACGGTGGGAGCCGTCGAACTCGTTGAGGGCGACGATGAAGGCGAGTCCGCGTTCCTCGAAGAAGTCGACGGCCGCGAAACACTCCTCGAGGCGCCGGGTGTCGGCGAGGATGACCGCGCCGAGGGCGCCCTCGGACAACTCGTCCCACATGAACCAGAACCGCTCCTGCCCGGGCGTCCCGAACAGGTACAGCACATGCTGCGGGTCGAGGCTGATCCGGCCGAAGTCCATGGCGACGGTCGTCTCGACCTTGTTCTCGATGCCGTCGAGGTTGTCGGTCGCGGCGCTGACGGTGGTGAGCAGCTCCTCCGTGCTGAGCGGCGCGATCTCGCTCACGGCGCCCACGAAGGTCGTCTTGCCCACGCCGAAGCCGCCCGCGACCAGGATCTTCAGTGCGGTGGGGAAGGGGTCCGAGCCGCCGGCGTCGTGCGCTGCGTGGCGGCGGTGCGCGCCGTACGCCTCGTACGCGTCGTCGTGCTCAGAGCTGTCGTCGTAGTCCATCGAGCACTGCCTCCAGAAGGGCCCGGTCGGTGGGGATGTGGTGGTACTCGGGGGGTTTGGTGGTCAGGGCCCCGCAGTCGAGGAGGTCCGACAGCAGCACTTTGGTGACCGCCGCCGGCAGCTTGAGATGGGCCGCGATCTCGGCGACCGACACGGGCGCGCGGGTCAGGTCGAGCGCCAGTGCGTGTTCGGGTCCGAGGTAGCCGAGGGGGGTCGCTCCGGTGGCCATCACCTGCGACATGAGATCGAGGGCGACGCTGGGCCTGGTCCGGCCGCCGCTGACGGTGAAAGGGCGCACCAGCCGTCCGGCCGCGTCGTCGAGCCAGGGCCCGTCGCCGGCCGCCGCCACCCTCAAGGTCCCATCACCGACGGTTCGACGGCGTGCTGCCGGGGCGCGGTCATCAGGTACGGCCGGACGCTCTTCACCAGCATCGCCATCTCGTAGCCGAGCACGGCGGCGTCGGCCTCCCGCCCGGCGAGCACCGCTAGGCAGGTGCCGGAGCCGGCGGTGGTGACGAACAGCAGCGTCGAGTCGAGTTCGACGACGACCTGCCGCACGTCGCCGCCGTCGGCGAACCGGATGCCGGCACTGCGGCCGAGGGAGTACAGGCCGGACGCCAGCGCCGCCATGTGGTCGGCGCTGTCGGCGTCCAGGCCGTGGACCGACTTCACCAGTCCGTCGCAGGAGAGCAGTACCGCGCTCATGGTGTGCGGCACGCGCTGCACGAGGCCGCTCATCAGCCAGTCGAGGTCGGATACATGGCCGGTCGGCGCATCGCTCGCCATGGTGGATCGACTCCTTGGGGTACGAAGGTCTGCGGGAGCGCTGGGGGTGGGGATGGGAGTTCGGGTGGGGGTGGGGGTGGGGGTGCTCGCAGGGCTCATCCGGCTGGTGCGCTCCCGTCGTGCCGGGCGGTGGATCGGTCGGGGTCGGGCAGGTCCAGCCCGCCCCGCGCGCCGTACGCCTCGGGGGGCGCGGCGGCGTGCGCGGGGCGCGCCTCGGCTATCCCGGGCCGGTGCGCCGACCGTGCGTCGCCGGGGGACGGCGCGGGCGGCAGGAGCGGGAGCGGGACGCCCCACGCGGCGCCGTCCGTCGCGTCGCCGCCGTGACCGGAGTCGCCCGCACGCTCGCCGCGGCCCTGCGCCGACAGGAGCGAGCCCGTGTCCCAGGGCTGCGCGGTGGGGTACGGCTCGGGCCGGACGACCGACGTCGACCTGTACGACTCGGGCTGAACAGCCGACTCCGACCTGTGCGGCTCGGGCCGGACGGCAGGCTCCGGCCCGTACGGCTCGGGGCGCGCCGTCGACTCCGAGCCACGCGACTTCGGGCGTACCGCCGACTCCGCTCGGTACGGCTCAGGACGGACGCCAGGCTGAGACCCGTACGGCTCGGGGCGGGTGGCGGGCTTCGCGGACGACGGCTCCGGGGCGTCCGCCTCCAGGCTCTGCTGGGCCTCGGCGAGGCCGACGCCCCGTTGGAAGGCGGCCATGAGACCGGGGTCGTGGCCGGCGGACGGTTCGATGTCCGGGCGGGGGGCGGGGCCGCCGCGCAGTTGGGGGACGATGTGCTCCTGGGCGCGGCGGCGGGGCAGGTGGGGCTTGCCCATGGTGCCGCGCACCGTGCCGACGCGCGGGGTGGGCGCGATGCCCTCGTGCTGTTCGACGACGGGCCGGTCGCCGCTGCGGATGCCGGGCACGGCCTCGGCCGGGTTGGGCCGCGCCGCTCGGGCGCCGCGGACCGGGAGCGGCGCGGGCCCGTCGTCGCGCGGGGCGCCGGTCCCGGGCCGCTGCGAGGCGTGCGCGGCGGGGCCGGTCGCGGAGGCGCCCTGCGGAGACGGCGACAGCGACGGAAGCCCCACCAGCGCCCCGGCCTCGGGTGTGTGCCGCGCCGGCGACGACGCCGTCGGCCCCGGCGGCCGTCCCGTGCGGGACGGGAGCCGGGCTTCCCCCGGCAGGCCGCCGCCCGACGAGCCGACGGACGCGGTGTCCTGCGTCTGCGAGGGGGCCTGCGTCGCCGAGGGCTCGGTTCGCGTGTGCGCTGTTGCCGCGGCGTGCACCGGCGCCGGGGCGGAGGCGTGCACGGAGACGGCGGCGGCTGGAGCAGTGGCGGGGGCGGCGGTCGGAGCGGAGCCGAACGAGTGGTCCGCGCCACTGGTGTCCCGCGTCGGCGTCCGGTCGGCGCCGGCGGCGAGCCGCCGCGGTCCGGGGCGGCCGGGCCGGGCCGAGGGGGCCGCGGGCAGCGGCGGCCGGGCCGGGGCCGTCGTGCGCGGCGTCGCCGCAGGGGTCATGGCAGGAGCCGTGGCGGGAGCGAGCGGCCGTCCCGCGCCGTCGGTGTCCGGGCCCGGCGACGACGCCGCGAGGACGCCCGGCGCGGAGCCGAGCAGGGCCTGCGGCACGACCAGGACGGCCTGGACGCCGCCGTAGATGTTGCTCTGCAGACGGACCCGGATGCCGTGCCGCCGGGCCAGCTGGGAGACGACGAACAGGCCGATGCGCCCGTCGGCCAGCAGCCGGCCGACGTTGACCTGGTCGGGGTCGGCGAGCAGGGCGTTCATCCTGCTCTGTTCCTCGACCGGCAGGCCGAGCCCGCGGTCCTCGACCTCGACGGCCAGCCCGGAGGTGACGAGGTTGGCCCGCAGCAGCACCTGGGTGTGCGGCGCGGAGAACACCGTGGCGTTCTCGACGAGTTCGGCGAGCAGGTGGATGACGTCGGCGACGGCGTGACCTCGCAGTTCGCCGTCGACGGGCGGGACGAGTTTCACACGGGCGTACTGCTCGACCTCGGCGATGGCGGAGCGCAGCACCTCGGTCATGGGGACCGGGTTGCTCCACTGCCGGCGCGACACGGCACCGCCGAGGACGGCGAGGTTCTCGGCGTGCCGGCGGATGCGGGTGGCGAGGTGGTCGACGTGGAAGAGGCCCTTGAGCAGATCGGGGTCCTCGATCTCGTTCTCCAGCTCGTCGAGGATCGAGATCTCGCGGTGCACCAGGGATTGCAGACGCCGCGCGAGGTTGACGAACACCTCCAGCTTCTGTTCGCTGCCCGCCTGGCTCGACAGCTGTGCGGCCTGCACGACGGCGGTGACGGCCCCGTCGTGGGCGTGCGCCAGGTCGGCCGCGAGCAGTTCGAAGTCGTCCGCGCCGGCCGGCGGTCCGCTTCGCGACGTGCGCTGCGGGGGGACCTCGCCGCGGCGCAGCGCCTCGATGACGGCGCGCAGGTCGGCCTCGCCGCGTGCGCTGCTGCGGCGCAGGGCGGCGAGGCGGTCGCTGACGGAGCGGGCCGCGCGGTCGGCGGCCACCGCGGCGATCACGATGCCGACACCGGTCACCGCGGCGGCGCCGACCAGGACCGCCCACAGGGTCGGGCCGGGACGCAGGCCGCTGGAGCGCACCGTGAACAGGACGACCGCGCAGGCGCTCAGGGCCACCGCGGTCGGGGGGAGCACGGCGAGCCGTACCAACTGGGGCCGTATCTGTGTCTCGGCCGACGCCGGTGCGATGCGGGGGACGGGCCGCCCGTGCCGCCCGCCCTCACGGCGGTCTGCTCGTGCGGCGGGTGCGCGGAGGTGAGACATCGGTGTCCTCGTACTGGTCCGTCGAGCCGGGTCGTCGGTCGGGAGAGACCGGGAATGCGGCCCGGTGTCGCCCGACGGCCACTCACAGTAGTCGGCAAGCCATCATGTGCGGTGGGCAGTTGACAAAGTCCTCCAGGGAGCGTCCCGCTCTGGTATGAGGCTTCGTACGACAGACCGATAAGCCTGCGCCTCCCACGAAACAGCATGGAAGAAATTCGATCAGACCTGGTCGGAGGCGGTACCAAAACGACCGTGCGGGCCGAGGGGGTAATTCGCCCCTGACCCCGCACGGTCGAACGTCACCGCACTCCGGCCGGCCCGCCGGAACCACCCCCGGCGCCTCGCCGCCCCCGGCGACACCGGCCTGAACATCACTTTGAGTATCGGCATTGGCCTTGGGTGCCGGGTCGTCCAGCGGCCGCCGTTCCCCTGTGGGGCGACGGCGCACCACGCCACCACGGCTCTTCCGGAACGGCCTCGCCGGTGAGCTCGAAGGACTCCCCGGGCCGGCGCAGGGCGACCCGCGCAGCCGCGGCGCCGGTGCGCGCGCCCGGCCGGCGTGCCCTCCCCCGGCTCGGCCCAGGCGTGCGTGGTGAGATTGAAGGTGTCCCAGTGAATCGGCATCATCACGCGATCGACCAGAGGTCGTTTCCCGGCATCCCGTCGATCGACAGGTACACCAGGGCGGCCTCCAGGACGGGCGGGAAGGACGTGGGCTGTCGATCCGCCGGCCTCGGGCTCGCGAGACTCCCCGAGTGCCCGAGATGATCGCTGACATGGCCTACGACGTGCAGGAAGGCGGAGCGGGTGATCTCGGCGGGGTAGCGGCCGATCGCCGCGCAGTGCGCGTCCAGGACGCGGGCGCGCATGTGGTCCGCCGCGGCTACGGCGCGGAGGTCGCCGGGACCGGAGCGAGCCGAGGAAGGCGTCGGCCGCCCCGCGGACGGTCCACGCCTTCCCGGCCCACAGTTGCACGACGGTGGGCACCGCTTCCTTCTTTCGGACGGCCGCGGGACGACGCCTTCACACTCGCGCGACTCAGGGGAGGCGACCCAGGCTGCCGTGATGGGGTACCTGCTTCTGGGGCTGCCAGGGACTACCAGGCGGCCAGTGATCCGTCCGTGTTGCGCCAGACCGGGTTGCGCCAGCGGTGGCCGCGTTCGGCGGCGGCGCGGACCGCGTTCTCATCAATCGTGATGCCGAGACCGGGCGCGGTCGGACGGTCGACGTAGCCGTCATGGAACGTGAAGGGCGTCGTGTCGGCGAGGTAGTCCAGCAGTCCGCCGCTGTCGCCGTAGCCGATGCCCAGTGCCTGTTCCTGGATGAGGAAGTTGGGGATCGCGAAGTCGAGTTGCAGGCTGGCCGCGAGGGCGATCGGACCGAGCGGGCAGTGCGGGGCCACCATGACGTCGTACGCCTCGGCCATCGCGGCGATCCGGCGGCTCTCGGAAATGCCCCCGGCGTGGCTGATGTCCGGCTGGGCCACCGCGATGCCGTCGGAGAGCACCGAGCGGAAGTCCCAGCGTGAGTAGAGCCGTTCACCGGTGGCGATGGGGATGGAGGTGGAGCGCACCACGGCGCCGAGGTCCCTGGAGAACTCCGGCAGCACGGGCTCCTCGACAAAGAGCGGCAGCAGCGGCTCCAGGAGCGGAAGTACACGGCGCGACATCGCCCCGCTGAAGCGGCCGTGGAAGTCCAGCGCCAGGTCGCGTTCCGGTCCGATCGCCTCGCGGACCGCACTCACCCCGTCCACGATGGCGTTGATCGCGGCGGGCGTGGCGAGAGGCTCCAGCTGTCCGCAGGGGTTCAGCTTGACCGCCGTCATGCCCTTGGCGACCTGCGCGGCCGCGGACTCGGCCAGTTCTTCGGGGGTTTCGCCACCGACCCAGCCGTAGACGCGCACCCGGTCACGCACGTGGCCGCCGAGCAGCTGGTGGACGGGGACACCGTGCGTCTTGCCCGCGATGTCCCACAGGGCCTGGTCGATGCCGGACAGGGCACTGTTCAGGACGACGCCGCCGCGGTAGAAGCCGCTCTTTGCGAGTACCTGCCAGTGCTCCTCGATCCGCGCCGGGTCCTGGCCGACCAGGTAGTCGAACATCTCCTCGACGCAGCGGGCGACGGTGTGGGCCTTGCCCTCGACGATGGGTTCGCCCCACCCGGAGATGCCCTCGTCGGTGTCGACGCGAAGGAAGAGCCAGCGCGGTTCGACGAGGAAGAGTTCGTATCCAGTGATCTTCATGGGGTGGGTCTCCGGGTTCTGTGCTGGGCCACGGCGGGGCGGGGGCCGGTATGTGGGGATGGAGGGTGGGGCGGTCATGGTGGGAGCGAGCACGGGCAAGCGCCCGCTCGGGCGGGGAGGCAGAGGGTCAGACACGCGAAGGGGCTGCTGCGCAGGCCGGGCGGCGGGGGTGCGGCGCCGGGGGTGAGCGGCGGAGGTGAGCCGGCGTGCGGCGCCGACGTTCGGCGGTCGGGGCGTGCCCGGCGGGGGTGAGCCGGGGTGCCACGCCGGGCTTCGGCGGTCGGGGCGTGCCCGGCGCTGGCCGGGCGTGCGATCGTCGGGCGGCTCTGTCTGTCGGTCGGTCGCGCGGAACGGCCGGAGCGTGGCAGCGTGTTGCCGGCCCTGAAGGGCCAGGGCGCGGCGGCCTACTCCTGGGAGCTGATGCTGCGGCCACCGTCCACGAGCAGGTTCTGGCCGGTGACGAAGGAGGCGTCGTCGGAGGCGAGGAAGGCCACGGCGGCGGCGATGTCCTCGGGGGCGCCGAGCCGGCCGACAGGGGTGCGCGCGGCGGTCTTCGCCTTGTACTCGTGGGGGACCCCGGCCCACAGGGCGGTGACCACGGCTCCGGGCAGGACGGCGTTGAACCTGATCTGTCCGCCGTACTCGACGGCCAACTGGCGTACGAGGGCGTCGATCCCGCCCTTGGCCGCCGCGTACGCGGGATAGCCCTTGAAGCCGAGGGCCGCGTGCACGGACGAGGTGATCACCACCGTGCCCCTGGCCGTCCTCAGCAGGGGCACCGCGGCACGGACGCCGTAGAACACCGAGTCGAGGGAGAGCCGCAGTTGGTCGTGCCAGGCGGCGTCGTCGAGTTCGTGTGCCGCTCCGGGCAGGTTGCGCCCGGCGTTGAGGTGGAGCACGTCGAGACGTCCGGTCCAGGACCCGGCGTCGGCGACGGCCGCGGCCCACTCCGTCGGCGAGGTGGCGTCGAGGGGACGGTCCCGCGCCCGCCCGCCCCCGGCGCGGATCTCCTCGGCCACACGATGGGCGCCCTCCGCATCCACGTCGGTGACCAGGACGGACGCTCCCTCCGCCGCCAGCCGGCGGGCGGTGGCCGCCCCGATGCCGGAGGCGGCCGCGGTGAGCAGGGCCGTACGGCCGGTGAAACGTGCCGGTGCGGCGGCGACGGTCATGGCGTTTCTCCTGGTCGTGCTGGTCTGGCCGTGGAGCCGCGCAGCACCAGCCGTGGCTCGGTCGGTACGACGACGTCGCCCACCGGCGCGCCCTCGATGGTGGCCACCAGGGCGTCCACTGCGGCGGTTCCCAGGTCGTGCAGGGGCATCGCGACGGTGGTCAGCGGGGGATGGAGGTGCGCGGCCACGGGCAGGTCGTCGTTGCCGACCACGGAGACGTCCTCCGGGATCCTGAGGCCGAGGTCCCTGATCGCGGCCATGGCGCCTATCGCCTGGGCGAGTGAGCTGGTGTAGAGGGCGGTGACCGGGGGGCGCGCACCATCGGCGGGCGGGCGCAACAGCTCCCGTGCGGCGGATCCTCCGCCGTCCTCGGTGAAGTCCCCGGAGGCGACCGGAGCCGCGTCCAGTCCCAGTGCGTCGGCGTGGCGCAGGAACGCCTCCTTGCGGACCTCGCTGGGCGTGATCCCGGGCGGGCCCGCGATGTGGCCGACCGCTCGATGGCCGAGGCCGTGCAGGTGGTCGAGCGCGGTCACGCTGGAGCGGGCGACGTCCATGGTGATGTTGCGGCCGGAGCCCTCGAC
This sequence comes from Streptomyces sp. B21-105, assembly GCF_036898465.1. NCBI lineage: Bacteria > Bacillati > Actinomycetota > Actinomycetes > Kitasatosporales > Streptomycetaceae > Streptomyces > Streptomyces sp. B21-105. Next base: position 8,145,371 of record NZ_JARUMJ010000001.1, on the reverse strand, counting down.
CGAGCGGTTGAGGAAGACGTGCGGGACCGCGCTGCGGCTCAGCGCGTCCAGCAGGGGATGGCCGGGGCGGGCCGAGGCGATGAGCAGCCCGTCGACCCTGCCCTCCTGCACCAGGTCGTGGAACGACTCGTCGGCTTCCTGCCCGTCGAAGTCCTCGGCCAGCAGGGAGAGATAGCCCCGTTCGCGGGCCCGCTGGTAGGCGCCGCGGGCGATGGTGACGTAGGTGGGGTTCGCGAGGGCGGGGACCAGCAGGGCCAGTGCGTGGGTGCTGGCGCCGGCCAGGGCCCGTGCACCGGAGTGCGGCCGGTAGCCGAGTGCCTCGGCGGCCTCATGGACGCGCCGGCGCGTCTCCGGCCGGACGGACAGGTCCGGCCGGCCATTGAGCACCTTGGACACGGTGGCCTTGGAGACTCCGGCCGCATGGGCCACATCCACGAGCTTGGCCCGGACGGGCTGTTCCGACACGTGCTCCCCTCCCCGGTGGGCGTTGCCCGGTCCGCCTGCTGCGGCCGGGATGACGCGTTCTAGCCTCTTGACACCTTCTGCTGACGCAACCTAACGTTCGCGAAAGTTTCAGTCAACCGGTTTCCTCAGACCGAAATAAGAGATAAGTCTGAGCAGAGCCTAATAAATCGGTTATATCGGAAACGCAAGATGTCGGCCACAACTGACCTTCAGTCAACTGGGCCGAGGAGCCGCCCCGCCCCCGGGCTCACCGCGAACGCGACCACCGTCGCACCCGCGGTCCCCGCCACTCCGGTCCGCCCACCCGTCCACGCAGACGGATGCGCTCGGTCCGGGGCATCTCGCACCACCGCCGAGCGCGCCGGCGTTCCACCGGCCGCCCGCCCCGCCGTTCGCCCCCCTCGGCACCTCCATGCCGCCACGCCCCTCGCACGTCGCAGCCGCCGTACGTCCCGCATTCGCGTACGCCGCACGAAAGGCTTATCAGCATGCCCATGTCAAAGACGCCATCGCTCGACAGGCGGCGCTTCCTCGCCGTCTCCGCCGGTGCCGCGCTCGGCGCGTCCGCACTGTCCGCCTGCGCCGGCTCCGTCGGCAACACCGCGAGCGGGTCCGGGAGCGGTAAGACGACGCTCACCGTGATGACGGTGCAGAACGAGTGGGACAAGAACGCCCTCAAGGCTGCCGAAGAGGCGCTGGGGATGAACATCAACGTCATCATCTGGGACCCCACCAAGCTCAACGCCATGCTGGCCGCCAAGAACCCGCCGGACGTGGTCCGCGGCTTCGGCGCGACCGAGACCCCGTATTTCGCCGCCCGCGGCCTGATGACGGACCTCGACCCGTACTTCGCCAAGAGCTCGGCGCTGAAGGTCTCCGACCTCGACCCGGTCAACGACGTGTGGCGCTACGACGGCAAGAAGCAGGGCGCCGGACCGCGCTACGGCATGGCCAAGGACTACTCCCAGGACTCCATGTTCTGGTACCGCACCGATCTGTTCGAGGCCGCGAAACTGGACGTGCCGAGCGCGACCGAGCCGATCTCCTACGACGAGTGGCTGGACCTGGGCAAGAAGCTGGTCAAGCGCCGCCTGGGCAAGGTGAAGGTCTACGGACTCAACGCCACCGGCATGGGCGTCTTCCCGCAGCTCATGGGCATGACCGCGTCGGCCGGCGGCAGCCTGTTCGCCGAGGACCTGGCCACGGTGGACTTCTCCTCCCCCGAAGCGCTCAAGGCGCTGCAGTGGTATCTGGACTACGCGAAGGCCGACATAGGCCCGAGCGTCACCAACCCCAACCCGGACGGCTGGGACGGCCCCACCTACCAGGCCAACCGCATGGCGATGAGCTGCAACGGCTACTGGTTCGGCGGCCTCATCGGCGGTGACCCCAAACTCGCGGCAGCCTCCCGCTTCGCGCCCGCCCCGCAGTTCGGCGGCAACCGCGTCAGCTCCTGCTTCGGCGCCACCGGCTTCTGGATCCCGAGGGACGCCAAGAACAAGGACGCGTCCTGGAAGTTCTTCGAGTGGTACTTCGGCGGCAAGCCCGCCCAGGACCGCGCGGCGAGCGGCTGGGGCATTCCCTCGCTGACGTCGCTGCGCTCGAAGATGCCGCAGACCAACGCCTTCCAGAAGCAGGCGTTCCAGGTGCAGGAACAGGAGCTGCCGCACTTCTCGGTGCTCAGCTTCACCCCGTACGCCCAGCAGGCCGCCCTGGAGGGCGTGCTGACCAAGGTCCTGCCGGGCGCCGTGAAGTCCGGGACGCCCGCCGGCAAGGTCGCCGACACGCTCAACTCCCGGATGAACGAGCAGCTCGCCCAGGGCAAGGAGCTCGTGGGGTGAGCACCGGACAGATCACCGCGCCGGGCGCGCCGTCTCCCTCCGGGGAGGCAGCCGCCCGGCCCGGGCCCCGCACCGGCGCGCACAGCGCCCGCGGACGCCGCTCGCTGTCCAGCCGCCGGGCCTTGTCCTTCTACGTGTTCGCAGGCCCGTGGGTGCTGGGCTTCCTGGCCCTGACGGCCTTTCCGCTCGGCTATGCGCTGTGGCTGAGCCTGACCAACGCCGACGGCCTGTCGGACAACTCCCGTTTCGTCGGCCTGGACAACTACCGGGAGGTCTTCACCGACCCGGAGACGATGTCCTCCCTGGCCCGCACGGGCATCTTCACGGCGATCACCGTGCCGCTGACGCTCGCCGCGGGGCTGCTGCTCGCCATCCTGGTCAACCAGCCGATCCGGGCTCGCGGAGTGTTCCGCACCCTGCTGTACCTGCCCGCCGTCGTCCCGCCGGTCGGCGCCGCCCTCACCTTCAAGCTGATCTTCGACCGGGACTCGGGCGCGGCCAACGGCGCCCTGGACGCCCTGAACCTCGACGGCATCAGCTGGCTGATGGACCCCTACGCCCGCTGGGTCCTGGTCACCCTCACCCTGTGGGGCGCCGGCAACGCCATGATCGTCTCACTCGCGGGGCTGCAGGACGTCCCCAAAGAGCTGTACGAGGCCGCCCGCATCGACGGGGCGAACACCTGGCAGTCCTTCAGCCGGATCACCCTTCCCCTCCTCTCCCCGGTGCTGTTCTTCCAGGTCATCACCGGCATCATCGCCGCCGTGCAGAGCTTCCTGCCGCTGCTGATCTCCCTCGACCCCACCCCCAGGGGCGTCACGGCCGTCCCCGAGGGCAACTACCTGTTCATGATCCACGTGTTCGCCCAGTACTTCGCCAACGGCCGCTACGGATACGCCTCCGCGATGCTATGGGTGCTGTTCCTGATCATCGTCGCCATCACCTTCCTGGTCTTCAAACTCAGCAAGGGCGCGGTCTTCTACGCCGTGGACCCGGAGCCGGACAAGCAGTCCCGGCCACGCACGCTCGGAGGCAAGTGATGGTGTTCCGCCGCAGAAGTGCCGTCTACATGCTGCTGGTCGGCGCCCTCGTCCTCTTCCTGGGCCCGTTCGCCTGGCTGCTGGACACCGCTCTGAAAGCCCCCGACGAGTTGCGCGCCCTGCCCGTCCACTGGTGGCCGCACCACCCCAACCTGAGCAACTTCCGTGACGCGCTGACCCATATCGACTACTTCGGCTACGCCCGCAACTCCCTGACGATCGCCACCGTGTACGCGGTACTGGTCACTCTGGCCTCGGCGTGGGCGGGCTACGGATTCGCCCGTCTCCACGCGCCCGGCAAGAAGCTCGTCTTCAACGTTCTGCTGTCGACGATGATGCTGCCGCAGATCCTCACCCTCATCCCGACCTATCTGCTCTTCGCCAAGCTGCACCTCACCAACACCTACGTGCCGTGGGTGCTGTGGGGCCTGTGCGGCGCCCCGTACCTGATCTTCCTGTTCCGGCAGTTCTTCTCGAACATGCCCAAGGAGCTGGAGGAGGCCGCGATCATCGACGGCTGCGGGCAGATCCGCATCTTCTGGCGCATCTTCCTGCCCCAGTCCTGGCCGGTCATCGCCACCAGCCTGATCCTGTCCTTCAGCTGGACCTGGGGCGACTACATCGCGCCCGCCCTGTTGCTGGACGACGCCCACACCACCCTCGCGGTCAAGCTCGCCTACGGCTACGTCAACGCGCACGGCTCACCGCTGGGGAACCTGGTCGCCGCGGGCGCGGTGATGTACGTCGTCCCGGTGCTGGCGCTGTTCCTGATCGTGCAGCGGGGCTTCGTCGCCGGCGTCGCCACCTCCGGCCTCAAGTGACCCACGCCTGACTCGTGTTCACCAACGCACCTCGCCGCAAAGGAAACCTCGCAATGACCGACACCCAGGCAAACGCCATGGCACCTGCGGCGGTGGGGGCATGACCGAGCGTCCCGCCCTCACCCCGCAGCTCGGGCGGACCGGGGTCATGGCCATCCTCAGGTCGGCCGACGCCTCCGGGCTGCCCGCCGTGGCCCGGGCGCTCGCGGCCGGCGGCGTCACCTGCCTGGAGGTCACCCTCACCACCGCCGGAGCGCTCGACGCGGTGGCCCGTATCCGGGCCGAACTCGGCCCCGGCGTCGCGATCGGCGCCGGCACCGTGATCACCGGCGCGCAGGCCAGGGACGCGCTGTCGGCGGGAGCGGACTTCCTGGTCGCCCCCGTCGTGGACACCGCCGTCGTCCGGCACGCGGCGGACCGCGGCATCCCTTGCTACCCGGGCGCCTGGACGCCGACCGAGGTGTCCCAGGCATGGCAGGCGGGCGCCGCCGCCGTGAAACTCTTCCCCGCGAGCACGGGCGGGATCGGACATCTGCGCCAGCTGCGGGCACCCCTCCCCGACATCCCGCTCGTCGCCGTCGGCGGCGTCGGCATCGACGAGGCGCGGGACTACCTGGACGCGGGCGCCTGCGCCGTCGGCATCGGCTCCCCGCTGCTGCGCGGGGCGGACCGCGACCCGGCTCCGGGGGCGCTGGACGCCCTCACCGCGAGGGCGCGCGCACTGCTGGACGCGGTCGGGATCACCGTACGGGCCGGGGAGGCGACCGCGTGAGCACGACTGCACCCCCTGACTCCGAGCCCGAGTCCTACCTCGTGACCGTCGGCGACGTCCTCGCCGTCATGGGCGCCCGGGGCCCCGGCCCGTTCACGCTCGGCACGACCCTGCGCCTCGGGATCGCCGGCGCCGAGTCGAACGTCGCCATAGGCGTCAGCCGCCTCGGCGGATCCGCCACCTGGATAGGCCGGGTGGGCGACGACGAACTCGGCGACCTCGTCCTGCGGGAACTGCGGGCCGAAGGCGTCACCACCGTCGTCGTGCGCGACCCCGCCCCCACCTCCCTCCTGCTGAAGGAACATCGCACCACCACCCACAGCCGTACGCGCTACTACCGCACCCACACAGCAGGGGCCCGGCTGACCGCCGACGACATCCCCGAGCACCTCGTCGCGGGGGCGGCGATCCTCCACATCACGGGCATCACCCCGGCGCTCGGAGAGGGACCGGCCGCGGCCGTGACCCATGCCGTGGACATCGCCGCCGCCGCCGGGGTGACCGTCTCCCTGGACATCAACTACCGGTCCCTGCTGTGGAGCGAGGACGAAGCCCGGCGCACCCTGCTGCCCCTGCTGCGCAGGAGCGACCTGGTTTTCGCCGGACCGCACGAGGCCGCCCTGGTCGTGCCCGGCACCGAGGGGCCGGAGGAACTCGCCAAGGGCATCTGCGCCCTCGGACCCGCCGGCGCCGTGATCAAGCTCGGCGCCGAAGGGGCGTACGCACTCCTCGACGGACAGTCCTACCGGCAACCCGCGGTTCCGGTCCGCGTCCACGACTCGGTGGGCGCGGGAGACGCCTTCGCCGCCGGGTACCTCGCCGAACTCCTCGCGGACGAGGCCCCGGAGCGGCGGCTGCACACCGCCGCCCTGCTCGGCGCCTTCGCGGTGAGCACCGCCGGGGACTGGGAGGGCCTGCCCCGCCGCTCCGAACTGGGCCTGCTCGACCACCACGACGACATCGTCCGCTGACACCTCCTCCCCGTACGCCACCGCACCAGCACTTTCGGGACCACCCATGCTCTCAAGCCCCTCCACCGACGCGATGCCCGTCCTCACCGGCTCCTACACTCCGGACTCCGGCGGCGAAGGCCCCGGCGTCGCCGCCCTGCACCTCGACCCCGGCACCGGCCGGCTGACGTACGACGACGAGGTGAAGCCGCTGCCCGTCAGCGGAGCCTCCTTCCTGGCGGCTCACCCGTCGCTCGACGTCGTCTACAGCACGAACGAGGGCGAGTCGGGCACCGTCAGCGCCGTCTCCCGCGACGGCGCCCTGTCCCCGCTGGGCGACCCGGTGAGCAGCGGCGGGGCGAACCCGTGCCACCTCACCGTCCACCCGGACGGCGGGTGGCTGCTGACCGCGAACTACGGCAGCGACACCGCGCCGGGCACCGTGGCGGTGCACCGGCTCGGCCCGGACGGACGCCTGCTGGAGGCGACCGACCTGGTCGTCCACCAGGGGTCGGGACCGGTCACCGGGCGGCAGGAGGGCAGCCACGCCCATCAGGTCCTTCTCGACCCGGCAGGCCGTTTCGTGCTGGCCACCGACCTCGGTGCGGACGCGGTGTTCACCTACCGGCTCGACACCCGCACCGGAATCCTGGAGCGGGTCGCGGTGAACCCGTCGAGCCCGGGTTCCGGACCCCGCCACCTCGCCTTCTCCCCCTACGGTGACCTGATGTTCAGCGCGGACGAGTTGTCCTCGACCGTCACCTGCCACCGCTACGACGCCGCCACGGGCATCCTCACGCCCCTCTCCTCCGTACCCGCCACGGCGGCTCCGGACGTCACCAACCAGCCCGGCGGAATCGTCGCCTCACCCTGCGGACACTTCGTCTGGGTGACCAACCGCGGCGCGGACACGGTCGCCGCGTTCCGCCTCACCGGCACCGCCCTGGAACCGGTCGGCGAGGTCCCCGCCGGCGGTTCCTGGCCACGCGGTCTGACCCTGGCGGCCGGCCACCTCCTCGTCGCCAACCAGCACAGCGGCACCCTCGCCGCCCTGCGGGTCGGGGACGGCGGCACCCTCACCCAGCCCCACCCCCCGGTCTCGTCCCCCTCGGTGGTCTGCGCACTGGCGCTCTGACCGCGCTCCCCCACGTGCTCGAAACACTTGCTCGAAAGGCAGTCATGTCCCACCCCGGCACCTCCCCCGCACGGTTCACCCTCGACCCGGCCTTCGCCGTCGGCAGCGTCAACCCCCGTCTGTACGGATCGTTCGTCGAGCACATGGGACGCTGCGTCTACACCGGCATCTACGAGCCCGGCCACCCCACCGCCGACGCGGACGGCCTGCGCCAGGACGTCCTGGCGCTGGTCCGGGAGCTCGGCGTCAGCACCGTCCGCTATCCCGGCGGCAACTTCGTCTCCGGCTACCGCTGGGAGGACAGCGTGGGCCCGCGCGAGGAGCGGCCGAGCCGGCTGGACCTGGCCTGGAAGTCCACCGAGACCAACGAGTTCGGACTCGGCGAGTTCATGGACTTCTGCGGGAAGACCGGCATGGAGCCGATGATGGCCGTCAACCTCGGCACCCGCGGCGTCGAGGACGCCGTACGGCTGCTGGAGTACTGCAACCACCCCGGCGGCACCGAACTGTCCGACCGCCGCGTCGCCCACGGCGGCAAGGAGCCGTACGGCATCCGGATGTGGTGCCTGGGCAACGAGATGGACGGCCCCTGGCAGACCGGCCACAAGACGCCCGAGGAGTACGGCCGCCTCGCAGCCGAGACCGCCCGCGCCATGCGGCAGGTCGACCCCGGCCTGGAGCTGGTGGCCTGCGGCAGCTCCAGTTCCTCCATGCCGACCTTCGCCTCCTGGGAGGCGACGGTGCTGGAGGCCACGTACGACCTCGTCGACCACGTCTCCCTGCACGCCTACTACGAGGAGGTCGACGGCGACCGCGACTCCTTCCTGGCCTCGGCCGTGGACATGGAGCACTTCATCGAGTCGGTCGTCGCCACGTGCGACCACGTCCGGGCCCGCCTCAAGGCGAAGAAGCACATCAACCTCTCCTTCGACGAGTGGAACGTCTGGTACCAGAAGCGGCCCAACCCGCACCACGTGGAGGAGTGGCAGCAGGCGCCGCGCCTGCTGGAGGACGTCTACACCGTCACCGACGCCGTGGTCTTCGGCTCACTGCTCATCGCCCTGCTGCGGCACGCCGACCGGGTCACCGCGGCCTCCCTCGCCCAGCTCGTCAACGTCATCGCGCCGATCATGACCGAACCGGGCGGCGCGGCCTGGCGGCAGACCACGTTCTACCCCTTCGCCCAGGCGTCGGCGCACGGACGCGGCCGGGTGCTGCGCGTCGAGGTGGACAGCCCGACGTACCACACCGACCGCTTCGGTGACGTACCGCTGCTGCACGCCACCGCCGTGCTGGACGACGAGACCGGCGACATCACCGTGTTCGCCGTCAACCGCGGCCAGGACACGGCCCTGCCGCTGGAGATCGACCTGCGCGGCACCGACGCCCGCACCGTCGTCGAGCACCTGACCCTGGCCGACGGCGACCCGGAGGCCGTCAACACCGCGGACCGGCCCGACCGGGTCACCCCGCACGCCGCCGCCGGCACCACCCTCACCGGCGGCGTCCTCCACACCGAACTCGAGCCGCTCTCCTGGAACATGATCCGCCTGACGAACCGTCAGAACTGACTCGGAGTCATAGGACGCCACCGCACTCACGCCCGGGAAGAACCATGACAGCCGTTCCCCAACCTCTGTTCCGAGACCCCGTTCACGACGGCGCGACCGACCCCACCGTCATCTGGAACCGGCATGCCGGCGAGTGGTGGATGTTCTACACGAGCCGACGCGCCGACGCGCCACCGATGAACGACGTGAGCTGGGTGCACGGGACCGACATCGGCATCGCGTCCTCCTCGGACGGCGGAGCGACCTGGCTGTACCGGGGAATCGCCGAAGGGCTGGGCATCGAGCCCGGGCGGCACACCTACTGGGCCCCGGAGATCGTCGACGACGGAACCGAGTACCACATGTTCGTCAGCGTGATCCGCGGTGTCCCGACCCGGTGGGAGGGCCACGCACGCGTGATCCGCCACTACGCGAGCCATGACCTCTTCTCCTGGACCTACCGCTCCACCCCGTCGCTCTCCTCCGAGGCAGTGATCGACGCCTGTGTCCTGCGGCTCCCCTCGGGCGGCTACCGCATGTGGTACAAGGACGAGGCCGATCACGCGCACACCTACGCGGCGGACAGCGATGATCTGGCGCGGTGGACCGTCCGGGGCCCTGCCGTCGAGTGCTCGGCCCACGAAGGCCCGAACGTGTTCGAGCTCGGCGGCAGCTACTGGATGCTCGTCGACGAATGGCACGGCCAGAGGGTTCTTCACTCGCGGGACCTTCAGACATGGCAACCGCGAGGACTCGTTCTCGACCGCCCCGGGCAGGGCCCGGACGACGCGTCCTACGGGTTCCACGCCGACGTCGTCACCAGCGAACTCGGCGCCTTCGTCTTCTACTTCACGCATCCGGGGCGATCCGCCGAGAGCGCGGTACCCGAGGGCGCGGTAGCCGACAGCGGCTACGCCGACCGGCGAAGCTCGATCCAGGTCGCCCGCCTGCGGGTGAACGGGGACACCCTCGTGTGCGACCGGGACGAAGCCCTTGAGGCCCCCGTCCTGCCTTTCGAAGGGCCGGTCCGGTGACAGGAGTCCATCACCCCCGGATCGCGCGAGGCCGACGCCCGCCCTTCCGTTCGGCAGCACACCTCATGCGAGTGATCCGCCGGCCCAGGCGGCCGGCACGGCCCACTACGCGTCCGTGCCGCCACCCCCGGCGATGACCTACTCGCTCACAAGCACCGCGTCCAACGGCAACGCCGCCGCGCTGACGAACTGGCCCCTGAGCAGCGGCTCCCTGTGACAGATCGTCTACAACCTCACGCCGAACACGACCTGACGAGGTCGCCCTGACCCAGCAGTGAACAACACCCGGTGGGCGTGGACGTGTCCGGCCGGCCACCACAGGCCGGACAGCCACGCCTCCTGGTGCGAAAAGCGCACTGCACTGACTCACTCCACTGCCCCGGGCTACGCCGCCCCCACAGGATCGGCGGAGCCCGGGGCAGCGCGCGTGTCACCGGTGCGGTTGAAGCGTTCGACCCTGCCGTTGGTCTGCGGCCGGCAGTGGCGGCCGGGCCCCGCCGTCCCGGCATCGCCTCGGCCGGTGACCTGCTGCGCTACGCCACCGCCCGCGACGCGTGGGAGCGCCGCCCGTGCGGCGAGGGCAGCGTCGGGGTCAAAGACGTTGACCCACCTGATGTGCGAGTCGAGCCGGGTCTCGGCCCAGCACACGGTCCTGTTTCTCAGCCGTGAGACGTTCCAGCGTCCGGGCCGTCTGGCCGAGCTCGCCCTCGACCGACGTCACCGCTCACCCGCGAGGTCGAGATCACCCCTGCTCGTCTCGGCCACGCCCTCAGCGCGTCGGGGACGGTGCCACGGACGGGCGATCGGACCGGACACCGCCCGCCACCACGCCTCCACCGGCAGCTTCCCCGCCGGCTCGAACGGCTCACCCGGCCGCGGGACCGCCACCGCCTGCCCGGCCTCCTCTGCCGCGTCCTTCGTCCACTCCCCCGGCTCCGCCCACGCGTGCAGCGCCAGGTTGAACGTCCCCCAGTGGATCGGCAGCAGAACCCCGCCCGGACTGCCTCCCTGCAGATCGAGGTGGGCCTGTACCCCCTGGGCCGGCGACATGTGAATGTCAGGCCAGGCTCCGGGCAGCGGCGTATGTTCCGTGTGGTTCTTGGGCCAGAAGTCCGAGTACGCCCCGATCTGGATCATCGTCGCGTCGAACGGGCCGTGCGCGGCGCCGATGTCGCGGAAACCGTCGAAGTAACCGGTGTCCCCGCTGTGGAAGATCCGGTGCTCCACGCCCGCCACCACCCACGAGGCCCACAGGGTGTGCTGGGTGTTGCGCAGGCCGCGGCCGCAGAAGTGGCGGGCCGGGGTGGCCGTCAGGGTCAGCCCGCCGACCTCGGTCGCCTCGTGCCAGTCCAGCTCGCGCAGCCGGCCGGCGGACACGCCCCAGTGCTCGAGATGGGCGCCGACGCCGAGCGGCACCGCGAACACGGTGTCCGTGCCGGCCAGCGCCTTGATCGTGGGCAGGTCCAGATGGTCGTAGTGGTCGTGCGAGATGACGACGACGTCGACCGGGCCGAGCGCGGCCAGCGGAAGCGGCACCGGGTGCAGCCGCTTGGGTCCCGCGAACGCGAAGGGGGAGCAGCGCTCGCCCCAGACCGGATCGAACAGCACCCGCCGCCCGTCGATCTCCGCGAGCACGCTGGAGTGCCCCATCCACGTCACCCTGAGGCCGGTCACCGGCGGCTTGGCGAGGTCGGCGAGGGTGGTGGCGTGCACCGCCACGGTGCCCGCGGGAGCCCGCCGGGGCGCTGCTCCTTGTCGAAGAAGACCTTGGCGAAGTCCAGCATCGAGCCCGACGGGCGAATGCGCGCCGGGCCGCCGGGGTTCTGGAAGACGCCGTCCTGGTAGTGGGGCGATCTGCGGATGCGCGCCAGGCGCTCGCCGCTCGGATCCGCGCCGAAGGCCTCGGGCTGCAGACCGCGGAGCCCGGAGCTCAGGGAACGGAAACCGGACACGGTACCTCCAGGTGGAGTCGCTGAGGCGTTCCATTATGGTCGCCTCGTCGGACAACGCGTGGACAGCCCCCGGACCGCGTCCCGGTACTGACCCGACCGACGGCGCCGCGGGCGGGCCGCGCACGCACGCAGGACTCGCAAACGACTCGCGAAGGAGCGGCTGCGGGCGGTCATAGAGCGGTTCGGCGGTGGGCGGTGACGGCGTCGGGGCAGCTCACAGCCCCTGTGTAGGGTGACGGACGTGGCGAGGGTGCGGTTGAGCGTGGCCGAGCGGCGGGAGGAACTGCTGCGGGCGGCCATCGAGCAGATCGAGGCGCGGGGCGTGGCGGCGGTCAGGATCGCCGACGTGGCCGCGGCCCTCGGCGTGAGCAACGCCCTGGTGCTGTACCACTTCTCGACGAAGGAGCAGCTGGTCGCCGACGCGTTCGCCCGCGCGGCCCAGGACGACCTGACGCATCTGCGCAAGCTGGTCGGCCGCCGCACCACGGCGCTGCGCAGGCTGCGGTCGGCGGTGCGCTGGTACGCGCCCACCGGCCAGGCCAAGGGCTGGCGGCTGTGGATCGAGGGCTGGGCGGTGTCGCTGCGCGAGCCGGCGCTGCGGGAGGTCGCCCGCCATCTCGACCGGGAGTGGAAGGCCGCGCTCACCGGGGTGATCGCGGAGGGCGTGGCCGCGGGCGAGTTCCGGTGCCCCGACCCGGCCGGCACCGCCCTGCGTCTGACAGCGCTGCTCGACGGACTCGCCGTGCAACTGACGTCCTACGGGGGCGCGGTGCCCCGGGCACGGGCACGGGAGTGGGTGGACGAATCGCTGAACCGGGAAATCGGACTGACGCCGGGCGTCTCGGGCACGCAGGAACGCTGGCCCCTGGAGGGGACCGTGCGGCCTGAGCGGGTTTTCAGTCCAGCGCGTAGACCGCCGTCACCGTCGCCGTCGCCTTGATCTCGCCGGGCGCCGCGGGCACGGTGGCCATGCCGGCGCCGGGCGTGTCCCCGGCCGGGGCCTGGGGCGCGGCGTGCTGGACGCGTCCTCGCTGAGCGAGATCAGCCGGCCCAGGGCGCGGCCGCTGAGGCGGGCGTACTGCTCGGCCTTGGCCCGGGCGTCGGCGTGCGCGGCCTCCCTCGCACGGGCCTGCAGGGGGGCCGCGTCGGAGACGTCGAAGACCACGGAGCCGATGCGGGCCGCGTCGCCTGCGGCGTCCGTGATCGCCTGTAGGACCGCGCCGGTCTTCGACACCTGGCGCACCGTGACGGCGAAGGACTGGGCGGCCTGATAGCCCGTCAGCCGGGAGGCCCCGCCGGTGTAGTCGTAGACGGGGTGGAGGGAGACGTTCTCGGTGCGGATGTCCCGGTCGGCGACGCCCTGGGCCCGGACCGCGGCGAGCAGCGCGGCGGCGGCGCCGGTCTGCGCGTCCATCGCGGCCTGCGAGGTCTTGGCGGTGGCCTCGACGCCGGTGCCGACGACCGCCAGGTCGGGCTCCGCGCTCGCGCTGCCCTCACCGGTCACCGTCACGGTGGCGGCTTCGACCGCCACGGCGCGGACCGCCGTGACCCCGAACGCCGTGACCCCGACCGCTGCGGCGTCGGCCGCTGCGGCGTCGGCCGCGGGGTGGGCCGGCAGGGCCGCCGCCGCGGGCGCGGTGAATGCCGGGACGCCGAGGGTGAGCAGGGCGACGAGCGCCGCGGCGACGGACGTACGGGAAAGGGGCATACGGAACCGGTCCTCGAGGTGTCGGCGCGGACGGTGCGGGTGCGGGTGCGGGTGCGGAGGGTGCGGTGCGAGCGAACGGTGCGGGTGCGGGTGCGGGTGCGGTCATCCCAGCACCGGACCCCGCTCGCGCCCCCACGCCACTCCCGTGCGATCACCTCACTGGTGGAGCGGCCGGCCGTACGACGCCGACGGCCGGCCGTCCCCCACGTGCGAGCCGTGCCGCGCGACCCGCTACGCGACGGCCGCGATGCGCATCCTGATGTCGTCCGGCGAGAGCGCGCCCTTGGCGGTCACGTGGTCGCCGGACGACTCCCCGCGCAGCCTTCGCCCGATCCAGGGCACCAGGTACTCGCGCGCCCAGTGCACGTCGTCGCGCCGTACGTCGAGGGCGCCGCGCGGCGGGAGCAGCGGCCAGGGCTGCTCCGGATCGGCCGGCACGTCGAGGCCGAGGACCTGCCCGGCGCGCAGCGCCACCCGCGTGTGCCCCTCCGGGGAGAGGTGGAGCCGGTCGCCGTCCCAGGCCCTGCGGTCCTGCACGGACTTCAGGGACCACAGGTCGAGCACGGGACAGCCGTACCGGTCGGCGACGGCGCGGACGTGCCCGTTGTAGGTGGCGATCTTGCCGCGCAGGTGCTTGAGCACGGGAACGCCACGGGTGTCGAAGCCGGTGGTCACCATGACTGTGCCGGCTGCGGCGGTCAGGGCCGAGATCGCGCGCTCGAAACGCTCGGCGACCTCGTCCGGGTCGGTGCCGGGACGGAGGATGTCGTTGCCGCCCGCGCAGAAGGAGACCAGGTCCGGGGCGAGTTCCACCGCCCGGGGAAGCTGGTCCCGCTTGATCTGGTCGAGCAGCTTTCCGCGGACCGCGAGGTTGGCGTAGGCGAAGTCGCCTTCGGGTCGCAGGTCCGCGAGAAGCACCGCGAACCGGTCGGCCCAGCCGACGAACGCCCCGTCGGGGCCGGGGTCGCCGACGCCCTCGGTGAAGCTGTCCCCCACCGCCACGTACGACCCGATCACTGATCTGTTGTCACTCTTCGAATCGTCTGCCACAGCAGATCATGATTCACCTTCGAATGTGACCTACGCGACCGTAGGCAGGGATTGACGGACGGTGAGAAAAGCCACTCTTAAAGAATTTGCCAATCAGGGAACAAGGGACCACACGCGGAAGTCGTTGATGCGGAAGTGGCTCCAGGTGGTGCGGAAGGCGAAGTGGCCGCTCGTGTAGGGCTCCGGGTCGGTGTGGTCGAAGACCAGCCGGCCGTTGTTCCACCAGCGCACGACCGAGCCGTCGGAGACGATCCGCACGTGGTGCGGCCGGTTCGCGACGAGCAGCGGTTCGGTGTAGTCGTACAGCAGCGGGCGCACGCCCGCCTCGCCCACGTAACGGCGCATCCTGGTCGTGGTGTTGCCGTTGGCGCCATAGCCCACGTAGTACGTCTTGAGGTGGTCGTACTCGGCGAGGGCGCCGCCACGCGGGGTGGCGAAGAGATCGTCCGGGGAGCGGACGTCGACGGCGTTCCAGAAGTTGTTGAGATCGGAGACGCGGTCGTTGGGCCCGCCGGCGGAGACGGGCGTGGCGACGTACTCGAGGACGTACGGACCGTCGAGCCGCTGCGTGAACCAGACCGTCGCGCCGGCGGGCACGTCGATCTCGAGGCTCCCGCAGGAGGCGGTGACCGTACCGCCCTGCTCCCGCTCGACGGCCCATCGGCCGAGGCCGTGCCGGAAGTCGTCGTGGGCGATAAGCCGACGGCGGCGGGGCGCGGCGCTCGCCGTCGTCGACGGGGCGAGGGCGGCCAGGGCGGCGGAGGCGGCGAGTGTGCCGAATGTTCTGCGCGTCGTCGTCACGGGATGCGGCTCCTTCGGTGGGACCGGGGCGGCGGGCGGCCTCCGTGCGCGGCGGACCCCGCGCCGACGCCCGGTCGGCGTCCCCTCGGGTCCGAGGCCGACGCCGAAAGCGCTTGCCGTCTGACTGGACCACTGTGTCCGTATCGGCGTCGCCTGTCGACGGTGCGACCGGACACGCCACACGACCGCAATCGAACGATCATGAATGAGCGGAGTCGGCGGAGTCAGCGGGGGTCGGCGGGGTTCCTGGAGTCCGCGGGTCCGTGGGGTCCGCGCCGCACCCACACCGGACACGCCGAAGGCCGGCCCCGGATCGTGCGATCGGGGCCGGCCTTCGGTTTCGTGTCAGGCGCGGGGTCGTCGGAGGGGGTCAGCCGACGGAGACGCCGTGGGAGCGGAGGTAGGCGATCGGGTCGACGTCCGAGCCGTAGTCCGGGGTGGTGCGGATCTCGAAGTGCAGGTGCGGGCCGGTCACGTTGCCGGTCGCGCCGGAGAGCCCGACCTGCTGGCCCGCGTCGACGGTCTGGCCGGCCGAGACGGACAGCTGGGACAGGTGGCCGTACTGGGCGTAGTAGCCGTCGTCCAGCTTGATGACGACCTGGTTGCCGTAGGCGCCGCCCCAGCCCGCGGAGACGACCGTGCCCGCGCCGACGGCCTTGAGCGAGGTCCCGGTCGGGACGACGAAGTCGACGCCGGTGTGGTAGCCGCTGGACCACATGCTGCCCGACTGGTGGTACGGCGTGCCGACGGTGGCGCCGGCCACGGGCAGGGTGAAGCCGCCCGTGCTGCTCTCGGCGGCCTGGGTGGTCGTCTTCGCGGAGGACGACGACTCCGAGGACCCCGAGGACCCCGAGGACTTCGACGACGTCGAGGAGTCCGCGGAAGACTCCGACGAGGACGAGGACGAGGACGAGGAGGAGGAGGAGGAGGAGGAACTGGACGGCTTGGCGGTGCCGGCCGCGGCCTTCTTGCCGATCGTCAGCTTGAGGCCGGGATGGATCAGCGAGGGGTCCGCGCCGACGGCCTCACGGTTGTCCCGGTACAGCCTGTGCCAGCCGCCGCTGACGTGCTGCTCGGTCGCGATCTTCGAGAGGTAGTCGCCGGACCGCACGGTGTAGGTCGTGGCGGCGGCGGTCTTCCGGGTCACCGGAGCGGCCTGCACGGCCTTTTGGGAAACCGTCTGCGCGACGGCCCGGGAGACCGCCTGGGGCGCGGATTCCGCAGTGGCCGCGTGGGCGCCGGAGGCGGCCATGAACGGAAGGGCGAGCGCGGCCCCGCCGGTTCCGGCGACGGCTATGGAACGAGTGAGGCGCTGGGCCTTGGGACGGCGGTGCTTACCCTTCGCGGGCATGACGAATTCCTCTCCGGCGCCTACGAGGTGAGCTGTCGGGTGCGGACTGGAGATGTCCGGCCACGTCGGGACGCGGCTTTACCCCGAGCCTGTTCCGGGACCGGAACAGGCGTGGTGCCTGTGGGTCCCCCGCTCCTGCCATGTACGGGTGAGAGTGCGGATTCCGGGCGGCGGCAGGATTAGGCGTCCGTCCGGATTGGTGTGGAACGTAAGCGACCAAGACGCACAGGGACAAGCAGAGGTTGCACGGTCAGGGCATTTTTCTTGATCCGCTGTGAGAATTCGCGGTCACGCTCCGTGAATACAAAGATCCCCATAGGGGCAAACACCCCGGAAAACCACATGCATTACGTGAACATGACGGGCGACTTACCGTCACAGATATGACGCTGCTCACGTGACACTGGTCCAGCTTTTCCTATTCCAGAGCGAGTTGTAACGAAGAATCCAATTCGGACAGAAACCTCAGATGCGACGCAGCCGGATAACTGCCGCATCGAGGTCGCCCCGCAGTCCGGCGTGCATTCCGTGATGCAAGAGCACCGCACCTCGATGGATTTCACCCGTTTCACGGCATTCGTACGACGCTTTCGGGTCGAGCCCGCGCAGCCGCAGCGCCGGAACGGGCTCACCGAACCGCTGGGCCTGGAGCCAGGCGAGGACGACGGTCTCGTCCCCGAGTACGTACTGGACGGCGCTCAGGCCGCCCGCCGGGGGACGCAGCCGATAGAGGTCGCCCTGCTGCACCACATGCCGGACGTCCTTGTAGAGGTCCACCCACCGGCGCGCCTCGGCGAGCTCCTCCTCGCTCCACTCGGCGAGGTCCCCGCCGACGCCGAGCACCCCGGCCATGGCGCTGACGAACCGGAAGCGCAGCGAGCTGACCCGCCCGTTGAGCTGCGTGTTGGGGCTGTCGGTGACCCACGCGGCCATGACCCGGGCCGGGTGGATCTGACTGAAGCCGTGCTGGATGTCGAGGCGGTCCAGCGGGTCGGTGTTGTCGGAGGTCCACACCTGGTCGGTGCGGCTCATGATCCCGAGGTCGATGCGCCCACCGCCGCCCGAGCAGGACTCGAACGCGACGCCCGGATGGGCTGCCCGCAACCGGTCCAGGAGGCTGTAGAGAGCCCGCACGTGGTCGACCCACAGGCGTTGCGGATAGGGGTCGTCCGGCCAGCCGGCGTCGGTGAAGCAGCGGTTGAAGTCCCACTTGACGTAGTCGATCGGCGCGCTGGACAGCAGCCCGTCGAGCTGTTCCCAGAGATACTCCTGGACGTCTTCGCGCGCGAGGTTCAGCATGAGCTGATTGCGGAACTCCGTCCGCTTTCGTCCCGGCTGGAACTGCACCCAGTCCGGGTGCGCCCGGTACAGGTCGCTGTCCGGGTTGACCATCTCGGGCTCGACCCAGATGCCGAACTGCATGCCGAGGGCGCGCACGTAGTCGGCGAGGGGCTTCAGGCCGTTCGGGAAGCGGTCCGGGTTGGGCTGCCAGTCGCCGAGCCCGGCGTGGTCGCCGGTGCGCGCCCCGAACCAGCCGTCGTCCACCACGAAGAGCTCGACGCCGATCGCCGCGGCGCGCCGGGCGAGGGTCGCCTGCTGCTCCTCGGAGATGTCGAAGTAGGTGGCCTCCCAGGAGTTGAACAGCACCGGCCGGTCCTGTTCGGCGTCCGGGACGACATGGGCCCGCTGGTAAACGTGCCAGGCGCGGCTGGCCCCGCCGAAGCCGGCGTCGCTCCACAGTCCGGCGAAGACCGGCGTGGTGAAGGACTCGCCCGCCGCGAGGCGCAGCAGGCCCGAGTCGTCGTACCCGGCGCCGCCGGTGATCTGCACGCGCCCGTCGGGCAGCCGGGCGACGCCGATCCGCCAGGAGCCCGACCAGCCGAGCGCACAGCCGTAGACCTCGCCGCGCTCCTCGGTGGCGTCGGTGTCGAGGGCGACCCAGGGCAGGTGCTGGTGGCCGGTGTGGCCGCGGCGGCTGCCGATGACCGTCTCGCCGTGGCCGAGCGGGGTGCGCGCGAGCCGCGACTCGGCGGCCCAGCGGCCGTGCAGCTGCGACAGCCGCCAGTCGTCCCGCTCGGGCAGGGTCCAGGTGGCCGAGTCCGCGCGGAGCAGCTCCAGCGGCTGCTCGCCCTCGTTGCGCAGGGTCGTCCACCGCTCGACGACGTCGCCGCGCATCCGGTAGTGCAGGGTGACGGCGAGTCCGGCGTCCCGGAAACGCAACCGCAGTTCGTCGCCGTCCCGCTCGTGCGCCTCGAAGGTCCACTCGGTGCCGCGACGCTCGTCGGTGCGCACCGACAGGGCGGGCCGGACGAAGCGGGGGCCGCCCTCGACCGGGTACTCCTCGCGGCCGTCGAGCGGGGACTCGAAGGACGCCCCGCGCTCCGACCAGGGAAACGCGGCCAGGGCCTCGGCGTCGGCGAGCGAGATGTGCGGGCCCCAGTGCAGGTGGACCAGCTCGTCGGCCTCGGTGAGGTGGAGGGCGTAACTGCCCGTGGGCCCGGAAAGGACCCAGGTGCGGCCGGCGTCGGCGATCTCGGGCATCAAAAACCCCCACTGATTCGAACAGGTGCGATCAAGCGTCAACATCATCGAATGCGGTCGGCCCGTCGGGCAACTTCCGGCGGACGACGCTCCACCTGGGCGGACGTCCATCCGGCCGCCCGATGGACGACCGGCCGGTGGAGGACCGGCGGACGACCGGCGGACGACCGGTTGCCCCGGGGACCCGTGTCGTATGGTCGAGGAGGTCTCGTCGGCCACCACGAGCCGCGCCGACGCGGACCGACTGGGAGGGAGCCCCCGTGACGCAGCAGATCCCGTCGACCGAGCCCGAGCTGGCCGGCGTGCGCAACTTCCGGGACGTCGGGGGTCTGGCGACCGTCGACGGCCGGCGCGTGCGCCACGGCGTGCTGTTCCGCAGCGGCCACCTCGCGCACGCGACCGACGAGGACGCCGCGTTCCTCGCCGGCCTGGGCCTGCACACCGTCTTCGACTTCCGCAACGCCGCGGACCAGAAGCTGGAGGGGCCGGACGTCGAGCTGCCGGGTGTGCGCAACGTGAACCTGCCCCTGTCGGACCCGGCGGACGGCGCCGAGTTCTGGAAGATGGTGCGGGACGGCGAGATCGACCAGCTGCGCGGCATCCTCGGCGAAGGCAAGGCGGCCGGCCGGATGATCGCCTCCTACCGCAGGATCGTCACGGAGCGCACGGCGGAGCACTCACAGGTGCTGCACGCGCTCGCCGAGGACAGCGTGCCGGCGCTGATGCACTGCGCGGCGGGCAAGGACCGCGCGGGCCTGTCCGTCGCGGTGACGCTGCTCGCCGTCGGCGTGGAGCGCGAGGCGATCCTCGGCGACTACCTGGAGTCCAACGCCAAGCACCGTCGCTACCGGGTGCGCCGCAGCGCCACCTCCGCCGCGGCCTACTCCCCCGAGGTCATGGAACTGCTCGGCCCGCTCTTCGACGCCCGCGCGGAGTACCTCGAGGCGGCCTTCGAGACCATCGAGGAGACCTGGGGCGGTGTCGACCCCTACCTGGAACAGGGCCTCCGTCTCTCCCACGAGACCCGCGCCCGACTGCGCGAGCGACTCGTGGACTGACAGCCGCTCCCCTGCTCCCCCTACTGCTCGGCCTGCTGCTCAACCTGATCAACCTGCTCCGCCTACCGCTTGGCGCCCACCTCGAACAGCAGCCAGAGAAACCCCGCGAAGAGATGCCCGACGGCGATGTAGATGAACAGCCGGATCCAGACGGCCCGGGGGAACTTCTCCTCGATGTCGCTCATGACGTCACTCCGGTCTCGGACGGGTTCGGGCCCAGGCACAGCGTGGCGGTCGGGCTCTGCAGCAAAGTGTGGACGAAGAGGAGTTCGACCCCGTCGGCGTCCTGCGCGGCGATGCGGTGCGGGGTGAGCGAGTCGAAGTGCGCGCTGTCACCGGGCCCGAGCAGGTCGGCGGTGTCCGCGAGGCGCAGCCGCAGCCGCCCGTGCAGGACGTGCAGCCATTCCTCGCCGGGGTGCACCCGCACGATGTCGCCCTGCGCCCCGTACGGGACGTGCACGCGCAGGGCCTGCATCGCCCGCCCGGAGGCGCCGGTCTGCCAGTACGTCCAGCCGCCCGCGCGGGTCGGCTCCATGGCGGCGGCGCGCACGACGGCGTCGCGGTCGGCGGCCGCCTCGCCGAGCAGCTCGGAGACCGTCGTACCGTAGATCCGGGCGAGGGCGAGCAGCATCGGCAGCGAGGGCTGCCGCTGCCCGGTCTCCAGCCGGGAGAGATGGGCGGGCGATAGCCCGGCCGCCCGGGCGGCGGTCTCGAGGGTGAGGGCGGCCCGGCGGCGCAGGGCGCGCAGCTGGGGGGCGACGGCGGAGAGTGCCTCGGTCTGTTCCGCCGGGTGCCAGGACTCGGTTGGGCTCATGCCTCCATTGGACGCGAGATCTTGCCTCTGCGGCAAATCTCTTGCCCCAGAGGCAAAACGGACCGCTGATGCGGCAACCCGTGCGGTGTCAGCGCTGGGCGTCAGCGCTGGGCGACCGCCTGCTTGACCAGGGTCTTGCTGAAGTCCCACATCAGTCCGCCGCCGCTGTGTGCGTCGTCCATCACCGCGGTGAAGGCGTCGACGAACCGGTCCACCTCCCGCTCCCCCACGATCAGCGGTGGGATCAGCTTGATCACCTCCAGATGGTCGCCGGAGACCTGGGTGAGGATCCGGTGCCGTTGCAGCAGCGGTACGACCACCATCTGCGCGAAGAGTCCCTTGCGGGCCGCCTGGAGCATGGCCCACCGGCTGCGCAGCTTCAGCGACCTGGGCTTGCCGAACTCGATGCCGATCATCAGACCCCGGCCGCGGACGTCGGCCAGCAGCTCGTACGTGTCGACGAGTGCCGCCAGCCGGGTCCTGAGCAGGTCGCCGGTGGCCCGCGCGTTCGCCACGATCTGCTCGTTCTCCATGACGGACAGCACGGCGAGCCCGGCCGCCATGGCCTGCGCGTTGGCGCCGAAGCTCGCCGAGTGCACCAGCACCCGGTCCATCGAGGAGTAGACCTTCTTGAAGATCCAGTCCTTGCCGAGGGTGGCCCCGACCGGCACATAGCCCCCGGACAGCGCCTTGGCCACGCACACCAGGTCCGGCTCGACACCCTCCTCGTGCTGGTAGGCGTAGAAGTCGCCGGTCCGTCCGAGGCCCGTCTGCACCTCGTCCGCGATGAGCAGCGCCTTGTGCTTGTGCAGCAGTTCCTGCGCCGCACGGAGATAGCCGGGCGGCGCCTCGTGCACCCCCTTGCCCTGGATCGGCTCGACGATCAGGGCGGCGACGTCGCCCTTCGTCACCTCCCGTGCCAGCGCGTCGAGGTCGCCCAGCGGAACGGGCGTGTCGGGCAGCAGGGGCGCGAAGCCGTCCCGGAAGCCCGACTCGCCGTTCACCGACAGCGAGCCGGCCGTGAGCCCGTGGAAGGCGTGGTCGCAGTACAGGATCCTGGGCCGGCCGGTGGCGTACCGGGCGAACTTCAGGGCGGTCTCCACGGCCTCGGTGCCGCTGTTGCCGAAGAACGCCCGGTCCAGGTGGGGGCTGTGCGCGAGCAGCTTCTCGGCCAGCAGTCCGGGCAGCGGCTGGCAGTCGAACCGGGTGAGGTCGGCGAGCCCGGCGTCGAGGACGTCGTGCAGCGCCTTGCGGACGACCCGGTGGTGCCGGCCGAGGCCCATCACCCCGAACCCGGCGAGCATGTCCAGGTAGTCGTTGCCCTCGGCGTCCCAGAAGTAGGCGCCCTCGCCGCGCTCGTACACCTTGTCGAAGCCGATGGTGTGCAGCATGCGCGGCAGCTGGTGGTTGAGATACCTGCCGTGCAGCTCGTAGCGCTCGGCTCCGCGCTCGGCCAGCAGCGCGCCGAGGTCGAACTCCGTGGTCATTCAGCCTTCTCCTCGAGTGGGTCGGCGAGCGGACCGTCGGCGGACGTGACGCCCCGCACGGCAAGGCTCACGCTGATCCGGCCGGCGATCTCGACGGGCGTGAGACCGATGTCGGCGAGCACCTCGCCGCGTTTGGCGTGCGCGAGGAACTGCTCCGGCATGCCGAACCGCCGCACGGGCACGTCGACTTCGGCGTCACCGAGGGCCAGGGCCACCGCCGAGCCGACGCCCGCCGCCCGGCTGTTGTCCTCGACGACCGCCACCAGCCGGTGCTCGGCGGCGAGACCGGGCAGCGCCGGATCGACGGGTTTGACCCATCGCGGGTCGACGACCGTGCAGGCGACGCCCCGCGCCCGCAGCAGCTCGGCGGCGCGCAGACACACCGGCGTCATCACGCCGACGGCCACCAGCAGCACCTCGGGCTCCTCGCCGCGGTGCAGGACGTCCATGCCGCCCACCGTGCCGATCGCCGGGATCTCCGGTCCGACCGACTCCTTGGGGAAGCGGATCACCGTCGGCGCGTCGTCCACCGCGACAGCCTCCCGCAGTTGGGCGCGGAGCTGGTCGGCGTCGCGCGGCGCGGCGATCCTGAGCCCGGGCACCACCTGGAGCACGGACATGTCCCACATCCCGTTGTGGGACGCCCCGTCGACGCCGGTGACCCCGGCCCGGTCCAGGACGAACGTCACCCCGCAGCGGTGCAGCGCCACGTCCATCAGCAGCTGGTCGAAGGCGCGGTTGAGGAAGGTGGCGTAGACGGCCACGACGGGGTGCAGGCCGCCGGTCGCCAGTCCCGCCGCGCTCACCGTCGCGTGCTGCTCCGCTATGCCGACGTCCCAGACGCGGTCCGGGAAGCGTTCGGCGAACCTGCCGAGCCCCACCGGGTGCAGCATCGCCGCGGTGATCGCCACGACGTCGTCGCGCTCCTCACCGATCGCCACGATCTCGTCGCCGAAGACGGACGTCCAGGACGGCCCGCCGGCGGGCGCGAGCGGGGCGCAGGTGAGCGGGTCCATCGCGCCCACGGCGTGGAAGTGGTCCTCCTCGTGGGCGAGGGCGGGTTCGTAGCCGCGGCCCTTCTCGGTCAGGCAGTGCACCAGCACCGGCCCGTGGAAGCGTTTGGCCCGCCGCAGCGCGGACTCGACGGCCTTGACGTCGTGCCCGTCGATCGGACCGACGTACTTCAGACCGAGGTCCTCGAACATGCCCTGCGGGGCGAAGGCGTCCTTGAAACCCTTCTTCGCGCCGTGCAGGGACTCGTAGACGGTGTGCCCGACCAGCGGGGTGCGCAGCAGGACGTCCTTCCCCCAGGCCAGCACCCTCTCGTAGCCGTCGGTCGTGCGCAGCGCCGCCAGGTGGTTGGCGAGGCCGCCGATGGTGGGCGCGTATGAGCGCTCGTTGTCGTTGACGACGATGATCAGCGGCCGGTCCTTGGCGGCCGCGATGTTGTTCAGCGCCTCCCAGGCCATGCCGCCGGTGAGCGCGCCGTCGCCGATGACCGCGACCACATGGCCCTTCTCGCCCTGCACCTGGCGCGCCTTGGCGAGCCCGTCGGCCCAGCCCAGCGCGGTGGAGGCGTGGCTGTTCTCGATGACGTCGTGCTCGGACTCCTCGCGCGAGGGATAGCCGGACAGGCCGCCCTTCCCGCGCAGCTTGGAGAAGTCCTGACGTCCGGTCAGCAGCTTGTGCACATAGCTCTGGTGGCCGGTGTCCCACAGGATGCGGTCGTCCGGCGACTCGAACACCCGGTGCAGGGCGACGGTCAGTTCCACCACGCCCAGGTTGGGCCCCAGATGCCCACCGGTCCTGGCGACCGCGTGGATCAGGAACTCTCTTATCTCGTCGGTCAGTTCACCGAGTTCCGCCTCGGACAGCGCCTTCAGGTCGCGTGGTTGCCGGATGGTCTCCAGGATCGTCACGTCGGGCCCCCTCTCCGTTGGTGCCTTGCCTCAACTCACCGTCACTGCCGGTTTCCCCGTGACCACGGGGGCCCCGGAGGCGGCCCCCTCCTGCTCCAGCTGCTCGGCGATCCTCATCGCCTCCTCGATGAGGGTCTCGACGATCTTCGACTCGGGGACGGTCTTGACGACCTCGCCCTTCACGAAGATCTGCCCTTTGCCGTTGCCGGAGGCGACCCCCAGATCCGCCTCCCGCGCCTCGCCGGGGCCGTTGACCACACACCCCATGACCGCCACGCGCAGCGGGACCTCCATGCCCTCAAGCCCAGCCGTGACCTCCTCGGCGAGCTTGTAGACGTCGACCTGGGCGCGGCCGCAGGACGGGCAGGAGACGATCTCCAGACCGCGCTGCTTGAGGCCCAGGGACTCCAGGATCTGGTTGCCGACCTTGACCTCCTCCACCGGCGGCGCCGACAGCGAGACCCGGATGGTGTCGCCGATGCCCTGGGAGAGCAGCGCGCCGAAGGCGACCGCCGACTTGATCGTGCCCTGGAAGGCGGGGCCGGCCTCGGTGACGCCCAGGTGGAGCGGGTAGTCGCACTGCGCGGCGAGCTGCCGGTACGCCTCGATCATCACGACCGGGTCGTTGTGCTTGACCGAGATCTTGATGTCGCGGAAGTCGTGCTCCTCGAAGAGGGACGCCTCCCACAGGGCCGACTCCACCAGCGCCTCGGGGGTGGCCCTGCCGTACTTCTGCAGCAGCCGGCGGTCCAGCGAACCCGCGTTGACGCCGATGCGGATCGGCGTGCCGTGCTCGTCGGCCGCCTTCGCGATCTCCCGCACCTTGTCGTCGAACTGCTTGATGTTGCCCGGGTTCACCCGCACCGCCGCACAGCCCGCCTCGATCGCCGCGAACACGTACTTCGGCTGGAAGTGGATGTCCGCGATCACCGGGATCTGCGACTTGCGCGCGATCGTCGACAACGCGTCCGCGTCGTCCTGCGTCGGACACGCCACCCGCACGATCTGGCAGCCGGACGCCGTCAGCTCCGCGATCTGCTGCAACGTCGCCCCGATGTCCGACGTACGCGTCGTCGTCATCGACTGCACCGGCACCGGGGCCCCGCCCCCGACCGCCACGGAACCGACCTGGATCCGCCGCGACTCGCGTCGCGACGCCACCGGCCGGACCGGCATCCCGGGGACGCCCAGGGAGACGGCGGTCATCGTCTCACTCCCGGTTTCCGTTGACGGTCTCGCGCATCGCGCGCAGGGACTCCTTCAGCGACCCCATGGTGGCGAGTACGGCGGTCGGCTCGTAGCCGCAGTGCGCCATGCAGTTGGCGCATCGCGGGTCCTTGCCGCGGCCGTACTTGTCCCAGTCGGTCTCCTCGATGAGCTCGCGGTACGTCGGCACGTATCCGTCGCTCATCAGGTAGCAGGGCCGCTGCCAGCCGAAGAGCGAGTAGTTCGGGATGGCCCACGCGGTGCACGGGAAGTCGACCTTGCCCTCGAGGAAGTCGAGGAACAGCGGCGAGTGGTTGAGCCGCCAGCGGCGCCGGTTCCCGCCCGAGAACGCCTTCTTGAACAGTTCGCGGGTCTGCTCCACCCCCAGGAAGTGCTCCTGGTCGGGCGCCTTCTCGTAGGCGTAGGCGGGCGAGATCATCATCTCGTCGACCTTGAGGTCGTCGTTGAGGAAGTTGAGCACCTCGACGACGGTCTGCGGGGTGTCGGTGTTGAAGAAGGTCGAGTTGGTGGTCACCCGGAAGCCGCGCCGCTTGGCCTCCTTGATGGCCGCCACGGCCTCGTCGAACACGCCTTCCTTCGCCACCGACTCGTCGTGCCGCTCCCGCAGACCGTCGATGTGCACGGCGAACGCGAAGTAGCGCGAGGGCGTGAACTTCTCCATCTTCTTGCGCAGCAGCATGGCGTTGGTGCAGAGGAACACGTACTTCCTCTTCGCCACCAACTGGCGGACGATCTCGTCGATCTGAGGGTGCATCAGGGGCTCGCCGCCCGCGATGGACACCATCGGCGCGCCGGACTCCAGCACCGCGCCGACGGCCTGGGCGACCGGCATGCGCTGTTTGAGCACTCCCGACGGGTGCTGGATCTTGCCGCAGCCCTCGCACTTGAGGTTGCAGGCGAAGAGGGGTTCCAGTTCGACGATGAGCGGGAACTTGTCCCGCTTGCGGAGCTTCTGTTCAGCCAGGTATGTAGCGACCTTGATGGACTGGCGCAGCGGCATGGCCATGTGGCTCACCTCCGGGGGAGCAGAACATTACGGTGCCATTCGAAAAAAGCAGGCAGGACGCGGCGAAGGACGCGGAAGGCCGATATTCCACCGCGCACCGTGCCGATCCGGACGAGTTCATGTTCAGGAGCGTCCACGACCACCCGTACGGCCGCAACCGGGCGCGGTTCGGCGCGCACGGCGCTCCAGAGCGTGGACGCCGACTCCATGTCGACCGCGATCGCGCCCGTCGCACGCAGGTCGGCCCGCTCGGGTCCGCGCACCACGTGGTCGGAGCCGGTGAGCGGGCCGGTGTGCACGGTGCGCCCCGGCAGGATCCGCACGAGCTCCTTGACCAGCAGGTCGACGCCGACGCAGGGCACCCGGCCGCGCGGGTCCCGGGTCTCCTCGGCGACGACCAGGTCGCCGGGGTGCATGCCGGGGGCGAGACCGGCGCAGAAGCCGGTGGCCAGCACGGCCGCCCCGCCGAGCACCGGGCCGGTCAGCACCCGGGTGACGGAGCGTTCGGCCGCCTTCGGGCCCATGCCCGTCCGTAGGACGGTGACCGGCCCGTCGGCCCCGCTGCGGTCGCCCAGGCGCAGGGCGAGGTGCTCGATGCCGAGCGCGCAGGCGATCAGCAGCGGGGCCGGGACGGGCTGTGCGCTCATCAGCTCCCCTCGGCCTCGGGGACGGCCGCGTGCGGGGCGGGCTTCGTGCCGAACGGCTCCCCGTGCAGGTACCGGCCCAGCGCGGTCAGCGGGAAGACCTGCCGGTAGAGGTGGTAGTTGATCGAGAAGTCCCAGGGGAAGCCGGTGCCGGTGAAGTAGGGCTCGTCCCAGGAGCCGTCCTCCCGCTGTGTCTGCGCGAGCCACGCGACACCGCGTTCGACGGCCTTGGAGTCCCGCTCGTCCGCCGCCAGCAGCGCCATCAGGGCCCAGGCGGTCTGCGAGGCCGTCGAGGCGCCCCGGCCACTCCAGCGGGCCGGGTCCCGGTAGGAGCGCAGGTCCTCGCCCCAGCCGCCGTCGTCGTTCTGCACCCGCTCCAGCCAGGCCACCGCCCTGCGGATGGCGGGATGCCGGGGGGAGAGCCCGGCTGCGGTGAGCGCGGGCACCACCGACCCGGTGCCGTAGACGTAGTTGACGCCCCAGCGCCCGAACCACGAACCCTCCGGCTCCTGTTCGGCCAGCAGCCAGGCGATGCCGCGCCGGGTGCGCGGGTCGTGCGCGAGCCCCTCGACGGCCAGCATCTCGACCACATGGGCGGTGACGTCGGCGGACGGCGGGTCGATGACCTCGCCGAAGTCGCAGAACGGCAGCCGGTCGGGGAACGGGCTGGTGTTGTCGACGTCGAAGGCGCCCCACGCGCCGTTCTTCGACTGCATCCCGAGGTTCCACCGCACACCGCGCGCGATGGCCCGTTCCATCCGCTCCGGGTCGTGGTGCGCGACCCTGCGCAACGCGAGCACCACCTCGGCGGTGTCGTCGATGTCCGGGTAGTTGTCGTTGTGGAACTCGAACGCCCAGCCGCCCGGCGGAAGTTGAGGTCGTCGCACCGACCAGTCGCCGGGGCGCACGACCTGCTCGCCGAGCATCCAGTCGGCGGCCTTCACCAGTTGCGGATGGTCGGCGGGCACTCCCGCGTCGGCCAGCGCGATGGTCGCCAGGCAGGTGTCCCACACCGGTGACTGGCAGGCCTCGATCATCCGGGCGCCGTCCTCGCGCCACAGGGCGTAACGGTCGAGCGACCGCAGGCCGGCCCGCATCACTGGGTGGCCGAGGTCGTAGCCGAGCAGGTGCAGGGCGATGACCGAGTACACGGCGGGCGGCTGGATCCCGCCCCAGCAGCCGTCGTTCTCCTGGCGCTCGACGATCCACCGGGCGGCGGAGTTCAGGGCCGCCTTGCGCAACCCGCGCACCGCGACCCTGCGGTAGCCGCGCACCACCTTGTCGAGCCGCTGGAAGAGGCCGTCCCAACTGTGCACGGGGGCGAGGGGCCGGGGCGGATCGGGGTTCGCCGGGTCGGTGTGCAGCTCGTCGAGCGGGAAGGGCGCCGGCCGCACCGGGCGCTTCGCGGAGACGACGGTGAGCGGCACGATCGTCTGGCGGGCCCAGCAGCCGAAGTTGTAGATGCTCAGCGGAAACCATCTGGGGAAGAACAGGAGCTCGGGCGGCAGTTCGGGCAGGGCCTCCCACTTCCACCAGCCGAACAGGGCCAGCCAGATGCGGGTGAAGACCCGCGCGGCGGCGATGCCCCCCTGGTCGCGGATCCAGGCGGAGGCCCGGGCCATATGGGGCGCGTCGGGTTCGTCGCCGGCCAGCCGCAGGGCGACGTACGCCTCGACGGTGGCGGAGAGGTCGGGCGGGCCGCCGTAGAAGGTGGCCCAGGTGCCGTCCTCGCGCTGCTCACCGCGGACGAAGAGGGCGGTGGCGCGGGTGGTGGCCTCGTCGCGGATGCCCAGGAACTGGCGGAGCAGCAGATCCTCGGCGTCCATGGTGACGTTCGTCTCGAGGTCGCCCTTCCACCAGCCCTCGGCGTCCTGCCGGGCGAGCAGGAAGTCGGTGGCGCGTTGCGTGGCGCGTGCGGCGGCTTCTTGTACCCCGGCCGGCGCGGGGATGGTGAGGGCGGTTTCGCTGGCCGCGGCAGCGCGGGGCGGCAGGGCCGCCCCGGTGCTTCCGTCGGTCGTCGCTGTCATGGCTTCCCCTTCGTGCAGTGTGCATGGCGTTGCGTCTGCTGTGGGTCCGCCGTCGGCCGGTGCTCTCTCCTCGCACACCGGCCGGCGACTACGCGAGGGCTATTCGACCGATAGTGATCATCTCTTTCGTACGACGACGAAGTCGGCGAGCGCCGTGAACCGCTCCCGCACCGGCTCGGGCATGTCCACGGCGTTCAGGGCCTCGATGGCGACCGCGTGCTGCCGGCGGGCCTCCCCGGCGGTCCACTCACGGCCGCCCGCCTCCTCGATCAGGGCGGCCCGGGCCGCGAACTCCTCCTCGGAGAAGTTGTCGAAGTCGCTGCTCTTGGCGTCCGCGGCGAGGATCTCGCCGAGCCGCTCGGAGGCGGAGCCGCCCGCGGCGAGGGCGGCCACCACGGGCAGCGACTTCTTGCGCTGGCGCAGGTCGCTCCAGGTCTGCTTGCCGGTGGCCTCCGGGTCGCCCCAGATGCCGAGGAGGTCGTCGACGGCCTGGAACGCGAGGCCGAGGTGGTGGCCGTACTTCTCCAGGGTGTCCGCGGTGCGCTCGTCGGCGCCACCGAGGACCGCGCCGATGGAGCTGGCGCAGGCCAGCAGGGCGCCGGTCTTGTTGCCCTCCATCTCCAGGCACTCCTCGACGCTGACCCGGTCGCGGTGTTCGTAGGAGATGTCCTGGGCCTGGCCGTCGATGAGGGCGCGGCTGGCGGTGGTCAGCCGGCGCGTGGCGCGGCCGGCCTCGGCCGTGCCGAGTTCCAGCAGGATCTCGTTGGCGAGGGCGAACAGGGCGTCGCCGACCAGGATGGCCTGGGCGGGACCGTGCACCTTCCAGACGGTGTCGCGGTGCCGGCGCTGCTCGTCGCCGTCCATCAGGTCGTCGTGCAGGAGCGAGAAGTTGTGGACCAGCTCCACGGCGACCGCGCCGGGCACGCCGACCTCGGGAGCGGCCCGGCGACCTCCGCGGAGAGCACGGCGAGTGCGGGGCGCACGGCCTTGCCGCCGTCGCCGTCGGTCGGGTTGCCCTGCGCGTCGATCCAGCCGAAATGGTAGGCGGCGACCGTGTCCATGGGCGGCGCCAGACGGTCGACGGCCGCCCGCAGCACCGGTGTGGCCAGGGTGCGGCCGCGCTCCAGGAGCGCGGTCACGTCCACCGCGGTCCGCCGGGCGGCCGACGTGGCCGGGGGCACAGTGGGCACAGATTCTCCTCTTGTCGCGGTACCGGAGGGGGTGCGGGGGTGTGCCGAGCCGTGCTGATCGAACGTCACCCGGTGCCACCTCGCAGGGGCACGCCGGTTCCCGCCGGTTCTCGGCCGGGGGTGCGGGGGTCGCCCCCCGGGACGATGCAGTGGGCCGCTTCCTCGAAAGCGAAGAGGCGACGGGGTCGGGGCCGGCCCAGGGCGCCGAGCGCGGCGTCCGCCGCGCTCACACCGCTGCGGACCGCACTCTCCATGGTCGCGGGCCACCCGGTGGCGGTCCACGCTCCGGCCAGGTACAGGCCGGGGGCTTCGGTGCGGGCGCCGGGGCGAAGCCGCCCGACGCCCGGGGTGGGGGCGAACGTGGCGGTCCGCTCCCTGGTCACGAAGAAGTCCTTCACCTCGGCGCCGCGCGCGCCCGGCAGCAGCCGCCGCAGCTCTGGCAGGTAGCGCTCGCGCAGCGCGGCGACGGGCTCGTCGATCTCGTCCTGCGCGGCGGACTGCGACAGGGCGAGGTACTGGCCCTCGCGCAGCCCGGAGGCGTGGGTGCGGTCGAAAACCCACTGCACGGGGGTGCCGAGGGCCGCGAAGAAGGGCGCGTCGAGCACCTTGCGGTCATAGACGACATGCACGTTGAGGATCGGCGCGGTGCCGATCTCCAGCAGTCGTCCCGCGTCGGGGAGCGCTCCGTCGGGCAGCAGGTCGTACGCCTCGCGCTGCGGTACGGCGAGCACGACGGCGTCCGCGCGGAGCGTCACGCCGGGAACCCGCACGCTCCACGTCCCGTCGCCGTCGGGAACGAGGGAGGTGACGCGGGTACGGACCTCGGTGCGCACGCCCGCGGCGTCGAGCGCCTTGCGGGCCAGCCCGTCGTGCAGCTCGCCCAGCGGGACGTGCGCCCAGCCGATGTCGGCCGCTCCCGGGTCGGACAGCAGGCCGGTCTTGAACACCATCGCGGCGAGCCCCAGCGAGCAGTCGCCCGCGACCGCGTTGAGGGTGGCGACCCCGACCAGGTCCCACAGGGCCTCGACGGCGCGCGCCGACTGTCCGTGGGCGGTCAGCCAGCTGCCGAAGTCCTGGGCGTCCAGGGCCGGATCGGCGAGGTCGAGGCCCTTGAGGGCGAGTGCGGCGCGGCCCACTTTGGCGCGTTCGGCGAGCGAGAGGTGCGGGTACGCGGCGAGGCTGCGCCCCAGGTGCAGGGGCACCGGCAGCGGGTCGCGGCGCAGCCTGCCGAGCCGCCGCCCCTCGGGCTTGCCGGCGTCGACGACGGGCACGTCGAGACGGTTCTGCAGCGGCGCCAGCGCGCTGCCGTCGATGCGGTCGAGGAACCACCGGTAGGCGGTGCAGCAGCGCAGGTAGACGTGCTGTCCGTTGTCGACGGTCAACTCTCCGCGCCGGAAGGAGAAGGCGAGGCCGCCCAGGCGCGGACGGCCCTCGAGCAGGGTGACGCGCACGCCCGCGTCGGCCAGCGCGAGCGCGGCGGTGACTCCGGCCAGCCCGCCCCCGACGACGACGGCGGTGCGCCCCGAAGGTTCGGGCGCCTGCTCGGCGTCCGCGAGCTGCTCGTGGTTCATCGTGCCCCCTCCCGTGCAGGCCGGCCGTGGTGTTTGAATGCTGCACCGCAGGTCGTCGCTGTCAGGGACGCCGCGCCGCACCGGAGGGTTGCGCGCCGCTTTTCCCCGGTGGCGTCACCGTGGTCCACGTCGTCGCCCGGCACGTCCATCAGGTGTGCCTCCTGACTCTCCGTCGCGACACGTGGCGGGCGTCCAGGCCCGACAGTCCGCGCACGGCGACATAGGCCTTCTCCCGCCCGGGCAGCGAGACGCGGCCGCGCAGCACGGCCTCGGGGTCGCGCTCGATGCGGTCGAGGAGCCGGCGGTAGATGCCGGCCATCGCGGCGACACAGGCGCCGCTGCGCCGGTCGAGCATGGGCAGCAGCCGGTAGCCCTCGGCGAACAGGGCGCGGGCCCGCCGCACCTCGAAGTGGACGAGACCCGCGAAGTCGGAGCCCTCCGGCGGCTTCGGCCCGTCGAACCCGGCCGAGCAGCCGAACTTGGCGAGGTCGTCGGCGGGCAGATAGGTCCGGCCGCCCGCGGCGTCCTCGCGGACGTCTCTGAGGATGTTCGTGAGCTGGAGTGCGAGCCCGAGCGTGTCGGCGTACTCCGGCGCGCGCTCGGCTCCGCGCGCCCCCGGCTGGGTCCCGAACACTCCGAGGGAGAGCCGCCCGATGGCCCCCGCCACACAGCGGCAGTACACCTTCAGGTCGTCCCAGGTCTCGTACGTCTCGCCGCGTACGTCCATCAGCACGCCGTCGATCAGCTCGTCCAGGCCGCCCAGCGGGACCGGGAAGGCCCGGGCCGTGTGCGCGAGGGCGACCGCGACCGGGTCGGTGTCGTCCTCCTCGATCTCGCCCGCGCGGACGCGGCTCAGCAGCGCCCGGGTGTCCTCGAGGCGGGCGCTCTTGACGTCGCCGTCCAGCGCCCCGTCGCCGATGTCGTCGACCCGGCGCGAGAACGCGTAGAGCGCCGACATCGCCCGGCGTTCGGGCGTGGGCAGCAGCCGGATCCCGTACGCGAAGTTGCGGGCCTGGTGTCCGGTGACGGTCTCGCAGTAGCTGTAGGCGGCGAGCACCGGAGCGGACGCGTGCACAGACGGCTCCACGGCCCGGATCACCCCTCTCCTCGCAGGGTCACGCCCACCTCGCGCAGCAGCCGGAGCTTGCCGGGCTTGGGCGGGCCGGGAAGTACGTCGTACTCGGCGGCGGCGATCGCCTCGAGCGCCGCCCTTCCTCCCGCCACGAACCCCGCGAGCAGCAGTCTCAGCCTGCCGTGGACGCTACCCACCAAAGGGGCGCCTTCATTCAGGAGATCGCGGGCGCGTTGCGCCTCGTAGGCGACCAGCGCGCGCACGGACGCGCCCGCGGTCGCCGCGGCGAGGTCCGCTTCCTGGACGTGAAAGCGCTTCATGTCCGCGGCGGGAAGGTAGACACGGTCGCGGCCGAGGTCCTCGGCCACGTCCTGGAGGTGCTCGACGATCTGCAGTGCGGTGCAGATCGCGTCGGAGAGGCGGATCCGCTCGGGGGTCGAGGCGCCGGTGACGGCGAGGACCAGGCGGCCCACGGGGTTGGCGGACAGCTCGCAGTAGGCGACGAGGTCGTCGTAGGTCTCGTAGCGGGTGACGAGCTGGTCCTGCCGGTTGGCTGCGATCAGGCCGAGGAAGGGCTCGGGACCGAGCGCCTGACGGCGCACGGTCGGCTGGAGGCGACGCAGCAGGGGATGTCGGGGCGGGCCGTCGGACCCGTCGAAGACCCGCCGCAGATCGGCCTCGAACGCGTCCAGCAGGACCGTGCGGTCCGCGGCCTCGGCGGCCGGCACCCCGAGCAGCCGGGCGTCGACGCCGCCCGGCGCGAGGTCTCCGTCGCCGATGTCGTCGACGAGACGGGCGAAGCCGTAGACGGCCATGAGGTCGGCACGCCAGGCCCGGGGCAGGAAGAAGGGGGCCACGGGGAAGTTCTCCTGCGCGGCCTTGTCCAGCGTGCCGTCGACCGGGTCGCCGGTGCGTGGCGCGGCGGGCGCCGTCATCCCCGGCCGCCCGCTGCGGAAACGGCGCGGCCTGCGCTGAGCTGGGGAGTTTCCGTAGCCATTGCCGTCACATCTCCCGTTCTACACTGCCGACCCAAGGCACACTATTTCGGACACGCCGCCCGCACGTCGGCACGGGGCCCCGGCCTTGGGGCTGAGCGTTATCGCCCCACTTGACGCGTTTCGGGACCGGTCCAGCTTACGTTGTACAACGCAGCGAGGTGCGCAGGGGTGTCCTGCACATCACAACAACACACCGATCGGCGTCAAGATTCCTTGCGGGCGCGGGAGTTGACGCTTCCTTTGCAGACGCGGGGCCCCGCCGGACTCTTCCGGCGGGGCCCCGCGTCAGGACTTTCGCAGCACGCCCTACTTGCCCGAGAACTTCTCGTACTCCCGCAGGACCTCTTCGGTCGGCCCGTCCAGGCGCAGTTCACCACGCTCCAGCCAGAGCACCCGGTCGCAGGTGTCCCTGATCGACTGGTTGCTGTGGCTGACCAGGAACACCGTGCCGGCCTGCTCGCGCAGCTCCCGCACCCGCGCCTCGGAGCGCCTGCGGAACTTGGCGTCGCCGGTGGCGAGGGCCTCGTCGATCATCAGGACGTCGTGGTTCTTGGCCGCGGCGATGGAGAACCGCAGCCGGGCCTGCATGCCGGAGGAGTAGGTACGCATCGGCAGGCTGATGAAGTCGCCCTTCTCGTTGATGCCCGAGAAGTCGACGATCCCCTGGTAGCGCTCCCTGATCTCCTCACGGGACATGCCCATGGCCAGACCGCCCAGGATGACGTTGCGTTCGCCGGTGAGGTCGTTCATCATCGCGGCGTTGACGCCCAGCAGCGAGGGCTGGCCGTCGGTGTAGACCTTGCCGCTCTCCGGCGGCAGCAGCCCGGCGATGGCGCGCAGCAGGGTGGACTTGCCCGAGCCGTTGGAGCCGATCAGGCCGATCGCCTCGCCCCGGTGGGCGACGAAGGAGACGCCGCGCACCGCGTGCACCCTGCGCACGCCGCGCTCCTCGCCGCGCTTGACGATACGGCTGAGGGCGGCGGTGGCGCTGCCCTTCCCGCTCTTCGCGCCGTTGACGCGGTAGACGATGTGGACCTGGTCGGCGATGACCGTCGGGACCCTGCGTCCCGCCTGGTCTCCCGGAAGCGGATCAACCACGGCCGTACCTCTCCTCCGCCTTCCAGAAGTACACGAACCCGCCGACGGCCATGAGGACCGCCCAGCCGCCCGCGACCGCCCAGACATGGTCGGGCAGGTTCTCCGCGCCGTACTTTTCGATGAGCGCGAAGCGCATGAGGTCCATGTAGATGGCGGCGGGGTTCCACTGCAGGACGTTCGCCACCCACTGCGGCTTGTCCGCGAGGAAGACGGGGATGGAGAACATCACGCCGGAGGCGTACATCCACGTCCGCATCACGAACGGCATCAACTGCGCCAGGTCGGGGGTCTTGGCGCCGGCCCGCGCGAACACCAGCGCCAGGCCGATGTTGAAGCAGAACTGCAGGGCGAGCACGGGGACGATCAGCGCCCAGGACAGGTCCGGGTAGCTGCCCATGCCGATCACCACGGCGAACAGCACCAGCATCGAGTACAGCAGTTGCTGGAGCTGCTGCAGCGCGAGGGAGATCGGCAGCGAGGCACGCGGGAAGTGCAGCGCGCGCACCAGACTGAGGTTGCCGGAGATCGCCCGGACGCCGCTCATCACCGAGGTCTGCGTGAAGGTGAACACGAAGACACCGGTGACCAGGAACGGGATGTACACGTCCTTGGGCATTCCGCGGCTGGTGTTGAGGAGAACGCCGAAGATCACGAAGTACACGGCAGCGTTCAGCAAGGGCGTGGCCACCTGCCACAGCTGGCCCAGCTTGGCCTGGCTGTACTGCGCGGCCAGCTTCGCCCGGGAGAACGCCAGGATGAAGTGACGGCGCCCCCACAGCTGGCGGACGTACTCCCGCAGCGGAGGCCGGGCGCCGCTCACGGCCAGCCCGTACTTGGCTGCCAGCTGCGCCGCCGTGAGGCCCTCGTCGGGCGACGGAAGCGCGCTCACGGCGACTCCGACGTCATGCGTTGTCTCACTCACAGGTAGGAACCTTCGTCTTCGGAATGCGCAGCCCCTGGGGGACCCGCATGAGCCGGGGGCCCGGGTTACGTCCCGGGGCCCTCAGGGACGAGCTTGTCAGATCACCGGAGGCCGGCCCAGTCGGGTCAGCCGCCACACCGTACGCCACTTCATGGGCCTGCGCGGCCCGCAGGAAGTGCTCCAGCCCTCCCGGAAACCGCCGAACCACGCCTTCAGGGCCGGCCCCGAGGGGCGGCGGACCAACGTGAGCGCCATCCAGACCCGAGGTAGACCGGGACCAGCGGGGCGGGAAGGTTCCGGCGGGCCAGCCACACCCGGTTGCGGGCCACCATGCGGTGGTACACCGCGTGCCGCGAGGGCGCGGTCGTCGGGTGGTGCAGCACCATGTCCGACCGGTAGTCGATCATCCAGCCCGCGTCGAGCGCCCGCCACGCCAGGTCGGTCTCCTCATGGGCGTAGAAGAACTCGCCGGGGAGACCGCCGACCTGCGCGAGCACCTTCGTGCGGACGGCGTTCGCGCCGCCGAGGAAGGTGGTGACCCGGGACGAGCGCATCGGGTCGGAGGCGCGCAGCCGGGGCACGTGGCGGCGCTGGGTGACGCCGGTGTCCGGGTCGGCGATCCGGAAGCTGATGATGCCCAGTTCCGGATCGGCGTCGAAGGCCCGGCGGCACAGCTCGGCCGTGTCCGTGTGGGCCAGCAGTCCGTCGTCGTCCAGGAAGAGCAGGACGTCGACGTCGCGGCCGCCGGGCCCGAAGGCCTCGATGCCCACGTTGCGGCCGCCGGGGATGCCGAGGTTCTCGGGCAGCTCGATCGTGCGCACGCCCTCGGGGACGTCCGGGACGGGCGCGCCGTTGCCGACCACGACCACCTCCACCCGGTCGCCGTCCTGCCCGGCGATCGAGTCGAGCAGGGCGCGCAGCTCGTCGGGGCGGTTGCCCATGGTGATGACGACCGCGCCGACCTTCGCCGCCGCGCTCACTTGAGCCTGCTCGAGGCGAGGATGGACACCAGGTGCAGCAGCGTCTGCAGGAGCGCGATGCCGGCCAGCACGGCCACGCCGAGACGGGAGAAGAACAGGTCGCCGCGCACCTGGTCGACCACGGCCAGGACCAGGATGAGCAGGGACGCCTCGATGCCGAGGATCAGCCGGTGGAATTTGAGCGCCGCGGCGGCCCGGCGGGCCAGCGCCATGCCGGAGGAGCGCGGCTCGGACGCCGCCTCCTTGACCGGAGGCAGCCCGCCCTGGTGCCGGGCGACGCCGACGAGGTCGGTCTCCGCCTTGATCAGGATCGCGCCGAGCGCGGCCAGCGTGCCGAGGAAGGCCCACAGCCAGTCGATCCGCCCGCCGCCCCACAGGTCGGCGGCGCGCAGACCGAAGCCGACGAGCACCGCCGCGTCGGTCAGGTACGCGCCGACCCGGTCCAGGTAGACCCCGGCCAGCGAGTACTGCTTCTTCCAGCGCGCGATCTCGCCGTCCACACAGTCCAGCAGCAGGTACATCTGGACGCAGACCACGCCGAGCACGGCGCCCGTGATTCCCGGCACCAGCAGGGCCGGGGCCGCGAGCACCCCGAAGACGGTCATCAGATACGTGAGCTGGTTGGGCGTGACCCTGGTGTTCACCAGGCAGCGGTCCACCCGCAGGGACACCTCACGCATGTAGAGGCGTCCCATCCAGTGCTCACCGCTGCGACGGTCCTTCACCCCCGGGGGGTGGACGACCGGTCTGAGTTCAGCTACCGATGGCCTTGACATATTCGGTGTAGACGTCCTTGATCTGGTCGGGCTCGAGGTCGAGGTGTTCGAGGATCGTGTAGCGGCCGGGCCGGGTCTCGGGGGCGAACTCCACGGCGCGGACGAATTCGTCCACCGTGAAGCCGATCTCCTCGGGCAGGACGGGCAGTCCGTGCCGGCGCAGCACCTGGGCCATGTAGGCCGACTCCTCGTGGGCTCCGCGCAGGTACATCGCGAAGGCCGCGCCGAGTCCGCACTGTTCGCCGTGGGCGGCGGCCCGCTTGGGGAAGAGCAGGTCGAAGGCGTGGTTGATCTCGTGGCACGCGCCGGAGGAGGGGCGGGAGTCGCCCGACACCGACATCGCGATGCCGCTGAGCACCAGCGCCTCGGCCAGCACCTGGAGGAAGCCGGTGTCGCCGATGCCGCCCGGGTGTCGCAGCACGGCCTCGCCGGCCTGGCGGGCGATCGCGGCCGCGAGACCGTCGATCTTCTCGCCCCTGACCCGGTTGGCGAGCTCCCAGTCCGCGATGGCCGAGATGTTGGACACCGCGTCGCCGATGCCGGCGCGCACGAACCGCACCGGGGCCTCGCGGATGACGTCCAGGTCGATCACCACGGCGATCGGGTTCGGCACTCCGTAGGAGCCGCGGCCCGCGTCGTTGTCGAGGGTGGCGACCGGCGAGCACAGCCCGTCGTGCGCGAGGTTCGTCGGCACCGCGACCAGCGGCAGGCCCACCCGCGCCGCGGCGAACTTCGCACAGTCGATGATCTTGCCGCCGCCCAGGCCCACAACCGCGTCGAAGTGGCCGGCCTTGATGTCGCCGGCCAGCCTGATCGCGTCGTCCAGCGTGCCGCCGCCCACCTCGTACCAGGTGGCGTCCGGCATCGAGGCGGCCAGCCGCTCACGCAGCCGCGCGCCCGAGCCACAACTGACGGCGACCGCGAGCTTGCCGGAGTGCGAGATCCGCTCGTCGGCAAGGACGTACGCGAGGTCGTCGAGGGCGCCCGGGCGGATGTCCACGACGAGCGGCGAGGGGATCAGCCGGGTCAGTACAGGCACGCGATCTCCCGTCCACGGGCGAGATCGTCGTGGTTGTCGATCTCCACCCACTCGACGTCGCCGATCGGCGCCACGTCGATACGGAAGCCGCGGTTCACCAGCTCCTGGTAGCCGTGCTCGTAGAACTGCTGCGGGTCGGTCTCCCACACGGCCTTGAGGGCGTCGGCCAGTTCGGGAGCCGCGTCGCCCTCGATGAGGGTGACGCCGATGTACTCGCCGGTGGCCTCGGCCGGATCCATCAGCTTGGTGATCTTCGTCATGCCCCGCTCGGGGTCGACGACGACCTTCATCTCCTCGTCCGCGAGGGACTTCACGGTGTCCAGCGCGAGGATGATCTTCCTGCCCTCGCCGCGGGCGGCGAGCAGCGTCTTCTCCACGGACACCGGGTGCACGGTGTCGCCGTTGGCGAGGATCACGCCGTCCTTGAGAGCGTCACGACCGCACCACAGGGAGTAGGCGTTGTTCCACTCCTCGGCCTTGTCGTTGTCGATGAGGGTGAGCTTGAGGCCGTACTTGGCCTCCAGCGCCGCCTTGCGCGCGTACACGGCCTCCTTGCGGTAGCCGACGATGACCGCGACCTCGGTCAGCCCGATCTCGGCGAAGTTGCCGAGCGTCAGGTCCAGGACCGTGGGCTCGCCTTCCCTGCCCGCGGGCCCCACCGGCACCAACGCCTTGGGCAGACTGTCCGTGTAGGGCCGCAGACGCCGTCCGGCGCCGGCCGCCAGCACGAGGCCGATCATGCGGGTTCTCCTTCATCGTGTACGGCGGGAGCGCCGCCCTTGTGGGCGGCCACCCAGAAGCGGATGCTCTCCAGGAGCACCAGCACGGCGACGGCCACGGCGAGGACCGTGAGCGCGACCGTGAACTGCGAAGCGGTGAGCAGCGCGGCCAGCACGGCCACGAGCAGCGTCCGCCCCTCCTGTCCCCCGACGGTGCGCACCAGCCAGGCCGGCGGCGCTCCGGCGTCGCCGCGGATGCGGTACACCGTGTCGTAGTGATGGTAGGCGACGGCGGCGACCAGCCCGAAAGCCGCCGGAAGGGCTCCGTCCACGTCGGCGCGGGCCGCGAGGATCAGGACCGTGCCGTACTCGGCGGCGCGGAACAGCGGGGGGATCAGCCAGTCGAGGGCGCCCTTGAGGGGATGGGTGACGGCCTCGGCGCACGCCAGCACGTACGCGCCGGCCATCAGGACGACCCACCAGCTCGGGCCCCACATCCAGGCCCCGAGGGTGACCAGGACGGCGCCCACGGCGGCGCTGAGGGGCGCGGTCGGCCGGGGCCTGCCGGGAAGGAGGCGGACCAGCGCCTCGGTCAGCGGCCCGCTGTCCGCGAGGTCCGCCAGCGCCTGCGCCGCCCGGTCGGTCCGCCTGGCCTTGCGGGTCAGCGAGCGCAGGACGCGGCCCGCCGTCGTGTACGTCGCGGCGAAGGCGCAGCCGACGAGCAGCGCGTAGAAGGTGATGCGGGGTGTGGTGGCCGCGGTGAGGACGGCGATCATGGCCCATCGTTCGCCGATGGGCAGGACTATCATCCGCCGCACCCAGACCGTCCAGCCGACGCTGTCGAGCTTGTCGGAGAGCGCGGCGGTGGGGCTGGTGTTGGCGGTGGCGTCGTGGTTGGCCTCGTTGAAGGAGAAGTCCACGACGTGCCGGCAGGTCTGCAGGACCATGGCGCCCAGCGCGAGCGCCCACACGTCGTCGCCGCCGCGGGCCGCTCCCAGGGCGAGGCCCGCGTAGTAGGCGTACTCCTTGGCCCGGTCGAAGGTCGCGTCGAGCCAGGCGCCCAGCGTGGAGTACTGCAGGGAGTAGCGCGCGAGCTGGCCGTCGGTGCAGTCCAGGACGAAGGAGGCGATCAGCAGGACGCCGG
Organism: Streptomyces sp. B21-105; assembly: GCF_036898465.1. NCBI lineage: Bacteria > Bacillati > Actinomycetota > Actinomycetes > Kitasatosporales > Streptomycetaceae > Streptomyces > Streptomyces sp. B21-105. The sequence continues at coordinate 8,104,669 of NZ_JARUMJ010000001.1, read as the reverse complement.
CCGCGACGAACCCGCCGCGGGTGCCGGTGGCCGCGCAGCCCGCCGCGATCAGCGCGGTGATCAGCGAGGCGGTGGTGACCTGGTTCGGGGTGAGGCCGCGGCGGGCGCACCAGCGGGCGATGTAGCGGGAGTACGGGCTGATGAAGTAGGTGGTGAAGAAGCCGTCGCGGGCCTTGACGGCCGACTTCAGCCGTACCGCCTCGTCGTCCAGGGCGGCCACAGCCTGCCGGGCCTCGTTGCGGGTCTGCGGGTCGGCGGGCACCTGCGCGACGAGGCTGCCCAGTTCGGGGCGGTGCACGCCGGCGCCGTCGGCGTCCAGGGCGGCGACCACGCGGTCGGCGAGACTGTCGACGGCCAGCAGGGTGCCGCCGCTCGCGGAGTTCTCGCGGGCCATCGCGCGGGTCAGTGCCTGCCGGCCGGCCGGTTGCGCGGTCAGCGCGCCCGGGATCGCGGCGAGCGGGAAGCGGGGGTCGGTGAGGCCCAGGCGCAGCGCGTGCTCGTGGCCGACGAAGCGGGCATCCACGACGGCGACGCGCTGGTCGCCGGGGACGGCGGCGAGGAGCGCTTCGGCGTCACCGGCGTCGGAGGCGGTCAGGACGTCGAAGCCGAGGGACCGCAGGTCGCCCTCGATCGACGATCCGGGGACCGGCGAGCCGGTGAGGATGGCGGTCGGCAACCGAACTCACTCCCTGGGTCCGGCGCGCTTCACACCGGTCATGAACGATGGGGGGGCGCCCCTTGGCTGCACCGGCGACCTCACCGGCGCCGCACCAGGCGGGCGGCATGTCGGCAGAGGCTATCGGATGCCGGGAAGGCCGCGTTCACCGCCCGTTCCGGCACGGCCGACACGGTCCCCCGGCGCCACCGGCCCCCGGTGGAACCGGCCTTCGCCGAGATCATCATGGGTGATCGGCGGCCCGGCCGACAAACCGCGCCCCCCGGATCCGACATCCGGGACAGCGCCCACGGCCCGGGCCTTCCGCACGCTCGGCATAGGGTCACAGGCATGACGTGGCTGATCACCGGCGGAGCCGGATACATTGGGGCCCATGTGGCGCGGGCCGTGACGGGGGCCGGAGAAAAGGTCGTCGTGCTGGACGACCTCTCGACCGGCGTCACCGCCCGGCTCGGGGCGGACGTCCCGCTCGTCAGGGGCTCTGCGCTCGACGGCGACCTGCTCCGCAAGACCCTCGCGGAGCACGCCGTGACCGGTGTGGTGCACCTGGCCGCGCACAAGCAGGTCGGCGAGTCGGTGGCGCAGCCCACCCGCTACTACCGGGACAACGTGGGCGGTCTCGCCACACTGCTCGAGGCGGTCGCCGAGGCCGGGATCCGGCGGTTCCTGTTCTCCTCCTCCGCCGCCGTCTACGGCAATCCCGATGTGGACCTCATCACCGAGGACACCCCGTGCGCGCCGGTGAACCCGTACGGCGAGACCAAGCTCGCCGGGGAGTGGCTGGTGCGGGCGGCGGGGCAGGCGCACGGCATCGCGACGACGTGCCTGCGCTACTTCAACGTGGCCGGGGCGGCGGCGCCCGAGCTGGCCGACACCGGGATCTTCAACGTCGTCCCGATGGTCTTCGACCGGCTGACCCGCGACGAGGCCCCGCGGATCTTCGGCGCCGACTATCCGACGCCGGACGGCACCTGTGTGCGGGACTACATCCACGTGGCGGACCTGGCCGAGGCCCATCTCGCGGCGGCCCGGCGGCTGAGCGCGCCGGACGCGGCGGGCGACCTGACGGTGAACATCGGCCGGGGCGAGGGCGTCTCGGTGCGCGAGCTGGTCACCCTCATCGGCGAGGTCACCGGCGACACCCGCCCGGCGGTCGTGGAGGGGCGCAGGCCCGGGGACGCGCCGCGCGCGGTGGCCGCGGCGGGACTGGCGGCCCGGGAACTGGGGTGGACGGCCCGGCGAGGGGTGCGGCAGATGGTCGAGTCGGCGTGGCAGGGCTGGCGGCTGCACCGCCCCTGACCCGGCTGGAGCTGCCCTGACCTGCACTTCGTTTCCGCAGGTCAGGGCACATGACAACGGTGTTCAGTGCCGCGTTGCCGGATACCCCCCACCCGTAGTTCACTGTGAGCCCGGGCAGCACGCGCACGGACCACAGGAAGGCTGCATCCATGGGGGCTGGGCACGACCACGGCCACACGCACGCACCGCCCGCCGGCACCGCCACGGCGGCGTACCGCGGCAGGCTGCGCGGCGCTCTGGCGATCACGCTCGGCGTCATGGTGGTGCAGATCGTCGGCGGGGTGCTCGCGGACTCCCTGGCGCTGGTCGCGGACGCGGCGCACATGGCGACGGACGCTCTGGGGCTGGGCATGGCCCTGCTCGCCATCCACTTCGCGGGCCGGCCGCCGAGCGCGAACCGCACCTTCGGGCTCGCCCGCGCCGAGATCCTGGCCGCCCTCGCCAACTGTCTGCTGCTGCTCGGGGTGGGCGGCTACGTCCTGTACGAGGCGGTCCAGCGGTTCCTCACGCCGGCCGCCACCGAGGGCGGGCTGATGCTCTGGTTCGGCGCGATCGGCCTGGTGGCGAACATGGTCTCGCTGGCCCTGCTGATGCGCGGCCAGGCGGAGAGCCTGAACGTGCGCGGGGCGTTCCTGGAGGTGGCCGCCGACACGCTGGGGTCGGTGACGGTGCTGATCTCGGCGGCGGTGATCCTGACCACCGGCTGGCAGACCGCCGACCCGATCGCCTCCCTGGTCATCGGCCTGATGATCGTGCCGCGGACCGTGAAGCTGCTGCGCGAGACGCTCGACGTGCTGCTGGAGTCGGCTCCCAAGGACGTCGACATGGCCGAGGTGCGGTCCCACATCCTCGACCTGGACGGGGTGGAGGACGTCCACGACCTGCACGCCTGGACGATCACCTCCGGCATGCCGGTGCTGTCGGCGCACGTGGTGGTGAGTTCGGAGGCGCTCAACGCGATCGGCCACGAGAAGATGCTGCACGAGCTCCAGGGCTGCCTGGGCGACCACTTCGACGTGGAGCACTGCACCTTCCAGCTGGAGCCGAGCGGGCACGCCGAACACGAGGCGCGGCTCTGCCACTGAGGGCTTCCGCGGCACACGACTCGCGGCACACGACTCGATGCGCACACCCGTTCGGTACGGTTCCGTGGACGCGCCGCCGGGCAAGATCGCCTTCGGGGTCCCCCGCCGCGCCGACGGGACGCGCGCGCGGACATGCGCGCTTTCCCGCGAACAGCCGGGAGGGCCGGGCGAGTGCGGCAGACTGGGACGCGAAAACCGATGCTAAGGATGGGTATGCCGATCACACCTGCCACCGCGACACACGACTCGTCTGCCGGGATCGCTGAAGCGATCCTGCTGGAACTGGTCGACGAGAACGGCGTCACGATCGGCACCGCGGAGAAGCTCGCCGCCCATCAGCCGCCCGGACAGCTGCACCGCGCGTTCTCCGTGTTCCTCTTCGACGAGCGGGGCCGGCTGCTGCTCCAGCAGCGCGCGCTCGGCAAGTACCACTCCCCCGGGGTGTGGTCCAACACCTGCTGCGGCCACCCCTACCCGAACGAGGCGCCGTTCGCGGCGGCCGCCCGGCGCACCCACGAGGAGCTGGGCGTCTCCCCGTCGTTGCTCGCCGAGGCGGGCACGGTCCGCTACAACCATCCGGACCCGGAATCGGGCTTGGTGGAGCAGGAGTACAACCACCTCTTCGTCGGGCTGGTGCAGTCCCCGCTGCGACCGCGGGCGGACGAGGTCGGCGACACTGCCTTCGTGACCCCCGCGGAACTGGCGGAACGCCACGCGAAAGAGCCGTTCTCCGCCTGGTTCATGACCGTCCTGGACTCGGCACGGCCCGCGGTCCGCGAGCTGACGGGACCCTCGGCCGGCTGGTGAGGCTCAGGGCGTCCGCACGGGCTTGAGCGGCAGGGCGGCCCAGATCACCTTGCCGCCGCCCGCCGTGTGCTCGACGTCGCACACCCCGCCCGCCTCCCTGGCGATCTCCCGCACCAGGAGCAGTCCCCGGCCGCCGGTGCGGCCGTGATCGGCCTCCAGGGCGGTCGGGCGGTAGGGGTGGGCGTCCTCCACGGCGACCCGCACCCACTCGGCTCCGACGGCGACCTCCACGGCGAGCACCGGCGACAGCAGGGCCGCGTGCCGGACGGCGTTGGTCACCAGCTCGGAGACGATCAGCAGGAGCCCCTGGACCAGGTCGTCGGAGAGCGGTACGCCCTGGCGGTACAGCAGGTCCCGGACGGCGTGCCGGGCCTGCGGGACCGAGGCGTCCACGGCGGAGGCGGTGAACCGCCAGACGCCCTCGTAGGGCAGGGGGCGCGGCACGGACTCCGCGGACTCCGCGGGGGGCTCGGGAAGTGCGCCTGGGCCGCCCTCTGGGCGTGGGTCGGGCCCGCGCCCGTGATCGTCCATCGTCCGGTCGCCGCCCTCGCGCTCGATTGTCGCCACGTCCGAAATGTTGGCAACGAGGCGGTCCGCTCCGGATGGCTGAACAGAAGTCAGCGGTTATCGAGCGTTATCGACCGCCTCCGGAAGACCGGGGCGAGTGCAGGACCGTTTCTTTCGCGTTCCCGCCGCCTTCGCGCCCTCTTCGGGTCGTACGTGGTCCGGCGGCGGCGCTCTTGCCGTTTTGACTCCCTTTGCCACCGTCGCCGCTTCCGTCCCCGGCTGCCGAGGTGATCATGGGACCATCGGGATGGTTAGCATCCGGGGCATGGAGCCCGAACTGCTGCACGGCGTCACGGAGACGGTCGCCACCGTCGTCCTGCACCACCCTGCGAAACGCAATGCGATGACGGCCGCGATGTGGGCGGGGCTGCCCCCGCTGCTGGACGCCCTGGCCGCCGATCCCGCCGTACGGGTGCTCGTCCTGACGGGGGCGGGCGGCACCTTCTGCGCGGGCGCCGACATCTCCACCCTCCAGGACTCGCCGGACGAGGCGCAGGCGCTGGCGGTGCGGGCCGAGGAGGCCCTGGCGGCGTTCCCGAAGCCGACGCTGGCGGCCGTGCGGGGGCACTGCGTCGGCGGCGGCGCCCAGCTCGCCGCCGCCTGCGACCTGCGGTTCGCCGAGGAGGGCGCGCTGTTCGGGGTGACCCCGGCCCGGCTCGGGATCGTCTACCCGTCCTCCGCCACCCGGCGACTGGTGTCCCTGGTGGGTCCCGCCACCGCCAAGTACCTTCTGTTCTCCGGCGAGTTGATCGACACGGAGCGGGCGCTGCGCACGGGGCTGGTCGACGAGGTGCTCCCTGCGGACGGGCTCGACGAGCGGGTCGACGAGTTCACCCGCCTGCTGGCGTCGCGCTCGCAGCTGACCCAGGCCGCCGCCAAGGAGTTCGCGAACGGCCGCACCGACCGGGACGCCCACTGGAGCGCGCAGGCGCGCGGCAACGGCGACACCGCGGAAGGCGTCGCCGCGTTCCTGCAGCGCCGGGAGCCGCGCTTCACCTGGACTACCTCAGGATGAAGCGGCTGCGGGCCCTCGGCGCGTCCACCAGGTGCGCGGGCGCCTCGTCCGGGGCGCCCGCGTCGTAGGGGGCTGCGGGTCGTACTCCACGCCCAGCTGAACGGCCTGCGCCATGCGGACGGTCCTTCGCCCGGCCCGGCACGGCGGCAATGACGTATTTCCCACCTTTCCTGCCATGCCCCGGGCTGATCACCGGCATGGACGGCCCGCCCCGAGGTACCCGGCCGAGGCAGCCGTCCTGACAGGACCCGGCCGTGACCGACCGGGCGAGGAAAGGGGAATCTCGTGTTCCGTGCTATCGCAGACGTACTGCGGCAGATCGGTGGCGCCGTCGCCACCGTGGTGACGCTGCCCTTCCGGGCGCTCGCCCGCCTCTTCGGCGGCGCGTCGGGCTCGGCCCACGGCCGCAGGGCCTGATGACCGTGCCCTGATCGCCGATTGTCGGCGCCGCCTGCCACAATTGCCGCGCAAACCTCAGTGGAGAAGGCGGTACGGGATCGTGACGACACCCGGGTCCATCGAAGCAGGATCCATCGAAGGCAGGATCGCCGAGGAACTCGGCGTACGGGAGCGGCAGGTCAAGGCCGCCGTGGAGCTGCTCGACGGCGGCTCGACGGTGCCCTTCATCGCCCGCTACCGCAAGGAAGCGACCGAGATGCTCGACGACGCGCAGCTGCGCACGCTCGAGGAGCGGCTGCGCTACCTGCGGGAGCTGGAGGAGCGGCGGTCGGCGGTCCTGGAGTCGGTCCGCGAGCAGGGCAAGCTCACCGACGTCCTCGAGGCGCAGATCCGCGGCGCGCAGACCAAGGCGCGCCTCGAGGACATCTACCTCCCGTTCAAGCCCAAGCGGCGCACCAAGGCGCAGATCGCGCGCGAGGCGGGCCTCGAGCCGCTCGCCGAGGGCCTGCTCGGGGACGCCTCGGTGGACCCGCTCGCGGCGGCCGCCGCGTTCGTGGACGCCGACAAGGGCGTCGCCGACCCGCAGGCCGCGCTGGACGGCGCGCGGGCCATCCTCACCGAGCGGTTCTCGGAGGACGCCGACCTGATCGGCGAGCTGCGCGAACGCATGTGGGCGCGCGGGCGGCTCGCCGCCAAGGTGCGCGAGGGCAAGGAGGAGGCGGGCGCGAAGTTCGCCGACTACTTCGACTTCGCCGAGCCGTTCACCGCGCTGCCCTCGCACCGGATCCTGGCGATGCTGCGCGGCGAGAAGGAGGACGTCCTCGACCTCGTCCTGGAGCCGGAGGAGCCCTCCGAGCAGCCCGGCCCCTCCTCGTACGAGCCTCTCATCGCGTCGCGGTTCGGGATCGCCGAGCGCGGTCGCCCCGGCGACAAGTGGCTGAGCGACACGGTCCGCTGGGCGTGGCGCACCCGCATCCTGGTCCACCTCGGCATCGACCTGCGGCTGCGGCTGCGCACGGCCGCCGAGGACGAGGCCGTGAACGTGTTCGCCGCCAACCTGCGCGACCTGCTGCTCGCCGCCCCGGCCGGCACGCGCGCGACGCTGGGCCTGGACCCCGGCTTCCGCACGGGCGTGAAGGTCGCCGTCGTCGACGCGACCGGCAAGGTCGTCGCCACGGACGTGATCTATCCGCACGTCCCGGCGAACAAGTGGGACGAGGCGATCGCGAAGCTCGCGCGGCTGGCGAGGGAGCACGCGGTCGACCTGGTCGCGATCGGCAACGGCACCGCGTCCCGCGAGACCGACAAGCTGGCCGGTGAACTCATCGCGAAGCACCCGGAGCTGCGGCTCACCAAGGTGATGGTGTCCGAGGCGGGCGCGTCCGTGTACTCGGCCTCCGCCTTCGCCTCCCAGGAACTGCCCGACATGGACGTGTCGCTGCGCGGCGCCGTGTCGATCGCCCGCCGGCTCCAGGACCCGCTCGCCGAGCTGGTGAAGATCGACCCCAAGTCGATCGGCGTCGGCCAGTACCAGCACGACCTGTCCGAGGTGAAGCTGTCGCGTTCGCTGGACGCGGTGGTGGAGGACTGTGTGAACGGCGTCGGCGTGGACGTCAACACGGCCTCGACGCCGCTTCTGTCGCGGGTGTCCGGCATTTCCTCCGGTCTCGCCGAGAACATCGTGGCGCACCGGGACGCCAACGGGCCCTTCACCTCCCGCTCCGAGCTGAAGAAGGTGGCCCGGCTCGGCCCGAAGGCCTACGAGCAGTGCGCCGGCTTCCTGCGGATCCGCGGCGGCTCCGACCCGCTCGACTCCTCCAGCGTGCACCCCGAGGCGTACCCGGTGGTGCGGCGCATGGTGAAGACCTCCGGCCAGGAGGTGGCCGCCCTGATCGGCAACACGGGCGTCCTGCGCTCGCTGCGGCCGGCGGACTTCGTGGACGAGACGTTCGGGCTGCCGACCGTCACCGACATCCTCAGGGAGCTGGAGAAGCCCGGGCGTGACCCGCGGCCCGCCTTCAAGACGGCGACCTTCAAGGACGGCGTGGAGAAGATCTCCGACCTGACCTCGGGGATGGTCCTGGAGGGCGTGGTGACGAACGTGGCGGCCTTCGGGGCGTTCATCGACATCGGCGTCCACCAGGACGGGCTGGCACATGTCTCCGCGCTGTCGAAGACGTTCGTCAAGGACCCCCGGGACGTCGTCAAGCCCGGCGACATCGTCAAGGTGAAGGTGCTCGACGTCGACATCCCGCGCAAGCGGATCTCGCTGACACTGCGGCTCGACGACGAGGCCGCCCCGCGGGGCGGCCAGGGAGAGCCCTCCGGCGGGGGCCGTCCGCAGCGCGGCGGCGGGCGACCGCCGCAGCAGCGGCAGCAGGGCGGTCAGCGCGGCGGTGGCGGAGGCGGAGGTTCACGCCAGGCTCCGCCGCCGGCCAACAGCGCCATGGCCGACGCCCTGCGCCGAGCGGGCCTGGCGGACCCGAAGAGGGGCAGGGGCTGACCGACGAGTGCACCGGGCCCGCGGCACGCTCCAAGCCGCGGGCCCGGCACGGCGCCTGCCCGGCACGGCGCCTGCCCGGCACGGCGCTGTGGGCTCGGAGAGTGGCGGCGGGGGTGGCGTGTGGCTCGGTCTCCGCGGAAAACGCGTTGATCGGGATCATCCGATCAGCAGACTTGACCCATGACCGGACGCGATCCCAAGGCCGACCTCCAGACCTACCTCCAGGACGCCCGCGACGTACTGATGTGGAAGCTGGAGGGCCTGTCGGAGTACGACATACGGCGCCCCGTGACGCCCACCGGCACGAACCTGCTGGGGCTGGTGAAGCATCTCGCGGGCGCCGAGGCGTTCTACTTCGGGGCGGCCTTCGGGCGGCCCTTCGCCGGCACCCCGCTGTGGATCACGGTGGACGCCGAGCCCAACGCGGATCTGCGGGCGCGGGCCGACGAGACGCGGACGGAGATCACCGGGCTGTACCGGCGGGCCTGCGCGCACGCGGACGCCACGATCGCGGCCCTGCCGCTCGACGCGGTCGGCCGGATCCCCGGCGACGCGGGCACCGAGCTCACCCTCCATCACAGCCTCGCCCACATGATCGCCGAGACACAGCGGCACGCCGGCCACGCCGACATCGTCCGGGAGCTGATCGACGGGGCGACGGGCCAGCGCAGGAGCGGCGCGAACACCGCGGACGGGGATCCGGCGTGGTGGGCGGCGCACCGTGAGCGCGTCGAGCGGGCGGCACGGGACGCCGACGGGCCCGCGTAGCGGCTTACCGCTCCGTCACCTTGCCGTCCGCGACCTCCAGGCGGCGGGTGACGTGGACCGCGTCCAGCATGCGCCGGTCGTGGGTGACCAGCAGGAGGGTGCCCTCGTAGGCGTCGAGGGCCGACTCCAGCTGTTCGATGGCCGGCAGGTCGAGGTGGTTGGTCGGCTCGTCGAGGACGAGGAGGTTGACGCCCCTTCCCTGGAGCAGCGCGAGAGCGGCACGGGTGCGCTCGCCGGGCGACAGGGTGGCCGCCGACCGCATGACGTGGTCGGACTTCAGGCCGAACTTGGCCAGCAGGGTGCGCACCTCGACGGGTTCGGTGTCGGGGACGGCGGCACGGAACGCGTCCAGCAGCGCCTCCGCGCCGTGGAACAGCGCCCGCGCCTGGTCGACCTCGCCGACCAGGACGCCCGAACCCAGGGCCGCGTGTCCGGCGTCCAGCGGGACCCGGCCGAGCAGCGCCCCGAGGAGGGTGGACTTGCCCGCGCCGTTCGCGCCGGTCACCGCGACCCGGTCGGCCCAGTCGATCTGCAGCGTCACCGGACCGAACGTGAAGCCGCCGCGGCGCACCTCCGCGTCGCGCAGCGAGGCGACGACCGCGCCGGAGCGCGGGGCGGCCGCGATCTCCATGCGCAGCTCCCACTCCTTGCGCGGCTCCTCGACGACCTCCAGGCGCTCGATCATGCGCTGGGTCTGCCGCGCCTTCGCGGCCTGCTTCTCGCTGGCCTCGCTGCGGAACTTGCGGCCGATCTTGTCGTTGTCGTTGGCCGCCTTGCGGCGCGCGTTCTTGACGCCCTTGTCCATCCAGGAGCGCTGGGTCTGCGCCCGGTCCTGGAGGGCGGCCTTCTTGTCGGCGTACTCGTCGAAGTCCTCGCGGGCGTGCCGGCGGGCCACGTCCCGTTCCTCCAGGTAGGCGTCGTAGCCGCCGCCGTAGAGGTTGATCTGCTGCTGCGCCAGGTCCAGTTCGAGGACCTTGGTGACCGTGCGGGTGAGGAACTCGCGGTCGTGGCTGACGACGACCGTGCCGGCGCGCAGCCCGGTCACGAACCGTTCGAGGCGCTCCAGCCCGTCCAGGTCGAGGTCGTTGGTCGGCTCGTCGAGCAGGAAGACGTCGTAGCGGGACAGGAGGAGGGAGGCGAGGCCCGCGCGGGCGGCCTGGCCGCCGGACAGGGAGGTCATCGGCCGGCCGAGGTCCACGCCGAGCCCCAGCGAGTCGGCGACCTCCTCGGCGCGCTCCTCGAGGTCGGCGCCGCCGAGGTCGAGCCAGCGCTCCAGGCTGGTCGCGTAGGCGTCGTCCGCGCCCGGCGCCCCGTCGACCAGGGCCTGGGTCGCCTCGTCCATCGTGCGCTGCGCCTCGGCGACGCCGGTGCGGCGGGCGAGGAAGTCACGGACGCTCTCACCGGGGCGGCGCTCCGGTTCCTGGGGCAGATGGCCGACGGTCGCGGTCGGCGGGGACAGCCTGAGCTCGCCCTGCTCGGGCGCGGTGAGCCCGGCGAGCAGCTTCAGCAGGGTGGACTTGCCCGCGCCGTTGGCGCCGACCAGCCCGATCACGTCCCCGGGGGCGACCACGAGGTCGAGCCCGGAGAAGAGGGAGCGGTCGCCGTGCCCGGCGGCGAGGTTCTTGGCGACGAGAGTGGCAGTCATCAGACAGCAGATCCTAGCTTCCGTGCGCGTGCGGCGCCCGGGGCGCCCGGGTCCCCGTCCGGCGGGTGCCCGAACGTCGACGCCGCGGGCGTCGTCGTCCCGTCCGGTCGCCGATCCGAGGCGTGGTCGGTCAGCGTCCGGGCGTGGACACTCGGGTGGACGGTGAGGTCGTCGTGGTCGGAAAGGCCGCGATGTCGGGGCCCGTGAACTCCTGTCCGGCATGCGGCGGTTGTGGGTAACGCGTCGTACAGACACTGCGCGGAGAGCGGGGGCGGCCATGGCTGCTGCCGGCCGGGTCAGCGGGCGCTCGCCCGTGTCAGCAGCTCGGCGCGGGACATCGCGGCGCTCTCGGTGGCCGGCACCGTGCACGCGTACGCCCCCGCCAGTGCCCCGAACTCGGCGCACCGGCGGGGCGGTTCGCCGTGGAGTCGGCCGAACAGGAACGCGGCGGCGAAGGCGTCGCCCGCGCCGTTGGAGTCGACCACCGGTCCGGGCGGGGCGACGGCGGGGACGTGGGTCAGCTCGCCGCCCGCCAGCAGATACGCTCCCTCGGCTCCGGCGGTGGCGACGACCGCTTCGGCGCGGCCGCGCTCGGCGATGCGGCGCATGGTCGCCCGAGGGTCGGTCAGGGCTGTCGCGGAGACGAACACGATGTCCGCCTCGTGGGCGAAGGCCGCCTGGTAGGGGTTCTCGCCGTCCCAGTTGTGCAGGTCTGTGGAGATGCCGACGCCCGCTTCGCGCAGTACGGGCAGCGCCTCGGCGCAGGGTTGCGTGATGGACACGTGCGCGTGGCGGCTCGCCGCAGCGAGGTCGCGCAAGGTGTCCTCGGGGAAGCGGTCGCCGGGTCGCCCGCGGCTGGTGTCGTACAGCGACAGCCGCCGGCCGTCCGGGCTCACCAGGTTGACCGCGCGCTTGGTGCCGGCGGGCTGCGGGACCGCGGTGAGGGCGATGCCGTGCTCGGCGTGGAGGGCGCGGACCAGGTCGCCCTCGGGATCGTCGCCGAGGAAGTCGAGATGGTGGGTGCGCAGGCCGAGGGCGGCGAGGCCGAGGGCGACGAAGTCGCCGGTCTGGCCGGCGCGGGCGCGGATCCCGCTGTCGATCAGGTAGCTGTCGGCGTACGGGAGCGGCAGCTGCGGCACGTACACGATCGTGTCCACGCCGGCCCCGCCGAGAACCAGCACGTCGATGGCGTCGCCCCGGACATGAGTGATCTCCGACATGACGCCACGGTAGGCGACGCCACTGACATCGAGGCCGCCCACAGGTGAACCGGTACGCAGGTGAACCGGTACGCAGGTCCGTCGGTCCGTCGGTCGTGCCGCCGTCGCGGGTTTCACAGCACCGGTGTGACAGCGATACTGCTGCACATGACGAGCGAGACCGAGGAGCCGGCCCTCACGGTCGACGAGCTGGCCGCGCGCGCCGGGGTCACGGTGCGCACGGTGCGCTTCTACGGCACGAAGGGGCTGCTGCCGCCGCCGGTCATCGGACCGCGCCGGGTGGGGCGTTACGGGGCCGCGCATCTCGCGCGTCTGGCGCTGATCGAGGAACTGCGCGGGCAGGGGCTGACGCTGGCGGCGATCGAGCGCTACCTGGAGCGGCTGCCGCCCGGTCTGGACGCCCACGACCTCGCCGTGCACCGGGCCGTGGTGGCCTCCTGGGCGCCGGACGCGGAGGAGACGGTGACCCGGGAGGAACTGCAGCGGCGGGCGGGGCGCACGCTCGGCGAGGAGGATCTGGACCGGCTCGTCGCGATGAACGTCGTACGCCGCGACGACGACGGCTACGGGGTCGACCCCGGCCTGCTGCGGCTGGGGGTCCGGCTGCTGGACGTGCCGTTGTCGCCGGAGTCCATCCGCGCGGCGCGCGCCGTCCTGCTCCACCATGCGCGCGCGGCGGCCCACGAGCTGTCGCGGCTGCTGCGCGAGGAAGTGCCGGAGCGCGACGCGCGGGCGGTGCGGTCGCTGTCGGCGCACATGCAGCCGCTGGTCGTCCAGGCGCTGCTGACGGCCTTCCAGCGCTCGCTCACGGAGGAACTGCGGGAGTGGCTCGGGGAGCCGCCGGCGGACGGCTCCCCGTGACGGTCCGGGCGTTCAGCGCGCGTCCGTGAAGGTCTCCTCCCGTCGCGCCTTCTCCACCAGCAGGGCGGGCGGGGTGAAGCGGTCGCCGTAGCGTGCGGCGAGCTCACGCGCGCGGGACACGAAGCCGGGGAGTCCGCCGTCGTAGCCGTTGATGTACTGGAGGACGCCGCCGGTCCAGCCGGGGAAGCCGATGCCGAAGAGGGAGCCGATGTTGGCGTCGGCCACGGAGGTCAGGACGCCCTCCTCGACGAGCCTGACGGTGTCGAGGGCCTCGGAGAACAGCATGCGCTCCTGCATGTCCTCGAAGGGGATCTCGGCGCCCGCGCGGGTGAAGTGCTCACGCAGTCCCGGCCACAGACCTGCCCGCTTGCCGTCCTCCCCGTACTCGTAGAAGCCGGCGCCGCCACTGCGGCCGGTGCGGCCGAACTCGTCGACCATGCGGTCGACGACGGCCTCGGCGGGGTGCCCGGTCCAGGTGCCGCCGGCCTCCTCCACGGCCCGCCTGGACTCGCCCCGGATCTTGCGCGGAAGGGTGAGCGTCAGCTCGTCCATGAGGGAGAGCACCTTGGCGGGGTAGCCGGCCTGCGCTGCGGCCTGCTCCACGGAAGCGGGCTCGATGCCCTCGCCGACCATGGCGACGCCCTCGTTGATGAAGTGGCCGATCACCCGGGAGGTGAAGAAGCCGCGCGAGTCGTTGACGACGATCGGCGTCTTGTTGATCTGCCGCACCAGGTCGAAGGCGCGTGCGAGCGCCTCGTGGCCGGTGCGCTCGCCCTTGATGATCTCGACCAGCGGCATCTTGTCGACGGGCGAGAAGAAGTGCAGCCCGATGAAGTCGGCCTGCCGCTCGACTCCTTCGGCGAGGGCGGTGATGGGCAGCGTGGAGGTGTTGGAGCACAGCAGGGCGTCGGGCGCGACGACCTGCTCGATCTCCTGGAACACCTTGTGCTTGAGGGCGGTGTCCTCGAAGACGGCCTCGATGACGGCGTCGCAGCCGGCCAGGTCGGCGGGGTCCGCGGTGGGCGTGATGCGGGCGAGGAGCGCGTCCGCCTTGTCCTGGGTCGTGCGGCCGCGGGAGACGGCCTTGGCACACAGCTTCTCGGAGTAGGCCTTGCCCTTCAGCGCGGCCTCCAGGGAGACGTCCTTCAGGACGACGTCGATACCCGCGCGGGCGCACGCGTAGGCGATGCCGGCGCCCATCATCCCGGCGCCCAGGACGGCGGCCTTGCGGACCGGGCGGGGTGCGACGCCCTTGGGGCGGCTGAGGCCCGAGTTGACGGCCTGGAGGTCGAAGAAGAACGCCTGGATCATGTTCTTCGACGTCTGTCCGGCGGCCAGCTCGACGAAGTAACGGGCCTCGATCACCTGTGCGGTCTCGAAGTCGACCTGGGCGCCCTCGACGGCCGCGGCGAGGATGTTGCGCGGCGCGGGGTAGGGGGCGCCGTTGGTCTCCTTGCGCAGGCTGGCCGGGAACGCGGGCAGGTTGGCGGCGAACCGGGGGTTCGACGGGGTGCCGCCCGGGATGCGGTAGCCCGGCCGGTCCCAGGGCTGCTGCGACTCGGGGTTCGCGTCGACGAAGGCGCGGGCCTTGGCGAGCAGTTCGTCGTGCGTGGTGGCGACGTCGTCGACCAGGCCGTTCTCCAGGGCGCGCCGCGGGCTGTACTGGGTGCCCTTGAGGAGGACCTTCAGGAGGGCGTCGGTGATGCCCAGCAGCCGGACCGTGCGCACCACACCGCCGCCGCCGGGGAGCAGACCGAGGGTGACCTCGGGGCAGCCGATCTTCGAGCCGGGCGCGTCGAGCGCGATGCGGTGGTGGCAGGCGAGGGCCAGTTCGTAGCCGCCGCCGAGGGCCGCGCCGTTGAGGGCGGCGACGACGGGCTTGCCGAGGGTCTCGATGCGGCGGAGGTTGCGCTTGATCTCCAGTCCGCCGTCGAGCAGTTCCTGGGCCGTGTCCGGGGTGACGCGGATCAGGTCGCGCAGGTCGCCGCCGGCGAAGAAGGTCTTCTTGGCGGAGGTGAGGATGACGCCCCGGACGGAGTCCTTCTCGGCCTCCAGGCGGTCGGCGACGGCGGCCAGGGATGCGCGGAAGGCCGCGTTCATGGTGTTCGCGGACTGGTCGGGGTCGTCGAGGACAAGGGTGACGAGGCCGGTTCGGTCCTGTTCCCAGCGGATGGTGGTGCTCTGTGTCATGACGGGGTCTCCGTAGAAGTCTGTGGGTTCCGCTGGGGTGGTCAGACGCGCTCGACGACGGTGGCGATGCCCATGCCGCCGCCGACGCAGAGGGTGGCGAGGCCGTAGCGCTTGTCCTGGCGCTCCAGTTCGTCGACGAGCGAGCCGAGGATCATCGCGCCGGTGGCGCCGAGCGGGTGACCGAGCGCGATCGCGCCGCCGTTGACGTTGACCTTGTCCAGAGACAGGCCCATGTCCCTGACGAAGCGCAGGACGACCGCGGCGAACGCCTCGTTGATCTCGACGAGGTCGATGTCGTCGATGGTCAGCCCGGCCTTCGCGAGGGCCTTGCGGGTGGCGGGCGCGGGGCCGGTGAGCATGATCGTCGGCTCGGAGCCGGAGACGGCCGCGGAGACGATCCGCGCGCGCGGGGTGAGCCCGTGGCGCTCGCCTGCCTCCCTGGTGCCGATGGCGACCAGGGATGCGCCGTCGACGATGCCGGAGGAGTTGCCCGCGTGGTGGACGTGGTCGATCTTCTCCACCCAGTGGTACTTCTGCAGCGCCACGGCGTCGAAACCGCCCAGTTCGCCGATGTCGGCGAAGGACGGCTTCAGCTTGGCGAGGGAGTCCGCGGTCGTGCCGGGGCGGGGGTGCTCGTCGTGGTCGAGGACGACCAGTCCGCTGCGGTCCTTCACCGGCACCACGGAGCGGTCGAAGCGGCCCTCCTTCCAGGCCGTCGCCGCCCTCTCCTGCGACAGGGCGGCGTACTCGTCGACGTCGCGCCGGGAGAAGCCCTCGATGGTGGCGATGAGGTCGGCGCCGATGCCCTGCGGCACGAAGTTGACGCCCAGGTTGGTCATCGGGTCGTTGAACCAGGCACCGCCGTCCGAGGCCATCGGCACCCGGGACATCGACTCCACGCCGCCCGCGAGGACGAGGTCCTCCCAGCCCGAGCGGACCTTCATGGCGGCCAGGTTGACGGCTTCCAGGCCCGAGGCGCAGAAGCGGTTCTCCTGCACGCCCGCCACGGTGTCGGGCAGGCCGGCGGCGATCGCGGCGGTGCGCGCGATGTCGGAGCCCTGGTCGCCCACGGGGCTGACCACGCCGAGCACGATGTCGTCGATCCCGGCCGGGTCCAGGCCGGGGAAGCGGTCGCGGAGTTCGTGGATGAGGCCGACGACGAGGTCGATGGGCTTTGTTCCGTGCAGGGAGCCGTTCGCCTTGCCGCGCCCGCGCGGGGTGCGGATCGCGTCGTACACGTACGCTTCGGTGCTCACTGGTGGGCCTTTCGGGAGGGTGGGCCGGGCCGGGCGGGGTCAGTCGCCCCGGGCCGCGGTGTTCGGGAGGGGCTGTTCGAGGTCGGGCGCGAGCTCGGGTATGTCCCCGTCGGGCAGGTCCCAGTCACGGGCCACCTGGTGGGTGTCGGCGCCGGGCAGGGCGGGTCCGGTGCGCACGGCCGTGGGGGTCGCGGAGAACCGGGGCGCGGGGGCGGGCTGGGTGATGCCGCCGTGGTCGGTGAAGGTGCCGCGGGCCGCCAGGTGCGGGTGGTGCGGGGCCTCGCGCAGCGACAACACCGGCGCCACGCACGCGTCGGAGCCCGCGAAGACCGCCGTCCACGCGTCGCGGGTGCGGGTGCGGAAGCGGGCGGCGACGGCCTCGCGCAGCTCTGGCCAGCGCGTCGGGTCCGTGCGGGCGTCACGGAACTCCGCAAGGCCGAGGAGGTCCACGAAGGCGTCGTAGAACTGCGGTTCCAGCGCGCCAACGGTCATGTACCCGCCGTCGGCGGTCTCGTAGACGCCGTAGTACGGGCAGCCGCCGTCGAGCAGGTTGGCGCCGCGCCGGTCCTGCCAGCCGCCGGCCGCGAGCATGCCGTGGATCATCGAGGAGAGGTGGGCGGCGCCGTCCACGATGGCCGCGTCGACGACCTGGCCGACGCCGCTCACGCGCGCGTGGTGCAGCGCCGCGAGGACGCCGACGACGAGGTAGAGGGAGCCGCCCGCGTAGTCGCCGAGCAGGTTGGCGGGGGCCGGCGGGGGCGCGCCCGGGCGGCCGATCAGGCCCAGGGCTCCGGTGACTGCGATGTAGGCGATGTCGTGGCCGGCGCGCTGGGCGAGCGGGCCCTCCTGGCCCCAGCCGGTCATCCGGCCGTAGACCAGACGGGGGTTGCGGGCGTGGCACTCTGCGGGGCCGACGCCGAGCCGCTCGGCGACACCCGGCCGGTTGCCCTCGATCAGCACGTCGGCGCGGGCGGCGAGGTCGAGCACGCGCGCGGGCCCGTCCGGCGCCTTGAGGTCCACGACCACCGAGCGCTTGTTGCGGTTGGTGACGTCGTACTCCGGGTCGATGCCGAGAGAGGGGCCGCCGGGCCGGTCCACCCGGACCACGTCGGCGCCGAGGTCGGCCAGCAGCATGCCCGCGAAGGGGCCGGGGCCGATCCCGGCGAGCTCCAGCACGCGCACGCCGGCCAGCGGGCCGTGCCCGGTCGTCCGTCCCGTCGTCATCCGGCCCCCTTGCTGTGACAGAACTGATGTAACACCAGTGATGCTATGAACGTGTCCCCGCGGACACAAGAGCCGGACGAGCAAGCGCTTAGGTCAGGTCGCGGCCGGTTCGCGGCGCGTCGACCGACGGCTCAGCGCCTTTCCAGCTCCGCTATGAGCCGCCGGGGAGCGATCGTGCGGTAGCTCTCCTCCACCCAGTCGCAGAGCAGCTCGGCCTCGGGCGCGCCCTTCTCCCCCAGCGGGAGGCGCACCCAGCCCGACCTGCCGAGGCCGTATCCGGCGGGCTCGGCGCCGGGGGCGGCCAGCGCGTGGCCGTGCGCGGTCTCGTCCGTGAGCTTGACGGTGACGCCGAGCGGGTGACTGCCGTCGTCGACGCCGAGGAAGACGAACACCTTCTTGTTCACCTTGGCCACGCTCCCGCCCCACGGGAACTCCTCCGCCGCACCCGGCAGTCCGAGTGCGAACGCGCGCACTTTCTCCCACTTCCTCAGGGCGTCGCGGTCCACGGTCACCTGCTGCCTCCGGGCTCGTCGTCGGCCTCCGCACCCCTCACGCTAGCCTCAGCCACCGACAGCGGCACGGGCTGCACCGCGAAGGGATGTCATGAGCAGGCTGAAAATGACCGACCGTCCGTACGACATCGTGCTCTTCGGGGCGACGGGCTTCGTGGGAACGCTCACCGCGGAGTACCTCGCCGCCCATGCGCCCGCCGGGCTGCGCTGGGCGATCGCCGGGCGTGACGAGCGCAAGCTGGAGCGGCTGCGCGAACGGCTCGGCGTGGACGTCGGGGTGCTGCGCGCCGACGTCGCGGACCCGGCGTCCCTGCGCGCGCTCGCGGAGCACGCGCGCGTGGTGGCCACGACGGTGGGCCCCTATGTGCGCTACGGCGAGGACCTGGTGGCCGCCTGCGCGGACACCGGCGCCGACTACCTCGACCTCACCGGCGAGCCGGAGTTCGTCGACCTGATGTACGTCCGGCACGACGCACGCGCGCGGGAGACGGGGGCACGGCTGATCCACGCGTGCGGCTTCGACTCCGTCCCGCACGACCTCGGCGTGTACTTCACCGTCCGGCAGCTCCCCGAAGGCGTGCCGCTGACCGTGGACGGCTTCGTGACGGCCGACGCCTCCTTCTCGGGCGGCACCTTCGCCTCCGCGCTCGGCCAGTTCGCCCGTGGCCGCCAGATGCTGGCCGCCGCACGGGAACGGGGACGGCACGAGCCGCGGCTCATGGGCCGCCGGGCCGTCGCACCGGTGGGCGCGCCCCGGTTCGCGGGAGAGGTCGGCGCCTGGGCGCTGCCGCTGCCGACCATCGACCCGCAGATCGTGCTCCGGTCGGCCCGGGCGCTGCAGCGCTACGGCCCGGACTTCCGCTACCGGCACTACGCGGCCGTCCGGCGGCTGCCCGTCGCCGTGGGCGGCGTCGCCGCGGTCGGGACGCTCGCCGCGGCGGCCCAGATGCCGCCCGCCCGGCGCTGGCTGTCGGACCGGCTGGGGCCCGGTGAGGGGCCGAGCGCGCAGAAGCGGGCGCGGAGCTGGTTCTCCGTCCGGTTCGTCGGCGAGGGCGGCGGACGGCGGGTGTACACCGAGGTCGCGGGCGGCGACCCCGGCTACGACGAGACGGCGAAGATGTTCGCCGAGGCGGCGATGGCGCTGGCCTGCGACGACCTCCCGCCGGCGGCGGGGCAGCTCACCACGGCGGTGGCGATGGGCGACGCGCTGACCGGGCGGCTGACCCGCGCGGGCGTCCGCTTCCGCGTCGCGGCGCGCCGCTGACCGGTGCGCCCGCGTCCTGGCGGTCGACTGCCGCCCTCAGAACGGCCACTGCACGAGCGTGTAGATCATCCCGACGATCCAGCCGAGGCCGGCCAGGACGGCGAGGATCAGCGCGACGTTGACGGCGCGCTCGACCGGGCGTCCCGGGGCGGCGAGGGGCTTCGGAGCACGATGCGTGGTGGTCATGCTGCCCAGCTTGCCGACGCGACGCCGGGCGTACATCCGTACGGGTACTCAGAGGGTGTACTCAGACCGCGTACCCAGGCAACGCTCGGACGGCGTACTCGGACGACGTGGTCAGCTGCGGACGGTGGCCTCCTGAAGGGCTCGCCGGCACAGCGAGTCGGCGCGGCGGGTGGTCTCCGGGAGCCGGAACCTGGGGGTGAGGGCGAGGGTGTGGGCGCAGGCGTCGTCCAGGGTGACGCGGTGGCCGACGGAGACGAACACCGGCTTCACGCCCGCCCGGGTGCGCAGCGCGCGCCCCACCTCCTCGTCGCCCGACAGCAGCGGGGACGCCGATCCGCGCGGGGCGTCCGGATCGGCGTAGGCGACGGCGAACGGGTTCTTGGCGACGCCGATGGTGGGCAGGCCGGTGAGCACCCCGAGGTGGCTGGCGAGGCCGAAGCGGCGCGGGTGGGCCAGGCCGTAGCCGTCGCACACCACCAGGCCCGGCCCGTGCGGCAGGGCCTCCAGGGCGGCGAGCACGGTGGGGATCTCGCGGAACGCGAGCAGTCCGGGCACGTAGGGGAAGGAGATCCGGCCGACGGCGGTGGCCTCGGCGACGACCTCCAGGCTCGCCGCGTCCAGCACGACGGCGGCCGCCGCGACGACGTCGCGCGCGTCGTCGTAGGCGACGTCGACCCCTGTCACGTGTCCGGCGCCCACGGGCGGCCCCGGCTCGAGCAGCACCCGCGCCCGCAGCTCGTCCTGGACGGCGCGGGCCTCTTCCTCGGTCGCGGGCCAGCCCGCGGGGATGCTGACGGTCGTCATGGTGAGGACGAGCGTACTGCTCCCGCGGGCGGGCCCGCGATCATGTTTCCTTCGCGGCCGGCGCCGGCGTCAGTCGCCGAGTGCGCGCTGCAACTGGCTCTTGTTCATGTCCGAACGGCCCTTGACGCCCCGCCGCCTGGCCTCCTCGTACAGCTGGTCGTAGGTGGGTCCCTGAGAACCCTTGCCGGACCGCTGACCGCCCCGCTTGCCGGACGACATGTCCTGGGTGGAGGTGCGGCTCGCGGTCTTCGACTCGCCGGACCGGGCGCGCTCCTTGTTGACCGTCCGCGCGGCGATCTCCTTCGCGCGGCCGGCGCTCTCTCCCCGGTCCTGCGCGCTCTCCTTGATGTGCTCGTACTGGCGCTCCCGCTTGGGGCTGGAACCGCGTGGCATGGACGCTCACTCCTTCCGCGTTCGTCTCCACCGGGTACCCGGAAAAGGGCTTCCACGTACGCGGAAAAGACTTTCGCGTACCCGGAGAGGAACTTCCGTGTACCCGGAGAGGGGCTCAGCTCTCCAGGCGTGCCACGCGCCCCTGTTCGCCCGCGGCCCAGCAGCCGAAGTCGGGCGTGCAGTCCACGGTGTCGTACGAGCCGGTGTCGAGGGTGCGCCAGGTGCGGCCCGCGTCGGTGGTCAGGTCGGCGCCGGCGGGGCCGACCGCGAGGGCGGCGGTGCGGCTGTGCGGCAGCCAGGCGACGCCGGAGCGGTAGGCGGGCGGCGGGCCTGCCGCGGGCCGCCAGGTGCGGCCGCCGTCCGTGGTCGTGGCGGCGGCCTGCGGGGAGGGCTGGTCGGGGCGGTAGTCGCCGCCCACGGCGAGGCCGTGCGCGCGGTCGCGGAAGGCGAGGGCGAAGACGCCGCGCGCGGGATCCGCGGCGGGGACGGGGACGTCGGCGGCCCGCCAGGTCATCCCGCGGTCGGAGGAATGCAGCACCCGCGCGCGTGCGGCCCCGCCGGTCGCCAGCCAGACGTCCCGGGACCCGGCCGCGACCAGGCACTGGCCGCTCGCGGCGAACCCCGCCTCGCCCTCCTGGGCGGGCGGCATCCCCGCGTCGGGCAGCACCTTCCAGGTGCGGCCGCCGTCGCCGGTCGACAGGATGCGGAACCTTCCGTCGACGGGATCGCTCACGGCGAGTCCGTGGCGGCGGTCGAAGAAGGTCATGCAGTCGTAGAACGCGCGGGGGTCGGTGTTGCGGAAGGACTCGGTCCAGGTCGTCCCGCCGTCCTCGGTGCGGTACACGCGTGAGGCGTCGCCCTCGCCGATGGCGAGCACCACGGCGCGGCGCGCGTCGAACGCCTCCACATCACGGAACTGCAGGCCCGCCGCGCCCGGCGGGGAGACGTCCCGCCAGGTCTCGCCGCCGTCGGCGGTGCGCAGGACGACGCCCTGCGTGCCGGCCACCCAGGCGGTGTCCCGGTCGACCGCCGCGAGACCGCGCAGGCGCGCGGTGACGCCGGTGTCCTTGAGCTCCCAGTGCGGCGCCGCCGGCCGTGCCGGATGGGCGTGCGCCGGCAGCGCGGTGAGCGCGGCGAGCACCGCCCCGCAGGCCGCCGCCACCACGCGGCCGCGATTGCGGGTGCGGTGGCGGTTGCGGTTGTGTTTTGTCCGTAACGTGCGTCGCGTCTTCCCCAAGCGCCTCATGGCGGGCGAAGCTAGTCCAGGCTCCCGCCGGCGTCCAGAAGGCGTCGTCCGCCCCAACCGCCTTACGGGGCACGGCAGGAGAGCTGAGTCACTCCCGTGCATGAAACGCGGTGACCGAGGTCACTCGGAAGTGGTGTGCACGGATCGGCCGGTTCCGGCGTCTCTTCCAGTGTCCGGTCCCACCCGCCCGGAGTTTCGTCCCGCCGTCACAAGGGAGCAAGGCGTTGTCCACCGTCATCGAACAGCTCGTAGAGGCCCGTCTGGTCGCCGCCGCGCCCCGGATGCCCAACATCCCCGCCACCTTGCACTACGACCGCCTGGACCCGTTCGCCGTCCGGATGACGTTCCCGGCTCCGGCCACCCTGGAGGGCGTCGAGGTCTGCTGGACGTTCTCGCGCGAGCTGCTCGCCGCGGGCCTGCACGACGCCGAGGGCCATGGCGACGTCCGGGTGCGCCCCTACGGGTACGACCGCACCGTGCTGGAGTTCCACGCGCCCGAGGGGACCGCCGTCGTGCACGTCCACTCGGCCGACATCCGCCGTTTCCTGCGGGCGGCGAGCGAGCTCGTGCCGACCGGGACGGAGCACCGTCAGCTCGACCTGGACCACGACCTGGCGGAGCTTATGCGGGACGCCTGCTGACCCGGGCGCCTGCTGGCCCGCGTAAATCCCTTTGACGGCCCTCCCCTGCCCTCCTACGGTGTGAAGCGCTTCTGTTGCCGCCGATCGGAGTAGGACGTTGCTCGTCTGAGGTCCCGAGACACCCGCGCCACACCCCTTGTCGGTGTGTGCGCCGTGTGCGACCTCGGCCTCGAGCCGTCCCGGCGGAGCAGGGCTTTCCGTGCTCTCTCCGCGCCCCCGCTCACCGCGGTGGTCGCCGCCCTCCGGTGTCTCGACACGTGTCGTCCCTGACCGCACACGCACCCACGAGGCCCACTTTGCATCAGTCCATCGCCTGTACCTCCCTCGCCTTCTCCTGGCCCGACGGCACCCCCGTCTTCGACGGCCTCGACGTCGCGTTCGGCAGCGGCCGCACCGGGCTCGTCGGCGTCAACGGCTCCGGCAAGTCCACCCTGCTGAAGCTGATCGCCGGGGAACTGACACCCGCCGACGGCGCCGTGCGCGTCGCGGGCGAGGTCGGCTACCTCCCGCAGAACGTCACCCTGGACACGGCCCTGCGCATCGACCAGGCGCTCGGCATCGCCGACCGGCGGGCCGCCCTGCACGCCATCGAGGCGGGCGACGCGGCCGAGGAGCACTTCGAGACCGTCGGCGACGACTGGGACGTCGAGGAGCGCGCCCTGGCCACCCTCGGCGAGCTCGGGCTCGGCCACGTCGACCTCGACCGCACGACCGGCGAGGTCTCCGGCGGCGAGTCGGTCCTGCTGCGGCTGGCCGCCCTGCTGCTGCGCCGGCCGGACGTCCTGCTGCTGGACGAGCCGACCAACAACCTCGACCTGTACGCCCGGCGACGGCTGTACGCGGCCGTCGCGTCCTGGCCCGGCGTGCTGGTCGTCGTCAGCCACGACCGGGAGCTGCTGGACCTCGTCGACCAGATCGCCGACCTGCGCGCCGGCGAGATCACCTGGTACGGCGGCAACTTCACCGCCTACGAGGAGGCCCTGGCCACCGAGCAGGAGGCCGCCGAGCGCATGGTGCGCGTCGCCGAGGCCGACCTGCGCAAGCAGAAGCGCGAACTGGCGGACGCCCAGGTCAAGCTCGCCCGCCGGAAGCGGTACGGGCAGAAGATGTGGGACAGCAAGCGCGAGCCGAAGATCGTCATGGGGGCGCGCAAACGCGCGGCGCAGGAGTCGGCGGGCAAGCACCGGATCATGCACGAGGAGAAGCTCGCCGAGGCCAGGGACCGGCTCGACGACGCCGTGGAGGCCGTACGCGACGACGACGAGATCCGCGTCGACCTGCCGTACACGGCCGTACCGCCGGGGCGCGAGGTCCTCACCCTCATGGACCTTCGGCTCGCTTACGGCGCGCGCGTGGAGGGCGGTTTCGATCTGCGCGGTCCCGAGCGGGTGGCGCTGGTGGGGCGCAACGGGTCCGGGAAGACGACGCTGCTGCGCACGATCGCCGGGGAGCTGGCGCCGGAGGCGGGCGAGGTGCACGCGCACGTGCCGCTGCGTTTCCTGCCGCAGCGCCTCGACGTCCTCGACGGCGACCTCACCGTCGCCGAGAACGTGGCCCGCTTCGCGCCCGGAGCGACCAACAACCGGATCCGGGCCCGGCTCGCCCGCTTCCTGTTCCGGGGCGCCCGCGCCGACCAGAAGGCGGCGACCCTGTCGGGCGGGGAGCGCTTCCGGGCGGCCCTTGCGGCCCTGATGCTGGCCGAGCCGGCGCCGCAGCTGCTGCTGCTCGACGAGCCGACCAACAACCTCGACATGGCGAGCGTGCGTCAGCTGACGACGGCGCTCGAGTCGTACGAGGGGGCGGTCATCGTGGCCGGCCACGACCTGCCGTTCCTGGAGTCGATCGGCATCACGCGCTGGCTGCTGATGGACGGCACGCTGAGGGAGACGACGGCGGAGGAGGTGGCGGACGCGGAGTAGGGCACTGCGTCGGGGGCTTCGCGTTGGCTACCTGCATCGGGCCCTTCGCGTCGGGTCCTCCGCATCGGGCCGTGCGTCGGGTCCTGCGCGTCGGGCCCTGGCGCGTGCGGGTCGCCGTCAGGTCCTGCGGGCCGGGCCCTTCGCCAGTCCTTCGCATCGGGTCCCGCCTCGACCGCGCGGGTCTCGGGAGGGCCACAGTGTTACTGAGGGGTTTTGTCCTGGTGGTCCCGCGCTGCATGATGGCTGACCGGCGCCGCGCCCGAGGCGCCGGTCGGCCACCCGATTCGGAGACCTGGACGTGCCCAGCAAGAAGGCCCTCATCCGCCGCCCCAGCCCGCTCCTCGCCGAAGGCCTGGTGACGCACCTCGAGCGGGAGAAGGTCGACGTGGAGCTCGCCCTGGAGCAGTGGGAGGCGTACGCCGACGCCCTGCGGACGCACGGCTGGGAGACCGTCGAGGTCGATCCGGCCGACGACTGCCCGGACTCCGTCTTCGTCGAGGACACGGTGGTGATGTACCGCAACGTCGCCCTGATCGCGCGCTCCGGCGCCGAGTCCCGGCGTGGCGAGACCGTCGGCGTCGAGGAGGCCGTGGCCCGCCTCGGCTGCTCGGTGAACTGGATCTGGGAGCCCGGCACGCTGGACGGCGGCGACGTGCTCAAGGTCGGGAACACGATCTACGTCGGCCGGGGCGGGCGGACCAACGCGGCCGGCGTCCAGCAGCTGCGGGCCGCTTTCGAACCGCTCGGGGCGACGGTGGTGGCGGTGCCGGTGAGCAAGGTGCTGCACCTGAAGTCGGCGGTCACCGCCCTGCCCGACGGCACGGTGATCGGCCACATCCCGCAGGTGGACCGGCCGTCGCTGTTCCCGCGCTTCCTGTCCGTGCCCGAGGAGGCCGGCGCGCACGTGGTGCTCCTCGGCGGTCCCCACCTGCTCATGGCGGCGAGCGCCCCGAAGACGGCGGACCTGCTCGCCGACCTCGGGCACGAGCCCGTCCTCGTCGACATCGGCGAGTTCGAGAAGCTCGAGGGATGTGTGACCTGCCTCTCGGTGCGACTGCGGGAGCTGTACGCCTGACCGGGTGAACCATTCACCCTTTCAGCCTCGGGACCTGCGATTCCCCGGAGGGTCTTCGGCATGCCCCGAATGGCCCGGGGAACCCGGCTGATCAGCGATGTTTACGCCCCGCTTAGTCTGAGGCTTCGTAACCTACGGGTTCGTAGCCTACGATCCCGTAAGTTCCGGCCCCGCTCGCCGGACGGTTCCGCTCCGCTTCACGTCCCCTGGAGTCTCTCGTGACGATCACCTCCCCTCACCTCGGCAATCCGGCCGTCTGGACCGACGCCAAGCTGCTGTTCGCGCTGGAGGAAGTGGTCGAGGCGGAACTCAACCGGCACCTGAAGGTCACCAAGGACTGGATGCCCCACGAGTACGTGCCGTGGAGCGACGCCCGCAACTTCCCCGGCTTCTTCGAGGACGGCGAGGCCTGGGGCAAGGAGCAGTCCAAGGTCACCGAGATCGGCCGGATCGCGCTGGTCGTGAATCTCCTCACCGAGGACAACCTGCCCAGCTACCACCACGAGATCGCCTCGCTCTTCGGCCGGGACGGCGCCTGGGGCACCTGGGTGCACCGCTGGACCGCCGAGGAAGGCCGGCACGGCATCGTGATGCGCGACTACCTCCTCGCCTCACGCGCGGTGGACCCGGACAAGCTGGAACAGTTCCGGATGGCCCACATGGGCGAGGGCTTCGAGTCGGACAACCGGCACTCGATGCTGCACTCGGTCGCGTACGTGTCCTTCCAGGAGCTGGCGACCCGTGTCTCGCACCGCAACACCGGCCACCAGTCCGGCGACCCGGTCTGCGACCGCATGCTGGCGCGCATCGCGACCGACGAGAACCTGCACATGGTCTTCTACCGCAACCTGCTGAAGGCCGCCTTCGAGCTCGCCCCCGACCTCACCATGCAGGCCGTGCGCGACGTCATCGTGAACTTCCGCATGCCCGGCCACGGCATGCCCGGCTTCGAGCGGGCGGCCGCGCAGATGGCGATCGGCGAGATCTACAACCTGCGCATCCACCACGACGACGTCATCCAGCCCGTGCTGCGCTTCCTGAAGGTCATGGAGATCGACGGCCTCGGCCCCGAGGGGCGGCAGGCGCAGGAGGAGCTCGGCCTGTACATGGGCGGCCTGGACGCCGAGGCCCTGAAGTTCGACGAGAAGCTGGCCGCGCGCAAGGCCCGCATGGCGGCCCGCGCCGCGGGCTGACGAACGACGAACGGCCCGCACCCGGGAAGGACTTCACGGGTGCGGGCCGTTCGTCCGCTCACCGGTCAGTCCCGGTGGTCCTTGCGGACCCCGCTCACCAGTCCGCCTCCTGGTAGTCCTTGAGGAACACGCCCGATACCGGGTCCCCTGCCTCGCCGCGCACGATCGGGTCGTACACGCGTGCGGCGCCGTCCACGACGTCCAGCGGGGTACGGAATCCCGCGCTCGCCATCCGGGCCTTCTTCGGCGCCGGGTTCTCGTCCGTGATCCAGCCGGTGTCGACGGCGCACATGTGCACGCCCTGTTCGGCGAGCGCGGCTGCGCTGGTGCGGGTGAGCATGTTCAGGGCGGCCTTGGCCATGTTGGTGTGCGGATGCCCGGGCATCTTGTTGCGCACCGCGAACCGGCCCTCGACCGCGGTCACGTTGATCACGTACCGGCGTGGATGCGGGGACGCCAGCAGCAGCGGCAGCAGCCGGTCGCACAGCAGTGCGGGGGCGAGCGCGTTGACCAGCTGGGTCTCCAGGACCTCGGCCGGGTCGAGCGCGCCGAGCCGGGCCGACCAGGAGTTCTCCGGGGAGGGGTCGGGGAGCAGTCCGGCCTCGTCGGCCTCGCGCAGCACGGCCGGGAGCGCCGGCACCGTGCCGCCGAGCCCTTCCAGCATCCCCATCGGTGTGAAACCGGGCGCCCGTCGGGCGCCGTCGGGCAGCGCGTCCCGCTCCCCGGCGGCCAGCAGGGCGTACGACTCGGGCGGGCGCCGCACGGTCTGCGCCGCGTTGTTGACGAGGATGTCGAACGGCTTGCCCTCCTCGCGCAGTTCGTCGCACAGACCCAGCACCTGGCGGGGGTCGCGCAGGTCGACGGCGAGGACCGTGAGCCGGTGCAGCCACCGCTCGCTGCCCGGCTCGGCCCGGAAACGGCGGACGGCGTCGTGCGGGAACCGGGAGGTGACGACGACCTCCGCGCCGTCCCGCAGCATCATCAGCGCCAACTGGAAACCGATCTTGACCCTGCCGCCGGTCAGCAGCACCCGGCGCCCCGTCAGATCGGTGCTCAGAGCGCGGCGGGCGGCGTTGTCGGCGGCGCAGACGGGACAGAGGCGGTGGTAGAACCCGTCGGCCTGCCGGTAGCGCGACTTACAGACGTAGCAGGGCCGCGACCGGTGGTAGACGCCGCCTCCGCCGCCGTTCACGAGGGGCGCGTCCTCGCGCCGGTCCAGTGCGCCGGTGGCGGTGGCGGCCGTCGTCGCCGCGTCGGCGGCCGTCGCCTCGGCGCCCCGGGTGCGACGCCTGCGCCGCCATCCGTCGCGCGCGAACGACGTGGCCACCCGCTCGGCGTGCAGCCGTACGGGATCGTCGACGGGCAGGGCCCGCAACTTGCCCACGACCTCGTGGAAGGCGGCCAGCTCCGTCTCGCTGACCTGCGAGGTCTTTGCCGCCCCCGTGTCCTTCTCGCGCATCCGCCTCTGCCCCCGGCCCCGCCCCTGTGCTCCGTACCGTGGCCCCGACCGGATGGGGCCGACGTCACCGCCCTGAGGGGTGTCGAGTCGGCTCTGCTCCAAGGGGACCGCGCACGCGTTCGGGCGGCCGGATGCGAACCGGCGTGATCGCCTGTGCAGGGCGGTGTGCCTGCCTTTGCGCCACGCCCGAACACGCCCCCGGATCTTAACCGCACCCCCGCGACGCGGTCGTTCGAATTCGGGGACGGCGACGGCGACGGGGACGGGGACGGCCCCAGGGCGCTCCGTCGCCTCGGCACGGTCAGTCGGCCGTAGCCCCGGCACGGGTCAGTCGGCCGTGCGCCTGATCTGCAGTCGCTCCTTCTCGGAGAGGCCGCCCCAGACGCCGAAGCGCTCGTCGTGGGCCAGGGCGTACTCCAGGCAGGCGGGACGCATCTCGCACATGCCGCAGATGCGCTTGGCCTCGCGCACCGAACTGCCGGGTTCGGGGAAGAAGAAGTCCGCCCCCGTCTGCGCGCACAGCGCCTCCCGCTGCCAGGAGAGGTCGGGCGTGGGAATCGTGTCGGTGTACATGGCCAGAACAGTGCCCGGCGGCGCAAAACGTTCGATCAACGCCGGGTATACGCGCGGCGCGACGAGCCCCGTGACCGCCCTGCCGTCCCCCTGACGTCCCCTGACGTCGCCTGACGTCGCCTGACGTCGCCTCGCCGGTCCTGCGCCTGCCGGGGCGGTCGGTGCTCGGGCAGCGATTGTCAGTGGGCGGTGCCAGACTCGGCAGTGCACAGGACGGGACTCCTTCGAGGAGGGCGATGATGCTCACCACCCGTTTCGTCGACGGCGCGCCGAACTGGGTCGACGTCGGCACGCCCGACATCGACGGCGCGACCTCCTTCTACGAGGCGCTCTTCGGTTGGCGGTTCCGGTCGGCGGGACCCGACGCCGGCGGCTACGGCTTCTTCCAGCTGGACGGCAGAACCGTGGCGGGCGGCATGCAGACCACCCCCGAACAGGGGCCGCCGTCCTGGACGGTCTACTTCCGGACGACCGACGCGTCGGCCACCGCCAAGACCGCCGAGCAGGCTCACGGCAGAGTGCTCCTCCCTCCGATGGACGTACTGGGCCAGGGCACGATGGCGGTCCTCGCCGACCAGGCGGGCGTCACGTTCGGCCTCTGGGAGCCGGCCCTGACCAAGGGTGTGGACGTGGCGGACGAACCCGGCTCGCTGTGCTGGGTCGAGCTGTACACCCCGGACATCGCCGCGGCGGCGGCCTTCTACCACTCCGCGCTGGGCCTGGAGACCTCGGCCGCGCCCTTCCCCGGCGGCACGTACACCTGCGTCAACCCGGCCGACGGCGGGGAGGAGGCGATGTTCGGCGGGATCGTCCCGCTGGCCGACGATCCCTCCGAGGCCGGGTCGGATCCGTACTGGCTGCCGTACTTCGAGGTCACCGACGTGGACGCGGTCGTCGCGGAGGCCACGGGCCGGGGCGGCAGCGTGCGGATGCCCGCCACCGACGTGGAGGCCGTCGGCCGCATCGCCAAACTCGCCGACCCGTACGGGGCACGCTTCGCGGTGATCAGGAGCGTCCCGCAGGAGAGGTGACCGGCGGCCCGGCCTCAGCCTCCCGGTGCCCTGCCCGGCTCGGCCCCGCCCGGCGCGCGGGTGTCGGGCCGTCGCCGCCGCGTGCTGACCTACGCCGACGCGCGGCGCACCAGGGTGGTCGGCAGCACCACCGGGGCATCGGGGCCGTCCGCACCGCCCGGAACCGCGTCGGCGGTGCGCCTCTCCAGGCGGCGCAGCAGGAGGCGGGCCATGATCCGGCCCATCTCCTCGATGTCCTGGCGGACGGTCGTCAGCGGCGGGTCGGTCTGCTCGGCGACGGTCAGCATGTCGTCGAAGCCGACCACGGCCACGTCCTCGGGCACGCGCCTGCCCCGCTCCCGCAGCACGCGCAGGGCGCCCGCGGCGGTGAGGTCGTTGGCGGCGAACACGGCGTCGACGTCGGGGCGGCGTTCGAGGAGTGCGCGCATGGCGCGTTCGCCGCCGCCGGGGGTGAAGTCGCTCTCGACGACCAGACCGGGGTCGGCGTCGCCCATGACCTCCCGGTATCCGTCGAGCCGGTCCGCCGCGGAGGTCTGGTCGAGCGGGCCGGTGATGTGCGCGATGCGGGTGCGGCCGAGACCGGCCAGCAGGCGTACGGCGTCGCGGGCGCCGCCGCGGTTGTCGCTGTCCACGTAGACGACGTCACGGGTGCCGTCGCTCCAGCCGGGCCGCCCGCCGAACACGGTGGGGACCCCCGCGCCCTGGATCAGGCCCGGCAGCGGGTCGTCGAGGTGCAGGGAGAAGACGAGAGCCCCGTCGACATGGCCGCCGGCGAGGTAGCGGGCCACGCGCGCGTGGTCGTCGCGGCCCTCGGTGAGCAGCAGCACGAGCTGGTTGTCGTGGGCGGTCAGCTCCTTGCTGATGCCTCGGAGCTGGAGCGCGAAGAAGGGGTCGGCGAAGACCCTGGTCTCCGGCTCGGCGATGACGACGGCCACGGCGTCGTGTCGTTTCGTCACGAGGCTGCGCGCGGCCTGGTTGGGCACGTAGCCGAGCTCCTCCACGGCCTGCCGCACCCGTTCGACGAGCGGTTCGCGGACGCCGTCCCCGCCGTTGACGACTCTCGACACGGTCGCCCGGGAGACCCCGGCCCGCTCGGCCACGGCCTCCAGCGTGGGACGGGACGCTGTCTCGGTCACTTCGGGGCTCCTCCTGGCCGGCTGCGGATCAGGATAGCCCCGGACCACGAACCGGCCGGGGGCGCATGAGAGCGCTCTCTCCGGGACGCTCTCGCCTCGCTCGTCGATCTCCGCCGCTCTCGCCGCGCTCGGCGCACCGGTGGTACCGCGCCGCGTCGCCCGGCGGTACCGCAGCACGCCGGAGGTGGCCTCTGCACGGAGGCGTCCCGGTCAGGGGGCGGTCGTGTCCGACGGGGGCCCTCCCGCTTCGGGCACTCCCTTCTTCGCCCTGCTGGGCTGCACCCGCTTCGGTTCGCCCGGCATCTTCGGGTACTCCGGCGGATACGGCAGGTCGCCGAGACCGTGGTCGTGCTCGTCGCGCCGGGCCAGGTCGAGGAGGGCGTCGAGGGAGAAGGCGTGGTCGTCCATGTCGGCGTGGACGTCGCCGAGTTCGGCGTAGCGGGCGGGCATGCTCGCGATGTCGAAGTCGCGGGGGTGCGCCTCGCCCACCTCCTCCCAGCGCAGCGGCGCCGAGACGGGAGCGTGCGGGCGCGGGCGCACGGAGTAGGCGGAGGCGATGGTGCGGTCGCGGGCGGTCTGGTTGTAGTCGACGAAGATGCGTTCGCCGCGTTCCTCCTTCCACCAGCGGATCGTCACCTGGTCCGGCATCCGCCGCTCCATCTCCCGGCCCACGGCGATGGCGGCGCGCCGGACCTGGGTGAAGGTCCAGCGCGGCTCGATCGGCACGAAGACGTGCAGACCGCGCCCGCCGGAGGTCTTGGGCCAGCCGCGCAGACCCCCGAACTCGTCCAGCACGGCCCGCAGTTCGTGGGCGGCGCGGACGGCGTCGTCGTAGTCGGTGCCGGGCTGCGGGTCGAGGTCGATGCGCAGTTCGTCGGGGCTGTCCACGTCGGTGCGGCGCACCGGCCACGGGTGGAAGGTGAGGGTGCCGTACTGGGCGGCCCACAGGACGGCCGCCTCCTCCGTCGGGCACATCTCGTCGGCGCTGCGTCCGCTGGGGAAGGTGATGTGCGCGGTCGGGATCCAGTCGGGCATGTTCTTGGGCGCCCGCTTCTGGAAGAAGGACTCCCCGGTCACTCCGTCGGGGTAGCGCTCCAGGGTGGTGGGGCGGTCACGCAGGGCACGCAGGATGCCCGGGGCGACCGCCTGGTAGTAGCGGGCGAGGTCGAGCTTGGTGAAGCCGCGTTCCGGGAAGAACACCTTGTCCGGGCTGGACAGGCGTACCGTCCGGCCGGCTGCTTCCAGTTCCACCGCATCGCCCATGCGAGCCACGGTAGACACACCCCTGGCGCCTCGCATGCGCGCACACCCCGGGTGACTCGCGTACGCGCACCCCCGCCGGCTCGCGTGTGCGCACCCCGGGTGACTCGCATACGCGCACCCCGGGTGGCCCGAGTGTGCCGGCGGCGGGCCCGTCCGCCGGGCGGCCGGGTCGATCGGCGCGCAGAATCGCACCATGGATCTGCCCGTGATGCCTCCCGTGAAGCCGATGCTCGCCAAGTCGGTGGCGGCGATCCCGCCGGGCATGCAGTACGAGGCGAAGTGGGACGGTTTCCGCGCGATCGTCTTCCGGGACGGGGACGAGATCGAACTGGGCAGCCGCACCGGGAAACCCCTGACCAGGTATTTCCCCGAGCTGGTGGAAGCGTTGCGGGAACGCGTTCCCGAGCGGTGCGTGCTGGACGGCGAGATCGTGATCGTCCGGGAGGGACACCTCGACTTCGACGCGCTGACGGAGCGCATCCACCCGGCGGACTCCCGGGTGCGCACGCTCGCCGAGCGGACGCCGGCGTCCTTCGTCGCCTTCGACCTGCTGGCGCTGGCCGACGAGGCGGTCCTCGACGTGCCGCAGGTCGACCGGCGGGAACTGCTGACCGGGGCGCTGGCCGAAGTGACGGCGCCGGTGCACGTGGCGCCGGCGACGACCGACGTCGAGGTGGCCCGGCGGTGGTTCGAGGAGTACGAGGGCGCGGGACTCGACGGGGTGATCGCCAAGCCGCCGCAACTGCGCTATGTGCAGAACGAGCGCGTGATGTTCAAGGTCAAGCACGAGCGCACCGCGGACGTCGTGGTCGCCGGATACCGCTTCCACAAGAGCGGGCCCGTGGTGGGCTCGCTGCTGCTGGGCCTGTACGACGACGCGGGCGTCCTCCAGCACGTGGGGGTCTGTGCGGCCTTCACCATGAAGCGCCGGGCGGAACTGGTCGAGGAGCTGGAGCCGCTGCGGATGCCGGAGGCGGCGGGGCATCCGTGGGCGGCCTGGTCGGACGAGACGGCCCACGAGAGCGCCCGGCTGCCCGGGGCGCCGAGCCGCTGGTCGGGCAAGAAGGACCTGTCCTGGGTGCCGCTGCGACCCGAGCGAGTGGTCGAGGTGGCGTACGACCACATGGAGAACGGGGCCCGGTTCCGGCACACGGCGCGCTTCCGCCGCTGGCGCGCGGACCGCACCCCGGAGAGCTGCACGTACGCGCAACTGGAGGAACCGGTGCGCTACGACCTTGCGAAAATTCTCGGGACGCCGCCGCGCACCTGACCCACCAGCCGGCCGCGCCGCCCGCGCGCCCGGCCGCCGGCCTACCGTCTACGGCGTCATCAGGACCTTCACCGCGCCGTCCTGCTTGCGCTGGAACATCTCGTACGCATGCGGGGCGTCCGCCAGCGGCAACCGGTGGGTGGCGAAGTCGTCGACGCCGAGCGGGTCGTCGTCGGTGAGATGGGGCAGGATTCGGTCGGTCCAGCGGCGCACGTTCGCCTGGCCCATGCGGATCTGCAACTGCTTGTCGAACATGGTGAGCATGGGCAGCGGATCCGCCATGCCGCCGTAGACGCCGACCAGGGACAGCGTGCCGCCGCGGCGCACCAGTTCGATGGCAGTGTGCAGTGCGGCGAGCCGGTCGACGCTGAAACGTTCCGCAAGCGGGCCGCTCAGTTTCCGCGGCAGGAGGGCGGAGGCGTTCTGGACCATCCGGGCGGCCGCGCTGCCGTGCGCCTCGGTGCCGACGGCGTCGATCACCGCGTCCGGGCCTCGGCCGTCGGTCTCGTCACGGATGGCGGCGACGAGTTCCTTCTCGCTGTCGAAGCTGCGCAGGTCGAACGTCTCCACGCCCCGCGCGCGGGCCCGGCGCAGCCGGTCGCCGACCAGGTCGACGCCGAAGACCCGGCCCGCGCCACGCACCTGGGCCACCCGGCAGGCCATGTCGCCGATGGGCCCGAGCCCGAGCACGGCGACGCTGCCGCCCTCCGGCACGTCCGCGTACTCGACCGCCTGCCAGGCGGTGGGCAGGACGTCGGAGAGGTAGACGAAGCGGTCGTCGGGCGGGCCCTCGGGCACCTTGATGGGGCCGAACTGGGCCTGGGGCACACGCAGGTACTCGGCCTGGGCGCCCGGCACCGCGCCGTACAGGCGGGTGTAGCCGAACAGGGCGGCGCCCATGCCCTCGCCGGTGACCTGGGTGGTCTCGCACTGGGTGGGCAGGGAGTTCAGACACATCCAGCAGTTGCCGCAGGCGATCTGGAAGGGCACCACGACCCGGTCGCCGACCTTCAGGTCGGGCACGGCCGCGCCGACCTCCTCGACGATCCCCATGGGCTCGTGGCCCAGGATGTCGCCCGGGGTCATGAACGGGGTGAGCACCTCGTACAGGTGCAGGTCGGAGCCGCACAGCCCGCTGGACGTGATGCGGATGACGGCGTCCGTCGGTTCCTGGATGGTCGGGTCGGGGACGGTGTCCACCCGCACGTCCCGCTTGCCCTGCCAGGTCACAGCCTTCATCGTGCCGCACTCCCTCCGCCGGCCGGTCCGTCCCGGCGGGTCCGGGGGTCCCGGGTCCTGGCTGCCGCCCGGGTACCCGTGCCGCGGCCCCCGAACCGCGGCGAGGCCCGCTCGCGGTCACGGATGGCCGCCGTCGCCCGGCGAGCGCACAATCGAGACACCGAACGGGGTGCACACGATGAGTGCGAGAGATCCGAGTCGTCCGGCACGCTCCAGACATCAGAAACGCTGCAGACGTCCGAAACGCTGCAGACGTCCGGCGCGCACGGTGAACGCGGTGCGCGGGGCGGACGCGGTGAAGGCGGAGCCCGGGGCGGACGCGGTGAAGGCGGAGCCCGGGGCGGACGCGGTGAAGGCGGAGCCCGGGGCGGACGCGGTGAAGGCGGAGCCCGGGGCGGACGCCGTGCCCGGGGCGGCCGCCGTGCCCGGAGCGACCGCCGTGAAGGCAGGACGCTCCCCGGCCGCCGCGGCGCTGCTGGCCTCGGCGCTGGCCGCCGTGTTGGCGGTCTCGCTCACGGCGGGCTGCACGACGTCCCGGGAACCCTCGGGGGACGACGGCCGCAGCGCGTCGCAGAAGGCGAGCCCCGGCGGTGACCGTCCGAGCGCGGTCGGTGCCCCGGTGCTCGCCGTGAAGATCGACAACGCGCCGGCCGCACGACCGCAGACCGGACTCGACGCCGCGGACGTCGTGTACGTGGAGCAGGTCGAGGGCGGGCTGAGCCGGCTGATGGCCGTATACGCGACGCGTCTGCCGAAAGCGGTCGGTCCGGTGCGCAGCGCCCGCGAGTCCGATCTGGAGCTGTTGCGCCAGTTCCACCAGCCGGTGCTGGCGTTCTCCGGGGCGCAGGGCAGGCTGCTGCCGCTGATCGACAGGGCGCCGCTGGACGCCGTCACGCCCTCCGACGCGTCCGGCGCCTACTTCCGCGGCGCGGACCGGGCGGCGCCGCACAACCTGTTTCTGCGCCCGAGCGGCCTGCTGCCCTCCGCTCCGGGCGCCGCCGCGCTGACCACGGGGTTCCGGTACGGGCCGGCCCCTTCGGACGGCGGCACGGCGACGGCCTCTCGCACCGTGCGCTACCCGGCGGCCCGCTTCACGTTCACCTGGTCCGCGAGCAGGGCGGGCTGGCTGGTCTCGACCGACGGCGCGGCGACCGGGACGAGCGACGGGCAGGAGCCCCTCGCGCCGGCCACGGTGGTCGTGCAGTACGTGCAGGTGCGCGCGTCGCGTTTCCATGACTTCCTGGGCAACAACACGCCGTACACCGAGACGGTGGGGTCGGGGAAAGCGCAGGTGCTGCGGGACGGACGTGCCTACGACGTGAACTGGAAGCGTGACACGGCGACGGAGGGCACCGACTTCACCACCGCGGACGGCACTCCGGTCGGCTTCGCCCGCGGCCAGGTATGGGTGGTCTTCGCGAACGCGTCCTCGCTCTCGACCTCGTCGTCCTCGACCACATCCTCCTCGTCGTCCTCGGCCTCGGCCTCGCAAGCGCCGTGACCGGCCGGCGGGGCCGGTGCAGGGTGGAACGACCCGCCGGCCAGGACGGAGAACCCGGCCTAAACGGAAATCCCGGCCGATCAGGACGGGGCGGGCTGGGGCTCCCCCGGGTTGCGCAGCCCCTCGGCGGCGTCCGACACGCGCTGGAGGAGTTCGAGGAACACCGTCTGTTCCGCGGCCGAGAGCGGCGAGAGGAAGACCTGGTTCATCCGGGCCGTGCGCACGGTGAGCTTGCGGTGGGTGCGTGCCCCTTCCTCGGTGAGGCCCAGCAGGAAGCGGCGGCCGTCCTGCGGGTCGCGGACCTTGTCGAGGAGGTCCCGGCGCATCAGCCTGCTGATCACCTCGGCGACGGTGGAGCGGTCGAGCCCGACCCGCTCCCCCACCGTGCGCTGGTCGAGGCCCGGCTCGGCGACGAGCGCGTTGAGCACCGCGAACTGCGGGGAGGTGATCTCCTCGGAGACCATCGTGTTCCACAACAGGTAGTGCGCCTGTTGCAGCCGTCGGGCGAGATGCCCGGGGTGGCTGGTGAGGTCCACCGCGGCCATGTGCGCTCCTCTGCGTGGGTTCGGCGTCTGCCTTCATCCCGAGAAATTCATCGGTGCACTGAACGATACCCTCGTCCGCCGACCGGATCCCGTGCGCCATCGACCTCGCTCACCCTATCTGCCTGGGGTCTTGACGGGGAACGCCACCCGGTGGCAGCGTGTGGAAACCTCGAAACAATAATCAGTGCCCTGATTAATTGACCGGATCTCGCCCGCCGAGGCTGCGGCGTGGAGGTCGCCACCCTCCGCATCGGCAGTGGGCCAGGGCTTCGCCCCCGTCCTCGAACGTCAGGAAACACGGGAAACGTCATGACTCTCACGCAAGCCGACATCGACCTGGAGATCGCGGCCGAGCACGCCGCCTACGAGAAGCGGCTCGCCTCCGGCGCGCCCGTGGAGCACCAGCCGCGGCGCGACTATGCGCCGTACCGTTCGTCCGTCCTGCGCCATCCGCGGCAGCCGCCGGTCACCATCGACGTGACGCAGGACCCCGAGCTGGTGGAGCTGTTCTCCCCCGCGTTCGGCGAGCGGGACATCACGGAGATCGACAACGACCTCACCCGGCAGCACACCGGCGAGCCGGTCGGCGAACGGATCACGGTTTCCGGCCGGTTGCTGGACCGTGACGGGCATCCGGTCCGCGGTCAGCTGGTGGAGATCTGGCAGGCCAACTCGGCGGGGCGGTACGCCCATCAGCGTGAGCAGCACGACGCGCCGCTGGACCCGAACTTCACGGGCGTCGGCCGCACACTGACGGACGGCAACGGTTTCTACCGCTTCACCACGATCCAGCCGGGCCCCTACCCGTGGCGTCAGCACATCAACGCGTGGCGGCCCGCCCACATCCACTTCTCGCTGTTCGGCACGGCGTTCACCCAGCGGCTCGTGACGCAGATGTACTTCCCGAGCGACCCGCTGTTCCCGTACGACCCGATCATCCAGTCGGTCACGGACGACGCGGCCCGGCAGCGACTGGTCGCGACCTACGACCACAGCCTCTCGGTACCCGAGTTCTCCATGGGCTACCACTGGGACATCGTGCTCGACGGGCCGCACGCCACCTGGATCGAAGAAGGACGCTGAGCTGCCATGACGAAGATCGACACAAGCCGTCCGGAGAGCGTGCTGCCCACGCCGTCGCACACCGTCGGCCCCTTCTACGGCCATGCACTGCCGTTCCCCGGCGGCGGCGACATCGCCCCGGCAGGCCACCCGGACACCATCGCGCTCCAGGGCTATGTGTACGACGGTGAGGGCAACCCGTTGCCGGATGCGTTTCTGGAGCTGTGGGGTGCGGACCCCGAGGGCAACGTCCCGCAGGTCGACGGCTCGATGCGGCGCGACCCGTCGAGCGGTGGATTCCTCGGCCGCAACGGCGTGGAGTTCACCGGTTGGGGACGGATCCAGACGGACGCGAACGGCCACTGGTCGGCGCGTACGCTGCGGCCCGGCGCGCGCGGGCGGAGCGCCCCGTACCTCAGCGTCTGCGTGTTCGCGCGCGGTCTGCTCCTCCACCTCTACACCCGGATCTACCTGCCGGGCGACGAGGCCGCGCTGGCCGCCGACCCGCTGCTGCGCCGGGTCGACCCGGCGCGGCGCGGCACACTCATCGCCACGGACGGCCCGCTCGGCGCCTACCGTTTCGACATCCGCCTTCAGGGCGAAGGCGAGACGGTCTTCCTGGAGTTCCATTGACATCCTCGCCATCCGACGACCCGTACGGGACCGGTCTGCTCGCCCCCGGGTGGACCGGCTCCCCCGCCGCCTCCGCCACCTCCGACCAGGCCTGGCTGCGGGCGCTGCTCGACGCGGAGGCCGCGCTCACCCGCTCCCAGGAGTCGCTGGGCCTGGCCCCGGAGGGGGCCGGGGCGGCGGTCACCTCGGCCGCGCAGGACGGCGTCCAGGACGGCGTCCAGGGCGACGTACAGCACGGCGTACAGAACGGTGTCCAGACCCGCGTCTTCGACGCGCGCTCCCTCGCCGCGCGCGCCCGCGGCGGCGGAAACCCGGTGATCCCGCTGGTCGCCGATCTGACGGCGGCGGTCGGCGAGCGGTACGGCCCGTACGTCCACCGGGGTGCGACCAGCCAGGACATCATGGACACGGCGGCGATGCTGGTCGCCGTGCGCACGCTCAACCTCGTCCTGGCAGACCTCGACCGCACCCAGAGCGCACTGGCCGCGCTCGCCGCGGCGCACCGGGACACGGCGATGCCGGGGCGCACACTGACCCAGCACGCCGTACCGACCACGTTCGGGCTGAAGGCGGCCGGCTGGCGTTCGCTGGTGCTGGACGGCCGGGACCGGGTGACGGCCGTACGGGACTCACTGCCCGCCCAACTCGGCGGCGCCGCCGGGACCCTGGCCGCCTTCACGGCGTACGGCGCCGAGGACGCGACCGCGCTGCCCGCCGTCTTCGCCCGTGAACTCGGCCTGGCGGCACCCCTGTTGCCGTGGCACACCCTGCGCACGCCCGTCGCCGACCTCGCCGGCTGCCTGGCGTTCACCGCGGGCGCCCTCGGCAAGATCGCGGAGGACGTCCTCACGCTCGCCCGTACCGAGATCGGCGAGCTGGCGGAGGGCAGCGGGGGCGGATCCTCCGCCATGCCGCACAAGGCGAACCCGGTGCGCTCGACGCTGATCGCGGCGGCCGCCCGGCGCGCCCCGCAGCTCGCGGCCGTGCTGTACGGGTCGCTGGCCGCGCAGGACGAGCGGCCCGCCGGGGCCTGGCACGCCGAGTGGGAGCCGCTCAGGGACCTGTTGCGGCTGGTCGGCGGAGCCGCCCGGGACGCGGCGGAACTCACCGAAGGGCTACGGGTGGACGCGGACGCGATGCGCTCGAACCTCGGGCTCTCCCATGGGCTGATCGTCTCCGAGCGGCTGTCCGCCGAGCTGTCGGCGCTGCTCGGCCGTGCCCGCGCCAAGGAGCTGCTGACGCAACTCGCCCGGCGCGCCTACGCCGAGGGCGTGCCATTGGACCGACTCCTGTCCGGCGAACCGGACTTGACCGGGACCGACCTCACCGAGCTCACCGACCCCGCCCGCTACACCGGCTCCGCCGGAGCCCTCACCGACCGTGCGCTGGAGCGACGTTGACCGACAGGCTTCTCCACCACCTTGCCGAGGGTCCGGCCTCCGGTCCCCCGCTGCTGCTCGGCCCCTCCCTGGGCACCTCGAACGCCGTGTGGGGCAGGATCGCGCCCGAGCTGTCCGCCACCCACCGGGTGGTCCGCTGGGACCTGCCCGGGCACGGAGGGTCGGACGCCGGCCTGATCGGTCCCGGAGCCACCGTGGGAGACCTCGCCGACCTGGTGCTGACGCTCGCCGACTCCCTCGGCCTGGAGCGGTTCGCGTACGCGGGCGTGTCCTTGGGCGGGGCGGTGGGCCTGCATCTGGCGCTGCACCACCCCCAGCGGGTGTCGTCGCTGGCGATGATCTGTTCGTCCGCCCACTTCAACGGGTCGAAACCGTGGGAGGAGCGGGCCGCGCTGGTGCGCGCGGAGGGGCTGGCGGGGCTCGTCGAGACGGCGGACGCCCGGTGGTTCACGCCCGGGTTCACCGTGCCGGAGCTGATCGCGGACCACCGCGCCGCGGACCCGGCGGCGTACGCCGCGTGCTGTGACGCGCTGGCCGCGTTCGATCTGCGCGGACGGCTGCCGGAGATCGCCGTCCGGACCCTGCTGATCGCCGGACG
This sequence comes from Streptomyces sp. B21-105, assembly GCF_036898465.1. NCBI lineage: Bacteria > Bacillati > Actinomycetota > Actinomycetes > Kitasatosporales > Streptomycetaceae > Streptomyces > Streptomyces sp. B21-105. The sequence continues at coordinate 8,064,211 of NZ_JARUMJ010000001.1, read as the reverse complement.
CCGGGACCCGGCGACGCCGCCGGCGCATCTGCGGGAGATCGCCGACGCGGTGCCGGACGCCACGCTGGTCGAACTGGCGGGGGCTTCGCATCTCGCTCCCGCGCAGTGCCCCGAGGCCGTGCTGACCGTGTTGCGGGCGCACCTCGACGGCCCGGCGAAGCGGGGCATGGAGGTGCGGCGCGAGGTGCTCGGGGACGCCCACGTGGACCGGGCCCAGTCACGGCAGAACGCGCTTACCGCCCGTTACCAGGACTTCATCTCCCGCTACGCGTGGGGGGAGATCTGGACCGACCCGACGCTCAGCCGCCGCGAGCGCAGCCTGATCACCCTGACCGCGCTGGTGGCGCACGGCCACTACGACGAACTGGCGATGCACGTCAGGGCGGCCCGCCGCAACGGGCTCAGCCCCGAGGAGATCGGCGCCGTGCTGCTCCAGACGGCCGTCTACTGCGGCGTACCGGCCGCGAACTCGGCCTTCGCCACAGCGCAGCGGGTACTGGCGGAGGAGGACGACGCGACCGGTTGAGACGGTGCGGCGGGCATGCCCCCGAACCGCACCGAACCGAACTCACTGCACTCACTGCACTCACTGCACTGAGACGGTCCGAACCCACCGGACCCCACCGCACCACACCGCAACGGTCCGAACTCACGCACCGCACCGCACCGCACCGGCCGCCGCCTCCGGTCCCGCCGCCCCTACCTCCTGGTCTGGCCCGGGACCAGGCCGACCTGTGCGGCGCCGAGGCCCCGCAGGGCTTGCTTCGCCTGCTCCACCAGGCCGTCCGCGCCGCAGGAGCGGGCCAGCGTCAGGCCCCGGCCGAGTTCGGCGACCGAGCGGGAGAGAATGCCGTACTCGACCCGCGCGGCCGCGTGTTCGTACTGGCAGGGCGACAGTTCCAGGTAGGTGACGGCCTGCTGGGCGAGCCGTACGGCACGCTGCCCCGTCTCCAGGGCTGCGGCGCAGCGCAGGGCCTCGCCGATGGCGGTGTCGGTGCCGAAGCGCTCGGCCTGACGGCGGGCCTCGGCGGCGAGCCGGCTCGCCCGTGCCGGATCCTCGACGGCGAGGGCCCGGGCCAGGTCGACGGCCCAGGGTCCCATCACCGGGTTGAGGTGGCCGCGGGCCGCCGCCGCCTTTTCGGCCTCCTCCAGCTCGTTGACGCCCTCCTGGACCCGGCCCACGGCCAGCAGCAGCCGGCCGCGCACCGACCGGGGGTCGGGCAGCACGATCGTCGACGGGTAGGGCGGGGCGAAGCCGTACTGTTCGGCCACTTCCCAGGCCCGGTCGGCGTGGCCGCGCGCCAGCAGGGTGTCGACCAGGTTGCAGATCGCCGACCAGTACAGGGGCAGCCCGCGGCCGACGCGTTCGGCCAGGCGCAGGGACTCCCTGAGGGATTCCTCCGCCTCCTTCAGACGCCCCCTGCGGCGCAGCCCGAGGCCGAGGTAGGCGTGGGCCAGGGCGAGGTGGCCGCCGCTCCAGCCGGCCGACACATAGGCGCGCAAAGCCTCGTTGAAGAGAGCGTCGGCGCGGTCGAGCCGGTCGGTGTAGGCGTATGAGCTGGCCAGCATCATCAGCAGCTCGATGCCCCACTCCTGGTCGGTCCAGCCGAGCCCGGGGGCGAGGCGGCCGTTGACGAGGGCGCGGTCGCAGAACTCGACGACCTCCTCGGCGTTCTCGCCGTGGGTCATCAGGTCGAACCCGCGCAGGATGAGCAGGGCGCGTTCGGAGTTGTCACGGCCGGTGCAGGTCGCCGCGAGGGAGGCGAGCTTCTCGGAGCGGCGGGCGGAGGTCGGGTCACCGGCGTGCACGCCCTCCCACATGAACTGGACGGCCTGCAGCCGCAGCCGCGCGGGGCCGGGTGCGTGCCGGGCGGCCTCCGCCTCGACCGTGCGGACGGCCTCCTCCAGCTGGTCGTTGTGCAGCAGCGCCTGGGAGAGGCGGTAGACGGCGTCGACCCGCTCGTCGCCGTCGAGGCCGGGCAGACACAGGGCTTTGCGCAGGTGCTCGATGGTCCTGGCCGGTGCGGTGAGGAGGGTGGCGCAGCCCAGTTCGTACAGCACGCGCGCGTGGACGTCGGGCACGGGCGGTTCCCGCAGGGCCCGTTCCAGGCAGCGGCGGGCCGCGTCGGGGGCGCCGACGGCGAGGTGTTCCCGGGCGGCCTCGCGCAGTTGCTCGACGAGTTCCTCGTCGCCCTCCGCGTGCACCTTGAGCAGATGGCGGGAGGCGGCCGCGAGGCCCTTCCCGGCGTCGGCGACGACCTGGGCGGCGATGCCGTGCATCGCGGTGCGCAGGCCGCCGGGGATGGACTCGTAGACGGCGGAGGCGATCAGCGGGTGGACGAACTCCAGGTCGCCGTCCTCGGCCGGGGCGGCGGCGGGGTCGGGCTCGGTGAGGATACGGGCGTTGCGCAGCAGCTCGGCGCAGCGCGCCGCGTCGTCACGGCCGAGGCCGGCGAGCCGGGCCGCCTGGGCGACGGAGATGTCGGCGCCGAGGATCGCGGCCGCCATCGCGAACTTGGTGGCGTCGACGCCGAGTTTCTCCAGTCGGTCGACGAGTCCGCCGCCGCGGGCCGCCCGGTTCAGGGCGCGCAGCTCGGTGGCCGAGGACTCGCTCGGCGTCAACTCGCGGTCGCGCACCTTGGCGAGGAGTTCGACGGTCTCGTACGGGTTGCCGTCGGTGACCGCCCACACTTCGCGGCAGAAGGAGCCCTCGGCGTGTTCGCCGAGGGTGGCCCGGGTCAGGCCGGCGACCGCGGCCGGGGTCAGGGCGCTGAGGCTGGCGACGGCGCGGCCCGCGGCCTCGCCGACGGCGTCGAGGTGCCGGGCGGCGTCGCCCCTCACCTCGCCGGGCCTGCGGGCCACGACGACGAGGACCGGCAGTTCGTCGAGGCGTTCCACGAAGGCGGCCAGCCAGCGCAGTGACTCCTGGTCGGCCCAGTGCGCGTCGTCGACGAGCAGGACGAGCGGGTAGTCCCCCCGGGCGAGCCGGGTGACGGCGGCCACGAGACCGTCGCACACGCCCTGCGGGTCGGCGTGGCCCTCGCCGGGTTCGACGATGCCGAGGGCGGGACCGGCGATGTCGAACCAGTCGCCGAGGTACTCGCGGGCCTCCTCCGGGTGAAGGGACATCAGCGCGGGCTGCAGCAGTTGCCGCACCATGTTGAAGGGGACGGACCTCAGTGTCTCGCCGCCGCGGGCCGACCAGACCGCGCAGCCGCGGGCCTCGGCGATGCGACGTGTCTCGGCCAGCAGGGCGGTCTTGCCGAATCCGGCCTCGCCGCTGAGCACCAGCAGGTGACCCGTGGAGGACCGGTCGGCGCAGAGCGTCTCCACCGCCTGTGCGATGGCGGCGACCTCCGCGTCGCGCTCCCACAGGGAAGCCGAGGCGGCCGCCGCCGGCCTGACCTCCGTCATCCCGCTACCTCCCCAAGTCGCCCGAACGACGTACCGACGTCGAGCGTAACTCTCCGAGGGCGCGCGCGGAGGGTGGTCCGCGCAGGTCCCGCCTCGACGGGTGACGGGTCGCGGCGCTGAAGGGCCCGGCGGGCCTGCGGAGGTGCTCCCGTGACGTCAACAGGGAGTGACACGCACCGAATTGACGTCGAATTCGCGCCACGCCGAGGGCGCTCGGCCGGCCGGGCGCCGGGGTCCGGTTCCGACGGAGTGCGCTCCCTCTCATCCGGATCTCACCGACGCCTCTTACGGTGGGGGTATGACGCAGGTGACTCCTCCCGGGTGGTATCCCGACCCGGGGCAGACGAATGACGGTCCCGCCACCGAGCGCTGGTGGGACGGCAAGGCATGGACGGACCAGACCCGCGCCGCGGGCTCGGCCGCCGCTTGGGGTCCGCCGGCGCAGACCGCGGCCGACGGCACGCCCGCGGCACATCCCGACGGCGCGCCCGCGGACCGCCCCGGCGGCGCGGGTCAACCGGTGCCCCCCGCGGGCGCGGGACAGCGGGGGCACCCCGTGGGCCCGGCGTACCCGGGGGGTCCGGCGTATCCCGGGGGGCCCGCGTACCCGGGCGGCCCGGCGTACCCCGGAGGGCCCGCGTACCCGGGCGGCCCCGGGTATCCCGGGTATCCAGGAGAATCCGGCCATGCGGGCCACCCGGGGTATCCCGCCGCGCCCGCGCCCGGCCGGCGGCGCGGGCTGCGCACGGGCATAGCCGTGGCGGCCGCCGTCGCCGTCCTCGCCAGCATCGGGGTCGGCGTGTGGGCCCTCGCCAAGGACGACGGCTCGGGCGGCGGCGGTGGCACGGCCCAGGGACCGGGCGGGCAGGGCGGCCCGGGCGGACAGGACGGCGGCGGATCAGGCGGGTCGAGCGGGTCGGGCGGGTCGGGCGGGTCGTCGCCCTCGCCCGGGGGCTCCGAGCCGCCGACGATCAAGAGCGGTTCGGTGACCGACGCGCTCAACGGGATCAGCATCCCGATCCCGAAGGGCTGGGCGGGCCAGGAGCTCAGGGTGGGCGTCCAGGTCATCTCCGACGCCTCCTACAAGTGCCCGGGCGACACCACCAAGACCTGCACCAAGGGAGGTGTGTACTCGTCGCCCGCCGAGGTGCTGGGGAGCAAGGGCGACACGGCCGAGGAGGTCGCGAAGGCGGACATCGCGGCCAACGCCGAGCAGTCGTACGGCGGTACGACGTACGGCGCGATCACGTCGCACCAGGTGCTTGCCTCGAAGACGGTGACGGTGGCCGGGCAGAAGGGTTATCTGGTGCGCTGGAAGGCGGTGACGAGCAAGGGCGCGGACGGCTATGTCGAGTCGCTGGCGTTCCCGGCGCCGGCGGACGCCAAGCGGTTCGTGGTGCTCCGCTTCGGTCTCGACACCGATCAGGACGTGTCGGTCATCGACACGATCACCAAGAGCGTCAAGGTGTCGACGGGCGGCGGCAGCGGACAGGACGTCTGAGCGCCGGACCCGCCCCGCGGGACACGCCGGGCGGGACACGCCGGGCGGGACACGGCCGGCCGGGCGGGGACGCCCCTGCGTTCAGGGACGTCCCCGCCCGGCCGGGTGCGCGCCGCCCCCGTCCCCACGGTGCGGCGCGATACAGGTCGCCGTCCGGTCATCCCGTGGACGGCGGCCTGGGTCCGTTCGGTCTCAGGCCGGCCTCGGAGCGGCCCCGGCCGCTCCCCCGGCAGACAGGTCGCCGCCGGGGCGGGGGACGAGGCCGAGGGCCGGCAGCACGGCGGCCTCCACGAAACGCAGCAGGTACTCCTCGTCCGCGTACTCCCCGTCGACGACCGGACGGGCGCGGATCACCCCGAACACCTGCGCGGGGACGTACTCCAGCGCCGGATGGCCGTCGGCGATCTCGCCGCGTTCCACCCCGCGCCGCAGGATCTGCCGGAGCGCGTCGATCTCCGGGGCCACGATCGCCTCCCGCAGCGCACGGGCGAGTTCCTGGTCGCCGGTGACCGCGTGACCGAGGGCCTGCATCAGCGTGGTGTCGTGGGTGGACCAGCGGCCGGCGGCCCGCGCGGCCTCGCGCAGGTCCCCGGCGAGCGAGCCGGTGTCGATGCCGGTCAGCCGGGCCTGGCGGCGGGAGCGCAGTGCGGCGACGACGAACTGCGGCTTGGTCTTCCACTGCCGGTAGAGCGTGGACTTGCTGCAGCGGGCGCTCGCCGCGACGCCCTCCATGGTGACGGCTTCGTAACCGCATTCACGGACCTGGTCGAGGACGGCGTCGAAGAACTCCTGCTCCCGCTCGGGCGTGATCTTCGAACGGCGCGTGGCGGCGGCCGACTCCGGTCCGTCCGCGGCCTGCGACGTCATCTGCTCTCCCCCTCGCTTCTCTTCCGCTCGCTTCTCTTCCGCTCGGACGCCTGCCCCGCGGCGGTGCGGGCCCCGGATCGGGCCCGGCCTCCAGTGTGGCGCACATCAATCGATACGCCAGTGTACCGGTACGGATTCGTTTCGGTACACTGGCGTATCGGAACGACATCGTATCGATGGTGCATATACGCGAGCGACCGCCCGACGGCACCACCTGCGCCACCTGCGCCACCTGCGCCACCTGCGCTACCTGCACTACCTGCGAGATCTGCACTTCGTGCACCACCTGTACTACCTGCACCACCTCACACGCACCACCGTCAGCGAAGGGGCCGGGGGATGAATGCCCGCACCGAGCCTGCAGAAGCGGAGCCGGCCACACCGGCGAGGCCGCCCGTAGTCCGTGAGCTCCTGCTCGTCGCAGGTCTCTTCGCCGTCTACAAACTCGGCCGGCAACTGGCCGCGGGTCACACCGGCGAGGCCTTCCGCGACGCCCGGGACGTGTGGCACGCCGAGCGGTGGCTGCACCTGCCCGGCGAGGGCACCGTGCAGTCCCTGCTGCTGCACGGCGACGGCCTGGCCGAAGCCGCCAACGCCTACTACGCGACCGTGCACTTCCCGGCCACCCTGGCCTTCCTGGTCTGGCTGTACCTGCGGCGCCCGGCGCACTACACGTGGTCGCGGCGGGTACTGGCCGCGGTGACCGCCGCCGCCCTGCTGCTGCATCTGGCGTTCCCGCTCGCCCCGCCGCGCATGCTGGCGGCGACGGGCCTGGTGGACACCGCGCGCGTGTACGGACCGTCCGTCTACGGCCCGCCGCAGACGGATCACCTGTCGAACCAGTTCGCGGCGATGCCCTCGCTGCACTTCGGCTGGGCGCTGATGGTGGCGATCGGCCTGATCGTCGCCACCCGGTCACGGTGGCGGTGGCTGTGGCTGCTGCACCCGCTGCTCACCCTGCTGGTGATCGTGGGCACGGCGAACCACTACTGGCTCGACGCGATCGCCGCGGCCGCCCTACTGGGTGTGGCGCTCGCCCTGGTTCCGCCGCCCCGTCGCGCGGCGGGCGCAGCGGGCACCGGGGGCTCTGCCGGCGCTGCGGGCACGGCCTCAGCGGCCGCCGAAGCCGGACGCGACGCGCGCGCCCTCGTCCTCGTCCCGGCCGAGCGGCCGGCACCGGTCGGAGCGGGCCGATGAACGCCGCCCTGGTCGCCGTCGTCCTCTCCCTGTTCTCGGCCGTCGCGTACGCGGCCGCCGCGGTCGCCCAGGAACGGCTCGCCTCCCGGCACCCCGGCTCCGGCCTGGCCCGCCTGCTCGGCAACGGGGCCTGGTGGTGCTCGGTGGGACTGAACGCCGGCGCCGCGCTGCTGCACGTCGTGGCCCTGAAGTACGGCCCGCTCACCGTGGTGCAGCCGCTCGGCGCGCTCACCCTGGTGGCGGCGGTGCCGATGGGCGCCCGGGTCGCGGGACGCCGGGTGAGCGCCGCCGAGTGGCGGGGCACCGCCCTCACCCTGGCCGGCCTGGCCGCGATCCTGGTCACAGCCTCGGGGTCGGCCCCGGAAGACGTCCTGAGCGGCCCCGAGGCGGTGGCCGTGGCAGGGGCCACCGCCGCGCTGATCGGGCTGCTGGCCCGGCGCGGCGCCCGTCCGGGGCTGCGGCACGCGACGGCGTCCGGCTTCGCCTCGGGCGTCGCCTCGGCCCTCACCCAGACCGTGACGGTGGCCGCGACGGACCGCTCGGGCGCGCTTGCGAGCATGCAGGTGGTCGGAGTGGCGCTGCTGGTCGCGGCCTTCGCGACGGGCGGACTGCTGCTGTCGCAGACGGCCTACCGCGGCGGCCTCGGCGCCCCGCTGGCGATGGTGACGCTGGCCAACCCGGTGGCCGCCGCGGCGATCGGCCTCGCACTCCTCGGCGAACGGCTCCAGGGCGGGCTCGCGGGACTGCTCCTCGCCCTCGCGGGAGCCGGGCTCGCGGGACGGGGCGTGGTACTGCTGTCACACGCCGCGCCACAACCGGCGTCCGTCACCGAGTCTGCCGCTGAGTCCGTCACAAAGTCCGTCACGGAGTCCGTAACGGACGAGGAACACCCGGTGGCGGCGGTGCTGGCGCTGAGTCCGGAGACTGCGTCCGCCGAACCGGCGCTGCTCCCCTGGCCCACGACCGGCCCGGAACACCTCACCCCGCTGTGACGCGCGGCCGGGTGGCACCTTCCGGGAACGTGCCACCCGTGCGCGGAGGATGCGAGCCGCGACCGCGCGCGTCCGCGGAGACGGTCAGCCCAGACCGCGGGCGTCCTGCTTGAGCGCGGTGTCCACGGTCAGGGCCGTCGCGACGACGAGGCTCAGCAGCGGCTCGGGCAGCTGGTAGTGGATCTGCAGGACGTAGTTGTCCGCGGTGGTGAACATCGTCTTGGCGAGGCCTTCCCAGGTCTTGGTGATCCGGGCGACCTCGTTTTCCGCGTGGTCGACGATCGCGAAGTTCCACGCCCGCCAGTTCTCCGCCTTGATGGCGCCGACCTGCCGGCCGTCCGCGTTGATCGCGAAGTTGATCTTCCCGAAGACGTTCTGCTGGACGATCTCGCCGACCGGCTGCCCGTCGGGACGGGTCACCAGCACCCGCGACTTGAAGATCTTCGCCGGGCGGGTCAGCAGCAGCACCGGCTGGCCGTGCGCGTCACGGATCTCCAGCCGCTGCGTCAGGTACTGGTCGATGCTCGCGACGAAACGCAGGATCTTGCGCAGAGCGCTCTGGCCGACCTGGACGACCGAGCCGAGCTGGTTGCCCTGCTGGTCCATCACCTTGTACTCGTTGGTGAGTTCGATCAGCTTCGCCTTCTGGTTCACCACCAGCACGGGCTCGCTGAACATGGAGCCGCCGCCGGGACCGCTCGGCGCTACCCCGGCCTGCTGCTGCACCTGGCGCTGGACCCGGGCGTCGGGCCCCGCCTGCTGCGGTATCTGCGGGGCGGGCCCGCCCTTGCCCTCGGCGTGGGTCTGCTCGGTCCACTGGGCGCCGTCCCAGTAGCGCAGGGTCTGGGCCGCTCCGTGCGGATCGGGATACCAGCCTGCAGGCGTGTTCGAATGCGTGTTCACCGGGGCACACTACCCCGCGCCAACCGGGACCCGACCAGCCCCCACGATCCGGCAGTCCTCGCGCATTCACCGCGACCACCGGCCCGCGCACTCACCGCCGAATGCGAGACAGAAGGAAGCGCATGCACGGCGGCAGCAGGGGGCACTCCGGCTGGATTGAATCGATTCATATGGCAGCATTCGGCCCGAATTTGACGGAAAATTCAGACAGTACAGGTGGTTGACGGTCTAAGAGGAGGCCTTTAAGGTCCCGATTTATGCACGTTGAAAGCATTCAATCGGTCGGGGCGGGCAGGCCTGGGCCGGTGGGAACGAGCCGTCCCGGCACTCCGTCAGACCGCGAGCCCTTCCGTGTCGCCCCCGCTCAGCGACCGGGCATGTCCGGCTGCATCGGCAACCTGGGCTAGCACCCACGGAGTCTGCGCCTCGCCCGTCCGAGGCCAGTGCCGCCCAGGGCTGGAGACCGCGTCGAGCGAGCGCCTTTCTGCCTCGCCGTGAGTCGAGCCGGGGAGAGCCGACCCATCGGCTCTGCGTGCCGGCATCGAAGGTCTCAACGCCCCGAGCTCCTCAGCTCTTGAGGAGTCACCCCTTGATCCAAACCCTCCCAGGTGTCAAGCCAGGAGTCTCGTTCCTGATGCCCGCAGCCGCCAGGAATGCCGGGGAGGCTGCTCGTGCGGCACCACTTCCCCGAACCGAGGAAAGAGAAGTGTTTTGAACAACCCCATGACGCGCCGTACCGTATCGGCGCTGGCCGCCATTGTCCCGCTCACGCTTCTCACCGGCCTTCTCACCACGGCGTGCGGAAGCGAGAACAAAGATCCCAAGAGCGCCGTGCCGACAAACCCCACTACCGCAAGGAGAGGTTATCCACTGGATCCCGTAAAGAAGGGGATGACGATCGCCTTCGTACCGAAGCAGCTGGGAGGGAATCTCTATTTTGCGGCTGCAGGCGACGGTGGCAGAGCAGTCGTCGAGAAGCTCAGCTCGACATACAAGGAGGTCGGCACTTCTGAGAGTACCGACATTGAGGGGCAGGTGAAATACATCAAGCAACTCACCGACGAGGGAGTTGATGCCATAGTTGTCTCCGCGCAGGACCCTGATTCTCTTTGCGGCGCGCTCAAGCGCGCGATGGACAAGGGCATCCCGGTGGTCACGTACGACTCCGACACGCGGCCCGAGTGTCGGAACGCCTTCGTCTCGCCTGCCGACCCGGATCAGTTGACCTTTCCGCTGGTCCTGTCGCTGGCGCAGCAGATCGACTACAAGGGAGACATAGCGATTCTCAGCGCTTCCAAGAGTGCGACGAACCAGAACAACTGGATCGAGTTCATGAAGGAAGACCTCGACACCGACCCGCGTTACTCAGACATCAAACTGGTCACCGTCGCCTACGGCGACGACAATGCCGATAAGTCCTATCGGCTCACCGGGAGTCTCCTCAAGGAGTATCCGAAGCTCAAGGCGATCATCGCTCCGACGTCTGTCGGCATCAGCGCTGCCGCTCAGTACCTGTCACAATCGCCCCGCAAGGGCAAGGTCAAGCTGACAGGTATGGGAACACCCAACAGCATGCGGGAATACGTCGAGGACGGTACTGTCGAAAGTTTTGAGCTCTGGGATCCCACCGAACTCGGTAAACTCGCGGCGTGGACTGCGGAGTCCCTTGCCTCGGGCCAGATCACAGGGCGGGAAGGGCAAGGGTTCAGGGCCATGAACGGACAGCTCTTCGTGCTCGGAAAAAATGGCGTTGTCAACCTGGGCGATCCGATCGCATTCACCAGCAAAAACATCAACAAATACAATTTCTAGCTCTTTTCTAGCCTCGATCTTCCTTGACGGCCCGCCGACGGCGTCGGCGGACCGCCTTGTCGCGGGTGGCGGAGGCCGGGCAGTCGCGGGCCTTGCTCATGAGCACCGCGGTCGTGGGGGCGCCGAGTTCGAGCCCCTTCGCCAACTCGCCGGAGGCGTTCGCTCGATCCGCTACCGCGACCCGGGGAAGAGCAACCCCGGCTACCTCACCCGCCACTCGGTTCGGTCATCGGTTCGCGGACGACGGCGACGCCTCCTTCGGGGACGGTGACGGAGCCCACGACCGGTTTGCCGGTGAGGAGTTCGATCCCTTCGGCGGGGATCTCGGCGCCGTGGCCGGCGTGGTCGATCAGGAAGAGGTAGTCGGCGTCCGCGCCCCGCCGCCTCACCGCCTCGACGCCGGCCGGCACGCCGTGCTCTGGGCGCACTCCGGCCTCCTCAACGATGCGCTCCAGGACGGCGGCCAGGGTGGCGGGGTCGGGGTGGGTGGCGAGGTACCAGGCGGTGCCGCTGCCGTACGCGTGGCGGGTGATGGCCGGGACGCCCGCCAGCGGTCCGTCCGCGTACGTGGCGACGGCCTCCGCCCCGGCGAGCCGGAGGCGTTCGGTCCACAGGTCGGCGGTCGCGTCCCGCGGGACCTGTCCGGTCAGGCCGACCTGGACGCCGGGCAGCAGGGGGAACAACTCGTCGCCGCGCACTCCGAGGAGTTCCCGGAAGGCGCCCGGGTAACCACCCAGGCGTGCGTGGCAGTTCTCGTCCACCGCACCGCTGTGGAAGCCCACGGCGAGGGTGCCGCCGTGCTCGACGAACGCCGCCAGGTTGGTCGCTCCCGCTTCGTCGACCAGGTACAGACTGGGGGCGAGTACGAGCCGGTAGCGGTCGAGGTCGGGGCTGTCGGGACGTACGAAGTCGACCGCCACGCCGGCCCTCCACAGCGGGGTGTACCAGTCCCTCACCAGGTCCTGGAAGCGGAGTTCACCGCTGGGCTGGGAGGGCAGTTCCACGGCCCAGCGGGCGTTCCAGTCCCAGACGACGGCGACCCGGGCGGGGCTGGTGCTGCCGCGGACTTCGGCGAGGGCGCGCAGATCGGCTCCGAGCTGGACGACGTCCTGCCAGATCCGGCTGTCGGTGCCCGCGTGGGGCAGCATCGCCGAGTGCCACTGCTCGGCCCCCGCCTTCGCGGCGCGCCACTGGAAGTAGGCGATGCCGTCGGCGCCGTGCGCGACGTGGGCGAGCGCGTTGCGGCGCATCTCGCCGGGGTTCTTGGCCCGGTTGACGGGCTGCCAGTTGATGGCTCCGGTGGAGTGTTCCATGAGCAGCCAGGGCTGTCCGCCGGCCAGGGAGCGGACCAGGTCGCCGCAGAGAGCGACGTCGGTCTCCGACTCCGGGTCGGTGGAGAGCAGGTAGTGGTCGTTGGAGACGATGTCCAGCTCGGGGGCCCAGCGCCAGTAGTCCATGGCGTCGAAGTTGTGCATCACCATGAAGTTGGTGGTGGCGGGGATGTCCGGGGCGGCGCGGCGGAGCACGTCGCGCTCGGCGGTGAACAGCGAGAGCAGTTCGTCCGAGCAGAAGCGGCGCCAGTCCAGCCGGTGCGCGGGGTTGGGGTCGGCGCCGGTGGCGCGGGGCGGGATGATCTCCTCCCAGTCGTAGTACCACTGGCTCCAGAAGGCGGTGCCCCAGGCGTCGTTGAGCGCGTTCAGGTCGTTGCCGTACTTCGCCTTCAGCCAGGGACGGAAGGCGGCGGCGCTGGTGTCGCAGAAGCATTCGGCGTTGTGGCAGCCGTACTCGTTGTGGACGTGCCACATCGTCACGGCCGGGTGGTCGGCGTAGCGCTCGGCGAGGGCGCCCGCGATGCGCAGCGCCGCGGTGCGGTAGGCGGGGCTGGACGGGCAGAACGTCTGGCGGCTGCCGTACGACAGCGTGCGCCCGTCGCGGTCCACCGGCAGCGCCTCGGGGTGGGCGCGGAAGAACCAGGCGGGCGGGGCGGCTGTGGGGGTGGCGAGGTCGGCGGCGATGCCGTTCTCGTGGAGCAGATCCAGGATCTTGTCCATGCGGGAGAAGTCGTAGACGCCTTCGGACGGCTCGAGCAGGGCCCAGGAGAAGATGCCGACGCTGACCATGGTGACCCCGGCCTCGCGCATCAGGGCCATGTCCTGGGCCCACACCTCCTCGGGCCACTGCTCGGGGTTGTAGTCACCGCCGTAGGCGATGCCGGGAATGCGAAGACGGCGTGCGGTGCTCACTGGTGGTGCTCCGGGAGATAGCAGAGACAGGTGACGTGAGGGGGGTCAGCCCTTGTTGGCGCCCAGGGTGAGGCCGCTGACGAACTGCCGCTGGAGCACGAAGTACACGATCAGGGTGGGGATCGCGGTGAGCAGGGCGCCGGCAGCGACGAGGTTGGGGTCGGTGAAGTACTGGCCGGAGAGGTTGTTCAGCGCCGAGGTGATCGGCATGTTCTCGCCGGTGGAGATCAGGACGAGGGCCCAGAAGAAGTCGTTGTAGATCCAGATGGACAGCAACGTGGCCAGGGCCGCCATCGCGGGCTTGCACAGGGGCAGCACGATCTGCCAGTACAGGCGCCACACGGAGGCCCCGTCGACGAGGGCGGCCTCGGTCAGCTCGTGCGGCAGCGAGCGCATGTAGTTGGCCAGCACGAAGGCGCAGAAGCCGGACTGGAACGCCACGTGGATCAGCACCAGGCCCAGCGCCGAGTCGTACAGCTTGCCGCTCATGGTGATGCCGGGCAGGTCGATCAGCAGGTACAGGCGGTACAGCGGGGTGATGATGACCTGCTGCGGGAGCAGGTTGCCGGCCGTGAACACGAGCAGCAGGAACAGGTTGACCCGAAAGTCGAAGCGGCTGACGTAGAAGGCGACCATCGACGACAGGAACAGCGTCAGCAGCACCGCCGGGACCGCGATGAGCAGCGTGTTCCCGAAGTAGTGCAGCATGTCCGACTGCTCGAACGCGTTCGTGAAGTTGTCGAGGCTCAGTTCGTCGGGCCAGGAGACGTAGCCCTTGGCGCTGGTCTCGGCGTACGGCCGCATCGCCGCGTACATCGCCCACAACAGGGGCGCGAGCCAGGCCAGGGCGCATCCGGCGAGGAAGACGTGCAGCAGGATCCGGGCTGGGCGGACGGGGGTGCGCTGCTTTGCGAGCGCGCTCACGGTGCTCATGCGCGCCGCTCCTTCCGGAAGGTCGCGATCAGGTACGGGATGATGACCGCGAGAGAGATGACCAGCAGGACGACGGCGATCGCGGAGCCGTAACCGATGCGGCTGGACTCGCCGATGATGTTGTTGGTCACCAGGATCGACAGCAGTTCCGTCCCCTCGGCGCCCTTGTTGAAGACGAAGACCAGGTCGAAGGCGCGCAGCGCCTCGATGATCGTCACTACCAGGACGACGGTGTTGGTGGGCCGCAGGGTGGGGAAGATGACGTTCTTGAACGTCTGCCACTCGTTCGCGCCGTCCAGCGAGGACGCCTCCCGCAGGGCCGGATCGACGCCCTTCAGGCCCGCCAGGTAAAGGATCATCATGTAGCCGGTATGGCGCCACGACGCGGCGATGAGGACGGACCACAGGTTGAGGTCCGGGTCGCCGATCCAGTCGATGTAGTGGCCGGGCTTGTTGGCGCCGATCAGGCTGTTGATCAGGCCGGTGTCCGGGTTGTAGACCAGTTGCCAGACGAACCCGATGACCGCCATCGACAGCACGACGGGCAGGAAGAACGCGGTCTGGTACACCTTGCTGAACCGGATGTTCTTGTCGAGCTGCACGGCCAGGAACAGGCCGAGCGGAGTCGGTATCAGGATGAGCACGACGAACCAGGTCACGTTGTGCTCGACGGCGGGCCAGAACTGCGGGTTGCTGGTGAACAGTTCACGGAAGTTCTGCAGCCCGACCCATTTGATGGCGTCGAAGCCGATGCCGTCCCAGGTGGTGAAGGCAAGCGCGATCGAGGCGAGCGCCGTGAGCCAGACGAGCAGGACGTGCAGAATCGTCGGCACCCCGGCCATCAGGCCGAGCGTGAGGCGGTCCCGTCGGGTGAGCAGCCGTCGGTGACCCAAGGGCGCCCGCAACCGCTCGGCCTGACCGGAGGTCACGTTGTCCGGGTGGCCCGGGGGCGGCACTGCGGCCGTCCCCGGGGTGCTGGTGGCGCCGGTCCCGGTACCGGTCTTCGCTGTGACGGTCATGCGGACGCGAAGATCGTCTTCTTCTGGCGCTCGATCGACGCCAGCAGGCTGTCGACGCCCTTGGGGTCGCGGACGAACTTCTGCAGGGCGGGCTGCATCACCGTGGAGGTGAAGTCCGGCCGGCTGTCGCGGTCCATGAACTGGGTGAGGTGCTTGGCGCCGGCGATCGTCGCGTACGCCTTCTTCTGCAGCGCGGTGTACGAGGAGGTGTCGGCCTTGTTGGACGCCGCGACCAGGCTCGGGTCGGACTTCAGGTAGATCTGCTCGGCCTCCGGGCTGCCCAGGAACTCCAGGAGCTTGAGTGCGCCGGCCTTGTTCTTCGGGGCCTTGGAGAGCATGAAGCCGTCGGTGGGCGCCTCGACGGTGTCCTGGCCGTACGCGGAGTCGATCTCCGGGAAGGCGAAGAAGTCGAGGTCGTCCAGGTCGGCCTTGTTCGTGAACTGCTGTGCCACGAAGCTGCCGAACAGGTACATGCCCGCCTTCTTCGAGATCAGCGTCTGGGCCGCGTCCTGCCAGGTGCGGCCGACGGCGCCCTCCTGGTGGTAAGGGAGGATCTCGGCCCAGTTGTCGAAGGTCTTGCGGACCTTGGCGTCGGTCCAGGACGCCTTGCCGGCCATGAGCTCGACGTGGAAGTCGTAGCCGTTGGTGCGGAAGTTGATCTGGTCGAAGGTGCCGAGCGCGGGCCAGGCGTCCTTGTCGCCGAAGGCGAGCGGGACGAGGCCGTCCTTCTTCATCTGCTTGCACAGGGCGACGAGTTGGTCCCAGGTGGTGGGGACTTCGTAGCCGTGCTGCTGGAAGACGCTCTTGCGGTAGAAGACCCCCCAGATGGACGTGGAGATCGGCACGAAGTAGTACTTGCCGTCCGCGCCCTTGCTGAGCGCCTTCATCGCGTCGGGGAAGTTGCCGCCGATCTTCTGCCACACGTCGTCGACCGGGGAGGCCAGGCCCTTGGCCGCGAAGAACTGCATGCGGTAGCCGGCGAACCAGTTGAACACGTCGTCCGGGGTGCCCTGGAGGTAGGAGTTGATCTGCTCCTGGAACGTGTTGTGGTCCTTGGTGTTCACGTCGACCGTGATCCCGGACTGCTTCGTGAACGCCGCGTAGATCTCCGCGAACGCCTTCTTCGGCACCGCGTCCGACGCGTTCGAACCGAGGCTGACGGTCTTCGGGTCGGCAGCCGTACCGCTGCCGCCGCAGGCACTGAGCAGCGGTATGCCGGTGCCGAGGACGGCTGCGCCACCGATACCGCGCAGGACGGTGCGGCGACTGGCGGCAGGCATGGGCCGACCGAGGGAGGAAGAGTGCATTTCGGCTCCTGAAGAGAGCGACGTGCCCGGGTGGCACGTCGGCCCAAGGGGGTGTGACGGGGGAAGCGGTCGTCCACGCGACCAAGAACTCAACACGATCGAACAAATCCGACCGGCGGCTGCGAGGAAGACTGAACGCTCCGAGGAGTCGCTGTCAAGCCCCTCCGACCTGGACTCAGGGCCGACCGAACATGCCTCCAAGGCGGCCGTCCTATCGTCGGACGGCAGCGAAGCCCTCCTTCCGCGAGCGGTCCTGCAAGTGAGCTTCCGCCTTCTGACCTGCACGTATACCCGCCAGAGGCGACCTTCTCAAGGTGGCTGCGCAACCCGTCGCAGACCAGCCGCCCGCCATCGGATCCGTCGCCGCCCATCGGAATCGATATGGCGGGAGCCCTTGACGAACAGCTGTCGGCTACGTAGACATGACCACGCGGTCAGACCGCGTGATCAGACCGCGTGGTCATACAGTTGACCTCCTTCGATGCAGACGCACAGCCGTCAGGAGACTTCATGGCAGCAGTGGTGGGACAGGGCGAGGGCTCCGCTGTGCCGCGCAGCGCGGACGTGGCCCGCCTGGCCGGGGTGTCGCGCAAGACGGTGTCCCGGGTCCTCAACAACGAGCCGTATGTCTCCGAGGAGGCCCGCACAAAGGTCCTCGCGGCCGCTGAGGAACTCGGCTACCGGCTGAACCAGGCGGCCAGGACCCTGGCCTCCGGGCGCACCGGTTCCATCGGCGTGGTCGCCCTGGGCACCGCCGGGTACGGCACCGCTTCACTGCTCGTACACATCGAGCGGGCCGTGCGCGACGCGGGTTACGCGCTCCGCGTGATCAACACGCCGGACGGAGACCCGGCAGGCATCGCCGGCGCTCTGGAGTCGCTGCTCGAGCAGGGCGTGGACGGCGTCGTCGTCTCCGAACCCATCGTGGAGGGGGACGTCGGCGTCCGGGTCGACGTCCCCGTCCTCTTCCTGGGGGCGCCGCCGGCCTTCACGGCCGCCCGCACCGTGACCGTGGGTGTGGGCGCACACGAGCTGGCGCGGGCGGCCACCGAGCATCTGCTGGATCTGGGGCACCCGACCGTCCATCACCTCGCCGGCCCGCGCCGCTGGTACGCCACCAAGGACCGTATCGAGGGATGGCGGGCGGCACTGGCGGCACGTGGCGCGCACGAACCGCCTCTGCTCAACGGTGACTGGTCGGCCGCCTCCGGGTACGCGGCGGGTCGCGAGCTGGCCTCGGACAGCTCGGTGACCGCGGTGTTCGCGGCGGGTGACGAGATGGCCATCGGCCTGATCCACGGCCTGCGTGAAGCAGGGCGTCGGGTGCCGGACGAGATCAGCGTCGTCGGGTTCGACGGCAACCCGGTCTTCGCCTATGTCTCTCCGCCGCTGACCACCGTGCGCCAGCCCTTCGACGCCGCGGCGCGGGAAGGCATCCGCCTGCTCGTGCACGCCATCGAGAAACCGGACGGGGAACTGCCGCCGGCGAGCGACCCACCGGTCGAACTCGTCGTCCGTGGCTCGACCGCACCGCCGCCGGCCCACAAGGGCCACAGCCGTCTGCGCACCACCTGAGCCCGGAGCCCTGAGCACTGAGCCCAGAGCCCTGAGCCCTGAGCCCTGAGCCCTGAGCACTGGGCACTGGGCCCTGGGCCCTGCACTGAGCACTGAGCCCTTGGCCGACGCGGGATGCCGCCGCACGCACCGCGGCAGCCCGCGCACAACAACCGTCACCCCGCGTCCGTCCCCGCGCACAACGGCCGTCACCCCGCATCTGCCCCAGCGGGCGTCGGCTGTACCGGCGGCACCGCCCGGCCGGTCACCGCAGGCCCGCCGGGAGCCGTCACGCGGATCCCGACCACGCCTTTTGTCGCGCTGTCGTCCCGCCCTCCCGTCGGCCGACCCGCCCCTGAACCCCGCCGCCCCCACCTGATCGTCCTGGGGCGGCGGACCGCAGAAGGAAACCCCGTCCCGCCATCGGAGCCGCACATGTTCCCCGCACAGCCAGGCGCCAGACCCGGCGCCGCCCCGCGTTCCGTCCCCTCCGCTCTCCTGTTCCTGCTGCTGGCCCTGGCCGTCGCGGCAGCGACGCTGGTCCTGCCCGCCGCGGGCAGGGCGGACGCCCTCTCCCGCCCGGCCCAGACGCTCTACACCCCGCCGTCCGACGCGCTCTCCCCCGGGAGCTTCTACCCGCGGGCGATGCGCCTGCAGCACAACGGCTCGGCCAACGGCACCCTTCTCGCCACGTTCGAGCAGTACCGCGTGGACATGCCCGTCTTCCCGATCTACCGCAGCACCGACAACGGCGTCTCCTGGACGAAGCTCTCCGAGGTCGCCGACACCCAGAACGGCTGGGGCATGCGCTGGGAGCCCGAGCTGTTCGAACTCCCCCAGGCCATGGGCGGCTTCCCCGCCGGGACGATCCTCGCCGCCGGCGACTCGGTGCCGTACGACCGGTGGGGCGGCAGCAAGATCGACCTGTACGCCAGCACCGACCGCGGTCAGAGCTGGGACTTCGTCACCAACATCGCCACCGGCGGCCCGGCGTTCTCCACCAACGGCTTCACCCCGGTCTGGGAGCCCTACTTCGTGCTCTCCGGCGACCGGCTCATCGTCTACTACTCCGACCAGCGCGACACCGACCACGGCCAGGAGATCGTGCACCAGGTCTCCACGGACCTGCGCAACTGGGGCCCGGTCGTGGACGACGTGTCGATGCCCACCTACGCGGACCGGCCCGGCATGCCCGTGGTCACCCGGCTGCCCAACGGCAACTACGTGATGAGCTACGAGTACTGCAACGCCCCCGAGGGCAGGTGCTCCGTCTACTACAAGATCTCCGCCGACCCGGAGGACTTCGGCTCCGTCACCGGCCGCGTGCTGAGGTCCACCGACGGCGTCATCCCGAGCGGGGCGCCCTTCATCACCTGGCTGCCCGCAGGCGGCCCGAACGGCACCCTCGTCCTCAGCGGCGAGAGCCAGGACGACCTGTTCGTCAACACGGAGAACGGGGCCGCGAACGCCTGGACCCGTATGCGCTCCAACGTCGCCGGCGGGTACAGCCGGGGCATGCTCCCGCTGGCCGACGGCCACAGCCTGATGGTGCTCAGCGGGGGACGCGCGCGCAGCACCGGCGTCAACTCGGTGACGTACAGCGTCGTCGACCTGGGCGACGGCATCTCGGACGGTGCCACCTACACCCTGTCCAACTCGAACAGTGATCTGAAGCTCACCATCGCGGGCGGTTCCACCACCAACGGCACGACCGCGACCCAGCAGAACACCACCGACGCCACCGACCAGCAGTGGCGCTTCGTGCAGCAGTCCTCCGGCTACTTCAAGATCTTCAATGTCGCGAGCGGCAAGGTCCTCGGCGTCGAGAACCAGTCCACCGCCAACGGCGCCCGGATCCTCCAGTGGGACGACAACGGCACCCTCGACCACGAGTGGGCCGTCGCCCCGCACCAGGCCGGCGGCTACACCGTCACCAACCGTGTGACAGGCAAGTACCTGGAGATTCCGAACGCCTCCACCGCCATCGGCACCACGGCCGTCCAGTGGAGCGGCACCAGCTGCGACTGCCAGCGCTGGAACTTCACCCAGACCGCTCTGCCGCCCCTCGGCACCGGTCAGTACGTTCTGGTGAACAAGAACAGCGGCAAGCACCTCGACATCCCGGCCGGCTCCACCACCGCCGGCACCGCCGCCAACCAGTGGCAGAACACGGCCTGTGTCTGCCAGCTCTTCACCTTCCAGTCCGCCGGCAGCGGCGCCTGGACCATCAAGAACGCCAACAGCAACCTCAACCTCGACATCAAGAACTCCTCCAGTGCCGCGGGCGCGGCCGTCGTCCAGAACACCGCCTCCGGCGCCGGCTCCCAGAAGTGGGCCCTCACCGACGCGGGCGGCGGCTACTACAAGCTCCAGAACGTGAACAGCGCCCTCGTCGCCGGCGTCGCCCAGTCCTCCACCGCCAACGGCGCAGCCGTCGTCCAGTGGGGCAGCGCCAACCTCGACGACCAGCTCTGGAAGATCGTCCGGATCAACTGACAGCTCTGTGTCATGACCAGGCGCGGGAACCGCCGGCGAAACGGTTCCCGCGCCTCACCGGGCAAGGCCCGATCCGTACATCATCGACAGACAAAGTGCATGCTCTGACCAGCCCTTTCATGAAAGTACTTCCGTCTGGCAGAAGCCACCTTGCCCAGCGGTCGCCGTCGTCAGGACCCTGAGTCCAACACGGCACGCGGGGCGACGGCGCCCCGCCGACAGGGACGGGGACCCCATGCCTCACATGACCGCCTTCGCCAGGAACCAGTGGTACGTCGCCGCCTACAGTCACGAGGTCGGACGCGAGGAGCTGCTCGGGCGGACGATCCTCGGGGAGCCGCTGGTCTTCTACCGGACCGAGGAGGACGGCACGCCCGTCGCGCTGCACGACCGGTGTGTGCACCGCCGGTTCCCGCTCTCCGAGAGCCGGCTGGACGGCGACCGCATCGTGTGCGGGTACCACGGCTTCACCTACGACACCACCGGCGCGTGTGTGTACGTGCCCGGGCAGAAGCGCATCCCGCGTACCGCCCGGGTCACCGCCTACCCGGTCGTCGAGCAGGACTCCCTGGTGTGGGTCTGGATCGGCGACCCTGCGCTCGCCGACCCGCAGACCATCCCGCGCGCCCGCCACCTCGACGCTCCCGGCTGGACGACCGTGCGCGGCATGGAACCGATCGACGCGGACTACGGGCTGCTCGTCGACAACCTCCTCGACCTGTCCCACGAGACGTATCTGCACGGCGGTTACATCGGCACGCCCGAGGTCGCCGAGACGCCGATCACCACCGAGGTCGACGAGGGTGCCGGGATCGTCCGGGTGAGCCGGCACATGGACGACGCCGAGTGCCCGCCCTTCTACGCCCGTTCGACCGGCATCGAGGGCCGGATCACCCGGTGGCAGGACATCGAGTACCACGCGCCGTGCCTGTATCTGCTGCACAGCCGCATCGCGCCGGTGGGCGTGCTGCCGGAGGCCGACGGGAGCGACCCGAACGGGTTCCACACCGAGATCACGTACGCGATCACCCCGTCCGCCGACGGCAAGGTGTACGACTTCTGGATGGTCTCGCGGGACTGGGCGACGGACGACGACGAGGTCACCGAGTTCCTGCGCGGCAACAACCACACTGTGGTCATGCAGGACGTCGACGCCCTGAACCTCCTGCAGCGGACGCTGGGTTCGGAGCGGTCCGGCTACCAGGAGCTGAGCATCAACATCGACACCGGTGGTCTCGCCGCCCGCCGCATCCTCGCCCGGCTGGTGGAGGAGGGCGACAAGCCGGTGGAGCGGGTCCTGTGAGCAGCCCCACCGGCGAGGTCTACCGCGTCGACTGGCTGCCGGGCACCGACATCCTGCACGGCACCTGCCACTGCGGAGCCCAGCACACCGAGCAGGACCCGGTGCGGATGTGGGAGTGGATGCTGGCCCATCCGGACGGCCACGAACCGCACGGGCACGCACCGCACGGGCACGCACCGCACGAAACCGAGCCGCAGAAGGGAGCACCTCATGAGTGAAGTCCACGAAGCCGAACTCGTCGTCGAACGGCGTGAGTTCGCGGCCGACGGGGTGCTCGCCCTCACCCTGCGCCACCCTTTGGGCGAGCCGCTCGCGGCCTGGGAGCCCGGCGCCCACGTCGACGTGGTCCTCGGGCCGGACCTGGAGCGGCAGTACTCGCTCTGCGGCGACCCGGCCGACAGGAGCGCCTGGCGGATAGCGGTGCTGCGCGAGCCGGCCGGACGGGGCGGGTCGGCCCATGTGCACGAGGAGGTGAGGGAGGGCGACAAGCTCCGGGTGCGCGGTCCGCGCAACCACTTCGCCCTGCGCCCGGCGGCCCGTTACCGGTTCATCGCGGGCGGCATCGGGATCACGCCCGTCCTGCCGATGCTGGCGGCCGCCGAGGCGGCGGGCGCCGAGTGGACCCTGCTGTACGGCGGCCGCACCCGTGACTCCATGGCGTTCACACGCGAGTTGGCGCGGTACGGCGAGCGGGTCACGGTCGCGCCCCAGGACGAGAGCGGCCTGCTGGACCTCGGCTCGGTGCTCGACGAGCTGCCCGAGGACGCCCTCGTCTACTGCTGCGGCCCCGGTCCGCTGCTGGACGCGGTGGAGGAGCGCTGCCCGGCCGGTGCGCTGCATGTCGAGCGGTTCCAGGCCAGGGAGCAGCCCGTCGGCACGGACGCGGAGTTCGAGGTCGAACTCGCGCAGAGCGGCCGTACGGTGACGGTCGCGCCGGGCGTGTCCGTGCTGGACACGGTGCGCGCGGCCGGCGTCGAGGTGCTCTTCTCCTGCACCGAGGGCACCTGCGGCACCTGTGAGACCGATGTGCTGGAGGGGGTGCCGGAGCACCGCGACTCGGTGCTGACCGCCGAGGAGCGGGAGGCCGGGGAGACCATGATGATCTGTGTGTCCCGGTGCCGGGGCAGGAAGCTGGTCCTCGACCTGTGACCCACGGGACCTACCGGCGTCCCACGGGACGTACCGGCGTCCCACGGGACGTACCGGCGTCCTGCGGGACGTACCGCGACCGCCGGGACGTACCTGCGACCCGCAGAACGTGCCGGCGACCCGCGGGACGCCGACGGCCCGGGGGCCTCAGGCCTCCGCGGCCGGCACCACGCTGAGGTGACTCGCGGCGCGGCGCCCGGCGCGCGTCCTGCGTGCGGCGGGAGCGGGACGCGCCTCGCGCAGCACCATCGTCAGCCGCGTGTACCCCATGTCCCGCAGGGTCCTCGGGGTGTCCTCGACGATGCGGCAGTCCGTGGCGCCCCAGCGCGGGTCGGGATGCAGCACCGGGCGGACCGCCCCGTCGTGCTCCACCGCTCCTTCGCCGACCGCGCGGATCCAGTGCGGCAGGCCGTACCGGTAGGCGGCCTCCATGATCGGGTCCTGGGCGATCTCACGACGGATCGCCAGCAGCCCGTGGTCGTGACCGTGCCGCTCCACGGCCGCCGCGAAACGCGCGAGCATCGGCAGGCACCAGCCGGCTTCGTGGTCGCCGAGCACCGACGGCGCGTCGGGATGGAAGAGCACGAAACGCAGGAAGTTGTCGCCCGGCAGGGCTGTCGGATGCGGGCCCACCGCGCGGAAAAGTGACGCGAAAGCAGCGTTGGACTGCACCACGTCCCACCGGTGGTCGACCACGACGGACGGGAAGGGGACGGCCTCCAGATAGACGGCGCAGTCCTGCAGATACGCCTGGGCCTCGGGCCCTTCGGGGACGGGCCGCGGTACGGACCGCTGCCCACCTGCCTGATATGCCATCGGGAGGTCACCCCTCTTGCCTCTGCGGCCTTCACGCGGCGCCCCGATCCTGCTGCCGAGGCGCATACATGTCAACTATCGTGGCATTCCATGCTCGTTGACGGCTGAAATTGGCCACAGTTGTGGCGAGACCTGGATGTGAGTTCGAAGAACCCGCTACTCTCCACAAGTTCACGGCGACCGTCTGTGCCGATGAGCGTGTGCCGGTGAGAGGGACATGCGAGACCTAGGAGACCTGTCGGTGGCGGAGGATGGCTTCGAGGTTCCGGGCACCGCCGCGACGGTGCTGCTGTCGGCCGTCGTCGCCCGTGTCGCCGCGCTCGCCGACCGGCTCGGCGTGGCGCACGCGGAGGTCTTCGCCACCGGGCGGCTGTCCGTCGCCTCCGGTGTCCCCGAGCCCGTGGTCAGGGCCCTGTTGAGCGGCCGGCCCGCCGGCGAGCCCGATGTGCAGGCCCGCTTCCTGCAACGCCTGGACCTGTTGCGCCGTACGCGGCTCAAGCCGAACGGCCGCAAGTACACCCAGCAGGAGATCGCCGACGGTGCGGGCATGTCGCGCCAGCAGGCGGGCGCCCTCATCAACGGCGACCGGCGCCCCACGATGGAGCACTGCGACGCTCTGCAGCGCTTCTTCCGCGTGCACGCGGGCTTCCTCACGGCGGAGGACCCCGAGGCCCTCGCGGGGGCGTTGCAGCACACCGAACAGGAGCTGCTGCAGAAGCTCGCGGCGCGGGAGGCGGCCGCGGCCGCCGAGGACCCGCTGGAGCGGCTGCTGCAGGACCACGGTGTGCGCGGGATAGCGTGGCGGGCCGCCCAGCTGCCCACCGACCAGCACCGCGACAAGGTCGCCGAGTGGCTGGACATGCTCCTGGAGAGCGTGAAGCGGCCCGAGTCGTGATCCGGGGGAGAAGTGTGAGCATCGCGAAGGAAATGCGCCGGCTCAGCGGCGAACTGGTCTCGGAGCTGACCCTCCCGGCCCCCGCCCCGCCTGCCGACCTGTACGCCGCCCTGTGCGACGGGATGAGCAGACGGCGCGGCCGCCCCGTGCACTTCCGGATGGCCCCCTTCCCCGCGGACACCGCCAGCGGGCTGTGGCTCGACATGGCGGACCAGGATCTCGTCGTCATCGAGGAACGCACCGCCCCCGACCACCAGTTGGTGATCCTGGGACACGAGCTGTGGCACATGAAGGCGGGGCACTGCAGCCATCACGTCGAAGGCGCCACGGTCGCGGCACGTTTACTCAGCGACGGGGCGGACCTGCGGGCGACGGTCCGCAGCGTGGCGGCGCGCACCCGTTTCGACCTGGCCGACGAGCGGCAGGCCGAGAGCTTCGGCCTGCTGCTGGCCAGCAAGTGCCGTGCCTGGCTACCGGGTTCGTCCCCCCGGGGCCGCGGTCAGCGGGACCACCTGGCCGGCCGTATCGGGACGTCTCTCGGGTACCTGGGGCCGCAGAACTGACAGTGGCGCCGTCGGGGGCCGCGCATCCGGCGCGTTCGTGAGGTGACGGCTCTTGACGCCGCCCCGTCCCGATCCGGGCCGCCGAGCCGTCGACGGCACCGACAGGGCCGACAGCGCCGACAGCGCGTCACGGCCCTTTACGCAGCTCGGGCGCCGTTCTTCGCACGGAGTCCCGCAAGGCCGGCCTGCGCCGAGCGGGCGAACCGACGTGGAGGACAGCCGGATTGTCAGTGGTGGGCGGCAAGCTGGTGGGTGCGCCGCCGCACGGTGGCGTACGCGCCGTGGGGGCGCGTGGCAGACGACGACGCCGACACGGGGAGAGCCGACCGATGCCCACTGCCGTACTGACCGACCGCGAACGCACCGCCGTCCAGGCCTACCTCCGGCTGCTGCACACCGTGCGGGCCGCCTTCGGCGACGAGGAGGGCGGTGGGCTCGTCGGCACGTGCCGGCCGTCCCACGACCGGCTGCCCCCGGTGGTGCCGCCCGCCGTCCTGGCGGAGGCCGAGCAGGCACTGGCCGACGCGGGACTGGCCGGCAACGAGGAGGAGTTCTTCCGACTGCTGCACAGCTGGTGCCCCGGCAGATGACCGCCGGGGACCCGACAGACGACGGCCGACGCCCCGGCAGGCGACCGCTGGGCCCGGCAGACGACGACGGCTGGTGCCCCGGCAGGTGAGTGCGGGCGGCCGCCTCAGGCGTGCGGCACCGTCACCGCCGTGGCCAGCAGCCCGCGCTGTACGGTCCAGCGGCCGTGGAAGTGCTCGACCCGACGCCCGCCGACCACCGGCCCGGGGACCAGCAGCCGGGCCCGGAACCCACCCTGCGCACGCGTCCCCGGCCCGGCGGTGACGGCTGGGGGGTCGACGCCGGCTGTCCGACCGTCGTCGACGGCGCGGCCGAGGTCGGCCGGGCGGCCGTCGTCGGCCGGGCTCTTGGCGTCGGCTGGGTTCTTGACGCGGGTTGGGATCTTGACGTCGGCTGTCCGGTTGTCGTCGGTCCAGAGGTCGATGTCGGCCTCGCTGAAGTCCAGCCACATACGGGTGAGGGGGAACCACGCCTTGTAGACGGACTCCTTGGCGCTGAACAGGAGCCGGTCCCAGTGCACCTCGGGACGGTCCGCGGCCCGCCGCTCGAGCCGCGCCGCCTCCTCGGGCAGGGCTATGGCGCACAGCACTCCCTCGGGCAGCGGCCCGTGGGGTTCGGCGTCGACACCGAGCGAGGCCAGGTCCGCGGCCCGCACCAGGGCCGCCGCGGAGTAGTCCGCGCAGTGCGTCATGCTGCCCGTGACACCGTCCGGCCAGCCCGGCGCGCCGCGTTCGCCGGGCAGCACGGGCCGGGCGGGCACTCCCAGCTTCTCCATGGCGCGCCGGGCGCAGCCGCGGACGACGGTGAACTCGCGGCGCCGCTTGTCGACCGCCCGCGTCAGCAGCGCCTCCTCCTGCGGGTACAGCGGCGTGTCCCCGAACTCGCGGACGCCTTCCTCGCCGAACGCCTCCACCGCCACCACGGACGCGGGCAACAGTTCCTCGATCACGAAGCCTCCGCCTCCCGGGGCAGGATGCGCCGCAGGCGGCCCGGCGGCTGCGGCCGCTTGCGCCATTCGCGGGGGTAGCCCACCGACACCTCCTCGAAGCGGACGCCCTCGTGCCAGGTCGTCCGCGGGATGTGGAGGTGACCGTAGACCATGGTCTCGATCCGGAACCTGCGGTGCCAGTCGGCCGTGAGCCCGGTGCCGCACCACATGGCGAACTCGGGATGCCACAGCACGTCCATCGGGTGCCGGTGCAGGGGGTAGTGGTTGACGGGGACGACGGGCATGCCGTCGGGGATCTCGGCGAGCCGCCGCTCGGTCTCGGCGACCCGGGCCCGGCACCACGCCTCGCGGCTCGGATACGGGTCGGGGTGCAGCAGGTACTCGTCGTTGCAGACGATGCCCGTGCCCTCCGCGTAGGTCAGCCCCTCCTCCTTGGTCGTACACCCGGCCGGCAGGAACGTGTAGTCGTACAACAGGAACAGCGGGGCGACGACGACCGGGCCGCCGGGGCCCTCCCATACCGGGTAGGGATCCTCGGGGCTGGTCACCCCCAGGTCGCGGCAGAGCTCCACCAGGTACTCGTAGCGGGCGACCCCGCGCAGGGTGACCGGGTCCGTGGGGTGCGTCCACAGCTCGTGGTTGCCGGGGACCCAGACGACCTTGCGGAAGCGGCTCGCGAGGGTCTTCAGCGCCCAGCGGATGTCGGCTGTGCTCTCCGAGACGTCGCCGGCGACGAGCAGCCAGTCCTCGTCCGTCTCCGGGACCATGGCCTCGACGAGGGCCCGGTTCTCCGCGTAGCCGATATGCAGATCACTGACGGCCAGGAGTCGCCCGGCGGCAGCGGCCGTCGACGTCACTTCGCACCCCCGCTCACAAGCCCCACGCTCCGTATCCATATGCACACACCAGTGTGCCCACGAGAACACATTCGCGGCACCGGTACAAGGTCAAATCACGCCGGTCGTGAGGCCTGCACCGGCCCTCACCTGCGCCGGAGCGCCCCATTACCGGACGGGGCGCCACACGGGAACAAGATCGGCGATTCCGTGACACCCGCGTTGCACGCGGCACCCCCGGGAAGCCGTATGATCGCCCCAACACCACCGCCATGGACGTCCCTTCCGCAGGGCGGTTTGGTGACCCACCATTCCCCCTGCCCGGGCCGGGCCTGCTTCGCCCTGCCCGCGAACCGTGAAAGGCGGCCTCGCATGGTCTCTCGCGTACGCGTCTGGCTCAACCGCACGTACGCGGAGAACGTGTTCTTCACGGATCAGCTGCGACGAAATCC
This sequence comes from Streptomyces sp. B21-105, assembly GCF_036898465.1. Classification (NCBI taxonomy): domain Bacteria; kingdom Bacillati; phylum Actinomycetota; class Actinomycetes; order Kitasatosporales; family Streptomycetaceae; genus Streptomyces; species Streptomyces sp. B21-105. The sequence continues at coordinate 8,036,422 of NZ_JARUMJ010000001.1, read as the reverse complement.
CAGCGACCGCGCCGTCGAGATCCATGCCACGCACGGTGACGCCGACTCCCCCGTGCTGGCCGCCGCCGACACCGCCGAACTCGAGCCGGAGGGACTCTCCCCGGCCGCTTACGTCGAGTACGCGCTGGCCCAGTGCAGGCGCCGCGGCATCGACGTGTTCGTGCCCCGGCTGCACCAGACGGCGATCGTGGCGCACCGCGCCGAGTTCGAGGCGGTCGGCACCGCGCTGCTGGCGCCGCCGCCGGAGGCCGTCGCCGTCTTCCACGACAAGGTGATCGCGTACGAGGCCGTGCAGGCGATCGGCGTGCCCGTGCCGCCGTGGTACCGGATCCGGTCGGCGGACGAACTCGTGGCCGCCGTCGAGGAGTTGGAGGACGCGGGGCACAAGCCGTGCTTCAAGCCGGCGTCCGGCGCAGGCGGGGTCGGCTTCCGGATGATCACCCGGGCGCCCTTCTCGCTGGCGCACCTCTCCGGCTTCCCGAGCCCGTACGTCCAACTCGACGCGGTGGTCGAGGTGCTGAAGCAGGCCGAGGAGGAAGGCGAGCAGGTCGACTGGCTGGTCATGCCGCGCCTGGAGCAGCCGGAGGTGTCCGTGGACTGCCTCACCGGCCCGGACAACGTCGTGCGGATGGCCATCGGCCGGACGAAGAACGGCCGCCGACGGGGCTTCACCCTGCACGAGCAGTGGCTGGAGCCGGCGCGCCTGATCGCCGAGGGCTTCGGACTGCACTACCTGTCCAACATCCAGTTCCGCATGTTCGGCGACCGGCCGGTCCTGATGGACGTCAACACCCGGCCGGCCGGCGGACTGCACCAGCTGTCCCAGTGCGGAATCAACGCGCCCTGGGCCGCCGTGCAGTTGGCGCTCGGCGAGGATCCGGGCGAGATCGTGCCGCCGTTCCTGGGACAGGACTACACCGTGGTGTCGGGGCCGCGGCCGCTGCGCGCGGTGACGCTGCCGCACCCGCGGCTTGACGAGGTGGCAGCCGAGCCGCTGCTGCCGGCCGTGCCCGCCCCGGCCGACTCCGTCGAGGCGGCACCCGCGGCGCAGGCGACACCGGCGGCTCAGGCGCTGCCGCTCTAGAAAGACCCGAAACGGATACACCCGCTCACCGGTATGGAGCAATCCGCCCGTCATCTTGACGGGCGGATTGCTCCATACCCATTTTGTCGCGCACCCCAACGCACCCCAACACACCCCAGCGCATCCCCAGCACTCCCGAGTGCTCCCTGCACTCCCTGCACTCCCTGCACTCCCTTCCGCTCCCGAACACCGCCAGATCGCGCCCGCAGCACACCTCAGGGACCCGGGGGACTCTTTTCCGCCCGGGGTGTATCAGGGGCGTACCCGCGGACTCTCAAGGGGGAAGGGCCACCGGGGGAGCACCGGCCCTTGGGGGGGAAGCACAGGGATCGACGGGGGACGCTCCGGGGATCGACGGGGGATCCTCGGGGCACGGGGGATCGGGGGGATCGGGTCGGCCGGCCGCTGTCACGGGGAGCGGCCGGCCGACCCGACCGTGCGTCAGGAACGTCCGGGCCGGCGGTTCGGGCCGGCGCCGGGACCTGTCCTACGCGCCCCGGCGCAGTCGCAGGGTCAGGATCTGGAAGGGGCGCAGGGTCACCTCGACCGTGCCGTCACCGGGCACCGAGATGGCGGACTGCTCCTGCAGCGGTCGTTCCAGCAGGTCGGTGACGCGCGCGCTAGCCAGCGGGAAGCCGGTGCGCAGCACGCCTCGGGCCCGTCCGCCGCGGGACTCGTACAGCCGCACGACGACGTCGCCCGACCGGTCGTCGGCGAGCTTGACGGTCTCCACGGTCACGCCGCCCGCGCCCCCGCCGTCGCCGTCGCCGTCGCCGTCCACGGACACGACCGGCGCCGCGGCGCCCGCCGACTCGGACACCCGCAACGGCAGGTTGAGGGCGTACCCCTCGGCGACGGCGTCCGCGATCGTGGCGCCCGGCAGCAGGGAGTACGTGAACCGGTGCCGGCCCTGGTCGGCCTCGGGGTCCGGGATGCGCGGGGCGCGCACCAGGCTGAGGGCGACCGTGGTCGTCGTGCCGCCGTCCTCGCGGACCGTGCGGGAGACGTCGTGGCCGTACGTCGAGTCGTTGAGGACCGCGACGCCGTAGCCGGGTTCGCCGACGTGCACCCAGCGGTGGCCGGAGACCTCGAAGCGGGCCGCCTCCCAGCTGGTGTTGGTGTGGGTGGGCCGCTGGACGTGGCCGAACTGGATCTCGGCGGACGAGTGCGGCGCGCGGACGTCGACGGGGAAGGCGGCCTTGAGGATCTTCTCGGCCTCGTGCCAGTCGAGGTCGGTCTCGATGTCGACGCGGGGGCTGCCGGCCCGCACGGTGATCGTCTGGGTGAGGGTCGAGCCCTTGCCGAAGGAGCGGGTGACGCGCAGGGCGCCGAGCAGCGGGTCGTCCTCGACGACGCTGACCGAGTCCGGGTCGAGCAGGTCGGTGAAGCGGTTCTTGTAGTGCTTGTCGATGTCCCAGGCGTCCCAGTGGTTGGGCAGGTCGGTGTGCAGGCGGAGCAGGTTGCCGGGGCCGGCGAGGACCTCGCGGTCCGCCCGCAGGTCGCGCACCGAGGACAGTGTGCCGTCCGCCGCGACCTCCACGCGGACCAGGCCGTTGTCGAGGGTCAGCCCGGAGACCGTCACCGGCTGCGGGGAGCCGACGGTGTCCGCGGCCAGCGGCGCGCTGCCGTTCGCGGGGACCTCCACGTAGGCCGGTGCCCCCGCGGAGGTGCGCAGCACCTCGGCGCGGTCGTACGGGCTGGTGTTGAACACCCGGGTGGCGCCGGCGCCCAGCGCGGCGACCGCCTCTGCGGTCAGCGCCTCCAGCTCCCCTGCGACGCGGGCGTACTCGGCCTCCGCCTCGCGGTGCACCCAGGCGATCGAGGAGCCCGGCAGGATGTCGTGGAACTGGTGCAGCAGCACCGTCTTCCAGAGCCGGTCGAGCCGGTCGTACGGGTAGGCGTAGCCCGGCGCGTGCAGGGCGGCCGTCGTCGCCCACAACTCCGCCTCGCGGAGCCGGTGTTCGGAGCGCCGGTTGCCCTGCTTGGTGCGGGCCTGCGTGGTGTAGGTGGCGCGGTGCAGCTCCAGGTAGAGCTCGCCGACCCACACGGGGGCGTCCGGGTACTCCTCACGGGCCTTGGCGAAGAAGACGTCGGGGTGCTCGACGACGACCTTCGGCGAGCCTTCCAGGTCGGCGAGCCGGCGCGCCCGTTCCATGATCTCGCGGGTGGGGCCGCCGCCGCCGTCGCCCCAGCCGAAGGGGGCGAGGGAGCGCGTGCCGCCGCCCTTCTCGGAGTAGTTGCGCACCGCGCGGTCCATCTCCTCGCCGCTGAAGCGGGCGTTGTAGGTGTCGATCGGCGGGAAGTGGGTGAAGATGCGGGTGCCGTCGATGCCCTCCCACCAGAAGGTGTGGTGGGGGAACTTGTTGGTCTGGTTCCAGGAGATCTTCTGGGTGAGGAACCAGTCGTTGCCGGCGAGCTTGGCGAGCTGCGGGTAGGCGGCGTTGTAGCCGAAGGAGTCGGGCAGCCAGACGCCCTTCGTCTCGACGCCGAAGTGCTCGATGAAGAACCGCTTGCCGTGGACGAGCTGGCGGGCGATGGCCTCGCCGCCGGGCAGGTTGCCGTCGGACTCGACCCACATGCCGCCGACCGGGACCCACTGTCCCTTCTTCACCGACTCCTGGATGCGCGCCCACACGTGCGGGTAGTTGTCGCGGACCCACTCGTACTGCTGCGCCTGGGAACAGGCGAAGACGAAGTCCTCGTACTCGTCGGCGAGCGCGGTGACGTTGGAGAAGGTGCGGGAGGTCTTGCGCTTGGTCTCGCGGATCGGCCACAGCCAGGCGGAGTCGATGTGCGCGTGGCCGACGCCGGAGATGGTGTGGGCGCTGGCGTGCGCGGGCCGGGCCAGGACCGGGGCGAGGACCTCGCGGACCGCGGCGGCGCTGCCGGAGACGTCGTCCAGGTCGAGGGTGTCCATGGCCCGGTCCAGGGCGTGCGTGATCTCGTGGCGACGCGGCTCGTGCTCGGCGAGGTGGACCATCAGCCCGCGCAGCACCTGGAGGTCGAGGTCGAGGTGCCAGACCTGCTCGTCGAGGACGGCGAGGTCGGCGCGGCGGAAGGTGTACAGCGGACGGTCGCCGGCCGTCAGCACGTCGCCGAGCGGGGTCGGCTCGGCGAAGCCGCCGGCCAGGATGTCGGGGTTGGAGGCCCCCTCGACGAGGTAGTCGATGCTCTCGCCGCCGGTCGCCGGGTTGCCGATCGGCACGTACTGGTTGAGCGGGTTGACGGCCTTCAGCGGCGTCCCGTCGGTGCGGTGGACGAGCGCCTCGACCTGGTTGCCGGGCCAGTCGCCGGTGAAGCCGAGGTCGATGACGGCCTCGACGCGCCGGCCCGCCCACTCGTCGGGCACCCGGCCGCGCATCCGGAACCAGGTGGTGCCCCAGGGCGGGCCCCACGGGGTGTCCATGGCGAACGGCTCGTAGACGGCGGCGGCGGCCTCCTCGAAGGACACGGGCTCCCCCGGCGCCTGCCAGGCCTCGACCTCGAGGGGCACGGTCGCCGCGTAGATCGCGGGCTTGACGCGCTGGTTGTGGACGCGCTCGACGCGCTCCTCGATGCGGCGGCGTTCGTCATGCATGGGGAATCTCCAGAGAGGGACCACGAAGTGCGGGTAGGCCCGGGGCGGGGGTGCTGCGCCCACCGGGCGAAAGCGCTTTCCCCCCGGTGGGGCTACTTAAGGTACGCCAGCCCCGGGTGGACGTCGGTGTAGCCCTCCACCAGCTTGCGGGCGATGTTCACCGAGTCGACCAGCGGGTGCAGCGCGAACGCCTTGACGGCCGTCGCCCGGGAGCCGGACCCGGCGGCGGCGAGCACCTCGCGCTCGACGCCCTTGACCGCGCACACCAGCCCGGTGGCGTGCTCGGGCAGCGGGGCGACGGCCACCGGGTGGGCGCCGCCGGAGTCCACGAGGCAGGGCACCTCGATGACGGCGTCGGCGTCCAGCACCGACAGGGCGCCCTGGTTGCGGACGTTCAGGATGAGCGTCGTGCGCTCGTCGCGGGCGATGGCCCGCATCAGGGCGAGGGCGACCTTCTCGTAGCCGCCGGAGAGGTCGTCGGCGTCGCGTTCGCCGGCGCCCGCGCTCTCCCGGTTCTCGGCCATGTAGGTGGCCTCGCGTTCGGCGCGGGTGCGGTCCCAGGCGGCGAGGGCCGCCGCGCCGGGGTCGCGCATCTCCTCGTAGAAGCGGGCCTGCTGGTCGGCGAGGAAGGCGCCGCGGGTCTTCTCGGCCTGCTGGTAGGCGCGGACGGTCTCCCGGTTGAAGTAGTAGTAGTGCAGATACTCGTTGGGGATCGCGCCGAGGGACCGCAGCCAGTCGACGCCGAAGAGCTTGCCCTCCTCGAAGGAGCCGAGCAGGTCGGGGTCGGCGAGCAGCCTCGGGAGCTCGTCGCGGCCGGCGATCCGCAGGCCGCGGACCCAGCCGAGGTGGTTGAGGCCGACGTAGTCGATCCACGCCTGCTTCGGGTCGGCGCCGAGGACCCGGGCGATACGGCGGCCGAGGCCGACCGGCGAGTCGCAGATGCCGATGACGCGGTCGCCGAGGTGGCGGGACATGGCCTCGGTGACGAGCCCCGCGGGGTTGGTGAAGTTGATGACCCAGGCGTCGGGGGCGAGACGGGCCGCCCGGCGGGCGATGTCGACGGCGACGGGGACCGTCCGCAGACCGTAGGCGATGCCTCCGGCGCCGACCGTCTCCTGGCCTAGGACGCCCTGCTCCAGGGCCACCCGCTCGTCGTTCGCCCGGCCCTCGAGGCCGCCGACGCGGATCGCGGAGAAGACGAAGTCGGCGCCGCGCAGGGCCTCGTCGAGGTCGGTGGTGGCGGTGACCCGGGGGGCGTCGGGCACTGCGGCGGCCTGCTCCGCGAGCACCCGGGCGACAGCCCGCAGCCGGCCGTCGTCCAGGTCGTGCAGGACGACGTCGGTGACGCGCCCCTCGCCGCGGTCCGTCAGGAGTGCGCCGTACACGAGCGGCACCCGGAACCCGCCGCCGCCCAGAATGGTCAGTTTCACGCCTGCACCTCTCCTGCCGGAACCGCCTCGACGCCCGCCGCCCGGAGGAGGGGCGGGTCGCGCGGCCGGCCACGACGGCCGCGCGGGTCCCCACCATGTCAGCTGCTACGACGCCACGGTGCAACGACTCAACGGCTCAACCGCCCTTCCGCTGCACGGCGGTGCGACGGCGCGACGGCGTCGGCTCACGCGTAGAACCGCGACAGGCTCTGCAGCACGGCCGCGGGCTTCGCGCCCCCCTCGATCTCGATCGCCCCGTCGACGGTGATCTGCACCCCGCCCGGGACGTCCTCGACGTCGGTCAGCTTGGCGACGAGACGGATCCGCGAGCCGACCTTGACCGGCGAGGGGAAGCGGACCTTGTTCAGCCCGTAGTTGACCTTGGTCGTGACGCCCTGGACGTCCAGCAGCTCGGTGAAGAGGGGGATGAAGAGGGAGAGGGTCAGGTACCCGTGGGCGATCGGCGCTCCGAAGGGTCCTGCCGCTGCCTTCTCCGGGTCCACGTGGATCCACTGGTGGTCCCCGGTCGCGTCGGCGAACGTGTCGATGCGCTCCTGGGTGACCTCGATCCACTCGCTGGTGCCCAGGTCGCTGCCGGACAGCTTCCGCAGCTCGTCCAGGCCGTTGACGTTGATGCTCATATACCGTTCCTCACAGGGAAGTTGCTCAGCTACGGGGAGTTGCTCGAAGGGAGAAGGTCAGGAGTCGGTGCCGAAGCGGGAGCGCACCCGGGCCTTGAGGAGCTTGCCGGAGGCGGTGCGCGGAAGTTCGTCCGCGATCACCACCGACTTGGGGATTTTGTACTTGGCGAGCCGGCCCGCCAGCGAGGCCAGCACCTGGTCGGGGTCGAGCGTGCCGCCCTCGCGGGGCACGACGACCGCGCGCGGCACCTCGCCCCACTTGTCGTCCGCGACGCCGATGACCGCGCACTCGACGATGTCGGGGTGGGCCAGCAGCAGGTCCTCGATCTCGGCGGGGTAGATGTTCTCCCCGCCCGAGATGATCATGTCCTTGATGCGGTCGACGATGTGCACGTATCCGTCCTCGTCGACCCGGGCGGCGTCCCCGCTGCGGAACCAGCCGTCGGCGAAGGCCGTGGCCGTCTCCTCGGGCAGCCCCCAGTAGCCGGGCATGACGTGCGGACCGCGGACCACGACCTCGCCGGTCTCGCCGGTCTCCACGGGGGCAAGGTCCGGCCGGACGACCCGCACGTCGCTGAAGAAGTGCGGGACGCCCGCCGAGCCCGCCTTGCTGACGGCGTGCTCGGCGTCCAGGAAGAGCGTGCCGGGCGAGGCCTCGGTCATGCCGTAGCCCTGGAGGAACGTCAGACCGCGTTCCTGGTAGGCGGCGATGAGCGGCGAGGGCACAGGGGAGCCGCCGCAGGTCAGGATGCGCAGGGAGGACAGGTCCGCGGCGGCCCAGCGCGGATGCCGGGCGACCTGGTCGAACATCGTCGGCACCCCGAACATGAAGGTGATCCGGTGCTGCTCGATCAGGCCGAGGGTGGCCTCCGGGTCGAAGGCCTCGACGAGGACGCAGCAGCCGCCCTTGAGCAGCACCGGCAGGGTCAGCATGTTCAGTCCGGCCGTGTGGAACAGCGGCGCGGAGACGAGGGCGCGTTCGTCGGCGACGAGGTCGGTGTCGACGAGGACGTTGATCGCGTTCCAGGTGAGGTTGCCGTGGGTGAGCATCGCGCCCTTGGGGCGGCCGGTGGTCCCCGAGGTGTACATGATGATGCAGGTGTCGTCGGGGGCGACCGGTGTGTCGATGGGCTCGTCAGGCGCCGAGCCGAGCGCCTGCTCGTACTCGGCGCCGACCTCGAGGTACGTCCGGACGTCCGTGTGCCCGGGCAGTCCGGCGACGAGGCCCGCGTGCGAGGGCCCGTAGACGAGGGCCTTGGCCCCGGAGTCGGCGAGCTGGTAAGCGATCTCGGGACCGGCGAGGCGGGTGTTGAGGGGGACGAAGACCGCGCCGAGCGCGCCGGCGGCGAACAGGGTCTCCAGGTAGGAGGGGTGGTTGGGGCCCAGGTAGGCGATGCGGTCGCCGCGATGCACGCCCCGGGCGCGCAGGGCGTGCGCCAGGCGCGTGGTGCGGGCGTGCAGGGTGCGGTAGTCCGTCGACTGCCCGCCGTGGACCAGGGCGGTGCGGTGCGGGGTCTTGCGGGCCCGGCGGGCGGGCCAGGACCCCAGTCCCTCGTTGCGCATTGTCCACGCCCCTTACGGTGTGGTCAGCCCGAGCAGACGGGCGGCGTTCTCCTTGAGGATCTTCGGCTTCACCTCGTCCTTGATCGTCAGCTTGTCGAAGTCGGCGAGCCAGCGGTCGGGGGTGAGTACGGGAAAGTCGGAGCCGAAGAGGACCTTGTCCTTCAGCAGCGTGTTGGCGTACTGCACGAGCTGCGGCGGGAAGTACTTCGGAGACCAGCCGGACAGGTCGATGTGCACGCCCGGCTTGTGGGTGGCGACGGCCAGGGCCTCGTCCTGCCAGGGGAACGACGGATGCGCCAGGATGATCTTGAGGTGCGGGAAGTCGGCGGCGACGTCGTCGACGTGCAGCGGGTTGGAGTACTTGAGCCTGATGCCGCCGCCGCCCGGGACTCCGGCGCCGATGCCCGTCTGGCCGGTGTGGAACAGGGCGATGGTCCCCGTCTCCTCGATGACCTCGAACAGGTCGTACGCCACCGCGCGGTCGTTGGGGAAGAAGCCCTGGATGCTGGGGTGGAACTTGAAGCCCTTCACCCCGTACTCCTCGACCAGGCGGCGGGCCTGCTTCACGCCCGCCTTCCCCCGGAAGGGGTCGATGGAGGCGAAGGGGATGAGGACGTCGGCGTTGGCGGCGGCCGCCTCGGCGACCTCCTCGTTCGGGACGGGCGCGGTACCGGTGGCGGACTCGGCGTCCACCGTGAAGATCACGGCGGCCATCTTCCGCTCACGGTAGTAGCTGGCCGTCTCCTCGAGCGTGGGCTTGCGCTTGCCCTCGACCTTGAAGTAGGCGGAGGACGCGTCGTGCAGGTCGTCGTCGAGCGAGGAGTGGCCCTTGGAGGACACCTCGGCATGGGTGTGGACGTCGATCGCGACGAGTTCCCCGACGTCGATGGTCGCCATGGGTCAGGCCTCCGGGAACTTCGGGGCCGGGACGCCGACCGTCTGGAGCTCGGCGCCGACCGAGGTCGGGAAGACGTCGGCCAGCGTCTCGGGCGTCCAGCCGCCGTCGGCGTAGGCCGTGCGGATCTCCTGCGGATGCGACCAGAGTGCCACCTTGTCGCCGCCGATGCCGATGGCCTGGCCGGTGACGCCCCGGGCGGCCTCGGAGGCCAGGAAGGGCACCAGCGCCGCGCAGTCCTCGGGGGTGCCGAAGCCCTCGCCCTTGCGCAGGAAGTCCGGGAACGGCTCGCCGTTCTTCAGGGCCTCGACGTACGGGGCGAACGCGGGGATGGTCTCGGTCATCGCGGTGGCGGCCACCGGGACGATCGCGTTGACGGTGATGTTCGCGCGGCCCAGCTCCATCGACCAGGTCCGGGCGAACGCGGCGATGCCCGCCTTGGCGGCCGCGTAGTTCGTCTGGCCGAAGTTGCCGCGCTGGCCGGCCGGCGAGCCGACGAGGATCAGCGTGCCGCCCTCGCCCTGCTCCCGCATCCGCACCGCGGCGGCGCGGGCGCAGGTGAAGGTGCCCTTGAGGTGCGTGGCGATCACCGCGTCGAAGTCGTCGTCGGTCATCTTCCACAGCACCCTGTCGCGCAGGATGCCCGCGTTGGTGACGAGGATGTCGAGCCGCCCGAACTCCTCCACGGCCCGGTTCACCAGCCGCTCGGCGGCCTCGGTCGTGCCGACCGGGACCACCTCGGCGACGGCCCTGCCGCCCGCCTCGACGAGGGACTTCACGGCCTGCTCGGCGACCTCCTCGTCGACGTCGTTGACGACGACGGCCGCGCCGTGGGCGGCCAGGGCGTGCGCGTAGGCGAGGCCGAGGCCTCGGCCGCTGCCGGTGACGACGGCGACCTTGCCGGTCAGATCGATGCTGGGCACGACGGTGTCCCTTCACATGGGGGGTGCGGCTTCCTATATCGAAGCTAAGAGCAATAATTGTCGTCGTCAATAGTTGTTGTCCTCCTGTACGTGCGGCATGCTGAAATCTGTACGACGAACCGCCCCGGGAGGGGACCGAGACCACCGACCACCGACCCACCGACCACCGAGACCAGGGAGCCCGCCATCGCCCGCCAGGACAACGCAGTGAACGCCGCCCCGATCGACGGTGACGAGCCGTGGATGCGCGCGTTGCACGCCGACACGGGCTACCTGCTCTACCGCTTGGGGCTGCGCTCGGGTCAGCTCTTCAACACGTTCCTCCAGGAGTCGGGGCTGCGGCTGCGCCACTACGCGGTGCTGCGCTTCCTCGCCACCTCCGAGGGCGCGCTCCAGCGGGAGCTGAGCACCCGGCTGGGCTACGACCCGAGCGCGATCGTCGGCCTGGTCGACGACCTGGAGAAGCTGGGCTTCGCCGAGCGCCGCCCCTCCCCCGACGACCGGCGCAGCAGGATCGTCGTCCTCACCGGGGACGGCCGCGCGTTCCTGCGCGGCACCGACGAGGCGGGCCTGCGAGTGACGAACGAACTGCTCGGCCCGCTCGCCCCGGCCGAACGTGACGCGCTGCACGCCCTGCTGCTGCGGATCGCCGAGGACGGGCTCGCCTGACGCGGTGAGCCCTCCCCCGGGAACCGTCCCACCGGCGGACCCGACCCCGTCAGCCCGCTGCCGTGAGGAGGACCCGATGGACCGGCCGGCTCTCGCCGCGAACGCCCGCTCCGCGCCCGACCGCCTGCTGGCCGTGCTGGCGGCGTTCGACCACACGCATCCCGCGCTGTCCCTCACCGACATCAGCCGCCGCGCCGGCCTCACGCTCAGCACAGCCCACCGACTGGTCGCCGCGCTGACCGACTGGGGCGCACTGGAGCGCGACGGGTCCGGGACGTACCACGTGGGGCTGCGGCTGTGGGAGATCGCGGCGCTCGCGCCGCGCGGCCTGGCGCTGCGGCAGGCCGCGCTGCCGTATCTGGAGGACCTGTACGAAGCCACCCACGAGAACGTGCAGTTGGCGGTGCGGGACGGCAGCGAGGTCGTCTACACCGAGTGGCTGTCCGGCCGGTCCGCGGTCGGCGTGCACATCCGGGTGGGCGCCCGCTGGCCCCTGCACGTCACCGGCGTCGGCCTCGTACTGCTGGCGCACGGCAGCACGGAGCTGCAAGAGGCCTACTGCGCGAGCCCGTTGACGTCCTACACGGCCCACACCATCACCGATCCGGCGCGGCTGCGCCGGGCGCTGGCCGAAGTGCGGCGCACGGGCGTCGCGGTGAGCGTCCGTCAGGTCACGGACGACGCCCTGTCGGTGGCCGCTCCGGTGCGCGGCCCGGACGGCGACGTGACCGCCGCCGTGTCGGTCGTGGTCCCGCACGCGGACGCCCAGGTCCCGGTACTGGCCCCCGCGGTCCGCCTCGCCGCCCGAGGCATCTCCCGAGCCCTGGGCTGGCACCCCCAGCCACCACCCCACCGAGACTGACCGACTCCCCCACCCACGCAACCCAACCGCGCCGTCTCGTGCGTCCGGGTGTGCCCGCAGGCCGTCGGGGTGCGGGGAGCGCCTCAGTTCCGGGCGGCGATTGCGGTCCGGGCGGCGCGGTTTCACACGTTTGCGTGGTTCACGCCCTGAACTTCCTTGGCAGGGAAGGAGTTTCTTCGCTACAAGTCTTGACGGTCCCCGGGACGGAGAGCACATTGGGCGCACTTTGAGAGCGCTCTCAAAGGTTGGGAAAGGCACCCGCGCCATCACTCCGTACCCGAGAGGCCCCCCCTCATGAGTGCTACCTCCGGCATCCCTCGACGGCGACGCGCGCTCATCGCCGTGCTCAGCACGCTCGGTCTGGCGGCGGCGGCCGCCGCGGCCGTCACCCTGCCCGCGAACGCCTCCGCGCCGACGCCGCCGTCCGGCTGGACCCAGGTCTTCCTCGACGACTTCACCGGCACCGCCGGAACCGGCGTCAACCCGTCCAACTGGCAGTACAGCACCGGCACTTCGTATCCGGGCGGCCCCGCCAACTGGGGCACCGGCGAAGTCGAGACGATGACCAACAGCACGGCCAACGTCTCGCTCGACGGCAACGGCAACCTGCGCATCACCCCGCTGCGCGACTCCGCCGGCCGCTGGACGTCCGGCCGCATCGAGACCAACCGCACCGACTTCCAGCCCCCGTCCGGCGGCAAACTGCGCGTCGAGGCGCGGATCCAGATGCCGAACGTGACCGGCACCGCCGCCGAGGGCTACTGGCCCGCGTTCTGGGCGCTCGGCGCGCCGTACCGGGGCAACTACCAGAACTGGCCGGGCGTCGGCGAGCTGGACATCATGGAGAACGTCCAGGGCCTCAACAAGGTGTGGGCGACGATGCACTGCGGCACCAACCCGGGCGGCCCGTGCAACGAGACGACCGGCATCGGCAACTCCGTCGCGTGTCCCAACACGACCTGCCAGTCCGGCTTCCACACCTACAGCATGGAGTGGGACCGCTCGGTGAGCCCCGAGGCGATCCGCTTCTACGTCGACGGCGTGAACTACCACACCGTCACCGCCAACCAGGTCGACGCGACGACGTGGACCAACGCGACGAACCACGGCTACTTCGTCATCCTGAACGTCGCGATGGGCGGGGCCTTCCCCGACGCCTTCGGCGGCGGCCTGGACGGCGACACCCAGCCGGGCCGTCCGATGGTGGTCGACTACGTGCAGGTGCTGCAGGCCGCGGGCACCGGCGGCGGCACCACGACTCCCCCGCCGGCCGGCGCCCGGGACGCCTACGGCACGATCCAGGCCGAGTCGTACGACAGCCAGTCGGGCACGATGACCGAGTCCACCTCGGACAGCGGCGGCGGGCAGAACATCGGCTCCCTCGCCAATGGCGACTGGGCGCTGTACAAGGGCGTGAAGTTCGGCTCGTCCGCGGCGACCCAGTTCAGCGCCCGGGTCGCGGGCGGTGCGGCGGGCGGCGTCAGCGGACTGGTCGAGGTGCGCCTCGACAGCCGCAGCGCCGCCCCGGTCGGCAGCTTCGCGGTGGGCAACACCGGCGGCTGGCAGAGCTGGCGGACGATCCCCGCGAACATCAGCGCCGTCACCGGCACCCACGACGTCTACCTGACCTTCACCAGCGGCCAGCCGGCGGACTTCGTGAACGTCAACTGGTTCACCTTCGGCCACTGACCGACGGCCCGGCGACAACACTGACCGACGGCTCGACGGCTCGACGGCGCCGGGGGCCGGCCTCACACCGAGGCCGGCCCCCGGCGCCGTCCTGCCCGCGCGCACGCGAAACGCGCAGGCCCCCGCCCTCGCGCCCGCCGCCGCCGTCAGCCCTGGTCGGCGCGGAAGGCCACCGGCGTCTGGCCGGTGTGCAGTTGGAAGAACTTGGAGAAGTTCGCCGGGTCGGGGAAGCCGACCGCCGCGCCCACCCGGCCGACCGGCAGGTCCGTGTGGGCGAGGAGCCGTTTCGCCTCCAGGACGACCCGCTTGTCGATGAATCCCTTGGGCGTCTCGCCGGTGGCCGCGCGGACCGCCCGCACGAGGGTGCGCCGGGAGTAGCCGAGGGAGTCGGCGTAGGCGCTGACACTGTGGTTGGCGGCGAACTCCTTTTCCACCGCGTCCCGGAACAGCGTGAACGTGGTGTCGGCCTGACGCCGTGCCGCCTCCGCGCCGCTCGCCGCCAGGTGCGCGAGCCGCAGCAGGAACGCCGTCAGCGAGTGCCGCAGCACCGCCGCGTGCAGGCCCGGCGGCAGGGTGCCCTCGGCGCCGTCGTCGTACTCCCGCCGCAGGTACGTCAGTGCCGCGCGCAGCCCGGCGAGCTGTGCCTCGTCGGGATGCAGCAGCGGCGGCAGGTCGTAGCGGTAGAGGCCGGTCGCCTCGACGGTGGCGCGCGGCAGGAATCCGGGCTGCATGGTCAGGGCGGTTCCGCGGTACTCGCTCGACGTCGAGAAGCGGTGGACCTGGCCCGGGCGGATCCACAGCACGTCGCCGGCCGCCGCCTCGTGCCGGGTGAAGTCGATCATGTGGCGGACGGGGCCGGCGTCGAACAGCATCACCACGTGGAAGTCGATGCGGTGCACGCGGTCCGGCGGGGCATCCGTGCGCCAGGAGCGGCCGCCGAGCGCGGGCCCCATCGGGCCCACCTGCATACCGATGCCGCCGACGCTGCGCTCGACGGGGAAGGGGAAGGTTCTGATGCCGCCGTTCCCGGCGCCACCATGGACGCTTGGGATGCTTGGGGTGCTTGTGTCCGCCATGTCCTGCTCGCGCCGCCCAGTTGCCGTCCCGGGGTGCTCATCTGTCGCCCGGGGGTGTCCCACTTTCACCAAAGCCTGACACAGGGAGACCTACCCGCCGAAAAGTCAGACTTTTAAGTTTGAACACGTCAGAGCCGCCGGCCGCTCCCGTCGAGGATGTCTTGAAGATGAGCACGTCCACCGAGGTGACGGTTTCCTGCCGACAAGGACAAGCCGAACGGGGACAGGGATGGGGACCACCGGCCGCCGCCGGGCATCTCCCGCGACGAGGTGGTCACCCGGTTGGAGTACGAGGGCGTCGCCGAGTCCGGGGCGGCGTGGCAGAACCCTCTGGACACGGTCTCGAAGCCGCCGACGATCAAGGGAGTTGACGCGGAATGAGCAGCAGCAGTCTCGGCGCGGCCTGGGAGAACCCTCTGAGGGACCCCCGCGACCGGCGCCTGCCCCGCATCGCGGGCCCGTCCGGCCTCGTCATCTTCGGGGTGACGGGCGACCTGTCCCGCAAGAAACTGATGCCCGCGGTGTACGACCTCGCCAACCGCGGGCTGCTCCCGCCGGGCTTCTCGCTCGTCGGCTTCGCCCGCCGTGACTGGGAGGACGAGGACTTCGCGCAGATCGTCCACGACGCGGTGCGCGAGCACGCCCGCACCCCGTTCCGCGAGGAGGTCTGGCAGCAGCTCGCCGAGGGCATGCGGTTCATCCCCGGCGACTTCGACGACGACACGGCGTTCAAGCAGCTCAAGACGGCCGTGGAGGAGCTGGACGCGTCCCGGGGCACCGGCGGCAACTTCGCCTTCTACCTCTCCGTGCCGCCGAAGTTCTTCCCCAAGGTGGTCGAGCAGCTCAAGAAGCACGGGCTGGCGAAGGCGCCGGAGGGCTCCTGGCGGCGCGCGGTCATCGAGAAGCCGTTCGGGCGCGACCTGGCGAGCGCTCAGGAGCTCAACGCGGTGGTGCACGACGTGTTCGAACCCGACCAGGTCTTCCGCATCGACCACTACCTGGGCAAGGAGACCGTCCAGAACATTCTGGCGCTCCGCTTCGCGAACACCATGTTCGAGCCGATCTGGAACCGGTCGTTCGTGGACCACGTGCAGATCACCATGGCCGAGGACATCGGCATCGGCGGCCGGGCCGGCTACTACGACGGGATCGGCTCGGCCCGTGACGTCATCCAGAACCACCTCCTCCAGCTGATGGCACTGACCGCCATGGAGGAGCCGGCCTCCTTCGACGCCTCCTCGCTGCTCACCGAGAAGCTCAAGGTCCTGCGGTCCGTGAAGCTGCCCGACGACCTGGGCCTGCACACCGTGCGGGCGCAGTACGCGGCTGCCTGGCAGGGCGGTGAGAGGGTGCGCGGCTACCTCGATGAGGACGGCATCGACCCGTCGTCCACGACGGACACGTTCGCCGCGGTGAAGCTGAACGTCGACAACCGGCGTTGGGCGGGCGTCCCGTTCTACCTGCGCACCGGCAAGCGCCTCGGCCGGCGCGTGACCGAGATCGCGGTCGTCTTCCAGCGGGCCCCGCACTCCCCCTTCGACTCCACGGCCACCGAGGAGCTCGGCGCGAACGCCATCGTCATCCGGGTCCAGCCCGACGAGGGCATCACGGTCCGCTTCGGCTCCAAGGTGCCCGGCACCTCCATGGAGATCCGGGACGTCACGATGGACTTCGCCTACGGCGAGTCCTTCACCGAGTCCAGTCCCGAGGCGTACGAACGCCTCATCCTGGACGTGCTGCTCGGCGACGCCAACCTGTTCCCGCGCCACCAGGAAGTGGAAGAGTCCTGGAAGATCCTCGACCCGATCGAGGAGTACTGGGCACGGCACGGCAGGCCCGCGCAGTACCCCTCGGGCAGCTGGGGACCCGAGGAAGCCGACGAGATGCTCGCACGAGACGGACGGAGCTGGCGCAGGCCATGAAGATCGACCTGACCGACACCACTGCAAGCAAGATCAACAAGGCGCTGGTGAAGGGCCGCCGCGCCATCGGCACACCGGCCGTGGGCATGGTCCTGACGATGGTCATCGTCACGGACGAGGAGAACGCCTACGACGCGATCAAGGCGGCCGAGGAGGCCTCGCACGAGCATCCCTCGCGCACCCTCGTCGTCATCAAGCGGCACGCCCGGACCCCGCGCGAGCGCACCCTGTCGCGGCTGGACGCCGAGGTCCGGGTCGGCTCGGAGGCCGGCACCGGCGAGACGGTCGTGCTGCGGACCTACGGCGAGGTCTCCGACCACGCCGACTCCGTCGTGCTGCCGCTGCTGCTGCCGGACGCGCCGGTCGTCGTGTGGTGGCCCGTCGACGCGCCGCAGAACCCGTCGAAGGACCCGCTGGGCGCGCTGGCCCAGCGCAGGATCACCGACCTGTACGCCGTCGAGAACCCGCTGCGGGCCCTGGAGACCCGGATGAGCTCCTACGCGCCCGGCGACACCGATCTCGCCTGGACCCGGCTCACCCCGTGGCGCTCGATGCTGGCGGCGGCCCTGGACCAGGCCCGGGTGCCGATCGTCTCGGGCGCCGTCGAGGCCGAGGCCGACAACCCCGCCGCGGAGCTGCTGGCCCGCTGGCTGGAGGCGCGGCTGAAGGTCACGATCGACCGCGTGGTCACCGACGGCCCGGTCGTCACGGCCGTACGGCTCGGCACGGCGGACGGCGACATCGTCATCGACCGCCCCGAGGGCCCGCTGGCCACGCTCACCCTGCCCGGCCAGCCTTCGCGCACCCTCGCGCTGAAGGTCCGCACCACCTCCGAACTCATCGCCGAGGAGCTCAGGCGCCTCGACGCCGACGAGATGTACGCCATCGCCCTGCGCGGCGAGGGCACCAAGGAGACCCCTGCTCATGTCTGACACCCCCCGTCCCGACCGGCGGCCCGAGTGGACCGCCCTCGCCGACCACCGCGCCGGACGGCAGGCGGGTCTGCGGGACCTGTTCGCCACGGACCCGCAGCGCGCCGAGCGGTACGTGGTGCGCGTCGGTGATCTGCGCATCGACTACTCGAAGAACCTCGTCACCGACGAGACCCTCGCGCTGCTGCAGGAACTGGCTGCCGCCACCGATGTGTTCGGGCTGCGTGACGCGATGTTCCGCGGCGAGCGGATCAACCTCACCGAGGACCGTGCGGTGCTGCACACCGCGCTGCGCGCGCCGCGTGACGCGGTGGTGGAGGTCGACGGAGAGAACGTGGTCCCCGCGGTGCACGCCGTGCTCGACCGGATGGCCGGCTTCGCGGAGCGGGTGCGCTCCGGCGAGTGGACCGGGCACACCGGGCGGCGTATCCGCAACGTCGTCAACATCGGCATCGGCGGTTCCGACCTGGGCCCGGCGATGGCCTACGAGGCGCTGCGGCCGTACACCGCACGCGAGTTGACGTTCCGGTTCGTGTCCAACGTGGACGGCGCGGACCTGCACGAGGCGGTCCGGGACCTGGATCCGGCCGAGACGCTGTTCATCGTCGCGTCGAAGACGTTCACCACCATCGAGACGATCACCAACGCCACGTCGGCCCGTTCCTGGCTCCTGGACGGGCTGGGCGGCGACGAGAAGGCGGTCGCCCGGCACTTCGTGGCGCTGTCGACGAACGCCGGGAAGGTCGCCGGCTTCGGCATCGACACGGCGAACATGTTCGAGTTCTGGGACTGGGTCGGCGGCCGCTACTCCTTCGACTCGGCGATCGGCCTGTCGCTGATGATCGCCGTCGGCCCGGACCGGTTCCGTGAGCTGCTCGACGGGTTCCACCTCGTCGACGAGCACTTCCGCACCGCGCCTGCCGAGTCGAACGCCCCGCTGATCCTGGGCCTGCTGGGCGTCTGGTACGGCAACTTCCACGACGCCCAGTCGCACGCGGTGCTGCCCTACAGCCACTATCTGTCGAAGTTCGCCGCCTATCTCCAGCAGCTGGACATGGAGTCCAACGGCAAGTCGGTGGACCGCGAGGGCCGGCCCGTGAGCTGGCAGACCGGGCCGGTGGTGTGGGGCACGCCCGGCACCAACGGGCAGCACGCCTACTACCAGTTGATCCACCAGGGCACGAAGCTCATCCCGGCGGACTTCATCGGCTTCGCCCGGCCCGTCGACGAGCTGGGCGGCGAACTGGCGGCCCAGCACGACCTGTTGATGGCGAACTTCTTCGCGCAGACGCAGGCGCTGGCGTTCGGCAGGACGCCCGAGGAGGTCCGCGCGGAAGGGGTTCCAAAGGAGCTGGTCGCCCACAAGACGTTCCAGGGCGACCACCCCACGACCACGATCCTGGCGACCGCACTGACCCCGTCGGTGCTCGGCCAGCTCATCGCCCTCTACGAGCACAAGGTGTTCGTGCAGGGCGCGGTGTGGAACATCGACTCCTTCGACCAGTGGGGCGTGGAGCTCGGCAAGGTCCTCGCCAAGCGCGTCGAACCGGCCCTCACCGAAGGCGCCGACGTGCCCGGCCTCGACCCCTCCACCACCGCTCTCGTCGCCGCCTACCGCGAACTCAGGAAGTAGAGAACTGACATGACATCGATGCAGCTGGGCCTGGTCGGTCTGGGCAAGATGGGCGGCAACATGCGCGAGCGGATCCGCCGCGCCGGCCACACCGTCGTCGGATTCGACCGCAACCCCGAGGTCTCCGACGTCAAGGACCTCGCCGAGCTCGTCGGCAGCCTCGAGGCGCCGCGCACGGTGTGGGTGATGGTCCCGGCCGGCGCCGCCACCCAGTCCGTCGTCGACGAACTCGGCGACCTGCTCGAGCCCGGCGACACCGTCGTCGACGGCGGCAACTCCCGCTGGACGGACGACGAGAAGCACGCCGCCGAACTCGGCGCCAAGGGCATCGGCTTCGTCGACGCGGGCGTCTCAGGGGGCGTCTGGGGCCTGCAGAACGGCTACGCCCTCATGGTCGGCGGCGACGCTGAGCACATCGCCCGGGTGCAGCCGATCTTCGACGCCCTGAAGCCGGACGGCCCGTACGGCTACGTCCACGCGGGCAAGGTCGGCGCCGGGCACTTCTCGAAGATGGTCCACAACGGCATCGAGTACGCCATGATGCAGGCCTACGCCGAGGGCTGGGAGCTGCTGGAGAAGATCGACTCGGTGGAGAACGTGCGCGAGGTCTTCCGGTCCTGGCAGGAGGGCACCGTCATCCGGTCCTGGCTGCTCGACCTGGCGGTCAACGCCCTCGACGAGGACACCCACCTGGACAAGCTGCGCGGTTACGCCGAGGACTCCGGCGAGGGCCGCTGGACCGTCGAGGCCGCCATCGACAACGCCGTGCCGCTGCCCGCCATCACGGCGTCGCTGTTCGCGCGGTTCGCCTCCCGGCAGGACGACTCGCTGCAGATGAAGATGATCGCCGCGCTGCGCAACCAGTTCGGCGGCCACGCCGTGGAGTCGGCGGAGAAGTAGACCCGGCCGAACCGGCGGACGGGCGTAAGGACGTAGGGCAGAGGGGCTTACGGACAGAGGGGCTTACGGGCAGAGGGGCTTACGGGCGTACGGGCACAGGCGGTTGACACCGCTCACGAGGGCCCGCCAGAGTCGCGGCTGATGGAGATCAACACACTGACACCGGCCGAACGACGGGTGTGGCGGGCCTTCGCCACGGGGGCGACCGTGGACTTCCGCGTCGCGGGCGAGGGAAACTGGCCCCGACCCGTGCTGCGGGCGGCGGTGTTGCGGGCGCTGCTCCTCAACGGCCCCCGGGAACCGGGGGAGATAGCCGCCCTCAAAGTCGTCGGCGCGCATGTCACCGGCCTGCTGGACCTGCGGCAGGCGGTCGTCGACAGCATGTTCCGGCTGGTCCGGTGCCGCTTCGACGAGGCCCCGCGGCTGGTCGGCGCTCAGCTCGCCTACGTCAGCCTGCGCGAGTCCGAACTGCCCGGTCTGGACGCCTCGCACGCCCGGATCGACGGCGGGCTACGGCTGACCCGCTGCCGTATCAGCGGCCCGGTGCGCCTCAGCAGAGCGCAGATCTCGGGCGCGTTGTACCTCGACGGGGCGCAGATCACCGCCCCGGACCCCGCCCAGCCCGCCCAGCCGCCCGGTCAGCCGCCGGTCCAGCCCGCCCAGCCGGTCCAGCCCGTCCTTCAGTTCAACCAGGTCTCCATCGACAACGATCTCTGCGCCCGCGGCCTGCGCATGCGGGGCCTTTTCCGGCTCGACGGCGCCTCCGTGACCGGCTCGATCGACCTGGAGGACGCCGAACTGAGCAACCCCGGCGCGCAGGTGCTGACGGCGGAGTCCCTCGAGGTGGGCTCCAACCTGTTGGGCCGGCGGCTGCGGGCGGACGGCCGGATCGATCTGCGCGGCGCCCGCGTCCCCGGCCGGGTGGATCTGCTGCGCACCACCCTGTCCAACCCGGGCGGCACCGCGCTGCGGGCGAGCAGCTGCGTCATCGGGGAGCTGTGGCTGCGCGAGGGCGCCCCGGTCAAGGGCAGGCTCAACCTGCGGCGGGCCGAAGTGGGCCAGCTCCAGCTGGCCCCGGAGATGCTGCCCGACCAGGTGCGCCTGCTGGACCTCACCTACACCTTCCTCACCCCGCACGAGCCGGCCGAGCGGCGGCTGCCGATGCTGGAACGTGACGACGGCGCGTTCGACCCGCACGCCTACGAGCAGTTGACGGCCGCCTACCGGCGGATCGGCGACGACCGGGCGGCCCGGGTCGTCCAGCTGGCCAAGCAGCGCCGGCACCGCCGCACCCTGTCCTGGTACGGCCGCGCGTGGGGCCACCTTCAGGACGCGGCCGTCGGCTACGGATTCCGTCCGCTGCGCGCGGCCGTCTGGCTGCTGTCCCTGCTGGCCGTCGGCTCGCTCGCGTACGCCGGGCACCACCCGGCCCCGCTCAAGGCGGGCGAGGCGCCGCCGTTCAACCCGGTCTTCTTCACCCTCGACCTGCTGCTGCCGGTGATCTCCTTCGGGCAGGAGAGCGCGTACGCGCCGGCCGGCCCATACCAGTGGCTGGCGTACGTCCTCATCGTGACCGGCTGGATCCTGGCCACCACGGTCGTCGCCGGCGTGACCAGGACGGTGAGCCGCCAGTAGTCCGGGGCGCCGCGAACAGGCGGTGCGGTCAGACGTTGGGGTCAGGCGTCGCGGTCAGGCGGTGCGGTCAGGCATCGCGGTCAGGCGACGCGGTCAGGCGTTGGACCACCCGCGCCGGCACAGCACCAGCCGGTACCCGTCGGGGTCCTCGACGGTGACTCCCCACTCGTTCCAGTACGGGTTCGGCGACCGCACCTGCTTGCCGCCGCTCCGCTCCAGCCGGGCCACCAGCTCCTCCGGAACGGGGCCGTCGACGTAGACGACCAGCAGGTCCTCCTCCGTCGGCCGGGGTTCCACGGGGCGTCCGGGCTCGTGGACGAGCTCCAGGTGCCAGCCGGCGTCGGGCCAGCCGAGCATCAGCAGCTCGTGCTCTCCGGGCTCGTCGCCGCCCTCGGCCCGCCAGAGGACCCGCAGGCCGAGCCCGTCGGCCCAGAACCGCTCGGCCGCGGCGAGGTCGCGGGAGGGCCGGGCGACACGGACGTGACTGCGGCCGTCTACGGGCATCTCTGCTTCTCCTCACCAGCGGTGTCACGGACGGCGTCCGTCCGCCCCGGCAGCCTAGGCGCGCCCGGCCGCCGGGGCATCGGCCGTCGGACCTGCGCCTGAGGCCCTACGACCGGAACGCCGCCCTCGTCCGGGCAGGAATGGTAGACACTGTCTACCTCGCGCTGGTAGACAATGTCTATGAGCCGCCCCGAGTCCCAGCCTCCGTCCCAGCCCCCGTCCCCGCCCCCTGCACCCGCCCCCCACCACGCGAGCGCCCCAGGCCAGGAGCTGCGCTCCCGTCTGATCGACGTCGGCGTTGAGCTGGTGGGCCGTGAGGGCGTCGCGGCGCTGACGCTGCGGGAGATCGCGCGGCGGGCGGGCGTCTCGCACGGGGCGCCGCGACGCCACTTCCCCACCCACCTGGAGCTGTTGTCGGCGATCGCGCACCGCGGCTTCACCGACCTCGCGGCCCGCGTGACGACGGCGCGCGGCGGCGAGGCCCGCGAACCGCGTGCGGAACTCGCCGAACTGGCCCGCGCCTACCTTGAGTTCGCCATGGAGAACCCCGGAATGTATGAGTTGATGTTCCGTCATGACCTGTTGGAGAGCGGTCATTTGAAGCTGCGCGACACCAGCCTTCCGCTGTTCGGCGTGCTGGTGGAGCTGGTCGCCGCCGCCCGCCCCGGCAGCGCGGGCCCGGTCCCCGAGGCCCGGGCGGTCGCGGGCGCGCTGTGGGCGAACCTGCACGGCATCGCCCAGTTGTGGCGCTGGGGCAGCCTCCAGCTCGCCACCGGAACGGACGACCTCCGCCCCCTGCTGCGCACGGTTCTCGACGCGCACCTCGGCCCGGAGGCGGGCCGGTGAAGGGCTTCGGCCGCTCCCCGGCGCTGACGTTGACCGGCAGTGTGGCCGGCGCCGTGGTGGTCGCGCTGGACGGCACCGCCCTGACCGTCGCCCAGCCCGCCCTGCGCAGCGACCTGGGCGCCTCCCTCAGCCAGGTCCAGTGGGCCGGCACCGGGTATCTCGTCGCGGTGGCAAGCCTGTTGGTGTTCGCCGGACGGCTCGGCGACCGCTACGGCCACCGCCGCCTCTTCGCCCTCGGCATGCTCGGCTTCGGCGCCGCGTCGGCGGGTCTCGCGCTGGCGCCGGGCATGCGCTGGGTGATCGGACTGCGGGTCGTGCAGGGGGTGTTCGGCGCTCTGCTGCAACCGGCCACCCTGGGCATGCTGCGGTCCGCGTACCCGCCCGAGCGGCTGCGGACCGCCCTCGCCGTGCGCACCGCGTCCATCGGCGTGGCGGCGGCGGCCGGTCCGGTGGTGGGCGGCGCGCTGGCCACGGAGTTCGGCTGGCGGGCCGTCTTCCTCCTCAACATCGTGCCGACGGTGCTGTTCGGCGTCCTCGCCCTGGCCGCCCGGGAGCCGGCCCGTCCCGCCGCGGGCGTGGCGCTCGACCTGCCGGGCGCCCTGCTGCTCGGGGCGGCCCTGGCCTGCCTGGTGCACACCCTCGTCACACTGCCCGCGCTCGGCTGGTCGGCTCCCGTCGCCCTGCTCGCCGGCGTCGCGTTCGTCCGGCACGAGCGACGTGCCGTCTCCCCGCTGCTGCCGTCGGACGCCGTCGGCTCCCCCGCGGTGGGCGCGGCGCTCGGCATGCTCGTCGTCGCGTCGGCGGCCCTCAACGGCGGGCTGTTCGCCTGCGTCTACGTCCTCCAGGACGGCCTGGGGCTCACCGCGCTGCACACCGCCCTGCTCGGTCTGCCGCTGGCCGTGCTGCTGGTGGCCGCCGCGCCCGCCTCCGCGGTCCTGCTGCGCCGGGCCGGCGCCCGTGCCACGGTCGCGGGCGCGACAGCGGTCCTCGCCGCCGGGCTCCTCGTGCTCGCCCGGGCGGTCGGGCCGTTCTCCTTCTGCACCGGGTTCGCCCTGGTGGGAGCGGGGTTCGGGGCGGTGATGGTGGCGGCGACCCATGTCGTCGTGCGGCAGGCGCCCGCGGAGTCGGCTGGGGTCGCGGGCGGGCTGCAGCAGACGGCGATGAACGTGGGGCCGGTGCTGGGCGTGGCGACGGCGACCGTGCTCATGGGCCTCGGCCCGGCCCGCTCGCCGCTCCTCGTGCTGGCCCTGGCCGCCGCCGCGGCACTGCCGGTCTGCCGCGCGCTGCCCGGCAGGCCGACCCCCGCCCCTCCCGCCGTCCCGGCTTCTCCCGCCGTCCCCACTCCTCCCGCCGTCCGCGTTTCGTCGGCGGCCGACGCGACGCATATCGATCTTGACGCCGAAAGGGGTCCGCACGGCCGGTCCCTACGCGACGATGAGTTCTGAGGCCGTCCGGTCGAGCCGGGCCGGGACCACGCCTCGAGCGAACGCACCGGAGGAGAACGAACGATGGCACTGCTGCGACAAGAGGCCGAACCGAGCGAGGCCGGGCTGGACCCGGAGGCGCTGGACCGCCTCGACCGGCACGTCACCCGCCAGGTCGACGCAGGGCGCCTGCCCGGATTCCTGCTGGCCGTCTCCCGCGGCGGCAGGGTCGCCCACCTGACCGCGTACGGCCGTCGCGACATCGCCGCCGGACTCCCCGTCGAGCACGACACCCTCTACCGGATCTACTCCATGACCAAACCGGTCACCTCGGTGGCCGCGCTGATACTGGTGGAGGAGGGACGGCTACGGCTCGACGACCCGGTGGCCGACCATCTGCCGGCGTTCGCCGGCATGCGGGTGTACGAGGCCGGCTCCGGAGCGGATGTCACCACCCGCCCGCTCGAGCGGCCCCTGCTGGTGAAGCACCTGATGACGCACACCGCCGGTCTCACCTTCGCCTTCTACCACTGTCACCCCGTCGACGCCCTCTACCGTCGGGCCGGCCTGGAGTCGGCGGTACTGCCGGGCTCGGACCTGGCCGGGACGGTGGAGGCGTACGCGCGGCTGCCGCTGCAGTTCGAGCCGGGCACGCAGTGGAACTACTCGGTGGCCACCAACGTCCTGGGCCGCGTCATCGAGGTCGTCTCCGGCAAGGCCCTGGACGAGTTCGTCGCCGAGCGGGTCTTCCGCCCCCTCGGCATGCCCGACGCCGGCTTCCAGGTCACGGCCGAGCAGGCCGGCCGGCTGGCGGAGCTGTACGGCGACAGCGACGGCGGCGGCATCGAGCCGATCCCGGGACTGCCGTTGTCCGGCCGCCCCCGCTTCCTGTCCGGCAGCGGCGGCATGGTGGCGACCGCCTACGACATCCACCGTTTCACCGAGATGCTGCGCCGCCGCGGCGAGCTCGACGGGGTGCGGCTGCTCCAGCCGCACACGGTCGACCTGATGACGGCCAGCCACCTGCCCGACGGCGTCGACCTACGCGCCTTCGGCAGCCGCCCCGCCCACGACGAGCCCGGCAACGACGGCGTCGGCTTCGGCCTCGGCGTCTCCGTCGTCATCGACCCGAGCCGCACTCAAGCGCCCTCGGGCCTCGGCACGTACGGCTGGAGCGGCGTCGCGACCACGACCTTCTGGGTCGACCCGGCCCACGACGTGAGCGTGCAGTTCCTGACCCAGCTGAGGCCGAGGCGGTCCCTGAAGCTCTACCCCGACCTCAAGCGCCTGGTGCACGAGGCGATCACGGACTGACGGCGGAAGGCGGCGCGCCTCCCGGCCGGCCGCGGCCCCGGCCCGGCCCTTGCACCGAGGCCGCGAGCCGGGGGTCCGGGGCCGTGAGCCGAGGGGCCGGGGGCCGTGGCTCGCTCAGGACCAGTGGGCCACCGCGTCCAGGTGGGGGAGCCGGTGGTCCATCCGCTCCCGCTTGGTGCGCAGGTAGGTGATGTTGTTCTCGCACGGCTCGATCAGCAGCGGCACCTCTTCGGCGACCCTGATGCCGTTGTCCGTCAGCGCCTCCCGCTTGCGCGGGTTGTTCGACATCAGGCGGACGGAGTCCACGCCCAGGTCGCGCAGGATGTCGGCGGCCACCTTGTAGTCGCGGGCGTCGACCGGGAACCCGAGAGCGACGTTCGCCTCGACGGTGTCCAGGCCCTCCGCCTGCAACGCCATCGCGCGCAGCTTGCCCAGCAGCCCGATGCCGCGGCCCTCGTGGCCGCGCAGGTAGACGACGATGCCGCTGCCCTCCGCGACGACCGCCTGCAGCGCGGACTCCAACTGCGCGCCGCACTCGCAGTGCTGGGAGCCGAACGCGTCTCCGGTCAGGCATTCGGAATGCAGCCGGGTCAGCACCCCCTCGGCGCCTATCTCCCCGTACACCAGGGCGACTTGTTCGTCACCTCGGTCGTGGTCCATGTAGCCGATCGCCTGGAATTTGCCGTACACGGTGGGCAGGGGGGCATTCACCACGCGTTCCACACCGGTGCGCTGCGGGGTCTTCGTGCCGAGTACGCCAATTTTTTCTGTCATGATCTGGTTCCTAAGCAGAGACGAAGGGCCGGGAAGAAATGAGTGGTTCGGACATACGGTCGGCGGCGTACGGACTGGTGCCGACGGACACTACCGAAGACGTACGGACCCGGGGCGCCGGCGTCTCGACGCAGGTGGCGGTTCTTCCCGTCGGGAGCTTCGAACAGCACGGCCCGCACCTGCCGCTGGCCACCGACACCCTGGTGGCCTGCGCCATCGCCCGGGAGATCGCCGGGGAGTACCCGGTGCACCTCCTCCCGCCGGTGACCATCGCCTGCTCGCACGAGCACGCGGCCTGGCCGGGAACCGTCAGCATCTCCTCGGTGACCCTTCACGCGGTGGTACGGGACATCGCGGCGTCGCTGCGCCGCTCGGGCGTCGAGGCCCTGGTGCTGGTCAACGGACACGGCGGGAACTACGTCCTGGGCAACGTCGTCCAGGAGTCCACCGCCGCAGGTGAGCCGATGGCGCTCTTCCCGGCCCCGGAGGACTGGGAGGCGGCGCTGACGCGGTCCGGGGTGTCGACCTCGCTGCTCACCGACATGCACGCCGGGGAGATCGAGACCTCGATCCTGCTGCACGCCCACCCCGAACTCGTCCGGCCTGGTTACGAGTCGGCCGATTTCGTCGCGGACGACCGCCGTCATCTGCTCACGCTGGGAATGTCCGCCTATACCGATTCGGGCGTCATCGGCCGTCCTTCCCTCGGGTCCGCGGAAAAGGGAAAGGAACTCCTGGCGAGCCTGGCGGATTCCTTCGGCGCGTATTTCTCGCTGCTCACCGCGGAATCCTCCGAAGCCTGAACGGCCTCGGCGGCCACGGTGGTCAGCACGGCCTCAGCGGGCTCAGCGGGCTCAGCGGCCTTGGCGGGCTCAGCGGCCTTGGCGGTCTCAGTGGCCTCGGCAGCGCCGGGGCTCCGGTCGCGCAGTCCCGCGTACCAGCGGACGACGAGCACGACCGCCCCCGGCAGCGCCGCGACGAAGCTGAGCACGCCGTACACGACGGCGACCGCGAGGCCGGTGCTCGCGCCGAGCCCGGCCGCGCCGAACGCCCACGCGGTGACGCCCTCGCGGGGGCCCCAGCCGCCGACGTTCAGCGGCAGGCCCATGGCGAGCAGGGCGAGGACGGCGATAGGCAGCAGCGTGAGCACGGAGGCGCCGGAGCCGGCGACCCGGGCGGCCACCACGAACATCCCGAGGTGCCCGGTCAGTACGGCCGCCGAGGACAGGGCGACGCCCGGCCCGTTGCGCCGCGACACCAGCCCCTCGCGCGCCTCGGCGAGCGTCGCCGCCAGCCGCCCCCCACGCCGCGGCGCGGCGCGGTTCATGCGGACGGCGAGGACGACGGCGAGCGCGCCCGCGCCGGCCAGCAGCACGATCGGCGCGATCTGGCGGGCGTCCGCCATGACCGGGGAGGGCAGGGTCAGCAGAATCGTCACGCCGGCCACGGCCAGCACCAGCTGTCCCGCGGTGCGCTCCAGGACGACGGCCCGCACGCCGCGTCCGACGTCGCCGGCGCTCTGCCCGTGCCGGACCGCGCGGTGCACGTCGCCGAGGACGCCGCCGGGCAGCGCCGAGTTGAGGAACAGGGCCCGGTAGTAGTCGGCGACGGCGGGGCCGAGCGGCAGCCGGATGTGCAGCGCGCGGGCCACCAGTGCCCATCGCCAGGCGCTGAACACGGTGGTGACCGCGCCGATGGCGAGCGCCGCCAGCAGGGTCGGCGCGTCGATCCGCCGCAGCCCGTCCAGGAAGACGCCGGTGCCCAGCCGCCACAGCAGGACGGTGAGGATGACGACTCCGGCGACGGTCCCGAAGTGCGTGCGCAGGGCACGGTGGGCGAGCAGAGCCCGCAGTGCGCGCAGGCCCCCCAGCCGGGACGACCCGGTGCGCGGCCCGGTGTGCGGTTCGGTGTGTGAATCGGTGCGCGGCCCGGTGTGTGAATCGGTGTGCGGTTCGGTCACGATGACCCCGATGCGGGCCTCGGACACGGCGGGCCCGGTGCGGACGGCCACGGGTCCGCGCGGCGGCCGCCGGGCAGCAGGCAGGACGGCGGCAGGCAGGACGGCAGGCCGGGCGGCCCCGCCCCACAGCACGGGCGCCGCCGCGGCGAGGACCCGCGGGCCGACCGTCTCCGCG
This sequence comes from Streptomyces sp. B21-105, assembly GCF_036898465.1. NCBI lineage: Bacteria > Bacillati > Actinomycetota > Actinomycetes > Kitasatosporales > Streptomycetaceae > Streptomyces > Streptomyces sp. B21-105. The sequence continues at coordinate 8,007,994 of NZ_JARUMJ010000001.1, read as the reverse complement.
CTCATCCGGCTCCGCCCGTGGGGCGGGCCAGCGCGAGCAGGTCGCTGTGGTGCACGGTGACGTGCAGGTCGCCCGCCGCGCAGGCGGCGAGCCGGGCCGCCAGGTAGGGCTCGGCGCGCTCGGCCAGTTCGGGGCGCTCCTCCACGGCCGCGCCGACCCAGCCGCGCAGCCACTGCGCGGTCAGGCCGACGTTCTCCGCGCCGAGCCGCCACGGGCTGGGGTGCACCTTGACGGTCGCGCCGTGTTCGGCGAACGCCTCGCAGGCGACGTCGACGGCGTCCGGCCCGAGGAGGCCGGCGCGCCGCTGGTGGTCGTTGAAGGCGGCCGCGATCTCCTGGTCGAGCGGGTCCGGGGCGCTGAACTCGACGCGGCCGGCGACCGACAGCGTCAGCAGCGCCGGGCAGCCCGCGCCCGCGCAGGCCGCGGCGAGCGTCTCGATCTCCTCGCGGGTGAGGACGTCGAGCAGCGCGGAGGCGGTCACCAGCGAGGCGCCGGCCAGCGCGTCCGGGGTGAGCCGGGCGACGTCGCCGCGTCGTGTCTCCACGGTGACCCGGCTGCCGTCGGCGGCCGCCCGCGGCGAGGCGACGGCCGCGAAGTGCAGGAGGTAGGGGTCGCGGTCGTGCAGGACCCAGTGCTGGGGGCCGTCCAGCCGGGGGGCCAGCCAGCGGCCCATGGAGCCGGTGCCGCAGCCCAGGTCGTGGATGGCGAGCCCGCTGCGGCCGGGCAGGTTGGCGAGCCGGATCCGCAGCGGGTCGAGCAGGTCCAGCGCCCGGGCGGCGGCGTCGGCGGGCTCGCGCAGCTCCAGCCACTCGGGGGCGTAGCGGGGCTGCTCCTCCGGCCCGCTGTCGCGCAGCCGCACGGTGGGCCGCTCGCCCGGCAGGCCGACCGGTCCGGCGCCGGCGATGACGCCCGGCGCCACGGCCTCGACGCCGTGCACCGCGGACGGGCGCACGAGGCCGCCGTCACCGGCGACCAGAGTCTTCGTCACCGAGCCGGTCTCCGCCACAGAACCGTTCTCCGTCCGGCCCGGTTGGACCGTGATGCCGCCCACGCGTCGCGCCACGTCGGCCGGGGTCGCCGTCGTCTTCCTCATGCCGCCCTCCGGGGCTCGCTGGGGAGCCGGCCAAGCACGCCGGCCAGGCTCTGGGCGGTGCTCGCCCAGCCGTTCAGGGCCGCCCGGCGGCTGCGCGCGGCCGCCTTGAGGCGACGTCGCACGTCGGCCTCGCCGAACCAGCCGCGCAGTTCGGCGGCGAGCGCCGCCGGGTCCTCCGGCGGGACGAGGATGCCGGGGACGCCGCCGTCGGGGGCGCGGCCGACCGCCTCGGGCAGCCCGCCGACGTCGGTCGCGAGGACCGGGATGCCGCGGGCCAGCGCCTCCGTGACGGCCATGCCGTACGTCTCGGCGTAGGAGGTGAGGACCATGAGGTCGGCGGAGGCGTAGGCGGCGTCGAGTGCGGCGCCCGACTTGGGGCCCGCCAGCTCCAGCCGGTCCTCGAGGCCGTGTCTGCGGATGAGGCCGCGCAGATGGTCGACGTACTCCGGGTCCTGCCCGAGGCCGCCCACGCAGGAGCAGCTCCACGGCAGGTCCCGGGCCGCGGCCAGCGCCTCCACCAGCCGGTGCTGGCCCTTGCGCGGGGTCACGGAGGCCACGCACAGCAGCCGGGACACCCCGTCGGTGCCGGAGGCGAGGGGGGCGATGTCGGCGCCGGGGGCGGCGACGTGCACGCGCTCGGGGGCGAGGCCGTGGTGGGAGACGAGGCGGCGGACCGCCCACTCGCTGGTGGCGACCACCGCGGGCACGGCCCGCAGCACGGCCCGCTCCTTGGCGTCGAGTTCGGCCGCGGTCTCCGGTGCGAGACCGCGCTCGTCGCCCAGCGGCAGGTGCACCAGGACGACGAGCCGCAGCCGTTCGGCCTCCGGCGCGATGATCTCCGGGACGCCGCAGGCGACCAGTCCGTCGAGCAGGACGATCGTGCCGTCAGGGAACTCACGCAGCGTGGCGGCCAGTTCCGCGCAGGCGGCCACTTCCGGCCGGGGCCAGGAACCGGACACCAGGTGCTTGTGGACCTGCCAGCCGAAGCCGGGCAGATCCAGGCAGAGGCGGCGGTCGTAGGCGTTGCCGCCGCTGGGGTTCGCCGCGTCGTCGACGCCGCCCGGCATCACGAAGTGCACGGAGCGCAGGGACATGGGGATGATCCCGCCGATCTTGGGGAGCGCCGCCTGCGTCGGCACGTAGGCGAGCGGGGCCGCGGGCACGGCCTTCTCCAGGGTCGTGTCGGTCACAGCGCACGCTCGTAACTCGCCCAGGCGATGTGCGACTCGTGCAGCGAGACGGCGATGGCGGTGATGCCCCGGGCCCCCTCGCCGAGCGCGCCCTTGTGGATGCGCTCCGCGAGCCGGTCGGCGACGACCTTGGCGAGGAACTCGGTCGACGTGTTGATCCCGGCGAATTCGGGCTCGTTGTCGAGGTTGCGGTAGTTCAGCTCGCTGACCACGGCCCCGAGCTCCTGCGTGGCGAGTCCGATGTCGACGACGATGTTGTCGTCGTCGAGCTGCTCGCGCCGGAAGGTGGCGTCCACCAGGAACGTCGCTCCGTGCAGGCGCTGCGCGGGCCCGAAGACCTCGCCACGGAAGCTGTGGGCGATCATGATGTGATCGCGGACGGTGACACTGAACAACGGACGACCCTCCAGGTGCGGCGCGTCTGGTCCCCCGGTCATTGGGCGACCGGGGGGTGCCGTGTAGTACGGCTCCCCGGTTCCCCCCGTTCAGCCGGATCTCACGCTTTTTCTCAGGTCAGGCGCTCCTGTCCGTACCCGATGCGGTGGCACAGGGCGGGGATCTCGCCGGATGCGAGTTTCGGCATGACGTCCGGCAGCTCCTCGAAGGCGCTGTCTCCGGTGACAAGGGCGTCGAGCGCCGGGTCGGCCAGCAGCTCCAGCGCGAGGGCGAGCCGGTCGGCGTAGGTGCGGCTGGCGCGGCGGGCCGGGGAGACGGCGCCGACCTGGCTGCTGCGGACGACCAGCCGGCGGGAGTGGAAGTCCTCGCCCAGCGGGAGGGACACCTTGCGGTCGCCGTACCAGCTCAGTTCGAGGACCGTGCCCTCGTCGGCGAGGAGTTCCAGGGAGCGGGTGAGGCCCTGTTCGGTCGCGCTGGCGTGCACCACGAGGTCGCGGCCGCCGACCGCTTCCGCGGGGGTCGCGAAGTCGACGCCGAGCGCCTGCGCGATCGTCGCGCGCGCCGGGTCGGCGTCGACGAGCTGTACGCGCACGCCGGGGAAGCGGGCGAGCAGCGCGGCCACCGAGCAGCCGACCATGCCGCCGCCGACCACCGCGATCCGGTCGCCGGCCAGCGGTGCGGCGTCCCACAGCGCGTTGACGGCCGTCTCGACGGTGCCGGCGAGGACGGCGCGTTCGGCGGGCACCGAGTCCGGTACGACGGTCACCGCCGTCGCCGGGACGACGTACCGCGTCTGGTGCGGGTAGAGGCAGAAGACCGTGCGCCCGACGAGCGCCGCGGGACCTTGCTCCACCACTCCCACGTTGAGATAGCCGTACTTCACGGGCCCGGGGAAGTCGCCCTCCTGGAACGGGGCCCGCATGACGGCGTGCTGGCTCTCGGGCACCCCGCCGCGGAAGACGAGGGTCTCCGTGCCGCGGCTGACGCCCGACCACAGCGAACGCACCAGGACCTCGCCCTCGGCGGGGCCTCGAACATCGACGTGGCGGATCTCGCCTTCTCCCGGAGAGGTGACCCAGAACGCACGTGCGCCGGTCGACATCCGCATCCTCCTGAACGATCGGGAACCTGTTCACGTACCGAGGTGTGCACAGTCCGCGCACAGTACGCGGCACTGATCATCTCTGTCATCTGGCCGGAGGAACGTGCGGTGGCCCTGAACAACACTTACGACGCGAGGCTGGTCCAGCAGGAGACCGCTGTGGGAGCGGGCGTGCAGATCCTGTTGCTGGCCCTGCTCGGCACGGCGATAGGCATGGGGCCGGCGGGCTGGGTCACCGGCCTCGTCTTCGCCATCGCCACCTGGGCGGTCCTCTCGCGGGCGCTGCACCGTTCCAGTCTGCGCTCGTTCGGCCCGGCCAACCGGGTCACGCTGGGCCGGGCGACGCTGGTCGGCGGGGTGACCGCGCTGGTCGCGGACTCCTTCGAGAGCGCGCCGCCGGTGTCGCTGCTGGTCGGTCTGACGGCGGTGGCCCTGATCCTCGACGGCGTCGACGGCAAGGTCGCCCGCCGCACCAACACCTCGACGGCGCTGGGCGCGCGGTTCGACATGGAGGTCGACGCGTTCCTGATCCTGGTGCTCAGCGTGTACGTGTCGATGGCGCTGGGCCCGTGGGTGCTGCTGATCGGCGGGATGCGGTACGTGTTCGTCGCGGCGGCCCGCGTCGCCCCGTGGCTCAACGCCCCGCTGCCGCCGAGCACCGCCCGCAAGACGGTCGCCGCGCTGCAGGGCGTCCTGTTGCTGCTGGCCGGCGCCGATCTGCTGCCGTACGCCGCGAACTTCGCGGTCGTGCTGCTGGCGCTGGGCTCGCTGGTGTGGTCGTTCGGCCGGGACGTGCTGTGGCTGTGGCGTACCTCGCGGGTCGCGGCGCAGACCCCGGCGGAGAAGGTCCTGGAGCTCGTGTAGTCCGCAACTCCCTAAGGGGCCCCGGCACGGCCCCTTCGCCGTCCCCTCGCAATCCCCTCGCAGTCCTCGCGGTGACGACCGCCTCGGGCGCGCCCGTACGACGGCGAAGGCGGCCCCCCGCGAGCCTGCGGACCCGGGTCCGGACCCGGACCCGGACGCGGACGCGGAGACCCACGGCCGACCCGGCAGCGCCCAGCACCATCGGCCGGTGAAGTCACCGGCGTCGACAGCAGCGCTGCCCGGCACCGCGCCCCTCCCGGCACCCGACGAGCCACACCCGCCCGGGTTCACGCCACACCGCCACCACCGCCCGCGCACACCCCGACACACGCCTTCGCCCGCAGCCCGCACGCCCGGCCCGCGCCTCGCCCCCGGCGCCCGCGTTCACGTGCGGCGTGGCAGAAGCAGGACGGCGGCCGCCGGCAGTGCGGCCAGCGCCAGCCAGGGGACGGCCGTGGGCAGGTCGGTGTCGAGGAGTGCGCCGGTGGCCGCGCTGCCGAGCAGCACGATCAGCCCGGAGACGGAGGACAGCGCCCCGGTGTACAGGCCGAGCCGGCCTTCCTCGGCGAGGTCGGGCACCCAGGCGCGGGCGGCGGGTGCGACGAGCATCTGTCCGAGGGTGAGCAGTACGACGAACCCGGCCGCGGGCAGCAGCCCGGCCGTGCCGGTTTGGCCGGCGGGCAGGGCGGCGGCCACGACGGCGAACCCGGCGGCGATCAGCACGAGTCCGGCGGCCGTCGAGCGGCGCGGGCCGATCCGCTCCCCCGCCCACCGGGTGACGGGCAGTTGGGCGGTCACCACCAGCAGCGAGGACAGCGCGAACAGCCAGGCCAGCGGCGCCTGCGAACCGGCCGCCCGCTCCACCTCGGCGGGCAGGGCGAGGTAGAGCTGGTTGTAGGCGAGGAGGTAGGCGCCGTAGGCGCAGCACAGGGCGAGGAAGCGGCGGTTGCGCAGCAGTGGTCGCATGCCGCCGCGCACGCGGACCCGGGCGCGTCCGGGGAGGTGCCGTGGCAGCAGCCGTGCGTGACCGGCGAGGACGAGCACGAAGACCCCGGCGCCGGCCAGGCACACCGTGCGGAAGTCGACCTCGAGGAGCAGCGCGCCGAGCAGCGGGCCGATGAACGCCCCGGCCTGTCCGGCGACCGTGAACAGGGCCAGTACCCGGGTCCGCGAACCGCCGCCGGCGTCCTCGTGCAGTACGGCCTGCCGTGCGGCCTCGGACTCGACGGCGGGCGAGAACAGCGCGGCCGCGAACCCGGTCAGGAGCACCGCCGCGATGACCGTCCAGGTCTGCTGCGCGTAGCCGAGCCAGACGAAGCCGGCGACGCGCAGCGCGCACCCGGCGAGGACGACGGGCCGTACGCCGTGGCGGTCGGCGAGCGCCCCGCCGATCACGAACAGCCCCTGCTGGCTGAATGTCCGCAGCCCCAGCACGAACCCGACCAGCCAGCCGGCCATGCCCACCGCGTCGCCCAGGTGCTCGGCGAGGAACGGCAGCACGGCGAAGAAGCCGACGTTGAAGGCGAACTGAGTGCCGATCAGCAGCTTGAGCAGGGACGGGAGTCGGGGCTCGCCCTTCGTCCGGTGAGGCGCTCGGAGCCGCACGGTCGTCATGCCGCTCCCACCAACTCCGGTTGCGAAGAGGGACGTTCGCTGGAGTGCGTGCCGAGGGCGGCGTCCGTTGCCGTACGGCGTCGTCGTGGGCGGGGTCGTCGGGGGCGGGGTCGCAGTCCGGCCGCCGTCACCGCCAGGGCGCCGAGGAGGGCGAGGGCGGCGGCGGGGGCGAGGACGGCCCAGGGGGCGCGTTCGGCGTAGGGCTGGTTCTCGGCGAGCAGCAGGCCCCATTCGGGGGACGGCGGCTGCGCGCCGAGGCCGAGGAAGCCGAGGGAGGCCAGGGCGAGGGCGATGCCGGGCAGCCGCAGGAGGGCGTGGCGGGCGACCGGTGGCAGGACGGCGGGCAGGAGTTCGCCGGTGAGCAGTCGCCAGGGTCCGGCGCCGAGGGCCCGGGTGGCGGTGAGGTGGAGGGTCGCCCGTTCCTCGCGCAACAGCGCGGAGGTGTGCGCGGCGAGCGGCGCCCAGGCGACGACGGCCACGGCGAGGGCGGGCGTCCAGGCTCCGCCGCCCCGGACGGCGGCGACCAGGAGCGCGGCGAGGACGGGCGGGACGGCGTTCACCGTGTCGACGAGCGGCCCGGACAGCCGGGGCAGCAGCCCGAGCAGGACGCCGGCCGCCAGCGCGGCCGCGCTGATCGCGAGGGCGAGCGTGAGGGTGTCGAGGGCGCCGTGCGCGACGCGGGCAAGGACGTCGCGGCCCAGGGCGTCGGCTCCGAACGGGTGGGTCGCGGACGGGGCTTGGAGGCGGGCGTCGGTGTCGAGGGCGAGCGGGTCGCGGGGCAGCCCCGCGAGGATGACGGCGAGCAGCGCGCCGCCGAGGGCGAGCGGCGGGAGCCGACGGGCGGGCGGCGCCGGCCGGTGCAGGGTGTGCAGTGCCCCGTCGCGCAGGGCGGGTCCGATGAGCCGCCGGGCGGCGAGCCGGACCACGGCGGTGGTGACGGCGGCGAGCGCGACGAGTACGAGGACGCCGGCCTGGAGGACGGGCAGGTCCTGGGCGATCGCCGCCTGGAGGGTGGTCCGGCCGAGGCCGGGGATGTCGAAGATCTGCTCGACGGCGACGGATCCGCCGGTCAGTCCTACCAGGAACAGTCCGAGGTTGGGAAGCAGTCCGGGTACGCAGCGGCGCAGTGCCTTGCGGGCGATACGCGGGACGGGCAGTCCGCGGGCGGCCGCGGCGAGCGCCCAGGGCTCGGCAAAGGCGGCGGGCAGTTGGTCGTCGAGGAGCCGCCCGAGGACGGCCCCGGCGGGCAGGCCGAGGGCGAGGGCGGGCAGCACGGTCCACTGCGGGCCGTACCAGCCGAGGGCGGGCAGCCAGCCCAGTTGCACGCCGACCACCGTGGCGAGGACGGAGGCGATGAGGAACTCCGGCAGCGCGGCCAGCACGGCGGATCCGGAGCCTCCGGCGGGACGGCCGTCGAGGCCGCCTCGCGCGCCGAGGCGCAGGGTGCGGGCGCACACGCCGGCGGCGGTGACCAGCGCGACGACGAGGGCTGCCGTCACCAGCAGCAGTGACGCGCCGAGGGCGGCGAGGACGTCGGGCATGACCGGTCCGCCGGAGATCCAGGACCGTCCGGCGTCCCCGCGCGGCAGGCCCGCCAGCCACTGTCCGAGCAGGTGCAGCGGGCCGTCGTCCAGGCCGAGTCGGGCGCGGACGTCGGCGAGCGCCTGCGGGGTGGCGTCCCGGTCGGCGGACTGTGTCTTGAGCACGGTGAGCGCCGGGTCGGTGTGCGAGATCCACGGCAGCAGCCCGGTCCCGCACACCAGCAGCGCGGCCAGTACGGCACGCCACAGCAGCGTGCCCGCCTTGCTTCTCATGTCGTCGGCGCCGTATCCGGTCAGCGCCGGGTCCCGATGCCGACGAGGGTGCGCTCGTAGGGGTCGAGGAGCAGTCCGCTGACGTCGTCGTCGACGCCGGTGACGATGCGCTGGTGGACCAGCGGGACGACGGCGTCGGTGCCGAGCACCGCGGCCTCGGCGGCCATGACGGCGTCCTGCCGCTTGCCGGTGTCGGCGACGGCCTGTGCCGTCCCGACGGCCCGGTCGACCGCCTTGTCGCAGAGCAGGGAGAGGTTGTAGCCGCCGCCGCAGGTGAAGTCGCTCGCCAGGAGCGACACCGGGTCGCCGGTGTCCAGGAGGCTGTTGCGGGCCCCGACGACGGCGTCGAACTTCCCGGCGAGGGCGTCGGTCTCCAGCCGCGAGTACTCGCGCACCTCCAGCTTCACCGTGAAGCCGGCCTTCTCCAGCTGCTGCTTCAACACCTGGGCGACTTCGGGGAGTTCGGGCCGGTTGTCATAGGTGGCGAGGGTGACGGAGACCCCGCCGGGGGTGGCGGCCTTCGCTCGTCCGGTGGGCTGGACGCGCTTGCCCGCGGCCCAGGTGACGGCGGGGCCGTAGATGCCGGCGCCGGGGTCGGCGTGTCCTTCGTAGACGCCCTTGGCGAGGGCGGAGGTGTCGACGGCGGCCCGGGCGGCGGCGCGCAGTGCCGGGTCCGTGAAGACGCCGGATTTCGTGTTGAGGTGCAGGCTGGTGGTGCGGGTGGTGGCGGTCTCGCGGCGGGTGTCCGCGTCGAGGGCGGCGGCCTGGGCCACGGGTATCGACTCGGCGACGTCGACCTGGCCGGTGCGCAGGGCGTTGGTGCGGGCGCTGCCGTCGGCGATGAACCGCACGTCGACGCCGGAGGCCTGGGCCCGGCCGCCCCAGTAGTCGTCGAAGCGGTCGAGGCGGACGGCGGCGGCCCCGTTCACGTCGGTGAGTTCGAAGGGGCCGGTGGCGGTGCCGACGGGGTCGACGGTGCCCTTCTTCGCGTACGCCTTCGGAGAGAGGACGGCGAGCGAGGGGCTGGACAGCCGCAGGGGCAGGACGGGGTCGGGCTGCGCGGTCGTGACGCGCACGCCCGTGCCGCCCGCGGCTTTCGCGGTGAGGGTGACGCCGGCGAGGGCGGCCGGGGCCGGCTTGGCGGCGGTGGCCCGGGTGAGGGAGGCGGCGACGGCGGCGGGAGTGACGTCCGTGCCGTCCTGGAAGTCGGCCTCGCGCAGGGTGAACAGCCAGGTGCGGTCGTCCTCGCGGCGCCAGGACGCGGCGAGCGCGGGGGCGGCGGCCCCGTTGGCGTCGAGGGAGGTCAGCCCTTCGGTGACGCCGAGCCGGCTGAGGATCGTCGCGTCGGCGCCGTGCGGGGAGAGGTACTCGGCGGGCGGGAAGGCGAGGGCGACGCGCAGCCGGGCGCCGTCCCCGGCGGCGGACCCCTCGCTGTCGCCGTCGTCGCCGGAGGCGGCGAAACAGCCGGTGAGCAGCGGGGCGAGGCAGAGGGCGGCGAGCAGCCGGGGGCGGGGTGAGCGGGGGGCGAGCGGGGCGGGGCGGGCGAAGCGCATGGGGTTACCGGCCTGTGGTGCGGGAGCGGATGCTGGGGCTGGGGCTGGGGCTGGGGCTGGGCGCGAAGTAGGCGGGGAGGAGGGCGTCGAACGGGACGTCGAAGTGCACGACGCCCTGGCCGCCGTCCGCCTCCTCCCGTTCGTCGTGCACGACGGTGGCGAGGGACCGCCAGAACGCCTCTGCTCCTTCGACGGCGGGGTCGGTGTGCAGATAGACGGAGCGGTAGCCGCCGTCGGCGACCGCGAAGGCGAGGAGTTCGGCGACCATCCGGCGGGCGAGTCCGCGCCGGCGGTGCTCGGGGCGGACGTAGACGCGGCGCAACTGCGCGGTGGTGCCGCAGGGGTAGCGCTCGGCGACGTGCCGGGGGTTCGGCGGATGCGCGGGGCCGCGGGAGTCGAGGGCGGCGGTGGCGACGACCTCGCGGCCACGCCCGCCGCCGCCGCTCCCGACGGTGGTCGCGACCAGCAAGGTGTGGCGGTCGGAGGCGAGGTAGGCCGCGGCGGGATCGATGATGTCGCGGTGCCAGTGGGGCACGTAACCGCTGCCGAAGTCCCGGTAGACGGTGTCCAGCATGACGGCTCGGGCGCCGTCCAGGTCGTCGGGGCCCGCAGGCCTTATGCAGTAGTCACGCACTTGCACATCATATGCAGTAAGCGGGGCGAGGGTGATCACGACATCACCCCCCGGGCGTCGATTTGACAGAGATCATGAGGCACCCCTAAATCTAGCCACATGACATTCATTTTCATCAAGGCGGTGTGATGCGCGTCGCATTCGTGGGGAAGGGCGGCAGCGGCAAGACGACCCTGTCGGCCTTGTTCGCCCGCCGGTTGGCGGAGTCCGGCGCACCGGTGCTGGCCGTGGACGGCGACATCAACCAGCACCTGTCCGAGGCCCTGGACCCCACGGCCGGCGCACCGGCGTTCACGGCCCCGCCGCTGGCCGAGCACGTGGGCGACATCAAGGACCTGCTGCGCGGCGACAATCCGCGGATCGCCTCCCGCGAGGCGATGGTCAAGACGACCCCGCCGGGCCGCGGTTCACGGCTGCTGCGGCTGCTCGGCGACGACGAGCTGCACACCCGGCACGTGCAACGGGTGGGCGGCGTGCCGCTGATGGTGACCGGCGCGTTCGACGAGAGCGACCTGGGGGTGGCCTGCTACCACTCCAAGCTGGGCGCGGTGGAGCTCTATCTGAGCCACCTGCTCGACGGCCCCGGCGAGTACCTGGTGATGGACATGACGGCGGGCGCCGACGCCTTCGCCTCCGGCCTGTTCGCCCGCTTCGACATGACGTTCCTGGTGGCCGAGCCCACCCGCCGGGGCGTCTCCGTCTACCGCCAGTACCGCGACCACGCCCGCGAGTACGACATCCCCCTCGCCGTCGTCGGCAACAAGGTGACCGGTGAGGACGACCTGCTGTTCCTCAAGGAGGAGGTGGGCGACGACCTCCTCACCCACGTCGCCCTCTCCCCCTGGGTCCGCTCGGCCGAACGCGGCGCACCCAAGGGCGAGTTGGAGGAGCACAACCGGCACGCTCTGGACGTCCTGCGCAGCACGGTCGACGCCCGCGGAACGAAGGACCGGCAGGCCCTCCACCGCCACGCCGTCCACTTCCACCTCCGCAACGCCCGCTCCTGGGCGAACGAGGCGACCGGCCAGGACCTGGCCACCCAGGTGGACCCGGACTTCACGCCACCCCTGACGCCTCACCTCTGACCACCCCCACCGCTGCCCCCCAAAGGAACAGGACCCCCATGTCTCTCGACGTCTCCCCCGAGCTCCTCGCCGAAGCCGAAGCCGGTGCCATCCGCGAGGAGGACTTCGTGGACACGATCCGCACCTCCCTCCCCTACGCCTACAACCTCGTCTCCGACCTCTCCACCCGACTCCACGCCGGGATCACCGAGTTCGCAGACAACCAGACCCCGCCCGCCTCCGAGCAGGAGCGGGGCCAGCTCCTGCGCGCCCTCGCCAGCGACGCCATCCGCGGCAGCCTGGAACGCCACTTCGACATCGCCCTGGCCTTCCAGAACTGCCACCGCGTCGCGGCCTTCCGCCCCGGAGCCCGCGGCGGCGAGACCCACACCCGCTTCACCTCCACCCGAGCCCAGATCCTGAACCAGTCGGCAGAACTGCGCGACTGCTGACACCTGGCAGCAAGGCAACGGCCCTCACCGCGATCACGATGAGGGCCGTTTCGTCACTGTCCGGCGGCCCCTGCTATCGGTGCTCCACTGCACGCACCGGGCCCCGTCGTCAGTTCTCGCTCAGTTCAGCGCGCTGCGGCCATCCGCACAAAGCCCGCCCACGCCTCGGCCCCGACAGCCAGACGCTCACCTTCCGGGCGCTTGGAGTCCCGGACCAGTACGGCTCCGGGAACGGCAGCGACCTCCAGGCACTCTCCGCCGCCACCTGTGCTGTAGCTGCTCTTGCGCCAGGCGGCTTCTGGCACGGCGTATTGAATTTGCCCAGAACCCAGACTCTCGGGACCGGCACATACGCGGCCGGCAGGCACGTGCCCATGGGGGTCTCAGCCGCTGCCCACGCCGGTCGACCTGACGTAGATCCTGGTGCGGCCCGGGGCGAACTCGTGGGCATAGAGGTCGACACAGTGGCGTAGATGCTTTCCCTCGGGGGTGCTCGTGTCCTCCGGGCACAGCTCGGTCTTCCCCAGATGCGAGGTGATCGTCTCCGGCTCTGTCAGCCCCAGGTGCGTGAACGGAGCGTCGCCCTTGTACGCGTCGGGCTTCGGAGCGATGTTGGCGATCAGCTCGGTGTCTTCGGGCACCATGCGGGAGAGATAGCCGGCCGCGACGTCCTCGGGCAGCGTGAAGGCCACAATCCCGGTGGTGTGACGGGAGTTGGCCTTCACCGCGGCCCTCAGGTCCGTTGCCTCTTCGGGGATCCCGAGACCGATCCGGCCGGCCAGTGCGGCTGGCGTGACGCCCTTCTCCCAGCAGCAGTCCTTCTCCTTGCCGGCCGCCCGGGACACAGCGCCGTCACCGACCAGCGCCAGGGTGACGACCACCCCGGCCACGACGGTCAACGCCAGGGCGAGAACGAGAACCGTCCTGCGCACACCCGTCCGCCGGGGCCTCCTTCCCGGCGCCGGAACTGCCGCGGCCACGCGGTTCAACGCTTTGTCCTCTCCCTGCCCGGGTCCTGCCTACTGCCGTCACGACCCGGATCGTCCGGCGCGGGCAGCGGATCGCCGTTCGGCGTCGCGGAACCGAGATCGTAGTGCTTCACGGAACTGCTGCCCCGCATGTCGAATTCCTGGGCGAGACCGGTGGCGTGCAACCGGGCCGGCTGACCGTCGGGAATGCTGAGCGGGCCGATCGTGACGCCCTTGCCCTGGTCCCAGTTGTACCGGTCCCAGGCGTTGACCTGGTAGTCCAGACCCACTTTCGGCTCTCCGTCGGCACCCGGCACGACGGTCACCACGCCGGTGACGTTCGTGCGAGTGGAGCCGACCGCGTAGAACCAGTTGTCCTGGGTGCCCTGGGGGAAGCTGTAGTCGCTGTTGTTGGTCTCCACCGGCAGGGCGACGGGCTCCCCTCCGTTGCGCCGGAACTCCTCCAGCGCCTGTGCCCGCCAGGCGTCCTGCTTCCCGCGGATCGCCTCCTCGGCGTGGATACGCAGGCCCTCGTCATCGTGCATCATCTTGTCCACTGGCAGATCCAGCGGCTCCCCTGTGTTCTCCAGGTAGTGCTGCATGTGCCGGGAGGCGTCGTTCATACGAGCAATGCTCGATACCTGTGGATCAGTCCCGGGTGGAACGCGGAGGGCGTACCTTCCCGAATGATCCTGTGATGGTCACCGAGTAGGCCCGCGTTGGCGCGCGGGTCGGGAAGGTACGTCCGTGCTCAGCGTAGTCACCGAGGATGGCTCCACCCAGTCCGGTTCCCTGATCGACGAGATCGTCCGTGAGGGCGCCCGGCGGATGCTCGCCGCGGCACTGGAGGCAGAAGTCAACCAGTACATAGCCGAGTTGGCTGCCGAGACCGATGAGGCAGGCCGACGGCTGGTGGTCCGCAACGGTCATCACCGGCCCAGGACCGTCGTCACCGCCGCCGGCCCGGTCGAGGTGCGGGCACCGCGGGTGAACGACCGCCGCGTGGACGAGGCCACCGGCGAACGCAAGCGGTTCTCCTCCAAGATCCTGCCGCCGTGGTGCCGCAAGTCGCCGAAGATCTCCGAGGTCCTACCCCTGCTCTACCTGCACGGACTGTCGTCCGGGGACTTCGTGCCCGCGCTGGAGCAGTTCCTCGGATCGGCCGCCGGGCTCTCGCCAGCCACGGTGACCCGGCTGACGCGGCAGTGGGGCGATGACCATGCCGCCTTCCAGGCCAGGGACCTGTCAGACCGCGACTTCGTCTACGTGTGGGCCGACGGCGTGCACCCCAAGGTGAGGCTCGGGCAGACGCACTCGTGTGTGCTGGTCCTGCTCGGCGTCCGCCTGGACGGCACCAAGGAACTGATCGCGCTGGCGGAGGGCCTGCGTGAGTCGACCGAGTCGTGGGCGGACCTGCTGCGCGACTGCCGCAGGCGTGGCATGCGCGACCCTGAGCTGGTGGTCGGTGATGGCGCGATGGGCCTGTGGAAGGCGCTGGCCGAGGTCTTTCCGGCCGCCCGCCATCAGCGGTGCTGGGTTCACAAGGCCCGCAATGTCACGAACTGCCTGCCGAAATCCGCACAGCCGGGCGCGACGAAGGCGATGCAGGAGATCTACAACGCCGAGGACCGCGCCCACGCCGAGAAAGCGATCGATGCGTTCGCCCGCACCTACGGCACCAAATGGCCCAAGGCCGTCGCGAAGATCACCGACGACCGGGAGGAACTGCTGACGTTCTACGACTTCCCTGCCGAGCACTGGATCCACCTGCGGACCACGAACCCCATCGAGTCGACATTCTCCACGGTCAAGCTCCGCACCAAGGTCACCCGCGGGGCCGGCAGCCCCGCCGCCGCACTCGCGATGGTGTTCAAGCTCGTAGAGTCCGCCCAGGCCCGCTGGCGCGCGATCACCGGCGCCCACCTGGTGCCCCTTGTCCGTGCGGGAGCCAAATTCGAAAGCGGTGTGCTGGTCGAACGTGGCACGGTGGCGGCATGAACCCGCCGCCCCTGTCTCGGACGTCCCCTGACCACGGTCAGGTAATTGTCCTGACCGGGCCGCCCGGAGCAGGCAAGAGCACCGTGGCGCAACTGCTGGCAGATCACCTGACTCCCAGCGTCCACCTGCACAGCGACGATTTTTGGCGCTATATCAAGCAGGGCTGGATCGCGCCTTACCTGCCCGAAGCACACGAGCAGAACCAAGTAGTCCTGCAGGTACTGGTCTCAGCAGCGTTCGGCTACGCCGACGGCGGATACCACGTGATCTGCGACGGCATCGTCGGGCCCTGGTTCATCGACCTCTTCCGCGTGACGGCACGGGAGCGGGCCCTGCCGCTGAGCTACGTCATCCTTCGGCCGGACCAACACACCACACTGGAACGGGCAACGAGCCGGGCCGACGACGCTCTGACCGACCCCGAGCCGATTCGCTCACTGCACGGCCAGTTCCGCAACCTGGGTATCTATGAGGCCCACGTCCTGGATTCCACCACCCTGACCGCTGAGGCAACCGCCGACAGCATCCTGCAAGGCGTCGCGAGGGGCTCCTACCTCCTCAACCCCAGCGACAGCACCACCGATGCGAACGACTCGATCCACAACTCTTGACAATGGCTCCGTTCATACCCTCCCAGTCGGAGCCCGAGGCCAGCATCCTCATCTTGTCCTTGGTCAGGTACTCGGTGAATCCGGGTTCCTCCGATCCGTGCGGTCCCGACCCCCTGTCCGGCGCGATCTGCTTGACGGTTGGACGGAACACCCCGGCTGCAAGAAGGTCGTCCTTGTGCTCCTTCCAGAGGTCGGCGCGCGCCTCCGGGCTCAGTGACTGCCACAATCGCCGCAGCTCTGCCCGCTGTTCGTCGTTCGCGCCGTCCCCCAACGAGGCGAGACTCATCGCACGGGGCAGCTGGTCCTCGTCGAGCGAGGTGTACGTGGCGTGGCCGGCGTTGTGCGGGTCCCCGCCGTGGGATTTCCTCAGCGCCCGGATGACTGCGGCATCTATCTCGGCAGCATGAGCTACGAGACCGGTGAGGGTGTCTGCGTACCACTGCATCCTGTCCTTGGTGCGCTGCGAGGTGCCGTTGACGTCGCACACCGACTCGATGACCTTCACCGTCCCGTTCGCACCGTCCGTCACCAGCAGGCCATGGTCGGGATCAGGAGTTCGGTTCGGATCACCTCTGCGAGCCTCATCGGTCAGGGCCGCAGCTCTCTTCTGGATCTGCACGAGTTCGGTGTGCGCGTCGGCGAGCACACTGTGGATGCTCTGCGCCTCCCTCTGGAGATCTGCGAACTCCTTGGCCGCGCTGCGGACGAAATTCTTGGTGACGGTGGCGTTGACGCCTTGCCAGCGGGCTGCCTCAGACTTCTTCAGCAGCCCGTCCCTGACATCGGTCTGGAGGTCGGCCAGCCGTCCGGCCATCGTCCCCCAGTCGGTAACGGCCGTGCCCAGTCGACCGAGGTCCAGCGCCAGCAGATCGGAGTAGGCGAAAGCACTCATCGAGTCTCCCGTCAGCGCACGTACTTGGAGATCTCGGAGACCGGCATGGCGGTCCCGTCCCGACCCCGCAAGGAGGCCGCGATCGCCGCATCATCGTTGGCGTGCAGCTTCTTCGAGAAGTCCAGATGATTGGAGATGTGGGCACACATCTGCAGGACGGTCTTGACCTGGGAGTCCCACACCGACAGAGTCGTATACAGTTCACCGCCCATGGTCAGGTTGCGGTCAGAGCACTCCCGGGCAGCCCTTGCCGTCGAGCCTTCCCCGTTCTTGTCGGCACCCGCGCTGACGATGTCGGCCCTCTTGTGCAACTCGCCATGCAGCAGGAAAGCCTCATGGCCGACCGCCCCGAGATCGTCCTGCTTCACGACCAGGTCCAAGCCGGCCTCGCCACCCGTCCCGCCCGACCCCGGCTCCAGTTGGTCGAGCCGCATCCCCGTGCTCTGCCTCTGCCTCGCCTGCGAGACCAGTTGCGCCCATTCATCGTCGAATGTCATCGTCGCCCCGTTTCGATCACTGACTTCGCGGGGCCACCTTAACAACGGGGTTGTGGACTCGTCTCCGACCTCTCCACCCAACTCCACTGCTACATCAGCGAGTTCGCCGACAACCAGACCCCGCCGGCCTCCGAGCAGGAGCGCGGCCAGCCGCTGCGCGCCCTCGCCAGCGACGCCATCCGCGGCAGCCTGGAACGCCACTTCGACATCACCCTGGCCTTCCAGAACTGCCACCGCGTCGCCGCTTTCCGCCCCGGAGCCCGCGGCGGCGAGACCCACACCCGCTTCACCTCCACCCGAGCCCAGATCCTGAACCAGTCGGCAGAACTGCGCGACTGCTGACACCTGGCAGGGAGGGCTGGGCGGCCGACGCGGGTCAGGAGACCTTCTTCCACTCCGCGCAGCGGTTGGTCTTGAAGTACTCGCCCTTGTGGAGGGTCACCCGGCCCGGCCCTTCCAGGTTGTTGTTGGCGATGATCGAGTCGAACTCGCCGCTGGCGTCCTTGGCCCGCTCCCAGTAGCAGCCGAACTCGCCGTCGGGGCCGGTTGTCTTGTACGTCCCGGGCTTGATGTCCTCGCCGACCAGGTACTCGCCCTCGCCGGAGAACGTGGCCTCGGGGCCGGCCGGTGCGGCCTTCTTCGGCTGGGCGGTGACCGTCGCCGTGGCCGTCGCGGTCACGGTCTTCGTGACCGCGGGGGCGGGTTCCGCCTCGCTCCGCGCCGCCTCGGTCACCGTCACCGTGGGGCCGGGCGCGGCCTTTGCGTCCGTGGTGTCGCCGGACGCCGACCCGCTGCCGCCCGCCCCTATGCCGACGCCGACGAACAGGGCCACGGCAGCCGTCGCGCCCAGCTTGATCCGCTGTCTGCGGCGGGACGGCACCCCGGGCCCGGGCGGGGCCTGCGGGAGCGGCGACTGCGAGCGGCTTCGACGCCGGGCGTTTCCCCCCGACGCCGCCAGTCTGCTACCGGGCCTCCTGGCAGCTACCCGGACCGGACTTCCACCGGCAGGCGACAACGAGCTTACGACTCAAGATCAGCTACATCACGAAGACCTCCGAGTCTGCTGGGCGCGCGAAGGCGCGAGGTTAGCTTGACCGAAGCGTCCGCATCTGAGGATCAAAGCAGATCAAACCAAACCTGTTGGCGACCTGCGCCACATGAGCAGATGCCATATCTGCAGTTCTCCATGCGAGCCCAATGTAAACATATGGCCCACTTGCGCTTCCAGAAAGAGGCACTGAAGCCCAGGGCGTATCATCTCCGGCATCATTATCGGGCCAGCGCTCAGTAAGTGCGCCCAAGAACTCAGCGATAGCACTTACCGACGGTACCAGGTCATCGCCCTCAAGATACTCGTCGTACAGGCGATCATGCACCTTAGCCGCTTCGCGATTGCTCGCCGGCACGTCTCCTTGCCAAACCGCCAGGTCGTAGCTCATCTCTCACCCACTCTTCCTTGTTGGTCGTGCATCTTTCCGCTCACAAGCACCCCCTCACCATCCTGTTCTACCACGCCCTCGCCCCACCATAAAGAATCATGTTGACGTCGCCCTGCGGGAGCAAGTCACCATTCTTCAAACCCCATTCACTCATTTTATCGGACCGCAAAATCACGCCCCTTTCGTCCGACAGTTGCCCATACACCTTTTTCTGCGGTCCAGTCAACTTGGCCCCTGGACCATTCTTCACTTCAAAGTATTCGGGTGCACCCAAACCATTTCCGCGCTTGGTAGCAATAATATCGGCGTATGCTATATCCCCGAATTTGTTTTCAAGCATCACATGCGTCCCCATGATGGTATATCCCCGATCTTCAAGCTCCTGTAGGGCTCTCGCTTCGCCTGCGGCTCCCTTGATATTTGACGACCCCCTACTGGCGCCGGGAGGCCCCTCCCCACCGGTACCGGGAGGGCCCCCCATGAAGACGCCACCCTTCACATCGCACGACACCTCCCGAACGCCGTCCCGGCCAGGTCCACCACAACCTGTCGTACGCTCGGGCTCACTCAGGAGTGTCTTAAGGGTGTTCTTGACTATCTGGGAAATTCATGAGCGAGCGTAGGAGCATGAAAGTCTTGAGGCTTGTCCCCCAGGTCCAGTCCAGTTCTACGGAAGATGTCTGGATCACATGCATATACGAAGCAATTTGACCCCGCTGTAGACCCACCACGGTGAGTACCGGGTTTTCCACCACTGCTACTACAGGAGCCCTTATGGCAGCTGCCCATGCTCGGGTTACTTGGGTCGATCGGCCCCGTGGTGATGATGCCGCTTGAGCCGCCTACGACGTTTCCCTTAGGCGTGCCGACTCCACAGATATCTGCCCTACACAGGGAGTGTCATGAATTAGCCTCGATCTTTCGCGAGGGTCCGCCGACGGAGTCGGTGGGCCCTTTCGCTTTCCGGAGCTGACGGGGGCAGGCCGGCGGCCCGGTTGTCGCGTCGGGTGGGCGCCGGGTTCCACTGCCCGGGATCGGGTGGTGCTGTCGTCGGGACGGTTGAGGTTGCTGGTCAGCCGGGGGTGGGCAGGAGCGTGAGCCGTTCGAGAGCGGTGGTGATCTCGCCGGTCCAGGGCCAGTGCTGGGTGAGGCGGAGAATCCTGCGGCGGCCGGTGGTGACGAGCTGAGCGGCCGCGGAGAACAGCCGGAATCGCAGGCGGCGGGGTTCCCAGAGTCGGGCCTTGCCGGTGAGAGCGAGCATGGGCATCCAGGCCAGCAGGTCGAGAGCGATCTGGACGACCTCGAGCCAGACCTTGTTCTGGGCTGTTGTGTGCAGGGGCAGGTTGCGCAGGCCGGTGGCCCGGGCGGCCCGGATCCGGTCCTCGGCCCGGGCCCGTAGCCGGTGACGGAGCTCGAGCTCGGCGATCGGCCGGTCAGGGGTATTGGTCGCGAAGCACGTGATTCGCATGCCGTCCGCGTCCGTGATCCTCAACTGAGCACCGGGATGGGGCCGTTCCTTTCGGACGATCAGTCGCATGCCCTTGGGCCAGCCGTTAAGGAGCTTGCCGGTGAGCTCGGCGACCCAGGCCCCGTCACGGGCCTCACCGTCGGTCTCGACGGCCGGCGTCCAGGCTGATGCGGGGACCTTCAGCACGTGCTCGTGGATCGCTTCGGTGATCACCATGCCGACCGAGTAGGACAACCATCGGCCTCGCCCGGCGAGCCAGGACACGAAGTCGTGGGTGCCGCCCGCGGAGTCGGTGCGGATCAGGGTCTGCCGCCCTCGCCGGTAGTGCTTCGGCAGTTGAGCCAGGGCGAGTCGCGCGGTGGTGATGTGGTCGGCTGCCGTGTTGGAGCCCGCATTTCCCGGTCGCAGAAGGGCAGCGACGGGCTCACCGGTGCCGCCCGGTCCATGGTCGACGAAGGCGGTCAGCGGGTGATGGCCGTAGGTCTTCTTCCAGGTCGGGGCCGCGTCCTCCTTGTCGGAATGCGCGACCACCAGGACACCGTCGAGATCGACGATGACCTGGCCGTCTGCGTCCGGGGCGTTCTCGCCGGCCAACGACCAGACCCGGTTGCGGACTTCGGAGCGTGCGGACCGGATGGCCTGCAGGGCTTTCTCGCCGGAGGCGGCGAGGGTGTCGATCAGGCGGGAGATGGTCGGGTCGGAGGCGACCGGGCCGAAGACGGCCGGCTCACACCGCAGCATCGCGACGTCCGCGAGGCAATCCCCGCCCAGTGCGACCGCCAGGGCGACGTCCAGGAGGGCCTTGCCGGGGTCGTGGACGGCCCGCGGTTTGCGCCACGGAGCCAGAGCCTGGGATATGGCCTGGTCAAGACCGATCTTGCGGACTGTTTCGACGAGCAGGACCGCCCCGGCCTGGGAGACGACCTGGCGGCCGTCGTCCTGGACACGGACGCGGGGATAGGACCCGATAGAGTGCTTCACCTGGGAAGTGCCTCCGGCGGTGGCAGGAACAAGGACCTCGACAATCCTCATTCTTGCTGGTCAGAGCAATGCCGGTGATTTAGTGCATCGGTGCAGGTGGGACGCTGTGCTGCTGGCGGTTTTGGGCGGGTAGACCCATGGGATGCATGAGGGGATTCGCCCCGATCTGATGATGCGCCAGATGATCTCGGGACATGGCAACGGGGCTCCCGGTAGGACAGGAGATCGACCAAGATCCGACTGTCTGCAAGGGAGCCCCGTTGGGCGCTCAGTCTGCCATCGCTGCTGCCTCAATCGTCATGTCGACGCCCCGGCCAGTGTCCCCTCGAAGTCCCCGAAGACGGTTGGAGCCGCAGTTCGGCGACCGGATCCGACTCGGCGTACTCACTGAGGAGATCACCCCCGAAGTGGTCGACGAGGTACTGGAGTTGACCGGAAGGGCCGAGCGCCGCCGCAGGCTCCTGCCGGCCCGCGCGGTGGTCTACTTCGTCCTGGCTCTCTGCCTGTTCAGCAGCTCCGACAGCACCGGGCCGCCGGGATACCGGGTGGTCCTGCGGACCCTGACCGAGAAACTGCGGCACCTGCCGGGCGGCCTCGTCCAGCGCCCGCCCACCAGTTCGGCCCTCACCAGAGCCCGCCAGCGCCTGGGCGACAAGCCGTTCCAGGCGCTCTTCGAACGCCGGTGCGGCGCCCAGGCGACACCCGCGACCCCAGGAGCGTTCGCCTTCGGCCTGCGGCTGGTCGCCTGGGACGGCACCGCGCTGGACGTACCGGACACCGCCGGGAACGCTGCCGCGTTCGGATTCACCGGCCGCGACGGCACCAACAAGAGCGGAAACCCGCAGGTCAGACTGATGTCTCTGATCGAGTGCGGCACCCACGCCATCATCGACGCGGCCTTCGACTCGATCGCCAGATTCAGCGAGCACAAGCTCGCCCGACGCCTGCTTGCCTCCCTGCGGCCGGGCATGCTGCTGCTGGCCGACCGCAACTTCGCCGGCCACGAGTTGTGGGGCCTGGTCGAGGCGACCGGCTGCCACCTCGCATGGCGGATCAAGAAGAACCTCGTCCTGCCACCGCTGTGGGTGCTGCCCGACGGCTCGTACGTGTCCGTCATGCCCACCCCCGCCGAGGGCCAGCGCCTGGGCAACGCCCGCTTCCACGGCCGCACCCCGACAGGGCTGCCTCAAGGACACCTCGTGCGCATCATCGACTACACCGTCACCGTCCGGTCCCAGGACAGGCCGGCCCTAACCGAGAAGTTCCGCCTGGCGACCAGCCTGCTCGACCACCGGCAGGCGCCCGCACGGCAGTTGGCCCAGCTCTACCACCAGCGCTGGGAGATCGAGAACGGCTTCGCGGAACTCAAAAACCGGCTACGAGGCGCCGGCTTCATCCTGCGCTCCAAGACCCCCGAGCTCATCTGCCAGGAGGTCTACGCACTCCTCACCGTCTACCAGGCACTGTCCGCGCTCAAAGTCCACGCAGCCGAACAGGGCGAGGTCGATCCCGACCGGATCTCCTTCACCACGATGGTGCAGCTCGCCCGGCTCACAACCGCCGGACAGACCGCAGCGAACCCGCAGATCCTGTGCACCGCCCGACTCGAAGTCGTCCAGGAACTCCTCAACGACCTCCTTCCCCCACGCCGCGACCGCCGCTGCCAACGACTGAAGAAACCACCGAGGAACACCTTCGAAGCCAAACGCCGGGACGAGCCCCGCCCTCCCAGCCGCGTCAGCTACTCACTCAAAGTCACGGGGAACCCAGGACACCTATCCTCACCTGCGGAAACACCCTAAATCACCGGCATTGCTGGTCAGAGCAATGCCGGTGATTTAGTGCATCGGTGCAGGTGGGACGCTGTGCTGCTGGCGGTTTTGGGCGGGTAGACCCATGGGATGCATGAGGGGATTCGCCCCGATCTGATGATGCGCCAGATGATCTCGGGACATGGCAACGGGGCTCCCGGTAGGACAGGAGATCGACCAAGATCCGACTGTCTGCAAGGGAGCCCCGTTGGGCGCTCAGTCTGCCATCGCTGCTGCCTCAATCGTCATGTCGACGCCCCGGCCAGTGTCCCCTCGAAGTCCCCGAAGACGGTTGGAGCCGCAGTTCGGCGACCGGATCCGACTCGGCGTACTCACTGAGGAGATCACCCCCGAAGTGGTCGACGAGGTACTGGAGTTGACCGGAAGGGCCGAGCGCCGCCGCAGGCTCCTGCCGGCCCGCGCGGTGGTCTACTTCGTCCTGGCTCTCTGCCTGTTCAGCAGCTCCGACAGCACCGGGCCGCCGGGATACCGGGTGGTCCTGCGGACCCTGACCGAGAAACTGCGGCACCTGCCGGGCGGCCTCGTCCAGCGCCTGCCCACCAGTTCGGCCCTCACCAGAGCCCGCCAGCGCCTGGGCGACAAGCCGTTCCAGGCGCTCTTCGAACGCCGGTGCGGCGCCCAGGCGACACCCGCGACCCCAGGAGCGTTCGCCTTCGGCCTGCGGCTGGTCGCCTGGGACGGCACCGCGCTGGACGTACCGGACACCGCCGGGAACGCTGCCGCGTTCGGATTCACCGGCCGCGACGGCACCAACAAGAGCGGAAACCCGCAGGTCAGACTGATGTCTCTGATCGAGTGCGGCACCCACGCCATCATCGACGCGGCCTTCGACTCGATCGCCAGATTCAGCGAGCACAAGCTCGCCCGACGCCTGCTTGCCTCCCTGCGGCCGGGCATGCTGCTGCTGGCCGACCGCAACTTCGCCGGCCACGAGTTGTGGGGCCTGGTCGAGGCGACCGGCTGCCACCTCGCATGGCGGATCAAGAAGAACCTCGTCCTGCCACCGCTGTGGGTGCTGCCCGACGGCTCGTACGTGTCCGTCATGCCCACCCCCGCCGAGGGCCAGCGCCTGGGCAACGCCCGCTTCCACGGCCGCACCCCGACAGGGCTGCCTCAAGGACACCTCGTGCGCATCATCGACTACACCGTCACCGTCCGGTCCCAGGACAGGCCGGCCCTAACCGAGAAGTTCCGCCTGGCGACCAGCCTGCTCGACCACCGGCAGGCGCCCGCACGGCAGTTGGCCCAGCTCTACCACCAGCGCTGGGAGATCGAGAACGGCTTCGCGGAACTCAAAAACCGGCTACGAGGCGCCGGCTTCATCCTGCGCTCCAAGACCCCCGAGCTCATCTGCCAGGAGGTCTACGCACTCCTCACCGTCTACCAGGCACTGTCCGCGCTCAAAGTCCACGCAGCCGAACAGGGCGAGGTCGATCCCGACCGGATCTCCTTCACCACGATGGTGCAGCTCGCCCGGCTCACAACCGCCGGACAGACCGCAGCGAACCCGCAGATCCTGTGCACCGCCCGACTCGAAGTCGTCCAGGAACTCCTCAACGACCTCCTTCCCCCACGCCGCGACCGCCGCTGCCAACGACTGAAGAAACCACCGAGGAACACCTTCGAAGCCAAACGCCGGGACGAGCCCCGCCCTCCCAGCCGCGTCAGCTACTCACTCAAAGTCACGGGGAACCCAGGACACCTATCCTCACCTGCGGAAACACCCTAAATCACCGGCATTGCTGGTCAGAGCAATGCCGGTGATTTAGTGCATCGGTGCAGGTGGGACGCTGTGCTGCTGGCGGTTTTGGGCGGGTAGACCCATGGGATGCATGAGGGGATTCGCCCCGATCTGATGATGCGCCAGATGATCTCGGGACATGGCAACGGGGCTCCCGGTAGGACAGGAGATCGACCAAGATCCGACTGTCTGCAAGGGAGCCCCGTTGGGCGCTCAGTCTGCCATCGCTGCTGCCTCAATCGTCATGTCGACGCCCCGGCCAGTGTCCCCTCGAAGTCCCCGAAGACGGTTGGAGCCGCAGTTCGGCGACCGGATCCGACTCGGCGTACTCACTGAGGAGATCACCCCCGAAGTGGTCGACGAGGTACTGGAGTTGACCGGAAGGGCCGAGCGCCGCCGCAGGCTCCTGCCGGCCCGCGCGGTGGTCTACTTCGTCCTGGCTCTCTGCCTGTTCAGCAGCTCCGACAGCACCGGGCCGCCGGGATACCGGGTGGTCCTGCGGACCCTGACCGAGAAACTGCGGCACCTGCCGGGCGGCCTCGTCCAGCGCCTGCCCACCAGTTCGGCCCTCACCAGAGCCCGCCAGCGCCTGGGCGACAAGCCGTTCCAGGCGCTCTTCGAACGCCGGTGCGGCGCCCAGGCGACACCCGCGACCCCAGGAGCGTTCGCCTTCGGCCTGCGGCTGGTCGCCTGGGACGGCACCGCGCTGGACGTACCGGACACCGCCGGGAACGCTGCCGCGTTCGGATTCACCGGCCGCGACGGCACCAACAAGAGCGGAAACCCGCAGGTCAGACTGATGTCTCTGATCGAGTGCGGCACCCACGCCATCATCGACGCGGCCTTCGACTCGATCGCCAGATTCAGCGAGCACAAGCTCGCCCGACGCCTGCTTGCCTCCCTGCGGCCGGGCATGCTGCTGCTGGCCGACCGCAACTTCGCCGGCCACGAGTTGTGGGGCCTGGTCGAGGCGACCGGCTGCCACCTCGCATGGCGGATCAAGAAGAACCTCGTCCTGCCACCGCTGTGGGTGCTGCCCGACGGCTCGTACGTGTCCGTCATGCCCACCCCCGCCGAGGGCCAGCGCCTGGGCAACGCCCGCTTCCACGGCCGCACCCCGACAGGGCTGCCTCAAGGACACCTCGTGCGCATCATCGACTACACCGTCACCGTCCGGTCCCAGGACAGGCCGGCCCTAACCGAGAAGTTCCGCCTGGCGACCAGCCTGCTCGACCACCGGCAGGCGCCCGCACGGCAGTTGGCCCAGCTCTACCACCAGCGCTGGGAGATCGAGAACGGCTTCGCGGAACTCAAAAACCGGCTACGAGGCGCCGGCTTCATCCTGCGCTCCAAGACCCCCGAGCTCATCTGCCAGGAGGTCTACGCACTCCTCACCGTCTACCAGGCACTGTCCGCGCTCAAAGTCCACGCAGCCGAACAGGGCGAGGTCGATCCCGACCGGATCTCCTTCACCACGATGGTGCAGCTCGCCCGGCTCACAACCGCCGGACAGACCGCAGCGAACCCGCAGATCCTGTGCACCGCCCGACTCGAAGTCGTCCAGGAACTCCTCAACGACCTCCTTCCCCCACGCCGCGACCGCCGCTGCCAACGACTGAAGAAACCACCGAGGAACACCTTCGAAGCCAAACGCCGGGACGAGCCCCGCCCTCCCAGCCGCGTCAGCTACTCACTCAAAGTCACGGGGAACCCAGGACACCTATCCTCACCTGCGGAAACACCCTAAATCACCGGCATTGCTGGTCAGAGGCACTTTCTGCTTTCCTGACCGCCTGCCGGACAGCCCACTTCGTGAAAGCGCGAGGTTAGGTGGAAACTTCACCTGAGGGGACACCTGATGACGATCCAGAAGACTCACTCTCTCGAGACGGTGGGCGGCGTGTCGCTTGCCGCCGGCGGGGCGGCCGCGGACGGTGCGGACATGAGGAGAACGCGGGAGTCCGTGGACGGGCTGAGCCTGGACCTGCTGGACGCGCTGACACTGCTGGCCCAGGACAGGGTCCGCGGGGGCGGGCTGAGGCTAGTCGGTGAGGACGGTCTGCTGCCCGCGATCACGCAGCACCTGATGCAGGCCGCCCTGGAGGCCGAGCTGGATGAGCATCTGGCCGCCGAGGCGGAGCGCGGCGGTGGGCGGAGCTCGCGTTCGGGCGGCAACGGGTATCGCACGAAGAAGGTGATGAGCGAGGTCGGGCCGATCACGCTGCAGATCCCCCGTGACCGGCTGGGCACTTTCCGGCCCCGCATCCTGCCCAAGGGCGCCCGTCGCACCGGTGCTCTGGACGAGATGGTGCTCTCGCTGACCGCCCGCGGCATGACCTCCGGGGAGATCGTCGCGCACCTCGAGGAGGTGTACGGGATGAAGACCTCCAAGGAGACGATCTCCACGATCACCGACAAGGACCTGGATTCGATGAACGAGTGGCGCACCCGCCCGCTCGACGCGGTCTATCCGGTCGTCTTCGTCGATGCCATCCACGTCAAGATCGGTTCTGTCGACGATCTTGTGATCCGGACGGGCTGGACTCATCGCGCGAGCAGGACGCGTTTGCGAAGGAGATCGAGGCTGGCCCTGCCGAACATCTGCCGTTTCAGCATCTTCAGTCGGTTGATGTTGCCTTCGACGGCGCCGGAACTGTGGGGAAGCGACAGTCCGTTGCGGACGGCGTCGAAGTCGCGGCGGAGGTTGCGGGCGAAGCCCGCGAGTGGGACGAGGGAGTCTCGTTCGACCTCGGTGATCCAGTGATCCAGTCCTCGAGGCGGTCGCCGTGGCATGCGGTCATCATGACGGCGAACTTCCTGACGTGAAGAGTGAGCCGGTCCAGCTCGGGATCGCGTTCAGGCAGCTGGTGAAGCTTGCCCGCGTCTTCATCCCGCAGGTGTTCGGGGTGAGTCATGATCCATGAGGTGACGTCGCGGACCGACGGAGGCTTCGGCCCCGGATCGGGTGCGTGTCCGCGCCCGGTGCGGTACTGCCGCAGATGACGTTGGACGGCCAACTCGCCCCCGGGATAGCCCTGTTCCTGAATCTCGCGGTAGAGCTGGGTGGCGTTTCTGACGCCCTCGTTCCACCGCCGGTGCAGGTAGCCGACATACGGGTCGACGACATGCGCCCGCTGCAGGCTTTTGGCGACGACGTCGTCCGCGGAGGGGGCGTGAACCAGTTTGCGGACGGTGGCCTGGTGCAGTCCGAGTTTCCGGCCGATCCCCGCCTTCGACATCCCCTGCTGCCACAGCTCGTGGGCGGCAGCATGCTGTTCACGGAGCCGAGTCACGATCTTCAGCTCTGTCGGCAGCTGGACTACCTGCGGTTCGTCGGGGGTGTCTGCGGGTTGTGAAGGCGGTTCGGCCAGACGGGAGCGATGACCGTTCACTGTCCTCTCGACCGCCTGTCCGAGATTGGCCCACAGATGGTAGCGATCAGCGACCTGCTCGGCCTGCGGCGCTCCGATGCGTGCGCCCTCCACGTAACCGCTGGACCGGTCCCGGCAGATCACCTTCACCTCGGGGTGGTCGCGGAGCCATGCGGCGAGGTCTTCGCCCTCGCGCCCCTCGTAGAGATGCAGTGGACGGTGGGTAGCCATGTCGATCAGCACCGTGCCGTAGTGACGGCCCTTGCGGAAGGCGAAGTCGTCGACGCCGAGGACCTCCACCTCGCCGGCCTCCGGTTCGGGCATGGCTCTGACCAGCCGCAGCAGCGTGTCCTTGCCCACGGTGACGCCGACCGCGGAGGCCAGGCGGGCTCCTGCCCGGCCGGCCAGGGCCAGCCCGATCCGCGTCAGCAGCCCGCGCAATAGCGGGTCTGCCGACTGTGCGGGGTCGTCAGTCCCACGATCTGTTCAGCGAACGTCACCGCCGTGCAGGCAGGGTTCTCGCAGCGGAAGCGGCGCACGCATAACTCGATCACGACACCGAGCCCGCCCACGGCGACATCACGCAGCCTGCGTACGTACCGACCGTGCACCCGGGCCGAGCTCTGACCGCACCGACACAAGCCAGTCGTCGCGCGCACCCGCGTTCTCAGCACGACCTGGTCCGGTCGCCGCTCGACCTCCTCTATCAGCAACGCGGACAGGGACGGAAACAGCTCCAGGAGCACATCACGAGAGCACGCGATGCATGATCGCGAACAGGCGAAGCAATGTGCTCAGCCGTCCGCATCACAAGATCGTCGACAGAACCAAGATCCGTGACGGGCAGGTCGCCAACAGGCCGATCTACGTGGCCATCGCGGTCACCGCCGACGGCTACCGCGAGGTCCTCGGCCTGTGGGCCGGCGACGGCGGCGAGGGTGCCAAGTTCTGGCAGCAAGTCCTCACCGACCTGCGCAATCGCGGGGTCAGAAACGTCCTCATGCTGGTCTGCGACGGGCTGTCGGCTCTGCCGGACGCGGTCGCGAACGTGTGGCCCCAAACCGTTGTGCAGCGCTGCGTCGTGCATCTGAACCGGCAGAGCCTGCGCTACGCCTCGAAGCCCGCGAGCGCGAACTGGCCGACCAGGCTGAGCAGTTGAGGGCCGGCATCGAAGAACTCACCCGGCAGCTCGGCGAGATCGATGCGGAGAGCCAGAACCTGCGCATCACCCGCAAGACCCTCCTCACTCTCCCGCTGCCCTCACCCGCCACCGGCCCGGACCGCCCCGGCATCCCGGACCACCCCGCCTACCAGCAGATCCTCACCGCCCTGGCCCACGCGGGCCGGCCGATGCGCGCCCGCGACCTCTGCCAGGCCCTCGACTTGCCGATCCTCCCGAAGAACACCGAAGGCATCCGCTCCAAACTGAAGCGCCTGGTCAGCCGAGGCATCCTCGTCGAAACCGAACCCGGCTTGTTCGCCCGCCCCGAAGCCTGAGGGCCAGCCTCACTCCTTGACCAGCGCTCCTTCTCCAACCTCAACCACGAAACGGACAAGAGCTCACGTTCCGCACTCTGAACAGGACGGGACCCGGTGCGCTGCACGCACCGGGTCCCGTCAGTTCCCGTTCAGTTCAGCACGCTGCGGCCATCCGCACAAAGCCCGCCCACGCCTCGGCCCCGAAGGACAACCTGGCTTCTGCGGGTCGCTTGGAGTCACGGACCCACACGGCTCCGCTTGCCTCGGCGACCTCGACGCACTCGCCACCCTCCGCGCCGCTGTAGCTGCTCTTGCGCCACGACTCACCCGTGTTCATAGCTCTCCCAGCACCTTCTCTACGAATCCCAGGGACTCTCGCGGAGTGAGAGCCTGACTTCGGATGATCCCATAACGGGCTGAGATGGACCGCACCTCGTCTCGGTCCGTGACCAGGATGCTGCGTCCTTGCACCTCCAAGTACGCAATCTGGTCACCTATCTTCGGTGTGATCAACGAGAAGGGACCGTCCACGCCGGCGTTGTCCTCACGGTCGTTCGGCATGACCTGAATCTCGACGTTGCGCTTGTCCCCGACCAGCAAGATGTTCTCAAGAACACCTCGCAGGACCGCCTTACCGCCGAACGGCTTGCGGAGCACAGCCTCCTCGATGACGAAGCTCAGGAGCGGCGCAGGCCAGCGGGTGAAGATCTGCTGGCGCAACAGACGTGCCGCGACCCGCTGTTCGATCGTGTCCTCATCCAACAGCGGACGCCTCATGGCAAGCAGCGCACGCGTGTACTCCTCGGTCTGCAGAAGCCCCGGAACCGCTTGCACCGCGTACAGGAACAGCTCGTGCGCGTCCGTTTCCAACCTCGCCGCGTCCCGGAAGAACGCCGGGTACTGAGCCCGCCCCACCTCCTCCTTGAGGGCCGTCAACAAGCCCCCCGCCCCGAGTACTTCGTCGGCCTTGTCGATGAAGCGGGCCTGGGGAATCCGCCGTCCCTGCTCGATCGACGCCACCGTGTCGGCCGCGTAGCCGACCCGGCTGCCGAACTCGGGGCGCTCGAGCCCGGCCCGCACCCGCAGCAGCTTCAGCTGCCGTCCGAACGCGGTGACGACGCCCGTCCCCGGGTCGTCCTCCGGCCGCTGCTGCCGCTGTTCCTCGTCCTCGTCCCGCATGGTCACCGTCCTGCCGCCTCTCCCCCACGCCCACGTACCGTCTGTACAGCGCCCGCGCCCGCCGCGTACGAAGAGCCGACGTCAGCGCGTCACCACTGGTCACGCTACGCCACGACACGCCACCGTGTGTGCATGACGGCAACACAAGCACCCCTCACCGCCCACCGGTTCGCGATGCGCTTCAGCTCCACTCCGCGTGGGGCCCGCCTGGCGCGACGGCTGTGCGGGCACCGGCTCGACGCCTGGGGCGTCCCGTACGGCAGCGCCGCGCACGACGCCGTCGTCCTGGTCGCGGCGGAACTGTGCGCGAACGCGGTACGGCACGGGCACGTCGCCGGACGGGACTTCCACGTCCTGCTCACCGCGGACCCGGCCGCCGGCACCGTACGGCTCGAGGTCAGCGACACCCGCGGCGAACGCCTCCCGCGCATCCGCAGCGCCTCCGCACCGGACGAGGGCGGTCGCGGGCTGCTGCTCGTCGAGGAGCTGGCCGATCGCTGGGGCTGCACGGCGCGCGTCGCGGGCGGTCCGGGCAAGACCGTCTGGGCGGAGTGCACCGTCCCCGGCCTGAACCGAGCAGACCCGGCCTGAACCGAACAGACCTGACCTGACCCGATGACGCGGGCCGCCCCGCGATCCGGCTGGACGTGCCCGGGGCGGGGCGGCGAAACTGGTCTCCGACCACAGCGGAGATCATTTCGGACGTTCGCTCGACGGGGGCGGCGGGGCGGGGGTCAGGTGCCGGACGACGGACGTCGGATCGCGGAACGCTACGAACTGCTCGAGCAGTTCGGCCAGGGCGGCATGGGGGACGTGTGGCGGGGCTATGACGCCGTCCTGGACCGGCCGGTCGCCGTGAAGCTGATCCGTCCGCAGGCCGTGACGTCACCGCACCTCGCGGAGGAGTTCGCGAAACGGTTCCGGCGCGAGGCGCGGATCACCGCCCGCATCCAGCACCCCGGCGTGCCGCAGGTGTACGACGCCGTGCTGGACGAGTCGTACGAGCAGCTGTTCCTGGTGATGGAGCTGGTCGACGGCGTGCCGCTGACCGCGTACGTGGACCCGGCGCGGCCGCTGCCCGTCAGCTGGGCGGTGGCCGTGGCGGCGC
Source organism: Streptomyces sp. B21-105 (assembly GCF_036898465.1). Classification (NCBI taxonomy): domain Bacteria; kingdom Bacillati; phylum Actinomycetota; class Actinomycetes; order Kitasatosporales; family Streptomycetaceae; genus Streptomyces; species Streptomyces sp. B21-105. The sequence continues at coordinate 7,976,654 of NZ_JARUMJ010000001.1, read as the reverse complement.
AGGTGGCGACCGTGCTGTCGTACGCGCACGACGTGCCCGTGGTGCACCGGGACCTGAAGCCGGGCAACATCCTCGTCGCACGCGACGGCACCGTGAAGGTGCTCGACTTCGGCATCGCGGCCATCCTGCAGACGGACGTCACCCGGCTGACGGCGACCGGGAGCCCCATCGGGACGCACCAGTACATGGCGCCGGAACAGGTGCGCGGCGGACGGGTCACGCCGCGCACCGACCTGTATGCCCTGGGCTGCGTGCTGCACGAACTCCTCTGCGGGCGGCCGCTGTTCAGCGGGGACGGCGAGTTCCACCTGATGATGCAGCACGTCAACGCGCCCCCGACGCCCCTGCGGCAGCTGCGGGCCGACGTGCCGGAGGAACTGGAGGATCTCGTCCTGCACCTGCTCCGCAAGGCACCCGAGGCGCGGCCCGTCGACGTGCAGGAGGTGTACGAGCGGCTGCGGCCCTTCCTGCCGCCGCCCGGTGAGGACGCCGTGCCTGACGGGTCGGGGCCCGTCGGCGCACCCGACCCGACCGGCATCTTCCGCCGCCCCTACGCGCCCCGCTCGCGCGCCGGGGCGGCGAACGCGCCGCGCGCCGGGGCGGCCGCCGGGGTCGACGCGCCGCCCGTCGTTCCGGAGGCCGAGCGGGAGGCGCTGCGGGAACAGATCCGCGAAGTCGCCGCGCACTACCGGGCGTTGCTGGAGGAGCAGCGTTACGCGCAGGCGACCGAGGTGGTGGACGAGGTGATCGAGCCGGCCGCACGTGCCCTCGGCTCGGAGAACAAGGCGGTCCTGCGACTGCGCATGTACCGGGCGGTCAGCCGCCAGCTCGCGGGCGATCACCGGGCCGCGCTGCCCGAGTTCGAGGCTCTCGCCGACGCCTACGGGCGGGTCAGCGGCCCCGGCAGCGCGGACGCCCGGGACAGCAGGGCCCAGGCGGCCCGCTGCCGCGGCGAACTCGGCCAGGTGACGGAGGCGCTCGCCGGACTGAACGGCGTCCTCGACGTCGTACGGTCGGTGGACGGCGACGTGAGCGAGGAAGCCGTCGAACTGCGCCGCGACATCGGCATGCTGCTGCTCGCGCAGGGCCGGACCGCGGACGCGCTCGGCGTCCTGGACCCGCTGCACGCCGACCTGTGCGTGGTGTGGGGTCCGGACGACGAACTCACGGCCGAGGTGGCCGAGACGCTGGCGGTGATCCGTCTGGATCTCGACGGCGGCCCGGCCGGATCCCCCGCCTGATCACCTGACCTGCCTCTTCTCCCCCCGCCCCGGCCCGCCCGGCGCTTAGGATCCACCCATGCCGCAGCTCGCCTTCGACATCGCGTTCTTCGCCGAACTCCCCAAACTCCAGCCCCCGGTGAGGAAGGGCGTGCTGGACGCGTGGGAGAAGTTCGGCCGGCTCACCCTCGATCAGCTCTTCAAGGATCCCGGGCTGAAACTGGAGAGTCTGACCAACGCGAAGGACAAGCAGATCCGGACGATCCGCATCGACCAGTTCTGGCGCGGCGTCGTCCTCGCCCCGCCGACCGGGGACACGTTCGTCCTGCTGCGGGTCATGCAGCACGACAAGGCGATCGCCTGGGCGAAGAAGCAGAAGTCCAGCATCAACGAGGTGACACGGGCCGTCGAGATCCGCGACGCGGCGACGCTGGACGAGCTCACGCCGGCGTACGAGCGGGTGGCGCTGACGTCACCGAAGGAGCGGCTGTTCGCGAAGTTCTCCGACGGGGACCTCACCGCGCTCGGCATCGACGCCGAGACGCTGCGGCAGGCCCGGTCGCTCGTCGACAAGGAGCAGCTGGAGATCTTCGCGCCGCTGCTGCCGCAGGACCAGCGGGAGGTGCTGCAGTACCTCGCGGAGGGGTGCAGCGTCGAGGAGGTCTGGCAGGACATCGTCGCACCCGCGTTGCAGGCGTCGTCGCAGCCGGTGGACACCCAGGACTACGAGACGGCGATCCGGCACAGCCGGGCCCGCATCGCTCTGGTCACCGCCTCCGAGGAACTGCGGGACATCCTCGAGAAGCCGTTCGCGGCCTGGCGGGTGTTCCTGCACCCCTCCCAGCGCAAGGTCGCCTACCGGGCGTCCTACTCCGGGCCCGCCCAGGTCACCGGCGGGCCGGGCACCGGCAAGACCGTGGTCGCGCTGCACCGCGTCAAGCACCTGCTGGGGCATCTGCGCGACGGGGACCGCGTCCTCCTCACCACGTACACCAACGCGCTCGTCAACGCGCTGCGCGCCGGACTCGAGTCACTGGTGGAGGACCCGGAGCTGCGCGCGCGGGTGGACATCTCGACGGTGGACGGCTTCGCGAGCCGTGTCGTCGCCGACTCGCCCGGCGCGGTGCCCCTGCGGCCGCTGCTGCACAACGCGGAGGAAAGCCGCTGGGGCAAGGCCGCGAAGGCGACCGGCTTCCCCGGCAGCGCCCAGTTCCTCCTCCAGGAGTACCGGCACGTCGTCCTGGCCCAGGGCATCACGACCCTCGCCGCGTACGAGACGGCGGACCGGCGCGGCCGCGGAAGCCGGCTCGCGGCCGCCGAACGGCCCCTGGTGTGGGAGACGATCGAGCGGTTCACGGCCGATCTGGCCGCCGACGGAGCCCGCACCTGGCTGCAGACGTGCGTGGAGGCCGCGCGGCTGCTGGAGGAGAAGGGCCCGCAGTACCGGCACGTCGTGGTGGACGAGGCGCAGGACCTGCACCCGGCGCAGTGGCGTCTGCTGCGCGCGGCCGTCCCCGCCCGCCCCGACGACCTGTTCATCGCCGGCGACCCCCACCAGCGCATCTACGACTCGAAGGTGTCCCTGAGGTCGCTCGGCATCAAGGTGACCGGACGGTCGGTGAAGCTGCGCAAGAACTACCGCAGCACGCAGGAGATCCTGCGCTGGTCGACCGCGCTGCTCGTCGGCCGGCCGATCGCCGAGCTGGAGGACGCCAACCGCAAAGACACCCTGCTCGGCTACCGCTCCGCCCTGCACGGCGACGGTCCCACCGTCCACGCGGCGGCGACCGAGGAAGCCGAACTCGACGCGCTCGCGGCGCAGGTACGGGCATGGCTGGACGCGGGGGTGCGCCCGGCGGACATCGGAGTCACCGCCCGCTTCAACAAGACGTGCGCGACGACGGTGGCCCACCTCGAAGCGGCCGGCCTGCCCGCCGTCGCCCTGCGCTCCGCCGACACGGCCAAGGGCGCGGACGCCGTCCGGGTCGGCACCATGCACTCCTTCAAGGGCCTCGAGTTCCGCTGCGTCGCCGTGGTCGGCGTCACCGAGGACGCCCTGCCGTTCGCGAAGGCGATCACCCCGCCCGACCTCGACCCCCAACAGCACGAGGCGGACATGATGTCCGAACGCTGCCTCCTCTTCGTCGCCTGCACCCGCCCCCGAGACAGCCTCCACATCTCCTGGTCGGGCCCCCCGAGCCCGTTCCTGACGGAAGCCGGAGTGTGAAGCGCCACAACCCACACCCCGGTACCGGCACTTAGGCGAGCCAGAGGCACGTCTGTCGTCGTCCGGCGGGAAAACGATAACGACGGCAAGACCTACAACAGCGCGTACGAAATCTGTGTTGGTCAGGCAGTGGGTGGCGTCCTGGTACATCCCAGTATCCCGGTATTAGCCGGGACAGATGTGAAGGTGAAGCGTGAAAGGCTTTCAGCTCCTGATCCGCCTGGGATACGTCGCGGTGTCGACGGTCGCACCATTGGCGGTTTTCTCCTACTGGCTTTCCGGCGTGTTCGAGGCGCAGTCCGGAGCGAGCACGCAGAGCGGGTACCGGTGGGCGGCTGCACTCCAGGTCGCCGTCCCCGCAGCAGCCGTCGAGTTGGCAACCATCATGGTCGTGCTGCTCTGGGCCAAGGCGATGAGCACCGATCCGACCTCCCGGTCCGCTCACGTCGTCGCGGTCGCAATGGCCGCTCTCTGCGCCAGTGTCCCCACCTCGTTCTTCGTGGGACTGGCCGCGTGGCCCGTGGTCCTGTTGAGCTGCGTCACGCCTGCCGCCCTGGCCGCCCCTGTCGTCATGCGGTCTACAGCCTCGACCGGACAGCCCGCCTGAGAGGACGTCTGAAGTGGGCAATTGCCCAGGGGCTCGTTTCTGATCCACTGGGCGTGGGCAACACGCTCCAGCCAATGACAGGCGCCCTCTGCCGGAACGGCTCAGAACCCGGCCATGGACTTGTCGAATACTCCGCCCAGCGCACCGTAGGCGCTGCAGCGAACCGAGTGCCTTGCCCTGCGACGCAGCCCGAACCCCACGATGAACGACAAGGCGAAAAGCCCACCGAGGACCAGAGTCACGACCGGGTTGTAGACGAAGTATGTGAAGCAGGCCACGCCTGTCCAGACGAATATCGGCAGGAGCGAGCCACGCACTACTGTCCAGAACCTGATCCGCCCTGGTCCAGACGGCAGCGCACAGTCATGCCACAGCTCGATGTGGTTCCTGGTCCCGCAGTGTTCAGGTCGCATGGACTTATCGCATCATGGGCAGCTCGGCACTTATGGAGTGATCCATAAGAAACGGCCTCGCTGCGATCATTACGCCTGCCGCCCTGGCCGCCCCCGCCGTCATGCGGTCTGCAAGCGCGACCAGTCCACCCACCTGAAAGGGCCTTCTCGGGCAGGCCGTGCCATGGAGGGCCTTGGTGACAGCGCGGGAACGTCCAGCGGGGTGGTTGTCATCGTCAACCACCCCCATGCGTCAGGCCGTCAGGCCGTCAGGCATGCGCGACGTAGTCGTACCAGTCGGTGATCGGGTCGGTCAGAGCCTTGTCGTCGTAGAGCCTGAAGTACACGGACTCACCCTCGTCGAGGTCGTCGTCTTCTCCCATTTCAACCCTGTTCATATCGATTTCCTTGGACGTCCCCGGCGCCCAGTAGGTCGCCTCCTTCTTGAGGCCCTCCCACCAATGTGCCCGGACGTAGATCGTGTCGCCGTCGTTCTTGCCGTCGTAGACGTACAGCACCTCGTCCGACGGGTGGAACTCGACCTGCGCCACGGCGACGCCGTTCTTCTCCACGACCAGCTTCAAAGCCTCGCCGCCCGCGTCCTCCTTGAAGCTGGTGTAGTCGAGGCCGCTGTTGTTCGAGCAAGGGCAGTCGCTGGTGTTGTATTCCCAACTCCGGACCGACAGGTCCGAGTTGTCGTAGGCGCTCGCCGTGGGCACTGAGATCCCCGTGAACGCGACAGCCATTCCAAATGAGATAGCTATTGCCCTGGTGCGCATTGTTGCCCCTTCTTGCTCGACTGGGAATTGCATGTCTCCGGTGACGAACCATTGCGTTTTGGGTGATCGGTTCAGGGCCGGCTTGGTCGGCCGAGTAGTTTTCCTCGCCCGGGTGGCACAGCCACGCACGATTGAAAAAGCCTGGTGTTCGGCCTGCAGGACTGTTGAGCAGAAGAGGACAACGAGCTCGGATTCAGCCTCCTTGAAAAGCTCGACATCGAGGAGGACCGGTACGACGAGTCGGTCCAGACCTGTGGCCGTACGACTTGGCAAAGTGGACAGCCGACAACGAGAATGAACAGCCGCCTGCTAACGCATGATTGTCTCCCCTTGGTTGGATCCTGCATTCGGCTGGATCCAATGACGCCCATGCTAATCGACTGACATTCAGGGTGACCCTGTAACTTTCCAGGGTGCGCCGGGGGATTCTCCGTGGCTTGGGTGATGAGGGAGAATGGTCACACCCCGCGCCCGCCATGCGCAGGGCGAAATGTGAGTAACGGGAGTTGACCTTCACAGCGGCCCTCAGCCTCGATCCACCGCGTGAATTCTGATCACGGGTGTCGGGCGGGTTCCGGGTGTTTCTTCGGGACGCGGGCAGCGATGATCGCCGGGTGGCCGTCCGGTGCGGGGTCTCCGAGGTCTTTCGGGTCGTGGGCGGGCAGGGCAGGGCTTGATCAAGTTCCTTGAGTGTCCGGGTTGTTGGTGATGCCCAGGATTCGGAGTGCTTGCTCGGGCTTGTTTCGGATGGCTCGGGTGGTCTTGGCGATGTTGTCGGCTCCGAGGATCTTCAGGGTGCCGATGGCGAGGTTGCGGAAGGCGGCCATGGCGCGGGGTGCGGTGCCGGTGTGGACGGTGGAGGCGTCCTCGGCGAAGGTGACGTCTCGGATGTGGTGCGAGGAGTTCTCCACTCCCCAATGCCCACGGATTGCGGCGGCCAGGTCGGCCGGGCCGGCCTGGTGGGCGTCGAGGCTGGTGACGGCGTAGACGCTCTCACGACTTTCGCGGCGGCCGGTTTCCTTGCGGCGGCGGTGGACGCGGATGGCCAGCCGGGCGTAGGGAAAGGCGATACCTCCGAGTTCGTCGGCGATGGCGCAGGTCTTGATCGAACGGGACTCGCGCCGACCGTGCCCGGTCTCCGAGCGGGTGTGCTGGACGGCGATGTCCCGCCACGGCAGAGCCGCGAGCTGGCTGTGGGCGATGGGCTGGTTCGTCTTGATCACGGCGATGTAGTGCGCCTTCTTGGTCTCGACCAGCCAGGAGATGTTCGCCTTGACCGAGTGCAGGGCGTCGAAGGTCACCGTGACACCGGCCAGGTCCAGCGGCGCGAGCAGCGGCTTGAAGTGCCTGGTTTCATTCGTCTTCGCACCGACCTCCACTTGGGCGAGCGTCGCGACGCGGCCGTGGGTGACCGCCGAAAGCAGGTGACGGCGGGCCGTGTCTCCGCGGGCGGAGCCCCTGAGCGCCTTGCCGTCCACGGCGATGACGCGCCGTGACTCAGAGGTGCCGGCTGATTCGACGGCCCTACGGTGCCGGTCCGCGAGGTAGGCACCCACCGCCCGATCCAGGGCATCACCGTCAACTGCCCCCAGCGCACGCCCGATCGTCGCCGCCGACGGACAGCGTCGCCACCTGAGTGGATGGCCACGGATACCGAGAGCCGCCAAGAGCCCGCTGGAGGCGTGCACGCCCCATTCAGCCAGCTCATCGATGCTCCTCGCACCCGAGACGACCGCACAGGCACAGACCAGCAAGATCGCCGTCAGGGAATACCACCGGCCCCGCCGCGAACGCGGATCGGGCACCGAGCCGAAGTAGGGACGCAGGTCAGCGACCCGGTCCGCGTCCAGCGGACCCAGCTTCAGCAGGACAGCGGGGATAGGGGAAGATACTGCGGCAGGCACGGGCCACCTCATGATCAACGGGCTTAGACACCACGATGATCACGAAGCCCGTGCCTGCTCTGCTATCCGCCCCAACCGGTCCTACCCGACCAACCGCACGCCTCCGGAACTTGCATCAGCCCTGCCCTGCCCGTGGACCTGGCCGAGGTATTTCCCGAGCTTGCGCCGTTGGCGCGTCCTGCGATCCGGCTGCACCCTCGTCCCGGGTCGCCGTCGGTCGGGGAAAGCTCGGTCTGAGGGCCGTTGCTGTGGCCGGCCGAGGAGCCGTGGCCGCACTGTGAAGCACTCGCACCTGCACCGTGACAGCGGGTCCCGCCTGCCCCAACTCTGGCGCTGGACCGACGACTTCACCGACCTGTGGACAGCGACCGGACAGCGCATGGTCACCTGACCCGAGCGACCGCCCTGCCCGCAGGGCTTGATCAAGTTCCGTAGCTGTCCGGATCGTTGGTGATGCCCAGGATGGGGAGTGCTCGGTAGGGCTCGTCGCGGATCGCCCGGGTGGTCTTGGCGATGTTGTCGGCTCCGAGGGTTTTCAGCACGCCGATGGCGAGGTTGCGGAGGGTCGCCATGGCCCGTGGTGCGGTCCCGGCGTGGACGGTGGAAGCGTCCTCGGCGAAAGTGACGTCCCTGATGTAGTGCGAGGAGTTCTCCACTCCCCAGTGCCCGCGAATCGCGGCGGCCAGGTCAGCGGGACCGGCTTGGTGGGCGTCGAGGCTGGTGACGGCGTAGACACTCTCACGGGTCTCACGTTCGCCGGTGGGCTTGCGGCGGTGGACGCGAATGGCCAGGCGGGCGTGGGGAAAGGCGATCCCGCCGAGTTCGTCGGCGATCCCGCAGGTCTTGATCGAGCGGGACTCTCGGCGTCCGTGTCCGGTCCCGGAGGCGGTGTGCTGGACTGCGATGGACTGCCAGGGCAGGCCGGCGAGTTGGGCGTAGGCGGTGGGCTGGTTGGTCTTGATCACCGCGATGTAGTGGGCCTTCTTGGTTTCCACCAGCCAGGAGATGTTCGCCTTGACCGAGTGCAGGGCGTCGAAGGTGACGACGGTGCCGGTCAGGTCAAGCGGTGCCAGCAGCGGACGGAAGTGTGTGATCTCGTTCGTCTTCGCGCCGACCTCAACCTGGGCGAGGGTCACGACGGTGCCGTGAGTGACCGCGGAGAGCAGATGCCGGCGCGTCGCGGTGAGACGGGCTGATCCCTTGAGTGTTTTGCCGTCGACAGCGATCACGCGCCGCTGCCGGGACGCGGAGGGCGACGGCGCCTGGGCGGGTTCGGTGGCGGCGCGGTGCCGGTCGGCCAGATAGGCGCCGGCCGCCCGGTCCAGGGCGTCACCGTCAACAGCCCCGAGCACACGGCCGATCGTGGCCGACGCCGGAGAGCGCCGCCATCTGAGCAGGTGGCGCCGGATCCCGATCACTGTCAGGAGTGCGTTCGAAGCACGCTGGCCCCACTCGGCGAGTTCATCGACGCTCCTCGCTCCCGAGACGACCGCGCACGCACACACCAACAGGATCGCCGTGAGTGAGTACCACCGGCCCCGGCGGGCGCGCGGGTCGGGCACCGAGTCGAAGTACAGGCGCAGGTCGGCGATCCGGCCGGCGTCCAGAGGCCCCAGTTTCACCAGCGCGGCAGGGATGGGAGAGGATGCAGCAGCAGGCACGGGCCACCTCATGATCATCGGAAGGACTTCCAGGGCCTCATCCGTCCCCCACGCCTTGCTCCCGAGCGGACTCAGTCGCGGTAGTGGTCGGCGATCGCGGCAAAGGCGGCCTTGGGCTCCCAGGGCAGGTCGGGATAAGTGTCGCCGTGGCGGTCTTCGAGGATCTTGACGATGCCGAGACTGGCGAGGTCGAGGTCGTCGCGAGGATCGCCTTCGGGGCGGTGGGGCAGGTTGTACAACGCGAAGAGGAATACGAAGGCGCTGTCGACGCCCTCGCTGTCGAAGATCTCCAGCAGGTCGATCAGGTAGGCCGCTTGGCCCGCCTCGTCGCGCTCGTATTCTCCGGTCAGCCGGAGCGGAGCTCCGGTGGCTTCGTCGGTTTCGAGGATTTCCATGCTGCGGGGTGCGACGTCACCCGCGCCGCGCCAGGTGGCGGTACCGAAGCCGGTGATAGCGACCGGTTTGGGCTGCGCGACGAGGCTGCGCACAGCGTCTCGGAATCGGTCGGCCACCTCCGCGGACCGGATGAGTTCGAAGGTCGTGAAGTCGAACAAGTCCCAGTCGACGGCTTCGAACTGGATGGCGGCGTAGGTGACCTTGCCGTGGAAGCGCTCGCGGACCACCGCCACGGCTTCGCGGAGGAAGGCGTTGAGGCGGGTGCCGACTGTGGCGACCCTCTCGGGCCGACGGGCCGGGTCGCTCAGCAGCCAGCCGATTCGCTCTTCGGCGCTGTCGCCTTCGAGGAACCCACGGTTCATGACGCTCAGTTCAGCACCTGTGACGAACACGACCTCGGCTCCCTGTGTCCGGAGCCGCTCGGCCCGCTCTGCGCATTCGGCGATCAGGATGAGGATTTCGTCGGTCGTCAGCTCCAGCGGGTAGGGCGAGAACCAGATCTCCAGTCCGAGCTCGGCGGCGTGACGGGCGGCGAGCTCCAGGCGGTCCGGGTCGCCGCCGGTGATGTGGACGGCCGTGCAGTGGAGATCGTCGCGGATGATCGTCAGCTCCCTCTTGACCAGGGCGGGGTCGAAGTGCTCCCGGGAACTGCTGCCATTGCGGAGGAAGCCGGTGTCGTAGCAGATGCCCTTGGCTCGCATGCGTCTGAACCTTTCTGTAGGGGGCCTGAGAGTAAGAACAAATAGTGCGTGCACGCAAGTTTGCGTGCACGCACTCAAGCTGGGATGCTTCGACGGTGACGACAAAGCGGACCGGACTGCGCGAGGAGAAGAAGCAGGCCACCCGAGTGGCATTGCGCGAGGCGGCACTTCGACTGGCCCTCAAGCACGGACCCGCCAACGTCCGCGTCGACGACATCGCCGAGGCAGCCGGGGTCTCGCCGAGGACCTACAACAACTACTTCTCCAGTCGCGAACAGGCGATCGTCGCCGCCGTCACCGCCGAACGGGAACACCGAGTCGCCGCGGCCGTGGCCGCCTGGCCCACCCACGTCCGCCTCGCCGACGCCTTGACCGAAGCGATCCTGGAGCAGTACACCGAACCCCGCGACCAGGATGAGCTACTGCTGATCACCGCCAGCCCCACGCTGCGTGACACGTACCTCGACGCCGCCGCAGCGATCGAACACCCCCTCGCCGCCGCGATCGACCAGCGCCTCGGCCACACGGGCACGCCCGCCCCCCGCGTGCTCGCGGCGAGCGTGGCCGCTGCAGTTCGGGTCGCGCTCCAGCAGTGGCTGCAACCTCCGGCCGCACCCCTCGCAAGCGGTGGGCTCGTCGTGCCGTCCGGCTCGCTACCGGACCTGCTCCGCTCCGCGCTCGCCACACTCGAACCCGCACTTGACGCCGCCGAGGAACAGGCACAACAGCGCTTGCGCCAGTGAATCCGCTCCACCGACCATTCCGACGTCGCAGTGGGTACGGCGTGAGCCGCAGCGCCGTCAACGATCGGCGGCAGCGTTTCATAGTGGTCGCCGAGGAACTGCGGGACACTGCGGCCGCGATGTCGTGCGCCGACACGCGGGCGGTCTCGGGGACGATGGACTCGATGCCGTGACCGGCGCGGTTGAAGACGGCGATCGGCGACAAGCCGGCCAGGCGCTCGCCCAGTTCGAGGGCGCGGTCGTTCACTTGACTTGCGCCTCGCCCTGAAGGGCGAGGATTCTGGCCTTCCCGACCGCACCCTGTGCCGCTACGCGGCACAGGGTGCGGTCGGGAATCCGTGGCTTCCTGTTTCTTCGCGCTGTGCCGGGATCGCTCCCGGCCCTACCGGCGCTCCGCAGGCCGATACCGCCAGTCCGGCGGCCGTATCGATTTTGATCGCGGCGTTGATGTCCCGGTCGTGGACGGTCCGCAGGCGGCGCAGGTCCATTCCCGCACGTTCAGGGGTTTGGGCCCGTCTTCGACGCCGCAGGTGGAGCAGGTCTGGTCGAACTCAGTGTGTCAGAACAGGATGGCGTCGACCTTGTCGTTCCAGCCGCCGCCGTAGGGGCAGTCGTCAGCCCCTCAGTGGTTGTCGAACGGAGAGACGATGATCTCAGAGTTGACCGACAGCAGCGTGTTTCCCTCGCTGTCGAAGCTGACCAGGCGGGCATACGCCCTGCCGTTCACGTGCAGCTCGGCGAGATATCGTGCGGTACCGACCGTCCCGGTGGCGCAGGGGATGTTGTTCACGGAACGCACCGCCGTGCCATCGGGGTCAACGACGTCGACCCGGAATTTGGCGCACTTGCTGGGGAATGCCTGGATGTGGCCCAGGCCGAGGAATTCCTGTGGTCCGAGGCCGACCCGGTCCACACAGACGTCACCCCTGAACCCACCTTGATCGAATGACGTGCATTTCCTGAACGGTGGCTCCCAGGCGGCCTGGGCCGGGCCGCCGACTGCGGTGATCGTGCCAACGGCAGCGGTCGCAACGACGACCCCTGCGGAAATGGCCTTGCGGATTCTCATTGGTGCCCCCTCGCACGACGAGTGAACCTTCAAAAGTGCCGTCCACCAGTGGAGAACGAGCTTCTCCCGACGGATCGGCGATTCGCTACGGTAACCGACCGGCTCCGGAACGTCGGCGGCCGCAGTTGAACAACTCCTCCGGCAAGCACCGAGAATCTGTCCCGGCGCTCAGCTCGGCAACCCGTACCCCAGCCCGCGCACGGTCTCGATGCCGTTGCGCCCGAACAGGGTGTCCACCTTCTTGCGCGGGTAGCTGATGTAGAGCTCGACGATGTACGAGCGCCCCCGCCAGTCCGCCTCCCGTACGTCCTCCAGGACCTGGCGTTTACTCAGCACGCTGTCGCGGTGGCGGATCAGGCAGTGCAGCGGCTGCGGCTCCGGGTCCGGTCGGGGGCACCACCCGCAGCGAAGACATGAGCATGCTCGTGACCGGGCCGGGACGCCGAAGTGCTCGCCCAGGCCCTGGCGTACAGGTCCAGGCCGGCCGGCGCGACCGAGCCTCGCGCTTTCACGTGGGCTGGCGTCCGAGGTGTGATCAAAAAAGAGAAGTGATCCTGACCTGCAATGCCGGTGATTTAGGGTGTTTCCGCAGGTGAGGATAGGTGTCCTGGGTTCCCCGTGACTTTGAGTGAGTAGCTGACGCGGCTGGGAGGGCGGGGCTCGTCCCGGCGTTTGGCTTCGAAGGTGTTCCTCGGTGGTTTCTTCAGTCGTTGGCAGCGGCGGTCGCGGCGTGGGGGAAGGAGGTCGTTGAGGAGTTCCTGGACGACTTCGAGTCGGGCGGTGCACAGGATCTGCGGGTTCGCTGCGGTCTGTCCGGCGGTTGTGAGCCGGGCGAGCTGCACCATCGTGGTGAAGGAGATCCGGTCGGGATCGACCTCGCCCTGTTCGGCTGCGTGGACTTTGAGCGCGGACAGTGCCTGGTAGACGGTGAGGAGTGCGTAGACCTCCTGGCAGATGAGCTCGGGGGTCTTGGAGCGCAGGATGAAGCCGGCGCCTCGTAGCCGGTTTTTGAGTTCCGCGAAGCCGTTCTCGATCTCCCAGCGCTGGTGGTAGAGCTGGGCCAACTGCCGTGCGGGCGCCTGCCGGTGGTCGAGCAGGCTGGTCGCCAGGCGGAACTTCTCGGTTAGGGCCGGCCTGTCCTGGGACCGGACGGTGACGGTGTAGTCGATGATGCGCACGAGGTGTCCTTGAGGCAGCCCTGTCGGGGTGCGGCCGTGGAAGCGGGCGTTGCCCAGGCGCTGGCCCTCGGCGGGGGTGGGCATGACGGACACGTACGAGCCGTCGGGCAGCACCCACAGCGGTGGCAGGACGAGGTTCTTCTTGATCCGCCATGCGAGGTGGCAGCCGGTCGCCTCGACCAGGCCCCACAACTCGTGGCCGGCGAAGTTGCGGTCGGCCAGCAGCAGCATGCCCGGCCGCAGGGAGGCAAGCAGGCGTCGGGCGAGCTTGTGCTCGCTGAATCTGGCGATCGAGTCGAAGGCCGCGTCGATGATGGCGTGGGTGCCGCACTCGATCAGAGACATCAGTCTGACCTGCGGGTTTCCGCTCTTGTTGGTGCCGTCGCGGCCGGTGAATCCGAACGCGGCAGCGTTCCCGGCGGTGTCCGGTACGTCCAGCGCGGTGCCGTCCCAGGCGACCAGCCGCAGGCCGAAGGCGAACGCTCCTGGGGTCGCGGGTGTCGCCTGGGCGCCGCACCGGCGTTCGAAGAGCGCCTGGAACGGCTTGTCGCCCAGGCGCTGGCGGGCTCTGGTGAGGGCCGAACTGGTGGGCAGGCGCTGGACGAGGCCGCCCGGCAGGTGCCGCAGTTTCTCGGTCAGGGTCCGCAGGACCACCCGGTATCCCGGCGGCCCGGTGCTGTCGGAGCTGCTGAACAGGCAGAGAGCCAGGACGAAGTAGACCACCGCGCGGGCCGGCAGGAGCCTGCGGCGGCGCTCGGCCCTTCCGGTCAACTCCAGTACCTCGTCGACCACTTCGGGGGTGATCTCCTCAGTGAGTACGCCGAGTCGGATCCGGTCGCCGAACTGCGGCTCCAACCGTCTTCGGGGACTTCGAGGGGACACTGGCCGGGGCGTCGACATGACGATTGAGGCAGCAGCGATGGCAGACTGAGCGCCCAACGGGGCTCCCTTGCAGACAGTCGGATCTTGGTCGATCTCCTGTCCTACCGGGAGCCCCGTTGCCATGTCCCGAGATCATCTGGCGCATCATCAGATCGGGGCGAATCCCCTCATGCATCCCATGGGTCTACCCGCCCAAAACCGCCAGCAGCACAGCGTCCCACCTGCACCGATGCACTAAATCACCGGCATTGTCCTGACCTGCAACGATAGGGCTTGTCGAAGGTCCTGTCGGTTGCGAGGAAAGAAGCAGTACTCAGTGTTTCAGAACAGGATGGCGTCGACCTTGTCGTTCCAGCCACCGCCGTGAGGGCAGTCGTAAATGCTTCACGGAACTGCTGCCCTGCTTCGCGGTCGCGGGCGTGGTGTGTAATGACGCGAGTGCGCACGCACATGGGGTGATTCAGGGGGAGCGTGATGGAGGCGCTGAAGCCGACCGATCCGCAGCAGGTGGGCCGGTACCGGATCTCCGCGCTGCTGGGCGCCGGCGGGATGGGACGGGTCTTCCTGGGTCGCTCGCCCAGCGGGCGTCTGGTGGCGGTCAAGGTGGTCAGGGCCGAACTGGCCGAGGACCCGGGGTTCCGCCGCAGGTTCGCCCAGGAAGTGGCGGCCGCCCGCAGGGTCACCGGCTTCTACACGGCCGCCCTGGTCGACGCCGACCCCGATGGTTCCCCGCCGTGGCTGGCCACCGCCTATGTGCCCGGAATGGCCCTGGACCAGGCCGTCGCGGCACACGGCCCCTGGCCGGTGGACCCGGTGCGCATGCTGGGCGCGGGCCTGGCCGAGGCCCTCGAGGCCATCCACGCGGCCGGTCTGGTCCACCGGGACCTGAAGCCGTCCAACGTGCTCATCTCCGCCGACGGGCCCCGGGTGGTCGACTTCGGGATCTCCGTCGCGGCCGAGTCCACGGCGCTCACCCGCACCGGGACGATCCTGGGCACGCCCGGTTTCATGGCTCCCGAACAGCTCACCGGCGACCCGGTCACCCCGGCCACCGACGTGTTCGCGTTCGGCGCGGTGCTGACCTACGCGGCCGTCGGCACCGGCCCCTTCGGCACCGGCTCGGCGCAGTCGCTCAACTTCCGCATCGCCTATGAGGAACCCCGGCTCGACCGGCTGCCCGGGCCGGGTCTGGAGATCGTCGCCCGCTGTCTGGCCAAGAACCCGGCCGACCGCCCGGCGGTGGGCGAACTCATCGAGGAACTGGCCCAGGTGGCGGGCGTGGGCGGTTACACACCCACCGAAGTCGTCACCGAGGCCGCCGCCTGGCTGCCCGGACAGGTCGCCCGCGCCCTGTCGGCCACCCTCACCGGAGCGGCCGTCACCGGACCCGGCGTGGCCGATCCGGGCCTGGCCGATCCCAGGGTCACCGATCCCGGCGTGACGGGGCCGCCCGCGTCTCCCGCGGCCCGGACCCCGAAACCTCGAGTCGCGCCCCCGGCCTCTCCGCCCGCCCCGCCGGCCCGGCCCCGGCCGAAGGCGACCCCGTCCGCCTCGACCCACCCCACGGCGACCGCCGCCGGCTCAGCCCTCCCCGCCGACCCGGCGGCCGCCACTGCGGCCGGAGCCCCTCGCTCCGCACCGGGCACGACCGCCCGGCCCAAGCAGCCCAAGCAGCCCAAGCAGCCCGCGAACGCCGGGACCGCGCGATCGGGACGGGCCGCGACAGCCGGAGGCACCAGACCGGGGGCGGCTGCCGGGGCCGCGTCCGCACGGCCGCGTCCGGGGGTTCCGTCCGGCGTGGTCCCCCCACCCGTGCCGCCCGCCACGCCGACGACGGACGTGACCCCGCCGTCCCCGCCGCCCTCGGCACTTCTGCGTGCTCTGCCCTTCGGCTTCGCCGGAGCGGCTCTGGTGCTCGCCCTGTGTCTGCCCTTCCACAACCGCATGACCATCGTCGCGAACCTGTTCCAGCAGTACTGGATGTACGCGACGATCTGGCCGTTCGGCGGTGCGTGGCCGTTCGCGCTGGTCGCACTGGCGGGGCTGGGTTCGTGCGGCGCGGTGCTGGCCGCGTTGCGGCGCTCTCCCTGGGAAGCCGTGCCGCGTCCGCTCCGGCGTCTGCACCTCCTGATCACCGGCCTCACCACCGCGCTGTACGCCTTCTGGTTGAGCAGCCTGCTCATCCTCCGAGGAGACCTGTCCTTCGTGGAGCCGGGCGCGTGGTTCTGTGCCCTGGCGTGCGTCTCGCTGATCCGGAGCGCGTTCCGGCTCCGGGCCCCGAAGCACGCCCCCGCGTCCTGACGCGACGCAGACTGCCTTGCGGCCCCGGCCCCGGCCCCGATTCCGGTCCCGGTCGCGGTCCCGGTCCCGGTGGTCGCGGACGATGTCCGCGTGACGTACGAACCGCACCTGGAAGTCGGCTCCCGCTCGCTGCGCGATGATGGCTCGTCCGCCCCGGACGGCTGCCGCCAGGCGGCACGACAGCGGCGGCCCCGAGACCGGGCGGTGTGCCATAGGGCCGGGCCCCGGCGTTGTTCAGGCGGATTCGAGAATCGGGCGGATCTCGATGGTCTCCTGGGTGGGGAGGCTCTTGGCCAGCTCGACGGCTTCCGCGCGGTCGGCCACCTCGACGATGAACCAGCCGCCCAGGGTCTCCTCGCCGGTCTGCGCAGGCCCGTCGGTCACTGCCGATGTCCCCTCGACCGTTCTGCGGATCGTCGCGGGAGTGGCGTGCTCTGTCTCCAGGGCCTCGCCGCCGACCAGTTTGCCGGCCGCGGCCAGGTTGCCGATCCAGCCTTCGTATTCCTTGCGGTAGGCGGCCCGGTCGTCCTGAATCCGGCGGCGTGACTCGTCCGTCTCAAAGATCACGAGTGCGTATTTCATGGGGCTTCCTCTCCTGCCGCCGTACGGGCGGCCACTGCTGACGGTGCGGGAAGGGGGGTGTCTGTTCAGTCGGTGCTGTCCGGCGGGGCGATGCGGGCGAGCGCGCCGATCTCAAGGGCGGTCCACACGGCGCCGTCAGGGCCGATGGTGATGCCGTGCGGTTCGGAGTGGGGCGTGGGCAGGTCGTGGACGGTGACCGTGCCGGCGGGGGTGATCATGCCGACGCGGTTGCCTCCCCATTCGGTGAACCAGGCGGTGCCCTGTCCGTCGACGGTGACGCCGTGCGGCCGTGCGTCGCGGTCGGGCAGCGGGAACTCGGTGATCCGCCCGTCGGGATCGATCCGGCCGATCCGGCCGGCGGCGATCTCGGTGAACCAGAGCGCACCGTCGGGTCCCGCCGCGATCCCCACCGGCCCCGCATCGTTCGTCGGCAGGGAGTGAAGGCTGATCGTGCCGTTCATCTCGATCCGCCCGATCGCGTGGGCCTGGTTGAGGGTGAACCACATCCCGCCGTCCCCGCCGGCGGTGATCGCGGACGGGAACGCGCCCGTGGCGGGGAGCGGGAACTCGGTGACGGCGCCCTCTGTCGTGATGCGGCCGATGCGGTCGGCGGCGGTCTCGGTGAACCACAGCGCGCCGTCGGGTCCCGCCGCGATGCCGAACGGCCCGCGTCCGGAGCCGGGCAATGCGAACTCCTCGACGACGCCGCCGGTGGTGATCCGCCCGATCCGGTCCGCCGGGTACTCGGTGAACCACAGCGCGCCGTCCGGGCCTTGGGTGATGACGGTCGGCCCGCAGTCGGGGTCGAGCCGGTGGCTCGTCGGCTCCTCGCCGGGGACGAGGCGGCCGATCCGGCCGCTATGGACGAGGGTGAACCACAGGGCGCCGTCCGGTCCCGTGGTGAGGGCGTAGGGTCCGGCCGTGTGGTCGGCCACCGTGTGCTCTTCGATGGACGCCCGGGTCACCTGACTCAAAGGGACTCCCCCTGTCCGTGCTCGGTGGCGATGCGTTCGATGTCGGCGGGTGTTCCGGCCATGATGGTGTGGGCGTGTTCGGTGACCAGGTCGGCGGGCCAGTCCCACCAGGCGGCGCGCTGCAGCCGCTCGATGTCGGCGTCGTCGAAGCGCTGTCGGATCGGTCTGGCCGGGTTGCCGCCGACGATCGTGTAGGGCGGGACGTCGGCGGTGACCACGGCATGGGCGGCGATGATGGCGCCGTCGCCGATTTGTACGCCGGGCATGACGGTCGTCCCGTATCCGAACCAGACGTCGTTGCCGACGATGGTGTCGCCGCGGCTGGGCATGGCGGTGACGATGTGCAGGGTCTGCTCGGTCCACCGGCCGCCGAACATGGTGAACGGGTACGTCGAGACGCCCATCGTCGGATGCTCGGCGCCGGCCATCAGGAACCTGGTTCCCGAGGCGATGGCGCAGTACCTGCCGATGACGAGTCGCTCCGGCCCGTAGGCGTAGAGGACGTTGCGGCGCTCGAAGTCCGTGGCGCCGTCCGGGTCGTCGTAGTACGTGTACGCGCCCACGGCGATGTTCGGCGAGGTTACCAGCGGCTTGAGGAACACCACGCGGTCATGGGCGGGCAGCGGGTGAACGGTGGTCGGATCAGGTGACAAGGGTGAGCTCCTTCGCCGGTGTGCGCGATGTCGTACAAAGCCGGTCCGCGCCGTGTGTTGTCGGGGCGGCCCGGGGTGGCCGGAAGCGGTGGGGCCGGGGGCTGTCAGGCGTTTCCGGATCCGGACGGGGCGACCCACTCGACGAACTGGACGATCACGCCGTTGGGGTCGGTGACCTGGAAGAGGCGCTCGCCCCAGGGCTCCTCGCGCAACGGCATGGTGATCTCGACGCCCTCTGCGCGCAGCTGCTTCTCCTGGAGCTCGATGCCGGTGGTGGTGAAGGCGAGGATCAGGCCGGAGGCGCGTCGGTCGCGCTGGTCGGCCGGCAGCACCTCGCTGCCCCGTGCGAGCAGGACGATGTCCACCGCGGCGTCGTCACGCGACAGGGAGGCGAATCCCTCGGCGGCGACCTGTTCGGCGTAGCCGAGGTGGGTGGTGAAGAACCGCTGGGAGGCGGCGACGTCGTCGACGGTGAGCGAGACGGTGGACGTGGTGATCTGCAAGGTGCTTCTCCTGGTGTGCTTCGCGTGGGCCGGAAATGCGGGTGCTGGGTGAGTGCGGGTCAGTAGCCGGAGCGGCGCGGCAGATTGCGGGTCTTCGGGGGGATCCGCCGGGCCGGTGTCAGGAGGGAGCGGTCGGGGCGCCGGTTGCCGAAGGGCGGAACCGGGCCTCGGCCGTCCCGCCCGGTCGGGGAGGTGACGGTCTTGACGTGCGTGAGCGGAAGGGCAGCGGGGTGACGCTCGGGCATGGGCGTATCCGTTCTTCGCTCCGGGGGAAACTTGCGACAGACATACAATTACTACGAGCACACTTAGGGTGTCAACATAAAAATGCTACGGGGGTAAGATTGCTCCATGACTACTGGTGAAACCTCGCCCGCATCCCCTCCCGGCCTGCGGGAATCCAAGAAGCAGGAGACCCGGCAACTCATCTCCGACGTCGCCACAGGCCTGTTCCTCGCCCACGGCTTCGAGCAGACCACCATCGCCGAGATCGCCGTCGCCGCGCGGGTGGCGAAGAAGACGGTGACCAACTACTTCCCGCGCAAGGAGGACCTGGCTCTGGATCACCAGGACGCCTTCATCGCCTCCCTGGCCGGTACGGTGGCCAGCCGTCAGGTCGGCGAGTCGGCCCTGTCGGCCCTGCGCCGCGCCTTCACCGACGCGGCCACGGTTGCCGACCCGGTCGCCGGATTCTCCGGCCCCGACTTCGCGCACATAATCGCCGACAGCCCCACCCTCTCCGCCCGACTGCGCGACC
The DNA here is from genome assembly GCF_036898465.1 of Streptomyces sp. B21-105. NCBI lineage: Bacteria > Bacillati > Actinomycetota > Actinomycetes > Kitasatosporales > Streptomycetaceae > Streptomyces > Streptomyces sp. B21-105. The sequence continues at coordinate 7,957,125 of NZ_JARUMJ010000001.1, read as the reverse complement.
TGCACGACCTGCGAGAGGCCGCCCTGGCCGACGCCCTGGCCGACGCGACCGGCGCACCCCGCGGCGACATCACCCCCCGCACCGCCGCCGCCCTGCTCGGCGCCGTGCACCGCGCCCTGTTCCAGCGCATCCAGGAACTCACCCTCACCGGCCAGGACAACGCCCGGATCTCCGCCACCGTCATCGCGGAGGCGGACAGCGCCTTCGGCCTGTTGGAGCCTTCACTCGCCGACTACGCCGCAGCATGAGCCATGCGTCGTCCGTCGGCGTTTTGACGATGCCCGGTCCACGGCGGGCCCCGACGCACGTCCCCGCGTCCTGACGCGGCGCGGGCTGCCTTTCGGCCGGACAACTCCGGTCGCACCACTTGACGCGCACGTTCGGGTAGTTGAAGCATTCTGCGCTGAGAGAGCGCTCTCAAGCACGTGCCCGTTCACTTCCTTTAGGCAGCCGCTCCCCCGTGGGCGGCCCGCACCGAGGAGAGCCGCCCATGCCCCAGGCCCAGCCGCCGTCGGACACCCCGGCCGTGCGCCGCAGAGCCGTGCTCGCGGCCGCAGCCACGGCCGCAGCCGTACCCGCCCTCACCGCAATGGCCGCCGCCCCCGCCTCCGCCGCCCCGGCGGGCCCTGCGTCTGCAGCGTCCGTGGCGTCCGCGGCGCCGAACGGCACCGCGTCAGCCGCCGCCTCGCGCGGCAGTGGCAGTGGCAGGCGGCGTCCGTGCGCCCTGCCGGGCGGCGGTGACCTCGGGCCGAACGTCCTCGTCTTCGACCCGTCGACCCCCGACATCCAGGCCCGCCTCGACGAGGTGTTCCGGCAGCAGGAGTCGGCCCAGTTCGGCGCCGGACGCTACGCCCTGCTGTTCAAGCCCGGCGTCTACCACGGACTCAACGCCCAACTCGGCTTCTACACCTCCATCGCCGGGCTCGGCCTCTCCCCCGACGACACCACCATCAACGGTGACGTGACCGTCGACGCGGGCTGGTTCGGCGGCAACGCCACGCAGAACTTCTGGCGTTCGGCGGAGAACCTCGCGCTCGTCCCGGTCAGCGGCACCAACCGGTGGGCGGTCGCCCAGGCGGCCCCGTTCCGCCGGATGCACATCCACGGCGGTCTCAACCTCGCGCCGTCCGGCTTCGGTTGGGCCAGCGGCGGCTACATCGCCGACAGCCGGATCGAGGGCGAGATCGGCCCCTACTCGCAGCAGCAGTGGTACACCCGGGACAGTGCCATCGGCAGCTGGCTCAACGGCGTGTGGAACATGGTGTTCTCGGGCGTCGAGGGAGCGCCCGCCCAGAGTTTCCCCAGCCCGCCCTACACCACGCTCGAGACGACGCCCGTCTCCCGGGAGAAACCGTTCCTGTACGTCGACCGCGGCGGTTACCGCGTGTTCCTGCCCGCCAAGCGCACCGACGCACGCGGTGTGACCTGGGGCCGCGGCACTCCGCGCGGCAGTTCGCTGCCCCTGTCGCGGTTCTACGTGGCCAGGCCGGGCGTCTCCGCGGCCACCCTCAACCAGGCGCTCGACCAGGGCCTGCACCTGCTGCTCACACCGGGCATCTACCACCTCGACCGGCCGATCCGGGTGAACCGTGCCGGCACCGTCGTCCTCGGCCTCGGCTACGCCACGCTGATCCCCGACAACGGCGTCACGGCGCTGAAGGTCGCCGACGTGAGCGGTGTGCGGCTGGCGGGCTTCCTCATCGACGCCGGCCCGGTCAACTCCGCGACCCTGCTGGAGGTCGGTCCCCCCGGAGCACGGCGCGACCACTCCGCCGACCCGACCACCGTGCAGGACGTGTTCATCAGGATCGGCGGAGCGGGCCCCGGCAAGGCCACCACCAGCATGGTCATCAACAACCGGCACACGATCGTCGACCACACCTGGGTCTGGCGCGCCGACCACGGCGAAGGCGTCGGCTGGGAGACCAACCGCGCCGACTACGGAGTCGTCGTCAACGGCCACGACGTGCTGGCGACGGGCCTGTTCGTCGAGCACTTCAACAAGTACGACGTGCAGTGGTACGGACAGCGCGGCCGCACGATCTTCTTCCAGAACGAGAAGGCCTACGACGCCCCGAACCAGGAGGCGATCCGCAACGGCACGCTGAAGGGCTACGCCGCCTACAAGGTCGGCGACGACGTCACCGCGCACGAGGGCTGGGGCCTGGGCAGTTACTGCTTCTACAACGTCGATCCCACGATCGTCCAGCACCACGGCTTCGCCGCCCCGAACGTGCCGGGCGTGAAGTTCCACGACCTGCTGGTGGTCTCGCTCGGCGGCCAGGGCCAGTACGAGCACGTGATCAACGACCTCGGCGCGCCGACGTCCGGCACGTCGACGGTGCCGTCGACGGTGGTCTCGTACCCCTGACGGCGGCCTCGCACCCGGTTTCCGACAGTGGGCGGCCGGGGCCTGCCGCCCCGGCCGCCCACCGTCGCCCCGGACCCCCGTGCGCGCCGTGAACACGACCTGTTCGCGGGCACGCACCGGGGCCCCGGGACCGCACATCTGGCGGCCCCGCGCCGGGATCTACCGCGTCGGCGTCGCCGTCGGCGCGGGGGCCGGGGCGTACCCCGTCGGGCGGGTCGAGAAAGCCCCGCGCCCCTGGGTCCGGCTGCGCAACCGGGTCGCGTAGCCGAAGAGTTCGGCCAGCGGCACGGTCGCGGTGACGATCGCCGAACCGCCGCGCACGGTCGAGTCGGTGACCCGTCCGCGACGGCCGGCGAGGTCGCCGAGAACCCCGCCGACCACGTCCTCGGGCACAGTGACCGTGACCTCGACGACCGGTTCCAGCAGCACCATCGCGCAACGGCGCAGGGCCTCCCGGAGCCCGAGCCGGCCGGCCGTGCGGAAGGCCGTCTCGGAGGAGTCCTTCACGTGCGTCGCCCCGTCGGTCAGGGTGACCCTGAGGCCGGTGACCGGGTGTCCGCCGAGTGGGCCCTCGGCGAGGGCGTCCCGGCAGCCGGCCTCGACCGCGCGCACGTACTCCTGCGGCACCCGTCCGCCGACGACGGCCGACCGGAACACGAACCCGGTCGCGGCACCGCCCTCCGCACCCGGCGACCCGGCGTCGAGGGGTTCGACGTCGAGCACGATGTGGGCGAACTGCCCTGCCCCGCCGTCCTGTTTGACGTGCCGGAAGACGAGACCGGACACGCCCCGGGCGACCGTCTCGCGGTACGTCACCCTCGGACGGCCGACGGTGACCTCCACCCCGAGGCTACGGCGGATCTTCTCCACCGCGACCTCCAGATGCAGTTCACCCATGCCCGACAGCAGCGTCTGACCGGTCTCGGAATCGGTCCTGACCACCAGCGACGGGTCCTCCTCGGCCGACCGCGCCAGCGCCGACGCCAGACGGTCGGCGTCGGCACTCGTACGCGCCTCCACCGCCACCGAGACGACCGGGGCCGCCACGCCGGGCGGCTCGAGGACGAGGGGGGCCTCCGGCGCGCACAACGTCGAGCCCGCGCGAGCCGCCTTCAGCCCGACGACCGCCACGATGTCGCCCGCGACCGCCCGCTCCAGCTGGGCGTGCCGGTCGGCCTGCACCCGCAGGATCCGCCCGATGCGCTCGGTGCGCCGCGTGCCGGACTCCCACACCGCGTCTCCCTTCTCGATCGTGCCCGAGTACACCCTCAGGTAGGTCAGCCGGCCCGTGGGGGTGGCGTTGACCTTGAACGCGAGGGCCGCGAACGGCGCGTCCGGGTCGGCCGGACGCCGCTCGCCGGCATCGTTGCCCGCGCCCGCGCCCGCGTCGGTGCCGGTGCCCGCGCCCGCGTCGGTGCCGGTGCCCGCCGGATCCGTACCGGCCACCGGCGGAACGTCCAGGGGCGACGGCAGATAGGCGACGACGGCGTCCAGCAGCGGCTGGATTCCGCGGTTGCGGTAGGCCGAGCCGCACAGCACGACCACCCCGTCACCCGTGCGGGTGAGGTCGCGCAGGGCTCCGGAGAGCGTCCGCGCCGACAGCGTCCCCTGGTCGCAGAACTCCTCCAGGGCGGCCGGGTGCCGCTCCGCCACGGCTTCCTCCAGCAGCCTGCGCCGGCGCAGCGCCTCCTCCCGCAGCTCTTCCGGCACGGGTGTGTCCACGGGTGCCTCGACGGGTGTGTCGCCGCCGTCCGCGTTCCAGGTCAGCGCCCGCATGCGCAGCAGGTCGACGACGCCCTCGAAGCCGTCCTCCGTCCCGATCGGCAGTTGGACGACCAACGGGACGGGGTGCAGACGGGTGCGGATGGACTCCACGGCGGCGTCGAGGTCGGCGCCGGCCCGGTCCAGCTTGTTCACGAAGGCGATCCTGGGCACGCCGTAACGGTCGGCCTGCCGCCACACGGACTCGCTCTGCGGTTCCACGCCGGCCACGGCGTCGAACACGGCGACCGCCCCGTCCAGCACCCGCAGGGACCGCTCCACCTCGTCGGCGAAGTCGACGTGCCCGGGGGTGTCGATCAGGTTGACGCGGTGGCCTTCCCACTCGCAGCTGACGGCCGCGGCGAAAATGGTGATGCCGCGGTCGCGCTCCTGCGGGTCGAAGTCGGTGACGGTGGTGCCGTCGTGGACCTCGCCACGCTTGTGCGTGGTCCCGGTGGCGTACAGGATCCGCTCCGTGACGGTGGTCTTGCCCGCGTCGACGTGAGCGAGGATGCCCAGGTTGCGGACCACGGAGAGTCGGGTGAGGTCACGATCGAGGTTGTTGCGCACGGCCCTTGGCCTTTCGGGGTGTTCCTGGGAACGGGCAGCGCGATGTTCCGGACGAGGGCGAGGGCGAGGACGGGCGGAGGCCACGGACCGGCGCAGGCGATCCTGCGGCGGAGCCATGATGACGCACCGTCACTTACGTTGCAGTGACTGCCTGTTGTGTCGCTCGGACCTTCGTCAGGAGATCCGGTGCCGGCCGCGCAGCGGGCACCGGACGGACGAGGACACGAGGATCACCTCGTAGCGGGAGCGGGGAGCGACGGCAGCAGCGGTGCGGTCACACATGGCCGGGCTCCCCTCGTTCGTCACGGTACGGCGGGCGCGCCGCCCTGGACGGCCGCGCTCGATCTGTTGCGAGTGTAGAAGCGAGGGAACCGCCCGGCACGCGAATTATCGTCGTGCCTTCGTTCAGGCATGGGGAGGTGGGGATCTGGGGACGTGGGGACGTGGGGATCCGGGGACGTGACTACGCCGGCGCGTAGAACTGCCTGCGGACCCGTCGCAGCCAGGCGTCGGCCGCTCTCTCGTCGGGCTGGTCCGGCAGGGCGCTGCGTGTCTCGGCGAACGCCTCCTCGACGCGGCGCAGCAGCGGCAGCGCGGCGTCGGGATCGGCGGCGACCTCCTCGCCGAACCGGTGGTAGCTCTCCGGGTCCTCGACCCGGATCGTCAGCCGCCCCGTGGAGTACAGCTCGTACCCCTGGGCGCACAGCCGCTTGAGATGCCGGGCGTGCTTGGCGCTGCGTCTGCGGCCGCCCGCCGCGGGAGAGTCCTCGCTGCGGTTTCGCAGCTTGCGGAACTGCTGGGTGGCGTACCCGAGATAGGCGTCGCGGACCCGCCCGGCGCCGAGCAGCGTGGTGCGCAGGGCGATGAGTTCGTCGCCGAGCGGGGTGCGCACCTCGTACAGCTCGTCGGGCAGCCAGACGAGTTCCATGACGGTCGGGTTGCCGCCGAGCGCGAGCCGGCACCACTTCGCGGCCTCGTGCAGGGTGCGGTCGGGCGCCGTGCTGACGTGCGACTCCTTCGGCGTGTGCAGGCCGTGCAGTTCCTCGGTGGGGGTGGCGAACATGCCGAGCCGGTCCACGTCTGAGCCCTCGTGGGCGAGTCCGTACGCGGTCGAGCCGACGACGCCGGACAGCAGGATGTTGGTGACGGTCACAGGTGCCCCCCGGTCGTTCCCCCGACGATGATCACCCCGGCGCCGCGATCAGGCGACGGGATCGCCATGATGCCCTGCGCCCGGTGCGCACCACCCCGCATTTTCCCGGCGGGCCGGCACCCGCCGGGCCGTCCCCCACCTGCGCCGCGGCTTCACCCGTACGGCTCCTTGCGCTGGTCGGGTGGCCCGGCCGGTGGTGCCGTGGAGGGCAGGGCAGCCGACCCCGTCCTCTGGAGGTACCCGTGACCACCCCTCGTCCGTCGTCCCGCCCGACCTGCCCGCCCCGTCCGTCGGGCCCGGCCGGGCCGACCCGCCCCGGCCGCCCGGGCGGGTCGGCCCGCCCGGTGCGCGCGGTACACGCGGTGCGCGTGCTGACCGCCGTCCTGGCCGCCGGAACGCTGCTCGCCACGGCGGCCGCCTGCTCCGACGGGGAGGACGGCGCGTCCAGCCCGTCGCGCGCCTCGAGCACCGCCAGCGCCTCCGGCGTCGCGGCCTCGCCCGTGGCCCGACGGACGACCACCGCCTCCCCCGACAAGAACACGCTGACGTCGGCCGGTGCGCGGACCGCTCTGATCACCGAGGGCGACCTGGAGGACAACTGGTCGCAGGTGACGGAGAAGACCGCCCAGTCCTGGGAGGACGAACTGCTCATCGGCACGGTCGACGCCCAGCAGTTCCTCACGGGCAAGACACAGGCCGCCGACTGCCAGCGGCTGCTCGACGGGCTGTACGGCGACGACCTGCTGGGCCGCCCGTCCGGCGCGTCGGAGCTCACCGGCTTCACCGAGGGCGACTCCCGGCTGCTCTACCAGGTCGCCGCCTACGACCGGGACGACCTGGACAAGTCGCTGGACTGGCTGGGGTCGCTGACCACCGAGTGCGACGAGTTCACCGCGAAGGCGTCCGACGGCTCCACCCGCACCGTGCAGGTCGTCGAAGCCTCCCTCCCGAAGTCGGGGGACGCCCGTGAGGGCATCACCGTGACGGTGGCCGGGACCTCCGGCGGCTCGAAGGTGACCCTCACCCTGGACGTCGCGGCCGTACGGGTCGGGGACGACGCGATCACCGTGACCAACGGCGGCTACGACGGTGCGGACCACGACAGCACCAAGGACGCGGTGAGTCACGGCACCACACGGCTCAAGGACGTCCGGGAGGGCCGCACTCCGGCCCCCGAACCCAGCGAGTTCGACTGAGCGCGGCGGCTCAGCGGGCCGGCTGAATGGGCTGAATGGGCTGAGCGGGCCGGCTCAATGAGCCATCGGGCCGCGCCTGTAAGCCCTCTTCCTCGACTCAGCGCCATGTGACATATTACTGGCGTGACCAAGCGACCGAGCGGTGACGTGGTGGTCGTCGGCGCGGGCATGGTCGGCGCGGCCTGTGCCCTGTACGCGGCGCGAGCCGGTCTTGACGTGATCGTGGTGGACCGGGGCCCGGTGGCCGGCGGCACCACCGGCGCCGGCGAGGGCAATCTCCTCGTCTCCGACAAGGAGCCCGGTCCCGAGCTCCAACTGGCGCTGCTGTCCTCCCGGTTGTGGCACGAGCTGGCCCAGGAGGAGCTCGCCGCGGCCGTGGAGTACGAGCCCAAGGGCGGCCTCGTGGTGGCGTCGACCGCCCAGTCCCTCACCGCGCTGACGGTCCTCTCGGCCGGGCAGCGCGCCGCCGGGGTACGGGCCGTGCCTGTCGACGCGGGTGAACTTCAGGATCTGGAACCCCACTTGGCGCCGGGGCTCGCCGGCGGCGTGCTGTATCCGCAGGACGCCCAGGTCATGCCCAGCCTCGCCGCCGCCCACCTGATGCGCGCCTCGGGTGCACGGCTGGAGACCGGCCGTACGGTGACCCGGATCCTGCGCGGCCCGGGCGGCGCGGTGCGGGGCGTGCGGACCGACCGCGGCGACATCCTCGCGCCGGCCGTGATCAATGCGGCGGGCGTCGAAGGAGCGGAGGTCGCCGCGCTCGCCGGCGTCGGGCTGCCCGTGCTGCCCCGCCGTGGCTTCGTCCTGGTCACCGAGCCGCTGCCGCCGCGCGTACGGCACAAGGTGTACGCCGCCGACTACGTGGCCGACGTGGCGAGCGACTCGGCGGCCCTGCAGACCTCCCCGGTCGTCGAGGGCACCGCAGCCGGGCCCGTACTGATCGGCGCGAGCCGGGAACGGGTCGGGTTCGACAGGTCCTTCTCACTGCCGGTCGTGCGGGCCCTGGCGGCGGGGGCCACCCGCCTGTTCCCGTTCCTGGAACACGTCCGGGCGATGCGCACCTACCTCGGTTTCCGCCCCTACCTGCCCGACCACCTGCCCGCGATCGGCCCGGACCCCCGGGCGCCCGGACTGTTCCACGCCTGCGGACACGAGGGCGCGGGCATCGGTCTCGCCACCGGCACGGGCCGGCTCCTCGCACAGATGCTCACCGACGCGAGCCCGGAGCTGGACCTGACGCCGTTCCGGCCCGACCGCTTCGACCCCTCCGCCCCCTTCGACCGCCCGCACCGCGCACACCATTCCCCGCCCCCCGGCCGTCCTGCCGACCGATCCGACCGTTCCCATCGTTCCGACCGATCCGACCGATCCGACCGTTCCCATCGTTCCGACCGATCCGACCGATCCGACCGTGCGTAACCCTTCAGCGAGGAGGCCCCCAGTGAACCCCCTGAGGCTGGTCCGGGCCCGTCCCGGCGCCCCGTTCACCGTCACCTTCGACAACCGGGAGATCCAGGCCCTGCCCGGGCAGAGCCTCGCCGCCGCCCTGTGGTCGTCCGGTGTCACGGCCTGGCGCACGACTCGCGGGGCGGAGCGGGCGCGCGGGGTGTTCTGCGGGATCGGAGTCTGCTTCGACTGTCTCGTCACCGTCGACGGCCGCCCCGACCAGCGGGCCTGCCTGGTGCCGGCCGCACCGGGGGCCGTCGTCCGCTCGCAGGCCGGGACGGGCCACGATGAGTGAACGCCGCCCGCTCCTCGCGGTGATCGGCGCCGGCCCGGCCGGGCTCGCCGCCACCGTGGCGGCCGCGGCGCGCGGCGTGCGCGTGATGCTGATCGACTCCGCCGCCGAGGCGGGCGGGCAGTTCTACCGGCAGCCCGCGCGCGGCCTCGGCGCCCGGCGCCCCGAGGCGCTGCACCACCAGTGGCGCACCTGGGAGCGTCTGCGCGCCGGCCTCGACACCCACGTCGACGCGGGCCGCGTCACGCACCTGAGTGATCGTCATGTCTGGTGTGTGGAGCGGGAGTCGGGTGCTCTCGTCGTGCACGCACTGCTCGGTCCGCGGCAGACGGAGTCCGCCGCCGTGCGGGCCGACGCGGTGCTGCTGGCGACCGGGGCATACGAGAAGGTCCTGCCGTTCCCCGGCTGGACCCTGCCCGGAGTGGTCACCGCGGGCGGTGCGCAGGCGCTGCTCAAGGGAGGGCTGTCGCTGCCCGGCCGTACCGCCGTCGTCGCCGGCACCGGCCCCCTGCTGCTGCCCGTGGCGACCGGACTCGCGGCGGCCGGCGCCCAGGTCGTCGCCCTGGTCGAGTCGGCCGGCCCCAAAGGCCTCGCACGCGGCGCCCGCGCCGGGGCGGCGGCACCCGCGAAGCTCGCCGAGGGAGCCGCCTTCGCCGCCCGACTGGCCTACCGGCGCATTCCGGTGATGACCCGTCATGCCGTGCTGGAGGCCCATGGCGTCGAGCGCCTGGAGTCCGTCACCGTGGCCGCGCTGGACGCCGACGGCCGTCCCGTGCCCGGCAGCCAACGGCGGCTGTCCTGCGACACCCTCGCCGTCGGCCACGGTCTGCTGCCGCACACGGATCTCGCGGACGGGCTCGGCTGCCGCCTCGACGGACCGGGCGTGTGGGTCGACGCCGAACAGCGCACCGACGTGCCCGGCGTCTGGGCCGCGGGCGAGACCACGGGCGTCGGCGGCGCGACACTGTCGCTGGCGGAGGGACACATCGCCGGACGGTCGGCGGCGGCGAGACTGACGGGACGGATTCCCGACCCGGACGGCTGGGCCCCGGCCGCCCGGACCCGTGACCGGCTGCGGGCCTTCTTCACAGCGCTGGACGCCGCGTATGCCGCGCAGCCCGTGCGGTGGGCGGAGCAGGTGACCGCCGAGACAGTCGTGTGCCGCTGCGAGGAGGTGTCCGCCGGCGCCGTCCGCGAGTCCGTCGACGCCCTCGGCGCCGGTGATCTGCGCACCGTGAAACTGCTGACCAGGGCCGGCATGGGCTGGTGTCAGGGCCGCATGTGCGAGCCCGGCGTGGCCGGTGTGGCAGGCTGCGCGCTCACCCCGGCACGACGGCTGCTGGCCCGCCCGGTGCCGCTCGGCGTCCTGGCGGACGCCCCGACCGATCCACCGGCGACCCCGTGACATGTCACACCTCACCCCGCGTCACCGCTCGCGAAGGGACCCGCGCATGACTCTCTCCTCCCCCGCCTCCCGGCGGCGCCCCTGGCACGGCGTCCTCGTCGCCACCGCGCTGCCGTTCGACGACGACCTCCGCGTCGACCACGACCGGTATGCCGAGCACTGCGCCTGGCTGGTGGCGAACGGCTGCGACGGCGTCGTACCCAACGGCTCACTGGGCGAGTACCAGGTGCTCACTCCCGAGGAGCGCGCCAGGGTGGTGGAGACCGCGGTGGCCGCCGTGGGCGGGGCGCGCGTCATGCCCGGGGTCGCCGCGTACGGCTCGGTCGAGGCCCGGCGCTGGGCCGAACAGGCGGCCGGGGCGGGCTGTTCGGCGGTGATGCTGCTGCCGCCCAACGCCTATCGCGCCGACGAGCGGGCCGTCGTCGCCCACTACGCGGAGGTGGCCCGGGCGGGCCTGCCGGTCGTGGCGTACAACAACCCGATCGACACCAAGGTCGACCTCGTGCCCGAACTGCTGGCGCGGCTGCACGGCGAGGGGCACGTCCACGCCGTCAAGGAGTTCTCCGGCGATGTGCGCCGCGCCTACCGCATCGCCGAACTCGCCCCCGAACTGGATCTGTTGGTCGGCGCGGACGACGTGCTGCTGGAGCTGGCCGTGGCCGGCGCGAAGGGCTGGGTGGCCGGCTACCCGAACGCGCTGCCGAGGGCGTCGGCGGAGCTGTACCGGGCCGCCGTCGCCGGTGACCTCACCACCGCGCTCCCCCTCTACCGTCAACTGCATCCGCTGCTGCGCTGGGACTCGCGCGTCGAGTTCGTCCAGGCCATCAAGCTCTCGATGGACGTGGTGGGCCGGCACGGCGGCCGCTGCCGTCCGCCACGGGTCCCGCTGCTGCCGGAGCAGGAGGCGGCCGTCCGCGCGGCCACCGAGAAGGCCGTCGCCGCAGGCCTCGCGTGACGCGCCCTCCCGCGGCGCGCACACCGGACGACCCACCTGGGACGCCCCACCACCGCCGCCCACCCCGTCACGGCACCACACCGGCGGACGACGACCGCCCGGCGGGCGCGTCGCACGTCGGGCAACCCACGGACCGGAGAGGGACCTCATGCGCAGCAAGCTCGTCCTGCACGCCGTCGACTCGCACACCGAAGGGATGCCGACCCGGGTGATCACGGGCGGCATCGGCGTCGTTCCCGGCGCGACCATGAACGAGCGGCGGCTGTGGTTCCGCGAACACCGGGACGACGTCCGGCAGTTGTTGATGAACGAGCCGCGCGGGCACTCCGCGATGAGCGGCGCGATCCTCCAGCCGCCGACCCGGGCGGACTGCGACTGGGGCGTCCTGTACATCGAGGTGTCCGGCTATCTCCCGATGTGCGGGCACGGCACGATCGGCGTGGCGACCGTGCTCGTCGAGACGGGCATGGTCGAGGTCGTCGAACCGGTCACCACGATCCGGCTGGACACCCCGGCCGGGCTCGTCGTCGCCGATGTGGCGGTCGAGGACGGGGCGGCCATCTCCGTCACGCTGCACAACGTCCCCTCCTTCGCGGTCGCGCTGGACCGCAAGGCGGTGCTGCCAGACGGCCGCACGGTCACCTACGACCTGGCGTACGGCGGGAACTTCTACGCGATCCTGCCGCTGGAGGAGTTCGGGCTGCCCTTCGACCGCGCCCGCGCGGACGACATCCTGGACGCCGGGCTGTCGCTCATGGAGGCGATCAACTCCGAGGAGGAGCCGGTCCATCCGGAGGATCCGTCCATCCGCGGCTGCCACCATGTCCACCTGTACGCGCCCGGCGCCACCGCCCGGCACTCCCGGCACGCGATGGCCATCCACCCCGGCTGGTTCGACCGCTCCCCGTGCGGCACCGGGACCAGTGCCCGCATGGCGCAGCTGCACGCGCGAGGTGAACTGCCGTTGCACACCGAGTTCGTGAACGAGTCGTTCATCGGTACCCGCTTCACGGGCCGGCTCCTCGGGCGGACGGAGGTCGCCGGGCGTCCGGCGGTGCTGCCCAGCTTCACCGGCCGCGCCTGGATCACCGGCACGGCCCAGTACCTGCTGGACCCCACGGACCCCTTCCCGGCCGGCTTCGTGCTCTGACCGGCGTCCGGCCCACCGGCCCGCACCGCGCGAGACACGTGCCCGCCGCACAGCCGACCGGTGCATAGATACTGGTGGCACGTGACATTGCACAGCTGTCCGAGGAGATCCCCCATGGCCGCCCCGCGCACCAGCAGCCGGACCCCCGCCTCACCGGCGCCCGCACAGGCCGCGGCACCTCTACAGGCCGCAATGCCCGCACAGGCCGCTGCACCCGCACAGGCCGCGGCACCCGCACGGGCCGCAGTGCCCGCGCCCGCCCTGCCGGTGCTCGGCGGCCGTCGCAGCAGCTACCGCGAGCGGGTCGCCGACGCCCTGCGGGCCGCGCTGATCGCGGGTGAGCTGCTGCCCGGCGAGGTGTACTCGGCGCCGGCCCTCGCCGCCCGCTTCGGCGTCTCGGCGACCCCGGTGCGCGAGGCGATGCTGGACCTCGCGAAGGAGGGCCTGGTCGACGCCGTCCCGAACAAGGGGTTCCGGGTCACCGACGTCTCCGACCGGCAGCTGGACGAGTACACCCACGTCCGCGCGCTCATCGAGATCCCCACCGTGGTCGCGCTGGCCACCACCGCCGACCCGGTGTCCCTGGAGGCGCTGCGTCCGGCGGCCCGCGAGATCGTCGCCGCCGCGGTCGCGGGCGACCTCATCGCCTACGTGGAGGCCGACACCCGCTTCCACCTGGGCCTGCTGGCCCTCGCCGGCAACTCCCATCTCGTCGAGGTGGTCCGCGAGTTGCGCGGCCGGGCCCGGCTGTACGGGCTGACCGCCCTGTCCGCGTCGGGGCGGCTGCTGGCCTCCGCCGAGGAACACCTGGAGCTCCTCGACGCCCTGCTGGCCCGCGACGAGCGGGCGGTGCGCGAGGTCATGACCCGGCACCTGGGACACGTCCGCGGCCTGTGGGCCACCCCCCGCCCGTAACCGCCCGCGCGCAGCCCTCCACCCGTAACCGCCCCCACGCAGCCGCCTGCCCGTGATCGCCCGCGCAACAGCCCTCGGCCCGTGACCGCCCGGCCGTAGCCCCTTGCCCGCAGCCGCCCCCGCGTAGCCCCCTGCGCAACCGCCCGCAGCCAGTCCGCGCGCAACACCTTGCCGTAACCGGCCGCACGCAGCCGCTCGCCCGAAGTGGGTGGCCGCCCCACGAAGTCCGCCCTACCCACTGATGCTCGCCGCTCCACCTCGGCCGGTCGAACACGTCTGTGATCCTTGTCGCGGGTGTGCGAAGCGTGGCGTGTGTGCCGAACGGGCATGCCATTGCCCGTGCGCGAAAGATCGGTGTCTTTTCTGTGGGGGAACGCGTGAGTCTGTGTGTCATCGGTGCGGGGCTGTCGGGGCTGGCGGCGGCACACGCTCTGAAATCCGAGGGCGTCGACTTCGTCGTCCTGGAGCAGGCGCCCGAGGTCGGTGGGCTCTGGCGGCAGGCGCAGGCCGGCGAACGCGGGCCGGGCTACCTCTCGCTGCACCTCAACACCAACAAGCGCCTCACCGGTTACGCCGACTACCCGATGCCCGACTCCTACCCCGTCTACCCGAAGCACAGTGACGTCGCCGCGTACTTGCGTGACTTCGCCGAGTGGGCCGGCGTGACGGACCGCATCGAGCTGGGGACGACGGTCGAGTCCGTCACGCGGAGCGCCGGCGGTTCCTGGACGGTGGTCAGCCGGGACGCCCAAGGGCGGCGCACCACACGCGACTTCAGCCATGTCGTCGTCGCGTCGGGGCACAACACCGAACCGGTCCTGCCCGCTCCGCTCCCGGGTTCCGACACGTTCGAAGGAGCGGTCCTCCACGCACTCGACTACCGCGACGGGAGCGACTTCACCGGCCGGCGGGTCGTCGTGGTGGGGCTGGGGGCCTCGGCGGTGGACATCGCCGCCGACCTCTCCCGGTACGCCGCGCAGACCTTCCTGTCCGTGCGCCGGGGGCTGCACATCGTGCCCAAGCAGCTCTTCGGCATGCCGTTGGACGACGTCGCGGAGGCGACGTGGTGGACGGCCATGACCCTCGCGGAGCAGCGCCGCTTCATCGAGCAGGCACTGCTCATCGCGCGCGGCAAGCTCTCGGACTACGGGCTGCCCGAGCCGGACCATCCGATCTTCGCTTCGGCCGTGACCGTCTCCGACGAGATCCTCACCCGTATCCGGCACGGCGGGGTCGTCCCCAAGCCCGCGATCGAGCGCCTCGACGCCGACCGCGTCGTCTTCACCGACGGCACCTCCGTGCCCGCCGACGCGGTGGTCCACTGCACGGGGTACCGCATGGCGTACCCGTTCCTCCCGGCGGGCTGCCCGATCGGCCCGCAGGGCTCCGTCGAGCTGTACAAGCGGGTCGTCGCGCCCGACCACCCCGGTCTGCACTTCGTCGGCCTGGTCCGCCCGCACGGCTCCATCACCCGTCTGGTGGAGGCCCAGTCCCGCTGGGTGGCACGGATCGCGGCGGGCAGGGCGACGCTGCCGGAGCGGGAGGTCATGCGCAAGGAGATCTCCGGCTACCTGGACGGCATCGCCGGTCAGTACGGTCAGGTGCAGGGAGCGTCGATCCAGGTCAACGTCGCGCCCTACCTGGAGGAGCTGCGGGCGGAGTGACGTCGCGTCACCTGATGTCGGCGTCGGTGTCGACGAGAACGGGGACGAGCCAGGAGCGTCCGTCCACCCACCGGGAGGGGCGCCCCGGTGGCTTGGGACTCGTACGGGCGAGGGGAGCGGTTCGACGACGTCGGCGCACGGCCCCCCTCGGCGTTCTCACTCCCGGGTGCGGACCACCACGACGCTCACGCCTCGGCAGGCACGGGAGCCGGCGGCGGGACGACGGACGGCACTTCTGCCGAAACGTCCACCGGCACCTCCACGGGCACGTCGGCCGGCAGGTCGGTCGGCGACACGACCGCGGGCGGCCGGACCTCGTACGCCTCCGAGGAGATGTACGTCATCACCCGGGGCGGACGGCCCCGTTGGTGGGCCAGTCCCAGATAGGCGACGAGTCCCACACCGTCCTCCGGCTGCCGCGAGGTGACGGCGGCCGAGGCGCGCAGCACCGGCCCCGGGTCGATGCCGTGGCGGGAGAGCAGTGCCACGGCCCGGTCCAGGGCCTCGCCGTCGTGCCGGGCGTAGTCGCGGACCGGGATGTAGACGGTGAAGCCGCTCGGCAGACCGGTCGCCGTCTCGGTGAAGGCATGGCAGGTCTGGACGGGCCGGCGGACGAATCGCGGGTCGTGCTCCTCCCCCGTCACGATGCGGAAGAACTCCTCGATCTCCGCGCTGCCGGACCCGTCGCCCGTGCGCGACAGGGCGGCCGCCTCCGGGGCCGACAGGTCGTGGTGCGCGAGATAGACCTTCACCCGCGGCTCCGCCCAGTCGCCGAGGTCCAGGGCGAAGAACAGCAGGCGGTCGCCGTCCGGGAGCGCCTTGAACGCCTCGTGGTGACCGAGTCGCTTGAGAGCCTTCCGTACGGTCTTGGCGGCCCTTCTCTCTCCCGAGGCCGCGGGATTCAGGTAGGCCTTGACCTTGGGGACACCGCCGGGACGCAGCTCCAGCGCGCACCAGAGCGCCAGCGGCCCCTCGGGCGAGGGCGGGAAGAACAGGTCCTCCAGGTCGTCGAGCCGGTCGGTGCCGAAGCCCCAGCGCCGGCCCATCTCCCGTATCACCCGCAGTCCGGCGCGGCCGTTGTCCGTCAGGTCGCCGGCGCCGGCCCCCGGCTCGAGGAGCACCCGCAGCGTCGGCGGGGCGCCCGGTTCGCAGGAGAGGGAGAACTCCACCGGCGTGTGATCGTCCGAGAGGAAGCTGCGGCTGGGCGGCGGCAGTTCCAGGGGGCGCTCGGCGACGGGTCCCAGCACGTCGAGAAGCGTGCGCGCGTAGACCTCGGCGTCGACTGCGGACAGTCCCGCGATCTCGCTCAGTCGCAGTAACTGACGGACCGCGTGGCCGCCGAGCGTGCCCGCCGCCGGTTCGCCCGGGAACCCGGGACGCGGCGCGGTCATCGGGCCTCGCCCCCGGCGACGGGCCGGGCACGAAGATACCCGCCTGGGGAGGCGGGTATCAGGGTGTGCACGACGATGGGGCGTTGTATGAAAACGGCGTCGGCGGATATATGGTCCACGACACCTCCTCTGACTCGTGAGCAACACGGGACACCGCGTTCCTCACTACCCGTGAGGTTGAATCGTCATGCAGTGGTGAGGGATTGGCAGGTGTTGTGTGAATCACCTCGTCAGCCAGTTGAGGAACTGGCTCCACACGCCTCCCCGTTCGTTCCTGCCGCCCGCCGGGGCGGTGTACTGCGGACGTGCCGGGGCCTGGCTGCGGGCCGGCGCGGGCCGCTGGACGATCTGCACCGGGGTGAACTTGGCGGGCAGCACCGTGAGTCCGCGGTTGAAGGGGCCCGGCCGCCAGGTCAGGCTCTCGGTGGGCACCGCCAGCTCGACGTCGGGCAGCTTGTTCAGCAGGTTCTCGATGGCCGTCACGGTGATCTGCCGGGCGGGTTCCTTGGACGGGCAGGCGTGCGGGCCCGCGCTCCAGGCGAGGTGGGCGCGGTTGCTGCCGGCCTGGCGTGCCGCCGTCAGCGCCGGGCCGGTGTTGGCCGCGGCGTAGCTGACCATCACGAGGTCGCCGGCGTGCAGCTTCTGCCCGGCGAACTCCATGTCGGACGCCGGGTAGTGGGCGCCGAGGTTCTGCATCGGCGGGTTCTCCCACAGCGTGTCGTCGATCGCCTCGTCGATCAGACCGCCCTGGTGGGCGTACGCGTCGTGGGTGAGCAGGCGGTGCAGTGTGTTGCCGATGAGGTTGCGCAGCGGCTCGTTGCCCGCCACCAGCAGCAGGGCGATCTGGTGGACCATCTCCTCGTCGGTGAGCTTGGCCGGGTGCTGCATCAGCCACGAGGGGACGTCGTCGCCGGGCTTGGACCGCTTGAGCGCGACGAGTTCACCGATGGCCCCGAACATCACCCCGACCGCCTGCTCGGCGTTCACACCGTCGAACATGCCGGTGATGCCGAAGACGACGCGGTCCCCGATGTCGGCGGTGCAGCCGAACAGCTCGTTGAACACGAACAGCGGCAGCTGCTTGGCGTAGTCGCCGAGCAGATCGGCCGAGCCACGTGAACCGAACTGCGAGATCAGGTAGTTGGAGACCTGCTCGGTGGTCTGGCTCAGCTTGCGCGAGTCGACGCGCGCCATGCTGTCCGTGATCGCCTGGCGCAGCCGGTGGTGCTCGGCGCCGTCGCTGAACATGGCGTTGGGCCGGTAGGACAGCAGCGGCCCGACCGGGCTGTCCGCGGGGATGCGGCCTTCGTTGAGGTCCCGCCAGCGGCGCGCGTCCTTACGGAACGCGCCGGAGTCCTGGAGCAGTTGCAGGGCGAAGGCGTAGTCCGTGACGAGGGTGGCCTCCACCCCCGGTGACAGCTCGACGGGCGCGGTGGGCCCGTAGTGGCGCAGGTAGGTGTAGTAGGCCTGCGGGTCGGCCGCGAACTCCGGTCCGTACAACGGCACTCTGCCGTCGGCCTGGTGCGCCGGGCACCCGGGCGGGGGCACGGGTGCGGTGGGTTGTTCCATGTGTGCTCCTAGTGTGCACGGTCCTGCAGATGACGGACGAGGGTGATCAGCGCGTCGGCCGACGACCGCTCGTCTCGCGCGTCGCAGGTGACGACGGGGGTGTCGTCGAGCAGGTCGAGTGCTTCGCGCAGAGCGTTCTCGTCCCGCGGCGGGGCGCCGTCGAAGTGGTTGACGGCGATGGCGTAGTCGAGTCCGTACTGTTCGATCAGGTCGATCACGGCGAAGGAGTCCGCGAGCCGCTCGGGGTCGACGAGCACCAGCGCGCCGAGCGCGCCGCGTGCCATGTCCTCCCACATCTGCACGAAACGCTGCTGGCCCGGCGTTCCGAACAGGTACAGCACGACCCGGTCGCTGATGGTCAGCCGGCCGAAGTCCATGGCGACCGTGGTGGTGGTCTTGCCCTGGACGCCCTTGAGGTCGTCGACCGCCTCGGCCGCCCGGGTCATCGTCTCCTCGGTCGACAGCGGCTCGATCTCGGAGATCGCCCCGATGAACGTGGTCTTGCCGACCGCGAAGTGGCCCACGACGAGGATCTTGACGGCCGTCTGCGTCTCACCGCGCCTGACGTACGCCTGCTCATCCAAACTTGGCCCTGAGACCATTCAGCACCTCCTCCAGGATGTCCCGGTCGGCGAGCGGAGCCCGCTGGACGGGCGGGCGGGTGATGAGATAGCCGCCCTCGGTGAGCGCGGCCAGGAGGATCTTCACCACTCCCAGGGGCAGTTGGGTGTGCCCGGCGATCTCTGCGACCGAGAGGTAGCCGGCCTCGCACAGGTCCAGCAGCTTCTGTTCCTCGGGGGACAGCCTGGTGGGCCGCTGCTCGTGGTCGGCGGCCGCCGTGACCAGCGTGATGAGGGACAGCTGCCCTTCGTCGGGCAGCCCGCGACCCTTGGTGATGACGTACGGACGCACTAACTCCGGCGTCTGCGGCTCGAGTTCGCCGTAGCCCGTCATGACCGCACGCCGAGGTTCTCGCGCGGCGGCGTGGTGAGCGCCTTGCCGAGCTGGCCGACGAGCTGCTGCATCCGGAAGGTGATGTCCGCCATGTCGACGTCCGGGGAGGCGGAGACGCCGAGGTAGGCGCCCTCACCGGCGGAGATCAGGAAGACCCACCCGCCTTCGAACTCGACCAGCGTCTGGCGCCAGCGCATCTGCGGGTCCTCGCAGAAGAAGGCGAGAGAGCGGCTGAGCGACTGCACACCGCTCATCGCGGCGGCCACCCGGTCCGCGTCGTCCTTGTCGAAGTCCTGCGTCCGCGCCATCAGCAGGCCGTCCGCGGAGATCAGGACGGCGTGCAGGGCCCCGGGAATCTCCAGGGCGCTGTCAAGCATCCATGACAGATCGTCAATCACGAGAACTCATGCCCTTCGCTGCTTGCACCACGGGTGCTCGACTGTTCCGCGGGGTCCGTCTGCGCGGCCCGGCCCGACCGGGTGCCGCGCTGGAAGGCGCCCATGATCGCCGCCGTCTCCGCTCCCGTGCGGGAGGAGCCGGAGGCGTTCGACGCGCTGCCGGGCACGATGGCCATCGGCCGCTTGCGGCGCCGCCTCGGCAGGCCGTCGGACGTGGTGGTCGCGGTCAGCGCGGTCTCGGGGCCGCCGCCTACGGGGGCGGGCGAGGCAGCGGGAACGACCGGAGCCGGTTCCTTCTGCTCGGGTGCGTTGGTGAGCAGGTCGTGCGGCAGGAGGAGAACGGCGCGAACGCCTCCGTACGGCGAGGTGGAGTCCACGGACACCTCGAAGCCGAAGCGCTCGCTGAGCACGCCGATCACCGCGAAGCCGAACTGCGGGGGGTTGCCGAGGCCGGAGACGCCCGACACGCGCTCGGTCGACAGGAGTTTGTCCGCGCGGGCCCGCTCCTCGTCGTTCATACCGACACCGGCGTCGTCGACGACGATGCAGATGCCCTTGGGCACGGTGCGAATGTTGATCTCGACGACGGTGTCCGGGCTGGAATAGCTCGTGGCGTTGTCGAGCAGCTCGGCGAGGGCCAGTGCGACGGGCTCGACGGCACGGCTCGTGATGCCGAAGTCGACCTGGGAGAGGATCTCCACCCGCCGGTAGTGCCGCACCCTGCCCTGGGCGCTGCGCACCACGTCGTACACGGACGCGACATCGCGCGCGCGTCCCAGCCATCCGTCGCAGAGCACCGCGATGGACTGGGCGCGCCGGCCGAACTGCGAGTTGGTGTGGTCGATCTCCAGGAGGTCCTGGAGGATGACCGACTCGCCGTACTTGTTCTGCAGCCGGGAAACGATCAACTGCTGTTCCGCGGCGAGGCCCTGAAGGGTCCGCATCGCGGACTTGAGGACCGTTTTCGTAGCCTCTTCGGCTCTTTCCTGAGCAGCCTCGACAGATTGCGCGTACTCGTTTTCCAACGCGGAGTAGTGGGATCTGAGCCCCGCGATCTCCTGCCTTAAGGCCCGCGCCGCCCTGCGCTGGCGAACAATCAGGGCGACTGCGATGAGTACGGCGGCGAGGAGAGCCCAGAGTACCGGGTTCTGTATGTAATCAGTCATAAGACTCTCTTCAGGCGACTGACGGCCATTTGCTGAATTCCCGTCAACGCGGGTGGACCGGCGGACCGCCCGCACCGGACGACCGCCCGGACTGCCCCCCGTAGCCGGAGATGTCGTCTTGCACCCATCCGCCCGCTCACAAGCGAGCGTGATCGTATCACCACAAGAAGGAACACCAGACCGCCAATATGGCCACCGAGATGAACATTGACGATCCGTCAGCCGTACTGGTGGGCGACGGTTGAACGGCCGGGCGACCGCCTTTGTTACGGCCGCATCAAGCAGCGCGACACGACAACCGATAAGCGGCCTTCCGTGACATTCGGAGCCAATCGATACCGAAAACAACAAAAACCCGCATCCGGCGAACGCCGAATACGGGCCATTGAATTACTACCGAGCGAAATCCGCTCGATACGGAGAGTGAGAGTGTCCGAGGGGGGACTTGAACCCCCACGCCCGATAAAGGGCACTAGCACCTCAAGCTAGCGCGTCTGCCATTCCGCCACCCGGACCAGGTGATGTCGCGGACGAGGCGTTCCCCGCGGCGACACGGACAACAATACCAAGCTTTCGGGGTGGCTCTCACCTGCATATCCGCTGGCCGCGCAGGGTAACGGCGGCCCAGGTCCGCCGGGTGTGCTCGGTGTGCTCGCGCATCAGCCGGGCGGCCCGCTGTTCGTCGCGGTCGGCGATGGCCGCGATCAGGTCGCGGTGCTCGATCCACGACCGGTGACCGCGCTGCCGTGCGATCGGCGGGCAGTACCAGCGCACCCGGCGGTCGACCTGGGCCGCCAGCCCTGCGAGGACCGCGTTCCCCGCGAGCTCCATGACCTTGGCGTGGAAGCGGGCGTCCCGAGCGTTCTCGGCGTCCACGTCGTTCTCGGCGTTCTCGGCGTTCTCGGTGCCGGCCGACACGCTCTGCGTCAGGATCTCGTTCAGGGCGGCGATGCCGGACTCGTCCGCGTGAACCGCCGCGAGACGTGCGGCTTCGGTCTCCAGCAGGGTGCGCACGGCGAGGAGTTGGTCCGCCTCTTCCGCGGTCGGCTCGTGCACGAACGCACCCTGGGCCGGCCGGAGATCGACCCAGCCCTCGGTGTTCAGCCGCTGCAGCGCCTCACGCACCGGCTGCCGTGAGACGCCGAGGTGACTGGCGAGTTCGCTCTCGACGAGGTGCCGTCCGGGCTGCAGAGCACGCGTGGTGATGAGTTCGAGCAGTGCCTCGTAGACGCGGTCGCGCAGCGGGCCCGGCCGTTCGAGCTTGGGCACCGCGCCCTGCGGCAGTCCTGGCGACAACATCGGTCGGGTCCCCTCCTGGGCAAGCGCCGGGCGACCGCGGCCGGAGCGGCGCATCGGACGACGTCGCGAACGGCCGTGGTCGGCCGAGCGCGGACGACCGTACACCGGGCGGCCCCCGCCGGCCGGGGCAGTGTCACCGCTCGCCCCTCGCCCCTCGCCGTGTCACGCGGTCACGCGGCACGCGGTCACGCGGCACGCGGTCACGGGCAGCGTACGACCTGGCCGGCGTACGACAGGTTGCCGCCGAAGCCGAACAGCAGCACCGGGTCGCCCGTGGAGACGGCGCCCTGCTCGACGAGCTTGGAGAAGGCGAGCGGGATGCTGGCGGCGGAGGTGTTGCCCGACTCGGTGACGTCACGCGCGACGACCGCGTTGACGGCTCCGATCTTCGCCGCGAGGGGCTCGATGATGCGCAGGTTAGCCTGGTGCAGAACGACGGCGGCCAGGTCCTCGGGCTTGAATCCCGCCCGCTCGCAGGCCTGCCGGGCGAGCGGCGGCAGCCGGGTGGTGGCCCAGCGGTAGACGCTCTGCCCCTCCTGAGCGAACCGGGCCGGCTGCCCCTCGATGCGCACCGCGTGCCCCATCTCGGGCACCGAGCCCCACAGCACTGGCCCGATCCCGGGCTCGACGCCGTCGGGACAGGACTCGACCACGGCGGCGCCCGCTCCGTCGCCGACGAGCACGCAGGTGGTGCGGTCGCTCCAGTCCGTCACCTCGGACATCTTGTCGGCGCCGATGACCAGGGCCCGGGTGGCGGCGCCGGCCCGGAGGGTGTGGTCGGCGGTGGCCAGCGCGTGGGTGAAGCCGGCGCAGACGACGTTGACGTCCATCGCTGCGGGCTGCGGGATGCCGAGGCGGGCGGCGACCCTCGCGGCCATGTTGGGCGAGCGGTCGACGGCCGTGGAGGTGGCGACGAGCACCAGATCGATCTCGTCCGGCGCGAGGCCCGCCGTGGCGAGCGCCTTGGCCGCGGCGTGCGCGGCGAGCTCGTCCACCGGCTCGTCGGGACCGGCGATGTGGCGCGTGCGGATGCCCACCCGGCTCCTGATCCACTCGTCATTGGTGTCCACCAGTTCCGCCAGGTCCTCGTTGGTGAGCACCTTGGCGGGCTGGTAGTGGCCGACGGCGGTGATGCGCGAGCCGTTCATTCGGGGGGTCCCCTCGTTGCCGTGGGTTGCGGGATCCACCAGTCTGATCAGTGACTCACCGGTACGAGGGCGCGTGAAGCGACAGGAAACCGGTTCCCCGGTTGTCGGCTTCCCCATAGCTCTCGGACGCCCGAGCAGCTGCCGAACGCCCGCCCGCCGAACACGCGCCCCCAGATCACCGCTAACCGGTGAAGAGCTGCGTCGCCTTCCGCACGAGCTCGTACAGCCCGTAAACAAGCGGCGCGCCCACCCACAGCCAGGCGAAGGCGGTCAACGGCCGCCGGTCAGGCTGCGGACTCGGGCTGCTGTCGTTCGGCATCGG
The DNA here is from genome assembly GCF_036898465.1 of Streptomyces sp. B21-105. Taxonomy (NCBI): domain Bacteria; kingdom Bacillati; phylum Actinomycetota; class Actinomycetes; order Kitasatosporales; family Streptomycetaceae; genus Streptomyces; species Streptomyces sp. B21-105. The sequence continues at coordinate 7,934,000 of NZ_JARUMJ010000001.1, read as the reverse complement.
CTGCCTTCCTCTGGGCGGGTACGTGGTGGCGGACGTCGACGGGCCGGACGAGCTCGTTGGCGACGAAACCGACGGCCAGCAGCCCGATCATGATGAACAGGGACAGGGTGTACAGCGACGAGCCGTCCTTGCCGGCCGCCTCCTGGCGGTCGGCGATCCAGTTGACGATCAGCGGACCCAGCACCCCGGCCGTCGACCACGCCGTGAGCAGCCGACCGTGGATCGCGCCCACCTGATAGGTCCCGAACAGGTCCTTGAGGTAGGCGGGAATGGTCGCGAAGCCCCCGCCGTAGAAGGAGAGGATCACCAGCGCGCACAGGACGAAAAGCGGTTTCGACGAGTCGCCGATCAGGGCGATGAGGGCGTACATCAGGGCGCCGGCGCCCAGGTACAGACGGTAGACGTTCTTGCGCCCGACGAGGTCGGAGGTGGACGACCAGCCGATCCGGCCGGCCATGTTGGCCGCGGACAGCAGGGCGACGAAGCCGGCGGCCGCGGAGGCCGAGACCGGGGTGGAGGTGTCGGCGAAGAAGTCCGAGATCATGGGCGCGGCCTTCTCGAGGATGCCGATGCCGGCGGTCACGTTCATGCAGAGCACGATCCACAGGCACCAGAACTGCGGGGTGCGCACCGCGCTGCGCGCCGAGACCTGCACGCCCTCGACGGCGCTCGGCGCGCCGGCGACCGGCCGCTCACCGCGCGGCACCCGCACCAGCAGGACGCCCAACGTCATGAAGACCGCGTACGACAGACCGTGCACGAGGAACGCGAGGGCGATGCCCGAGCTGTCGGAGCCGAACGACTGGAGCATCTGCGCCGACCAGGGGGAGGCGATGAGCGCGCCGCCGCCGAAGCCCATGATGGCGATTCCGGTGGCCATGCCGGGACGGTCCGGGAACCACTTGATCAGGGTGGAGACGGGCGAGATGTAACCGATTCCCAGCCCGATTCCGCCGACGAAGCCGTAGCCGAGGACGATCAGCCAGTACTGCTCGACGGCGGCGCCGAGGGCCGAGATCAGGAAACCGGATGAGAAACAGACCAGGGCGACGGTCATCGCCCAGCGCGGCCCGTTGCGCTCGACCAGGGTGCCGCCGAAGGCCGCGGACAGGCCGAGCATCACGATGGCGAGCTGGAACGGAAGCGCGCTCTGCGTGCCGCTGAGGCCGAGCGCGGACTCCAGCGGCGGTTTGAACACGGACCAGGCGTAGGCCTGACCGATGGAGAGGTGGACCGAGAGGGCGGCCGGGGGGACGAGCCAACGGCTCCAGCCGGGCGGTGCGATGGGGGGACTCATGAAACCTGAACGGTAGAAACCTGTTTCTGACACTGAGAAGGGGGAGCGACGGGCGTTTGCGGTGAGCGGTAGGCGGGATGCGCCGAACGGTCGGAGCTTCCGACCGCCCGACCGTCCGGCTGCGGGGTGGGCTGGGGTGGGGTGGGTCGGAGGGGTGGGCCGCGGTCTCACGCTCCATGTGCAGGACAATGAGATCGTGAAGGTCACGTCACCGCACGACAACCCGGTGACCCACGGCAACCTCTGCATCCAGGGCCGCTTCGGCTACCAGCACGTACAGAACCGGGGCTGATCACGACATGGGACGAGTCACCGAACGACGCAAGGTGGTCCGCATCAGGGACGGCGTGGTCTCCACCCGCCCGGACACCCTGGTCGCCGAGGAGCCGCTGGAGATCCGGCTCAACGGAAAGCCGCTGGCGATCACGATGCGCACGCCCGGTGACGACTTCGCGCTGGCCGCCGGCTTCCTGGTCAGCGAGGGCGTGCTGGCCGAGCAGGACGACCTCCAGAACATCGTCTACTGCGCGGGCGCCACAGCCGACGGGAGCAACACCTACAACGTGGTGGACGTGCGCACTGCGCCCGGGGTGGCGATCCCCGACGTCACCCTCGAGCGCAACGTCTACACCACCTCCTCCTGCGGCCTGTGCGGCAAGGCGAGCCTGGACGCGGTCCGCACGACGACGCGCTGGCCCGTCGCCGACACTCCCCCGCTGCGGATCGGGCCCGAGCTGCTCGCCGTCCTCCCCGACCGGCTGCGCGCGACCCAGCGGGTGTTCGACCGGACCGGGGGGCTGCATGGCGCGGCCCTGTTCTCCGAGGACGGCGAACTGCTCGACGTCCGGGAGGACGTGGGCCGGCACAACGCGGTGGACAAGCTGGTCGGCCGCGCCCTGCAGAACGGCGACCTGCCACTGTCGCGGGCGATCCTGATGGTCTCGGGCCGGGCCTCGTTCGAGCTGGCGCAGAAGGCGGTGATGGCGGGCATCCCGGTGCTCGCGGCGGTCTCCGCGCCCTCCTCGCTGGCGGTGGACCTGGCCGCGGAGACCGGGCTGACCCTGGTGGGCTTCCTGCGTGGCAGCTCCATGAACGTGTACGCGGGAGAGGACCGCATAGCCCTCAGCACGGCGGCCGCCCAGGGCTGACCCGGTTCCCCACGCCACAACCGCGAGTCCCTGACCAGCACGCCCGCGGCCGGCACGCCCCCGGCCAGCGAGACCCGACGCGAGGCTCCAACCGGCGGGGCTCCGGGCCGCAGGGCCCCGACCGGCAGGGCTCCGGGCCGTGGGGCCGAGGCCGGCGCGCACCCCCAGCGGGGGCCCGGCCAGCGCGCATCCGGCCGGCGAGGCCCGGCCGGTGGGGCAGCGGCCGGTGGGGAGCGCCCCCTGCGCGCCGCAAGGAACCCGCTGCAGGCACGCCACGCTCATCCGGGATCCGGCCCGGCGCCCAGTCCCGGAACCCGCGCCACTGGCCAGGCCCTGCCCTTGCCCGGCCTGCCCCTGTGCCGGACCGTTCCCTGGCGCGCCTCCGGCTTCGGAGTGCCCGGCGCCGCGCCTCCCCGTGCCGTGTCTTGGGCCGCCGTCGGATCGCCTGCTTTCGCGCTCCGGCCCCGCCGTCGGGCGGTGCCCCAGTCGGCCGGCCGGGCGGCGTCTCGCCGGGCGTCCGGAGCCCGCCGCCCCTCGCGCCGTCCGCCGGCGCCCTCCTCAGCCCGCCGCCCGCCCCGTGCCGTGCCGACGCCGGCTCAGCCGCGCGCGAAGCGCACGTCGGCCGCGCGGGCCACGGTGCCGAGCCGGGGGAAGTCGAGCTTCACGGACGCCTCGTGCTCGGGCCCGGTGAGGGCCGCCATCGCGTCCTCGACGAAGACCAGCTCGTAGCCGAGGTCACCGGCGGCGCGAGCGGTGGACTCTACGCCAAGATTCGTCGCGATGCCCGCGAACACGCAGGTGGTGACGCCCCGTTCACGCAGACGCTCGTCCAGTCCGGTCCCCTGGAAGGCGCCGATCGTGCGTTTGACGATCTCCACGTCGCCGTCCCGTGCCAGCCCCTGGACCAGTCCGCTGCCGGACGGCTGCTCGGCGACCCCCGGACGCTCGACGCGGACGAGCACGACGAGGGCTCCGGCCGAGCGGAAGGAGTCCGCCAACTCCTGTGCCGCCACCAGCACTTCGGCACCCTTGCGGGGCGCCAGGGGGAGGGCGACGATGCGGTCCATCAGATCGACGAGGATCAGTGCGGTGCGCGCGGGATCGAGCGCGAGAGGGACGGTCATGACGGAACGTTATCCCCCGTCAGCCGTCCGTGCCGGAGATCCGGATCAACAGACGCGTGAACTGCTGCACTTCTCGGACTGCGGGGCGCGAGCAGTGCGCCTCACGGGCGCGCGAAGGTCGGGCGCAGCCGTCGTAACGGTTTCTCCCTGCCGGGCCCCCGGCCCTGACCCCACCCTGGCCCCGCCCCGACGCCGTTTCACGCCGTTGCCGACGTCCGCTCGCCGGTGTGTTCGCGCGGCGGCTCCAGCGGATCGCGGGCCCGTCGCTTGGCGATGACCGCGCAGACCATGAGCTGCATCTGGTGGAAGAGCATCAGCGGCAGTACCGCGAGGGAGGCGTGCGCGCCGAACAGGACGCTCGCCATGGGCAGTCCGGCGGCCAGGGACTTCTTGGAGCCGGCGAACTGCAGGGCGATCCGGTCCGCCCGGCCGAACCGCAGCGCCCTGCCGCCGTACCAGGTGAGGGTGAGCATCACCGCGAGCAGCACGGCCTCGACCACGAGCAGCGCGCCCAGCCGCGCCGCGCTCACCTGGTGCCAGATGCCCTGGACCATGCCCTCGCTGAAAGCGGTGTAGACGACGAGGAGGATCGAACCGCGGTCGACGAATGAGAGCACCTTCTTGTGCCGGGTGACGAAGCCGCCGATCCAGCGGCGCAGCACCTGCCCCGCGAGGAACGGCACGAGCAGTTGCAGCACGATCTCGACGATCGAGTCCGCGGAGAAACCACCGCCGCTGCTGCCGAGCAGGGCCGCCGCCAGCAGCGGGGTGACGACGATGCCGACCAGCGACGAGAAGGAGCCCGCGCAGATCGCCGCAGGCACGTTGCCGCGGGCGATCGAGGTGAAGACGATCGACGACTGGACGGTCGACGGGACGAGGGTCAGGAACAGCAGCCCCTGGTAGAGCGGGTGGGTGAGGAAGACCGGCACGAGGCCGCGGGCGGCCAGGCCGAGCAGCGGGAAGACCACGAACGTGCAGGCCAGAACCGTCACATGCAGTCGCCAGTGCTTCAGTCCGTCCAGCGCCTCGCGGGTGGACAGGCGGGCGCCGTACAGGAAGAAGAGGACGGCGATGGCCGCGGTCGAGGCGCCGGAAGCCACATCGGCGCCGCCGCCACGCGCCGGAAACAGCGCGGCGAGCCCGACGGTCGCGAGCAACAGCAGGATGTAGGGGTCGAGCGGCATCCGACTCGGCCACTGCAAGCGTTTCACGGTGCTCCACGTGCTGTTCGAAGGGGTGCTTGTTCCTGAAAAGGCTTACGACCCCGTTGCGCGCGCCGCACCGTCGGCGGAGCCGTCGTCCGTGTCGAGCCGTCGTCCTTCTCGAGCCATCGTCCTCCCCCGGTCCGTGATCGGGAATCCCGTACACCGCTCTCACTGTCATCACGGATCACGATGACAAGGCTAGGCTGGCGGTGTGTATGACCCCTCCCATCTGCGTACCTTCCTCGCCGTGGCCCAGACGCTCAGTTTCACGCAGGCGGCGCGGCGGCTCGGGCTACGCCAGTCCACCGTCAGTCAGCACGTGCGGCGACTGGAGGAGGCGACCGGACGCGTCCTGTTCACCCGGGACACGCACTCGGTGGAACTGACCGAGGACGGTGAGGCGATGCTCGGGTTCGCGCACCGGATCCTGGACGTCCACGAGCAGGCCACCGCGTTCTTCACCGGCACCCGGCTGCGCGGCCGGCTGCGCTTCGGCGCGTCCGAGGACTTCGTGCTGACCCGGTTGCCGGAGATTCTGGAAAGTTTCCGCTCCGATCACCCCGAGGTCGATCTGGAGCTGACGGTGGAGTTGTCGGGCACCCTGCACGAGCGGCTCGCCGCGGGAAGACTGGACCTGGTGCTGGCCAAGCGACGCCCAGAGGATCCGCGCGGCGAGCCGGTGTGGCACGACGAGCTGGTCTGGATCGGCGCGGAACGGGTGCGCCTGGACGCCGGACGACCGGTCCCGCTGATCGTGTTCCCGCCGCCGGGCATCACCCGCGCCCTGGCGCTGGAGGCGCTGGAGCGCCAGGGGCGGCCCTGGCGGATCGTGTGCACGAGCGGAAGCCTGAACGGTCTCATCGCCGCGGCCCGCGCGGGCCTGGGCGTGATGGCGCACTCCCGGGGCCTGATCCCGCCCGGTCTGGTGCGGATCCCGGACCGGGCCGGGCTGCCCGAGCTGGGCAGGGTCGACTTCGTGCTGGTGCACGGGCGCAGACGCACGTCGGCCGAGAGCGCCGCCGACGCTCTGGCAGCGGCGATCCTGGCAGGCGGCGACCGTCTGCACCGACGACCCGCCGCCTCGCAACGCGCCACGCAATTGCCCACCGCCCCACCCACGGCCTCGCCACCCGTCCCGTAACCGCCTACCGCCCCACGACCGGCCTCGCCGCCACCCGCCGCGCCGCGGCACCGCCCCGCCACCCGTCCCGTAACCGCCTACTGCCCCACGACCGACCTCGCCCCGCACGCGCGCCGCGACACCGCCCCGCAACTCGTCCCGTAACCGCCTACCGCCCCGCAACCGGCCGCGTGACCGCCCGCCGGCCCGGGCTCGCCCCCGGGCGGGGCCCCGCCGCTCCGCGCCGCGAGGGGCTCGGCAGGAGGGGCTCAGCGGGAGGGGCGGGTGGCGTAAGCGGTAGGGGCAGATTCGGTGGAGATTACGGTACCGAAACTTACTCAACCGTCAGCTTTGTGTCCGACCCTTCCCCTTGTGAACCCTTTTTCCCGCCCTGACCAGCACGAACTGGAACGTCGCCCGCCTTTTGCACCCCTCCCGCCCCGTCGCCGGGTGGGGTAGCTTTCACGGCGCTGTGCGGCCATGAGAAACGGGGTGCGGAAGCGGGGTGCGAAGTTTGCGGGAGTTCACCAACCCTGCGTTGGCGCTGCCACCGCCGGTCGGCGGCCTGGCCGACGTCGTCTTCCAGCACGCCCAGGACGACCCGCACTACATCGCGCTCGGCCGCAAGGACGAGCGCGGCGAATGGCGCGACGTCACCTCCGCCGAGTTCCGCGACGAGGTCCTCGCCCTGGCCAAAGGCCTCCTCGCCGGGGGCATCCGGTTCGGCGACCGCGTCGCGATCATGTCCCGCACCCGCTACGAGTGGACCCTGTTCGACTACGCCCTGTGGACCATCGGCGCCCAGGTGGTGCCGGTCTACCCTTCCTCGTCCGCCGAGCAGTGCTTCTGGATGCTCTACGACGCCGAGTGCACCGCCGCCGTCGTCGAGCACGAGGACCACGCGATGACGATCGCCACCGTCATCGACCGCCTCCCGCAGCTGCGACAGCTGTGGCAGCTGGACTCGGGCTGCGTGCAGGAGCTGTACGACGCGGGCGCGGCCATCGAGGACGACGTGGTCCACCGGCACCGGGAGGCGGTCACCCCCGACTCGACCGCGACGATCATCTACACCTCCGGGACCACCGGCCGGCCCAAGGGCTGCGTCGTCTCGCACGGCAACTTCATGTTCGAGGCGGACACCGTCATCGAACGCTGGGAGCCGGTGTTCCACTCCAGGAAAGGGGACGAGGCGGCGACCCTGCTGTTCCTGCCCCTGGCGCACGTCTTCGGGCGGATGGTGCAGATCGCCGCGATCCGCGGCAGGGTCCGCTTCGGCCACCAGCCGCAGCTCAACGCGGCCGCGCTGCTCCCCGACCTGCAGGCGTTCCGCCCGACGTTCTTCCTGGCCGTGCCCTACATCTTCGAGAAGGTGTTCGGCTCCGCCCGGCGCAAGGCGGAACGGGAAGGCAGGGCGGGGCCGTTCGAGAAGGCCGTCGACGTGGCCGTGCACTACGCCGAGGCGATCGAGGCGAAGGCCTGGGGCACCGGACCGGGGCCGTCGGCCGGGCTGCGCATGCAGCACCAGCTGTTCGACAAGCTCGTCTACTCCAAGCTGCGCGCGGCCATGGGCGGCCGGGTGCGGCAGGCGATGTCCGGCGGCTCGGCCATGGACCGCAGACTCGGCCTCTTCTTCGCCGGCGCGGGCGTGCAGATCTACGAGGGCTACGGCCTGACGGAAACGACAGCGGCGGCGACCGCGAACCCGCCCGGGCGCACCCGGTACGGCACAGTCGGCCAGCCCATCCCCGGCATGACCGTGCACATCGCGGACGACGGCGAGATCTGGCTGCGCGGCGACAACGTCTTCCAGGGGTACCTCAACAACCCCAAGGCCACCGACGAGGCGCTGCACGACGGCTGGCTGGCCACCGGCGACCTCGGTGCCCTGGACGAGGACGGGTATCTCACCATCACCGGCCGCAAGAAGGAGATCCTGGTCACCTCCGGGGGCAAGAGCGTCGCGCCCGGGCTGCTGGAGGAGCGGGTGCGCGACCACCCCCTGGTCCACCAGTGCCTCCTGGTGGGCAACGACCGGCCGTTCGTGGCCGCCCTGATCACGCTCGACCACGAGGCCGTCGAACACTGGCTGGAGATGCGCGACAAGCCGCAGATGACACCCGCGGAGCTGGTCCACGACGCCGACCTGGAGGCAGAGGTGCGCCGCGCGGTGGTGGCCGCCAACACGCTGGTCTCGAAAGCGGAGTCGATCCGCACGTTCCGCATCCTCGGCCAGCCCTTCAGCGAGGAACACGGGCTGCTGACCCCGTCACTGAAACTGAAGCGCAAGGCGATCGAGAACGCTTACGCGGACGAGGTCGAGGCGCTGTACAACTCCTGAGCCTGCGACGTCCCCGGGACTCCTGAGTCGGAGGGGGCCTCAGGACTTGGACGGGCGGGGAGCGGGTACCGGAGGGGGAGGAACACCTGGAATGCATCGACCGTCGTGATCGTTGACGATGGCTGTACCCCTTGACGGACAACCGAAGGATCAAGAGCTCGTGAGCAGCAAGGTCCCCCGATCATCCTCAACAACGGCGTCGAGATGCCCCAGCTGGGCTTCGGGGTCTGGCAGGTGCCGGACGACGAGGCGGAGCAGGCGGTCACCACCGCACTGGAGGCCGGGTACCGCAGCATCGACACAGCGGCGATCTACGGCAACGAGGAGGGCACCGGCAAGGCCCTCGCCGCCTCCGGCGTGCCCCGCCGGGACGTCTTCGTCACCACGAAGCTCTGGAACGCCGACCAGGGACACGACGCGACGCTGCGCGCCTTCGACGCTTCCCTGGCAAAGCTCGGCCTGGACTACGTGGACCTGTACCTGATCCACTGGCCGCGGCCGGCCCGCGGTCAGTACGTCGACACGTACAAGGCCTTCGAGAAGCTCCTCGCCGACGGCCGCGTCAAGGCGATCGGCGTGTCGAACTTCCTGCCGGAGCACCTCGAGCGGTTGATCGACGAGACGTCGGTCGTGCCGGCCGTCAACCAGATCGAGCTGCACCCGCATCTGCAGCAGCAGGAGTCCCGCGCGTTCCACGCGGATCGGGGCATCGCCACCGAGGCCTGGTCCCCGCTCGGCCAGGGCAAGGGCCTGCTCGAGGTCCCGGCGGTGGTGGCCATCGCCCGCAAGCACGACCGCACGCCGGCCCAGGTGGTGCTGCGCTGGCACCTCCAGCTCGGCAACGTGGTGATCCCGAAGTCCGTGACGCCGTCGCGGATCAAGGAGAACATCGACGTGTTCGACTTCAGCCTGGACACCGAGGACCTCGCGGCGATCAGCGCCCTGAACGAGGATCGTCGCATCGGTCCGGACCCGGCCACGTTCGACGTCGGCTGACGGTCCCCACTCGCATCGAGGGCGCCCCCGCCCGGGGCGCCCTCGGCGCGTCGCGCGGCTCGTCAGTTGGGCTGCCCGATCGGCCGGACGACGACGGTGTTGACGTCGACTCCGGCGGGCTGCCGCAGGGCCCACACGACGGAGTCGGCGATCTGGTCCGCGGTCAGCAGATGGCCGGGCGGCAGGCTGCCGTAGCTGTCCCAGAACGGGGTCTCCACCCGGCCGGGCGCGACCAGCGTCACGCCGACGCCCCACTCGGTGACCTGGCGGCGAGTGTTCTCCGCAAGTCCGGTAACCGCGTACTTGGTCGCGCCGTACAGGTTGCCCGGGGTGGGCACGAAGCCGGCGACGCTGCCGACCAGCACGATCCGTCCCCGGGTCTCCTTCAGCGCGTCGATCGACGCCCGGATGAGCAGCGCGGGCCCGAGGACGTTGGTCAGCACCATCTCGGTCCACCCGGCCGGGTCGCCCTCGGCGACCGAGTCATGGGTGGCGGTCCCCGCGTTGGCGACGACCGCGTCCAGTCGACCGTAGGCGTCGAGGGTACGGTCCACCGCCGACCGTACGCTGTCGTAGTCGGCGGCGTTCCCGGCGAACGTCGACAGGGCCTTCGGGTCGCCGAGGTCCGCGGCGAACGCGCGCAGCCGCTCCTCGCCCCGGCCGGTGACGGCGACCCGGTGCCCGAGGTCCAGCAGTTGCCGTGCAACTGCGGCCCCGATGCCGCTGCCGCCGCCGGTGATCAGTGTGACCGGAGAGTCGGTCATGGCTTCCCCTGTGTTCCGTGTTCGGTGTTCGGTGTTCGGTGTCGGTGCACCGCGGGGAGTCCATCAGCTGGAGCGCTCTCGAAGTCAAGTGCCCTCACAGACAGGGCAGTAGGCGCAGAGGCAGCGGCGCACCTCCGTCACGCCTAGTGCCGTGCCCGCCGACCGCCCGCGCGCACGCCTCGACGGCGGCAGCCGGGTCCGACCGGCGCGTCCCGCACGGGCTTTGACATGCTCCTCGGGCTGAAGCCCGAGGATTCCGGCCGTCCCTACGGGGTGCCGTGCCGCTATGCGGCACAGATTCCTGTAGGGATTCCGTGGCTTCCTGTTTCTTCGCGCTGTGCCGGGACGAGTCCCGCGTCTTACCCGCGCTCCGCAGGCTGTCACCGCCGGTCCGGCGGCCTGTTTCACGTTCTGTGCAGCGTTCACGTCGCGGTCGTGGACGGTCCCGCAGGCGGGGCAGGTCCACTCGCGCACGTCGAGGGGTTTGGGACCGTCACTATGGCCGCAGGCGGAGCAGACCTGGCCGGTCGGCTCGAACCGGTCGATCTTGACGAAGGTGCGACCGTACCGCTCCGCCTTGTACGCGAGCGTGGCCGTGAACTGTGACCAGCCCGCGTCGTGCACGCTCTTGGCCGGCCTCGTGCGCGCCAGTGCCCTGACCGCCAGGTCCTCCACCGCGACCGCTTGGTTCTCGCGGATCAGCTTCGTGGAGAGCTGGTGGTGGAACTCGCGGCGCGCGTCGGCGACCTTCGCGTGCGCCCGGGCGACCCTCCCTCTCGCTTTCTCGCGGTTCTTCGACCCCTTCCGCTTGCGGGCGAGGTCCTTCTGCGCCTTCTTCAGCTTCTTCTCCGCCCGGCGCAGAAACCGCGGGGAGCCGACCTTCGTACCGTCGGAGAGGACCGCGAAACGGGTCAGCCCCAGGTCGACACCGACGCTCTGGGCGGTGGCGGGCATCACGGCGGCATCGGCGTCCGGATCGGTGTCGACGACGAGGACGCGAAGGACCGTCCGGCTGCGTCCTTGATCACGGTGACCGAGGACGGCACCGCGGGCAGGGCTCGGGACCATGACACCGCCACCGCGCCGATCTCCGGCAGCAGCAGCTTCCCGCCCTCGGTGATCTTCCAGCGTGCGTTCGCGGTGAACCGCACCGCCTGACGGGCGTCCCTGCGGGAGCGGAAACCCGGCCGTGCCGGTGCTTGCCGCCGACGCCCGGCCGCCCGCCGGCCCGCTCAGCGCCCCGGCCCACCCGCCGCACACCGATCTCCCGTCACCGATGACCGATCACCGATGACCGGATTGCGTCGTCAGACCGCCCGTACGGCGGTGTGCACGGTGTGGGCGGCGAGCACGAAGACATCGGCCCGGCGGTGCACACTCGCCTCGTCGTCCGGGTCGAGGAGGCGGTCGACGGTGGCGCGGTCGACGGGGTCGAGCTCCTCGCCGAATCCTTCCCGCAGCCGGGACAGGCTCTCCGCGACGTAGGTGCGGGCCCGGTCGGAGGCGGGCGCGGGCAGATCCAGCAGGAAGCTGCGGCTGCGGCTGCGCCTCAGGCCCACGGCGCCGAGCAACGCCGCCCAGTCCTCCGTCTCAGCCACGGAGCCCGGCAGGTCGGCCCGCATCCGCGCGAACCGCTCCGCCTCCAGCGCGTCGAGCCGTGCCTCGAGGCCCGGTCGCCCGAAGCCCAGGTCGCGCGGCAGGAACCGGGTCGGCAGTCCGCCCTCCATGATCGCCAGCGTTCCGCCGGGCCCGAGGCGCTGCGCGAAGGCGGACAGGGCGGCGCGCTGGTCGCCCAGGTGATGCAGGCTGCGCCCGGCCCACAGCAGGTTGGCCGGGTAGTCCAACTCATCCAGTACGCCGGGCAGTTCACCGGCCAGGGTGCCGAACCGGTCGGCGTATCCGAGTCGGGCCGCCCGTTCCCCGGCCCGCCGGAGCAGCGGCTCGGAGCTGTCGACCGCCAGGACGCGCGCCCCGGGGAAGGTCTCGGCGAACAGACAGGAGACGACCCCGGGACCGCTGCCCGCGTCCACGATCAGGCCGGGCTCGGTCACCTCCTTCCCGAGCCAGGACAGGGCCCGCTCGTAGAGAGGGGTGAAGAGTTCGGCCTGCGCCTCCAGATACGGCGCCAGCTCGGCCCAGTCGATGTCGGTGCGGTGACAGTTGCCGTTGCCATTGCCATGGCTGTGCGGTTGGCCGTCGCCGTGCGTGTCCTGGTCGGCGTGGGATGCGTGCGGGTGGTGCGCCATGGTGGTCAGCCTCTCGTCCGGTGTGCCGTCAGCGTGCGCCGACGCACCGGAGGAGGGCCACTTCTGTTGCCGGGACGGCAAAAAGACGGGCGCGGACGGCAAGCCGCTCCGCACCCGTTTCCGCACCCGTTTTCTGTGCCCGTTTCTGCGCCTGTCCTCTCCACCCGTTTCCGCGTCCTGGAACGGCTGGACTGGCCCGCCCGGCCGTCGGGACAATGATCCGCCGGGGCCCGGCCCGGGAGGGCCGACCGCCCGACGGATCACGTTTCACCCCTGTTTCACGGTCGTGCGGATCCGCTCACCGGCCGCCTACAGCGCGGGGTAAGCGTTCTGCATCAGCTGCTGGAACTGGGCCGAGAACCAGTGTCCGGACAGCGGTGCGTTCGCCAGGGAGCCCGACATGCTGTTGCCGTTGCGGGGGTTGCCCGTGTACGTCGGGTCGCACATCCGGTCGAAGCCCTTGCCCTCGTCGTTGGCGATGGCGGAGCTGGAACCGTCGGACTCGCCCGGCGGCTTCATCCAGACGTAGGCGTCGATCCCGGCAGCCGGAGCGGCCTTCGGGCGCTCGCCGAGTCCGGCGCCGGACTGGTTGCACCAGTTGCCGACGTGGATCCGACGGTCGTAACGTCCGCCGTTCACATAGGTGTCCACGCTGGTCGTGGCGCCCGGGCCGGCGGGCCGGGCGGAGCCGCCCCAGCCGTTGCGGGAGGTGTCGATCAGCATGCCGATGTTGGACCGGAAGCCGGTCGTGACCAGCTGGTTGCGGAACGCCTGGGCGTACGACAGCTCATCGGTGTACCGGTTCCAGTCCACCCACTTGGACTCACGGACCGACTTGCCGGCCACCGAGTCGTTGATGGTGAAGTTGTTCTCCTTCAGGGCACTGTAGTTCGCCGTGTTGGTGATGAAGCCGTGCACGTCGTCGACGGTCGCGCCCTCGGCGTTCGCGGCCTGGAACATGATCTCGGCGGAGGCGGCGAAGTTGTCGTCCCAGCCGAGCCAGCCGTGGTGACCGGCGTCGATGTAGTTGTAGACGTTGGGAATGGCGCCGAGCTTGTTCAGCGCGTAGCCGACGCCCTTCACGTAGTTGCCGTTGGCCTTCATAACGTCGCAGGTCGGGGTGGCGGTCGGCCGGCTGCCCGTGTTGGTGACGAGGTTGGGCAGCGAGTCGATCTCGACGGTGGTGACGATCCGCAGCCCCGCGTACTTGCTGTCGGACAGGATCGCCGCGATCGGGTCGATGAACTGCGTCTTGTACTTGTCGATCTCCGTCGGGCCGAGCTCGCCGTTGGAGGCGAGGGCGGAGCAGTCACGCCCGGGGAGGTCGTAGACGACCAGCTGGACGACCTCTTCGCCGCTGCCCTTCTGTGCGAGGGCCGCGTCCAGGTGGGCGCGCAGCCCCATGTGGCCGCCTGCGCCGTTGATGGCGGCGATGCGGTCGAGCCAGACACCGGTGGGCTGGCTGGAGATACGGCTGCCGCCCGGCTCGGCGGCGGCGTTCGCCGACCATTCGGGGTTCACGTACACCTTGGCGCCGGCGTAGGGGTTGTCGACCCTGTTGGAGGGGCCGGGGTCGGTGGGGCCGGGGTCCGTCGGACCGGGGTCGGTGGGACCGGTCCCGCCGTCCACGTTGCAGGTGGCCCCGTCGAGGGTGAACGAGGTCGGCACGGCGTTGCTGCCGCTGTAGGTGCCCTGGAACCCGAAGCTGACCGAACCGCCGGTCGCCAGCGTCCCGTTGTAGGTCTCATTGGCGGCGGTGACGGCCGTACCGGCCTGGGTGACCTTCGCGTTCCAGGCGTTGGTGACCTTCTGGCTGCCGGCGTACGACCACTTGACCGCCCAACTCGACTTGGCAGCCGAGTTGTTGGTGACGGTGACGGCGGCGGTGAAACCGCTTCCCCAGTCGTTCTGCACCTTGTAGTCGACGCTGCACGGGACGGCGGCGAGCCCCGAGTCACCGGGGACCACGGCGAGTGCCGTCCCCGAGGCGCCGGCGACCAGCGCCAGCGCGGCGAGTACCGCTGTTCTGCTACGGCTCATGAGTGCGGGTTTCCTTCGTGGTCGAGGGTGTTGTCCGTTCTGCTGTTCTGCCGGGTGGCGCCTATCCGTCGAGTGCGCGCAGATGGTCGCGCAGTCCGATGCCGTACGCCGTGGGCGTCCCGTCGTAGGCGGAGATGAGGGACGGACCGGTGGAGCAGTCCCACGCGTTCCAGGTCCAGCCCAGGTACGACAGGCCGCGATCGTCGAACCACTTCATGACGCGGTCGACGAAACCATGTGAGCAGGTGTTCTCGCCGATCTCCCCGGCCACCAGCGGCACCTGGGCGGCCACGGGGGCGAGGGTGGAGTTCCAACAGTTCTCGTTGGCACAGGAGTTGAAGTTGTAGACGTGGTACGCGGCGGCGAGATTGCCGGTGGGGTCGGTGGGCTTGTGGGTCAGCCACTGACCGAGGTCGTTGGAGTAGGCGATCCCGCCGGCCAGGATCACGTTCTTGGCCCCGGTCGCCCGTACGGAGTCGACGAGGTCCTGCATGCCGGCGACCTCGTAGCCGATGCCGGGGCAGGTCCCGCCGTCCCGCCAGCACTGCCACGCCTGGGCGGTCGTGGCGGTGGCGCGGTCCGGGTAGGGCTCGTTGAACAGGTCGAAGACCACGCTCTGGTCGTTCTTGAAGACGTTGGCGACCGACGTCCAGAACGACGGCGTGTACTGCATGTCGGGCATCGGCTTCTGGCAGCCGGCGTGCACGTCGGAACAGCCGGCCGAGTTGCCCGTGTACTGGCCGTACGTCCAGTGCAGTTCGACGATCGGCGTCATGCCGTGCGCCTTGACGCGGGCGACCAGGTCCTTCACGGCGTTGACGTAGGTGGCGCCGCGGTATGCGGGGTCGATGTTCGAAAGACCCAGCCAGCACTCCTCGTTGAGCGGAATGCGGACGGTGCCGACGTGCCAGGCGGCGATCGCCGCGATGGCTGCGTCGTCGACCGGTCCGTCCCAGATGCCGCGCCCCTGCACGCACATGAACTCGCCGCCGGAGCGGTTCACGCCGAGCAGCCGGCGGGTGTTTCCGGCGGCGTCCACGAGCTTGTTGCCCAAGACGTGCAGGGCGGGCGGCTCGTCACCGGTGCCGGGCGGGACGGTCGAGGGCGGTGCGGTGGGGGTCGGCGTGGAGGTGGGTGTAGGGGTGGGTGTGGGGTCGGTGCCGGCGTTGCAGGTCGTGCCGTTGAGCCGGAAGGTGGTCGGTACGGCGTTCGCCCCCGCCTTCGAGGCGATGAATCCCGCGCTGACGCTCGCGCCCGTGCCCAGGGAGCCGTTCCAGCTCTCGTTCGCGGCGGTGACCGTCGTCCCGGACTGGGACCACTTGGCGTTCCAGCCCTGGGTGACCTTCTGGCCGCCCGCGAAATCGAAGGCAAGACTCCAACTGCTCACGGCCGCCGCGTTGTTGGTGATCTTCACGGCGCCCTGGAAACCGGTGTCCCACTGGCTGGTGACCGAGTACTCCACCGTGCAGGCAGGCGCCGCTCCTTGCGCCGTGACGACCGGTAACAGGGCACCCGCGACAAGGGCGCTCGTGCCGGCCACGGCTAAAAGTACTGAACGCGGGGGGTGACGCATGAGCGACTCCTTGCAGCTCAGGCGCGTCGTGACAGACGCGTCGACTGATGGAACCGCTCCCACTGGTGTCTCGAAGTTAGCGCCAAGTGGAGGCAAAGAACAATGGGAGTGACTGACTTTCCCTCAACTCCCGACATCGAATCTTTTCGACTCTTCAAACATCTTGACCGCCTTCACCCGCATCCCCACTATGGGAGCGCTCCCACTGGTTCAAGGCTTGTTGCTCCTCCCCCACTCCCCGAGCCGCAAGGAGGAACCAGCACCATGAAACCCTCACGCAGACGCCGCGGGGCGCGGCGCCTGTGGACCGCCGCCGTGGCGGCCCTCGCGCTCCCCCTCGCCATGCTGAGCACGAGCACGACGCCCGCCCAGGCGGCCGCGCTTCAGTGCAGCGTCGACTACAAGACCAACGACTGGGGCTCCGGGTTCACCGCCGACCTGACCCTCACCAACCGCGGTACCGACCCGATCAGCGGCTGGGCCCTGACGTACTCCTACGCCGGCAACCAGAAGCTGTCGAACGGCTGGAACGGCAGCTGGTCGCAGTCCGGTCAGCAGATCACCGTGAACAACGCCACCTACAACGGGACGATCGCTCCCGGCGCCGCGGTCGGCACGGGCGCGCAGTTCACCTACAGCGGCGCGAACGCCGCTCCCACGAACTTCGCGGTCAACGGCACTCCTTGCGCCGGCGCGCACCAGCCGCCGGTCACGGTGCTGACCAGCCCGACCGCGGGCGCCGTCTACACCCAGGGCGGCGCGGTGCCGCTCCAGGCGACCGCCGCCGCCGCCGACAACGCGACCATCACCAAGATCGAGTTCTACGACGACACGACACTGCTGGGCACGGACACCAGCGCGCCGTACACCCTGTCCGCCTCGGGGCTGTCCGTCGGCAACCACTCCCTGGTCGCCAAGGCCTACGACAGCCTGGGCGCGTCGGCGTCGTCCACACCGGTCGGCATCACGGTCGCCTCCGGGCCCGCCGTGGTCGCCTCCACCACCCAACTGGCCGTCCAGCAGGGCAAGACGGGCACGTTCACGCTGAAGCTGTCGACCCAGCCCTCGGCCAACGTGACCGTCACGACCGCCCGAACCGCCGGCAACACGGGCCTGACGGTGACCGGCGGCGCGAGCCTGACCTTCACCCCGTCGAACTGGAACACCGCCCAGAACGTGACCATCACCGCCAACGCCTCCGGCACGGGCGCCGCGACCTTCGAGTCGACGGCCACCGGACACGCGAAGGCGACGGTCACGGCCACCGAGATCGCCGGGACAAAGGCGTACGACGCCCGCTTCCTCGACCTCTACGGCAAGATCACCAACCCGGCGAACGGCTACTTCTCCCCCGAGGGCATCCCGTACCACTCGGTCGAGACGCTGATCGTCGAAGCCCCGGACCAGGGCCACGAGACCACGTCCGAGGCCTACAGCTACCTGCTGTGGCTGCAGGCGATGTACGGGAAGATCACCGGCGACTGGACCAAGTTCAACGGCGCCTGGGACATCATGGAGAAGTACATGATCCCCACCCACGCCGACCAGCCGACGAACTCCTTCTACAACGCCTCCAAGCCGGCCACCTACGCACCCGAGCTGGACACGCCGAACGAGTATCCGGCGAAGCTGGACACCGGGGTGTCCGTGGGGTCGGATCCGATCGCGGGCGAACTGAAGTCCGCGTACGGCACGGACGACGTCTACGGCATGCACTGGCTGCAGGACGTGGACAACACCTACGGCTACGGCAACTCGCCCGGCAAGTGCGAGGCGGGCCCGACCGACACCGGTCCGTCGTACATCAACACCTTCCAGCGCGGCGCGCAGGAATCGGTGTGGGAAACGGTTCCGCAACCGACTTGCGACGCCTTCAAGTACGGCGGCAAGAACGGTTACCTGGACCTCTTCACCGGTGACGCCTCCTACGCCAAGCAGTGGAAGTTCACCAACGCCCCCGACGCCGACGCACGCGTCGTGCAGGCCGCGTACTGGGCGGACATCTGGGCCAAGGCCCAGGGCAAGGGCAGCGCCGTCTCCGCGGCCGTCGGCAAGGCGGCGAAGATGGGCGACTACCTGCGCTACGCGATGTACGACAAGTACTTCAAGAAGATCGGCAACTGCGTCGGACCGACCGCCTGCCCGGCCGGCACCGGCAAGGACGCCTCGCACTACCTGCTGTCCTGGTACTACGCCTGGGGCGGCGCGACCGACACCAGCGCCGGCTGGGCGTGGCGCATCGGCTCCAGTCACACCCACGGCGGCTACCAGAACCCCCTGGCCGCCTACGCGCTCAGCAGCTATGCCGACCTGAAGCCCAAGTCGGCGACGGGCCAGGCGGACTGGGCGAAGTCGCTCACCCGGCAGCTGGAGTTCTACCGCTGGCTGCAGTCCAGCGAGGGCGCCATCGCGGGCGGCGCGACGAACAGCTGGGCGGGCCGCTACGCGACTCCCCCGGCCGGCACGTCGACCTTCTACGGCATGTACTACGACCAGCAGCCCGTCTACCACGACCCGCCGTCCAACCAGTGGTTCGGCTTCCAGGCGTGGTCGATGGAGCGGGTGGCCGAGTACTACCAGCAGACGGGGAACGCGAGCGCGAAGGCGGTCCTCGACAAGTGGGTCGACTGGGCGCTGTCCAAGACCACGATCAACCCGGACGGCACCTTCCGGATCCCCTCCACGCTCCAGTGGTCGGGTCAGCCCGACACCTGGAACGCGTCAAGTCCGGGCGCAAACAACGGACTTCATGTCACCGTCGCCGATTACACCGACGACGTCGGCGTGGCCGCCGCGTACGCCAAGACGCTGACGTACTACGCCGCCAAGTCCGGTGACACGGAGGCGAAGACGACGGCGAAGGCGCTCCTGGACGGCATGTGGTCCCACAACCAGGACGCCCTCGGCATCGCGGTCCCGGAGACCCGCGCCGACTACAACCGCTTCGACGACGGCGTGTACGTCCCGAGCGGCTTCAGCGGCACGATGCCGAACGGCGACACGATCAGCTCCTCCTCGACCTTCGCCTCGCTGCGATCGTTCTACAAGAACGACCCGGCCTGGTCGAAGATCGAGAGCTATCTCGCGGGCGGCGCCGCGCCCGTGTTCACGTACCACCGCTTCTGGGCCCAGGCGGACATCGCCCTGGCCATGGGCTCGTACGCGGAGCTTCTCGAATAAACCCCCGCTGAGCGCTCCGCGGGTCGGGCGGTGTTCGGCTGCGGGCCGGACGTGGCCGGTCGCGCAGTTCCCCGCGCCCCCTGGTCGCCCCTTCGGGGCCCCGGGGCGCGGGGGGCACCGCTCCCCCGCGGAACCGCTCGAGGCTTCGCGTACGTGGCTCCGTCACCGGACGACGGGGCCCTGGCCGGGCGGCCCCCACCCGCACAGGGGGCCGCCCGGCAATCGCACGTCCCGCCGCCTCCCGGCGCGTCCCCGCCGGCAACCCCGGTTCCCGGGCGACGGCACCCACCGCACCCACCGCCCCCACGGCGACCGCGCCCTGGGCGACCGCACGTCCCGCACCTCCCCCCGCACCGTCCCCTCCCATGGCATTTCGCGAGGAAGGACCCCCACCGTGCGAAGAACCCGCATCCTCACGGCCGTACTGGCGCTCGCCGCCGGTCTGATCGCGGGCAGCCCGCCCGTGCTGGCCGCGGACGGCAGCCCGAAGACGGCACTGGCCGCCGAGTCGTACAGCTGGAAGAACGCCCGGATCGACGGTGGCGGCTTCGTGCCGGGCATCGTCTTCAACCGCAAGGAGAAGAACCTCGCCTACGCGCGCACCGACATCGGCGGCGCGTACCGCTGGCAGGAGTCGAGCAAGACGTGGACGCCGTTGCTGGACTCGGTCGGCTGGACGGACTGGGGGCACACCGGCGTGGTGAGCCTGGCCTCCGACTCCGTCGACCCGAACAAGGTGTACGCGGCGGTCGGCACCTACACCAACAGCTGGGATCCGGGGAACGGGGCGGTGCTGCGCTCCGCCGACCGGGGCGCCGCCTGGCAGAAGACGGACCTGCCCTTCAAGCTGGGCGGGAACATGCCGGGCCGGGGCATGGGCGAGCGGCTCGCCGTCGACCCGAACCGCAACAGCGTGCTGTACCTGGGCGCGCCGAGCGGCAAGGGCCTGTGGCGGTCGACGGACTCGGGCGTCTCGTGGTCGCAGGTGGCGAACTTCCCCAACGTCGGCAACTACCAGCAGGATCCGACCGACACGAGCGGGTACGCGTCCGACAACCAGGGCATCGTCTGGGTCACCTTCGACGAGTCGACGGGCACGTCCGGCACCGCCACCAAGACGATCTACGTCGGGGTGGCGGACAAGGACAACGCGGTGTACCGCTCGACGGACGCCGGCGCGACCTGGTCGCGGCTGGCCGGGCAGCCGACGGGATATCTGGCGCACAAGGGCGTCCTGGACGCCGTCAACGGCTACCTGTACCTGGCCTACAGTGACAAGGGCGGGCCGTACGACGGCGGCAAGGGCCGGTTGTGGCGCTATGCGACGGCCACCGGGACCTGGACGGACGTCTCCCCGGTGGCGGAGGCCGACACCTACTACGGCTTCAGCGGACTGACGATCGACCGGCAGAAGCCGGGCACCGTCATGGCCACCGCCTACAGCGCCTGGTGGCCGGACACCCAGATCTTCCGTTCCACGAACAGCGGCGGAGCCTGGACGAAGGCCTGGGACTACACCTCGTACCCCAACCGCTCCAACCGCTTCACGATGGACGTCTCCTCGTCGCCGTGGCTGACCTGGGGCGCGAATCCGTCGCCGCCGGAGCAGGCGCCCAAACTCGGCTGGATGACCGAGGCGTTGGAGATCGACCCGTTCAACTCCAGCCGCATGATGTACGGGACGGGCGCGACCATCTACGGCACGGAGAACCTCGCCAACTGGGACAGCGGCGGCCAGTTCACCGTCAAGCCGATGGTGCGGGGACTGGAGGAGACGGCGGTCAACGACCTCGCCTCTCCCCCGACCGGCGCCCCGCTGCTGAGCGCGCTCGGTGACATCGGCGGCTTCCGCCACACGGACCTGACGCAGGTGCCGTCGATGATGTTCACCTCCCCGAACTTCACGACGACGACGAGCCTGGACTTCGCCGAGACGAACCCCGGCACCGTGGTGCGGGTCGGCAATCTCGACTCGGGGCCGCATGTGGCGTTCTCGACGGACAACGGGGCCAACTGGTTCGCGGGAACCGACCCTTCGGGTGTCAGCGGCGGCGGCACGGTCGCCGCGTCCGCGGACGGCAGCCGCTTCGTGTGGAGTCCGGAGGGCACCGGCGTGCAGTACGCCACCGGGTTCGGCACCTCCTGGTCGGCGTCGAGCGGTATCCCCGCCGGGGCGGTCGTCGAATCCGACCGGGTCGACGCCAGAACCTTCTACGGCTTCAAGTCCGGCAAGTTCTACGTGAGTTCGGACGGCGGCGCGACGTTCACCGCGTCCGCCGCGAGCGGTCTGCCGAGCGGCGACAGCGTGCGGTTCAAGGCGCTGCCCGGCGGCAAGGGCGACGTCTGGCTGGCCGGCGGGGCGAGCGACGGGGCGTACGGCCTGTGGCACTCCACCGACTCCGGAGCCACCTTCACCAAGCTGTCGTCCGTGCAGCAGGCCGACACGATCGGCTTCGGCAAGGCGGCCGCGGGCGCCTCGTACCAGACGCTCTACACCAGCGCGAAGATCGCCGGGGTCCGTGGCGTCTTCCGTTCGACGGACAAGGGAGTCACCTGGACGCGCATCAACGACGACGCCCATCAGTGGGGTTGGACCGGCGCGGCCATCACCGGCGACCCGCGGGTGTACGGGCGGGTGTACGTCTCGACCAACGGCCGGGGGGTGATCTACGGCGACACCTCCGACACCGGCGGCGGTGACGGGGGCGGGGACGGCGGCACGGACCCGACGCCCACGCCGACGGGCGCCTGTGCGGTGAAATACACGATCACCAACCAGTGGTCGGGCGGGTTCCAGGCGGACGTCAAGCTCACCAACACCGGCACGAGCGCCTGGTCCGGCTGGAGCCTCAACTGGACGTTCACAGGCGGGCAGAGCATCTCCCAGCTGTGGAACGCCGACCACACCCAGTCAGGTTCGACGGTGACGGCGAAGAACATCGCCTGGAACGGCAACGTGGCCGCCGGCTCGTCCGTCAGCTTCGGCTTCACGGGCAGTTGGTCGGGCACGAACACCGAACCGACGGCGTTCAGACTGGGCGACCGGAGCTGCGCGGTGGGGTGAGCCGCGCAGCGGGCGACCGGACGATGTCGTTCAGCACCACGGCCCCCTTTTCGCTCGTACCTCGCGTGGTCGGCCGACCATCACGTTCTACGGGAACGTGCCGAAGGCCCTGAACCGAACCCGCTTGACGCACGAGCGTGAGGAGGCGGCTCCGCCCGGACCGGGCGGGGCCGCCTCAGCTCTTCGTCAGGGCGTGTAGACCGCCGGCCTGGGCGCGGTGGCCATGCCGTCGCCGAGGAAGAAGCTCGGGTGCGGCGGCTGGTTGTAGGCGGTGTTCTGCCAGGCCAGACCGGTGCGGTACATCGTGTCGTGCAGCAGGGTCGTGATCCGCGTGCTCGTCTCGTACGGCGTCGAGTAGACGCGCAGGGCCCGGTTGTCGCTGGTCGGCCAGACGACCTCCTCACGCCAGTCGCCGAGGATGTCCCCCGACAGGGACGGGGTCGCCTTGGTGCTGTTGTTGGAGTGGACGCCGGAGCCGGTCAGCAGCCGGGTGTCCGAGGACGGCCCGTACTTGTCGATGCGGGTGCCGTCGAGGAGTTCGCGGACGGGATCGGCGTCCCACCAGGAGAGGAAGTTGACGGAGGACGGCTCCCGCCCCTTGGTCGCGCCCGCCTCGTCGCGGATCGAACTGTCGGATGCCGACCAGACTTCGGCGCCGGCGTTGCCCGCCCAGATGTCGCCGGCGACTCCGCGGCCGTTGTCGCAGCAGGCCGCCAGCTTCCAGTTCACGGTTCCCTTCGCCGGGTCGATGTACAGCTCGGCGGGCTGACCGGCAGATTCCGAGACCTTGAAGTACTCCAGGCCAGCGTGTGAGGGGTCTAGGTCGCCCAGGTGCTGGGCGTCGCCGTGCCCGGTCTTCGTCGTCCACAGTCCGCTGCCGTTGTCGTCCACCGCCATCGCGCCGTAGACGATCTCGTCCTTGCCGTCGCCGTCGACGTCGCCGACGGAGAGGCTGTGCGAGCCCTGGCCGTCGTACCCCTTGCCGGTGTTGGACGAGGAGTTGGTGTCGAAGGTCCAGCGGCGGGTGAAAGCGCCGCCGCGCCAGTCCCAGGCCGCGATCACGGTACGCGTGTAGTAACCGCGTGCCATGATCAGTGACGGGCGGGCACCGTCCAGGTAAGCGGTTCCGGCAAGAAAACGGTCGACGCGGTTTCCGTACGAGTCGCCCCAGGACGAGACCGTGCCCCGCGCCGGGACGTAGCCGACGGACTGCATCGCCCGCCCGGTCCGGCCGTTGAACATGGTCAGGTACTCGGGGCCGGTCAGCACGTACCCGCTGGAGTTGCGGTGGTCTGCGGAGGCACTGCCGATCACCGTGCCGCCGCCGTCGACGGTGCCGTCGGAGGTCTTCACAGCGACCTCGGCCTGACGGTCGCCGTCGTAGTCGTAGACCTGGAACTGCGTGTAGTGGGCGCCGGAACGGATGTTGCGGCCCAGGTCGATCCGCCACAGGCGGGTCCCGTCGAGCTTGACTCCGTCGAGAAACGTGTTTCCGGTGTAGCCCGACTGGGAGTTGTCCTTCGCGTTCGTCGGCTGCCACTTCAGGACGATGTCCAGCGCGCCGTCGCCGTCCAGATCGCCGACGGAGGCGTCGTTGGCCTCGTAGGTGTAGGCCACGCCGTCGGGGGTGGTGCCGCCGGCCGGCGGCGTGAGCGGAACGTCCTTGTAGCCGGTGCGCAACTGCACGGCGTGGACGGAGTCGGCCTGTTCGACGCCGCCCACGATCGCGCGGACCGTGTAGTCGGCCTGTGCGGGGGCGCCTGCGTGGAAGTAGTTCGTGGAGCCGGTGACCGGCGTGGCGTTCACCTTCGTGCCGGCCCGGTACACATTGAAGGAAACCGTGTCGGAATCGGTTCCGAGCCAGCGCCAGCTGACCAGGTTTCCGCTGTCGGTGTGCACGCTCACGACGCCCCGGTCGAGGGCCTCGACCTGACGAGCGGTCGCGGCCAGGGGGGCTGCTCCCGCGCGCGTGAGCTCGAGTGCGGGGGACGCGCCGGTGCCGAGGGCGGTCGGTCCGGCGCCCACCAGGACCGCGGCGCAGGCCAGCGCGGTGAGGACAGCCCTGCGTCTGCGGTGCCGGCGCGGACGGGACTGCGGCGACTGCTCCCGCGGTGATCGCGGTGTTCGCGGTGTTCGCGGCTGCCGAGGGGGGTGCGGGTGCGGCTGCTGCACGAGACGTACCTCCTGAGAGGGACGGACGGGTTCCGCTCTCTCAGTCGCCGCCGCGGTCGGCCGAGTTGCCGGGTCGGGCGGTTGGGTTCAGGCGCACGCCGTCCGGACCGGCCTTGCTCCTGGAGCACGGGTGGACAGACCGGGAAGAAAGCGGCTTCCGAAACGAACGCGCCCGGCAACAGGCCTGGAAGCGGCTTCCGAAACGATCGTGGCGGGGCAACAGGCCGGGAAGCGGTTCCCGCAACGAAACTGCCCGGCAACAGGCCTGGAAGCGGCTTCCGAAACGACCGTGGCGGGGCAACAGGCCAGGAAGCGGTTCCCGCAACGAAACTGCCCGGCAACAGGCCGGAAAGCGGTTCCCGCATTGCCCGCCGGGCAGGCGGGCAGCCTGGTTCAGACGTCCTGCGGGCCCGGGTGGCACCCCGCCGGCGAGTGCGCCGACGCCCGCGCCGGCAACTGGCCTGGAAGCGGCTTCCGAAACGCTCTCAGGGCGAACACGGGATCCGGGCGGGGCCGGTCCTGGTCGGGCAGGGCGGCGAGCCGCGCGGCGAAACCGTCGGCCAGCGGGTGTCCGGGCGGCAGCGTGACGAACCAGCCGCGTCGCAGGTCGGCGATGGCCCGGCGCGGGCTGCGGCCCTGCCCTCGGCCGGGAAAGCAGGCCTGCCCAGCGGGGACCAGGCCGGAGGCGACGGCGTACGACTCCACGAGCGCGGCGGCGTCCGAGGCCGGCCGAGGGGGACGTGAGGCCAGCACGACATCGATGTCGCTGCCCACGTTGTGCGACGCGCCCTTGTCGACCGTGGTGACGTACACCCCGCCCGGACGCAGTACCCGGGCGCACTCGGCGACGATCCGCCGCGCGTCAGCCGGGTCCTCCACGAGGTGCAGCAGCCAGACACTGCTGACGGCGTCGAATCGTTCCGCGCCGAAGGGGAGCCGGCGGGCGTCGGCGAGGACCACCGCGCCCGGCAGCCGGGCGGCGGCGTGGCCGGCCATGGCCGGGGCCCGGTCCACGCCCGTCACGCGCAGGCCGGCCCGTGCGTCGGCGAGCCGCCGGGTGACGATGCCGGTGCCGCACGCGACGTCCAGCAGGCTGCGCGCCCCGCCCGGCACCAGGCCGAGGACGCCGTCCGCCGCCGCGGCGGCCCGGGGCTCGCCGCCACGCAGGGTGTCGTAGCGTTCGGCTTCCTTGTCGTAGTCCAGCACCGCCCGCCCCCCTCGCCGGCCGCGCGGGTCAGTGCGCCCCGTGCGCGGGGGCCACGGCCTCCACGCGGCGGGCGAGCTCGACGTCCAGGCCTGTGACGGCGCCACCCGCACTATGGGTGTGCACGCTCAGCGACACGGTGTTGTAGCCGAGAGTGAGGTCGGAGTGGTGGTTGAGCTCCTCCTGGATCTGTGCGACATGGATGACCAGGGAGGTCGCGGCGAAATGCGAGTCGAGCCGGTAGGCGCGGGTGAGACGGCCGTCGTCCAGGGACCAGCCTGGCAGCTCGCCCAGACGCTCCTCGATCTCGCTCGGCGACAGCGGTTCGGCCATGGCCGGCTCCCTTCGTGGGTGTCGCGTACCTGTCCAGCGTGCCACAGGAATGCCGGGACGGCCCTGGTCAGCGGGGCTACCCGGGGATCACGACGATCCGGGGTGCCGTCGCCGGCCCGTCGCGCCGATCCGTCCGGCCAGGTGAGTGCGCTCCCTGTGGGTGAACTACGGTCGTGAGCATGACCGTAGCCGCGACCGGTACAGACGCCACCGCCGCATCCACCACCCCCAGCGCATCCTCCGCATCCGCCACCCCCGCCGCATCCGCCGTCCCCGTCGGCGCGGGCGGTGGCGTGGGCCCGTTGCTGCGGGCCTGGCGGGAACGGCGCCGGATGAGTCAGCTGGAGCTGGCGCTGCGCGCCGACTCCTCGGCCCGGCACATCAGCTTCGTCGAGACGGGTCGTTCCCGGCCGAGCGAGGACATGGTGCTGCGGCTGGCCGAGCAGCTCGAGGTGCCCGTGCGTGAGCGCAACGCCCTGCTGCTGGCGGCCGGTTACGCACCGCGTTTCCCGCAGACCCCGCTGGACGACCCGGCGCTGGAGGCGCTGCGCTCTGGCCTGGAACGGCTGATCCAGGGTTACGAGCCGTATCCGGCGCTGGTCATGGACGCCCGCTACGACGTGGTGGCGGCCAACCGGGGCATCGCGATGCTGCTGGAGGGCGTGCCGGAGTCCCTGTTGGCGCCGCCGCTGAACGCCATGCGTCTCACCCTGCACCCGCAGGGCCTCGCGCCGCGCATCCGCAATCTGCCCGAGTGGCGCGGTCACCTGCTCGCGCAGATGGAACGCCAGATCGCCCTGTACCGCTCGGGGCCGCTGCGGGAGCTGTACGAGGAGGTGGCCGCCTATCCGGTCGCGCAGACCGGGTCGCCCGCGGAACCGAGCGAGCCCGTCCCCTATTTCGCGCTGCCGATGCTGATCGAGCACGAGGGGCGGGTTCTCTCCTTCATCTCTTCGGTCGCCACTTTCAACACTCCCATGGACGTGACGGTCGCCGAGCTCGCCATCGAGACGTTCCTGCCCGCCGACCCGGCGACGGCCAAGTACCTGCACGGCCTGATCGACTGACGCACAGCCGGCCCTCGCCCCCGATCCAGCCCTGGTCCGGCGCTGATCCATCCCCGATCAGTCCCCGATCCGTCCCCGATCCGTCCCCGATCAGTCCCCGATCCGTCCCCGATCCGTCCCCGATCCGTCCCCGATCCATCCTCGATCAGTCGCCGATCCGTCCCCGATTGAATGCCCTGCTCCGCTACCCGTGAGATCGCGGCCTGGACGTGACACACTGGCCCGCGTGCCTCGACACGCAGGGGAGACGTGGGGTGAGTGAGCGACGGCCCGCGCCCACGGTGGGCCAGGTGGTACTCGGCAGGCGGCTGCAGGAACTGCGCGAGGCGGCAAGCCTCAGCCGCGACGAGGCGGCCCGTGCGCTGCGCGTCGCCCCGGCGACCGTACGGCGCATGGAGACGGCCGACGTCGCACTGAAAGTCCCGTACGTGCAGGTCCTGCTGGAGGAGTACGGCGTCCCCCGGGACGAGGCGGAGGCGTTCGTCTCGCTCACCGAGGAGGCGAACCGTCCCGGCTGGTGGCAGCGCTACCACGACGTCCTGCCGGAGTGGTTCAGCCTCTACGTGAGCCTGGAGGGCGCCGCACGGCTGATCCGTTCGTACGAGCCGCACTTCGTACCCGGCCTTCTGCAGACGCAGGCCTACGCGGCCGCGGTCCTGGAGGCGGGGACCGTCGGGCGCACGGCGCCGGACTCCCTCGAGCGGCATGTGGCCCTGCGCATGGCACGCCAGCGGCTGTTGGAGAGCGCCGACCCGCCCCGTCTGTGGGTGGTGATGGACGAGACGGTGCTGCGCCGCCCGGTGAGCGTCGACGCCGCCGTGATGTCCGAACAGCTGGACAAGCTGGTGGAGTTCGCCGAACGGGACCGGGTCACGCTGCAGGTCTCCGAGTTCGTGGCGGGCCCGCATCCCGGGACGTCGGCGCCGTTCTCGCTGTTCCGTTTCGGCGAGCCCGAGCTGCCCGACATGGTCGTCACCGAGTATCTGACCGGCGCGCTCTACCTCGACGACCGCATGGAGGTCTCCGCCCACCTGGAGGTCCTCGACCACATGACGACGCACGCCGCGTCCGCGGAGGACACCAAGCAGATCCTGCGGGACGCCCGCGACGACCTCTGACCCGGCCGGCCGGGAGCCGCTTTCCGGGAAGAGATCCGGCCGGGATCCGGGGCCTTGCGGCAGGTTCGGTGAAGGCCTCTTGCCGCACACCCGGCACCGCAGTCCCGCTCGGGTAGCATCGGTGACGGACAGTCAACAGCGTTGCACGGGCGATCAACAGTGCTGCACGGTGCTGCGCGGGGGTCGACGGTGGTGCTCGGGCGGGCGCTTCGGGGGAGGCGGGCATGGTCAGGAAGTACGTCGTCTCTCCGGGCGGTCGTCGCGGCGCGCATCCCGACATCGGGTCCGCGCTGCGAGCCGCGGCCGCGCGCGGCCGTGCCGCGCGGATCGAGATCGCGCCCGGCCAGTACGAGGAGCAGCTCACGGTCCACGGCGAGGTCGAGCTGGTGGCGGCCGGCGAACCCGGTTCCGTGGTGGTGAGCCGGCCGCGGGGCACCGTACTGACCGCGTTCGGGTCGGTGGTGGTCCGCGGCCTCGTACTGACCGGGCGGGACGCCGACGCCGGAGTCGTCCACTGCCGAGGCGGATCGCTCGCCCTCGACCGCGTGGAGGTGCGGGCGCACAACGGGGTGTGCGTGCACGTGTCGCCGGGCGCCTCCGCCACGCTGACGGACAGCGGGTTCCGGTTCGGCCGCACCGTGTTCACCGGCGCGGCCGGAGTCGTCGAGCGGTGCCGGTTCGCCGCTGCGGCCGACAACGCGGTCGCGGTGATCGAGAGCGCCCGGGTCACGATCCGGGACAGCCGGGTCGACGGCGCCCGGATCCACGGCGTGCGCGTCAGCGACGCCTGGGCGCAGCTCACCGGCTGCGAGATCACCGGCACCGAGCGTGCGGCCGTGATCGCGGACACGCAGGCGGAGTTGACCGTCGAGGGCTGCCGGATCGAAGGCGTGCACGGGCCGGCGCTCCAGTTCGTCGAGCAGTCCAGGGGCGCCGTCCGCGGCACCCGGGTCCGCGACGCCGAGAACGGGATCCTGGTGGCGAGCGGCGCCGACCCGCAGGTGCGGAACTGCGTGTTCACCGGCTGCCGCGACACGGGCATTCACGTCCAGGACGCGGGCCGGGGCGCCTTCGAGGACTGCGAGGTCGTCGACGCGGGCAACGTCGGGGTGCTGTCGACGCGGGGCGGTGCTCCGCAGATGAGCGGCTGCCGCGTCTCGGGCGGCAATGTGGGCATCGCCGTCACCGACCACGCCAGAGGCCGGTTCACCGGGTGCCTGGTGCGCGACCTGACCGGCGTCGGGCTGCGGGTCTTGGACGAGAGCAAGGCCGTGTTCGAGGACAGCCGCGTCGAGCGTTGCCCGTTCGGCCTGGACACCAAGGGCAACGGCGGCACCACGGCCGAGCTCACCGGCGTGGCCTTCGCCGACTTCGACATGATCGCCGTGGCCGCCGTCGGCCAGTCCCGGGTGACGCTCAGGGCTGCCGTCGCCGAGCGCGGGCTGCTGGGCTTCGGCGCGGGCGAGGAGGCCCAACTGCACCTGCACGACTGCACCGTCACCGGAGTGGAGACCGGCGGGGCCCTGGCGTTCGGGACGGCACGGCTCGTCGCCCGGAACCTCACCGTGACGGGGGCGCAGTCGTACGGACTGTGCGGGACGGGCTCCGCGTTCGTGGACGTCGCCGGCAGCCGTTTCGAGGACTGCGCGGCAACGGGCCTGCGCTTCGACGAGTCGTGCGGCGGCCGGCTGGTGGACTGTTCCGTGACCGGGACGTCAAAGACCGCGGTGCAGCACACCGGGCGCGTCCAGCTGGTCTCGTTGCGTACGACGCTGCCGGTCAAGGAGATCACCGAGCCCGCTCCGCCGCCGACGATCGTGAACAACTACCACGGCCCCGTCTTCGTGGAGGCCGTGCACAGCGCCCAGTTGGCGTGGGGCAACACCAACGTCGCCCAGCAGCAGACACTTCAGGGCCGACCGGACGACCGGGGCGAGCAGACCGGTGACGCCGGTCATGCCGGCGTCGATCGACCCCGACGCGCCCCTACCGCGCCCGCTTCCCCCCATGCCTCCGCTTCCCCCACCTCCCCCCACGACCCCACTGCCCCCAACGCCCCCACCGACCCGGACGGAGCCAGCCGGTGAACGAACCGAACAACGCCCATGACCCGGACACCGCGAAGATGCCGAACAACCCGCAGCAGGTGAACAACTACGACGGGCCGGTGTTCAACAAGGGTGTCTCGAACGCCCAGTTCGCCTGGAACAACGAGACGGTCACCCAGAACCAGCAGATCAACGACGGCTCGGTCGCGCCCGGTTACGAGGCGCTCGCGGCGATGGTGAGCGAACTGCTCCGGCAGCTGCCCGAGGCGGGCCTCGCCGACCGCGACCGTACGGACGCCGCGACGGCGGCCGAGGAGGTCATCGCGGAGATCACCGGCTCGGACTCCCCCGAGCCCGGCCGCGTCCGCCGTGCGGTCACGACGCTCAAGGGGGCCCTGGCCCCCGTGGCGACCGGGCTGGCGGCGGGCACGGCGGTGGGAGCGCAGGAGTGGGCCCAGTCGGCGATCAGGGGTTTGACCGGCCTCGTCTGAAGCGCGTGGCGGGCCGGGGCCGCCTCGCGGGGCGCGCGCGGGCCGTCCGTCGGGAGCGGCCCGGCGCGCCCGGCGAGGGCGGCCGGTCAGGCGAACTCTGCCGGTCAGGCGAGCTGCCGGTCAGGCGAGCTTGGCCGACAGCGTGATCGGGACGGCCTTCAGGGCCTGGCTGACGGGGCAGTTGACCTTGGCCTGCTCGGCGGCGGCGAGGAACGCGTCCTCGTCGAGACCGGGCACCGTGCCCTCCACGGTCAGGTGGATGCCGGTGATGCCCTCGCCCGGCTGGAAGGTCACGTCGGCCGAGGTGACGAGCTTGGCGGGCGGCGTGCCCGCACCGGCCAGGGCGTGCGAGAAAGCCATGGAGAAGCAGCTGGAGTGGGCTGCCGCGATCAGCTCCTCGGGACTGGTCTTGCCGTTCGCCTCCTGGGTACGGGCGGCCCACGTCACGGGCTGCTGGCCGATGGCACCGGAGGAGTCGAAGGTCACGACCCCGTTGCCCTCGAGCAGGTTGCCTTCCCAGACGGTGTGTGCGGAGCGCGTGGTGGCCACGGATATTCCTTTCGCATGGGGATCCCGGTGGACGGGATCGCATACCCGTATCCGATCACACTCCGCCTCGCCGTACCCGCAACACCGGCCCTCGAGCCGTGCACGGCAGCCGGCGGCCCGGCGGAGCCGGGGAGGCGTGCCCGCGTCGCGCCCCGCGGGACGCCGCACCAGCCGTCGGTGACCACCGGCTCGGGCGCGCCGGGAGGGAGGCCGTCGGAGGGAAGTCGTCCCTCGCGGCGGACACCGTCCCGGACAGGGCGCCGGTGAACGTCGGCTGCCGGTCCGGCAGTTGCCCGCCGGGCCGATGTCCGCCGGGCCGGTGTGCGGCGGTCAGTTGTCCGCCGGCCGGTGTGCGCCGGCCGGTGTCCGCCAGGCGCGAGCACCACTCCGGCGCGATCCGGCGCGATCCGGCGCGGCGGTGCTCAGGCGGCGCGTTCCTCCTGGGCGGGCTCCTCGCGGGCCGTCTTCAGGGGGACCTGGGGGCCGTCGGACTCGCGCAGCCAGCGGCGCAGGACACTGTGCACGTGTTCCGCGCCGACGAGTTCCTCGCCGTCCGCGGCGGGCGCGGACAGGGCCAGCGGGGACAGCAGGAACGGCCGGGCCTGGGCGCCGCCGAGGCCGCCGTGCGAGCCGATCTGCTCCTCGAAGGCGAGGACCTCGCCGTCGGCCGGGTCGTAACAGGAGTTGACCATGATGTCTGCGGTGTGCGGGAAGGTGTGGGTGCGGCGCACGGCGTCGGCCGCGCCGGGCCCGAACACGGCCAGCGGGCCGGGGTCGTCGTCCAGCCGGTCGAGCGGGATCCGCGCGCCGTACGCGCCGAGGACGACTCCGTCGTGCTCCTCGCTGCGCACCAGCAGGAAGCCGACGCCGGGATGGTTGGCGAGGGTGGACAGCAGCGCGGGGTGACGGGCGTCGATCTCCTCCTTGCTCATCCGGTGCGGGACGTCCGGGAAGGAGATCAGGGCGAGGTTGCCGGAGGCGAGCACGATCGGCTCCGAGCGGCGGCCGGACGGCTCCCGGCCCCCGTGCGTCTCCTCCACGGGGCGGCGCAGCGCCGCGCGGACGGCGGCGCGGGCCTCGGCGCCGCTGTGGGTGTGTTGCGCCCTGCGCGGCACGGGCAGTCCGCAGCCGGCGCGCACCAGGTCGCCGAGGGTGAGGCCATAGCGGGCGTGGAACGTCTCGCCGGGGCTCTGGCCGTGGTCGGACAGGACGACGATCCGGTAGGGGCGGGGGGCGTGCTCGGCGACGGTCTCGATCAGCGCGAGTGCCCGGTCGAGCCGGCCGAGGACCTGCTCGGTGTCCCGGCCGAGCGGTCCGGAATGGTGCGCGACCTCGTCGTACGCCACCAGGTCGGCGTAGACGGCGCGGCGCCCGGCGAGCATGTCGCCCATCACCGCGGCCACCACGACGTCGCGTTCGACGACGGTCGCGAAGGCGCGGACGAAGGGGTAGAGGCCGCCGCGGCCGACGCGTGGGCGGTCGCCGCGCAGCCGGGCGCGGGTGGACTGGCCGATCTCGCGGACGACCTCGGCGACGAACGACAGGGCGGTGCGCACGGCGTTCGCCGGGTCGCTGAAGTAGGCGAAGTAGCCGGCCCGGGAGCGGGTCTCCCGGCTGCGCCGGCGGGCGGCTATGGACAGCACGAGCGCCTGCTCGTCGGCGCCGCCGCTGAACAGGTTGCCGCGGCTGGCGCCGCCGGCGGACAGCAGGCCGCCGTCACGGGTGCGTTCGACCGCGCGGCGCTGGAGTTCGGCGGCGCTGGTCGGACGGTTGCAGACCATCACCTCCCCGGTGTCCTTCTCGTACCAGCGGAAGGCGGGCAGGTCGTGGTTGCTGCCGTGCAGGATGCCGAGCTGGCTCGCGCCGGTCTGGCTGGACCAGTCGGTGCGCCAGAGGGTGAGGCGGTGCGTGGCACGCGGCGCCGCCGACGCCGAGGACGCCGAGGACGGCACGGTCGCGGCCGGAGGGCGGCCGCTGACGGAGCTTCCCGGTTCGCCGGTGCCGCCTTCGGCGTCGGCGGCGGCGGCGAGTGTGTCGCCCAGCCACCGCTCGACGGTCGGCATCAGCCCCTTCCGCACGGCCGCGACCAGCACGTCGTGGCCCACGCCGTCGAGCTGGAGGAAGAGGGTGCCGGGGGTGGCCGGGCAGGCGGGGCCGCCTCTGCGCCGGCGGTCGGCGAGGCGGTACAGGCGGCGGCGGTAGGCGTCGTCGTCGCGCACGGCCAGGGCCGCGCCCGTCGCGGAGGCGACGGCGGACATCACGGCGGCGACGATGACGGCGGTCTCGGGAGCCGCCTCGCTCTGTCCGGAGGGGTTCAGCCGCAGAGCGAGAAGCAGCAGCGAGCCGTTGAGGAAGAACACCAGCAGGCCGAGGACCAGCGCCGGCACGAGCAGCAGGAGGCGGACCAGCAGCGGCCAGGCCAGGGCGGACAGCACGCCGAAGACGCCCGCTCCGGCGGCGGCGGTCATGGCGATGGTGGTGGCGCTGTCGCCGTCGGGCGACTGCAGCCGGAAGTCCGGCAGTATCCCGGCCAGCACGAGCATCGTCAGGGTGGAGACGGCCCACACCGTGACGCTCCGCCCTGCCTGACTGACGGCCCGCCGCCATCGCACCCCACGCACGCCCCGTACACCTCGCGTCCCGGCCCCGACGCCCGTGGGAGCCGTCTTCCACCCTGTCATACCGCGGCGAGGCGCACCCCGGGCCCCGGGGGACTACCGTCCGTCGTAGCCGGCCGTCGGCATGGACAGCCTGCGGTGCACCCGGGCCTTCATCTGCGCGTCGTAGGCGGGTTCGGCGCTGCCGACCGTCTCCACGCGCACCCCGCGCCGCGCGCATTCGGCGGTGAACTCCTCGACGGACGACAGCGCGCTCTCCAGCACCCGGCGGCTCGGCGCGACGAACAGGTCGACGCCGGGCACCACGCCGTCCCACAGCACGCAGTGGTCGGCGCGCAGCCCGCGCACCAGCAGTTCCCGGCTGACGACGTGGCCTCGCTCCGCGGCCCACCGCGCGCACATCGCGTGCTGGCTGCGGGAGTCCACCAGGAAGGGATCGGCGTCCAGTTCCTCGAGCGGCGTCAGACTCGCGATCGCGGTGACCCGCGTGACCCGCGGCGGTCCCATGGCGTCCCCCTCACCTCCGGGTTCAGTCGCCGACCCTACTCCTGCCCGTAGGCTTCGGGGGAGTCGCGCGAAGGAGGCAAAGAGGTGGCGGTGGAGATCACGTGGTGGGGTCACGCGACCTGCACGGTCGAGGATTCGGACGTGCGTGTGCTCACCGACCCCTTGTTCGCCCGCCGTCTCGCGCATCTGCGCCGCCGCCGGGGCGCCATGCCCCCGCCCGGGGCGTGGAACGCCGACGTCGCGCTCGTCTCCCACCTGCACGCCGATCATCTGCACGTGCCCTCGCTGGCGCGCCTCGCGCCGGGCACGCGCCTGCTGGTGCCCCGGGGCGCGCCGCGCGCCGTGCCCGGGCTGCGGCGGCTGCGGCATCTGCGGCTGAGCGAGATGGAGCCGGGCGACGAGACGTCCGTGGGCGGGGTCCGGATACGGGCGGTGCCCGCGCGGCACGACGGACGGCGGCTGCCGGTCGGCCGGCGCTCCTCCCCCGCTCTCGGGTACGTCGTCGAAGGCGCGGCGCGGACGTACTTCGCCGGGGACACCGGCCTGTTCGAGGACATGGCCGAGGAGGTCGGGCCGGTCGACGTGGCGCTGCTGCCGGTGGGCGGCTGGGGGCCGCATCTGGGCGAGGGGCACCTGGACGCGGGGCGGGCAGCCGAGGCGCTGGCCCTGCTGGGTCCGCGCAGCGCGGTGCCGGTGCACTACGGCACGTACTGGCCGATCGGCATGGACGCGGTGCGACCCCATGAGTTCCACGCGCCCGGTGAGGAGTTCGTGCGGCTCGCGGCGGAGCGTGCGCCGGGCGTGGCCGTGCACCGGCTGGGGCACGGGGAGAGCGTGCGCCTGGAGGAGGCACGGTGACCCTGTCGGCCGTCGTGGTCACGACGGGCATACCGACGGAGGCCACGCAGCAGGCGCTCGGCTATCCGTCGCTGTTCCTGCTGGTGCTGATCGGTGCGCTGGTGCCGGTGGTGCCGACGGGGGCACTGGTGAGTACGGCGGCCGTGGTCGCGTTCCATCAGAAGGCGCCGTTCTCCCTGCTCCTGGTATTCGTGACGGCATCGCTGGCCGCGTTCTGCGGGGACGCGGCCCTGTACTGGCTGGGGCGGCGCGGGATGCGGTCGAGGAACGGCTCGCGCTGGCTGGAGGCGATCCGCTCGCGGGCGCCCGAGGAGCGGCTGGCGCAGGCGCAGGGGAAGCTCGCCGACCACGGCACGGCGGTGCTGGTGCTGTCCCGGCTGGTGCCGGCGGGACGGATCCCGGTGATGCTGGCCTGTCTGATGGCGAAGTGGCCGCTGCGCCGCTTCTCGCGCGGCAACCTTCCGGCCTGTCTCGCCTGGGCGGTGACGTACCAGCTGATCGGCATCCTCGGCGGCTCGTTGTTCCCCGAGCCGTGGGAGGGCGTGGTCGCCGCGGTCGCCCTGACCGTGCTGATCGGCGCGGCGCCGAGCCTGTGGCGCCGGATGAAGGGGACCCGGACGGCCTGAGGGCCCGGGGGTTCGGGGGGTCGGGGTGTTCGGGGGGTCGGGGGTTCGCTCCCGCCGGGCCGGGCGGCGAGAGCCAGTCAAGTCCCGTCACATCCCGTCACATCCCGTCCGCCCTCCGGTCGGACGGCGCCGTTCTCGCACTCGCGCGCCCCTGGTCCAGGATCCGCGAGCCTCCCACCGGCAGGTCCCACAGGTCGTCGCGGTCCAGGCCCGCCTTCTGCCAGGCGGCCCGCACACGCGTGAGGGGTTCGAGGACGGGCTCGGCGGACAGCACGAAGGTGCCCCAGTGCATGGGTGCCATGCGCCGCGCGCCGAGGTCGAGGGCGGCACGGACCGCCTCCTCCGGGTCGCAGTGCACGTCTGCGAGCCACCAACGGGGGTTGTAGGCGCCGATCGGCAGCAGTGCCAGGTCGATCCCGGGGTGGCGTCGGCCGATACGGGAGAACCAGTGGCCGTAGCCGGTGTCCCCGGCGAAGTAGACGCTCCGGCCGTCGGGGGCGGTGAGCACCCATCCGCCCCAGAGAGAGTGGCAGGTGTCGGTGAGGCTGCGCTTGGACCAGTGGTGCGAGGGCACGAAGTCGAAGCGCACGCCGGACAGTTCGGCCGCCTCCCACCAGTCCAGCTCGGTGACCCGGGTGAACCGGCGGCGCAGAAACCAGCGTCCGAGCCCGGCCGGCACGAACACCGGTGTGTCGCGCGGGAGTCGACGCATCGTGGGGGCGTCCAGGTGGTCGTAGTGGTTGTGGCTGATGACGACGGCGTCGACGCGCGGCAGCGCGCCCCAGGGGACG
This sequence comes from Streptomyces sp. B21-105, assembly GCF_036898465.1. Classification (NCBI taxonomy): domain Bacteria; kingdom Bacillati; phylum Actinomycetota; class Actinomycetes; order Kitasatosporales; family Streptomycetaceae; genus Streptomyces; species Streptomyces sp. B21-105. Next base: position 7,897,517 of record NZ_JARUMJ010000001.1, on the reverse strand, counting down.
CCGACGGGGGTGATCCGGGCCGGCGTGCCGAGGATGCGTCGGGACCACACCGGGTCGGTCAGGACGGTCAGGCCGCCGATGCTCACCACCCAGCTGGCGTGCCCCGCCCAGCTGACGGCGACGGTGCGGGCGTCCACGCGGGGCAGCGGGGCGGGCGCGAAGGGCAGTCGGGGAATGTCGGCAAGGCCCTCCTTGCCGGGGCGCACGGAGCCTTCGCGGGCGAACCGGGCGATGGCCTTGAGGCCGGGCAGCGGCGAGGTGAGCCGGTCGTGGAAGGTCCGCGGCCACACCCGGCGCTCGCCCGGCGGCCGGGGTTCGGCGAGCGGCGGGACGGCGGGCGCCGGTGCGAAGGGCGACAATGACGACGACGGCGGCGACAGCGACGATGACGGCGACGGTGCGGTGCCGACGGCCCCGCCGGTCACCGTGCTGGTGGTGGTCGACTCGGACTGTTGCGTCATCGAGGAGGCTCCCGTCGCTGAGCTTCGTCACGGAGGTCGTCGAAGACCGACCTCATGAGTGTCAACGCACGTTGCACGTGGGGCAGTTCCCACGGTGTGGGCGAGGTGAGGCGTTCCGTGCGCCGGGCGTCCGCGCCATTGAGCAGCATGCCGGTGGAGAACCGGACGTGCAGGGCGCTGAGGTCGTCCCCGAAGCGGTGGCCGCCCGGCGCGGGCATGCCGAGCCGGGCGGAGAGGAAGTCCTCGAGTTCCTGTGCGTCGCCGACGCCGTGCGCGCTCAGCGCGTCGCGCAGCGGGCCGAGGTCGGCGTAGAGGTGACGGCCGGCCCGGGGCGGCAGCGCCAGGGCGCCCGCGGCGACCACGGCGGCGTGCATCTCCCGCGCCACGTGCGCGTGCAGGCGGACCGCGGCGGCCACGCGCGCGGTGACGGGCTCCGGCTCGGTCAGCGCGTACGCGGCCGCGGCGGCGACCGGCGCGGCCACCCGGGCGTCGAGGGCGGTCAGCACGTCGAGCACGCGCGCGTGCAGGGCGTCGCCGACGGCCGAGGCGGGGAACCGGGCGACGGCCGCCGGCCAGCCGACGGGCAGCAGGGCCCCGGCCAGGTCGCTGACGACGGTGACCTCGCCTGGCAGCATCTCCGCGGGGCTGACCAGCACGGTCTCCTGCGGGGTGTGCAGGGTGTCGCGCCAGGTCTCGTCGCTGACCAGGTGCAGCCCCTCCCCCGCGGCGGCCTCCACGGCCTCGTGCAGCACTTCGGGCGGCGCCACGGTGGCGGTGGGGTCGTCGGCGACGGACAGCACCAGCAGACGCGGGTCACCGCCCTCGGCGCGCACCCGGCGCACGGTCTCCAGCAGGGCGTACGGGTCCGGGACGCCGCCGCACTCCGCGGGCGTCGCGACATGGAACACCGGCCTGCCCAGCAGCCGGGCGTACGGCGCCCACCAGGCCGCGCAGGGCCGCGGCACCAGGACGTCGCCGCCGAGCGCGGCGGTCAGCGCGAGCAGCAGGGCGGGTGCGCCGGGTCCGGCGACGACCCCTCCCGGTTCGGCGGGCCCGCCGCGCCGGGCCCAGTAGCCGCGGGCGGCGTCGAGGAGGGCCTCGCCGCCGCCGACCGGCTCGCCCTCGGCGCGGCCGGCGGCCCCGGCCAGCGCCGAGGCGAGTTCGGGCAGCACCGGCAGGCCGTCCGGGGGGAGCGGCGGGCCGTAACGAACGGGGCCGTGGTCCTCCGGTTCCGTCCGCCGCATGTGGCCCTCCGGTGCAGTCCATGCCTGGTGCCGTGACTGGTGCCCTGCCTGATGCCCGCTCGTAGGGGACGGGGCGTGCGTTACGGGACCAAGCGTTCGTACGGGACCTGGCGTTCGTACGAGGCCCGGCGTTCGTACGGGGCCTTCGTGCGCCCAGGGTTGCGCGTACCCGGTGCGGCCCGCGGCATGACCGCTTCTCGCGTCGCGCCGGTCACAGCGCGGGCCCTCGGCCGCCGCCGGGCGGTGTCAGGCGTCGCCGACGCGGTCTCGGCGGCGCAACCGGTGCACGGCGGCGGCGAGCGCGCCCGCGATCAGCAGACCGCCGGCGACGAGCGCGGGAACGGATTCGGTGAAGGCGCCTCCCGCGCCGGCCCGCACTCCGTGGTCGACGGTCGCGGGCGGGCAGGCGGCGGGGGACGCGGCGCCGCGGGGCTGCGCTTCGGTCCGGCCGCAGGGCGGTGCGGTGCGGCAGTCGGCGGGGTGCGGCTGCGCGGCGTTCAGGGGCTGCGGGCAAGGTCGGGCGGTGGGGCAGGACGCTCCGGCGGCCGGTCCGCACGGCGGTGCCGGGGTGCGGGCGACGTCCAGGGTCGCGCTCCATGGCTTCCCGGGTCCGCCGGGCGCGGCCGGGCAGGTGCCGTCGACGGTCCAGGCGGCGTCCGGTCCGACCGCGTCGGGGCTCACCTCGAGCGCGGCGGCGGGGGCGATGAGGGCGGTTCCCCGGTAGGCGGCGTCCGCCTGCGCGTCATCACCGGGGACCTTGGTCAGTTTGACCGCGCCGTCGGCGAAGGCCTGCGAGGTGGCCTCGAGGCTCTCGGGCGCGGCGACGCCGAGGGCGCCGCAGGAGACCGACACGGCGACGCTGCCGCCCGGGGCGACACTGCCGGGGCTGACCTCCGCCGACGGGTCGGCTGCCGCGGCCGGTCCGGCGGCGACCAGCAGGGCACCGGCCACGGCGAGGGCGGAGAGGAAGTGGGCGGTGCGACCCATGGGACGGCTCCTTCAGCCGGTGACAGCAAGGCGGGGCGTTCCTGCCCCACCGCCATCACAGCCCGAGGGTCCGCCGGGCGCGCGCGGCCGGACGCCATTGGCGGGACGGCTGCCCCCAGGCGGGTGACTCCGCCGCCGTCCCTCGGCAATTTCCACGCAGCGGTTTCTACACCAGCTTCTCCAGCGATTACTGGATCCGTCCCTACAGCGGTTACTGCATCGGTTCCTGCAGTACCTGTTCTCGCAGCCGGTCGCAGCACCGGCTGATGAGGCGGGAGACGTGCATCTGCGAGATGCCCAGCTGCTCCGCGATCCGGCTCTGCGTCATGTCCCCGAAGAACCTCATGTAGAGGATGGCCCGCTCCCGCTCGGGCAGGGCGGCGAGCCGGGGCCTGACCGCCTCCCGGTCGACGACGGTGGCGAGCGCCGGGTCCGGCGCTCCCAGCGCGTCGCTCAGCGAGTACCCGCCGTCGCTGCCGGGCGGTTCCGCGTCCAGGGACAGCGCGGAGAAGCTCTCGAGCGCCTCCAGGCCGGTGCGGACGTCGTCCTCGCTGAGCTGTGCGCGTTCGGCGATCTCGGCGACGGTGGGACGGCGTCCGGAGAGGGTCTGGGAGAGTTCCTGGCCGGCGATGCGCACGCGGTTGCGCAGGTCCTGGACCCGGCGCGGCACGTGCAGGGTCCACATGTGGTCGCGGAAGTGCCGCTTGATCTCGCCGGTGACGGTGGGCACGGCGTAGCTCTCGAAGGCGTTGCCGCGCGCGGGGTCGTAGCGGTCGACGGCCTTGACCAGGCCGAGGGCGGCGACCTGACGCAGGTCCTCGTGGTTCTCGCCGCGGTTGCGGAACCGTCCGGCGAGGCGGTCGGCCATGGGCAGCCAGGCCTCGACGATCCGGGCCCGCAGCGCGTCGCGCCGGGGCCCCGCGGGCAGGGCGGCCAGTTCGCGGAATGCGTCTGCGGTGTCGGGGGCGTCGTCGTGCGGGTGGTGTCTCGTGTTCGCTCGGTTCGCCATCGGGTGGTGCAACTCCCTTGGAAGTGCTCGGGTTCGACCCGGTCACCGAGGGAAGCGACAACAGCCCGACCGGGCCTGCCGGGGGCCGCGAGGCGCGGCGTTCCCACGGAGGCGCCTCCGGTCCGAAGCACTGAGGCTGCGCCTGCCCCCGGGGCCCGCCTCCAAACACCGTCGAGGTTTTCCCGCCGTCGTCCGGGTCACCCGTCCCGTGTCACACCCCTCCACCCGCCGGGCCCCTGCCCCTGCCCCTGCCCCTGCCCCTGCCCGCACCCCTCCCACACCCGCACCACCCTCACCCTCACCCCGCCCCAGCCCCAGCCCCAGCCCCCAGCCCCCAGCCCAACCCCACGTCCGATGCGCGTTGTTCTCCGTCCCCGGCCCCGAAAGGCCCCCTCCATGAGCGCCAGAGTCTCCGACCACATCCTGCGACGGTTGCGCGCATGGGGGGTCGAGCATGTCTTCGGCTACCCCGGCGCCGGCCTCGGCGGCCTGCTCGCGGCGTGGGGGCGGGCCGGGGACTTGCCGCGATTCGTACAGGCGCGGCACGAGGAGATGTCCGCGCTCCAGGCGGTCGGTTACGCCAAGTTCAGCGGCCGGCTGGGTGTCTGCGCGGCAGCATCGGGGCCGGGCGCGGTCCACCTGCTGAACGGTCTGTACGACGCGAAGCTCGACCGCGTCCCGGTCCTTGCGATCGTCGGGACGACCGACCGGGCGGCGGACGGGACGACGACGGGCGGCGCGCACCGGAGGGAGGTGGACCTGCACGCGCTGTTCAGGGACGTCGCCGCGGAGTTCACGGCGACGGTGACCGCCCCCGAGCAGTTGCCGGACGTCCTGGACCGGGCGATCCGCACGGCGTACGCGCGCAGCTGCCCGACCGTGGTCGTCGTCCCCGCGGACGTCCAGGATCTCGTCTGCGCCGCCCCCGAGGACGAGTTCACGACGACGGCGACCGGCCCGGCCGACGGCGACCCGGCGGCCGTCCCGTCGGAGGAATCCCTGCGTCAGGCGGCGCGGATCCTCAACTCCGGTGACAAGGTGGCGATCCTGGCCGGTCAGGGGGCTGCCGGGGCGCGTGCGGAAGTGGAGCGGATCGCCGAGCTGCTCGGCGCGGGCGTGGCCAAGGCGCTGCTCGGCAAGGACGTCCTGAGCGACGAACTCCCTTACGTGACCGGGGCGATCGGGCCGTTGGGCACCCGGCCCTCGTACGAGCTGATGCGTGACTGCGACACCTTGCTGACGGTCGGCTCGTCCTTCCCGTACGCGCAGTACCTGCCGGCTGCCGGCACGGCGCGCGGCGTGCGGATCGACGTCGATCCGCGGACGTCGGGGACGGCTCACCTCTACGAGGTGGACCTGGTCGGCGACGCGAAGGAGACCCTGCGCCGGCTGATTCCGATGATCCGGGGCGCGGAACGAGGCCGCGAGTGGTTCGACACCGTCTGCGCGAACGTCCGTCGCTGGGACGAGGTGTCCGGGCGCCGGGCGCGGCTGTCGGCCGATCCGATCAACCCCGAGTACGTGGCCCGGGTCCTGGACCCGTTGCTGCCGTCCGACGCGATCGTCACCTGCGACTCGGGCTCGGTCGCGACCTGGTACGCCCGCTGCCTCAGGCTGCGGCCGGGCATGCGCGCGTCCCTCTCCGGCACGCTCGCGACGATGGGCTGCGCGGTGCCGTACGCCATCGGCGCGAAGTTCGCCCACCCGGACCGGCCCGCGATCGCCCTGGTCGGGGACGGCGCCATGCAGATGAACGGGCTCGCGGAGCTGATCACGGCGGCCAGGTACCGCGGCCGGTGGCGGGATCCGCGTCTTGTCGTCGCGGTCTGGAACAACCGCGACCTCAATCAGGGCACGTGGGAGATGCGCGCCGGGGAGGGTGCGCCGTCCTTCCTGCCCGCGCAGCAACTGCCGGACGTGCCGTACGCGCGGTTCGCCAGCTCGCTGGGGATGACCGCGGTGCGCGTGGAACGCCCCGAGGACGTGCCGGCGGCCTGGCGGGCGGCCCTGGAGGCGGACGGTCCCGCCGTCGTGGAGTTCCTCACCGACCCGGCCGTGCCGCCGCTCCCGCCGCACACCACCTGGGAGCGGCTGGAGGCCACGGCCGCGTCGATTCTCGCGGGCGACGCCGACCGGGGCGCGATGATCCGGCAGGGCTTCAAGGCGAAGGTGCAGGAGTTCCTGCCGGGGCGGGAGCAGGGCGGCGACACCCGCGGCTGAAGCGGGCGGCATGCGCCGCTGCCACTGCCACTGCCACTGCCACTGGTCCCCCGCGCGGCCTAGGCGGAGTCCCGGACCGTGCCGACCGCCCTCAGCGTGCGGACCGCCGCGCCTTTCAGGGCGGGGTGTTCGCGCACCAGCCGGTGGGCCGCCCGCAGCGGCTCACGGCGGAGCCAGTGCAGGGCGGCGCCCGCGCCCGACGTGCGCAGCGCTCCTTCGTGGACCAGGAGGTCACCTGTCTTGAAGGAGTTCTTGTAGGCGGCCTCGCCTCTGCCGAAGTCGACGAGCCGGATGCCGGACGCGGCGGCGGCCTCGATCATCCGCAGGTAGAGGATCCGGCCGGGTGAGAAGGTGGCGACGGTTCGGTCGTAGGAGGGGAACCAGCAGCAGAGGACCGTGCGGGAGCGCAGACCGAAGTGGGCGGCGACGGGCCTGTCCCCCGCGTAGAGCACCGAGAGGCCGCCGGAGCAGTGCGGTGAGTCCGAGCCGGCGAGCAGGTCGACGAGTCGGGCGATCCAGGGCTGGGTGAAGGGGTCGCGGCGGCCGGTGCGCCGGTAGTGGGCGGACTTCCAGCCGACGAGGATCCGCAGTGCCGCGGGATCGCGTTCGTCGTGGACGTACCGCAGCGGGCCGAGGTGCCGGGCCAGGCGGCGCTCCTGGGCCCGGGTCGTCTTCAGCAGGCTGCGCGAGTGGGCGCGCAGATGGGTCTCGTACGCCTCGTAGCCGTGTGCGAGGTCGACGACGGGAGACGCGAACCGGCCCCTCGCGTACGGCAGGAAGAGGTTCTGGCCGTGTTCCAGGTGGTTGAACTCCCAGGCGGTCAGGGAGCAGACGCGCATGAGGTGATGCGGGTCGAGGTGTGCGTCGTCGGGGTGCAGGACGGCGCCCTGGCAGTCGGACACCCCCAGGCCGACCGCGCGGCCGTGGCCCCATCGGCCCCGCTGGTAGGGGAAGTAGCCGACCGCTTGCCGCTTGCGGCGCAGCACCGCCACCCGGACATCGCGGCGTACCCGGCCGACGGCCTGGGTGAACTCGGCGCTCATGAACGGGTTGGCGGGGGCGGCGGGCGTGGCGCTTCGGAGTTCGTTCCAGAGGGCGAGGTCGCCCGGCGTGAGTTCGCCGGTGTGCACGATGTCGATGCGTGGAGTCGTCATGGGGGGTCCCTGGGTTCCTGGTTCGAGGCAGGCGGAAGGGTCGTCCGCCGAAGCCGAGTGAGGGGCGCGATGGGTTGGTGAGGCGGGCGGCGCCATGGAGCGGAACGGACGGCGGGGCAGCGGGACGGCATACGACGCGACGGCCTGCGGCGGGGCGCTCTCGGCACGAGGTGTGCGGTGCGACGGTGTGCGGTGACGCGTCGGGGGCCCGCAGGCGTGAGCGGTCCGGTGAGCGCTAGGGAGGGCCTCGTCGTCCGGTCGCGCAGGTGAGCAGCACCTCGGAGAGGCACCGTTCGTCGGCGGGGCGGGCTCCGGGGAAGCGGCTCGGGTCCACGGCCGGGACCGTGGACGTCCGCGCGGACAGCAGAGCGCAGAGACGGCGGAAGAGGGTCCGCAGGCCCGACTGCACCATGTCCGAGAGCCGGAACCGGGACCGTGCCACGGCGCGCAGCGCGCATACCGTGACCACGGTCATCGCCAGATGGATCGCGCCGCCCGCGCCTTCGTGGAGCGTCCCCGCGGTGGGGTCGGGGGTGAGGTCGGGGGCGGCGGCGAAGGAGAACCAGCAGCAGGCCGCGGCCTGCGCCGACACCATCGCACCGAGGTCGGGCAGCAGGGCGCGGGACCCGGGGGCGCGCGAGCGCAGCAGCGCGCCCGTGAAGAAGACCACTGCCGCGACCAGGCAGGCGTCGATGGAGGCCGTGCGCGCGAAGACGAGGTGATAGCCGGCGGCGGCCAGGGCCGTCGTGGCCGCGGCCAGGCCGACGGCCGGCAACGCTCCGGTACCGGCCGCGCCGTCAGCGTGCGGAAGGCTGCGGCGGGAGAGAGGGAGCGGGTGCGCGGTCATGTCCCGTCCATGGTCGGGGAGACCCGTGTGCCGGCGGTCCGGAACGGGAAAACCGCCGGGTGCGAACGTTTTGGCGACCGGTCACGTCTGCGGGTGAACCGTGAACCCGCAGGACGGCGGCGCCCCGGATGGAGAACGTCAGCCGTCCTCCCGCGTCGCCGTGTCCTGACCCACCGCCGCGTCGAGCAGGGGGCGCAGTTCTCGGGTAACGGCCGTCAGGGCCCGGACGTCCTGTTCGGCGCGGGCGATGAGGAGCGCGCCCTCCAGGGCGCTGATCATGAGGGTGGCGAGCGCGCCGGCCCGCCGCTCGGGGACGCCCATGTCCGTCAGCGCACGGGCCACCGGCTCCGCCCAGGCGGCGAACGCGGCGGCCGCGGCGTCCCGGGTGGACGCGGCGGTTCTGGCGCAGTCCACGGTGGCGGCCGCCACCGGGCAGCCGCCGGCGAACTCCGAGGACGCGTACTCGTCCGTCCACTGGCGCACCATCTCGGCGAACAGGGCGCCGGGCGTCGGCTCGGGCAGCGCGGCGAGGAAGCGGGCGATCCGGTCGCCCGCGTACCCGCCCGCCCATCCCACCGCCTCGTTGACCAGCTGCTCCTTGCCACCGGGGAAGTAGTGCTGGAGCGATCCGCGGGGCGCCCCCGCGTGGGCGGCGACCTCGCGCATGCCGGTCGCGGCGACGCCGTCGCGCCGGATCAGCTGGGCGGCACTGAAGACCATCCGCTCGCGCGGCCCTCGCTCGGACACCGCCATCGTCCGCCTCCCTCGCAGCGGTCTGCACTCACTCCGGCCCCACTCTATGACCGACGTCATAGAACGGACTACTATGACCGCTGTCATAGTCAGTGACGACGGCAACGGCGACGGCAACGATGGTGGTGGTGACGGCGGCAACGCAGCCGCGGCCCCGCTTCGGCAGCGGTCGGCCGGCCGCCCGGCGGGAAAGCGCGGTGCATCGTGGACGACATCGGATCCGCCGGTCTCACCGGCTTCATCGGCCTCGGCGTCATGGGGCAGCCCATGGCGCTCAACCTCGCCCGCGCCGGCACCCCGCTCGTGGTGTGGAACCGCACGGCGGGCCGGTGCGACCCCTTGCGCGCCGTCGGCGCCGAGGTCGCGGCGGGCCCCCCCGAGATCTTCGCCCGGGCCCGGACCGTGATCCTCATGCTGGCCGACGAGGCCGCGGTCGACGCGGTGCTCGCACGCGGGACGGCGGACTTCGCCGCGCGTGTCACCGGGCGCACCGTCGTGCACATGGGCACGACCTCGGCCGAGTACTCGCAGGGCTTGGAGGACGATGTCCGGGCCGCGGGGGGCCGCTACGTCGAGGCCCCGGTCTCCGGCTCCCGGGTGCCCGCCGAGCGGGGGGAACTGGTGGGGATGCTGGCGGGCGACGCGGAAGCCGTGGCGGGCGTACGCGCACTGCTCGGCCCGCTGTGCCGGGAGACCTTCGCCTGCGGAGCGGTTCCGGAGGCCCTGTTGCTGAAATTTTCGGTGAACCTGTTCCTGATCACGCTGGTCACCGGTCTCACGGAGGCGTTCCACTTCGCCGACCGGCACGGGCTCGACGGGGCCCTGCTCCGGGACGTCCTGGACGCGGGTCCGATGGCCAGCGCCGTCTCCCGGACGAAGGCGGCCAAGCTGCTCACCCGCGACTTCAGCGTCCAGGCGGCCGCGGCCGACGTCCTGAAGAACAACCGGCTGATCGCCGAGGCCGCCCGCAGGACCCGGCTGGCCTCACCACTCCTCGACGTCTGCCACGCCCTGTACGGCGAGGCCGTCGAGCAGGGACACGGCGGAGAGGACATGGCTGCCGTGCTGCACGCCCTCGAGGCCCGGACCGAAACCGGTGTCGAAGCCGTTCACGGGACTTGAGCCGGCCGGGGTGGCTGCGGACGGAAATGCCGTGTCGGCCTCCTGTCCTCGGGTACGCGGTGGGCATCCGAGAAACAGGGATCGAGAGGGATCGAGAAACAAGAAGCGGAGAACCCAAGAAACAAGGTTCACGCCACAAGGACACGGAAAGGACGTGGAAAAGCATGCGCATCGCGTTTCTGACGGCGCCCGAGGGCGTCGAGCAGGTCGAGCTCACCGATCCCTGGGAGGCGGCGGTCGACGCGGGTCACGAGCCCGTCCTGGTGTCGACCGAACCCGGCAAGGTCCAGGCGTTCAACCATCTCGACAAGGCGGACACGTTCGGCGTGGACGAGGTCGTCGGCGAGGCGTCCGCGGACTCCTTCGGCGGGCTGGTCCTGCCCGGCGGCGTCGCGAACCCCGACGTCCTGCGCTCCGACGACAAGGCCGTGGCGTTCGTCAAGGACTTCTTCGACCAGGGCCGGCCGGTCGCCGCGATCTGCCACGCGCCGTGGACCCTCATCGAGGCCGACGTCGTGCGGGGCCGTGAGCTGACCTCGTGGCCGAGCCTGCGGACGGACATCCGCAACGCGGGGGGCGCCTGGGTCGACGAGCAGGTGAAGGTCTGCGACCACGGACCGGGCAAACTGGTCACCAGCCGCAAGCCGGACGACCTCGAGGCGTTCTGCGAGACGTACCTGCGCGTGTTCGCGCAGGAAGCGGCCTGAGCGAGCCGTGCGGCCGCGAGCCGCGCAGCGCCGAGCCGGCAGCCGGGGGCCGACCCCGGTCGGCCCCCGGCCGACACCCCGGAATCCGGTCCCGGTGCGGGCTCACGCCCCGCCGGGGCCGCCCCTCGTGGTGCCCGGGCCCCACTTGCCGACGGGCGTGGCCCCGGGGTCGGACTCCCCGGTGGCCCTGATTCCGGCGGGGGTCTGACGGGCGCCGCCGTTCGACCCGGCGGCACGTTCCCTGGCCCCCTCACGGGTGCGCCCCGGGGAGACGAACCGGCGCGGGTTGCGGCGCAGATACTCGCCCTCCAGCTGGGCCATGCGGTCGTTGTGGGCGCGCAGAGCGTCGTTCGAGCCGTGCAGCAGGGTGTCGTGGCGCGTGCGGTGGATCGTCTCCAGCTCTCTCATGAGCTGCTGGTCGTCCAGCCGGTCAGGGTCGACTCCGGTCATCGTGGTGCCCCGCTCGTCGTGTTCGTCCATGCGGTCCGGGTACCCGCCCGCGAGTGGTCTCAGCACCCCCTCGCGGCGGGATCCGGGAGGGAACCGGGGAGCTCGTGCCCCTTCCTCCACTGTACGAACATTCCGGCCTCCGGGCCCCTGGGCTGCCCGGCACGCACCACGGACTGCCCGGCACGCACCACGGACTGCCCGGCACGCCCACCGACTGCCTGGCACGCTCCACGAGCCACCGGCTGCCTACCGACCACCGGCCACCGGCTACCGGGCGCGCTCCACGCGCCGTTCGTCCCACACCGGCTCCGCGGTCTCCCGGACCCGGCCGTCGCTGCCGAAGACCAGGTACCGGTCGAAGGAGCGGGCGAACCACCGGTCGTGGGTGACGGACAGGACCGTCCCCTCGAAGGCCTCCAGACCCTCCTGGAGCGCTTCCGCGGACTCCAGGTCGAGGTTGTCCGTCGGCTCGTCGAGGAGCAGCGCCGTGACGCCCTGCAGTTCGAGCAGCAGGATCTGGAAGCGGGCCTGCTGACCGCCGGAGAGACGGTCGAACGTCTGCTCGGCCTGTTGGGTGAGTTCGTACCGGCGCAGCCGTGACATGGCCGCACCGCGGTCCTGGGAGTGTTCGCTCCACAGGATGTCCAGCAGGGTGCGGCCCAGCAGCTCGGGATGGGCGTGGGTCTGGGCGAAGTGCCCGGCCGCCACCCGCGCGCCGAGCTTCCACTCGCCCGTGTGCGCCACCTCGTCACCGGCCAGCAGGCGCAGGAAGTGCGACTTGCCGGAGCCGTTGGAGCCGAGGACGGCGACCCGCTCGCCGTAGAAGACCTCCAGGTCGAAGGGTTTCATCAGGCCGGTGAGCTCGAGCCCCTTGCAGGTGACGGCCCGTACGCCGGTGCGGCCGCCCTTGAGGCGCATGGTGATGTCCTGCTCGCGCGGCGGCTCGGGCGGCGGGCCCGCCTCCTCGAACTTGCGCAGCCGGGTCTGGGCCGCCTGGTAGCGGGAGGACAACTCATGGCTGATGGACGCGGCCTGACGGAGGTTCAGCACCAGTTTCTTCAGCTGGGCGTGCTTCTCGTCCCACCGGCGGCGCAGCTCCTCGAAGCGGGCGAAGCGTTCGCGGCGGGCCTCGTGGTAGGTGGCGAAGCCGCCGCCGTGCACCCAGGCGTCGGCTCCGGCCGGCCCCGGTTCGACGGAGACGATCTTCTCGGCGGCGCGGGAGAGGAGTTCGCGGTCGTGGGAGACGAAGAGGACCGTCTTGCGGGTCTCCTTCAGCCGCTCCTCCAGCCACCGCTTGCCGGGCACGTCGAGGTAGTTGTCCGGCTCGTCGAGCAGCAGCACCTCGTCGCCGCCGCGCAGCAGGGCCTCCAGCACGAGCCGTTTCTGCTCGCCGCCGGAGAGGGTCCGTACGAGACGGAACTGGGCCTTGTCGTAGGGGATGCCGAGCGCGGCCGTGGTGCACATGTCCCACAGCGTCTCGGCCTCGTACCCGCGCACCTCGGCCCAGTCGGAAAGAGCCTGCGCGTACTGGAGCTGTGCGGCCTCGTCGTCGACGGTCATGATCGCGTGCTCAGCCCTGTCGACGGCCTTCGCCACCTCGCGGATGCGGGGCGCGGCGACCGAGACGAGCAGGTCGCGCACGGTCGTCTCGTCCCGTACGGAGCCCACGAACTGGCGCATCACGCCGAGGCCGCCCGAGACCGTGACCGTCCCGCCGTGCGGTTTCAGCTCACCCGAGATCAGTCGCAGCAGCGTCGTCTTGCCGGCGCCGTTGGGTCCCACCAGGGCCACCACGGCCCCTTCGCCCACCCGGAAAGACACGTCGCCGAGCAACGCCCTCCCGTCGGGGAGGTAGTACTCGAGGTGCGCGGCTTCCAGGTGTCCCATGGTGAGGCATTCTGCGGGCCGTCCCCGACCCACGGCAAACCGAATAATCGCACACCTCACGTCGTCCACATGGTGAAACAAACTGTCTCATCATGCGGGCGGCCGCGTACGGTGGTCATGCCGGGCACCCGGTTCGCCGAGCAGTCGAGAAGGGGTACAGCCATGCCGGAAGCAGCGCGGGAGACCGCCGTCTACACGCACGGACACCACGAGTCGGTACTGCGGTCGCACACCTGGCGGACCGCCGCCAACTCCGCGGCCTACCTGCTCGGCTCGCTGCGGCCGCACATGAAGATCCTCGACATCGGCTGCGGCCCGGGCACCATCACCGCCGACCTGGCCGCCCTGGTTCCGGACGGGCACGTCACCGGCGTCGACCACGCGCCCGGGATCCTGGAGCAGGCCCGCGCCGCGGCGGCCGAGCGGGGGCTCGCCAATGTGGACTTCGCGGTCGCCGACGTGCACGCGCTGGCCTACCCCGACGACACGTTCTGCGTCGTCCACGCCCACCAGGTGCTCCAGCACGTCGGGGACCCCGTGCAGGCGCTGCGCGAGATGCTGCGGGTGACCAGGCCGGGCGGGTACGTCGCGGTCCGCGACTCGGACTACGCGGCGATGACCTGGTACCCGGCGTCGTCCGGCATGGACGACTGGCTGGACCTGTACCACCGGGTGGCCCGGGCAGGCGGCGGCGAACCGGACGCCGGACGCCGGTTGAAGTCCTGGGCGCTGGCGGCCGGGTTCACCGACGTCACGGCCACCTCGGCCACCTGGACCTTCAGCACACCCGAGGAACGGGCCTGGTGGAGCGGCCTGTGGGCGGACCGCACGGTGGCCTCGGCCTTCGCGGAGCGCGCCACCGGGGGCGGGCACGCCACGGCGGAACAGCTGCGGGCCGTGTCACACGCCTGGCGGGAGTGGGGGCAGCGGGACGACGGCTGGTTCAGCGTCCTGCACGGGGAGATCCTCTGCCGCAAGGCGGCCTGACCCGCCGGCCCCGCCCATAAGCCCTACAACCCCACAGGCCTCACGGACCCCACAGGCCCCGTAGATCCCACAGGTCCCACAGGTCCCACAGGCCTCGCGGACCCCAAACGGCTGACGTTCACGCTCACTCCCGGGGAAGCAGCGGTCCCAGCGGCCCGAGGTCCAGGTTGAGGTCCTCGGGTCGCAGTCCGTAGCGTTCGCGCAGTTCTGTCATGCGCTCGTCGAGCAGCATCAGGGTGAGCCCGATGCGCTCCTCCTGCTCCTCGCTCAGGTCCCCCGTGTCGAAGCGGCGCACCGCCTGCCGTTCCATCAGCTGGCGCAGCAGCTCCACGACGGTCAGGACGAGTTTGACCAGATCGCGCTCGACGGTGTCGGGCTCGAGGTCCACGCGGTGGCGACGGTCCGTCACAGCAGATCCCCCCACGGTGACGGCACTTGCTCGTTCACGGAGCTGATCAGCGCGTTGAGGTCGATGCGGACGAGATCGACGTCCGCGATGCGCAGGGTGATGTCCCCCGTGATGACGACGCCGCCGGCCAGCAGCCGGTCGAGCAGGTCGACGAGGGCGACCTCGCGGCGCTCCACTACGGTCATGCGTCCTCCCCCGGCCCGCCGGCCCCGGCTTCCTCCGTGATGTCCACGAAGGAGTAGGCCGCCCACGGCCCGGTGAGCTCCACCCGTATCCCCTGCTCCTCGCTCTTCGTGCGGTCCACGATCTCCACGAACTCCTCGGACTGTGCGCGCGGCACGAGATAGGCGGCGTTCAGCACGTTCTGTCCCGAGGACTCGGAGAGCGCGGAATTCTGCGGCGGGTGCAGCCGGGCGTCCTCGGCCCGCGCGGACAGCGTCGCGTGCAGCCGCCGGGCGAAGGTCTCGGCGCGCTGCCAGGTGTCCTCCCGGGCGTGGGCCCTCGTGCGCCGCTGCCGCAGGTAGTCACGGCCCGAGGCGGGCCTGGCCGCCGCCGGCTCGGGTTCGCGCGCCTCGGACTCGACGTACACCTTCACCCCCCACTCGACCCGCCCTTCGAGCCGGTCCAGGGTGCGCAGGAAGTCCTGCTCGCGCTCCTCCATCATCACGCGGACCCCGCTGTCGTCCCGGAAGACGGTGGCGAGCCGGAGCGGCAGAGGCGTGGTGACGGCCGTCAGGGCGTCGATGACCTGCTGATGGGCCCTGGCCGTCTCGGTGAGCCAGTCCAGGTCCTCCAGACGGCGGCGCAGCGTCTCCTCCGCGAAGTCACGCTCCGGCACATGACTCACCACGGCGATCAGGCCGTGGTGGGTCAGCAGCCGGGGCGGATCCCCCGCGACGCCCGACAGGGCGGTCTGCAGGGGCGCGCCGAGGGGGCGGCAGACGGCGTACACGTAGCGCAGTCCGTTCACGGGGACTCCTTCCGGGCGTTCCCACGGGCTTCACGCGAAGGAGCGTCCCGCCGGGCCTGCCGCCGGGGTTTCTGCCGGGCACGGACCGGCTCGGGCTCCTCCACCTCCGCGACCTCCTCCGGTTCAGCGACCTCCTCCAGCTCCGCGACCTCCTCCGGCTCCAGTTCCGCGACCTCCTCCGGCTCCGCCGGCTCCTGCGGACCGGCCAGTTCCTCCAGCCGGGCCAGCCGCTCGCGCAGCGCGGCGTTCTCCCGGGCGAGCTCCTTGCGGCGGGCGCCGGAGGACAGGGCCGGGTCGTCCTCCCACCAGTCGATCCCCATCTCCTTGGCCTTGTCGACGGAGGCGACGATGAGCCGCAGCTTGATGGTGAGCAGTTCGATGTCGAGCAGGTTGATCCGGATGTCACCCGCGATCACGATGCCCTTGTCCAGGACACGCTCGAGGATGTCGGCCAGGTTGGCTCCGCCGCCCTGGCCGTACGGCTCCGGCATCCGGCTCGCCATGGTCATCGACGGCTCCTGCGCTCGTCCGCCACGTCCTCGTCCTCGGGCTCCTCCTCGTCGTACTCCTCGTACTCGGCCTCGGCCTCGGCGTCCGCCGGCTCGCCGCCCTCTTCCGCTTCGGGCTGCTCCTCGTCGTCGTACGCCTCGTCCTCGGCCTCGTCGGCGTCCTCGTACTCGTCCTCGGCGTACGGGGCGTCCTCGTCGTCCTCCTCATCGTCCTCCCGGCGGACGTCCTCGGCATCCCGCGGCTCGTCGCCGTCCTCGGCGTCGCCGTCGTCCGCGCGGGCCTCGGCTTCCTCGTTCTCGTCGTCGCCCCGGTTCTCCTGCTCCTCCTCCTCGGCCACCGCGTCCTCGTGGGAGGTGACGACCTCGCCGTCGCGGATCTCGCCGCGCCAGCTGTCCTCGGCCTCCCCCTTGATGGTGATGAAGCGGGCGAAGTTCTTCAGGTCGAGACGGGCACGGCGGCCCTGGGCACGCCAGATGTTGCCGGTCTTCTCGAACAGGCCCGAGGGGTAGTACTCGATGACGAGCACGACGCGGGTGAGGTTCTCGGCGAGTTCGTGGAAGGAGACGACGCCCTTCGTGGTGCCCTTGGCGCCCTCCGACGTCCAGGCGATCCGGTCGTCCGGCACCTGTTCGGTGGTCTTGCCCTTCCAGCTACGGCTGGACCAGAAGATCTTCGCCTGCCAGTCGCTGGTGGTGTCGTCGGCGCGGTTCGCGCTCTTGACGCCCTTGGCGAAGGTGCTGAAGTCCTTGTACTGGGTCCACTGGTCGTAGGCGGTGCGCAGCGGTACGCCGACATCGATCGCCTCCATGATCACGGTCGGCTTCTTGCCCGCGCTCTTCTTGCCCTTGCCGCCACCGAGGCTCTTGAAGGCGCCGGTCACCTTGTCCTTGGCCCGTGAGGCGCCGAGTTCCAGCGCGGAGCGCAGCGGCCCCTTGCCCTCGGCGAGCTTCTTACCGCCGTCGAGGGCGAGTTTGGCGAAACCGGGGCTGTTGCCCTCGGCGATGTCGTTGAGCTTGGACGTGGTGTCGCCGAGCTTGTGGCCGACGCCGGTCAGCAGGCGCGTGGCCTGGGCGGCGAGGTATTCCTGTACCTCCTCCTTGAGCCGGTCGGCGGCCTCGCTGTGAGCCAGTCCCGAGAGCGGGTTGCCGTTGCTGCCGGCTGTCTTGCCCGCGGTGTCGGAAGCCGCGGACGTCGCGGACTTGGCGGATCCGAGAGTCTCGGTCATCGGTCGCCGCCTCCCTTCGGCCGCCGGGACCGGGACGTGGTGCCCGAGGCGGTCTTCGCTGCGGTCCTCGCGCCCGGCTTCCCGGCCGACGCGGTCTTCTTCGCGGCCGACGTGCGGGCAGAGGCCTTCCTGGCGGGCGCCTTCTTCGCCGGTGCCTTCTTCGCCGACTTCTTGGCCGGCGCCTTCCTGGCCGGCGCCTTCCTGGCCGCGGTCCTCCTCGGCGGCGCCTCCTCCTCGTCCTGGTCGTCCTCTTCGTCGTCCTCGGCCGTGTCCTCGGCTTCGTCGTCCTCCGCCGTGTCCTCGGCGGCCTCGTCCTCGGCGTCCTCGTCCTCAGCGGTGTCCTGAGGCTCGTCGTACTCCTCGTCCGCCTCGTCGTCCGCGTCCTTGCCCGGCACGACGCCCTCGAGCTGGTCGCGCACCTCGGCGGTGCGGCCGTGCAGACGGTCGGCCAGAGCCTCGATCTGCCGCTCGACCATCGCCCCGGAGGCCGCCTTGCCGACGCCGCGCAGGTCGTTGCGGAGCTGGTCGCCGATCTCCTTGAACTGCGGGTTCTCCTTCAGCTGCTGGGAGACCAGCTCGCCGATGCCCTTGGGCGTCAGGTTCAACTTCTTGCCCGCCACGAACGAGCCCACGGCCAAAGCGAGCTTCAGCTTCTTGGTACGTCCGAGGAGGTACCCGGCGCCTACCGCGAGGCCCAATCCCATTCGGTTCATCCTGCCCACCCGTCGTCCGTTCCCGCGCTTCTGCGCGTCGCGATCTCCATCCGGTCGAGAAGTTCGTCCTCCTGCCGGTCGAACTCCTCCTCCGTGATCTCACCGGCGTCCAACTGCTCCTCCAGACGGGCGAGTTCAGCCCGAACAGTGCTCGGGTCGTAGTAGATCCGCTCGGCCTCCTTCAGTACCTGGCCGATCACCCAGCCGCTGCCGCGGACCGGGGCGAACGGCAGCAGGAGCACCTCTGAGATGAGTCCCATGACACGCCTACTCCCGGGTTGTGCTCACGGGTTCGGACCCGGGTTCGGCCGGGCCGGGCTCGACGAAGCTGTACGGCGGCAGCGGCCCGTTGACCCGCAGCTCCAGGTGCGGACGGCCCTTGCGGAGTTCCTCCGCGGCCTCCAGGAACCCGGCCGCCGAGTCCCGGTCCACCAGGAAGGACACGTTGACCAGCCAGCCCGTGGACTCGGGGCCCGCGCTGACGTGCGCGGCGAGCGGCTCGAGGTGCTCGCGCACATCGGCCGCGTCCTCGGCCTCCCTGGCCTTGACCGCGGCGGCCACCATCTCGCCGAGCTGCAGCCGCTGCTCGTAACTGCCGCCGCCGGACTGACGGTTGGCCTCGGCCAGGCCACGCAGTTCGGGGCTCTCGGCCATCACCTGGTGCAGCACGGCCTCCTCGACGTGCGAGGCCTTGACGTTGTACTCCACGCGGCCCTCGAGGACGTCCAGCCGTTCCTTGTAGTGCTCGGCGCGCTCGGCGAGGACCCCGGTGACGGAGCTGTCGTCGGGTGCGACACTGCCGAACCGCATGGGCAGCACGCAGCCGCCGGCGCCCGCCTCGGCGAGCACGGTCTGGTGGGCGAGCAGCTCCCTGCGCTTGGGCCGCAGCCCCTCGGGGGCGTCGCTGACGATCGCCGCCAGCTCGCCCTCGGTCAGGACGCGCACCGGCAGCGGCGGCTCGCCGACCCCGGCCAGACCGTCGGGAAGGGCCGGGTGGGAACTCGCGACGATGCCGTAGACGTAGGTGCTCACTCCTGCTCCTCCTTCCGGCGCGCGGAGGTGGTCTTGCGGGCCCGGGGCCTGGTCTCGCGCTCACGCTCTCCCGAGGAGCCGTCGTCACGGGCCTGCTTGAACGCGTCGGAGATGGTCTCCGCCGCGCCCGACAGCGCTCCCTTGGACTTGCCGCGGGCGCCGGACTCGGTCATCTCGCCGACCAGGTCGGGCAGGCCCGGGTCCTTGCGAGGCCCTGCCTCCAGGTCCAGCCGGTTGCACGCCTCGGCGAAGCGCAGATAGGTGTCGACGCTGGCCACCACGACCCTGACGTCGATCTTGAGGATCTCGATGCCGACCAGGGACACACGCACGAACGCGTCGATGACGAGACCCCTGTCGAGGACGAGCTCCAGCACGTCGTAGAGGCCGCTGGAGCCGCCTCCACCGCCGGTCTGTTGTGCCGGGACAACGGTCATGTCTACCGAGCCTCCTTGTCTTGAAGATCTTGAAGATCTGGAAGGTGTCGAAAGTCTTGAAGATGCTGAGAGTGCTGAAGAGTGCTGAAGATCTTGAAGTTCTCGAAGTGGACGGTCGGGCAGCGGCGCGCGCGGGCGGCCTAGCGACCGCTCTGCCGATGTGCGTCGGCCCGCCCGCGCTCGTAGCGGCGGACACGCCGGTAGCCCGTGAGCTGGCCCGCGGAATCGAGATCGACCTGGTAGCTCGCCATCAGGCTCATCGTGTCCGGCACCCGGGACAGCTCCATGACCTCGATCTCCAGGGCCCAGCCGTCCTCGGTCTGCTCGAAGGACGAGACGCTCTCTGCGGTCATGCCGGTCAGCTCCGCGAACTGGGCGCGTGCCTGGCGCAGCACGTCCATGGGGCCCGGCCGGTCGTCTGCCACGTCGTCTCCGCCTTTCCCGTGCCGAGGTGCCTGCGGCCTGTGGGGTCTGTGTGTATGCGATGTGCTTTTCGTGTTCACCATGGCCACCTCTTCCTCCGGGTGGCCGGAACTTCCTTGGCCAAACCTTCACGAGCCACGCAGTGCGTCGAGCCGGCGCCGGGCCGGGCCCAGCGCCCGCCCCCGTCCCGACGTCCCGGACCAGGGCCGCGTGTGGGCCTGCTCGACGGCGTCGGCGATGGTCCAGCGGCGCGGGCCGAGGCCGGGGTCGCCGAGCTGCTCCCAGCTGATCGGCGTGGCGACGGGCGCCCCCGGCAGCGCGCGCACCGTGTAGGGGGCGACGGCGGTCTGCGCGTACCCGTTGCGCTGGACGTCGAGGTAGAGCCGGTCCCCGCGGTCCTTCTTGCGGGCCGCCGTGGTCAGCCGGTCGGGATGCCCGGCGGCGAGCAGCTCGGCGACGTCGCGGGCGAACCGGCGGACCTCGTCGAAGTCGTCCTGCCCGTCGACCGGGACGACGACGTGCAGCCCGCGCGAGCCCGTCGTCATCAGGTCGGCGGGCAGCCGCAGCTCGCCGAGGAGGTCGTGCAGCCACCGGGCCGTGTCGCGGACGGCGGCGAAGGGGGAGCCGTCGGCCGGGTCGAGGTCGAAGACCATCAGGTCGGGGCGGTCGGGACTGTCGGACCGGGACAGCCAGCGGTGCAGGGTGAGACAGGCCTGGTCGGCGAGGAACGCCAGCGTGGCGGTGTCGTCGCACACGGTGTGACAGACCGTGCCGCCCTCCTTGGCCAGCTCCACCCGCGTGATCCACTCCGGGTAGTGCTCCGGCGTGTTCTTCTGCATGAAGCGCGGCCCGTCGACGCCGTCCGGATGCCGTTCGAGCATCAGCGGACGGCCGCGCAGCTGCGGCAGCATGAACGGGGCGACGGCCCGGTAGTAGGCGACGAGGTCGCTCTTCGTGTACTCCTTCGCGTCCCCGCCGCCCGGGAAGAGCACCTTGTCCGGCCGGTGCACCTCGACGGTCCGGCGGCCGGCGCGCACCGTGCGCACCGTGCCCACGTCGTCGCCGCTCACGGCGTGATCGCCTGCTCCACCAGCAGCCGTGCGGACGCGGCGATCGACTCGGCGTCGATGCCGGCGGCGTGCAGCTGCTCCGCCGGGCTCGCCGAACCGGGCATCGTCCGGACGGCGAGACGCACCAGGCGGGGCACCGGGCGGCCGTCGAGGAAGGCGTCGAGGACCGCGTCCCCGAGGCCGCCCTCCGCATGGTGGTCCTCCACGGTCAGCAGGCAGCCGGTCTCCTCGGCGGCCCGCCGCAGCGTGGCCCGGTCGACGGGCTTGACGCAGTACAGGTCGACGACCCGGACCGCGATGCCCTCGCCGTCGAGCGCCTCGGCGGCCTTCAGCGCCTCGTGCACGGTGACGCCTGCCGCGACGATCGTCAGCCGGTCCCGGCCCGAGGAGCGCAGCACCTTGCTGCCGCCGACCGGGAACTCCTCGTCCGGCCCGTAGAGCACCGGCGCGGCGCCGCGCGAGGTGCGCAGGTAGCGGACGCCGTCCAGGTCCGCCATGGTGGCGACGAGCCGGGCGGTCTGGTTGGCGTCGCACGGGTACAGCACGGTCGAACCATGCACCGCCCGCAGCATCGCCAGGTCCTCCAGGCCCATCTGCGAGGGGCCGTCCTGCCCGATGGCGACCCCCGCGTGGGAGCCGACCAGGTTGACGCCGGCGCCGCTGACGGCCGCCATGCGGATGAAGTCGTGGGCGCGGCTCAGGAAGGCCGCGAACGTGGAGGCGTACGGCGTCCAGCCGCGCGCCGAGAGGCCGACCGCGGCGGCGACCAGCTGCTGTTCGGCGATGTAGCACTCGAAGAAGCGGCCGGGGTGCTCCTTGGCGAAGGCCTCGGCACGGGTGGAGTCGCCGACCTCGCCGTCGAGGGCGACGACGTCCTCGCGGGCGGCGCCGAGAGCGGCGAGGGCCTTGCCGAAGGCATCCCGCGTCGCCGCCTCCTCGCCCTTCTCCCAGCGGGGCAGGTCCGGCTGTCCGGAGGGAACGGAGTGCAGCAACGGGGCGTCGGGCGGCTCGGGCACGCGCACCCGCAGGTCGCGGACGCCGCCGAGCTCCTCGATCGCCTCGTCGGCGTCCGGCAGCGGTTTGCCGTGCAGGCCCTCACGGTCCTCGACCTCGGCCACGCCCTTGCCCTTGAGGGTGCGCGCGAGGATCACGGTGGGCTGCCCGCTGGTGGAGAGCGCCTCGCCGTACGCGCGGTCGATCGCGTCCACGTCGTGCCCGTCGATCTCGACCGTGTGCCAGCCGAAGGCCTGGAAGCGGCGGGCGTAGGCGTCCAGGTCGTGGCCGTGGCGGGTGGGGCCGCGCTGGCCGAGCCGGTTCACGTCGACGATCGCGGTGAGGTTGTCCAGGTGCTCGTGGCCCGCGTGCTCGGCTGCCTCCCACACCGAGCCCTCGGCGAGCTCGCTGTCCCCGCACAGCACCCAGACGCGGTACCCGGTGTGCTCCAGCCGTTTCCCGGCCAGCGCGATGCCGACGCCCACCGGCAGGCCCTGGCCGAGCGATCCGGTGGCCGTCTCCACCCATGGCAGCCGCTGCGGGGTGGGGTGCCCCTCGAGCCGGCTGCCGAGCCTGCGGAAGGTCAGCAGTTCCTCGTCGTCGACTGCGCCGGCGGCCTTGTAGGCGGAGTACAGCAGCGGGGAGGCGTGGCCCTTGGAAAGGACGAAGCGGTCGTTGCCGGGGTGGGCCGGGCGGTCGAAGTCGTAGCGGAGGTGGTGGGCGATCAGGACGGCCATCAGGTCCGCGGCCGACATCGAGGACGTCGGGTGCCCGGACCCGGCGGCGGCGGACGCGCGCACGCTGTCCACCCTCAACTGCTGTCCGAGTTCGACGAGTTCGGCGGTGTCCATCGGGTCAGCGGTCTCCTTCCGCGCGGTCGTCGCGCTGGGCGGTCCCGGCAACGGGCCGGCTCTGGCCGTCGTGCGACGTCCTCGGCGGTCCGGAACTGCGCTGTCCCACCTCGGGCGTCGGCGCGTCGATCGACTGGGAGCCGTCCTCCGGCGACGACCGGTCCCCGGCGGCGCCCGCGGCGCCGTCCCCGTGCTGCCCCACCTCGGGCGTAGGCGCGGTGATCGACTGGGAGTCGTCCTCCGGGGAGGGATGCTGTTCGCCGGCCTCGCCGGTCGCGTGGCTCTGGTCGTTCACGTCGTTCCCCTCGTCGTTGTCGTCGTTGTCGTCGTTGTCGTTGTCGCCGGTGTGCCCGGCCGGTCGTCGATGTGCCCGGCGTGCGAGGGTTTCCGCGTCCCCCGGGCAGGGGCGGCCAAACGTGCGCCGGTTTCCCGTCCGAGCCCCGGGTTACTCGGGCGGCGACAGCGAACCACCCGATCTCGGAGGTACCCCTGATGCCCGAGTACGGCTACTTCCTGGCCTGCGAGGAGTTCGCTCCCGCGGACCTCGTCGAGCAGGCGCGCATGGCCGAGCAGGCCGGCTTCTCCGCGCTGTGGATCTCCGACCACTACCACCCGTGGAACGACGCGCAGGGCCAGAGCCCGTTCGTCTGGTCGGTGATCGGCGCGCTGTCGGAGGCGGTGTCGCTGCCGGTCGAGACGGCGGTGACCTGTCCGACGGTCCGGATGCATCCGGCGGTGGTGGCACAGGCCGCCGCGACGGCCGCGGTGATGACGAACGGCCGTTTCCGGCTCGGCGTCGGCTCGGGCGAGGCGCTGAACGAGCACATCCTCGGCGACGCCTGGCCGCCCGCGAACGTGCGGCTGGAGATGCTGGAGGAGGCCGTCCAGGTGATGCGCCGGCTGTTCACCGGCGAGGAGGTCAGCCACTACGGCACCCACTACACGGTGGAGAACGCCCGCCTGTACACGGTCCCCGACGAGCCGGTCCCCATCGACGTCTCCGGGTTCGGCCCGAAGGCGACCTCCCTCGCGGCCCGGGTGGGCGACGGCTTCATCACGATGATGCCGGACGAGCCGATGGTCGAGCAGTTCCGCAAGGGCGGCGGCGGCACGGGGCTCGTCAGCGGCGGTGTGAAGGTCTGCTACGGAACGGATCGCGCCGAGGCCGTCCGCACGGTGCGCCGGCTGTGGTCGAACCAGCTGCTGCCCGGCGAGATGGGCCAGATCCTGCCCACACCGAGCCACTTCGAGCAGCTGGAGCCGCTGGTCAGCGAGGAGACGGTCGGCGACAACACGGTGTGCGGCGACGACCCCGACGAGCACCTCGCGGCCCTCACGGCCTTCTCAGATGCCGGCTTCGACCGCGTTTACGTCGGCCAGATCGGCCCCGACCAGCGCGGCTTCTTCGACTTCTACCGCACCAAGGTGCTCCCGCGGCTGCCGTGAGCGGCCCGGACGGCACCGGACAGCACCGGACAGCACCGGACAGCACCGGACAGCACCGGGTGGAAATTCCGGGTGGACGGCGGCCCCACGCCCGTATCGTCGCTCCTTCGACGGCGTCCACGGGGGCTCCACGGCATGCGCGAAGGAGCGGCAGTGAGTGAGCAGCACACCTACCGGGTGATCGTCCGGGGCACGTGGGACGGTCTGCGCGAGGAGGGCCGCGCGCGGCTGCTCGCCGGGGCCGCCGACCACGGGCTGACGAGCATGCGGTTCACCGAGGAGGGCACGCTGACGTACGAGACGTCGCCGCTGAAGCACTTCTCGATGCGCTATGCGGTGGTGTCCGACGCGGCGGACGGCGACGAGATGGCGGGCGCGCTCGCCGAGGAGCGCGCCGAGACGACGCTGCGGGAACTCGGGTACGGCTTCACCGGCCTGAGGTCGACGGTCACGGACCTCGACACCATGAAGATCAACCGGAAGCCGGGGTCCCGGTCCGCGTCCAGGTCCGGGTCTGTGGCGCGGCGGTGATCGCCCACCGCTCGTGGTCGCGCCACTGGCCGTCGATGTAGATCATCTCGGGGGAGAATCCCTCCAGCCGGAATCCGCAGGCGCGGGCGAGGGCGATCGAGGCGGCGTTGCCCGGCTGCACGTTGATCTCCAGCCGGTGCAGCCGCAGCGGACCGAACGCGTACCGCACCACCAGGTCGAGCGCCTCGCGCATCAGGCCCCGTCCGGCCGCGTGCGCGAAGGCGCCGTAGCCCAGCGCGCCGTTCTGGAACGCGCCCTCGACGATGTTGTTGACGTTGACGAACCCGGCGATGGCGTCGTCCTCCAGGGTGCACACGAGGAAGCCGGCCTTGGACGGGTCCTCGATGAGCCGGCCCGCATAGGCCGTGTAGGCGTCGGCGGTGGCGGGCGGGAACAGCCAGGGACGGTGCAGGTCCTCGCTCTCCCGTGCGCGGGAGGTGAACTCCGGCCCGTCGTCGTAGGTGAAGTGGCGTATTCCCACGCGGGGCCCCTCGGCGAGGTAGCGCGATGCGGTGTGCGGCATCCGACCAGCCTACGACCGGGTCACCTCCGCCGGGTGCGGGTGTACGCGAAGTACGACCCGCACAGCGCGCCGATGACGCCCGTGGCCAGCAGGGCCGTCCACAGCGGCATGGTCACCACGGGGACCAGCAGCCGGATCTCCGTCTCCTGGGTGTTCTCGAAGATGAAGACCAGGGCGAGGACGGCGAGCACCAGGACGGCGATCCGGCCGGGCGTCATCGGCGCCCTCGCGCGGCTCTCGGAGGTCCTGGCGCTCTTCGAGGTCTTCGGGCTCATGGGACCAGGGTCGGCCCGCCCGGCCGCTCACGCGCGGTGGGGGCTGCTCTTCGGGTGACGCGGCGAGGTCGACGGTCCAGGTGAGCGGGCCAGGTGAGCGGCCGAGGGTCAGCGCAGGGCCGGGGTGTCGAGGGTGAGCGTGCCGGCGTCGGCGTCGAGCACGGCGCTCACGCCGAAGGGCAGGGTGAGCGCTCCCTCGCAGTGCCCGAAGCCGAGTTCCTCGACGACCGGGACGCCCAGGCCGCCGAGCCGGTCGACGAGGACAGGCCGGAGTTCCTCGTAGGGCCCGCACCGGTCCCAGGAGCCGAGGGCGACGCCCGCGACGCCGTCCAGCCAGCCGGTGCGCAGAAGCTGGGTGAGGGCCCGGTCGACGCTGTACGGCGGCTCGCCCACGTCCTCGATCAGGAGCAGCCCGCCGCGGGCGCCGGCCCGGGTGTGCGGGGTGCCGTACCCGGTGGCGAGCAGCGTCAGGCAGCCGCCCAGGGTGACGCCGCGCGCCCGGCCCGGGGCGAGCGCGGGGCCCCCGGCACCGGCGGCGCCGATGACCCGGACGGTCTCGGGGGCGAACAGGGTGGCCCGCAGATGGTCCTGGGCCCGGGCGTTCTTGATGAAGTCGATGCCCGCGGCCACCGGCCCGTACAGCGTGACCAGGCCCAGCCGGACGGCGAACGCCTCGTGCAGGGCGGTGCTGTCGCTGAAGCCGACGAACACCTTCGGGCCGGCGGCCCGCATGGCGTCCCAGTCGAGCAGGTCGACGACGCGCTGGGCGCCGTAACCGCCGCGTGCGCACAGCACCGCGTCGACGCCGGGGTCGCACCAGGCCCGCTGGAGGTCGGCGGCCCGGTCGGCGTCCGTGCCCGCCAGATGGGGCAGCGCGCGGTGCCGGTCCAGCACGTGCGGGGCGACCACCGGGTCGAGGTCCCAGCCGCGCAGCAGGTCGAGGCCGGCCTGCAGCCGTTCCTCCGCGACCGGCCCGCTGGGGGCGACGACCGCGACCCTGGCGCCGGGAGCGAGCCGGGAGGGCCTGACGAGTTCCTTCACGGTGCGAGCTCCAGCCTGGGGACGCCGCGCGGGTGCGGCCCGAACGCCCGAGCGTACAACGAGAGGTCGACCCGCAGCGCGCGCGTGTCGCGGCGGCCCGTCACAACCCGCGCCCCTCCCCCGCGGCGGTCCGCCACAGCCAGGAATCCGAGGCGGGCAGGAACGGCACGTCCCGCTCCCCTGTTCCGTCCGGGGCGCGTTTCACGCCGTCCGCAGGAGCCGGTCGAGGACGCGGACGCCGAAGTGCAGCGCTTCGACGGGGACCCGTTCGTCGACCCCGTGGAAGAGGGCCTGGTAGTCGAGGCCGGGGGGCAGCCTCAGCGGGGCGAAGCCGTAGCCGGTGATGCCGAGCCGCGAGAACTGCTTGGCGTCCGTGCCGCCGGACATGCAGTACGGCACCACATGCCCCTCGGGCGCGAACTCCTGGACCGCTGCCCGCATTTGAGCGAAGAGCGGCGCGTCCACCGGTGCCTGGAGGGCGACTTCGCGGTGCGCGAACTCCCAGTCGACGTCGGGCCCGGTGAGTGCGTCGAGCGTCGCCCGGAACTCCTCCTCGCCGCCGGGGAGATACCGTCCGTCGACGTATCCGACGGCAGTTCCCGGGATCACGTTGAGCTTGTAACCGGCGTCCAGCATCGTCGGGTTGGCGCTGTTGCGCACGGTGGCCTCGACGAGGGCGGCGGCGGGCCCGAGCTTCTCCAGCAGGGCGTCGACGTCGCTCAGGTCGGTCTCGATGCCGTACAGCGCGGCGAGTTCGGTGAGTGCGGCGCGCACGGTGGGGGTGAGCCGCAGCGGCCACGCGTGCTCGCCGATCCGGGTGACGGCCGCGGCCAGCCGGGTCACCGCGTTCTCCCGGTTGACCTTGGAGCCGTGTCCGGCGCGCCCGTGCGCGGTGAGCTTCAGCCAGCCGGTGCCGCGTTCGCCCGCGGCGACGGGGTAGATCTGGCGTCCGGCGCCGTCGTGGAAGGTGAACGCCCCGGATTCGCCGATGGCCTCGGTGCAGCCCTCGAACAGCCCCGGATGCCGGTCGGCGAGAAACCCGGAGCCGTCCACGGCGCTGGCCTCCTCGTCGGCGGTGAACACGACGACCAGGTCGCGCCGGGGCCGTACGCCCTGCCGGGACCAGGCCCGCAGCACGGCGAGGATCATCGCGTCCATGTTCTTCATGTCGACCGCGCCGCGGCCCCACACGACGCCGTCGCGCACCTCGCCGGAGAAGGGGTGCACGCTCCACTCGGCGGCCTCGGCCGGGACGACGTCCAGGTGGCCGTGGACGAGCAGGGCGTCCGCGCGGGGATCGGAGCCCTCGAACCGGGCCACCACGTTGGTGCGGCCCGGCGTGCGTTCGAGCAGCGTCGGCTCGACGCCCGCCTCGGCGAGCAGCGCGGCCGCGTACTCGGCGGCGGGCCGTTCCCGGCAGTCGCCGCCGCCCCGGTTGGCGGTGTCGAAGCGGATGAGGTCGGAGGTGAACCGGACGACCTCGTCCAGCGCGCGGGCGTCAGCCATACTGCTCCTCGATCGCGGCCGAGACGATCGTGGTGACCGCCTTGAAGGTGCGGATGCCCTCGTACATGGTGCCGCTGGTGTACGCGACCTTCCGCTCGCCGGTGCGGGCGACGCCGGGCACGACGGTGGCCGCCATCGCCAGGTGCTCGGCGTCGAACTCCACGGCGACGGTGAACGGACCGGCCGCCACCGGCTCCTGACGGACCGCGAGAGAGGCCGCCTCCTTCGCCGCCGCCCGGATGTCGGCCGCGGTGCGGGCCGGTGTGCGGCACACGGCCGCGTAACGTGAGACATGGTCCTTGACCGCGACCTTCAGCGCCCCGGGCGCGTAGCCGAGCGCGTCCTCGCAGGCCACGTCGTCGCCGGTGACGAGGACGACCGGCACGCCGAACTCGGCGGCCACGTGCGCGTTGAGCAGGCCCTCGCTGGCCCGCACGTCGTCGAGCCAGACGCCGGTGATGGAGTTGGCGAGGTAGGTGTGGGCGAGGACGCCCTCCATCCCGGCGCCCGCGTGGTAGCCCACGAAGGCGATGCCGTCGACGTCGCCGTGCTGGACGCCCTCCACCATGGACAGCGACTTGTGCCGCCCGGTGAGCATCTCCGCCCGCTCGTCGAGCTGCTCCAGGAGCAGGTTGCGCATGGTCGAGTGGGCCTCGTTGATCAGGACCTCGTCGGCCCCGCCGGCGAAGAACCCGACCACGGCGGCGTTGACGTCCGAGGTGAACATCGTCCGGCACCGCTCCCACGGCGCGGCCCCCGGCAGCACGTCGTCGGGCCAGGTGACGCCGGTGGCGCCCTCCATGTCGGCACTGATAAGGATCTTCACGTACACGTCCCCCGTCCGTTCCAGGAAGTCCGAGCCTAGGACCTCTCCGGCCGATCACGGTGGAGAAAGGCCGCGACGCCCGTCGGCGCCGGTGAGCGGGGATGCGAGGCCGCCGCCGGCGCCGCGTACAGCAGCGGGAACGGGACGTGCGAGAACCAGCGGGCCCGCAGCACGGTGACCGGCAGACGGTGACCGCCGCCCCGAGGAAGTAGCAGGACGAGACCGATGGCGGGCACGAACAGCCCCGTCAGCAGGCCGACCGCGCCGACGGCCTTGGCCGCGCCGAGCCACGGCGCCCAGGCGCGCGGCACCCGGTCGTCGGCCAGCGGCCGCGTCACACGCTCCGGGCGGCCACCAGCCACCTGGACGGCAGCTCGATCCTGACGCCGTCGGCGGTGAACTCGGTGGTGACGAGGGGCAGTTCGCCGGCGGCCAGCACCGTGAGCCCGGCGTCCCGAAGATACCCGGGCACCGCGTCGTCGGCGACCTCGCCGGGGCGATGCCGTGCCGGAACACGGGCGCGAGCTTCGGCGGCGGCCCGGACGGACTCTGCGCCAGTGCGCCGAGGACAGGGCGCGCGGCCTCGGACAACTCGACGAGGAACACCCGGCCGCGTTCCCCCGCCAGCGCGGCGATGCCGTCCGCCAGCGGCTGCCGGTCGGCGGGCTCGCACTGGTGCAGGACGCCCCGCACATAGACGTTGGCGTCGCCGAGTTCGGCGTGCAGCGCCTCGGCCGCGCCTTTCTCGGACGCGTCCAGCTCCCGGTACGCGGCCTGGCCGGCGGGGTCGGCGCGCCGGGCGTGGTCGAGGGCGGCCGCGGCCAGGTCGGCGCCGATCACCCGCGGGAAGCGGTCCGCGAGATACCGGGTCTGGGTGCCGTTGCCGCAGCCGAGGTCCACCAACGCCAGCTCCGGATCGACGAGATGGGGCTCGAAGAGGGCGAGGTGGCGCGCGGCGGTGACCTTCGGGTCCGCGTCCCAGAACACACCGCCCGGCTCCGTCGGGGCCTCCCGCCAGAAGCTCTCCCACGCCTGCCGGTACCGACTCGCCACGCTCATGCCCAACTCCCCTGGGTGCACAGCCGATCCGCCGTAAGTGACGGGCGAGTACGGTCTACCGTCCCCCGGCCGCCGCGACAAGCACGGTGCGCGTTCCTTCACGCCGCGTCCGCGGGGCGCGGGGCGCGGGGGCGTGGGCCCCCCCCCGGGCCCGTCCTGGTCCGGGCGGAAGGCCGGGGCGTGTTCAGCGCCGCGGCAGCGTCAGTTCGAACCACACGGACTTCCCTGTGCGCGTACCGCTGGCGCCCCACTCACGGGCCAGCGTGCTCACCACGCGCAGCCCCCGGCCGAACTCGTCGCCGGGTCCGGCGCTCAGCAGGTTGGGCAGCTCGTGATCGTCGTCGTCGACCTCGCACAGCAGGGTGTCGCCGCGGACAAGGCGCACGGCCACGGGGCTGTGCCGGGAGTGCCGCACGGCGTTGGTGACGAGCTCGCTCACCATGAGCTCGGCGTGACCGGCCGTCTCGCCGAGCCCCCAGTCGTGCAGTTGCTCGCGGACCGCCGCCCGCGCCCGGCCGACCTCCGCCGGGTCCGGGGGGAACCGCCATTCGGCGACGTCCCGCGGGGCGATGCCGCCCAGCCGGGCCATCAGCAGGGCGACGTCGTCCTTGCGGCCGCCCCGGGTGTTGAGGGCGCGGATGATGGTGTCGCAGGCGTCGTCCATCGAGGCGGCCGGATGGGCGGCGGACTCGCAGAGGGCCGCCAGACCGACGCCGATGTCCTCACCTCGCATCTCCACGAGCCCGTCGGTGCACATCACCAGCCGGTCGCCGGGCGCCACGGGCACCCGCACCGCCTCGAAGGGCACGCCGCCGACGCCGATGGGCGCGCCGGTGGGCAGGTCGAGGAGTTCGCTGCGGCCGTCGGCGGCGCGCACCAGCACGGGCGGGATGTGGCCCGCGTTGGCGAGGTGCAGCTCGCCGGCGATGGGGTCGTACACCGCGTACAGGCAGGTCGCGAGGTAGCCGTCGCCGAGCCGCTGGGCCAGGTCGTCGAGGTTGCGCAGCAGTTGCGCGGGCGGCAGGTCCAGGGTGGCCATGGTCTGCACGGCCGTGCGCAACTGGCCCATCATGGCCGCCGCGTTGAGGCCGTGGCCCATGACGTCGCCGACGACGAGGGCGGTGCGGGCGCCGTGCAGCTTCACCGAGTCGAACCAGTCGCCGCCGACCCGCCCCAGCAGGGTGCCCGGCAGATAGCGGGTGGCGATGTCACAGCCCGCCATCCGGCGCGGGATGTGCGGCAGCATGCTGTCCTGGAGGGTCTCGGCGACGGACTCCTGGTACGTGTACATGCGGGCGTTGTCGAGCACGAGGCCCACGCGGGCGGCGAGTTCGGCGCCGGTGACCCGGTCCATGTCGTTGAACTCGACGCGCTCGGGGTGGCGCAGCAGGATCATGAAACCGAGGACGACGTTGCGGGCCTTCAGCGGGACGACCAGCATGGAGCGGCCGGTGATGAGGGGCCGGATGTCGCGCTTGTCGAACTGCGCGGCGATGGCGTGGCCCAACTGCTCGCTGATGCGCGGCACGAGGACCGGCTCGCCCGTGGTCATGCACTGGAAGAACGGGGTGTGCGCGGGGAACGGCATGGCCTCGCCGACGGGCACGACGTCGTCCCAGCGGCCGGGTTCGTCGGTGTGCTCGAGGGCGACCCGGTGCCACATCGTGGTCGTGTCCGGCACGCCGTCGGGGAAGCCCTCGCCGGCGACGACCTGTTCGCGCAGGTAGGTGCCGGCCACGTCGGTGAAGCGCGGCACGACGGCTCTGCTGACCTCGACGATGGTGCGGGAGAGGTCGAGGGAGGTGCCGATCCGTCCGCTGACCTCGTTGAGGAACTCCAGGCGCTCACGGACGGCGGCGTACTCGAGGTCGTCGCCCTCGTCGGCGAGGTGGTCCGGTATCGGCAGCCCTTCGGCGGCGGCGCGGGCGGCGTGCTCGCGCCGCGCTCTGCGCTCGACGCGCCGGGCCACTCCCCAGTCGGGAGTCACGGGCACCCGGTCGTTGTGGCTGAACTCCAGCACGGGGTAGCCGAGTTCGAGGATCTGACCGACGATGCGGGCACTCTCGCCGACGCTCATGCTGGGCAGGATCTCGGGCAGGCGGCGGGCGAGTTCCTGCGCGCCGGGGAAGTCGGTGTGCACGGCGAAGCCGGGCGCGACGCGCTCGACGGCCAGAGCGCCCGCCGCTTCCTCCTGGTGCAGGCCCGCCGCTTCCTCCTGGTGCAGGCCCGCCGCTTCCTCCTGGTGCAGGCCCGCCGCTTCCTCCTGGTGCAGGACGGACGCGTCGGCGGCGAGCACCAGCAGTCGTTCCGTCCCCGGGCCGACCAGCGGGTAGGCCCACCAGAGCACGTCGACGCGGTGCCGCTCCGGCACGGTCAGCCGGGCGCGGCCGGCCGCGGGGTAGCCGAGCCCGCGGTCCAGGGAGGAGTCCAGTCCGGGCCCGAGGCCGTCATAGGCGCCGTACTCGTGGTGGGCGCCGCCCGGGAAGTCGTCGTAGGGGAGGTCGTCGTCGGGCTCGGGGAGCGCGCCGGCGACGGGCAGCAGGTCGATCGCCGGCCGGCCGATCGCCTCGTCCTTGCCGACTCCGAAGAGCCGGCGTGCGCCGGTGCTCCAGTGGGAGACGAGACCTTCGCGGTCCACCACGACCACGGCCAGCGGAACACGCCCGGCATCGACGGACCCGGCGTTGATGGACCCGGCGCCGACGGACCCGGCATCGGCAGGTCCGGTGCCGACGGGTCCCGGGGCGCCCTCCGACCGGGCCGGCACCCCGCCCGCCCGGTCCGCCGCCTCGCCGCCGGCCCCGCGGCTGGGAGGCGTGTCCCTCTCGGTGCCACGGTCCATGGCCCAGGCCTCTCTCCCCAGAGCTGTGCAAGATCTGTTCCGCAGCACCACCGTACGGGCCACGCCCGCGGCCATGTGCGGCAATGACGGAATTACCTCCCTCCGGGCGCGCCGTGGCGGTGACAGGCGAAGAGGCCGGGACTGCCGCGCGCCCCGCGCCACCGCATGACCCCATCACCGCATGCCCTCGAGGGGGCCGTCGCCCCCACCACGCGGGCGCACCCGGACGCCCGGCCCGGCGCGCACGGCACCGGCAGACGTCCGGGTGCGGGAGGCATCCGGGGTGCGGGAACTACTTCTCGACCTCGGCGGCGAGGTTGGCGAGGATCACGTCGTAGATGCGGCCGAGGCCCTTGGGGGCGAAGGTCCGCTCGAAGAAGCCGCCGATGCCGCCGGCGCCGTCCCAGGTGGTGGTGACCACGACGCGGGACCTGCCCTCGCCGGCCGGGGTGACGCGCCAGACCGTGACCATGGAGGAGTTGCGGTCCTTCTCGACGAGTTCGCCGTCGGTCGGTTCGGTGACCTCCAGGAGGCAGTCGCGCACACGCTTGCTGGTGGCCTGGAGCCTCCAGTGGACGAGGCTGCCCTCGCCGTCGCCGCCCTCGCGCACCTCGTACTCGCTGAAGTGCTCGGGCAGCAGCCTCGCGCGCGTGCCGCTGTAGTCGGCGATCGTGTCGAACACCTTCTCCGGGTCCGCCGCGACGACCCGCTCGGTGGTGGCCTCGACCTGCGCCATGGGGGTTCCTCCAGGTCCGTGTTGCTCAGGGGTGCTCAGGGTTCTTCGGGGTTGCCCGGTTGCTCTGGGTTCCTCGGGTTCCTCGACTTCGGGGCAAGCCAACCACCCCGCTTCACGGCCGCCCAAATCGGGGTCCGGCAGTGATCGCGGGTCGATCGAAAAAGGCCGCCGAACACCCCTCGCACGATCATGGGAACACATGTTCTATTATGGGGGCAGTGCTACCGAGGAGGCGTCATGCGCTGGGAGAACCTCACCGTGGAGACCCGCCACGACCGGCCGGCCGACGCCGCGCTGTTCGGTGCGGACGCGGTCACGACCAGGACCTTCGACACGCCCGAGTTCGCCGGCATCACCTTCCACGAGATCCGGGCCCGCTCGATCCTCAACCGGGTGCCGGGCGCCTCCCGGATGCCGTTCGAGTGGACGGTGAACCCCTACCGAGGTTGTACGCACGCGTGCGTGTATTGCTTCGCCCGCAAGACGCACGGCTATCTCGACCTCGACAGCGGCATCGACTTCGACACCCAGATCGTCGTCAAGGTCAACGCTCCCGAGCTGCTGCGCCGTCAGCTGGCCTCGCCCCGCTGGCACGGCGAGCACGTGGCGATGGGCACGAACGTCGACTGCTACCAGCGTGCCGAGGGCCGGTACCGGCTGATGCCGGGCATCCTGGCCGCCCTGCGCGACCGGGCGAACCCCTACTCGATCCTGACCAAGGGCACCCTGATCCTGCGCGACCTGGACCTGCTGCGGCAGTCCGCCGAGGTCACCGAGGTCGGTGTCTCGGTCTCCGTCGGCTTCACCGACACCGAGCTGTGGCGCACGGTGGAGCCGGGCACGCCGGCCCCGGCGCGGCGCCTGGACGTGGTGCGGACCCTCACCGAGCACGGCATCGGCTGCGGCGTGCTGATGGCGCCCGTCATCCCGTTCCTCAGCGACGAACCGGACCGACTGCGCGCCACCGTGCGGGCGATCGCGGCCGCCGGGGCCACCTCCGTCACCCCGCTCGCGCTGCACCTGCGCCCCGGCGCCCGCGAGTGGTTCATGGCCTGGCTCGGCCAGCACCACCCCCACCTGGTGCGCCGCTACGAACGGCTGTACGCGGACGGCGCCTACGCCCCGAAGTGGTACCAGCGGCGGATCACCCGCCAGGTGCACGAGCTGGCCGAGGAGTACGGCATCGGACCCACGCGCGCCGGGACGCCCCGCCGGATCCCGCAGCCCGGGCCGGCCGAGGAGGAGCCCACCGGGTCCGGACCGACGCAACTGACGCTGATCTGAGCGCGTTCGAGCGCATCCGGCGACCCGAACGGGTCAACCGACGCCGGAACAGGTTCAGAGGGACGGACTTTCCGGGACGATCCGGCAGGGGCCGTGACCTGCGCGGTCCGACCACCTCCGTCCCGGGAGCACTTCATGAACCCACGCGCAGCCTCGCTGTGCGCCGCCGTCGTCGTCGTGGCCGCGACCGTCACGGCCGTGCCCGCCGGCGCGAGCCCGTCGCACCCGTCGGCGCCCGCCCCCGCGGCGAAGCCCGCCTGGAAGAGCTGCGGCACCACCGACCAGCCCAGGCTCCAGTGCGCCTCGCTGAAGGTGCCGCTCGACCATGCGCGGCCGGGCGGGAAGCAGATCACGCTGGCGCTGTCCCGCGTCCCGCACACCGCGCAGACGTACCAGGGGCCGCTGCTGGTCAACCCGGGCGGCCCCGGCGGCCGGGGACTGAGCCTCGCCGGATTCGTCGCCTCGGCGCTGCCGAAGGCGGTGTCGGCGCAGTACGACGTCATCGGCTTCGACCCGCGCGGGGTGGGCAAGAGCAGCCCGGCCCTGAACTGCAGGCCGGGCCACTTCGCCGCCGTCCGACCGGACTCGGTGCCGCTCACCGAGGCGATCGAGCAGGCCAACCTGACGCGCGCCCGGACCTTCGCCGAGGCCTGCGCCACGAAGTACGCCGACGTCCTGCCGTACATCGACACGCTCGGCGCGGTCCAGGACATGGACGCGATCCGCGAGGCGGTGGGCGCGCCGCGGCTGAACTACTTCGGCTACTCGTACGGCACCTACCTCGGCGCGGTGTACGCCAAGCTGTACCCGCAGCGGGTACGGCGGCTGGCCCTGGACTCCGTCGTGGACCCCACCGGCGTCTGGTACGCGGACAACCTCACCCAGGACCTCGCCTTCAACGACCGCCACCGCGCCCTGATGGCGTGGATCGCCAGGCACGACGCGACCTACCGGCTGGGCTCCGACCCCGCGGGGGTCGAGGCGAAGTGGTACGCGATGCGGGCGGCCCTCGGGAAGAAGCCGGCCGAGGGCAGGGTGGGCGCCTCGGAGCTGGAGGACACCTTCCTGCCCGGCGGCTACTACAACGGCTACTGGCCCCACCTGGCCGAGGCGTTCGCCGCGTACGCGCACGACAAGAAGACCGGCCCGCTGGTCAAGGCGTACAAGAACCTGGCGGCCGTCGACGCCGCCGGGGACAACGGCTACAGCGTCTACACCTCGGTGCAGTGCCAGGACGCGTCCTGGCCGGGCGACTGGGACACGTGGCGTGCGGACAACTGGTCGGCGTACGCGAAGGCTCCGTTCATGACGTGGAACAACGCCTGGTACAACGCGCCGTGCGCGTTCTGGCCGGCCCGGCCGCGGGGCCCGGTGAACGTCGCCAACGGCTCGCTGCCGCCGGTCCTGCTGTTCCAGGCGACCAACGACGCGGCCACCCCGTTCGAGGGCGGCGCGACGCTCCACACGCTGCTGCGCGGCTCCAGCCTGGTCGTCGAGGAGGGCGGCCAGAACCACGGCATCACGCTGAGCGGCAACGCCTGCCTGGACAAGCACCTGGCGGCGTACCTGGCGGACGGCAGGGTGCCGCGCGGGAGCGGCGAGGCCGACGCGGTCTGCGCGGCGCAGCCCGACCCCGTGCCGCTGAGCTCGAAGGTCACCCAGTCCTCGGCCCGCGGCTCCACGCTGCACGGGCTGCTGGGCTTCCGCGGCTGAGCGGTCCCGCCCGACCCGTCGGGGGCGTTGTCGGACCCGTGGCCCACCATGGACTCATGAGCGAGCACATCAGAATGTCCGCCCCCGCCGGTGTCGCCCCCGCGACGCAGTACGCGCATGTGGTGACGGCCACGGGCCGGTTCGTGGCCGTCGCCGGCCAGTTGGCGCTCGACGAACACGGCGCGGTGGTCGGCGAGGGCGACCCGCGGGCGCAGGCCCGGCAGGTCTTCGAGAACCTGCGTCGCTGCCTGGCCGCCGTCGGCGCCACCTTCGACGACGTCGTCAAACTCACCTGCTTCGTGACGGACATGGCCCATATGCCGGCGATCCGCGAGGCCCGGGCGGCGCACATACCCGACGACCGCCTTCCCGCCGCCTCGGCGGTGCAGGTCTCGGCGCTGGTCCGCCCGGAGTTCCTGATGGAGATCGAGGCGTTCGCGGTGCTTGGCGCATGACGCCGACGGCGGCCCCGCAGGTGCGCGAGATGACTCTCGCGGACGTCGAGCGGGTGTCGGAGATCCGCGTGCGCGGCTGGCAGTGGGCCTACCGCGGTCTGATGCCGCAGTCGTACCTGGACGCTCTGAGCGTCGCCGAGGACGCCGAGCACCGCCGGACCGGCTTCGGACAGGCCGGGCCCGGCGTGGTGAACCTGGTCGCGGAGCGGGCCGGGACGGTGGTGGGCTGGGCGGCCCTCGGCCCCTATCGGGACGGCGAAGTCCGCACGGGCGACGCCGAGTTGTACGCGCTCTACGTCGCCGTCCAGCACATCGGCACCGGCGTGGGAGGCGCTCTCCTCGGGGAGGCCGCACGGCGGGCCGAGGCCCTGGGCCACCCGGCCATGCGGCTGTGGGTGCTCAGGGACAACGTCGCGGCCCGCCGCTTCTACGCACGCGCCGGGCTTCACGCGGACGGCGCCGAGGAGCCCTTCGAGGTGGCGGGCGTCGCCGTGCCGGAGATGCGCCTCACCGGACGACTGCCCCTGAAGGGGCCCGTCCCGGCGGCCACCTGAGGGCACGTCAGCGTTGCGGGGGGATCCGCGCGAGGGCGTGCACGGCCGCCTCGGCGAGGACCGGGTGGGCGAGGGCGTCGGTCAGCACCGGGCGGGCCCGGCCGTCGCCCAGCGCGCCCAGCCCCTCGACGCAGGCGAGGGCCACCCGTCGGTGGGGGTCGTGCGGCCGCAGCCGCCGCCGCAGCGTCGTGATCAGCGCGGGCACCGACTCCGGTGCGCGCAGTCGCACCAGCAGCCGGACGGGCTGCAGGGCGTAGGCGACGCGCAGTTCGTTGGTGGCCAGGGCGGCCGCGGCGCGGGCGGTGCGGGGGTCGTCGAGGCGGGCCAGCGCGTGGGCGGCACAGGCGCAGCGCGGTGGGTCGCGGTGGTTGAGCAGCAGGACGAGCGCCTCGAAGGCGCGGCGGTCCCCGGCCACCCCCAGCCGGAACGCGGCCAGTTCACGGGCCCACAGCGGCTGTCCCGGCTCGGTGAGCACCTGCGCCAGTGCGTCGGGGTCGGCGATGGCGGTGAGCTGCTCGTAGAGTGCCGTGCCCCCCGACTCCCGCCGTAAGCGCTCCGTGAGCGATCGCAACTCTTCGTCCATGTCGCCGAGCCTAGGGCTCGTCCCGGAAGGGCGGTGGGTCATCCCGGAAGGGAGGGGCGGCATCCTGGAAGGGAGGTGCATCACAGCCGGAGGGCTGGCGCGCTCGTTACCCACCGGTTAAGCTCATTCGAGCGGGTCACCCACCCGCAGCACCTCCTCGTGGCGGCCTGGTGACGCAGTCGCCGCGAGATGCGGTTCGGTATCGCGTGCACAACGTGCACTCCGTGTACCGCTGTACGACCCGGCCACGGGACAGGGCCGGTCGGAACTTCTGTTCGTCATGGGGCGTGTGCACGCCCGCAGTGACGGCACCGGGCGTGTGCGCATGCAGCCCGGCACCACACCCGCACTCCTTTTCTCCGCACCCGGTGCGCCCGGCCTTCTCGAGGCCCCCCGGCGCACCGGGGGCGTTCCCAGTCGTCACCTCATTCCTGGAGTCCCGCGATGGCCGCTCCCCTGTCCGACACCCCTCTGTCCCCGCTCCAGACGATCGCCGTCATCGGCCTCGGCACCATGGGCTCCGGCATCGCCGAAGTCCTCGCCACGGCCGGCCGCGACGTGATCGGCGTCGACGTCAGCGAGATCCAGACCGCGCGCGCCGTCGCCGCGCTCGAGGCCTCCACCGCCCGCTCCGTGCGGCGCGGGCGGCTCACCGAGCCGGAGCGCGCGGACGTCCTGGCCCGGGTCCGTGTCTCCACCGACCTGCGCACCGCGGCCGACGCCGACCTCGTGATCGAGGTGGCGCCGGAGTCGTACGAGGTCAAGCAGCAGATCTTCCGCGAGCTGGACTCGATCGTGCGTCCCGGGACGATCCTCGCCACCGGCACCAACGCGCTGTCCGTGACCCGTCTCGCCGCCGACTCGGCCCACCCGGAGCGGGTGCTGGGCCTGCACTTCTTCAACCCGGCGCCGGCCATGAAGCTGGTCGAGGTCGTCTCCTCGGTGCTGACCGCCCCGGCCGCCGTCGCCGCCGTCACCGACCTCGCGCTCGATCTGGGCAAGGAGCCCGTCGCGGTCGGCGACAGGCCCGGCTTCGTCGCCGACGGGCTGCTGTTCGGCTACCTCAACCAGGCCGCCGCGATGTACGAGGCCCGGTACGCCTCCCGCGAGGACATCGACGCGGCGATGCGGCTCGGCTGCGGACTGCCGATGGGCCCGCTGGCGCTGCTGGACCTGATCGGCGTCGACACCGCCCGTACGGTCCTGGAGGCCATGTACGCCGAGTCCCACGACCGTCTGCACGCCCCCGCGCCCATCCTGGGGCAGCTCAGCGAGGCGGGCCTGACGGGCCGTAAGGCGGGCCGCGGCTTCTACACCTACGAGGCCCCGGGCAGCGCGACGGTCGTCCCGGACGCGCTGACGCCGCTGTCGGGCGGGACCGGGACAGTGGGCCGTCCCATCGCCTCGGTCGGCGTCGCCGGCTCCGGCACCATGGCCTCCGGCATCGCCGAGGTCTTCGCCAAGGCCGGTTACGACGTCGTCCTCGCCGCCCGCAGCGAGGAGAAGGCGCAGACCGCCAAGGCGCGGATCGGCAAGTCTCTCGCCCGTTCCGTCGACAAGGGCCGGCTCACCGCCGAGGCCGCCGCGCAGATCCTGGACCGGATCACCCCGGCCGGCTCCTACGACGCGTTCGCCGACGTCGACCTGGCGCTGGAGGCGGTCGCCGAGGACCTGGAGGTCAAGCAGCAGCTGTTCGCGACCCTGGACAAGGTGTGCAAGCCCGGCGCGGTCCTCGCCACGACGACCTCCTCGCTGCCGGTCGTCGCCTGCGCCCGCGCCACCACGCGCCCGCAGGACGTGATCGGGATGCACTTCTTCAACCCGGCGCCCGCGATGAAGCTGATCGAGGTGGTGCGCACGGTGCTGACCGCCGAGGACGTCCACGCGACGGTCCGCGAGGTGTGCGCGCGGATCAAGAAGCACGCCGTCGACTGCGGGGACCGGGCGGGCTTCATCGTGAACGCGCTGCTCTTCCCGTACCTCAACAACGCGATCAAGATGGTGCAGGAGCACTACGCGACCCTGGACGACATCGACGCCGCGATGAAGCTCGGCGGCGGCTACCCGATGGGCCCCTTCGAGCTGCTGGACGTCGTGGGACTCGACGTCTCGCTGGCCATCGAGAAGGTCCTGCACCGCGAGTTCCGCGACCCGGGCCTCGCGCCGGCGCCGCTGCTGGAGCACCTGGTGGCCGCGGGCTGCCTCGGCCGCAAGACCGGCCGCGGCTTCCGCGAATATGCCCGCCGCTGACGGCGCCGGCGACGGGCCGCGGCCGACGGGCGACGGGCTGCGGGCGGCAAAGGACTGGGGCGGTCTGCTCGACCCCTCGGCGGGCGCGCCCCCGCCCGCCGAGGGCGGGGGCAACCCCGGCCACGCGCACCGAGCTGCGCACATGCAGTACGTTCGGGTCATGTCCCAGCCCGCCAGGTCCTCACGTACACCAGCCACGCCCGACGCGCCGGAGAGCGCCGCGGGCAGCCGTGCGGCCGCCCAGCGGCTCAAGATGCGCCGAGAACTGGCGGCCGCGGCCATGGAGCTGTTCTCGACCAAGGGGTACGAGGCGACCACCGTCGACGAGATCGCGGCGGCGGCCGGGGTCGCCCGCCGCACCTTCTTCCGCCACTTCCGCTCCAAGGAAGAGGCGATCTTCCCCGACCACGACGACACCCTGATCCGGGCGGAGGCCGTGCTGAACGCGGCCCCCGCGCACGAGCACCCGCTGGACACGGTGTGCCGGGGCATCAAAGAGGTCATGCGGATGTACGCGGCGCGTCCGGAGATCTCGGTCGCCCGCTACCAGCTCACGCGTGAGGTGCCCACCCTGCGCGAGGCCGAGATCGCGTCGGTGGCCCGCTACGAGCGGCTGTTCACCCGCTATCTCCTCGGCCACTTCGACGAGCACGCGCACGACGACGACGCCAACGACGACCCGCTGCTCGCCGAGGTCGCCGCCTCCGCGGTGGTCACCGCCCACAACCACGTCCTGCGGCGCTGGCTGCGGGCGGGCGGCCAGGGCGACGTCGAGTCGCAGCTCGACCACGCCTTCGCGATCGTGCGCAAGACGTTCGGGACGGGCATCGGAGCCGGCCGCGGCAGCGCCGGCGCCCCGCAGCCGGCCGCGGCGGCGGTCTCCTCGGCGCAGGGCGAGGTGCTGGTGACGGTCGCCCG
Source organism: Streptomyces sp. B21-105 (assembly GCF_036898465.1). Lineage (NCBI taxonomy): Bacteria > Bacillati > Actinomycetota > Actinomycetes > Kitasatosporales > Streptomycetaceae > Streptomyces > Streptomyces sp. B21-105. The sequence goes on along the minus strand of NZ_JARUMJ010000001.1, from coordinate 7,856,514 downwards.
GACCGACGCGCCGCTGGACGAGGTCATGCGCACCATCGAGCAGGCGCTCAAGGAGCGCTGAGAGCCCTCCGCGCCCCTCCGCGGTCCCCTTCGCCCCCTCCGCGGTCCCCTTCGCCCTGTGATGACGGCCACCCCTCGGGGTGGCCGTTTTGGCATGTCAGAGCACCTTTTCGCGCGGAATTACGTCCCCGTTCGATCGATCATCGCTCATTTGTTACGTAAAGATTTCAGCTGAGAGGAAGTTCTGGCACTCAGTGCCTTGCGAGGTGACACGCGGTGTCATACGTTGAAGGTGTCCGGGCGGCCGGCGTGCAGAGACCATGCGTACGCCGGCTGTCCCCGCAACCCTCTGGTCGCGCGCCCGGACGCCTGCGTCACAGGCAACCTCCCGCGCCACAAAGCGCTGCCGAACCACCCCCGCCGAACCGACGGCACCTCACCAAAACCCTCAGCAGCACCGCCGTACACCCCAGCGCCCCTCCCTCAGGGCGCTCACCGCCGGAGGCAACACCGTGACCATGAACAAGATCCTGGACGCGATCCGGTCGCCGGAGTCCACCTCGGACGACTTCGCCGCTCTGCCGCTCCCCGAGTCCTACCGCGCGATCACCGTGCACAAGGACGAGACGGAGATGTTCGCGGGCCTGGAGACCCGCGACAAGGACCCGCGCAAGTCGATCCACCTGGACGAGGTGGCCGTGCCCGAGCTCGGACCGGGCGAGGCCCTGGTGGCCGTCATGGCCTCCTCGGTCAACTACAACTCCGTCTGGACCTCGATCTTCGAGCCGGTGTCGACCTTCTCCTTCCTGGAGCGCTACGGCCGGCTCAGCGAGCTCACCAAGCGGCACGACCTGCCCTACCACGTCATCGGCTCCGACCTCGCGGGCGTCGTGCTGCGCACCGGCCCGGGCGTCAACGCCTGGAAGCCGGGCGACGAGGTCGTCGCGCACTGCCTCTCCGTCGAGCTGGAGTCCTCGGACGGCCACAACGACACGATGCTCGACCCCGAGCAGCGCATCTGGGGCTTCGAGACCAACTTCGGCGGCCTGGCAGAGATCGCACTTGTCAAGTCCAACCAGCTGATGCCGAAGCCGGACCACCTGAGCTGGGAGGAGGCGGCGGCCCCCGGCCTCGTCAACTCCACCGCCTACCGGCAGCTGGTCTCCCGCAACGGCGCCGGCATGAAGCAGGGCGACAACGTCCTGATCTGGGGCGCCAGCGGCGGGCTCGGCAGCTACGCCACCCAGTTCGCGCTGGCCGGCGGCGCCAACCCGATCTGCGTCGTCTCCTCGGCGCAGAAGGCGGAGATCTGCCGGGCCATGGGCGCCGAGGCGATCATCGACCGCACGGCCGAGGACTACCGGTTCTGGAAGGACGAGCACCACCAGGACCCCAAGGAGTGGAAGCGTTTCGGCAAGCGCATCCGCGAACTCACCGGCGGCGAGGACGTCGACATCGTCTTCGAGCACCCGGGCCGCGAGACCTTCGGCGCGTCCGTCTACGTCACCCGCAAGGGCGGCACGATCGTCACCTGCGCCTCCACCTCCGGCTACCACCACGAGTACGACAACCGCTACCTGTGGATGTCCCTGAAGCGGATCGTCGGCTCGCACTTCGCCAACTACCGCGAGGCCTGGGAGGCCAACCGGCTGGTCGCGAAGGGCAAGATCCACCCGACCCTGTCGAAGGTCTACTCCCTGGAGGAGACCGGCCAGGCCGCCTACGACGTGCACCGCAACCTCCACCAGGGCAAGGTCGGCGTCCTCGCGCTGGCCCCCCAGGAGGGCCTGGGCGTGCGCGACGAGGCCAAGCGCGCCCAGCACATCGACGCCATCAACCGCTTCCGTAACATCTGAGACACCCGGGGTCATAGATGACTGAGCGTCAGCCCGCCGCAGGACAGCGGGAGAAGGACCGGCCGTGGCTCATGCGCACATACGCCGGTCACTCCACTGCCGAGGCGTCCAACGAGCTGTACCGGCGCAACCTCGCCAAGGGTCAGACGGGTCTGTCGGTCGCGTTCGACCTGCCCACCCAGACCGGCTACGACTCCGACCACATCCTCGCCCGCGGCGAGGTCGGCCGGGTCGGCGTGCCGGTGGCCCATCTCGGCGACATGCGCAGGCTGTTCCAGGACATCCCCCTGGAGCAGATGAACACCTCGATGACGATCAACGCCACCGCCATGTGGCTGCTGGCGCTCTACCAGGTCGTCGCCGAGGAGCAGGGCGCGGACATCACCCTGCTCCAGGGCACGACCCAGAACGACATCGTCAAGGAGTACCTGTCCCGGGGGACGCACGTCTTCCCGCCGGGGCCGAGCCTGCGTCTGACGACGGACATGATCGCGTACACGGTCTCCCACATGCCGAAGTGGAACCCGATCAACATCTGCAGCTACCACCTGCAGGAGGCCGGGGCCACGCCGGTGCAGGAGATCGCCTACGCGATGTCCACGGCGATCGCCGTGCTGGACGCCGTCCGGGACTCCGGGCAGGTGCCGGCCGACAAGTTCGGCGACGTCGTCGCCCGTATCTCCTTCTTCGTGAACGCGGGCGTCCGCTTCATCGAGGAGATGTGCAAGATGCGCGCCTTCAGCCGCATCTGGGACCAGGTCACCCGCGAGCGCTACGGCATCGAGAACCCCAAGCAGCGCCGCTTCCGCTACGGCGTCCAGGTCAACTCCCTGGGCCTGACCGAGGCGCAGCCGGAGAACAACGTCCAGCGGATCGTGCTGGAGATGCTCGCCGTGACGCTGTCGAAGGACGCACGCGCGCGTGCCGTGCAGCTGCCGGCCTGGAACGAGGCGCTGGGCCTGCCCCGGCCCTGGGACCAGCAGTGGAGCCTGCGCATCCAGCAGGTCCTCGCCCTGGAGAGCGACCTGCTGGAGTACGAGGACATCTTCGCCGGCTCGCACGTCGTCGAGGCGAAGGTCGCCGAGCTGGTCGAGGCCTCCCTCGCGGAGATCGAGCGGATCCAGGAGATGGGCGGCGCGATGGCCGCCGTCGAGTCCGGCTACCTGAAGTCGCAGCTGGTCTCCTCGCACGCGGAGCGGCGCGCCCGCATCGAGAGGGGCGAGGAGAAGATCATCGGGGTCAACGTCTTCGAGACGACCGAGCCCAACCCGCTGACCGCCGATCTCGACACCGCGATCCAGACCGTCGACCCGGCGGTCGAGGCCCGCGTCATCGCCTCCCTGCAGCACTGGCGCGACACGCGGTACCAGCCGCCCTTCAACCACCCGCGCCCGTGCAAGGCGCTGGAGAAGCTGAAGGAGGCCGCCAAGGGCACCGCCAACCTCATGGAGGCGACCCTGGAGTGCGCCCGCGCCGGGGTCACGACCGGCGAGTGGGCCGGGGCGCTGCGCGAGGTGTTCGGCGAGTTCCGCGCGCCGACCGGCGTGTCGTCGGCGCCGGTGGCGGTCCCCGCCGAGGAGGGTTCGGCCATGGCCGACGTCCGCCGCAGGGTCGACCTGACCGCGAAGGACATGGGCGTCGGCAAGCTGCGCTTCCTGGTCGGCAAGCCGGGCCTGGACGGGCACTCCAACGGCGCCGAGCAGATCGCCGTGCGGGCCCGCGACGCCGGCTTCGAAGTGGTCTACCAGGGCATCCGGCTGACGCCCGAGCAGATCGTGGACGCGGCGCTCGAGGAGGACGTGCACGCCGTGGGCCTGTCCATCCTCTCCGGATCGCACGCCCAACTGGTCCCGGACGTCCTCGAACGGCTGCGTGTGGCCGGTGCCACAGACATCCCGGTGATCGCCGGTGGCATCATCCCGAATGGAGACGCCGAGCAGCTCAGGGCCGCGGGTGTCGCCGCGGTCTTCACCCCGAAGGACTTCGACATCACCTCGATCATCGGCCGCATCGTCGACGAGATCCGCAAAGCGAACAAGCTCGACCCCCTGGAGGTCCCCGCATGACTGTCAACCGTCTTCGTCCGCGGCGCTCCTGTCTCGCCGTTCCGGGCAGCAACCCCCGCTTCCTGGAGAAGGCGCAAGGTCTGCCGGCCGACCAGGTCTTCCTGGACCTCGAGGACGCGTGCGCGCCGCTCGCCAAGCCTGAGGCGCGGCACACCATCGTCAAGTTCCTCAACGAGGGCGACTGGACCGGCAAGACCAGGGTCGTGCGCGTCAACGACTGGACGACCGAGTGGACCTACCGTGACGTCGTGACGGTGGTCGAAGGGGCCGGACCCAACCTCGACTGCATCATGCTGCCGAAGGTGCAGAACGCCCAGCAGGTCGTCGCCCTCGACCTGCTGCTCACGCAGATCGAGAAGACCATGGGCTTCGAGGTCGGCCGCATCGGCATCGAGGCGCAGATCGAGAACGCCCAGGGCCTCAACAACGTCAACGAGATCGCGCAGGCCTCCCCGCGCGTCGAGACGATCATCTTCGGCCCGGCCGACTTCATGGCCTCCATCAACATGAAGTCGCTGGTCGTGGGCGAGCAGCCGCCCGGCTACCCGGCGGACGCCTACCACTACATCCTGATGAAGATCCTGATGGCCGCCCGCGCCAACGACCTCCAGGCGATCGACGGCCCCTATCTGCAGATCCGCAACGTGGACGGCTACCGCGCGGTCGCGCAGCGCGCCGCCGCGCTCGGCTTCGACGGCAAGTGGGTGCTGCACCCGGGCCAGGTGGAAGCGTCCAACGAGATCTTCTCGCCGTCGCAGGAGGACTTCGACCACGCCGAGCTCATCCTGGACGCGTACGACTACTGCACGTCGGAGGCGGGCGGCAAGAAGGGCTCGGCGATGCTCGGCGACGAGATGATCGACGAGGCCAGCCGCAAGATGGCGCTGGTCATCTCGGGCAAGGGACGGGCGGCCGGCATGCAGCGCACCAGCAAGTTCGAGATCCCGGAGGGCTGAGCGCCATGCAGTTCGGACGCACCTACGAGGAGTTCGAGGTCGGGGCGACGTACAAGCACTGGCCCGGCAAGACGGTCACGGAGTACGACGACCACCTGTTCTGCCTCCTCACCATGAACCACCACCCGCTCCACATGGACAGCAACTACGCGGAGAAGACGACCGACTTCGGCAAGAACGTCGTCGTGGGCAACTACATCTACTCGCTGCTGCTCGGCATGTCCGTGCCGGACGTCTCCGGCAAGGCGATCGCCAACCTGGAGATCGAGTCGCTCAAGCACATCGCCCCGACGTTCCACGGCGACACGATCTACGGCCAGACGACCGTGCTCGACAAGTGGCCGTCGAAGTCGAAGAACGACCGCGGCATCGTCCACGTCGAGACCAAGGGCTACAAGCAGGACGGCACGCTGGTCTGCGTGTTCCGCCGCAAGGTGATGGTGCCGACCGAGACGTACATCAAGGAGCGCGGCGGCGAGCAGCCCGGCCGCCCGGAACTTCAGGAAGGCTGATCGATGGCCCGCCTCGCCCAGACCGCCGGTCTGACCGACGTCCAGCAGGAGATCCTCTCCACCGTCCGCGACTTCGTGGACAAGGAGATCATCCCGGTCGCCACCGAGCTGGAGCACCGCGACGAGTACCCGCAGGCAATCGTCGACGGCCTCAAGGAGTTGGGCCTGTTCGGTCTGATGATCCCCGAGGAGTACGGCGGTCTCGGCGAGTCGCTCCTCACCTACGCCCTGTGCGTCGAGGAGATCGCCCGCGGCTGGATGTCCGTCTCCGGCATCGTCAACACGCACTTCATCGTGGCGTACATGCTCAAGCAGCACGGCACGCAGCAGCAGAAGGACCACTACCTGCCGCGCATGGCGGCCGGCGACATCCGGGGCGCGTTCTCGATGTCGGAGCCGGGTCTCGGCTCGGACGTGTCGGCGATCACGTCGAAGGCGGTGAAGGACGGCGAGGAGTACGTCCTCAACGGCCAGAAGATGTGGCTGACGAACGGCGGAACGTCGTCCCTGGTGGCCGTTCTGGTGCGAAGTGACGAAGGACACCCCGAGGGGACGGCCCCCCACAAGTCGATGACGACCTTCCTGATCGAGAAGGAGCCCGGCTTCGGCGAGGTCCGCCCCGGCCTGACCATCCCCGGCAAGATCGACAAGATGGGCTACAAGGGCGTCGACACCACCGAGCTCATCATGGACGGCCTGCGGCTTTCCCCCGACAGCGTGCTCGGCGGAGCCACCGGCCGAGGTTTTTACCAAATGATGGACGGCGTCGAGGTGGGCCGCGTGAACGTCGCGGCACGTGGCTGCGGCGTCGCTCACCGTGCCTTCGAGCTGGGCGTCGGCTATGCCCAGCAGCGCCACACCTTCGGCAAGCCGATCGCCCAGCACCAGGCGATCCAGTTCAAGCTGGCCGAGATGGCTACCAAGGTCGAGGCCGCTCATGCGATGATGGTGAACGCCGCACGCAAAAAGGACTCCGGAGAACGAAACGACCTCGAGGCGGGGATGGCGAAGTACCTCGCCTCCGAATACTGCAAAGAGGTCGTGGAGGACTCCTTCCGTATCCACGGGGGCTACGGTTTCTCCAAGGAGTACGAGATCGAGCGCCTCTACCGGGAGGCCCCGATGTTGCTGATCGGTGAAGGCACCGCCGAAATCCAGAAAATGATCATCGGTCGCCGGTTGCTCGAGGAGTATCGGTTCCAGGGCTGATTGTCCCAGTTGGGGGTGTTTTCTTCGAGAAGAAGATCACACCCCGTCAACTTCCCTGTGCTGTCGACTCGGCTTCCTGACTTACCCAGTTGTGGCCCCGAACCGCTACGATCGCGGAAAGCCGCCGTCCCCCCGTCGAAGCGCGGCATCATCCGCTACGAAGGTCATCCATGCCCCACAGCCAAACCTCTGCACACCGCGACAGCCTGGTAGGCGCACGCCTCGCGCGCGGAGCATCGCCGTGGCTTCTGCCGACCGTCGCCACCGCAGCCGTCAGCCTCCTGCGCGCCCGTCGCTCGGGCGCCGCCAAGGCCGTCGCCGTGCCCGCCACCGCTCTCGCGGCGGGCATGCTGTGGTTCTTCCGCGACCCCGAGCGCGAGATCGCGGAGGGCCGGGTCATCTCCCCCGCCGACGGCGTGGTGCAGAGCATCATGCCGTGGAAGGACGGGCGCACCCGGGTCGCGATCTTCATGAGCCCGCTCAACGTCCACGTCAACCGCGCGCCGCTGGCCGGCACCGTGACGTCGGTCGAGCACATCCCCGGCGGATTCGTGCCGGCGTTCAACAAGGAGAGCGAGAACAACGAGCGCGTGGTCTGGCACTTCGACACCGAGCTCGGTGACATCGAGATGATCCAGATCGCCGGAGCCGTGGCCCGCCGCATCGTCCCCTACATCCCCGAGGGCACGAAGGTCGAGCAGGGCGAGCGGATCGGCCTGATCCGCTTCGGCTCGCGTGTCGACATCTACCTGCCCGAGGGCGTGGACGTCGCGGTCGAGGTGGGGCAGAAGACCGTGGCAGGGGTGACTCGCATTGACCGTGATTGACCCGGAGACCCAGGCGGGCTGGGTGCCCGAGGCCGACGAGGTGGACGACGACGAGGAGATGCCGCTCTCGCTGCGTCTGTCGATAGCGGACACGCTCACCCTCGGCAACGCCACGTGCGGCTTCATGGCGGTGTACTTCACCACCACCGGCATCCTGATCCCGCACCTCACCGGCAGCCAGGAATCCGGCATGGCCCGCCACAGCGCGGCCACGGCGGTCATCCTGATGCTCTGCGCGGCGATCTTCGACCTCTTCGACGGCCTGGTCGCGCGCAAGCTGCGCTCCTCCCCGATGGGCGCGGAGCTGGACAACCTGTCGGACCTGATCAGCTTCGGTCTGGCCCCGGCGTACTTCGTCCTCGTCTACGGCATGGTCGCCGACGACGCCCATCAACGGGTGGCGGCGGTCGGCGCGATCGTGGTCCTGCTGGCGGTGGTGCTCCGGCTCGCGAGATTCTCGTGCGTCACCGTCAAGGACGGCACCTTCCAGGGCATGCCGTCGCCGTTCGGCGCGCTCACCGTCGTCTCGATCGTGCTGCTCGGCCTGCCGTTCGAGGCGACCCTGATGGCCATCCTGGGCACTGCCTGGCTGATGGTGAGCCGGGTCGAGTACCCGAAGCCGCGGGGCCGCCTCGCCGGTGCGGTGCTCATCTGGATCGTGCTGTCGATGGGCCTGCTGGCGGCCTGGGCGTTCGACGCGCCGAGCGGTCAGCTGCTGCTCCAGACGGGCTGCGCGCTGCAGCTGGTCATGGGCGCGGTCATCCCGCTGTTCGCCACGGCCCGCCGGGTGAACAACTTCCGCGACAACCGCCGCGAGGCACGCGCGGGACAGCTGCCGTAAGCACCCGCGATCGTACGACGGCGGAGGGGCCCGAACCTGATGGTTCGGGCCCCTCCGCCTTTTCTGCTCGCCTTTTCTGCTCGCCTTGCTGCCGCTCCGCGTGCCGTCGCCGGTCAGCTCAGGAAGTCGCGGCCGATCCGCTCGGCGACGCGCTCCAGGATCGGTCCCGCGTCCGCGATGCACGTGGCGACGTCCGGCTCGACGTCGGTGAGCGGGTACGCCCGGCGGATGCCGGCCCGTCCCAGCTCGGCCGGCGGCAGCGCGAGGCGGCCGCAGACGGCGACGACCTCCTTGCCGGCCGCCCGGGCGGCGGCGGCGACACCCGCGGGCGCCTTGCCGTGCAGGGTCTGCTCGTCCAGCGAGCCCTCCCCCGTGATCACCAGCTCGGCCCGCTCCAGCGCCGGCGCGAAGCCCAGCACGTCGAGCATGACCTCGATCCCGGCGCGGAAGCGGGCGCCGACCAGCAACGCCCCGTAACCGATGCCGCCCGCGGCGCCGGCGCCCGGCGCGTCGGCGTACTCGGCGGCCCGCGGCCCGACCGACTCCTCCAGCACGCGCGCGTAGTGCGCGAGCGCCGCGTCCAGCGTCTCGACGTCGTCCGGCGAGGCGCCCTTCTGCGGGCCGTACACCGTCGGCGCACCCTTGGGACCGGTCAGCGGGTTGTCGACGTCGCTCGCCAGCACCAGTTCCACGGCGGCGAGGCGGGGGTCCAGGGCCGACAGGTCCGCGCGGGCCAGCCGCGCGAGGCCGCCGCCGCCCGGCGGCACCGGCTCGCCGTCCTCGTCGAGGAACCGCGCGCCGAGCGCCGAGAGCATGCCCGCTCCGCCGTCCGTGCTCGCGCTGCCGCCGACGCCGAACACGATCGTCGCCGCGCCCGCGTCGAGCGCGGCCCGCAGCAGCTCGCCCGAGCCGTACGTCGACGCCGTGAGCGGGGCGAGGACGCCTGCCGGGAGCCGTTGCAGTCCGCTCGCCTCCGCCATCTCCACCACCGCGGTGTCGCCGCGCACCGCGAACGCGGCCGTCACCTCCTGGCCGAGCGGCCCGGCGACCCGCGCCTCGCGGCGTTCGAAGCCGGCCGCGACCGCCGCGGCGACCGTCCCGTCGCCGCCGTCGGCGACGGGCAGCGCCTCCACCTCGACGTCCGGCACGGCCCGGCGCAGCCCGACCGTCACCCGCTCGGCGACCTCCACGGCCGTCAGCGAGCCCTTGAACTTGTCCGCGGCCACCAGCACCCGTCGTCGGGTGCCCTGCCGTGCAGCGTCCGTCACCTTGCCATCCCCTTGCTCTCCGGGCCCCGCGCGCATCGGGGCCGGTCGCGCCGTTGTGACCTTAACCGCAGCGGGCCCGCGCCGTCATGCGGTGCCCGGCCCCTGGACCCGCCCCAGGACCGCCCGGGAGACGCGCGGGAGAGGCGCGGGAGACGCGCGGGAGAGGCGCGGGAGACGCGCGGGAGAGGCGCGGGAGACGCGCCCCGCCGGTTACGCTTCCGGGATGACCGCCGCCAGCACCGCTGGGCCACCGGGTGCCGGCCGCCCTGGACGCCCTGGCGGACGGCTCGGTGACGGCCGAGCCGGAGAACGGCCGTCCGGTGGACTGAGCTCTCAGCCCTCGACGTCGCGCGGCTTGCCGTCCACCTCGCGCAGCGCCTCGTCACGGACGGCCGTGCGGGCCTCCGTGCGGTGACCGCGGGCGATGTAGTCGCGCACGACCAGCTCGACGGCGTCCTGGGGGCTGCCCACACCCGTGAGCACCATGACCTCGACGACGAGTTCGGCGTCGAGCGAGACGGATACCTTGGCCATCCCGGGAAGGTAGCACCGGACACCCCGCCCCGGGCAGTATCCGGGCAGGCAACCCGGGCTTCCAATACGCTCGCGGCCGTCGAACGCCCGCCCTACGCTCGAGCACATGAGCAAGCCCCTTGTCGCCATCCTCAGCGGTGCAGGCGTCTCCACCGATTCCGGCATCCCTGACTACCGCGGACCGAACGGGCTGTGGCGACGGGACCCGGAGGCGGAGAAGCTCGTCACCTACGAGCACTACATGGGCGACCCGGAGATCCGGCGGCGCTCGTGGCAGATGCGGCGCAAGAGCCAGGCGTTGCAGGCCGAGCCGAACGCCGCGCACCTGGCCGTCGCCGAGCTCGAGAAGTCCGGGGTCCCCGTACGAGTGATCACCCAGAACGTGGACGGGCTCCATCAACTCGCCGGCGTGCCGGCCCGCAAGGTCCTGGAGCTGCACGGCACCGCCCGCAGCGTCGTGTGCACGAAGTGCCGGGTCCGCGGGCCGATGGCGGACGCCCTGGCCCGCCTGGAGGCCGGCGAGGACGACCCGCGCTGCCCGCAGTGCGGCGGAATCCTCAAGTCGGCCACCGTCATGTTCGGCGAGCGGCTCGACCCGGTCGTCCTCGGCGAGGCGCTCGCGATCAGCAAGGCCTGCACCGTGTTCATCGCCGTCGGCACCAGCCTGCGCGTACAGCCCGCCGCGGGACTCGCCGGCGTCGCCGCCGATCACGGAGCCCGCCTGATCGTCGTCAACGCCGAGCCGACACCGTACGACGACATCGCCGACGACGTGATCCGCGAGCCCATCGGCACCGCCCTGCCGCGACTCCTGCGCACCCTCGCGAAGGAGAACGCGTAGAGCCCTTCCGGGCGGGCGGGCCACGAGGCGCACCCCAGATGGACGGGCCCAGGGTGGGCCCAGGGCGTGTTTCGAAAGTCCCGTCTGCCCGGCGACGCCTGGCACGCCTAGAACAAGGTCCGCTCGGCCGCGGCGGCGGCGCTCTCGAAGTCCAGCAGACGGCGCTTGCGGTCCAGTCCGCCGCCGTAGCCGGTGAGGCCGCCGCCGGCGCCGATCACACGGTGACAGGGCACGATGATGCCGATGGGGTTCTTGCCGTTGGCGAGGCCCACGGCGCGGGAGGCGCCCGGACTGCCGAGGTTGTCGGCGAGTTCGCCGTAGCTGCGGGTCTCACCGTAGGGGATCCTGCGCAACCCGGCCCAGACGCTGCGCTGGAACGGGGTTCCGTGCAGGCGCAGTTCGAGGGTGAACTCGGTGAGCTCGCCCGCGAAGTAGGCCGTCAGCTGCTCCTCGGCGGCCCCGAAGCGAGTGTCGTCCCGGGCGCCGAAGTCCTCCTCGGGCGGCCGGTGGCGCTGGTCGGTCATGTAGAGGCCGCACAGGACGCCGTCGTCGGCGACGAGGGTGAGCGGGCCGTACGGACTGTCGAAGATCGTGTGCTGCTTCACGGAACATCCTTATACCGGAAGGAAGTTGATCGGGTGGCTGTCGGTCGCCCAGAGGTACTGGACGGCGTACGCGCGCCAGGGGCGCCAGGCCGCCGCCCGTGCGGTGAGCGCCGCCGGGGTCGAGGGCAGGCCCAACTCCTGTGCGGCGCGCCGGATTCCGAGGTCGGTGGGCAGGAAGGCGTCGGGGTCGCCGAGGGCGCGCATCGCGATGACGTCGGTGGTCCAGGGACCGAATCCGGGCAGCGCGAGGAGTCTGGCGCGGGCCTCGGGCCAGTCGCTCTCCGCGCCGAGGCGCAGGGTGCCGGCGGCGAGTTCGCGCACGAGGGTGGTGAAGGTGGTGCGGCGGATGCGGGGCATGGCGAGGGACTCGGGGTCGAGCTCGGCCAGAGCCTCGGGGGCCGGGAAGAGGTGGGTGAGGCCGCCCTCGGGATCGTCCACCGGGTCGCCGTGTGCGGTGACCAGGCGGGCGGCGTGGGTGCGGGCGGCCGCGGTGGAGACCTGCTGGCCGAGCACGGCGCGTACGGCGAACTCCGCCTCGTCGACCGTGCGCGGCACACGCCGGCCGGGCGCCTTGTCCACCAGGGGCGCGAGCAGCGGGTCCGTGCGCAGTTGGTCGTCGACGGCGACCGGGTCGGCGTCCAGGTCGAGCATCCGCCGGCAGCGGCTGATGGCGACGGTGAGATCGCGCAGGTCGCTGAGGGTGAGACGGCAGCCGATGTGGTCGGGGTTCGGGGTGAGCGCCACGACGCCGTGCCCGTACGGCAGCCGCAGCGTGCGCCGGAAGGCGCCGTCCCGCCACTCCTCCACGCCGGGGACTGCGGTCGCGGCGAGATGTCCGAACAGGTTGTCGGGGTTGAGGGGGGCGCGGAAGGGGAGGCGCAGGGCGAGCGTTCCGGGCGTCGTCGGGCCGGCCGGGGTGTCCTTGCGCGGGACGCGGGCGCGCAGTTCGCCGGGAGCGAGGGCGAACACCTCGCGCACGGTGTCGTTGAAGGTGCGTACGGAGGCGAAACCGGCGGCGAACGCGACGTCCGCCATGGGCAGTTCGGTGGTCTCGATGAGGAGGCGGGCGGTCTGGGCGCGCTGGGCGCGGGCCAACGCGAGCGGCCCCGCGCCGAGTTCGGCGGCGAGTTGGCGTTCGACCTGACGGGTGCTGTAGCCGAGCCGGGCGGCGAGCCCGGGGACGCCTTCGCGGTCGACGACGCCGTCCGCGATCAGTCGCATGGCCCGGGCGACGAGGTCGGCTCGCTGGTTCCACTCCGGGGAGCCGGGGCTGGTGTCGGGCCGGCAGCGCTTGCAGGCGCGGAAACCGGCCTGCTGGCAGGCGGCTGCGCTCGGCTGGAAGACCATGTTCTCCGGCTTGGGCGGCACCGCGGGGCAGCTCGGCCGGCAGTAGATGCCGGTGGTCAGGACGGCGGTGAAGAACCAGCCGTCGAAGCGCGCGTCCTTGGACCGGACGGCGCGCACACAGCGCTCGCGGTCGGTGTGCATCCCGTTCTGCATGGGTCCAGCATCGTCCCGGAACCACTCCGACGCTGGCGGAAATCCGACATCAGCGTCGCCTGCCCTGCGCCGCCCGCCGGCCCTGCGCCGCCCGCCGGGCGTGCCCCGGTCGCCGGGCGTGCCCCGGTCGCCGGGCGTGCCCCGGTCGGCGGGCGTGCCCCGGTCGGTGGGCGTGCCCCGGTCGGTGGGCGTGCCCCGGTCGGTGGTGCGGCGCGGCTCAGCGGGTCGCGCGCGGGGCCGCGGGCCTGCACCGGTCGGCAGGCCCGCGCGGCTCCACGGCCCTGCGCAGCTCCACGGTCGTGCGCCGGTCGGCGGGCCTGCACCGGGCGGCGGTGCGGCGCGGCTCGGCGGGTCGTGCGCGGGGCCACGAGCCTTGCACCGGTCGGTGGTGCGGCGCGGGCGCGGACCTGCGCGGCCCAGGGGTTGTGCGCGGGCTCCACGGCCCTGCGCTGTCCAGCGGTCCGGCACGGCTCAGGCGGCGGCTCCACGGCGCGGCGCGGGTCCGCGGGCCTGCCGGTCAGCGATGCGGCGTGGCTCCGCGGGCCTGCGTCGGTTCCACGGCCTGCGCCGCCGAGTGGTCCAGACCCGCGGCTCCGCGGGCCTGGGCGGCCGCGGGTCGGCGCGGCTCAGCGGGTCGGCGCGGGGCCCCGGGTCTGCCAGGAGATCAGGGACCAGATCACGAAGGCGTCGATCGCCATGACGACGATCGACCAGAGCGGCTCGTACGGCAGGAACAGGAACTGCAGGACGAGGCTCAGCGCGGCGAGGAAGACGCCGGTGAAGCGGGCCCAGGCCATCCCCCTGAGCAGGGCCGCGCCGGTCACGGCGGCGAGGGCGCCCAGCACGACGTGGATCCAGCCCCAGCCGGTGAGGCTGAGCTCGTAGACGTAGGAGCCGACGCGGGCGTAGACGTCGTCCTCGGCGATGGCCGCGATGCCCTGGAGGACGGCGAGCACGCCTGCGCAGAGCATCAGGACGCCGGCGAAGACGATGCCGTCGCCGAGCCGTCCGTGGCCCGGGGCGGGCGGGCGCGATCCGCCGCGCGGCGCGGACCACGCGGTGCCGATCTCGCCGTGCGGGTCGCCGGCCGGGGGGTGCGCGCTCATGCGGGGAGGTCCTTTCGGCGGGGCCGGGTCGCCAGGAAGTCGACGACCGCGAGCGCGAAGAGCAGGGCGAGGGCGAGACCGACGACGACCCAGCCCGTCGGGTAGGGCCACAGGAGGAAGGCCAGGACGGCTCCCGCGGCCAGGATCCACGTGATCCAGGTGCGGTAGCGGTCCACGAACGGGCCGACGGGGCCGGTGCGCATTCCGGCGTGCTCGGCGGTCGTGCGGACGGCGCCGATGCCCGAGTGCCACAGCCGCCGTACGAGAGCGGCGTGCCGGCCGGGCCCGGTCAGCCAGGCGGCGAGGGCGACGACCACGCCGACGGCGACCACCGACCGCACGGAGGTGCGCAGGAAGCGCACGAGCGTGTCGTACACGGACCCGGCGGCCGGCTGGGAGACGCCGGACGGCAGGGCGTCCAGGTAGACGGCTCGGAAGACGGTCAGCGCGACGCCCAGGAGGAGCGCGGCGAAGGCGAAGCAGAGCGCGGCGACGATCAGGACGCGGCGGCGGTGGGCCGACAGCAGGACGCCGGCCGCGACCAGCAGGACCGCGACGACGGGCAGCCAGAAGCCCACCAGTTGCAGCACCCGGAAGTAGGTCTTGACCTTGCCGATGTCCTCGGACCTGACGAGGGTGAAGTCGGTGTGGATCTCGGGGATCTTGCCCGCGATCGTCACGCCGGAGTCGACGAGACGTTGCTTGACCTGGTCGACGACCGGCGCGAGGTCGAGCGTCACCGTGTCGTTCTCGATCTTCACCGCGCCGCCGCCGCTGCCGGTGAGGGCCTTCTCGACGGAGCTGTGGATCCTGCGGTTGGCGTCGGTCCAGATCTTCTGGAAGGCGTCGGAGGCGACGACCGCCTGCGCCTTGTCGTGCACGAAGCTGCGGACGGCGTCCTCGAGCGCCGGGCCGAGCCTGCCGAGGGCCTTCTCCAGCAGGGGCCGCTGGGCGGGGGCGGCGTCCTGGAGGAGCGCGGTGAGGTCGATGCGCTGCATCAGCACGTCGGTGACGCGGTCGGCGGCCGCGTTCTGGACGTCCTTGTCGGCGGCCAGCGGGCGCACGGTGTCGACGTAGCGGCCGGTGTCGCCCACGATGCTGGACGTCCAGGCCGCCACCAGCCCGAGCGGGGCCAGGACACAGCCGAGGACGATCAGGACGACCGCCAGGGTCGAGCGGACCCGGTGGTGGGCGGGCGGACGTCTGCGCTCCGCCTCCAGTGCGGCGACGCGGGCCCGGAGCAGCTCCAGTTCCACGTCGGCGGGAACACCGCTGTCCGACATGCCGCACTCCCTCGCCGTCGGCTCCGCCCGGTCCCTGTCGGGTCCGGTGGGTGCCAGCACACCCCGGGCGTGTGGCGGCGGCGAGCGCGGCGTGGCCGTTCGGGTGAACGGCCACGCCGCCCGCGGCGCGTGCGACTACATGTTGATCATGTGGCCGGCCAGGCCGTGCACGGCTTCCTTGACGGCCTCGCTCAGGGTCGGGTGGGCGTGCACGTTGCGGGCGACCTCGTGGACGGTGAGGTCCCACTGCTGGGCGAGGGTGAGTTCGGGGAGGAGTTCGGTGACGTCGGGGCCGATGAGGTGGCCGCCGAGGAGTTCGCCGTATTTGGCGTCGCTGATGAGCTTGACGAAGCCGGTGGTGTCGCCGAGGCCGTGCGACTTGCCGTTCGCGGTGAACGGGAACTTGGCGACCTTGACGTCGTAGCCGAGCTCGCGGGCCTGGGCCTCGGTGTAGCCGAAGCTGGCGATCTGGGGCTGGCAGAACGTGGCGCGCGGGATCATGGCGTAGTCGAGCTCCATGGTCTCGGCGCCGGCGATGGTCTCGGCTGCGATGATGCCCATCGCCTCGGCGGTGTGCGCGAGCATCAGCTTGGCGGTGACGTCGCCGATGGCGTAGATGTGCGGGACCGAGGTGCGGCAGCGGCCGTCGACGTCGATCGCGCCGCGTTCGGTGACCGCGACCCCGGTGTGCTCCAGGCCGTAACCGGTGACGTTGGGGGCGAAGCCGATCGCCTGGAGGACCTTGTCGGCCTCGAGGACCTGCTGGGCGCCGTCCTTGCCGGTGACGGTGACACGGACCTGGGGGCCGGACTCGTCGATCGCGTCGACGCGGGTGGAGGTGAGGACGTCGATGCCCAGCTTGCGGTACTGGCGGGCGAGTTCGGCGGACACCTCGGCGTCCTCCAGGGGCGCCATACGGTCCAGGAACTCGACGATCGTGACCTTCACGCCGTAGTTGTGCAGGACGTACGCGAACTCGATGCCGATCGCGCCGGCGCCCGCGACGACGATCGACTGCGGGAGGTCGTCTGCGAGGATCTGCTCCTCGTACGTCACCACGCGGGCGGTGCGCTTGGTGCCGGGGAGCAGTTTGGGGGTGGCCCCGGTGGCGATGATGCAGTGGTCGAAACCGATGGTGCGGGTTTCCCCGTCGTAACCGGTTACCGTGAGGGTGCGGTCGTCCACGAACGTGCCGCGGCCGTCAAGCTCGGTGATCTTGTTCTTCTTCATCAGGTAGTGGACGCCCTTGACCCGGCCGTCGGCGACCTTGCGGCTGCGGCGGTAGGCCTCGCCGTAGTCGAAGGAGACCTGTCCGTCGACCCTGATGCCGAAGGTCTTGGCCTCGCGGGTGAAGATGTGGGCGAGTTCGGCGTTGCGCAGGAGCGCTTTGGTGGGGATGCAGCCCACGTTGAGACAGACGCCGCCCCAGTACTTCTCCTCGACTACGGCGACGCGCTTGCCCAGTTGCGCGGCCCGGACCGCGGCGACGTAGCCGCCGGGGCCCGCCCCGAGGACCACGACGTCGAAGCGTTCGTCCTGCTCGGCCATGGGAGTTTCCTTTTCGGTGGAGTTCGGTGGAGTTCGGTGGAGTTCGGTGGAGTGCGTGACGGGTGATGCGGACGGGTGATGCTTGACAGGTGAGGCGTGACGCGTCGTTCCCGTCCGATTCTTCCGCGTCGCCGGGGAGAATGCGCGAGTGATCGAACATTGTTGTGACGAGATGAACAGCCAGGTGAACCAGCGGTGCGCGGAGCACCCCGACCCCTTCGACTGTCCGGACGCGCTGGTGCGGTACGTGCCCCAGTTCCGGGAGTACGGACTGATCATCCATGACGGGGGCACCGCGACCAGCGGGATCGCCCACTGCCCGTGGTGCGGGACCCGGCTGCCCGCGTCGCAGCGGGACCGGTGGTTCGGCGAGCTGAGGGCACGGGGGATCGACCCGTGGGAGGACGATGTTCCTCCGGAGTTCGAGGACGAGCGGTGGCTGCGGGCGGACGGCGGGGGTGCGGGCGACGCGGCACGCGGGTGAGCGCACCGGTGGGCACGGCCCACGCCGGCGCGCGGTGACCGTGCCCACCTTCCTGCTCTGTCCGGTGTTACCGGACCTTGCCGTGTTACCGGACCTTGCTGGTGTTTCCGGGCCTGGCCGGTGTTTCCAGCCTTTGCCGGTGTTTCCGAGCGTGGCCGGTGTTTCCAGCCTTTGCCGGGGGTTTCCGGCGCGGTGTTTCCGGCCGGTACTGGGTGCCAGTGTTGCTGAAACCGATTGCTATGACGTTGCCGTGGGCCGTCGTGAGGTCTTCGTCGCCTCGGTGACGTCCGTCAGCGGCCGCAGCCGGTACGTGTACGCGTAGTCGCGGTCGGCGAACAGCTTGTACTCGTCGTGGGTGTGCGCGCCCCAGCTGTTGTCCCCTCCGACGCCCATCTGCCGGTACGCCAGACGCAGGACGACCTCCTTGCGCGGGGTGAGCTGATAGTCGTGCCGCGCCCCGACCGACAGGTCCTCGGGGGTGAAGTGCGAGGCATTGACCTCCAGGAGCGGCTCCCCGGAGACGAGCAGGCCGTTGCCGTCGTCGTCGGTGAGGGCGACCCAGCGGACGTCCGTCCTGTTGCCGTTCTCCTGCGGGCGCAGATACGGGGTCCACTGGCCGGTGACGGTGCCGGAGTACAGGCCGACGTCGGTGGCGTCGTTGCGGTCCCAGTGGTTCTCCTCGGGACCGCGGCCGTAGTAGTGCAGGTTCTCCAGGCTGCCGGGCAGCAGGAGCAGCGTGCCGACCTCGGGGATGTAGGGCAGCGAGGCCGCGCCCGGGTGCAGGGTGTTGTCGACCTTGATCTCGCCGTTTCCGAAAACGGTGTAGGTGGTGGTGTACGTCGATTCTGTCGTGGTGGGCAGGGTGCCGGCGACCCTGATCTCGACGGCCCGGTCGCGCAGCGCCCGCACGCTCACGCCGGTCACCCGGCGGCGGGCGCCGGCGTCGCGCCAGGTCTGGTTGCGGGTGTGCTGGCCGTTGCCGCGGTCGTTGTCGGTGGGCGCTCGCCAGAAGTTGGGGGCCGGCCCCGAGGTCAGCAACCGGATCCCGCCGGCCCGGTAGGAGGTGATCAGGCCGGTCTTCTTGTCGACGACGACCGAGAAGCCCCGGCCTGTGACGGTGACCGACCCCGCGCCGTCCTCGTACCCGAGTGCCCTGACCGAGCCCAGCGGCACGGAGGTGACCGCGGGGCTGCCCGCGTCCACGGCGAGCTGCGCGCGGGCCGCCTCGAAGCCGGCCCTAGCCCACTTCGTGTGCTCCCTGGTGGTGAACGACAGCTGCAGGAAGTACTCCGCGCCCGCCGCCGGCCGGGCGGGCAGCCGGAACGGCACGGTGATGTTCTTGGTCGACAGCGGCGCCACGTCCAGCTGGGCGCGGCTCAGCTTTCCGCGCTGCATCACCTTGCCGTCCGCCACCAGCTCCCACCGTCCGTCGTACTCGCGGAGGTTGGTGAACAGGTTCTCGTTGGTGAGGGTGACCGCCGCGCCCGGGGCGAGCCGGGCGCCGGTGGCGGGGGTCGCGCCGATCGCCTGGTAGATCCGCTTGACCTCGGCGGACTTGCCGGTGAGCCCGCGGTCGGCGGTGAGGATCCCGTCGCCGGCGAACGCTCCGTCGTTGGGGTTGTCGCCCCAGTCACCGCCGTAGGCGTAGAACGTCTTGTCGCGGGGCCGCTGCTCACCGAAGCCGACGGTGGCGGCGTCGAACCAGAACCGCACGCCGTCGTCGCCGGGCCCGCGGCTGTCGGAGGCCAGCTCGGCGGCGCTCAGCGCGCGGGCGTACACCCGGGCCCGTCGCACGGTTCCGCTGAACTCCCGGGTGGGGTTGTCGACGTCGGTGGCCAGGGACAGCGGCGCGGTGTTGACGGCGGGGCGCACCGAGGTGGTCCGGGTGGCGCGGACCGAGCCGTCGACGTACAGGGTCAGGGTGCCCGCGGCCGCGTCGAAGACGCCCGCGACGTGGTGCTCCGCGCCTGTCCAGCCGGCCGGCAGCGCCCAGCTCGCGGCGGCCCACTGACCGCTGCCGTAGATGAAGAACTCCAGTGTCCTGTCGGTCTGTTTCAGGGCGTAGTGGGTGTCGCCCTTGGCGAGGATCGGCTGGTGGTAACCGGTCACATCCGGGGTTGCCCAGGCTTCCAGGGTGAGGGAGCCGGTCAGGTCCAGCCCTGCGTCACGGGCGAAGACGGTGCCGCCGAAGACGCCCTTGTCGCGGCTGAACCCGCCGCTGGGGGCGATGACCTCACCGCGCAGCGCTGCGGGGCCGGACTCGGTGAACAACTTGCGGGCGGGAGCGGGCCAGGCCAGGGCCTGGTCGGCGAAGTCCCAGATCCAGCCGCCCTGCAGCACGTCGTGACGACGGACGAGATCCCAGTATTTCTTGAAGTTTCCGCTGGAGTTTCCCATCGCGTGGGAGTACTCGATCATCACGTACGGCCGGGTGTCGGCGGTGTCCTTCGCCCTCGCCTCGACGCGGGAGGGGCTGTCGTACATCTCGGAGCGGATGTCGCTGATCCCCGGCCGGTCGTCGCCCTCGTACTGGATGACGCGCGTGGTGTCGTAGGAGCGGATCCAGTCGTGCATGGCGTTGAACGTGGTGCCGCCGCCCGCCTCGTTGCCGAGCGACCAGATGACGACCGAGGCGTGGTTCTTGTCCCGGTGGACCATGTTCTGCGCACGGGCCACGCAGGCCGTCGTCCACTCGGCGTGGTTGCCGGGGTACTGGCCGCGGATGCCGTGGGTCTCGAGGTTGGTCTCGTCGACGAGGTACAGGCCGTACTCGTCGGCGAGTTCGAGCCACTGCGGGTTGTTGGGATAGTGCGAGGTGCGGACGCTGTTGATGTTCAGCCGCTTGATGATCCGGATGTCCTCGACCATGTCGGCGCGGGTGAGTGCCGAGCCGTGCCGGGGGTGCATCTCGTGCCGGTTGGTGCCCCGGAAGGAGACGGGGCGGCCGTTGATGCGCATGAGGCCGTCCCGGAGCGCGAATTCGCGGAAGCCGACACGGTGGGAAAGGGTTTCGATCACCTTTCCGGCCGGGTCGCGCAGGCGGAGCACGGCCGTGTAGAGGTTCGGCTGTTCGGCGGACCACAGGCGCGGCGCGGGCACGGCCTTCGCGGCCTGGACGGTGCTCTCGTCCCCGGCGGCGAGGGTGACGGCCTGGACCAGCGGTCTGGGCCACACCGGGTGGCCCTTCGCGTCGTACAGCTGGGTCTCGACGGCGTACCGGCCGGCGCCCTCGCCGCCGTAGTCCCGCACGCTGGCGGTGACCGCCAGTTCGGCCGCCCGGTAGTCGTCGCTCAGCGGGGTGTCCAGCCGGAAGTCGCGCAGGTGGACGGCGGGCGTGGAGTAGAGGTAGACCGAGCGGAAGATGCCGCTCAGCCGGATCATGTCCTGGTCCTCCAGCCAGTCGCCGTCGGAGTAGCGGTAGACCTCCACGGCGATCTGGTTGACGCCCTCCTTGAGGTGCGCGGTGATGTCGTACTCGGCCGGGTCGTAGGAGTCCTCGTGGTAGCCGACGAGCGCCCCGTTGATCCACACGTAGTGGGCGGACTTGACGCCCTCGAAGTGGAGGAAGGTGCGCCGTCCGGACCAGCCGCGCGGGACCGTGAAGGTGCGGCGGTACTGGCCGACGGGGTTGTAGCGGGTGGGTGCGGCGGGCGGCTGCGCCTCCTCGCCCAGGCCGTTGGGGCCCCACCAGGGGTAGGTGATGTTGACGTAGATCGGGCGGTCGTAGCCGTGCAGCTGCCAGGCGGAGGGGACGGGGAGGGTGTCCCAGCCGCGGTCGTCCAGGTCGGTCCGGTAGAAGTCGGCGTCGCGGTCGTCGGGGCGTTCGGCGTGCGCGAACTTCCAGACGCCGTCGAGACTCAGCCGGTACGGCGAGCGCGTGCGGTCGGCCGTCAGGGCCTGGGTGACGTCGGCGTACGGCATGAGGGTGGTGTGCGGGACCTCGACGCCCAGCCGGAAGACGTCGATGCGGCCGTTCCATTCGGGGGCGCCGTCGGCGGCCCCCGCCTCGTCGGACGTCAGGGCCGCGCGCGCGGCGGTGGGCGCGGACAGGGTGAGCGCGCCGAGAACGGCGGCCGACCCTTCGAGCAGCCGGCGACGGCTGACGGCCGTCCGCGGGCGGTGGTCCGGCTCCGCCCACCGGGGGCGGTCCGGCTGGTCCATGGGTGACACGTGCGGGTGCGACATGACCACGACCTTCCTCGGGGCGATCCATGCAATTGTGCACGGACGGAGGTGTGTCAGATCGTGTCCACTCCTGTTGATAAAACGAACATAGGCGCGCCGCGATGGCTGAATATCAACTCTCTTCGGCGCAACGTCACTTGGTGCACGGGCGACCCACGCGCTCTTCTGGTGACTTGCATCAATAGACGTCGCGCACGTACCGCTTGTCGGTGGCGAGCTGCTTCACATAGGCCGCCGCCTCCGGCTCGCTCAGGCCGCCGTGCACGACCGCGACGTCGCGCAGAGCCTGGTCGACGTCCTTGGCCATCCGGGAGGCGTCGCCGCAGACGTAGAAGTGGGCACCGTCCCGGAGCCAGGACCACAGGTGGGAGCCGTGCTCGCGGATGCGGTCCTGGACGTAGACCTTGGCGCGCTGGTCGCGGGAGAAGGCGGTGTCCAGGCGGGTGAGGACGCCGTCGTCCCGCAGGGCGGTCAGCTCCTCCTCGTAGTAGAAGTCCGTCGCCCGGTGCTGCTCACCGAAGAAGAGCCAGTTGGGCGCCCGGTGGCCCCTTTCCCGGCGCTCCTCGAGGAAGCCGACGAAGGGCGCCACTCCCGTGCCCGGGCCGACCATCACCATCGGCGTCGAGGGGTCGGCGGGCGGCCGGAAGTGCGGCGAGCGCTGCACGTGGACGGGGACCTCGGCGCCGGGTCCGGCGTCGGCGAGGAACGGCGAGCAGACGCCCTGGCGGGGCCTGCCTGCCAGGTTCTCGTAGCGCACGACGGAGACGGTGAGCGAGACGAGGTGGGGGTCGGTCAGCGGGCTGGACGAGATGGAGTACAGGCGCGGTTGCAGCCGTCCCAGGACGTCCGTCCACTCCTGGGCGCCGGCGCGGACGCCGGACTCGGCCGCCAGGTCGACGGCCTGCCGGCCCCAGGACCACTTCGCCAGCTCGTCCTTGTTGTCGGGGCGCAGCAGCTTGCGCAGCTCGCGCGGGTCACGGGTGCGGTCGGCCGTGAAACGCAGCAGGGCCGGGGTGATCCGGGTGATGTCGAGATGGCGCAGCAGGGCCTCACCGAGCGCCGTCTCCCCCACCCCGTTGACCTGCACGCGCGCGTGCGCTTCGAGTCCGGTGACGGACAGCCACTCCGCCACCAGGTCAGGGGAGTTGAGGGGCCGCACGCCGAGCGCGTCGCCGGCCTCGTAGACGAGCGGCATCTCGCTGTCGCGTGTGTCGAAGGTGAAGCGCCGGACCTCCTTGCCGGATCCGGGCAGGCTCAGCAACCGGTTGCCGGTGAGCCGGGCGGTGACCGGAGCGGGGCGCCGGGAGCGGGCGGGCGCGGCGGACGGTGCCGCGACGACAGGCGGGGACGCGGGCCCCGCGCCGGTGGCGGGAGCGGCGTCCGGCGCACCCGTGGAGGCGGGGAAGGGCGCGGGGGCGGGAGCCGGTGCGAGTGCCTGGCCGGGAGGCGCGGGCAGGAGTTCCGTCGCGTCCTTCAGGGCGGTGAGCACCTGGTCCAGCCAGAGCTCCGCCTCCGTCTCGTAGTCCGGTTCGCAGTCGGTGCGCGGAGTCAGCCGGACGGCGCCGAGCTCGTCCATACGACGGTCCAGGCGCCGGCCGTGCCCGCAGAAGTCGTCGTAGGAGGAGTCCCCGAAGGCGAGGACGGCGTAGCGGCGGCCCTCCAGGCGTCCGGTGTCCAGCGCCTCCAGGCCGTCCCAGAAGCCGGCGCCGTTGTCGGGCGCGTCTCCGTCGCCGAAGGTGCTGGTGATCAGCAGCAGGTCGGCGTCGGAGGGCAGGGCGGCGGGGTCGGCCTCGTCCATGGCGACCAGGGCGGCCGGGTGGCCGCCGGCGGAGAGCCGCGCGGCGGTGGCGGCGGCGAAGTCCTCGGCGGTGCCGGTCTGCGAGGCCCACAGGATCACGACGCGTCGCGCCGGGTCCGGGGGCGCGGACGACGCGGCCGGGACCACGGTGGTGCGGGAGTACATGCCCGCCAGGGTGCCGTTGACCCACAGCGCGTGTTCGGGGCTGAAGGGGGCGTCCGGCGGCAGGACCGGCACGCCCGGGGCGCCGGCCGGGATACCGGCGAGGAAACCGACCAGGTAACGCCTTTCGCGCTCGGTCAGCACCGGTGGCGGCGCGGGATCGAGACCGAAGACGGCGGCCGCGGAGGGCTGGACCGCGGTGGGGACGAGAGCGGCGGACCCGCCGGGCGCGGACGGGGCCGCCGGTGTGCCGGGCACGGAGGCCGTGGAGGCCGTGGCGAAGGCCGGGTGTGCGGCCGGAACGGGTGCGGCCGGTGCCGGTGTCCCGGTGGCCGGGGCCTCGGTCGCGGGGGAAAGGACAGTAACCGGTGTCGAGACCTTCGTCAGCGAGACCGCGCACACCTTGAGCTCGGGCTGGAATGACAGCGGGTCGACGGCGTCGCTGGTGACCGCGTTGACGCTGAGGTATTCGCCGAACAGGTCGTTCCAGTGGAACGGGGCGAAACAGGATCCGGGCAGTACCCGGTCGGTGACGACGGCCGGCAGGACGGCCCGCCCGCGCCGTGAGGCGACCTCGACGGAGTCGCCGTCGGCGAGGCCGAGCGCGGCCGCGTCCTCGGGGTGCACCTCGACGAACGGGCCGGGGTCGAGCTTGTTGAGCTTGGCAACCTTGGCGGTCTTCGTCAGGGTGTGCCACTGGTGCTGCAGACGGCCGGTGTTGAGGACGTACGGGTAGTCGTCGTCCGGCATCTCCGCGGGCGGGACGTGCGGGCGCGGATGGAAGACGGCACGCCCGGAAGCCGTGGGGAAGGTGAGCGTGCCGTCGTCGTTCACGTACCGGATCGGGTTGCGGTCCGGCCCGTCCACCGTGCCGGCGGGCCACTGGACCGGGGCGGCGCGCAGCCGCTCGAACGTCACGCCGCGCAGGTCGTAACCGGTTCCCGGGTTGTACGCCCGCTTGATCTCCTCGAAGACCTCCTCGGCGCTGTCGTACGAGAAGCCGCTTTCGTAACCCATGGCGCGGGCGACGTCCGCGATGAGCCGCCAGTCGGCCGTCGCCTCGCCGGGCGGGTCGGCGGCGGGACGGGCGAGGGTGAGGTTGCGCTCGCTGTTGATGAGCACGCCCTCGGTCTCGGTCCACAGCGCGCCGGGCAGGACGACGTCGGCGTACGCGTTGGTCTCGGTGTCGGCGAAGACGTCCTGCGCGACGACGAACTCGGCCGCCTCCAGGCCTTCGATGACCGTCCTGCGGTTGGCCACGGAGGCGACGGGGTTGGTGCAGATGATCCAGCAGGCCTTGATCTCGCCGTCGGCCATCTTCCGGAACATCTCCACGGTGCCCTTGCCGACGCCGTCCGCCCTGACCGTGCCCGCCGGCAGACCCCACAGGTCCTCGGCGAAGGCCCGGTCGGCGTCGACGAGGACGGAGCGCTGGCCGGGCAGCCCCGGCCCCATGTACCCCATCTCGCGCCCGCCCATGGCGTTGGGCTGGCCGGTGAGGGAGAAGGGTCCGCTGCCCGGCCGGCAGATCGCGCCGGTGGCGAGGTGGAGGTTGATGAGCGCGTTGGTGTTCCAGGTGCCGTGCGTGGACTGGTTGAGGCCCATGGTCCAGCAGCTGGTCCACTCCCCCGCCTCGCCGATCGTCCGGGCCGCCTCGCGCAGGTCGGCCTCCGGGATGCCGGTGATCCGCGCGACGGTCGCGGGCGGGTAGTCGGCGAGGAACCGGGGCATCGCCTCCCAGCCCTCGGTGAACGCGGCAACGAACTCCGGGTCGGTGTGGCCGTTCTCGTGCAGGAGGTGCAGCAGTCCGTTGAGGAGGGCGAGATCGGTGCCCGGCCTGACCTGGAGGAACAGGTCGGCCTTCGCGGCGGTGGCGGTGCGCCGCGGGTCGACGACGATCAGTTTCGCACCCGCTTTCACCCGTTCCATCATCCGCAGGAAGAGGATGGGGTGGCAGTCGGCCATGTTGGAGCCGATGACGAGGAAGACGTCCGCGCGGTCGAGGTCGTCGTAGGAGCCGGGCGGGCCGTCGGCGCCAAGAGACAGCTTGTAACCGGTTCCGGCGCTTGCCATGCACAGCCGGGAGTTGGACTCGATCTGGTTGGTCCGCAGGAAACCCTTGGCAAGTTTGTTGGCCAGGTACTGCGCTTCGAGGCTCATCTGGCCGGACACGTAGAGGGCGACCGCGTCGGGACCATGCTCGTCGACGATGGCCCGCAGCCGCCGTGCCGTCTCGGCGACCGCCGCGTCCACGGGGGCGGGCTCCGGCTCCTCGCCGCGGTCCTGGCGGACGAGGGCGGTGGTGAGCCGGCCCGGCGCGGCGAGCATGTCGGCGGTGGTCGCGCCCTTGGTGCACAGCCGTCCGGAGTTCGCCGGGTGCCGCTTGTCGCCGGAGGCCTTGAGCACCGTACGGCGTCCGTCCGGCCCGAAGCCGATGTCGAGGACCATGCCGCAGCCGACGCCGCAGTACGAGCAGACCGTGCGCACCTTCGTCTCGGTCGCGCTGTCGGTCCGCGGGTCCGGCACGGCCACGGGCGCCCCCTTCCTTCTGACGATCGGCCTGGCGAGAGCCTCTCCAAGCCTCTGTGACGGTACGAACCGCGCATTACACAGGTGTCTCCCGGACCGGCCACCCGGAGTTAAGCCCGGCGCACAGCGCAAGGCGGCCGGATGTGAGCGGAAGCCGACCGGGGACGTGGGCGGACACCGAAGCGGCCGGGTGCGCGATGGCGTGAGCGGTGGCACGGCGAGGCCGCCCGGCGGGGCGGCGCCGGGTGCATGGTCGCACGCCGAAGCTGCCCGGCGGGCGGTCGGACGGCGCACCTGCCGGGTGACCGGCCGGGTGCGCGGTGGCACGCGAAGCGGCCGGGCGCGGGCGCAGAACGCACCGGCCCGGTGACCGGCCGGGCGGGGGGTCACCCGGCGAAGCGGCCCGGCACGTCGCCCGGCGCGCCGTGGCACGCCGAAGCGGCCGGCGGGCGCCGCCAGGCACGTGGTCGCACGCCGAAGCGGCCCGGCGGGCGGTCCGACGGCGCACTGGCCGGGCGGCGGTCGGCCGGCGAAGCGGTCGGGCGGGCGGTCGGAGGGCGACGCGGCCGACACGTCGGGCAGGCGCGCGGCGCTGGGTGCGTGGTGGGACGGCGGTGTCCGGGCAGGCGACGGCTCAGATCGCGACGGTTGGCCCGGCCGATGAGCGGGGGCGTCGCGTCCGGTTCCGGTACCGACCCTTTGCCCGCCCACCTAATGACATGCTCGCGTCATATCTGTCACGCTTCCGGCAACCGTCGCATCGCCCCGCGGCACACCCACGCCGCCGGGAACAGCCACCGAGCAGGCCGGAAACCCGGCCGTCGCAAAGGAGCAACGTGTGAGACCCACCCCCCGCAGGGCGCTCGCCGCCGGCGCGCTCGCCCTCGCCGCCCTGGCCGCCGTCTCGCTTCCCGCCGCACCCCCGGCAGCCGCCGCTCCCGACGGGGCCGCACCCACGGGCGGCGGAGCCCTCGCCGCAGCCGCGTCGCGGGGCGGCGCGGCCCCGGCGGCCGCCGTGTGCACGCCGGCCCAGGCCGTCGTCAACGGCGGCTTCGAGAGCGGCGCGTCCCCGTGGACTTCGTCCTCGACCGACGTGATCACCAACCGTACCGGGCAGGGCGCCCACGGTGGCACCGCCTTCGCCTGGCTGGGCGGGGTCGGCAGCACGCACACCGACACCCTCACGCAGAGCGTCACCGTTCCCTCCGGGTGCGCCTCCGCGACCCTCACGTTCTGGCTGCACATCGACACGACCGAGACGACCTCGTCCAGGGCGTACGACAAGTTGACCGCCAAGATCGGCACGACGACCCTGGCGACGTACTCCAACCTCGACAAGAACACCGGCTACGTCCAGAAGTCGTTCGACGTGTCGGCCTTCGCCGGGCAGACGGTGAGTCTGTCGTTCACCGGAACCGAGGACTCCAGCCTGCGGTCGAACTTCGTCCTCGACGACATCGCGCTCGACACCTCCGGCGACACCGCGCCGCCTGCCGACTCCGTCCGCACCCCGGCGGCCCCGTCGTACACCGTCAGTCTGACCGGCAACACCGCCGGCACGGTGTGGACCGGACACGAGAGCGCGACCTTCACCAACGCCTCCGCGACCGCGCTCACCGAGGTGTACCTGCGGCTCTGGGACAACTACCACGGCACCTGCGCGTCGATGCCGATCACGGTCGGCAACGTCACCGGCGGCACCGCGGGCGCCCTCTCGGTCGACTGCACGGCCCTGCGGATCGGCCTCGCCGCGCCCCTCGCCCAGGGGCAGAGCGCCACGATCGGCTTCGACCTCGGCATCACGGTGCCCAGCGGCACCGACCGGTTCGGCCACGACGGAGCGTTCAGCTTCATCGGCAACGCGCTGCCCGTGCTGGCGGTGAAGGACGGTGCGGGCTGGCATCTCGACCCGTACACGAACAACGGCGAGTCGTTCTACTCCCTGGCCGCCGACTTCAAGGTGACCCTCGACCACCCGACGACCCTGCTCGTGCCGGCCACCGGCGCCTCCGTCGACACCGCGGGCTCCAGCGGCCGCACCATCACCACGTCGACCGCGTCCCAGGTACGGGACTTCGCCTGGGCGGCCGGCCCCTTCAGCAAGATCTCCGGCACCTCGGCGGCCGGCACCCCGATCAACGTGTACTCCGTCTCCGGCATCAGCTCGGCCAACGCCCAGTCGATGCTCACCACCGCGAAGACTGCGGTGGACGCCCACTCGTCCCGCTTCGGCGCCTACCCCTACGGTGAGTTGGACGCCGTCATCGACAACGGCTTCTGGTTCGGCGGCATGGAGTACCCCGGCTTCGTCCTCGACAAGGTCAGCGTCACCGCGCTGACCCATGAGATCGGCCACCAGTGGTGGTACGGGATCGTCGGCGACGACGAGTACAACACCCCCTGGCTGGACGAGTCGTTCACCGACTACGCCACCGACCTCGCGCTGGACAAGACCGGCAGCGGCTGCTGGAGCAGCGTGTCCTGGGCCTCGTCGGCGGAGAAGATCACCAACTCGATGGCCTACTGGGACGCCCACCCCTCGCGGTACGCCACCGTCGTCTACGACTACGGCAAGTGCGCGCTGCACGACCTGCGGCGACTGATCGGCAACACCGCGATGGCCGACTTGCTCAAGGACTACGCCGCTTCGCACTGGTACGGCGTCTCGACCACGGCCGAGTTCAAGGCGGCCGCCCAGGCCGCCACCACCACCGACCTGACGTCGTTCTGGACCACACACCGCATCGACGGCTGAAACAGCGCCTGAAACAACGCCTGAAACAGCGGCCGTGCCCGCAGCCGAAACAGCGCCACAAACCGTGTCGAAACGGGGGCGGGTTCCTGCGGCTGAAATAGTGTCTGAAACTCCTATCGAAACGGGAGTTGCACGACGGTAGAAACGGCGGCCGACGGACCTGGTGTCGGCCGCCGCCCGTGCTGCCGCAGGCTCCGCGGGCTGAAACGGGTGGGTCAGGTTTCTGAAACCAGCGTCAGCCGACCTGGCCGGCGAAGGCCGCGTACGCCCGCTCGTCGAAGAGCACGAACCTCACCTCGGCCACGGTCGTGCGCGCCGCCCGTACCGTCTCGACGGCGATGCGGGCAGCGTCGTCCATCGGCCAGCCGTAGATGCCCGCGGAGACCGCCGGGAAGGCCACGGTGCGGGCGCCCAGCTCGTCCGCGACCCGCAGCGACTCCCGGTAACAGGAGGCCAGCAGCTCCGAACGGTCCTCGGTGGCGCTGTACACGGGACCCACGGTATGGATCACCCAGCGGGCGTCCAGGTCACCCGCGGTGGTGGCGACCGCTTGGCCGGTGGGCAGGCCTTTGCCGTAGCGGGAGGCGCGCAGACGGCGGCAGTCGGCGAGGATCTCGGGGCCGCCCCGGCGGTGGATGGCGCCGTCGACGCCACCGCCGCCCAGCAGCGAGGAGTTGGCCGCGTTGACGACGGCGTCCACGGACTGCCGGGTGATGTCGCCCCGAACGAGCGTGATCATGGTCATGCCCGTCTGTATACCCGCGCGGAACGGCCGCGCGCTCACCCCTTCTGCCGCAGCCTCCGCCAGACGGCCTTGGCCGCGTTGTGACCCGACATGCCGTGCACGCCCGGGCCGGGCGGCGTGGCCGAGGAGCACAGGAAGACGGCCGGGTGCGGAGTGGCGTACGGGAACGCCGTCAGCTTGGGGCGCAGCAGGATCTGGAGCCCGGAGACCGCTCCGGAGGCGATGTCCCCGCCGACGTAGTTGGCGTTGCGGGCGGCGAGTTCGGCGGGCCCTGCGGTGACCCGGGCGAGGACCCGGTCGCGGAATCCCGGCGCGAAGCGCTCCAGTTGGCGTTCCATGGCGTCGGTGAGGTCGCCGGTCCAGCCGCTGGGCACATGGCCGTACGCCCAGAACACGTGCTTGCCCTCGGGGGCGCGGGTCGGGTCGACGACGCCGGGCTGCACGGTGATCAGGAAGGGCCGCTCGGGCGCGCGGCCTTCCCGGGAGGCCGCTCGCAGCGCGGCGCCGATCTCCGCGCTGTCCGCGCCGATCTGCACGGTGCCGGCCCTGCGGGCCTCCTGGGCGGTCCAGGGGACAGGACCGTCGAGGGCGTAGTCGATCTTGAAGACGCCGGGGCCGTACTTGTAGCCCGCGTAGTAGTCGCCGAAGCCGGCGATGCGGCCGAGGGCGGTGGGCGAGGTGTCGAAGACGTACGCGCGGGCGGGCGGCAGGTCGTCGAGGCGCTTGACCTCGTAGTCCGTGTGGACGCTGCCACCGAGATCCTCGAGGTACGCGGCGAGGGCGTCGGAGAGGGACTGGGAGCCGCCGCGGGCCACCGGCCAGCCGCGGGCGTGCGCGGCGAGGGCGAAGACCAGGCCGACGGCGCCGGTGGCGAATCCGCTCAGCGGGGCCATGACATGGGCGACGAGGCCGGCGAAGAGGGATTTGGCCCGTTCGTCGTGGAAGCGGCGGGTGAGCCAACTGGACGGGGGCAGGCCGACCAGACCGAAGCGGGCCAGGGTGAGCGGGTCGCGCGGAAGGGCGGTCAGCGGCAGCGACATGAAGTCGCGGACCAGGGCGTCCCACTTGGGCAGGAAGGGCTCGACCAGGCGGCGGTAGGGGCCCGCGTCGCGCGCTCCGAAGGAGGCGGCCGTCTCCGCCACGGACCGGGACAGCACGGCGGCGCTGCCGTCGAGGAAGGGGTGGGCCATGGGCAGCTCGGGCTGCAGCCACTTCAGTCCGTAGCGCTCCAGGGGCAGGGCGCGGAAGGCGGGCGAGTTGATGCCGAGCGGGTGGGCGGCGGAGCACGGGTCGTGTCGGAAGCCGGGGAGGGTGAGCTCCTCGGTACGGGCGCCCCCGCCCACGGTGTCCCGCGCCTCGAAGAGCGCCACGGAGAAGCCGCGCCTGGCCAGCTCCACCGCTGCGGTCAGCCCGTTGGGCCCCGCTCCCACCACGACCGCATCGAGCATCGACGGCACTTCGACCCCTTCGTCAGCCGGTGACCACCGCAATCGGTGGCCCCCGCAATCAGGATATGCCGGGGGTACCGCGAGACCTGCGGCGCGGGGGGCTCGAAACCGGCCGGAACGAGCAGCCGCCCTCCTCGCGCGCGGAGCATCGCCGTGGCCGTGGCGGGCGGCGGCCCCTGCGGGGCAGCGCGGCGGCCGGCCGGACGCCCCCGACGTCCACGCCCCTGCCGTCCACGCCCGGGCCCGTCCGCGCCCCGACGGACCGCCTCACCCCGGACAGCCCCGCACCGGGCGGACTCCCCGCCTCCCCCTCCCCCTCCCCCTCCCCCTCCCCCTGGTATTGCACAAAGCCCGTCCCGGCCCAGCCGACCAGCTCAAACCGGACAGCCCTGCACCGCTGCACCGCTGCACCGAGCAGGCTCCCCGCCCCCGAGACCGCGCAGAAGCCCTTGCGGGCCGGGGCGCGCCGGGTGGTCCGGCGGCGGGCCGACGCGCGGTCTGCAGCCGGGATCGCGCGCGGCGGCCGGGACGGGACGACGGGCAGCGCGCCGTCGGCCGCCCGGGCCTCACCGGGGCCTCCCCGCACCGGGTGCCCCGGGCCGCCCGCCCGCGGTGTTCAGGCGGTGCGCCGTTGCGTCTCGGCTCCGGACAGGCGACGTGGTTCGCCTCCCGCGAGCAGGGCCGCAACGCGACGGGCCGTGGCCGCGTCCCGAGCCGCCGTGAAGGGCAGGGGGTTGCCGCCCCTGACGCGGAACGGCTCGCCGGTGAGCGTGAGGTGGGCGCCGCCCGCCTCCTCGACCAGGAGCAGCCCGGCCGCGTGGTCCCAGGCGGCCTCCCAGGAGAAGGCCGTGGCATCCAACTCGCCCCGGGCGATGGCGAGATACTCGAGGCCGGCCGAACCGCACGCGCGTGGTGCGACCCCGTCCGTCCACAGCCCCAACAGGGCGTGCTTCTGCTCGTCGGTCGTGTAGTCGGGGTGCGAGGTGGCCACCGTCAGGTCGCCGCCGGGCTCGGGCGGGCCGGCGAACAGCCGCTCGCCGTCGAGGAAGGCGCCACCGCCGCGGACGGCTGTGGCCAGCTGGTCACGGGCCGGAGCGTACGTCCAGGAGGCGAGCAGGACGCCGTGGCGGACGAGCGCGACGAGGGTGCAGAAGCCGTCGTCCCCGTGTACGAACTGCCGTGTGCCGTCGACGGGGTCGACGATCCAGACCGGTGTCCCGCCCTGTATCGCCTCGTATGTCGCCGGGTCGGCGTGCACCGCCTCCTCGCCGACGACGACCGAACCCGGCAGGAGGGAGCCCAGCGCCTTGGTGAGGAACAGCTCGGCGTTGCGGTCGGCGTCCGTCACCAGGTCGTGGGGGCCGTTCTTCTGGTCTACCTCGTGCGCGGCGAGCTGCCGGAAGCGCGGCATGATCTCGGCTGCGGCGGCCCTGCGGACCGCCTCCTCCACGTCGGCGGAGTGGCGGGCGAGAAACTCGTCGATGGTTTCCGTGTCTTCGATCATGCCTCCATGAGAGCACGCCCCACTGACATTCCCCGCCCGCCCGGTGCATCCCGGGTGGAATCGGGATGAAGAACGAGCGCCCGCACGCAGGCCCGCCCGGCCGCCCGGCAGGGGCACGGTTCGTCAGCGGCCCACCGCGTACCCCTGCATGCCGCGCGGGTTCGCGGCCGCCGACAGGATCCCGGTCGCCGGATCGCGGGCGACCGCGCAGAGGCGGCCCTCGGACCAGGCGTCGCCGACGGTCACGCGGTGGCCGCGCCGCCGCAGCTCGTCCACCACCACATCCGGCATCCGGGCCTCCACGGTGAGACTGCCCGGTCGCATGCCGCGCGGGAAGAAGGAGCCGGGGAAGCCGTCGTTGTGCCAGTTGGGCGCGTCGATCGCTCCTTGCAGGTCGAGTCCGCCGCGCACCCGCGCCCGCAGGGCGACCCCCAGGAGGAAGTGCAGCTGCCACTGGTCCTGCTGGTCGCCGCCGGGCGTGCCGAACGCCATGACCGGGACCCCGTCGCGCAGCGCGAGCGACGGCGTCAGGGTGGTGCGCGGGCGCCGCCCCGGGGTGAGGGAGTTCGGCAGGCCCTCCTCCAGCCAGGTCATCTGCAGCCGGGTGCCGAGCGGGAAGCCCAGCTCGGGGACGACCGGGTTGGACTGCAGCCAGCCTCCGCTGGGCGTCGCCGCGATCATGTTGCCCCAGCGGTCGACGACGTCGAGGTGGCAGGTGTCGCCGCGGACGGCCCCGTCCACGGCGACCTCCGGCTCACCGGGAACGGGCGACGCCGGCCCCTTGGCGACGGTCGGCTCGCCGACGCCCAGGGGGCTGAAGGCGGGGTCGTCGGAGGCGATCACGTGCGCGTGCGCGCTCAGCCGGGGGTTGCGTCCCCCGGGGCTGCCGGGCCGCAGCTCGTACGACGCCTCGTCGCCGATCAGCCTTCGCCGCGCCGCGTTGTAGCCGGCGGCGAGCAACGCGTCCAGGGGGACCTCGGCCGCGTCGCCGTACCAGGCCTCGCGGTCGGCCATGGCGAGCTTGCAGCCCTCCACCAGGAGATGGACGTAGGCGGCCGAGCCGTACGCGGGCAGGTCGGGCGGGAGCAGCGCGAGCTGCTGCAGGAGGGCCGGACCCTGGCTCCAGGGGCCGGCCTTGCACACCGTCCAGCCGTTCCAGTCGTACGTCGCCGGCGTCTCGTAGGACGCGGACCAGGCGGCGAGGTCGGCGGCCGTGAGCGTGCCGGTGCGGTGTTCGCCGCTGGTGTCCAGGGTGGGCCGGGCGGACTGCCGCACGAGCGCCTCGGCGACGAACCCGGACCGCCACACCTCCCGCGCGGCCTCGATCCGCGCCTCCCGGTCGCCCGCCGGGCCGGTCTCGGCGAGCAGCCGCTTCCAGGTGGCCGCGAGCGCCGGGTTGCGCAGCAGTTCACCGGTGCGCGGCGGCCGTCCGCCGGGCAGGTACACCTCCGCCGACGAGGTCCACTCCGTCTCGAACAGCTCCCGCACCGTCTCGACGGTCGCGCCGACGTTCTCCACGGGCGCGTGCCCGTGCTCGGCGTACCCGATGGCGTACTTCAGCACGTCGTCGAGGGACTTGGTGCCGTAGTCCCGCAGGAGGAGCAGCCAGGCGTCAAAGGCGCCGGGGACGGCGGCGGCGAGCGGCCCCGTGCCGGGCACGAGGTCCAGGCCGAGACCGCGGTAGTGCGCGACCGTCGCCCCGGCGGGCGCCACCCCCTGCCCGCACAGCACGCGCACCTCGTCGCCGGCCGGTGCGAGCAGGATCGGGACCTCTCCGGCGGGCCCGTTGAGGTGCGGCTCGACGACGTGCAGCACGAAGGCCCCGGCCACAGCCGCGTCGAAGGCGTTGCCGCCGTCCTCCAGCACGGCCATCGCCGACTGCGAGGCCAGCCAGTGCGTGGCGGAGACCATGCCGAACGTGCCCTGCAGGGTGGGGCGGGTGGTGAACACGGGGGCTCCTCACTGCGCTGCGGCCGACCTCGCGATCGTACGCATCCGCCGCCCGCGCGGGCCCGGAGAGCGCGGCGCCCCCGTCGGGAATCCCGTCCCGGACGACGCGCCTCGCCACGCATCTCGCCGTACGCCTCGCCGTACGCCTCGCCCGGCACCTCCCCCCTGCACCGCACGCAGAGTCCTGTATGCACCATGAAAGGTTGTTACGTCCCGTGCGATCCGGGCCCCTTCGTCATCGCCCGGCCACGGAGCGAGTTCGCACTTCCGCCCCACAGGGAGTCGTGTGACACTGGCGTCTGCTGTCCGCACTGCGGACCCCGTCCGCACCGTCCCCCACGAAAGTGCTCCGTGCGCTCTCTCCCACTGCCGCTCGCCCTCACCGCGCGTCTGACCCCGGTGGTCGTGCTCGCCTGTGCCGGCTGGGCGATGTCGTCCGGTCCGCTCGACGAAACGCAGGACTCCGCGAGCAAGGACACGCAGAAGACCCAGTCCGAGAAGTCGTCCGGGCCGTCCTCCACGGCCGTCTCCAAGACGTACGCCGCCGCGCCCGCCCCCTGCACCGGTGTGACCGTCAAGACGGTCGCCTCGCTCGTGCCGGGCGCCAAGACGGCGGGCAAGGAGATTCCGTCCACGGACACCGCGCTGCGCCGCACCTGCTCCTGGAACGCGCTCAAGGGCTACGACTACCGCTGGCTCGACATCTCCTTCGAGGTCACGGAGTCGGACGAGGCGGCGCAGAACTCGTACAAGGAGCGCACCAAGGAGAAGAGCGGCGGCGGGGCGGTTCCGGGTCTCGGCAACGAAGGCTACTCGGTGGTGAACCTCACGACCGAGGACAAGCAGCAGACCCGTGAGGGCGTCGTCATCGCCCGGGTGGCCAACGCGCTGGTGATCGTCAACTACAACGGCAGCGACTTCGAGACGAAGAAGGCGCCCGCCACCGACGAGATCAACAAGGGCGCGATCAAGGCCGCGAAGGAAGCGGTGGCCGCCCTGCAGAGCGGCCGCAAGAGCTGAGGGCTCCGCAGCCGGTTCGTCCCGTTCGCCCGCTCGCGACACGGCTCCCGCACGAAACGGCGTCCGCGGCACGCGCGCGAGGGATGCACACGTGCCGCGGGCGCCCGTCTCAGACGGTGCTTTCCTCCCGTCGGCCGCGCGGCAGCATCAGAGCCAGGTACACCACGATCGAGGTGCCCAGGCCGACGGCCCAGCCGTAGTCGGCGAGAGGTTCCAGCGCCGGGATCGGACGGCCGTCGAACAGCGGCTTGAAGCTGGCGCCGCCGATCGCGAGGACGCCGCCGGTCACGAAGGCGGCCACGGCGCGCCAGTTCCAGCCGCCGTCGTACCAGTAGCGGCCGCCGGCCCGGTACAGGTCGGTCAGGTCGAGTCTGCCGCGGCGCAGGATCCAGTAGTCGGCGATGAGGATGCCGGCGACCGTGCCCAGCAGACCGCCGACCAGACCGAGCCAGGTGAAGATGTAGCCCTGCGGGTCGGAGTACAGCTTCCACGGGAAGATCAGCACGCCGAGCACGCAGGTGGCGAGTGCGCCGGTGCGGAAACTGACCTTGCGGGGCGCGACGTTGGAGAAGTCGAAGGCCGGCGACACCAGGTTGGCCGCGATGTTCACCGACAGGGTCGCCACCAGCACCGTCACCAGCGCGAAGAGCAGCCCGAAGACGTTGTCCGTCCTGGCGGCGAGCTGTACCGGGTCCCAGATCGTCTCGCCGTACACGGCCTGCGAGCCGGAGGTGACCATCACCGACAGCAGCGCGAACAGCGTCATGGTCGTGGGCAGACCGAGAGCCTGTCCCCAGGTCTGCGCCTTCTGCGACTTCCCGTAGCGGGTGAAGTCGGGGATGTTCAGCGACAGCGTCGACCAGAAGCCGATCATGCCCATGAGGGACGGCCAGAAGAGTTTCCAGAAGTCGCTGCCCCAGCCGAGCTTGGAGGGCTGGTCCAGCAACGGGCCGAAACCGCCTGCTTTGTTGCTCATCCAGATCAGCATGACGAGCGCGCCGACGAGGACGAAGGGTGCCGCCCAGTTCTCGAAGCGGCGGATCGTCTCCATGCCCCGGTAGATGATCGCGACCTGGATCACCCAGAAGATCGCGAACGACAGCCACATGGTCCAGGCGTAGCCGCCGATCTTCCCGGCGTCGCTCCAGCCGCCGCCGATCAGCTTCCCGGCGAGGAAGTAGATGGCCTCACCGCCGATCCAGGTCTGGATGCCGAACCAGCCGCACGCCACCAACGCCCGTACCACAGCGGGGAGGTTGGCGCCGCGGATACCGAAGGAGGCGCGGGCGAAGACCGGGAAGGGGATGCCGTACTTGGGTCCCGCGTGCCCGGTGAGCAGCATCGGCACCAACACGATCACGTTGGCCAGGGCGATGGTGAACACCGCCTGCTTCCAGTCCATGCCGACGGCGATCAGACCGGAGGCCAGCGTCCACGACGCCGTGTTGTGGGCCATTCCGACCCACAGCGCGGAGAAGTTGTACGTGGTCCAGGTGCGCTTCTCCACCGGGACCGGGAGCAGGTCCTCGTTGGCGTAGGGGCCGCTGGGCTGCGGCGAACCAGGGGCGATCTCCACCCGGCCGTCGGCGAGGGTGACTTGGGCGGTCGGCGGTATGGCCGTGGGAGCGGTGTCGGTCATGAGCAGGCCAATCAAACGAGGGGCGGATCCGGAAAGGCCGTGCGGGGTCTCCGGGCCCCCTCCTCCCCGGACGGTGGAGGAGGGGAGAACTGGAGTGGGGGGATGGGGAGGGGAGCGGTGGGAGGGGGCGGGGGGCGGAGCGGGGGGAAGGCGGGAGGCGGACGGTGGGGAGCCGGGCGCGGGAGGCAAGAGGGAGCGGGGAAGGGTCAGCCGTTGACCGCCGGGATGACCGTCGCGCCGTAGGCGTCGATGACCTTCTCCTGCGCGTCGTGCATGTCATAGACGGCGAACTGGTCGACGCCGAGGTCGCGCAGGGCGTTCAGCTTCTCGATGTGCTTCTCGACCGGTCCGACGAGGCAGAACCGGTCGACGATCTCGTCGGGCACGAACGCCGTGTCGGGGTTGTCGCTGCGTCCGTGGTGCGAGTAGTCGTAGCCTTGCCGGGCCTTGATGTAGTCGGTGAGCTCCTCGGGGACCTGGGCGGAGTGCTCGCCGTACTTCGACACCAGGTCGGCCACGTGGTTGCCGACCATGCCGCCGAACCACCGGCACTGCTCGCGGGCGTGGGCCAGCGCCTGCGGCGAGTCGTCGTCGGTGACGTACGCGGGGGCGGCCACGCAGATCTTGACCTCGCCGGGGTCACGTCCGGCGGCGGTCGCCGCGTCCTTCACGGCCTTCACCATGTACTCGGTGAGGTACAGGTCGGCGAGCTGGAGGATGAAGCCGTCGGCCTCCTCACCGGTCATCTTCAGCGCCTTCGGCCCGTACGCGGCCATCCAGACGGGGAGCCGGGCGTCGTCCTTGATCCAGGGGAACCGCACGACCGTCCCTCCGAGGTCCGCCTCCCGGCCCGAGCCGAGCGCCCGGATCACCTTCATGGCCTCGCTGATCCGGGCGAGGGTGTTGGGCGCGCGGCCGGCGACGCGCATGGCGGAGTCGCCGCGGCCGATGCCGCAGACGGTGCGGTTGCCGAACATGTCGTTGAGGGTGGCGAAGGTGGAGGCGGTGACCTCCCAGGTGCGGGTCCCCGGGTTGGTCACCATGGGGCCGACGGTCAACCTCTCGGTGTTCGCCAGGATCTGGCTGTAGATCACGAACGGTTCCTGCCAGAGCACGGCCGAGTCGAAGGTCCAGCCGTGGGTGAAGCCGTTCCGTTCGGCGCGCTGCATCAGGCTGACGACGCGGGAGGCAGGGGGGTCGGTCTGGAGGACAAGTCCGAAGTCCATCGGTCTCCTTGCAATGGTCTGGAAGCGTTCTTTCGCCCTGTAAAGGGCCGGTTCGGGCTGGACCGCAATCTTCGGATCGAAAGCTCACTCATCGAGGGGGCGGAGTCACGGGCACTGCTCCTGGTTGCTGCGGCGTCACCTCATTGGAGGTACTGGCAAGTTGAGCGGGGCGTGTACAGGCCGTGGCCGGCACGCCCCGCGAACTCCCGCTGATCGATGACGAGTTCGCCCCGGGACAGCACCGTCTCCACGCGGCCGGTGATCCGCCTGCCCTCGTAGGCCGAGTAGTCGACGTTCATGTGGTGGGTCTCGGCGGAGACGGTCTGTTCGGCCTGCGGGTCGTAGATCACGACGTCGGCGTCGGCGCCCGGGGCGATGGTGCCCTTCTTGGGGTACATGCCGAACATGCGGGCGGGGGTGGCGCAGGCGATCTCGATCCAGCGGCGGCGGCTGATGTGCCCGTCGACGACGGCCTGGTGGAGCAGGTCCATACGGTTCTCGACGCCCGGCAGGCCGTTGGGGATCTTCGAGAAGTCGCCCCGGCCGAGCTCCTTCTGTCCCTCGAAGCAGAACGGGCAGTGGTCGGTGGAGACGACCTGGAGGTCGTTGGTCCGCAGCCCCTGCCACAGCTTGGCCTGGTGCTCCTTCGGCCGCAGCGGTGTGCTGCACACGTACTTCGAGCCCTCGAAGTCGGGTTCGGCGAGGTTGTCGGTCGACAGGAACAGGTACTGCGGGCAGGTCTCGCCGAAGACGTTCAGCCCTTCGTCCCGTGCCCTGGCCAGTTCAGCAACCGCTTCCATCGCCGATACGTGCACCACGTACAGCGGCGCGCCGGCGACCTGCGCGAGCTTGATCGCGCGATGGGTGGCCTCGGCCTCCAGCAGGGCCTTGCGGACCTCGCCGTGGTAGCGCGGATCCGTCTCGCCGCGCGCCAGCGCCTGTTCGACCAGCACGTCGATGGCGATGCCGTTCTCCGCGTGCATCATGATCAGTCCGCCGTTCTCGGCGGAGCGCTGCATGGCGCGCAGGATCTGGCCGTCGTCGCTGTAGAAGACGCCGGGGTAGGCCATGAACTGCTTGAAGGAGGTGACGCCCTCCTCCACCAGATGGTCCATCTCCTTGAGCGTGTCCTGGTTCACGTCGGAGACGATCATGTGGAAGCCGTAGTCGATCGCGCAGTTGCCCTCGGCCTTCGCGTGCCAGGCGTCGAGGCCTTCGCGCAGGCTGTGCCCGACGCTCTGCACCGCGAAGTCGACGATGGTCGTGGTGCCGCCCCAGGCGGCGGCCCGGGTGCCGGTCTCGAAGGTGTCGGAGGCGGAGGTGCCGCCGAACGGCAGCTCCATGTGGGTGTGGACGTCCACCCCGCCCGGGATGACGTATTTCCCGGTGGCGTCGATGACCCTCTCGGCGGTCCAGGCCTCGGCGGCCGGGGTGCCGGAGGCGGCGAGGGCGGCGATGCGGCCGTCCTCGATCAGGACGTCGGCGTGGATCTCGTCGGACGCGGTGATGACGAGACCACCCCGGATGACGGTTCGGCTGCTCATTCTCCCTCTCCTGCCGTGTTCACCACTGTTGTCGTGTCAGAGGGGGCCGCCGGTCCGGCCCCCGTTGCACCGGACCGGCGGCGGTCGCGACCTCGATCCAGGCCTCGAACTCGGACTCGACCTCGGACTCGACGTCGGTCTCGGGCTCGGACTCGACGTCGGTCTCGGGCTCGGGCTCGGGCTCGGGCTCGGTCGACTACGGTGCGGTCAGCGGGCCGTAGGCCTCCGGACGGCGGTCGCGGTAGAACTGCCAGCGGTCGCGGACCGCGCGCAGCTTCGCCATGTCGAGGTCGCGGACGACGAGTTCGGGCTCCTTGTCGCTGGCCACCTCCCCGACGAACTGGGCCTCCGGGTCCACGAAGTACGAGGTCCCGTAGAAGTCGTTGTCGCCGAGCTCCTCGACGCCGACCCGGTTGATCGCGCCGACGAAGTACTCGTTGGCGACGGCCGCCGCCGGCTGCTCCAGCTGCCACAGGTACGCGGACAGACCGCGGGAGGTCGCCGACGGGTTGAAGACGATCTCGGCGCCCTCGAGCCCCAGCGCGCGCCAGCCCTCGGGGAAATGGCGGTCGTAACAGATGTAGACGCCGATCTTCCCGACGGCCGTCTCGAAGACCGGCCAGCCGGCGTTCCCAGGGCGGAAGTAGAACT
This sequence comes from Streptomyces sp. B21-105, assembly GCF_036898465.1. Taxonomy (NCBI): domain Bacteria; kingdom Bacillati; phylum Actinomycetota; class Actinomycetes; order Kitasatosporales; family Streptomycetaceae; genus Streptomyces; species Streptomyces sp. B21-105. The sequence continues at coordinate 7,815,922 of NZ_JARUMJ010000001.1, read as the reverse complement.
TCTCCCAGAAACCGTTCACCTGCGGGATGTGGTGCTTGCGGTACTTGCCGAGGTAGGAACCGTCCGCGTCGATCACGGCGGCGGTGTTGTAGAGGACGCCGGGCTGTTCCTCCTCGTACATCGGCAGCACCAGGACGATGCCGTGCTCCCTGGCGAGCGCCTGGAAACGCCGGACGATCGGGCCGTCGGGGATCTGCTCGGCGTACTCGTAGAACTGCGGGTCCTGGACCTGGCAGAAGTACGGTCCGTAGAACAGCTCCTGGAAACACAGGACCTGAGCACCCTGCGCGGCCGCGTCGCGGACCGCCTGCTCGTGCACCTGGATCATCGATTCCTTGTCGCCGGTCCAGGCCGTCTGGAAGACGGCGGCACGGATCACTCTGCTCATCGGGACCTCCGGTCGCTCGGTGTACGAGGAGCGTAGGAAGCCGACCGGTCCGCTTTGAGTTGCACGGTGTCACGCCTGCGCAGGTCCGGCGTGTCACCGTGTCACGTCTTCCCGGACTCATGTTTCACCACCGTTTTCCCAGGTCGTTACCTGTTTCACAGCTGTTTCCCGGGCACCGGCCGCGCGCGGCACAGCGGCCGTCAGCCCTGCTGCGCGTCGTGCGCGAGGAGCGCGATGTGCACCGAGGCGGCCTGTTCGAAGTCGTCGAGGTCCACGCCCAGCCGGCCCTCTATCGCCTCCAGCCGGCGGTACAGCGCCGGCCGGGAGACGTGGTGGAGCTGGGCGGTGCGGGACTTGTTGCGGCCGGTGGCCAGATATGTCCGCAGGACGGCGAGCAGGTCGTCGCCGGCCGCGCACAGCAGTCCGTCCAGCTCCCGCTCGGCGAACGACTGCACGTGCGGGTCGTCCCGCAGCAGCCGGATCAGTCCGCGCAGGTGGACGTCCCTCAGCCGGACGACGAGCGGCAGGTCGAGGACGGCTGCCGAGTCGGCCACGGCGTCCGCCACGTGCTGGGCCTCGCGCAGCCCGGCGGGCACCTCGTCCCACACGGTCCGCGGGTCGGCGGCCGCGACGACCGTGCGGGCCCGGCCCGACTCGGTGCGCAACCGGGTCGCGAAGTGGGCGGCGAGCGCCTCGGCGTCCTGGTCGCGGGCGAGGCTGAGCAGCACCGCCGTCGCCCCGTCCGCGAGTTCCGCGACCAGTCCCGGCAGTCCCAGCAGCCGCAGCACGCGGTCGAGTCGGTCGAGGGCGACGTCCCGCACGACGAGCGGCACGAAGGTGCGCCGGTTGACGGGGAGGCCGGCCGCCCGGGCCCGCGGCAGCAGCTGGCGCGCCGGGACGACACCGGAGATCAGATCCGTGAGCAGGCTCTGCGCGGACTGCTCCTCCCAGGAGTGGGCGGAGGCGCCGCCGAGCATGCGGTGCAGCACCAGCGCCTCGGCGGCCCGGTCGGCGAGCAGCCGTCCGCCCGCGGTGGCGCCGCGGTGGCCGCAGAGCACGATCTGCCCCCAGCGTTCGCCGCGGCCGCCGAGTTCGGCGCGGATCCAGCCGTCGCCCTCGGTGCCGCCGGCCTGGCGGGCGATGCGTTCCCAGTCCCGCAGCACGTCGTCGACCGCCGGCCGCTCCCCCGCCGTGGCCAGCACCCGGTGGGCGAGGTTGGTGACGACGACGGGACAGCCGGCGTGCTGGGCGATCTCGTCGAGCAGCAGTTGCAGCGGAGCTCCCGCGGTGATCAGCGCGGTGAGCGCGGTCCGCACGGCCTCCGAGAGGCTGACGGCGGCGAACTTGCGCCGCACCAGCCGGGACTGCACCTCCTCCGTCAACTCGGCGAAGGGGAAGGGGCGATGGAGCACGATCATCGGCAGCCCGCACCGTTCGGCGGCCCGCCGCATCGCGTCGGGCGTGGTCGGGAACGCCCGTCCGAGGCCCAGCACCACGGCCGCGGCCTCGGCGCGGTGCAGGGAGCGGACGTACTCGGTCTGCGCGTTCTCGTCGCCGGCGAGGAGCACGCCGGTGGTGAGGACCATCTCGCCGCCGGTCAGCATCACGCCGACGTCGGCGGCCTCGGCGACGTGCACCCAGCGCACCGGCCGGTCGAGCCGGCCGGCGCCCGCCACCACTTCGGGTTCGCCGGCCATCACCCTTTCCAGGGACAGGACCTGACGGACCGACAGGGCGGGTTCCAGCGGCTCCACGGGCCCCCAGGACTCCAGGGCAATGGTCATGGTGATGTGTTCCCTTGGCTCAGGCCTGCGCTATCGCGTGCTCCTCAGCGCGCTCTCGAGGATGGCGGCGCCCTCTTCGGCCTCCGCCACGGTCAGGGACAACGGGGGTGCGACGCGCAGGGCGCTGGTGTCGTGACCGCCGCCCTTGCCGATCAGCAGCCCGTCGGCGCGGGCCGCCTCCAGCACGGCGGACGCCCGGTCCGGGTCGGCCAGGCCGGTACCCGGCCGGGTCAGCTCGACGCCGATCATGAGGCCGCGCCCGCGCACCTCCCGCACGCCCGGATCCTGGGCGGTGGCGGCCCGCAGCCGCTCGATGAGCATCCCGCCGACCCGCCGGGCGTTGCCCTGGAGGTCGTGTTCCAGCAGGTAGGAGAGGTTGGCGAGGGCGGCCGCCATGGTGATCTGGGTGCCGCCGAAGGTGGAGATGCTGTTGGCGTCCAGGCAGTTCATGATCTCGGAGCGGGCGATGACGCCGCCGACGGACATGCCGTTGCCGATGCCCTTGGCGAAGGTGACGATGTCCGGCGGACCGTTTCGGCCGTGTGCCTGCCAGCCCCAGAAGTGCTCGCCGGTGCGGCCCCAGCCGGTCTGCACCTCGTCGGCGATCCACAGGATGCCGCGTTCGTCCAGCACCTCACGGAAGGCCGCGTACAGGCCGTCGGGCGGCGAGGTGAATCCGCCGACCCCCTGGATGGGCTCGGCGATCAGGGCGGCGGGCGGGCGGGTGTGGCCGAGCAGGTCCTTCAGGTCCGCGACGCAGGCGTCGATGAACGCGGCGTCGTCGAGGCCGGCGAAGGGGCCCCGGCCGCGGACCCCGCCGTGCACGTACACCGTCTGCAGCGGGGACAGCGACGTCGGGGACCAGCCGCGGTTGCCGGTGATGCCGACCGCGCTGAAGGAACGGCCGTGGTAACTGTTGCGCATGGCCAGCACGGTGTTGCTGCGCCGGTGGGCGGTGGCGAGCAGCAGCGCGGTGTCGTTGGCTTCGGTGCCCGAGGTGGTGAAGAAGACCCGGGCGTCGGGGATGCCGCTGACGTGGGCGATGCGCTCGGCGAGTTCGACCATGGGCCGGTTGAGATAGAGCGTCGAGGAGTGGACGATCCGTCCGGCCTGCTCGGCGACCGCCTTGGTGACCTCGGGCAGCGCGTGCGCGGTCATGGTGGTGAGGATGCCGCCGAAGAAGTCGAGGTACTTGTTTCCCTCGGAGTCCCAGACGTGCCGGCCCTCGCCGTGGGTGATCTCCAGCGGCTCCTCGTAGTAGAGGGCGAGCCAGTCGGGCAGGACGCTCCGGTGCCGGGCGTAGAGGTCGCTCACGGCTGCACCAGCCCTTCGTAGGCGTCGGGACGGCGGTCGCGGTAGAAGGCCCACTGCTGCCGGACCTCCTCGACGAGGTCGAAGTCGAGGTCGCGCACCACGAGTTCCTCGTCCTTGTCGCTCGCGACGTCGCCGACGAACTTGCCGCGCGGGTCGACGAAGTACGACGTCCCGTAGAAGTCGTTGTCCCCGTACTCCTCGACGCCGACCCGGTTGATCGCGGCGACGAAGTACTCGTTGGCTACGGCGGCCGCGGGCTGCTCCAGCTGCCACAGGTGGGCGGAGAGGCCGCGGTGGGTGGCGGACGGGTTGTAGACCAGCTGCGCGCCCCCCAGGCCCAGCTGCCGCCAGCCCTCGGGGAAATGGCGGTCGTAACAGATGTACACGCCGACCCGGCCGACTGCCGTTTCGAAAACGGGCCAGCCGATGTTTCCCGGCCGGAAGTAGTACTTCTCCCAGAAACCCTTCACCTGCGGGATGTGGTGCTTGCGGTACTTGCCGAGGTAGGAGCCGTCGGCGTCGATCACGGCGGCGGTGTTGTAGTAGAAACCGGACTGCTCGACCTCGAAGACCGGCACGACGATCACCATGCCCGTCTCTCGGGCCAGGTCCTGCATACGGCGCACGGTCGGTCCGTCCGGGACCGGCTCCGCCCAGCGGTAGTGCTCCGGTTCCTGGACCTGGCAGAAGTAGGGGGCGTTGAACACCTCCTGGAACCCGATGATCTTCGCGCCCCGGCGGGCCGCCTCACGGGCGTGCTCCTCGTGTTTCGCCACCATGGACTCGGTGTCGCCGGTCCAGGTGGCCTGGACCAGTGCGGCACGTACGACGTTGGCCATGAGCTGCTCCTTCGACGGGACGTCAGAGCCTCTACACCCGTAGACGAAGGTCGTAGAGGGACGAACGTAAGCCTCCTTGACGGCCTTGCCAAGACCATCGTCGTCAACCCGCGGAGTCGATCGCGTTTCACACCCCTGTGGGTGAGTCGCGGCGCGTTCGGCGCAACGGGAGCGGCCCGTCAAGCGGTGAATCCGGCCACCCGCAGGGCGTGCACCAGGTCCCAGTGATGTTTCTCCGAGGCGGCCCGGGCGGCCTCGAGCAGCAGCGGGACGAGGGTCTGCGGGTCCGGCGCGGCGCTGCGGGCGGCCTCCTCGGGGGTGCGGACGCGGACGTAGGCGTCGAGCAGCGCGCGGGCCTCGCGCCGTCGGCCGTCCCGGACCAGGCCGAGGACGTCCTGCCCGATGTCGTCGGCCGGCCGGGCCACCCCCTGCCGCAGGATCTGCTCGCCGTCGGCGGTGCGCCCCACCGCGACCAGCGCGTCGGCCGCGGCGACCAGCCGCTCGGCGGGGAGGGAGGCGGCCTCCCACAGCAGGGTGGTCCAGTCCGCGGTGAGGCCGGCCCGCTGAAGCTCGGCCGCGAGCAGCGGGATGCGGGCGGCGGGCAGCGCGGCGAGCTCGACCAGCAGGGCGTGCGCCTCGCCGCTGCGCCCTTCGGCCCGCAGGCGCACCAGGCGCCGGACCGCTTCGACGGTCTCCGCGCGGGACGTCGCGTCCAGCGGCTCGCGCCGCGGCTCGGACGACGGCCCGGCCGGCGCCTCGGCCGCTCCGGCGAAGCGGGCGCCACGCGGGGTGCGGCGAGCGGGCGCGAGGGCCGCGGGCGCGGGCGTGGGTTCGGCCGGGCCGGGAGCGGGGGCAGCGGCGGGCGGGACGGCGAGGGGGGCGACGTCGGCCTCCTCGGCCATGCCGGCGAACCGAGCGCCGCCACGGCGGCGCTTGCGCTGCTTGGGCACGGGAGCGGGATCCGGGGGACCGGGGGCGGGGACCGGAGCGGGACCGTAGGCAGGGGCGCGGGCCGAGTCCGGTGTGAGCCACGGGTCGAAGTCCGGTGCGGTCCGGCCGTCCCCTGCCGGGTCGGGCCGGCGGTCGGCTGCCGGGTCGGGCGTGACCCCCGCCTCGGGTGCACCGGCATCGCGCGTGTCGTATGCCGTACGCGTGTCGTATGCCGTCCTTGCGTCGCGCGCTCGGCCCGTCTCGTGCGCGTGCGGTGCGTCTCGCGCGTGCCGTGTGGTGTCGCGCGCGTGCTGTGTGTCGTGCGCGACGACCGAGGGGCCGGCTCGGCCCGGGGACGCGCCGGCTGCCGGGAGGCGGTCCGCCTCGGCCATCCGGTGACGGAGCTCGGCGCACCGGGCGGTGGCCCGTTCATGGTCGTCGTGGGCCCAGGCGAGGTCCAGGCGGAGGGCGTCGGCCTGCTCCCTGGTGGCCGCCGAGGCGAGTCTGCGTCCCAGGTCGGCCTGCCGTTCGGCGGCGTAGCGCTGCTCGCGGAGCATGACGTCGAGCCGGTCCCCGAGGGCGTCACGGCCACCGGGACGGGCGTCGTGGGCGGCGAGCGCGGCGGCGTGCAGCGATCGGGCCCGCGGTGTCTCCTGCGCGGCGGCCGCGGCGCCGTAGGCGGCGGCGAGGTCCTGGAACACCGCCTCCACGACGTCCCAGGGCGGCACCTCATGGCCGTCGAGGCAGGCCCGCATGCCGTCGGGGTCGCGCTGCCAGAAGACGGCGCACCAGCCGGCGCCCTGGTCGAGGCGCGCCAGCAGCGCGTTCAGGTAGCTCACGAACTCCCGCACACGTCCCGGAAGTTGTTCCACAGCCATCGTTCGTCTCCCGCCCGACCGGAACCCCCTCCGGGTCGTAGAAAACACCAGCCGTGTTACAGCGCGGCTACGGCCAGTTTTCCAAGCGGACGCGGCGGCGACATTGGCGCAATCTTGACCAAGGCCGCGCCGGGCACGCGGACGCGGTGCGGGACGCCCCCGCAAGGGCCGCCGGGCCGCGGGAGCCGCCGGGCCGGGGACGGGCCGTGGATCACACGACCGCCGGTGAGCACAGCCCGGCGAGCTCGTCCATCGACAGGCCGAGCACGCGGGAAAGCGCGGCGACGGTGAAGAACGCCGGGGTGGGCGCGCGGCCGGTCTCGATCTTGCGGAGGGTCTCGGCGGAGATTCCCGCGCTCGCCGCGATCTCGGCCATGCTCCGGCCGCCGCGCGCCTCGCGCAGCAGCCGGCCGAGCCGCTCGCCGCGCTCGTGCTCTTCAGGGGTGAGGGGGGTACGCACCATGCCGCCATTCTAATACCGGTATAATAATTGGCATGGTGGAACTGAAGACGGACTCATCGATCGACGCCATGTACGAGGCGGGCCAGGTGGTCGCCCGGGCCCTGACGACCGTGCGGGAGGCAGCCGACGTGGGCGTCTCCCTGCTGGAGCTGGACGAGCTGGCCCACGACGTGCTGCGGGCCGCGGGCGCCACGTCGCCGTTCCTCGGCTACCGCCCGGAGTTCGCGCCCACACCGTTCCCGGCGGTGCTCTGCGCGTCGGTGAACGAGGCGATCGTGCACGGCATCCCCACCCGCTACCGGCTGCGCGACGGCGACCTGGTCTCGCTCGACTTCGGCGCGCAGCTGGACGGCTGGGCGGGCGACTCGGCGGTCAGCTTCACCGTGGGCAGGGCACTCCCGGCGGACGTCCGGCTGATCGAGACGGCCGATCGGGCCCTGGCGGCCGGCATCGAGGCGGCGGTCGTCGGCAATCGCATCGGCGACATCGCTCACGCCATCGGCACGGTGTGCCGGGCGGCGGGCTACGGCATCCCGGACGGCTTCGGGGGCCATGGAATCGGCCGCCACATGCACGAGGACCCGGCGGTCCCCAACGAGGGCCGCCCGGGCCGCGGGCTCCCGCTCCGCCACGGCATGGTCATCGCCATCGAGCCCATGCTGATCGCGGGCGGGACCGACGGCTACCACGCGGCCCCCGACGGCTGGACCCTGCGCACGAACGACGGCTCGCGCGCGGCCCACGCAGAGCACACGGTGGCGATCACGAACAGCGGGCCGAGAGTGCTGACCGCCCGTCGGTAGCGGCACCGGCGGGGGCACGACGGATCGGTCCCGGCCCGGACGCCAGAGCACAACACGCCCCGCCCCCGGGCCCGGACACGCGGAAGCACAACACGCCCCGCCCCCGGCCCGGACACGGAAGCACAACACGCCCCGCCCCCGGCCCGGACACCGGTACGCGGCACGAACGGACCCGGCAGAGCCGCGAGGACCGGCCCCGCGGCTCTGGCACGCGGGCGTGAGCGCACTCGTGCGGGGCCGCCGACGCGGGACGACGGCGGCCCCGGTCCGGTGGGATTTCCTGCGCGTGCCCAGGGTGGGGGACCGTGCGAAGGTGGGGGTAAGGCCCCAGCCGAGGGCACCCGGCACCGCATCGCACGTCGATCGAACGGAACGCCATGACCAGCGGCTTCAACGGCCCGGAGGGCTACGGCGACCCCTTCGGCGAGTTCCTGGCCCGCTTCTTCGGCGGGCCTCGCCCCGGCCCTCGCCAGACCGACATCGGCCAGCTCCTCAGCAGGCCCGCGCGCGACCTCGTCCGCGGTGCCGCCCAGTACGCCGCCGAGCACGGCAGCCGCGACCTGGACACCGAGCACCTGCTGCGGGCGGCCCTGTCCGCGGAGCCCACGCGCTCGCTGCTCAGCCGGGCGGGCGCCGACCCGGACTCCCTCGCGACGGAGATAGACGAGCGGGCGGGACCGGTGCGGCATCCGCCGGGCGAGGCGCCGCCGCCCACCTCGCTGTCCCTGACGCCCGCCGCCAAGCGCGCCCTGCTGGACGCGCACGACATGGCCCGCAGCCGCGGCGCCGGCCACATCGGCCCGGAGCACGTGCTGGGCGCCCTCGCCGCCAACCCGGACTCCGCGGCCGGGCACATCCTCAACGCGGCCCGCTTCGCCGCCGCCGGACTGCCGTCGACCGCCACGGACACCGGCGGGCCGGCCCGCACCGGGGACGGTCAGCGGCCCACGGCCACGCCCACCCTGGACAGGTACGGCCGCGACCTGACCGAGCTGGCCCGGCAGGGGCGCATCGACCCGGTGATCGGCCGGGACGACGAGATCGAGCAGACCATCGAGGTCCTCTCCCGGCGCGGCAAGAACAACCCGGTGCTGATCGGCGACGCCGGCGTCGGCAAGACCGCCGTCGTGGAGGGGCTCGCCCAGCGGATCGCCGAGGGGGACGTGCCGGACGTGCTCGTCTCCCGGCGCGTGGTGGCCCTCGACCTGACGGGCGTGGTCGCCGGCACCCGCTACCGCGGTGACTTCGAGGAGCGGCTGAACAGCATCGTCGACGAGATCCGCGCGCATTCCGACCGGCTGATCGTGTTCATCGACGAGCTGCACACCGTCGTCGGCGCGGGCGGGGGCGGCGACAGCGGGGGGATGGACGCGGCGAACATCCTCAAGCCGCCGCTGGCCCGCGGCGAGCTGCACATCGTCGGGGCGACGACGCTGGAGGAGTTCCGGCGCATCGAGAAGGACGCGGCCCTCGCCCGCCGCTTCCAGCCGATCCTCGTCCCGGAGCCGTCCGTCGCGGACGCGCTGGAGATCCTGCGCGGGCTGCGCGACCGCTACGAGGCCCACCACCAGGTCCGTTACGCCGACAAGGCGCTGGTGGCGGCCGTGGAGCTGTCCGACCGTCACCTCACCGACCGCCGGCTGCCCGACAAGGCCATCGATCTCATCGACCAGGCCGGCGCCCGGGTGCGGCTCGGCTCCCGCGCCAAGGGCACGGACGTGCGGGCGATGGAGCGCGAGATCGAGGAGCTCGCCCGCGACAAGGACCGGGCGGTCGCCGACGAACAGTACGAGGAGGCCACCCGCCTGCGGGACCGCATCGTCGAACTGAACCAGCGCGTCGCGGACACCGGCGGCGAGGACGCCTCCGACGACGGCCGGCATCTGGAGGTCACCGCGGAGGCCGTCGCCGAAGTCGTGTCCCGGCAGACCGGCATCCCCGTCGCCCGCCTCACCCAGGAGGAGAAGGACCGGCTGCTCGCCCTCGAGGAGCATCTGCACGAGCGGGTGGTCGGCCAGGAGGAGGCCGTACGGGTCGTCTCCGACGCGGTGCTGCGCTCCCGCGCCGGCCTCGCGAGCCCCGCCCGGCCGATCGGCAGCTTCCTGTTCCTCGGCCCGACCGGCGTCGGCAAGACGGAGCTGGCCCGGGCGCTCGCCGAGGCACTGTTCGGCAGCGAGGAGCGGATGGTCCGGCTCGACATGAGCGAGTACCAGGAACGGCACACCGTCAGCCGGCTGGTGGGCGCCCCGCCCGGCTACGTCGGCCACGAGGAGGCCGGGCAGCTCACCGAGGTCGTGCGCCGGCACCCGTACTCCCTGCTGCTGCTCGACGAGGTGGAGAAGGCCCACCCGGACGTCTTCAACGTCCTGTTGCAGGTTTTGGACGACGGCCGCCTCACCGACTCCCAGGGCCGCAGGGTCGACTTCACCCACACCGTGATCGTGATGACCAGCAACCTGGGCTCGGAGGAGATCACCCGCCGCGGCTCCGGCATCGGCTTCGGGCCGGGCGGCGGCGAGGCCGACGAGGAGGCGCGGCGGGAGCGGATCCTGCGGCCGCTGCGCGAGCACTTCCGGCCGGAGTTCCTGAACCGGATCGACGAGGTGGTCGTCTTCCGGCAGCTCACCGACGGGCAACTGCGGCAGATCACCGACCTGTTGCTGGAGGGCACCCGCCGGCTGGCGCAGGCGCAGGGCGTCACCGTCGAGTTCGCCGACGGGGCCGTCGACTGGCTCGCCGAGCGCGGCTACCAGCCCGAGTACGGCGCCCGTCCGCTGCGCCGCACCATCCAGCGCGAGGTCGACAACCAGCTCTCGCGGCTGCTGCTCGACGGCCGGGTCGGGCAGGGCGACCGGGTGCGGGTGGAGGTCGAGGACGGACGCCTCGCGTTCCGCACCCAGCCGCCCGTCCCGGTCGCCGAGCTGTGAGCCGACCCGTTACCGCGCGGGGTGCACCACCTGCGCCGATCCGCCGCCGCGCCGTACGGTCTCGGCGGCGGCCAGCCACTTGCCGTCGGGCAGCCGCTGCACGGCCGTCGCCGCGCCGATCTCGGGGTTGAGCTTGAAGGAGTGGCCGATGGCCTCGAGCCGGGCCCGCAGGCCGCCCGGGGAGGTGTCGTCGAAGAGGGCGGGCTCCAGCTCCGTCTGGGCGGCGTTGCGCTGGCTGGCGCGCGGCGCGGCGATCGCGTCGACGAGCGGCAGCCGGCGGTCGAGGAACTCGGTCAGGGTCTGCAGCACGGTGGTGATGATGGTCGCGCCGCCGGGCGAGCCCAGTGCCACGACCGGCCTGTCGTGCTTGTCCAGGACGATCGTCGGCGAGATGGACGAGCGCGGCCGCTTGCCGGGGCCGGGCAGGTTCGGGTCGTGCACGGCCGGGTCGGCCGGGGCGAAGGAGAAGTCGGTCAGCTCGTTGTTGAGGAGGAAGCCGCGGCCGGGGACGGTGATGCCGCTGCCGCCGGTCTGCTCGATGGTGAGCGTGTAGGAGACGACGTTGCCCCACCTGTCGGCGACGGTGAGGTGCGTGGTGTTCTCGCCCTCGTACGTCGTCGGGGCCGCCGTGCCGCCGGTGGCGCAGGCGGCCGGCCTGCGCGGGTCGCCGGGCGCGACGGGGCTGGTGAGGACGGCGTCGTCCTTGATGAGGCAGGCGCGCGAGTCGGCGTACCGCTGCGACAGCAGCTGCTTCGTCGGGACGTCCTCGAAGGCGGGGTCGCCGACCCAGCGTCCGCGGTCGGCGAACGCGATCCTGCTGGCCTCGATGAAGTGGTGCAGGTACTGCGTCTCGCTCGCCTTCGACAGGTTCGTCCGCTCGAGGATGTTGAGGGCCTCGCCGACGGTCGTGCCGCCCGAGGAGGAGGGCGCGATGGAGTAGACGCCGAGGCCGCGGTACGACGTCCTGGTGGGCGCCTGGAGCTTGGCCCGGTAGGCCGCGAGGTCCTTGACGGACAGGTCGCCGGGCCGGGCGTGCCAGCCCGAGGCCGGGTCCACGGGCGGGTGGTTCACCGTGGTGACGATGTCCTTGCCGAGGTCGCCGCGGTAGATCGCGTCGACGCCCTTCTTCCCCAACTCCTGGTACGTGCGGGCGAGATCGGGGTTCTTGAACGTCGAGCCGACGACCGGCAGCCGACCGCCGGGCAGGAACAGCTCGGCGGTGTCGGGGAAGTAGCGGAAGCGCGTCTCGTTGGCGGCGGTCTGGGAGCGGAAGGTGTCGTCGACGGTGAAGCCGTCGCGGGCGAGGCGCTCGGCGGGCTTGAGGACCGTGCCGAGCCGTTCGCTGCCCCAGCGGGACAGGGCGCTCGCCCAGGTGGCGGGGGTGCCCGGGGTGCCGACGCCGAGGCCGCTGCTGACGGCGTCGGCGAAGGCGAGCGGCTTGCCGTTCTCCAGAAAGAGGCCGGAGTCCGCGGTCAGCGGCGCCGTCTCGCGGCCGTCGATGGTGTGCACGCTGCGGGACTTGGCGTCGTAGTAGACGAAGTAGCCGCCTCCGCCGACGCCGGCCGAGTAGGGCTCGGTGACGCCGAGGGCGGCGGCGGTGGCGACGGCCGCGTCGACGGCGTTGCCTCCCTTGCGCAGCACCTCGATGCCGGCCGCCGAGGCGTCCGCGTCGACGCTCGCGACGGCTCCGCCGTAGCCGACGGCGACCGGGACCTTGGCGGCCGGGGGCTTGGCGAGCGGGGCCTTGGTGACGGAGGCCTCGGCGACGGGCGCCGCGGCGACAGGGGCTCTCGGTGGGGCGGGTGGCGCGGCGGCTCCCACCGTGACCACGGCGGCCGAGACCGCCAGGACCGACAGTTTCCGCGCGACAGGGCGACGCATCCGTACCTCCAGTGCGGGACCGTCCGCGCAGCGTAACCACATTCGCCGGGCCTCGACAGGCGCCTTCCGGGCACTGTCATACGACTGCCACGCCTCGAACACGGGTACGCCGCAGGCGTGCTCGCCCGCTACCATGCGCGCCCATGAACGACGACGTGCGCAACATCGCCCTGGGCGTCATCGCGGCGGGCATCAGCGCCGCGCTCGGCTGGGTCACCCGGACCTATCTGTGGCGCCGCCGGCTCCGGCGCAAGCAGGCGTTCTTCGGGCTGCCCGAGAACTCCGAGTGTCTGCTCGTCGTCAACCGCGACGCGGGCAGCGCCGACCTCGCGGTGCACCGGCACGACGTGTTCGCCCTCCTGGAACTGGCGGCGCTGATCAAGGACTGCGGCGCGGGCGCCGAGGTGGTCACGCAGGACGCGGCCCGGCAGGGTTTCGGAGAGCGAACGGAGTTCTGCGTCGGCGGGCCGGGCTCGAACAGGCGTATGGCGGCGCACATCCAGGCCATGCTGCCCGGGGTGCGGGTCAACACCGACCGGGAACCGGGCCCGGACCGGCTGGCGTTCCAGGTCGGCGGCGAGCACTACCGGATGGAGTCCGGGGTCACCGAGTTCGTCCTGCTGGCGCGGCTCACCGCCGGGCGGCGGCGGGGGACCCGGCCGGTGTTCCTGTTCTGCGGCCAACGGGCCGTCAACAACCAGGCCGCCACCCGCTATCTGGTCCGCCATCACGAGCGACTGGCCCGCAAGTACGGCGACGGCTCCTTCGTCCTGCTGCTGAAGGTCATCAACTCCCATGCGTACGGGCCCGACGTGGTCGAACTGGTGGACGACGTGACGCGGGCGGCTCAGGCTCCCCTGCCGGACGCAACAATCGTTACTGGCACGTAACTTACTGACGGGTTACCTCCGATACGGGATGCGGTTACCGTCGGGTCACTTTGCAATGCGGCAAGTTGAGGAGTGAACCGTGGGACAGCACCGCAGGGCCCTGCGCACGACCGCCGCGGGCGCCGTCTCCGTTTCGCTGGTGGCCGGCACGGTCCTCGCCCTGGCCCCCTCGGCGCAGGCCGCCGCGGCCGCCGTCCGCTACGTCGACATCGCCGGGGACGGCGGAACCCTCCTCAAGGCGAACGTCGTCACCCCCGCCGGCGCGGACGGCACCCGCCGGTACCCGCTGATCGTGCTCCCCACCAGCTGGGGCTTCCCGCAGGTCGAGTACCTGGCCCAGGCGCGGCGACTCGCCGACTCCGGTTACGTCGTGCTCAGTTACAACGTGCGGGGCTTCTGGCAGTCCGGCGGGGAGATCGACGTGGCGGGTCCGCGCGACGTCGCCGACGCCTTTGAGGTCATCGACTGGGCGCTCGCCAACACCCCGGCCGACGCCGCGCACATCGGCATGGCGGGCGTCTCCTACGGCGCCGGGATCAGCGTCCTGGCGGCCGCCCACGACCCGCGCGTCAGGGCCGTCGCCTCGCTGAGCGGCTGGGGCGACCTGATCGACTCGATCTACTCCGGACGCACCCAGCACCTCCAGGCCGCCGCCGTGCTGGACACCGTGGGCACGGTCACCGGCCGGCAGAGCGCCGAGTCGCGGGAGGTCTTCTCGGCCTTCTGCTCCGGCGACCTGTCGAAGGAGAAGGAGCTCGTGGCCTGGGGGAAGAAACGTTCCCCCTCGACCTACGCCGACCAGCTCAACCGCAACGGCGCCGCGGTGATGCTGGCCGGCTCCTGGGGCGACACCATTTTCCCGCCCAACCAGTCCGCCGCCCTCTACGAGAAGCTGACCGGCCCCAAGCGGATGGAGTTCCGGCCGGGCGACCACGCCACCGCCGAGCTCCCCGGCCTGTTCGGACTGCCAGGCGACGTGTGGACGGACACCCGGCGCTGGTTCGACCACTACCTGCGGGGCGTGGACAACGGCGTCGACCGGGAACAGCCCGTGCGGCTCAAGTCCCGTACCGGGGGCGGCTACGAGGGCTACCCGGACTGGAAGTCGGTGAACGCGACGCGCCGGAAGCTGGCCCTGGCCGGGTCCACCACGATCCACACGAACGTGGACTCCGGCGCGGACGGCGGGATCGTCTTCCTCTCCAGCATCCTCGACCAGGTGCTGCGGCTGCCCCCGGTCGCCTCGATCCCCCTGCTCCCCCGCCGCTGGGCCGCCGTGTGGCAGTCGGAGAGGTACGCCACGGCGCAGCGGGTGCGCGGTACGGCCCTGCTGCACACCACGGTGACTCCGACCGCGGAGAGCGGCACCCTCGTCGCCTACCTGTACGACGTGGGGCCGCTCGGCCTCGGCAAACTGGTCGGCAACGCGCCGTACACCTTCCACGGGCGCACACCCGGCACGCCGTTCGGCCTCGACCTGGAGCTGGGCTCCACGGCCTACGACGTCCCGGCCGGACACCGGCTCGCCCTGGTCGTCGACACCGTCGACCCGCTCTACGGGGAGCACAACCCGTCCGGCGCGCGGCTGACCTTCTCCTCGCCGGCGGACGACCCGTCGTACGTGTCGGTCCCGCTGCGCGAACAGTGATCTCCGGCCGTTGCCGGGGCGAGTGTGCTCGGTGGCTGCCGCCGGCCGGACTCAGTGCTTGAGGATCTTGGAGAGGAAGTCCTTGGCGCGGTCGCTGCGCGGGTCGGTGAAGAACTCCTCGGGGGTGCGGTCCTCGACGATGCGGCCGTCCGCCATGAAGACCACCCGGTTGGCCGCCGAGCGCGCGAAGCCCATCTCGTGGGTGACGACGACCATGGTCATCCCCTCTCGCGCCAGTTGCCGCATCACCTCGAGGACCTCGTTGATCATCTCGGGGTCGAGGGCGGAGGTGGGCTCGTCGAACAGGAGCGCCTTGGGGTCCATGGCCAGGGCGCGGGCGATGGCCACCCGCTGCTGCTGGCCGCCGGAGAGCTGCGCCGGGAACTTGTCGGCCTGGTCCGCGAGGCCCACGCGGTCGAGCAGTTCACGCGAGCGCCTGTGGGCGTCCTCCTTCTTGCGGCGGCGGACCTTCACCTGCCCCAGCGAGATGTTCTGCAGCACCGTCTTGTGCGCGAAGAGGTTGAACGACTGGAAGACCATGCCGACCTCGGAACGCAGGCGGGCCAGCCCCTTGCCCTCCTCGGGCAACGGCTGGCCGTCGAGCGTGATCGAGCCCGACTGAATGGGCTCCAGCCGGTTGATCGCCCGGCACAGTGTCGACTTCCCCGACCCCGAAGGGCCGATCACCACGACCACCTCCCCCCTGCCGACCGTGAGGTTGACGTCCTGCAGGACATGCAGCTCCCCGAAGTACTTGTTGACGTCACGCAGCTCGATCAACGGATCGACGGCCATGCGCAGCCCTACTCACTCTCAGCTGTGTCGTGGTCGCCTCAAACTATCCACCCGACAGCGGGGGGAAGAAGCGACACGCACCTTCCGGGCATTAGCCGTATTTACATCGCTCGCCGCTCGTCGCTCTGCGGTGCCTGACACCCGGTCGTCCGGGACCTGACACCCGGCGGCCGGCACCCGGCGGCCGGCACCCGGCGGTCGCGGTCGGCGGTCGGTCAGTTCTCGGCCACCTCGGCGTACAGCTGGGACAGCTCGGGCGTCCCGCTCACGGCCCACTCGCGCCCGGCCGCGACCACGTCGACCTCACGGCCCGACGACAGCCGGACGACCACCTCCCCGCCGGGCCGGATCGCCCAGGCCGCGCCGGGCACGGAGCGCACGACGACCGTCCCCAGGTAGAGCCCCGCGTCGTGGCCGAACCAGGGCAGGTTCTCCTCGTCGTCGCGCCAGCGGGGCGGCAGCTGGTCGAGCGCCTCCAGCGAACCCGCCGTGTCGTCCAGTCCGATCCCCTGCCGGGCCGCGTGGGAGCGCAACAGTTCGCACTCGGCGAGGAGTTCGGCGATCCCCTCGGGGTCCTCGGCCAGTACCGCCGCACGGTACTTCTTGCTCCTGTTGCCCAGGAAAGGGATGTTCATAGACCCAGCGTGACATTCGCACCGGCGAGCACACCACAGGGCGCGCTGGCCCGCGCGCGCCGGGCGGACGGGCCCTACACCTCCAGGTCGACCACGACGGGGGCGTGGTCCGAGGCGCCCTTGCCCTTGCGCTCCTCGCGGTCGACGTAGGAGTCCTCGACCGCCTTGGCGAACGGCTCGTTGCCGTACACCAGGTCGATGCGCATGCCGCGGTTCTTGGGGAAGGCGAGCTGGCGGTAGTCCCAGTACGTGAACGGGTGCTCGTACTTCAGGGGGCGCGGGACGACGTCCGACAGTCCGGCCTCGCGCAGGGACGCGAGGGCCGCCCGCTCGGCCGGGGTGACATGGGTGAGGCCCTCGAAGGCGGCCCGGTCGTACACGTCGTCGTCGGTCGGCGCCACGTTGTAGTCGCCCAGCACCGCGAAGGGCCGGCTGCCCGCCGCGTCCCCGGCGACGGCCGCCTTGAGGGCCTCGAACCACTGGAGCTTGTAGGCGTAGTGCGGGTGGTCGACCTCGCGGCCGTTCGGCACGTACACCGACCACACGCGGACCGGACCGCAGGTCGCCGACACCGCGCGCGGCTCCGGCGCGCCGTCGTAGCCGGGATCGCCGGGCAGGCCCTTGACGACGTCCGCCAGGCCGACGCGGGAGACGACCGCCACGCCGTTCCACCGGCCGGTGGCGTGGACCGCCGCCTCGTAGCCCAGCTCGCGCAGCTGCTCGAACGGGAACTGCTCCTCGGCGACCTTGGTCTCCTGGAGGCACAGCACGTCGGCGCCGCTGCTCTCCAGCCACGCCAGGAGCCTCGGCAGACGGGCGGTGATCGAGTTCACGTTCCAGGTCGCGATACGCATGTCCCACAACCTACCGGGCACCACTGACACTCACAGTGCCGCGCTCTCCCCCGGCGCCAGCCTCAGGTGCTCCGCGCCCCCGAGGGCGCCGATCTGCCGGTCGTAGATCGGCCGGGCGAGGTCGGTCAGCAGGGCGTCGTGGACGTCGTAGGCGCGCTGCGGGCGCACCTCGCGGACGTAGTCGATGACCTCGGAGATCTTGCTCCAGGGAGCCATCACGGGAAGCATCAGCGTCTGCACGGGGCGGTCGGGGACGGTGAGGGCGTCGCCGGGGTGGAAGACCCGGCCGCCGTCGATGAGATAGCCGACGTTGGTGATGCGCGGGATGTCCGGGTGGATGACGGCGTGCAGCTCGCCGTGCACCTGGACGTCGAAGCCCGCCGCGGTGAACGTGTCGCCGTGGCCGACGGTGTGGACGCGGCCCGGGAAGGCCGCGGCGATCTTCTCGGCCACCGACCTCAGGGTCCAGATCTCGGCCGCCGGGTCGGCCTCCAGGGCGGCACGCAGCCGTCCCTCGTCGAAGTGGTCGGGGTGCTCGTGGGTGACGAGGATCGCGTCCGCGCCGAGGGCTGCGTCCGTCTCGCTGAACCCGCCCGGGTCGACGACGAGCGTGCGCCCGTCCTTCTCCAGACGCACGCACGCGTGGGCCATCTTCGTCAGCTTCAGTGCCGTCATGCGTCCCATCCTGCCCCCGCGTCGGCCGGCGGGCTCACTCGGTGGGGGTGGTCTCCTCACGGATGACCTGCTGCGCCACCTTGAACGCGCCGTTCGCCGCCGGCAGACCGCAGTAGACGGCCGCCTGGAGCAGCACCTCCCTGATCTCGTCCGGGGTGAGGCCGTTGCGCAGCGCGGCACGGGTGTGCACGGCGAGCTCCTCTAGGTGGCCGCCGGCGACCAGCGCGGTGAGCGTGACGCAGGAGCGGGTGCGCCGGTCGAGGCCCGGACGGTCCCAGACCTCGCCCCAGGCGTAGCGGGTGACGAACTCCTGGAAGGGCCCCGAGAAGTCGTCGGCCTGCGACAGCGTGCGGTCCACATGGGCGTCGCCGAGGACCTCCCGGCGCACTTTCAGTCCGGCGTCGTGCGGGTCGGGGCGGCCCATGACCTGCGGCGGCTGGAGGACCGGGGCGGGCTCGATCTCCGCGACGGCCACCGGCTGCAGGAACTGCTGGGGCTGCAGCGGCTGCTGGGGCTGCTGGGGCTGCTGGGGCTGCTGGGGCTGCTGCGGCGGCGCGGTCGGCATCGCCCGGACGGGGATGCCCGGGACGGCCGTCTGCCCGGTGCCCGAGTCGTAGGCGGGCTGCCACGCGGTGGAGAAGTGCCGGACCAGCAGGTCGGTGACGGCGGCCGGCTGCTCCACCGGGACCAGGTGCGAGGCGCCGGGGACGACCGCGAGACGGGCGTCCGGGATGCCGGCGACCAGGGTGCGGGCCTCGGCGGGGCCGGTGACCTGGTCGTCCGAGCCGACGAGGACCAGCGTCGGGACGCCGACGAGGCCGATCTCGGCCCGTACGTCGAACGCGGCGAGCGCCTCACAGGCCGCTATGTAGCAGCCGGGGTCGGTGGTGCGCACCATCTGCACGGCCCACTCGGTGATCGCGGGCTGCGCGGCCGCGAATCCGCCGGTGAACCAGCGGTCGGGCGAGGTGCGGGCGATGGGGTCGAGGCCGTTCGTGCGGACGATCACGCCGCGCTGGCGGAACTCGTCGGCCGTGCCGAACCGGGGCGACGCCGCGATCAGCGCGAGCGAGGCGACGCGCTCGGGGTGCCGCAGGGCCAGCTCCACGCCCACCGCGCCGCCGAAGGCGCAGCCCGCGTAGCCGAAGCGCTGCACGCCGAGCCCGTCCAGCGTGGCGAGCAGCCGTTCGGCGAGGTCCGTGACCGAGGCCGCCGGGTGGGCGGGTGCGCCGCCGTGGCCCGGCAGATCGAAGCGGAACACCCGCCACTGCTGGGCCAGCTCCGGAACCTGACGGTCCCACATGTGCCATGTGGTACCCAGTGAGGGACCGAGGATCAGGACCGGGGCGTCTTCTGGCCCGTCAAAGCGGTATTGCAGGGTGTTCATCGGTGTCTCACTCACCCGCCTGACCCTCTCATCTGTCACGGACGCCCCTATAACGCGGGGGC
This sequence comes from Streptomyces sp. B21-105, assembly GCF_036898465.1. NCBI lineage: Bacteria > Bacillati > Actinomycetota > Actinomycetes > Kitasatosporales > Streptomycetaceae > Streptomyces > Streptomyces sp. B21-105. The sequence goes on along the minus strand of NZ_JARUMJ010000001.1, from coordinate 7,796,769 downwards.
GCTGGAAACCGGTCTGACCAGGTTGAAGACCTCTCGGGCGGCATACCGCTTGAGGCATCGGATGATCTCACGTCGGGTCTTGCCCTCCTGCGTGCGGCGTTCGAAGTACGCCTGGGTGCGGGGGTCGTGGCGCAGCCGGGTGAAGACGATGCGGTGCAGGGCGGCGTTCGCCTGGCGGTCGCCGCCGTAGTTGAGCCGACGCGTGCTCCGCCGGCCAGAGGAGTACTCGATGGGGCTGACTCCGCAAAGGGCAGCAAAGGACGCCTCGGTGTTCAGCCGCTCGGGATTGTCTCCCATGGTGATCAGGAGAGTGGCGGCGCTGTCCGGGCCGATGCCCACCGGTACGAGCAGCTGTGGGGCGTGGCGTTCGACGAGCCGGATCAGGCGCTGGTTCAGCTCATTGATCTGCGCGGTGAGCTGTTCGATGCGCTGGGCGAGCATGCTCAGGGTCATCTGGGTGGCCTGGGCCACCGCGTCCTCTTCTCCTTCATCGTCGGGTGGGCCGAGGCGCGCGCAGGTGCGGAAGAGTTCGGCGTTGCCGAGGCTGGTCAGCCGTTCCCGCAGTGCGGGATCGGCGATGACCAGGACGGCCTTGAGCTGGTTGATCGCCTGGGTACGAGCCTTGACCGCGGAGTCCTTGGCGAGCTTGAAGATCCGGGCGCTGTGCACCGGACCGTCGCCGGACTTGGCCCGGGCCCGGGCGCGACCGCTGAGCACGGCCCGCGCGGCGGCCTGCGCGTCGAGCGGGTCCGACTTCCCCAGCAGCCGACGGGCCGAGCGATCCGGCCGGTTCACCTCATATACCTCGACCTGCTGCGCCAGCAGGTAACGGGCCAGGCCCGCGCCGAAGGTGCCGGTGCCCTCCACACCGGCCCGGCGCACCGTCCCCAGCTCGCCGGCCCAGGCGAGCAGCCGACGGTAGCCGGCCGCCGTGGCCGGAAAGGACTCGGTTCCCAGGACCTTCCCCAGCGGAGAGAGCACGGCGGCAACATGAACCTCGCCGTGCGTGTCCACGCCCAGGACGACCTCGCCCCGAACGGAAGGATTCATGCTGGAGGAGGTGCTGCGCTGTCTGGTCGTCATGGTGGTTCGCCTCCCGCGTGGTGACGTGCTGGGTGGATGGCACCGGCCTGCCCGGGCGGTCTGAACCGTGATGGCGCCTGATCGTCGGCAAGGCCCCTATTGGGACACGCCCTGTGGCTCGGTACCAGCAGGCGCCATCCCGTAACGACAGTCGACATGCCTGTGACTGGACACTTCGGTCATAGATCTCATGAGTCAGACCCCCGTCCGGGACGGCACTGCGCAACCCTCCCATCGATCCCGGCATAACGGCATGCCCCGACCACAGCCGGATGGCTTCGTCCGAACCGCTGCTCAACCTGGCCGGGGCGGGCTGACAATGAGTTGACTCTTCGTCCACTCATGACCGGCCTTGACGAACAGCCGTGTGGCCAGCCTTACCGGCAGTCCTTCGTCGCCCTTGGCACGAACGGCCTCGGACCCTCCAGGATCAGGCGGCCCAGCACGCTGCGGCTGACCCGCGACGGTCGGCGTACCGCAGCGTCTGAGCCGTCCACCGGAACGCTCCCTGCATCCTTGTTCCCAGGGTCTGTGCGATCCCGCCGCCCCGGCCAGGGCCATTCGTCTCCGAGAAGCGGCCGAACGGCATCCACTCCGCGGGGCGGCTGTGAATGACCCCGGGAGGGGTGCGGTGGGTGGCGCCCGCCGGGATCTCACACCGCGCATCGTTCACACACGTCGCAGGGCCATAGGATCTGGGGCGGCCGTCCAACACAGGCGTTCGGGTGCAAGCAGAGCCATTCGGGCATGATGAGAAGGTGCCAACGGCACCTTTTCCGGAGGGAGCGGAAATGGCGGAGAGTCCAGCGCAGGGGCGCAGGGGCGGCCCGGCGGCACCCCAGTTGCGGCTGGATGAGTTGCTGGAGGGCCTGCAGGCGCAGGTGGAGCGGGTTCGCGCGGCCAGGGACCGGGTGCACACGCTGCTGGACGCGGTCCTCACCATCGGCACCGATCTGGATCTCGACGTGGTGCTGCGGCGGATCACCGAGTCCGCGGTCACCCTGGTGGACGCCCAGTACGGGGCCCTCGGCGTGCTGGGCGAGGAAGGGAAGATCCGGCAGTTCATCACGGTCGGCATGGACGAGGACACCATCCGTGCCATCGGCCATTATCCCGAGGGCCATGGCATCCTGGGACTCCTGATCAGGGAGCCGGAGCCGCTGCGCCTGGCCAACCTGGGCCGCCACTCCGACTCGGTCGGCTTCCCCGCGGGGCATCCGCCGATGACCACCTTCCTGGGCGCGCCGGTGCGCGTGCGCGACCAGGTCTTCGGAAACCTGTACCTGACCGACAAGCGCGGAGGGTCGGAGTTCGACGACGATGACGAGGCGGTGCTGCGTACGCTCGCGGCCGCGGCCGGTGTGGCCATCGACAACGCCCGCCTGTACGAGGGCTCCCGGCGCCGGGAGCAGTGGCTGGCGGCGAGCAGCGAACTGACCCGCAGCCTGCTGTCGGGCACCGACCCGGACCAGGTTCTGCATCAGGTCGCCGCCACCGTCCGGACGCTGTCCGGCGCCGACCTGGTGACGCTGGCGGTACGGTTCGACGGCGGCGAGGAGCTGGTGATCGAGGCCGCCGACGGCGAGGGCGCCGAGCAGGTGCGAGGACTGGTCCTGCCGGCCACCACACTGGCCGCGAAGGTCTACCACTCCAACCAGCGGATCAGCAGCAGTGCGCTGTCCGCCGAGCCGCAGGCCGGTGGCGGTTCAGCGGCACAGCTGGGCCTGGGGCCGGGGTTCCTGCTCCCTCTCGGCGGCGGCGAGAACGTGCGCGGAGTTTTGCAGGTGGCCAACCTGCCCGGCGGCGCGGAGTTCTCCGACGCCACCATGGCCATGATCGACAGCTTTGCCGACCAGGCCGCACTCGCCCTGGAGATCGCCGAGCACCGGCGCGAGGCCGAACACCTTGTGGTCCTGACCGACCGCGACCGCATCGCTCGCGACCTGCACGACCTTGCCATCCAACGGCTCTTCGCCTCCGGCCTGACCCTCAATTCCGTACTCGGCCGGATTTCCGACCGGCCCGAGGTGGCCGAGCGCGTCCAGCGCGTGGTCGACGACCTCGACGACACCATCAAGACCGTACGAGGCACGATCTACGCGCTGCACGAGCGCGACCGCTCCGACAGCCGCGGCGGGCTGCGCGCAAGGCTTCTGGCCGAGACCGACCAGGCCGCCGACGTGCTCGGCTTCACTCCCGCCCTGCGCATGACCGGCCTGCTCGACACCGACGTGCCCGCGGACCATGCCGAGCACCTGCTCGCTGTCCTGCGCGAGACGCTCTCCAACGCCGCCCGGCACGCGCACGCCACCGCCGTCGAGGTCACCGCCGAGACGGACGGCCGACGGCTCCACCTGCGCGTCGCCGACAACGGCAGCGGCATCGACCCGGCCGTCACCCGGCGCAGCGGCCTGGACAACCTCCGTCGGCGCGCCACCGACCTCGGTGGCGGCTTCACTCTCACGCCGAACGAACCCACCGGCACCATCGCGGAATGGACCGTGCCTCTCCCCACGCAGACGGACGCCTGAGCCCCGGGGCGGGGGCGGGACCAACACGCTCCCTCCTCGGTGCCGTGCGGCCCCACGACGAGGGCCGGTCACCTCGCGCCTGGTCTCCTCCCCAAACGTCACCGTGGAGGCGCAAACTCGACCCTGGTCCGGCTGAGTCGTCCGAGACATGCCGGGCCCCACCCACGGGCTGGCAACGATGAGCCCCTTCCGGGACGCAGAAGGAACACCAGCCAGGTCGGCGCCGTCCCCTGCCCCGGCCAAGGCGCGTGCCGCCACGACAGGGACAGCACTGAAGTGGGCCGTCCCCGTGGCCGTGGGTCTGACCGTCTACCTGCTGCCGCAGCCGGACGGAATCAAGGCCGGCGGGTGGGCGGTACTCGCCATCTTCACCGGCACCGTACTGGGCCTGATCTTGCAGCCGCTGCCACTCGGCGCGGTCGCCCTCGTCGGCCTGACAGCGGCGATGATCACCGGCACGCTGGAGCCGGACGTCGCGCTCGGCGGCTTCTCCGAGCCGACCATCTGGCTGATCGTGGCCGCGTTCTTCATCTCACTGGGATTCACCAAGACCGGCCTCGGCCGTCGCATCGCCCTGCTGTTCGTCCGTGCCCTGGGCCGCAGCAGCCTGGGGCTGGCCTACGGCATCACCCTCACCGACCTGGTGCTCGCCCCGGCCACCCCGAGCAACACCGCCCGCTACGGCGGCGTCGTCAACCCGTCATCGGCTCGCTCAGCACCAACGCCGGCTCGCACCCCGGCGACGAAAGCCGCCGCAAGCTCGGCGCCTACCTCAGCGTGACCGCCATGCAGATCAACACGGTCACCAGCGCCATGTTCCTGACCTCCGTGGCCGCCAACCCCCTGGTGCAGAAGCTCGCCGCCGACCACGGCATCGCCCTCAGCTGGAGCTCCTGAGCGCTCGCGGCCATCGTGCCCGGACTGGTGGCCCTGCTGGTGCTCCCCGCGCTGCTGTACCGCGTCTTCCCGCCTGCCGTCCGCGCCACCCCCGAGGCCCCGGACCAGGCCCGCGCTCAGCTCGCCGAGCTGGGCCGGATGTCCCGCCAGGAATGGACCATGGCAGGCGTCTTCGTCCTGCTGCTCCTGCTGCGGTCGGTCGGCGGCCAGGTCTGGGACCTGTCCGCCACCGTCTCCGCCTTCACCGGCGTGGCACTGCTGCTCGTGACCGGCGTACTGACCTGGGGCGACCTGGCCGCGGAGAAGGCGGCCTGGACCACCCTGGTGTGGTTCGCCGTCCTGCTCATGATGGCCTCCCGGCCCGTTCTGCTTGCGGAACGGGCCGGAGACCTCGGCAGAAGCCGTCGGACAGCAAGAGAACGTAGTCAAGTTGTCGGTACTCCGTATCTGACGTACCGGCCCGACCAGTCCCGACTGTCAGCCCCAGCGCCTCACTCGTTTCCCGGCCTGGCTTTTCATGATCCCACGCGGTCCCAGCCACGGCGCGGGGCGCGGGCGCCGAGCTGAGTGTCGCGACTGCGGTAGACGATGTAGGGGCGGGTGAGGTAGCCGAGCGGTGCGGTGAGCATGTGCACGAGCCGGGTGAACGGCCAAGCCGCGAACAGCAGGAGGGCGCTGATCGCGTGAAGTTGGAAGAGCACCGGGGCTTCGGCCATCAGGGCGGGGTCGGGCTGGAGGTAGAAGATGGAGCGGAACCAGGGGGAGATCGTTTCCCGGTAGTTGTAGCCGCCGCCCACGATGTTCGCGGCCACCGTGGCGGCCAGGCCCAGGGCGATGGTCACCGTCAGGGAGACGTACATGGCCTTGTCATTGCGGGTGGTGGCTGAGAACACGGGCCCGACGGTGCGGCGTCGGTAGATCAGGATGGCCAGTCCGCCCACGGTGGCGACGCCCGCGATCGTCCCGAGGACAACGGCCGACACGTGGTAGGCGTCCTCGCTGATACCGACCTCTTCGGTCCAGCTCTCCGGAATGACCAGGCCGCCGATGTGGCCGAGGAGTACGACCAGGATCCCGAAGTGGAACAGCGGGCTGCCGACGCGCAGCAGCCGCCTCTCGTACAGCTGGGAGGAGCGGGTGGTCCAGCCGAACTTGTCGTAGCGGTAGCGCCAGACATGGCCGAGCACGAACACCGCGAGGACGACGTACGGCAGCACGACCCACAGCAGAATGCCGCCGGTGCCCGTCTCGGCCGCCAGGGTGAGGGGTTGCGCGGGCGCAGTCATCGGGGACCTCCTACGACGGGGTCGGGCAGGAACACGGGGGATGCGTACGGATCGAGGCCGACCTGCTCCTCGGGCGGGCCCTGGGCGGCCAGGCGCATGACCGCCTCGCGGTCGTCGCCGGCGAGGGCGGGCAGGGTGGCCGAGACGGAGTCCAGGACGTGAGCCCAGGGCGAGCCGTCGTCGGTCAGGGCCAGGCGCAGGAGTTCCAGGCCGGCACGGTGTTCGGTGAGCAGACGCGCTCCCGTGCCCGGTTCGGTGGCGGCGAACTCGAGGACAACGGCGAGGTGGTCGGGCAGCTCGTCGTCGCCCAGGCGCCAGCCGGCCGCCGCATAGGTCTGCTTCAACCGCAGCAGGCCGATGCCACGCTTCCGGGTGTCGCCGTGGGCGTAGTACGTCAGATAGGGGCAGCAGCGTTTGCGGTGGTCGAAGGTGGCGACGTAGGAGGTGGCCAAGTCGGCGGTGGCGGTCCGCCCGGCGTGCGTGGTGAAGCGGAGGAGGGGGCGGGCGACGGGTTCCGGCAGGGTGGCGGTGACCTGACCGGCCAGCGCCAGGCGCTGCTCGAACTGGTCGTCGGGGTAGGCGAGCAGCAGGGACTGGGCCTGCCAGGCGTGGGAGTGCCAGGACTCGGTGCGGGCCGCGCGCGTGGTCTTCTGTTTCATGGTTTCGGCTCGACCTCCCCGTCGCCGGCCGCGCCGACGCCGCTGCCGGATGGTTTGTCCGGGAACAGGCCGGGAGGGGAGCTTTTGCCGTCCCAGTTGAGGAGGTTGACTCGGGTGGCCTTGTCGCTGGGCGTGGCCGGGGTGTCGGCGGTCTGCCGGTCGCGCAGGGCGTGGAAGTTCTCCACCGCGATCGGGGCGGCACCGCCGGAGGTCTCACCGAAGGGGCCCGAGCCGCCCATGCCGGGGCCGCCCTCGTAGTCGAGGCTGCACTCGGTGGCCAACTCTTCGAGTTTGTGGGCCTGTTCGGCGTGCGCGGGCGGAATGACGTACCGCTCGTCGTACTTGGCCAGGGCCAGCAGCCGATACATGTCGTACATCTGTTCTTCGCCCATGCCCACGGCCTTCGGGATCGCGGCATCGGGCTCGCGGCCGAGGTTGATGTCACGCATGTACGCCCGCATCGCTGCCAGCCGGCGCAGGACCGCGTCAACCGGTGCCGGGTCGCCCGCGGTGAACAGCTGGGCGAGGTAGTCGACGGGGATACGCAGGGACTCGACGGCCGCGAACAGGTTCTGGTGATCCTCGGCGTCGCGGCCGGTGTCACGGACGGCGTCGACCACCGGCGACAGCGGCGGAATGTACCAGACCATGGGCATCGTCCGGTACTCCGGGTGCAGAGGCAGGGCCACCTTGTACGTGTTGATCAGTGCGTGGATCGGTGAGCGCTGGGCGGCTTCGATCCAGTCCCGGGGGATGCCCGCCTTCTCGGCTGCGGCGATGACCTGAGGGTCGTCGGGGTCAAGGAAGACCTGTCGCTGGGCTTCGTACAGTCCGGTGTCGTCGGGTGTGGAGGCGGCTTCCAGGACGCGGTCGGCGTCGTAGAGGACGAGGCCGATGTAGCGCAGCCGGCCGACACAGGTCTCGGAGCAGACGGTGGGCAGGCCCACCTCGACGCGCGGGAAGCAGAAGGTGCACTTCTCGGCCTTGCCGGTGCGGTGGTTGAAGTACACCTTCTTGTACGGGCAGCCCGTCACGCACATGCGCCAGCCCCGGCAGCGGTCCTGGTCGACCAGGACGATGCCGTCCTCCTCCCGCTTGTAGATGGCGCCGGAGGGGCAGGACGCCGCGCAGGACGGGTTGAGGCAGTGCTCGCAGATCCGCGGCAGATAGAACATGAAGGTCTGCTCGAACTCGAACTTGATCTTCTCCGAGACCTGGTTGAGCAGCACGTCCTTCTCGCTGGTCGCGGCCGATCCGCCGAGGTCGTCGTCCCAGTTCGCCGACCAGGCGATCTTCATGTCCTTGCCGGAGATCAGGGACTTGGGGCGGGCAACCGGGGTGTGCTCCTGCAGCGGGGCGTTGGTGAGCGTCTCGTAGTCGTAGGTCCAGGGCTCGTAGTAGTCGTCCAGGGACGGCAGGACGGGGTTGGAGAAGATCTGGATCAGCTTCTTGAACCGGCCGCCCGCCTTCAGCGCGAGACGGCCCTTCTTGTTCAGCTCCCAGCCGCCGCGCCACTTGTCCTGGTCCTCGTAGCGGCGGGGGTAGCCCTGGCCGGGGCGGGTCTCGACGTTGTTGAACCACACATACTCGACGCCGGTGCGGTTGGTCCACGCCTGCTTGCAGGTGACCGAGCAGGTGTGGCAGCCGATGCACTTGTCGAGGTTCATCACCATCGCCATCTGAGCCATCACGCGCATCAGTACGTCACCTCCTGGTTGCTGCGGCGGCGGATGACGGTGACCTCGTCGCGCTGGTTGCCGGTGGGGCCGAGGTAGTTGAAGGCGTAGGAGAGCTGGGCGTAGCCGCCGATGAGGTGGCTGGGTTTGATCAGCAGCCGGGTCAGCGAGTTGTGGATGCCGCCGCGCCGGCCGGTGGTCTCGGTGCGGGGCACGTCGATGAGGCGGTCTTGGGCGTGGTGCATGTAGACGGTGCCCTCGGGCATGCGGTGCGAGACGATGGCGCGGGCGGCGACCACGCCGTTGCGGTTGACGGCCTCGACCCAGTCGTTGTCCTTCACGCCGACCTTGGCCGCGTCCTGGGTGCTCATCCAGATCGTCGGGCCGCCCCGCGACAGGGAGAGCATGAAGAGGTTGTCCTGGTACTCGGAGTGGATGGACCACTTGTTGTGCGGGGTCAGGTAGCGCACGGTCACGCCGAGCTCGCCCGTCTCGCCGATGCGGGGCTCGTCGAACAGGGCGTGCATGTTCAACGGTGGCCGGTAGACGGGTAGTTGCTCGCCCAGTGCGGTCATCCAGTCGTGGTCGAGGTAGAAGTGCTGGCGGCCGGTGAGGGTGTGCCAGGGCTTGAGGCGTTCGACGTTGATGGTGAACGGGGAGTAGCGGCGTCCTCCGGTCTCGGAGCCGGACCATTCCGGGGAGGTGATGACCGGCACGGGGGCGGCCTGGGTGTCGGCGAAGGTGATCTGCTTGCCCTCGTGTTCGGCGGCCAGGTCCGCGAGCTGTGTGCCGGTGCGGGCTTCGAGGGTGCGGAAGCCCTGGGTGGCGAGGTGGCCGTTGGTGGTGCCGGACAGGGCGAGGATCGCCTCGCAGGCGTGCGTGTCGCGGGCGATCGAGGGCCGCCCGTCGGCCGTGCCTCCGCGCACGGTGCCGTTCTTGTGCCGCAGGTACTCCAGCTCGCGGTCGACCTTGAAGGTGACGCCCTTGGTGGTGGCGCCCAGGGTGTCCAGCAGCGGGCCGAGGGCGGCCATCTTGTCGGCGACGGCCGCGTAGTCGCGTTCCACCGTCACCAGCTTCGGCATCGTGCGGCCGGGGACCGGCTCGCACTCCCCCGCCTTCCAGTCGAGCACCCGGCCGTGCGGGTTGGCCATCTCGTCGGGGGTGTCGTGCTGCAGCGCGGCGGCGACCACATCCTTGCGGACGCCCAGGTGATCGGCGGCCTGGCGGCTGAACTCCTTGGCGATGGTGTGGAAGGCGTCCCAGTCGGTGCGGGTCTGCCACGGTGGGGCGATGGCCGGATTGAAGGCGTGCACGAAGGGGTGCATGTCGGTGCTGGACAGGTCGTGCTTCTCGTACCAGGTGGCGGCGGGCAGGACGATGTCGGAGAAGACGGTCGTGCTGGTCATGCGGAAGTCCAGGGTCAGCAGCAGGTCCAGCTTGCCCTCGGGCGCCTCCTCCCGCCACACCACGTCTCGGGGACGGGCGTCCGGCGGCGCCTCGGTCGCTCGCACCGAGTGGTCGGCGCCGAGGAGGTGCTTGAGGAAGTACTCGTTGCCCTTGGCCGAGGAGCCCAGCAGATTGGCCCGCCAGATGGTCAGCACCCGGGGGAAGTTCTCGGGGGCGTCCGGGTCCTCGCCCGCGAACCGCAGCCGCCCCGCCTTCAGTTCGTCCACGACGTGCTCGGCGACCGGCCGGCCCGCGGCCTCGGCCTCGTCGGCCAGGTCCAGGGGGTTGCGGTCGAAGGTCGGATAGGACGGCATCCAGCCCATCCGCGCCGACTGCGCGATCACGTCCGCCGTGGTTTTCCCGGCGAACGGGCCGCCCGTTCGCGGACCGGCCGCGGCGAGGGTGTCGGCGGAGAACGGGTCGTAGCGGAACTGGTCGGCATGCAGGTACCAGTAGGCGGTCTGGATCATCTGCCGGGCCGGCCGGTTCCAGTCGCCGGCGGTCGCGATCGCCGAGTAGCCGGTGATCGGACGGACCTTCTCCTGACCGACGTAGTGCGCCCAGCCGCCGCCGTTGACGCCCTGACAGCCGGTCAGCGTGGTCAACGTCAAGAACGCGCGGTAGATGGTGTCGGAGTGGAACCAGTGGTTGGTGCCCGCCCCCATGATGATCATCGAACGGCCGCCGGACTCCTCGGCGTTGGCCGCGAACTCCCGCGCGATCCGCGCCGCCTTCCCGGCCTCCACTCCGGTGATCGCCGCCTGCCAGGCCGGGGTGTACGGCTCCTCCGCGTCCTCGTAGGAGGACGGCCACCGGCCGGGCAGGCCGTCGCGAGCCACTCCGTACTGGGCGAGCAGGAGGTCGTACACCGTGGTCACCAGCCGCCCGGCGACCCGCTGAACCGGTACGCCGCGCCGCAGGAGCGCCGCGCTGCCGTCAGGGGCGTCGAAGCGGGCCAGGGCGACGGCGACCGGCGCCTCCTCGCCGCCCTCGGCGGACAGCAACGGCTGGATGTCGCCGAGGTCGAGGTTCCACTTGCCGGCGCCTGCCTCGCCGTAACGGTCGCCGAGCGTTCCGTTGGGCACCACCGGCCGGCCGGTGGCCGCGTCCAGCAGCACAGTGCGGAACTCCGCGTGCTCGGCCCGCGCATACTCGCCACCCAGGTCGGCGGCGGTCAGGAACTTGCCCGGCGTGAACGTGTCCGGCTCGCCCTCGACCTCGTCCAGGGCCACCAGGAAAGGCAGATCCGTGTACTTCTTGACGTAGTCGGTGAACTGCGGCGTGGCCCGGTCGACGAAGAACTCCTTGAGGATCACGTGTCCCATGGCCATGGCGAGGGCGCCGTCGGTGCCGGGCTGGGCGGCGAGCCACTCGTCGGCGAACTTCACGTTGTCCGCGTAGTCGGGCGACACGGCGACGACCTTCTGACCCCGGTAGCGGGCCTCGGCCATCCAGTGCGCGTCCGGGGTGCGGGTCACCGGCAGGTTGGAACCCCACATGATCAGATAGCCGGCGTCCCACCAGTCCCCCGACTCCGGGACGTCCGTCTGGTCGCCGAAGACCTGCGGGGAGGCGACCGGCAGGTCGGCGTACCAGTCGTAGAACGACAGCATCGCCCCGCCGAGCAGCGAGTAGAAACGGGCCCCGGCCGCGTGCGAGACCATCGACATCGCCGGGATCGGGGAGAACCCGGCCAGCCGGTCGGGTCCGTACTCCTTGATGGTGTGCACGTGCGCGGCGGCGACCATCTCCACCGCCTCGTCCCAGCTCGCCCGCACCAGGCCGCCCTTGCCGCGCGCCTTCTTGTAGCGACGGGCGCGCTCGGGGTCGGAGACGATGTCCGCCCAGGCCGCGACCGGGTCGCCGAGGCGGGCCTTGGCCTCCCGGTACATCTGCAGCAGCACGCCACGCACGTACGGGTAGCGCACCCGGGTGGGCGAGTAGGTGTACCAGGAGAAGGCAGCCCCGCGCGGGCAGCCGCGCGGCTCGTACTCGGGGCGGTCCGGGCCGACCGAGGGGTAGTCGGTCTGCTGCGCCTCCCAGGTGATGATGCCGTCCTTGACGTACACCTTCCACGAGCACGAGCCGGTGCAGTTCACGCCGTGGGTGGAGCGCACCACCTTGTCGTGCGACCAGCGGTCCCGGTAGAAATCGTCCGCCTGACGGCCGCCCTTCCGGTGCAGGGTGCGAAGATCGTCGGAGACCTCCGCCCTGGTGAAGAACCGGCGGCTGCGCACCAGCGCCTCCGCCAATTCGCCGTCCAGGCCCGCCCGCGTCTGTTTCCCGCTGGTCTCCGTGCTCACCGTGCGACTCCGCCCCGGGCGCACCGGGCGCCCGTTCGAATTATGATCGGTTCCGGCCGCACACGACTCTACGACCGCCGTGCCCCGGAAGGTCAACAGCCACACCACGACCAACATGCGGCCTGCCAAAGATCGCCTGCGGGCAGGGCGGTTACCCGGGCTCCGCGAGGCCATACCTGCCCCTGCAGATCCCGCGCCCCCGCTCATTGCGAGCGGGGGCGCGGGATCTGCAGGGCTCCCCAGAGAGCGGGAGCATGGGGTCAGACGGCCGGCCGGGACAGGGCACCGCCTGCCTGCGCGCGCGCCCTCTCGACCGCTTCCCACTCCTCGGTGCTGAGGTTGGCCAGCGCGGCCGGGAAGACCCCGTCCTGCTCCTTGAGGATGTGATCGCGCAGCAGGGCCATCGCCTCGATGAGCCGGTCCGGCCAGGTCGGGTCCGAGGGTGTCGCGCCGTCGGCGGCCTCGGCCAGCACCACCTCGATACGGCGGTGCTCGGCTTCCAGGGCGGCGATCTGCTCGGGGAAGTCCACTGCCATCGCGGGGAACAGGCCGTACTCCTCGACCCGTGTGTGCGGGTCGAGCACGATGGTGATCTCGCGGGCGATCTGAGCCATCCGGTCCACGTCACCGTCCTGGCGGGCCGGGCGGAGGTGGCTGATCAGGCGGACGACCTCGTCGTGCTCGCGGGTCAGCTCGTCGATCGACGCCAGCGACTGGCAGCCGCAGTACTCGCACACTGGTCTACTCCCTGCCTTTCGTTGCTGCCGTTGTGCGCCGCTCGCCCCTACGCGGTGGTGCCGGCGGTGCGGTGCTCTCGCCGACCGCCGGTGCGCGGCTTCCTCTCGCCGCCTTCGGCCGCCGCGCGGACACCGGTGAGGGTGAAGACCAGCGCCGCGGCGGCCACGATCGCGAGCAGGACGAGACCGATCGCGTACGAGCCGTACGCGCCGTACAGCGAGCCCATCACCAGCGGCGGCAGGAAGCCGCCCAGTCCACCCGCGGCGCCGACCACGCCGGTGACCGAGCCGACCTGGTTGGCCGGGGTGCGCAGGGCCACCAGGGCGAAGGTCGCCCCGCTGCCCGCGCCGAGCGCGCCGGCCATGGCCAGGAAGGCGACGGTGCCCACCGGCGCCAGGGCCGGGGTGAACGCCTGCACGACGGCACCGGCCACGACCACGGTCAGCGCACCGGCCAGCACCCGGACCGGACCGATCCGGTCGGACAGCCAGCCACCGACCGGGCGCATCGCCACTGCGAGGAGCACGAACCCGGCCATGCGGTTCGCGGCGTCGGCCTGGGTCAGGCCGTAGCCGGTCTTGAGGTACGTGGGCAGGTAGACGGAGAAGGCGACGTAGCCGCCGAACGCGACCGCGTACAGCGCGGACGCCTGCCAGGTGATGGGCAGCCGGACGGTGGCGGCCAGGCGGCGGGCCAAGGACTCGGTCGGCACGGTGCGGCCGGGCGCGTCACGCAGCAGCAGCGCGGCGGCCACCGCATACACGGCCAGGACCGCGGCGGTGACCAGGAACGGAGTGGACATGCTGTTCGCGTCGACCAGCTTCACCGTGGTCAGGGCGCTGATCGCGGTGCCGCCCATGCCGGCGCCGAAGACGCCGATGGCAAGACCACGCCGCTCGGGCGGGAACCAGGCGTTGACGAGCGGCACACCGACGGCGAAGGCAGTGCCGCCGACGCCGAGGAAGAACCCGCCGATGAGCAGGGCGGCGAGGGAGGAGTGCCCGGCCAGGCCGAGGTAGAGCACCGGCACGATGGTGGCCGCCGACACGATCGGGAACATGACCCGGCCGCCGAACCGGTCGGTCAGGCCGCCGACCGGGATCCGGCCCAGCGAACCGACCACGACCGGCACCGCCACCAGCAGCGACTGCTCGAACGACGACAGGTCGAGGCCGTCCTTGAACCGGGGGCCGAGCGGACTGAGCAGCGCCCACGCCCAGAAGTTCACGGCGAAACCGACCGTGGCCAGGGCCAGCATCAGCCACGCCCGGCCGGACACCGACCCAGTTGACGGTGAGCTGCCGCTCTTCGACTCCAACGGCTGGACCATGTTGTCCGCCCCTTTCCACTTCATGGTGGTACTGCGCCACCGGGATCGCACGCGCACCGCAGGCTCCTTGCCTGCAGAACAGCGTCACGTCACCACTGTCCGCATCAGGACGCACCAGGGGCATGGGCCATCAGTCCCTACCGACGGACAGACGGTCCCCGGGTTCGGACCCGGCCGTCCCTCCAAACAGCCCTCTGAACCGCCTTGCGCGAGCGGCTCACGCGAAACGACGGCTGCGATCGGCCGTCCCCGCGGGAGCCGGGAGGGGATAGGGCCGACTGGCCCTATCCCCTCCCGGCTCCCGCGGGGACGATGGACTGATGTCCCAGAACGACGCCTTTCGCTCACTCGACCGGCAGGAGTGCCTGCGGCTGCTCTCCAAGGTGCCGGTCGGCCGCGTGGTTTACACCAGGCAGGCGCTGCCCGCGGTCCTCCCCATCAACTTCTCCCTGGACACGGACGCCTCCGTCCTGCTGTGCACCTCGCCGGACTCGGACCTCGTACGCGCCATCGACGGCGTCGTGGTCGCCTTCGAAGCGGACGAGTTCGACGCGGCAACCCGGTCCGGCTGGAGTGTGGTCGTCACCGGACGGGCCACCGTGGTGACCGAGCCCGCCGAGCACGAGCGCCTGTCGCAGGACGGCCCCATGTCCTGGATGCCCCTGCAAGAGGCCGTGTACGTGCGGATCGAATCCGAGATGGTCACCGGCCGGGAGCTCAACGGGGCACGCGGCAATCCGTGAGGAGCGGCAGAGAGGGCCTGGCCACGGTCCTCGATCTGCGCGGGCCACGATCGCCCGCCGCGTCGTGGGGGTGGTGGCAGCGGATGTGCCGCACCGCCCCAGGTGCCGCCCGTCGCGGCCGTCTGGCGTCCCGCCTTGTGAAAAAACACCAGCCGTCCGGGCCTCCAGGACGCGAACGAGACCGTCGATTTCCAGCTGGCTGACGGAGCCGTCCTGGGGCGGCGGCTCGCCGACAGCACTGCCTCAAGACCGCGGCCCCGGCACAGAGCAGGGCCCGTGCGGGGATCGCGCCGGTGTCCCATACGGGCTGGAGCGTGATCGTCACCGGGACGGCGCCCTTGGAACGTGGCCCGCCGGCGGCGCGCTGACTCCCGGACCGGTGGGCAGGGGGGCTACGTCGTGCGGATCCGGCCTGACCTGGTGACCGGATACCGTCTGCTTCGACCGCCCGCGCCATGGGCCCCGCAGGCAGGGGGGAGAGGGCGGCCGCCTCCCGCCGTCAGAGCGCTCAATGGGTTTCCGCCGGGAGACGGCCGCCGCTGGAGTGGGGCCGTCTACGACGGCCTGCGCCGCCTGGGTTCGGCGTCGGGCTCGGCGGCCTCCAGGTTGGCCAGCAGTTCGGCCTGACCCGCCAGTACGCCGGACAGGATGGTGCGCGCGACCCGCAGCAGCTCCGCCACCTGCGGACTGGCCAGCGAGTAATAGACGGCCGAGCCCTCCCGGCGGGGGATGACGAGGTTGGCCCGGCGCAGCACGGCCAGCTGCTGGGAGAGGTGGGCGGCTTCGACACCTACCTCACCGAGCATTTCGGAGACCGCGTGCTCGCGCTGGCTGAGGAGTTCCAGCACGCGGATCCGTACGGGATGGCCGAGGGTCTTGAAGAATTCCGCCTTCAATTGGTAAAGCGGCGCGCTCACCGCGCACTCCCCACTCCCGTAGAGACCGCCGGAGTGCCGGACGGCCGCTGTCGTGCGTGCACCGTGCATCGCATCCACCCAAAACTCTTCGTCATGGGGACATCCTCGCGCCCTCACTCTCACATGATGACCTCGTGAATTGCTCATATTAGCAATTCGGCAATCCGAGGAGGTTGGGGTTCGGTGCGCATCCCACGACTGCCCGGCCCCCGCGCAGCGCCGGTCCTCACCGGTCGGCTGGGTGCTGGCCCAGCGCGAGGGCCCACTGCATGTCGATCGGGACGCCGCGCTGGACACTTTGGACTCGGCCCCGCGGGTGGGCGCCCGGTGCCGACAAACAAGGTGGTCTCGTCCACGACCGAGGACAGGACCACCTGGGTCTGCGTTCAGTCCGCGATGTCGACGGGCCGCTCCGTCAGGACTTCTTGACCACGCTGGACTTGAGCTGCATGGGGCCGAATCCGTCGATCTTGCAGTCGATGTCATGGCCGTCCACCCCGTCCACGAGGCGGATGTTGCGCACCTTGGTGCCGGTCTTGATCCCGGACGGGCTGCCCTTCACCTTCAAGGTCTTGACCACCGTCACCGTGTCGCCGTCGGCGAGCACATTGCCCACCGCATCCCTGATCACCCCGTCCTCGGCGCTGCCCACCGGTTCTGCGACTGCGGGCGACCACTCGTGGCCGCACTCGGGGCAGACCAGGAGCGCGCCCATCTCGTAGGTGTACGTGCCGGAGCACTCGGGGCACGGCGGCAGCGTCTCGGTCACATCGCTCATGGTCTTTCCTTGCCTTGGTTCTTCGTGTGCATCACTTACATCAGGCTTCATATCGCCGCGGCGGGCTCGCCGGGCCACGCGTCCCTGCACCACTGGCGCTGCTCACCACGGCCCGGTGAACGGCGAGGGCGGCGCACAGTCCAAACGCACGGGGATGCAGGCGGGCCGACTGGGTCACGGCCACCTGGCCGCCGGCCGACCAGCCACGCAGTGCGGTCAGGTCCAGGATGACGCCCGGCGCCCGGGCCAGGACCCAGCCGATCGCGCCGGTGAACCGGGCGGCCGCCTCGGGGCCCAGGTGCCCGGCCAGGGAGAGAACACCCGGGCCGGGGTGGGTGGCGTTGCGCCACTCGATGGTCATCCGCTGCCGCCTCGATCTTTCACAGGGGGAGGGTGATCCAGATGCTTTTTCCCTTGCCGTCCGCGTCACCGCGGATGACGGCGGTGCCGCCCAGGCCCAGGGTCAGCTCCATGACGGTGCCCAGCCCGCCGCCGCCCGTTCCCGTCACCGCGGCGAACAGCGCGGGCTGGTAGGGGTGGCGATCGTGCACGGCGAACGCGAACGTGTCCGAGCCGGCCGCGTAGATCACGGTGACGTTCGGGGACAGACTGGCGGCGTGCTGGACGCTGTTGGTGACCAGCTCGGACAGGATCAGCAACGCCGGATCCACCGTGGGATGCCGTCGGCTGATGCCCCACTCGGCGAGGACCTGCTCGGTGGTCTCGCGAGCGATCCGTACCGCCGAGCCCATCGCCGGCAGGGTCAGCACATGCCGCAGGGGCAGGGTTTCCAGTTGGGCGCTCATCGGGCGGCCTCGGCGTGGGCCAGGCGGAACCCTGCCACCGCTTGCGGGCGCATGCGGACCAGGGTGTCGTGCGGGTCGTGCGCCCAGCCGGGCAGGATACGGCGGTAGTGAGCGGTGAGCGACGGCCGGCAGGCCAGAGCGGCGGCCTGCGCGGGAGTACGGACGATCAGACGTCCGTACTCCCGGACATGGACGGTCGGGTGGACCACAGGCATCTCACGCCGCACATGGACCATGCTCCCCTGGGCGGCGCCTTGGAGCAGCCCCAGCGCCTCGCTGCCGGAAACCTCAGTCGTGCGGCGGGAGGGAGTGCTCATCGGGAAGCCTCTTCGGTGACACGGATGCCGGGCAGAAGTCCGGCCCGGTGCAGGTGGGCGCGGGCCTCGGCGATGGCCTCCGGCGTGGTGGCGTACTGCCGTCCCTCCAGCTGGAGCAGGTCCAGGACGCCGACGGACTGCAGGGCTTGGTGCTGGCCGGGGCGTATCCCGGAGGTCAGCACGGCGATGCCGCGCCGGTTGAGCTTCTCCACCGCGTCCTTGAGGACCAGGGCGCCGGTGGCGTCCAATGTCGTGATCCGCGACATGCGCAGGATCACCACGCGGACGTCGGCCACCTCGCTCAGTTCCAGGAGGAAGCGGTGGGCGCCGGCGAAGAACAGCGGCCCGTCGATCCGGTAGGCGACGATGTGCTCGGCCAGCAGGGCGTGCTCCTCCTCACTGTGCTCACCGGGTAGATCGGCCTTGAAGTCCACTTGATCCATCCGGGCCTGGTCGGCGACGGCCCGCAGGGCCAGGGCGCCGGCCACGACCAGGCCGATGACCACCGCGTAGACCAGGTCCAGGGCGATCGTGGCGACGGCCGTCAGGACCAGGACGATCGCGTCCGAGCGGGTCGCCTTCACTATCGCCCGCAGTGCGCCGACCTCGACCATCCGGATCGCGGTCGCCAGCAGTACCCCTGCCAGGGCGGCGAGCGGGATCTTGGAGACCAGCGGGGCGACGGCGAACACGATGACCGCGAGAACGGCGGCGTGGGTGAGCGCGGCCAGCCGGGAGCCCGCGCCGGTGCGGACGTTGACGGCGGTCCGGGCGATCGCCGCGGTGGCGGGGACGCCGCCGAACAGCGGGGCGGCCAGGTTCGCGATGCCCTGCCCGAACAGCTCCTTGTCCGGATCGTGCTGCTGGCCCACCGTCATCCCGTCCGCGACCGTCGCCGACAGCAGCGACTCCAGCGCGGCCAGCGCGGCGACTGCGACAGCTGGGGCGAGCAGCGAACCCACCGCGGACAGGTCGAGGAAGGCCAGGGAGGGGGCGGGCAGTCCGGAGGGCAGCTCGCCGATCGGCTGGGCGGCGTCCAGGTGGAAGAGCTGGGACACGAGGGTGGCGGCGATGACCGCGACGATCGAGAACGGGATGGTGGGCCACCACCGGGCCCCGAGCAGCATCACGGCTGCCACGGCGAGCGCGAGGATCACGGCGGTCGAGTTCGGCGCCTTCACGAACTCCTCGATCGCCCGCCAGGTCACCACCAGGACCTTGTCGCCCTCCGGCTTGGCCACCCCCAGCGCGTTCGGGATCTGCTGCAGTGCGATGACGCAGGCAATGCCGAGGGTGAAGCCCTCCACCACCGGCGCGGGGATGTAGCGCATGTACCGGCCGGCCTTCAGCAAGGCCAGCGCGATCAGCAGCACACCGGCCATCAGCCCGACCGTCAGCACTCCGCCGGGCCCGTACCGGGCGACGATCGGCACCAGCACGACCGTCATCGCTCCCGTAGGGCCGGAGACCTGGAGGTTGGAGCCGCCGAACAGCGCCGCCAGGGCACCGGCCACCACGGCAGTCGCAAGTCCCGATGCGGCTCCGAGCCCGGAGGAGACCCCGAAGCCGAGCGCGAGCGGCAGCGCCACGATGGCGACCGTGAGGCCGGCGAGCAGATCCCGGCGCGGGTTGCGGGCCATGAGTGCGAAGTCGGCGCGGGCAGGCAGCAAGGAGCGCACCCGGCCCACGGCCTGGGTGAGGAACGTACTCACGGACTCCCGACCTCGGCTTCCCGCAGCTCTTCCAAGAGTTCGTTCCGCCCGGCCAGCATCTCGGTCAGGATCCGGCGCGCGGCCCGCAACAGCTCCGCCACATCCCCGCCTGCCAGCTCGTACACCACGGTGGAGCCGTCACGGGCCGAGGTGACGATGCCCGAGCGGCGCAGGACCGCGAGCTGCTGGGAGAGCCCCGAGGGCTCGATCTCGATCGCGGCCAGCAGGTCACGTACCGGCATCGGCCCACCCTGCAGGAGCTCGAGTGCGCGTATGCGGACCGGGTGCCCCAGCATCCGGAAGAACTCAGCTTTGGCCTCATACAGCGGAACCGGCACGGCCTGGGACTCCCTTCACCACCCCGATAGCTCGGGGGTGTCGTCTGGCGCCATGCCCGCGGCCACTTGCGGACATAACCAACACAGCATGTAGTGAATTGCAGAATTTCGCAATTCACGGATTTACGCATATCCGATCCGCAGGCCAGGCCGTTCAGCGCCGCAGCTTCAGACTGGCCTGCCGTCTGTCGGCCCGCCCCCGGGCAGGTACTGGGCGCGGTGCATCGGGTCGGTAAGCGGCAGCGTTCGCACCGGCGCCGAACGGACCTCCAGCACCTGGCGGTCAGGGCCCAGGCGGAACCGCCAGGGCTCGCGTGCTGTGGATCGACGGGGCCGTCACGGCCGCCGCCAGGAGCGCCTCCACGGTGGCCGCGTCCGGCAGGACGTGGGTGTGCATGCTGCCTCCTCGCTTCTCTTCGTGGCCGCGGGTCAAGTGGCGGGCAGGGCGGTGGCCAGCAGGACGACCCCGAGGGAGCCGACGAGAGAGACGACCGCCAGGGCCCGGGCCAGGTCGGCGCGGCCTTTGGCGTGGGCGATGCCGTGTCCGGCCGCGGCGAGCATCACCACCACGAACAGGGCGAGTTTGGTCGCCAGGGTGCGGCCGTAACCGGGTTCGGCGAGGGATGCCCAGGTGACTCCCCGGTGCCAGGCCATGGCCCAGCCGGTGGCCAGCTGCACGGGCAGGAACACCACCCCGGTCAGCATCCCGAACCGGCGTCCCGCCGCGGCGGTGAAGCGGTCCTTGGCCTCCGGGTCGAGCAGGTGGCGGGCCAGCGGCAGGATCACCAGGGACAGGGCCAGTTGGCCACCGACCCACAGGGCGGCGCCGGCCACGTGCGCGAACCGCACGAGGGACCACCAGCCGACGGTGTCCACTACTCACTCACCTCCACCATGCCGTGCGCGCCGGCTTCGGCGTGGCGCATGTCGTGGTCGACGAACGCGTAGTGGCCAGCCCCGGGGAACGTCGTCTCGACGAAGCCGCCCTGCGCCGTGGCCAGGTCCAGCACCTGCGAGCCGCCCGCCTGGTCCGGCTTGAGCAGGTAGGCGCCCTCCTTGTACACGGTGTCGAAGACAGTGCCGACGAGGTGGAAGGCGATGCCGTCGCTGGGACCTGCGGCGATGACCCAGAAGCGGGCCCGCTCGCCGGCCTTCACGTTCAGGGGCCGTTGGGTGTACTGGTTGGCGATGCCGTTGAACGCCCAGGCGTCCGGGGTGTTCTGGCGCATCTTGGTCACTTGGGCGGTGCTGCCCGGGGTGCCGAGGTAGAGCTCGGAGGAGACCAGCACGTACTCGTGGTCAACCTTCTTCAGGCCGGGCGGGTCGATGATGACGGCGCCGTACATGCCGTTGCCCATGTGCTGGAGCATCGGTGCGGTGCTGCAGTGGTACAGCCATGCCCCGGCCTTCTCGGCTCGGAAACGGTAGACCAGGCGCTCGCCGGGCTGGATCGTGCGCATGGGGCGATCCGGGGCGAGGGAGCCGGCGTGGAAGTCGATGCCGTGGCCCATGGACGGGTCGTCGTTGACGAGGGTGACCTCGAAGACGTCGCCGACCTTTCCGTGCAGGGTGGGGCCGGGTGCGGTGCCGCCGAACGTCCACATCTGCTGCTTCACGCCCGGGGCCACTTCGACCGTGGTGTGCGCGGCATGCAGTTCGACCTTGTGGACCGTCCCACCGGGCGCGGGGGTGAGATCGGCGGTGCGTGGCTGCCAGCCGGAGGAGAAGTCGGCGGAGAGATCCAGGCCGCCGCTGTCGGCGGCGGCCGATGGGTGTCCCTCGTGTCCGCTGCTGACTGTTGCCGTGTCGTCCTTGACGACGATGTCCATGGTCATCCCGGCCGCCTTGTGGCCCGGCAGGGTGCACCACGCCTCACGGTCCTCGGTGACCTGCCCGAGGTCGAGTACGCGGGTGTGGCCCTTGGCGAGCATGGGAGTGGACGGGCCGTCCTCGACCTTGAGGTCGTGGCGCTGGGCGTCGGTGTTGGTGACCTTCAGCCGCAGGTCGGTCCCCGCGGCGACCTCGACGCGGGCCGGACGGATGCGCATGTCGGCCAGGGTGACGGCGACCGTGCGGGTGGTTCCAGCGCCCGCACCCGCCGTCCCGGCCGCGCTCGTCCCGCCGCTCGTGTCCCCACCGCTGTTGGCCACGAGCACGGCCAGCACCGTCACTACGGCGCCCACGGCGGTGCCCCACACAGCGGGGCGTCGCGCCACACCGGCTTTGTCCGCGTCCTGGAGGAGCCCCCGTGCGCTGCGAACGAGCACGCGCAGGGCCAGGGCGAGGAACGCGGCCCCGGCCGCGCCGGCGAGCAGCATGCCCACTGTGCCGAGAGGGCCGGGCAGCGGAAGCGCGAGCAGGACTATGCCGAGGTTGAGCACGACGAGCCGTGGCGCCCAGCCCCGCTCGAGTACCGCCCGCAGCGCGGCTCGTTCCTTGGGACCACTGGCCAGCACGATGGGCAGCAGGTAGGTGAGGGCACCGATGAGGACCTGCGCTACGAGGCCGACGAGCAGCACCGGGACCAGTGAGCCGATGTCGTCCTGTATCTCGCCGAGCGGCCGTGCGGCCAGCACCACCAGGTCCACGACCACGCCGACGACCAGCCATCCCGCGGCGGCGGCCAGCATCCACGCGGCGGCCGCCGAGATCGCGGGCCGTCGACGCACGGTGCGCGCGAACAGCTGCGCCGCGACGGCGACGCCGACCGTGTAGCCGGCGATGCCGAGTACGGCGGCGGGGCGCCATCCGGCCGTCAGCCCAGCGACCGCGGTCAGCAGGCCGCCCCCGGTCAGCGCCAGTACCCGTCGCGCCAGCCGGGTGGTGTTCTCGGCCATGCGGACGCCCAGCACGGTGGGCCAGAGCATGAACAGCGTGCCCAGCACGGGCAGTCCGATCCAGCCGAGGAGGGTGACGTGCACGTGGGCCAGCTTCAGCCCGGTGTAGTGCCCGGGTCCGGCTTTGCCGGTGGCCAGCAGCCAGCCCAGCACCGCGCCGATGATCAGTGCCGCCGCGGCGGCCCGGTAGTAGTCGGCGATCGGGGCGAGTCGTCCGCCCAGCGCACCCCGGCCCATGCGGACCAGCACCCCCAGGTGCGCGCCGACCGCGGTGACCAGCAGCACGCACCCGGCACCGGTCAGGACCGGCAGGTCGGCCCACACGCCGGTGAGCACGCCCGCGACCCCTGTGTTGAGGCCGGCCAGCCGGGCGTTGCTCCACCGCCGGTCGGGCAGCGGGGCGTGCAGCATGGCGACGGCGAAGTGCTCGCTCCACACCACGATGGCGGTGGTGGCGGCGCCGAGCAGGAACAGGTGGATGGCCAGCCAGCGGGCCACGGGCAGCGTCTGCTGGGTGCTCGCCGCCAGCAACGCGAGCACCACCCAGACCGCGACTACGACGTGTGCGGCCAGGTGCCGGCTGCGCAGACCGGACGCCTTGAACCTGCTGGGCGGTGGGCCATCGCCGGCACCCGGGTCATGGTTCTTGCTGTACATGGTGCTCCTTGCCGCCGGGGGCGCCGGTCGGGCCGGGACGAACGAGGGGTTCCGTGCCCGCGCCGCCGGACAGCAGTGCGGCCAGTTCCCGCTGGTGCGGAAAGGAGCCGGGAATGTAGCCACACCACGGCTCTTCGGCGTACGGGTCGCCGGTGACGCCGTAGGCGCGGGAGCGCGAACCGCCGCAGACCCGGCGGAACTCGCACGCCCCGCAGCGGCCGCCGAGCATGTCGGGGGCACGCAGGGCGGTGAACAGCGGTGAGGTGCGGTAGATCGACGTCAGCGGCGTCCTGCGGACGCTTCCCGCGCTCAGCGGCAGGAAGCCGCTGGGGTGCACGGTGCCGGTGTGCGAGACGAAGACGAAGCCGCGGCCCGCGTTGACGTCCAGCGGCGGTCGCCGTACCCGGCGCGTGGCGGCGTACAGGCCCAGGACCGCGGCCCGGTCGGTCAGCTCCCGGTTGAGGTCCCCGAGTCCGAGCACCGCCACGTGGTCGTCGCCGGCGTCGGCGAGGACCTGGCGTTGCAGGGCGACGCGGCGGAAGTGGTGGGCCTCGGTGGTCTTGGCGGGGATGGTCAGGCCCATGTCGTAGACGAAGTTGAGGACGTCTTCGACCTCGCCAGCGGTCAGCGCGCCGAGGGTGCGGCCGCGGCCGGTGGGCACGAGGAAGAAGGCGCTCCACAGCATCGCTCCGTGGTCGGCGACGAGGCGGACGATGTCAGGGAGGTCGTGCAGGTTGTGCCGGGCGACCGTGGTGTTGATCTGCACCTTCATGCCGAGGGCGCGTGCGGTGTCCCAGGCGTCCAGGGTCCAGCGAAACACCCCGGGCACCCCGCGGAAGTCGTCGTGGAGTGCGGCGGTGGAGCCGTCCAGGCTGAGCGAGAGCCCGGACGCGCCCGCGGCGTGCACGGCCCGCAACCGCTCCTCGGTGAGCGTCGGCGTGCCGGAAGGGGACACCGCCACCCGGATCCCGATCTCCCTGCCGTAGGCGATGAGTTCGGTCAGGTCGGGGCGCTGGAACGGGTCGCCGCCGGTGATCACGAACAGCGGGGCGGGCTGTCCGAAAGCGGCCACCTGGTCCAGCAGGTCCTTGGCGGCGGCGGTGTCCAGCTCCCGCGGGTCGCGGTCGGGTACGGCTTCGGCGCGGCAGTGGCGGCAGGCCAGCGGGCAGGCCCGGGTGGACTCCCAGATGACGATGAAGGGCCGGTCGGCCGCGTCGTGGCGCTGGCGGCGGATGGCATGGGGGGCGGCGCTCATCGCGCGGTCCTTCCCAGCGACCCGGGGCTGTGTCCGGCCGCCCTGGAGTCAGGGCAGACGAGGCGGGCGGCCGGACGGTGACCGGGCCGGACGGGGCGCGGCACCCACCGCGAGCGACAGCGGTGGAATCGGCCTCGAGGGCGGTCGATGTGGTGGTGCACGGGATACCTCCGGATCGGTCGCCGTCAGCATCCACCGGCGGGGGTGGTCGGCGCGGCGGCCGATGGTCTTCTCTGGCAGGGCCGATGGTCCCTCTTCGGAAAGGGGGGACTGGGCTGTCGGGAAGCCGACGCCCTGCCCGGGGACGCCCGCGAGCGGCCCTGTTCCCCAGGCCGGGCGTGATCAGGGGTGGTTCGGGGAGCGGGGTGCCAGGGCGTCCGCGGTGACCACCAGCGCGGCTCCCAGGCCGGTCAGTGCGGTGCCCAGGCCCGTGACCAGGGTGGTGAGGTGCCATGCCTGGTAGGCGGACATCAGCGAGGCGCGCAGGGACTGGCCCATGAACGCGGTCTGGCGCAACTTGGAGAGCTTCTCGTCGTCGCCTCCCGCTGCGTGCAGCTCCGCTGTGATCTCGGCATAGGTGCGGCCGCCGGTGGCGTGGGCGAGATTGCCCTTGATGAACTCGGCGTAGGCGTGCGCCTCGGGGCCGGTTTTTACGGGCCGGCCGGCGTAGGCGGCGAGTTCGGCAGGCAGCCCGCGCTCGGGGAAGGTGATCTTCTGGTCGGCCAGCTCGGCACGGATCTCCTTCCTGCCGCTGCGGCCGCGCAGCAGCATGACCGGTCCGGCGACCATCAGGGCCGCGCCGACCGTCCCGAGCAGGGTTCCGGCCCGACGGCGGGATCCGTCCATGACGTGTCCTTCCTTCTTTGCTCGTGTGCTGCGGGTACGGCGGCGCGAGCGCGCCGGGTGGAACAACGTCCGCGCGCCGCCTGGAGGTTGGAGTGGCTTTTGGATCAGCGGTGGCTGAGCCGCAGCCGCCAGGCTTCGGGGCCGCGCTCCAGGTACTCCACCGAGAACGTGCCGGGGCTGCGCTGTTCGATCTGCGCGAGCAGCGGCAGCGGGTCGTGCGGAGCGACCAGCACCATCGCGGTGCCCGCCGGAACGGCGTCCAGCGCGCCGAAGACCGTGGCGTGGCGCAGGGCGTGCGGCACCTCCCGCACGTCCAGTTCGGGTTCGGCCGTCTCCTCCGTGCCACCACAGGCGCAGACTCCGCCGCAGCCGCCCGTCTCCTCGATCTGCTCTTGCATGTCCTGTCCCTCCTTGATGTTCTGATCTCCTTGCGCGCCCGCGGCGGGCACGTCACTCGCGAGCCGGTGGTGCATGTCCGCGAGCAGCTCCGCCAGACAGACCTCGGGCGTCATGGCGAGCAGCGGCAGCACGAGGCCGTTCTCCTTGGCCACATGCTCCTCGAAGAGCACCTGCAGGGCCCGCGCGTCGGCCGCCGCCCCCGCCGGGCTGCGTGCGGCGCGCAGCGCGTCGACGAGCGCGGTCAGACGGCGGTGTTCGCCGATCAGGCTCTCGATCAGCAGACGGGCCTCGGGCATGCCGTGCGCGACGGGGTAGAGCACGGCTTCCTCCGCTGCCGCGTGCGGCAGCAGCGAGCGGCCGCAGAAGGTGACGAGACCGGCGTGGATCTTCTCGGCGGCGCCCGGGTCGCGGTCCACGGCCGTGAGCAGCATCTTCACTCGTCCGGCCAGCTCCCCGGCCAGGCGGGCGTGGTGCGCCTCCGCACCTTCAAGGGCTGTGGCGTCCTGAGGGTCCGAGGCGAGGGTGAGCACGCTCATGGTCGTGTCTCCAGCAGGTCGGGCCGGCGCGGCCGGCCGATGCGGGTGGGGATGGCATTCCGGGTGCCGGCTCTCGGGGCGGATGCCGCGTCCGGCCGCGGTGAGCGGCCGGACGCTCGACCGAACCGGGCGCCACGCGCCGTACGCGCTGCACCTGCGGCGGCCAGGGACGGGGGAATCGGCCGCCAGGCAGGCACGGAATGCGGTCGTACAGATGGGCATCTGCGGTTCGATCAGTGCCCAGCATGCACGCCGGGCGCAGTCGACGCCCCCGCCGACCGGACCCCAGTACGGGGACCAAAGGTCCCTGTTGCAACCGGCCAGATAGGGCCGGAAGGTCATCCGGCAGGGACCGCCAGCCCCAGGTGCACCATGGCCTGCGGCTTCTAGCGTTCCCAGCCATGGAGAACGATCAGAACGCACGGCGCCAGGCGTCGCCCACCGGTGAGGGCTGGCCGCTGGCAGCCCGCAGGCTGCTGACCCGCCGGGAGGTGTCCGCGGACGGGCGAGCGGTGTTCGGCGAGGGCGATCCGAAGTGGGAGAGTTTCTACCGGGACCGGTGGGCCCACGACAAGGTGGTACGTTCCACCCACGGTGTGAACTGCACCGGTTCGTGTTCGTGGATGGTGTACGTCAAGGACGGGATCATCACCTGGGAGCACCAGGCCACCGACTACCCGTCGATCGGCACGGACTGCCCCGAGTACGAGCCGCGCGGCTGCCCCCGCGGGGCATCGTTCTCCTGGTACACCTACTCTCCCAGCCGTGTCCGCTACCCGTACGTGCGCGGCGCGCTGCTGAAGCTGTGGCGCGAGGCCCGCAAGCGCCTCGGCGACCCGGTGGCGGCCTGGGCCGAGATCACCGGCGACCCGGCCAAGGCCCGCGCCTACAAGCGGGCCCGCGGCAAGGGCGGCCTGGTGCGCGCCGACTGGGACGAGGTCAGCGAGCTGATCGCGGCCGCCCAGGTGCACACGATCAAGGCATACGGCCCCGACCGCGTCGCCGGCTTCTCGCCCATCCCGGCGATGTCGATGGCGTCGTTCGCCGCCGGGGCGCGGTTCCACTCGCTGATCGGCGGCACCCTGCTGTCGTTCTACGACTGGTACGCCGACCTGCCCATCGCCTCGCCGCAGGTCTTCGGCGACCAGACGGACGTGCCGGAGGCCGCGGACTGGTGGAACGCGGGCTATCTGATCATGTGGGGTTCCAACATCCCCGTCACCCGCACGCCCGACGCGCACTTCCTCACCGAGACCCGCTACAACGGCACCAAGGTCGTCGCGGTCAGTCCCGACTACGCCGACAACGTCAAGCACGCCGACGAATGGGTCGCCCCGCACCCGGGCACCGACGGGGCGCTGGCGATGGCCATGGGCCACGTCATCCTGCGCGAGTTCCTGGTCGACCGCGAGGTGCCCTACTTCCAGGACTACATGCGCAAGTTCACCGACGCGCCGTTCCTGGTGACCCTGCGCGAGCACGAGCACGGTCTCGTCCCGGACGGGTTCCTGACCGCCGCCGACCTCGGACACGACACGGAGCACGCCGAGTCCAAGACGGTCCTCCTGGACGGGACCACGGACGAACCCGTGGTCCCGGGCGGCTCGCTCGGCTTCCGTTGGGGGGAAGCCGGGCGAGGCCGTTGGAACCTGGACCTGGGCGACGTCGTGCCCGAACTGAGCCTGCTGGAGCGGGCCGAGGAGACGGCCGAGGTCGCACTGCCCCGCTTCGACGAGGGCAGCACGGAAGGCGGTTCGGTCCTGGTGCGCGGGGTGCCGGTGCGCCGGGTCGGCGGCCGGCTCGTCACCACGGTCTTCGACCTGATGCTGGCGCAGTACGGCGTCGCACGCCCCGGGCTGCCGGGCAACTGGCCCGCCTCGTACGAGGACGCGTCCGAGCCGTACACCCCGGCCTGGCAGGAGACGATCACCTCGGTCCCGGCGGAGCAGGCGGCCCGCATCGGCCGGGAGTTCGCCCGCAACGCCGAGCGCACCAACGGCCGGTCCATGATCGCGCTGGGCGCCGGCACGAACCACTGGTTCCACTCCGACACCATCTACCGCGCCTTCCTGGCCCTGATCACGATGACCGGCTGCCAGGGCGTCAACGGTGGCGGCTGGGCGCACTACGTCGGCCAGGAGAAGGTCCGCCCGGTCACCGGGCAGCAGCACCTGTCGTTCGCCTTCGACTGGCAGCGGCCCACCCGGCACATGGCGGGCACCTCGTACTGGTACTTGAACTCCGACCAGTGGCGCTACGAGGCGTTCGGGCCCGACGAGCTCGCTTCCCCGCTCGGGAAAGGCCGGTTCAAGGGCAAGGCGTTCGCGGACACACTCGCGCAGGCCGTGCGGCTGGGCTGGACTCCCGGTCACCCCGGCTTCAACCGCAACCCCCTCGATCTGACCGACGAAGCAGCCGCTGCGGGCCGGCCGGTCGCCGAGCACATCGTGGACGAGCTGAAGTCCGGGCGGCTGCGGTTCGCCGTCGAGGACCCCGACGACCCGGCCAACTTCCCGCGCGTGCTGACCGTGTGGCGGGCCAACCTGCTCGGCTCCTCCGGCAAGGGCAACGAGTACTTCCTGCGCCACCTCCTGGGCACCGACGCGGCCGTCCGCTCCGAGCAGACCCCGCCCGAGGGCCGTCCGAAGGAGGTGGTGTGGCGGGAGGAGGCCCCCGAGGGCAAGCTCGACCTGCTCGTCACCATGGACTTCCGCATGACCTCCACCAGCCTGCTCTCCGACGTCGTCCTGCCGGCCGCCACCTGGTACGAGAAGGACGACCTGTCCAGCACAGACATGCACCCCTTCGTCCACGCCTTCACCCCGGCCATCGCCCCGCCCTGGCAGGCCCGCACCGACTACGACATGTTCCTGACGATGGCCGACAAATTCAGCGAACTGGCCGCCGACCACCTCGGCACCCGCACCGATGTCCTCGCGGTGCCGCTGCTGCACGACACCCCGGACGAACTCGCCCAGCCGGGCGGGGTGGTACGGGACTGGAAGGCCGGCGAGTGCGAACCGGTCCCCGGGCGGACCATGCCCAAGCTCGTGGTCATCGAGCGGGACTACGCCGCGATCGCGCAGAAGATTCGCGCCGTCGGCCCGCTGCTCGACACGCTGGGCACCACCACCAAGGGCGTCACCGTCCACCCGAACCAGGAGATCGACGACCTCCGGCACCGCAACGGCACCGTCAGGGACGGCACCGCCGCCGGACGGCCCTCCCTCGCCACCGCCTCCGACATGTGCGAGGCGATCCTCGCCCTGTCCGGCACCACCAACGGCCGCCTGGCCACCGAAGGCTTCCGGGAGCTGGAGCGGCAGACCGGCAGCGAGGGCCTGGTCGAACTCGCCGCCGAGCGCGAGGCCGACCGGATCACCTTCGCCGACACGCGCACCCAGCCCCGTTCGGTGATGACGTCGTACGAGTGGTCGGGCTCGGAGACCGGCGGGCGCCGCTACTCCCCGTTCGTGATCAACACCGAGCACAAGAAGCCCTGGCACACCCTCACCGGCCGCCAGCACTTCTTCGTCCAGCACGACTGGATCGCCGAACTCGGCGAGCAATTGCCCGTCTACCGGCCCCCGTTGAACACGCCCAAGCACTACGGCGACGAGCACCTGAGCGAGAGCGGCCGGGCCGAGGTCACGGTCCGCTACCTCACCCCGCACTCCAAGTGGTCCATCCACTCGAACTACCAGGACAACAAGTACATGCTCGACCTGTCCCGCGGCGGACCCACGATCTGGATGTCCACCGCCGACGCCGAGAAGATCGGCGTCAAGGACAACGAGTGGATCGAGGCGTACAACCGCAACGGCGTCGTCGCCGCCCGGGCCGTGGTCACCCACCGCATGCCCGAGGGAACCGTGTACATGTACCACGCCCAGGACCGCAACGTGAACGTGCCGAAGACCGAGGTCAGCGGCAAACGCGGCGGCATCCACAACTCCCTCACCAGGCTCCTGCTCAAGCCCACCCATCTCGCGGGCGGCTACGCCCAGTTCACCTACGCCTTCAACTACTACGGCCCGACCGGCAACCAGCGCGACGAGGTCACCGTCATCCGCCGCCGCAGCCAGCAAGTGGAGTACTGACATGCGAGTGATGGCCCAGATCGCGATGGTGATGAACCTCGACAAGTGCATCGGCTGCCACACCTGCTCGGTCACCTGCAAGCAGACGTGGACCAACCGCACCGGTGTCGAGTACGCCTGGTTCAACAACGTCGAGACCAAGCCCGGCGTCGGGTATCCGCGCCGCTACGAGGACCAGGAGCAGTGGAAGGGCGGCTGGATGCTCGACAAGCGCGGGCGCCTCGTCCTGCGCTCCGGCGGCCGGATCAAGAGGCTCCTGTCCCTGTTCTCCAACCCGGACCTGCCGTCCATCGAGGACTACTACGAGCCCGTCACCTACGACTACGACAACCTCGTCAACGCCCCGGCCGGCAAGGACATACCCGTCGCCCGCCCCCGCTCCGTCCTCACCGGCAAACCCACCGCCATCACCTGGGGCGCCAACTGGGAGGACGGCCTCGGCGGCGCCCCCGAGAACGCCGGCGGCGACCCCAACTTCACCGGGGAGTGGGCTCAGAAGGTCAAGTTCGAGTTCGAGCAGACCTTCCTCTTCCACCTCCCCCGCCTGTGCGAACACTGCCTCAACCCGGCCTGCGTCTCCGCCTGCCCGTCCGGCGCGATGTACAAGCGCGTCGAGGACGGCATCGTCCTGGTCGACCAGGACCGCTGCCGCGGCTGGCGGATGTGCGTGACGGCGTGCCCGTACAAGAAGGTGTACGTCAACCACGCCACCGGCAAGGCCGAAAAGTGCACGTTCTGCTTCCCGCGCATCGAGGCCGGCCAGCCCACCGTCTGCTCCGAGACCTGCGTCGGACGCCTGCGCTACCTCGGTCTGCTGCTGTACGACGCCGACCGCGTCGGCGAGGCCGCCGCCACCCCGGACGAGAAGGACCTGCTCGACGCCCAGCGCGGCGTCTTCCTCGACCCGCACGACCCCGCCGTGATCACGGCGGCCCGGGAGGCCGGCATCCCGGAGGACTGGCTGGACGCGGCCCGCCGCTCCCCGGTCTACGACCTCGTGATGCGGTACAAGGTGGCGCTGCCGCTGCACCCGGAGTACCGGACGATGCCGATGGTCTGGTACGTGCCCCCGCTCTCCCCCGTCCTCGACGCCGTCGACGCGGCGGGCGGAAACCAGGACGACCCCGACCACGTGTTCGCAGCCGTCACCCGGCTGCGCATCCCGCTGGAATACCTGGCGGAGCTGTTCACCGCCGGGGACACGGATGTGGTCGCCGGAGTGCTGATGAAGCTCACCGCGCTGCGCTCATATATGCGTGAACGCACCCTCGGCGAGTCCGGCGACGAGGCTGCGCTGAAGGCCGTGGGCCTCACCCCCCGCGAGGCGGAGGACCTGCACCGGCTGCTCGCCGTGGCCAAGTACGCCGACCGGTACGTCGTCCCGGCCGCGCACAAGGAAGACGCCGCCGCGCTGACCGCGATGGAGAACCGCTGCCCGGTCGAGTCGTCCGACGCCGCCGAACCCCGCAAGATCATGCTCGGCATCCCCACCCTGCGCCGCCGCTCGCCCGAAACCCCCGCCGGAGGCCGTCCGTGAGCCCGCTGCCCTCCCCCAGAGCTGAACGCCTGGGGGGACCCCCATCGATCCCCGCCCTCGTCCGCACCCGCGTCCGGGCAGCCATACGCCGCCCGTCCCGCCTCACCCCCGAGGAAGCCCAGGCACGCACCCTGCTGCTGCGCCTGTGCTCGCTGCTGCTGCAGTACCCGGACGCCGAACTCGCCGCCGCCCGCCAGGTGCTCACCGCCACCGTCGAGGCGCTGCCGCCCTCGCCCGCCGCCGAACACCTGGCCGACTTCACCGCCTGGCTCACGGGTCAGGAGACGGAGGCGCTGGAGCGGCACTACGTCGAGATGTTCGACCTGCGCCGCAAGAGCAGCCTCTACCTCACCTACTACCTGCACGGCGACACCCGCCGCCGCGGCATGGCCCTGCTCACCCTGAACCAGCGGTACAAGGCTGCCGGCTGGGACATCGACGGGGGTGAACTGCCCGACCACCTGCCGGTCGTCCTGGAGTTCGCCGCCCTCGTAGGCCCAGGGGGCGGCGAGGCACCGCTGCGCCAGCACCGGCGCGGCCTGGAGCTGATCCACCGGGCACTGGCCGACGCCGACTCGCCCTACCGGCACGTGCTGGCCGCGCTGCTCACCCTGCTGCCGCCGCCCACCGAGGCGGACCGCGCGGCGGTGGCCCAGCTGGTCGCCGAGGGTCCGCCGAACGAGGAGGTCGACCTCGATCCCTACGGGACGTACGGGGAGGGGGAGTTCGCCCCGCCGGGCACGTTCGTGCCACCGATGGCCGCTCCGCCGACCCGTGTGCCGCCCGCCGACCCGACCACCAGCCGTATGGAAGGCACCCGATGAGCACCGCACCCCTGTCCCCGTCGGCCGCCGCCTCGGCGAGCGGCACCGACCTCCTGCTCTGGGTCGCCATCCCCTACATCTGCCTCGCCGTGTTCGTGGTCGGGCACGTCTGGCGTTACCGCCAGGACCAGTTCGGCTGGACCACCCACACCAGCCAGCTCCTCGAACACCGCTGGCTGCGCTGGGGCAGCCCGCTGTTCCACCTCGGCGCCTTCATGGTGATCGCCGGCCATGTCGTGGGACTCGCCATTCCCGACTCGTGGACCGAGGCCGTCGGCATCAGCGAGCACGCCTACCACACCACGGCCGTCTGGGCGGGATCGGTGGCGGGCGTCGCCATGGTCGCGGGCCTGGGCATGCTGTGCGCCCGTCGGCTTCTGACCCGCCGGATCCGCCTCGGCACCGACCGCAGCGACAAACTCCTCTTCCCCCTGCTGTCCGCCACCGTCCTGCTCGGTATCACCGCCACGGCCGCCCACAACGTCTTCGGCGCCGGCTACGACTACCGCTCCACCGTCTCCGTCTGGTTCCGCGGCCTGTTCGTCCTCCAGCCGCACCCGGAGGCGATCGCCGGCGCCCCGCTGCTGTTCCAACTGCACGCCCTGACCGCCTTCCTGCTCTTCGCGGCCTGGCCGTTCACCCGGCTGGTGCACGTGTGGAGCGCCCCGATCGGCTACCTGGCGCGGCCGTACCTGGTCTACCGGCGGCGTGCCGCACCGGCGTCAGCCCCGACGGCAGACGGCCGGACCCGGCCGGCCTCCGGCTCCCGGCGCGCCGCATGAGTCATGGACCCGTGCTCGCGCCGGACGCCACGACCATCCGGCGCCGGCACACAGTGGGCGCGAGCCGCCGAACGGGATGGGTGATGGTCCTCACCGGGACCGTCGGCTGGCTCGCCTCCTTCCAGCTCACCGTGGACGACTGGCGGCTCCTCAAAGACCCGGCCTACCGACCTCCGTGCAACATCAGCCCCGTCGTCAGTTGTGGCAGCGTCATGTCCAGCCCGCAGGGCAGCCTGTTCGGCTTCCCCAACATGCTGCTCGGACTGGGCGCCTTCTCCGCCGTGATCGCCCTGGGCATCGCCGTACTCTCCGGAGCGTGCCTGCACCGCCGGCTATGGCTCGCGCTGGACGCAGGGGCCCTGGTGGGGGTGGTGTTCGTCCACTGGCTGATCGGGCAGTCGCTGTACGAGCTCAACAAGCTCTGCCCCTACTGCGCCGTCGTCTGGGCGGTCACCATCGCCCTGTTCTGGTATGTCACCCTGCACTGCCTGGAACAGGGAATCGTCCCCGTGCGCCGGGGCGTGCTGGTGCTCGTCCGGGACACCCACTGGGTGCTCCTCGGCGCCTGGTACGGGGTGATCGCGCTGCTCGTCCTCACCCGCTTCTGGCCGTACTGGAGCAGCCTGCTGTAGCCGACCACCGCGCCAACCCGTTCACCGGCACAGGAATGAAAGAACGACGATCATGGACGACGTACTGCAGGAGTGGACGGCCGCTCTCAAGGCCGACCTGTTCATCGACCTCGAAGTCGACCGCGCCCTCCTCCTCGCCCTCGCGGGCGATGCCGCTCACGGCGTCGCCCGACCCGCCGCCCCCCTGACGACCTTCCTGGTCGGGTACGCGGCAGGCCAGGCGGGCGGCGGTCCTGACGCGGTGGCCGCCGCAGCCCGGCGAGCCGGCGAACTCGCCGCCCGGTGGTCCGCTGAGACCGACCAGAGCCTCGGCCCCGGGGCCGTATAGCAAGACCTCCCGCCACCAGCCACGCCCAGAACCCCGGCGCCCCTCACCTTGCAGACAGTTGGCAAGGTGAGGGGCGCAGCGGCTTGCGGCTGAGCCGGCGCGGTCAGGAGGACGCCTCGGGGGAGTCGCACAGCCGGCCGAACAGGCTTGCCGGTGAGGCCGCGTTGCGGACTTCCCGCAGACCGGGATGGCGTCGCCGCAGCTGACGCTCCAGCCGCTGATGCAGCGTGAACCAGGAGGCGGGGCAGTCGTGGCAGGCGCCGCCGAGACGGACCGTGACGACGCCGTCGCATACGCCGACGAGGTCGATGCTCCCGCCGTGGGACCGCGCGAAGTCACCCATCTGTCCGGCGAGAACCTCGCGTGCCACCCCGTACAGCAGCGCGTCGTCATCGTAGGCGGCGCTGCTGGTGACTGGGATCCATCCGTCGGGGTCGCCGAGGGCGGTGTGCAGCGCACCGCGAACCCTGGCACCCTCCTGGGACCAGGTGCGGCCCGCACCGAGGCTGGTGACGACGGCCTCGCCGTCCAGGGTGATCTGAGCGAGGGTGCCGTCGGCCAGCAACGCTGCCAGCGGTTCGGGTACCTCCGTGAGTGGGCCGGTGCCGGTGAGGTGTCCGGCGGGGATGATCCAGCGCAGCCGGTCGGACCGACCGGGCACCTGCTGGGGGTGTATGGGGATCATGGCCGCGGCTCACCCGCCCAGCAGAACGGTGACCGTCCGGGCCAGGTAGGCCATCAGCCAGGCCAGCACGGTCAGGTAGGTGAAGGCTATGGCCGGCCATCTCCAGGTGCCGGTCTCCCGGCGCAGGACCGCCACGGTGGCCATGCACTGCAGCGCATAGACGAAGTAGACCAGCAGCGCGGCGATGGTGGGCGCGGTGAACACCGGCTGTCCGGCGCGGGGCCCGTCGGGGTAGGTCATGGCCTGCAGGGCCTGTGCCGGCTCTTCGGGATCCTCGGCGGCGGCGACCTGACCGAGGGTGGCGACGAAGGTCTCGCGGGCGGCCTGTGCCGACAGCACGCCGACGTTGATGCGCCAGTCGAAGCCCAGCGGGTCGAAGACGGGAGCCACCGCCCGGCCCAGGCCGGCGGCGTAGCTGTGGTCGACGGTGTAGGCGGACACGGCCGTGGGGTTGGTGGTGTCCACGCCTGCCGCCTGCATCTGCGCGGCCGTGTGCAGCGGCAGGTTCAGCAGCAGCCACAGGACGATGCTGGTGGCGACGATGACGGTCGAGCACTTGCGCAGGAAGGCGCGCGCGGAGGACCACATCGCCACCAGCACCGCGCGCGGGGCGGGCAAGCGGTAGGGCGGCAGCTCCATGAAGAACGGCACCGGTTGGCCGTGGCGGTCGCCGAGCTTCTTGAATGCCCAGGCGGCCAGCATCGCGGAGACGGCGCCCAGCAGGTAGAGACCGAACATGACCAGGCCCTGCGCGCCGAACGGGCCGACACGCACGGACGGGTCGACCAGCAGGCCGATGAGCAGCACGTAGACCGGGAGCCGGGCCGAGCAGGTCATCAGCGGTGCGGCCATCATGGTGGCCAGGCGGTCCTTGGCCGAGGGCAGGGTGCGGGTGGCCATGATGCCGGGGATCGCGCAGGCGAACGAGGACAGCAGCGCCACGAAGGCCCGGCCCTCCAGGCCGAAGCGGGCCATCACCCGGTCCATCAGGAACGCCGCCCGCGCCATGTACCCCACTCCCTCCAGCAGGGCCAGGAGCAGGAACAGCAGCACGATCTGCGGGACGAACACCAGCACGCCGCCGACCCCGCCGATGAGAGCGTCCCCCAGGAGCCCGGACAGCCACGGATTGCCGATATGGGCGTCCACCTGGCCCGACAGCCAAGCGAACAGGGACTCCACCCCGCCCTGCAACGGGGAGGCCAAAGTGAAGACGGTCTGGAAGAACAACGCCATCACCGCGAAGAACACCGCCGTGCCCCACACCGGATGCAGCAGCACCGCGTCGACCCGCTGGGTGACCCGGTGGCGCTCGGGGGGCCGGTAGCCGGCGTAGGCCAGCACCGATTGCGCCCAGGCGTCCCGCTCGCCCGGCTCGATGGGCGGTGCGACGGCCGGGATCGGCCAGGTGCGCCAGGTGGTGAGCTGCTCGCGCAGCCGCGCGATGCCGTATCCGCGGTGGCCGATCACGGGCAGCACCGGCACGCCGAGCGCCTCGGCGAACGCGTCGAGGTCCAGGCGGCCCTGACGTCGGGCCAGTTCGTCGGTGAAGGTCACCACCACGCAGGCCGGCAGTCCACGGGCCAGGACCTGGGCGACGAATCCCAGGGAGCGCGCCAGCGTGGTGGCGTCCGCGACGACCAGCAGCGCGTCCGGCCGGTGCGCACCCTCCAGCCGGCCCTCCAGCACATCGACGGTGATCCGCTCGTCCGGGCTGATCGGCTCCAGGCTGTAGGTGCCCGGCAGATCCTCGATCACATGCCGGTGCGGGCCGGTCCGGCAGGTCCCGACGAACCGGGACACGGTCACTCCGGGGTAGTTGCCGGTCTTGGCGCGCAGGCCGGTAAGGCCGTTGAAGACGCTGGTCTTTCCCGAGTTGGGGGCACCGACCAGGGCGATCCGGGGCGCCCCGGTCAGGGTCGCGTCCGCGCCGCCCGCAGCATGGCAGTTCGCGCTCACCTCGTCTCCTCTCCGATGTGAACGCACGCAGCCTGCGCCCGGCGCAGGCACACCTCGTAGTCCTTGACCCGGTAGAGGACCGGGTCACGCAGCGGCGCCCGGCGTACCACCTCCACCACCGCGCCCGGGGTGAATCCGAGGTCGTGCAGCCGGCGGACAACGGTGGGCTCACCGTCGGCGGCAAACCCGATCACCGCGGCACGGGCGCCGGGAGCCAGGTCCGCCAGAGAGAGCGGCGGGGCATCCATGACGGTGAACCCCAGGCCGCCTGCTTCGTCGAATACCCCATCTGTGCGACTCATGTGTGTCTCCGCCACATCGCGCCGGGCAAGTCCGCCCAGCAATCGATCACCGACAAAGGTGAGGCTAGGCTTTCCTGCATGGGGAAGGCGTGGGGCTTGTGACCCTCAGGCATGGGCCTGCCGGCCCCATCAAACCGGACCACACGGCCCACAGCAGCGAGCTGGCCTCAAACCCGCAGGCATACGTCAAGGACGCACGGGGCGAGTTGCGTGAGGTCGGTGTCGCCGAGGTGGGGCAGAGGAGCAGCGGTTGCAGAAGGCGACCGTGGCGGAGCGGAACCTCTCGGCGGCTGCTGAGCCGCGGCAGACAGTGACCCGTCGCGCCGGCCGACGGCCGGGTTGCCGCAGGAGGGCGCAGCGCTCGGCGTCGTCGCCGAGCAAGCCGGGTACGTCCGGCCGGCCGGGACGGGTGTGGCAGGCGGCCGAACGGTGACCGAGCCGGAAAGGCACCGCTTCCAACTGCGGCCTCAAAATTTGGAGAACGCGCAGCCGGCAGATGGAAGCGGCGGTCCGTGGCCTTGCCTCCTCCCGTTCGGTCTCGAAAGCAGCTTCTTCGAACCCCAGAAGGCGGCACTCGGGCCGAACAGTCCCTTTTCCGAGGGCTGTTGGTCCCGTGCAACGGGCGACGACCAGGACCGTCCGGCCCACCCACATCAGGCGCTTCGGCCGGGCACCGCATCAGGAGCCGGTCGTAGCGTTCACCCGCATGACCGACGCCCGGCCGTGTGCCCGGCCGTGATCAGCGCACCAGCGCCGCTGCCACCATGGGCGGCAGCACGTCGCACAGGTCGGTGACCCGGACATGGCCGGCGTGGTGCGCGGTGAACTGCGCGACGGAGAGGTCCAGGGAGCCGAAGGACTCCTCGAACACTCGGCGGGCGTGCGGCGTGCGGTCCAGCGCCCAGGCGGCCGTCGCCCTGGAGGTGCGCAGGAAGCGGCCGGGCTCGGGTCCGACGACGAACAGTTCGGCGCGCCGGCTCGTGCGGTCGGCGGCAAGCATGACCAGATCCTTGAACGTCTGCCGCTTGCGCATGGCGTCCGCGCCGCGCCACCGCGCCAGTTTGAACTCGGCCACGCGCCGGTTCGTCTCCAGGTCGAACGGTCGGCGCGGATCGTTGCCGGCAGCCAGCGAAGGACGTACGGAGATCTCCTCCCCCTCCTCCAGGAGATGAGGCAGCGCCAAAACGATCCCGGCCGCATGGATGAGGTCGTTCAGCCGGCCGAGGCTCTCACGCACGGTCAGCGCAGCCACCATCAGGTCGGGACTGATTCCCCGAGTGGCGGCCAGGTCACCGACCTGTCTCGCGGGCCTTCCCGCCAGGTCCCGCTCCAGTGAGGCGATGGCCGCGGTCAACGGCTCGGCGCCAAGGAAGTCCGCCAGCAGCGCCACGGCCTCACCCAGTTGAGGAGCATCCATGCCATCGCCCACGTCGTCTGTCATGAACGGCATT
This sequence comes from Streptomyces sp. B21-105, assembly GCF_036898465.1. NCBI lineage: Bacteria > Bacillati > Actinomycetota > Actinomycetes > Kitasatosporales > Streptomycetaceae > Streptomyces > Streptomyces sp. B21-105. The sequence continues at coordinate 7,758,079 of NZ_JARUMJ010000001.1, read as the reverse complement.
GTGCCCGGCGGCGCTTCGGCAGCCGGGCCCGGCCGGCTCTTGCAACAGGGCCGATCGGCCCTCCCAAGACGACCCCGATGGTCTCTGCCGCCATCGCTCGCCGATCCGTCACCGTAGCGGTGTGATGTTCAGGTCCGTCATGCCCGGAGGGATGCACACATGCTGATACACGGTGGCAGGGTGTTGCTCTGGCGCTGGCGGCGCAACTTGCTCAAGCGGCGCTCCGACGTCGCCGAAGCCTGGATCGGCGTCGCAGCAGCGGCGCTGCTCCTGCTCATGGTGCCCGCGGTGGGCGTGGTGACGGCTGCCGTGGGCGAGCGCTCCGCTCTCGACCAGGCGCATGTCCTGCATCGCACTGCAGCGCGCCTCGTCGAGGACGCCCCCGCGACGCCGTCACGGTTCTCCGGGATGGCAGAAGACCACGTGCGGACGACCGTGCGGTGGACGACCCCCGACGGCTCCCCCAAGACCGGTGAGGCCCCAGTGGCAGCGGGCAGCAAGGCGGGCTCCTACACCACGGTGTGGCTCGACGACGCCGACCGCCTCCGTCCCGCACCGCCCACCCCCGCCCAGGCCAGGTCACAGGGAGCCGCCCTCGGCGCGGCCGCCGGGGCAGGTGTGTGCGTACTGGTAGTGGGCGGCTGGTGGGTCGCCCGGGTACGGCTGGATGTGCGGCGCATGGCGCGGTGGGAACGCGCCTGGGCCGAGTTCGACGCCAACCGGGGACACCGGCACGCGTAGAACGCCTCCAACTGCGGGGCCCGCACCGCCGCCGAGGGGACGGAGCAGGGCCAGGTGCAGGCGGACAGCGTTCTACGGCTTCACCAGGGCGACACCAACCAGCCATCGGCGGGAGAGCGTTCCGGAACCGCGAGATAGTGGGCGGGACGACCCGCCCCGGTTCTCGCCCAGCCCCTGCCCTGCAACCTTCCTTGGAATAGGATCTCCCTCAAGCAGAGATGGCGCCCGGCGCGCCGCCAAGGGGGACCGTGTGCCACGCAAGGTAACCGAAGCTGAGGCCATCGAGGCCCTGACAAGCCGCGGAGCGCGCCCGATCGAGCCCTTCCCGGGCACACAACTTCCCTGGATGTGCCTCTGCCTGACATGCAATGCGGTGAGCGCGCCGCGCTACAACGACGTCGTGAACAAGGGAACCGGTGTCTGCAACAAGACCTGCCGGTCTCTCAAGATCGCAGCCAAGCTCACCCGCGATGGGGCGCAGGCTGCTGCCGTCATGCTCACATGGGGCTGGGACCCGCTCGAGGACTATCCGGGGGCTGGCAAGCCGTGGTCGGCCAGATGCGTCCACTGCGGGGTCATCAAGCCGAAGAAGCTGTCCCACGTCCAGAACGGGCGCGGCGGCTGCACCAACTGTGCCGGCCGCGATGTCACCGATGAGCCCGCGCGGAAGCTGATGACGGAGGCTGGTCTGGAGCCCCTGGTCGGCTATCCGGGGTCGCTGCAGCCCTGGTTGTGTCGCTGCATGCGCTGCAGTCACGTCGGCACCCCCACCTATGCGAAGGTCCGCGCCCGCGGTCGCCAATGCTGGTCGTGCCGCTCGGAGAAGATCGCGGACGCGCTGCGGCTCGACGAGGCAGAGGCCATCGCCAGCATGCTGGAGAAGGGACTCGAACCGCTCGTCCCCTATCCGGGCAGCACGGACCTGCCCTGGAGGGCGCGCTGCCTGACGTGTGAGACGGTCCTGGCCCCTGGGCCGACGCTGCACAACATCCGAGGCCCGCAGGGAGGCTGCCCGACCTGCGCCGAGCGCGGCATCAACCCCGCCCGGCCGGGCCACCTCTACCTCGTCGTCCATGATGGCCATCGCGCTCTGAAGTGGGGCATTGCCAACCTCGACCAACGCATCACCCAACACGTGTCCCAGGGCTGGCGACTTGTCGCGCGCTGGAACTTCGAGCTCACCGGTGACGCGTGGGCCTTCGAGCGCCAGATCAAGACCTGGGTGCGCGGCCGGGGAATTCCGCCGGCGCTGACCGCCGGCCAGATGAAGTACGGCGGGCACACAGAGACCGCCTTCCTCGCCGACATCGATCTTGATCTGGTGCGGCAGTACATCGAATCCTTGACCGGCCGTCTGCCCGAACCACCGCAGGTGCCATAGGCCCAACGCTCAGTTCTCGGCGTGGGCCAGCCACAGGTCCGGGCCGAAGACCTCGTAGCGGATGTGCCGGGCGGGGATGCCGGCCTGGAGCAACTGTGCTCGTACAGCGCGCATGAACGGCAGCGAGCCACACAGGTAGACGTCCGCGTCCGCGGGCAGATCCACATCGGCGAGGTCCATCAGGCCGACGCGGGCGCCTGCTTCGCCGGCAGCGTCCTCCTCGCCGTTCCGCGGCAATGCGCGTCTTCGAAGGCCGCCAAGCGTCCAGCCCGGGGCACTTCGGCCCCAGGCCAGAGGCAAATAATCACAAGTCGTCGATCCCGTCAGGACGGCGTCTGCACTCCGGAGCGCCTCGTTTCCCGCCCGGACCGCCACGGCGTCTGATCACGCGATCTCAAGGACATCCCCCACGGGGCGGCGGGGCGTGGCCGGGCCTCGCGGACCGTAGCCCAGACGCAGCACCATCTGCACCTGGCCGGCGCCCAATCCCGGGTCGCGGGCAAGCAGGCGCAGCTCGCGGTCCTCCAGGGCGTGGGAGGTCAGGGAGGTGGCCAGGTCGACCAGGGTGGCCTCCAGCAGGACGCGTTCGAGTGCCTGCCCGGCGCGCAGCCAGTCGGCGGGGCCGTCACCGAGGGTGCTGAGCAGGGCGAGGTGCGGGGTGTGTTCAAAGGTCGTGGTGCCGCGGTCGGCTACCGGCCGGCGTCCGGTGAAGTCACGTACGGGAGCCTTGCCGTCCCATTTACGAGGCCCGAAGGCGTATTCGGGGACGCCGTCGACGGCAGTGTCCGCCTCGGGCCCGAGCCGGGTCCAGCGCACCAGGTCCTCATTGGCCTCGGCGTCCATGAAGTCGCGGCTTTCCGCGTCACGGACGAGGTCGAGTACGGTCTCGGTATGCCACAGGCCGGGGAAGAGCAGCTCGGCCCCTTCCCGCGCGGCAGCATCCTGCAAGGTGGACCGCACGTCCTCGGGCACGCCCTTCTCGGCGAAGGGGTGGCGGCTGGTGTGCCGCTCCCGGACCACCGGGTGCAGCCGGGCCAGGTCGTCGTCCCGGAAGCGCCCCGTGGGGTCGGCCAGGTGCACGGCGGCGAGCAGCAGCGGGTCCTGAGGCTCGGGCAGCAGCCGCGTGTCGGGGACAAGGTCCGCGTGCGCGGCTGCCACCCGTAGATTGAACAGTGCGGCCCCGCAGCCGATGTGCAGCGCCCGGCTGTCCGGATCCGAGCGGGGCATGGCCCGCTCGGGATCGGCGTAGAGCAGCACGAGACGTTCGCCGGTCAGGAAGCGGAAGCGCCACGGCTGGGCGTTGTGCATGGACGGAGCCGTCGTGGCCTCGGCCACCAGTTTCGCCACCGTCTTCTCATCCAGTCGCGGTGCCATGGCATCCTCCTCACGTGCTGCCGATGCGACAGGTCCCAGCCGTCGGGTACCCAGCCGAGCGGATTGCCGCTTCTGCCGGCGCCGCGACGATCCGTTCCCACTCCACTCGCCGAGCCGGGCCGGGCCGGGCCGGGCCGGGATTCGCCGCACGACGCTGTTGCGCCCTACCTCCAGACACCACGCCAGAACACGCCCCGCAAGGACCTCATCGTCCCCCCGCAGGGGCCAATCGGCCCTCTGACACGCGGTCCTTCGGAGTGATCATCGAGTCAGGCGCGGGCGTCGGGATCGGCATCCGCGAGGGCTCCCCGTCCCCACACCGCGCGAGACCTCGGCTCCGGTTCGAAGATCCGTGGCCGTGCGTGGTCCCGGGGTTCAGGTCGCCTTAACGCGGACGAGAGCGTTGTCGCCGCTCCGGCCGGCGAGGTCTACCACGCAGCAGCTCCTCGTTCGCGAGGCCGCCCGCACGCGACGATCTTTACGTGCTCTCCTCCCGCGGAGCGGTTGATCACCCCTCCACCGTAGGGCGGGGCGGATGAAGCGGAAGAGCCGGTGGGCCCCATACGGGTCTGGGTCACGGCGAACGCCGCAGGCCACTCCAGGCAGCGCTCCCTGGGACTGCGTGCCTGCGCTATAGGTCCACGGGACGAGACTGGTGGCCGGCGGCCCGGCGTCGGCAGACTCCCGGCCCTCTTGCGGGGACCTTCGGCCCTGCTCCACGCCTTGCCGCGCTTCCTACTGTGGTGTGGGAAAGGGGTGTGCGATGGCCGAACTGCCCGTCCCTGCCAGCAGCTCCGAGGCGCCGCCCCATGCGGCCGGAGCGCTGATTCGTGGCCGACTGCTCGCCGGTGGCCTGCTGGCCCTGGCGGCCTTGATCGTGGTCAACACGCTGCTCGGTCCCGTCGGGTCCGCCGTGATCGAGTACCCGGTCCCCGACGACGGGGCGCTCAAGAGCCAGCTCGTGGCGCTCGACATCTTCGCGGTCGCCGTCGTCGCCCCGCTCGCGGTGTGCGCCGGCGTCCTCGTGCTGCGCCGGCACCGGCTGGGCGCCATGGTCGCCCTCGCACCGGCCGTATACGCGGCGTACATGGCTCCGCAGTACGTCCTGGGACCGCAGTACCTGCGCTACGACGGCAACGGCGAGGCGTTCTTCCCGCTGCACCTCGCCCTGTTCGTCCTCGGCTGGACCACGGCCGTGCTCGCCTGGCAGCAGTTGGACCCGGCGGCTTGGGTGCCGCCCGCCAGGCGGGAGCGGATCGTCGGCGGCATTCTGATCCCATTCCTGGCTGTCGTGGCCTTCGCGCGCTACATACCTGCTCTTCTCGACGCCGCCGGATCGCACCCCTCGGCCGCGGACTACCAGGAGGGCCCCGGCTACTTCTGGACGATCGCGCTGCTCGACCTCGGCGTGGGCCTGCCCGCCGCCATCGCCGCAGCAGCCGGTATGCGTCACGGAGCTGCGTGGGCCCGCAAGACGGCTCTGGCGCTGTCGGGATGGTTGGCGCTGGTCGGCCCGGCCGTCGGAGCCATGGCAGTCGCCGCCTGGCTGCGGGATCTCCCCGACGCCTCCGCCGGGCAGGCCGCAGCGATGACAGTGCTCGGCCTGCTCTTCACGGCATTGACGCTCACCCTGTTCACCACGCTGCGGCCGGCGCTTCCACAGCCGGTGAAGGAGGCAGCACCATGATCCGAAACCACACGAACGCCCTGATCGCAGCCGCAGCGACGGCTGCCGCCTGGTCGGTCACCGTGCGCCCGAGGCTGCTGCGATGGGGTGCCACCGACGACGAACTGCGCATGACCTACCCGGGCGCCGAGATCGTCCCCGCTGGAAAGCGCGGCGCAACGATGGCGGTGACCATCGACGCACCGGTGTCCCAGGTATGGCCCTGGCTGGTGCAGATGGGCTGCGACCGCGCCGGCTGGTACAGCTGGGACCGCCTCGACAACGCCGGACGCCCCAGCGCCGACCGCATCCACCCGGAGTGGCAGGGCATCGCGCTCGGCGACCACCTCGCCTCGACGCCGAGCGGCAACACCTGGTTCGAGGTCGCGGCCCTGGAGCCGCAGCGCTTCCTGGGGCTGAGGGCCTCGCTGAACCTGTGGGGGCACCCCTTCGACCCCGCCACGGACAGGCCCCGGTACTACAGCGACTCCCTGTGGGGATTCCTGCTCAGCGAGCCCGCACCCGGCCGTACCCGCCTCGTCGTCAGCGGCTACGCAGCGGCACGCCCGGCTCTCCCAGCCGGCTTGGCCAACCTCGTGGTCTGGGAGCCCGCCCACTGGATCATGCAAACCCGGCAGTTCCGCCGTCTGAGGCAGCGGGCTGAGGGCGAACGCGCCGCCCCGGCACGTCGCTGAGAAGGCAGTGCCGTCTGGCCTGTCAGCCGACGTCGTGCGCGCGGCGGTCGCCGTCGGCTTCCGCACCACCCCCACGCCCATCCCGCGGCCGATGCACCGCCTGACGGGCATCGAAGCGGTGGCAGGACGACGGTGGGCGGGGGGACGAGCCGTGTCCGCCCCACCGAATAATCAGACCGAGCGTCTGTCTCCGCTGCAGGGCGAGGGGATCAGAGGTCTTGCGGGTCGACTGGTGTCCTGTGCTGTGTGCGACCCGCCCGTGGGGAAGGCGGACGATGTGTTGCCCGGGGGGATTCCCGTCCGGGTGCGAGAGGCCGCTGTGGTCGTCGAATTCCGACTTCATGCCGTCCATCCTGCTCGACCGGCACCGGCCGCCTGCGGTCAGGCCGTGCTCTGGCAGCCGGAAGGCGATCTCCGGGACGGCTGCCGGGGCGGGCTGGATCCCGGGGTTGCTTGTTTGCCGGTTGCCGGCCCGCATATGCCGTGGAGGAGACAAAGACGAACACGCCGCAGGACGTCCGAGTGTCACGATGCGGTGGTAAGGCCCCGCCGATCCGGATGCCGGACTCGGTCGGCGGTCACCCGTCGTGCCTCAGTCTTCCTCTGTCAGATCCGAGGGAGGCGTGCGGCGACGTACTCGGTGAGGTCGAGCAGTCGGTTCGTGTAGCCCCACTCGTTGTCGTACCAGCCGAAGACCTTGACCAGATCGCCGTGCGCCTGCGTCAGCGGGGCGTCCAGGACGCACGAGGCGGGGTCGCCGACGACGTCGCGGGAGACGATTGGGGCGTCCGAGACGCGCAGGATGCCCTTCAGCGGCCCGTCGGCGGCCTCCCGGAACGCGGCGTTGACCTCGTCCGCAGTCACGGGCCGCTCCAGAACCACGCTCAGGTCGGTCAGCGAGCCGTCCTCGACCGGCACGCGGACGGCGATGCCGTCCAAGGTCCCGGTCAGCTCCGGCAGGACCAGGCCGACCGCGCGGGCAGCGCCGGTGGACGTGGGGATGATGTTGACGGCGGCGCTGCGACCGCGGCGCAGGTCCTTGTGCGGGCCGTCGAGGACCACCTGGTCGTTGGTGTAGCCGTGGATGGTGGTCATCAGGCCCTTGACCAGGCCGAAGTGCTCGTCGAGCACCTTCACCATGGGCGCCACGCAGTTGGTGGTGCACGAGGCGTTGGAGACCACGTGGTCGCTTTCCGGGACGTACGTGGCCTCATTGACGCCCATCACGATCGTGGCGTCAACTCCCTTGCCCGGCACGGAGAGCAGTACCTTGCGGGCGCCCGCCTTCAGGTGCAGACCGGCCTGCTCACGGGTGCGGAAGCGGCCGGTCGACTCGATGACCACGTCCACACCGAGGTGTCCCCAGTCCAGCTCGGCCGGGTCACGCTCGGCGGTCACGGCGATGCGGTGGCCGTCGACGGTGATCGAAGTGTCGTCGTGTTCGACAGTGCGGGCGAGGCGGCCATACGTCGAGTCGTACGCCAGCAGATGGGCCAGTGCGTCCGGCGAGGTGAGGTCGTTGATCGCCACGACCTCGACCGGTGCGCCGGTACCGCTCTCCGCGCGCTCCAGCACGCAGCGCAGATAGTTCCGTCCGATGCGGCCGAAGCCGTTGATGCCCACGCGCACGGTCATGTCCGTCGCCCTCCCGCTCAGTGGCGCCCGGCGGTGTCCGGGTGCGCTGCCAGCCTGGCGGCCGGGGAGGGGGTTCGGCTTGGGCCGCACGGGGGTCAGGTGAGGGACGTTCGGCCCTGCGGGCTTTTCGGCTGCGAGTGGAGGCTCAGCGCCCTTCGTGCCGCAGCCGGTCCTGGGCCTGCGTGGCAATGACCGCCGCCTGGATGCGCCGCTCCACACCAAGCTTGGCGAGCAGGCGGGAGATGTGGTTCTTGACGGTCTTCTCGGCGAGGTAGAGCCGCTGACCGATCTGGCGGTTGGTCAGGCCCTCGCCGATCAGGGCCAGGATCTCCCGCTCGCGGGTGGTGAGCCCCGGCAGGGCGTCCGGCTCCTCCTCGGGCTGCTGGTCCTTGCGCAGCCGGGCCATCAGCCGGGTGGTGGCGCTCGGGTCGAGCAGAGACTGGCCCGCGGCCACTGTGCGCACAGCCGAGACCAGGTCGGAGCCCTGGATCTGCTTCAGCACGTATCCGGAGGCGCCGGCCATGATCGAGTCGAGCAGGGCCTCCTCATCGTCGAAGGAGGTGAGCATCAGGCAGGCCAGCTCCGGCATCTGGGAGCGCAGCTCCCGGCAGACGGTCACTCCGTCGCCGTCGGGCAGGCGCACGTCGAGCACGGCCACCTGCGGGCGCAGCGCGGGGACGCGGACCAGTGCCTGCTCCACGTTCGCGGCCTCGCCGATCACGGTGATGTCCGGTTCGTCGTTCAGCAGGTCGTGTACCCCCCGGCGTACCACCTCGTGGTCGTCCAGCAGGAAGACCCGGATCGGGTTGTCTGGTCCGGGTCGCTCGCTGTCCGCCATCGACGGCTCCTGTCCTGTGTCGTCATTCTCCGGCACGGAACCGCCGGATGGGCGGGACCGGTCCTTCCCTGTCACAGATCTTGCGCGATTCCGGGCCGAACGGCCAGGGCCGACCGGCCCTTTTCGCTCCGCTGTTCCCGCATTCCCCCGCGTACCGGTTTTGATCGCCTACCCGGCGCCGGCCGGTGCCGAACGCCGAGGTGACCCGGGTGTGCCTTCTTCACCATTGGGGACCATGCCGTCCGAGTCGGGACCATCGGCTCCTGGAACCGCGGCCGCCCCCTCGTAAGGCTCGGGACATGGGCCGACGCCATCGTCCGCGGCCCGCTGGTCCCGTATCCGGAGGTCGCTTCCCATGATTCGCCCCATCACCGTCGGCCTGGGCGGCTCCCCCGAAAGCGTCGCCGCCGCTGACTGGGCAGCCCGCGAGACACAGCGCCGCGATCTGCCGCTGCATCTGGTGCATGCCCGGATCCGGCAGCCGCACGACGTGCCCGTCGCACAGGATCTGGACACGCAGAAGCACTGGGCACTGCGCATACTGCGGGAGGCCGAGGAGGAGCTGCGCGGGCGGCATCCGGAACTGACGGTCAGCACCGAGTCAGATATCCGACACCGCGGCCGGGGTGCTGCTGGGCCAGGCTGAGAAGGCCCAGATGCTGGTGCTGGGCTCCAGCGGTCACGGCGCCATCGCAGGGTTCCTGCTCGGTTCCGTGGGGCAGCAGGTGCTGGCTCGGGCGAACGGCCCGGTGGTCATGGTGCGGGCGAACGCCCGCTCGGCCGCCAAGCACGACGGTGGAGATGTCGTGGTCGGGCTCGACGACCTCGACGGCCCGGCCGGGCCGCTGCTGGAGTTCGCCTTCGAGACGGCCGCCGCCCGCAGAACCGCGCTGCGCGCTGTGCACGCGCCGAGTCTGCCGCCGCTGTACGGATACGGCCCCGCTGTGGGGCAGCCGGCCAGCCAGGATGGCGGTATCACGGGTCAGGCGGAGGAGGCACTGTCCGACGCCCTCAGGCCGTGGCGGGAGAAGTACCCGCAGGTCCCGGTCGCCTGCACGGTCGATCTCGCCCGTGCGTCCGGAGTCGTACTGCAGGCCGCCGCGCAGGCCGGACTCGTAGTGGTCGGCCGCAGGGTGCACCGGCCCGCTCTCGGTATGCGCATCGGGCCGGTCGCCCATGCCGTCCTGCACCACGCCGTCGCCCCGGTCGCCGTCGTCCCGCACGGCTGAGGGCCGGTTTCCGCACGGTTGAGGGCCGAGGGGCCCCACACGCGAGGACGTCCAGGACCTGCCCGCCGCGTCGGGGCCCGTTCGACGCTGGAACCGCACCGAACAGACAGAACCGAGGAGCATCAAAATGAAGGCAGCAGTCGTCCGGTCCTTCGGCCAGCCGCTGGTGATCGAGGAGCGCCCGGACCCGCAGCCCGGCCCCGGCCAGATCCGCATCCGGCTGGAGGCGTCCGGGCTGTGCCACACCGACATCCACGCCGCCCACGGCGACTGGCCGGTCAAGCCGACCCCGCCATTCATCCCCGGTCACGAGGGCGTCGGCATCGTCGAGGCGCTCGGAGACGGGGTGACTCATCTGGAGGTCGGGCAGCGGGTGGCCGTCCCCTGGCTGGGCTGGGCCTGCGGGCGGTGCGAGCACTGCCTGTCCGGCTGGGAGACACTGTGCGAGCAGCAGCAGAACACCGGCTACAGCGTGGACGGCGGCTACGCCGAGAAGATGCTCGCCCCCGCGGACTTCGCCGCTGTGGTCCCCGACGGCATCGACCCGCGCGACGCCGCCCCGCTGACCTGCGCCGGCGTCACGACGTACAAGGCGCTCAAGGTTGCCGGCGTCCGCCCGACCCAGCTGGTGGCGATCTCCGGTGTCGGCGGTCTCGGACACCTCGCCGTGCAGTACGCGAAGATCGCCGGGGCGACCGTCGCCGCGATCGACGTCACCGACGAGAAGCTCGAACTCGCCCGGGAGCTCGGCGCGGACATTCTCATCGATGCCCGCAAGGAGGACCCGGCCGAGGTGCTCAAGCAGCACGGGGGCGCCCACGCGGCCATCGCGCTGGCCGTCAACGAGCAGGCGTTCGCGTCCGTCTACGGCGGACTGCGGCGCGGCGGCAAGTTGGTCATGGTCGCCCTGCCCGCCGGCGGAACCATTCAGGTGCCGATCTTCGACACCGTGCTCAACGGCACCTCCGTCATCGGCTCGATCGTCGGCACCCGCCAGGACCTGGACGAGGTGTTCCAGCTGCACGCCGCCGGACGCACCAAGGTGATCTACGAAACCCGGCCGCTGGAGACCGTCAACGACTCCATCGCCGAAGTCCTCAACGGTCAGATCAAGGCACGCATCGTCTTCGAGATGTGAAACACCCGCGCGGGTCCGCCGCACGTCGTACGCCGACCGGCCACGACGCCCGGCGGACACGACCGGGCCCCACAACTTCCCACGGGACAGCAGGCTGAAAGGGCACACCGTCATGGTCCGTTACGTGTACGACTTCGCCGCGGGCGGCCGTGACATGGCCGACCTGCTCGGCGGCAAGGGCGCCAACCTGGCCGAGATGACCCGGATGGGCCTGCCGGTGCCGCCCGGGTTCACCGTCACCACCGAAGCCTGCCGCTCCTTCCTGGCCACCGGCACCGAGCCGGACAGCCTGGCCCGCGCGATCTCCGATCATCTGACGGCCTTGGAGGAGGCGGCCGGACGGCGGCTGGGCCAGCCGGACGACCCGCTGCTGCTGTCCGTCCGCTCCGGGGCCCGGTTCTCCATGCCCGGCATGATGGAGACGATCCTGGACATCGGTCTCAACGACGAGTCCGTGCTCGGGCTGGCGAAGTCCTCCGGGAACGAACGCTTCGCCTGGGACTCCTACCGCCGCCTCGTGCAGATGTTCGGCAGCACCGTCATGGGCGTCGGCAGTGCACTGTTCGAAGACGCCATGACCCGCCTCAAGGAGGCCCGGGGCGCGCCGGACGATCTAAGCCTTGACGCGGCCGATCTGGCCGGGCTCGTCGAGATCTCCAAGGAGCTGATCCGTCAGGAGACGGGCGAGTACTTCCCGCAGTCCCCTGCCGAGCAGCTGCGCCGAGCGGTCCTGGCCGTCTTCGAGTCCTGGAACGGCGAACGCGCCCGCCTCTACCGCCGCCGCGAACACATCCCCGACGACCTCGGCACCGCGGTCAATGTACAGACCATGGTCTTCGGCAACCTCGGGCCCGACTCCGGCAGCGGCGTCGCCTTCACCCGCGACCCGGCCACCGGCGCCCGAGGCGTGTACGGCGACTACCTGTCCAACGCTCAGGGCGAGGACGTCGTCGCGGGCATCCGCAACACCGTCCCGCTGACCGACCTGGAGCACCTGGATCCGACGTCGTACGCCCAACTGCTCGAACACATAAGGACGTTGGAGACTCACTACCGGGACCTGTGCGACATCGAGTTCACCATCGAGCGGGGCCGACTGTGGATGCTGCAGACCCGGGTCGGCAAGCGCACCGCCGAGGCCGCCTTCGCCATCGCCGCGGAGCTCGTCGACGAGGAACTGATCACCCCGGACGAGGCCCTGGCACGGGTCAGCGGCGACGGGCTGGCCCGGCTGATGTTCCCCCGCTTCAACACCCCGGCCGTCGGTGAGGCGCTCGCGCACGGCATCCCGGCCTCGCCGGGTGCCGCCGTCGGCGCCGCGGTGTTCGACTCCGTCGAGGCGGTCCGGCGCGCCGCCGCCGGGGAGAAGGTCGTCCTCGTACGTCAGGAGACCACCCCCGACGACCTGCCCGGCATGGTCGCCGCCCAGGCCGTGCTGACCAGCCGGGGCGGCAAGACCAGCCACGCGGCCGTGGTCGCCCGCGGCATGGGCAAGGTCTGCGTGTGCGGTGCCGAGGAAATCACCGTGGATCCGCAGGGCCGTCGCTTCAGCGTGGGCGGCACCGTCGTCGAGGAGGGCACGGTCATCTCCGTCGACGGCACCGAAGGCGCGGTCTACCCCGGGGCGGCTGCGCTGGTCGACTCCATCGTGATGCGGTACTTCGAGACCGGCGGGCAGGGTGAGCGAGCGGCCGGACTGGTCGACGCCGTGGCCCGCGCCATGCGACAAGCCGACGGCGTACGGCGGTTGGGTGTGCGAGCCAACGCCGACACCCCCGAGGACGCCGCCCGCGCCCGCCGGTTCGGCGCGCAGGGCATAGGACTGTGCCGCACCGAGCACATGTTCCTCGGCGACCGCCGCCAGCTGGTCGAGGCGATGATCCTGGCCCGCACCGACGCCGAACGCAAACGGGCCTTCGACGCGCTGCTGCCGCTCCAGCGGCAGGACTTCGTCGGCATCCTGGAGGCGATGGACGGCCTGCCGGTCACCATCCGCCTCCTCGACCCGCCCCTGCACGAGTTCCTGCCCGACCGCACCGAACTCGCCGTACGCCTCGCCGCCGCCGAGGCCCACGGCAACCCACCCAGCGAGCACGACTCCGAACTGCTCGACGCCGTCAACCGCATGCACGAGGAGAACCCGATGCTCGGCCTGCGCGGCGTACGCCTGGGCCTGGTGGCACCGGGCCTGGTCGCCATGCAGGTACGGGCCATCGCCGAGGCGGTTGTCGAACGCAAGCGCGCCGGGGGCAATCCGCAGGCGGAAATCATGGTGCCGCTGATCAACACGGTCGAGGAACTGCGGATTGTGCGCGAGGAGGTGGAGCAGGTCCTGGCCGAGGTCAGCAGGGCCACCGGTGTCCCTGTGGAGTGCCCGGTCGGCACGATGATCGAGCTGCCGAGGGCTGCTCTGACGGCGGGCCGGATCGCCGAGGAGGCACAGTTCTTCTCCTTCGGCACCAACGACCTGACCCAGACCACCTGGGGCTTCTCCCGCGACGACGTCGAGGCGGCCTTCTTCTCCGCCTACCTCGACAAGGGCATCTTCAAGGCGTCCCCGTTCGAGACCATCGACCGCGAGGGTGTGGGCCGCCTGGTCGAGATCGCGGTCGCCGAGGGCCGTGCGGCCCGGCCCGGGCTGAAGATCGGTGTCTGCGGCGAGCACGGCGGTGACCCGGATTCCGTGCACTTCTTCCACGGCGTGGGGCTGGACTACGTCTCCTGTTCGCCATTCCGTGTCCCGGTCGCCCGTTTGGAGGCCGGACGAGCCGCACTCCCCGAGACGCAGACCAGCGACAGCCGGTGACACACCCCGCAGGGCCGGAGGCGAAAGGCCCGGCCTCGGCCCGGCGGGCCGCCGGCCGCAAGTGAGATGACGATGTGCGGCGGTCGCCGCCGCACCTATTCGGAGACAGGCAAGATGGAGACAACGTTTCGAGGCGTCGGCGTCAGCCACGGTGTGGCGATCGGCGCGGTACGGCATATGGGGGCCGCGGTCCTTCAGCCGCCCGACCGGCGGATCCCGGCCGAGGCCGTGCGGGGTGAACAGGGCCGCGCCCGGCGGGCGGTGGACACGGTCGCCGCAGATCTCACGGCGCGCGGTGACCTGGCCGGCGGTGAGGCACAAGCGGTCCTCGAAGCCCAGGCCCTGATGGCCCAGGACCCCGAACTCATAGCCGATGTCGAGCGGCGTATCGCCGGGGGCAGTTGCGCCGAGCGCGCGGTCTTCGACGCCTTCGCCGCCTACCGGGCGCTGCTGGCCCAGGCGGGTGAGTACCTCGCGGGCCGGGTCGCGGACCTGGACGACGTACGTGACCGCATCATCGCCCGGCTGCTGGGCGTGCCCATGCCGGGCCTGCCGGACAGCAAAGAACCCTACGTGCTGCTCGCCCGCGACCTGGCCCCGGCCGACACCGCGCTGCTCGACCCGGACCTGGTCCTGGGCTTCGTCACCGAGCAGGGCGGGCCGACCAGCCACAGCGCCATCCTCGCCCGCGCCCTGGGCGTACCGGCGGTCGTGGCGCTGCCCGGCGCCACCGGGGTGGCCGAAGGCACCGTCGTCGCGGTCGACGGCAGCACCGGCGAAGTGTTCCTGGAACCGGATGCCCGCACGCGGGCAGAGCTGGAGCGCCAGGCCGCCGCCCACGAGGCGGCCCTGGCCTCCGCCTCCGGTCCTGGGGCCACCGCGGACGGACACCGGGTGCCGCTCCTGGCGAACATCGCCGGCCCCGCGGACGTACCGGCCGCCCTCGCGGCGGGGGCCGAAGGCGTCGGCCTCTTCCGCACCGAGTTCCTCTTCCTCGACGACAGCAGGCAGGCGCCGTCCGAGGAACGTCAAGTGGATGCGTACCGCAAGGTGTTCGAGGCATTCCCCGAGGGCCGGGTGGTGGTCCGAGTGCTGGACGCGGGCGCCGACAAGCCACTGGACTTCCTCACCCCGGCCGACGAGCCGAACCCGGCGCTGGGCGTGCGCGGGCTACGTACACTGCTCGACCACCCCGACGTGCTGCAGTCGCAGCTACGGGCGCTGGCCACGGCGGCCGCGGGCCTGCCGGTACAGCTGGAGGTGATGGCGCCGATGGTCGCGGACCGCGCGGACGCCCAGGCGTTCGTCGACGCCTGCCGTCAGGCGGGCCTGCGGGCGAAGATCGGCGCGATGGTCGAGATTCCCTCGGCCGCGTTGCGCGCCCGGTCCATCCTTCAGGAGGCCGGGTTCCTGTCACTGGGCACCAACGACCTCGCGCAGTACACCTTCGCCGCCGACCGACAGGTGGGCGCGCTCGCGCGACTGCAGGACCCATGGCAGCCCGCCCTGCTCGACCTCATCGCTGCGGCCGCCGACGCCGCGACCGCCGAAGGCAAGAGCTGCGGGGTGTGCGGCGAGGCCGCCGCCGATCCACTGCTCGCCTGCGTGCTCACCGGACTCGGCGTCACCAGCCTGTCCATGGGCGCCGCAGCACTGCCCTATGTACGCGCCGAACTGGCCCGGCATACCCTCGCCCAGTGCCGGCGAGCAGCCGCTGCAGCCCTCGCCGCGGACACCGCCGAGGAGGCACGCGCAGCAGCCCGCACCGCCCTGTCCGGGATGGACGAGCCGGTCAGTGCGACTGCCGGATGCCATTGACCGCCCCGCGCCCGGTCGCATCCGCCGGCACTCGGCACCGGAAAGTACGGAAGCGGCCGGGTGCAGTCCGGCCGACTGCGGGCCATCGCGGCTTGAACCCTGCGGCATTGCGCATCCCCACCGCGCCCTCAGCTCTGCCGTCTTCGTGTCAGCGGTGAGTGCAACTGTCCTGCTCCGCCTGATGGTTGCGTTCCTCCCGGCCGCCCCACGGCGGGGTGGGACAGCCGTCCCCGCCTTTGCCGTGGTGATCTCGTCACCGACCGTGTCCAGCCGAGGAGAGGGCGGTTCGGCCCGGCAGCTCGGGACCGGTTGGCCCCTGCACCGCCAAGCCGGTGCGCGGGAGGCTGAAGAGGCATCAGGGGCCGGCTACCCGGGACACTCCAACGGGACAACAGCGACGGACCGGCCGCCCTCACCCGCGAGTTCCGGCCCCCGATGCCCACCGCAGGAGCACATCGCCCAGCGGGGATACGGGACCGTTTGCGCGGGTCGTACGCAAGGGAAACCGAGCGCACCCCGCATGCACCGGTGGAGAAGGGAACTGCCGTGAAGACCTGCAAGGTCGGCGAAGTGATGACCTCCGAGGTCATCGAGGCGCGCCGGGAGACACCGTTCAAGGACGTCGCACAGCTGCTGGCTCGGCATCGGATCAGCGGGCTGCCCGTGGTGGACGCCGACGACAAGGTCCTCGGCGTGATCTCCGAGACCGACCTGATACGCCGACAGGCGGCTCAGGCCGAACCGGACCACCGGGGACGCCGCTTCCGGCTGCCGCCGCTACGCCGCACGGGGCGAAGCGCGGCCGCCAAGGCCCGTGCCATGACCGCCGGGCAGCTGATGTCGACACCCGCGATCACGGTGCACCCGGAACAGCGCGTCGCGGACGCCGCACGGGTGATGGAGCGCCACCACATCGAACGGCTTCCGGTGGTGGACGAGGAGGACCGTCTGATCGGCATCGCTACGCGCCGTGACCTGCTGCGGGTCTTCCTGCGTACCGACGGGGAGATCCGCCAGGAGATCATCGACGAGGTCCTCACCCGCGCCATGTGTCTGCCGCCCCACACCGTCATCGTCTCGGTCCACGACGGCACGGCCACGCTGGAGGGGCGCCTGGAACGCCGCAGCGACATCCCGCTGGTGGTCCAGCTCGCCTGGCGGGTGGACGGCGTGGTGGGCGTGATGAACCGCCTCACCTTCCGCGTCGACGACACCCGCCCTCGCGAGACGCACCCCTCGCGCCGGATCGCCCACGACTGGCTCCCCGAGCGGTAGTCCCGGGCGCCGCTTAGGCGGCGCTCAGGGAGGACCGGCAAGCGCATACCCCCCACCATCACCCCGGGACGTCCGCAGCGCCTACAGGCGCTGCCGGATGCCCGCCCCTGTACGCGATCCGGCGCCCCTCGCCGTCAGGTGACCGATCGGCCCCGACCCCGCCGGGCCGGTCGGCCCCCGGCCGGGACCTTTGACGTCTGGGTGGCGGCTCCCCTCTGCGAGACGGTGGCAGTAGGAGCAGTACCGATCTTCCGCGGTGCCGCTCCCCACGCCGCACGCTGCCGGTCTCCCGGCCCACGACCTCGACGACGGAGGCGCAACCCCCATGACCCGACAGGACGCCCGAACCCGAGCTGCCGCCCCGGGCGGCGAGCCGTCCGAGACCGCCATCGCCGTCGACCGGCTGGTCACGAACGGGCTCAAGGCACTCGCCGACTACGAGGAACTGACGCAGGAGCAAGTCGACCACATCGTCAAGAAGGCGTCGGTCGCCGCCCTCGACCAGCACACCGCGCTCGCACGACTCGCGGTGGAGGAGACCGGACGCGGCGTGTTCGAGGACAAGGCCGCCAAGAACATGTTCGCGTGCGAGCACGTCACGCACAGCATGGGCCGGATGAAGACCGTCGGGGTCATCGCCCGCGACGACATCGAGGACATGGTCGAGATCGCCGAACCGGTGGGGGTGGTGTGCGCCATCACGCCCGTCACCAACCCGACCTCCACCACGATCTTCAAGGCGCTGATGGCGCTGAAGACCCGTAACCCGGTCGTCTTCGCCTTCCACCCCTCGGCCCAGCGCTGCAGCGCCGAGGCCGCTCGCATCGTGCGGGACGCGGCCGTCACCGCGGGCGCGCCGGAGCAGTGCATCCAGTGGATCGAGACCCCGTCGGTCGAGGCCACCGGCACGCTGATGCACCACCCGGGCGTCTCGCTGATCCTCGCCACCGGCGGCAACGCCATGGTCAAGGCCGCCTACTCGGCGGGCAAGCCCGCCCTGGGCGTGGGCGCGGGCAACGTCCCCGCGTACGTGCACAAGAGCGCCAAGCTACGCCGGGCCGTCAACGACCTGGTGCTGTCCAAGTCGTTCGACAACGGGATGATCTGCGCCTCCGAACAGGCCGTCATCCTCGACGACGAGATCTACGACACCGCCCTGGCCGAGTTCCGCACGCTGCACGCCCACCTGGCGACCGCCGAGGAGAAGTCGAAGCTGGAGGCGTTCCTGTTCCCCTCCGGCCGGGCGGGCGCGGGCTGCGAGCCCAAGGTCAACGCCACGGCCGTAGGTCGGAGCCCGGCGTGGATCGCCGAGCAGGCCGGCTTCACCGTGCCCGAGGACACCTCCGTCATCCTGGTCGAGGCCGAGCGCGTCGGCCCGGACGAGCCGCTGACCCGCGAGAAGCTCTGCCCGGTCCTCGCCGTCCTGCGCGCGGGCTCCGAGCAGCAGGGCTTCGACCTGGCCGCCGACATGGTCGCCTTCCACGGCCAGGGCCACAGCGCCGTCATCCACACCGAGGACCGGGCGCTGGCGGAGGCGTACGGAAAGCGCATCAAGACCGTGCGGATCATCGTCAACGCACCCTCCTCGCAGGGCGCCATCGGCGGCGTCTACAACAGCCTCCTGCCTTCCCTGACGCTCGGCTGCGGCTCCTGGGGCAGCACGTCGGTGTCCAACAACGTCTCCGCCGCCCAGCTGCTGAACGTCAAGCGGGTTGGCACGCGCCGCAACAACCTGCAGTGGTTCAAGGTCCCGCCGAAGATCTACTTCGAGCCGCAGGCCATCCGCTACCTCGCCTCCATGCCGGACGTCCACCGCGTCACGATCGTCACCGACGCGACCATGACCCGCCTCGGCTTCGTCGACCGCGTCGACCGCGTCCTCAAGCGCCGTCCCGAGCCCGTGACACTACAGATCATCGACAACGTCGAACCGGAACCCAGCATCGGCTCCGTGCAGCGCGGCGCCCGCCTCATGCGGGACTTCCGCCCGGACACGATCATCGCGCTCGGCGGCGGCTCACCCATGGACGCGGCCAAGGTGATGTGGCTGCTCTACGAGCACCCGGACATCGACTTCGCCGACATGCGGCACAAGTTCTCCGACATCCGCAAGCGCGCCTTCCGCTTCCCGACGCTGGGCAGCCGGGCCCGCCTGGTGTGCGTGCCCACCACCTCCGGTACCGGCGCCGAGGTCACGCCCTTCGCCGTCATCTCCGACCCGGCCACGGGCAAGAAGTACCCGCTGGCCGACTACGCGCTCACCCCCAGCGTGGCCATCATCGACCCCCTCCTCACCACCGCCCTGCCCCCGGCCCTGGCCGCCGACAGCGGCTTCGACGCGCTCACCCACGCCATCGAGGCGTACGTGTCCGTCTACGCCAACGACTTCACCGACGGGCTGGCGCTGCACGCGATCCGGCTGATCTTCGACCACCTCGAAGCGGCGGTGAACGACCGCGAGGGCTCGGCGGAGGCCCGGGAGAAGATGCACAACGCCGGCACCATCGCGGGCATGGCCTTCGGCAACGCCTTCCTCGGCATCGTCCACGCCATGTCCCACACGCTCGGCGCCACCTTCCACATCGCGCACGGCCGCACCAACGCGGTCCTGCTGCCGCACGTCATCCGCTACAACGGCACCGTCCCGACCAAGCTCACCGGCTGGCCCAAGTACGAGAGCTACCGGGCTCCCGAGCGCTTCCAGGACATCGCCCGCGCCCTCGGCCTTCCCGCCGCCACCCCGCAGGCCGGCGTGGAGTCGCTCGCCCGCTCCGTTGAGCGCCTGCGCCAAGCCGTCGGCATCGAGCCGTCGTTCCAGGCCCTCGGCGTCGACGAGCGCTCCTTCCTCGACGCCCTGCCCCAGCAGGCCATGAACGCCTACGAGGACCAGTGCGCCCCGGCCAACCCGCGGATGCCCATGCTCGACGACATGCAGGAGCTGATGCGAGCGGCCTACTACGGCCCCGTCGGTACACCTGGCGACTAGCCTTCCCTGGTGGGCGCGCAAGCGCCCACCAGGGGAAGGAAGCCGGGCCTGCCGTCTCAGGGCATCAAGGTCCGCCCGACGAGGCGCTCCCTGGCCGCGTCAAGTGCGGCTTGCTGCCCTTCCCGGGCCCCCATGACGCTTCGGTGCCACAAGACGCCGTAGGCGGCCAACACGGCGGTGGACTCCTGTGGGAGAGGCAGGAATTGCGGTTCGCCGCCGTCCACTTGCGACACGGCGACAGCGACGGTGTCCTCGTCGTGGACCCGGTGGAGACGCAGACACCCTGCTTCGGGAAACGCAGCCGTGGCCACCTCGGCGGTAGCCGGTAAACCCTCACGCTGCGCGAGGCTCACCCGGTTCTTGCCCTCGACGGCCGCGTAGAGTGGCAAAGCCCCCACGCGAGCGTACTGTGCCCCGCCACTCGCGTTGATCGCGGCCAAGACAGCCCGGGGATCCCCCCGCAGGTCACGCTCGAACGGTCTGCGCCACAAGCCCCCCACGACGAGTGAGGAGTCGACCTCGGTCCGTGGGCGCTTGTCCGGGCCGGCATGGGCCCGATCGAATCGAACGGCCTGGAAGTCGGCTCCGGGGAGTGCCATGGCCAGGAACTGACAGGGCTCCGGCACCTTACGCCAGGGACCGTCGTGAAAAGTGACCAGGGCTCACATAAGGCGACGGCTGACGCGCCTGCCACCTTCGCCAAGCGGAATAGCCGTCGCCGGCGAGCGATCGGCACTCGCCTCGCGCGTCACCTTCTGCCAGCCAGTCGTCCAACTGCGCTTTGGTCGCGACGAGTTGTGCACAAGTCTGCCTGAGCGCACCTGCGTCCGCCATCCCGCTCCCTCCCCCAACGGTCAGTAGATGCGGGCTACCCCTCCCAGGCAGGTCTCGAACCGGCGTGACCCGCCCGAGGCAGGCGGGGTGCCTGCACCTCAAGCCTGCGGTGCCTCGCCCACGCCGTGCGAGGCAGCGCAGTCACAGCGCCCGCAGCCCGTGCTCCCGGAACTGCTCGCGCACTCGCTCGGTCAGGTCCGGGTCCGGCGCGGGTGTGTCGCGTAGCGGGAAGGGAATCCCCAGCGCGTCGTACTTGTGGGCGCCGAGCTTGTGGAACGGCAGGACGTCCACCCGGTCGACGTTGCCCAGCCCGGCGAGGAACGCGCCGAGTCCGTCGATGGCAGCCGGGTCGTCGGTCCAGCCGGGCACGAGGACGTAACGGATCCACACCGGGACGCCGAGGCGGTCCAGGCGGGTGGCGAAGTTGAGGGTCGGGGAGAGGTCGCCGCCGGTCAGGTTCCGGTAGGTGCGGACGTCGAAGGACTTGATGTCCAGCAGGACCAGGTCGGTGTCGGCGAGCAGCTCGTCGGTTGCGCGGGCGCCGAGGAAGCCGGAGGTGTCGAGTGCGGTGTGCACACCGAGTTCTTTGCAGCGGCGGAAGACCGCGGCCGTGAAGGCCGGCTGCAGCAGCGCCTCGCCGCCCGTGAGCGTCACTCCCCCGCCCGCAGTGGTGATGAAGGCCCGGTACTTCTCGATCTCGGCCATCACCTCGTCGACGGTGGTCTGCTTGCCGTCACGCATGTGCCAGGTGTCCGGGTTGGCGCAGTACAGGCATCGCAGCGGGCAGCCGCTGACGAAGAGGACGAACCGGGTCCCGGGACCGTCCACTCCCGTGGACAGGTCCCAGGAGTGGATGCGGCCCGTCACCGGCTCGGCCGTGGTGCTCACAGCGATCCGTGGAAGGTGCGGCTGATCACGTCGAGCTGCTGCTCGCGGGTCAGGCGGACGAAGTTGACGGCGTATCCGGAGACCCGGACCGTCAGCTCCGGGTACTTCTCCGGGTGTTCCATGGCGTCTTCCAGCGTGGCCCGGTCCAACACGTTGACGTTCATGTGGAAGCCGCCGGAGGCCGTGTACGCGTCGAGAATGCCGGCCAGGTGCGCGGCGCGCTCGGCCGGGTCGTGGCCGAGGCCCTCGGGGGTGATCGTCGTCGTGAGCGAGATGCCGTCGCGGGCCTGCTCGTAGGGCAGCTTGGCGACCGAGAGGGCGGAGGCGGCCACGCCGTGCCGGTCGCGGCCGTTCATCGGGTTGGCGCCGGGCGCGAACGGGGCGCCGGCGCGGCGGCCGTCGGGGGTGTTGCCGGTGTGCTTGCCGTAGACGACGTTCGAGGTGATGGTCAGCACCGACTGGGTGTGCTCGGCATTGCGGTACGTGGGGTGGCGGCGCACCTTCGCCATGAACGACTGGACCAGGTCGGCGGCGAGCGCGTCCGCGCGATCGTCGTTGTTGCCGAACGCCGGGAACTCGCCCTCGACCTCGTAGTCGACGGCCAGCCCGGTGGCATCCCGGATGACCTTCACGCGGGCGTGCTTGACGGCCGAGAGGCTGTCTGTCGCCACCGACAGGCCGGCGATGCCGCACGCCATGAAGCGGTGCACGGGGTAGTCGTGCAGGGCCATCTCGATGCGCTCGTAGGCGTACTTGTCGTGCATGTAGTGGATGACGTTCAGGGCGTTGACGTACGTGGCCGCGAGCCAGTCGAGCATGCGGTCGTATGCCGCCGACAGCTCCTCGTAGTTCAGGTACTCCCCCGTCAGCGCGGGCATCTGCGACGCGATCTGTTCGCCGGTCATCTCGTCCCGGCCGCCGTTGATCGCGTACAGCAGGGCCTTGGCCAGGTTGACGCGGGCTCCGAAGAACTGCATCTGCTTGCCGACCGCCATGGCGGAGACACAGCAGGCGATCGCGGTGTCGTCTCCGGTGCGCGGCCGCATGAGGTCGTCGGACTCGTACTGGATGGCGCTGGTGTCGATGGAGACCTGGGCGCAGAACTGCTTGAAGCCCTCGGGCAGCCGTGGCGACCACAGGACGGTCAGGTTGGGCTCGGGGGCCGGGCCCAGGTTGTACAGGGTCTGCAGGAAACGGAAGGAGGTGCGGGTGACCAGCGGCCGGCCGTCGGTGCCGATGCCGCCGATGGACTCCGTCACCCAGGTCGGGTCGCCGGAGAAGAGGGCGTCGTACTCGGGGGTGCGCAGGAACCGTACGATCCGCAGCTTGATCACGAAGTCGTCGATCAGCTCCTGGGCGCGGGTCTCGTCGATGGTGCCCTCGTCCAGGTCACGCTGGAGGTAGACGTCCAGGAAGGTGGAGGTGCGGCCCAGCGACATCGCGGCGCCGTTCTGCTCCTTCACCGCGGCCAGGAAGCCGAGGTAGAGCCACTGGACGGCCTCGTGGGCGGTGGCGGCGGGTCGGGAGACGTCGCAGTGGTACGAGGCCGCCATCTGGGTCAGTTCGCCCAACGCCCGGATCTGCTCCGCCAGTTCCTCGCGGTCGCGGATGACGTCGGGGCTGGACGGCCTCCCGTCGAGAAGGGCCCGCTCAGCCCGCTTCGCGTCGATCAGGCGGCCCGTTCCGTACAGTGCGACGCGACGGTAGTCGCCGATGATCCGGCCCCGACCGTAGGCGTCCGGCAGGCCGGTGATGATCCCCGCCTTGCGGGCGGCACGCATCTCGGAGGTGTAGGCGTCGAACACGCCGTCGTTGTGGGTCTTGCGGTAGGTGCCGAAGACCCGCGTGACGAAGGGGTCGGCTTGGTAGCCGTACGCCTTCAGCCCGTTCTCCACCATCCGCAGACCGCCGTTCGGCATGATGGCCCGCCGCAAGGGGGCGTCGGTCTGCAGGCCGACGATCAACTCGCGGTCGCGGTCGATGAAGCCCGGCCGGTGCGAGGTGATGGTGGACGGGGTGCCCGGGTCGGCGTCGAGGATGCCCCGGCGCCGCTCCTCGGGGAACAGACGAGCGACCTTGCCCCAGACGGCGAGCGTGCGACCGGTCGGCCCGGCCAGAAACGTCGAATCGCCTTCGTAGGGCGTGTAGTTCGCCTGGATGAAGTCACGCACGTCGACCTGGTCCCGCCAGCAGGTACCGGCGAAGCCTCGCCACGCCTCGGTCGCCGCCCGTGCTCCAGCTGTCACCGTTGCCGTCATCGCCGGTCTCTCCCTCACTCTGCCCGTGGTACTTCTTCCGCTTTTGATGCTCGTCGCTCGCGATGCCGCCGGGGAGGACCTCTTGGCGTACTTGAGGCGCGCCACCCGTCCCTCTCTTGCCGGGCCGTAGGTCCCGGTCAGGCAAGGCCCCGCTTCTCATCGCCTGGACCAAGGGCGCGCCCGTGGGCTGCCTTGCAGGAACACAAGCAACCGGGGCACCTCCGCCTACGAGCGGAGGTGCCCCGGTCCGACGAGCGCGCCGGCTCTCAGAGCAGCCAGCGGTTGCGGCTGACCAACGGCAGCCGCGCCCATGCCTTGCCCAGGCCCCAGGTGGTGCCGGCGCCCGCGACCGCCAGGGCGATCAGGACGATGGCGTAGATGAGGTGGTAGTCGGCGAACGGGTTGGTCGACATGCTCGCCGAGCCGTCGGAGAGGTGCTTGGCCGGCGGCCACTCGGCGATCCACATCAGCGCCATCATGGCGGTGCCCGCGACCGCCGCGAGCCGCAGGCCGATGCCCGCGATCAGGGCGAGGCCGATGCCGAGCAGGCCCAGCATGAACAGCCAGTCCGCCCAGGCGGCCCCGGCCCAGTCGTGGAACGTGGACTCCATCGGGCCGACAGCGACACCGCCGAGGAAGCCCTTGGTCGGCGAACCGCCGTCGATCCAGCCCCTGCCGGAGCCGGTCGCGTAACCGAAGCCGAACGTCTTGTCCAGGAACGCCCACAGGAAGACGAAGCCGGTCAGGAGACGAAGCCCTGCGAACACGTACGCACGGGTCGCCGTCGCGGCGGCGGTCGTCGTCTCGGCGGAGGCCGGAGCCGTCCCGGCCCTGACCAGGGACGGGAAGCGGAATCCGCGGTACCGGTGGGGGTGGCCGTGCACTGCCATGATGCTCATCCCTTTCGAGGGGGGTACGAGGCGCGGAATGTGGTGGACGACTCTCGTTGCACCTTCAATGTCCCGCGTCGACGACGCCCATCCGAGGGGCTGCAGGGCCTCGGACATAGGGCCGAACGTCCCCCGCCCGGACCCCCGTTGGCAACCGTCAGCCGTTCCAGGCCCAGTCGGCGACCTCCGGCAGGTCGGTGCCGTGGATGCGGATCCAGTCGTGGTGGCGCAGGCGGGCGTCCTCCATCCGTTGGCGTACGGTCGCGGCGCGCACCGCGAGCCCGGGCACGCGGTCGATGACGTCCATGACCAGTCGGTAGCGGTCCATGTCGTTGCGGACGACCATGTCGAACGGCGTGGTCGTGGTCCCGATCTCCTTGTAGCCGCGCACGTGCAGGTTCTTGTGGCCGGTGCGGCGGTAGGCGAGGCGGTGGATCAGCCACGGGTAGCCGTGGTAGGCGAAGATGACCGGCTTGTCGGGGGTGAACAGCCCGTCGTACTCGAAGTCGCTCATGCCGTGCGGGTGCTCCTCGCGCGGCATCAGGCGTGCGATGTCGACAACGTTCACCACCCGGACGGCCAGCTCGGGCAGGTGCCGGCGCAGCAGCTGGGCTGCGGCCAGGACCTCCTGGGTGGGCACGTCACCGGCGCAGGCCAGGACGACGTCGGGCTCGCCGCTGTTCTCCGTGCCCGCCCAGTCCCAGATCCCGGCGCCGCGCGCGCAGTGGACCTTGGCCTGCTCCATCGTGAGCCAGTCGAAGCAGGGCTGTTTGCCGGCCACGACGACGTTGACGTAGTCGCGGCTGCGCAGCACATGGTCCGCCACCGACAGGAGGGTGTTGGTGTCCGGCGGAAGGTAGACGCGTACGACCTCCGGGCTCTTGTTGAGGACGTGGTCGACGAAGCCGGGGTCCTGGTGGGAGAAGCCGTTGTGGTCCTGGCGCCACACGTGCGAGGTGAGCAGATAGTTGAGGGAGGCGATGGGCGCGCGCCAGGGCAGCCGACGGGTGGTGCGCAGCCACTTGATGTGCTGGTTGACCATCGAGTCGACGATGTGCACGAACGCCTCGTAGCAGGAGAACAGCCCGTGCCGACCGGTGAGCAGATACCCCTCCAGCCAGCCCTGGCAGGTGTGTTCGGAGAGAATCTCCATCACCCGGCCGTGCCGGTCGAGGTGTTCGTCCACCTCGAGGGTGCCGGCCTGCCACGCCTTACCGGTGGCCGCGTACACCGCCTGAAGGCGGTTGGAGGCGGTCTCGTCCGGGCCGACCAGGCGGAAGTCGCGCCGGTCGGCCGTGTTCCGCATGACGTCTTCCAGCAAGTCGCCGAGGACGCGGGTGGGCTCGTGCAGGGTGGCGCCGGGTTTGTCCACGGGGACGGCGTACCGCTCCAGCGGGGGCAGGGGCAGTTCGCGCAGCAGGAGTCCGCCGTTGGCGTGCGGGGTCGAGCCGAGCCTTCGGGCGCCGTCCGGGACGCAGGCCAGGACGTCCGGGCGTGGGCGGCCGTGCTCGTCGAACAGTTCCTCGGGGCGGTAGGAGCGTAGCCAGTCCTCCAGCTGACGCAGGTGGTCGGGGTTGTCGCGGACCGCGGCGAGGGGAACTTGATGGGCGCGCCAGGTGCCTTCCACCGGCTGTCCGTCGACCTCCGCCGGGCCGGTCCAGCCCTTGGGGGTGCGCAGCACGATCACCGGCCAGCGGGGGCGTTCGGTTGCTCCGTCCTCGCGTGCGGCGCGTTGGAGGGCGGCGATGCGGTCCAGCGCGGTGTCCATGGCCTCGGCCATCGCCTGGTGGACGGCCGCCGGGTCGTCGCCGGTGACATGGAGCGGGTCGTGACCGTAGCCCCGGAGCAGTTCGTCGAGCTCGGACTCGGGGAGCCGGGCGAGCACCGTCGGGTTCGCGATCTTGTAGCCGTTGAGGTGGAGGATCGGCAGGACGGCGCCGTCGTGGACGGGGTCGAGGAACTTGTTGGAGTGCCAGGACGCGGCCAGCGGACCGGTCTCGGCCTCGCCGTCACCGATCACGCACGTGACCACCAGGCCGGGGTTGTCCAGGGCGGCGCCGTAGGCGTGCGAGAGGGCGTACCCGAGTTCACCGCCCTCGTGGACGGAGCCCGGGGTCTCCGGGGCGACATGGCTGGGCACGCCGCCGGGAAAGGAGAACTGCTTGAACAGCCGGGCCATGCCGTCGGCGTCCCGGGTGATGTCCGGGTAGGTCTCGGTGTACGAGCCTTCCAGCCAGGCGTTGGCGAGGACGGCGGGCCCGCCGTGGCCGGGGCCCCAGATGCACAGGGCGTCCAGCTCGCGATTCTTGATGACGCGGTTGAGGTGGGTGTGGACCAGGTTGAGGCCGGGAGAGGTGCCCCAGTGGCCGAGGAGACGCGGCTTGATGTGCTCGGGGCGCAGTGGTTCGGTCAGCAGGGGGTTGGCCATGAGGTAGATCTGGCCGACGGCCAGGTAGTTCGCGGCGCGCCAGTGGGCATCCAGGGCGTTGAGCTCCTCGTCCGTGAGTACGCCGGGCGCCTGCTGCGTGTCGGCTGGCATGTGGGCTTCCCTTCCGGGTCGGTGCGTCGGTCAGTCGGTGCGCAACGGTCCGCACCTCTCCACTCTCCGCCCACCGGACCGGGGCCCGCCAGGGCCGACCGGGCCATCACTGACCACCGTGCTCGCCATCAGGTCGCCGCCGGCACCAGCACCACCGGGCAGTGGGAGTGGTGCAACAAGACGTGTGCAACCGGACCGAGCCGACCGGTGCGGCGGTGCGCGCCGATGATCACGACGGCGGCCTCGCGAGTGGCCGCCAGCAGGGCGTGGGCCGGACCGGTGCGGACGGTGCGGCTCTCGACGTCGACCTCGGGGTACTCCTCCTTCAGTCGGGCGATGCTGAACCGCGCGACGGCTTCCTCCGCCTGGTCGTTGCGGGCCTGGCGCTGCTGGCCCGGGCTCGTCGCGGGTACCAGCGAGGGCAGTTCGGGTGTGGTGTGCCGGTGGGTCGCGGAGTGCAGAACGCGCAGCCGGGTCCCGCGCCGTTCGGCTTCCTGGAAGGCGTAGGCGGCTGCGTCCGCGTCGGCGTTGCTCTCCAGGCCGAGCAGCGCTTCGCGCCCGTTGTCGCAGGGGTGGTCTCCGCGGACGACGAGCAGCGGACCTTGCGTGTGCGCGGCCAGCCGCAGACTCACCGAGCCGGCCAGCAGGCCGGTGACCCCGCCGAACCCACGGGTGCCCACGACGGTGAGGACGGCTCTCTCGCTCTCCCGCGCCAGCGCCCGCACGGCGCCGTCCTCCACGGCCCGGGTCTCCACCGACAGGCCGGGATGACGCTCGTGAACCCGTGCGGCGGCCGATGCCAGAACCGGTCCCGCCTCGTCGCGGTCGCCCACGGCGTACACGATGCGCAACGCGGTGCCGCGGTGCGCCGCTTGCTCGGCGGCCCAGTCCAGCGCTCGTACGGCGACCAGTGAACCGTCCACACCGACGGCTACATGACGGAGAGTCATCGTCTTGTTCCCTTCTCTTCGTGCGCGGGGTATGCAGTCCTCGTGGGACCGAGGACCGTGGGCAAGCTCGCCGTCGGGACTGGGCTTCGATCCCGCGGCTGCTCCACGCAGGATGCTCGTCGTCCTAGGCCCCTCCGGGGCAGGGGCCGACAGAGCCCATGGACACCCGTACGGCCCAAGTGCCGTCGGGCCAGCCGGTCCCGGACCCGGACGGACGAGAAGAAAAGGAAGGAGCGTTCAGACGGTGAGGTCCACCCCGTACAGAGTGTGTCCGCCGACGAGCTCACGGCCGGTGACCAGTTCGGGCTCGATGCGGACGAAGACCTCCTGCGGCGAGGGCACCCAGGAGACCGGCCCGGTGCGGGCCAGGCGTTCGATCTCGGCGGGGTCGGTCACCGCCATCGCTGCGCCGGTGACGACGACGCTCCAGCCGGAGTGACGGACCGCGTCGACGTCATCAGCCTCGAAGGCGACCACCGCGCCGTCGATCGCGCGGACCAGTTCCGAGGCGGCGGAAGTGCGCAACACCACCGCTCCGCCACTGTCCAGGCTGAAGTTCACCGGCAGCACGGCGGGCAGGGCCTGGCGCGTGTAGACGATGCGGCCGACGGGCACCTTGGCCAGCCGCCGCAGGCACTCCTGCCGCCCGAGTTCGTGGAAACCGTCGTTGGGGTACATCAGCCAGCCCGTCTCTCGCCTGGTAACAGCGGATCTGCGTCATTCCATCCTGAGCCGGATGCGGCCCGGAGGTGAGGGGCCATCGGTCCCGGCCATGCCGGAGAACGACCCGGGTCACGCCGCGCTCGATGGGCCCGCCCGGGCTCTCCTGGGCGTGTGGGTGCCACTCGGGCCAGCCGACCGGATCGCACCGCCAGACAGCCCGGCATATCCACAAAACCCGGCAGTAGGGTCCATCGGCCCCACCCGTGCCTCGCCCTTCCCTGTTGTCTCGGACCATGTCCGATATCGACCCAGGGTCCGCGTCTCATCACACGGAACGCACCGTCGGCGAAACAACCGTCGCGGAGCTGCGCGGCGAGCTCGACATCTTCACCGCGCCGCCCCTCGCGGCCCGGCTGGACGCCCTGACCGCCGGCCCGCACCCCGATCCGGTGCTGGACTGCACTCGACGGCCTTCATCGACTGCGCCGGTCTGGGCGTGCTGTGCCGGGCACGGAACCGAGTCCAAGGCTGGGGCACGAGCGACAGGATCGCGGCGCGGGGTTCGCTGGGCGGACCCCGATGGCTTCGTCCACACCGGCAAGACCTTGGTGGACACCGGTCGAAAGGCCGGGTCCGAAATCGTGGTCCGGACGGACGGCATGGGTGAGATCACCGCTGAGCCGCCGACTCCGACGGAAGCGGCCGTCGAAGCCGGCTTCCTGGCCACCGCGGCCGCGGTGGCGTTCGCAGGATGATCTACGGCGCCGGAGCGCAGACGCCTGATGGCAGTCGGTCCAGGCAACCCGTCGCACGGTGGCGGCTCGACCAGCGGCGCATCGACCAACGGGCCAGGCATCCGGTGCGTCGTCCGCCGGCCCGATGCGCCGTGCAGGATGTCTTGGGGCGGGTTGGCCCTATGGGGGCCACGGCCTGGTTGCCCCTCCCCCACGGTTGGTCCAACTCGTTCCGGCCGCATCTCAGCCGACGGCCAGATCGGGGCGCACCAAGGTCCCCGACCTCCCGTGAACGATCTCGTACGCCGCGTCGAGGGAACCGATGGCGGCCAGTCCCCCGGTGCGTTCGACGAACCGGGCGGCTGCCTCCGTCTTGGGGCCCATGGAGTCGGCGGGGAAGCCTGCGCGGCGCAGGTCGTCGGGGGTGGCGTCGAGGACGGGCCGCGGGTCATGGGTGCCGTAGCCGGTGTAGACGCATGGAACGTCCGTGAGGATGAGCAGGAAGTCGGCCTTGAGTTCCTCGGCGAGCAGGGCGGCGGTGAAGTCCTTGTCGACGACCGCGTCCACTCCGTTCAGCGCGCCGGTGTCCTTGTCGGCGGTGACGGGCACGCCTCCGCCGCCGGCGCAGATGACGAGCGCTCCGCAGGTGAGCAGGTCGTGGATGGTCTCGGTCTCGACGATGCCCTCGGGCATGGGTGAGGCGACGACTTGGCGCCACCCGGTGGCGTCCTTGGCGATGTGCCAGCCGCGCCTTCGTGCGAGGGTGCGGGCAACGTCCCGGGGATACACGGGGCCGACGCGCTTTGCGGGTCGTGCGAAGGCCGGGTCGTCGGCCCGTACCAGGGTATGGGTCACGAGTGCGGCGATCTTGTGGCCGGGCAGCGTGTCGTGCAGGGCCCGGACCAGCAGCGAGCCGATCAGGCCCTCGGTCTGGGCTCCCAGAAGGTCCAGCGGATAGGGGGTGGTCAAGACCGGGTCGGCCGCGCTCTCCATGGCGAGCAGGCCGATCTGCGGCTCGTTGCCGTGGGTGAGGACGATCTCGTGTTCGAGAGCGAGAGCGGCGACGGCGGTGGTCACCCGGTCGATGTTCGCCTGCTGCACGGCCGCGTCGGGGCGTTCGCCCCGCCGCAGCAGGGCGTTGCCGCCGAGAGCGATGACGATGCGCATGGCTTGAGTTCCTCCATGGGGGCCACAAGTACGGCCTTGATGGTGTCCAGTCGGCGTCCTGCCGTTGACCTGGAAGGGCAGCTAAAGGCATCCGGGCTCAGCGATGGACCGGGGTCCGATCAGATCGGCGTGGCGCCTCGGTCGCATGCACGACGGCCGACCGGCGACGGATGCGGGCGCCGCTGTGTCCGCAGCGCCAGCGCGTCGAGCGCGGCGCTGAGCACAAAAGTGACCGCGGTGGGGATCACCAGGAGAACCGCGAACAGCCTCCAGAACTCCGAGGTAAGTGACGTACCCACAATGCACACCTCCTTCTGCCGAGTCGTCGCTCGTCTTCATCGAACATCCGGGACCGTTCAAGCACATGGTGCCGAAGGACCCGGACGTGGTGCCGGGTGGCCCGGCCATGGGGCCGGGTGGCCCATCGCCCGGCACGGGGCACGGGAGCACGCTGGACGTGGCAGGTTCGCACGCCCTGACTGGAGGCACGTCATGCACGCTCGCGCCACGGCCGGCATGCTGCAGGCACTGCCGGCCGAGCACCGCCATCGGCTGATGCGCTTCGCCCGGGAGGTGTCGTTCCCGCAGGGCACCCGCCTCTTCGAGGAAGGCGGCACGGCGGATCGGTTCTGGATCATCCGTACCGGCACCGTCGCCCTCGACATGCACGTGCCCGGCCGCCGGGCAGCCGTCATCGAGACCCTCGGACACAACGAACTCATCGGATGGTCCTGGCTGTTCACCCCGCACAGCTGGCACCTGGGCGCCGAGGCGACCAGCCCGGTGCGCGCCTACGAGTTCGACGCCACCACGATCCGGTCGATGTGCCAGGACGACCCCGCGCTCGGCGCGAGCGTCGCCGGGTGGGTGGGCGGTGTCCTCGCCCACCGCCTGCGCTCGGCCCGCACCCGGCTGCTGGACCTGTACGCCCCCTACGGCAGCGGCAGCCTCCTGTGACCGCGCCGAGTGGAAGCGACCGTCGCCAGGGAGGCATCATGCACGGCACCCCACACATCGTCAGCGACGTGATGACCCACACCGTCGCCGCCATCGGCCGTGGTGCCTCGTTCAAGGAGGTCGTGCGGATGATGCACGACTGGAAGGTCAGCGCCCTGCCCGTCCTGGAGGGCGAGGGCCGCGTTGTCGGGGTCGTCTCCGAGGCCGACCTGCTGCATAAGGAGGAGTTCCGCGACAGCGACCCCGACCGGTACACCCAGCTGCGGCGTCTGTCCGACCTCGCGAAGGCCGGCGCGGTGACCGCCGGGGAACTGATGACCTCTCCGGCCCTCACCGTCCAGGCCGACGCGACGCTTGCCCAGGCCGCGCGGGCCTTGGCGCGCGCCAAGGTCAAGCGGCTGCCGGTCGTCGACGAACTGGGCATGCTGCAGGGCATCGTCAGCCGCGCCGACCTGCTGAAAGTGTTCCTGCGCGACGACGAGGACATCACCGAGGAGGTCCGCCGGGAAGTGGTCTCGTACCTTTTCCCCGCGCCGACCTCAGCCGTACGTGTGACGGTGCGGGACGGGGTCGTGACGCTCAGCGGCCGCATCCGGGACACGTCCCTGGT
Source organism: Streptomyces sp. B21-105 (assembly GCF_036898465.1). Taxonomy (NCBI): domain Bacteria; kingdom Bacillati; phylum Actinomycetota; class Actinomycetes; order Kitasatosporales; family Streptomycetaceae; genus Streptomyces; species Streptomyces sp. B21-105. The sequence goes on along the minus strand of NZ_JARUMJ010000001.1, from coordinate 7,726,007 downwards.
CCCCGTGGCAGCGCGCCTGATCCGGGCCGTTGAGGGGGTCGTGGACGTGGAGTTCGATGTCTCCGAACACGGCCGTTCCTCGGAGACGGCCCCTGCCCCGTCGAGTCACAGCGAGGACGCCTCACCGTCGTGAATCGCCCCGAGTGAACGTTGCAACATCGCGGCGAAGACCTGGCGGCGTTGCGCACGTCCCCGTCGAGCGCGCACCGTCCCTCTGGCCACCACGGCCGCTCCTCGTTGCTGCCTTAGACGTCATCTCATTTGGCCGACTCGGTAGGCTGTGGCTCGTGGGGATCGTTGAGCGGCTGGTGCCGGATGAGTTGTGGGAGTTGTTCCAGCGAGTGGTGCCGGAGGCGCCCTCGCGGCCTCAAGGCGGTGGCCGGCGCCGTCATGGCGATCGTGAGGTTCTTGCCGCGATCGTGTTCGTGGCCACGTCAGGCTGTACCTGGCAGCAGCTGCCGTCCGCGTCATTCGGGCCGTCGGGAGCGACGGCCCATCGACGCTTTGCCGAGTGGTCGAAGGCCCGCGTCTGGGCCAAGCTCCACCGCCTGGTCCTCGACGAGCTCGGCGTTCGTGGCGAATTGGACTGGTCCCGGTGTGCGATCGACTCGGTGAACATGCGGGCCTTGAAAAGGGGGACATGACAGGTCCGAATCCTGTCGACAGGGGCAAGTACGGGTCGAAGATCCACCTCATCACCGAGCGGACCGGTCTGCCCCTCTCCGTCGGAATCTCAGGGGCGAACCTGCACGACAGCCAGGCCCTGATCCCCCTGGTGAAGGGCATACCGCCCATCCGCTCCCGCCGCGGGCGTCGGCGACGCAGGCCGGACAAGCTCCACGCCGACAAAGGCTACGACTACGCCCACCTGCGGCGATGGTTATCCAGCCGAGGCATCCGGCATCGCATCGCCCGTAAGGGCGTCGAGACTTCGCAACGACTCGGCCGCCACCGCTGGACCATCGAACGCACCATGGCCTGGCTCGCCGGCTGCCGGCGCTTGCACCGACGCTACGAGCGCAAAGCCAGCCACTTCCTCGCCTTTACCAGCATCGCCTGCACCCTCATCTGCTACCGCAGGCTCACCAAATGAGATGGTTTCTTAGGAGCTGAGGGCCGCCAGGCCGACTGGACAGCGTGCGGGGTCGACTACTGCACGGTGCACAACACGCTGCGGCAGCCTCCGGGAATCCCCGCGGAGTTCGGCTGTCTCTCTTAATCGCCGCGGTTACGGTTCAAGGCCCTTCGGCCTCTGCGCACGCCCCCAGGCCCACGCAGGGCTGGTGGCGTCCCGTTGGGGTGGAAGGCGGACCGCCATGGAACAAGTGATTCTTGAGCGAGGCCAAGATGGTCGTGTGCGCCCTGCGCCGGGAGGATGTCGCCGACTCTCGAACGGCCGGCTCGCCCCTTCCTGCGAACGTCGAAGCTGCGGCCCGGCCGCTCGTGTTCGTCTCGGACGATCTCTCCGCCCCTCGCCGCTCCGAGGGGGTCACGCTCGGCGTGCACGCCTGGTCGCTTCCCGCGTGGGCTGCCGAACTGCCCTTCGCCATACCGGAGGAGGAGCGGGCCGCCTGGGAGGACCAGGAGGTGCAGCAGCTCGCCGATGCGCTGCAGCGTGAGAGACATCCGGAGGTACCAGTGCTCCAGGACGCCGTCCTGTTCATGCCGGCGCAGGCCCTGCTCCACTGCTCCGCGGGCGCCGCACTGGTCGTGATGGGCCGGAAGCCCGGCGCCGAGTGGCGGTACGTGATTGGGTCCCTGTTGCGAGAGGCCACGTGCCCCGTAGCCGTGGTGCCGTCGTAGGCGCGGCCACGCGGCGACCCCGGTGCCGGACACCGGGGTCTGGACGGAGCGGAGCACTCCGGCCCGCCCTCATGTGTGCGTCAGCTCGTCGGCGACATGTGCCGCCCACGTCTCGATCGCGGTGAAGTCTCGGAAGTCTCCGCCCTTTCCGTCGCGGAGGATCATCCGAGCGACCCATCCCTTCGCACCCTCCTCCAGGCAGCCTCCGAAGGTGACGTGCTCCTTGGCGTCGAGCTCGACCATGGCCTTCTTCACGCCGGGTGCGGGCGGGATGTCCCGCTCCGAGGCCGAGGCGTCGAGCGGGCCGCTGCTGAACAGCCACAGTGGGCGTTCGGCCAAGTCGTGGCGGTGCCGACGCAGGAACCGGCGGGCGTGCTTCTGCCAGCGTCCGGCGTACAGTCCGCCACCCACGACCACTGCGTCATACGACGCCACACTCGTCACGGACTGGGCCGGAAGGGACTCGACCGTCAGCCCGTACTTGCGCAGGACGTCGGCGATGGCTTCGGCGATCTGCGCCGTCGATCCGTTCGTGGTTCCGTACGTGACCAACACGGTGCCGATCATGGCGGTACGCCTCCTCTCATACTCGGCGCAGCCAGTCGTCGGCCACGCCGTGCAGCGCCTGCTCCTGGGGGCGCAGGTGCGCGTCGTCCAGTCGGTAGGTAAGCCTGTCGACCACGCCGACCACGCCGCCGATCCGCCGGGTCGTCGACAGGGCGATCTCCGTCTCGCTCTTGCGTTCCATGTGGCCGGTGAGGGTGACGACGCCTTCCACCACGGACACGTCGATGCTGCGGGGCGGCAGCCACAGGGTGCGCACCAGTACGTCCTCGATCACCTCATCGCGGAGTTCCCCATCGGGCCGCAGGAATACCTGGAGCAGGTCGCGGCGGGTGACGATGCCGACCAGCCGGTCCGTCTCGTCGAGCACCGGCAGACGTTCCACCTGGTGCTGGGCCATGGTGCGGGCGGCCTCGACGATGGTGTCGTCGGCGTGCGCGGTGACGGGCGGCTCGGTCATCAGCCGGCCGGCGGTGCGGGCGTGCACCTTCGCCGCCTGCCGTCGGGCACCGCGCGTCAGCCCGTGGAGGAGCGCGAAGCGACGGCGCGGTTCGTACAGTTCGGGAGTGGCCGCCTGGCGTGCCACCAGGTCCGTTTCGGAGATGACGCCGATGACCTTGTCGTCCTCGTCGACCACCGGCAGCCCGCTGATCCGGTGGGCCGCGAGCAGCCTGGCGACCTCCTTGAACGGGGTGCCGTAGGTGGCGCGGACGACGTCCGTGGTCATCACGGAGCCGACCTTGTTGTGCTTCATGTCCGTTCCCTCCTCAGCGGAGTCGGCGCAGATAGGGGTCCTGGGGCCTGCACGGCACCAGGCGGATCCGCGCGTCCAGCACGGTGACGCCGCCCGGCGTCGCGAGGACCGGGTTGAAGTCGGTCTCGGCGAGCTGCGGCAGGTCCGCCGCCATTCGGGACAGCCGCAGCAGCAGCTGCTCCAGCTCCTCGAGGTCGACGGGTCCGTCGCCGTGCGCGCCGAACAGAAGCGGGGCGCAGCGCGGGGAGGTGATCAGGTCGTGCACGTCGTGGTCAGTGAGCGGGGCGAGACGGGCCGCGTGGTCGGCCAGGACCTCTGTGGCCGTACCGCCGAGCCCGAACAGAACGAGCGGGCCGAAGACCTGGTCCTGGACGACGCCCGCGAACAGCTCGGTACCGCGGACGGCGAGCGGCTGCAGTACGACACCGGTCATCAGCCCGGCGAAGCGGGCTTCCAGGTCGCGGAAGGCGGCTCGAATTTCGGAATCGCCGCGCAGGTCGAGGTGGACGGCGTGCTGCTGGCTTTTGTGCACCAGCCCGGGCCAGTGGGCCTTCATTACCACCCGGCCATCGCTGCCGCGCAGCCGGTCGGCGGCCAGGGCGGCGTCGTCCTCCGTCTCGGCCCAGGCCCAGGGGATCTGCGGGATGCCGTAGCAGGCCAGCAGGTCGGCGCAGGTACGCGGGTCCAGCCAGCCGCCGTCGGGGTGTGCGGCGAGGTAGGTCTCGACGATGGTGCGGGCTCGTTCCGCCTCGACGCCGTCGGGGTCGGGGACGGTCCCGGCGGGACGGGCGAGCCAGGCCGCGCGGTGGGCGGCGTGCGCCAACGCCCGTGCCGCCGCCTGGGGTTCGGCGTACGACGGGATGGTGCCGCCCTCTGCAGCGGGCAACAGCTCTACGGGCAGGCCCTGTTCGAGCCGTACCACGACGATCGGCTTCGCCCTCCGGCCGGGGATGGGGGTCCCCCCGCTCGAGCGCAGCCGAGAGTGGGTGAGGGTGAGGGCCCGGACGAGGTCGTCACCAGTCGCCGCGGCGACCGCCGTGGGGACCAGGGCGACGAGGACGGCGTCGACACCGCCGAACCGCACGATCCGGTCCACGCAGTCCGTGAGCTGTTCCTCCGTGACGGCGGCGGTGGCGTCGACCGGGTTGCCCACCGCAGCCCCCTCCGGCAGCACGGCGAGCAGGTCGTCGATCAGTTCCGGTGTGGGGTCCGGGAGCGACAGTCCGGCTTCGGCGCAGGCGTCGGCCGCGAGGACACCGGCCCCGCCCGCGTTGGTGACGATCGCCACCCTGCTGCCTGGCGGCAGTGGCTGCGAGTGCAACAGCGCGGCGGTCTCGAGGAGTTCGCCGATCGACCGGGTTGCGGTGATGCCGGCCTGGGTGAAGAGCGCGCCGCGGGTCATCGTGCGGGTGGCGGCGGCCGCTGTGTGCGAGGCGGCAGCGCGCCGGCCCGCGTCGGTGCGCCCGGCGTCGACGGTCAGTACGGGCATACGGCGGGTCACGCGCCGGGCGGTGCGGGAGAACGCCCGTGGACTGCCGAACGACTCCAGGTGCAGCAGGGCGAGGTCGGTGCGGCCGTCGTTCTCCCACCACTGAAGCATGTCGTTGCCGCTGACGTCGTACTTGTCGCCGAGAGAGGCGAAGGAAGAGACGCCGATACCGAGCCGGGACAGCCCGTCGAGCAGGGCGATGCCGACGCCGCCGGACTGCACAGCGACGCCCGCGGTGCCGGGGCGCGGATGTCCGGCAGCGAACGTGGCGTCCAGGCTCAGTTGCGGGTCGGTGTTGGCGATGCCGAGGCAGTTGGGGCCGACGAGGCGCATGCCGTACGAACGGCAGGACGCCAGCAGGGCTTGGGCCTGGTCGGCGTGAATGCCTGCGGTGACGACGAGGAGGGCGCGTACGCCCGCCTTGCCGCACTCCTCGGCTGTCTCCGGGATCGCGGCGGCAGGTACGGCGAGCACCGCGAGGTCAGGTGTCTTGGGCAGGGCGCTGACCGACGAGTAGGAGGGCACGCCGAGAATCGCGTGCGCGGCGGGGTTCACCGCGAACAGGCGCCCGGTGTAACCGCCCGAGTGCAGCTGGTGCAGGATCGCCCGGCCCACCGAACCCGGCTTGCGCCCGGCGCCTATGACGGCGACCACCTTCGGCCGCAGCAGCGGCTCCAGGCTGGCGACATCGGCGGCCCGGCCGCGTTCCTCGACCGCCGTGAGGTAGCTGTCGCTCTGGTCGAGGACGATGGTGCAGCGCACCTCCGGGCCCTCGAAGCGGCGGTCCGTGCGTAGACCGAGGTCGGCGAAGAGCTTCAACACCTCGTGGTTCTCACTGAGCGCGTCGGCCGTGAAGGTCGTGATGCCCTCCGCGCGGGCGGCCGAGACGAGGTGCTCGACGAGCAGGGTCCCCACGCCCCGGTGGTGCAGCCCGTCGGCGACAGCGATGGACACTTCGGCCGCGTCCTTCTCGTCCCCTGTGTCGTACTCGGCGAGGCCGATCACCTGGCCCTGCGTCTCGGCCAGCAGCGCCCGGTAGCCGGTGCGGGCCGGAGCACAGGCCCGGTCGGCGGCCAGACCGGCGGACCGGCGGCTCGCGGCGAAGAACCTCAGGCGCAGGTTCTCTGGGGACATCTCCTCGTACAGCCCCTCCAACTGATCGTGGTCGCTCGGCCTCACGGGACGGATGCACACAGTGGTGCCGTCAGCGAGCAGGGCGTGGGCGGGGGGTCGGTCGGTCACGTCGTGCGTCATCGCGGGACTCCTCCAAGCCTCTTGTCATTTCGAGCATCCGGCGGATCGGGGGGTGGTCCCATGGGCTGTCCGGGGGCGATGTGAGGGCCGGTAGGCCCAAGATTTCGCCGGTCGTCCCCGGCAGGCGCCGGGAGGCATGCCTGACGGTGCACGTTCAGGGTGCGCCGCTCCCCGCCGGTCAGTACGGTGCTGTCCCGTCTTCGACCGGGGCACCAGTGACTACGTTGAAGTCATCGACGGAACCCATCGGGCGATGGAGGCGGCATGGCCGGCAAGAAGGCGGCGAAGGTGCCGCGCGCGGCATACGAACGGGAACTGCTGCGCCTGCAGACGGAGCTGGTCAAGCTGCAGGAGTGGGTGCGTGCGGAGGGCACCCGGCTGGTCGTCGTCTTCGAGGGCCGGGACGCGGCGGGCAAGGGCGGCACCATCAAACGGGTCGCGGAACATCTCAACCCCCGCGTCGCCCGGATCGTGGCCCTGCCCAAGCCGACCGAGCGCCAGCGCACGCAGTGGTACTTCCAGCGGTACGTCGAGCATTTGCCGGCGGCGGGGGAGATCGTGCTGTTCGACCGGTCCTGGTACAACCGGGCCGGAGTCGAGCACGTGATGGGCTTTTGCACCGAGGAGGAGCATCAGCTCTTCCTGCGCCAGTGCCCGATCTTCGAGCGGATGCTGCTGGAGGACGGGATTTTGCTGCGCAAGTACTGGTTCTCGGTGAGCGACACGGAGCAGCAGGAGCGCTTCCGGCGCCGGATGGAGGATCCGACGCGGCGCTGGAAGCTGTCCCCGATGGACCTGGAGTCCATCACCCGCTGGGAGGCGTATTCCCGGGCCAAGGACGAGATGCTGGTGCACACCGACATCCCGGAGGCTCCCTGGTTCGTCGTCGAGAGCGACGACAAGCGCCGGGCGCGGCTGAACATGATCGCCCACCTGCTGGACTCCGTGCCCTACCAGGAGGTGCCGCCGCCGGTGCTGGAGCTGCCGGAGCGGCCGCCGTCGACCGGCTACCAGCGCCCGCCGCGCGATCTGCAGACCTACGTCCCCGATCACGCGGCGAGCCTCTGAGGCACCGGTCAGGCGTCGTACGCCCGGTGCGGTACGACGGCGACCGGGCAGGCGGAGTGGTGCAGCACCGCATGGGCGACCCGACCGAGCTGAAGCCCGAAGCGCCCCTCGCTGCGCCGAGCGCCGACGACCAGCAGGTCGGCCTCGTGCGAGGCGTCCACGAGCACCCGGCGGGCATGGCCCTCGACGGTGCGCCGGCGCACATCGATGTCCGCCGGGACATTCTGCAACGCCGCTCCCAGTTCCTCGACCGCCCGCTCCTCGTGCAGGCGGGCGGGTTCACCGGCCATGAGTGGGTGGTCGGTGGTCTCGTGCGCGGGGCATCGCCAGGCCCGCGCGGCCTCCAAGGGCACCCCGCGTCGCCGTGCCTCCTCGACGGCGAAGCGCACGGCCGCCGACTCCTTCACGTCCTCGCCGACGCCCACGACGACGCGGCCACGTACCGGGGGCGTCGCCTGGTTGTCGTGGCTGCCGCGCAGCACGATCACCGGGCAGTCGGCGTGGGCGGCGACGGCCAGGCTGACGGAGCCGAGCAGCATCTCGGCGATGCCGCTGCGGCCGCGGGTGCCCACGACCAGCGCGGAGGCGTTCCGCCCCTCGCGCACCAGGGCGTACTCCGGCTCCTCGAACACCACGTCGGCAGTCACCTTCAGGTCGGGGTGCCGGGCACGTGCCCGCTGAGCAGCGGCGCCGGCGACATCCTGGGCCAACGGCAGAGCGGTCGGCTTCCCGATGTCCCGGGCGAGCGCGGCACCCTCGTACCGTTCCCACAGGCAGGCGTACACCACCCGCAACGGCACCCCGCGCAGCACGGCCTCGTCGGCCGCCCAGTCGACGGCACGCAAGCTCGGCTCGGAACCGTCCACGCCCACGACCAAGGGCCCACCGAGGGCTCGTTCCACCGCTGTGTTCATGATCTCCACTCCTTCAGAGAATGCGCTCAGTCGTGCGCGACGACGGCGACGGGGGCGGTGGCATGGTGCAGTACCGCGTGCGTCACAGGGCCGATGTGAGCGCCGATCGGGCTGCGGCGCGTCCGACGACCGACAATGACCAGCGAGGCCGCGCGGGAGGCGTCGATGACGTGGTTGGCGGGGCTGCCGCAGCGGGACACCTCGACGACCTCGATCTCCGGGTACTTCTGCCGCCAGGGGCGCAGCACCCCAGCCAGCGCGGCAGCCTCCTGCCGGCCCAGTTCGGCGTTGAGCTCGGGGTCGGCGGGGAGGCCGTAGGCGAAGTAGGGCGGAAGGTTCCAGCCGTGCACGACCCTCAGCGCGGTGTTTCGACGGGCGGCCTCCTCGAAGGCGAAAGCGATCACCGTGTCGTCGGGGTGGCCGGTGTCAAGGCCGAGGACCACGGGCCGGTACGCGGTGGCGGCGGACGGGATGCCCGCCGGATCCGCCTCGTGCTCGTCGGCGGCCTGCTCCCCGGCCCGCACCAGAATGACAGGGGTCTCCGTGTGCGCGATCACTGCCGTGCCGACGGACCCGACGAGGAATCCCCCGATCCCGCTCAGCCCGCGCGAGCCGAGGACGAGCAGCTCAGCGTCCTTCGCCGCCTCGGCCAACGCATCCGCCGGCCTGCCGGAAATCTGCTCCATCTCCACATGCACGCCGGGGTGGCGCAGGCGGAGGCCCTCGGCAGTCTCGCGCGGAATCCGCTCGCTCCAGTGCACTTGCGTCTCGGCGCTCAGGAGCGGGGCCTGCGCCATGGGCTCCGGGACGGGCTCCCAGACGTGCACCAGCCGCAGCGGCAGGCCGCGCAGCTTCGCCTCGCGCGCCGCCCACTCGGCAGCGGCACGGCTCTCGGTCGAGCCGTCGAGGCCCACGGTGACGTTGCGGGACATGTTGTCCACCTCCTGATCGGGGTTCTGAATCCAGAGTGGCGACGAGGAGAGACTCGGTGCAGAGCCCGCAGGTCCCCGGTCTGGGGCCGACAGGCCCCATCGGCCGAGGTGTCCGCGCCATCGCAGTGCCCGCGCCCGCCGGCCGCGACAGAGCGGTACGTGCGAGCAAGGCGAGGCCGGTGTCGAGCAGACCGAGGGTCACCAACCCGATCCGCCGAGAGTCGTGCACTCGGAGCCGAACCGCGTCCGAGAACACCTGGGAGCAACGGCACCCGCGGGCCGTTCGGCATCTCGCGGCCGACCAGGGTCCCGGAGGATCATGAGGTCCTTCGGCTCAAGGAGGATCATGTCCCAGAGCTCGGTCGGCCGTACTCCAGGGTGGCGCCGCCTGGTGCCCGGGCTCGGTGCCCTGTTCGGCTATCGGCGCTCGTGGCTGGGGGGTGACGTCCTGGCCGGGGTGACAGTGGCCGCGTATCTCGTACCCCAGGTGATGGCGTACGCGGGGGTGGCCGGCCTGCCGCCGGTCGCCGGACTGTGGGCGATCCTGCCTGCGTTCGCCCTGTACACCCTGCTGGGCTCCTCCCGCCTGCTCTCGGTCGGCCCGGAGTCGACGACCGCACTGATGACGGCGACTGTGGTCGGGCCACTCCCCGTCGGAGATCCGGCCCGATACGCAACCCTGGCAGCCACCCTCGCGATCGCGGTCGGCTTGTTGTGCGTGCTGGCATGGGCGGCGCGGCTCGGCTTCATCGCTGACCTGCTGTCCCGGCCGGTGCTGATCGGGTATCTGGCGGGCGTGGCACTGATCATGATCGTGGACCAGCTTCCCAAACTGACCGGTGTCCGGACGACAGGCTCAGCCTTCTTCTCCCAACTGTGGTCGTTCGCAGGGCATTTGTCGCGGCTCCACCTGGCCACGGTGTTGTTCGCCGTCGCGGCGCTCGGGGTCCTCTTCACAGTGGCCCGCTTCTTCCGCGCCGTCCCCGGTCCCCTGCTCGCCGTGGTGTTCGGCACGGCGGCCGTGTCCGTCTTCGACCTCGACGGCGAATATGGCATCAAGGTGATCGGCGACGTCCCCTCGGGCCTGCCCACCGTGGCTCTGCCGGACCTGGCCGAACTGCCGCACCTGGTGCTCCCCGCCTTGGGCGTCCTCCTGGTCGGCTACACGGACTTCATCCTCACCGCACGGGCCTTCACCAAGCGCGACGACGGGAGCTCCGGGCTCGACCCCAACCAGGAGTTCCTCGCGCTGGGCGCCGCCAACCTCGGCGCGGGCCTGGTGCACGGCTTCCCGGTCAGCAGCAGTGCCAGCCGTACCGCGCTGGCCTCCTCAGCCGGGGGGCGCAGTCAGGCGTACTCGCTGGTGGCCGGCGCGGCCGTCCTGTCGGTCCTGCTCTTCCTGAGCCCTCTGCTGACCCGCACGCCCACGGCGGTCCTCGGCGCGCTCGTCGTGTACGCGGCCGTCCGCATGATCGACCTGGCGGGCTTCCGACGGCTGGCGTCCTTCCGCCGCCGGGAACTGCTACTGGCGCTCGGCTGCCTGGCCGGGGTGCTCGCCCTGGACATCCTGTACGGCGTGCTGGTCGCCGTCGGTCTGTCCGTGGCCGAACTGCTCACTCGGGTGGCCCGCCCGCACGACGCCATCGAGGGCCTGGTGCCCGGCGTGGCCGGCATGCACGACGTCGACGACTACCCGCAGGCCCGCACCATCCCCGGCCTACTCGTCTACCGCTACGACTCCCCGCTCTTCTTCGCCAACGCGGAGGACTTCCGCCACCGGGCCCTGGCCGCACTCGACGCACAGACCCAACCGGTCCGCTGGTTCGTCCTCAACACCGAGGCCAATGTGGAGGTCGACATCACCGCCCTGGACGCGGTCGACGAACTCCGCCGCGAACTCGCCCACCGCGGCATCGTCTTCGCCCTCGCCCGGGTCAAGCAGGACCTGCTGGACGACCTGACAGCGTACGGCCTGGCGGACACCGTCGGCAGCGAGCGGATCTTCCCCACCCTGCCGACAGCCGTGACCGCATACAGGGAGTGGTCCCGCGATCAGTAAGCCGCCCGGGGATCCGTCGTCCACAGCACGACGCTTGCAGGGTGCCTGACGATGTCGCCGCTGTCGGCGCTCGCCCAGGACGCAGCGGACAGGGCCGACAGGAGGTCGACCCGGTGCCGTGCGGCCCTGCGGCGGGGCGGGTTGTGGGGCCGATGTTCCTGAATCAATGGGGCCGTTCGGCCCCTCTTCGCCCAGCGCCGTGAAACAGCGCCGAAACGCAGCCAGGTGCCTGCTACACAGAAGATGCCGCCCGATGCGATGCGGCTGTCCTTCCCACCTCATCCCTTGCCCGGGAGGCTTCATGCTGTCCGCAGAATCCGCCGCCGTCGTCCGTGCCACCCTGCCCGCCGTGGCCGGAGCGCTCGACGAGATCACGACACGCTTCTACGGCGCGATGTTCCGCGACCGGCCGGAACTACTCGACGGGATGTTCAACCGCGGCAACCAGGCCAGCGGAGCCCAGCGCCGCGCACTGGCCGGCTCGATCGCCGGGTTCGCGACCACGCTCCTCGACGACCCGGACACCCGCCCGGACACCCTGCTGGACCGCATCGCGCACAAACACGCCGCGGTCGGCGTCACCGACGACCAGTACACCATCGTGCACAAGTACCTGTTCGGCGCGATAGCGGAGGTACTCGGCGACGCGGTCACCCCGGAGGTGGCGGCCGCCTGGGACGAGGTCTACTGGCTGATGGCCGGCGCCCTGATCGGCCGTGAGGCCCGCCTGTACCAGGACGCGGGCGTCCAGCCCGGCCAGGTCTGGCGGCAGTGGACGGTCGTCGAGCGCCGCACCGAGACCCCGGACGTGGTGTCCTTCGTGCTGCGCCCCGCCGACGGCGAACCGGCGCCGCGGGCGCGGGCAGGCCAGTACGTGAGCGTGCGGGTCCTGATGGCCGACGGGGTCCGCCAGCTGCGGCAGTACAGCCTGTCCTCCGACCCGGGCGGGGATCTGCGGCGCATCACCGTCAAGCGGGTCGCCGGCACGGCCGACGCGCCGGACGGCGAGGTCTCCAACCTGCTGCACGGCCAGGTCCACGAGGGCGACGAACTGACGCTCTCCGCTCCCTTCGGCGACGTCTTCCTCGACGACCCGGCCGACGCCGCCACTCCGGTCGTACTGGTCTCCGCGGGCATCGGCGGCACCCCCATGACCAGCATCCTGGCCCACCTCACGGCCCTCGGTTCGACCCGCCCGGTGCTGGTCCTGCACGCCGACCGCTCCCCCGCCGACCACGCCCTGCGTACCGAGACGGGCGAGCTGGTCGAGCAACTGTCGGGCGCCCGCGCGGTCTTCTGGTACGAGCGCCCCGGTTCGGAGGAACCTGGCGCCCGCGAGGGCCTGATGAACCTCGACGGTATCGAACTGCCCGACGGCGCCACGGTATTCCTGTGCGGCCCGCTCCCGTTCATGCGCGACATCCGCGGACAGCTGCTGCGCGCCGGGGTTCCGGCACAGCGCATCCGCTACGAGGTCTTCGGCCCCGACCTGTGGCTGCCCGGCCCGGCGGCCTGAACGAGGTCGGACATCCCACCGCACTTCCAGGAGAGGAACCGACATGACCAGCAAGGACACCCAGGCCACCACTGCCATCGTGCTGCTGCGCTCGGACGGAGAGGTGGACGAGGACACCCTGGTCTACGCCCGCACGAAGATCGACGCCGTCGTGGACCGGCCGGGACTGCCTCCCGTCACCGGTGAGGTGCGGATCACGAGAGCAGCCGCCCACCACGCAGACCGTCCCTGGTCGGCGACGGCCACCCTGCACGTCGGGCGGCGTGAAGTGGTCGTGCTCGCCGAAGAAGCCACCGGCCGAGAGGTCGTCGACCAGCTCCAAGACCGGCTGCGCCGCCAGACCGACAAGGCGATCCACACCGGGCACCACGGCCACCACGCACCGGCACCGCCGTGGCGCGGCGGGGCCACTGAGCCACGCCCTACTGAAGACAGCGGCAGCGCGGCGGACTCTCACCCGGCGTGAGCCCACGGTGAGTACAGCCCGGTCGGTGACGGTCCACCGACCGGGCATCTGTGCTTCCCCACGCCTGTGCATGGGAGCCCACATCCCGGGCCGTTCGGACCAGACGGATGACCAACGGCCCACTGACAGCGCTCGCAGGCGCAGGAAACGCTGGTGTTGTGCGGTTCCCGATCGACGGGCGATAACGAGGAGTTGTGTGATGGCAAAGGCGTATCTGGTGGGCAGCGGTATCGCGGCGCTCGCCGCAGCCACGTTCCTCATCCGCGACGGCGGATTCGACGGAGCGGACATCCACCTCTTCGAGGAGCAGCGGAACATCGGCGGCAGCCTCGACGCGGGCGGCACCGCCGACGCCGGCTACACCATGCGCGGCGGGCGGATGTTCGAGGCCGAGTACCGCTGCACGTACGACCTGCTGTCCGACATTCCCACCCTCGACGACCCCACGCTGTCGGTAACGCAGGAGATCCTGGCCGGACACGAGGACTTCTCGTGGGACGACATCGCACGCCTCGTCGACGGCGACGGGAAGATCGTCGACACCCGCTCGATGGGATTCTCCGAACGCGACCGACTGGACCTGGTCCGATGCCTGGCTGACCCCGAGGGACACCTGGACGGAAAGCGCATCACCGACTGCTTCGGCGAGCACTTCTTCACCACGAACTTCTGGTTCATGTGGTGCACCACGTTCGCCTTCCAGCCCTGGCACAGCGCCATCGAGTTCCGCCGATACCTCAGGCGCTTCATCCACCTCTTCCCCGAATTCGCCTCCATGTCAGGCATCTACCGCACCCGCTACAACCAACACGACTCCATCGTGCGCCCCCTGACCGCCTGGCTCCACGAACGGGGCGTCACCCTCCACACCGGCTGCCACGTCACCGACCTCGCACTCGCACCGGGCCGCAGGAGTACGAGGGTTGAGCGCATCTACCTGTCCCGTAGCGGCCGTGACGAGCAGATCGAGGTAGCCCCCGAAGACCTGGTTCTGGTGACCAACGGCTCCATGACCGACGCCTCCAGCCTCGGCTCGCACACCGCCGCACCGCCACTGGCTCCCCATCGCTCGGACGCGTGGCTGCTCTGGCACCGGCTGGCACGGGGACGCGACGACTTCGGCAACCCGGACGCCTTCGACAAGCACGTCAAGGAGTCCCGCTGGGAGTCGTTCACCGTCACCACCAAGGATCCTGCCTTCCTCAAGGCGCTGGAGGAGTTCAGCGGCCGCGAGACCGGCAAGGGCGGCTTGATGACGTTCACCGACTCCAACTGGCTGCTCACCATCGTCGCCAACCGTCAGCCCGTCTACCGCGACCAGTCCGAGGACGTCGCGGTCTGGTGGGGCTACGGCCTATTCCCCGGCCGAGCGGGCAACCACACACCCAAGCCGATGACGATGTGCTCCGGCCGGGAGATCCTCGAAGAGGTCCTGCACCACCTGCCCTTCGACGCGCCGACGGCAGCCGGTGTCCTGGAGACCTCCACCGTCGTGCCCTGCCTCATGCCCTACATCACCAGCCAGTTCCTGGCCCGCCGCCGCGACGACAGGCCACACGTCGTGCCCAAGGGATCGGTCAACCTCGCCTTCATCGGTCAGTTCGCCGAGGTGCCCGACGACGTCGTCTTCACCGTCGAGTACTCGGTCCGCACCGCCTGGACCGCGGTGGCCGAGCTCCTCAAGCTCGACAAGCAGCCGCCCGCGGTCTACAAGGGCCATCACGATCCCCACGTCCTGGCCGCCGCTCTGGAGACCATGCATCGCGGTTACTGACTTTGTTGGCGTTATGTCGTCAAGGTGAGGCCGGTTCCGGCGAGGCAGCCATCAATGACGATGCTGCGGAACTGGATCTGGCGGAGGCCCTGTCTGAGGGTGCGCATCAACTGGTCGGGGTCGGTGAAGGCGGTGTTGGCCAGGCGGCTGCGTCGCAGCAGTGACCAGATGCCTTCGACAGGGTTGAGGTGAGGTGCGTAGGCCGGCAGGAAGCAGCTGGTGATCTAGTCGTGGGAGTCGGACGAAGACCTTCACCGACCCGCGGCTCTGCGCGGCCATCGTCGACCGTCTGACTTCAACGGCGCGATCATCCAGACCGGCACGGAGTCCTACCGGCTCACCCACACCAAGGCACAGGCCGAACGCGCCGCAGCCAGCTGAATTCCTCACCGGTGAGGAACGGCGGCTGCGGAGGTGTCGATGCCATGACGTCCGCAGCCGCCCATCACCGGTCGGTTCAACCGGAGAGGTGCAGCCCCCTGCCATGATCGCCGGGAGAGCTGACAGGGCTGCCGACACAACACGTACGCCTATTGTCGTGTCACCAGGTCAACGCGCGCGGCACCCGGCAGACACGCTCACGTCAGCATCCGGCCATGCTTTTCATCCCTGCAGCCTGACACCCGTGGGACACTGGACGACGGCCGTCACCGACTTGCCCACGGCATGGATCTCGACCCGCACGTCCACCGACAGCTCCTGCACCAGACGCCAGCCGAGCCCACCCGGCCTGGTGGCATCCAAGGGCAGCGACAGCGGAGGGACGGTGCTGGCATCGTGGACCGCCACGGTCACCGTTCCAGGCCCGGCCTCCAGCCGGAACCCGGTCACCCCGCCGGCATGCCGCACCGCGTTGGTGAACAGCTCCGACACCACCAACAACACTGCGTCCACCGCCTCCTCGCCCTCCGGCGCGGCGGCAGCCAGGAACCCGTGGGCCACACCCCTGACCTGCCTAACCGCCCGAAGGTCTCTGTCATCGTCAAGGGGCCCGCGGTCCTGTTCAGTGGGATGCACCAGCACGGTCTCCGACGGCTCGGTCTTCGAGATTCCTACCGTGCCCTGGGCAGATCGGTTCATCCAGGAAACATGCAGTCGTCACTCTCACGGACGACGAACGGCGGCTCGCTGACCGGACACCAGACTGATGCCTTGCGAGATTTCGCCCCGGAGTTCGAGAACGGGGGATTTTCCGGTCAGGCACTGACGCAGCGGCACAGTGACATCGCTTCTCGGTTCTGGCACAGATCTTGGGGACCGATCGCAGAGGGTGACAGTGTCGTTCGAATATAGGGTGATCACGAGCCCAGCTGGCCGGCTCAACCACTCACCTCGTAGCCTCCGCGTATGACTGCCGATCCGTTCCAGTGCCGCTGCGTCCTCTGCCATGACTACGGTGACCGAGCTGAAGCGGACCGCATGGATCTGACGATCATCGAGAACGTGCAGCGGCACGGATGGCACGTCGTGATGGTTCCTGAGGACGACATCGGCCCTGGATTCGCCTACACGATCGGCCTCGCGCACGCTCACAACGCACCTGAGCTCGCCGTGTTCGGACTCGATATTCACGTCATGCACCGCATTCTCAACAGGCTCGGAGAGAAGTCCGTTGCGGGCGGTGTACTGGCCGGCGGCCAGAGACATCCTGACGTTGTCGACGGTCAACAAGTCGCGCTCAGGCAGGTTGATCTGCGCTGGTACCGGACCTTCTTCGGACAGGCCATCGGGTTCTACCGGCGGCCTCCTTTCCCTGTGCTGCAAGTTGCGTGGCCCGACGCGCATGAACGATTTCACTGGGACGAACAGGCTGAGGTGAGGCATCGGGAGTCACAGCCTCAGCTGTGGCTGCCACCGCGTGAACACCCTGTCGGGATTTGGACAACCGAACTCTGACCCCCTGCCGCCAGCGACGGAACAACACCGGCGCGAGAAGCTACTGGAGCAAGATCATTTTGCGGAGCAGTTCGAATCCGGCCCGACCGTAGAGCTGCCGCTTGATCTTCTTGATGCGGTTCACGGCGCCCTCGATGCTGCCAGAGCTCCAGTCCAGGGTGAGCCCAGCTGTCACGGCGTCGAGATCTCGGAGCAGGTGGAGTGCGAAGCCAGTGAGGCCGGGTAACTGGCTGGCATCGACCGCGTCGATCCAGGTGGGAAGTGTGGAGCCGAGGCGGTCGGTGAGTATCTCGCCGAAGTCGCGGACATGTCCGGCTGCCGAGTCCAGTTCGGTGCAGCGGGCCAAGACATCCTTCAGGCCGGCGCGGTCGTCCTCGCTCAGCGCGGTGGGGTGTCGGGTGAGCCAGCCGGTCACCTGCCGCACCGTCGGAGGCCGGGGCGGCGCGCCGGCCGGAGCCCCGCGGAGGGTGGCGATGTGGCTGCGGACCATCTGGTAGGTGACGGGCGCGTTGTTGGCAACGAGTTCGCTGTGGAGGTGGGTGACGCTCGTACATCCCTCGGCGAGTCGTCGCTCCAGGTAGGGCTTGTAGGGGTCCAGCCTGCTGGGTCGGGGCCGGTTCTCGCGGATGGTGTCCTGCCAGCGTGCGGCGTTCGCGTATCGGAGCACGGTGTTGAGGCCCCAGCCCAGGTGCCGGGCAATCGCTCGGCGCGAGTGACCTTGGGCAAGGAGCTCGTGGACCAAGGCGTGCGCAGCCTTCTTGCGCTCAGCGCGCCGGCCGATGGGCGCCGGGTCGTCCCGCCGTCGGCCGGAAGTCAGCCGGGTGGCCTCCGGCAACATGCTGCTGGGCGAAGGGTCGCGCAGGCAGTCGCGGTGGGCGGCAACGCAGGTTTCCACGGCTCGGCCGAGGCCCTGCCACAGGTGGAACCGGTCGGCGACCTGCAGAGCGTCCGGGGCACCGCGTCGTGCTCCCTCGGCATAGGCGCCGGCCCGGTCCCGGCAGATGATCTCCACGCCGGGGTGGCGGATCAGCCAGGCGGCCAGCGGCCCGGCTTCACGCGTCGGGAGCACGTCGACCACGCGATGGTCTTCGACGCTGGTCAAGACGGTGGAGTAGGTCTGGCCGCGGCGGATCGCGAAGTCGTCCACGCCCAGCACTCGCGGAGTGCCGAACTGGGGATCGGGCAATGCCATGACCCTGCGTAACAAGGTCATCCGGCCGGCTCCGAAGCCCAGCTGGGCCGCCAGCCGGGCGCCGGCCCGCCCGGCCAGCGCGAGCCCCACTTGCTCCAGGGCGTGGTTGAGCCGCGTGGTGAACCGTGCGTGCGGGGCAGCCAGCTGCGAGAACGGCTCGGCGAACGTCCGGCGCGGGCAGTCCGCCGACCCGCAGATGAAGCGCCGGACCGTCAGCAGGATCACAAAGCCCTGCTCAGCGAGCGGAAGATCCTTCAGCCTGCGCTGGTAGCGGTCGTGGACTCGGTCCGAGAAACGGCCGCAGTCCGGACATGCAGAGCCGGCCGTGCGGCCTCTCGCCGCCACCTCGACCGTGCCGAACGCGGCTGTGACCGCCTCGACATCCACATCGTCGATTCCGTCGAACACCAGCGAGTCCCAGAACGGCGCATCGGTCTGCATGACCAGCACCATCACCGGCCACAACGGGCTGCTGCAGCGGGCGACAGGGACCTGAGGGAGCGTCAATTTTGATCGCTGGACGACAAGGCGTACGCGGTCTCACGCGAACCCGTCTCCTCGCAATCGAACAACGGGGTAACGCTCCGCGACGACTCCCCAAGATCTGTGCCAGAACCCGCTTCTCATCGACATTGATCATGCGAATGCGCGCCAGGTGACTCCCGAACTCACGTTGATACGACATCGACGGGAAGTGACACAGCCAACCGCCCGGCGGCCCGGCACCTGGTAGCACCAGCCGTGCCGCTTGAGCAGCCCGGCAACACTCCGCACGGTGTAGCTCTTATGGAAGCGGCGCCCGATGAGGGTCTTGATCCGTGACAGGGTCCAGGTCTGGTCCGGCCAGCCGTGCGCCACCGGCCCCATGGCCAGCTCCTGCTCCAGCACGGCGAACAGCTCATCACTGAGCAGCAGCAACCCGTTCGCTGCGTGCAGGCGGCTCAGGCGGCTGTCGGTCCCGTACAGGCAGGCAAGGAGCCGACAACAGCATCACAGAGGCTCATCCTCTCTCCCACGTGGTGCCACTCCCTTGGAGCTATTCCAAGCCCCGAGGGTTGAGTCCTGACCGCCAGAGTCAAGCGCGGGTTGTTGGGGTGAACGGAGTGCCAGGCGTAGCCCTGCGGCGGTAGGTTCGGTGTCCTTGGCCGAAGGGGTGCCGTATGCGACTGGACAGATTCTGCGTCCCCGTGGGAGAGGACCTCCCTGTCGACTCCCATGGGTTCCTCATTGACACATCGAGCTGGTATCGCCAGCCACCTTCGGTTGTGCCGCTGATCGACGCCTGTTCTGCTTCTGCGGTACTGCTTGGGGAAGCTGGCATCGGCAAGTCATCCGCGCTGAATACCGTTCTCGCGGCGACCCAGATGAGCCGGGGCTGGGATGCGCAAGTGCGGGTTGATCTCGGCCAGGTCCGGTCCTGGGAGGACTTGACTCGCAAGGCTGATTCGGTACTCAGCCGACTTGGCCCCACAGGACATGCGCCCGCTGCCAGCTCATCCGATGCCGAGGCGGGGCATAGGCATCTTCTCGTCCTAGACGGCGTTGATGAATGCCGGGCCACCGGCAAAGAAATTGCCGGCTGGTTCACCGACTTGGCCGCCACCTGTGACTGCCGTCGGCTACAAGTACTGATCGCTTGCCGAAGCATGGCCTACACCGACGTCCTGAGCCAGGCAGTGATCGCCGCCTTCGGTATCGACGAATCCCGCACCTACACACTGGCACCTCTCCGCCGAAGCGACTTGGTCGCAGCCGCCTCTACCAAGGGCGTGGATCCCAAGCTCTTTCTCGAAGCTGTGACCGAAGCTGGCGCCCAAGCCCTCGCGCGTACCCCTTTGACTCTGGACCTATTGCTCGACACGTTTCTGGAACACAGCACGCTGCCTGTCAGCCGCGCCAGCCTCTACGCGTTCGCCCTCCCGCACGCCGTCATGCAGCAAGGCCATGACCGTGCCCCTGACGACCTTGCTGGAAGCCAGGCCCAGAGGTTCGCAACCGCGGCCCGCCTCGCCTGTTACTGCGTGCTCACCGGTACCGAGGGCATCACCACGAGGCGCCACCCCGAGCCCGGCCCGGCCCTGCTGGCCATCGACACCTTCCTCGGCGCACGAGAGGACACCCCCGGTGGCACATTCACGATCGAGCGCCCCATCGTTGAGGGGGTTCTGAACAGCTCGCTGTTCAGCAGCCGCGGCGCTGCAGCCGCTGGTCCTGCTCACGCCTCCATCGCCTCCTACCTCGCCGCTCGATACCTCACCGACCACCAGGTGCCCCGCGAACAACTGCAGGGACTTCTCATCCACCGGGGGGAGGTCGGCGAGCCTGGCATTCCCACAGACCTTCATGAACTGGCTGCCTGGCTCATCGCCCTGCGTCCAGAACTCGGCCCCTGGCTGATCGATGTCGACCCGCAGGCTATTGCCTCCTACAGCTCTTACATCGAGGACCCACACTGCACCGAACTCATCGTCGATGGCTTGCTGCGCCAAGCCCGACAGGACACGACTGGCGACGGCCTGCCCTGGTGGCGCATGGCGCCCCTGCGACACCCCGGCCTTACCAGCCAGTTGGAGCAGGCTCTTCACGAAGCCGTGAACCGCGCGCCCCACATCACACACGAACTCGAACTCATCCTCAACCTGATCGCCGAGAACGAGGGCGGGGAACTTCTGCAGGCAGTAGCGTCCATTGCCTGTGATGCCCAGTATCCTCACCGGCTGCGCCGCCTGGCTGCCCAGTGTGCCGGCATGCTGGACCAGGCAGAGGCTGCTCCACTACTCAAGCCCATCCTCGCCGAACTAGCTCAACAGCCCGAGCACGATCCCGCCGACGGTTTGCGCGGCGCTGTCCTACAAACATGCCAGCCCTGGCTCACCCTCGATGAACTCCTCGCAGCCCTGACGCCGCCACGAACCGACCCCAGCATTTACACCTCTTTCTGCCGGCGTCTGCCTGCTTCTCTCTCGGAGGACCAGATCGCGCCATTTCTGGACTGGGCCGGATCACATCTCATGGCTCCCAATTCCTTGTGGGCCGGCTGGCCCGACGAAGCAGCCATGGTCCAGGGCCTCCTCGACCGCGCACTGAGCGGGCCGGAAGCCGACGCGCGTGTTCCCATTGTGGCGGAGTGGCTGCGTCTCTACCTGCAGACCTACCCACAGTTGACCGTTCCCGCGCCGCTGTGCGCACCGCTGGACGATCCTGAGAACCAACACGCTCGCCATCTGCGCCGCACGCTCACGCGACACCTCATCGACGTCGCCCAAGACGCAGAGGATGCCTTCCAGCTGGCCGAGGGATGGGACCCGCATCCCACACGGACCGTCCGCTCGCGTTTTGAGACCTCCGTCGGCCCTGAACGAGAACAGCGCACCAGCCTGCTCGACGCCGCAGATCTCGCCTGGCTCGTAAATCTCGAACAAAGCCTCAGCGACGAAAAGGCGCCGCATGCCTGGCCCATGCTGCAGCACGTGTGGTCCATGGCCAGGACGACAGACGCTGGGCAGGACACGGCATGGTCCACTCAAGACACCAGAGTCTGGTCACAGATTTTCGCTCAAGACCTTGAGGCCATTCCCATCGACGGCCCTCGCGCTGACCAGCTCAGAGCCCAGGCGGCAAGACGTCGGTCGCGAACGGAGCCATGGCAGGGCCGCGCCGAGTACATCACCACCACCCGCGAGCTTCTCGCACAGGCGGAGTCGGGCGACCACGACAGCTTCGCGCCCCTGTGCTGGAACCTGCAATGCGATCCGAACACAGGCAGGTTCGCGGCAACCGAGTTGCTCACCGATCTGCTGTCTCTTCCCGGTACCGTCATCTTCGCCGACGGCTACGAACACCGCTTGCTGGCCGTAGCACGCAGGTTCGTCACAAACGGCCTGCCCACCGACAACAGCTGGATCGGCACCAACAGCCTTCCCGCCCGTCCATGGGCAGCAATCTTCGCCTTCACAACACTCCTCAATGACGGCGGCGCAGTACTGGCAACACTGCCCCCAGGCCAGTGGCAAGCCTGGGCACCGACACTCCTGGCCTTCCCCCTCACCAGCACTGCGGCCCGCCACATCGGCCGGCGCGGCCAGTTGCTGGAAATGGCCCTCCTCCACGCCGCACTAGAACTCGAGACCACCTACGACACGCTGGTCCGGGCGTTGTACGAGGCGGAAGAGACCTCACCCGTCCTCGACCTGGCCTCCTACATCTGGACATCGGAGCTGGAGACCAGGCTGCTGCAGACACTCACCGACCTCACCGCGCAAGCTCACGAAAACACCCCCGCCATCGGCCCTGGCGGCCACGATGTCCTCGCTCATGTCCTCACCATCCTTCTACGCCGAGGCAGTCCCCATATCTGCCACCAGGTACGGGACCGATTCGGTGCGCAGCTGCGCGAGCCCAGCCCAGAACGCGACGAGCGTCTGGACGCCGCTTATCTGCGTGTCTTCTTGTTGGAGACACCCACAGAAATCTGGCCGACAGCCGAGCACCGTCTTCGCACCGACGGCACCGCGCTCGAAGCCGTCGCCGGCGCCTTTTCCCGCTCTCACAGCACCCAGGCGTGGCTCTTCGAACTACCCGAACCGGCACTGGCCGAAGTAGCCCGCATCCTCCTGGGCCGCTACCCCCCGACGGACTCGTCTGGCTCGTCCCCGCCGAGTGCGGCTGCTGCGCAGACGCACATTGATGTCGTACTCGACCACCTCGCCTCGCGGGGCACCGGTGAGGCCATCCGTCGCCTGCGAGAGTTGGCGGCCGATTGGCCCCAGGCCAGCGTTCTGCGAGCGGCGGTACAGAAAGCCGAACAAGCGCACCGGGAAGGTTCCTGGGTCCGCCCCGCCCCCGACGAACTCAGTCAGCTGATCCACGACCCACGTCGACGACTGGTCAGGGACGGAACGGATCTGCTGGACGTCGTCCTCGCTCTCCTGAACAAAATGCAGGAAGACCTGACCCAGGGGACTCTCCCCGCGGCAATTCTGTGGAACGAAACCGAGTTGGAAACCCTGCCGAACGGCCAGAGCGGAAAGCAACGGCTGCGCTTCCCCAAAGACGAGAACCTGGTATCCGACTACCTCGCCTACGCCTTACGACGAGACCTCGTCGAAGGCGGCATTCTCATCAACCGTGAAGTGCAGGTGTACCGCAACATCAAGGGAGCAGGCGATCGCATCGACCTGCTCCTGCAGGCGCCCACCGCTGCGGCGACTCACTCCTCACCGCGGCGGCAGGAAGAGTCCGTGGCCCAGGTCGCTATCGAAGTAAAAGGCAACTGGCACGACAAGATCAAAACCGCCATGGAAACCCAGCTCGCCGACGACTACCTCGCTGCACTGGGCACTCGCAACGGCATCTACCTGATCGCCTTCTTCCCCAACGACCAGTGGACGGCGAAGGAACGCAAGCGGCCAACTGCAGGGCAGACACCTGCCGGCCTGCAGGAGACCTACGATGCCCAGGCCGCTCAGCTCAACGAGAGTAGGAACCTGAACGTCCGAGCGTTCGTCCTCGACTGCACCATCCGCAGCTCAGCACAACGGAACACCTGACGAAACCGGCTTTTTAGACGCGTAGGCGAGTGCAATCGCAAAGTAGGCGCACCTCGGAAGCGTCACAGGAACAGGCCACATGAGGCACCGACCACATCGTGCCCGACAGCGGAGCCGTGCCACCCACCTGTCACACAGCCATCACCAACTGGGCGGCCCCTGCCGGACCAAGATGCCCTGACCTGCGATTTCATGCCCGCGCTGGACTGGCGTAGACGCCCCTGGACGGTCTCTACAACCTGTGCCATGTGGTACCCAGTGAGGGACCCAAGATCAGGACCGGAGCGTCTTCTGGCCCGTCAAAGCGGTATTGCAGGGGGTTCGGTGGTGTCTCACTCACGCCCCAGACCCTCTCACGTCTCACGGACGCCCCTATAACGCGGGGGCGCGGGAAACCGGTCTGACCAGGTTGAAGACCTCGCGGGCTGCGTATCGCTTGAGGCATCGAATGATCTCACGTCGGGTCCTGCCCTCCTGGGTGCGGCGTTCGTAGTACGCCTGGGTGCGTGGGTCGTGGCGCAGCCGGGTGAAGACGATGCGGTGCAGGGCGGCGTTGGCCTGCCGGTCGCCGCCGTGGTTGAGCCGGCGCGTGCTCCGACGGCCCGACGAATACTCGACGGGGCTGACTCCGCAAAGGGCAGCAAAGGATGCCTCGGTGTTCAGCCGCTCGGGGTTGTCTCCCATGGTGATCAGCAGGGTGACGGCACTGTCCGGGCCGATGCCCACCGGTACGAGTAGCTGTGGGGCGTGACGTTCGACAAGCCGGGTCAGGCGTTGGTTCAGCTCATTGATCTGCCCGGTGAGCTGTTCGATGCGCTCCGCGAGCATGCGCAACGTCAGGTGGGTGGCCTGGGCCACCGCGTCCTCGTCTCCCCCACCATCGGGCGGGCTGAGGGTCGCACAGGTGCGGAACAGCTCGGCATTGCCCAAGCTCGACAACCGCTCCCGCAGGGCGGGGTCGGCGATGACCAGGACAGCCTTGAGCTGGTTGATCGCCTGGGTACGGGCCTTGACCGCGGAGTCCTTGGCGAGCTTGTACATCCGGGCGCTGTGCACCGGACCATCGCCGGACTTGGCCCGTGCCTGAGCGCGACCGCTGAGCACGGCCCGCGCGGCGGCCTGCGCATCGAGCGGGTCCGACTTACCGAGCAACCGGCGGGCCGACCGGTCGGGCCGGTTCACTTCGAACACCTGGATCTGCTGGGTCACCAGGTAGCGGGACAGGCCCGCGCCGAAGGTGCCGGTGCCCTCTACGCCGGCCCGGCGCACCGTCCCCAGCTTGCGGGCCCACATGAGCAGCCGGCGGTAGCCGGCCGCCGTGGCCGGAAAGGACTCTGTGCCCAGGACCTTCCCCATCAAGGTGACCACGGCGGCAACATGTACCTCGCCGTGCGTGTCCACGCCCAGCACGACCTCGCACGGAATCGGAGGATCCGTGCTGGAGGAGGTGCTGCGCTGTCTGGTCGTCATGGTGGTTCGCCTCCCGCGTGGTGACGTGCTGGGTATATGGCACCGGCCTGGTCGGGCGGTCTGAACCGTGATGGCGCCTGATCGTCAGCAAGGCCCCTATTGGGACACGCCCTGTAGTTCGGTACCAGCAGTCGCCATCCCGCAACGACAGTCGACAAGCCTGTGACTGGACACTTCGGTCATAGATCTCATGAGTCAGACCCCCGTCCGGGACGGCACTGCGCAACCGTCCCACTGGTCTCGACACCACGGCATGTGCCGATCACAGCCGGATGGCTTCGTCCGAACCGTTACTCAATCTGGCCTGGACGGGCTGACACTGGTTTGACTTCTCGCCCACCCGTGACCGGCATTGACGGACAACCTCGCGGCCTGCATTACCGGCAGTCCGTCGTCGGCCATGGCACGAACGGGCCTGAGCCCTCTTTCGTACGCGGCCGGCCACAAGTGGTCACCTTGCGGAAGCGGCGAGCAGGCTTCAGTGTGCAAGGCAGTAATGGCGGGCCACCGCCTGATTGGGGGCACAAGTGTCGATGGCCGTGGAATTCGGCTCTGTCGACGATCTTGTGATGACATCCGTCTGAACTGGGCATCCACTGGGTGTGCAGTTCAGGGGATTTGGGGCGGTTACTGCCTCATTTGGCTGGTGTGGTCGTCGAGTCCGTCGAGCGGGCTGCCGGGGGGCACGTTTCGCACTTCGTGCCGGACACTCCCGGCGAAATGTACGTCCTGCGCGATGCCGTCCTGGCGGGTGCACCGCCGGTACCTGTGCTGTCTCGCTGACGCACCTCTCGGTGCGGCCCCCGTCGTGATCAAGTTCTTGGTGCGGCACTTCAAGCGCCTCAACTCCCGTTGCCCGGCGTTGACGTTCGCCGAGCAGATTCAAGGGCTGGCCAGCCTGCACGCCCGCCACACCCCACTGCACGCAGCGGCACTGCCGCCGGGTCCCGGAGCCTGCGCCCGGCCCGGGGGCCCGCTATCGCTGACCGGATGAAGACGAACTCGTTAAGCAGTCTGGAATGTGTCACGGCACCGCGGGCAGTCCGGGCCCCGTGCAGCGCACGTCCGCCGTCGGAACCGTCCCGTCGACGAGGTACGCGGCCGCCGCCTCGTCCACGCAGGCGTTGCCGCGGCTGGCGAAGACCCCGTGGGAGTAGTCGTTGTCGAGCGTGACCAGGCGGGAGCCGGGCAGGAGGGGGCGCAACTCGTGTGCCCCGCCGATGGGGGGTGACGGGGTCGTGGGCGGAGGCCACCAGCAGGAGGGGCGGGGCGTCGGGGCTGCCGAGCGGTGTGGGGTGGGCGGGGCGGTGGTGCCAGTAGGCGCAGGTGGACGCCTCCATGCCGGTCAGGACGGGCTGGGGGTCGAGGTGCCGGGTGCGGCGGATGTCCGCTAGGATCCGGTGCGGGGTGGGTGCGGGGGCGTCGGCGCACTTGACGATGCGGTTGGCGGCTTCGTAGGTGCGTGAGTCGGGGCTGTCGAAGGCGGTGGCGGGGCGGAGGGCGTCGGGGCTGCCGTCGCGCAGGTAGGTGCGCAGGCCGTCGGCGAGGCCGGCCCAGCGTTCGGTGCGGCCCAGGGCGCGGTAGACGGCGCGGTCGAACTCCGCCGGGCCGAAGCCGGCGACCGGCCGGGCGGCGAGTCCTTCGCGGACGCGCAGGTAGGCCCGGCGTACCGTCTCCGCGCTGCCGCCCAGCGCGAAGCGGTCCGGGTGAGCGGCGGTCCAGGTGAAGAACGTGTCGCGCTGGCGCAGCAGTGCCCGGCTCTGGATGACGTCGAAGTCGTACCAGTCCCACGGGCCGACGACGCTGTCGAGGACCATGCGGCCGGTGCGGTGCGGGAATTGGGCCGCGTAGGCCGCGCCGAGGTAGGTGCCGTAGGAGACGCCGAGGAAGTTCGTCCTCGGTTCGCCGAGTGCCGTGCGTATCGCGTCCATGTCCCGGGCGGTCTGCTCGGTCGAGAGGTACGGCAGCACGGCGCCGGCGCCCGCCGAGCAATCGTCAGCCGTGTTCCGCAGTGACGCCAGGTAGGCGCGTTCCGCCAACGGTCCGACGGGGACGGGGTCGGCGCCCGGACTGTCGAAGAGTCCGCCCATCGGACCGCAGTCGACCGGTGTGCTCTGTCCAACACCGCGCGGATCGAAGCCGATGATGTCGTACGCGCGGCGCACGCTCCCGGGGAGTTTGGCGCGTTTGGTGACCGCGTAGGGCAGGCCGGAGCCGCCCGGGCCGCCGGGATTGACCAGCAGGATGCCGCGGTGTTCTGCGGGGGTGCCAGAGGCGGGTACGCGCGAGACCGCCACCTCGATGTGCGGTCCCTGGGGGCGGTTCCAGTCGAGCGGGACGCTGATCCGCCCGCACTCGACTCGGTCCGGGGCCGCGGGCCTGGGCACGGAGTCGGGGCAGGCACCGAAGGGCAGGGCCGGCTCATGAGGGGTCGTGGCTTGAGCGGGGATCGGGGGCAGCAGGGCGGCGGTAGCGGCAAGGGTCCACCACAGGGCGGTGCGACGGGACAAGGGTCTCTCCGGAAGGGGTTCGGTAAGGTCTGGTGGTCTCGGCGGACCGGCCCGGTCCACAGACGGAATCAGCGACTGCGGGCGCAGTGGCGGCCGACGGAGCGACTGCGAGCGGGCGCGGACGTCGGCGGAAGCGTTGAGATCGAGCGTCCATCTCCGTCAAAGGGCGGCGGCCGCGGCCCGGGCCGGTCGCCGGTGAGGTGCGTGCGGCCTCCGCTCGGCCTTGAGCGAGCAAGGAACGGTCCCGGGCAAGCAACGGTTCGCGTCACACGGACGCATAGATTTCCGGATCAGTGCCAACAAGTTTCCTTGCCGCCGTCCCGCTCGGTGCCGACCGATACCGAGTAGGCGAGGCCCGTGCCGACCTCTGGCTCGGGCGAGAAGCCTTTGGGACGGAGGTCGACGTCGAGCAGCAGATGCCAGCCCTGCTCAGTCCTGGTCCAGCAGGCGCCATTGGGACACGCCCTGTAGCTCGGTACGAGCAGGCGCCATCCCGCAACGACAGTCGACAAGCCCGTGACTGGACACTTCGGTCAAAGTGAGCTTGTTCCGCTTTGACGGACACCATCGGTGTGGTGGTCAGGCTGCGAGCGCGGTCTCGTATTCGGCGGGACTGCGGTAGCCGAGGCTGCTGTGCAGTCGGTGCATCCCCAAACGTACCCGACAGCGCCCGCACATGCATGAAGTCTGCGCGCCTTCCACGCAGGCCACATCAGGCTCATGAGCCAGCGACAGCATGTCGCTCCTGCCTCGAGCCGTCGCCCTGATCCACGCCAGGCGATGCAGCGCATGCGCTCGCGGTCGCCCAGGAGGCTGACGTCCAGTCGGCGTCGAGAAGCTACGTCCGGGTCTTCAGGACAGCGCCAGTGTCCCAGGGTGCCACGGATCCCACGTACGTCCCACGGTCAGTCGGCACGGACTCTCGTTGTTGGCGAGCGCGCAGCTGGATCCATTGCTGCCTGTTTCCGAGGATCTGCTCAGACACCCAGGACGGTTCGGGCGGTGAGGAAGTAGATCACTAGCCCTGTGGCGTCCACCAGTGTGGTGACCATCGGAGCCGAAACCACGGCCGGGTCGATGTGAAGGCGTTTCGCCAGTATCGGCATGGTGCCGCCGACCGTCGCC
The DNA here is from genome assembly GCF_036898465.1 of Streptomyces sp. B21-105. Lineage (NCBI taxonomy): Bacteria > Bacillati > Actinomycetota > Actinomycetes > Kitasatosporales > Streptomycetaceae > Streptomyces > Streptomyces sp. B21-105. The sequence continues at coordinate 7,697,672 of NZ_JARUMJ010000001.1, read as the reverse complement.
GCCCACCCACAGATGATCACTAGCGAGATCCCGACCACAACAGCGATGTGCGCGCCAACGAACACCGTACCCAGCGCCATACCGAGCGTCGCCAGCATCGTTCCAAGCACGACCCCCACCCGGCACTCGCGCCAGACGATCGCGGGCAGGTCGTGGACACGCACTTCTCCCAAGGCCAGCGCGCGTACGGCGGTCGTCGCCGCCTGAGCTCCCGCGTTTCCACCCGTGCCGATCAGCAGCGGAATGAACATCGCGAGTTGGGTGACCTTCTCAAGGGTGCTTTCGAAAGCCTGCGTCACCGTCACGGTGAGTGTCGCGGCCAGCAGCAATAGCAGAAGCCATACGGCCCTGTAGCGTGCCAACTGCCACACGGTCGCGGCCATGTAATGCCCGCTCCATGGAGCCGATCCCGACTGCCGTGCGACGTCCTCCGTGTCCGCCTCCTCGATTACCTCGACCGCGTCGTCGATGGTGAGCAGCCCGACGAGCCTTTCCTCGCTGTCGACGACGGGCAGGTCCAGGGTGTTCGTCTCGCGCATCAGACGCGCCGCGTCTTCCGCGAGGTCGGCCGCGTGCGCGCGGGGGGCGTCGGGGAGGACGAGGTCGAGGACAGCGATTCCCGGCGGGCTGAGAACGAGCTCACGGAGCTCGACGACACCGGTAAGGCGGCGTCCGCCGTCCACCACAGGCAGCGTGTAGACGGTCTCGGCATCCGCACCCTTGGATCGGACGAGCTCCAGCGCCTGTTGCACGGTCAGGTGTTGGTCCAGCGCAACCACCTCGGGTGTCATGTAGCGCCCTACCGAGCCGTCCGGATACCCCAGCAGGGCGGCGGTCACCTGACGCTCATGCGCGCTGAGTCCTGCCAGGACCCGCTGGACCACTTTGGCCGGGGCCTCGCGAAGCATGCGGACACGGTCGTCGGGATCCAGCTCCTCGACCAATTCGCGGAAGGCCACGTCTCGCAGTCCCATCAGGATGGCCTGCTGGTCGACAGGCTGCAGTTCCTCGAAGACCTTTATGGCTTCGTCCTTGTCGAGGAGCCGGAACGCGACCACTGCGTCGACGGCGTGCATACGGGCCAGCTCGTCGGCGATGACGTGGGGTGGGCGCTGACCCAGCAAGACCTGTGCAGCACGCAGGTTGTGGCGCTCCAAAGCGTCCCGGAGTTCGGTGGGCAGCTCGTCGTTAGTCAGTTGTGTGCGCGTCATGGCAGTAGTCACCTCGGCAGGCGGTCGGGCGGGATGCTCTTACGCGAGGCGCGTACCGGCGCCGTCCCTGCCTGGTGGAGGGTCAACTGTGACAAGTCACAGCACGCCCACGTGCGGGGAGGCCGTACGCGAGGTTCGACTGGGAGGCTCGCTCTGCATGGCGAACCACCTCCCTCCTTCTCCACAGTTGGATTGCAGAGCGCTAGCCAAGGGGCCGACCGAAGGATTCGTGCGAGTGAGCACGGCCGTTGCCCCGGTGGGAACTCTCTCCGCGGAACTGGCCCACCAGGGCACGGCTGGTATCAGGCTCGGGTGACCAGCGCGAAGGTCACGCCAGATGGGTCCTTCAGCAGGGCAACACGGCCGACGCCGGTCACCTCTGTGGGAGAGGCGATGATCTTGCCCCCCAGCGAGACCGCCGTCTGCGAGACGATGTCAATGTCCTCCACGCCGAAGTGCAGGGTCCAGCCCGGCGAGGTCGCGGGCCCGATGCTGACGCCGCCGAATTCCGCTGAGTCACCGGCTGCCGTGAGGTGAACGCTGCCGACTGCCGTCGGCGCCGCGGCCGCCCAGCTGAAGACCTGGGTGTAAAACGCCGTGGAGCCGTCCACGTCGGGGGTACTCAGCCCGAACCAGGACAGCGTGCCGGGTTCGTGTACCAGGCCGGACCCGGGGTGCTTGTCCGGCTCCCAGGCGCCGAAGATTGCTCCATCGGGGGCCTGGTAGACGGCGGCGCTACCGGCGACCGAGACCTTCCTCGGAGGGCTGACCACGCTGCCGCCTGCCGCCTCCACGGCCTTCGTCGTCTCGATGAGGTCGTCTGTCATGAAGTAGACACTCCAGCCAGCCGAGTGCTCCTCCCCCTCCTTGAGCTTGATCGCACCCACGATCTTCTCTTCGCGCAGCGAGAAGTTCACGTAGCCACCCGGAAGTTCCAGGGCCTCCCAACCGAAGAGGGAGCTGTAGAAGGCACGCGCAGACGCCACATCGGGGGTGTCCAGGTCCGCCCAGCACGGTGCGCCCGGAAGGTGGCGGGTGATCTTCATCGGTATCTCCTCACACAGCAGCGATCGACCTTCGTCCTGGCGAGTCGGCGCCATTCACGAAGCTCAGCTCGATAAGCGTGCAGGTCTCCTGCCGGGCGACTCCAGTGTGAGCAGGTAACTTGCAGATTGCTTCCGTCTGTTGGCCGGTTCAGGGCGAATTCGCCCACCGCCCCACTCACTCGTCCTTCAACTCCAGTGCGTCCAGGACGGCTTGGGTCACTTCCTCGGGCGTACGGCCGTCGGTGGCCACGACCGCCGTGGCGATCGACTCGTACAGGTGACGGCGCGCCTCCATCAGCTCGCGCCACTGCTTGCGCGGGTTGACCGCCAGCAGCGGACGCGTGGTGTTCAGGCCGGTGCGCTTGACTGCTTCCTCGACGTCCATCGAGAGGTAGACGACGCGCTTGCCGTCCAGCGGCGCGCGCGTGTCCGCGTCCAGGACCGAGCCGCCGCCCAGCGCGAGGACACCGTCGTGCTCGGCGAGCGCCCGCCGCACGGCGGCCTTCTCGATCGCCCGGAAGGCCGCTTCACCCTCGTCGACGAAGATCTCCGCGATGGTGCGGGCCTGCTCGGTGACGATGTCGTCGTCGGTGTCCCGGTAGCCGACGCCGAGCCGCTCGGCGAGCAGCTGTCCGACGGTGGACTTGCCCACGCCCATCGGACCGACGAGCACCACCAGAGGGCTCACCGGATGGCCAGGTTGTCGAGGTAGGACTGCACGTTGCGGCGGGTCTCGGGCACGCTGTCGCCGCCGAACTTCTCCGCCACCGCGTCCGCGAGGACGAGGGCGACCAGGGCCTCGGCCACGATGCCGGCGGCCGGGACCGCGGACACGTCCGAGCGCTGGTGGTGGGCCTGCGCGGCTTCGCCGGTGGTCACGTCGACGGTCTGCAGGGCGCGCGGCACGGTCGCGATCGGCTTCATCGCGGCACGCACCCGCAGCAGCTCACCCGTGCTCAGTCCGCCCTCGGTCCCGCCCGAACGGCCGGAGACCCGCCGGATCCCGTCCGGCGTGTTCACGATCTCGTCGTGCGCCTTCGAGCCCGGCACCCGCGCCAGCTCGAAGCCGTCGCCGAGCTCGACACCCTTGATCGCCTGGATGCCCATCAGCGCACCCGCCAGGCGGGCGTCCAGCTTGCGGTCCCAGTGCACGTGCGAGCCGAGGCCCACGGGGACGCCGTACGCCAGGATCTCGACCACTCCGCCAAGGGTGTCGCCGTCCTTGTGGGCCTGGTCCACCTCGGCCACCATCGCCTTCGATGTGTCAGCGTCCAGGCAGCGCAGTGGGTCGGCGTCCAGCTTCTCGACGTCGGCCGGGGTGGGGTAGACACCCTGCGGGGCTTTCACCGCACACAGCTCGACGACGTGGCTGACGATCTCGATGCCGGCCGTCTCCTTCAGGTACGACCGGGCCACCGCGCCGAGCGCCACCCGGGCCGCCGTCTCCCGGGCGGAGGCCCGCTCCAGGATCGGCCGGGCCTCGTCGAAGCCGTACTTCTGCATCCCCGCGAGGTCGGCGTGACCGGGCCGCGGCCGGGTCAGCGGCGCGTTGCGCGCGAGGCCCGCCAGGATCTCCGGGTCGATGGGGTCGGCCGACATGACCTGCTCCCACTTGGGCCACTCGGTGTTGCCCACCATGATCGCGACCGGGGAACCGAGGCTGAGGCCGTGCCGGACACCGCCGAGGAAGGTGACCTCGTCACGCTCGAACTTCATCCGGGCACCGCGGCCATAGCCCAGCCGCCGCCTCGCCAGGTGGTCCGCCACCATCTCCGTGGTAATCGGCACGCCGGCGGGAAGACCCTCCAGCGTCGCCACGAGCGCGGGACCGTGGGACTCCCCCGCGGTCAGCCAGCGCAACCTGCTCAACGCTCAGCCCTCTTGGCCAAGCGCTCATGAGACGTGAGGCTGCCCTGCCCCGGCCGGGGCTTGGATCCGGCGGTCGTCATCCCGGCGTCTCCTCTCTCTGCCGCTGGCCAGGTGGTGTGGGCAGACGCAGCGCTCGGTGGATGTCCATGGCGGCGGACGAGTTGTTGAGGGTGATGTAGTGCAGGCCGGGGGCGCCCTCGTCGAGCAGTCGCTGGGCGAGTTCGGTGGCGTGGTCCACGCCGATGCGGTGGGATTCCCGGGGGTCGTGTTGCGCGGTCCGCAGGCGCGTGGCGAGATCGTCGGGGATGGTGGCGTTGCTGAGGCGTGCGAATCGATCGATCTGGTCGTAGCGGGTGGCGGGCATGATCTCTGGGATGACAGGTGTGTCGCAGCCCGCGGCAGCGAGACGGTCACGCAGCCGGAGATAGTCCTCGGATCGGAAAAACATCTGGGTGATGGCGTAGTCTGCGCCGGCCCGGCACTTGGCCACGAAGTGGCGGATGTCGGTGTGCCAGTCGGGTGAGCGTGGATGCCGCTCAGGGAAGGCGGCCACGCCGATGCTGAAGTTGCCGCATTCACGGATGAGTTCTACGAGTTCAGCAGCGTGGTTCAGCCCGTTCGGGTGAGGGATCCATGGTCCTTGCGGGTCTCCGGGCGGGTCTCCTCGCAGCGCGAGCACGTCGCGGATGCCGGCGTCGGCGTATCGGCCGATGATCGTGCGCAGTTGAGCTATTGAGTGGCTGACGGCCGTGAGGTGGGCGACCGGGCGCAAGGTCGTGTCCTCCGCGATCCGTTCGGTGAGGGCGGCGGTTCGTTCCCTGGAGGATCCGCCTGCTCCGTACGTCACAGAGACGAAAGCAGGGTTGAGGGTCTCGACGCGGCGCAGCGCAGTCCACAGGGTTCGCTCGCCTTTGGCGGACTTGGATGGGAAGAACTCGAACGAGTACGACCGGTGGCCGGCCGCGATCAGTTCGGCGGGACTTCGTCGGATCGCCGCGACAGGGGTGGGGGCCAGGGTGGCTGCGGTCATGCCCGCTCGCCTCCTGACGGCAGGTCCGTAATGGCGGGGACGTCTGTGTCGTACACGGCCTTGAGCAGGTCCCCTAGGTGTGAAGGAGAAGCGGTGTAGGTCTGGGTGCCGACGGAGGAGAGGGCGAGTGCCGCCAGGGCGGATCCCACGCGTGCACAGGTCACGGCGTCCTGGCCCTTGGTCAGAGAGGCCAGGTATCCGGCCCGGAAGGCGTCTCCGACACCGGTCGGATCGGCGACGGTCGCCGCCGGGACCGCGGGGACATCGAGTGCGGGATCAGTGGCGCGTTCGATGCGGCTGCCCTTCTCACCGAGGGTGGTGACCCAGGTGCCGACGCGCATCAGGACCTCGGCTTGTGTCCAGCCCGTCTTGGCGAGCAGCAGCCCACGTTCGTACTCGTTGGTGAACAGGTGGTCGGCTCCATCGACCAGCTCGCGGATTTCCTCTCCGTCGAGCCGTGCGAGCTGCTGGGACGGGTCGGCGATGAAACGGAGGCCCTGAGTGAGGCAGGTGCGGGTATGGCGAAGCATCGCGGCGGGGTCGTCTGCGCCGATGTGGACGAGGTCGATGCCAACGTGGCTGCGGAGGATGTCGGCAAGGTCGGTGGCGGATGCTTCGGTCATCGCGCCCGGATAGAAGGAGGCGATCTGGTTGCCGTCCTGGTCGGTGGTGCACAGGAAGCGGGCTGTGTGGCGTGTGGTGGAGATGTGGACGGCTGAGACGTCCACGCCCCGCTCGACCAGCCGCTGACCGTAGGGGTGGAAGTCGGCGCCGACGGCGCCCACCAGGAGTGGGCGGTGTCCGAGGCCGGCAAGCCCATAGGCGATATTGGCTGCTACGCCTCCGTCCCGGATCTCGAGGGTGTCGACCAGGAACGACAGCGAGACGTGGTCCAGGCGGTCGGCCAGCAGCTGGTCGGCGATGCGGCCGGGGAACGTCATCAGGTGGTCGGTGGCGATGGAGCCGGTGATGGCGATGCTCATCTCAGCACCCCGCCGCGTGGCGCAGGGCATCCACCCGGTCGGTGCGTTCCCAGGTGAAGTCGGGCAGTTCGCGTCCGAAGTGACCGTAGGCAGCGGTCTGGGCATAGATGGGCCTCAGCAGGTCGAGGTCGCGGATGATGGCGGCCGGACGCAGGTCGAAGACCTGCTTGATCGCGAACTCGATGGCCGTCTGCGGCACAGCGGCGGTGCCGAAGGTCTCCACGAACAGCCCTACCGGGTCGGCTTTGCCGATGGCGTAGGCGACCTGGACCTCGCAGCGGCGGGCGAGGCCGGCCGCGACGACGTTCTTGGCGACCCAGCGCATCGCGTAGGCGGCGGAGCGGTCGACCTTGGAGGGGTCCTTGCCGGAGAAGGCGCCGCCGCCGTGGCGGGCCATGCCGCCGTAGGTGTCGATGATGATTTTGCGGCCGGTCAGGCCCGCGTCACCCATCGGACCGCCGATCTCGAACCGGCCGGTGGGGTTGACCAGCAGACGGTAGTCCTCCGTGTCCAGCTTGATGCCGTCGTCCGCCAGTCGTGCGAGTTCGTGCTCGACGACGTGCGTGCGGATGTCGGGGGCCAGCAGACCGTCCAGGTCGACGTCGCCGGCGTGCTGTGCGGAGACGACCACGGTGTCCAGGCGCGCCGCCCGGCTGCCCAGGTACTCGATGGTGACCTGGGTCTTGCCGTCCGGACGCAGATACGGTGCGACGCCGGCCTTGCGGACCTGGGAGAGCCGGTATGAGAGCCGGTGCGCCAGTTGGATGGGCAGAGGCATCAGTTCTGGCGTTTCGTCGCAGGCGTACCCGAACATCAGCCCCTGGTCACCGGCCCCTTGCGTCTCCAGACCGTCGCCGTCCTGACCGGCCGAGTCCACGCCCAGCGCGATGTCCGGGGACTGGGCGCCGATCGACACGGACACCCCGCAGGAGCGGCCGTCGAAGCCCTTCTTCGAGGCGTCGTAGCCGATGTCGAGGACCGCGTCGCGGATCAGGCTGGGGATGTCCGCGTACGCCGTGGTGGTCACCTCCCCGGCGACATGGACCTGGCCGGTGGTGATCAGGGTCTCGACGGCAACCCTCGACTTCGGGTCCTCCTTGAGGAGGGCGTCGAGGATCGTGTCGCTGATCCGGTCGGCGATCTTGTCGGGGTGGCCCTCGGTCACGGACTCCGACGTGAACAGGCGGCGGGACATGGCTCTCCCTGGGTCGCAGCGGCTGCTGGCTGTTGGTTGATCAGTTGTATTGGGTTGGTGGCCGGGCCGGAGAGCTCCTCGGGGGATGTAGGAGCTCTCCGGCCGGTAGGAACGCGGACGGGGCCGACGGGACCGGTGTCCGGCTTCTGTCGGCGGGCAGTGGCATCGACGGGGGCTGCCCTCCGCGTCCCGCACGGGGGCGGAGCCGCTATTGGCTTCCGCTGGACACGGCGGTGACGGCCCGGGCAATTGTCACCACGCGTTCGGCTTGGACACGGGCAGCGTTGCGAGTGACATCTCCGACTGGTGCGGTGCCGCCGGCGTCGTGGTGTGCTGTCCCGTAGGGGTTGCCGTCGACGAACTTGTCGGGGTGGGTGAATCCGGGCGCGACAACGATTCCACCGAAGTGGTGGAAGGAGTGCATCAGGGCCAGCAGAGTGGACTCGTTGCCTCCATGCGGACTGCCCGTGGAGGTGAAGCCGCTGTAGATCTTGTCGGCCAGTTCACCCTTGCGCCAGGCACCACCCAGGGTGTCGAGGAACTGCTTGAGTTGGGCGGAGACGTTGCCGAATCGCGTTGGTGACCCCATGACAACGGCGTCGGCCCACACGACGTCCTCGACCTCGGCAACCGGGATCTCGGCCGTTGCCGCAGTGTGGGCGGCCCAGGTCGGATTGGACTCGATGGCGCTCTGGGGTGCCAGTTCCCGGACCTTGCGCAACCGGACCTCGGCGCCCGCCTTCTCGGCCGTCTCCGCGATCTCGCGGGCGATGTCGGCGACGTGCCCCGTGGCGGAGTAGTAGATGACGGCGACCTTCACTGTGTTCCTCATGGCAGCGGTCACCAGTCCGCCAGGTGAAGGATCTTCACCGGCTCCTCGAGCCTCGCCCCTGTGGCGGTGGCAGGGTAGGCGAAGGCCCGGTTGTAGTACACGAGCGGTGTCCGGTCGTCCGTGTAGGTGTCCACCACGCGGCCGATCAGGATGCTGTGATCACCCGCGTCGACGATGGAGTACATCGAACAGGCGACGCGGGCGCAGGCGCCGTGCGATCCGGGCAGTCCGAGTTCGCAGGTCTCCATGTCGCCCGCGGCGAACCGGTCGACCCCGGATTGGGCGAAGCGCCGTGCGACCGCGTCCTGGCCGTGCGCGAGGACGTTGATCAGGAAGCGGTCGGCCGAGGTGAACGCCTCGTGTGTGCTGGCGGTCTTGTTCAGGCAGACCAGGACGAGGGGCGGGTCCAGGGAGACGGAACTGAACGAGTTGGCGGTGAATCCCCAGCGTTTGCCCGTGCCGTCGATCGTCGTCACCACGGTCACCGGTCCGGGAACCCTGGCCATGGCATGCGTCAGAGCTGTGCGTTCCATTGTTTTGATCTCCGGTTCGTCGCAGGTCAGGGCTGGAGCCGGGTTGCGTACCACCGGTGATCCTGGCGGTCGTAGCGCAGCCTGCGGTGCAGTCGCTGGGAGTCGGCGCACCAGAATTCCACGGCGACGGGGGTGAGTAGGTAGCCGACGAAGCGGGGCGGCCGCGGCAGTGAGGTACCGGTGGCTCCCAGGCGGGTTGCCTCGGCGCGCAGGTCGGACACGGCCGCCAGGTCATTGAACGGTTCGCTCTGCCGGGAGGCAGCGGACATGGCGTGCATGGGGATGGGCCGGCCGAACCAGAGTGCGTCGGATTCGGCGTCGCCGAGCTGTGACACCGGGCCGGAAAGGATGAGTTGCTGTCCGGTCTCCCGCCAGTAGAGCAGGCCGGAGGCCCATCCGGTGGCGGCCAGTTCGCGGCCCTTCTGGCTGGTGCTGTGGCTGGGGAAGACCAGTCCGCGGTCGCTGACCTCGGTCGGGAAGACGATGCGGGTGGAGGCCCGTCCCTGGCTGTCGGAGGTCGCCAGGGCGAGCGCGCGGGGCTCTCGCACACCGCGCGCGATGGCCTCGGCGATCCACTGGTGGACGAGCGGCATCGGGTCGGGCGGGGGATTGTCGTACTCGGGGAAGTCTATGTCGACCTCGCCGGTGAGGCTTTCGAACTGACTGGTGTTCATGTGGGCCTCGCTAGACGTTGAGGGTGCCGCGGGCTGCGATGGCGCCGTGGCCGCCGACCTGAACGCCCCGGACGTCCTCGCCCGTGCCGTCTGCGGTCGCCAGCATCAGCGAAGGGCGGCCCATCTCGACTCCCTGGAGGATTTGGAGGCTCTCGCCATACGCGCTCAGTCCGTGCCGGGCCAGGTGAATGGCGAGAGGGCCGGCGGCGGAACCGGTCGCTGCGTCCTCGACCACCCCGTAGGCGGGTGAGAACATCCGTGTCCGCCAGTGGGTGCCTTCGCCGGCGAAGCAGTTGGCCGCCATGTCCGGAAAACGGCTCAGGGCACGGTGGTCCGGTCGGAGAGCCGACAACGCAGCCACGCTCTCCAGCCCTACGAAGACGTGCCGCGGGCCGTTGCGGTAGATCTCGACCGGCGCCGTGGACTCCGTGACGCCGAGTGCCTCCAGGAGCTCCGCGCGGTGCTCGTACGGCTCCCATGTCGGGATCGGCTGCTCCATCCGCACTGCCGGGATGCCCTGGTCGTCGCGGAGCTGGAAGGGGATGAGGCCCATGGCGGTCTCCAGGAGGAGCCGGTCCTCCTTGAGGGTGTGGCCCAGGGCCACCGCCGTGCCGAGCATGGGGTGGCCCGCGAACGGCAGCTCGTTGACGGGGGTGAAGATGCGGATCCGAGCGTCACCGCCCTGCTCCGGCGGCAGGACGAAGGTGACTTCGGAAAGGTTCATCTCCCGGGCGATGCGCTGCATCAGCTCGGCGGTCAGGTCGGCGGCGTCGAAGAAGACGGCCACGGGATTGCCTTCGAGCGGTCTGCGCGCGAAGGCGTCCACCACTATGTATTCGTGCACGGTGCCTCTTCCCCCCGTATGGATGTGGGCGATGCCGGCGGTGGCGCGAACACGGGCCCAAGGCCCTGCAACTCGCGCAAGGCGTACGCTCCTTCGACCGTGGCTTCGACGTCGAACCTGGTCCGGTGAGTGGGCGGGCGGCCGATCAGTGCCGCGGCACGGTTCGCCGGCAGGTCGGCCGGACGGTCCGACTCCCAGAGCATGACCGCGCCCCAGCGGTTGTGCTGCCTGTCCGCCATCCAGAACTTCAGCCGCAGGCCCGGCACTTCGCGCCAGGCGTCGACGGTGCCGTCCCGCAGGTGCTCGCGCAGGGAGTCGATGGTCTGCGGGGAACCGTCGAGCTCCCACCAGGCGATGTCAACCCGCACGGTCGAGCACCTCCCGGATGGTCTGTCCGACGATGCGCGGCCCGTCGACGGTGAGGACCGACTCGGCGTGGAACTGCATCGAGGCGAAGCCGGGGCCGCGCAGCGCGTGCACGTGACCGGTTGTCTGGTCACGGCTCACTTCCACCGGGCCGATTCCCTCGATGTCCAGCTTGTCCTCGGTGCTGCGGGCGGCGAACGTGTTGTAGAAGCCCACCCGTTCGCGGGAGCCGAACAGGTCGATCTCCCGCTGAACGCCCTGGTTGGGGACATCCCGGCGGACAAGGTCGAGTCCGAGGGCCAGGCTGAGCACCTGGTGGCTGAGGCATACGGCGATGAAGGGTCGGCGTTGCCGCAGCAGGCCGTCGATCGCCGAACGGAGATGACTGATTTTGGGGTCGCCGGTGGCACGAGGGTCGCCGGGACCGGGTCCCATGACGACGAGGTCGTAGCCGTCGAACTCGTATGGCTCGTCGAAGCGGTTGACCGTTACGTGGACGCCCTGGGCGCGGAGCTGGTGTCCGATCATCGCCGTGAAGGTGTCCTCCGCGTCGATGACCAGTGCCTTCAGTCCATCCAGCCCGGTGACCGCAGGCCGACGGCTCGCGCTGTCCTGCAGCCAGAACTCGGCGATGCCGGTGTTGCGGCGGCTGAGGGCGGCGCGGACGTCCGGATGCGCGCCGAAACGGCGGGTGCGTCCGGCTTCCAGGGCAGCGAGGAGCCCCGAAGCCTTTGCGTGGGTCTCCGCGACCTCGGAGACCGGATCGGAGTGACGCACCAGCGTGGCACCGACACCGATGTGTACACGGCCGCGTGCGTTGATGTCGGCGGTGCGGATAAGGATGGCCGAGTCGAGTGAGCGTTCACCGTTCACGTCCCGGCCGATGAGCGCGGCCACGCCGCTGTAGTAGCCGCGACCTTCAGGTTCGTACTTCCGGATGACACGCGCCGCACTTTCCAACGGGCTGCCCGTGACAGTGGGGGCGAACATCGTCTCGTGCAGGATGTCGCGCACGTCACGATCGGTCCGGCCCTCGATGAAGTACTCGGTGTGAGCCAGCCTTGCCATCTCCTTGAGATAGGGGCCCAGGACCCGGCCGCCGCCCTCGCAGATGCGGGCCATCATCTTGAGTTCCTCGTCGACGACCATGTATAGCTCGTCGGTCTCCTTGCGATCCGCAAGGAACTCGGTGACGCCCTCCAGCGTGGGGCCGGCCGGCGGATAACGGTAGGTGCCGCTGATCGGGTTCATCACGGCCGCTCCGCCGCTGACGGAAATGTGCCGCTCCGGTGTGGCGCCGATGAAGGTGCGGTGGCCGGTGTGGATGAGGAAGGTCCAGTACGCGCCCTGCTCCCGTTCCAGCAGACGGCGGAAGAACGCCAGGGCGCTGTGGAGCGAGTAGTCGCTGATGTCGGCCACGAAAGAGCGCTTGATGACGAAGTTGGCCCCTTCGCCCGTGCCTATCTCCTCCGCGACGACACGTCGTACGGTCTCGGCGTACCGTTCGTCGTCCATGTCGAAGCCATGGGCCGTCACGTGTGTCGGCGTGTCCGGGAGCCGCAGGAGGATCTCGGGCACGGACACCCTGGTCTGGCTGTTGATCGACAGGGCGATGAGCGGTGCACCGTCGTCGGGTGCGGTGAATCCCCGCTCGGTGATCTGCCGGTACGGCACCACGACCAGGACGTCGTGCTCGGTGTGCGGCGATGCGGGCCCCGCCTCGCCGAGGGGTATGTCCGCCAGGGTGCGGGGCTGCGTCACGTCGCCGACTAGGACGTCGACGGTGTCCGGCACCCCGCACTCCGGCCGGTGCAGCAGAGCGAATGCAGACGGCTCCAGGTTCAGGACGCTGCCGAGCAGATCACCGCGATCCCTGCTGTTCATGCGAACACCTCCGTGGAGGGAACGACCATGGCGCAACGCTGGGCGGCGTAGTCCAGTGCGAGCCGGTGATGGTTCTCGGAGAAGTCGCCGACGGCGTCGGCAACGAGGAACGTCTGGATGTCGTTGGTGAAGGCTTCCAACGCCGTGGCCAGAACGCCGACATGCGCGTACACGCCGCACAGGACGAGCTGGTCGCGGCCGGAGACCCGCATACGCTCCAGCAGGTCCGAGCGGAAGAAGGCGCTGTACCTCCACTTGGTGAACGTCCAGTCGCCCTCGGCAGGGGCCAGTTCCGGCGTCACTTCCCGGTCGGCCGGGTCGGTGCGCATTCCCGGCCCCCAGAAATCCTTCAGCAGCCCTCGCTGCTCGTCGGTCATCCGCCCGGGCTGCGCGGTGTACGCCACGGGCACTCCGAGAGCGGCGCAGCGCTTGCGCAGCATGGCGGCGTTGTGGACGAGCTCGGTGCGCAGGGGGTTCGGCAGGGCGTTGAGGAAGTAGCGCTGCATGTCGTGGACGAGCAGGACGGTGCGCTCCGGGCGCGGCGCCCACTGTGCCAGGTTCTCGGGCAGGCTCTCCGCGGTCGGCAGGGGGTACGACGCGATGGGGGGTAGGCCGGCCATCGGGCAGCTCCTTTCAAAGCGATGTGGCCGAGATAGCAGTGGTGTTCACAGAGCGTCGGACCAGGCCGTGACCAGGGAGACGGCCTGCCGTGAGTTGAGGCGGGGGTCGCAGAAGGTCGTGTGTCGGCCGCCGACCGAGCCGAGCGCGGACGCGTCGGCGACGCACTCGGTCACGTCGTCCGGGGTGGTTTCCAGGTGCAGTCCGCCGGCCACTCCGCCCGCCGCCGCAACCGCGCGCCGGAACCCGGCAACCTCCCGGGCCAGGGTGGTCAGCAAGCGGGTCTTCTTGCCGTCCGATGCGGTGATGGTGTTGCCGTGCATGGGGTCGCACAACCAGATCACGGGATGGCCCGCGGAGCGGACCGCAGCCACCAGAGGCGGCAGGCGGTCACCGACGGCGTCAGCGCCCATACGTGCGATCAAAGTGAGCCGGCCGGGCTCTTTGAGCGGGTCGAGCCGTTCGCACAGGGACGTGATTTCTTCGGTGCTCATGCTCGGGCCGACCTTGCAGGCCACAGGGTTCACGACGTCGGCGAGCAACTCGACATGGGCGCCGTCCAACTGCCGGGTCCGTTCGCCGATCCACGGCCAGTGCGTGGAGCCGAGCCAGCGCCTGCCGTCCCCGACCTCTCGGATCATTGGGACTTCGTAGTCCAGGAGCAGTGCCTCATGGCTCGTCCACACCAGGGGCTCGATGCTCGGCCACGCGCGCAGAGCCGGGGCGCGCCAGCCCAGGTGTTCCACGATGTCACCCGCCGCCATGTACCCGGTGAGGATGCGCAGCGGGTCCGGCTGCCTGCCCTCCAGATCGGGTTCCGGGCTGTTGACCATGTGCCCGCGGTACACGGGCAGGACCAGGTCGCCGACCTGCTCGAAGCTGTTCGACCGCGGCTTGGCGAACTGCCCCGCGATGCGCCCGACGCGCAGGACGGGCTTGCCGGTGACCATCTTCAGCGTGGTGGCCAGCAGGTCAAGGACGGCGGTCTTTCGCCGGACGTGCTCCGCGGTGCACTCTCCCGGGTCCTCCGCGCAGTCTCCCGCCTGCACCACGTGTGCTTCGCCCGTGGCGACGGACGCGAGCAGCGACCTGAGCGTGTGCACGTCGTCCACGCGGACCAGCGGCGGGCGGGAGCTGAGGATTTCCCTCACGCGCTGGACCTGTGAAAAATCGTTCCATTCGGGTTGTTGCAGGGCTTTCGCCCGCTGGACGTCGGTTACTGCATGTCCCACGACTGTTCCCCCGTCGGACGGAGAGTATTTACGACCGGATAGTGACGGCCCGCCTTCACGCGGACGGCCTGTCAGGTGGGGATTCCCTCGCGTTCGACACGCGGGACGTCGATTCCCAGGGAGCGGAACTGCTGGCACGGGTTCATGAACTCGCGCTGCTGCTTGATCTTCCCATTCTGAAAAAGGAACGAGTGGATGAAGTGATTGCGGTAGTACCCCTCGGGATAACCGGGGAAGAGAATCTTTCCTTCGCCGTCGCATTCGACCCAGAAGCGGTTGGGGTCCTGGGTGTCGAAGATCTCGATGTTGATCCAGGCCCAGTCGGGGAAGCACTTGAGCGACCAGACGGCGTGTTCCCCCAGCCGGTCACGGCCACTGATCACGATCGGTTCGCCGCTTTCCGTGGTCCACAGGCCGCCGACGCCGTCCTCGGTGAAGAGGAGGTGCCGCCGGAGCCGGTCCTCGCCGCGGGTGTTCATGTACTGCTCGACGATGGCGCGGTTGTGGGCGCGAACCTCGGTCTCGTCGGCGGGTATTCGGGGCTCTGCCATGAGGGGTCCTCCGCTGTGAGGGGGATCGGTACGGTCGTCTCGGTCAGACGATGAAGCTGATGTCGCGGGGATCCTGGCCGACGAGGGCACGGCCGTAGACCTGCTCGGGAATGCCCATGCCGAAGCCGGCGTGGCGGCTGCCGACGTTGATGTCGCGCCAGAGTCGCTGGAGCGGATTGGCCTCGTTGAAGGCGGAGGAGCCGTGCGCGGTCAACAGGGTGTCGACGGCTTCCCGGCACAGTCGGCCGACCTGGGCGGACTCCAGCCGGTTTCGGGCGCGCACCGTCAGGTCCGTGTTGATGCCGGCCCGGGCGTACTCATCGACGGTGTCGGCGATGCGGGCCGCGATCAGTTTGGCCGTGTCGATCTTCGAGGTGGCGTCGGCGAGATCGAGCTGAAAGGTCGGCGACTGGGTCTGGTCGCGGTAGGTGGAGCCGGCCACGGGACGGGTGGGGCCCTTGTCCTGTACGAAGGCAAGCGCGGCCTCAGCACCGCCGATCAGTGAGCCGATCAGTCCGATGGCGAACAGGCCGGTCAGGCTGTTGCGATAGGGCAGGTCGGGGTCGACCACGCCGTCGGTCTCGCCGTTGAGGATGGGCACGTAGGGCACCAGCCGGTGGCTGGGTACGAAGAGCCGGTCGGCGACCACGGTGTTGCTGCCGGTGCCGCGCATCCCGGCGAAGTGCCAGGTGTCCTTGATGGTGAGCTCGTCGGACCGCATCAGGGCGAAGCGGATGTCCGGCCGACCCTCGGCGGTGGGTACGGCAATCAGGGCGCTGATCCACTGGGCGTGCAGGCAGCCTGATACGTAGGCCCACTGACCGCTGACGACGACGCCTCCGTCGACCTGCTCGACGTCCTGTGCGGGGAGTCCCAGGACGAGGGCGCACCGGGCGTCGGGGTCCTCGCCCCACACCTCGTCACCGGCGGCCGGGGGAAACAGTGACGCCACGAAGTTCCCGGCGTTCAGAACGCCCGCGATCCAAGCCGCGGAGCAGCATCCGCGGCCGAGTTCGATGGCGACCTCGAGCAGAGTGCGCATGTCCGTCTCGTAACCCCCGTGCCGCCGCGGGGTCATCAACCGCATGAGACCCGCCTCAGTCATGGCGGAAACGACGCTCGGGGCAAGACGACGCTCACGTTCGCATTCGACGGCATGCTCCGACAGCAGGTCCCGTAAGCTTCCGGCCCGCTTCACGAGCTCGGCGCGGTCAGGGGCCTGTACGGCGGTAGAAACCACCGGATTCGACATTCCGAATCATTCCCTTCAGTTTTCTGGACGCTCGAACGCTAGGACTCCGAAAGTGTGGGAGTCAAGGGGGAATTCCCCTTCCATAGGGAATTCAAGAGACCACGAAGAGGCATGGGTTCACCTGCACGACGGCCTTCAGGGCCCCGTGTTCGCGATTTCCGAGTATTCACCGCCTGGAAAGGCGGATCACATCTCTTGTCGTGCCTCCGCTCGCCCTTGGCGCCGCAGGTTGCCGAGGACGACACGCCCGATCGTGGCGGGCCTGAGCAGAATCGTGGGGGGAGAGAGCAGTGAACTGACCTTGACGAACTCCTGAGTGAGCGCCGAGTCGCGTTCTGCCGCACTCATGAGCCAGCCGAAGTAGGCATTGGTGACGCGTACCGGGAGCGGACGCGGGCCGGCGACCTCGGGGAGAGCGAGGTCGCTGCCGACGGCCATCTGCCAGGCGACCTCGATGCGCCGTGCGGCCGTTTTGAAGAAGCGGCGTGGCAACTGGTCCACGCCCTGGGCGAGAGCCTCCTTCAGCGCTCCCGCCTGCAGTGCGGCTGCGGACATCCCCTGGCCGTAGACGGGGTTGAAGCTGCAGAGCGCGTCGCCGAAGACGAGCAGTCCATCGGGGAAACGTTCCAGCCGTTCGTAACGGCGACGCACGCTCGCCGGATAGCGGTGCGCGATCGGGTCGTCCAAGGGCTCGGCGGCACAGAGGGCCTCGAAGACGTCCGGGGGGACGATGGGCTTGGCGAAGTCCAGGAACCCGCTCGGGTCGATGGGCGGGTGATGTCCTGCGTAGCCGATCAGTGTCAGCATCCAGTGGTCTTCGCCGTGCTGGAGAAACGTTGCACCGGTGGGCCGTCCCGGGCACGCCCCGACGATGACGACTTTCCTCCGGCCGAGAGAGCCCGGCGCCACCCTCAGGTTCCGGCTGACGTACTTGATGTCGACCGCGATCCGGTCCTCCTGCGGCTGGTCGTAGCCCAGGTCCGCCAGCCACCGCGTGGTGCGTCCACCGCGGCCCGTCGCGTCGACGACGAGGTCTGCGGCGAGCTCCTGCTCCGCTCCGCTCTCGCGGTGGGCGACGCGGGCGCCTATGACGTGTCGTCCGTCCGAGGTGCTGAGGAGCCCGGTTGCCTCGCACTGGTCGAAGATCTCGACGTTCGGTAGCCCCCGCAGCCGATCGCGGACTTGGCATTCCAGCTGTGGCCGGCTCGGCTGATAGGTGGGGATGGGGTCCGCATAGCGGCCCTCCTGGCTCAACAGGTGGCCTCCTGGTGCGAAGTGCATCTCGGTGGGTTGCCGGACCACGGGCACACCGCTCGCCTCGAAGTCCTCGAGCAGACCGGGAAACATTTCCTGGAGCCACTGGGTGCCGGCGGGCAATATCGCGTGCGCGTGGCGGCCCTGCGGCACCCCGCGCCGGTTCTCGTCCGCCTGCGGCAGCTCGTCGCGGTCGATCAAAGTCACCCGGTCGAACGTGTCGGACAGCCAGGGCGATTGCAAAGTCCGTTGATCGTGTGTTGGCGCAGGTCAGTTGAGTCCGAGGAGTGCCAGTGGCCGCTCGTAGGGGCGGAGGGCTGTCGTGCGGAGTCCGGCGGCGATGTTGGTGTGGCCGGCGTTGCGGAGCTGGTTGATGGCGAAACTGCGCAGGGTGGCCATGTTCTCCGGGCCGTGCCCGGTGCGGATCTTCGAGGCGTCCTCGCGAAAGGCGGTGTCCCGGACGAAGTGGAGCCTGTTCTCGATCACCCAGTGCGCCCTCAGGATCTTCGCGATGCGTTCCGGGGATGCCTGGCGGCTGGTCAGGTCGGTGATGACGTAGACGGTCTCGCGGCTCTGCTTACCGGTCTTGGCGTCGGTGCGGTGGCGTACGACCTTGGCGACCTGGGCGGCGTGGGGGAAGTCGACGCCGAGGTCGGTGACGGTCAGGGCCTGCACGACCCGGGTTTCCTTGCGGCCGTGGCCGGTGGTTCGGTCGTAGAACTTCGCCGTCGCCTCGCCCCAGGGCAGCGTTCGCAACTGCTCGTAGAGGTTCTTCTGGTTCCGCTTCACCGTGAAGACGTAGTGCGCTTTCTTCGCCTCGACGAGGAAGCGGGCGTGGTCGCGCTGGGTGTGGAGAGCATCGCCGGTCACGGTGACTCCTTGCAGGTCATAGGGGTCCAGGAGAGCGGCGAAGCACGTGATCTCGTTCGTCTTCTCCGGGACTCGGAGCTGGGTGACGGTCATTCCGGTGCCGGTCATCGCGGCCAGCAGGTGGGCGGCCTGGGTGGCGCCGAGGCGCGAGCCGCGGGCGCTCTTGCCGTCCACGGCGAGGGTGTCCGCGCCGGCCGGGTCGTGGCCGAGGAGGTCGGCCAGACCGCCGGGGCAGGTGTCCTTGATGACCCGGCGGATCGTCGCGCCACTGGGTGGGACCCGGACGGCCAGAGCGGTCGCGGTGCGGGCGCCGAGCCGGGCCAGAACGTCCTGCGGGGCGTCGGTGGCCCACTCATCGATCGCCGCGAAGCTACTCGCCCCGGTCACCACAGCGGAGCAGACGATCAGCAGTACTGCCACGAAGGGGTGACGCTTCCCGCGCCGGCACCGCGGATCGGCCAGCGTGGCCAGCCGCTCGGCCAGCGGACCCGTCGCACAGTGCTGACGGGTGGGCGACTTGACCAGACAGACGGTGGCAGACTGACGGCACATCGAAGCTCCGTTGGGCGCAGGCGACTTGGCAAGGTCACCTCCGCAACGGAGCTTCGTTGCGTCCGGTCGCGCACCCTCCCGGCATCGTCACACCGCCGTGACCTGCACACTCACGAGATCACCGCGACTTTGCAATCGCCCTGGTCGGACAGCACCCGCGCGGCGAACAGCCCACCGATGCTGGCCCCCAGCACTACGCAGTGGCTGCCCGGCGTCCTCGAAGAAGATGTGGCGGAGCGGCTGTTGCTTCGCGCAGGATGCTCCTGGGGGGCGTGCGGGTGTGCGGTGTCTTCAGACATGCGTATCCTCCGCTGTCCTTGGCGGTCTGGTGAACGTGCTGCAAGGTGCCACGGCGGCCAGCCCCGGCGGCACGCCCGCGTGGCGGCGAAGTGATCCGGCCGATCGCCGGGGAGCCGCGGGCCGTCGGAGAGAGGTCGATGACCGCGGAGGAGAGGACGAGAGCGGTCTGCACCTCGGGAATGTCGTTCTGCTCTCCGCCCCGAATGCCCTCGATAAACAGG
The DNA here is from genome assembly GCF_036898465.1 of Streptomyces sp. B21-105. Lineage (NCBI taxonomy): Bacteria > Bacillati > Actinomycetota > Actinomycetes > Kitasatosporales > Streptomycetaceae > Streptomyces > Streptomyces sp. B21-105. The sequence goes on along the minus strand of NZ_JARUMJ010000001.1, from coordinate 7,678,355 downwards.
GACGCCGCGAAATGTTCGCTGTCGGTCACTGCCCCGAACCGGGCCACCAAACAGGTCAAGCGACCGAATTCCGTGACGGCTTCCAGCCACGTCGCCATGCCCGTCTCGTAACCTTGAAGCTGCCACGCGGCGATAGGCGGAAGCAGGTCCGCGTGAGCTATCGACGAGATGACGCGGCCGAAAAAGGACCACTCATGATCGGACTGCACAACATCCCCCGCAACGAATCCGGTAACTCCGCAAGACATCGCGCCGTATCATTTCAGCCAGGAAACCGCGAGCCCGAGGTCACAGCATCACTAACGGAATTCTGCATTCCGGATTCCGCTTCTTATCGACCCTGTGAATTTCCTGTCAAACCACGGGAGAGCCACCGGAGCCAGTGAGCGTGCCGGTCGCCAGCCAGCATGCCGGGAGCGGTGCCACCGTGCGCCCGTGCCCTATGCGGGGGTCGTCGCCCGCATACACCTCTGCCTGCCAGCCGTGACCGCCCATCCAGGTCTTGAGGTCGTCGCGAGCGGAGAGCCAGGAGGCCCCCTGCTCCTCGACCCGTTCCCGCACGGGCCTCCCCTCTTCCTCGAGCATGGCCGCCTTGAGATGCTCCAGCATGAGCTGGCTTCCCGGTGCGGACAGCTCACTGAGACCGGCCAGGATCGCGTCTCCCGCAGCGTCGGTCAGGTACATCAAGAGACCCTCGACCAGCCAGACCGTCGGCTGTGACGGGTCGAAACCCGCAGCTCGCAGCGCCGACTGCCAGTCTTCCCGCAGATCTGCGGCCACCCCGCGGCGCTCGCACGCGAGGGGCAGGCCGGACTGCTCGATCAGAGCCTCCTTGAACGCGGTCATCTCCGGCAACTCCACCTCGAACCAGCGCGTCCCAGCCGGCAGCTCCAGCCGGACGGTGCGCCCGTCCACGCCCGCGGCCAGCGTGACAACCTGGCGGATCCCGCGCTGGACCGCGGAGAGCACCTCGTCGTCGAAGAACCGCGTGCGCACCGCGAAGTACGTGGGGAAGCCGCGCGCGCTGTTGTGGGTCTGCTTGATCACCTCGGCCACGTCCGCCAGCACCGGGTCTTCCGCCAGCGCCGAGAGCATCGCAGCGGCGAGGGGATCCCGGAACAGCGCATCCGGACGGTCGCTTTCCAGTTGCCGCATCCACGCGACGAAGAGTGCGGTCTGCCCGACTCCGACCGAAGGCGTCTTCAACTCGACCATAAAATCCTCCCCAAGACGAGTTCAATGCGTCGTAAAAATACGAGTCTGCACCGGTGGACATCAATGCCCGAAAATACCCACCGGACTGGCTTGATGTTTTCTTTGGCGGGTAGGTCGAGAAAGAGAACGAAAGGCATCCCGCCCGTTCACTGCGCGCTTACCAACTATGCACGAGCCCTATGCTCGAACGTTGAACCGATCGAATTCTGTGGGCCTCTCGGGCTGCGATGGTAGCGTGCTCTACGTTATCTTCAACTTTATTCCACGGAGCAGGCCCTCACTGAAGGATGTGTGCATGCTCGACGACCTGGACCGTGCGCTGATCCATGCGCTGCACATAGACGGACGCGCGCCCTTCAGCCAGATCGCCGCCGCCCTCGACGTCTCACCCCAGACCATCGCCCGCCGCTACCGGCGGCTGCGCGACGAGGCGTCGTTACGCGTCGTCGGGCTCGCCGACCCCCACCGAGCCGGCCAGACTCAGTGGCTCATCAGACTCACCGCCGCAGCGAGCTCCGCGCAGGATCTCGCACACGCCCTGGCCCGGCGACCGGACACGTCATGGGTCAAACTCACCTCCGGCGGCACCGAAATCGTCGCGATCATCCATGCCCCCACCGACGCTGCTGCCGGCAACTCCCTGCTCTTGCGCGACCTCCCACGCACCAACAACGTCACGGCGGTGTCCGCTCACTGCCTGCTGCACATGTATCTCGGAGGTCCCACGAACTGGCGCCGCAGCGCCGCCGCCCTCAACGAGGAGCAGCAGCGAATCCTGCGATCGCACGAGTTGGCCGACGCCGCGTACGTCCCCGTGCCACGTCAACTCAGCGACGGGGATGTCGATTTGCTGGTCGCACTGCAGAAGGACGGGCGTGCCAGCCACGCGGAACTCGCCCAGGCGACCGGCTGGTCCCCGGTCACCGTCGCGCGCCGCCTGGCCGATCTGCAGGCGGGCGGAGCCATCTTCTTCGACGTCGAGGTCGACACCGGGCAGTTCGGCGCCAACACCAGGGCACTGCTGTGGATGTCAGTGAGCCCCGCGCATCTGGAACATGTGGCGACGACCCTGGCGGGTCACGACGAACTCGCCTTCGTCGCCGCGACCACCGGACCCACCAACCTCGTGGCCCAGGCACTGTGCAGTGACCCTGCCGACCTGCATCATTACCTCGCCCGTCGGCTCGGCTCCCTCGATGCGATCCACACCCTCGAGACCAGCCCGGTGCTGCAGAACGTCAAGGCGGCAAGCCCGATGATCACGGAGCTTGCCCGTACCCGTCGGCCGGCTCCGGCGGCGCGCGTACGGCTGTGAAGGCGTGCGTGCCCTTACACACGCCGATGCGGCGACCGCGCGGCCGCCGCATGGAGTGCCCAGGAATGAGGCTCGATCAGTGCTGTGCTCCGGCCTTGTCCGAAGCCTCCTTCTCGATCATCAGCCTGCTGCCGACAAAGCTCACCACCACCAGCACAATGGCAACCCAGAAGGCAACCTGGACTGCGTGCAGAGACTCCGCAGGACCGCCGGGTTCTGCGCTGCTGAGGTAAACGCTGCCGAGGACGGCGACCCCGAGCGTGGCACCCAGCTGCTGGAGGGAGTTCAGCAGTCCGGCCGCCGACCCGATCTCCTGCGGCTGCAGCGGCTTCAGGGCGATGGTGAAGAAGGCAGGGCCGAAGAGGCCGACTCCCAGGCCGACGACACCCAGTGCGATCAGCAGCGGCCTGGGGTAGGCCGTGGGGTCCGCCGTGTGGTATGCGGCGATGGCAGCCAGCGCTCCGACCAGGAGTACGGCGAGGCCGAGGGACATCGTGTGGTGCCCATAGCGCCGGACCAGGTGGGCACCGGCCACCCACGACGCGATGGCCAGGCCGACCGACCACGGAGCCAGCGTCAGCCCGGCATTGAGTACGTCGGTGCCGAGTCCCAGCTGAAGCTGGAGCACGATGACCATCATCAGACCGTTCGTCACCGCGAAGAAAGATGCCGACGTCACCAAGGCGGCCGGGAAGCTCCGATGCGCGAAAAGGCTCGGCTCCACCAGCGGGCTGCGGCCGCCCGCTGCCACGCCGCGTTGGTGCAGTCCGAACACGACCATCACGATCAGTCCGGCGGCGATGGCCCCCCAGCTCCACACGGACATCGCGGCGATGTCGCCACCGATGAGGGGGTAGACGATGAGCCCGGTACCGATCACGGCCAAAAGAGTGCCGGTCATGTCGAGCGTGGGCCGCTTCGGAGCGCGGTTCTCCAGCATCTTGGGGGTGATGGCCAGCACGACCAGCGACACCGGGACGTTGACCAGGAATGCCGCGCGCCAGGACGAGCCGAACAGGTCGGCATGGGTCAGGACGCCGCCGAGCACCGGACCGCAGACCGCGGCAAGGCCCATCACGGGGCCAATGCTGCCCAGCGCCTTGGACATCTCGTCGCCGGAGAACATGGTCTTGATCAGACCGATGGTCTGGGGAATGATCATGGCCGCCGAGGCTCCCTGCACCACGCGGAAGGCGATCAGGAGTCCAACCGAGGGGGCCAGGGCACACGCGGCGGACGCGAGCATGAATCCCGTGACGCCGATGACGAACACCCGCCGCCGGCCGGCGATGTCGCCCAGCCGGCCACCGGTGATCAGCAGCACCGCGAACGGGAGGGTGTAGGCCGTGGTGAACCACTGGATGTCGGACACCGACCCACCCAGGTCGCCATGGATAGCCGGTGCGGCGACCTGCACGATGGTCGCGTCCAACAGGTTCATGGCCTCACCGAGCAGCAGGGCGGCGAGCGCCAGCCACCGCCATCGGTACGCCGCTGTGGGAGTCGGCGCAAGCACGCGCTCAGCACTCATCGGGGTTCCTCTCCACCGTTGTCGACACGCCGACTCGATCCCATGGGATCAGGGCATCGAGCTCGACCACGACTCAGCGTGGAGGGACGGATCGGGGAGGTTCCAGCCAGAGCGGGGAGATGGAAGATTCCTTCCGTGGCGGGCGCCCGCGGTGGCGATTTCCCACGCGCGGCCCCGGGGCAGCCAGAGGGTCGTCGCTGCCGTGGACGGGACGAGCAGGCTGGCTCGCGGTGTGCGCTTCCTTCACCCAGTCGCCTCGGATGGAAGAAATGTGCCAGTACGGCACCGCGGCTGGAGCCAGGGGTGTGATCGCCGCACGCTGGGATCCCTTGGTCACCCCGCGTGCACCAGGGCTTCACATCCATACGTCCTTCCTGCTCAGGAGCATGAATGGCAGCCCTGCCCGCTACCCAGCGAGAAGTCCGCCTCCTTGCCAAGCCCGACGGGCTTCCACGGCTGGAGCACTTCACTCTCGTCGAGACACCCCTGGCCTCACCGGGGGAAGGCGAAGTACTGATCCGCAATCGCTTCTTCCAAGTCTTCGCCACGCTGCGCCTGCTCATCGCGGCTGTCACGCAAGACACACCGTTCCCCGTACTTCAGCCCGGTGACCCCCTGGTCGGGGCGGCGATCGGTGAGGTCGTCCGCGCTCCGGAGGGCAGCGCGCTACAGCCCGGCGACCTGGTCTCGCACGGGCTGGGCTGGCGCGAGTATGCCGTCGTACCTACCGGCGAGTGTGCGCGCCTGGACGACGAGGCGCTCCCCGACCCGATCGCTCACCTTCAGCGGGGGTGGACGGCCTATGCAGCGTTGACGCGAGGGATCGAACTCCACCCCGGGGACACGGTGTTCGTCTCAGCGGGCGGCAGCGGGATCGGCGCGATGGCTGGGCTGATCGCCAAGCGGCTGGGCGCCGGCCGTGTCATCGCCAGCACCAGCTCCCGGGAGAAGGCCGACCGTCTCGTGAACGAACTCGGTTACGACGAGGCCGTCATCCGCGGTGCCGCACCCCTCACCGAACAGCTTGCGAAGGCCGCACCGGGCGGCATCGACGTCTTCTTCGACAACGTCGGAGGCGAACAGCTCCAGGCCGCTGTGGAGGCGGCACGTCCGGGCGCCAGGTTCATCCTGATCGGTGCTCTGTCCGGACAGCTCTCCGAGTACGGCACAGGAACCGAAGCCCCCGTCCAGCTGGACTCCATGCCCCTCATCCGCAAGCGGATCGTGATGCGTGGCTTCAGCTCGGACGACTTCGACGGCGAGGAGGAGTGGACCGAGAGGTTCGGTGCGTGGCTTCGAGCGGGGGACATGGTCTTCCCCCACGCTCGGATCAAGGGCCTCGAACATGCTCCTCAGGCTCTGTTGGATGTGATCGACGGGCGGCACGTCGGTGCCGTCATCGTCGAGCTGTAGCTCCGTAATCCGTTCGTACGCAACTCCCGTGAGTCGGGCGGCGGTTCCCGCACCTCCGCCCGGCGCCCACCCTCACCTCACACGCCGAGAAGGAGTCACCGTGCCGCGAGCCATCACACAGGTCCTCGACCTCCCGCTCGATGTCCGTCCCGAGCCGGACGAACTGGTCCAGGCCGCCATGGAGTGGCACTTCAATCCCGATACCGGCTCCCGGTTCTGGCTGGAGCGTGCCAAGACCCTGCCCTTCGATCCCCGCAGTGACGTCCGCACCCACGAAGATCTGAAGCTCTTCCCCAACGTAGCGGCCGAACTGCGCGACGTCCGCGCCGAGGACCTGATCCCGCGAGGTTACGGCCAACGCCCTGACGTCATCGGGGTGTTCGAGAGCGGCGGTACCACGGGAGCGCCCAAGCGAGTCGTCCTGCTCCAGGACTGGCTACAGCGCATGGTCCACTGGAGCAACACCAACCTCGATGCCCACGGCTTCCCTGCCGGCGCCAACTGGCTCGGCCTCGTCCCGACAGGCCCGCATATCGTCGGCGAGTACTTCCGCAGGTCCGCGACCAGCCACGGCCGCCGCGGATTCACCATCGATCTCGACCCTCGATGGGTGAAGAAGCTGATCTCCGGCGGACGGAGCGCCGATGCCGATGCCTACGCCGAACACCTCATCGACCAGGCCGCGTTCGTGCTGCGCACCCAGGACATAGGCGTTCTGACCATCACGCCCCCACTGCTGGAGCGCATCGCACGGCGGGACGACCTGGCCGAGCTGGTCAACGAGAAGGTCCGGGCCGTCCGCTGGGGAGGCACTCAGCTGGATCCCGACTCCCGTTACCTCTACAAGACCGAGGTCTTCCCCAAGACGGTCCTGTGCGGCAACTACGGCAGCACCATGATCCTGGGGTTCGCCGGTGAGCGCCCGGACCTCCCGGAGGACGCAGGCTGTGTCTTCGACTCCTACAGCCCCTACGTGACATTTTCGGTCGTCGATCCGGAAACGCTCCGACCGGTCGCATACGGCGATCGCGGCCGCGTCCTGGTCCACCACGTCAGCAAGTCGTTCTTCCTGCCCAACAACCTGGAACGGGATGTGGCAACCCGGATCGAGCCCCTGGCCGGACAGATCGGCGACGCGGTGGCGGACATCGCTCCGGTGGCGACCTTCGAGAACGAAGCCGTGATCGAAGGAGTCTACTAATGGCGAACCCCCACACCGATGCGCTGCAGCTCGACGCCCTCGGGCCTCAAGGCCAGTTCAGGGCCCGCAACCGCATGCCCGTCCACGATGTCGCGGGCCAGGAGGTCGCCGAACTGAGCCTGGTGCCTTCCCTGTTCGTCGACCGCACGATGAAGGCCCTGCACCGGGCCTCCACTCCCCCCGTCGACGACCGGATCGGGATGATCGGCCGTGCCGCCGAGCTCTTCTCGACCGCCACGCTGGGTGACCAGTCGGTCGAGGAGTACGAGTACCAGGTCAGTCGGGTCGGGGGGATACCGATCTCCGTGGTGCGGGCGACCACCCGAGTCATCGCCGCCCGGATGAAGAAGGCCCACTACAGCGTGGAACACGCCCGTCCGACCGGAGCGGTGATGCGATGGGACGACCCGCTGACCCGCACCGGCCGTGCGGTGTGGGCACGGCGCGGGAGCGTCTTCGCCGTGCACGCGGCCGGCAACCACCCCGGGCCGCACAGCCTCTGGCCGGAGGCGCTCGCGCTGGGCTACCGCGTCGCGGTCCGGCCCTCCCGGCGCGAGCCGTTCACCCCGCACCGACTGGTCACCGCACTGCGCAGCGCCGGCTTCGGCAACGACCAGGTGGCACTGCTGCCCACCGACCACGCCACCGCGGACACCTTGCTGCGGGGCGCCGACCTGGGGCTGGTCTACGGCGGCGACGACGTGGTGCGCAAGTACGCCGCAGACCCGTCGATCCTCCCGCAGGGCCCGGGCCGGTCGAAGATTCTCCTTACCGAGGAGATGGATTGGCGCAGCCATCTCGACACGATCGTTGACTCGGTGAGCGGCAAGGGCGGCACCGGCTGCGTCAACACGACAGCCGTATTTGTTGAGGGCGACCCGACCGCGCTCTGCGAGGCGCTCGCCGAGCGCCTTTCATCGGTCCCCAGCCGGCCTCCCGAAGATCCCGAGTCGGTCTTCCCCGTCCAACCGCTCGCGACAGCCAAGGCGTTCGAGGCACACCTACTCAACAAAGCGTCGGGAGCCAAGCCGTGGCTCGGCGGCGACGGCATCATCGCCGAACTGGGCGACGGCAGCGCCGTACTTCGCCCCGCCGTCCACCAGCTGGACCGGCCCGATGCGCCACAGGCTTCCGTCGAGCTCCCCTTCCCTTGCGTATGGGTCGCTCCGTGGACACGTGAGGCAGGCATCGCGCCGCTGAGGAACAGCCTCGTCCTGACAGCTATCACACACGATGCCGGGCTTGTGGAACAGCTGGTGCAAGAACCGTCCATCAGCAACGTATACATAGGAGATCACCGAACATACTGGATGGAGTCCGGCATGCCACACGACGGCTATCTCGCCGAGTTCCTGATGCGCTGCAAGTCAGTGATCAGGGACTGAGCACTCCTGTGGTGGCGAACGCTCGCCGCCACGCCGACGGGAGGCGCCTCCTCCTCGTCGGCTTCCGGGCCACCGGACCCGGGTCCAGACCGAGCGGAGTACCGACGTGTGCAGGCATCGCCCCCAGGGACTTGCCACGCCTGCCACGCGGTGCGTGAAGGATGGTGTGCGAATGCTCGACGACCTCGATCGTGCCTTGATCCATGCGCTGCACATCAACGGACGCGCCTCCTTCACGCAGATAGCCAACGTGCTCGCGGTTTCCACGCAGACGGTCTCCCGTCGTTACGACAGGCTGCGCGAGCACGCTGCACTCCGAGTCGTCGGGCTGCCCGACCCTCACCTGACGGGCCACGAGCAGTGGCTGCTGCGGCTGACCGCCGCGCCCGAGACCGCGCTGGATCTCGCCCACGCCCTGGTCCGGCGCCAGGACACATCATGGGTCTACCTCACCGGTGGCGGCACGGAGATCGTCGCAGTGCTCGAAACCCCGCTCGGCATGGCACACGGCCACTCCCTGCTCCTGCACGAACTGCCCCCCAGCATCGGACTCACCGCTGTATCCGCCCACCATCTGCTGCACACCTATGTCGGCTGGCGTACGCCCTGGCGCATGAGCGCCAACGCCCTCAAACCACGACAACAACGCCTATTTGGAGGGACACAACTCACTGGTCACAACGAGCCCCCACCATTGGAGCGGTACGAACAGGTGAAGCTCTCCCCTGCGGACCACGCCTTGCTGAAGGCCCTGCGACACGACGGCCGAACCAGCGTCGCTGACCTCGCAGCCACCACAGGCTGGTCGCCCGCGACAGTGTCCCGCCGGCTGGACAGCCTCCGCGACTGCGGCGCGATCTTCTTCGATGTGGAGATCGACCCCGCACTCCTGGGAGGCAGCACCAGGGTCCTGCTGTGGATGGCAGTAGCTCCCGCCCATCTCGATGAGGTGGCCAAAACGTTGGCCCATCATGACGAACTCGCCTTTGTAGCCCACACCACGGGCCCCACCAACCTCGTAGCTCACGCCCTGTGCAGGGACAGCGCAGCGCTGTACCACTACCTCACCCACGGCCTGGGCGCCGTGAAGGCAATCCGCACCCTGGAGACAGCGCCTGTCCTGCGAACCCTCAAAGCCGTGGGCACAACCGCTTCCACGCCCAGGTCATCCCGCCACGGGTAAGGAGGCCGAGGCCAGCCGAGCAGCACTGCGAGTCAGCACCAATCCCTGGGCGGAGCACTGGCATCAGGGCTGTCATTACCTCACTGTCCTGGCCTGCGCACCGTCCCCGCGGTCCGAGAAGTGCTTCCGACCCTAGGTGGTGGCCCCCTCTGCCGTTCTGGGACGGCCGCACCCAGAGAGGGACAAGGTCGAACACGCACATTCCAACCGGGACTCATGGGCGCGGACGCAGCCCCTCCAGTACTGCGTCGGCGATGGTCTCGGCGAGTCCGTCGGGCAGCGGGGCGTCGTTCTGCAGGATGACGCGGGACAGAATGGGCCCGCAGAGCAGATCGACCATGAGGTCGGGGTCGAGGTCATCGCGCAGTTCGCCGGCGTCGGTGCCGCGGGCGAGGACCTCGAGGATCCGGCGGCGCTGGGCCTCCACCACCGTGTCGTAATAGAGATCCCAGAGCTTCGGATAGCTCTTGGCCTGGGCGAGCAGGCCGTGCAACAGGGCCGATGTGCGCTTGACCAGGCCGCGCCTGCGAATCGCCTCGAACGTGATCACCAGGTCCTCACGGATCGACGTGCCGGGCAGCGGCGGCTCGGGCTCGCCCACCGCACCGAGTACGTCGGCGAACAGCTCTTCCTTCCCTTTCCAACGCCGGTAGATGGTGGCCTTGCCGACGCTCGCGTGCCGGGCGATGCGCTCGATGGACAGCTCGGAGAGCGGAACGCCCTCCTCTAAGAGACGCAGAACGCTCTCGACGATGGCCCGCTCCACGGCCTCGCTTCGGGGCCTGCCCCGTGTCGCTGACTGATTGCGCTGGCCCATGCTCGTCAACTCCTTGCTCTGCCGCCCCGCCAGTGCGGGGCGGCCGGCACGAAAAGGGCCACCACGATCGTGCCGAGTCCGGCCACACCCCCCGAGCCATGCGCCGGTGATGTGCATGGCGTGCAGGCATGTGTCCTGAGCTGGGGCAGTCAACGACCGTATTGCGGCGCCGAGTTACCCGGTCGCGCCGAGAGCCGCCTCGATGGGTTCGCCCCGCCTCCCGCGCGCTCGCGGCCACCACGCCGAAGTGATCCTTGAAGCCTTTGCGGTGCACGGTGGACAGAACCGAGCCGAGCACCTCGATGCCCAGGGCGCTGCCGACCTCGCGGAAGGTGTTTTGAGCGCGGAGCCGAGGCGGCCTTCTCACGGGGCAGCGCCTGCATGATGAAATCGGGGACGGGCGGCGTGATTGCGCCATGCCCAGGCCGTGGAGGAAGAAGACGACCGTCGCCTTCCGTGGCAAGTTTCATTAGGGCGGTGTTGTCCATCCTGCCGTGCAGGATGGACAACACCGCCCGAACGGTTCAGCCAGGCACGCCACCATGGTCTCAGTCTCAGGACTACCCGGTGGTGGGTCTCCTGCTACTCCCAGCGGAGTTCCTCCCGGAGATCTCCTTCTCGAAGGCTTCGCTCACTCCCCTGCCTCAATCGGCCATTGCTACGATGACGCTTGACGGTGCGGAAAGCGCCACCGTTTCCACGTGGCGCAGCCCAGCCGCCTGAAACAGGCTGACGAACTCGGCCTCAGTGCGTTCCCGTCCCGGGGTGAGTGCCAGCATCACGATGTCCAGGAACTTCCCGGGATGCGGGACATCACCCTCCGGAATCACCGGATCGAGGATGACGACCCGGCCGGCGGGGTCCATGACCTCGCGGATGTTCTTCAGGACGGTAATCGCCTCTGCATCGCTCAGCTGGTGCACCACATGGGAAATCACGTAGGCATCAGCCCCGGCGGGCACAGAGCTCAGGTAATCACCGCCGACCGTCTCGCTGCGGTCGATGACACCGGATTCGGTGAGTACCTCGATGGCTCCCGGCGCGACCTCGGGCAGGTCGAACACCACACCGCGCATTTCCGGGTAGCGCTGGAGTATCCGAGCCACCAGGTAGCCATGTCCGCCACCGATATCCACGATCTGCCGAATTCCGGACAGGTCGTAGGCCGCGACCGCGACACTCTGGAGGTGGCTGACGATCTCACCCATCGCGCTGTTGAACACCTCGCCCAGCTCCGGACGAGCCGTCAGATACGAGAACAGGTCGGTACCGTGCACGTACTCGAAAGCGCTCTGTCCGGTCCGGATGCTGTGTCCGAGCGCAGCGTACGCCTGTTGCAACGCCGGCTGTCCCTCATACCGGAAATGATCCCGCAGCGAACCCGGTATGTCTGAGCGCAATGTCTCGGCCATGGTGTTGAGCGCGAAGGTGTTCGGGGCCACCTCGGTGAACACCCCCCGGCTGGCGATGGCCCGCATCGCGCGATACAGGGTGCCCGGATGTGCGTCAACACGTTTGGCGATTTCGTCAACCGGCAGCGGACCTGCGACAAGTTGATCGGCCACGCCCAACTCCGCCACGCTGTACAGCAGATGCGCCAGCCTCAGGCCGTTCTGAAACTCCAGCATGCGTCCCTTCGCAGCATCCAGAGTCAGATCGTCGTTGGCGGCAATATCGGCAGCCATGCTCAATCACTCCCGTTCAATCGAAGGTGGCCAGAGTTTTCTGGCTCGATCAGCGTGGCGACTCTTGTTTCCCGGCTCCAGCGAGGGGGCGACAACTTGTAGATTTCATCCGTTTGTCGAGCTGATCGTGAAGGATTCCCTCACTTCCGGTGGTTTGTTGGCCCTGATCTTTCGTGACGATCCGCTGACAGAGTCCGCGGAACGTTTTCGTGTTCCACGTGCCTGATGCGGGCTGACCAACGGGCCGACTGTCGTTGTCGGGTGGGCGCCCGGTTCCGTTGCCCGAGTCAGAGCGTGCTGCTCGCTGCGAGCCCCCGCCGAAGCAGCCGTCGGCCCCGTCCTGCCACCAGAGGACGGGCACAGCAGACCGGGCCCGAAGACGGTGACCGCCGGTCGACCGCGGAGCGGGTCGTACGTGAAGCGTCGGAGCTGTGGGCACGTCGGCCAGCGGCGGGCGCTGCACGACCCGGCCAAGGCTGTGCTGCGTGACCGCACGCTCACCGGCTGGCATGCCCTGGCCCGCGCCGACGACCTCTGCGTAATCACCTCGGCGGCCACTCTGGGGAGGTCATTCGGACGGCTGCAGATCCACTTCGACCTCGGAGCCGCGAAGAAGGCGTAGGGAGGTCGTTCGCCCGGCACTTCCTGCCGCCGCCAGGCTCTGGACAGTGCCCGCCCCCAGCACGGGCTCTCTCATCCTTCCCAGCACGAATCCAGCACGGTAGGGATGAGCAGGGGTGATGACAGGTGACGAGGGGCCTTCCCCCGTGAAGGTGGGCACGCGGTTATTGATCACGCGGCGAGCGTGAGTTTAGCGGTGTGGTGTCGGCGTTCGTATTCGTTGGGGCTGAGGTGGCCGTTGGCAGAGTGTCGGCGGCGGGTGTTGTAGCGGGTTAGCCAGGCGAAGACGGTCCTGCGGCAGGTGCCGGAGTCGCCGTAGTCGTGGGCGCCCTGGAGGGTCTCGCGTTTGAGGGAGGCGTGGAAGCTTTCGCAGGCCGCGTTGTCCGCGCTGGTGCCGACCGCACCCATCGACCGGGCGACCCCGAGCTGGTCGCAGAGACCGGCGAAGGACCGGGAGCCGTACTGGGCCCCGTGGTCGGAGTGGAACACGGCGCCGTCCAGGCGGCCACGGGTCGAGGCCGCCATCCGCAGTGCGTCAGCGACCAGACTGGTGCGCATGTGGTCGGCGACCAGCCGACGACCTTGCGGCTGAAGCAGTCCAGCACGGTCGCGAGATAGAGGAACTCCCCTCCTGCGACCGGGAGATACGTGATGTCGCCCATGTATTTCAGGCCGGGTTCGGTGGCGGTGAAGTCCCGCTGGAACAGGTCCGGGACCGGTGAGGCTGCCGGGTCCGGGATCGTGGTGCGGACGCGTCTGCGCAAGCGGATTCCGGTGATGGAGAACGTCCGCATGATCCGGGCAACCCGCTTTTCGTTGACCCGCCGCCCTTTCTCACGGAGCTCGGCCGTCACTCGCGGGGAGCCGTAGGCGCCGCCGGACTCGCTGTGGACCTGACGGATCTCCTCGGCCAGGATCCGGTCCTTGTGCTGCCGGGCGGCCCGGGCCTCGGCCCCGGCGAGCCACTTGTAGTAGCTGGACCGGTTCACGTCCAGGACCTGGCAGAGCCGCTTCACCTCGTAGGTGTCCCGGTGGTCGTCAACGAACTGGAAGCGGCTCCTCACCAGTTCGTCTCTCCGGCGACATACTTGGCCGCCTTGCGGAGTATGTCCCGCTCGGTGGCGAGCTTGCGCTCACTCGCCTCGAGTTCTGCCACCCGGGCCTCCAACTGCCGCACCCGCTCGTCCGGATCAACGGACGCCACCGCCTCCCGAGGTCGGGCGGCCGGCTTCGCAGCCGCGGCGCTGACGCCACGGCGTTCACGGTCTCGCAGCACCCACTCGCGCACGGTCGCCCGGTTGACGCCCAGGTCAGCGGCGATGCTCTTGTAGGTAGCCCCGGGTGTGGACTCGTACAGGGCCACGGCATCGGCCTTGAACTCGTCCGAGTAGTCCTTCATCGCCATCGGCGGTCTTCTCGCTTCCTCCGGATCAAGCAGATCCAGTATCAGCGTGTCCACCACTCAGGGGGAGGCCCCGAGGAAACCAGGGCTCCGTCAAGTTCCGTGCTTGCGTGGAGGGTTGACGATCAGGCCGGTAGGGGCGGATAGCAGAGCAGGCACGGGGGTTCGTGATCATTGTGGTGTCGAAGCCAGATGATCACGAGGACGTCCCGTGCCTGCTCTTGCATCTTCCCCTATCCCTGCCGTGCTGGAGAAGCTGGGGCCGCTGGATGCGGACCGGATCGCTGACCTGGGCCCCTACCTCGAATCGGTTCCGGATCCACGCTCACGCCGGGGCCGGTGGTACTCGCTGACGGCGATCTTGCTGATGTGTGCTTGCGCGGCCGTCTGCGGTGCGAAGAGCATCGATGAACTCGCCGAGTTCGGCGAGCGGGCCACGAACTCGCTGCTGGCATCCCTCGGGGTACGCCGTCACCTGCTCGGCTGGCGGCGCAGCCCCAAGCCGGTCACTCGCGGACGCGTCCTTCAGGCACTTGACGGCGACGCCCTGGACCAGGCTGTGGGCGCCTACCTGGCCGACCGGCACCGCATCACCGCGTCCGCGGACATGCCCGAGACCCGATCGCGGCAGATCATCGCCGTGGACGGCAAGGCCCTCAAGGGCTCAGCCCGCCTGGCCGCGCCGCGGCGCCACCTGCTCTCGGCGGTCACCCACGACCGCGTCGCCACGATTGCCCAGGTCGAAGTCGGTGCAAAGACCAACGAAGTGCGCCACTTCAAACCCCTGCTGGCACCGCTCGACCTCGCCGACACCGTCGTCACCTTCGATGCCCTCCACTCGGTGAAGGCCAACATCAGTCCCGCTCGATCAAAACCTGCGCTATCGCCGACAACCTCGGCGGCATCGCTTTCCCCCACGCCCACCTCGCCATCCGGGTCCACCGCCGCCGCAAGCCCACCGGCCGGCCCGAAACCCGCGAGAACGTCTACGCGGTCACCAGCCTCGCCGCCCATCAAACCCGCCCCATCGACCTCGCCGCCGTGTCGGCGTACGGTCTTTTCTCCCCAGCCGCGTACGGGCGAACGTCCCCAGCTGTCAGGCCACTTCCGTCTCTCGCTCGATGGCCTGGAGGCGGTTCTTGAGCCGGTAGCTTGGACCGTTGATCGCGATCACTTCGCAGTGGTGCAGTAGGCGGTCGAGGATGGCGGTGGCCAAGACCTCGTCGCCGAAGACCTGGCCCCATTCGCTGAAGGTCTTGTTCGAGGTCAGGATGATGGAGCCCTTCTCGTAACGCTTGGAGATGACCTGGAAGACCAGGTTCGCCTCGGCGCGTTCGAGGGGCTGGTAGCCCACTTCGTCGACCACGAGGACGCTCGGCCGCAGGTAGGTGCCGAGTTTGTTGACCAGCCGTCCGGCCAACTCGGCGGCCTTCAGATTGCGGACCATGTCATCGAGACTGGTGAAGTAGATCGAGTAGCCGGCCCGGCAGGCCGCGACCGCGAGGGCGACGGCGATATGTGTCTTTCCGACCCCGGGCGGCCCGAGCAGGGCGGCGTTCGCCTTGCCGTCGACGAAGGAGAGGCTGGCGAGGTCTTTGACTTTGCGCGGGTCGAGCTCGGGCTGGAACGAGAAGTCGTATTCGTCCAGCGTCTTGTGGTGCGGCAGCCTGGACAGCCGCAGGCCCTGGCGGAAGCGGCGGTCGTCGCGGACGGCGAGCTCTTCGGACAGGACCAGGTCGAGGAAGTCGAGGTAGCCCATCTTCGCCTCGTCGGCTCGGCGGGTGTACTCGTTGATGGTCTCCGCCAGGTGGGGCAGGCCGAGCTTGCCGGCCGTGGTGCGGATGCGGTTGCCGGTCAGCTCGCTCAAGAGGACTCCTTCGTCGGGGAGTTGGTGGTGAAGGGCCGGGTGCCGGTCAGTTCGTCATAGACCGAGAGAGGCCGCCGTCCGACCTCGACACGGGCGGCCGCGGCCCGGTTCAACAGAGTCTGCAGCGGCCCGACTTGGCCGCCCGCGGGCGGCTCGCGTCGCACTGGTGGTGTCACGTCGCCCGTCGTGGTGCGGCGGTTCTTGCCGGTGGGCAGACCGTCCCAGTGCTCGTCGTCCTTGACGACAGCGCCGCGGCCGACCGCCCGGGGATGGGTGGACAGCAAGGTCTCGCCGCTGGCATCGGCGACGGTCGAGTGCAGCATGACCTGGGACTTTGTCGCTCGGATCTCGACGAGCTGGCGAGGGCGGACCCTGCGGGCGGGCACCGAGTAGAGGTTCCCTGCGAAGGCAACCAGACAGTCCTTGCCGACCGGCCGCAGATGACGCTCGGCCACCAGATAAGGGGTGGGCGGCAGCGGTTTGAGGGCCGCGTGGTCGCGGGCGGCCCGGATCCCGATGACTTCCCGGTGCGTCTTGTGGATCTGATCCCGCCGCCGGGGCACCCAGGCGGCGAACGCGGAATCCATCTCCCCCAGCGAGGAAAACGCGCGCCCGGACAGGACATGGTCACGGACGATGAGAACCTGACGCTCGACCCGGCCTTTGCCCGTGGGCCGGTAGGCGGCCAGGACGTCGATGTCGAAGTCGTAATGACCGGCGAAGCCGACCGCTTCCGGATGCAGCGGAACCGCCTCGCCCGGTGCGACGTGCCGGCGCACGACGGTCTTGGTCCGGTCGTAGACGATCGTCATCGGCACCCCGCCGAAGTGCGCAAACGCCCGCCGGTGGCAGTCGAAGAAGGTCTGCAGGTCCTGGCCAGTGGTAAAGCAGCAGAACGGGTCGCGCGAGTACGACAGCACCATGTGAAACGAGTAGACCTTGGGGATGCCCATGTGGGCGAGGATCTTGCCCTCGTCGCCCCAGTCGACCTGGGCCTGAGCTCCCGGCACGACCTCGAAACGGCGGTGCAGCCCCGCCAACTCCTTCGGCGTGATGCCGAGTTCCTCGGCGACTCTTGGCCTGGCCTGCTGAACGTAGAGCTTGACGCGCTGGTAGTTGCCGGTGAACCCGTACCCCGCAGCCAGCCGCTCGTGGATCACTGACGCCTTCATCAGGATCTCGGCCCGCAACATCGCATCGACCAGCGGCGCGAACTCATCGATCTTCCTGGGCACCAACTGGCCACTGGCCGAGCGACGCGGCGGAGTCGCCGGACCTGCGAGGTACTTGCGGACCGTCTTTCGGTCCAGCCCCGTCTCCCGGGCGATCTCCGACAGGCTCATCGCGCCGGACTCCAACAACCCCCGAAACCGCCGTAGTTCCGACCAGCGACGCGGATCCAACACCACCGCCGACCACCCCCTGCCGCAGCACATCGATTACGCAGCAGAGTGCCCACCGGCGTTCCTCACCGTCTCAGGAACTGGCCGCGTTCATCCGTACGCGGGTGGGGACGTTCAGGTGCAGGGCCCTTGAGAAGTCTTGAGGTGGGCGGTTCGCCTGCTGAGCACCGGATGTGACGTCTTGTCAGCTTCTGTCGGCAGCGACCCTGGACGCAGAACAGGCATGGATGCTGGTGATCATGTGGGTGTCGAGTCCGTATGACCACCGAGCGAGTCCATGCCTGCGCACCCATCTTCCCGCATGCCGTCATGTCTCCAGCAACTGGGGGACGCCTCCGGGCCTGCCCCGCTGAAAACGGTCGCTGACCTGCGGAATTATCTAGCCACGGTGCCTGACCCACGGGCCCGTCGAGGTATCCGTCACCCATGGACGGCCCTGCTCACCGCTGCGGCTGCCGCCGTTCTGGCCGGCGCTGCCTCGATCACAGCGATCGGCGAGTGGGTCGCCGACGCCCCGCAGCGCGTCCTGGCCCTGCTCGGGTTCCGGCCCGATCCGCTGACCGGCCTGATCCGCCCGCCCCATGCCACGACCATCCGCCTCGTCCTGGCCGCCGCGGACGGTGACGCACTGGACCGCGCCATCGGACACTTCCTCCAGGAACGCAAGGCCCCAGCCTCGGGACGGAAGATCATCGCCGTCGACGGCAAGACTCTCCGCGGTTCCCGCACCGCGAAACAGCCGGCCGTCGCCCTGATCGCAGCGATGACGCACAGCGGCCAGGTCCTCGCCCAACGACAGATCGACGGGAAGAGCAACGAGATCCCGGCCTTCGCTCCACTCCTGGACAGCATCGATCTGACCGGCGCCGTCATCACCGCCGACGCCCTGCACACCCAGCACGACCACGCCACCTACCTGCACAAACGCGGAGCCCACTACCTCGCCGTGGTGAAAAGGAACCACCCCGCTCTCCACGAGAGCGTCCGGCGCCTGCCCTGGCGCGACGTCCGCCTGGACCACTACGAACGCGGACGGGCCCACCACCGCGACGAGATCCGCCGTCTGAAGACCGCCACGTTCGCCCACCTCGACTACCCCCATGCCCGCCAGGCCCTCCAAGTCGTGCGCTGGAGACGCGATCTGGGCACGGGCAAGCTGACGATCGAACGGATCTACCTGGTCACGAGCCTGCCACCCGGCGCGGCCACGGGCAGCGAACTCGCCACCTGGATCCGTGGCCACTGGCGCATCGAGAACCAGCTCCACCATGTCCGCGACCGCACCTTCCACGAGGACGCCTCGAAGACCCGCACCCGCCGCCTGCCCCGCGTCATGGCCGGCCTGCGCAACCTCGCCATCGGTATCCACCGCCAGGACGGACACACCAACATCGCAGCCGCCCTCCGCCGCACCGCCCGTGACCACCTACGGCCCCTCACCGCCCTCGGGCTGGCATGACGAACCCGGACACAAGATCACTTCTCAAAGACCCTGCGTTCAGGTGTACGCCGACACGCCGCCATTCGCGGGCATTGGGGAATCGAAAATTCTTCCCACTACATCCGAGATGTCACGTTCGCTGAGGACGCCTCGACCATTCACACCGGCGCTGCACCCCGCGCCATGGCCACCATCCGCAACCTCGCCATCGGCACCCTGAAGATCCTCGGAGCCGACAACATCGCCAAGACCACCCGCGCCATTCGCCACGAACCCGAACGAGCACTCGCCATCCTGGGCATCACCAACAACCCAGACACTCAAGGAACTTGATCAAGCCCTGGGAGCTGCCGAACAATAACTCCTCGCTATTCGTGGGCTGTTGGGTCGTAGGATGCGGTGGTGTCGGAGGGGACGAAGGCGAAGTTGGTGGATGTGTTCGGGCTGTTGCTGCCACATCTCGATGAGCGGCAGCAGCGTCTGACGCTGGGTGCGGCGGCCCGTGTTCTGGGCCATGGAGGGATTCGCAGGGTGGCCCGGGCGGCCGGGGTGGCTGAGTCCACGGTGTCGCGCGGGAAGCGGGAGCTGGAGGACGCGGAGGAGTCCGCGGGTCGGGTCCGGGCGCCGGGCGCGGGGCGGAAGTCCTTGCGGGAGGTGGATCCGGGGCTGGTGCCCGCGTTGCTGGCGCTGGTCGGGCCGGACCAGCGGGGCGACCCGGAATCTCCGCTGCTGTGGACGGTGAAGTCCACCCGGAATCTGGCGGCCGAGCTGACGCGGCAGGGGCGCCGGGTCGGCTCGGACACGGTGGCCTCACTGCTGAAGGCGGAGGGGTTCTCTTTGCAGGGCACCGCGAGGACCACCGAGGGAGCCCGGCACCCGGACCGGGACGCCCAGTTCCGTTACATCAACGACCAGGTCACGGCATACCTCGCCGACGGGCAGCCGGTGCAGGTCCGCGCGCACGATTTTCCCGAGAAGGGCGCCCAGAAGGCGGTGCCCTACGGAATCTACGACATCGGCGCGGACGCCGGCTGGGTGTCGGTGGGCTGCGACGGGGACACCTCCGCCTTCGCCGTGGCCACCTTGCGCCGCTGGTGGAACGGTGAGGGGCGACGCCGCTACCCGCACGCTTCCCGCCTGTTGGTCACCGCCGACACCGGAGGCTCCAACGGCTACCGCGTGCGCGCCTGGAAGAAGGAACTCGCGGACTTCGCCTATGAGACGGGCGTCGAGGTGACGGTCTGTCACTTTCCGCCGGGAACTTCGAAGTGGAACAAAATAGAGCACCGGCTGTTTTCGCAGATCAGCATCAACTGGCGCGGCAGGCCCCTGACCAGCCACGAAGTCGTCGTCAGCACCATCGGAGCGACCACCACACGTAACGGACTGTCCGTCCACGCCGACTTCGACCCTGGCACTTACCCCACCGGGGTCACCGTCCCCGACAGTGTCATGGACCGCCTGCCCCTCACGCCACACGACTGGCACGGCACGTGGAACTACACCCTGCGCCCCGAACCCCTCGCCCCTGAACCGCCCCCGCCCAGTGCCGAGTTCGGGCGTTTCCCGGCCGGTGACAAGCTGCCTGCCTGGCTGCGGCACCCCAGCCTCACCGGACTCGAGCCCGCCGCCTTCGACGAGCTCACCGCCCGCTAGCAAGCCTGGTGCACCGAGCACCCGCCGATCTTCCTGCCCTGCAAGCGCCCCGACGGAGGCCCCGGCGCCGGCGGCAGACGGCTCTCCGTCGCCGACCAGCTCGTCGTCTTCCTCCTCAAGAAGCGCTGGTCCATGGACCAGGCACCGCTCGCCGAGGCAACCGGCCTGCCCAAAAGCAGGATCGGCGCCACCCTCCGGGAGGCCACCCCCGTCCTCGCCGCGCTCGGGCACATCGTCTCGACCGGCGCCCTCACCGTGACCACGGCCCAACAGCTCGCCGAGATCGCCGGGCACGACCTCACACCCCCGTGATCCTCACCAAGAACGAGGAGTTATTGTTCGGCAGCTCCCTGGGAGGAGACAGCGCAGAAACAGCTGACTACACGAGTGGGCGCACAGGCATAGCTTCGAAGCGCAGCAACATAGCGCGGGATCGCCGGTTAGCCAAACCGGCGTTTCCCCGGATCATTGATGGTCCACCGCCACGACCTGCACCTACGTCGAAAGGAAACACCAAGACGGCTGTAATTTCAAAGCGTCGCGCGACTGTCGGCTATCTGGGCTACCGCAGAGTTTCCGTGGAACGGGTGCCGTGGGCGCTCAAGTTCGCTCGAAGCGCGTCGCAGCATCCCAAGCTGACCTCGGGCGGGGTGGCCTACTCATCGGCATCAACCTCAGCGCGCAAGGTGTGGTGACCGACCCTCACTTACGTCACTTGCTTTTTTGATCATTCCCGGGTCAGCACCGGGACCTACCGACCCTGCCGCGCGGCGCCACACATATTGAGCAGCTTCAAATCCCATTGGCTGCACGCAAGCCGCACCGCCTTAGCAACTGGAGCATCCGAATTGCACAGACAGACCAACGATATGCAAAGCACCCGTTACAGCCCTACACACATCCGCGCCACCTGGGACGGAACGGGGAGCGTGGAAGACGCCTCCAGGGCGTTGGGGTTCTCTCGGGCGAAGGGCTACGACCTGGTGCGTCGCGCGGAGTTCCCGTGCCGCGTGCTACGCATCGGACGTAGCACGCGTATCGTCACCGCGTCCTTGCTCCGCGTGCTCGAAAGTGGAGTGCCGGAGTACAACGTTGCCCACGCCAGCCGCTGCACTCCGTCATAGCTCCTGCGCACGACGAAGCCCCGCCGGGCTCGGCGGGGCTTCGTCGTGCGCAGGAGCCCGTATGGCGTGCCTGCAGGAAAGCGGACCGCATTGCGGTACAACTGCCCTGACGTCCCAGGTCAGGTCCAGGGTAGCGGGTAGCGATCGGCAGCGGGCTGCGTGTAGGGATGCCACCCACTACCAGGCCAGCGGAGCGATGCGGCCGCGTGATGAAGCGGGCAAATACTAGGCGGTGACGGGTGACGGGCTGGCGACCGCCGCGCCAGCAGTCCCATGACGGTCGATCCACGCGGTCCCCGCAATGTCGGAGGGAAAGGCAGTGCCGCAGACGCCTCCCAAGGCGTTGGGCTTTGCAGGGGCTAACGCTGCGACCTGGTTGCTCGCGAAGAATTCCGAGGTCTGATGCCGCGCATCGGCCGTAAAACGCGTGTCGTCACCGCGCCCTTGCGTCGGGTGCTCGAGAGAGGAGGCACCGAGTGCAACGGGGCTCAAGGCGGACGCGGAAACTCACCTACTCAGAAGCCCCGCCGGGCCGCACCTGCGGGGCTTCTCGTCGCACTCCGCTCTCACACGCCTATCACCGACTGAGCCGACTCCACCGGACCGGAATGCCCTGACCTGGCATTACGCGCTCATCTTGGACCGGCCTGGACGCCCACGGACGGTCTCTACAACCTGTGCCATGTGGTACCCAGGGAGGGACCCAGGATCAGGACGGGAGCCTCTTCTGGCCCGTCAAAGCGGTATTGCAGGGTGTTCGACGGTGTCTCACTCACGTATCACGGACGCCCCTATAACGCGGGGGCGCGGGAAACCGGTCTGACCAGGTTGAAGACCTCGCGGGCTGCGTATCGCTTGAGGCATCGGATGATCTCACGGCGGGTCTTGCCCTCCTGGGCGCGGCGTTCGTAGTACGCCTGGGTGCGAGGGTCGTGGCGCAGGCGGGTGAACACGATGCGGTACAGGGCCGCGTTGGCCTGGCGGTCCCCGCCGTAGTTGAGCCGACGCGTGCTCCGACGGCCAGAGGAGTACTCGATGGGGCTGACTCCGCAAAGGGCGGCCAAGGATGCCTCGGTGTTCAGCCGCTCAGGCGTGTCGCACTTCGGTGTCCGGCCACCTCGCGAGCCGAGCTTCCGCCGGTTGCGGATTCGGCAGTGGACCGCGATGCGCTGACCGACGGTGACTCCAAGCTCAGCCGTCCGCGGCGGGCGGCCTCAGCCGCCCGCACCATCAGCGCGCCTACGCTCCCAGCGAGTCCAGTGCCCGCCGGGACCCCTGCACCGCCGTCCGCTGCATCAGGTCCACCACACCTCTGACACCCGCCATCTCCGACCCTCCACCGGCCCGCCCGGGGCCGCCGTGCCGCAGCCCCGGCAGCGGTGACCCGTGTCCGGTGGTCTGCCCCATGGTCAGCGAGTCGAGCAGGTGCAGCCGCCCGTGCCAGGCCGCCGTCTCGCATACGAACGCGCTCGTCCAGTCGACGTCGTCGCTCACCGTCGACGCGGCGAGGCTGCCCCGCCCCCGCGCCAACAGATCCGCCGCGTGCCCGGTGTCGCGGTACGCCAGCACCGTCGCCGCCGGTCCGAACGGCTCGACCTCGTGGGGCGCGGCGGCCTCGGGGTCGGCGGAGATGAGGAGGGTGTCCAGGAAGGCGCCCCGCTCGGGGTCGGCGTCGACCGCCCGCACTTTCGCCGGGTCGCCGTGTACGAAGCGGCCGGACCCCGCGATACGGCGTACCGCGCGCCGTACGTCGTCGCGCTGGGCGAGGCTGACGACCGGGCCCATCCGGACGCCCTCGGCGCCGGGGTCACCGACGGTCACTCCGGCCAGTTCGGCACAGATCGCGTCGAGGGCGGCGGACTCCTGCTCCCGGGGGACGAGGACGCGGCGGATCGCGGTGCACTTCTGGCCCGCCTTCACCGTCATCTCGGTCACCACCTCGCGCACGAACGCGTCGAAGAGCGGTGAGCCGGGTGTGACGTCGGGGGCCAGGACGATCGCGTTGACGGAGTCCGCCTCGGCGTTGAATCGGACCGAGCGGGACACCAGGCGGGCATGGGTGCGCAGGGTCTCGGCGGTGGCGGCGGAGCCGGTGAAGGAGAGGACGTCCTGCTCGCCGAGCAGGTCGAGGGCCGGCCGTACCGAGCCCACGACCAGTTGGAGGGTCCCCGACGGCAGGACACCGGCCTCCGTCAGGATCCGGACCAGGTGCTCGGTGAGGTACGCGGTCGGGGTGGCCGGCTTCACCACGCTCGGCATGCCCGCCAGCACGGCCTGGGCCAGCTTCTCCAGCGGGGCCCAGACGGGGAAGTTGAAGGCGTTCACCTGGAGCATCAACCCCGGGGAGGGGGTGACGAGGTGGACGCCCAGGAAGTCCTCGCCCCGCGCGAGGCGTTCGGCGGGGCCCTCGACCAGGTAGGGGGCGTCCGGGAGTTCGGTGCGGGCTCGGTCGGCGTAGTCGCGCAGGACGCGGATGCCGCCGTCGATGTCGTAGCGGGCGTCGTTCAGGGTGGCTCCGGCGCGGGCAGAGAGGGCGTAGAGCTCCTCGCGGCGGGCGCGGACGGCGGCGGCGACGGCGTCCAGGAGGTCGGCCCGCCGGTGGAAGGTCAGGGCCCGCAGCGCGGGGCCGCCGACGCGGCGGGCGTGGCCGAACGCCCCGGTGAGGTCGAGGCCGGCGGAGGAGACACGGCAGACCAGGTCTCCCGTGACCGCGTCGTGCACGTCGGTCGCGGACCCGTCCGTGGCCGTGGGGGTGACCCAGGTGTCCTGCAGATAGCTCTGGAGCATGGTGGGGCCCGCTTTCTTCGAGAACGTCGAGGAGGGTTACGGAAGGTGCGCCGTTCACTCGGCCGGGTGGTGGCCCCAGATGTCGGCGGTGTAGACCCGGCTGACCCAGGTGCTCTCGTCGACCTGCACGCCGCCCGCGCCGATCTCGATGCCGAAGCCGGCCGGCGAGGTCATGTAGAAGGAGAACATCCCGTCGTTGGCGTGCTTGCCGAGCGTGGCCATGAGTTTCACGTCGTGCTCACGCGTTCGGTCGAGGGCGCGGCCGACCTCCTCCGGGCTGGTCACCTCACACAGGATGTGGTGGGTTCCCTCGTTCTTGTACGACCGGATGAACGCGATGCTGTGGTGCCTTGGGTTGCAGCCGAGGAAGTAGAAGGTGCCCCAGGGGTAGTCGGCGGTGTCGCTGAGCCGGAATCCCAGGACGTCGCAGTAGAAGTCGACCGCCGCCTGCACGTGCGGCGTCTTCATCACCACGTGCCCGAGCCCCTGCTCTCCGGTCACGAAGTCGACGCCCAGCGGCGAGACGAACTGGCTGGGGGCCAGGCGGCGGCCGCAGAAGAGCTCGGTTCGGATGCCGAGGGGGCCGGTGAAGTGCACCATCCGGGCCACCTGGCGGTCCTGGCACTCCTCATCGGTGCCGACGGACACGTCGACTCCGGCCTCCTTGAGGCGCACCGTCATCTCCTCGACGGCCGCCGGGTCGCGGACCTCCCAACCGATGACCGTCACGCCGCCCGTCGGCGCCTCGGTCAGCCACATGCGGAAGGGGTGCTGGTCCATGCGCAGGCGGTAGCGGACGTGATCGCCGCCCGCGGCTGAACCGCTGTCGGATGCGGTCCCGGGCTCGACCGCGAGGCCGATCACTGTGCGGGCGTACTCAGCCCATGTTGTCGGGTCGGGCGCACCGATGCCCACGTACCCAAGGCTCTGGATCGTCATGGCGAAGACGGTATTTGTTAGACCCTTGACGGTCAAGACTCATACGAATACGTTGACGCCATCGAGCCGAGGAGGTCTCCGATGCCGGGAGAAGTGCCCGAGAAGAAGGCCCGCCTGCAGCCCGTCGACGAGAGCGAGCTGCACGAGAAGACACTGGCGTCGCTGGCGCCGTACCGCGATCAGGACGGCCGGATCTACACGATCTGGGCGACCCTGGCCCACCACGAGGACGCGCTGCGCCGCTTCATCGTCTTCGGCAACCATGTGCTGGGGAAGAACACCCTGCCGCTGCTGTCCCGCGAGCTGATGATCCTGCGGATCGCGGCCCGTGCGCAGGCCGCGTACGAGTGGGACCAGCACGTCCGGATCGCCCGCCGCGCCGGGCTCGCCGACGACACGATCCTGGCCGCCGTGAACGGCGACTGGGACGGGCTCGACGAGCTGGACCGGGTGCTGCTCACCGCCACCGACTCGCTCCTGGACCACCAGGGCGTGGACGACGAGCTCTGGGGCCGGCTGACCGCCCGCCTGAGCACCGAGCAGGTCATCGACGTCCTCTACACCGTCGGCCAGTACCTGACCATCGCCACCGTCATCAACACGCTCGGTGTGCACGTGGAGGGCGAGCTCGCCCTGCCCCTGCCCCGGCCCCGTGACCAGAAGGAAGAAGCCGCATGAAGCTCGCCAACCTCGCCGGCCGCCCGGTCGTCGTCCGCGACGACCTCGCCCTCGACATCGTGGACGCCAGCAAGGGAGCGATCGAGCCGCGCCTGGAGGTGCTCTGCGACCTCGCCCTCCACGACGAACTGCGCGCGATCGCCGAGCGCGCCGACGAGGCCGACTGGAAGCCCTTCGACCCGCACGACCTGGGCCGCGTCGCCAAGCCGTACAAGGCGATCGGAGTCGCCCTGAACTACCGCGCGCACGCCGAGGAATCCAACCTCCCCGTGCCGGACGAGCCGTCGGTGTTCGCCAAGTTCGCCTCGTCCGTGGTCGGCCCCTACGACTCGATCGTGGTGGAGCCGCAGTACGACAAAGTGGACTACGAGGCCGAGCTCGTCGTGGTCATGGGCAGGGCAGGCAAGAGCATTCCCGAGGGCGACGCGTGGTCCCACGTCGCCGGCGTCACCGCGGGTCAGGACATCAGCGACCGCAAGGAGCAGTGGCGCAAGCCGATCAACCAGTTCACGCTGCCGAAGTCGTACGACACCTTCAGCCCGATCGGCCCGTACCTGGTGACGCCGGACGAGTTCGCCGACCCCGACGACATCGAGGTGGCCGGCTGGGTCGACGACCTCGAAGTGCAGCGGGGCCGCACCTCGGACCTCATCTTCAGCGTGCCCGAGCTGATCGCCTGGCTGTCGAAGCGGGTGACGTTCGAGCCCGGCGACCTGATCTTCACCGGCACCCCGGCCGGCTGCGGTGTCCGCCGCACTCCTCGCCTCTACCTCACCGAAGGTAAGGTCCTGCGGACCGAGGTGACTGGCGTGGGAACCATGGTCAATCCGGTCGTCGCCGGCTGATGCCGGCCGGGCCGGCCGAAGAAGGGTGGGACATCGTGACGGATTCCGTGCGGGAAGAGGCCACGGGCGCCAGCCGGACCCGGGCGTTCTCGGAACTGTTGCGCCACCACCATCGCGAGCTGGGCACGACCGATCCCCGGGACCTCGACGCGATCGAGATGGTCACCGACCTCACCCGGCTCGAAGCCCGGCTGACCAAGGACTTCGAGAAACACGTCCACCGGCCCCTGGGGCTGACCTGGGCGGGCTTCAGGATCCTGAACGCCCTGTGGGTCTACGGCCCCCTCGCCCAGCAGGACATCGGGCGGGTCTCCGGATCCACCCGCGCCAGCATCTCCAGCGCGCTGACGACGCTGGAGAGCCGCGGCCTGATCACCCGTGAACGCGTCGAGTCCGACCGCCGTCAGCTGTGCGTCGAGCTCACCTCCGAGGGTCGCGACACGCTGCGGCAGGCCATCGAGGCCCAGACAAAGCGCGAGCGGGCCTGGACCGGCGTCCTGCGTGACGACCAGCTCAGTGAGCTGGTGCATCTCTTGCGTACGCTGGTCAACCAGGAGACCCCGGCCGACGACGCCTGAGCCCGACGAGCCCGGCCTGCACCTGCGCGGAGCCCCTGTGGCATCCCCTGCAACGCGGCCTCTCAGATCGTCAGAACTTTTACCGTCAAACCTCTAACGAGTTTCCCCGAGGCCGTTTAACGTTCAGCCACCTTCCCCTGACGCCCTTCGCGTCGGTTCCTCAAAGGAGAGAGTCATGGTCCGTCGTGTCGTCACCGGAGTCAGCCCGAGCGGCAAGCCCGTGATCGTCAGTGACGGTGAGCCGCCGCGCACCCGTCAGTTCACCCACACCCCCGGCTTCGCCCGCTCCGTGGTGTGGAACACGGCCTCTCCCGCCGTCCCGTCCGAGGACCCGACGGCAGACCTCACGAACTTCGTCCCGGCTCCCGGCGAGACGGTCGCCCTGACCGTCACCTTCGCGCCGGGCAGCGTCTACGCCGACCCGTCCTGGGACCCGATCGCCGCGGCGGACGAGCAACTGGAGGCCAGCCCCGGTCTCGCCGAGCTCTTCGAGCCCGACAACCCCGGCATGCACACCACCCCGACCGTCGACTACGGCGTCGTCCTGAGCGGCGAGATCGTCCTCGACCTCGACGGCGGCGAGACAGCGGTCCTGAGGCCCGGCGACATCGTCGTGCAGAACGCCACCCGGCACGCCTGGCGCAACAACGGCACCGAGCCCGCCACCATGTTCTTCGTCCTCATCGGCGCGGGCGACATCTCATGAGCCCCCTGACGACGGCGGCGCCCGGCGCTCCGGTCGTCGACCTGGACCTCGCCGACCTGCGCCGCGACCCCTACCCCGCCTACGCCGAGCTGCGCCGCACCGCTCCGCTCGCCTGGGTGCCCTCGGTCGGCCGGCACCTGCTCACCCGGTACGAGGACATCGTCCACGCGGAGAAGCTGCCCGAGGTGTTCAGCTCCCGTGAGGAGGGCTCGCTGCTGCTGCGCACGGTCGGCCCCAACATGCTCCGCGAGGACGACCCGAACCACCGCAGGCTGCGATCCGCCGCCGAGCCGCCCACCCGCCCACGCCAGGTCCGAGACCTGTGGGCGGCCTCCTTCGAACGCACCGCGCACGAACTGCTCGACCGCATCGCCGGCCGCGGCGAGGCCGACCTGATCGCCGACTTCGCCGAGCCGCTCGTCGCCGCCAACCTGGCCCTGGTCCTGGGCCTGCGCACGGCGAGCGCCGAGGACATCGCCGACTGGTCGCGGGCGATGATGGCCGGCAACAGCAACTACGCCGACGACCCCGACATCTGGCTCCGCGCCGAGCGGGCCACCCGGGCCATCGAGGGCGCGGTCGCCGAAGCCGCCGAGACCGCCCGGCGCGAGCCCGACGGCTCGGTGATCTCCTCCATGATCCACGCGGCCGGGCCGGTGGAACTCGCGGAGATCCAGAACAACGTCAAGGTCATCATCGGCGGGGGCGTCAACGAGCCGCGTGACGTCTTCGGGGTGGGCGCCTGGGCACTGCTGAACCGCCCCGGGGTGCTGGACCGGGTCCTGGCGGATCCGGCGAGCTGGAAGCGGGTCTTCGAGGAGACCGCCCGCTGGGTCTCGCCGATCGGCATGTACCCGCGCCAGCTCACCCAGGAGTACGAGATCGCCGGGGTGACCCTCCCGGCCGGCAGCCGCGTCGCCCTCGTCATCGCCTCCGGCAACCGGGACGAGGCGGTGTTCGAGCGGGCCGACGAGTTCGACATCGACCGGCCGCACCGCCCGCACCTCGCCTTCGGCGGCGGTCCGCACTTCTGCATGGGCGCGTGGGTCGCGCGCCACGAGGTCAGCGCGATCGCCTGGCCCCTCGTCTTCAGCCGCCTGAAGGGACTGCGCCTCGCCGAAGGCGCGACAGCATCCGACAGCGACTCCGCCGCAGGCCGCATGGACGGCTGGGTGTTCCGCGGGCTGACCTCGCTGAACGTCACCTGGCAAGCAGCCTGAGCCGTCCCCATCGGGAGGACTTCATGCCCACCGTCATCTTCCAGTTGCCCGACGGGACCGAACGCAAGGTCACCGCCGCGTCGGGGACCGCGCTCATGCAGGCGGCCGTCTCGAACGGCGTCCCGGGCATCGTCGCCGAGTGCGGCGGCAACGCCTCCTGCGCCACCTGCCACGTCTACGTCGACGCCGCGCAGTCCGAGTCGGCGGGCCCGCCGAACGACGTCGAGGACGAGATGCTGGACTTCACCGCCTCCGAACGCCGGCCCACCAGCCGGCTCAGCTGCCAGCTCCAGCTTTCCGACGCCCTGGACGGACTGGTCGTCCACGTGCCCGAGGAGCAGGTATGACGACGAGCGGCGCCCCGGGAGTGGTCGTGGTGGGCGGCGGGCAGGCCGGTTTCAGCGTCGCCTCCACCCTGCGCGCCTCCGGATACGGCGGTCCGGTCACCGTGTTCGCGGCCGAGCCCCATCTGCCGTACCAGCGGCCGCCGTTGTCGAAGAAGGCCCACACCGACCACGACGACCTGCGGGTCTCGCTGGTCCCGGAGACCTTCTACCGCGAGCGGGACATCGACCTGCGGCTCGGTGACGACGTGGTCGCCCTCGACCCGGCCGCCCGCACGGTCCGCATCCGCTCCGGCCTGAGCGTCCCGTACGCCCACCTGGTCCTGGCGACCGGCGCCCGCAACCGCCCCCTCCCCGTGCCCGGCGCGGACCTCGACGGCGTCCACGCCCTGCGCTCCCTCGACGACGCGCTGGCCATCGGCCGGGCACTGACGACGGCCCGCGATGTGGTCGTCATCGGCGGCGGCTTCATCGGCCTCGAACTGGCCCAGGTCGCCCGTGCCCGTGGCGCCCACGTCACCGTCGTGGAACTCACCGACCGGTTGCTGAGCCGGGCGCTCTCCGCCGAGGTGGAGTCGCATGTGCGGGAGAGGCACGAACGGGCGGGCGTACGCGTCCTCACCGGGACCGCCGTACGGGTCCTGGAGGGCTCCGGCCGGGTCGAGCGGGTCGTGACCTCCGGCGCCGTCCTTCCCGCCGACCTCGTCGTGTACGGCATCGGCGCCGCGCCCCGCGACGAGCTGGCGCGGGACGCCGGCCTCGCCGTGGACGACGGCGTGCTGGTCGACGAACAGTTGCGCTCGGTCTCCGACCCGCGGATCTCCGCGGTCGGCGACTGCGCCCGCCACCCCCACCCGCACGCGGACGGACCGGTCCGGCTGGAGTCCGTGCAGAACGCCACCGACCAGGGGGTTCTGGTCGGCCGACGCATCGCCGGGCAGGCATCGGCGCCGTACGAGAGCCTGCCGTGGTTCTGGAGCGACCAGGGTGACATCAAGCTGCAGATCGCCGGGCTCCGGGCGCCCTCCGACGACGTACGTCTGACGGTCGGCGACTCCCCCGAGCGACTGGCCGCGTACGCCTTCCGGGACGGTCTGCTCGTGGCCGTGGAGACCCTGAACTGGCCCGCCGAACATCTCGCGGCCCGCCGGCTCCTCGAACGGCGGACCCCGGTGACCGCCTCCGACCTCACGGGGACGACCCTCGGCGCGCTCGCCCGGGCCAGACGCGCGGCGGAGGTACGGGCATGACGCGTACATTTGGTGCTCATCTGGCCGTCAGCGCGGTCGAGGCCGGTTCCCGGACCGCCCTCGTCTTCCAGGACCGCTCGTGGACCTACGCCGAGCTGGACCTGGCGGTGCGGCGGGCCGTCGCCCGCCTCGACAAGTACGGGGTACGCAGGGGCGACCGGGTGGTGATGCAGGGGGCGGCCCGGCCCGAGGCCCTGATCACGCTGTTCGCGGTGACCCGGATGGGGGCGGTGCTCGTCCCCCTGCACCCGCAGGTGACCGGCGGCGAGCTCGCGGTCGTGTGCGAGGAGACCCGGCCGGTGGCGGTGGTCGCCGACGAGGGCTTCCCTGCGGGCACGGGCCTGAGGCTGGCCTGGGAGGATCTGCACCCCGCGGGGGACGAGGGGCCCGAGGCTCCCGAACCGGACGCCCCGGCCGACTCCGACGTCGCGGTCATAGCGTTCACGTCCGGCACTTCCGGCCGGCCCAAGGGCGTGGCGCTGACCCACGACAACCTGTACTGGAGCATGGTCAACGGGCTGGCACGGCTGCCCTTCGGGGAGACCGACACCACGCTCGTGTCCACCCCGCTGGCCCATGTCGCGGTCCTGGGCGGGCTCCCGCAGTACACCTGGGCCCGGCGCGGGACGGTGATCCTGGCCCCGCGCTTCGACCCGGACCTGTTCGTCGACCTGGTCCGCGACCACCGGGTCACCTGCGCCTTCGCGGTACCGGCCATGTCCGCGCTGCTGGCCCGCCACCCCCGGTTCGGCAGCCGTGACCTCGACACCCTGCGCTGGATCCTGTCCGGCGGATCACCGGCCCAGACCGCCACCCGCGAGCAGTTCCGGGCCCGCGGGATCGGTGTGGTCAACTCCTACGGCCTGACGGAGACCGCGGCCGGGGTGACGTACTCGGCGCCCGACGAACCGGCGACCTGCACGGGACCACCCGTCCCGCAGGCTGAATTGAGGGTCGTGGACGCGACCGGGACGCCCGCACCGGCCGGCACGCCCGGCGAGATCTGGGTGCGCGGCCCCTCGGTTGCCTCCGTGTACTGGACCGCCGCCGGGCCGGTGCCGGTGACCGACGGCGAAGGCTGGTTCCACTCCGGGGACCGCGGGGTGTTCGACGAGGACGGCCGGCTGTCGGTCGTCGGACGGCTGAAGGACATCATCATCACCGGCGGGGAGAACGTCGATCCCGCCGAGGTCGAGAACGCCCTCGCCGACCTTCCCGGCGTCGTCGAGGTCGCCGTGTCCGGGGCGCCGGACCCCCTCTGGGGCGAGGTCGTGACCGCCTTCCTCGTCGCCGAGTCCGGCAACCCGACCCTGGACGACGTCCGAGGTCACCTCGACGGCCGGCTCGCCCGGCACAAGTGGCCGCGCCGCCTGTGCGTGGTGCCCGCCCTGCCCCGCGGGGCCACCGGAAAGCTGCAGCGCGCACGGCTGATGACGCTGCTGGACGGCTGACCACCCGTCGGAACAACCGCTCAACCCCTCTCTCATCTTCCTACAACACCCCGAGACCGCGCCGCCGTTGGTGCCGTCTCCCCCATCCCTACCCTCACCCCGAGGAGACGCCATGAGTGCGACCATGCGAGCCGCGCGGATGCACCGCGTCGGCGAGCCGATGAAGCTCGAGGAACTGCCCGTTCCCGAGCCCGGCCGCGGTGACGTCCGCGTGGCCGTCCACGCCGTCAACATCGTCCCCAACCTCGCCAACATCCTGAACATGTGGACCACGTGGTTCCCCCACAGCCCCCTGCCCACCCTGCCGGCGATCTTCGGCCTCGATCCGGCGGGCGTGGTCGAGGCGGTCGGCGAGGGCGTCCAGGCGTTCAAGCCGGGCGACCGGGTCTACGTCAACCCGGGCCGCTCCTGCGGCTCCTGTCGTTCGTGTCGCAGCGGTGACTCGATCAACTGTGCCAGCTACGCCTTCGCCGGATATTTCGGTTTCTCCCCGACCGCTGTCGACCTGCTCGACCGCTACCAGGGCGGCCTCGCCGAGTACATGGTGGCTCCGGCGTACAGTCTGGTGAAGCTGCCGGACTCGCTCTCCTTCGAGGCCGCCGCCCGCTTCGGCTACATCGGCACCATGTACTCGGCACTGCGCAAGGCCGAGGCCGGTCCGGGCAAGACGATCCTCATCAACGGCATCAGCGGCACGCTGGGCATCGCTGCCGCGCTCCTCGCTCCCGCCATGGGCCTCACCCACGTGTACGGCACCGGCCGGGACAAGGCCCTCCTCGACCAGGTCGGCAAGCTGGCGGGCGGCCGGCTGCACCTGCACTCCCTCGACGACGGCCCGCTGGACGACTGGGTCCGCGAGGAAACCGGCGGCTACGGCGCCGACATCTACATCGACGCCCTCGGCCCGGGCGCCCCGCACGAGACGTTCCGGGCGGGCATGCGGGCGATGGCGCGCGGCGGCATCGCCGTCAACATCGGCGCCATGGCCGGTGATCTGCCGATCGACATCCACCGGATGATGGACCAGCAGCTGCGGCTGATCGGCTCGGCGTGGTTCACCTCCGGCGAGGGCCAGGCCATGGCCGACATGGTCGAGGCCGGTCTGCTGGACCTGAGCCCCCTGGAGCACGAGGTGTACCCCCTGGAGCAGGTCAACGAGGCCATCAGCGGGATCGCCGTGCGCAACGGCGGCTTCAGCAACTTCATCATCAGCCCGACGGCCACGGCCTGACCCCTGCGAGATCCCTGGAGAATGTGATGCACGCTCAGCAAGCCGGGCGACCGGCCGACCCCCTCGACCTTCTGGAACTCGACAGCCTGCTCACGCCGGACGAGCGCGCCGTGCGCGAGGCGGTGCGCACCTTCTGCGACCGGCGCGTCGACCCGCACATCGCCGGTTGGTTCGAGCAGGGGGAGATCGAGGACATCCGCGGACTCACCAAGGAGCTCGGTGAACTCGGCCTGCTGGGCATGCACCTGGAAGGCTACGGCTGCGCCGGCATGAGCGCGGTCGACTACGGCCTGGCCTGCCTGGAACTGGAGGCGACCGACTCCGGGCTGCGCTCCCTGGTCTCCGTCCAGGGCTCCCTGGCCATGTACGCGATCCACGCCTTCGGCTCCGAGGAGCAGAAGGAGGAGTGGCTGCCGCGGATGGCGGCGGGTACGGCCATCGGCTGCTTCGGCCTGACCGAACCCGACTCCGGCTCCGACCCCGGCAGTATGCGCACCGCCGCCCGCCGCGACGGTGGGGGCACCTCCCGCTCGAGCGAAGCCGAGAGTGGGGGAGACTGGGTCCTCGACGGCCGCAAGATGTGGATCACCAACGGTTCGGTGGCGGATGTCGCCGTCGTCTGGGCGCGTACGGAGGACGGCATCCGCGGCTTCGTCGTCCCCACCGACACGCCGGGCGTCTCAGCACCCGCGATCAAGCACAAGATGTCGCTGCGGGCGTCGGTGACCAGCGAGCTGGTGCTGGATTCCGTACGGCTGCCGGGCAGTGCGGTCCTGCCCGGCGTGCGGGGACTGCGCGGACCGCTGTCCTGCCTGAGCGAGGCCCGCTACGGCATCGCCTGGGGCGCGATGGGCGCCGCCCGGTCCGCCTTCCGGGCGGCGCTGGCCTACGCCGGCGACCGGGTCCAGTTCGGCCGCCCGATCAGCGGCTTCCAACTGACCCAGGCCAAGCTGACCGACATGTCCCTGGAGCTGAACAAGGGTTTCCTGCTGGCCCTGCATCTGGGCCGCACCAAGGACGACCGGGGCCTGCGTCCCGAGCAGGTCAGCTACGGCAAGCTCAACAACACCCGGGCGGCGCTGGAGATCTGCCGCACCGCACGCACCGTGCTGGGCGCCAACGGCATCTCGCTGGAGTACCCGGTCATCCGGCACGCCAACAACCTGGAGTCGATCCTCACCTACGAGGGCACGGTCGAGATGCACACCCTGGTGATCGGCCAGGCGCTGACGGGGCAGGCGGCCTTCCGGTGAGTTCGGACATTCGCAGAGTCGGGGTCGTCGGCTGCGGTCTGATGGGCGCGGGCATCGCCGAGGTCTGCGCCCGGGCGGGGCTGGACGTGGTGGTCCACGAGGTGAGTCCTGGGGCGGCCGAGGCCGGCCGGGCCCGGATCACCGCCTCGCTCGACCGGGGCGTACGACGTGGAAAGCTCACCGGCGCGGAACGGGACGCCGCACTCGACCGGCTGCGGGTCACCCTCGACCTCACGGATCTCGCCGACCGGGACCTGGTGGTGGAGGCGGCTACGGAGGACGAGAAGGTCAAGGTCGAGCTGTTCGCCGAGCTCGACCGGATCGTCACCCGGGAGGACGCCCTCCTGGCATCGAACACCTCCTCCCTGCCCATCATGAAACTGGGCACGGCCACGACGCGCCCGCAGCAGGTGATCGGGGTGCACTTCTTCAATCCCGTGCCGGTGCTGGAGCTGGTCGAGATCGTCCCGTCGCTGTTGACGGCTCCTCAAGCTCAAGCGCGTGCGGAGCGGTTCGTCACCGGAGTGCTGGGCAAGAAGGTGATCCGCGCGCAGGACCGCGCCGGGTTCGTGGTGAACGCCCTGCTCGTGCCGTACCTTCTCTCGGCGATCCGGATGCTGGAGTCCGGCCACGCCTCCGCGGAGGACATCGACACCGGCATGGTCCTCGGCTGCGCCCACCCCATGGGTCCGCTGAGCCTGGCCGACCTGATCGGCCTGGACACCCTCACCGCCATCGCCGAGGCGATGTACGCGGACTTCAAGGACCCGCAGCACGCCCCGCCTCCCCTGCTGCTGCGCATGGTGGAGGCGGGTCTGCTGGGCCGAAAGTCCGGGCGCGGCTTCCACGACTACTCCGAGAAGGGCAGCTGACCTCATGGCGCAGGAAGTACGTGGTGTGATCGCTCCGGGCAAGGGCGAGCCTGTGCGGGTGGAGACGATCGTGATCCCTGGTCCCGGCCCCGGTGAGGCGGTGGTTCGGGTCCAGGCATGCGGGGTGTGCCACACCGACCTGCACTACAAGCAGGGCGGCATCAGCGACGACTTCCCCTTCCTGCTCGGCCATGAGGCGGCGGGCGTGGTGGAGTCGGTCGGCGCAAACGTCACCGATGTCGCGCCCGGTGACTTCGTCATCCTCAACTGGCGTGCGGTGTGTGGGAATTGCCGGGCCTGTCGGCGCGGGCGGCCCTGGTACTGCTTCAACACCCACAACGCCCGGCAGAAGATGACCCTCGCCGCAAGTGGCCAGGAGCTTTCGCCCGCCCTGGGCATCGGCGCCTTCGCGGAGAAGACCCTGGTCGCGGCCGGGCAGTGCACCAGGGTCGACCCGTCGGTGGCGCCGCAGGTGGCCGGGTTGCTCGGCTGCGGAGTGATGGCCGGCATCGGTGCGGCGGTCAACACCGGCAATGTGGGCCGGGGCGACACGGTCGCCGTCATCGGTTGCGGCGGGGTGGGCGATGCGGCCGTGGTGGGTTCCCGTCTGGCCGGCGCGGCGAAGATCATCGCGGTGGACATCGACGACGCCAAGCTGGCCAAGGCCCGGGAAATGGGCGCCACCCATACCGTCAACTCCCGTGAGACGGATGCGGTCGAGGCGATTCGTGAGCTGGCCGGCGGCTTCGGCGCGGACGTGGTGATCGAGGCGGTGGGCCGTCCGGAGACGTACAAGCAGGCGTTCTACGCCCGCGACCTGGCCGGCACGGTGGTCCTGGTAGGGGTCCCGACGCCGGAGATGAAGCTGGAGCTGCCGCTGTCGGACGTCTTCGGCCGGGGTGGATCGCTGAAGTCGTCCTGGTACGGCGACTGCCTGCCCTCCCGTGACTTCCCGATGCTGATCGACCTGCACCTGCAAGGCCGCCTGGACCTGGGCGCGTTCGTGACCGAGACGATCCAACTAGATGAGGTGGAGAAGGCGTTCGAGCGGATGCACCACGGAAACGTCCTGCGCTCGGTGGTGGTGCTGTGATGGGCGCCCGCGTGGCCTCGAGGGGCAGGCAGTGCAGCAGATCCGTCAAAAGAGCGCTGAACTTTGCATAAACAAATCATCGAGCCTGGTTGGTCGCGGAGAGTTCCCGAGTCACGTACTGTGCATCGGGTGTAAGCCGCGTGTCGTCGCCGCGTCCTTGTTCCGATGATGACGACGACAATGATGCCCACCCCGGACGCTGCAACCCCGCCTACTCAGAAACCCCCGACGGGCTGCACCTGCCGGCTCCTCGTCGAACGCCGCTCTCACACAGCCCCTATGAGCGGGGGGCTGACAACTGCTGCGTGGTTCATCAGTAAACCTCAGTGTTTCTCATCTGCTATCTTGATCGTGTGAAGCTTTCCGAGTGGGCGGCACGCAACGGCGTGCACTACCAGACCGCGTGGGCGTGGGCGAAAGAGGGCCGTATGCCGGTCCCTGTGCGCCAGACGCCATCCGGGACGTGGCTGGTCGACGAGCCCGCCTCGGAGGCATCCGGCCGGGTCGTGGCGTACTGCCGGGTCTCATCGGCGGACCAGAAGCCGGACCTTGACCGGCAGGTCGCCCGCGTGGTCCAAGGAGCTACCGGGCTCGGCCTGCCGGTTGCGCAGGTCGTGACCGAGGTCGGCTCGGGGCTGAACGGGCGGCGCCGCAAGCTGCACCGGCTGCTGTCCGACCCGCAAGCGGCGGTGATCGTGGTGGAGCACCGCGACCGGCTGGCCCGGTTCGGCGTCGAGCACCTGGAGGCCGTGCTATCGGCGTCCGGGCGGCGGCTGGTCGTCCTCGACCCCGCCGAGACCGCCGATGACCTGGTGCGGGACATCACCGAGGTACTGACGTCGATGTGTGCGCGCTTGTACGGGCGGCGGGCTGCGAAGAACCGGGCCGCCCGCGCGGTGGCCGTAGCGACCGGCGAGGCCGCCGAGTGAAGAAGTTCCAGCCGCAGCCCGGGTTCGTGGTCCAGGCGTTCCGCTTCGCCCTGGACCCGAACGCCGCCCAGGAGGCCGCGTCGCGCTCGCACTGCGGTGCCGCGCGGGCCGCC
This sequence comes from Streptomyces sp. B21-105, assembly GCF_036898465.1. Classification (NCBI taxonomy): domain Bacteria; kingdom Bacillati; phylum Actinomycetota; class Actinomycetes; order Kitasatosporales; family Streptomycetaceae; genus Streptomyces; species Streptomyces sp. B21-105. The sequence goes on along the minus strand of NZ_JARUMJ010000001.1, from coordinate 7,640,807 downwards.
TACAACTGGGCTGTCGGCTGGGTGACCGCCTCGTGGTGGCAGCGGAAGGCCGAGGAGACCTACGGCGTCCCCGAGGAGGACCTGACCGAGTGGCGGCCGTGGTCGCTGCCCGCCCTGCGGAAGGCGTTCAACACCGCCAAGTACACCGACCCGCGTTTCGCGTCCTGGTGGCAGGAGAACTCCAAGGAGGCGTACAGCACCGGCCTGGCCAACGCGTCGGCCGCGTTCGACAACTACGCGAAGTCGAAGAACGGCAAGCGTCGCGGCAAGCGGGTGGGCGCGCCCCGGTTCAAGTCGAAGCGGAAGGCTCGTCCGTCCTGCCGGTTCACCACCGGCACGATCCGTGTCGACACCGACGGCCGGCACGTGACGCTGCCCCGGCTGGGCACGGTCCGCGTCCACGAGCCGACGCACAAGCTCCTCAACCGTGTCCAGGGCGGGACGGCCCGGATCCTGTCCGCGACGGTCCGGCATGAACGCGGACGCTGGTTCGTGTCCTTCCAGGCAGAGGTGAAGCACGACCTCGAGCGCGTCACGCGCCCGGACGTGACGGTCGGCATCGATCTCGGGGTGAAGACCCTCGCGGTGACGGCCGACAGCACGGGCGAGATCCGCACCGTCGCGAACCCCGGACACTACGACCAGGCGCGCAAACAGTTGCGCCGCGCGTCCCGTGTCGTCTCCCGCCGCCAGGGCCCCGACCGCAGGACCGGCCAGAAGCCCTCGAAGCGGTGGGAGAAGGCCAACGCCCAGCGGAACAAGGTCCACCACCGCGTCGCGAACCTCCGCGAAGACGCCCTGCACAAGCTCACCACGAGTGTCGCGGCCGAGTACGGCACTGTCGTCGTCGAGGACCTCAACGTCGCCGGGATGCTCCGCAACCGGCGCCTGGCCCGCCGTATCGCCGACGCCGGGTTCGGGGAGATTCGCCGCCAGCTCGACTACAAGACCCTCCAGCGCCACGCCCCCGCATGGTGGTCGCGGACCGCTGGTACCCGTCCTCGAAGACCTGTTCCGGGTGCGGCGCGGTGAAAGCCAAGCTGCCGCTGCACGTCCGGACGTACGAATGCGACGCCTGCGGCCTGGTTCTCGACCGGGACGACAACGCCGCACTCAACCTCGCCGCTCTCGCGGCAGCCTGCGTGACTGGTACCGGAGTGGCCGGAGACCAGGACACCGCCCCGGCGGTGTCGAAGCCTCGTGGAGCCGACCACAAGACCCGCGCCACCCGCCCCCGCCGCAAGGCGAGCGCGGGGCGGGCAGGTGGCGCAACCCTGCCGCACCAGCGGCAGACGGAAGCGAGAGACCGTACTCAAGCCGAAGCCCTCACGCTCTGGTGATGAGACGGACCTTCCGGGCCGGAATGCCCGGAATGCTGAGAGCCGCTGAGGCTCTGAGCAACGGCTGGCTGTAGCTGTTTTACCAGGTGGAAGACCTCCCGGGCCGCGTAGCGTTTGAGACAGCGGACGATTTCGCGCCGCGTCTCGCCCTCCTTGATCCGCCGCTCGTATTAGTCCTGAGTGCGCGGGTCGACCCGCAGGCGGGTGAACACGATGCGGTGAAGCGCGGCGCTGGCCTGCCGGTCGCCGCCGCGGTTGAGGCGACGGAATCGCCTGCGTCCCGAGGAACGCTCGACAGGGCTGACACCGCACAGCGCGGCGAACGACGCCTCGCTGTCCAGCCGTTCCGGGTTGTCCCCCACCGTGATCAGCAACGTGACCGCCGTGTCCGGGCCGATCCCCACCACGTCGAGCAGCTGTGGGGCATGCCGTTCCACAAGCCGGGTCAGACGAACGTCCACCTCCCGAATCTGCTCGGAGAGCTGGCCGATCCGGTGAGCCAGCAGACCCAGCGTGATCCGAGTGGCCTGCAGCACCCACTCCTCACCGTCCTCCTCCTCGCAACTGCTCGCGCGGCGAACCGCGTACAGGTCCGGAAGAGTTCGGCATTGCCCAGTCCGGCCAGTTCTTCCCGCAAGGCAGAATCCGCAGTAATCAGGGGGGACTTGAGCTCATTGATGGCCTGCGTGCGCGCTTTGACGGCCGACACCTTCGTTAGTTTGTACATTCTCGCGATCTGCACCGGCCCGTCGCCCGATTTCGCCCGGGCGCGGGCACGCCCGCTCAATACGGCTCGCGCCGCATTCTGAGCATCAAGCGGATCCGGTTTGCCGCGCCGACGGCGATCTACCCGATCCTCGCGCGTCCCTGCGACAGTGGCGATCCCATCGATGTCCCCGACTGGCTGTCGAAGGAACCGCCGCCCGAGTACAGGTCCACTTGGAGCGTGGACGGCTGGGAGATTCCCGGCGCTGTAGTGGCGGCGAGGCCGGCGTTGGACTCCGCCCTTCAGCGCCTGAAGGCACTCGCCGACACCCTCCCGGTGGGAGCGGACATCGCGGCGGGACGAATCGACCTCACGCACGCAGAACGAGAGCGGTGGCTCGCAGCCCGGGAAGAGTGCAGGCGACTGGCCGCCGTACTGGCGACCCACCCAGGGCTGCCCACGACCCACGACCCGTTCAGTGCCCGCAGGGCTGTCTTCGCCGCCGCGCGCACAGCTCAAGCCGTGGAACCCGCCAACGCGACGTATCAGCCCTAAAAAGCTCGCTTTGTCCAGGCTTCTCGGCGTACGGAACACCCGGGTCTTCTTGGTGACACGGCGTGGCCCTGTTGCGACGACCTTGCCGTCCCGCGTCTTCTCGATGAGCGAGATTACCTGCGCGGGACGGTAGACCGTCTCGAACAGCGTGTACTGCTGAAGGTCCTCGACCATCCGCCCGCCGGGCCTGCCGACGATGAACTCCAAGAGCATTCGGCGCAGTGGATCCGTGTTGGGCTCAAACTCCAGGTCCAGGGCCTGTTGTTGCACGCCCTCGGGATCCGGGTACTGGCATGCGGTGGCCAACTCTGGCATCAGATCGAGCAGGCGGGCCACTCGTGCCCCCTTGGCCCAGGCCCTCGGTGCCGTACTCGACCGGGTGGCCGCCGCCTCCGGATCCGGCCTCGCCATCGCAGGCCGGTCGAGCGGAACCCGGTCGGTCTGCTGACCGAGGAATCTTCACCGCGGCGTTTGCCGAGGGGCAGGCGCCCGTGGGAGGTCATCGCCTCTGCCGCAGGGTGCCTGCCGCTCTTCGACCGAGCCGACATGACTGCTCCGGCGCTCTTGCCCACTGGAGCAGCCGATCGGTCGGCCTTCCCGTCGCTTGCGGTCAGGCCGCAGGCACCACGGGCAGGATGATGCGGGAGGGCCGGGTGGGGTCGTGGAAGACCTGCTGGCGGGCCACTCGGGCCGTGGTCGCGCGCTCCTCGGGTTCGCCCGTGTTGAGGTTGCGGTCCCAGCGGGGGAAGTTGCTGGAGGTGACCTGGACCCGTATCCGGTGACCTGCCCGGAAGACGATGCTGGTCGACCACAGGTCCACGACGTGCTCGGCCGCCTCGCCCGGTGACGCCGCGCGCACCCGCACGATGCCGTCGGCCACATTGCGGGAGACACCGTTCTCGTCTACGTCGCACAGGCGTGCCACCCAGTCGGTCGAGGGGCCGTCCGTGGCGGCGAAGAGCAGCGCCCGGACGCGGCCGGTCACCTCGACGTCCTCGGCGAGGGGTTCGGTGGTGAAGACCAGGACGTCCTCGCGCGCCTCCACGGCCCTCTGGTCGAGCGGCCCGGGACGGAACTCGTCGGACAGCAGCGACGCGCCGCCGGTGGTGGGCACCGGATCCGTCGGATCGTAGGTGAACTCCTCGGCCTGCTCGGCGACAGCGGGCGGCTCCCGCGTCAGGCGTCCGTCGGCGCGCAGGTGGAAGTCCGTGTCCACGGCCCGCGACAGGGGCCATTCGGTCTCCTCGCGCCACTGGTTGACGCCCATGAGGAACAGCAGCACCCTGCCCGTGTCCGGCTCCAGCGCCTCACCGTCGCCGATCGTACGCTGGAACCAGTCGAACTGGAGGCCGTGCAGGGGTCCGCGCATGCCCATGAAAGCGGAGTTCGCGCCGAACCCGAAGTTGACGTCGCCGATGACGTGCTGCTGGTTGGCGTGACTCCACGGACCCATGATCAGCGTGGCGGACCGGCCGGCGCGGCGCATGGCGGTGAAGTTGTCGAGCGTGCCCTGGGCGAAGATGTCGTACCAGCCGCCGACCTGGAAGGTGGGCAGGTCGACCTCGTCGTGCCGGCCCGCGACACGGCAGGACCGCGCCCACTCGGGCTCCCGCCGGGAACGCTCGTAGCCCAGCTCGGGCAGATCATGCCGAACGAACGCGGGGAACCGCCCGGCGGGCAGTTCGCCGTAGCCGCCGTCGGCCAGGCCGTCGAGATCCTGCACGAGACCGCCGAGGCTGCTCACGAGCGTGGCCGGGTCGGTGCTGTGACGGCGCATCAGCGCGTCGGCGCCCATCATGAGGGACCAGGGCGCGGTGATGCCGAGTTCGATCGCGCCGCCGCGCGTCCACAGTCCGTCGTCCGGGTCGGACCACGTGACCATCGGCGCGATCGCCTTCAGCTCCGGCGGCTTGGACAGCGCCGCCATCCACTGGGTGTTGCCGAAGTAGCTGGCGCCGATCATGCCGACGGAGCCGTTCGAGCCGGAAAGGGCGGCGGCCCACCGTACGGTGTCGTAACCGTCGCTCTCCTCGTACGTCCACGGCTCCCACTCACCCTCGGAGGCGAACCGGCCGCGGGTGTCCTGGATGACCACCATGAAGCCACGCCGAGCCGCCGCCAGGGGATCGAGGAGGGCGATCGCCAGGGCCATCTGCTTGCCGTACGGCAGCCGGCTCAGCAGCACCGGCCACGGCCCCGTACCTCCGGGGCGGTAGACATCGGCGCGCAGCACCGTGCCGTCACGCATCTGAGCCGGAACATCGAACTCGATCTGAATCTCTGCCACGGGCCTGCTCCTTTGCATGCCACGACGCTGTCGGACACATGGTCGAACGTGGCCCCCGTCCCGCACTACACCCGAACGGGGGTGGCTACGGCGCCCTCGGGGCGGTCACGCCACCGCGTTGAGCAGGTCGGCCAGCAGGTCGGGCCGTTCCAAGGCGATGAAGTGGCCTGCTCCCGGCACCTGCGTGAAATCGGCGGCCGGCAGCAGCTCCTTGTCGGCTTGCCGGTCCGAAGGACGGGACCAGTCCTTCTCCCCGTAGACGAGGTGGACGGGTGCCTTGACCTCCGGGTAGCGCGAGCGGGCGGCGATGAGGCCGGGCAGGCTCTGGTACACCGCCCGGGCGACGGTCGAGTAGCCGGGGCGGCTGCCCACCTGGAGGAGTTCGTCGAGGTAGTCCTCCCGCAGCGCGGTCTTGTCGACCAGCCCGCCCTGCAGGATCCTGCGGACGACGGGCTTGGGTTCCACCCCGGCGACCACTGGGCCCACCCCCGGAGTGAGGACACCGCTGACCACCACCCGGGCGAGGAGACTGGACCGGGCGATCCCGCCGGGGAAGTCGTACGTGTTCACCGCGACGACGCGCCGGACCCGCTCGGGCAGGTCGGCCGCGGTGGTCAGGGCGAGTACCGCCCCAAGCCGCCGAGGGCCAGCCAGGACAGCACGGAGTGCACGTTGAGGAGGTGGCCGCCGCCGTTGCGCTCGATGACCGGCACGAAGGCCCGGGTGAGCAGCAGCGGGCCGTAGAAGTTGGTCTCGAACTCCCGTCGTACGTCATCGACCGGGGAGTCGAGGTACGACGCGCCGACCACGGCACCGGCGTTGTTGATCAGCACGGTCACGTCCTGCGCCTGCGCGGCGGCCGCCGCCACGGAGGCCGGATCGGTGACCTCCAGCGCCACCGGGACCGCGTCCGGGTGCCTCACCGTGCGCGGGTCGCGGGCCGTGGCGTACACCTTGCCGGCACCGCGCGCGTACAGCTCTTCCACCAGGGCCTTGCCAATGCCTCGGCTGCCGCCGGTGACGAAGACGTTGGCGCCCTTGAGTGCGGTCATGACTGCCTCCACAGAATGAGAAACCGATCGGTTTCCATCACAGTAAACCGATCGGTTTCCATACGCAAGCCCAACCTGCTCCCCAGCTGATATGCAGGCGTCCCCGCACCCACTGCCCCGGACCAGGACAGAGCCCGAGCGTCTCGATAGCCCGTGGCTTGGCGGGACGTTCCGGGCCGTTGCTCGCGGGCGGGGCGCAGTGGAGGCGTGAGATCTCCCCGGCCTGACCCACTCCGCGTGAGATCCTCCGCCGGGCGACCGCCGATCCCGTCGGCGTCGGCGGCAGATGAGCAGGGAACCCCGACGAGCCTGCGCGACACCGCGCCTGACGAACCCACTGCAGGGAAGCGCTTCGACGCAGGTCCTTTCGGACTCGATGCAGTTTCCATGCGGATCGGCCCGTTCTCTCCGTCGCGAGGCTGCGCTAGGCTCCCGCAACGTGTCGAAGCGCTTCGACGTTGCGTTGACGCCGCCGACATGAGGGCAGGCCTTTCGACTCAATGGAGAGTTCTATGCCGAGTTCAGCCGGTTTCACTCGCCGCCAGGCCATGACGACCTCCGCGGCCCTCGCCGTCGCGGCGTTGTCCACCCCATCGGCCGCCCAGGCCGCTGCCCGGTCCGCTGGTTCCGCCGCGTCGGCGTCCGCGCTGGACGTGGTCGCAGACATGCAGCCGGGCTGGAATCTGGGCAACACATTCGAGGCCATCGGCGCCGACGAGACGGCGTGGGGCAACCCGCGGGTGACCCGGGCGTTCTTCCGCAGGCTGAAGGCGCAGGGCTTCAGGAGCATCCGGATCCCGGTGACCTGGGGCCAGCACGAGGGCCCGGCTCCGGCCTACACCCTCGACCCGGTGTTCCTGGCCAGGATCAAGGAGGTGGTCGACTGGGCCTTGGCCGATGGTTTCCACGTTCTGATCAACATGCACGGCGACGCGTGGCAGTGGGTGCTGAACATGCCGGCCCAGCATGACGCGGTCCTGGCCCAGTACACGGCAACCTGGCAGCAGATCGCGGCCACCTTCCGGGACGAGTCGCGCCGACTGCTTTTCGAGAGCGTCAACGAGCCCTTCTTCACCGGCAGTTCAGGCGACGAGCAGAACGCCGTTCTGATGAACGAGCTCAACACGACGTTCCACTCCGTTGTGCGCTCGACCGGCGGAGGCAATGCCGACCGGCTGCTTGTCATGCCGACCTTGGGGGACACCCCGGATCAGCCCAAGATCGACAGCCTGGTCGCCACCTTCGCCGCGCTCGACGACCCGAATCTCGTGGCCTCGGTCCACTACTACAGTTTCTGGCCCTTCAGCGTGAACCTCGCCGGCTACACGACCTTCAACGCGGCCACCCAGCAGGACCTGACCGACACGTTCGACCTGGTCCATAAGGCCTTCGTGGCCAACGGGATCCCGGCCGTCGTCGGTGAGTACGGGCTGCTCGGCTGGGACTCCGGCCCCGGCACGGTCGAAGAGGGAGAGACGCTCAAGTACCTCGAGTATCTCGGCCACTACGCGCGATACCGGGGCTTGACCACGATGCTGTGGGACAACGGCAGTCGCTTCAACCGCCGCACCATGCAATGGAACGACCCGAGCCTCTATGCGCAGATACGTTCGAGCTGGACCGGGCGCTCCGGCACCGCCTCCACCGATCAGCTCTTTGTGCCCAAGGGCAGGACCCCGGCGGACGCGACGATCACGCTGAACCTCAACGGCACCAGGCTGACGAGGGTCGATGTCGGCACCCGTCATCTGGTCCGGGGCGTGGACTACACCGTCAGCGGCAGCACGCTGACGATCGCGGCGGCTACTCTCGGCCGGCTGACCGCGTCGCAGGAGCACGGCACGAACGCCGTCCTGTCCCTCCGGTTCACGGAGGGAATTCCTTGGGCCGTCAACGTCATCACCTATGACAAGCCGGTGCTGACGAGCGCGACGGGTACGACCGCCTCGCTGGTGATACCCACCGCGTTCAACGGGGACAAGCTGGCGACCATGGAAGCCGTATATGCCGACGGCAGCCCCGCCGGTCCGCAGTCCTGGACGACATACAAGCAGTTCAACGTGGCCTTCACGCCGGACTACACCGCGGGCACGATCACCTTGCCGACCGCGTTCTTCAGCGATGTCACCGACGGCGCCGCCGTGACCCTCACCTTCTACTTCTGGAGCGGGACGCGACTGACGTACACACTGACCAGGTCCGGCACCGCGGTCACCGGTACCTCCGCCTGAAATCGGGCCCATCGGGAAGTCGCGAGGCTGCGCGACCTTCAGTACTGGCTGGTGACGGGCGCTTCGCTGTACGTGCCCGGCAGCAGGCGCACGCCGCCACCGGCGAAGGCCGGGTCGCCGTCGGCCGCCCCCAGCCCGGTCCCTGAGGCGTCGTCCAGTCCTACGAGGAAGCTCTCAACGCCCCGGAACTCGCCGAGCGCCTCGATCTCGACGACCCCGTCCTGCGCGCCGCCGACCTGCCGGCCGCCGAGGCCGCCCGCCGCCTCACCCTCAGCGTGCGCGCCCTGAACTATCGCCTGGAACGCATCCACAAACTCACCGGCCCCTGGACTGGCCGGCGCCAAAGACGTCTGACACCGCCCAGCCCGATCCGCGAGCTAAGCGCGCGAGGCTTCAACAGGACGGCCGAGAGCCATACTTGCCCATGCGGGGACCATCCCGTGACAGCGCGTTACGGGAGAGGCAGTCATCCGGTGAGCAGCGACAACCACGGAGCGGGAAAGGCCGAGGTACGGCTCAAGTGGGACCCGAGTCCCTGGAATCAGCCACCTCATCATCTCGACATCATCGCCGCGACCTACTCGGCGGACGCCCCCTACGGGCGGCCGGTGTACGTCGTCCACTTCGACAGCCGCTCACCGGACGGCACCATCAATATGAGTCGGCACAGCCAGACCGGGCAGGGCTTCGGCTACGTCGAAGCGATGACCCTGGAGTTCGATCGCCTCGCTCCCTCCTTCGCACGGGTGGTGGTGGGTGTGGCGATCCACCAGAACAGCGGCCCCAAAACCTTCGGTGACATATCGAACGCCGGAGTTCTGGTTGTCGAGGGATACAGAGAGCTACTGAAAGACGACTTCGCACAGCTCTCCGGACACACCGCCGCGACGGTCGCGGAGTTCACCAGGGACACCTCCGGAACGTGGGAGTTCCACGAGATGGTCCGAGGGTTCGACAGCGACCCCGTGATCTTCACCGCCGAGATGGGCAGCACCCCACAGCCCTGACCAAGCGGCAGCGCTCGCACCGTCGGTGGTCGCAGTCGTATCCCCTGTCGGCGTGAAGTTTGGCCGGCCGCCGACGACGCGGGCCGTGCCGCGAGCGGATCAAACTCCCGCCGCACCAGCGTGCGCTCATCGGCCTGACGTGCCTACGAAGGCACGACACGCTCGCCTCGCACTGGGCTTCGCTCTGATCGCCGCCGGGACCACAAGGAGCGAATCCGTTCCGCGCCGCGCCTGAGCGGGACGGGACTTCCTCCCCCACCCAGCCGCCGACTTGAGTGCATCAGACCTGGGTAACCCGGACCGCCCGGGGCTCCTGCAGGAGATTCACCGCATCCATGCGCTCAGCGGCACCGACATCCGCCGGCTTCCGGTCACCGACCTCGACCTGTCTCGTGAGCGGCTCATCGTCCGGCGTCCTGGCAAACGGCACATCATCTACCTGGACGAACTCACCCACCGCTGCGCCTCCGCGTGGCTCCGCGAACGTCACCGCCGCTGGCCGGTGACGACCAACCCGCATCTGCTGATCAACCGCTGGACCGCGGTAGACACCACTCACTCGCCCATCGGCACCACGTTCACCGCCATCTTCCGGCCCACTGGACTCACGATGCCGACGCTGCGGCAAGACCGGATCCGCGACGAGGCATTCGAGGTCGACGACCCGCTTCACCTGATGCGCTTGTTCGGAATCCGCGCCCAGACCGCGATGCGGTACATCACCGTGGCCCACCCCGAGCGCACCGCGAAACTCCCGCGATGAGTTAGGTCCGCGATGGATCGCTGCCGGTCACGGTGTCCGGCCGCACCATGACGGGGCGTCGACGCAGCCGGCGACGGTGTGGCGTCGACTGGCTGGGCCTATGCCCAGCCAGGGGAACGCTCCAGTTCCCTCAGCAGCTACTGCACTTTTCGTCAGAGCCGCATCAGCACGGCCTGTTCTCGGGGCGGTCAGGATCTCGGCGTCGGGGTGCCGGGCGGGCAGGGCCTGGATGCCGGTTCCTCAGCCGAGCGCAGGGTCCAGGTTGAACGCGGCGCTGATCAGGGCGAAATGGGTGAACGCCTGCGGGAAGTTGCCCTGTTGCTCGCCGGTGTGGCTGATCTCCTCGGCGTACAGACCCAGATGGTTGGCGTAGGTGAGCATCTCTCCCAACTTCCCCTGCAGTCATGGTCTCTACGCTACGAGGGGAGGGACAGTCTCACCGTGCTGTCGCTGATCGCCAGCTCCAGCAGGACAAGAGGAACGGTCAACGCCACCACCGACATCATCGCGATGTCGGGCGGCTGCGCACCATGCCTTTGCGTTGCCCTCAGCCCTCCGCGCATCTTGGCAAACGCGGCCATGAGCTGAGGCCACACTCGCCAGCGGAACACCTTTCCACGGTCCCGCCGAAGGCCCCTCCATGCAAGTTTCGCTGCCGGGACGCCGCATCGAGGTCTGACTGGTTCACCGCCACGCCGTGGCGGGGCGATGCCGGCGCCGTGTTGGTTGTCCATCTGTGCGCCGCCTCCGCCTCAGTCCTTGGCACCGTCGTCCAGGCCGTTCGTGCGTGCGGGGGCTGAGCCACGGCGGGCGTCGGCGTACCGGCCCAGGTTCTCCGCCTGGTCCAGGGCTGCGACGTCCGGGTGGTGGAGGTCGAAGGCCGGAGACTCGCTGCGGATCTTCGGCAGGGTGAGGAAGTTGTGCCGCGGCGGCGGGCAAGACGTGGCCCACTCCAGCGAACGGCCGTAGCCCCACGGGTCATCGACCTTGACCGCACGCCCGTACATGGCGGTCTTCCAGACGTTGTAGAGGAAGGGAAGCGTGGACAAGCCCAGCAGGAAGGCTCCGATCGTGGAGACCGAATTGAGCGCGGTGAAGCCGTCGGCGGCGAGGTAGTCGGCGTAGCGGCGTGGCATGCCCTCCGCGCCCAACCAGTGCTGGACCAGGAACGTCGTGTGGAAGCCGACGAACAGCGTCCAGAAGTGGATCTTCCCGAGGCGCTCGTCGAGCATTTTCCCGGTGAACTTCGGCCACCAGAAGTAGAACCCGGAGAACATCGCGAACACCACGGTGCCGAAGACCACGTAATGGAAGTGGGCCACCACGAAGTACGAGTCGGTGACGTGGAAGTCCAGTGGCGGGGAGGCCAGGATGACGCCCGTCAGCCCGCCGAAGAGGAAGGTGACCAGGAAGCCTAGCGCCCACAGCATGGGCGTCTCGAAACTGAGACTGCCCTTCCACAGCGTGCCGGTCCAGTTGAAGAACTTCACCCCGGTCGGCACCGCGATCAAGTACGACATGAAAGCGAAGAACGGCAGCAGCACACCGCCGGTGGCGAACATGTGGTGCGCCCAGACCGTGATCGACAGGCCGGCGATCGCGATCGTCGCGCCGATCAGGCCCACGTAGCCGAACATCGGCTTGCGGGCGAACACGGGAAGGACTTCGGAGACGATGCCGAAGAACGGCAGCGCGATGATGTACACCTCTGGATGGCCGAAGAACCAGAACAGGTGCTGCCACAGCAACGCCCCGCCGTTGGCCGCGTCGAATACCTGAGCGCCGAACTTCCGGTCCGCCTCCAGGACCAGGAGCGCGGCCGCCAGCACGGGAAAGGCCACCAGTACCAGCACGCCGGTGAGCAGCACGTTCCAGGTGAAGATCGGCATACGGAACATGGTCATGCCCGGGGCGCGCATGCAGATGATGGTGGTGATGAAGTTGACCGAGCCGAGGATCGTGCCGAACCCGGAAAGGGCCAGACCCATGATCCACATGTCGGCGCCGATGCCTGGTGAGCGCACCACGCTGTTCAGTGGCGCGTAGGCGAACCAGCCGAAGTCGGCCGCGCCCTGCGGCGTGAGGAAGCCACCGACCGCGATCAGCGAGCCGAGCAGGTACAGCCAGTAGGCCAGCATGTTCAGCCGCGGGAAGGCCACGTCGGGCGCGCCGATCTGCAGCGGCATGATCCAGTTGGCGAAACCGGCGAACAAGGGCGTCGCGAACATCAGCAGCATGATCGTGCCGTGCATCGTGAACGCCTGGTTGAACTGCTCGTTCGACATGATCTGCAGACCCGGCCGGGCCAGCTCGGCGCGCATCAGGAGCGCCATGACACCGCCGACGAGGAAGAACGCGAACGATGTCGTGATGTACAGCGTTCCGACTCTCTTGTGGTCGGTCGTGGTCGCCCAACTGACCACGATGCTTCCCACACTGCTGGGCCCGGCACGCAACGGGGCGGTTGCCGCCGCTTCTTCGGCGTCGGGTGTCGCACTCATGCGACTCTCCTCGGATCGTGAGGTCACTTACCGGGCGAACTACTGCAGGGACCAATCTGCCAATACCGGATCAGTTCAGGACAATGCGACGCAGTTTACCGAGAGGGCGCCGCCTGAGCCGTGCATCGGCGTTGATGGCGGGTCACACGGCCAAAACGCTGATGCCGAGGCCGATCAGAAGCATGACCTTGGCAATCTCGGCGATCACGTAGTGCAGGTGGCCGCGCGAACGCGGAAGGTCCTCGCCGGCCAGTACCAGGTCGGACCGCCGGTTGAGCCGCGGGCGGATCACGGTCAGCTGGCCGAGGAGCAGGCCGGCCACGACGACGGCCAGCAGGGGGACCGCAGCGGGTGCGCTTCCCACGGCTACCGCGACGACCACCACGCCGGCCAGTGCCGTCTCGGCGAGGTTCAGCACTCGGAAGACGAGTCGGCCGATACCCAGTCCGATGGGGACGGTCACTCCGGGGGCGCGGAACTTCAACGGCGTCTCCAGGAACGAGATGGCCAGCACCATCCCGAGCCATACGAAGGCCGCCGCACCGGTTACGGCGGCTGACGTGTGGTTCATCGATGCACTGCCCTTCTCCTACGGATCAACTTGGCGCGCATACGCGGTCAGGCGACGGGCCAGGACGCCAGCCGGCCTGCGAATTCCGGCGGGAAAGCCACCACCATGAGGGATGCCGGTTCCGTGCCGGGATTGACGAGGCTGACGCGCTCCCCGGTAGCGACGTGCGCGGCAGAACCAGCGGACAGCGTCCGTCTCGCTCCTTCGTGACAGAGCTCGACCGAGCCGGACAGGGGGATCAGCACGATCCGTGAGGCGCGCCGTGGTCGTGTTCGGGCAGGGCGCCGCCCGCGGACAGTTCCAGGTGGACGACGGCCAGTTGATCGGAGACGTCGGGGCTGGTGAGCGGTTGCGCGATCGGACCAGGTCCGCATCGGCCGGCAGGCGGGCTCGGATGACTGAGCGGCACGCCGCCGATGACCCGCAGGAAGCTGTACCGCAGATCCTGTGCGACACCCGGGTGCTGACCGGCCAGGTGCCCGCAACCATGGGAGCACTGTGGAAACTGGCCGAGCCCGGACGCCAGCTCGACGCCAACTTCATCCACTTGCCACCCGGTGAGCGCATCAAGACCCACACCGAACCGGACCTGGATGTCCTGCTCGTTGTCGTCGACGGAGACGGAACCGTCGGCATCGGCACGGCCGACGAACCGCAGCACGTGGCCGAGGGCATGCTGCTCTGGCTCCCGCACGGCTCCACGCGCAGCATCACCGCGGGCGACGGCGGCATCCGATACCTGACACCGGTTTCCTGTGCTGTCAGCTCCGGATGAGCGCGGCAAGCACTTCGGCTTTGCTGGTCTCGGGATGTCTGGTGGCGGTGAGGAGTGTCAGGGTGGCGTCTTCGGCGAGGTCAAGCAGGTGCGCCAGGGCATCTGCACGTTCGGGATCTTGGAGCTCGGCCTGGTAGCGGTGGCTGAACTCCGCGAAACGATGGGGGTTGCGGAGGTACCACTTGCGCAGCTCTGCCGAGGGTGCGACCTGCTTGCACCACTCGTCGAGGTGGGCTTTCTCCTTGGTCATGCCACGGGGCCAGAGGCGGTCGACCAGCACTCTGGCGCCGTCGGTCTGCGCCGGTGTGTCGTAGACGCGGCGGACGTGCACCGTTCGCTTGTGTGCCATGAAGGGCCTCCTGCCGAGTCTTCGCTTCTTCCGGCATCACACGTAGTAGCGAGAGATGATCTCGAGCCGTGCAACTTCGTCAGGTCCCGGATATGCCACGAGGACCGGCAGACCGCTGGGATCCCGGCCCTCGATGAGGGTGAAGCCTTCAGCTTCCCTGGTGTCGACACGGTCGGAGCGGGCTCTGAGTACGCGCTCGCACCGCTGGAAGTCGTCGGGGCCGTCAGCCGTCCAGATCACGTAGTGCGCGCCGACGTGGCCCGTCGGGTGGATGGCGTGCGAGCCCACGGCGCGCAGGTACACCTGGAAGCCGTTGCGGCTCACGAGTAGTGCGGCAGTCGCGGTGCGTACGGTGACCTTCATGTTCAGCAGCTCCCCGTAGAAGTCCGCCGATGCGTCGTGGTCGTGAACGAACACCACGACCGAGGCCAGCCGGGGTCCGCGCGCGTCCGGTCCGCTACCCGTCGGCTCCGAATCCGGTGCAAGATGCGCAGGCTGCGGGCCGGAGGACGCCGCTTCATGTGGGTAGGCCATAAGGCCCCCTTCCAACCGACTTCGACCGCGATGCGAGGGCTTCCCTGGGAGGTTTCCCGGTTTCCCGGTCCGGTCTCCACGCTACCCGGACCGTGTCGTGCTCGCTGGAAGCGTCCAGCAGGCCCTCCATCAGGGGACGCGGTCACGGGTTCTCAGCCTGACCATGTGAGGAACCCGCCGACGATGGTGCCGTAGGCGAGGTGTGCGGTGAGCGTGATGACGGGTGTGCCGGGCCCGTAGTTGAGCATGAGGAATCCGGGTGGTTCGAGCAGTGCGACATGGGGGGCGGTGGTTTCCGGTTGGCCCATGCGCGGGTGGACGAGCGGCAGCAGGATGTTGACGAGCGCGGTGGTGGCGAACAGGCCATGGACGAGGCCGAAGACGCATCCGAGCCACCAGCTGCTGTAGTCGATGGCGACGAAGACGGCGTAGTAGAGCAGGGCGAAGATCAGACCGTTGATGAAGTGTGCGCCGTAGCCGATGGCCTTGGCGCGGGTCCGGTTACTGGTGAAGGCGGTCCCGAGGAGGAACGGCAGATCGATGCGGGTGATGCTGAAGGCGTTGGCCGCGCGCAGGCCGGTGGTCAGGACCAGGGTGCCGACAAGCCCGCCCGCCAGTGCGGCCCAGATGCTCACCGTGTGCCCTGCCCGATCGCGCAGGCGGCGCTGATCAGGGCGAGGTGGGACAGGCCCTGGGGCAGATTGCCGAGGAATTCGCCGGTGGTGGGGTCGATCTCCTCGCTGTAGAGGCCGACGTCGTTGGCGAGGGGCACTAGTTGGTCCATGAGGTGGGCGGCTTCGTCGGCGCGGCCGGTTCGGGCGAGGGCTTCGGCGAGCCAGAAGGAGCAGGCGAGGAACGCGCCCTCGCTGCCGGGAACTCCGTCGGCGCCGAGGTAGCGGTTGAGATACGGGCCGTCCTGCAATGCCTGCTGGATGGCGGCGACGGTGCCGCGCATGCGGGGGTCGTCGGGCGACCGGTAGCCGTGGAGCAGCCCGAGTAGGAGGCCGGCGTCCAGTTCGTCGCTGCCGGCGGAGCGCACGTAGCTGTTCAGCCGCGGGCTGAAGCAGCGGTCGTCGATGAATTCGGTGATGGCCTGCCGTTCGCGCCGCCAGACGGGTGCGTGCCGGTCGGGGATCAGTCGCCGCTGTGCGAGGTCGAGGGCGCGGTCGAGGGTGACCCAGCACATCATCTTGGACTGGGTGAAGTGCTCGGGAGCGCTGCGGACCTCCCAGATGCCCATGTCGGGCTGCTGCCAGGTTCTGCAGATGAAGTCGGCGGTCTGGGCCAGTCGGCGGGCGATGTCGGCGTCGAGCCGATGGCCCGCGGCGGTGTACAGCCACGCGGTCTGCATCAACTCCCCGTAGGTGTCCAGTTGGAGCTGGTCGGCGGCGGCGTTGCCGATGCGTACGGGCGTCGAGCCGCGGTAGCCCGACAGGGGAAGGGTCTTCTCGGGTGCGCGGGCGCCGCCGTCGAGTCGGTACAGGACGTGCAGGCGGGGATGGGTGAGCTGGGAAGCGTGCATGAGCCACCAGAAGTAGCCGGTCGCTTCCGGTGCGCAGCCCAGCTTGAGGAAGGCGTTCAGCGTGAAAGCGGAGTCGCGGATCCAGCTGAAGCGGTAGTCCCAGTTGCGTTGCCCACCGAGCTCCTCGGGCAATGAGCAAGTCGCCGCGGCGGCGACTGCGCCGGAGGGGGCGAAGACCAGCAGCTTGAGAGCGAGGGCGCTGCGCAGCACCGCCTCGTACCAGGGCCCCGTGTAGGTGCGGCCGTCACTCCACTCCCTCCAGGTGGCGACGGTGTGGTCCAGCCGGGCCTCGCAGTCGGCGCGCGTGGGGAGCACCAGCGGTTCCCGGTGTGCGTACGGCAGCGCGAGCAGGGACCGGGTGCCCACGTCGGTACGGAAGCGGGATGCGACGGCGTCGGAGGTGGGCTGCGGCTCCCCCGCATTCCAGGCACAGATCCCGACCGCCTCAGGACCGAAGGTGACGACGGGAACTCCTGCGCGACGCGTCAGCCGGGGGGAGTGCGTGCCGTAGCCGAAGCGCGGCTGGACACTCCAGCTCATGGGGACGCTGCCCGCCAGGCCCTCGATCCGCCGGACCAGCTCCCGGCCAGGCGCCAGGGAGCGGGGGCCGGGAATAGTTAGTGCATCGGTCACCCGAACCGTGCCGCCCGCGGTGGTGAACGTCGTCTCCAGCACGTTGGTGCCAGGCAGGTAACGGCGGGAGGCGGTGTAGGGCGCCTCCGGCTGCAGGAGGAACCGTCCTCCTCGGACGTGGTCGAGCACGGCGGCGAACAGGGTCGGCGAGTCAAGGTCCGGCCAGGCCAGCCAGTCCACCGAGCCGTCCCGGGCGATGAGCGCGACGCAGCGGCCGTCCCCGATCACCGCATAGTTCCGCAGTTCCGTGTATCCGTCCACGCGTGCCGGTCGGCCGGCCGGGACGTCCGACAGGTCTGGCAGGTCCGGCTGCCGGCTCCCGGGCATGTCCGGTGCCGGCAATGGAGAACCCGAACTGGACGGTGTAGGTGTCACCTGAAGGCGCCCTTTTTCGCTAATCCACTGCCTCCTGGTCGAGGAGGAGGCCGGCCAGGGGTGCGGAAAGGAAGTGTCCGTGGAACGGCCGGCCGACAGCTCCCGCCGCTCAGGGTTTGGGCTATGCCGCTCACGCCACGTGGGAGCCACGATGCAGGTGGATCAGTTCGGCGTTCTGCACCGCCTGTTCATCGCTTTCCTGGAGGGGTGTGAGCCGGATGCCGACGTGGTAGTCCTGGACCAGCGTCCAGCCCAGGAAGCCAGCCCCGAGCGTGCAGGCGAGCCCGGCAGCGGACAGGGCCAGTCCAGCAGTGACGCCGTTGGCCGGGCTGTCCCAATGGGTGGCGTAGATGGCAAGGCTCGCACCGAAGAGGCACAGCGCCGCGACATTGAGACCGCCATGGGCAATGCCGACGGTCTTGGCCGCCGAACGGCGGGGAATGCCGAACGCCAGATCGGCCATGCCGGGCAGGGCTGCCAGCAGTGCCGTGCCGACCCCAGCGATGTTGAGGGCGATGGCCAGGTTGAGCCAGAACTGCTGCCCATTGGCCGCATAGACGGCGAAACCCACCAGCGTGCCGGTGTAGCAGGCGATGGGGAAACCGACGAGCATCGGGTGAACAGGGTGGCTGGCGATGGTGATCTTGCTGTACATGGCACCTCCAGGCCGGTTGGTCCGTGCTACGCCTTTCCAGGCTCTCCCTCGATGGACAGGAGCGCCAACGGGGGCCGACCTGCGGTTCCGGGATTGCCGCCCCCGAGGAGTCCTGGCCTCTCACCTCGGTTGGCCCGAAGGTTTCTCGGGGCGAGGGGCCTACTACGCGAAAGCCACCGGGGTCGCCGCCCCGACGGTGGTCGGTTGTTTTTGTGGTGCCGGGGGGGCGCAACCTTCTCATCGTGAAAGCGATGGGGAAGGCGATCGTGGTTGCAAGGACCGGCGTTTCAGCGCCCTGACCAGAGAGCATCGCCGCCAGCTCATGTCGTTCGCTCGCGAGGTGTCGTTCGACGTCGACGAGCGCATCTTCGACGAGGGCAGCGGGGGCGACCGCTTCTGGATCATCCGCACGGGCACCGTTGCTCTCGACATCCGCGTGCCCGGCCGCCCCGCGGCGGTCATCGAGAGACTCGGGTTCGGCAACTGCTGGGTTGGTCCTGGCTGGTCCTCGTCATCACTGGTACCTCGGAGCCGAGGCCACCACCCGGTGCGCGCCTACGAGTTCGATGCGACGGTGGTCCGTGAGCTGTGCGGGAAGGACCCGGAGCTGTGGCACGAGCTGTGGGTGTCGCCGAGGTCATCGGAAGCCGGCTCAGATCCGCCCGGGTGCGGCTGCTCGACCTCTACGCGCCCTACGGCGTCGGCGACGTGCCCTGACGAGGCGAGAGTTCATGGCCTCATCTTTCGTCCCGGCTGCCTCCCGGTACCGGCCGGGCCCGGAACAGGGAGGCAGCCGTATGCGTGATGGCAAGGGTCACGAACACGGACGTATTCGGCATTGGTGAACGGTGCAGCCAGGGCGACACACCGTCGGCCAGGCCCGGTGTGCGGATGCGGGCCACCGACCTTCCAGAGACGATGGAGCGACAGGCAGGCTCTGGTGCGGGCCGTGGACGAGCACCAGGAAGTTCGTCCGCTTGGCGCGCGGGAGGAGCGGCAGCGTAATGAATCCCTTGAACGCACTGAGCGATGCCGGCGTGTCGATCTGGCTGGACGATCTCAGCCGGGAGCGGCTGGTGTCCGGGAGCCTCGCGGACCTGGTCGCGCGGGACCGGGTGGTGGGGGTGACCACCAATCCGACGATCTTCGCCAAGGCCATCACGAGCGGTGACGCGTACGACGCGCAGATCCGTGACCTGGCCGCCCGCGGAGTCGGGGTCGGTGAGGCGCTGCGGTCGCTGACCACCACCGACGTCCGGTGGGCCTGCGATGTGCTGCGCCCGGTCTACGACGCGACGGACGGTGTCGACGGGAGGGTCTCCATCGAGGTCGATCCCCGACTCGCGCACGACACGGCGGCGACGATCGCAGAGGCGCGGGCGCTGTGGTGGCTGGTCGACCGGCCCAACCTGTTCGTGAAGATCCCGGCTGCCCGGCAGGGCCTGCCGGCGATCGCCGCGTGCCTGGCCGAGGGAATCAGCATCAATGTCACGCTGATCTTCTCTCTAGCCCGCTATGACGAGGTCATGGACGCCTTCCTTGACGGGATGGAACGCGCCCGCGATGCGGGCCGCGAGCTGTCCGGCATCGGTTCGGTGGCTTCGTTCTTCGTCTCCCGCGTCGACGCTGAGGCAGACGCACGCCTGGACAAGACCGGCACCGCGCAGGCTGTCGAGCTGCGCGGCCGTTTGGCGATCGCCAACGCGCGGCTGGCTTACCAGCACTACGAGCGGGTTCTCTCCTCACCCCGCTGGCAAGCCCTTCGGGGGGCGGGAGCCCATCCGCAGCGTCCGCTGTGGGCTTCGACCTCCGTCAAGGATCCCGCCTACCCCGACACCCGCTACGTGACCGAACTGGTCGCACCCGGCGTGGTCAACACCATGCCGGAGGCCACCTTGCGCGCGGTCGCCGACCACGGCCGAGTACCGGCCGACTCGGTCCGCGCCCACTACGACGACGCTGAGCGGGTTCTCACTGGGTTGCGGACCGTCGGCGTGGACTATGGCGACCTCGTGCAGACCCTTGAGGACGAGGGCGTGTCGAAGTTCGACGCCAGCTGGGAGCAGCTCTCCGAGCAACTCGCCGAAACGTTGCGGAGCCGTCCCGCAGCCCGGGAAGGGAACTGACGATGTCCGCGAACGACGCGTGTGTGATCGTCGGGGCCAGCCTGGCCGGGGCCAAGGCCGCGCAGGCCCTGCGTGATGAGGGCTTCGACGGCCCGCTGGTTCTGATCGGCGACGAAAGCGAACGGCCCTACGAGCGGCCGCCGCTGTCCAAGGGCTACCTGACGGGTAAGGACGCGCGGGCGCAGATCTACGTCCATCCGCCGCAGTGGTACGCCGAACACGACGTGGACCTGCGGCTCGGCATCGCGGTCACCGCCGTCGACCCGGGCGCGCGCGAGGTGACGCTCGCGGACGGCAGCCGGGTGGGCTACGGCAAGCTGCTGCTGACCACCGGATCCTCGCCGCGCCGCCTGCCTGTCCCGGGTGCGGACCTGGAGCGGGTGCTGTATTTGCGGCGGGTCGAGGACAGCGACCGGATCAAGGAGGCGTTCCAGTCCGCCTCACGGGCGGTGGTCATCGGTGCGGGATGGATCGGGCTGGAGGCCACTGCTGCCGCTCGCATCGCCGGTGTGGAGGTCACCGTGCTGGAGATGGCCGAGCTGCCGCTGCTGCGGGTCCTCGGCCGCGAGGTCGCGCAGGTTTTCGCGGACCTGCACCGCGATCACGGTGTGGATCTTCGGTTCGGCGTTCAGGTCGCCGAGATCACCGGCAACGGCGGCGCGGCGGACGGGGTGCGGCTGTCCGACGGCACCCGCATCGAAGCCGATGTGGTCATCGTCGGGGTCGGCATCATGCCGAACATCGGGCTGGCGCAGGAGGCGGGCCTGGAGGTCGACAACGGCATCCGCGTCGATGAGCGGCTGCGTACCTCCTACCCGGACGTCTACGCGGCCGGTGACGTGGCCAACGCCTTCCACCCGCTGCTGGGCAAGCACATCCGCGTCGAGCACTGGGCCAACGCGCTGCACCAGCCGCAGACCGCGGCCAGGGCAATGCTCGGCCGGCAGGACGCGGTGTACGACCGCGTCCCTTACTTCTTCACCGACCAGTACGACCTGGGCATGGAGTACGCCGGGTACGTCGAGCCCGGCGGATACGACCAGGTCGTCTTCCGCGGTGACGTGGCCGGACGCGCGTTCCTCGCCTTCTGGCTCGCAGACAACCGGGTGCTCGCAGCCATGAACGTCAATATTTGGGACGTCAACGACCAGCTCCAGGCCCTCGTCCGCACCGCCCAGCCCGTCGACACAAGCATGCTCACCGACCCACAGGTGCCTCTCGAGTCTCTCCTCCCCAGCGTCGAGCACCGGTGAGCGGTTGAGCGAGCGGCGATGATCGCGGCCGGTGCAGTGAGGTCAGTAAGGGCAGTGGCCGCACCGGTAGTGGTGTAACAGATGCGATGACCGCTTCCTGAACGCTCATCAGATTGCTGCCCGGCCGACGCGAGCCGCCTTGGAAGGATTCACGATGACCGACACTCCCGCGCCTGTCCCGGCTGGTCCGATCGTGGTCGGCACGGACGGCTCCCCGCACGCCCGGCACGCCGTGCTCTTCGCTCTGCGCGAGGCACAGCTGCGCGGCGCCGGTCTGCGGGCGGTCTGTGCCTACGACTACACCCCCGCTCGTTACACCGGCTACGGATGGATGGCCGTGCCGGAGGGTGCCACCACCCTTTACGAACAGCTCCACGATGTCGCCCGGCAGGCGGTGACCGAGACGGTCCACGAACTACAGCAGCAGCTTGGCGGACCTCACGTGGAGGTGGAGATCATCGCCGAGGCGGGACGCCCGGCGCAGGTCCTGCTGGACGCGAGCAAGGACGCCTCTCTGCTGGTGGTCGGCACCCGCGGTTCGGGCGCCTGGGGGCGCCTCACACTCGGATCGACCAGCACCGAGGTCGTGCACCACGCTCACCTGCCCGTCGTCGTCGTTCCGGCCGACTCCCGCGGCGCCTCCTCCTGACGCATCCAAGGAGCGACGGTGGCATGTCGCCTCTCTGTATCGTCTGTTGGGGGCGAGGAATGCTGTTCGGATGTGGACCCCCTCGTTTTCGGGTGTGGACTCACTCGTTGCGCCCCGTCCATCTGCGGTGGGCTGGACCACGGCCGGGCGGCTGCTGCGGTTCAGGCAGGTCAGGGACAGCGGGTATCGGCCCGCTGCAAGGGACGTCCCTGGTCACCTTCAACGGGCTGCCATGGTGGTGTACTTCGAGTTCGGTGCCCGCCAGCAAGGTGTACGTGGCCTGTTGATGGGAGATGTCCACGCGCACGCAGCGCTGGCGGAACTGCACGGCGAAAACCAGCCGACTGATCTGCTCGGGCAGTCGCGGGGCGAAGGACAGTGCGTCTTGTCCGGCCTCCGCGTACGGCAGCGGACGGAACTCGAACACGCCGTTGAGGTAGGTCTCCGGCAGCCCGTGGGGCTCGCCCTCGTCCAGGTTGCCGCGCCAGCCGATATGACCGTTGGCCAGGGCGAACACCGACTCGCTCTGCTCCGCACGTCCAGGTCGAGCTCGCTCTCGCGCAGGCACCACGGTTCAACGGCGTACGCAGGATGGGTGATCATGGCGGGCCTCCGGCAGTCAGTGACGGTCGCGGACGATCGGGCCGTGGCCCTGACTGCGGCTGGTCTGTTGCGGCACCTCCGGGCGGCTTGGCTGGTCAAGGCGGGCGGTGCAGAGGACCGGATGCCGTGGTGGGCCGGGTTCGTCGTGCACCTCGCTGTGCCGACGGGTGGCGCAGGCAGGCCGCCCAGGCGGCCTGCGGACGCGTGATCGGGCAGCGTCGTCATCGGCTACAGCACGATGCCCAGGGGGTGTTCGAGGAGCGTTTTGAGGCCGGCAAGGAAGGCGGCGGCGGTAGCGCCGTCCAGGACGCCGTGGTCGATGGACAAGGTCAGCGCCATGGTGGTGCCGACAGCGAGTTCACCGTCGCGGATGACGGGCTGGGTCTGCGCGGCGCCGACGGCGAGGATCGCGGCCTCGGGCGGGTTGATGACGGCGGCGACGTGGTCGACGCCGTAGGGGCCCAGGTTGCTGATGGTGAAGGTGCCGCCACTGAGGTCCTGCAAGGCCAGGCGGCCGGCGCGGGCGTTGTCGGCCAGGGCGTGGGCCTCGCGGGCGATCTGGGTCAGGGTCTTGCGGTCGGCGTCGTGTACTACGGGCACGGTCAGTCCGTCTTCGAGGGCGACGGCGATGCCGATGTGGATGCGGCGGTGGCGCAGGATGCGGGTGCTGTCCCGGGAGGAGTTGGCCTGCGGGTGCTGTCCCGGGAGGAGTTGGCCTGCGGGTGGGTGCGAAGAGCTGTCGCGCAGGCTTTGACGAGCAGGTCGGTGACGCTGATGCGGGGGCCGGGTTCGCCGAGTTGCGCGTTGATGTCGGCGCGGAAGGCGAGCAGCGGCTCGGTGACGGTGGTCAGGTAGAAGTGCATGCCCCGGCTGCCCACCACGAGGGCCTTGGCCCCTTCCGCCTCACCGAGCAGCACCTCGACGGGATTGCCCTTGACCAGACGCTTTCGCACCTCGGCGGCGCCCGACTCGCCGAGAACCTGGTGCACCTGGTTGACGAGGCCCTGCTCCCCGGTCGTTCGGTCGAACGTGGGATCCACCGCGGGCGCGGGCCACCCGTACGCCCACGGCAGCTCCCAGGCAGCCTGCCACCACATCACCGCCGATCAGCTCGGCATACTGGACCGCCCACCGCAGCGCGGCATGCGACGAAGGCGAGCCATCGACACCCACCACGACGTTCGAGGCCGAGTCCCGTCCACCCATGAAATTCGCCCCTTCTGCTCTCACGTATATCCACACTGTGTGAAATATGGGCAATACGCCATACGGCCGCCGTAGCCGACAGGGACACCCCACCGATCCGGCGAGGGGGTAGGTGTCGGTGCCAGTCGGTGCGTCCAGCCATGTGGGACTGTTCGAACGGCATACCGGCGGATGAATGCCGCCACACATACCTGGAGACCGCACACATGCAGAAGATCTCCCTGGACGCCCAGGCCCGCGAGCAACTGGAACGGGCCGCCTCCACCTCCAGCGGGCGCAGCGCAACCACCGTCTACGGCGGCCACGAGCACACCCTGCGCCAGACCGTCCTCGCCCTGACCGCCGGAACGTCGCTGGCCGAGCACGAGAGCCCCGGAGAGGCAACCCTGCTCGTGCTGCGCGGACGCGTGCGGCTCACCAGCGGCGAGACCACCTGGGAGGGGCGCAGCGGCGACCTGATCGTCATCCCCCCAGCCCGCCACGCCCTCCAGGCGATCGACGACGCAGCCGTGCTTCTCACCGTCGCCAAACCCGGCTGACGTGTGAACCGCACAGACCAAAGACGCGGACAGCTGCTCACCTTCGGGCACAGCACCGCCACCAGAGAACAGATGGCCGCCCTCCTCGACGGCGCCGAGGTGCTGGCGGTGGTCGACGTCCGCACTGCGCCGGGAAGCCGCCACAACCCGGACACGAACCGAGGAGCGCTGGAGCAGTGGATGCCGCGTCAGGGGATCGCCTACCGGTGGGAACCCCGACTCGGGGGCTTCCGCAGGACCGCGCCGGACTCACCCGACACGTTCTGGCAGAACGCCTCCTTCCGCGGATACGCCGGGTACACACGGGACCCGCAGTTCGTGGCGGCAATGGACGAGCTGCTCACGCAGGCCGCGACGGTACGCACCACGGTCATGTGCGCGGAGGCGGTGTGGTGGCGCTGCCACCGGCGGATCATCGCCGATTTCGCGGTACTCGCGCGCGGAACCTCGGTGCTGCACCTGTCCCGTGACGGGCGGCTGACCGAACACCGGCCGACGCCTGGTGCCCGGCTGCGTGACGACGGCCTCCTGGTGTATGACCAGCACTGAAGGGTGGCTTCGTTCACGTTCAGCAGCAGCGTTCGTCGATGAGTCTCGACAGCAGTTGGCGATCAACGCGCTCGCAGATGTTCACGGGAAATGACGGTGCTGCCGTCAGTGGCGGCGTTCGCGCCGATCACGGGGATTACCGGCACCTCCGGGGAAGCAGGCACGGTAATCTCGGGCCATGCCCGAGACATCGGTGGCGCGCTTCTACGACGAACTGGCTGACGACTACCATCTGATCTATTCAGACTGGGACGCGAGCATCCGTCGGCAGGGGGGCGCCCTGGA
This sequence comes from Streptomyces sp. B21-105, assembly GCF_036898465.1. Taxonomy (NCBI): domain Bacteria; kingdom Bacillati; phylum Actinomycetota; class Actinomycetes; order Kitasatosporales; family Streptomycetaceae; genus Streptomyces; species Streptomyces sp. B21-105. The sequence continues at coordinate 7,615,741 of NZ_JARUMJ010000001.1, read as the reverse complement.
CGCCCTGATCGGCCAAGATCGCACGGCGGTCCTCGACTGTTCGTGCGGCGTCGGCACGCAGGCCATCGGCCTGGCGCTGCGCGGGCACAGGGTCACCGGGACCGATCTCAGCCCCCGCGCCGCCGCCCGCGCTGCCCGTGAGGCCGCCCGCCGGAGCCTGAGCCTGCGCACGGCCGCTGCTGACATGCGACGCCTCCCGTTTCCTGATGGCCGGTTCGACACGGTCGTCTGCGCCGACAACTCGCTGCCTCACCTGCTGACTGAGCAGGATGTGCACTCCGCCCTGGCAGAGATGCGCCGTGTGCTGCGTCCCGAGGGCCTGCTGCTGGTCAGCACACGCCACTACGACGACCTGCTGCGCGACCGCCCGGCTTCGACGCCTCCTCAAGTCCACAGGAACGTCGACTGCGACGAGGGCGAAGAACGGACCGTCACCTTCCAGCTCTGGCACTGGCACGACGACGGCGAGCACTACGACCTGGAGCACTTCCAACTGCTTCCGGCGGGCGGCGAATGGCGCGTCCAGGTCCGCCGTACTACTTACTGGGCACTCGGCCGGGACCGGCTGGCCGGCCTCGCAGCCGAGGCCGGGTTTGTCGACCCCGAGTGGCGGATGCCGCAGGAGACGGGCTTTTTCCAGCCGCTGCTCGTGGCCCACGCCGGTGAGTAGGTGACTCCACCTCTCGGCGTGGGAGGGCAGGTGTCAGCCAGCCTTGGCCGGTTCCTCAGCGCGTGCTCGCGTGGTGGCGAGGCGGTAGGAGTCGGTGCCGGTCTCGATGATGGTGCCGTTGAAGGTGAGGCGGTCGACGATGGCCGCGCAGAGGCGAGGATCGGTGAAGGTCTTGGTCCAGCCGCCGAGGCGAAAGCGATCACCGCGTCGTCGGGGTGGCCGGTGTCGAGGCCGAGGACCACGGGCCGGTACGCGGTGGCGGCGGACGGGATGCCCGCCGGATCCGCCTCGTGCTCATCTGCGGCCTGCTCCCCGGCCCGTACCAGAATGACAGGGGTCTCCGTGTGCGCGATCACTGCCGTGCCGACGGACCCGACGAGGAATCCCCCGATCCCGCGTACGCGGGGGTGGCCGGCCTGCCGCCGGTCGCCGGGGCTGGCGCAGTAGCCGTACTGCGCCCATCCCGGTGAGTTGCGGCGCGATTCCCATGGACGGCCGCCACGGCGCCAAGTCCGGACGCTCCTTCAGCAGATCGTCTCTTGTCGCATGAAGTGCTGTCGCGAGGGTGTCCAGGTTGTTCGTCACACAACAATCTTGGACACCCTCGTTCTCGTGTCCGCAGGCACGTGACTGAGCGCCACACAGTTGGCCGGTTGAACACCTTCTGGCATCTCCCTTGATCACGAGAAAGATCCCGCCGGTAGAGTCGGCTTGAGGACGGCGTCACCTGGGGGGACTGATGACAGCAGCGGATGCGGTGCCCATAGTCTTCGTTCACGGGACACGCTTCAGCGCGGGACAGTGGAGCATGCAGCTTGCCGCGCTCCGGGACGAATTCCCGGTAATCGCCGTCGACCTGCCTGGCCACGGAGAACGCTCGGCTCAGCACTGGAGCCTGAGCACTGCGACGGAGATCATCGCTTCCGCGGTGGACTCGCTCAACCGCGGGCCGGCTCTGGTCGTCGGGCACTCGCTCGGCGGATATGCCTCGCTGGAGTTCGCGCGGCGCCGTCCGGAACAACTGCGCGGGCTCATCCTTGCGGGAGCCAGCGCCTCCACCCGCGGCCTGCGGGCAGCGCCCTACCGGTGGGTCGCCAGGCTGGTCCCTCGCATGCCGGCGGATCGCCTGGCCCGGTGGAACGACCGGTTGCTACGACGGCTCTACCCACGGGAAGTGGTGGAGGCGACCATCCGTGCCGGCTACGCCTTCCATACCTTGCCAGCGGCCTGGGACGAAGTGCTCGGACGCTTCGACGCGGGTGCGATGCGTTTCGTGAAGGCTCCGGTCCTCATCCTGAACGGCGAGAAGGACGCCGTCTTCCGCGCCGGGGAGGCGGACTTCGCCCGCGCGCATCCGCACGCTCGCGTCGAATTGATCCCGCGGGCACGACACCTCGCGAACTTCGACGACCCCGATGCCTTCACTGATGCCGTCCGCCGCTTCGCCGGCCAACTCCCTGCCGTCAGCTGAGCACGCCACGGCCGGGATCACCTGGCGCCCCTCAACACCTCGACAGCGACCGCGCACTCAGCTGTGATGCTCAGTCACAAGACACCCCTTGGAATTGATCATCCAGTCGTGGGAGTCGGACGTACTGGGAAGGACGTGCCATGACTCGGTCCTCTCAAATGATCGAGTCCCTACCGAACCCGGAACGGTTCAGTTGCTCGTTTCCGCTACGGAATCGGGCCAATCAGCTCGCAGGCCCGCGCTGCGGCCACCAGCGCGCCGGTGCTACCAGTGGTGGCGGCTACGTCCAGCGCGGTGTCGGCGAACTTCACCACGTGCTCGTCACCGTGCTCAGCCGCGCGTGCGAAGACTTCCTGTGCGGCGTCCGCCACCGATCCGGTAGGGACCTTCGGTAGTTCGGACGCCGGCACCGGGGTCGCTGCTGAGTACAGCGCGGTCACCGCGGCGCTCGCCGTCCAGGCGGCGTTCAGACTCGGTGCCCACAGCAGGGGCGGCAGCGCGGGCAGGGTGCGCAGCACGGCGTTGGGCGCGGTGGCGGCGTGCACCAGCATGATGGGGCTGAGGTGGCCGTGCGTGGCGTAGCGGTACGCGGCTGCCCGGACGAGCTCGGCCAGCACGTCGCGGGAGTCCTCAGGCGTCACCGCCGGGCTGAGCGCGGCGGTCGCCGCCGTCCAGCCGGGCGTTCCGGCCAGCTGCGCGATGCCGTCACGGAAGCCCCCGTCCCTGTCCGCGATCAACGGGATGCCGTCCAGCGCCTTGCCCGGGCCGACGGTGCCGCCCGGCGCAGCGGCGCCGGGCGTCGGCAGGCTCCGGGCCGCCCAGTAGGCGAGGCCATGGGCCAGTTCTGCGGTACGCGGGTCGGCGCTCGACCCGGCACCCGCGTCGTTGCCGTGTTCGTCGTCCAGGAGGGTGCGGACGGCATGGCCGACACGGATCACCGGATGGGTGGCACCGGCGGCGATGCCCGGAAGCAGGCGTGGCCACCACTCCACCAGCACCTCGCGCCACGGCCGGTCGGCGGTCTGACGAACGAAGTGCGCCGTCCAGTCGCCGATCCGGCGGGGATCACCCAACGCCTCCTGCCATCCGTCCGCGGTGATCGGATCGGTGGCACGGGGCAGGTCCTCCAGCTTGTCGCGGTAGTAGTCCAGCCAGCGGTGCACCGTGGTCGCGTGACCGTTGCGGACCAACGCCTCCACCGCCATCGGACCGTGGTTGGACAACCAACCGTCGCGTTCAGGGCCGTAGTCGTGCAGTCGCTGGAGAGCTTCGTCGAGGGTCCCGGTGGTGTCCATGATCCCGACGCTAGCGACCGCGACGACCGGACGTAACGGACCTGCGACGTACGCCTGGTACGCCTGCAGACCTAAGTTCGGTCTTCAACCCGTGCAACGGGAGCATGCGGCCCGTACAAGGAAGCCGAGCGGTGTGAGCGCGAACAGCAGATCACCGTGGCGGCGAACGTCGGGTCCGGCAGCTGTCGAGGAAGAGCCACGAGCGTCACACGCCCAGGGAGTGGAAACTGCTCGCCCGGCTTCATAGCCTCCCACGTGACCATGAACTCTGCGCTGCGCCGCTTCCCTGCCGGCCGTACCGTACCCGTCGGCATCCGGGCCGGCGACGGCGGCGAGGGCGCCGAGTACTGGCTGCACGTGTTCACCGAGCTGAAGAACCGCGGCCTGGACGACGTGCTCATGCTCGTCTGCGACGGGCTCAAGGACCGACCCGAGTCCCCGAGTGCGCCGACAACGTCACGGACCCGCGCTCGCGTCGGAGTCGACCGGATCACCCGACGGTAGAATGGGGATCATCCGAATTGCCCCGTTCCCACAGATGAAGTCGCCGCTGTCGTCCGGCTCCGCGCCGGATGCGGACCGATCGATCGGGAGGGTGCTGTCATGGCCGAACAGATCACCTACCGCAGGGTTTACGAAGAGACCTCGCCGCAGGACGGCAAGCGGGTGCTCGTCGACCGCATCTGGCCGCGGGGCATGCGCAAGGAGGACGCGCACCTGGACGAGTGGCTGCGCGATGTCGCCCCGTCCACCGAACTGCGCCGCTGGTACAGCCACGAACCGGATCGTTTCACCGAGTTCCGCCGCCGCTACCGCGCCGAGTTGCGCGATGCGGGACACCGCGAGGCAGCCGGGCGCCTGCGGGACCTCGCCGCCCACGACCGGCTGACACTGCTGACGGCGACCAAGGACGTGGATCACAGCCAGGCGGCGGTTCTGGCCGAGTGGCTGGCAGGCTGACGGACCACGGACGGTCGGCGTCCCGGCCGGCCCGGGGTGGACGACGAGTTGGCTGGACGGCGCCGCCCGCACACCGGAGCGCGTCCTGCCGCCGGCCGGCTACCCGGAACTCGACTCCCGTGCGCGGTTCGGGTCGCTGACTTCGGCGGGAATTTCGGCCGACAAGCCGGTTCGCGGCCGGTTCGCGGCCTGCCGACGCGACGGACACTGCGAGTGTCCGAGCGGTTGCTCCAGGTCAGCGAGGGGAAAGGAGGCAGAACTCGTTGTTCTCCGGATCGGCCAGAACCGTCCAGTGGATCGCGGACCGGTCGACGCCGGGGTCGGTGGCGCCCAGGGCGCACAGTCGGGCTTCCTCTGCTGCCGGGTCGTCACCGGGGTAGGGGCAGACGTCGAGGTGGACGCGGTTCCACACCTTTTTGGTGTCGGGGGTGCGCACGAACTCAAGGTAGGGCCCGACGCCTTCGGCGGAGCGCATGGACGCGTGGTCGTCGGTGACCTCGTGCAGCGTCCAGTCCATCGCCTCGCCCCAGAACCGGGCCATCTCCCGTGGGTCGGTGCAGTCCACCACCACCGCGGCGATCGGCCCGGTGTCCCGGTAGCGGGGACGGGGCTCCAGGACGCAGAACTCGTTGCCCTCCGGATCGGCCATCACCGTCCAGGGGACCTCGCCCTGACCCACGTCGGCGGGCCTCGCGCCGAGATCCCTCAGGCGCGCGACCAACTCCGTCTGATGTGCGGTCGAGGTGGTGGCCAGATCGACGTGGACCCGGTTCTTCACCGTTTTGGGTTCCGGTCGGGCGACGAGGTCGATGCAGACGGCCGCGGGGGCGGGGTAGGCGAAGCCCACGGGTTCGAGGTTGGTCACGCCGGGTCCCTCACTGTCGACACCCCACCCGAGTGCCTCCGCCCAGAACCGGCCGAGCAGCAGGTCGTCCAGGGCCTTCATGTTGATCTGCACGAGTCGTGTCGCCATGCCGAAGATTCTAGAAGGGGGTCCGTCGTGAAGGTCCCGCTGCCCTGCCGGGTCGGTTCACGGCTTCGTCGGGTGCAGATGGCGGCTGAGGTAGCGGGCGGTGACGCTGTGCGGGTCATGTGCGAGGTCGTCGGGTGTTCCCGTGGCGACGACGGTGCCGCCGGCGGCGCCGCCTCCGGGGCCCATGTCGATGACGTAGTCGGCGTTGGCGATCATGTCCAGGTCGTGTTCGATGACGATGACGGTGGCGCCGTTGTCGCCCAGCCGCTGGAGGACGTCCAGGAGTGTGCGGATGTCGAGGGGGTGGAGGCCGACGCTGGGTTCGTCCAGGACGAAGAGGGTGTCGGACTGGTCGCGGGTCAGCTCGGTGGCGAGCTTCAGCCGCTGTGCCTCGCCGCCGGACAGGGCGGGGGTGTCTTCGCCGAGGGTGAGATATCCGAGCCCGAGGTCGATGAGGGCTTGGAGCCGGGTCCTCACCCGGCGGATGTCACCGACCTGCTCGATCGCCTGCCCGACGGTGAGGGCGAGCAGTTCCGGCAACGACAGCCCGTCGTCGGGGTTCTCGGGGGCCGGGCGGCGGATGTCGGCGGCCGCGGGGGCGTACCGGGCGCCGTCGCACGCGGGGCAGGCGATGTCGACGTCGGGCAGGAACTGGACGTCGAGGGAGACCTGGCCGGTGCCTTCGCACCGGGGGCAGCGCAGGGAGCCGGTGTTGTAGGAGAAGTCCGCGGCGGTGAGCCCCCGCTGCCCGGCCGCGTCGGTGGCGGCGTAGGCGCGGCGCAGGTCGTCGAGGATGCCGCTGTAGGTGGCGACGGTGGAGCGGACGTTGACGCCGATGGGGGTGGCGTCGACCGTGTTCACCCGGGTGATCGTCCGGGCGTCCACCGCCCTCACGTGGTCGGGCAGCGCGCTGCCCGCGGCTTTCGCCCGCAGCGCGGGGATCAGGCTTTCGAGGATCAGCGTGGTCTTGCCCGATCCGGACACGCCGGTCACGGCGGTCAGGCGGCCCTGGGGGATGTCGACGTCCAGGGCGTGCACGGTATGCAGGGGTCGGGTGGACAGGTGGATGCGGCCTTGGTCGAACATCACGTCGCGTTCGGCCCGTCGGCGGACCAGGACGGGTTCGCGGCCGGTGAGGAATCCACCGATCACGGAGTCGGGGTTCTCGCCGAGAGCCGTGACGTCGCCGGTTGCCAGGACCGTGCCGCCTTCGGTGCCGGAGCCGGGGCCGATCTCGATGAGCCAGTCGGCTTCGCGCAGGACCTGGACGTCGTGGTCGACGAGGACCACGGAGTTGCCGTCGCGGAGCAGATCGCGCATGACGCCCAGCAGGCCGTCCACGTTCGAGGGATGCAGGCCGATGGAGGGCTCGTCGAGGACGTAGAGCACGCCGGTGGTCCGGTTGCGTACGGCGCGGGCCAGTTGAACGCGTTGGCGCTCGCCCGTCGACAGGGTCGAGCTCGCCCGGTCCAGCGCGAGGTAGCCGAGGCCGAGTTCGACCAGGCGGCGAGCGGTCTCCAGCAGGGTGGCGACGATGTTCCGCGCCATGGGGTGCATCTCGGACGGCAGGGCGTCCACGAGGGTGGGGGCCCAGGCGGTGAGTTCGTCGAGGGTCTTCGCGGTGGCTTCGGCGAGGTCGACTCCGTCGACGAGGGTGGCGCGGGCCTGCTCGCTGAGCCGGGCGCCGTGGCAGGTCGGGCACACCTGGGCGCTGACGAACCTGTTCACCCGGTTCAGTCCGCGTTCGGTGGTGGCGTTGTTCAGAGCCTCCTCGACGGCGCGGCGGGCGTTGCGGTAGGTGAAGTCCAGCTCGAAGAACTTGCCGTTCTTGGACCGGACGCTGATGTGCCGCTGCTCCGCGGGGCCGTGCAGGACGATCTCCCGCTCGCGTGCGGTCAGTTCCGCGTACGGCACATCGGTGCGCACCCCGAGCTCGGCGACGACCTGCGGCATCACCGTCAGCCCGAACATCGACCACGGGGCCACCGCCCCCTCGGCGATGGTGCGTCGCGGATCGGGGACGAGAGCCGCTTCGTCGACTTCCCGGACCGTGCCGGTACCGGTGCACCGCGGGCACGCGCCGTCGGAGTTGAAGGCCAGCGACTGAGCGCCGGGCGGGTAGAACGTCACCTCGCACACCGGGCAGGTCAGGTCCAGTCCGGCGGCCACGTCGATCGTCGGGTCCTGCCGGTGACCCTTGGGGCACAGGTGTGATCCCAGTCGGGAGAACAGCAGACGCAGCACGTTGAGCAGTTCGGTCGAGGTGCCGAACGTGCTGCGCACCCCGGGCACGCCGGGCCGCTGCCGCAGGGCGAGGGCCGCGGGCACGTGCTCGACGCTGTCCACCGCCGCACGCGGGGCCTGCGCCATACGCCGGCGGGTGTATGTGGACAGCGCCTCGATGTAGCGCCGTGAGCCCTCCGCGTACAGCACTCCCATCGCCAGCGACGACTTCCCGGAGCCGGACACCCCCGCCACCGCGACGAGTCGGCGCAGCGGCACCGTCACGTCGATGTTCTTCAGGTTGTGGACCTTCGCCCCGTGCACCTGGACGGACAGGGGCGGCTCCGCCGCGTCAGCACCTCGTGCGCCCGGAACCCCGGCCGACGGCTCCCCGCCCGTCACCTCGTCGTGCGCCATCGCTTCTCCCTCCTCAGCGTGTCGTCCGAGGGGCTTCGTCCTCCGGAGCGGACGAGTGTTCTTCCCAGCGTCCGCCGAACAGCATACACAGAACATGAATCCCAAGAAGTTGCTTCCATGGAATGGATACCTCTAGGCTGAGCGCGGCGACCCCAGAGAACACCTGCCGGGCCCCTGCCGGCCTCTGCCGGCGGCGCACGGAGAGCTCACCATCAGCAACCAGTCGCCTCGACGTGACCGATGAGGGGATGTGGCGCATGCCGCAGCATCCGGCCTTCGATGTCATGACGGCCACCTGCCCGTCCCGCACCTCACTCGCCCGTATCGCCAACAAGTGGACGGCCATGGTGGTCATCGCCCTCAGTCCCGGACGCCTGCGCTTCCGCGACCTGCGCGACACCGTCGACGGCATCAGCGCGAAAGTCCTCACCGAGACACTCCGGGAGCTGGAACGCGACGGACTCGTCACCCGCCACGTGTACGCCGAGGTGCCGCCCAGGGTCGAATACGAGTTGACCGCGCTGGGACACACCCTGCACACCCCGCTCCAGGCACTGGGCCTTTGGGCGGAGAAGCACATCGCCGAGGTGCAGGCGGCGCGTGAGCGTCACGACGCCCAGAAGTGAGGCCGGTTCTCGCGGCTCACGCGACATGACGCAGGTCGCCGCACGCGGCAGCCCAGGGCGCGTGCGCGCCCCCTACCGGCCACGCGGCCTCCATCGACGAGCGGGCCACGAGGAGGGCCTCGGCTTCCGGTCTTGAAGAGTTCTTCAATTCACCGGTTGCCGTGCAGCGCGACTGTCGGGAGAAGGCCCGGACGGGCGGGTCGGTGTTCGCCGAGGCGCTGCCGGAGCGGGTGCTTCAGGCGCGAGCGGCTCTCGAAGCGGCACTGGAGGCCGTGGACGCGTATGCCGTGGCGGTGGCTCAGGACGAGCTGGACGATGCCGTGCCGGCCGGGCCTCGGCGCACCGCATCCACCCACTCGTCGAGACCATGCGACCCATCCTCCCGTGCGACACCGGCGCCCCTGAACCCGCGTCGAGAAACCGAGTCGCCGACTCCAGCCGCGACGACCTCACGAATTGCCGACATCAGCAAGTGCCGCTCCACCGCCGACGCCCCGGGCGGCCGCTGCCCGATCGGGCCGGACCGTGCCGTTCGTCCGCCTCGGCGCCGGCGAAGCCTCCCCTGACACTGCGTCAAGAGTGCCTGACGGACTGGCACTCCTATTTTGCATTGTGCAATGATTATCTCGGGGCCGAGTCGACGGCCGGTCGCCGTTCCGGCGCTCAGGAGTGAAGCTGACACGGTTGATGCGGCACGGAACGGCACACCGGCCGTCGGCAGGTCCTCACCCCCGGCCCCGTTACACGTTTCCGGGCAGGCGGCGCCGACAGGTTGACGGCACACAACTCGACTGCGTCACACAGTCGTTGGCATCCTCCCCCCCATGAGGCACGAAGGAAATGGCGAGAGCCTCGTCGCGCAGTACGCGCGCGACCATAATTCACGGCGACGGCCGGCCTTGCGCTGACCGTCACCCTTCTGCCCGGCACAGCGGGCGCGGCCCCGGACGGCCCCGCGGACCAGCCCCGGCTCGGCGCCGACTCACCGGCGGCCGGCGGTGTGCCGCCCGTGCCCTCTCAGCAGACGCTGGTGCGGCGCGATGCCCGGGCGACCCCGGCCGAACTGCGGCCCGGCGTACGACGGCTGCGGGACCGGCTCGGCCCGCAGGGCGTGCTGGAGCTGGACCCGGCCACCGGCACGGCGCGCCAGGTCGCCGAGCTGGACGGCGTGGACTGCGCGCAGGACGACGGCCCGTCGGGCTGCAAGTACCCGGACGCGACCGAGCTCGTCGTCTTCGGCGGCCACCCACCAGGGCCGACAGTCGACGGCACAGACACCCCCGAGGGCGGCATCCCGGCGAAGGGACGCCGCCCTCGGGCGACAGTGGGAGACCTACCTTCAGCGGTTACTTCAGCGCGTCCATGGCCCGGTCGAGCAGCGTGGGCAACGGCACCGTGCCGTCGCACGCCACCCAGGCGGTGGCGGCCGCGTCCAGGCAGGCGAGCGCGGCGGCGGCCAGGGCGTTCGACCGGGTGTCCTCCCGGTCACCGGGGTCGGCGCCCAGCCGCCGGGCCACCTCCGGCACCAGCAGCTCCTGCCAGCCCAGCTGCTTCTCGTAGTGCCGGGCGCGCAGCGACGGCGTCTCCTGCAGCATGCGCAGATAGGCGAGCACCTGCTCGGGCGTCGTGTCGTTCCCCTGTCCGAGGGCGTCGAAGGACCGGCGCAGCGCCTCCCAGGGCTGCTCGTCGCCGGGGCGGGCCGCCAGCGCCTCGGCGATCTGACGGCCGGATTCCCCCAGGCGCACCAGGACGATGTCTTCCTTGGTGCCGAAGTAGCGGAACAGGCTGGCTCGGGAGAGACCCACCTCGGTGGCGATCTGGTCGACGGTCGTCCGGTCGAACCCCTGCTCGGTGAAGAGCCGGTGGGCCACCTCGACCACCTCGGCCCGGACCGTCGCACGCATACGCTCGCGCAGACCGGGCGGCTTGGATGCGGACTTGTCGGCGGTGCGGGCGCTCTCGGACATACCTGAAGGCTACAGCAAAGACTCAGTTTGATACCGAGTATCAGACCGTGGGCGATCCGGGGGTTCGGTGGACATGCCCACTCTCTCGGTCGACGGTGGCGCGGCCCGACAGGAGTGCGGCGGTCGGGGGCCGATCGCCCTCAGCAGCCGTCCTGCCAGGTCATCGGTACGGCACGGGCTCCACTGTGCGGCAATCGGAGCGATCCGACGAGCGCGGGGTTTTGGGACGACTCGCGTACGTACCACTGCCGTCGATACGCCCGGCAGTGGCAGGCACGGCGGCCCGCGTACGTGAAACTTCAATGTTCCCGTTTTCTGGACGCTTTCCGGCCATAACCGCCACGACGGTCAAGGACGCTTGCCGGACCGACCAGCCGCTCCCGGGAAACGGAAGTTCTTACGAGAAGCTGACGCGGAGCCGGAACACGCGCGGCCCACCCGCCCCACAGGCGACTCTGGCTCTGCACGTCACCGACCGGCGGTGGCGGCGGGGTGACGAGGAGTCAGACGTGAGCAGGCACACCAGGCGCAGGTCGAAGTCGCAGGTCCGGATGACCGTCGCCGGGGCCGGCATCCTCGCATCGGCGGCCGTCGCGACCACGGTGGCCATCGCCTCGGCGGGCGAAGCCCCCCGCACACACGAAGGCGCGACCGCGACGACGAAGAGCGCCCGGGCGGGAGCCGACCACGCCGTCTTCGTGCAGGGCAACGAACTCGCCGGGAACACCATCCGCGTGTTCCGGCGCGGCGACGACGGAAAGCTCACCGCCGCGGGCAGTTACGCGACCGGCGGCAAGGGCGGCGACCAGGTCGACGCGCCCACCGACTCCCTCGCCTCCCAGGGCTCACTGGTCTACGACCGCGGCTCGCACCTGCTGCTGGCGGTCAACGCGGGCAGCGGAACCGTGACCTCGTTCCGGGTCGAGGGACAGAAACTGACGAACCGTCGGGTGGTGCGCTCCGGCGGTGACTTCCCGTCGTCCGTCGCGGTGTCCGGCAACCTCGCCTACGTCATGAACGCGGGCGGCGCGGGCAGCGTCCAGGGCTTCAGGATCACCGCGGGCGGACTCGTCCCGCTGAGCGGTTCCTACCGCTCCCTGGGACTGAAGAACGACAAGGTGCCGTTGTTCAGCAGCTCGCCCGGCCAGGTCGCGTTCACGCCGGGCGGCCGGGAGTTGGTCGTCACCACGAAGTCGGCCAACACCATCGAGGTGTTCCCGATACACCGTGACGGACGCCCCGCACACCGGGCGAAGGTCAACCGCTCGGCCGGCGGCGTGCCGTTCGCGATCACCTTCGACAAGGCGGGCCGGATGCTGGTCGCCGAAGCCGAGAAGTCGACGGTCAGCACGTACAAGGTGCTCGCCGACGGCGGCCTCAAGGTCGTCCAGGAGCCGTTGCCCAACGGTCAGAACACCCTGTGCTGGCTGGAGCGCGCCGGTGACTTCTTCTACGGCGGCAACACCGGCAACTCGACCGTCACCGGCTACCGCACCGACCGGCACGGCAGGCTCGCCCTCACCAACGAGATCGGCATCGCCACACCGCCGTCGGCCATGTCCCAGGGCGTCATCGACCTGGCGGTGACTCAGGACGAGAAGTTCCTGTACGTGCAGAACGGCACCTCCGGCACCGTCGACGGCTTCCGCATCGGCGCGAACGGCTCCCTCACCAAGGTCACCACGGTCACCGGACTGCCCCCCTTCGCCGAGTCCGGCATGGAGGGCATCGCCGCGGTGTGAGAACACCGCCGCCACGGCCGACGCCGTCCCGCCCGCCTCGGACACCGCCCGCCCGACCGCCTGCGAAACGCCGCTCGAAACCCCTCGACTACGCTGGCACGAGCCGCGTATGCCCTGTCCGGGGCTCGGATCGAGGGGGATCGATGACAGCGGGTGACGGCTGGGCCGGCATGGGCTGGGACTGGACGGACGTCGACGACATCCGCCGGCGCCTCGACGAGGGCGCCGACCCGGAGCAGTGGAGCGGCGGCCGGCCGCTGCATCGCGCGGCGGTGTTCGGATCCCCTGAGGTCGTGGCCGAGTTGGCCGGCCGGATCGCGGACGTGGACGCGCTGGAGAACGGGGTGACGGCGCTCTGGGAAGCCGTCGTGTCCAGGAACCCGGACCACGCACGCGCCCTCGCCGATGCCGGCGCCGATCCCTGGCGGCCGTCGATCGGCGGCTGGTCCCCCGGGCGGCTGAGCCTGGCCGGACCGACGCCGGACCTGTTCCCGGCGCCGCAGGGGGTGCGCCTGACCGACACGGAGCGTACGGCGTCCGACGAGGCCGCCCGGCTCACCACGGCCCTGGGCACGTTCTCCTACGACGGCCTGGGGCTGGCATGCGTGGCCGGTATCGACGCGGCCGAGGCGGTGCGCCGTCTCGAGGCCGCGCCGGCGGACGGCGACCTCGTCGAGGAGCTGCTCGAAGACCCGTTGGCGTTCGACATGGACGAGAGCCTGCACATCGTCGGCGTGACGTCCGTGCCGGGCGGCTGCGTCGTGACCCAGCCCTGGGGGCACGCGCCGCAGATGCCCGGCGTGCTGACCCGGTTGTCCGCCGGCACGGTCTGTTACGGCCTGTACGCCAATCCCAAGAGCGGCAACCAGGGCAGCATCGCCCGTCACGGCGCCGTCGAAGGCTGGGACCTGCACCCGGGCGGCGGACCCCGGGAGAACGACAGCGCCGAGGACGTGCTGGCCTCGTACCTCTACCGCCTCAACCCCGTGGCGTACTCCTGCGCCTTCGCGGGACTGCGTCCGGCCGACCCGCGCGGCGTCGTCGGACCTCCCGATCTGTGGGTAGAACTGCCCACCCGCGACTACTGGGCTCAGTGAGCCCTTCGGGCGTCGCCGCGGGTCGGGTGACGGGACGGCCGTCGGTCAGGTCCCGGCGGCTCGGGTGATGGCGGACTCGACGGCGGCGATCCGGTCCGCGAGGAGGCCGAGGACCGCGATCGCGCGCGTGAGCTGGTCGTCCTGCGGTCCGCCGAGCGTTCGGGTGCGCACGCACGCGGCCTTGACGTCCGCCCAGCGGGCGGCCTGTTCGGGGGTGAGCGCGCCGCGCAGTTCGGCCAGTTTGAGCAGGTTCGCCTCGGCGCCCGTGGTGAGGGTCCGGGCCTCGGTCGTGTAGTGGTCCTCGATCAGCGCGGCCAGTTCGGCGTCGTTCATGACCGGCTGGACCCGCTGGGCGATCTTGTTCATGTCGCGGTACGAGCCCTGGAGCCGGAAGGGCGGTTCGGTGCGGGCGTCGTCGGACTGCGCCGCCGAGGCGATGTAGGCGTGGTTCACCGCCAGGACGGTGTCGCGGGCGGTGAGCAGGTGGCGCAGGACGGCCAGGATCCGCTCCAGCTCGGCCGGGGCGTACGGGTGGATGAGCCGGTCGGCGCGGGCCGTGGAGTCACCGCCCGCCAGGCGCACCAGCAGCTCCAGGTCGGCGCGGTCACGGCCGGCGAGCGGGGCCAGGACCGGGTTCGAGGTGAGGGCGTTCTCGACGAAGCTGAACGCGAAGTGGTCCTGCTTGTCGGTGAGGACCTCGCCGAGGTTACGGACGTCGGCTCGGTTGGCGAGCATGTCGGGGACTCGGAAGCGCGCGCCGGACTCGGTGTAGGGGTTGCCGGCCATGCAGACGGCGAAGCGTTTGCCGCGGAGGTCGTAGGTGCGGGGCTCACCGTTGAGGACGCCCTCGACGCGGCGGGTGGCGTCGCACAACGGGATGAACTTCTGCAGCAGTTCGGGCGACGTGTGCTGGATGTCGTCCAGGTGCAGCAGGGTGTTGTTGCCCGCCGCCAGCGCGAAGTTGATCTTCTCGACCTCCTGGCGGGCGGTGGCGTTCGGCGCCTCGGCCGGGTCGAGCGAGGTGACGGACCGGCCGAGGGCGGGGCCGTTGATCTTCACCAGCATCAGGCCGAGGCGGTCGGCGACGTACTCCATGAGGGTCGTCTTGCCGTAGCCGGGCGGGGAGACGAGCAGGAGCAGGCCGCCGGTGTCGGTGCGCTTGGCCGCGCCGGTGGCGCCGAGCTGCTTGGCCAGGCTGTCCCCGATCAGCGGGAGGTAGACCTCGTCGATGAGCCTGCTGCGGACGAACGCGGACATGATCCGCGGCCGGTACTCGTCCAGGCGGAGCCGGGCGTGTTCGGCCGCCACCAGCTCGGTGCGGCGGCGCTGGTAGGCGCGGTGGCCGGGGACGTCGTGGGTGCGGAACGCGTGCGTGCGGGCGAGGAACTCGTCGACGCGGACGGGCAGGGCCCCGGCGACGATGCGGGGGTGGACCCCGAGCAGCCCGTCGACCGTCGCGGTCAGCCGCGCGTCGCGGTCGTAGCGGGTCAGGCCGGGGCAGAGTTCGGCGGCGACCGCCTCGGCCAGGTCGCCCGGGGTGGTGTCGGCGCCGGTCGAGGCGGCGTAGGAGGACAGCCACGCCTCGACGATCTGCCGGCGTGCGGCCGGTCCGCCGAGGGCGGCGAGGTCGTCGTCGTAGGCCGACGAGCCCACCGAGCGGCGGAACTTCTCCAGCAGGGTGCGGCAGCCGGCGCCCAGGACGAAGCCCTCGGGGCCGCCGGTCAGCTCTTCGAAGAGGTAGGCGGCCGCCGCCTCCGTGGCGGTCACGGCCGTGCCGGTCGCGTTCGTTCCGGTCTCGGTCCTTCCGATCGCGTCCGCCAGTTCCCTCCGTAGATCGTCGATCGCGGGCGTCAGGCCGAACGTGTCCCGTGCGCGGGCCAGGGAGACCGCGCGCCGCCGCCAGTCCTGGCGGGCCTCGGCGGTCGCCTCGTGGGCCCAGAACAGCTGGGCGGCGGCACGCGCGGCGGGCTCGTGGCGCAGGGGGCCGGCGTTCGCGTACAGCCGCAGGACGGTGGTGAGGATCAGGGTCGCGTCGTGGTCGTGGACGCCGCGCTCGTACCCCTCGTCGTAAGCGGTTTCCGCGGCTTGCCGGACGAGGCCCGGCAGGTCGGCCTCCTCCAGGGCGGCCGGGCCGTGTTCGTGCAGGAGCCGGGCGGCGAGGTGTTCGGCGCGGTAGACCTCGGGTGACTCCGACGGCAGCGGCCGGCCCCAGTAGGGGCGGGCCGCGGCGACGTCGGGGGCGGTGACCGGGGAGCGGTAGTCGGTGCCGGTCAGGGCGAAGGACAGCCCCTCGCCGTGCGGAACAAGGGTGAGGTCGAGCGGCTGGGTGTGGACGGCGAAGCGGTGCGTCCCGAGGAGCAGGGTGCGGCCGTCGTCGGTGTACAGGTCGCTGCGGTCGCGCAGGGACCGCAGGGCCTCCTGGCGGGCGGCCTTGAGGCGGCCGTCGAGCTCCTCCGCCCGCACCTGGTCGCCGAGTTCGCGCAGTTCCCCGGAGAGACGGCGGACCTTGACGACCATGGGGTCCGAGGTGAAGTACGTGGTGACGGCGTCGGTGTCCGCGAGCGCGGCGCCGCGGCGGGTGACGGTCCGCAGGACGCGTGCCGCCGAGTCGGCGAGGCGTTCGGCATGGCGGGCGCGGGCGTCGACGAGGGTCTGTTCGCGTGCGGAGAACGCCTCGTGGACCTCGTCGCGCTTGTCGGCGAGGACGCCGAGGAAGTCGTCGAACTCGGCGAACCGGGACTCCAGGTTCTCCAGCTGCACCAGCAGGAGGGCGAGCTGCTCGTCGCACGCCTTCGGGGTGTCGGCGGCGGCGAGCGCCTGGGTGACCGACTGGCCCAGCAGGGCGAACTCGGCCGCGAACTCCGACCGTCCCTCACGGTCGCGGAGGGCGCGGCGGCGGCCCTCGAGGAGGGCGCGGGCCCGGTTGGCGCCGCCGAGGACGTCGGCGATCCGTTGCAGGACGGACGTCCGGACTCTCGCGTCGGCGATGTCGAGTCCGGCCACGATCTCGGTCACCGTGCGCAGCCCGCCGGTGAGTTCGTCGAGACGGGCGGCGACGGGCGCGGCTTCGGCGACGGTGGTGATCGCCTCGGCGTCGGCGACGAGGCGCTCGACGTCGGCCTGGTGGCCGGCGAAGGCGTCCTCGCGCGCGAGGTGGGCGGCGGCCCGCCGCCCGAAGGCGGCGAGGTCGCCCTCGGCGCCGGCGGCGAGTTCGTCGACGCGGTCGGCGTCGACGTACCGCTGGTCCTTGAGGGTGAGCAGATGGCCCTGGGCGTGCCGGAGTTCGGTCAGCCCGGACACCCAGGCGGCGGCGGAGCGCGGGGCCTCGCCGCGCAGCCGGCGTACGGCGGCGGCGACGCGCTCCGCCGCGTCGGTGAGCGCGTCCGCGGCCTGCCGGGTGAGAGCCTGCACGGTCGCGAACTCGGCCCGTACCTGTTCGGCGGTGGCCCGCATCTGCGCGAGCGGCTCGTGCAGAGCGCCGAGTTCGGGGTCGGTCAGCCAGTGGTAGGAGTCGGCGGCGCGGACGCAGCCGGCGGCCAGTGCCGCGTATCCCTCGCTCGTCGACGTGGTGTCGGTGACGGTGCGGCTGAGGGAGAGGCAGTCGGAGATGCCGCGCACGAGGTCGGCGTTGCCGACGCGGGCGAGCGGGCCGGCGCCCGCGGGCCGGGCGGCGGCGTGGGTGTCGGAGACGAAGGGCGACTCCCAGAGCTGGACGGGGTGGACGCTCTGCGGTTCCTCGCCGTCCGCGCGCAGCACGACGAGGGCGCCGTCGTCGAAGAGGGCCCAGCCGCGGCAGGACAGCGGGGTGGCGACCTCCTTGCGGATCATGTTGTACGGCAGCAGCAGGCTGCGCCCCTGCGCGCGCGCGTGGAAGACGAACAGCACGTCCTCGCCGCCCGGCGAGCGGACCGTCCGCTCGAATTCCAGGGCGCCCGTGGTCGCGGGGGCGGCGACGCCGTCGAAGGTCTTGTGCGTGCCGGTGGCCAGGCAGTAGCCGCCGGGGAAGACGATGCCCTGGTCCTCGGGCAGCCGTCGGCACGCCTGCCCGATGCCGTCCAGCCGGACGACCGTCCGGGTGAGGGTGTTGAACACCAGGTGGCGGTCGGCGTCCTCCTTGTAGGGGCGGATCCGCAGCAGGATCAGCGGGCCCACGCGCGCGTACGCGATGTCCGCGTCGGCGAGGGACTGCAGGGGGTCCTCGACCGGTTCGGCGTGCACGCCCTCGCCGGATTCGGTGTCGTCGTCGACCTTGACGGTGAGGGTTCCGCCGACGGTGGCGACGAAGACCTCGCCCCCGACACTGACGTGCGGGTGGCGGCCGAGGACGTGGTCGTCGCGGGACGTCGGCGTCCACTCGACGTCGTGGGAGGCCGGGAAGACGTGGTCGCGGTCGCCGCGCGCGTCGAGGAAGGACGCCCGGCCGTCGTCGGTCACCGCCCAGCGCAGGACGCGGATGTCCGCCGCCTTCTCCCCGGTCCGGAAGACGGCGAGCAACTTGCCGTCGACCCGGCGCAGCCGGAGCAGCCGGGCCTGGCGGTAGTAGCGGTGGAGGGCGGCGAACTCGCGGACGAAGGCCGGGTCGTCGAGCAGCCCGGGCACGGCGTCCGTCGGCAACCGGTCGAGATCACGGTCGCGGTCGCGGCTGTGCAGCGCGAAGACGTCGCCGACGGCCGGCTCGGGTCCCCGGCCGGAGCCGGCGTCGTGGCCGAAGAGCAGGACGTCGCCGACGGCGACGACGTCCCGGGGCACGGCCGCGTGGTCGGTGCGCAGCTGCCCGGTGCCGGCGAGCCGCAGCCGGGTGGAGCCGAACTCCGCGGTGCGGCGGGCATTGAGCGCCTCGGCGCGGCGGGCGAGTTCGGCGGCCTGCGCGATGAGGCGGTCGCGCAGCACCTCGTACGTGCCGGTGTCCAGGCCGTTGGTCATGGTTCCCTCTCAAGAAAAGTCGCAAGAAGAAGCGGTCCGGAGCTGCCGTCCCCTGTGCGGCAGCTCCGGACCGCGGCCTGTCAGACCTTGGCGCTGCCGTTCAGCGCCGCCAGCGACGTGTCGGCGACACCCAGTTCGGCGGCCTTGCCGAGCAGTTGCTCCAGAGCGCCCGAGTCGGCTGCGCCCGTCCTCATCAGCTTCATCAGCAGGGCGGACACGGTCAGGTTCTGCACGTCCGCCGTGGAGACCTGGCCGAGGACGCGGCCGAGGTCGTCGGTGAAGCTCGACGAGCCGTCCAGCCAGGGCCCCGCGAGCGCCTGGGCCGTCTCGGAGTTCTGGACGAACCCGTCGACGCCTCTGCCGAGCGCGATCGAGGAGACGAGCCGGTCGAAGAAGACCGAGTCCCCGCCGACGATGTTGATGTCGGCGTTCTCCAGACCGGTGGCGAGGACCGTGGCCTGCGCCTCGGCGACCTGCTTCTGCACATCGAGCCCGGCGAGCCGGATCTCCTTCTCCGCCTGCAACCGCAGCCGGTACTCCTCGTGACCGCGGGACGCCTCGTCGAGCGCGGCCATCGCCGCCGCCTTCTCGGTCAGGCCGGCCGCCTCCGCCTTCAGCTTCTCGCCGATGCCCTCGGCCTCGGCGAGCGCCTTGGCCCGGACGCCCTCCGCCTCGGCCCGCATCCGCGCCTCGGCCGCCACGGCCTCCGCACGGCCGGCCTTCTCCGTCACCTCCGCTTCCTTGTCGCGCACCTGGACGGCCGCGAGGCCTTCGGCGGCCTGCTCGGCCCGGACGCCCTCGGCGAGGCGCAGCTTGGCCTGCGCGTCGAGGTCGGCCCTCTTCAACCGGGCCTCGGCGAGGGTGAGTTCCTCGGCCGCGCGGTGGACGGCGGCCTGTTCGGCGGCCTCGGCAGCCTTGATGTCCTTGACGAGTTTCTCCTGCGCCTCGGCCTCGGCGGCGATGATCACGCTCTGCCGGCCGCGCTCCGCCTCCTCCACGGCCCGCAGCTTCTTGATGGCCTCCTCCTGCTCGGCCACGGTGCGGTCCACGGCGACCCGCTCACGGATGACCTCGGCGATGTCCCGCTTCTCCGCCTCGACCTCCTTGGAAGCGGCGATCTGCGTCAGCTGGGTCTCCCGTTCCCGGGCGATCACCTCGAGGAGACGGTCCTTCTCGATGCGCTCGTTCTCGATCGCGATGACCCGCTCGCGGTTCTTCTGCGCGACGGCGACCTCGCGGGCCTGGTTCTCCCGCTGCACGCCGAGCTGCTCCTCGGTCTGCAGGAAGGCGGACTGCGCGCGCAGCCGCTCCTCCTCCACCACCCGCGCCGTCTCGGCCTCCTCACGGGCGCGTACGGTCTCGATCTCGCGGCGCTGCCTGATCTCGGCGTCGGCCTGCCGGCGCTCCAGCTCCAGGATGGCCTCGCGGGCGTCGACGTTCTGCCGGGTGATCTCCTTCTCCTCCGTGCGCTGGGCCTCGTTGGTGCGCACGTGCTCCACGGCCGTCAGCTCGGTGATCTTCCGGATGCCCTGGGCGTCCAGGACGTTCGCCGGGTCCAGCTGGGTGAGCGGCGTCTGCTCCAGGTAGTCGATCGCCGCGTCCTCGAGGTGGTAGCCGTTGAGGTCGACACCGATCAACTCGATGATCTGGTAACGGAGTTCCTCGCGCTTGGTGTACAGGTCGGTGAAGTCCATCTGCTTGCCGACGGTCTTCAGCGCCTCGGAGAACTTCGCGTGGAACAGCTCCTGCAGCGTCCTCTGGTCGCTCGCCCGCACCGTGCCGACGGCCTGGGCGACCTTGATGACGTCCTCGACGGTCTTGTTGACCTTCACGAAGAACGAGATCCGGATGTCCGCGCGGATGTTGTCCCGGCAGATCAGCCCCTCCTTGCCGGCCCGGGTGATCTCGATCGTCTTCACCGAGATGTCCATCACCTCGGCCTTGTGCAGTACCGGCAGGACCACCTGACCGGTGAAGGTCACGTCGACCTTGCGCGTCTTGGAGACGATCAGCGCCTTGCCCTGCTCCACCTTGCGGAACAGCCGGGAGACGACGAACAGTGCGGCGACGGTGACGAGCAGGCCGGCGGCGATGAGCACGCCGGCGCCCGCGGTGATGGCATTCATACGTCATCCTTCGAGCTTCGGGTCTGCGAGGAGTTGGCGGCCTCGACGGCGAGGCCGGGTGGACCGTTCCGTGCGGGCAGAGACGCGGGGCGCGCGTCAGACGTTGCATCGGGTGAGCGCCGGGCGTACGTCGGGCGCGTGCGTGGGGCGCGCGTCGGGCAGAGGTGCGCGCGGTCCGGCCGCGGGGCCCGTGGGCGGCTCAGCCGCCGGGGTGGGGACTGCCGGGGTCGTAGGGAGCGCTGAGCGCGGCAGCGCGCCGGTACACCCCCGGGCCGCCCGGGAAGAGCCTGTCGAGCGGCGCCGCACACCGTCGTGTCACCGGCCGGGCGACCAGCGCGACCAGTGCGGCCAGGACGAGCAGGGCGACCCGGGCCGCGGCACCGCCGGGACCGCTCGGGGACGCCGGCTCCATCAGCAGCGTTCCGGTGAGGCTGACCAGCCAGTCGCTCACGATCACGACGGAGACCGCGACGGCGACCGGCGTCCCACCGAGCGACCTGGTCAGCGAGGGGGCATCGGCGTCGAAGGCGCGCACATCGGTCCGCCCCAGCAGGACCAGCAGCCAGAAGCCGAGAGCGACGACCAGGGCCGGGGTGACGGTGACGGTGGGAAAGCGCACAGCGGCGTCCACGATCTGTTCCATGTCCCCGCCCCCGTGCCGAGCTCCCGGGTCCCGGCGCCTGCCCTGTCGCCAGAGCAGAGCGCCAAAACCGCTCCCCTTGTTTCTGCGGCTCCATCTTGAACTGCCGATGCCGTGCGGCACATTGCCGTGTTCCGGCAGTCTTCACGGCTCCTTGATGCCGGACGCCGACGACTTCGGCGGGTGCCGGAAGGAGCGGCCGCCGATGCCGGTCAGGTGGACCCGGTGCTCGTACGAACGGGCGACGACGACTCTCTGGCGTCCTCCTCCGGCGCCGGGTCGGCCGGTCCCGGCAGCGCGCCGGCGCCGGCTCCCTGGCCCGGGCCCTGGTCCGGGCCCTGGTCCGGGCCCTGGTCCGGGCCCTGGTCCGGGCCGTGGTCCGGATCCTTGCCCTGGTCTCGTGCCGGGGCCGGCTCGGCGCTCTCGCCGAGGAAGCCGCCCGACTGGTGCTGCCACAGCTTGGCGTAGGCGCCGTCCACCGCGAGCAGTTCCTCGTGGGAGCCCTGCTCGACGACGCTTCCGCGGTCGAGGACGACGAGACGGTCCATGCCGGCGACGGTGCTCAGCCGGTGGGCGACCACGAGCGCCGTGCGTCCGTCCATCAACCGCCACAGGGCGTCCTGGACGAGGAGCTCGCTCTCCGAGTCCAGCGCGCTGGTCGCCTCGTCCAGCAGCAGGATCGGCGCGTCGCGCAGGATGGCCCGGGCGAGGGCGACGCGCTGGCGCTGGCCGCCCGAGAGTTTCACCCCGCGCTCCCCGACCAGGGTGCCGAAGCCGTCCGGGAGTTGGTCGGCGAACTCCGTGACGTGCGCGGCCGCGGCCGCGGCGCGGATCTCCTCGTCGGTGGCGCCGGGCCGGGCGAAGGCGATGTTGTCGCGCAGACTGCGGTGGAACATGGCGGGTTCCTGCGGGACGTAGGCGATCAGGGAGCGCAGGTCGCTCTGGCGCAGCCGGCTGATGTCCTGACCGCCGACCAGGATGCGCCCGTCGTCGATGTCCGACATCCGCAGCAGGAGCCGGGTGAGTGTGGTCTTGCCGCCGCCCGATCTGCCGACCAGGCCGATCCGGGCGCCCGGCGGCACGTCCAGGTCGAGACCCTGGAAGATCGGCTTCGCGCCCGCGTGGGCGAAGGTCACCGCCTCGAAGCGGACGCCGGTGTCCCGCGCCGCGAGCGGTTCGGGTTCCGCAGGGTCGAGCACGGTGGGCGGATCCAGCAGCAGCTCCGTGAACTGCGCGGCCTCGGTCATCGAGCTCTCCAGACGCCGGTAGATCTGGTTGAACTCGAACATGATCTGGGTGGCGTTGGAGTAGTAGGTGAAGGCGATGACGACCTCCTCCACTCCCTGGCCCGGACCGCCGAAGACGATGGCGACCACCAGGCCCAGCACATTGGTCAGCACGGACATCGGGGCGATCAGGATGTCGACGCGCAGGTTGCCGTAGTCCCACGACCTGAGCGTCAGGCGCCGGGATTCCGCGACACGGCTGCGGTGTTCGTCGGCCTCCCGCCACTCGGCCGCGAACGCCCGGATGGTCTCCATGTTCCCGAGACTGTCGGCGACATGTCCGGAGACCCTGGCGATCGCCGCCTCACGGTCGTGGACGAGCCTCTGCCGCCGGCGGATCAGCGGTGTCGCGGCCACCACGGTCAGCGCGATCATCACGAGAAGGCCGACGACGAGCATCGGCTCGTAGGTCCACAGCACCACGGCGCCGAACACCAGGGGGACGAGACTGCCCACGATCCGGTACGTCACCGTGTCGACGAAGTCCTCGAAGCGCTTGCCGAAGCTCAGCACCCGTTTGGTGAGGGAGCCCGCGAAGTTGTCGTGGAAGAACGCCGCGTCCTGGGCGAGGAGTTCGTCCATGCCGCTCACGTACAGGTGCTCCATGCCGAGGGCGTCGACACGGTTCAGGCAGTGCTGCGCGACCCGCCACACCGCCTCGGCGAGCAGCAGCGTCACACCGAAGCCCAGCACGTACGGCAGCGCCGAGCCGAGGGTGAGACCGCTCTCGCCGGCGGCCTGTCCGGCCAGTTTGGCGATCAGCAGGGGGGCGACGTAGCGGATGCCGATGTTGCCCACGGCCGGCAGCAGCAGCGCGGGCAGGGCCAGTCGTCTTAGTCGCAGCAGTTCCAGGCCGTAGCGGCGCAGCGCCAGAACGACCGCGCTCCTGCCCGGCGTCGATCCTCGCGCATCTGTTGTTCCCATCACACTCCCGGTGGTTCGGAAGTCGGAAGTCTCCCGTCCGAGGACGCCACCGGTCCACGCATTTAACGCGGAAGGGTGATAACAGGACACCTCTGCCTTCCTCGTCCCCCAGGGCACGGATCCGGCGGTGTGCTCACCGCGATGCGTCGTACGCCACACGGATGGCGGCGGGTATGCGTCCCTTGTCGTTGACGAGGTATCCGTTCAGTCTGAGGCCCATGCGTTCCTCGGCCGCGCTGACGGCCGCCGGGGAGCCCGGGCCGCCGAGCCGGGCGAAAACGGCAGGGGCATGCTGTTCGAGCCGGCCGGTCACCCGGCCCCACGCCTGTCGTACGTCTTCCGCCCCGTGCGCCGGCATCGCGCTCGCGCCCGATCCCGGAGGAGGAGAGGACCGCTGGTCATCCATGGTCGGACCGTATTCGGGACCTCCGGCATCGGCCCTCCCGGGACTCCGGCTGCCGCGGCCCGTCCGGTGCGCGCGCCGGGCGGCTTCACAACTCGCCCGAGCCGCCCAGCCCGGTGAGGGCGCCCACCGGGTCCGGGTCGGGGGTGCCGCGCGGCCACCAGTCGTCACGGCCGGGTTCGGACTCGTACGCGTACCACAACCCGTCCCGCCCGAAGCGGAGTTGGACATGGCCGTGGGGGTGGGTGAGATGGTTGCGACGGGGGCGGAAGGCGGGCAGGTCGGCGGCCAGGAGGAGGGGGCGGGCCCGGTCGAAGCGGCCCGCGGGCGGGTCCCAGGTCTCCTCCAGGACGGCGAGCCCGTCCGGTCCGCCCTGCCGCCAGGCGGCCACCGCGCGCGCCAGTTCGGACGGGGTGCGGCCGGCGGCACAGGCCAGCGAGGCGTAGAGGGCCCGGGTGGCGACGGTGAGCCCGGAGCCGGGGCGGGACGCGGCGAGCCGTACGGCGTCCTGCCAGAGGGTCAGCGCGCCGATCGCGTCATCGCCGGTGGTCAACAGGGCGTGGGCGCGGGCGGCCGCGTCGGTCGCGAGGTGGTCCAGCGCGAAGGAGTCGGGGCCGTTCGGCGCGGACGGGTACACCGGGGGCTGCTCGGGGTGCGCGGGCGCGGGCAGCGGGGTCGGGAGGGGTGGCAGGCGGCGCTCGGCGAGGGCTTCCGCGGCCCGCACGCCCGGCAGTGGCCGCGGTTGCCGCTCCTGTGCGGCGCGGGCCGCTCGGGCGGCGTTGCGACGGGACAGCGCGTCCAGCAGCTCGCGCTCGCCCCGGCCGCGCAGCAGGAACAGCACGAACGGGTCGGCGTCGAGCAGCCGGGCGGTCTGGTAGCAGAGGGCGGCCGCGTGCTTGCAGGGGTGACCGCGGTCGGGGCAGCTGCACTGCGGTTCCAGGTCGCCCGGGCCGGGCAGCAGCGGCACGCCGCACTCGGCGAGCGACTCCGGCATCTCCTTGTCGAGCAGCGCGGCGATGTGCCCGGGGTGCTCGACGGCGGCGGCCAGGAAGCGCTCCCAGTCCTCCTCGCCGAGGGTGCGCAGCCGGACCTGGACGCGGTACGGGCGGGGGCGGCTGCCCTGCACATAGGCGAGGACGTGTCCCGGCGTGACCGTGATCGCGTCCACGTTTCCCTGCTCGGCGTAACCGCGCCCGCGGATCACGCGCTTGACGTCGAGGGCGCCCTCCTCGAGCGCGGCGACCCAGGCGTTGCCCCACCAGGTTCCGGCGAAGGCGCCGCCGGTGCGCGGAGGGAAGGCCGGGAAGGTGCGGCGGTGATCGCCGTCGCGGGAGGGGGCGGCCATGGACCGGGGGGCGTGGGGTGCAAGGTCGTCGTACGCCGGGGCAAACGCATGGCTCTCGCGGCCGTCGGGAGCGTCGAAGCCGCCGGCGTGGTCGGGGCCGTCGGGGCCGTTCTCCGCGTGACTCCGGGGGATCCCTGGGTCGAGTGCACGCTCGGGCTCGGGCTCGGGCCGGCGCCCAGGCTCGGGCTCTCGCCCAGGTCCGGGTGGGGGCAGGGGCTGTCGGGGTGGGGGTTCGGCGGCGTCGTCCGACGGCATGCGGAAGGAGTCGGCGAGCAACTCCCGTACGGCGCGGGCGCGTTCCTCGGCGAGCCGACCCCGCGTGTGCTCCCCCGTGCGGTCCGGTCGCCCGACGTCGGCGGGGCGCACGGCGGGCTGCGCGGCGGGGCGCGGGCCGTGACGGTGACGCCGTCGGCCGGAGACCGACTCACGGGCCGCCTCGCGCGACGACTCACGGGCCGCCTCACGGGCCGACGGTACGGCTGTGTCGGCGGGTGTCTGTGCCTCGGTCCCCGCGGGACCTCGGCGTGCCTGTGCGCGTGCCGCGCGCAGCGCCTCACGGGCGATGTCCCCGGGACGTGGAGCGGTCGCGGGCGCGACGGTCGTGGCGTCGGGGACGGGTCCGGTCTCCGAGGTCGTGGCGCTCTTGTCGGGACCGGCCGGTGGGGAGGTGCCGTTCGGGACGGTCGCGAGGGGGCGGGAGGACGGCGTCGGCGGCTCGTCGGACGTGGAAGGGGCGTCGGCCGCCTGCTCCGCGTCGGGGGCCGGCGCCGCGACTGCGGGCGGTGCGAGGGCCGCGCGGGCGGCGTCGGCCGGTCGAGGGGCGGCGGGGACCGCGGGACGGCCGGGCCGTTCCGCTCGCCGCTCCCGCGCGGGCTGCTGCGCGGGCTGCGGCGTCTGCTCCTGCTGCCGCTCCCGGGCCGCCCGCAGCGCCCGGCGTGCCTCGTCGGCCGGCCCGCCGCTCTTGTGCGGTTCGCTCATCACGCCTCCCTCCGCAGCCTGACCAGATCGGTCAGTTCACGGTCCGTGAGCTCGGTCAGGGCCGACTCCCCGGAGCCGAGGACCGCGTCGGCCAGGGCGCGCTTGACCTGAAGCATCTCGGCGATGCGGTCCTCGACCGTGCCCTCGGTGATGAGGCGGTGCACCTGGACCGGCTGGGTCTGGCCGATGCGGTAGGCGCGGTCGGTGGCCTGTTCCTCCACCGCCGGGTTCCACCACCGGTCGAAGTGCACGACGTGCCCCGCGCGTGTCAGGTTGAGGCCGGTGCCGGCGGCCTTCAGGGAGAGCACGAGGACCGGGGTGGCGCCGCTCTGGAAGCGGTCCACCATCCGTTCCCGTTCCGGCACCGGAGTCCCGCCGTGCAGCAGGTCGACGGGGACGGCGCGGGCGGTGAGGTGGGCGGTGATCAGACGGGCCATGCCGACGTACTGGGTGAAGACGAGGGCCGAGCCGTCCTCCGCGAGGAGGGTGTCCAACAGTTCGTCCAGCAGGGCGAGTTTGCCGGAGCGGGCGGCCAGTGCGTCACCGGCGGAGGCGCCGGCCTCCTTGAGGTAGAGGGCGGGGTGGTCGCAGATCTGCTTCAGCGCGCCAAGCAGCTTCAGCACCAGGCCGCGGCGGGCGATGCCGTCCGCCGTCTCGATGGCCAGCAGGGACTCGCGGACCACCGCCTCGTAGAGGGCGGCCTGTTCGCGGGTGAGCGGGACCGGGTGGTCGGTCTCCGTCTTGGGCGGCAGCTCCGGCACGATGCCTGGATCGGACTTCTTGCGGCGCAGGAGAAACGGGCGGACCAGCCGGGCGAGGCGCTCCACCGCCTGGTCGTCCTCGCCGTTCTCCACCGCGCGCGCGTGCCGGGCGCGGAAGGACTTCAGGGGGCCGAGGAGCCCGGGTGTCGTCCAGTCGAGCAGCGCCCAGAGCTCGGACAGGTTGTTCTCGACGGGGGTGCCGGTCAGGGCCACGCGGGCGGGGGTCGGGATGGTGCGCAGGGCCTTCGCCGTCGCCGAGTAGGGGTTCTTCACATGCTGCGCCTCGTCCGCGACGACCATGCCCCAGGGCTGTCCGGCCAGCGTCGGCGCCGCCGAACGCATCGTGCCGTACGTGGTGAGGACGAAGCCGCCGGACAGCCCGGCCAGGCTGCGGTCGGGGCCGTGGAAGCGGCGGACGGGCACCCCGGGCGCGAAGCGTTCGATCTCGCGCTGCCAGTTGCCCAGCAGGGAGGCCGGGCACACCACCAGGGTGGGCTCGGTGCGGGCCCGCTTCAGATGCAGGGCGATGACGGTGATCGTCTTGCCGAGGCCCATGTCGTCGGCGAGGCAGCCGCCGAGGCCGAGGGAGGTCATGAGGTCCAGCCAGGCCAGGCCGCGCAGCTGGTAGTCGCGCAGGACCGCGCGCAGGCCGGCGGGCGGCTCCGCGGGCCGCACCCCGGCGGTGAGCCGGTCCCGCAGGGCGGCCAGCGCGCCGACCGGTACCGCCTCGACGGTCTCGCCGTCGACCTCGGCGACGCCGGAGAGGGCGACGGAGAGGGCGTCGACCGGGTCCAGCAGACCCAGTTCGCGTTTGCGGGCCTTGCGCACCAGCGCCGGATCGACCAGCACCCACTGGTCGCGCAGCCGCACCACCGGGCGGTGGGCCTCCGCCAGCGCGTCCATCTCGGCCTCGCTGAGCGGGTCGCCGCCGATCGCCAGCTGCCAGCGGAACTGGAGCAGTTCCTCGCCCTCGAAGAAGCCCCCGCCGTCGGTGGCGGAGCCGGGCGCCGGACGGACCACGGCGGCCGCGCTGAGGTCCTGTGCGAGGTCCCGGGGCCAGTGCACGGCGACCCCGGCCGCGGCGAGCCGGGTGGCGGCCACGCCCAGCAGGTCGCCCAGCTCGTCCTCGGAGAGGGCCAGGACGTCCGGCGCGTCCTGTTCGGCGAGCCGGGCCAGCGGCGGCCACACGCGGGCCGCGCGCCGCACGGCGAGGGCCGCGTCCACGCGTGCGCGTGCCCCGAAGGCCGCGTCGGCCTCGCCCGCCCACAGCGCCGCCGCGTCCGCCACCAGCGTCGGGTCGGCGAGGCTGTGCACCTGGACGATCGCCGCGCCCGCGCTGCGCGCCCGGGCCCCGCCGTGCCCCTCGTCGCCGGGCGCGTCGAACATGTCGTACGCCGACAGGTCGAGGCGGAGCGAGATCCGCACGCCCGCGTCCATGCCGGCGGCGACCTCCGCGGCCCAGTCGTGTGTGCCGGGCAGCCGCTGAGGCCGGCGGTCCGCGAAAGGCTTCCCGCAGGCGTGCGGCGCGGCCGGGGTGCGGGGCAGGATGTCCGCGACCGCGTCGAGGAAGGAGCGCATCAGGGGTTCGGGCCGGGGCAGCAGGAGCGGGCCGGGGCCGGGGAGAGGCACGGC
Source organism: Streptomyces sp. B21-105 (assembly GCF_036898465.1). NCBI lineage: Bacteria > Bacillati > Actinomycetota > Actinomycetes > Kitasatosporales > Streptomycetaceae > Streptomyces > Streptomyces sp. B21-105. The sequence continues at coordinate 7,587,282 of NZ_JARUMJ010000001.1, read as the reverse complement.
GTGGCCCTCGGGCGGGAGGGCGGCGGCGACCGCGCGCAGGTGTGCGACGTCCTCCTGGTCCAGGGGGCCCGCGCGCCAGGCGTCGTGTCCGGCGGGCGTGAGGCCGGGCAGGAGCCTGCCGCGGGCGGCGAGCCGCAGCGCGTGCAGCGCGGCCGCGCCCCAGCAGGCGGTCGCCGGATGGGCGGCGGGGTCGCTGCGGGCGCGCACGAGCAGGGGGAGCGCCGTGTCGAGCGGCAGGGACAGGGCCGGGGTCTGCCTGCGGCGGATCGTGGCGCCGTGACGGCGGACGACGGTGAGCTCCGTGCGTTGCCCTTGGGGGGCGGCGGGCAGCGCGTCGCCGGCCGGGTCCCAGAAGGCGACGCGGCCCTCGCGCGGGAGGGGGGCGGGCAGGAAGACGGCGGCGAGCCGCACGCACGAGGAGACGGAAGCGGGCTCGGCGGCAGCCGCCGTCCCTTCGGCCATGACGCTCATGCCGGGTGTCCACCTCCCGCCCGCCTGTCGGATCAGTCGTCTTCGACTCTACGGGCGGGGTCTGACAATCGGTCCCGGCCGGCCCGCCGTCCCACCCCGTCGGGTCCGGCGGGAACCGAGGGGCGTCCAAGGGGCGGGGCCTCGGGGAGCGGGACCGGGAGCGGCGTCAGGGGACCGTGCGGGAGACGACGTACACGAGCGGGAAGACCGTGTTTCCGGTGTTCACGACGATGTCCAGCGTCGGCTGCGGGTTCTTCCGCTCGACGACGATGCCGAGGTCGTCCCCGGGACGGGAGCCGGGGCCGGAGAACTTCCAGCCGGTGATCTCCTGGTCGCGGTCGCTGATGGCGATGTCGCCCTTCTTCAGGTCGTCCCGGCTGACGCCGATCTCCGCGAGGAACTGGTCGAGGCCGGCGTGCGTGGTCTGGAACTGCACGTAGAGCCGGCTGGTCTTCCAGTTGTTCGTCTCGTAGTAGGCGACGTTGTTGGCGGGGTGCGGGACCGGCACCTGGTACAGGCGGCGCTGCACCTTCGACGGCCAGCCCTCGGTCAGGCCGGTCGCCGACCACTTCGCCGCCTTGTCCTTGCCGCTGTCGCGGCTCTGGCCGGCGGAGATCGCCAGGTAGCCGGCCGGGCCGCCGATGAGCAGCACGATGATCAGCAGGGTGAGCGCCCTGCGGCGGATCATGTGCCGGCGGTCCTCCGGCGGGTGGGGCGGCTCGCCAAAGGACGCGGCCTGGCGGGGCAGCGAAGCAGTCATGCGGTGTCCGAGGTCGTGCGGTGCGGTGGCGGTACCGGGGTCATGCGCTGTCCTGGGCGAAGGGCGACACAGCCGTCGAGCCGTGTGCGGGCGGAAGGCGACACGGCCGTCAAGCCGTGTCCTGGGTGCGGCGGGCCGCCTCCGTGAACCGTTCGAAGCGCTCGTAGCGCTCCACGCGGCGGCGCTTGGCGCGCCGGAACCTGCGGGCCACCAGACGGGCCAGGTCCGCGGCGCCGACCATGCCGGCCTCGGGGCCGAGCTGGGCACGCACTATCCGGGCCTCGGGGCGGTAGCCGCGACCGGTGAGCTGGCGCTTGAACGCGTCCCGCGCGGGGCTGATCAGCAGGTCGTCGGCGGCCGAGACGCCGCCGCCGATCACGAAGCAGGACGGGTCGAGGGCCGCGGCGAGGTTGGCGATGCCGACGCCGAGCCACTGGCCGATGTCCTGGAGCAGCTCGATGCACATGGCGTCGCCCTCGCGGGCCAGCTCGGTGATCATGGGGCCGCTGATGTCCCCGATCTGCCCCTTGACGTGCTCGATGATGCCGTAGGCCACCGGCGAGTCGGCCGCGGCCAGTTCCTTGGCCTCCCTGACCAGCGCGTTGCCCGAGCTGTACTGCTCCCAGCAGCCGCGGTTGCCGCACGGGCAGCGGTGGCCGCCGGGCACGACCTGCATATGGCCGAACTCGCCGGCGACGCCGTACTTGCCGCGCTTGACCTGGCCGTCCTCGAGGATCGCGCCGCCGATGCCGGTACCGAGGGTGATCATGACGAGGTGGTCCTCGCCGCGGCCCGCGCCGAAGCGCCACTCCGCCCAGGCGGCGGTGTTGGCGTCGTTGTCGACGAGGACGGGCACCGCGAGGCGGCCGGAGAGGCGGTCCCTGAGGGGTTCGTTGCGCCAGGACAGATGGGGCGCGAACAGCACACGGTTGCGGTCGGCGTCGACCCAGCCCGCCGCCCCGACGCCGACGGCGTGCACGTCGTGGCGGTCGGACAGGTCCAGGACCAGCTCGACGATCGTGTCCTCGACGACCTTGGGGCTCTTCGACTTGTCCGGCGTCTCGGTGCGGACCTTCTCCAGGATGTTGCCGTCGGCGTCGACGACGCCCGCCATCACCTTGGTGCCGCCGATGTCGATGCCCACCGTGGGCACCCGGGGCGCGGTGAGGTGCGAGCGGCGCTCCCTGGGGCCCACCGTGCGAAGTGCGGGGGCGCGGCGGGAGCCGATCGGGGCGCTGAAGTTGCCGTAGGTGCTCATCGTCGCCGATTCTGCCTCACCCTCACCTCGGGTGCCGAGCCGGGCGACGACGGCGCGCGGGCTTCGCCTTCGGCGGACGCCGGGCGGGCGCGGGGGCGCGGCGACGGGCACGCGCGCGACGCCGCAGCTCGTGGCGGGGTCGCCGGGACGGTCCTCGTCGGCGTCCCCGCCGCCGGCGGGCCGGGGTGACGGGGGGCACGGCATCGCGCTCAGGGGCGCACGAGCAGCTGGAACTCGAAGGAGTAGCGGGTCGGGCGGTAGATGTGGTCGCCGAACTCGACCGCGCGGCCGGTGTCGTCGAAGGTGGTGCGCTGCATGGTCAGCAGCGGGGCGCCCCGCTCCTCGGCGAGCCGCTCGGCCTCGTCGGCGGTGGCGGCGCGGGCGCCGATGGACTGGCGGGCGCTGTGCAGGGTGATCCCGGCGGCCCGCATCAGCCGGTACAGGCCGGTGGCCTGGAGCTGTGCGGTGTCGAGGTCGAGCAGACCGGAGGGCAGGTGGTTGCACAGGTACGCCATCGGCTCGCCGTGCGCCAGCCGCAGCCGTTCCACCCGGTGGACGTCGCTGCCCTCGGCCACCCCGAGCGCGGCCGCGACCTCGGCGGACGCCGGCAGCACGGTGTTGACCAGGACCGTCGTCGCCGGACGCTGCCCGGCCGCCTCCAGGTCGTCGTAGAGGCTGCTGAGCTCCAGGGGGCGTTTGACCTGGCTGTGCACGACCTGCGTGCCGACGCCCCGGCGGCGCACCAGGAGGCCCTTGTCGACGAGGGACTGGATCGCCTGGCGGACGGTCGGCCGGGACAGGCCGAGCCGTGCGGCGAGCTCGATCTCGTTGCCCAGCAGGCTGCCGGGGGTGAGCGAGCCGTGCTCGATCGCGGCCTCCAGCTGCTGGGCGAGCTGGAAGTACAACGGCACCGGAGAACTGCGGTCCACACGTAGTTCCAGCTGCACGGTCGGGTCCACTCCTGGTTTCGGCACGGCCCGAGCGTAGCTCCGCGACCGGTTGACGGGAAGTTGTGTAGTCCGATTGTCCGGACATGCGCATTGACAGGCGCTGAATGCCAGGTCACTTTGGTTCCATGCGCATCGGGGTCATCGGGACGGGCCGCATAGGCACCATTCATGCGAACACACTCAGCCGTCACCGCGAGGTCGGATCCCTGATCCTGACGGACGCGGACCAGGCGCGGGCCCAGGAGCTCGCGCTGCGGCTGGGCGAGACGGCCGCCCCAGGGGTGGACGAGATCTTCCGCTGGGGCGTGGACGCCGTGGTCATCACGACGGCCACCTCGGCCCACGCCGAACTGATCGGTCGGGCAGCACGCTCCGGGCTCCCGGTCTTCTGCGAGAAGCCGATCGCCCTGGACCTGGCGGGGACCTTACAGGCGATCGCCGAGGTCGAGAGCGCGGGCACGATCCTCCAGATGGGCTTCCAGCGCCGCTTCGACGCGGGGTACACGGGGGCCCGGGAGGCGGTGCGCTCGGGACGCCTCGGACGGCTGCACACGGTGCGGTCGCTGACCTCCGACGAGTCCGCGCCGCCGGCCGCCTGGCTGCCGGTGTCCGGCGGGATCTACCGGGACGCGCTCATCCACGACTTCGACTGTCTGCGCTGGGTGACCGGGCGCGAGGTGGCGGACGTGTACGCGGCCGGGTCCGACGCCGGTCCCGCGATGTTCCGCGAGGCGGGGGACGTGGACACGGCGGCCGTGGTCCTCACCCTCGACGACGGCGCCCTCGCCACCGCCACGGCGACGCGGCTCAACGGGGCGGGCTACGACGTCCGCATGGAGCTGGCCGGGGAGCTGGACCAGATCGTCGTGGGTCTGGACGACCGCACGCCGATCGCGTCCACCGAGCCCACCGGTCCGCCGGCCGCGGACAAGCCGTGGACGGGCTTCCTGGAACGCTTCGAACCCGCTTACACAGCGGAGCTGAACGCCTTCGTGGACGTCGTCCGCGGAGACCGCGCCAACCCCTGCGACGGCCGGGAGGCCCTGCAGGCCCTGCGCATCGCCGAGGCCTGCGAGGTGTCCCGCCGGGAACGCCGGGCGGTACGCCTCACGGAGATCCCGGCGTCCCTCGGGACGGAGTGAGCCGGGACGGGCCGATCCGGGACGGGGTTGATCCGGTGCCCGATAGTCTTTCCCGTCGCGCGCCCCGTGCCCCAGGTGTCCGCCGGCCGGCGTCGCCCGTTCGGTCAGGCCGATCAGGCCCTGCCCGGAGCCGGGGACGGCCGGGACGTCGCCCTCCGGCGCGGGGTTGCGCACGCTCACCGCGACGCCCTCGCCGGGGCCGCCGACGACGGTGACCGCGACCTTGGTGCCCGGGGCGTGCTTGCGGGCGTTGGTCAGACCCTCCTGGACGATGCGGTAGGCGGTGCGGCCGACGGAGGCGGGAACCGCGGCGGCCTCGGTGACCCGCTGGTCGAGGGTGACCTTCATGCCGGCCTCGCGCGACTCGGCGACCAGCGTGTCCAGCCCGGCGAGCGTGGGCTGGGGCCGGCCCGCGTCGTCGGGCTCCCCGGCCCGCAGGACGCCGATGATCTCCCGCAGGTCCTGGAGGGCCTTGTGGGCGCTCTCCCGGATGACGCCGGCCGCCCGGGCGATCTCCTCGCGGGGCGCGTCGGGGCGGAACTCCAGGCCGCCCGCGTGCACGCTGAGCAGGGTGAGCCGGTGCGCGAGCACGTCGTGCATCTCGCGGGCGATGGCCTCGCGGGCCGGCCGCTGCGCCTGCTCGGCGCGCAGCCGGGCCTCCGTCTCGGCGCGCAGCCGGGCCTCCGTCTCGGCGCGCCGCGCCCGGTCGCGCAGGCTCGGCATCAGCTGCCGCTTCGACCGCACGAACATGCCCCAGCCGAGGACCGTGACGGTGATCAGCACGGTCCACACCACTGCCGACAGGTACCCCAGATCGGGGTCCGGACGCACCCGGACGAGCAGCGGGATCAGCGCCAGCTCGGCGCCGCCCACCCAGGCCGCGTACCGGAACGGCCGGTGCACGGCGAGGGTGAAGAGGGCGACGGTGAGGGCGCCGGACGAGGTGGTCGACAGGAAACCGAGCGGGACCAGCGTGACGGCCAGGGCGAGCGGCCACCGGCGGCGCAGCCACACCGCCGCGCAGGCGAGGGCGCCCAGCAGCTGGTCGGCCACCGCAACGGCGTACGGCAGGTCCTGTTCGCCGGGGACCGAGTCCGCGATCGCCAGGCCGACGGCTGCGGCCAGGAGGAAGCAGGAGAAGTCGACGGCCCAGTCGCGTGCGGTGCGCCGGTGCCGCGGGCCGCCAGCCCGGCGTCCGGGTCGAGCTCGGCGACCACCGCGGACGGCCACAGCCATCGGGGTCCCGTGAAGCCGGGCGCCGTCGGCGCGGCGTCGTCGTCTGCCCTCATGGGCGACAAATCTACGCAGGAGGCGGCCCGGTCACCTCCCCGCCGACGGTGATCCCTACCGACGGCGGACGACGGTCGACGGAAGTCGCGCCGCCGCCGACTTTCGGCCCCGGCCGGCCGCCCGGTCGCGCGTCTTTCGTCGCGCGGGCGCCGCCCCGCGGCCGATGGCGCGTCGACGGTCGGCGGGGCGAGGGTCGTCGACATGAAGGAACTGCTGGGTCTGCTCGGATTCTTCGTTCTGGTGCAGGGCGTCCTGGGGCTGCTGCACGAGTTCGCCCACTGGCATGTGGGCCTCGTGCAGCGGATCGGCTTCCTGGACGGCTACGAGGTGTACGTGAGCGTCGCCCTGCTCGTGCTGGCGTTCGCCCTGTTCGCCGCTGCGGAGAGCCGGGGGTCCGACTGACCGGGCGCGTCCCGGCTGCGGCCGTCCCGCTGCGGCCGTCCCGCTGGGGCCGTCCCGCTGCGGCCGTCCGGCTCCGCGTGCCCCCGGACGCCGTCCCGGGTCAGCCGCCCAGCTCCTGGTGGCGGGCCGTGAGGCGGCGTGCGCCCTCCTCCGTCAGCGAGCCGAACAGACGCAGGCGGGAGATGCCGCCGTCCGGATAGATGTCCACGCGCGCGTGCGTCCCGACCGCGGGCTCAGGCAGGACGAAGCGGTGGTCGGTGTCGGGCTGCAGGCGGGTGCGCGGCAGGATCTCGATCCACGCGCCGTCCTCGCCGTCCTTGACCGACACCGAGGCCCAGCCGGCGCTGTTGCCCTTCAGGTACGCGGTGTCGATCTCCAGCGCGCGGATCCGAGCCTGGGCGGCCAGCCGGTAGCGGATCCAGTCGTTGCCCCGGTCGCGGCGCCGGCGCGTCTCCCAGCCGTCGTCCATCTTGCGGGAGCGGCCCGGCTGGATGGTGTGGACCGCAGGCGAGTAGAAGAGGTCGGAGGCGTCCTCGACCAGGCCGCCGTTCTCCAGGGCGGCCACGTCGAAGGCGCCGAGCACCGCCAGCCACCCGGGGTCGGGGACGACCTCGCCGTACACGCGCAGGCGGGCGATGCCGCCGTCGGGGTGCTGGTTGACCCGCAGATGCGTGAAGCGCTGCTCCGTCGCCACGGCGAACCCGTTCGCCGCGTGGCCGCCGACCGGCGTGCGGGGGACCAGCGTCGTCCACTTCACGTCGTCCCCGAGGAGCTCCTCGGGCGACGGCGAGCCCGCCACCGACACGCCCTCGACCGACACCGCCTGCGGGTAGTTGCCGCGGAAGTGGGCCGTGTCGACGACGATGCCCCGGATCACGCCGGGTGCGCCGAGACGCACGAGCGCCCAGTCGTGGTCGTCGGCGGTCGGCCACGGCTGGTCGGCGGAGACCCCGCGGCGGCGGCGCGTCTCCCAGCCGTCCATGATCTTGCCCTTGTGCCCGAAGCGCTCCGGGTCGAACTCGGCCGGTCCGGGCAGGAGAAGGTTCTCGCGCTGGGCGAAGAACTCGTCGTTGGCGGCGACGACCGCGCCGCCGAGCCGCCGGTCGGCGAGGTCGACGTACCGGGTGAAGGGGAGGTCGGCGGCGCGGTAGTCCGCGTACGGGTCGCCGCCTGTGTAGGGGTTCGCGTCGCCGGTGAAATTCGTCGTCGCCGTCACGGTGATCAGATCTGCCTCTCGGGGGTCGGCCGGTGCGGGGAGCGCGGGCTGGGTGCGGGAAGCGCGCTGGGGCGCGGGTGCGGGCGTCCCGCTGCCTCGAAGTCGGCGTGGGCGTCGGCGTCAGGGGCTGCGGGTGAGCAGCCGCCCCCTCGGCTCGGTGAACTCGCCGTCGGAGACGATGCGTTCGCCCCGCAGCCAGGTGGACTTCACGACGCCGTGGAGGGTTCTGCCGGCGTACGCCGTGACGCGGTTGCGGTGCTGGAGCGCCGCCGGGTCGACGGTGAAGGTCTCGTCGGGGGCGAGGACGGCGAAGTCGGCGTCCCGGCCCGCCTCGATCGCGCCCTTGCGGTCGAGGCCCACGAGCGCGGCCGTGCGCGTGGACATCCACCGCACGACGTCCTCGAGGCCGTGGCCCCGTCTGCGCGCCTCGGTCCAGACCGCCGCGAGACTGAGCTGCAGGCCGGAGATGCCGCCCCACGCGGTCGCGAAGTCGTCGGTCTTCAGGTCGGCCGTGGACGGCGAGTGGTCCGTGACCACGCAGTCGATCGTGCCGTCGGCGAGGGCCTGCCACAGCAGGTCCTGGTTGGCGGCTTCGCGGATGGGCGGGCAGCACTTGAACTCGCTGGCCCCGTCGGGCACTTCCTCGGAGGTCAGGGTCAGATAGTGCGGGCAGGTCTCGGCGGTGATCCGGACGCCGTCGGCCTTGGCGGCGGCGATCAGCGGGAGCGCGTCGCTGGAGGAGAGGTGCAGGACGTGCACGCGCGCGTGGAGCCGCCGGGCCTGGGCGACGAGGTGCGCGACGGCGGTGTCCTCGGCGTCGCGCGGGCGGCTGGCGAGGAAGTCGGCATACCGGGGGCCGCCGCGCTGCGGGGCCGCGTCCAGGTGGTGCGGGTCCTCCGCGTGCACGATCAGCAGGCCGTCGAAGCCGGCGATCTCGGCCAGGGACCGGGCCAGGCCGTCCTGGTCGAGGTGCGGGAACTCGTCCACGCCCGACGGGGAGAGGAACGCCTTGAAGCCGAACACCCCGCTGTCGTGCAGGGGGCGCAGGTCCTTGCCGTTGTCGGGCAGGGCGCCGCCCCAGAAGCCGACGTCGATGTGCGCCTTGTCCGCGGCGACCTCCCGCTTGAGGCGCAGGTGTTCGACCGTGGTGGTCGGCGGCAGGGAGTTCAGGGGCATGTCGACGAGGGTGGTGATGCCGCCGGCCGCCGCCGCGCGGGTGGCGGTCCAGAAGCCCTCCCAGTGCGTGCGGCCGGGGTCGTTGACATGCACGTGCGTGTCGACGAGGCCGGGCAGCAGGACGTCGTCGCCGAAGTCCTCCAGACGGGCGCCCTCGGGGACGGGGGCGTCGTAGGGCAGGACGGCCGCGATCGTGCCGCCCGCCACGGCGACCGCGGCGGGGCGCGTCCCCTCGGGAGTGATGACGCGTGTCGAGCGCAGCACCAGTTCGGCCTCGGACACCCGGCCCCCTCTCTACCGTGCACTCCCGTGGGCGACGGGAGGCCCGGACAGAATTCAACGTTCTGTTGAAGGAGTCTTCACTCCCGCTCCCGCACCGTCAAGGACACACTCCCCCACAGCGTGCCCGCCGTCACTACTCTGGACGTTTCCACAAAGCGGAACGATAATTCCGTGCAGCAGAACGTAGCTACGCACAAGCCGGGAGTCAACCGACCGACGGGTAGGCTTCAGCCCCGCCCGCCAGTTTCGAAAGGACGCGCCGTGCCGACGTCGAGCGCCAGCACCACCGACTCCGCCAAGTCCGCCGGCGGAGGGGTCCAGTCCCTCGAGCGCGCCTTCGATCTCCTCGAGCGGATGGCGGACGCGGGGGGCGAGGTCGGCCTGAGCGAGCTGTCCGCGAGCAGCGGTCTGCCGCTGCCCACCATCCACCGTCTGATGCGCACCCTGGTGGCCTGCGGCTACGTCCGCCAGCAGGCCAACCGCCGCTACGCGCTGGGCCCCCGGCTGATCCGGCTCGGCGAGTCCGCCTCCCGGCTGCTGGGCACCTGGGCCCGCCCCTATCTGGCCCGCCTGGTCGAGGAGACCGGCGAGACGGCGAACATGGCGCTGCTCGACGGCGACGAGATCGTGTACGTGGCGCAGGTGCCGTCCAAGCACTCGATGCGGATGTTCACCGAGGTCGGACGCCGGGTGCTGCCGCACTCCACGGGCGTCGGCAAGGCCCTGCTGGCCGGCTTCCCCGACGACGAGGTGCGCGCCCTGCTCTCCCGCACCGGCATGCCCGCCGCCACGGACAAGACGATCACCACGCCGGAGGGCTTCCTGGCGGCGCTGGCAGAGGTACGGCGGGCCGGCTTCGCCGTCGACGACAACGAACAGGAGATCGGCGTCCGCTGCCTCGCGGTGTCGGTGCCCGACTCCCCCACCGCCGCCGCCGTCTCCATCTCCGGCCCGGCGGGCCGCGTCACGGAGGAGGCCACGCAGCGGATCGTGCCGGTGCTCCAGCAGGTGGCGGCGGAACTCTCGCAAGCACTGACCAACTCCGGCAACGGAGTGGGCTGACCCCATACCGAAGGCCGGACGCGGGAGGGCCGGACACCGAAGGCCGGACGCGGGAGGGCCGGACGCCGGGGGCCGGACACCGAAGACTGGACGCCGGAGGCCGGAGCGGACCGGGGGAAGCGGGTCAGCGGCGCGGGGCCTGCCCGAAGAGCTCCACAGCACTGCGCACGTCGGACAGGCCGCGCGCCAGTGCGCTCACCGAGCCGATGGCGCCGGCGATCAGCAGCAGGGAGCGGCGCATCCGGGGGACCTCCGGAGTTCCGTGGGTCGCCATCGCGGCGAGCGCGGCGAGTTCGTCCTCGGCGATGACCCGGTCGGGGAACTCCGCCGGATGCGTGGCGAGTTCACGGCGCAGCCGGGACACCGCGGTCCGCAGTTCCGCCACCCTCGGATCCTCGTCGCTGCCGGTCACTGCCCTCTGCCCCAAGCTCCGCAACACAGCTCTCCCCCCTCGCACCCCGCCGAGCACGAGTACGCGCCGTCCCGCCCCGCCTCCCCGTGGCGCCGGTCGCACGCCGGGGGACGCGCGGGTCAGTAAACGCCACCCCGTGCCGGGTGCGCCACAGCGCGGACCGAAATTCAGCCTCCCAAGACCTCGCGTCCGACGCCGCGTCAGGTATGCAGGACGCATGACACACACGGAAGACGGGACCGCGGCCCGCGCGCAGGGCCAGGTCGTGGGCCTGATCCTCGCGGCGGGCGGGGGCCGGCGGCTCGGCGGGCGGCCCAAGGCGCTGCTCGAACACCGGGGACGCCCCCTGGTGGAGCACGCGGTGCGGACGCTGCGCGCGGCGGGCTGCGCGCGCGTGCACGTGGTGCTCGGGGCCGCCGCCGACGTCGTACGGGAGCGGGCCCGGCTGGACGGGTGCGTGCTGGTGGAGAACCCCGACTGGGCGCAGGGGATGGGCACTTCACTGCGCGCCGGACTCGCCTCGCTGACCCGTTCCGCACCGCCGGCCGACCCCACGGCCGACCCCACGGCGGGCGGCGCGCGGGCGGCGCTGGTCCTCCTCGTCGACCAGCCCGGCATCGGGCCGGAGGCGGTGGCGCGGGTGCTCGCGGCGTACGAGGGCGAGTCCTCGCTCGTGTCCGCCGCCTACGACGGCGAGCGCGGCCATCCGGTGCTGTTCGGCGCCCGTCACTGGGCGGGCGTCGCCGCGACCGCGACCGGCGACCGGGGGGCACGCGCCTATCTGAGCGAGCACCAGGCGGCGATCACACTCGTCGAGTGCGGTGACCTGGCACGGCCGTTCGACATCGACACGCCAGAGGATCTCGCGCACCTCGAGTGAGCGCCCCGACACCGAGCGCGCCGACACCGAGACCCCCTGGCACCGAGCGTCAGCGTGTCCCGACCCGGAGAGTCTCGACATCAACAAACCATTGAACTTCCACCATGAGAAAACTAGTATCCACTTTCCAGAAGGGCTCGGCTCGTCCGGAGCCCCGCTCGTCGTACCCGGTTCGACTGGCACCCGGTGCCACCGCTGAAGGAAGTGACCGCTCATGTCCGCACCAGCGCCGTCCCCGCTGGCCATCGTCGACGCCGAGCCCCTGCCGCGGCAGGAGGAGGTCCTCAACCCGGCGGCGCTCGCCTTCGTGGCCGCCCTGCACCACCGGTTCACGCCGCGCCGCGACGAACTCCTCGCCCGCCGCGCGGAGCGCCGCGCCGAGATCGCCCGCACGTCCACCCTCGGCTTCCTCCCGGAGACCGCCGCGATCCGCGCGGACGACTCCTGGCGGGTGGCGCCCTCCCCCGCGGCCCTGGACGACCGCCGGGTCGAGATCACCGGCCCCACCGACCGCAAGATGACGATCAACGCGCTCAACTCCGGGGCCCGGGTCTGGCTCGCCGACTTCGAGGACGCCTCCGCGCCGACCTGGGAGAACGTCGTCCTCGGTCAGGTCAACCTGGCGGACGCCTACACACGCGCCATCGACTTCACCGACCCGGCGTCCGGCAAGTCGTACGCGCTGAAGGAGAACAGCGAGCTCGCCACCGTCGTGATGCGGCCGCGTGGCTGGCATCTCGACGAGCGGCACCTCGTCGACGCCGACGGCCGCGCGGTGCCCGGCGCACTCGTCGACTTCGGCCTCTACTTCTTCCACAACGCCCGGCGTCTCCTCGACCTCGGCAAGGGCCCGTACTTCTACCTGCCGAAGACGGAGTCGCACCTGGAGGCCCGCCTGTGGAACGACGTGTTCGTCTTCGCGCAGGATTACGTCGGCATCCCGCAGGGCACCGTCCGCGCCACCGTGCTCATCGAGACGATCACGGCCGCCTACGAGATGGAGGAGATCCTCTACGAACTCCGCGACCACGCCTCGGGGTTGAACGCGGGCCGCTGGGACTACCTGTTCTCCATCGTCAAGAACTTCCGTGACGGCGGCGCCAAGTTCGTCCTGCCGGACCGCAACGCTGTGACGATGACCGCCCCGTTCATGCGCGCCTACACCGAACTGCTCGTCCGCACCTGCCACAAGCGCGGCGCGCACGCCATCGGCGGCATGGCCGCGTTCATCCCGTCGCGCCGCGACGCCGAGGTCAACAAGGTCGCCTTCGAGAAGGTCAAGGCCGACAAGGACCGCGAGGCGAACGACGGTTTCGACGGCTCCTGGGTGGCCCACCCCGACCTGGTGCCGATCGCCATGGAGTCCTTCGACCGGGTCCTCGGCGACCGGCCGAACCAGAAGGGCCGGCTGCGCGAGGACGTCCACGTCGAGGCCGCCGACCTGATCGCCGTCGACTCGCTCGACGCCAGGCCGACCTATCCCGGTCTGGTCAACGCCGTGCAGGTGGGCATCCGTTACATCGAGGCGTGGCTGCGCGGCCTGGGCGCGGTCGCCATCTTCAACCTCATGGAGGACGCTGCGACCGCCGAGATCTCCCGCTCCCAGATCTGGCAGTGGATCAACGCCGGGGTGGAGTTCGAGAACGGCGAGAAGGCCACCCCCGAGCTGGCCCGCAAGGTCGCCGCCGAGGAGCTCGCCGCGATCCGCGCCGAGATCGGCGAGGAGGCCTTCGCGGCCGGCCACTGGCAGCAGGCGCACGACCTGCTGCTGACGGTCGCCCTCGACGAGGACTACGCGGACTTCCTCACCCTGCCCGCCTACGAACAGCTCAAGGGCTGACCTCCGGACCGGTCAGGACGGTGAGGACGGTGAGGACGGTGAGGACGCTATGAACGGTCCGGACGGTCCGAGTGGCCCAGGGTCCGCCCCGGGGCCACTCGGTCGCGTACCAGCCGCTTCACCGCCGTGGGCTCCGGGACGCCCTGCTCACGGCGGTCCCAGACGACCTCGCCGTCGACGCGGACGACGAACACGCCGCCCGTGCCGGGCTTCAGCGACAGCTCCGTGAGCTCCGCCTCGAAGGTCGTCAGCAACTCCTGTGCCAGCCACGCCGCGCGGGGCAGCCAGCGGCACTGGGTGCAGTACTCGATCTGCACGGCGTGGGTCATCCGAGGTGCACCGACCAATCCTGTTCCGCCGCCGGTTCGCCGTGCAGGTCGGGAACCTGCTTGAGCCAGTTCGGACGGCCCTGACGGGTCTTCGCCGCGCGCAGGGCCTCCTCGGCGGCGCGTTCCTCCCGGGTGGGGAAGCCGGTGGGCAGCCAGGCCGCTGACGCCTTCACGCGCGCGTGGAGGTAGCGCACATACGCCTCGCGGACGGCGTCCGGCGTCGCGAAGCCCTCCTCGAGGGTCAGCCAGGCGTCCGGGACCTCCGCCACGATCGCGCGCAGCAGCTCCTCGGTGACCCGGGGGGCCAGCTCGGCGTCGGCCGCGCGGGTGTCGGGGGCGTAGTGACCGAGGGCGTGGTGGCGGAAGTCGTAGGCCTTGTCCGGCGCGGACGCGTCCCAGCGGTGGTGGAAGACGAGGGCGGCCCCGTGGTCGATCAGCCACAGCCGCGGCGGCACCGTCCCGAACGTGGGCCAGAGCATCAGGTTGGAGCTGTGGACCGTCCGGTCGACGTTGACGGTCAGCGCGTCGAGCCAGACGATCCGGCCGGCCTCCAACGGGTCCACGGCGAAGGACTCGGCGACCTGCGGGGTGAAGTCCTTCGCTCCCGGCAGCAGGTCCATGCCGAGGTTGACGCCGTGGCTGGCGTCGAGGGGGCCGCGCACCTCCTGGTGGGGTTCGTGCGCCGCGAGCGCCGGGTCGAAGTGCACCAGGACCAGCTCGGGGAAGCGCAGCCCGAGCGCCCGCGCCAGCTCGCCGACGATCACCTCGGCGACCAGCGCCTTGCGGCCCTGCGCGGAACCGGTGAACTTCACGACGTACGTGCCCAGGTCGTCGGCCTCGACGACGCCGGGAACGGAGCCGCCGGAGCGCAGGGGTTCGATGTAGTGGGTCGCAGCGACCTCTCTCAACATTTCCTCAGGTCACCCGCCTCTTCGGCCTTGTAATCCACGACCGGCTTCGGGGCCTCAAACAGCGGAAAACGCCCGTCAGCAGCCCTGGGGAGAATCTGGGGAGTTTCGAACGGCATGCAGATCGCCCTGCCTCCCCAGCAGTCCGTCGATGGCCGTCCGCCCCTTGCTTCCGGCCTCCGGCATGAAGTGAGCATAGTAACCGAGGGTGATCGCCGGCGAGGAATGCCCGAGCCACCGCGCCAGGGTCACGACGGATTCTCCGGCCTCCGGCATGATGGAGGCGTATGTGTGCCGCGGGGCGTGGAAGCCGTCCTTCGGCGCTGCCTCCCATGGCCAGTCCTTTGTCCCCCTTGGCGCGCGGCGGGATGATTCCGGCCTTGGCCAACGCGACAACCCAGCGGATCCAGGACCGGGTCAACCTGTCCCGGGGTGCCCTGTCGCACCACTTCGCCTCAAAGACGGACCTGCCGGTCGCCGCCACCCATCACATCGCCGATCAGCGCCTGGAACTGCTGCGGTCGGCGGCCGACGGAATCGAGCCGGGGCCGCACGCACTGGCCCAAGTGGTCTCAGTGATCCAATCCGCGATGTCCGGGCCTCCCTTTCTGGCCGCGCTTGAACTGTTGGATCAGCGCCCGCACCGATCCACAACTGCGTGCCGCACTGATCCCCCCGGAACGGCGACTGGGCCGCGCCCTGCGTCAGATCTTCGAGAAAGCCACCGCACAGACGGACCCGGCGCAGACCCGTATGGCATTCGACGTGCTGCTGATCTTCCTGCGGGGCATCGCGATCACCGGCATTCCGCGCAACGACGACAACCCCCGTGACGATGTCGTGAGCTACTGGCTCGATCACATAGCGTCCGGGCTTCTAGGTGACGAGTGCCCGTCGCTGCCGTATCTCGCCTGTCGAGCCGCAAGATGTTCCGGGCCGCGTTCCAGTCGGCGTTACCGACGAAGCCGCAGTCGGGGTTCTTGCACACGAATTTCTCTCGGGTCTCTCGGCTGCCGGGGGTGGTGAAGCCGCAGGCTGAGCATCGCTGGGAATACGAGCGCCTTGTGTGCGTGGCACGCCCCCGGCGCCCTCGTGCTTCCCGGACCTCGGCACCCAGCGCGTGCGGCTGCCCCGACGGTGTCGTCAGTCCAGCAGCGGGCTGGCCGAGCTCACCCGCCCGGGCCGGAGGATCCGGATCCGGGAGCCGCGGCACGTGCGGCACCGGTTGGCCGTCAGCGGTGACGGGACCTTGAAGCCGTGCACGTAGTAGTCCGCGCGTACGCGGCCCTGGCAGTCGACCGAGTGCCGGATCTCGTAGGCGCCCTCCCAGGCGTGCCCGCAGCGCAGACACACGAACGAATAGGCTTCATGCACCGGCTGGACCTTCATCGTGATCACGCCCTTGTCCCGCACTCGTCGCGCCGCGCGGCTCGAGACTGGTCACACCCAGCCTAACATTGCACTCTGCAATGATTGTGATCGAGAGGCGGAACGGACACGATGACGCGGCAGGAACCCCATCGGCTCGAGCCCGCAGCCGAGCCGCCGGCCTCCCCTGCGGAACTCGACCAGGAGGCCGAGGAGGTCACACTCACCGTCATGGCGGCGTCCAGGCTGCTCGTGGCGATCTCCGCCCGCGCGCTCGCGTCCACCGACGACACCCTGACCCTGCCCCAGCTGCGCGCCCTGGTCGTGCTGAACACCTGCGGGCCCGTCAAGCTCGCCGCCATGGCCGCGACCCTGGGAGTCAACCCCTCGACGGCCCTGCGCATGGTCGAACGCCTGGAGTCCGCCGGCCACATGGACCGCCGGACCAATCCCGACAACCGGCGCGAGGTCGTCCTGCGCCTCACGCCCGCCGGGCAGGACCTGGTGGAGCGCGTCCTCGCCCACCGGCGCACCGAGATCCGCGCCCTCGTCCAACGGCTGCCCGCCGAAGCGCGCGCGGCTCTCGTACCGGCCCTCAGAGCGCTGACCCTGGCCGCCGACGAAATGGCCGTGGACCCCCTCGACGAAGTCCGTCGCGTCCAGGGCCTCATCGACGACCCGCTCAACCCGGCCCCGCCGGACCCACCCCAGGGAGGACGCCGCCGCCCGAAGAGCAACGGACCCGTCTGACCCGGGCAGGTCACAGCGGCCTCGGAGCCGGGCCCGGAAAATCCCGCCCGATGCGCTCTTGCACTCTGCAAGGCCGGGTACCCGGGCGGGGCGGCGGCAGCGGCGGCGAGAGCCAGAGCCGACGAGAGTGGCTGTCGCGCACGGTCAACGGCTCAGGAAGGCGGTCGCTCCGATGACCCACCCCCCTTTCGACGCCTCCGGAGCGGATACGGCCCAGTTGGCGGCGTCGCTGCGTGAGGCCGTGGCGGGCGAGGTCCGGTTCGACGCGGGCAGCAGGGGGGCCTACTCCACCGACGGCTCGAACTACCGTCAGATGCCCGTCGGCGTCGTCGTGCCCCGTTCGGTGGAGGCCGGGGCTCGTGCCGTGCGGGTCTGCGCCCGTTTCGGCGCCCCTGTCCTGTCGCGAGGCGGTGGCACGAGCCTCGCGGGACAGTCGACGAACACGGCCGTGGTGGTCGACTGGAGCAAGTACTGCCACGGGCTGATCTCCGTCGACCCCGACGCACGGACCTGCGTGGTCGAGCCGGGCATCGTCCTGGACGAGCTCAACCGGCGGCTGTCCGACCACGGCCTGCAGTTCGGCCCGAAGCCGTCGACGCACAGCCACTGCACCCTGGGCGGCATGATCGGCAACAACTCGTGCGGCGCGTCCGCGCAGGCGTACGGCAAGACCGTCGACAACGTGCGCCGCCTGGAGGTGCTCACCTACGACGGCACACGGATGTGGGTGGGGCCGACGTCCCGGGCCGAGCGGGCGCGGATCGCCGCGGCGGGCGGCCGGCGCGCCGAGCTGTACGACGGCCTGGACCGTCTCGTGGCCGAATACCTCGCCGACATCCGGCGCGGCTACCCCAAGATCCCGCGCCGGGTCTCCGGCTACAACCTCGACTCGCTGCTGCCCGAGAACGGCTTCGACGTGGCCAGGGCGCTGGTCGGCAGCGAGGGCACGCTGGTGACCGTCCTGCACGCCGAGCTCGGCCTGGTGCCCGTGCCGGCGTATCAGTCGCTGCTGGTCCTCGGCTACGACGACATCTGCGCGGCCGCCGACGACGTCACCCGCCTGCTCGAGCACTGCGCCCCCGGACAGCTGGAGGCACTGGACGGGCGCATGGCCCAGCTGATGCGCGAGGAGAACGCCCACCTGGAGTCCCTGGACGCCCTGCCGGAGGGCGACAGCTGGCTGATGCTCCAGTTCGGCGGCGACAGCCAGGAGGAGGTCGACGAGCAGGCCTACGCGCTGCTGCGCGCCGTCGGCCGGACCGAGAAGGACGCCGACGTCGCGTTCTCCGACGACCCCGAGCGCGAGCAGCGGATGCTCAGGGCACGCGAGGCAGGGCTCGGCGTCACGGCCCGCCCGCCGGACGACCGGGAGACGTGGGAGGGCTGGGAGGACTCGGCCGTCCCGCCCGAGCGGCTCGGCGACTATCTGCGGGACCTGAGGAAACTGTTCACGGAGTTCGGCTACGACCACCCGTCCCTCTACGGCCACTTCGGGCAGGGCTGCGTCCACACCCGCATCCCGTTCGAGCTCAGGACCGCCGAGGGCGTGGCCGGCTTCCGCCGCTTCGTGGAGCGGGCCGCCGACCTCGTGACCTCCTACGGCGGCTCCCTGTCCGGCGAGCACGGCGACGGCCAGTCCCGCGGCGAACTGCTCACCCGCATGTTCGGCGAGCGGCTGGTGACCGCGTTCGGCGAACTTAAGGCGCTGTTCGACCCCGGCAACCGGATGAACCCGGGCAAGGTCGTGCACCCCCATCCGGTCGACGGGCAGCTGCGCCTCGGCCCCGCCTGGCGCCCGGCGACTCCCGCGACGCACTTCGGCTTCCCCGAGGACGACCACTCCTTCAACCGTGCGGTGATGCGCTGCGTCGGGATCGGCAACTGCCGCGGCCACTCCGGCGGCGTCATGTGTCCCTCCTGCCGGGCCACCGGGGAGGAGGAACATTCCACCCGCGGCCGGGCGCGGCTGCTGTTCGAGATGCTCGACGGCCACGCCGACTCGGCCGTCACGGACGGCTGGCACTCCACCGAGGTGCGCGACGCGCTGGATCTGTGTCTGGCCTGCAAGGGCTGCAAGTCCGACTGCCCGACCGGGGTCGACATGGCCACCCTCAAGGCGGAGTTCCTCTCCCACCACTACGAGGGCCGGCTGCGTCCCGCCGCCCACTACTCCATGGGCTGGCTCCCCGTATGGGCGCGTCTGTCCCGTATCGCGCCCTACCTGGTCAACTCGGCGCTGCACGCGCCGGGACTGGCCCGCGCGGGCAAACTCCTGGCCGGCGTCGACGCGGCCCGCGCCGCGCCCGTGTTCGCCGGGCAGTCCTTCGTGCAGTGGTGGCGGGCCCGCGGCGTCGACGAACCCGATCCGGCCGACCCGCGCACGGTGGTGCTGTGGCCCGACACCTTCAGCACCTACTTCCATCCCGCGATCGCGATCTCGGCCGTCCGCGTCCTGGAGGACGCCGGCTTCCGCGTCGCCGTGCCCGACCGGCCGGTGTGCTGCGGCCTGACCTGGATCTCCACCGGCCAGCTGCCCCGCGCGCAGAAGGTGCTGCGCCACACCCTCGACGTGCTGCGCCCCTACCTGGAGGCCGGCACCCCGGTCATCGGCCTCGAACCCTCCTGCACCGCCGTCTTCCGGTCCGACGCACCCGAGCTGATGCCCGAGGACCAGGACGTGCAGCGGCTGGCCGGGCAGGTCCGCACCTTCGCGGAACAGCTCGTCCACCACGCGCCCGACGGCTGGCATCCGCCCCGGCTCGCCCGGCACGCGACCGTGCAGACCCACTGCCACCAGCACGCCGTCATGAAGTTCGACGCCGACCGTGAACTCATGCGCCGCGCAGGCCTCGACGCCGATGTCCTCGACGAGGGCTGCTGCGGGCTGGCCGGCGACTTCGGCTTCCAGAGCGGCCACCACGAGGTCTCCATGGCCGTCGCCGAACTGGGCGTCCTGCCCGCCGTCCGCGGCGCGTCCCCCGACAGCCTGGTCCTCTCCGACGGCTTCAGCTGCCGCACCCAGATCGAACAGGGCGGGACCGGCCGCAGGGCCCTGCACCTGGCCGAGGCACTGGCCCTCGGCCTCGACGGCCCGCTGCCCGGCGAACACCCCGAGCAGTCGGCCACGCGCCCGGCACGGCCCTCCCGGGCGGTCCGCTGGGCGATCACGGCGGCCGCCGCCGTCACCGCGACCGGCGCCGCCACGGCAGCCGGCAGAGGGGCCCTGCGCGCGCTGCGCCGCGCGTAGTCACCGATCGCACGCCCACCAGGAGAAGGCACGCCCACAGGAAGAGCACACCCCACCAGGAAAGGTTCTGGAACATGTCGAAGAAGGTCTCCGACCACATCCTCGAGCGGCTGCGCGAGTGGGGAGTGGAGCACGTCTTCGCCTACCCCGGCGACGGCATCAACGGGCTGCTCGCGGCCTGGGGCCGGGCGCAGGACGACCCCCGCTTCATCCAGGCCCGCCACGAGGAGATGGCCGCCTTCGAAGCCGTCGGCTACGCCAAGTTCTCCGGACGGGTCGGCGTGTGCGCGGCCACCTCGGGGCCCGGCGCCATCCACCTGCTGAACGGGTTGTACGACGCGAAGCTGGACCACGTGCCCGTCGTCGCGATCGTGGGCCAGACCAACCGCAGCGCCATGGGCGGCTCCTACCAGCAAGAGGTCGACCTGCTGAGCCTGTACAAGGACGTCGCCTCCGACTTCTGCGAGATGGTCACCGTCCCCGAGCAGCTGCCCAACGTGCTGGACCGGGCCATGCGCACGGCCATGGCCCGCCGGTCCGTCACGGCCGTGATCGTCCCGGCCGACGTGCAGGAACTCGACTACTCGCCGCCCGGGCACGCCTTCAAGATGGTGCCCTCCAGCCTCGGCATGTCGCAGTACGCGCCCGTGCCGGCCGAAGCCGATCTCGCCCGGGCAGCCGAGGTCCTGAACGCCGGCGAGAAGGTCGCGATCCTCGTCGGGCAGGGGGCGCGCGGAGCCCGCCAGGAGGTCATGGCCCTCGCCGACCGGCTGGGCGCGGGAGTGGCGAAGGCGCTGCTCGGCAAGGACGCCCTCGACGACGACCTGCCGTACGTCACCGGCTCCATCGGCCTGCTGGGCACCCGGCCGTCGTACGAGCTGATGACCGGCTGCGACACGCTCCTCGTCATCGGGTCCTCCTTCCCGTACACCCAGTTCCTGCCCGGGTTCGGGCAGGCGCGGGCCGTGCAGATCGACATCGACCCGCACATGGTCGGTCTGCGCTACCCCTTCGAGGTCAACCTGGTGGGCGACGCCCGCGAGACCCTGGCCCGGCTGCTGCCACTGCTCGACGCGGCCGAGGACACCGGCTGGCGCAAGAAGATCGAGAAGGACACCGCCCGCTGGTGGGAGGTCATGCAGCGGCGCGCCGCGGTCGACGCCGACCCGGTCAACCCCGAGTACGTCGTGCACGCGCTGAACGACCTGCTGCCGGAGAACGTGATCCTGTCCTCCGACTCCGGCTCGGCCGCCAACTGGTACGCCCGGCACCTGAAGCTGCGCGGCGCCATGCGCGGCTCGCTGTCCGGCACGCTCGCCACCATGGGGCCCGGTGTGCCGTACGCGATCGGCGCGAAGTTCGCGTACGGCGACCGGCCGGCGATCGCCCTCGTCGGCGACGGGGCGATGCAGATGAACGGCATGGCCGAGCTCATCACCATCGCCAAGTACTACCGGGAGTGGGAGGACCCGCGGCTGATCGTGGCCGTCCTCAACAACCGGGATCTCAACCAGGTCACCTGGGAGATGCGCGCCATGGAGGGCGCCCCCCGGTTCGACGCCTCCCAGTCGCTGCCCGACTTCCCCTACGCCGACTTCGCGCGCCTGGCCGGTCTGGACGGTCTGCGCGTCGAGAAGCCGCAGGACGTGCGGGGTGCCTGGGAGACGGCGCTGGCCGCCGACAGGCCCTGTGTGCTGGACTTCGTGACCGATCCGGCCGTTCCGCCGATCCCGCCGCACGCCACCCTCGACCAGATCGAGGCCGCCGCGACCTCGGTCCTCAAGGGCGACAGCGACCGTGCGGGCATGGTCCGTCAGGGCTTCAAGGCCAAGGTGCAGGAGTTCCTGCCCGGACACCACCACCGCACGGACCGGCCCGGGACGGAGGGCGGGACATGAGCGGTACGGAGAGCGGGACATGAGCGGCACCCCGGTCGTGGCAGGGGTGGACACCGCCGTGTTCACCGTGCCCACCGATTTCCCAGAGGCGGACGGCACCCTCGGCTGGGACAGCACCACCCTCGTCCTGGCCACCGTCCGCTGCGGGGACGTCACCGGCCTCGGCTACACCTACTCGCCCGCCGCCGCGGCCCGCGTCGTGGAGGACCTGCTCGCCGACGTGGTCACCGGTTCGCCGGCCCTCGACGTGCCGCGGACGAACGAGGCCATGCACCGTGCGGTGCGCAACGCGGGGCTGCCGGGC
This sequence comes from Streptomyces sp. B21-105, assembly GCF_036898465.1. Lineage (NCBI taxonomy): Bacteria > Bacillati > Actinomycetota > Actinomycetes > Kitasatosporales > Streptomycetaceae > Streptomyces > Streptomyces sp. B21-105. The sequence goes on along the minus strand of NZ_JARUMJ010000001.1, from coordinate 7,565,337 downwards.
GTCGCCGCACAGGCCATCGCGGCCGTGGACATCGCGCTGTGGGACCTCAAGGCCCGCTTGCTCGACCTGCCCCTCGTCCGCCTGCTGGGCGCGGCCCGCGACGACGTGCCGGTCTACGGCAGCGGCGGCTTCACCACCTACGACGACAGCCGGCAGGAACGCCAACTGCGCGGCTGGGTCGAGGACGAGGGCATCCCCCGCGTGAAGATCAAGATCGCGCAGTCGTGGGGGCGCGAGGAGGAACGCGACCGGCGGCGCGTCGCCAGGGCCCGGGCCGTCGTCGGCGACACCACCGCCGTGTACGTCGACGCCAACGGCGGCTACGCCGCCAAGCAGGCCCTACGCGTGGCCGGGGCACTCGCCGACGAAGGCGTCACCTGGTTCGAGGAGCCCGTCTCCTCCGACCACCTGACCACCCTCGCCGAAATCCGCGCCCGGGTCGGCCCCGACGTGGCGGCCGGGGAGTACGGCTACACCCTGCCCTACTTCGCGAACATGCTCGCCGCCGGAGCCGTGGACTGCCTCCAGGCCGACGTCACCCGTTGCGGCGGCATCACCGTGTGGCTGCGTGCCGCCGCTCTCGCCCAGGCACACGGCATCGAGATCTCCGGACACTGCGCCCCGCACGCCCACGCGCACGCCGCCGCCGCGGTGCCCAACCTGCGCCACCAGGAGTGGTTCCACGACCACGTCCGCATCGAACGCATCCTCTTCGACGGCGTCCTCTCCCCCGCCGGCGGCGCCCTCGCCCCCGGCGCCGACGGTACGCCCGGCCTGGGCATCGCCCTCGACGCCGAGCGCGCACGGCCCTACCGGGTCGGCTGACGGTCACACCGGGTCGGAAGGTCCCACCGGGTCGGGCGGGTCTTCGGGCGTGCCGGGCGTATGAGGCGCTGCGTCGCTCAACTCGTGAGGATCTGGGGCGAGAGGACCTTGATCATGGTGTTGGTCCAGCGCAGCTGCCGGAGTGTCCGCGGGTGGCACGCGGAGGCCACGGCGAGGAGTCCGTCGTCCCCGGAGGCCTGTGCGGCCTGGGCGAGCATCTCCCAGTGGAGGGAGTTCTCGGCGGCGTCCAGATAGAGCTCGCGCAGGTCGCGCAGGAGCAGCAGGCCGGGTTCGGGGCGATGGCCGACAACTTCGGCGGCTCTCTCGCGCAGCGTCGAGAGGACCCCGGGACCGGCCTCCGCGATGGAGGCGTCGAGGTCGACGCCGTGGGCGTGACCGGTGTCGGCCAGGCGCCGGACGTGTTCGCGGGACCAGTCGGCGAGGTCGGTGGCGACGTGGTGGATCTCGTGGTCGGTGCGGTGGCGTTCGGCCACCGTCGTCAGCTGCTGGGCGAGGCGCCGCTCGCCGTGGTGGAGCGCGCGAAGGGTGAGGGTGACGCCGTTCACTCGGCGGCCTCCTCACGGCCGGCGTCGACCGCCCGCGTCGCGCGCGTCTGCGTCGCGAGCGCGGACGTTCCGCCCTCGGTGGGCGGTACGGCGTCGGCGCGCGACGGCGCGGACGCGGTGGTGGTCGGTGCGGGCGCGGGGCTACCGTCTCCCCGTTCCACGAGGCGCAGCGCGGCTGCGGCGGTCTTGAACAGCGGCTGTTTGGAGGCGGGGTCCCAGTCGGTGACGGTCGTCTCGTTCGCGGCCCGGCCGGGCGTGTCGCCGCCGGGGCCGTGTCCGGCCTCGGTGTCCCAGTAGCCGTAGTGGAAGGGGACGAACAGCAGTCCCGGACGGATGTCGGTCACCCGCAGTCGGCCCCGCAGGGCGCCGCGCGGGGTGCCGACCTCGACCAGGTCGCCTTCGTGCAGGCCTAGTGCGGCCGCGTCGGCGGCGGACGCCTCCACCCATACGTCGGGGGCCGCCGCGTTCAGCTGGGGCGCCCGGGCGGTCTTCGTGCGGGTGTGGAAGTGGTAGAGGGTGCGGCCCGTGGTCAGCTGGAACGGATGCCGCTCGTCGGGCATCTCGTGCGGGGGCAGCCAGCCGGCCGCCTTGATCACGGCCTTGCCGTCCGGGTTGAGGGAGCGGTACTCGACGACGTCGTCCGTCGCGCCGGTCACCAGGTCCTTGCCGTAGCTCTCGCAGACGTCGGGATGCGCCCAGCTGACGCCGTCCGTGTAGAGGCGTGGTGTGCCGTCAGGGGCCTGTTCGTTGCACGGCCACTGGATTCCGCTCGCGCCGCGCAGCCTGTCGTAGGTGAGGCCGGTGTAGTCGCAGGGCCGGCCGGCGCTGCACCGTTTCCACGCCTCGAACGCGGATTCCGGGTCGTGCCAGGTGATCAGGGGACCGCCGTCCTTGTCGCGGAAGTCCATCCGGGCCGCGTAGTCGAGGAAGACGACCAGGTCCGGCCTCGCCTCGCCGGGCGGTTCGACCGCCTTGTCGGACAGGTGCACGGTGCGGTCGGCGTTGGTGAACGTGCCGGTCTTCTCGCCCCAGGTCGCGGCGGGCAGCACCACGTCGGCGAGCTGCGCGGTCTCGGTCAGGAACAGGTCCTGCACGACGGTGAAGAGGCGGTCCTGTCCGAGGATGGAGCGGATGCGGGACAGCTCCGGGAGGGACACCGCGGGGTTGGTGCCGCTGATCCACAGCATGCGGATCGAGCCCTGCTCGGCGTAGCGGAACATCTGCATGGCGTGGGTCGGCGGGGCGTAGTGCGGGATGGTCTTCGGTTCGACGTTCCACACCTTCGCCAGGTCGGCGACGTGGCTGTCGTTCTGCCAGTTGCGAAAGCCCGGCAGGTCCCCGTCGGCGCCGCACTCGCGGGTGTTCTGCGCGGTGGGCTGCCCGTTCATCTGCAGCACACCGGCGCCGGGCAGCCCCAGCATGCCGCGGATCAGGTGCAGGTTGTTGACCTGCACGGCGGCCGCGGTGGCCTGGTGGGACTGGTAGACCCCCTGCAGCACCGTCGACAGCAGTCGGTCGGCGGTGCCGAGCAGTTCCGCGGCCTCGCCGATGCGCGCGGCCGGCACGTCACAGATGCGGGCCGCCCACTCGGGGGTGCACTCCTTCACCCGGGACGCCAGTTCCTCGAAACCGACGGTGCGGGCCGCGACGTAGTCGTGGTCGACGCGGTCGGTGCGGATGATCTCGTGCAGGAGCGCGTTGAGCAGTGCCACGTTGGTTCCGATGCGCGGAGCCAGATGCACGGCCGCCCTGCGGGCCACCTGCGTGGGGCGTGGGTCGACACAGATCAGACGGGGCGGGTCGGCGCCCTCCAGACGGTCGAGGACGCGCATCCACTGCACGGGCTGTGTCTCGGCGATGTTGTGCCCGAACAGCGCGATCACGTCGGCGTGGTCGATGTCGTCGTAACTGCCCGGCTGCCCGTCGGAGCCGAAGGACTCCTTCAACGCCTCGCCCGCCGTCGACGTGCACAGGCGCGTGTTGCCGTCCAGGTGGTTGGTGCCGATCCCGGCCCGCGCCAGCACCGCGAGCGTGTAGTACTCCTCCAGGAAGAGCTGCCCGCTGGTGTAGAAGCCGATCGAGCCCGGTCCGCGTTCCTCCAGCAGTGACCGCGAGCGGGCGACGATCCGCTCCATCGCCGCGTCCCAGTCGCACTCCACCAGGCGTCCGCCCTCGCGCACCAGCGGCCTCGTCAGCCGGTCCTTCGACGCGTTCGCCTGCCAGCCGAAAAGGTCCTTCGGGCCCAGCCGGCCGCGGTTGACCCGGTCGCCGGCCCGTCCGCGCACCCCTGCGATGCGCCCGTCCACGACCGCGATGTCCATCGCGTCACCGTCGGAATGCAGGACCGACGCGGCCTGCACCCACCGCTGTACCCGGCCGGGTTCGACACCCGCCATGAGATACGCGTCCACACGCTCGGGCCACGGCTCGCCTCGGCCGTACGGGGTACGGCTGCCCCAGGGGTGCGCGATCCGGTCCACCGAAGCGTCCATGCCGGGCCTCCCAGCGGAAACGAGCGGCACCTGGCGCACCGCCCGTCATGAGTACCCCCTGGCCCTGCCGCGTAACGCCCCCTCACCCGGCTCCGGGACGATTCTCGCCCTGTGCAACGGTTCACCGTGCGGAAGGCGGTCGTCCAGCCGCACGCTCCCCGCCGCGCGCCGGGGTCCCGGCCCCGCGGCGTCCTCGTGGACGCCCCGCCACCGGCCCATGAGGACGTCACGGATCCGGTCGACCACACTTATTCACGCAGGTGATCGGTAAGGCGGGTGACGAGGTCCAGGACCAGCCGGCCGAAGACTTCCTGGTCCGGTGCCGGGCCCTGAAGCGCCCGGACGATCTCTTCGATCCCGGCGTGCTCCGCGAGTCCCCGCGCCGCCCACTGCGACCCTCCGGGCACGTGCTCGATCACCGCCGGATACAGGTACTCCCTCTCGATCGCCGTGCGCTGCACGAGCTCGACGCCCACGCGTGCGACGAGTTCCCGCCGTGCGGCGCTGTCGGGCGAGGCCAATTCGCTGATACGGGTTTGTCATCCACGTCCAGGGGTTAGCGGAGTCGCGAAGCACCCGGGGCGGGGCAGCGGAGCGGACTCCTCTTCCTGAGGTGGTGTCGGACGGCGGTGTACGCCCTGACGGGACGGACGGGAGGGTTGCCGGTGAGGGAAATGCCAGTCGGTCGGCGCCGGTGCGGGGCGGGGCCCGGGCCGGAGCCGCTGCGTCACTACGCGTTGCTGGCCGACGGCGAGCGGGGCGTCATCGTCGGACCGCACGGTGACTTCGCATGGATGTGCGCGCCCCGGTGGCATTCCGACGCCGTCTTCTCGACGCTCATCGGGGGCAGCGGCGTGTACACGGTCACCCCGGTGGCCCGCTGTGTGTGGGGTGGCCACTACGAGGAAGGGTCGCTGATCTGGCGCAGCCGCTGGGTCACCGACGACGGTGTCGTGGAGTGCCGTGAGGCGCTCGCCTTCCCGGGTGATCCGCACACCGCGGTGATCTTGAGGCGGGTCATCGCCCGCGAGGGCGCCGCCCGGGTGTCCGTGGTGCTGGCGCCGGCCGCCGGGTTCGGCCGCCACCCGTTGCGCGACGTGACCCGCCACGACGATCACACCTGGACCGGGACAGCGGGCGATCTGCGCCTGCGCTGGTCGGGCTGGCCGACGGCCCGTCCCGCCGACCCGCCGGGGCTGATGACGGAGCTGACCGTCGAGGCCGAAGACCATCACGATCTGGTGCTCGAAATCAGCGACAGGCCCCTGAGCGGCCGGCCGCCCGACCCGGTGGCCGCCTGGCGCTCGACCGAGGCTGCGTGGCGCGGGGAGGCGCCCGGTCTGGACCATGCCATCGCGCGCCGGGACGCCCGCCAGGCGTACACCGTGCTGCGGGGGCTGACCGGCTCGACCGGGGGCATGGTCGCGGCCACGACGACCAGCCTTCCCGAGCGGGCCGAGGAGGGCCGCAACTACGACTACCGCTACGCGTGGATCCGGGACCTGAGCTACGCGGGCCAGGCAGCGGCCGCTGCGGGCGGGGAGACGGTGCTGGACGGTGCGGTGCGTTTCGTCGCGGCGCGTCTGCACGAGGACGGCCCGCGCCTCGCGCCCGCCTACACGGTCGACGGCGGCCGGATCCCCGACCAGCGCTCGCTGGATCTGCCGGGCTACCCGGGAGGCTTCGACCGGGTGGGCAACCAGGTCAACGAACAGTTCCAGCTCGACGGGTTCGGCGAGGCGCTGCTGCTGCTGGCCTCGGCGGCCCGCCGGGACCGGCTGGACGCGGACGCATGGCGGGCCGCGGAAATCGCCGCCGACGCGATCGCCCGGCGCCACCACCAGCCTGACGCCGGTGTCTGGGAACTCTCGCCCCGCAACTGGGCCCACAGCCGGCTGACGTGTGCCGCCGGGCTGCGGGCCGTCGCCGGCGCCGACACGGCGTCGCCGCACGCCGGCGAATGGGTGGCGCTCGCCGACCGGCTGGTCGCCGACACCGCCGCTCACTGCCTGCATCCCACGGGCCGCTGGCAGCGCTCCCCCGAGGACCCGGGCCTGGACGGCGCGCTGCTGCTGCCGCCGCTGCGCGGGGCCCTGCCCGCCGACGATCCCCGGACCGTCGCCACGCTGCGCGCCTACACCGAGGAGCTGACCGACGATCATTTCGCCTACCGTTTCCGCCATGACGAGCGGCCGCTCGAGGCGGCCGAGGGGGCCTTTCTGCTGTGCGGCTTCGTGATGGCGCTCGCGGAACACCAACAGGGGCGGGAAGTAGCCGCACACCGCTGGTTCGAACGCAATCGCGCGGCCTGCGGCCCTGCCGGGCTCTACTCGGAGGAGTACGACGTCCCTCAGCGGCAGATGCGCGGGAACCTCCCCCAGGCTTTCGTGCACGCGCTGATGCTGGAGTGCTCGGTCCGCCTGGCCCGGCCCTGGTCCGGGCCCTGAACACCGGCCGTCACCTCCTGCGACATTCACTGACTGCGACACTCATGGAAGGGAGCGTTCCCGTGGCTCAGACCGTCGTCATCACCGGAGCGAGCGGAGGCATCGGCCGTGCCTGTGCCCGTGCCTTCGCCCGCCGTGGCGCGCGCATCGGACTGCTGGCCCGGGGCGTCACCGGGCTGGAAGCCACCGGACGTGAGGTGGAGGAGGCCGGCGGCAAGGCGCTGGTGGTGCCCACCGACGTCGCCGACCACACCCGGGTCGAGGCCGCCGCCGACGCCGTCGAGGAGGAGTTCGGACCGATCGACGTGTGGGTCAACGTCGCCTTCGCCTCGGTCTTCGCCCCGTTCACCGACATCTCGCCGCAGGAGTTCCGGCGGGTGACCGAGGTGACCTACCTCGGCTACGTGCACGGGACGCGGGCGGCGCTGGCGCGGATGCTGCCCCGCGACGCCGGCACGATCGTGCAGGTCGGCTCCGCCCTGGGTGATCGCTCCATCCCCCTGCAGTCGCCGTACTGCGGCGCCAAGCACGCCGTGAACGGATTCACCTCCTCCGTGCGCACCGAGCTGCTGCACCGCAAGAGCGACGTCCGGATCACGGTCGTCCAGATGCCCGGTGTGAACACACCCCAGTTCTCGTGGGTCCTGTCCCGGCTGCCGAGGCATCCGCGCCCGGTGCCGCCCGTCTACCAGCCCGAGATCGCGGCGCGGTCCGTCGTGTACGCGGCCGACCACCCGCGACGCAAGCAGTACTACGTGGGGAGCTCCACCGTCGCCACCGTCCTGGCCAACAAGGTCGCCGCCGGTCTGCTGGACCGCTACCTGGCCCGAACCGCGTTCGACTCCCAGCAGACCGACCGGAGCGTCCCGGACAACCGTCCGAACAACCTGTGGCAGCCCCTGGACGCCGAGGGCGGCCACGATTTCGGCGCCCACGGCATCTTCGACTCCGAGGCACACGGACGTGCCCCCCAGGTCTGGCTCTCCCGGCACGCGCGCGTCGCCTGGTGCGCGGCGGGCGGTGCGCTGACCGCGGCCGCCCTGTACGCGAGCGCGAGCACCGAGCGGCGCAAGGCCGTCATCGGCCCGCTCTGGGCCGGGTACGGCCGTACCCGGTAGACGTCTCCGCTGCCGGTGGGGCCGCCGCCCGGGGGTTCACGTGGCGCCCGGCGGCCCCGGGCGCCCGGCGGTCATGCGGCCATGGCGGTCATGTGGCCACGGCGGTCATGTGGCACGGCTCACCGGTCGGCGTGATCGGATCATGTGCGGCGGGCGTCGGCGGCGGTGGCGAGCGGGTTGGGCAGCGGCAGATAGCGGGCGTCCGCGCCGTCCGCGCCGGTCCAGCGCAGCAGCAGGTTCGTCTTGCCCGGCAGGGTGGGGGCGGTGAGCAGGGCCGCCGTCTCGGGGAGGTCGGGGCGGGCGAGGGCGCGGTGTGCCGCGGGCCACGGGTCGTAGTCGGGGTGGTGGGCGACGAGGGCCGCGGCGACCTCGCACAGATGGTTCACCACCAGGCAGTACACCAGCCGCTCCCAGCCGGCCGCCCGCTCCACGTCCGGCAGGAGTCTCACGCCCTCGGCGTCGCGGAACAGGGCCTGCACCGGAATGCCGTCGGCGTCGACGGCGACGAGCGTGTTCTGCAGATGCGCCTCGAGGACGACGCCGTGGCGAGCGAACGCCTCCAGCGCGGGCGGGACGACGACCGTCAGGTACGCCTCCCACCATCTCGCCGGGTCCGTCGCCGTGGCCGGCGGACTGCCGTCGAAGCCCTCCACGAGGCCCGCGGCGAGCAGCGGGGTCGCGCCGGGCAGCACCGGGGCGGTCAGTCCGTCGCGGACCAGGACGGCGAGCGCCTCGAAGGCGAAGGCGGCGGTGCGGTAGCCGCGGTCGCTCAGCCAGGCCGCCGGGCCGTCCATGGCCGCGAAGGCCCGGGCCGCCGCGGTGTCGGTGCGGCGCAGTCTCAGCAGGTCGTGACGCCACAGCCGGCGGATGTCGTTGGTGATGCGCACGTCGAGGCTGAACTTCAGGCACAGGTCGCGCTCGGGTGCGTACACGGTGCGCACGGCGGCCGTCGGCCAGACGTCGAAGCCGGTGGCGCCCAGCCGGACCAGGCGGCCGTCGGCGAAGGCCGGCGCGAGTTCCCGGGCCGCGAGGCCGAGCTGCCAGGGGTGTGCGGGCAGCAACCGGTACCCGGGCGGGGCCTCGCCGAGGGCGTCCAGCGGGCCGGTGTCGCCCTCCTCGACGACGGCGTCCTCGCGCAGCCCCAGCAGGACGAGCGGGAAGCGGGCGTGCGCCTCGGGGGCGTACGGCAGCCAGCCTGCCGCGGGACCGCCGCCGCGCGCCTTGGGGGCGGGGTGGTGGGGGTGGCCGGTGATCAGGGACTGTTCGGAGCGCAGGTAGGGGTCGGCCGGCGGGGCGGCACGCGCGCGTGCGGTGAGCAGCGCCGCCACCGCGTCCCTGCTGTCGATCATCTCGGCGGGCAGGTCGGGGTTGTCGCGTCCGGTGCGCCGGCGCAGCGCCTCGGCAGTCAGGGCGACGAGCCCGGGGTGGTCCAGCGGGCGCCAGGTCCCGGCCTCGTGCACCTCGGGTTCGGCGGGCCGGCGGTCGCCGCGCACGCGCAGCAGCAGGCCGCCGGGCAGCCGGTGGACCGTCCTGCCGTCGCCGCCCGGCGTGCCGTCGCCGCCCGGCGTGCGGGGCAGCGGCTCGGCGAGCTCCCGCAGCAGACAGTTCAGCAGCGGCGCGGCGGCGTACGCGTCGGCCCGCTCGGCGACGTCGGCGGTCGGCGGCTGCGCCGGCTCGGGGGGCGGGGGGATGAGGTCCACGCGATCCACTGGTTCCCTGGTTCCCTACGGTTCTGCTGGGCGGAGACGATCAAGTATCGCTGTCGTCACGAGCCGTCCGTGACGCCGTGTACCCGTACCCTCAGGAGCTCCCCCGTGCACCGTCCCCCCAGCGTCGAGGCCGATCTGGCCGAAGAACTGGCCGTCGCACGTCCCGCTCTCGGCCCGCGGTTCGCGGCCGCGCTGCCCGGTGCCCGGGCGGCCGTGCTGACCCGGCTGTGGCGGGCCCTCGCCCACGAGCCGCTGTCCTTCGTCGCGGGCCGTGCGGGGTGCGGTCCGCGAGGCCGGGAGGGGTTGTCGCTGCGCCTGCGGGACGGCCGCCGTCTGCTCGGCCCGCCCGCGGACCCGTACACGACGGCCCCCGGGGTGACGGAGGTGCGTCTGCACGGCACGGCGTACGACGACCCCGCCCGGCTGCTGGCGGAGCTGGCCGTTCCGCACGGTGCCGGCTTCGCCGCCGAACTCGGCCACAGCGTCGCCTCGTTGGCGCTGTCCCGGGCCGGCCAGGACCCCGACGACAGCTTGCCGACGGACCCGAAGGAGTGGCCGGCGCAGGACTGGGAGTGGGAGCAGCGCGTCGTCGACGGGCATCCGTACCACCCCAACTGCCGTGCGCGGCCCGGCTTCTCGGTGGCCGAGCAGCTGGCGTACGGGCCCGAGCACCGGCCGTCGGTGCGGCTGGGGCTGCTGCCTGCGCCCGCCGCCGACTGCCTGGTGTCGGGCGGGTGGCCGGAGCATCTGCGGGACGGCGTGCGGCTGTTGATCCCGGTGCATCCGTGGCAGGCGGCGCATGTCCTCGGCCGGGGCGGCCCGCAGGGGGTCGCGGCGCGGGTGCTCGGCGCAAGCGGTCCGGGGGGGCTCCCGGCGCATCCGCTGATGTCTCTGCGCACGCTCGCCCTCGACGACGGCCTGCACGTCAAGACCGCGTTGAGCACCCGGCTGACGTCCTCGGTGCGGGACATCTCCATCGGCTCGGTGGCCGCCTCCGCGGCCCTGTCGGCGTTCGCGGAGACCCTGACGCCGTACGCGCACGGCCTGTTGCACATGACCCGGACGCTGGGCGCCGTGACCGCCCGTTCGCCGGACCTGGCGGCCGTGCTGCGCGAGTCGCCTCGGGAGTACGGGGGGCCGGGCGAGCACGTCGTCCCGGTGGCCGCCCTGGCCGGCACCGAACTGCCCCGCGACAGCGCCTGGTTGGTCCAGCTGGCACGGCTCGGGCTCACTGTGGGCCTGCGCATGCTGGAGCTGGGCGTGGCGTTGGAGGCGCACGGCCAGAACCTGCTGGTCGTGCTGTCGCCGTCGGGCGAGCCGCTGCGCCTGGTCTACCGCGACCTGGCCGACATCCGGGTCAGTCCGGCGCGGCTGGCCCGGCACGGCGTCCCGCTGCCCGACGGCCTGCCCGCACGGATCGTCACGGGCGACGTGACGGTGCTGCGGCGCAAGCTGTTCGGCTCGCTGGTGGCGGGTGCGCTGGCGGGGACGGCCGGGAGCGGCCGGGCGCTGGGCGCGGCCCTGGAGAGCGCGGTGCGGGATCTGCCGCGCACCCCCGACCTCGTGGCGCTGTGCGAGGAACCGCTGCCCGCGAAGGCGCTGACGCTGATGCGGCTGTCGCCGGGGACGCCCGGCGACCAGTGGGCCGAGCTGCCCAACCCGTTGCGGTGGCAGGCGGACTGACCTCGTTTTGTGGCGGGCCGCCTCTGATCAATAGGATCCGCCGATGATCAGAACACAACGGCTGGCGGCGGGCGTCTGCGCCCTGCTCGCCGCGCTCGCGGCCGGGATCGCGTTCCCGGCCGGGGCGACAGCCGACGAGACCACCGCCGCCGCACCCAAGGTCGACCTGGTCCTCGACGTCAGCGGTTCGATGCGGACGAAGGACATGGACGGCGGGACGCGGATGGCCGCGGCCAAGCAGGCGTTCAACGAGGTGCTGGACGCGACCCCGGAGAACGTCCTCCTCGGCATCCGCACCCTCGGCGCCGACTACCCGGGCGACGACCGCAAGACGGGCTGCAAGGACACCGCGCAGCTCTACCCGGTCGGCCCGCTGGACCGGACGGAGGCGAAGACGGCGGTGGCGACGCTGTCGCCGACCGGCTGGACGCCGATCGGTCCCGCCCTGCTGAAGGCGGCCGAGGACCTCGAGGGCGGCACCGGCTCCAAGCGCATCGTGCTGATCAGCGACGGCGAGGACACCTGTCCTCCGCTCGACCCGTGCGAGGTCGCCCGCGAGATCGCCGCCAAGGGCATCGGCCTGACCATCGACACCCTCGGCCTGGTGCCGAACGTCAAGATGCGCCAGCAGCTCAGCTGCATCGCGGAGGCGACCGGCGGCACCTACACCTCGGTGGAGCACACCGACGAACTCACCGACCGGGTGAACCAGTTGGTCGACCGGGCCGCGGACCCCGTGGTCACTCCGGTGGCCGTCCAGGGCGCGGACTCCTGCGCCAAGGCGCCCACGCTGAAGTCGGGTCTGTACACCGACCGCGAGGAGTTCGGCCGGGAGCGCTGGTACCGGGTCGACGTCGAGCCGGGCAAGGAGCTGCGCGCCTCGGTGAGCGTGTCGGCGGACCGGGCCGTGAACCCCGACTACGGGGTGCTGCTGCGGGCGGTCACCGTGCACGGCCGGGAGATCGTGCGCGGTGAGGCCGCGGGCATCGGCCGGACCGACGTCATCTCGACGGGTCTGCGCTATCCGAAGGCGGAGAGCGACGACGACGCTCCGGCCGAGACGGTGTGCGTCCAGGTGACCCATTCCTACTCGGCGGCGGCCGGCGTGAAGACCACGCCGGGCATGCCGCTGGAGCTGACCGTGGACGTCGTCGACGGCCCGTCGCAGGCGAGCGACGTGGCCGCCTTCGGTCTCGGCCGGGGCTGGTGGCTGCTGGGCGTCCTGGTGCTGGTCGGCTTCCTCGCGGGTGTGCTGTGGGGCTGGGCGTCTCGCTGGCGGGTCGCGATCTGGAGGACCAACTGATGCGTATCACCCGTGTGTTGAGCAGCGTCCTGCTGGTCCTCGGGCCGGTGGCGGGACTGGCGCTCGGCCCCGCGACCGGGCCGGCCGCGGCCGACTCCACGCCGTCGGCGAGTCCGTCGGCAGGCGGCTCCGCGCCGACCGAGGCGGGCACCTCGTTCCGTACGGCGACGGAGATCGAACAGGGTCAGACGGCGACGGCGAACGGTTCCGCGGGCGACTACCTGTACTGGTCGTTCCCGGCGGACACCGGTCAACGCCCCACCGTCAAGGCGACGGTGAAGCTGCCCGGGACCCATGCGGCGCAGACCTGGCAGGTCGACGTGTACGACGGTCTGCGGCGCCGTCAGGCCTGCCAGTACGGCGCGCAGACGCGGACCGCGGCGGCGGGCGCGAGCTCCGTCGAACTGGCCTGCGTGCTGCGCACGGTGCGCGCCTGGTCGGAGCCGTGGGCCGACGACCCGCTGCCGGGCACGTACTACGTCCGGCTCACCGCCCTCGGGCTGAGGACGGCCGACCTGGGTCTGCCCGTCGGCACGGAACTGCGGGTGGACTCCAAGGACATCGGGGGTTCCGCGGCCGTCGACGGTTCACTGGCCGAGCCGCTCGTTCCGGGCACCGCGGTCACCTCCGAGGCGAAGAAGGACGACTCGTCGGCCTCGGCGGTGCTGTCGAGCATCGAGCCGGACGACGGCTGGGCGTCCGGCTGGTGGTCCGACCGGTGGGTGTGGACCGCGGCCGGCGCGGCGCTCGCCGCCCTCGCCGGGATCGGCGGATACACCCTGACCCGCGGCTCGGGACGACCACGGCACGTGCCGCCGGGCGCCTGACGCCCGCCGTCTGACGCCTGACGCCCGCCGTCTGACGCCTGACGCCTTACCTCTGACGCCTCCCCCGCAGGGTTCACTACACGCAGGGCCCACCGCACGGCGCGGTGGGCCCTGTCTCATGCCGTCCGCAGCGCCTTCGCCGGCGCGCCCTCGCCGGTCACCTCGATCCGGCCGGCGCGCACCGCGTCCGGCACGCCCAGCTCCCCCCGGGCGACGGCCGCGGCGGTGCCGGCGTCCAGCGCGAGCAGGGCGCCGGGCTCCCGGGGGGCGCGGCCGTCGCCGTAGACCGGCCCGTCGGCCTCCCCGACGTGGAGGTGGAACGCGCCCTCCTCCAACCGCACTTCGACCAGCCCCTCGTCCACCCCGGCGTGCCGCAGGCCGCGCAGCAGCGGCAGCGCGAACCAGTGGGCGCGCAGGGCGTCGGTGGGCCGCCGCTCGCCCAGCTCGCCCTCCCCCCACGCCCCCAGGGCCTGCAGCACCGGCAGCAACTCCACGCCGCGGCCGGTGAGTTCGTAGACGTACGCCGCTCCCGGCGGGGGCATCCTGCGCCGGGTGGCGAGTCCGTCCCGCTCCATGTCCTTCAGCCGTGAGGCGAGCACGTCCGTGCTGACGCCCGGCAGGTCGGCGTGCAGGTCCGTGTACCGGCGCGGGCCGGCGAGCAACTCCCGGACGATCAGCAGGGTCCAGCGGTCGCCGACGACGTCGAGGGCGCGCGCGGCGGAACAGTACTGGTCGTAGCTTCGGCGAGGTGACATGGCACGCAGTCTAGACATGTCGTTGGACTTTCCAAGCGAGAACTTGGTAAAACCAAGCAACACATCAACCGGAGGGGCGAGCGCGCATGGAGTTCCGGCAGTCGAACAAGTTGAGCGAGGTCTGCTACGAGATCCGTGGCCCGGTCATCGAGCACGCGGACGCCCTGGAGGCGGCGGGCCACAGCGTGCTGCGCCTGAACACCGGCAACCCCGCCCTCTTCGGGTTCGAGGCGCCGGAGGAGATCCTCCAGGACATGATCCGGATGCTGCCGCAGGCGCACGGCTACACCGACTCACGCGGTGTCCTGTCGGCCCGCCGCGCGGTGGCGGGGCGCTACCAGACGCTGGGCCTGGAGGTCGGCGTCGACGACGTCTTCCTCGGCAACGGCATCTCCGAGCTGATCTCCATGGCCGTACAGGCGCTGGTGGAGGACGGCGACGAGATCCTCATCCCGGCCCCCGACTTCCCCCTCTGGACGGCCGTCACCACGCTCGCCGGCGGCAAGGCGGTCCACTACCTCTGCGACGAACAGGCCGACTGGTACCCGGACCTGGACGACATGGCGTCGAAGATCACCGACCGCACCAAGGCCGTCGTCATCATCAATCCCAACAACCCCACCGGCGCGGTCTACCCGAAGGAGATCCTCGAGGGCATCCTCGGCCTCGCCCGCCGGCACGGCCTGATGGTCTTCGCCGACGAGATCTACGACCGGATCCTGTACGACGACGCCGAGCACCACTCGGTCGCCGCTCTCGCCCCCGACCTGGTCGTGCTGACGTTCTGCGGGCTGTCGAAGACGTACCGGGTGGCCGGCTTCCGGTCGGGCTGGCTGGTGGTCACCGGCCCGAAACAGCACGCCAGAAACTATCTGGAGGGCCTGACCATGCTGGCCTCCATGCGGCTGTGCGCCAACGCGCCCGCCCAGTACGCCATCCAGGCCGCGCTCGGCGGCCGCCAGTCCATCCACGAGCTGACCGCGCCCGGCGGCCGCCTGCACGAACAGCGCACGGTGGCCTGGGAGAAGCTCAACGAGATCCCCGGCGTGTCCTGCGTCAAGCCGAAGGGGTCGCTGTACGCGTTCCCCCGTCTGGACCCCAAGGTGCACAAGATCCACGACGACGAGAAGTTCGTCCTGGACCTGCTGCTGCGGGAGAAGATCCAGGTCGTCCAGGGCACCGGCTTCAACTGGCCGGCCCCCGACCACTTCCGCATCCTCACCCTCCCCCACGCCGACGATCTGGAGGCCGCCATCGGCCGGATCGGACGCTTCCTGAGCGGATACCGGCAGTAGGACGGCGGCGCAGGACGGCGCCGGCCGCCCGCGTGACGGGACCGCACCCGGAGCCTGCCCTCCGCACGACGGGACCGCACCCGGAGCCTGCCCTCCGCACGACGGGACCGCACCCGGAGCCTGGCGTCCGCACGACGGGACCGCACCCGGAGCCTGGCGTCCGCACGACGGGCTCGCTCCCGGGGCCTGCCGTCCCGGTCGGGCCGCGGCGGACCGGCCATGCCGTCCGTTCCGGTGACCCCTCGTCTTCGGCATGATCCACGGCAGGGCCTAGCCTGAAGGGCATGGCTGATCTCTTCCTCGTCCGGCACGGCGAGACCTCCTGGTCGCGTTCGGGACGGCACACCGGGTCGACAGACGTCCCGCTCACCGACCGGGGCCGCGCCCAGGCGCGTGCGCTCGCGCCCCTCATCCGTTCGCATCGGATCGGCGCCGCGTTCGTCAGCCCTCTGCAGCGGGCGCGGGAGACGGCCGAGCTGATCGGGCTGCAGGACGTCAGAGTCGACGCCGACCTGCGCGAATGGGACTACGGCGGCTACGAGGGCGTCACCACGGTCGAGATCCAGCGCACCCGGCCCGACTGGTTCCTCTTCACCGACGGGGTCGCGCCGGGCCCGCCCGACCGCCCCGGGGAGACGGCCGAGCAGGTCGGGGAGCGGGCCGACCGGGTGCTGGCCCAGGTCGACGCGGCCCACGCCGACAGCGAGGGCTGCGTGGTGCTCGTGGCGCACGGTCACTTCCTGCGCGTCCTGACCGCCCGCCGGCTCGGCCTGCCCGCCTCGGACGGCGCGCTGTTCCAACTGGCGACGGGGACGCTGTGCCGGCTGGGCACCGAGCACGGACGCCCGGTGATCGCCGCCTGGAATGTCAGACCTCCGTCGTAGCCTCGGACGCACCGGGTGAGACGCGGGGAGACACACGGGGACGCAAGGGGGACCCGTCGCCGGTCGCCGGGAGGGAGTACGCCGTGACACGACCGCCGACCGCCGCGCAGCGGCGGGTGATCGACGCCGCCGAGCCGGTCACCGGGCGGCTGCGGGGCACGCAGGCGCAGCTGGCGGCGCTGGTGCGGCACGGGCTCGCGTTCCGGCACCCGCGGCCGCCGAACGACCACTTCCTCACCCCGGCGGGTCACCGCGTCCGGGAGGCCGTGCCCGAGCCGACGGCGGCCCTCCCGCCGGACGGGGAGGGCGGCGCGAACGCGGACGGCGGCGCGCAGGCGAACGGCGGCGGGGAGGTGTTCGCCGCGCGCGTCGGCGGCGAGGCGGATGCCGGGCCGACAGGCCCCGCCCGCGTCCGTGAGGTGCACAGCGCCTGGCAGGGACTGCTGGAGCTGCGCCGGATGACCAACGCGGACGGCGGCACGGACCGTCCCTGCGGCTGGGAGCGCGCACATCTGGTGCGGGCGGCCGCGCTGGCCCTGGAGGCGGCCGGCCACCGCCCCGCCGGCCCGCGGGGAAGCGACGGCTACCGGGTGCGGGCCACCCCGCAGCCGGAAGCGGTCGCCGTGCACGGGCCCGACGACGCGACGCTGCGCGCCTGCGCGACGACACTGGAAGAGGCGGGCTGGCAGGTCGGCGAGCACACCGATCCCCGGTCGAGAGCGCGCTATCTGCTGGCTTCCCCCCGCCGGATGTGAGGGACATGCCAAGATCGGTGCTCTGTGCATCGATGAACGAACAGGGCATCGCATGCTCGTCGACGAGAAGGGGAAGCAGTGAGCGAGCCGTTTTCCGTCCGGGTCACCGTCCGCGGATACGAGACCGACGTACAGGGACACCTCAACCAGAGCGTGTACATCAACTACGCGGAGCACGCTCGCTGGTCGTTGCTGCAGGCGGCGGGCATCAGCCAGGCCGGCCTGATCGGCAAGGGCGTGGGCCCGGTCGCCCTGGAGACCACCATCCGCTACCGGCGTGAACTGCTCGCCGGGGACGAGGTCGACGTGTCCTGCGCCTTCGAGTGGGGCGGCGGCAAGACGTTCCGGATCCAGCAGACCATCACCAGGGCGGACGGCACGGTCGCCGCCGAACTGAGCGCCGTCGGCGGCCTGCTGGACCTGCAGAAGCGCCGGATGGTGGCGAACCCGCAGGACTACTTCAAGGAACTGGCCACCGAACCGGCCCTGTTCGGACTCTAGGGTCCGCGGCCCCCGCGGCTCCGCGGTCTTCCGCGGAGCCCGCCGGTCCCCGAAGGGGCGCCCGCAGCCCCGCCCCGTCAGCGCGCCCCGAACGCCTCCCGGTGATCCCGCGCCCACGCGCGGTACGTCCGCGCCGGCCGTCCCAGCAGCAGGGGCACGTCCTCGGTGACGACCGCGTTGCCTCCCCGCCGGACGTACGAAGAACCCGTCGCGACGCCGTCGGCGACGGCCTCGTCCCGCCAGCGGTCCAGGACGAACGCGCGCACCTCGTCCGGCGCGAGGTCACGGGTCGTCACCGGCCGTCCCAGAAGTTCGGCGAGCACGGCGGCCTGACCGGGCACGCTGATCGTCTCGGGCCCGGTCAGCGTGTACGTCCGGCCCGCCCGGCGCTCGTCGAGGAGGGCGGCGGCGGCCGCCTCGGCGACGTCGCGCGGATCGACGACCCCCTGGAGTCCGTCACCGCTCATGTTCGGCACCGGCTCCCCCGCCCGGACGGCCTCCGCCCAGCTCAGCGTGTTCGAGGCGAAGGAGGAGGGCCCGGCCCCGGCCGCCCGCCGCCTGGTCCGCGAACTGACCGTCGGGGGACCGCAGGACATCACCGCCCGCCTCGCCGACCTGCTGCCGCCGCACGTGGACGGCCCGCGCGAACGCCTGTTGCGGGCCGCCGTCGACGCCCTGTCCACCCACCCGGACCGCGCTCCCGCCGCCGTACGCGACGTCGCGCGCCAACTCGCCGTGAGTGAACGCCAGTTGCGCAACCTCTTCGCCGTCGGCGTCGGAGTCTCCCCCAAGCACTACGCCCGCATCGACCGCGTCCGTCACCTCCTCACGCACGCGGCCTCCGCCCCGTGGGCGCAACTCGCCGCCGACGCCGGTTACTACGACCAGTCGCACATGACCGCCGACTTCCGCAGCCTGATGGGCGTCCCGCCGACGGCGTTCTTCACCGGCCGGCTGCCCCGGGCCACGCCCTGCCGGGCGCCGCGGCGGCCCTGAATCCGGATGCCGGATGCAGGCCCGGCCTGCGATGATCCGGCTCCATGACCGCACGAAGAGTGAAACCCAGTCTCTACATCTCGGTGGACGTCGAGGCGGACGGACCGATCCCGGGGCCGTACTCGCTGCTGAGCCTGGGCGCCGCGGTAGCGGGCCGGCAGGACGCCGACGGGTTCACCGCGGCCGACCCCGCACGTCAGACCTTCTACCGTGAACTGCGGCCGATCAGCGACCGGTTCGTTCCCGAGGCGCTCGCCGTGAGCGGACTCGACCGTGCCCGCCTGCTCCGGGAGGGTCGGGACCCCGCGCCGGCGCTCGCCGAGTTCAGCCGGTGGGTGCGGGAGGTCGGCGAGGGCACGCAGCCGGTGATGTGCGGCTACCCGGCCTCGTACGACTGGACGTTCCTGTACTGGTACCTGATCCGCTTCACCGGGGAGAGTCCGTTCGGGCATTCCGGCTGCCTCGACATGAAGACGCTGTACGCCGTCAAGGCGGGGGTGCCGCTGCGGGCGGTGGCCAAGCGGACGATGCCGGCCGCGCTGCTGCCCCGGCGCCCCCACACGCATCACGCGCTGGACGACGCGGTCGAGCAGGCCGAGCTTTTCGCGAACCTCATGGCGTGGCAGGGGCCCGGGTCTTCCGGGTGACCCCCCGCCCGGGAGCCGGTGCGGGCCCTCGACAGGAAGCCGGTGCAGGCCCCAGCCCGGGACGAGGACGGCTCGAGGACGGCTCGCGGACCGTTCCGGGGCCGCCGCCACGCGGGTGCACGGCATCCGGCCGAGGGCCGTCCCCCTCTACCGGAGTCTTCGGCAGGTCAGCCCTGCGCGGTGATCCGTGCCAGCCGCCGGGCCTCTTCGCGGGTCGAGCGGGCGACGGCGTCCTCGTCGACGGTCGACAGCCGTCCGTTCTCGACGATCTGACGGCCGTTCACGAAGGAGGCGGTGACCGGGGCCGCCGCGCCGAAGACCAGCGCGGTCACCGGGTCGGCGATGGAGGCGTGCGCGAGGGTGTCCAGCTTCCACAGGACCAGGTCGGCGAGCTTGCCCGGCTCCAGCGAGCCGATCTGTGCCGCACGGCCCAGCACCTGGGCCCCGCCGAAGGTGCCGAGGCGCAGCGCCTGACGGGCGTTCAGCGCGGCCTCGCGGTGCGCTCCGAGACGGTTGATCAACAGGGCGTTGCGCAGTTCGGTGTGCAGTTCGCCGGACTCGTTGGACGCCGTGCCGTCGACGCCGAGGCCCACCGGGACGCCGGCCGCCAGCATGTCGGGGACGCGGGCGATGCCGGCCGCCAGCCGTGCGTTGGACGACGGACAGTGGGCGACGCCCGTCCCGGTGCGGGCGAAGGCGTCGATGTCGGAGTCGTTCATGTGGACGCAGTGCGCCATCCACACATCCTCGCCGAGCCAGCCGGTGGACTCGAAGTAGTCGGTCGGGCCCATCCCGAACAGCTCGTGACAGAACTTCTCCTCCTCGACCGTCTCCGAGCCGTGGGTGTGCAGCCGCACGCCCAGCCGACGGGCCAACTCGGCTCCCTGGCGCATCAGTTCGGTGGAGACGGAGAAGGGCGAACACGGGGCGACGGCGACCTGGGTCATCGCGTCGAAGGAGGCGTCGTGGTGCCGGGCGATCGTCTCCTCGGTGGCGGCGAGGGCGCCGTCCAGCGTCTCCACCGCGAAGTCCGGGGGCAGGCCTCCGTCCTTCTCGCTGCGGTCCATGGAGCCGCGGGCGAGGGTGAACCGGACGCCCGTCTCCCGAGCCGCGCCGATGATCGCGCCGGACAGGTCACCGGTCCCCTGCGGGAAGACGTAGTGGTGGTCCATGGCGGTGGTGACGCCGCCGCGGGCCATCATCGCCAGGGAGCCCTCGGCGGCCGCGCGGACCATCCGCTCGTCGATGCGCGCCCACGTCGGGTACAGCGCGACGAGCCAGTCGAAGAGGTTGTGGTCGGTGGCCAGGCCCCGGGTGATCCACTGGTAGAAGTGGTGGTGGGTGTTGACCAGGCCGGGCGTGACCAGATGCCCGGCCGCGTCGATGCGGCGTACGACGTTCTCCAGGCCCTCGGGGGCCCGGCCCGCGCCGACCGACTCTATGCGGTTGCCGGCGAGGACGACATGGCCGTCCGCGTACTCGGTGTCCTCGGCGTCTACGGTCGCGATCGCGGCGCTCTCGATGACGATGCGCTGGACTGCTGCCATGGTGGTTCGTCCTTGCTCGCTGGGCGGTCAGAGGCTGGTGAGGGACCGTCAGAGACGGTGAGACCGTCAGAGGTTGCTGCACTTCAGAGGTTGCTGCACCTCAGAGGTCGGTGAGGTCCGCCGGTATCCTCGCCGCACAGCCGTCCCGCAGGACGGTGGCCTCGATCAGGCCGTAGGGGCGGTCGGCCGCGAAGTACACCTCGTTGTCGTTCTCCAGCCCGAACGGCTGCAGATCGACGAGGAAGTGGTGCTTGTTCGGGAGCGAGAAGCGGACCTCGTCGATCTCGTCGCTCCGGTCGATGATCCGCGAGCCCATCTCGTACAGGGTCTGCTGGAGGGACAGCGAGTACGTCTCGGCGAAGGCCTGCAGCATGTGCTTGCGCACCTGCTCGTAGGACGTCTCCCAGTCCGGCGCCGGCTGCTCGTCGTCCGACCAGCGAAAGCGCCAGCGGGCGGAGACCTGGGTGGCCAGGATGCGGTCGTGTGCCTCGGGGAGCGTCGTGTACCTGTCCTTGACGAACCCCCAGAACTCGGAGTCGGTCGTGTTCATCACGACCAGGTCCTTGAGCCCGGAGACGACCTCCCACGACGACCCGTCGTAGGTGATCTGGGCGAGCCGGGTCTCCTGGCCCTTGCGGACGAACGAGTGCTTGGCGTCGTCCGCGCCGGAAGGCCGGGGAGCGGTGCCGGAGGTGTCGATCCGCTCCCAGGCGTACTCCTCGACGCGGATCCGGGCCTTCCTGATGGGTTCCTGCGAGGTCACGAAGTGACGGGCGAGATGGATGCCGAACTCCTCTGCGGACTCGATGCCGTGCTCCTTGGCGAACGCGTACACCGTGTTCTTGGTGGTGTCGGTCGGCAGCACGTTGGCGTTCGAGCCGGAGTAGTGGACCTCGTCCATGTCGCCGCTCAGCGCCACGGAGACGTTGAGGTCCTTGATGTGGTGGGTGGCGCCGTCCCGCGTGATCTTCACGACCCGGTTCTCGGCCTTGCCGTACTGGTTCTGTCCCAGAAGCACGGGGCGGCCCGGGCGGGGGTGGTCTGCCATGTCTGCTAGCTCCCTCGGTATACGGAGTAGCCGAACGGGTTGAGCAGCAGCGGCACGTGGTAGTGCTCGCCCGGCACGACGGCGAACGTGATCGCCACCTCCGGGAAGAACACCGCGGGAGCGCCGCTGTCCCGATGCGCGGGGGCGTCCTGCTGCGGATCGGCCAGGTTGTTCTCGAAGTACGGCTCCACGGCGAAGTCGAGCCGTACGTGGGCGGTCCCTTCCGGCAGCGCCGGCAGGTCCCTGCACCGTCCGTCCGCGTCGGTCGCGGAACCGCCGAGCGCCTGCCAGTCGGCGTCCCGGCCCGGGCGGGCGAGGAGACGGACGGCGACGCCCTCGGCGGGGCGGCCCGCGGAGGTGTCCAGGATGTGGGTGGACACCGAGGCGGTGGTGCTGGTGCTCATGGCGGGTCTCAGTCCTCTTCGACGAGTCGGGCGAGGCGGATGCGGTTGATCCTGCCCAGTTCGGTGCGGACGATCTCGCGCTCCCGCTCCGGCGCGTTGCCGAGGCGCTCCCTCACCGCGTCGCGCATCTGCTCGCCGGTGCGGCCGGTGGCGCAGATCAGGAAGACATGACCGAACTTCTCCTGGTAGGCCAGGTTGAGTTCGAGCATCTGCGCCCTGAGCTCCTCGGAGGCGCCGGCCATGCCGCGTTGTTCGCGGGCCGACGTCGCGTCACCCGGCCGGGGGCGGCCGATCGGCGGGTGCCCGGCCATCGCCTCCGCGAGGTCGGCGGCGGTCAGGTCGGCCATGGCCGCGTCGCTCACCGCGTAGAGGTCGTCGGCGGCGGGGTAGGGACGGGCCGCGAGCAGTCGGTCCGCCCACGCCGCCGAGGCGCACACCTCGACGAGCGCGACGCGGGCCGCGGACTCCTCGAGACCGTTGAACCGGGCCAGGCCCGGGGGCGGTGAAGTCGACGTCACGGAAACCTCCGTGGCCGCGGACAGCGGCCTTCGTGCTTGAGCGGGCTGTCGCCAGCTAACGCCCCCGACGACATCACGTCAACACTTTGTTGAAAATTTCGGCCGGGCCGCTCAGGCGCCCTTCTCCCGGTTGAGGTAGTTGTAGACGGTGAAGCGACTCACCCCGAGCGCGCTCGCCACCGTCTCCACGCCGTGCCGCACGGAGAACGCGCCGCGCGCCTCGAGTATCCGCACGACCTCCTGTTTGGCCTTGCGGTCCAGGTCGGCGAGCGGCTTGCCGGTCCTGCGCTCCATGGCGGCCAGGATGTGATCGAGGGAGTCGGCGAGCTGGGGCAGACGCACGGCGACGGCCTCGACGCCCTGCCAGGTCAGCACGACGTCCTCGACACCGGCCTCGTCCGGCGGGAGCATCTCACCGCCGATCGCGTCGACCAGCGGCTTCACGGCCGCGATGAAGGCGTCGTCGCCGGCGGCGCTCACCGGCCCGCCCCGACGGTGGTGCCGGTCGCGTCCGGAGCGTCCCCGATGACGTTGACCTGCAGCGAGATCCGGGTGGCGCCCGCGCCGAGGGACGTGCGCAGCAGGTCGCCCACCGCGGCGAGCACCGCGTCGGCGGCGCCTTCCACGGTGTTGCCGAAGGGGCCGACGTCCACCGCGTCCAGGGCGGCCGCCTCGATCACCGCGCGGGCGGCCAGCGCGTGCGCCGGCGCCTCGTCGAGATCGAAGGGCTCGGTGGTGAACTCCACTTTCAGTCGCATCGCGCCCTCACACCTCTGTGAACCGGACCGGGCCGACGGCGCCCGGACCCCGACCCTAACGGACCCGGCCGACACCCACCCCGGAGTCCGGCAGGCGCCCGGCGGCCGACCGCCGAAGGGAGCGCCGCCGACCTACGCCAGGGCGGGCTCCCGCACTCCTCCACCCCCTTGACAAGTCCCGTCGACCGGCGGCAATCTTCCAAGAAACAGAAATAATCTTCCGCATTATGGAAATCCTCGACACGGAAGGGAGCGCGGAACCCCATGGGCTTCGAAGACCAGCGCTTCAACGTCAACCTGTCGATCCTCTTCACGGAACTCCCGCTCCTGGAGCGCCCCGCGGCCGCCGCCGCGGCCGGCTTCGCCGCGGTCGAGCTGTGGTGGCCCTGGATCGACTCCCCCACCCCCGGGCGGTCCGGGCTCGACGCGCTCAGGACAGCGATCGAGGACGCGGGCGTGCGGCTCACGGGCCTCAACTTCTACGCCGGACGGCTCCCGGGCCCGGACCGCGGCGCACTGTCGGTCCCCGGCGCGGAATCGGAGCGGTTCCGCGCCAACGTCGACGTGGCCGCCGACTTCGCCGGCTCCCTCGGCTGCACGGCGCTCAACGCGCTCTACGGCAACCGCGTCGACGGCGTGGACCCCGCCGAGCAGGACGCGCTCGCGCTGGAGAACCTGGTGCTCGCGGCCCGGGCGGCCCACCGGATCGGCGCGATCCTGCTGATCGAGGCGCTGAACAGGCCCGAGTCGCCGCGCTACCCCCTGGTGAGCGCATCGGCCGCGGTCGGCGTCGTCGACAAGGTCAACGAGGCGAGCGGACTCGCCAACGCGAGGTTCCTGATGGACCTCTACCACCTGTCCATGAACGGCGAGGACCTGCCGTCGGTGATCGACCGGTACGCCTCGGCGACGGGTCATGTGCAGATCGCCGACGATCCGGGCCGCGGCGCGCCGGGCACGGGATCGCTCCCGCTGGAGGAGCTCCTCGGCCGGCTGCGCGAGGCCGGTTACGACGGCCGGGTCGGCCTCGAGTACAAGCCGGGCGACAGGCCGAGCTCCGAGGCCTTCGCGTGGCTCCCGCGCGCAGCGCGCCGACCGTCCTGACCTCGCGAATCCCGCAATGTCGGGATACTCGCCAACCCCGCAACCCCGCATCCCCGCCAACCTCGCATCCCCGCCAACCTCGCACAGCAGGCAGAGAGGCACCCTCATGTTCCGGTCAGACCTTCAGCGGTCTGATCGCGATGGGCGCGTGGCCCGGCTCGGTGGCGAGTTCCTAGAGCTTGACGCAGCAGCACAGAGGCCACAGCTGCGGCCGGTCCAGCAGATCGTCCCGGGCCCGCGACGCCTGCGCGCACGCTCGCTGCATTGGCGAAACGCCAAGTACATCCAGTACAAGGGCGCTCCGCTGCCTATGGCCGCACGCGGCGGGCGCCGGGCGATCCGGCGTGACCTTCGGAGCAGGCCGGGCCGTCAGTCCGCGGTGATGCTTTCCAGCACGTCAGGACGGGCGGCCCGGCGAGCCGGCCATTGGGCGGCGGCCAGGCCGACGAGAACGGCGGCCAGCAGCATCAGCAACAGCTTGGGGTAGGGCAAGACCGTGCGGAGCTCTGGCAGGGTCACGGTCATGGTGGTGCCGGCCGCCCAGGCCAGGAAGACGCCGAAGGCCATGCCGATCGCCGCGCCGAAGACGGAGATCAACACCGATTCCAGCCGTACCATCCGCTTGACGCCGCCGCGGTCCAGGCCGATCGCCCGGAGCAGACCGAGCTCGCGCCTGCGCTCGAACACGGCCATTGCCAGCGTATTGACCACTCCCAGGGCCGCGACCAGCAACGACATCCCGAGCAGTGCGTAGAGCAGGTTGAGGGCGAAGGTGATGGTGCGGTCGTACCCGTCCCTCAGGTCCTGCTTGTTCTCGACCTCGACCACAGGGCTTTTGCCGGTGGCGTCCTTGAGAGCCTGTTTGAAGGCAGGGGTTGCCCCGTTCGCGCCCTTGACCAGGATCTGCTGCGCCGGCGCGTACGGCTGGTGTGCGGCGACCACGCCGCCCGGCAGGAGCACGGGGGCGAGCAGCCGGCTGGGTGCGAACACCCCGCCGACGGTGAGGCGGGCGCCGGTCCCGTGCGGGGCGGCCACGGTCACGGTGGAGCCGACGGCCAGTCCGTGCCGGCCCGCGAAGTCGGAGTCCACCAGGATCTGACCTCGTTTCAGTGCCGTGGCCGCCCCCTGACTCATGCTCGGCCGGACCAGCTGATCGGCACTGTCGGCGTCTAGGCCCTTCGCCTCGGTCCGCACGCCGGCTATCCGCCACTCCACGTCGGTAACCGGGCTGGAGGCGACCACCCCGGGGGCCTGGGCGACCGATGTCGCGATGCTCGGGTCCAGGGTGCCGGTGAGCGTGGTGACGGCGTAGTCCGCCGCCATCTCGTTGGTCACGGCGCGGTCGATCGCATCCGAGACCGAGGCGCCGATCACGGTCATCGCGGTGACCAGGGTGAGTCCGATGGTCAGGGCGGCGGCTGTACTCGCGGTGCGGCGCGGGTTGCGGATCGCGTTGAGTGCGGCGAGTGAGCCGGGGGTGCCGCAAAGGCGGGCGAGCGGCGGGCGGGACAGGGCGATCACCGGACGGGACAGCAGCGGCAGCAGCTGCACGATGCCGAGGACCGCGAGGAGCGCCCCCACCATGAGCGGCAAACGCGCCGTGGCGCCCCTCTCGGTGCTGCCCAACAGGACCAGGCCGAGGCCCCCGGCGGTGGTCAGGGAGCCGAGGACGTTGCGAAGAAACAGGCTTCGGGGGGTGGCGGGTTGCTCGCCGCTGCTCAGCGCGGCGACCGGGGGGATCCGGCAGGCGCGGAGGGCGGGCAGCGCGGCGGACAGGACAGTGACCAGGGTGCCGACGAGCAGGGTGATCAGCACGGTTGTCGAGGTGACGACCACGCCGGCTCTGGGAAGGTCCGCGTCCAGGGACTTCACTCCCGCCGCGAGAGCGGCGCCGATGCCGATGCCGAGGAGCAGTCCGGCGGCGGAGCCGCTGAGACCGACAAGGAGCGCCTCGATCAGCACGGAGCGGGTGACCTGGCTGCGCCCGGCGCCGATGGCGCGGAGCAGTGCCAGCTGCCGGGTGCGCTGGGCCACCAGCATGGTGAAGGTGTTGGCGATGAGGAAGATGCCGATGAACAGCGAGATCCCGGCAGCGGTGGTCAGCATGGTGGCCAGGCTCCTGCCGCTCTGGGCCAGCATCTCGGCCTGCTGCGCGGCCAGCTGCGCGCCGGTCTCGGCTCGGAATTGGTTGCCGCCGGGGACCAGCGGAGTGACGGCGTGCAGCAGTGCGGTCTCGGAGGTGCCGGGAGCGGCGGTGACGTCGATGCTGCTGTACTGGTCCGGCGCCAGCGACAGCACCCTCCGGGCGCCCTGGGTGTCCAGCAGAGCCAGCGGGTTGCCGGACCGGACCGCAGGCGCGTCGGAGGAGAAGACGCCGGTCAGGGTGACGCTGATGGCAGGGCCGTTGGCGGCGATGCGGACGGTCTCACCGAGCCGGTAGCCCGTCTTTACGACGGTGCCCCGGTCCAGGGCGACCTCGGTCGCGGTGTGCGGTCCTCGGCCCTGGAACATCGGGTAGCGTGCATCGTTCCCGGCGGCATCCGGCACGAAGTTGGCGCCCGTGCTTCTCATGATGTCGCCGATCATGTTGCCGTTCTTGTCCGCGATGGCAGCGGTGCCGCTCACCACCGCGCGGGTCCCGGCGACTCCCGGCAGCGCGGCAATCCGACGGACGGTCGCCTCTGTGAGCCGGGCGGAGCTCTTGGCGCTGTTCTGCCTGGCGCCGGAGGGAAGTCCGGCGGTGTCGTCGGCAACCTGGACCGAGATGCCGGTGAAGTCCTTGCTGCGGCTGTTGTTCGCGGCTTGGTGGATACTGTCGGAGAAGATCATGGTGCCGGTCATGAAGCCGGTGCCGAGCAGCACGGCCAGGGTGGTCATCAGGAGCCGGCCGCGGTGGGCCAGGACATTGCGCAGGGCGGTACGGAACATGGGTGACAGCCCCCGTCAGCCGACGCGGTCGAGCCGGCGCATGCGGTCCAGCACACTGTCGGCGGTGGGCGATCGCAGTTCGTCGACGATGCGGCCGTCGGCGAGGAAGACCACCCGGTCCGCGTGGGAGGCGGCCACCGGGTCGTGGGTGACCATGACGACGCTCTGGCCGAAGTCGCGCACGCAGGATCCGAGGAGCGCCAGGACCTCCGCGCCGGCGTGCGAGTCGAGGTTCCCGGTGGGCTCGTCGGCGAAGATGATCTCGGGCTTTCCTGCCAGGGCGCGGGCGCAGGCCACGCGTTGCTGCTGTCCGCCGGACAGTTGGCCGGGGCGGTGCTTCAGCCGGTCGGCCAGGCCCACCGCGTCGACGACCCGTGCCAGCCAGTCCCTGTCGGGCCTGCGCCCGGCGATGTCCCCGGGCAGCGTGATGTTCTCCATGGCGGTGAGCGTGGGCATCAGATTGAAGGCCTGGAAGATGAACCCGATCCTGTCTCGGCGCAGCCGGGTCAGCTGTTTGTCCTTCAGGCCGACCAGCTCCACATCGCCGATCGTCGCGGAGCCCGAGGTCACGCTGTCGAGCCCGGCCATGCAGTGCATCAGCGTGGACTTGCCGGATCCCGAGGGACCCATGATCGCGGCGAACTCGCCGCGCGGAAACTCCATGCTGACGTCGTCCAGCGCCAGGACCCGGGTCTCCCCCTCCCCGTAGACCTTGTGCAGCCCACGGGCTCGGGCAGCCGCCCCGTACGTGGTCGTCGTCATCGTGTCCATCACCATGGCAGTCCTCTCGGTGGAGCTCGGAACGCCGTCCACGCTCGCCCAAGCCGGGTCCTGGGAGCGTCCGGCCCTCAGCGGACCCGACGGGTGGTCCGTAATGCCGCAGGCGTACGCCTGTAAGGCGACGCGGAGAGCCGGGTGCACGCCTACGCTCGGCCTGTGGAAGAGACCAAGCCCCGGCCGCCCCTGCTCGGACGCATCCCGCCAGGCGCCTGGCCGGTCCTCACCTGGTGCGCGGCCCTGCTGTTCGCACTGGCGCTGTGGCTGCTCGAGCGACAGGGCGGACCCGAGGCCGCCCCCTTCCTGCGGGGCCCCTGGGCCGGCCTGGCGCTCGCCGTCGGCCTGGCGTTGCCGCTCGTAGCGGCCCGACGCCGACCACTGCCGGTCCTGGGCCTGGTCCTCACCGAATCCCTGGCGGCTGCGGCGCTCGCTCCCTGGGCGTGGGCTCTGCTGCTCCCGACGGCGGACGTGCTGCTGCTCTACATCGCCGCCGCCGCCGACCGCAGCCGTCGCACCACTGCCATGGCGGCCGTCGCGGTCCTCACGGCGCAGATCAGCGGCTGGCGGATCACGAACGGAGGCTGGGCGCACGGTGTGACCGAGGCCGCGGTGCCGATCGCCTCGGTCGCCCTGGTCTCCTGGACGCTGGGCAGCTCGATCCGCCAGCGGCGCGAGTACGCCCAGCGGCTGCGTGAACAGGCCGCCGCCCAGGCGGTGCAGGCGGAGCGCCTGCGGATCGCCCGGGAGCTGCACGACACGGTCGCCCACAGCATCGGAGTGATCGCCATCCAGGCCGGCGCGGCCAAGCGGGTCATCGAGACCCAGCCCGAGGGAGCCCGCAGAGCGCTCGACGCGATCGAGCTGACCAGCCGGGAGACCCTCGTGGGGCTGCGTCAAATGCTCGGCACGCTGCACCGGACCGAACCCGAACCGGTGACGGGCATGGCAGGCGTGGACCGGCTGACGCAGGGCACTGCCACGGCCGGACTCCACGTAAAGGTGCGCTGGCAGGGCACGAAACGTCTGCTGCCACCCGACACGGACCAATCGGCATTCCGCATCATCCAGGAGTCATTGACCAACGTGGTCCGCCACGCGAACGCCCGCCATTGCCAGGTGAACGTCGACTACCGCACCGCCGAGCTGGCCATCGAGGTCGTCGACGACGGCACCGGCGCGCCGCCCGATGCCGCGACCGACGGCACCGGCTACGGAATCACTGGAATGCGCGACCGAGCAGATCTGCTGGGCGGCGAGTTCAGCGCCGGGCCGCGCCCCGAGGGCGGCTTCCGGGTGACAGCCAGGCTGCCGGGATGACCGTACGCATCGTCCTCGCCGACGACCAGCCTCTCGTACGAGCCGGCCTTCGCATGGTCATCGCCGACGCCCCCGATCTGGAGATCGTGGGCGAGGCCGGAACCAGCACGGAGGCAGTCCGGATAGTCAGGGAACTCCGGCCCGACGTCGTCGTGATGGACATCCGGATGCCCGGCATGGACGGCCTCGAGGCCACCCGGATGATCACCTCCAACGCCCCAGCGCCGCGCGTACTCATGCTCACCACCTTCGATGACGACAACAACGTCTACGCCGCGCTCCGGGCGGGGGCCAGCGGATTCCTGGTCAAGGACATGGCGCTGGACGACATCCTCGCCGCGACCCGCGTCGTGGCCGCCGGCGACGCCCTCATCGCGCCGAGCGTCACCCGACGCCTGATCGAGGAGTTCGCGAACCGTCCCGCGGCCGCTGCCCCTCCGCAGCGACTCGATGGCATCACCGAGCGGGAACGCGAGGTGCTGACACTCGTCGGGCGCGGCCTGTCCAACAGCGAGATCGCCGCCGAGCTGTTCATCGGCCACGCCACCGCCAAGACCCATGTGGCGCGACTGCTGACCAAACTCGACGCCCGCGACCGGGTCCAGCTCGTGATCATCGCTTACCGGGCGGGCCTGGTGTCGTCCTCACCATGACCCGGCAGCAAGCAGGTCACCCCAGGTCTGCGATCTGGCCCGCCGCCGCTTACGACAACGAGGACGCCTGAGGGCCTGGCTGTTCTCGATCGCCCCGGCCACCGGGGACCTCATCCAACGCACTGATGACCGCCGAAGCGTTCCCACTTTGCTGTGGCGTGCAGGAATCGGACCGATTGATGAGCGAGATCAATAAGCGGCGGCACACAGCCGGATCGGCACCGGATCATGCCCATGAAACGGTGTCAGAAAGTTGATGTGCTCAAGAACTTGAGCAGCACCGTTTTCTGTACGATCTGGCAGGTTCAGCCACCCCAGGACGACGACATCGCCGATCTCCTCGCCCCCGTTCCGGCCGTACGGACCGGCAGCCTCGCGGGATACGCACGCGTGTCCACCAAAGGGCAGTTGCTCGACCGACAGATCCACGCACTCACCGAAGCAGGGTGCATCCGGATCTTCTCCGACAGGAAGTCCGGCAAGAACGCCGAACGCGAGGAACTGTGGAAGGCCCTCGACTACCTGCGCGAGGGCGACACCCTCGTCGTCCCGTCGCCGGACCGGCTCGGCCGCTCCATCCAGGACCTCATCGCGATCGTGTCCGGCCTGCGCAAGCTCGGCGTCGGCTTCACCTCGCTGCACGAGGCGCTCGACACGACCACGCCCGGCGGGCGCCTGGTCTTCCACGTGTTCGCGGCCCTGGCGGAGTTCATCCGCGAACTCATCGTGCAGGGCACCAACGAGGGCCTGGACGCCGCCCGCGCCCGCGGCGCCCGGCTCGGCCGCCCGCCGGCGATGACCGAGTGGTCGTCCGGGATCGCACCCCAGCCCATCAGCGTCGGGACGACCGGGACTCCCGTCAACTCGACGCATTCCACCAGGAGTTCGCCGACGTCGGCCGTGATGACGCCGCCGCCCGCGACGATCAGCGGCCGCTCGGACGCGTTCAGCATCCGCAGGGCCTTCTCGATCTGCGGCCGGGTCGCGGCCGGCTTGTACACGGGCAGCGGCGCGTACATGTCCGGGTCGAACTCGATCTCCGCCTGCTGGACGTCGACGGGCAGATCGATCAGGACCGGGCCCGGCCGGCCGGACCGCATGAGGTGGAACGCCTGCTGGAAGACGCCCGGAACCTGCGCGGCCTCCAGGACGGTGACCGCCGTCTTGGTCACCCGGGCCGGCGATGGCGGCGATGTCGACGGCCTGCAAGTCCTCCTTGTGGATCATGGCTGTCGGCGGCTGACCCGTGATGCACAGTATCGGGATCGAGTCGCCGAGGGCGGAGTACAGCCCGGTGATCATGTCGGTGCCGACCGGGCCCGAGGTGCCGACGCAGACCCCGATGTCGCCCGGGTGGGCGCGGGGGTAGCCCTCGGCCATGTGCGAGGCGCCCTCCACATGGCGGGCGAGCGTGTGATCGACGCCGCCGGCGGCCCCGAGTGCCGCACAGAAGGGATTGATCGCCGCGCCGGGACACCGAACACGCTGGTGACGCCCTCGAGCTTGAGGATCTCGACTGCCGCACGGGCAGCGGTCATACGAGCCATGGAGTTACTCCCGCTTCGACTGCTTCAGAGGGTTCAGCGCGCCCCGCGGTGAGCCCTTCCCTTTGCTTCCGATTGTTTCCGCCTGTTTCTTCTTCCGTAATACGGAAAACATTTTCTACTATCTGGAAGTAATCAAGTGGGTGCGCGAAGGTCGTCAAGAGACGGACAGGCGGGGGGCCGGAGGAGGACGATGGGGGCCATGTCCGAGAGCGTCCAGGTGCGCTGCCCGGCCTGCCGGCGGGAGCACCACTTCACCGCGCCGTCCTATCCGTGCGCGTGCGGCGCCCCCGTCACGCCGGTACTCGACCGGCGGACGGCCCCCAGCGCCGTGGCGCACCGGTCGTGGGACGACGAGTGGATCGTCCTGCGGTGTCCGGCGTGCGGGCGCCGCGACCAGTGGCCGCACCCGGAACTGGGATGCGCTTGCGGAACGGTGCTGCGGCTCCCCGCGACCGCCCTGTCCGTGGACCCTCCCGCGGACCCGCACGGCGAGCCGTCCGCAGACCCCTCCGCGGACTCATCCGTCGAGCAGAGCCCGGAGTCGACGTCGAAAGCGCATACCGCGATTTCGCGGACGCCGCCGTCGGAAGCTCTGCCGCGGCCCCCGGCAGTGCCGCCGTCGGCCGCGCCCCGGCGTGCCTTCCGTCCCGTGGCCATCCGTACGGCGCGCGACGCGGTCACCTCGGCGGCGCACTATCTGAACTGGCTCGGGCACGGGGACGTCCGGCGGGCCGACCAGCGGCCCACCTCCGGCATCGGCCTCGCCTCCCGCGGGCTCCTGGCCCAGGTGGACCCGAGCGTGCGGCCCGCGTCACTGCGGGACGTGGAGTGCCTGTGGCTGACGGCCATGACGGAGTCCACGGAGTGCGTCTACTTCTCGCTCGCCGGATACACGGACGACGCCCGCGCCCGGGCCGACCAACTGCGCGTGCCTCTGTTCGTACTCGACCTCACCGGCACCCCGCAGCCGGTCAACGCGACGGCCGACGCCCTCGACGCCCGAGGCGGCTGACGCGGCGGACACCACCCCGGTGACCGCCGCGTCAGCCCTGACCCTCGAGCCGTGAACCCTGAGTCCTGAGTCATGAGCTAAAGGGCGTACTTCTCGCGCAGTTCGATCTTGCGCACCTTTCCCGACACGGTCATGGGGAAGGCGTCCACGATCTGCAGCCTGCTCGGGATCTTGTAGTGCGCCAACCGGCCCTCGCAGTAGGCGCGCAGCTCCTCCAGCGTCAGCGTTCTTGCCGGGTCTGCCGGGATCACGCAGGCGAGGACCTCCTCGCCGTACCTCTCGTGCGGGACGCCGACGACCTGGACGTCCCTGATCCCGGGATGGCCGTACAGGAACTCCTCGATCTCGCGCGGGTAGATGTTCTCCCCACCCCGGATGATCATGTCCTTGATGCGGCCGACGATCTCCACGTAACCGTCTTCCCGCATCACCGCCAAGTCCCCGGTGTGCATCCAGCGCCCCGCGTCGATCACTTCGGCGGTCTTCTCGGGCTCGTTCCAGTAGCCGAGCATCACGCTGTATCCCCGGGTGCAGAGTTCGCCGGGGCCGCCGCGCGGCCGGGTCACGCCGTCCACGGGGTCGACCACCTTCACCTCGATGTGCGGCAGGGCACGGCCGACGGTTCCGGTGCGGTGTTCCAGGTCGTCGTCCCGATGGGTCTGGGTGGAGACGGGCGAGGTCTCGGTCATGCCGTAACAGATCGAAACCTGCGCCATGTTCATCTCGGCGACCACCCGCTTCATCACCTCCGCCGGACAGGGCGAGCCCGCCATGATGCCGGTGCGCAGCGTCGACAGGTCGTACGCCGCGAAGTCGGGCAGGTTCAGCTCCGCGATGAACATGGTCGGCACGCCGTACAGGGAGGTGCACCGCTCCTGCTGGACCGCCTCCAACGTGGCCCGCGGGTCGAACGACGCCGCCGGAACGACGATGCACGCGCCGTGCGAGGTGGCCGCGAGGTTTCCCATCACCATGCCGAAACAGTGATAAAAGGGCACCGGAACACAGATCCGGTCCTGCTCGCTGTAGGCGATCGACTCACCCACGAAGTAACCGTTGTTGAGAATGTTGTGGTGGGAGAGGGTGGCACCCTTGGGGAAGCCCGTCGTGCCCGAGGTGTACTGGATGTTGATGGGATCGTCGCAGGACAGCTCGGCCGCCCGGGCGGCCAGTTCCCCTCGCCGTTCGGGGGCGCCGCGCTCCAGGAACGCCGCCCAGCTCGGATCACCGATGTAAACGGTCTCTCGCAGTTGCGGGCAGCGGCCGCGCACCTCCTCGACCATCGCCCGGTAGTCGCTCGTCTTGTGGCTGAGGGAGGCGAACAACAGCGAGATCCCGGCCTGCTTCAGGACATACTCGACCTCGTGCGTGCGATAGGCCGGGTTGACGTTCACCATGATCGCGCCGACCCGGGCGGTGGCGTACTGCACCAGCACCCACTCCGCGCAGTTGACCGCCCAGATGCCCACCCGGTCGCCCTTGGCGACCCCGCTCGCGAGCAGCGCGTACGCCAGCCGGTCGACGTCCGCGCCGAACCGGGCGTAGGTCCAGCGCCGGCCGGACGGCACGTCGACCAGTGCCTCGCGCTCCGGCCAGGCCGCCAGGGCCCGGTCCAGGTTCTGCCCGATCGTGTCCCCGAGCAGCGCGGTCGTGCTCGTCCCGTGGGTGTACGAGGAGCCGGGCGCGGAGGCGGTCCCCGGCGTGGACGACGCGTCGCTCGCCCCACTGGTCCCGCTGGACGCACTCGCCCCGCCGTCCCCGCTCTCCCTGCCGGCCCCGCTCATTCCGTTCGTCCTGCTCGTCCCGCTCGTCCCGCTCACCGGAAGTCCTCCTCGCGGTACTCGTCCGCGGAGCCCGCCGCCGTCGCCTCGCGCAGCTCGATGCGGCGGATCTTGCCGCTGACGGTCTTGGGCAGCGGCGCGAACTCCAGACGGCGGATCCGCTTGTAGGCGGCGAGCACCTCGCGGGAGTGTTCGAAGAGCACCTTCGCGGTGTCGGGGCCCGGCTCCCAGCCGTCGGCGAGGACGACGTACGCCTTGGGGACGGCGAGGCGCAGCTCGTCCGGGGCGGGGACCACGGCCGCCTCCGCCACCGCCGCGTGCTCCAGCAGCGCGCTCTCCAGCTCGAAGGGACTGATCTTGTAGTCGGACGCCTTGAAGACGTCGTCGGACCGGCCCACATAGGTGATGTAACCGTGTCCGTCACGGCTTCCGACGTCCCCGGTGCGGTAGTAGCCGCCGGCCATCGCCTCGGCGGTGCGGTCGGCGTCGCCGTGGTAGCCGGTCATCAGCCCCACCGGCCGTTCGGACAGGTCGAGCGCGATCTCGCCCTCCGTCGCACCGGGCGCGCCCGACACCGGGTCGAGCAGCTCCACCCGGTATCCGGGGCCGGGCCGGCCCATCGAGCCGGTCTTCAGTTCCTGGCCGGGGCTGTTGGCGATCTGGACGGCCGTCTCGGTCTGGCCGAAGCCGTCCCGGACGGTCACTCCCCAGGCCCGGCGGACCTGCTCGATGACCTCGGGATTGAGGGGCTCGCCCGCGGCCACCGCCTCGCGCGGCGGGGTGCGCAGTCCGGTGAGGTCGGCCTGGATGAGCATGCGCCAGACTGTGGGCGGGGCGCAGAACGTCGTCACGCCCGCCCGGTCCATCTCCGCCATCAGCCGGGCCGGGTCGAAACGCGTGTAATTGTGGATGAAAACGGTTGCTTCCGCGTTCCACGGGGCGAAGAGGTTGGACCAGGCGTGCTTGGCCCAGCCGGGTGAGGAAATGTTGAGGTGGACGTCGCCGGGCCGCAGACCGATCCAGTACATCGTGGACAGGTGGCCGACCGGGTACGAGGTGTGGGTGTGCTCCACCAGCTTGGGCCGGGCGGTCGTGCCGGAGGTGAAGTAGAGCATCAGCGGGTCGTCGGCGAGGGTGGGGCCGTCCGGCGTGAAGGCGGCCGGGGCGGCGTACGCCTCCTCGTACGGCTGCCAGCCCTCGGGCGCGCCGCCGACCGCGATGCGCGTGTAGTCGCCAGGGATCTCGTCGAACTTGCCGGTGTCCGCGGACCGGACGAGGACGTGCCTGACCCGGCCGCGTTCGACGCGGTCGGTCAGGTCGGCGGGGCCGAGCAGCGGCGTCGCCGGGATGACGACGGCGCGCAGCTTCATCGCCGCCAGCGCGGTCTCCCACAGTTCGGCCTGGTTGCCGAGCATCACGAGCACGCGGTCCTCGGCGGCCACACCGCGGCCGCGCAGCCAGTTCGCTACCCGGTCGGAGCGCTCGGACAGCTCGGCGAAGGTGCGACGGGTTTCGGAACCGTCTTCCTCCACGATGTGCAGGGCGGTGCGCTCGTTGCCGTCGGCGATGGCGTCGAACCAGTCGAGGGCCCAGTTGAACCGCTCGGGGCGGGGCCACTCGAAACGCTCGTAAGCGGTTGTGTAGTCCTCGCGGTGTTCCAGCAGGAAGTCGCGGGCTCTGCGGAAGAGCTCCGTCGCCGTCATCTGTGTCCTCCTCGGTGCCGGACCATTGCCGGGCGGCTCTCCGACATCGTGTAATCCGTGATGCAGGTCTCACTACCCCCGAACGGGGGTGTGCGGCACCACGCCGCGCGGAAAGGGCGAGAACGTGGCAGCAGATGCGGCCGGAACGGTGGAGATTCGCGGTGCGCTGGGGCGGCTGCGCCGGGCGACCGGGCTGCCGGTGGCCTTCGGCGGCCTGGTGGAGCCCGGGCGGCAGCGGATGCGGATCAGCGAGTTCAGCGGGGCTGCCGGGCTCGCGCTGCGCGGGCTGGCGGTGACGTCCGGCAACGGGCTCGGCGGCAGGGCGGTGGCGCTGGCCCGTCCGTGTGCGGTGACCGACTACTCGCTCTCCCGGCAGATCAGCCACGAGTACGACGCGGCCGTCGCCGAGGAGGGGCTGCGTTCGGTGCTGGCGATCCCGGTGGTGGTCCGGCGCCGGGTGCGCGGGGTGCTGTACGGGGCCCTGCGCACGGCGCAGCCGCTGGGCGACCGCACACTGACCGCCGCGGCGCAGGCGGCACGGGACGTGGAGCAGGCGCTGGTCGTCGAGGACGAGGTGCGTGCACTGCTGAGGGCCGCCGGGCCGGGCTTCGGGCCGGGTGCCGGGCCGGGTGCCGGGAGGGGGTTCGGGCCGGGTGCCGGGAGGGGGTTCGGGCCGGGTGCCGGGAGGGGGTTCGGGCCGGGTGCCGGACGAGGTACCGGGTCGGGGTTCAGGCCGGGCGCCGGACCAGGTACCGGACCAGGTGCGGGACCGGGCTTCGGAGCAGGCGCCGTTCCGGGGGAGGGGGCGACCGCGGGCTCGGACCGGAGGGCCGGGGCCGCCGGGGCCGCCGACTGGGAGCAGGTGCGCGAGGCGCACGCGGCCCTGCGGGCCCTCGCCCCGCGGATCTCCGACCCCGCGCTGCGGGCCGACCTCCTCGAGGCCTGCGGGCTGCTGGCCCCGGGGCCGCCGCAGGAGCCGGCGGGACAGCCGGTCGTCCTGGCGCCGCGGGAGCTGGACGTGCTGGCGTGCGTGGCGGCGGGGTCGACGAACGGGGCGACCGCCGAGCGGCTCGGGCTGCGGACGGAGACGGTCAAGAGCTACCTGAGATCGGCGATGCGCAGACTGGGCGCGCACACCCGGGGAGAGGCGGTGGCCGCGGCCCGCAGGGCGGGTCTGCTGCCGTAGCGCGAGCGACGTGGCGCGCCAGACGTTCGGGCGCGACGGTCGGAGCACGGCAGAAACACGGCAGAAACAGTGCATAAGCACAGTAGAGGCAGCGATCACATCCGGCCAAGGAGGCCCCTCACGGCAAGGAATCATTCACTTACCGTTGCCATGAATTTAACTATGCGTCACGTTGTTATATCCCTCACCACGATCCACCTCCGAATTTCAAAGACACGTTGCCTAGAATTTGGCCCGGACACGACACTCGGAGGGGAGCGGTGACCGTGCGACGGGACTTCAAGGAGCCTGCCAGATGCCGCCCCGACCTCGTCATCGGCAGGGAGGAGCTGGTCACGGGCGCCCGTGACCAGCTGACGCGCGGCGGCAGTGTGCTGCTGCACGGCCCGGCCGGAATAGGAAAGTCGACCGTGCTGCGGGCATTGGCCGCGGATTACGCCGAGGCGGCGCACACCGTCCTGCGCTGCTCGGCGACCGAGTCCGAATCCCACCTCCCCTTCCTGGCCCTGGCGGACCTCTTCGGTCTCGTCCTGGGCGAGGTCTCGGACAAGTTGCCCGTCGCGCAGCGCACCGCCCTGGAGTCGGCGCTCACCGGCCGCGGCGAATCGACCCTGCACCGCGACGGCCTCGCCCTGCGGCTGGCCGTCCTGTCCGCGCTGCGCATCCTCGCCGCCGCGGGCCCCGTCCTGCTCGTCGCCGACGACCTGCAGTGGCTGGACTCGGCCAGCGCCGAACTCCTCGGCTTCGCCGCCCGCCGCCTCGGCGACACCCCCGTCCAACTGCTGTGCGCGGTGCGCACGGAGGGGCAGGAGTACGACCGGCATCTACGCGCGTCCCCGCCCGACACCCTCGCCGTCCGCCTCAACCCGCTCTCCCGCAGCCAGGTCTCCGCGCTGCTCGACCACCGCGGCTACACCGACCTGCCCCGCTCCACGGTCCGGGAGATCCACCGCACCAGCGGCGGCAACCCCCTGTTCGCGCTGGAGCTCGGCCGCGCCCTCGGCGAGAACCCGACGCCGCCCCGCCCGGGCGAACCGCTGCCGGTGCCGACCTCGCTGCGCGCCCTGGTCCTCAGCCGTCTGGACATGCTCTCCGACGAGGCCCGGCGCACCCTGCTGGTGGCCAGCGCCGGAGCCCGCCCCACGCTGGCGCTGCTGCACGCGGCCGGCAGGGAGAACGCCGAGGCGGAGACCGCGCAGGCGGCGGCCCTCGGACTGTTGGCGACCGAGCCGGAGGGCCCTGCCGTCCGGTTCGCGCACCCCCTGATCTCGGCCGCGCTGTACGCGGAGGCGCCCGCGCAGGAGCGCCGGGCCGCGCACGCCGCGCTGTCCACCGCCGCCTCCGACCCGATCGAGCGGGCCCGCAACCTCGCCCTGGCCACCACCGGCACCGACCCGGAGGTCGCCGCCCGGCTCGCCGAGGCCGCGGCCCTGGCCCGCGACCGGGGCGCGCCGTCGGTGGCCGCCTCGCTCGGTCTGCTCGCCGCCCGGCACACCCCGCCGGACGGCACGCCCGGCCCGGACGAACACCGGCTGTGCGCCGCCGAGGACGCCATCACCGCCGGTGAGGTGGACCTGGCGCGGGACATCGCGCGCGAGGTGCTGACCCGGGCGACCGTGCCCGCCGACCGGATCCGCGCCTGGGAGGTGGTCATCGAGGCCGCCGGGCAGGCCCTCGGCGACGTCGACGCCGTCTTCCCGCAGGCCCTCGCCGACGCCGGCGACGACCCCCGGCTGCTCGCCCTGGTCCACTACCGCCTCGCCTGGCGCAAGCTGATCGTCGAGGGCGACTTCTCCGAGGCCCGGCAGGAGGCCGCGCACGCGGCGGAGCTGGCGGCCCGCGGCGACGACCGGCGCACCGAGCTGATGGCGCTGTCGTTCCAGTCGTCCACCGAGACCCTGATGGGCCATCCGAACGCCCCCGCGACCATCAAGCACGCCATGCGGGAGCCTCAGGACCCTTACGTGGCCTGCCACCACAACGGCGTCGGCGCGGCGAGGTTCCGCTGGCTGATGATGAGCGACCAGCTGCCCGAGGCCCGGTCGACCATCACCGCGCTGCTGCGCGAGGTGCGTCGACGCGGCATGGTCGAGAGCGAGGTGCACTTCCAGCGCTTCCTCGCCGAGACCGAACTGCGCTCCGGGCACTGCGGACGCGCCCTCGACCTGGCCCGCGAAAGCCTCAGGCTGGCCCGTGACTCGGGCATCGGCCTGGGCGCCTCCGCGATGCTGGCCTCCCTCGCCGAGGCCTCGGGCGGCGACGTCGGCCAGGCGCTGGCACTGGCCCGGGAGGCGGCGGGGCGCGCCGAGGAGGACGGCGATCAGATGTACCTCTCGCGCGCCCTGGCCGCGCTGGGCCACGCCCAGTTCGTGGCCGGCGACGCGGCGGGCGCGGTCGCCTCGCTGCGCCGGGTGCGGGAGCTGGAGCAGGG
Organism: Streptomyces sp. B21-105; assembly: GCF_036898465.1. Lineage (NCBI taxonomy): Bacteria > Bacillati > Actinomycetota > Actinomycetes > Kitasatosporales > Streptomycetaceae > Streptomyces > Streptomyces sp. B21-105. The sequence continues at coordinate 7,525,820 of NZ_JARUMJ010000001.1, read as the reverse complement.
CCTGGGCATCACCGACCCGGCGCGCGGCCGCTGGCAGGGCGACCTGGCCGAGGCGCTGGTCCGGGTCGGCGAGCCGGGCGAGGCGCAGGACGTCATCGCCGTGACGCGCGAGCACGCGCTGCGACTGGACCGGGAGAGCGTGCTGGCCGTGCTGGACCGGGCGGATGCCCTGGTGCGGGCGGCGCTCGGCGACCACGAGGAGGCGCTGTCCCGGCTGACGTCCGTTCAGGACCGGCTCGCCAAGCTCGGCTACGGGCTGGAGGAGGCACGGGCGGCGTTCGCCCTGGCCCGGCTGCGCACCGGGCGGCCGGGGCCGACGTCGTACGACGAAGCGGCACGGCTGTTCAGGCGATGCCGGGCGCTGCCCTGGCTGCGTCAGGTGGACGAGGCCGCCGCCCGGGGCGCGGGCGAGCCGTCGGGCACCCCCGCGCAGACCCCGCCCTCCGACGCGCTGGCGGGACTGGCCGCGATGGAGCGTCAGGTCGCGGCGCTCGTCATGGAGGGGGCGACCAACCGGGAGATCGCCGCTCGGCTGTTCATCAGCGTGAAGACGGTCGAGGCGACCCTGACCCGGGTCTACCGCAAGCTGGGCATCCGCTCGCGGGTGGACATCGTCCGGTTGGCGGCGGGGCGTCACGCGAAGTGAGGATCGCGCGGGTTAACTGCCCCTCGGGGCGACCCGCGCGCAGGACGTCCCCCTGAGCGAGGTGCTGCGGGGGCACTGTCGGACCGAGGGTTTTCCCTGCCCCAACTCCCTTAGGGGGTTCCCTCATTGGGGACGCCGGGCTCGGGGTCCTAGCGTAAGGGACGTGCCGCTCGCCCGGGCAGACGGGGGTCGGTCCCGCGACCCCCGTGCAACCCCACACCCGCGCGACCCCCCACCGGCAACCCCTCGAGGAGTTCCATGTTCGGGCTCAACCGCGTGAAGAGAACCGCCGCTGTGGTCGCGGCGACCGCCGCCACGGCGGCGACCGCACTGCTCGGCGCCCCCACCGCCGTCGCAGCGCCGCAGCCGATCGTCGGCGGCACGACGACCACGACCACGGCGTACCCGTTCATGATGCAGATCACGGACGCCTCGCAGAACCAGTTCTGCGGCGGCACCCTCGTCTCGGCGACCAAGGTGGTCACCGCCGCGCACTGCATGGTCGGCGAGACCACGAGCAGCGTGCGCGTCGTCGGCGGCCGCACCTACCTCAGCGGCACCGACGGCACGGTCAGCCGGGTGAGCAGGATCTGGATCAACCCGGGATACACGGACGCCACCGACGGCGACGACGTGGCAGTCCTGACCCTGTCGACGTCGATGCCGTACACCAAGGCGTCGTACGTCTCCTCGTCCCAGACCGGCGTGTACGCGGCCGGCACCACCGCCCGCATCATCGGCTGGGGCACCACCTCGGAGAACGGCAGCTCCTCCGACCAGCTGCGGACCGCGGCCGTCCCGGTCGTGTCCGACTCCAGCTGCAAGAGCTCCTACGGTTCGGACTTCGTCCAGACCGACATGGTTTGCGCCGGATACTCCTCCGGCGGCACAGACACCTGCCAGGGCGACAGCGGCGGTCCCCTGCTCATCGGGGGCGTCCTGGCAGGCATCACTTCTTGGGGCGAGGGCTGCGCGGAAGCCGGTCACCCGGGTGTCTACACCCGGCTGACCACCTTCTCCGGCCTGGTGACGGCACAGGTCGACTCGTAGTCACCGGGTAGCCCGGTAGCCCACCCCCGAGAAACTCCTGAGCATCCCTCAGGGAACGACCAGGGGGCGCTGCGAGCCTCCACGAGCGGCCCGCAGCGCCTCCTGTCCATCCGTCCACGCCCTCACCGCTCGCCGGTGGGGGCGTTTCGCATGACGCACGGCCCTGAGACCGGCCGCGGCAGGCGTGTTTGTACGGGGCGCCCGGCCCGCGGGCGTTCGGCGGCTCGGGAAAGGGTGACGCGCATGGTGTCCACGGACCGGATTCTGGCCTTCGCGGCCATGTCGCTGCTGGTGATCGCGATCCCGGGCCCGAGCGTGCTGTTCGTCATCGGCCGCGCGCCGGCCCACGGCCGTCGCACCGCCGTGGCGACCGCGCTCGGCAACGTCGTGGGCTCCTACCTGCTGCTGGCGGCGGTCGCCGTCGGCGTCGGGTCGCTGGTGGAGCGCTCGGTGACGGTCTACCTGGGGGTGAAGCTCGCGGGCGCCGCCTATCTGGTGCACCTGGGCGTCCAGGCCTTCCGGCACCGGGCGGAACTGAGGGCGTCGTCGATCGGCGCACGGGCTGCGGGCCCGGCCCGCGGCGACCTGCGGACCGCGCTGGACGGCGTCCTGGTCGGCGTGACCAACCCGAAGGGGGTGGTGTTCTTCGCGGCCGTCCTCCCCCAGTTCGTCGACCACGCGGCGGGCGACCTCCCGCTCCAGATGCTGCTCCTGGGCCTCGTCCCGATCCTGATCGGCCTGGTGACGGACACACTGTGGGGCCTGACCGCGTCGGCGGCCCGCTCCTGGTTCGCGCGCTCCGACCGGCGGCTGTCGTGGATCGGGGGCGCGGGCGGCTGCACCATGATCGGCCTGGGCGTGACGGTGGCGCTGACGGGGCGGGCGGACTGACCTGCCGCCCATGACGTCCAAACGGCATCCATGACGTCCATGACCTCCACGGCGTCCGCTGCCGTCAAGGCCGGAGGACTGTTCCGAAGCGGATGTCGTAACGCTGCCCCGGATGCATCACGGCCAGCATGCGCTCTCCCTCGGCGAGCACGTCCCGCTGCTGCACGCCGGTGAGGCGACCGAAGGGCTCGACGACCAGGGCGTCCCGCTCCAGTCTCCACACGCCCGCCAGGAAACCGTCGACCAGGAGGGTGCAGTGCGCCTGGTTGCCCTGCCAGGAACGCCCCCAGTACTCGGGCGGGACGACACGGCCACGGTCGGCGTGCGAGAGGAGGAGGTTGTCGAACTCGGGGAGGAACCGCGGCGGGGCCGGGGTCTCCCGGTCCGGACGCGGGGCCTCGGGCAGGTCGAAGAGTTCGACGCCGCGCTCGTCCCGGAAGACGAGCAGCTGCGGACGGAGACGTTCGAAGGCCTCACGCAGCCGGGTCAGACCGGCCCAGGTCTGCATGTCCTTGACGGAGGCCGGGCCGAAGGCCGCCAGATAGCGCAGGACGACGGCGTCCACGGCGGGAGCCCGCTGTGCCGGACGGCCCAGCCAGTGCTCGGCGGTGGTGAGGGCTACCTGTCCGCTCCGGCCCCACAGTCCGCGCGGAGTGACCTGGACCAGGGGGAGTCGGCAACGGGCGGCGACGGCGAGGGACTGCGGGTCTGCGTCCGGCCACTGCGCGCCGAGGGCCTCGCGCAACTGCCCCATGGTGCGCGGCTCGGCCTCGACGAGTTCGCGGGCGAGGGCGGCGAGCCGGTCGAGGTCCACTCCGAGGAGACCCTTGCGGAAGTTCGTCAACTCCCGGTCACGGGCGGGCTGGACGAGCGGCCGCAGGGTCAGGCAGTCGTCCGCGGTGTGGGTGTGGGTGACTACTCCCCCGCATAAATGCGGGGGCTTCTCGTCAAGCTGGTTGAGCTTGACGACGGGCCAGCCCGGCCCGCAGAACATTGGAAGCTCCCACGACGTCAGCGTGCGCCCGGTGGCCGCATCCAACGCAGTGGAACTTCTCCTGTGTGGGCCGGTTCTCCGCGCTGACGTGCCCGCATTCGGGGCATGTCCGAGAGGTGTTGCGGGGGTCCACGGCGATCACGTCACGTCCGGCGCTTTCAGCCTTGGCGTGCAGGATCGTCAGGAACACCCCCCATCCGGCATCCGAGATCGAGCGGTTGAGGCCCGTCTTCGCCGCCGCGCCGTTGGGCAGGAATGCCCCTGGCGTGTCGGGGTCGGGCTTGGGTGCGGCGGTGCGCACCATGTTGCGGATCGTCAGGTTCTCGTGCGCGATGAGGTCGTGGTCGCGGACGAGGTCGAGCGCGGTCTTGTGTGCGTGGTCCAGGCGCTGACGCCGCACCTTGCGGTGCAGGTCGGCGACGCGCTCGACGGCCCGCTGGTGGTTCTTCGTCCGCTTGTCGCGGCGCACTCGTCCGAAGGTGGACAGCTTCCGTTGTGCGGCTTCGAGCTTCGCTGTGGCCTTGCGGCCGTGGCGCGGGTTGTCGATGTGCTCGCCGTTGGAGGTGGTGAGGAAGGAGGCGATGCCCATGTCGATGCCGACCACGGACCCTGTCCTGGGCAGCGGCTCGGGCTGGGCCTGCTCGGCGGTCAGCACCACGTACCAGCGCTTGCCCTCGCGCTTGACGGACATGGTCTTGACCTTGCCGGCCACGGGCCGGTGCTGCTTGACCTTGACGTGCCCGACGCCTTGGAGGCGTACGCGGGTCTGCGGATCATGCGGGGTGGAGTCCCAGCGGCAGCCGTCGCCGTCCTTGGGGAAGTCCACCGTGTCGAACCAGTTGACTCCCCGCAAGCGCGGGTAGCCGGGCGTCTCGCCGTGCTTGATGCGGCGGAAGAACGCGGCGAACGCCTTGTCGAGGCGCCGCAAGGTGGCTTGCTGGCTGGAGAACGACCAGCGGCCCTGACGCTCCGGGTCGAACGCCCGGATCTCCTTGAGCTGCGCGGACTGCATCCCGTACTTGATGCTCGTCTTCGACACGTGCCGGTAGGCGTCACGCCGTTCCTGCAAGGCCCCGTTGTAGAGCGAGCAGTGATCGCGCAGCATCTCGCCGAGAGCGGCGGACTGGCCCACGGTGGGCCGCATGAGGAACTTGTACGCACGGATCATCCGGCCCACCCCCTTCCTGGTCGTTGCGATCACCCTACTGCCCTTGGGGTATGTCACCACGCTGGGAACCAGACACCGATATCCGCAGGGGGCGTCACGTCACCTTCGATCTCCACGCCCACTTGGTGTTCGTCACCAGATACCGGAAGGGAATCTTCGATGACGAGATGCTTCGGCGATGCGAAGAGATCATGCGGGAGGTCTGCGACAAGTTCGAGGTGGAGCTACGCGAGTTCAACGGCGAGCGTGATCACGTGCACCTGCTCGTGCACTACCCGTCCAAGCTCGCCCTCTCCAAGCTGGTCAACAGCCTCAAGGGCGTCAGCTCCCGGTACCTGCGCGCCGAATACACCGGCCGCGTCAACCGAACCGGGATGGGATCGGTGTTCTGGTCCCGCTCGTACTTCGCGGCCTCCTGCGGCGGAGCGCCGCTGTCGATCATCCGTCAGTACATCGAGGGCCAGCGCCGCCCCCTGTCCTGACCTCAACGAACAACGGTGCTCCGCACCGTTCCGCTTTCCCGCCCCGGCTGAAGCCGGGGATACCCAGCGGAGGACCTGATGGTGGACCGCATGGTGACGATGCGGACGACTCCACGGTCGGCCATCAGTGCCGACAGCTGCTCCGGGGCGAAGCCCTCGAGGCGGGCGGCGAGCGCGTAGTACGGCGGCCTGGCGTTCTGCGCCTGCAGTCCGAGCAGATGCTCCACCGCGGCCTTGACGGACAACTCGGCCGGACTCAGTAGCAGTTGACGGGCGAGGGTGGCCCGACTGAGAGCCTGGGCGTCGAGCACGGGACCTGCCGGGGACGTCGTCTTCGTCATGCACAGCAAACTAACCGGACTTGCGGACAGGTCCTGTCCGCGACCCGACGGCAGGTCCGGTCCGCGACGCGACGGCAGGTCCGGTCCGCGACCCGACGGCAGGTCCGGTCCGCGACCCGACGGCAGGTCCGGTCCGCGAAGCGACGGCAGGTCCGGTCCGCGAAGCGGTGGGCGACGAGAGGCGTGCCGGTTCACGAGACCGCCGGCACCGGCCGGCTCGTGGCGGTCAGCCCCGTCTGTGGGCGGGGGCCGAGGCCCGGGTGGGGGGCGGAGGTTCGGCGAGACCGAGTTCCTGGGTGCCGAGTGGGGTGAAGAAACGTTCCACGTCGGTGTCGGCGACCTCGGCGAGGGTGGCCGGCGACCAGCGCGGGGCGCGGTCCTTGTCGACGATCTGGGCACGGACGCCCTCGACGAGGTCGTGACTGGTCAGGGCGGCGCAGGAGACGCGGTACTCCTGGTCCAGCACCTCCTGCAGCGACCCGAGCCGCCGGGCACGGTGCAGGGCGGCCAGGGTGACCTTCAGCGCGGTGGGCGACCGCGTGAGCAGGATTCCCGCGGCCTCCGCGGCGGCCGGGGCGCCGTGGGCGAGCAGACGCCGGACGATCTCCTCGACCGTGCCGGCGGCGTAACAGGCGTCGATCCACCCGCGCGCCGCAGCCAACTCTCCTTGCGGCGGGGCCTGTTCGTGACGGGCGAGGGCCTCACGCACCGGCAGGTCGGCGAGTTCGGCGAGGAACCGCGGGAGCGAGACGGACGGCACGTAGTGATCGGCGAATCCGCACAGTACGGCGTCTCCCGCTCCGATCTGCGCTCCCGTCAGGGCGAGGTGGACGCCGAGCTCCCCCGGCGCGCGGCCGAGCAGGTGGGTGCCGCCGACGTCGGGCACGAATCCGATGCCGGTTTCCGGCATGGCGATCCGGGAGCGCTCGGTGACGACCCGCACGCCGCCGTGCGCCGAGACGCCGACACCCCCGCCCATCACGATGCCGTCCATCACGGCGACGTAGGGCTTGGGATACCCGGCGATGCGGGCGTTGAGACGGTACTCGTCCCGCCAGAAGGCTGCCGAGGCCTTTCCGTCACCGTCGCGGGCGTCGTCGTGGACGGCCCGGATGTCGCCGCCCGCGCACAGGCCGCGCTCCCCCGCGCCGGTGAGGACCACGGTCTCGACGTCCGGGTCGTGCTCCCACGCGGTGAGCGCGTCGTCGATGCGGTTCACCATCGCGTGGTTCAGGGCGTTGAGGGCGCGCGGGCGGTTGAGGACGAGGCGGGCGGCCCGGCCGTCGGTGTGCAGCAGGACTGCGTCTTCGTTGCCGGTCATCCACGGGCCTCCGCCCTGGAACGGGTTTCCGCACGACGACGCGTGCCCCGTCGGCAACGGGTTTCCGCCGGACGACGGGTGAAGCGTAGGCAACGGGTTTCCGCCGGACGACGGGTGAAGCGTCGGCAACGAGTTTCCGCACGTCCAGGCGTGGCCCGTCGGCAACAGGTTTCCGTCCGAGAACGGGATTCCGTCCGGAAACAGGATCCCGTCCGAGAACGGGATTCCGTCAGGCCGCGGGAAGCGGTGACACACATGATCTGGTCGGTTCCCTTCCGGAGGTTCGTTCGGTGGAGGCGTTTCACGAACGATCTTCTCAAGGGTCGCGCCGGCCCGGTCGTGCGCCCTGCCCGATCCGTCGTCGGGCCGTCCGACCACGCCCGGCGACGGCTTCCTCGCCCTCGCCCTCTTCCTCGCCCTCGCCCTCTTCCTCGTCCTCTCCCTCGGCGGATACTCGTCGCAACCGCACCGCCGAGGCTGAGCAGGAGACCGCCATGTCCATGGACTTCACCGCCGAAACCGCGACGGAAGCGGTCGTGGACAGTTTCTCCCGCACCCCCGACCCGCGGCTGCGGGAGCTGTTGACCGGGCTCGTGCGACACCTGCACGACTTCGTTCGGGAGACCGAGCCGACCCGTGCCGAATGGGAGCGGGCGATCGCGTTCCTCACCGAGGCCGGGCACCGGTGCGACGACACCCGGCAGGAGTTCATCCTGCTCTCGGACGTCCTCGGCGTGTCGATGCTCGTCGAGGCGATCAACGACCGCAAGGAGCCAGCCGTCACCGACTCCACCGTGCTCGGCCCGTTCCACATGGTCGAGTCCCCTCCCCGGGCACTCGGGGACACCGTCGACCTGGTCGGCGGCGGTGAGCCCTGCCTGATCAGCGGGCAGGTCGTGTCCGTCGACGGCACCGCGCTGCCCGGCGCGACGCTGGACGTGTGGCAGGCCGACGACCAGGGCTTCTACGACGTCCAGCAGCCCCAGAAGCAGCCACCGGGCAACGGCCGCGGCCTGTTCACCGCGGACGCCGAAGGGCGCTTCTGGTTCCGCTCGTGCGTGCCGAGCCCGTATCCGATCCCGACGGACGGGCCGGTCGGGGCGCTGCTCGAGGCGACCGGCCGCCACCCCTACCGCCCCGCCCACATCCACTTCATCGTGAGCGCGGCCGGCCACCTGCCCGTGACGACGCACATCTTCGTGGCGGGCGGCGAATACCTGGAGTCGGACGCCGTCTTCGCCGTCAGGAGGAGCCTGGTGCGGGAGTTCACCGAGGTGGACGAACCGGCGCAGGCGGCGGCGTCCGGCCTGGCCAACCCCTTCCGCCGTGCCGTCTTCGACATCGTGCTGCAGCCGACGCCGGCGTGACCGGACGGCTCGGCCTGCGTCGCGTCCTCGTCGCGTTCTCGTCGCGTCCTCGCCGTCCACGGCGAGCGCGGCCGGGACACTGCGCGGTGCTCGCCGGTGCGCCCGAGGTCCTCGAAGGTCTCGTACCGGACAAGCTGCTGCCGTCCACGAACGCCGTGCCCGAGCGGTTCGAGTTCGGAACGGACCTCCCGGCATGGACACGGCGGGGCATCGCCGGCGTGGACACGGTCGGCCTCGCCGGGGACGTGCGGGCAGCGGCCGGCGCGTTCTCTACGGTCCCTGCACGAGCACGAGCACGAGGACGAGGACGAGGACGCGCTGCGCTCCGGACTGGCGGCCGGACTGCGCGCGCCGGGCGACGCCGTCACCGTCCACGCGAAGGGCGCGGAGCGCGCGCAGACCGGCTCCCGCGCGCCGCGCTTCCGCCGAGCCGCGCCACCTCCCGAGCCTCCCGCCACCTGCGAGCCGGGCCTCGCTCCTGCACGCTTCGTCCCGCCCGACCCGCGACTTTCAGACTTGTGCAGTTCGTTTTCTTGAACCGTTCGTGTCTATGGCGTAGGTTCGAACGCATGACAGCACCCGGTACACCGACCACCGCCGAGGAGCTGCGCGGTGCCGGCCTGCGGGTGACGGCCGCCCGGGCCGCGCTGCTCGAGACCGTCCGGGCGGGCGACCACCTCGGGGTCGAGGCCATCGCCTCCGGGGTGCGCGACCGCGTCGGCCACATCTCGCTGCAGGCCGTCTACGACGCCCTGCACGCGCTGACCACGGCCGGGCTGGTGCGCCGCATCGAGCCGCCGGGCAGCCCCGCCCGGTTCGAGGGTCGCGTCGGTGACAACCACCACCACCTGGTGTGCCGGTCGTGCGGAGCCGTCGTCGACGTCGACTGCGCCGTCGGCCACGCCCCCTGTCTGACCGCCTCCGACGACCGCGGCTTCTCCATAGACGAGGCCGAGGTCATCTACTGGGGCCTGTGCCCCGACTGTTCGACCGTTCGCAGCACCTGAGCATCCGCAACAGCTGAGTATCCGCAGCACCGATCGTCCACAGGATCGCCGCGCCTCCGCAGGACCCCGCACATCCGCAGGACTCGAGACCCGAGCACCCGAACCCCTGCGGCACCTGAGCATGTGATCCGACCAGCCCAGAAGGATTCCCCCATGACCGAGAACCATGACGCGATCGTGACCGACTCGAAGGCGGCGGAGGCAGGTGGCTGCCCGGTCGCGCACGGCCGTGCCGCGCACCCGACCCAGGGCGGCGGCAACCGCCAGTGGTGGCCCGAGCGGCTCAACGTGCGGATCCTCGCGAAGAACCCCGCGGTGGCCAACCCGCTCGGCGAGGACTTCGACTACGCCGAGGCGTTCAAGGCGCTCGACCTCGCGGCCGTCAAGCAGGACGTCGCCGAGGTGCTGACCACGTCGCAGGACTGGTGGCCGGCCGACTTCGGCAACTACGGCCCGCTGATGATCCGCATGGCCTGGCACAGCGCGGGCACCTACCGCATCAGTGACGGCCGCGGCGGCGCCGGCGCCGGTCAGCAGCGGTTCGCCCCGCTCAACAGCTGGCCGGACAACGCCAACCTGGACAAGGCCCGCCGTCTGCTGTGGCCGGTCAAGAAGAAGTACGGCCAGTCCATCTCCTGGGCCGACCTGATGATCCTCACCGGCAACGTCGCGCTCGAGCAGATGGGCTTCACGACGTTCGGCTTCGCCGGCGGCCGCGAGGACGTCTGGGAGGCGGAGGAGGACGTCTACTGGGGCCCCGAGACCACTTGGCTCGACGACCGGCGCTACACCGGCGACCGCGAGCTGGAGAACCCGCTCGGCGCCGTCCAGATGGGCCTCATCTACGTCAACCCGGAGGGCCCGAACGGCAACCCGGACCCGCTGGCCGCGGCCCGCGACATCCGTGAGACGTTCCGCCGGATGGCGATGAACGACGAGGAGACGGTCGCCCTGATCGCGGGCGGTCACACCTTCGGCAAGACCCACGGCGCGGGCCCGGCGGACAACGTCGGCGCCGACCCCGAGGCCGCCTCGCTGGCCGAGCAGGGCCTCGGCTGGAAGAGCAGCTACGGCACCGGCAAGGGCGGCGACACCATCACCAGCGGCCTCGAGGTCACCTGGACCTCCACGCCGACGCAGTGGAGCAACGGTTTCTTCGACAACCTGTTCGGCTTCGAGTGGGAGCTGACGGAGAGCCCGGCCGGCGCGAAGCAGTGGGTGGCCAAGGACGGCGCGGGCGCGGGCACCGTCCCGGACGCCCACGACCCGTCGAAGCGGCACGCCCCGACGATGCTGACCACCGACCTGTCGCTGCGCTTCGACCCGATCTACGGGCCGATCTCGCGCCGCTTCCACGAGAACCCCGACCAGTTCGCGGACGCCTTCGCCCGCGCCTGGTACAAGCTCACCCACCGCGACCTGGGCCCGAAGTCGCTGTACCTCGGCCCGGAGGTCCCGGAGGAGACCCTGCTGTGGCAGGACCCGCTGCCGGCGGCCGACGGCGAGGTCATCGGCGCCGAGGACGTCGCGGCCCTGAAGGCCAAGCTCCTCGCCTCCGGCCTGACCGTCTCGCAGCTGGTGTCCACCGCGTGGGCCTCGGCCTCCACCTTCCGCGGCAGCGACAAGCGCGGCGGCGCCAACGGCGCCCGCATCCGCCTCGAGCCGCAGCGCGGCTGGGAGGTCAACGAGCCCGACGAGCTGGCGCAGGTGCTGCGCGTCCTCGAGGGCGTCCAGGCGGAGTTCAACTCCGGCGCGAAGAAGGTCTCGTTGGCCGACCTGATCGTCCTCGGCGGCGCCGCCGCCGTGGAGAAGGCCGCCAAGGACGCCGGACACGACGTTCAGGTCCCGTTCACGCCGGGCCGGGTGGACGCCTCGCAGGAGCAGACGGACGTCGAGTCGTTCGCCGCCCTCGAGCCGACCGCCGACGGGTTCCGCAACTACCTCGGCAAGGGCAACCGCCTGCCGGCCGAGTACCTGCTCCTCGACCGGGCGAACCTGCTCGACCTGAGCGCTCCCGAGCTGACCGTCCTCGTCGGCGGCCTGCGCGTCCTGGGTGCGAACCACGGGCAGTCCTCGCACGGCGTCCTCACCGACGCACCGGGCACGCTGACGAACGACTTCTTCGTCAACCTGCTCGACCTGGGCACGACCTGGTCGTCGACGTCCTCGGACCAGTCCCTCTTCGAGGGCCGCGACGCCGCCACGGGCGAGGTGAAGTGGACCGGCACCCGTGCCGACCTGGTCTTCGGCTCGAACTCCGAGCTGCGCGCGCTCGCCGAGGTCTACGCGAGCGACGACGCGAAGGAGAAGTTCGTGACGGACTTCGTCGCGGCGTGGGCCAAGGTCTCCGACCTCGACCGGTTCGACCTGGTCTGACACCGGCCCCTTCTACAGCGCAGCACACAGCACCGAACGTCAGGGCGTCCCGCCCGGCCCGCAGCGGCCGAGCGGGACGCCCTGGCGCGCTCGGCCGCGAACAGCCGCACGCGAGGGCGGACTCGTGAGCTCGTGAGCTCGTGAGCTCGTGAGCTCGTGAGCTCGTGAGCTCGTGAGCTCGTGAGCTCGTGAGCTCGTGAAAGCGCGCACATGAGCCGGTGAGCATGTGCCGGTTGTTTCCAGATCGACTGCCGATGCCGGTGAGACTGTCGAAACCATTGACGGGGACATGAACGCCCCATATCTTCTGGCCGAAGTTACGAACCCTGTTCGAGATATCGAACTTATGCTTCACGGACAAGGGACGGTCCTGTATGCCCTGGTTGAACCACCGCAGATCTGTGATCGTCTGCGTGCTGGCCCTTCTCCTCGCCCTGGTGGCGACGAGCCAGCCGGTGTCCGCGGCTGACGGCCGTTCGTACACCAACCCGGTGAAGTCGGCCAAGGGCGCCGATCCCTGGCTGGAGTACCACGAGGGCAACTACTACCTGATCACGACGACGTTCACGGGCGTCCTCGGCATCCGGAAGTCGCCGACGCTGGCCGGTCTCGCCAGCGCACCCACCGTGCAGGTGTGGTCGGACACCACGTCGACCCGCAACACCAACATCTGGGCGCCCGAGCTCCACCGGTTCAACGGCCACTGGTACCTGTACTACTCGGCCGGCCAGGGCGGCGTCGCCTGCTGCGACTCGCAGCGCACCCACGTGCTGGAGAGCGCCGGCACCGACCCGCTGGGCCCGTACACCTACAAGGGCTCGCTCACCGGATCCAACCTCACTCCGGGCGGCTGGCTGATCGACGCGAGCGTGCTGCAGGCGAACGGAAAACTGTTTCTCGTGGGAAGCGGTTCCGTGAACGGCAGCAGGCAGAGTCTCGTCATCGCGCCGATGAGCAACCCGTACACGCTGGCCAGCAACACGTTCACGGTGATTTCCAGCCCCACGCTGAGCTGGGAGACCTCGGGCGCGGCGGTCAATGAAGGGCCTGAACCGCTCTATCACGACGGCCGTACGTTTCTGACGTTCTCCGCGAGTTACTGCCAGACCCCGGACTACAAACTGGGCCTGCTGGAACTGACCGGCTCCGACCCGCTCAGCCCGGCATCCTGGACGAAGAAACAGACTCCGGTGTTCCAGCGCAGTGACGCGAACGGCGTCTACGGACCCGGTCACAACGGTTTCTTCAGCTCGCCGGACGGCACGGAGAACTGGATCGTCTACCACGCCAACAGCGCCTCCGACGGCGGCTGCGGCAACGGCCGCACGACCCGCGCCCAGAAGTTCACCTGGAACGCCGACGGAACGCCGAACTTCGGCACGCCGGTGTCGCTCGGCACGTCGCTCCCCGGCCCGTCGGGGGAGACGGCGGCGACGCCCACGGCGTACACCCTCGTCAACCGCAACAGCGGCAAGTGCCTCGACCTCGACGGCGGTTCCGGCGCCAACGGCACGAACATCTTCCAGTGGACCTGCAACGGCGGGACCAACCAGAAGTGGCGCGTCGAGGACCAGGGCGACGACACCAGCCGGCTGGTCAACGCCGCCACCGGCAAGGTGATGGACACCGCCGACTGCTCCGCCGCCGACGGCGCGGACCTGCGTCAGTGGACCTGGCTCAACAACAAGTGCCAGCGGTTCCGGCTCGTCTTCACCGCGACCGGTGACTACGTCCGGATCGTGAACGAGAACAGCGGCAAGGTCGCCGACGTCGCGAACTGCCAGAACACGAACGGCACCGACGTACGGCAGTGGACCTGGCTGAACAACGCCTGCCAGCAGTGGCGCCTCGCGCCCGCCTCCTGAACCGAGGACGTCGAACCCGTCCCACAACTCCTCGCCCCCTGTCAGCCACAGCGATCCCCCTTGGAGAACTCCTTTGAGACGCCACGCCGTTCGGCTGCTCCTGGCCGGCCTCGTCGCCCTCGCGGCCGCCTTCACCGGCCTGGGCGTCCCCGCCCAGGCCGCCGCACCCGCGTCCCCCGCGGTGACCTACACCAACCCGATCGCCGAGAAGCGGGCCGACCCGCACATCTTCAAGCACACTGACGGCTACTACTACTTCACCGCCACGGTCCCCGAGTACGACCGCATCGTGCTGCGCCGGGCGACGACCATCCAGGGCCTGTCGACGGCCCAGGAGGTCACCATCTGGACCAAGCACACCAGCGGGGTCATGGGCGCGCACATCTGGGCGCCGGAGATCCACTTCATCGACGGCAAGTGGTACGTCTACTTCGCGGCCGGCGCCACCAACGACATCTGGGCGATCCGGATGTACGTCCTGGAGGGCACCGGCGCCAACCCGCTCACCGCCACCTGGACCGAGAAGGGCCAGATCAAGACCACGTGGGAGAGCTTCTCGCTCGACTCCACCACGTTCGTCGTGAACGGCGTGCGCTACCTCGCCTGGGCGCAGCGCAACCCGGCCGAGAACAACAACACCAGCCTGTTCATCGCGAAGATGGCCAACCCCTGGACGATCACGGGCACGCCGGCGGAGATCTCCCAGCCGACGTTGTCCTGGGAGACGATCGGCTTCAAGGTCAACGAGGGCCCGGCGCTCATCCAGCACGGCAACAAGGTCTTCATGACCTACTCGGCGAGCGCCACCGACTCCAACTACTGCCTCGGCATGCTCACCGCGTCGGCGACGGCCGACCTCACCGACCCGGCGTCCTGGACCAAGGGGTCGCAGCCCGTCTTCACCAGCAACGCCGCGACCTCGCAGTACGGACCGGGCCACAACTCGTTCACGGTCTCCGAGGACGGCAAGTCCGACATCGTCGTCTACCACGACCGCAGCTACAAGGACATCTCCGGTGACCCGCTGAACGACCCCAACCGCCGCACCCGGGTGCAGAAGGTTTACTGGAAGGCCGACGGCACACCCGACTTCGGCACCCCGGTGGCCGACGGCGTCACCCCGCAGCGCTTCTCCTCGTACAACTTCGCCGACCGGTTCATTCGCCACTGGGAGTACCGCGCGAAGATCGAGGCGAACGTCAGCCCGCTCGCCGACTCGCAGTTCCGGGTGGTGACAGGGCTCACCGGGTCCGGCACGGTCTCGCTGGAGTCCGCGAACTTCCCGGGCTACTACCTGCGGCACAAGAACTCCGAGGTGTGGGTGGAGAAGAACGACGGCACGTCGACGTTCGCCTCGGACGCCAGCTTCTACCCCCGGGCGGGACTCGCCGACTCGGCGGGCGTCAGCTACGAGTCGTACAACAACGCCGGCCGCTACATCCGCCACTACAACTACCTGCTGTACGTGCAGACGCCGAGCACGGCGACCGACCGGGCAGACGCGACGTTCTACGCCCAGTGACACTCTTGTCAGCTGCCCCGTAACACTCTCGTCGAGGTGAGGACGGCGCTCCGACAGCCCGCGAACAGCGGTGCCGTCGGAGCGCCGCCCTGTTCACTGCCCCGCGCCTGGCGGACGGGCAACCGTGTGCGACGGGTTTCCGGCGGACGGGCGACGGCACACAACGCACAGACGAGAGGCTATACGCGGCGTGTATACGCTTTATGTATAGTCACGCCATGCATTCATTGACCAGGAAGACGAAGAACACGGGGGCCTGGTTGCGCGGCATCGCCGTGTCGGTGGCGGCCGCCTGCCTGACGGTCACGCTCACCGGCTGCGGCGGCGTCGACGCCGCCCATCCGAGCGCCGCCCGGGCCCTGCCCGCGTCCACCACGCAGGCCGCCCGCTTCGGCTCCGTCGACTGCCGGGTGGCGAAGTGCATCGCCCTCACCTTCGACGCCGGACCGAGCGAGAACTCCGCCCGGCTGCTCGACATACTCAAGGAGAGACAGGTCCCGGCGACCTTCTTCCTGTTGGGCAAGGGACACATCGACACCTACCCCGAGCTCGTCAGACGCATGGCCGCCGAGGGGCACGAGGTGGCCAGCCACACCTGGGACCACAAGATCCTCACGCGGATCGAGCCGCAGAAGATACGCGAGGAACTCCAGCGGCCCAACGACGAGATAGAGCGCCTCACCGGCCGGCGCCCCACTCTGATGCGTCCACCGCAGGGACGCACCGACGAGACGGTGCACGAGATCTGCCACGAGCTGGGCCTCGCCGAGGTGCTGTGGACGGTGACCGCCAAGGACTACACGACGACCGATTCCGCACTGATCCGGCGCCGGGTACTCGCCCAGGCCGACCGGGACGGCATCATCCTGCTGCACGACATCTATGACGGGACAGTGCCGGCCGTGCCCGGAATCATCGATGCGCTGAAAGAGCGCGGATTCGTTTTCGTGACCGTTCCTCAGCTGCTGGCGCCCGGCAGGGCCGAGCCGGGGAAGGTCTACCGCTGACCGGAACCCGCCGCCCGCCCCGCCCGTGAGCCGGTGCGGAGACCGCGGAACCGGCCGGTGCCCCTACCATCGCGGACATGGTCGTCTTCCAGGTGGAACGCACGGTCCCGCTGTCCGGGGAGGACGCCTGGGGGCGTCTGACGCAGTGGTCCAGGCACGGCGACGTGGTGCCCTTCACCCGCATCCGTGTCCTCACTCCCCCGCCGACCCGCGAGGGCACGGTCTTCGTGGCGCGTTCGGGTATCGGCCCGCTCGCCTTCGACGACCGGATGGAGGTGGCCGGGTGGCAGCCGCCCGCCGACGACGAGCCGGGCCGGTGCCGACTGGAGAAGCGCGGCCGCGTCGTCCTCGGCTGGGCCGAGATCGAGGTGCGGGCCCTCCCCGGCGGCCGGGCCCGGGTGAACTGGCGGGAGGCGTTGCGGGTGCGCTTTCTCCCGTCTTTCTTCGACCCTCTCCTCAAAGCCTCGGCGAGGTCGGTCTTCGGACGCGCGGTCGACCGCCTCCTCCGCACACCCTGAGGCGTCCGACCGGCGCCGGGAAGGAGGTCCTGCGAGCGCCGAGCGGCTCAGCATGCATGACAGTGGCAGCTCGCCACGGCATGACCGTGGCAGGCGTGACACCAGGTGCGGCCCGCCGTGTCCCGACGCCACGCCGTGTCCCGACGCCACGCCGTGTCCCGACGCCACGCCGTGGCCCGACGGCACGCCGTCGCCGGGCCGGGAACCGCGGCTCAGGCCACCGATCCGATCCGCCCGGCAGGCGGCGACGTCACATCGTGATGGATCGGCGTGTGCGCCCCCGTGAGCGGGACCCCGCTGCCGCCGCGCCGTTCGGCGACGATCTCCGCGGCGATCGACAGCGCCGTCTCCTCGGGTGTCCGGGCCCCCAGGTCAAGGCCGATGGGTGACCGCAACCGCGCCAACTCCAGCTCTGTCACGCCCACTTCGCGCAGCCGGGCGTTACGGTCGAGGTGCGTGCGCCGGGAGCCCATCGCGCCGACGTAGGCGACCGGCAGCCGCAACGCCAGCCGCAGCAGCGGTACGTCGAACTTGGCGTCGTGGGTGAGGACGCACAGGACGGTCCGCGCGTCCACCGGTGTGCGCTCGAGGTACCTGTGCGGCCAGTCGACGACGATCTCGTCGGCCTCGGGGAAACGGGCCGCGGTCGCGAAGACGGGACGGGCGTCGCAGACCGTCACGTGGTAGTTCAGGAACTTGCCGACCCGCACCAGCGCCGACGCGAAGTCGATCGCCCCGAACACGATCATCCGGGGCGCGGGCACCGACGACTCCACGAAAACCGTGAGCGGCGCCCCGCAGCGTGCGCCCTGCTCGCCGATCTCCACCGTTGTGGTGCGTCCGGCGTCCAACAACGCGCCCGCCTCGGCCGCGACCGAGCGGTCGAGCTCGGGGTGAGCGCCGAAACCGCCGTGGTGGGCGGCGGTGCGGCGGGCGGAGGGGGTGTCGCCGCCGCGAGCGCCGTCCGCGTGCACCAGCAGCGCGCGGCCGACGAGGTGGGCTGGTCCGTCCACGATCCTCGCCAGCGCCGCCGCCTCCCCGGCGGCCGCGGCGCGCAGGCCGGCCGCGATCACCGGGCGGACGGGATCGCCGACCCGCACCGGGGTGACCAGCACGTCGATGCTTCCCCCGCAGGTGAGCCCCACGGCGAAGGCGTCGTCGTCGCTGTAGCCGAAGCGTTCACGGACCGGCTGCCCGTCCTCCAGCGCCTGCCGGCAGAGCTCGTACACCGCGCCCTCCACGCAGCCGCCGGAGACCGAGCCGATGGCCGTGCCGTCGGCGGCCACCGCGAGGGCGGCGCCGGGCCGGCGGGGCGCGCTGCCGCCGACGGCCACCACCGTGGCGACGGCGAAGTCACGGCCCTGCCCGACCCACCGGTCGAGCTCGTCGGCGATGTCCAGCATCTCTCGGTCTCCTTGACTGCGGTGGTGTGGCGGACGCTGCCCGGCAGGGGCGGCCGTCGGGCGGCTAGTGCAGGCCCAGCCGGCTCTCGATCAGGTGGAGGGAGAAGTAGACGAGGAAGATCGCCGTCAGTCCCCACATGAAGCAGGAGGATGTACGCCATCGCCATGAACGTGGTGACGCCGCCGCGCACTTCGCGCGCGACCCGTGGATCCCCGCCGGGATATGTGGAAGTACCGGTCGAGCCGAGAGCCTCCGGCGAGGACATGGGTGTGCTCGCCCGCGTCGTCCGAGACGGTCTTCGGCTGCAGTGACTGGGTCATGTGGGCCTGCTCCCAAGGTTCAAAGGGGCACCCGCGCGCCGCTTCGCGCGGCGCTCACTGCGTTTGCGGGATTTGGGAAGGTGCGTCGGCCGCACGACCCGGGGGACGGCCCGAGACGAACGATCTGCGTGCTCCGGGCGGCGCGGAGGGTGTGACGTTCCGTGCGCCGCCCGGAGGGACTGTCACGCCGTGCCGGTCAGATGCTCCGGACGGACCGGTGTGCGGTTGAGCTCCAGCCCGGTCGCGTCCCGGATCGCCGCGAGGACGGCCGGGGTCGAGGACAGGGTGGGCGCCTCGCCGATGCCGCGCAGCCCGTAAGGCGCGTGCTCGTCGGCGAGTTCGAGCACGTCGACCGGGATGGTCGGCGTGTCGAGAATCGTGGGAATCAGATAGTCCGTGAAGGACGGGTTCCTGACCTTCGCGGTCCTCGGGTCGACGATGATCTCCTCCATGACCGCGACGCCCAGTCCCTGAATGGTGCCGCCTTGGATCTGACCGATGGCGGAAAGCGGGTTCAGGGCTTTTCCGACGTCCTGCGCGCAGGCCAGTTCGATGACCTTCACCAGGCCCAGCTCGGTGTCGACCTCGACGACGGCACGGTGTGCGGCGAAGGAGTACTGGACGTGCCCGAAGCCCTGTCCTGTGCGCAGGTCGAAGGGCTCGGTCGGCCGGTGCCGCCACTGCGCCTCGACCTCGACGGCCTCGTCCTCGAGCACGTCGACCAGGTCGGCGAGGACCTCGCCGCCGTCGGTGACGACCTTGCCACCCTCCAGGAGCAGCTCGGCGGTGGCCCAGGCCGGGTGGTAGGAGCCGAACCTGCGGCGCCCGATCTCCAGGACCTTCTCCCGGACGAGCTCGCAGGAGTTCTTGACGGCGCCGCCGGTGACGTACGTCTGCCGGGAGGCCGAGGTCGAACCGGCGCTGCCCACCCGGGTGTCCGCCGGCTGGATGGTCACCTGCGCGACGCCCAGCTCGGTGCGGGCGATCTGGGCATGGACGGTGACACCGCCCTGGCCGACCTCCGCCATCGCGGTGTGGACGGTCGCGACGGGCTCGCCGGCGATCACCTCCATGCGGACCCTGGCGGTCGAGTAGTCGTCGAAACCCTCGGAGAAGCCGACGTTCTTGATGCCGACCGCGTAACCGATTCCTCGTACGACGCTCTCGCCGTGCGTGGTGTTGGACAGACCGCCGGGCAGCTGCCGTACGTCCGCGCCCTCGCTGCTCTCCCACTGGCGCTCCGGCGGCAGCGGCATCGCCTTGACGCGGCGCAGGAGTTCGGCGACCGGAGCCGGGGAGTCGACCGGCTGGCCGGTGGGCATGATCGTGCCCTGCTCCATGGCGTTGAGCCGGCGGAACTCCACCCGGTCCATGCCCACCGCGTCGGCGAGCTTGTCCATCTGCGCCTCGTAGGCGAAGCACGCCTGGACCGCGCCGAAGCCGCGCATGGCGCCGCAGGGCGGATTGTTGGTGTAGAGGGCGACGGCCTCGATGTCGACGTCGTCGACCACGTAAGGGCCGATCGACAGCGAGGCGGCGTTGCCGACGACCGCGGGGGACGCGGAGGCGTACGCCCCGCCGTCCAGGACGATGCGGCACTTCACATGGGTGAGCTTGCCGTCCTGGGTGGCGCCGTGTTCGTAGGTGAGCTTGGCGGGGTGGCGGTGGACGTGCCCGAAGAAGGACTCGAAACGGTTGTAAACGATTTTGACGGGTTTCCCGGTGCGCAGGGCCAGCAGGCAGGCGTGGATCTGCATGGACAGGTCCTCGCGGCCGCCGAACGCGCCGCCGACGCCGGCCAGCGTCATCCGCACCTTGCTCTCGGGCAGACCGAGCACGGGGGCGATCTGGCGCAGGTCGGAGTGGAGCCACTGGGTGGCGATGTAGAGGTGGACGCCGCCGTCCTCGTCCGGCACGGCGAGTCCCGACTCGGGGCCGAGGAACGCCTGGTCCTGCATGCCGAAGGTGTACTCGCCGCGGACGACGAAGTCGGCCCGCTCGGCGGCTGCTTCGGCGTCGCCCCGGACGATCGGCTGGCGGTGGACGATGTTGGGGTGCGCGACGTGAGCGCTGTGGTGGTCGTCGCGGGCCTCGTGGATCAGGAGCGCGTCGGGGGCGGTCGCGGACGCCTCGTCGGTGATGACGGGCAGTTCGCGGTACTCGACCTTGATCTTGGCAGCCGCGCGGCGGGCGGTCTCGGGGTGGTCGGCGGCCACGATGGCGACCGGCTCGCCGTGATGGCGGACCCTGCCGTGGGCTAGGACCGGGGTGTCCTGGATCTCCAGGCCGTAGGTGCGCACCTCGGTGGGCAGGTCGTCGTAGGTCATGACGGCGTGCACGCCCGCCGTCGCGAGGGCCTCGGAGACGTCGATGGAGACGATCTCGGCGTGGGCGACCGGGGAACGCAGGATCTGGCCCCACAGCATGTCCTCGTGCCACATGTCGGACGAGTAGGCGAACTCGCCGGTGACCTTGAGGGTGCCGTCGGGGCGCAGCGTGGACTCCCCGATGCCGCCCTTGGTCCCGGTCTCCTGGGTGATCTTGGTGGGGGTGCCGACCGGAGTGCTCTTCGCTCGAGCGGAGCCGTGCGTGGGCAAGGGCATCTCAGACCGCCTCTCCCTGCCGGGCGGCCGCCAGACGGACCGCGTCCATGATTTTTTCGTAACCGGTGCAGCGGCACAGATTGCCCGACAGGGCCTCGCGGATGTCCGCGTCGGTCGGGTTCGGGTTGCGCTCGAGCATCTCGTCGGCGGCCACCAGCAGACCGGGGGTGCAGAAGCCGCACTGCACGGCTCCGGCGTCGATGAACGCCTGCTGGATGGGGGCGAGCCCGGAGCCCTCGCCGGTCTGCGAGTCGGCCGGCCGCTCGGCCTCGCTCCCCCAGGCGTCGCTCAGGGGCGCCCGCTGCTGCCCGCTCTGCGCCGGAGAAACGTTGCAGGAACCGGTTTCGCAACCGCCGTGTACCGCATCGCCGTGGGCCGCATCACCGTGTGTCGCACCGCCGTGTGCCGCGCGCTGTCGGGCGTGCTCGGCGAGTCCCTCGACGGTGACGACGTCGCGGCCTTCCACCTGACCGGCGGCGACCAGACACGAGCAGACCGCCACGCCGTCCAGCCGGACCGTGCACGAGCCGCACTCGCCCTGCTCGCAGGCGTTCTTCGAGCCGGGCAGTCCGAGCCGCTCGCGCAGCACGTAGAGCAGGCTCTCGCCCTCCCACACGTCGTCGGCTTCCTGCGGACGCCCGTTGACCGTGAAGTTGACGCGCATTACGCAGCTCCCTCCGAGTTGCGGCGGGCGCCGCGGTACGACTCCCAGGTCCAGGTGAGCGTCCGGCGGGCCATGACGCCGACCGCGTGGCGGCGGTAGCTCGCGGTGCCCCGGACGTCGTCGATGGGGTTGCAGGCGGCCGCGCAGAGCTGGGCGAACTGCTTGGCCACGGACGGCGCGATGATTTTTCCGTTGTCCCAGAAACCGCCTTCTTCGAGCGCGGCGTTCAGGAAGTCCTCGGCGGTCTTCGCCCGGACGGGGGTGGGGGCGGCGGAGCCGATGCCGGTGCGCACGGTCCGGGTCTCGGGGTGCAGCGCGAGCCCGAACGCGCAGACCGCGATGACCATGGCGTTGCGGGTGCCGACCTTGGAGTACTGCTGCGGACCGTCGGCCTTGTTGACGTGAACCGCGCGGATCAGCTCGTCGGGGGCGAGCGCGTTGCGCTTCACGCCGGTGTAGAAGGCGTCGATCGGGATCCGGCGCACGCCGCGCACCGACTCGGCCTCGACCTCGGCGCCGGCCGCGAGCAGCGCGGGGTGGGCGTCGCCGGCCGGGGACGCGGTGCCGAGGTTGCCGCCGACGCCGCCGCGGTTGCGGATCTGCGGGGACGCCACCGTGTGCGAGGCGAGCGCGAGGCCGGGCAGCTCGGCGCGCAGGCTCTCCATGATCTGGGCGTACGGGACACAGGCGCCGAGCCGCACGCTGTCCTCGCCGGTCTCCCACTCGTAGAGGTCACCGACACGGTTGAGGTCGAGCAGGTACTCGGGCCTGCGGTGGTCGAAGTTGATCTCGACCATCACATCGGTGCCACCCGCAATCGGCACAGCGGTGGGGTGCTCGGCCTTGGCGGCGAGCGCCTCCTCCCAGCTTGCGGGGCGAAGGAAGTCCATGACCGGCTCTCTTCTTCGTCTCATGAGTCTCGTGAGTCGTTCGGTTCGAGCCAGAATCGGGTGCGGCGGGCCCGGCTCGTTCATGTGCTGTTCACGCGGAATGAGCCCAGTACACAGCGCCTTGCGCCGACCGGGTCAGTCACGGAAACCATGAAGGAGTTGGCTGGTCGGTACGGGCATCTTGTAGATTCGTATGAACGCAGGCCCTCGGTAACCTCCTCGTTTTCCTGTGGAAACGTAGGAAACAGCCTGGCGATCGAAGAATGCGGTCGGTGACCGGGACGCCTCGGCGTCCGGCCCGGAGGCGGGGGCGAGGCAGGTCGCCGTCCACCGCACCCTTCAGGATTCATCGTAGATTTCGAGACAGAGAAACGGCGGCGACGAGATGCGGCTGCGCGCACTTGTGGACACCGATGCGCTGGGCCTCAGGCTCCTCGGCGGCGAGGACGAACTGGACCGCTCGGTGCGGGGCGTCATGACCACCGACCTGAGGGACCCCAGCCGGTATCTCTCCGGCGGCGAGCTGGTGCTTACGGGTCTGGCCTGGCGACGGGACGCGGCGGACTCCGAGCCGTTCGTGCGGCTCCTGGTGCAGGCCGGCGTGGCCGCCCTGGCAGCCGGCGAGGCGGAGCTCGGCGACGTCCCGGAGGACCTTGCCGCGGCCTGCGCCCGGCACCGGCTGCCGCTGTTCGCCGTGCACGAGTCGGTGGCCTTCGCGACGATCACCGAGCATGTCGTCCGGCAGGTCTCCGGCGAGCGGGCGGGGGACCTCGCGGCCGTCGTCGACCGGCACCGCCGGATGATGACCTCGGGCCCGGCCGGCGGCGGCCCGGACGTCGTCCTGGACCTGCTCGGCTCCGACCTGGACCTGCGCGCATGGGTCCTGTCCCCGACTGGCCGGCTCGTCGCGGGTCCGAAGGCGGCCGGCCGGGCCTGCCGACCGAGGTGTGCGCGCAGCTCGCGGCGGAGCACCTGGCGGCCGTCCGCACGGGCCGGCCCGGACCGCACCGGGTGAACATCGGCTCGGTGACGTACTCGCTCTTCCCGATCCGCGGCGGCAGGCCCGCGGCACAGGCCGCACCGACCTCCCAGGTCGCGCCGGTCTCCCAGGTCGTGCGGGACGTGCGGGACGTGCGGGACGTGCGGGACGTGCGGGACGTGCGGGAGAGCGTCCTGTCGGACTGGCTGCTGGCCGTCGAGGCGGACGCCGGTGAATGGGCGGACGAGCGCCTCGACCTGCTCCAGGGCGTCACCCAGCTGATCGCCGTCGAGCGGGAGCGCCGGGACGCGGCGCGCGCGGTCCGCCGGCGGCTCGCGCAGGAGGTGCTGGAACTGGTCCAGACGGGCGCGGCCCCCGCGGAGATCGCCGCCCGCCTGCGGGTGGCCGCGCCCGTGCTGCTGCCCGGCCTCGGGGCCGCCCCGCACTGGCAGGTGGTCGTGGCCCGCGTCGAGTGGGCCGACGGCGGCCTCGAAGCCGGCCCGGTGGCCCAGTCGCTCCTCGAGGAGATCCTGGTCGACCCGCTCGCCGGCGGCCCCGAGCCCTCCGACCGCATCGCCGTCGCCCACTCGGGGGACGAGGCCGTCGCCCTGGTCCCGCTGCAGGCGGTGACGGGCGAGCACGACAGCTCCGAGACCGGCGTCCTCGCCGACGCGCTGCTGGCGGCCGTACGCGAGCCGCTGTCGGCCGGTCTGGACGGCGACGGGCGGCTCACGCTGGGGGTCAGCGCGGCGGTGCACTCGGCGGAGGGGCTGCGCGGGGCGCTGGAGGAGGCCCGGCACGCCCGGCGGGTGGCCGCCGCCCGGCCCGGCCGGGTCTGCGCGGCGGGGCATCAGGAACTCGCTTCGCACGTGCTTCTGCTGCCGTTCGTCCCGGACGACGTGCGCCGGGCGTTCACCGCCCGGCTGCTGGACCCCCTGCGCGACTACGACCGGCGGCACCGCGCCGAGCTGATCCCGACGCTCGAGGCGTTTCTCGACTGCGACGGTTCGTGGACCCGGTGCGCCTCCCGTCTGCACCTGCACGTCAACACCCTGCGCTACCGGGTCGGGCGTATCGAGCAGTTGACGGGCCGTGACCTGTCGCGACTGGAGGACAAACTGGACTTCTTCCTGGCCCTGCGCATGAGTTGAGGCCGGACCGGCGCCGGAGGCCGCCCGTCGGCCGCCGCCGGGCGAAACCCGGAGGACGGAAACATCCCACGACTTTGTGAAATCTTTCACCCGCCCCCTTGGCCCGGTGCCTCCATTCGTGCTGAGATGCGCCCACCACTCACAGCTCGACGGCGCGCTCGGGGAGGGCAACGTGGCGCATTCCGCCATGTCTGGTACCGGAACGACCTCAGGTGACGATCCCGTCCAGACCGCGGTGTGGCGGCTGCGTTCACGCGCCTGCTGGGCGGACGCGGCGGCCCTGCTGCCACCCGACACGGCCGCGGGTGCGGTCCAGCGGGCCTCACTGATGGTGGAGCGGTGCCTGTACACCGAGCAGGGCTGGCAGGACGCCGAGGACGCACTGCGCACGGCGGAGGCTCTGGCCCACGACGACGAGGAGCGGGGCGCAGCCGCTTGTGAACGCGGGCACCTTGCCTACGCGGCCACGGTGCACAAAGTGCGCGACCGGGTGGACGAGGCCCGGGCCGCGCTCGGACGGGCGGCGGCGCTGATCCCGCCGGACGCTCCCGCACGGGCGCTGCTGGACTTCCGCAGGGGCCTGCTCGCGGAGAACATCGCCCGTTCCCCGCAGGCCGCGAGGGCCGCGTACCGGCGCGCCCACACCGCGGCCGCCGCACACTCCGACGCGCTGCTGCTGTCCTTCACCTGGCGTCATCTCGCCGGACTGTCCCTGCGTGAAGGGGAGTTGGCCGAAGCCCGGCACGGATTCGCGGAATCCCTGCGCATCCGCGAGGAGTTGGGCTACCTCGTCGGCACCGCTCCGGCGCTCGCCTCACTCGCCGACGCGGAGGTCGAACCGGAGGCCGCCCGCCTGCGGGAGGAGGCCCGCCGTCTCTTCCGCCTCCTGGGCGGTGTACCGACGTGGCTGGCACGCCAGTTGGCGCTCCCGGCGACATCGGCGACCCCCAGTCCGTCCGGCGCCTGAGTCACGATCCGGCCGGAAGCGAACGGCGACGCCGGGGAGGTCGGTCGGACCGGGTGCGGGGTCCGAAGCGGAGGCTTGGGCGGGCGGCGACGGGCTACGAGGCCGCAGCGGGGGTACGGGTGACGACGCCCCCCAGAGGGCGGTACGGAAACACACGGCGCGATGTTCGGAAACGGCTGTACCACCCGCAGGCGTTGCGAAGACAGAAAGAAGACAGAAAGCGGTCACGCAACGAACCGCTCTTTACTCACCCGTGCCGACGAAATGCTCCCGCAGCAACGCCTGCACCACTTCCGGCTCCCCCGCCGCCAGCGCCTCGAGCAACACCATGTGCTCGGCCGCGTCGGCGACGAGAGCCGCCCGGCCGGGCCCCGCCGGGCCGCCGACCAACGGCCACTGCGACCGCCGATGCAGGTCCTCGGCGATGCCGACCAGTTGCTCGTTGCCCGACAGCGCGAGGACCGCCCCGTGGAAGGCACGGTCGGCCTCCGCGTACGTCGCCCGGCAACCGGTGGCCGCCGCCCGCACGCTCGCCTCCGCGAGGGGCCTCAGCTCGGCCCACCGCTCGGCGGGCACGGTGCGGGCGAGCCTCATCAGCACGGGCACCTCGAGCAGCACCCGCACCTCCGCCAGCTCGGCCAGTTCACGGGCTCCCCGCACGATGACCCGGAAGCCCCGGTTCGGCACCACCTCGACGGCGCCCTCCAGCGCGAGCTGCTGCATCGCCTCCCGCACCGGCGTCGCGGACACCCCGAAGCGCTCACCGAGCACCGGCGCCGAGTAGACCTCGCCCGGCAGCAGCTCCCCCCTGACGAGCGCGGTGCGCAGCGCGTCGAGGATCTGGCCGCGCACCGAGGCGCGCTGGACGACCGGTCGGGACTGCTGCGCCGACCACCCCTCCTCCCGGCCGCAACCGAGAACGGAGGCGGGCACCGGGGCCGGAACAGAGGCCGCGGCGGGATTGGTGGCCGCGCCCGGATCGGGGGCGGGAGTCTCGCTGTGCGTGTGCTCCCCGCGGGCAGCGCCCGCCGGACCACACCGCTCGCGCTCCCCCCACTCGCCGTACTCGGCGGACCCGACGGACCCGCCGGACCCGACGGGACCAGCGGACCCGACCGGCCCGGCAGACCCGGCCCGCGACTGCACCGGCACCCGGGCACGGCCGTCATTCTGTTGTGAAACCGGTGTCCCTGTTTCCGTGAAGCCCTGCGCGCTGTGCTCCACGGGGCCTCCTCCGGCCTTGTCGGTACTTGCGGTCATTGCGGGTGGTTGTTACTCGCCCGTCAAGCACCTTAGGCGCACTGGCCGTCAGTTCAAATCCCGAGGACAGTGATTTAGGTTAGGCTTACCTGCAATCGCTTTCGAAACGGCGGTCCGCCATGCCCCCAGCTTCGTCGGCCACGGCCGAGGCCTACGCCCGTCTCACGGAGGCGCTGCCGGAGCTGACCGTCACGGAACTCGGGCACACGGAACCGTTTCCCGAGGGCGCCAGCTGGGTGCGGGCGGCGCAGCTGGCAGAGGGCGGACCAGCGCTGGAGGCCTTCCTCGCCTGGGACGACGACCAGGTCGTCCGTGACTACGGTCACCAAGCCCGTCCGGACGTGATCGCGACCTTCGGACTGCACCGGTACGCCTGGCCGGCCTGCCTGCTGATCACAGCCCCCTGGTTCCTGCACCGCCGGGTGCCCCGCTTCCCCGTGACGCACGTCTCGTACGACCGCACCGACGGCGGCATGCGGATGGCCGTCCGCCCGCCAACCTCCTTCGCCTGCCTGCCGGGCGACCCGGCGGCGCTCCTGCCGGGCGCCCGCGTCGTGCGGGACGAGGATGCGCTGCGCACCGAGGTACGGGCGGCGATAGCCGAGCACCACGACCCGGTGCTCGCCGGCTTCGGACCCCGTGCACGGCGTCGCGGCCGGGCCCTGTGGGGCATGGTGACCGACGAGATCGTCGAGGGCCTCTGGTACGTCGCCGAGCGGCTCGGCCCCGACGAGCACGAGCGGGCGAGAAGAGAGCTGGAACTCCTGCTCCCGGGCGCCACCCGCCCCTTCGTCGGCTCGGCGGCCTTCCGCGACATGGCCGGCCCGGACGGCGCGACTCTGCCGAGCCGCGACCGGGCGAGCTGCTGTCTGTTCTACACGGTGCGCCCCGAGGACACCTGCGCCACCTGTCCACGCACCTGCGACACGGCCCGGGTCACCAAACTCACCGCAGCCGACGCAGGCTGAGCACCCCTCAGGCGCCCCGGACCACGCCTCCGCCGAGACTCCGACGACTCCCCCGAGGACCAGCCACCACGAGGCGTCCCGTAAGATCACCTGGACGAGACCGCCCTACGGTTACACGCGATTCACAACTTTCTCACTCGTCACGGGAACTTTCCGTTGAACCACCCGTACGGGTAGTCTTATTCGAACTCAACTCCCGCCCCTCAAGCGGCAGTTCGAGCAGAACGTCGCCTTGGGCATCCCCTTGCACCTCCTTGGCGGCCTCTTGCCCCGAAACCCCCTGAGGGACGGCGGGATTGGGCCACTATGGCGGGCGTTACGCCCTATCCCAATGCAAGGGACCCCAGATGAGACTGACCGACATATCGCTGAACTGGTTGCTTCCGGGCGCCGTACTGCTCCTGGGCATGCTGGCGGCGGTTGCGGTGCTCGCGCGCGGCAAGCGCTCCTCGGGGGCAAGCGCGAGCGCGGACGACTCGTGGGAGCGTACCGAGGAGCGCCGCAGGCGCAAGGAAGCCATATACGGCACCGCCTCCTACGTCCTTCTGTTCTGCTGTGCGGCCGTCGCCGCGGCGCTCTCCTTCCACGGACTGGTCGGCTTCGGCGAGCAGAACCTCGGCCTCTCCGGCGGCTGGGAGTACCTGGTCCCGTTCGGCCTGGACGGCGCGGCCATGTTCTGCTCCGTGCTCGCGGTGCGCGAGGCCAGCCACGGTGACGCGGCGCTCGGCTCCCGGATACTGGTGTGGACGTTCGCCGGTGCCGCCGCCTGGTTCAACTGGGTGCACGCGCCCCGGGGCCTGGGCCACGCGGGCGCCCCGCACTTCTTCGCCGGCATGTCGCTGTCGGCAGCCGTGCTCTTCGACCGGGCGCTGAAGCAGACCCGCCGAGCGGCGCTGCGCGAGCAGGGTCTCGTGCCCCGCCCGCTGCCGCAGATCCGCGTCGTGCGCTGGGTGCGCGCGCCCCGTGAGACGTACAGGGCCTGGTCGCTCATGCTCCTCGAGGGTGTGCGCAGCCTGGACGAGGCCGTCGAAGAGGTGCGCGAGGACAAGGCCCGCAAGGAGGAGACCAAGCTGCGGCGCCGTGAGCAGCAGCGGGTCGAGCGGGCACAGCTGAAGGCGATCAGCCGAGGTCACGGCCGCTTCCCCGGCCGCGGCGGCGGCGGTGGCGGCGGCCGTCAGGTCGAGGCGCAGGCGGCTCTGGAACGGGCCACGGCCGAGCGGGTCGCCGCGGAACCTGCCATAGCGAACTCGGCGGAGCAACTGCCCGTGCGCTCACGGCCCTCCCTGCAGCCCGTCCGCCACGGTTCTGAGGCGTCGGCCACCGTCGACCTCACCGCCGAGGACGACACCATGGCCCTGCCGCGCCTGGACTCCCTGGAGCGCAAGCTCAAGGACCTGGAGCAGCAGTTCGGCTGACGACCAGCCAGGCATGTCGGGAAGGGGGCGCGACCGCAACGGTCGCGCCCCCTTCCCGTGACACAAGGCCCCACACCCCCGTCGACCCTGGTACGCCTTTTCGACCCAGGCCCCTTCTCCGAGACCACCGCCGTTTCCGCTGATCCCGCCGTTTCCGCTGTTGCGGCGTTTCGGCGTTTCGGCGTTTCATCCCGCCGTTTCCGGCGTTTTTCCGCCGTTCCCGCCCGACCGCTGTTTCCGCCGCTTCCTCTGTTTCGGCGCCCGTTCGCTTGCCGGGTTCGACGTTTCAGGCGGCTCCGGCTGCCAGCTCGAACCAGACGACCTTCCCGCCGCCCAGCGCCCGGACTCCCCAGGTGTCCGCGAGAGACTCCACCAGGATCAGTCCACGCCCGTGCGTTCCCTCGTCGGGCGTCGGCGCTCCCGGACGGGGCCTGCCGGCCGCACCGTCCCGGACCTCCACGCGCAGTCCGGACGGCGACACGGTGGCCGTCAGGAGCGCGTCTTCGTCGGTATGCACGAGCGCATTGGTGACGAGTTCGCTGGTGAGCAGTTCCGCGGTCTCGGAACGGCCGGGTTTCCCCCAGCCCCGCAGCAGCTCCCGCACCGCCCGGCGCGCCTCGGGCACCGCCCGCAGGTCGGCCCGTCCGAGTCGGCGCCTGAGCTGCGAGGCCCTGCTCTGTTCCGCCGCGGTCACAGCAGGATCCTGGCCGGCTTCCCCGGCGTCCACCGCCTCCCCCGTCCCACTCGCTCCTCCCGTACTTCTCGTCGTCGAGGTGCCCGCGATCGTTGCCGGACCGCTTCCCCGTGCCTGCCTTTCCATGGCCCCCGCCCGCGTGTCGATGTCGGTTCCCCTCCTGCTCGAACACGTTCACGGGGATCCATGCCCGATCGCCACCCGGCCAGTCATGTCGAATTGTCAACGACCAGGTGTTCGGCCATGTTCGGGCGGCGGAACGGGAGTTCCGGCGAGATGTCGAGCACCGCGGCCGTTCCGACGCAGCGGCCCGAGTCGCGGGACACCTTCCGACACGCAGCCCCTCTCCGGGAGCGGCGGCTCGAGGCCCTGCGTTTGCGAGAAGTCGCAACCGAGCGCATGGCACGGCCCCAGGTCACGCCGCGCCGACCCCTTGGAACAGCGGCCGTCGACAGGCCGGCACGCACCGGCCGAACATGCGTCATCCGAGCGTCACGGCCGGTCACGCTGCGACACCGGGTCTCAACGGCAATCGGTGGGAAACATCGTTCGAGAGCGGTGTCGTAAGCCAAAGGCCCTGGTCGACGTGCCTGTTGCGGTTGGTGAGACCGAGGTTTTGGGCATGTGTGCGCTACCGGTTCACCGTGCTCGCCGCCCCGGGAACGGGAGACGGACGGCTGCGAGCTCCGGCACGGTAACGCGGAACAACAGTGCGGGTGCGTTTCCCTTGAGGGAGCGCACCCGCACGACCGGCTTCCGCCGGCCCATCCAATCGTCCGTACGACCGCCCGCCGACCGCCCTCCCCTCCATCGGTCCTACACACCTCGGAGGGCAGCTGACCGCCGGCCCTCGGCACGCAGGCTTACACACCTCTGCCGACCTGGCCGTAGTCGGGGAAGGGCAGTGACGGTTGGGACCGGACGCGAGGTTGGCCTGAACCCAACGGGTCCCGGTGATTCCGTGGAGTGGCGGGACCCGGTACGTTGCGGTGGCCACGGTGGGCCCGGTGGGTCGCGGTAGGCCGGTTCCTAGCCGACCTCAGCCCCCCTCGTGCCGATGTGGAA
Organism: Streptomyces sp. B21-105; assembly: GCF_036898465.1. Lineage (NCBI taxonomy): Bacteria > Bacillati > Actinomycetota > Actinomycetes > Kitasatosporales > Streptomycetaceae > Streptomyces > Streptomyces sp. B21-105. The sequence goes on along the minus strand of NZ_JARUMJ010000001.1, from coordinate 7,494,885 downwards.
GATCTTGTGGCTCTCCCGGCTCATGTCGACGATGAGCTGGGTGGTGTGGTCGCCGCCCCAGGTGAGCGTGACGACGGCCTCCGTGTAGTTCGCCGTACCGTTGTCGGTCACGTTCCACGCGAGCGGGACGTTCTGCGCCTGAAGGACGCCGTTGGCGTGGTTCTTGTCCTCCCAGGCCTGCAGCTCCTTCTGGAATGCGGAGGTGAGGTAGTGCTTGCGGAGATCGTCCGCGAGCTTGCCGTCCTCGTCGATGACCGCGTCGATGTAGGCGCCGTAGAAGTTCGCGATACGAGTGACGTTGTCGGACGGCTTCCCGCTGACGCTGCGCGAGCCGCCGGCGGACGCCTGTGCCGTCGCCCCGAGCCCGAGAACCAGGGCAAGCCCGGCGGCAACGGCCGTCCGGCGGGTGGTGCGCAGCCGGGTCGAGCTCTTGACCCCCGCGGTGGCCTCGACGGTCTGAACGGTCTTGTCGGTCTCGGTGCTCATGTTCGCGTTCCCCGTTTGTCTTGTATGTCTTGTATGTCTTGTGTGTGCAGACCGGATGGTCCGTCCGGTTCGGCGGTTCTGGGTCGGTGCTTGCCGTGCAGTGGTTCTGTGGTTGCGGTGATTCGGTGTGGTGCGCCCGTTGGACGGGTGTTGCGCGGGGCCGCCGCCGCTCCCGACCCCCGTGGCGGGAGCGGCGGCGGCCCCGGCGTTCTCAGTGGTCTGCCACGGCGTCGACGGCCATGTGGTCCGACGGCCGGGCGGCGCTCCGCCCCCGTCGGACGGGCCGTCCCGGCGTGCGACCTGGGCGAGCCGTGCCGGATGTACGAGCCGTGCGGTGCGTGCCGTCAGTGGAGCTTGTTGACGGCTGTGACGGTCGTCTTCTTGAAGGCCTTCACCGGGGCGTCGTCGAAGTCGCCCATCTGGCCCCAGTCCACGACCGTGACCGTGGTGCCGTCCCGGCCCACGGAGAGAAGGCGGATGTCGGTCGCGCCCCAGGACGTCGCGGTGTGCAGGCCGTAGACGTGAGCGCCCTCCTCGACGTCTAGCTTCCCGTAGTCCTTGAGGGCGGCCTCGACCTCCGGGTCGGCCCGCTCGATACGCACGGGGCAGGACTTGATGTCCTTGTTGATTCGCGCGTACCGACCCTTCGCCGCGCTGACGGTCGCGTGCTTGACGCTGACCTGACGGGCACTCGCGTCGAGGTCGGTCCGGAAGTCCCGGTACCAGGAGTTCCGGCCGTCGCCCAGCGCCGCGCCGAGGCAGCGGTCCAGCTCGCCCTCGGGCGATACGCCGGCGGTGATCCTGCCCGACGTCCACGTCGAACTGGGGTGCGGAGGAAGGTCCGCCGCCGAGAGGAAGCCGGGCGGCTTCGGTGCGGCTGCGCCCGCCGGCGCGGCGAACACGGCGCCGAACACAAGGCCGGCGGCGGATAGTGCGGCGAGTCCGGTGAGCATGCGCGCTCGGGTGTGCTTGACCATGGATGTCCCCCGTGGGTGAGATCTGGACCAATAAGTGCCGTGACTCAACGAGTGCGAGATCGGCGGGTACACGTATGGGCGAGTACGGGAATCAATGAATGCGTCGGTCGGTGAAAGCGCGGGCGTGGGGTGTCGCTGCGAGGCCGATCGGTCGGTTCGGCTCTGGTCGGTGCGACACCCAGAGCATCGGCCGTCTCCAGGGCCGACTGCAACGGTCTTCGCCCGATCGGCCGCCGTGGAACCATCCCAGCGCTTCTGACGTGCAGGTATACGGGTGCCTGGGATGACCGCCCGGGCGGGACGAGCACGGGGGAACGGTGTCGACCGACGACAGTGCAGGCGAAGTGACCGAGTTCGCGGCGCTCCTGACCGAGCTGAAGGGGCGTACGGAGCGCAGCTACGGCTCTCTCGCCCGCAGGCTGGGCATGAACACCTCGACTCTGCACCGCTACTGCGCGGGGGAAGCGGTTCCACAGGATTTCGCCCCCGTCGAGCGGCTTGCGGAGTTCTGCGGAGCAACGCCGGAGGAACGACTCGAGCTGCACCGACGGTGGCTGCGAGCGGTAGCGGCCAGACAACGGCCCCGGGGCACCGCGGCAGACACAAGGGAAACCCCTGAGCCTCCGGAAACCCCAAACTCCCAGGCAGGCGACGAGGTAACAGAGGCAACCCGAACACGCCGCACGACCCGGGAAAGAACCGAAACCCCCAGCACAGGCACAGCGCCGGAAAACTGGGAAGCAGCGGTCACAGCAGGGAGCGCGGAAACCTGCTTGCAACCGTCTACCCCGGTTTCGCCAGTGGTGCAGATCCAGAAACAGAGTGCGCAACACGACCAGCAGGCGCTTCCCCGCCCTTGGTACCGCAGCCGGCGCACCACGGTCCTCGTCGGCGTCGCCTGCGCGCTCCTCGCCACCCTGGGCACGCTCTCCGCGCTGCCCGGCGGCGGCCACCGACCGGCTCCCGTCGACGCGGCCCGCTCGCCCGCGCCGGTCTCCGTCACGCCGACTGGGACAGCCGTTCCAGACCGTTCCTCCACCTCCACCTCCACCTCCTCCGTGTCGCCCAGGCCCAGCACGACTTCGCCCGTCTCCGCGTCGGGCAGCGCCTCTCCCTCACAGGGCGCCGCTCCCATCGGCGGCGAGAACACGGCCGCGGACAGCGGTGTGCCACTCGCCTGGACCGCCGACTCCCAGGTCTGGGCGCTCGGTTGCAGTCATGACTACGTCATCGACAAACCACCCGCGCTGGTTCCCCCGCCCCCGGCGGAACAGGACGCCGGCCCCTGGGCAACGGCGCAGGGCGCTGTGCACGGGCGGGAGACCAACGTCGAAATCTCGGTGCAGGGCCGCAGCTCAACGGCTGTCGTGCTGACGGCGCTGCGCGTACGGGTCGTCGGCCGTGCCGCACCGGAGCCGGGCACGGTGTACGCCATGGACCAGGGTTGCGGCGGCTCGCTCAGCAAGCGTTACTTCGCGGTCGACCTGGACAAGGATCGTCCCGTGGCGCACTCTGTCGCCGGCAACGACGCCGGTACGCCGATCCCCGCGGTGAGCCTTCCCTACCGTGTATCGAGCGAGGATCCGGAGGTGCTGCTCGTCACGGCGCGGACCGAGAACTGCGACTGCAACTGGTATGTCGAGCTGGACTGGTCTTCTCAGGGCCGTTCCGGCACAGTGCGCGTCGACGACCACGGCAGCCCGTTCCGCACGAGCGGCATCAAGGGGCAGCCCCGCTACTGGTACGGCTCGGCCGAAGGCGAACGCCGATGGGTTCCGGCAGCCGACTGACCCCGCCGGTGCCGCGACCACGCGACGGCTCACCGGGCCGACGGTCCGCATGGCCGACCACGCATCGTACGGGTAGCCCGCCCGCCCGCGCTGCGCCGCCGGCCGGGCTGCGTCGTCAGAGGCGCGGCACGTTGCGCAGGTCGGAGCGGGCCATCTGCAGCATCCGGCCCGCTCCACCGTCGAGAACGATCTCCGAGGCGGACAGGGCGAACCCGCTCACCATGTCGGCGCTGATCTTCGGCGGGATGGACAGGGCGTTGGGATCGGTGACGACGTCGACGAGGGCCGGAGCATTATACCGGAAGGCGTCCCGCAGGGCCACGGCCAGCTTTTTGGGCTTCTCGACCCGCACGCCGTGAGCCCCTCAGGCACGTGCCACGGCCGCGAAGTCGGGATTCTTGTTCGTGGTGCCGTACGACGGCAGACCGGCGACCAACATCTCCAACTCCACCATGTCGAGTGAGGAGTTGTTGAACAGGACGACCTACACGGGCAGGTCGTCCTGGACGAGGGTCAGGAAGTCGCCCATGAGCCAGGGCGATTGCAAAGTCGCGGTGATCTCGTGAGTGTGCAGGTCACGGCGGTGTGACGATGCCGGGAGGGTGCGCGACCGGACGCAACGAAGCTCCGTTGCGGAGGTGACCTTGCCAAGTCGCCTGCGCCCAACGGAGCTTCGATGTGCCGTCAGTCTGCCACCGTCTGTCTGGTCAAGTCGCCCACCCGTCAGCACTGTGCGACGGGTCCGCTGGCCGAGCGGCTGGCCACGCTGGCCGATCCGCGGTGCCGGCGCGGGAAGCGTCACCCCTTCGTGGCAGTACTGCTGATCGTCTGCTCCGCTGTGGTGACCGGGGCGAGTAGCTTCGCGGCGATCGATGAGTGGGCCACCGACGCCCCGCAGGACGTTCTGGCCCGGCTCGGCGCCCGCACCGCGACCGCTCTGGCCGTCCGGGTCCCACCCAGTGGCGCGACGATCCGCCGGGTCATCAAGGACACCTGCCCCGGCGGTCTGGCCGACCTCCTCGGCCACGACCCGGCCGGCGCGGACACCCTCGCCGTGGACGGCAAGAGCGCCCGCGGCTCGCGCCTCGGCGCCACCCAGGCCGCCCACCTGCTGGCCGCGATGACCGGCACCGGAATGACCGTCACCCAGCTCCGAGTCCCGGAGAAGACGAACGAGATCACGTGCTTCGCCGCTCTCCTGGACCCCTATGACCTGCAAGGAGTCACCGTGACCGGCGATGCTCTCCACACCCAGCGCGACCACGCCCGCTTCCTCGTCGAGGCGAAGAAAGCGCACTACGTCTTCACGGTGAAGCGGAACCAGAAGAACCTCTACGAGCAGTTGCGAACGCTGCCCTGGGGCGAGGCGACGGCGAAGTTCTACGACCGAACCACCGGCCACGGCCGCAAGGAAACCCGGGTCGTGCAGGCCCTGACCGTCACCGACCTCGGCGTCGACTTCCCCCACGCCGCCCAGGTCGCCAAGGTCGTACGCCACCGCACCGACGCCAAGACCGGTAAGCAGAGCCGCGAGACCGTCTACGTCATCACCGACCTGACCAGCCGCCAGGCATCCCCGGAACGCATCGCGAAGATCCTGAGGGCGCACTGGGTGATCGAGAACAGGCTCCACTTCGTCCGGGACACCGCCTTTCGCGAGGACGCCTCGAAGATCCGCACCGGGCACGGCCCGGAGAACATGGCCACCCTGCGCAGTTTCGCCATCAACCAGCTCCGCAACGCCGGCCACACCAACATCGCCGCCGGACTCCGCACGACAGCCCTCCGCCCCTACGAGCGGCCACTGGCACTCCTCGGACTCAACTGACCTGCGCCAACACACGATCAACGGACTTTGCAATCGCCCTGGCCCATGAGCATGGAGAAGCCGCCGTCCCCGGACATCGCGACCACCTGACGGTGGCGGTCGGTGAACTGTGCGCCGATCGCCATCGGCAGGGCGTTCGCCATCGAGCCGTGAGTGAAGGAACCGATGACCCTACGGCGGCCGTTGCTCGTGAGGTAATGCGCCGCCCAAACGTTGCACATGCCTGTGTCGACGGTGAACACGGCGTTTGGGCCGACGAGTTCGTCGAGGACGGCGGCAACATACTCCGGGTGGATGGGAACGTGTTTCTCCACTTTCCGTGTATACGCCTTCACCACCCCCTCCAGCGCATCGGCATGCTTCTTCAGCATCCGGTCGAGGAAGCGCCGACTCTCCTTGGCCCGTACACGGGGAATGAGGCAGCGCCACGTTTCGCGTACATCGCCCCACACCGCGAGATCCAGTGTGGAGCGGCGGCCGAGGTGTTCGGGCCGTACGCCGACCTGGGCGATCCGGACGTCGTCGGGAAGGAAGGCGTTTTTACGGAAAATCGGTTCCGAGCAGGATCACAAGGTCGCTCATGTGTGGCCTCGTAGGCGGCGCCGTAGCCGAGGAGGCCGCTCATACCGACGTCGTAAGGGTTTCGTACTGGCCATACCTGCACACGTCAGCCGAGCAGCTCGTCAGCTCACGCCGCCCGCTGGGCAGCCGCAACGTACATACCGTCGCAGGAGTTGTCGTACTGGATCCATACCTTGCCGCGCAGCGCGTGCCCGACAAGAGACTTGACCTTTCCGACGAACTCCATGACCTCGGCGTGCGCGCCCGCCGTGCCGCTTCCGCAGAAAAGGGTCACCTTGTCGGCGGCGTCGATCATCTCGACGAGCGCGTCGATCTCGGCGTCGCCAGGCCGGACCGTGGCGCGAGTGGTGACGAGAGCGGTTTCGACTGCCTTCTCCGGGGCCGGCTGATCAGCGCGACGTCACCGGGAAGCAACACCACGCTGACCCGCTGCGGCCGACCGCGTTCTGAATGGCGGTGTGCAACAGCCGGGGCATCTGTTTCGAACTGGAGATCAGCTCGCTGTAATGGCTGCACTCGCGGAACAACTGGTCCGGATGCGCTTCCTGGAAGTAGCCGAGGCCGATCTCACTGGAGGGGATGTGCGACGCGAGGGCGAGGACGGGGGCCATCGAACGGTGGGCGTCGTAGAGACCGTTGATGAGGTGGATGTTGCCGGGCCCGCAGGAACCCGCGCATGCGGTGAGCTTTCCGGTTCTGCGCTTCCGCGCCGGCGGCGAAGGCGACCGCCTCCTCGTGGCGGACGTGGGTCCAGTCCACGGCGGGGTTGCGGCGCACCGCGTCCACCACAGGGTTGAGGCTGTCGCCCACCACGCCGTAGAGGCGTCGCACGCGCGCGCGGGCGAGGATGTCCATGAACTGTTCGGCGACGTTCTGCTCGGCCATGGATCGACGCCCCTTCGGTCGCTGCCGGGTTCTCCCCTCCACAGTGGCCGCGACGGGCCGCTCACGCCTCCCAGACGGCCGCCGCGGTCCGGTCGTCGGCGTAGCCCTTCACCCTCACCTGGGTGTCGGCGAGGAAGGCGGCCAGACCGGGCGGGGTGGGGCCCGACCAGCGTCCCGTCAGATAGGCGGACAGTTCCGGCTCGCCGCGCAGGGGGTCGGCGAAGCCCCCGGTGCACATCAGGAGCGTGTCCCCGGGGCGGGCTACCGAGGCGCGGAAGCGGAACGGCTCCCAGGGTGGTTCGGGGGCCGGGTCGTAGGGGGTCGGGGGCTTCGGGACGCCCAGGTCCATGGTGAGCCGGTCGCCCTCGGGCGTCTCGGCGGGCAGCGAACCGAACCCGACGACCGGCTCGCCGGCGGCCTCGCCGGCCCGTGGCTCGATGTCCCGCCACACGCCGCCGCGCAGCCGGAACAGTCCGCCGCCGCCGACGCCGAAGAACACGCGCGTGCGGCAGTCCGGGTCGGCGGGCAGGAGGAGGCAGCGCAGCGTCGCCGCGTACTCCTCCGGTTGGAGGCCCTGCTCGGCGGCGCTGGCGCGGAGCCGGCCGAGACTGCGGTCAGTGAGGCGGTGCAGGCCCGACTTCAGGTCGCCGCGCCGGGCCGCGCGGATGTCCTGCGCCAGTCGGACGTGACTGCGGCCCACGGCCCGCCCGATCCACTGACACACCTCGGCGGCCGCCCGGTGTGCTCCCGGTGTCGCCCGGGCGCCGGTCGCCATCGCGACGAGGATCAGCGCGTGCTCACCCGTGCCGAAGCGGGCAGTGAGAAGCGAGTCGCGGCGCGGCTCGCCCCGGTAACGCGCGGAATCACCCCGCACGGACACCGCCCGCAACGCGCACGCCCCGTACCTGGCGCCGTCCAGGACGGTGTCGGCGACCAGATCGTCCAGCTCGTCCGGATCGGCGGGCGGCAGAGCAGTGGGCTCGGGGTCGTAGGTGGGCGGGCCGGAGCCCACGTAGTCCTTGGAGCCGAGGGTGACGGGGAAAGGCAGGACAGGGAGCGCGGGAACGGTGGGGGGACGACCGGGCTCCTGCCCGGACCCGACTCGGGGATCGGGGGCGCCGCGGGCGTCGGGCACCCGCCCGCGTTTCGGGAGCGCCTGAGCAGCCGCCTGTCGGCCCCGTCCATCGGGCCCCGCGGCGGCCGGGTCGCCTACGGCCGCCGCCGCGTCGGGGGCGGCCAGGGAGTCGGCAGCGGCCGGGGAGTCGGGCACCGTCGAGGGTGCCGCTGTGCCGCCGGTGGGGGCGGTCGGAAGCCGCGGGATGTGTGCCGGACGGGGCGGCACCGTGGGCGGCGGCGGGGCTCCGGTGGTGCCGCGCTCGCCGAGCGTGCCGAGCGCTTCGTCGGCGGAGGCCGGTGTCGGGGGCGGGACAGTGGGCGGCGCGGGCGGCAGGACCGTCATGGGTGGTCCGGCGGCTGACGCCGTCTCCGTCGACGTACGGACGCTCGTCGCGGACGACCCGGGGTCTGAGGGCGGCCGCTCGGCGAACCCCGGCGGCAGTGGGCCGGACGGAAAGTTCGAGGGACCTGATGGGGAGCCGGACGGCGGTTCCCAGGGAGCGCGATGCCGCTCCTGGGAACCGGCGCCCGGGGCGACGTCGGCCGTTTCCGCGCGGAGGGCCGCACCTGTTTCTGCTGTTCCTGCGCCGCGCGCCGTAGGTACGTCGAAAGGTGTTCCTGCGTTGTCGGCGCCCGAACCCGTCTCGACAGAGGTTCCCCGCGCCGGCAGGTTTCGCGGGTTCGGGCCTGCATCGACCCCTGCGTCCCCCTCTGGACCGTCCTGCCCGGCCGCTGGCTCCGGACCCCGTGGGGCATCCGCCCCGGGAACAGGTTCAGTAACGGATTCGCAAACGGGCTCGGATCCCGCCTGGGAAACTGGTTCACAAACGGGCTCAGGAACGGGATCCCCACCAGGCTGAGAATCAGTTTGTCGACCGGGCTCGGCAACAGGGTCAGTAAACGATCCCCCAACGGGTCGGGCCACGGGTCCACCTCGCGGCGACGGCACCGCGGAACCGGTTGCCGACGGCGTTCCCGCCCTCGTGTCGTCGTCCTGCGGAGTCCACCAGTCGACGCCCCCACCAGAGCCCCTGCGCCCGTCGCGCGGAGCCGGCACAGGGCTCGCACTTCGCGAACCGGACGAGAACCCGTCCCCATCGCTACTGCCTCCCGTGTCACCGGCACGGCCTGCGCCGGGAGCAGAGCCGGCACCGTGTGGGGGACTCGTGCTGCCCTGGCCGCCGTCCTCCCCCCTGTCCGCGCCTTCCGCCGCGCCCGCGGAGCGCACCGCACCCGCGGCCGAGGCGAAGCGGTCGTCGAGGGAGTCGGCTCCGGGCGCCGGGCCCGTGTCCTCGGTGGCGTCGTCGTACAACTGCCCCCACCAGTCGTCCTCGTGACCGGTGGGCCTTCCCCCCTGCTGGCTCATGTCCCCGATTGTCCACCGCGCGGGCCGTATGAAAACGGGGCATCCGCAAATTGCGTCCTGGCTGACCGCGTCAGACTGCATGCCGAGCGATGTTCTGCACACCACTGTGACCAAAGGGGTCAAAAGTCGCCGGACGGTTCCACCCCCCACGGGAGAACCGTCCGGCGACCGGGGTGACCCGGGCTCATATCCCCTGTGCGCCCCTGCGCGCGTCAAGAGTCCGGATCACGTTTCTCGGAAACCTCGGAGCACGGCCTGGTGACCGGCCGTTCCGGGTCTGCGCGGCGTTCCGGAGATCCGCTGTGGATTTCAGAGGATGATCACGGGTTTCGCCGTCGCCCACACCTTGGCAGAGTGACCGTCGGTACGGCGATGATGTACGGCGGCGGGTTTACGCCGTGGCTGTTTCCCGCCAGTCACGCGACGTGACATCACACAGGGACCGTCAGAAACGCTCATGAAACGTGGGAAACGAGAGGGATGGGCGGCACCTGATGCTGAGAGCGATAGGGCTCGACGAGACGCACGAGTCGGCGTACCGGGAGCTGGTGTCCGTGGGCGCGGCCGACGTGCCCCACCTGGCGCGCCGGCTGACCCTCGGCGAGCACGACACGGAACGCGCTCTGCGCCGACTGGAACGACATGGCCTGGCCGCCCAGTCCTCGGGTCGCCCCGGACGCTGGGTCGCCGCTCCCCCGGGCGTCGCCCTGGGCGCCCTGCTCACCCAGCAACGTCACGAGTTGGAGAAGGCCGAACTGACGGCGGCGCTGCTGGCCGAGGAGTACCGGGCGACCTCGACCGAGCCGACGGTGCACGATCTGGTCGAGGTGGTGACGGGCGCCGCCGCCGTCGCCCAGCGCTTCCTGCAGATCCAGCTCGGGGCGAGCCGCGAAGTGTGCGCCCTGGTCACCGGTACCACGGTGGCCGTGACCGGCAGCGAGAACGACGCGGAGAAGCAGGCGACGGCCCGTGGGGTGCGCTACCGCGTCGTCCTGGAGCGGGCCGTGCTCGACCAGCCGGGCGGCATGACGGAGGTGACCGCCGCGTTGGGGCGGGACGAGCAGGTGCGGGTGGTGGACGAGGTACCGACGAAGCTGGTGATCGCCGACCGCTCGCTGGCGCTCGTACCGGTGAACGGCAGCCCGGCCGAGCCCGCGGCGCTGGTGGTGCACGCCAGCGGGCTGCTGGAGCTGCTGTCCGGCCTGTTCGAGTCGGTGTGGCAGGTGGCCTTGCCGCTGCGCTGCGGTGCGGTCGGTGTCGCCGAGCAGGGGCCGGACGGTCCTGACGCCGCCGACCTGGAGATCCTCTCCCTGCTGCTCGCCGGGATGACCGATGCCAGCGTGGCCAAGCAGCTCGATGTGGGGCTGCGGACCGTGCAGCGCCGGGTGAAGAGGCTGATGGAGCTGACCGGGGCGTCGACGCGGCTGCAGCTGGGCTGGCACGCGTACGAGCGCGGCTGGGTGACCCGCGAGCGCTGACCGCTGCGACGCTCCCGGCACCACCTCTTGACTCTTGACCTGCGTGTTCTCTCCGGCTCGGGCACCCTGGGCAGATGGGAGTGTGGGAACTCCTGCTGGTCGCAGTGGTCGTTCTGCTCGGCCTGTGCGGAGTGCTGGTGCCTGGCGTGCCGGGGTCGTGGCTGGTGTGGGCCGCGATCCTGTGGTGGGCGCTGGAGGATCCGCAGCCGGTCGCCTGGGCCGTGCTGGTGGGCGCCACGGTGGCCTTGTTCGTTTCGCAGGTGGTGCGCTGGTCCCTGCCGCCACGCCGGCTGCGCGAAAGCGGCGCCACCCCCCGGATGGCGGTGTTCGCCGGACTCGGCGCGTTTCTCGGCTTCTTCCTGATCCCCGTGCTCGGCGCCATCCCCGGGTTCATGGGTGGCGTCTACCTCTGCGAACGCCTTCGTCTGGGCCGGCACGGTGAAGCGCGGGCCGCCCTGCGCAGAGCGATGCGCTCGGGCGGCTCCAGCATCCTCACGGAACTGTTCACCTGCCTGCTGATCATGGGCGCATGGCTCGGTGCGGTGTTGTGGGGTTGACGTCACGTCCCGGGGCAGGTCCCCACCGAGCCACAGCCAGGCCCGTGGAGTGGATGGCCGCACCGTGCGGTCCTCGGCGGTGCCGGGCCGGTAGGACGGGGCTGGTCAGAGCCGCGCGCGGAGCGAGCCCTCCAGTGTCAGCAGGCGCACCTTGCGGTCGAGGCCTCCGGCGTACCCGGTCAGCGAGCCGTCGGCGCCGATGACGCGGTGGCAGGGGCGCACGATCAGCAGCGGGTTCGCCCCGACGGCCCCGCCTACGGCCCGCACGGCCATCCGGGACGCTCCGAGTTGGGCGGCGACCTCGCCGTACGTCGTGGTCGCACCGTAGGGGACGGAGTCGAGGGCGGCCCACACCCGCTCGCGGAACGCGGTGCCCGCACTGCGCAGCGGCAGCCGGAACTCCTTCAGCTCGGCGGCGAAGTAGGCGGCAAGCTGCTCCTCGGCCGAGCGGAAGGGCCCGCGATCGTGCCGCCAGCCCTCCTGGACGGTCCGTCCGCCCTTCTGCCCGGGCACGGAGAGGCTGGTCAGCGCGCCGTCGGGATCCGCGGTGAGCAGCAGGGGGCCGAGCAGGCTCTCCACACGCGTCCAGTACGTCGGACCGCTCGACGTCGAGCCCGCAGAGCCCGTCGAGCCTGTCAGCCGTGCGGTTTCTACACTTTCTATGGTTTCCGCGGCTTCTATGCTTTCCGCGGTTTCCGCTGTTTCCATCAGGCGACCGGATCGCGTCGGAGGCATGGAGGGGGACGAGTTCATCGCGTGGGTCGGCTCCATCGGGTGTATCGGGTGCATCGGCTCCGTCGAGTGTGTCAGGTCGGTCGAGGCAGGCGGTTCGCTCAGATCCTTCGGTGGGGTCAGGCCGATGAAGTCCGTCGGGCCCGTCAGGTCTGTGGAGTCGGTCGAGCCGCTCATGGCGGCAGGTTCGGTCATCGTTCCTCCGCGGTGCGCAGGTGGTGCGCGGCGTACGTGCGCCAGGGGCGCCAGGTGTCGGGCGCGTCCACGCCGGGTGGGGCGACGTCGGGGTCACCGAGGGCACGGGCACGGATCTCCGCGACGACGCCGGCGTCCAGGTCGGGCAGAGCGAGCAGTGCCTCCTGGACGTCGTCCCGGTCGGCTCCGGCGTCCAGGCGTACGGCGCCGTCGGCAAGGGCCGCGGCGAGCGCGCCCAGAGGGCCTTCGGGCTCGGCCTCCGCCAGGACGGCAGGCTCGGGAAAGAGGCGGGTGAGAGAACCGCAGGGCGCGTCCAGAACCTTGCCGTAAGCGCGTACGAGTCTTTCGGCCTCCGCTTGTCCCACGAGCGCCCGGATCGCGTACTCCTCCCGGTCTGCCGCCCCCGGGGCGCGCAGCCCTGGCCGGGCGCGGATCAGCGGGGCGAGACGTGGATCCACGCTCAGCCGCTCGTCGACGGCGTAGGGGTCGGCGTCCAGATCGAACAGCCGTCGCAGCCGCTGGACGGCAGTGGTGAGGTCACGGAGGTCGGTGAGGTACAGCCGGGCGTCGAGCCAGCCGCCGGGGTGCACGTCCGCGGCCCGGCCCGCACGTCCGGTGCGCCCGCCCCCGAACTCGCCCACGCCGGCGATACCGGTGCCGTGCGGCAATCGCAGCGTACGGCGGCAGGTGCGGGAGCCGACCGGCCCGCTCATCTCCTCCACCCCGGCCACCGCCTGGCGGTGCAGCAGGTCGAACACGGCGGCGCAGTGGTACGGGCCGCGGTGGGCGAGCCGCAGCGGAATCCCGGCGGACGGTGTGACGGCGGACGGTGTGACGGCGGCCCTGGCCGTGCGCACCGCAGCCCGCAGTGCGGTCGGAGTGGACGCGTACACGGCTCGGACGGTGTCGTTGAACTGGCGCACACTGGCGAAGCCGGACGCGAAGGCGATCTCGGGGTCACCGGCAGACCGGTCGTCTGCAGCAGGACCCGCGCGGTGTGGGCGCGCTGCGCCCGGGCGAGGGCGACCGGTCCCGCCCCCAGTTCGGCGGTGAGCTGTCGCTGGATCTGGCGAGCGCTGCAGCCGAGCCGTACGGCGAGCCCGGTGACGCCTTCCCGGTCGACGACTCCGTCGCCGATCAGCAGCATGGCCCGGCCGACGACGTCGGCGCGCGCATTCCAGGCCGCCGATCCCGGGACGGCGTCCGGCCTGCACCGCCGGCAGGCCCGGAAACCGGAGCCCTGCGCGGCGGCGGCCGTCGCGAAGAAACGCACGTTACGGCTTTTCGGCGTCACGGCGGGGCAACTGGGCCGGCAGTAGGTGCCGGCGGTCTCGACGGCGAAGAAGCATTCGCCGTCGAACCGGGCGTCCCTGCTGCGAACCGCCTCGTAACGGTTGTCCTGGTCCGTCATGGGTCCCAGTCTTCGCCCGTGACGGAAACCCTGCTGGGGGAAATCGGACGTGACGCTGAAGGACAGAAATGAGGAGGGAATCAATTACCGGGTCGGCTGGTCGGCGGACACGGAGAAACGTCTCGTAACGAGACGGGAAACCGGTTCCAGCCGCCGGAGTCCGGACACCGTTGTCCCACCAGGCGTCCGGCCGCCCTCGAGCCGCCGTCAGACCGGAACCGCCTCCGCCCAGCCCGGAACCTCCGCAGTCAGCGTCCGGCCTCCCCCGACGTCACCGCGGCGGAGCGGGCCGCCACGGGCCGCGTCCGCGCTTGGCTTCCGCGGCGGCACGGCCCTCGGCCTGCCTGCGCTTCCAGTCCTGGCGGACGTCGGCGCGCAGGCGGGCGTCGGACTTGGCGACGATCCACTGATTCTCCCGGACGAGTTTGCGGTAACTTTCCATCCGCCGCTGCGACAATTCCCCCTCGTCGACGGCCGCCCGCACCGCGCACCCCGGCTCGGACTCGTGCGCGCAGTCGTGGAACCGACAGCCCCGTGCGAACTCCTCGATCTCCGAGAAGACCCGTCCGACCCCGGCTCCGGCGTCGAAGAGGCCGACGCCGCGCAGACCCGGCGTGTCGATGAGAACGCCCCCGTCGGGCAGCAGCAGCAGATTGCGGGTCGTGGTGGTGTGGCGCCCCTTGCCGTCCTGGTCGCGAATGGCCTGGACGCCCATCACATCGGCGCCCACCAGGGCGTTCGCGAGCGTCGACTTGCCCGCACCGGAGGCCCCGAGCAGCACGGCGGTGCCGCGCCCCAGGATGCCGGCCAATTTCTCGACACCCTCGCCGTCGCGGGCGCAGAGGGTGAGCACGGGCACTCCGGGAGCGCCGGCCACGACGTCCTCGACGAGGTGGGACAGCGCGACCGGGTCGGATACCAGGTCGGACTTGGTGAGCACGACGACGGGCTGGGCGCCGGACTCCCAGGCCAGCGCCAGGAATCGTTCGACGCGGCCGAGGTCGAGTTCGACGGCGAGCGACATCGCGACGACGGCGTGGTCGACGTTGGCAGCGAGGATCTGTCCCTCGGACCGCTTGGAGGAGGTGGAGCGCACGAAGGCGGTACGGCGCGGGAGGAGCGTCCGTACGTAACGCGGGTCTTTGCCCTCGGGATCGACGGCGGCCCAGTCCCCCGTGCAGACGACCTTCATCGGGTCGTGCGGGACGACGAACTCGGTGTCGGCGCGGACGACGCCCGCCTCGGTGACGACGTCGCAGAGGCCGCGGTCGACCCGGACGACACGGCCGGGCAGGAGCCCCTGCGCGGCATGAGGAGCGAACGCGGCCGCCCAGTCGTCGTCCCAGCCGTACGGGGTGAGCGGATGCGGCGAAGCTGCAGACGGGGCAGAAGCCGATGGGCCGGAGGCCGACGGGACGGAAGCCGAAACAGAAGAACCGGTTACCGCAGCGGCGTCGGAGGGAGCGGAAACCGATGCGGAGGAAGCCGAAGAGGCGGAGAAAGACAAGGAAAACCCTTCACAGGGCGATCCCGGCAGCGTTCGGCGGTGCGAAAACGCTTACCCGCGCGAAGCGGAGAGGAAGAAGGTCAGCCGGAGACCGCGGAGGTGGTGTGAACGATCGTCTGGTCGCTGCGGACAGCGCCCTTCAAGGCGACAGTCATGGGTCCCACCTCCGTTTCGCGTTCAACTGGCAGCGGCGGCCTTCGGCCCCGCGCAAGGCTCCCTCAGCATAGGGACGCCCCCAGGCGGACGCCACCGGATTTCCGGTGGCCTTCCACGAGTGCGGCCCCCGGTTCGCCCGACGCCCTGGCGGGGGCGGAGTTGAGCCGCCGCCCCTCCGGCCGGGGTGGCTTCAGAGGCTGCGCCCACCGCAGCCGCCACAGCACCTGGCCGCGAGGCAAACGCTTCCGTCCCGGCCCCTTGGGCTCACTTCCCCGCGCACGCCTGCCCGTTGAGGCTGAACGCGTACGGCGCGGTGTTCTTCCCCTGCCAGGAGGCGAGGAACCCGAAGGTGAGGGTGCCGTTCGCCGCGACCGTCCGGTTGTAGTCGGCAGCGGTGGCCGTGACCCGGGAGCCGTCCTGGGCGAGGCTCGCGTCCCACATCTGGTCCACCCGCTGACCGTCGCGGAAGGACCACGCCACCTGCCAGGCGTCGAGAGCGTGGGCGGTGGTGACGGTGACGGTGGCCTGGAAGCCGTCCGGCCACTGGTTGACCAGGTCGTACTGGACCTCGCAGGCCGCGTCCTCCGCACCGGCACCGGTTCCGGCTGTGGCCGAGGAGGTGCCCTGCGGCTCGGGATCGGGCTTGGCGTCGTCGCCCGTCCCCGTCGTCGGCGAGCCGCTGGCCGAGGGCTTCGGGGCGGACGAGGACGGCGCGGCGGAGCTGGCCGGCGCGGCCGACGGCACGCGGGCACCGGGACCGGCCACCGGACTGCTGTCCGTGGGGCCGGTCTTGGCGAGGCTGTCGCCGCCGCCACCGGGCATCATCGACACGGCGAGCGCCAGTCCGGAGACGAGGACGGCGGTGACGAGAAGCCCGTTGCGCCGCAGCCGCGCCTTGTTCGCCGCGGCCCGCGCTGCAGCGCCCTCGGGGTCCGGCGCGGCGGGGCTGCCGCCGCCGCGGCGCACCTCGGCCGCGCGGCGGCGGCGTTCGAGGTAGGCGAGACCGCCCCAGCCGATCACGCCCTGGGCGAGGGCGGCGGGCAGTCCCCCGCCGTGCAGCCGCAGACAGGCCGCGGCCTCCGCGCACTCCACGCAGGTGGCGAGGTGCCGGGAGAGGTCGGGGGGCGTGTCGGCGGCGGGCGAGCGGGTGACGGCGTCCAGGAGCCGGACGTAGCTACGGCACTCCGCGTCCATCGGGGTGTCGAGATGATTGCGGTGACAGCGGTCTCGAAACAGACCGCGAACCTCGTTCAGCTCCTCCACCGCGGCAGACTGGTCCAGGCCCTGGCGGCGGACGACGGCCTGCAGCGGCAGCGCCTCCACCTCCGTCAGCCACAGCAGTGCGGCGTCCGGTTCCTGCATGTCGCGCAGGCCGCGCAGGGCGATGGGACGGCTCAACGGCGGCCCGACGTAGCGTGCGGCCTTGTCGGAGTTCAGCCACAGGCGCAGGTCGGGGTCGAGTTTGTGGCCCTGCCCGCGGGCCTCCCAGTCTGCCGCCGTGGCGCGCACGGCGGTCAGCAACAGGGGGATCCTGGGCAGCCGGGAGGAGCGGCGGCCGGCGCCGCGTGCGGTACCGGTCTCGGCGGCGCGGGCCTCGCGTATGCCGAGTGCGAACGCCTCACGGGCCAGTTGGTTCGCCGCGGTCGAGCCGGACGTGCACAGATCCGCGTACGACAGGACGGCGTCCCAGCACTCGGAGAACAGCGCGGCCTCAGCGGCGTCCTTCGGGGTCGGCAGGTCGGGCATGGGTCTCCTGCATCCACAAGCAAGGTCAACTCACCATGAGGGCAATGGAGTTGGGGGGAACCTCGCGGCAGGGGCAGAGCTTTTCACGTTACCGACACAACTGACAAGCGCCCGGTTCAGATGTCATGTAAAGACACCAGGACAGGGAAGGACGGAGGCTGCCGCGCCCGTTGCTCCGGCCAGTGGTACGGGCGCGGGCCGCCCTGCGTTCACCACCGAGGCCATGTTTTCTCAACCGGTTGCCGGGACTATACGGTCGCCCCGTCCTGCGCCGGAAGACTGTCCATGAAGGAACTCACGGAGAACACCGCCCGGCCGGGTCCGGGCGGGCCGTACCCGGGCGGCGAGGAGAGCCCGAACTCGTCCATGGCGGCGCGGTAGGCCTGCAGCAACCGGATGTGGTACTCCAGCGGCGCGCCCTGCGGGTTGGCCTTGCCGAGCGGGGTGGTGGGCTCCGGGCACCAGGTGGTGAAGCGGGGCGTGATGCCGTGCGACATGAAGAAGCGCAGCCCCTCCGTCGTGGAGGCGATGGCCTCGTCGACAGTCGTGAAGCCGAACGGCTCGGCCATCTCGACCCCCGCGACGAAGTTGGGGATGACGTTGCGCGCGCCGAAGACGTCCGCCGAGTCGAGGATCCGCCGGTGCCACTCGTCGCGGCCTACGTAGCGCTCCTTGCCCGGGCAGTACAGCTCGAACAGACGGCGGTCCCACACCTCGTAGTTGGGGTGGTAGATCTGCACCCCGTAGTCCTTGAAGCGCTGGACGTCGTCGCGGGGCAGCGCCTGGGCGACGACCTTGCCGATCCAGCGGCCGGGGAAGTGCTCCTCGATGGCCTTGGCGTAGCGGCCGTAGAAGTCGGCCTCGTCGCGCCCGCCGACGGTCTTGGTGATGGCGCCGCCGGTGAGCGTGTAGGCGGTGGAGGCCTTCTGGGTGTCGTAGCGGTCGATGATCTCCAGCGCCTCGAGGACCTCGTCGACGTCCTTGACGCCCGTGTAGGGGCGGCCTGCCGCCTTGTGCTGGCGCCAGTTGTGGTTGATGTCGCAGTATTGGCACTCCTCCTTGGCGCCGAAGTACTGGCACACCCGGAAAACGGTCAGATAGATGAGGTAGCCCCACTGGATGGTGGGGGCGACCTCCATGACGGACTTCCCGTTGGAGAGCTTGTGCCGGTAGTACTCCGGCATCGGCGGCACCCCGACGTCGGCGATGCGGCTGCCGTCGAGGTAGAGGCCGAGCAGCCCGTCGTCGTCCGCGGCGACGCGGTACGGCGAGGACGGGTTCACCCGGACCGACACGACCGTGCGCCGCAGGTCGTACGGGCCACCGGTGAGGATGATCTCCTCCGGTGGGCGGCGCAGCGCCGCCTCGCCGAGCTCGGGCAGGGTGCCGTGGTCGAAGGAGAAGATGAAGTAGGACTTCGGCTTGACCTCTCCCGACTCGTTGTCGCTGAGCGCAAAGGGGTCGAAGGCCACGCCTCCGCGCAGCAGGTCCTCCTTGAAAACGGCTTCCCGCGGAACATGCGGAAACCGCCCCATCAGATCTTCGACCAGCGCGGTACGGCTGCCCATCCGTCTCTCCTCCCGGCTCAGGCGTACGGCTCCTCACGGTATGCCCCGGCCGGCGCGGACGTGGGTGCGGGGGCCTCGTGTTGCGGGCAAGGTAGGTTCCACCAGGGGAAACTCTGGTTCTCGATCTCCTCGGAGGGGCGAAAGTCGTATGACAGAAACCGTTACGAACTGGGCCGGCAACATCACCTTCGCCGCCAAGGAGCTGCATCGTCCGCATTCGCTCGACGCGCTCAGGTCGCTCGTGGCGGCCGCCGGACGGGTGCGGGTGCTGGGCAGCGGGCACTCGTTCAACCGGATCGCCGAGCCGGGCGCCGACGGGGTGCTGCTGTCGCTGGGCGCCCTGACCGGCGAGGTCGAGGTGGACACGGCGGCACGGACCGTGCGGGTCGGGGGCGGGGTCCGGTACGCCGAGCTGGCGCGCCGCGTCCACGGGCACGGGCTCGCGCTCGCGAACATGGCCTCCCTGCCGCACATCTCCGTCGCCGGGTCGGTGGCGACCGGCACGCACGGCTCCGGGGTCGGCAACGGCTCGCTCGCCTCGTCGGTACGGGAGGTGGAGATCGTCACGGCGGACGGCTCCACCGTCGTCCTCGCGCGCGGCGACGAGCGGTTCGGCGGGGCCGTCACCTCGCTGGGCGCCCTCGGCGTGGCCACCGCACTGGTCCTGGATCTGGAGCCGGCTTTCCGGGTAGAGCAGCATCTGTTCACCGAACTCCCGCTGGAGGGACTGGACTTCGAGGCGGTGGCCGGGGCGGCGTACAGCGTCAGCCTGTTCACCGACTGGGATGCGCCCGGCTTCCGGCAGGTGTGGCTGAAGCGGCGCACGGACGAACCGCTCGCCGGCTTTCCGTGGGCGGCCCCGGCCGTGCGGGCGCTGCATCCGGTGCCGGGGATGCCGGCCGGCAACTGCACCGAGCAGCTCGGTGTGCCGGGGCCCTGGCACGAGCGGCTGCCGCACTTCAGGGCGGAGTTCACCCCGAGCAGCGGGAACGAGTTGCAGAGCGAGTACCTGCTGCCCCGCCGGCACGCCGTCGAGGCGCTGCGGGCGATCGACGGGATACGGCAGACGGTCTCGCCCGTCCTGCAGATCTGCGAAGTGCGGACGGTGGCCGCCGACGACCAGTGGCTGAGCCCCTCCTACGGACGGGACACCGTCGCCGTCCACTTCACCTGGATCGAGGACGCGGCGTCCGTGCTCCCCGCAGTGCGCGCCGTGGAGACGGCGCTCGAGCCGTTCGACCCGCGCCCCCACTGGGGCAAGGTGTTCGAGACTCCCGCCGCGGCGGTGCGCGGGCGCTATCCCAGGATGGACGACTTCAGGGCGCTGGCGCGCGAGCTGGATCCGGCCGGGAAGTTCGCCAACGACTTCGTGCGGGACGTCCTGGGAAACTGATGTAACCCGTTACCGGCCGACTTTATAAAGCCCCTTTCCTAACCCCTTGTCGAACGCTGTGGCACGCCATAACCTGGCGCGGCGCCGGTGCCGTCGCCGGGCGGGCCCGCCCGGTCCGGAAGGGACGGGAAGGCGGGACGGACGGGAAGGACGGGAACGGATGAGGGGGCACGCTCCATGAAGCGCGGCACATCACGTGACATCCGCACCGCGAACCGCTACGAAGTGCTGCGCCAGATCATCGCCGCGTCGCCCACCTCCCGGCAGGAGCTCGCGGCCGCCACCGGTCTGTCGCTCGCCACCGTCGCCACGCTCGTCGGCGAGCTGCTCGACCTCGACATGATCACGGAGGTCGGATTCGAGGATTCGGCGGGCGGCCGCCCCCGGGGACTCGTGGCCGTCAACGCGTCGGGGGGCGCGTTGATCGGCGTGGACATCGCCGAGACCTACGTCCATGTCGAGCTCTTCGACCTGGCCCTGAACGTGCTGGCCCGCGCCGAGGAGAACATGCGGCCCGGGGAGAGCCGCCCCGAGCAGGTGGTGGGCCACGTCGCCGCGGCCGCCGGCTCGGTGGTCGCCCAGGCCGGGGTCGAGGCCGCCCGGGTGCTCGGCGTCGGGGTGAGCGTGCCGGGACAGGTCGACCGCGCCACCGGCGTCTCCGCATACGCGCCCAACTGGGACTGGCACGACGTGCCGTTGCTCGATCTGCTGTCCGAACACATCGCGTATCCACTGTACTTGGACAACCCGCTGCGCGCGGGCGCGGTCGCCGAGCTGTGGTTCGGGGCGGCACGCGGGCACGCGAACGCCGTGGTGGTCAACCTGGGGACCGGTGTGGGCGCCGGTCTGGTGCTGGGCGGCGGACTGCACCGCGGCGTCAGCAACAGCGCCGGCGAGTGGGGGCACACCACGCTCGTGCTCGACGGGCGGCCGTGCCGCTGCGGCAACCACGGCTGCGTCGAGACGTACGTCGGCGCGCCCGGCATCATGCAGAACCTGCGCGAGATCAGCCCGCACAGCCCGCTGTTGCACCCCGATGACCAGACCGCCACCATCGACGCCCTGGCCGACGGGATCGCCGCACACGATCCCGACGCCGTCGAGACGGTCCGGGAAACCGCCCGTTACCTCGGCGCCGGCATAGCCAACCTGGTCAACCTCCTCAATCCCGAGATGGTCGTGCTGAGCAGCTGGGTGGCCGCCCGGCTCGGCGAGCCCCTCCTGAAGGCGGTGCGCGAGGCCGTCGCCCGGCACGCGCTGCAGCGGCCCCTGAGCGCCAGCCGGATCGTCCTGTCGCCCATCCCCACCGACCCGGCCTGTCTGGGCGCCGCGACGTTCGCGCTCGAAGGGGCGCTGCAGTCGGTCGGACAGCGAAGCCTCAAGCGCACCGCGCCTGCCCGTGTGAGGAGTCGCATCGCACCGGCCCCCTGACCCGGCACACCGCGCGCCGCACCGCCGCTACCGCTCGCACCGCCCGCACGACGACGGATGGGAGGCAGTCCTGACCAGCACCGCACGCACCGCACGCATCGCAAGCACCGCAAGCACCGGCAACGCAACTTTTCCGGTTGCACGCGGTCACCGGACCCGGGCCAAAGCCGGGCCCGAGGCCGGGGCCAGGTCGTCGGCCGGGAGCAGGTCGCCGGCCGAAGCAGGGGCCGAGGCCCGGCCCGGAGCGCCGTCGGCGAGTTGCACACCGGCATGCCGGGATACCGGTGCCCCGGACTCCTCCGTCCGCCGGCGTACTCGTAGGAGCGCGTACGTCCCTGACGGCGGCCGACGGGTGCGCAGGCGGTCCCGCGCCCCCTCGGCGGCGTCGCCGTCGAGGTGAGGACGGGTGTGACGGGCGCCGCCCGGGCACCCCATGAGACCGAGGGCCGCCGGCCCTGACACCGGCGGCCCTCACCTTCCCTTCCCCACGCCCGCGACGCCGGTTCCGCAACCGCCTTCACAACCGACTTCGCAAACGGCGGGGTTCGCAAATCGCTTCACAAGCCGCTTCACAAGCTACGAGCGTCGCAGACCGCTTCACAAGCTGCTTCGCAAACGGCGGGCTTCGCGCACGGCGTTGCAAGCCGCTTCACAACCGCCTTCACAACCGGTTCCGCAGGCACTTCAGCAAGCGCTTTCGCAAGCGCTTTCGCGATAGCGCCCACCCCTCCGCCGTTCGCGATCCCGAACCGATCACAACGCTTCGAACAGACTTCGTCCAACCCCTTGCCGAAGCCTTAGCCGAAGGTTAACGTCCGGCTCCGCGGCAGGAATTGAGCCACCTGCGCCGAGCGAAGAGCCTTCGCCGCACTCCGAGACAAGGACGTCACCATGTCGGCACTGAGCAACAGCAACTGGTCCCGCCGGTCCCTCTTCCGGGCCGCCGCAGGGATGGCCGCCGCCGGCAGCCTCGCGGCCTGCGGCGGCAACAACGGCCGCAGCGGCGGATCCGGTTCGGGCGTCGACCTGACGCAGTTCTTCCACGCGTACGGCGAGGCCGGCACCGAGCAGGCCATCAAGAAGTACGCGAAGGCCTACGACAAGGCCAACGTGACCACGCAGTGGATCACCAGCGCCGACTTCGAGAGCAAGCTGTTCGCCACCCTGCTCACCAAGAACGCTCCCGACCTCTTCGAGTTCCACCCGCAGATCCAGATGATCAAGAGCGGTCAGGTGGCGGACCTGACCGACATCATCGATCCGGTCAAGAGCGACTTCAACCCGGCCGACATCAAGTCGCACACGGTCGACGGGAAGATATACGGCGTCCGGATGATCGACGACCCGCAGTTCTTCTTCTACCGCAAGTCGATGCTGGAGAAGGCCAAGGTCGAGGTGCCGACCACGCTCGACGAGCTGATGGAGGCCGCCGCCAAGCTCACCACGGGCAAGGTCAAGGGCCTGTACATGGGCAACGACCTGCACAACGTCATCAACCCGATGATCTGGTCGGCCGGCGCCGACACCCTCGACGCGAAGAACCAGATCGCCTACCACACCCCGGGCGTCATCGAGGGCATCAAGAAGATGCGCAAGCTGTTCACCAGCGGCAACCTTCTCCTCGGCGCTCCGACCGAGTCCTGGGACCCCTCCTCGCTCAACCAGGGCCTGTGCGCCATCCAGTTCTGCGGCATGTGGGCGATGCCGGGAATCCAGAAGGCGCTCGGCGACGACTGGGGCGTCTTCCCCTTCCCGAAGACCGTCGACTCCGGCAAGCAGTCGGTCTACAACGGCGGCTGGTCGATGTTCGTCAACGCCAAGGGCAAGAACGTCGACGCCGCCAAGGAGTACGTCAAGTGGCTGTGGATCGACCAGAAGGAGTACCAGGAGGACTGGGCCACCTCCTACGGCTTCCACATCCCGCCGCGCACCTCGATCGCCCAGTCCGCCACCAAGCTCAAGTCGGGCAACGCCGCTGAGGGCGTCCGGCTCTTCAACGAGTTCGGGCACTTCGACAACATCGGCTGGACCCAGGCCATGATCTCCGCCCTCGAGGACGTCTTCGCCAACTCCGTCCGCAAGGACATGGACCCGGAGGCGGCGCTGGACAAGGCGGACACGGCCGTCAACCGCGAGCTCAAGAAGCTGTTCGGATAGGCCGCGGGACGGACCTCGAGATGTCGACGACCAAGACGCGCGACCTCGCGCGCCCCGCCCCGGCGAAGGCCTCACCGGCCAAGCCGCGGCGGGGTCTGCGGGGCAGCCCGACCTTCAACTTCTGGCTCTTCACCGGGCCGTTCCTCATCGGCCTGGCGATCTTCGTCTACGCGCCGATCCTGTGGAGCCTCTGGCTCAGCTTCTTCGAGGCCCGCTTCACGGTCACGCCCGACAAGTTCGTCGGGTTCGAGAACTACACGTACATGCTGACGAACGACGACTTCGTCGGCTCCCTCGTCACCTTCACCGTCTTCGCCGCGTTCATCGTGCCCACCACCTGGGCGCTCTCGCTGGGCCTGGCCCTGCTGGTGAACCGGCTCCGCTTCATGCGGGCGTTCTTCCGTTCGGTCTTCTTCCTGCCGACGGCGTGCAGTTATGTCGCCGCCGCGCTGATCTGGAAGATGTCGATCTTCAGCGGGGTCCGCTTCGGCCTCATGAACACGGTGATCGGATGGTTCGGGGTCGAGAACATCGCCTGGCTGGCGGACCCCAACCCGCCCTGGTACTGGCTCGTCATCGTCACGGCACGCCTGTGGCTGCAGTCCGGCTTCTACATGATCCTTTTCCTGGCCGCTCTGCAGAACATCCCGGGCGAGCTGTACGAGGCCGCCGCCATCGACGGCGCCAAGCCGGGCTGGCAGACCTTCCGCCACATCACCCTGCCGCAACTGCGCGCCACCTCCACCGCGGTGATCCTGCTGCTGCTCATCGCCGCCTACCAGGCGTTCGACGAGTTCTTCAACCTGCTGTCGAAGACCACGTGGGGCCGCCCGCCGCTCGTCGAGCTGTACTACAAGGCTCTCGGCGAGAGCCAGGACTACGGCTCCGGCAGCGCCGGTGCGGTCATCCTGACCGTGTTGATCTGCGCCGTGACCCTGCTCCAGGGCAAGTTCATGGGCTTCGGAAGGGGGGACGAGTCCAAGTGACCACCACGACGCCTGAGGTAGGCAAGTCCGCACCGCCGTCACCGAAGCCCCGCCGGGGCGGGCGCGGCGGCGTGATGAGCTCCACCGGCCTCTACATCGCCACCGGGATCGCCGGCTTCTTCTTCCTGGTCCCGTTCTACCTGCTCGTCCGCAACGCCCTGTCCACCGACGCCGAGATCACCGGAGAGAACTGGAAGTTCTTCCCCACGGACATCCAGTGGGGCAACGTCAAGGAACTGTTCACCGACGGGACGGTGCCCTTCGGCCAGTCCCTGTGGAACTCGGCGGTGGTGGCCACCCTGCACACCGCCGGCGTCCTGCTGGTGTGCTCGCTCGCCGGCTACGGACTCGCCCGTATCCCGTACCGGCACGCCAACAAGGTCTTCTACGCCGTCCTGGGCACCCTGATGGTCCCGACGGCGGTCACCTTCGTCCCGAGCTTCGTCCTGGTGTCGTCGCTCGGCTGGGTGGACACCTACCGAGGTCTCATCGTCCCGGGCCTGTTCAGTGGTTTCACCTGCTTCCTGTTCCGGCAGTACTTCCTGGGGTTCCCCAAGGAGCTGGAGGAGGCGGCGCGCGTGGACGGGCTGGGCTACTGGGGTGCGTACTGGCGCATCGTGGTGCCCAACTCGCTGAACTTCTTCGCGGCGATGGCGACCATCACCTTCATCAACGGCTGGAACTCCTTCCTGTGGCCGCTGGTCATCGGCCAGGACCCGGGTTCGTGGACGGTCCAGGTCGCGCTCTCCAACTACATGACCAACCAGACGGTCGTCTTCCACCTGATCTTCATGGCCACCGCCTTTTCCATCCTGCCCCTGGTGTTCGTGTTCCTCTTCCTCCAGCGCTGGCTGGTCCAGGGGATCGCACAGACCGGCATCAAGGGCTGACCTAGGAGACCCATGTCCTTGCGCACCCCGGCCGCCGACTATGTCGAGAGCGTCTCACCGGGCAGCGGGGCCCTCGCGCCCCGCGCCTGGTACGCGTCGTCCGACGCGAAGTCCCTGTCACTCAACGGACGCTGGCGGCTGCGGGTGTCGGCCACGGCCGACGCCGAGGACGACGCGTTCGCCGCGGAGGGTTACGACGCCAAGGACTGGACCGAGGTCACGGTTCCAGGCCACTGGGTCCTGCAGGGGGACGGCGTCTTCGGCTCACCCGCATACACCAACCACCTCTACCCCTTCCCGGTGGACCCGCCCCGCGTTCCCACCGAGAACCCGACCGGCGACCATCGACGGGTCTTCGACCTGCCCGAGGAATGGCCAGACCTTTCCGAAGGCGGTTTCGTACTCCGTTTCGACGGTGTGGAGTCCTGCGCCCGCGTCTGGCTGAACGGCACGGAACTCGGCGAGTTCAAGGGCTCCCGGCTGCCGCACGAGTTCGCGGTGGGGCATCTGCTCGAGCCGCGCGGCAACGTCCTCGCGGTACGCGTCCACCAGTGGTCGGCGGGTTCGTACCTGGAGGACCAGGACCAGTGGTGGCTGCCGGGCATCTTCCGGGACGTCACCCTGCTGCACCGGCCGGCGGGCAGCGTGCTCGACTTCTTCGTGCACGCCTCCTACGACCACGTCACGGGCGAGGGCGCCCTGCGCGTCGACTCCGACGTCGACGGACGGGTCGTCGTCCCCGCCCTGGGCATCGACGCCGCGACCGGGGAGACGGTGACGACGCCGGTCAGGCCGTGGACGGCGGAGACGCCCACGCTGTACGACGGCACGCTGGTGACCGACGGTGAGCGGGTTCCGTTGCGTATCGGTTTCCGTACCGTCGAGCTGGCGGACGGTCTGATCAAGGTCAACGGTCGGCCGATCCTCTTCAAGGGCGTCAACCGGCACGAGTGGCACCCCGAGACGGGCCGCGCCCTCGACCTGGAGACGATGCGCGCGGACGTGCTGCTGATGAAACGGCACAACGTCAACGCCGTCCGCACCTCGCACTACCCCCCGCACCCCGCCTTCCTCGACCTGTGCGACGAGTACGGCCTGTGGGTCATCGACGAATGCGACCTGGAGACCCACGGGTTCGTCGAGCAGGACTGGCGGGACAATCCCGTCGACGACGAACGCTGGACCCCCGCCCTGCTCGATCGCGCCGCCCGCATGGTCGAACGGGACAAGAACCATCCGTCGGTCGTGATCTGGTCCCTCGGCAACGAGGCCGGCACCGGGCGCGGGCTGACCGCGATGGCCGAGTGGATCCACGGCCGGGACGCCTCGCGCCTCGTGCACTACGAGGGCGACGTCGACTGCCGGGACACGGACGTCTATTCGCGCATGTACGCCTCGCACGAGGAAGTCGAACGGATCGGACGGGGGCTGGACGGCGGCACCCACAAGCGACGTGAACTGCCCTTCATCCTCTGCGAGTACGCCCACGCCATGGGCAACGGCCCCGGCGGGCTCGCCGACTACCAGCGGATCTTCGACGCGCACGACCGGCTCCAGGGCGCGTTCGTCTGGGAGTGGATCGACCACGGCATCAAGCATCCGGAGCTGGGTTACGCCTACGGCGGCGACTTCGACGAGGAACTGCACGACGGCAACTTCGTCTGCGACGGCCTGCTCTTCCCGGACCGAACCCCCTCCCCCGGCCTGCTCGAGTTCAAGAAGGTCATCGAGCCGGTCCGCATCGAGGGCGACGGCAGCGGCGCGACCGTGCGGATCACCAACGGGCACGACTTCTCGGACCTCTCCCATCTGAGGTTCGAGGTCTTCCACCAGGTGGACGGCGCTTCCACCGGTGCGAGGACCCTCCCGGTCGGGCCCCTCGCACCCGGGGAGTCGGCCGAGGTGAAGCTCCCGGCGGGCCCCGACAGCAAGGACGGCGAGGGCGGCGAGGTCCAGTGGACGGTCCGCGCGCTGCTCGCCGAGGACACGCCGTGGGCGCCCGGGGGCCACGTCGTGGCGTGGGGCCAGGAGACCGTCGTCCCACGCGGACCGGTGACCGTCGCCGCCTCGCGCCGCCCCGTCCCCGGCGGGCGGCTGATCACACTCGGTCCCGGCGTCTTCGACGCCCGCAGCGGCGCGCTGAAGGCGGTCGGCGGCGTCGACGTCACGGCGCCGCCACGCCTCGATGTGTGGCGGGCGACGACCGACAACGACGACGGCGCGTCCTGGCAGGACGACACGCGTTACGGCCCGCTGTGGCGCACGTTCGGCCTGCACCGCATGCGGCACCGCCTGGACGGCGTCGAGGCGGGTGATGACGCGCTGACCGTACGGACCCGGGTGGCGCCGGCCGGCCGCGAGGCGGGCCTGCGCACCGCGTACCGCTGGACGTCCGACGGAAACCGGCTGAAACTGACCGTCTCCGTGACGCCCGAGGGCGACTGGACGGTGCCGCTGCCCAGGATCGGCATCCGCTTCGGGTTGGCGCAGGCGTCCGCGCGACACGCGCGGTGGTTCGGCGGCGGACCCGGGGAGGCGTACCCGGACACCATGGCCGCGTCCATGCTCGGCCGGTGGGACGGGAGCATCGAGGAGCTGCAGACCCCGTACGTGCGCCCGCAGGAGAACGGCGCCAGGGCCGACGTCCGCTGGGCGGAGCTCGGCGGACTGCGGATCGAGGGCGATCCGGCGTTCTGGTTCTCCGCGCGGCGCTGGACGACCGAGCAGCTGGACGCGGCGCGCCACCCGGCCGACCTCACGCCCGGCGACACGGTCTGGGTCCACCTCGACCACGGCCAGCACGGCATCGGCTCCCAGTCCTGCGGCCCCGGCCCGCTCCCGCGGTACTTCCTGAACGCCGTACCCGTCGAGTTCTCCTTCGTGTTCTCGAAGACCGGGTGATCGATTCACCGATTCACCGATTCACCGTCCGATCGGCATTCCGACATGTGATGACGTCTCCGCGGCCCGCCTGGCCTCCCGGGCCCGGCCGGCCGCGGCGCATCGGAGGTTGAGCAAGTGACCGGCAGCATCGAGGTGCGCGGCCTGTCCCGCACCTTCCACACCACCGTCCGTCGCCCGGGTCTCGTCGGCGCTCTGCGCTCTCTGGTCGACCCGGAGCGGGTCGCCAAGCACGCCGTCTGCGACGTCACCTTCGACGTGGCCCCGGGCGAACTCCTCGCCCTGCTCGGCCCGAACGGCGCCGGCAAGTCCACCGCCATCAAGATGCTCACCGGCATCCTCACGCCCACCTCCGGTGAGGCACGCGTCGCGGGCGTCGTGCCGTACCGGGAGAGAGAGCGCAACGCCCGCAACATCGGGGCCGTCTTCGGACAGCGCACCCAGCTGTGGTGGGACCTTCCGGTGCGCGAGTCGTTCGCGATCCTGCGCGACATCTACCAGGTCCCGCGCGCCGAACACACGGTGCGGCTGCGGGAGTTCGACGACCTTCTCGATCTCTCCTCGTTCTGGGACACCCGGGTGCGCCACCTGTCCCTCGGCCAGCGCGTGCGCTGCGACCTCGCGGCGGCGCTGCTGCACGACCCGCCCGTGGTCTTCCTCGACGAACCCACCATCGGGATGGACGTGGTGGTGAAGGAACAGGTCCGCGAGTTCCTGCGCCACCAGGTCGAACAGCGGGGTCGCACGGTGTTGTTGACCACCCACGACATGACGGAGGTCGAGCGGCTCGCCGAGCGCGTGGTGCTGATCAACCACGGCCGGCTGGTGCTGGACGGCACCCTCGACGAGATCCGCCGCACCTTCGGCTCCACCTGGCAGGTGCGGGCCACCCTCGCCGACCCGCACGCCGAGGTCGTGGCACCGCCGGGGATCACGGTTCTGCGCCGCGAGGGCGCGCGGGTGGTGTTCGGCCCGGACGGGGCGGGCGCACCCACGGTCCACCAGGCGCTGAAGGCCGTCATCGAACGGTTCGAGGTGACGGACATCGCCCTCGACGAGGCGGAGTTGGAGGACGTGATGCGGGCCGCGTACGCCCAGGCCGGGACCGTGTGATGGCGGTACTGTCCGCCTGGCGCGCCGCCCGGGTCACCCCGCTCGGCGAGCTGCACACCCCGCCCCGGATGACCGCCGCCCTGCTGCGTCTCGCCGTGCAGGTGGTGCTGGTGGCGTCCCTGTGGCACGGTCTGTACGCCCACACGGGCACCACCGCCGGACTGACGCGCGACCAGGCCGTCACCTATGCGGTGCTGGCCGTACTCGCTTCCCGGCTACGGGCGTTGGACCAGTACGCGGGCCGCGACACCGTCATCCAGCACATGCACTTCGGCACCATCGTGTACTGGTACCTGCGGCCGCTGTCACCGCAGCGCTATTACGCCCTGCGGGCGCTCGGCGAGCAGCTGTACGGTCTGGCATGGGCGCTGGCCGGTTATGTTGTCTGTCTGTGGTCCGGCGCGGTGAAGCCTCCCGGGTCGGCGGCCGTGGCCGGGGTGTTCGCGCTGAGCCTGCTGCTCGGCCAGTGGATCCTGTACTACGTCATGCTCGCCATCGACCAGCTCTGTTTCTTCACCTTGCGCAACAACGCCGCGATGCTCATCCTCATTTTCGCGCAGAACCTGTTGTCCGGGGTGTACGCGCCGTTGTGGTACTTCCCCGACTGGTTCGTCACGATGAGCGGTTTCCTGCCGTTCCAGGCCACGCTGAGCGTGCCGTTGTCGCTCTACGTCGGCCGCATCCCGCTCTCGGACGCCGGCCCCGCACTGCTGGTTCAGGCCGTCTGGGTGACGGTGCTGGCCCTGTTCACCCGGCTGGTGTGGCGACTCGCCGCCCGGCGGGTCATCTCGCAGGGAGGCTGATTCCGCTGAACAACGCGCTGAAGAACGTGCGCCTGGCGTGGCGGATCACGCGCCTCAACTTCCGTGCCCAGTTGGAATACCGTTCCGAGTTTCTGATGATGGTGGCGATCGGCGCCGTCTGGCAGGTCTCGGTGATCGTTTTCGCAACCGTGCTGCTGACCCGGTTCAGCGGGATGGGCGGCTGGGATAGCTCGGACGTGCTGCTGATCCCGGCGACCCGGATGCTCGCCCACGGTCTGTTCGTACTGTTTCTGGGACGCATGCACGGAATCGGTTACTTCATCCAGGAAGGCAAGATCGACATCTGCCTGGTGCGGCCGATGCCCGTACACCTGCAGGTGCAGTTGCGCATGTTCCCCACGAACGCCATCGGCGACCTGACGGTCGCGGTCGGGCTGATGGCGGGCGCGCTCAGCCGCAGCGAACTCGACTGGACGGCCGGCCGGACGTCGTACCTGATCGCGGCGGTGATCGGCGGCATGCTCCTGGAGGCAGCACTGTTCACGGCGGTAGCCTCCGCCGCGCTGCGCTTCCCGGCCGCCGACTACTGGGGGCGCTGGTTGGAGGAGCTTCTCGGCACGTTCGGCAGTTACCCGCTCAACGTGCTTCCCAAGGCGGTGGGCGGATTCCTGACGTACGGCCTCCCGCTCGCCTTCGTCGCGTACTTCCCGGCCGCCGTTCTGACCGGCCACGGTCACAGTGCCGGCGTCCCCTACTGGCTGGCGGCCGTCTCCCCGCTGCTGGGCGTGCTGGCGTATCTCGGTTCACGGCTGTTGTGGCGGTGGAGCCTCAAGCACTACACGGGGGTGAACGGATGACGCGGGGTGAGCGGACCTCGCGACGAGGAGCGGATCGGAAGAGACCTGTGCGGACCGGCCGGCCGCGGCAAGTCGCCCGCGGTAGGTCGCCGGCGGATGCCGGGGGCGAGGTGCTCCGCGAACGCCGATCCGCACGACGGACCGGCGGGCGTCGGCCGCCGAAGCCGGCCGGACGCTGAGGCCGGCCGCGTCGCGGTCGGCCGGCAGGCCGCCGTCCGAGCGCCCGTGCCGTGCCGTAACTTGTTTCTACGATCCGCTCAGAGTCGGGAAGCGGTTCCGCAACTGTCGAACGCCCTGCCCTCACCGACGCCCTCGCTCCGGTCGTACGGGTCCTCGGTCGGGCCGGTCTGCGGCGGACCCGTCGGCCCGGCCGACCTGAACTGCGGGTGCAGGAAGCCGTCGTGGACGTCACAGGCGGAGTTGAAGAGTTCCTCGTCGTACCGGATGAGGAGCAGCCGCCCCGGTGTCACGTCGTAGTGCGCGGGGTCGGGGAGTTCGAGGTCGACGACGCGCCGCACGATCGTGCGGGTGACCTCGGGCGGGCCCTCGGCGGGGCGGACGGGATAGACGAAGGTGTAGTCGGCGTGCACGGTCACGCCGTCGTACCGGGCCTTCTTGTAGGTCATACGGCCGCGCGTCTTGACCACGTCACCCACGACCCTGGCCTCGTTCGGGTCGAACCGGCTGAACAGCGTCAGCGGGTCGTGCGTCCGGTCCGGCGAACGAAGGAAAGCGTCGATGTCGTCGAGCAGACCCGGCTGCTTGGGATCGAGCACCGCGAGTGCGGCGGCCGGACGTTCGCCGCGCAGCGTCTTCGGGTCCAGGTTCGCGCCGACAAGCAGTTCCCTGGTCAGTTGAAGCGCTTTCGACACGCGTTCCTGCGATGCCGACCCGACGGCCCGGGCGGCCGGCAGGACGACGCCGGCCTCGCCGTCTGCCCAGGCGAGGGCCGGAGAACCGGCGAAGGGCCTGTCGATGGTCGGCACCTGGTCGGGTACGGCGCCCGGCGCGGCGGTGGGGGCGACGGTCTCGGCGGGCAATGGAGTCACCGCGGCGGTCTTGGGCTCGCCTGCTCCGAGGGGGTCACCGGGCAGCAGGGACGGTCTGAGTGCCACGGTGACCACACCGAGCGCCAGGGCCACACCGAGCACCGACCACGCCTGCCGCCGTCGTCTCGTCCTGTTGTTCATGTCCCGCGGGGTCGGGCCGGTCCGCCACCCCTCGGGTTGTTCCTGGTGCCGCAACCGCTCGGTGACCATGCGGGCCCGGGCGGAGGGTTCCTTCGGCGC
The DNA here is from genome assembly GCF_036898465.1 of Streptomyces sp. B21-105. NCBI lineage: Bacteria > Bacillati > Actinomycetota > Actinomycetes > Kitasatosporales > Streptomycetaceae > Streptomyces > Streptomyces sp. B21-105. The sequence continues at coordinate 7,462,724 of NZ_JARUMJ010000001.1, read as the reverse complement.
GGAGGCGTCGCCGAGCTCGCTGTCCCGGAGGAAGGCCTGCCATTCCTCGTCGGACATGGGCGAGTTGTCTCCCGCCTCATCAGGGGGTTTGCCGACCACGGCGTGCGTACCTTCTTTCTGTGGGCTTCGAGTTGCTTCAGGAACCTGCCGCAGGCGCCGCGGAGTCGGGGTCGCCGGGCCGCCGCTGCGCGGAGGTCCACTCCAGCGTGAGGACGGGGCGCGAGGGAGCCGGCGGAGGGTGCGGCCCCTGGTGAGGATTCCGCGGGACGGATTCCGGTGCGCCCGACCCGCCGTCGCTCCCGCAGGTCCGGCTGCCGGTTCCGGAACCGCCGTCGCTCCTCCTGCTCTCATGCGTTTCCCCCACGCTCGCGTCAGAGCCGGACCCCTCGTTGCTCCCGATCGAGCACCCGGGCACGCACAAGACAGAGAGCCGCCCAGCCACCCACGCCGACATGAGCGACGCACGTAACATCCCCACCCCTGGCTACGGTTGTCCGGATTCTCTGAGCTCTCGGCATCGGGGGTTGCGGCGTTCAAGGAAGGTGCGGCTCAAGGCGTCGAAAGATGCGTACGGTTGCGAACCTGTTTCCGTAGATTCTCGTCTCCACGCCCCGCTGCACCGGACCCCCTGCATGCGTCGCGGCACACTACCAAAGTGGCCGACAGCCCCTGGGGCGCAGGCCCCCGAGTCGCTCGCCACGACCCACACCGTCCGGCCTTCACGTGGCCGCCGAGTGCGAGGTGGCAGCGATGGTGTCGAGGGCGTTCCTCGGCGCACGTCACCTGTCGACGCGCCGCACGCGTCGAATGGATCGACGCGCCCTGCGGATGGCGTCGATCGACGCACGGCCGGGTGACGCCATCACGTCAGACATGGCGGGCCGTACCGACGCCGAGGCTCTCCACCTCCCGGTAGGTCGGCGTGCGGCCGCCAGGAGTGCGTCCGCGACGGACCTCGTCGACGGCCTCCAGCGCCGCGCCCAGAGCGCGCCGGTACAGAAACGAGCCGAAGCTGATGCGGCTCACCCCAAGGTCGGTGAGGCGGGCGACGGTGGGGCCGGTCGGCGAGTAGAGGATGTTGAGGGGCACCTCGAGGCGTTCGACGAGCTCGGCGATCTCTTCCGCATCGGTCAGCCCAGGAACGAACGCGCCGTCGGCCCCCGCCTGTTGATAGGCCTCGAGGCGCGCGAGGGTTTCGGTTGTGCTGGGTTCGCCGAGCCAGTACGTGTCCGTGCGGGCGTTGACGAACAGGCCGGGCACAGCCGACTTCACGGCGGCGATCTTCGCCACGTGCCGGTCCACCGGCCCCAGGCCGTCCTCCAGGTTGATGCCCACCGCCCCCACGGCCGCCAGCTGGCGCGCCAACTCCGCCACCTCGTCCGGATCGTCGCTGAAACCGCTTTCGGCATCGACGGACAGGAGAAGGGGTTGTGACCCCAGTGCCAGCGCGAGTCGGAGTGTCTCGTTGCGTGTCGCGGAAGCGCCGTCGGGCAGTCCCACCGCCGCAGCCACGGCCAGACTCGTCGTGCCGATCGCTTGGAACCCCTGCCCCGCCATGGCGGCCGCGGAGGCGTGATCCCAGGCGTTGGGCAGGAGAAGGGGGTTGTCGGTGCGATGAAGGTCCGCGAAAACGACGGAACTCGGGGTCACTCCGGGTGCACGCATACGACGCACGCTACGGGTGTGTCGTTGCGGCCCCCGCCGAACTGTCGCGGCACGACGGCCATCGCCCGGCGGCTGTTCCGGGGGATCACTCCGCGCGGGAACGTGACAACGCCGCCTGAGGAGTCAGCCGGCGTTGTCACGTTCCCGCGCGCTGCGCTCCACACAGAACTCGTTGCCCTCCGGGTCCCTGAGGACGGCCCATCCCCTGCCGTCGGGTGTGCGGCGGTCGTCGAACATCGTGGCGCCGAAGCCGAGCAGGCGCTCCACTTCCTCCTCACGGGTGCGGTCCTGCGGCTGAAGGTCGATGTGGATCCGGTTCCGCTGGCTCTTGGTCTCCGGGACCGTGACGAACAGCAGGCCCGCCCCTTCGATGAGCACCTCTTCATCACCGGGCTTGTCATCCTCGTGGCGCGGCTGACCGAGTACCTCGGACCAGAAACCGGCGAGGGCATAGGCGTCGGAACAGGAGATCGTCACATGCCGTATGGCAGAAGTCATGCGCGGATTCTTCTCGACACCGCCTACGCACAGCAACACCATTTACGCGGTCCGGTGACCATGGCGCCCCGTCGGCAACTTTGCCCTCAGCCACGGCAACCACCAGCCATGACATCTGCACGACGCACGACCGCCGCATCCGCGCGGCCCGCAAGCCCGCCATCGGCGCCCTGGCGGTGGCCGGGGTCGTCGTAGGCGCCTGGTGGGCCACCGCCGGGGCGGCGACCAGCACCCCGAACCTCACACTCACCACGGCGGCCGTCACGCTCGCCGCCAAGTTCCCTTACCCGTCAGCCGGTTACAACAACACCCGGGAGTGAACGCGGACGGCGACCGCGGTGGTTCCGAACGGCACACTCAGGGCATGGCCCGCCGCGGACGGCGTCCACGTCACTCCGCTGACGACGGTGGGAAGACGCTCAGGCGCCGACACCGTCGTCAAGTAGGCCAAGGAGGTCGGTGGTCTGGTCGCGCACAACGACGGCTTCGCATTGCTCACCCGGGTGGCCGACACGAACAAGTGGAAGGAGACGGCAGCTGCGATCGTCCGGTGCACCGGCGCCAAGGAGACCTTCCGCACGAAACTCACCGGAACCGCTTCCCATGACACAGCTCCGCTCCTCGACGGGCAGCTCGCCTGGAACGGCACCCGTTACGGGGCGTACTTCGTCGTCCATGGGGCCGACGCTTCGCCGACGGTCACTACAGCGACAAGGTGGCGTATGTCAGCGCCAAGGGTGGGAAACTGGCCGGAGGTTGGAGCTGGGGCTGTAGTCACAACGAGGGCATCGCCCTGCACGCGGAGACGTCCGGAGCCTTCACCTCCCTCTGTTTCGACGACTGGCGCTCGGGCCTCTTCGTCTCGACGGGCGTCGGAGCTCCGGACACGGCTCCCGTGGTGCAGCGAGAACAGTGCTGGGCCGGATACTGCGGCGGCACCTTCCCCGGCCGCGCCGGTGACCTCGTGAAATCGCCCGACGGTCGTTACACAACCGCCTTCGCCTCGCGCGGAGCAGCCTCCGCGCGGAAGAACCCGGACGATGCCAGCAGCCGTGGTTGGACGGTGAAACCGAAGACGAGCACACACCAGGTCGCGCTCGCCTTCCTGAAGAACCGCAACTCTGGCCCTGGCAAGGCCGTCTTCCTCACCCCCGCCGTCGGCACGGAGAACGTCAACGTCCATGTCGCGCCGTACGGCAAGGACCGTCTCCTCGTTTCCTGGGAGTCCCTGAAGAGCGCGCACTGCGCCAATGGCACCTGCACCGGCGTTTCACGGGCACCCACCTCAGGCTCGTCGACTGCAACGGCACGTTCCGGAGCGCGGACCATGTGGTGGGCACCCGTATCACCGGCGACCTCGCAGTCCTCAAGGACGGGTCGCTGGCCCGGGCTTACGCACCCGTGACGCCGACCTACGCGACGGCGTTCACCAGGGCTTCACCGACCACGACGGCGCTGCGGATCGCTCGTCTGAAACCGTGAGCCCGTCGGGAGTCGTGGATCGACCCGACGCCGTGACCTCGTGCGGAGCGATGTTCCCGGACGCGCCTGCGGCGTCGGCCACCGCGGAGGGCCGGTCCGCCGAGGACAGGAAACGGAAGCGGCGTTCCGGGCCGGTCCGCCAGCGGACGCTCCGGTCGTAGGCGGCGTGAGCCTCGTCGGGGTCGTCGGCGACTGCCGCCCTGCGCACCTCGACGGCCGCGAGGTCCTGGAGGGGCAGCGGGTCGGGCTCCGCGGTGAGCCGGGCCAGCGCGACGAAGATCGTGGCGGGGCCCTCTTCCACCACGCCCAATGGGACCTGCCGGGTCGGAGAGACTCGGTGCTGTAGCCGCCAGCAGGTGAGCACTTTCTCCGCCGGAACCATTCGAGTTCTGCTCTCAGACCGTGCCCCTGCTGGTCGGCCGGGAGGCCAGACCGCTGATGGGGTGGCGTGCCCGCCCCGTGGGGCGTGAGCACTGTGACGCGGCCTTGACGAGAGGTTGCCCGCGGTCCTCGATGCGGGGCCAAGCACCGCGGACGCCGGCCGAGAGACCGCTTGCGTAACGTTCCAGCGCGGTTTCGTCCCGGCGGAACGCGGCGAGCAGCAGTGTGCGGGCATACCCCTCCAGGCCGTCGGAGAGCCGGCCGGACCAGCTCCCCCGTCCGCCGGGAAAATGGTAGAGAGCGCGATCTTCGGTGGCGTACGGCTCCACCGCGGCGAGCAGGCGTCGGCGGCCGCCTCCCAGTGGCCGCGGGTGTATCCCGTGCGAGGGCTGCGGGCGAGGTCGGGCGGGGGCAGACGCATGTGCTGATTCTTTCCTTCGCGGCCGGGTCCGGGCCTAGGGATGTCAGAACCTGGGGGCGTCCCGGTTCCGGTCGGGGCGCCCCCAGGCGTTCATCCCACCCGCACGATGCCCTTCGGCACCAGATGCCGGGCGAGGAGCTCGTCGCGCACCAGGCCCGCGTAGACGGTGGCCCCGTGCACGGAGGTGTGCGTGTTGTCCCGTTTCTCGTTGTACAGATACAGCGCCTTGGAGCCCTCGACGCCGAGGGACTCCACCACCGCCTTGGTCTTGGCGGTGAGGTCGATCAGCGGGACGTGCCGCGCGGCGGCGACCGAGCGGATGACCGCCGGATGGTCGACACCGAGTCCGTTGACCAGCAGAGCCGTTCCGTTGTTCAGCGTCCCGTCGGCGTTGAACCAGCGGCGCACGATGGGGGTCACCAGGACCGGCCGGCCGCCCTTCTCTCGCACACCCGCCACCAGAGTCTCGAGATTCGCGCGGTACGTGGCCTCGTCGGTCGTCTTGTCGTTGTGGGCGAGCTGGATCAGGACCAGGTCGCCGTGCCGGATCAGCGGCCGAACCGTGTCCCAGAGCTGCGGGTTCCCCAGATACGTGACCGTACTCTCCCCCGAATCTGCGTAGTTGGCGACGGAAACACCTTGCCGCAGATACTGCGGCAGTTGCTGGCCCCATCCCGTGTACGGTTCGGCGGGCTGGTCGCACACGGTGGAGTCGCCGATGAGGAAGATCTGGCGGGCGTGCCTGGCGGGGGTGACCCGGATGTTCGCCAGTGCCGGAGCGGAGCCGCTGAGGGCCAAATCCAGGCCGGCGCTTCCGTCGCGGCCCGTGGGCTCTCCCTCGGGTGTGCGGACGTCGACGGTGAAGCTGCGGGCGACGCGTCGGCCGGCGGGGACGGCGGTCTCGGGAAGCAGGGCCCGCCGCGTCTCTCCGGTGACGCTGGTGGCAGAGGCAACGCTGCCGCCGAGCACGACCTCCACGTCATAGACGCCCGGTGCGACGTCGAAGTGGCAGGCGGTGGCGGTGCAGTTGTCGATGCCGAGGGGGGCACGGCCGCCGTCGGCGTGGGCGGCCGGCACGGCCGTCAGGCCGGCGGCCAGGGTCAGCGCCGCCAGCACGGCGGTGTTGAAACGTCTCACTTACGACTCCTCCGTCATGACACAGGGGCTGGCGGCTGGACCGTACCGTCTCCGGCAAGCGCTTTCTAGACCTGGCGCAGATTTCGTAGAACTGTCGACTTCCCTGGCGTGAAAGCCCTTTCGCAAAATCGATTCAACTGTCACCCTCTCAGACACCCGCACCCCCACACCTCCCGAAGGAGGCACCCCCATGTCCGGATCCGCGCATCACCCGGTCCGACGCCGCACCTTCGTCCTCGGCACCGCGGCCACCGCCGGCTCCGCCGCGCTCGCCGGGCCGCTCGCCGCTCCGGCCGCCGCAGCGGCCTTCGGCTACACCGACGACGGCTCTCGCTACGTCGTCGACACCGGCGCCGACCTCGTCTTCAAGGTCAGCAAGTCGACCGGCGACCTGACCTCACTGGTCTACCGGGGCACCGAGTACCAGGGCTATGGCGGCATGAATTCGCACATCGAGTCGGGCCTCGGCAGCTCCACCGTGACGATCGCACGGTCCGGTTCCACGATTCTGATCTCGGTCACACACGGCTCGCTCCGGCACTACTACGCGGCTCGCAGTGGCGAGAACAACATCTATTTGTGGACCAACAAGGCGGACACGTCCGTTTCGGCAACCCGTTACATCGTGCGGGTCAAGGCGGGTCTGTTCCTCAACGACGAGCCCGACTCGTACACGTACACGACCAGCACCATCGAGGCCTCCGACGTCTTCGCCAAGTCCAACGGCCAGACCCGCTCCAAGCACTACTCCAAACTGCGCGTCATGGACTACGACTACATCGGCTGGACGGCCGGCGGCGTCGGTCTGTGGATCGTGCGCAGCAACCACGAAAAGGCTTCCGGAGGCCCTTTCTACCGCTCTCTCCTGCGCCATCAGAGCGCCGACGGCGGCGGCCTGTACGAGATCCTCTACTACGGCCAGAACCAGACGGAGGCGCAACGCTTCGGCCTCCAGGGCCCGTACGTGATCGCTTTCACGAACGGCGGCGCCCCCTCCTCCTCGCTGTTCCCGGGAACGCTGAGCACCTCGTGGGCCGACTCGCTCGGCATCGCCGGATACGTGGGCGCCGGCGGCCGAGGCCGGGTCGCGGGCGTCGGCATCACCGGGCGCGACGCCGCATACCCGTACACGGTCGGCCTGGCCAACCCGACGGCGCAGTACTGGGGTCCGGCGCGCGCGTCCGACGGCTGGTTCTCGATCACAGGGGTGCTCCCCGGGACGTACACGCTCACCGTCCACAAGAGCGAACTGGCCGTGTACACCACGCAGGTGACGGTGACCGCGGGCACGACGACCACGTTGAACTCGATCGCCGTCCCGTCCTCGAACGATCCGAGCAACGCGAGTGCGATCTGGCGGATCAACGACTGGACCGGCACGCCGAGCGGCTTCAAGAACGCGGACCTCATGACGTACGCGCACCCGTCGGACGTCCGTGCCTCCGCGTGGACCGGCAACGTCGTCATCGGCAGCGGCAGCGAGACCTCGGCGTTCCCCTGTTACCTCTGGAAGGACGTCAACAGCGGCCTGCTCTTGTACTTCAAGCTGACCGCCGCCCAGGCCGCCGCCGCGCACACCCTGCGCATCGGCGTGACGACGGCCTATGCCAACGGCCGGCCGCAGGTCGTCGTCAACGACGCATGGACCTCTGCCGTTCCGTCCCCGCCCACTCAGCCGAGCACCCGGTCCCTGACCAACGGGTCGTACCGGGGCAACAACCACACGTTCACCTACAGCATCCCCGCGAGCGCATGGCTCACGGACACAAGCCGGTACAACGTGCTGAAGATCAACGTGGTGAGCGGGTCCGGCACGACCTCCTACCTGAGCGCCGGCACGTCCGTCGACGCGATCGACCTGCTTGTGTGACGTAGAGTCAGGAACTGCGCGTCCACTGTTGGTTGGTACCTCCGTTGCAGGCGTACGTGATGATCGCCGCGGAGTTGGCGGTGGACGCGCCGTTCACGTCAAGGCACTTTCCGCTCGCGCGCGACGTGATGTTCACGTAGCTGCCCGAGGTCGTCAGCGACCACTGCTGAGCGGTGGCCGAGGCATTGCAGTCCTCCTGGCTCACCGTGCCCGCGTTCTCCCGCACGCACAGCGAACTGCTGCGGACGACCAACTGGTAGTAACCGCTTCCGACCGACTTGAACCAGTACTTCTGGTTGTTGCCGCCGTTGCAGTCGTACTGCTTGATCTGGGCTCCCGCCCAGAGCGACTGACTGGTGACGTCCGCGCACCTGCCGCTGTGCCGGGCGACCAGGGTGTTGTAGGCGGCGCTCGTGCCAGTGACGGTCCCGGTGACGGTGTCGACCGTCACCTCGGGGGTCCAGGACATCGACAGCGAGGTGGACGTGGGGAAGGTCAGCGGCAGCCAGACGTAGCGGGAGTCGTTGACGGTGCCGCCGAAGGAGTTGCCCCAGCGGTCGCCCAGATACAGGTAGGAGGTGCCCGAGGTCCCCTGGACGGGAAGGACGTACGCGGTCTGCGTGCCGAACGTCGTCGCATCGCCGACGTTCGTCATGCCCGTCCAGGGACCGGCGAGGGAGGTGGCCGTCGCGTACTGCTGCTGGTTGGGGTTCCAGCCGGTGGCGCCCGAGGTGAGCATGAAGTAGACGCCGTTGCGCTTGAACAGCGCCGGCGCCTCGCGATGGCCGTTGTGCCAGGGATCGGCGACAAGGTTTGCGATACCGGTGTAGTCGGCAGTCAGCCGGTAGATCTGCAGGTCGTAGTTCTCGCGCGCCGCCGAGACCATGTACCCGGCGCCGTCACTGTCCACGAAGACCGTGATGTCGCGCGACATGTGCTGACCGAGCGGCCGGAAGCTGCCCTGCCAGGTGTAGTCACCGTCGGCGGTGTCCGACACGGCGACTGCGGCACGCGCTTCGCTGTAGTCCGTCCCGTTCTCCTTGTGCATCCACATCACGAACTTGCCGGTGGAGGCGTTGTAGACGACCTTCGGACGTTCGATGTTGGCGGAGGACAGCTCGGACGCGCTCGACTGGGTCAGCACGTGGTTGCGGAACTCCCAGTTCTTCAGGTCGGTGGAACGATAGGCGTCCACGTACCGGAACGTGTTGTCGGCGTTACGGTCCTCGCCGAACCAGTAGTAGTAGGAGCCGACTTTGAGGACCCCGCCGCCGTGGGCGTGCAGGGGACTACCTGAGGTGTCCTTGAACTGCGTGCCGTTGGCGAGCGTCACGGGTGCCGCCTGGGCCGGTCCCGCCAGGGTGAGAGCGCCGATCAGCGCCAGACAGAGGGCGAGCAGGGTCGCGTACGCACGTCTCATCTCACAGGCTCTCTTTCATGGTGTCGGCGACCGGAACGCCGAACTCTGAGGCGCCGTCCCCGTCCGACGCGGGGCCCGGAACCGGATGCGGCGCAGGGCCTGCGGGTCGGCGCGGTGAGGGGAGGGCGGGGTTGCGGTACACGCAGCGCCTCTCGACGACAGAGGAAGGATCGGAACTGCGAACAAGATGTGGAATGACGAACGCCGAAAAGGTACGGGCGTGTTACGAGCAGGTCAACGGGTCTGACGTGACTTGCTAGAAAGCCCTTTCCGGAACCGTTCCTCGCGGAACCGCGTTTCCCGGAGCGGAAGAGGCCTGCCTGCGCTCCGAGAGGAAAGTTTGTGTTATCGCCGTCTCGCCCATCCGTCTCCGATGTGTGCGCAGCCCTTTCCCCACCTCAGCAGCGGTCCTCGGCGTCCTCACGGCGGTCGCGGCCCTCTTGGTCACTGCTCCCCCCGCCGCGGCCGCCGGACCCCGGGACGTCACCGCCGACGTCCTCGCCGACCGGGACGTGAACCTCGCCGGCGACACGGTGGTCACCGTGCCCGCCGGAACGACGACTTACGACGGCGCTTTCCGCGGCCAGGGAACGCTCACCGTGCGAGGCGTCGGTACGCTCGTGCTGACCAGGGACAGCGACTTCACCCTGCCCACGTCCCGCCGCAGGCAGGTGGTGCGCACACAGGGCGGAAACCACCCGTACACGACGGTCAGCAACCCCGACCCGCCCGCCATCACCGTCGCCCGCGGGGCGACCTTGCAGTACGGGACCGGCAAGGGCACGGGCCTGATCGGGCATTTCCCCTACGCCACGCCCGGCTATCGGCTCAACGAGCTCAACGTCCGCGTCGACGGCACGCTCCGGCTGTCGCTGACCCGCACGTTCAACATCGGCACGATCAGCGGGTCGGGTCTGGTCACCCAGCCCCGGAACATGTGGGGGACGCTCGATCTGGCGGGCACCCACCCCTTTTCCGGAGTCATCGACAACGGTACGGGCATGGCGGCGGGCCGCCCCGAGTTCCCGGTCTCGCTGCCCGACGCCCGAGCGATCGTCAACCAGGGATCCTGGATCATCGACACCCCACTGAACCGGACGATCACTCTGCGCCAGGACTTCTACCAGCGGGCGTACGGCAGCGACGTCAACGTCCACACACGGCCCGGCAGCAAGGTCATCCTGACCGGTCAATACAGCTACAGCGACCAGGGCGGGGACACCGACCCCTCGCTCAGCGATCCGGACATCAACTGGCGTCCGGTGGCGCACCAGTTGAACAAGCGCGGCACCAACATCGAAGGTGCGAACGTGCAGTGGGGCGACGGCACCACGCACAAAATCTTCATGCCGGGAACAAAAGACACCGTATACATCAACATGCACGAGGCCAGCGGACGGCGGTCCCTGCTGACGTTCGACTACAACGGGCCGGTCACTCTCGGCGCGCCGATCGGCGGTGGCAGGTACCACGACACCCTGGCCGCGCCCGGCGCCGGTGACGTCGTCATCGCGGGAACAAAGGGAAACGACGTCACCTTCGCCGCCGACCAGCATTACGACGGTTCGACGACGGTGCAGAAGGGCGCGGTCCTGCGGCTGGGGTCGGCGCAGGGGGACGGTTCACTGCTCACGGGCACCGACCGACGTCGCATCGTGAACGACGGCACGCTCGTCGTGCGTAACGCGAAGAAGGCGATCTCGTTGTCCCGGCTCGGCGGCAGCGGTTCGCTCGTCCAGTCGGGAGCCGCCACGACGACCCTCACGGGGCCCGCGGTGACATACACCGGGACGACGACGATCAGTCAGGGAACGCTCGCGCTCGAGAGCGGGGCAAGCCTCGTCAACAGCAGGGTGGTGCGGCTGACGTCCGCGGCGGCGCGGCTGGACACCGGCGGCTCGCCGCTGCGGGTGATGAGCACCCTCAGTGGCAAGGGCACCGTGAAAGGGGCGGTGACGAACGAGGGTGTCGTCACCGGCGGGCTGACGGTCACCGCCGGCTACACGCAGACCGACAAGGGCCAACTCGTGCTCACGGACAAACCCTTGAAAACCGGCGGCAAGGTCACTCTGCGGGGCGGACTCGACCTGTCGGCCGCGGGAGCGGCCGCCGAGGCGAACAGCGCGGGGGCCGCTCCCACACACAGCGAGGGCGCTTCCCGGGCGCCGTCCGCCTCGTCCCGTGCGGCCCTCCGTGAGATCCGCGTCCTGGAGCACACCGGCAACGGGCCGACCACGGGCACGTTCGACGGGCTGCGCGAGGGTGCCGAGGTGAAACTCGCCGACACCGTTTACCGGATCAGCTACACAGGCGGAGACGGAAACGACGTCGTCCTGACCACCACCCGAGCGAGCACCTCGGCGCGTGCGCACGGACAGGCCTCGTCGGGCGTCGTGACGGCCGACGAGCGCGGTACCGCAGCGGCCCAGGGCGACGCGTTCGGCTGGTGGCCGTACGTGCTGGCAGCCGGCCTGCTCGGCGGGCTGCTGTTCCCGGCGACCAAGCGCACGCGCGGCACCGGACGCCGTCGAGGCGGGCGGCGAGCGGCGCACGGGCGGTGAGCGGGGGGGAACTGTTCATGGACTGGACCCGTCGGGCCGTCCCCCCGCTCTTCGACTAGCGTCGTGACATGACCAGCGACACCCCTGCCCCGCGCACGGAGACCACCCTCGCCGCCGCTCTTGCCGCCGGCACCGTCGTCCTCGACGGCGGCATGTCGAACCAGTTGGAGTCCGCCGGGCATGATCTCAGCGACGAACTGTGGTCGGCACGACTTCTGGCGGAGCACCCCGAGGCGATCACCGAGGCGCACCTCGCCTACTTCGAAGCGGGTGCGAACGTAGCGATCACCTCGAGTTACCAGGCAACGTTCGAGGGCTTCGCCAAACGGGGGATCGATCACGAGGAGGCAGCCCGGCTGCTCTCGCGGAGCGTGGAACTGGCCCGGGACGCCGCTCGGCGGGCCCGGACCACAGGGGTCGCGCACCCGTTGTGGGTGGCCGCTTCGGTCGGGCCGTACGGCGCGATGCTCGCGGACGGTTCCGAGTACCGGGGCCGCTACGGACTGAGCGCCGCGGACCTGGAACGTTTCCACCGGCCGCGCCTGGAGGTTCTGGCCGCCACGGAGCCTGACGTACTCGCTCTCGAAACGGTACCCGACGCCGACGAGGCCGAAGCGCTGTTGCGCGCGGTGCGCGGGCTGGGCGTGCCCGCCTGGTTGTCGTACTCCATCGACGGTGACCGTACCCGGGCCGGGCAGCCGTTGGAGGAGGCGTTCGCACCGGCCGCGGATGCGGACGAGGTGATCGCGGTCGGCGTGAACTGCTGCGACCCCGGCGACGTCGACGCCGCCGTGGCGACAGCGGCACGCGTGACGGGCAAGCCGGTCGTCGTGTATCCGAACAGCGGCGAGACTTGGGACGCCGAGGCGCGCGCCTGGGTCGGACGCTCCACTTTCGCCCCCGAACAGGTCCTGGCCTGGCGGCAGTCCGGGGCCCGGCTGATCGGAGGCTGCTGCCGGGTCGGCCCGGACGCGGTCACCTCCATCGCCCGGACACTGACGTCCACATAGCCCTCCTGGCGAGTGCTCCGCCACTGCTAGCCTCCGCTCGGGAAGACGGTTGCTGCCGGATTTCCGTAGGAGGCGGGGGCAGGGGGAGCGGGATGACGAGGAAACCTGCGGAAACAGCACGCAGCACCATTCGGGACGTAGCGGCCCGTGCGGGGGTGTCCGCGGCAACCGTGTCACGCGTGCTCGGCGGCGTCTATCCGGTGAGCGCGGAGACCCGCAGACGGGTACTGCGGGCCGTGGGCGAGCTCGACTACGTCGCCGACGCGCGGGCCAAGGCTGTCGCGGGGGCCGGCACGCCGACACTGGCCTTCGTGTTGGAGGACATCACCGGACCGTCGTTCGCGCACAAGGCGCACGGCGTGGAACGCGAGGCACACCGGCTGGGACACCTGTGCCTGGTGTGCAGCACGGAGGGAGACTTGCGGCACGAGCTGGACTTCGTGGAGACCATGCGAGCCCAGCGCGCTTCCGCCGTGATCCTGGTCGGCGGGGCCGCCGACACTCCGGAGTACCGCAAGCGCACTCGCCGCATCGCCGACTCGCTGGCGTCCGCAGGATCGCGGCTGGTGCTGTGCGGCCGTCCGCCGCTCGGCCCCGGGGCGCCTGTGACCGTCGTCGAATACGACAACGAGGGGGGCGCCTTCGCCCTGGTCTCGCATGTTCTGACCCAGGGGCACCAGCGGGTGCTGTTTCTCGGCGGAAAACCGAACCACGCCACGGCGCTCGGTCGCGAATGCGGTTACACACAGGCCCATCGGGCGCGGGGCATCGAGGTCGACCCGGCGCTGATCCTGCACGGCGACTTCACCCGCGACTCGGGGCATCGCCTGCTGCGCGCGGCTCTGAAGCAGCAGCTGCGCTTCACGGCCGTGGTCGCCGCCACCGACATGGTCGCCATCGGCGCCCTGGCCGCCCTGCACGAGGCAGGCCTGAACGTGCCCGGTGATGTTTCACTGACCGGCTACGACGATATTCCGTTCGCCCGTGAACTGCGCCCCGCCCTCACCACGGTCCATGTCCCCTACGAAGAGCTGGGCCGCCTCGCCGTACGCACCGTGTTGGGCCGCACACCCGACGCACCGAACGAGCACCTGCTTCTGGGCACACACGTCGTGGTGCGGGACTCGGTGGCGGGCGTCGGGGCGGGGTCCTCCGCGATGCGGTCGGGCGGAGCGACCCAGCAGGCCTGAATGACAGGTCGGGTGAGGGTGAGCGTTCCGACGGCCCCGGACCTCACGATGCGAGAAGAGAGGAACGGCTGTCCCGCTGGTCCGGCACCACGGCACTGCAACCGGGGGCGGGGGGCACCCCGACCGGGCGGTGCGGAACACGAACGCCGTCCAGGCGCCGGCACCAGCGTGAGCGTCGGCGTCGGGAGCGGGGAAGGCACCGCGCTCAAAGCCCTCAGGGGTCGGGCAACGGCTGCCGAGAGTTCCCAGAAACGGCTTCCCTGCCAGATCGTCACAGCAGGCCAGACTGCCAGGCCAGGTCGAGTCGGGTCGGACTGCCGAGCGTCGACAGTACGACCTCCGCCTGGTCCGCTCGACGGAAACAGTGCCCTCGCCCGCCGGTCCGCCGTCCACGGCACCCGGTGTGGTGTCGGCAAGGCCGTCCTCCCCTCCGGTTGCGGTCAGCGTTCCCTCGTCCCCCCGGTGGCTCGGCGCAGTCGGCGTACCGTCGACCTCAGCTCTGTGCCGCGTAGGGACGGTCCAGCGAGCGAGGGATCGGCAATCGGCGTCCCGTCGAGCGGTTCCTCCGGGAGGGCGGCCTGCGGTGACGGCGTCGTCCACAGCGCCAGCTCGCGGTCGCGTACGCCGTGTGCGGTGTACGCCGAGCCGTCGGCTCCGGGCGGCGCCCCGTCCTCATCCTTCGGCAGACGAGCGGCGTCGCTCTCCCCGAAGATCCGCACCGGATGCGTCGCGTTCCAGGCCTCCCACCCTGGGTCCCCGGTCGCCGCGAAGCGCGTCCACGCCCCGTGCATCGCGTCGGCCAGTTCCTGGGAAACCCCTTCCCCGGCCAGTTTCGCGGACTCCGCCGTCTCGCCGGTGTCGAAGACGAAGCCCAGTTCGAGTGCGTGGCAGGCGCCGAGGCCGGGACGGAGCGAGGGCCAGGCGAACTCGTACACGTACGACGTCCCGGGGCGGGCGTCGGCCAGGCTTCGCAGGGGGAGCCGCAGCAGCCTGTCCGTGACCATCTGCCCGACGACCTCGGCGGTGCCGGCCCCGGGGTGCAGCGCACGGTAGCCGCGCGGCACCTCGGGGCCGCAGTGGCAGCGGGCCATCGCGCCCGCGAGAGCAACGGCGCCGAGTCGGTCGACGCGCTCCAGCAGCCCGCCGGGCACCAGCCAGAGCCGGTACTCGTCCCGTGTCCAGCCCAGCAGCAGGTCGATGCCAGGGGCGACCTCCCCGTCGAGGAGTGCCTGCAGTGGGTCGCGCGGCACGAGATCGCCGTCGACGACGATGCCGAAGGCGGGCCCGCCCAGCACCGGGCTGCTGAGCCTGCCGACCTCGGCCTGGGCGCGCAGCAGCAGGTCCCGGTCTACGGTTGCGAAGGCCTCCGCGGTGGCGGGGATCTTCAGCCGGGCGGCCATCCGGCGCACCATACGGCGGACCTTGTCCCGTTCGAGGGCCTCGGGCGGCCCGCTCTGCAGGACGGCCCGCCGGAACAGGCCCTGTGCCTGCGGGGCCGCGATCAGGGCGCCGACGCTGATGGCTCCGGCGGACTGTCCCGCCAGGGTGACCCTGTCGGGGTCGCCGCCGAAGGCCCCGACCGAGCGGTGAACCCATTCCAGGGCGGCGAGCTGGTCTCGCAGACCGGGATTGGCGGGCGCGTCCGGAAACAGTCCGTAGCCTTCCACTCCCAGTCGGTAGTTGATCGATACGAAAACGATTCCGTCGCGTGCGAAGTGGCGCCCGTCATACACCGGAACCGCCGAGGAGCCCCTGGTCAGCGCGCCGCCGTGCAGCCAAACGACGACGGGCAGCCGTACGCCGGGGCAGGGCTCGGGGGTCCAGACGTTGAGGTTGAGGCAGTCCTCGCCCGGCACGGCGGGGTCGGACAGATACTGGGCGAAGGCGTCGGAGTACGGCGGTTTCGGCGGTGTCGGGCCGAAGGCTCCCGCGTCGCGCACGCCGTTCCACGGTTCGGGCGGCACCGGTGGTCTGAACCGCCGGGGGCCGAAGGGGGGCGACGCGTAGGGGATCCCCCGGAACACGGCGATCCCGTGCTCGTATCTTCCGCGCACGACCCCGTAAGGGGTGCGCACGACGGGAGCTGCGTCGGCGTCGGGAAGGCGGGCGGCGTCGGGGCCGCGGGCGGAGACGGGGACGGGCCCCTCTCGGGCCTTGCCCGCAGGATTCGTCCGGTCTGCTGCCATTTGCCCACCAGCCCTTCGCCGCGCTCGCGCACCGGTATGACCAGAGCACCACAACAGCGCCCGGTATTCCGGTGCACGAGCCGGTGGGAGAGCTATTTGAGCTATTTGGCGTACATCAGGGTGCCGAAGCCGAGCTGGTCGTAGCCTCCGCTGGCGGCCCCGTAATCCCCTCCGCCGCCTTCGGGGGCGACGGAGGAGCACATGCGGGATATGTACTTGTCGTCCAGGGACAGGCGTCCGTGGTAGTGGTAGTGCAGCATGGCCCACACCGGGCGGACCTGCCCGCGGGACGTTGCGGAAACGACGGTCTGCGTGTTCCGTGCGCAGTTCTGGCCGCTGCCCCAGGTGTAGGTGGTGAACGGCACCTCGTTGCCGAGGTTGTACTTGGCGACGTACTGAGCGGCCTTCATGAAGCGCCTGCCGTCGTACGCGTACAGGTCCTCGCCCTGGTTCCAGGCCATCTCGCAGAGTGCGCCCAACTGGCCCAAGCCCAGGACGGTGTGCGCCTGGTCGCGGCCCGACTCCTGCCACTGGCCGAGGCCGTAGCCGTCAGCGTCGGTGTACAGGTACGGCACTGCGTGAACGAGGGAGCCGTTTCCGGCGCCGGACTTGGCGTAGGAAACAGCCTGGTCGAACTTGGCGGCGTCGTCGTTGAGGATCCCGATGGCCATGATGGAGGCCATGTTGCAGAGGTCCCAGTTGGCCCAGTAGTTCGTGATACAGGCGTCGTTGTGGTGGGTCAGGAAACTGTTGTTGAGCGGGTAGAAGACCTTGATCAGCATCTCCTGGAGGGCTGCCAGGTCGAAGCCGGCGTAATCCCGCAGGAGTTCTGCCGCGTTGGCGAGCTGCCAGCCGTAGAGACCGGAGGCGAGGAAACGGTCGGCGTTGCCGGTTACGGACGTCAGGGTCGTGGCCCAGGCGTTGAGGATGTTCGCGGCGCATCGCGCGTTGGCCTCGGTGCCCGCGATCCGCCAGCGCAGGGCGTTCTGGTAGGCGGCGGCGATGTCGTTGTAGAGAAGGCTGTAGTTCTCTCCGGTGCCGCCGCGGACGATCGTCGCCGTCGCCCTGGGCGTCCAGGTGGACCGGGAGTGGGCGTTGGCGGTGAGCCTGTTCCAACCGGACAGCCACGGGTCGTCGCCCGCGGCGACCCTGACCCTGGCGCGGTTGATGTCGCCGGCGTTGTGCAGCATGCCCGGGTGGGTGAAAGCGGCGGGCGCCGCGTCCGCCGGGCCCGCGCCGGTGGCGGCGCCCGCTCCGAGGGCGAGCGCCGCGGTGAACCCGCCTGCGGTTCTCAGCAGGCCGCGGCGGCTCAACGGGGGGTGGTCCTGGTGGGGGGATGTGCGGGTCATGGGATGCAGCTCCCGTCGTGGGGGATCCGTGGGGTGGATCCGTGGGGTGGATCCGTGGGGGATCCACGTGGTCATCCCGAGGTGACGATCACCTCGCCGAACCGTGCGGTGCCGAGGACCTGCGGGTTGCGTGAGCAGACCGCGAGGCCCACGTAGTAGGGGGCGTCGCCGAAGCCGGGGACCACGCCCTCGGCGAGGGGGGACCAGGTGACGCCGTCATCGGTGGAGACGTAGGCGATGAAAGCGGTTCCCGTGCGCTTCAGTCGCAGCAGGACGGGAAGCCGGACGTCGGTCGTGCCGGAGAACACGGAGGCGCCGGCCACCGTGGGCCGCAGCATGAGCTGCGCGGTCGTGCCACCGGTGACGATCAGGCCGGCCGCCTGGTCGAACGGTGACAGCGATTTGGTCATCAGCAGGCCTACGCGGTCGGTGGGCGCTCCCTCCCGGGACAGCAGCCGCGCGGTGAGCGTGCAGTCGCCGGAGACGGTCCGGCGGGCGAACTGTGCTGTCATACCCTGCGAGTTGACGTTGAGGTCGGTGCCTGCGCCGCGCACGGCGAATGTCTCGTCGTCGTACGACGTGTCGCCGGGCGTGAGAACGGCCACGACACCGAGGGTCGCGTAGTCCCGTTGGTCCCGGACGACGTCGCCGAGATCTCCGTGCGTCCAGGGAGCCGGCAAAGGGGCGGACGGAGAAGCGGACGTGGCGGGCGTCTCCTG
Organism: Streptomyces sp. B21-105; assembly: GCF_036898465.1. Lineage (NCBI taxonomy): Bacteria > Bacillati > Actinomycetota > Actinomycetes > Kitasatosporales > Streptomycetaceae > Streptomyces > Streptomyces sp. B21-105. The sequence continues at coordinate 7,444,835 of NZ_JARUMJ010000001.1, read as the reverse complement.
GTCCGGCGGTACGGGGAGAGGCGGTGCGATGACGGCACATGCCCCTGAACGAGGCCCCATACCAGTGGAGTTGGTCTTGGCGACGGCGTAGTGATACGTCGATCCCGGGGCGCCGCTCGCATCGGTGTACCGGATACGGGCACCGAATCCCACGGGACCGACATCGGAGGCGATCGCCCGGAAGGGTCCATGGGCGCGTGAGGCGCGCAGCACGGTGTAGCGGGCGGAGAGGTCGGGATCGGTCCAGGTGAGCCGGACTCTCTCCCCGTCTCGGGGCGTGGCGCGCAGGTCTGCGGCGGTACGGGTGGGGCGGGGTGTGCTCCAGACGTCCCTGTCGGCACCGGTGACGCTTACGTTGTCGAAGGCGCCGGTGCCCGTCTCGGCGTAGGTCTCGCCGATGCCGAGACAGGAAGTGAAGGTGAGGCCGGCGTAGGCGGAGAGCGGCACACCGTCCAGCTCGGTCGTGCCGACGACGGTCCACTTCAGGCCGTCGGCGGAGATGGCTCCCGTGAAGCGCCGTCCCTTCCGGGTCACCCGCACCCAGTAAGGCGTCCGCAACCGGTATCCGTCGCCCGCGCCCTCCACGTGGGGAGCTTCCAGCGGGGTGGCGGACTCCGGTAGCGCGCCGAGGTCGGAGATCGGGAACGAGGCCTTCTGAGTGATCGCTTCCTGCTGGGACGGTGGCACGGGCGTGCTCCCGGTGGACGACACCGCGGCCCCGGTGCGGGGCCGGACGGTCCACACCCCGCTCCAGGTGTACAGGGGCAACCCCTGGATCAGCATCGAGGCGTGCGCGGCGTCCGCCTCGAGCGATGCGCGGACGGTGACGCCGATCTTGGAGTATTGGGAGCTGAGCGGCCACACGATCCGGGCGGTGACCGAGCCGTCGCCGCGCAGCGGCAGGTGGACGAGGCGACAGGCGTCGGGGCCGCCGGAGGCCTCCAGCAGGAACCGCTCGCCGTCGAAGGCGGCCGAGCCTGCGACGGCGACGGTGCCGACATCAGTGGCCGACCAGGGGGCCGGGAGTCCGGCGAGTGCCGACACGACAGCCGAACTGGCGCTGATTCCGGAAGAGTTGGAGGCGACGACGCGGTAGTGGAAGAGGCGTCCGGGGCGTACGTCGGTGTCGGAGTACCCGGGCTTCGTCACGTCGGTCGCGAGGGGGGTGTAGGGGCCGGCGGGCACCGAGGCACGCAGGACTGTGTATCCGGTCGCCCAGGCGGAGGGCAGCCAGGTGATGCTGACGGCCCGTTCCTCCCCCAAGGCCGTGACGCCGGCTGGGGGCGCGGGGACGGTCGGCGTGGGGGCCGTCGCGCCCGCGTAGGCGAAGCTGCCCCAACCGGGAAGGTCGTCGTTGCTGCCCTCGACGACCCGGGCGCCTCCGGGCCCACGGAAGACGGCCGCCTCGGTGAACGGTGCCGCCGAACCCCGGACGCCCGCGTAGTGCGCGAGGTACATCTCGTAGATGGGGGGCAGGGAGCCGCGCCCGGTCGCGGAAACAGTTTTCTTGATGTATTTGCCGGTGCGGTCGAGGTCGGGGATGAAGGGAACGTCACCGCCGAGGTTGTAGCGGGCGGCGTACTCGGCGTTGGCGAGAATGCGGTTGCCGTCGTGACCCCACAGGTCGACGCCCTGATTCCAGGCCACTTGTGCGGCGTCTCCCATGAGGCCCACGGCGAGCTGCTCGTGCCCCTGGTCGCGGCCGCTCTCCTGGCCTTGACCGATCGCCGTGACGACACGGTGGGACACGCTGCCGTTGCCCGCGCCGGCTGCGGCGAAGCGCAGGGCGTCTTCGAAGAGGACGCGCTCCTCGCAGAACACACCGATGGCGAGAATGGACTGAATGGCCGTCAGGTCCCAGTTGCCGTTGGCGTAGAGCATGTATCCGGAGATCGCCGGATACCAGACGTCCAGAAGCGACTCCTCGCATCGCGCGACGTCCGCGTTCGCCCAGCCGTCGTACCCGGTGTGCCGAAGCAGTTCGGCCGCGTTGACGAACTTGAAGGCCTGCAGGCCGGCACCGAGCGGCCCGTCGGCTCCCGTGACGACCCGCAGCGAGGCGGACCATGCGTTGAGGATGTCACGAGCCTTGTCGGCATGGGCGCGGTCGCCTGTGACGGCCCACAGCAGCGCGTTCTGGTAGGCCGCGGCCGAGTCGGAGACGGCCTGGTTCATGAAGTTGGTGGGACCACGGCCCCAGGAGGTGATCTGGCCTGTGTTCTGGACGTTGTACGCGGCCTGCGAACGGCTGTGTGCGGTGAGGGCGAGAAAACCGTCGTAAACGGGCGCCTGCCGACGGGCGACCGCGGACCTCATACGGGCGAGATCGGCCGCGCTGTGCAGCAGCCCGGGGTGGGCGAAGGCGGTTCCGTAAGTGTCGTCGTGCGCTCCCGCCGCCCTCGCCGCCGGCGCGTAGAGGGAGTTCGTGCCTGCGGCGAGCAGCAGGGCCGTGGTGGACTTCAGCAGGCCGCGGCGGCTGACCGGGCTCACTGCGCCGCCTCCGCCTCGGCGGTGGTCAGGAACTTCAGGTTGAGCACGTGCTCGTTGGCGAACCACTGCATGGCGTCGGTCGTGTAGTACCAGCTGGGCTTCTTCATCGAGTCCGCGACGACCTGCCCGTTGATCACCAGATTCTCGAAGGTCACGTTCTTGATGGCGTGTTCGGCGTCGTAGCCGAGGAAGAGGGACGGGTTGGCGTGCGTGCCCGTGTAGGTGAGGTTCTTGACGTACACGTCCTCGATGCCGCGGCCGACCGAGGTGTTGTACTTCGTGTTGTACATGATCCGCATGTGGATGACCTGGCCCCACCGGAAGTCCTCGATCCGTACGTCCTCGATGCGGACGTTCTTGACGAGGTTGGAGTCGCCGGGGTTCAGGGCGATGCATCCTTGGTAGCCCATCTGCGGCTCACGGTGGTCGAGGATGTCGACGTTTCTGATGACGAGGTTTTCGATCACCTCAGGGGCGTCGGTGTTACCGTGTGTCCCGACGTTGACGGGGTGCGCGACGTCCGCCCACAGGGTGCAGTTCTGGATGGTGATGTTCTTGGTGTCGCCGTAGTAGTCCCAGCGGTGTGCGTAGATCGCGAAGCAGTCGTCCGAGTTGCGCATGAAACATCCGTCGAAGACGATTCCGCTCGAGGAAAAGACGTCGAAACCGTCTCCGTTGCCCTTCGAGCTGAATGATCTGGCCTTGGTGACGTGGACATTCTCGCTCTCTGCGAATGTGCCCGCGTAGCCGTTGGGGTTCATGATGATGACGTCCTGGACCCGGATGTCTTTGCTCCCCTCGCAGAGGATCCCCCCAGGGCCGGCGTACAACATGCCGTGGCCGGAGAGGGCCGCCTTCTCCACGTCCTTGAAGTAGACCTGCGCGGTGAGGACGGCGCCGCCCGCGAGATGCACGGTCTTCCCGCTGGGCACGGTGAGGACGTTCCCGGCAACCGTGTGCACGCCGGGACCGAAATAGATCACGTCGGGATCGTCCGCGCACGGCGGATGCGGGTCGATGCGATTGGTGATGACGTGCAGGCAGTCGAAGATCTCGTCATTGATCTGGACGACGACGTCACGGGGCTCGTCGAGGGTGAATCTGAGTGTGTCGCCGAGGAGTTCGGGCACGATGCCCAGGGCGCGGGGCCGCACCCCGGTCTTGGTGGCGCCGCCCTTGAGATAGGTGATCTCGAGTTCCACGGAGCCTCGGAAGTCGAAGTACACCATCGACGTGCTGTAGACCTTGCCGGAGCCGGTGGTGGCGTTGATCTCCTCCAGTTGGGGCCGGTAGATGTCCAGGGTCTGCCACGTGCCGCTCGGGGCGGGACGCACCCGGACCTTGAAGCTGACGTTGGTCGGCAGGGTGGCGGGGCGCGGGTAGGTGACCAGTTTCGATGCGGAGTCGTCGGCGTCCGCGTGAGCCGCCGTGGCGGTGAGACCGCCGGAGAGGCCAGTGGCGAGCACGGTGGCTCCGGCGGCCGTGAGGGCGGTGCGGCGGGACAGAGGCGTGTTCATACGGGACTCCTTGCAACAGATCGGTAAGGGGTTGCTCGGGGCATGTGAGCACGGGCACGTAGAAGCCGGTTGTCGGCATATCGGCGACGCCATCGCGCTGGGCCGGGGAGCGGCCTCGGGGCGGGCGCGGCCCGCACCACCGTGGCGATCTTGATGTCGAGGCCCTTTCGGGCCCGGGTGTCAGCTCCGGAAAGACGTCGTGCATCTTGCCCGAAAGGGAGCAGCGCTCCCTTGCCCAGGTGCCCTCGTGCTTGACCGGGCCGGGGTTGACCCCGAGCTTGAAGTCGGCAGGTGGCTCAGCACGGTCGGCACCCGCAGGGGACGGCCGACGCCCGCCGTCGAGGCGGCCACAGTGCCGACCGCCACCGTCCGGACCGACCCTGGCCGTTGGAAGGAGCACCGACGTGGGAGCGCATGAGACGTCCTCTTTCTGGCGCAGGGACGAGAGGAGTGGGGAGAGGTTCGGGCCCCGCAAGCAAGGCAGGTGGCCGGCAAGGACCGTAGTAACAAGTAGGAACCGGTTGCTACGCCCCGCTGGCCAGAGCTTGTTCCGGCCAAGGTGGCCCGTCAAGGGGCCTGGCAGATTTTCGAAAATGCTTCGCGACCTCCGATGTCCACTCCAGCCGCGCAGCCGTGCTCGTGTCTGCTTTCTGGGCTACCCCTCTGAACTGCAGTGATGTGTCCTCACGCGCAGAAACCCGACGCGGAAACGATCGAGTGGGTCGTAGCAGTGCTGCGGTCAGCTTTCGATGGACGGGCAGAAACCGGTTGTGAGCATGGGGTATCTATCGCTCTCAGCGCGCAGATCCGTACATGGGAGGGCGCGGGCGACCCACAACCTGAGTCCCGTCCTCGGAGACCGCGCGACCGCCGACACCGGATCCCATATGCGCTCCAACTGCGCGTCTGAGGTGGTTCTTTGCCGGGAAATCACTCGAAAATTTTCCCCCCGACGGTGGATCCCTCCCATCGATTGACCAGGCCTCTGCGTCAGATCTACGGTAGAAGACGCTTTCAGAAACCGTTTCCCACGCACCTCAGGAGAGTCATGCCCAGCGCCCAGCTGCCCAGGGCCGTGTTCGCCATGGATCCGGTGCACCTCCCGCTGCTGTTCCCCGCGCCGCTCCTGGCACGGCTGCAGCGGACGGCCGCCATCGAGCCGAGCCTCGTCGTGCGGGACTTCACCGATCCCGCCGCCGCAACGGTGCTGGCCGAAGCGGAAGTCCTGATCACCGGCTGGGGGTGCCCCCGACTCGATGCGGGCGTCCTCGCCGCCGCACCCCGGCTGCGTAGCGTCCTGCATGCCGCGGGCTCGGTCCGTTCGCTCGTCGGCGAAGTGTTGTGGGACCGACGGGTGACGGTGTCCAGCGCGGTCACGGCGAACGCCCTCCCGGTCGCCGAATACACCCTCGCGATGATCCTGCTCGCCGGGAAGGACGCCTTCGCCCACCGTGAGCGCTTCCGTCGTACTCACGCCCACCCGACACACGCGCAAACCGCTGCCACCGGCAACCTCGGCCGTCGCATCGGCATCATCGGCGCCTCCCGTGTGGGACGTCGTCTGCTGGAACTGCTGCACCCGTACGACTTCGAGGTTCTCCTCCACGATCCCTACCTGGACGCGGCCGAGGCCGCCGAGCTCGGCGCGCAGCTGCTCTCCCTGCAGGACCTACTGCGGCACAGCGACATCGTCAGTCTGCACGCGCCCGACATTCCGGAGACCCGTCACCTGCTCGATCGCGACCGGCTCGCCCTGATCCGCGACGGCGCCGTGCTGATCAACACTTCGCGGGGCGCCCTCATCGACCATGCCGCCCTCACCGACGAACTGGTCGCGGGCCGCCTTGACGCGGTCCTGGACGTGACCGATCCCGAGCCGCTGCCCGCGGACTCTCCGCTGTACCGATTGCCGAACGTGTTTCTCACGCCGCATATCGCCGGATCGCTCGGCAACGAGCTGGAACGACTCGGCCGCATCGTCGTCGAGGAGCTGGAACGCCTGGCCGAAGGGTTGCCGCTCGCCCATGAGGTGCGCCATACCGACCTTGCCCGGGTGGCCTGAAATCCGGTCTTCCTCCTGTTCCGGTACCGCGGCCGCAAGGGGTCGCCGGGGTTATCCACAGGCCGGTCCACCAGGACGAACATTGGGATAGCGTTCCCGCACCGACGGGGGGCCGGGCACGGCCGTCCCGTGATCAGGTCACAGAGGTCTCCGCGACCCGTGGCCTCCACAGCGTCCGTCATGGCGCCCACGACGGTAAGGAGCGCAACGTGAGTCAGAGCAGGACGACCGGGAAGCCTGGCCGGGTGACGATAAGGGACGTCGCGCATCACGCGGGTGTGTCCGTGGCAAGCGTTTCCCGGGTCCTTTCAGGCAACTACCCGGTCTCGGAGGACATCCGCAGCCGCGTGATGCAGGTGGTCGGTGACCTCGACTACGTCACCAACGCGCACGCCCGGTCCCTGGCCGGCGGTGGCACTCCGACAGTGGCGATACTGATCAACAACATCACCGGCGCAGCCTTCGCCCACGTGGCGAAAGGCGTGGAGGGCGCGGCCACGCTGCGTGGTTGGCTCTCGCTCGTCGGCACCACCGGCGACGATCCCGAACGCGAGCTCGCCCTCGTCAACATGATGCGCCAGCAGGGCGTCGCGGCGGTGGTCCTGCTCGGCGGCGCCTACGACTACGACGAGTACCAGTTGCGCATGGCCCGTTTCGCACGGTCCCTGGACGCTGCCGGGTCGCACCTGGTCCTGGTCGGCAGGCCGCCGTTGGAGGGCGATGTCCCTGCGACGACGGTCGACTACGACAACGAGTCCGGTGCCTACGCGATGGCCAGTCACCTGCTGTCGGCCGGCCATCGACGTGTCCTGGTCTTGCCGGGTCCCGCCGGACTGACCACGGCTCAGGGCAGGCTGAACGGTGCGCGACGGGCCTTCGAGGCCTACGGCGCGCGGTTCGATCCGGGGCTGGTGCGGCACGGTCCGTACGACGACGAGCACGGATACGCTGCGGTGGAGGCTGCCCTGCACGAGACGCCCGACTTCACCGCCGTGCTCGCCGGCACCGACATCGTTGCCGCCGGCGCCATGCAGGCGGTGCGGGCAGCGGGGCTTCGAGTGCCGGAGGACGTGTCGATCACGGGTTACGACGACATCCCGCTGGCGTCCCAGCTCACGCCTCAACTGACCACGGTGCACGTGCCGTACGAAGAGATGGGACGAGTCGCCCTGCGCGCGGTGGCCGATCGCCGGGAGGGCGTCGGCGCCACCGTCCGGCGCAAGGGCGGCGACGCCGAACATCTGATCCTGGGCACCCACGTCGTCGTACGGGATTCCGTGCGGCCACCGAAAAAACGCCGACGGTGAAACGCCGGCCGGCGAACCGTGGCAACGCCGCGTGCCGGCACCTCAACGCTCTTAGCACTGCCAGACAGAGCCGCACCTCACGTCGCGGCTCCCCAGTCCCGCGACCTCACCCGTCAAGCGGGGTATCGCCGGACACCGAGGTCGCCGCACCACGCATAGCACCTCCGCATCGCGTCACTCACTCGGGCGCTTGTCGGACGCCAACTCCGTCCCGCGGCAGGGCGACCGGCGACGTGAACGGCCGGCATTATCCCCTGGAAGCACCGCAGACGGCATCGGCTCAGACCGATCGAGCCAGAGTTTCGTAAACGGTTTCTAACGGGTGTCTTGCTCCGGGCCTCCCCGGAGGCCCGGCCCCGCATCCCACTTCCGAGCCGTCAGCCGCATCTGAGCTGCACCGATTCATATCGTTGCAATGCTCCGCGAGCACCTCGCCCATTCTCGCCCATCCCACACGCACAACATTTCCCTGCCCGCCCCCTTGATCTGGCCGGAGCAACCGGCCTACGGTCACAGCAACCGGTTTCTACCGCTTCCGCTTTGCCGACGTCGTCCGGCCTCACCGCCGCCGTTCCCGGCCAGTACTGAGCCGCCGTTTCCCTCGTTCCGAGACACCCACTTCCCGAAGGATCACGGTCAGATGAACTCCAGCAGCCCCCGGAGAAGGTTCGCCCGCGCCGCCGTGGCAGGTATCGCACTGACAGGTCTGCTCTCCGCCTGCGGCGGATCGAATGACGGGGACGCCTCGGCGTCCGGCCCGGTCACCCTCCCGTTCTGGGGATGGGCCAACGGGCAGGAGGCGGTCATCGAAGCGTTCAACGCCTCCCACAAGGACGTCCAGTTGAAGTACACCAAGGTGACCGACCAGCTGACCATGCAGAAGCAGCTGACCAACGCCGTCAAGGCGGGAAACGCTCCCTGCCTGGTGCAGAACACCGCCGAGTACGTGACCAGCTGGGTGTCACAGGGCGCGCTGGCCGACATCACGCAGTACGTCGGTTCGAGCAAGGACAAGTTCAACGCGGGGTCATGGACCGCGGGACAGGTTCAGGGCAAGGTGTACGGGGTGCCGACCAGTTCGGCTCCCGCGTTCACCATCTACCGCACGGACATCTTCACCAAGTACGGTCTCCGGGCCCCCACGACCTGGGACGAATTCATCGCCGCGGGCAAGCAGCTGAAGAAACACGGTGTCGAGATCACCAACTTCGCCGGCGAGGATCCCAGCACGCTCGAAGTGCTCGCCATGCAGGCGGGAGCACACTGGTACGCCATCGACGGATCGTCGTGGAAAGTGAATTTCCAGGACGAGGGAACCCTCAAGGCCGCCCAGGTGATCCAGGAGATCATCGACAACGACCTCAACTCCAAGCTCTCCTTCGCCGACTACGCAGCCGTTCAGCGCAATTACGACGACGGCGGCACCGCGACGCGACAGATATCGACGTGGCAGATGGCCGGCATGGTGCAGAACTTCACCAAGTCCCTCGGCAAGTGGGCGCTGTCGCCGTGGCCGACGTTCGCGGGTGAGGCGGCCAAGACGCCGGCGGGCACCAACCAGAGCGGCGGCCTGACCTTGGTGACGGAACAGTGCAGGCACCAGCAGCAAGCCGCGGAAGCAGCGTTGTGGATGTCCACGGACGTCGGCGCGGTCACGACGATGGCGGACCCGGCCACGGGCAACGGTGTGATGCCCGCGCTGGTCGACAGCCACCCGTACGTCGCCGAGGCGATCCCGGAAAAGTTGCTCGGCACGAACTATCAGCCGGCCCAGCAGGTCGTGAAGGACAGTCTGAGCACGGTGACCACCGACTGGACCTTCGGCCCCAACTGGACCGCCATGTTCACCGAGATGCAGGCCGGCTGGGCCAAAGTCGTCAACAAAACGCAGAGCGTCACCGACCTGCTGGCACACATGCAGCGGTGGACCGTCGACGACCTGAAGTCCCGCGGCATCAGCGTCAAGGGCTGAGGCGCAGAGGATGATCCGTTCACTGCGTTGGAAGGGTGCCGCATTCACGGTGCCCTTCCAACTCGGCTTCGTGTTTCTGTATCTGGTGCCGATCGGCTACGCCGTCTACCAGTCCCTGTTCCGCACCCATCAGTCCGGGCTGGGGCTCGGTGGCGCGACGGAAGAATTCTCCGGTCTGGACAACTACCATCAGGGTCTGACGGATTCGGCGTTTCTGGGCTCCATCCTGCGCGTGGTGCTGTTCGCCGGGGTGCAGATACCGGTCATGCTGTCGATCAGCCTCCTGCTGGCACTGCTCCTGGACGCACTGACGTCGCGTGCAGCAAGCCGGTTCCGGATCCTGCTGCTGGTCCCCTACATGATCCCCGGGGTGGTCGCCGCCATCGTGTGGATCAACCTCTACAGCCCCGACGTCGGTCCGCTGACCCCATTGGGCGCACTGTTCGGCGCCGACTGGAACTTCTTCGCTCCTTCCATGGTCTGGCCGTCGATCGGGAACCTTCTCACCTGGCACGGCATCGGCTACAACATGGTGATCATCTACTCGGCACTTCAGGCGGTTCCCCGCGAGTTGTTCGAAGCTGCCAGGCTGGACGGCGCTTCGGAGATCCGCATCGCCCGCAGCATCAAAGTTCCGTATGTCAGAGAGGCGCTGGTCCTGACCGGGCTGCTCTCCGTCATCCAGATGCTGCAGATCTTCAATGAGCCGGCGCTGTTCCGCAATGTCACACCGCAGACGGTGGACGACAGCTTCACACCCATCATGATCATTTACAATCAGGCGTTCAACGCCGGCAACTACCACTACGCCGCGGCCCTCTCCGTGTTGCTCGCGCTGATCCTGGGCGTCGCTTCCTTCCTCTTCTACCGGATGACGTCGAAGGAGGCCGACTGATGACCCTCACCAAAGACCGCGCACCGAAACACATGACGCTGGTGGTAAGCCGCCGTACAACGGCCGATCCGGCGGCTCGTTCACGCGGCGGGCAGCGCTTCCTACTCCTGGGCCTGATGCTGGCAAGCGCTTACAGCCTGTTTCCGGTGTGGTGGCTGATCGTCGCCGCCACTAAGGACCGTGCGGGGCTCTACCAGAGCAACGGTCTCTGGTTCTCCGGCATGCATTTCTGGGACAATCTGCATCAGCTGTTCACCTACTCGGACGGCATCTTCCTGCGGTGGACCGCGAACTCCCTGCTGTATGCCGGTGTCGGGTCGCTCGGCGGCACCCTGATCGCGCTCGCAACCGGTTACGGCCTGGCCCGCTTCGAGTTTCCGGGGCGTTCCCTCGTCTTCGCCTGCGTAGTGGGGTCGTTCCTGATTCCGATCGCCCTGCTCACGTTGCCGCTGTATCTGCTGTTCTCGGAGATCGGCCTCGTCGACACGCCGTGGGCGATGCTGATCCCCTGCCTGATCAACCCGTTCAGCGTGTACTTGGCCAAGGTGTACACCGAGGCGACCATCCCCTTCGAACTGCTCGAGGCGGCGCGCCTCGACGGCGCGGGCGAACTGCGCATCTTCACAAGCATCGTGCTCAGGATGATGACGACAGGAGGCGCAACCGTGTTTCTGCTGGCCTTCGTCAACACCTGGAACGCCTTCTTCCTGCCGCTGACAGTACTGCGGGGCGAGGAGAACTGGACGCTCAACATCGGCCTCTACAACTGGAGCGGCAAGCGCCTGGAATCAGGGGTCGACCTGTCCAGCCTGGTACTGACCGGCGCGCTGCTGTCCATCGTCCCCATGGCGATCATGATGGTCGCGATGCGTCGATACTGGCGGACAGGCGTCACCTTGGGGGCGTTGAAGTGACGGTCCTGCGCAATCCGGTGATCCGCGGCTTCGCACCTGACCCTTCCTTGATCCGGGTCGGAGACTGGTACTACGTGGCGACCAGTTCCTTCGAATGGTTTCCGACGATCCCTATCCACCGTTCCCGCGACCTGGCGCATTGGGAGTACGCGGGTCACGTACGCGGAGCTGCCCCAGGAGGCACGCTGTCCGGCGTTCCTGACTCCGGCGGCATCTGGGCGCCGTCCCTGAGCTGGGACGGCAAGCGGTTCTGGGTCGTCTACTCGGTCGTACGGTCCATCGGTACGCCGTACTTCGACCAGGACACGTACGTGACCACAGCCACGGACGTGGCCGGCCCCTGGACTTCGCCGCGCCGCGTCGCCAGTCACGGTTTCGATCCCGCCCTCTTCCACGAGGGGGGCCGGCTCTGGCTGCTCAACCTGCAGAACGACCATCGTCCCGGCGGTCGGCGCTTCGCGGGGATCGTGCTGACGGAGCTGAACCGTGAGACGCTCACCCCGATCGGCGGCACCCGCCTGCTGCTCCAGCACGAACGGCTGCTCGAGGGGCCGAAGTTGACAGCACACGGCGGTTGGTATCACCTCATCCTCGCAGAGGGTGGAACCGGTTTCGAGCACGGAGTCCGAACGGCTCGCAGTCGTAGCATCTCTGGGCCCTACGAGCTCGACGAACATCCCCTCCTCACCGCACGCGACGATCCGAAGTCCCCGTTGCAGAAGGCAGGGCACGCGGAGTTGGTGGAGACGCCCGACGGAGCGTGGTTCATGAGTCACCTCACGTCTCGTCCGCTGGACACCGCGCAGGGCCCGCGCTGCACTCTGGGGCGGGAGACCGCGATCCAGGCGGTTGTCTGGGACGCACAAGGCAGGCCCCGGCTCCGGACGGGTGGCTGGCACCCCTCGGTCGATGTCGACGGGCCCACGCCTTCCGCGGCAAGTCCTCACCGGGCAGTCCGCCACGATGCGCTGGGCTGGCCCTGGAGCACGCTGCGCGAATCGCCGGACCCGTCCTGGGCGGATCTCGTCTCGCGCCCGGGCTGGATCCGTCTGCGCGGACGGCACGGTCCGGAGTCACGCTGGGCGCAGAGCCTGCTCGCGCAACGCATCACCGAGCACTGCGCCACCGCGTACGTCACCGTCCAAGCGGCCCCGACGACCTTCACACAGGCTGCGGGTCTGATCCTTCGCTACGACGCCGAAGCTTATATCTCACTCGAGCTGACCTGGGCGGAACCCGCGGCCGAGCCGCAACGCGGACAGCAATGGCACAGCACGGGGCGGACCGTGCTCAGTCTCGTGGAGCGCGACGAACGGGGTGCGCGGCAGGCCGCGGTCGTGGATGTGGACGCGCGCGCACCGATCACGCTGGGGGTGACTGTCGACGGGACAGAAGCACGTTTCTGGCACGGGCCCAGCGAGGCTCGGACACCGGTCGGCCCGCCGATGGACGCCGGCCGGTTGTCGGACGACCACGGCGGGAAACTTCGTTTCACCGGCACGCTGGCCGGGATCCACGCCCGAGATCTGGTAAACGCGTCCTTCACGGCGGACTTTCGACACTTCCGGCTGACCTGCAGGGAGAGATGAAGCGACCGCCGACCGTCGCCTCCCGGCGTCCTCACCGCTGTGGACGTGTCGATAACGCCGGTAACGCCACCGCTCCGTGTAGCGGCCGAGCTGAGCACTCAGGCCCACGCGTTTCGGCGTTTCGGAAGCATCGAAGCACTGTCGACTCGACGGCCCGAAGGACAACGCTCATGATCTAGCGTTTCCCGGTGTCTTCACGCCGCGCTGAGCCGCATCTAGGATAGCAAGCGCTTTCTGTGAGCCGCCTGTTCGGGGATCGGCTCCGAAACGGCGCTGGTCGAACTTTCGCTGGCCCTCGGGCGGGCCGGAGAGGTGGTTCCCGATGGTGCGCACGGTGAGTGCGAGCGCGAGTACCGGCGTGCCGGCCGGGCCGACCCTGGCGGTCGTGGCCCGGGAGGCGGGAGTGTCGGTGCCGACCGCTTCCAAGGTGGTGAACGGCCGGGAAGACGTCGCTCCGGAAACCCGACGCCGGGTCACCGAGGCGCTGGACCGGCTCGGATACGTGCGCAGGCCGCGCTTCGACGCGACCAAGCCGACCAGGCTGGTCGATCTCGTCGTGCACTCGCTGGACAGCTCATGGTCGGGCGCGGTGCTGCACGGCGTCGAGGAGGCGGCGCACGACGCGGATCTGGACGTCGTGGTCTCGGCGGGCCTGTCCCGCACTCGCGCCGGCCGTCCGCAGCGCGGCTGGCTCGACAAGCTGACCGCGCGCGGTTCCGCCGGAGTCCTGTTCAACCTGGCCGAGTTGGCGGACTCGCAGTACGCCTGGCTGGAGCAGCACCGCGTCCCGTTCGTGATGATCGACCCGGTGGTCGAGCCGCCGCCCGAGGTGGTCTCGGTCGGTGCGGCGAACTGGCAGGGCGGGGTGACTGCGACGCAGCACCTGCTGGAACTCGGGCACGAGCGCATCGCCGTGATCGCCGGACCGCGCCGCAGGATGTGCAGCAGCGCCAGAATGGCGGGCTACCGCTCGGCGCTGGCGTCGGCCGGGGCCACGCACCGTCCCGAGTACCTTCGCGACGGCGACTTCGACGAGTCCGTCGCTCACCGCCGGATGCACGAACTGCTGGACCTGCCCGTACCGCCGACGGCCGTCTTCGTCTGTTCCGACCGCATGGCTCTGGGGGTGTACCAGGCGTTGGCGGAGCGGGGGTTGAGAATTCCTTGCGACGTCAGTGTGGTCGGTTTCGACGATTTGCCGGAGTCCCGATGGACGACGCCCGCCCTCACCACCGTGCGGCAGCCGCTGGCGGAGATGGCGGCTACGGCCTTGCGGCTGCTAGTGCGGATGATGGACGGAGAGCGCCCGGAGGGAACCCGAACAGAGCTGTCGACGCGACTCGTCCGACGGGCAAGCACGGCGCCGCCGCCGGACTGACGGCTCGTCCGCCCGGCGCGGCTCTCAGGCCGGCACTCGGCCCGCGCTGTTTCCGTGCTCATCCCACCTCCATGGCGCCGCACCCGGGCCGTTCACACACGCACGTCAGCCTTACCGAGGCAGCTTCCGGGCGCCGGGCTCACACCCCCGCGTTCACCTCAGCCCACTTGTCGTCCTTCATGCTCGCTGTTTCCCGATTGCATCCCGCCTCTTCCGCGGCAGGGCGGCGACGGGCGATTGTGGCCTTCCCGCAGGCTGTGACGGTGGACACCCACCGTGCAGGGCGTCCGACGGGGGCAGCCGACCGTCCGTCCGTTTCAGTTCGGTGAGGGCGCAGTGCACGGCCTTATGGGCCGCGAACAGACAGGGGGTGCTGTAGATCGCGACGTTCACCCCGAGGTCGGACAGTTCACGCAAGGAGAGCCGGGGCGACTTGCCGCCTGCGATCTGGTTGAAGAGCAGCGGCTTTTCGCCGACCACCGCGCAGCCCGCCGCGCAGGTGTGCAAGGAAGTCGGGATTGCGGTATGCCTCGACCATGTGGCCGAGAGCGGTGTAGAAGACGCGCCCTCGCCCCTGTTCACGGCACCACACCAGTGGGTGGTCGTTGCCCAGCCCGCCGCCTTCGTACGACGTCTCGTCAGCGACGGCGAGGACGCGCACCCGCCCACGGGGGTTGGAACAGAAGTCGTACCACTCGTCGATGAAGTCCCAGACGGCCGGCAGGGAACGGGTGGCGGGGTGGTCGTGGTCCTCGATCACCGCCTTGCCGGGCTGAAGTGCCGGATGCCGGGCGAAGCGTGCCCCGAGGAGTTCGCCGTAGGCCGGCCAGTCGTACTCGGTGCACGCCGCCGCGTGCACCCCGACAAAGCCGCCGCCCGCCTCGATGTAGCCGGAGAGTCGGTCCCGCCCCGGTGGAGTGAGCACCTCGCCGCTGGTGGAGAGGAAGACCACGGCCGCGTACCCGTCCAGCGGGGCTTCGAGTGCCGCCGGGCCTCCGTGTGATCGACGACGGACTCGCCCAGACCGCGCACTGCGGCGACGGCGGCCGGGATGGAGTCGTGGCGGTAGGCGGCCGTGCGACTGTAGACGAGCAGACGAGCGTTCATGCGCATGAGCCCAGAGTGACGGGGCGTACGTCTCGGGAGCTGATCAGGGCGGGATGTGCGGCAGGTCTCGGGGTTCACCCGGCGGAGCGGCCCCGACGCCGGACGCGTGTCGGGGCGGGGACCGGGAACTTACCTGCCCACTCCCAGGGTTACGGCAACGGCAACGACGGGGAGATGCGCCGGCGTTGCCCGACGGCAGCTTGCGGGGGTGGCGGCTCGCCGACGCGGTTCGCCGTATCCTCAGTCGACCTGCGAGACCGCCCTCAGCAGGTGCAACTGTCCGATCTCCGCCACGTTCTTCATCAGTTCGGCGTTCACCCAGGTCAGCAGGTGCGCCACCGTGTACTGCGGGTTGTTCGGCAAGGGAAGGGTCGCGGTCCGGTCGAGGTCGGCGTCGACGAGGCGGTCGACGGCGGCCGCCCACTCCTCACGCAGGCCGCGCAGCCACGAGACGGCCGGCTCTCCTACGCCCGGCCAGCGGATGTCGCCGCGCTCTCGCGGAGAACGGTCCAGCAGGTGGTCCGTGGCTACGCTCAGCCACCAGCCGAGGTGCCAGCTCACCCAGCCGGCGGTCGGGACCGGCACCGGGTCGGGTTCCGTGTCCGCCCAGTCGGGCGTCCATCCTCCGGCTCCGTCCGGATGGAGAGTCCAGGATCGCGCCACGGGCTCCCAGAGGAAGTCCTCCGGCTCCAGCCGATCCAGGTGGTACTCGAAGAGTGCCCAGGTGAGATCGAACTGCCAGCTGAGAAGTTCCCGACGGCCGAGGATGTCCATCAGTTCAGCCTGGCACGCGCGGGAAACTGCGAGAAATGGATTTCCGGAGCCGGCACGTCCTGAAGTCGTTTCCGCAGCCGGCCGACCCCGGGAACGATCTCCCAGGCCCGTCGGTCCGACGTGTCCGTTTCTTTCAAGACCGCTTGTGGCGACCTTGCCTACCGTGGCCGTATGACTCCACGATTCGATGCCATCGGCCTGGTCGTCTCCGACATGGCCGCCTCCGTCATCTTCTACCGTCGGCTGGGATTCGCCTTCCCCGAAGGCTCCGAAAAGCAACCGCACGCCGAGGCCGACCTGCCGGGCGGGTTGCGGCTCCTGCTGGACACCGAGAGCACGGTGCGTTCGTTCCACCCGCAGTGGCGAGCACCGTCGGGGGGCGGCCGGACCTCGCTCGCGCTTCGCTGCGACACCCCGGAGGAGGTCGACACGGTGTACGCGGAGGTGGTGGGCGCCGGTCATCGGGGCGAGCTGAAGCCTTGGGACGCGTTCTGGGGCCAACGGTACGCCGTCGTGCACGACCCTGACGGCAACGGCGTCGACCTCTTCGCGCGGCTGGATCGGTAGGCCCGTACCCCGGATCATCCAGTGCCGTATCGGCGGTTCGCCAGGGCCGAGCCGCCGGATCCCCAGGCCCGCCCCTGCTGGATCAGTAACCCGCCCTGAAAGGTTGCGAGGGTGCTTCGTCCGACCTTGCCGGAGGCGCTGGGCCCAAGGGGGCCGTTCGCGGCGTTGCCGCAAGTCGTCGGCGCAGCAGCAGGTCGCCGAGTGCCGCCCCCGTGAACTCCCTTACCTCCCGGGAGAGATGCGCTTGGTCGGCGTATCCGGCGCGGGCCGCGGTGTCCGCGTACGGCATGCCCTCCCGGGCCATCGCGAGAGCCCGCTGCAGGCGCAGGATCCGGGCCAGTGTCTTGGGTCCGTAGCCGAAGGCGTTGAGCGAGCGTCGGTGCAACTGGCGTGCTCCGATGCCGAGTTCGTCAGCCGTCGCGGCCACCGGACGGCCGGCGGCGAGGAGGGCGACGAGACGGCGCAGTTCCGGGGCGGGGGGAGCCGCGCGTTCCAGAGCCAACGACTCCAGTGCCATCGCCGGTCGGAGCGCGGTGGCGACCCGGTCGGTCAGGCACCGCACCTCGGGTGCCGGCCACAGATCTGCCAACTCCACGCGCCGGTCGCGCAGTTCGTGAGCGGGTACACCGAGGAGGGCAGGCGCGGCACCCGGGAAGAAGCGGATGCCCGCCCAGGGCGCCGGCGGTCCGTCGGGTACGTGAGCCCGGGTGTCCGGCCCGGCGACCAGCAGTCTGCCCTCGCTGTACAGCAGGTCCATGCAGCCGTCGGGCAGGACGGGAAACGCGCGGGTCGACGGCGACGGCGCATTGGTCCACACCACCGCCCCGGCCAGCCGGGAGACCCGCTCCTCGTACACGTATGCCAGCCTACGCCGCAGGAGGGGACGGCTTCGTCACGCCGCTGCGGCGCCCTCTGCTGCCTGCCTCCGCGACGCCCTCGTCCGGTGTTCCCGGGGGACGCCCTACACCCGCTTGAGGGCGGGTGTAGGGCGGGAGAACGCGCTTCCGTAACCGCTCTGGCGGCCGATCGCGCCGATGGTGTCCTCGATGTCGCGCAGTCGGTCGGCGGCGAGGACGGGACGTCGGCCGGCTACGTAGGTTTCGGTGTCGCGCCGGAGGAAAGCTCGTTCCTGGTGAAGGTTCGGGTGCTGCTGGGCGGATGCAACGCCTGCCTCTCGGAGGGCGTTCAGAAGGTGCTCCGGCCGCGCGACTTTGCGGCGTTCGCGAGGGAGGCGGCAGAAGCGGGGGCTGGAATTCGTAACACCTTTGTCCAGGGTCACTGTCCGGGTGGCTGTTCCTCACTGTTTCCGCCGGTTGGCCTGGCTACGCTGTTTCCCTCGTTGCCGCCCATACCGCTGTTGCCCGCGTTCCCGCTGTTTCCGCGGCTCACGCTGTTTCCGGTGTTTCCGCGGCTCACGCCGCTCACACCGTCTCCGTCGGATGCGTCGTTTCCCCTGCTCGCGCCGTTCACCCCGTTCACGCCGTTTCCCTTCGCGGCGCTCTTCACATGGGCCCGGAAGCGTCCCGTCACGTCCTCCGGGGGAAGGAAGCGGGACCACCGTTCGGGGAACTCGGAGGGCATGTCGGGATCGTCCGGGTCGTCGTCCTCGTAGGAGCGGGCCGCGGCCATGCGGGCGACGTACTCCGCGGCCTCCTCCTGGCGCACTCGTTCGTTGGCCGCGCGGGCGGCGGCCGTCGCGGCGGCCGGCCAGACCCGGTCGATGGCGGCGTTGACGGCGGCGCCCACCAGGACCGCGAACGCGGACACACCGATCCACAGCAGGACGGCGACGGCGGCCGCGAGGGAGCCGTAGATGGTGGCGCCCTCGATGGTGCTCGTCAGATAGATGCGCAGCAGGAAACTGCCGAGCACCCACATGGCGAGGGCGACGAGCGCGCCGGGCACGTCCTCGATCCACGGGGACCGGACGGGCACGGAGACGTGGTAGAGCGTGGTCAGGAACGCGATGGACAGAACGATCACGACCGGCCAGTACAGGACCTGCACGACGGTCGTCGACCAGGGGACGATGCGGACCACGGCGTCCGGTCCGGCGACCATCAGAGGCAGCGCGACCGACCCGATCAGCAGGGCTCCGACGAACAGCAGGAAGGCGACCAGCCGGGTCTTGACGATGCCGCGGACGCCGTCGAGACCGTACATGACGGTGATGGTGTCGATGAAGACGTTCACCGCGCGCGAGCCGGACCACAGCGCGAACAGGAAGCCTATGGAGATGACGTCGGGGCGTCCGCCCGTCATCACGTCGTCGAGGATCGGCTGCGCGATCTGCCGGACGCCCTTGTCGGACAGGACCGTGCGGGAGGCGTCGAGGAGGTTGGCCTCCAGGCTGGTGATGGTGTCGGTGCCGGTCCAGTCGTCGACGTAGCCGAGCAGACCGATGAGGCTGAGCAACAGCGGAGGCACCGAGAGCAACGTGAAGAAAGCGGCTTCCGCAGCGAGACCGAGGATGCGGTACTCGATGCACGAGTTGACGGTGTCCTTCAACAGCAGCCAGGCGGTCCGCCGCTTCGAGACGTTCCGGTAAAGGGCACGCGCCCGGTGGAGACGCCCCGCGGGGCTCCCGGGTTGCTCGGGTGACTGACTTGCTGGCTGCACGCCCTAAAGGTATCCGCCGTTCGGGGCTGCACTCACCTCCGGCAAGGCCTCTTCACCGGGTCGGGGAGCGGCGCGCGGCCCGCTGACGGTCATGACCGACGTGCCCGGGGGTAGGTTCGGGCCATGGCAGGCAGCACGCACACGGTGACCAACCAGCCCCCGCCCCTCACCGGATACGACGTCTACGGCGCGGACGAAACGCTGGTGGCGGCCGTGGAAAGGCACCTGGATCCGGAACTGCTCGACGAGGTGCGCGGCGAGTTGTCGGCGCTCGGGCGGGCTGCGGGGTCGGCGCAGGTGCAGGAGTGGGCGATGCAGGCCGATGCGCATCCTCCGGAACTTCGCACGTTTGACCGTCACGGGCACCGTGTCGACGAGGTCGACTTCCACCCGGCGTGGCATCGGCTGCTCGGCAAGGGTGTGGGGGCCGGGCTGACCGGTGCCTGGGGGCGGCCGGGCGGGCATGTGCGGCGGGCGGCGGGGTTCCTGGTGTGGACGCAGGTCGATGCGGGCACCTGCTGTCCGCTGTCCATGACCCACGCGGCGGTGCCCGCGCTGCGCACCGATCCGGTGCTGGCCGCGGAGTGGGAGCCCCGGCTGACGTCCTCGGTCTACGACCGTGCGCTGCGGCCGGCCCGGTCGAAGGCTGGTGCGTTGTTCGGCATGGGGATGACGGAGAAACAGGGCGGCAGCGACGTCCGGGCGATCACGACGGTCGCCACCGCGCTCGCCGGGGACGGGGCGTACGAGCTGACCGGGCACAAATGGTTCTGTTCGGCGCCGATGTCGGACGGTTTCCTGGTGCTGGCGCGGACGGCTCACGGCGGGGGTGGCGGCGGGCTGACGTGTTTCCTCGTTCCGCGCGTTCTCGAAGACGGTTCCCGGAACGTGTTCCGCCTGCAGCGGCTGAAGGACAAGCTGGGCAACCGGTCCAACGCCTCCGCCGAGGTCGAGTTCGACGGGACGTGGGCGCGGCGGGTCGGCGAGGAGGGGCGCGGGGTGCGGACCATCATCGACATGGTGGCGGCGACCCGGCTGGACTGTGTGCTGGGGTCGGCGGGGCTGATGCGGCAGGCGGTGGCGCAGGCGGTCCACCACTGTTCCCATCGTGCGGCGTTCGGCGGAAAGCTCGTCGACAAGCCGCTGATGCGCAATGTGCTGGCAGATCTGGCGCTGGAGTCGGAGGCAGCGACCACGCTCGCGCTGCGGCTCGCGGCGGCCTGCGACGACGGGAGCGAGCAGGAGCGGGCGTTTCTCCGGATGGCTGTTCCGGCGGCCAAGTACTGGGTGACCAAGCGCTGTGCTCCAGTTGCGGTGGAGGCGGCGGAATGTCTCGGCGGAAACGGTTACGTGGAGGAGTCGGGGATGCCCCGGCTGGTGCGGGAGGCGCCACTGAACTCGATCTGGGAGGGTGCGGGCAACGTCCAGGCACTGGACGTGCTGCGGGCGCTGCAGCGGGAGCCCCAGGCGTTGCACGCCTACCTCCACGAGGTGGGCTTGGCGCGGGGGGCCGACCATAGGCTGGACGGGGCGATCAGGGATCTGTTGACGGACCTGGCCGATCTGGACGGGGTGGATGGGCGGGCCCGGCGACTGGCGGAGCGGTTCGCGCTGGTGCTCCAGGGGTCGCTGCTGGTGCGGTTCGCGCCGCCCGAGGTGGCGGACGCGTTCTGCGCCTCGCGGCTGGGCGGGGACGGGGGCGCGGCCTTCGGGACGTTGCCGCACCGTCTGGATCTGGCGGCGCTCGTCGAGCGGGCCGCTCCCCGGGAATGACGCCCGGCTCGGGAAAGTCACCGAAACAGGAAGCGGGGGTGGTGCTGCGCCGACACGGCACCACCCCCGCCGCAATGGCCCTGCGAGGCCAGCATCGCCGCTCGGGACGGCGTGGCTCAAGTTTCAAACAAGCTGTGGGTCTTCACCAGGGTTGCAGGGGGTTGCAACTTGTCGGTGGTGGTGACCGGAGTATGCCCCTCCGTCACGCGTGGACGGCAAGATGGGAGGTCCCAGTAAGACCGGAAACAGTCGGCGCAGGCGCTTGACACCCGGTTCTCGGCCTGCGTCCAACCCGGGAGGTCCAGTGGCGATGCCACCGATGAACGTGCCGCAGCTCGCGGCCGTCGACGCCGCGCGGGCGGCGCGGGTGCTCAACCAGGTCCGTGACGCCCGGCTGGCCGGGCAGCGGGTGCGCGTCGCCCCGCGTCCGGTGATCGAGCAGTCCTGGGAGCGCTTGCTGCGCAGCGGCGTCGATCCGGAGCGTGATGTCCGGGCGGGGTTGCTCACCTCCGACGAGGTGCGGCGGCGGCGCGAGGAGTCGCCGCTGCGCGAGGTGCTGCCGGTGTTGCGGGAAGGGTTGCTGTCGGTCGCGGACGTGGCTCACCACATCATGGTGGTCGCCG
Organism: Streptomyces sp. B21-105; assembly: GCF_036898465.1. Lineage (NCBI taxonomy): Bacteria > Bacillati > Actinomycetota > Actinomycetes > Kitasatosporales > Streptomycetaceae > Streptomyces > Streptomyces sp. B21-105. The sequence continues at coordinate 7,423,248 of NZ_JARUMJ010000001.1, read as the reverse complement.
ACGGGGAGGGTCGGGTGTTGTGGCGCGAGGGCTGCGGCCCGGTGCTGCGCAAGGCCGACGGGCTCGGTTTCGAGCTGGGCGCGGACTGGGGCGAGGCGGTGGTGGGCACCAACGGGGTCGGCACGCCGGCGGTGGTGCGCCGGCCCGTGCAGGTGTTCGCGTCCGAGCATTTCGTGCGCTCGCACGCCGCCTGGACGTGCGCGGGAGCGCCGATCACCGACCCGCGCAGCGGCCGGCTGCTGGGCGTCGTCGACGTCAGCGGGCCGCTGGAGACGATGCACCCGGCCACCCTCGCGTGGGTCGACTCGGTGGCCAAGCTCGCCGAGTCGAGGCTGCGCGAGAAACACCTCGGTTCACTGGAGCGGCTGCGCGCTGTGGCGGCGCCGGCGCTGGCCCGGATAGGCGGCCGGGCCGCAGCCGTGGACGGCGAGGGCTGGACGGCCGCGGTGACCGGGATGCCGTACACGAGCCGGATCGCGCTGCCCAAGTCGCCGTCCCCGGGGCGTCGATGGCTGCCGGCGCTGGGTCTGTGCACCCTCGAGCCGCTGGCCGGGGGCTGGCTGGTGCGGTCGGTGGACGAGGCGGCCGGGCGGCGGCAGAGCGGTGCGACCCGGATCGTGCTCGACCTGACCAGGCCCCGGCGCTGGTCGGTGACGGTGTCGGGGGACGCGGGCTCGTGGTCCCACGAACTCAGTCCCCGGCATGCGGAATTACTGTATCTGCTGGCGGCGCAGCGGAGCGGGCGCAGTGCGGCGGAGCTCGCGGAGGACATGTTCGGCGACGCGGACCGTACGGTGACGGTACGGGCCGAGATGTCCCGGGTGCGGCGCTACCTGGGGGGATTTCTGGAACACCGGCCGTATCGTTTCTGCGAGGATGCCGACGTCGACGTGCTGCTGCCCGCCGATCCCGGGAGTTGCTGCCCCATTCGACGGCGCCTGCGGTGGTCAGAAACAGGACGTCGTCACCGTCGTAACGGCGATTCATCCGGGTTCTTGCGACAGCGTCTTCCGTTTCTTACTACAGCGTCTTCCGCATATTTGCACGGTCTCCGTCCTCCGGGGCGGCCGACTGCCGTAGCATCCCTCTAACGGGTCACCCCACCTGCTCCTCTGTCAACGTATGGATCATCAGGTGCAGTTGGCCCGCCTCGGGAGGGCGAATGAGACAGCGCGGCCGACACCGCCGGCGCAGACGCGGCAGGGCACTGCGGGCGTTCCTGTCCGGAACCGCTCTCGCCCTCACTGCTGCCGCCACCGTGATCAGCGCTTCCCAGGCGACGGTCACCCATGACGGCCCGGGGATCTGAAGCCGCTCACCGCGGCGTCCGAGGTCGCCGGGCTGCGGCTGACGGAGAACATGGTGCCGCAGGCCTCCCTGGACCGGCTCGCGGCCGGGATGGGCCGCCCGGTCGGCGTCAGCGCGGTGCTGGACGGCGCCGACCGCACCCTGCGGGACGCCATCGACTGCTCGCCCGCCGAGCGCCGGGCCCTGCCGGTCTCCCCCACGGCCACGCGCGCGTACTGCTGGAACACCGACGACACGGCGGGCTGGCGGCCGGGCGCGGTCACCACGTCGGGGGACGCGGACGACGACGGCGTGTGGGGTTCGAACCGGGTGATCCTCTCCGGCTGGTCGCGCAGCGGCGGCGCGGCGGCGGACCGGGGCCTGGCCCGGGTCGGCTTCGTCGATGCCGCCGATCTCGGCCACCTCTCCTATACCTGGGCGCTGCTCGCCGTCCCCGTGGACGGCGGCCGGGACTACCGCGGGTTGGTCTCGCACGTCTCCGGCATGGTCTGGTACCAGGACAAGCTGCTGGTCACCGCGGACGACGGGGACCGGTCCGCGCTGTATGTGTACGACATGAACCGTGTGCAGCGCGCGACGGTCGCCGGTGACGCGGTGGGCCGGGTGCCGGGCGGCTGGTCGGCGCACGGGTACGGTTTCGTGCTGCCGGCCGTCGGCTCCTACGAGCTGAGCGGCGGCTCGGGCGCGCCGCGTCCCTCGACCGTCTCCCTCGACCGCAGCACCGCGCCGGACAGCCTGGTCGCCGGGGAGTGGACGCGCGACGACGGCGACCGTGGCGCCCGTCTGTGGCGCTACCCGTTCAGCACCGCGCCCGGCCACGCGGGTCTGCTCGCCACCGGTGCGAACGGTCGGGTGACGGCGTCCGAGGCCTATACGACGAAGGTCACGGGGGTGCACGGCGTGCTGTCCTACGACGCGCGGTGGTATGTGACCCGTGCCGCCGGCCCGCACGACGCGCACGGGACGCTGTGGCGCCAGAGCTCCGGCGAGGGCGAGGCGGACGGCGGGCACAGCGCGGGCGGTTCGGGCGCCGCGGTGTGCGGCGCCGCGGACCGGCACGGCTGCTGGAGCACGCAGACGGAGTCGCTGTCCTACTGGGCGGCGACCGGCGAGGTCTGGGCGCAGTCGGGCCGGGCGCTGTTCGCGCTGCCGCTGGCCTCGATCGACAGAACGTCGCGGTGATGATTTTCTTTCGGGCATGACGAACATCCCCGTGACCACCTGGTCCCTGGAGCAGACCGACCCGGGCGACCTCTTGCCGGTTGCCGCGCCCGAGGGCGATGTCCGGATCGCCCGCTCCGAGGTCCCCTCCCCCGAGTTCAGCCGTTTCCTGTACGCGTCCGTCGGCGGGGACATTCGCTGGATCGACCGGCTGCGCTGGACATACGCGCAGTGGCGGGAGCATCTGCAGCGCCCCGGGGTCGAGACCTGGGTCGCCTACGAGCGGGGCACGCCGGCCGGATACGTAGAGCTGGAGCCGCAGGACGACGGGGTCGTCGAAATCGTCTACTTCGGTTTGCTGCCTGCTTTCCGCGGGCGGCGGATCGGCGGACACCTGCTGTCGTACGGCGCCGCCCGGGCGTGGGATCTCACCGACCGCTGGCCGGGGCTGCCGCAGACCAAGCGGGTGTGGCTGCACACCTGCAGTCTGGACGGCGAGCACGCGATGGAGAATTATCAGCGGCGCGGTTTCATCTTGTTCGACAGGAAGGTCGAGGAACAGGCCGAGGTGTCTGCGCCGGGTCCCTGGCCGGGCGCCTTCCCCATCTGAACCGCTGCGTCCCGTCCTCTACGCCCTGTCCGCTGCGTCCTGTCCGCTGCGTCCTGTCCGTGGTGACCTGCGCGGACACGAGACCGTGCACGTCATGTGACAGACGCCACCCTTGTCTCGCATTCCGGGACAAGGGTGTCCGAATCGCGGACGAAGCTGGACTGTGTCCAGATCGCCGTGACACGCTTTCGTCATGTCCGGAACTGGAATTGCCTTGGTGAGTCGGCGGCACGTCGACCTCGGCCGCATGTCCAGCGCCATCTGTCCGGCGAGCTGACGAGCCGCAGCTCCGCCCGACATCTGACTACAGCCTCCCTCCTGCGCAACGACGCGCACGGTTCCTGTGCGCCCGTACGCACAGGTCAGAGCCTCTCGCCCCGTCACCCGACCACCGCCGGACGGCGCTGCGCGCCGACACCTTCCGCTGCTGTCCCGAAGGACGTATCAACCATGGCCGCCACCCCGCAGAAGCCTGCAGCCGCGACTCCCCGCCGCAAGGTGAGCCGTCACCGCGGCGAGGGCCAGTGGGCCGCGGGGCACCACACCCCGCTCAACGGCAACGAGCAGTTCAAGAAGGACGACGACGGTCTCAATGTGCGGACACGCATTGAGACGATCTACTCCAAGCGGGGCTTCGACTCCATCGACCCCAACGATCTCCGCGGCCGGATGCGCTGGTGGGGCCTGTACACCCAGCGCCGGCCCGGGATCGACGGCGGGAAGACCGCGATCCTGGAGCCGGAGGAGCTGGACGACGAGTACTTCATGCTGCGCGTGCGCATCGACGGCGGTGCGCTGACCACGCGGCAGCTGAGGGTCATCGGCGAGATCTCGCAGGAGTTCGCGCGGGGCACCGCCGACCTCACGGACCGGCAGAACGTGCAGTACCACTGGATCCGCATCGAGGACGTGCCCGAGATCTGGAACCGCCTGGAGGCGGTGGGCCTGTCCACGGTCACCGCGTGCGGCGACACCCCCCGTGTGATGATCGGCTCCCCCGTCGCCGGTATCGCCGAGGACGAGATCATCGACGGTACCCCGGCTCTGGAGGAGATCAAGCGCCGCGTTCTCGGCAACAAGGCGTACTCGAACCTGCCGCGGAAGTTCAAGACGGCGATCTCGGGCTCCCCCGTGCTGGACGTGGTCCACGAGATCAACGACGTCGCGTTCGTCGGCGTCCGCCACCCCGAGCACGGGCCTGGCTTCGACCTGTGGGTCGGCGGCGGGCTGTCCACCAACCCCAAGCTGGGTGTGCGGCTGGGCGCCTGGGTGCCGCTGGACGAGGTCCCGGACGTCTACGAGGGCGTGCTGTCGATCTTCCGTGACTACGGATACCGGCGGCTGCGCACCCGCGCCCGGCTGAAGTTCCTGGTCGCGGACTGGGGGCCGGAGAAGTTCCGTCAGGTGCTGGAGGACGAGTACCTGCAGCGCAAGCTGGTCGACGGCCCGGCCCCGGACCAGCCGGTGGGCCGGTGGCGCGACCACGTCGGCGTGCACCGGCAGAAGGACGGCCGTTTCTACGTCGGTTTCGCACCGCGTGTCGGCCGGGTGGACGGCACGACCCTCACGAAGATCGCGGAGCTCGCCGAGGCACACGGCTCGGGCCGCGTCCGGACCACCGTCGAGCAGAAGATGATCGTCCTCGACGTCGAGGAGGCGCAGGTCGCATCACTCGTCGAGGGCCTGGAGGCCCTGGACCTGACCGCGAAGCCCTCGACCTTCCGGCGCGGCACCATGGCCTGCACCGGCATCGAGTTCTGCAAGCTGGCCATCGTCGAGACCAAGCAGCGCGGCTCCCAGCTGATCGACGAGCTGGAGCGCCGTCTGCCGGACTTCGACGAGCCCCTCACCATCAATCTCAACGGCTGCCCGAATGCCTGCGCCCGCATCCAGGTCGCGGACATCGGTCTCAAGGGTCAGCTGGTCCTCGACGAGCAGGGCCGGCAGGTCGAGGGATACCAGGTACACCTAGGCGGGGCGCTCGGGCTCGAAGCCGGTTTCGGCCGCAAGGTCCGCGGGCTGAAGGTCACCTCGGACGAGCTGCCGGACTACGTGGAACGCGTTCTCAAGCGGTTCCAGGACGAGCGCGAGGACGGCGAGCGGTTCGCCGCCTGGGCCGCGCGCGCCAGCGAGGAGGCCCTTTCATGAGCGAGCGGGCCGCCCCTTTCCACTGCCCCTACTGCGGCGACGAGGACCTGCGTCCGAGCGAGGCCGTGCAGGGCGGTCACGGCGCCTGGGAATGCGCGGCGTGCAACCGCGCATTCCAGCTGAAGTTCCTCGGGCTGCTGTCCCGGGGCGTTCAGCGCACCGAAACGGGAGGGGACCGGATATGACGACGCTTCAGGAAAACCGTACGGCGGACGAGTTGAAGGCGCTGGCCGAGCAGGCGGGCCGCGACCTCGAGGACGCCTCGGCGCTCGAGATCCTTCAGTGGGCGGTGGACACCTTCGGCAGGCAGTTCTGTGTGACGTCCTCCATGGAGGACGCCGTGGTCGCCCACCTCGCGTCCCGCGTCCTCAAGGGCGTGGACGTGGTGTTCCTCGACACCGGTTACCACTTCCCCGAGACCATCGGCACCCGGGATGCGGTCGAGGCCGTGATGGACGTCAACGTCATCACGCTCACCCCCCGTCAGACGGTCGCCGAGCAGGATGCCGAGTTCGGGCCGAAGTTGCACGACCGCGATCCCGACCTGTGCTGCAAGCTGCGCAAGGTGCAGCCGTTGGAGGAGGGGCTCCGCGGGTACCTCGCCTGGGCCACCGGCCTGCGGCGCGACGAGTCGCCGACCCGGGCGGACACCCCGGTGGTCGGCTGGGACGAGAAGCGGCGGAAGGTCAAGATCTCGCCGATCGCCCGCTGGACCCAGGACGACGTCGATGCGTACATCACGGAGCACGGCGTACTGTCCAACCCCCTTCTGATGGACGGCTACACCTCCGTCGGCTGCGCCCCGTGCACCCGCCGGGTCCTCGAGGGCGAGGACGCGCGCGCCGGGCGCTGGGCGGGACGCGGGAAGACCGAGTGCGGACTGCACGGCTGACCGCCATGACCGCGACCTCCACGAACAGCGCCACCCCCGACAACGCCCCCCGTCCCCCTACGAACCGGGAGAACCACGTGACGACCGGAGCCACCGTCTGGCTCACGGGTCTGCCGAGTGCCGGCAAGACCACCATCGCGTACGAGCTGGCCGGCCGGCTGCGCGAGGAGGGCCACCTCGTCGAGGTGCTCGACGGCGACGAGATCCGCGAGTTCATCTCCGCGGGCCTCGGTTTCAGCCGCGAGGACCGGCACGCCAACGTGCAGCGCATCGGTTTCCTGGCCGAGCTGCTGGCCCGCAACGGAGTCAAGGTGCTCGTCCCGGTGATCGCGCCGTACGCGGACAGCCGCGAGGCCGTGCGCAAGCGCCACCAGGAGAGCGCAACCGGTTACCTGGAGGTGCACGTGGCGACTCCGGTCGAGGTGTGCTCGGTCCGTGACGTGAAGGGCCTGTACGCCAAGCAGGCGGCGGGCGAGCTGACCGGGCTCACCGGGGTCGACGACCCCTACGAGGCGCCCGAGTCGCCCGATCTGCGGATCGAGTCCCAGGACCAGACCGTGCAGGAGTCCGCGGCGTCGGTGTACGCCCTGCTCAGCGAGAGGGGACTGGCATGACGACCACCGTCGCCGATACCGAGGAGGGCACGGTCAGCCCGTACGCCCTCAGTCACCTGGACTCGCTGGAGTCCGAGGCGGTGCACATCTTCCGTGAGGTGGCGGGCGAGTTCGAGCGGCCGGTGATCCTGTTCTCCGGCGGCAAGGACTCCATCGTCATGCTGCACCTGGCACTGAAGGCGTTCGCCCCGGCCGCCGTGCCCTTCTCGCTGCTGCACGTGGACACCGGGCACAACTTCCCCGAGGTCCTCCAGTACCGCGACCGCGCGGTCGCCGAGCACGGGCTGCGCCTCCATGTGGCCCTGGTGCAGGACTACATCGACCGCGGCGTGCTCAAGGAGCGTCCCGACGGCACCCGCAACCCGCTCCAGACGCTGCCGCTGACGGAGAAGATCCAGGCGGAGAGGTTCGACGCGGTCTTCGGCGGGGGCCGGCGCGACGAGGAGAAGGCACGCGCCAAGGAGCGGGTGTTCTCCCTGCGCGACGAGTTCTCGCAGTGGGACCCGCGTCGCCAGCGGCCCGAACTGTGGAACCTGTACAACGGCCGCCACGCGCCCGGCGAGCACGTCCGGGTCTTCCCGCTCTCCAACTGGACCGAGCTGGACGTCTGGCAGTACATCGCCCGCGAGGGCATCGAGCTGCCGGAGATCTACTTCGCGCACGAGCGGGAGGTGTTCCAACGGGCCGGCATGTGGCTGACCGCCGGTGAGTGGGGCGGACCCAAGGACGGGGAAACCGTCGAAAAGCGTCTCGTGCGTTACCGCACTGTCGGTGACATGTCCTGCACCGGCGCCGTCGACTCCGCCGCGGTGACACTGGACGACGTCATCGCCGAGATCGCCGCCTCCCGGCTGACCGAACGCGGTGCGACCCGCGCCGACGACAAGATGTCCGAGGCCGCGATGGAAGACCGCAAGCGCGAGGGGTACTTCTAAGCATGAGCACGATCACCTCCGAGGAACTCTCGGCCACGACCCTGCTGCGGTTCGCCACCGCCGGCTCCGTCGACGACGGCAAGTCCACCCTGGTGGGCCGGCTGCTGCACGACTCCAAGTCGATCCTCAGCGACCAGCTGGAGGCCGTCGAGCGCGCCTCGGCGAGCCGCGGGCAGGAAGCGCCCGACCTGGCGCTCCTCACCGACGGGCTGCGCGCCGAGCGTGAGCAGGGCATCACGATCGACGTGGCCTACCGCTACTTCGCCACGCCGCGGCGGCGGTTCATCCTCGCCGACACCCCAGGTCATGTGCAGTACACCCGCAACATGGTGACGGGCGCCTCCACGGCGGAGCTGACGGTGATCCTGGTCGACGCCCGCAACGGCGTCGTCGAGCAGACCCGCCGACACGCGGCGATCGCGGCCCTGCTGCGGGTCCCGCACGTCGTTCTCGCCGTCAACAAGATGGACCTGGTCGACTACCGGGAGCCGGTCTTCGCGGCGATCGCCGAGGAGTTCACGGCGTACGCGAGCGAGCTGGGCGTCCCCGAGGTGACCGCGATCCCCATCTCGGCGCTGGCCGGCGACAACGTGGTGGATCCGTCGGCGAACATGGACTGGTACGGCGGGCCGACGTTCCTGGAACACCTCGAAACGGTTCCGGTCAGTCATGACCTCGCGCACTGCCACGCCCGGCTGCCCGTGCAGTACGTGATCCGGCCGCAGACCGCCGAGCACCCGGACTACCGGGGATACGCGGGCCAGATCGCGGCGGGCACGTTCCGGGTCGGCGATCCGGTGACCGTGCTGCCGTCCGGTCGGACGTCGACGATCTCCGGCATCGACCTGCTGGGCGAGCCGGTGGACGTGGCGTGGACGACGCAGTCCGTGACCGTGCTGCTCGCGGACGACGTCGACATCTCGCGCGGCGACCTGATCGTGCCCACCAAGGACGCGCCGGCCACCACCCAGGACGTCGAGGCGACCGTGTGCCATGTCGCCGACCAGCCGCTGACCGTCGGGCACCGGGTGCTGATCAAGCACGGCACCCGCACCGTCAAGGCGATCGTGAAGGACATCCCGTCCCGTCTCACGCTCGACGACCTGTCCCTGCACCCGCACCCGGGACAGCTCGTCGCCAATGACATCGGCCGGGTGAAGATCCGCACGGCACAACCGCTTCCGGTGGATTCCTACGCCGACTCGCGCCGTACGGGCTCGTTCATCCTGATCGACCCGGCGGACGGCACGACGCTCACCGCGGGCATGGTCGGCGAGTCGTTCGCGTCGCCGGAGCCCGTCAAGGACGCGGCCGACGACGACGGCTGGGACTTCTGACGGTGGCCGCGACCGACGTCTACGCGACGTTCGCGAAGGAGGGCGGCCGGGTCGGCAGCGGCCTCCTCGGCAGCGGGCAGGGCGGAGTCGCGCGATGTGCGGGCTGACGTACGCGCACCGCCCGCGCGCCCGCTCGTCCCGCCTGCCGTCGTGGAAACGACGAAAACCCTTTGCCGAGCTCCCGGCCACGACCTGAGAGACCGTGACCGCCGGGCCGACGAGAGGAACCCCTCCCGGTGCCTGCCAGTCTCCCCCTGTCACGGCTTCGCCGCGGCGTCGCGGTCCTAGCGGCTCTGCCCCTGCTCGCCCTCGCCGCCTGCGGTTACGGTTCGCAGGCCAAGGACGCCAACGCCAACGAGCAGGTCGCCGCCGGGGCGCGGAAGATCGACGGGCTCGACTCCGTGCGGATCGGGTACTTCGGCAACCTGACGCACGGGACCGCGCTCGTCGGCCGCGAGCAGGGCTTCCTCCAAAAGGCGCTGGGCGGCACCAGGGCGTCGTACGCGACGTTCAACGCGGGCCCCTCGGAGATCGAGGCGTTGAACGCCGGTTCCCTCGACATCGGCTGGATCGGTCCGTCCCCGGCGATCAACGGGTACACCAGGTCCGACGGCAAGAACCTGCGCATCGTGGCGGGTTCGGCGTCCGGCGGGGTGAGACTGGTGGTGAACCCGGACAAGATCGCCTCGATCGCCGACGTCAAGGGCAAGAGGATCGCGACGCCTCAGCTCGGAAACACGCAGGATGTGGCGTTTCTGCACTGGATCGCGGAGCAGGGCTGGAAGGTCGACGCGCAGAGCGGCAAGGGTGACGTGACCGTCGTCCGCAGCGACAACAAGGTGACGCCGGACGCGTTCAGGTCGGGGTCGATCGACGGCGCCTGGGTGCCGGAGCCGACCGCCTCGAAGCTGCTCGCCGAGGGCGGCAGGGTGCTGCTGGACGAGGCGTCGCTGTGGCCCGACAGGAAGTTCGTGATCACGAACGTCATCGTGTCGCAGAGGTTCCTCGAGGAGCATCCCAAGGTCGTCGAGGCCGTGCTGAAGGGCGCGGTGCGGACCAACGAGTGGATCGGCGCCAACCCGGCGAGGGCGAAGGCCGCGGCGAACAGGCAGCTGGAGACCGACACCGGCAAGGCCCTGCCCGCCGACGTGCTGGACCCGGCGTGGCGGTCGATCCGGTTCACCGACGACCCGCTGGCGGCCACCCTCGGCGCCGAGGCGGCCCACGCCGTCGACGCGGGTCTGCTGGAGAAGCCCGACCTCGAGGGCATCTACGACCTGACGATCCTGAACAAGGTCCTCGACGCCGAGGGCGAGTCCGCTGTCGACGACGCCGGTCTGGGCGTCGGCCGGCCGAAGTCCCGATGAGTTCCCAGGAGGTGACGACCATGGCCACGACCTTCGCCAAGGCCGCCGAGCCCACCGCGTCCGTGGCGTACGCGGCGCGCCTTGACCACGTCTCGAAGTCCTTCGCGGGTCCGGGCGGGCAGCAACTCGTCCTGGACGACATCACCCTCGATGTCGCGCCAGGCGAGTTCGTCACCCTGCTCGGGGCGTCGGGCTGCGGCAAGTCCACACTGCTGAACCTGGTGGCCGGGCTCGACCGGCCCACCGTGGGATCCATCACGACGGACGGCCGCCCGGCGCTGATGTTCCAGGAGCACGCGCTGTTCCCGTGGCTGACCGCGGGCAAGAACATCGAACTCGCCCTGAAACTGCGGGGGGTCGCGAAGCCCGAGCGGCGCGGCAAGGCCGAGGAGCTGCTCGAGCTGGTCCGGTTGAAGGGCGCGTACGGAAAGCGTGTTCACGAGCTTTCCGGCGGTATGCGGCAGCGGGTGGCGATGGCCCGCGCGCTGGCACAGGAGAGCCAACTGCTGCTGATGGACGAGCCGTTCGCGGCGCTGGACGCCATCACGCGGGACGTGCTGCACGACGAGCTCACCCGGATCTGGGCGGAGACGGGGCTGTCCGTCCTGTTCGTGACACACAACGTGCGGGAGGCGGTGCGGCTCGCGCAGCGCGTCGTCCTGCTGTCCTCCCGGCCCGGCCGGGTGGCGCGCGAGTGGACGGTGGACATCCCGCAGCCGCGCCGGATCGAGGACGCCCCGGTGGCGGAACTGTCCCTCCAGATCACCGAGGTCCTGCGTGGGGAGATCCGCCGTCATGGCCAGCACTGAGACGAAGACGACGGGAACGGGAACGGGGACGGTGGGCACGGTGACGGAGGCGGACGCCGGCGGGCTGGCCGGGGTGGAGGCGGGTCTCGACGCGCTGGACGTCGTCGCGCCCACCGCGCGGGTGCCCTTGCGGCGGACCCTCGTCGACAAGATCCTGCCGCCGGTCGTCGCGACGGCGCTGCTGCTGGTCGTCTGGCAGATCACCTTCAAAACGGTCGACGACCCGACCAAGCTGGTCTCCCCGCTCGACGTCTGGCACACACTCCGCCAGGCCTGGCTGCAGGGCGAGCTGCTCGGCTACATCTGGACGAGCGTCTCGCGCGGACTGCTCGGCTTCCTGTTCGCCCTGGCGATCGGCACCCCGCTGGGCCTGCTGGTGGCGCGGGTGAAGTTCGTGCGGGCGGCGATCGGACCGATCCTGTCCGGTCTCCAGTCGCTGCCGTCGGTGGCGTGGGTGCCGCCGGCCGTGCTGTGGCTGGGTCTGAACAACTCGATGATGTACGCGGTGATCCTGCTCGGCGCGGTGCCGTCCATCGCCAACGGGCTGGTCTCCGGGGTCGACCAGGTGTCGCCGCTGTTCCTGCGGGCGGGCCGCACCATGGGGGCGACGGGGCTGAAGGGCACGGTGTACATCACGCTGCCGGCCGCGCTGCCGGGCTATGTGGCGGGTCTGAAACAGGGCTGGGCGTTCTCGTGGCGTTCACTGATGGCGGCGGAGATCATCGCGTCGTTCCCCGATCTCGGCGTCGGCCTCGGCCAGTTGCTGGAGAACGGGCGCAACGCCAGTGACATGTCGATGGTGTTCGAGGCGATCCTGCTCATCCTGTTCGTCGGCATCGCGATCGACCTGCTGATCTTCAGTCCGCTCGAGCGGTGGGTGCTGCGCAGCCGCGGCCTGCTGGTGAAGAGCTGACGCCGCATGCACAGGAAACCGGTTCTCCCCGCCCTTGTGGTGATCGCCCACGGCAGCCGTGACCCGCGGCATGCCGCGACCGTCCACGCCCTGGTGCGGCGGGTACGGTCGCTGCGGCCGGGGTTGCGTGTAGAGACCGGTTTCCTCGATTTCAACGTGCCGTCCGTGCACGGGGTGCTGGAGTCGCTGGCGGCGGACGGCGTGCGAAACGTCGTGGCGCTGCCGTTGCTGTTGACCCGTGCGTTCCATGCGAAGGCGGACATCCCGGCGGTGCTGCGGCACGCGCCGCCGCAGCTGCGGATCAGGCAGGCCGAGGTGCTCGGCCCCTCGCCGTTGCTGCTCTCCGCGCTGGAACGGCGGTTGTACGAGGCGGGGCTGTCGCCCGCCGACAAGTCCTCGACCGGGGTCGTGCTGGCCTCGGCGGGGTCCTCCGACCCGGAGGCGATCGCAGTGATCGCAGAAATCGCGCGGGAGTGGCGGCGCACCGGTTGGTGTGCCGTGCGGCCTGCGTTCGCCTCCGCCTCTTTGCCGCGCACCGAGGACGCGGTCCGCGAACTGCGGGCGCTGGGGTGTGCGCGCGTCGCCGTCGCGCCGTACGTCCTGGCCCCCGGTTTTCTGCCGGACCGCATCGCGCGCGGAGCGGCCGGGGCGGACGTCCTGGCCGACGTGCTGGGCCCGGCGCCGGAGGTGGCCCGGGTGCTTCTGGAACGTTACGAAACAGCCCGGACACCGGCTCTGGCATCTGTGGGGGCCTGAGGCGGAACCTCAGCCGGCGGGTGTGCGACCGCCGGCGGGTGCGCGACTGCGGCCGACGGGCGGCGGCGCGGGCTGGCGCGTGTGTGTCGTGACGGTGGCGGAGGTCGGCTGTGCAACCGCTGCCGATGGGTCGAACCCCCACGAACCCCACAGACGCCATGGACGCCATGGACGCCATGGATCTCGCCGACCCCGCAGGACGACGGAGCGAGCCGGCCGTCAGGCCGGCGCCGGGACCGGGCCCTGGCGCGGGTCGCGGCCGCTCGCGGCGAGCGCCCGTTCGAACACCGGCGCGTCCTGCGCCACCGGCACCGCCTGCGCGAAGCCCTCGTAGCGGCGGTAGAGGTCGCCGTGCCGTTCGACGACGTCGAGGACGAACCGGGCCACGTCGTCGGGGAGCCTGAACTCCTGGCCGGTGGCGACGGCCACGTCCCAACCGTGCAGCGCCGTCTCCTTGATGATCAGCGAGACCACCTCGGCGGCGGGCATCGCCGCCGCCCCGAGGTCGATCTCGCCCTCCCACACGGCCGGGTCCGCCCAGGCGGCGACGGCCCGGTCGAGCTGCTCGGCGTACGCGTTCGCCCAGTGCGGGTCGGCGGTGAAGTCGCGGCCGGTCAGCTCGTCGGGCAGGGGCTTGCGCAGGGCGCGGTGCTCGAGGCCGTGGGAGGTGTACAGGACCCAGTGGTCGACCAGGGTGCGCAGCGTCCAACCGGGGCAGTGCGTGGGGTCGTTCAGCCGCTCCGCGGGAACGCCGCGGGCGACGCGCGCCGCCTCGGCGGCGCATGCGGACAGGTACCGGTGGGTCTCGTCGTGCTTCATGCCGCTCACGCTACAGAGCGGGGTTCTGGGGAATCTTGAAGAAACGCGACAGCGTCGTCGGCCAGCCGCAACAGGTCCTGCAACGGCAGGGAACCGGGTTCCCGCCGCTCCCGGGCGAACTCGTTCGCAAGCCGTTGCAGCAACTCGTTCAGCGGGGTGGGCACGCCGTGCAGGCGCCCGAGGAGCACGATCTCGCCGTTGAGGTGGTCGGCCTCGATGGTCCCGGTGCCGCGGCTGAGAGACTGCCAGGAGGAGCCGCCGCCGCGTGGGGCGTCGTCGAGCGGGACGAGGGTCATCTTGTCGCCGCGTGCGGCCCGCTGTTCCTCGGTGCTCGCGTACGGGATGCCGGCGGCGCGCAGCACGCTCTCGCCCTCGGCCCGCACACGCGCGTACAGCGCCTCGGCGCGGGGGTCGCCGGTCGGCCCGCTCACCGCTTCCAGGGCGTTTCCGAGGTTGGACAGGAGTTTGGCGTACTGCCAGCGGGAGACGTCCGGCACGACGGGCGCCTCGAAGTGTGCCTTCTCCAGGTCGGCGGCGACACGGCGGACGGTGTCGTCGGCGCCGTGCGGATACCGGCCGAGGTGCAGGATGCCGGTGAGCGGGGTGCCCGCGGCGGCGATCATGCCGGGGTCGACGTGGGTGGACGGCAGCCAGACGCACACGGCGTAGACGTGCCGGAAGCGGCGCAGGGCCACCCGGGGACTCTCCACGCCGTTCTGCGCGCAGAACAGCGGCAGCCGTTCGGCTGCGGTGGCGCCGCCCTCGACCGGGGCCGGCCCCCATGCCCCCAGGGCCGACTCGGCGTCCTGGGTCTTGACGGCGAGGACGAGGACGTCGTCGGTGCGCAGTGTGCCGAGTTCGGCCGGGCTCTCGACCACGGGCAGCCGGAAGGTCAGCCGGCCCTCCGGGACGCGCAGTCGCAGTCCGCTCTCCACGAGGGCCGCCCGGTGCGCGCCGCGCGCCGCCAGGACGACGTGCTGCCCCGCCTCCGCCAGCCGTCCGGCGATCGTGCCCCCGACCGCCCCTGCCCCGATGATGATGTAGCGCATGGGACGAGCCTCGCACAGCCGCCCGGGTACGCGGACGGGATTCGTCGAGGGGATTCGTCGAGGGGATTCGTCGGCGGGATTCATGGGCGGGGCGTGGCAACTTCCGGTGGTGAAGGGCCCGGTGGGGCGGCGGGACACCCTGGCCTGCCACGCTCTCCCCTCCCCTACCCTGCCCTCCCCTGCCGCAGGGCGTCTTCGCCGTACCGGCGACACCGCCCCGCGCCGGGGCCGGCCACGTGCACGCCGGGGGCAAGCCCGAGCAACCCCGGCGTGCGAGCCGGGTGCGAGCCGGGGGTGGCCAGGGGGCGTCGAAGGCGCCACCGTGCCTGGCTCGCCCAATTGCGGCCACCGTCCAGTCCCGCCCGGTCACGGCCGCCCCACCCGGTCACGGCCGCCGTCGGGGCCGGTTCACTGCCGGGTCATCTCCACCAGTTTGAGGACGGTGTTCCAGTTACGGGTGGTGGCGATGAGCCCCTTGTTCACGCGGGGCTTCGCGAGTTGCTCGGCGAGCTTGGAGCGGCCGAGGCCGACGGGGGCGTACAGGTACAGGACGCGGTCGCCGAGGCGGAAGTCCTCGGGGAGGTGTGCGGCGCGGTCGATGCCGGCGAAGCGCTCCTCGTCGACGGGCGCGGAGAAGTAGGTGGCGTGGAGTTGCTTGGCCTCCAGTTCGGCGGCCGGGAACGGGCAGGCGTCGGCGACGGCCCGCAGATATGCGTGGTCGCGCACGAGCACGTCCACGGCGAAGCCGAAGCGCTTCTCGATCGCCGCCGTGAGCCCGGCGGCCAGGCTCTCCTCGTCGCCGTGGCCGCTGGAGAAGACGGCCTGACCGCTCTGGAGGTAGGTGCGCACGTCGCCGTGGCCGAGCTCTTCGAGCAGGGTGCGCAGTTCGGCCATGGGGAGCTTTCTGTTGCCGCCCACGTTGATGCCGCGCAGCAGGGCCGCGTACGTCGTCGTCACCCGCTCAGCCTATGCGGCCGCCGTGCCCCGTGGGGGTGAGCACGACGGCCACGGGCCCGGACGAAGGGGCCGGGCGGCCCGGACGAGGGGCCGGGCGAAACTCTCGCCGATCGACGGGCCGCGGAGCAACCTCTGACGGACTTCTCCACAGGCCTGTGACGTGTTGAGCAAACTTTCCAACGACATTTCCACGCTTCACCGGCGACTGCACCCTGAACGCCGCCCCCGAGATCCGCTGATAGGTGTAAGGGGTCACTGTCCTACCCAGTGGTGAGACGACGCGCTCCGAGGGGAGGACTCGTGTGCCCGGCACTTCACCGGGCAGCACGACGAGACGGCTTTATCCAGGCCATACCTTCGAATCGGAAGGTGGCGGCAGGGGGCCTCCACCGCATCACAAGGGGGCAGGCCCGTCATGGGAACCGGAGATACAAGGGTGCGGGGTTTCGCCGCGCGGGCGGGCGGCTGGAGTGCCCGGCATCGATGGGCCGCGGTCGGCATCTGGGTGCTGTTCGTCGTCCTGGCCATGGGGATCGGCTCGGCGGCCGGCACGGTCGAGGTGAAGGAGAGCGACCAGCTCGCGGGCGAGACCCACACGGCCGCCAAGATCATCGAGGATGCCGGGATCGAGGAGCCGGCAGGCGAGACCGTGCTCATCCAGGCGAAGGACGGTTCCCTCAAGGCCACCGACCCGGAGTTCAAGGCGGCTGTCACCGCGGTCGTCGCGGCGGTCGGCAAGACCGGTGAGGTCACCGACGTGACCTCACCCTACGACACGCAGACGATCTCCAAGGACGGCCGCAGCGCGCTCGTGCAGTTCGACATGCGCGGCGACTCCGACACCGCCGGCGAGCGGGTCGAGCCGGTTCTCGACGCGGTCGCGGGCGTGCAGAAAGAGCACTCCTCGCTGCGGATCGAGGAGATCGGCGGCGCCAGCATGATGAAGACGTTCGACGACGCGTTCGGCGACGACTTCCAGCAGGCCGAGTACTCCGCGGTACCGGTGGCGCTGGGCATCCTGTTGATCGCCTTCGGCGCGCTGGTGGCGGCGCTGCTGCCGGTGGCCCTCGCGGTCACGGCGATCATGGCGACGATGGGTCTGATGAGCATCGTCAGCCACTTCCAGCCGATGGACGACACCGCGAGCTCGGTGATGCTGCTGGTCGGTCTGGCCGTGGGCGTCGACTACTGCCTGTTCTACCTCCGCCGTGAGCGCGAGGAGCGGGCCGCGGGACGTGATCCGGAAACCGCTCTCAGGATCGCCGCGGCGACCAGCGGCCGTGCCGTGATCGTCTCCGGTGTCACCGTGTGCGTGGCGATGGCGGGCATGCTGTTCACGGGGCTCGCCACGTTCGAGGCGATGGGTCTGGCCTCTCTGATGGTGGTCGCGGTCGCCATGGTCGGTTCGGTGACCGTGCTGCCGGCGCTTCTCTCGCTGCTCGGCCACCGGGTGGAGAAGGGCCAGATCCCGTTCCTGCACCCCGACAAGCGCCGCAAGAAGGGCAACGGCGGCCGTGCCGCGCAGGGCAGCCGGTTCTGGAGCGCCGTGCTGAAGGTCGTCCTCGCCAAGCCCGGCGTCTCGCTGGTCGTCGCGGCCGGCGCGCTGCTCGCGATCGCCGCTCCGGCAGTCGGCATGAAGACCCAGAACCTCACCCTGGACCAGGAGTTCGGCGACTCGCTGCCCATCGTGCAGACGTACAACCGGGTCAACGAGGCCTTCCCGGGCGGATCCGAACCGGCCGAGGTGATCGTCAAGGCGGACGACATCAACGCCGCCGACGTGAAGGCCGCGCTCCAGGCGTTCAAGGAGCAGGCCGTGAGTTCGGGCGCCTCCCGGGGCCCGGTCGAGATCAAGCTGCACGACGCGCAGAACATCGCGTACGTGTACGTCCCTCTGGTCGGCGGCTCCGACCTCGACAAGGCGGGGGCGAGCCTGGCGAAGCTGCGCGACGAGGTGCGGCCCGCCACGCTCGGCAAGGTGGACGGCGTCCAGGCGCCGATCACGGGCCAGGTGGCCGGTTCGCAGGACTTCAACGACCAGTTGGCCGGAGCCGTCACTCCCGTCTTCGCGTTCGTCGTGGTCTTCGCCTTCCTGCTGATGCTGCTGTCGTTCCGCTCGCTGACGGTCGCGATCACGTCGATCGTGCTCAACCTGCTGTCGGTGGGCGCGGCCTACGGCATCCTCGTCGCCGTGTTCCAGCACGGCTGGGGCGCGTCGCTGGTGGGCGCGGAGGGCGTCGGCGCCATCATCACCTGGCTGCCGCTGTTCCTGTTCGTGATCCTGTTCGGTCTGTCGATGGACTACCACGTGTTCGTCGTGTCCCGGATCCGCGAGGCGCGGCTGCGGGGGCGTACGACGAACGAGGCCATCGCGCACGGCGTCGTCACCACGGCGGGCGTGGTCACCAGCGCCGCCGTCATCATGGTCGCCGTGTTCGCGATCTTCGGGACGCTGTCCATGCAGTCGATGAAGCAGATGGGCGTGGGTCTCGCGGCAGCGGTTCTGATCGACGCGACGATCATCCGCGGTGTGCTGCTGCCTGCCGTGATGGCGCTGCTCGGCGAGCGCAACTGGTACCTGCCGAAGTGGCTGCACTGGCTGCCCGACCTCACGCACGACGAGTCGCCGGAGGCGGTCGCGCCGGTGGCGCGGGACGACGAGGACCGGCAGGTGAGGGTCTGACGCTCTGCGGCGTCCCCGCAAGGGAACCGCAAGCTACAGCAGGCGACAGCACTGAGGACCCGTTGACTTCCGGGGGAGTCAACGGGCCCTTCTGCGTGCCGGGTTCAGGTTCGCGTGCTCCCGGCTCAGCCGCGTGTCCTGACCGGTTCAGCCGCACCTCCTGCCCGGTTCAGCCGCGTGTCCCGTCGAGTTCGGCCTCGACGAGGTCCGCCGCCCGCGGTGTGCCGCCTTCCGCAGCCATCTCCGCCTGGACCGCCTTGAGCCGGCGGGCGACCTCGGGATCGTCGACGAGTTCGAGGGCGGCCTCGCGCAGGGTCTCGGCCGTGGCGTCCGCCGTGTCGATCCGCCGGGCCACGCCGAGCTCCTGAAGGACGTCGGCGTTGCCGAACTGGTCCACGGCCTGCGGTACGGCGATCATCGGCGTGGCCGTTGCCAGCCCCTCCTGGCTGCCGCCGGCGCCCGCGTGGGTGACGAACAGGTCGGCCTGCCGCAACACCGCCAACTGCGGGATCCAGGAACGCACTTCGACGGAGTCGGGCACCTCGCCGAGCACGGCCGGGTCGACGCGCGGGCCGATCTGGAGCACGAGGCGCCAGCCGGGCAGGACGCCGAAGGCCCGTACGCACTCCCGGTAGAACTCCGGCCGGTCGGTGAAGGCGGAGCCCAGCGAGACGAGCACCACCTTCTCGGCGTCGGCGGGCCGGGTCCACTCGCCTTCGGCGGTCCGGTCGCCCTGGCAGCTGCCGACGAACGTGTACACGCTCTCGTCCACCCGGTCGGCGTGCGGCTGCAGCGCCCTGGGGATCAGGACGAGGGAGCGGTTCGGGCGGCCGACGAAGGCGTCCGGGTGCCGGGTGATCCCGTTCTCCTCCAGCCAGGCCTGGAAACGGGCGTAGTAAGCCTTTCCGCGTTCCGTTTTCCTCGGTTCGGCCCACATCGGTTCGGCGACCTCCTCCTCGTACCCCTCCCAGGCGACGAGATTGGGCGACAGCGAAACGGCGGGGACGCCCCAGCGATGGGCGAGGACGCGAGCCGGGTAGGCGGTGATGTCGTGCAGCACGAGGTCGGGTTCGTCGCCGTCGTAGGCCTCGGCCAGCTGGGGCAGCGCCTGGACGGCGTCGGCCAGGAAGAGCTCCACGTGGTCGAGGAGCGTGGTTCCCCAGGCGGTCGGGGCGTCGTCCGGGGAGGGCAGCGTCGAGTGCCACGGCTTGACCTCGGCTCCGGCGCCGGCGGCCTTCTCGGCGAAGGCGGGCGGAATCGCGTACGTCACGCGGTGCCCGCGGGCGACGAGTTCGCGGATCACCTCCAGGCTGGGGTTCACGTGGCCGTGGGCGGCGATGGAGAACATGGCGATATGGGCGGCGCGACTGGTCATGGGCCGACCGTAGGCGAGACGATACGTATCGTGCAACTGAAATCGAGAGTACACCCCGCCGCCCCGCCGTCGGAGCGCAGACCGCTCGAGCGGCGCCTGCCTGCCCGAATGCGACACTGAGCGTCGAACGACCGGACCATGCCGTCGGCGGGGCCACGCCGTCGGCGGGGCCACACCGCCGGACGGCAGGCCCCGTCGGCGGGGCCGGGCCGGCGACGACACGAAGGCGGACGATGGACGAGGCGCGGGCGCGGATCGTACTGGCCGCGGCGGGAGTGCTGCCCGGCCCGGCGGCGGACGCGCGGCTGCTCGCCCTCGGGGAGAACGCGGTGTTCGCCGCCGGCGGCCTGGCGGTGAAGGTGGGCCGGGACGCCGAACTCCTCGAACGGGCCCGGCGCGAGCTGGACGTCGCGGCGTGGCTGGCCGAGGCGGGCGTGCCCGCGGTGCGGGCAGCCGAGCCGAAGCCGCTGCTGGTCGAGGGGCATCCGGTGACGGTGTGGCACCGGCTGCCGGATCCGGTGCGGCCTGCCGGGCCACGGGACCTGGCCGGACTGCTGCGGCTGGTGCACGCCCTGCCCGCCCCCGCCTTCGCGCTGCCCCCGCGGGACCTGCTGTCGGGAGTCGAACGCTGGCTGCGGCTCGCGGGCGACGCGATCGACCCGGCGGACGCGGCTTTTCTGCGCGCGCGACGCGACGGCTTCGCCGAGGCCGCCGCCGCTCTCACCCCGCGGCTGCGGCCCGGCCCGATCCACGGCGACGCGCTGGCGCGCAATGTGCACATCGGCCCCGACGGGCCGGTCCTGGTCGACCTGGAGACGTTCTCC
The DNA here is from genome assembly GCF_036898465.1 of Streptomyces sp. B21-105. Taxonomy (NCBI): domain Bacteria; kingdom Bacillati; phylum Actinomycetota; class Actinomycetes; order Kitasatosporales; family Streptomycetaceae; genus Streptomyces; species Streptomyces sp. B21-105. The sequence continues at coordinate 7,402,691 of NZ_JARUMJ010000001.1, read as the reverse complement.
GCCGATCTGCGCGAGCACGACCTCGTCGTCATGGCGCTCTCCCTCGACCGGTACGGCCTGCCCGCCGAGGCCTACGACGCGTTCACCGAGGCCTACGGGTGGGACGTGCGGGAGTGGGAGGGCTGTGCGGTGCTGCGGGGCGCGCGCGAGACCGCGAGCTGCGCCTGGGTCGCCCAGCACGCGCCGGCGAACGCCGAGGCCGCGGCGGAGTTCCGGCGCCGGGTGGCGTCACTGCGGGACGGGGACGAGGCGGTGCGCTGGTACCCCTTCTGAGGACGGCGCCCCTTCGCGGAACCCGGCCTCACCGGGGGCGATTCCTCCACCAAGGTCGCTTTCCCCGGCCGAGGACGCTTCCCCGGCCGGGGGACTCACTTCCTGCCGGGACGCTCCCCCACCCAGACGCTCCCCCGCCGGAACACTCCGCCGCCCGGGCGCGCTCCCCCGCCAAAGACACAGACCCGTGCGAGGGGCCCGGACACGGGCCCGGGACACCGGCCCCGTCGCGAGGGCGGCGACGTGCTCGGGCCTCCCGGCCGCGCCTCACACGCTGGGGCTGCCGGCCGGCTCCCGCACCGGCCAGGAGCCGTCCACCACCGCCTCCGCGTCACCCTTGCGGCGCAGGAAGCTCTGGAAGTCCGCCGCCCACTCGGCGTACCACTCGATCTGACGGCGGTGCAGCTCGGCCGGGCCGAGACCGGCGACCTTGGGGTGGCGGGCCGCTATCGCCCCGGCCAGCCGGGCGGCGGCGAGGGCGTCGGCGGAGGCGTCGTGCGCGGAGTCGAGGCGGACGCCGTACTCGGCGCAGACCGCTTCGAGGTTGCGCTTGCCGCGCCGGTAGCGGTCGACCGAGCGGTCGATGGTGTACGGGTCGACCACCGGTGCCGGGTCGAGGCCGCCGAGGCGCTCGCGCAGCGAGGGCAGCCCGTGGCGGCGCAGTTCGGCCGACAGCAGCGTGAGGTCGAAGGCCGCGTTGTAGGCGACGACCGGGACCCCGGTGCGCCAGTAGCCCACGAGGACGTCGGCTATCGCGTTCGCGACCCGGTCGGCCGGAGCGCCGTCGGCGGCCGCCCGCTCGTTGCTGATCCCGTGCACCGCGACCGCGTCGGCCGGGATCTCCACGCCCGGGTCCGCCAGCCACTCGCGATGTCCCAGGACCTGCCCGTCCCTGACTTCGATCACGGCTGCCGTGACGATGCGCGCCTCGCGCGGGTCCGTCCCGGTGGTCTCCAGGTCGAAGCCGACCAGCAGCTCCTGGTGCCAGGCCATGTCGGCCCCCCTTCTCGGTGGTGCTTCCCCCAGTGGTTCCCACCTTCCCATGGGCCACTGACAATCAGAGGAGCGCGTTCCGCTTACCGCGAGGAGAACCGGACGTTTCAGGACACCGGACGTTTCAGGACACCCGACGTTTTAGGCGCCCGACGTTTCAGGACACCGGCCGCGAGTCCGCCCAGGCCAGCTCGAACTCCTCGCGATATGCCGGGAAGAGGCCGGCTTCGTCCACCTCGCCCGGCTTGACCACCCGGCTGCCGCCCCGCAGCACCAGCACCGGCGCCTCCATGCCGCGCATGCGCCGCAGATAGGACTGGATCACCGCAATGCCGTCGGTGCCGTCGCCGTCGACGAGGTAGGCGGTGAAGCGGGGCGTCTCGTCGTACACCTGGATCTGGAAGGCGCCCGGGTCGCGCAGCCGGGACCGGACCCGGCGCATGTGCAGGATGTTCATCTCCACGGCGCGGCTCAACTCGCCGCGTTTCATGCCGAGTTCCCGTTCGCGGCGCTTGACCGCGCTGGACGCCGGGTTGAGGAAGAGCAGCCGGACGCGGGCGCCGGCCTCGGCGAGGCGGACCAGGCGGCGGCCGGAGAAGTTCTGCACCAGCAGGTTGAGGCCGATGCCGATGGCGTCGATCCGGCGGGAGCCGTCGAAGATGTCCTCGGCGGGGAACTGGCGCAGCAGCCGCACCCGGTCGGAGTGGACGGCGACCACGTCCGCGTACCGGTCGCCGACGAGGTCCTCGACGGCGTCGACGGGCAGCCGGCGTGCGGAGGGCACGTCGCCGCTGGTGCCGAGCATCTCCAGCAGGCGCGCGGAGGCCCGTTCGGCCTGGCTCAGGACGGCCTCGGACAGAGCCCGGTTGCGGGAGACGACGTTGCGGGTCACCTCCAGCTCGTCCAGGGCGAGTTCGACGTCGCGGCGGTCGTCGAAGTACGGCTCGAAGCAGGGCCAGTGCTGCACCATCAGTTCGCGCAGCTGGGGCAGGGTGAGGAAGGAGATCACGTTGTCGTCGGCCGGGTCGAGCAAGTAGCCCTTGCGGCGGCTGACTTCGCGTACCGCGACGGCGCGCTGCACCCATTCCTGCCCGGCGGGGCCGGCCGCGGCGACCACCCATTCGTCGCCGTTGACGGGTTCGTAGATGGGGCGCAGCACGGCGGCCACGACCGAGCGCAGCCGCTGCTCGACGAGATTCAGCCAGATGTAGGCCCGGCCGGCCCGCTGGGCGCGGGTGCGCACCTCCCGCCAGGCTTCGGTGTCCCAGTCCAGCTCCGGTCCGATGGCGTTCGTCTCCATCGGCCGGGCCAGGGACACCGTGCCGGGCGGGACGTCTGCGGAGCTCCCCTCGTGACCCTCGTCACCAGGGGGCAGCTCCAGCCCTCCCGAGCCCACCCGCGCACCGCCTTCCGCTCCCCCGAGCACTCCCCGTCCCAACGATCAAGGAAGGGTACTCCGCGAGCGGCGGGCGGTGCAGCCGGATGGACAGGTCGTTTCTCAACTACCGGCGTTCGGCCGTCCGTTCTGTCCCGCGAGGGCGGAGGGGGTGAGCGGATTCATGGCGGTGACGTCCCTGGGGGCGAGCGAGAAGCCCTGCCAGTGGACCGGCATGGGCTGCTGGTCCTCGTCCCGGGCGACGTGGTGGAAGCCCACGTTCACCCAGGCCACGGGGTGGGTGAGGGCCTGGCCGTTCACCCATTTGTCGACCGAGTACCCGTGCAGCGGGCTGCCGCAGTCGCGCACGTTGTTGCTGGCGTACTGCTCGCACTTGTTGTACTGCGTGAAGTACACGTCGTGCCGGGTGAAGGGGCGTCCCGCGTACTTGGTGGTGGCGCCGGGGACGAATTCGTAGGAGCGGGCGTGGCCGTCCTTGTTCTTGCCGGTCGCGCTGACCACCCGCCACCAGCGCATGTTCGCGGCGTCGCCCGCGAGTTCCTTGGTGACGGCGGTGCGGGTGGTCTTGGTGGTCGGGCCCTGCTGGGCGCCGGCGGGCGGGCTGACCACCGAGTCGTACTGCTCCACCTTGCCGGCCGAGGAGCCGTCGAGGCCGAAGTCGAGCCGCCAGAACACATTGTGGTTGTGGCTGGTGGCGTAGGCCTTGGCGCCCTTGCCGAGGGGCCAGCCGCGGCCGTCGCCGGCGTCGTAGTCGAAGGGCGAGAGGCTGCCGGTGGCGCCGACGTTCATGTTGATCGCGCCGTCGTCGGAGAAGCGCCATTCGGTGATGTACTCGTACCAGCCCACCTTGTTGACGGTGTAGATCAGCAGGTCTTTGCCCTGGGCCTGGAAGACCTTGTTGTTGTCGGCCTGCATGCGGTAGGCGTGGCCGCGCGAACGGGTCGTGGTGCACAGGCCCTTGACGTTCGGGCTCCCGGTGAACGAGTCGGGGACCTTCACCGTGCGGATGGTGCCGCCGGGGCATTCGGCGGGCGTCATGTTGACCAGGCCCGAGCCGAAGTTGTAGTCGGTGATGTCGTTGTACTCGTTCTTGCCGTCGTCGTACGGGACGTGGATCTGGGCGATCTTGGCGCTGTTGAGGACGCGGATCGGCTTGGCCTCGCCGGGCGGCTGGTAGGAGACCTTCTCGAGGACGAGCCCGGACTTGGCCTCGAAGCGCCAGCACATGCGCCAGGTGGTGCCGGTGGAGAGCTTCTGTTCGATGCGGTAGGCGGCGCTGCAGTCGGCGGCGGCCGCCGCGGGGGCGGCCTTCGGCTGGGCGGCGGCCGGGCCGCCGCCGGCGGCCACACCGGCGGCGAGTGCCGCCGCACAGAGGCCGGCGGCCACGCCGGTGCGGGCGCGGGCGGCGCCCTGCGACCGGGGGCCGCGCTTCAGAAACGGAACGCGCATGACGACATGACTCCTTTGCATCCCTCTGCAGGAGGCAGGCGGGGCGACGACGGACGGGCGGAAGGACCGGGCGTGGGCCGCGTGGGCCCCGCGTCGGTCTTCGGAGCGGACGGGCCGGGCGTGGGCCGCGTGGGCCCGCCGGTTCACAGCGGACGGACGTGGCGTAGGCCGACGTGGCCGCCGCGTCGGTTCAAAGCGGTACAGGGCGGCCAGAGAGGTCAGAGCGGTCAGAGCGGTCAGAGCGGTTCAGGGCCGGCTCAACCGGTGATCCGGGCCACCTTGCGGGCGCTGAGGTCGATCACCAGGCTTCGGGTGTCGATCCACGGTCCGTTCCTGACCTTCGACAGCAGCCGTACGCAGCGGTGTTCGCCGCACTTGGCGAGGGCGGCCGGGCCTGCGCCCGGCACCGCCCGATACACCATGCCGGCGAGCTGCAGCTGTTCGGGTGAGGTGAGGACCTTGCCGGTGGCGTCCTTGAAGTCGGCCTTGAGGCCGGCGCCCAGCGGGTCGGCGATCAGCAGGGCGGCCGCCTCGCTCTGCTCGGCGGTGCCGAGCGGCGGCTGGACGCCGCGCTGCGAACCGGTGGCCTCGACCTTGCCGGTGTCGAGGTTGACCGTCCTGGTGAGAAGCGTGTCGGTCGCGTAGTCGTAGAACGACACCTCCGCGCGCCGGGGCGCATCGGGGTCGTCGACCTCGTCGGCCTCGAGGTCGGCGAGGTCCACGCCGAGGCGCTGGGGGCCGCGGTCGCCGTCCACGTCCTTCGCGGCGGTGAGCGGCTGCCGGCCGAGTGCGATCTTCTCGACGCGCGCGATCTCGTCGTCGGTCAGCGGATCGCGTCCGGTGCCCTTCGCGCCCTCGGCGGGCGCCTCCTCGACGACGCCGGGCCGCACCGCCGCCGTGTCCCCCTGGGTTCCGTCGGCCGCCCGGCCCGCGCTCTGTCCGTTCTTGCCGCCTCCCGTGTCGTCCGCCCCCGCCGTGCCCGGGAGGGTGATCCCGACCATCACGGCTGTCGCGGCCACCGCTATGGCCGTACCCGCCACCACCTTGCCCAGGTGGCGGCGCACTGTCGTGCGCACAATCTCCCCCTACTCCCCCTGCTGCCGGGAGTACGTCTGCCCCACTGGTTCGGCACACGGTGTCCGTTTGGCCCCGCATGCACCGGTCACCGGGTAAGAGGGGCGTACGTCACGGGTGGTTCCCTCAGTTTCCGGGAGACTCGGGCGGCAAGGCGACCCCGCCGCGGCGGCACACCTGAAAGAGTCGTATCCATGCAGGTCTGGCCTGGAGAGGCGTATCCCCTCGGTGCCACGTACGACGGCGCCGGCACGAACTTCGCGGTCTTCACGGAGGCCGCGGACCGAGTAGAGCTGTGTCTGCTGCACGACGACGGCTCGGAGACGGCGGTGGAACTGCGGGAGAGCGACGCGTTCGTCCGGCACGCGTACGTGCCGGGCGTCATGCCGGGGCAGCGGTACGGCTTCCGGGTGCACGGCCCCTACGACCCCGGTCGCGGGCAGCGCTGCAACTCGGCGAAGCTGCTGCTCGACCCCTACGCGAAGGCGGTCGCGGGCGCGATCCGGTGGGGCGAGGAGGTGTACGGCTACCACTTCGGCGCGCCCGAGCGGCGCAACGACCTCGACTCGGCGCCGCACACGATGACGTCGGTGGTGGTCAACCCGTACTTCGACTGGGGCGACGACCGCAGTCCGCGCACGGACTACCACCAGACGGTGATCTACGAGGCCCACGTCAAGGGCCTGACGATGCGCCACCCCGGGCTGCCGGAGGAGCTGCGCGGCACCTACGCGGCCCTCGCCCACCCGGCGGTCCTCGAGCATCTGACGGAGCTCGGGGTGACGGCCCTGGAGCTGATGCCGGTGCACCAGTTCGTCAACGACCACCGGCTCGTCGACATGGGGCTGAACAACTACTGGGGCTACAACACGATCGGCTTCTTCGCCCCGCACAACGCGTACGCCTCCTGGGGTGACCGCGGCCAGCAGGTGCTGGAGTTCAAGTCGGCGGTGCGGGCGCTGCACGAGGCGGGCATCGAGGTCATCCTCGACGTGGTCTACAACCACACCGCCGAGGGCAACCACCTGGGCCCGACGCTGTCCTTCCGGGGCATCGACAATCCGTCCTACTACCGGCTGGCGGACGACCCGCGGTACTACACGGACACCACCGGCACCGGGAACTCGCTGCTCATGCGGTCTCCGCACGTACTGCAGATGATCATGGACTCGTTGCGCTACTGGGTCCTGGAGATGCATGTCGACGGGTTCCGCTTCGACCTCGCGGCGACCCTGGCGCGCCAGTTCCACGAGGTGGACCGGCTGTCGTCGTTCTTCGACCTGGTCCAGCAGGACCCGGTGGTCTCGCAGGTGAAGCTGATCGCCGAGCCGTGGGACGTGGGCGAGGGCGGCTACCAGGTGGGGAACTTCCCGCCGCTGTGGACGGAGTGGAACGGCAAGTACCGCGACACCGTGCGGGACGTGTGGCGGGGCGAGGCGCGGGCGGTGGGCGAGTTCGCCTCCCGGCTGACCGGCTCGTCCGACCTTTACCAGGACGACGGTCGGCGCCCGCTGGCCTCGATCAACTTCGTGACCTGCCACGACGGGTTCACCCTGCACGACCTGGTCTCCTACGAAGCCAAGCACAACGAGGCCAACGGGGAGGACAACCGGGACGGCGAGAGCCACAACCGGTCCTGGAACTGCGGCGTGGAGGGCGACACCGACGACCCCGGGGTGCTGGCGCTGCGGGCCCGGCAGATGCGCAACTTCGTCGCCACGCTGATGCTCTCCCAGGGCGTGCCGATGATCAGCCACGGGGACGAGTTCGGGCGCACCCAGAAGGGCAACAACAACGCCTACTGCCAGGACAGCGAGCTGGCCTGGGTCGAGTGGCCGCAGGACGGCAGCGAGCTGCTGGACTTCACGCGCGCGCTGGTGCGGCTGCGCAGTGAGCATCCCGTCTTCCGGCGGCGCCGCTTCTTCCACGGCCGGCCGGTGGAGGGCACCCATGACGAGCTGTCGGACATCGCCTGGTTCACGCCCGGCGGGACGGAGATGGCGCCGCGGGACTGGGACCGGGCACAGGCGTCCGCGCTGTCGGTGTTCCTCAACGGCAACGCGATCTCCGAGCCGGGCCCGCGCGGCGAACGGATCACGGACGACTCCTTCCTGCTGATGTTCAACGCCACCGCCAGGACCCTGGAGTTCGTGGTGCCGGTCGACCACGGACGGCAGTGGCAGGTGGTGGTGGACACGGCGGACCCGGCGTCCGTGGCCCAGGGGGCGGGCGCCGAGGTGCAGGCCGGGGCCCGGCTGACGCTGCCCGACCGGAGCATGACGGTGCTGCAGCGGCCCACGTAGGCCGCTCCCGGGCGGCACGGGGCGGCGAGGGGCCGGCTTGCGGGACGGACCCGGCCGAGGGCCCGGGAGACGGGTCCGGACCGCCCCCGGACGGGGAGGCGGTGACACGAAACGCGGCGGGGCGGGTACGAAGGGTGTCATGACCCCTGAGCGACGTGACGCCCCCGTTCCCGTGCCGCCCACGGCGACCTACCGGCTGCAGCTGCAGCCCGGGTTCCCCTTCGGGGCCGCGGCGGCGGCCGTGCCGTACCTGGCCTCGCTCGGCGTCTCGCATCTGCACCTCTCCCCCGTCCTGGAGGCCGTACCCGGCTCCCTGCACGGCTACGACGTCACCGACCCCACGCGCGTGCGTGCGGAGCTGGGCGGGGAGGAGGGACTGCGGGCCCTGGCGCGCACCGCGCGCGAGCACGGGCTCGGCCTGGTCGTGGACATCGTGCCGAACCACATGGCGATGTCCCCGCGCCACAACCATGCCCTGTGGGAAGTGCTGCGGGAGGGCCCCGGCTCGCCGTACGCGCGCTGGTTCGACGTCGACTGGGAGGCGCAGGACGGCAGGATGCTGCTGCCGGTGCTCGGCGGTCCGGTCGGCGGGGAACTGGAGCACCTGCGGGTGGACGGCCACGTCCTGCGCTACCACGAGCACGTCTTCCCGCTGCGCGAGGGCACCGGCGGGCTGCCGCTGCCGCGGTTGCTGGACGCCCAGTGGTACCGCCTCGCCTGGTGGCGGCTGGCCCGCACCGAGCTGAACTACCGGCGCTTCTTCAGCATCTCGGAGCTCATCGGGGTGCGGGTGGAGGACCCGGTGGTGTTCGAGGCGACCCACGGCACGATCCTGCGGCTGCTGCACGAGGGGGTGCTCGACGGCCTGCGCGTGGACCATCCGGACGGCCTCGCCGACCCGGACGGCTACCTGGAGCGGCTGCACGCGGCGAGCGGCGGCCGGTGGACGGTCGTCGAGAAGATCCTCTCGGACGGGGAGCGGCTGCCGGACTCCTGGCCCGTCGCCGGCACGACCGGCTACGACGCCCTGCGCCGCGTCGACGGCCTGTTCACGGACCCCGCGGGGGCCGGGGAGCTCCTGGCCCGCTACCGGCGCTTCGCGGCCCCGCAGACGGACCGGGGCGGCGACTGGGGGCCGACCGTGCGGCGGGCGGCGTACACGGTGCTCTCGCACGAACTGGCGGCCGAGACGGACCGGCTGACGCGGGCGGCCTCCCGGGCGTGCGCCGCCTCGTCCGACCCCCGTCTGCGCGACCGGGCGCCCTGGGCGCTGCGCAGGGCCCTGGTGGAGCTGCTGGTCCGGATGGAGGTCTACCGGCCCTACGCCTCGGGCGACCCGGCGGCGGTCGTCACCGAGGCGGCGGCCCAGGAGGCCCGGGAGGCGTTCGCCGTGCCGGAGGAGGCGGGCGCGGTCGACGTGGTGCGGGCACTGGTGCTCGGCGGGGAGGGCCAGGCGGGGGCGGAGTTGCGGGCGCGGTTCGCGCAGACGTCGTCCGCGCTGCGCGCCAAGTCGGTGGAGGACACGGCGTTCTACCGGTACGTGCCGCTGCCCGCGGCGAACGAGGTGGGCGGCGACCCCGGCTCCCCGGGCGTGTCGCCGGCCGACTTCCACGCGTACTGCGCGCGCGTGCAGCGCGACTGGCCGGCCACCGGGACGGTCGTGTCGACGCACGACACCAAGCGCAGCGCCGACGTGCGCGCCGCGCTCGCCGTGCTCACCGAGTGCCCGGCGCGCTGGTCCGACGTGCTGGCGGAGGTCACCGCCGCGCAGGAGGGCGCGGTGGACGGGCAGACGGTGGACGGGCAGACGGTGGACGGGCAGTCGGTGGACGGGCAGCTGGCGTGGGCGGCCTGGCAGACGGTCTTCGGGCTCGGCCCGGCGGCCCCGGAGCGCGTCCTGGACGCACTGCTCAAGCACGCGCGCGAGGCGGGCCTGTACACCAGCTGGACGGAGCAGGAGCCGTCGTACGAGGACGCGCTGGCCGCGTTCGCTGCGGCGGGACCGTGCGGGCCGCCGGGCGAGCGGGTGGCCGCGCTGCGCCGCGCGCTGGCGCCGCACATCCGGGCGAACGTGCTCGGCACGGCGCTGGTGCATCTGACGATGCCGGGCGTGCCGGACGTCTACCAGGGCGCCGAGTGCGAGTCCCGGACGCTCGTCGACCCGGACAACCGGCGCCCGGTGCGCTTCCCGCCCGAGGAACCCGACACCAAGGCGGCGGTGACCGAGGCGGCGCTGTGGCTGCGCCGGCGGCGGCCGGACGTCTTCGGCGAGTCGGCGACGTACGAGCCGCTGCCCGCGGAAGGGGTGGCGTCGGACCACTGTCTGGCGTTCGCGCGTTCCGGCCGGGCGGTCACAGCCGTCACCCGGCTGTCGCTGCGGCTGGCGGAGACGGGCGGCTGGCGGGAGACGCGGCTGGCACTGCCGCCCGGGCGCTGGGCCGACGCGCTGGCCGGGGAGCGGGAGTTCAGCGGGCACGCGCGCGTGGCCGACCTGTTCGAACGGCTGCCGGTGGCGCTGCTGGAACGGGTCGACTGACGCGGCGAACGGATACGCGACGGACGAACGGGCGGCCTCACACGGCGCGGTCGGACGGAGAGAACGAACGACCCGGCGGGGGAGCGGGGGGAACGGGGGGAACGAACGACCCGGCGGGGGAACGGGGGGAACGGGGGACTGAGCGACGGCGAACGGCGAAGGCGTCCGAGCAGGTGTCGCACGCCCGTACCCGCGGCCGTGTCGTCGGCCCGCCCTCGACCGCAGGGACGTGCTTCGAGCGCCCCTGAAGCCCGCCCGCGGGCGTTCTTGACAGTTCACACCGGCCGTGGGGTACTGCGGAGGCGAAGGCCGGGCGGACGAATACGGGGGTGAGTCTCCTGCCGGAGCTGCGCTACCCCACGGTGAGCGAATTGACCTCTTCTGCCCGGGCTCTGGCCGCGCGCCAGCCCGGTACGTGCACGCTGCGGCAGGTGGGGGTCTCCCGTGCGGGCCGGCCGCTGCACCTGCTGTCCGTGGGGCACGCCCGGCGGGCCGTGCTGGTCGTCGCGGGCGCCCACGCCAACGAGCCGACCGGGGGGTGCACGCTGCTGGCGCTCGCCGAACGGGTGCTGTACGAACGCGAACTGCGCGACGGCACGTCCTGGCACTTCCTGCTGTGCGCGGACCCCGACGGGGCGAGTCTGCACGTCACCCCCGCGCCCCGCAGTCTGCTGGAGTACCACCTCGGCTTCTTCCGTCCGGCGGGCCCCGAGCAGCCGGAGTGGTCCCCGGCGGTCCTGCCGCCGGACCGGCTGCCGCCCGAGACGCGCGCGCTGACCCGGGTCATCGACGAGCTGCGCCCCTATCTCCAGGCGACCCTGCACGGGACCGACCTGGGCGGCAGCTGGGTGCAGTTGACGAAGGACATCCCGGGGCTGGCCGAGCCGTTCGCGAAGTCCGCCGCGCAACTGCACATCCCGGTCGAGACGGGCGCCTCCGACGCGGCGGGCTGGCCGGCGTCCGGGCCCGGCGTGCATGTGATGCCCGCCGCCGGCGCGGAGGCCGCCTACCCGAGCATGCCGGACGACGCCCGGCACAGCACCTGGTACCACGCCCACCGCTACGGCGGTCTGACGGCGGTGGTGGAGGTCCCGATGTGGGCGAGCGACATGGTGGACGACCCCGCCCCGCATCCCGCCCCGGCGGCGGCGATCCGGCGGCTGGCGCGACGGCTGCTGCGGGACGCGACGGAGGTGGAGCGGGTGCTCGCCGAGGTGCTGCCGCGGCTGGAGGGCGTCGACGGTCCGCTGCTGCGGGCGGCCAGGTGGGCGCTGGAGCTGGTGCCCGGGCTGGCCGCGGACTGGACCCGCACCCCGCCGGCCGACACGACGATGGCGTACGTCGGCAGCGTGGACGCGTTCGCCCGCCGGCTGCCGCTGCGGGCGGCCGCGATGCTGTGGCGGGTCCTCCAGGAGTGCGACGACGACGCGGCTCCGCGCCTGGAGCACCTCGTCGCGACCTGGAGCGACGCCTTCGCCGACCGTTTCCACGCCCGCTGGGTCCCCCTGGAGCATCAGGTCGAGCACCAGTCCCGGACGGTCGTCGCGGCGGCCCTGCACGCCCGCGACCGGGCGGCGTGACCGCGGGGCGCAACTGCCGTGGGCCAAACGGTTCGCCCGCACGGCCGAACCGGTGCGCCGGCCCTCCGGCCGGTGCGCCCGTCCACGTCGTCCCGTCGTCCCGTCGTCCCGTCCATGTCGTCCGATCGGGCCGTCCGCCCGGGGCCGGCCCCGGGAACGCGGGGTTCCCGGGGCCGTGCGTGCGGACCGGCTGCTCAGAACTCGGGCACCTGATCGTCGTCCAGGGCGAAGACCGGGCCCGTCAGCGCCTCCCGCTCGCAGTCGTTGCTGTAGGTGTGGCTGTAGTCGACCGGGCGGCCGTTCCAGCGCCCCTGGGCGCGGACCGTCACCGGGGCGTAGACCAGCGGGCAGACGCGGCTGCCGTCGCGCGGGACGGCCTCGACGTCGCCGCCGGACCGGGCCAGGGCGTCGCAGGCCTCCGCGGCCCGCGTGTGGCCCTGGGGCGGGTCGCACAGCAGCAGGGTGCCGCGCGTGTCGCGGGAGCGGGCGTCGCCGCGGGTGACGGTGAGCTGGAGCCAGTTGCCGGGGAGGGCCTCGAGGGAGGCGTCAAAGGCGTGGTGGGCGGCCAGGGCCGCGGGGGCGTCGTGGGGGGCGGCCAGGGCCGCCGGGGCGGCGCCGGCGGCGAGGAGGAGGGCGGCCGCGGCCGGCAGGACGCGCCGTACCGCCCGGGCCGGCCGGAGAGGGTTGAGGAAGTGCTTCATTCCCGGTGCATCGGCACGACGGGCTGGGTACCCCAGTGCGACTCACCCGAACGGGCACCGGCCAGACGGAACGCGGCGAGGACGACCCGCGCCTGGTACTCGGCCTGGCGCGCCACCGGGATCCAGCGCGCCCCGCAGTCGTCCCGGTAGCGGGCGCACCACGCGTCGATGAGCACGTCCAGCTCCGGCAGCACGCCGGCCGGGTCGCGTCCGGCGCCGGTGACGAGCTGGTGGAGCAGGCCGGCCGTGCGGACGGCGATCCGGCCGCCGGCGATGCGCAGGGCCGTCAGATGGGCGGTGGTCAGCGGCGGCAGCGGACGAAGCGGATCGGCGGTGCCGGGGTCCCAGGCGTTTGCGAGGCCGGGACAGACCAGCAGATAGTCGTCGACCGGGGCGAGCAGGCGGGCCGCGTCGGGCACGCCGTCGAGGTGGGGCCGCACGCGCGCGAGGATGCGCTCCAGCACGGCCGCGTCGTGGCGCAGGGTGTGGCTGACGGTGCGCAGCGCCGCGTCCCGGTCGGCGGGCGGGGAGCCGTCCGCGACGGCGGCGACGCCCCACATGGGCGCTTCGACGACCGCGGTGACCGTGCCGTGCCGTTGCGGGTGGTACCAGGTGGACTCGACGGCGGCCTCGGTGATGGCCGCGGCGAGGTCGCGCGGGCACGGCGGCGGGATCCGGTAGACGGCCGGCCCGATGCGCGGCCAGTACAGGGTGTCGTACGGCCCGAGTTCGAGGGGGATGCCGAGGCGGGCGGCGGAGTGGGCGACGCGCCGGGACAGCCCGGGCAGGTCGCGGGTGAGTTCCACGAAGGCGCCGCCGACGTCGACGCCGTGCAGCGAGCACTGGAAGAAAGGTTTCAGTTCGTCCTGGAGGCGGAGCAGCGCACGGGTTTCCGGCAGTGCGGCGCCGGCCGCGCCGTCGGGCAGCCATTCGGGCTGTTCCAGGAAGCCGGGCCGGAAGAAGCGCCGGAAGTAGCGGCCGAGGGTGTAGGGGCCGGTGAGCCAGCCCTCGTTGCGGCGCAGGCCGTCCGGGTCGAGGCAGAGCAGCAGGTTCCAGGTGGCGTCGGCTCCCGCGGTGAGCCGCGGGTCGGCCAGGACGCGTTCGGCCAGTCGCAGCACGGTGGCGCCGCCGACGGGCTCGTTGGCGTGCGGTCCCGCGACGACGAGGGCCTGACGGGCGCCCCGGCCGACGGAGAGCAGCCACAGCGGTGTGCCCGCGCGGGAGACTCCGACGCGGCGCAGCCGGACGTCCCCGGAGCTGCGGACGGCGAGCGCGGCCGCGCGGGCCGCGAGTTCGTCCACGGTCGGGTAGCGGAGGAGGGGCGGCAGGGCACACCTCCACAGGGGCGCCGTCGGTTCACCGGGCGTATCTGGTGTACGCACAGTGAGTCATGGTTCCGGGTTACGTCAACACCGCGTCGGACCAGGACACTTGACCGATTTCAGCTCGCGGAGAGACGGAACCCGGTCCGGCCGAAGGCGACCTGGTCGCCCTCACGGACCACGGCCGCGCCGATGACGCGCCGCCCGTTGACCGTCGTGCCGTTGGTGGAGCCGAGGTCGCGCAGCACCCACACCCCGCCCTGGCGGACGAGTTCGGCGTGCACCCGCGAGACACTCTCGTGCGTCAGCCGCAGACCGTTCACGGGATCGCGGCCGATGCGCAGCGCGTGCGTGGTGCCCGGGTGCGGCAGCAGCAGCTTGGGCAGCCGCTCGGCCTGCCAGGCGCGGCGCAGTCTCACGGTGAAGCCGGAGACCGCCTCGACCGCGCCGAAGACGACCCTCGAGAAGCGGTTCTCCTCGGACAGGTCGGCGGTGAGGACGGCGAGCTCGTCCGGGCGGCGGGCGGCGAGGGCCAGCTCCATGCGCCGGATGAACGTGTCGTGCGACAGGCGCCCCAGGGCGACGCCGTCGCGCAGCACCTTCAGCGCGTGGTCGCGCTCCGCGTCGGACAACCGCGCGGGGTACGTGTTGAACTCGAAGGACGACGTCACGGTGGTGATTGTCGGTCAGCGGGCCCCGGGTGTCCAGAAGACCGGAGAACGCCCCCCGCACGGGGGGGGCGGCGTCGACGGGCGTGTGCCCGAGCCGGTGGGAGTGTTCCCGGGCCGGCGGGGCGTCCGCTGGCCGGCGGGGTGTCCCCGAGCCGGTGGGAGTGTTCCCGGGCCGGCGGGGCGTCCGCTGGCCGGCGGGGTGTCCCCGAGCCGGTGGGAGTGTTCCCGGGCCGGCGGGGTGTCCCCCGAGCCGGTGGGAGTGTTTCCGAGCCGGATCGATCCCGGGTGGAGCACGATGGACGGGACTACCTCACGGTGAGCAGACGAAGGGGAGCCGTCCGTGCAGTTCGAGGTGTGGGCACCGCAGGCCGAACGCGTCACGCTCCGCTGCGACGGCGCCACGCGCGCGTTGGAGCGCGATCCGGAGCGGGAGGGGTGGTGGACGGGCGAGGCGGTGGCCGGGGACGGCGCCCGGTACGGCTTCGCGGTCGACGACGGCCCGGTCCGGCCCGATCCCCGCTCGCGCCGCCAGCCGGACGGGCCGGACGGGCTGAGCGCCGTCGTCGACCAGAGCCTGTACGAGTGGCGCACGCCGTGGTCCGGACGTCCCCTGCCCGGCGCCGTGCTGTACGAGCTGCACGTGGGCACCTACACGCCCGAGGGGACGCTGGACGCGGCCGCCGAACGACTCGGCCACCTCGCCGGACTCGGCGTCACCCACGTGGAGTTGATGCCGCTGTGCCCGTTCCCCGGCCGGCACGGCTGGGGGTACGACGGGGTGTCCCCGTGGGCGGTGCACGAGCCGTACGGCGGCCCCGAGGGCCTGAAGCGGTTCGTCGACCGGGCCCATGCGCTGGGGCTGGGCGTGGTCCTGGACGTGGTGCACAACCATCTGGGTCCGTCCGGCAACCAGCTGCCCTCCTTCGGCCCGTACTTCACCGACACGCACCACACGCCGTGGGGGGCGGCCGTGAACCTGGACGCCCCCGGTTCCGACGAGGTGCGCGCCTACCTGCTGGGCAGCGCGCTGGCCTGGCTGCGCGACTACCGGCTCGACGGGCTGCGCCTGGACGCGGTGCACGCGCTGGCGGACACGCGCGCGTACCCCTTCCTGGAGGAACTGTCGGCGGCGGTGGACGCCCTCGCCGCCGAGACGGGCCGCCCGCTGTTCCTGATCGCCGAGTCCGACCTGAACGACCCGCGGCTCATCACCCCACGCCGACAGGGCGGCCTGGGCCTGCACGCGCAGTGGAACGACGACTTCCACCACGCCCTGCACACCGCGCTCACCGGCGAGTCCCAGGGCTATTACGCCGACTTCGCGCGCGACCCGTTCGCCGCCCTCGCCAAGACCCTGACCGGCGGCTACTTCCACGACGGCGTCCACTCCGGCTTCCGGGCCCGACGCCACGGCCGCCCGCTGGACCGGGCCCGGGTGCCCGCGCACCGGCTGCTCGGGTACAGCCAGACCCACGACCAGGTCGGCAACCGCGCCCAGGGCGACCGTCTGACGGCGTCCCTCACGCCGGGGCTGCTGGCGTGCGCGGCGGCGCTGACGCTGACGGCGCCGTTCACGCCGATGCTGTTCATGGGCGAGGAATGGGCGGCGGGCACGCCCTGGCAGTACTTCACCGATCACACCGACCCGGAGCTCGCCGAGGCCGTGCGACGGGGGCGGCGGCGGGAGTTCGCAGCGCACGGCTGGGCCGAGGAGGACGTGCCCGACCCGCAGGACCCGGCGACCCGCGAGCGCTCCTGCCTGGACTGGTCCGAGCCGCGGCGCGAGCCGCACGCGCGCGTGCTGGCCTGGTACCGCGAGCTGATCGCCCTGCGGCACGCCCAGCCCGACCTCACCGATCCCGACCTGGCCGACATCAAGGTCGCGTACGACGTCCGGGGCCGCTGGCTGGCCTTCCGGCGCGGCGACGTCCGGGTGGCCGTCAACCTCGGCACGGAGCCGGCCGCCATCCCGCTGGGCCCGCGCCCCGCGCGCGTGCTGGCCGCCTGGGAACCGGTGGACGCCCCGGGCCCGGACGGACTACTGCATCTCCCCGGGGAGGCGTGCGTGGTCCTGGAACAGGAGTGAGGCCGGGCGGCCCGGTGGGTGTAGGGCGGGTCGACACACGGAAACACGCGTAAGCGATTGCCCGCACCGGCGCCCCACCCAGCCACACCGAAACAGGCGTAGTCGCTTACCCCCACCGGCCACCACTCGGCCGCACCGAAACAGGCGTAAGCGATTACCCGCGCCAGGCGCCAGGCGCCACTCGCACACACAGAAACAGGCGTAGTCGCTTACCCCCCACCGGCCACCACTCGGCCGCACCGAAACAGGCGTAATCGCTTGCCCCCGTTCCCGTCCGCCCTCATCCGCCCTACCCGTCCTCCTCCGTTACGTTCCCGCCGTCCCCGCTGCCCCCGTCCTCGCGGAACTCCGTGACACGTTCCAGCAGGATCGCCTCCCAGGCGCGCCGCAGCCGGGTCCGCGGGAGGGCGAGGGCGTCGGCGTCCCGCGGGCCGGACCCGCGGCCCTCGAGGCTCCGGGCGAGGCGGACGACGGTGTCGCAGCGGGCGAGCCACAGGCCGCGCAGGCAGGGTCGGGCGCCGTAGCCGGCGAGGGTGGCGGCTCGCACGGCGGCCCCGGCGCCGACGGCGAGGGCGAGGCCGGCGATGTCCTCGGCGGGGTCCCCGAGAACCGCGTCGGTCCAGTCGAGGACGCCGCGTACCCGGCCGTCGGCGCTCACCACGAGGTGCTCGCCGCGCAGGGCGTGGTGGACGAGGACCGCGGGGGCGGCCTGGGCGGCGAGCTGGGCCGCGCCGGCCGGCGTGAGCTGGTGCAGCCGGGCGGGGTCGAACTCGTCGGCGCGGTCGAGGTGTTCGGCGGCGGCCACGGCCATCCGGCGCAGCGCCTCCAGGGAGCGCGGGGCGGCGCGCGGCACGCCGAGCGCCTCCGCCTGCCGGGCCGGCACCTCGCGCAGCCCGCTGAGCAGTCCGGCGAGGTCGGCCTCGCCGACGGCCGACACGTCGTGTTCCTCGGCCGTGCCGCCGGGCAGCCTGGTGTCGAGGGTGTAGGCGAGCCCCGGGGACCACTCGCCGTGCGCGACGCCGGCCGGCACGGCGATCGGGACGTGCTGGCGGACGAGGTCGCGCAGTCGCAGTTCGCGGCGACGGCGCACGGTCGCCTCGCGGTCGGTGGCGAGCCGCAGCACATGGCGGGCGCCGACCCACCAGGTGGTGGGCGCTGCGCCCTCGGTGACGGGCCGTACCTCTGGTCCGGGGCCGCTCGCCCCGGTCTCCTCGAGGAGCGTTCGGACCAGTCGGCGGACGGTGTCCGCGGTGGGTGTCGGTGCCTGGGTCATGGTCGCGCCGTTGCCGTTCGGGTGGGTGCCGGGGACTCCTGGGTGCGGGTCAGTCCACTATGACCAGCTCACGGGTGGTGTCGTTGAGGCGGCGGCCGCCGTCCTCGGTGACGGTGACGATGTCCTCGATGCGCACGCCGAACCGGCCGGGCAGGTACACGCCGGGCTCAACGGAGAAGCACATGCCAGGCACGAGCGGCTGCTCCTCGCCCTCGATCATGTACGGCGGCTCGTGGGTGGTGACGCCGATGCCGTGGCCGGTGCGGTGGATGAAGTTCGCGCCGTAGCCGGCGGCGGCGATGACCGCGCGGGCCGCCCGGTCGACCTCCTGGCAGGCGACGCCGGGCCGGACCGCCCGGAATCCGGCCTCCTGCGCCTCGCGCACCAGGTCGTGCACCCGGCGTTCCTCGCCGGTGGGCTCGCCGACGTGCACGGTGCGGGAGGTGTCGGAGCCGTAGCCGTCCTTGAGGCCGCCGAAGTCGAGGACGACCATGTCGCCGCGCTCGATGACGCGGTCGCCGACCTCGTGGTGCGGGTTGGCGCCGTTCGGGCCGGAGGCGACGATGGTGAAGTCGACCTGGGAGTGGCCGAACCGGCGCAGCAGGTCGGCGAGCTCGGCGCCGACCTCCGTCTCCCTGCGCCCGCCGAAGGGGACCGTGCGGATCTCCTCGAAGACCCGGTCCGCGGCCGCTCCCGCCGCCGCCATCAGCTCCAGCTCGGCGGCGTCCTTGACGGCGCGCAGCATGGGCAGGGACTCGGTGAGGGAGGTGTAGGAGGTGGCGGGCAGGGCCTTCTGCAGGGCCAGCAGGTGCATCGCCCAGGCGTTGTCGCTGATCCCGAACCGCCCCCGGTCATCGAGGAGGGCGGCGGTGGCCGCGTAGGGGTCCTTGCCGTCGGTCCAGTCCCGCAGGGTGAGCGCGGGAGCGCCGGCCGCCTTCGCGGCGTCGGGGGCCTCGAGGGCCGGCACGACGAGGACCGGGTCCCGGCCGGCGGCGAGGACGAGCAGGGTGAGCCGTTCGGTGGCGGCGGTCGGCGCGTAGCCGGCGAGCCAGACGAGGTCGGGACCCGGCGCCACGAGGAGTCCGGCGAGTCCGGCGTCGGCGGCCTCCCGGGCGGCGCGTTCCATGCGGGCCCGGTAGTCGTCGGCGGTGAAGGGCGCGGGGGCGGTGCCGGTCATCCGGGCCTCCCAGGAGGGACGTTGCGACTGAGGTGACGGGGGTGACTGATGCGGCTGAGGTGGCTGGGGTGGCTGCTGATGCCGCTGAGGCTGTGGACAGGTGACGGACGAGGTGAGGGACGAGGTGACGCCGGCGAGATGACCACGGGCAGCATCCTGCCCGTCCGGCGGGGGTCGCGCGAGCCGATCGGCAAAGGTTTCGGGCGGACGGCCCGCCCAGGTCAGCCGTCCCGGGCCGGGCCGCCACGCACGCGAGGACGACGCGAATCCACCCCCGAGGACGACGTCCCCGGCTCCGGCTGCCGCGCCTCATACGTGTGCGGCCCATGCCTCCACCAGGACGCGGGCCGCGCCCGACGGCGTTGCGGCGTGCACGATCTCCACCCGGTGCACGACCCGCGGTTCGACGACCGGGACGGCGATCCCGCCCGGGACGCCCGCGGCTGCCGAGCGAGGCAGCAGGGTCAGGCCGTGACCGGCGGCGGCGAGCGCGGTCAGCAGCCTGACGTCGCAGCCGTCGTAGCGCAGGGCGGGCCGAAAGCCGTTGCCGCCGCCGGCGGCGGCGCGCAGCTGGGACAGCGGCAGCCCGGCGTCGGGTGCGTCCAGCCAGCGCGCGTCGACGAGGTCGCAAAGACGCAGACCGCTGCGGCGGGCGAGCGGATGGGCGGCGGGCAGCAGGACGCTGACGGGCTCCTCGCCGACGCCGCGCGTGGTCAGCGGCGCCACGTCGGGCAGCCGCAGCGGGTCGCTGGGCGCGGCCAGGCCGTCGACGAGACCCAGGTCGGCCGTGCCCTCGGCGACGGCGGCGACGACGTGGTCACGGCCGAGCACGCGCAGGGTCACTCCGGCGGGCGGGAGCGCGGCGAGTGCGGTGGGGCCGAGGGCCGTCGGCGCGACGGCCAGCGTCAGCCCGTGGGAGGGCGCGGCGGCGAGCCGGGCGACGTCCGCGCGGGCTGCGTCCAGGCGCAGCAGCAGCGGTCCCGCGTGTTCGAGGAGGCGTTCGCCGGCCGTCGTGGGGGCGACCGGGCGGCGGGTGAGCAGCCGCGTGCCGAGGTTCTGTTCGAGGGCCGCGATGTGCTGGGACACGGCGGACTGGGTGTAGCCGAGTTCCCGGGCGGCGTCGGAGAAGGAGGCGAGCCGGGCGACGGTGACGTAGGTGCGCAGGAGGTGCGGGTCCATGCGTCCAGGATCCGCGCGTCAGGATCCTCGAATGCATCAGTTCTGCTTATCGAGCATGCAGGAATCATCGTTGGACGTGAACCTGCGGCCGCGCCCAGGATGAGGAGGCATGACCGGCATCGCAGCGCAGACCGCCCGGATCGCCCTGGTGGGCGACCGCTCCTCCAACGTCGTCTCCCACACGCGGATACCGCTCCTCCTGGACGCCCTGGCCGCCCGGGACCGGCTGGTCCTGGACGCCTACTGGATCCCCTCTCAGGAGGCGGCCGAGGGCGCGGTGCGGGGTTTCGACGCGGTGTGGGTGGTGCCGGGCAGCCCCTACCGGAGCGAGGCGGGCGTCCTGTCCGCGATCCGCGCCGCGCGCGAGGACGGCATCCCGTTCCTCGGCACCTGCGGCGGCTTCCAGCACGCGCTCCTGGAGTACGCGCGCTCGGTCTGCGGGCTGACGCGCGCGGCGCACGCCGAGACCGATCCCGACGCCGACGACCCGCTCATCGAGCCGCTCGTCTGCTCGCTGGTGGGCCACGAAGGCACGGTGACGCTCGAGCCGGGCTCGCTCGCCCACGCGGTGATCGGCTCGGAGCGCACGGTGGAGCGCTACTTCTGCGCATACGGGCCCTCCCGCCAGGTGGACGTCCTGCGCGCCCATGGGCTGCGTTTCTCCGGCCACGACGAGCAGGGCCGGCCCCGGGTCGCCGAACTGGCGGACCACCCCTTCTTCCTGGCCTCCCTCTTCCAGCCGGAGCTGTCGGGGGACGGCTCGCGCCCGCACCCGGTGGTGCGGGCGCTGGCGCGGGCCGCGGTCGGGCACGCGGCCCGACGGTGAGTCAGGAGAGTGAGAACTGCAGGAACGACGAGGACGGCGGCAACGGTGGCGACGGCAACGGCGACGGCGGCGCGAGGTCGGGCAGGAAGCCGTGGGTGCGTCGGGCCAGGTATCCGGCCTTGTACCGGTCGACCTCGCGGTGCCAGTTCAGGATGCCCGCCAGCCAGTTCTGCAGGTCGCCCACGTACTCCCCCACCGCGGTCCGGGCTTCGAAGGAGAGGCCGAAGTCGTCGCACAGGACGGGCAGTTCGTGCGCGACGATGTGCTCGAACTGCTGCATGCGCCGGGTCATGAGGTCGTGGACGACGCCGAGTGCGGCCGGGTAGTCGCAGCCGAAGAAGTTCTGCACGACGAGGATCGCGTTGTGCACCTCTCCCTCGTACTCGATCTCCTTCTGGTACGAGAAGACGTCGTTGGTGAGGCAGGCGTAGTCCATCGCCGCGTTCTCCAGCGCGCGCACGACCCCGCTGCGGTAGACCTCCGGCGGGACTGCGGGGCCCCGGCCCGTGCGGCACAGGCTCAGGGTGAGGTCGGAGCCGAAGGTGGCGCGGCGCATCTCCAGGTAGTCGACCGGGTCGGGAACGCGGTTGTGGAGTTGGTTGGACAGCTCCCACAACCAGCTCTCGGTCATGGCGTCGACCGCGGCGCGCAGGTCGCTCCGCTGACCGGGGGTCATGTCGTGGGCAGTGCGCGCCCAGAGGTCGATCAGGCCGCGTTCCATCGCGTCGACGGGGACGACCGGGGTCGGCTCGCCGTCGACGGGCATGCAGGCCGACAGACGGGCCGTGGTGAGGCGGGCGGCCGCGAGATCACGGCGGTTGCCGAAGACGAGCGGGTAGTAGTCGTCAGCGTAGGTGCCCCAGGCGAGCCACTGGGAGCTGAGGTCGAGCTCCTCTGCGGTGGCGTCCGGGTCGAGGCCGGCCGCGCACAGGGCGAGGTCGCAGGAGGCGAGCTTGTCCTCGTCCCAGACCCCCTCCTCCAGCATGCCCATCCGGTGCGTCCACGCCAGCAGGCGCGGGCGGCAGGCGTCCAGGTGCGGGCCGAGGCCGACCGCGAACGGCATGTGGAAGTCGGGCAGTTGCGAGGGGCCGACCTTCTGGTAGGGCCGTTGCGTGTACGCGCGCAGGCGTTCGGCGGCGGCGGAGGCCAGCAGCGCGCCGACGTCGGCGGCCGAGGTGCCGGGTCCGGTCGGCTTCAGCCAGGGGGCGGGGGACGAGGCTCCCTCGTTCATGTAGCGGCTGGAGCGCAGGTGCCATTCGTGGCCGCCGGACTGCCAGTCCTGGAGGCCCTTGGTGTAAGCGGCGACGGCGGCCACCTCGCCGGGTCCGAGCCCCTTGTCCAGGGCGAGCAGGGGGACTTCGGTGAACGCGGTGTGCTCGAACTGGTGGAGCCGGGAGGTGAGGATGTCGTTGACGGTGTCGGCGGCCTCCTGGGTGGTGCAGCCGAAGAACGTCTCCAGGACGAGCACGCCGTTGCTGTTCTCGCCCTCGTCCTCGACCTCGCGCTGGTACGAGAACAGGTCGTTGCGCAGGTGCACGGCGTCCGAGAACGTCTCCATCAGCACCCTGAGCGGCCTGGTTCCCGCGACGGCGGCGGGGACCTCGGCGGTGGCGTACTCCACCAGCCCCGCCGACCAGGGCGCGCCGCCCACCTTGCGGCGCATCTCGATGTACTCGACGGGGTTGGCGATCCGCCCCTCGTCGATGTTGGACAGCTCCCACATCGACTCGTTGAGCAGGTGCTCCGTGGCCACGGCGAAACGGCGGCGCCAGTCCTGCGACATGGCCGGCACCGTGCGCGCCCACAGGTCCTTCAGCCCGGCCTCCACGGGGTTGCGCGGCTCGGGAACCGGGGTCGCCGGGTCCGGCGGCATGAACAGCGGGAGCCGGTCCAGATGCGCCTTGCCGGCGGCGCGGTCCGGGGTGCGCTTGAACATGTCGAGGAAATGGTCGTCGAAGAAGAACACCCACACGTACCAGTCGGTGATCAGCGACAGCGCGGGCCCGTCGCAGTCGGGGTGGGTGTAGGCGCAGAGCAGGCCGTAGTCGTGCGCCTCCAGGTCGGCCTGCTCCCAGATCCCGGAGCCCTCCAGCATGCCCATGTCCCGCGCCCACCGCGTGGAGTGCGCCCGCGCCTCTTCGAGGTGCGGGTTCAGCCGTGCGGGGTGCGGCAGGTAGAAGTGCGGGAGTTCGAACGGTCGCGTCATGGCCGGGCCCTACCCGGGGGTCCGAACGGCCATCCACCCGGCGCCGGATGATCACACCATCGTGTGAATCGGCGCGAAGCGGGCAACGTGCGGGGAGTCGGCCTGCGGCGTGACCGTGTCCCGGGCGCCGGCCCCCCGCTCCCCGGGGGACTCTCCGGCGCCTCACTCCCGCACCTGGATCAGCGCGTGTGTGCCGCCGGTGCGCCAGTTCTGTCCTTCGGCCGCGACCAGGGCGGCCTCCGTGTCGGCGTCGAGACCGGTGACGACGTCGGACTTCAGCGTGCGCAGCGCCGCGACCGGGCCGGGGAAGTACGCGGTGACCTCGGTGAAGGGGGTGGTGGGAGCCCAACGGCTGTCGCCCACCAGCCGACGGTAGTTGAGGTCGCCCTTCACGATCGTCAGGGTGGCCGCCGCGAACTCGGCCCACAGGTCGTCCGGCATCCGCGCGTAGGGCAGCGGGGCGGCGGAGAACGGGTGTGCCCGGACCGTGAGAGAGCCGTCCGCCATGGCCTGCCACAACCGGCGGCCGTGTGCGGCGGCCACTCCCCGCGCCGCCGCCAGCTTCCGCACCGCGTCGACGACGTCGGCTGTCGTGGCGTCCGAGACGTAGTACGGGTACGGCTTGACGTGCAGGACGACCCGCCCGCACCGCCGGTGTGCGAGCAGATGGGCGGCCAGGAGCAGGTCGGGCACCAGCTCACGTCCGGCGTTGTCGGCGACGAGGCACAGGGTGCCGGTACCCGGACCGGTCCCGGTGCCACGACCGGTCCCGGCCCGGGAACCGGTGCCGACAGTGGTGTTCACTCCTGCCTGCGGCACGAGTGCCCAGAGCCGCTCGCTGTCGTCGGCGACGAGGCCGGGAACGGCGGCCCGCTGTTCGGCCTCGGCATCGGAGAGCCGGAAGCCGAGGTCGGCACGGTTGCCCCAGAGGGATCCGTGCAGCAGGGCGCGGTCCTGTTCCTCGACGGGTAGGTCTTCGAGGGCGTCGAGCGCGGCCAGTTCCGCGTCGGTCTCGGGCGCCTCGAGCTCGGCCAGCTTGAAGGGGCGGAACGGGTCGATGCCCTGCCACGGTCCGGGTCCGAAGTACCCGACGGCGTCGAGGAGTCGACGGTAGAAGTAGCTCTCCGACCACAGCCACGGCACGTCGAACCAGGAACGGCCCACGTGCGCGTCGAGGTCCCAGACGCGCCACCTGTCGCGATCGTGCGCGTCGTCGGGCAGCGGGGCGATCACGCCGTCGGCGCAGGCGGCCAGCAGCGCGTCCAGGCCTCGGTGGAGGTCGGGGCCGTAGGGGAAGGCCTCCCGCACCTGCCGGATGATCGCCGGATGCCGTTCGGCCAGGACGCTGTGGGGGAACGAGCCCGGCTCATTGCCGAGGATCAGGGGCGGAGCGGCGGCGCGGGGCATGCGGTTCACCGTATCGCGGAGCCCCGCATCACACGCACCGCACCACACCGCCCGCCGGCACCGCACGCCCGCACCGCGTCACACCCTGCCGCCCTGCCCCTCCCTGTCCGGCGTCCGATCTCCAGCCGTGTCCGGCGGCACGCGATCGCCCGGCCTGTCGCCCCTCCCCCGGCGGCGGTTGTCACACGGCCGCCATGGTCTCCCGCTCGAGTCGGGCGGCGAGGCTCACATAGCGCGGGCGGCGCGGTACCGGTACCAGGCCTCGGATGAGGACGTGCCACATCTCGGCCATCCGGCGGGGCAGCCGGCCGGCGGGTTCGCGGGAGCGGCCGACGACGCGGGTGCCGACGAAGAAGCAGACCAGCGAGTGGGCGACCGCGTCGAGATCGACGTCGGCGTGGATGTCGGACTCCTTCACCGCGCCGGCCAGGCGTCGGGAGATCAGGTCGAGCAACTCCGTGAAGGGGTGCGGCAGCGGGGGCCGGACCGCGACTCCGCCCGTGGCCAGACGCAGGCCGGCCCGGGTGATCGGCCCCTCGACGGAGAGCCTCGTCAGACCGAACGTCAGACGCATCAGGGCTTCCAGGGCGGTGCCGCCGCGGTCGTCGATCTCGCCGGCGATCCGGCGCGCGGCCTTGGACTGCAACTCCATGATGGCGTGTGCCAGGTCCTCCTTCGCCGCGAAGTGGAAGTACAAGGCTCCTTTGGTGACATGGGCGTGCGCGACGATGTCACTGAGGCTGGTCGACTCGTAGCCGTGCCGGTCGAACAGGTCGGCGGCAGCCGTGATGATCGTCGTGCGGGTCTGTTCGGCGCGTAACTGCCTCGCCATCGACTGGTACTCTCCCGGGCTTGTAAAGAACGGGTCATGCCGTTTTTTCTTACCCCGTGTACACCATAGCTCACCCTCTGAGTGAGTCGGCAGGACAGGCGCGCGCCGTCGACTCCCCCTGCGCGCCCCCTACTTGCCCCATGGCAACAGGTCTTTCAGATGACAGCCTGCCACAACGGAGGCATCTGAGGCACAACCGTGAAGTCGATCAAAAAAGACGGGGTGCGCGGTTTCTGACACTGTTTCACGGTGTCAGGCCAGGTGAGCGCCGGGGAGGCGACACGTGTCACCGCCCTCGGGTGGACCGCCGTGCGAGCAGATCTCCGTGCGAGCAGACCGCCGCGGAAGGCGTACCCGCGTCATCGGGCGCGCATCCGCGCCCGGCAACGTCCGGGAAACGGTTGCGGGAACGGAGCACGCCGGGAAACGGTTGCGGAGCGGAAACACGTACGGGAACAAGGGGCGCCACGGCAACAGAAAGCTCCGCGGAACGACAAGGCTCCGCGGAGACAGAAAGCAGGGCGGGCCGGCCGGTGCCTCTCACACCGGCCGGCCCGCCCGCCCGTTCGCCGCCCACGGCGACCGCGGGAGTCGTGCCTAGAAGGTCAGCTTCCAGTTGTTGAGCTTGCCCGTGTCCTGCGCGGCCGTGTCCTGCACGCGCAGCTTCCACGTGCCGTTGGCGGTCTCGCCGGACGCGTTGACCGTGTAGGTGGTCACGACGTCGTCGGCCGAGTCGGAGGAGCTGGCCGCCTTCAGCCGGTAGGCCGTGCCGTCGGGCGCGACCAGGTCGATGACCAGGTCACCGCGGTAGGTGTGGGTGATGTCCACGCCGACCTGAAGGGCGGACGGGGCGTTGCCCGTTCGGCCGGTGACGGCGATCGAGGACTCGACGGCGGAGCCGTTGTCCGGGATCGAGAGCGCGGTCGTGTTGGAGAAGACGGTGCCACCCGTGGAGCCGCCGCCGGAGCCGCTCACCGCCTGCACCGTCTTGGCCGCGTCGGCCAGACCCGCGCCGCAGCCGCCGGAGCAGGCGCCGGGCAGGGCACGGGCGTTGTTCTTGATGGCCGTCTCGATCTGCGCCGGGGTCAGCGCGGGGTTCGCCGACTTCATGAGCGCGACCAGGCCCGCGATGTGCGGGGTGGCCATGCTGGTGCCCTGGTAGTAGGCGTACGACTCGCTCGACGGGGTCTTCGTGCCGGAGTTCAGCGTGGAGAGGATGCCGTTCGCGGTGCCGGTGCTGGTCTGACCGCCGGGCGCCGAGATGTCCACGAGGGAGCCGTAGTTGGAGTAGGACGCCTTGGCGCCGCTGCGGTTGGTCGCGGCGACCGAGATGACGTTGTTGCAGTTGCCCGGGTTGTGGTTCGCGACGTTGTCGCTCTCGTTGCCCGCGGCCACGACGACGGTGGTGCCCCGGTTCACAGCGGCGGTGATGGCGCTCTGGGTGGCCGAGGAGCACGCTCCGTCGCCGCCGAGGCTCATGTTGATGACCTTCGCGACGTTGGAGTTGGCGGGAACACCGGAAACGGTTCCACCGGACGCCCAGGTGATGGCGTCGATGATGTCGGAGTCGTAACCGCCGCACTTGCCGAGCACACGGAGCGGGGAGATCTTGGCGCCGTACGCGATGCCCGCGACGCCCTTGCCGTTGTTCGTGGCGGCGGCGATGGTGCCGGCCACGTGCGTGCCGTGCCAGGAGGAGGTGCTGGCGGGGATGCCCGCGCCGCACTCGTTGGCGTTGTACCAGTCGCCCGGGTCGGCCGGGTTGGAGTCGCGGCCGTTGCCGTCGACGGAGACGGCGGTGTCGGAGATGAAGTCGTAGCCGCCGACGATGTTCGCGGCGAGGTCGGAGTGCGCGACGTAACCGGTGTCGATGACGGCGACGGTCACGCCGGCGCCCGTCGAAGTGCCCCAGGCTCCCGGCACGTTCATGCCGGCGGTGGACTCGAAGAGGTCCCACTGCTTGGCGTACTCGGTGTCGTCCGGGTCGACGGCCTGGGGCTTGTTCAGGCGGTCCGGGACCACGTAGGCGACCTGCGGGTCGGCCTGGTACCGGGCCACGACGTCGGCGACGTCCGCCTTCGTGAGGTCCTCGCCCAGGTCGACCAGGGCGGCGCCGGTGCCGAGGCGGCGCTGGAAGTCGACGTCCTCGCCGGCCGCCTTGCCCTTGGCGGCGGCGTCGGCCTCGGCGGCCGGGTTCGACGTGGCCTCGGCGACTCCGGACTTGTAACCGACGATGAGGCGCTCGGCGGGGGCGCCGGGTGCGGCCTCGGTCTGCGCCGCGGGGACGCCGGAGGCCGCGGAAGCGGTTTCCTGAACGGCGACGGCCGAGGCGGTCGAAGCGGCGGTGAGCAGTGCCGCGGAGACCGCGGCGACGGATATGAGCTTCCTTCTCAAGGCAGGTGAGGTGCGCAAGAGCGTGCCTTTCGGTGGCCGGCCCCGGGCAGGGCGGAGCGGCGGTCGATTCGCTTCGTCGTCGAAGCGGCGGGGGTGAATCGGCGGGGGTGGTTCGAAGAGCAGCGCAGAAGGCCGGCCGGGCGCGGGAAGCCGATCCGCTCGGGGTTACCTGTAGTTCGGCTGTGAACGAACGATAGGCAAAGGAACAGTCATGCGGATACAGGGGAAACCCTCGACCCGGCCGGCCGCTCCCCCACGGCGCGCACGATCGGCGGTGATCGACCGATTTGGCGTGGTGGTACAGGCCAAAGGTGTCGTGCGCGGGCGGGTTGAACGCCGGCGGTCGCGTTCCCGTACTGACGGGAGACCGTTCCCGCGCCGGCCGAGGAGACGTCCCCGATGCCCCGCACGACCGCACACCGCTCCGCAGCGCTGGCCACCGCCGTCGCAGGGCCCTTCCTGCTGGGCCTGTGGGCCGCCGGACCCGCCCAGGCGCACGGCGCGCCGACCGACCCGGTCAGCCGGGCGTACGCCTGCTCACCCGAGGGCGGCGCCGACGCCGGTTCGGCTGCCTGCCGGGCGGCCGTCCGGGCAGGCGGCTCCTCCTTCGCCGCCTGGGACAACCTGCGCGTGGCCGACGTGAACGGCCGTGACCGGCAGACCGTCCCCGACGGGCAGTTGTGCAGCGGCGGTCTGGCCGCCTACCGGGGGCTCGACCTGGCCCGCGCCGACTGGCCGTCCACGCGGCTGAAGCCGGGAGCCACGCTGCGGATGACGTACGCCTCGACGATCGCGCACGAGGGCACGTTCAAGCTGTATCTGACGAAGCCGGGGTACGACCCGTCGAAACCGCTCACCTGGTCCGATCTGCCGGAGCGTCCGTTCGCCCAGGTGAAGAACCCGGCGCTGACGAACGGCGCATACCGTTTCACGGCGAAGCTGCCCTCCGACCGGACAGGTCGTCAGGTGCTGTACACGATCTGGCAGAACAGCAGCACGCCCGACACGTACTACTCGTGCTCGGACGTCGTGTTCCCGCAAACGGTTACGGAAGAGAAGGCGGAGAGCAGGCCCACGACGAAGGCGCCCGCCGCTCCGGCGACGCGCACGGCGTCCTCGAGCCCGACGCCGAAGACGACCCCGGTCTCCGCCGGCCCGTCGGCGCCGGCCGCCTCCGGCGCCACGCCCGTGCAGAGGGCCGCGACGCCACAGAGCACCCCGGTGGCCTCGGAGACCGGGAGCTCCGGGCCGTCCGCACCCATGCTGGCAGGCGGCGCCGCGACGGTGCTGTTGCTCACCGGCGGCGCCGCCCTGGCCGTGCGCCTGCGTCGGCGCTGAGACTCGGGCCGCACGGCGTTCAGTGGTCCCCGTCAGAGGGTCAGTTGACGGTGACCGCGTCGCTCCCGTCGGTCACCGGGGCGTACTTGGCGGTGAAGAAACCGTTCGCGAAACAGAGCGACGAGCCGGACGACTTGGTGAACTGCTGGTTGACGAAGGAGATGCTGTTGTCGGCGTTGCTCGCGGTGCCGGACAGGCTGGGCGCCTGGTAGACGCAGTTGATGCTGCCGAGCAGGGTGCGCAGCACGACGGTGGTCTGGATGACGGAGCCGGTGGACGGGGTCACGGTGACGGTGCCGTCGGAGGACACGCTGCTGGTGTAGGGCAGCGCGTTGACCGTGATGCTGGTGACGCCGAGCACGCCGAACACGTTGGTGGTGCAGCTGCCGAAGGTGTGTGCGCTGAGCGACTCGGTGGCGGTGCCGGGCGCGGCGGGGTTGTCGGTGACGGTGGCGGTGAACCCGGAGGCGGCGCAGGACAGACCGCTGGTGCCGGTGGCGGTGGAGTAGAGGGTGGCGTTCGTGCCGCTGGCCAGGGAGGCGTTGAGGACGTCGCCGACGGCGACGTCGCCGGCCGGCGTCGTCAGCACGGCGCCCGCCGCGGAGGCCGGGGTGACGGCCGTGAGGGAGAGCGCGGCGACGGTTCCGGCGAGGGCGAGGAGGGAGCGGGAGCGGGTGCGCATTGGAGTGCCTCTTTCGAAGTGGGGGTGTAAGGGGGGAGTTGCTCGGTGGGTGTGAACCGGCGTGTCGCTGGTGGCGACGTGGGGGACGCCGGGTGGCGTCCACCGCTGCCGGCCCGTGACGCCTTCTCCGTACGCGACGGACCGGCAACGGCAGGCGGCCGGTGACCGTGCGGAGGCCACTGGTGAGTGACTCCGTACGGGCCGGGCGGGAGAGGGCCGCCGGCCGCGGACCACTGGGGGAAGCGGCCGCGCCGGCGGCTGTGATGGGATCGAGCGCGGGACCGAGGGCCCGTACTGGCTGGATGAGTCCGGCTGGCTGAATGGGTCCGGGAGCGCGAACGAGGTCGTCGCGCTGCGGATCCGGCGCCACGGATCCGGGCTGAGCCAGGGCAGTTGTAGACCTGATGGTCAGTCAACGTCAAGACAGTGAAACAAAGTTGATGCCTCGGCAGATACATGTGAATGCCTCCCGTCGAGCCGCCCGGTCGAGGGATGGCACATAATGAACACTCTTTTTCCACATCTCCCTTGACCCGCCGGTGTAACCATCGGTAACTTCCTCGAAGGCTACTGCTGCGTAACGAGAAAGCCCTTACGGCTTCCGGGAGTTGCGAGGGAGCGTGCGCAGCAGCCGCTGTCCGCGCCAGGACAACGTGCCGCTGAAGCCCAACCCGCACGACTTAGCGCATGGGAGCAGACATGGCCTCGTCCCCGGACGTCAGTTCGTCCGCCGACAACACCCCCGAGAACCCCGAAAGCGGTTCCGCAGAAAGACGCGGCCGGATCCGGCTGCGCCGGGCCGCCGTCATGGCGGTGCCCGCCACCTTCGTCGCCGCGGGGCTCGCGGTCCTCACCGCTCAGGGAGCCCTGGGTGTGCAGTTCGCGATCTCCGGGATGCCGTTCGTGGTGACCGCCGACCGACTCGACGGTGAGGGTTTCGCGCAGTTCGGCGCACTCGACAACATGATCGAGAACAGCCCCAACCAGGGTGACACCGGTGGCCAGGTCCTGGTCATCACCTCGGTCGTGAAGAGCGGCAAGATCACCAACATGTGCCAGAGCGTCGACCTCGGCGGCATCCAGCTCGTCCTCAGGGCCGGCGGAGGCTCCACGCCGGTGAGTGTGAAGAACCTGGCCATCGACTCCGACGAGGTCTCGGGTGACGCCGAGATGACCAACATCGAGATCGGCCGTGACTCGAGCACCTTCGACAAGGTCCCGATCCAGGGTCCCGCGGGCGTCTACGGCCAGCAGGCCGACACGGTCGTCATCAAGAACCTGTACCAGCACAACTACGCGGCCACCGCCGCCGTCTTCAAGCTCCCCGGACTGAAGATGAGCTTCTCCAGCGAGGGCTGCAAGTAATGACCTTCACCCAGTGGCGGGACCGCTTCCGCAGGTGGAGAGGCCAACGCCCCTTCGCGGGCGGCCTGATGCTCGTCCTGGGCGGCGCCGAGATCCTGGTGACCATGAAGGCACCGCTTCCGGTCATCCTGCACGTCGGCATGCAGGGTCTGGCGGGTTACCTCCTGCCGACCCTGATGGTGCTCTGCGGCCTGCTGATCCTGTTCAACCCGACTCAGCGGCTGTTCTACTCGATCATCGCCATCCTGCTCTCCCTGGGCACCTGGCTCACCTCCAACATCGGCGGCTTCGTCGTAGGCCTGCTGCTGGGCGTCGTGGGCAGCTCGGTGGCCTTCGGCTGGCTGCCGGACCAGGAGCCTCGCGTGAGCCGCCGCAAGCGGCGCGAGGCTGACCAGGGGCCGTCGAGGACGGAGACGTTCCTCAAGAGCGGACCGCTGCCCGACGGGGGCAAGCCCGCCTGACGAGGCCGCGCCTCACCTCACCGGCGGGGCCGGGACGACCTGCGCACAGCAGGCCGCCTCCGGCCCCGCCGGTCGTGCGCCGGGCGCCGGGCGCACGACCGGCGGGCGCCGGACCCACGGCGCCGTGTGACGTGGCCTCGGCCACGTCACACGGACCCACGTCGGCACGGTCCCGCGGCCGCGTCCCTCCCCCGCACCCGGCACGGACTCTCCCGCGCCGGACGCCCGGGCGGCGGACGCCGGGCGGCGGACGCCGGGCGGCGGGAGCCGGGCGGCGGGAGCCACACATCCCGCACCGGGGCGGCGCGGATGTCACGGCCCGTCCGCCGGTCGCGGCCCGACGGGCCGCGACCGGCGGACGGCCATGAGGGCGCGGCGGCGGGACCCGCCGCGCGGAAGGCGGCACGCCGGCCGGAGGGCGCGTGACGTGCGGGGCGACCGGACGGCCGCGCACGAGAACGGATTCCGCCTGGATTGACCAACAGTCAACCCACCTGCGGACTTACGCCCGAACGCCCCCGCCCACCGCGTTCCGGATCACAATGCGGCAGCGTCTCTTCACACCTGGTGGGTGCTCACTTGACTACCAGTGGTCACACACGGTTGGCTCCGAGCCAACGCATGTCTTCCGCCGGTCCACACCCCTGCGTTCCGGCGGCTGCTCGCCCCGTCCTCCTGCTCTGCCGCTCAGCGAGGTGCAGCCCCCCATGAACACTTCCGTCCCCGCCGTTCCCGCCGTTCCGTGTCCCCGCGGATCCCTGCGTCTGGCCGCCCTCGCCGTGGCCTGCTGCCTCCTCCTCGCCGGCTGCACCGGCGCCGCGTCGTCCGGCGCGGACGCGGCGGCGGCGGACGGGGCGGGCGGCACGGGCGGCCGCATCAAGGTCGCCCTGGTCACCCACGGCGCCGAGAAGGACGCCTTCTGGGAGCTGGTGCGCAAGGGCGCCCAGGCAGCGGCCGACAAGGACGGCATCGATCTGACCTACGCCAGCGACGCCGACCCCGCCGAACAGGCCGAACTGGTGCGGAAGGCGATCCACGATCACGTCGACGGCATCGCGGTGACCTTGGCCAAGCCGCAGGCCATGAGGAGTCCGGTGGCCGAGGCCAAGGCGGCCGGCATACCCGTCGTCGGCCTCAACTCCGGTATCGACGACTGGCGTTCGCTGGGGCTGCTGGAGTACTTCGGCCAGGACGAGAGCGTGGCGGGGCGCGCCGTCGGCGACAAGCTGGACGCGCTGCGCGTGAGACACGCCCTGTGCGTCATCCACGAGCGGGGCAACGTCGCGCTGGAGGCGCGCTGCGCGGGCGTGAAGAAGACCTTCGACGGTGAGACCCGGATGCTCTACGTCGACGGAACGGACCCGGACGCCATGACCGCGGCGCTGACGGCCCGGCTGAGGCAGGACTCCGACATCGACGAGATCATCACCCTCGGCGCGCAGTTCGCGCTCACCGCGGTGCAGGCGGTCGACAAGGCCGGCAGCAAGGCCGAGATCGCGACGTTCGACCTCAACAAGGACCTGGTGGCCGCGGTCCGCGAAGGCCGCGTGCAGTTCGCGGTGGACCAACAGCCCTACCTGCAGGGATATCTGGCCGTGGACGCGCTCTGGCTCCACAAGACCAACGGCAATGTCAGCGGCGGCGGCGTCGCGCCCGTGCTGACGGGACCGGCCTTCGTCACGAAGACCAACGTCTCGGACGTCGCCCGCCTGGCCGCCGCC
Source organism: Streptomyces sp. B21-105 (assembly GCF_036898465.1). Classification (NCBI taxonomy): domain Bacteria; kingdom Bacillati; phylum Actinomycetota; class Actinomycetes; order Kitasatosporales; family Streptomycetaceae; genus Streptomyces; species Streptomyces sp. B21-105. The sequence continues at coordinate 7,369,446 of NZ_JARUMJ010000001.1, read as the reverse complement.
GGAACCCGCTGACCCGTACCCGTCTTCGACCGCCCCCCTCCCGCTGATCGCCCTAGGACGACTATGTCTCCACGGACAGGTGCCCGGCGCCGCCGTCTCGGCTCCATACGTCTCTCGCTGTTCCTCCTCGCGCTGGTGCCCAGCGTCACCCTCGCCGCCATGTGGGGCGTGACGACGACGCAGATGTTCTCGGAGGGGCTGCGGCTGCGCGAGCAGACCGAACTGAGCCGCTCCACCGGCGCCATGGGCACCGAGGCGACGCTCGCGCTGCAGCAGGAACGCAGCCTTTCCGCCGTGTGGCTGGCCTCGGGGCCGGCCGGCTCCCGGGCCGCGCTGGAGGCGCAGCGCGGGAAGACGGACGCGGCGGTCGCCAAACTGGTCGCCCGCGCCGACGACATCCAGCGGGCCCCGGCCCGCGTCAGGGACCGGCTTTACTCGGTCGTCGCCTCCGTGGGCAGTCTCGAGTACTACCGTGGACAGGTGGACGACCCGGTCGACATCACCGCCGCGCAGGCACTGGACCAGTACACCTCGATCATCGACGTCCAGATCCACGCCTTCCAGGAGCTGTCCCAGGTCGACGACGGCGACCTCACCTCGCAGGCCGGCCCGCTCATCGCCCTCGAGCACGCGGCCGAGCTGGTCTCCGAGGAGGACCTGAACCTGACGCTGGCCGGGCCCTCGGGGCGGATGGACGCCGAGGCGTGGACCGAGTTCGCGCAGTTGGTCAACAGCCGGCGCTGGCTCGTGGAGGACCAGATCGTGCCCTCGCTGACCGGTCCCGCGAGGGCGCAGACCGAAGAGATCCTGACGAGTTACCAGTGGCAGACCCTGGAGGCCGTCGAGGACAAGGTGCTCGCGGCCCGCGCCAGGCAGAGCAAGAAGGGTGACATCGCGCTGCCGGACGTGCAGAAGGAATGGCGCGCCGCCCTCATCGACGTCTCCACCCAGTACGAGAAGCTGATCCGGCAGCAGACCGCGGACCTGCTGCAGCGCAGCGCGGACAAATCGCGCGGACTGCTCATCACGGCCGCCTCGCTGAGCGCCGGCGGTCTCGTCGCCCTGCTGCTGTGCGTCGGCATGTCCTGGCGAATCACCCGGTCGCTGTCCCGGCGGCTGCGCGGACTGCGCATGGCCACGCTGGGTCTGGCGCACGAGCGGCTCCCGGACGTGGTGGCCCGGCTGGACCGCGGGGAGACCGTCGACGTGGACGCCGAGACCCCGCCGCTGGACTACGGCGGTGACGAACTCGGCCAGGTGGCTGCGGCGTTCAACACGGCGCAGCGCACCGCCGTGCTCACCGCGGTCGAACTCGCCGACACCCGGCGGGGCTTCGAGAAGGTCATCCTCGGCATCGCCCGGCAGAGCCAGAACCTGGTCAACCTCCAGCTCAGCAAGCTCGACGCGCTGGAACGCCGGCACCAGGACCCGGACGTCCTCGCCGGACTGTACGAACTGGACTCCACGGCGAGCCAGTTGCGCCGCTATGAGGAGAACCTCGTCATCATCAGCGGCGGTCGGCCCGGACGCAGCTGGTCGGAGCCGGTGGCGCTGATCGACATCCTGCGCAGCGCCGTCGGGGAGGTCGCCGAGTACCAGCGGGTGGAGGTGCACACCGAGGAGGAGGTGTGCATCGCTCCGCCCGCCGTGGCGGACGTGATCCATCTGCTCGCCGAGCTCATCGACAACGCGACCTCCTACTCGCCGGCGCCCGCTCCGGTCGGGGTGCGGGCCACGCTGGTGGCCAAGGGGCTGGCGATCGAGGTCGAGGACCGCGGCCTCGGCATGTCCGAGGAGGACTACGCGTCGTTCAACGCGCAACTGGCGGTCTCACCCCAGTTCGACGTGGTGGCGCTCGCCGACGACCTGCGGCTGGGCATGTTCGTGATCGCCCGGCTGGCGACCCGGCACGGCATAGGCGTGACCCTGCGCTCCTCGCCGTACGGCGGCACCACCGCGATCGTGCTGCTGCCGCACGAGGTCGTGGTCCCCGAGTCCCCCGACGCGCACGACCCGGCCACCACGATCTCCGGCGCGGCGAATGCCGCCGGACCCTCGGCCGGAGCGGAGGCCCCCACCGGAACGGAGGCCGGCCCCGGAGCAGAAGGCCGCACAGGTGTGGACGCCGGTGCCGGTGCCGGCGTCCACACCCGTGCCGGTGCCAGGCAGGGAGCGTCCGGCAGCCCGTCCCCCGGACAGGCCGCGCCGGACCCGGCGCGGGAGGTGCAGGACGACGCTCGCGAAGGGGATGCACACAACGACCGCGAGGCACGGCGCGTGTCCGGCGGGGGGAACGAGCACGGCCGGCCCCGGCCCGACGAGGACACGTCCCCCGCTCCCCTTCCCGCCCCCCTTCCTGGCCGGGACCGCGACCAGAACCCGGAGCGGGAACGGGAACGGGAGCTGGAGCGTGACGGCCACGGCGGGAGCCGGGACCGTAACGCCCCTGACCGGGCCGGGCACCTGCGCCGGGACGACGGCCGGCCCGCGCCCCGGACCTCGTCCCCCCTTCCGGTCCGCGCCACCTCCGTCCCGGCGCACGAGTCGTCCTTGCGGGCGGTGAGTGTGCCCGCGGGCGCCGGCTCCCGTCCCGGCGGTCTCACTCCGCTGCCGCGCCGGGTCCCGCAGACCAGCCTCGCCTGCGAACTGCGCGAGGACGCCTCGTCCGCCGGAGCCGTCGAGGACGACGGTGTCCTGGACGACTTCACGGCGGAGCGCGCCGCCTCTTCCCTCGCCGGATTCCAGAGCGGCACGCTGCGGGCCCACGCCGACGCCGACGAGCCGCCGTCCGACCCGCAGGAGGCGACCGCCGAGGAGGCACCCGGCCCGCCGGTCACCGCCGCGGGCGCCGCCCAGACCCCGACCAAGCCCGCCGAACGCTCATGAAGGACACCCCGATGACACCCTCCCTCCCCGGCACGAACACCCAGCTCGACCAGTTGCTCACCGGTCTCGTGGACCGCGTCGCCGACGTCAACCAGGCCGTGGTCCTCTCCGAGGACGGACTGGTGGTCAGCAAGTCCACCGGCTTCCTGCGCGAGGACGCCGAACGGCTGGCGGCGACGGCGTCCGGGCTGATGAGTCTCAGCAAGGGCGTCAGCATGGACTTCCGGGGCGGCCCGGTGCGCCAGGCCCTCATCGAGATGGCCCACACGTACCTGATCCTGACCTCGGCCGGTCCGGGCGCCCATCTCGTCGTGCTGGCCGGCAAGAACGCGGACGTCGGCGTGGTGGCGTACCAGATGAACATGCTCGTGAAGAAGATCGGCGAGCACCTCAGCGCCGCGCCGCGGGCCCATGTCGGTCCCGCCGTGCGCACCCACGGCGGGTGAGGTGAGCGGAGGCGACGAAGCGGGCCGGCTCGTCCGACCGTTCGCTCTGACCGGTGGACGGACCCGCCCCAGCCGCGCCGACTTCACGCTCATCACCACGGTCACGGCGGTGAACCCGCCGCCCGCCCGGGTGGCGCGGCCGCAGCCGGAGTACGCCCGGATCCTGCGGCTGTGCGCCCGGCCGGTCGCCGTGGCGGAGCTCGCGGCCCATCTCGACCTGCCGGTGAGCGTGGTCGTCATCATGCTCTGCGACCTGCTGGAGACGGGCCTGATCACGGCCCGGCCGCCCCGCTCGGTGACCGGCTCCGCGGACCTGGACCTGGACCTGCTGCAGAAAGTGAGGGACGGCCTTGGCCGGATCTGACGGCGCCGCCCCCGCCACCACCGGGTCGGCGGCGGCGCCCGACACCGTGAAGATCCTCGTCGCCGGCGGCTTCGGCGTCGGCAAGACCACCCTGGTCGGGGCGGTCAGCGAGATCGCGCCGCTGCGCACGGAGGAGCCGCTGACGGTCGCCGGGCTGGACGTCGACGACCTGTTGGGCATCGAGGCGAAACGGTCCACGACCGTGGCCCTCGACTTCGGGCGGATCACCATCGGCGACGACCTGGTGCTGTACCTCTTCGGCACGCCGGGCCAGCAACGTTTCTGGTTCATGTGGAACGACCTGGCGATCGGTGCGCTCGGGGCGGTGGTGCTCATCGACGTGCGGCGGCCCGAGAGCAGTTTCGCCGCCGTCGACTTCTTCGAACGCCGGGGCATCCCGTTCGTCATCGCGGTGAACGGCTTCCACGGGCTGCACCCCTACCCCACCGAGGACATCAGGGAGTCACTGGCGCTGCCGGCACACGTTCCGGTGCTGCTCTGCGACGCGCGCGAGCGGGAGTCGTGCCGGGAGGTGCTGATCGCGTTGATCGACCACCTGATCGACGACGTCACCGCCGCGGCCCGGCGGGGTTAGGACACCCGTCAGGGCCGGCGGAGCCGGGGGCTGGTGGAGCCGGGGGCTGGTGGAGCCGGGGCCGGCGGAGCAGGGGCCTGCGGAGCAGGGGCCTGCGGCGTCGCCTTGCTTGTCCGCTTGTCCGTGTCAACGGGCTCAGCTTGACCGTGTCAACGGGCTCAGCGGGCTCCGGCCGCGTGCAGTACGGCGATCGTCTCCGGGTGGGGTCCCGCACTCGCCCACTCGAGGGGTGTCATGCCCGTGCCGTGGTCCTCGCGGAGGTGGGGGTCGGCGCCATGCGCGAGGAGGACGCGGACGGTGTCGGTGTAGCCCCAACAGGCCGCCGCGCACAGGGGAGTTCCCTCGGCGCCGAGTCCGGCGCTCTCGGCGTCGGGCGGCGCTCCGGCCTCCAGGAGTCTGCGGGCCTTGTCGGCCTCGCCCTGCACGCAGGCCGCGTACAGCGGGGTGGTCCCCTCGGCGTCGGAAGCCGCCGGATCCGCGCCGGCCCGGAGCAGCCGGCCGACGTCCTCGGCCTCCTCGAACCTGGCCGCCGCGACCAGCCGTCTAGTCAGCTTCTTCTGCCGTCTCCTGTTCACGGGTGCCGACCCTATCCAGCGCGGGCGACGACGTCGCCGGGTTTTCTCATGAGCGGCGCACAGGTAGGCGGCGGAAAACCGCCAAGCGTGTCCCACCGATTGACCTGCGCCTCTTCCGCCCCTACCTTCTGACCGACTAACCGAACTTGGTTCGAAATATCGAATCAGGTCGGCTGTATCGGGCCCCCGCTGCATCCCCTGGAGCGCACATGTCCCCCAACCCGTCCCGCCGGCTCTTCCTCGGCGCGGCCGCCTCCGTCCCGCTGGCCCTGACGCTGGGCGTTCCGTCCGCCCACGCGGCCGACTCCGCCTACGTGATGGGCTATTTCACCGAATCGACGAGTCTCGGCGACGGCACCGACTACGGCCTGCATCTGGCCGTCAGCACGGACGGGCTGCGCTGGATGCCGCTGAACCAGAACAACCCCGTGGTCACGCCCACCGAGGGGGCGGGCGGGCTGCGCGACCCGTTCATCCTGCGCAAGCAGGACGGCACCTTCGTCGTGCTCGCCACCGACCTCAAGGGGACCGACTGGAACTACGTCAGCCAGTACGTCCACGTCTGGAACTCCACCGACCTGCGCACCTTCACCGGGTACCACCGGCTGAAGCTGCACGACATGAACACCCACAGCTGGGCGCCGGAGGCCTTCTGGGACGCGGGCCGCGGCCAGTACGCGCTCATCTACTCCGCCGTCAACAGCAGCGGCCACAACGTCATCATGGTCAACTACACGACCGACTTCGTCACCGTCTCGGCCCCCCAGGTCTTCTTCGACCCCGGCTACGACGTGATCGACGGCGACATGGCCGTCGGGGTGAACGGCGTCAACTACCTCTACTTCAAGAAGAACGGCACCCTCCTCGGCGCCAGATCCACCTCCCTGAACCCCGGCAGCTTCACGCCGTTCAGCACCGCCGTCTCCCACGGCGGCACCGAGGCTCCGACCCTGGTCAAGTCCCTCAGTTCCGGGACCTGGTACCTGTGGGGCGACACCTACACCCCCAACGGCGTGTTCTACGCCTGGCAGTCCACCGACCTGTCGGCCGGCACCTGGACCCCCGTCGACCAGAAGAACTACACCCAGCCGGTCAACTCCAAGCACTGCGGCGTCACGACGATCACGTCGACCCAGTACGACAGCCTCGTGGCCAAGTGGGGCGCCCCGGCCTGGAACCGCCTGAAGTCCTACAACTTCCCGGCCCGTTACGTGCGCCACTCCAACTACGCCGCCCGGATCGACCAGTACCCCGTGGAGCCGTACAAGGACTCGCAGTGGACGCTGGTGCCGGGCCTCGCGGACAGCTCCGGCGTCTCCTTCCGGTCCGTGAACTTCCCGAACCGCTATCTGCGGCACTACAACTACGCGCTCCAACTCGACGTCAACGACGGCACGTCGACGTTCGCCGGGGACGCGACGTTCTACCGTACGGCGGGACTGGCGGACGCCGGCTGGTCGTCGTTCCGCTCGTACAACAACCCCACCCGGTACATCCGGCACTCGAACTACGTCCTGCGCATCGACCCGATCTCGACATCGACGGAGAAGCAGGACGCGACGTTCTACGTGGGGTACTGAGGCGGCCGTTCCGGAAACGGTTTCACACACGGTTCTGGACCGGCAGCGGTGCGGTGGCCGCCGTCACGTCGTCGGTCGGGGGCGGTCGGGGGCGGTCGTCCGTGCCTGCGGGCAGGGCGGCCGCCGCCGTCAGGGCGAAGGCGGCGGCCGGGGCAGCCCGGGCAGTGTCCTCAACGCCCGTACGGCTGGGGTTCGGGCGCCGGGGCTCGGGCCGCTGGGGGTTCGGGCCGCTGGGGGTTCGGGCCGCTGGGGGTTCGGGCGGCTGGGGGTTCGGACTCAGTCCAGGCCCGCGGACTTCAGCCAGGCCTTGGCGGCGTCCAGCGGGTCCTTGCTCTCCAGTTGCACCTGGACGTCCAGCTCGAGCAGCGTCTTGGTGTCGAGCTTGGCGGAGACGGCGTTGAGCGCGGCGATGCCCTCCGGGGAGAGGCCGCTCTTGTAGACGAGCGGCGTCACGTTCGCGAATCCGAAGAGGTTCTTCGGGTCCTTCAGGACGACGAACTTCTCCTTGGTGATGGTCGGGTCCGTGGTGAAGATGTCCGCGGCCTGCACGGTGTTCTCCTTCAGCGCCGCCTGGGTCAGCGGACCGCCCGCGTCGAGCGCCGTGAAGTTCTTGAACTTCAGCCCGTACACCGACTCCAGACCGACCATGCCCTGCTGCCTGGTCTGAAACTCCGGCGAACCCCCGAGTACCAGGTCGGGTGCGGCGTCCTTGAGGTCGGCCAGCGTGGACGCCGAGGTGAGCCCGTACTTCTTCGCGGTCTTCGCGTTGATCGTGACGGAGTCCTTGTTCTCGGCGGGCGACGACTCCAGCAGCGTCAGCCTGGAGTCCAGCTTCGTCTTCACCGCAGCGTTCACGGTCTCGAGCGAGGTCTGCACGGCGTCCTTGTCCAGGTACGCCAGCAGGGAGCCGTTGTACTCCGGCAGGACGGTGATGGAACCGTTCCTCAGCAGCCCGTACGTGGTCTCACGGCTGCCGATGTTGGGCTTGTAGGACACCTTGACGCCCTTGGCCTTCAGGGCCTCGCCGTAGATGTCGGCGAGCAGGATGCTCTCGGCGAAGTTGTTGGAGCCGACGACCACCGTGTCACCGGCCGCCTTGCCACCGGCGAGCGGGTTGTCGGTGCCGCCTGACGAGGAGCCACATCCCGCCAGCAGGGCCGTCATCGCGGCCAGGGCGACGGCCGCCGCGCCGGGGCGGGTACTCAGGGACCTGCTGTTGCTGTTGGTGTGGGAAGTCACGGTTTCCGTTCCGGCTGGTGGTTGATGAGAACGCAAACACTGTTGTCTTCCGATCCAATCCACCCGCTTCTCGATCGGTCAAGAGCAGACGGGTCACCGATCGGCGTCGATCCGTGATCGCCGTCATGCGCGCCGCACTCCCGGCGACACGGTCGCGCGGCCGACGGCCCAGAAGACGCCCAGGGTCGCGAGGGCCATGCCGGCGACCAGGGTGGCGCCGCCGACGACCTTCTCGTAATCGTGCTGGTAAAGGCCGTCCACGATGAAGCGGCCGAGTCCGCCGAGGCCCACGTACGCCGCGATGGTGGCTGTGGAGACGATCTGGATGGCCGCCGAGCGCAGCCCGCCGAGGATGAGCGGCAGCGCGACGGGCAGCTCCACCTGGAGCAGGATGCGTGGTTCGGCCATGCCGATGCCCCGAGCCGCGTCCACCGGGGACGGGTCGACGGAGCGCACCGCCTCGTAGGCGGTGACCAGGATCGGCGGGACGGCGAGGACGACCAGCGGGATCATCACCGGCATCATGCCGAAACCGGTGGTGAGGGTGATGAGCACCAGCAGACCGAACGTGGGCAGCGCCCGTCCCGCGGTGGCGATCAGGGTGAGGGTGTTGCCGCCCTTGCCGTAGTGGCCGGTGACGAGCCCGACCGGCAGCCCGACGAGGGCGGCGAGGGCGAGCGCCTCGAGCGAGTACCGCAGGTGCTCCAGCAGCCGGGTGGGGATGCCGTCGTAGCCGTGCCAGTGGGCGCCGTCGCCGAAGAAGGCGCTGACGAAGTTCAGTACGTTCACCGGTTCGCCCCCTTAAGGACGGGCGCCGTCCGCGCAGCCCGGCGGCGGCCGGCGGCGGCCGGCATCCACGGGGTCAGCAGGAGCCGTACGAGGACCAGCGCGCCGTCCACGAGGACCGCGAGGACGGCCGTGGTGATCACGGAGTTCCAGGCCAGTTCCGGCCGGTTGTAGATCTGCGCGTCGTGCAGCAGGTTGCCGAGCGCGCCCTGGTTGCCGATCAGCATGCCGACGCTGACGAGGCTGATGCTGGACACCGTCGCGACCCGCAGACCGGCGATGATCGCGGGCACCGCGATCGGCAACTGCACCTGCAGATAGCGGCGTACGGGCCCGAAACCCATGGCGGTCGCCGCGGCGAGGGTTTCCTGCGGCACCGAGCGCACGCCGTCGACGATCGCCGGGACGAGCACCACCAGGGAGTAGACGGTGAGCGGGATCATCACCGTCAGCTCGGTCTGCCCCGTGTAGTCGATGAGGACGACGAAGAAGGCAAGGGACGGGATGGCGTAGAGCACGGTCGTCACCCACAGCACCGGCGGGTACAGCCAGCGCAGCCGCACGCACAGCTGCGCCAGCGGGAGCGCGAGCAGCAGTCCGCCCAGCACCGGCAGCAGGGCCTCGCGCAGATGCAGCCCGATCAGGCCGAGCCAGTCGTGCTGGAGATCGCTGGGAATGTCGAAGAAGCGGTTCACTGGACGGCCTTGGAAACGGTTTCCCCACCGGGCTGCGCTCCCTGCCGTTTCTGCCGTTCCAACTGTTCCAGTCGTTCCTGCCGCTCCAGTTGTTCTTGCCGGCCTGCCGCGTGGGCGCCGCGGATCGCCTCGGCGATCGCCGCCTGCGAGACGACTCCGGCGGCCCGGCCCTCCGCGTCCACGGCGACTGCCCAGCCGGTGGGCGACAGGACGGCGCAGTCGAGCGCGGCGCGCAGTGAGTCCTGTCCGGCCGCGAACGGCCGCCCGTACGACAGCAGTCGGCCGGCGTCGATCTGTCCCGCGGTCAGCGCGTCGGGCTCGCTCCAGCCGAGCGGACGGCCGTCCGGGCCGGTGACGAGGAGATAGGGGACGTCGGCCGTGGCCTTGGCGGTGATCTGCTCGGCGGTGGAGTCGACCGCGACGACGGGGGCGGTGAGCAACTCCAGTTCGGCGGAGGAGAAGAACGACAGGCGGCGGATGCCCCGGTCGGCGCCGAGGAAGTCCTCGACGAACGCGTCGGCGGGGTCGGACAACAAGTCGGCGGGCGGCGCGAACTGGGCGAGCAGGCCGCCGGTACGCAACACGGCGACCATGGTGCCGAGCTTGACGGCCTCGTCGATGTCGTGCGTGACGAAGACGATGGTCTTGCCCAACTCGGCCTGAATGCGCAGGAGTTCGTCCTGAAGTCCTTTACGGACGACCGGGTCGACGGCGGAGAACGGCTCGTCCATCAGCAGGACCGGCGGGTCCGCGGCGAGCGCCCGCGCCACACCGACGCGCTGCTGCTGGCCACCGGAGAGCTGATAGGGGTAGCGCTTGGCGTACGAGGCGTCGAGTCCCACCCGTTCCATCAGCTCCCTGGCCCGCGCGCGGGCCCTGCCCTTGCCCCAGCCCAGCAGCCGGGGGACGGTGGCGATGTTGTCGACGACCGTGCGGTGCTGGAAGAGCCCGGCGTTCTGGATGACGTAACCCATCGACCGGCGCAGCGAGTTGACCGGTTGCTGACGGCTGTCGACGCCGTCGATGAGGATCGCGCCCTCGGTGGGCTCGACCATCCGGTTGATCATCCGCAGGGTGGTCGTCTTGCCGCAGCCGGACGGGCCGACAAGGACGGTGATCGAGCGGTCGGGTATGTCGAGGGAGAGCCGGTCGACCGCCACCGTGCCGTCCGGATACTGCTTGGTGACTGAATCTATCCGTATCAAAACGCCGAATACCCTTCGGGTCTGGCCGTTTCCGCCCATACTCGGCCACGCGAGTTCAGGCGATGGCGGAAAGAGTCTAGACCGCTCGCGTTTCGCGCGTTTTCGAGGACACGACGGAGGGCGCGGCCGCCCTCGGTCACCCCCGGGGAAGCGGGTGAGAGCGCTTTCGCTGTGCGCGACCTGTGAGTCCTCTGATTCTCACCGCACGCTCAGCAACGACTCAGAGATCCCCCAGACGGCGCCCCCATCGTCAGGGCCATGAACGAAACGAACGCGGGAGGCGTCCGGCAGCGGTCGGTCGAGATCGTGGTGCCGGTGTACGACGAGGCACACGTCCTCACCGAGAGCATCGGCCGTCTCCACGCACACCTCGAAGAGTCCTTCCCGTTCCCGTTCCGCATCACCGTCGCGGACAACGCCAGCACGGACCGCACCTGGGACGCGGCGATCGGCCTGACCCTCCGTCTGCCCCATGTGCACGCCGTACGGCTGGAGCAGAAGGGCCGCGGCCGCGCCCTGAAACACGTGTGGAACCGGTCGGCAGCCGACGTCGTCGCCTACATGGACATCGACCTCTCCACCGGCCTGGAGGCGTTCCTCCCGCTGGTGGCCCCGTTGCTGTCCGGCCACAGCGATCTCGCGATCGGCAGCCGGCTGCACCGCCAGGCCGCCGTGGTCCGGGGCGCCGAGCGGGAGTTCGTCTCCCGCTCCTACAACCTGCTGCTCAGAGCAGCCCTGGGAGCGCGTTTCTCGGACGCGCAGTGCGGATTCAAGGCCGTCCGCACCGACGTCTTCCGCGCGCTCGCCCCGCACATCGAGGACACCGGCTGGTTCTTCGACACCGAACTCCTGGTCCTGGCCCAGCGCAACGGGCTGCGCGTCCACGAGGTGCCGGTCGACTGGACCGACGACCCCGACAGCCGGGTCGACATCGTCCGCACCGCCCGCGACGACCTTTTGGGCATCGGCCGGATGCTGCGCTCCACCCTCGCCGGCCGCACCCTCGTCCCCGCCGTACCCCGCCGTACCTGCACCCCCCAGGTGCCGGCCGCGCGCACGACCGCTCCCGTCCCCGGCCTGCCCGCCGGGACGACCACCCACCTGGAGTACGCGTCATGACGACCCTCGCCCCGCCGCCCGCCCCCGTCCGCCAGGAAGGGCCCCACCACCGGGCGAAGCAGGCCTTTGACGGCGGACTCGCCTCGCGCGCAAGGCAGTTGCTCACCGGGGCCCCCGAGGATCCGCGCTGGGCCCGCCCTGCCCTGTTGGCGATCCTCGCGTTGGCCACAGCCCTCTACGCCTGGAATCTCTCCTCGATCACCGGAAACACGTTTTACAACGCTGCCGTCTACAGCGGCACCAGGAGCTGGAAGGCGTTCTTCTTCGGCGCCCTGGACGCCGGCAGCTTCATCACGGTCGACAAACCGCCGTTCGCCCTGTGGGTGATGGGCCTGTCCGCCCGCGCCTTCGGGTACGGCACCTGGCAGTTGCTGCTGCCGATGATCGCACTGGGAACCGGTTCCGTCGCGCTGGTGCACCGGCTCGTCAAGCGGGACTTCGGCCCGGCGGCCGCCACGCTCTCCGCGCTGGTGCTGGCCCTCACCCCCATCACGGTGGCCATCACCCGGGACACCAACCCCGACCCCGTCCTCGTCTTCCTGATGCTGCTGGGCGCGGCCGCGCTGCTGAAGGCCGTGCGCAGCGGCCGGCTGGTGCCGCTGGTGTGGTCCGGCGTCGCCATCGGCTTCGCGTTCAACACCAAGATGATGCAGGCGTACGTCGTCCTGCCGGCCTTCTTCCTGGTGTACCTGTGGGCCGCGAACGCCTCGCTGGGCAAGCGCCTGTGCAATCTTGCGGCCGGCACGGCCGCGCTGATCGTCTCCAGCGCATGGTGGATGGTGGTCGTCGATCTGATCCCGGTCTCCTCGCGCCCCTACATCGGTGGCTCGACCGACAACACGGTGTGGGACCTGGTCATCGGCTACAACGGTTTCGGCCGTGTTTTCGGGGCGACTTCGTCGGTCGGCTCGCAGGGCAACAGCGCGAGTTTCGGCGGCGACGCGGGCCTGTACCGGATGTTCAACGACATCATGGGCGGTCAGATCTCCTGGCTGATCCCCTTCGCGGCGATCGCACTGACGGCCGGTCTCGTCCTGCGCGGCCGGGCGCCCCGTACGGACGCCAAGCGCGCCGCGCTGATGCTGTGGGGCGGCTGGTTCGTCCTGCACTACCTGACGTTCGCCCTCGCCGAGGGCACCTTCCACCCGTACTACGTGACCGCCATGGCCCCCGGCATCGCGGCCCTGGCCGGCGCGGGCGGGGTCACGCTGTACGGCGCCTTCCGCGAGCGGGCGGCGGCGAAATGGTCGTGGGTGCTGCCCACCGCGATCGCGGTCAGCACCGGCTGGGCGGTCGTCCTGCTCGAGCGGGTCTCCGGCTCGGGAACGCTGTACACGGTCGCCGAGGCCGTGGTCGCCGTGGCGGGGGTCGCGTCGGTGATCGGGCTGCTGGTCGCCCGGTTCACGAAGCGACAGCGACTGATGGGCGTCGCGGCACTCGCGGCGGTCGTGGCGCTGCTCGCCGGTCCGGCTGCCTACTCGGCGTCGGCGGCGACCTCCGGCACCAACGGCACGAACCCGACGGCCGGCCCCGGCACCGGCGGCGGCATGGGCAAAGGCCAGCGGCCCGGCGGCACGGGCGGACCGTCGTCGAGCAGCGGCAACAGCAACAGCTCGACCAACGGCGACGGCTCCACGCCCGGCAACACGGAGTCCGTTGCCACGGAATCGAGCGGCACCGTCTCGGGCACTGCCGAAGCCGGTTCCGCCGAGTCGGACGCCTCAGGCACAAACTCGGACGGCGGCGGCATGGGCGGCGAGACCCAGATCTCGTCCGCGACGGTCACGTACCTGAAGGAGAACCAGGACGGCGCCACCTGGCTGGTGGCGGTGGCCACCGACCAGACGGCCTCTTCCCTCATCCTGGAGTCCGGCGAGCCGGTGATCTCGATGGGCGGCTGGTCCGGCAGCGACGACGCGATGACCCTCGCGGGGCTCAAGAGCCTCGTGAAGACGGGCAAGCTGCACTACATCGTGATCAGCGACAGCGGCCGGGGCTCCGCGAACTCCGAGATCTCCACCTGGGTCAAGGCGAACGGCACGGCCGTCTCCGACCACAGCGGCCTCTACCGCCTGGACGCCTCCGACGTCGGCTGACCCCGACGCACGGCAAGCGCTCCGGCCTTTCGCCGACGCTGTCGGTGAAGGTGGGGCTGAGCGCGACGTCGGCCTTCACGACCCGTTGTGGCCGTGAAGGCCGGCCTTGCGCTTGGGGAGCGTGTCGGTGATCGGTAGCCTTCGTCACCATGATGCGCGCCTGGATCCTGCCGACGCTGTTGGTGCTGTGCGGCTCGGTCGTCGCGACCGGGCAGATCTTCCAGGGGGACCTCGGCACAGCCGCGGCGCTCCTGCTGGCGTTCCTGACGTTCGCAGGCGTGAACTCGCCCCTGATGTTCCCGAGGTCGATCAGTGCGCGGGAGGCACAACGCCGCAGCGCTCTCGACGGCCGGCCGATCGTCTTCTGGCGTCCGGGCTGCACGTACTGCATACGGCTGCGCGTCCGGCTGGGCCGCAACGTCCGCCGGTTGCATTGGGTCGACATCTGGCGTGACCCGGCAGGAGCCGCAGCGGTGAGGGCGGCAAACGACGGCAACGAGACCGTGCCGACCGTCGTCGTGGCAGGCCGGCCACACACCAACCCCGATCCCGCATGGGTACGCGATCAGCTCTCCCCTTCCGCGTGACCGGAGAACGCGCCCTACGAAGAGGCACCCGAAGGGACAAGCGCGCAGAGGCGGCAAGACAAGCTCGGACCGCGTGCGAGAGCTGGGCGTAGGACATCGACCGGTGACGCGCACCTTGAATCGTGACCTCTCCATTGAAGAGCGCGAACACGTCTGCCGGCCTGCTCCGTCAGCCGACGACACCCGTCTCGTCGCTACAGCGCACACCCTGCGGCGTCGGCCGATCCGGGAGCTGACCGTCGAGGACATGCGCTTGTTGATCGGCCAGGACATCGGTCTTGCCTACCTTCTGCCACTGGCACTGGAGGTACTGCGAGAGAACCCGATGGCAGAAGGGGACATGTACGCAGGGGATCTGTTGTCCGCGGTCCTCACCAGGAACCGTTCCTAATCAGTGAGCAGGAGTGAGTCTTGGACCCGTACCTGGTCACTGCGGACATCCCGAACGGTTGTGGATGTCCTGGTTGCCCTCGACGTTCATCCGGCCGAGCCGGTCCTTATGCTCCACCACCACGGTGGTCACGTTCGGGTCGGCCAGCAGACGCCGGGCCTTCGAACGGCAGCCGTCCATCCCCGAAGCGATCTCCGCCTCGACACGAACGACCCGGTGACCGGCGTTCACCGCCCACGCCGACAGCCGCGCGACCTGGCGTTCCAGATCGGTCTTCTGATCGTGCGAGGACACACGGGCATACAGGCCCAGACCACCGATGGCCTCGGGCGTAGCGTTCGCGTCGATGTTCACCAGGATCGTGCGCGGTCCGACCCGCTGAGCCGGTACCGGCAACACCCCCTCACGGAACCAGCGATACGCGGTCTGCGGATGCACACCCTGCGTCTTCGCCCATTCCGTCAGATTCACACCCCAACCACACTCACTCACACATGGTTACGCTCACTTACCCGACTTCGCGGACCAGTAGGTGGAGACCCCTCGGTCTGGATCGAGCACTCCGAACTCGGCCGAGAGCTTCGCGTGATCGTCTCGATGTTGCCCGCTCTGTCCCCCGACCTGCAACAGAGGGTCGAGCGATTCTTGGCTCCATAAGGACCAGTGCAGGACGTTCACCGGAGGACGGGAAAGTCTGCGTGCTTACGGAGCGTCTCGCTGAAGCACTGGAGCAGGCTGCGTTCCTCCGCGTTACCTGCGTTTTCTCGGCGTTACCGCGTTGCCCGCGTTTCTCGGCGTTACCGCGTTTCTCCGCGTAGCCCGCTTCTCCTCCGCGTTGCCTTTCTCTGTGTTTCTCGGTTTCCTCCCGGTTTCTTCCGTTGTGCGCCGGCATGTCGGCGGGACGTCAGGTCGCTGCCGTCCCCTCGCCGACCGTGAGGAAGCCGGGGGTGCGCAGCACGCCGCCCCCGGAGATCACGGCGTGGACCTCGCAGTCAGCCCGCGAGGCCGCCCACTCCACGCCCTCCCGGCCCAGCGCGAACGCGGCGGTGGCGACGGTGTCTGCCAGGGTCAGGTCCGGGGCGACGACGGTGAGGCTGTCGAGGCCGACGGCCGGCAGACCGGTGCGCCCGTCGAGGATGTGGTCGCCGCGCTCGTAGCGCGCGGAGGTGGCGACCGCCGCGTCGGTGAGGGCGAGGACGCGCACACCTTGTCGGCGACGAAGGGGTGCCGCACGCCGACCCGCCAAGGACCGCCCGAGACGACGACGTCACCGCCGGCGTTGAGGCAGAACCGGGTCAGTCCGGCCGCGTCCAGCAGGTTCGCCGCCCGCTGCACCGACCAGCCCTTGACGACCGCGCAGGGGTCGAGGCCGCGGCCGGGCAGCCGGACGTCGAAGGCGCCGCCGGTGGCGATCCGGTACTCCTCGCACAGGCCGAGCACCTCGGTGAGGTCGTCGCTCAGCCGGTCGGCGGACAGCTCGCCCCGGTCCAGCCGGGACACCTCGCTGTCCTCCCGGTAGGGGCTGAACCGCTCGTCGACCTCCCGCAGCCATGCGAAGACGGCGTCCGCGGCGCCCTCGGAGACCGACGGGTCGGTGACGTCGTCCACCCGCAGCGAGACGGGAAACCCCATGACATGTTCGACGCGGTGCACGTCAGGCGCCCTTGGCGTCGATCGCGGCCTGCAGCGACTCCTTGTAGCCGTCGCTGGTGATGGTCGCTCCGGAAACGGTGTCGATGTCCGCGCTCTGCGCCGCAAGCGTTTCTGCAATCAGCTTCGGCACCGCCGCCGTCGTCTGCGGATGATTGGGCTGCTTCAGCATCTGGACGGCCGTGATCTCACTGCCGTCGTAGGTGATCCGGACCTGGACGTCGCCCTTCTCCGTGGTGACCGTCGTTCCGGTGAACGTCTCGGTCCCCGACGAAGAGGAGGACGAAGAGGAAGAGGACGCGGGCGACTCGGCGACGGCGGACGTGGCGGTCGACGCCCCGGTGGACGGCTCGTAGCGCCAGACCGGGATGAGTCCCGCAACGGACAGGATCAGGACAGGTACGGCTCGTTTCACGATGTCTCTCTCATCCCGCCAGGCTGAAGCGCTCGAAGTGGATCTGCGGCCGCGGCACGCCGAGCTCGCGGAGGGTGCCGAGAACCGCGTTCATCATCGGCGGCGGCCCGCACAGGAAGACGTCCCGCTGCGCGATGTCCGGGACGAGCGCCGACAGTTCGCGGGGCGCCAGCCGGTCGGGCACCGGCGGCCCGGTGACCAGGTGCAGCTCGGCGCCCTTGGTGAGCGCGAGTTGGTGCAGCTCGTCGTAGAGGACGGCGTCGCGTTCGCCGGCGACCCGGTAGATGACGACGGCATGCCCGTGGATCTCCTCGAGGAGCGCGCGGATCGGCGTGACGCCGACGCCGCCGGCGATGAGCAGCGCTTCCGGGCGGGTGCGGTGCATCGCGGTGAACGCGCCGTAGGGACCCTCGGCGAAGACGCGGGTGCCGGGCTTGACATGGCGCAGACCCGCGGAGCCGTCACCGGCGGCTTTCGCGGTCAGCCGCAGGCGGGAGCCGTCGGGTGCGGCCGACAGGGAGAACGGGTTCGCCTGCCACCAGCGGTCCTTGGTCAGGAACCGCCAGAGGAAGAACTGCCCGGCCCGGGCGGGCATCCGGTCCAGGTCGCGTCCGGTGATGTAGACGGAAACGACGTTGTCGGCCTCGGGGACGACCGCCTCGACGCGCAGCTGGTGACGCCAGTTCCGCCACAGCGGCAGAACGAGACGGCCGAGGAGGACCGAGCCGAGGGCGACGCCCCACACGCCGTACCAGTAGGCGGTGGCGGCGGACGACGCGGTAAACGTGGTGCCGACCGCGACCTGGTGTGTGAAGGCCAGCACCACGGCGACGTACGTGTACAGGTGGACGAAGTGCCAGGTCTCATAGGCCAGCTGACGACGTGCCCAGCGGGCGGAGACACCGCCGACGACAAGGATCAGCCCCATGGCGACCACGGCACGGAAAACGCCTTCGACGGTTTCGGCGAGGTCGACGAGCTGGTTCACCGGGTTCATCGAGGACGACTCGGCGTAGCCGAAGGTGATGAACACCATGTGCCCGACCAGCGTCCACAGCAGGCCGAAGCCGGTCCAGCGGTGCCAGTTGGTCAGCCGGTCCATGCCGATCCGGCGGTCGAGCCAGGGCAGCCGGGCCACCAGCAACAGCTGGAACGCCATGAGCAACGCGCCGTAGAGGCCGGCGAAGCGGCCGATCACGACCAGCGCGTTGGAAGCGAAGCCGGCCTGGACGCCGAACAGGGTCACGACGGCCGCGTTGGCGGCCAGCACGGCGTACAGGCCGGTGCGGGCCACCACCTTGGGGCGGATCGCCGTGGGGGGCGAGGGGGGCGATTGGACGGTCGTCACGGACGGAAACTCCTAGATCGGATCCTCAGGACACAGAGCTTCTCCGTGCTTTGCTGTCATTCTTCTGTCGTACAACTTTCAAGATCTTATCGATGAGCGCGAAGAGGGGACGCGGCTCTGGCGTTGCGGGGCGAGTGGCGCACTATGGGCGGGTGGAAAAAGTACGACTCCTCGTCGTGGACGACGACCCGCCGATCGCCGATCTCGTGGCGACGGTCGCCCGCTACGAGGGCTGGAACGCGGTGACCGCGAACTCGGGTGAGGAGGCGCTGCGCCGTGCCGCCGACTTCCATCCGGACATCGTGGTGCTCGACCTGATGCTGCCCGACATCGACGGTTTCGGCGTGCTCGACCGGTTGCGCACCACCGGGACGATGGTTCCCGTCGTGTTCCTGACCGCGCGCGACGGTGTCGCCGACCGCGTCGCGGGGCTGACCCGAGGCGGGGACGACTACCTGGTGAAACCGTTTGCGGTGGAGGAGCTGATGGCCCGGCTGCGCACCGTGCTGCGGCGCAGTGCGGGTCCTGGTTTCCAGCGTTCCGTACTGCAGGTGGCGGACCTCACCATGGACGAGGACACCCGCGAGGTGCGACGCGGCGGCAAACTTCTCACGCTGACGCCCACCGAGTACGAGGTGCTGCGTTACCTGATGCGCAAGTCCCCCACCGTGCTCACCAAGGCGCAGATCCTCGATCATGTGTGGGAATACGGTTTCGGCGGCCGTTCCAACGTCGTCGAGCTGGTCGTCAGCCGGCTGCGCCGCAAGCTCGACCAGACGGGCGACGATCCGCTGATCCAGACGGTACGCGGTTTCGGATACGTGCTCCGGCAGGCGGCGGAGTGACCGCCCGGTTCCTCCGGTCGTACCACAGACTCCGGCTGGGCACCCGGCTGGCCCTCGGCCTGGGCGCGCTGTCGCTGGTCGTGTTCGCGGTGGTCGGCGCCATGCTGACCATGTACATGCGGGAATATCTCGATCACCAGCTGCGCGACCAGATCAAGCTGGTCCAGGTGGTGCAGTCCAAGGACGCCAAGGCGCACGGGATCGTGGAGCGCAAGCCGTACTACGGCTGGTACACGGCCGTCTACGACGTGTCGGCGGACTCGGCCGTACTGCGCACGCCGGCCGACGTGCCCGCCGACACCACGGCGCTGACCGCCCTCGCCCGGCGGATGTCCGACTCGGACGCCGACGTCACCCGCACCGTGCGGATCGGCGAGGGCACGTATCTGCTGCGCGCCTGCGAGGTATCGCCCGGTGTGGTGCTGGTCAGCGCCGCGCCGACCCAGGACATCGACGGCACCATGCGCCAGCTGATCACCATGCAGGTGGTCGCGTTCGGTCTGGCTCTCCTGGCGTTGGTGGTGTTCGGCCGGCGGATGCTGAAGAACGGTCTGAAACCGCTCAGCGACATGGCCCACACCGCGCACGGGATCGCCTCGCACGACCTGAGCGAGTCGGCGTCCCGGCTGCACCTGCGGGCGGACGCCCCCGGCGGCGGGCCCGAGGTCGAGGAGCTGCGGACGGCCTTCAACACGATGCTGGAGCACATCGACGACTCCCTCGCCGTGCGCGCGGAGGCCGAGCAGCGGCTGCGCCGCTTCGTCGCCGACGCCTCGCACGAACTGCGCACGCCGCTGATGTCGGTACGCGGTTACGCGGACCTTTTCCAGTACGCGGCCGCCAACGCCCCCGAGGAGCGCGACAAACACCTGGCCCGGCTGCGCGCCGAGGCCGCCCGGATGGGCGTACTCCTCGACGATCTCCTGCTGCTGGCCCGTCTCGACGCGGCCGAGGTGGAGACGCCCTTGCGGATGGAGCACGCCGACCTCGTGGAACTGGCCGAGCAGGCGGCCGACGCGTTCCGGGCGAGTCACCCCGGGCATCCGGTAACGGTGCTTCCGGGCCCTGCGGCGGTACGGCTGCGGATCGACCCGCATCGCATCCGCCAGGTCCTGGACAACCTCCTCACCAACGCGGCCGTGCACACCCCGGCCGGAACGCCGGTCTCGGTCGAGGTGTCCGTCTCGGCGGAGACGGCCCGGGTCCATGTCACCGACCAGGGACCCGGCATCCCGCTCGACGAGCGTGAAAGCGTCTTCGACCGTTTCTACCGTGTCGACAAGGCGCGCAGTCGCGACCGGGGCGGCAGCGGCCTCGGCCTCTCGGTCGCCAGCTCCCTGGTACGCGCCCACGGCGGCTCGCTGGAGCTGGACGACACGACGACCGTCACTGTCTTCACGATGACGCTGCCCCTGGGGTCGGACCAGAGCAAGCCGGGGAATCCGGGGAAGGTGGCCAACCCGGGGAAGACGGCGAACCCGGGGGGCGCAGGGGCGGAGCAACGGGAGTGACCGGACGGGCCCCTCGGCCGACCCTGATCCGCCCGAGCCCCGATTTCCGGTCCGGACCCCCGTGCCCGGGCCGAAGACGGCCGTGGCGTGCCCCGTCGCCGCCGTTCGCGCCCACCCGGCGTGCCCGCTTTTCACCCTCCGGACCTGCCGCCGGCCCACGCCGCCCCCTCTCTCCCGCACCATCCACCGCGTCCGATCAAGCGGCACGCGGACGGAGGAGTGCGACCCGCCCCCCGTCCCGGTCGCCCCGCAACCGGCACGGCCCCGGACGGCGCCCCGGTGCTGCGGGCCGGGTGAACCTCGGCAGGCGGCCGGGATGAACAGGGAGGGACGCGGGCAGAAATCCCACAGCCTCACCGCACCCCAGCCCCCCACAGCACCCCCGTACGGGCGCACCCCAGCCCCACAGCACCCCCCGTACGGCCGCACCGCAGCCCAGCTCTTACCGCACCCCCAGCCCCACCGCGCCCCGGCTCGGACGCACCCCGACCCCACCGCACTGCGGTCGCCCTTCCGCCCGCACTCCGTCGGCCTTCGGACACCGCACCGCCACGCCGGAGGGGAAGGACTTTCCGTACCCTCCCCGAAGCTCGCCCCCGATCCGTCACACCGCCGCGCGCGGTGACGGCGAGGAAGGATGACGTGCGCCGTGTCTCTGTTACCCGTTGAGGACCCCGCGTTCCCGTCGCCGCAGCCGACGTCTTTGTCGCCTGCGGACGAGCGCCGCCGCCCGTCTGCCTCCCCCGCCACCCGCCGCGTCCTCGCCCTGCTGCCGCTGCTGTTCCTCGCGGTGTGGGCGGCCGTCGACTGGCACACCGTCCGCGACGGCACGGCCCGGCTGGCCACCGCCGATCCCTGGTGGCTGCTGACCGGGCTCCTGTTCACCGGTCTGGGGGTGGTCGCCGCTGCCTGCGTGCGGCAGGGCGCGATCACGGACCGGCTGCCGCCGGGCGCACTGCTGGCCTCGCAGATCGCCGCCGACGCCGCCAACCGTGTGCTGCCCGCGAGCATCGGCGCCCACGCGGTGACCCTGCGGTTTCTGCAGCGCGAGGGCGTCCCGTTGCACCGTGCCACCGCCTCGATCGCCCTGTACTCCCTGGTCAGAGCCGTGGCGAAGATCCCTGTGGTGCTGGTCTTCGTCCTCGCGGCGCCCACCGCCGTGCCTCCCGCGGAACTGTTTCCGCAAGGGCGGACGCTGTTTCTGGCCGCCGCATGCCTTCTGTTGGCCCCGGTGGCGGTCGCGGCGCTGTTCGCCGTCGCACGGCCGCTGCGCCGTCCCGCCCTGGACTTCGTCCGGACGGCCCTCACCGACGCCCGGCGCCTGCACACCCGGCCCGCCCGGTTTCTGCCCCTGTGGGGCGGAGCAGCCGCGGCTCCGCTGCTCCAGGCGTGTGTGGTGGCCTCCGTGGGAACGGCGCTGGGCCTGCCGCTGTCCTGGTCACAGCTGCTCTTCGCGTTCCTCGCGGCGAGCACGGCAGCCGGTGCGGTGCCCGCGCCGGGCGGCATCGGCCCGGTCGACGCGGCGCTGGTCCTCACCCTGGCCGGGTACGGCGCCCCGCTGCCCCTCGCCACGGCGACCGTCATCGGCTACCGGGTGCTGACGGTCTGGGCGCCCCTGTTGCCGGGGATGCTGGTGCTGTCGGCGATGGTGCAGCGCGGACGGCTGTGAGCCTCACCGGCCCGACTCCACCAGCCCCACCACCGCACCGGCTCCACACGGTTTCACACGGCGCGACGAACGCCGTAAGCCCTCCGCCGAAGCGGCGCCGACCGCCGCCAGGCCCGTCACGCCTGCAGGCCCGTCACCTCAGCGACAGCGGCGTCAGTCCTGCGTCGTCAGCCGCAGGGACACGCTGTTGATGCAGTACCGCTGGTCGGTCGGGGTCTGATAGCCCTCGCCCGCGAACACGTGTCCGAGGTGGGACCCGCACCGGGCGCACCGCACCTCGGTGCGCACCATCCCGTGCGAACGGTCCTCGATCAGCTCCACGGCGTCGGTGTCCTTCGGGTCGAAGAACGACGGCCAGCCGCAGTGCGAGTCGAACTTGGTGTCGGAGGTGAACAGTTCCGCGCCGCAGGCCCGGCACGAGTAGACGCCCTCGGCCTTGGTGTCGGTGTACTCACCGGTGAACGCGGGCTCGGTCGCCGCCTGGCGCAGGACGGCGTACTCGGCCGGCGTCAGCTCCGCCCGCCACTGCTCGTCCGGCTTCTCGACGTCGTACGACATGAGCCTCAGCCCCTCACTGGGAAAGACGGTCCAGAATGCGCGGGCCCAGGTCCGTCACGTCACCCGCGCCCATGGTGAGAACGAGATCACCGGCCTTCGCCATTCCCGCGATCACGGCGGGCGCCTCGTCCTTGTCGTGGACGGCCGTCACGTCCGCGCCCGCTGCCCGCGCCGCGTCGATGATCAGTTCGCTGGTGACGCCCGGGATCGGGTCCTCGCGGGCAGGGTAGACGTCCAGGACGACGGAGGCGTCCGCCAGGGCCAGCGCCTGCCCCATCTCCGTGCCCAGTTCCTGCGTACGGGAGAACAGGTGCGGCTGGAAGAGGACGAGGATGCGGGCGTCGTCGACCGCCGCGCGCATCGCCTCGAGGTCGGCCGTCATCTCGGTCGGGTGGTGGGCGTAGGAGTCGACGACCTGCACGCCCGCCGCCTCGCCCTTGAGCTGCAGCCGGCGCTTGACGCCCGTGTACGCGGCGAGCGCGGGGGCCAGCTCGGCGGCCGGGACGCCCAGCGCGACGCCCGCCGCCAGCGCGGCGACGGCATTGTGAGCGTAGTGGCGGCCGGGCACGGAGACGGTGAAGGTGAGCTGCTGACCGTCGAGCAGGACGGTCACCTCGCTCTTCAGCCCTTGCGGGACGACGGACAGCACCCGCACGTCGGCGTCCTCGGCCTCGCCGTAGGTCACCGTGCGCACGCCCTCGACGCGCCGGGCCAGTTCCCGCGCGCCCTCTTGGTCGGCGGCGATCACCAGGGTGCCGCCGGGCACGATCTTTTGGGCGAAGGTCTCGAAGGACTCGTAGATCTCGTCCATCGAGGCGTAGTTCGCGTGGTGGTCGAGCTCGACGTTGAGGACGATGGCGACCTCGGGCGCGTACTTGTGGAAGCTGCGGTCCGATTCGTCCGCCTCGGCGACGAAGATGTCGCCCTCGCCGTGCAGCGCGTTGGAACCGGGCGCGTCCAGGTCGCCGCCGATCGCGTACGAGGGGTGCAGACCGAGCTCGGACAGCGACACGGCCAGCATGGACGTGGTGGTCGTCTTGCCGTGCGTGCCGGCGACGGCGATCGGACGCAGGCCGTCCATCAGGCGGGCGAGCCCGTCCGAGCGGTGGACGACCGGGAGGCCCAGCTCGGCCGCGCGGGCGAGCTCGGGGTTGTCCGCGCGGATCGCCGACGAGACGACGACACAACTCGCGTCGTCGGCCAGGTGCTCTGCGGCGTGCCCGATGTGCACGGTCGCCCCGAGTGCCCGCAGCGCCGCCGCGGTCTGCGACTCCTTGGCGTCACTGCCGGCGACCTTCGCCCCCCGCTGCGCGAGGATCTTCGCGATCCCGGACATCCCGGCCCCGCCGATGCCGATGAAGTGCGGTCGGTCCATGGCGGGAGGAAGGCCGGGTGCCATGTGCGTGTCTCCAGGGTGCGCTACGACGGTGAACGCGCCCCAGCCTATGGGGTCGGGCCGGCCGCACGGCCCCAGGGGCGCGGAGAAACCCGGACCCGACCCGGTACGACCCACAGCCGGAACCGCACCCGCCCCGCCACGGATCACCCCCGGGACCCCGGCGGGCACCGAAGCCGACGCCGACACGGCAGCGGCACCGAAGCCGACACCACAGCCGGCACCGTCACCCCGCCGCCCGCGCCACGCCACGCACGGTGCCCCGCACGCACGGTCCCCCGCACGCCGCATCCGGCACACCGCGCGGCGCGGATGACCGCGCGCCCCGCGGTGGGCCGGCTACGCCTTGCTGTGCGAGAACAGCTTCAGCACCGGGACGCCCACCTTGTGCCGGGCCCGGGAGGCCCAGTCCCGGTGGAAGAACTCCTCCACGTAGTGCGGATCCGTCAGCACGATCACCTCGTCCGCCCCCACCTCGGCCACCAGGGACTTCAGCGCGTCCAGCGGATGGTCCTCCACCAGGCGCCCCACCGCCGGGCTGCCGGAGGCCTGCAGCGCCTGGAGCGACACCTCCAGCGCGCGCACGCCGAAGCCCTTCGCCTCGTCCCCCTCCGGCGTCTCGCGCTCACGCGCGGCCTCGTCCAGCTCGCCGAGAGCGACGTCGTCGATGGCCCTCAGCAGACGGTCCGCCTGGTCGCCGCGCGGCTGGAGCAGCACGTGGAAGGCGACCTGCTCGTCCCCGTGCAAGGTGGTGACGAACTCCACGTCGGCGGATGTCAGGGCCTTCTCGATCATCAAAACGCTTGTGAACACCGGCGCCCCATTCTCTGCGAGGACCCCCGTGGCCCTCTGTCCTCCGTGGGCCGTTCGCGGCCCTGCGGAAACCATCCTTCCCCGTGATCGCACGGGTACCGCGAGATTCAGTGTGCCCGCCGGACGTCAAACGGAACGAACGACTCCACCGATGCGGACCGTCTGCGGCGATCGAACCTGTTTCCGGGGTCACGGCCGCCGGTACCTGCCGAACAGGAAACCCTCCTCCTCCAGCAGGGACGCCAGGGCGAACCGCTGCGGTACCGCGACCGACGGCCCGTCCGCGATCCGCTGGGCGTCGCCGGCGGTGAGCATCGGGGCGATGGTCAGGCACAGCTCGTCCAGTACCCCGGCGGCGACGAACTGGCCCAGCAACCTCGGCCCGCCCTCCGTCAGCAGCCGGGTGTGTCCGAGCTCGCCGAGGGCCTGCACGGCCCGGGCGGGCTCCACGCCCATGCCGTCCCCGGCGATCACCACCCGCACGCCCGCCTTCTCCGCGGTCGCGACCCTGCCGGGCGGGGCCGCCGCGCCCGTCAGGATCAGGGTCGGGACCAGCGGCGACGTGAACAGCGGGAGCGAGAAGTCCAGATCGAGGCCGGCGGTGACCACCGCGACAGCGGGGGCGGGCGCCTGTCCGGCCGCCGCACGCCGCGCCGCGAACTCCGCACGCGCGCGTGCGGGGCGGTACCCCTCGATCCGGACCGTTTCCGCGCCGACGACCACCACGTCCGCGAGTCCTCGCAGCGTGCCGAAGATCCGCATGTCTGCGGCGGTGGAGATGGGCTGGGAGCGCCCGTCGTGCTGGGCGGCGCCGTCGAGGGTGGACACCATGTTGGCCCGCAGCCAGGGCCGCGGCCCGCCGGGACGGGCCTGCGAATCCGGTTGTGGATGCGGTTGCCGTTGCCGATCCGGTTGCTGTTGCGGATCCGCTTGCCGTTGCTGTTGCCGTTGCGGATCCGCTTGCCGTTGCGGAACCTCTTGCCGTTGCTGTTGCCGTTGCGGATCCGCTTGCTGTTGTGAATGCGGTTGCAGATCCGGTTGCGGGTAGGCGTACGCCTCGGCGAGTTCGTCGAGGCTCCACTCACGGTCCTCGGCAGCCTCACCTCCCTCGCCGCGCGCCCCGAGCGGGCCGCCGCCGGAGCCGGTCGTCGCTGTCTGGTCGGTCACAGGGAACAGCCGTCGCATGTCAGGCAGTCTGGCACGCCCCGTAGCATGGGGAACCGTGTCGTCCTCCTCCGCCGCCCCCGGCCTCCGCCCGATAGCCGACGCGTCGCCGGCCTCCCTCTGCGCCCGGCAGCCGCACGTCCCCGCGGACCGGCTGGTCGCCGAGATGGTGCCGCCGCCGCGGTTCGACTCGGTCCGCTTCAGCACCTATATCCCGGACCCCAACCAGCCCAGCCAGACGCAGGCGGTCGGCGCCCTGGAGGGTTTCGCGGCCGGACTCGGCGGGGCACACGCCACGGGCGCCGCCCGACGGGGGTTCCTCGGCTTCGGCCGGCCCAGGACGCCCCGCACGCCCGTCGGGCCGCGCGGCGTCTACCTCGACGGCGGCTACGGCGTCGGCAAGACCCACCTCCTGGCGTCCCTGTGGCACGCGACCCCGGCCGAGCCCGCCCTCAAGGCATTCGGCACGTTCGTCGAGCTGACCAACCTCGTCGGCGCCCTGGGTTTCCAGCAGACGGTGCGCACGCTCTCCGGGCACCGCCTGCTGTGCATCGACGAGTTCGAGCTGGACGACCCGGGCGACACCGTTCTCGTCTCCACACTGCTCGGCAAGCTGGTCGAGGCCGGTGTGGCGCTCGCCGCGACCTCCAACACGCTGCCCGGCAAGCTGGGCGAGGGGAGATTCGCCGCGGCCGACTTCCTGCGGGAGATCCAGGGCCTGTCGGCGCAGTTCCGCGCCCTGCGCATCGACGGCGAGGACTACCGACACCGCGGCCTGCCCGAGGCTCCGGCCCCCTACTCCGACGAGCAGGTGACGAAGACCGCGTACGCCACGGAGGGCGCCTCGCTCGACGACTTCCCGCACCTGCTGGAGCATCTCGCGAAGGTCCACCCGAGCCGCTACGGCGCGCTGGCCGACGGCCTGAAAGCGGTCTGCCTCACGGACGTGCAGCCGGTGCCCGACCAGTCCACAGCGCTGCGGCTGGTGGTGCTGGCCGACCGGCTCTACGACCGCGAGGTCCCGGTGCTGGCCTCGGGAGCCCCCTTCGACCGGCTCTTCAGCGAGGAGATGCTGAACGGCGGGTACCGCAAGAAGTACTTCCGCGCGATATCCCGGCTGACCGCGCTGGCCCGCGACGCCAAGTCACTCGTCAAGCCCCAGTAAGCGATCTTGGCCGCCCGGGTCAAGAGCCGGTTCGCGCCACGCGTCCAGCTCTTTTGAGGCGCACTTCATCAGGAAACATCGAGGTAACCCTGCAAACAACTTTGCAGGGTTACCTTGTTTCTTGACCAGTCGTTGACCAACCGTTGGTCCGGACTGGAGATGTGTGACAGCCGGAGGGAGGCGCATGTTCCGAGGTAGGTCGGCCCGTGCCGGAATTTCTCTCCTCGCCGCGCTCCTGCTGGCCCTCCCGTTCTTCGCACCGGCGTCGCCCTTCGCAACCGCGCACACGGTGCGTCACCTCGAGGCCAAGACCCAGCCCGGAATCAAACTCTCCGCCAAGACGCCGCGCCAGGAGAAGGTCACCTCGCGTGACTGCAAGCTTCCCGGCGGTCCCGCCGACCCTCGTCGCACCCGCGATCGCCTGCGCGTCACCGCCGGCGCCGCCTCGGCTCCCCACGAGTCCGAGCGCGCATCGCCGACGCAGGACCCCGCGGCCGGTCACCGGCAGGCCCGGCCCGGCGATCCCCGGCACCGCGCGTCCAGATCCTCGACGTCCCACTCCCCGGCGGCACTTCAGGTCTTCCGCTGCTGAGCGAGCAGAACAGAGCAACAGCCCCCACCTGTCCTCATGTCCTGCACGTCCGACGCGCCCCCACGGCGCGCCAGGAGGAGTCACCACGTCATGCAGCCCCTCATCGACAACGCCCGTACCTTCGGACAGCGCCCTGAGGAGTTCGCCAGGCTCGCCGAAGGCCAGTCCCCGCAGGTTCTCTTCATCACCTGCTCCGATTCGCGGGTCGTTCCCGCCCTGATCACGGGCGCCCGGCCCGGCGAGCTCTTCGAGCTGCGCACCGCGGGCAACATCGTGCCCCCCTACGGCTCCGACCGCCCCACCGGCGAGGCCGCCACCATCGAGTACGCCGTGGAGGTGCTCGGCGTCCAGGACGTCGTGGTCTGCGGCCACTCGCACTGCGGCGCCGTCGGCGCGCTGGTGCGCGGCGACGACCTCGACGGGGTGCCCGCCGTACGCGACTGGCTCGCCCACGCGGCCGGCGAACCCGGCGCCGCCGATCCCGACGACCCGACGGTCATGCGCGCCGTCCAGAACCACGTGCTCGCCCAGTTGCTGCGGCTGCACTCCTACCCGTGCGTGGAGAAGCGGCTGGCCGACGGCCGGCTGCGGGTGCGCGGCTGGTACTACGAGGTGCACACCGGCGCGGTCCGCGAACACCGCGTCGACACCGACGGCTTCGAAGCCCTGTGAGCGCCGCCATGACGCACCAGAAGCCCACCGGGCACATATCCCGGTTCCCGCACCTGAAGCAGGACTTCGCCGCCTCTCTCGTCGTCTTCCTCGTCGCGCTGCCGCTGTGCGTCGGCGTGGCAGTGGCCTCCGGCGTGCCGGCCGAGCTCGGGCTCGTCACCGGCATCGTCGGCGGCCTGGTCACCGGGCTCATGCGGGGCAGCAGCCTGCAGGTGTCCGGTCCCGCGGCCGGTTTGACCGTGCTGGTCTTCGAGGCGGTGCGGGAGTTCGGCCTGCCGGCCCTCGGGGTGATCGTGCTGGCCACGGGCGCCCTGCAGCTCGCCATGGGCGCGCTGCGGCTGGGCCGCTACTTCCGTGCCATCTCGGTGTCGGTCGTCGAGGGCATGCTGGCCGGGATCGGCCTGGTGCTGATCGCCGGTCAGCTGTACGCGGCGGTCGGCGCCAAGGCGCCGGAGTCCGGTCCGGAGAAGATCGCCGGGCTGCCCGAAGCGGTCGCGGACGCGTTCGGCAGCGCCGCCGCCTCCGCCTCGCTCGCACTGGGCGTGGGCACGGTCGCGGTGCTGATGTTGTGGAAGCGGTTGCCGGCGAAGGTCCGCACCGTGCCCGGCCCGCTCGCCGCAGTCGGTCTGGCCACGCTCGCCGCCCTGCTGTTCGACCTGCCGGTGGCCACTGTCGAGGTGCGGGGTCTGCTCGAGTCCGTCCAGCCCCCGCCGCTCGCCGCCTTCGGCGATCTGGCGGACGTCGCTCTGCTCGGCACGATCGTCGCGTTCACCCTGATCGCGTCCGCCGAGTCGCTGTTCAGCGCGGCGGCGGTGGACCGGCTGCACGACGGCCCGCGCACCGCCTACGACAAGGAGCTCATGGCGCAGGGCGCCGGCAACGCCGTCTGCGGCGCGCTCGGCGCACTGCCGATGACCGCCGTGATCGTCCGGAGCGCGGCCAATGTGCAGGCGGGAGCGCGGACGAAGGCGTCCCGCGTGCTGCACGGCGGGTGGCTGCTGCTGTTCGCGGCCCTGCTGCCGGATCTGCTGGCGTACATCCCGATCCCGGCGCTGGCCGGAATCCTCGTCCACGCGGGCGCCAAGCTGGTGCCGGTGCGGTCGCTCGTGGCGTTGTGGCGCGAGCACCCCGGCGAGGCGCTGATCCTGGTCGTCACGGCCGTGTCGATCGTCGTGGTCAGCATGTTCGAGGGCGTCCTCATCGGTCTCGCGCTGGCGGTCGTCAAGACGGCCTGGGAGGCCTCGCACATCCGGCTCGAGATCGTGGACAAGGGAGCGGGCCCGGTGCAGACGTACCTGTCGGGCAACGCGACCTTCCTGCGCCTGCCGAAGATCCTGGACAGCCTGGAGTCCCTCCCGCAGGACCGGCCGGTCGAGCTGGACCTGTCCGGCCTGCACCACCTCGACCACGCCTGCCGGACCGCCCTGGAGAACTGGGCGGAACGCCACAGCGACCACGGCACCGAACCGGTGAAGGTCACGGCGAGCCGGTGAAGGTCACCGGTTCGGTGAAAGTCACGAGGTCGGTGACGGCGCGGCCTGCCGCGGAGGCGGCGACGGGGCCGGCCCCGGCCGGCTGACACCGGACGTGTCCGTCGTCTGGTCCGGGGCCCCGGGCATGGCCCCGGACCAGACGGCGGGCATATCGTTACAGGAGTAGACAGACCAGCTCAATCGGACCTCTGGTCGAGGAGGTCGACATGCTCGAGGAGCTGCTGGGCGCGGCCGCGGCGGTCGCCGCGGGAGGCCTCGTGTATCTCGGGGCCGCCGCACGGGTCGTCAAGCAGTACGAGCGCGGGGTGGTCCTGCGGCTCGGCCGGCTGCACGGCGACGTCCGCCAGCCCGGGTTCACCGTCGTCGTCCCCGCGGTGGACCGGCTGCGCAAGGTCAACATGCAGATCGTGACGATGCCCATTCCGGCCCAGGAAGGCATCACTCGCGACAACGTGACCGTGCGGGTCGACGCGGTCGTGTACTTCCGCGTGGTGGACGCGCCGGCCGCGATCATCAACGTCGAGGACTACCGCTTCGCCGTCTCCCAGATGGCACAGACCTCGCTGCGCTCGATCATCGGCAAGAGCGAACTGGACGACCTGCTGTCCAACCGGGAGAAACTCAACGAGGGCCTGGAACTGATGATCGACAGCCCGGCCATCGGCTGGGGCGTGCAGATCGACCGGGTCGAGATCAAGGACGTCTCCCTGCCGGACACCATGAAGCGTTCGATGGCCCGTCAGGCCGAGGCCGACCGCGAACGCCGGGCGCGGATCATCAACGCCGACGCGGAGCTCCAGGCGTCGAAGAAACTCGCCGAGGCGGCCGCGGAGATGTCCGAACAGCCCGCCGCACTCCAACTGAGGCTGCTGCAGACGGTGGTGGCGGTCGCCGCGGAGAAGAACTCCACGCTGGTGCTGCCGTTTCCGGTCGAGCTGCTGCGTTTCCTGGAG
Organism: Streptomyces sp. B21-105; assembly: GCF_036898465.1. NCBI lineage: Bacteria > Bacillati > Actinomycetota > Actinomycetes > Kitasatosporales > Streptomycetaceae > Streptomyces > Streptomyces sp. B21-105. Next base: position 7,338,638 of record NZ_JARUMJ010000001.1, on the reverse strand, counting down.
AAAGCGCAGCAACCGCCTCCACAACAGCCGGAGCAGCAACCGCTTCCGCAACACTCCGAGCAACAACCGCTCCCGCACCATCCTGAGCGGCAATCGTTTACGCAACAGCATCAGCAGCAAGCGTTTACGCAACCGTCGCAGCGGCAGCAACCGCTCCCGCAACAGATTCAGCAGCCGCCGCCTGCTCCACCGCCTCCACCGCCTCCTGAGGCTGCCGACGAGTGACACCTGCGCCGTGCGTGGTTCCCGGGGCGCACCGCGGGTGATAGACACAGCGGGATCACAGTCCTGTCCGCCAGCAGGAAGGTTTTCCCATGTCTGCGACACGACGTCAGATCCTCGCCGGCACCGGTGCGCTGGGGGTCGGCGCGAGCATCGCGTTCACCGGCGCCCTCTCCGACCTCTTCGCCGGCACAGCGGCCGCGCATGGCCTCGGTCACGAGGGGTACGGCCCCCTCGTCCCCGACCCGCACGGCCTGCTCGACCTCCCCAGGGGCTTCCGCTACCGGGTCCTGTCCCGCGAGGGCGACCCGCTGCGCTCCGGTGAGGGCCCGGTGCCCTCGAACCACGACGGCATGACGGCGCTCCCGGGGCAGGGCGGCCGCGTGCACCTGGTCCGCAATCACGAGAACCGTCACACCGCCGCGCGTCCCGTCCCCACCGTCAAGGGCCTGACGTACGACCCGGCCGGCAAGGGCGGCTGTACGGCTCTGACGCTCGACTCCCGGGGCAGGGTGCTCTCCGAGCGGGTCGCGATCGCGGGTACGGCCGTCAACTGCGCGGGGGGACCCACCCCGTGGCACACCTGGCTGACCTGCGAGGAGACCGAGGACAAAGCCGGCACAAACGGTTACACCAAGGATCACGGTTTCATCTTCGAGGTCCACCCGTCCGACCCGCGCCGCACCGGAGCCGTGCCGCTGACCGCGATGGGCCGTTTCCAGCACGAGGCGATCGCCGTCGACCCGCAGTGCGGAATCGTTTACGAAACGGAGGACGCGTTTCTTCAGCCGTTCGGCCTTTTCTACCGTTTCCTGCCGGAGAAACCGTTGGGCGGGGTGGGCTCGCTGCGTGCGGGTGGCCGGCTGCAGGCGATGCGGGTGCCCGGAGTGCCGGACCTGTCCTCCATCCAGGACACGGGCCATGTCTTCGAAGGCGTCGAATGGGTCGACGTGCCGGATCCCCTCGCCGCCGAAACCCCGATCCGGCTGCAGGACTTCGGCCCGAAGGGCATCACCCACGCACAGAAGCTGGAGGGCTGTTACTGGGGCGGGCGGTGCGTGTACTTCGTGTCGTCGTTCGCGCGCGGGGCGGACGGCTCGGCGGCCGACCACTTCGGTCAGATCTGGCGCTACGACCCGGAGCGCCGCCGTCTCACCCTCGTCGTCGTCTTCGGCCCGGACACGGACGTGCAGCTGCCCGGCGAATCCCCGGACAACATCTGCCTCGCGCCCAGCGGCGGCCTGATGGTCTGCGAGGACGGCAACGGTGCGCAACACGTCTTCGGCGTGACCAGGGGCGGCGAGGTCTACGCGATGGCGCGGGGGCGCCAGAACATCGGCACGCCCGAGGAGCCCGAGTGGGGCGAGTTCGCCGGGGTCACCTTCTCCCCCGACGGCGACACGATGTACGTCAACTGCTACACCCCTGGGACGACGTTCGCCGTGACGGGCCCCTGGCGGCGTTGACCATGCTCGCGTGAGTCCCGGGGTCCCGGCGGCGAGCGGCGGCGAGCGGCGGCGCGGCCGGACGATCCACCGGGGCGCACGGGCGGGTGACGACATCGAAGCTGCGGTCATATTTCCGCATCGACCACCGGGCGTCCCCCGTAGGTTCATACGATGATCCTTCCTGTGCGTCGTCAGGCCGCCCCTCTCTGCCTCCTCACCGCCGCTCTCGCCGCCCTCACCGGCTGTGGCACCCCCGGGCACCCGGTGGCCGCCCGTCCGGCCGCCCCCGCCTCCACCTCGGCCACGACGCCCACAACGCCCACGACCGCCACGAGCCCCGCCCCACCCCCGGCTTCCGCCCCCGCCGCTCCCTCCGCTTCCACCCCCGCCGCTCCCTCCGCTTCCACCCCCTCCGCTCCTTCCCGTCCCCCGACCCTGGCCCCCGGTCCGGCCGGCCTCACCCCCGTCTTCCGCAGTGCGCCCCACGCCGCCGGCAAGACGGTCGCCCTCACCTTCGACGCCGACATGACCGCCGACCAGGGGGCTCGGGCGGCGGCCGGCGAGCGCTTCGACAACCCCGGGCTGATCGCGGCGTTGCGCCAACTGAAAGTGCCCGCCACTGTGTTCATGACCGGCCGCTGGGCCGAGGAGTACCCCGGCCAGGCCCGCTCGGTCGGCCGCGACCCCCGGTTCGAGATCGCCAACCACTCCTACAGCCATCACGCCTTCACCGGCGACTGCTACGGCCTGCCGACCGTCCCCGAGGACCGGATGAAAGCGGACGTCGAAAGGGCTTACACGGCGTTCCGCAAGGCCGGTGTGCCGAACGCGATGCCGTATTTCCGCTTCCCCGGCGGTTGCTATGACAGCCGGGCGCTGCGCGCGGTGAGCGGCACCGGCGTGACCGCGGTGCAGTGGGACGTGGTGAGCGGGGACGCGTTCGCCACCGACGCGGACGCCGTCGCCCGGCAGGTGCTGGACGGTGTGCGACCCGGCTCGGTCGTCGTCATGCACTGCACCCGCAGCGCGGCCCCGACGACCGAGCAGGTGGTGCGCACGATCGTCCCGGAGCTGCGCAGGCGCGGATACCGCTTCGTAAAGGTTTCCGAACTGATCGCAGCGGCGAGCACGCGTCGATGACGTGCGGGGGCGGCGACTGGGCCGCACCCGACCCACTCGCCCGCCCGCCGGTCTGTGCTCCGCTCCGGAGGCCCACAGGAGTTCCGTACGCCGGATCCGTACGCTGGATTCATGAGCGACGACAGCGAGCGTGAGTACTGCCTGATCGACGCCACCCGGCCGCCCCGGGCCGAGGGACCGCCGTATGCGGACTGCGTGCAGTGCCGCAAACCGACGGAGTACCCGGACTCGTACAAGGGCATCACGCTGTGTCCGGTGTGCGAGTGGCAGGAGGCGCAGCGGACCGCGTGCTCGGGATGACCACCCGCTGGTCCGCCGAGTACCCACCGGCCCGCGCGACCGCGCCCCGTGCCCACGCCCCACGCCCCACGCCCCCCGCACGCCCCGTGCCCCCGCACGCCCCGTGTCCCGCCGTGCGGTCGGATGCCCGGCCAGTGCCGAGTCCCGGTCAGGGCGACCGGTGGGACGTCAGCGCGCAGGCGGCGGCGATCGCGGCCGCGCTCAGCAGGGCCGCCGTAGCCGTGGGCCACAGTGGCAGGTGGACGGTGGCCGTCCGGGAACCGCCGACCAGGCCGCTGACGGCCGCGTGCGCCGGGGACCCGCTCACCACCAGCGCCAGCAGAGCCGCCAGGAGCAGCGCGGGGACCGCCCGGCCGGGTGAACGCAGCACCGGCCAGGCGGTGAGCGCGCCCACGGCAGCGCCGAGCAGCGCGCAGGTCAGGACGGCGAGCAGGCCTGCGCCGGCCGCCTCGACGACCGGGACACGCCGCTGGTGATCGCTGCCGACCGGGTCGCTGACGACGGTGACGAGCGCGGTCGCCGCCACGCCGAACGCGGCGGCAGCCGACAGTGCGACCAGCACACAGGCCAGATGGGCCCGCGCAGGCCCGACCGCTGCGGCGACGACGGTGCGGGCGGCCGGCGGCTCGTTGGAGACGCAGATCCGCACCAGCCAGGCGGCCACCGGCAGCAGGAACGCGGCCGTATAGCCGAGCGAGTCCAGCAGCGGCTGGCCGCCCTGCACGCCGACGCCCAGGAACACGGCGTACAGCAGGAACGGCGGCAGCCAGCGCTGCGAACGGACCAGCAGGGCGCTCTGGTAACGCAGCAGGGCGGTCACGGGCGGCTCTCTTCTTGACGGACGCTCACCACGTGCCACGGCGGGTCGGCGGTCAGCAGAGCGCGGAGCAGGATGTCGGAGTGCGAGACAGGGACGGTGAGCCGGTGGCGGCGCTCGGCCGTCCGTTCGGCCGAGGTGGCCAACCGGAGCGCGTCCGGCGGCAGGGCCACGGCCGTACCGTGCACCTCGACCGTCGTGTGCGGGCCGAGGGGCGCGGCGTCCGGGCCGGGGTCGGCGTCCACGCGCGCGTGCAGAGCGCCGTTCCGGACGGTGAGTACGACGTCGGTGGCGGCGGCGAGGCGGCGGGGGTCGTGGTCGACGAAGACGACCGCCGCGCCGGCCGCCGTCCGCTCGGCGACCGCCCGCTCCAGCTCGGGCCGCGCGTCCGCGTCCAGGCCGGTCCACGCCTCGTCCAGGATCAGCAGTTCGGGTTCGGCGAGGAGCGCCTGCGCCACGGCGACCTTCTGGCTGCTGCCCTTCGACAGACGGTTCATGGGGGTGGCGGCGTGCGCTCCGGCGCCGAAGCGGTCCAGCCAGTGGTCCGCGGCGCGCTCTGCGGCCGGGCGGGACAGGCCGTGCACCGCGCCGAGGTGGGTGAGGTAGCCGGCGGCCGTGAACGGGAGGGCGGCGGGGAAGCGTTCGGGGACGTAGGCGGTGCGGGGGCGGCCGGTGACCCTGCCCTCCGTGGGGGCGTCGACGCGGGCCAGCAGGCGCAGCAGGGTGGACTTTCCGGTCCCGTTGCCGCCCGCGACGCGGGTGAGCGTGGCGGGCTCCGGCCGCAGGGTCACGTGGCGCAGCACCCAGGGGCCGCGTAAGCCGTAGCGGCGGCCCACCCCCTCGAGGCGTAGATCGCGTTCCATGAGGAACATCCTCTCGCGGGTCCAGTAGCCTGCGCGGGTGAGTGAGAGTCCGTTCCAGACCGAGCCGAACCCCCGTGACCGGGCACCGCAGTTCGTGCTGCCCCTCGTCGTGCAGGTGGAGAAGTCCGCTCCCCCCGCGCGCGTCGACGCCCTGGAGACCGCCGCGCGGGCCGTGCTCGTCATGCTCGGGGACGAGCGGTCCGTCGGGGACGGGGAGTGGGCTCAGGTCATGCGGGACTGGCAGGACGCCCGGATCCGCAAGGTGGTGCGGCGGGCCCGGGGGGCGGAGTGGCGGCGGGCGGCGGAGCTGCCCGGCATCACCGTCACCGGGAAGTCGGCACAGGTGCGGGTGTTCCCGCCCGTGCCGCTGGACGGCTGGCCGAAGGAGCTGGCGAAGCTCCAGGTCTCCGGAACCGAGCTCGACGACCCGCAGCCGCCCGGCGCCGTGGAGCCGGGGACTGTCGTGCTGTGGATGAGCCCCGAGGTGGACATGTCGGCGGGGAAGGCGATGGCGCAGGCCGGGCACGGCGCTCAGCTCGCCTGGTGGGAGCTGTCCGACGCGGAGCGGGCCGCATGGCGCGAGGAGGGCTTTCCGCTCGCCGTGCGGACCGCACCGCCGCGGCGCTGGTCCGAGTTGACGGCGGCCGGACTGCCGCTGGTCCGGGACGCGGGGTTCACCGAGATCGCGCCGGGCAGCTGCACGGTCGTCGCGGACCATCCGGCCCTGCGCGCCCGCTGATCCCTCGCGTTCTCCGCGCTCCCCCCCTGCCCCCCGACCCCGACCCTCCGCGCCCCCTCGCCCCCTCGCGGCCTCGCGGCCTCCACGTCGCATCGAGGCCCGGCCCCCGCCCCCCGGCGTCCTGCCGTGCCGAACCTCAAATGTTGCTCTGAAGCAGGGCCGGGCGCGGTTCGGGCGCGGACCGCGGGGTCATATCACCGTCACCGTGCAGGGGGACGAAGGAGGCGGGGGACCATGGTGCGACTGGGAACGGGGATCGGCTGGCGGCCGGAGATCGCGGACGCCGTGGAGCGCATGCAGGGCATCGACTGGGTCGAGGCCGTCGCCGAGAACGTGTGTCCCGGCCACCTGCCGGGCTCGCTGCTGCGGCTGCGCGAACGCGGGGTCACCGTGATCCCGCACGGCGTCTCGCTCGGGCTCGGCGACGCGGAGCGCCCCGGCGCGGGCCGGCTCACCGCTCTCGCCGAGCGGGCCGAGGCCCTCGGCTCCCCTATGGTCACCGAGCACATCGCGTTCGTCCGCGCGGGCGGTCCGCTGACGGCGTCCGCACGGCTGGAGGCCGGGCATCTGCTGCCCGTGCCGCGCACCCGGGACGCGCTCGACGTGCTGTGCGAGAACGTGCGCATCGCGCAGGCGGCGCTGCCCGTCCCGCTGGCCGTCGAGAACATCGCAGCGCTGGTGGCGTGGCCCGGCGAGGAGATGACCGAGGGGCAGTTCCTGTACGAGCTGGCCGACCGCACCGGGGTGCGCCTGCTCGTCGACGTGGCCAACCTGCACACCAACCACGTCAACCGGGGTGAGGATCCCGCCAAGGCGCTCGCCGAACTGCCGTTGGAGGCCATCGCCTACGTCCATGTCGCGGGCGGGTTCGAGCGGGACGGCGTCTGGCACGACAGTCACGCCCATCCGGTGCCCCGGCCGGTCCTCGACGTCCTGACCGACCTCGCGTCCAGGGTGTCGCCGCCGGGAGTGCTGTTGGAGCGGGACGAGAACTTCCCCGAACCGTCGGAGCTGAAGCGGGAGTTGGGCGCGATCCGGGAGGCTGTGGCGCTCGGCGCGGCGATGCGCGGCGCGACGGTGCACGCCGACGCGCACGTCGTGCCGAGGGCCGCGCGGACCGCCGTCCCGGCTCGGACCGGAGCTGCGGAGCGGGCCGTCACGACCGGGGCCGTCGCGGCGGGAGCCGGCGCCGCAACCGCGACCGCCACAGCCCCGACCACCGCCTCTGCCACCACTGCGACCGTCTGCGCCGAAGGTGCGCAAGCAGCCGGCGCCACGGCCGACGCCGGTGCCGGGACGCCGGAGCGGACCGCCTCCGGCGAGGCCGTCCGCCAGCGTCTCGGCCTCGCCCAGACGGCCCTGCTGTCCGCGCTGGTCGCCGGGACACCGGTTCCGGAGGGTTTCGACCGAGTGCGACTCGGCGTCCAGGCGCGAGCGTTGGCGGCGAAGCGGGCGGACGTGGTGGCGAAGGTGGCGCCGGAGCTTCCGTTGATCCTGGGAAGCGGTTACCGATCGGCTTTCGTCGCCTACGCCCAGGGTCACCCGATGCACGGCGGCTACCGTCAGGACGCCCTCGACTTCGCCGCGCAGCTCCTGCGGGAGGGCCGCCCCGCGGAGGGGCGTGCCCGCCGCGACCTGCGCCGCTGGTGGCTGGACCGCTCAGGCCCCGCCCCGCGCCCTACGTCGCGACTCGGCCTCGGGCCAGGGCTCAGGCAGGTGGGGCGGTCGCTGATCCGCCGGTGAGGCGGAATCCAACACCGCCGGGTTCGCCGCGGCCGGAGCCGACCCCGCTGAAACCGCCGATGCCTCCCACACCGTCACCCTGGGCCCCCCGCCCCCGCCCCGCCCGCCCCCGCCCCCGCCCCCGCCCCCGCCCCCGCCCCCGGGCGAACGCCCGAAGTGTGCCGGGGTTAACACCGGTCGCCGCTCGACACGGCCATCAACCGTTTACCGCCTGTTTCCCCCACTTTCACCACCCGCCCACACCCTCCGTTTCACCTGGTATGCCCGGGATCCAACTGTTCACCGGTGGACGGAAATTCACACAACCGGCGCAGTAACATTCCAGAACATCCAGTTCCACCACCGAAGCGCACTTGCGTGCAGTGCCGCAAGCAGGAGGCACCATGCGACCGCGACCCCCGGTCCAGGGCAGAGGCATCTTCAGCGGTACCGGGCTCATCATCACGTGCCTGGCCGCCACCCTCGCAGCGCTGGTCTTCCCGATCTGGTCGTACACCGACCGGGCGGACAGCGGTGTGGACCTGCTCAACGCGCAGACCGTGTCGACCCAGTACGGCCCGCTGTCCGCGCTGGACCGGGAGTTCGTCACCAAGGTCCGGCTGGCGGGACTGTGGGAGCTGCCCGCCGGCCGCGAGGCGGAGACGAAGGGCACCGCCGAGGCGGTGCGCACGGCGGGCCGGCACCTCGTCGAGGGACACGCGTTCCTGGACGAGCGGGTCCGCGCCGTCGCTTCCCAGCTGGGCCTCCCGCTTCCGAACGAACCCACCGACCAACAGCAGGGCTGGCTGAGGGAGCTGACCGCGGCCCAGGGCCGCCAGTACGACTGGCAGTTCGCCAACACCCTGCGTCTCGCGCACGGCCGGGTGTTCTCCGTCGTCGCCCAGGTACGGGCTAGCACCCGCAACTCCCTGGTCCGGGCACTCGCCGACGACGCCAACACCACCGTGCTGGACCACATCAAGGTCTTGGAGGCCACCGGGTACGTCGACTTCGACGCCCTCGCCCGGGACATGGCCGCCGACGTCACGCCGCCCCTGAGCCGCTCACCCGCCCCACCGGGTCCGACGACCGACCCCGGACCGGTCGTGCCGCTCACCACGTAGCCGTCCGCATCCCACGTACGCGCTCCCCCAGCCGCTCCCGCCGCCCGCTCCCCCTGGCCGCTTCCGCCGCCCGCGTCCAGTCCGCCGCCCCCGGCCCCAGAACCTGACTCCGGGTGAGCGGGCCCCGCCCGGATGGGGGCGCGCTGCACCAGTCGGGGGCGCACAGGGGGCATTGGCGCCGACACTCGTCACCGGTGCTTGCCTTCCCCCACCACCGCACCAAACATCCCTTCTGTCGCCGCCGTGCATCGAAGGGACCCCGATGAGAGCCGCCGCCCTCCACTCGGCCGCAGGAGCCCTGCTGCTGACCGCCCTCTCCGCCGTTCCGGCGGGCGGCGTCCCGGGCCCGGCCCCTCGACACTCCCCGGCGTCCGGCGTGGCGCTCGCCGCCGCACGGGCCGCGGCGAAGGGCGCCGCCTTCGGGGCCTGTGCCGAGGCGGAGGAGCTGCCCGCCGCGATGCAGTGCGGCACGGTCGCCGTACCACTGGACTACGCCCGTCCGGACGGCAAGCAGATCAAACTGACCGTCAGCCGGGTGCAGGCCACCCACCGGGACCCGCACAACAGCAAACACCGGGTCCCCCGGCAGGGCGCCCTGGTCTTCAACCCGGGCGGACCGGGCGGCTCGGGACTGTACTTCCCGCTGATCGGACTCCTGCCGGAGTGGAAGCGCATCGGCGCGGCCTACGACCTCGTCGGCTACGACCCGCGCGGGGTCGGCCGCTCGGCGCCCCTGTCCTGCCAGGACCCCAAGCGCTTCTTCAAAGGCCCCTCCCCCGCGCCGACGCATCCCTCGGAGTCGTACAAAAGGGAGCGCATCGCGCAGGCCAAGGCGTACGCGCGGGGCTGCGCGAAGCGGGCGGGCGGCGCGCTGCGGCACTACAACTCGCTCAACAACGCCCGCGACCTGGACGTGCTGCGGGCCGCGCTGGGCGAGGAACGGCTGACGTTCATGGGCGCGTCGTACGGCACCTACTTCGGGGCGGTCTACGCGACGCTGTTCCCCTCCCACGTGCGGCGCATGGTGTTCGACGCGGCCGTGAACCCGGACCCGGCGCAGATCTGGTACCGCAACAACCTCGACCAGTCGATGGCGTTCGAGAGCCGCTGGACGGACATCCGTGAGTGGATCGCCGCGCACGACGACGTGTACGGCCTCGGCGACACCGCGGAGGAGGTGCTGGTCAGCTATGAGCGGGCGCGGGCCCGGCTGTCCGCGGAGCCGGCCGGCGGGAAGGTCGGGCCGGGCCAGCTCCAGGGCGCGTTCCTGCAGGCCGGGTACTACGACGACTACTGGCCCGCTCGCGCGCAGGCGCTGTCGGAGTATCTGAAGGGCGACCCGAAGCAGCTGATCGCGCAGGCCGCTCCGGTGCGGGGCGCCGCGACGGAGGCGGAGAACGCGAACGCCGTGTACACGGCCGTGGAGTGCAACGACGCGCCGTGGCCGACGGACTGGAAGGTGTGGGACCGCGACAACACGCGCCTCGCGCGCGTCGCGCCGTTCGAGACCTGGGACAACGTGTGGGCGAACCTGCCCTGCGCGTACTGGCCTGCGCCCCGGCAACGGCCGCTCGATGTGCGGACGGGGCCGGGCGAGCTGCCGCCGACGCTGATCCTGGCCGCCGAACGCGACGCCGCCGCGCCTTACGACGGGGCGCTCGAGATGCACCGCCGCCTGTCGGGGTCGGTGCTGGTGACGGAGCGGGACGCCGGCACCCATGGCATCGCGGGGGGCCCCAACCGCTGCGTCAACGGGCACCTCGAGGCGTATCTGCTGGAGGGACGGCTCCCGGCCCGGCGCTCGGCCTGCGCGGCGCACGCGGAGCCGAAACCGCTCGCGTCACGATAAAGCCGTCGGACGACGGCGGGGCCGCGTGGGGCCGGTCGCGCCCACGCGGCCCCGCCGCATGCCCCACGGTCCACTTGGCGCCGCCGCCTGGCGGTACGGTCCACGTAGCCCCGCCCGCCGCACGTCGACACGGCCCAGGTGGCTCTCAGAGGGGTCAGGCCAGCCCGGCTACCAGATCTGCCACGGACTTGCGGCGGCCCGTGTAGAACGGGACCTCCTCGCGGACGTGCATACGGGCCTCCGAGGCACGCAGGTGGCGCATGAGGTCGACGATGCGGTGCAGTTCGTCGGCCTCGAAGGCCAGGATCCACTCGTAGTCGCCCAGCGAGAACGAGGCGACCGTGTTGGCGCGGACGTCCGGATAGCCGCGGGCCATCTTGCCGTGGTCGGCGAGCATGCGTCGGCGGTCCTCGTCGGGCAGCAGGTACCAGTCGTAGGAGCGTACGAAGGGGTAGACGCTCACGTAGTCGCGGGCCGTCTCGTCGGCGAGGAACGCCGGGATGTGCGAGCGGTTGAACTCGGCGGGGCGGTGCAGCGCCATGTTCGACCAGACCGGCTCGAGGGCGCGGCCCAGCTTCGTGCGGCGGAAGAGGTTGTACGCCTCCTGGAGCTGGTCGGCGGTCTCGGCGTGCCACCAGATCATGACGTCGGCGTCGGCGCGCAGACCGGACAGGTCGTACGTGCCGCGGATCGTCACGTCCTTGGCGGTGAGCTGGTCGAACAGCTCCTGGACCTCGTCGGCGAGGCCGGCGCGGTCCTCGGGAAGCGCGTCCTTCAGTTTGAAGACGGACCACAGGGTGTAGCGGATGACCTCGTTGAGGTCCTTGGCCAGCTTGCCCTTGTTCGGGATCCTGCCGGGCTCGGTGGTGGAGGCGTCGTCACTCATGGTTCTCATTCTCCCGCTCCGCCGTGCTGACTCTGCACCGGGTCGGCCGCGAGGGCCCGTACCGCGCCGAGGTCGCCGCCGAGCTGGTCGGCCGCGGCGTACGCGCTCGCGATGCAGGCCGGGATGCCCACGCCGTCGTACTGAGCGCCGCACACCGCGAGGCCGGGGAGTTTCGCGACGTGCTGGCGGATGCGGGCCACGCGCGCGTGGTGGCCCACCGGGTACTGCGGCAACCCGTCCATCCAGCGGGTGACGCGGGTTTCGACGGGCGCGGCGGCCAGACCGGTGGCCTCCCGCAGGTCGTGCCGGGACACGGCGACCAGGTCGGCGTCCTCGCGGCCGAGGATCTCCGTCTCGCCGTAGCGCCCCACCGAGGTGCGCAGGACGACCGTGCCCGGGTCCTCGTCGGCGATCCAGCCCCACTTCTGGGAGGCGAACGTGGACGCCTTGATGGTGTGTCCGTCGACGGGCGGGACGAGGAAGCCGCTCCCTTCGGGCAGGGTGGTGCCGGCACGCCGGTAGGCCAGGGTGATCAGCGCCATGGAGGCGTACTCCACCGTGCGCAGCTCGGCCGCCGCGCCGGGAACCTCGGGGGCCAGCAGTCCGGCGGCGGCCGGTGCGGGGACGGCGACGATCACAGCGTCGGCGTGCAGCACCCGCTGCCCGGCGGTGACGCGCCAGCCGCCCGCGGCATCGCGGCGCAGGCCGCTCACCGGCACGCGCGTGTGGATCTCTCCGCCGCGCGCCTCGACGGACCCGGCGACCGCGAGCGGCAGGGAACCCACGCCGCCCTCGATCCCCATGAAAACCGGCCCGGTCTGCTGGTTGGCGACGGCCTTGGCCTGGATCCCGCGGACGGCCTCCGTCAGGGAGGTGTGCTCGCGCGCCGCCTGGAAGAGCTGGGGGACGGCCGAGCGCATCGAGATCCGGTAGGCGTCCCCGGCGTACACCCCGCCGAGCAGCGGTTCGACGAGGCGGTCGACGACCTCACGGCCCAGGCGGGCGGCCACGTACTCGCCGACCGCCACGTCCTCCCCGATCTCCGTGCGGGGCAGGTCGGCGTCGCGCTCGATCCGGGCGACGCCTTCCTCGGACAGGACGCCGGACAGGGCGTCGCCCGTGCCGGGGACGCCCATGACGTGCCCCTTGGGCATGGGGCGCAGGGCGCCGCGGCTCCAGATCGACGCGCCTGCGGTGGCCGGCGGCTGCAGACGGTCGGCGAGACCCGCCTCGCGCGCGAGGGCGATCGCCTCGGGCCGACGCGCCAGCATCGACTCGGCGCCGAAGTCCACGCGCACGCCCGCGATCTCGCCGGGCAGCAGCTTGCCCCCGACCCGGTCCGACGCCTCCAGCACGGTGACCCGGGCCCCGCGCCCGAGCAGCCGGTGGGCGGCGGCCAGTCCGGCGATGCCGGCTCCCACGACGACGACGTGCTGCCCCGTGCCCGTACCCCTTGCGCTCATGTCCCCACTCTCTCAGACCGCACCGACACCGCCGCCGGGCCCCGGTGTCCTCCCCGCGTCCCGACCGTGACCTCTTCGGAACCGTTCGCCGCCAACGTCCGGGCCCGCCCGCGCGTCGAAGAGGCGTCAGTGGTCAGTCATCAGCCGTTCACACCCTCGGGGGGACACCCACCATGCGTACACGACGTTCCGCAGGACGCCCCGCGCGCCGTTCCGCACGGCCCGCCCACGCCCTGGCCGGCCTTCTGCTGGCCGCGGGCCTCACGCTCGCCGGATGCAGCGACGCGGGCGACGAGAGCGGGAGCGCCGCGTCCGACAAGGCCGCCGCAGGTGAGGCGGCCCCGCAGGACGCGGGCGCCGCCCAGGACGCCGACGCGAAGGGAGGGGCGGGCGCGAAGGAGGGGGCGGGCGCGAGCGGCTCGAAAGCCACCGCCGCGCCCAGGCCCGCCGCGAACCGCATCATCCGCACCGCCACCCTGACCGTGCAGGTCAAGGATGTCTCCAAGGCCCTCGACGAGGCGCGGACGACCACCGAGAACGCCGGCGGCTATGTCGGCGACGAGACGACCGTCCGGGACGAGGACGACGCCGAGCGGACCCGTGTGGTGCTGCGGATCCCGGTCGAGAAGTACGACGACGTGCTCGCCGCCCTCCAGGGCGCGGGCAAGCTGCTGGAGCGCACGGCGAAGGCGCAGGACGTGACCGACCAGGTCGTCGACGTCGAGAGCCGGATCGCCTCGCAGCGTGTCAGCGTCGCCCGGGTCCGCGAGCTGATGGACCGGGCCGTCAAGCTGAGCGACGTGGTCACGCTGGAGGGCGAGCTGAGCAATCGTGAGGCGGCGCTGGAGGCGCTGCTCGCCCAGCAGGCCTCTCTGAAGGACCGCACGAGCCTTGCGACCATCACCTTGACCTTGGCGGAGAAGCCGGTAGTGGAGGCCGTCGAGGACGACGACCCGGGCTTCGTGGACGCGGTGACAGGCGGCTGGGGCGCGTTCGTGACGGTGCTGCGCTGGATCGCCGTGGCGTTCGGCGCGACGCTGCCGTTCCTCGCGGCGGGTCTGCTGCTCCTGCTGGTGTGGCTGCGGCTCGTGCGGCCGCGCCGCCGGGCCGCGGAGGCGAGCTGGGCGGGGCTGAGCGTCCCGGGGCAGGCAGGTGCCGCGCAGCCCGGAGCCGGACAGGCAGGTGCCGGGCAGGCAGGTGCCGGGCAGGCAGGGGCGGGGCAGGCAGGGGCGGGGCGGGGCGAAGCCGGGGCGGGCGAGTCCGGGCAGGACTGAACTGCGCTTCCCCCGTAGCGTGTTCGTATGAGCATCGAGCGACTGGTCGTGATCGGCGGCGACGCCGCGGGCATGTCCGCGGCGTCCCGGGCCCGCCGTCTGAAGGGGCCCGAGGAGCTGGACATCGTGGCCTTCGAACGCGGGCACTTCACGTCCTACTCGGCGTGCGGCATCCCCTACTGGGTGGGCGGCGACGTGGCCGGGCGGGACGATCTCGTCGCCCGCACCCCCGAGGAGCACCGTGCGCGCGGGATCGATCTGCGGCTGCGCACCGAGGTCACCGAGATCGACGTGGCCGGACGGCGGGTACGCGCGCGTGCGGTGGATTCCGGGGCGCAGTCCTGGACGTCGTACGACAAGCTCGTCGTCGCGACCGGGGCCCGCCCGATCCGGCCGGACCTGCCCGGTGCGGACGCGGCGGGCGTGCACGGGGTGCAGACCCTGGACGACGGGCAGGCGCTGATCGACACGTTGTCCCGCGCGCGGGGTCGACGGGCCGTGGTCGTGGGGGCCGGCTACATCGGCGTGGAGATGGCCGAGGCGCTCATCAACCGCGGCTACGAGGTGACCGTCGTCAACCGGGGAAGCGAGCCGATGTCGACCCTCGATCCGGACATGGGCCGGCTGGTGCACCGGGCGATGGAGGGGATGGGCATCGCCATGGTGAACGGCGCCGAGGTCACCGAGGTGTGCACGACGCGGGACGGCCGGGTCCGGGCGGTTCGCACCGAGGACGCAGAGTATCCGGCGGACGTGGTGGTGCTGGGCATCGGCGTCCGGCCGGAGACGGCGCTCGCGCAGGCCGCCGGGCTGCCCGTGGGCGGGCACGGCGGTCTGCTCACCGACTTGGCGATGCGGGTGCGCGGCCACGAGGAGATCTGGGCCGGCGGCGACTGCGTCGAGGTCCTCGACCTGGTCTCGGGACAGGAGCGTCACATCGCCCTGGGCACCCACGCCAACAAGCACGGACAGGTCATCGGTGCCAATGTCGCAGGCGGTTACGCCACGTTTGCGGGCGTGGTCGGCACCGCCGTCAGCAAGGTCTGCGATCTGGAGATCGCCCGGACCGGACTGCGCGAAAAGGACGCACACAGGGCGGGCCTGCGTTTCGAAACGGTCACCGTCGAGTCGACCAGCCGGGCCGGTTACTACCCCGGCGCCTCCCCTATGACGGTCAAGATGCTCGCCGAGCGCAGAACGGGCCGTCTGCTGGGCGTCCAGATCGTCGGGAGGGAAGGCGCGGGCAAACGGGTCGACGTCGCGGCGGTGGCCCTGACCGCCCGGATGACGGTGGAGCAGATGACGTCCCTCGACCTGGGCTACGCGCCGCCGTTCAGCCCGGTGTGGGACCCGGTGCTGGTGGCTGCCAGGAAAGCCACGGCGAAAGTGCACGGCAGCGGACGGGAGTAGAGCGGCGCGGGCGGGTCACGCCGGAGGGCCGGCGGCCGTGCGCCCGGCGGCCTGGCGTGCCCCGCCCCCAGAACGCCTCGTGTGCGCCCGAACGGCCCCCTCCTCCCCCGCCGATGCGTTGTGGCGCACCGTTGCTCAAGCGGTTCCGGTCAGTCGCGGCAGCGCGGAGACCGCGGCGGCGGGGGGCTGCTCCGCCGGCTTCGCGTGCGCCGCCGACGCGGGCCTCGACCGCAGCCGGTTGCTGACCGCCTCGTCGAGGGTCACCGGCCGCTGCATCTGCGAAGCAAGCCGCCCGGCCTCCTGGCCCAGTCGTGCCACGTCCTCCCAGGGCAGCCGGATCACCAGCGAGATCTCCGCCTCGCCGTCGGGCGTGGCGTGCATGCCGGGGGTAACTCGGTCGTTCATCGCTGTTCCTCACGTCGTCCCCGCGACCCGCCTTCCTCGTGCCGCGAGCTGTTGCCGGTTCATACGCGGTGCCGGGAAGCGGCGTTCACCGATTCGCCGAACGGATCGGGGGCACTACTTCCTTGTGGTCATCCCCGTGCATGACGTGAACCCCGTGCGCCGCACCCCGGTGGTGACGTACGCACTGATCGCCGCGAACGTCCTCGTCTTCCTGTTCACTCCGGGCCTGTCCGGCTCCGCGGCGGGCGACAGCAGCCTGGCCCAGACATGCCATCTGCACGTCTTCCTCGACCACTGGGCGGCAGTGCCGCGCGAGTTGATCGACCATCAGCTTCCGCAGCTCGTCCCCACCGGCGAGGTGCGGGGCGCCTCCTGTCAGCTGGGCCCGCCGGACTACACCAAATCGCCGGCGCTGAGCGTGCTCACGGCGATGTTCCTGCACGGCGGCTGGCTGCACCTGCTGGGCAACATGCTGTTTCTGCTGATTTTCGGCAACAACATCGAGGACCGCATGGGGCACGTCCGCTTCGCGGTCTTCTACGTCGTCTGCGGCTATGCCGCCTCGTACGGCTTCGCCCTGCTCAACGCCGACTCCACCGATCCGCTGATCGGCGCGTCCGGCGCGATCGCGGGCGTGCTGGGCGCCTACCTGGTGCTGTATCCGAAGGCCCGGGTGTGGGTTCTGGTGCCGTTCCTGGTGTTTCTGCCGCTTCGGCTGCCGGCCTGGCTGGTGCTGGGCTTCTGGTTCGTGCTGCAGGCGGTGTACTCCTCCGGCGAGGGTGTCTCGGGCGCCGGCACCGTGGCGTACGCGGCGCACGTCGTCGGCTTCCTCGCGGGCATGCTGCTCGCCTGGCCGCTCAAACCCGGCACGCCGGCGCCGCCGGAGCCGCGCGGCCTGCTGTTCGGCAGGCGGGCGCGTCCCCGGCACACCTGGTGACCCGGCACGCCGTCAGTTCGCGGTCAGCCAGGCGTCAGCCGGCCGTCGGCCCGCGGTCAGCGCCCCGTCCGGGTGTGGACGTACTCGACGAGACGGGTCAGCGCGTCCGGGTCGGTGGAGGGCATGACGCCGTGGCCGAGGTTGAAGACATGGCCCTCGAGTCCGGCGGCCGCGTCGAGCACCTCACGGGCCTTGGCCTCCACGGCCTCGGCGCCGGCGAACAGGACCGTCGGGTCGAGGTTGCCCTGGAGCGCCTTGCCGGGGCCGACCCGGCGGGCGGCCTCGTCGAGCGGGACGCGCCAGTCGACGCCGACGACGTCCGCGCCGGCCTCGCCCATGAGCCGCAGCAGCTCACCGGTGCCCACCCCGAAGTGGATGCGCGGGACGCCGTACCCCTCGACCGCGCGGAACACCTTCGCGGAGGCGGGCAGCACGGAGCGGCGGTAGTCCTCCGGGGCGAGCGCGCCGGCCCAGGAGTCGAAGAGCTGGACGGCGCTCGCGCCCGCCTCGATCTGCACCTTGAGGAAGGCCGCCGTGATCTCGGCGAGGCGGTCCAGCAGGTCGGCCCAGAGCTCGGGGTCGCCGTACATCATCGCCTTGGCGTTCTCGTACGTGCGTGACGGCCCGCCCTCGACGAGGTAGCTCGCGAGAGTGAAAGGGGCGCCCGCGAACCCGATCAGCGGGGTGGCGCCGAGTTCGGCCGTGAGCAGTTGGATGGCCTCGGTGACGTAGGAGACGTCCTCGGGGGCGAGGTCGCGCAGCTGGGCGAGGTCGGCTCGGGTGCGGATCGGGCGTTCGACGACCGGGCCGACGCCGGGCTTGATGTCGAGGTCGATGCCGATGGCCTTGAGGGGGACGACGATGTCGCTGAAGTAGATCGCCGCGTCCACGTCGTGCCGGCGCACGGGCTGGAGGGTGATCTCGGTGACCAGCTCGGGCCGCATGCAGGACTCGAGCATCGGAACGCCCTCGCGGACCTTGCGGTACTCCGGCAGCGAGCGTCCCGCCTGCCGCATGAACCACACGGGCGTGTGCGGAACGGGCTCACGCCTGCACGCCTTCATGAAGGCGCTGTCGTAGGTCGCTGTCGGCTGCCGGCCCGCCGGGCTCTCGTTCGCACTCACGACGGCAAGTCTCGCACGGCCCCGGAGGCCGCGCGGCCGCCCCCTCGTCACTGCGCAGCCACCCCCCTCGGCACCCCGTCGCCGCCCCCTCGTCACCCCGTCGCCGTCCCGCCGTCGTCCTCTCGTCACGTGCGGGGTGCGCCCCGGGCGTGCGCGGTCCGTGCGCCTGTTCGCCCAGCGCGCACCCGTCCGCAGGCCCCGCGCGGGTGTCTTGCCCTGCGCGAAGCCCCCGTTCCCCTTAACCTTCCCCGCATGGCTGCGGCTCAGGGACGACTGTCGGACGACGCTGGCGGGATGGATGACGCGAACGAGGGGGACCGGGACGGGGGCAGGTCGGCTCCGTTGCCGTTCCGGTCCGCCGTCGACGGGCTGAGAGCGGCCCGGCTGCGGCCGCAGATCGAGATCGAGCCGACGCCGGCCCCGAAGCGGCTCGCCCCGTTCGCCCACGCTCTGGAGGCGACGGTCGTGGACGGCGAGCAGGACCTCGCCGACGGCCGGCTGGTGCTGCTGCACGATCCCGCCGGGCACGACGCCTGGCGCGGAACGTTCCGCCTGGTGACCCTCGTGCGGGCGGAGCTGGAGCCGGAGATGGCCGCCGACCCGCTGCTGCCCGAGGTGTGCTGGTCGTGGCTGACCGGCGCGCTCCAGGCGCGCGGGCTGACGTACGGGGAGCCGAGCGGGACCGTCACGCGCGCGAGTTCGCACTACTTCGGGGGGCTGGCGGAGCGTCCGGCGGCCTCGCAGATCGAGATCCGGGCGTCCTGGACGCCTCGCGAGGGCCTGGGCGGGGTCCCGGACACCGGGGCGCACCTGTCGTCCTGGTGCGATCTGCTGGCACAGGTGGCCGGACTGCCGCCGGCCGGACCGGGCGACGCGTCCGTGGTGACCCTGCCGCAGCGCCGGGGGCCGCAATCACGTTGACCATCTCTTTGTCGATACGGCCATTTTCGATCCCGTCTGACACCCACTTAAACCGATTCGATCTTCGGATGATCGATCGCGTGTCCGAATTGCACAGATTGTTACTCACTAGATCGTGATCATTCTCTAAAGGACCCCGGGTCCGCTGCCGAAGACGACTGTGACCCTGAAAGCACGGTTCGTCCCGGCTTCCTCCCCACGAGCCCCCCACGAACCGGCTCCCGTCCCCCATCCAGGAGGCCTGGTGTCCGTTCTCCTCGAGCAGCCCGCAAGCCTGGTCGCCTACCGCCCGAACAAGCCCACCGCCATGGTGGTCGTGGCCGACCCGCGCGTCCGCTCCACCGTCACCCGTCACCTGTGGGCGCTCGGTGTGCGCGACGTCATCGAGGCCTCGTCCGTCGCGGAGGCTCGTCCCCGCATCGGCAACCCCCGCGACATCTGCGTCGCCGACGTCCACCTGCCCGACGGCTCCGGACTCACCCTGCTGTCGGAGACCCGTGCCGCGGGCTGGCCCAACGGCCTCGCCCTCTCCGCCGCCGACGACATCGGCGCGGTGCGCAACGCCCTCGCCGGCGGCGTCAAGGGCTACGTGGTCACCGGCACCCGCACCAACCTCGGCCTGCCGGGCCGTCCCGGCGCCGCCCCCATGGGCTCGGCCGCCCGTCTGCACCGCCGCCCCCCGGGTGCCCCGAGCCACCCGGGCGGCTACCGCGAGCTCTCCGGCCGTGAGGTCGAGGTGCTGCGGCTGGTCGCGGAGGGTCAGTCGAACAAGGCCATCGGCGTCTCGATGGGCCTGTCCGCGCTGACCGTCAAGAGCCACCTCGCCCGGATCGCCCGCAAGCTCGGCACGGGCGACCGCGCCGGCATGGTCGCGGTGGCCCTGCGGACCGGCATCATCCACTGAGACCGGGGTCCGACCCCGGCGTCCCGGACTCCTCCACCACCACGACCACCAGGACCGCCAGGACCGCCGCGACCCACCAGGACCACCGCGACACCGGGACCACGACGAGCGCCGCTCCGTCCCCACCGGCCCCTCCTGTTCGCTCCCCGCCAGGGCCCGCCGTCCGCTCCCCGCCGTGGTTCGCCCTTCCCCGCCGTTCCCCACCCTTCCCACTGTTCCCCGCCGTTCCCCCGGCCTGACCGGTTTACGACCCTGCGCCGCCCGCCGACGGAACGTTCCGTCGGCGGGCGGCGTCGATACACGGATACCCTTGACAGGTGACCGACGCCCAAGAAACCGCAGCAGCCAGTTCACTGCGAACCACCGGAGGCGCCCCTCCGGACGAAGGTGGATCCACTGCTTCCGGGGCGCCGACACCTCTGCTCGAGCCGCGCGAGGGCATCCCGCCCGTGATCGCCGACGAGGCCTCCCTCGCCGCGGCCGTCGCCGCCTTCGCCGCCGGCTCCGGTCCGGTCGCCGTCGACGCCGAACGCGCCTCCGGCTACCGCTACGGGCAGCGCGCCTATCTGGTGCAGCTGCGCCGCGAGGGCGCGGGCAGCGCGCTGATCGACCCGGTGGCATGTCCCGACCTCTCCGCGCTCGGAGCGGCGCTGTCCGACGCCGAATGGGTACTGCACGCGGCCACCCAGGACCTGCCGTGCCTGCGGGAGATAGGCATGGTGCCGACGCGGCTGTTCGACACCGAGCTGGCCGGACGGCTCGCCGGGTTCCCGCGGGTCGGCCTCGGCGCGATGGTGGAGGGCGTCCTGGGCTACGTCCTCGAGAAGGGCCACTCCGCGGTGGACTGGTCGACCCGGCCGCTGCCCGAGCCCTGGCTGCGCTACGCCGCCCTCGACGTGGAGCTCCTGGTCGACCTGCGCGACGCCCTGGAGAAGGAGCTGGACCGGCAGGGCAAGCTCGACTGGGCGCACCAGGAGTTCGACGCGATCGCCTCCGCCCCGCCGCCCGAGCCCCGTAAGGACCCCTGGCGGCGTACGTCCGGCATGCACAAGGTGCGCCGACGGCGGCAGCTGGGCGTCGTGCGGGAGCTGTGGGAGACCCGGGACCGGATCGCACGGCGGCGTGACGTGTCACCGGGCAAGGTGCTGTCGGACGCGGCCATCGTGGAGGCCGCGCTCTCCCTCCCGGCGAACGCGCACGCGCTGGCCGCGCTGACCGGGTTCGGGCACCGGATGGGGCGGCGGCAGCTGGAGCAGTGGCAGGCGGCGGTCGACCGGGCGAAGGCGCTGAGCGAGTCGCAGCTCCCACAACCGGGACAACCGGTGACGGGGCCTCCCCCGCCGCGCGCCTGGGCCGACAAGGACCCCGCGGCCGCCGCGCGGCTCAGCACGGCGCGGTCGGCGGTCTCGGCGCTGGCCGAGGAGCTGAACATGCCGCAGGAGAACCTCATCTCGCCGGACGCCGTACGGCGGGTCTGCTGGGAGCCCCCGGCGGCCGACCCGGAAGCGGTGACGACGGCGCTTGCCGGGTACGGGGCGCGTCGCTGGCAGGTGGAACAGGTCGCGCCGGTGCTGGCCACGGCGCTGTCGGACAAGGGCGAGTGACCGCGGCGGCGCCCGGCGGCGCCGTACGCGCCCTGCGGGGGCACGACGGCCGGCCGGTACAGGCGCCCGGCCTGCGGCCTGTCCAGCTTCAGCTCCAGCTCCAGCTCCAGCTCCAGTCGGCGGAATGGCCTGCCGCCCGTCCTGCTGCCCGCTCTACCGCCCGCGCCGCCGCCTGTCCTGCCGCCTGTCCTGCCGCCGGGGGGCAGGTCACCTCGTCGCTCCTCTCGTGAAACCGTTGTAGATGTATTTCTGAAGGGCGAGGAAGACGATCAGGGTCGGCAGGATGACGAGCACCGCTCCTGCCGAGATCGTTTCCCAGTGGGCGGAGTAGGGGCCCTTGAAGCGGAACAGCGACGTCGAGATCACGCCAAGATCCTGTGACGGCATGTAGAGGAAAGGGATGTAGAAGTCGTTGTAGACGGCGATTCCCTTCACGATCACGACCGTCGCGATCGCCGGTTTCAGCAACGGAAAGATGATCTTTCGGTAGATCGTGAACGCGTTGGCGCCGTCGAGGCGGGCCGCCTCGTCCAGGGAGATCGGGATCGATCGCACGAACTGCAGGAAAATGTAGATCGAAACGATGTCCGTGCCCATGTAGAGCGCGATCGGCGCCCAGCGGGTGTCGAACATGCCG
The DNA here is from genome assembly GCF_036898465.1 of Streptomyces sp. B21-105. Lineage (NCBI taxonomy): Bacteria > Bacillati > Actinomycetota > Actinomycetes > Kitasatosporales > Streptomycetaceae > Streptomyces > Streptomyces sp. B21-105. The sequence goes on along the minus strand of NZ_JARUMJ010000001.1, from coordinate 7,316,849 downwards.
AGGCTGTGGACGATCTGGAACGTGGCCACCTGGGTGGTCACCCCGGGGACCAGCGCGGCGACCAGGAACAGGGCGATCACCAGTTTCCGGAAACGGAAGGTGAAACGGTCGATCGCATACGCCGTCATCGAACCGATGAGAACGGTTCCGCCGACGGAGACCAGCAGAATGAAGGCGGTGTTACCGAACGCGGTGAGCATCCCGCCGTCCTGGAACGCCGTCACGTAGTTGTCGAAGTTCAGCGGATCGTCGGGGAACGTGAGGGCTCCGCTGCCGGCCGCCGTCTCGTTCTCGGTCTTCAGTGACGTCAGCACGACGACGCCCAACGGGAGCAGCACGACCAGCGTCGCGGCGATCAGCGACAGGTACACGAGGGTGCGGGCAACGGCTCGGCGCGTCATACGAGGTCCACCCTGTCGTCGGGGACGAGGCGTCGCTGCACCCAGGTGACCAGCAGGATGATCAGCAGCAGCACCACGGCCGCCGCCGAGGCGAGCCCCGTCTTGTTGAACTGGAAGGCCAGCTTCACGGTCTGGATCACGAAGGTCTCGGTGCCGGTCGCCCCACCGGTCATGATGTACGGGATCTCGAAGGCCGACAGCGAGCCGGAGACGGAGAGGATCACCGTCAGGGTCAGCACCGGCTTGATGCCGGGCAGGATGACATAGCGGAACTGGTGCCACCGGCCCGCGCCGTCCAGTTCGGCCGCCTCGTACAGCTCCCCCGGGATGGACTGGATCGCGCCGAGGAACAGCACGAAGTTCATGCCCAGGTAGCGCCAGATCGAGACGCCGGCGAGCGAGACGTTCGCCGAGGCGGGCGTGCCCAGCCAGGCGCGGTCGCTGTGGTGGCCGAAGAGGCCCAGCACCGTGTCGAGGGTCCCGCCGTCCTGGAAGAAGTAGAGGAAGACGAAACCGATGGCCACGCCGTTCACCAGGGACGGGAAGAAGAGCACGCCCTTGAAGAAGTTCCGGAAACGGATGCTGAAACTCAGGATCGTCGCGAAGTACAGCGCGGCGACGATCTGGATCACCGAGGCGGCCAGGTAGTAACCGCTCACCCAGAACACCTGGAAGAGGTCCTCCCGGGTGAAGATCTCCGCGTAGTTCTCCGCGCCCGTGTAGTGCAGTTCGGGACTCACGCCGTCCCAGTCGGTGAAGCTGTACGCGACCATGTTGACGATCGGCGCGTAGGTGAAGGTGATCAGCAGGGCGAGCGGGGCGAGCAGGAACAGCCAGGGGGTCAGCAGCCGCCAGGTGCGCTCCCGGCGCGGGGCCGGTGACGGGGCGGCGCGCCCCGAGGCCGACGGCACGGCCTCGGCGGCGGCCTTCCCGACGCCCCGTGCCGGGGTGTGGGTGCCCGCGTGGGTCATCGGTCGCCCACGTTCGCCTGTGTCTTCGTCCACTTCTCGCCGAGCCCGGAGAGGAAGTCGTCCAGGCTGCCCTTCTTCGCGCCGCGCGCGAGGTCGACCAGGTCCTGGCGGTACTCGGGCTTGAAGATGCCGACCTCGGACTGGTCGTCGATCAGCTTGACCTTCGCGCCCGCGGAGTCGTCCAGTTCGATGAGCTTGACGCCCGCCTCCTCGTACGGCTTCAGGACATCGGGCATGGCCGCGTTCTTGAGCGGGGAGATGGCCAGGTTGTCCTTGTCGTAGCCGGACTTGTCGGTAAACCAGTCGATCCAGGCGCGGGCCGCCTCCTTGTGCTGGGAGTGCACGTTGACGGCCTGGTGGTAGTCGGGGCCGACGGTTGCGCAGTACGCGCCGTCCGTCTGCGCGGGAAACGGCATGAAACCGACGTCGTCCGGGTTCACGCCGGCCTTCTTCGCAGCGTCCTGGAACTGGATGATGGCCCAGGTGCCGAGCCACTGCGTGGCGATCTCGCCCTTGGCCGTGCGGGGCTTGGACTCCTCCCAGTTGCTGGTGGTCGGGTCCTTCTCGGCGAGGCCCTGTTTGACGATGTCGTACAGCAGCGTGTCTCCGACGCGCAGGTCGGAGCCCTGCGCCCAGGGGTCGCCCTCGGCCAGCTTCGCGGTCGCCTGCGGGTCGCAGTGCACCGCGCCGTCGACATAGGTCCACGAGGTGAGCGGCCACTGCGCGGCGAAGTTGGTGTAGTACGGCACCGCGTCGGTCTTCGCCTTGATCGCCTTGAGACCGGTCAGGAACTCGGCCGGGGTGGTGGGCCATGCGGTGACGCCGGCCTCTTTCCAGATCCGTTTGTTGTAGACGAAGCCGGGCATCACGCCGACCGGGCTCTGGCCGTAGACCTTGCCGTCGACGGTGGTGAAATCGGTGAAACGGTATTTCTTGCTGCGCTCGGCGGCGGTGCCGAGCGAGGCGAAGAACTTCGGGTAGTCGTTCTTCTTGATGACCGCGGGGATCAGCAGGACGTCGCCGTAGTCGTCCGTGTTCATGCGGATCTTGATCTCGGCCTCGTAGTTGGTGAGGGCCTGGAACTCCACCTTGACCTTGGGGTAGGTCTTGTTGAACTCGGCGGCGTACTTCTTCATCGTGCCGTCCTGCACCAGGTCGGTCCGCACGGTGAGGACCGTGATGGATCCGCTGACCTTGGCCGGGTCGTCGGGCGCCTTGGCGTCCGCGCCCTTCGTGTTTCCGGCGGTGCCGGTGCAGCCGGGGAGCAGCAGGGCGGCCGCGGCGGCCGCGGCGAGGACGTGGGTGGTGCGGCGGTTCATGTGCATCACTTCCGTTCGTGGGACGGATGAGCACGTGCGGGTGGATCGAGAACAAGCGGGTTGGCTGATTCGGCACTCTGACAGCGCTTTCTCAACCGGTAAAGTCCCATTCCCGCCAACGAGGAAGAAACCGCGCTCAATTATGGGCTTGACCGGTTTAGGAGTGCGCATGCTGGAGGCCTCACCACTCGACGACGGATGGCAGTTGCGGCATGAGGGCAGGGAACTGCCGGCCGTGGTGCCGGGCTGTGTGCACACCGATCTGCTCGCCGCCGGGGTGATCCCGGACCCTTTCCTGGGGCGGGCCGAGACCGAGGTCTCGTGGGTCGGGCGGCGGGAGTGGACGTACGAGACGCGGTTGCCGGCCGTGCGGTCCGGGCACGAGCAGACCGACCTGGTCTTCGACGGGCTCGACACGGTCGCCGAGATCACCCTCGACGGCCGGCTCCTCGGCCGGGTGCGGAACATGCACCGCTCGTACCGCTTCGACGTGACGGGGCTCAGCGGTGTGCTGGCCGTCCGGTTCGCCTCCGCCTACGTCGAGGCGGAGGCGGTGCGCGGGAAGGTCGGCGACCGGCCCGGCGCCTATCCGGAGCCTTACCAGTACCTGCGCAAGATGGCGTGCTCGTTCGGCTGGGACTGGGGGCCCACGCTGGTGACGGCGGGGATCTGGCGGCCGGTGCGGGTGGAGCGCTGGTCGACGGCGCGGCTCGCCGGGGTGCGCCCGCTGGTGACGGTCGAAGGGGGCGTCGGCGTCGTCGAGTTGCAGGTGGACGTGGAGCGGACCCGGGTGGAGGCGGGGCTCGTGTTGGAGGCCCGGGTGGCGGGACGGCAGGCCCGCGCCGAGGTGACGGGCACGCGCGGTGCCGTGCGGGTCGAAGTGCCGGACGCGGACCTGTGGTGGCCCCGAGGGTACGGCGGACAGCCGCTGTACGACGTCGAGCTGACGCTGCATCACGGGAGTGCGCCGCTGGACGTCTGGCGGCGGCGCATCGGCTTTCGCCGCGTCGAGCTGGATACCTCCGCCGACTCTTACGGGAGCGGTTTCACCCTCGTGGTCAACGGGGTGCGGCTCTTCGCGCGGGGCGTGAACTGGATTCCGGACGACGTGTTTCCCTCCCGGGTGACCCGGGAGCGTTACCGGAAGCGGTTGCGACAGGCGGCCGACGCGGGGGTCGACCTGGTCCGGGTGTGGGGAGGCGGCATCTACGAGAGCGAGGACTTCTACGAAGCCTGCGACGAGTCGGGGCTGCTGGTCTGGCAGGACTTCCCGTTCGCGTGCGCGGCCTACCCCGAGGAGCAGCCGCTGCGGGGTGAGGTGGAGGCGGAGGCGCGCGAGAACGTCGTACGGCTGATGCCGCATCCCTCGCTCGTGTTGTGGAACGGCAACAACGAGAATCTGTGGGGTTTCCGGGACTGGGGCTGGGAGGAGCGCCTGGGCGCGGACTCCTGGGGCGAGGGCTACTACCTGGGGATGCTCCCGAGGGTCGTCGGCGAGCTGGATCCGACGCGGCCGTACACGGCGGGGAGCCCGTGGTCGGGGTCCTGGGAGCGCCATCCCAACGACCCGGCGCACGGCACGCATCATTCGTGGGAGGTGTGGAACCGGCAGGACTACGCCGAGTACCGCAGCGAAGTGCCGCGGTTCGTGGCCGAGTTCGGCTGGCAGGCGCCACCGGCCCACGCCACGCTGCGGCGGGCGCTGCCGGGCGAGGTACTGGCGGCGGACTCCCCCGGCATGCTGCACCACCAGAAGGCCGAGGACGGCAACGGCAAGCTGGAGCGCGGGATCGCCCGCCATTTCCCCTCGCCCGGGGGCGACTTCGACCGGTGGCACTACCTCACTCAGGTCAACCAGGCGCGGGCGGTGGCGACCGGGATCGAGCACTGGCGGTCGCACTGGCCGGTGTGCGCGGGCACGATCGTCTGGCAGCTCAACGACTGCTGGCCGGTGACGTCCTGGGCGGCGATCGACGGGGACGGGCGGGAGAAACCGCTTTACCACGAGTTGCGGCGGCTGTACGCGGACCGACTGCTGTCGTTGCAGGTGCGGGACGGGCGGCTCGTGGCGGCCGCCGTCAACCAGTCGGCCGAACCGTGGACGGGCCCGCTGACGTTGCGGCGGCTGACCGTGGAGGGCGATGTGGTCGGCACGGCGACGCTGGAACTGGCCGTCGGCGCCCGGTCGGTGGAGGTGACGCGGGTTCCGGCGGACCTGGAGCCGGCCGGGGCGAAGGAGTTCCTGGTGGCCGACGCGCGAGGGCTGCCCGGCCCGGGCGCGTCCGGGAGCGGCCGGGGGGACGCGGACGAGGGCCGGCTGCGGACCGTGCACTTCCCGGTGCCCGACCGTGACATCGCCCTGCCGCGGCCCGAGTTCGCGGTGGACGTGGCCGCGGGGGCCGTCACCGTCACGGCGCGCACCCTCGTGCGGGACCTGTTGCTCCAGGCGGACCGGCTGGACCCGGGGGCGCGCGCCGACCGGGGTCTGGTGACGTTGCTGCCCGGGGAGCGGGTGACGATCGGGGTCGAGGGCTGGGAGACTCCGGACGCCGCCGCCGCCCGGGCCGCGCTGTACTGCCAGGAGCCTCTGCGATGACGGCGTCCCCCGCCCCCCGCGTCACCATCAAGGACGTCGCCGCGCGCGCGGGGGTGTCCAAGGGCGCGGTGTCCCTCGCCTTCAACCGCAAGCCGGGACTGTCCGAGGCGACCCGGGACCGGATCTTCACGGCGGCGCGGGAGCTGGGCTGGGAGCCGAACCTCACGGCCCGGTCGCTGTCGAGCTCACGGGTGGACGTGGTGGGGCTCGCGATCTGCCGGCCGGCCCGGATGCTGGGCCTCGAGCCGTTCTACATGGACTTCGTCTCCGGGGTCGAGAGCGTGCTGACCGAGCACTCCTGCTCGCTGCTGCTGCGGCTGGTGCGCAGCGTCGAGGAGGAGGCGGGGCTGCAGGAGTCGTGGTGGCGGGGCCGGCAGGTCGGCGGGTCGATCCTGGTGGACTTCCGGGCGGACGATCCCCGGCCGGCGGCGGTCGAGCGGCTCGGGATGCCGGTGGTCGCCGTCGGGCATCCGTCGCTGACCGGCGGCCTGACGTCGGTGTGGACCGACGACGCGACGGCCGTGACGGAGGCGGTGCGCTATCTCGCGGCGCTCGGGCACCGGCGGATCGCCCGGGTGGGGGGTGCGGCCGCGCTCGGGCACACGGTGGTGCGCACGGCCGCGTTCGACGCGGCGGCGCGCCGTCTCGGGCTGGCCGGCGCCCGGCAGGTCGCCACGGACTACTCCGGGGAGGCGGGGGCGCGGGCCACCCGGTCGATGCTGACCGCCGCCCCGTCTGACCGCCCTACCGCAATCGTTTACGACAACGACATCATGGCGGTGGCCGGGCTGGCGGTGGCGGCCGAGATGGGGCTCGCAGTGCCGGGTGACGTCTCCCTGCTCGCCTGGGACGACTCGCAGCTGTGCCGGCTCACCCATCCGACGCTCTCCGCGATGAGCCATGACGTGCACGGATTCGGCGCGGAGGCCGCGCGGACGCTGTTCGGGGTGCTCACGGGGGCGGGTCCCAGGTCGCATCCGGTGCCGACTCCGGTGCTCACGCCGAGGGGTTCGACGGCCCCGCCGCGGGCCTGAACGGCCGGTGATCGCGCAGACTCGCCGGGTGTGACGTTCGCCGCTCCTCCCGGCAGGGGTGTGCAGCTACGTTACCCACAAGTAGCATGTGCTCTGAGCGCGTGCTCAGCGCTTGCGTGTCGCAGCAGTGCCATCCCGCACCCTGGAGGAGAGCCATCGTGCCTCGTACCGTCAGGGACGTCGTCTTCGTAGACGGCGTCCGTACCCCGTTCGGCAAGGCGGGCCCGAAGGGCATCTACCACGAGACCCGCGCCGACGACCTCGTCGTCAAGGCGATCCGGGAGCTGCTGCGCCGCAACCCCGGCCTGGACCCCGCGAAGATCGACGAGGTCGCCATCGCCGCGACCACGCAGATCGGCGACCAGGGCCTGACCATCGGCCGCACCGCCGGCATCCTGGCCGGTCTGCCGACCTCGGTCCCCGGCTACTCCATCGACCGCATGTGCGCGGGCGCCCTGACGGCGGTCACGTCGGTCGCCGGCTCGGTCGCCTTCGGCGCGTACGACGTCGCCGTCGCGGGCGGCGTCGAGCACATGGGCCGCCACCCGATGGGCGAGGGCGTGGACCCGAACCCGCGGTTCGTGAGCGAGAAGCTGGTCGACGAGTCCGCCCTGTTCATGGGCATGACCGCGGAGAACCTGCACGACCGCTACCCGCAGATCACCAAGCAGCGCGCCGACGCATACGCGGTGCGTTCGCAGGAGAAGGCCGCCAAGGCGTACGCCAACGGCAAGATCCAGGCCGACCTGGTGCCGGTCTCGGTGCGCCGCACCAACCCGGAGGCCGGTGAGACGGGCTGGGGCCTGGTCACCGCCGACGAGCCGATGCGCCCGGGGACGACGCTGGAGAACCTCTCCGGCCTCAAGACCCCGTTCCGTGTCCACGGCCGGGTCACCGCCGGAAACGCGGCCGGTCTGAACGACGGTGCAACCGCTTCCCTGATCGCTTCCGAGGACTTCGCGCGCGAGAACGGCCTGCCGGTCAAGATGCGCCTGGTCGCGTACTCCTTCGCGGGCGTCGAGCCGGAGGTCATGGGCTACGGCCCGATCCCGGCCACGGAGAAGGCCCTCGCGCAGGCGGGGCTGTCCATCTCCGACATCGGTCTGTTCGAGATCAACGAGGCCTTCGCCGTCCAGGTGCTGGCCTTCCTCGACCACTACGGCATCGCGGACGACGACGAGCGCGTCAACCAGTACGGCGGCGCGATCGCCTTCGGTCACCCGCTGGCCTCCTCCGGCGTCCGTCTGATGACGCAGCTGGCCCGCCAGTTCGAGGAGCAGCCGCAGGTCCGCTACGGCCTGACCACCATGTGCGTCGGCTTCGGCATGGGCGCGACGGTCATCTGGGAGAACCCGCACTTCGACGGAGGCGCCAAGTGAGCACCACCACCGCTGAGCTTCTGAAGGGCGCGGCCGAGCTGTTCCCGGACGAGGTCGTCACCCAGGCGCACGTACGCCACCTGGACCTGCCGTTCGGCGCGGGGCGGTTCGCCCTGATCACGCTCGACAACGGTTTCGACCACACCAAGCCGACCACCTTCGGCCCGCAGTCCCTCGCCAACCTCGACCTCGCGATCGACCAGGTCGAGAAGGAGGCCGCGGCCGGGGAGATCGTCGGCGCGGGCGTCACCGGCAAGCCGTTCATCTTCGCCGTCGGCGCGGACCTCAAGGGCGTCGAGCTGCTGAAGGACCACACGGACGCGCTCGCCATCGGCAAGGGCGGCCACGAGGTCTTCAAGCGCCTCGCGGGCCTCGCGGTGCCGACGTTCGCCTACTACAACGGCGCGGCGATGGGCGGTGGCGTCGAGGTCGGCCTGCACTGCCGGTACCGCACGGTGTCCGCGGCGCTGCCGGCGTTCTCGCTGCCCGAGGTCTTCCTCGGTCTGGTCCCCGGCTGGGGCGGCTGCACGCTGCTGCCGAACCTGATCGGCGCGGACAAGGCCGTCTCGGTGATCATCGAGAACTCGCTCAACCAGAACAAGCAGCTCAAGGGCGCGCAGGTCTACGAACTGGGCATCGCCGACGCCCTGTTCGAGGGCGCCGACTTCCTGGAGCAGTCGCTGATCTGGACGGCGTCCGTCCTCAAGGGCGAGATCGTCGTCGACCGCCCGGTGATCGACCGCGGCGAGGCCTGGGACCAGGCCGTCGCACGCGGCCGGTTCGTCGCGGACAGCAAGGTGCACGGCGCCGCCCCGGCCGCCTACCGCGCGCTGGACATCATCGCCGCCGCCAAGAACGGCGACCTCCAGCAGGGCTACGACGCCGAGGACGTCGCGCTCGCCGACCTGATCATGGGCGGTGAACTGCGCTCCGGCATCTACGCGTTCAACCTGGTGCAGAAGCGCGGCAAGCGCCCGGCCGGCGCCCCGGACAAGAACCTGGCCCGTCCGGTCACCAAGGTCGGCGTGGTCGGCGCGGGCCTGATGGCCTCGCAGCTCGCGCTGCTGTTCCTGCGCCGCCTCGAGGTGCCGGTCGTGCTGACCGACATCGACCAGGAGCGTGTCGACAAGGGCGTGGGCTATGTGCACGCCGAGATCGACAAGCTGCTCGGCAAGGGCCGCATCAACCAGGACAAGGCCAACCGCCTGAAGGCCCTGGTGTCCGGCGTCCTGGACAAGGCCGAGGGATTCGCGGACGCGGACTTCATCATCGAGGCCGTGTTCGAGGAGATCGGCGTCAAGCAGCGGGTGTTCGCGGAGGTCGAGGCCGTCGCCCCGGCGCACGCGATCTTCGCGACGAACACCTCGTCGCTGTCGGTCTCCGAGATGGCGTCGAAGCTGAAGCACCCCGAGCGGGTCGTGGGCTTCCACTTCTTCAACCCGGTCGCGATCCTGCCGCTGCTGGAGATCGTCCGCGGGGAGCAGACCGACGACGCCTCGCTGGCCACGGCCTTCGCCGTCGCCAAGAAGCTGAAGAAGACGGCGGTTCTGGTGAAGGACGCCCCGGCGTTCGTCGTGAACCGCATTCTGACCCGTTTCATGGGCGAGGTGCAGAACGTCATCGACGAGGGCACCCCCGTCGCGGTCGCGGAGAAGGCGGTGGAACCGCTCGGCCTGCCGATGTCCCCGCTGGTGCTGCTCGAGCTGGTCGGCCCCGCGATCGGTCTGCACGTCTCGGAAACGCTGAACCGCGCGTTCCCGGACCGTTTCACGGTCTCGCCGAACCTCGCGGCCGTCGTCAAGGCGGGCAAGCGCGGCTTCTACCTCTACGACAGCGGCAAGCCCGAGCTGGACCCCGAGGTCGCCGCGCTCCTGCAGCAGGGCGACGACGTCCTCACCGAGGAGCAGGTGCGGGCCCGCGTCCTGGACGCGGTGGCGCAGGAGATCGGGCTCATGCTCGACGAGGGCGTCGTCGCCGAGGCCCAGGACATCGACCTCTGCCTCATCACCGGCGCCGGCTGGCCCTTCCACCTGGGCGGCATCACGCCGTACCTGGACCGCGAGGGCGTCTCCGAGCGGGTGAACGGCAAGAAGTTCCTTGCCCCGGGTGTCGCGTCGGTGCCGGCGTAACGGTTGCCGTAAGAGGCGTCGTACGAGGCGTCGCAAAAGTTGCCGGAAGGGTTACTGGGGCCGTAACAGTCGTAACGGCTTACGACCCGTCCCGGGGCTGACGACCCGTCCCTGGTCTCCGGGGGCAGGGCGAAGTGAAGAGGGCCTCCGCTCATGGCGGAGGCCCTCTGTCGCGCGGCTGTCGCCCTGGACGGCCCGCCCACGGGCCCTGGCCGCGATCTCCTGCCCGCATGGCTGAGGCCGAGCGCGAAGGCCGGCTCGGCGAAGTGAACGGGCTCCGGGTCGGTCCGGCCGACGCCCACGACGAACTCCCGCCGATCACGAGGGGGCGCGCGCGGTGGGCCGCCAGGAGACCAGGTGGGCGTCGCCGTTCGCACCCTGGTCGACGGCGAGGACCTGATGATGCAGTCTCTGGTCGCCGCCGACCCGGCGCGCGGCTTCCCAGGATCTGCCCGGGACGTGTTCGGCTCGGCACAGGACGGCGTCGTCCTACATCAGATAGACGGCCAGCCGCCCGTCGCGGCCGCGTATGAGCCAGTCGCCGTTCACCCGATCACTTCATGCCGGGGTCCTGACCATGCCCGTCGCCGGTCTCGTCACGGGGTCCCGCAGAGCCTCGTCCGTGAAGTCGGTCCGTGACGTCGGTCCGTGCAGTCGAGTCCGCGAAGTCTCGTCCGCGGGGCCGTCCGTGCGACGCTGGTCCGCATGGACGACAACACCGCGCTGCTCGTGATCGTCGACGCCGCGAACGTCGTCGGGTCGGTACCCGACGGATGGTGGCGGGACCGGCGGGGCGCAGCGGAACGGTTGCGCGACCGGCTGGCCGCAGACGGCCTCTCGGGGCACTCCGGGCCCGTGGACATCGTCCTCGTCGTCGAGGGCACGGCCCGCGGGGTGGAGCCGGCGCCCGGTGTACGGGTGGAGGCGGCCCCCGGCAGCGGTGACGACCGCATCGTCGAGCTGGTCGCCGGGGCCGCCGGCCGCCCCCGTCTGGTCGTCACCGCCGACCGCGAGCTGCGCCGCCGTGTGACGGAGCTCGGCGCGGACGTCACGGGCCCTCGCGCGGTGCGCGGCTGAGACGACCGACGTCGCACTCCGTGAGCGGCAGCCCGCACGCGGCACCCGGCGGCACGCCGAGGGGATACGGAGGTGCGTCCGACGGCCGACGGCCGGGTGGAGCGTGTCCCCCGCGAGGCAAGCCGCTCCCGGCCCGGCCGCGCTCGCACCCGCCGGCCCGCCGGCCGCTCCGGCTGGGGCGGGGCGGCGGCGCAGCACCGAGCCCGGCCCCTGGCGGTCGGGGCCGGGCTCGGGGGGCGTGGGTCATACGGGGCCGGCGCCGCCGGGGCCCGGGGCGGGGGCGGGGGACGCCTCGCCTCGTCCGAGGCGGCTGTGGGAGCGGCCGTAGAGGAAGTAGACGACGCATCCGATGACCATCCAGATGCCGAACCGCAGCCAGGTCTCGGCGGGCAGGTTGAGCATCAGCCAGAACGAGGCGAGCACCGACAGGATCGGGACGAACGGCACCCACGGGGTGCGGAAGGCCCGGTGCAGGTCGGGGCGGGACCTGCGCAGGAGGACCACGCCGATCGCGACGACCACGAAGGCGAACAGGGTGCCGATGTTGACGAGCTCGGCGAGTTCGCTCAGCGGGGTGAAGCCGGCGACGATCGCGATGATCACGCCGAGCAGGATGGTCGGCCGGTGCGGGGTCTTGTAGCGCGGGTGGACGTGGGAGAAGAAGCGGGGCAGCAGTCCGTCCCGGCTCATCGCGAAGAAGACGCGGGTCTGGCCCAGCAGCAGGATCATGCAGACGGTGGTGAGGCCGACGGCGGCGCCGAAGCTGATGAAGCCCGCGAACCAGGGGTGCCCGGTGGCTTTGAAGGCGTCGGCGAGCGGGGCGGTGATGGACAGCTTGGTGTAGTGCTGCATGCCCGTGACGACGATCGACACCAGCACGTACAGCGTGGTGCAGATGATGAGGGAGCCGATGATGCCGCGGGGCATGTCCCGCTGCGGGTGCCTGGTCTCCTCGGCGGCCGTGGCGACCACGTCGAAGCCGATGAAGGCGAAGAACACCACCGAGGCGGCGGTGAAGATGCCCATGACGCCGAAGTTGGCGGGGGCCCAGCCGAACATCAGCTGGATGAGCGGGGAGTTCAGCCCTCCGCCGGCCTCGACGGCCTGCGACTTGGGAATGAACGGGTCGTAGTTGTCGCCCTTGATGAAGAAGGCGCCGGCGACGATCACGGTCAGTACGACCGTCACCTTGATGGCGACCACGATCGACGTCACGCGCGCGGAGAGCTTGGTGCCGAGCACGAGGATGGCGGTGAGCACCAGGACGAGCGCGGCGGCGAGGATGTCGAAGCCGAAGCCGTCGGCCCCGTCGCGGCTGCCGAGCGCGGCCGGCAGGTGCCAGCCCGCGTTGTCCAGCAGGGAGGCGATGTAGCCGGACCAGCCGACGGCGACCACCGCGGTGCCGAGCGCGAACTCCAGGACCAGGTCCCAGCCGATGATCCAGGCGGGCAGTTCGCCGAGGGAGGCGTACGAGAAGGTGTACGCGGAGCCCGCCACGGGGACGGTGGAGGCGAACTCGGCATAGCAGAGCGCGGCGAGCGCGCAGACGACCCCGGCCACCACGAAGGCCAGGGCGACGGCCGGGCCGGCGTTGTTCTTGGCGACCGTGCCGGTGAGGACGAAGATGCCGGTGCCGATGATGACGCCGACGCCGAAGACGGTCAGATCGAGCGCGGACAAGGATTTCTTGAGCGCGTGTTCTGGCTCCTCGGTATCGAGGATGGACTGCTCGACCTTCTTCGTCCGGAAGAGGGTGCTGCTCACGGGGTACCTCCCACGCTGTGTCGTCCTCGACATGATCGAGAGGGGGCGTAGACCGTATGCCCCGGCGCGGGCCGGTTAACGCGAATGGACCGGTTCCACCACTCTTCACAGTGGTGGAACCGGTCCATCCGGGCGGGCTCGGGCGGCTCGGGGGGCCTGCGGCGGCGTCAGTCCCGGGCGGGTTCCACGGACTCGGCCGCCACGTTGCCGTACCGTCCGTCGAGCTTGGAGACCAGGCCGGTGACCTGCCGCGCGATGTCGGGCGCGGTGAGGCCGATCTCGGTCATGACCTCGGCGCGGGAGGCGTGGTCGAGGAAGCGGGGCGGGATGCCGAAGTCGCGCAGCGGGACGTCGACGCCCGCGTCGCGCAGGGCCTGGGCGATCGCCGATCCGACGCCGCCGACACGGGAGTTGTCCTCGACGGTGACGACCACGCGGTGCCGCTCGGCGAGCGGGGCCATGGCCTCGTCGACGGGCTTGACCCAGCGCGGGTCGACGACCGTGGCAGTGATGCCCTGCCGGTCGAGGAGGGTCGCGATCTCCAGGCACATCGGGGCGAGTGCGCCGACGGAGACCAGCAGCACGTCGGGGGTGTCGGTGCCGCTCTCGCGCAGCACGTCCATCCCGCCGACGCGGCCGACGGCGGGTACGGCGGGGCCGACGGCGCCCTTGGAGAAGCGCACGACGGTCGGCGCGTCGTCGACGGCGACGGCCTCGCGCAGCTGGGCACGGACCTGGTCGGCGTCACGCGGGGCGGCGAGCCGCAGGCCCGGTACGACCTGGAGGATCGACATGTCCCACATGCCGTTGTGGGAGGCGCCGTCGGTGCCGGTGACGCCCGCCCGATCCAGTACGAATGTCACACCGCACTTGTGGAGGGCGACGTCCATGAGGACCTGGTCGAAGGCACGATTGAGGAATGTGGCGTACACCGCGAACACCGGATGCACTCCGCCGTGGGCCAGGCCCGCCGCGGACACCGCGCCGTGCTGCTCGGCGATGCCGACGTCGTAGACGCGGTCCGGGAAGGCCTTGGCGAACTTGTCGAGGCCGACCGGCTGGAGCATGGCGGCGGTGATCGCGACGATGTCCGCGCGCTCCTCGCCGAGCTTGACCATCTCGTCGCCGAAGACGGACGTCCAGTCGGCGCCGGAGGTGGCGATCGGCAGACCGGTGTCGGGGTGGATCTTGCCGACGGCGTGGAAGCGGTCGGCCTCGTCCTGGAGGGCGGGCTGGTAGCCGCGGCCCTTCTCCGTGAGGCAGTGCACGATCACCGGGCCGCCGAAGCGCTTGGCGCGGGCCAGCGCGGACTCCAGCGCCTCGATGTCGTGGCCGTCGATCGGGCCGACGTACTTCAGGCCGAGGTCCTCGAACATGCCCTGCGGGGCGATGAAGTCCTTCAGGCCCTTCTTGGCGCCGTGCAGGGTCTCGTACAGCGGCTTGCCGACGACGGGCGTGCGCTCGAGGAGGTCCTTCCCGCGAGCCAGGAAACGCTCGTAACCGTCCGTCGTGCGCAGGGTGGCGAGGTGGTTGGCGAGGCCGCCGATGGTCGGCGCGTACGAGCGCTCGTTGTCGTTGACGACGATGACCAGCGGGCGGTCCCCGTCGGCGATGTTGTTGAGGGCCTCCCAGGCCATGCCGCCGGTGAGCGCGCCGTCGCCGATGACCGCCACGACGTGGCTGTCGCGTTCGAGGATCTGGTTGGCCTTGGCGATGCCGTCGGCCCAGCCGAGCACCGTGGAGGCGTGGCTGTTCTCGATGACGTCGTGCTCGGACTCGGCCTGCGAAGGGTAGCCGGACAGGCCGCCCTTCATCTTCAGCCGGGAGAAGTCCTGCCGCCCGGTGAGCAGTTTGTGCACGTAGGACTGGTGTCCGGTGTCCCACAGGACCTTGTCCTTGGGCGACTCGAAGACCCGGTGCAGGGCGAGGGTGAGTTCGACCACGCCGAGGTTGGGGCCGAGGTGGCCGCCGGTCTTGGACACGGCGTCCACGAGGAAGGTGCGGATCTCCCCTGCCAGCTGGTCCAGCTCCTCCAGGCTGAGCCGGTCCAGATCGCGCGGTCCCCTGATGCGGGTCAGCAGCGGCACCCGTGCCTCCTTGCAGTAAAAGCTGATCGAGCTGTTGCCGGGCTTGTCGAGTCTAATGTTCCGCCGAGGCGGTCGGAGTCCGGCCCGTGCGTCATACGTCACCCGAACGGCCGTACCCACGATCCACCGTTCCCAGGATCCACCGTTTCCATGACGCGACTGTGCCCGGCATCTGAACGGATGCCGGGCACAGGGGGGTCGTACGGCGGACGAGGGCCGGACGCAGGAAGTACAGCGGACGAGGGCCGGACCCAGGAAGTACAGCGGACGAGGGCCGGCCTCAGACCGTACGGCGGACGAGCACGGCTAGCCTCGGCCGGCCGCCTTCTGGCTCTTGCGGGACACCGAGTCGATGACGACGGCGCCCAGCAGCACACCACCGGTGATCATGTACTGGATCGAGGTGTTCATGTTCAGCAGGTCGAGACCGGTCTGGATGGACTGGATGACCAGCATGCCCAGCAGAGCGGACCAGACGGTGCCGCGGCCGCCGAAGAGGCTGGTGCCGCCGATGACGGCCGCCGCGATGGCGAGCATCAGGGTGTTGCCACCACCGGCGTTGAGCGTCGCGGACGCCGTCACGCCGGCGAAGAACATGCCGCCGACCGCCGCGAAGCCGCCGGAGATGGCGAACACGGTGATCCGGACCATCGGCACGTTGATGCCGGCCCGGCGGGCGGCCTCGATGCCGCCGCCGACCGCGAACACCTTGCGGCCGTAAGTGGTGCGACGCAGCACGAAGTCCACGATCACCAGCGTGGCCAGGAAGATCACCAGTGCATTGGAGACCCCCTCGGCGTTGTTCAGCACGGCCGCGGTCACGAAGGACGCGACCGCCAGAGCCCCCACACGCAGCAGGATCTCGCCGGTGGCACGGTGCGGTACGCCCGCGGCCCGGCGGCGACGCTGCTCACCGAAATTACCGACCAGGGACAGCACGACGGCGAGACCAGCCAGCAGGTAGGCGCCGATGATGGCCTGGTCCATGAAGAAGGAGCTCTTGCCCAGCAGGTGCACGGGACCGCTGTCCGACGGGATGTTGATGGTGCCGCTGGAGCCCAGCAGCCACAGCATCAGGCCGTTCCAGCCGAGGAAGCCGGCCAGAGTGACGACGAACGCCGGTACGCCGATCTTCGCGAAGAACCAGCCGTGCAGTGCTCCGATGGCGATGCCGGTCAGGATCGTCAGGGCCAGCGAGAGCCAGGGGTTCATGCTGTGGTTCACCACGAACACCGCGAACACCGTGGACGCCAGGCCGCTGACGGAGCCGACGGACAGGTCGATCTCGCCGAGCAGCAGCACGAACACCAGGCCGATGGCGAGCATGCCCGTGGCCGACATGAAGTAGCTGATGTCGGAGAGGTTGCCGGCGCTCAGGAAGCGGTCGTTCTTCAGCTGGAAGATCGTCCAGATCACGATCAGGCCGAGAACGACCGGGATCTGGCCGAGCTCGCCGCCCTTGACCTTGCGCTTGAACTCGGTGAGGTAGCCCTTGAGGCCTTCCTCGCGGACCAGCAGCCGCGGGTCGACGACGGAGACGGGCGCGGCCGTCGGGTCGTCGGCGGGCGCGACGGTCGTCTGGTCCTCGACGACGCCCTGGGTCTTCTCGAGCTTGGTGCCCGTGTCGGCCTTCCCGGGCTGTGTGGAGTCGCTCTTCACGGTCTTCGACGTGTCGCTCACTTGGCCGCCTCCGCGGTGCGACGCCCCGCACGACGGGTCACGGCGTTGTCCGTGGCACCGGTGATCGCGGCGATGATCTCTTCGTGGCTGGTGTCCTTCACGGGGAAGGAGCCGTTGTTCTTGCCCAGGCGCAGGACGGCGACGGTGTCCGCGACCGCCTTGACGTCGGCCATGTTGTGGCTGATGAGGATGACGCCGAGGTCACGCTCGCGCAGCCGCTCGACCAGGTCGAGGACCTGCGCCGTCTGCTCGACGCCGAGCGCCGCGGTGGGCTCGTCGAGGATGACGACCTTCGGGTCGCCGATCAGCGCACGGGCGATCGCGACGACCTGCCGCTGACCGCCCGAGAGGCTCGCGATCGGGATACGGACGCTCGGGATGCGGATGGAGAGCGTGGAGAGCAGCTCGCGGGCGTTCTTCTCCATCGACACCTCGTCGATGACGCCGCGGCGCAGCAGCTCCCGTCCGAGGTACAGGTTGCCGACGACGTCGAGGTTGTCGCACAGCGCGAGGTCCTGGTAGACCGTCGCGACGCCGAGTCCCTGGGCGTCGTGCGGCTTGTCGATGCTGACCGGCCGGCCTTCCCACTCGATGACGCCCTCATCGATGGGGTGGACACCCGCGATCGTCTTGACCAGGGTGGACTTTCCTGCGCCGTTGTCGCCCACCAGGGCGACCACTTCTCCGGCGTGGACCTCCAGCTCGACGTCGGTGAGTGCCTGCACCGCACCGAATCGCTTGGAGACTCCGCGCAACGCCAGCACGGGCGTAGCGGACACGTGAACCATCTCCTTCGCCGCCTGACCGGCGGGGATGCCGCGCGCAAAGACAGGCGCGGAGGGATGTGGGCGACGGCGCGGGGGCCGCGGCGTCGACGCACGAGGTTTACAAGATGAACATGCGTGAATCCGCTGCGCTTGGCAACGGTTCCATCGCTTGGCAACGGTTCCATCGCTCGGCAACGGTTTTCCGTCCGACGCCCGCCCCGGCAGCGGGGTGTGAAGGTGGGGCGGGCGTCGGACAGGTTTCACGGGACCGCGGGGCGGTCGGCGGTCCCGAGGGCCGGTATCGGGGCGCGGCGCGGTGTGCGGCGCGGGCTCGAGCCGGCCCTCGGGGCCGGGAGCCGTTACTGGACCGTTTACTGGAGACCGGCGGCCTTGCAGGCGGCGGCGTACTCGGCGGTGCAGATGTCGGCAACGGTGTAGAGGCCGTCCTTGACGACCGTGTCCTTGATGTTGGCCTTGGTGACCGACACCGGGGTCAGCAGCTGCGAGGGGACCTTGTCGCCGGAGCCGCTGGTGAGCGTCTCGGAGGCGGCGCCCTTGATGTCCTTGCCGTTGAGCAGGTCGACCGCGATCTGGGCGGCGGCCTCGGCCTCCGGCTTGAAGGCCTTGTAGACGGTGGAGGACTGGGTGCCGGCGACGATGCGCTGGATGCCCGCGAGCTCCGCGTCCTGCCCGGTCAGCGGGATGCCGCTGATCTTCGCGCCCTTGAGGGTGTTGGCGATGCCACCGGCCATGCCGTCGTTGGCCGCGTAGACGCCCGCGATGTTCTTGGCGCCCAGCTGGGTGATGGCCGCGGACATCTTCTGGGCGGCGACGGTGTCCTTCCACAGGCCGGACTGCTCGTAGGCGATGTCGACCTTGCCGTCCAGGACCTTGTGCGCTCCCTGCTTGAACTGGCCGGCGTTCGGGTCGGCGTCGTCACCGTTGATCATGACGACCTTGGAGGTGGGGGTCGCCTTCGCGCCGAGGGCGTCGAGCAGGGCCTGGCCCTGGAGCTCGCCGACCTTGACGTTGTCGAACGAGACGTACGCGCTGACCGGGCCCTGGGCGAGACGGTCGTACGCGACGACCTTGACGCCCTTGTCGACCGCGGACTGGATCGAGGACTTGATCGCGGCGGAGTCCTGGGCGGAGATCACGATGACCTTCACGCCCTTGGTGACCATGCTGCTGACCTGCTGCGCCTGCTTGGCCGGGTCGGCCGCGGCGTTCGCGTACTCGAGCTTGCAGTCGGAGCAGAGCGCCTTGACCTTGGCGTCGAAGTACGGCTTGTCGAACTTCTCGTACCGCGCGGTGACGCTGTCGGGAAGCAGCAGGCCGATGGACTTGTCGCCCGAGCTGCTGCTGCCGGAGTCGCTGTCCTTGTCGTCGCCCGCCTTGCCGCACGCGGCAATCGACAGCGCCATGGACACGGCGGTGGCGCCGATCACGACTCTACGCATCGTTGCGTTCATTGGGGTGTGCCTCCCTGACAGGGCCGCAGCGCTGCGGCCGAGGTGGCTCGAAGTCAACTCGGCCGCAAGTTCGGCGTCAAGAAGTAAATACTTAACGAGATGGCAACGGCGTCTTGCGTTCTCTAAGTGAAGGCAGGGGTCGCTGCAGTCAGCGTACCGTCCAAAAGGGTCGAATCGCCCATCTCGCTCAGGGCGAGAGCGAGCGCTCCGAGCACCTCGGCACGGCCCCCAAGTGCCCCCGGGAGAACGGAGAGTTGACGCGCCGCACTCGGGATCGCATAGCGGCCGACGGACTCCCTTATCGGACCGAGCACCAGCTCTCCCGCCTCGGCGAGATCACCGCCCAGGACCACCCGGCTCGGGTTCAGCAGATTGCAGAGATTGGCCACTCCACTGCCGACGTGTCGGCCGACGTCGGCGATCACCCGACGGCAGCCCGGATCCCCGTCCCTGGCCAGCCGCACCACGCCTTCCATCGTCAGATCCGTGCCGTGACTGGACTGGAGGAGCGGGAGCACATAGCGCGCGGCCGCGAAGGTCTCCAGGCAGCCCCGGTTTCCGCAGCGGCAGACCGGGCCGGACTCGTCAAGTGTAATATGTCCGATTTCTCCAGCGGTTCCGCCGGGCCCTCGATAGATCTTCCCCTCGATCACCAGACCGGCTCCGACACCGCTCGCGACCTTGATGTAGGCGAGGTCGCGCACGCCCCGGCCGCTGCCCCAGACCATCTCGCCGAGGGCCCCGAGGTTGGCGTCGTTGTCCACGTGCACGGGCACGCCGAGCCGGCCTCTCATCTCCTGTGCGGGCCTGGTGCCGATCCAGCCGGGCAGGATGGCGGACGAGCCGAGCGTGCCGGACTCCAGATCGATCGGCCCGGGCACGCCAAGGCCGACTCCCGCGATCTTCGCGCGGTCCACCCCGGTGGCCTCGATCAAACGGCTTACCAGCTGCTCCGCCCGGTCGAAGCCCTGCGTCGACGAGGCGTCCACGTCCAGCGGCTCGGACTCCTCCGCGAGGACCTGATGGGCCAGGTTGCCCACGGCCACCCGCAGGTGCGTGTGCCCGAAATCGACTCCTATGACGATGCCGGCGTCGCCGCTCAGACTGACGCTGCGGGCCCTTCGTCCACCGGCCGAGGTGGGCGTCACCTCCACGGTGCCGCCGTCCTTCAACTCGCGCACGATGTTGGAGACGGTCGCGGCGGACAGGCCGGTCGCCCGGGCGATCTCCGCCTGTGTGAGGGATCCGGCCAGACGCACTGCGCGTACGACCCGCTCCAGGTTGGCTCGGTGCAGCGACGACTGCGACCCCGGAGTCTCCACGACGACCTCCTGCGCGCGGGGTCGCATCGATGAGAACCCCGTCTATGTCCAACTAGTGAACTCTAAGCTGAGCCGTTCGCGTTGCCTCCCGTCAAGAGGTTGAACAGTATCCGCCCGGTTGCAGAGAGACACGGAGTGTGGCGAAACGATCGGTAACGGACGGTACGGAGGTGGGCGCGGGGGGTTGCGCAGGGGGGTTCGCGGGGGTGCGGGGAGCACGGGGGGGTGCACAGGGGTGTGAGGGTGCGCAGGGGTGTGGGGGTGCGCAGGGGTGTGGGGGTGCGCAGGGGTGTGGGGGTGCGCAGGGAAATGGGAAGCGCGAGGGTGCGGGGAGTGCGGGGGAGGTTGCGCCGGGGCCCGGAGGTTACGCAAGGGTCGCGGCGTTGCGCCGCCCCGCCCCGCCCCGCCCCGCCCCGCCCCGGCGGACACTCCCCCTACTTCAGGGCGCCCGCCGTCAAGCCCTGCACCACCTGGCGCTGGAAGACGATGTAGGCGGCCAGCACCGGCAGCATGGCCATCACCAGGCCCGCGAAGAGGCCGGACCAGTCACCCTTGTATCCCTTGGCTGACGGCCAGTTGGACCAGGCCCTGGGTGAGGACGCGCCGGTCGGGGTCCGCGTTCAGAACCGTCGGCAGCATGTACTGGTTCCACTGGTCCAGGAAGTTGAGGATGCCGACGCTGATCAGGCCGGGCTTGGCCATCGGCAGCATGATCTGGAGGAAGGTACGGCTGTGCGAGGCGCCGTCCACGAAGGCCGCTTCCGCGACCGACGAGGGCAGCGTGCGGAAGAAGGCCGTCAGGAAGAACACCATGAACGGCAGCGAGTACGCGATGTAGACGAGGATCAGGCTGTGGATGGTGTTCAGCAGCCCCACATTGTTCACGACGTAGAACAGCGGCACCAGCGCCAGCATGATGGGGAAGCTCATGCCTCCGACGAACAGAAAGTAGATGAAACGGTTGCCGGGGAAATCGAAGCGGGCCAGCACGTAGGCCGCCATGGAGCCGAGCGCCAGCGTGCCGACGAGCGAACCGCCCACCACCAGGACGGTATTGAAGAAGTAGGCGCCCATGTCGGCCTCGGTCCAGGCCCGCGACCAGTTGTCGAAGTGCAGCCTGTCCGGCAGCGACCAGGGCGAACCGAAGATGGAGCTGTCGTCTTTGAAGGAGGTCATCATCGCCCAGAGCAACGGCAGCACCACCATGACCGCCCAGATGACCAGAACGCCATGAGAAAAGACGTTGAGGACTTTTCCTTCCGGTTTCTCCCTTCCGGGCGCTCTCCCGGACGGCACGTCGACCTTGGTGACGACGGCAGCCCTGGTGGTGACTTCGGACGAGCAGGCCACCGCGAGGACATACCCCAGGCCGCGTTTCTCCAGGGCGGACCGCAGCTTCGGGTTGCCCCCGTAGACCTCGTCGGCGGCGACCCAGGCGACGCGGTGTCCTGCGTCCAAGAACCGTTCGATCATCGTGCGGGCCAGCTCCGGCTTGGTCGCGAAGACGATGTCCTCGCCGAGCCCCGCCGCCTTGCACCGGTCCTGGTCACAGGTCCAGGAACGGGGCACGTACCGTTCCGGTCCACCGCCGCATGGCCTCGGGCACCTGCATAGACGAGGTAGACGGCAACCTGGGACCCTTCTTCACATCGCCGGTTTCGTCCACGACCAGCACCGCTTCCTGGTCGTGCAGGTACTCGACGACGTACTCGCAGACGTCATCACGGACGGCGTCGGCATCCCAGGAGGCCCGACACAGCAGATGCTGCATGCCGCGCGGACTCGCTTCCCCGGCCCACTCCGCGATCGTCCAGCAGTTCTTGCGCGGCAGGTCCGACAGCAGACCCAGCACCGACCGCCCGGCCCGGCACCGTGGCGCAACCCGGGCGAATCGTCCCGCGATGCGGCCCCATGGCAACCTCGAACGCCTCCCGCCGACGAGCGGGATCAGCCCCCATCAGTAGGCCTGAGCACCCGAGTTGCCAAGCCCGAGCCCGCACTTCGTCTTCCGCTCGGGCGAACGTCACGGCTGTGAACCCTGACGGTGCATGGGTGGCCGATCGAGTATCTCGATGTACATGATCCGGCCGTCCACGACGTCCAGGTTCAGCATGCCTTTCGAGGGAAAGAGAGGCACGCACTCCAGGACCAGGCCGGTCAGGTTGCGCCCACCGGCCCGAGAGGCCGGTGTCCCCGTGCGAGTCTCGGCAGCCTGGAGCCAGGCGGCCTCCCGGGCCGTGGCCCGGGCTGCCCGCAACGCGGCCAGTGCCGCCTGGTCGATGCCGGCGAGCAGGCGTCAGGCAGTCGGGGTGGAGGCGACTGGGCCGAACACGTCGGCCTGGTCGCGCAGCAGGGCCAGATCCGCGATCGCCTCGCCGCCGTCGGCGAGCATGACCGCCAGATCAACCGCCACCCGGCCCGGGTCATGTCCGGTGCCGCGCGGCCGCAGTCGACGTAGTGCATCGGTGAAGGCGCCGGTCAGGCCGGTGGCATCGGCGAGATCGGCCAGCAGGCGGGACCCGGCGTGGTTGACCACCCCGTGGCCGTCGGCCGAGACGACGAGCTCGGGGCGCGAGGCGGCAGTGTGCACGCAGAAAGTGCCTTCCTGCTGGGACGACTGAGACCTTCGACAAGCCTCACCTTCCCGGGCCAGAGGGCACTTTCGTGTTTCTGGTCAAGATCCGGACACCGTGGCAAGTGAAACGCGCAGGGTGGGCGTTGCCCCGGTTCCTGCCACCGGACCGAACCGACCGACGGTGTGGGGGACGACCGGGAACCGACCGGCTTGGGGATGGGGGCGGGGTCTGCGGGAATGCCGGGAAGCGGGAGGTGTTGTGGGTCAAGTCTGTTTGTCAGAAGTGGAGTTGCTGTCATGATGTGGTGACCGACAGCGATCGTCCATCGCGCCGGGCGCCGCCCGCGCTCCAGGGAGAGCGGGCGCCACGCGGGCGACGGGCGGCCCATCATGAAGGGGCAGGCGACGATGGACTTCATCAAGCGGTGCACAGGACTGCTGGCGGGCACGGTACTGGGAGCGGGGGCCCTGTTCGCGACAGCGGTTCCCGCACAGGCCTACAGCCCGAACCCGACGTTTCGTGCGTACTACTACGACACCGACTCCTGCCCCTGCAGCGGCGGCAACCTCACGGACCCGTTCGACAACACGTACTTCGCGAAGGACGCCGGCGGCTACGCGGTGAAGATGGAGCTGACCGCATCCGGAGCGTTCGTCGGCAAGGTGGAGTTCCATCCGAACGACGAGAAGCTGTGGGTGTACGACACCGCCAACGACGGCGACACGTACTACGTCCGCGTCACCTACACCTCCGGCGGCACTACGCACACGCTGGGCACCTTCAGTCCGCCCGGGACCTCTGCGGTGATGGACTACGAAGTGGAGGACTTCGATCTGCCCGAAGGCGCTTACGTCGACATTTCGGTATACGACGACGCCGGCCTCACGGACCTCATCGGCGCCGCCCGCGGCACGGGAGCAGCCATCGCCTAGAACTCGCGCGAGGGCTCCTTAAACGAGTTTTCCGGAACCGTTTCGGGGCTGATTCCGGGGCCGATCCCGGGCGAGTCCGCGCAAGACGGAGGGACCATGCCGATCACCGTGCCCGTTCTCCCCGCCGGGGTCGACCCCGCTTGGTTGCCACCGGAGGCGCTGCGCCCGTTGGGGAGCCGTCGCACGCTGGTGGACGGCTCGGGACCGCTGGTGGAGACGGTCCACGGGGAAGTGGCCCAGGGATGCGCCCGTTTCGGCGGAGCGGTCGTCCGCGACAGTCACACACGTGGCCCACGGGGCGTTCCGGGCGTCTCCTACGCCTCGGAGGCCTCCGAGACCTCATACGATCTTGTGCTGCGTGTGGTCCGCGACGGGAACGCCCACCGGCCCCGGCACGCGGACCTCGGTCCCCTCCGGGACCTGGGCGAGGAGGGATTCGTCCACGAGCGGGCCGGCGGCACGACCACGATCACGGCGTCCGGCCAACGGGGCCTGCTGTACGGGCTGTTCCACGTCGTGCGGCTCGGTGAGGACGCCTTCCGGGGTGACCGCACGCCCGAGGCGCACCGCCCCGCGACGGAACTGCGGATGCTGGACCACTGGGACAACGTGGCCGTGCACCCCGTCATGGGCCAGGTCGAGCGCGGATATGCGGGCGGCTCGCTGTTCTGGCGGAACGGGCGGCCCGTGGCGGATCTGGAGCGGGTCCGGGGGTACGGCAGGCTGCTCGCCGCCTGCGGGATCAACGCCGTGTCGGTCAACAATGTCAACGTGCACGAGGCCGAGGCGCACCTGCTCACCGACCGCGTCGGCGACGTCGCGCGCATCGCCGACGTGTTGCGCCCCTACGGCATCCGGACTCATCTGTCGGTGAACTTCGCCTCACCGGTCCTGCTCGGTGGGCAGGACTGCGCCGATCCGCTGGACACGGCGGTGCGCGCGTGGTGGGCGGGGGCGGCGCGGGGGGTGTACGCGGCCGTCCCGGACTTCGGCGGGTTCGTGGTGAAGGCCGACTCCGAGGGGCAGCCGGGCCCCTTCACCTACGGCCGCTCTCACGCGGACGGCGCGAACATGCTGGCCGCGGCGCTCGCGCCGCACGGCGGCACCGTCCACTGGCGGGCCTTCGTCTACGACCACCGGCAGGACTGGCGGGACCGTTCCTCGGACCGGGCGTGTGCCGCGTACGACCATTTCGCCCCGCTGGACGGGGAGTTCGCGGACAACGCCGTGCTCCAGGTGAAGCACGGGCCGATGGACTTCCAGGTGCGTGAGCCGGTCTCGCCCGTGCTCGGAGCGCTGCCCCGCACGCGGGTCGCCGTCGAGGTTCAGGCCACCCAGGAGTACACCGGACAGCAGCAGCACGTGTGCTGGCTCGGGCCGATGTGGAGCGAGGTGCTGCGGTTCCGTCCTGAGGGCGAACGCGGCGCGGCTGTGGGCGAGTCGGCGCGGGGTGGCATGGTGGCCGTGTCCAATGTGGGGGACGATCTGTTCTGGACCGGTCATCCGCTGGCGCAGGCGAACCTCTACACCTTCGGCCGGCTGGCCTGGCAGCCGGACGCCGACCCCCGTCGGATCCTGGACGAGTGGATCGCGCTGACCTTCCCGTCCGCCGCCGAGCGCCTGGCGAACGGGCTGCGCACGGTGCTGCAACACTCGTGGCGGACGTACGAGAAGTACACCGCGCCGCTGGGTGTGGGCTTCATGGTGCAGCCGGGGCACCACTACGGGCCGGGCATCGACGGCTACGAGTACAGCCCGTGGGGGACGTACCACTTCGCGGACCGGGACGGGATCGGCGTCGACCGGAGCGCCGCCACCGGCACCGGGTACGCGGCGCAGTACGCCGAGCCGTGGGCCGCACTGTACGAGTCGCGCGACTCCTGCCCGGACGAGTTGTTGCTGTTCTTCCACCATGTGCCGTACGGGCATGTGCTGAACAGCGGGAAGACGGTTGTGCAACACATCTACGACACGCATTTCGAGGGCGTGGAGGAGGCCGAGGAGGCCCGCCGGGTGTGGGCGGGCCTCGCGGGCCTGGTCGAACCGGCGCGCCATGCGCGGGTGGCGGAGCGGTACGAGGAGCAGGTGCGCTGCGCACGGGAGTGGCGCGACCAGGTGAACAGCTACTTCCTGCGGAAGTCCGGGGTCCCCGACGAGCGGGGCCGCGCGATCTACTGAAGCCGCAGTACGGCGACGCCCCGTGAGTCCAGCACGATCTCCGCGCCCTGATCGTGCCGCTTGCCGGTGAGGAGGTCGGTGGCCGCGGCGTGAGCGGTCAGTCGGATCGGCTCGGCGCCGTGATTGAGCAGGAAGACGAGGCGAGCGCCGTCCGGGGTGACCCGGTGGGCGGTCTCCACGCTGCGATGGCCGGCGTAGGGGCCGATCAGATCGTGGCGGGCGAGAACGCTCCGGACGACGTGGTCGACGCCGGGCTGGTCGAGGGCCGTCGCCACGTACCAGGCGTGACCGGCACCGAAACCGTTGCGGGTCACGGCGGGGGTACCGGCGTAGAAGTCGGTCTCGTAACGGGCCACCGCCTCGGCGCCGCGCAACCGGACGATCTCGAAAACCAGGCGGGCCTGTGCGGTGAACGCGGTGAACCGCACCGGGTTCTCGACGTCCTCGGGCCGTGCGTCCCACTCGTCGACGCGGATGCCCAGGAGCGGGGCCAGCGGGCCGGGGACGTCGGTGAAGAAGGCCCGGTCGTGTACATCGCCGCGGGCGGTGAGAAAGGTGGCGAGCACGGTGCCGCCGCGCCGGGCCACCTCCTCCAGGCGGGGTGCCAGGTCCGCCTCGACGAGGTGCAGCACCGGAGCGAGGACGACGTCGTAGGGCGTGAGGTCGGCGGTCACAGGTATGACGTCCACGTCGGCGCCGGCTTCGCGAGCCGCCTGGTAGTAAGCGTGTACGACGTCTGTGTAGCGCACCAGTCGGGAGGGGCCGTCGGAGATCTCCAGGGCCCACCAGCTGTCCCAGTCGAAAAGAAGGGCGGTGCGGGCGGGGGTCCGGGCGCCGAGCGTGACGGGACCGAGTGCCCTTAACTCCGCTCCGAGCGAGGCCACTTCACGAAACACCCGGGTGTCGTCGTGGCCCGCGTGGCCGATGACCGCGCCGTGGTACTTCTCGCACGCGCCACGTGCGGCGCGCATCTGGAAGTAGAGGACGGCGTCCGCGCCGTGGGCGATGGCCTGCCAGGTGGCGAGGCGGAGTTCGCCGGGGCGACGCAGGGGGTTGACGTCGCGGCAGGCCGTGGTCGACGGGGTCTGTTCCATCAGCCAGAAGGGAGCGCCGTCCTTGAGACCGCGCATCAGGTCGTGGCCCAGTGCCGGACGGGTCGGCGGCGCGTCCAGCGGCGGATAGTTGTCCCAGGAGGCGAAGTCCAGGTGGGGCGCCCAGAGGTGGTAGTCGAGAGCGCGGTAGGCGCCCATGAGGTTGGTGGTGACAGGCGTGTCGGGGTCGTGGGCGCGGATGGCCTCCTTCTCCGCGCTGAAGCAGCCGAGCAGGGCGTCGGTCATGAAGCGCTGGTAGTCGAGGGTGATGCCCTGGAAGGCGGTGTGGTCGGGGCCGCGCCAGTGCTCGGTGAGCGCGCTCGGGGGCTCGATCTCGTCCCAGTCGGTGTATCGATGGGACCAGAACGCGGTCCACCAGGCGTCGTTGAGGCCGTCGAGTGTGCCGTGCCGGGCGCGCAGCCAGGCACGGAACGCCTCGGCGCAGCGCTCGCAGTAGCAAGCGCCTCCGTACTCGTTGTTGATGTGCCAGGCGAGCAGGGCCGGGTGTGCGGCATACCGTTGGGCGAGGCGGCCGGCCAGCGCCGAGGACAGCCTTCGGTACGTGGTCGAGCTGGGGCAGAAGTTGTGCCGCTGGCCGTAGCGGTGCCGGCGGCCTTCGAAGTCGGTTCGGTTCACCTCCGGGTACTTCTTCGCAAGCCAGGGCGGGAGAGCGGCCGTCCCGGTGGCCAGGCAGACCTGGCGGCCCTCGGCGGCCGCGCGGTCGAGGGCACGGTCCAGGATCGTGAAGTCGTAATCGTTTTCGGCGGTTTGTGTCAGCGACCAGCTGAACACCCCGACGGTGAGGGTGTCGATGCCGGCCAGTGTGAACAGGCGGTGGTCCTCGTCGTGGATCTCCTTCGGCCACTGCTCGGGGTTGTAGTCTCCGCCGTACGGGATCCTGGCGGTACGCGGGAGTCGGCCGTCGTCGCCGGCGCGGGGGGCGGTCATACGGTGAAGTCCTCCTGGGTCTCGACGATCACCGGGCGGCTGGACCGCAGCAGGGAGAGCAGCAGCGGGGCGGCCAGCAGCGCGGGCAGGGCCTCCGTGAAGAGCACGGTCAGGCCGCCCGACAGGACGAGCAGGGAGGCCGCGGCCGCTGTGACGCTCCCCCGCCGCAGCAGGAAGTACGCGGCGAGGCGGGCGGTGTCACGGGCCCGGAACGTGAACAACGAGGTGAGAACGAGCGCGTGGGCCCACCACAGGAGCGAGGCCACGCCGACGGCCCCGAGCAGTACCGCCCACCAACCGGGCAGTCCGGTGGCGGTGAAATGCGTGAGCGTGAAGACGATCACCGTGAGCCAGGCGAGCAGGGGTGCCTCGAGCCGCAGCGCGGGCAGCGCGTTGAGGCGCCAACCCCGCAGGTAGGCGCGGGCCGGGTGGAGGTCGGTGAGGTCGCTGCTTCGGTGGTGCAGGGCATAGAGCGCTGCCGAGACGGCCGGGCCGAGGGGCAGCAGGCAGATCGCGGCGAGAGGCAGGTTCGCCGGGTCGGGCCCGAGGAGCAGCAGACCGACGAACCCGGGGGCGGCTGCCGCGAGGAACCAGGCCTCGACAACGAGGAGGGTGTGCAGCAGGGCGGCCGCGCGGGAGAGGGGACCGGTGCCGAAGCTCGCGGTGCTCACCGTATGCACGGGGCTCATGGCTGTCGTGATGCTCTCGGGTGTTGTGGGGCTCACGGGTGTTGTGGGGCTCATGGGGCCGCCCGGCCGAGCAGGCGCCGTTCGTCCCACCAGGGCGGCGTCTCGTCGGCGACGGGGGTCAGCTCGACGAAGGTGATCTCGTGGCGGGCGAGGACGAGGTTCAGCTCGGCCCGGCCCTGCCGCACGGGCAGCCTGCAGTGACTGCGGGCGGGCTCCGCCGCCTGGTGCAGGACGTCCAGTTGTGCGGGTTTCGGTGAGCGTGGGCTGCCCATGTGCCGCCACGTTGTGTAAGCGTTTCCGCGTTCCTCGTCGACGCTGGAACGGCGGACGAAGACCTGCTGTACCTCTCCGGCCTCCCTGCCCCCTTCGGTCTCCTGGCCCGTTCGCACCCCGCTTCTTCGGGTTTCCAGGCTTCCTCGGGTCGCGACCGGGAGGGAGAGGCGCAGCTCGTGGCGGCCGGTGCCCGGGGTCTGGCCGGTCGGGTCGACGGGCGCCCAGGCCAGGACCGTGACCCGGCCGTCGGGGTGCCGGGTGACCAGGTGGTCGTCGCCGCGGGCGAGGAGGTCGGGACCCGTCCGGGCCATGAAGGCGTACAGGTGGTACGTGGGCTTCCTGACCTGCCGGTGGGTGAGCAGGCCGAAGCCGCCGTGGAACAGGCCCGTGGGGACGCCGGTCTCCTCGAACATGTCGCTGAACGTCCAGTACGAGAAGGAGTCCGCCAGGTCACCGCCTTGCGCGAGGACCGGAGCCAGGTAAGCGGCGTGGAACGCGGTGTCGTGGATCGGGTTGTCGGGACGGTAGGAGGAGTTGAACTCGGTGATGTGCACCGGCAGATCAGCCAGCCGGGTGCCCTTGAGGCGTTCGCGTGGCGTGGCGAACTGATCGAGCAGGTCGGACGCCGGAGCCAGCGTCTGGTGGACGCCGAAGGGGACGTGTTGTGCGGGTCCCGAGCTGTAGGAGTGCTTCGAGACGAAGTCGACGGGCGCCTCGCGCTGTTCCGCGAACTCAGCGAAACGTTCCAGCCAGTCGTCGGCGCCCGGGGAGATCGCCGGGCCGCCGACCTGGAGAGCGGCGTCCACCTCCTTCACGGCGTGGGCGGTGACCTCGTAGAGGCGGTGGTAGGCCGTCTCGTCCGCGCCCTGCCAGAAGTCGGGCAGATTGGGCTCGTTCCACACCTCGATCGGCCAGGTGCGGACCTCGTCGATGCCGTAGCGGTCCACGAGATGGACGACGACCGCACGCACCAGGTCCGCCCACTCGCGGTACGAGCGGGGCGGGGTGACGTTGCCGTGCCACCAGAAGACCGTCTGCGACCCGGAGGCCAAGTCCTGCGGCATGAAACCGAGTTCGACGAAGGGCCGAAGACCTGCCTCGAGATACGCGTCGACGACCTGATCGACGTAGGTGAAGGCATGATGGACGCGACGTGCGCCCTCGTGGTCGTACGGCCGGTACACGCCCATGCCGTCACTGAGCAGACCATGGCCGCGGATGTGGCGGAAACCGATTTCTCGTTGTATCAGGGCGAGGGAGTCCTGGTAGTCGCGGCGCAGGGCGAGCTCGACGCGGCCGGTGCCGACGCAATGACGCCAGGCATCGGTGTGCCGGCCCACGGGCTCCGCGGGGACCCGGATCACGCCTTCTCCTTCTCGAACCGCTCACGCGCCTTGTTGTGCAGTTCGACGAGCCGGTCCATGTTCTTGCCTTTGAGCTCGCTCAGGTAGTTCTCCCAATCGGACAGCGGGCGTTTGCCGAGGGCGAACTTGAGCGTGTTCTGGGTGACGTGGTCCCTCAGCGGCGTGTCCCAGAGGGAGGCCTGCTCCTGTTCCACGGACTGCAGCGGGTGTGCCGGCCCGATGGGCAGTTGCTCGCGTTGCGACATCGTGTCCTGGAACTTCTTCTCGTCCGGGCTGAAGGAGGAAGAGACCAGTGCCCAGCTGCCGCCGTAGGTGAACACGCCGTTGAAGAAGCCGTAGTCCTTCTGCAGGTCTTTCGGGGCGTCCGGGTCCGAGCCCATGAGACTGATTCCTGGGCTCGGCCGGTACTGTCCGCCGGTGTGGGCGTAAGTGGTGCCCTGCACACCCCATTTGGCGAATCGCTGCCCCTCGTCCGAGTACCACAGCCAGTCGACGAACTGCATCATCGCGACGAAGGTGTCGCTCTTGAGGGCCTTGGTGGAGATCATGAGTCCGTTCTCCAGCCGGGCGCCGCCCAGTACGACCGGTCCGGCCGGGCCGAGCGGAACCGGGATCATCTCGATGGTCGCGCCCTTGACCTGTTTCTCCAGGTTGTAGCGGTAGCTCTGGACCAGCTCCTGCGGGTTGGCGCTGATCGCGAAGGTTTTCT
Source organism: Streptomyces sp. B21-105 (assembly GCF_036898465.1). Taxonomy (NCBI): domain Bacteria; kingdom Bacillati; phylum Actinomycetota; class Actinomycetes; order Kitasatosporales; family Streptomycetaceae; genus Streptomyces; species Streptomyces sp. B21-105. The sequence goes on along the minus strand of NZ_JARUMJ010000001.1, from coordinate 7,286,091 downwards.
GACCCAGCAGTTTCTGCAACGCGTTGTCGTCGGTCTGGGTGAAGCTCTCCGGATCCATCAGCTTCTCGGCGACCAGTTTCCTCAGGTACTCGACCATCTGGCGGTAGCCGTCCGTCGCGCCGGTGAAGACGAACGCGTCCTTCTTGGCGTCGAAGCTGATGTTGTCGTAGGTCCAGCCTGCCCGCACGCCGAAGGACTGGCCGAGGTAGCTGCACAACGCGGCTGCGGGGAACGGGGTGTTGGTGCTCCATCGGTCCGAGAACGGGTACCGGTCCGGGTACTCGGCCCTGAGCGCCTTGAAGACGTCGTACACCTCGTCCCAGGTGGTGGGCAGGCTCAGTCCGAGCTTGCCCAGGACGTCGGTGCGAAACGACAGCGAATAGCCGGACTTGACCTTTTCGTGCAGACCGGGCAGGAGGTAATACTTGCCGTCGGACTGCCGGATGGAGTCGAGTTCCGGCTCCAGCTTCCATTTTCTGACCTTGTCGCGGAAGTTGGGCATGAGATGCGTGTACTCGCTGACCGGGAGAATCGCGCCCGACGAGACGAAGGCGACTTCCGAGGGGTGGTACGTCTTGGGGATGAGGAACGGTGCGTCTCCCGCGCCGATGAGGACACTGCGTTTCTTCTCGTAGTCGCTCAGCGGGACGGCGATCGGCTTCAGGGTGACACCGGTGCGCCGGGTCAGTTCCTTCCAGAACAGCCAGCCGTCCTTCATCGGATAGACCGGGTTGTTGTTGTGCAGAAGAGAGAAGGACAGCGGTTTCGACGCTTTGAACTGTTCGCCGGCGCGGTACTCCTTCATTGCTCCGTTCTGTTTCTTGGAAAGGTCCTTGCCGTCCTCACCTTCGTCGCCGCTTCCGCAGCCGGTGAGGGAAGCGAGGCCGACGAGGCCTGCGGCCGTGAGGACCTGACGTCGAGACAACTGACCGGCGTTCTTCACGGGTGCTCCCTTGTTCCGAGGGGGTACGGATTCAGCCCTTGACCGCGCCGAGCATCACGCCCGAGACGAAGAAGCGCTGGACGAACGGGTACACGCAGAGGATCGGAAGCGAGGTCAGCACGATCGTGACCGCCTGGATGTTCGCCCCGGCCTGGCTCAGCTGTTCGGTGGCGGCGCCGGCGTTTCCCCCGGTGGTAGCCCCCGCGATGAGGTTGCGCAGGTAGACGGTGACCGGCATGAGGTCGGTGCGGTCCATGTAGAGGTAGGCCGAGAACCAGGAGTTCCAGAAGGACACCGTGTAGAAGAGAACCATCGTCGCGATGACGGCCTTGGACAGCGGTAGCACGATCCTGAGCAGAATTCCGTAGGTGCTCAGGCCGTCGATCTCGGCTGCTTCCTCGAGCTCGGTCGGAAGGCTCTCGAAGAAGGCCTTCATCACCAGCAGGTTGAAGACGCTGATCGCGTTCGGCAGGGCGATGGCCCAGACGGAGTTCTTCAGGCCGAGGCTGGTGACCAGGACGTAGTGGGGGATCAGTCCGCCGGTGAAGAACATGGTGAACACCGCCACACCGACGAGCAGTCCGCGCCCCTTGAGGTTCCGCTTCGACAGGACGTAGGCGTAGGACGTGGTCAGCACCATGGCGAGGACCGTGGAGACGACCGTGTAGAAAACGGTGTTGCCGTAGTTTCGCCAGAACATCGAGTCCTGGACGACGATTCTGTATGTGGTGAGGTTGAACCCCTTCGGCCACAGGGTCACTTCGCCTGCCCGGATGTGCCCTTCACCACTGAAGGACCGGGCGATGATGTTGACGAAGGGGTACAGGGTCACCAGAACGACGAGCGTGAGGATCACTCCGTTGGCGCCCTGGAAAACGCGGTAACCGCGAGTCGGCTGGCTCACTGACGTGCGCGGACGTGGGGCGCGAGGCGACAGGAGGCTCACCACAGGCTCGTCCCGACGGTGCGGCGCGACAACTGGTTCGCGCTCGTGATCAGGACAAGGCCGATGATCGCTTCGAACAGGCCGATCGCGGCGGCGTAGCTGAAACTGTTGGACTCGACGCCGGCACGGTAGAGGTACGTGGAGATCACGTCGGCCGTGGGATAGGTCAGCGGGTTGTACAGCAACAGGACCTTTTCGAAGCCGACCGCCATGAACGTGCCGACGTTGAGGATCAGCAGCGTGATCATGGTGGGGCGGATCCCGGGCAGCGTGACATGCCAGATCTGCCGCAAGCGGTTCGCGCCGTCGATGCGGGCGGCCTCGTAGAGGTCCTCGTCGATCGTGGTGAGCGCGGCGAGGTAAAGGATCGTGCCCCAGCCGGCGGTCTGCCAGATCTCCGAACCGACGTAGACCGTACGGAACCAGCCCGGCTCCTGGATGAACCGCACCGGATCGTGGCCGAGCAGAGAGAGCGCATGGTTGACCGGACCGTCCGTGGCCAGCATCTGCAGGGTGATGCCCGCGACGATCACGATCGACAGGAAGTGCGGAAGGTACGAAACCGATTGCACGAACCGTCGCAGGGAACGCCGGCGCACCTCGTTGAGCAACAACGCCAGGACGAGCGGTAGAGGGAAACAGAACAGCAGCGTCAGCCCGCCGAGCCACAGGGTGTTGCGGAAGACCTGCCAGAAGGTGGGATCGGTCAGGAACATCCGCACATATCGCAACCCCACCCACTGCTCCCCCAGGATCGAACCGCCGGGCTCGAAGCGGCGGAAGGCGATCACGTTGCCGACCATCGGCAGATAGCGGAAGACCAGGAAGAACAGCAGGGGCAGGACGGCCAGCGAGTACAGCCGCCAGTCCCGGCGCCACGCTCTCCGCCAGCCGCGGCGCGCGGTGGGCCGAGGGGAGCCGTGCGGGGTCTTCGCAGCCGGGTCCTGGGTGTCGGGGGGTGGGGCCGATGTGGTGGAGGTGCTCATGCTCGGGCCTCCCGGGGCGTTCTCGAAACACTCGGATCTCAACGTGTGATCTCGAAACTTTCGTGCCCTTACCGGTAACTCTGCGGAAACGTACGGGGTTCTGGAAACCGCTGTCAATGGTTGCTGCACGGCGGACCGGTGGGACGTCTCGCGGCGTTGAAGTCCGCTGCCGATCGGGTAGATGCAGGGGTACGCAGCGAGTCGAGTGTTACCGTTCTCCGCAAATTTCTGGATGTCCAGCGCAACAATCGTTGGCCCACCACCCCTGTGAGGTGCCCTCGTGCCCGCGTTCGACCTGCCGCTACGGGATCTGGAACGCCACCGCCCCGAACCCGACGAGCCCGCCGACTTCGACGCGTACTGGGCTGCCGCCCGGAAAGAGGCAGCGCAGCACGACCCGCTGGTGTCGGTACGCCCTGTCGAAACCGGTCTCCGACTGACGCGGACCTGGGACGTGACGTTCCGGGGTTTCGCAGGTGATCCGATCCGAGCCTGGTTCAGCCTCCCGGCCGGTCCGCGGGAACCGTTGCCCGCAGTCGTCGAGTACGTCGGCTACGGACGCGGCCGCGGCCTTCCTCATGAGCGACTGACCTGGGTGAACGCAGGCTACGCACACCTGTTGATGGACAATCGCGGCCAGGGCGACCAGTACGGCAGCGGGGGCGACACCCCCGACCCGCACACCGTCGTGTCCAGCGGCCCCGGCCCGGCCGTCCGCGGCCTTCTCTCCCCGCTGGACTACCACTACCGACGTCTGATCACGGACGCGGTGCGCGCGGTGACGGCAGTGCGGTCGCTGCCCGGCGTCGACCCGGAGCGCACGGCCGCCGTCGGCAACAGCCAGGGCGGCGGACTGGCATTGGCTGTCGCGGGCCTGGTCCACGATCTGGCCGCCGTTCTCGTCACGGCTCCGTTCCTGTGTGGGATCCGGCGGGCGTTGGCGCTGACTGACGCGGGACCGTACGGCGAGATCGCCGCCTACCTCTCCGTCCGCCGCGGCAGCGAGGAAACCGCCTACCGAACCCTTTCTTATGTGGAGGGCGTGTCCTTCGCCCGCCGCGCGCAGGCCCCCGCCCACTTCGGCACGGGCCTGCGCGACACGGTCTGCCCGCCGAGCGGGGTGTACGCGGCGTTCAACCGGTACGGCGAACTGAGCGACGGCGCGCGTCCCCGCAAGGAGATCCACGCCTATCCGTTCAACGGGCACGAAGGGGGCGAGGCAGAGCAGGTGAGACGACAACTCGATTGGCTGGGACTTCAGTTGGCCGACTGATCGCCGTCCGACCGCTGCGCGCCGCCGACCACCGTCCCCGCGGTCAGCTCCAGCCGGGAACCGGTGAAGCGTGCCCGCATCCGACGGTCGTGGGTCACCAGCACCACCGCGCCGGCGTAGTCGGCGAGCGCCGCCTCCAGCTCCTCGACCAGGGCGGGCGAGAGATGGTTGGTGGGCTCGTCGAGCAGAAGCAGATCCACCGGCTCGCTCACCAGACGGGCGAGCTCGATCCGCCGTCGCTGCCCGTACGACAACTCGAATACGCGCAAGTGCAGTTGGCTCGGCTCGAACAGCCCCAGAGACAACAGCCGGTCGGCCTGTTCGCCCCGGTCGCCCGAGCGTCCGTGGGCGAACGCGGCAAGCACCGTGAAGCTTGGCGGCCACGGAGACTGCTCCTGTCGCAGGTGCCCCACCCTGCCGGGCACCCTCGCCGTGCCCGTGTCCGGATGCAGTTCGCCGGCCAGGACGCTCAGCAAGGTGCTCTTGCCCGCTCCATTGGGTCCGGTGACGAGCAGCCGCTCCGCGGTGCCGAGCCGGAACTCCGGTACGTCCAGTCGGCCCTTCACCACCACGTCGTCGAGCTGTGCGGCCGGCCCGTGGGACGTCCTGCCCGCGGTGTCGATGCGGGCGGCGAAGGTCAGCGGGTCCGGGGGTGGCGTGACCGGGTGGGCGATGAGCCGCTCGGTCCGCTCCTTGGCGTTGCGGATCCTGCTCATCGCTCCGTGGGCCCGTCCGCGTGCCCGGAACGCACCGTGGCCGAAACCGGCTTTCGCCGCTTTCCGAGGAATGCCGTCCAGGCGGGCCGCATGGGTATCGGCCAACCGGCGGCTGCGGTCGAGCTCCGCACGCCATTCGTCGTACTGAAATTGGCGTCGACGGCGTTCGGTGGCCTTGGCTGCGAGGTAACCTGCGTAACCGTTTCCGTGGCGGGTGACTCGGCCGCTGTCCACCTCCAGGACGGTGGCGGTAATGCGTTCCAGAAACACGCGGTCGTGGGTGACTGCGACGACGGTGCCACGGTGCGCCCGCAGATGCGCCTCGAGCCAGCCGACGGCCCGGTCGTCCAGGTCGTTCGTCGGCTCGTCGAGGAGCAGCAGCTCCGGGCGGGACGCCAGCGTCGCCGCCAGCGCCAGCCGCGACCGCTCACCGCCGGAGAGCGTCCCGAGCGATCGGCTCCGGGCCAGTCCCGGGAGACCGAGGCCGTGCAGCGCGGCATCGACGCGGGCGTCGGCGCCGTAGCCGTCGCGTGCCTCGTACCGCTCGGTCAGCCGGGCGTACGCGACGAGCGTCGCTTCGAGTTCCTCACCCTGGGTGACGTGGGACAGGGCGACTTCGGTCCGTCGCAGCCCCGACTCCAGCGCGCGGAGTTCCTTCAGCGCCAGGTCGACGGCGTCCTGGACGGTGGCCTCCGCGGGGAGACCGAGCGTCTGGGCCAGGTAGCCCGTTCCTCCGGGTGCCACCACGGTGACCTCCCCGGTATCGGGGCGTTCGACGTCGGCGAGGAGACGGAGCAGCGTGGACTTTCCCGCCCCGTTGTCACCGATCACGCCGACCTTCTCACCGGGGGTGAGACTGAAGGAAACCTGATCGAGCACACGGCGATCGTCATAGCGCTTGGTGACTCCCCGCAGGGACAGTTGGGAGGAGGGGGAGGAAGGGGGGGACGGGGAGAGGCCGGGAAGAGGTGTGGGCCGAGGCCCGCGGGTGGGCGGAGTCCTCCGGTCGGTAGGGGTCGGAATGGTTCGGGCCGGCCGCCCGGCCGACGGGAAAGATGGCACATGCATGGAAAAGCCCCTGTTCTCGGCCCGGGGAAAACACGAAACAGGCCGGTGGAACGGATTCGACAGGAATCGGCGCGCCACGACGGCGGAGCGGTGCTCTACGCGGTCGGGCGGGGGGCTGTCACAGGGTTCCCATGGGCAGGACGCTACGTGGCCGGCCCGATCGGAGGCAAAGGGATTTCGGTCGGCCTCCTGCCGACTCGGCCCGGCAGGTGGGGCGTTGACCGTTGATCACAGCAGTCGTCAAAGGTGGGGCTGGGGCGGCGGCGCCGGGTGTCGACGCACGCGGCGCCGTCCAGCGACGCCATCGGACGGAGCACACTCCGGGCCGCCACCCCGCCCTCTCGGCGCGGTCCGGCCGGCGGAGCCGGTGGGCGTGGCTCACTCGCCCACCGGCTGCGCAGAGCAGTCCGCTCGGAGTTGCTTTCGCTCAACCGACCCTGCAGGGGAGGCTCGTGGCGCTGTCACCTCCCGCGCCGGAGACCACGTATCCGAACGTCGTGCTCTGGCCCGGGCTCAACGAACCGTTCCAGTCGGCGTTGTGGACCATCACCGCCTGTCCGTTGTAGGTCGCGTTGCCGCTCCAGAGGCTCACCACCGACTGACCGCCGGGCAGCGTCCAGTCGACCATCCAGCCGAGCATCGGGACGTCACCCGAGTTGGTGACGGTCACCTCCGACTGGTAGCCGCCGTTCCAGGTGTTGGTGGTTCTGCGGGACGCCGTGCAGGTACCGGGGACCGGCTCGCCCGGGTTGCCCGGTTCGTGGATCCCGGTCACCTCACCGTTCCCGCCGTCGAAGACGACGTCGGAGCAGGAGTAGAAGGTCTCGGCACTGTCGGAGCGCTGCCAGACCATGTAGATGATGTGGCGGCCGGACTTGTTGGCCGGGAGCTGACCGGTCCAGGAGTAGTTGGCCTCGACCGTGCCGGGGCTGCCGTTGAGGGGTGGGTGGTCGACGGAGAGGAAGGGCTGGTCCTCGAGGTCGTCCCAGCCGAGCGTGCGGGTCGGGTCGAAGCCGTCCTTGGTGACGTAGACGTAGAACCAACCCGGGTGTGCGGCCCAGGCGTTGTAGGAGAAGTCGACGGTCGCACCCGAGGTGAGGTGGGTGAGCGGCCAGTCGCTGCGGGCCGCGTTGAACCCGGTGAAGTTGGTGTTGCCGCCACTGCACAACTGACCGTCCGGTACGAAGCCGCGGGTACGGCCTGCTCCGTCGGAACGCAGCACCGAGAACCAGTTGTAGAACGGTGTGGTACCGCTTACCTGTTGCGCGTTCTTGCAGGCCGGGTTGATGGGTTTGATCTCACCGGTGTTGGTCAGCGCGTCCTGCCAGCACAGGAAAGTGCGGCTGGCGGGTTTCATGGGGGTTCCATGAGCTTCCGCCTTTCCGCCGGCGGTCACGATCAGACCGAGTGCGGGGACGGTGGCCAACAGGGCCATGAGGACGAGGAGAAGAGCTCGGGTGCGTAAATGCGACCTCGCGCCCGAATTTGACGCGATCATGACAGTTTTCATGCTCAATGAGTCCGCCTTCCGTGTACGGACCGTGCAGACATGGGGTGCACTGCGGATGCGGGGACGGGTAACGCGGTTCGGCAGGAGTTCCAAGACGTTGCGGGTTCGATGCAGCGCCGTCCTGGCATGTCGATCACGCGAAGCGGGAGCGTCCCAGCTCGGTCCGGCAGGTTCCGGTCCGTCGGAGCGAACATTATGGGAGCGCTCCCACTTCACCTGTGGCGGAAGGTAGCGCCGTGCGGCCCACTTGTAAACGGGGAAGCGCAGCGTTTCGCGTATGCGCAGAAGGTTTCTTCGGCGAGCACCGCAGCGGACCTGAGACTTCAAGAGCTGCGAGGGATACGAGAGAGGGAAGGGATGCAAGGGATGCGGCGGATGCCCGAGTTGGGTGCCACCGCCGGAGCCCCCTGGCCGAGCGGGCGGCCCACCCGGCGGGAAACCGGCGGAACCGAACCTCGGGGATCGGCGTCGGCTGCGCGGCAAGCCCTGGCGCAAGGCCACGACGGCCTGTGACTTGCTGCGGCCCCCGGCCCGAACCCGAATGACACCGAGAGCAGGAAACGTGGCCAACGGCGCTTTCATGCACCACACTTCTCGCCCGTGGCCGTGGCCTCGCTCCTCCCCGGCCGCCACCTCACCGCTTCCGGGGCACGGCGGTGCCCGGCGTGTCCTCGCCGGAAACAGCTGGAACCCTGCATCACCGCACACACCAGATTACCGGCGCGGTGGCGTGGTCGTCGCAGGACGCTGGAAACACGATTCGGCTTCGCCGGAAAACGGCCCGGCCAGGTCGAAGACGAGCGTGTCCGCCTTCTCGTGCGCGCCGGCCTGCGTAGCCCGCGGGGGTGGCTGCGCAGGCGGAAGCGGCTGCTACCTGGCTGCGAGCGGCTGCCAGTGGCAGTCGGTAACCGTCTATAACTGTCGGTAACTGCCATTCGAAGCGCTGCCCCCTGGGTGCGGTGAGGTCGCGGCCCGTGTCGTTCCGCGACCGATGGCAACGCTTCCCGGGTGTTTCCGGCTGTAGGCATCCCCGGAACACCCGGGCTGCAGCTACCGGGTGAGATCTGTTGGTGTGTCGAGTCGTGTCAGCTTCTGCGGGTTGGACGTCGCGTAGATCCGGGTGATGCGCCCGTCCTCGATCACGAGGCTGACCGTGGCTCCCACCGTGTCGGATCCGATCCGGATCGCGGAGGCGCCGTTGAGACATACCGTCGTGGTTTCGAAGGTGGCCCGGTCGGTGCCGGCGAGCATCGCCGCCACGAGTTCGGCCCCGTGGACGGGGGCCGGAGCGGCGGCCGTGATCCCGCCTCCGTCGGCGACGAGGACCACGTCCGGCGCCATGATCTCCAAGAGGTCCTGGATGCGCCCGGTGTGCAGCGCGGTGACGAATCGGTCCACGACGGCCTTGTGCTCCGACCGGCTCACCTTGACGCGTGGCTGTCGGGCGGCGACGTGGTCCCGGGCCCGCCGGGCGACCTGCCGGACCGCGGCGGGGGTCCTGCCCACGGCTTCGGCGACCTCGCCGTACGGCATGTCGAAGACCTCGCGGAGCACGAACACCGCGCGTTCCACCGGTGTGAGCGTCTCCAGGACGGTCAGCATCGCGATGGAGACGCTTTCCGCGAGTTCGACGTCGTCGGCCACGTCGGGGTGGGTCAGCAGGGGTTCGGGCAGCCATTCGCCCACATAGTCCTCGCGGCGGCGTGCGAGGGTGCGCATGCGATTGAGTGCCTGACGGGTGACGGCGCGGACGAGGTACGCCCGCGGGGCGCCGATCCGTGACCGGTCGACGCCGGCCCACCGCAACCAGGTCTCCTGCAGCACGTCCTCCGCGTCGGCAGCGGAGCCGAGCATCTCGTAGGCGACGGTGAACAGCAGGCTGCGGTGGGCGACGAACGGGTCCGCCGTCATGCCGTGGACCCTGCGCGGGACGTCGCCGGGCGCTTGGCCAACGGGATCCCGCACGCGTCGGAGAGGCCCTGCGAGGTGACCCCGTTCGCGACATTCGCCCTGGTCGCCAGGTTGACGTAGGCGATGAACGCGGTGAGCTCCACCATCGCCGCCGTCCCGAGCCGCTCGAGGAGGGCGGCGTACTGTTCGTCGGTGACGGTCGGCGGCGTGTTCGTCATCGCCTCGGCGTACCCCATGACGTCGCGCTCCAACGCCGTGAACACGTCCGCTTCCCGCCAGCGCGGCACCTGGCTCGCCCTGGCCGGATCCAGGTTCTCGTTCTGTGCCTGGAAATAGCCGACGTCCAGGCACCAGCTGCAGCCGACCTGCGACGCGACAGCCATGTGCGCAAACGATTTCAGGCTCGCCTCGACCGACTCCCACGCCCCCACCCTGGCGCCGAGCTCCAGGTTGTCCTGCGCCACCCGGGGGTGGTGCCACAGCACCTCGACGTTCTCGGGCACGGCGCCCAGCTGCTTGATCATGTTCTCTTTGAGCTCGGCGGGAAGCTCGGCCTTCGGCAGGCGCAGTGTCATGGTGTCTCTCCTTGTCCGCGTCCCTGTGGGGATGTTCGGCATGAAGACACCGCCCGGTCCCCACGTGTGACACCCACCGCCGCCCCGGCGAGCCCCGCAGCTGTTCGCCGTGGCCGGCGTGTGTGTCACGTTCCGGAACCGGGGGTGCCGGTCCCTGCGCGGGTTCCGTCCCGGGGGCCGAAGGAACCCCGTGTCCGATCCACAGGTCGGTCACGACTCTCATGACTCACATGACTCACATGACTCGGGACGAGCACGGCGAAGGGCCGCACCCCCGTCACCGGGGATACGGCCCTCGAGCAGTTTCTCGCACGCGTTCCGTCGGCTCCTGGACGTTGCCGAACCGCTTGCTGTGCCTGTTACTTTCGGATCAGGCTGCGCAGCACGTACTGCATGATGCCGCCGTTGCGGTAGTAGTCGGCCTCACCGGGAGTGTCGATGCGGACGACCGCGTCGAACTCGACGCCGGTGTCGGTGGTGACCTTGACCGTGCGCGGCGTGGTGCCGTTGTTGAGCTCCTCGACGCCGGTGAAGGAGAAGGTCTCCTCGCCGGTCAGACCGAGGGACTCGGCGGAGGCGCCCTCCGGGTACTGCAGCGGGAGCACGCCCATGCCGATGAGGTTAGAGCGGTGGATGCGCTCGTACGACTCGGCGATGACGGCCTTGACGCCGAGCAGTGCGGTGCCCTTGGCGGCCCAGTCCCGGGACGAGCCCGAGCCGTACTCCTTGCCGGCCAGGATGGCCAGCGGGACGCCCTGCTCGATGTAGTTGCGGGAGGCGTCGTAGATGAACGACACCGGACCGCCGTCCTGGGTGAAGTCGCGGGTGTAACCGCCTTCCGTCCCCGGCGCGATCTGGTTGCGCAGGCGGATGTTGGCGAACGTGCCGCGGATCATGACCTCGTGGTTGCCTCGGCGGGAGCCGTAGGAGTTGAAGTCACGACGCTCCACACCGTGCTCGGTGAGGTACTTGCCGGCCGGGGTGTCGGCCTTGATGGCGCCGGCCGGGGAGATGTGGTCGGTGGTGACCGAATCACCCAGCTTGGCCAGCACGCGGGCGCCGGTGATGTCGGAGACCGGGGTGGTCTCCATCGTCATGCCCTCGAAGTACGGGGGCTTGCGGACGTAGGTCGACTCGGCGTCCCACTCGAAGGTGTTGCCGGTCGGGATCGGCAGCGCCTGCCACTGGGCGTCGCCCGCGAAGACGTCCTGGTAGGACTTGTTGAACATGTCCTCGCCGATGGCGTTCGCCACGACGTCGTTGACCTCGGCCTCGGAAGGCCAGATGTCCTTGAGGAAGACCGGGTTGCCGTCCTGGTCGATGCCCAGGGCGTCCTTGGTGATGTCCACCTTCATGGAGCCCGCGAGGGCGTACGCGACGACCAGCGGCGGGGAGGCCAGGTAGTTCATCTTGACGTCGGGGTTGATGCGGCCCTCGAAGTTCCGGTTGCCGGAGAGGACCGAAGTCACCGCGAGATCATGGTCGTTGACGGCCTTGGAGACCTCCTCCGGCAGCGGGCCGGAGTTGCCGATGCAGGTGGTGCAGCCGTAGCCGACCAGGTTGAAGCCGACCTTGTCGAGGTACGGCGTGAGACCGGCCTTGTCGAAGTAGTCGGTGACGACCTTCGAACCCGGGGCGAGGGTGGTCTTGACCCACGGCTTGCGGGTCAGGCCCTTCTCCACGGCCTTCTTCGCGACGAGCGCGGCGGCGACCATGACGTACGGGTTGGAGGTGTTGGTGCAGGAGGTGATGGCCGCGACGGTCACCGCGCCGTGGTCGATCTCGTACGTCGAGCCGTCCGCGGCGGTCACGGTGACCGGGTTGGACGGGGAGCCGTTCGGGGCGACGGCCGGGGCGTCGGAGGCCGGGAAGGACTCCTGGCCCGCCTCGTCCACGCTGTCGACGTAGTTGCGCACGTCGACCTTGAACTGCTCGGCGGCGTTCGCGAGGACGATGCGGTCCTGCGGGCGCTTCGGGCCGGCGATCGACGGGACGACGGTGGAGAGGTCCAGCTCGAGCTTCTCGGAGAAGTCGGGCTCGGCCTTCGGGTCCAGCCAGAGGCCCTGCTGCTTGGCGTACGCCTCGACGAGCGCGACCTGCTGCTCGGAGCGGCCGGTGAGCTTGAGGTACTTCAGGGTCTCGTCGTCGATCGGGAAGATCGCGGCGGTGGAGCCGAACTCCGGCGACATGTTGCCGATGGTGGCGCGGTTCGCGAGGGAGGTGGCGGCGACGCCCTCACCGTAGAACTCGACGAACTTGCCGACGACGCCGTGCTTGCGCAGCATCTCGGTGATCGTGAGGACGAGGTCGGTGGCGGTGGTGCCGGTGGGCAGCTCACCGGTCAGCTTGAAGCCGACGACGCGCGGGATCAGCATCGAAACCGGTTGCCCGAGCATCGCGGCCTCGGCCTCGATGCCGCCGACGCCCCAGCCCAGCACACCGAGGCCGTTGACCATGGTGGTGTGCGAGTCGGTGCCGACCAGGGTGTCGGGGTACGCCTGCCCGTTACGGACCATGACGGTCCGGGCCAGGTGCTCGATGTTCACCTGGTGGACGATGCCGGTGCCCGGCGGGACGACCTTGAAGTCGTCGAACGCGGTCTGGCCCCAGCGCAGGAACTGGTAGCGCTCCTTGTTGCGCCCGTACTCCAGCTCGACGTTCTGGGCGAAGGCGTCGTTGGTGCCGAACTTGTCGGCGATGACGGAGTGGTCGATGACCAGCTCGGCCGGGGAGAGCGGGTTGACCTTCGCCGGGTCGCCGCCGAGCGCCTTGACGGCCTCACGCATGGTGGCGAGGTCGACGACACACGGAACGCCGGTGAAGTCCTGCATGATCACGCGGGCCGGCGTGAACTGGATCTCCTGCGACGGCTGGGCCTGCGAGTCCCAGCCGCCGAGGGCACGGATGTGGTCGGCGGTGATGTTCGCGCCGTCCTCGGTACGGAGCAGGTTCTCCAGCAGCACCTTCAGGCTGTACGGAAGGCGAGCCGAGCCTTCCACCTTGTCCAGCCGGAAGATCTCGTACGACTCGTCGCCCACCTGCAGCGTGCTGCGGGCGTCGAAGCTGTTCGCCGACACGACAGTCTCCTTCATTGATGTGCGCGTACCACCGCATCCTGCGTCACGCGGGGCTTGGCCGATCCGCTGAGGTCAGGCTAAATTAGGTAACCCTTACTGAACGACGGCTGCGGTGCGCCTTCGGCAGATATCTCGATGTCGAGATAACTCTAGTACATAGGGGCTGGATGGTCATGCCCGGGCTCGCCTGTCCGCTGTCATCCGATCCAGGCGTCTGAGGATCGCTCGCCACGGGGGCCGCGGTCCGCGCTCAGTAGTTTCCTGAAACGGGCCGAGGTGTCCCGGCTCGGCCGGTCGTTTCCCATCGGTGCTGTTGTCGCTGGGGCGGCACGCGATCGTCTCTGTCGCCGCCGGCCGACGCTCAGGGCGCGTCACCCATCGACTCCAGAATGCGGGCGAGCGTCCGCCGCCCCATCGCGCTCATCGTCGGATTGCTCTCGACGTAGTACCAGACGACCCCCATCGCCTGTTCGAACGCCCACGCCTTGCCGCGCTCCCACTCCAGATCGTCACAGTCGAGTCTCCGCCGGAGCACTTCCCGCGGGCCCGACTGCAAGAGGTGCCAGGCACTGACCAGATCCAGCGCGGGGTCGGCCGGGCCGAAGCCGCCGGTGTCGAGCACGCCGCTGAGCCGGCCTCCCGCGACAAGTACATTGCCGGGAATCAAGTCACCATGGCTCATCACGTCGGCACCCGCGCGCGGCAAGGTGCGAAAGCGGCTCCACACCTGGCGCAGCCGGGGCACATCGAGCAGCTCCGCACTCTCCTCGAAGCACTTCGCCATCCACTCGTCGTGGTGAGCGAGAACGCCGCCACGATGTGCGCCGCTGAAATGCCGCCCCCGCGTCCCGGCGTCCCGCAGGGCCGCGATGAAGGCCGCGAGGTCCTCGGCAAAAGCGTCCGATCCGCTCGGGTCGGCATCGGAGGCGATCGTCCCCGGCAACCACGTCTGGACCGACCACGGCATGGGGTAACCCGCTCCCGGCTTTCCCAGGGCGACGGGCTCCGGGGCGGGGACCCGAGACACCTGTGCCAGCTCCGCGCTCGCCCGGGCTTCCTGTTCCAGGACCGCCAGCACCTCGGCAGCATCGGCCAGACGCAGGGGGAAACGCGCAGAGAGGTCGTTTCCGATGCGGAAAATGGCGTGGACCGTCCCGGTCGACGCCAGGGGTCGGATCGCCTCGCCGCTCCACTGGGGAAACTGTTCGTGGATCAAGGTCGTAACTTTTTCGGTGGTCACGTCCACTTGGTCATCGTGCATGCTCAATCTCGTATGCCCTTCCACTGGCCCTATGGGAAACGCCGACAACGGACCAGTCAGCCCAGTTGAGACGACAGCCGCCGCGCCGGCCGCCCACGCCGTCCAGGGCGGGAAAACCGCCGGTTCGCGAAGCACTCGCCCGCCCGTACGGAGCCCCGTACATCCTCGACCGACGCCGTTCTGCCGGCCGGACAAACGGCCGGCCGACGCGCGGCACACGGTGGCGGCGTGACCGCGCTGTGCGCGACGGGTGGCGGCGCGACAGCGTTACGGCGGGACGGTTCCTGAACGCGCGCCATGGGCCCGCCCGGTCGGGGTAGACGAGAGCGGACAAGCACTCCCCGGACGAAGGAGGCCCGATGCCCCTCACTTTCCGCAAGAGTTTCCGCATCCTCCCCGGTGTGCGGCTGAACATCAACCGGCATTCCTGGTCGATCACGACCGGCGGCGGCCGGCACGGGCCGCGTCAGACACACAGCAGCACTGGACGTCGTACGACATCGATGGATTTGCCCGGACCTTTCGGCTGGCGTCGTACCCGTCACGCCAGGCGGCGTTGACGGCATGTCACCCGAACGGCCCCCTCAGGATGCGCGATCTCATATCTGAGATAACCTCAGCCTCATGGCAGACGACTACCTCGTACGCATCGGCAAGCTCATCCGTGACGCCCGGCAGCACCGGGGCTGGACACAGGCACAGCTGGCCGAGGCGCTCGGAACCAGCCAGAGTGCCGTCAACCGCATCGAGCGGGGCAACCAGAACATCAGCCTTGAGATGATCGCTCGCATCGGTGAAGCCCTGGACAGCGAGATCGTCTCTCTGGGCTACGCGGGGCCGATGCATCTGCGGGTCGTGGGCGGCCGCCGGCTGTCCGGCGCGATCGACGTGAAGACCAGCAAGAACGCGTGCGTGGCCCTGCTGTGCGCGTCGCTGCTCAACCAGGGGCGCACGGTGCTGCGTCGGGTCGCCCGCATCGAGGAGGTCTACCGGCTGCTCGAGGTCCTCGGATCCATCGGTGTACGGACGCGCTGGATCAACGGCGGCGTCGACCTGGAGATCGTGCCGCCGGCCGAGCTGGACATGGCGGCGATCGACGCCGAGGCCGCCGTGCGCACGCGCTCCATCATCATGTTCCTCGGTCCGCTGCTGCACCGGATGACCCACTTCAAGCTGCCCTACGCGGGCGGCTGCGACCTCGGGACCCGGACCATCGAGCCGCACATGATCGCCCTGCGCCGGTTCGGGCTGGACGTCGCGGCGACGGAGGGGCAGTACCACGCCGTCGTCGACCGCGCCGTCCGCCCGGACCGGCCGATCGTGCTGACCGAGCGCGGCGACACGGTTACCGAAAACGCGTTGCTGGCGGCCGCCCGGTACGACGGGGTAACTGTCATCCGTAACGCTTCCTCCAACTACATGGTCCAGGATCTGTGTTTCTTCCTGGAGGCGCTCGGCGTCCGGGTCGAGGGCATCGGCAGCACGACGCTCACCGTGCACGGCGTGCCGGACATCGACGTGGACGTGGACTACTCCCCTTCCGAGGACCCGGTCGAGGCGATGAGTCTGCTGGCCGCCGCCGTCGTCACGGAGTCGGAGCTGACGGTGCGGCGGGTGCCCATCGAGTTCCTGGAGATCGAGCTGGCGGTCCTGGAGGAGATGGGCCTGGACCACGACCGCACGCCGGAGTACCCGGCCGACAACGGCCGCACCCGGCTGGTGGACCTCACGGTACGGCCCTCCAAGCTGGAGGCGCCGATCGACAAGATCCACCCGATGCCGTTCCCCGGCCTGAACATCGACAACGTCCCGTTCTTCGCGGCCATCGCGGCCGTCGCCCAGGGCAAGACCCTCATCCACGACTGGGTGTACGACAACCGGGCCATCTACCTCACGGACCTCAACCGGCTCGGCGGGCGTCTGCAACTCCTCGACCCGCACCGGGTGTTGGTGGAGGGCCCGACACGCTGGCGCGCCGCCGAGATGATGTGCCCGCCGGCCCTGCGCCCCGCCGTGGTCGTCCTGCTGGCGATGATGGCGGCGGAAGGCACGTCCGTGCTGCGCAACGTGTACGTCATCAACCGCGGTTACGAGGATCTGGCCGAGCGGCTGAACTCGATCGGCGCGCAGATCGAGATCTTCCGGGACATCTGAAGGTCATCGGGAAAGAGGCCGCCATACCCCTTCTGACCTGCGTAAACATGAGGCACGAGGGGGCGTGGCGGCGCCTCTGGGACTATTCTGGGACTTTTGGTCGGGACCGAAGGCGTCATCCTTGTGGGCCGGAGCGAATCCGGGAACAGGGCCAGGTCAGGGCCGTTTCCCGGCTCACTGCCCCGCGTGCGGGCGCCCCAGCGGAGGCACGCCGGCCGTCCAGGCCCACGAGGTCCACAGTGCCGAGCAGTTGACGCAGGTCGAATCGGGCGGCGAACTCAAACGACGGCACGTCGTAGCTCCCGCCGGGCCCGGTCTCCGAAGTGCTGTCGGGGGCGAACTCCACGGCGACCCGGCCGAACTCGATGCTGTCGTCCTGCCAGTCGCGACGCGGCGCTCGGTGCGGGAAGGCGCCTGGGGCATCGCGAGCAAGAGCGTTCACAGCCCGTTGGAGAGTCGGCGGTGTCCACGGCGCGCCGCAGCTCGGGGCCGGCCTCGACCAGCCGGTACAGCGCGCGGACCAGAGCGTTCGATCCGGGGCTCGGGCCGGTCGACGTCGATGCGTAGGAGACGGTCTCCTCCACCGCCCGCGCGATCTGCCGGGCCGCGGCGAGCGCCTGCTCGGCGGTCTGGGCGCCGACGCCGGGGATCTGCCGCAGCTCGTAGCGGTTCGCCTCGTACACGGCGCGCACCGAGCGGAGATCGGCCGCCTCGATCGCGGCCAGCCGCAGCCGCCCCTCGGTGACGTCCTTCAGCCGGGAGACCGGGATGAACTCCAGCTCCTTCGCCACGAGTTCGTCCCTGAGCGGGGAGGACGGAGCGCACGGCGTCCAGGGCACGGGCGTGATCGGTGAGCAGGGTTCGGGAGGCGTCGTACAGCCGCTCGCCCTGTACGCACCACTCCCGGACCCGCCGCCCGGCCTGCGGTGCCTCGTCCGCCTCCATCCCCACCCCCCGCCGACCCGCGCACTCGTCCCGCATCCGTCGCTGCGCCGTCCCGATGCGGGTCCGTCGTGGCACGCGCCACCGACAGTCAGTCGTCGAAGCGTCGTCCGGGTCCGGGCCGTGACAGCGGCGAGACGAGTCGCCCGCACCGGCTGACGGTCCGGATGCGGAGAACGAAGCGCAGGGCCGGGCCTGACCGGCCCGGGCGCGCACGACCGGATCAGTCGGGCAGTGTCCAGCACGCCTTCGGCGAGCAGCCGACCGAGCGCACGGTCGCGGAGCTCCCTGCCGCCTGGGTCGGGAAGGTCCGAAGGGCGGAACCGGGTGCGGGAGAGCAGGTCGGTGAGGAAGGGCAGCAAGGAGGCCGGCAGGGTCAGGCCGCGCCTGCCGAGGGTCAGGACGACGCGGTCGCCACGGGTCTCGGCGCTCAGGACCGCAGCAGGAGCAACCCCCGCCGGCGTTTTGAGTCTGCCTTCTGGGCGGGGCGGTTGAGAGAGGTCTCGACGACGATCGAGTCGTGTGGCATCGGCATCGGCATCACGACACGATCAGGTAGATCTTGCGCACGGTTTCGATGGTCTTCCAGACACCGAAGAAGCCCGGCTTCATGACAAAACTGTCACCCGCCTTGTAGACCACCGGCTCACCGCCTTCCGGCGTGATCTCGACGACGCCGGAGAGGATGTGGCAGAACTCGAAGCTCTCGCCCTTGATCGATCGCGTCTCGCCCGGCGTGGCTTCCCAGACGCCCGTATTGATCATTTCCCCGCGGGCGACGTCCTGGGCCCACGTCTTGAAGGTCGGGTCGCCGGAAATCAGACGTTCCGGAAGCGGGCCGGACTCGCGGGGCGCGAAGGAGGGGTGGGTGTCGATGGTTTTCAGGAGCGACATGCTTTTCCTCTACTGAATTAGGGCCTGGCGGCTGCCCGCCACGGTCTCGGGGTGCAGCAGGTACGCGAGCGTCTCGGCGGACAACAGGCCCTTCTCCTGGACGAGTTCGGCGACCCCCCGACCGGTGACCAGGGCCTCCTTGGCAATGTCCGTGGCGGCCGTGTATCCGATGTGCGGGTTGAGGGCGGTCACCAGGCCGATGGAGTTCTCCACGTTCGCGCGCAGAACCTCGGCGTTGGCGGTGATGCCGTCCACGCACCGCTCGGCGAGGGTCAGGCAGGCGGTCCGCAGGTGGGTGATGGACTCCGACAGGGAGTGCAGGATGATCGGCTCGAAGGCGTTGAGCTGGAGCTGTCCGGCCTCGGCGGCCATGGTGATGGTGACGTCGTTGCCGATGACCTCGAAGGCGACCTGGTTGACGACCTCGGGGATCACGGGGTTGACCTTGCCGGGCATGATGGACGAACCGGCCTGCACCGGCGGCAGGTTGATCTCGCCGAGACCGGCGCGCGGCCCGGAAGAGAGCAGCCTCAGGTCGTTGCAGCTCTTGGAGAGCTTCACGGCGATCCGCTTCAGCACGCCGGACATCTGGACGAACGCGCCGCAGTCCTGCGTGGCCTCGACCAGGTTGGCGGCGGTGACGAGAGGCAGGCCGGTGATCTCGGCGAGGTGGCGGCGGGCCGACTCGGCGTATCCGGCAGGGGCGTTGAGCCCGGTACCGATCGCCGTGGCGCCCAGGTTGATCTCGTGGACCAGCTCGGCGGCCTCGGCGAGGCGGCTGCGGTCCTCGCCGAGCATCACCGCGTACGTCGAGAACTCCTGACCGAGCGTCATCGGCACCGCGTCCTGCAGCTGCGTCCGGCCCATCTTCAGCACATCACGGAACTCGACGGCCTTGCGCCCGAAGGAGTCCTGGAGCGTGGCCATCGCCTTGAGCAGCCCGTGCACGGCGAAGACGGTCGCGACCTTGACGGCGGTCGGGTACACGTCGTTCGTCGACTGCCCGAGGTTGACGTCCTCGTTGGGGTGCAGGTGCCCGTACTCCCCCTTGGCGTACCCGAGCAGCTCCAAAGCCCGGTTCGCGACGACCTCGTTGGCGTTCATGTTGGTCGAGGTACCGGCGCCGCCCTGGATCACGTCCACGACGAACTGGTCGTGCAGCCTGCCGTCGCGGATCTCACGGCAGGCGGCGACGATGGCGGCCGCCTTCTCCGGCGCCAGCAGACCGAGCTCCTCGTTGGCCAGAGCCGTGGCTTCCTTGACGGCGGCGAGGGCGTCGATGAGGTGCGGGTGGGCGGAGATCGGCGTCCCGGTGATGGGGAAGTTCTCCGTGGCACGCAGACAGTGGATGCCCCAGTACGCATCGGCGGGGATGTCCCGTTCTCCGAGCAGATCGTGTTCGCTGCGGGTGACGACGGCGGTCATGGCTGTGCGGACCTTCTCTGCAAGCAAATGCGGACTGGGGATACGCGGGCTCGGACACGTGGATGTGAGGTGCGGAGCGGAGAAGGGGAAGGACAGGGGCGCACCGCGGTCATCGGGACGTCAGCGGTCGCCCCGGCGAACGCCTCGCTCGGGGAGCGGGCTGTCCCGTATCCGCGGGGGCTCTCCACGACCGCATCGCGGAAAGCCCCCGCGGTGTCGCCACTGTGGGCAGCGGGTCAGCGCAGGCGGTCCTTGGCCTTGTAGTAGGCGCCGCCGAAGGGCAGGAACCACGGGGTGCCGTTGTAGAAGGGGACGGGGACCTTGGGGAAGCCGAGGCCGCGAAGGGGGTTGGCCTCCGGCTTGCCGTCCATCATCTCGGCGACCGCGCGGCCCATGTACGTGGCCATCTGGACGCCGTGCCCGCAGTACCCCATGGAGTAGTACAGGCCCTTGGCCCCCTCGGCCTCGCCGGCGTGTGGGAGGCGGTCCCAGGAGAAGCCGACCATGCCGCCCCACACGTAGTCGACGCGGACGCCCGCCAGTTGCGGGAAGATCTCCGTCATCTCCTGCTTCAGGATGTCGCCGCTCTTGACGTCGGAGGCGGGGTTGGAGGGGGCGAACCGGGCCCGGCCGCCGAAGGCGAGACGGTTGTCCGGGGTGAGGCGGAGGTAGTGGCCGATGTTCTTGGAGTCGACCACCAGGCGACCGTTGGGGATCAGTTCGCGGGCCCGCGCCTCACCGAGAGGCTCGGTGACGATGATGAAGCTGCCCACGTTGATCAGCCGCTTGCGGAACCAGGGCAGCGCCTTGTCGGTGTAGGCGTCGGTGGCGGCCATGACCTGCTTGGCGCGGATCGTGCCGTGCAGGGTCTCCACGTCGAACCCGCCGCCCGGCAGGCGGGTGAGTCCGGTGGCGGCGTTGCGTTCGTGGATCTCGGCGCCGGCGCGTTCAGCGGCCTCTGCCAGGCCGTGGACGTACTTGCCCACATGCAGGGCGGCACTCAGCGGGTCGAGCAGGGCGCCGTGGTAGTAGTCCGAGCCCAGTTCCGACTTCAGTTCACCGCGGCTCAGGAGCTGGGTCTCATGATCGAAGTTCTCGGCCAGGTCGCGCTGGGTGGCCTTCATCGACTCGAAGTGCTGCGGCTTGTACGCCACGCCCAGGCGGCCCGCACGGTGGAAGTCGCAGTCGATCTTCTCGGTGTGGGTGAGTTCCTCGACGACGTCGACCGCCTCGCGGAACGCGCCGTACAACTCACGGGCGCGGTCCTGCCCGAAGCGCTTGCGGGCCTCGCCCGTGCCGATGGTGATGCCCTGGGTGCACATGCTGCCGTTGCGCCCCGAGGCGCCCGAGCCGACCTTGTCCTTCTCGACGAGGACGACCCGGGCGCCCTTGCGGGCGGCGTGATAGGCGGTGGACAGACCGGTGAGGCCGCCGCCGATGACCACCACGTCCGCCTCGTCGGGCAGCGCCTTGCCGGAACGGTCGGGCAGGGCTGGAGCGGTGTCGAGCCAGTAGGGGATCTGCTTCATGACGTGCGTCCTCTGTGTTCTGTCTCTGTGTGCTTGGGGTCCCGGCCGATCAGCAGCCGAGCAGCTTCGGCAGGCCCGACAGGTCGGGCAGCTCGTCGTAGGGCTGGTAGTCGGCGCTGCCCTTGCGGCCGTAGCGGTTGATCCACACCCGGCGCTTCAGGCCGAGGTCACGGGTCGGGATGTGGTCGTACTCCCAGCCCTGGGCCGTGTGGATCACCTGCGAGGGCTCGACGCCCATGGTCTTGAAGGCGTGCTCGAAGGTCTGGCGGTCCGGCTTGTAGGCGCCGGCCTGCTGGGCGGTGATGACGTAGTCGAACTCCACGCCGATGTTCTCGACGTTGCGGGCGATCAGGTCGTCGTCCGTGTTGGAGATGATCGCGATCTCGTAGCGCGACTTCAGCGCGCGCAGGGCGTCCGGGACCTCCGGGAAGGGGCCGAAGGTGGGGACGGTCTCGACGAGGGCGTCGCCGTCGGACGTGCGGTACTCCAGGCCGTGCAGGCGCATGGCGTTGCGCAGGCTGGAGTGCAGGACCTCGCGGTAGGGGCGGTATGCCTCCAGGACGGCCTGGAAGCGCATGACGCGGAAGTCGTCGAGGAACTCGTCGACGTCCAGGTTGTCCAGGTCCAGCCGGTCTTCCAGGACCTTCAGGGTGGTGGGGCCGAGCTGGAAGTCGATGAGGGTGGCGTACGCGTCGAAGGTGACGATCTCTCGCATGGGTTCAACCTCGTTTCAAGAGAGAGTCTCGCTGCGCGGAATGCGAGTCGCGAGTGGTGGTGTGCAGGCTTCGGGGGGTTCAGACGACGCGTTCGCCGGGCGTGACGATCGCGTCCAGGGCGGCCAGGTCGGCCGCGTCGGGGATCCAGCCGGCCGCCGCCGCGTTGGCGGTGACCTGCTCGGGGGTCATGGCGCCGCAGATCACGGAGCCGACAGCGGGGAGAGCGGCCAGGCCGCCGACGGCGACCTGGAGAAGGCTCAGGCCGCGTTCGGCGCCGTACTCCGTCAGCGCTTCCACGCGGTCGAGGGCTTCGTCGGTGAGCCAGCCCTGCCGCCAGGACAGGCGGCTGCCCGCGGGTGGCTGCTCGCCGCGCCGGTACTTGCCGCTGAGCAGGCCGTTGGCAAGCGGGTAGTACGGGAGCAGGCCGATGCCGTGGTGCAGGCAGGCCGGGATCAGGTCGGCTTCCACGCTGCGGTCGAGAAGGTGGTAGCGGGCCTGGGTGGACACGAAGGCGTCGGACAGGTCCTCGGCAGGCAGGTTGGAGCAGCCGGTGTAGCCGATCTTCCCCTCGTCTGTCAGTTCCCGCAGAGCTGCGATCGTCTCGTCGAGCGGCGTGACCCCGTCCGGCTCGTGGTACTGGAACAAGTCGATCCGGTCGGTGCCCAGGCGGCGCAGCGACGCCTCCACGGCGTGGCGGATGTAGCCGCGGGCGCCGCGCGGGCCGTACAGATCGGCCTCCCGGCCCATCTCCATGCCGAACTTGGTGGCCAGCACGACCTCGTCGCGGTGGCCCTTGAGGGCGGCCCCGAGGAGCCGTTCCCCGTCGCCGCGCGTCCCGCCCTGCTCGCCGAAGCCGCCGTACATGTCGGCCGTGTCGAACAGGGTGATCCCGGCGTCGAGGGCTGCGTGCACGACGGCCTTCGTGCCCTCCTCGTCGAGGCGGGAGCCGAAGTTGTTGCCGCCGACGCCGACCACGGAGACGGTCGGTCCGCGCTCACCGAGGGTGCGGTATCTCATGACCGGTCCCCGAATCCGATGCATACGTTCTTGGTCTGCGTGTAGCTGGCCAGGGCTTCCAGGCCCTTCTCCCGGCCCCAGCCACTGTGCTTGTAGCCGCCGAAGGGGAGTTCGATACCGGTCCCTGCGCTGGTGACGTTGACGTAGACCTGGCCGGCCCGGATGCCGCCGGCCAGGGTCATGGCCTTGTCGATGTCGCGGGTCCAGACGTAGGAGGCGAGGCCGTACGGGCTGTCGTCGGCGATCTGGAGGGCCTCGTCGGCGTCGTCGAACTCGATGACGGTGACGACGGGGCCGAAGATCTCCTCGCGGGCGCAACGGGCCCGGTTCGTCAGGCCGGTGAGGACGGTCGGCTCGATGTAGTAGCCGTCGGCCAGCTCCGGGGCGGAGGGAGCTCCGCCACCGACGCGTGCGACGGCGCCCTCCTGCCGAGCCAGGTCGAGGTAGCCCAGTACCCGGTCGCGTTGCCGGGCGGCGACCAGAGGGCCGATGTCCGGGTCCGTCAGGCCGGGACCGATGCGCAGGGCGGCGACCTTTTCGACCAGCCGGTCCAGGAACTCCTCGGCACCGCGCTGGAGCAGCAGCCTCGTGCCGGCCGAGCACATCTGGCCGGCGTTGCTGAACGACCAGCCGAGGACGGCGTTCAGCGCCAGGTCGAAGTCGGCGTCGGCGAAGACGACGAACGGCGACTTGCCGCCCAACTCCGTTACGGAGGGCACCACGTTGGCGGCGGCCGCCTGGGCGACCTTGATGCCGGTCGGCACCGAACCGGTGAAGGTGACCTGGTCGATGTCCGGGTGACCGGCCAGGGCCGCACCCGTCTCCGCGTCACCGGGGACGACGTTCAGCACACCGGGCGGCAAACCGCACTCGAGGGCGATCCTGGCGATCTCCAGCGGGGTCAGCGGAGCCTCGGGCGACGGCTTCAGCACCACCGTGCAGCCCGCGGCCAGCGCGGGGGCGGAGCCCCTCGCGGTGTTCTGGAGCGGGTAGTTGAACGGGATGATCTGGCCGGAGACGCCGATCGGCTCGCGGACGGTGTAGTCGACCAGACCGGGCCCGAGGGGGATCGTGGTGCCGCCGAGCTTGTCGGCGATGCCGGCGTAGAACTCGAAGTAGCGGGCGGCACTCTCGACATCGGCCTTGGCCTGGCGGAGCGGCTTGCCGACGTCCTGGCTCTCCAGGCGGGCCAGGCGTTCGCCCTGGTAGCGGATCGCCTCAGCGATCCGGTACAGGATCCTGCCCCGGTCGGCGGCCCGCATCCGGGCCCACCCGGGCGAGGTGAAGGCCGCGCGAGCGGCGGCCACCGCCTGGTCCACGTCCGCCGCACCGGCCAGCGCGACCTGGGCGATGGCCGTGCCGTCCGCCGGGTCGACGACGGTGAAGGTACGCCCGTCGGCGGCGGGGACCTGCTTGCCGTCGACGAGGAGCAGCTGGAGGTCGGCGGTCATGGCTGGATCTCCCCCAGCACCTCGCCGAAGATGACGACCTCGTCGCCCGGCCGCACGGTGCGGATCCGGCGGACCCAGAGCACGGTGCCGTCCTGCGGGGCGCGGACCTCCTCCAGCGTGTTGCCGTAGTGGTCGACGATGTGGGCGATCAGGTCGCCTTCCTTGCAGGTCTCGCCCGGCTCGGCGTGGCCGAGGAAGAAGCCGCCGGCCGCGGAGCGGGCGAAGGTGCCGGAGACCGTCGTGTAGCTGTCGCGTAGTTCCACGTCGCCGTCGATCATGCCGAGCTTGCGCATGATGTTGCGGATCGAGTGGATGTGCAGCTCGACATTGGACTCGCGGTAGGTGCCACCGCCGGCCTCGATGGTGATCGCGGGCTTGCCCGCCGCGAGGGTGGGGTGGCGGACCGTGCCGCCCCACTTGCCACCCTTCCAGACCAGCTCGTGACCGGCGGCCAGCGCCAGATCCGTGGCCAGCTCCTCGTAGCCGCCCTGGAGGATGACGAGCGGCGCGATCTCGCCGAAGGTGCCGCCGGTGTGCAGGTCGACCAGGGCGTCGATGGTGGGCACGACCTGCTCGACGAAGGTGGCGGCCAGGCGCAGGGAGTACGAGCCGTCCGCGTCGCCGGGGAAGATCCGGTTGAGGTTGAGGTGGTCCAGGCCGCTGGTGCGGGCCGCCGCCTCGAAGGCCGGGGTGTTCATGCAGGGGATGCCGACCAGTGTGCCGCGCAGAGTGGCAGGGTCGATCTCGGCGAGGACACGGCGGATGGACTCCTGGCCGTCGTACTCGTCGCCGTGCACACCCGCGTCCACGCACAGCACCGGGCCGTCCTCGGCGCCGTTGACGACGATCAGCGGGATGCCGAGCTCAACGCCGTAGCTGCTGGTGCCGACCGGGATCAGGCCCTGGGCGCGCTCGCCGGGGGCGACGGTCAGCGGACCGATGGAATACATCAGAGGGTTCCTTTCGAAAGCGGGTTCACGGACGTGGATCAGAGGCGGTGGGACGCCTCGTCGAGCGTCTCGGCGAGGATGTCGGCGATACGGTCGAGCAGGTGACGGTCGCTGATCAGCGGGGGCGCGATCTGCACCAGGGGGGCGGCGCGGTTGTAGACGCGGGCGAGGAGTCCGGCCTCGCGCAGCCGGCGCGGGATCAGATCGGCGATCAGGTCGCCCCGGACGGTGTCGCTGAAGCCGCCGCCGTCGAGGTCGCCGACGAGTTCGCAGGCATAGAAGAAGCCGGCGCCCCGGACGTTCCCGACGATCGGCAGGTCCGCGAGCGAGGCCATGCGCTGGGCAAGGTGATCCTGGTGACCGCGGACGTTCTCCAGGATCCGGTCCCGCTCCATGATCTCCAGGCTGCGCAGGGCGATCGCGGCACTGAGCGGGTGTCCGGCGAAGGTGTAGCCGTGGTTGAGGACCGTGCCGGGCCGGTTGATGACCTCGGTGACCTGGTTGCTGACCAGGGTGGCGCCCATGGGGGCGTAGCCGGCGGTGATGCCCTTGGCGACGGTGACCATGTCGGGACGGGCACCGTACAGGTCGCCGCCGAACCACTCCCCCAGCCGTCCGAAGGCGGTGATGACCTCGTCGGCGACGAGCAGGAAGCCGTACCGGTCGGCGAGCGCCCGCAGCCCGGGCCAGTAGCCCTGGGGCGGGGTGATGCAGCCGCCCCGGTTCTGCACCGGCTCGGCGATCAGCATGGCGATCGTCTCCGGGCCCTCGGCGAGGATCGCGGCCTCCAGCTCGGCGAGCAGGTGGGTCGCGTACACGTCGTCGTCGGCGAACTCCGGCGCGAGGCCGAAGCGGTTGGTGTTGGACACGAAACGGGTGTCGATCGCGCCGGGGCCGTAGGGCTCCCGCAGCCCGGGGTCGTCGGTGAGGGAGAGGGCGCCGATGGTCAGGCCGTGGTAGGCGCCACGGCGGGAGATCGCCTTGACCCGGCCCGGTTCCCCGCGCAGGGCGTGGTAGCGCCGAGCGATCTTCCAGGCGGTCTCGACGGCTTCCGCTCCGCCGCCGGAGAAGAAGGTGTGCTCGACGTCGGCGGGCGCGATCCGCGAGAGCCGCTCGGCGAGTTCGATCGCCGTGGGGTGCGCGGACCCGGACCACAACGGGCTGAAGCACAGTTCGCGCAGCTGCTTGTCGGCGGCCTCGGCGAACTCGGGGGCGTAGGAGTAGCCGATCTGGCAGCAGTAGAGGCCGGACAGGCCGTCGATGTAGCGCTTGCCGTCCGCGTCGTCGATGTACGGTCCCTCCCCGCGCTGGACGACGAAGAGGTTCTCGCCGTCCTGCCCGAGCGAGCCGTTGGGGGTCATGTTGAGCAGGAGGTGTCTGGCCGCGGTGGCGGACATCTCGTCGGCGGGGGTGCTGGTGGTGGTCATGATGCGGTCTCACTTCCGGCGGGGAGGCCCACTGCGGGTTCTGTGGGCAGCAGGCCGTCCTGCTTGCCGGAGCCACTGAGCTTGCGCACGACGCCGACCAGTGCCAGGGCCACGACGGCGACCGCGATGAGGATCGCGCTGACGGCGGTCACCGACGGGTCGACGTTGTACTGGAGGACGTTGAACACCTGGACCGGCAGGGTCGTCGTGTCCACGGAGGACAGGAACTGCGAGATGAAGAACTCGTCGAAGCTGGTGATGAAGGCGAAGATGCCGGCGGCGACCAGGCCGGGCATGGCCAGCGGGAGGGTGATGCGGCGGGCGATGGTCAGACGGCTCGCGCCCATGCTGGCCGCCGCGTCCTCCAGGCGTTCGTCGATGCCCTTCAGTGTGGCCATCAGGATCATCACGGCGATCGGTGAGGCGAGCACGGTGTGTCCGAGGGCGATGGCGACCGGGCTGCCGAGCATCGAGGCGGGCTCGAAGAGCAGGAACAGACCAAGGGCGATGACCACTTGGGGAATCACCAGCGGGGCCAGGACCAGGCCGTAGACCGCCGAGCGCAGCGGCAGTTCGCTGCGGACCAGGGCGGTGGCCGCCGTCATGCCCAGGATGAGCGAGAAGATCGTGGTCATCGCCGCGACCAGGGCGCTGAGCGACAGTGCGGCGGGCCACTTGCTGCCGTCGGCGAACAACTGCGTGTACCAGTCGAGCGTCCAGGAGTCCGGCGGGAAGGAGCCGAAGGCGTCCTTGCCGAAGGAGGTCACGACGATGACGACGATCGGCATGGCCAGGAACAGCAGGATCAGTGTGGAGAACACGGCCAGGGTGATGCGCCCGGCCAGGGTGGAACGGAGCTCGATCATGACGCCGTCCCCCGGTTCCGAAGGGCCTCGCCGGCCGACTTCAGCAGCCTGAGCAGCAGCAGTCCGGCGAAGGTGAGCAGCAGCAGGATGATGCCGAGCGCGGAGGCGCCGTTCCACTGGTTCTGCTTCATGACCTGTTCGTCGATGAGGGAGGCGACCATGGTCTGCTTCTCGCCGCCCATGAGGGCGGGGGTGAGGTAGTAGCCCAGGCAGAGGATGAAGGACAGGACTCCCGCGTTGACCAGGCCGGGGGCCACGAGGGGGACGTAGACCCGGCGGAAGATCGTGATCCGTCCGGCGCCCATGCTGGCGGCAGCGGCGAGCAGTCGCCGGTCGATGCCCTTCATGACCGCGTACAGCAGCAGCACGGTGTAGGGCAGCATCACCGCGGTGGTGCCGATGACGACGCCGATCTCGTTGTAGAGCAACTGGAAGGGCGCGCCCGGGAAGTGGACGTCCGTGAGGAGGTTGTTCACCATGCCGTTGTCACCGAGCAGGATGATCCAGCCGTAGGTGCGCACCAGGGCGCTGATGAAGTGCGGGACGACCACGACGATCATCACCAGGCCGGCCAGGAGGGGCTTGAGCCGGGAGATGGCGGAGGCCAGCAGGAAGCCGATGACCAGGGCGAGCAGGGAGGTCTCGGCGGAGATCCGCAGGGTGGTGAGGAGGATCTCCAGGTTGGCGCCTTGGAAGGCGTCGGTGTACCAGTGCAGGGTGAGGCCGCCGTTGTCGCCCTTGAGGCTCAGCATCAGGGTGCTGAAGATCGGATAGACGAAGAGGATCAGCAGGTATACGACGACGGGCGTGGCGTTGAGCAGTCCGAAGCGGGTGCGACGGTCGGACAGCGCGCGGCCCAGGCGGCTCTGGCCCGGGGCGGGTGAGGTCGCGGCGGCGGCGGGGGCCGCGGTGGGTGCCGATACGGATCCGGCCATGATCAGCCCCCGTGTTCCGCGTCGGGAAAGACGCTGACATTGGCGGGGTCCGCGGCCAGGTCGATCCGCTCGCCGAGGGCGGGGGCGCGGCCGGCGGGCAGTTCCAGTCGTATGAGTTCGGTGTCCGTGCCGCCGAGGGGGCGGACGGTGACCCGGACCAGGGTGCCGACGTAGGTGACCGTCTCGACGGTCCCGGTACAGAATCCGTCGCCGGCGGGACAGAGGGTGAGCCGGCCGGGCTGGACCGCCGCGCGGACGCGAGTCCCCTCGGATCCCGCCTGCGGACGCGCCTTCAACGTGCCGCCGCTGTCGAGGCGGACGAGGGTGTGGGCGGAGGTCTGCTGCTCCACCTTGCCGTGGAGGAAGTTGGCGGCGCCGAGGAAGTCGGCGACGAACGGGGTGCGTGGCCGCTCGAACAGCTCCTGCGGGGTGTCGAACTGGTCGATCCGGCCGTCCCGCATGACCGCGATGCGGTCGGACAGAACCAGCGCCTCTTCCTGGTCGTGCGTCACATAGATGACGGTGAGGCCGAGTTCCTGCTGGATGCGTTTGATCTCGGTCTGGAGCTGGTCGCGCAGCTTCTTGTCGAGGGCGCCGAGCGGCTCGTCCATGAGGATCACCGGCGGCCGGTAGACCAGCGCCCGGCACAGCGCGACGCGCTGCTGCTGGCCCCCGGACAGCTCGCGCGGCCGGCGCCGGGCCATGGCGGACAGTCCGGCCATCTCCAGCGTCTCGCCGACCCTGCGGCGCAGCTCCGCCTTCGGCACACCTCGCAATTGCAGCGGGAAGGCCACGTTCTCCCACACCGTCATGTGCGGGAAGAGCAGGTACTGCTGGAAGACGAAGCCCAGGCCGCGCTTCTGCGGGGCGAGGCGGGTGACGTCGTTGCCACCGACGACGATGCTGCCGGAATCGGGCTCGCAGAACCCGGCGATCATCATCAGGGTGGTGGTCTTGCCGGAGCCGGAGGACCCCAGGAAGGTGACGAACTCGCCCGCCGCGATCTCCATGGAGACCTCGTCGACGGCGGTGACGCCGCCGTAGGTCTTGCGAAGCTTCGTCACGGACAAAGGCTTCCCGCTGCCGGTCAACCCCGCCGGAACGGCGAGCGACGGCTCGGGCATCACGTTCAGGTCAGGCATGCGTCCACTCCTGCCAGCGCTTGGACACGGCGTCCTGGTTCTTGATCCACCAGTCGACGTCCAGGTCGAAGCCGGACTCCAGGTGCTCGGGCGAGCTGGCCAGGTTGGCGGCGGTGGTGGTGGAGAGCTTCTTGTAGGCGCCGGGCACCGACGGGGCCATCGGGTAGATCTCGGCGTAGGCGGCCTGTACCTCGGGGCGCAGCGCGAAGTCGATGAGCTGGTAGGCGGCGTCGAGGTTCGCGGCGCCCTTGGGGATGCCGAGGGCGTTGCTCTGTCGGCGGGCGCCGTTCCACTGGTAGGCGAGCGGTGCGCCGCCCTTGATCAGGGCGTCCAGGCGGCCGTGCCAGACGCTGGAGGCGTCGACCTCCTTGCGGCCCAGGAGCACGCCGGGCAGGGCGCCGGTGTCCCAGAACTTGCGGACGCGGGGCTTGATCTCGCTCAGGACCTTGAAGGCGCGGTCCACGTCGAGGGGGTAGAGCTTGTCCAGGGCCACGCCGTCGGCGAGGAGGGCGAACTCCAGTTCGGGCAGGTCGGCGTCCAGGGCCTGCAGGGCGCGGTTGCCGGGGAACGCCTTGGTGTCCCAGAAGTCGGCCCAGGAGGAAGGTTTCTGCTTACCGAAGGAGTCGGTGCGGTAGGCCATCACACTGGCCCAGTAGTTCTTGCCGACCGCGTTGGAGGTGACCAGGGCCTTGGCGATGCCGGCGTTCTTGAAGTTCTTCAGCCGGTCGTGGTCGAGGTCCTCGGTCGCGTCCTGCTGCTTGAAGAGGACGAAGTCGGCCATCGAGTCGTCGATGACGTCGAACTGCGGGCGGCCCTGCTTGATCTGGGCGAGCATCTGGGCGTACTCGATGTTCACCACCTTGACCTGGATGCCGGTCTCCTTGGTGAACGGCTCGTAGATCGCCTGCTGGTTGGCGTCACCGTAGGAGCCGCCGCTGTTGCGCACGACAAGGGTCTTGGAGCTCTTGCCGCCGCTGCCGACGGACCGGCTGGTGCCGGTGCCGCAGGCGCTGAGCGACGTGGCGGCGGCGATTCCTGCGGCGACGCCGCCTGCGCCGCGCAGAAACACTCTGCGGTCGGTCCGAAAGTCCTTCACCGGGTGCCTCCTGGAGGTGCGGTACGAGGGGAGAGGATGCGTGTGGGGGTGCGGGCTGGAGCGGTTTCTCGTTCTGGTCCTGTGGGGAGGGGGCCTTGCAGGGGGTGGGGTCAGTGGTCGCCGGATTCCCGGGGAGCCGGGGCGGCGATGGCTGCCAGTTCGGCACCGGGAGCGACGGTGAGGCCACGCATCCCGTAGAAGATCCGTCCGGTGGCGGGGGTGTGGATCTTGTGCTCCTGGCCGTCGGCCGGGTCGATGACGTGGCCGACGACCTGGCCGGCCGTCACGTCGTCACCGGCGGTGAACTCCGGGTACCAGAGGCCGGTGGTCTCGGCGGTGACGCCCGCGGCCCAGACCCACTCGCGGACCGGCGACGCCGGGTCCTGGGGCCGTGTGTCGAGGACGCCGAGCCGGCTCAGCACCCCGTACAGGCCGCCGACCAGCCGACGGGCGGCGTCCGAGTCGCGTTCACCGAGCTGGCCGGTCTCGACGAGGATCGCCGGGATTCCCTGCCGGGCGGCGGCCGCGTGACTGTTGCCGCCGTCCGCGTTCATGCCGAAGATGACGTCTTCGATGCCGAGGACGCCGGCCATGTCGGCCGTCCTGCCGTCGAGTTCGGCGTCGCCGGTGAGGCGGTAGCCGACGAAGTCCTCGAGGACCTCGTCGATGCCGCCGGAGTGCAGGTCGACGTAGGCGTCGGCGCCTTCGACGAGGTGGGTGAAGAGCCAGGCGGCCAGCCGCTCGGTGGGGCCGCCTTCGGGGTCGCCGGGGAAGACGCGGTTGATGTTGACGCCGTCGACCGGGGAGACGCCGAGCCGTCCCTGGTACACCGCCGGCGGGTTGGCGACCGGGCAGACGACGACCTGGCCGCGCACCTCGCCGGGTTCCAGCAGGGCCGCGAGCCGGGTGGCCGCGTCGATGCCGGTGAACTCGCCGCCGTGCACGCCTGCCGTGATGAGGACGTGGGGGCCGGGGTGGGCGCCGTTGACCAGGGTCAGCGGGATGTCCACGGTGAGCGTGCCCAGGTCGGCGGAGACGGTGCCGCGGACCTTGGCGCCGGGCTCGGCGCTCAGGGCGCCGACGGACAGGGAGCTCTTCGTCGAGGTCATGGTCGTCACGCCTCCGTCCGGTCGAGGGTGGACAGGAAGTCGACGGGCTGCGGCGAGTTGCCGTCCAGCGCCAGGTCCGCCGCGATGTCACCGAAGGCGGGCGCGAGTTTGAAGCCGTGGCCGGAGAACCCGGCGAGCAGGACGACGTTCCCGGCGCCGGGCAGCGGACCGACCAGCGGGCGGCTGCTCTCGGTGTAGCCCTCCATGTAGACGGAGAGACGGGTCGGGTCGGGGTTCAGGTCCGGCATGTGACGCCCGATCAGCTCGGTGAAGATTTCCAGCTCCTCGGGCTCTACCGTCCGGTCCAGCTGGTTCGGGTCACCGGCGGGGCGGTGCAGGGCGCGGGAGAGACCGAGCTTGACGGAGACGCCGTCCGGGGAGGGCAGGCCGTAGCAGTGCGTGGGCGCGGTACGGATGAAGGCGGGGCGCTCCTCGCCGAACCAGGCGCCGGTGGTGGGCACGTACCAGGCGCTGATGAGGCGGCGGATGTCCACCTCCCAGGGCAGGTCCGGCAGCAGGTCGTTGACCCACGGACCGGGACTGACCACGGCCGTGTCGAAGTGCTCGCTGCCGGAGTCGGTGCGGATCTCGACGCCGTTCGCGACGGGGACGATCTCGCGGACCGCGGTGTAGCGGTGGATGCGCGCGCCCAGCTCCTCGGCGCGGCGGGCGGCGGTCTGGATCGACAGCTCCGGGCGGATGAAGCCGGCCCTGCGGTCGAGTACGGCCGCGTCCCCGTCCTCGATGCGGAACTGCGGGAAGCGCTTGGCGAGCGAGTCGGCGTCGAGCACCTCGTGGTCAAGGCCGTGCTCGGCGATGGACTGAAGAACCGTGGCCATCTGCTGGTGCTCGGTGGGTCCCATCAGCAGGCAGCCGGTCAGGCGGCGCAGTTCGCGGCCGGTCTCCTGCTGGAGCCGCTCCCACAGGGCGTCGGCGTGCTGGAGGAGCGGGACGTACCGGGAGTCCTCGAAGTGGGCGCTGCGGAAGATGCGGGTCTCGCCGCCGGCGGCGCTGCGGTCGTGGCCCGGGGCGAAGCGGTCGTAGCCCACCACCTCGGCTCCACGGGCGGCCAGGCGCCAGGCGGCCTGGCTGCCCATCGTTCCGACGCCGACGACGGCGACGCGCTTCCTGGCAGCTGACACGGGACTTTCCTTTCGTTTCGCCGGGGCGCATGCTGGCCCCGACGTGAGGCTGTTCGATTCGAGGTGGTTCGGACGAGGGCTGGGGCTCCTCTGCGGCCCGACAGCTCGCTCCCGCCCACTTCTCGGAGTCCGGCTCGCTCCGGCGGGACCCGCGGGAGCCGTGCCACACTGTGGAACGCTGTGCTAGAATCTGGCACAGACAATGACAGGGGCACGAAGGGGAGTCAAGAGGGTGTCCACAGAGAATTCCGAGGATTAACGGGGGGAAATCGGATGGAAATGAAGAGCGTCACCAGATCACTGCGCATCCTGGAGGCGGTCGCCCAGCATCAGCCGGTGACCGTGGGGGAGCTGACGAAGCTCTTCGGCCTCCCGAAGTCGACCGTGCAGCGCACCCTGGTCACCCTGAACGAGGCGGGGTGGCTGCGGGCGAACCGCAGGGACACCACCCGCTGGGAGATCGGCGCACGGGTGCTCGCCGTACGCCCCGCCGCCCTCCAGGGCTCCAGCCTGTTCGCCGCCGCCCGCGAGCCCATGGTGCGACTGAGAGACAAGATGAACGAGACCATCCACCTGTCGGTCCCGGACGCCCTGCAGTGCATGGTCGTGGTGGACCGCGTGGACTGCGACCACCCCGTACGGACCTTCCACGCGATCGGCGACACCTCACCCCTGCACGCCACAGCCACCGGGCGCGCCGTCCTCGCCCATCTGCCGAAGACCGAGGTCGAGGAGTTCATCAGCCAGGGACTGGAGCGCTACAGCGAGACGACACCGGCGGACCCCGCGGACCTCCGCGCCGAGCTGCGCCGGATCAGCACCGACGGCTACGCGGTCAACCGAAACCAGTACCGGCCGGGCGTCTGCGCCATCGCCGCGCCCGTCCTCGACGAGGACGGCACACCGCTGGCCACGGTAGCCATCTCCATGCCCGAATCCCGGTACGACGAGGACCAGCTGTCCGAGTGGGGCCGCCTCGTCGCCGACACGGCCGCGGAGATCTCGGGGCGCCGCCTGGGCGTCTGAGCGGGAAGCGGCGGCTTCGGCCCCGCAGCAACGAGGGCCGGCTCCCATGCCCGGGAGCCGGCCCTCGACGTGTTTCGCGGCATGCCCACTCCCGCGCCCGGCCGGAGGGGGAGGGTGCCGGGCACGGGAGGCCGCCTCACGCGGCACGGTACGGCGCGTGCGGGCGACCACCGTCGGACGCCGCGGGCGTCGGATCCGCGCTCCTCCTCGGCACGGTCCGACCACCGAACAAGCCGCAGCGCATGCCGCATCGTGGGACGTCATGCTAGAATGCGGCACGATCATGCCTGCGGCTCCGGGAGCGAGTCAAGAGGTGAGTCCGACGAAGTCCGCAGAACCCCCGGGGGCCCGATATGGAAATGAAGAGTGTGACCAGGTCGCTGCGCGTCCTGGAGGCCGTGGCACAGCATCAGCCGGTGACCGTGGGGGAGCTGACGAAGCTCTTCGGCCTCCCGAAGTCGACCGTGCAGCGCACCCTGGTCACCCTGAACGAGGCGGGGTGGCTGCGGGCGAACCGCAGGGACACCACCCGCTGGGAGATCGGCGCACGCGTGCTCGCCGTACGCCCCGCCGCCCTCCAGGGCTCCAGCCTGTACGCCGCCGCCCGCGAGCCGATGATGCGGCTCCGCGACGCGCTGAACGAGACCATCCACCTGTCGGTCCCGGACGCCCTGCAGTGCATGGTCGTGGTGGACCGCGTGGACTGCGACCACCCCGTACGGACCTTCCACACCATCGGCGACACCTCACCCCTGCACGCCACAGCCACCGGGCGCGCCGTCCTCGCCCATCTGCCGAAGACCGAGGTCGACGAGCTCACGGCGGGCGCGCTGGAGGGCTACGGGGAGGAGACCATCACCGACCCGGTCGCGCTACGCGCGGAGATTCGCCGGGTCAGAGAGCGCGGATACGCCGTCAACCACAACCAGTACATCCAGGGTGTCTGCGCCATCGCAGCACCCGTCCTGGACGGTGACGGTGTGCCGCTGGCCGCCGTGGGCATCTCCATGCCCGACTCCCGCTTCGATCCCGACCGGCTCGCCGAGCTGGGGCGGCGGGTTACCGACACGGCGGCGGAAATCACCGCCCGCCACCTGGGCTGAGGACAGCCCCGGACCGGGGCGACAGCCGCGTCCCGCCGCCGGGGAACGACAGCACGCCGCCGGCCCGGACCGCAGCCGATGTGCAGGGCACCGGCCCCCGGCGCGGTATCCGACTCGCCCGCCTGCGCGCGGTACGGTCGCCTGCACACCTCGCTCGCCGGAGCAGGCGGCCGTCCGGCTGGGCGAAGGCAGGACGACGCCCCGTGCCCGGCCAGGGGGAGAAGTGGGCCGGTCACGGGGCGGGCCCGCGCGGTGCGCGATGGGGCGTGTGTCAGGGCAGGACTACCGCCGTCATCGCACGGGCACCGCGAGGTACTGGTACTCCAGGAACTCCTCGATTCCGACCCGGCCGCCCTCGCGGCCGAGCCCGGACTGCTTGACGCCGCCGAAGGGGGCGGCGGGGTTGGAGACGAGGCCGGTGTTGAGGCCCACCATGCCCACCTCCAGGCGTTCGCTGACGCGCAGGGCGCGTTCGAGGCCCTCGGTGAAGACGTAGCCGACGAGTCCCCAGGGGGTGTCGTTGGCGCGGCGGACGACCTCGTCCTCGTCGTCGAAGGTGAGGATCGCGGCGACCGGACCGAAGATCTCCGTGTCCATCAGGCGGCTCTCGGGGTCGACTCCCGCGAGCACGGTCGGCGGATAGAAGCAGCCCGGCCCTTCCGGGGCACGGCCGCCGACGAGCACCTCTGCGCCGCGCTCCACCGCGTCGGCGACCAGTTCCTCGACCTTGGCGCGGCCGGTCCTGTCGATCAGCGGGCCGACGTCGACGCCGTCCCGGGTGCCCGGGCCGACCACGAGGGCGCCCATGCGTTCGGCCAGACGCCGCCCGAACTCGTCGGCCAACGAGCTGTGGACGAAGAAGCGGTTGGCGGCGGTGCATGCCTCGCCCATGTTGCGCATCTTGGCGAGCATGGCGCCGTCTACGGCCTTGTCCAGGTCTGCGTCCTCGAAGACGATGAACGGGGCATTGCCGCCGAGCTCCATCGAGGTCCGTACGACCGCGTCCGCGCTCTGGGCCAGGAGAATCCGTCCGACTTGCGTGGAGCCCGTGAAGGACAGTTTGCGAATCCGCCCGCCGCGCAGGAGCGGTTCGCACACCTCCCCCGCACGGGATGTGGTGACGACGTTCAGCACGCCGTCCGGCAGCCCGGCCTCCTTGAGGATCGCGGCGAGAGCCAGGCTGGAGAGCGGGGTCTGCGGGGCCGGCTTGAGGATCATCGTGCAGCCCGCGGCGATGGCGGGGCCGATCTTGCGGGTGCCCATGGCCAGCGGGAAGTTCCACGGGGTGATCAGCAGGCAGGGGCCGACCGGGCGACGGGAGAGCAGCATGCGGTTGCGACCGTCGGGCAGGATGCCGCCGCCGCCGTCGATCCGTACGGCCTCCTCGGAGAACCAGCGGAAGAACTCCGCCGCGTACGCGACCTCTCCCCTGGCCTCGGCCAGCGGCTTGCCCATCTCGGACGTCATG
This sequence comes from Streptomyces sp. B21-105, assembly GCF_036898465.1. Lineage (NCBI taxonomy): Bacteria > Bacillati > Actinomycetota > Actinomycetes > Kitasatosporales > Streptomycetaceae > Streptomyces > Streptomyces sp. B21-105. The sequence continues at coordinate 7,249,433 of NZ_JARUMJ010000001.1, read as the reverse complement.
AGGTGGGCGAGCTCGTCGGTGCGTTCGAGGATGATCTCGTAGGCGCGGCGCAGGATCTCGCTGCGCGCCCGGGGCGCGGTACGGGCCCATTCCTCCTGCGCCTGCACGGCCGCCTCCTCTGCGAGCCGGGCGTCCTTGGCGCCGGCGTCGGCGACGTGGCAGAGGATCTCGCCGGTGGCGGGGTCGTCCACGGGCATGGTGGCGCCGTCCGCGGCGTCCACCCAGGCACCGCCGATGAACAACTGCGTGGGTGTGTCGGTCATGAGGTCACTCCTGGTCGGTCGACGAGGTGGTCGACGGCGGGGTCGAGCAGTTCCGCGAGGTGCAGGGCGCGGACGCCTCGGTCACCGGCGAGGTGGTCGATCTGGGTGGCGCAGCTGAAGCCGTCGGCGACGACGGCGGTGCGCGCACCGGCGCCGTCGAGGCGTGGCTTCAGGGCCAGGTCGGCGACGGCCATCGAGGTGTCGTAGTGCTGTTCCTCGAAGCCGAAGTTGCCGGCCAGTCCGCAGCAGCCCTCGGCCTCGTCGACCTTGCGGACGCCGAGCCGGCGCAGCAGGTCGGCGGGGCGGCGGCCCTTGAAGGTGGCGTACTCGTGGCAGTGGGTCTGGAGCACGATGTCCTCGGGCAGCGGCGGCGGCGTCCAGCCCGGCTCGGCCAGGTCGGTCAGGGCGCCGGTGAAGGTGTGGACGCGAGCGGCGATCCGGCGGGCGGCGTCGGTGCCGAGGAGTTCGGGGACGTCGCGTGCGAGGGCGGCGGCGCAGCTGGGCTCGGCCACGATGATGGGCCGCTCGTCGCCGTTGTCCAGGTGGGCGACCGTACGGGCCATGATGCGGCGCGCCACGGACAGCTGGCCGGTGCTGACCCAGGTCAGGCCGCAGCACAGGCCGTCCTCCACCGTAGTGCAGATGCCCGCGTCGGCGAGGACGCGACTGGCGGCCCCGGCCACCTGGGGGCGGAAGGCACGGGTGAAGCTGTCGACGAAGAGCAGGGCCTTCGCCGGTTCTTCCGTCTTCGCCGCGCGCAGCACCTCGCGCCGGGTGCGGCGGGAGGCGAACGCAGGGATGGTGCGCTTCGTGGTCACGCCGCCGAGACGGGCGAGCAGCCTGCCGAGCGGGCCGCGCAGCAGGGCGTTGATCGGGCGGGCCGCGAAACCCGCGAGGGCGGAGGTCAGGGGCAGCCAGCCGAGCGAGTAGTGGGAGCGGGGCCTGATGCGCCCCTTGTAGTGGTGGTGCAGGAACTCGGCCTTGTACGTGGCCATGTCGACGCCCACCGGACAGTCACTGGAGCACGCCTTGCACGACAGGCACAGATCGAGGGCGTCCTTGACCTCGGTCGAGCGCCAGCCGTCCTTCACCGTCTCACCGCGCACCATCTCCTGGAGCATCCGGGCGCGGCCCCTTGTGGAGTCGTTCTCCTCTCCCGTGGCCCGGTAGCTGGGACACATCACGCCGCCCGCGTCGCTGCGGCAGCGGCCGACGCCGACACAGCGCCGGGCCGCGCCCGCGAAGCCGTCCTCGTCGTGCGGGAAGGTGAACTCCGTCGCCAGGGGCTGGATCTGGTGCAGCGCGAGGTCGGCGTCGAGCGGGGCCGGAGCGACGATGACGCCCGGGTTCAGCAGCCCGTCGGGGTCGAAGACCTCCTTGAAGGCGGCGAAAGCCCGGATCATCCGGTGGCTGTACATGACCTCCAGCAGCTCACCGCGCGCCCGCCCGTCACCGTGCTCACCTGACAGCGTCCCGCCGTGCTCGACGACCAGGGCGGCGGCCTCCTGGAGGAAGCGGCGGGCGGCGACGCGGCCCTCGTCCGAGGCGAGGTCGAAGTCGATGCGCACGTGGACGCAGCCGGCGCCGAAGTGCCCGTACATCACGCCGGTCAGCCCGTGCGCAGCCAGCAGCTTGCGGAAGTCCCGCAGGTAGCCGGCCAGATCCTCGGGGGCGACCGCCGAGTCCTCCCAGCCTGGCCAGGACTCCCCGCCGTCGACGAGACGGGCGGCCAGACCGGCGCCGTCCTCGCGGACCCGCCACAGCGAGCGCCGCTCTGCCGGGCTCGCCACGACCCGGCCGCCGGTCATCCGGCCCTGCGCCTCGAGCACGTCGAGGAGCTCGGCCGCACGGGCGTTCACCGTGGCCTCGTCGTCGCCGTCGAGCTCGACGTACAACCAGGCACGTCCCTCCGGCAGCCCGGTGACGGAGTCCGGCCCGCGCCGCGCACGCATGGTGTCGACGATCGCCTCGTCCATGCCCTCCACGGCGGTGGGATCCCAGCGCAGGATCTCCGGGACGTCCTCCGCGGCGTCCACGACGTCGTCGTAGCCGAGGGTCAGCAGTGCCGAAGCCTGTGCGGTCGCCACCAGGCGGACCGTCGCGGCGGTGACGACCGCACAGGAACCCTCGGTGCCGACCAGGGCGCGGGCCATGTCGAAGCCGTTCTCCGGCAGCAGGTGATGCAACTGGTATCCGGAGACCTGGCGCGGAATGCGGCCCAGTTCGGTGCGGATCGGAGCCAGGTCGGCGTTGATCAGGCGACGTACGTCCGCTTCGAGGCCGGCGACGCGATCCGCCTCCGCAGGGTCGACCGGGTGCAGCCCGGCGCGGTCCGCGACGGCTCGCACGCCGTCCGCCATGACGATCTCCAGCGCCTCGATGTGGCTGCCGGTCCGCCCGTGTCGCACGGACCGGTTCCCGCACGCGTCGTTGCCGATCATGCCGCCGAGGGTGCAGCGGCTGTGCGAGGACGGGTCGGGGCCGAAGGCGAGGCCGTGCAGGGCGGTCGCACTCTGCAGCGCGTCGAGGACCACACCGGCCTCCACCCGCGCCGTCGACGCCTCCGGGTCGATGTCCAGGATGCGGTTCATGTACCGGGAGAAGTCCAGGACGACACCCGGCCCGACCGCGTTGCCCGCCATGCTGGTGCCGCCGCCGCGCGCGGTGACCGCAACGCCCGTCTCCCGGCAGGCCCGCACCACCGCGACCACGTCGTCGGCACCGCGGGGGAAGGCCACGGCCTGTGGCGGAACGCGGTAGTTGGAGGCGTCGTAGGCGTAGGGGCCGGTCCCGGGCCCGGTCTCCACCCGCAGGCCGGGAGCGGTCTCGGCGAGCCGGGCGGTCAGCCGCACGAGGACGTCGCTCATCGTGCCGTCGCTCCCGACGTCCCGGCCTCCACCGCGGCCGCCCACGCCTGGAGCCCCTCGTCCACCGCCGTCTCGTCGATCACCAGCGCCGGGATCATGCGCACGACCTGGTTCCAGGCGCCGCACAGCAACAGCAGCAGGCCCTCGTCGACCGCGGCACGCTGTACGCGGGCGGCGGTCTCGGGGTCGGGGCTGCCGTCCTCGGTGACGAACTCGGTGGCCAGCATCAGCCCGAGGCCGCGTACGTCCCCGATGGCCGGTGTCCGGTCGGCGACCGCCTCCAGGCCCTGCCGCAGCCGCGCTCCCATCGCCTCGGCGTTCTCGACGAGCCTCTCCTCGCGAACGACGTCCAAAGTGGCGCAGGCCGCCGCGCACGCCACCGCGTTGGCGCCGTACGTACCGCCCTGCGAGCCAGGCCACGCCTTCGCCATCAGCTCCTCGGAGGCCGCGATGCCGGAGATCGGGAAGCCGCTGGCCAGGCCCTTAGCGGTGACGAGGATGTCCGGAGTGACACCGAAGTGGTCGTGGCCCCAGAAGCGGCCTGTGCGGCCCACGCCGGTCTGCACCTCGTCCAGGATCAGCAGGAAGCCGTGCCGGTCCGCCCGCTCGCGCAGACCTTCGAGGAAAGCACGGGTCGCGGGCACGTAGCCGCCCTCGCCCAGCACCGGCTCGACGATGATCGCGGCCGTGTCGGCGGGCGAGGAGATCGTCTGGAGTGTGTAGTCCAGCTCCTTCAGGGCGAAACGGGTCGCGGTCTCCTCGTCCCAGCCGTACCGGTAGGCCGACGGGAAGGGGGTGACGACCACCCCGCTCATCAGCGGGGAGAAACCGGACCGGAAGCGGGTGCCGGAGGTGGTCATGGCGGCGGCGGCCACCGTACGGCCGTGGAAGCCGCCGTGGCACACGACGACGTTCGGGCGGCCGGTGGCCTGGCGGGCCAGCCGCAGCGCGGCCTCCACCGCCTCGCTGCCGGAGTTGGTGAAGAACAGGCTGTCCAGGCCGGTCGGCAGCACCTCGCCGAGCTTGTCGACGAGCTGCCGCAGGGGCTGGTGCATGACCGTCGTGTACTGGCCGTGGATGAGGGTGCCGACCTGCTCCTGGGCTGCCGCGACGACCTTGGGGTGGCAGTGTCCGGTGCTGGTGACGCCGATGCCGGCGGTGAAGTCGAGGTAGCGGCGACCGTCCTCGCCGTACAGGTGGACGCCCTCGCCCCGCACCGCGCTCACGGGCGTGGCCTGGCGAAGGTGCGGCGACAGTGCGGTCATGTTCGTCTCCCGGCGTGGGTCGTCGGACGGTTGCGGTCCCCCGAGCATCTCCGCCGCCCCCCAAGGAGCCAACGTGCGATCTGTCCAGCCGGGACGCGGTATCCGGACGTTGTGTCAACCGCGCCGTCCGCATACCCGGCCTGTGATCCCTATGACCGTCGGCCCACTCCCCTTGCGCAGGTCAGCGCCACTTGTCAGAGTGACTGGGCGGGCAGGGAGGCACCGTGAGCGAGAACCACCACGCGGCTCCAGGGCCCGGCACCGACGGCCCTGACGCCTCCCTGCCGGGCCGGGACATGGACGCGGTCGGCAGGCCGCTCACCGTGGCCGACGTACTGGCGCTTCCCGTCCTCACCGCCGGACAGCCCCAGGTCGTCGCCGGCGTGGCCGGGCTCGACCGCCCCGTCCGCTGGGTCCACATCACCGAGCTGACCGACCCCGCCTCCTTCCTCAAGGGCGGCGAACTCGTCCTCACCACCGGAATGCCCCTGCCCGAGGACGCGGTCGGCGTACGCCGTTACGTGGACGAACTCGCCGACGTCGACGCGGCAGCCCTGGTCATCGAGCTGGTCCGCCGGTACCACCGCCCGCCGGACGCGCTCGTCCACGCCTGCCAGGCCCGTGGCCTCCCCCTCGTGACCTTGGCCAAGGACGTCAACTTCCTGGAGGTCACCCAGGTGGTCCACGCACTCATCCTCGGCAACCAGGCCGATGCGATGCGCCGGACCCAGCACATCCACGAAGCGTTCACCGCGCTCACGCTGCGCGGGGCCGGCCCCGAGGACGTCGTACGTGCCGCGGCGGACATGAGCGGCCACCCGGTCGTGCTGGAGAACCTGGTCCACCAGGCACTGATCTGCGAGCCTTCCGGCAGCACCACGGAAGCCGCACTGGCCGACTGGGAACGGCGCTCCCGGGCCACTCCACCTGCCGATCACACAGTTGTGTCCGGCCCCGAGGACTGGCTCGTGGCACCCGTGGAATACCAGGGCGCACGCTGGGGCCGCGTGGCCATGCTCCCCACCACACCCGACACATCGTCTCCGAGCCCCTTCGGCCCCGAAGACGTCACGGTCCTCGAAAGGACCGCGATGGCCATCACCATCGCCCGCCTCATCCACCCCACACCCTGGGAACGCACCGCCCACCGCAACACCTTGCGCGATCTCGTCGAACAGCGCCACCGCTCCCCCACGGACGCCCGCGCCCGTGTCGCCGCACTGGGCCTGCCCACCGAGAACACCTCCTTCATCGCCGTACTCGCGGACATCCCCGCCAAGGACGACACCGCGAAAACCGAAAGCCGCCTCTCCGAAGAACTGAGGACGTCAGGAATCCAGGCACTCGTCGGCCACCTCACCCCCACTCGCCTCGGCATCCTGCTGGCGCTGCGCCCCTCCCAACCCTGGCGCCCCACGGTCGAGCACCTGAGCCGCACCTCGCTGGACCTGGCCCCCACGGCGACCGTGAGTGTCGGCTCCGAGGCCACGGACCTCGCTCACGTCGCCCGCTCCTTCCGCGAGGCAGCCCGCGTCGCCGAGGCCACCCGGCCCGGCCAGCCCCTCCCCGCGGGCCGCTCCTTTCACGAACGGTCCGACATCGGTCTGGCCCGTCTGCTGTTCGCCCTCCGTGACGACACCCGCATCCAGGACTACGCCGAACGACAGCTCGGCCGCCTGGTCGACCACGACACCCGCCACGGCACCGACCTCCTGACCACCTTGCGCCACTACCTGGACGCGGCCGGCAACAAGACGATCGCCGCCCGCTCCAGCGGTCTGTCCCGGGAGACCGTCTACCAACGCCTGCGCACGATCGAGCGGATACTCGACTGCGACCTGGAATCCGGCGAACAGCGCACCGGACTCCACGTGGCGCTTACGGCACTCGACGTTCTGCGGATCCACTGAACACGGCCCGTCGACGAGGAACCGACCGAGATGCCCATGGAGGCCACGCAGCACCACTGACAAACGAGGCGCTGCTCAGGCCACGACTTCGTGGTGCACGAGCCCGCCGAGCTGATCGAGGAGTCGGGGCGGCCGGCGAGCCGGCTCGGCCAAGCCCGTCGGGCCTCGACCCGGTAGCCCCCGCCGGCCTCTCCCGGCAGTTCCCATCGGCTTCCACCCGGTAGTCGCGTGGCTCCCCCACCGGCCCGGCCCTGTGCCCGGCGGGTCAGGGAGGGTGCATGCGGGGGGCCGGGGGCCGGCCGGGCGGACGGGACCGAACGGTGTCTGTGTCGGGGCTCGGTCAGTCGTCGTGGTTCGCGCCGACGAGGACGAAGGCCATGGTCACCGGTTCGTCACTGCGGTTGCGCCACGCGTGCCGGGTGCCGTTCTGGATGACGAGGTCACCGGCCGACAGTCGGGTGCACCGGCCGTCGTCCAGTTCGAGGACGATCTCGCCCTGCAGCACGAGGCCGTAGTCGACGGTCGGCGTCGTGTGCATGCCGTCGGGCTCCATGAGGTCCGCGATGCCCGGCGAGTCGGCGCGCTGCTCCTCGTCGAAGGCGACGGGATCGAACGACGGATCGGCCATGGCGCTGTCCGGCGGGAAGGTCAGCACGATGAACCGGGTGCCGCCGGGCGCCGGGAGCAGGCTCGTGATCCTCGGCGTGGGGTCCTCGCCCCTGCGGCTGACCGGTTCGCCGGGCTCGGTGGCCCAGGGCAGGCGGGACACCCAGCCCGGAAGGCTGGTGAACTCGCGGCTGCGCGGGATCGGTCCGTCGCTGGTGACGACCGACCTGCCGTTCGCGTCGCGGCCGGTGACGACTCTGCGCATGTCTCTCTCCTTGGTCGGACCCCGCGGCACGTCGAATCCGCCGGGCCGGTCCGGCCGACTGCCGGGGGGGGCAGTCTGGCCGACTGCTGACGGATCGGGCAGGCCGGCGGCTGAGGGGGCGGGCAGGCCGATTGCCGAGGGGTCAGTCCGACCGGCTGCCGAGGGGGCGGGCAGGCAGGCTGAGCGGTTCGGGCGGGGCCTTCAGTGCCGTGGCCCAGGCGTCCAAAACCTCCGTCACCGTGTGCGCGGGCGCCCGCAGGAGCGCCGACGCCACAGTGCGGACGAAGTCCCGGCGCCGTTCGTCCGTGAGGTATTCCACCGGGGACTTGCCGTCCACGCGCGCGAGCAGCAGGGCCGGCAGGAGGGAGGCGGCTCGTGACTCGAGGCGGCTCAGGTCCTCCCAGTCGACGCACCGGCCGTATGCCTCGGCCAGCGCGCGGGCGGACCGCAGCAGCTCGGCGCGTCGCCCTTGCACGACCAGGCTCTTGAGCAGCAGATGGTTGACGCAGAAGGCGAGGTCGAAGGCCGGGTCTCCGTACCAGGCGCACTCGGCGTCCAGCAGGACGGGTCCCGTCGGGCCGACGAGGATGTTCTTGGGGCTGACGTCGCCGTGGACCAGGGCCAGATGCGTGGTGGCAGTGCGGTCGGCGAGTCGCTGGAGGACATCGCCCAGATCGGGGTGCTCGGCGGCGGTCGCCAACAGGTACGGCTCGATGCGCAGCGCGTGGAAGTTGTCGTCGGTGGCGAATTCCTTCGCGAGGCCGGCGTCGCCGGCGCTCCTGGCGTGCAGGGTGCCGAGCAGTTCCCCGACGGCCGCCGCGGTCTTCGGGGCCACTTCTCCGGCCAGCAGTCGCGCCTTCCACACGGGGTAGTGCTCGGGCGGCAGGTACGCCATCGCGAAGAGTCCGGCTTCGGGATCGTGGGCCAGCAGCTCGGGCACGCTGTCGGGCCGGTGCCGGGAGGCGAACCGCATCCACGCCCATTCGTAGGCGTTGCGCGAGACCGGTGCCTGCCAGTCGGCGGCGACCTTGAGCCTGGCCAGCGCGCGTTTGACGCAGAGGGAGCGTCCCGGGAGGTCCACCCGCCACAGGTCGGAGGAGACGCCGCCGGCCAGCGGCGTCCCGCGGGCGGTTTCACCGGGGCGGGCGAGCCGGTGCGCGACCAGGAAGTCGGTCAGCGCGGCGTCCGGGCTCGGATGCGTGGCGTCCGGATCGGGATGCGTGGCCTCCGGGCTCGGATGCGTGGCCTCCGGGCTCGGATGCGTGGCCTCCGGGCTCGGATGCGTGGCCTCCGGGCTCGGATGCGTGGCCTCCGGACCCGGCGCCGGACGCGTGGCGTCGGCGCTCATCGCTGTTCCGCCGGTTCGGTCGTCAGGCCGTGGGGGTTGTTGCAGGCGTGGGCGGGGGCCTCGCCCGCGAGAACGCGTACGACGTCCTGCGCGGCGCGGCGGCGCAGTTCCGTGACCGAGGCGTCGGAGGAGAAGGCGACGTGCGGGGTGATCAGGGCTCCGGGCTGATGGAGCAGTCCGGCGGGGACGTGCGGTTCGCTTTCCAGCACGTCGAAGGCGGCTCCGTCCAGCTGTCCGGTGTCCAGTGCCTCGACGACCGCGTCGGTGTCGACGAGACCTCCCCGGCTGACGTTGACGAGCAGGCCGCCCGGCTTCATCAGGGCCAGCTGTTCGGCGCCGATGACGTGGTGGGTGCCGGGTGTGAGCGGCACGTGGAGGATCACCACGTCGCTGCGGCGCAGCAGCTCCTCCAGGCCCACCGGCTCCACTCCGGGGGCGCTCTTCGGCGGGTGCGGGTCGTGCGCGAGGATGCGGCAGCCGAACGCGCCGAGTTTGCGTGCGGTGGCGCGGCCGATGCGCCCGTATCCGACGACGCCGCAGGTCAGCGTGGAGAGTCGGCGCAGTCTGGCGCTCGCGGGGTTCCAGCGGCCGGCCCGGACGTCGCGGTCGAACGCGGCCAGGCCGCGGGTCCAGGCCAGCACCATGCCCACCGCGTGGTCGGACACCTCCTCGACGCAGTAGTCCGGCACGTTGGTGACCCACACGCCGCTTTCGGTCGCGGTGTCCACGGCGATGTTGTCGAGACCGACGCCGAGTCTGGCGACGACCCTCAGGTCCGGTGACGTCTGAACTGCGGTGGTGGAGACGGGCGCCCAGCAGGTGAGGATGCCGGCGGGTCGGTGTTCGGCGACCAGGCCGTCGATCACTTCCGCGGAGGCGGGTTCGGCGGGACCGGTCACGAGGGTGTGGCCGGCCTCTTCGAGGACCGCTCGCTCGACGGAGTCGTCGGGCCAGGCGTGGTCGGTGAGCAGCACGGTGCCGCGGCGGCTCGGTGGTTTCATGGCAGGTCGTCCTCGCGCAATCGTGCGGTCGATGCGGACGGCCGGGCGTGGTGCCCGGTCGTATGCGGTCAGCGGGTTGATCGTCACCCGGGGGGCGACCGACCGGTCCTGTCCGATGGGGCCGGCGGTCGCCGCGGGCGAGGTGGAGAGGGTCGCTGGGCTGGGGTCGGGCGTCGGCTCCCGCCGGCTTGTGGTCGGCGAAGACGTCGCGGGCCGCCCCCGGAACGGGTCACGCGTGTGCGGGGGCGCCGCAGGGCCGGCAGGGGCGCTGCGGGGCACTGCGGAGGTATGTCGAATCACTCTGTCACAGCCAGGCGATGCTAACGATAGCACTGAGGCCCTTCGACGCGTCAAGAGTGCGGTACGCGCACTGACGCCGGCCCCGCGGCGGGCTCGTCCGGCGCCGGCCAAGAAAGGCCGCACCGCCACGAATACGAGGGCAGACGAAGAAAAGCGGCGTTCACGTCTTGACGCACCGCGGACTTCCCCGCATGGTTTCTGCCATCGCCGACCCGATTTTCCGGAACATTCCGTAACGGGTCGAGCCGTCGAAGACTCCACCGCCAGGGATGTCCCCGACAGGCGAGCAACGGCTGAATTCCGCATGCGGCGTCCGACCGCGCGTCAGCCCTGTCGCCGCATTCGGCCGCGCGTCCGGCCCCTGGGCGCATCGACGCCTTCGGCCGGACCGCATCAGTGTTCAGCTCACCGCTTCTCGTCGTCGCCGTACGGGACCGTACCCGCGATGAACCGGCCGCGGCCTGCCGCGACCCATCCCTCCTCTGGAGCCGCAATGACTCACGCAGCCCAAGTAGACACCCCTGCCGTGTCCGCCGACGGAACCCAGGAAAGCAACCGTGCGCCCATTTCCCGGGCGATGATCGCCGTGGGCTTCCTGCTGGTCGTCCTCTCCTACATGGTCAACGCGATGGACCGCCAGGTCTTCCCGCCGCTGCTGCCCGACATTCGCCAGGACTACGGCTTCTCGCTGGAGCAGGGCGGGCTGCTGGCGACGAACTTCACGCTCGGCATGGCCCTGGCCGGACTGCCCGCGGGCTACCTTCTGGACCGCTTCCGCCGCAAGACGGTCCTCCTGGTCAGCATCGTGATCTACTCCCTGGGCACGATGGCCACTCCGCTGGCGACCGGCCTCGCCGACATGACGGTGTACCGCGTCGTCTCGGGCTTCGGCGAGGGCATGCAGTCCGCGGCCATCTTCGCCGCGATCGGCGCCTTCTTCACCCACCGGCGGGGCCTGGCCTTCGGCATCATCGGGGTGGGTTACTCCGTCGGCGTGTTCATCGCCCCGCTCATCGGTGTGCGGCTCATGAACACGCACGGCACGTGGCATGCGCCGTTCTATCTGTTCGGTACGGCCGGACTGCTGATCGCCGCCGCCTCGCTGTTCCTCGTCAGGACCGGCCTGACCGAGCAGCGGGTCGAGAAAGCCGTTTCGGGCGGGACCTACGAGTACATGCCCTCCTCCGCCTACAACCGCAACACCGTCGCGCTGGCGATCCACTCGATCGTCAGCGGTGTGGCCATCTACGGGTTCCTCGGCCTCTACCCGACGTACCTCATCACCTCGCTGCACTACACCTCCGAGCAGGCGGCGCTGGCGATGAGCCTGCTCGGTTTCGGCGGCATGACGGCTGTTCTCGGCGGCTGGCTCGGCGACCGGATCAACCAGCGGAACCTGCTGATCGCCAGCCTGCTCGCCGTCTCGGCCATCGCCGCCTGCATCTACGAGACGCACGCCGGCGTCGGGCTGCAGTGCGCGTTCGCCTTCCTCATGGGCGCCTTCGGGCTGGGCTTCATCTACCCCAACAGCAACAGCGCGATGCAGCGGGCCGTCCGCCCGGAGCAGATCGGCCGCGCCTCCGGTCTCTTCGTCACCAGCTACTACGGCACGGCGGCCTTCTCGGGCCTGCTCTTCGCCGCCCTGGTGGACTCCTTCGGCTGGACGGGAGCGGGGTTGCTGCAGGTGACACTCCTGCCGCTGGTGGGCGTCGCCGCCCTGGTCTTCGTCCGCCCCGCGCAGTTCAACAACGCGGTCCGCTAGGGCCCCGGCCGGGGTCCGCCAGGGCCCCCGGCCGCCCACCCGCACGCTACGAGGGCCCGACACCGTCTGACGGTGTCGGGCCCTCGTAGCGTGCGGGCTCTCGGCGAGCGGCCGGGGTCAGCGGCTCTCGGCCACGACCGGGTTGCGCAGGACGCCGATCCCCTCGATCTCGACCTCGACCTCGTCCCCGGGCCGGATCGGTCCCACCCCGGACGGTGTGCCGGTCATGATCGCGTCTCCGGGGAGCAGCGTCAGATGGCGGCTGAGGTAGCTGACGAGGTCGGGGACGGTGAGCAGCAGGTCGGACGTGCTCGCCGACTGCACGACGGCGCCGTTCACCCGGGTCGTCAGGGAGAGCATCGCGGGGTCGAGCCCGGTGGCGATGACGGGACCGAGGGGCGCGAACGTGTCCTGGCCCTTCCCGATGAGAAGCGTCCCGTATGCGCTTTCCCTGCGCTGGACGATGCGATCGCTGATGTCATTGCCGCATGTGTAACCGAGGATGTATTCCGCGGCCTCGGAAGGCTTCACATGACGGGCTTCCTTTCCGATGACGACAACCAACTCGCCCTCGAAATGGATCAGTTCACCGTCCGCCGGATAGACGATGGCGTCTCCCGGACCGATGACCGCAGTGCTCGGCTTCATGAAACACACGGGAACGTCCGGAATCTCTTGGTCGGTCTCGTCGACGTGCGCGGCGTAGTTGTAGGCGAATCCGAAGATCCGGGGCCGGTCGAGCGGCGGAAGAAGCCTCACGTCACCGACCTGGTCGACGTGGCCCGTGGGCACCAGCCCGGTATAGGGATCACCTTCGTATCGCGCGATCCCGACGTCGCCCTTTTCGAGTTCCCCGTAGTGACGCACGCCGCCGACGGCGTATCTGACGATCCGCACGGACACCTCCGCAACTGGGCAGCCACAGGCGACTGCACGACCCCACGAACAATGCTAACGTTAGCACGGTCGGAATGATCGATGGAGGGACGTCACCCGCCCGACCACGGAGCGCGACGACGAGCGCTATCGTTGGCATACGGAAAGTGACAGCACCGGCCAGTGAGTCGAGGGGGATCCTTTACGTGGTCACGACCAAGGACATCGCCGAACGCCTCGGGGTCTCCGTCTCGACCGTCGGCCGGGCGCTCGCCGACGACGCGCGGATCAGCGAGGAGACCAAGTTCCGGGTACGGCAGGCCGCTTCGGAGATGGGATACGTCGGCAACCGCGCCGCACGGATGATGCGGGGCGCGTCCAGCAACGTGGTCGCGCTGGTGATCCCGGACATCCGCAACAGTTTCTACTCGACCATCGCCCATGAACTGTCCAAGAACATGGAGGCCGAGGGCTATCAGTTGATGCTCTCGGAGACCGACGACGACCGGATGGTGGAGCTGCGCCATCTGCGGGAACTGTCCGCGACCCGCGTGGCCGGCGTCATCATCGTGCCCACCGCCCGCCCGCACAACGAGTCCGTCAAGCTGCTGCGCACGCTGCCGCACCTGCAACTGCTGCGCCGCCACCCCTCGCTCGGCTCCCAGTGGTTCGGCGTGGACGACCACGAGGCGCTGCGCCGGGCCACGGCCCACCTGGTGACGTTGGGCCACACCGACATCGCCTACCTGGGCGGCCCCGAGGAACTACCGACGGGCGCGGACCGTCTGCGCGGCTTCCGCACCGCCCTGCACGACGGCGGCCTGCCGTACGACGCCCGGCGTACGGAGTTGGGGCCGCCGTCGTCCGTGGACCACGGGCGCCGGGCGGTGCGCCGGCTGCTGAGCGGCTCCGACGCGCCCACCGCGCTCGTCCTGGGATCGATCCAGCTCACCCTGGGGGTTCTGGAGGAGTTGTCCGAGCAGGGGGTGAAGGTGCCCGGCGAACTGTCCGTGGTCGGATTCGGTGACGAGCCCGGCTTCTCCTGGTGGGGCCCCGGACTCACCACGATCGGCATGCCGATCCAGGAGATGGCCACCGGCTGCGCGCTGTGGCTGATGCGCAGGCTCAAGACCGGGGCGGGCAACGACGGCCCGTACACCTCGGTCTCTCCCGGCTCCCTGATCCTGCGCGGCAGCACGGCGCCTCCCGACGGCCGGGGGCCGTCCCGGAGCGCACGCGCCACTGCAGCCGACTGATCCGGCGAGACGACGACACCCGGCCCGGTGCGCGCGCCTTTGCCGTGCCCGGTGCCGGGCACGGCGAAGGCGCCCGGAACGCGACATGCCGGTGCCACCCGGAACGCGCGGGGCCAAGGCGTCCGGAAGGCGCGCCCGGCATGACGAAGGCGCCCGGGGTGCATCACTCCGGGCGCCTTCGTCATGCCGGGCGTCGTGCCCGGCGTCATGCCGGAAGTCGTGCGTGCCGGAAGTCGTGCCCGGCGTCATGCCGGACGTCATGCCGGGCGCCAGTCCGCCGTCACACCCGATGTCATTCCGCCGCCACGCCCGCCGTCACTCCCGGTGACACTCCCGCTGTCACTCCCGGCGCCATGTCGGCGTCATGCCGGGGCCGGCTCGGCTCAGAGGACGTTCGCGTCACTTATGTGACGCTTCATGGGGGTTCGCTCCTGCCGGAATTCGCGTCGTACAGGCGAAACAGGTAGTTTGCGGCCGCAGTCGCGTCGGTGCTGATCTCGCATTTCGCGATGGTTAAAGCCGATAGCTCCTGTCCGGTTCGAATACCTTCTGAAAGACGGCTTTTGCCTCGCTCGATCGAGCGATATGCCCGGGTGTGGTCCTCGTGCATGAGTATCCCCATGACCTCCTCGCAGCAGCGCCAGCCGTACCTGAGCGATCTGTCCGATGCCCGCTGGGCATTGATCGAGCCGACGTTGACGGCCTGGCGGGCCGAGCGGCAGAAGACCTCGCTCAACCTCGGGGGAAAGGTCACTGACCTGCGGGAAGTCATGAACGCGATCCTCTTCCTCAACCGGACCGGCGTCCCCTGGCGCTACCTGCCCCATGACTTCCCGCCGCACACCACCGTGTTCGGTTACTTCAGCGCCTGGACCGCCGACGGCACCATCGAGAAACTCGGCCTCCACCTGCACCGGATGGTCCGTGAGCAGGCAGGACGCACCGCCGAACCCACTGCCTGTGTCATTGACGCCCAGAGCGTCAAGACCGCGACCAGCGTTCCCACCGACACCCAAGGCACCGACGCCGGCAAGAAGATCGTCGGACGCAAACGCAGCATCGTCGTCGACACTCTCGGCCTGTTACTGCTGGTCATGGTGACCGCCGCCAGCGTCTCGGACAACGCGGCCGGTATCCAGCTCCTCACCCGCGTCGCCGCCGACCACCCCACCATCAGCAAGGCATGGGTCGACACCGGCTACAAGAAGAAGGCCATCGAACACGGCGCCTCGCTCGGTATCGATGTCGACGTCGTTCCACGGAACGAGCAGGTCAAAGGCTTTTCCGTGATCCCGCGGCGCTGGGTCGTGGAGCGGAGTTTCGGGTGGATCATGATGCACCGTCGCCTCGCCCGCGACTACGAGACCAAACCGGCGCACTCCGAGAGCATGATTCGCCTCGCGATGATCTCCAATCTCGCAAAACGAGCGACGGGTGAAACGGTCATAACCTGGCACAAACCATGAACTATCGCTTCTTCAAGCAGGACGTCCTCTCAGAGAGGACCTCCCCGCCGCCGACGAGGCCATGTCCGACGACCTGCAGCTCCTGATGGCGGCACTGCGCATGGAACGCAAACGCCGTGGGCTCACACAGCAAGCCGTCGCCAAGCGGATGAATGTCTCCCAGTCGCGCGTATCTGCTATCGAAACCGGGACCCTCGAAGCAACCGAGGTCGGCACACTCGCCAGATACCTGCGCGCACTGGGCGCTCGACTGCGACTCAACGCCGAGTTCGAGGTATAGCCACTCCTCCCAATCGGCCGGCTCGGCAACCGCCCACCAGTCGTCGCTCCTCATGCCACGGCCGCGACCGCGAGAACGAGGGTGTCACGGGATACAGGAGGGATGACCATGGACAGGATTCACAACGAAGCCCCGGCAATCAGTTTGACCAAAATGCAGACCTACGCCCGGATCTGGGGAGCCTGTACAAAGAGCTCGTAACACGATCTTGTGTGGCAGCGTGGCAGCCAGGGTCCGTAGTCTTGCGGTATGGACAACGGGATCAACCGTGTGGAAGACGGATGGGACATCCGCTCGATGCGTGGGATCGGCATCGGCGAGATGATCATCGGCAGCGTCCTGCGACTTCACACCGGTTCAAACCGGATCGAGGCGCACAGTCCCGCCGAGCTGACAACGGACCACGAAGTCGTGCCTGTCCACGCATCAGCACGGATCAACCTGGACCGACTGCCGCAACTGCTCGATCAGGTGGTCGCCGAGGTCCATGCAGCTGATTCAGGCGGCCTGCGAGTGCGCTTCACTAACAGTTGGCGTCTGGACGTGCCGTCCCGCGACCGCGGCGTCGTCCCGTTCCATGGCCCGTCGGGCCGGGACCTGGCAGGACCAGCCGTTGCACACCAGGAGCTTGCGCACACCCTGGACCGTGTAGGCCAGGTGGAAGCGTCGTCCGATCACCGTTTTGACCCGCGCCAGCGTCCAACGCTGGTCTTCCCAGCCATGCGCGACCGGTCCCTTGGCCAGTTCCGCCTCCAACTGCGCGAACTGCTTCTCGCTCAGCCTCGGAAGCGACGCCGGCCCCTGCGACCGCAGAGCCCGCGGACCGCCCTCGCCCCAGATCTGCCGCCACCGCTGCACCGACCGGACACTGACCCGCAGGTCCTTCGCGATCACCGAGCTCGCCTCACCCCGGGCGAACCTCTCGGCCGCCTTGAGCCGTAACTCCTCGCGGAACTGCTGCCGTTCGGCGGTCGGCCCGCCCCCTTGTGGATACCGCATGCCTTCGGTGATACCTCACCGGCGACAAGTCGCCAGCCCCTACGACTCCACGAGTTCAACCTCAGTAGGCGTTGTTAGCCCCTGGCCCGGTCGGCCCCCTCGGGTGAGAGGGCCGACGTGTGGTGCGTACGGGCGGTGGGTTACCCGACCGGCTCCGTCGACTCCCTAGTCAGGTAGCGGTCCCAGATTTCCGCGCCGCGATAGGGACCAGAGCCGTCACTGTCGACCTGGGGCTCGTCGAAGCGGATCCAGTAGACGAGCTCACCCTCCCGCGCCGAAGCGTGGTCCACCGGGACCGGCGAGCGCAGATCGTCCACCGTTCCCCAGAACTCCACAGGCCACGGGCCGGCCCAGGAGGGATCTTGGATGACACGGACGCGCGTGCCCGTCGGCCAGGCGTTCGCCGGCCAGTCAGAAGGCTGGTCGGCCTCCTCGTTCATCATGTGCCTCATTTCGTGGGAGATCGTGCCGAGGTCGTTCCGATGGGCCGCCGCCTAGTTGGCGCGGTCCTTGTACTTGAAGTCGGCTGCCGTCCGGGTCTGCGTGTTCCACACGTAGTGGATCTCGACGCCGTCGACAGTCTGCTCCATCTTGACCCACCCGTCGGAGGCGGGCCATCGCGGGTCCTTCATCACGACCGGCAGCTGGTTGCCGTACTCCGGATTCTCTCGAACCAGGTCCATCGCGCGCTGTTCGTTGCCACCGCCCGCCGAAGTGCGGCCGGTGGACTCCTCCGCGTTGCGCAGGGCCGTACGCAGGCCGTCGTCCATGCGCGATATGCCGTCCCCGACACCGTAGGCACCGGTGACGATCAGGCCCGTCCCCATGGCGATGGCGGGGGCGCCTGCGAGACAGCCGACGCCGGTCAGGCAGATGGCGCCCCCCGCGAGATCCTCACTCGCCCCGAACCCCATTAGGAAAATCGACGCACCGGTCTCCGCCGCTCCGATCCACAGCTCGGGGCTGGTGAAGATAGCCTCGCCATAGTTGAGGATCGTGTCTCCGGTGTCCTCGAGCCAGTCGGGTATCCAGTCGTCGTCTTCCTCTTCTACCGGGTGCTCCTCGAGGTAGTCCCTCTTGATCTTCTCCCAGCGGGCGGTCTCCTCGTTCTGCTTCTGCACCGCGATCTTGAACGCGTCGGCGTATGCCTTGGTGGCCGCGGCGGAGTCCTTGCCGGCTGCCTGCGCGGAGGCCCGAGCCTGCTCGGCGGCAGCGCCGGCTTGGCTGGCCGACGCCTGGGCGGCACCGGCGGAACGCTGCGCGTGCGCTGCAGAGTTGACCGCACGAGTGACGGCGTGGCTGGCGTCGGCCTGTGCCTTGCGGGCCTTCCTGGCGGACTCCGCCGCCTGTGCTGCGGACGTGGCGGCCTCGTCGGCGGACTGCTTGGCGTCGGCTGCATAGCCGTCGGCCTGCTTCGCCGAAGCCTCTGCCGCCTTGGCCGCGTCCAGTGCCTCCTGCGCGGACTTCCTAGCCTCGGCAGCGACTTTCGCGGCGAGCGAGGCGTTGCTCTGCGCGGTCGCGGCGATGCGAGCGGCACCGGAGATTAGGCTCTGAACTTGGGCCACATGCGCGGCCGCCAATTGGTCCTTCTGCCGCGCCATGTACTGACCGGTCTGGACGAAGGCGTGGAGCAAGGGAGCGGGACCCTCCAGCGCAATGCGTGCCGCCGCCTTCACCTCCGGTCCGCCGGAGTCGATGAGCTGCGCGGCGGCGACCCGCTCGTCCTCGCCTCGCGCCTCGTACTGCCCAGCGGTGGCGAAGTCGCGCAGATCGCTCACTGAGCCGGAGGCGAGTGCCGCCCGACCCCGCTCCTTGGCGATGGGCCCACCCGCGTCGATGATCTGCGCGATGTAGACGCGAAGGTCCTGCTCCATCGTCTTGTACTGGCCCTCGGTCAGGAACGCGTCCAACAGGGACGGCTCACCCCGCAGTACGTCGTTGGCAGCCGCGCGCAGCTTCGCCGAGGGCGAGTTGATCCACAGGTTCTCCACCTCCACGCGCATGTCCTGGCGCTCCGCCTCCGCCCATCCGGTACGGAGATAAGCGATGACCTCGTCGTCGCTTCCCGCCAGCGCGGTAGCCGCGGCGCCTCGGCTCCAGGGGCCCCGGACCTTCATAACCTCAACGGCCATGCCTCGTCCCGCACGCGCGAGGGAGGACGTGTCAGCACCGGGCTGGGCCAGTTCGGAGGCCAGGCGTGCGGCGGTAGTGGCGAGTGCCTTGGACCGCTGCCGTACGGCCGTCTGCGCCATCTGGCGCTGTTTCTCCTGCGCCTTGAGGTCCTGCGCCTGGACGACACCGTCATTGGTGCGGGCGGTGAGTTCCTCCGTCTCGACGTCACGTGCGAGCGCGTAGGTGGCCTTTGCCTTCTTGACGGCCGCGGTGGCTGCGTCCGCCGCCCCCTTGGCGGCCAGCGCGTGCGCGGTGGCTTCCTTCGCGGCGGTGGCCGCCTGGCCCGCGTGCTCCGCTGCCGCGTCGGCCGCCTTCGCGGCGTTGTCTGCGTGCGTGGCCGCAGAGTTCGCTTCGTCGCGGGACTCACGCGCTGCGGTCGCCGCCTTCGTGGCCAGCGTCTCCGCGGCGTTGGCGGCGCGGGTGGCCTCGTGTGCGTGACGGCGCGTCTCGGCCGCCGCCCGCGCTGCGTCCCCGGAGTGCACTCCGGCCTGGTCCGCATAGGCGTTCGCCGCGTCCGCCGCTTGGGCGGCGGCCTCGGCGCTCGCGCCCGCCCCGGACGCGGCCCGGGCCGCCGCCCCCGCCTCGGTCGCCGCGACTCCGGCTTGCTCTGCGGCGCCGGCCGCCCACCGAGCGCCCTTGGCAGCGTTGCGTGCTTCCTCCGCGGCCTTGCGCGCGGCGGAAGCCTTGGTCGCGTCGCCCGCCGCGTCGGCGGCGGCGTTACGGGCACGGGACGCGGCCTGGGCGGCACCTACAGCCGCGGCCGCTGCCTGAGCAGCTGCGTTGGCCGCAGCTCGGGACGAGACGTTGGCGGCGCGGGCGGCGGTGATGGCCTGCTGCGCCGCACCCGCGGCCTGCTTGGCGGCCGAGGCTGCACGCGCGGCGGCCGAAGCTGCATGGAGGGAGTCGTTCTTGGCCGCTTCCGTCTCGGCGGCGGCCTTCTTTGCCGCCTCCTTGGCCAGCTGCGCGGCCGCTGCGGCGCGAGCCCCGGCATCCTTAGCCTTCTTGGTCTCCGCGGCGGCCTGACGGCCCGCTTCAGCAGCCTGGTCGGCCAGCTGGCTCACGGTGGTCTGTTCCTGGTCACGGGCGCGTGCTACGAACTGGCCGACAGTGAGGAACTCGTGGATGTCGGCGGCGGTGCCCCGTAGCGCTAGGCGGGCGGCGGCAACGACGTTCGCGCCACCGGTGCTGAGGATCTGCGCGACCTGAATGCGCTCGTCCTGCTCGCGTTGGACGTACTGGTCGTTGTCGAGGAACGCCTGGCGCTCTTCGGCCGTGCCGTTCAGGGCTGCCCGGCCCTTGTCCTGCACATTCTGTCCGCCCTGGTCGATAATCTGGGCGATGCGGACGCGCTGGTCCTGCTCCAGCGGAGCCTTCCAGCCGTCCTTGAGGAAGACCGACAGGTCTTGCGGGGTTCCGGCGAGGGCCTTACGAGCTGCGTCGATCAGGCTCAGTCCGCCGATGCTCGCGATCTGGGCGGCGGCGACCCGCTGGTCCTGCACGGTGGCGTCGGCCGCCTCGGAGTCCAGGAAGTGCCGGATGTCCTCGTCCGTGCCGGTCAACGCCACCTCGGCGGCCGCCCGGGTACCCGGGCCGCCGCTCATCCACAGTGCCGGCGTCGGTGCCTTGGGTGTCGGTGGGAACGCTGGTCGCGGTCTTGACGCTCTGGGCGTCAATGACACAGGCAGTGGGTTCGGCGGTGCGTCCTGCCTGCTCACGGACCATCCGGTGCAGGTGGAGGCCGAGTTTCTCGATGGTGCCGTCGGCGGTCCAGGCGCTGAAGTAACCGAACACGGTGGTGTGCGGCGGGAAGTCATGGGGCAGGTAGCGCCAGGGGACGCCGGTCCGGTTGAGGAAGAGGATCGCGTTCATGACTTCCCGCAGGTCAGTGACCTTTCCCCCGAGGTTGAGCGAGGTCTTCTGCCGCTCGGCCCGCCAGGCCGTCAACGTCGGCTCGATCAATGCCCAGCGGGCATCGGACAGATCGCTCAGGTACGGCTGGCGCTGCTGCGAGGAGGTCATGGGGATACTCATGCACGAGGACCACACCCGGGCATATCGCTCGATCGAGCGAGGCAAAAGCCGTCTTTCAGAAGGTATTCGAACCGGACAGGAGCTATCGGCTTTAACCATCGCGAAATGCGAGATCAGCACCGACGCGACTGCGGCCGCAAACTACCTGTTTCGCCTGTACGACGCGAATTCCGGCAGGAGCGAACCCCCATGAAGCGTCACATAAGTGACGCGAACGTCCTCTCAGTGCGTTCCGCCGCGCAGACTCCGCATGACACGCGACGTACGCGCCAGCTCGTCCAGCACCTGCTCGGCCGCCGCCTCGTGGATCTTGCCGGGCCGGAAAGCACCGTCCTCGACGAGTTCACCGATGAACGGAATGCTCACCGTCGGACCGATCGGCAGCATCCTGAGGTTCGCCGACCTGCTTGCCCATCTGCACCGCCCGGGTGCCTGCCGCCACCCCTGCCGTAGCCGACGAACGCGGCCGGCTTGTGCTGCCACTCCACGACCAGGCAGCCCCAGGCGTTCTTCAACGGGGCGGGGAAGCCCCCCGTTGCACTCCGGGGTGCACGGCAGGGCGAGTTCCTGGAGGTCGACGGTGTGCGACTCGAACCGCTCGCACTGCGCGGCCCGGGCGGTGAACCAGTCCGCGACGGACCTGCCGACACGTCCGGGACGCGTGCTGGCCACCACGACGGTGAGGGTCATGGGCGCTTCGGAGGGCGCGGCAGGCGTGTCGGGCGCGTTTGCCATGTCGGGCTCGCTTTCCTCGGTGCCGTGATCCGGTCCGGCGGACCCGCGCACCTGTGCTGTCCGTCCGTCCAGGAAGGGCGGGTCCGCCGGGGTTCCGGCCGGGATACCCGGCTGTGCGAACGATAGCACTGCGCTGTCGAGCGCACGACCCTCGCGCGCGGCACCGTTTCTGCCGAGTTCTCCCCATCACCGCTCCCCATCTTCGCGCCGCTAGAGTCTTGACACGGTCCCCAACGCCTCGCACGATTGCGCTATCGTTAGCACGAACGGTCGGCACCCTCGTCGCCGGCCCGGGCGGGCGTCCCTGGCGTCCTGCGCACCGGTCCGGCACCGCCGACCAGCGACATGCCCCACGACGGACATGACCCTCGTCCGCCCACGGACCTGACCCTCGTCCTACGAAGGACACAGCTCTCGTCCTACGAAGGACATGGCTCTCCTCCGGCCACGGGCCTGTCGTGGGACGGGCATGCCCCCGTCCCACGACAGGCCCCGCACGGGACCGCTCGCCGCCCGCACCATCCCGACTCCGAAAGGTCGCACCGCCATGACAGACGCGCGGATCGCCAAGCTCCACGGCCGCAGGGTGTGGGACTCACGTGGTCGGCCGACCGTGGAGGTCGAGGCACACCTCGCGAACGGCGCGACCGGACGGGCCATCGCGCCGGCCGGGGCCTCGACGGGCCGGGGCGAGGCGCTCGACCTGCGCGACGGCGGGCTCCGCTTCGGCGGACTGGACGTCCGGCGCGCGGTCGGCTCGGTGAACGGTGAGATCGCGCCCGCTCTCCTCGGCCTGGACACGACCGACCAGGAGACCGTCGACCGGCTCCTGATCGACCTCGACGGCACCCCCGACCGCAGCCGTCTCGGCGGCAACGCGATCGTGGCCACGTCCATGGCCGTTCTGCACGCCACCGCCGCGTCGGCGGGTGTGCCGCTGTGGCAGCACCTGGCCGGCGGACGGCGGGTGCGCATCCCGCTCCCGGAGATCCAGATCTTCGGCGGCGGCGCTCACGCGGACCGGCGCGTGGACGTGCAGGACTTCATGGTCGTCTGCCCCGCGGCAGGCAGCTTCTCCGAGGCGCTGGACTGGACGGCGGAGATCTACCGGGTCGCCGGGAGCCTGATGCGGAAGGCGGGGAAGGCACAGGGTGTGGCCGACGAGGGTGGCTTCTGGCCGGCGTTCGACTCCAACGAGGAGGCCCTGGAGATGCTGACCCGGGCCATCGAGAGCGCCGGTTTCACGCCCTCGACCGAGGTCGGCATCTCGCTGGACGTCGCGGCCTCGCAGTTCGGCGGCGCGGGCCGGTACACGCTGGCACTCGACGAGCGCACACTGGACACCGCGGCACTGATCGACATGCTGGGCGGCTGGATCGAGCAGTACCCGATCCTGTCCGTCGAGGACCCGGTGGGCGAGGACGACCACGAGGGCATGAGGGAGTTCACCCGCCGCTACGGGAGCCGCTGCCAGGTCATCGGCGACGACTACCTGGTCACGAACGCCCGACGGGTCGAAGCGGCGGCCACCGACGGCGCGGCGAACGCCGTCCTGGTCAAACCCAACCAGGCGGGCACGGTCACCGAGGCGTACCGGGCCCTGCGCGCCGGGAAGGACGCGGGCTTCGGCACCATCGTGTCGGCCCGCTCCGGCGAGTCCGAGGACGTCACCATCGCGCATCTGAGCGTCGGCTGGGACGCCGGCCAGCTGAAGGTCGGCTCGTTCACGCGCTCCGAACGCATGGCCAAGTGGAACGAGGTTCTGCGCATCGAGGAGTCCCTCGGCGACTCCGCGGAATTCAGCGGCTGGTCCGCATTCACCTTCGCTGAGACCGGACCTTTCACGACCACGCCGTAAGACTGCTGCGAAGACGACCGTCATCGCATTCAAGAGCCGATCGGAGCACGGAGACCAGCATGCTGCCACCCGTCAATCTGCGCCCGCCTTTCAACATCACCCGCTCCAGCCATGTCCGGCTCACCGTCGCCGACCTGGCCGCGAGCCGCGACTTCTACACGAAAGCGCTGGGGCTCGTCGTCAGCGACGAGGACGACCGCACCTGCTACCTGCGCGGGCTGGCCGAAGCCTGCCACCACAGCCTCGTCCTGGAAATCGACGAGGAAGGCGGGGGCGCCTGCCGGAGGATCGGCTTCCGGGTGTTCTTCGACGAGGACCTCGACCTCGCGTACGCCTGGTTCCGTGAGCGGGGGCTGCCCGCCGAGTGGGTCGACGTCCCGCACCAGGGTCGTACCCTGCACGTCGCCGACCCCATCGGCACGCCGCTCGAACTGTGCGCGCACATGGAGACCCGGCCGCGGCTGCACATCGACTTCGAGCAGTACCGGGGGCTCACGCGCAGCGGCTGGACCACTACCAGATCTTCGCGCCCGAAACCTACGAGCTGTGCGCTTTCTACAGCGAACTCGGCTTCCGCAACTCGGAGTACCTGGAGCACGGCGACAAGCTGCTGGGTGCGTTCATGTACCGCAAGGGCACCTGCCTCGACCTCGCGATCGTCGAGAACAGCGGGCCCGCCCTGCACCACTTCGCCTACACCGTCTCCGAGAGCCACGACATCTTCAGCGCCTGCGACTGGGCGGGCATCCTCGGTTACGGCGACGGTGTGGAGCGGGGCCCCGGACGGCACGGTCCGGGCGGGATGCTCTTCGCCTACCTCCGCGATCCCGACGGTCACCGGGTGGAGGTCTTCAACAGCCACTACCAGACCATCGACACCGAGATCGAACCCGTGCGCTGGGACGCGGCCTCTTTGAGCACCAACGCCCGCTGGGGTCTGCCGGCGCTGGAGAAGTGGTACTTCGAGGCGTCGCCGTTCGTCGGCGCACCCCGAACTCCGCCGGCCGAACCGCCGAATCCGATGTCGCTGGAGCGTTTCCTGCGCGAACAGCCCCTCCCCTGATTCCTCCCGCTGGTCCCGCTCCTGATTCCTCCCGCTGGTCCCTCCCACGCCCGTCCCTCAAGGAGACGCCATGGCACGAGTTCCCTACGTTCGCCGCGAGGACGCGGACGCGTCGCTGAAGCCGTTGTACGACCGGCTGGAGACCGAACGCAGAGTACCGACGGCGAACATCTTCCTCGCCCTCACCCACGCACCGGCTCAGCTGGACGCCTTCCTGACCTACGCCAACTCGTTGCGGGCCGCCGACCTCAGCCCGAAACTGCGCGAACTGGCCATCCTGACCGTCGGCCATGCGACCCGGTCCGCCTACGAGGTGGCCCACCACCAGTCGCACGGGCGCGCGGCGGGCCTCACCGAGGAGCAGCTCGCGGCGGTCGCCGACTTCGAGTCGTCCGCTCTGTTCGACGAGACGGAGAAGGCGGTGATGCGCCTCGCCAAGGAGTCCACGCTCCACGTCGACGTCTCCGAGGGGACGTGGCGCGCCGCCGCAGCGCACCTGTCGAGCCGCCAGATGGTCGAACTGTCCTTGTCCATCGCCTGGTACAACTCCGGCGTCCGCATCATGGGCCTGCTGGGCATCGACCTCGAGGACGGCTACGCGGACCCGTTCCGGGATGCGTAGCCCTCGGCGCCGCACGGCCCGTCGTCACCGCCTCGCAGGTACTGCGGCGCAGCAAAGGTGATGCGGCAAAGCAAGGGTGACCGTTTCCGAGCCGCAGTTCCACCGCCTCGGTCCCGCCGAAAAGAAGACTCCGGCCCTCGACCGTCGGGACGGAACAGTTCCAAGGAGTATGTCAATGGCGAAGATGCTCGCTGCACGACTGCACGCGCTCGGTGAGCCGATGTCCGTGGACACGGTCGACGTGCCCACCCCGCGGCCGACCGACGTGCTGGTGCGCGTCAAGGCATGCGGAATCGTGCCGAACATGGCCAACGTGATCAACAACTGGCCCACCTGGTACCCGCACCAGCCGCTGCCCAAACTGCCCGCGGTCTTCGGCCTGGACCCCGCCGGCGTGGTCGAGGCGGTCGGCGAGGCGGTGCTGAACACCAGGCCCGGCGACCGGGTCTATGTCAGCCCGCTGCGGTCCTGCGGCAGCTGCCAGGTCTGCCGGGGCGGCGAGCTGAGCCGCTGCCGCTACTTCACGCTGAACGGCTACTTCAGCACCTCCCGCGACGGTCAGCGGATCTTCGACCTCTACCCCTACGGCGGGTTCTGCGAGTACATGACGGCGCCGCAGCACGCGATCGTCAACATCCCGGACACCATGACGTTCGAGCAGGCCGGCAAGCTGGGCTACATCGGCACCTCGTACGGCGCTCTGAGACACGCCGCGGCCGGGCCCGGCCAGGTCGCCCTGATCGACGGCATCACCGGCACCCTCGGTGTCGCGTCCGCTCTCCTCGCGCTGGCCTCGGGTGTCGCCCGGGTCCTCGGGACCGGCCGCAACGAGGAGCTCCTCGAGCGGGTCAGGGAACTGGCCCCGGACCGGATCGAGGTCATGCGGCTGGGCGAAGGCTCCACCGGCGCGTGGGCGAAGTCCCGGACCGGCGGCGAGGGCGCGGACTTCGTCATCAGCGCGCTCGGCGCGAAGGCCCCGGTGGAGACGATGCTCGACTCCATGCAGGGCGTCCGCCGCGGCGGCCGGGTCGTCAATGTCGGCGGCGTGGCCGACCGGCTGCCCGTGGACGTGAAGTGGCTGATGGACGAGCAGGTCCAGCTGATCGGCTCCAACTGGTTCACCACCGCGCAGGGCCAGGAGGTCGCCGACATGGTGGCCACCGGGGCCCTGGACCTGTCCTACCTGATCAGCAAGCCCTTCCCGCTGTCGGAGGTCAACGAGGCGATCTCCGGACGTGCCACGGACCTCGACGGCGGTTTCAGCAACTACGTCGTGATCCCCTGAACCCGATCCGCGATCCACCGGACTCACCCCGCGGCGGTCCCGTCCTGCCCTGACGCCGCCGCGGGGTGTGCATTCCCGGCGGGATGGAGGAACCGATGGAACTACGCTGGCTGGAATCTTTCGTCGTGGTCGCCGACGAGCTGCACTTCGCTCGGGCGGCCGATCGCCTGCACCTGGCGCCGTCGGCACTCAGCGCCCAGGTCCGGGCGCTGGAGTCGCACCTGGGGGTACGGCTGATCGACCGTGGACGGCGTACCCGCCCGGCGCTGACCAGCGCCGGGCGGCTGTTCCTCGACGAGGCGCGGCTGACGCTCGACCAGGCGGCACGTGCCGAGGCGGTGGGCCGGCGCGCCGGCCGCGGGGAGCTGGGACACGCCCAGTTCGCGTACGTCGCCTCGGCCGCGTTCTCCGGCGTGCTGACCGACGTTCTCACCCGCTGCGCGGCCCCCGGCACCGAACTCACCGTGCAGGTACGGGAGTTGGAGACGCCTGCGCAGCTGGAGGCACTGGCGTGCGGGGACGTCGACGTGGGCTTCCTGCGCTGGCGGCCCGAATACCCGCCGGAGGTCATGGCCACCTGCCTGCTCACCGAGCAGGTCGTCCTGGCGCTGCCGGCCGCCGCGCCGCTCGCGGCGTACGAGGCGATACCGGCGGCGAAGCTGTGCGACGAGAACTTCGTGGCCCCGCACTTCGACGAGGAGTACGGCTGCCGTGACCAGATCCTCGAGGTGGCGCGGCGAGGGGGGTTCAGTCCGCGGTGGTCTCCCCCGGTGCGGGACTTCATCGCGGCTCTGACGCTGGTGGGCGGAGGTCTCGCGGTGGCACTGGTGCCGGATTCGCTGCGGCGCGTGCGGATTCCGGGAGTGGCGTACCGTCCGCTGGCGGACGTGGCTCTGACCACCCGGCTGGTCGGCGCCTACCGCAGGGGGGAGACCTCGCCTGCGGTACGCGGCGTGATCCGCCGGCTGCGGGAGGCCGCTGCCGCCGCCTCCTCCGCCTCCACCGCCACCTCTGCCTCTGACTCCGCCTCTGCCTCTGCCCCCACGACCACCTCTACTACCGCCTGAGACGGGATCCCACCGCAGGCGTCGGGCATCGGCCCGACGCCTCACGGGCATGCGGTCGAACGGTCTGTCGCTGCCTGTCGGTCATCGTCGAAGCGGCGCACGTTTGTACGCGGATGACGCACTGTCCGAGCAGGTCAGAGGGGGTGTTCCCGACTTACGCTCAACACGGCAGCACACACCGTGGCGGGGTCCGTCGACCGCCGCCCGGCCCAGGAACAGGCGGAGGAAACAGATGACAACGATCAGGCACGTGGGCGTCGTAGGCGCGGGCCAGATGGGCCGGGGCATCACGGAGGTCTGTGCCCGGGCGGGCCTGCACGTCACGTTGTGCGACGTGACCGAGGCCAGGGCCCGGGCGGGCCTCGCCGGCGTGGCGGACTCCCTGCTGAAGGCGGAGAAGCGCGGCGCCCTCCGGTCCGAGGACCGCGCACACGCCCTGGCCGGCGTCTCCGTCACGGGCGACCTCTCCCGCCTGGCCGGGGCCGATCTCGTCATCGAGGCCGCAGTCGAGGACGAGCAGGCCAAGACGGCCTTGTTCCGGCAACTGGGCGAGCTGGTCACCGACCCGGCCACGGTGCTGGCGACCAACACCTCCTCGATCCCCATCGCTCGGCTCGCCGCCGCGGCCGGACGTCCGGACACCGTGGTCGGTCTGCACTTCTTCAACCCGGTTCCCGTCATGCCCCTGGTCGAGATCATCCCCTCGCTGCACACCTCGAAGGCCACGGAACGGCGGGTGCGGCAATTCGCCGGCGAGATCCTGGGCAAGAAGACGATCGTCGCGCAGGACCGCGCGGGATTCGTCGTCAACTCCCTGCTGATTCCCTTCCTGTTGGCGGCCGTGCGGATGGTCGGCTCCGGTACGGCGACGGCGGAGGACATCGACACCGGGATGACCGCCGGTTGCGCCCACCCCATGGGACCCCTCCGACTGGCGGACCTCATCGGACTGGACACCGTGGCGGCGATAGGCGAAGCGCTCTACGAGGAGTACCGGGAACCGCTGTACGCCCCTCCGCCGCTGCTGCGGCGCATGGTCGAGTCGGGCCTGCTGGGCCGCAAGTCGGGGCAGGGGTTCTTCGACTACCCGGCGACCTGAGAACACGTCGGACGACAGCCGCACCCGGCCGACAGTTCCGGTGCGCGGAAACGTCGGGTTCCGTCGGTCGGCCGCGTGTGACGGGTGGCGACATCGGTCGCCAGCGTGACGGCGCGGGCTTCTGCATCGGCGCGTCGGCTCTGCTCCGGGTTCGAGTTCGGCTTCGAGTTCGGCTTCGGCTTCGTCCAGGCGCCACTAAGGGCAGCGCGGCCGCGTCGAGAACCGAGCTAGAAGGGCTAGAAAGGGCTAGAAAGGGCTAGAAGAGGATCCTCGCAGTCAAGTCGGGCGGGAGCGCGGGGTTCGCGACCGGCGGGGTCGCCGGCAGAGGCGGCGTGGTGGGGTGGGGCGGGACGGCGGGGGGTGAGGACGGGCGCAGTCCGAACAGTGAACCGGCGGCTTCCGCAAGCCCCGCAGCGCAGCGCGTCGACGCCTCCTCCGGCACGGCCATCCGCCGCAGGGCGCCGGCGAGCGCGTCCTCCACCCGCGCCAGCCGTCCTGACAACGCACCCGACCGACCCGGGCCGCAGCCGTCGGACAGGTCGGTGAGCAGCTCTTGTGCCTTGTGCTGCACGACTGCCAAAGCGTCCCAGCCCCGTGGTTGCCGCCGCGCCGGGAATTGCTCGGTCCTGGCGGCGGGCAGACCCAGGGCTTCGCGGATCCGATCGCCGGCATGGGCGTGCCAGAGCGCCTGCTCCCCGGGCCGATCGGCTTGGAGGCCGGCGAGGACGACGAGCAGGGCCGACGCGCCCAGCGGCCAGTCTCCGATGCCGCCCCCGTCCTCTCCGTGCGGATGACCGGATTGCAGGAATGGGCGCAGCGCGTCCAGGTGCTCTGCGGCGAGTTCAGCCGCGGACTGACACGCGTGTTCGGTGGGCACGGGTGGGTCACCGCTTCGTCGAGGTGTTGTCGGCTGGTCCGGAAGGGGGCGGGGCCGGGGTCGGAGCTGCTCGGGTTGGAGTGTGCTCAAGGAGACGCTTCCGCAAGCTGATCTCCGGCATGCCCACCGGCCGCCTGCGCGCCCGGCTGGCTTCGATGACGGATCAGACGGGGATCGCGGTCATCGCCGTCGACCCCGCCTACACCAGCCGCTGGGGAGCCCAGCACTGGCACAAACCCCTCACCAGCACGACTCGTAAGACCACTCGCCATGAGGCTGCCGCCGTGGCGATCGGAAGGCGCGCCCAGCAACACCCGATCCGGCTGGGGGCACCTCCCAGGCCACCCGCTTCCACGGTCAGCTCCCGCGCATGCGTCAGCGCAGGAAGGCCGAGCAGGTCCGCGACGACGGCGGGGACCGCGCTCGTCTGTCCGTCGGTCGCCGCGTTGCCCGCGAAGACCAGGTCGACGTCCGCCACTGCCCGTACGGCGGCCGCCAGCACCTGCGCGGTGGTCACGACGTCGGCGCCCTCGAGTCTGTCGTCGCAGACGTGGATTCCGCGGTCGGCGCCCATCGCGAGGACCTTGCGGACGGCGTCGAGCGCGGAGTCAGGTCCCATGGACACGACGGTGACCTCGGCGCCCACCGCCTCCTTCAGGGTCAGCGCCTCCTCCGCGGCGCGCTCGTTGATCTCGTCCAGGACGAGATCGGCGCTCTCGCGGTCAAGGCGGTGATCGACCTCGGACAGGGTGCGTTCGGCAGCGGTGTCCGGGACCTGCTTGACGAGTACGACGATGTTCACGGTCGTCTTCCTTCAGCCGTGGCGGTCAGCGGAAAGCCGGGTAGCCGGTGACCGCCTGACCGACGACCAGCGTGTGCATCTCGTTGGTGCCCTCGTACGTGAGGACGGACTCCAGGTTGTTGGCGTGCCGCAGCGGCGAATACTCCAGGGAGATGCCGTTGGCGCCCAGGACGGTGCGGCACTCCCGCGCGATCGCGATCGCCTCCCGGACGTTGTTGAGCTTGCCCACGCTGATCTGCTCGGCCCGGATGCGGTGCTGGTCCTTCAGCCGGCCCAGGTGCAGGGCGAGCAGCGCCGCACCGCCCAGGGAGACGGTCATGTCGGCGAGCTTCTTCTGGGTGAGCTGGAAGGCGCTGATCGGCTTGCCGAACTGCACGCGCGAGTCGGCGTACTCGATGACCGCCTGCAGGCTGTCCCGGGCCGCGCCGACGACGCCGAACAGAATGCCGAAGCGGGCCTCGTTCAGGCAGGACAGCGGGCCGCGCAGACCCTCCGCCAGCGGCAGCCGCGCCGAGTCGGGCAGCCGCACGTCGTCGAAGTACAGCTCCGAGGTGACGGAGGCGCGCAGCGACATCTTCTGCTTGATGTCCTGCGTGGTGAAGCCCGGCGTGCCGCGCGGCACGAGGAATCCGCGGACGCCGTCCTCGGTCTGCGCCCACACGGTGGCCACATCGGCGATACCGCCGTTGGTGATCCACATCTTGGAGCCGTTCAGGATCCAGTCGCCGCCGTCGCGCACGGCCCGGGTGCGCATCCCGGCGGGGTCGCTGCCGAAGTCGGGCTCGGTCAGGCCGAAGCAGCCGATCGCCTCACCCGCGGCGAGGCGAGGCAGCCACTCGCGCTTCTGCTCCTCCGAGCCCCACTTCCAGATGGAGAACATCGACAGCGAGCCCTGCACGGAGACGAAGCTGCGAAAGCCGGAGTCCGCCGCCTCCAGTTCCAGACAGGCCAGGCCGTAGGACACGGCGTTGGTGCCGGCACAGCCGTAGCCTTCGAGGTGCATGCCCAGAACCCCCAACTTGCCGAGTTCTGGAGCGAGTTCGCGGGCGAAGTGGGCGTTCTCGAACCATTCCCCGACGTGCGGTCGCACCCGGTCGGCGAGGAACTTGGCCACGGTGGCCTGGATCTCGCGCTCCTCGTCGGTGAGGGTGGAGGCGATGTCGAGCAGGTCGAGAGGGTCCTTCAGCGGCTTGCCACTCATGATGAGCTCCTTGTCACGCGGGTGGATATACGGGTGGTTCGAGTCGACCGGGTCGTCCGGATGGTCCGGGTCGTCGGCCGGGTCGGGCCATGCCGGTCGTCGGTTCGGTCGGGGCATCCGGGTCGTCGGTTCGGCAGGGCGCCGATGACGCCGGAAGTCGGGGAGCGTTCCGGGGGCACGCGGGGTCACGCGGGGTCACGGTCGGGGCTCGTCCGGCCGGCCGTGGAGGATCTGCGTGGTGTGCCGGCCCAGACGGGGCGGGGGCAGCCGGTACTGCGCGGGCGTCTCGCTCAGCGCGATGGGGTGCGCGACCTGGCGGGACGGCCGGCTCGCCTCCCCGTCGGCGGGAGCGGCGGGGATGTCGACGATGCCGGGCAGGCCGAGTCGACCGGCGAAGGCGAAGGCGTCGTCGAGGGTGTTGACGGGTCCGGCGGGCACCCCGGCGGCCAGCAGGACGGTCGACCAGTGGTCCGCGCCTGCCGCGCCGAGCCGCTCGGTCAGGATGTCCCGCAGTTCGGCGCGGTGGGCGACCCGGTCGGCGTTGGTGCGGAAACGGTCGTCGAGAGCGAGACCGGCATCCCCGGCGGCCACGGCGAGCGCCGCGAACTGCCGGTCGTTGCCCACGGCGAGCGCGATGGGGCGATCAGCGGTCGGGAAGGTCTCGTACGGGGCGATGCTCGGATGCGCGTTGCCCATGCGGCCCGGCACGACGCCGGCGACGGCGAACGCCGACGCCTGGTTGACCATCGCGGACAGCAGCGAGCCGAGCAGGTTCACCTCCACCCGCTGACCCCGCCCGGTGGCGTCGCGGTGCCGGAGGGCCGCGAGGACACCGAGGCAGGCGTGCAGGCCGGTGATGACGTCGACCAGGGCCACGCCCGCCTTCACCGGCTCGCCGTCCGCGGCGCCGGTCACGCTCATCAGACCGCCGACAGCCTGCACCAACAGGTCGTATCCGGGGATCGAGGCGCCCGCGCCGCTGCCGAACCCACTGATCGAGCAGTAGACCAACTCCGGTTTACGGGCGCGGAGTTCGTCGTATCCCAGGCCGAGACGCTCCATCGTGCCGGGGCGGAAGTTCTCCACCACCACGTCACACTCGGCGACCAGGGCTCGGGCCTGTTCACGGCCGGACTCCGTGGCCAGGTCGAGGACGACCGACCTCTTGTTCCGGTTGACGCTCAGGAAATAGGTGGACGTGCCGTCGCTGTCCGCGGGAGGGTGCCAGGCCCGCGTCTCGTCCCCGATGCCCGGCCGCTCGACCTTGACCACGTCGGCGCCCAGGTCGCCGAGGAGCATGGTGGCGTAGGGCCCGGCGAGGACCCGTGAGAAGTCCGCGATGCGCAGACCGTCCAGCGCGCCGCGTCCGGCTCCCGATATGTCCGGCACGTCCGCCACGTCATGCTGGGTGCTCACACACCCTCCTCTCCGATCATCACGCCCGGACTGCTGTCTGCTGCGCCGCATCCCGTCACCACCAGCTCTGCGACGGCTGGACCGGGACCGGGTCGGTGAGCTCGACGGTGGGGATGCCCCGGCCGGCGGGCGCGACGGTCCGTACGGCGGTCACGCGTGCCCCCACCGCCACGACGAACGGCGCCGTGCCGACGATCCGGCACAGCAGGTTGAAGCCTTCGTCCATCGCGACGAACCACGTGTTGTGCTGGGCGTGGCCGTTTCGGCGCACGACGACTCCGAGGCCCGCGCTGCGTTCCAGCACGAAAGCCACGGATCCGCAGGCGCGGCAGAAGGAGCGCCGGTAGCCCGGGGTGCCACACCACCGGCAACGCTGGAAGAAGAGCTCGCGGCCGGCAGCCGGTGCCTCCGGCATGTCCGGCGGCATGTCCGGCGGCATGTCCGGCGGCATGTCC
Source organism: Streptomyces sp. B21-105 (assembly GCF_036898465.1). Taxonomy (NCBI): domain Bacteria; kingdom Bacillati; phylum Actinomycetota; class Actinomycetes; order Kitasatosporales; family Streptomycetaceae; genus Streptomyces; species Streptomyces sp. B21-105. The sequence goes on along the minus strand of NZ_JARUMJ010000001.1, from coordinate 7,216,286 downwards.
GGCGACATGTCCGGCGGGGTCGCGTCGACGGCGACCGCTTCGGGGCCGTCCGCTAGTTCGTCGTGTGCACGGGTTTGCGTCTGGAGCACCGCGGCCTCCTGGACTCGGTTCGGTGACCGGAAACAGGCGATCGGAATGGCCCGCCCGTCCCCATCACCCTGACCGGCCGCGGATCGCCGGTCAACGACGAGCTGACGCAGGTTTGTGCGCGGAAAACGCGCCGTCGACCGAGGTCGGAAAGGGTCTCCCGGCACTACCCTCGGCATCGGGTCCCGGGAGTCACGGCCGCAGGTCAGGGCCAGCGAGCCGATGAGCCCGTCACCCGGGGAGCAGCTCGGAACGCGCTCGCCTCAGCTGCCTCGACGCGAGCCGGTCGAGAGGGACGCCGAGGCTTCGCGGTATGGCCCCGGACAGGTCGGGGCGGTCGGCACACCGGCGGCGTAGGCCGCGCCGCCCTGGGGCTCCGGGGGCCGGCCGAGCCGCCCGGGGGCCCGGGCGACGGCGAAAACACTGGCATCTGGCCGGTGCGCGGGTGTCCGCCGTCGCCTTCGTCTTCTGGCCGTCGCCGTCGCCACCCGCGTTCGGCGGTCCCGGCCGGTCGTCGCCTGCACCATGTGCGTGCATGGCGTGCATGGCGTGCATGGCGTGCATGGCGTGCGTGCACCGCGTGCCTGCACCGCGTGCCTGCACCGTGGACCGCCGCGCGGGAACTGCCCGGATCAGCTCTCGGTCAACGTGACGTCCCGCTTCTGTGTCGCGTGGAAGCGGGGCAGGGGCAGGCCGCCGTCGGAACGGAGTTCCATCAGGGTGGCCTCGACGCGCGCCGCGCCGGGGGCGAGGTCGTTGGGGGTGGCCTTGCCGGTGTTCTTCCAGGTGTGCTCGGCACCGTCGCACACCGCTCGGGTGCCGCCCATGCCGTGCGTGGCGTCCTGGGAGGCCTGGCCGACCGAGGAGCTGACGAAGACCGGGCCCGTGCCGGCGACGCAGCGGTAGGTGCCGGAGAGCGTGACGGTGCCGTCGGCGGCGATGCGGCCGACCGGGTCGACCGTGACGGACTCCGTCGGGCCTGGGACTGCGACGGCGACGACCGCGGGCGCGGCCAGCAGAAGCAGGGCGGCGCCGGCGGCAGCGGACAGGGCGGGGCGCAAGAACATGGCAGAACCTCCTGTTGTGGGGCCTCCACTGGTACCGGGCGCGCGCGTCCGGAACGGTGATCGTCACTCCTTCGGTGGCGAGTCCGCACCGGCCGTCGACGTACCGTCCGGGAGTCGTCCTGGTGCTGTCACGTTTTCGGACGTGCCCCGGCGACGACTCCGGGCCGGGCGCAGATCAGCGCCTTGGACAGCGCGGCGGACGTCGGGTACTTCTCCCCGGCCGCGCGGGCGTCGCGGCGGGCCCGCACAGCATCGTTGAACACGACGCGGGCGCACCCGAACGCCCTCGCCAACGCGCCCTGCCGGCCGGGCTCCGGGTACACCCTGAAGACGTACCGACGCTGCATGCGAGCATCGCAGAAACAGCCGAACCGTTGGCACCAGGCAGAACATTCGTTCAACGTGTCACCGGCTACCGGCGGCCAGTGCCTCTCTGTCCGGCTCCGCCGGAAGGTCACCGCGACGCTTCGCGTAGAGGCGCACACCGCCCGTCAGGCTGCACACCGCCTCTTCGGCATCCGGGTGCATCTCCCAGTGGTCGGCGTGAACGTCGACACCGGTCTCCACGTGGAACGTCGTGATCTGCCAGGCGCCGGAGTCACCGCTCACCATCTGCCGTTCGGCGGCTCGGACATCGCCGTCGGGAACTGCAGCGCGGAGACGAACAGGTCGATGGGGGTCGACGTCATGACGGCGTTCCTTCCAGTCGGTTCTTTGTGGGGGCGGCGGGTTGCGGGTCAGGCAGGGAGGCCTGACGTCGGGGCAACACCCCGATCGCCACGACTGCCGCGAGTACGAAGAGGCCGGCGGTAACGGCAAGGCCCAGGGCATAGCCGTCGTTGAGGGCAGCGGGGTCGGTGGCCGTGCCGGTGCGGAGTGCGGCGATGGTGGCCAGAGCGGCCAGGCCGACGCAGCCGCCGAGTTGGCGGGAGCTGTTGAAAAGGCCGGAGGCCGTGCCCGCCTCGCGGGAGGCGACGCCGGTGGTCGCGGCGGCGGCGACAGGAGCCATGACCAGTCCGACGCCTACGCCAGTGATGACGCAGGGACCGAGCACGTCGGTGAGGAAGCCGCCGCCGGGGCTGATGAAGGCACACCAGGCCAGGCCCACGGCGGCCAGCAGAGCGCCGGGCACCAGGGCGGCTCGGGGGGTGCGTGCCGCGGTGACGCGGGTCGCGACGACGGCGCCGGCGACCAGGCTCACGGAGAACGGCAGGAACGCGGCGCCGGTCGCCGCGGCACCCATGCCCAGGACCTGCTGCAGGTACAGGGACACGAAGTAGAACGCCGTGAACTGCCCGGCCGCGGCCAAGAACACCAGCACGTTGGCGCCGGCCACCCAGCGGCTGCGCAGCAGGCCGAGGCGCAGCAACGGCGCGGGCGCCCTGGATTCGGCGAAGACGAAGGCGGCCAGGAGCGCGGCCGCAGCGGCGAGGGTCGCCACGGTGGCCGGGGATCCCCAACCCCGGGCGTCGGTGCGGACGACACCGAACACCAGCAGCCCGACTCCGCCGGTCGCCAGGACAGCGCCGAGCACGTCCAGCCTCTCGCGCCGGTCGGGCTGCGCTTCGGCGGGCACGCCTGCCAGAACCAGCGCGAGAGCCGCCGCCACGATGGGCAGGTTGACGAGCATCACCCAACGCCAACCCGCGTACTCGGTCAGCAGGCCGCCAGCCAGTACCCCCAGCGCTCCCCCTGCGGCGTTCACCGCGCTCCACACCCCGAGCGCCCGGACACGCCGAGGGCCCTCAGGGAACGTGGTGGTGAGCATGCCCAGAGCGGCTGGGGCGGCTGCGGCAGCACCCAGGCCCTGCCCGGCGCGGGCAGCGATCAGTTGCCAGGGCGCCTGGGCCAGCCCGCCCACCAGCGAGCACAGCCCGAAGACGACCAGGCCTGACACGAACAGCCGACGGTGACCGTACAGGTCACACGCACGGCCTCCCAGTAGCAGCAGTCCGCCGAAGGTGAGTGCGTAGACGTGCACGATCCACGACAGGTCGAGCGGCGCGAATCCCAGCGCGGTGCGGATTGCGGGCAGTGCGACGTTGACCACCGACATGTCCAGAGCGAAGACGAACTGGGCGACGGCCGCCGCCGCCAGCACCACTCCGCGTCGCCCGTACGGGTTTTTATACATGTAAGTAAATTAGCGACAGGGGATCGTCCTTGTCGACACCTGGGGAATGATGGGGGCATGCCGCAGCCGTCCGCACCGCGCAAATCTCCTGGCCGACCTCCCCGCATCTCCCGCGAGGAGGTCATCGGGACGGCCCGCCGCATCGTGACTGAGGAAGGCGTGGATCGGCTGACCATGCGGCGGCTGGCCACGGAGATCGGCAGTACGCCGATGGCGCTCTACCACCACGTCCGCAACAAGGAGGAACTGCTCGTCCTGCTGCTGGACGACTACGCGGCGCAGGCGCTGCGCCGACCCGAACTGCCTGAGCACCCTCGCCGGCGGATCGTCGTTGCCGCCGCCGCGATCCACGAGGCGCTCGCCGCCTGTCCCTGGATCGTGGACGTGTTGACCGCCGATGACCTGATGTCCACGTCGGCGCTGTGGTTTGTCGAGCAGATCGTCGACGGCCTGGTCGAATGCGGACTGTCCCCCGAGCGTGCCGTGCACGGTTACCGCGCGATCTGGTACTACACCGCTGGAGAGATCGTGGTCAGGGCGACGGCGGCCCGGCGGCGCGAAGACGACGACCGAAGGACCTACCGGGAGCAGGTCTTCGGCAATCTCGACCCGGGTGAGCTGCCCCGGTTGGCGCAGATCGCGGACCGCTGGGCACTGCTGACCGGCGAGGACACCTACCTGGACGGGCTCCAAGCTCTGGTAGACGGCCTTCTCGCCATCCGCTGACGATTCTCCGTCGCCGACGATGCGCGCCTGACCCGTGGCCGGACGCTCCCCGGCGACGAGGCCGTGCGCGCTCAGGCGGTGGCAGTTGCCAGCAGTCCGGGCAGGTTGCGCATGTCGTCGAACACGACGGTACCTGGTCCCTCCAGCCGCGAGGCAGGGGTGAGGCCGCCGCAGTAACCGAAGGCCCGCATGCCGGCGGCCCGGGCTGCCTGCACCCCGTATGCGCTGTCCTCGATCACCGCGCATCGCTCGGGCCATGGTCGACGACTCGGGCGAACTGCTGCCCGACGGCCGTGTCGTGAGAGCGTGGTCAGTGGTCCAGCACCGCGAACCCGTCCAGTTCGACGAGTGCCCTCTCGTCCCAGAGCCGGACGATTCCGACGACCGCCATCGCCGGATAGTCGCGGCCGGCCGACCGCCGCCAGATCGTGCCCAGTTCGGCGGCGTGCTCACGATAGGCGGCGACGTCCGTGACGTAGACGGTGACGCGCGCCAGGTCCGACGACGTGCCGCCGGCTGCCGTCAGCGCCGCCAGCAGGTTCGTGAGCGCCCGTGCGAACTGATCCGGCAACGACTCCCCCACGATTTTCCCGTCGGTGTCCAGCGCGGTCTGGCCGGCCAGGAAGACGATGCGGCTGCCGGTGGCGACAACGGCGTGGGAGAAGCCGGTGGGCGGCGAAAGCCCGGGCGGGTTGACGCGCTCGACGGTCACTCGGCCTCCCGGTCGGCTCGTCGGGTCTCACGGCCGGCTCGCTCGGCTTCCCGGTGGGCTCGCTCGGCCTGTGCGGCGTGTGGTGTCCGTTCGGTCCGCAGGGCCGCCCGGCCGCCTCGCTCGGTTCGGTCAGCCTGCACACCCTGCTCTCCGGGGTCCGTCCGCCTTGCGAGCTCCGCGTACAACTCCCTTGCGATGATGTCGCGTTGCACCTCGCTGGCCCCCTCGTAGATCCGTGGTGCGCGCACCTCCCGGTAGAGGTGCTCGAGCAGGTGGCCTCGGCGCAGAGCACGCGCGCCGTGGAGTTGGACGGCCGCGTCGACGACGTACTGCGCCGTCTCGGTGGCGAGCAGCTTGGCCATCGCGGCTCGCCGGGAGACGTCCGGGGCGGCGGCATCATACGCCGTCGCCGCCGCGTGGACCATCAGCCGGGCCGCCTCCGTGCGCAGCGCCATCTCGGCGACCTGGTGGGAAACCGTTTGCAGATCCCGCAGCTTGCCGCCGAACGCGTCGCGGCGGGCGGTGTGGGCGAGGGTGGCGTCGAGCGCGGCCTGTGCCATGCCGACGGCGAACGCGCCGACACTCGGGCGGAACAGGTCGAGGGTGCCCATGGCGACGCGGAAGCCTCGGTCGGGCTCGCCGAGCACGTCGTCCGCGGTGACCGGGACGGCGTCGAGGCGGAGTGTGCCGATGGGGTGCGGGGAGAGCATGTCGAGGGCGGATCCGGTGAGGCCGGGGCGGTCGGCGGGAAGCAGGAAAGCGGTTACGCCTCGTGCGCCGACTCTGGGCGTGGTGCGGGCGAAAACTGTATAGAAATCGGCTTCGGGAGCGTTGGAGATCCAGCACTTCTCGCCGGTGAGCCGCCAGGCGGCCGTTCCGTCCCGCTCGGCGGCCAGGGACAGCGCGGCCGCGTCCGAGCCCGCGCCGGGCTCGCTCAGCGCGAAGGCCGCCACTACGGCACCGTCGGCGACTCCGGGCAGCCAGCGGCGGCGCTGGACGGGCGTGCCGTGCGCGTGGACCGGGTGTGCGCCCAGCCCCTGCAGCGCGAGCGCCGTCTCGGCCTCGGTGCAGGCGTACGCCAGGGACTCGCGCATCAGGCAGAGGTCGACCGCGCCGGAGGTGAACAGCCGGGACAAGAGTCCCAGGCGGCCGAGTTCGGCGACGAGCGGGCGGTTGACCCGGCCCGGTTCGCCCTTCTCGGCGAGTGGGCGCAGCCGGTCGGCGGCCAGGGTGCGCAGTTCGGCGCACCAGGCGGCTCGTGCCGGATCGATCGAGAACGCGGGCATTGCTGCGGGCATCCCTGCGGGCATCGCCTTTCCCCTCTGCCGTGAATGATCCGCCCGGTCGCGGCGCGGACGTCGCGGACGAGGTGCCCGTCGCGGACGTCGCGGACGAGGTGCCCGTCGCGGACGTCGCGGACGAGGTGACTGTCCGCCGCTGGTCCGTGCACCCCGGTCCTCCCGTGTCGGTCGTGGCCTGCCGGTCGTGCGTGCGGGCCGGTTTCCCCTGGCCGGTTTCCGTGACCGGTTTCCCCTCCGTGTGGCCAGGCGGCATCCCGCGCACCCGGGTGTCCCTCCCGGGAGGTCGGGCGGCTCGCCCGTGCGGTGCTCCCGGGCGGTCCGTACGGTCGCACCGTCCGTGCCCTCTTTCGACGGTATCGCGTACCGTTGACTGCCGTCACCAACGCGATACGCTCGTTGCGCGAGCCCACGACGATGACGACGCCCTCCCGGGCAGCCCAGCCGGACAGTCCATCCAGGCAAGGGGGCGAACACCCATGAACGTCTCGGCCCACGTCGACACCTTCGCGCGCGACCATCTCCCGCCGCCCGGCAACTGGCCCGAGCTGCGCTTCGAGCTGCCCGAACTGCACTACCCCGACCGGGTGAACTGCGCCGCCGAGCTGCTCGACGGGGCCGCGCCGGAGCGGCCCGTGTTCCACACCGTGTCCGGGCCGTCGTGGACGTACGGCGAGTTGCGTGTCCGTGTCGACCGGATCGCTCATGTGCTCACCGACGACCTGGGGGTCGTCCCCGGCAACCGGGTGCTGCTGCGCGGGCCCACCACGCCGTGGCTGGCGGCCTGCTGGCTGGCCGTGCTGAAAGCGGGTGCGATCGCGGTTACCGTCCTCGCCCAGCAGCGGCCGCACGAGCTGCGCACCATGTGCGAGATCGCGCGGGTCGGGCATGCGCTGTGCGACATCCGTGCCGTCGACGACCTCGTCAAGGCGGAAACACCCGGTCTGCGGATCACGACGTACGGCGGTGACGGCCCCGACGACCTGCTGAACCGACCGTCGCCGGCAGAGCCGTTCCGGGCTGTCGAAACCGCTTCCGACGACATTGCGCTGATCGCGTTCACCTCCGGCACCACGGGTCGTCCGAAGGGCTGTCTGCACTTCCACCGGGACGTGCTGGCGATCGCCGACACCTTCTCGGAACACGTCCTGAAACCGCTTGCGGACGATGTCTTCGCGGGCAGCCCACCGCTCGGCTTCACTTTCGGACTCGGCGGTCTCGTCGTCTTCCCGATGCGGGCCGGCGCGAGCGCTCTGCTGCTGGAACAGGCAGCGCCCCGGCAGTTGTTGCCGGCGATCGCCGCGCACCGCGTGTCCGTGCTTTTCACCGCGCCCACCGCCTATCGCGCGATGCTCGACGATCTCGACGACCACGACGTGTCCTCCCTGCGGCGCTGCGTCTCCGCCGGTGAGAACCTGCCCGCGGCCACCTGGCGCGCCTGGCACGAGCGCACCGGCCTGCGGCTGATCAACGGCATCGGCGCCACGGAGCTGCTGCACATCTTCATCTCCGCCGCGGACGAGAGCGTCCGGCCCGGCACCACCGGCGTTCCGGTGCCCGGCTGGCACGCGCGCGTGCAGGACGCCTCCGGTGCGCCCGTGCCGGACGGCGAGCCCGGACTGCTCGCCGTGCGCGGCCCGGTGGGCTGCCGCTACCTGGCCGACCCTCGGCAGCAGAGTTACGTCCGCGACGGCTGGAACGTCACCGGTGACACCTACGTCCGCGAGACCGACGGCTATTTCCGGTACGTCGCCCGCGCCGACGACATGATCATCTCTGCCGGGTACAACATCTCCGGGCCCGAGGTCGAGGAGGCGCTGCTGCGGCATCCCGACGTACTCGAGGCGGCGGTCGTGGGACGACCCGACGAGCGGCGTGGACAGGCGGTGGTCGCGTTCACGGTCCTGCGCGAGGGCGCACGGCGTGACGCCGAGGCCCTGCGCGCCTACCTCAAGGAGGAGCTCGCGCCCTACAAGTGCCCGCGTGAGGTGGTCTTCCTGGAGGCGCTGCCGCGCACGGCGACCGGCAAGCTCCAGCGGTTCAGGCTGCGCGTAAGCGGTTGCACCGAAGGTGACCAGCCGTGATGCCGAAGACCTAAGATGATCAACGTGTCCGACCAGCCTGCACCTCGGTCTCTCATCGTCACGCTCTACGGCGCGTACGGCCGCTTCGTCCCGGGGCCGGTGCCCGTCGCCGAGCTGATCCGGCTGCTCGCCGCGGTCGGCGTAGACGCGCCCTCCGTGCGTTCCTCGGTCTCCCGGCTGAAACGCCGCGGACTGTTGTTGCCGGCGCGCACCGCCCAGGGTGCGGCCGGGTACGAACTGTCCGCTGAGGCACGGCAGTTGCTCGAGCACGGCGACCGGCGCGTCTACGCCACGACGCCTCCGGCGGACGAAGGCTGGGTGCTGGCGGTGTTCTCGGTGCCCGAGTCGGAGCGGCAGAAGCGGCATGTGCTGCGGTCGCGGCTGGCGGGACTGGGGTTCGGCACAGCGACCCCAGGGGTCTGGATCGCCCCGGCGCGCCTGTACGACGAGACCCGGCACACGCTCCGGCGGCTGCGTCTCGATACGTACGTCGATCTGTTCCGGGGCGAGCATCTCGGCTTCGCGCCGACCGTCGACGCCGTCGCCCGCTGGTGGGATCTGGCGGCCATCGCCAAGGAGCACGAGGCGTTCCTCGACCGCCACGCGCGCGTGCTGCGGGACTGGCAGCAGCGTCCGGACACTCCGCCCGAGGAGGCCTATCGCGACTACCTCCTCGCGCTGGACTCCTGGCGCCATCTGCCCTATCTCGATCCCGGACTGCCCGCCCGGCTGCTGCCGCAGGACTGGCCGGGCACGCGTTCGGCGGCCGTTTTCCAGGGGCTGCACGAGCGGCTGCGCGACGCGGGAGCGGAGTTCGTCGGGGTGTGAGCCGGGGCGCGACGCCGCCTCGTGGTTCCCGACAGACATGCGAAAGACATACGAAGTGGAAAAAGTTGCTGGAGTTCCCGATCTTTTGCGCCCGTCTTCACAGGGTCAGGCGGGGTTTGGGGGCGTCGGCCCGGCCGGTGCGCGGTGGTCTGCTGCCCGCGCGGTACGGTGCGGGCCATTCGGCGCCCGGCCCGGTGTAGCCCTGTTCGGCGGCGGCGTGCAGGGTCCAGTTCGGGTCGTAGAGGTGTGGTCGGGCGAGGGCGCAGAGGTCGGTACGGCCCGCCAGGATCAGTGAGTTGACGTCGTCCCAGGAGGAGATCGCGCCGACCGCGATCACCGGGATGCCCACCTCGTGCCGGATGCGGTCGGCGAACGGCGTCTGGTACGAGCGCCCGTACTCGGGCCGCTCCTCGGCCACCACCTGCCCCGTGGAGACGTCGACGGCGTCGGCACCGTGCTCGGCGAACGCGCGGGCGATACCGACGGCGTCGTCGGTCGAGGTGCCGCCCTCGGCCCAGTCGGCGGCGGAGATGCGGACGGTCATGGGCCGCTCCGCCGGCCACACCTCGCGGACCGCGTCGAAGACCTCGAGCGGGAAGCGCAGGCGTCGGGCGAGTGAGCCTCCGTAGGCGTCCGTGCGGTGGTTGGTCAGTGGGGAGAGGAAGCCGGACAGCAAGTAGCCGTGTGCGCAGTGGAGTTCGAGGAGATCGAAGTCCGCCCGGGCGGCCCGGCGGGCTGCGGCGGTGAACTGTTCGCGCACGTCGACAAGTTGGGCGCGACCCAGTTGGCGCGGGGTCTGGCTTCCCGTTCTGTACGGCAGGGGGGACGCGGCCACGAGCGGCCAGTTGCCGTCCGGCAGCGGTTCGTCCATGCCCTCCCACATCAGTCTCGTCGAGCCCTTGCGTCCGGAGTGGCCGAGCTGCACGCCGATCGCGGCTTGCGGGGCGCGTTCGTGCACGAAGTCGGTGATGCGCCGCCAGCCGTCGGTCTGCCGGCCGGTGTAGAGACCGGTGCAACCGGGTGTGATGCGGCCCTCCGGGGACACGCACACCATCTCCGTCATCACCAGTCCGGCTCCGCCGAGGGCGCGGGCGCCGAGGTGGACGAGGTGGAAGTCGCCGGGGAGCCCGTCCACCGCCGAGTACATGTCCATGGGTGAGACGACGACGCGGTTGCGCAGGGTCAGGCCGCGCAGCCGGAACGGGGTGAACATCGGGGGCGTTCCGGGCGGGCAGCCGAACTCCCGCTCCACGGCGCCGGTGAAGTGGGGGTCACGCAGCCGCAGGTTGTCGTGGGTGACGCGACGGCTGCGGGTGAGCAGGTTGAAGGCGAACCTCCGGGGTGGCTGCCCGAGGTAGAGGCCGATGTTCTCGAACCACTCCAGGCTGGCGCGGGCGGCCCGCTGGGTGGAGGCGACGACAGGTCTGCGCTCCTCCTCGTAGGCGGACAACGCGGTGCGCAGACGGGGGTGTTCCGTCAGACAGGCAGCGAGCGCCAGGGCGTCCTCGACGGCCAGCTTGGTGCCCGAGCCGATGGAGAAGTGGGCGGTGTGCGCCGCGTCGCCCAGGAGCACCACGTTGCCGTGCGACCAGCGTGCGTTGACGACCGTGCGGAAAGCGGTCCAGGCGGAGTTGTTGGACTTCAGGGGGCGGCCGCCGAGCGCCTCGGCGAAGATCTTGGCGCAGCGTTCGACCGACTCGTCCTCGTCGAGTTCGTCGAAACCGCTTGCCCGCCAGACTTCCTCGCGCATCTCGACGATCACGGTCGACGCGTCGGCCGCGTAGGGGTAGCCGTGCAGTTGCATCACGCCGTGCTCGGTCTCGGCGATGTCGAAGCGGAAGGCGTCGAAGGCGAAGTCCGCGGCGAGCCAGATGTAACGGCAGCGGTGGCCGGTCACCTGGGGGCTGAACACGTCCGCGTACGTTTCCCGGGTGCCACTGTGCACGCCGTCCGCCGCGATGACGAGGTCGTACTCCTCCGCCAGGTGGGCGGGTGCCGGCGCCTGCGTGCGGAAACGCAGGTCGACGCCGAGGGAGCGGCAGCGCTCGTGCAGGATCTCCAGCAGCCTGCGGCGGCCCAGGGCGGCGAAGCCGTGCCCTTTGGAGGTGTGGCGGACGCCTCGGTGGACGATGTCGATGTCGTCCCAGCGGACGAAGTCCTTCCGCAAGGCCCGGTACACGTCCGGGTCGGCGTGTTCGATGCCGCCCAGGGTCTCGTCGGAGAGGACGACGCCGAAGCCGAAGGTGTCCTCGGGTGCGTTGCGTTCCCAGAGGGTGATCTCGCGGGCGGGGTCGAGGCGTTTGAGCAGGGCGGCGGCGTAGAGGCCGCCGGGACCGCCGCCCACGATCGCGATACGCCGGGGACGGCCGGCCGCGGCGTGCGTTTCTGGGTTCGTCTCGGAAACCGGTGTCCGGGAGGATGTCACCTCGGAAAACGCGGAAACCGGTGTCGCGTGCGTTGCCGTGTCGGAAACGGGTGTCGCGGCCGTTGCCGTTTCGGAAACCGGTGTCACGGACGTTGCCGTTTCCGAAGCCGGTGGAACGGACGGTGCGGCCCCCGACGCCCCAGCCCCAGCCCCAGCCCCAGCCCCAGCCCCTGAAACCGGTATCGCCGACGTTGCCGCGGAAACCGGTGTCCTGGAAGGCGGTGTTCTCGAAGGCGTTGTTCTCGGAGGCGTTGTTCTCGAAGGCGGTTTCATCGGCCTCGCCATTTCGGGGCGCGCTTCTGGGTGAACGCCTCGTGGAATTCGGCGTAGTCCTCGCCGTTCATGAGCAGGGCCTGGGTGGCGGCGTCGAGTTCCACGGAGGCCGCGAGCGGCATGTCCAGTTCGGCCGTCAGCAGCGCTTTCGTCTGGGCGTAGGCGAGTGCCGGGCCGTCGGCCAGGCGGCGGGCCAGGGTCCGGGCGGCCGCGTCCGCCTGCCCTTCCCCGGTCAGTTCGCTGATCAGGCCGATCCGCTCGGCCTCCGCTGCGTGGACGGGTTCGCCGAGCATGAGCAGCCGGGTGGCGTGGCCGAGCCCGACGATCCGGGGCAGCAGATAGGCGGCGCCCATGTCGCCGCCGGAGAGGCCGACGCGGGTGAAGAGGAAGGCGAAGCGGGCGCCGGGGTCGGCGACCCGGAAGTCCGCGGCCAGGGCGAGGACCGCGCCGGCGCCGGCCGCCACTCCGTGCACGGCGGCGATCACCGGGAACGGGCATTCCCGCAGGGCCCGTACGACCTGGCCGGTCATCCGGTTGAAGTCGAGGAGCTGAGCGGTGTCCATGCCGAGGGTGGCGCCGATGATCTCGTCGACGTCGCCGCCGGAGCAGAAGCCCCGGCCTTCGCCGGTCAGCACCAGGGCGCGGACCGACCGCTCCCTGGACAGCTCGGCGAGCAGATCGCGCAGGTCGGCGTAGGCGCCGAAAGTGAGGGCGTTGAGCTTTTCCGGGCGGGCGAGGGTGACGGTGGCGACGCCGTCGGTGCGCTCGACGTGCAGGTGACGCCAGTCGGGGGTGCGGGCGGCGGAGCCGGTGAAGGGACTCATGAGGGCGGCCTCCTCGACAGTCGCCTTCGAAGTTATCACCCTCGCGTGACCGTCGTCATGAGTACGCGATATACGGCGGGGGCAGAATCGCCGTGTATCGCCGTGTCACCGCACGACATGATCCGCCGTGCATCGCCGTGCAACGCCGTGCAACGCCGTGTCACCGCACGACATGCGCCCGTCACACACGTCACCGGTCGTCGATAAGGCGGTAACAACCGGATCAGGTGCGCGAGGGAGACCGTTGACGCGGGTAAGCCGCTCGACAGCGGGGTCCGAAGGTCCCGCGCGGTGCCCATCGAGCGCCTCTGCCGGAGGTCGCCGTACCATTCCTGAAGTTGAAGGCAGGACGCCTGATGTCGATCACGGGAACCTGCGCCATGAACGGACTCGCCTTGCACGAACGCCCCTCCGACTCCGCCGCCTCCTGGCGAATCGCACTGCCGCACTCCGCCGCGGCCGTGCCGGTGGCCCGTGCGCTGGTCCGTACGGCGCTGGCCGAGCTGAAGCACGGGGCGGACAGCGACACGGCGGAGCTGCTCACCGCCGAGCTGGTGGCGAACGCCGTGGAGCACACCGCGGGGGACGCGCCCATAGAGCTGGTCGTGGAGCTGCATCCGAGCGGGTGCCAGGTCGAGGTGCACGACGCAGACCCGGCGCCGCCCGGCGACCTCACCCGTCCGTCCGGCAGGGAGCCCGATCCCTGGCAGGAGCACGGGCGCGGGCTGCTGCTGATCCGCGCGCTCAGCTCGTCCTGCGGGCACCGGCCCACCGATCAGGGCAAGGCGGTGTGGTTCCGGCTGGCGGCGGTCCCGCCGCAGCGCGGTCCGCGTCTCGCGTGAGCACGGCGCCCCCGGCCCGCCCGCTGCCCTCACCCCGCCCCGCTGCCCTCATCCGTCCCATCCCACCCCGTCCCATCCCGCCCCGTCCCGCCCCGTCCCTCCCGCAGTGGTCCCTGATCAGGACTGACCGGCGAGGGTGGCGACCAGGACGGCCTTGATGGTGTGCAGACGGTTCTCCGCCTCGTCGAAGACGACGGAGTGCTCCGACTCGAAGACCTCGTCGGTCACCTCGAGGCTTTCGAGGCCGTGGCTCTCGTATATCCCCTGGCCGACCGCGGTGCCCAGGTCGTGGAAGGCCGGCAGGCAGTGCAGGAACCGGACGTCCGGGTTCCCGGTGGCGCGCAGGACGTCCATGGTGACGGCGTAGGGGCCGAGGGCGACGATCCGCTCGCTCCAGACCTCCTTGGGCTCGCCCATGGAGACCCAGACGTCGGTGGCGACGAAGTCGGCGCCGCGCACGCCCTCGGCGACGTCCTCGGTGAGCAGGACGGCGGCCCCGCTGTCCGCGGCGAGCTCGCGGGCCTTCGCGACGACCTCGTCGGCGGGCCAGTACTCCTTCGGCGCGACGATGCGGACGTCCATGCCGAGCAGCGCCCCGGTGATCAGGTAGGAGTTACCCATGTTGAAGCGCGCGTCGCCGAGGTAGGCGAAGACGATCCCGCCGTCCAGGCCCTTCGCACAGTGCTCGGTCATCGTCAGCACGTCGGCGAGCATCTGGGTGGGGTGCCAGTCGTCGGTGAGGCCGTTGAAGACCGGCACGCCCGCGTGGGCGGCGAGCTCCTCGGCCTTGTGCTGGCTGTCGCCGCGGTACTCGATGCCGTCGTACATCCGGCCCAGCACGCGCGCGGTGTCCTTGACGGACTCCTTGTGGCCGATCTGCGAGCCGGCAGGGTCCAGATAGGTGGTCGAGGCGCCCTGGTCGGCGGCGGCGACCTCGAACGCGCAGCGGGTGCGCGTCGAGGTCTTCTCGAAGATCAGGGCGATGTTCCTGCCGCGCAGGTGCTGTACCTCGGCCCCGGCCTTCTTGGCGGCCTTCAGCTCGGCGGCCAGCTCGATCAGGCCACGGAACTCCTCCCCCGTGAAGTCCAGCTCCTTGAGGAAGTGGCGGCCGGCGAGGGCGGTCGGGACAGTCGCCATGGGGGCGCTCCAGACATACGAGAACAGGACACTGGAACTCTATACGAAGATTAGCATTTCTATACAGGGCCGCGTTCGACCGGGCAGCTCATGCAGCGCGGGCCCCCTCTCCCCCGGCCGAGTTCGCTGCCGGGGATCTCTATCACTTCGATCCCTTGTTTGCGCAGGTGGGTGTTGGTGGTGACGTTGCGCTCGTAGGCGATGACGACGCCCGGTTCCACGGCGAGCACGTTGCAGCCGTCGTCCCACTGCTCGCGCTCGGCGGCGTGGACGTCCTGGGTGGCGGTGAGGACGCGGATCTCGCTGAGGCCGAGGGCGGCGGCGATCGCACGGTGCATGTGCTCCGGCGGGTGGTCGGTGACCTTGAGTTCCTTCTCCCCGACGCCCGGTTCGATGGTGTACGAGCGGAGCATGCCGAGGCCGGCGTACTGGGTGAAGGTGTCGCCGTCGACCATCGTCATCACGGTGTCGAGGTGCATGAAGGCCCGCCGCTTGGGCATGTCGAGCGCCACGATGGTCTGCGCCGAGCCGGCGGCGAACAGCTTGTGGGCGAGCATCTCGACGGCCTGCGGGGTGGTGCGCTCGCTCATGCCGATCAGGACGGCGCCGTTGCCGATGACGAGGACGTCCCCGCCCTCGATGGTGGACGGGTAGTCGGCCTGCCCCTCGGACCAGACGCGGAACGTCTCGTCGCGGAAGAGGGGGTGATGGCGGTAGATGGCCTCGAAGTGGACGGTCTCGCGCTGCCGGGCCGGCCAGCGCATGGCGTTGATGGCGACGCCGTCGTAGATCCAGGCCGAGGTGTCGCGGGTGAAGAGGTGGTTGGGGAGCGGGTCGAGGAGGAAGTCGTCGAGCTCCATGGCGTGGAAACGCACGGAGGTCGGTTCCGGATGCGCTTCCAGAAACTCCCGCTTGGTCATGCCGCCGACGAGGGCCTCCACCAGTTGCGGGGCGGGCAGGTCCTCGAAGGCGGCGCGGAGGTGGTCGGTGGCGAGCACCCCGTACTCCTTCTCGTCGAAGACGCGGTCCAGGACGAGTGCTCGGGCCGCCGGGATCGCCAGGGCCTCGGTGAGCAGGTCGCCGAAGAGGTGGACGGCGACGCCGCGGTCGCGCAGTGCGTCGGCGAACCCGTCATGCTCGGCGCGCGCCCGACGCACCCAGAGCACGTCGTCGAAGAGAAGTGCGTCCTTGTTACTGGGTGTGAGCCTTTTGAGCTCGAGATCCGGCCGGTGCAGGATGACGCGGCGCAGGCGCCCGGCTTCGGAGTCGACATGAAATCCCATGCCTCCATCCTGACCACCGAGGACCGCCTTCACCCGCTACCGGACCGTTTCCGCGCGGGCTTGTCCCGCTCCCGGTTTTCGTCCCCTTGACGACAAGGGGAGGGTGGATTATCGTTTTCTTATCGTCGCTTTGACGAGAATCGAGACCGAGGGGGGTCACTCATGGCCGACATCACCCGGCGGTCGGGCTGGCGCCATCTGCGCGGCGCGCCGACCGCACACGTGCGCCACCACCGTTCCGGCAAACTGGCGCACGACGGGCCGGGGCTCAGCTTCTGGTTCCGTGCGCTGAGCGCCGCGCTCTCCGAAGTGCCGGTGGACGACCGCGAGTTGGCGATGACGTTCCACGCCCGCACGGTCGACTTCCAGGATGTGGCGGTGCAGGCGACGGTGACGTACCGGATCAGCGACCCGGCGGTGGCCGCCGCCCGTCTGGACTTCTCCATCGACCCCGACACCGGGGCGTGGCGCGGCGCGCCGCTGGAACAGCTCGGCACCCTGCTGACCGAGACGGCGCAGCAGCACGCGTTGGACGTCCTCGCCCGCACGTCGCTGTCGTCGGCGCTGGTGGACGGTGTGACGGCGGTGCGGGAGCGGGTCGCCGCGGGGCTGGCGGCGGAGCCGCGACTGCCGGCCACCGGCATCGAGATCGTGGCCGTCCGGGTGGTGGCGCTGCGGCCGGAGCCCGAGGTGGAGCGGGCGCTGCGGACGCCGGCGCGCGAGCTGATCCAGCAGGAGGCCGACCGGGCGACGTACGAGCGGCGGGCGGTGGCCGTCGAACGGGAGCGGACGATCGCGGAGAACGAGCTGGCCAGCAAGATCGAGCTGGCCCGCCGTGAAGAACAGCTGGTCGAGCAGCGCGGCACGAACACCCGTCGCGAGGCGGAGGAGAGCGCCGCCGCGGACAAGGTGCGGGCCGAGGCGGAGGCGACGCGGACCGTGCGACTCGCGGAGGCGGAGGCGGCCCGGTCGGTGAAGCTCGGGGAGGCGGAGGCGGCGAAGCAGATACGGCTGGCGGACGCCGAGGCGCTGCGCACCGAGCGGTTGGCGCAGGCGGAGGCGGTGCGTCTGGTCCGGCTCTCCGAGGCGGAGGCGGCCCGCTCGGTCCAGCTCGCCCGCGCCGAGGCGGAGGCGGCGCGCGAGGTCGGCGAGGCGCGGGCCCAGGCGCAGGCCGCCTGGCTGCGGGTGCACGGGGACGTCGACGTGGCGACGCTGCACGCCCTCACCGGGACCCGGCTCGCGGAGAACCTGCCGCACATCGACAGCGTGACGATCTCGCCGGATGTGCTGACGGGGCTGCTGGCCAAGCTGGGAGCGACCGAGTGAGTCTCGCCCCGCGGGCCGTGCTGGTCCATCGCACCACGGAGTACGAGGAGTTGACGGCCCGGCACGGCACGCACGGCCAGGCCGCCTTCTTCCTCTCCTCGCGGGGCCGGGACATCGAGGAGGTCGCCGAACGCCACCGCCGCACCCGGCGGGCGCTGGCGGAGGTGACGGCGGCGATTCCTCTAACTTGGCGTCAGACACGGGTGGAGCGGGCCGACTTGGACCGTTTCCTGTTCGCGCCGGAGGACGTGGTGGTCGTGGTCGGTCAGGACGGTCTGGTGGCGAACGTCGCCAAGTACCTGACCGGGCAGCCGGTGGTGGGCATCGACACCGATCCGGGCCGCAACCCGGGCGTCCTGGTCCGTCACCGGCCGCGGGACGCCGCGTCGCTCCTGCCCTCCGTCCTGGCGGCCGGCGTCGGTCGGGACGAGCTGACCATGGTGGAAGCGGTCGCGGACGACACCCAACGGCTGCTGGCCCTCAACGAGATCTATCTGGGCGCCGCAGGTCATCAGACCGCCCGTTACCGCCTGGGCCTCGACGACGACGGGGGTGTCGTCGAGGCCCAGGCCTCCTCCGGGGTGCTGGTGGGCACGGGCACGGGGGCGACCGGCTGGCTCCGGTCGGTGTGGCAGGAGCGGGGCGGGGCCGGGAGCGACGGTCGCCTACGGCTGCCGGGGCCGACGGAGGACCGGCTGGTGTGGTTCGTGCGGGAGGCCTGGCCGTCCCCGGCGACCGGAACGTCCCTGGTCGCGGGCGAGCTCGCGGCCGGCGGCCGGCTGACGCTGACGGTCGAGTCGGAGCGCCTCATCGCCTTCGGCGACGGCATCGAGAGCGACGCCCTGGAACTGACGTGGGGGCAGCGGGTGCGGGTGGGGGTGTGCGGGGAGCGGCTACGGCTGGCGGGGTGAGCGGCGCCGGCGTTTCAGGGGCCCGCCTGCGCGGCTCGCACGGGCGGGGTGAGGCGCGCGGCCCGTCCGACGCCGCCACCGCGCTGCGCGCGATACGTCGCCGGACGGGCCGGGCCCGACAGGGCACAGCCGAGCGTCGTCGGCTACGGCCTCACAGTCGGGGGTCGACCGGTTCCGATTCCAGGGCGAGGACGCCGAAGACCGCCTCGTGGACGCGCCACAGCGGCTCGCCCTCCGCCAGCCGGGACAGGGACTCCAGGCCGAGGGCGTACTCACGGATCGCCAGCGACCGCTTGTGGTTGAGGAAGCGGCCGCGCAGCCGGGTGAGGTTGTCCGGGCGGGTGTACTCCGGGCCGTAGATGATCCGGAGATACTCGCGGCCCCGGCACTTGATGCCGGGCTGGACCAGGCGGCCCTCTCCGTCCCGGCACAGCGCGCCCAGCGGCTTGACGACCATGCCCTCGCCGCCGCGTCCCGTCATCTCCAGCCACCAGTCGACGCCGGCCCGGACCGACTCGGGGTCGGCCGTGTCGACGTACAGGCGGCGGGTGGTCCGGAGCAGGCCGGTGGTGTCGTGCTCCACCAGCCGGTCGAGGAGCGACAGTTGTTCGTCGTGCGGCAGGCCGGCGAGGCTGCGGCCCTGGACGGCGAGGATCTGGAACGGGGCGAGGCGTACGCCGTCCAGACCGTCCGTCGTCCAGCAGTAGCGTCGGTAGGCGTCGGTGAACGCCGCCGCGTCCGAGGCGCGTTCACGCTGGCGGGCGAGCAGGTCGGCGACGTCGACGCCCCTGGCCGCGGCTCCGTCCAGAGCGGCGAGCGCACCCGGGAAGACGGCGCCGGAGGCGGCGCCCACGGCCGCGTACTGCGAACGCAGCAGGCCCGACGCCTTCAGCGACCACGGCATCAGCTCCGCGTCCAGCAGCAGCCAGTCGGTGTCCAGCTCCGTCCAGAGGCCGGCCTCGTCCGCCGCCGCGCGTATCCGGCCGAGGATCTCCTCGGTGACCTTGACGTCGTCGAAGAACGGGCGGCCGGTGCGGGTGTAGAGAGACCCGGTGGGGCCGTCGTCGCCGCCGACGGTGCCTGCCGTGCCGAAACGCTTGTGGGCTGTTTCCGCGTCGCGGCAGACCAGGGCCACCGCGCGCGAGCCCATGTGCTTCTCCTCGCACACGACCCGTGCGACGCCGTCGCGAGCGTACTGCGCGAACGCCTCCGCCGGGTGCTCCAGGTAGCCGTCCACCCGGCTGGTGGCGGTCGGGGCCATGGTCGGCGGAAGGTAGGGCAGCAGGCGCGGATCGACGGCGAACCGGCTCATGACCTCGAGGGCCGCGGCGGCGTTCTCCTCCCGGATCGAGATACGGCGCTGGCCGTCGTAACGGGTTTCGACGATGCGTCGGCCGTGGACGTCCGCCAGGTCCAGCGGTCGGCCGTCGTGGCCGCCCGGAGCCTCGGACCGCAGCGGCTTCACCGGCTCGTACCAGACCTGCTCCGCCGGGACGTCGACCAGTTCGCGCTCCGGCCAGCGCAACGCGGTCAGCTTGCCGCCGAAGACGACGCCGGTGTCCAGGCAGATGGTGTTGTTCAGCCAGGTGGCCTCGGGCACGGGCGTGTGGCCGTACACGACGGCCGCGCGGCCCCGGTAGTCCTCCGCCCACGGGTAGCGGACGGGCAGGCCGAACTCGTCGGTCTCGCCGGTGGTCTCGCCGTAGAGCGCGTGCGAGCGGACGCGGCCGGAGGTGCGGCCGTGGTACTTCTCCGGCAGACCGGCGTGGCAGACGACCAGCCGTCCGCCGTCGAGGACGTAGTGGCTGACCAGTTTGTCGATGAACTCCCTTACCTCGGTGCGGAACTCGTCGCTCTCGCCCGCCATCTGCTCGATGGTCTCGGCGAGTCCGTGGGTGTGCTGGACGTTGCGGCCCTTGAGGAACCGGCCGTACTTGTTCTCGTGGTTGCCGGGGACGCACAGGGCGTTGCCCGACTTGACCATGGACATCACGCGGCGCAGCACGGCCGGGCTGTCCGGGCCCCGGTCGACGAGGTCGCCGACGAACACGGCCTGCCGGCCTTCCGGGTGGACGCCGTCGGCATAGCCCAACTTGCCGAGCAGCGACTCCAGTTCGAAGGCGCAGCCGTGGATGTCGCCGATGATGTCGAAGGGGCCGGTGAGGTGGGTCAGGTCGTTGAAGCGCTTCTCGGTGACGATCGTGGCGTTGTCGACGTCCTCGACGCCGCGCAGGATGTGCACCTTGCGGAAGCCTTCGCGTTCCAGGCCCCGCAGGGAACGCCTCAGTTCACGGATGTGGCGCTGGATGACGCGGCGCGGCATGTCGGCGCGGTCGGTGCGGGCGGCGTTGCGTTCGGCGCACACCTCTTCCGGCACGTCCAGCACGACGGCGATGGGCAGCACGTCGTACTGGCGTGCCAGGTCGACGAGTTGGCGTCGGGCGTCCGGCTGCACGCTGGTCGCGTCGACGACCGTGCGACGGCCGGCCGCGAGCCGTTTGCCGGCGATGTAGTGCAGGACGTCGAAGGCGTCCCGGGTGGCGCTCTGGTCGTTCTCGTCGTCGGAGACGAGGCCTCGGCAGAAGTCGGAGGAGATGATCTCGGTGGGCTTGAAGTGGCGGCGGGCGAAGGTGGACTTGCCGGATCCCGACGCGCCGACGAGCACGACGAGGGACAGGTCGGTGACGGGCAGCACGCGGCCCTGCTTCGGAGGTACTCGGGTGTCGGTCATGCTGCCTTCGCCTCCTTCTTCTCGGCGCCGGTGCCGGCGTCGGCGTCGGCTGTAGCGGTGGTTGCGGTCGTGGTGGCGGTTGCGGTCGTGGTGGCGGTTGTGGTCGTGGTGGCGGTGCTCAGCTCGAAGACGGCCATCTGGGTGGGCGGGCCGACCTCCGGGTCGTCCGGTCCGACCGGGGTGAACCGGACGTCGTATCCGTGGCGTTCGGCGACCTGCGACGCCCACGTCCGGAACTCCTCGCGGGTCCACTCGAAGCGGTGGTCGCCGTGCCGGACGTGTCCGGCCGGCAGGCTCTCCCAGCGCACGTTGTACTCGACGTTCGGGGTGGTCACGAGGACCGTGCGCGGGCGGGCGGAACCGAACACCGCGTACTCCAGGGCGGGCAGCCGGGGCAGGTCGAGGTGTTCGATCACCTCGCTGAGCACGGCGGCGTCGTAGCCCTTGAGGCGGGTGTCGGTGTAGGCGAGGGAGCCTTGCAGGAGCCGCACGCGCGAGGCCTGCCGCTCCCCCATACGGTCGAGCTTCAGCCGACGGGAGGCGATGGTGAGCGCGCGCATCGACACGTCGACGCCGACGATCTCGGTGAACCGCCGGTCCTTGAGCAGCGCCTGCACCAGCTGGCCCTGGCCGCAGCCGAGGTCGAGGACCCGGGCGGCGCCGGCCTCGGTCAGCGCGGCGACGATCGCGTCGCGCCGCTGCACGGCCAGCGGTGTCGGCTTCTCCTCCGTCTCGGCATCCGCCCCGACCGCGTTGTCGATCTCGTCGACCTCGCTGTCGTCGGCCTCGGCGAGCCGGACCAGTTCCAGCCGCTCCATCGCCTGCCGGGTCAGAGACCAGCGACGGGACAGGTAACGGCTGGTGATCAGTTTCTGCTCGGGGTGGTCGGGCAGCCAGCCCTCGCCGGCGCGCAGCAGTTTGTCGACCTCGTCGGACGACACCCAGTAGTGCTTGGCGTCGTCGAGGACGGGCAGCAGGACGTACAGGTGACGCAGGGCCTCGGCGAGGGTGAGCGTCTCCGACTCCAGGACCAGGCTCACGTACCGCGAGTCGCCCCACTGCGGGAACTCCGTGTCGAGGGCGATCGGTTCGGCGCTCGCCGTCCAGCCGAGCGGCTCGAACAGGGCGCGGACCAGACCGGTGCCGCCGCGGGCGGGCAGCGCGGGCACCTCCACGTGCAACGGCCTTGTCTGTGCGGGCAGTTCGGGCTTCGCCGCACAGACGCCGCGCATCGCGCTGGAGAACACGCCGCTGAGCGCCACCGCGAGCAGCGAGGAGGCCGCGTAGGGGCGGTCGTTGACGTACTGGGCGAGGGCGGTGTCGGGAGCGCCGCCGCGGCCCTTGCCCTTGCCGCGCCGGACCAGCGCCACGGCGTCGAGCTCCAGCAGCAGCGCCGCGGTGCAGCGCTCGGCGTCGGCCTGTGGATAGAAGACGTGGGCCGTGCCGTAGGAGGTCGAGAACGCCTGCGTTTTCTCGGGGTGCTTGTGCAGCAGGAAGCCCAGGTCGGTGGCCGGGCGTTCGGGGATGCCGGTGGTGCTGATCGTCAGGAACACGGTGGGTGCCTCGGATGAGTGCGGATGGGGTGCGGGAACGCTTCTCACGTGCTCACGCGCACTCCAACCTATCGACGTACCTTCGTCGGCACGCGGGAATTTCGGTGCCGCCCGGCACCGTCGTCCCTGGTCAGCCGCGGGGGTCGGCCACGGGGGACGGCCATGGGCGTCGGCCATGGGGAACGGCCGCGGGGAACGGCCGCGGGGAACGGCCGCGGGGAACGGCCGCGGGGAACGTCCTGGACGGCCGGGGCTGGGACGGACGGCCGGGCTAGGAGCCGATACCGGCCGGCTCCTCCGCCCTGCGCCACGGGCTGACTCCCAGTTTCCCCGTGGTGCCGAGGTCCAGGTGGGGGGTCACCGTCACCGGCGCGGCGCCGGCCGTGGCGCGCACCCTGACGTAGGGGACGTCGACGGCCTCGCCGAAGCCGGTGGTGTTGCGCCACATCATCCCGGCGCGCGCCCGCTCCCCGGGCTTCAGGGTCACGGCCCGGGGCTGGTCGTCGAATCCGGTGACGGTGGCGATTCCGCCGCTGCCCTTCATCACCTTGACGCCCCGGACCGGCTGGAGATCGTCGTCGAGCAGGCTCAGTCGCGGGTAGCCCTCGAGGGTGCGGTTCTTGGTCCCGCAGTTCTCCAGGAACAGTCCCACGACACGCAGGCCCATGGCGGCGTCGCCGTCGTCGGCGGTGACCCGGACGCCGGAGGGCGGGCAGACTCCCGGTTCGGTCGGCGCCTCGTCCGCGGGCACCTTGGTGACCTGGGCGACCTTCACCGTCGTCACCGGAGGCGCTCCCGGTGGGAGCGTCGCCATCCGTACGGTCCCGGTGACCGTACGGCCCGCTCCGACCGAGCGGACGGTCACCTTCTGGTTGCCCATGGCCCCGCCCGTGCTCGTCGTGAAGCCGAAGAGGACGGTGTACGTCAGAGCGCCGGGGGTCGAGTTGACCACCTCGTAGGCGGCGGAAACGGGAGCCGCCACAGAAGCGGAGGGGGACGCGGAGGGGATGGTCACCGAGGTGATCCGCACGCCGTCGACCGCGGGCCGGTCGACCGGGGAGGGCGACGTCGAACCGCCTGCGCGGGCACCCCCGTTCTGCGTGCCGGCGTGTTCCGATCCGCACGCTGTGAGCAGCAGCGCGGCGGCGACGGCGGTGAGGAGGAGGGCGGGTCTGCGCATCCGGCAACCCCATCAGGGCCCCGCCGGACCGGCCGTGACGGAGGCCACTCCTCCGGTCACAGCCGTGTCACAGATCACCGGCCAGGCGCCCTCCCGGTGTTCGGACGCGCCACCGAGCCCGCGCAACCGAGCCCGCCCCGGCCTCTCGCGTTCCCGGCCTCTCGCGCCCTGTGACCTACGGCAGCTGCGCCTGCACCTGCGCGGAGATCAGTTCCAGGTGGTCCAGGTCGTGCAGGTCCAGGACCTGGAGGTACATCCGCCGGGAGCCGATCTCGGCGAAGCGGCCGATCCTGTCGACGACCTCGGCCGGGGAACCGGCCAGCCCGTTGGTGCGAAGCTCGTCGACCTCGCGGCCGATCGCGGCGGCCCGCCGGGCGAGCTCCTGGTCGTCCTTGCCGACGCAGACGACGAGGGCGTTGGACAGAGTGATCGCGTCCGCGTCGCGCCCGATCTCCTCGGCGGCCGCCCGCACCCGGCCGAACTGCCGCTCGCTGTCCTCGACCGTGCCGAACGGCATGTTGAACTCGTCGGCGAACCGGGCGGCGAGCCGCGGGGTGCGGGTCGCGCCGTTCCCGCCGATCAGCACGGGGATCTTCGCCTGTGCGGGCTTGGGCAGCGCGGGCGAGCCGGTGAGCTCGTAGTACGTGCCGTGGAAGTCGTAGGTCTTGCCGGGCTCGGTTGCCCACAGGCCCGTGACGATCTCCAGCTGCTCCTCCAGCCGGCCGAACTTCTCCTTCGGGAAGGGGATGCCGTACGCCCTGTGCTCCTCCTCGAACCAGCCTGTGCCGAGGCCCAGTTCGATGCGCCCGCCGGACATCTGGTCCACCTGCGCGACCTGGATGGCGAGCACGCCGGGCAGCCGGAAGGTGCCGGCGGTCATCAGGGTGCCGAGGCGGATGCGCTTCGTTTCGCGGGCGAGACCGGCCAGGGTGATCCAGGCGTCCGTGGGGCCCGGAAGACCGCTCACGTCGCCCATCTTCAGATAATGATCGGACCGGAAGAAGGCGTCGAACCCGAGGTCCTCGGTGGCTTTCGCCACGGTGAGGAGGGTGTCGTAGGTCGCCCCCTGCTGGGGCTCGGTGAAGATGCGAAGATCCATGCCTCCATCCTGCACTCCGTCCGTCCCGGCGACCCCACCGGACCCCGGACGCCACCGAGCCCCGGCCGCCGCCGGACCCGGGTTCTCACCGTTCCGACCAGGCTCTCAACGTCCGGCCAGGTGCTCAGGGCTCCGCACAGGTGCTCAACGCTCCGGTACCGCGGCCTCCCGTTCCTCCCGTTCCTCGCGTGCCGTCAGTTTGCGCAGCATCTCCAGGACCCGGTCCCGGGACTCGTCCGCCGCGTCGATGGCCTCCATGCACTTCCAGTACGTGCCCTGGTCGTCCGCCGAGCTGGCCAGGCCGACCAGGGCGATGCCGACCTCGCCGAGCAGGCCGGCCAGATCGAGCAGCGCCTGGCGGGCGTCCTCCAGTTCGGTCAGCCGGGCGGCGAGCAACTCCCCCGGATCGAGGTCCGGAGCGCCCAGCACGCCGCAGCCCCGGCCCGCCAGTTCCGTCAGGCCCAGCGCCTCGCCGCGCAGTTCGGGCGGGCCCGAGACGGCGAGGCGGCTGCCGATCGCCTGCGCCAGGGCCTGCGCCTGCCACACCTGCGTGAGGATCTCCGCTCCTTCGCCGCTGTCCGCCAGCTCGCGTCTGCTCGTCAGGATGAGCCGCACCGCGTCCATACGCCGCCCCGTCTGTCCGGACGTGCTGGTTCGCACGCCCACCCGAACACCCTTGTTCACTACCCAGAGTGAGGGCGTGAGGGGCGAAAAGCCAGAGGATGACGGAAATCTGTGGACAACAAATCGGTTTCGGTCCGCCGGTTGACTGCGGAGAGTGAAATCGGATTGTCCCGCTCCGCCGAAGTGGCCGCTGCGGGGTGCCACTAAGGGGCGGGGAATCTGCGCTCGTTGCGGTCGATCTTCGCGTCCAGCGCCGTCAGGGGGTCGATCCCGAGCACCTCGCACAGTTGCAGCAGATAGGCGAGCACGTCGGCGACCTCGTCCGTCACGCGGTGGGCGGTGTCGGGATCGTCCATCACGCGGGCCGACTCCTCCGGCGTCAGCCACTGGAAGATCTCGACGAGTTCGGACGCCTCCACGCTGAGCGCGGCGACGAGGTTCTTGGGCGTGTGGAAGGGCTGCCAGTTCCGCACGGCCGCGAACTCGGCCAGTCTGCGCTGCAGTTTCGCCACATCCAGGTGTCGTTTCGTCACGGACCCAGGTCTACCACCGTCACGCCGTCGGTACGGGCGGCCCAGGAGCCGTCGCTGACCGCGCCGACGCAGCGGATGTGCCCGCGTTCGGCCATCCGCACCGCCAGGCGCAGCAGTTCGGCGCGCTGTCGGACGTCGAGGCCGCGGTCCAGGCCGTCGGCGAGCAGAGTGAGGGTCTGCGTCGCGGCGGGAACCTCGCCGGCCGGGTCGACGTCGAGGACGCCCGGCCCGGTGAGCAGCACCAGGGCGAGGGCGAGGTAGCGCAGTTCGCCGTATCCCAGCCGGGCGAGTTCCGTACACCCGCCGCCTGCGCGGTCGAGCACCGCGCGGACCGTGCCGTCGGGCAGTGGTTCGGCGCGAAGGTCCACCACCGGCCCGGCGCGTCCCGCGGATCCGGCGGACAGCGCGGCCACCAGGGCCGCGTGCCGCCGTCCGCATTCCTCGCGGATGCGCCAGAGGACGGCGGCGAGGTTGTCGCAGCCGGTCAGCAGGCGGCCGGAGCCGGTGGGGACGGGGACGCCCATCCAGTCGGGCTGCGGATCGCAGGCGAAGACGGACCGCAGGGCGACCACCATCTGTTCGGCGGCGGCCAGCACCTGTCGCTGGCCGTCGGTCTTGCCCGCGACGCGCAGCGGCAGCAGCGCGGTGCCGAGGCGGTCGTCGGGCAGCGGGGCGCGGGTCACCGGCGCGGAGCCACCGGTGTGCCAGGCGGCCTGCACCGTGCGCCGTCCGGGATCGCGCAGCGCGGTCTCCAGCAGGACGACGCCGCCCGCGCTCAGCCGCTCGCCGACGATGCGCAGTTCCGGCTCGGCCTGCACGGCGACGTCGAGCCGGACCGGCCCGGCGGGGCCGTCGGCCGTGCAGCCGATACGGAATCCGCGGCGTCGCTGCGCGTCGGGGCGTGCGCCCTGCGGCACGCACGCGACCGGATCGGCGAACACCTCGGCCAGCCGTGCTCCTCCCCCGAGCCGCGCCAGCGCCTCGTACGCCCGCAGCGCCGTGCTCTTTCCGGTGCCGCTGGCCCCGGTGAACAAGGTGACGGCCCCCAGCGGGAACCGCGCGCCCCGATGTCCCGCGAAAGCGGAGAGCCGCAACTCGGTGACGCAAGCTCGCGGTTGCCGCAGGGATGTGGACGCCGTTGCGGCGGGCTCGGACGCCGGACGGGCGCGCGATGGCGGTGGCGGTGGCGTGAGCCCGCCGGCGGCTGCCGTCCGCACGCCGCCGCCACGGGGCGCGGTCTGCTGCTCCCCGTGGCGATACGTCTGCGGCTGCGGCTGCGGCTGTGGCTTCGCCTGTGCGGGCACGATGGGGGGCGCGTCCCCGGTCGCCGCCCCGTCGGGCGCGGCGTGCGGCACGTGGGCGGCGCGCGGCACAGGAGCGGCGTGCGGCAGGGGGGCGGAAGAGGAGAACGACGAGGGCATGTCCGGACGGTAGGACTCCACCGTCAGCCGAACCGTTACGCCCCGACGAGCTTCCCACCATCGAGCGACGTGCCCCGCACCTCAGACCTCCGGTACGCCGGCTCCCTCCATGATCCCGCCGACCTCGGTGCCCGGCGGGGTGAGCAGGAAGACGTTGCGGTCGACCCGGTGCATACCGCTGGCGAGGCCGAAGACGACCCCGGTGGAGAAGTCCAGCACCCGTTTGGCGGTGTCGGTCTCCGCCCCGGTCAGGTCGAGCAGCACCGGGATGCCCGCCATCAGCGTCTCGGCGACCTCACGGGCGTCCGCGAAGACGTTGACCCGCAGGACGACGAAACGGCGCCGGGTCTCCGTCTCGGAGTCCGGGAGCGAGCGGTGGTCCACCGCCGAGGGCCACGCGTCCCGGCCGCGCAACGGAACGACCTGTGCGAGCCCTTCCCACTGCTCATCGGTGACGTCGTAACGGTTCACCGGCACCCCCCGAACTGACTCGCCTTCAATGCGTCCACCAGTCAATTCTTACGCCAAGTCACCCGTTCGGCCCAACAGCGACACGGGCCGCCACCGCACCGCCTCCCCCGAGACGCCCGTTCGTCGCGCCGCCGCCGGAGAGCGGCCCCCGGCCCTCGCCGGAGAGCGGCCCCCGGCCCTCGCCGGAGAGCGGCCCTCGTCAGGCGGGCTTGCGCGTGAAGCGGAGGGTGGCGGTGACGGCGTCGCTCGCCGAGACGGTCACCGCGGCGCTGGACCACGTGATGGGCCCTGAACAATGCGCCGCCCTGAGCGGCCCGCTGCCCGACAACGCTGCCAGGACCGCAGCCGACGCCGAAGCCGACGCCGACGCCCACCCCGGGGCGAGCACCGGGCCGGCCGACGCTTGAGCCGACGCGGCTGCGGCTTCCCCCTTGTCGGGTGACGCAATTGATCATCGAGTTCGCACCCGATAAAGCAAGCCGGTTGCCCCTCTTGGTGTTTTCGCCGTACCGAGACGGCACGACCATGTGGTGAATTGCCTTCGGCATATGTCAACGCGGATTCAAGGGGATTCGTCATTCATCGGCCGGCGGCCCGGAACGGGGAGGGTCGGGGCGGGTTCGGCCGTCCTCGGAGATGTCGCCCCGCGCCATTCGTGATCAATTCCTGCGGCACGACGGCCGGGCGGTCGCCCCGCCACCTCGGGGACTCGCGGCGACACGCCGCCGTGCGCGAGCACCGGGCGGTCGCCGCCCAACGTGGGCGTGGGGGAAGCCTGTTGTGGAGCGCGAGCCTCCGCCGCGCGGCAGCCACGGCCGGGGCCGGGCGAGCTGCCGCGACGCGTGTCGGCGTCAACGGACCTGTAGGCGGTCGTCGATCGACGGATCAGCCGCAAAGCTCGAGCACAAATTACACACATACTCTCTTCATACCGGCCCCCGATGGTCTAGATTGACCTTGCTTCGGCCGTTCGAACACGAGGCGACCCGTAATGATCTATAGGTCTGGCGTTACGAAAGGGCGGTAGTCGCGTCCCCGGCGCCGGACGTGGGGGTGATCGATTCATGGGGCCCTGGAGGGGCTCGGGTGCGGGGAGCATCCGAGATCTTCGACGGGTCGCCGCACACCTCGAGAGTCGGGCAGGACCTGTGCGTCCGCTGCCGCCGGGGTGGGTGTTCACATAGCGCTGGAATACCGGGATGTCGTGCGCGGGGGGCGGGGGCCTGCCGCGGGAGGAACAGCGCGACAAGGGGGGCGGGGGCCTCCCGAGGGGAGGGACGGTACGGGGGGCGGGGGCCTCCCGGGGGGAGGAATCAGTGTTAGGCGAACACGTCGAACCACTGGGGAACCTGGGGGGTTCTGTGCGGCAAGGGGAGCTAGTCAGCCCGTTTCCGTCGGCGCGCGGGCGTCTGGAGAACGACACGATCAGCCGGCCCGCCATCGACTGGGAGCAGCGGTACCGCCGTACCGTGATCATCAGCGATACCGCGGCCACCGCGTTCGTGGTGGCGGGCATCGGCAACTTCTTCGGGGCCCGGGACGCGGCCAACTGGCATGAGAAGTGGGGCATTCTCGCGTTCGGCACCGAGTTGCTGGTGCTGGGGGCGCTCGCGGTGAGCCGGTCGTGGGCTCCGGCCGTGCTCGGCCAGGGCGCCGAGGAGTTCCGCCGGCTCGGACGTTCGCTGTTCGCGGCGACCGTCGTCCTGGCGCTCGGCGGGATCGCCCTCACCTCGCGCAACATCAAGCTCTGGATCTTCGTCGCGGTCCCCGCGATCGCGATCGTCACCATGACGGCGCGGTATGTGCTGCGGCTTTGGCTGCACAAACAGCGGAAGGAAGGACGGTGTCTGCGACCGGTGCTCGCCGCCGGCAGCCCGGCCACCGTGCGCGACCTGATCGCCCGGACCCGCAAGTTCCCGCACCTCGGCTGGCGGGTGGACGCGGTGTGCACGACGGACGGTCTCGCGCTCGACGGCGACCTGGTGGAGGGAGTGCCGGTCGTCGGCCGGCTGGCGGACGTCGCGGGCCATGTGCGCCGCGACGGCTACCGGGTCGTCGCGGTCACCCCGGACCCGTACTGGTCACCGGACCGGCTGCAGCGGCTGGCCTGGAACCTCGAGGGCAGCGACGCCGAGATGGTCGTGGCCCCCGTGCTGATGGAGGTGGCCGGCCCGCGGCTGCACATCGACGCGGTGCTCGGCATCCCGCTGCTGCGGGTCAGCATGCCGACCTTCACCGGGGGCCGCCGGGCGGTCAAGGGCGTCGTCGACCGGATGGGCGCGGCGGTCCTGCTCGTCGTGTTCGCGCCGCTGATGGTGTGCGTCGGGCTGCTCGTGCTGGTGGACAGCCGGGGCGGGGTGTTCTACCGACAGCGCAGAGTCGGCAAGGACGGCGGCGAGTTCACCATTCTCAAGTTCCGCACCATGGTCGCCGACGCCGACCGGGCGCGGGCCCAGCTGTCCGCCCTCAACGAGGGCGCCGGTCCGCTGTTCAAGCTCCGCCGGGATCCGCGGGTGACCCGGGTGGGAGCGGTGCTGCGCCGGTACTCGATCGACGAACTCCCGCAGTTGTTCAACGTGCTCACCGGATCGATGTCGCTCGTCGGCCCGCGGCCCCCGCTGCCGGAGGAGTCCGCCGCGTACGGCCCGGACATCCGGCGGCGGCTGCTGGTCAAACCCGGGCTCACCGGTCTGTGGCAGATCAGCGGACGCAGTGACCTGTCGTGGGAGGAGGCGGTACGGCTGGACCTGCGGTACGTGGAGGACTGGTCGCTCGCCCTGGACACGGTGATCTTGTGGAAGACGCTGCGTGCGGTGCTCTACGGCCAGGGGGCCTACTGATGCGCCGGGGCCCGCTGAGGCGCCGGGGGCGACTGACGTGCCGGGGGCGACAGATGCGCCGAGGGGAACTGATGCACGGGGGGCGACTGATGCGCGAGGGCCTACGGATACGCGGAGGCCAACGGATACGCGCGGGTCAACGGATGCGCGGGGGGCTGCGATCCGACGGCCCCGTCGGTGTGCGGACCGCAGGCCGTGAGGGCCTGCCCGGGGGGAGGAACGGGTCATGAAGGTCAGCGTTTTCGGGCTCGGCTACGTGGGCTGTGTGTCGGCCGCGTGCCTGGCGAGCATGGGTCACGAGGTCGTCGGGGTGGACGTCAACCAGGTGAAGGTCGACCTGGTCAACGACGGCAAGGCACCGGTGGTGGAGGAGCGCATCGGCGAGCTCATCGCCGGCGTCGTGCGGACCGGGGCGCTGCGCGCCACCGGCGACGTCCGCGAGGCGATCATGGACAGTGAGATCTCGCTGGTCTGCGTGGGCACGCCGTCGGAGCCCAACGGCAGCCTGTGCACGACGTACTTGGAGCGGGTCACCGAGGAGATCGGCGCGGCGCTGGCCGAGCGGGGCGGGCGGCACACCGTGGTGTTCCGCAGCACCATGCTGCCGGGCACCTGCCTGAACCTGCTGGTGCCGATCCTGGAGAAGTACGTCGGGGGCACGGCCGGGGTGGACGTCGGGGTCGCGGTCAACCCTGAGTTCCTGCGCGAGGGCACCAGCGTGCGGGACTTCTTCGACCCGCCCAAGACCGTCATCGGCGAACTCGACCCGGCGAGCGGCGACGCGGTGGCGGCGCTGTACGGGGACCTGCCCGGCGAGGTGTTCCGGGTGCCGGTCCCGACCGCCGAGGCGATCAAGTACGCGGACAACGCGTTCCACGGCCTCAAGATCGGTTTCGCGAACGAGCTGGGCGCGGTGTGCCAGGCGCTCGGCGTGGACTCGCACCAGGTGATGGACGTGTTCCTGGCCGACCGCAAACTGAACATCAGCCCCGCCTATCTGCGGCCCGGCTTCGCCTTCGGCGGCTCGTGCCTGCCCAAGGACCTGCGCAGCCTGGTCCACGCGGCGCAGCGGGCCGACGTCTCGGTGCCCATCCTGTCCCATGTGCTGCCCTCCAACTCCGACCATCTGCAGCGTGCGGTGGAGCTGGTGGAGCGCACCGGGAAACGCCGGGCGGGCCTGTTCGGGCTGTCCTTCAAGCCCGGCACCGACGACCTTCGCGAGAGCCCGCTCGTCGAGCTGGCGGAGCGGCTCTTCGGCAAGGGGTACGACCTGAAGATCTACGACGCGAACGTGAGCATGTCCCGGCTGCTCGGCGCGAACCGGGAGTACATCGAGACCCGGCTGCCGCATCTCGCGCAACTGCTCGCGGACTCCGTCGAGGAGGTGCTGGACCACGCCGAGGTGTGCCTGGTCGGGACGAGGGACCCGGCCGTGCTGTCGGCGCTGCCCCGTGGCGACGACGGTCCGGTGATCGTCGACCTCGTCCATCTCCCCGACGCCGACGCGCGGCGGGCCGACCGGGGGTACGTGGGCCTTGCCTGGTGACGTGAGAAGCGGCGAGCGGTCGAAGCGGCGTGCGCTGATCCTGGTGGAGAACCTGTCGGTGCCGTTCGACCGGCGGGTGTGGCAGGAGTGCACGACGCTGCGCGACGCGGGCTGGACGGTGCACGTCATCTGCCCGCAGGGGACCAAACGGGACACGGAGCCGGAGGCCGTGATCGACGGGGTGCGGATCCACCGCTACCCGTTGCGTGCGGCCACCGGGGGGCCGGCCGGCTATCTGCGGGAGTACGGATCGGCGCTGTGGCACACGGTCCGGCTGGCCCGCAGGGTCGGCCCGGTCCACGTGGTCCACGCCTGCAACCCGCCCGACCTGCTGTTCCTGCCCGCGCTGTGGCTGAAGCGGCGCGGCGCGCGGTTCGTCTTCGACCAGCACGACCTGGTGCCCGAGCTGTACCTGTCCCGGTTCGGCCGCGGCAAGGACCTGCTCTACCGTGCCGTGTGCGCGCTGGAACGGCGGACCTACCGGGCCGCCGACGTCGTGCTCGCCACGAACGAGACCTACCGGGACGTCGCGGTGCGCCGCGGCGGCAAGCGGCCGGGGGACGTGTTCGTGGTGCGCAGCGCGCCCGACGTCGAGCGGTTCCATCCCGTGCCGCCCGAGCCGGAGCTGAAGCGCGGCAAGCCTCATCTGCTGTGCTACCTCGGCGTGATGGGCCCGCAGGACGGCGTCGACTACGCGTTGCGGGCCCTGGCGAAACTGCGCGACGAGGTCGGGCGGAGCGACTGGCACGCGGTGTTCGTCGGCGGCGGCGACACCTTCGACGCGATGGTGGAGTTGTCGCGGCGGCTCGGGCTCTCGGAGCAGGTGGAGTTCACCGGGCGCATCCCGGACGCCGACCTGGTGCGCTACCTGTCCACCGCGGACGTCTGCCTCTCCCCCGACCCGAACAATCCGCTCAACGACGTGTCGACCATGAACAAGGTCCTCGAGTACATGGTGATGGGGCGGCCGGTCGTCTCGTTCGACCTCAGGGAGGCGCGGGTCTCCGCCGGTGACGCCGCCGTGTACGCGCCCGCCGACGACGAGGCCGAGTTCGCCCGGCTCATCGCCCTGCTGCTGGACGACCCGGAGAAGCGGGCCCTGATGGGCAAGATCGGCCAGGAACGGATCGGCGGGCCGCTGTCGTGGCGGAACTCCCAGCGATCGCTGCTCGCCGCCTACGACGCCGCCTGCGGTGACCGGGCGGCCCCGGTGACCGCGCGCGACCCGGACCCGGCAGGGGAAGGTCGCACCATTGAGCGATGACACGATACGCCTGGTCACCATCGGGCGGATTGTCCGCCGGCGCTGGCGGCTGCTCACCCTGTTCGCCCTGCTGGGCGCGCTCGTCGGCTACGGCGCCTCCGTGCTGTTCCCGCCGCGGTACACGACCTCGGCGTCGGTGCTGCTGCCGGGGACGTGGGAGGAACGTGAGCTGCTGACGCAGACGGAGGTGGCGACCAGTTCGGTGGTGGTCGACCGCGCGGCCGCCACGCTCGGCTGGGCCGGGGTCAGCGGCAGCGACCTGCGGGAGCGGGTCGGCGCCAAGCCCACCGACGGGAACATCATCAAGATCTCCGGCACGGCCGAGTCCCCGGAGCGTGCGCAGCGGCTCGCCGACCAGGTGGCCAAGGAGTTCGTCTCCTACGCCACCCGGATCGCGAGCGAGACGGCCGACCCGGGAGCGGCGGAGGAACTCGCCGCGCTCCGGCAGTCGGTGGAGGACACCAGCCGCCGCATCAGCAAGCTCGCCGACGCGACCGATCGGGGGGAGACCGTCGAGAGCGTGCAGACCCGCACCGAGCTGGAGAAGCTGCGCACCGCGCTGCGGGAGGCCATCAGCACCATCAAGCAGGCCGACCCGTCCGACGACGAGGCGAAGAGACTGGTCGTCATGGGGTCGGCGGCCCGGCCGACCGGTGAGGCGCCGCCGACGAGGACTCAGCTCGTCTCCGGCGGAGCGCTGCTGTTCTTCCTGTGCGCGGTCATCGGCCATCTCACCGCCGCGCGGATGAGCCGCCGGCTCCGCGGCGAGTCCGAGATCACCGCGGCGCTGGGCTCGACGCTGCTGGGTACCGTCGACGTGCCCGTGAAGCGGCCCACGCACCGGCCGGAAGGCCGGGGCCCGCGGTCGTGGGTCCGTCGGCTGCTGGGCCTGGACGTCCGGTGGGACATCCCGGCGCCGCAGCTGTCGGGCGACGAGGCCAGCAGGCAGACCCGCTACCGGCGGGTCTGCTCCCGCCTCCGGGACCGGCTGCCGGCCCCGCAGCGGCTGCTGGTCGTCTTCCCCGAGGGGGACGAGATCGCCCGCCGGGCCGCGGAGCAGCTCGTCGTGGAGGCCGGGAGCGATCCGCTGCTGCGCGCGGTGGCGGTCCCGGTGTCCCGGCCGATGGTGCCGGACCGCGGCCGCGAGTCGGGGGCGCTGGTCGTGCTCAGCGCCGGCAGCTGGACGGCGGCGGAGCTCGCCGGTGTCTCCGAGGCGTGCGCGGACGCGCGGCACGCGGTCGTCGGCGTCGTCCTCGCCGGTCCGGTCCGTGCGACGCGGTCGGCCGACCGTCCTCGGCGCACCGCCGTACGGGACACCAAGGTGGCGGACACCGCCGTACCGGACCGCGCCGGTCCGGACTCCGCCGGTCCGGGCAGCGCCGTCCGGACGGCCGCGCGATTCGACGGCGAACGGGACGACGCGACAGGAGTCACCGGGTGACGACGAGTACGACCGCCCAGTCGTCGGCCGCCGCTCCGCTGCTGGATCTGCAGGTCCTGGTGGCGGCGGTGCGCAGGCGGCGCCGCCTGTGGCTCTCGCTGGCGCTGGTGGGGCTGCTCGCCGGCGCGGCGGTGGCGTTCCTGCTGCCGCAGCCGCCGACCGCCGTGACCAAGGTGCTGGTCGCGCACGAGGACGACCAGCCGAGCGACCCCGGAACGCTGATCCGCACCGACGTCGCGCTGCTGCAGACCACCCGGATCGCCGAGCAGGCCCTGAAGTCCCTCAGGTCCCCGGAGAAGGCCGAGGACTTCATGCGGGACTACAGCGGTACCGGGGTGACCAACAACCTGCTGCAGATCACCGTGACCGGTGACACCGACGCGGAAGCGGTGGCCCGCGCCGAGGCGTTGGCCGAAGCGTTCGTCGCGGACCATGTGCGGCGGATACAGGGCACCGCGAAAGCCGAGGCCAAGGCCCTGCTCGACCAGCGCGACGAGCTGAAGAGACAACTCGCGCAGGTCAACAAGACGATCGGGGACGGCACCGAGGCGAGCGGGCCGGGGTCGTCGGCGGACCTGGAGTCGCTCTACGCCCGCCGGGCCGAACTCACCTCGCAGATCACCGATTTCAGCCAGCGCGCCGGGGAGGCGAGCATCGGTGCGCCGCGGCTCGTGGCCGGCACGCAGATCGTGGACGCCCCGTACGTGGTGCGGCACTCCCTGCCCAGGACGGTCGGCACCGACGCCGCGATCGGGCTCTTCCTCGGGCTCTTCCTCGGCCTCGCGGCGGCGGCGGTCGGCGCGGTGGTGGCGGACCGTCCCGTGCTGCGCCGGGAGATCGCCCAGAACCTCGGCGCCTCGGTCGTCGCGGAGCTGCCCCACCGGACGGGCGGGCGGTGGCAGCGCCGCCGGGTCCGGGCGGCACGGACCCGGCTCACCACGTCCCTGGCCCGTTCCGTGCGCGGCTCCGCGGAGCCCGTGTCGCTGCTGGAGCTGGGCTGCGCGCGCAACACGGGCGTGATCGCCCTGGACCTCGCCGGGGCACTGGCGGCCGACGGGCCGGTGGTCGTCGTCGACGGTCTGCCGGGCCGGCACCTCGCCGATCGCCGGACGAAGCCGGGGGACCCGGTCGTCGTCACCGGCGAGCGGGCCGCGGACGGCTCGCCGCAGGAGCGCCGGATCGGCGTCGGCTCGGTGGCGCCGGGCACGGCGTGGACCGACCTGCAGTACCTCGGCACTCGTACGGTGCTCGTCGTGCGGGCCGGGCACGGCAGCGCCGCATGGCTGCACACCGTGGCACGGCAGCTCGCGGACCAGCACATTTTCGTGATCGGTGTGGTGCTGATCGACCCCGACCCGCGTGACCGGACCGACGGCACGCTGTGGGACGGGCCGCACACCGCGCCGCGCGGCCGCGGCGAGCGGCCGGCCCGGCCGAAGGGTGGGGGTACCTCCCACGCCGTTCAGGCAGTGGGGGAGGCCCCGCGGCGGGCCGAGCGGCAGCCGATGTGGGCGGCGCGGGTCCCGGACAGCGACCAGGAGGCTCAGTAGCACATGTGTGGCATCGCAGGAACGTACCGCTGGCCGGACGGGAAGGCCGTGACCGACCGGCTCACCGACACCCTCGCCCACCGCGGACCGGACGGGTCGGGCCGCTACAGCCACGCCGTCGGTGACAGCGAGGTGCACCTCGGGCACCGCCGGCTCGCCATCATCGACCTGACCGGGACCGGCGCCCAGCCGATGGTCTCGGACGGCCTCGTGCTGACGTACAACGGCGAGCTGTACAACGCGCCGGAGCTGCGTGCCGAGCTGGCGGCCGCCGGGGTGCGCTTTCGCGGCAGCTCCGACACCGAGGTGCTGCTGGAGGCCTGGCGACGGTGGGGCACGGACTGCCTGCCCCGGCTGCGCGGCATGTTCGCGTTCGGGATCTTCGACGAGCGGACGGGTGACCTGGTGCTGGTCCGCGACCAGCTCGGCATCAAGCCGCTGTTCCTGCTGCGGCGCGGCGAGGGCCTGGTGTTCGCCTCCGAGCTGAAGGCGCTCGCCGCCGTGACGGGCGGGTCGCTGGAGGTGGACCACGCGGCGCTGGTGGCGTCGCTGCTGTACTACTGGGTGCCCGACTCGCGGTGCGCGTTCCGTGAGGCGGAGAAGCTGCCGCCGGGCAGCTGGCTGAGGTGCCGGCCCGACGGCCGGGTGGAGCGCGGCCGGTTCTGGAACCTGCGGGACGTCGCCGCCGAGGGCCGGGAGCGGGCCCTGGCCGGTGAGCTGCCGGACCTCGCGGCCGTCGTCGAGGAGTCGACCCGGCGCCACCTGATCTCCGACGTGCCGGTGGCGACGTTCCTCTCCGGGGGCCTCGACTCCAGCTATCTGACCGCGTTGGCGGCCCGCGACCGGCCCGGGATCTCCGCCTACACGATCGGGTTCCGCGCCGAGGACGCCCGGTTCGAGGCGATGCCGGACGACCTGCGTTACGCCCGGCAGGTGGCCGGGCGGTACGGCGTCGACCTGCACGAGATCGAGATCGCCCCGAACGTGCTCGACCTGCTGCCGCGGATGACGTACCACCTGGACGAGCCGATCGGCGACCCCGCCGCGATCAACACGTTCCTGATCTGCTCGGCCGCCCGGGAGGCCGGGGTCAAGGTGATGCTGTCCGGGATGGGCGCCGACGAGCTGTTCGCCGGGTACCGCAAGCATCTGGCGAACGTGCTGGCACTGCGTTACCAGCGCGTCCCGCGGCCGCTGCGGCGCGGACTGTCGGCGGCGGTGGACCGGCTGCCGGTCGCGTCGGCGCGCCGCGGGTACCGGTCGGTGCGCTTCGCGAAGCGGTTCCTGTCCTTCGCCGATCTGCCGGAGGAGACCGCGTTCCGGCGCAGTTACACCATGTACGACCGGGGCGAGCTGCTGGACCTGATCGATCCGGACCTGGCCGGGACGGTCGACGACGTGCTGACCGAACACGCGGACGTCTACCGGGACAACGACCTCGACGACTTCGTCAACCGTATGTGCCTGGGCGACGCCCGCATGTTCCTGCCGGGTCTGAACCTCGCCTACACCGACCGGTCGAGCATGGCCGCGTCGATGGAGGTGCGGGTGCCGTACGTGGACGTCGAGGTGGTCCGGGCTGCGTTCGCCGTGCCCGGCGCCCGCAAGATCGTCGGGCGGCAGGGCAAGGCCGTCCTCAAGGAGGCGGCCGTCTCGGTGCTGCCCCGGGAGATCGTGTACCGGCCCAAGGGCCTGTTCAGCGCCCCGCTGCGGGCCTGGATGAGCCGGGATCTGGCGCCGCTTGTGCGCGAGGTGGTGAACGACGGCGAGCTGGTGCGTTCCGGGATCCTGCGCCGTGACGCGCTGGCGCGCATGGTCGCCGAGGACGCCGCCGGGCGGCGGGACTTCTCCAAGCATCTGTGGCACGTGCTGACCCTCGAGCACTGGTATCGCGGCGCGACCTCCGGTTCCGGCCCGAACCCCCTTTGACCATAGGTGACTTGACCACCGGCGACTTCGACCACTCGACCGCTCGAACCACTTGACCACGGCCAGCTGAACCGACAACCGAGGACTCGACCGAGATGCCCATCGACTCGACCGAACAACCGGCGACTTGACCACTGACGACGGCGTAGAGACAAGAGGACTTCGGGTGAAACAGGTCGTGCAGAACTACAAGAGCGGTGAGCTGGCGCTGATCGACGTGCCGGTGCCGGGGTGCAAGGCGGGCGGTGTGCTGGTCCGCAGCGCCTACTCGCTGATCTCCACCGGGACCGAGCTGATGAAGGTGTCCGAGGCCGGCATGTCGATGCTGGGCAAGGCCCGTTCGCGGCCGGACCAGGTGGCCAAGGTCGTGCAGAGCGTGGCCGCCAACGGGGTGCCCGCCACGTACCGCAAGGTGATGGGCAAGCTGGACTCGTACACGCCGCTGGGTTACTCGCTGTGCGGGGTGGTCGAGCAGGTCGGCGCCGGCGTCGACGACGTGAAGGTGGGCGACCTCGTGGCCTGCGCGGGCAACGAGCACGCGTTGCACGCCGAGTTGAACTGGGTGCCGAAGAACCTGTACGCGCCGGTGCCGGACGGTCTCGCGCCGCGGCACGCGGCCTTCGGCACCGTCGGGTCGATCGCGATGCAGGGCGTCCGTCAGGGCGAGTCGCGGCTCGGCGAGGTGGCCCTGGTCATCGGCCTCGGGCTGATCGGGCAACTGGTGGTGCAACTGCTCGCCGCGTCGGGGGTCCGTGTCGTCGGGGCCGACCCCGACCCGGCGCGCTGCGAGCTCGCCGAGCGGCTGGGCGCGGCGGCCTGCGGCGATCCCGGCTCCGCGGCCGTGGAGAACGCCGTCGCCGAACTCACCGACGGCCACGGCGTGGACCAGGTGTACCTGGCCGCCGGCGGCGGCAGCAATCAGCCCGTCGAGCTGGCCGCCCGGCTGTGCCGGGACCGCGGCCGGGTCGTCGACATCGGCAAGTGCCGGCTGGACCTGCCGTGGAACGCGTACTACGAGAAGGAGCTCGACGTCCGGTTCTCCCGCAGTTACGGCCCCGGGCGCTACGACCCGGCGTACGAGCTGGAGGGGCGGGACTACCCGATCGGCTATGTGCGCTGGACCGAGCGGCGCAACCTGGCGTGCTTCCTCGACCTCGCCGCCCGCGGCCGGGTCGACGTGGAGCCCCTGATCTCCCACATCGCCGCCTTCGACGAGGCCGTCGAGACGTATCAGCGGCTGAAGGACGGCGAGTTGAAGGCCGTGGCCGTGCTGTTCCGGTACCCCGGGCAGAAGGAGGACGCGGCGGAGGCGCAGGCCCTCGCGGTGACCGTGCCCGCGGTGCGTCGCGGCACGGCGGCGCCCTCCCCGGCCCGGGCCGCCAAGGCGCCGGTGCGCCTCGCCTTCGTCGGCGCCGGCAACTACGCGACGTCGATGCTGCTGCCGCACCTGTCGCAGCGCGACGGCGTCGAGTTGTCCACGGTCGTCACCACGACGGCGCTGTCGGCGGCCAACGCGCAGCGCAAGTTCGGCTTCGCCGCGGCCACCACCGATCTCGACGCCGTGCTCGGCGACCCGTCGGTCGACGCGGTGTTCGTGGTCACCCGCCACAGCTCGCACGCCGAACTGACCCGCAAGGCGCTGCTGGCCGGCAAGACGGTGTTCGTGGAGAAGCCGCTGGCGCTGTCCGAGGACGAACTGGCGGATGTGCTCGCCGCGGTGGAGGAGTCCGGCAACGACCGGCTGCAGGTGGGCTTCAACCGCCGCTTCGCGCCGCTGCTCAACGAGGCAAGGAAGCGGTTCGGCGTCCGGACCGGACCGGCGAGCCTGCGCTATCTGGTCAACGCCGGCCGTCTCGATCACGGCAGCTGGTACCTCCGGCAGGGCAGCGAGGGCTCGCGCTTCGCCGGCGAGGGCGGCCATTTCATCGACACGGCGAGCTGGCTGCTGGACGCCGATCCGGTGTCGGTGTACGCGACGGCCACACCCGGCAACGAGGACCTCCAGGTCGTGCTGCGCTACCCGGACGGGTCCACCGCCACCGTCAGTTACGTCACCACCGGCGCGCCCGGCTTCCCCAAGGAGACGCTGGACCTGGTCGCCGACGGCAAGGTGCTGCGGCTCGACGACTTCGTCCGCGCCTCGGTCCACGGGCCCGAGCGGTGGGTCAGTTCGCGGCTGCCGAAGGCCCGGGACAAGGGCCAGTCGGCCGAACTGGCCGCGTTCGTGCGGGCCGTGCGGACCGGCGGGCCGATGCCGGTGCCGCTGGAGTCGCTGGTCGCCACCACGGCGGCCACCCTCGCCGTGCCGGCCGGCCTCGCCTGCGGTGCGCCGGTGACGCTCGCGGAGGCCCGATGACGGTGAGCGCGGGAAGTCCGGTCTGGTACCTGCGGCGGCTGTCCCGGATGGGGCCGCGGGAGGTCGGCGGCCGGGTGGGCGACGCGGTGCGCAGGCGGCGGTGGCGGTCGGGGCTGCCCGACGGCCCGACGGTGACCGGCGCCCGGTTCACCGCGGTCCTGCCCGCGGGGACGCTCGACGCGGTGCCGCCGGACGCCGCGAAACGTCTCGTCGCCGAGGCGGACCGGCTGATGGCCGGGCACGCCGAGTACTTCGGGGTGCCCCGCGACGACCTGGCCGACCCGGACTGGTTCTTCGACCCGAAGACCGGGCGCCGGGCTCCGGGGGGCTACGCGTTCGACGTGCCGTACCGCGACGAGGACGCGGCCGGGGACGTCAAGCAGATCTGGGAGCTGTCCCGGCATCACCACCTCACCGTGCTCGCCGCGGCCTACGCGGTCACCGGGAACGAGCGGTACGCCGAGCGGGTGGCCGCGCACCTGCGGTCGTGGTGGGCGGTCAACGCGCCGCTGCGCGGGGTGCACTGGACCAGCGGCATCGAGCTGGGGATCCGGCTGCTGTCGTGGGTGTGGGTCCGCCGGCTGCTCGACGGCTGGCCGGGCGCGGCGGAGCTGTTCGAGGGCAACCCGGTGGCGCACCGGCAGATCTGGCACCACCAGCGCTGGCTGGCGGCGTTCCCCAGCCGGGCGTCGTCGGCGAACAACCACGTCATCGCCGAGACGGCCGGGCAGTTCGCCGCGGCCTGCGCGTTCGACTGGTTCCCGGCCTCGGCGCGCTGGCGGACCGACGCGCTGCGGTCGCTGGAGCGGCAGTTGCGCGCCAACACCTTCCCGTCCGGCCTCAACCGCGAGCTGGCGAGCGAGTACCACGGGCTGGTGCTGGAGCTCGGTCTGGCCGCGCTGGCCGAGGCGGACGCCGCGGGCGTGCCGGCGCCCGCGACGGTGCGGCTGGTGCTGCTGCGGATGACCGACGCCCTCGCGGCCGTCGTGGACGACCGGCTGCGGCCGCCGCGCCAGGGGGACGCGGACGACGGGCACGGTCTGGTGGTGGACGGCGCGGGCACCGACCGGTGGGGCTCGCTGCTGGCCACCGGGGACGCCGTGTTCGGCCGGCTCGACTGGTGGCCGCCGGTGACCGGCGCCGATGTGCGCACCGGGCTGCTGGCGGCGCTCCTTAGGCCGTACGCGAAAGAGACGACCGCGCCGGCCGTGTCCCGCCCGGCGGGACGGCCGGCTGAACGGCCGGCGGCACAACCGGCGGGACGGGCGGCAGGGCGACCGGTGGGACGCCCGGCGGAACGGCCGGGGCACTTCGCCGACGCCGGCCTG
This sequence comes from Streptomyces sp. B21-105, assembly GCF_036898465.1. Classification (NCBI taxonomy): domain Bacteria; kingdom Bacillati; phylum Actinomycetota; class Actinomycetes; order Kitasatosporales; family Streptomycetaceae; genus Streptomyces; species Streptomyces sp. B21-105. The sequence goes on along the minus strand of NZ_JARUMJ010000001.1, from coordinate 7,174,463 downwards.
ACCGTCCTGCGGGGGGCGGGAAAGACGGGGGAGATCTGGTGCCGTTGCGACGGCGGCCCGCACGGGTTCCTGTCCATCGCCGCGCACGCCCACGCGGACGCGCTGTCCGTGGAGGTCCGGCACGACGGCGTCGACGTGCTCGCCGACCCGGGGACGTTCTGCTATCACGGCCAGCCCGAGTGGCGGCGGTACTTCCGCTCGACCCTCGGCCACAACACGCTGGAGCTGGACGGCGAGGACCAGTCGGTCTCCGGCGGCCCGTTCCTGTGGACCCGGCACGCCCGCAGCCGGATCCTGGTCGCGGACACGGCCGGCGCCGGTGACGGGGGGACGGTCCGCTGGTGCGCCGAGCACGACGGGTATCTGCCCTCCGTGCACCGCCGCCGGGTGGAGCTGACGCCCGCACGCGGGGAGCTGCGGATGGTCGACGAGGTGCGCGGCCCGCGGCGGGCCGTGCGGCTGGCGTTCCACCTCGGTCCGGCGGTCACCGCCGAACTGGCGGGGAACCGGGCGCTGCTCACCTGGACCCGGGACGGCGAGGACCGCTCCGCGGTGCTCGACCTGCCCGGGCAGCTGTCCTGGGCGGCGCACCGCGGGGAGAGCGACCCGCCGCTCGGCTGGTACTCCGCCGGGTTCGGGCGCAAGGAACCCGCCACCACCCTGGTCGGCTCCGGCTTCACCGACGGCACGGAGAGCTTCACCGACGGCACGGCGGGCTTCACGGACGGCACGGAGGGCTTCACCACCGTGCTCGGGTTCCAGGATTAGGGAAGGGGGAGGGCGCGTGGGGATCATGTGGCGGCGCCGGGCGCTGCCTGCGGCAGCGCTGGCGGTGGCTCTGCTGGCGGCGACCGGCTGTGACGGCGGCACGACGGACGCGACGCCGAGACCGACGACCGCGCCCTCCAAGCCCCCGACGTCCGTCGCCCGCGTGTGCGCCAAGCCGGCCGCCGGGCCGGCGAAGGCGCCGGCGGGCGCGGTGACGGTCGACCCGGCGGTCCCCGGCGACCTGGCCGCGAAGACCGGGAGCAGTCCCCCGCACACCACGTTCTGGCTGCGGCCGGGCAGGCACACGCTCCTGACGGACCGCTACGACCAGGTGATCCCCAAGGAGGGGAACGTCTACGTCGGCGCGCCGGGCGCGGTGCTCGACGGCCGCGAGAGCAACCACTACGCGTTCGGCGGCGCCGCCCCCGACGTCACCATCCGGCACCTGACCGTGCGGGGCTTCGTCGCGCCCCGTGACGAGGGCGTGGTCAACCACGACTCGGCCGACGGATGGGTGATCGAGCACGCCATGATCCGGGACAACTCCGGGGCCGGGCTGATGGCCGGGGCCCGCCAGCAGGTCCGCGCGAGCTGTCTGCGCGACAACGGCCAGTACGGGATGAACGCGTACAAGGACGGCGACCTCAGCGGCCTGGTGGTCGAGGGCAACGAGATCACGGGCAACAACACGGACGACTGGGAGCGGCAACGGCCGCAGTGCGGCTGCAGCGGGGGCGTCAAGTTCTGGGCCGTGAACGGCGCGGACGTACGCGGCAACTGGGTGCACGGCAACCACGGGACCGGGCTGTGGGCGGACACCAACAACAACGACTTCCTCATCGAGGGCAACCTGATCGAGGACAACGCCGGCGCCGCGCTGATCTACGAGATCAGTTACAACGCGGTCGTACGGAACAACACGATCCGGCGCAACGACTGGGTCGACGGCCGGGCCTCCGCGGCCGGCGGCGACACGTTCCCGTTCGCGACGGTCTACCTCTCCGAGTCGGGGGGCGAACCGCGGATCCGGGCCCGCACGGACAAGATCGAGGTCTACCGCAACGTGCTGGAGAACAACTGGTCCGGGATCACCCTGTGGGAGAACGCCGACCGGTTCTGCAACAGCCCGGCCAACACGTCGTCCGGTGACTGCACGTTGCTGGTGAAGGACACCGGCCGCTGCGTGCGGCCGGCGATCGCCGAGGCGCCGCTGTACTCCGACTGCCGGTGGAAGACACAGCGGGTGGACATCCACGAAAACCGCTTCGTGCTGGACAAGTCCGTCGTGGGCTGCACGGCGAGGTGCGGCCATATGGCGGTGCTGTCCAACTACGGCACGTACCCGGACTGGTCGCCGTACCAGGGCGAGCGGGTGGCCGAGGCGATCACCGGCGGGCAGCACAACCGCTGGCACGACAACGTCTACGTCGGACCGTGGACCTTCGTCGTGCACGACGCGAGCCGGACGGTCGGCGTCAAGCAGTGGCGGGGCACGCCGTACCGGCAGGACGCGGGCAGCGCCTTCCGCGCCGGGGACGGTGATTGAGATGAGACCCGCGGACACCCGCACCGACCGCACCGACCACACCGGCACCACCGACCGCACGTCGAAGATCGTCGGGGCGGTCTGGGGGCTGCTCGTCCTCAACACCCTCGGCTCCGCCGGGGCGAGGACCATCGTCCCGCTGCCCCGCTCCCTCATCCAGATGGTCACCATGGGCGCGCTGGTCGCCGCGTTCGCGCTGGCGCTCCTGGTCAACCCCCGGGTGCGGATCCGGGCCAGCGCCTACGTGTTCCTGCTCACCCTGCTGCTGGTGCCGAGCCTGATCGCCAGCGTGAACCAGGGGGCCGGGTTCGGCGCGCTGTTCCGGTGCGCCCGGCTGGCTCTCTTCGTCGGCACGTTGTGGCTGCTCAGCCGCTGGTGGGACGGCGGCCCGACGTTCGTCCGGCATCACATCCGGATGTACTTCGCGGTGCTCGGGACGGTGGCCGCCGGCCTGGTCGTCTCGCCGGGCGCCGCCCTGCCCGACCTCTACGGCGGGCGGCTGGTGGGAGCGTTGTGGCCGCTCACCCCGCCGCAGATCGGACAGTACGCCGCGGTGATCACCGGGCTCACCGCGCTGCTTCTGCTGGGCCGCCGCACCGACCGGACCAGCGCGGCGCTGATCATCGTGCCCTCCCTCGCCCTGCTCGCGCTGACCCACACCCGCACGGCGACGCTCGGCCTGATCGTCGCTCTGGTGCTGGCGATCGCCTCCCTCGTGCTGACCAGCGCCGCCGCGCGCCGGCTCTTCTCGTGGGCGGTGCTGTGCGCCGCGGTGGCCGCGGTGGGGTTCAGCTCGGCGCTCCAGGCGTGGTTCCTGCGCGGGCAGAGCCAGCAGAACTTCGCCAGTCTCACCGGCCGGGCGAAGGTGTGGCACGCGCTGCTGGCGGCGCCCCGGACGGCCACGGAGCACGTGTTCGGCACGGGTCTGGGCGACAAGTCGTTCGGCGGGCTGCCGATCGACAACAGCTGGCTGGCCGTCTACAACGAGCAGGGTGTGACCGGCATCGTGCTGGTGGCGACGATCATCGTCGTGCTGGGCGGCGTCGCGTTGCTGCGGCCGCCGTCGCTGTCGAGAGCCTGCGCGATCTTCCTGATCAGCTACTGCGCGATCGCCTCGTACACCGAGGCCGGTCTCGGCGACGCCTCGCCGTATCTGCTGCATCTGGCCCTGGCCGCCTCGCTGCTGGCGGCGCCCGCCGAACCCGCTCCCCCGTCGAGGCCCGACGTCTCCCGGCCCGAAGACTCTCCGCCCGAAGACTCTCGGCCCGAAGACTCTCGGCCCGGAGTTCCTCGACGTCCCGTCCCGCGCTGGGCCCGTACCTCGGAGGTGACCTGAGCATGCACGTCGTCGTGGTGCACAACCGCTACGCCTCGGCGCAGCCGAGCGGGGAGAACAAGGTCGTCGACCAGGAGGTGGCGTTGCTGCGCGGGGCCGGGCACCGGGTGGAGGTGTTCGAGCGGCGCAGCGACGACATCGCCGCCCGGTCGTTGCCCGGCAAGGCGGCGATACCGCTGCTGGTGCCGTGGAACCCGGGGGTGCGCAGGGAACTCGCCGCGAGGCTGCGCGCCGGACGGCCGGACGTGGTCCACGTCCACAACGTCTTCCCGCTGCTGTCGCCCGCGGTGCTGGCGGCCTGCGCGGACGCCGGTGTGCCGGCCGTCGCCACGCTGCACAACTACACCCAGGTCTGTCCGCCCGGCACGCTGCAGCGGGACGGCGGGCCGTGCACCGAGTGCGTCGGGTCGACGCCGCTGCCCGCCGTCCGGCACGGCTGCTACCGGAACTCCCGGCTGGCGACGGTGCCGCTCGCGGTCAGTCTGTCCGTGAACCGGCGGCGGTGGTGGTCCGGTGTGGAGCGGTTCTTCTGCATCTCCGCGGCGCAGCGCGACGTCCTGGCGCGTGCCGGCATGCCGGCCGAACGGCTGGCGGTGAAGCACAACTTCGTGCCCGATCCGGACGATCGCCGGTGGGCGACGGCGAGCAGCTGCTCTACCTCGGCCGGCTCGCGGAGGCCAAGGGCGTGCGGCTGCTCATGGCCGCCTGGGACGAGATCGCCGCGGGCGGCGGTGTGGGCGTGCCGCTGGTGATCGCGGGCACGGGGCCGCTGGAGCGGGAGGTGGCCGCCTGGGCGGCGGGCCGCGACGACGTGCGCTATGTCGGCCTGTACGACTCGGCGGAGTGCCGGAAGGCCATCGCCCGGTCGGTGGCCGTGGTGGTTCCGTCCACGTGGCTGGAGGCGTTCGGCCTGGTGGCGGTGGAGGCGATGGCGGCCGGGGTGCCGGTCGTCGCCGCCGGGCACGGAGCGTTCGTCGAACTCGTCGAGGAGCAGGTGACCGGGCTGCTGCACCGGCCGGGCGAGGCGGCCTCGCTCGCGTCCGCGCTGCGCCGGATCACGGCCGATCCGGCGCTCAACCGGGAGATGGGCCGGGCGGCCCGGCTCCGTTACGAGCAGGGCTTCAGTCCGGCCGTCGGCCTGGAGCGCCTGGTGGAGGGGTACCGCACCGCGATCGCGGGTCGGACCGAATCAATGGGGGGCAGTAAATGACACGATGCCGACTCTGCGGCTCGGCGGCGCTGGCGAGCGTCGTCGATCTGGGGGCGACCCCGCCGTGCGAGAGTTTTCTCGCCGCGGACCGGCTGGACGATCCGGAGCCGGCGTACCCGCTGCATCTGCGGGTGTGCACCGACTGCTGGCTCGCGCAGATCCCGCCGCTGATCACGCCGGAGGAGACGTTCAAGGAGTACGCGTACTTCTCCTCGTTCTCGACGTCCTGGGTGGAGCACGCGCGCACGTTCGTCGCGGACGCCGTGGAGCGGGTGGGGATCGCCGCCGAAGGCTCCGACGCCTTCGTGGTCGAGGTCGCGAGCAACGACGGGTATCTGCTGAGGCATGTGGTGGAGCGGGGGATCCGCTGCCTCGGCATCGAGCCGTCGGTGAACGTCGGCGCCGCCGCGCGGGACGCGGGGGTTCCCACGCTCACGGAGTTCCTGAGCCCGCAGACCGGTGCGGCGGTGCGTGCCGAGCACGGCCCGGCGGATCTGGTGGTGGCGAACAACGTGTACGCGCACATCCCGGACGTGGTCGGGTTCACCCGGGGGCTGCGTTCGCTGGTCGCCGACGACGGCTGGGTCTCGATCGAGGTGCAGCACCTGCTGACGCTGATCGAGGAGAACCAGTACGACACGATCTACCACGAGCATTTCCAGTACTACACGGTGGCGTCCGCGATCCGGGCGCTGGCGAGCGGCGGACTCGCGCTGGTGGACGTCGAGTTGCTGCCGACGCACGGCGGCTCGATCCGGCTGTGGGCCCGGCCGTCCGAGGTGGCCGGCGAGCCGAGCCGGCGGGTGGCCGAGGTGCTGGACCGGGAGAAGGCGGCCGGGCTGCAGGAGCTGTCCGGGTACACCGAGTTCTCCGCCCGGGTGGCCAAGGTGCGCCGGGACCTGCTGCGGTTCCTCATCGAGGCGGCCGAGCGCGGTGAGACGGTCGTCGGCTACGGCGCCCCGGGCAAGGGCAACACCCTGCTCAACCACTGCGGCATCCGGCCCGACCTGCTGCCCTACACGGTGGACCGCAACCCCTACAAGCACGGCAGGTTCACCCCGGGCACGCGTATTCCGGTCCTGGCGCCCGAGCAGATCGCCGCCGACAGGCCGGACTACGTCCTCGTCCTCCCGTGGAACCTGCGCGCCGAACTCGTCGAGCAGCTGTCGTTCGTGCACGAGTGGGGCGGGCGGCTGGTCTTTCCCATACCGGAACTGAGCATTGTCGAGGTCAAGCGATGAAGGTCGTTCTGTTCTGCGGCGGTTACGGGATGCGGATGCGCAGCGGCGCCGCGGACGACGTGCCCAAGCCGATGGCGATGGTCGGACCGCGGCCGCTGATCTGGCACGTCATGCGCTACTACGCGCACTTCGGGCACACGGAGTTCGTCCTGTGTCTCGGCTACGGGGCGCACCACATCAAGGACTTCTTCCTCAACTACGAGGAGACGACGTCCAACGACTTCGTGCTGAGGGGCGGGCGGACGGAGCTGTTGTCCACCGACATCTCGGACTGGACGATCACGTTCGCGCAGACCGGCATCGAGTCGCCGATCGGGGAGCGGCTGCGCCGGGTGCGGCACCACCTGGACGGCGACGAGATGTTCCTCGCCAACTACGCGGACGTGCTGACCGACGCCCCGCTGCCGGAGATGATCGACAACTTCGCCCGGCGTGACGCCGGCGCGTCGATGATGGTGGTGCCGCCGCAGTCCTCGTTCCACTGCGTGGACCTGGGCGAGGACGGCCTGGTCGGGGGCATCACCGCGGTGAGCGACATGCCGCTGTGGGAGAACGGCGGGTACTTCGTGCTCCGTCAGGAGGTCTTCGACCACATCCCGGAGGGCGGCGACCTGGTGGCCGACGGCTGTGCCCGACTGGCCAAGCAGGGGCGGCTGGTGGCGCACCAGCACCGCGGTTTCTGGAAGCCGACCGACACGGTGAAGGAGCGGGCCGCGCTCGACGAGGCGTACGCCCGGGGTGAGCGTCCGTGGGCCGTGTGGGAACGGGACGGCGCGGGGGTGAGCGCGTGATCCGGCTCGGGGCGGGGCGCCTGGACCGGGTCGTCGCGGTGGGCGCGCACTGCGACGACATCGCCATCGGCGCGGGCGGCACCCTGCTGACGCTGTGCCTCGCGCGGCCGGGCCTCCGTGTCGACGCGCTGGTGCTGTCCGGTGGCGGCGGTGAGCGCGAGCAGGAGGAGCGGGCCGCGCTCGCCGCCTTCTGCCCGGGCGCCGATCTGCGGCTGACCGTGCTCAAGCTGCCGGACGGCCGGCTGCCGTCGCACTGGGGCGAGGCGAAGGACGCCGTCGAGGAGCTGCGCGGGCAGACCGAACCGGATCTCGTCCTCGCCCCGCGCACCGACGACGCGCACCAGGACCACCGCGGTCTGGCGAAGCTGATGCGCACCGCGTTCCGCGACCACCTCGTGCTCGGCTACGAGATCGTCAAGTGGGACGGCGACCTCGGCCGGCCGTCCGGGTACCAGCCGCTGTCGCCGCAGATCGCCGAGGAGAAGGTGCGGCTGCTGCAGGAGCACTACCCCTCGCAGCGGCACCGGCCCTGGTACGACCGGGAGGCCTTCCTCGGCCTCGCCCGGATCCGCGGCATCGAATGCCACGAGCGATACGCCGAGGCGTTCGCCGTCACCAAACTCACGCTCAACCTGGGGGGTTGAACCATGCGCGTACTGCTGACCGGACACCAGGGCTACCTGGGGACCGTCATGGCCCCGGTCCTCGCGGCCGCCGGGCACGAGGTCGTCGGCCTGGACGCCGGCCTGTTCGCCGACTGCGTCCTCGGCCCGGCGCCCGCGGACCCGCCGGGGCACCGGGTGGACCTGCGCGACGTCACCGCCGAGCACGTGGCCGGGGTGGACGCCGTGATCCACCTGGCCGCCCTGTCCAACGACCCGCTGGGATCGCTGGCGCCGGAGCTCACCTACGACATCAACCACCACGCGTCCGTGCGGCTGGCCCGGCTCGCCCGGGAGGCCGGGGTGCGGCGCTTCCTGTACGCGTCGACCTGCTCGGTGTACGGCGCCGCCGGCGACCCCGACTTGTCGAACTTGGTCGGCGAGGACGCCCCGCTGCGCCCGGTCACGCCGTACGCGGAGTCCAAGGTGCGGGTCGAGGACGACCTGCACGCGCTCGCCGACGGCGACTTCACCCCGGTGTACATGCGCAACGCCACCGCCTTCGGGTACTCGCCCCGGCTGCGCGCCGACATCGTGCTGAACAACCTGGTGGGGCACGCCCTGCTGTCCGGCGAGGTGCGGGTGCTGTCCGACGGCACGCCGTGGCGCCCGCTGGTGCACGCCGCCGACATCGCCCGCGCCTTCTCGGCCGCGCTGGTCGCGCCGCGCGAGGCGGTGCACGACCGGGCGTTCAACATCGGCAGCGAGACCAACAACGTCACGGTCGCCGAGATCGCCGGCCAGGTCGCCGAGGCGGTGGCCGGCTCCGAAGTGGTGATCACCGGGGAGAACGGCGCCGACCCGCGGTCCTACCGGGTGGACTTCTCCCGGTTCCGCGCCGCGATCCCCGGCTTCGACTGCGAGTGGACGGTGAAACGGGGCGCGCTCGAACTCGCCGACGCCTACCGCGAGCACGCGCTGACCCGGGAGGCATTCGAGCAGCGCTTCACCCGGCTCGCCGTGCTGCGCGCCGCGTCCGACGCCGGCGCCGTCGACGACACCCTGCGGTGGCGCCGGTGACCGTGACCGGCCAGGAGATGCACGCCCTGGTGGAGCGGCTGTACCCGCTGTGCCGGAGCATCACCGGCGACGGGGTGCGCGCCACCCTGGACATCGTCGGCGAGTACGTCCCGCTCCAGGTGCACGAGGTGCCGACGGGGACCCGGGTGCTCGACTGGACGGTGCCGCAGGAGTGGAACATCAAGGACGCGTACATCGCCGACGCCGCCGGGAAACGCGTCGTCGACTTCGCCGCGTCCAGCCTGCACGTGCTCGGCTACAGCGTGCCGGTGTCGGCGCGGATGCCGCTCGCCGAGCTGCGCGGACATCTGCACACCCTGCCGGACCACCCGTCCTGGGTGCCGTACCGCACCAGCTACTACCAGCCGCAGTGGGGGTTCTGCCTGGCCCAGGAGACCCTGGACGCGATGCCGGACGGCGAGTACGAGGTGTGCGTCGACGCGACGCTCGCCGACGGCCATCTCACCTACGCCGAGCACGTGGTCCCCGGGCAGGTCGCCGACGAGGTGATCGTCTCCTGCCATGTCTGCCACCCGTCGCTGGCCAACGACAACCTGGCCGGCATCGCGGTGGCGACGTTCCTGGCCCGGTCGCTCGCGGAGCAAACGCCGCACTACACCTACCGGTTCATCTACGCGCCCGGCACGATCGGGGCGATCACCTGGCTGGCCCGCAACGCGGAACGGGTCGAGCGGGTCAAGCACGGGCTGGTGCTGGCCTGCGCCGGCGACCGGGGCCGGCTGACGTACAAGCAGAGCAGGCGCGGCGACGCGGAGATCGACCGGGTGCTGCGCCATGTCCTGACGGCCTCCGAACGCCCGCACGACATCAAGGAGTTCACTCCCTACGGCTACGACGAGCGGCAGTACTGCTCGCCGGGGTTCGACCTCGCCGTGGGCTCGCTCAGCCGGACCCCGTACGCCGGGTATCCCGAGTACCACACCTCGGCGGACGACCCCGGCTTCGTCACCCCGGAGGCGATGGCGGACACCCTCGCCGTCTGCCGTGAGGCGTTCGCCGTCCTCGACCGCAACCGGCGGTACGTCAACCTCAGCCCCTACGGCGAGCCGCAGCTGGGCCGGCGCGGGCTGTACGACTCGCTCGGCGGCCGCAGCGACGCGAAGGAGGCGCAGCTGGCCATGTTGTGGGTGCTCAGCCTCTCCGACGGCGAGCACAGTCTGCTGGACGTCGCCGAGCGGTCCGGGCTGCCGTTCGACACGGTCGCCGCGGCGGCGGACGCCCTGCGCGACGCCGAACTGATCAAGGCATGACGCCGATGACCACCGAGGGGGAGAAGACGACGGCGCCGGCCGGATCCGCCAAGCGGGCCCTCCTCGGCCGGCTGTCCTGGGGGCTGGCCGACCAGGCGGCCTCCAGCGTGTCCAACTTCGCGGTGGGCGTCTACGTCGCCCGCTCGCTGGGACTGACCGCGTTCGGCGTGTTCAGCCTGGCCTGGGTGACGTACGGCGTGGTGCTCAACGTCTCCCGCGGGCTGACCACCGACCCGCTCGTGGTGCGCTTCAGCGGCGTCTCCGAGGCGTCCTGGCGCGGTGCGGTGGCCCGGTCGTCGGGAACCGCGCTCGGTGTCGGCGTGGCCATCGGCGCGGCGTGTGCGGCGATCGGCCTCGCTCTCGGCGGCCGCCTGGGGCCGGCGTTCGCGTGTCTCGGCGTGGTGCTGCCGGGGCTGGTGCTGCAGGACGCCTGGCGGTTCTCGTTCTTCGCCGCCGGCGCCGGCCGGAAGGCGTTCGTCAACGACCTCGTGTGGTGCGTCGCGCTCGTCCCCGCGATGGTCGTGGCGGCCCGCTGGGGCAGCGTGGCCGCGTTCCTGCTCGCCTGGGGCGCGTCCGCCGCGGTGGCAGCCGCGTACGGCTGCCTCCAGTCCGGCATCCGGCCGCGGCCGGCCCAGGCCCGCGGCTGGCTTCGCGAGCAGCGCGATCTCGGCTACCGGTACCTGGTCGAGAACGTCAGCCTCAGCGGCGCGAGCCAGCTGCGGGCGTACGGACTCGGCGCGATCGTCGGAGTCGGCGCGGTCGGTGCGGTCCGGGGCGCGGAGCTGCTGCTCGGCCCGTTCCTCGCCGTGCTCATGGGCCTGTCGCTGGTGACCGTCCCGGAGGCGGCACGGGTGCTCCGGCAGGCCCCGCACCGGCTCGGGAAGTTCTGCCTCCTGCTCGGCGGCGGGCAGGCCGCCGCCGCGCTGCTCTGGGGCGCGGCGCTGCAGCTGATGCCGGACCGGCTCGGCGAGCTGGCGCTCGGCGACGTCTGGCAGTCGGCCGCGGAGCTCATCGCGCCGGTCACCCTCAGCGTCGCCGGCGCGGGCCTCGGCACCGGCGCGGCGGCCGGGCTGCGCGCGCTCGCCGCCGCCCGGCGCAGCCTGCGCTGCCAGCTGTTCGCGTCCGTCTGCTACGTCGGCGGCGGGCTCGGCGGCGCGGTCGCGGCCGGCACGGCCGGCTCGGCCTGGGGCGTCGCCTGCGCGTCCGTCTGCAGCTCTGCCGTGTGGTGGCTGCAGTTGCGGTCCGCCCTGCGCGAGCGCCACCACGAACCCATCCGCGAAGTGAGGACGTCATGACCGCCCGACCCCGGCTGAGCATCGGCCTGCCCGTGTACAACGGCGAGGAGTACCTCGCCGAGTCGTTCGACGCCCTCCTCGGCCAGACCTACGAGGACTTCGAGCTGGTCGTCTCCGACAACGCCTCGACCGACGGGACCGAGGACATCTGCCGCGCGTACGCGGCGAAGGACTCGCGGATCCGGTACATCCGGCTGGCCCGGAACATCGGCGCCGCGCCGAACCACAACCACGTGTTCACCGAGTGCCGCGGCGAACTGTTCAAGTGGGCCTCGCACGACGACCTGTACGCCCGGGACCTGCTGCGGCGCTGTGTGGAGGCGCTGGACGAACGGCCGGGCGTCGTCCTCGCGCACAGCGGGCAGGCGGTCATCGACGGCGACGGCCGGGTGAAGGTCCCCTACGCGTACGGGCTCGCCACCGACTCGCCGCACGCGCCGGAGCGCTTCCGCAGCCTGCTGTTCGAGCCCGGCGGCGACGACTTCTACGGGGTGATGCGGGCCGACGTGCTGCGCCGGGTGAAACCGCACGACAGCTACCACCACGCGGACCGCGCGTTCGTCGCCGAGATCACCCTGCACGGGCCCTTCCACCAGGTGCCCGAGCTGCTGTACTTCCGCCGCGACCATCCCACCCGCGCCGAGCGGGCGAACCCGTCCAAGCGGTCCCGGTGCGTCAACCTGGACCCGCGCCGGGCGGGCCCGCTGCACCCGACGCCCCGACTGCTCGCCGAGTACGTCTGGGGTTTCGTCTCGGCGATCCGGCGGGCCCCGCTGTCCACGGCGGACCGGCGCGCGTGTTACGGCCACCTCGCCGCCTGGATGACCAGCCGCGTCCGGCCGGGCGCCGGCGAGCGGGTCGAGGACCGCGCCCCGGTGGACCCGGCCGGGCTCACCGTCTCCGTCGACGCCCTCGTCGCCGGCCGTGAGGGGAGGCAGGGATGACGTCCACGCAGAGGACTCCGGTGCGTGTCGGGGTGTTCGGCCTGCTCGGCGCCGGCAACGTCGGCAACAACGGGTCGCTCGAGGCGGTGCTCGGCTACCTCCGCGCCGAGCACCCGGACGCGGTCGTGGACGCGCTGTGCGGCGGGCCCGAGGACGTCACGGCCAGGTACCGGATCCCCGCGACGCGGATGAACTGGTACCGCGGGGAGTACCGGACCGCGTCACGCGCGGGCGCGATCGCGGGCAAGGGTCTGGGCAAGCTCGTCGACGTCGTCCGCATCAGCGCCTGGGTGCGCCGGCACGACGTGGTGATCGTGCCGGGCACGGGCGTCCTGGAGGCCACGCTGCCGCTGCGGCCGTGGGGCTTCCCGTACTCGCTGTTCCTGCTCTGCGCGTCCGGCCGGCTGCTGCGCACCCGGGTCGCGCTGGTGAGTGTGGGAGCCGCGGTGATCGGCCGGCGGTCGACCCGGACCCTGACGCGCTGGTCGGCGCGGCTGGCCGGCTACCGGTCGTTCCGGGACGCGATGTCCCGCGAGGCGATGCGGGCGATGGGCGCGGACACCTCGCGCGACGAGATCTACGAGGACCTCGCGTTCGCCCTGCCGGCGCCGTCGGCGAGCGTGCCCGCGGGACCGCCGCAGCCGCCGGGACCGGTCTGCGTCGGCGTGATGGACTTCCACGGCAGCGACGACGACCGCGCCCGGGCCGAGGAGATCCACCGGCGCTACCTCGACGGGACGACCCGTTTCGTCCGCGCGCTGGTCGAGGAAGGCAGGCCGGTCCGGCTGATCACCGGCGACGATCTCGACGGGCCGGTGGCCGCCGCGATCGTCGACGCGGTGGACTCGCCGCTGGTCACCGCCGCCGAGACGACCTCGCTGGCCGAGCTGATGAAGGAGATCGCGGCAGCCGGCGCCGTGGTGGCGACCCGCTACCACAACCTGGTCTGCTCGCTGAAGGTCGGCGTGCCGACCCTGGCCATCAGCTACTCGGCGAAGAGCGACGCGCTCATGGAACGGATGGGACTGGGCGCGTACTGCCACCCGGCCCGCGAGGTCGACGCCGATCGGCTGCTGGAACAGTTCCGGACGCTGGAACAGCGATCGGCGGAGCTGCGGCGGACCCTCGCCGCGGGCAATCTGGCCGCCTCGCGGCGTGTCGAGCGCCAGTTCGCCGCCCTGACCGCGGCCCTGTTCCCGACGCCCGGTCACCCCCGCACCCAACCGCAAGCCCACGCACAGGCCCAAGCCCAAGCCCGGCAGGAGACCCCGTGAAAGCGACCGAAGTCCCGGAGATCTCCGGCGCATACCTGTTCGAGCCGACGCCGTACGCCGACGAGCGCGGCTTCTTCTGCCGCACCTTCGAGGCCGACGTGCTCCGCTCGGTGGGCCTCGACCCGGACGCCTTCGTGCAGGACAGCCTGTCCCGCTCGGCCGGCGGTGTGCTGCGCGGCCTGCACCTGCGCTCCGGCGCCGGCGAGGCGAAGCTGGTGCGGTGCTCGTACGGGAGGATCTTCGACGTCGTCGTGGACCTGCGCCCGGGCTCGGCGACCTACCGCAACGTGGCCACCTTCGAGCTGTCCGGCGAGACGCAGACGACCCTGTACATTCCGGCGGGATGCGCGCACGGTTTCCAGGCGCTGACGGAGACCGCCGACACCTCGTACCGGATCGACCGCCCGCACGATCCGGCCGAGGACGTGACCATCGCCTTCGACGACCCCGAGCTGGCCGTTCCCTGGCCGCTGCCGGTCACGTCGATGTCCCAGCGGGACCGGGAGGCGCCGAGCCTCGCCAAGGTCCTCCAGCAAATCGAGAGTTGAGGTCGGCGTGGACACCGAAGACACCGGAGAGCTTGTGCTGCCCCGGTCGCGGGCGGCGAACGAGCGGCTGCACGCCCTGATCCCCGGGGGCGCGCACACCTACGCCAAGGGCGACGACCAGTACCCCGAGAACCTGGCCCCGGTCATCAGCCACGGCCACGGCGCCCACGTGTGGGACGTCGACGGCAACCGGTACATCGAGTACGGTTCCGGCCTGCGCTCGGTCAGCCTCGGCCACGCCCACCCCCGGGTGGTCGAGGCGGTGCGACGGCAACTCGACCGCGGCAGCAACTTCGTCCGGCCGTCCATCGTGGAGGCCGAGGCCGCGGAACGCTTCCTGGCGACGGTGCCGACCGCCGAGATGGTGAAGTTCACGAAGAACGGCTCCGACGCCACCACCGCCGCGGTGCGCCTCGCCCGCGCCGTCACCGGCCGCCCACGTGTGGCCCTCTGCGCCGACCACCCGTTCTTCTCCACCGACGACTGGTTCATCGGCACCACGCCGATGTCCGCCGGCATCCCGGACGCCACCGCCGAACTCACCGTGGCGTTCCCCTACGGCGACCTGGCCGCCACGGAGGAGCTGCTCACCCGGTACCAGGACGAGGTCGCCTGCCTGATCCTGGAACCCGCCACGCACACCGAGCCGCCGCCCGGCTACCTCGAGGGTCTGCGCGAACTGGCCGACCGGCACGGCTGTGTCCTGGTCTTCGACGAGATGATCACCGGCCTGCGCTGGTCCGAGGCGGGCGCCCAGGGCCTGTACGGCGTCGTCCCCGACCTCTCCACGTTCGGCAAGGCGCTGGGCAACGGGTTCGCCGTCTCCGCGCTGGCCGGGCGCCGCGAGCTGATGGAGCGGGGCGGGCTGCGCCACCCCGGCGACCGGGTGTTCCTGCTGTCCACCACGCACGGCGCGGAGACGCACTCGCTGGCCGCCGCTACGGCCGTGCTCACCACCTACGTCGAGGAGGGCGTCACCGCGCGGCTGCACGCCCTCGGCGAACGGCTGGCCGCCGGGGTCCGCGACGCCGCGGCCGGCATGGGCGTCGGCGACCACCTCGTCGTGCGGGGCCGGGCCAGCAACCTGGTCTTCGCCACCCTCGACGAACACGGGCGGCCGTCGCAGGAGTACCGCACCCTGTTCCTGCGCCGACTCCTCGCGGGCGGGGTGCTCGCCCCGTCGTTCGTGGTGAGCAGCGCGCTCGACGACTCCGACATCGCTCACACCGTCGACGTGGTGGCCCAGGCGTGCGCCGTGTACCGCAAGGCCCTGGACGCCGGCGACCCCACCCCCTGGCTCGGCGGACGACCCGTGAAGCCCGTCTTCCGCCGCCTGGCGTGACGTGGCGCGGCGCGGCGCTGACGTCCCCTCACGTCACGTCAGCGGCGCTCGTGCCGGCCGACGTCGGCCGGCGGACCGGCGACCGGATCGGCCGACGAGTCGGCGACCGGACCTGCCGACCTGTCCGCCGACCGGTCGGCCAGCCGGTCGGCCGTCCGGTCGATCAGCCACGCGGTCGCCGGCACCACCGCCAGCGCGGTGCAGCAGCCGCCGAGGACGTCGGTCGGATAGTGCGCGCCCAGGGCGACCTGCGCCCAGCCCATGGCCGCGCCGGCGGCCGTCGCCGCGATGAGCATCAGTGACGTGCCGGCGGTCCCGCGGAGGCCGAGCCGGCCGGTCACGAGCAGCGCCGCCATAAGGGCGAGCGCGGTGGCGAACGCGGTGTGCCCGCTCGGGTAGGACAGGTTGTCGTCACCGTGGATGGTGCGTCCCACCAGGGATTTGAGCAGCGTCGCCGTCCCCACGGCGAGGCCGGCGCCGAGGACGACGAGCACCGCCGAGCGAGGACGCCGAAGCAGCAGGCAGCCCGTCACGAAGGCCACCAGCAGCAGCGCCGCCCCCACGGGCTCCCCCAGGAAGTCCACGGCCAGGGCGGCGTTCCGCCACGGCGACCGCACACTGTCCTCCGTCGGCCGGACGACCCACCGGTCCACCCTGCCGGGCTCGCCGTCGCCCGCGTACAGCACCCCGAGCACGACGACCACCAGCGCGGCGAGTCCCCCGACCGGCCCGAGCGACGCGCGCAGCGACAAAGGCAGCGCCGAGCCCGCCGACCGCCCGTTCACCCGCCCCTCGCGTCCCCCGCGCCCCTCGCGTCCCGCGGGTCCCCCCTGCCGACTCCCCACCAACGACCCCCCGATGTGTAGGACTTGGCCCGCGCGCAAGCTGTCACCACCCTAACCAACGACGCGGTCACGCCGAGGTGCAAAGAACGCCGCACCGGCTCCGTCGTGGCGGTATCAGTAGTCAGAACGTACTGCGCGACGAAGAAGGAGCACCCCGTGACGATTCAGCGGATGGACAACGTAGGCATCGTCGTCGACGACCTGGAGGCCGCCGTCGCCTTCTTCACCGAGCTCGGCATGGAGCTGGAGGGCGAAGCGGAGCTCGAGGGCGTCTGCCCGGACCGGATGCTCGGCCTCGACGGGGTCCGCAGCGCCATCGCGATGATGCGCACCCCGGACGGCCACGGCAAGCTGGAGCTGACGAAGTTCCACGCCCCCGCGGCGGTCACCGCCGGACCGCCGAACCCGCCGCCCCACACGCTGGGCCTGCACCGTGTCATGTTCGCCGTCGACGACATCGACGACACGATCACCCGCCTGCGCCGCCATGGCGCCGAACTCCTCGGCGAGGTGGCCGAGTACGAGAACGTCTACCGCCTCTGCGACCTCCGCGGCCCGTCGGGAATCATCGTCGCCCTGGCCGAACGGATCGGCTAGTCGTCGATGTGCGGCTGACCGTCGATGTGCGGTCAGCCGTCAACGCCCGCGACGGCCGGAGTCACGCCGAGGTGTTCGAGCAGGAGCCCTTCCCGGGTGGACCAGGGGCAGATCTCGACGCTCTCGGCCCCGCAGGCCTCCATGAGCGCCTGCGCGATCAGGGCTCCGGCCAGTGACTGCCCGGCACGGTGCCGGGAGATGCCCGGGAGTTCGGCACGGCGGGACGGCGCCGCGTCCGCCAGCAGGCGCGCGGCCACGTGCAGTCGGGGCAGCGTCAGCCGCCGTCCTGTGCGCGGTTTCCCGCTCTGGGCGGCGGCGAGCCGGGCGAGCTGTTCGAAGGTCTTGGAGCAGGCCAGCACCCGCCCTCCCGGCTCGGCCCGCGGCAGGTCGGGGACGGCTGCCAGGGACCGGCGGAGGTGCTGAAGGATCTCCGCCAGGCGACGCGGGGAGGGCACTGTGCCGCCGGGAAGCCGGTCCCGGGTGATCCTGCGGGCGCCCAGCGGCAGCGAGTGGACGACGCGGGGCCGGTCGCCGGTGCCGGAGGCGATCTCCACGGTGCCGCCGCCGATGTCCAGGACCAGCAACTGCCGGGCCGCCGGGCCGGCCCACTGGCGGGCGGCCACATAGGCCAGCCGCGCCTCCTCCTCGCCGGTCAGCACGCGCAGACGGGTGCCGGTGGTGCGGGCCACTCGGGCGATGACCTCGTCCCGGTTGGGCGCGTCCCTGATGACGGAGGTCGCGAACGCGAACACCTCCGGTCCGCGCGGCCGCGGATCTGCGGCGACCGCCTCGGCGACGGCCCGCTCGACACTGCGCACGCCGGCCTTGTCGAGACGCCCCGTGCGGTCGAGGGTCTCGTGCAGTCGCAGCCGGACCTTGCGGGAGAACACGGGCTCCAGCACCGTACCCGGACGCCGCCGCACCACCGTCAGCAGCGCACTGTGACACCCGACGTCGAGCACACCCGCCTGCCGCATCCCATCGCCTCCCCCGCCGCCCGCCCCGGCGCCCCCGCGCCCGACCTGAACGGCTCCTCGTCCCACCGGCCTCCGGGGCCCCTCGACGACGGCACGACGAGGATTCCGGACCGCACATGAGCATATCGTCACCGCCCGCACACCGTCCGTCCGGTCCCGGCCCGCCGGCCACCGCTTCGTCGCACGAACGCACATGCCATGCAATGAAGATCCGTGCTCCGGCTCATGCGATGCGACAGGAGATATATGCCTCGCATCTGCGGCAGAATGATCGAACGAGAGCGTAGAGGCGTCCGTCAGGACCAGAGGGAGTTCACCCGTGATGACCCGTTCCGTGCGCCCGACCCGCCGGACCCCGACCCTGACCCTGACTCGCCGGATGCTGCAGGTGACCGGAGCGGGGGCCGCCGCCCTGCTGGCCCTGAGCGCCTGCTCGTCGTCCGACTCCGACTCGTCCGCGACGTCAGGCTCCTCCACCTCGGGCAAGCCGTCCGGCACGGTCACGGTCTTCGCCGCGGCCTCGCTCAAGGAGAGCTTCACCACGCTCGGCAAGGCCTTCGAGAAGGCCCACCCGGACACGGAGGTCACCTTCAGCTTCGGCGGCAGCGACTCCCTCGCCGCGAGCATCACCGGTGGCGCCCCCGCCGACGTGTTCGCCTCCGCCAGCCCCAAGACGATGAAGATCGTGACGGACGCGGGGAACGCCTCGGGGACGCCCACCGCCTTCGTCCGCAACCAGCTGGAGATCGCCACCCTTCCCGGCAACCCGGACAAGATCGCCTCCCTGAAGGACCTCACGAAGTCCTCGCTGAAGGTCGTCCTGTGCGACAAGACCGTCCCGTGCGGCGCCGCCGCCCAGAAAGCCCTGGACGCCGGCAAGCTGAAGCTCACCCCGGTCTCCTACGAGGAGGACGTCAAGTCGGCCCTGACCAAGGTGGTCCTGAAGGAGGCCGACGCCGCCGTGGTCTACAAGACCGATGTGAAGGCCGCCGGCGGCAAGGTGGAGGGCGTGGACTTCCCCGAGTCGGCGCAGGCCGTCAACGCGTACCCGATCGCCCTGCTCAAGGACTCGAAGAACGTCGAGACCGCCAAGGCGTTCATCGCGCTGGTGCAGTCGGCCGAAGGTCAGAAGGTCCTCACCGAGGCCGGGTTCCTCCAGCCGTGACGACCTCCCCGCGCCCGGACAAGGCCGGCGCCGCCGACGCCGCGGACACCCTGACCGGCGGCCCACGCCGCCCCCACGCCCACAGGACCCCGGGGGCCCGCGGGGTCGGCAGGGGCGCCCCGCTTCCCCTTCTCCTGCCCGCGCTGCTCGGGCTGGCGTTCCTGGTCCTCCCCCTCGTCGCCCTGCTGATCCGGGCCCCCTGGCGCAGCATGCCCGAGCTGCTGACCAGCACCGAGGTGTGGCAGGCGCTCCAGCTGTCCCTGGTCTGCGCGACGGCGGCGACCGCGGTGAGCCTGGTCCTGGGGGTGCCGCTGGCCTGGCTGCTGGCCCGGGTCGAGTTCCCGGGACGCGGGCTTCTGCGGGCGCTGGTCACCCTTCCGCTGGTGCTGCCGCCGGTGGTGGGCGGCGTGGCCCTGCTGATGGCGCTCGGCCGCAACGGCGTCATGGGCCGGTGGCTGGACTCCTGGTTCGGGATCACCCTGCCGTTCACCACCGCCGGGGTCGTCGTCGCGGAAGCCTTCGTGGCGATGCCGTTCCTCGTCATCAGCGTCGAGGGCACCCTGCGCGCCGCCGACCCGCGCTACGAGGAGGCGGCCACGACGCTCGGCGCGTCGCGCTTCACCGCGTTCCGCCGGGTCACACTGCCGCTCATCGCCCCCGGCATCGCGGCCGGCGCCGTGCTGGCGTGGGCCCGGGCGCTCGGTGAGTTCGGCGCGACGATCACCTTCGCCGGCAACTTCCCCGGCCGTACGCAGACCATGCCGCTCGTCGTGTACCTGGCGTTGCAGAGCGACCCGGAGGCCGCGATCGCCCTGAGCCTCGTCCTGCTGGCCGTGTCGATCGCGGTGCTGGCCGGACTGCGTGACCGCTGGATGACGGCCTCATGAGCGACACCGAGAAGACCGCACGCGACGCGCACCACGCGCAGGACCCGGTCGGCGCGTCCGCCCCGGACGGAGCAGGGCTCGACGCCCGGCTGCTGCTCGACCGCGGTTCCTTCCGCCTCGACGTGGCACTGACCGCGGCGCCCGGTGACGTCGTCGCGCTCCTCGGTCCCAACGGCGCCGGCAAGACGACCGCGCTGCGCGCCCTCGCCGGCCTCGTCCCGCTCACCGACGGCCACCTCCGCCTGGACGGCGTCGAGTTGCACCGCACCACGCCGGAGTCCCGCCCGGTCGGAGTCGTCTTCCAGGACTACCTGCTCTTCCCTCACCTGAGCGCGCTGGACAACGTGGCCTTCGGGCCGCGCTGCCACGGCGCGACCAAGGCGCAGGCACGTGCCCAGGCCGCGCGGTGGCTGGACCGCATGGGCCTCGCCGACCACGCCGGGAGCAAGCCCCGCAAGCTCTCCGGCGGCCAGGCGCAACGCGTCGCGCTCGCCCGGGCCCTGGCCACCCACCCGCGTCTGCTGCTCCTCGACGAGCCGCTCGCCGCCCTCGACGCCCGCACCCGCCTCGACGTCCGCGCTCAACTCGGGCACCACCTGGCCGAGTTCGAAGCGGTAGCCGTCCTCGTCACGCACGACCCGCTGGACGCGATGGTCCTGGCCGACCACCTCGTCGTCATCGAGGACGGCCACATCGTCCAGCAGGGCAGCCCCGCCGACATCGCCCGCCACCCGCGCACCGACTACATCGCCCACCTCGTCGGCCTCAACCTCTACCAGGGCGAGGCGCAAGGCCACACGGTCCACGTCGACGGCGGCCCCGGTGTCACGACCCGGATCACGACCACCGAGGACCTCACCGGCCCGGTCTTCGTCGCCTTCCGGCCCAGCGCGGTCACCCTGCACCGGGACCGCCCCACCGGCTCCAGCGCACGCAACCTCTGGCGGTGCGAGGTCGCCGGCCTGGACACCCGCGGCGACCTGATCCGCGCCGACCTCACCGGCGAACTCCCCCTCGCCGCCGACCTCACGACGGTGGCGGCGGCGGAACTCGGCCTGCACCCGGGCACCGCGGTATGGGCAACGGTCAAGGCCACCCAGACCCACGCCTACCCCGCCTGAGGACCCGAGGACCCGCCTCGCGCCTGACCCGGCACGCGACGAGGCGGCGCCCCCTCGAACAGCCCTCGGGCCGGGGACACCGCCTGCGTGCGGTCGTGCGGTCGTGCGCGACTTCGGGATTCCTGACGGGGGGACGATCTCCTGGCTCCCACCAGACTTCGAGAGGCGATGCACCGATATCGGCAGACCATGCCGCCCCGCATCCCACCTCCTGCTGAACCGCGGCCACTAGATGATCAATTGCAAGGGACGCCTGCAGGGTGTGTGTGTGGGGGGGGTGGGCACGGCGGCCGAACCAGCGGGCGGTCAGGCGTCGGGGTCGACTTCGGGGTCGTTCGGGCAGTCGGCCGTGTCCGAGTCATCCGACCATGTCCGAACCATTGACGTCACTCCCGGCACACCTTTACCTTTCGGCCGACACTACGCACACCGTTCGCCATCTCGAACAAGCGGAGGGGAAGCCGCTAGAACGAGAGGCCTGGACGAGCCGCTGCCGGAAGGACCCCCGTGTTCCGCACCATGTACCGTCAAGGATCGAGCCGTCGCTGGGCGATGCTCGGGACAGCCCTGCTGTCCCTGATCGCCACCCTGCTGGTCGTCGCCACGCAGCCCACCGCCGCGGCCGCCGGCCAGCCCTACACCAACCCGCTCAAGTCGCAGAAGGGCGCGGACCCCTGGCTGGAGTACTACAGCGGCAACTACTACCTGGTGACGACCACGTTCACCAACAAACTGCTCATACGGAAGTCCCCGACCCTCGCCGGGCTGAGCACCGCCCCGAGCGTGGAGGTCTGGTCGGACACCACCGCGGGCCGCAACGACAACATCTGGGCTCCGGAGATCCACTTCCTCGACGGCAAGTGGTACCTGTACTACTCCGCCGCCCAGGCCGGCGCCTCCTGCTGCGACACCCAGCGCACGCACGTGCTGGAGAGCTCCGGCACCGACCCGCTGGGCCCGTACACGTACAAGAACATCCTCACCGACGCCAGCCTCACCCCCGGGCCGGCCGCCGCGCAGGGCTGGCTGATCGACGCCACCGTCCTCAAGCACGACGACGACCTCTACCTGGTGGGCAGCGGCAAGATCAACGGCAGTACGCAGAGCCTCGTCATCGCCCCGATGAGCAACCCGTACACGCTCAGCGGCCCCTTCAAGATCATCTCCAGCCCCACGCTGAGCTGGGAGACCCAGGGCGGTCCGGTCAACGAGGGCCCCGAGCCGCTCTACCACGACGGCCGCACCTTCCTGTCCTACTCCGCGAGCTTCTGCGGCACCGCCGACTACAAGCTGGGCCAGCTGGAGCTGACCGGCAGCGACCCGCTGAACCCCGCCTCCTGGACGAAGAAGCAGACGCCGGTCTTCCAGCGCAATGACGCGGCAAGCGTCTACGGTCCCGGTCACAACGGCTTCTTCAGCTCGCCCGACGGCACCGAGAACTGGATCGTCTACCACGCCAACAGCGCGGCCAACGGCGGCTGCGGCAACGGCCGTACCACCCGCGCGCAGAAGTTCACGTGGAACGCCGACGGCACCCCGAACTTCGGCGCCCCGGTCGCCCTCGGCACCTCGCTGCCCGGCCCCTCCGGTGAGACCGCGACCACCCCGACCGCCTACAACATCGTCAACCGCAACAGCGGCAAGTGCCTCGACGTCGAGGGCGGCAACACCGCCGACGGCACCAACATCTTCCAGTGGAGCTGCACCGGCGGCGCCAACCAGAAGTGGCGCATCGAGGACATGGCCGACGACACCAGCCGCCTGGTCAACGTGGCCACCGGCAAGGTCGCCGACGTCGCCGGCTGCGCCTCCGCCGACGGCACCGACATCCGGCAGTGGTCCTGGCTGAACAACAACTGCCAGAAGTTCCGCCTGATCTACACCGGCGGCGACTACGTCCGCATCACCAACGCCGCCACCGGCAAGGTCGCCGACGTCGCCAACTGCGGTACCGGCAACGGCGTCGACGTACGCCAGTGGTCCTGGCTGAACAACAACTGCCAGCAGTGGAAGCTCGTCCCCACCACCGCGTGATCCGCTTCGCCGCCTGACCGGCCTCGCCGCCGGACCGGCCTCGCCGCCGGACCGGCCCGAGCCGTGCGCCGAGGACGCCACGCCCCTTCCGCGAGCAGGAACCCAGCTCGTGGAAGGGGCGGTGACCGACTCGGCGCACGGCCCACGCCCGCCGCTCACCGCTCACCGCAACGGGGACGGCCGACGGCGCAGGCGTCAGGAAACGGGAAACCACACCGCCAGGCGCTCGGCGATGACCGGCAGGTCGTCCGGGAGCCGGAGTGTCATCGCCACACGCCGTGCAGATACCTGACCGGTATCTGCACGGCGAGGCGCGCTGCCGACACACCGGAGCCCCGGACGAGGGCCCTCAGCCGTTCGCGCCGGCCATGACCGGGGCCGGGGCGTCCGTGGCGTCGAGGCTGCGCAGGATGTCCTCCACCCGTTGCTTGGCGTCGCCGAACAGCATCTGGGTGTTCTCCCGGAAGAACAGCGGGTTCTGCACCCCGGCGTATCCGGTGGCCATGGAGCGCTTGAAGACGATCACGTCGACCGCCTCCCACACGTGCAGTACCGGCATCCCGGCGATGGGGCTGGCCGGATCCTCGGCGGCGGCCGGGTTGACGGTGTCGTTGGCGCCGATGACCAGGACGACCGAGGAGGCGGCGAAGTCGTCGTTGATCTCGTCCATCTCCAGGACGATGTCGTAGGGCACGTTCGCCTCGGCGAGCAGCACGTTCATGTGCCCGGGCAGCCGGCCGGCGACCGGGTGGATGCCGAACCGCACCTCGACGCCGCGCTCGCGCAGCTTGCGGGCCAGCTCCGCGACGGGGTACTGGGCTTGGGCGACCGCCATGCCGTAGCCCGGCGTGATGATCACCGAGGACGCGTCGCGCAGGAGTTCCGCGGTGCCCAGCGCGCTGATCTCCCGGTGCTCCCCGTGGTCGCCGTCCTCGCCCGCCACCGCCTGGACACCGAAGCCGCCCGCGATCACCGAGAGGAAGGAGCGGTTCATCGCCTTGCACATGATGTACGACAGGTAGGCGCCGGAGGAGCCGACCAGCGCGCCGGTGACGATCAGCAGGTCGTTGTCGAGCAGGAAGCCGGAGGCCGCGGCGGCCCAGCCGGAGTAGCTGTTCAGCATCGAGACGACCACCGGCATGTCGCCGCCGCCGATGGAGGCGACCAGATGCGCGCCGAGGGCCAGGGCCACCGCGGCGACCGCGACCAGCAGTGCCGGGTGGGGGCGCGTGACGAACGCGATCGTGAGCACTGCGGACGCGGCGAGGGCGCCGAGGTTGAGGGCGTGTCTGCCGGGGAGCATGAGCGGGCTGGACCTGATGCGCGCCGACAGCTTCAGGTAGGCGACGACCGAACCGGTGAAGGTGACGCCGCCGATGAACACGCCGATGAAGACCTCGGCGTGATGGATGCGCAGCAGCGAGCCGGTGAGCTGCTGCCCGGCGTGGCCGCCCGCGCCTTCGACGTCGAGGTAGCCGTTCCAGCCGACGAGCGCCGCGGCGAGGCCGACGAGACTGTGCATGACGGCGATCAGCTCCGGCATGCCGGTCATCTCGACGACCCGGGCGCGCCACAGTCCGATGCCCGCGCCGAGAGCCATGGCGACGGCGGTCAGCACGAGGCCGGTGCCGGTGACGGTGCGCGAGGCGAGGCCGACGGTGGCGGTCAGCGCGATGACCATGCCCGTGATCCCCCAGACGATGCCCGAGCGGGAGGTCCGGTGCTGCGAGAGTCCGGCGAGGCTGAGGACGAACAGCAGCGCGGCGACGACGTAGGCGGCGTGTGCGGCCGTGGTGGTGGTCATCCGTGATCAGCCTTTCGAGAACATGCCGAGCATGCGGCGGGTGACGGCGAACCCGCCGAAGATGTTGATGCTCGCCAGCAGGATCGCGGCGAACGACAGCACGGTGACGGCGGTGTCCCCCTGCCCGATCTGCAGCAGCGCGCCGACCACGACGATCCCGGAGATCGCGTTGGTGACCGACATCAGCGGGGTGTGCAGCGCGGGGTGCACCTGGCCGATGACGTAGAAGCCGATGACGATCGCCAGGACGAAGACCGTGAAGTGGGCGACGAGTGGGGGCGGCGAGAAGGCGGTCACCAGGAAGAGCGCGAGGGCTCCGGCGCCGACGAGCGCGTACCCGGACCGCGCGGACCGTACGGACGGGGCGGACCGTGCGGGCTTCGCCTGCAGGTCGGGGGGCGTGGCGGGTTCCGGGGCCGCGGCGGGGGCGGGCGCGGCGGACACCTGCACCGGAGGCGGCGGCCAGGTCTTCTCGCCGTCGCGGACCACCGTCATCGACCGCTGTACGACGTCGTCGAAGTCGAGGACGAGCCGGCCGTCCTTGCCGGGGGTGAGGAGTTTCATCAGGTTGACGAGGTTGGTGCCGTACAGCTGGGACGACTGGGCGGGGAGCCGGCCGGGCAGGTCGGTGTAGCCGATGATCGTCACGTCGTTGTCGGTGACGACCGCCGTACCGGCGACCGTGCCCTCGACGTTGCCGCCCTGGGCCGCGGCCATGTCGACGATCACGCTGCCGGACTTCATGCGCGCGACGTCCTCGGCGGTGATCAGCTTCGGCGCGGGCCGGCCCGGGACGAGCGCGGTGGTGACGATGATGTCGACCTCGGCCGCCTGCTCGGCGTAGAGCTGCGCGGCGAGCCGGTCGTAGTCGTGGGAGGTGGCCTTGGCGTACCCGTC
Organism: Streptomyces sp. B21-105; assembly: GCF_036898465.1. Taxonomy (NCBI): domain Bacteria; kingdom Bacillati; phylum Actinomycetota; class Actinomycetes; order Kitasatosporales; family Streptomycetaceae; genus Streptomyces; species Streptomyces sp. B21-105. The sequence goes on along the minus strand of NZ_JARUMJ010000001.1, from coordinate 7,148,888 downwards.
GGCGCCGGTCTCCTGCCTGGACTGCACGGCCAGGAACTCGCCGCCCAGCGAGCGGACTTGTTCGGCGACCTCCGGCCGGGGGTCGGTGGCGCGGACGACGGCGCCGAGGCTGCGGGCCGCGGCGATCGCGGCGAGTCCGGCCACACCCGCGCCGGCCACCAGGACCTTGGCCGGCGGCACCTTGCCGGCGGCGGTGACCTGGCCCGTGAAGAAGCGGCCGAAGGCGTGCGCGGCCTCGACCACGGCCCGGTATCCGGCGATGTTCGCCATCGAGCTGAGGACGTCGAGGGACTGGGCGCGTGAGATGCGTGGGACGGCGTCCATGGCGAGCACGGTGATCGGGCGCCGCGCCAGTTCCTCGACCCGTTCCGGGTGCAGTGCGGGGCCGATCAGCGCGATCAGCGTCGCTCCGTCGCGCAGTCGGCCGATCTCCTCGTTCGAGGGGCCGTTGACCTTCAGGACGATGTCCGCCGCCCAGGGGTCGCCGAGTCGGGCGCCCGCGTGTACGTAGGCCGCGTCCGGGAAGCGGGACGACTCTCCCGCTCCCGCCTCGACGACCACGTGGTATCCGAGGGCGACAAGTCGGGCCGCGGTGGCGGGTGTCGCCGCAACTCTCGTCTCGCCCGCGGTGGACTCGGCGGGTATGCCTATCCGCTGCGCTTCCGTTTCCGCTTCCGGTGCGGCCATGGTCTTCCTCTCTCGTCGTGAGCGTGTCGCTGTGGGGCCCGTGCGCCCGGCGTCACGTGTGCTGTCCATCCATCGGTGCCCACACCTTTCACGTTCGACCCTGCCGGCCGGCTATCCGGTCTCACCGGCTTCGCACTCCGCCTTCTCCGAGACCTCGACGCAGTGACAGCCGCACGCACCCTGGACCGGAGCTCCGGCAGCACCGAAGGCGCCGTGAACCGCATCAAGAGAATCAAGAGGCAGCTCTACGGGCGAGCCGGATTCGGTTTTACGCAAGATGATCCTGCTTCCGTGACCCTCAGCGATGACTCCTCGAGTCGTACGACGGCCGGTCCCCACAGCTCTGCCGCTGCCCGACCCGGTCGAGCTGCGGTCGCACCGCTGTCAGAGACGGGCGAGCTCGGCGGCGCCGAATGAGACGTCGAAACGGTCGCACCAGATACTCACGCTGTTGTAGCTCGACCAGTTCACGTCACTGGGCAGCGCGTAGTTCTGGCTTCCCTTGTTGCCTTTGAGCTTGCCGAGGCTGACGTGCTTTCCGTCGTCGAAGACGTGCCACCCTGCCCTCCCTTGTTTCACCGGCGCGTCGGTCAGCCAGACACGCAGGTCCGGTCCGTTGCTGGTGTCGAGGTTCTCCAGCCGGACGACGTGGGAGCCGTCGGCCAGCCTTACGAGCTTCACTGTGCCCGATGTCGCGTGCTCGTGGCTGATCAGGTCACCACTCGCCAGCGTCTGCGGACCACTGGTGGTCGGCGAGGGCTGCTCGGAGGGCTCTTCCTTCGACGGCACCCCGGCAGGAGGTGGGGAGGTCTCGACGGTGTCAGGCAGGGCCTCCTCGACGGTCTCGTCCTGCCACAGCTTCCACGGCTGGAACCAGTACGCCCCGAAGCCGGCTCCGGCAACCGCCACCATCAGCACCACGATGACCAACGGCCTGCTCAGTAGTTTTCGCACGCGCCCATCCCCCGCCTCTCTTCCTGGAAGTGGCCTGTCCCTCCCCATCCAACAGAAGCGGGCGGCCGTTCCGTGTCCCGGAGGTGATGACGGAATGCTTACGGCGGCCTCTCGGGCGCGGGTGGGAGCCCGGTGCCGTGCACGGGCTGGAGCCGTCCGCCATGAGATCCGCAGCGCAGGCTCGGCTCAGCGGTGCTCGGGATTGTCCGTCCCCGGCCGGCAGCCGGCGTCCCACTCCGAGCGCCGGCTGCCATGGTGCGGGCCGGTCCGGACAACACCGACGCGGCCCCGGCACGCGCGTCTTCGACATGACCGGCCGCCCGACACCGTCCTCGGCCAGTGGCTCGACGAAGGACACGCCTTCGCCGCGAGTCGCCAGGACGACCTGACGGAGACCTACCAGCCGACGAAGTGGAACCCCGGCGGGGGGTGCATGAGGAAGTCGTGGTGCGAGATGTTCCACGCGTACGCGCCGACGACGCTGAAAGCCACCCTGTCGCCCGCCCGCAGGCCCGGCAGCGGAACCCGCCGGGCGAGGAGGTCCTTGGGGGTGCACAGCTGGCCGGTCAGGGTGACCGTGCCGGATCCGGCGGCGGGCCGGGGCCACGGGTGGGGCCAGGCCTCCACGGGCAGCGCCGAGCAGGGCTGGTCGTGGCCCTTGGTCGCCGGGGTGCGCAGGTGGTGCGTGCCGCCGCGCACGACGGCGAAGTCCTCGCCGTGGCTGCGCTTCACGTCCAGGACCTCGGTGGCGTACCAGCCGCAGTAGGCGGTGAGCGCTCGGCCCGGTTCGATGCGCAGGGTCAGGTCCGGGTGGTGCTCCACGAGCCGGGCGAGCCCCTTGCCGTAGGTGTCCCAGTCGTAGCGGCGGTCGGGGGTCGTGTAGTCGACGTGCATACCGCCGCCGACGTTGACCTCGGCGAGGCGGACGCGGTGCCGGGCGGCGAGGGCGGTGGCCCAGTCGACGACCGACTCGGCGACGTCGATCTGCTCCTGCGCCTCCAGGCCGCTGGCCAGGTGGGCGTGGACGCCCAGGAGCCGCAGGTGCGGGAACGTGCCGTCGGCCAGCAGGGCGACGGCGGTGTCGGCGTCCAAGGGGTCGAGGCCGAACGGGGCCGGCCGGCCGCCCATGGCGAGGGAGCTGCCCTCCAGAGAGGCGGCGGACAGGGGCAGGTTGAACCGCAGGAGGACGCCGACGGGGGTGTCCGGGGCCCTGCGGGCGGCCAGATCGGCGAGCATGCGCAGCTCGTGGAGGCTCTCGACGTGGAAACGCTCCACTCCGAGGTCCAGGGCAGCGGTGATCTCGGCCGGGGTCTTGCCGGGACCTCCGAACGCGAGGGGGCGGCCGGGCACGGCGCGGCCCACGTGGGCGAGCTCGCCGCCCGACGACACCTCGTATCCGTCGACGTACGGCGAGAGCGCGGCCAGCAGCTCCGGTTCGGGGTTGGCCTTGGCGGCGTAGTAGAGCTCGACGCGCTCGGGCAGCGCGGCCCGCACGGCGGCGGCGTGCTCGCGCAGCGCCGCGAGGTCGTAGACGTAGGCGGGCAGGCCGTCGCAGGACAGGTCGCGGACGAGGGCGCGCACCGCGCGCGTGGGGGCGGTCATCGGGCGTGGCTCCACGAGTGGTCGGCGGCCTCGGACAGCACGTCCTCGGCGAAGGGGGAGGGCAGGCGGACGTAACCGGCCTCGCGGTCGGCCTTGCGCTCCCAGCGGGTGAGCAGGTTGGCCTTGGCGGGCAGCGGGACGCCGGCGAGGAGCGCGGCGAGCCGGGGCGGGCAGCCGTGGCGGTCGGCGTACGCCTGGAGGGTGGCGCGGACCTGGGCCCACAGCGCGGGCTCGGTCTGCGGGTGCAGATCGGCGACGGCGGCCAGCATCTCGGCGATGTGGTTGACGAACAGGCAGTACGCGACACGGTCCCAGCCGCGCTCGGCGTCGTACGTCATGGGCCCGGCCACCGCGGAGGGCAGCGCGGCGAGGGTGTCGGCGTGGTGCTCGGGCACCAGCTTGGTGCCCTCCAGGTCGCGGAAGAGCACCTGGGCGGGCATGCCGTCGTCGTCGACGCAGACGACCACGTTCTGCAAATGGGGTTCCAGGACCAGGCCGTGATCGAAGTAGGCGGCCAGGACTGGCGGGACGAGGAGTTTCAGGTACGCGGCCCACCAGTCGAGCGCGATGCCGGGGCTCGCGTCGTCGAGGAGGCGGGAGATGTGGCCGGGTCCGCTCGGGTACTCGTCGGCGACGGCGGCGGCGAGGAGCGGGGTGGTGCCGGGCAGCAGCCGGGCGGCGAGCCCCTCGCGGACGATCACGCCGAAGCCTTCGAGCAGGTCCTGGTCCGGCGTGCCGTCGGGGCCGGGCAGGGCGAGGCTGCGGTAGGCGGGCTCGCGGAGCATGGCGCTGCCGGGGAACCGGTCGGTCAGCCCGTCGAGAACGGGTGCGCCGAGCCGGGTCAGGGCCACCGCGCCGGCCAGCTCGTAACTCGCGTTCTTGCGCAGGCAGTTGGTGATGCGGACGTTCAGGCTGAACTTGAGGAACACGTCACCGTCGTAGAGGGTGCGGACGGAGGCCGTGGCGGCGAAGGGGACGCCGCCGGTCCCGAGGTCCAGGATGTCGCCGCGGTCCAGGGCGGCGCGCAGCGCCGGGTGGTCGCTGAGCAATTCGTACTGCCACGGGTGCACGGGCAGCAGACGGTAGCCCTCCGGTACGCCGTCGGCGAGCCGGTCGAGGCGCGCTGTGGCCGCCGGGTCGGCGCTCTCCTCGACGATCAGGTTCTCGCGGACGGCGAGGTGGCGCAGGCGGAAGGACGCGCCGACCTCGGGGGCGTACGTGAGCCAGGAGGCGGCGTCACCGGTGCGGGCCTTGGGGGTGGGGTGGAACCGGTGGCCGAAGAGCAGGGACTGCTCCGAGGCGAGGTAGGTGTCCTGGTGGACGGTGCCGGTCGCGCGGGCGGCGAGCGCCGCCGTGACGGCCTGGTGGCTGGAGGCGATCTGGCCGAGGAACTCGTCGTTGCGCACCCCGGTGCGCAACGACAGCTCGTCCTGGACGTGTTCGGCGAGGCGCCGCCAGTCGATGCGCTCCCATGCGCCGTCCCGCTGCTCGTGGACGGGGCCGGCGAAGCGGTGCGCGCCGAGCAGGGAGGTACGGCGCAGCGCCACGCGCAGCAGCACGCCGGCGCGAGGCAGGCGCAACAGGAGGTGGCCGTCGCTGGCTGCCGTCTGGTGCTCCGGTCCGGAGACCTCCCGCAGCAGGCAGTTGAGGAGGGTGTGCGCCACCGTCGTGTCCGCGTCGGGCAGTTCGGCGGGCGGGCGGGTGGCGATGCCCTGGGGTCGGGGCTGCGACATCAACGGCTCCAGCGCGTGCGGAGGGGGTTCACAAGGGGCAGAGCGACGGGAACGATCACGGCCATGGCCACGACGGTGCCCGTCAGGACCGGGGCGGCCGGTCCGAAGAAGCCGTTGCCGACCGCGGCGGCGACGCCTGCCGCGACGGCCCCGGCCTTCGAGAAGAACTCGAGCGAGCCGAACATGCCGCCGGGTGACCGGCCCTTGGCGCAGTCGGCGGCCAGCACGGACAGACACACGAGCCCGAGGGTGAGGCCCGCTCCGAGCACGAGACGTACGGCGGTGAGGGCGGCCAGCGAGACGGCGACGCCGTGTCCGGCGAGACCGAGCGCGATGCAGAGGAAGCCGAGGGCGAGACCGAGCCGGGGTCGGCGGTGGAACGCTTTGTGCACCGCCATCGCCGTGACCAGATAGCAAAGGTGCGGCAGGGCGAACAGGACACCTGAGACGGCCGGGGAGGTGCCGGGCAGCCGCTCCTCGATGAGCGCGACGAGGTACGGGAAGGAGATGACGGTGGAGAAGACGAAGACGAACTCCAGGGCGTAGAGGGCCCGCAGAGACGTCGCCGGTGCCGGTGACGAAGCCGGTGCCGGTGCCGAAGCCGAAGCCGGTGCCGGTGACGAAGCCGGTGCCGGTGCCGTCCGCGGTGACGGTTGCGCCTCGTCGTCCGCCTCCTCGTCCATCTCCGCGTCCGCCTCCGGCGCGTCCTGCGCCCTCGGGGTCCCGGCGCGCTCGCCCCGGGACTCCGGCAGCGCGCAGATCAACAGGGCAGCGGTGAGCGGCAGCACGGCCAGCAGGGCGTACTGGCGGTGCGGGGAGAGCCAGGGCGAGAGGGAGCCGACGACGATCGGCGCGACGACGAGAGCGGCGCGCGCCGCGCCCTGCATGAGGGTGAGCGCCTTCGACAGGGCCGGGCCCTCCAGTGCCGCCCCCAGGTAGCCGTTGGACGCGGCGAACGTGCCGCCGAGGATGCCCTGGAGGACGAGTGCGGCGGTGAAGGTGGCGATCGAGTCGGCCCAGCCCGCGAGCAGGAACGACACGGCGAGCCCGAGCTGCGCGCGCAGCAGCAGCCGCCTGCGGCCGTACCGGTCCGCGAGACGGCCCCACAGGGGCGCGCCGACGGCGCCGAAGACGGTCGGGACGACGTAGAGCACGCCGGCCCAGCGGGCGGTGGGGTCACCGAGCTCCGGCAGGATCTCGGTGAGGAAGGGCGGCAGGCCGAGGGCGGCGAAGGACGCCACGAAGTAGCATCCGGCCACGGCGTGCACTTGCCGGCGGGCGAGTACGGGGTCCGTCGCGGAGGCGGCGGCTGCGGCGGTGCCGTTCGGAGGGGCGGCGGTGGCACTCAACGTTCGGTCCTCAGGTAGTTGGGGCCGGTGGTGTAGTGCTTGTTGACGTCGGCGGCGCCCGACCGTTCCTTGGACAGCAGCGTTCCGGCGGTGACCATGGCCTTGACCGGAAGTTCCGGCGCGTCCAGGAGGTGCGCGCGCAGTACGGCGCCGGGCTCGCCGGGAGCGGTGCCGAGCCGTTCGACGGCCTCGGAGAGCCGGTCCCGTACCAGCGCCAGCAGCGTCCTGAGCGGGGCGCGGCCGTGCCGGGCGAGGCCGAAGGCGTAGGCGCCCGCGCACAGGTGCACGGTGATGGTGGTGAACAGGTCGGTGACGGCCCGGTCGTCGTCGCCGAAGACGCGGGCGTCGTCGAACTCGGCCGGGTCGGGGGCGTCGGCGCCCAGGCTGTCCCGCAGTCGGCGGAGGTTGACGCGCGGGCCGTCGTTGTCCTTCAGCAGCAGCCGGAGCCGGTTGCCGCCGTTCGTACCCCGGTCCCAGACGAGCGAGATGTTCTGCTGGTGCGACTCCAGGGCGATGCCATGGCCGAACAGCGTGGTCTGCCAGTCGAACAGCAGGGTGAGCACGGCGTCGAGCAGGGCCACCGGGTCCCCGCCGTGGAACCGGTCCGCAAGGTGGTCGAGGACCAGCCGGCCGCCGGGCGCCTCACTGAGCAGTGCCGCCATGGGGACGATGACGCAGTCGTCGAGGCCGGCGGGGTAGCGGCGGCACAGGACGGCGAGGAGCTCGTGCCCGGCGTGGGCGTACACCGTCTCGTCGGCGTGCAGGATCGCTTCCCGGAAGCGTGGCTCCCGGGCGATCACGGTCTCGAGGAGTCGCTGTCCCGCCGCACCGTCCACGAGGGTTCCGGGCTTGATGGTGCGTCGGTTGCGCAGGCCCAGGGTCGCGGTGGCCAGCGGCAGCTTGAGGTGCAGGGACGGTTCGTCGGCCAGGGCGACGGTCCGCATGGACAGCGTCGGTACGACGTCCAGGTGCGGGCGCGGGGCGAGCACCGCGCGCTCGTGCAGGCCGGTCGCCCGCAGCGCCTCCTCCAGTGGCGCGCCCGTCGTGAGCGGGTGGACGGGCAGCGCGAGATGGGTCCGGGAGAGCTCCGGCAGTCCCAGTTCGGCCGGCGTGGGCCAGCGGGCGGGCCGGTGGTCGGCGCCGCCGGGCACGGTGACGGACTCGTGCGGCACGGCGACCCAGTGCAGCGCGAAACGCGGGTGGAACTCGGGTGCGTACGCCCGCACCTGGTCGTCGTCCAGGCCCGCGCGGCCGCGTGCCGTCGGGTACACGGGATGATCGAGACGCGCGGCGAGCGTGTCGTGCGCGAGCCCTCCCGCGTGACCCGTCCAGCGGGCGGGGTCGCCCCCGTGGCAGGCGGTGAGCCGTGCGGCGGTCTCCTCGCGGGTCCGCTCGTGCAGCCGCATGGTGGCGAGGGTCTGCCGGCACTCCTCGGTGTACGCGTCGAAGCCGGGGTGGTCGACCGGCTCGGCCAGGTCCTTGAGGGCGCCGACGATCTCGTCGTACGTGGTGAGCCGGCTGCCGTCCGCCTCCCGGACGAGCAGCGGCAGCCGGGCCGCGTACGCGCTCTGGAAGCCGTCCTCGGCGACCGGCATCAGCAGGGTGTCACCGTCTTGCGAGGTGCGGCGCAGCCACGGGCCGTCCGCCCGCTGGACGAGGGTGCTCCGGCTGCGCAGCCCGACGACGTCCTCCCGCAGCAGCGCGGACAGGACCCGCAGGAGCAGGTCCCGCTCCGCCGTGCCGGCCTGGCCGGGAGCCGTTGCGGCGAGTGTCGTCACGGGGCGATCTCCCAGCGCCGCGCGGCCAGGAAGTCCGCGGCGACCCGGTCGACGGTCGACTGGTCGGTGCCGGTGGCGCGCAGGACGCCCAGATAGTCGCGGTTGGTGTGGTGGAGCTCGTGGCGCTCGCCGGTCTCGCGCAGCGGACGGTAGGTCAGCCTCACGCCGTCGACGTCGAGGTCGACGGGGCCCGGGGCGGACACCAGCGTGCCGGCGGCTTCGGCGCAGGGGTACTCCAGGCGGGCGGCGCCGTCGGTGCGGGCGCCGAGGTCCGCGGGGAGCGGCTCCCCGAGGTGGGTGCGCAGGATGTGCTCGAAGAGCGGGATGTCGAGGAGCTGGGCGAGCAGCAGGTCGCACTGGTCGCCGATGGCCCGGTAGTTCACCTCGATGATGCGGGCCCGGCCCTCGTGGACGACGAACTCGGTGTGACAGGCGCCGAAGCCGACTCCGAGGGCGTCGAGCTGGGCGAGGATCTGCTCGGCGACCGGCTCGGGGTGGGCGGGGACGAAGGTCAGCCGCTCCTCGATGAAGTACGGCGGCGGCGACAGCTCGGTGTGGAATCCGCCCAGGACGTGCCGGACGCGTCCGTCGCCCAGCGTCTCCAGGGTGTACAGCTCGCCGGCCAGGAACTCCTCGACGACCAGCGCCGCTTCGGGCCGCCGGGCCTGTATCTCCTTGCAGCGCAGCAGGAGTTCCTCGCTGTCGGCGGCCAGGACCACGTCCTCGCTGGCGACGCCCTCGCGCGGCTTGACCACACACGGAAACGGCACGTCGAGTCCGGCGAGCACGGACGGATCCGCTCCGGCGGGGAGTTCGGCCGACCGGACCGTGTCGGCTCCGGTCAGGGCCAGATGGCGCCGCAGGTGCGCCTTGTCCTTGGCTCGCAGCGCGGCCCGCCAGTCCTTGGCGGGCAGGCCGAAGTACTCCGCCGCCAGCGCCGCCTGTGTCTGGAGGTGGTCGCTGTTGGTGAACACCGCGTCGGGCCGGTGGTGGGTGGCGATCCTGGTGATGACGGCGCGGAAGTCGCGTACGTCGCACTCCAGGATCTCGATGTCCGGGTGGTCCCGGTGGGCGGCGGGCCGGTCCGTCAGGACGGTGACGTCGAGACCGAGTCGGGCTGCTGCGGGGAGGAATCCCTCGGTGACCGAGTCGGTGGGGTTCAGGGCGAGCAGATACAGCCGCATGGGAGTGGACGGGGCCTTCCGGGAAGGGGAACGCGTGGTGCGGGGCACAGTCGCGCGCGCTCGCGGTGCCGCAACATTGAGCTTAGGTTAGGCAATCCTAAGATTTCAACCGGATCGACCCGACCCGACTCCCCTTTCCCCCGAGGCCGACCGGACGTTCCCCTCGAGGCCGACCGGGCGCGCCGACCTTCCGTCACCCCGATTACCACTAAGGTAAGCCTGACCTCACTTACTGTCGTGAAGGAGTTCCGATGAGGATGGGTCCGGGGTCGATGACCGCCGCGGCGGGCACGGCCGAGCGCGATGCCCCCGGCGAAGCGTCCGCCCTCACCGGCACCTACCTGCGCGTCATCGCCGTCTGCGAAGCGCTCGACGCCCGGATCGTCCGCCCGGGGGCGCCGGACGACCCCGCCGCGCCCATGCCCGACGGAGCGCAACTGGCCGGCGCCCCCGGCGTGCTGGATTCCTTCCTCGACGCCTCGGCGGCCCGTGTCCGCGCATGCCGGGGCCACGCCCCGCGCAGGGACGTCGCCGCCTCCCGGGCACTGCACGAGTACCTGTGGTCCGTCAGTCTGCTGATGAGCGGGGCCTGGTACCTGGACCGTCGCGTGCCGCGCATCTCACCGCGCGACATCCGGGTGGACCTGACGACGGGCGCGATCGGTCTCGTCCCCGGGCAGGACTTCGCCTGCCTGCCGGCCGACCCGGCGGCGGGAGCCGCCGGCGCCCGGACCGTCGGCCACGAGGAGGAGTTGCGCGCCGAGTTGCGGGCCGCGGTCGTCGACCACGTACGCCCGCTGCTGGCCGCGATCGGCCCGTCGATCCGGCGCGGACCGCGCGCCCTGTGGGGCATGGTCGCCGACGATCTGCTCTCCGGTGTCTGGTACCTCGGCCGGATGCTCGACCAGGAGGAGCACGCGGTGCGGGCGGCGACCGAGCTGCTTCCGACGGCGATCGCGCCCTTTCCGGGAGGGGCCGACTTCCGACGCCTCTCGGGGCGCGACGGCCGCCGCTACCCGACCCGCACTCGCCTCGGCTGCTGCCTGTACTACGCGATCGAACCGGACCAGGCGTGCCTGACCTGCCCGAGGACCCGCGACGCCGAGCGGCTGCGCCGACTCGAGGACGCGGACTGAACACCGGCACCGGGTGGACACAGCACGACGGGCCGGTCCCCGCGGTCGTACGGTCTCGTACGCCGCCGGCACCGGCCCGCCCGGAACGGCCCTGCCTGCTTGGCCCAACTCGGCCGTGCCTACTTGGCCGGGTCGACCTTGAAGATCTTCGCCATGTCGTCGAGCACCAGGTCGGCGCCCTGGAGCGAGACGGAGGTCATCCAGGTGGCGTCCTCGACCTCGTGGACGTTGCCCTTCTGCACCGCCTTCAGGCGCTTCCACAGCGGGTTGGCGAGGAACTTCGCCTTGCGCTCCGCACCGCCCGAGAAGGTGGTGACGAAGATGTGGTCCGCGTCGGCCTGGCCGATCTGCTCCTCGCTGATCTCGATGTTGAACTCCTCCGGGTCCTGCTGGTTCGCCGGACGCGAGAGTCCCATGTCGGTCAGGATGATGCCGCTGAAGGTCTTCTGCAGGTAGATGCGCGTCGGACCGTCGAGGAAGCGGACCAGCGAGTAAGTCTGCCTGGGATTCTTCGCGTTGATCGCGTCACCGATCTTCTTCGCGCGCGTCTGGTACGCCGTGAGCTTGTCCGCGGCCTTCTTCTCCTCGCCCAGCACCGTGCCCAGGAAGGTGATGTTCTCCTTCCAGATCGGGCCGGTGGTCTTCACGAAGACCGTCGGCGCGATCTTGCTCAGCTGGTCGTAGAGGTCCTCGTGACGCACCGTCGCCGACACGATGAGGTCCGGCTTCAGGGCGGCGATCGCCTCGAGGTTCGGGCTGTCGAGCGGGCCGACGTCCTTGGTGTCCTTCACCGCGTCACCGAGGTACGGAGGGAAACCCTTCTGGTCCCGGTACGAGCCGACGCCGCCCACGAGCGGGGCGTCCAGTGCGACGACGGCCTCGACCAGGCTGTTGTCCAGCGCCACGACACGCTTGGGCTTCGCCTTGATCTCGGTCTTGCCCTTGTCGTGGGTGACGGTGCGGGGGAAGCTCGCGTCGGAGGCCGCGGCCGCCTTGTCCGCGGCGGGCTCGTCGTCGCCGCTTCCGCCGCCACAGGCGGCCACGGAGAAGGCCACGACCGCGGTGAGCAGGGCAGCGGCGAACCGGCCGGGTCGGCGGCGCTGGATGAGGGTGTTCATGGATCTCCGATACACAAACTGACACTTAGGTAAGGCTTACCTATGACGGAGTTGTGAGAATAGCGGCTCCGCGCGGCCGGATCCACACGGCGGGACGGTCGTACACACAACCGTTAGGCATGCCTTACCTTATGCAGGTGTCTGTGAAGCCCGTCCCCGACTCGGCCGCCGCCGCGCCCCCGCCCGCCCCACCACCTCACCAACCCCCACGAGTCGCCCCACGAGCCGCCCCGCGCGCCGTCGTCGCGGTCCTTCTCGTGGCCGCGCTCGTCGCGGTGTCCTGCGCCTCGCTCGCCATCGGCACCAAGTCCGTCCCGCTCTCCGACGTCCTGCACGCGATCGTCGGCGGAACGGACGGCGACGCCGTCGTCGTCCGCGAACTGCGTATGCCCCGTACCTTCCTGGGCCTCCTCGTCGGACTGGCGCTCGGCGCCGCCGGAGCCCTCGCCCAGGACATCACCCGCAATCCGCTGGGTGATCCCGGTCTCATCGGCATCAGCGCCGGTGGGGCGTTCGCCGTCGCGGCCGGCATCGGGGCCTTCGGACTGACCAGTTCGTACGAATACATATGGTTCGCCTTCCTCGGCGGGGCGCTCGCGGGACTGATCGCGTACGCCGTCGGCGGCACCGGATACGGCGGCGCCACGCCGGCCAAGCTCGCCCTGGCCGGCGCGGCGGTGTCCGTCCTGCTCGACGCCGGTACCAACACGCTGGTCCTGCTCGACGTCCGCACCCTGGACCAGTTCCGTTTCTGGGCCGTCGGCTCGCTCGCCGGACGGGACGCACAACTCGGCCTGGAACTACTGCCGTTCATCGCCGTCGGCCTGCTGCTCGCGATCGGACTCAGCGGCCGGCTCAACTCCCTCGCCCTCGGCGACGACCTCGCGACCACCCTCGGCACCCGCGTGCGGACCACCCGGGCCCTCGGCGCCGTCGCGGTCATCCTGCTCACCGGGGCCGCCGTCGCCGCGGCCGGGCCCGTCACCTTCGTCGGCCTCGTCGTCCCCCACGTCGTGCGGGCGTTCACCGGTCCCGACGCCCGCTGGCTGGTGCCCTGTTCGGCGCTCGGCGGCGCCACGCTGATGCTCACCGCCGATGTCGTCGGACGCATGGTCGCCCGTCCCGGAGAACTGGAGGCGGGAGTGGTCACCGCGCTGCTCGGAGCCCCGTTCCTCGCCGTGATGGTCAAGCGCGGCAAGCTCAAGGAGCACACCCGATGAGCACCCCGCGCACGACGACCCCGCGCACGAAGACGCCGCGCACGACGGCCCCGCGGCCGACGACCCCGCGGCCGACGGCCCTGCGCATGGAGATCGGCCCGTTCGGAGCGGCCGTGCGCCTGAGGGTGGCACTCACTCTCGTCGTGCTGATCCTGCTGGGCTTCGCCGGCCTGGTCGCCTCGGTGTCGCTCGGCACGTACGCCATCCCCGTCGGCGAGGTCCTGGGTGCCGTCCTCGGCGCCGGCGACGGCGCCGCCGACCTGATCATCCATGAACTCCGGTTGCCCCGCGCCCTGACGGCCCTCCTGGTCGGCGCCGCGTTCGGGCTGGCCGGCGCCGTCTACCAGGCCGTCACCCGCAACCCGCTGGCCAGCCCCGACCTCATCGGCATCTCGGCGGGCGCCGGCGTCGGCGCGGTCGGCGCCATCCTGATCGGCGGCGTCGCGTCCGCCGGCGCCGGGACGTTCGGGGCCGTGCCCTTCGGGGCCCTGGCCGGTGCGCTGCTCACCTCCGCCGTCATCTATCTCCTGGCCTTCCGGGACGGCACGATCACCGGCTACCGCTTCGTCCTCGTCGGCATCGCCGCGAACGGCGCCCTCGTCGCCCTCACCCGCTGGATGCTCGCCCGCGCCGACATCGACCAGGCCTCCCGGGCGATGGTGTGGCTCACCGGCAGCCTCAACGGACGCGGCTACGAGCACGTCCAGTGGGCGGGCCTCTCCCTCGCGCTGCTGCTGCCGCTGACCGTCGCGCTGGCCCGCCCGTACCAACTGCTCCAGTACGACGACGACACCGCACGCAGCCTCGGCGTGCCGCTCCGCCACGCCCGCATCGCGCTGCTCGTCCTCGCCACCTGCCTGACCGCCCTGGCCACCTCGGCGGCGGGCCCGATCGCCTTCGTCGCCCTCGGCGCCCCGCAGATCGCCCGGCGGCTCGCGGGCACCCCCGGCATCCCGATGGTGTGCAGCGCGCTCACCGGCGCCGTCCTGGTCATCTTCGCCGATCTCGCCGCCCGGACCGTCCTGGCCCCGACGGAACTGCCCGTCGGCGTGCTCACGGGCGCCGTCGGCGCCCCCTACCTGCTGCTGCTCCTCGCCCGGACCAACCGGGCCGGAAAGGGAGGCTGACATGACCGCACAGCTCACCGAAGCCGTCACCGCCGCCTTGACCGGCGCCGGTCTGCGCCTCGGATACGGCGACCGCGTGGTCGCCGACGACCTCGACCTGACCATCCCGGCGGGGAAGATCACCGCGCTCGTCGGCCCCAACGCCTGCGGCAAGTCCACCGCGCTGCGCGCCCTCGCCCGGCTCCTGAAGCCGGCTGGCGGCACGGTCCACCTGAACGGCGAGGACATCGCCGGCCTGTCCGCCCGCGACTTCGCGTTGCGCCTCGCCCTGCTCCCGCAGACCCCCAGCGCACCCGACGGCATCACCGTCCGCGATCTGGTGGCCCGCGGCCGCACCCCCCACCAGCGCTGGTGGCGCCAGTGGTCCTCCTCCGACGAGGCCGCCGTGGACGGCGCCCTGGCGGCCACCGGAGCCACGGACCTCGCGACCCGGTCCATCGACGAACTGTCCGGCGGCCAGCGCCAGCGCGTCTGGATCGCCATGGCCCTCGCCCAGGACACGCCCGTCCTGCTGCTCGACGAGCCGACGACCTACCTGGACCTGGCCCACCAGGTCGACGTCCTCGAACTGGTCGCCGCACTCAACCGCACCGAGGGGCGCACGGTGGTGATGGTCCTGCACGAGGTGAACCTCGCCTGCCGCTACGCCGACCACCTCATCGCCATGCGCGACGGCCGGGTCGTCGCCGCCGGCGCCCCCTCGGACATCGTCACTCCGGACCTGGTGCGGGAGGTCTTCGGCCTGCGCGCCGCGGTCATCGACTGCCCTGTCGCCGGCACCCCCCTGGTCATCCCGGAGGGCGGCCGCCGCACCGAGCCGGCGTGACGCCCCCTCGCGTACGGGCCTGACGGCATCACCGCGTCACCCGCGACACCCGGGTGCGGTGGACCAGTTCGTCTCCGCAGAAGGGCGAGCAGCACGCGCCCCGGCCGGTAGGGATCGCCGGCCGGGGCGCGTGCTGCTCGCCTTCAGGCGGGGTGCGTGTCCTCGACCACGTATCCGCGCCGCTTGTCCACCATGTTGCGCAGGGGCCGGCCCTCGATGTGCCGGGTGAGGTTGTCGAGGAACAACCCGACCAGCGCCTCCCGCTCGCTGGTGGTCTCGCCCGCCGTGTGCGGGGAGATCATCACGCCGGGCAGGTTCCACAGGGGTGATTCGGCGGGCAGCGGTTCCTGGGCGAACACGTCCAGGGCCGCGCCGGCGAGCCGTCCGGCGGCGAGGTGGTCGACCAGCGCCTCCTCGTCGACGAGTCCGCCACGGCCTACGTTGATCAGCCGCGCCCCCGGCTTCATGGCGGCGAGCACGGGAGCGTCGACCATGCCCCGGGTGTCCTCGGTGAGGGGGGCGGCCAGGACGACGTAGTCCGCTTCCGTCAGGGCGTAGCGCAGGGTCGTCGCACCGTGGACCGTGCCGAAGTCGGGGTCGTCCGTGCGGGACCTGCGGCCCGCACCGCTCACCCGCATCCCGACGGCGCGCAGCAGCCGGGCGATGGCCCGGCCGATCGGCCCCGTCCCCCAGACCAGCACGGTGCGTCCGGTGACGCCGTCACTGGGGCGCGGACGCCACTCGCGGCGCCGCTGGTGCTCCCAGGTGCCGGGGAAGTCCTTGGCGAGGGCGAGGATCAGGCCGAGGACGTACTCGGCGGTCGGCTGCTCGTAGACCCCGCGGGCGTTGGTCAGGAGGACGCGCGGCTCGTCCACCAGGGCGGGGAACAGGAAGGAGTCCACGCCCGCGGAGGACGCGTGGACCCAGCGGGGCGCCTTCTGCGGATCGTCCGGCCACGCCTCCCGGATGGCCGGGGTGATGGTCACCCAGGCCAGCAGGACGTCGGCGCCGGGGAGGAGGTGGGGCAGTTCCTCCTCGGTGGCGTAGACGGTGTCCGCGAGGCGTTCGATGCGTGCGGTGGCGGGGGGCCGGTTGCCGCGGTAGAGGACGACGAGTCGGTCGCGCATGTCAGGCTCCGACGGGGACGGCCAGGTACTTGTACTCCAGGAACTCGTCGATGCCGACGCGTCCGCCTTCGCGGCCGAGGCCCGACTGCTTGACGCCGCCGAAGGGCGCGGCGGGGTTGGAGACCAGTCCGGTGTTGATGCCGATCATTCCGCTTTCGAGGCGTTCGGCGACGCGCAGGGCGCGGTCGAGGTTCTGGGTGAACAGGTAAGCGGCCAGCCCGAATTCGGTGTCGTTGGCGGCGGCGACGGCCTCGTCCTCGGTCTCGAAGGAACGGATCGCGGCGACGGGGCCGAAGATCTCGGTGTCGGTGATCGCGGAGTCGGGGGCGATTCCGGTGAGGACGGTGGGCGGATAGAAGCAGCCCGGCCCTTCGGGGAGTTCACCGCCCGTCAGGACGGTGGCGCCGCGCTTGACGGCGTCGCGCACCAGGTCGTGGGCCTTGCTGCGGCCGGCGAGGTCGATGAGGGGGCCGACGTCGGTGCCGGGTTCGGTGCCGGGCCCGACGGTGAGGGCGGCCATGCGGGCGGCGAGGCGGGAGGCGAACTCCTCGGCGACACTGGTGTGGACGAAGATGCGGTTGGCCGCGCAGCAGGACTCGCCCATGTTGCGCATCTTGGCGACCATGGTGCCCTCGACGGCCACGTCGAGGTCGGCGTCGTCGAAGACGACGAGGGGGGCGTTGCCGCCCAGTTCCATGGAGGTGCGGACGACCGTGTCGGCGCACTGGGCCAGCAGGATCCGGCCGACCTGGGTGGAGCCGGTGAAGGAGAGCTTGCGGATCTTCCCGCCGCGCAGCAGGGGTTCGACGACATCGGCGGCGTCGGAGGTGGTGACGATGTTCAGCACACCGGCCGGCAGGCCCGCTTGGGTGAGGATCTCCGCCAGGGCGAGGCTGGCCAGGGGAGTCTGGGGCGCGGGTTTGAGGACGATGGTGCAGCCTGCGGCGATGGCGGGGCCGATCTTGCGGGTGCCCATCGCCAGGGGGAAGTTCCAGGGGGTGACGAGCAGGCAGGGGCCGACGGGCTGACGGGAGACCAGCAGACGGTTCCTGCCGTCGGGAGCGGTCATCATGCCGCCGTCGACACGGACGGCCTCCTCGGAGAACCAGCGGAAGAACTCCGCGCCGTAGGCGACCTCGGCACGCGCCTCGGCCAGGGGCTTGCCCATCTCCAGGGTCATCAGCAGTGCGAGGTCCTCGGTGCGCGCGACGATGATGTCGTAGGCGCGGCGCAGGATCTCGCTGCGCACGCGCGGCGGGGTGGCGGCCCAGGCGGCCTGCGCGGCGACCGCCGCCTCGACGGCACGCCGGCCGTCGGCGGGTGAGGCGTCGGCGACCTGGCACAGTTCCTCGCCGGTGGCCGGGTTGTCGACGGACAGCGTCCGGCCGGACTCCGCGTCCTGCCAATCGCCGCCGATGAACAGCTGCTTGGGAACATCACGGACGACAGTCATCGTGGGTGTCTCCTTGTGTGTGCAGAGGGGGCTGCCGACCGGTCAGCGGATGCGGTCCAGCGTCTTGTAGTAGGCGCCCGCGAAGGGCAGGAACCAGGCGGTGCCGTTGTAGAGGGGGATGCGGGGCGGGGCGAGGTCGCGGACGGGGCTGACCTCGGGGTGGCCGTCCATCACCTCGGCCATGACCTGCCCCATGTGGGTGGCCATCTGCACGCCGTGGCCCGCGTATCCCATGGAGTAGTGGACGCCGTCCTCGGTCTGCCCGGCGTGCACGATGCGGTCCATGGCGAAACCGACGGAGCCGCCCCACACGTACTCGATCCTGGTGCGGGAGAGCTGGGGGAAGATCCCGCACATCTCACGGAACAGAACGGCCCCGCTCTTCTTGTCCGAGGTCGGGTCCGACGGTGCGAAGCGGGCGCGGCCGCCGAACAGCAGCCGGTTGTCCGGGGTGAGCCGGAAGTAGTGGCAGACCTTGTTGGAGTCGACGATGAGGCGGGCCTTGGGGATGACGTCCCGGGCGAGCTCCTCGCCGAGCGGCTCGGTGACGATGATGAAGCTGCCCACGCAGACCTGTTGGCGGCGCAGCCACGGGAAGTTCTGGTCGGTGTAGGCGTCGGTGGCCATCATGACCTGCCCGGCGCGGATGACACCGCGCTCGGTACTGACCTCGAACCGGCCGGCGGCGGTGCGCCGCACGCCGATGGCCGCGTTGCGCTCGTGGATCTCGACACCGGTGCGCTCGCACGCGTCGGCCATACCGCGCACGAATCGGCCGACGTGCAGGGCGGCGCTGAACGGGTCGAGCAGGCCGCCGTGGTAGGCGTCGGATCCGATCTCCGAACGCAGCTCGGACTTGCCGACCAGAGTCGTCTCGTGTCCGAAGTACTTTGCCAGGTCGCGCTGTTGGGCCTTCTTGCTCTCGAAGTGCGCGGGGCGGGAGGCGACGCCCAGGCGTCCGACACGGCGGAACTGGCAGTCGATGGACTCCTCGTTCACGAGCCGCTCGACGGTGTCCACGGCCTCGCCGTAGGAGTTGTAGATCTCCCGGGCCCGTTCGAGTCCGTACCGGCGGACGGCCTGGCCCACGCCGATGGTGAATCCCAGGTTGGCCATGCCGCCGTTGCGGGCGGAGGCGCCGGAGCCGATCTGGCCCTTCTCGACGAGGGTGACGCGGGCGCCCTTGCGGGCGGAGTGCAGGGCGGTGGACAGACCCGTCAGGCCGGCGCCGACGACCACCAGGTCGGTGTCCTCGGTCAGCGGCTTGCCGGACCGGTCGGGAAACGCCCCAGCGGTATCTGTCCAGTAGGGAATCGTCTTCATGTCGGGTCCTTAGCGGGGGGTTCGAGGGAGGCGAGGTCGGGCGCGACCAGGAGCGAAGACCAGGACGGGCAGGGTGCGGGGATCACGTCAGCCGCAGTCGACCAGCGTCTTCTCCGGACTCACCGCCGGGTCTGCCGCCGGGTCCGCTGCCGCGTGTCCGGGCCGCTTCTACAGCACCCGTTCGAGGAATGCCTGGGTGCGTTTCTCGCGTGGGTCGGCCAGCACTTCGCGTGCGTCGCCGCGTTCGACGGCGATGCCTTCGTCCATGAAGAGGATCTCGTCGGCGACCTCGCGGGCGAAGCCCATCTCGTGGGTGACGAGCAACATGGTCATGCCGTTGCCGGCGAGGTCGCGCATGACGGCGAGCACTTCGCCCACGCGCTCGGGGTCGAGGGCGCTGGTGGGTTCGTCGAACAGCATGATGGTGGGGTCCATCGCGAGGGCGCGGGCGATGGCCACGCGCTGCTGCTGGCCGCCGGAGAGCTGGGCGGGGTACTTGTGGCCGCACCCCTCGAGGCCGACCCTGGCCAGCAGTTGCTGTGCCCGCTCCCGGCAGGCGGCGCGGTCCTTCTTGTGCACCAGCACCGGTCCGGCCATGACGTTGCTCTCGGCGGTCATGTTCGGGAACAGGTTGAACTGCTGGAACACCATGCCGATGCGGGCGCGTTGCTCGGCCAGCCGCTTGGGGCGGACGGCGTGGTAGGCGTCGTCCTTCTCGACGTAGCCGAAGTCCTCTCCGTTGACCTTCAGGACTCCGCGGTCCACGGTCTCCAGGCCGTTGACGCAGCGCAGCAGGGTCGATTTGCCGGATCCGCTGGGCCCGATGATGCAGGAGATCTCCCCGGCCGCGACGGTCAGGTCGATGTCGCGCAGGACCTGGTGACGTCCGAAGCTCTTGCACAGCTTGCGTGCGACGATCGTTCCGTCGGCGTTCACAGCAGGGACTCCCTCGTGGTGGGAACGGGCTGTCCGGCCCCGGGCTCGGCGGCGGTGGCGGCCGGGGTCAGCCGCGCCCGGGTGGAGCGGGAGAAGCGGCGCTCGATCATGGACTGGGGCACGCTCAGCACCAGCGTCATGATCAGGTACCAGAGGCTGGCCACGATCAGCAGCGGGATCGTCTGGTAGTTGCGGGCGTAGATCGCCTGTGCGCTCTGCAGCAGGTCGGCGACGCCGAGCACGCTCACCAGCGAGGTCTCCTTGAGCATGCCGATCACCTGGTTGCCGGTGGCCGGGATGATCGCCGGCATGGTCTGCGGGATGATCACATGGCGGAGCTTGGTGAACCCCGACATGCCCAGGGACTCCGCGGCCTCGTGCTGTCCGCGGCTGACCGACGCGAACCCGCCACGGATGATCTCGGACATGTACGCGGCCTGGTTCAGGGTGAGCCCCACGACGGCCGCCGTCATCGGGGTCATGATCGCGTTCACGTCCACCGGTGTGGAGATGCCGGTGAACGGGATGCCGACCGACAGGTTCGGGTAGAGCGCCGCGATGTTGAACCAGAAGACCAGCTGCACGAGCACCGGGGTGCCGCGGAAGAAGGTGATGTAGAGCTGGGCCAGCCCGGAAATGGGCCGCTGCGGCGACATGCGCATCACCGCCAGCACCAGCCCCAGCAGCGTGCCCAGGGCCATACTCGCCACGGTCAGAATCAGCGTGACCAGCAGGCCGTCGAGAATGGTCTGCGTGGTGAAGTAGCTGAACACCACCGGCCAGCGATAGTTCTCGTTCGTCACCGCGGTCCACACCAGGCCGGCGACGATCGCGATCGCGACCACCCAGGCGACGTAGTCGCGCGGACGCTTCGGCGTGATCCGCTTCTTGTGTTCGGGCAGCAGTTCGGGCACCGGTCGGCTCCTGGTCTTCGTACCGATCAGATCCGTGCTCATGTCAGTCCTGCGGGACGGCCATGGCCGCGGTCGTGATCCCGAGATCCGGGAAGCCCCAGCGGCCCAGGGCATCGGCGTACTCGGGGCTGTCGATGATCGACTGGAGGGCGGCCTGCACCGCGGGGGTCAGCGGCGAGTCCTTCTTCAGCGCGACGGCCACGGTCTTGGCGGTCACCATGGGCTTGAGGACCTCGAACGTCTTGGGCTGCTGCTCGGCCGCCCACCCGAGCGCGGTGAAGTCGTACATCACCGCGTCGAGCCGCTTGGAGACCAGCTGGGTGAGTGCGTCGTTCACGCTGGGCAGGGTCACCGCGTCGATGGCCGGCTTGCCCTTGCTCGTACAGTCCTGCTTGGACAGCAGCGGCACCCACTGCAGCTCCTGGGTGCTGCCGGACGTGACGCCGACGCGGTGCCCGCACAGCGTGTGGGTGCCCAGCTTCTGCGGGTTCCCGTAGGGGACGGAGACTCCGGTCCCGGCCTTGAAGTAGTCGACCATGTCGAGCACCTTCAGCCGGTCCTTCGTGGTGCCCATGGTGGAGGCCGTGAAGTCGTACCGACCGGCCTGCAGGCCGGTGATGATGGTGTCGAACTTGACGTTGTTGATCTGCAGCTTCAGGCCGAGCTTGGCGGCGATCAGCCGGGCCATGTCCGGGTTGAACCCGATCGGGGTCTTGTTGTCCGACGCCATGAACGTGGTGGGCGGGTAGGCCAGGTCCATGGCCACCGAGAGCGTGCCCTCGGCCTTCACCGCCGCGGGCAGCAGCTTCACGGCCTTGGCATCCGGCTTCACGCCCACCGAGATGTCGTCGGTGTGCTCGGCCGACGATCCGGAACCTCCGCCTTGCGCCGTGCCCTTGGCCCCCACGTTCTGCGGCGTGCCGCTCGCCCCGCACGCGGCGAGCGCGAGAGCCAGGGCCGCCGTGACGATCGGGACACTCAAGTTTCTGTTGACCTGCATGGCGGCGGCCACAGCGCCTGCGGTGCGGAGTACGGTTCTGCGGCCTGTCCGGTTGCTTTCCATGGCGGTGCCTCCTGAAGAAACGCTGGGCATACGGGGAATCGGTGATGCGGGGAATCCGTGACGCGGGGAATCCGTGACGCGGGGAATCCGTGACGCGGGGACGACGTACGGGTCACGACGGGGTGGGACGTCGTCGGCCGGTGCCCGAAGACGTGCCGGGCTCATGGGCGGCCGCACGAGACCGGGCGCCCGCCGGGAAGTAGGTGCTGCGTGGGCGGGTGTGCGTCGCGCGTCAGATGCCGAGCATGGTGTTGAGCTCGTCCAGGGACTTCACCGTCACGTAGTCGTATCCGTGGGTGACCGGGTCGCAGCCGCGGTCCAGGAGGACGAGGTTGCGGAAGCCCATGTCGTGCATCGGCATCAGGTCGTAACGGGTGTGGGAGGAGACGTGCACGAAGTCCTCCGGGGACGCGCCGAGCTGGTCGAGCATGTACTCGAACGCCGCGTACCGGGGCTTGTAGTAGCCGGCCTGCTCCGCGGTGAAGACCGCGTGGAAGTCCGCCCCGAGCCGGGGCACGCTCTCCTCGAGGAAGGCGTCGCCGGCGTTGGAGAGGATCACCAGCTTGTAGTTCTCGCCCATCTTCTTCAGCGGTTCCGGCACGTCCGCGTGCGGGCCCCAGCTGCGCACGCCGTCGGCGAACCGCTTGCCGGCGTCCGGGGCGGCCTTCACGCCCCACTTGCGGCAGACCCCCTCGAAGGCGTCCTGCAGAGTCTGCTCGTAGGGGTAGTACTTGCCGAGGACCGAGTCGTAGCGGTAGCCGCGGAACTCCTTGACGAACTGGTCCCAGTGCTCGGCCGGGATCTGGTCGCCGACGAGTTCACGCGTGATGGGGGTCATCGGCCACTCGATCAATGTGCCGTAGCAGTCGAACGAGACGTACTTCGGGCGGAACTGGAACGAGGGAATGGGCATGGAAGTGCTCCACTTTCTTGCTTCGGGGAACTGGTCAGGGCCGGCGTGGGCTCTTTTGGGCATGCTCATGACGAAGATGTGGCGAGTGGGGGGTGATGACAGTGAGCGGGGGGTGATGTCCGTGAGCGGGGGTGATGAGTTCGACGATCGCCGGGATCAGGCGGTGCCGGCTTCTGCCGGGGCGAGGAAGTCGACGGGGTGCTGCGTGGCGCCGTCGAGCGCCAGGTCTGCGGCGATCTCTCCCATCGCGGGCGAGAACTTGAAGCCGCTGCCGGAGAACCCGGCCATGACGGTGATGTCGTCCTCGCCGGGGAGATGACCGACGAGCGGGTTCCCGGAGTCGGTGTAGCCCTCCATGTAGGCCGACATCCTGATGGGGTCGGGGTTCAGGTCGGGCATGAGTTCACCGATGAGCTCGCGGAAGACCCCGAGTTCCTCGGGACGGACCGTACGCTCGAGCCGTTCGGGCGCGGGCACCGGCGCATGGTATTTGACGGAGAGACCGAGCTTGACGGAGATGCCGTCGGGCGACGGGATCCCGAAGCAGTCGTGGGGTGCGGCGCGCACGAAGGGCGGGGCGCCCCCCGCGAACCAGTCGTGGCGGGTGGGCAGGTGCCAGGAGCAGACCACCCGGCGGACGTCGACGGTCCGGGGGAGGTCCGGGAGCAGGGTGTTGATCCACGGGCCCACGGTCACCACGGCGGCGTCCACGTGGTCCGTGCCCCGGTCGGTGACGACCCGAACCCCGCCGCCCGCCGCGGGGACGACCTCGCGCACCGTGGTGTAGCGGTGCAGCCGGGCGCCCAACTGCTCGGCACGGGCGGCGGCGGCCTGGATCGACGCCTCCGGCCTGATGACGGCGCCCAACCGGTCGAGGACGGCGGTGTGTCCGTCCGGGAGCCGGTGCTGCGGGTAGCGGCGGGCGAGTTCCTCCCGGTCCAGTACCTCGTGATCCAGCCCCTGGGCGGCGCTGGTGGAGAGGAGGACGCTCATGGACGGCGAGGAGGCATCCCCCATCACCAGGCTGCCGCTGCGGCGTCGCAGCGACCGGCCCGTCTCCGCCTGGAGCTGCTCCCACATCCGGTCCGCGAGCCGCAGCAGCGGAACGTACCCGGGCTCGCCGAGGTGGGCGGCTCGGTAGATGCGGCTCTCGCCCCCGGCCGCGCCGCGGTCGTGACCCGGTGCGTACCGGTCGTAGCCGATGACCTCGGCTCCGCGGGCCGCCAGTCGCCACATGGCCTGGCTGCCCATGCTGCCGGCACCGATCACGGCGACGCGCTTCGGGATGCGCATGAGGTCGCTCCTCTCGATGGTGGGGTGGGTGGCAGTCGGGCCCCAGCACCGTCCGGACACCGTCCGGACACCGTGCGGGCCTTTCCGGTTCGGGTCCTGCTGGGGATGGCGTTCACTTTCCGCCCGGGGGAACCTGCAGGTCAACCCACACTGTGTTCCGCCTCGGGGCCTTCTCGAGACGGTCTGTCACAGCGGACGGCCGGGCTGCACCAATACCGGCCCCCCTCTTGTCACGGTGGGTGGCCGGTGCGAGGGTGAGCCCGATTCCCTCGGATGAAAGCACCCCCTATGCCGCCCAGACATCACGCACCCGGGCACTTCCCCACACTGAGGGAGGTACTGCGCCTGCCCGTGCTCGCCGAAGGGATGCCGCGCGTGCTGGCCGGCGAGTCCCAGCTGGACGGCCCGGTGCGCTGGGTACATGTCACCGAGCTGCTCAACCCCGCCGATTTCCTGGAGGGCGGCGAGCTGGTGCTGACGACGGGCATGCCGCATCCCGAGGACGCCTCCGAACTGCGCGGCTACGTCGACCAGCTCGCGGACGTCGGCGCGGCCGGCCTGGTCGTGGAGCTCGGCTACCGGTACCGGAAGGTGCCCCCCGAGCTGGTGGCGGCGTGCCGCGCCCGTGAGGTGCCGCTGGTCGAGCTGGCCCGTGGCGTCCGGTTCATCGACGTCACGCAGACCGTGCACGCGCTCATCCTCGACGCCCAGGGGGCACTGCTGCGCCGCGGGCGGGAGATCCAGGACATCTTCACCGCCCTGACGCTGCGGGGCGCGGACCCCGAGGAACTGGTGCACACCACCGCGGAGCTCACCGGAGCCCCCGTGGTGCTGGAGGACCTCACCCACCGGGTCCTGATGTGCGAGCTGCTCGGCCGGCCGTACGAGCCGGTGGTGTCGGCCTGGTCGCGGCGGTCGCGGGCCGCCCCGACGCCGGAGAGGATCACGCCGAGCGGCCCGGAGGGGTGGCTGATCGCTCCGGTGCAGGACCACCACGGCCCGTGGGGACGGCTGGTCCTGCTGGAGGACCGGCTGAACGCCGAGCCCGACCCGGAACACGTCCTCGTACTGGAACGTGCGGCGGTCGCGCTGACCATGGCGCGCCAGGCCGGACAGGCCTGGTGGGAACGCAGGGCCCACCGCTCGGTACTGCGGGACCTGTACGAGCGGCGTTTCCGCTCCCCCGCCGACGCGCGCGCCCGCGCGGAGGCACTGGGACTCCCGGCCCTCGGGCACCGGCTGTTCGCCGTGGTCATCCGCCACCCGTACACCGGCACCGAGGACGAGCACCTCGACGAACGGATCGCGAAGGCGCTGACGCACACGGGCGTGCGCGCCCTCGTCGGCGAGACGGCCCCGGGCCGGATCGGCGTACTCATGGCACTGGCACAGGCGAGCGCCTGGCAGCCGGTCGCCGAGCGGATCGGCCGTCTGACCCGGGAGGAGCTCGGACCGCGGGCCGTCGTCGCCGTCGGCCCGGGGGTGACCGATCTCGGCGGGATCGCCCGGTCGTGGCAGGAGGCGGAGCAGACGGCCGAGGCCATCACACCGGCCTCCCCCGAGCGGTGGTTCTACGTCCCCGCCGACGTCCGGCTGCCGGAGCTGCTGGGCCTCCTGCGGAAGGACACCCGTCTGCAGCGGTACGCGGAACGGCAACTGACCCGCCTCATCGAGCACGACGACCGCAACGGCGGCGATCTGCTCCCGGCACTGCGCGCCTATCTGGCGGCGGCCGGGAACAAATCGGTCGCGGCGAAACGCGCCGGCATGTCCCGGCAGGCGTACTACCAGCGCCTCCACACCATCGAACGGCTCCTCGGCTGCGACCTGGAATCAGGTCTGCAGCGCACGTCCCTGCACGTCGCGGTGCTGGTTCTGGACGCGGGAGAAGCAGCTGTTCCCGGCGCATGACGGGGCACGTCGCCCGTCCCCCGCCGGGCGCCGGGGTGGGTGCTCGCCACGAGCGCGGGCCGGTGGGGACGCGACTCGCACAAGGGTCCGAGGGCGCGCGCGGGAGCGCCCGGTGACCGTGACCGGTGGGCGGCATCGCCAGACGGAGGTGGCGAACGCTGCCCGAACTCCCCTAACGGTCCAGCATGATGGTCGACATGACGCCGCATCAGCGAAATCGGCAGGCGCGCCGGTCCGAAGGAGGGGAGTCGACGCCGCCACGGCGGAGCCTTCGCGACTTCACCGGAGAAACGGTCTGGGCCGATCTGTTGGAGCGCTCCTTCGAGCGGAGGCATTCGGCGGGCACCGTACTGCTGCGGCAGGGCGAGCCCGGGACGCACGTGCTTGCCGTCGTCACGGGCGTGGCCAAGGTCATCCGTGGAGCGGAACGGGGATCTGTCGCTGCTCGCCTTCCGCGGCCCGGGTGAGCTGGACGACGGCGTCCGCTCGGCGAACGTCGAATCCATCTCCTCTTGTGTCGTGGGGGCCTTGGGCAAGGCGGACTTCCTGGCATTCGTCGATGACCATGGCCTGTTCCCCACACTCGTGAGGTACGCCCTCACGCGGCTGAGGGAGTCGGACGAGGCTCGAGGCGGCGGCGACATCCACGTCCGGTTGGCCGCCGCGCTGGTGTACCTGATCGACATCTCGGCGCAGCCCCCCATCGCGCTCGGCGCGGGCGGCGCTGTGGAGCTCGCGCTCACCCGGCACGAGCTGGCACAGCACCTGGGGGTGTCCCGGAACACGGTCACCACCGCCCTGCGCGCCCTGGCGTCCCGCGGTGTGCGCGCGGAACGCAGGCGGATCGTCCTCGACGACCTACGGGCTCTGCGACTCACCGCCGACGGGGAGACGTAGGGCGAACGCACCAGCATGTGTGGCGTGCGTCACGCCGCTTCTGCACGCCGCGAGCACACGGTCACCCCCCTTCCCGGCAGGCTCGAGCTGTCCACGACGAACGAAGTCCCATGCGAGGAGATCCCGTGTCACGTACCGACCAGCCCTATGCCCACAGCCGTTCGCTTCCCCCCTATCGCGGCATCCTGGCCGTCGACGCCAAGGACTTCACCGGGTACCCGGCCGTTCAGCACGGGTCGATCAGCCGGATGATTCCGGAGCTTCGCGGCGGCCCTGTACACGGCGTGACGCCTGCCAGGACCGGACACGGCCCGGCAGGGGCCGTCGGAGCACACCGATGAGTTTCGTCGCCCGCCCCGGTCTACAGGACGTACGTCACCGATACGCCGACTGGAGACCCGTCATGACGAACCCCGCACACCCCGGCCGCATGCTGTTCCTGAACATCCCCGTCGCGGACCTCGACCGCAGCAAGGCGTTCTTCGCCGGCCTCGGGTTCGGTTTCAACCCGAAGTTCACCGACGAGACCTCCGCCTGCATGCTGGTCGGCGAGCACGCCTTCGTGATGCTGCTCAGCCGCGAGAAGTTCGCGGAGTTCGCCGAGCTGCCCCTGGCCGATCCCACCACGCACACGCTGGCGCTGTACTGCTTCAGCGTGTCGTCCCGCGAGGAGGTCGACAAGGTCAGCGCCGCCGCACTCGCCGCGGGCGGCGCCGAGGCGGACGGCGCCGAGGACTACGGTTTCATGTACTCGCGCAGCTTCTACGACCTCGACGGCCACGGCTGGCAGGTCATGTGGATGGACCCGGCGGCTGCGGAACAGGGCCCCGAGGCCTTCGCGGCCGCCACGCAGGACGCTGACACGCCGGCCTGACCCGAAGGCCTCGGACCCCGACCGGCCCGGGGCCCTCTCCTCGACGCCCGGCGAACCCGAACCCGCGCGAGCCCTCGACGCCGCCGGTGCACACCACCGATGCGGCCCATCTCCGGGGAGCACACGACGGCATCTTCAACGGAGGGCGGCAGTACCGGCGTCCCGCTCGATGACAGGCGTCACAACGAGCGTCGAGTCGCTCAGCCTCTCTTCGTACCGAGCAGGAAGCGACGGGCGCGCTGCATCGGTGTCCCGAGTGCCCGCCCGATCAGGCTGAACGACTGCCCTTCGCGCCGGCGTCTCCAGACTTGAGGGTGCCACCGCTGGACGCACCCGCCGGCAATCCATCCCCGCGCGTACGGCCCCTCTCATCCCGCCCTGCCCCTCGGAGCCTCGTCGGCGTCGCCCCGTACCCGTGAGCGCTCCGGCGCCTGCGCGCTCTGTGCCGCGGCGAGCGGGCCCAGATGCTGTGCGGCGCTGTCCAGCAGTCCGAGGTCGGCCTTGGTGTGCGCGATGGCGGCGTCGATCAGGACGGCGACCAGTGGCTCGTCGGCGTGTGCGCGGCGCTGTTGCGCCAGGCCCGCAAGCTCCGACAGGTACGTCTGCCGCTGCGACTCGATCAGTGTGGCCAGGGCCTGCGGGCCCAGCGCGACAGCGCCGAGGAGCTTCAGGAACAGCTCGTCGCGGAAGCCGCCGACGCGCACCCAGGCGGTGGTCGCCCACGAGCGCAGCTCGGCCTCGCCCGCTTCGGTGAGCGTGTAGAGGTTCTTGTCGGGCCGGTCGGTCTGCGTGACCTGCGAGCGCGAGACATAGCCGTCACGGACCAGCCGTTCGAGGATCTGGTAGAGGTGACCGATGTTCAGGCCACCCCACTGCGGGCCGACGGCCTCCTCGAAACGGGCCTTGAGTTCGTATCCGTGATTCGGTCGCCGGGTCAGCAGCGCGAGCACGGCGTGATGGAGCGGCATACACGTCCCTTCTACATTGTGACAACATACCCCTGAATTGTCGCAATGCAGGGGCGGCGATGTACGTGCTGCGATGTACGAGGGCGAGGCTGCATCAATGGCTGTGAGCGTGACTTTGCGCGGGGTGAGCCGCCGGTATCCCGGGCTGACCGCTCTGGACGAGATCGACCTGGAGGTCGCAGCCGGCGAGGTGGTGATGCTGACCGGGCCGTCCGGCGCCGGCAAGTCCACCGTCCTGCATGTGACGGGCGGCATGGACCAGCCCGACGAGGGGCACGTCGAGATCGACGGCACACAACTGGTGCCCCGGGACCTGGACCGTCACCGGCGGCGTGTCGGCTTCGTCTTCCAGCGCTTCCACCTGCTGCCCGCGCTGACCGCGCTGGACAACGTGCTCGCCCCCGTCCTGCCGCGCAGAGTCGACTTCGACCGGCGTGCGCGCGGCATGGAGCTGCTCGAAGCTGTCGGCCTGGAGCAGCGGGCCGACGCCCTGCCCTCGCAGTTGTCGGGAGGCCAGCAGCAACGCGTCGCCGTCGCACGCGCGTTGATCAACCGGCCGGGACTGTTACTGGCAGACGAGCCCACGGGCAATCTGGACAGCGTCATCGGGCGGGAGATCATCGACCTGCTGATGTCACTGCGCGAGCGCTACGGGATGACGATGCTGATCGCCACGCACGACGCGGAGGTCGCCGCGGGCGGCGACCGGGTGGTGCGGCTGCAGGACGGCAGGATCACCTCGGACCAGCGGATCACACCGTCCGGCGACGTACTGCACCGGCTGGGGGGCCTGCGCCCGTGATGGCGATGATTCTCGACCAGCTACGGCGGCGACGCGGGCGCGCGCTGGCCCTGGCCGCCGGGATCCTGGTGGCGGCGACCAGTTTCACCCTGCTGACCGCGACGGTGAGCACGAGCCAGGCGACCACCGTGGGCACGGTACGGAAGAACGCACGCTCCGCGTACGACGTCCTGGTACGCCCGCCCGACTCGCAGACGGACGTGGAGCGGCGGAGCGGTCTGGTCACGCCGAACTTCCTGTCCGGCACGTTCGGCGGCATCACCGTCGACCAGTACCGGCGCATCCGCGGCATGGCCGGGGTCGATGTGGCGGCGCCGGTCGCCAACATCGGCTACCTCATGGTGGCGAGCACCGTCACGGTGGACGTGTCCCGCTTCCTGGACGGCAAGGCGTCCCGGCAGATCCTGCGCATCCGCCCTACGCTCACCTCCGGACTGGGCACCTACCGCACCTCGGACGAGTACGTCTACCTCACCCGCTCCCCCCTGACGTCGGCATCGGAGTCGGACGGCCTCTTCGAGTCCGACACCCTGGAAACGGGTGCGGTCGACAAGAGCACCCAGCGGTACCGGATCAAGGGGAAGTACGACGTCTGCTTCTACTTCAACCGGGACAAGACCGAGCAGACCGAGTTCAACCTGGATCTGCCGTTGAAGCCGAACATCATCGCCGAGGACCTCAGGGACAGGTCGCCGTTCGACCCCGACCTGAGTTCGCGGATGAACTGCCAGTCCGGCCAGGGCAAGGCCACCATCGACGTTCCGGTCAGTTACCCCGTGCTGCTGTCCGCCATCGACCCGGTGGCCGAGGACCGACTGGTGGGCCTGGGCGACACCATCGCCTCGGGCCGGATGCTCACCGAGCAGGACAAGCCGTGGAGGGTGTCGGGCGCCAAGAGCGTCCACGGACAGCACGACTCCTACATCCCGGCGCTGCTCAGCGACACCCCGCTGACCACCGGCACACTCGACGCCACCGTCGAGCGGCTCGACGTCGGGGACCCGGCCGAGCTGCCCTCGAAACTGGGCAACCCGACAGCCGACAGCTTCGTCCGAAACCTGCACGGCACAACGGTGGGTAAGACCCGAGTCGACCTGAGCAAGGGCTACCGGAAGGCACTGACCGAGGACTCGTTCGACACCGGCAGCTACTGGACGGTCGGCCCGGTCACCTACCGCCGGACCTCCGACGGCGACCTCGCCGCGCAGCCGCAGCCCCCGCAGAAGCCCAGCCTGTGGATCACCAACTCGAACCAGCAGCCGTTCCCCAACGTCCCCGAAGAGAACCACCAGGGCGCCCAGTACCGGAAGGTGACCAGTCACGCCGCCACGAGCTGCATCGGACTGGGTACTTGCGACGGCGTGGACTCCGGACGCCTGCCCAATCCCTTCGTCCACCTGGTCGGCCGATACGACACCGGCAAACTGCCCGGCTTCTCACCCCTGTCCGACGCCCCGTTGGAGACCTACCAGACGCCACAGGTCACCGGTGCGGACAGCGCGACCCGAGCGAGGCTCCACGGCAAGCCGCTGCAGCCCGACCGCAACCTGGGCGGCTACGTCAGCCCGCCGCCCACCATGCTGACGACGATGGACTCCATCACCGCGCTCACCAAGAGCCGTCGGGTCCCGAGCCTCCAGGACAAGGCGCCGGTCAGCGCGATCAGGATCCGGGTGGCCGGAGTGACCGGCGTCGACACCGCCTCCCGGGCGCGGGTGAACGCGGTGGCCGGGAAGATCCGGGCCACCTACCCCCGGCTCCAGGTCGACGTCACCGTCGGCAGCTCGCCCGCGCCGCAGACGGTGGCACTGAGCGCCTCGGCGCAGGTGACGGAGCGTTGGGTCGCCAAGGGCGTGGCACTGCGCATTCTCCGGGCGGTGGACACCAAGAGCGCGGTGCTCTTCGTGCTGGTCCTCGTCGTGTGCGCGCTCTTCATCGGCCAGGCGGCGCTGGCCTCGGTGCGCTCACGTCGCATCGAGATCGGCACGCTGCGCTGCCTTGGCTGGAGCGGTGGCGAAGTGCTCCGCCTGGTCCTCGCCGAACTGGCGCTGATCGGCCTCGCCGCCGGAGCCGTGGGCACGGTGCTCGCGTACGTGCTGGGCCGGGTGCTGGGCCAGCCCGAAGCCGGCGCCAAGTCACTCCTCGTGCTCCCGGTGGCGCTCCTCCTGGCCACGGCGGCGGGCCTGATCCCCGCCTGGCTCGCCACCCGGCTGGGACCGATGGAAGCCGTCCGGCCCCCGGTGACGGCGGCCCGCCGCGCGCACCCGGTGCGTTCGGTGGCCGGACTGGCCATGCTCAACCTGCTGCGGGTGCGGGGCCGCACGCTGCTGGGTGCGGCAGGGCTGGCGCTGGGAGTGGCCGCCTTCACTGTGCTGCTCGCCCTGACGCTGGCCTTCCGGGGCGAGGTGGCCGGGTCGCTGCTCGGCAGTGCCGTGGTGGCGCAGGCGCGCGAGGCCGACTACCTCAGCGTCGCTCTGTCCCTGCTGCTGGGCGCCGCCGGCGCCATCGACGTCCTGGTCATCTCGCAGCGCGAACGCGCCGCCGATCTCGCGGTGCTGCGGGCGACCGGCTGGACCAACCGCGAGCTGGCGAAGCTGACCCTCTACGAGGGAATCGGACTGGCTCTGCTGGGCGGACTGTCCGGTGCGGTGGCCGGTCTGGCCGGGGTGCTGGTCCTCGGCCGGGGCGTGCTGCACGGACACCTGTTCCCGGTCGCCGGCGCCGCGCTGCTGGCCACGCTCGCGGCGACCGCCCTGGTGGTGGCGGCTCTGACGGTGCCGATCCGGGGGCTGTCCCGGATCGCCCCCGCCCACCTGCTCGCCGCCGACTGAGCCGACGGCCGCCACCGCCGGCGGCTTCGCACAGCGCAAGACCCCGGCCGTGTTCACGGGCCGCCGCCGCACGTCGTACAGGACGTCGCCCGATCCGCTGACGTAGGCGTCCTCCTCGCCGGCCACCCGCCGCAGCACCCCGAGCCGCAGCAGCAGGCGGACGACGGCCGCGAGGTCGAGGCGCTCGTCACGCCGCTCCAGACTGAACGTGATCCCGGCGGCGACGAGTTCGGGATCGGCGGCGGCCAGGAGTCTTCATGCTGCTCGCCCCTGGGACGTCGAGGGCCGGCTGAAGGACCTGCGCCGACCCGACGTCGAGCGCCGGCTGCCCCCGCACGCCAGATCCCAAGAGAACGGGATCAGTCTGCCGACGGAATGCACGGAGCCCAGATCACCCTTTCGCCCCCCCCACCGCACGACGTCGAACGTCAGGAGATGGGGAACCAGGTCGAGAGGCGCTTGGCGATGGCCGGTACCTCCATGTTGTCCTGCGCGACTTCCTCCACGAACGGGCCGGCAACGGAGACGGCCGGCGGGACGGTACTGGCGTTGACGCCGTTGAACCGCAGGAAGACACGCATGGCGAGCCAGGCGGTGCGCTTGTTGCCGTCGATCAGCGCGTGATTGCGGGCGACGGAGTGCAGCAGCGCCGCAGCCTTCTCGTGCAGCGTGGGATACAACTCGGCTCCGAACACGTTCGTCCGGGGTCGCTCGATCGCCGACACCAGAAGGCCCATGTCGCGCACGCTGTGCTCGGTACCGTTGACCGTGCGGGCGATGGCCAGGATCTCGTCGATCTGGATGTAGCGCACGTCCGTCACTTCAGGTAGTCCAGGATCTCCGCATCGCTGTCCATGAGCTCGGCCAGGACGTCGTCGACCTTCAGCTCGGCCCGGTTCTGGGCGTCGCGGATGGCCTCAATGGCAAGTTCCTGTTTGCTGCGGCCCTCCCGGCGAGCACGCTCGGTGAGCTTCGCGTCAAGGTCGTCGGGGAGCCGGAGTGTCATCGCCATACAGAGATGATACCAGCCTGGTATCGGCCGGCGCGGTCGGGTCGCGTCCTCGGCTCCGCGGAGCGTGGGACCAGGCGGCCGTGCGCATCGCTACCGCGAAGGCCAGTGGAGACTTCCGATTCGAGCGTCATCCGAGCGTCAAGAATCTCCGCAAGAGCCACTCGAAGGCGTCGCCGTTGCAAGCGCCTCGCTCACGAATTCGCAGGTCACAGAGCTCTCAAAGATCGATCCGTCCGCTCGAACCGCTGCCTGGAGGGAAAACAGGTCGAGCAACCCACCAGAGCAACAAAACTGCAGGTCAGGCACCCTTGCCCACCGGCTCCAGAATAGCCACGCACTCCACGTGATGCGTCATCGGAAAGATGTCGGCTTCAGCGGGATCCGGAAAGTTGCAGGTCAGAGCCCATTTTGCGGCCCGCTGTACCGCCTGCGGGCACCCGGAGCGTCAAACGAGCGTCATGGCCAACAGCCCATCCCCTCTTCTGCGGAGACAGGCCAGGCTGCCCCAACTCGTTCACGGCGGTTCTCCCGAACGGCCCGGCCGACCTGGACACGGGACGGCTCAGCACCGGCCCGGAAGCGTCCGGGCGCCGCGCCCTTCCCCTCCAGCTCGCCCATGCCACCGAAGAGGTCCGGCTGTGCCCAGCCATGCACGCAGCTCTGTTCGGCTTGGCCGGCGGCGCCCGCGCCGGGGTGATGCTGATCAACGGGCTACCAGCAGCCACGCCAGGACCGTTATACGGACGGTGCGCCTGTTGCGGGCAGGCCCCGCGGCGAAGGCGGCCGTGGTTCTCAGACGAGGACGACTGGCTTGCCGCTCAGCACCACACCGGCTTGGCGTAGCTCATTGATCGCGGTGCTGGTGGTGTCGGCGGCAACACCGGCGGTGTAGTCGAGCAGGACCCGGACGGCGAAGCCCGCTCGTACGCCGTCGAGCGCGGTGGCCTTCACACAGTGGTCGGTCGCGATGCCGACGACGTCGAGACCACTGATATGGCGGGCACGCAGCCAGTCGGCCAGTGGTGTGCCGTCCTGAGCCGAGCCCTCGAAACCGCTCTTCGAGGCGGAGTACGCCCCCTTGTAGAACACCTCGTCCACGCCGCCAGAGGTGACGGCGGGCGCGAAGTCCGGATGGAACTCGCCTCCCTCGCTGCCGACGACGCAGTGCTCGGGAAAAGAACTCTGGAAGTCCGGATGCTCGGAGAAGTGGGCCCCCGGGTCGATGTGGTGGTCACGGGTGGCGACGACGTGCGCGTACCTTCCATCGGCGCGCCGCACCAGGTCGGCGATGGCCACGGCCCTGCCCGCGCCGCCCTTCACCGGAATGCTGCCGCCCTCGCAGAAGTCCTTCTGCACATCAACAACGATCAATGCACGGCGCATCGAGACCCTTTCCCTCGGAAGAACCCGTTGCCCGTATGGTCGCTCCTCCCGTCGGTGAGCTGACGCAGACCTGGCCAGCACTCACCCGATCGGGGCGCACTTGATGAAAGGGTCCAGCTGCGGGCCGAGGACCTGGCACAGAGGCGAGGACCTGGCACAGCCCATGCGGTTGTCCGCTGTCCGGTGCATCGGGTCGCGGCCGGCCTTGGCACCAAGCGGTCGCCAGCCGGACAGCCCGCTGAGGCTCCCCCTGCCAGCCGGACAGCTTGATACTGGGACGGATGGTCCCGGAGGAAGCAGTCACAGTTAGTGAGCAGCAAGAGCAACATGAGTAAGCGGTACACGGCCGAGTTCAAGCGGGACGCGGTCGCCTTGGCGTTGTCCTCGGAGAAGACGGTCACCGAGGTCGCGAGGGATCTGGGCGTGAGTCCCGAAGGGCTGCGCGGGTGGGTGAAGCAGGCGAAGGCCGACCGCGGTGAGGGACCCGCCGGGGCTTTGACCACTGCGGAGCGTGAGGAGTTGGTCCGGCTGCGGCGAAAGGTTCGCGAGCAGGAGGCCACGATCGAGGTTCTGGGAAAAGCGACCGCCTTCTTCGCACAGGACATGTGGGAGACCCGCGAGACCGCCCGGGCCGACGTTTTCCGCTACGTCGAAGTCGAGTACAACCGCAGCCGGCTCGTCGGCACCCCGACTACGGGTACGTCACCCCGCTCGAAACGAGATCCTTGCTCAGGCAGAACCTCGCCCCGGCAGCGTAAACACCCGCTGTCCAGTTCGGGGGGGGGAACTTCACGCAGAGTCGACTGCGACTGGACCGCAATCGCAGAGCTCGCTCGCTGGGGGCCTGGGTAGCCGAACCCGAACCGTAATCGCCCCTCGTGAAAGCAGCGGTCGAAGCAGGTCTGGTCTCCGTCGTGCGAACGAGAAGAGGCGGCGGCCTCGTGGCCGTAGCTCTTCATGCTGAGCAGGCACACGTGGGATCCCAGGCGAGATCCATGAGCGGAGCGATCGCGCCGCAAGCCTCAATCGCCGCACGTCCAGTCGAGACGTCATTCGGTTAGCCGGGGCAGGTCGGTACGGAACCCGGTGAGGGCGATGACTCATCGCCGAAGTCCCTTGCAGCCACCAACTCGCAGCATGCGTCGATTTCGGATACGGGTCCCTTCTGCCCGGCGGGATGTCGGGGTATTCGCTGATTCACCAGATGGTGTAGATCAGCCGCCGTTTGACCGTGCCGCCGTTCCTCTCCACTGATGCTCGGAGAGCGCCTGTTGCCATCCGGGGAGCGTTGTCCGTGACCTTTGGGATGCCCGGCCGCACGCACCATCCGAACAACAGAGACGAGTCATCGTGCACTTGACTCCGCATGAGCAGGAGCGCTTGCTGATCCACGTCGCGGCCGACGTGGCCGGCAAGCGCCGCAACCGGGGGTTGCGTTTGAACTACCCCGAAACGATGGCCCTACTGACCGCTCACGTCTTCGAGGCGGCGCGCGACGGTAAGACGGTCAGCGACATCATGGACTCGGGCCGACGGGTACTCACCCGTGACGACGTGATGGATGGCGTCCCGGAGATGATCAAGAACGTCCAGGTGGAGGCGACCTTCCCCGACGGCACCAAACTGGTCACCATCCACGACCCCATCCCCGAGGCCACGGAGGAACCCGAGGTCTACCCGGGCAAGGTCGAGCACCCCAAGCCACCCCGCAAGCCAGGCTCCCCGATCGACTGCGGCGACAGCGCCAACCCGTCCGTACGCTCCGACAAGGACGACGACACAATCTCCCGGTACGACGCGATCTACTTCAACGTGCATCTCGACGGGGACACGCAGGGCGTCAGCCTGCAGACGGACGCCACCACGCTGCCGGGGCCGGGCAAGACGAAGATCAAGGTGAAGAACGAGTCGGACCGTCCCGTTCAAGTCGGCTCCCACTATCACTTCGCCGAGGTCAACCCAGGTCTGAAGGTCGTCGGCGTCGAGGTCCCCGCCGGTCAGACAGTCCCCCAGGACCGCAGTCTCTGGAACTGCGACGCGGCGAGGGGCCGGCGGCTCAACATCGCCGCGGGCACGTCCGTGCGTTTCGAACCGGGCGACGAGTGCTGCGTGGAACTCGTGCAGATCCAGGGTGATGTCACGGCCGACGGCGGCAATACCAGCGACCTCACCAGGATCCAGGGATTGCGCGAAGGGATCGTCCGATGAGCAATCCACAGGAACGAGGCCGCGGCCAGGCGCCGAAGCCTGAAAAGGCCCGACCGAAGCCGAGCAACGAGCTGACGCGGACGGATTACACCGCACTGTACGGGCCGACGACGCGGGACAGGGTCCGGCTAGCCGACACCGACCTGACGTTGGAGATCGACGCCGACTGGAGCGGCGGCCCTTCGTACAGCGGCAACGAGATGATCTTCGGCGGCGGCAAGGTGATCCGCGAGTCGATGGGGATGTCACACCTGGCCAGGGACGGGAGGAACAGCAAAGGCGACGCCACGGACCACAGGCCCGTGGACACCGTCATCACCGGCGCGCTGATCCTCGACTGGTGGGGCGTGGTCAAGGCCGACATCGGCATCCTCGACGGCCGGATCGCGGCCCTCGGCAAGGCGTACAACCCCGAGACGATGGATCCGATTCCGAGCAACCGGTTCGAGATGCCGAACCGTACGACTGTCGGCAATGCGGTTCCGGTGACGCCGGTGAGTTTCGTGGTCGGGCCGAGCACCGAGGTCATCTCCGGCAACGGGCGGATCCTCACCGCGGGTGGCGTGGACACCCATGTCCACTTCATCTGCCCCGAGGAGATCCACGAGGCTCTGGCCTCGGGCGTGACCACGCTGATCGGCGGCGGCACGGGACCGGCCGAGGGAAGTACGGCCACCACCGTGACACCGGGTGCATGGCACATCAGGCGGCTCTTCGAGGCGCTGGACGAGTTCCCGGTCAACATCGGCCTGCTCGGCAAGGGCAGCACGATGAACAAGCACGAACTCAACGCGCAGGTGGACGCCGGTGTCTGCGGGTTCAAGGTCCACGAGGACTGGGGCGCCACGCCTGCGGTGATCGACCGGGCCCTGGACGTCTGCGAAGAGCGCGGCGTCCAGCTTGCCCTGCACGCCGACTCACTGAACGAGTCAGGGTTCCTGGAGAGCACACGCGCAGCGTTCACCGGCGACGCCAGGGACGCAGAGGGGAAGTTCACGGCGAAGAAGGCACGCTGCATCCACATCTTCCATGTCGAGGGCGCCGGCGGCGGTCACGCGCCCGACATGATCGAGCTGGTCAAGGACCCGAACGTCCTGCCCGCCTCGACCAACCCGACGCGTCCGCTGACGGTCAACACCGTCAAGGAGCACGTCGACATGATGATCGTGTGCCATCACCTCAACCCGGAGATCCCGGCAGACATGGCCTTCGCCGACTCCCGGATCCGGCCGTCCACCATGGCCGCGGAGGACCTCCTCCACGACATGGGCGCCATCTCGATGATGTCCTCCGACGCCCAGGCGATGGGCCGCATCGGAGAGATGATCATGCGTACCTGGCAGACCGCCCACGTCATGAAGAGCCGCTACGGGGCACTGAAGGAAGACCTCGAAGCCGCGAGGGTCCGCACGATCACCGACGACACAGACCACTCCTTCAACGACCAGCAACTGCAGCCGAACGACAACTTCCGCGCCCGCCGGTACGTCGCCAAGTACACGATCAACCCGGCGATCACTCACGGCATCGACCGCCACGCCGGCTCAGTGGAGACCGGGAAGCTCGCCGACCTGGTGCTGTGGGAGCCGAAGTTCTTCGGCGTCAAACCGCACATGCTCCTCAAGGGCGGCCAGCTCGCGTACGCGCAGGTCGGCGACGCCAACGCGTCGATCACCACGCCGCAGCCGTACCTGCCGCGTCCGGTCTGGGGCTCCACCGGCCACTCCCCTGGACGCAACTCGGTGATCTTCGTGGCTCCGGGTGTGGCCGCCAACTTGAACGGAGACGGCACCAGCGGTAATCCGGGTCTCGGTCTCGACAAGGGCTTCGTGGACATCACAAGCACCCGGCACGTCACGAAGGCCGACATGAAATTGAACGACACCATTCCCGACAGTCTCGAAGTCGACCACAACAGTTTCGAGGTCACCATCGGCGGCGCGACGACGAGTGACGCCCGCACCGAACTCAACGGGGCAACCGTGCCACGCTCCTACGTCACTGAAGTCCCCCTGGCACAGCGTTACTTCCTCTTCTGAACGGCCGCCTGCCCGGCCCCTCTGGTCGGTGGCTTGGGCGGGCTCGATGTGCCAGCCCGGGCCACCGGCTCACCATCCGACCCTGCGAAAGGTCAGCCGCTCACCCATGAGCCGCGCAGCCCTGCTCCTCCTGGCCGACGGCCGCTTCCCCGCCGGCGGGCACGCCCACTCCGGCGGCGTCGAAGCCGCCGTCGCCCACGGAGCCGTACACGACACCCACAGTTTGGAGGCGTTCTGTCGCGGACGTCTGCACACCACCGGTCTGACGGCGGCCGGGCTGGCCGCCGCAGCCGCCGCCGGAGTCGACCCGCTGCTGCTGGACGACGCCGCTGACGCGCGCACTCCCGTCCCAGCGCTGCGTGCCGTCGCCCGTCGGCTCGGCCGGCAGATGATGCGCGCGGCCCGTGCCACCTTCCCGTCCGAAGAGCTGGAACTGCTGGCCGCCGCGCGTCCCCAGGGCGCCCACCAGCCCATCGTGCTGGGCCTGGCCGCCCGGGCCGCCGGGCTCACCCCGCTCGACGCCGCCTATGCCGCCGCGTACGAGAACGCCGGCGGCCCGGCCACCGCGGCAGTGCGCCTGCTCAGCCTCGACCCGCTCGACGCCTCAGGGCTGCTGGCCCGCCTCAGCTCTGACACCGACGCCGTCGCCACAGCTGCCGCCCAAGCCGCAGACCGCGTCACGGCCGAGGGCATCGACGCCCTGCCGTCGGCGTCCTCGCCGCTGCTGGACATCACCGGTGAACAGCACGCCGCCTGGACCGTCCGGCTCTTCGCCTCCTGAAACCGCCCCTTCCCACCTGGAGTTCTTGTGCACCTCGACCACCCCGGGACCATGCCGCAGCGCCACACCCACAGCGCCGAGCCGCTCCGCGCCGACGGCAGCCGCCGCGCGCTGCGCGTCGGCCTGGGCGGCCCGGTCGGCTCCGGCAAGACCGCGACCGTCGCCGCGCTCTGCCGCACCCTGCGCGACCGCTGGCCCATCGCCGTCGTCACCAACGACATCTACACCCGCGAGGACGCCGAGTACCTGCGGCGCGAAGCCGTCCTGCCGCCCGAGCGCATCACCGCCGTCGAGACCGGCGCCTGCCCCCACACCGCGATCCGCGACGACATCTCCGCCAACCTGGAAGCCGTCGAACACCTCGAAGCAACCCTCCACCCCCTCGACCTCGTGCTCATCGAGTCCGGTGGCGACAACCTGACCGCCACCTTCTCCAAAGGCCTCGTCGACGTGCAGATCTTCGTCATCGACGTGGCCAGCGGCGACGACATCCCCCGCAAGGGCGGCCCCGGCATCACCACCGCCGACCTCCTCGTCATCAACAAGACCGACCTCGCCCCGCACGTCGGCGCCGACCTGGACACCATGGCCATCGACGCGAAACGACAGCGCGGCGACCTGCCCGTCATCTTCACCAGCCTCACCTGCGACGACGGCATCCGCGAGGTCGCCGACTGGGTCACCGGCCACCTCACCCAGTGGCGCGCCGGGGCAACCGCATGAACCCCTTCTCGCAAGTTGGCACCGCCCGAACCATCTCCGGCCCCGACACCCCCTCAGTCGGTGCCCGGGAGCCCGCCGGACACCCGGACGGCGTACGCGCCACGGCCCGGATCCGCGCCGCGTACAACGGACGCGTCACCACTCTCCCGCAACTGCACAGCGACGGCCCCTTCCACCTGCGGCGCCTGCGCACCGCCGGCAGCGCCGCCAAGGTAGGGATCATCGGCGCGATGAGCGCACCGTTGGGCGGCGACCGGCTCACCCTCGACATCACCGCCGAGGACCGGGCCGAACTGGAGGTCACCACAGCCGCCGCCACACTCGCCCTGCGCGGCCCCACCGCCTCAGCGGCCACCTACGACGTCCGGCTCACCGTAGGAGAGCACGCCAGCCTGCGCTGGCTGCCGCAGCCGCTGATCAGTGCCACCAGCAGCAACCTGCACCAGACGTACACCGTCGAACTCGCCGCCACCGCACGACTGACACTGCGAGAAGAGCAACTCCTGGGTCGGGCCGGCGAAGAACCAGGCCACCTCGTCAGCCGGATCCTTGTCCACCGCGCCGGACGCCCGCTACTCGACGAGCACACGGCATACGGGGCCCCCGAACCCGGCTGGGACGGCCCGGCCGTCCTCAACGGACACCGCGCCGTCGGCCAACTCCTCATCGTGGCCCCACGCCTCGACCACCGACAAGACCCGATACTGCTCGGCGAAGGCACCAAGGACGGGTGTGCCGTCCTGGCACCGCTGGCAGGCGGTCCGGCACTGCTCGCCACCGCCATCGCACCCACCACCTCCACACTGCGGAAACTGCTCGACGAGGCATACGCACACGCGCTCGCCCGCTCATGCGGACAGGCCGCCGCCCCGGCGTGCGACGGCCCACAGTGGTGAGACCAGAGGACCGTTCATGGCCACTCGCCGCCGCTTACCGCCCAGGTGGTGGAGTACGCGTGCGGGCAGGTGTCCGATTTGGGAGCGGCCGCTGCTCTGGGGCAGCGCGGACGGCGCTGTCTTCCATCGGGTGACAGGCCGGGGAATCGGCGTTGATGCGGTGGCGGACCCGCGAGGGTCGGGGCATGCGTATCGCGGTGCTGGATGTGGACGGGACTTTGATCGCCGGCACGCTGGCCGGCCCACTGCCGGGAATGCTGGCCGAGGCGGGGCTCGTTCCCCGGGACCGGCTGGCGCGGCTGCGCCGTGCGCAGACCGATTCGGATGCGGAGGATGTGCAGGCGGCGGCGCGGTTGCACGAGTTGTTCGCCGCGATGCTGACCGATGTGCCGTGCCGGGCGGTGTCGACGACGATGGCCGATCTGTGGCAGCGGCAACGCGAGCGGCTGTTCGACTTCACCAGGCCGCTGATCACGGCGTTGAAGGAGGCCGGCTGTGTGCCGGTGCTGATCTCGGGCGGCCCGCAGGAGATGGTGGCCCATCTTGCCGGTGAGCTGGGCGTGCCCCTCTTCCGCGGCACCCGGCTCGATACGGCTGACGGGCTGTACACCGGACGCGTGGCCGCCACGGTCTGCGGCGGGAAGGACGCGGCCGCTCAGGATCTGGTGGGCGAGGAGCGCATCGACTGGCCGGGTTCACTGGCGGTGGGCAACTCGCTGGGGGACGTATCGTCGCTGAGCCAGGTCGGCCGACCAGTGGTCTTCGAGCCGACGCCCGCGCTCAGGCTGCTGGCCCGCCACCGCTCCTGGCCCGTGTGTGACCGCACCAGCCTGCTCACTCACCTGCGCGACCAAGCCGCCCTGCCCGTGCCCCCGCCGCGCCCGGCCCGCGATCTGCCGTCGACTCGCCCCACAGCGCCGGCGACGTCGGTGGCCAGTGCGGTCCGGCGGCTGACCGAGCGGCTGCTGGACCAGGTGGGCGGACAGGGAGCCGTCACGGGCGAATGCCGCAGCCGGGTCACCGAGTCGGCCCTGATGCTGACCCTGCTGCGCCGGGCGAAGACCCTGCCCGGGGTGCAGAGCCGGCTGCACACCTACCTGTCGCGCAGCCGCACGGCCGCCGACGCCTTCGACACGTCGGTCATCGACGCCACCCTGCACGGCATCGCGCCGGCGGACCGGCATCGGCTGATCGAGGAGACCTTTGCCGGCGCCGCCCAGCACTCCTCCGACCGAAAGAAGCTCGCCCTGGAGGCGATCCTCGCCGTCGTGGGACCCGAACCCTTCCACGTCGACGCCCCCTCCCACGCGTTCGAGCACCACAACGAGGCCACCTGGACCCGCCTGCGGCAGATCGCCCTCCACCACCTGCACGTGCCCGACCCCGTCGCCCCGGAACTCACCACCCGTCTGCTGAAGATGACCGAACGCGGCCAGGCCCGCGGGATCATCGAAGGAAACGTGTTCGCGCACCTGTTCGCGCTGCTGTCGCTGCAGCGGACGGCGCCCGGCCACCGGGTCATCGACGACGGCATCACCGCGCTGGCCAGAGCCGTCCGCGACGACGGCGGCATGCCCTTCATCACCAGCGAGGAGACCTTCTCCACCGCCACCGCCGGCCTCGCCCTGGCCCGCGCCGGCGCCGACCGGCACGTGCTGTACGCGATGGGCGACTACCTGACAGCCCAGCAGGCCGGCAATGGCGGCTTCGCCTACGCCCAGGACGTCGTCCAGACCGACACCGACAGCACCGCCCACGTCCTGGCCTTCCTGCACACCCTCGATCCCGAGCGATACCAGGCCCCTCTTCACGCCGCCCGGCAGAACCTGACCAGGCACCTGGGTGAGGACGGCGGGGTACCCACCTACCGGCCTGGCCAGCCCTCCGAGCCGACCATGACCGCCAACACCATCACCGCCCTGCAGCCCTACCACTTCGCCCACACCCACCTGCTGGAACGCGCAACCCGCTACCTCCTCGACACGCAGAAACCCGACGGCACGTTCGAACGCAGCTGGAGCCTGAGCGAAGCCAACGCCATGCTCCGCGCCCTGAACGCCCTCACCCTCGCCCACCAGCACAACCCCGCAGGCCATCGTGGGCGCCTTGTGCCGGCCATCGACTCCATCCACCAGCGCCTGCTCGTCACCCCCAACCCGGACGGCGGCTGGGGCCGGACCCCCGGCGAGGCCAGCGACCCGATGAGCACCGCCTACACCCTCACCGCGCTTGCCCCCACCCACCGCACCCACCCCACCGTTCAGACGGGCCTGCACTACCTGCTCAGCCGGCAAGACCCCGACGGCGGCTACACCTCCGTCTCCGACCAGGCAGCCCCCCGCCCCCTGCGCTACACCATCCCCGTCCTCACCGACATCTTCGTCCTCCTCGCCCTCACCCACTACGCCTGAGCCGGCACAACGGGGCCTGGACCGACACCAGGGAGAACGTCAACACGGCTCTCCGACAGTCCACTCCTGAGGGTGGCCATCGGGGAGGGACAGGCACCCCTTTTCCGCCGTTCTGCCTGGCCTCCAGGTTACAGAGGAACCGTTTCCGCCGCTTTTGCACCGCGCGTCAGCCCCATGCGGTGACACTGGCCCGCTGGATAAACGCGTCAACGTGGAATGACGTGTCTGCTTCCCCGTCGCCTACCGCCGCGCGGCGGCCTGCGCTGTCCTGGGGCGGTGCCGAGGGCTTGAACGCCCGGCACGGTCAGCGGGGATGGGCGCCCCGGTGGCCCAGGCGGGACAGGATCTCCAGCAGGTGAAGGGACACGCGTGTCGAACGAGCTCAAGTACGGC
Organism: Streptomyces sp. B21-105; assembly: GCF_036898465.1. Taxonomy (NCBI): domain Bacteria; kingdom Bacillati; phylum Actinomycetota; class Actinomycetes; order Kitasatosporales; family Streptomycetaceae; genus Streptomyces; species Streptomyces sp. B21-105. The sequence continues at coordinate 7,105,023 of NZ_JARUMJ010000001.1, read as the reverse complement.
GACCGTATCCATCTGCAGAACGGCTACAACAACTGGCAGGGCGGCTACCTCGACACCAACGGCCACGCCAGCAACAGCGGGGCCAAGTACGAGGTCTCCACCACGGACACCCCCAACCGTGGCACGGGCACGGGCACCTGGGAGGTGCTCTCCGCCTCCGGGAAGGCCGCCGGCGCCGCGGTCGTCACCGGTGACCTGATCTACCTGCGCAACCTCTACGGCGGCGACGGCGGCTACCTCGACACCAACAACCACGCCACCACCGACCAGAAGAACGCCGGCGCCAAGTACGACGTCTCCACCTCCCAGGACAGGGACCGGGCGGAAGGCACCGGCCGCTGGCGGATCTTCGCCCAGACCTCCAGCCCTCTCGACCAGAGCGTCCGCGTCGGCGACACCGTCCACCTGTTCAACGTCTACGACGACAACGGCGGCTTCCTGGAGACCAACCACAACAGCACCGCCTCGGGCGGCAAGTACGACGTGTGCACCAACGGCTACTACAACCGCAGCAACTCCGCCGTCGCCGACTGGAAGATCCACAAGGCTCCTGCCTGACCAGCCCGACGCCCCGCCCCGGGCTCACACCGCCCGGGGCGGGGCGTCAGCGGGGAGGGAGTGCCCCTGCACCTGGTGCCCCTCGGCGCCGAGCTGCGGGGGCACAGGGATCCGCAAGGGCGGCACCTACGGCACCGTGCTGGTCGACGTCGAGGCACCGCTCCCTGGGCTCCTTCTGCGACTCCCCGCTGGCCCAGGTCCGCCCAAGCGACACCGACGCCGCCACCGGCAACCCTGCTCACACCGCTGATTGGACAGTCCTCGGGCCAAGCAGAGTCCCGCAGGACCATCCGCACCGTGATCACCCTGCATGGGCTCTCGTCCTGCGGAACCACGGGGAGCGGGAAGGGCGGTGCGTGTGGAGGACGAGCAGCGCCAGGGCGCCGGTCGCTGCGGACCAGGTGAGGGAGAGCAGGCCGTGGGACCAGGGGATGTGCGGGGTGAGGGCTGAGCTCAGCGCCAGCTGGTTCACGCCGTACAGAGGAAGCGCGGCCACGCCTGCCACATCCATGAGTGTGTTGAACACGGGGTTCTGCAGTCCGGTGTCGACCAGGCTGAGCATGATGATGAGGAAGAAGCCCTCCAGCTCGCCGCGGACCAGAGAACCGAGCAGAAGGCCGATGCCGCCGTAGGCGAGGCCGGCACCCACAAGGGCCAGCGCCAGGGGTGCTGTGTGGCGTACGGGCAGGGAGATCCACAGCAGGATCGTGGTGTAGAGGGCCAGCAGGGCGGCGGTGAGGGCGACGGCAGCGAGTTTGGCCAGCAGCATCGGCAGCCGGGGGTACCCGGCCAGCAGCAGACGGCGGTCCATCTCCCGCGATTGGAAGGTCTCGGTGAAGGCGATGAAGCCGGCGACCATGGTGATGGCGCCCAGCGCGCTGGCCACCTGGCCCACCTGGCCGGCCGGAGCGGAGACGTGGCCGCTGATGGCGTCCAGCCGGATACGCACCACTTGGTCGGAGGTGCACAAGCGCGCCACGAAAATCCAGATGGGGATGAACGCGACCGCCAGAACCAGGGCCAGCCGGTTGCGCAGGTGGCCCCGAAGAGTGCAGCGCAGCAGTTCGGTGAATGCCGTCCAGGAGAGCCTCAACGGTCGGTCTCCTCGTAGTGCAGACGCCCCTGGCGCAGATGAGCGATCGCGTCGAAGTGGTGCAGGTCGTGCAGCAGGTGCGAAACCACGATGATCGACCGGCCCTGATCACGCAGATCGGCGGCCAGGGCCCAGAACCGCTGATGAGTGTCCCAGTCGAAACCCTGGTAGGGCTCGTCCAGGACCAGCAACTGCGGATCGTGCATGAGAGCGATCAGGAGGTTCAGCTTCTGCCGCGTTCCGCCACTGAGTTCGCCGACCTGCTGACGCCGGCAACCGGTCAGCGCCAGCAGCTCCATCAGCTCGCCGGCGCGCGCCAGCGTCGGCAGCCGGTAGGCCATCTGGAACAACCGCAGATGCTGTCCGACGGTGAACGCATCGTTCAGTACGGCCTGTTGTGGGCAGTACCCGACCGCCCCGGTCCTTGTCACCGTTCCGCGGTCGGGCACAAGATGTCCCACGGCGATCTGCAACAGAGTGCTCTTGCCCGCACCGTTCTCGCCGACGACTCCCACCATCGTCCCGGCAGGCACGTCGAGATCCACATCGCGCAGGATCTGCCTGCCGCCGTATGCCTTGCCGACTCCGCTGATCCGCAGCCGTGGCCGATGGCGCGTCGTCACTGCCTGCACATGAGCCCCTCGAAAGATTCAGACTGGTGTAGCGAGCCGACCCAGAGCCGCCGCAGAGGCCGGCGCCGTGCAGGCGCATGTCCCCTGGCCTGCCCGGCTCATGACCGCTCAGCCGCGCCCGGCCCGGACAGTCCCGGCGGTCTTGCCCTCGGCGGACCGATCCGCCGCGTGAGGCGGCGCGCTGCTGCCCGGTGTCCAACGAGTCCGTACCGCTGGTGTAACGGCAGCCACCCGCTGTTCCGTTGTGCAGCCGTCGTCACCACTCGACAGGCTTGGCGCCTCCCCGTCGAGCGTGACCCGAGCCGCGGTCTGCCGTTGTAGGAGGCGATGCCCTCGACACCGCAGCAAAACCCCAGCGCTCCCACGATCGTGATCGGAGCGGGCCCCCACGGCCTGGCGGCCGCCGCGCTGCTGCGCCGCTCCGGGGTGCCGGCCGTGATCCTGGAACGATCGGACCGGGTGGGAGCGAGCTGGGCGCAGCGCTATGACCATCTACGCCTGCACACCACTCCCGGCACCTCGTGGCTCCCCGGCCTGTCGGTGCCGCGCCAAGCGGGCCCGTGGGTGAGCCGGGACGACTATGTGCGATACCTGGAGAGCTACGTCGCCCATCACCGACTCGACGTCCGGGTGACCACCCTGGTGCAGCGCATCGAACGGGCCGAGCCGGGTTCAGGAGCACAGTGGCTGGTCCATACCCCCGACGGCCCGGTGCCCGCTGGCGCGGTCGTGGTGGCCACCGGCCGCTGCCACACCCCGAACGTCCCGGAATGGCCCGGCCGTTCGATCTTCACCGGCACGCTGCTCCACTCGGCCCACTACCGCTCTCCGGCCCCCTACCGCGGGCGGGACGTCCTGGTGGTCGGCGCCGGTAACAGCGGTACCGAGATCGCGAGCGTCCTCGCCGGGGCCGGGGCCGCACGGGTACGGATCGCAGTCCGTACCCCACCCAACATCCTGCCCCGCTCCAGCGCCCGATGGCACGCGGCCGGCCGGCTGACGGAGATCCTCCCGCTCGCGTGGCGCGACCGCACCTCCCTGCTCACGCAACGTCTAGCGGTGCCCGACCTGACCCCACGGGGACTCCCGCGGCCCTGCACGGGGCTGTACACCCGCAATGCCCGAGAAGGGGTCAACCCGGTGCTCGACCACGGCTTCGTGGACGCCGTCCGGTCCGGGCGGGTCGAGCCGGTCGCAGCCGTCCGGGCGTTCGACGGCCCCGACGTGTTACTGGCCGACGGCACCCGACTGCAACCCGACACGGTCATCGCCGCCACCGGGTACCAGCCCAACCTGCACGACCTGGTCGGGTCCCTTGGCGTACTCAACGGGGACGGGCAACCCCTCGCCGTAGGGGCACAGACCCATCCCGAAGCCTCGCGTCTGTACTTCACCGGTTACACCAATCCCCTCACGGGTGTCCTTCGTCAGGCCGGCATCGAAGCGCGCGCCATCGCGCACGCGCTACGACGCGAGACGGTGCGAGTCCCCCTTCCCTCCCCCCGCGTTGGCGGCCGCACGGCCGACCCACTCCACAGAGGGCACGCTTCGAGTTGACGGGGCCTCGGAAGCTCGGCCCTCAGCGGCGTGCCCCGCAGGGCGAGTGGATGGCGTCGCGCCTACGGCGACACAGTCCCTTGTTCCTAGTACTGCAACGGTGTCTACCGTGACTGCTGACCAGCTCGGTCGTTGGTGTGGTTATGGGTGGGGACCTTGCTGATGTGCCTGTGTGGGCGAGTGAGTTGGATGCGGTGCACGGGCGGTTTGTGCACCGGTTCAGCCGGTCGGAGCCGCGGGAGTCGGCACTGGCCTATATGCGGGGCCTGATCGCTCCGTTGCAGCGGAAGAACGGCTGGACGCTGGCGGAGGAGGCCGGCCATGCCGGCCCGGACCGTATCCAGAGGATGTTGAACCGGATCGAGTGGGACGCCGACGAGGTCCTAGACGATGTGCGCCTCTACGTGGTCGACAACCTCGGTGACCGGGAGGCGGTGCTCATCGTCGGCGACACGGGCTTCCTGAAGAAGGGCACCCGCTCGGCAGGAGTGCAGCGGCAGTATTCCGGCACCGCGGGCCGCACGGAGAACTGCCAGGTCGGAGTCTTCCTCGCCTACGCCACCGGCCGTGGACGCACTCTGATCGACCGCATCCTGCACTGGTCGACATGGCGCCGACGACGCCAGCACCAAGCCCGGGCCAGTCACTGCAAACGACGCGGACACAGCCCCTGAAACCTGCCCAGCACTCAGAACAAGCACCGTTGCAGTACGAGCCTCGCCCATCGCTCCCAAGAGTTCGAACACGGCTTGGGCCCTTGAGCAGCGTGGGCTGATCAAGCGGCGCTGGCGCGGTAGCGGGCACGTCGCAGTGGTGACGTCGGACGGCCGCTACTTCCTCAAACACGGCAAGCATCCCAAGGAGGTCCGAGCCGAGAAGGAGCGCTTGGCCGGTGATGCCGAACAGGCCGAGCGCGCTCCTGCCGACGGAGCCGAGCTGATCGCTCGACTCCAGTCCGCGACTGCCGGGAAGCTCACCGTCCCCGATCCGGGCCCGCAGACCCGGGGGCGGTGGCGGGCGGCCTTCTACGACGCGCTCCATCACGATCACGTACCGGGAGAGCTCAAGCTGCGCCGGACCGGACGGCAGCGTGGTGACTGCGTCTTCACGTTGGTCGACGAGGAAGCCGAGAAGGCTGCGCAACCGCCGCCGGTACCGACCATCGACGTCCCCGACGTGCTGGGCCGTCCCCATCAGCTCGTCCGTGCCACGCGCAAGGCTCTCGGCAGGTCCAAGACCGTAGTCGACACCCGCGGGACGCCCGAGAAACCGGCAACTGCTCCATTCGCTGTCCCAGCCCAACCCCCCGATCCGGGCGCTGCCGACCCAGCCGCACCCGGGCCGGAGCAACTGAGTCGCTGCCCGGGCGGTACGGATTTCCGAAGGCGCGCCGGTCGCCGCCCGAGCCGGCTCGACGGCTGCGGTGACCAGCCCTTTCGTACGGCTCCCGAGCCTGCCATGTAATGGTTGAAGTGCCCCGCACAGTTACATCAGTGTGTCTGCATGCCTGCTTCGACACTCGGTGCCCCGGGGCGTCTGTCCCTGCGGCACAAGGTGCCTCCCCGCCGTGCGCAGCTGTCGTTCCCCTGCGGGAGGGATGCGCGGTGACCGGTCGCCTGGGGACGCCTGCTGGATCGCCCATCCTGGAGATGGCCCGCCGCGCGGCCGAGTATCGCGCGCAGGGCCGTCACATCGTCGATCTCACGCTTGGTGAGCCGGATTTCGCCCCGCCCGGCCATGTCATTGCCGCGGCCCAAGAGGCGGCCGGCCGTGTGCTGGGCTACAGCCCCGCCAACGGCCTGCCCGAACTGCGCCGAGCCGTGCGGCACGCGGTTCAGCGGGATCGCGGACTGGAGTACGCGGACGCCCAGGTGGCGGTGGGATGCGGCGCGAAGCAAGTCATCTTCAACGCGTTCTTCGCCACCCTGCGCCCGGGGGACGAGGTGATCGTCCCGGTGCCGTACTGGGCGAGCTACCCCGACATGATCCGCCTGTGCGGCGGGCTGCCGGTGGTCGTCGGCTGCCCGGCCGAGTCTGGCTTCCGCCTCACGCCGCAAGCGCTGCGGGCGGCTATCACCGAACTGCCTCAGGGAATCCTGGCGGAGCGGCGGGCGATCTACCTCCGCCGCCGGGATGCCGCGCTGGCAATCCTGTGCCAGAGCCCGCGCCTGGACACGGTGGCGCCGGACGGCGCGTTCTACCTCTTCCCGCGCCTTGTGACCGGTGACGATCTCGCGGTGGCGGACGCGCTCCTGGAGGCGGGATGCGCAACGGTGCCGGGCAGCGCCTTCGGCGCGCCGGACCATCTGCGGCTCTGCTTCGCCACCGACATCACCACGCTGCAAGCGGGCTGCCGCACCGTCGTCGCCGTCCTTGACGAGGTCGCCTCGTGACCGCGCTGACACTCAAGGCCCTGATACCGGTCGTCCTGCTGATCGGGCTCGGCTTTGTCGTCAAGCGGTGGATGATCCAGGGCGAGAGCTTCTGGGCCGGGGCCGAGAGCCTCGGTTACCGGGTGCTGTTGCCGGCACTGTTCCTGCACGGCCTCGCGACGGCGGACACCCATGGCCTTCCGGTGAGAACCCTGACAGCCGTCCTGGTCGCTTCCACCGTGGTGGTCGCCGCGCTGGTCGTCGCCCTGAGGCCCCTGATGCGGCTGCCCGGCGACGGCTTCACCTCGGTCTTCCAGGGCAGCATCCGATTCAACAACTACATCGGCGTGACCATCGCCTCCGGCCTGTACGGCACGCAGGGCGTGGCCATGGCCGCGGTCTGCAACGCGGCGATCGTGCCCACGGTCAACGTGCTGTGCGTGCTGGTCTTCGCCTGGTTCGGCGGCGCCCGCCTGAGCCTGACGGGCATCGCCCGGCAACTGGTGACCAACCCGCTCATCCTCGCCTGCGTGGCAGGCGGCCTGCTCCAGTCCCTGAACCTGGGTCTGCCACCGGGCATCGAGCCAGCACTGCAGTCGCTGGGAGCGGCTTCGATGCCGCTGGGGCTGCTGTGCATCGGCGCCGCCCTGCGCTTTGGCCAGGCACGCGCATGGACGGGCCCGATCCTCACGTCCTCGACCATGAAGTTCGTCCTTATGCCGGCCGTGACCTTCCTGCTGGCCCAGCCACTTGGCCTCGGGGCGTCGGCACTGGTCGTCGCCGTGCTCTTCCAGGCCCTGCCCACGGCATCGTCGTCGTACATCATGGCCCGACAGCTCGGCGGGGACGCACCGATGATGGCCGGCATCACCGCAACACAGACCCTCATGGGCATCGCCGCCGTCCCGCTCGTCACGGCCCTCCTCCCCACCTGACCACCGGGGCCCTCGACCCTGCGGCCGCTGTCAGCCCCGCTTCATACGGTGGCGGCGGACCGCATCAGTGTTGGCGCAGCGAGCACTGCAGTAGGCGCGGCGACCATTGCGGCTGGTGTCGGCGAAAGCCGTCCGGCACGAATCCAACGCGCACACCCCCAGCCGCCGGCCCTCCGCCTCCATGGCGAAGATGGCCAGCCCTCCCGCGGTCACGGCCCGCACACGGCTCTGCACGTCCTTGCCGTCCGGCGCGAAGTGCAGATGCGGCCGCAACCCGTCGTGCGTAGTCAGATAGACCCTTCCGGCACCGTCGGCGAGCAAGGCATTGAGCGTCTCGCACCGCTCGTCCTGGGAGACGGCCTCGAAAACGGGCCGCAAGCGCCGCGACCACACCCTGATCTCCTCGCCAGCCGAACCAGTCACACCAGCACGCCGAATCGCATGACGCTCAAGCACCTGCTCCAACGCCTCAGCCCGCCACGAACCACCCGCCTCAAGATTCACCAGCGACACAGCCAGGCGGACACCGACCATGTTGTCATGCTCAAACTTCACTCACCCATTGCAGCACATCCGTTACATATCCGCCGCGATCGCCTGCAATGAGCACCTGAAGCTGCTGTACCGGGAGCTGGTCTCGCTGGAGATCGAGCTGTGGGACGGCATCGAGGGACGATTGAGGGCCGAGTACGACTTGGCGCTGACCTCGTTCGAGGTGTTGCACCTGCTGCTGCGGCGGCCCGGGCGGCGGATCCAGGACATCGCGGAGGAGTTCTCGATCACGGTGGGCGGCACGAGCAAGGTCGTCGACCGCCTTGAGGGGGCGGGCCTGTGTGGGCGGAGGGCCAATCCGAAGGACCGCCGTTCCTCGATCGTGGAGCTGACCCCTGAGGGGCGGAAGCTGGCGGAGGGGGCGCTGAAGGTCTTCGAGGAGGAGCTGGAGTTGCGGATCGGGTCGGTGATTCCCGAGGAGTCCGTGCGGGAGGTGACCGCGGTCCTCAGTGCGCTGCGGGCGGCCGGGCGTGCTCTGGACGCGGAGCGGAAGGCCGCGGGTCGGACGCCGGTGCCGGCCGCGCGGGCGCCGAAGCAGCCCGGCCGGCCGGCCTCGTGAGCCAGAGCGTCTCGGGCGTTCAGTCGGCGATGCCGTTGAAAGCGATGACTTTGTCGATGTGGGCGCGGACGAGAAGGTTGCCGGGGCCGCCGTTGCGGGCGGCGTACTCCTGGGTGCGGTCTTCGCCCATGTAGCGGGCGCCGAGGAGGCCGCCCCAGTGCAGCATCTCGTCGAGGTTCGCGGAGGTCTCCGCGCGCCCTTGGAGGATGACGAACGCGTACGGGGGGCGGTCGTCGTCGACGCAGAGGGCGAAGCGCCCGTCGCGGGCGAGGTTGCGGCCCTTGACGCCGTCCTTCTCGGTGGTGAGCACAATGTCGTCGCCGTCGAGGAGGAACCAGACCGGGGTGACGTGCGGGCTGCCGTCGCTCCGGACGGTCGACAGCTTGCCGGTGCGGGTGCCGTGCGTGACGAACGCCCGCCACTGCTCGTCGGTCATCTTCCGCATGCGATCCCTTTCACGCTGGTGGAGAAGCCGTGCCAGTAGGGGAACCGTCGTGTGCCCCGACGCCGGGCCGACCTCGGGGCACACGACGGGTATCAGCGGCCCCAGAAGGCGTCTTCGGCGTTCTGGTCGCCGGAGAAGAGCCACATCTCGGTGATCCTGCCGTTCTGGATGCGCAGGAGATCCACGCCGTCCATGGTCATGGACGCGTCACCGCGGCGGCCGGTGAAGTGGATGGTGGCGGCGACCAGGTCACCGTTGCCCATGAGCGAGTGGATCTTGCCGATGGCGAAGGTGCCCTGACTGGCCTCCATCATGGAGCCAAGCATCTGGAAGACGGCGCCCTGGCCCTTGTGGTCGCCCGAGAACTGGTTGGCGCCAGGCTGGTGCCAGACGATCTCCTCGTCGAGGAGGCTGCCGAGGGCAGCCATGTCTCCGGTCTGCACGGCCTGGAAGTAGGCGCGGGCCAGGTCGAGGTTGGCAGTGGTCACCGTGGTCTCCGTGGGTTCGGTCGGGGTCATCGGGCGAAGTCGAGACGGTCGGCGAGGCCGGCCTCGGTGAAGGCAGCCTCGATCTCGGCGCGGCCTTCCTGGAAGTGGGCCCAGCTGTCGTAGTGCGCGGGGACGACGCGTCGGGCGCCGAGCGTCTTGGCCGCCTCGGCGCCCAGGGCGCTGTCGAGGGTGAGCAGTGCGCCGTCGAAGGCGAACGGCATCCGGGCGCCGCCGAGGAAGAGGATCGCGGTGTCGACGGGTGCGAACTTTTCGGCGATCTCCTTGACGTGCTCCAGGGCGGCGTTGTCGCCGCTTACGTAGACCGAGGGAAGGTCGTCGGAGGTGAGCATGAAGCCGATGACGTCACCGGTGATCGGCTCGCAGCCCACGGGGCCGTGTCGGGCAGGCACGCCGGTAACGGCCACGGTGCCGCCGTCGGGCCGCTTGAGCTCGGCGGTCTGCCAGAAGGCGAGGCCGCGAACGTTGCCGCCCAGGCGGCCGGCGCCGCTGTCGGTGGTGAAGACGACCGGCACCTCAGCCAGCAGGGCACGGCCGGCGTTGTCGAGGTTGTCGTCGTGCTCGTCGTGGGAGAGGAGGACGGCATCGATGGGGCCGAGGTCGGCGGCGGTGACCGGCGAGGAGTCGGTCTTGACCAGCCTGTGGTTGCCCGGGAGGGGCATGGGGTATTCGCCGGGCGGGTCGAAGGTGGGGTCGGTGACGAACCTGAGTCCGCCGTACTCGATCAGGGCGGTGGGGCCGCCGTAGACGCGGACGGGGATTTTTTCGCTGGTGGCGCTGGCGCCGGACATCGGGGAACCTCTCGGTCGGGGGAACGGTGGTGCGAGGCCCTGCGGCGCGCTCCGGCGGGAGGCAGGGCGGAAGAGGCACAGGTTTACGGGCCCGCCCGCTCCCTGGAGGGCGGCCGGCGGGGCGGCAGCCCGTGGTCGGGCTTACGGGGCGGGTGCGGAGAAGACGCCGAAGTGGTTGCCGGCGGTGTCCTCCAGCCGGGCGAAGGTGAGGCCCGCCGAGTCGGAGACAGGCTCCATGAGGACCGTGGCGCCGAGTTCCCGGGCGCGCTCGACGGTCGCGGCGACGTCCTGGACCAGGACGTAGAAGATCGCGTAGTTGGGAAAATTGCCCTCCGACTCCCACACGCCGCCGGTCGGCTGCCCGGCGCCCGGCGTCATCACGGAGTGGTACGTCACGCCGGGGGTGTTGGTGTTGAGGGCGTACTTCCAGTCGAAGAGCCCGCCGTAGAACTCCTTGACCTTCTCGGGCTGGTCGGTGCCGAACTCGAACCAGGCGACCGAGTTGAAGGCGGGAACGGTCATGACACGCACTCCTCACTCCCCAAAAGGGGAGAAATGTGACTCTGTGGGGCAGGCCAAATCCAGGAGGCGACCACCACTCCACGGAGAGGACTTACGGCAACTCGGCAGGAATGACGGGCTCCGGGCCGGCCAGCCTCCAGCAAACCATTTAGATTCCATGGAATCAACTTCCGCAGATTATTGTTCCGGATGTATGGGTTCGGTGACCTGCGGACTCGCGGCCCTCGGACAGCACAGGACCCCGGTACGTCGGACACGAACGGCCGGGCCGCAGGAAGGAAGTACGTCATGGAGCCGGTCGAGATCGAGGCGAAGACCCTGATCCAGAAGTCGAAGACCCCGTCGGACGACTACGTCGTCAACCCCTGCACAGGCTGCGTGCTGGGCTGCGCCTACTGCTTCGCCAGCTTCGCCGGGCGCCAGTTCGGCCGGTCGGTCAAGGAGTGGGGCGACTAGCTGTACGTGAAGAAAAACGCGGTCGAGCTCGCCCGCAAGGAGCTGGCGAAGATGCCCGAGGACAAGCGGCGGGGCACGATGCTGCTCAGCTCCGTCACCGACGCCTACCAGGGCCACGAGACGAAGTACCGGCTCACCCGCGGCATCCTGCGCGAACTGCAAGCGGTCGAGTACCCGGGCCTGGTCCGCATCCTGACCAAGTCACCGGTGGTCACCCGCGACATCGACCTGCTCACCAGCCTGCCCGCGCCGAAGTCGGCATGACCGTGACCAGCACCGACGACAAGGTCAGCCGCTGGCTGGAGGTCCGCGCCCCGCTCGCCTCCCGCCGCCTGCGCACCCTGGCCGAACTCAACGAGGCCGGCATCCCCACCTACGCCTTCGTCGGCCCGCTCCTGCCCCACTTCGCCACCCGGCCCGAACTCCTCGACGACCTCTTCGCCCGGCTCGTCGAGGCGGGAGTCGGTGAGGTGTTCATGGAGCACATCAACCTCAAGCGGTACATCCGCGAGCTCATGGACCAGGTCCTCGCCGACGAGCCCGAGGACGTCCGCGAGGCGTACCTCCAGGCGCGGACGAAGGAGCACAGCGAACAGCTCGACGCGATCGTGGCGGAACTGCTGGACAAGCACGGGCTGCGGCTGCGCTTCGAGGAGGTCGTCCACCACGACGACAACGACGCCCTGCGGCAGAGGCTCGCATCCTCGGCGTGACCGTGACCGTGACCGTGACCGTGACCGGGTCGCCGGGCCAGGGGTACGTCAGGCGGTGACGCCGGACTCGGGATCCGGCACCGCCGTGGCCCACGTCCCCATGGCCTCCAGGACCTCGCGCAGCCCCTCACCGAGGGGGGTGAGCGCGTACTCGACCCGCGGCGGAATCTCCGCGTAAGTCGTGCGGGTGACGATGCCGTGCCGCTCGAACTGGCGCAGCCGGCTGGTCAGGGTGTGCGGGCTGATGCCGGGCAGGGCCTCGCGCAACTGGGTGAACCGGTGGGAGCCGTGCAGCAGTTCGCGCACGATCAGGGTGGCCCACGGCCCGTTGAGCAGCGTGAGGAACCGGGCGACACCGCACTCGGGCAGACAGGGATCAGTCACAGTTTTGACTGTACCCCATTAGTGCAGTTGATGTAACTGGTGCATCGCATGCACTAATGGGGCCATGACCTACGTTATTCACGGCGCCACCGGCGCCCAGGGCGCCCCTGTTGTCTCCGCTCTCGCCGCCACGGGCAAGTCCGTGACCGCTCTGACCCGCAACCCCGACGCCGTCGTGCCCGGCGCGCAGCATGTCGTGGCCGCCGGCTACTCCTCAGCCGCCGGCCTGACCGACGCCTACCGAGGTGCCGAGGGGGTCTTCGTCCACCTGCCGGTGGCCTCGGAAGAGGACCGCCAGACCTACGCGCACAACATCCTCACCGCCGTCCGCGAGGCCCGGCCGGACCGCGTCGTGTTCTCCACCAGCGGCTTCCCCATCGATCCCGCCATCGGCGGTGCCGCCGCGACGCTGGCCGCCGGCCTCGCCGACTCCGGCGTGTCCCACGCGGTCATCGCGCCCGAGCTGTACCTCGAGAACCTGCTCATGCCGCACGTCATCGGCTCGGTCCGCGAGCACGGTGTTCTGCCCTACCCGATCCGGGCCGACTTCCCCGTCTCCTGGGCCTCCCACCTGGACATCGCCGACGCCGTCGTCGCCCTGCTCGACCGCACGGACGTCACCGGCGTGGTCTCCGTCGGCCAGTACCCGGCCATCACGGGGCCGGACCTGGCCGAGGCGTTCGGCGCCCGGCTCGGACGGGACGTGGTCTTCGACCAGATCACCGCCGAGGAGTTCCGTACCTCAATGGCGCCCCTGATCGGCGAGAGCGCCGCCGCTGACATCGCAGGCGCCTACCAGGCGATGAGCGCCATGCCCGGCCGCTCGATCACGCCGGAGACCTCCGCCCAGAAGCTGCTGGGAGTCACCCCCCGGACCACAAGCCAGTGGCTGGCCGACATCGGCCTCTGACCACAACCGCTGTCAGCTCCCGCCCAGTTCGCCAACGCTTGGCAGGCCGCCGTATTCGGCGGGCGGCCTGCCAAGCCTTCAAGTACTGCCGACCGCCCGGGCTCTCCGCAAGAGCCACTCGAAGGCGTCGCCGTTGCAAGCGCCTCGCTCACGAATTCGCAGGTCACAGAGCTCTCAAAGATCGATCCGTCCGCTCGAACCGCTACCCGGAGGGAAACAGGCCGAGCAACCCACCAGAGCAACAAAACCGCAGGTCAGAGCCCTTTTGTAGCGGGCTCAAGAATCGCCACACACTCCACATGCGACGTCATCGGAAGGATGTCGACCTGAGCCGGTCTCACAAAAGACCAGGTCAGAGCCCATTTCTGGGCTCCCGTCCCGCGTGTCGGCACCCAGAGCGTCAAACGGGCGTCATGGCCCCCAGCCATCCCCCTCTTCAGGGGGAACAGACCGCCACGACCAGTTCCCCCTGCATGAGCCGACATCCGCTCATGTGCACCCTCCGTGGAGCCGGGAGTGTTCAGACGATGGCGTAGTGGCCGAGGGAGGGTTCGAGCAGGTCGAAGGCGAGGGATGCCTCCGCGTCGACGGTCTCGGCGATCTCGGCATTGGGGCGGTCGGCCAGGGTGAGGTCTTGGATGCGCTGGAACAGGATGCGGTGGACGGTGCCGAGCAGTCCGGCGGCGGTGCGGACGGTGATGTCGTCTCGTGGTGCGCCGACAGCCGCAGCGAGAGCCTCGGCCAAGGCATGTTCGCGCCGGTCGTGCAGGCCGCGCAGGCAGGCCGAGAGGGTGGGACTGTCGGCGATCATGCGGGCGAAGGCGGGGCCGGAGAACCCGGCGACCGGATCCGCGGCCGCCGCGGCGTCGGCGAAGGCGCGGCGTAGCGCCGCCAGGGCGGACTCGCCGGGCCGACGGTCGGTCACGGCGTGAGCCAGGGAGGCGATGAAGGCGTCCTGATGGTCCAGGGCCAGGTCTTCCTTGCGTGGGAAGTAGTTGGTGACGGTCTTCTTGGCAACCCTGGCGGCGGTGGCAATCTCGGCGATGGTGGTCTGTTCGAAGCCCTGCGCGATGAACAGGCGGGTGGCGTGGTCGGAGATGAGCTGCCTCGTCTCCTGCTTCTTGGCGTCCCGCAAGCCGGTGGGCTGCGCGGACGATGTGGTGTCGGTAGCCATGGGTGCAATCTTACACTCGTAGCATTTTTATGTTGACAGCCTTGATGCTGCCGGAATAAGTTTACGTCCATCGTAAATTTGCATCCTCGGCTGGGCGCCCCGCCAACCGGCCGACGACAAGCCCCACCAATAAGGAGCACCCGCTTGCAGATCACCGCGTCAACCGTCTCGCTCACCGTCAACGACCTTGCCGCGTCCCAGCGGTTCTTCATCACCCACCTCGGCTACGTCGAGCAGGCCGCCGCCCACGGATTCGCCTCCCTGTCGCGCGACGACGCCGCGGTGGACGTCGTCCTGCTCGCACGCGGCACCCAGGTGTTGCCGGCCGACCAGCGCGACCAGCGCGCCTCCGGCCTGATCCTCGCCTTCACCGTCACCGACGTCGCCGAAGAGGAGAAGCGGCTGCGCGCCGCGGGCGTCGAGATCACCATGCCGCTGCGCGAGGAGCCCTGGGGAGAGCGCCTCTTCCAGGTCACCGACCCCAACGGCGTGATCGTCCAGTTCGTCGAGTGGGCGACCCCGACCGGAATCGAGCACGCCTGACCCCGCCACCGGCCCTCACCACCAGCCCGACGAAGCGAGCGCACCCATCAAGCCCCTGCAGACAGTCGTGCTCCTGGCGTCCATGGCGTCCACTGTGAGCACCGGCCTGATGGCCGGACTGTTCGCCGGCTTCGCCTACTCGGTCGTGCCCGGCCTGGGCCGGCCCTCCGACCGCACCCTGGTCAAGGCGATGCAGAACATCAACAAGGCCATTTCAACCCCACGTTCACGATCCCTTTCATGGGCTCGATCCCCCTGCTGGCGCCGGCCGCCGTCCTGGCCTGGCGCGGCCACAGCCGACCCGCCCTCCCCTGGATCATCGCCGCACTGCTGCTGTACCTGTGGCCTTCGGCATCACTGGCGCAGTCGACGTCCCGCTCAACGACCAGCTCGCCAAGGTCGCCCCCCTGCGCGACGCCGACGGCCTGGCCATGGCCAGTGAGCACTTCGAGAACCGGTGGGTCACCTGGAACCTCGTCCGCGCTCTACTGCACACCGCCGCGTTCGGGTGCCTGGCCTCGGTGCTCCCGTCGACCGCGCGCAGCACGTCGTACGACTCCAGCAGCTTCAGGACGTCGACGAACGCCATGCGCTCCGGCTTGTGCACCGGGTCGAACGCGGCCAGCGCCCGGTCGGCCGACGTGGCCTGCACGACACGGTCGGCGAGCATGCCGATGGTCGTCATCGGCATGGACAGCAGCTCGGCGGCGGTCACGCACAGCAGCACGTAACGCCGGCGGTCGAACGGGGCCCGGCCGGAACGCGCCCTGCGGGCCGGCCGGGAGCCGTCCGGGTCGGCGCGGACCTTGGTGAGGCGGGCGTAGCCGCGGCGCGGTTCCACCACCAGGCTCCAGCCGCAGGTGTAGTCGAACCACTGGGCCAGCGGCTCGCGACGGCGGCGTACGAGTTCGAAGCCGGCCGGGTCGGTGGCCTCGGTCAGCAGGGGCCGGGCCAGCAGGAGACGGATGGCACGGGCGACCTGCTCCCGTTCCGCGGCGGCGAGTTGGTTGGCGAGGGTGCTCATCCGGCTGCCTCCCGCCGCGCGGCGCCCGGCCGTGGGAGGGCGCTCGCTCCGCCGGCCGCTGTGATGAGCACGACGTAGTCCGGTCCGGCGAGGGTGCCCTTCGTCGTGCGCAGTACGGCGGTGCGCTCGTCGGTAGGTGGGGACAGCGCGATCTCCACCCGGCCGTCCCCGGTCGTGGCGCGCCGCGAGCCGGTCGTGTCCGGCCGGGCGGCCAGGGCCCGGCCCACCAGGTCGAGCAGCCGCTCGAAGACGGCGGGATCCAGTGTGCCGAAGGAGGACAGGCGCACGGGGCCGTCCGTCTCCAACGCCTGCCAGGCACGCGCGAGTTCCGCCCGCTCCGCGCGGGCCCGCTCCGCGCGCTCGGCCCTGACCGCCGTGACGTCCCGCACCCTGCCCGTGCGGGTGAAGCGCTCGGTCCGTCCGCTGGTGCGCAGCAGCGCCGACACCTCCACGGGCGGGGCCTCGGACCAGGAACGGGACGACGGGATCAACTCCGGGTCAGGGTGGGCGAGGTGCGCGTGGCGCGCCGGGCCGAGTCCGAAGGCCGCCGACCACAGCCGGTGCAGGTCCTCCTCCGCCGGGGCCGCGGCGAACCAGCGCGCCAGCTCCCGGAAGTCCTGCACGGCGCTGGAGGAACGGCGCCGTGACTCGTTGATCCGCTCCAGGACCTGCAGGAGCGAGACGATGGCGCGCCGGGCGATGTCGTGCAGCTGCTCGATCCGGGGCCGTGCCCCGTCGTCCGGCAGGAACCACGCCCGCAGGCCCGCCCAGCGCGCCCGCCTGCTCTCCAGCCAGCCGGCCGCGGGGTCCTCACCGGCGGCCGGGGGCAGTTCGGCCCCGCGCAGGGCGCGCTCGCGCAGCACGGCGGTCCCCCGTTCCTCCACCCGGGCCACGGCGGCGGCGACCGCCTGTCCGCGCCGGTCGAGGTTGACGAGGAACTCCTGGAGGTACGCGACGGTGGCGGCCTTGACCTCACGGAACACGTCCAGGTCCGCGCCCTCGGCGCGCAGGAGGCGCTGCAGTTCGCCGTTGAACGCCTTGGTGTTCTCCACCAGGGCTTCCAGGTGCGCCTCCAGCTCGCGCAGCGTGCTGAAGATCCGCCGATCGGCGGAGGCGGGTTCGCCGGACAGCAGGCACAGGTCGTCCAGGCGGTCGGCGATGGCCTCCAGCACGGCCGTCTGCAACGCCCCCGTGGAAGCCAGCACCTCGAGCGCGTGCCGCACTCCGGCGAGAGCCGCCTCGCCTCGGCGGGTCAGCGAGTACTGGAGGTTGCGCCGCTCGTACTCCTCGGCCGTGCGGTAGTTCTCCGCATGGTTGTGCACGACGTCGAGGAGCTCCCACTTCACGAGCCGGGCGAGCGCGTCGTGCAGTTCCCCGTCGTCGACGGCCGCCACCCAGCCCGCCAGGCGCAGTCGCTCGCGTACCGCGTCGGGCCCGAGCGTGGCCTCGAGGTGCTCGCCGGCCACGCCGAAGGCGTCCAGCACCGCCCCGTTCAGGTCGGCCTTCTCACCTGTCGTGAACCGGAACATCTCCGGTGGCACCCTGCGCACCCCTGTCGTCCCTCCCCACCGTCCCCGCGGCATCGGCGATCTCCACCGTAGAGGGCGGCACCGACATCACGGGCCGTGTCCCGGAAGAGGGGTGTGCGCCCCGGTCTGCCGGGGAATGGGCGGTGACCGCCTCCCGCGGGCGCGGGCGGTGGTCTAGCGTGACCGTGGACACCGTTTCCGCCCGATGGTGAGGCCCTTCGTGCACATCGCGCCCCTCAGCCCCGACGACCCTTGCGAACTGGGCGGATACGAACTGCTCGGCCGGATCGGGCAGGGCGGGATGGGGCAGGTGTACCTGGGCGAGTCGCCTGGCGGGGAACCGGCCGCCGTGAAGGTGATCAAGCCGTCCGTGGTCGACTCCGAGACGCGGACGCGGTTCGCGCAGGAAGTGGAGATTCTCAAGACGATCTGGGGCGCCCGGATCGCCGCCCTCCTGGACGCCGACCCGGACGCCGAGCGCCCCTGGCTGGCCACCGAGTACGTCGAGGGTCTCGACCTGAGCCGCCACGTGGCCGCCCACGGCCCGCTCCCCGCACTGCTGACGGCGGCGCTGGGCGCGACGCTGGCCGAGGCCCTGGCCGGCGTGCACCGTCAGGGTCTGCTGCACCGTGACCTGAAGCCGGCCAACGTGCTGCTCGGCCCGAACGGCCCGAAGGTGATCGACTTCGGGCTCGCGGTGTTCGCGGAGTCGAGTGTGTCGCTGACCGCGCCGCACATGGTCGTCGGCACCCCCTCCTGCATGCCGCCCGAGCAGGCCAACGGCGAGAAGCCCCTGACGCCCGCGGTCGACGTGTACGCGCTGGGCGCCGTCCTGCTGTTCGCCGCCTCGGGCCATGCGCCCTACCGCGCGGACAACATCCACCTTCTCTTCCACCAGGTCGTCGACCCCGCGTGCGCACCGGATCTGTCCGGGACCCCGGACGAGCTGGTACCGCTGCTCACCGCCATGCTGGCCCAGCGTCCGCAGGACCGGCCGGACCTCGCCGAGGTCGTCCGGCGGTGCCGCGCGCTGATCGAGGCGCAGGGGCTGAAGGTCGCCCAGGCACGTCGCAGACTCACCACGTACACCGCCGCTCCCACCCATGTCCTGGACGACCTCCTCGCCGTCGGCCGTGCCTCCGGGGCGGAGCCGCGCACAGGGGCCGGGACGGTCGGGACTCCCCTCGCGTCTCCCCCTGCCGAGCGGGAACGGGAGGCGGCGGACCCCCGGCCGGCTCGGCGACGGCAGGGCGGTTTCCCGGCTGGTCACGAGCTGCCGTCGGTGCCCGCTCCGGCGGAGCCGCCCGCCGATCCCCGTCTTCTGCTCCATCGTGTCGACGACACCCCTTCGGCCCCGCCGTCCGCCGACGCCCGCGCCGACTCCGCGCCCGCCGCCCGCGCGCGGGCCGAGGCCGACGGTCCGGTCCGGGACCCGGCCGGCGCGCGGTCCGCCGCTCCGTTGTCCCCGCGCCGCACGTCCGGGCGCGGCGCGGCGGACCGGCCCTCCCCGCGGACTTCGGCGCAGGCCCGGATCACCGCTCGGCGGCTGCGCGAGGCGTATGCGGCCAGTACACCCTTCTGACCCGTACGCCCCTGTGACCCGCGATAATGGGCGGGCCCCCGAGAGGGCCCGACCCGCACGATCGACCCGCCTCAGGAGGCCAGCGGTGACCGCCGTCCAGACCAGCGTGGAGCAGACCGGCGAGGAACAGACCGGTGCCACGAGCGGCCAGGACCAGTACCCGGCCGGTGCGCTGGTCGTGGTACGGGACGAGGAGTGGCTGGTCAGAAGCTCGATGCCGACGTCCGACGACGGGACGCGCATCGAGGTCACCGGGGTGTCGGAGTTCGTCCGCGACCAGGAGGCCGTGTTCTTCTCCGGCCTGGACCGCATCGAACTGCTCGACCCGGGCGCGACCACGCTCGTCATGGACGACTCCCCGAACTACCGCCGCTCCCGCCTGTTCCTGGAGGCGGTGCTGCGCCGCACCGCCCTGCCCCAGTCGGAACACCGTCTGGCGCTCGCCGACTCGTTCCTGATGGACCCGCTGCCCTACCAGCGGCGCCCCGCCCAGCTGGCCCTGTCCGGCGCCAATCTGCGCCCTCGGCTGCTGATCGCGGACGTGGTGGGCCTCGGCAAGACCCTGGAGATCGGCCTGACCCTGGCCGAGCTGATCCGCCGCGGCCGGGGCGAACGCATCCTGGTGGTCACCCCGCAGCACGTGCTGGAGCAGTTCCAGCACGAGCTGTGGACGCGGTTCGCGATCCCGCTGGTACGCCTGGACTCGGTGGGCATCGAGCGGATCCAGCGGGAGATCCCGGCCGGCCGCAACCCGTTCACCTCGTTCAAGCGGGTCATCGTCTCCATCGACACCCTCAAGAACACCAACCAGTACCAGCACCACCTCGAGCAGATCCGCTGGGACGCGGTCGTCATCGACGAGTCGCACAACCTGATCAACCGCGGTTCGCTGCGCAACCAGCTCGCGCGCACCCTCGCGCCCCGCACGGACGCGCTGATCCTGGCCTCCGCGACCCCGCACAACGGCGACGCCAAGTCCTTCGCCGAACTGATCCGGCTGCTGGACCCGGTGGCGATCCGCGACCCGGAGAACTACCGCGCGGCCGACATCGAGCACCTGTTCATCCGGCGGACGAAGATCAGCCCCGAGGTCCGCGAGCAGATGAAGGGCCAGTGGGCGGACCGGGGTCCCTCCCGTTCGGTGCACTGTCCGGCCACCCCCTCGGAGGAGCGGATCTTCGAGGAGCTGGCCGCCGTCTGGCTGCCCGGTGACGGCGCCGCTTCGGTCAGCGCGGTACCCCTCTTCCCCTACACGCTGCTGAAGTCGTTCCTGTCCTCCCCCGCCGCGCTGCGGTCCACGGTCTCCGCGCGGATCAGGACGCTGGAGAAGAAGGAGGACCGGCGCGGCACGGAGGCCGAACTCGCCGCCCTGCACCGGCTGTCGGAGCTGTCCGCCGGCCTCACCGAGGCGGACTCCGCGAAGTTCGCCGCCCTGGTGCGGTTGTTGCGCGAGGAGATCGGGGTGGGACCCGCCTCCGAGACGCGGGTCGTGGTGTTCTCCGAGCGGGTCCAGACGCTGGAGTGGCTGGCCGAAGTGCTGCCCGTCGCCCTCGGCTTCCGTGGCCGCGCGGCCCGCGACTGCGTCCGTGTCATGCACGGCGGCCTCTCGGACGAGCAGCAGATGGACCGTGTCGAGGAGTTCGGCCTGGCCGACACGCCCGTCCGGGTCCTGCTCACCGGTGACGTGGCGTCCGAGGGCGTCAACCTGCACCGGCAGTGCCACCAGCTCGTGCACTACGACGTGCCGTGGTCCCTGATCCGCATCGAGCAGCGCAACGGCCGCATCGACCGGTACGGACAGGCCCACCCGCCGCAGTTCCGGGCACTGATCCTCACCAGCGAGGTGGACGGCGCGAAGGACGACACGGTGGTCGCCGAGCGGCTGATGGAACGCGAGGACCAGGCGCACCGCTCGCTGGGCACGGCGGAGGCGGTGACCGGCCTGTACCGGGCGGAGGCGGAGGAGCGGTCCCTCATTCAGGACCTGCTGCGGGGCAGGACCGTCGACGAGTCCCTGGACACCCCCCACGCCGGCGCCGACGGCCAGGACGCGGGTCTGGACGACTTCCTCGCGGACTTCTTCGGCTCGGTGGACGCGACGGCGGAGCAGGCCGGGGGCTTGGGCGCCGACGGACGCGAGGAGCCGCTGGACGTCGGGACGCCGCCGTCGGCCGACGGTTCCGACGCGAGCCCGGTCCTCCCCCGCCTCTTCGACTCCACCGCCCATTTCGTGGACGAGGCGCTGCGCGAGGTGTATCCGGACGCCCGCGACCGTCTGGAGCTGGACCGCGACCAGCAGTCCGGGCTGATCTCCTTCCGCCCGCCGGCGGAACTCGTCCACCGTCTCAAGGCGCTGCCCTCGGACTACCTGCGTGAGCAGCGGCTGCGCGAGCGGCTGCTGGTGACCTTCAACCGCCGCCTCGCCGAGCACTCCCTCCAGCGGGCCCGGCAGTCCTCCACGTCGAGCTGGCCGGAGATCTCCCTGCTCACGGACCTGCACCCGGTCGTCGACTGGATCACCGACAAGGTCCTCGTCGGCCTGGGCCGCCAGGAGGCGCCGATGATCACGGCGAACGTGGCGGAGCCGGTCTATCTCGTCCAGGGCGTGTACTCCAACAAGCTGGGCCGGCCCACCGTCGTGAAGTGGATGGGCGTGACCTGGCGGGAGGCCGCACAGGAAGGACTGGCCGTCGACGACATGGTGTCCCTGCTGCGCCGCGCCGGTGTCGGCCCCGCCATGGCGAACAAGCGGGGCTACCGCGATCCCGCGCCCGTGCGCGCGGCCCTCCCCCGGGTGCTGGAGACGGCCGAGGCGTTCCTCAACGCCCACCGCGACGCATGGGACGAGCCGCTGCGCCGGCCCGTCGAGGAGTACAAGCTGCGGCTCGGCGCCTGGGAGCAGCCCACGCTGGGCGGGGAGCGCACCCGGGAACGCCTCGCCGATCTGGCCGACTCGCTGCTGACGACGGGCAGGCCCCTGCTGCGGGTCCTCGCGGTGCTGGTGCCGGACACCGAGACCGACGCCGTGCGCGGGGACGGCGACGGAACCCGTCCCGTCTCCCTCTCCGCCCCGTCGTCGTCCCCCTTCCGCCACGTGCCCCAGCGCGCCGCCCGGTGACCCCGGTCTGTGATCCCCTGAGAGAAGCCCTGTCATGACGTACGACTCCCTGGTCAACCGTGGCGACTACTTCTCGGCTCACTACCTGGCCGAGGTGCTGCCGAAGGATCTCAAGTCGGGCCTGCTCCAGAAGTGGAAGGAGCGCGAGGAGGCGGTGCGCCCGGCCGCCGGGGGCGACGGCGGAACCGAGGAGGAGACGTCCGCCGCACCGACGCCCGGCCGGACCGAACTGCCGGTGACCCCGCGCGCGGGGCTGCGGACGCTGCGCCGGGACTACTTCCGGGCCCGATCCTCCTTCGCCCTCCCTGAGGACGAGGACGGCATCATCACCGTCCGGGACGCCGACGACGACGTCCTGACCTACGGGGTGCCGCAGTGGCGGGAGCGGGTGCGGGCGCTCAACGCCGAGGTGCTGCGTGCGCTCGGCTACGACGCCAAGCCGCGCGTCCTCTCCGTCGAGCGCGCGGGCCGGGGGTACGAGGTCCCGGTCGCCCACGCAGAGAAGGGCCTCGTCGCGCTGGACTGCGGCTGGGCCGCCGAACCCGACGCCGCTCTCGACCCGAGGGGCCGGGGACGCCTGCTGGAACCGGTGCCGCTGGACGGCCCCGACCCGGTGGAGACCGGCTCCAAGCTCGCCTCCTTCCTGTTCGCCTGCGAGGAGCCGCCCCGGTACGTGCTGCTGCTCGGCGGCGGGGTGATCGTCCTCGCCGACCGCGCGGTGTGGGGCGAGGGACGCTATCTCGGTGTCTCCCTCGACATGGCGCTCCAGCGCAACGACACCCGGGCGGGCGGCGAACTCGACACGGTGGCCGCGCTGTTCGGCGCGGACTCGCTGCGCACCCCGGAGGAGGGCGGCGAGAACCCGCTGGCCGAACTGGTCGGCAAGTCGGCCAAGCACGCCGTCGGGGTCTCCAGCGAACTGCGCGACGGCCTGCGCAAGAGCGTCGAGCTGATCGCGAACGAGGTGCTGGAACGGCTGCGCGACCAGGGCGTCCGCCCCGAGGACGTCGGCGAACTCCCGGAGCTGGGACGCCGGTTGACGCGTGAGTCGCTGCGCTACCTGTACCGCATCCTGTTCCTGCTGTACGCGGAGGCCCGCCCCGAGCTGGGCATCCTGCCCGCCGACTACCCCGAGTACCAGCAGGGGTACGGACTCGGCCGGCTCGGTGAACTCGTCGCCGAGCGGGAGCCGGTGAGCGACACCGCCCGCAAGGGCTTCTACCTGTACGAGTCCCTGGACCTGCTGTTCCGCAAGGTGCAGGACGGCTACCGCCCGCGCCGCACCCACGGCGTGGAGGCGGACGCCGACGACATGGCGGACGCGCGGATCAGCGAGGATGTCGGCCTGCGCTTCGAGCCGCTGCACAGCAAGCTGTTCGAGCACGACGCCATCCGCCTGATCGGCGCGGACAGCCTCCCCGACCCGCGGTACGACTCGGACGAGGCCCTGGCACGCGGCGAGTCCGTCCGCTGCCTGGACACCCGGCTGCGCAACGCCACCCTCCACCAGGTGCTGCACAGCCTGATGATCACCCAGGGAAAGCGGGGGGAGCGCGGCGGCTTCATCTCGTACGCGCAGCTCGGCATCAACCAGCTCGGCGCGGTCTACGAGGGCCTGATGTCGTACAGCGGCTTCATCGCGGGCGAGGAGCTGTACGAGGTCGCCAGGCACGGTGACCCGAAGGACGGTTCCTGGCTCGTCCCCGCGTCGAAGATCGCGGACTACGACGACTCGGTGTTCGTACGGCGCCGGGACCGGCTCACCGGCGAGGACCTGCGCGTGCGGTACGCGCCGGGCACGTTCGTGTACCGCCTCTCCGGACGCGACCGGCAGACCTCCGCGTCGTACTACACGCCCGAGTCACTGACGCGGGTCACCGTGCAACTGGCCCTCCAGCAGCTCCTCACCGACACCACGGAGGCGAAGGACCTCCTGGACTGGCGGATCTGCGAACCCGCCCTCGGCTCGGGCGCGTTCCTCAACGAGGCGATCAACCAGGTCGCGGCGGAGTACCTGCGGCGCAGGCAGGCCGAGCTGGGCGAGTCGATCGACACCGAGCAGTACGCCGTCGAACTCCAGAAGGCGAAGGCGTACATCGCCCTGCACAATTCGTTCGGGGTCGACCTCAACGAGACGGCCGTGGAGCTGGCCGAGGTCTCCCTGTGGCTCAACACCATGCACCCCGGCATGGAGGCCCCCTGGTTCGGCCTGCACCTGCGGCGCGGCAACTCCCTCATCGGCGGCCGGCGCGAGGTGTACGCGGCGGAACGGCTGAGGAAGGGCGGCTGGCTGGGGACCACTCCGGAGCGCTTCCCGCTGGCGGAGGCGGTGGCGGGCGCGTCGCTTCCGGAAGGCGCGGTGCACCACTTCCTGCTCCCGGCGAAGGAGTGGGGCGCGGTCGCGGCCGAGAAGGAGGCGAAGGCCCTCGCCCCGGCCGAGGCGAAGGCACTGGCCGCGTGGCGGAAGGCGGTCACGAAGTCGCCTTCGGCGAAGCAGACGGCCCGGCTCCAGGGGCTGGCCCGGCGGGCCGAGTACCTGTGGGGGCTGGTCGTACGGCGGCTGGAACTGTCGGAGCGGGACATCTCCCGCGACATCCGGGTGTGGGGAGCGAAGAAGGACTGGCTGCGCCGGCCGAAGGCCGCCGTGCAGCGGGACGTGATCCTGGCCGACCTCCAGGCGGAGGACACTCCCTACTGGCGCCTCAAGACACTCATGGACACGTGGTGCGCGCTGTGGTTCTGGCCGGTTCAGAACGCGGCGCTGCTGGACGGTACGGACGAGCGGTACGCGCGGGCGGAGGCGCTGGCCGCGCGGGCGGCGGAGTTGGAGACGGTGAGCGCCGAGGACGGTGCGGAGAGCGGCGCGGACGAAGTCCTGATGGCCTGGGAGGCGGACGCCCTGCCCGGCTTCACCGCCGAGCCGCAGCAGATGACGTTGACGCGGGACTCCGTGTCGCGTCGCCGCACCGGCCGCCGCAAGGGGCAGATCAAGGGTGAGCGTCGCGACGTCATCGCGCTCGCCGACCTGGACGACTGGATCGACTTCGCCGAGGCGCTGCTGGGCACGCAGGACGTGCCGGAGGAGTCGCTGGTGTCGACGTTCGACGACCTTGACGATCTGTCCCGGTACGAGGACGAGCTGCCCGAGTGGATGGGCATGGACCGGTTCCAGTCCCTGGAGGAGCGGTTCCTGTGGGCGGGCGCGGCGCGGGATGTGGCCAAGGCCCAGGGGTTCTTCCACTGGGAGCTGGAGTTCGCGCAGGTGTTTGCGCGGGGTGGGTTTGAGTTGCAGGTGGGGAATCCGCCTTGGGTTCGGCCTCGGTGGCAGGAGGATCTGGTTCTGGCGGAGTTGGAGCCGTGGTTCATGCTGGCGGAGAAACCGAGTGCGGCGGAATGGCGGCTCCGTAAGGAAGACGTGCTGGCCGCGCATACGGACAGGCAGCGCTTCCTTCTGTCTGAGCTGGCCAACCATGCGGGCGCCGTCGCCGTGCTGGGCAGCCCAGCCGCATATCCACTCCTTGTCGGTACGCAGGGCGACCTCTACCGGGCCTTCATGGCCCGGGTGTGGCGGCAGATCGCACCTCACGGCAGTGCTGGTCTGATCCACCCGGACACGCATTTCGCTGGCGCGCGTGAGGGTGCTATCCGGGCTGCGGCATACCGACACCTCCGCATTCATGCACATTTCGTGAATTCGGCCCAATGGGCGTTTGCCGATCTAGACTGGGCCCAACAATTCGGGATGCACATTTACGGCGCGCAACAAGAACCTGACTTCTTGCACCTCAGCGAACTCCGCGACGCCGAGGTCCTTCCCGAGTCACTGACACATGACGGACAAGGCCCTGCACCTGGCATCAGGAGCAACGGTTCGTGGGACATCAGACCGCACCACGACCGCGTCGTGCACGTGGATACGAACTTGCTGGCCAGTTGGCAAGCCCTGACGGGCTCAACTGGTGGAGTGACACAGACTCCTCTGCTCTACCCAGTCCTCGTAGGCGAGCAAGGAGCGATCGAGGCAATCGCCGCTTACCGCAGCAGCCTTGCCGACTACTGCCCGATGATCACAAGGGGGTACGACGAAGCCAACGCCAAGAAGGACGGGCTGATCCGCTGGGGCAACCAAGCTGTCCCCGCGTTCAATGACGTTATCCTCCAGGGACCCCACTTCGCATCGGCACTCCCGTTTTCCAAGGAGCCGAAGATCCCCTGCCTTAGCAACAGGCACTGGGATTCGCTCATCCTGACTGAACTCCCGGAAACATGCGTCCCCGTGACCAACTACGTGCGGGCCACCGACGAGACGACATATCGGAAAGCCCAGGATACCTGGCTCGGTAAACCGTTCACCACGTTCTACCGGCTGGCCTGGCGAGTCATGATCTCTTTCAATACCAGCCGCAGCCTTCAAGCTGCCCTCATTCCGCCCGGCCCCGCCCATATCCACAACGTGCAATCGATGGCCCTGGAGGATGAGTGCTTGACCGTCCTCAACGCAGGCTTCTGGGCGGCGCTACCGCTCGACTACCTGCTGCGCATTGCCGGGCGTTCGCATCTCCAGACCAGCGAAGCCAGGAAGATGCCGGCCCCTGACCCGAAGCATCCCCTCGCCCCGGCCCTCCTCCTCCGCACTCTCCGCCTGAACGCCCTGACCACGCACTACGCCCCCCTGTGGACAGAGCTGTTCGACCCCCGCTGGGCAGGCTACGAGGACTGGGCCAACCCCAACTGGCTGCACTTGAAGCCCCTCGCTGCCGCCCTCAAGCCCACCTGGGAGTACAGCAGCCCGCTCCGCACGGAGTACGAGCGCCGAGCCGCGCTCGTCGAACTCGATGCCCTCGTCGCGGTCTGGCTTGGGATCACTGCCGACCAGCTCGCAGCAATCTTCAAGTCTCGCTACCCGCAGCTGTATGACTTCGAAGCGGCCACCTACTTCGACGCTAATGGTCGGAAAATCGCCGCCAGTTCATTCAGTTACGGCCACGGCCAGACCAAGCAGGACTACCTCGATCTCCTTGCCCACTTGGAAGACCCGGAGGGAACCCCACCCCCGGAGGACTACCAGGCCCCCTTCTACAAGGCCGACCGAGAGGCCGAGATGAGGGCTGCGCACGCGCACTTCCAGGCCAGGCTGGACGCCGAGATCGCCGCCGGTCGCTGGACTCCGACCACCCGCGAAAGGACGAACGCGTAGTAGACCAAGCGGCCTGACACAAGCCTGCCCCCGGTACAGGGCCGGGGGCAGGTCTATCGATCACTGCGCAGCGAAGCCAACAAACACTGTCCAAGCCTCGGCATCGACCGCAAGGCCAGGACGAGCAACGTCCTTCGAGTCACGCACTCGAACGACACGAGGGCTGACGGCGACCTCGATGCACTCCCCGCCCGAGCCCGTGCTGTAACTGCTCTTGAACCACGTCAACGCAGAACCGGTGGACTTCTCGGCGTTCATTGTTCTCCCAGCAACTTTTCGACGAAGGCCAGTGACGCGCGTGGGGTGAGCGCTTGAGCCCTGAGGATGCCGTACTGCTCCTCAAGCTCCCGGACCGCCCTGCGTTCCGTATGCAGGCGGCTGTCCTTGTACCCCTCCACGTAAGCGATCCTGCGCCCGTCGCGCGTCTCGATCAAGGTGAACGGCCCCTCAAGTCCAGCGTGCTCCTCCAAGTCGGTGGGCACCACCTGGATTTCGACGTTGCGGCGCTGGCCGTACAGCAGGACTTGTTCCAGTTGTCCCCTCATGACCGCCCGCCCCCCGAGTGGCCTTCTCAGTACCGCCTCTTCGATGACGAAGCTGATGGTGGGCTGTGGCATGCGGGCGAAGATCTCTTGCCGGGCGAGACGGGCCGCCACCCGCTCCTCGATGACGTCCTGCGTCAGCAACGGCCGCCACATGGTGCACACCGCGCGCGCATAGTCGTCGGACTGGAGCAGCCCCGGCACAGCCTTCGTCGCATACACGTGCAGCTCAACCGCTTCAGTCTCCAACTTGGCCGCATCCCGGAAGAACGCCGGATACTGGGCCCGAGCCACCTCCTCCTTCATCTCCTGGAGGACCCCGCCCGCGTCCAGCACCTCATCCGCCTGGTCGATGAACTTCGGCGGCGGGACCCGGCGTCCCTGCTCGTACGCGGCGATGGTCGACATCGAGTAACCCGTCCGCGAGCCGAACTCGGGCCGCTCCATGCCCGCCCGCACCCGGAACCGCTTCAACTGCCGCCCGAAGACGCGCAGGACACCGGATCCGGCGTCCGGTTCGGACTGCCGCTCGCCGCCACCGTCGCCGTCGCCCGCGGACGCTTCGTCCACCGGTCCCGTCGGTTCACTCATCCCGCACCACCTCCCTCGGCCAACGCGCACCCGCGCCGGCCGTCACGCTCCGTCCCGCCGACACCCGCACACCGGCCACGTACAGCGACTCTCCGTGTGCGCGCCGTATCTGGTCACGCTAGGGCGACACCGGCAGCGTGGGCCACATGAACAGCCCAATCTCCACCCCCCGGGTGCACGTCCCCGGCGCGGAGGCGGAAACCGCCCGCCCGCTCCACGAGTTCGCGATGACGTTCACCTCCTCCCCGCGCGGCGCGCGCCTCGCCCGCAGGCTGGTCTCGCACCGGCTCGACGCGTGGGGGCACCCGTACGGCGGCCGGGCCAACGACACGCTCACGCTGATCACCGCCGAACTGGCCGCCAACGCCGTACGGCACGGGCACGTCGCCGGACGGGACTTCCACCTCCGGCTCACTCACAGCACCGACACCCTGCGCGTCGAGGTCACCGACACCAGGACCGAACGCGTCCCCGTGCTCTCCGACCTGGAACCGCCCGGCGACGCGGAGTCCGGCCGGGGTCTGCTGATCGTCGCGGGGCTGGCGACCCGCTGGGCCGTCGCGCCGCGCGACGGCGCGCCGGGCAAGACGGTCTGGGCGGAACTGCGCCCCGCGTGAGACGCACACGACCCGGCCATCGGCAACCGTGTTCACGCCAACGGCCGGGCGGACAGGGCGCGTTGGACCGTCGGTGTCAGTGGCGGACGCTAGTCTCGTTCGCCCGGCAAGGAGCCGGTGAACCGAGGGGGAGCACGAGAACGCCATGCCCGACAACCACACCGGATACCGGATCTCCGTCGTCGACGAGGACCCGCTGCGCGCCCGCAAGGACGCACGCGAACTGCTCGCCGCTCTCGCCGAGGCGGACTCCACGGCCACGCTGGACCTGCCCGAACCGGGCAGCCTGGCGGGAGGCCTCGACAAGGGCGGCCCGACCGCTGAGACCGTCGGGCTGCTGCTGAGCGCCGGTTCGTTCGTCGCCGCGCTGGTGCAGGTGTGGCTGGCGCGTATCCCGCAGCGCACCGTCGTGGTCAAGCGGCCCGACGGGGCCGTCCTGCACCTCACCGGCAAGGAGGCCCGCGAGGACGACACGCTGGTCGAGCGGTTCCTCGCGGACGAGAGCGACGACGGCACGACGGCGGGCTGAGCGGCGATGACCGACAACGACCGTCATGCCTTACTCGTCGGCGTCTCCACGTACGACAGCGAGGCGTACCAGGACCTCCCGGCCGTGCGGGCCGATCTGCACTACATGCGGGCGGTCCTGGAGAACACCGAGATCGGCATGTACAACGAGTGCGCGGTGGCCGCCGAGCCGACGCGCGCGGAGATGCTGCACGCCGTCGAGACGTTCCTGGAGGCCCGGCAGCCCAGTGAGACCGCGCTGCTCTACTTCAGCGGGCACGGGGAGTACTGCGAGCAGGACGGCCAGCTGTACTTCCTGACCCGGGACACCGACCCCGCCGACTTGCCGGGCACGGCCGTGCCGGCGGAGTTCCTGGAGCGGATGCTCCAGTCCTGCCGGGCCGCCTCCAAACTGGTCCTGCTGGACTGCTGCTCCAGCGGTTCCGTCGTCCAGGGCTGGACCGCCAAGGGCCCGGCGGGAGAACGGGACCGGCCCGCGCCGAGCACCCTGCTGCGGCCGACCGGCGTGTACTTCATCACCGCGTCCGACGCCCTCCAGGCGGCCTCCGCGATGGCGCCGCAGGGGTCGGACCTCGGCACTTCCCGCTTCACCGGGGAGATCGTCGAGGGGCTGCGCAACGGCCGGATCAAGGACGGCGGCTGGATCACCCCGGACGACCTCTTCGACTACCTGACCGCCCAGATGGCCCGCGAGGGCGTCCCGCAGGAGCAGCGGCCCACCAAGTCCACGATCCGGGCCACCCGGAGCCTCCCCTTCGCCCGGTCGGTGGCACGGCCCGTACGCCTTCCCGCGCTCCCCCACGACGCCACCGAAGCCGCCCGGCGCTCCCCCGCGCTGCTCAAGGCCCGGGAACTGGCCGAGGCGGACGAACGGGACGGCGTCGACCCGCAGCGGCTGCTGCGGTACTACGCGGACTGCCTCACCGCGCAGGCGGCGGCCGGGATGCGGCCCGACCGGGACGGCGGGCGGAACACGAAGTACTTCCTGCTGGCCCAGGGCGAGGAGACCGTCCAGTCGGGCCGCGGACCGCACATCGTCGCGCCCGGATCGCTGCCCCGGCCCCAGGACGGTCGGACCGGCTCGGGCGCCGAGGCGGGGACGCGGCAGGAGTACTGGTACGGGTATCCGGCGATCACCCTTCCCTCGCGGGACGGCGGCCGGGGGCGGCGCGCGGCGGTCGAGCTGGCGCCGCTGCTCGTCCAGCAGATGGAGCTGGCGCCGGACGAGGACGGCCGGGACGTGCTCCGGCCCAGCGGCGTGCCGTCCCTGCACACCGGGGTCGTCTCGGAGCTCCTGGACGCGGGCGACGCCGCCGACCTGGTCGCCCGCTGGCAGCCGGCCTGGCAGGAGGGCAACGACGCCCAGATGCTGCGCGCCATAAGGGAGTTGCTGGAGGAACTGGGGCTGCCGGAACTCGAACCGCTGGACCCGTCGGCCCTCAGCGAGCGCACGGTCATGCAGGCACTGCGGCCCGGCGCGCACAACGCGGCCGTGCTGCTGGTGCCGTCCGGTGCGGAGGCCATGGCCACCCAGGCGCTGGTGGAGAACCTGCTGGAGATCTCCACGCGGACCGCCCAGATCCCGGGCACCGCCCTGGAGGCGCTGCTGGACAGCGGGGCCCGGCAGGCGCCGGCCCCGGCCAACCCGGTGACACCCGTCGCCCCGGGGCCGTGCAACGAGAGCCAGGAGCAGGTGATCTCCTCGGCGATGACCCAGCCGTTGACGGTGGCGACGGGGCCGCCCGGCACGGGCAAGAGCGAGGTCGTCACGGCGGTCGTCACCACCTGCGTCGCCGCGGGACAGTCGGTGCTGGTCGCCTCCACGAACAACGAGGCCGTGAACGTCGTCGCCGAGCGCTGCGACGACATCGCGCCCGGCCTGCTGATGCGGACGGGCAACAAGGACGCGCTGGAGCGGGAGGCGGCCAAACTGGAACGGCTGCTCGCCGAACCGGTCGCGGCACCGCGGCGCGGATCGGCCACCGTCGGCGGCGAGCTGCGCAACACCCGAGGTACCGCCGACCGGCTGCGGGCGGAGGCGGCGCACCGCGTCGGTGAGGAGACGCGGCTGCTGGAACTGCTCCACGACCGGGAGGAGCGGGCCGCCGGACTGGAGCTGGCCCTGCCCCTCCTCGAAGGGGCCTGGGCGGCGGACGCGGACGGCCCGGCAGCGCTGAGCCGGTGGGCGGACCGGGCGCGGAAGACGGCCGGGGCCCGCTGGTGGCAGCTGGGGGCATGGCGGCGCGGGCGTGCGCTCGCCGCGCTGGTCTCGGCCGGGGCGGAGCAGCCCGAGGGGGCCGGACCGGCGTGGCCCAAGTGGGCGACGGGACGACCGGTACCGCCCGAGTTGCTGGAGTCCCTGGCCGGAATCGTGACCGTGGAGCGGGAGGTGCGCGAACTCGTCCGCGGGCAGGGGGACTGGGACGAGGAAGGGCTCAAGGATTCCAGACAGGCGACGGCCGAGACGCTGTCCGGCCTGGCGGCGGAACTGTCCCGCGCGCTGTCCGCCGAGAGCCTCGACCGGGCCACCGGGCTCATGAACCAGCGGCTCCAGGCACTCCGCCGCCACTCCGGCTACCAGCGCAGCCAGAAGAACCTGATGACCCACATCAAGGGATGGGCCGTCAGCACCCACTCGGTGCGACAGCTGGAACTCACCCCGAAGCTGTTCGACCTCGTCGTCATCGACGAGGCCAGCCAGTGCTCCATCCCGTCGGTGCTGCCGCTGCTGTTCCGGGCCCGGCGGGCACTGATCATCGGCGACCCCATGCAGCTCGGGCACATCCCCGGAGTGTCACCGCAGCAGGAGCGGCAGGCACGGACGCGGGCCGGGCTGAGCGCCGCGCAACTGGAGCACCACCGCCTCGCCTACCACGTGTACTCCTCGTACCACGCGGCCGAACAGCACGGCGACGGCGCGCTGCTCCTCGACGAGCACTACCGCTGCCACCCGCGGATCGCGGACGTCGTCAACGGCCACTGCTACGGCGGCCGGTTGCGGGTGCTGACCGACGTGCGGCGGCAGGTACCGGCGCACGACCCGATCGGAGCGGCGGACCCGGCACCGGTGCTCGGTTGGGTCGACGTGCCGTCCGGGGAGTCGGCGCGCGGCGGAGACGGGCGGTCCTGGCGCAACGCGGCGGAGGCGGAGGCCGTCCGGCGCGTGGTCGACGCACTGCTGGCGGGACTTCCGCCGGACGCGACGGTCGGAGTGGTCACGCCGTTCCGGGCGCAGAAGGAGACACTGGCCCGGATGTGGCGGGACGACGACCGGGTCCGGGTCGGCACCGTCCACACCTTCCAGGGCGGACAGCGTGACGTGATGGTGCTCAGCCCGGTGGCGGCGCACAACACACCGCCCCGGACCACGCACTGGGTCGCGAGCCAGGTCAACCTGTGGAACGTGGCGGTCACCCGGGCCAAGTCACAGCTGATCACCGTGGGCGGCCACGCCTTCTGGCACGACCAGAGCGGGCTGCCCGCCCTCCTCGCCGCGCGCTCGGCACCGCTGGGAGCGGGCGACGGCGGCACCGCGGCCGAGGCCGGCAGGCCCGGCCCGGTGAGCGAAGCGCGCGAGGACCTCGCCGACCTCCTGCAGCGGTACCTGACCGGACGAGGCGTCACGGATCTGGAGCGAGCCGTGCCGGTGGGCGGACACCCGGTGGACCTGCTGTTCACCGACGCCGGCGAGAACACGGCGGTGCTGATCGACCCCGGCCCGAGGCCCGGCGAAGACCCCGCGCGGCACCTTCGGCTCACCCACGCGCGAGGCGACCTGCTCACCGGACTGCCCTCCGGGGGCCACGGGGCCAAGCCCGGCCCGGTGAACCGTACGGTACGGGTGCCCGTCTGGCGGATCCTTGCGGGCGAGACCGCGCTGGCCGCGCTGTTCGACTGAGTCCCAGTGAGGCGACCGGGCCCGCACGGCCGGGCCCGGCGTCCCGCTCAGCCGCCGGGCAGACTCCGCACGACGTACGTCATGTGCTGAAGGTTGCCCGCCCGCAGCCACTCCGCGGGCCCGCCCACGCCCTCGCTGGTCGAGAGGGGGCCGTTCGCGCAGTCGCTCAGCCACTCCTCGCCCTGCCCGGCCCCCGCGCCCCGGAACTCGGGCAGTTCGGTGATCCTGCGGGCGGCAGCGCGGTTGACGGCGATCCGGTCGGTTCCCCGGGTCAACGTCTTGACGAGGACGTACGAGCTGTCGGTGGTGTAGCGCAGCACACCCCAGGGCGGGCCGCCCTTCCTCCCGGGCGCCGGGGCCTGCGCGAGGGCGCTCGGAGGCTGCACCCCGTAGTCGCCGTAACCGAGCAGCGGAGCATAGGCCCTGCCCGTCGCGCGCACCTCGTGCCACATGCGCCACTCCGCCCGCGACTCCTCGCACGGCCCTTCCTCCAGCATGTCGGCGCTGACCCGGGGAAAGCCTCCCCCGAGCACAGTGGCGCTCCGCCATACCGCCAACGGCATCAGCGCGTCGAGGGCGCGCAGCGCCTCCTTGCCCGCGTCGGGCCGGTCGTCGAGGACCGCGCCCATGTCGAGCAGCAGATCCACGGGCACCTCGGGCCCGGTCCCGGCCAGCAGCCCCCGCACCGCCTCCCCGAGGCGACCGTCCCACTCCCCCGTGACCCGCACCCGGACACCCAGTCCGCGCAGGGAGCGCCGGGCCGTCTCCACGGCCGCCGCCTGCTGTGCCTCGGCCCTCTCGGGCCCGGTGACCGGCCGCAGCCGCCCCAACTCGCAGTACACGGACAGGGCTTCGGCGAGGGCGGCGGTCTGGGCGTCCTCCCCGAAGGGAGCGTCGATCCATCCGCCGTGCCGGCTCACGGCACTCACCGGATCGGCGTACTTGCCGACCACCGCGGCCAGCGTCTCCGGGGCTGCCCCGGGCAACGGCGGGAGGTTCCACAGCGGCCTGACCACGGCCCGGACGTCCGGCCACAGACGCCCGCAGGCCCCGGCCGCGTGCGGCTTTGTCGGCAGAACGGGAACATAGAGCGGTCCGGACATCGCGGCTCCCCCTCGGCACCGTCCGTGCGCATCCCTTCCCACCAGGGTCCGTTCGCCTCGGAGCAGTTGAAAAGAGAGCGATTTCAGCCCGCGTGGCCGATGTGTTCAACCACCTGGTGACGGTGTGACGCAAGTTGTACGCTTCGTGATGCTCGGTGGTCGGACGCGCCAAGTGGACGATGCACATGGGGAACTGAGCGGCACTCAGCGGCACGCCTCGGGACCGTCCGCCGTGCGCCGACCAGTTCGCTGGCCGGGCGCGAGGCGTGAACCACCGGATACTCGGTCTGACCGTGCGGAACTTCCGCACCCTCACCGACGTGAAGCTGCCACTGGGCGCGCTGACCGTCCTGTCCGGCCCGAACGCGGCCGGCAAGTCCAACGTGCTGCAATCCCTGGACCTGCCCGAAGATCGAGGAGATCGGAGATGAGATCAAACTGGCGGCGGCCATCAACCAGCTGAGTCCCCGGATCGAGACGATCCGCAAGCATGCGCTGGCCAAGGCCGAGGACTGCGATGCCGAGCTGGTCGGCATCGTGGTGCACGCCGACCTGGACGCCGTGGCCGACCAGGGCTACGACAGAGTCCGCGACCGGGTCACAGCACAACTTCGCGCGGGGCTCCCCTGCAACTCCGCCCTGGCCTTGGCCGCGGTCGAGATGGAGGCGTGGCTGATGCAGTTCCCGGACGCCTTTCCCAAAGTGAACCGGGGCTGGGCTATGCGTCCCCAGGACTGTCGCCGCGACCTGGGTCTCCTGCCGGACCCGAAAGAGCACTTGAAGAGGCATCTCGGAAAGCCGACCTACCGGGAATCCCACTCTCCGAAGATCATGGACGAGGCTGTCCGGCACGGCCACGTGAGCGCGCGCCCCAGCGGCAACAACCGCTCGTTCCGCGACTTCGCCGACGAACTGGCGGGCTGGCAGTAGCCAGGGCGGCTGACCAGGCCGGACACCGAACACCCGGCCTGTCGGTCACCGCTATACGGTGGTACCGATCACCAGGGCACGGCATCGCAAGGGGGACCGTCGTGAAGCCCACCATGGCCGCCGCGCAGCTGCGCGGCAGTCTCACGCAGTACCTCACGACGACGTACGCCCTCGCCGACGAGACCACCCGCGGCGCCCTGGAACGCTTCCTCGGGCACCCCGAGACCGGCATCTTCCGCGGCCCCTACCTGCGGATCCGGACACCGTTCCACGTCGCCGGCGACGGCTGGCGACGGGACGTGGAGTGGTCCGCGGGGTTCCCCGGGTTCGCTCCGTGGCGGCATCAGGCCAAGGCGTGGGCCCGGCTGTCCACCCTGCACGGGCCCGCCCGGCCGACGCTGGTGACCACCGGCACCGGATCCGGCAAGACCGAGTCCTTCCTGGTCCCCGTGCTGGACCACTGCCGACGGCGGAAGGCCGAGGGCGTGCGCGGGATCAAGGCGGTGCTGCTCTACCCCATGAACGCGCTCGCCACCGACCAGGCGGGACGCATCGCCGAGTACCTGGCGCGTCCGGAGCTGGCCCAGGTCACGGCGGGGCTGTACATCGGCGACCGGCCCGACACCGACTTCCGGCGGGTGATGACGCGGCGCGAGGAGATGCGTCTGTCACCGCCCGACGTACTGATCACCAACTACAAGATGCTCGATCTGCTGCTCCAGCGCGGCGAGGACCGGGGGCTGTGGGAGGGCGCCGAGCCCGCGTACGTCGTGCTGGACGAGTTCCACACGTACGACGGCGCGCAGGGCACCGACGTGGCGATGCTGCTGCGCAGGCTCGCCGCCGCCACCGGCGCGGCCAGGCCCGGTCGGCCCCTGGGGTCGATCTGCCCGGTGGCGACCTCGGCGACCCTCGGCGAGGGAGCGCCCGGCAAGGAGGCCGGGGGCGTCCTCGACGTGGCGGCGCGGGTCTTCGGCATGCCGTTCCCCGCGGACGCGGTCGTCGGCGAGGAGCGGATGACCGCCGACGAGTTCACCGGCGCCGTCGACTACGAGCTGCCCGAACCGCCGAGCCCGCAGGAGGTCGTCGCGGTGTCCGGCGGGCCGGACGTCGAGGCACGGCCCGACCTGCTGGACCTGGACGCGCTCGCCACCCGGCTGCTGGGCCGCAGCGGCCTGGACGTCTTCCGCGTCGGACGGATGCTGAAGCGCCACGACTTCACCCTCGGCGTGCTGTCGCTGCTCGACGGCGAACCACTGGACGAATGGACGCTGCGCGACCGGCTCGGCCCCCGGTTCGGGTACGCCTGGGGCCGCACCGCGCGCGAGAACCCCCGGCTGGCGCTCCAGGCGCTCTCCCGGTTCGTGGCACTCCTGTCCGCCGCCCGCGACCCGGACTCCGACGAGCGCAGCCCCCGGCCGCTGCTGCACATCGAGGCGCACCTGTGGGTGCGGCCCGTGACCCGCGTGCTGCGCGGAGTCGGACCGGCCCCCGAGTTCCGCTGGTACGAGGACGACCGGACCGCCGCCCGCCGGGAGGCGCTCAACGCCGGGCCGCCCGGCGAGGAGGACGCGGACGCCTCCTCCGCAAGCATGCCGTCGTACGCGTCGAGCCGCCGGCCACAGCCCCTGCCGGGCGCCGACACCGCCCCGCGCCCCGCCCAGGTGCACCTTCCGGCCGTGTACTGCCGCACCTGCGGACGCTCCGGATGGGCCGCGCTGTCCCCCGAGGCCGATCCGCAGCAGCTCGTCACCGCGCAGGACCGCATCTGGCGGGCCGGTGTCGGCCGGGACAAGCGGCGCCTGCGCTACTTCATCGCCGCCACGCCAGGTGAGCGACGGCAGACCCTCGACGCGCTCACCGGGGCCCGGCCCTCGGACGGCGGCGTCGACCCGCTGTCCGTCGTCGTCCTGGACGGCTCACGGGGCGCCTACCGACTGCCCACCCCCGCGGACGACGGGGAACTGATCGACGCCTGGTTCGCGCTGGCCGTGCTCGACCGCAAGAGCGCCGACCGGGCCGCGAAGGACGACCGGTGCCCGGCCTGCCACACCGACAACAGCATCCGCTTCCTCGGTACCGCCCAGGCGGCCCTCGCCTCGGCGACGGTCACCCAGCTGTTCACCGGCGGCGACATCGCGCTCGTCCCGGAAGAACGCAAGACGCTGCTGTTCAACGACTCCACCCAGGACGCGGCACACCGGGCGGGATACGTCGCGAACGCCTCGTACAAGTTCTCCCTGCGCTCGCTGCTCGCGCACAACCTGGACGAATCCGGGGCTCCGACGGCGCTCAACGACCTGATCGGGCTGGTCCTGGAGTCGGTGGACGATCCCGAGGCGCTGGCCGCCGTCGTGCCCCCCGACCTCCACGACGAGCCGGGCGTCGACCGGCTGCTGTCCGGCCGGGGCACGGGCGACGCGCGCACCTGGAGGCTGATCGGCGAGCGGCTGGCCTTCGCGACCGTCATGGAGTTCGGGCTGCGCAGCCGCATGGGCCGCACCCTGGAACTGACCCGGACCGCGGCGGCCGAGGTGACGGTGGCCGACCCCGACGGAGTCACCGACCTCGCCCGGGACGTTCACCTGGCCCTGCCCGGCCAGCTGCTGGCCGTGGGCGGGCTGCCCACACCCGAGCGCTATCTCGCCTACCTCCGGGGTCTGCTGGAGCGGCTGCGGCAGCGCGGCGCGGTGCGGCACCGCTGGCTCGACACCTGGATCAAGGAAGCCGGCGTCAACCGCTACCTCATCTCCGGGCGCAGACCCGACGGCATGCCCGCCTTCCCCGAGGGCGTCGCTCCGCCGCGGTTCCTGCTGGACGGACAGAAGGACGGGTCCGAGTTCGACGCGGTCACCGGACGGCTGGGCTGGTACCAGGACTGGACCCGCCGATGTCTGGACCTGGACGCCGCCGGCGCGACCGAGTACCTGCGCAGACTGCTGCCCCACCTCGCCGACGCCGGTGTCCTGTCGGCGCGCACCAGCCGCGACCGTCAGACCCGGGTGTACGGGCTCCAGCCCGGTCACATCCAGGTACGACTGCTCGACGACGCCGTCGTCAACAAGGCCTTCGTCGCCTGCGAGGACTGCGGCTGGCAGCAGGTCGTCGTCCCCGAGCGGCGCACCCGCTGGTACGGCCACCCCTGCCCCCGCTATCGGTGCAAGGGACGCCTCACCGCGCCGCAGCCCGACATCTCCACCACCGGAGTCGAAGGCCTCCGCCCCGAACGGCCCGTGCGGGAGCGGGACTACCGCCGGGACTACTACCGGCGCCTCTACCTGACGGGCGGCACGTTCCGCGTGGTGACGGCCGAGCACACCGGCATGCTGAGCCGTCCCGAACGGGAGCGCGTCGAGCGCGCCTTCAAGGCGGGCACGCACTACACCGACCCCAACGTCCTGGCGTGCACCCCCACCCTGGAACTCGGCATCGACATCGGCGACCTGTCGGCCGTCCTGCTCGGCTCCCTGCCCGCCGGTCCGGCCAACTACGTGCAGCGGGCGGGGCGGGCCGGACGACGCACCGGCAACGCGCTGGTGGTCGCTTTCGGCGGACGCCGGGCACGCGACCTGTACTACCTGGACCAGCCACGCGAGATGATCGCCGGGACCATCCTGCCGCCCGGCTGCTACCTGTCGGCCGTGGAGATCCTGCGCCGCCAGTACACAGCCCGGCTCTTGGACCTGGCGGCCCGCGGGGAACTGCGGACCTCGGACGGCGAAACCCTCCCGCCCGTGCCCCGGCTGTCGTCCGCCCTGTTCGGCACCGGCGGATGGTGCCAGGATCTCGCGGACGCCGCGCAGACACACGGGACGCGCCTCGTGGAGGACTTCCTCGCGCTGTTCCCCGCCGGCGACGGCCAGGACACCGACATGGAGGGCGTCTCGGAGCACGCGGCGGACGAACTGCGCGCGTACGCGACCGGCGGAATCGTCCGGGTGCTTCAGGAGGCGGAGGAGGACTGGACCGGCCGGCGCGAGGAGGTGCGCCGCAGAATCGCGGCGATCGACGAGGCGGCCGGGCAGCTCGCCTCGTCCGACGACACGCAGGAGCGGGAGCGGCGCGAACTGCTGGCCGAGCGCCGTGCCGCCGGGGACCTGCTGCGGGAACTGAGCCAGTCCGCCGCTCACGCCACCCTGGTGGACCTCGGCCTGCTGCCGAACTACAGCCTGACGGACACCACCACCCGGCTGGAAGCCACGCTGTACTGGTCTCAGACCCCCGACGAGGAGGACGGCCCGCAGGAGGAGGGGGCCCGGCCGGCCGCGGCCAAGGTGTACCGCAGCGAGACCCGGGACTACGAACGGTCCAGCACCCTGGCCCTGACCGAACTCGCCCCCGGCAACAGCTTCTACGTCAACGGCTACCGGCACGTGGTCCGCGCCCTCGACATCGGCGGCCCCGACCGGCGCTCCTGGTCGGTGTGGCGGCTCTGTCCCGCCTGCGGCTACGTGCGGACCGAGAACGCCGAGCGCGACACGACGCCGTGCCCGCGCTGCCGCGGCCGGGAGATCGCCGACGCGGGCTGCGTGCAGTACGTGCTGCGTCCCCGGCGTGTGCTGTCCCGCGACAGGCGCGAGGACGCCCGGGTGCGCGACGACCGCGACGAACGCGACCGCAGGCACTACGCGACCCTCACCACCGTCGACATCGACCCCGACCGTCTCGTTCCCGGATCCTGGCGGCACGACGGGGCCGTGTTCGGCGTGGACTTCACGCGTCACGCCACGATCCGGACCCTGAACCTGGGCCTCGACCGCGAGGACGGCAGCAGCACGGTGCCGCTCGCCGGGGAGGACGTCCGCCTCAACCCCTTCTACGTCTGCACCTCCTGCGGCGGCGCGACGGCCGACGGCAGACCGGTGGTGGACGTGCCCCAGCACGCGCTCACCGAGTCCGGCGCGGCGAGCGCCCCGGCCTCGGCGCACCATCTGCTGTGGTGCCCGCGCCGTCGGATCCGTGGCGCCGCGGCGAGCACGGTCGGAGCGCAGGGCGCGGGCCGGGACGTGCCCCTGCTGCTGGCCCACGAACTGACCACCGAGGCCGTCCGCATCCTGCTGCCCGCCTCGGTGGCCCGCTTCAAGGAGCGCCTCGCGTCGTTCACCGCCGCCCTGTTCGCGGGGATCGCCGCCCGCTACGGCGGCGATCCCGACCACATCGACATCGCCGAGGCGACCATGCCCGACGACGCGGGCGACCCGGAGACCGACTGGCCCCGGCGCTTCCTGGTCGTCTACGACCGGCTGCCCGGCGGCACCGGCTACCTGCACCGGCTGGCCTCCGCGGACGGCTTCCGGGAGGTACTGCTCCGGGCACGGGACGTCATCGAGCACTGCCCGTGCCAGGAGAAGGGCATGGACGGCTGCCACCAGTGCCTGCTGCGGCGGGTGCCGGCCGCCGACTACGACAAGGTCAGCCGCAACGAGGTCCGGCAGATGCTGGACGAACTCCTGGGCGCCGAAGGAGAACGCTGGCGCACCTCACGGGTCAGGACCACCCAGGACATCCCGATTCAGCGGCAGGCCGAGAGCGACCTCGAGGTCTTGTTCGTCGAGACGTTGCGGGACTGGGCCAAGCTCCCGGAATCCAAGGCCGCGGCGGACGCCTACACCACCTCGGCCGGCACCTACGCCCTGGACCTGCGGCTCACGGCACCGGACGGCTCCACCGTCAGCTGGCGCGTCTCCCAGCAGCGCGCGCTGGACGGCACCCGGCCCGACATACTCCTGGAGCGGCTGGACTCCCCGAGTCCGCGCGTCGCGCTGTACCTCGACGGCTACGCGTACCACGCCACCCGCGAACACAACCGGCTCGCGGACGACGCCGTGAAGCGCACCCGGCTCCGGGCCGACGGGCTGCGGGTGTTCCAGCTGACCTACCACGACGTGATGGCGTGGCGCCGCCGGATCAACGACTCCGGGTACGCGGGGACCGACGCGGACATCTCCGTGTGGACGCCCTACGACACCACCGGCCGACAACGCGCCCGCGACTACTACGACCGGGTGGGCCGCGGGCTGCCCGGCGAACTCGCCGAGACCATGTGGGTCAACCCGGCCCGGATGCTGCTGGCCTACCTGCGCTCGCCCGATCCCGAACGCTGGCGACGGCGGGCGGAAGCGGTGGCCGCGGGCATGAGCGGGGCCACCGGGATCCGTGGCGCCGCCCTCACCGGCGCCGAGGCCGCAGCGGGCATCCGGGAGGCGCTGCGCGAAGGCGTAGCCGCCGGGGCCGCCGGGCCGGTGCGGATGCTGTACGGCTCCGACGCCTCGGGCTGCCGCCTGGTGCTGGCCGCCGACGGCAGGCGGACCCCGCCCGTGTGGACGGGACTGGCCGTGCTCGACGACAGCGCCGCGGCCCTGGAGGAAGGGCCGGCTCACAAGCGGCGCTGGCGCGCCTGGCTCTGGTGGGGCAATGTGCTGCAGTTCCTCGAACACGGCGGCGGTGACAGCGCGCAGCTGACATCGGGCATGCTCGACGGCTTCGACCCCGAGGTCCTCACCGTGACCGGCGGAGAGGGCTGGTTGTCCTCCGCGCGCATCCCGGCGCCCCGGCCCGCGGAGGAGCCCTCCGCCGTGGAAGCCGCCGCCGTACCGGCCGTCCCCGCCGTCCCCGCCGACGACACCGCCGCGCGGGAAGCGGATGCGGCGGAGCAGCGCGGCCGCACGGACCACGGCCGGGACCCCGGCTGGGACCAGGTCATCGAGCTGCTGGACCCGGAGGAGCCGGGGCTCGCCGCCCTCGCACACGCGCTGGCCTCGGCGGCGGTGCCGCTCCCGCGGGACGGCTACGAACTGGACGGCCACGGCTGGCAGGCCGATCTCGCCTGGCCGGACGCCCTGATCGGCGTGGTCCGCGCCCCCCGCCCGGCCGGCGACGAGCCGGACTACGAGGCCGAGGACCAGGAGCGCGCGTTCACAGCGGCCGGCTGGACGGTCCGCACGGCGGCCGACTGGGACAGCGCCGAGCTGATCGCCCGGCTCGAAGGCCGGGACCCGAACAAGGACACCACCAGCGACGGGGAGCCGAAGCGATGACCACCTCCGGCGTCACACTGCGCCTGCTCGACCGGGCCGACAAGGAGATCCTCAAGCTGCCCCGCACGGTCAAGGGCGCCTTCTTCGACTTCCAGCACAAGTTCAGGACGAACCCGCACACCACCGGCCTCAAACTCCAGCAGCTCAAGGGCGACCACCGGTTGTGGTCGGCACGCGTCAACGACGAGTACCGGGCCCTGCTGCTGCGCCTCGCCGACGACGACTGGCTGATCGTCTCCGTCAAGCACCGCAAGGACGTCTACAACCGGCTCTCGTACGGGGTCAACCAGGTCACCGGCGGCATCGAGTACGTCGATCTGGAGGTGGTGGAGGACAGCGTCCTGGGCAGGCTGCCCGGCGCGACCGCCCCGGCACCGGCCGCCACGCCCGAACCGCACCCGCCGGCCGCCCCCGAACCGCTCCCCCCGGTGTCGCGGTCCGAGCCCCTGTTCACGGCCCTCTCCGACCTTCAGTTGTCCGAACTCGGCGTCGCGGAACCCCTGCTGCCGGTCATCCGCACGCTCACCACCGAGGACCAGTTGCTGGGACTCGTCGAGTACGCGCCGCAGCTGACCGGCGAGGTGCTGATCGCCCTGTTCGACGGCGCGTCGTACGACGACGTGCTCGACCAGGTGACCCGACCGGTGGCCGCCACCGAGCCGGTCGACCCGGACGACTTCGCGGCCGCCGCCCGGCGACCGGCCACGGTCGTCACCACCACGGACGAGGACCTGCGCGGAGCCCTGGAGAGCGGTGACTTCGGCCGGTGGAAGAGCTTCCTGCACCCCACTCAGGCCAGACTCGTCGAGCGCCGCTACAACGGACCGGCACGGGTCGGAGGCGGGCCCGGCACGGGCAAGACCGTCGTCGCCCTGCACCGGGTACGCCACCTCGTCCGGCAACTCCCCCCGGGGCACGACAAGCCGGTCCTGCTCACCACCTACAACAAGAACCTCGCCGCCGACCTGCGCTCCCGGTTGCTGGAGCTGGGCGGTGAGGAACTGCTCGGCCGGGTCGACGTGAGTCACGTCGACCAGTTGGCGCTGCGCGTCGTCCGCGAGGCCGAACCCGGCAACGGCAAGCAGGCCATCGACGACGGGCAGGCCGTACGCGAGTGGCGCGCACTGCTCGACGAACTGGGCGAGAACACCTGGGACCCGGAATTCCTGCACGAGGAGTGGACCCAGGTCATCCTCGGCCAGGCGGTCGGCAGCCGCACCGACTACTTCCGTGCCCGGCGGGCCGGGCGCGGCAAGAGCGTCGGCCGCGGCGAGCGGGCCGAGATCTGGCA
The DNA here is from genome assembly GCF_036898465.1 of Streptomyces sp. B21-105. NCBI lineage: Bacteria > Bacillati > Actinomycetota > Actinomycetes > Kitasatosporales > Streptomycetaceae > Streptomyces > Streptomyces sp. B21-105. The sequence continues at coordinate 7,061,334 of NZ_JARUMJ010000001.1, read as the reverse complement.
GCTCGCCGAACGCTTCGCCCAGCGGCTCGACCGGCTCGGGCGGCAGACCTGGGACCAGGTGGCGGAGCGCGCGGCGCGCCTGGAGATGGGCCGGGAACAACGCATCCGGAACATCGCGCGGCAGCGGGAGGAAGCGGGTGGCCTCGACAACATCCACCTGCAGGACGGCTCCGGAGGCCGGCTGCGCTACCGGTACCGCCACATCGTGGTGGACGAGGCCCAGGACCTGCGCCCCGCCCACTGGAAGATGCTGCGCGCCATGGCCCCCCGTACGTCGGACGACCTGTTCCTGGTGGGCGACACCCACCAGCGCATCTACAAGAACCAGGTGACGCTCGGCAGTCTGGGCGTCAACATCCGCGGCCGGTCCGCGAAGCTGACCCTCAGCTACCGCACCACGCGGCAGATCCTGCGCTCGGCCCTCGCAGTCCTGGGCGAGACGACGTACGACGATCTCGACGGCGGCACGGAGACCCTCGCCGGATACCGGTCCGTGCTCAACGGCGGCCTCCCGGCCGGGCACGCCTTCCCGGACTGGGAGGCCGAGCGGGAGGGTGTCGCCGCTCTGATCACGGAGTGGGACACGGACCCGGACACGGCTGTCCCGCACGAGCGGATCGCGGTGTGCGTCCCGACCAATCAGATGGCGACCGAGCTGGGGTACACGCTGAAGCTGCACGGCGTCGACTCGGTGGAGATCCGCTCCGACGGGCCGAACGGCTCCACCGGGGTGCACATCGGCACGATGTTCCGGTTCAAGGGGCTGGAGTACCAGCGGATGATCATCGCGGGCGTGACCGACGGGCTCGTTCCGCGCGAGGACGTGAGCCGACTGCGTGACCGTGAACCCGCCCGCTACCGGCACGAGATGCAGCGCGCCCGGTCCCTGCTCTTCGTGGCCGCGACCCGGGCTCGCGACAGTGTGGACGTCTTCTGGCACGGCAGGCCCAGCCCGTTCCTCGACAGCTCGTGGGCGCAGACCGACCGCGGCGGGAGGTGACTCCCGGCTCCGGGGCAGGTTTCCGCCTTGGCCCACCTGTGCCCCGGCGGAGGTCATAGGGTCGTTGCCGCACGTCGTCACACACGGTTCGCCAGGGGGGACATCATGCAGGCGAAGGAGACCCTGTTCGCCGATCTCGTGCAGGGCAGGGCCCAGCAGTTCCAGGTGCCGCTCTATCAGCGGACGTACTCCTGGACCGAGCGGCAACTCGGACAGCTGTGGGCCGACATCCTGGAGCAGGCCGAGCTGCTGGAGTCCGGGGACGGAGCTAGCACCCACTTCCTGGGCTCCGTCGTCCTGGCGCCTTCCCCGCAGAACGAGGCGACGTTCCCTCGATGGCTCGTCGTCGACGGTCAGCAGCGGCTGACGACGCTGTCACTCGCTCTGGCCGCGATCCGCGACCACATCGCGGACGCCCAGCCGGACGAGGCCGAGCGCATCGACGAGGAATACCTGATCAACAAGCGCAAGAACGGCACCGACCATTTCCGGCTGCTGCCGACGCAGGCCGACCGGCCACAGTTCGCCGCGCACGTCCGTGGTCCGCTCGGAACACAGGCAGGCGGCGGAAACGTCGGCACGGCCTACGGCTTCTTCCGCCGCAAACTCCTCGAAGCGGAAGATCCGGCCGCCCCGCAGGACGTGTTCCGCATCGAGCAGGCCATCACGTCCAGGCTCACTCTGGTCGCGGTGACCGCCGAACGCGGCGACAACGTCCACCGCATCTTCGAGTCCCTCAACAACACCGGTCTCAAGCTCAGCCAAGCCGACCTGCTGCGCAACTACCTCTTCATGCGGATGCCCACCCGTGGCGAGCACGTCTACGAGACCTACTGGCTGCCGCTGCAGAACAGCCTGAGCAACGACGAACTCGAACAGCTCATGTGGCTCCAGTTGGTGCTGGGCGGGGACGACCGTGTGCGCCGTCAAGACCTGTACGCGTCTCAGCAACAGCACTTCGAGCGCCGCGAGATCACCGAAGCGGAGATCGAGGCGTACATCAGGGACTTGCACCACCGCGGCGCGCTGTTCCGTCGCCTGCTCCACCCCGAGGAGGAGCAGGACCCCGCCGTCCGTGCCCACTTGCGCCGTTTGGACACCTGGCAGGCCCAGGTCACCTACCCCGCTCTGATGCTGCTGCTGGACCGACGTGAGCGCGGAGAGATCGGCTCCTCGGACACCGCCCGAGCGATGTCGTACATCGAGAGCTTCCTGGTGCGCCGGATGATCTGCCGGGTGCCGACGAACAACCTCAATCGCGTTTTTCAGGCCGTGCCCGGACAGCTGCCGCTGGATGTACCCGTGGCCGACGGACTGCATCAGTTGCTCTCCGCGGACAATCGCTTCTGGCCGGACGACGACGAGTTGCGCGGGAAGATCCGGAGCGCGCCCTTCTACCAGTACGGGCGGTGGCACCAGCGCAAGATGGTGCTCCAGCGGCTGGAGGAAAGCCATGGGCACCCCGAACCGGTGGACTTCGCCTCCGCGCAGCTCACGATCGAACACGTGCTGCCCCAGTCCGCGGGGGACGAGTGGATGCGGATGCTGAGCGAGGACGCGGCCGCTACGGAAACCGCCGAGGAGTTGCACGCGCGGCTCCGGCATACGCTCGGCAACCTGACCCTCACGGCGGTCAACTCGGAACTGTCCAACCACCCGTTCGAGCGCAAGCAGGACCTGCTCAAGGGCAGCCACCTGGAGATGAACCGACGCATCGCCGCCACCGACCGGTGGGGCGCGCAGGAGATTCTGGCCCGCGCCGACGATCTCGCGGAGCGGGCGATCTCACTGTGGCCGGCCCCACTGCGCGGAATCGGCCGGGCAGAGCGCAGCCGCGACTGGCAGCTGGCCCATCAGGTACTCGCGGCGCTGCCTCACGGCACCTGGACGTCCTACGGTGACCTCGCCGCATTCCTCGGTTCGGGCGCGCAGGCCGTGGGGAACCATTTGGCCGCCACCCCGGGCGTGGCCAACGCCCATCGCGTGCTCACCTCCGACGGCAAGGTCTCCGACGGGTTCCGCTGGACGTCCCCGGGCGAGGGCGGCGACGTCCGCGCCCGGTTGACCGCGGACGGCCTCCGCTTCACGGTCAACGGCGCCGCCGATCCGGCCCAACGCATCACTGCCGACGATCTCGCCCTCCTGCTCACCGGCGTCGACGACACCCAGGCGGACGGCGACACGGCACAGCGCACGGTGCAAGGCCAGAGCGAGGAGACGCGCGCCGACCGGTTCTTCCGTCAGCTCGCGGCAGACGACTCCCCTGCAACGGTCGACGCGGTCCGTGCCCTCCTCACCCGTTGGGAGGAGCTCGGCGGATGGGTCGGCCACGGAGCCGGGCAGGCCATCACCAGCGCGTTCCTCATGCTCGGAGAGGCCGGGGCACCGGGCCGCGGCATCTGGCCGCTGACGCTCTACCCGGGCGGCGGACGCGGTGGCACGGCCGAGGTGGTGTTCCAGCACCTCGCCGCGCGTGAGCCGTTCACCGACCGCGGGCTGCGCGCCGAACTGCTGCGGCGGCTCAACGAGCTGAAGGGTGTCGACATCCCCGAGGGAAAGCTGGAACTGCGTCCCAACTTCCGTCTCTCCCTTCTGGAAGAGAACCACAACCGCCAGTTGCTGGCCGAGACACTCGCGTGGTTCCGTGGCTGCTGGGACGCCCGAAATGTGATCTGATGCGGCGCCGCGGGCCTCGACGAACTGACGATGCCTCCTGGTCCGTCACGATGAAGTCCCAGCGGCTCGTGATGCTGATGCGCTCGGCGTCTGCGGTTACCGAGCCGTCACCGGCGACACGTACCCGCTCCATGACGTCGACAGCCCTTTTGGGCGCGACGTCCTGTCCGGACATCACCCCGGCATGTTCCTTCAAGGCGGCCACGAGCTCATTCGGCGCAACAGGGACAGTCATGGGTTGATACCTTTCCTCCATTTCCGATTCTTCGATTCCCAGCCGAGAGATCATCACGGGTGGCCCCTCCCCCGAACCAGGTCGTCGGCGCACGGTCTGCTGACAGACTGGACTCATGCCGAAAAAGCGAACGTCCGACAAGAGTTTCGCCGAGGTGATGGCCTCCTTGGAGCCCGGGGAGGGGTCTGAACCGGCCACCGGTCAGTTCTCCCCCGCGAGCGCGGGCGAACTCGTCGACCAGCAGGGCTGTCTGTGGCGGAAGAGCAGGGGCCCGCTGGACGCTCGGCTGATCAGGCGACTGGTGAGCAGCGCGGACGAGATGATCGTCGGGGAGGGCGCCGGAGAGGTGCTGCGGCCCGTGCCGGCCGACGGACGCGAGGAGGCATGGACCCTGATCAAGGACGAGCTGAACGCATCCGGGTCGGGGAGGTACCAGGCGTTCGACTTTCGCTCCGAGGACGGCCGTGTCCTGCTGTACGTCGAGGAATTCTGCTGAGGCCATAGGGACGGCATGAGTCGGGGCGGTCGGCAGGTGCTGACCGCCCCGAGCTTCATGTCACTCCTTTCGCTTCATGGCCGAGGGGTTCACCAGCGGTAGCGATTCGTGCGGAAGATCCGTCCGAATCGGTTGATGAAGTCGACATGCACGTGGTTGCCGGAGCCGCAGGGGCCCCGGTATCGGCAGCGGCCTCCGGTTCGCGCTACCTGCTTGGCGTGGCGGATCGCAGCACCCTTGCTGCTGAATCGGGTGGGATGCCACCAGTTCAGTACGTTGCGCTTCTTGGGGATGTACCGGGCGCAGTTGTGGACGAGCGCGGACTGTCCGTCAGCCACCACGTAATAGGTGTGGGTGCCGGCGACGGTCAGGTTGAAGACGGTGCGGACCGCCTGCGTGCGGCTGGTGGCCGTGACCTTCGGTGCGGTCCCGCTGGGGTTCGACAGGCGTGAGCCCGGGTTCAGCTGGACCGCGTCGACCCATCCGCAGCCCTGGACGAAGAACGGGTGGTTGGCGGTCGCGGTGATCTTCTTCGACGTGCCGTCGCCGTCCGCGTCCACGGACAAGGTGACGAGGTCCTTGGTGCCGTGACCGGTGATCACGTCTGCGACCGGGGAGATCGAGGTCTCACCGGTGATCTCGTCCACCGCCTGGACCAGGTCTCCGACCTCGACCTGGCTGATCGGCTTGGTGCTGCCGTCGGCCATGACGACCGGCGTCTCGGGCAGGAAGGAGTTCCGGCGGCAACTGCGGGCGATGGTGCGGGCCGCTCGCAGGGCACGGTAGCCGCGGTAGGCGCGGTAGCCCCACGCGGCGGTACCGAGGCCGGGGATGAAGCCCGCCGCGGTGAGCGCGATGTCCCACTTGTTGTGCCAGGCCCAGCGTTTGGCCCTCTTGAAGATCTTCTTCCAGCCCCATTTGCCGTCGAGGTCGAAGCAGTTGACTGGGTCGGCCGAGCAGTACTCGTAGGCGTTGGCGTTGCCCCCGTGCTGGGGGTCGACCGACAGGAAGCGGCCGGTGGCGGGGTTGTACTGGCGTACGCCCATGAGGGTGTAGCCGGCCACTGTCTCGCTGGAGCGCTGCTTTCCGCCCAGCCAGCCGTAGCGCACGGCCTGCTGACGGTCGCGCGGGTTGCCGTACTCGTCGGTGTCCAGGACGACCGGCGCCTCGCCCGCGTTGAGCGGGAGCTGGAGCGCCACGTCGCCGTGGATGTCGGTGAACTGGAGCACGGTGTCACCGGTGGCGCTGGTGACCGCGCCGAGGTTCCCGGACAGGGAGCCCACGTTGCGGGTCAGGGCACCGGTGGCGGTGTTCTCGACGATCCACCGCGGATTGTCGTTGTCGCCGTCGTAGTGGTTGAGCTTGTTCTCGGTGGGCGACCATGTGCCGCCGCTGTTGGTCTCCACCGTCCACGCGCGGAAGCGCAGTGCCGCGTCGAAGGTCCAGGTCTGCCGCTTGGTGCCGCTGGTCTGCTGGTAGGCGAGATCGTTGGTGTAGTAGCCGACGCTCACGCCGCCCGCCAGGGCGCTGGTGCGGCCGAAGGCGTCGTACACGTAACCCGAGTCGGTGATGCGGTCGGCACTGTCGAACGTCGAGGTCTTGCTGGTTCCTCCGGAGGTGGGGCAGTCCAGACCGGGGGCCGCGGCGGACGTGGTCAGAGACGTGCGGTTGGCATGCTTGTCGAAGCCGTAGGTGCGCCGGGTGCAGACCGTCTCCACCGTGTCGTCGACCTGGGTGAGGCGGCCGGCGGCGTCGTACCGGCAGCTCTGGTCCGACCAGCCGGCGTGGCTGGTCGTCTGGCCCTGCACGGACTCGGTGACCGCGTCGGACATCACCACGGTGCCGTCGCCGTCACGGGTGTACGTGCGGTCGACCGGATATCACGGTGGCGACGGTCGTCCTTGGGGCGACCGAAGATCGCAACTTCGGCACCGACCGCGAGAAGTCCGACCCGGCCCACGTGGCAGTTGCCCCCGGGACGACCGGGAACCGCAACGGCTTCGGCGGCCTATCCAAGGGCGCCACGCCGATGTGGCGGCCGTCCTTGCGACCGGCGGTCGCAAACATCGGCGACGCCTTATAGCACCGGATCCCCGGTTAGCGAAACCGGGGATCACTGGATTATCGCGGCGTTGGGCGTGTCTGCCTTCCGTGGTGTCTCGTCGGGAGGGGCCGCGCTGTGATCTCGGCGTAGAAGACACGGAGATCACGTGTCTCGGCTGTGGGCCGGGGCGAGGTTCATCCGTGCGGGTGAAGCGTTTGGAATCTCAACCTCTACGAGTTGCCAGGCACGACCGCCCGTATTCCGGGGCCGTCCCGCGATTGGTCTTGGGGGCGTGCTGGTCCGGGGATTCGACGAGCTGGTGGTTCAGTTAGCGCAGGTCGGCTCGTTACTCGTACCGGTACTTCAGCGAGTCCGCTTCCGCCTGCTCGATGTCAGCGATCGTCAGCTCCGGCATCCGCAGCTGGGCCAGCGTCACCTCAGCAGAGGTCGGCTGGGCGTCCGCCGACAGCCACTGCTCCGGCTTCCAGGCTCCGCTGCGCAGGAGCGACTTGGGGCAGTGCGGGTAGACCTCCTCGATCCCCAGCACCAGCGCACTGGCCGGCGGCTTGCCCACGGCGGTCAGCTGCGACAGCAGCTCCGGGCGGGTGGAGACGCAGGCCCGGCCGTTCACCCTGAGCGTCGTTATCCGCCCTGGGATGACGAACAGCAGCCCGGCCCGTCCGGTGGCGATGACGTTCTGCAGGGTATCCAGACGCTTGTTGCCGGTCGCGTCCGGTATCGCCACCGTCCGCGCGTCCAGGACGGAGACGAACCCGGCGGGGCCGCCGCGCGGGGAAACGTCACAGTTACCCTCGGCGTCCGCGCTCGCGACCAGGACCAGCGAAGAGCAGCCGATCAACCGCCGGGCCTGCTCGGTGAGTTCGGTCATCTGCTTGCGTACGGCCGTGTCCTTGGGCAGCTCGTAGACCCGGCGCAACGCGTCCTGATCGGGCACGGCGTCGAGGCGGAGCGAGTCGAAGGCACTGCTAGCAAGGGATGTCGTCATGCCACCGACCCTAATGGGCCGACCTGCGACTGATCTTGGTCGGTGAGTGCGGGGGTTTAGCGACCACTTGAGGACTCTCCTGAGGCAGGAAGTGGCCGACGCCCGGCACGATCCGTACGGTGAGGTCGTCTGCGTGGCTCTCGCCTCCGGCCAGCATGGATAGCGGGATCACGTTGTCCCGCTCGCCGCCCAGCAGCAGGGTCGGGACGGTCAGCCGCTGCCCGCGCCATGTGCCGCGCAGCAGCGCGGGGATCTCTCGGACCACGTACTGCCAGAACATGGCCTGCCCGGCATGCGCGCCGGCCTGGGCCGCGGCGCTGAACTCCGCAAGCTCGCCGGCTTGCCAGACCGACGGGTCGGCGACCTGGTGCCGCAGCAGGAAGCGACTGAACGCAGGCCAGTGGCGCAGCACGGCCCTGCCGATGACTGGGTACTCGACGAAGGCGGTGTACCACTACACCGCCGACTTCGCCGAGCCCGAGCCCTGGTGGATCGCCGGCACCGACGGCAAGCCGCCGCGGGAGTCGAGCTGCTACGAGCGGGCCCGGGTCGCAAGCCTCGCCGTACGCAACGCGATCCGCGCCGCCCGCACTGCGACCGCCGGACGGGACGACGCTCCGGCCGCGACGACGTCAGCCGCCGCGCACCCCGACGACCAGCACCACGACCAGGCATCCGACCGGCAGCACGCCGTCGACCACCCGGGCCGGGACGCCGCCCTGACCCCGGCGCAGCGGGCCGCCGCCGTCCAGGCCCACCAGCAGGCCGCGATGCCCGAGGAGTACCTGGAGGGCCGCACGACCGACCCGGCGACGTGGCTGCGCACACCAAAGAACCTGGACCGGCTCGCGGCCCTCACCCGCGCCGCCGACACCCGCCGCCGCGCCATGGAGGACCGAAAGGCCCCGGCCGCCGACCCGGCCAGTCCGGTCGACCAGCACCGCCAGGAGCACGAGCAGCAGCGCCAGCAGCCCGATCCTGGCCAAGGCCAGGGCCAGGGCCTCCGGCCGTGAAGCCCCCTGCGGCCCGCACAGGGGGACGGACGACGAAGTCACCGTGCCAGGCGCCGGAACGCGACCGGCCGCCCACCCCCGAAGTCACCCGGGAGCGGGCGAGGGTGCCAGGGACCGACCCTCAAGCACGGAGGCCCTCGACCCCGCCGCACCTTTCGCCGGAGCAGCGCGAGCGCCTGCAGCAGCTCGCCGACGCGGCCCGGCTGCGTATGGCGCTATCCCCGTCGCTGGTGCCGCCACCCGCCCGGCGCCGCTCCCGGACACGGCAGTACCCCGGCGGCTGGCCGAACCCGTGGCGCACCGCGCGGGGCCGTCGCCGGGGATGAGTGGACATCGTGAACTCCGCCGCGCGCCCGTGCACGGAGGGGAGCGGAGACCACGGTGGTGCGGATCGGGCGGTCCACTCGGTGCGCTTCACCCGGTGGGGGAGTGCGGAACATCCCGGCATCCGGTGCGCTCGGTGCGGTGCATCGGGCGCACCGGTGCGCCCGCCGACGATGCCATGCACTCCCACCCAACGCACGCTCCACCGGCGCGCTTCGGAGTGGCCGCCACTCCCGCCCGATCCACGGCGATGTGCGTACAGAGGGTGACGGTGCATCGGACGCAGTGCACTCGATGCGGACCCCTTGACCAGGTGTGCCGCCGGATTCCACCAAGTCCACCGAGTGGAAAGCAACCCCATCGACCGCGTCAAGGTCGACGAGCCGTACTACTCCCAAAACACAAGCAGCACGGCATGAACGTCCAGGTCATCGCAGGCCGGACGGCCCCGCTCTGGTTCTCCCGCGCGACACCGGGGCGCACCCACGATCGGACCGCCGCGCGAGCCCACGGCATCGTCCAGGCGTGCCTGACCCGGGAGATCCTCGTGCTCGCGGACCGGGCCTATCAGGGCGCCGGCGCCACCGTCCGCACCCCTACTACCACCACCGCGAACAACCTGAGCACTACCAGCAGTTCAGCCGTGATCACGCCCGACTGCGGGCTCCCGGAGAACGCACCTTCGCACAGCTGAAGACCTGTCGACTCCTCCGACGCGCCAGATGCTCCACCCGCCGCATTGGCACCATCGTCCAAGCCGTCCACACCCTGATGACCTGCACGTATTCAGGATGAAAGAGGTTCACTGAGCTTCTTCGAGTTGGCCACCGATCGGGTGACGGGCCGTGCAGCGCAACGAGCGAGGCCCCCGGGCTGTTGATCGAGATGTCTGACGTCTCAATCACGCTGCTCGGGGGCCTCGTTGGTCATCCATCCTGCCGCACTCGACCTGCCGCATGCACTCGTGGAGTGGGTCACCATGCTGCTCATCACCCGTGAGGGCGACCGGCGCTGCAAGCTCCGTCCGTCCCAGCGCGCGATGGTGGCACTGGTGTACCTGCGCGAACACACCACCCTCGCGAAGATCGCCGCGGGGTTCGGGATCAGCGAGTCCACCGCCCACGCCTACACCAGCACGGTCGTCGACCTGCTGGCCGAACGTGCACCGGGTCTGCTGAAGACGCTGCGCGAGCACGACCCCGACTTCGTCCTGCTCGACGGCACCCTCGCCGAGTGCGACCGGGTCGGCGACGGCCGGGCCGACTACTCCCACAAACACCGGCGCCACGGCGTGAACGTGCAGGTCGTCACCGACCCCGGCGGCCAGCTGCTGTGGCTCTCGCCCGCCCTGCCGGGCCGCACCCATGACCTGACTGCAGCCCGCACCCACCGGATCATCCGGATCTGCGAGCGCCAAGGCGTTCCCATCCTGGCCGATCTTGCCTACCAGGGCGCCGGCACGTGGCTGACCACCGGCATCAAACGCAGGCCTCTGCAGGAACTCACCCCCACCGAGAGGACTCTCAATCAGGCACTGGCCGCAGCGCGAGTACCCGTCGAACGCGGCGTCGCGAGGCTGAAGTCCTGGCGGATCTTCCGCAGGTCCCGATGCAGCCCCAATCGCATGACGTCAATCGCCAAGGCCATCCTCACGCTGGAGCGGCAACGCTGAAGAAGCTCACTGGGCCTGGGCGAGACTGTTGGCCTTTGCGGCCTGCGCTTGGTTGGTGGCTTGGATGTCGTCCAGGGCGCCCTGGTTCTTGGCGATCGCGGCCTGTTGCAGTTTCACTTCGGTGTCGAACCAGGTCTTGACTACCGGGTACTGGTTACGGCATGAGAGGTCGGCTTTCGCGGTGGCGATCTCTGCAGGAGTGATCTTTTCGGGATCGGTGAATTTCGGGTCTTCCTGCGCGTCCGGGGGTGTGGCGTAGCTGTAGCCCTTGCCCTTCATACAGGCCGACCATTTGGCGAACACGCCTTTGACCGCGGGATCCGTCAGCGACGTCTTGTAGCCCTCGATGTCGATCTGCTCGACGAGCGGGGCGGTCTGGACCGCCGTAACGCTTCCGTCGGCCTCTTGTACGCACTGGCGCACTTGTGCGTCGTCCGCTCCGGATTCGTCGACCGCCCCGTCGAGCATCGCGTCGTTGTAGGACCGCATCAACGCCGGGTCGCGGTGATAGCCCCACTGCGTAACCTGCTCGGCGTCGGAAATCCCGTAGCGGCCGTCCGTGAAGCTCGCACCGTCGATGTTGGGCAGGTCCGGGGCAGGCGTCCAGTTATCGAAGCCCGCCTTGCTCATGCACGCGTCCATCAGGTCGTCGCGCACGTTCGTGATGGTCAGGCGCGCGGAGGGTGCCGGCATGTATGCCTCGACGGGTAACCGCCAGGTGGCCGGATTACTCGGGTCTCCCACTGCCGCCCTGGCTGGCGGCGGGGCGGCCACCTTCGATTCAGCAGCCCTCTCATGAGGATGAGATGAACCGTTGTCAGACGACATCGCGCCGACGACGGCGACAGTGCACACGGCGGCCGCAGCGGCCAGTGGCAGCGCGACCTTGAGGGACTTTCCCAGGGTTTTCACTGCAGTCTCCTTCTATCCGGCCTACGGCTGGATCCAGGCGAACGACGCGTTTTCGTTATAGACGGTCGTGAACTTGTCAATTTGCTGATAAGCGCCCATGGTCTGGTACGGCTTCTTGTAGCCGCTGCCGTAATAGATCCGTGCCATGTACTTGGAGTGTGTGTTCTCGCCGGACGCGGCGTTGTTCTTGATGTTCTGACTAGAGCCCGGCCAGGGCGAACTCGCCCCAAAGTAGCAGTACCTCAACGGGTGTGCGTGCCCGTCACCCGGGCGCAATGCGCCGAAGTCGTACACGCTGTACCCGATGTTGCGAAACGCTCCGCCCTGGGCTGAGTTGTACCAAAGATGGGCCTTGAACTTCGACGCCCCCCAGTTCTCCTGGCACGCCGCGTTATCGTAGAGGTTCAAGCCGGCAGCGTCCTACTGGTGGCGCGGATCCAACGTGACATGGAAGCAGAACTGCGCCAACGATTGCGGCCACGAGAACATCAAGTACGCCACGTCGCGCGCGGAACCGGGCCGGGGGTACCGATTGGAGTACGGCACCCCGAAGTGCGGCGCTGCCCCGGCTGGGGCGCTGATCGTGGAATCCGTGCCCGACAACATCGACACCTACAACGACGAATGCGGGCCAAGCGGCACCGATTCCGGGCACTTCCAGTTCACGTTCTACCCCAACTCGTCATCGACCGGACCCGGCCTGGGCCCGTACCAGGCCAAGGGAGACCTGCACCAGATCGGCGGCGGGCACGGCGGACACTTCTGGTACACCCACACCCGCGACAGAGCGCATCTCGGCGGGGACTCCGGGCTGATGACCGTCAAAGGCACCTGGACCCTCGACAAGAACATCGAGTGGGCCCGTGTGCTGGTGCATCTGCCGGATACCGGAGCCCACACCCGGCAGGCGGCGTATGTGATCGGCGGCTCCGACAGCACCTCCCCTCACCGGATCGTGGAGCAGCGCGCGAACCGCTGGGTCAGTCTCGGCGCCTTCCACTTCACCGGCACGCCCAGCGTCACCCTCACCAACGCCACTGACGACGGCACAGCAGACGAGGACGTCGCCTGGGATGCTGTCGCCTTCCAGCCCCTCCCCGGCAAGCCCAACAATGTGGTTGTCGCCATGGGCGACTCGTATGCTTCTGGCGAAGGCGCCTCGGATCCGGGAGGGGACGACTACTACCCGGAGTCGGACTATGTTGGAAGGGTCGACGGAGACAAGGTGCGGAACGACTGCCACCGCTCCAAGTACGCGTGGACACGGCGGGCGGTTCTCCCCGGAGAAGCCCTGTCCACCGGCGAGTTGGACGACTCATGGAGCGCGCGGATGGACTACCACCTCATCGCCTGCTCCGGCGCCCGCCACTACAACATCCTCAACACATCCCAGGCCGGCGAACTGCCACAGATCCAACAGGGCTACCTGGACCAGAACACCACCCTTGTCGCCCTGTCAATCGGCGGGAACGACATGGCGTTCGCCGACATCATCACCAAGTGCGTGCTGGCCGTGACGCAGAAATGCCAGGATGCGTCGATCGATGAGCGAAACCCCGACACCGGTGACGAGACCGGCACCAGTACTCCCGCGCTGAAGGACTGGGCCCCTGCCTGGGCGCATGACACGGTCCGGCCCCGGCTCGTGAAGACCCTGGTCGCACTTCACAAGCAAGCCCCGTACGCAAAGATCGTCCTGATGGGATATCCGAGGCTACTTGAGAACTCGGGCCAGTGCGTGCCCGGCATCGGCCTCGCAGAGGGTCCGTGGCTCAACAGCATGGCCGACACCGTGGCGCAGGAGATGAAGGGAGCCGTCGACGACGCCAACACGCAGAACCAGGTGAATGGCGTATTCGCCGACCCCCGTGAGGCGTTCGCGGGACAGGCGATCTGCGGTGACCCCGAAACGATACACGGCATCGTCCTCAGGGGGCGCTCCAGGGCGGACAAGACGGCACCGAAACCTTCGATGAAGTCGTTTCATCCGAAAGTCTCCGGAACACTCAACTACGCGAAGGCATTTGTGGGAGCTCTCGCACAGTAGCGACCCACCCACCTCGCCCGGGGGCGCCGGACACCTTTCCGGCGCCTCCGGGCTCCTCGGTATGAGTATGTTGACGGATACCACCCCGGCCGCAGGCAGGAGGAGGATCGTGGCCATGGGCTATTTCATACGTGCAGCGAAAGCAGCTGCCGCGGCTGCCGCAGCTACGCTGGCCGGATGGCGTCTCTTCGAATCCCTCTATGTGTGGGCTGATCACGCTGCCGACGCCGAAGTTGATTCCGGACAGTCGGAGTGGTTCGCAGGAACCAGCCAGTACCTTGTGGCCAACGCGGCAGGCTGGGCGTTCGTACCGGTAGCGGTGTGGGGACTTCTGAGGCTCGTACGGGTGCGAGGCAATCACCTTGCCGTCATTGTCTCGGCCTTCGTCTGGGTGGCCTTCACCGCTCCCCATCTCGTGGGTTCCCACCCCTCCCTGGGAGCGGTCGTCGCATGGGTGGCCGTGCAGACCGCTGTGACGGCCGCGGCATCCGTGGTGCAGTCGGCTGCCATGCCCGCGAGTACCCGGGCAAAGCGGTGAGCTGGAAAACGAGGACGAAACAGGCCATGGGGGGCGTGGCGCGTATTTCCGCCACCGCTGGTGTCGTCGTTCTCGGCAACGCCTACGACTACGTCAACAGGACTCGCCCGAGGACGGTGCGCCGATTCGCCGGAAGGCGTCAGGCACAGCAGGCCCGTGAGGCGGCCGAACAACGGCTTCGCAGCATCGTCCGCGCCTACGATGCCGTCCCCTCCCTCACCTTCCGCCTGCTCACCTTGGAGGACGTATGCACAGGGGGCGGCGGATGGACCTTCACCGCCGACAACGAGTACAAGGTGTCCTGCACCCTGTACGTCACTGCCTACTACAGTGCCCAAGGTGACGTGGGCGACGTACTCGACGAGATCCTCAACGCCGGCGACCAACCTGGATCGCCCATCCCCTTCAGGCACACCACCACCCCCCTGAAGGGCGCGCGGGAAGCGGGTCAGTTGGTCGCCGGCGGACAGACCCTGTCGTGGGACAGCCCGCATTGTGCGATCGAAGAGCCTCGCCCGTGCACGAGGCAGCAGAGCGACCCGCCTGTGTACCGATGCCTACGCGAACCCGAGGGCATGACCGTGGCCACTATCCGGCAGACAGACGACACGGTGCTCCAACTGGGCCTCAATCCAGTCCAATACTTCCGGATCAGCAGACACGGCCAAACACTCCAAAGCTGATAACCGGAGGTCGGGGTCGGGAATAGGCCGGTGGGGGGCTGGGCTATGAGCTTCCCCCGCCGGGATGCCGCCCTCGCCTGCCGTGCCGAGGACACGCGACGCCGTCTCGCGCAGGAGGCAGCCGAACGCGAGGCTCAGGCGTGGCACGAGGTCTCCGCCGACCAGGGCACCCGCTCCCTGCACGTCACCTGCGGCCTTCAGACCCACACGGCGACCGACCTGATGGCGTGGGTGTCCGAGCAGCTGCTCACGCACGAGGACTGGCGGCGCGACCTGCCGCTGCTCGCCGCACCGGACGTCCAGGCCCACGCCGTGGACGGGATGCGCAAGCGACTCGCCGAACTGCTGGACGACCCGACGCTGCTCGCCCGCTACCGGGCCGCGATGGACGGGCAGGCCGTCGGCCGGACGGTGCCGAGCCTGCCGTACAGCGACGGCCTCCTCGTCGACGGCGCTCTGCGGGTCCGGCTGACCACCGCCCGCGCCGTGCTGGAGGTCGGCGAGGACGCGGTGACGCTCTCCGCCGCCGGGAGCACGTTCGAGTTCGCACCCGAGGCGGAGGCGGTGCTGCGCCCGCTGGTCGACGGCCGCACCGTGGACCTGGCCTCGCTCGCCGAAACAGCCGGCCTCGCCCTGGAGGACGTCGCGGGGCTGGTGCAGGAGCTCGTTGCCGGGCAGGCCGCGACGGTGGGGAGCCTGCTGTGACAGCACAGCTCGCTCTGGGCACCTACCGGTGCCGGGCGATCCCGGAGGCGGCCGTCCGTGCGGCCGCCTCCGGCGCGCAGTGGATCGACACTGCCCCCAACTACGCCACCGGCCAGGCGCAGACCCTGCTGGCCCCAGTCCTGGCCGCCCACCCGACCTTGCAGGTTTCCACCAAGGCCGGGTACTTCACCGCGGCCACCGGTGCCGATGCCGTGAACGCCAGCGTTCTCACCGAGGACCTGGCCGTGGTCGGGCACAGCCTCGCCCCGCAGTACGTGCGCTGGCAGATGGGCCGCAACTGCGAGCAGTCGGGCGCGAGCGGCTGGACCTGGTCCTGCTGCACAACCCGGAGCGCGCCCACCCCGGCGACCGCCTGGCCCTGCACCGCGCGATGCGGGAGGCGTTCGTCGTCCTCGAGGAAGCCGTGGCAGCCGGGCGGGTGGCCGGGTACGGCATTGCCACGTGGGCGGGCCTGGAAGAGGAGGCGTTCACGGTGGGGGAGCTGCTCGCCCTGGCCGCCGAAGCCGCGGGCGGTCGGCACCACCTGGTCGCGGTCCAGATGCCGGTGAGCCTGGTGATGATGACGCCGATCGTCCAGGCCCTGTACGGCCGTGGCCCGCTCCCGGCCGCCGCCGGGGCGAGGCTGCGGGTGATGGCGTCGGCGCCGCTGCACGGCGGTGAACTGCCCGGCATGGTCGACCAAGAGCTCGCCGACCTCATCCGTCCGGGCCTGACCCCCGCACAGGCGTGCGTCCTCGCGGTCGCGTCATGCCCAGGAGTGACGGACGTCCTTCTGGCCGCGTCCGGTGCGCCACACTGGAGTCAGGCGGCCGACGCCGTCGCCCAACCCTCCCTGACCGCCGCCAAGTTGCGGGAGATCACTGGTGTACTCGCCTCCCCCTGACCCGGACACCGAACAGCGCATGCGCGCCCGCCACGCCCGCGCCGCGAAGGCCCTGGACGTCCAGACCGAGCCGGGCGGGGAGTTCTGCCGCCACAGGTTCGGCAGGATGGCCCGCTGCCGGGTCCACGGGTGCGCCATGTTGAGCGCCAGGAAGCCGCTGAACCGCTCCGGTGCCCGCAGGCACAGCCGGAAACCGACGTGGGCGCCCCAGTCGTGACCGACCAGGCCCACGCGGTCGAGGCCGAGTGCGTCCAGCAGTGCGAGCATGTCCTCGGACAGGCTGTCGATGTCGTAGCCGCGCCGGGTCTGCTCCGACCAGCCGAGACCCCGCAGATCCGGGCAGATCAGCCGTGGTCCGGCGGCCGACAGGGCGGCGACCCGGTGCCAGGCGAACCAGTGCTGCGGGAAGCCATGCAGCAGCAGGACCGCCGCCCCGGTCCCGTACTCGGCGACATGTAGCCGGATGCCGCGCACATCCACCCAGCGATGCTCCGCCCCTTCGGCGTTCGGGAGCGGCCTGCTCGTGGCGGCCGTGGCCGACGTTGTGCTCGATGTCATGGGAAACACCTCTCGCCTGCGGCGGGTCTCCTGCGGGCCCGCTTCGGCATGTCAGGAGGCGGGACCGGGCCGAAACGTTCCCCGCGACCCGGCTGGAGCGTCCCCGCCATCCGCGCCGGCGGCACCCGGCCCCAAGCCGACCCCGCCGTCGGCTCACCCGAGAGTCAGGGCCAGTTCGGCACGCGGTCCGCAGGGAGCAGGGGGCGCAGGGCGCCGAGGACGGCGCCGATGCAGATGTCGCGGAGCTCGGTGCGGGAGCAGGTCTGCTCGGTGAGCCAGTCGACGACGAGGATCTGGACGAAGACCAACCAGCTCTTCAGTACGGCCGAGACGGTTCGGCGCGCGCTCTCGTCCGCGAGGGGCAGCACGGCGAGCAGGCGGGCGCGGAGCGCGTCCAGCTCGCCGGTCATGATCGTCTGGAGGACCGGGTCGCCCGCGAGCACCCGGTTCGCGGCGAGGACGGTGTGGCGGTTGGCCACGAAGTAATCGAGGTGGATGTCCATCCCCTGGACGAGTTGCCCGACGAGCGAGTCGGCGGGGTCGAGCTTCGTCTCGGCGAGCAGCCGGTCGGCGGCCTGCTGGTAGACCGCGGCGAAGAGCGCGTGCTTGCTCGGGAAGTAACGGTAGAGCAGGGCCCGTGAGACGCCGGCCTGCCGGGCGACGTCGTCCATCAGCACGTCCTCGTAGGGGCGGGCTGCGAACATCCGCGCGCCGACGGCGAGGAGCTGGGCGCGGCGGTCGGCGGGGCTGAGGCGCTGGCGGGGAGGCACGGCCAAAGCTTACTTGACACGCGTCTACTTACTCGCCACGCTGTGGTCGAGCTTAGTAGACACACGTCAACTATGACGTCGGACCAAGACAGGGTGATGGACCAATGGCCAGGACTCTGCGCGTACTCGTACAGCTCATGGGCTGGGCGTGTGTAGCGATCGGGCTGTTCCATGTCGCCCTCGGCAACGCGGCCATCCCGGGCGCGGGCTCTGCCGGGGCGACCGTCGACAGCTGGGGGCGGTTCATGGGGGCGAGCTTCGTCGGCTACGGACTGGCCTGGCTCTGGGCCGCCCGGCAGCGGCCGATCCCGGCGACGGCGGTGCGCGCCCTCTCCGCCGCCTTCCTGCTCGGTGGGCTCGGCCGGCTGATCTCCCTGGCCGTCCTCGGCTGGCCGCAGTGGTTCCAGATCGCGCTCGCGGTGATCGAGGTCGGCCTTCCGCCCGTCCTGTTCTGGCTCGCCCCGTCCGAGGAGCGCGCGGCGCCGCGGACGGCGGAACGTGGCGCAGCACTGTACCGCTCCCCGGCCCGGGACCTGTGACGGATCGCGGGCTCCGACGGGATGGCGCCGGGCGGGACGATGGCGCTGGGAGCCCACGCCGACAGCAGCGGCGGTGGCGTCGACGCCGGCAGCGGACCGGATGCGGTGGAGGCGGGTGTCAACCTGTCGTCCAAGGCCGGAGCCTGTCTCAAAAAACTCGACACTCCATGATCACCGGAAGCCGCCTGCAGGCGTATCCACCGCCCGTACGAACCGCCCACCGCCGCCGACTTGGGGTATCGGGCCCATACTGGCGACTTCGGGCTGACCGCGAGAACGACGGAGCCCTGCACGGCGACCGGTACGGCGTAACGCGGGCGGTAACGGCTTCGCGTACCCGCTCGGGAGCCTCGCGGGTGCGGTAGGTGGCGTGGCGACAAGAGGGCTTTGGGCTTACCTCGGCACTAACCTCCTCTGTTGCCTTCTTGCGTGCTGAGGACGGTAGAGAGGTGGCTGTCATTGGATGAGAGGACGAGAAAACGTGGATGTGTATGAAGCCGTGGACAGTCGCCGGGCCGTGCGGGCGTTCAGTGATGAGCCTGTACCCAAAGACATACTCGACCGAGTGCTGGCCGCAGCGACGCGGGCACCGTCGAGTGGGAACCTCCAGCCGTGGCACGTGTATGTCGTGACCGGCGAGCCCTTGGCCGAACTGAAGAGGCACGCGACGGCCAGGGCACTGCGGGGAGACCCGGGTGACGAGCGGGAGTAGCGATGTACCCGGCCGAACTGACCTCGCCGTATCTGGACCGCTTTTCCGCCGCGGCTGCCCAGCGGTACACGGCGCTGGGGATCGAGCGCGACGACCCCGACAGACCCATGAAGATCGCTGCCCTGAACTCGCAGGCGTTCGGGGCGCCGGTCGTACTGTTCTGCTACCTCGACCGGACGATGGGGCCCGGACAGTGGGGGGACGCGGGGATGTACTTGCAGACGGTCATGCTGTTGCTAAGGGCGGAAGGGGTGCACAGCTGCCCCCAGGTGATGTGGACGATGTATCGCAAGTCCGTCAGCCAGACAGTCGGAGCCAGTGATGGGCTCGTGCTGTTCTGTGGCGTCTCGGTGGGATTCGAGAAGGAAGACGTGCCACGGCTGCGCACCGGGCGGGCGGACATGACAGAAACAGTGAGCTTCATCGGAGTGTGACCGCTAGGCCATCAAGATCCTCAGGACAGACACTGGCCCTGGCCTTGTGGCTCCTTGAGTTCCCCCGACATGCGGAAGGTTGCGCGACGGCGGCCGGGGCCGTCTGCTCGTCGTACTCGCGCAGCATCCGCATGACGGGGGCAGGCGAGGAATGCTGGCCCTTGTTGAGGTCGTACCCGTTCGTCATGATTCCGGTTCGAGGAGTTGACCACCGGCCGGCCGCGCGCCGAACTCGCCCCTCTGCTGCCGGCCCGCGCCTACCCCTACCCGTCCGACCAGGCCCGGTCAGCATCCCGCCCGCCCGGCGCCCGTTGCGAGTTCTACCGTTCCGGCCGCGACCTGTTGGACGAAGTGGACCTCTACCGGCTCTGCTGGTCCGGCAACAGGCTACTGACGAAGGACATCGTGCCCGCACGCCGCCCCTGACCGCCCCGAACAGAGTAAGGACCATGAAGTACGTCATACGCCGGATCACGGCGGAGGAGTGGCGCGAGCTGCGCGCCATACGCCTTGAGTACCTTCTGGACTCGCCTGACGCCTTCGGTGTCCGTCGCGCCGACGCTGTCGCGCTCTCCGAGCACGTGGCGGGAGCAGGCGGGCGTGCCGCGGCGCGTGCCGACGCCTGCGAGTTCAAGGCGGCGATCTTCATGGGCCTGTCGGGTCGTCGCGCTCGATTCCCAGCGCTTGGTACCGCTGGGCGGCCGCGGCGGAAAAGCGGACCAGATACGGTGAAGGTAGCTCGGCCCGATACATCGGTTACTCCCGCTCATCGCCCGGGTCTCCCGCAAGCGCCCTGGCAGTCGCACGCTTCTTCAGTTCGGCCAAGGGATCGCCGGCCACGACATAGACATGCCACGGCTGGAGATCTTGACGGAGCCCGCGTGGCAGCGGTCAGCACTCGTTCGAGAACCTCTGTGGGTACGGGCTCATCGCTGACGCCCGCACGGCCCGCCGACTGTCCACAGCTTCATACACGTTCACGTGACTCCCGTCCTCTCACTCAACGACAACCACCTCTCTACCCTCTTGAGCACGCGCTGGAGGGGTTCATCGGGGGGCAGAGGGACGACGCCTGCAGGGGCGGTGGGGCTGATCGTGCTCAGCTGGCGGCGGAGCCGCTGGAGTTCGTCGTCCTGGGCGGCCAGGACCGACAGGGCCAGTTGATGGCGTTCCCTGAGCTGGGCGAGTTCGGTGTGAGTGCGGGCGAGTTTGCTGGTGAGTCGCTGGTTGTGTGCTCGCAGGCGGACGATCCGAGCCTCGCGCGGGTCGGGCTGCTGGCCGGCGGCCCGGGCGGTGGACCGTCGTTGCTCGAACTCGTCCTTGAGATGTCCCCAGGTCCGGTAGAGAGCTGCGCGGGAGATACCGGCCTCGCGGGCCAGGGTCTTGACGTCGCAAGCCCCGCCGGGCGGAATCTGCCCGGCCAGCAGACGGTCGATGGCCGCGCGGATCCGCCGTTCGGTCTGCTCACGCTGTTCAGGAGTGAGGGCCACGTCATTCCGCCTTTCCGCTGGCCTTGTCGATTTCCTCCAGGACGTGCTGCGAACGCTCATGCTCAGCACGCAGACGAGTCCTCTCCCCCGCCGGAATGCGGGGGCTGCTCAGCAATGCAGTGCCGTTGTCGGCTGACGTTTGCCAGATGGGCCGGTGGACGAGATGGTGGGTGGCCTGCGGGCAGCGGACGCTGTCACACAGCCCCGTCAACGGCGCCCTCGCGGACTTGGCGCCGGCGAGCTTGAGACAGAGAGCCTTCGCCGGGTCCTCGAACCAGCAGTAGTTCGCGGCGGACAGATGCAGGACGGCGGCCTTCTTCTTCAGCAATAGCTCGACCTGCCGGTCGGTAACCACCTTCGCCGGTCCCGGATCATTCCCCTCCAACTCCTCCTCGACGGTGCGGAAGGTGGCCATGAGAGCGTCGGCTCCGGGGCCGGCGGGCAGCTGTCCTTGCTGGAACTGGCGGAATGCCTCGACTGTCCGGGCCAGCTTCTCCTTGGCCTCGGCCTGCTTCCATTCTTACGCACACCACCCGAACCTGCAGGTCAGGAGCCCTTTGCCGCAGGCTCAAGGATCGCAACACACTCCACATGGTGGGTCATCGGAAAGATGTCGCGAAACGAGGGACGTGACATAACAGCAGGTCACGGCCATTTTCGGTCTACGGGAGGAGCCTTCTGGCACTCGGAGCGTCAAACGAGCGTCACGGCTGGCCGAAGCGGCTTCCTCACTCAATCGCTTCGGTCATCTCCCGCCAGGACGTCAGCCACCAATTCCAGGCCTCCGTCAGCGCCTGACGGAGGCCGGCCAGGTGCGCGGCTCAGCGCATCGGTCCGGCCCTCCGCACCGGCATGAGTGACCGTCGCCGCGCTACTTCAGCAGTGTGCTGACCAATGCGACGGCCACTCCCAAGAGCGCGTCGACGCAGCCGATCCTGACGGCTCGTCCCCACGTGCGGCCTGCAGCCCGGCATGCGAGCAGGCCCCAGCACAGCAGCAGGACGGTGTTGATTGCGAAGGCGACGTATTCGATGCCCTGGGAACGCCACCAGCCGAGGCCCGCCCCCCACAGCAGCAGTGTGGTGGGGAGGGCCGCCAGCACCAGCGGCCATTTGGCGAGCACGGCACGCACCACACCCCGTACGCCGGTATGGCCCTGGGCATCGCGGTAGGCGATCTGGTGGGCATAACCATGAGCCAGGGCCGAGGCAAGGGCGGTGAACAGGACCCACAGGGCGTCGTCCATACGCGCCGCCCGGGTCACCTCGCCGGACTGCGTGAGCGCGGCGACGGCCGAACTCGACACCAGGAGCCCGTACACACCGCCGAACAGCGCAGTCGGCTGCGCCAGCCAGTCCCACACCGCACGTCTGTAAGGGATGGCCGACTCGGTGTGCATGCGGGGCCTTTCGCGGTCTTGGTCTTCCGTGGGTGTCGGTGCGTGGGGTTGCCCGGCCGGAATGGGGGCAGTGGACGGCCGGACAACCCTACGTGGGGTGGATCAGGTCATCGCGAGGGGGGTCAGGAGCTGGGTGGCAGCCAGCTGCGCGTACAGCCGGTCCTGGGCCACCAGTTCCTCGTGGGTGCCCACCGACCGGACCCGGCCGACCTCCATGACGACGATCCGGTCGGCGCCTGTCACCCTCGAGGAGCGATCGGCGGCACGGAGCGTCAAATCGGCGTCACGGCGGGCAGCGTTGACGCCGCATGCCGATCTACTGTGAGGCGCCACACCTAACCGCCGCGCGTGCAGGGGCGGGGAGACGCAGCTCTGTCACGGGAGTCGGCGGTCGAGCGGGGCGCAGCCCCGGGGCCGATCACCCGGCCGGTATGCCGTCACGGTGACCAGACTCGATCGGCCATGACCGGCCGAGCCGGTTCACGTCGGCGCCGCCGCCGGTCAGCCCGCAGCTCGAAGTCTCCGTAGCTGTTGTCGACGGGGGTTGACCGTGACTCCGGGGGCGACGATCTCGTCGATGGCGTCGAGCACGTCGGCCGGGAGCGTGACATCGGCAACCGGCAGGAATGCCTCCAGCTGCTCCATGGTGTGGGATTCGGGCGGATCGGCGGTGCGGGGTGCATCGCTCGTCCGTGGCCTCCAGGGTGCGGACGTCCAAGGACGGGCATGATGCGGCGAGCGCGGCGAGCACTCCGGCAGCAGCTCACGCCCGGCTGTCGCCGCGGTTGCGATCGTGAGCGTGCCGACGGGTCGGCCACGCCGTTGTTCCAGCGCGCTGCTGGGAGACAGCGGACGTGTGAGCCGCCCCCGGCTGTGGCGCGGGGCAAGCCTGGGCCTACCTCGTGCGCGCGCCCGCGGCCGCCCTGTGGCTGCCGCGGGCGATGCCTCGGACGGTTGCTCAGGAGTGGGAGCGGCGCGGTCCGCTGGTCTGCGGTCCCCGGGCAGCGGCCTGCGGGGGGCAATGAGCCGGGCCGAGGCGAACGACCTGCTCGTTGCGGCGGCCAAGGAGACCGCACCACGGGCCCGGTGGCCCGCCGCGAGCGAGGTCCGCGTCGGTGTCACGCCGGATCGATGACCTTCTTGCGCAGGTGCCCATAGACCACCGACGTCCGTACGTCGGCGAGTTCCGGGCGCTTCGCCAGCTTCTCCAGGACCACTGCGTGCAGATGGTCGGTGTCCCGGACGGCGACGTGCACGAGGAAGTCGTCGTTCCCGGTGAGGACGAAGATCGAGACGACCTCGGGCATCCCCTCCAGGAAGGTCTGGAAGGCCTCGATCACAGCACGTGTCGGGGGGCGGACCCGTACGGCGATCACCGCCTGCAGCCCGCGGCCGATCGCCGCGAGGTCTGCCTCCGCATGAAATCCCGTCAGGATGCCGCTGCTGCGCAGCGACCGGATTCGCTCCAGACATGTGGACGGGGCGATACCGAGTTCCTGGGCCATGTCCCGGTTGGTGCGCCGACCATCCTCCTGGAGCATCCGCACCAACGCCGAATCTAGTTCGTCCACGCTTGCCTCTTCCTGCCGGATTCCGAAGGTAATTCGGACTCCTCGCATCACTTTCGGTGGGCGGCAGTGGGTAGCAGAGAGGGGCGACTTGGTATGCGCAAACAAGGACCCACGGTGTGGGCGGTGTGTGCGGTCATGGCGGCCGCGCTGTTCTGGAGCAGTTCGTACGCGGTGACCAAGCAGGTGCTGGAGGATGTCGGCCCGCTCACTATCGGCGCCATCAGGTTCACCCTCGCGGCGTTACTCCTGGGCGTGACGGTACGGCTGAGCAGGCACCGCCCGGCCCGTCCAGCCCCCCGGCAACGGCGGCAGCTCTACCTGAGCGGGTTCCTCGGCATCACCGTGTACTTCATCCTGGAGAACGTCGGCGTCGGCCTGTCCACGGCATCCGACGCGTCCCTGATCGTGGCCACGTATCCGCTGATGACCATGCTGGTGGAACTGCTCGTCTTCCGCACCCGGATGCCGCTGCCGCGCGTGACGGGCGTGCTGCTGGCCACCGTCGGCGCCTTCCTCGTCGTGCGCAACGGGGCCGAGGTCGGCGGCAGTTCGCGCTGGCTGGGGGACATCCTGCTGCTGCTCGGCGGGCTGGCCTGGGCCGGCTACAACGTGCTCGGCAAGCGCGCGAGCGCTGGCCAGGACGCCGCGAGCGTCACCTACTACCAGACCTTGGCGGGCGCGGCCGGCTTCCTGCTCGCGTCCCTGCTGGAGGCCGACGACTGGCGGATGCCTGGCGCGACCGCCTCATCGCTGTTGGTCTACCTGGCCGTGGCGTGCTCGGTCGGCGGCTTCCTGCTCTACAACTACGGCCTGCGCAGGATGGCGTCGAGCGTCGCGGTCAACATCCTCAACCTGGTACCGGTCTTCGGCGTCATCGGCGCCGTCGTGATCAACGGGGAGTCGATCCGGCTCGCCCAGGTGACAGGCGGCGTGATCATCATCGTCGGGGTGGCGCTGGGCATGATCGAGCGGGGACAGGAGGCCACGACGAATCCGGGCACGAGGGGAAGCGAGCTTTCCGGGACTGCGACCGCTCGGACTACGGCAGAGGCGGGGCCCGTGCCGGACGAGCCCGAAGCGGCTGTACCGACCGCGCGCGGAGTGACCGACGGGGGTCGGTAGCCGCTGGTCCAGTGCTCTGACCGGGAAGGTTCGCAGGTTGGTGGGGAGGGTGGATGACGTGCAACGACTTCCGACGATGGAGATCCGCACCATAGGATCTTGAGCCCAGGCCATGGATGCCGGAGGGCGACGATGGAACAGCATCGGATACGCCTCGGCAACGATGATGTGTGGCTGGAACTGGCTCGGATCGGTGCGGACAGCTGGCGGATCACAGCAGACTGGTCGTCCTGGCTGACAGCTGACTTCACTGCGGATCTCAGCGCTGCGGAGGTCATGGACTTCGTGGCCCGCGTGCTCTCTCACTTGCGCGCGCCCTCGCCGGGCGTGCGCTTTTCGGCTGCAGTGACTCCCGGTCGGAACAATCCGCTGAGGTTGAAGGCGGAGCCAGTCGGAGATGGTTTCGCCTTTTTCGTGCGTCTGACTCCCAACGGCGACGACGACGTGTGCCATTTGCAGATGGAGATCGATCCGATCTCCACGTTGGAACTTCGTGAGGCATTCCGTGCGCTGCGCGCGGCGCTGGTGGTCTGACCCGCGGAGCGTTTTCGTCAGGCGCCGTCGTGAGCGGGCGTCCGCCCCGCCGGATGCCCTACTCGCTTTGGATGCGGGCGCGTTCCTTGCGTTCGGCGGCCAGGACGTCGCGGTGGCGGGCGTTGGCGTTGCGCCACCGCAGGTAGGCGTGCAGAGCCAGTGCCGCTTTCGGGGCCTCATTCCGTCCCCCACCACACGAGGCCGAACGTCAGGAAATGGGGAACCAGGTCGAGAGGCGCTTGGCAATGGCCGGTACGTCGATGTTGTCCTGTGCGACGTCCTCGACGAACGGGCCGGCAGCGGAGACGGGTGGGGGGACGGCACCGGCGCTGACGCCGTTGAACCGCAGGAAGACACGCATGGCGAGCCAGGCGGTGCGCTTGTTGCCGTCGATCAGCGCGTGATTGCGGGCGACGGAGTGCAGCAGCGCCGCAGCCTTCTCGTGCAGCGTGGGATACAACTCGGCTCCGAACACGTTCGTCCGGGGTCGCTCGATCGCCGACACCAGAAGGCCCATGTCGCGCACGCCGTGCTCGGTACCGTTGACCGTGCGGGCGATGGCCAGGATCTCGTCGATCTGGAGACAGCGCATGTCGGTCACTTCAAGTAGTCCAGGATCTCCGCATCGCTGTCCATGACCTCGGCCAAGACGTCGTCGACCTTCAGCTCGGCCCGGTTCTGGGCGTCACGGATGGCCTCGATGGCAAGTTCCTGCTTGCTGCGACCCTCCCGACGAGCCCGCTCGGTGAGCTTCGCGTCAAGGTCGTCGGGGAGCCGGAGTGTCATCGCCATACAGAGATGATACCTGACCGGTATCAACGCGGCGCGGTCGGGCCGCGTTCTCGGCCCCAAGGAACGTGGGCCGGAATGGTCGCTCGCTCAGCCTGCGGCGGTGTCCGCCGGTTCGCCAGGAACCCATGCCGCGATGACCCACGGCCAGGGAAAGCGTGGTGTCGGCTCGCTGAGGCGCTGGGGCGTCGGTACCGGCAGCGGCAGACGCTTGGCGAGTTCGGGGAGCCACCGGAACTCTTTACTCAAGAGCGCGGGGGCTCGTTCGGTCATCGGCAGGCGCACGGCCAGTTCGTCGCCGGGTCGCCAGAGTTGGTTGTCCCAGCCCGAGGGAACCGGCTGGATCTCGAGGTCCGCCAGGTCCGGGTGCTGATCACGAACAAGATCACGGACAAAGGTCTCGTCGATGCCGGCTCGTTCCACGCGTTCCTCCGGGTAGTAGTGCCGAGCTGAGAGCGCAAGAGGGCGAGGGCCCGCGCAGATTTCCTCTGCGCGGGCCCTCGCTGTGTGGCTTCATACTGGCGGTTTCCGCAGGCGTGCGTTCAGGCAGCGCGCGCGGTGAGGATCGCGGCGGCGTCGGCGGGCAGTCGGTAGCTGTACGTCGTGCCGCCCCACGGGACGTCGAATGTGGCAGCCCCGCTGCCGGAGTTGTACGTCACCTGCAGCTTGGTGCCGTCGGGCAGGGTCGCGTTCTTGCGCTGGAGGCCGGCGCTCGTGGCCGGGGGCGACATGGTCTTGCCGTCGGAGGCGAAGACGGAGAGGTCGTGGAGGGACCACCAGCTGCCAGAGCTTGCCTTGTTGACCACGCGGATGTAGCGGGCGGTGGTGGTGGGCAGCAGGATCCGGCTCACGGTTCTGCCGGGGCCGGTGGCGATCGGCTTGCCCCAGCTGGTGCCGTCGTCGGAGGCGTACACGTCGTACTGGCGGACGAAGTCGCCGGACGAGGCGCTCGTGTCCAGGACAAGTTGGTCGAAGGTCTGGGTCGAGCCGAGGTCGACCTGGAACCAGTCACCCGGTTGCATGCCGTGTCCCAGGCTCCACCGGGTGGTCGCGTCGCCGTCGATGGCCTTGGACGGCGGGTCGTCCGAGCTGCTCGCGGAGGCCGATGCCTGCCAGCCGTCGCGGGGCAGGGCTGTCTCGCCGGTGGGCGGAGTGAGGGAGGCGCCGGTGGGCAGGGTGTAGCCGAGCCACTGGTCGCCGATGCGTATCTGGGGCTGCTGGGCGAGCAGTCCGCTGTCGTAGCTGATCAGGGGCTGGCTGCCGTCGGGGTTGCTGAAGGGGATGTCGACGGAGCCGATGGCGGCCGCGTCGGTGCTGCCGTGCTGGGTGCCGGTCCAGGTGAAGGTCGCGGCTGCTCCCGCGGCCAGGGTGTAGGTGAAGTGGCGGTCGCCCCAGCCGACGGTGAAGGTGCGTGCCGTGCTGCCGGCGTTGTAGGTGACCAGCGCGGTGGAGCCGTCGGGGTTGGTGAAGGCGACGTCCTCGACGTTGCCCTTGCCGAAGGTGTTGGAGGCGACCCGGCGGGCACCGGGCTGGACGAACTTGCTGGCCTGCGCCAGCCCCCAGTAGTCGGCCGTGGGCGTGTAGGTCCAGGTGCCGTTGGTGTTCGGGGAGACGGTCACCACAGGGCGGCAGCCCTGGCAGCCGTTGTTGGTGGGACCGCTACTGGAGTCCAGGGCGAGGTTCCAGCGGATGATGCTCTGGGCCCAGTTCCGCGGACCGTTGATGACGTTGTCCATCACACCGGCGAAGGCGCCCTGCTCGTTGCCCTCCCAGCTGCCGCCGGAGCACTCGCTCTGGAAGGCGGGCTTGCCCGGGTAGTCGTTGTGGACGACGGTCTGTGCCGAGACGTCGCCGGCGTAGCAGTGCCAGGCCGTGCCGGTGGCGTTCTTGGCGCTCGCCGCGTCGGTGTACAGGGTCTCGGGGTAGCTGGTGACGTCCCAGTTGTGGTCGTAGCCCAGAATGCCGGTGGACAGACCCTGCTTGCGCAGTGTCGGGACGAGGTAGTCGTTGATGAAGGTCTTGGCGTCGTCCGCCGTCAGGCCCATGCTCGGGTAGGCGGACGTGTTGTTCAGCGGCTCGTTCTGCGGGGTGACGTAGCGCACCGGCACGCCGGCTGCCGCGTATGCCTTGAGGAACTTCGCGAAGTAGTCGGCGAGTTGCTGGTAGGCGCCCGGCTTGAGCCGGCCGCCGTTCATGGTGTCGCTGGTCTTCATCCACCCGGGTGGGCTCCACGGAGTGGCCATGACGGCCAACTGCGGGTTGATCTTCCGGGCCTGTTTCAGCAGGGGGATGGTGTAGCGCAGGCGCATCGCGTCGACAAAACGCTCGCCGACGAGGGCGTGGTGCAGGAGCTCATCGCGCGCTCACGCAGCGACTTCGCGCAGGCGAGCCTGCTCGTCCTCGAAACCGCCTGGTTGATCGACCGGCACGGCGCCAAGAGCGCGTGCTGAGACAGCAGCCGTAAAAGTCGCCGCGCCCACCGTCGCCACCGCTGTCATCGACGGCACGCGTTGCGCTGATGGCCTGCACGTCACTCACCATCTCGCCGCGCCCCGTACACGAGGGGACCGCAGGCGCGGTCGAGGCTCCAGACCGACCCCAGAGCCGCGGCCAGCGTTGTCGGTCGCAATCCGAAAGCTCTCGACCGATGTGACAAGGCGGGTCGAGACCGCTGACCGTGAGGTCACGTGGCGACTACGAGACCAGCACACTGCGGGGCCACCTTGGCGTGCCGGATCAGTACGGACTCGACCCGCGCCCGGCGTCCAACTCCTGAGCCCGCGTGCAGTCTAGGTTTGATCATTGACCTCGCTGCTGTTTCAGGCGCACGAGCCGCGTGCCGCCCCATCAGAAGCAGCGTCGAACGAGCGTCAAGACACGTCCCCCACCGCCCCCTCACGAAGCCGAGGCAGAGCGTTCATCGCCCGCACCCCGCTGTTCGAAGCAGCAGGTGAGGCCTGTGGCGCGAGCCTGCGACGCACTCCACGCGATGGGCTGAGGGAAACAGGTCGGGCACACCTCGACGCACCTGAGCAGTCCAAGAAAACGGCAGGTCAGAGCGCCTTTGAAGCCGGTTCGAGAATCGCCACACACTCCACGTGCGACGTCATCGGGAACAGGTCGAACGCGCGCAGCGTCCGGACCCGGTATCCGCCGTCCCGGAAGTAGGCCACGTCCCGGGCCAGTGCGGCCGGGTCGCAGGCCACGTAGGCGATCTTGCGCGCGCCCAGCGACGACAGGTGTTCCACCGTCTTCTTGCCCGCCCCCGCGCGCGGCGGGTCCAGGACGACGAGGTCGACCTCGGTGATCCCGGTGCGCGGAAGGACGCTCTCGACCTTGCCCTGCTCGATCCGCACCCGCTCGAAGCCGGCGAGGTTGTGCCGGGCGTCCTCGACGGCGCGCTTGCCGGACTCGATGCCGAGGACCGCGCCCTTGTCGCCGATCCGGTCGGCGAGCGCTCCGGCGAAGAGGCCGACGCCGCAGTACAGGTCGAGCGCCATGTCGCCCTTGCGCGGCAGCAGGCCCTGCATGACGGCCTTGACGAGGGTGTCCGCGGCCTGCAGGTGGACCTGCCAGAAGCCGCCGCTGCCGACGCGGTGGGTGCGGCCGTCGGCCCGCTCCCGTACGAACCCGCGGCCGTGGACGCGGTGGATGCCGCCGTCGTGCTCCTCGACGCGCATGACGGAGACGGGCCTGTCGAGCTCGACGAGGGGCAGGCGGGCGCCGGGTCGGGGCTCGAGGATCACCATGCGGTCCTGGGAGCCCGTCGCGGCGATGGCGTCGACGGAGGCCATGCCGGACCAGTCGCGCTCCTCGATGCCCAGCTCGCTGACGCCCTGTGCCGCGATCATGCAGTGCTCGATCGGCTCGACCTCGTGCGAGCGGTGGCGCCGCAGGCCGGCGTTGCCGTCGGCGTCCACCGCGTACTGCACGCGGGTGCGCCACTGGGGCACCTGGCCCGGCGGCAGCTTGTCACCCTCGGCCGGCATCACGGTGCCGTCCCAGCCGGCCTCCTCGGGCGTGAGGCCCGCGAGCCGCTGCAGCTGCTCGGCGATGACCTCGCCCTTGAGGCGGCGTTGCGCGCCAGGCTTGGCATGCTGCCAGTCGCAGCCGCCGCAGCGGCCGGGACCGGCGTAGGGGCAGGGAGCCTCGACGCGGTCCTTGGACGCCTGAAGGACCCGCACGGCGTCCGCCCGCAGGAAACGCGCGCCCTCCTCGCCCTCCGTCACCCGGGCCACCACCCGCTCTCCGGGCAGCGTGTGCCGGACGAACAGGACCTGGCCGGCCTCCGTCCGGGCGATGCAGTGGCCGCCGTGGGCGACGGGGCCGATCTCGACCTCGTATTCCTGCCCGACGAGCGACACCGCCTGCGGATTCTTCGGTTCTGCCTGCATGGCGGGGTGACTCCACAACGTCGAACGAGGAACGGCCGGACAACAGCCCACCAGTCTACGTGGCTGCCGTCCGGCCGTTCACCACGCGCCGGAACGCACGCACGGACGAAGGCCGGCTCAGGGTCCGTTCAAGGTCCGTGCAGGGTCAGTTCTTCGCGTCCGGACCCGGGTCGCTCTCGGCGTTGCCGGAGGCCGGCCGGGTGCGCGGAGCGTCCGGCTCCTTCGGCCGCCCCTCCTGGAGGGGACCGCGCCGCACCGAACCGGGAGCGTTCCACTCCGAACGCCTGCGTGCCCGCTGCTTCGCCGCCTCGGAGGACTGCAGCTGGTAGGGGATGGACGTGACCATGACGCCCGGCGTGAACAGCAGCCGGCCCTTCAGCCGCAGCGCGCTCTGGTTGTGCAGCAGGTGCTCGTACCAGTGTCCGACCACGTACTCGGGGATGATCACCGACACGGCATCGCGCGGCGACTCCCTGCGCAGACTCTTGACGTACTCGATGACCGGCCGGGTGACCTCGCGGTAGGGCGAGTCCAGGACCTTCAGCGGTACGTCGATCCCGCGCCGTTCCCACTCGTCGCGCAGCGTCTTCGTCTCGGCCGGGTCCACGTTGACGGTCAGCGCCTCCAGGGTGTCGGAGCGCATCAGCTTGGCGTAGGCGAGGGCACGCAGCGTCGGCCGGTGGATCTTGGAGATGAGCAGCACCGAGTGGACGCGCGAGGGCCGGACGCTGTCGTCGCTGGGACCCTCGGGGGCGGCGATCTCGGCGGCGACGCGGTCGTAGTGGCGGCGGATCGCGGTCATCGTCCCGTAGAAGATCACCATGCCCAGCAGGGCGACCCAGGCTCCGTGTGTGAACTTGGTGCCGAGGACGACGACCAGGACCAGGCCGGTGAAGAAGGCGCCGAAGGTGTTGATCGCCCGCGAGCGGACCATGTGACGGCGCTTGCCCTGGTCGGTCTCGGTGGCCAGGAGGCGGTTCCAGTGCCGGACCATGCCGGTCTGGCTGAGCGTGAAGGACACGAACACGCCGACGATGTACAGCTGGATCAGCCGGGTGGAGTCGGCGCCGTAGATGACGACCAGCAGGGTGGCCGCGCCGGCGAGCAGCACGATGCCGTTGGAGAAGGCGAGGCGGTCGCCTCGGGTGTGCAGCTGGCGGGGCAGGTAGCGGTCCTGGGCGAGGATCGAGCCGAGCACCGGGAAGCCGTTGTAGGCGGTGTTCGCCGCCAGGAACAGCACCAGGGCGGTGGCCGCGGCGAGCACGACGAACAGGAAGCTGCCCTTGCCGAAGACCGCCTCGGCGACCTGGGTGATCACCGGGTTCTGGACATACCCGGAGCCGACGGCGACGCCGTTGTGCAGCAGGTCGGCAGCCGGGTTCTCGGCCATCCGGACGTCGGTCACCAGCGCGAGGACGATGATCCCGCAGAACATGGTGACGGCCAGCAGGCCCATCGCCGCGAGCGTGCTCGCCGCGTTCTTCGACTTGGGCTTGCGAAAGGCGGGGACGCCGTTGGAGATCGCCTCCACGCCGGTGAGCGCCGCACAGCCGGAGGAGAAGGCGCGCAGCAGCAGGAAGACCAGGGCGAAACCGGCCAGGCCCTGGTGCTCGGCCTTGATCGTGTACTCGGCGGTCGGCGCCCGCATGGAGTCGCCGAGCACCACCCCGCGGAAGGCTCCCCAGGCGATCATGATGAAGACGCCCGCGACGAAGACGTAGGTCGGGATGGCGAAGAGCTTGCCGGACTCCTTGACGCCGCGCAGGTTCATCAGCGTCAGCAGGACGATCACGGCGACCGCGCAGGCCACCTTGTGTTCGACGACGAACGGGATCGCCGAGCCGAGGTTCTCGATGCCGGAGGCGATGGAGACGGCCACCGTGAGGACGTAGTCGACGAGCAGCGCGCTCGCCACGGTCAGGCCCGCCTTGGGGCCGAGGTTGGTGGTGGCCACCTCGTAGTCGCCACCGCCGCTCGGGTAGGCGTGGACGTTCTGCCGGTAGGAGGCGACCACCGTGAACATCAGCACGACGACGGCGAGGGCGATCCACGGGCTGAAGTGGTAGGCCGACACGCCCGCGATGGACAGGACCAGCAGTACCTCCCCAGGCGCGTAGGCCACGGAGGACAGCGGGTCGGAAGCGAAGACGGGCAGAGCGATGCGCTTCGGCAGGAGCGTTTCTCCGAGCCGATCACTGCGCAGTGCGCGCCCGATCAGAATCCGTTTGGGCACGTCGGTCAGTTTGGACACAACAGAGGATCGTAGGCCTTCGAACACGGGACCGCCCACCCTCCCCCGGGCTCAGCCGGGTGACGGCGTGGCGCGTCTGCCTCCCGGGTGAATTCGGCCGGTCTGCGGCTGCGGGTTGCACGGCCGCGGCGGTCGCCATGTCTATATGACAATTTCGTGCCCACTGCCGTCCTTCGGAGGGTCCATGCACACGACCGCGGAGCTCATCGGCGCCGTAGGAGCCTTGGTAGGCCTGGGAGTTCTCACCTTCCTGAGTCTGTGGAGCATCAGCCGACGCTGATCCCGCTCTGCCCAAAGGGGCGCAACGGTGCACGGGGGTGCCCTGCGGCGACCGCGCCTGTGTAGCTTGGGCGGCGGTCTGAGACGCTGTTCCCAGCCAAGCCAGAAATTTATGGACTTCTTTACTTCTTGACCCTCGGAAGGACGGTCGTGCACATCGTCATCATGGGCTGCGGCAGAGTGGGCTCCGCTCTCGCGCAGACCCTGGAGCATCAGGGGCACACGGTCGCCGTGATCGATCAGGACCCCACCGCCTTCCGACGACTGGGCTCCGGTTTCGGCGGCCGTCGAGTCACCGGGGTCGGTTTCGACCAGGACACCCTGCGTGAGGCCGGCATCGAGGAGGCAGGCGCGTTCGCGGCCGTCTCCAGCGGCGACAACTCGAACATCATCGCCGCCCGGGTGGCCCGTGAGATGTTCGGCATCGAGAACGTCGCGGCCCGCATCTACGACCCGCGCCGCGCGGAGGTCTACCAGCGCCTGGGCATCCCCACCGTCGCCACCGTCCGCTGGACGGCCGACCAGATGCTGCGCAGGCTGCTGCCGTCGGGCGCCGAGCCGCTGTGGCGCGACCCCACCGGGGGCGTCCAGCTGGCCGAGGTGCACGCCGCCGCGTCCTGGGTCGGCCACAAGATCAGCACGATGCAGGAGGAGACGGGTGTCCGCGTGGCGTTCCTGACCCGGCTCGGCGAGGCCATGCTGCCCAGCTCGCAGACGGTCCTCCAGGAGGGCGACCTGGTGCACGTGATGCTGCGTACCGACGAGGTCGGCAAGGTCGAGGCGGCGTTCGCCGAAGGCCCGAAGGAGGACGGTCACCGATGAGGGTCGCCATTGCCGGAGCCGGTGCCGTCGGCCGCTCGATCGCCGGCGAACTGCTGGAGAACGGTCACGAGGTCCTCCTCGTCGACAAGGCGCCGACCGCCATCTCGGTCGAGCGCGTCCCCCAGGCGGAGTGGCTGCTGGCCGACGCCTGCGAGATCACCTCACTGGACGAGGCGGCCCTGCAGCGCTGCAACGTCGTCATCGCCGCGACCGGTGACGACAAGGTCAACCTGGTCGTCTCGCTGCTGGCCAAGACGGAGTACGGCGTCCCGCGCGTCGTGGCCCGGGTCAACAACCCGAAGAACGAGTGGCTCTTCAACGAGTCCTGGGGCGTGGACGTGGCCGTGTCCACCCCTCGCCTGATGTCGGCGCTGGTCGAGGAGGCGGTGAGCGTGGGCGACCTGGTGCGCCTGCTGCGCTTCAGCCACGGTGACGCCAACCTCGTCGAACTGACGCTTCCGGAGGAGTCGGCCCTGGCCGGGACCCAGGTCGGCGACGTGGAATGGCCGGAGGACACCTCGCTGGTCACCATCATCCGCGGCACCCGGGTCCTCACCCCGACCCGGGAGGACTCCCTCGAGGCGGGCGACGAACTGCTCTTCGTCGCCGCCCAGGCGAGAGAGGAACAGCTCGAGGACCTGCTGTCGGTCCGGAAGGACGACACCGGCGGCTGAGCCGCCAAAGGGTGACGACGATGGGGGGCGCCCGGGAAGACTCCGGGCCCCCCCATGCAGTTTGCGTCGCCTCTTTCAGCGCCGGTCGGCATCCTTCGGCCCGTCCGGCGTTTGAGGACGAGGCCCGTTCAGGGCCGAAGCGGGGGTCCGGGGGCGCAGGCCCCCGGGGGCGGTCACCCCGACACGGGAACTACCCCTCCCCACGGTGCCGCCCGCCGACCTCCGCCGCCGACTCCGCCGACTCCGACGCCTCCGCGGCAGCGGCCGCGGCCTTCTCCTCCGCCTCCATCTCCGCGAACACGTCGATCGGCGCGGGCGCCTTCGCGAGGAACACCCAGGTCAGCCAGACGGCCAGCAGGAACGGCGGGATCTTCAGTGCCACCAGCACCCAGCCGAGCTGGGTGGTGTCGGCCCACCAGTACAGCGGGAAGAGGATCGCGCACTTGGCGAGCAGGATCAGACCCCAGGCCCAGCTGGCCTTGGCGTAGGCCGTCTTGCGCCCGGGGTTGCGGGTACGCCAGGAGAGGTTCTCCTTGAAGACCGGGCCGAGGATCAGACCGATCAGCGGCACCCCGCACAGCGTCGTGATGATGTACGCGAGCGCCAGACCCAGCGTGTAGAGCATGCCGGGCAGGTAGAAGGCCTTGGCGTTGCCGGTCATCATCGCGAAGACGACGCCGAAGGCGACGCCGAAGACCCCGCTGAAGGCGTGCTTGACCGTGTCCTTCATCGCCAGGCGGACCACGACCAGGACCAGCGACACCGCGAGCGCGGCGATCGCGGACATGTGCAGGTCCTTGTTGATCGTGAAGATCGTGACGAAGACCAGGCCGGGCACCACCGTCTCGACCATGCCGCGGATCCCGCCGAACGCCTCGAACAGCGCGGCCTCCGTCACCGCCCGAGCGTCGGCCGCGGCGGTGTCCTCCGCGGTCGGCTGCTCCACGGTCGTGTCTTCGGTCGGCTTGTCGAGCGACGTCACCGGCTACTCCCTACCCAGGGGTCTCAGTTCGTACTTGGGGTTGAACAGCACCCGGCGGCCCCGGCTCATGGAGACCCGGCCCGATGCGATGAGCCTGCGTCCCGGCTCGATGCCCACTATGGAGCGCCTGCCCAGCCACACCACGTCCAGCGCGGCGCTGCCGTCGAACAGCTCGGCCTCGAGTGCCGGGACTCCGGCGCGCGGCCGCAGGGTGACCGTGCGCAAGGTACCAGTAACCGTGACGATCTGTCGGTCCTGGCAGTCGCCTATCCGCGTGCAGCCGGCCGTCTCGGTGTCCTCGCGCAGCTCCTCGGACTCCAGGTCCTCCTGCGACGAGGAGAGCCGGTCGAGCATGCGCCGGAACCGGCCCACCGGCTTTTCGGAACGAGGGACAGCACTCATGTAGGAAGCGTACCGGGGCGCTCCCTCCGACCCGTAGCCACCGCCGTACCCGCTCGAACCGTCGGCCCCGTCCCGGGTTCAGCGCTCGAACCGGTAACCCGCCCCGGGTTCCGTGTGGAAGTGCCGGGGGTGCGAGGGATCCGCCTCGAGCTTGCGTCTGAGCTGCGCCATGTACACCCGCAGATAGTTGGTCTCCGTCCCGTAGGACGGCCCCCACACCTCCTGCAGCAACTGCTTCTGGCCGACCAGACGACCGGCGTTGCGCACCAGCACCTCCAGCAGATGCCACTCCGTGGGGGTCAGCCGGACGTCCTTCCCGGCCCGGTCGACCTTCTTGGCGACCAGGTCGACGGTGAACCCGTCGGTCTCCACCAGGGTCTCGTCCTCGCCCGCGGCGGGTTCGGCCCGGCGCACGGCGGCACGCAGCCTCGCCAGCAGCCCGTCCGTGCCGTAGGGCTCGGTGACGTGGTCGTCGGCGCCCGCGTCGGGTGCCTCGGCCGTCTCGTCGGAGGACTGCCGGGCGGGCAGCACCAGGATCGGCGCCCTGGTCCGGTCGCGGAGCCGCTCGACCACCGCCACGCCGGCGAGGTCCGGCAACCCGGGGCCGAGGACGACCACGTCGGGGTGATGGGCGTCGGCGAGCCGGAGGGCGGTGGCACCGTCGTGGGTCGCGTCGACCTCGTAGCCGTGGGCCTCGAGGTTGCTCACGAGGGCGGCCACGATCTGCGGCTCGTCGACGACGAGCACCCTCGTGGATGCCTGGGGTGACCCTCCGGCCTGGCTCGGCATGAGGCCGCCTTTCGGTTCGCACGGGTTGCCGCTCGGGGCGCAGCGTCGACCTTACGGCCAACGGTCTCGACAAATGGGATGATCCGATGGATGAGGGGCGGCGCCGAAGCTCTGACGCGACGGCGGCGACCGTCGACACCCCTCGCCCTTTCATCGGACGAGCCCCCGGATCGGTTCACGCGGGATTCCCCCGCGGGCCGGCGTCTCCCGCGCGACGAGGAGGTCGTCGGCGGCGGCCGGGCGGTTCCGCAGGGTCAGCGCGCCGGCGCCCCGGTGTCGCTCATCGCGATGCCCAGGCGATGGTGCAGGGCAGCGCGTGGCCGGCCCAGCCGGTCTGCGGGGCGCGTTGCTGCCGGTGTGGTCCGTGACGACGAAGCCCGGCCGGGCGCCCGAGACGGCGACCTCGGGGTGGGCGAGGACGGCGGGGGCGGCTCGGGCCCGCCTCGCGAGAACGCGCGCGGCGAGGAGAGCGGGACGGCACCCGCAGGCGGGCACGACGAAGGGCCGCACCCGTGGGGGATGCGGCCCTGTCAGCCGTCGGGGGCCCGTCGCCCGCCTACCGGACCTCGGTGATCTCCGGTCCGCGCTGCAGCTGGCCCATGCCGCCGGAGAAGCGGGAGCTCTCGTCCTGCTGCTGCACGCCCTCGGGCACCATCTGAGCGTCGTTCGGCAGCTTCAGGACGATCGGGTCGCGAGGCGCCATCGGGCCCTCGCCGCGCACCACGACCGTGTCCCGGAAGATCTGCTCGAGCAGACCCGCCGCCTGCGGCTGCACCGCGCCCTGACCCGAGATCACCCCGCGCAGGAACCAGCGGGGACCGTCCACGCCGACGAAGCGCACGACATGGAAGCCGCCCGTGCCATCCGGCAGCTGCACCGGCACCTGGGCCCGCAGCTCCCAGCCCAGCGGTCCTTCGACCTCGTCGACGATGCCACCCTGCTGGGTGATGCCGGAGCCGATCTCCTCGCGCACCTCGCCCCAGATGCCCTCGCGCTTGGGAGCGGCGAAGGCCTGCAGCTGGATGGCGCTGTCGCGCAGCACGACCGTCGCCGCGACGATCGCGTCGCCGGCGACCTCGACCCGCAGCTCCATGCCGTCGACCCCGGGCACGAAGAGCCCGCCGAGGTCCACGCGCCCCTCGGCGGGGTCGCGCACCTCCGAGTCGTCCCAGGGCCCGTCGGGCCGCGGCTCGGGCTCGAGCCGCACGCGCTCGCGCGCACCCTCCGCGTCGTCCGCCTCAGCGTCGACACTGTCGACGACCTGCTCGGCCTCGCCGGCCGCGTCCTCGGCGGCACCCTTCTTGTTGCGACGTCCGAACACGTCACTGTCCTTCCCGGTCGGATACGACCGAAGCGTATCGATTCCCACCCGTCGCGCCGCCGTCGGCGGCCTGACCGCTTGTACCGCTCGCGCCGCCCACGGCGGCATGGCCGCCGGTGGACCCGAAGCCCCCTGCGGCCCGCGCCGACCCGGGA
The DNA here is from genome assembly GCF_036898465.1 of Streptomyces sp. B21-105. Taxonomy (NCBI): domain Bacteria; kingdom Bacillati; phylum Actinomycetota; class Actinomycetes; order Kitasatosporales; family Streptomycetaceae; genus Streptomyces; species Streptomyces sp. B21-105. Next base: position 7,023,092 of record NZ_JARUMJ010000001.1, on the reverse strand, counting down.
AGCTCCGCGACCTCCTGGAAGCGGACCCTCTCGACCTGCTGGACGACCAGTTGGGCAATCCGGTCGAAGCGCTCGAACCGCACCGACTCGCGCGGGTCGAGATTCACCACGATCACCTTGATCTCCCCACGGTACCCGGCATCAACCGTCCCCGGGGCATTCACGAGAGCGACGCCGCACCGGGCGGCCAGCCCCGACCGGGGATGCACGAAGGCCGCGTACCCCTCCGGCAGGGCGACACGGACCCCCGTGGGCAGCACGGCCCGCTCCCCCGGCGCCAGTTCGCGGCTCTCCGTCGTGCGCAGATCGGCTCCCGCGTCACCGGGGTGCTCGTACGCCGGAAGCGGTACGTCCGGGTCGACGCGCCGGATCAGGACGTCCAGGGGACCGCGGCTCACGGGTTCACCTCGAAGGCGCGGGCGCGCCGGACCTGGTCCGGGTCGCTCATGGCGGCCTGGATCTCCTCCGCGCGGCCGTGATCCACGAAGTGTTCGACGGCGACCTCGATGAAGAGGGCGTCGGCCCGGACCGCGACGGGCCCGTCGGGGCCGCCGATCCGACCGGTCGCGGTCGAGTAGATCTTGCGCCGGGCGACGGCGGTGACCTCCGCCTCCAGGTGCAGCGCGGTGCCGACGGGCACGGGCCGGACGAAGTCGGTCTCCAGCCGTCCGGTCACGGCGATCGTCCGCAGCAGCCAGTTCAGCGAGCCGAGCGTCTCGTCCAGCGCGGACGCCAGAATCCCCCCGTGCGCCAGACCCGGCGCGCCCTGGTGGGCCGGCTGCACGGTGAACTCGGCGGTGACGGTCACGCCCTCGCCGGCCCGCGCCTGCAGATGCAGACCATGGGCCTGCCCGTCGCCGCATCCGAAACAGTGTTCGTAGTGGGCGCCGAGCAGTTCGCCGGGCGCGGGAGCGTCGGGGTGCCGGACGGGTTTCTGGGCCCCGGCCGGAGGCTCGAGAGCTGCGGAAGTACCACTCACAGCCGCAGACCTTACCCGCCCACCCGACGCCCGCCGCCACCGTGCCCGGCCCCTTGCCCGGCCCCTTGCCCGGCAGCGTGCCCGGCAGGGCTGTACGCGGCCCCCCTGTGCCCGGCCTGCACCGGGGACCGTGCCAAGCTTGGCTCCATGCAGCTCTCCGCCGCCCCGTACGAAGAACGCCTCACCGCCCCCCGCTCGTGGTGGCTCGTCTCGTTCCTCGTGGGCGTCTCCATGGCTCTGATCCTGCTGCCCTTCGGCACCCTGCCGCTGCTCGGCGGTCTGGTCGGCGGCACCGCGGCCGCGGCCGTCGTGGCCAGCTCCTACGGGTCCCCGCGCATCCGCGTGGTGGGCGACTCCCTGATCGCGGGCGAGGCGAAGATCCCGGTCACGGCGCTGGGCGACGCGGAGGTCCTGGACGCGGAGGAGGCGCGCGCCTGGCGCACGCACAAGGCCGACACCAGGGCGTTCCTGCTGCTGCGCTCCTACATCCCCACCGCGCTGAAGGTGGAGGTCACCGACCCGCAGGACCCGACGCCGTACCTGTACCTGTCGACCCGGGAACCGGAGCGGCTGGCGCGAGCCATCGAGTCGGCGCGCGAGGCCGCGGCGCAGGCGTAGCCTCACGCGGCGGTCCTGACGGAGCCCACCGGGCTCCACCGGCCCCGCCTGGCCCCACCGGGCTCCACCCCGGCCCCAACGGGCTCCACCGGCCTGGGCAGGCGTCAGCAGGCGTCTGCAGGCTCAGCGTCCGGGTTCGCCGGGGTGGTCGGGGTCCTCGGGGTTCAGCGGGTTGTGGGTGATCTCCCCCATCGGCAGCGGCTCCGCGGGCTCCTCGAGCGCCGGCAGTTCCGCCAGCCCGTCCCACGGCACCTGCGCCTTCCGCAGGTCGGCCCGGATCCTTGCGGCCACCCTTCTGGTGTCCCGCCGGTTCATGAGCGCGCCGACCGCGGCGCCCACCATGAAGGGCATCAGGTTCGGCAGGCTGCGGACCATGCGCTTCATGATCTGCTGACGGAGCTCGCGCTTCATCTGGCCGCCGAGGGCGGAGTTGACCGAGGACGGTTTCCTGACGTCGATTCCGCGTTCACCCGACCACGAGCGCAGATAGGCGGTGCTGCGGTCCTTGAGACCGCCCGGCGGCCGCAGGCCGTAGACCTCGTGGAGTTCGGCGATCAGCTTCAGTTCGATCGCGGCGACCCCGGTGATCTCCGCGGCCAGTTCGGTCGGCATCGCCGGCGGCACCGGCAGCATCGCCGCGGCGCCGATGGCCGCCCCCACTGTGGACGTGGCGTTCGCCGCGCCCGTCACGAGCTTGTCCGCGAGCTGCTCGGGCCCGAGACCGGGGAAATGTGCGCGAAGCGTCCGGAGGTCCCGTACGGGGACCCGCGGGGCGATGTCGATGATCCGGTCGGCCAGATGCGCCAGGCCCGCCCTGGCGTGGCTTCCGCTCTTGTGGAGGCCCTCCCGGGCCAGACCGGTGGCCTTGTCCCGGATGACCGCCGCCCGTCGCTTGGCGACGGGGGCGGTGTTCCGTGCCGGCGCCGGGAGGTCAGCCCGGCCAGTCGCACGTTCGAGCGAGGCCGATCCTGTCGGGACCGCTCCCGAACCGGATGAGCCTCGCTCGTCGTCACGCACGCCGTGAGGGCCCTGCGCGGGCCCCTTGTCCGATCCCCGCAAGGGGAAGCGGCGCTTCCGAGGAGGGGTCGAGCCAGTCACGGCCGACCCGCCCTCAGTCGCAGTCGCGGCAGATCGGCTGGCCGTTCTTCTCGCGGGCCAGCTGGCTGCGGTGGTGCACCAGGAAGCAGCTCATGCAGGTGAACTCGTCCTGCTGCTTCGGCAGCACCCGGACGGCCAACTCCTCGTTCGAGAGGTCTGCGCCGGGCAGCTCAAGGCCCTCCGCCGCCTCGAACTCGTCGACGTCGACCGCCGAGGCGGACTTGTCGTTCCGCCGTGCCTTCAGCTCCTCAAGGCTGTCTGAATCGACGTCGTCATCTGTCTTGCGTGGGGTGTCGTAATCGGTGGCCATGTCGCCTCTCCCCCTCTGGGTGTCTGCGGTGTCTCCAGCGCACGTAACGCGTGAGAGGCCGGACTTGTGCCCGCCTCGAGGCGGAGATTTTGCCTCACATCAAGGTCTGTTACTCAATCGACACCCAACCGAACTCCTCATGAGTGATCGGCTGGGATGGCGATCGGGACCGTACACGGTCCGAATGCCGCACTTCAAAGGCGTCTCACCGTGTACTTCCCGTGATCAGCACCCCCGAAAACCCGGATTTTCCGGGCGTTATGATGGCATTCATGATCACGGAGAGTAGATGGCCGGATATTCGCCCCTGTGATCGATCACACACGGGTAAGCCCCGGAAGGCCCAGGAAAATTCCGCGCAAAGCGAACAAGCCCGCGAGTGTCGGGTCATGATCTCAGACGGGCAAAGTGACCCGCATCACAAGCCCTCCTCCCTCGCGCGGCTGAGCCGCGATGTGACCGCCGTGCGCCCGGGCCACGGACCGCACGATGGAAAGACCCAGCCCGACCCCCTTGTCGCTACCCGTCCGCTCGGTGCGCAACCGGCGGAAAGGCTCGAACAGATTGTCGATCTCATACGCCGGCACGACCGGCCCGGTGTTCGACACCACGAGCACCGCCTGGCCGTGCTGGATCTCGGTGGTCACCTCGACCCACCCGCCCTCGGGAACGTTGTACCGAACCGCGTTCTGGACGAGGTTCAGGGCGATCCGCTCCAGCAGGACGCCGTTGCCCTGGACGACCGCGGGCTTCTGCTCCCCGCGGATCAGCACGCCCTTCGCCGCCGCCTCCCCGTGCACCTGATCGATGGCCTGCTCGGCCACCTCGGCCAGGTCGACCGGCTTGCGCTCGACGATCTGGTTGTCGCTGCGGGCGAGCAGCAGCAGCCCCTCGACCAGTTGCTCGCTGCGCTCGTTGGTGGCCAGCAGCGTCTTGCCCAGCTGCTGCAGCTCCGGCGGCGCGCCCGGGTCGGAGAGGTGCACCTCCAGCAGGGTGCGGTTGATCGCGAGCGGTGTGCGCAGCTCGTGCGAGGCGTTGCCCACGAAACGCTGCTGGGCGGTGAACGCGCGCTGCAGACGCTCCAGCATGTCGTCGAAGGTGTCGGCAAGCTCCTTCAGTTCGTCGTCCGGTCCGTCCAGCTCGATCCGGCGGGACAGGTCGGAGCCCGCCACCGCGCGCGCGGTGCGCGTGATCCGGCCCAGCGGGGACAGGACGCGTCCGGCCATGGCGTAGCCGAAGGCGAAGGCGATGACGGCGAGGCCGAGGAGGGCCAGCAGGGAGCGGCTGAGGAGGTCGTCCAGAGCCTGCTGCCGCTGGATGGCGTCGCACTGCTTGAGCACCGCGTTGATCTCTGCCTCGGGCGCGCTGTTCACCGCGGGACAGGACGCGCTGGTGACGTCCAGACTGACCCCGCGCACCTGGAGGGACTGGCCGCCGCCGCCCTCGTGGAGGGCCTGCGCGGCCAGCAGGTAGATGATCGACAGCAGCACGATGCCGGCGATCAGGAACATCCCGCCGTACAGCAGGGTGAGGCGTATGCGAATGGTCGGCCGCAGCCACGGGAAGGGGGTCTGCGGGCTCCTGGGGTCCCAGGTGGGCTTGGGGGGCGCCTGCACGGGCGTGGGGGTCGTTGCCATGGCGGATCAGATCCGGTAGCCGGAACCGGGAACGGTGACGATCACCGGAGGTTCGCCCAGCTTGCGGCGCAGCGTCATGACGGTCACGCGTACGACGTTGGTGAACGGGTCGGTGTTCTCGTCCCAGGCCTTTTCGAGGAGCTGCTCCGCGGACACCACCGCCCCCTCGCTGCGCATCAGCACCTCGAGGACGGCGAACTCCTTGGGCGCGAGCTGGACCTCCTTGCCGTCGCGGAAGACCTCGCGGCGGTTGGGGTCGAGCTTGATGCCGGCCCGCTCCAGGACGGGCGGCAGCGGCACGCTGGTGCGCCGGCCGAGGGCGCGCACGCGCGCGATCAGCTCGCTGAAGGCGAAGGGCTTGGGCAGATAGTCGTCGGCGCCGATCTCCAGTCCCTCGACGCGGTCGCTGACGTCGCCGGAGGCCGTGAGCATCAGCACGCGCGTGGGCATGCCGAGTTCGACGATCCTGCGGCAGACGTCGTCGCCGTGCACGAGGGGGAGGTCCCGGTCGAGGACGACCACGTCGTAGTCGTTGACGCCGATGCGCTCGAGGGCGGCCGCACCGTCGTACACGACGTCGACGGCCATGGCCTCCCGGCGCAGTCCGGTGGCCACCGCATCGGCGAGCAGCTGCTCGTCCTCGACGACGAGTACGCGCACGTCGCTTGTCCTTCCTGTGTCCACCCGCGTAGCGCCACTCGAGCGCACGCGGGCAGGGGTTCCGGCGGGTGTGGGCTTCCATCCTGCCCTTTTCGGCCATAAGTCGGCGGTAAGGCGGTGGGCGCCAGATGAAGAGCGGGTGTGAGGCCCGGGAATGCGAGATTTTCTCGTCGGGTCGAGGTTTCCGTGGAAGAGCGCGGGGGGAGGACGGCTTTACACCCCGCGATCACGCTCTGCATGTGCCGTAGCACCATGCGGCACTGCGCGTTCCGCTTCCGCAGAGTGGGCGTGGGTGTCCGGCACCGTCGCCGCCCGGCGGGGCTGCGCCGGGCACCTGTGAGAGACGTGATCGCCCCTTCCCAACCGGCACACCCCCGTGCCAACGACCCACGACCCAGGACGAGGGGGCGCAGCATGGACGCATTCACCGCAGGACTTCTGCAGCGCATAAGGGCGACCGAGTCCGACCTGACGCGGGCTCGCGACGAGGGCGACGAGTTCCTCGCCGAGGTGGAGCAGGGCGAGCTCGACGACCTGCGCCGCCTCGCCGCCGACCACGGTGTGGAGGTCGGCGCGACAAGCGTCTGAAGCCAGTTCGCGGCACGACGAGGGGGCCCCGGCGAATCCAGCGCCGGGGCCCCCTCGTCCTGCTCGTGTTCGTCCTGCTCGTGCGACGGCTCAGTCGTGCCAGGCGCCGAAGTCCTCCAGCAGGCGCTGCAGGGGCTCGAAGACGCCGGGGGTGGCCGCGATCGTCAGATCGCGTCCTGGTCGCTCTCCTGGCCGTCCACCGGTCAGCGCGCCCGCCTCCCGGGCGATCAGGTCGCCCGCCGCCAGGTCCCAGGGGTGCAGGCCGCGTTCGAAGTAGCCGTCGAGGCGGCCGGCGGCCACGTCGCACAGGTCCACGGCCGCCGATCCGCCGCGGCGGATGTCGCGCAGCAGCGGGATCAGCCGCTGCGCGACGGCGGCCTGGTGGGTGCGGACGTCGGTGACGTAGTTGAAGCCGGTGGAGACCAGCGCCTGGTCCAGGGGCGCCGCCTGTCGGCAGGACAGGGCCCGCTCGTGCCCGCGGGCATCGGTCGCCCAGGCCCCGCCGCCGCGCACCGCGCGGTACGTCTCGCCGCGCAGGGGTGTCGCGACGACCCCGACGACGGTCTCGCCGTCCTGCTCGGCCGCGATGGAGACGGCCCAGGTGGGGAGGCCGTACAGGTAGTTCACGGTGCCGTCGAGAGGGTCGATCACCCAGCGGACGCCGCTGCTGCCCGCGTGGGAGGCGCCCTCCTCGCCGAGGAGGCCGTCGTCGGGGCGGTGTTCGGCGATCAGCGAGGTGATCAGTTTCTCGGCCGCGATGTCCATCTCGGTGACGACGTCGATCGGGCTCGACTTGGTGGCGGCGACCGTGAGGTCGGCCGGACGTCCGTCGCGCAGCAGCTCACCGGCGCGGCGGGCGGCCTCCTCGGCGAGTCGGAGCAGTTCCGTGTGCAGGGGGTCGGTCACGCCGTTCCTCACGCGTAGGGGCTGTCGGCGCCCGCGGCGGCGGGCTTGGGGGCGCGGGCGGGGCAGCAGCCGACCGGGCACAGGTCGTGGCTCGCCCGCAGCGCGCCCAGGGCGCACCGGGTGACCTCGAGGCCGCTCTGGGCCGCGGCGCGTTCCAGGACGAGCTCGCGGATCGCGGCGGCGAAGCGCGGGTCGGCGCCCACGGTGGCCGAGCGGCGCACCGGCAGGCCGAGCTCCCGCGCCTTGGCCGTGGCCTCCGTGTCGAGGTCGTAGAGGACCTCCATGTGGTCGGAGACGAAGCCGATCGGGGCCATCACTACCGCCGGGACGCCGGCCGCGTGCCGTTCCTCGAGGTGGTCGCAGATGTCGGGCTCCAGCCAGGGGACGTGCGGGGCGCCGGAGCGGGACTGGTAGACGAGCTGCCAGGGATGGTCCACGCCGGTCCGCTCACGGACGGCGTCCGCGACGAGCCGGGCGGTGTCCAGGTGCTGCTTCACGTACGCGCCGCCGTCGCCGTGCTCGTCGGCCGGGCCGGAGGAGTCGGCGGCGGCGATCGGGATCGAGTGGGTCGAGAAGGCGAGGTGCGCGCCGTCCCGGACGTCCTCGGGGAGGTCGGCCAGCGACCGCAGAACGCCGTCGATCATGGGCTCCACGAAACCGGGGTGGTTGAAGTAGTGGCGCAGCTTGTCGACCCGGGGCGGCTCCAGGCCCTCGGCCTCCAGGGTGGCCAGCGCGTCGGCCAGGTTCTCGCGGTACTGACGGCAGCCGGAGTACGAGGCGTAGGCGCTGGTGGCGAGGACGAGAACGCGCCGGCGGCCGTCGGCGACCATCTTGCGCAGGGTGTCCGTGAGGTACGGGGCCCAGTTGCGGTTGCCCCAGTAGACCGGCAGGTCCAGGCCGTGCTCGGCGAAGTCCTTGCGCAGGGCGTCCAGGAGGGCGCGGTTCTGGTCGTTGATGGGGCTGACCCCGCCGAACAGGAAGTAGTGCTGCCCGACCTCCTTGAGGCGTTCCTTGGGGATGCCGCGCCCGCGCGTCACGTTCTCCAGGAACGGAACCACGTCGTCCGGTCCTTCGGGGCCGCCGAAGGAGAGCAGGAGCAGGGCGTCGTAGGGGGTGGCGTCTCGCGCGTCTCGCATGGGTCGATCCTGCCACCCGCCTCCGACAGCCGCGGCAGGGCGGGGTGCCGGACGGGAGCACGGCCGTCCGCCGGGATGCATTAGGGTTGCCTAAGTTCGTCAGCTGTATGAGCTGCTTCACGCCTTACCGGTTCCGCCGGGACCCGCACGTCCGCCGAGTCCCTGCCGGGCCGCCTCCCTCACGCCGCGCCGGCCTCGCACACGCGCGTGACCGGACCTCCCGGAGACCCTCGTGCCCAGCCCGTACCGCGCCCTGTTCGCCGCCCCCGGCTCCAGGAGCTTCTCCGCCGCCGGGTTCGTGGGCCGGATGCCGCTGTCGATGATGGGCATCGGCGTGGTCACGATGGTCTCGCAGCTCACGGGGCGCTACGGGCTCGCGGGCGCGCTGTCGGCGACCATCGCGCTGGCGGCCGCGGTCTTCGGACCGCGGATCTCGCGCCTGGTGGACCGCCACGGTCAGCGCAGGGTGCTGCGCCCCGCGACCCTGGTCGCCCTCGGCGCCGCGACCGGACTGCTGGCGGCCGCGCGCTTCGAGTGGCCCGACTGGGTGCTGTTCGTGTGCGCCGCCGGCGTCGGCACGGTGCCCAGTCTCGGCGCGATGATCCGGGCCCGCTGGGCCTCCCTGTACCGGGGCACTCCCCAGCTGCACACCGCGTACTCCTTCGAGTCCGTGGTCGACGAGGTGTGCTTCATCTTCGGGCCGATCATCTCCATCGGTCTGTCCACGGCCTGGTTCCCGGAGGCCGGACCGCTGCTCGCGGCCTGCTTCCTCGCCGTCGGGGTCTTCTGGCTGACCGCCCAGCGGGCCACCGAGCCGGCGCCGCACCCGCGCGACGAGCAGCAGGGCACGGGCTCGGCGCTGCGCTCACCGGGACTGCGGGTTCTGGTGGCCACGTTCGTGGCGACCGGCGCGATCTTCGGAGCGGTCGACGTGGTCACCGTCGCGTTCGCCGACGAGCAGGGTCACCAGGCGGCCGCCAGCGTCGTCCTGGCGCTCTACGCGACGGGTTCCTGCCTGGCGGGGCTCGTGTTCGGACTGCTGCGCCCGAAGGGTCCGGCGGAGCGGCGCTGGCTGTTGGGCGTGTTCATGATGGCCGTGAGTATGATCCCCCTCCTACTGGTCGGAAACTTGCCGTTTCTGGCCGTGGCGCTGTTCGTAGCGGGTCTGGCCATCGCTCCCACGATGATCACCACCATGTCCCTCATCGAAGAGCACGTACCACGCGCGCGATCGACCGAGGGCATGACCTGGATCAGCACCGGGCTCGCGATCGGCGTCGCGATCGGCTCCTCCGTCGCCGGCTGGGTCATCGACGCGGCCGGGGCGCGGGCCGGGTACGGGGTTCCGGCGGTGTCCGGGGCCGTCGCGGTCGCGGTCGGTTTCCTCGGGTACCGCCGGCTGAGCAGGCCGGCGCCGGGTCGTGGAGGCACCGTTGAGCAGCACAGCGAGCGGGAAGAACGCCGTCTGGCGTAACTGGGGCGGCAACGTCGTCGCACGTCCCGCGCGGGAGGTCACGCCCGCCTCCGTCGATGAACTGGCCGCCGCGGTGCGCCGGGCCGCCGAGGACGGGCTGAGGGTGAAGGCGGTCGGCTCCGGCCACTCCTTCACTGCGATCGCCGCGACCGACGGCGTGTTGATCCGCCCTCAACTGTTGACCGGCATCCGCGGCGTCGACCGGGAGAACATGACCGTCACGGTCGAGGCCGGCACGCCGCTCAAGAGGCTCAACATGGCTCTCGCGCGGGAGGGCCTGTCGCTCACCAACATGGGCGACATCATGGAGCAGACGGTGTCGGGCGCCACCAGCACCGGCACCCACGGCACGGGCCGCGAGTCGGCCTCCATCGCCGCCCAGATCAAGGGCCTCGAACTGGTGACGGCCGACGGCTCGGTGCTCACCTGCTCCGAGAAGGAGAACCCCGACGTCTTCGCGGCGGCGCGGATCGGGCTGGGCGCCCTCGGCATCGTCACGGCGATCACCTTCGCCGTGGAGCCGATCTTCCTGCTCACCGCGCGCGAGGAGCCGATGCCCTTCGACAGGGTCCTCGCCGACTTCGACGAACTGTGGGCCGAGAACGAGCACTTCGAGTTCTACTGGTTCCCGCACACGGGCAGCACCAACACCAAGCGCAACAACCGCAGCGCCGGGCCCCGCGAGCCGGTGAGCCGGTTCGCCGGCTTCGTCGAGGACGAGCTCCTCTCCAACGGTGTCTTCCAGGTCGCCCAGTGGGTCGGGCGGGCGGCGCCCGCCACGGTCCCGGCCATCGCGAAGATCTCCAGCAAGGCCCTGTCCGCGCGCACCTACACGGACATCCCCTACAAGGTCTACACGTCCCCGCGCCGGGTGCGGTTCCTGGAGATGGAGTACGCACTCCCCCGCGAGGCGGTCACCGAGGCGCTGCGTGAGCTGAAGGCGATGGTCGACCGCTCCGGTCTGCGGGTCAGTTTCCCCGTGGAGGTGCGCACCGCGCCGGCGGACGACATCACCCTGTCCACCGCATCGGGACGCGACAGCGCGTACATCGCCGTGCACATGGTCAAGGGCACGCCCTACTCGGCGTACTTCACCGCCGCCGAGCGCATCTTCACCGCGTACGAGGGCCGACCGCACTGGGGCAAGATCCACACACGGGACGCCGAGTACTTCGCCTCCGTCTACCCGCGCTTCGGCGAGTTCACGGCGCTGCGGGACCGGCTCGATCCCGACCGCCGGTTCCAGAACGACTACGTGCGCCGGATCCTGGGGGCTTGACATGCTCCTCGGGCTGAAGCCCGAGGATTCCGGCCGTCCCGACGGGGTGCCGTGCCGCTACGCGGCACAGTTTCCTGTAGGGATTCCGTGGCTTCCTGTTTCTTCGCGCTGTGCCGGGACGAGTCCCGCGTCTTACCCGCGCTCCGCAGGCTGTCACCGCCAGTCCGGCGGCCTGTTTCACGTTCTGCGCGGCGTTCACGTCGCGGTCGTGCAAGGTCCCGCAGGCGGGGCAGGTCCACTCGCGCACGTCGAGGGGTTTGGGACCGTCACGATGGCCGCAGGCGGAGCAGACCTGGCCGGTCGGCTCGGACCGGTCGATCTTGATGAAGGTGCGGCCGTACCGTTCGGCCTTGTACGCGAGCATGGTCACGAACTGTGACCAGCCCGCGTCGTGCACGCTCTTGGCCGGCCTCGTGCGCGCCAGTCCTTTGACCGCCGGGTCCTCCACCGCGACCGCTGTCACCGGCTACCGGCGGCCAGTGCCTCTCTGTCCGGCTCCGCCGGAAGGTCACCGCGACGCTTCGCGTCGCGACCACCGGATTCGCTTCACCATCGGGCTTCAGGATTCTGCTGAGGTCTCAGCAGAATCCTGAAGCCCGATGCACTGCGAGTGAATCCCGGTAGCGGACATCGCCGACGAGCCCGGCCCGCCGCAACGCCTCAGCCTTCGCGTTCGTCTTCGCGTTCGCGGCCTTCCGGCCCGGGCGCGACGACGATTTCCGGCCTTTCACGGGCACCGGCAACTCATCTGACTTTTCCTCACGAGATCAGCCACATACGCGAGAAGGGGACGTACGGACGAAACCGGGAGTTCCGATTCGGGCGATTGCGTGAGGTACACCACTTTCAAGATCGCGAAAGGCGCGCCACGAAGGGCCAAGTCCCACCTCGCGCCGGAAGTCGGGTGGCGCGCCAATCCACGCACGTGGCCCAAATGGAGTACTGTTGCGAGCCCTGGCCCCGGTCTCCCGCCAGGATGCCCGGGGCCTCGCCGGACCGCCTGAAGGGGGACCGGTCGCACAGGGTGACGGCTTCGGTGACTCAGCGTGGAGAAAAGGTAACCGTGCCATAACGGCGGCGCGGGACCCGTGCCCGACACGCCGGGCAACTCGGCAAGGTTGTGGCAGGCTGCACCCGGGCAGGCCACACTCGACTAGCGGAAGCAGCGACGCACGTGACGTCGGCAGGCACCACCCGGGAGGTCCCCATGCCCGAACTGCGTGTCGTGGCCGTCTCGAATGACGGCACACGGCTGGTGCTGAAGGCTGCGGACAGCACGGAGTACACGCTTCCGATCGATGAGCGTCTGCGCGCCGCCGTACGCGGCGACCGTCCCCGCCTCGGCCAGATCGAGATCGAGGTGGAGAGCCATCTCCGCCCCCGCGACATCCAGGCGCGGATACGTGCCGGTGCCACCGCGGAAGAAGTCGCCCAGATGGCCGGCATCCCCGTCGACCGTGTGCGCCGTTTCGAGGGTCCCGTGCTGGCCGAGCGCGCCTTCATGGCCGAGCGGGCCCGGAAGACTCCGGTCCGCCGGCCCGGTGAGAACGCCGGACCCCAACTCGGCGAGGCCGTCCAGGAACGGCTGCTGCTGCGCGGCGCCGACAAGGACACCGTCCAGTGGGACTCGTGGCGTCGCGACGACGGCACCTGGGAGGTCCTGCTCGTCTACCTGGTCGCGGGCGAACCGCATTCGGCGAGCTGGACGTACGACCCGCCCCGGCGGCTCGTCCAGGCCGTCGACGACGAAGCGCGTTCGCTGATCGGCGAGTCCGACGACCTGGCCGCTCCGGAGCCCAGCTTTCCGTTCGTCCCGCGCATCGCCCGGCTGCCGCGCGACCGGCCGCTGGACCGCGCCCTCGACCGGGAGCGGCCCAGCCTGCCGGCCCCGCCGTCCGAGCCGGCCGAGGAGACCGGCGAGCGTGAACGCGACTCGCTGACCAGCCTGTTGGAGGCGGTGCCGAGCTTCCGTGGCGACATGGTCGTGCCGGAGCGCCCGGCGGATCCCGTCACGGAGGAGCCGGACGAGCAGGAGCCCGAGGTCGAGGAGCCGCCCGCGCCCGCCGCCTCGGCGGGTTCCGCCTACGCGGACGTCCTCATGCCGCGTTCCGTCGGCAGCCACCGCGACCGTCTCGTGGGCGCCACCGACCGCCAGGCCGAGGCGGACGGCGTCCGTCCGGGCCGCCGGGCCGCGGTGCCGAGCTGGGACGAGATCGTGTTCGGCACCCGGCGCAAGAAGCAGGAGTGACGGGGTCCGCGGGCCGGCCCTTCAGGGCGTCCGCCGGTGCGCCGACGTCGGCGCACACGGCTCTGTCTGCACACCAGGAGGGCCGCACCCGTTCGGTGCGGCCCTCCTGTGCTGCCCGCCCGGTGGGATCACTGGGGGTCCGGGCCCACGGCGACCGGCCGGGACGGATCCGAGGACCACTCCGACCAGGAGCCGACGTACAGAGCCGCGGGGATGCCGGCGACGGCCAGGGCGAGCACCTCGTGCGCGCCGGAGACGCCCGAGCCGCAGTAGACGCCGACCTCGGCGCCGTCGGACGCCCCCAGCGCCTTGAAGCGGTCCCTCAGGTCCTCCGGAGGCAGGAACCGGCCGTCCGGGCCCACGTTGTCGTTCGTCGGCGCGGAGACGGCGCCCGGGATGTGCCCGCCGACGCGGTCGATCGGCTCGACCTCGCCCCGGTACCGCTCCCCCGCGCGGGCGTCGAACAGCACTCCGGAGCGGGCCAGGGCCGCGGCCCCGCCGGCGTCGAGGAGGCCCGTGGCGCCCGGGACCGGCGCGAAATCGCCCTCCACGCGCGCGGGGACGTCCACCGAGAGCTCCCCCTGCCACGACGGCAAACCGCCGTCCAGGACCCGCACGTCCGGGTGACCCGTCCAGCGCAGCAGCCACCACGCGCGGGCCGCCGCCCAGCCCTGCCCGCCGTCGTACACCACCACCGGCCGGCCGGCGAAGACGCCCGCACGGCGCATCGCCGCGCCGAACTCCCCCAGGCCGGGCAGCGGGTGGCGGCCGGCCGCTCCCGCGGCGCCCGCGAGATCGCGGTCCAGGTCGACGTAGACCGCGCCCGGCACATGCCCGGACTCGTAGGCGGCGCGGCCGTCGAAGGGCGGCTCGCCGGCCGCCCTCGCCGTACTGAGCTGCCAGCGGACGTCGAGGACGACGGGCGGGTTCTCCCCCGCCAGGTCGCCGGCCAGTTCCGATGCGGTGATGATGGCGTTCATGGCCACCATCCTCGCGTACGGGGTGGCCCCGCCGCCCGGGTCCGGCTACTCTGCTCGGCCGGACAGCCTCGATCACGAGGCGTGCGGGATCGAGCACATGCCGTACAGGCGACCGACATACGGCGACAACCGCGCGTGAACCCTGGAACACCCCCACCAGGGATCCTCCGAGCGCGGCAGCGACACGACACCCCGAGTGGCCGAGGAGAGGGAGACGATGACCGAGGCAGGCGGGCCGGCCGGCACGATCGGCGCGACACACGCGCGGTACGCGCCCGGGACACCCTGCTGGGTGAGTCTCATGGCGCACGGGTTGACGGCCACGCAGGAGTTCTACGGGCAGCTCTTCGGCTGGGACTTCCAGCCCGGCCCGGAACAGCTCGGGCCCTATGTGCGCGCGCTGCTCGACGGTGAGGAGGTCGCCGGAATCGGCCAACTCCCCCCGGACCGCCATCTGCCCGTCGCGTGGACGCCCTACTTCGCCTCCGACGACGTGGACAGCACCGCGGAAACGGTACGGCTGTGCGGCGGGACGATCGGGGTGGGCCCCCTGGACGCCTCCGACGCCGGGCGGCTGGCGATCGGCTCCGACCCGTCCGGCGCGGTGTTCGGCGTCTGGCAGGCCGCGGGCCACGTGGGAGCCACCGTCTCCGGCGTGCCCGGAACCCCCGTCTGGAACGATCTGACGACCTATGAGACGGCGGGCGTCCGCAAGTTCTACGAGACGGTCTTCGGCTACGCCGAGGAGGCCGTGGAGTCCCCCGACCACGACTACGTGACCCTGCACGTCGGCGGCCACCCGGTGGCCGGCCTGCACGGTGTGGGCGCCGCTCTGCCCCGGGACCAGGGACCGCACTGGACGACGTACTTCGAGGTGGGCGACACGGACGCGGCGATGGTCCGCGTGGTCGAACTCGGCGGACGTGTCCTCACGCCTGCCCAGGACAGCACGCACGGGCGCGTGGCGGTCGTCGCCGACCCGGAGGGCGCCCGCTTCGCCCTGATCCAGGAACCGCGGTAGGCGGCCGCACGCACGCGTTCCCGCATCCTCGGCGAGGAACCGGTCACCGCCGTCCGACCGCTCCCGTCCGCACGGCGATCCGCGACCGGCGGCGATGCACATCGGTCCTCCGGACAACCGGGTGATCGGCGGGCTCGGTCCAAACGGTTCGAAGTAGCCTTGACTCTCCAGTGACTGGAGACATCAGGGTAGGAGACATGGACGGCGCGACTCTCTACTCGATCGGGGAACTCTCCCGGCGCACCGGTTTGTCGGTAAGGACGATCCGGTTCTACTCCGATGCGAAGGTGGTCGCGCCGACCAGTCGCACTCCCGCCGGATACCGGCTGTACGACCTCGACGCACTGCTTCGCCTGGAACTCGTCCGCACGCTACGTGAGTTGGGGATCGACCTCCCCACGGTCCAACGGGTGCTGAACCGCGAAGTCTCGATGGCGGAAGTCGCCTCGGCGCATGCCGATGCCGTGGACGTCCAGATCCACATGTTGACACTGCGCCGGAGTGTCCTGCGAGCTGCGGCCAGATTCGGATCCAGCCCCAAGGAGACCAAGCTCATGCACAAGCTCACTCGATTGTCCCACGAGGAGCGCCGCCGTCTGATCGACGATTTCATCGATGGCACCTTCGGCACGGAGAGCGCCGACCCGAGTGCGGTGGCCATGGTTCGCGCTGCCACTCCCGATCTTCCGGAGGATCCGTCCACCGACCAGGTCGCCGCCTGGCTGGAGCTCGCCGAGCTGCTCGGTGACGAGGACTTCCGGACCCGTATGCGCCGGACGGCCGGCTACCAGGCCAACCAGCACACGCTCGGCATCGAGACCGAAGCCGGCGACGAACTGATGGAGTTCACCCGTCAGAAGCTCGCCGAGGTCAGGGAGTGTGGCCTGGACCCGCTCAGCGACGAGGCCACGCCCGTCGTCGACGACCTCGTGCAGCGATTCGCCGCGGCGTTCACACGCGCCCCTGACGCGGAATTCCGGGACTGGATGGCCCAGCAGTTCGAAGTGGCCTGTGACCCCCGGGTGGACGAGTACTGGCGGCTGGTGTGGATCGTCAACGACTGGCAGGTGGTACCGGGCCTGATCCCCGTGTACACCTGGCTCGTCCAGGCCTTGCGAAGGGATCGCTGAGCGTCTCCGCCGTGACGGCGGCCGCACCCGCCCGAGCCTGGATCCACCGTGCAGAAGTCGGTGAGCAGATGTGGGTGTGGTTCGTCTCCGGAAACGTTCCCGGAGACGAACCACACCCAGGCGAATGTCGTTGCGAGGTGGCGCACGGTTCGGGTGCCGCAACCCTTCGGGCGTCAGGCCCCTGCGCACACGGTCCGCGGCTGGGCGGCGGGGCCTTCGCTCAGACTCAGCCTCTCGGCGGGCTTACGGAATCGGTTGATGGCGTCGAGGTGCTGTGTGCGCAGTTCCTCGTCGCGTACTCCCAGGCCCTCCCGGGGGGCGAGGCAGAGCACTCCGACCTTGCCCTGGTGCAGGTTTCCATGGACGTCATAGGCCGCTTGTCCGGTCTCCTCCAGGGAGTAGGTCCTGGAGAGTGTGGGATGGATCCTGCCCTTCATGACAAGGCGGTTGGCCTCCCAGGCTTCACGGTAGTTGGCGAAGTGTGAGCCGACTATCCGCTTGAGCGACATCCACAGGTACCGGTTGTCGTATTCATGGGTGTAGCCCGATGTGGAGGCGCAGGTCACGATGGTGCCGCCCTTCCGGGCGACATAGACGCTGGCCCCGAAGGTCTCGCGGCCCGGGTGCTCGAAGACGATGTCCACGTCCTCGCCGCCGGTCAGATCGCGAATCCGTTTACCGAAGCGCTTCCACTCCCGCGGGTCCTGGGTGTGCTCGTCCTTCCAGAACCGGTAACCCTCGACGTTGCGGTCGATAACCGCCTCGGCCCCCATGGCACGGCAGATCTCGGCCTTCTCCGAACTGGAGACCACGCACACCGGGACGGCGCCGCCGGCCAGCGCGAGTTGGGTCGCGTACGATCCCAGGCCACCGCTCGCGCCCCAGATCAGCACGTTGTCGCCCTGCTTCATGCCGGCGCCGTTGCGGGAGACCAACTGGCGGTAGGCAGTGGAGTTGACCAGGCCCAAGGAGGCGGCCTCCTCCCAGGCCAGGTGCCTGGGCTTGGGCATCAGCTGGTTGGACTTGACCAGCGCGATCTCGGCGAGCCCGCCGAAGTTGGTCTCGAAGCCCCAGATGCGCTGCTGAGGGTCGAGCATCGTGTCGTTGTGCCCGTCCGACGACTCCAGCTCGACCGACAGACAGTGCGCGACGACCTCATCGCCCGGCTGCCACGCGTTCACGCCCGGGCCGGTGCGCAACACCACGCCCGCGAGATCCGAGCCGAGGACGTGATATGGCAGGTCGTGGCGCCGGCCCTGCGGCTGCTGTTTTCCGTAGCGCTCCAGGAAGCCGAAGGTGGGCAGCGGTTCGAAGATCGAGCTCCACACGGTGTTGTAGTTGATCGAACTGGCCATCACCGCGACGAGTGCTTCGCCGGGTCCCAGCTCGGGAACCGGCACCTCGTCCAGGTGGAGGGATTTGCGCGGGTCCTTGTCCGCGGAATGCATACCCTCGAAGATCTCGGCCTCGTCCTTGCGGACGACCGTCGCCCGATAGCTTTCGGGGATCGGCAGGGTGCGAATGTCATCAGCGGTCGCTTCCCCCGAGAGGATCGCACTGACGATGTCCTTCACGTGTTCTCCTCACATGAGCCGAGCTGCGGATCCGCGCGGCCGTTCCGGAAGCACCGGGCGCGGCAGCGGGTCACTCGGCGCGAGCGGTCGGCCGGGCCGTGGGTCGTCCATAGGTCTCACGCCTGGGCTTCCGTGCGCGGAGCGACCCTGTGCAGGTACTCCGCGATCTGGGCGTTGACGGCACGCTGCCGCGGCGCCAGGTAGAAGTGGCCGCCCGGGTGCACCAGGAGCTCGAACGCGCCGCTGGTCTCCTCTGCCCAGCTCCGCGCTTCGTCGATCGTCACCCTGGGATCGGCGTCACCGGTCATCGCGACGACCGGGCAGCTCAACCGCGGCCCCGGGCCACGCTGATAGGTCTCCACGAGCCGGTAGTCGGCGCGGAGCGCCGGCATGATCATTTGCAGCATCTCCTCGTCGTCCAGCAGAGCGAGGTCGGTGCCGTTGAGTTTCTTGATCTCCTCCAACAGACCCGCGTCGTCGCGCCGGTGGACGGATTCGCTGCGCACCCGGGACGGGCCCCTGCGTCCGGAAGCGAAGAACACGGCGAGCGGGCGTCCGGCGGCTTCCAGACGGCGGGCCAGCTCGAAGCCGACCACGGCGCCCATGCTGTGCCCGAACAAGGCGAGGGGGGTGTCGTCCTGGGGGTCCAGCACACTGAACAGCTCGTCCGCGAGGGCCTCGACTGACTCAGCAGGAGGATCCAGTCGCCGGTCCTGGCGGCCGGGATACTGCACCGCGAGGACTTCCACCTCGGGCGCCAGCGCTGCCGATACGGGGAAGTAGAAGCTCGCGGAGCCCCCCGCGTGCGGCAGACAGACAAGGCGCGGTGCGCCGGGCGACGACGGATGGAAGTTCCGCATCCATAGCTTGTGTTCCGCGCTGGATCGGCTCGCCATCAATTCCCCTTATGTAAAACGTACAGTCGGATCGAACGGTGCGGAGGGCGGGACGGTGTCCCGCTTCCGGACCGGGCGTGCCGACCGACCTGAGGCCGGTCGGCACGCAAGGTGGCTCAGACGTCCACGGTCACGTCATAGGAGGTCAGCCATCGGTTGAGCCACAGAACCATCTCCAGGCCGCCGCGATCGTGCGGAAGGCTGACTTCCTCCAGTTCGCGGTTCAGGACCCGAGTGACCCTGGTGGTGTTCAGCAGGGGCCGCACCGGGGAGTCCGGGTCAGCCAGCACCTCGCGCAGCTCGGCG
The DNA here is from genome assembly GCF_036898465.1 of Streptomyces sp. B21-105. Classification (NCBI taxonomy): domain Bacteria; kingdom Bacillati; phylum Actinomycetota; class Actinomycetes; order Kitasatosporales; family Streptomycetaceae; genus Streptomyces; species Streptomyces sp. B21-105. Next base: position 7,004,252 of record NZ_JARUMJ010000001.1, on the reverse strand, counting down.
CGGAGGGCCTGCTCGTACCGGGTGTCCTGGGTGGCCGGAAACGGCGTCTTGGTGCGCTCCAGGATGGAGTTCGGCAGCACGTCGCGGGTGGCGGCGCGCAGCAGGCTCTTCTCCCTGCCGTCGAAGGACTTCATCGCCCACGGCACGTTGAACACGTAGTCCATCAGGCGGTGGTCGCAGAACGGGACGCGTACCTCCAGGCCGACGGCCATGCTCATCCGGTCCTTGCGGTCGAGCACAGCCTGCATGAACCGGGTGATGTTGAGGTAGGTGACCTCGCGCATCCGCCGGTCGACGGCATTCTCGCCGGGCAGCACCGGCACCTCGGCGACGGCGTCGGCGTAGCGGTCCTGGCGGTAGCCCGCGAGGTCCAACTTCTCCAGCAGGCCCTGGTCGATCAGCGAGCTGCCGCCGAATATGCGCGCCGAGCCCGGGGTGAGCCATGGGAACGTCGGCGCGTTGACCGCTTCCTCCCGCTGATACCACCGGTAGCCGCCGAACAACTCGTCGGCGGACTCGCCGGACAGGACCACGGTCGCCCGCTGTCGTATCTCCCGGCACAACAGGTACAGCGACGGCCACAGGTCGCCCCAGTACGCGGGCGGCAGGTCGGTGGCGCGGAGGATCGCCGCCCGTACGGCCGGGTCGGCCAGCTCCGCGCTGTCGAGGAGCACCTCACGGTGGTCGGTGCCCACCTGGGCGACGAAGTCGCGCACGTACGGCGCGTCGGCCGTGCCGCGCACCGCGTCGGGCTCGAACCGGTCGGCCGCGCCCTCGAAGTCGACCGAGTACGACCTCAACGGGCCACGGCCCTCGGCGGTGAGCGCGCGATGGGCCAGCGCGGTGATCGCCGACGAGTCCAGGCCGCCGGAGAGCAGCGTGGCGACCGGGACGTCCGCGATGAGCTGGCGGGACACTATGTCCTCCAGCAGGCCGCGGACGGTGCCGATCGTGGTGTCGAGGTCGTCGGTGTGCTCGCGAGCGGTGAGCTGCCAGTACGACGTCTTGGTCACGCCGCCCTCGGTCACCCGCACTGTGTGGCCGGGCCGGACCTCGAAGAGGCCGGAGAACGGGGTGATCTCCGGGGTTTTGACCATGTCGAGGATCTCGGCGAGGCCCTGGGCGTCGACACGGCGCGGCACGGCGCGGTTGGCCAGCACGGCCTTGGGCTCCGAGCCGAACAGCACACCGTTCGGCGTGCGCGCGTAGTACAGCGGCTTGACCCCGATCGGGTCGCGCACCAACAGCAGTTCGCGGGTGGCCGCGTCCCACAGCCCGATGGCGAACATGCCGTTGAGCCGGGCGGCGAAGCCCGCACCCCACTGCAGGTAGGCGGTGAGCACGACCTCGGTGTCGCTGCGGGTGCGGAACTCGTGCCCCAGCGCCGCCAGTTCCTGGCGGAGCTCCTGGTGGTTGTAGATCTCACCGCAGAACGTCAGCACGGCCAGCGTTCGGCCTTCGCGCTCGGCGACCATGGGCTGCGTGCCGCCCACAGGGTCGATGATGGAGAGCCTGCGGTGGCCCAACGCGGCCGGCCCGTCGATCCAGACCCCCTCCGCGTCGGGGCCGCGGCAGCCCATGGTGTCGGTCATCGCCTGCACGACCGGGCGGTGCCGGGCGAGGTCCTCGCCGTGCGCCACCCATCCGGTTATCCCGCACATCGCCGTTCCTCCTCAGACGCCGGTGAGGGCGGTGTTGACGCGGTCGAGCAGTCGGCGGGGGGTCCTCGCCTCGCTGACCACGTTCTCTCCGAGATCGATGCCGTGCTTGCGCTCGATGCGCCGCACGGCGTTGAGCGTGGTCAGCGAGTCGAAGCCGAGCGCGGCGAACGTCAGGTCCGACGGGTCGCCTTCCGGCTCGACCGGGTCCTGGTCGCCGATGCTGCGGTTGAACACGTCGATCAGGTCCTGGATGGTCAGTTCCGCCATAGCGCTTTCCTCTTTTGGTGTCGGTTGCCGGGTCACGGGGTCAGACGGCGAGCAGCGTGCAGTACCAGTGCATGCCGATGGAGATGCCGGCGAGGGCGACCACGTCGCCCTCGGCGAGCTCACCGCGCTCCAGATAGGTGTCGAGGCAGATCAGCTGGTCGGCACCGCCGCAGTGGCCGAGGTCGGCGCCGAGCACGGCGTTGGTGCGCTCCAGCGGTATGCCGACGGCCTTGGCGATGTCGGCGAGGCTGTCCTGGTTGTCGTTGAGGAACAGGAACTTCGCCACTTGGCCGGTGTCCACGCCCGCGTGGTCGCAGGCGCGCTCGTAGACCGTGCGTACCCGGCTGTTGAGGGTACGGACGAACCGCGCCAGGTCCTCGGGCTCACGGCGGAAGTGCCGGTACACGAGCGCGAGCGGGTCGACGTCGAGGTTGCCGGTGCCCTCGGGCGCGAAGGGCGCGGCGGCGCCGCCGTACTCGACACGGTAGAAGTCGTTGTACGTCGGGTCGGTGATCTGCTCGGTGGCCAGCCACCGCCCCCTGCCGTGGCCTCTGCGCAGCACGGCTGCCGCGGCGCCGTCACTCGAGAGCAGCGTGTTGCTGCGCATGCGGTTGGTGTGCGCCTCGCTCGCCTGGTTCACAGCGACGAGCAGCACGGTGTCGACGTCGTCTCGGATCGCGAACACGCCGGCGATGTGCTGGAAGGCGGTGACGCCGGACGCGCAGCCCTGGGTGAGCAGCAGCGTGGGCGACGCGGTGGCGCCGATCTCGCGCGCGAGCGCCGTGGAGGCGTCCCACAGCAGGTAGTCGGGGACGCTGCTGTCCGCGACCACGACGAGATCGAGGTCCCTCGGGTCGACGCCCGCCTTGGCGAGCGCCTTCGTCGCGGCGCGGGCGGCGAGCTCGGTGGGCCGGGTGCCCTCGGGCGACCGGTGGTAGGTGCGGTAGCCCCAGAGCAGCACCCGGTCGGGGTCGTCGACGTGGTCGGCCGCGGTGGCGGTGACGTCCCTCGGGTCGCCGAGGGCGTGCGCGAGGCCGAGGATCCCGAAGTCGGCGGGAGGCATGGTCGGTACTCCTTCATCGTGGGCGGCTCAGCGGGGGAACACGCCGTCGGCGACCCAGCCGCCGTCGAAACGCAGGGTGGAGGCGGTCATGTACGCGAATCGGTCGCCGGTGAGGCCGAGGACGAGGTCGGCGACCTCGTCGGGCGTGGCGAGCCTGCCCAGCGGGGTGCGGGCGGCGATGGCGGCCTCGTCGAGGTTGCCGTTCTCGAAGCCCTTCTCCACCAGCGGCGTACGCACATAGGCGGGGCTGACGGCCAGGACGCGCACCCCGTGTTCGGCCCACTCCACGCCGAGCACTTCGGTGAGCATCACGACGCCTGCCTTCGAGGCGCAGTAGGCGGCGCGGCCCGGGACGGCGCGGTGCGCCATGACGGAGGCGACGTTCACCACGAGTCCGCCGCGCGCGGCCAGCGCGGGGAACAGGGCCTGGGAGCAGTAGAACGTGCCGCTGAGGTTGACTCCGAGGACGCGCTCCCAGGTCTTCGGCCGCAGCTCGGCCGACGGCGCGATGGTGCCCACGCCCGCGCTGTTGACGAGCAGGTCGGCCTCGGGCACCGCCTCGGCGGCGGCGTGCACTGCCTCGGCGTCGCGGACGTCCACCGTGTGCCAGTCGATGCCGGAGTCGGTGCCGGACGTGCGGTCCCAGCCGGTGACCGCCCAGCCCGCCCGCAGGAGCCGCCCGGCGACGGCCGCGCCGATCCCGCTGGCCGCACCCGTCACGACTGCTCGCCGCTGCTCGCTCACCCCTGCCCCTTCCAGTTCCGGTAGACCTCGTCGATGGACGCACTGACGGTGGCCATGGCCGCCTCGTAGGCGGCGGCCACGGTGTCGCCGCCGGGCGGGGCCAGGCCGAGCGCGCCCAGGTCGGGGGCGCGGCCCTCCGCCCAGAGCGCGGCGGCGGCCCAGCGCAGCTGGTCGAGTTGCGGCCGGGTCGTGGACCCGGCGCTGACCACCGCGTGGGGGCGGTCGGCGAGCGTGGCCGCGACGAAGCGGGGGAGGCTTCCACAGCCGACCTGGACGAACACGCGGGCGCCGTCGTCGTAGAGGCGCTCCACCACCGAGCGGAAGAGGACGGGTTCGAGCAGGTGCCGTTGCAGCAGCGCCCGTAACGGCACCTCGTCGTCCGGGTAAGGGCGGACCGTGGTCGCGGACCAGACGCGTACCGCGGGCCGCTCCAGCGGTATCCGGTCGAACACGGCGGCGAAGCCGGGCAGGTACGGGGCCAGCATCGGCGTGTGGAACCCCGACCGGAACGGCAGCGTCCGGCGCGGCACTGCGGGGTCGGCGATCCGGTCCAGGCAGCGGGCCACGGCGTCCTCGTCTCCGCAGAGCACGCTCTGGTCGGGCGCGTTGTCGTGGGAGAGCACGACGCGGGCCTCGCCCTCGGCCAGCCGGGCGGCCGCTTCGGCGGGCAGGCCGACGGCGGCGAAGACGACGTCCGGCACCGGCGAGGCGCCCATGTCGCGGGCCAGCGCCTCGAAGGCCGACGCGGGGAACGTGCCCGCGGCGAACAGGGCGCTCCACTCTCCCGCGCTGTGGCCCGCCACGGCGTCGGGGGCGATCCCGACGCGGCGCAGCGCGGTGTCGAGGGCCCGGTTCAACCGCAGCGCCGCCTGGGTGCGAGCGCCGAGGGTGTCGTCGCCGGTCCCTGGTTCGGCGGGCAGGCCCAACCAGCCTCTGACGTCGTCGGGGGCCGGACCGGTGCGGGCGTCCAGGCCGGGGAAGAGGAACACGACACCGCCCGCGAGCCCGGGGCCCGGGGTGAACCACAGGTCGTTGCCGCCGCGCCAGGGCTCACCGCGTGCGACGAGCAGGGCGGCTTGTTCCAGGCGCTCGGGCGTGGGGTCGAACACGGCGACCCGGCAGTGCCCGGCGCCGGCGGGGCGGCGCGAGCGCAGCGCGTCGAGCAGCTCGGCGGGCGTGCGCCCGGCGGCGAGGAGCACGTCAGTCAAGGCCGCCCCCGAAAGCGGCGAGGTCGCCGACGGCGTGCAGCACCTGGAGGTCGCGGCCGAACGCCAGCTCGCGCAGGAACGCCGCCACGCCCTCGTCCGGGTCGATCAGGCCGATGCCGCCGCGTACATACGCACGCTCCAGCTCGGGGGTGACCATGCCGCCCGCGTCCGCGGCCCACGGGCCCCAGTCCAGGGCGAGCACCCGGTCGGCGACCCGGCCGGACCACTGGCGGGCCAAGGTGTCGAGGGCGTCGTTGGCGGCGGCGTAGTCGCTCTGGCCCCGGTTGCCGAGGACGCCCGCGATGCTGCCGAACAGCACCAGGTGACGCAGCCCGGGGCGCAGGTGCGCCGCCAGTGCGCGGGCGCCCGCGACCTTGGTCTCGAAGACCTCGGCGAAAGACTCCGGGGACTTGTCGCGCAGCAGCTGGTCGTGGACGACGCCCGCCGCGTGCACGACGGTGTCGAGGCGTCCGTGCCGGTTGTACACGTCGTCGAGGACGGCACGGAGCCGCTCCGGATCACGTACGTCCGCGCGGTGGTGGCGCACCGACGCGGCTGTCCCGGCGAGGGCGTCGAGGCAGAGCCGGACTTCGCGGGACGCGGCGTACGCGCGCACCTCACGCTCGATCTCGGCCGGGGTGCGTCCGCCCTCGGTGATCAGCCGGGCCCGCAGAGCGGCCTCGTCCAGGGCGGCGTCGGCGGCCGGCTCGCTGCGGCTGACCAACTCGATGTGGCAGCCGGTGCGTTCGGCCAGGGCGGCCGCGAGGCGGGCGGTGATGCCGCGGGCGCCGCCCGTGAGCAGGACGACGCTTTCGCTGTCGAGCCCGAGGTCCGCTGCGGTGACACCGCCGGCCGGCGCAGCGGGCAGCGCGGCGGGGGTCGTGCGCCACAGCGCGCGGTGCCCGTCGAGGTGACCGACGGACGGCCGAAGCGCGCCGAGTTCGTCCGCCAGCGTCCGCGCCGCCACGGAGGGCGGCTGCCCATCGGGCAGATCGACGGCGACCACGGCCAGGCCGGGGTGCTCGCGGGAGACGGCACGGGCGAAGCCGTGCAGGCCCGCGCCGGCTGGACCTCCGTCATGGCACGTGGCCAGTAACAGGGTGCGTACGCCCGCCAGGACGGCCGCCCGCAGGGCGGCGAAGCGGCCGGGCAGGACGGGGTCGCCGCCTCCGAGCGCGTCGAGCAGCAGGAACGTGTCGCAGTCTGCGGGGTCGTCCACGACCTCGGTACCGCGCTCCTTGAGCAGCAGGGCCAGTTCGGCGGCGACCTCGCCGCCTCCGCTGATCGCCGCGCGTTCGACCCGCCACTCCCCCGCGACGTGCGGCGCGGGCACCAGCTCGACCACGTGGCGACGCGTACCGCTGTCGGTGCGGGCGGCCAGCCAGTCGGTCATCTCCCGGATGGTGCGCAGGTCGGCGAGGGCGCCCACGGACTCGGCGTGCGGGGTGCCGCCGAGGAGGGTGGCGGCTATCTCGGTGCGCTTGAGCGAGTCGACGCCGAGCGCGGCCTCCAGGTCCAGGTCCGGGTCGAGCATGTCGGCCGGATACCCGGTGCGCCGCGCGATCAGTTCCCGCACCGTCGGCGCGGCAGCGGAATCGGGAGCGGATGCCGCGGCGGATGCGGGTACGGACTCGGCGGGCGGCTTCACCGGTGCGGGGTCAGGGGCGGACGTGCCGGCGGAGGCCTCGCCGCCGAGGTAGCGGAGCATGACCTCCTGCTGAGCGGCGACGATGCGCTGGGTGCCGCGCAGGAACTCGATGACGCTCTCGTCGCGTTCCCCGCCCGTGGCGGTGAGCGCCACAGGCGGTTCGACGGGCCGCAGGCCGCCCGGGACCGGCTCGCCGTCCGCCGTACGGACCAGGTGGCCGTCCACCGTCCACCGCGCGGAAACCGCCGGTTCCGGTGCCGTCGTACGGTCCCCGGTCAGCTCGTCCGGCCGTACCGGTACCCCGCGTACGGCGAGGGCGGCGAGGGTGCCGAGCAGGTGAGGCAGGCCGGGGCGGCCGGGTGCCTCCACGGACAGGGCCGTGTGCGGGCGGTCACCGAGGACGGCGCCGACCAGGCGGGTCAGCACGGTGCCGGGCCCCGCCTCGACGAAGACGCGGGCCCCGGCGGCGTACATCCGCTCGATCTGTTCGGCGAACCGGACGGGTTTCGCGAGGGCGCCGGCCAGCAGCGCCCGTGCGGCGGCCGGTTCGGCCGGGTACGGCTCCGCGGTGGCCCCGGACCACACGGGCACCTCGGGCGCGTGGAACTCCTGGGCCGCCAGCACCTCGGCGAACGCCTCGGCGGCGGGCGCCATCCGGGGGCTGTGGAACGCGGCGGCGACCGGGAGCCGCTTGGCCGTGCGCCCGGCGGTGCGCAGCGCGGTGACGGCGGCGTCGATCCCGGCGCCGGATCCGGCGAGCACCACCTGATCCGGCGCGTTGTGGTTGGCGAGGACCACGTCCTCGGCCAGGCCGTGTTCGGCGAGCAGCGCGGCGACGGCGTCGGCGGGCGCGGCGACGGCGGCCATCGCGCCCGCGTCCGTACCGGCGGCGGCGTGCATGGCCTCGGCGCGGGCGCCGCTCAGGGGCAGCACGGCACTCTCGGGAAGCACGCCGGCGGCGGCGAGGGCGACGAGCTCGCCGTAGCTGTGGCCGCCCAGCAGGTCGGCCTCGACACCGCAGGCGCGCAGCAGGTCGAGCGCGGCCAGGCCGCCGATGCCGAGGGCGGGTTGCGCGAGGCGGGTGTCCACCAGGCTCGGGACGTCGCCGTCGAAGACGCCGGGCGGGAACACGGCGTCGGCCAGAGCCGGGTCGGCGCGCAGGAAGCGGTGCAGGCGGGGGAAAGCCAGGAAGAGGTCGGCGAGCATCCCCGGCCGCTGGCTGCCCTGTCCGGGGACGAGCAGCGCGACGGGCCTGCGGGTGCCGTCGCCCACGTGGACGCCGCGCTCGGGCGCGTCCTGGAGGCGCAGCGCCAGGTCGATCTGTTCGCGCAGCCCGGCCGTGTCCTCGGCGACGATCGCGACCCGGGTCGGGCCGGTCCCGGTGACACCGGCCAGGTCGCGCAGCGCGGTGCCGTCGGCCCACCGGTCGGCGAGCGCGCCCAGGGCGGTTCGTACCTCGTCCTCGGTGCCCCGGAACAACAGCAGCCGGGCTTTCGAACCGGCGGGCGCGGGGGCGTTCGAGCGCGGCTCGGAGGCGGCGAGGACCGCGTGGTAGTTGACGCCGCCGAACCCGAACGCGCTGACCCCGGCGACCCGTTCGGTGTCGGTCCACGGACGGGCTGCGGTGTCGAAGGCGAAGGGGCTGGTCTCGGCGGACCAGGCCGTGTTGGGGTCCTTCAGGTGCGGCGTCGGCGGTCGTACGCCGGTGTGCACGGCGAGCACCGCCTTGATCAGTCCGGCCATGCCCGCCGCGCACTTGGCGTGGCCGATGAGCGACTTCACCGAACCCAGCGAGCACGCGCCGGGTTCGGCGCCCGCCTCATTGAACACGCCGGTCAGCGTCTCCAGCTCGGTCCGGTCGCCCAGTACCGTGCCGGTGCCGTGCGCCTCCACGAGGCCGACCTCGCGCGGCGAGACTCCGGCGGTGGCGTAGGCACGCTCCAGCGCGCGCCGCTGGCCCTCGGGGCGGGGTGCGGTCAGGCCGAGCCCGCGCCCGTCGCTGGCCGCGCCGACGCCCTTGATCACGGCGTAGACGCGGTCGCCGTCCCGCTCGGCGTCCTCCAGCCGCTTCAGGACGAGGCAGGCCACGCCCTCGGCGAGCACGATGCCGTCGGCGGACGCGTCGAAGGGACGGCACCGCCCCGTCGGCGAGAGCGCCTTCACCGAGCCGAACATCAGGTAGTCGTGCAGGCCGTTGTGCGTGTCGACGGCCCCGCACAGGACCATGTCGCTGGTGCCCGCGAGGAGTTCCTTGCAGGCCTGGTCCAGCGCGGCCAGCGACGACGCGCACGCTGCGTCCACCGTGTAGTTCGGTCCGCCGAGGTCCAGGCGGTTGGCCACCCGGCCCGCGATCACGTTGGCCAGCGTGCCGGGGAACGAGTCCTCGGTCAGGTGCGGCAGCCGCGCGTCGAGCTCGGCGGGTAATCCGTCCAGGTGCAGCGGCAGCAGCGACCGCATCGCGTAGGCGGAGGCGAGGTCGGCGCCCGCCTCCGCGGCGAAGACGACGGACGTCGTCTCCCGGTCGAAGGGCCGGTCGGCGTAGCCGGCGTCCGCGAGCGCCCGGGTGGCGGTCTCCAGGGCCAGCAGCTGGGCGGGCTCGATGGCGCCCAGCGAGGCCGGCGGCACGCCGTGGCTCAGTGCGTCGAACGGCAGGGGCGGCAGGAACCCGCCCCACTTCGACGGCGACTGCTCCGCCGACGGGGCCTCGGCGCCCGCCCAATGGCGTTCGGTCGGCCAGCGCTCCGCGTCGACCTCGGTGACCGAGTCGACGCCGGCGACGACGTTCGCCCAGTACTGGGCGAGGTCGGGCGCGCCGGGGAAGGCGCAGGCCATGCCGACGACCGCGACGTCGAAGGATCGGGCGCTCATCGGGTCAGTTCCTTCCGGCCACGGAGAACAGCGGGAAGTACCCGTCGAGGCCGTCGAGGCCGTAGGCCTCGGCGAGTTCGGGTATTCGGTCGAACGGCGTCACCGGGCCGTCGGCGATGTCGGGCAGCCATCCGGTCTCCTGCATCACGTCCCGGATGCGGGGGCCGTCCTGGAACCGCCACGCGTGCGTATGGACGTGGATGTGCCGGGTGATGCACTCGGTGGCGCGCAGGTTCCACAGCCGCATCCCGGTCTTCCAGCCCACGGTGGACACCACGCCCTCGCGCGCCAGGCTCTTCAGCGTGGCCCGGTGGAGGCCGCCGCCGAGGTTGTCCAGGAAGACCGAGACGCCGAGGCCGCCGGACAGCTCGCCGACGATCTCCAGGAACCGCGCCTCGGAGGCGCGGTAGCGGTCCATCGCGTCGGGCTCACCGGACTCCTTCGCCCAGGTGTAGTCCAGGTCCGGGAACTCCCGACGGTCGACCGGGATCGCGCCCGAGGCGGCGATGTCCTTGAGCCTGCTGTCCCGGCCGGACACCATCGCCGTACGGAATCCCTCGCGCCGGGCCAGTTCCAACTCGGCGTAGACCACCCCGCCGCCCCAGCCGAGGACGAGCGGCTGCTCGTCCCAGGCGTCGTCGACCTGGCTGCGCAGGCAGCGGCTGGTGACCCGCCAGTTGTCCCAGGCGGTGAAGTACCGCGCGAACGGAGCCCAGCGCTCCACGGGGTACCGGCCGTCGTCCGGCAGCGGCACCAGCCGGTCGGCGGGCACGACCATGCGCTCGGCGAGCAGACCGGGCGAACCGGGCGCGTCGTAGGCGGAGATGGTCTCGGCGTAGCCGTTGCGGTCGATCCGGCCGAACGGGATCCACAGGCAGTCCTGGCCCTCGCGCAGCCCGCGCACGGCGGACCCGGCGGACAGCACGCGCACCACGCCGCACGTGCCGACCGTGATCTGCTCCTCGCCGCGCTGCCGGACGATGTCGACGGGGCTGCGCGCGAGGGCGTGCTCCATGTTCGCCTCCCAACAGCCCACCAGGGGCTCGACCAGTACCTCGTGCTCGCCCGGCGACGCGATCGGAACGCGTGCGAGGGTCAACTCACCGCGCACCGGCCCGTTCGAGCGGTCCTCCGGGCCGGCGGGCAGAACCCATGCCCTGACTGTCTCCATCAACTCCCCCAGGTCTGCGTGTTTTTGGCCGGTATGACGAGCAGCTTCGCGCCTGAAGTCGACGCTATCAGGATGGCCGCCGCGTTGATCATCAACGGTTCCACCTCGCCACGAGGCCGTCCAACAGCTCCGCGATCCGTGCCCGTTCGGGGCCGTCGGCGGGCAGCCGGGTGATGGCCTCGTCGAGCCGGCCGAGCTCCTCCAGGACCAGAACGGCCGTCGCGGCGTCCTCGTCGGCGAACTCCGCCGGATCCTCTCCGTCGGCCGGTGCCAGTTCGGCCAGCAGGTGCCGGGCCAGCTCGGCCGGGGTCGGGTGGTCGAACACCAGCGTCGGCGGCAGTCGCAGCCCGGTGACCGCGGCGATCCGGTTCCGCAGCTTCAGCGCCGCCAGCGAGTCGAATCCCTGCTCGAGGAACCGGTGGTGGACTTGGACGTCGTCGCCGCTCGGGTGGCTGAGCACCAGCGCGGCCTCGGCACGGACCAGATCCAGCAGGAACGCCTCCTGCTCCGCGCGCGGGCGGCCGGTGAGATCACGCGTCAGGGTGGGCGCGGCCGCCGCCTGCGCGGCGGCTCGGCGGGCTGGTACGCCCGACAGCGCGCGCAGCATCGGAGGCAGCTCGTCGGCTGCGGCCCGCAACGACCGCAGGTTCAGCGCGCTCGCCGCGACGAAGGGTTCGTCGCCCCGGCACGCCGCGTCGAAGAGCGCGAGACCGCGCTCCTCGGTCAGCGGCACCATGCCGTTGATGACGGCGGTCTCGTCCGGGGCCACCTCGTGGCCGCTCTTGGCCGCCCGCTCGGCCCACCAGCCCCAGGCCACGGACGTCGCCGTCAGGCCATGGGCCCGGCGGTGCCGGGCCAGGGCGTCGAGGAAGGCGTTGCCTGCCGCGTAGTTGCCCTGGCCGAGGCCGCCGAGTGTGCCCGCCATCGAGGAGAACAGCACGAACGCGGCCAGGTCGAGGTGCTGGGTCAGCTCGTGCAGATGCCAGGCCGCGTCGGCCTTCGGGCGCAGCGTCGTGTCCACCCGCTCCGGGGTGAGCGCGGCGACGACGCCGTCGTCGAGGACCGAGGCGCTGTGCACGACGGCAGTCAGGGGGTGCTCGTCCGGGATCGCCGCGAGCAGTTCCGCGAGCGCCTTGCGGTCGGCGACGTCGCACGTCACGTGGGTGACCTGGGCGCCGAGTGTGACGAGCTCCTCGCTCAGCTCGCCCGCGCCCGGTGCGGCCGGGCCGCGCCGGGAGGCCAGCATGAGGTGCCGGACGCCGTGTTCGGTCACCAGATGGCGGGCGACCAGCGTGCCGAGGTCGCCGGACGCGCCGGTGACCAGGACGGTGCCGGCCGGGTCCCACGGCGCGACGCCGTCCCTTTCGGCGAGGTGGGCGAGGCGCGGCACCAGAGCCGCGCCGCCGCGCAGCGCGAGCTGGGGTTCCCCGGCGGCCGGCGCGGCGGGGAGCGCCCGCCACGACTCGGGCTCGCCGTCGGTGTCGACCAGGACGAACCGGTCGGGGTGCTCCGACTGGGCCGACCGCACCAGGCCCCAGGCGGCGGCGCCCGCGAGATCGGATGCCTGGTCGGCCGCCGCACCGCGCGTGAGCACGACGAGCGGGACGGCGGCGAACCGGTCGTCGGCCAGCCATGCCTGGACGACCGCCAGCGTGGCGTGCGCGACGGAGCGCACCTCGGCGGGCACGTCGCCCTGACCGCTCACGGCGGTGACCAGGACGGCGTCGGGTACCTCGCGCAGGGCCGCCGGGTCCGCCGCGCCGACCACGGGATGCCCGAGGCCGCGCAGCTCCTGGGCGGCGCCCAGCGGATCGGCCCCGAGCACCGCCCACCGGCCGGACCTGGCCTCGGCGTCGGTCGCGGCCGCCGGGACCCAGTCCACGCGGAACAGGGCGTCGCGACCGATCCGCCCGGGGACGGCGCGGTCCGTCACGGCGCCGAACCGGACCGAGTCGACGGTGAGCACCGGGTCGCCGGCGGGATCGGCCAGGGTGAGGGCCATGGTGTCCGGGCCGGTGCGCTCGCCGCGTACCCGCACGGCCCGTGCGCCGGTCGCGTGCAGGCGTACCCCCGACCACGCGGCGGGCACCCGGTCGGTGTCGAGGACGGCGTGCAGGGCGGCGTCGAGCAGCACGGGGTGGAGGGCGAAGCCGTCGGCCCGTTCGGCGGCGTCGGCGTCGAGCGCCACGTCGGCGAACACGTCGTCGCCGCGACGCCACGCGGTCCGTACGGCACGCCACGCCGGGGCGGGATTTACGCCGGCCGCGTCGAGGCCGGCGTAGAGGTCGTCGACGGGCTCGGCGCCCGCCGGCGGCCATGGGGTGAGCGCGGCGCCGGGCGCGGTGCGGGCCACGAGCGTGCCTTCGGCGTGGCGCGCCCACCCACCGTCGGTCCGCCCGTGCACGCCGACCGACCGGGTGCCGTCGCCGTCGGGCTCGCCGACCCGCACCTGCACGGTGACGGCGCCCTCGGCGAGCGCGAGCGGCGCGTACGCGGTCAGTTCGCCGATGCCCGCGCTGCCGACCCGGTCGGCCGCGGCCAGGACGAGGTCGACGAGCACCGCCCCGGGCACCTCGCCGGGCAGCCACGGCTGGGCGGCGGCGGAGAGCCTGCCGGTGAGGACGAGCCCACCGCCCGCGAGGTCGACCTCGGCGCCGAGGAGCGGGTGCCCGGCCGGGGCCAGGCCCGCCGCCGTCATGTCGCCGGCGCCCACCGAGGGCTCCAGCCAGTGCCGGGCGCGCTGGAACGCGTACGTCGGCAGCTCGACCGTGCGGGCGCCGGTGCCCGCGAAGACGGGCCGCCAGTCGACGGTGGCGCCCGCCGTGTGCGCCTCGGCGGCGGCGCGCAGGAACTGCTCGCGGCCGCCCTCGTCCCGGCGCAGGGTGCCGAGCGCGGCGGCCCCGCTGCCCGCGTCCTCCAGCGTCTGCTGCAGGGCCACGGTGAACATCGGATGCCCGCTGACCTCGAGGAACGGCCCGTGGCCCTGCTCGGCCATGGCGCGCACGGCCTGCTCGAACTCCACGGTCCGGCGCGCGTTCTCGTACCAGTAGCGCGCGTCGAGGCCCGCGGTGTCGAGCAGGCCGCCGGTCACCGTGGAGTAGAACGGGATCGCCGACGAACGGGGGGCGGTCGGCGCCAGCGCCTCGACGAGACGGTCCCGCAGCACGTCCACGTGCGCCGTGTGGCCCGCGCCGACGATCTGCCGGACGCGACGCACCCGTACGCCCTCGCCCTCCAGGCCGGTGAGCAGTTCCTCCAGCGCGTCGAGGTCGCCTGCGACGGTGACGGAGCGGGGGTCGTTGACCGCCGCGATGTCGAGACTCGCCCCCCACGGCTCCAGCCGCCGGAGCACCTCCGCCTTGGGCAGCGCGACGGCCGCCATGCCGCCGGTGCCCGCCAGCGTCAGCCACGCCTTGCCCCGGGTGGCGACGATCCGGGCCGCGTCACGCAGGGTCAGTGCGCCCGCCACGTACGCGGCGGCTATCTCGCCCTGGCTGTGGCCGACCACCGCCGACGGGTGCACGCCGTGTGCGCGCCACAGCGCGGCCAGCGACACCATCATCGTGAACAGCGCGGGCTGCACGACGTCCACGCGGTGCAACGGCGGCGCGCCCTCGACGTCGTGGAGCACGTCGAGCAGGTCCCATTCGATGAACTCGGCGAACGCTTCCGCGCACGCGTGCACGCTCTCCCGGAACACCGGGAACTCCTGAAGGAGCCCCTTGGCCATGCCGGGCCACTGGGCGCCGTGGCCGGGGAAGACGAACGCGACCCGGTCGGCGCCCGCGGCGGCGTCCTGCGCCGCCGGGCGGGCGGTGGCGCCGGCGACGGCGACGGCGTCGAGGCCGCTCAGCAGTTCGGCCCTGTCGGCGCCGAGCACGACTGCCCGGTGGTCGAACGCGGTACGGCCGACCGCCAGCGACCAGCCGATGTCCGCCGGGCGGGCGTCGGGAACGGCCGCCACATGGTCACGCAGCCGCGCCGCCTGCGCGCGGAGGGCGGCCTCGGTACGACCGTGCACCGGCCACACCACGACCGGATCCGGCTGGGCGCCGGGCTCCGGCGCGTCGGCGACGGGCGCGTGTTCACCGGGCTCGTGCTCGGCGGGCTCGTGCTCGGCGGGTGCCTGCTCGATGATCACGTGGGCGTTCGTGCCGGACAGGCCGAACGACGAGATGCCCGCACGGCGTGGGCGGTCCACGGTGGGCCACTCCAACGGCTCGGTGAGCAGCGAGACGGCGCCGACCGTCCAGTCGACCTGTGCGGTGGGCGCGTCGACGTGCAGCGTCCTCGGCAGCAGTCCGTGCCGGACGGCCTGCACCATCTTGATCACGCCGGCGGCGCCCGAAGCCGCCTGGGTGTGACCGATGTTGGACTTCACCGAGCCGAGCCACAGCGGCTCGGTCCGGTCGCGGCCGTACGTGGCCAGCAGCGCCTGTGCCTCGATCGGGTCGCCGAGGCGGGTGCCGGTGCCGTGCGCCTCCACGGCGTCCACGTCGGACGGCCGCAGACCGGCGTCTCCCAACGCTGCGGTGATCACGCGCTGTTGGGCCGGGCCGCTGGGCGCGGTCAGCCCGTTGGACGCGCCGTCCTGGTTGATGGCGGAGCCGCGGACCAGGGCGAGCACGCGATGACCCCGGGCCCGTGCCCGGGACAGCCGCTCGACCAGCACGAAGCCGACGCCCTCGGCCAGGCCGGTGCCGTCAGCCGCGTCGGCGAACGCCTTGCAGCGGCCGTCGCCGGACAGACCGCGCTGGGCGGAGAAGCCGATCAGCGCGGCCGGGCTGGACATCACGGCGACGCCGCCCGCCAGGGCCAGGTCGCTCTCACCCCGGCGCACCGACTGGCAGGCCAGGTGGAGTGCGACCAGCGACGACGAACAGGCCGTGTCGACCGTAACGGCCGGCCCCTCCAGGCCGAGGGTGTAGGAGATCCGGCCGGACACGACGCTCGGCACGTTGCCGGTGAGGAGCTGCCCGTCGGAGCCTCCGGCGCCAGGGCCCCGGCTGGACGCGTAGTCACCGACGTTGGCGCCCGCGAAGACGCCCGTACGGCTGCCGCGCAGGCCCGCCGGGTCGATGCCGGCGTGCTCGAACGCCTCCCACGCCGCCTCGAGGAGGAGGCGCTGCTGCGGGTCGGTGGCGCGGGCCTCCAGCGGGGAGATCCCGAAGAACGACGCGTCGAAGTCCGCGAGACCGGGCAGGAAGCCGCCGCCTCGCACGTAGCTGCGGCCCGGGCGTCCGGGTCGAGGTCGTAGAGCGCGTCGAGGTCCCAGCCCGGTCGTCGGGCAGGTCGCCCACCGCGTCCCCGTCCGCCACGACCAGGCGCCACAGGTCGTCCGGCGACTCGACGCCGCCCGGGTACCGGCAGCTGAGGCCGACGATGGCGATCGGGTCGTCGTCATCGTCCGTCCGCGCGGTGACGACGGGCGCGGACGTCGCGACGGCTCTGAACGCCTCGGCGAGCAGGTGCTCGGCGAGCGCGGCGGGCGACGGGTGGTCGAAGACCAGGGTCGCGGGCAGCGTCAGACCGGTGGCCGCGCCGATCCTGTTGCGCAGTTCGACGGCGGTGATCGAGTCGAACCCGACGTCGCGGAACGCCCGGTCGGCGGGGAGCGCCGACGGTGAGGCGTGGCCGAGGACGACAGCCGCGTGCTCACGGACCAGTTCGGTCACGGCCCGTGTGCGCTCCCCTTCGGGCAGCGCGGCCAGCCGTTCGCGCAATGCCGAGGTCGTCCCGGTGTCGACGGCGGTGGCGCGCAGCAGGGCCGCGGCTTCCGGTACGCCCTCGAGGAGAGGCCTGCGCCGCGCCGAGCAGAACACCGGCACGAACCGGGCCCAGTCCACGTCGGCGAGCGCGACGGCGGTCTCGTCGTGGTCGAGCACCTGTCCCAGGCCCGCGACGGCCAGGTCGGGGTCGAGGAACGGCAGGCCCTGCCTGCGTACGCGCTCCGGGTCGATGCCCTCGCGGATGCCGTCCCAGTCGTTGACGGCGGCCCAGATGCCCCAGGCGACCGACGTCGCGGTCAGGCCCCGGGCCCGGCGGTCCTCGGCGAGCGCGTCGAGGTAGGCGTTCGCGGCGGCGTAGGGGGCGTGTTCACCGCTGCCCCACACACCCGCGATGGACGAGAAGAGGACGAAGGCGTCGAGGTCGGCCCCGGCGCCGCCGAAGAGCTCGTCGAGGTGACGGGCGCCGAGCACCTTGGCGGCCACCTCGTCGGCGAACTCGCCCACCGGGGTGTCGGTCAGCGGCCGGAGCTCCAGCGCGGTCGCGGCGTGCAGGACACTGCGTACCGGAGTACCGGCCTGGGCCAGTTGGGTGACCAGTGCGCGGAGTTGGTCGCGATCGGCGACGTCGCAGGCCGGGAACTCGAGGGCGGTGCCGGATCCGGCGAGTTCGGCGGTCAGTTCCGCCGCGACCGGGGCGGCCGCGCCGCGCCGGCCGGGCAGCACGACGCGCTCGGCGCCCTGGGCGGCCAGCCAGCGCACCAGGTGCGGGCCGAGCGCACCGGTGCCGCCGGTGAGCAGCACGGTGCCGGTGGGCTGCCACCGGCGAGGGGCAGGGGCGGCGCCGAGCGGTGCGCGGACCAGGCGGCGCACCGAGAGGCCGGTGTCGCGCAGCGCCACCTGGTCCTCGTCGCCGCCGTCGCCCGCGAGGACGGCGGCCAGCCGGCCGGCCGCGCGGTCGTCCAGCTCGGCGGGCAGGTCGACGAGACCGCCCCAGCGGTCGGGGTGCTCCAGGGCGACGACGCGGCCCAGGCCCCACGTCTGGGCTTGCGCGGGCGCGGTGACGCGCTCGGCGGGGCCGGCCGCGACCGCGCCCCTGGTGACGCACCACAGCGGGGCGTCGACGCCGGCGTCGCCGAGGGCCTGCACGAGCGCGACCGTCAGGGCCAGGCCCGCCGGCAGGGCGGGGTGTTCGGGGTGCGGCTCGTCGTGGAGGGCGAGCAGGGACAGCACGCCGGCGAAGCGGACGTCGGCGAGGCCGGTGTCGCCGCCCGCCTCGCCGCGGACCTCGGCGAGGCGGGCGGCGAGCACGTCGCGTCCGCTGTCGCCGTCGGCGAGGGCCAGCGTCGTGACGTCGGCTCCCCGGGCGGCGAGCACGCGGACGCAGTCGGCGGGCGTCGTGCCCGGGCGCCCCTCGGGTACGACGAGGAGCCACCGGCCGGTCAGGCGCGCGTCGTCGGGGACGGCGCGACGCTCCCACTCCACCGCGTACCGCCAGGTGTCCACGGTCGACCGTTCGTGCC
Source organism: Streptomyces sp. B21-105 (assembly GCF_036898465.1). Classification (NCBI taxonomy): domain Bacteria; kingdom Bacillati; phylum Actinomycetota; class Actinomycetes; order Kitasatosporales; family Streptomycetaceae; genus Streptomyces; species Streptomyces sp. B21-105. The sequence continues at coordinate 6,986,373 of NZ_JARUMJ010000001.1, read as the reverse complement.
GGTCCCGGTGCCACTGGGACAGCACGGGCACGACGGCGCTGAGCGGTTCGGCCGTGTCGACGCCGAGCGCGCGGGACAGCGCCTCGACGTCGACGCGGTCCACGACGTCCCAGAACCCGGCTTCCCACGGGTCGGCGCCCGCCGCCGCGGCCACGGCGGCGCGGCGCTGCGGCGTGAGCCAGAACCGCTCGCGCTGGAAGGCGTACGTCGGCAGGTCGACCCTGCGCGGTGCGTACGGGGCCAGTTCGGCCGCCCAGTCGACGGGCGTGCCGAGCACGGCGGCCTCGGCCAACGCCGTACGGAACCGGCCCAGGTCGCCCTGGTCACGGCGGAGGGTGGCCACCGAGGCGACGGGGACGTCCAGGACCTCGGCCGTCTGCTGCACGCCGACGGTGAGCACCGGGTGCGGCCCGGACTCGATGAAGACGCGGTAGCCGTCCTTGATCGCCCGGCGGGTGGCTTCCTCGAAGCGGACCGGCTCGCGCAGGTTGCGGTACCAGTAGTCGGCGTCCAGCCCGGTGGTGTCGAGGGGTTCGCCGGTGAGGGTGGAGAGGAAGGCGACATCGGTGCGGCGCGGGGTGATGCCCGCCAGGTCGGCCGCGAGTCGCTCGCGGATCTCCTCAACCTGCGGCGAGTGCGAGGCGTAGTCGACGGGTACGCGGCGCACCCGGACGTCCTCGGCCTCCCAGGCGGCCTGGGCCGCGTCGAGAGCGGCCACCGCGCCGGAGACGACCACCGCCGACGGGCCGTTGACGGCTGCCACGCCCAGACCGGGCCACTGGGCGAGCCGGGCCCGCACCTCGGCCTCCGGCAGCGGTACGGACAGCATGCCGCCCCGGCCCGCGAGCGCCAGCAGGGCCTTCGCCCGCAGCGCGACGACCTTCGCGCCGTCCTCCAGGGACAGCGCGTTCGCGACGCAGGCGGCGGCGATCTCGCCCTGCGAGTGGCCCAGGACGGCATCGGGCCGTACGCCCGCCGCACGCCACAGTTCGGCCAGGCTCACCATGACGGCCCAGAGCACGGGCTGTACGACGTCGACGCGCTCCAGGGCCTCCGGTGAGCGGACCGCCTCGTCGAGCGACCAGCCGGTGTACGGCGCGAGCGCGCGGCCGCACTCGGCCCACCGGGCCGCGAACGCGGGCGACGAGTCGAGCAACGGCACGGCCATGCCCGCCCACTGGGCGCCCTGTCCCGGGAAGACGAACGCGGTCCGCCGGACGCCCGCCCCGGCGGTGCCGGTGACGACGTCCGGGCGGGACCGCTGCTCGGCGAGCGCGTTGAGCCCTTCGAGCAGCCCGTCGCGATCGTCGGCCACGACGACCGCGCGGCTGGGCAGGGCGGTACGGCCGGTGGCCGCGCTGTACGCCACGTCCACCGGGGCCAGGTCGGGGTGGTCCGCGAGGTGCGCGGCCAGCCGTCGGGCCTGCGCGCGCAGCGCGGGCTCCGTCGCGCCCGACAACACGACCGGGACCGCGACGGGTTCGGTCCGGTCCTCGGCGGGCGCAGCCGAACCGGCCGACGCGGGGGCGGTCGGCGCAGGGGCCGAGACCAGCGCGGCCGGTGCGGCCGGTACCTGTTCCAGTGCCTGTTCCAGGACGATGTGGGCGTTGGTGCCGCTGATGCCGAACGACGACACCGCCGCCCGGCGCGGCCTGCCGGCCTCGGGCCACGGGCGAGCCCCGCGCAGCGGCTCGACCGCGCCGGAGCCCCAGTCGACCTGCGGGGACAGCTCGGACAGGTGCGGGGTGCCGGGCAGCACACCGTGGCGGAGGGCCATGACGGCCTTGATGATCCCCGCGACGCCGGCGGCGGCCTGGGTGTGGCCTATGTTCGACTTCACCGAGCCGAGCCACAGCGGCTCGTCCCGGTCCTGGCCGTAGGTCGCGAGCAGCGCCTGCGCCTCGATCGGGTCGCCCAGGGCCGTACCGGTCCCGTGGCCCTCCACGAAGTCCACGTCGACCGGGTCGAGCCGGGCGTCGGCCAGCGCCTGCCGGATGACCCGTTGCTGCGCGGGCCCGTTGGGCGTGGTGAGGCCGCTGCTGGCGCCGTCCTGGTTCACCGCGGACCCGCGCAGCACCGCGAGGACCGGGTGGCCGAGCCGTTCGGCGTCGGCCAGCCGTTCGACGAGCAGCATGCCCGCGCCTTCGGACCAGCCGACGCCGTCGGCCTGGGCGGAGTAGGGCTTGCAGCGGCCGTCGGCGGCGAGACCGCGCTGCCGGGAGAAGTCGACGAAGACGGCCGGGGTGGACAGCACGGTCGCACCGCCGGCCAGCGCCATCGTGCACTCCCCCGCGCGCAGCGCCCGTACGGCGGAGTGCAGCGCCACCAGCGACGACGAGCACGCGGTGTCCAGCGTGACGGCCGGGCCCTCCAGTCCCAGGACGTACGCGATGCGACCGGAGGCGACACTGCCGGCGGTGCCGAGGCCCAGGTGGCCCTCGACACCCTCGGGGAGCGGGTCCGCGCCCGTGCCGTAGTCGTGGTACATGACTCCCGCGTACACGCCGGTACGGCTGCCGCGCAGCGACGCCGGGTCGATGCCCGCCCGCTCCACGGCTTCCCAGGAGGTCTCCAGGAGCAGCCGCTGCTGCGGGTCCATCGCCAGCGCCTCGCGCGGCGAGATGCCGAAGAACCCGGCGTCGAACTCGCCCGCGTCGTGCAGGAAGCCACCCTCGCGGGTGTGGCTGCTGCCCGGCCGGTCGGGGTCGTCGGCGAACAGCGCGCCGAGGTCCCAGCCGCGGTCGGCGGGAAACCCGGACACGGCGTCGCGGCCCTCGTCCACCAGCCGCCACAGGTCGTCCGGCGACACGACGCCGCCGGGGTAGCGGCACGCCATGCCGACGATCGCGATCGGCTCGTGGCCCCGGTCCTCGGCCTCGCGCAGGCGCTGCTTCGTGCGGCGGAGGTCGGTGGTGAGCCGCTTCAGCGTCTCCAGGACCTTCTGGTCGCCGCTCTGTTCGTTGGACAACGCTTCTGCTCCTCGCACCCTGCGGTCTGTGCTGTTCGTGCGGTCGTGGTCAGTCATGAAAGGTCCCCCAGCTCCTGGTCGGCGAGGTCGAGCAGCTCGTCGAGGCTCACCTCGCCCAACGCGTCGTCGCGCGCGTCGCCCCCGTCGTCCTCCAACGTCCGCAGCAGCGCGCGCAACCGGGACCGCACGGCGTCGCGCAGCTCCACGTCGGCGGCCAACTCGGCCGATGCGCCCTCCAGTTCGGCGAGCGTGCTGGTGCGCAGCGAGGACACGGTGACCCGGCCTGGAGTCAGCCCGGCCATCAGGTGCGCCGCGAGCGCGGTGGGCGTCGGGTGGTCGAAGATCGTCGTGGCGGACAGCCGCAGTCCGGCGGCGGCGCTGAGACGGTTGCGCAGCTCGACCGACATCAGTGAGTCGAAGCCGAGTTGTTGGAAGCCGCGGCCCGGGTCGACGCCCTCGGGCGCCGCGTGGCCGAGCACGTCGGCGGTGTGGCGCAGCACGACGTCGAGCGTCGCCCGCTCCCGCTCGGCGGCGGACAGCGCGGCGAGCGTCCGCATCAGCGGCTCGGCCGCCTCCGTCGTCGGCCGCGCCGGCGCGGGCACCAGGGCCCGCAGCACCGGCGGCAGTTCCGCCGCGCGGGCCCGCATTCCCGGCAGGTCGAGGCGTGCGGCGAGCGCGACCGGCGCACCGCCCCGCGCGACGTCGAACAGGGTCAGGCCCTGCGCGGCGCCGAGCGGCAGCATGCCCGCTCGGGCCGCCCGGCGCGTGTCGACCTGCCCCGCCATGCCCTCGGCCCAAGGCCCCCATGCGATCGACGTCGCGGACAGGCCCTCGGCCCGTCTGAGCGCCGCGAGGGCGTCGAGGAAGGCGTTGGCCGCGGCGTAGTTGCCCTGGCCGGGCCCGCCGAGCAGGCCCGCGGCGGACGAGAACAGCACGAACGCGTCCAGGTCACGGGTCAGTTCGTGCAGGTGCCACGCGGCGTCGGCCTTGGGCCGCAGCACCGTGTCGAGCCGGTCCGGCGTGAGCGACTCCACCACGCCGTCGTCGAGCAGGCCCGCGGCGTGCACCACGGCCGTCACGGGGTGCTCGGGTCCGACGCCCGCCAGCAGGGCGGCCAGGGCCGTCCGGTCACCGACGTCGCACGCGGCGAACTCGGCGACCGCGCCGGACGCTGCCAACTCCTGGGCCAGCTCGGGATTCTCCCCGGACCGGCTGACCAGCAGCAGCCTGCGTACGCCGTGTTCCGCCACGAGATGGCGGACCGTCAGCGCGCCCAGTGCACCGGTCGCGCCGGTCACGAGGACCGTGCCGCGCGCGCCCAGCGGCGCGGCCGGCTCGGCGGCCGCGGACCGGACCAGGCGGGCCGCCCGCACGCCACCGGCGCGGACCACCAGCTGGGGCTCGGCCGTCGCCAGTGCGGCGGGCAGGGCCGCGAGCGACGCCGGGGCGTCGTCGGTGTCGACCAGCACGATCCGGCCCGGGTGTTCGGACTGCGCCGCGCGCACCAGTCCCCAGGCGGCGGCTCCGGCCAGGTCGGGCCGCTCACCGTCGTCGGCGACCACCGCACCGCGGGTGAGGACGATCAGACGCGCGTCGGTCGCGCGGTCGCCCGTCACCCACGACCGCACCAGCTCGAGTGTGTCGCGCAGGACGTCCCGTACAGCGGACGGCACGTCCTGCGAGCCCTTCGCGGGCAGCGGCGCGATCACCACGGCCACGCCCTCGCCCACGGTGTCCAGGTCCGGATGCCCCTCGACGTCGGCCACCGGGCGCAGCGCGTCGGCCAGACCGTGCTCCTCCCCGCCGAGCAGCGCCCAGCGGCCCGGGGTCGCGCCGGTGGCGGCGACGGGCACCCAGTCGAGGTCGAACAGCGCGTCGGCCACGGTGGGCGCGGCTCGCAGGTCGTCCGGGCCGAGCGGCCGCAGGCGCAGCGACTCGACGGTGACCACCGGGTCGCCGTCGTGGTCCCACGCGTGCAGGGACACCTCGTCGGCGCCACTCGGTGCGAGCCGCACCCGCACCGAGCGAGCGCCCGTGGCGTGCACGGTGACGTCGGTCCAGGAGAACGGAACGCCCTGGGCGCGCAGTTCACCGGCGCCGACCGCGTGCAGCGCAGCGTCCAGGAGCGCCGGGTGCACGCCGAACCCCGCCGGCTCGGCCACGGACGGCAGCTCCACTTCGGCGAACACCTCGGCCGTCGCGTCCGTACCGCGCCGCCAGAGCGCGCGCAGGCCGCGGAAGACCGGTCCGTAGCCGAACCCGGCCGTGGCCAGGTCGTCGTAGACGCTGTCGGTCGGCACCGGCTCGGCGCCTTCCGGCGGCCACTCCCGTGAGCCTGCGGCGGGCGCGGGGCCGCTCGCCGCGAGGACGCCGGTCGCGTACCTGGTCCACTCGTGCGTGCCGTCGGCGCGACCGGACACCGTGACCGGCCGCTCGCCGTCGACGGAGGCACCGACCTGGACCTGCACGGACACCGAGCCGTCCGCCGGCAGCACCAGCGGTGCGGCCAGGGTCAGTTCGCGCACCCGGGGCGAGCCGACGTGTCCGCCCGCCGCGACGGCCAGCTCGACGAAGGCGGTCCCGGGCAGCAGGACACTGCCGAGTACGGCGTGGTCGGCCAGCCAGGGGTGGGTCGCCGCGCCGAGGCGGGCGGTCAGCGTCACCCCGTCGGGGGACTCCACGACGGCCCCCAGCATCGGGTGGTCCGCGACGGCGAGCCCGGCGGCGGAGAGGTCGCCGACGCGCGGCGTGGACTCCAACCAGTAGCGCGTGCGCTGGAACGCGGTCGTCGGCAGTTCGACGCGTCGGGCGCCGAGGCCCGCGAAGAACGCTGCCCAGTCCACGTCGGCGCCCCGGTGGTGCAGGGTGCCGAGCGCGGTGACCACGGCGGGCGCCTCCGGCCGTCCGGCGCGCAGCACGGGTACGACAGCGGTGGTACCGGGCAGCAACTGGGCCGCCATCGCGGTGAGCACGGCGTCGGGGCCGAGCTCCACCATGGTGTCCACGCCCGCCGCGTCGAGGGCGCGCACGCCGTCGGCGAAGCCCACCGCCTCCCGCACGTGCCGCACCCAGTAGTCGGGGGTGGCGAACTCCTCGCCGACGACCTCACCGGTGACCGTGGACACCACGGGGACGCGCGGCTGCCGGTACCCGACGGACGCGAGGACCTCCGCGAACTCCGCCAGCATCGGCTCCATCAGCGGCGAGTGGAACGCGTGGCTCACCTTCAGCCGCCGTGTCCTGCGCCCCCGTTCGGCCCAGAGCGCGGCCGTGGCCAGTACGGCGTCCTCGGCGCCGGAGACGACGACCGACGCCGGACCGTTGACCGCGGCGACGACCGCCCCGGTCACCAGCTCGGCGGCGACCTCGGCCTCGGGCGCCTCGATCGCGGCCATCGCGCCCCCGGCGGGCAGCGCAGCCATCAGACGGCCCCGCGTGGCGACGACGGTCACCGCGTCGCGCAGCGACCACACGCCCGCCAGATGCGCGGCGGCCAGCTCGCCGACCGAGTGGCCGAGCAGGAAGTCCGGCGCCACGCCCCAGGAGCCGAGCAGCCGCGCGAGAGCGACCTCCAGCGCGAAGAGCGCGGGCTGCGCGTACGCGGTGTCGTCCAGCCCCTCGCCGGAGGCGACGACCTGCCGCAGGGGGCGGTCGAGCACGGCGTCGAACTCCGCGCACACCTCGGCGTAGGCGTCGGCGAACACCGGGTACGTCGCCGCGAGTTCCTCGCCCGTGCCGGCGCGCTGGGCGCCCTGGCCGGTCAGCAGGAACGCCGTACGGCCGGTGCCCTGCTCGGTGGCCGGACCGCCCGGCGCGGCCAGGCCCGCGAGCAGCTCGGCGCGGGTGCTCGCCACGACCGTGACACCTCGTCCGAGACGTCCCCGGCCGGTGGCGGCGGAGTAGGCGACGTCGAGCGGGGTGAGCACCGGATCGGCGACCAGCGCCGCGGCGAGCCGGTCGGCCTGCAGGCGCAGCCCGTCGTCCGTCCGCGCCGACAGCGTCACCGGGACGGCGACGGCGGTCCGCTCGACGGCGGGCCCGTCGGTGGGCTGCTCCGTGGGCTCCCCGGCGGGCCGCGTCTGCGGCTCGCCCTGTTCGAGCACCACATGGGCGTTGGTGCCGCTGAGGCCGAAGGACGACACCGCCGCGCGGCGGGGCCCCTCGCCCTCGGGCCACTCCCGGCCCTCGGTCAGCAGCTCCACCGCGCCCGCCGACCAGTCCACGTGCGTCGACGGCTCGTCGACATGCAGCGTCCTGGGCAGCACGCCGTGCCTCATGGCCTGGACCATCTTGATCACGCCCGCCACGCCTGCGGCGGCCTGGGTGTGCCCGAGGTTGGACTTCACCGAGCCCAGCCACAGCGGCTGGTCCCGCTCCTGGCCGTACGTGGCCAGCAGGGCCTCGGCCTCGATCGGATCGCCCAGCGAGGTGCCGGTGCCGTGGCCCTCGACGGCGTCCACGTCGGTCGGCCGCAGGCCTGCCTCGGCCAGCGCGCTGCGGATGACCCGTTGCTGCGACGGACCGTTCGGCGCCGTCAGACCGTTCGACGCACCGTCCTGGTTCACCGCCGAGCCGCGTACGACGGCCAGCACGGGGTGGCCGTTGCGGCGCGCGTCGGACAGCCGCTCGACGAGCAGCATGCCCGCGCCCTCGGCCCAGCCGGTGCCGTCGGCCCCGGTGGAGTAGGACTTGCAGCGGCCGTCCGCGGCGAGGCCGCGCTGCCGGGAGAAGTCCACGAACACGCCCGGCGTCGCCATCACCGTGACACCGCCCGCGAGCGCGAGGTCGCTCTCACCCGAGCGCAGCGACTGGATGGCCCAGTGCAGCGCGACCAGCGAGGAGGAGCACGCCGTGTCGACCGTCACCGCGGGCCCTTCCAGACCCAGGGTGTAGGCGACGCGGCCCGACGCGACGCTGCCCGAGTTGCCGGTGCCGAGGTAGCCCTCGACGCCGTCCGGCAGCGTGCCCACCCCGGCCACGTAGTCGTGGTACATGACTCCCGCGTACACGCCGGTACGGCTGCCGCGCAGCGACGCCGGGTCGATGCCCGCCCGCTCCACGGCTTCCCAGGAGGTCTCCAGGAGCAGCCGCTGCTGCGGGTCCATCGCCAGCGCCTCGCGCGGCGAGATGCCGAAGAACCCGGCGTCGAACTCGCCCGCGTCGTGCAGGAAGCCACCCTCGCGGGTGTGGCTGCTGCCCGGCCGGTCGGGGTCGTCGGCGAACAGCGCGCCGAGGTCCCAGCCGCGGTCGGCGGGAAACCCGGACACGGCGTCGCGGCCCTCGTCCACCAGCCGCCACAGGTCGTCCGGCGACACGACGCCGCCGGGGTAGCGGCACGCCATGCCGACGATCGCGATCGGCTCGTCCGCCGGGGCGACCGGCGCCGGCGCCCGTTCGACGGGCGGCGTGGTGCCGAGTGCGCGTTCCATGAGGTGCGCCGCCAGGGCGGCCGGAGTCGGGTAGTCGAACACGGCGGTGGTGCCGAGCCTGAGACCGAGCGCCGCACCGAGCCGGTTGCGCAGCTCCACGGCGGTCAGCGAGTCGAAGCCGAGGTCGAGGAACGCGCGGTCGGCGGCCACCGCCGTGGCGGACGCGTGGCCGAGGACCGCTGCCACGTGCTCCCGTACGAGGTCGACGGCGGCGCGCTCCCGCTCGGCCTCGGACAGACCCGCGAACCGGTCGGCCCCCGCGTCGGTCCCGGCGCTCGCGACCCGGCGGGCGGGCTGCCCGACGAGGCCGCGCAGGAGCGGCGGGAGCGCGTCGGCGGCCGCCCGCAGTGCGGGGAGGTCCCAGAGCGCGGCCACGGCCAGGGCGTCGCCGCCGTGTACCGCGGCGTCGAACAGGGCCGTACCGTCCTCGGCGCCGAGCGGTCGCAGGCCCGCGCGGCCGACGCGGCGGACATCGGCGTCGCCGAGGCCCGCGGTCATGCCGCCGCGCGCCTCCCACAGTCCGTACGCGAGGGCCACACCGGGCAGGCCCCGTGCGCGGCGGTGCGCGGCGAGGGTGTCGAGGAAGGCGTTGGCGGCGGCGTAGTTGCCCTGGCCGGGGGCGCCGAGGACGCCGGCGGCCGAGGAGAACAGCACGAAGGCGGTCAGGTCGAGGCCCGCCGTCAGTTCGTGCAGATGCCAGGCGGCGTCGACCTTGGGGCGGAGCACCGTCCGTACCCGCTCGGGGGTCAGTGACTCCACTGTCGCGTCGTCGAGGACGCCCGCCGCGTGCACCACACCGGTGAGCGGCGGCTCGATGCCCGCCAGCAGGCCGGCCAGCGCCTCCCGGTCGGCGGCGTCGCAGGCCACGACCCTGGCCGTGGTGCCGAGCGCGGCCAGTTCGGCCACGAGCTCGGCCGCGCCGGGGGCGTCCGGGCCCCGCCGGCCCGTCAGGACCAGGTGGCGTACGCCGTGCTCGACGGCGAGGTGGCGGGCGACGACGACGCCGAGGGTGCCGGTGCCGCCCGTGACGAGCACGGTGCCGTCAGGGTCGAAGACCGCCGTGGGAGCGGGCGCGGGCAGCGTGCGGGCCAGTCGGGGCGCCAGTACGGCCGAACCGCGTACGGCGAGTTGCGCCTCGCCCGTGCGGACCGCCGCGGCCGCGTCAAAGCGGTCGCCGCCCGGGGCCAGGTCCACGAGCGTGAACCGGTCGGGGTGTTCGGACTGGGCCGAACGCACCAGACCCCACACGGCGCCCGCCACGGGGTCGGGCGCCTCGTCGGCACCCGCCGCGACGGCTCCGCGCGTGACGAACACCAGGCGTCCGGCCCGGTCGTCGGCGAGCCAGGCCCGGATCCGGGCCAGCGCGTCGACGACGGCCGCGTGCGTCTCGGCCACCACGTCACCGCCAGGCGTCCCGCCAGGGACGATCAGCTCGGTGACGTCGTCCCCCTCTACGGTGCCGGCCGCGACGGGCGTCCACTCGATCCGGTGCGGCCTCGCGGACCTGACGGCGGCGGGCGCGTCGGCCACGGGTCGCAGGCGGACGCCCTCGACCGTGACCACCGGCTGCCCGGTGGGATCGGCGGCGGTCAGCGTGATGCCGCCGCCCTCGGCGGTGAGCCGCACGCGCAGGACCCGCGCGCCGACGGCATGGACCCGTGCGCCGGTCCAGGCGAACGGCAGCTGCCCGCGCCCCCAGTCCGCGACCAGATCGCCGAATCCGAGGGCGTGCAGGGCGGCGTCGAGCAGGGCGGGGTGCACGCTGTACTCGTCGGACGACCCGGCGTCGTCGGGCAGCGCGACGTCGGCGTACACGGCGTCGTCACGCCCCCATACGGCGCGCAGGCCGCGGAAGACGGGGCCGTAGCCGAAGCCCGCGGCGGCCAGGTCCTCGTACAGGTCGCCGATCGGAAGTGGTTCGGCGCCCGGGGGCGGCCACTCGGTCAGCGGCTCGGGGACCGGACCGCTGTCGGGGGCGAGGACGCCCGCCGCGTGGCGGGTCCAGGCATACTCGTCGTCCTCGGGCCGCGAGTAGACGCCGATCGGGCGGCGGCCGTCGGCCTCCAGCGCCTCGACCCGGACCTGCAGGCGCACCGCGCCCCGTGCGGGCAGCGGCAGCGGGGCTTCAAGGGCCAGGTCGTCGACGCGGGGGCAGCCGACATGCCGGCCGGCCGCGAGGGCGAGGTCGAGGAACGCGGTGCCCGGCAGCAGCGCGGGACCGAGGATGGCGTGGTCGGCCAGCCAGGGGTGGGTACGCAGCGACAGGCTGCCGGTGAACACGACCCCGTCCGCGCCGGGCAGCTCGACGGCCGCGCCGAGCAGCGGGTGCCCGACGGTGGTCAGGCCCGCGCCCGCCAGACCCGCCGGGGTGGTCGCGGGCGGGCTGAGCCAGTACCGCTGGTGCTGGAAGGCGTACGTGGGCAGGTCGACGGGACGGGCGTCCCTGTCCGCGAAGTACGCGGCCCGGTCGACCCGCGCGCCACTGGTGTGCAGGGCGGCGAGGGCTGCCACGGCGGTCGCGGCACCGGGCCGGTCCGCTCGCTGTACAGGGACGACCAGGACGTCGTCCACGGACTCGGCGGTCGGCGCGCTGAGTGCGGCGTCGGGGCCGAGTTCGAGGAACGCCGTGACGCCGGCCGCGCGCGCGGTCCGCACGGCGTCGGCGTACCGTACGGCCTCGCGAACGTTGCGCAGCCAGTACCCGGGCGTGCCCATGTCCTCGGCGCCCCCGGTCACCGTCGACACGACCGGAATGCCGGGCCTGCCGAAGACCACAGTGTCAAGGACCCGCTCGAAGTCGGCGAGCATCGGCTCCATCCGATGCGAGTGGAAGGCATGACTCACCGCCAACCGCTTGACCCTGCGCCCCTGCCCGGCCCAATGAGCCGCGACCGCCAGCACCGCGTCCTCGTCACCGGAGACGACGACCGCCGACGGCCCGTTGACCGCCGCGATCCCCGCACCCCCCACCAACGCCGGAACGATCTCCTCCTCCGTGGCCTCCACCGCCACCATCGCACCGCCCCCCGGCAGAGCCCCCATCAACCGCCCCCGCGCCGCCACCACACTCACCGCGTCACGCAACGACCACACACCCGCCACATGCGCGGCGACCAGCTCACCGATCGAATGACCGATCAGCATGTCCGGAACCACACCCCACGACTCCACCAGCCGGTAAAGAGCCACCTCCACCGCGAACAGCGCCGGCTGCGCATACCCCGTCTCGTCCAGCCCCTCACCCGAGACGATCACCTCACGCAGCGAACGGTCGAGCACCGAATCGAACTCCGCACACACCCGATCGAACACCTCGGCGAACACCGGATACGCCCCAGCCAGCTCCACACCCATACCGACCCGCTGCGCCCCCTGCCCCGTGAACAGGAACGCCGTCCGGCCTTCCCTGGCCACCGTCGGCACGGCGGCATCGAGCGCGGCGAGCAGCTCGTCCGTCCGCTCTCCGACGGCGGCGACACGGTGCGCCAGCGCGGCCCGGCCCGTGACCAGGCTGAGACCGATGTCGGCCGGGTCGGCGTCGGGGTGTGCGGTGACGAACGCCCGCAGCCGCTCGACCTGCGCCCGCAGCGCATCCTCCGTACGCCCGGACACCAGCCAGGGCACCGGTCCGGTCGCCCGCTCGGGCGCGGGGTCGACGGTGGAAGGCGCCGTGACGGCGGGGGCGTCGGCGGCGGGGGCCTCTTCGATGATCACGTGCGCGTTGGTTCCGCTGACGCCGAACGACGAGACGCCCGCCCGGCGCGGCGCGCCCGTCTTCGGCCACTCCCGGGGCTCGGTCAGCAGCTCCACCGCGCCCGCCGACCAGTCGACGTACGACGACGGCTCGTCCACGTGCAAGGTCCGGGGCAGTTCGCCCGCGTTCAGCGCGAGCACCATCTTGATGACCCCGGCGACGCCGGCGGCGGCCTGGGTGTGGCCGATGTTCGACTTCACCGACCCGAGCCACAGCGGCTCGTCCCGGTCCTGGCCGTAGGTCGCGAGCAGCGCCTGCGCCTCGATCGGGTCGCCCAGGGAGGTGCCGGTGCCATGGGCCTCGACGGCGTCCACGTCGGACGCCAGGAGCCCGGCGGCGTCCAGGGCAGCACGGATGACCCGCTGCTGCGCGGGCCCGTTGGGCGCGGTGAGGCCGTTCGACGCGCCGTCGGAGTTCACGGCGGAGCCACGCACGACCGCGCGCACCGGGTGCCCGAGCCTCAGCGCGTCGGAGAGCCGCTCCACGAGCAGGACGCCGGCGCCCTCGCCCCAGCCGGTGCCGTCGGCCCCGGCGGCGAAGGCCTTGCAGCGCCCGTCGGCCGCGAGGCCGCTCTGCCGGGCGAACTCGGCGAACGCGCCCGGCGTCGCCATGACGGTCACGCCGCCCGCGAGCGCCATCGAGCACTCGCCCGACCGCAGCGCCTGGATCGCCCAGTGCAGCGCCACCAGCGACGAGGAGCACGCCGTGTCCACCGTGACGGCGGGGCCGTGAAGGCCGAGCGCGTAGGCGACGCGGCCGGAGAGCACGCTGGCCGAGTTGCCGGTGCCGATGTGTCCCTCGTGCGCCTCGGTGGCTCCGCCGAGCAGGGCCGCGTAGTCCTGCCCGTTGGTGCCGAGGAACACGCCTACCGAGGTGCCGCGTGCCCCGTGCGGGTCGAGGCCCGCGCGCTCGAACGCCTCCCACGCCGTCTCCAGCGCGAGCCGCTGCTGCGGGTCCATCACCAGGGCCTCGCGCGGCGAGATGCCGAAGAAGTCGGCGTCGAACCCGGCGGCGTCGGTGAGGAAGCCGCCCTCGGCGTAGGCGTCGGCGGTCTCCCAGCCCCGGTCGGCGGGGATCGGGCCGACGGCGTCGACGCCGTCGGCGAGCAGCCGCCAGAGGTCCTCCGGCGACTCGACGCCGCCGGGGAACCGGCAGGCGAGGCCGACGATGGCGATCGGCTCGTCCATGTCCATGGACATGGACATGGACATGGATCGGGACGCGGACGCCACGGTGGCCGGGGCCGGGTGCACCGGGTCGGCGGCGCCGTCCGCCAGGAGGGCGAGGACGTGCGCGGTCAGGGAGCGGGCGGTCGGGTGGTCGAAGACGGCGGTCGCGGCGAGCGGCACGCCCGTCGCGGCCGTGAGCCGGTTGCGCAACTGGACGGCGGCGAGCGAGTCGAAGCCGAGATCGCGGAAGGCGGCGTCGGTGTCGACGTCGGCGCCGCCGCCGTGGCCGAGGACGGCGGTGACGTGCGCGCGGACCAGGTCGAGCGCCACCCGTTCCCGGTCGGGGCCGAGGAGTTCCGCGGTCGGCTCGACCGGCGCGGGTGCGGACAGTTCGGCCAGCACGGGTCCGGCCGCGAAGCGGTCCCAGTCGGCGTCGGCCACCACGAGGTGCGCGTCGTCGCCGCCCACCGCGAAGTCGAGCGCGACGAGGGCGCGGGCGGGGTCGAGCGGGGTCAGGCCCGCGCGGCGCATCCGGTCGGCGGCGGCCGCGTCGAGCATCCCGCCGCCCGCCCACGGACCCCATGCCACGGCGGTGCCGGGCAGGCCGAGTGCGCGGCGGTGCGCCGCGAGCGCGTCGAGCACGGCGTTCGCGGCGGCGTAGGCGCCCTGGCCCAGGTTGCCGAGGGTGCCCGCGAGCGAGGAGAACAGCACGAACGCGTCGAGGTCGAGACCGGCGGTCGCCGTGTGCAGCGCCAGCGCGGCGTCCGCCTTGGCTCGCAGCACGGCAGCAACGCGGTCGGGGGTGAGGGCGTCCAGCGGCGCGTCGTCCAGTACGCCCGCGGCGTGTACGACGGCGGTCAGCGGTTCGTCCTCGGGCAACCGGGCCAGCAGGGCGGCCAGGTCGGCCGGGTCGCCGACGTCGCAGGCGGCGAGGGTCACCCGGGCTCCGGCGGCCTCGACGGCGCGGGCCAGTTCGTCCGCGCCGTCGGCGGTCGGGCCGCGCCTGCTGACCAGCAGCAGGTGGGCCGCGCCGCGCTCGGCGAGGCCCCGGGCGACGTGTCCGCCGAGCGCGCCGGTGCCGCCGGTGACCAGGACCGTGCCCCGGGGCCGCCATTCGTGGCGGGGGCTGTCGGCGGCGCGGACCAGTCGGGCGGCGAAGGTGCCGCTCGCGCGGACCGCGCACTCGTTCTCGGTGCCCGCGAGGACGCCGGCCAGCCGCCGTCGGGCCCGCTCGTCCAACGCGCCCGGCAGGTCGACCACGCCGCCCCAGCGGTCCGGGGCCTCCAGGCGGACCACCCGGCCGAGCCCCCACACGCCGGCAGAGGCGACGGCGGTGTCCGGGATCCGGTCCCAGGAACCCACGGAGACGGAGCCCGAGGTAGCGCACCACAGCGGCGCGCCCACCCCGGCGTCTCCCAGCGCCTGGACGAGGGTGAGCGTGTCCTGCACCGGGTCGGCGGAGAGGGCGAGCAGGGAGAGCACACCGGCGGCGTCGGGCGTGTCCAGCAGAGCCGCGACGGTCGCGCGGTCGGCGCCCTCGGGCAGTTCGACGTATGTGACGTCGGCGCCGTGCTCGCGCAGCGCGGCGGCGCAGTCGGCGGCGAGCGGCAGGTCGCCGCCCGGGACGACGAGCAGCCACCGGCCGGTCGGCGACGCGGTGGGCCGATCGGCCGACGGCGTCCACCTGACCCGATGGCGCCAGCCGTCCACGGCTGCGGCGGTACGGTCCCGGTCGCGCCACGACGACAGGGCGGGCAGCAGCGCGTCGAGGCCGGCGTCGGCGGCGACGCCGAGCAGGTCGGCGACGTCGCCGCGCTCGACGGCGGCCCAGAAGGTGTCGTCCGCGAGGGCGGCCTGCGGCGCCGGAACGTCGAGCCAGTAGCGCGTGCGCTCGAAGGCGGTGGTCGGCGGGTCGACCCACCGGCCGCCCGTGTCCGCGAAGAACGCGGACCAGTCGACCGGGACGCCCTCGGCGTGCAGGCGGGCCAGCGCGGCGACAACCGTACGCTCGCCGGGCCTGCCGTCGCGCTGGGCGGCGACGGCCACGGCGTCCGCGCCGGCGGTGTCGGCGACCAGGCCGGACAGCACGGCGTCGGGGCCGAGTTCGAGGAACGCCGTGACGCCGGCCGCGCGCGCGGTCCGCACGGCGTCGGCGTACCGTACGGCCTCGCGAACGTTGCGCAGCCAGTACCCGGGCGTGCCCATGTCCTCGGCGCCCCCGGTCACCGTCGACACGACCGGAATGCCGGGCCTGCCGAAGACCACAGTGTCAAGGACCCGCTCGAAGTCGGCGAGCATCGGCTCCATCCGATGCGAGTGGAAGGCATGACTCACCGCCAACCGCTTGACCCTGCGCCCCTGCCCGGCCCAATGAGCCGCGACCGCCAGCACCGCGTCCTCGTCACCGGAGACGACGACCGCCGACGGCCCGTTGACCGCCGCGATCCCCGCACCCCCCACCAACGCCGGAACGATCTCCTCCTCCGTGGCCTCCACCGCCACCATCGCACCGCCCCCCGGCAGAGCCCCCATCAACCGCCCCCGCGCCGCCACCACACTCACCGCGTCACGCAACGACCACACACCCGCCACATGCGCGGCGACCAGCTCACCGATCGAATGACCGATCAGCATGTCCGGAACCACACCCCACGACTCCACCAGCCGGTAAAGAGCCACCTCCACCGCGAACAGCGCCGGCTGCGCATACCCCGTCTCGTCCAGCCCCTCACCCGAGACGATCACCTCACGCAGCGAACGGTCGAGCACCGAATCGAACTCCGCACACACCCGATCGAACACCTCGGCGAACACCGGATACGCCCCAGCCAGCTCCACACCCATACCGACCCGCTGCGCCCCCTGCCCCGTGAACAGGAACGCCGTGACCGCGTCCGTGCGGGCCCGCGCGGACTCGACGTGCGGGGTGGGCCGGCCGGCCGCCAGGGCGGCCAGCCCGTCGGCCAGCTCGCCCCGGTCGGCGCCGACGACGACCGCGCGGTGCGCAAGCGCGGCCCGGCCGGTGGCCAGCGAGAAGCCGGTGCCCAGGACGTCGGTGTCGTCGCGGACCCAGTCCAGGATCTGCGCCGCCTGGGCCCGCAGTCCGGTCGTCGTACGGGCCGACAGCACCCACGGCACGGCGCCCGGCACCCGCGTGGGCGCCGGGCCCTCGACGGCGTCCGGCGCGGCCTCCAGGACGACGTGCGCGTTGGTCCCGCTGACGCCGAACGACGAGACGCCCGCCCGGCGCGGCGCGCCCGTCTCCGGCCACTCCCGGGGCTCGGTCAGCAGCTCCACCGCGCCCGCCGACCAGTCGACGTGCGAGGACGGCTCGTCCACGTGCAGCGTCTTGGGCAACACGCCGTGCCGCATCGCCTCCACGGCCTTGATCACGCCCGCCATGCCGGCGGCGGCCTGGGTGTGCCCCAGGTTCGACTTGACCGAGCCCAGCCACAGCGGCCGGTCCCGGTCCTGCCCGTAGGCGGCGATGATGGCCTGGGCCTCGATCGGGTCGCCGAGCGTCGTGCCCGTCCCGTGGCCCTCGATCAGGTCCACGTCGGCGGCGGTGAGTCCGGCGTCGGCGAGCGCGCTGCGGATGACCCGCTGCTGCGACGGACCGTTCGGCGCGGTGAGGCCGTTGGACGCGCCGTCCTGGTTGACGGCGGAGCCTCGTACGACGGCCAGCACGCGGTGGCCGTTGCGGCGCGCGTCGGAGAGCCGCTCGACCAGGAGCATCCCGACGCCCTCGGACCAGCTCGCGCCGTCAGCGGCGCCCGCGAAGGACTTGCAGCGGCCGTCAGGGGCAAGGCCGCGCTGCCGCGAGAACTCGACGAACGTGCCAGGGGTGGCCATCACCGCGACACCGCCCGCGAGCGCGAGGTCGCACTCGCCGGAGCGCAGCGCACGGGTCGCCCAGTGCAGGGCGACCAGGGAGGACGAGCAGGCGGTGTCGACCGTGACCGCGGGGCCCTCCAGACCGAAGGTATAGGCGATGCGGCCGGAGGCCACGCTGCCGGAGTTGCCCATGCCGAGGTAGCCCTCGAGCCCCTCGGGCGTCGCGCCGAGCCGCGCGGCGTAGTCGTGGTACATCATTCCGGCGAAGACGCCCGTCCTGCTGCCGTGCAGCGAGGTGGGGTCGATGCCCGCCCGCTCCACGGCCTCCCATGCCGTCTCCAGCAGGAGCCGCTGCTGCGGGTCCATCGCCAGCGCCTCACGCGGAGAGATGCCGAAGAAGGACGCGTCGAAGTCGCCCGCGTCGTGCAGGAAGCCGCCCTCACGGGTGTAGCTCGTGCCTTCGTGGTCCGGGTCGGCGTGGTAGAGCGCGTCGAGGTCCCAGCCCCGGTCGGCGGGGAAGGCGGAGATGACGTCGCGGCCCTCGGCGACGACGCGCCACAGGTCCTCCGGCGACGCCACGCCGCCTGGGAACCGGCAGGCCATGCCGACGATGGCGATCGGCTCGTCCAGCCGCGTGAGGGTGCTCGGGGCCGTGGGCCTGTCGGCGGCGGTCCCGAGCAGCTCGGCGAGGATGTGCTGGGCCAGCGCGGCCGGCGTCGGGTGGTCGAACACGGTCGTGGCAGGCAGCCGCAGGCCGGTGGCCGTGCCGAGCCGGTTGCGCAGTTCCACGGCGGTCAGCGAGTCGAAGCCGCATTCGAGGAACGGCCGGTCGGCGGCGACAGCGTCGGCCGAGCCGTGCCCGAGCACGGCGGCGGCCTGACCGCGCACCAGGTCCAGTACGGTCCGCGTGCGTTCGGCGGTGGGCTGGGCGGTGAGGCGGTCACGCAGCCCACCCGGGTCTCCGTCGCGGGCGACCCGGCGGCGCGGCGCGCCCGCGAGGCCGCGCAGCGCGGCGGGCAGACGGGTGCCCTGGTCGCGCAGGGCGGCCGGGTCGAGCCGGGCGGCGACGGTCAGGCCGCCGCCCGCGACGGCCGCGTCGAACAGGGCCAGGCCGCGGTCGGCCGGCAGCGGCAGGACACCGCCGCGCGCCATGCGCGAGGTGTCGGCGCGGCCCGTCATGGCACTGGCCGGCGCCCACAAGCCCCAGGCGATCGACACGCCGGGCAGGCCGAGGGACCGGCGGTGCTCGGCGAGCGCGTCGAGGTAGGAGTTGGCGGCGGCGTAGTTGCCCTGGCCGGGGCCGCCCAGCACGCCCGCGAGGGACGAGAAGAGCACGAAGGAGCGGATACCGAGCTCCGCCGTCAGCTCGTGCAGGTGCCAGGCGGCGTCTACCTTGGGGCGGAGCACCGCGTCCACCCGCTCGGGGGTGAGCGACTCCACGGTCGCGTCGTCGAGGACACCCGCCGCGTGCACGACACCGGTGACCGGGTGCGCGGCCAGCACCTGGGCGAGCACATCGCGGTCGGCGGCGTCGCACGCGGCGAAGGAGACCCGGGCGCCGAGCGCGGTCAGCTCGGCCACCAGGTCGGCGGCGCCTGGCGCTTCGGCGCCCCGCCTGCCGACCAGGACCAGCCCGCCCACGCCGTGCGCGGTCACCAGGTGCCGGGCGACGAGGCCGCCCAGTGTGCCGCCCGCGCCGGTGACGAGGACGGTGTCGTCCGGTCCGAAGGCAATGGTGCCCGCGTCGTCGGCTGCCGGAGTGCGGGCCAGGCGCGGGACGAACACCTCGCCCGCGCGCACGGCGACCCGCGGCTCGTCGGCCAGGGCCGCCGCGATCGGCACGGCCCGCGAAGAATCGGCGTCCTCGTCGATCTCGACATGCCCGAACCGGCCGGGGTGCTCGGCCTGGGCCGCGCGCAGCAGACCGCCGACGGCGGCACCCGCGAGGTCCGTGGCGCGGGTGACGACCACCAGGCGCTCGGGCCGGTCGTCGGCGATCCAGCGCTGGACCTCGGCGAGCAGCTCGTGCACGGCCCGGCGGACGTCGCCGGGTTCGTCGGGCCTGTCGGCCTCGTCGAGACGCAGCAGTACGACGTCGGCCTCGGCCACCGCCCGGCCGTGCAGCCCGGCGTCAGCGGGCACCTCGGGCGTGGACGCGGGGAGCCAGTCGAGGTGCAGAAGGGGGTCGCCCGCCGTGCGGGCCGCGGCGACCTGCGCGGCGGTGACGGCACGCAGCCGCAGCGCCTCGACACTCGCCACGGGCGCGCCGGTGCCGTCGGCGAGGTCGACCGCCACGGCGTCACCGCCGAGGGCGGCCAGTCGGACCCGCACCGAGCGGGCGCCGACGGCGTACACGCGCACGCCCTGCCACGCGAAGGGCAGCCCGCCCGTGCCGACCAGACCGCCGAGGCCGATCGGGTGCAGGGCCGCGTCGAGCAGGGCGGGGTGCAGCAGGAAGCCCGCCGGGTCCTCCGACTCCAACGCGACCTCGGCGAACACCTCGCGACGCTGTCCGGTCCCGCGTCGCCATGCCGCGCGGACGCCCCGGAAGACGGGGCCGTAGTCGAGACCGCGGTCGGCCAGGTCGGCGTAGAGCTCCGACACGTCGACCGGTTCGGCGCCGGCGGGCGGCCACTCGGTCAGCGGCGTACCGGTGTCGGCGCTCGTCGGCGCGAGTACGCCGGTGGCGTGCCGCGTCCATGGACCGTCGTCGCCCACGAGACGTGTGTGGACCCCGACGGCACGGCGGCCGTCGGGCTCGGCCGGGCCCACCCGGACCTGGAGCTGGACGGTGCCGCGCTCGGGCAGTGCCAGCGGCTCGCCGATCACCATCTCGTCGAGCACTCCGCAACCGAGCCGGTCGCCCGCGGCGAGCACGATCTCGGCCATCGCCGCGCCGGGCAGCAGCACGGCGCCGAGGACGACGTGGTCGGCCGCCCAGGCGGGCGCGCCCGGCGCGAGGCGCCCGGTCAGGACGAGTCCGCCGTCCTCCGCGAGGTCGACGGCCGCGCCGAGCAAGGGGTGCCCGGCGACAGCCAGACCGGCGCTCGCGAGGTCGCCCAGGGCGGGTCCGGTCGGCGCCAGCCAGTAGCGTTCGCGCTGGAAGGCGTACGTCGGCAACTCCACCGCCCGCGCACCCGTGCCGGCGAAGAACGCGGCCCAGTCGACCCGCACACCACCGACGTGCGCCTCCGCCAGATGACGCACCAACGTCGCCAGCCCACCACTGTCACGCCGCAACGAACCCACCACGACAGCCGTCACACCAGCCGCCTCCACCGCCTCCTGCGTACCCACGGCCAGCACCGGATGCGGACTGCACTCCACGAAACCCCGATAACCCTGAGCGAGCAGACCCCCCACCGCATCCGCATAACGCACCGGCTCCCGCAGATTCCGAAACCAGTACCCCGCGTCCAACGCCGTACCCCCGATCCAGCCCCCCGTCACCGTCGAGAACAACGGAACCGTTCCCGCCCCCGCAACCACCCCCGCAAGACCGGTCACCAGACGCTCACGCAGCACATCGACCGCAGGCGAATGCGACGCGTAATCCACCGGAACCCGCCGCACCCGCACACCGTCGGCAGCACACGCCGCACCCAGCTCGTCCAACGCCTCCCCATCACCCGACACCACCGTCGCAGCAGGCCCATTGAGCGCGGCGACCCAGACACGCCCCGCCCACGGCCCGATCCGCCCCGCCACCGCCTCAGCCGACAACGCCACCGACAACATCCCACCCCGACCCGCCAACCCCTCACCGATCACCCTGGAACGCAAAGCCACCACCCGCGCACCGTCCGACAACGACAGCACACCCGCCACACACGCAGCGGCGATCTCACCCTGCGAATGCCCCACCACAGCCGACGGCACCACACCATGCGCACGCCACACCTCGGCCAACGACACCATCACCGCCCACAACACCGGCTGCACCACATCAACCCGATCCAGCCCCGGAGCACCCTCAACCCCCCGCAGCACATCGAGCAACGACCACTCCACAAACGCAGACAACGCCTCCCCACACTCCGCCATCCGCGCCGCGAACACCGAAGACGTCTCCAGCAGCTCCACCCCCATCCCCACCCACTGCGAACCCTGACCCGGAAAAACGAAAACCACCCGGCCATCACCCGCCGCCACCCCCCGCACCACACCCGCAACCTCAACACCCCGCGCCAACGCCGAAAGACCAGCCGACAACTCAGCCCGCCCCCCACCCACAACCACCGCACGATGCCCCAACACCGAACGCGACGTCCCCAACGCCAACCCCACATCACACGGATCCGCCCCCACCACCGACCCATGCCCCACCAACCGCCCCGCCTGCGCACGCAGCCCCACCGCCGAACCAGCCGACACCACCCACGCAACAACCGGCAACTCCCGCACCACCGCCCCCACCGGCCCCACCGCCCCCACCGGCCCCACCGGCCCCACCGGCACACCCTCGAACGCCGGCCCCTCCTCCAACACCACATGCGCGTTCGTGCCACTCACACCGAACGACGACACACCCGCCCGACGCGGAGCACCCGTCTCAGGCCACGCCCGCGCCCGCGTCAACAACTCCACCGCACCAGCAGACCAGTCCACCTCCCGCGACGGCTCATCCACATGCAACGTCCGCGGCAACACACCATGCCGCATCGCCTGCACCATCTTGATCACACCCGCCACACCCGCAGCAGCCTGCGCATGCCCGATGTTCGACTTCACCGACCCCAACCACAACGGCCGCTCACGACCCTGCCCATACGTCGCGAGCAACGCCTGCGCCTCGATCGGATCACCCAACCGCGTCCCCGTCCCATGCGCCTCCACCACATCCACATCCGACGACGCAAGACCCGCATCCGCCAACGCCCGACGCACCACACGCTGCTGCGAAGGCCCGTTCGGCGCCGTCAGACCATTGGAAGCACCATCCTGATTCACCGCCGAACCACGCACCACAGCCAACACACGACGACCATGACGACGCGCATCCGACAGCCGCTCGACCAGGAGCACGCCCGCGCCCTCGGCCCAGCCGACGCCGTCGGCCGACGCCGCGAACGACTTGCACCGGCCGTCCGGGGAGAGGCCACGCTGACGCGAGAACTCCACGAACGTGCCGGGGGTGGCCATCACCGTGACGCCGCCCGCCAGTGCCATCGAGCACTCGCCCGACCGCAGCGCCTGGATCGCCCAGTGCAGCGCGACCAGGGACGACGAGCACGCCGTGTCGACCGTGACCGCCGGGCCCTCGAGGCCCAGGGTGTAGGCGACACGGCCGGTCAGCACGCTTCCCGCGGTGCCGAGCCCGAGGTAGCCCTCGACACCCTCGGGCAGCGTGCCGGCGCCGCTGCCGTAGTCGTGGTACATCAGGCCGGCGAAGACGCCCGTGGCGCTGCCGCGCAGGGTCGCGGGGTCCAGGCCCGCGCGCTCGATCGCCTCCCAGGAGGTCTCCAGAAGCAGGCGCTGCTGCGGGTCCATCGCCAGCGCCTCGCGCGGCGAGATGCCGAAGAAGGACGCGTCGAACTCGGCGGCGTCGAGCAGGAAGCCGCCCTCACGGGTGTAGCTGGTGCCCGCACGGGACTCGTCGGGGTCGTACACGCCCCCGAGGTCCCAGCCCCGGTCCTCGGGGAAGCCGGTGACGGCGTCGGTGCCGTCGAGCACGAGCTGCCAGAGGTCTTCGGGGGACGCGACGCCGCCGGGGTAGCGGCACGCCATGCCGACGATGGCGATGGGCTCGTCGACCGGCGCGGTGGTCGTCACCGCCTGCGGCGCCGGGCTGCCCGTCCCGAGCGCCTCGGCCAGCAGGTGGTCCGCCAGGGAAGTGGGGGTGGGGTGGTCGAAGGTGACGGTCGCCGCGAGTCGCAGACCGGTCGCGGCGCCGAGCCGGTTGCGCAGCTCGACGGCGGTCAGCGAGTCGAAGCCCAGCTGGAGGAACGCCCGGTCGGCGGCGATCGCGTCGGCTCCGGCGTGGCCGAGCACGGCCGCCGCGTTCTCGCGGACGAGTTCCACCGCCACGCGGCGCCGGTCGGCCTCGGGGAGCGCGGCCAGCCGCTCGGCGAAGTCGCCGGTCCGTGCGGCCGCCGCGGTACGGCGGCCGGCGACGGGGACGAGGCCCCGCAGGACGGCCGGCAACAGCCCGTGCTGCGCGCGCAGCACGGGAAGGTCGAGGCGCGCGGCGACGGTCAGGGGGGCGGGGGCGGCGCAGGCCGCGTCGAACAGGGCGAGGCCGTCGGCAGGCGGCAGCGGGGTGACGCCGCCACGCGCGAGGCGAGCCGTGTCCACGCGGTCCAGTCCGCCGGCCATGCCGTCGGACCACGGGCCCCAGGCGATCGAGGTGCCGGGCAGGCCGAGTGCGCGCCGGTGTGCGGCCAGGGCGTCGAGGAAGGCGTTGGCCGCGGCGTAGCTGCCCTGGCCGGGGCTGCCGACGGTGGCGGCCAGCGAGGAGAACAGCACGAACGCGCGCAGGTCGAGGTCGGCGGTCAGCTCGTGCAGGTGCGAGGCGGCGTCGGCCTTCGGGCGGAGCACGGTGTCGAGCCGGTCGGGTGTCAGGGACTCCACCGTGGCGTCGTCGAGCACACCCGCCGCGTGGACGACGGCGGTCAGCGGTCGCTCGGCCGGGATGCCCGCGAGGGCGCCCGCGAGGGCGTCACGGTCCGTCACGTCGCAGGCGACGACCTCCGCGGTGGCGCCGAGCGCCGTGAGCTCGGCCACCAGCTCGGCGGCGCCGGGCGCTTCGGCGCCCCGCCTGCCGAGCAGCAAGAGCCCCCGCACACCGTGGTGTTCGACGAGGTGCCGGGCAACGAGGCGGCCCAGCGCACCGGTTCCGCCGGTGACGAGTACGGTGCCGTCGAAGCCGGCGGTGCCGTCGAAGCCGTCGAAGCCGGCGGTGCCGTCCGCCGGTACGGCGGTCCGGGCGAGCCGGGGAACGCGCAGGGCTCCGCCCCGCACCGCGAGTTGTGGTTCGCCGGTGGCGAGCGCGCCGGGGAGGGCGGCGGCGGCTCCGGGGGTGTCCAGGTCGACCAGGACGACCCGGCCGGGGTGTTCGGACTGGACGCTGCGGAGCAGGCCCCATACGGCGGCGCCGGCCAGGTCGGGCACGGTGTCGCCCTGGTCGGCGGCGACCGATCCGTGCGTCACCACGACGAGCGGGACGTCCGTGCGGTCCTCGGCCAGCCAGGTGCGGACGAGCGCGAGGGCCTCGTGCGTGGCGGCCCGCACCGCGTCGGGAACGGTCCCGTCCGTGGCCATGCGGACGGAGACCACGACGGCATCCGCGCCGGCCGGGTCGAGGGTGGCCAGGGTGTCGCGGATGTCGCGCTCCGCGCCGGTGACCTCGGCGCCGGCGTCGGTCAGCGCGGCCGCGATGCCGTCCGCGTCGGCGCCGAGGACCGTCCAGCGGGCGGCGGTCGACCGGCCGGCCGGGCGCGGCTCCCACTGCACGCGGTACAGGGCGTCGGCGCTCGTGCTGCCGCCGGCCTCGACGGCGGGCCGCAGCCTGAGGTCGGCCACGGTGGCGACCGGCCTGCCCTCGGCGTCGGCCATGGTGACCGCGACGGCGTCCGGTCCGGTCGGCCTCAGCCGCACGCGCAGGGACCGCGCGCCGACGGCGTGCAGCCGCACACCGGTCCAGGTGAAGGGCAGTCCGCCGCGCTCCACCACACCGCCGAGACCGAGGGCGTGCAGGGCGGCGTCGAACAGGGCCGGGTGCAGGCCGAATCCGGCCTCGTCGGTGCCTTCGGGCAGTTCGACCTCGGCGAGCATCGCGCCGTCGTGGCGCCACGCGGCACGCACGCCTCGGAAGGCGGGGCCGTAGCCGAAACCTGCGGCCGCGAGGTCGTCGTAGAGCGCGTCGACGGCGACCGGGTGCGCGCCGGCGGGCGGCCACGTCGCGAGGACGTCGGCGGGCTCGGGGTCGGCGGGGGCGAGCGTGCCGGTCGCGTGGCGGGTCCAGCCGGTTCCGTCGGCGGGGCCGTCGTCGGGCCG
Organism: Streptomyces sp. B21-105; assembly: GCF_036898465.1. Lineage (NCBI taxonomy): Bacteria > Bacillati > Actinomycetota > Actinomycetes > Kitasatosporales > Streptomycetaceae > Streptomyces > Streptomyces sp. B21-105. The sequence continues at coordinate 6,961,224 of NZ_JARUMJ010000001.1, read as the reverse complement.
GGAGTGGACCGTGACGGCGCGCAGGCCCTCACCGTCCGGGGAGTCGACGCGTACCCGCAGCCGGACGGTGTCGGAGCCGTGGAGGGCCAGCGGGGCGGTCAGCACCAGTTCGGTGACCGTGCCGCAGCCGATCCGGTCGCCGGCGGCGGCGGCGAGTTCGGCGAACGCGGTGCCGGGCACCAAGGGTGTGCCGAGGACGGCGTGATCGGCCAGCCACGGGTGGGTGCGGAGGGAGAAGGTGCCGGTGAACACCACTGCGCCGGGGGCGTCCGGCCGGTCGGAGTCGGCGAAGTCCTCGGCGGGCAGCTCCACGGCGGCCCGCAGCAGCGGGTGGCCGGCGGCGACGAGTCCGGCGGTGCCGAGGTCGTCGGCAGGCTCGGCGGCCAGCCAGTACCGCTGGTGCTGGAAGGCGTACGTGGGCAGGTCGACGGGGAGCGTGCCGGGGCCGAAGAAGCCGGCCCAGTCCACCCGTCCGCCGTGGGCGTGCACGCGGGCGAGCGCGGTGACCAGGGTCTCGGCCTCGGGCCGGTCGGCGCGGGCGGCGGAGACAGCGAGGACCTCGGGCCGGTCGGGGTCCTCCGGCAGGGCGTCGGCGACCAGCGCGCCGAGCACCGCGTCCGGGCCCACCTCGACGAAGACGTCCGTGCCGTCGTCGGCCAACGCCCGGACGCCGTCGGCGAAGCGGACGGTGTTTCGGACGTTGCGCACCCAGTACTCGGGGTCGCAGAGTTCCTCGCCCACCAGCGCTCCGGTCACGGAGGAGACGAACGGCACCCGGGGCGGGGTGAGCGTCACCGCTCCCAGGACCTGACGGAAGCGGTCGAGGACCGGCTCCATCCGATGCGAGTGGAACGCGTGGCTGACCCGAAGCCGCCGCGTCTTGCGGCCGAGCGCGGCGAACCGTTCGGCAGCGGCGAGCACGGCGTCCTCGTCACCCGAGAGCACGACCGACGCGGGCCCGTTCACGGCGGCCAGCGCCACCGCCGGGCCGAGTTCGCCCGCGACCTCGGCCTCGCTCGCCTGGACGGCGACCATCGCGCCGCCGTTGGGCAGCGCCTGCATGAGCCTGCCGCGCGCGGCGACCACGACGACCGCGTGGCGCAGCGACAGCACACCCGCCACGTGGGCGGCGGCCAGTTCGCCGACGGAGTGGCCGAGGACGAGGTCGGGACGGAGCCCCCACGAGTCGAGGAGGGTGGCCAGCGCGACCTCGAAGGCGAACACGGCCGCCTGCGCGTACATGGTCCGGTCGAGGTCGTCGCCGCCCTCGGCCACGACCTCGCGCAGCGGCTGGGGCAGTACGGCGTCGAACTCGGCGCACACCTCGGCCCAGGCGGCGGCGAACACGGGGTACGCGGCGGCCAGTTCCTCGCCCATGCCCGCACGCTGCGAGCCCTGGCCGGTGAAGAGCATCGCCACGGTGCGGTCGGGCCGCGCCTCGCCCGCGACGGCGGTGGGCGCCCCGGCCGCGAGCGCGGCGAGACCGGCGATCAGCCGCTCGCGGTCGGCGCCGACGACGGCCGCGCGGAAGGGCAGCGCGGCCCGCTCGGTGGCCAACGCCGAGGCGACGTCAAGGGGTTCGGCGTCGGCTGGCAGGCCCGCCGCCAACCGTTCGGCCTGCGCGCGGAGCGCGGCCGGGGAGTGCCCGGACAGCAGCCACGGCACGCTCGGGCGCCCGACCCGTCCGGAGTCGGGAGCGTCCACGCGTCCCTCGGCGCCCTCGGGCCCGGGAGCGGGCCGGGGCTCGGGGACGTGCTCCAGGACCACGTGGGCGTTGGTGCCGCTCACGCCGAACGCGGACACCGCCGAGCGACGCGGCGCGCCGGTCACGGGCCAGTCGCGGCCCTCGGTCAGCAACTCGACCGCTCCGGCCGACCAGTCGACCTGCGGCGTCGGCCCCGTGACGTGCAGGGTTTTGGGCGCCACGCCGCGCCGCATGGCCTCGACCATCTTGATGACACCCGCGACGCCCGCCGCGGCCTGCGTGTGCCCCAGGTTGGACTTGACCGAGCCGAGCAGCAGCGGCCGCTCCCGCTCCTGCCCGTAGGTCGCGAGCAGCGCCTGTGCCTCGATCGGGTCGCCGAGCCGGGTGCCGGTGCCATGTCCCTCCACGACGTCCACGTCGGACGGCGAGAGCCGGGCGTCGGCGAGCGCCTGCCGGATGACCCGCTGCTGCGAGGGGCCGTTCGGCGCGGTCAGTCCGCTGCTCGCACCGTCGGAGTTCACGGCGGAGCCGCGTACGACGGCCAGCACACGGTGGCCGTTGCGGCGCGCGTCGGACAGCCGCTCGAGGAGCAGGACGCCGACGCCCTCGCCCCAGCCGGTGCCGTCCGCGTCGGCCGAGTACGCCTTGCACCGGCCGTCGGGCGCGAGGCCGCGCTGGCGGGAGAACTCGACGAACACGCCGGGCGTGGCCATGACGGTCACGCCCGCCGCCAGGGCCATCGTGCACTCGCCCGCCCGCAGCGACCGCACCGCCCAGTGCAGGGCCACCAGGGACGAGGAGCAGGCGGTGTCGACGGTGACCGCCGGGCCTTCCAGGCCCAGGGCGTAGGCGACGCGGCCGGAGACGACGGCGGTCGCGGCGCCGGTCACCAGGTAGCCCTCGGCGTCCTCGGGCGCGGCGGCGCCGAGGCCGTAACCCTGGCCCCAGGTGCCGGCGAACACGCCGGTGCGGCTGCCGCGCTGGGTGTGCGGGTCGATGCCCGCCCGCTCGTACGCCTCCCACGAGGTCTCCAGCAGCAGCCGCTGCTGAGGGTCCATCGCGTGCGCCTCACGCGGCGAGATGCCGAAGAAGGCCGGGTCGAAGTCGGCCGCGCCGGTGAGGAATCCGCCCCGGTCCGTGTAGCTGCGGCCGGACCGCTCGGGGTCGGGATCGTGCACGTCGAGGTCCCAGCCCCGGTCCTCGGGGAAGCCTGACACCAGGTCCGTACCCGCCTCGACCGCGTCCCACAGCTGCTCGGGGGAGCTGATGCCGCCGGGGAAACGGCAGGCCGTGCCGACGATCGCGATCGGCTCGGCCGCAGCCTCCACGAGCGAGCGGTTGCGCTGCCGCAGCCGCTCGGCCTCACGCAGGGACCCGCGCAGGGCAGAGACGAGTTCCTCGTTGTTGGCGCTCATTGGTGCTCGTCCCTCAATCCCTGTGGAGCTGATGGTTGTTCGCGATCTTGAGCAGGTCGTCGACGCCCATGGACTCCAGCGAGTCCAGGAGCGCGGCGGGGCCGTCCTGCGTCCCGTCCGGGTCGGCCGGGCGGGTCGGCGGCGGCACCGCCACACCCGCGAGCCGGGCCAACTCGTCGAGGAGTCCCGCCGATCGGAGCCGGTCGAGCGGGATGGCCGCGATGGCGCGGCGCAACGCGTCGTCCGGGTCGCCGTTCCCGTCTCCCGCGCCGCCTCCCGCACCCGGCCCGGCCGGTGTCCGGGCCTGCGGGGCAGCGCGAGTTCTGCCAGGACGTACCGGGCCAGGGCGTCCGGGGTCGGATGGTCGAACACCACGGTCGCGGCGAGCCGCAGGCCTGTGGCGTCCTTGAGCCGATTGCGCAGCTCGACGGCGGTGAGCGAGTCGAAGCCCGCGTCGAGGAATCCCCGCGTGCTGTCCACGGCCGAGGCCCGGGCGTGGCCGAGCACCGCCGCCGCGTGGCCGCGGACGACGTCGAGCACCGCTCGCCGTCGCTGCTCCTCCCCGAGTCCGGCCAGCCGCGCGGGCAGTGCGGCCGCGTCGGTGCGTGACGCCCGGGCGGGCGGGCGGACCAGGCCGCCGAGGAGGGCGGGCAGGGGGCCCGCCTGCCGGAGCAGCGCCGCGGTGTCGAGGCGGATCGCGGCGAGCGCGCCGGACCCGGTGCGGCAGGCGGCGTCGAGGAGCGCCAGCGCCTCGTCGGAGGCCAGCGGACGGATCCCGCCGCGGGACATCCGCGCGCGGTCGCCGTCGCCGAGACCGCCGGTCATGGTGCTCTCGGCGGCCCACGGGCCCCACGCCAGGGAGACGGCGGGCAGTCCGAGTGCCCTGCGGTGTTCGGCGAGCGCGTCGAGGGCGGTGTTGGCGGCGGCGTAGTTGGCCTGGCCGGGGCCGCCGAAGGTGCCCGCGGCCGACGAGAAGAGGACGAACGCGGAGAGGTCCGCCGTACGGGTCAGCTCGTGCAGATGCCACGCGGCGTCCGCCTTCGGCCGCAGCACGGCGGAGAGCCGCTCGGGAGTGAGCGATCCCACCACGCCGTCGTCGAGGACGCCCGCCGCGTGCACCACGGCCGTCAGCGGCGGCTCGACGTCCGCGAGGAGGGCGGCGAGCGCGTCCCTGTCGGCCACGTCGCAGGCCGCCACCCGTACGTGGGCGCCAAGGGCGGTCAGGTCGGCCGCCAGTTCGGTGACGCCGGGGGCGGTCGCGCCCCGTCGGCCGGTCAGTACGAGGTTCTGTACGCCGTGCTCGGCGACGAGGTGCCGCGCCACGAGCCCGCCGAGGGCGCCGGTGCCGCCGGTGACGAGGACGGTGCCGTCGCCGTAGGGAGCGGTGGTGAGCACGACCTTGCCGACGTGGCGGGCCTGCGCCATCAGCCGGAAGGCCTCCTTGGCACGGCCGACGGGCAGGTGCCGGACCGGCAGCGGCGTCAGGGCGCCGGCCGTGAACAGCCCGAGGACCTCGGCCAGGATCTCCTGGATGCGGTCGGGGCCCGCGTCCGCCAGGTCGAAGGCCCGGTAGGACACGTCGAGGCCGGTACGGATGTCGGTCTTGCCCAGTTCCCCGAACCGGCCGCCGGGTGCGAGCAGGCTCAGGGACGCGTCCACGAACTCCCCCGCGAGCGAGTTGAGCACGACGTCCATCCCGCGCCCGCCGGTCGCCGCCTTGAACCGCTCGGCGAAGTCGGTCGTACGCGAGGAGGCGATGTGGTCGTCCGCCAGACCGGCGGCGCGCAGCACGTCGTGCTTGCCGGGGCTCGCGGTGCCGAAGACCTCCGCGCCCCAGAGCGTGGCGAGTTGCACGGCGGCCATGCCCACTCCGCCCGCGGCGGCGTGGACGAGCACCCGGTCTCCGGGTCGCACGCCGGCGACATCGCGCAGGCCGAACCAGGCGGTGAGGAACGCCGACGGCACGGCGGCCGCCTCGGCGAAGCCCCACCCGGCGGGGACGGGCACGACGAGCCGCCGGTCGGCGACGCAGGAGGAGCCCATCGACCCGGGCAGCAGGCCGAACACCCGGTCGCCCGGGGCCAGGTCGTCCACCCCGGGTCCGACCTCGGTGACGACGCCCGCCGCCTCGACGCCGAGCGGCTGGGGGTCTCCCGGGTAGAGGCCGAGCACGGTGAGCACGTCGCGGAAGGTCACGCCGGTGGCCCGGACGGCGACCCGTACCTCGCCCGCCGCGAGCGGCGGATCGGGGCAGGGTGTGGCGGTCAGGCCGTCGACCGTGCCGTTCGAACCGGCCTCGAGGCGCCACCCGCCGGCGGGCAGGACGATCGCGTCGGAGCCGGCGCGCACGAGCCGTGGCGCGGTGACCGCGCCCGCCCGGACGGTGACCTGGGGCTCCCCGCAGGCCAGCGCGCCCGCGAGGGCGCGCGCCGACTCGGGGGCGGCGTCGAGGTCGGCGAGGACGATCCGGTCGGGGTGTTCCGCCTGGGCGGACCGCACGAGGCCCCACACGGCGCGCGCGGCGACGTCGGCGCTCTCGTCGGCGGACACGGCGACGGCGCCGTGCGTGACCACGGCGAGCCGGGCGGGCCCTTCGTCGGCCAGGAAGTCCCGCAGGACCGCCAGGACTTCGGCCGTCACCCGGTGCGTCTCGGCCACGGGTTCGGCACCGGGGTCCGTCGTGACCGGGAGGAGCACGGTGTCGGGCGCCTGGGCGCCGACCTCGGCCCCCGCGGCCCGCAGTCCGTCCACGAGGGTGGTGACGTCGGGCGAGCCGGCGCCTGCCGGAGCACCGGTCGCAGTCCCTGCCGGAAGTCCCCGCAGGGCGAAGCGACGAGCCGGGGACCCGGTGGGCTCGACGGGCGCCCAGCGGGTCTCGAAGAGCATGTCGGGCACGGCGGGCGCCGCGGCGGGTCGCAGGCGCAGCGAACCGATCGCCGCCACCGGCAGGCCGTCGGCGTCGGACAGTTCCACCGCGAGGGCGCCTGCCTCACCGGTACGGGAGAGACGGGCGCGGACGGCCCGGGCGCCACGGGCGAACACCCGGACGCCGGTCCAGGCGAACGGCAGGCCGCCGTGCGCGGGGTCGGTGATCAGGCCGCCGACGCCGATGGCGTGCAGGGCGGCGTCCAGCAGGGCCGGGTGCACGGCGCAGCGGTCCGCGTCGGCTACCTGGACGGGCAGCTCGACCTCGGCGAACACCTCGGCCGCCGGTCCCTCGCCACGCCGCCACGCCCCGCGCAGGCCCTGGAACGCGGGCCCGTAGCCGAAGCCGGCGTCCGTGAGACCCGCGTACATGACGGCGACGTCGGCGGGCTCGGCGCCGGCGGGCGGCCACTCCCCCGCCACCGGGCCGGCTTCGGGCACCTCGCCCAGCACGCCCGTGGCATGGCGGGTCCAGTCCCCGTCGGTGCGCGCGTGCAGGGCGACCGCCCGGCTGCCGTCGTCCTCGGCGGCACCGACGGTGACACGTACCTCCACCGCGCCGTCCGCGGGCAGGGCGAGCGGCGCTTCGTGCGTCAGTTCCTCCACGCCGGCCGCGCCGATCCGGTCGGCGGCGGCGAGTGCCAGCTCCAGCATGGCCGTGCCGGGCAGCAGCGCCGCGCCGCGCACGACGTGTTCGGCCAGCCACGGCCGCGCCGACGGGGACAACCGCCCGGTGAGCACGGCACCGCCGTCCGGCAGGTCGACCGCGGCGGCCAGCAGCGGGTGCCCTGCGGCGGACAGGCCCGCGCTCCGGAGGTCGGCGGCGGGAGCGGCGGGCAGCCAGTAGTGCTCGCGCTGGAAGGCGTACGTGGGCAGGGCGACGCGCGCGCCACCCCGGCCGGCGAAGTAGGCGGCCCAGTCGAGCGGGAGACCGTCCGCGTGGGCACGGGCCAGCGCGTCGGCGAGCGCGGCCGTGTCGGGGCGGCCGGCACGCAGCAACGGCACGGCCAGCGGCTCGCGCTCCTCGCCGGCACCGTCGACCTCGACGGCGGAGGCGGGGCCGGACTCGGCCAGGGTGCCCCGCGCCATCGCGGTGAGCACACCGTCCGGACCGATCTCCAGGTAGCGGACGGCGCCCGCCGCGCACAGCCCGAGCACCGCGTCGTGGAAGCGCACGGTCTCCCGCACGTGCCGCGCCCAGTGGTCGGGCGAGCGGACGTCGGCGGCGGTCAGCGGGCGACCGGTCAGCGCCGACACCACCGGCACCGACGGCGTACGGAACTCCAGTCCCGCCACGACCGAACGGAACTCCGCCAGCATCGGCTCCATCAGCGGCGAGTGGAACGCGTGCGAGACGCGCAGCCGCCTGGTCCGGCCGCCCTCGGCGGCCAGCTGCGCGGCGGTGTCGCCGACGGCGGTCCCGGCGCCGGACAGGACGAGCGAGCGGGGCCCGTTGACGGCGGCGAGGGCGACCTCGTCGCCGAGGAGCGGCCGTGCCTGCTCCTCGGTCGCCTCCACGGCGATCATCGCGCCGCCCTCGGGCAGCGCGCCCATCAGTCTGCCGCGGGCGGCCACCAGCGTCGCCGCATCGGGCAGCGACAGCACATCCGCCAGGGTCACGGCGGTGATCTCGCCGAGCGAGTGGCCGGCGAGCAGGTCGGGGACGACGCCCCACGAGCGCAGCAGCGCGGCGAGCGCGAACTCGACTGCGAACAGCGCGGGCTGCGCGTACTCCGTGCGGTCGAGCACCTCGGCCGGACCGCTCATGACCAGATCGCGCAGCGGGCGGTCGAGCAACCGGTCGAACTGCGCGCACACCGCGTCGAACGCGTCGGCGTAGGCGGGGTGGGCGGTGTACAGATCGGCGCCCATGCCCACGCGCTGCGCGCCCTGGCCGGTGCACAGAAACGCCGTACGCCCCTGGCGGGCGGCGACGGGCCGGGCTCCGGTGAGCAGGTCGTCGGAGCCGGAAACGGCGACGACGCGGTACTCGAAGGCGGTACGGGTGGTGGCGAGCGCCCGGGCGACCGCCACCGGGTCGGCGTCCGGGCGGGCGGCGACGTGCGCGCGGAGCCGCTCGACCTGGGCGAGCGCCGCTTCGGGCGACCGGCCGGACACCACCCACGGGACGGCTTCGCCGTTCCCGGCGGGCGTGCCGGCCTCGTCGGGCGTCATGTCCTCGACGGGCGGGGCCTGTTCGAGGATGACGTGCGCGTTGGTGCCGCTGACTCCGAACGAGGACACGCCCGCGCGGCGCGGCGCGTCCGTCTCGGGCCACGGTGTCTCCTCCGTGAGGACGGAGACGGCTCCTCGGGTCCAGTCGACGGCCGTGGAGGGGCGGTCGACGTGCAGGGTGGCGGGCAGGGTGCCGTGGCGGAGCGCGAGCACCGTCTTGATCACGCCGGCGGCGCCCGACGCGGCCTGGGTGTGGCCGAGGTTCGACTTCACCGAGCCGATCAGCAGCGGACGGTCCCGGTCCTGCCCGTACGCCGCCTGCAGCGCCTGTGCCTCGATGGGATCGCCCAGCGCGGTGCCGGTGCCGTGTGCCTCCACGGCGTCGACGTCGGACGGCATGAGGCCGGCGCTCGTCAGCGCGGCACGGATGACGCGCTGCTGCGACGGGCCGTTGGGCGCGGTCAGCCCGTTGGACGCGCCGTCGGAGTTCACGGCGGAGCCGCGCAGCACGGCCAGCACCTCGTGGCCTCGGCGGCGTGCGTCGGACAGCCGCTCGACCAGCAGCAGGCCCACGCCCTCGCCCCAGCCGGTGCCGTCGGCGGCATCGGCGAACGCCTTGCAGCGCCCGTCGGCGGCCAGGCCGCCCTGGCGTCCGAACTCGACGAAGACGCCGGGGGTGGCCATCACCGTGACGCCGCCCGCAAGGGCGAGGTCGCACTCGCCGGACCGCAGCGCGGCAGCCGCCCAGTGCAGGGCCACGAGCGACGACGAGCAGGCGGTGTCGAGGGTGACGGCCGGGCCCTCCAGGCCCAGTACGTAGGCGAGGCGGCCGGAGACCACGCTGCCGGACGTGCCGGTGAGCAGATGGCCCTGCAGCTCGTCGGGCGTGCCGTAGAGGCTGGTCAGGTAGTCCTGGCCGCCGTAGCCGACGAACACGCCGGTGCGGCTGCCTCGCACCGAGCGGGGGTCGATGCCGGCGTTCTCCAGGACCTCCCACGCGGTTTCCAGCAGGAGCCGTTGCTGCGGGTCCATGCCGACGGATTCACGGGGGCTGATGCCGAAGAACCCGGCGTCGAAGGCGCCCGCCGAATCGAGGAAGGCGCCGACCTTCGCGTAGCCCGCGTCCGTGACGTCCCACCCTCGGTCGGCCGGGAAGCCGCCCATCGCGTCGCGCCCTTCGAGCACCAGCTCCCACAGCCGCTCGGGCGAGTCGACGCCGCCGGGGAAGCGGCAGGCCATGCCGACGATGACGACCGGATCGTCCTCGGCGGCGGTCCGCGCGACCGGCTCGGCGGCGACGGAGCCGGCGCCGGGCAGCTGGTCGAGCAGATGGTCGACGAGTGCCTCGGGCGTGGGGTGGTCGAAGACGAGCGTGACGGGCAGTTTCAGGCCGGTCGCGTCGCGCAGGCGATTGCGCAGCTCGACGGCGGTCAGCGAGTCGAAGCCCAGCTCCTGGAACGCGCGGCCCTCGGGGAGCGTCGCGGCGGACGCGTGGCCCAGTACGGCCCCGGTCTCGCCGAGCACCAGCTCCAGCAGCGCCGTCCGGTCGAGTGGTACGGGGCCGTCCTGGGTCGGCTCGGGCGCGGCGGGTTCGGCGGCCTCCGGCAGGTCGGCCAGCAGGGGGCTGCGCCGGGCCACGGTGAACGTCGAGGCGAACACCGGCCAGTCGACGTCCGCGACCGCCAGCGCGGCCTCGTCCCGGCCGAGCGCGCCGCGCAGCGCCGCGATGGCACGCTCGGGCGTCATGGCGGGCAGCCCCCAGCGGGCCATCTGCTCACGTGCGGGCCCGTCGGACATGCCCGCGCCACCCCAGTGGCCCCAGGCCACGGCGGTGGCGGGCAGCCCCTCGGCGCGGCGCCGCAGCGCCAGCGCGTCGAGGTAGGCGTTGGCGGCGGCGTACGCGGCCTGTCCGCTGCTGCCCCACAAGCCCGCGCCCGAGGTGAACAGCACGAAGGCCGACAGCTCCTGATCGCGGGTCAGTTCGTCCAGGTGGCGTGCGCCCGCGACCTTGGCGGCGGCGACCTCGGCGAGGTCGGCCGGGCTCACGTCGGCGAGCGGCTGGTACCGCTCGATGCCCGCGAGGTGGAAGACGGCGGTGACGGGGTGCTCGGCGAGGAGCCGGGCCAGCGCGTCGCGGTCGGCGGCGTCGCAGGCGACGACGTCGGCCGCGACGCCCAGCGCCGTCAGTTCGGCGACGAGGTCCCGGGCGCCGGGCGCGTCGGGGCCACGCCGGTTCGTGAGCACCAGCCGCTCGGCGCCCGCGCCGGCCAGCCAGCGGGCGACGTGTGCGCCGAGGCCGCCGGTGCCGCCGGTGACCAGGACGGTCCCCTCGGGCCGCCACTCGGCGCCGACGGGGCCGGCCGGGGCGCGGCGCAGCCTCCTGCCGAACGCGCCGGACGCGCGGACGGCCACCTGGTCCTCGTCGCCGGCCAGTACGGCCGCGAGCCGGTCGGCCACGCGTCCGTCGACCTCGGCGGGCAGGTCGACGAGGCCGCCCCAGGCCCGGGGCCGCTCCAGCGCCGCCACCCGACCGAGCCCCCAGACCTGCGCCGTCGTCGGGTCTCCCACTGCGTCGGACGGCCCGACGGCGACCGCGCCACTGGTCGCACACCACAGCGGAACGCCGTCAAGGGCCTGCACCAGGGCGAGTACGCCGGGAAGCGGGTCCAGATCACCGGGCGCGACCAGAACCAGGACGCCCGCGTAGCCGCCCAGATCATCCAGCTCGCTCGGATCGCCCGGATCGCCGAGGCCGCCCTGAGCGTTCGCCGTCGTGCGGACGAGGTCCATGCGTGCGGACAGGGCCGTGGCCACGGTGTCGGCCCAGGTGTCGCCCTCGGGGAGCACGGCCAGCCAGCGGCCGGCCGGGGCACCGGAGACGGTCAGGGGCGTCCAGTCGACGCGGTAGCGCCACGAGTCGACGGCGGTCTCGTCCGCCTGCCGTCCGTGCCAGGCGGCGAGCAGCGGGTGGACTGCGGCGAGCGGCTCCCGGTCGGTGTCGCCCGCGCCGAGCGCGGCGGCGAGGTCGTCGGCCGAGCCGCGCACGGCGGTCCAGAACTTCGCGTCCCCGCCCTGGTCCTGGGCCGGGACGTCGAGCCAGTAGCGCTCGCGCTGGAAGGCGTACGTCGGCAGCGGTACCGGCCGCGCGTCGGGCAGCGCGGCCGTCCAGTCGACCGGCACGCCCCGTACCGCGGCCTCCGCGAGCGAGGCGAGGAACGTGGCGGGGCCACCGTCGTCGCGGCGCAGTGAACCGACGGCGAGGACCGTGCCGTCGGCCTCCTGCACGGCGGCGGTGAGCACGGGGTGCGGGCTGACCTCGACGAACGCGCCGAAGCCCGCGTCGAGGAGCGTGCGCGTGGCCTTGTCGAAGCGGACCGGCTCCCGCAGGTTGCGGAACCAGTACGCGGCGTCGAGACCGGTCGTGTCGAGGAACCCGCCGGTCACCGACGACACGAACGCGACGTCGGCGGCGCGCGGGCGGATCGTGGCGGTGGCGGCCAACACCTCGGCGCGTACGGCCTCGACCTGCGCGGAGTGCGACGCGTAGTCGACGGGAATCCGCCGGGCCCTCAGGCCGTCGCGCTCGGCCGTGGCCATCAGTTCGTCCAGGGCCGCGGCGTCGCCGGACACGACGGTGGCGGCGGGGCCGTTGAGCGCGGCCAGCGACAGCCGATCGCCCCACGGCGCCAGCAGGTCGCGCGCGGCGTCCCGCGCGAGCGGCAGCGCCACCATGCCGCCGCGGCCGGCGATCGCCCGCAGTGCCCGCGCGCGGGCGGTGACCAGCAGGGCGGCGTCCTCAAGGGTGAGGGCGCCCGCGACGCACGCGGCGGCGATCTCTCCCTGCGAGTGGCCGACCACGGCCGAGGGCTCGACCCCGTGGGCGCGCCAGAGGGCGGCCAGCGACACCATCACGGCCCACAGGGCGGGCTGGACGACGTCGACGTTCTCCAGCGCGGCCGGGTCGGCGAGGACCTCTTGCAGCGACCAGTCCACGTGCGGGGCGAGCGCGGCGGCGCACTCGTCCAGGCGTCGGGCGAACTCGGGTGCGGCGGCGGCCAGTTCGACGGCCATGCCGACCCACTGCGCCCCCTGTCCGGGGAAGACGAACGCGACCCGGCCGGGTCCGCCCGCGACGCCTCGGACGACGCCCGCCGTGGGGTTCCCGGCAGCCAGGGCGGCGGTACCGCGCAGCAGGTCCGCCCGGTCCGCGCCGACGACGACGGCGCGGTGCTCGAACGAGGACCGGGCGGTGGCCAGGGAGAGGGCTATGTCGCGGGGCTCATCGGTGGGCCGCTCGGCCAGATGCGCGAGGAGCGCGGCGGCCTGGCCGCGCAGGGCGTCCTCGGTGCGGCCGGACAGCACCCACGGCACCGGCCCGGCCCCGTCCGCCCGCTCCGGCTCCGCCTCGGTCGCGGGCGCCTCTTCCACGATGACGTGCGCGTTGGTGCCGCTGACGCCGAACGCGGACACGCCTGCCCGACGCGGCCGGTCGCCGGCGGGCCAGGCGCGGGCCTCTACGAGCAGCCGTACGTTGCCCGCCGACCACTCGACCTTCGGCGTCGGGGCGTCCACGTGCAGGGTCTTCGGCAACACGCCGTGACGCAGCGCGAGTACGACCTTGAGCACGCCGGCGACGCCCGCCGCGGCCTGCGTGTGGCCGACGCTGGACTTCACCGAGCCGAGCCACAGCGGCTCGTCCCGGTCGGCGCCGTACGTGGCGAGCAGCGCCTGCGCCTCGATCGGGTCGCCCAGCACCGTGCCCGTGCCGTGCGCCTCGACGAGGTCCACGTCGGAGGGTGCGAGCCGGGCGTCGGCGAGCGCCGCCTTGATGACCCGCTGCTGTGCCGGGCCGTTCGGGGCGGTGAGGCCGCTGCTGGCGCCGTCCTGGTTGACGGCCGAGCCACGCAGCACGGCAAGGACCGGGTGGCCGAGCCGTCGGGCGTCGGAGAGCCGCTCCAGCAGGAGCACGCCCGCGCCCTCGCCCCAACCGGTGCCGTCGGCGGCGGCCGCGAACGGCTTGCACCGGCCGTCGGGCGCGAGACCGCGCTGGCGGGAGAACTCCACGAACGTGGCGGGCGAGGACATGACCGTCACACCGCCCGCGAGCGCCATCGCGCACTCCTGCGACCGCAGGGACCGCATCGCGAGGTGCAGCGCCACGAGCGACGCCGAACAGGCCGTGTCGACGGTGGCCGCCGGCCCCTGGAGGCCGAGGACGTAGGCGAGGCGTCCGGACAGGACGCTGGCCGCGTTTCCGGTGCCCGCGTAGCCCTCGACGCGGTCGAGGACGGGCCGCGCGGCGGAGACGTAGTCCTGGCCGTTGGTGCCGAGGAAGACGCCGACGTCCTTGCCGCGCAGCGACTTCGGGTCGATCCCGGCGCGCTCGACGGCCTCCCACGCGGTCTCCAGCGCGAGCCGCTGCTGCGGATCCATCGCCAACGCCTCACGCGGCGAGATCCCGAAGAACCCGGCGTCGAACTCCGCCGCCCCGTCGAGGAACCCGCCCTCACGCACGTACGACGTACCCACATGCTCCGGATCCGGGTGGTACAGCCCCTCCACGTCCCACCCCCGGTCGCCCGGGAACGCGGACAGCGCGTCACGCCCCTCCGCAAGCAGCCGCCACAAATCCTCAGGAGACGCGACGCCACCCGGAAGGCGGCAGGACATGCCGACCACCGCGACGGGTTCGGCGGCGCGTTCGGCCGTCTCGCGCAGCGTCTGGCGCGCCTGGGCCAACTCGCCTGTGACCCACCGCAGGTGCTCGAGCAGCTTGCTCTCGTTCTCCACGTTCAGGACTTCCCGAGCTCGTTTTGGATGAAATCGAAGATCTCGTCGGCGGATGCCGCTTTCAGCTGGTCAGCGGCGGCCGAGGAACCGGCCGTCACCGGCGTCCACTCCCCCAGCAGGCGGCGCAGCTCGGCGGTGACCTTCGCGCGGGTCGACTCGTCCGCCCCGGCCGGGTCGAGCCCGGCGAACCGGTCGAGGTCGGCCACCGACGGCGCCGTCTCGGCGGGCGCGAGCCCGGCCGCGACATGCGCGGCCAGTTCGTCCGCGGTGGGGTGGTCGAAGACCAGCGTGAGCGGCAGCGTGAGCCCGGTGGCTCGGGTCAGCCGGTTGCGCAGCTCCACCGCGGTGAGCGAGTCGAACCCGAGGTCGAGGAAACCGCGCTCGGTGTCGACCGCCGCCGGGTCCCGGTGTCCGAGTACGGCGGCGACCGCGGTACGGACCAGGTCGAGGACGACCCGCCCGCGTTCGGCGGCGGACAGGCCCGCGACGCGCTGCCGCAGCTCCGTCTCGGAAGGGGCCGCGCCGACGCCCGGCGCGACGGCCCGGTGGGCCTCGGGTATGCCGGAGATCAGCGGGCTGGGCCGTACGGCGTGCAGGGAGGGCGCGAGCCGCGCCCAGTCCACGTCCGCGAGGACCACGGCCGGGTCGCCGCCGGCGATCTCCCGGCTGAGCGCGTCGACGGCTCGCTCGGGGTCCATGGACCGCAGGCCGTCACGGTCGAGGCGCCTGCGCACCTCGTCCGCGTCGGCCATGCCGCCGCCCGCCCACGCGCCCCACGCCACCGAGGTGGCGGGCAGGCCCACGGTGCGGCGGCGCTCGGCGAGGGCGTCGAGATGGGCGTTGGCCGCGGCGTAGTTCGCCTGGCCGGCGCCGCCGACGACGCCTCCGAGCGCGCCGAACAGGACGAACGCGTCCAGGGACAGACGCTCCGTCAGCTCGTGCAGCACGGTCGCGGCGTCGGCCTTGGCGCGCAGCACCGTGGCCAGCCGTTCTGGTGTCAGGGTGTCGTGCACGCCGTCGTCCAGGACACCGGCCGTGTGCACGACCGCGGTCAACGGCGGTCCGTCGGCGGCGATCCGGTCGAGCAGTGCGCCGAGCGCGGCGCGGTCGGCCGCGTCGCAGGCCTCGGCCAGAGCCTGGGCGCCGAGCGCGGTCAGCTCCGCCACGAGTTCCGCGGCGCCCTCTGCGGCCGGGCCGCGCCTGCTCACCAGGACGACCCGGTCGGCGCCCGAGCGGGCCGCCCAGCGGGCCATGTGCCCGCCGAGGGCGCCCGTGCCGCCGGTGATCAGGACGGTGCCGGTGGGACGCCACCCCTCGCGTGCGGGGGTGGTCGCGCGGACGAGTCTGCGGCCGTGGACGCCCGTGGCGCGCACGGCCACCTGGTCCTCGCCGTCGATCCCCGCGAGCACGTCGCACAGCAGGCCGACGGCGTGGTCGTCCGGGTCGGCGGGCATGTCGACCAGGCCGCCCCAGCGGTGCGGCGCCTCCAGGCACAGCACCCGACCGAGGCCCCAGACCTGCGCCTGCGCCGGGTCGGCGACATCGCCTTCCGCCACGCCCATGGCGTCGGCGGTCACGCACCACAGCGGTGCGGACGTGTCGGCGTCGCCCAGCGCCTGCGCCAGCACGAGGGTGGCCGCGGTGCCGTCCCGGCCGAGCGCGAGCAGCGACAGCACACCGTCCACCGGGCCCGCGAGCTGCTCGGCGAGCCGGGCACGGTCGGGAACCTCGGGCACGACCAACTCGACGACGTCCACGCCTCGTTCGGCGAGAGCGCGCGAAGACGCCCGGACGAGCGGCTGATCCGCGCGGCCGGCCGGGACAGCGACCACCCAGCGGCCGAGCAGGGGCTTTTCCGACACGCCGTCGACCGGCTCCCAGCGCACGCGGTAGCACCACGACGCGACGGGGTCGGCCGACGGCCGCTCGGGGGTCTCGGGCCAGAAGCGGGTGCGCTGGAACGGGTACGTCGGCAGGTCGGCCCGGCGCGCCCCGGTGTCGGCGAAGAAGGTCGGCCAGTCGACGGCCACGCCGGACCGGGCGAGCCCGTCGACCAGCGTGAGTGCCTCGGGCCTGCCCTTGCGCAGCAGGGGCACGGCGCCCTCGGTCAGCGCGGCGAGCACACCGTCCGGACCGACCTCGACGAGGGTGGTGACTCCGGCGGCCCGCAGCGCGGCGACACCGTCGGCGTACCGTACGGCCTCGCGAACGTTGCGCAGCCAGTACCCGGGCGTGCCCATGTCCTCGGCGCCCCCGGTCACCGTCGACACGACCGGAATGCCGGGCCTGCCGAAGACCACAGTGTCAAGGACCCGCTCGAAGTCGGCGAGCATCGGCTCCATCCGATGCGAGTGGAAGGCATGACTCACCGCCAACCGCTTGACCCTGCGCCCCTGCCCGGCCCAATGAGCCGCGACCGCCAGCACCGCGTCCTCGTCACCGGAGACGACGACCGCCGACGGCCCGTTGACCGCCGCGATCCCCGCACCCCCCACCAACGCCGGAACGATCTCCTCCTCCGTGGCCTCCACCGCCACCATCGCACCGCCCCCCGGCAGAGCCCCCATCAACCGCCCCCGCGCCGCCACCACACTCACCGCGTCACGCAACGACCACACACCCGCCACATGCGCGGCGACCAGCTCACCGATCGAATGACCGATCAGCATGTCCGGAACCACACCCCACGACTCCACCAGCCGGTAAAGAGCCACCTCCACCGCGAACAGCGCCGGCTGCGCATACCCCGTCTCGTCCAGCCCCTCACCCGAGACGATCACCTCACGCAGCGAACGGTCGAGCACCGAATCGAACTCCGCACACACCCGATCGAACACCTCGGCGAACACCGGATACGCCCCAGCCAGCTCCACACCCATACCGACCCGCTGCGCCCCCTGCCCCGTGAACAGGAACGCCGTCGGTCCGGCCTCCCCGGCCACCGGGTCGAGGTCGGCCAGACCGGACAGCAGTCCGTCGTGGTCGGCTCCGGCCACCACGGCGCGGTACTCGAAGCGGGACCGCGCGGTGGCCAGCGTCAGTCCGACGTCGGCGGGACTCACCTCGGGGTGGGCCGTGACGAAGGCCCGCAGCCGCTCGGCCTGCGCCCGCAGGGCCGTCTCCGTACGCGCCGACAGCAGCCACGGCACCACGGCATCGGGGCGCGACGCGACCGGTGTCACGGGTGCTTCGGGCGCTTGGGGTGCTTGGGGTGCTTGGGGTGCTTCGGGTGCCGAGGACGCGACCGACTCGGTGGGCTCGCCCTCCTCGATCACGACGTGCGCGTTGGTCCCGCTCACGCCGAACGACGACACACCGGCGCGGCGGGGACGCTGCCCTGCCGGCCAGGGCTGCGGCTCGGTGAGCAGCCGTACCGCGCCGGCCGACCAGTCGACCTCCGGGGACGGCTCGGTGACGTGCAGGGTGCGCGGCAGTTCGCCCTCGTTCAGCGCGAGCACCATCTTGATGACGCCCGCGACGCCGGCGGCGGCCTGGGTGTGGCCCAGGTTCGACTTCACCGACCCGAGCCACGCGGGTTCGGCGCGGTCCTGGCCGTACGTGGCCAGCAGCGCCTGCGCCTCGATCGGGTCGCCCAGCGTGGTGCCCGTACCGTGCGCCTCGACGGCGTCCACGTCGGACGGTTCGAGGCCGGCGTTGGCCAGCGCCTGACGGATGACCCGCTGCTGCGAGGGGCCGTTCGGCGCGGTGAGGCCGTTGGACGCGCCGTCCTGGTTGATCGCCGTTCCCCGCACGACCGCCAGGACCCGGTGCCCGTGCCTGCGCGCGTCCGACAGCCGCTCCACGAGCAGCGTGCCGGCGCCCTCCGACCAGCCCGTGCCGTCGGCGCTCGCGGAGAAGGCCTTGCACCGGCCGTCGGCGGCCAGGCCGCGCTGGCGGGAGAAGTCGACGAAGACGTCCGGGGTCGCCATCACGGTGACACCGCCGACGAGCGCCATCGAGCACTCACCGGTACGCAGGGACTGGACGGCCCAGTGCAGCGCGACGAGCGAGGACGAGCACGCGGTGTCGACCGTGACGGCCGGGCCCTCGAGGCCGAGGACGTACGAGATGCGGCCGGAGAGCACGCTGGCGGAGTTGCCGATGCCGACGTAGCCCTCGGCGCTCTCGACGCCCGGCCGCAGCAGCGACACGTAGTCCTGGCCGTTGGTGCCGAGGAAGACGCCGACGTCCTTGCCGCGCAGCGACTTCGGGTCGATCCCGGCGCGCTCGACGGCCTCCCACGCGGTCTCCAGCGCGAGCCGCTGCTGCGGATCCATCGCCAACGCCTCACGCGGCGAGATCCCGAAGAACCCGGCGTCGAACTCCGCCGCCCCGTCGAGGAACCCGCCCTCACGCACGTACGACGTACCCACATGCTCCGGATCCGGGTGGTACAGCCCCTCCACGTCCCACCCCCGGTCGCCCGGGAACGCGGACAGCGCGTCACGCCCCTCCGCAAGCAGCCGCCACAAATCCTCAGGAGACGCGACGCCACCCGGAAGGCGGCAGGACATGCCGACGACGGCAATCGGGTCGTCGCCCGCCGTGCCGACGGCGACGGCCGCGACCGGTGCGACCCGCTCGCCCAGCAGCTCACCGCGCAGGTGCTCGGCGAGCGCGCGCGGGTTCGGGTGGTCGAAGACCAGCGTCGCGGGCAGCCGCAGACCGGTCGCGGCGGCCAGGCGGTTACGCAGTTCCACCGCCGTCAGCGAGTCGAAGCCCAACTCCTTGAAGGCGTGACCGGGTGCCACGGCGTCGCCGTCCGCGTGGCCGAGGACCACGCGGGCGTGGCCGCGGACCAGGTCGAGCAGGAGGCGGTCGCGTTCGGCAGCGCCGAGGCCGGCGAGCCGCTGGGCGAGCGTGTCCTGCCCGGCCCCGGCGTCGGCGGCGCGGCGCGCGGGGCCCCGGACGAGGCTCCGCAGCAGCGCGGGCACGGGGGTGCCGCCCGTGGCGAACGACGTCAGGTCCAGCCACGCGGGCACGAGTACGGGGTCCGCGCCGGCGGCTGCCCGGTCGAAGAGGGACAGCGCGTCGGCCGTGGCCAGCGGCACCACGCCGTCACGGGCGGCTCGGCGCAGGTCGGCGGTGCCGAGGTGTCCGGTCATTCCGCTGGCGTGCGCCCACAGGCCCCACACCTGGGACACGGCCGGAAGGCCGAGGGCGCGGCGGTGCTGGGCGAGCGCGTCCACGAACGCGTTGCCCGCAGCGTAATTGCCCTGTCCTGGCGCTCCGAAGAGGCCCGAGGTGGAGGAGAACAGGATGAACGCGGCCAGGTCGTGACCCTGGGTCAGCTCGTGCAGGTGCCAGGCGGCGTCGACCTTGGGCCGCAGCGCGCGGTCGACCCGCTCGGGGGTCTGGGAGGCGATGACGCCGTCGTCGAGGACGCCTGCGGTGTGCACGACTCCGGTCAGCGGCCGCTGCGCGGTGATCTCCGCGATGAGCGCGGCCAGCGCGGTCCGGTCGGCGGCGTCGCACGCGGCGACGGACACTTCGGCGCCCAGTCCGCGCAGTTCCTCGGCGAGCGCGACGGCCTCGGGCGCGGCGGCGCCACGTCGGCCGGCGAGCACGAGCCTGCGCACCGCGTGCTCGGTCACCAGATGCCTGGCACACAGCGCGCCGAGCGTGCCGGTTCCGCCGGTGACGAGGACGACGCCGTCGGGGTCCCATGCGAGCGCGGGCGCCTCGGTCAGCGGTGCGCGGACCAGCCGGGGTGCGCGGGCGCGACCCGCGCGGACGGCGACCTCCGGCTCGTCGACGACGAGCGCGGCGGGCAGCTGCTGGAGGGCGTCCGGGCTGTCCACGTCGACCAGCACGAGCCTGCCTGGGTGCTCGGCGCGGGCCGAGCGGATCAAGCCCCGGACGGGAGCGTGCGCCAGGTCGGTGACGTCCTCGTCGCCGACGGCGACCGCGCCGTGGGTGAGGACCACCAGCCGTGTGGCGGCCAGCCGGTCCTCGGCGAGCCATTCCTGGAGCACGGCCAGCACACGGTGCGAGGCGGCGTGCGCGGCGCCGACGACGTCCTTCGACCGCGGCGGCCGGCAGGGCAGGACCAGGACGTCGGGGACGGTGTCCAGGGCGGCGACGGCGGCGACGTCCGGGTACAGGCGGAAGCCGGGCAGCGGGAGATCACCGAGGACAGCGATCCCGTCGGCCGTGGCGGCGGGGAGCGGTACGGGCGTCCACTCGACGCGGTACAGCTCGCGGTCCCTGGCCGACTCCGTGGCGCGCGGCTGTCGCAACTCGACGGAGTCGACCGTCAGTACGGGCGCCCCGGTGCCGTCGGTGGCGTACAGGGCGAACGCGTCCTGGCCCCTGGGCGAGAGCCGTACGCGGAGCCGGCTCGCGCCGACCGCGTGCCGGGTGACACCGCGCCAGGCGCCGGGCACCAGTCCGGGGCGGACCTCCGCGAAGGCGGCGTCGAGCAGTGCCGGGTGCACGCCCCAGTCGCCCGCGCCTTCGGCCGTCACCTCGGCGACGACGTCATCGGCGCGGGCCGGCTCGCCGGCGCCGGTTTCGAGTCCGGTTCCCGTTCCGAGTCCGGGTCCGGTTCCGGTCCCGGTGATGAGCGCGCCGGTCGCGTGCCGGGTCCAGGGCCGGTCGTCCGCGGCGTCCTCCGGCCGGGAGAACACGGCGACCGGGCACGTGCCGTCGGCGTCCTCGGCGCCCACGGTGACCTGCAGCCGCAGAGCGCCGTCGGCCGCCGTCAGGGGCGCGTCCTCGACCAGTTCGGCCAGCACACGGCCGCCGCCGGCCCACAGCGCCAGCTCCACCGACGTGGCCGCGGACAGCGCGGTGCCCGACGCCACCCGGCCGGTGAACACCTGACCGCCGAGGTCCGCGAGGGCGGTGGCGGCGCCGAGCAGCGGGTGCCCGGCGTCGGCCAGGCCCAGGCCGGTCGCATCGACCGCCGCCACCGCTCCCTGCGGCCAGAAGCGGCTGCGCTGGAAAGCGTACGTGGGCAGCTCGACACGGCGTCCGCCCTGGCAGACGACGCCCCAGTCGACCGGCACACCACGTACGGCGGCCTCGGCCAGCGAGGTGAGGAAGCGACGCGGACCGCCCTCGTCGCGGCGCAGCGACCCGATCGCCGTGGCGGCCGCGTCGACGGCGTCCGCTGTCTCCTGCACGGCCGAGGTCAGCACCGGGTGCGGGCTGACCTCCACGAAGACGGTACGGCCGTCGTCGAGCAGGGCTCGGACGACGGGCTCGAACCGGACGGTCTCGCGGAGGTTCCGGTACCAGTAGCCCGCGTCGAGCGCGGTCGTGTCGAGCGGTCCACCGGTCAGCGTCGAGTGGAAGGGGACGTCCGACGAGTTCGGCCGCACCTGTGCGAGCACGGTCAGGAGTTCGGCCTCGACCGACTCGACGTGGGCTGAGTGGGACGCGTAGTCCACGGGGATCCGCCGCACACGTACACCGTCGGCAGCGCAGGCGGCACTCAGCTCGTCCAGCGCGTCCCCGTCGCCCGACACCACCGTCGCGGCAGGCCCGTTGAGCGCGGCGACCGAGACACGCCCCGCCCACGGCCCGATCCGCCCGGCCACCGTGTCGGCCGGCAAAGCGACCGACAACATCCCACCCCGACCGGCCAACCCCTCACCGATCACCTTGGAACGCAGAGCCACCACCCGTGCGCCGTCCGACAGCGACAGCGCACCGGCGACACACGCGGCGGCGATCTCACCCTGCGAATGCCCCACCACGGCCGACGGCACCACACCGTGCGCACGCCACACCTCGGCCAGCGACACCATCACCGCCCACAACACCGGCTGCACCACATCGACCCGATCCAGCCCGGGAGCTCCCTCAACCCCCCGCAGCACATCGAGCAACGACCATTCGACGAACGAGGACAGCGCGTCAGCGCACTCCGCCATCCGCGCCGCGAACACCGAAGACGTCTCGAGCAGTTCCACCCCCATCCCCACCCACTGCGAACCCTGACCGGGAAAGACGAACACGACGCCCGGGTCGGCGGCGTCGGCGGTGCCGGTGACAAAGGAGTCCGCGGGCTCCCCGGCCGCCAGCGCGGCGAGGCCGCGCAGCGCCTGCGCACGGTCGGCGGCGACCACGACCGCGCGGCGCGGCAGCGAAGCGCGGGACGCGGCCAACGACCAGGCCACGTCCACCGGGTCGAGCCCGGGGTCGGCCTCGACCCGCTCGGCGAGGCGGGTGGCCTGAGCGGCCAGGGCCGCGTCCGACCGCGCGGACATGGCCCACGGCAGCCAGCGCGACTCGGCGGCGCGCTCGCCGTCGTGCTCGGCAGGCGTGGCCGGTTCCTCGGGGGCCTCCTCCAGCACCAGGTGCGCGTTCGTGCCGCTGGCGCCGAAGGACGACACGCCCGCGCGGCGCGGTCGGCCGGACCGGGTCCACGACTCGGCCTCGGTCACCAGCTCGACGGACCCCGACGCCCAGTCGATGTGCGGAGAGGGCGCGTCCACGTGCAGCGTCGCCGGGACCTCGCCCGCGCGCAGCGCGAGCACCATCTTGATGACGCCCGCGACGCCGGCGGCGGGCCCGGTGTGGCCGAGGTTGGACTTGAGCGAGCCGAGCCGCAGCGGCCGTTCGCGGTCCTGCCCGTAGGTGGCCAGCAGGGCGTTGGCCTCGATCGGGTCGCCCAGGGTCGTGCCGGTGCCGTGCGCCTCGACGACGTCCACGTCGGACGGCGCGAGTCGCGACGCGGCCAGCGCGGCGCGGATGACCCGCTGCTGCGCCGTGCCGTTGGGCGCGGTGAGCCCGGAGGACGCGCCGTCCTGGTTGATCGCCGAGCCGCGCACCACGGCCAGGACGGGGTGGCCGTTGCGGCGCGCGTCCGACAGCCGTTCCAGGAGCACGACGCCCGCGCCCTCGGACCAGCCGATGCCGTCGGCGGCGGCGGCGAAGGCCTTGCACCGGCCATCCGGGGAGAGGCCGCGCTGCCGGGAGAACTCCACGAACGCACGCGGGGTCGACATGACCATCACGCCGCCGGCGAGCGCCAGCGAGGACTCGCCGCTGCGCAGCGACTGCCCCGCGAGGTGCAGCGCCACCAGCGACGAGGAGCACGCGGTGTCCACACTGATCGCGGGACCTTCGAGGCCGAGGGTGTAGGACACCCGTCCGGACAGCACACTGGCGTAGTTGCCCGTGCCGAGCAGCCCCTCGTCCACCCCGTGGCGCACCACGCCGTGGCGCGTGTCGTAGCGCTGGTCGGTGACGCCGGCGAACACGCCCGTGGCGGAGCCGCGCAGCCTGAGCGGGTCGAGGCCCGCGCGCTCGAACGCCTCCCACGCCACTTCCAGGAACAGGCGCTGCTGCGGATCCATCGCCAGCGCCTCGCGCGGGCTGACGCCGAAGAAGGCGGCGTCGAAGTCGGCGGCGCCGTCGAGGAATCCGCCCTTGCTCAGATAGCTGCTGCCCGCCTTGTCGGGATCGGGGTCGTAGAGGCCGTCAAGGTCCCAGCCCCGGTCGGCGGGGAAGTCACCGATGGTCTCCCGGCCCTCGGTCAGTACGCGCCACAGGTCGTCGGGCCCGTCGACGCCGCCGGGGAAGCGGCAGGCCATGGCGACCACGGCCAGCGGCTCGTCCGTGGCGGTGGTGCGGACGGCGGGGGGCACGACGGCCCGGACGGGGGCGGCGGTGGGGGCGGGAACGGCGGAGCGTACGGCGTCACGGACCGGGGTGGCCGCCGTCGCCGGGCGCCGTCCAGCTCGGCGAGCAGGTGCGCGGCGAGCGCGGCGGGGTCGGGGTGGTCGAAGACGACGGTGGTGGGCAGGCTCAGGCCGGTCGCCTCGTTCAGCGCGGTACGCAGGCGCAGGGCGGCCAGGGAGTCGAACCCGAGGTCGCTGAAGCCACGCCGCGGCTCGACGGCCGCCGGGTCGGCGTGGCCGAGTACCACGGCGGTCCGGGCGCGCACCAGGTCCAGCGTCTTGCGGCGGCGGTCGGCCGCGGGCAGCCCGGCGAGGCCGTCGCGCCAGGTCGTGTCGTCCACCTCGGCGGGCAGCTCCACGGGGGCGGCCACGGTCGGGCGCACAATGCCGTCGACCGGCGGCCAGTAGCGTTCGCGCTGGAAGGCGTACGTCGGCAACTCCACCGCCCGCGCACCCGTGCCGGCGAAGAACGCGGCCCAGTCGACCCGCACACCACCGACGTGCGCCTCCGCCAGATGACGCACCAACGTCGCCAGCCCACCACTGTCACGCCGCAACGAACCCACCACGACAGCCGTCACACCAGCCGCCTCCACCGCCTCCTGCGTACCCACGGCCAGCACCGGATGCGGACTGCACTCCACGAAACCCCGATAACCCTGAGCGAGCAGACCCCCCACCGCATCCGCATAACGCACCGGCTCCCGCAGATTCCGAAACCAGTACCCCGCGTCCAACGCCGTACCCCCGATCCAGCCCCCCGTCACCGTCGAGAACAACGGAACCGTTCCCGCCCCCGCAACCACCCCCGCAAGACCGGTCACCAGACGCTCACGCAGCACATCGACCGCAGGCGAATGCGACGCGTAATCCACCGGAACCCGCCGCACCCGCACACCGTCGGCAGCACACGCCGCACCCAGCTCGTCCAACGCCTCCCCATCACCCGACACCACCGTCGCAGCAGGCCCATTGAGCGCGGCGACCCAGACACGCCCCGCCCACGGCCCGATCCGCCCCGCCACCGCCTCAGCCGACAACGCCACCGACAACATCCCACCCCGACCCGCCAACCCCTCACCGATCACCCTGGAACGCAAAGCCACCACCCGCGCACCGTCCGACAACGACAGCACACCCGCCACACACGCAGCGGCGATCTCACCCTGCGAATGCCCCACCACAGCCGACGGCACCACACCATGCGCACGCCACACCTCGGCCAACGACACCATCACCGCCCACAACACCGGCTGCACCACATCAACCCGATCCAGCCCCGGAGCACCCTCAACCCCCCGCAGCACATCGAGCAACGACCACTCCACAAACGCAGACAACGCCTCCCCACACTCCGCCATCCGCGCCGCGAACACCGAAGACGTCTCCAGCAGCTCCACCCCCATCCCCACCCACTGCGAACCCTGACCCGGAAAAACGAAAACCACCCGGCCATCACCCGCCGCCACCCCCCGCACCACACCCGCAACCTCAACACCCCGCGCCAACGCCGAAAGACCAGCCGACAACTCAGCCCGCCCCCCACCCACAACCACCGCACGATGCCCCAACACCGAACGCGACGTCCCCAACGCCAACCCCACATCACACGGATCCGCCCCCACCACCGACCCATGCCCCACCAACCGCCCCGCCTGCGCACGCAGCCCCACCGCCGAACCAGCCGACACCACCCACGCAACAACCGGCAACTCCCGCACCACCGCCCCCACCGGACCCACCGCCCCCACCGGCCCCACCGGCACACCCTCGAACGCCGGCCCCTCCTCCAACACCACATGCGCGTTCGTGCCACTCACACCGAACGACGACACACCCGCCCGACGCGGAGCACCCGTCTCAGGCCACGCCCGCGCCCGCGTCAACAACTCCACCGCACCAGCAGACCAGTCCACCTCCCGCGACGGCTCATCCACATGCAACGTCCGCGGCAACACACCATGCCGCATCGCCTGCACCATCTTGATCACACCCGCCACACCCGCAGCAGCCTGCGCATGCCCGATGTTCGACTTCACCGACCCCAACCACAACGGCCGCTCACGACCCTGCCCATACGTCGCGAGCAACGCCTGCGCCTCGATCGGATCACCCAACCGCGTCCCCGTCCCATGCGCCTCCACCACATCCACATCCGACGACGCAAGACCCGCATCCGCCAACGCCCGACGCACCACACGCTGCTGCGAAGGCCCGTTCGGCGCCGTCAGACCATTGGAAGCACCATCCTGATTCACCGCCGAACCACGCACCACAGCCAACACACGACGACCATGACGACGCGCATCCGACAGCCGCTCCAGTACCAACATGCCGACGCCCTCGCCGAAGCCGAACCCGTCGGCGGCCGCGGCGAACGCCTTGCACCGGCCGTCGGCGGCCAGCGCGCGCTGGCGGCTGTACTCGGTGAACACGGCCGGGGTCGACAGCACGGTCGCGCCGCCCGCGAGCGCCATCGTGGACTCGCCCGACCGCAGCGACCTCACCGCGAGGTGCAGCGCCACCAGCGACGACGAGCACGCCGTGTCGATCGACACGGCCGGGCCCTCGAGGCCCAGGGTGTAGGCCACCCGGCCGGACAGCACGCTGGGCGAGGTGCCGGTGACGACGTAGCCCTCCAGTCGGCTGCCGGCCGCTCCGGCGATGTCGGAGTAGTCCTCGCTGCTGAATCCGACGTACACGCCGGTCTCGCTTCCGCGCAGGCTGTCGGGGGCGATCCCGGCCCGCTCCAGCGCCTCCCACGCGGTCTCCAGGACCAGCCGCTGCTGCGGGTCCATCGCCAGCGCCTCGCGGGGGCCGACCCGGAAGAAGCCCGCGTCGAACCCGGCGGCGTCGGTGAGGAAGCCGCCTTCACGGGCGTACGAGGTGCCCGGCCGGTCCGGGTCCGGGTCGTAGACCGAGTCCATGTCCCAGCCGCGTTCGGTCGGGAACGCCGAGACCGCGTCGGTCTCGTTCGCGATCAGCTCCCACAGGTCCTCGGGGGACGCGACGCCGCCGGGGTAGCGGCACGCCATGCCGACGATGGCGATCGGCTCGCTGTCGCGGCTCTCGACCTCCCGCAGCCTGCGCCGGGTGGTCTGCAGGTCACCGGTGACCTGCTTGAGGTAGCTGAGCAGCTTCGCCTCGTCGGCCTTGGGCGCACCGTCAGGTCGGTCGGACTGCTCGGTCATGCGATCCCCCGGTCGATCAGGTCGAACAGCTCGTCCGCGGTGGCGGCGTCCAACGCGGCCACGTCGGTTCCTTCTGCGGACTCGGCGGCGTCCCAGCGGGAGGCCAGTCGGCGCAAGTGCTCCGCGACGCGGGTCCGGTCGGCGCCGTCGGCGGGCAGCGCGGCGAGCGCTCCCTCCAGCCGGGCCAGTTCGGCGATGAGCCGGTCGGCGGCGGCGCCTTCGGCCTCGCCCGGCATCAGCGACGCGAGCAGGTGGTCGGCGAGCGCGGCCGACGTCGGGTGGTCGAAGACCAGCGTGGTCGCCAGGCGCAGCCCGGTGGCCGCGCCGAGCCGGTTGCGCAGCTCGACGGCGGTCAGCGAGTCGAAGCCCAGCTCCTTGAATCCGCGGGTGAAGTCCACGGCGGCGGGCCCGGTGTAGCCGAGTACGTCGGCGGCGTGGCCACGGACGACGTCGAGCAGCGCGTGAGCCCGCTCGGTCTCGGGCAGCGCGGCGATCCGCGCGACGAGGGCGGCGGCGGCGTCGACGGGGCGCGAGGTCTCGGCCGGCCCGGCGTAGGCTCCGGTCAGGCCGCGCAGCAGCCGGGGCGCCGCTCCCGCGCGCAGTGCGGCGAGGTCGAGTCGCGCGGCGACGGTCACGGCGTCCCCGGTGCGGGTGGCCGCGTCGAAGAGGGCCAGGCCCTCGGCCGAGGCCATCGCGACGATGCCACCCCGGCCGGCCCGTGCCACGTCAGCGGCGTCGAGGTGCCCGGTCAGTCCGGTGGCGTCCGCCCACAGTCCCCACGCGAGTGAGGTCGCAGGCAGTCCATCGGCGCGGCGTCGCTCGGCGAGTGCGTCGAGGAAGGCGTTCGCGGCGGCGTAGTTGGCCTGGGCCGGCGTGCCGAGGGTGGCGGCCGCGGAGGAGAACAGCACGAACGCGGACAGGCCGCGGTCGCGGGTCGCCTCGTGCAGATGTGCGACGGCGTCGGCCTTCGGGCGCAGTACGGCAGGCAGCCGATCGGCGGTCAGCTCGGTCAGCACGCCGTCGTCGAGGGCGCCGGCGGTGTGCACGACGGCGGTCAGCGGGTGCTCGGCAGGCAGGCTCGCCAGGAGCGCGTCGACGTCGGCGCGATCCGTGACGTCGCACCGCGCGAACCGCGCGGTGGCACCCGACTCGGCCAGTTCCGCGACCAGTTCGGCGGCTCGCGGCGCGTCGCCGCCCCGGCGGCTGGCGAGGACCAGGTGCCGGGCGCCGTGCTCGGTGACCAGGTGCCGGGCCAGCATGCCGCCCAGTACGCCCGCGCCGGTGAGCAGCACCGTGCCGTCGGCGTAGGGAGCGACGGTGAACACGATCTTGCCGGTGTGCCGGGCATGCGCCATGAACCGCAGCGCGGCGCGGGCGTCGGACAGGGGCCAGGTGCGGGTGGGCAGACCGCGCACCTCGCCGGCGGCGACGTGGGCGACGACCTCGGTCAGCAGGCCCTGGATGCGCTCGGGGCCCGCTTCCAGCAGATCGAAGGCTCGGTACGTGACGTTGGGCAGGGTCTCGGGATCACGGCGGTCGGTCTTGCCGAGCTCGACGAACCGGCCGCCGTCGGCGAGCAGTTCGAGGGAGGCGTCGGTGAGCTCGCCCGCCAGCGAGTTGAGCACCACGTCCACGGCCGGGAACCGCTCGGCGAACTCCGTGGTCCGGGACGACGCGATGTGGTCCTCGGCCAGGCCTTCCGCGCGCAGCACCCCGTGCTTGGCCGGGCTCGCCGTGGCGAACACCTCCGCACCGAGCAGGCGGGCGAGCCGGACCGCGGCCAGACCGACGCCGCCGGCGGCGGCGTGTACGAGGACGCGGTCGCCCGGCCGTACGCCGGCGAGGTCGACCAACGCGTACCGGGCGGTGGCGAACGCCGACGGCAACGCCGCGGCCTCCACCCACGTCCAGCCCTCGGGGACCGGCACGACGAGCCGGCGGTCCACCACGGCCAGCGGTCCGAACCCGCCCGGCACCATGCCGAGTACGCGGTCGCCCACGGCCAGGTCGGTCACCTCGGCGCCGACTTCGAGCACGGTGCCCGCGGCCTCGGAGCCGATGGCGTCGACGTCGTCTGGGTACATGTCCAGCGCGCACAGCACATCGCGGAAGTTCAGACCCGCCGCCCGTACGGCGACGCGGATCTGACCGGGTGCGAGAGGAGCGGCGGCGTCGGGTGCGGCGACGGCCTCGATGCCGTCGAGGGAGCCGGGCCGCACCACGTCGACCCGCCAGGCGTCGGCCCCCGCGGGCGGCCGCAGCGTGCCGTCGGCCGCGCGGACCAGCCGTGCGACGGACAGTTCCCCTTCTCGGAGTGCGGACTGCGGCTCGTCGCCCACGGTCGCCACGGCGCGCAGGGAGTCGGCCGTGCCGTCGGTGTCGACGAGCAGGAAGCGGTCGGGGTGCTCGGTCTGCGCGGAGCGTACGAGGCCCCACACCGCGGCGGCGGCCGGATCGGGGGCCTCGAAGGGCCGGACCACGACGGCGCCGCGCGTCACCACGGCGAGCCGGGCGGCTGCGAACCGCTCGTCGGCGAGCCACTCCCGCAGCAGACCGAGCACCTCGGCGGTCACCCGGTGCGTCTCACCGACCATGTCGGCGCCGGTCGTCACCGGAGCGAGTACCAGATCCGGTAGGGAGCTGATGTCGGCGAGCGTGGCGTGCAGGGGGGCGTCGAGGCCCGCCGCGTCCGCACCGACCACGGCGCTGCGCGCGGCGGTGGCGGGCTCGGCGGCCACCCAGTCCACGCGGAACTGCGCGTCCCGCGTGCCCGCGGACGTCGCGGCGCGCAGCTGGTCGGCCGACGCGGGCCGCAGCCGCAGCGCGGACAGCTCCACCACGGGCGTGCCGTCGGTGTCGGTCGCGGTGAGCCGCACCTCATCCCCGCCGGCGCGTGCGGCGCGCACCCGCAGCACGCGGGCGGCGCTCGGGCGCACCGTCACGCCGCTCCACGAGAACGGCAGCAGCACCGGGGAGTCGTCGGGCTCCGCAGCCAGCACGGCCTGGGTGGCTGCGTCGAGCAGCGCCGGGTGCACCGCGAACCCCGCCGCGTCGACGGCCTCGGGCAGCTCGACCTCGGCGAAGACCTCGGCGCTCTCGGCGCTCTCGGCGGCGCGGCGCCACAGCGACCTCAGCCCGCGGAAGGCGGGGCCGTAGCCGAAGCCGCGTCCGGCGAACCGGTCGTAGATCCCGTCCAGGGACACGGGTCGCGCGTCGGCGGGCGGCCACTGCCCCTCGACGGCCGCGAGCGGCTCGGCCGGGGCCAGCACGCCCGACGCGTGCGGGGTCCAGTCGCCGTCGGCGAGCGTGTGGACGGCGACGGCGCGCCGACCGTGCTCGTCGGCACCGCGTACGGTCACGCGAAGGGCGAGCCCGTCGGCCGGCACGCCGATCGGCGCGGCCAGGGTGAGTTCCTCGATCCGGCCGCAGCCCACCCGGGCGCCCGCGTGGGCGACGACCTCGAGGACGGCCGTGCCCGGCACGACGACCGTGCCCAGGACGGCGTGGTCAGCCAGCCACGGGTACGCGTCGGGGGTGACGCAGCCGGACAGGACGAGGCCGCCGTCGTCGGGCAGTTCGACCTCGGCGCCGGCCAGCGGGTGCCCGCCCGCGACCAGGCCGACGGCGGCGAGGTCGCCCGCGCCCGCCGTCCCGGGGGCGAGCCAGTAGCGCTCCCGCTGGAAGGCGTACGTGGGCAGCTCGACCGGTCGGGCGCCGACCGCGTCGAACAGCGGCCGCCAGTCGACCGGCACGCCCGCGGCGGCCACCTCGGCCAGGGACAGGGTGAACCTCTGCCGGTCGCTCTCGTCCCGGCGCAGGGTCGCGGCGACGAGCGGCTCCACGCCCTCGGCTTCAGCGGTCTGCTGTATGGCGACGGTCAGTACGGGGTGCGGGCTCACCTCGACGAACCCTCGGTAGCCCTCGGCCAGGAGTCCTCGTACGGCGTCGGCGAAGCGCACCGGCCGACGCAGGTTGCTGTACCAGTAGCGGGCGTCCAGCTCACCGCCGTCAGCCCAGTCGGCGGTCACCGTGGAGAAGAGCGGGATCTCGCTGTCGCGGGGCCTGATGCCCTTCAGCTCGCCGAGGAGCCGCTCGCGGACGGCCTCGACCTGCGGGGAGTGCGACGCGTAGTCGGCGGCGACGCGGCCCGCGCGCAGGTTCTCGTCGTCGCAGAGGTCGAGCAGTTCCTCCAGCGCGTCGCGCTCGCCCGCGACCACCAGCGACCGAGGGCTGTTGACCGCGGCCACGCCGAGCCGGCCGGGCCAGCGCTCCACCATCTTCTCGACGTCGGCGGCGGGCGCGGCCACGAAGCCCATGCCGCAGCGGCCGGGCAGGTCGACCACGGCCTTGGCGCGCAGAGCGACGGTCTTCGCCGCGTCTTCCAGGGTGAGGGCACCCGCGACGCACGCGGCGGCGATCTCGCCCTGCGAGTGCCCGACCACGGCCGACGGCACCACGCCGTGCTCGCGCCATACCGCGGCCAGCGACACCATCAGGGCGAACAGCACCGGCTGCACCACGTCCACGCGGCGCAGCGGCGGCGCGCCCTCGGCACCGCGCAGCACGTCGACGACCGACCAGTCGAGGTACGGGGCGAGGGCGCGTTCGCAGGCGGCCATCCGCTCGGCGAACACCGGCGAGCTGTCGAGGAGTTCCACACCCATGCCGAGCCACTGGCCGCCCTGTCCGGCGAAGACGAACACCACACGGCCGTCTGCCCCGGCGGTGCCGCGCACGACGGCCGGGTCGGCGCCGCCGGAGGCCAGCACGTCGAGACCGGCGAGGAGTTCGGCGCGGTCCCGGCCCACGACGGCCGCGCGGTGGTCGAAGGCCGTGCGGCGGGTCACCAGCGACAGGCCCACCTCGGCGGGCTTCAGCTCGGGGTCGGCCGCGACGAACGCGCGCAGGCGGGCGGCCTGGGCGCGCAGCGCGTCGTCGGTGCGCGCGGACAGCGTCCAGGGCACCGGCGCGGTCAGGGCGCCGGCCTCGCCGCCGGCCCCTGCCCCTGCCACTGCCTCGGCCTCGGCCTCGGGGGCTTCCTGCACGATCACATGGACGTTGGTTCCGCTCACGCCGAACGAGGACACACCCGCGCGGCGCGGCCGGTCGGCGCGCGGCCAGTCCCGGGCCTCGGTCAGCAGCTCCACCGCGCCCGACACCCAGTCCACGTGCGGCGACGGCGCGTCCACGTGCAGGGTCTTCGGCAGTACGCCGTGACGCAGCGCGAGGACCATCTTCATGACGCCGCCGACGCCCGCCGCGGCCTGCGTGTGGCCGAGGTTGGACTTCAACGAGCCCAGCCACAGCGGCCGGTCACGGTCCTGCCCGTACGAGGCGAGCAGCGCCTGCGCCTCGATCGGGTCGCCCAGCTTGGTGCCGGTGCCGTGGCCCTCGACCGCGTCCACGTCGGCGGCGCGCAGCCCCGCGTCGGCGAGCGCCTGCCGCACCACACGCTGCTGGGCCGCGCCGCTCGGGGCGGTCAGGCCGTTGGACGCGCCGTCCTGGTTGGTCGCGCTACCGGTCAGCAGCGCCAGGACCTCGTGTCCGTTGCGGCGCGCGTCGGAGAGGCGTTCGAGGAGCAGCACTCCGACGCCCTCGGACCAGCCCAGGCCCTCGGCGGCCTCGGCGTAGGAGCGGCTGCGGCCGTCGGCGGAGAGGCCGCCCTGCTTGGTGAAGTCGACGAACAGTTCGGGGGTGTGCATCACGGTCACGCCGCCCGCGAGTGCCATCGTGGACTCACCCGAGCGCAGCGACCGTATCGCCATGTGGATGGCCACCAGCGAGGACGAACACGCCGTGTCGACCGTGACCGCCGGCCCCTCCAGGCCCAGCACATAGGCGATGCGGCCGGACAGCACGCTGCCGAGCCGGCCGGTCAGCGCGTGGCCGTCGCCGCCCTCGGGTACGCCCGCGAGCAGCGAGGAGTACGACTGGGCGTTGGCGCCGACGAACACGCCGACCTTGCCGCCGCGCCATGAGCCGGGCGCGACGCCCGCGCGCTCCAGCGCCTCCCACGAGGTTTCGAGCAGCAGTCGCTGCTGCGGGTCCATCAGCTGCGCCTCACGCGGGCTGATGCCGAAGAACCCCGCGTCGAACAGGGCCACGTCCTGGAGGAATCCGCCGTGCCGGGTGAGGCTGGCCGTCGGTCCCGACGGATCGGCGAGCGCGGCGAGGTCCCAGCCCCGGTCGTCGGGGAAGGACGAGATCGCGTCGCGCTCCTCGGCGACGACCCGCCACAGTTCGTCGGGCGTGGTCACACCGCCCGGGTAGCGGCAGGCCATGCCGACCACCGCGACCGGATCGTCGTCGTCCGCGCGCCGCACGGGCTCCTCGTCCTCGGCCGGGGCGATGCGCTTCCCGCCCGCGGCGTCGACCAGCACGTCCGCCAGGGCCTGCGCGGTCGGGTAGTCGTAGATGGCCGTCGTCGGCAGCTTGACGCCGGTGATCCGGTGGAGCCGCAGCAGCAGTTGTACGGCGGTCAGCGAGCGCAGTCCCAGCTCGCGGATGGCGCGGTCGGGCTGCACGTCCTCGGCGGTGCCGAGTTCGAGCACCTCGGCGACCTGGGCGAGTACGAGGTCCAGCACCAGTCTGCGCCGCTCGGGCTCGGGCAGACCGCCGAGGCGGTGCGCGAGTGCGGGCAACCGACCGGCCGGGGAGGCGTCCAGCGGTTCAGGCATGGGTGGTCCCCTCCAGCGGGTCCGAGATCGGGAGAGTGGAGACGGGCAGGGCGGGATCGGCGAGCGCGGCGGCCAGCAGCGCGGCCGTGTCCGTGAGCAGGCCGTCGACGGTGGCCTGGTCGAGTACGGCTGCGCGGTGCACCACGTGCCCGGTGAGGCCGCCTTCGGGGTCCTCGACGAGGTGCACTTCGAGGTTCCAGCGGGCGTACACGCGCTCGCCGGCGAACGGCTCGACGCGCACTCCGGGCAGGCGCAGCTCGCCCAGCTCGACGTTGACGAGCTGGAACACCACGTCCACCAGCGGCTGGTCCGGGGCGAGGCCAAGGCCCTCGGCGACCCGCTCCCACGGCAGCGCCTGGTGGGCGTAGGCGTCGACCGAGGTCGCGTGGACGCGGCCCAGCAGTTCGGCGAAGGTCGGGGCGCCCTCGAAGCCGACGCGCAGGGGTACGAAGTTGGCGAAGAAGCCGATCAGACCCTCCACCTCGGACCGGGTGCGGCCCGCCACGGGCGAGCCCACGGCGAGGTCGTCGGAGCCCGTGTGCCGGGCGAGCGTCGCGGTGAAGGCGGCGAGCAGGGTCATGTAGAGCGTGACCCCGTGCGCGGCGCCGACCCGCCGGGCCGCGTCGACCAGTTCGGCGGGAAGCCGCCACTCGGTCAGCACGCCGACGTCGTCACGAACCGGCCCGGTCCGGGCGCCGGGCAGCGCCAGGGGCCGGAGCCCGCGCAGCCGGTCGCGCCAGTGGTCGAGCTGCTCGTCGAGTACGGCGCCGGTCAGCCAGGAACGCTGCCAGACGGCGAAGTCGCCGTACTGTACGGGAAGTTCAGGCAGATCCGGCACGCGACCCGCACGAAGCGCCTCGTACGTCCGGGACAGCTCCGACCAGAGCACGCCCTGAGACCAGCCGTCCGTGGCGATGTGATGCACCGTCAGCAGCAGGACGTGGTCGTCGGCGGCGATCCGCAGCAGCGCCGGCCGGAGCACCGGGCCCCGGGCCAGGTCGAAGGGCCGGGCGGCCTCCTCGCCCGCGGCGGCGCGCGCGGCCTCCTCGTCCGGCACGTCCACGGCGACGAGTTCGACCTCGGCGGCGGGCAGCACGACCGTCGTGGGCTCGTCGCCCGGCACGAACACGGTACGCAGCACCTCGTGCCTGCGGACGACCTCGGTCACCGCCCGGCCGAGCAGCTCCACGTTCAGGTCGCCGCGGATCCGTACGGCCAACGGGATGGTCCACATCGCGTCGTCCGGGTCCGCCTCGTGCAGGCTCCACAGCTGGCGCTGGGTCAGCGAGAGCGGCAGCGGCCGGTCCCTGTCCACCGGCACCAGCGGCGGCACGGCCGAGCGCGGCGCGGTGGCCGCGACCTCGGCGAGCGCGCGCGGCGTGCGGTGGTGGAACAGTTCACGCAGGGACACCTCGACGCCCAGCACCTCGCGGATGCGGGCGACCGTGCGGGCCGCGACCAGCGAGTGCCCGCCCAGGGCGAAGAAGTCGTCGTCGACACCGACCCGTTCGGCCTCCAGGACCTCGCGGAAGATGCCGCAGAGGGCCTCCTCCTCGCGGCTGCCCGCCGCGGCGAAGTCCACGTCGAGGACGGTGCGCAGATCGGGCGCGGGCAGCGCACCGCGGTCGACCTTGCCGGTGGTGGTCAGCGGGAACGCGTCAAGCGCGACGAACGCCGACGGCACCATGTAGTCCGGTACGGCCTCGGCGAGGTGCGCGCGCAGCCGCGCGGGCAGGTCGCGGTCGGCTCCGGGGGCGGGCACGACGTAGCCGACGAGCCGCTTGACGCCCGGGGCGTCCTCACGGGCGACGACCACGGCGCGCGCCACGTCGGGATGGCGCAGCAGCACGGCCTCGACCTCGCCCAGCTCCACCCGGAAGCCACGGACCTTGACCTGGTGGTCGAGTCGGCCCAGGAACTCCAGACTGCCGTCCGGCCGCCAACGGCCGAGGTCGCCGGTGCGGTAGAGGCGGGAGCCGGGCGGCCCGAAGGGGTTCGGCACGAACTTCGCCGCGGTCAGTTCCGGCTTGCCGAGGTAGCCGAGCGCGAGGCCGGGCCCCGCGAAGCACAGCTCGCCCGCCACGCCCACGGGCACGGGCCGCAGCTCGCGGTCGAGCACGTACGCGCGGGAATTGTCGACCGGCCACCCGAGGTGAGCGGTGTCGGGCCAGTCGGCGACGGCGGCCGGCAGGGTGAAGGCGGTCACGACCTGGATCTCGGTCGAGCCGTAGTGGTTGTGGATGCGCAGCTCCGGCCGGGCGGCACAGAACTCCCGCAGCGCGGCGTCCAGCGTCAGCGGCTCGCCGGCCTGCGACATGTGCCGCAGGGAGGTCAGCCGGGCGCGGCCCGCGTTGGCCTCCTCGGCGAGCGCGCGGATCATCAGGTTCGGTACGAAGACCTGCTCGACGGCCCGCTCGTCCAGCCAGCGGGCGAAGCGTGCCGGGTCGCGGCGCACCTCGTCGGCGGGGATGACCAGCGTCTCGCCGTAGAGCAGCGCGGAGAGGACCTCCTGCACCGAGACGTCGAAGGTGAGGGCGGTGAACTGCGCGGTGCGCGTGCCGGGACCGCCGGGGACGGCCTTCTTCTGCCAGGCCAGCATGTTCACCACGCACCGCGCGGGCATGGCGATGCCCTTCGGGGTGCCGGTGGAGCCCGAGGTGTAGACGACGTACGCCGGCGAGTCGGGACCGGGGCCGGTGTCCGGCCCGGCGTCGACCGGGGCGTCCGGCTCGGTGTCGGTGTCGGTGTCGGTGTCGATGCCGGAGAGCGCGTCCAGCAGGACGAGCGCGGTGTCATGGGCGAACACGCCCGCGTGGGCCCGCTCGGTGACGGCCACGGCCACCCCTGCGTCGTCCACGATGAGCCGGACCCGCTCGGCCGGGTGGGTCGGGTCGATCGGCACGTACGCCGCGCCCGCCTTCAGGATGCCGACGAGCCCCACGATCATCGCGGTGCTCCGGCCCAGACAGAGCCCGACGAGGTCGTCCGGCCGCACCCCTCGGGCGCGCAGCCGCCGGGCGACCCGCTCGGCGGCGCGGCCCAGTTCGGCGTAGGTGAGCGTGTCGTCGCCGTACTCCACGGCGCGGGCGTCCGGCGTGCGGGCGACCTGTTCGTCGAAGAGCTCGGCGAGCGACGCGTCCCGGTACGGCACCGCCGTGTCGTTCCAGGCCTCCAGGAGCTGGTGGCGGTCGGAGTCGTCCAGGAGGGAGACCGTGGACAGCGGTGCGTCCGGGTCGGCGAGCGCGGCGCGCAGGACGACGGTCAGGTGGTGCAGCAGCCTGCGTACGGTCTCGGCCTCGAAGAGCGCCGTGGCGTGCAGGACCGTGCCGCTTACGCGGTCGCCGTCCTCGGCCAGGTGCACCTCCAGGTCGACACGGGTGAACGCGTGCTCGTCGAGCAGTGGTTCGAGCCGCGCCTCGCCGAGGCGGTCGCCCTTGTCGCCGGGCGCCCGCATGAGCTGGAAGACCACCTGCACCAGCGGGTTGCGGGAGAGGTCGCGCTCGGGTGCCAGCGCCTCCACGAGGTTCTCGAACGGCAGGTCCTGGTGCTCCATGGCGCCGACCGCCGACTCGCGCACCCGGCCGAGCAGTTCCCGGAACGTCGGGTCGCCGGACAGATCGGTCCGCAGCACCAGCATGTTGACGAAGAAGCCGATCAGCCGCTCCACCTCGGCGCGGGTGCGGCCCGCGACGGGCGTGCCGACGGCGACGTCCTCGGTGCCGGCGAAGCGCGCGAGGACGACGGAGAACGCGGCGAGCAGCGTCATGTAGAGCGTGGCGCCCTCGTCGTCGCCGAGCGCCCGCGCGGCGCGGACCAGGTCCTCGGGCAGCTCCCACGACTGGGAGGCGCCCGCCGAGGTGGCCAGGGCGGGACGCGGGTGGTCCAGCGGCAGTTCCAGCGGCCGTACCCCGGCGAGCCGGTCGCGCCAGTACTGCACATGCCGGTCGAGCACGGGACCGTCGAGGTGCGCGCGCTGCCAGACGGCGAAGTCTGCGTACTGCACGGCCAGTTCGGGCAGGACGGGCTCGCGCCCCTCGAGCACGGCGGTGTACGCCTCGGCCAGCTCGCCCCAGAAGACCGCGTGCGACCAGCCGTCGGTGACGGCGTGGTGCGCGGTGATCAGGACGGCGTGGTCCTGCGGCGCGAGCCGCAGCACGCGGGCGCGGAGCAGCGGGCCTCGCGCCAGGTCGAACGGCAGGGCGGCGTCCGCCGCGGCCAGCGCCAGCGCCTCGGCCTCGTCCGCCACCTCGGTGACGGCGACGGAGATCTCCCGGCCGTCCTGGACGACGGCGACCGGTGTGCCTCCCCCGTCGTCGGGGAACACCGTGCGCAGCGCCTCGTGCCGGGCGACGACGACCGACAGCGCGGAGCGGAAGGCGTCGACGTCGAAGGGTCCACGGGCGCGTACGCCCATCGCCACGTTCCAGAAGCCGCTGTCCGGGGTGAGCCGGTCGAGGAACCACAGCCGCTGCTGGGAGAAGGAGAGCGGCAGCGCTCCGTCGCGAGGGACGGGGCGGATCAGGTCCGCCTCGGCGGCGAGGTCGCCCACCGCCTCGGCCAGCCTGCGGGGTGTGCGCAGCTCGAACAGCGACTTGAGCGCGGTGTCGGGCCCGAAGCTGGCACGGATCTTCGCGATCGCCCGGGTGGCCAGGAGCGAGTGGCCGCCGAGGGCGAAGAAGTCGTCGTCGGCGCCGATCGGCTGCACCTCGAGGACCTCGGCGAAGATGTCGCAGAGTGCCCGCTCGGTCTCGGTGGTGGGCGGTGCGTACGCGGCCTCGGCGACGGAACGCGCGTCCGGCGCGGGCAGCGCCCTGCGGTCGATCTTTCCGGTGGTGGAGAGCGGGAACTCGTCGAGCACCACGAACGCCGACGGCACCATGTAGTCCGGCACGCCGCCGACCGCGTGGGCGCGGAGCTCGGGCAGCACGCCCCGGCCGCTGCCGGGCTCGAGCACCACATACGCCACCAGCCGCTTGTCGCCGGGGACGTCCTCGCGGACGGCGACGGTCACCTGCGACACGGCGGGGTGGCGCAGCAGCACGGCCTCGATCTCGCCCGGCTCCACCCGGAAGCCGCGGATCTTCACCTGCGCGTCGC
This sequence comes from Streptomyces sp. B21-105, assembly GCF_036898465.1. Classification (NCBI taxonomy): domain Bacteria; kingdom Bacillati; phylum Actinomycetota; class Actinomycetes; order Kitasatosporales; family Streptomycetaceae; genus Streptomyces; species Streptomyces sp. B21-105. The sequence goes on along the minus strand of NZ_JARUMJ010000001.1, from coordinate 6,922,617 downwards.
CGCGGCCCAGGAACTCGAGGGCGCCGCCGGGCAGCCAGCGCACGACGTCGCCGGTGCGGTACATCCGCGCGCCGGCCGGGCCCCACGGGTCGGGCACGAACTTCTCGGCGGTCAGCTCGGGCATCCCCACGTAGCCGCGCGCCACGCGCGGCCCGGCGACGACCAGCTCACCCGCGACGCCCAGCGGTACCGGCCGCAGGTCGCCGTCGACGACGTACACACGGGTGTTGTCGATCGGCGCGCCGATCGGGACCCGGGAGCCCGCCAGGGTGAAGCCGGGTTCCATCGGGAACAGCGTGGCGAACGCGGTCGCCTCGGTCGGGCCGTAGGCGTCGACCACAGTCAGCTTCGGGTGGGCGGCCATGACGCGGGCGACGGTCTCGCCCGACACGGCCTCGCCGCCGGTCAGCACCTCGCGCAGGCCCTCGAAGCAGGGCAGGCACTCCTCGACGAGCAGGCTGAAGAGCGGCGCGGGCAGGCACATCGCGGTGACGCCGTGCTCGCGGATCAGCCGGTCGAAGGTCTGCGGCTCGACGTGCTCGTCGGCGGCGATGACGATCTGCTTGCCCGCCAGCAGGAACGGCCACAGCTCGTAGGTGGAGATGTCGGTGGCCAGCGGGTAGTGCAACAGCACCCGCTCGTGGTTGCCGTTGCGCCACCGGCGGTCGGCGGCAAGCACCACGATGTTGCCGTGCGTCACCGCGACGCCCTTGGGCTCGCCGCTCGATCCGGACGTGTAGATCACGTACGCCGTCGAGTCGCGGCCCGGGTCGATGCCGGGGTCCGTGTCGGGGGCGTCACCCGGGTGGGCCGCGTCGAGGACCGTCACGCCGGCGGCGCCGGGCACGGGCCGGTCGGCGATGACGACGCGCAGGCCGGACGTGGTCACGATCCGCTCGGTGCGGCCCGCGGGGTTGCGCGGGTCGAGCGGCACGTAGGCGCCGCCCGCCTTGAGCACGCCGAGCACGGCCGCGACCATGTCGACCGAGCGGCCGGTGGCCACGCCGACCGGTTCGTCCGGCGCGACGCCGTGCGCGAGCAGGACGTGCGCGAACCGGTTGGCGCGCCGGTCGAGTTCCGCGTACGTCACCCGCTGGTCGCCACACACCAGGGCCACGGCGTCGGGCGTACGGGCGACCTGCTCGGCGTAGAGCCGTGGCACGGAACCGTCCGGCAGCGGTGCGGCGGTGTCGTTCCACTCGACGAGCACGCGGTGCCGGTCTGCGTCGTCGAGCATCGTCGCGGCGGAGATCGGCCGGTCGGGGTCGGCGAGCACCTGGCCGAGGACCACGGTGACGTGGTGCATGAGCTGGCGGACGGTGTCGGCGTCGAACAGGTCGGCCGCGTAGAGCACGGTCGCGGTGACGTCGTCGCCGACCTCGACGGCGTGCACTTCGAGGTCCATCCGGGTGTACGCGTGGTCGAGGTCGAAGTGCTCGACCTCGGCGTCCGACCACGACGGCCACCCCGGTGCACCGGTGAGCAGCTGGAACGCCACCTGCACCAAGGGGTTGCGCGAGAGGTCGCGCTCCGGGCGCAGCCGCTCCACCAGGTGCTCGAACGGCACGTCCTGGTGCTCGACGGCGCTGACGGCCACCTCCCGTACGCGGCCCAGGAGTTCCCGGAACGTCGGGTCGCCCGAGGTGTCCGTGCGTACCACGACGACGTTGACGAAGAAGCCGATCAGCGCCTCGACCTCGGCGTGCGTGCGGCCCGCCGTGGGCGAGCCCACGGCCACGTCGTCGGTCTGCGCGTAGCGGGACAGCACGACGTCGAACGCGGCCAGGAGGACCATGTACAGCGTTGCGCCCTCCTGAGCGGCGACGGCGCGGGCGGCGCGGACCAGTTCGGCGGGGACGGCCCACGGAAGGGCGCCCGCCCGGCCGGAGGCGACGGCGGGGCGCGCCCTGTCGAGCGGCAGCTCCAGCGGAGCGAGGTCGGCCAGCCGCTCCGTCCAGTGCTCGGCGCGCCGCTCCAGGACGTCTCCGGAGAGCCAGGACCGCTGCCACACGGCGAAGTCGGCGTACTGCACGGGCAGGTCCGCCGACGCGGTACCGGAGTACGCGGCGGCCACCTCCGCCCACAGCAGCGCCTGGGACCAGCCGTCGGTCGCCACGTGGTGCACGGCGACGACGAGCACGTGGTCGACCGGGCCGAGGCGCAGCAGGGTGGCGCGCAGCAGCGGGCCTCGGGCCAGGTCGAAGCCGGTGGAGAGCTCGTCGGAGGCCGCCGCGCGCGCGGCGTCGACACCCTCCACCTCGATCAGGGGCAGCGGGACGGCGGTGGGAGGAGCGATGACCGCGACGGGGACGCCGTCCTCGATGGCGAAGGCCGTCCGCAGCGCTTCGTGCCGGGCGACGACGGCCGTCAGGGCCGCCGCCAGCCGCTCCGGGTCGATGACGCCGCGCACCCGCACGGCCCCGCCGGAGGTGTAGGACGCGCTGCCCGGGGTGAGTTGGTCGAGGAACCACAGACGCTGCTGCCCGAACGACAGCGGCAGCGGGCCACCGCGCTCCACCGGTACCAGCGGCGGCGCGGTGCCGGCCGCCGCCGCTGCCACGACGGAGGCCAGCGTGCGGGGCGTGCGCCGCTCGAACAGGTTCCGCAGGGACACCTCGGCCCCGAGCGCGCCCGCGATGCGGGCGATGACGCGCGTCGCGAGCAGCGAGTGCCCGCCGCGTACGAAGAAGTCGTCCTCGACACCGACCTCCGCGACGCCCAGCACCTCGGCGAAGATGTCGCACAGCGCCCGCTCGGTCTCGGTGCGCGGCGCGACGTCACCCGCGCCCGTCTCCTCCTCGGGGGCGGGCAGCGCGGCGCGGTCGACCTTGCCGGTCGCGGCGAGCGGCAGCGTGTCGAGCAGGACGTACGCCGACGGCACCAGGTAGTCCGGCAGGGCGGCCGAGGCGTGCGTGCGCAGCTCGGCGACGTCGAGCTCGGCTCCGGCGCGCGGGACGGCGTAGGCGACGAGCCGCTTGCCCGCCGCACCGTCCTCCCGTACGACGACGGCGACACGCGCGACGGCGGGGTGCCCGGCGAGTGCGGCCTCGACCTCGCCCGGCTCCACGCGGAAGCCCCGCAGCTTCACCTGACCGTCGGCGCGGCCGAGGAACTCCAGCACGCCGCCGGGGCGGCGGCGCACCACGTCGCCCGTGCGGTACATGCGTGTGCCGGGCGGCCCGAACGGGTCGGGCAGGAAGCGTTCCGCGGTGGCCGCGGGGTCACCCACGTAACCGCGCGCGAGGCCCACGCCGGCGACGTACAGCTCACCGGGCACGCCGAAGGGCACCGGCCGCAGGTGGTCGTCGAGGACGTGGGCGCGGGTGTTGTCGAGCGGGGTGCCGATGGGCACGCGGCCGGCCGGCGAGGGCTCCCCCGGCGCGATGGCGTGCACGGTGGCGAACGTCGTGGTCTCGGTGGGGCCGTAACCGTTGAGCACCGTGAGGCCGGGGTGGGCGGCGCGCACGCGGGCCACGGTCGCGGGCTGCACGGCGTCGCCGCCGGCTATGACCGTGCGGAGGCCCGCGAGGCAGGCCACGTCCTCCTCGGCGACCAGGTCGAACAGGCCCGAGGTCAGCCAGAGCGCGGTGACGCCGTGTTCGGCGGTGGCGCGCGCGATCGCCCTCGGCCCGATCGCTCCGGGCGGGGCGACGACCACGCGGCGGCCCGACAGCAGGGGCGACCACAGTTCGTAGGTCGAGGCGTCGAAGGCGTGCGGCGAGTGCAGCAGGACGCGCTCGTGCGCTCCGTCGGCCCAGCGCCGGTCCAGGGCCAGGGCGGCCACGGCGCGGTGCGTCACGACGACGCCCTTGGGCGTACCGGTGGAACCCGAGGTGGACATCACGTACGCCAGGCCGTCGGGGTGCGCGACCGTGCCGGGCGCGGTGTCCGGGACGTCGGGCGGGTCGACCCGAAGGTCCACCACGGGCAGGTCCTCGGCGCCGGGGACCGCCTCGTCGCGGTCGGTCAGCAGCAATGTCGCGCCGGTGGCGGTGAGGACGGCTCGGGTGCGCCCCGCCGGGTTGCGGTCGTCCAGCGGCAGGTACGCGCCGCCCGCCTTGAGTACGGCGAGGACGGCGACCACCAGGCGCGCGGACCGCCGCGCCGCCAGCGCGACGACGTGTTCCGCTTTGACGCCGCGGTCCTTGAGGACGTGCGCGAGCCGGTTGGCGGCCCGGTCGAGTGCGGCGTACGTCCACAGGTCGGCTCCGTCGGCCACCGCCACGGCGTCCGGCGTCCGCCCGGCCTGCGCGGCGAACAGCTCCGGCAGTGCGGCCTCGGGCAGCGGCACGGTCGCGCCGTGCGCGGCCGCGAGCAGCGCGGCCCGCTCGTCGGCGTCCGTCATCGGCAGCCGGGACAGCGGCGCGTCCGGGGCTTCGGACGCCGCGCGCAGGACCGACGTCAGATGCCGGGCCAGCCCTTCGACCGTCTCGGCGTCGAAAAGTGCCCGACTGTAGTTGGCCAGGCCGCCCACCCCGCCGTCGGCGTCCTCGCCGAGGTAGACCTCCAGGTCCATCCGTGTGAAGGCGCGGTCGCCCTGGAACGGCTCGGTGGTAGTGCCGGGGAAGGGCGCAAGGCCCGACGTCGCCCTCGGCACGACCTGGAACACGACCTGGGCCAGCGGATTGCGCGACAGATCACGCTCGGGGACCAGCTTCTCCACCAGGTACTCGAACGGCACGTCCTGATGCGCCATCGCGTCCACGGACGCGGTACGCACGCGGTCGACCAGTTCGCGGAATGTCGGGTCGCCGGACAGGTCGGTGCGCGTCACGACGGTGTTGACGAAGAACCCGATCAGGCCCTCGACCTCGGACAGCGGCCGGCCGGCGACGGGTTGTGCCACCGCGACGTCCTCGGTGCGGGCGTGCCGCGCGAGCACGATGCTGAAGGCTGCCAGCAGGGTCATGTGCAGGGTCGCGCCCTGCTGCTCCCCCACGGCTCGGGCGGCCGCGACCACGTCCGCGGGCAGCCGCCACATGACGACCCCGCCCTCGGCCGACGCCACCGCGGGGCGCGGCCGGTCCAACGGCAGCTCGAGGGGGGTGAGGCCGGCGAGGCTCTCCCGCCAGAACGCCAGGCGCCGAACCAGCTCGGCAGGTGGCAGCATGCGGCGCTGCCACGCGGCGAAGTCGGCGTACTGCACGCTCAGTTCGGGCAGCTGTGGTTCCCGGCCGTCGGCCAGCGCGGTGTACGCGGCGATCAGCTCGGCCCACAGCACGCCGTGCGACCAGCCATCGGTCGCGATGTGATGCACCGTCAGCAGCAGTACGTGATCGTCCTCGGCCAGCCGCAGCAGACGGGTGCGCAGCAACGGGCCATGGCGCAGGTCGAAGGGACGTGCGGCTTCCTCACCCGCCAGTCGCTCCGCGTCGACCTCGTCGGCGACGTCGACCACGGGCACCGGCACCGGCACGGCGGGCAGTACGACGGCGGACGGCACACCGCCGTCGTCGGAGAAGACGGTGCGCAGCGTGTCGTGCCGCGCCACGATCCGGCTCAGCGCCCGGCCGAGCACCTCGGTGCGCAAGGGGCCGCGCACGCGTACGGCGGATCCGAAGTTGTAGAACGCGCTGCCCGGCATGAGTCGGTCGAGGAACCACAGCCGTTGTTGTGCGAACGACAACTCCAGCGGCCGGTCCCGCGACACGGGCGTGATGCCTGTGGACGCCGCGCCCGCCTTCGCCGTGCGCTCCTTCAGCCTGCTCAGCGCCGAGTGCAGACCCGGCCGCCTCCCCGCGCTGCCGGTCATATGAGCGCCTCGGGCTCTTCGCCCGGGCCGACGATGCCCCGGGACCGCATCAGTGCGGCGAGGTTTTGGTGGGTCCCCGACTCGCTGCCCTCGAAGTCCTCGACGATCCTCCGCCGCATCGGCGCCGGCTTCTCCTGGCTGAGCTTGAACATCGTCTGTACCGACTCCACCTGTAGCTCGAAGGCACCCACACCGGGCGCGATCCTGCGGAAGTAGTCCACGGAGGACTCCTGGTCCCACCCCTGCCCGAAGTCGGCTTCCAGCCGTCGTGCGGTGTCCCGCACGATCTCCAGCACCTCTGCGGGGTCGACGACGGGGCGCAGGGAACCCACGATGTGCACCGCGGTGAAGTCCCATGTGGGCGCCGCCGGGGTGACCCCGTACACCGTCGGTGACACATAGCCGTGCGGGCCCTGGCACACCACCAGCGCCCGGTCGCCCTCTCGCATCGCGGTCCACTGCGGGTTGCGTATGTCTATGTGACCGACCAGCGTCGCACCGACCAAGGAAGTCCCGTCTTCCGCGACGGTCTCCTCGTCGGCGCCGTCGGGCCCGTGACGGAACAGCACCGGCGCGTGCGTGCCCAACGGGGCCGTCTCCCCCGACGTCACCACCAGAGCCAACGGGTTGGCCTTCAGCAAGGCCAGAACCGGACCGCTGCGGTTGTCGGAGTACTGCGGACGCTCGAACATGTCAGTTCCAGTTCTCTGCAGCCCGCTCCCGCGCCCGCCGGTCGCCCGCCAGCGACTCCGCGATCTCGCCCGCGCGGACCGCGGTCATCGAAAGAAGGGTCGAGGCGATACCGTGCGTCGCCTCGGTAGCGCCCTGCACGTAGATGCCGCAACGGAAATCAGCGGTGGTGCGGAGCCGGTAGTCACGGCCGATCAGCAGCTCCCCCGTCTCATCGCGGCACAGCGAACCCGCGATACCGCCGAGCAGCTCCGCGGGGTCGGGCGAGGTGTACCCCGTGGCGTAGATGAGCAGATCGGCTTCGAGATCGGTGACCTCGTCCGTGGGCAGGAATCGCACGCGCACCGCCACACTGTCCGCACGCGGGTCGACGGAGTCGATCCGGGAAGTGTGCATGACCCGCAGTCGCGGCTCGCCCGTCACCCTCTGTTCGTACTGCCGGCGGTACAGGCCATCGAGTACCTGCCCGTCGACCGCCGCGTAGTTGGTGGTGCCGTGGTAGCGCAGCAACGACTGCTTCACCGCCGACGGAGCGTTGTAGAAGTCGTCCACCGCGGCCGGGTCGAAGACCCGGTTGGCGAAGGGGCTGGCGTCGGCGATGCTGTAGCCGTAGCGGGTGAACACCGCACACACCTCGGCCGCCGGGTAACGGTCCATCAGGTGAGAGGCGATCTCGGCAGCGCTCTGCCCCGCACCGACCACCACGACCCGCTTCGGAGCCCGTTCGTCGAACTCGGGCAGTCGGTGCAGCAGTTGAGAACTGTGCCAGACGCGCTCTCCGGTCTCGACACCCTCAGGCAGGCGCGGACGCAGGCCCTGTGCGATGACCAGGTTCCTGGCCCGTGCGGCCACCCGGTCACCTGCCAGTACGTCCAGCGCGACGACCGCACCGTCCGCCGTCACCGGCCGGACATCCGTGACCTCGGTCCTGTACTCGACCATGTGGCGCACCCGGTCGGCGGCCCAGTTGAGATAGTCGTGGAACTCGGACCGCGAGGGTGTCAGCACGGCGTGATTGATGAAATCCACCAGCCGGCCCTTCTCCTGCAAGTAGGAGAGGAAGCCGAAGTCACTCACCGGGTTCCGCATCGTGGCGATGTCCTTGAGAAAGGACACCTGCATCGAGGCGCCTTCCATGAGCATGCCTCTATGCCAACCGAAATTCTGCTGCTTTTCCAGGAAAAGCGCCCCCGCCGATCGACCGGTTTCGTGCAGTGCGGCGGCCAGGGCAAGATTCGCGGCACCGAACCCGATTCCTGCGACGTCCAGCACCACTGGCTTCACCGGGCGGACGCTCTCCAGGGCGTCTCCTTCAACCGCTGTACCGGTCATTTCGCAGCCTCCAGAAGCCGGTCGATGGACGCGTCATCGCAGGATTCCCAGAACCCGCCGGCCACATCCTCCAGATGCGCCAGGGAGCGGGCACTGTAAAGGGTCTCCTGATACCGGGTGATGTCGTAGCCGGTACCGACCATGTCGGCGATGGTCAGCCTTCGGATCTCGGCGGAGCGGAACTGGTCCAGCTCGCCGTAGGACGACACGATGCTGGCGCCATAAGCGCGCGGCCCGTCGGGCGCATCAAGGAGGCCGCACTCGATGGTGAACCAGAAGACTTTGGAAATGAATTGCACCGCAGCTTCGGTTTCCACTCGCCGCACTGCCTCGCCCGCCAGCCTGTACAGGTTGGCGAACCGGCTGTCGGCCAAGGCACTGCCGTGCCCGATGACCTCGTGCAAGACGTCCGGTTCGGCCGAGTAGAACGGCGTCACGCCGTCGCGAATGTACTGCGTGGAATGGAAATAACCGTCAGCCAGGGAGCCGCAGAAACGATGGAAGGGAACCACGCCCGCAGCAGGCTGCAGCCGGAAGCCGGTCAGCCCGTTCAGTCGGTCGGCAACACCCTGCAGCTGCGGAATTTCTTCAACACCCACACCGAGCTGTTCGGCCGCTTCGAGAAATTCGGGTGCTGCGTGGGACCGGTGCCGCTCCCGCAGTCGTTCGGCCACTAATCGCCACACGGCGTGCTCGGCATCGGTGTACTCCACCTCGGGGATGACATCCCCGCGCACGTAAGCAGTCGCGAGAGCCGCGATCTCGTCACGACGCCGCCGATAAGCAGAGTCCCCTGTCGGTGTGCTGATTAACCGCTCATGCCCGTCCACAACGAATCCCAAAGACGTCGCTAACAAAACAGACCGCCTGGGAAAACTCCTGAACCAACACGAACGCTTTCAGAAGATTCCCCCGTGATCTTCAACCTACACCAGCACACTATGGCCTGCAAGGCCATATGTTCGTTAGCGGTAGCTAGGCATCTGCTTGGGGCCTTGGGGTCATCCTCATAACTTTCGCTCTGATCGATTAATTCGAGACGTTGACCCCAATGGGGAGTTAACTCGCATCATGATCGCCTATGCGGCTTTTGCTCAGGCCGACACGGAGCCTCGCCCAGGCCGACACGGAGCCTCGCTCAGGTCTGATTCAGGTCCTGCGGGTTCCCGCCGGCCGTGACCGTCTCCGCGGCGGCAGTGGCGGCCGGCGCCCTGCCCCTCGTCCGGCAGCCGCAACCGGGCGACCGCGTGATGCACCGCTCGTGTGATCACCGTGGCCGAGTGCCGCGGGTCGGGCGAGCAGGCGTCGGGTCCGCCGTTCTCCGCCCGGTCGATGGGCGAAGTGATCCGCTTCTCCGTCCGCCCCGACCTCCGCGATCACCACCTGCGCCAGGACCAGGCTGATGCCGGGACTCGTGGCCGGAGAGCCTGGCCTGGCACTGCAGCGGCTGCAGTTGACGGGACGTCGGGCCGGCCCGCTTGAGCAATCCGGGTGTCCGCCGGCGTCAGGCCGGCGAACCTTCGGTCACGGCCTCACTGCTCGACCTTGGCACTGATGATGACCACGGACTCCACCGGAACGTCCTGGAAGCCGTTGCGGCGGCCGGTCGGGACTGCGGCGACCCTGTCCACCACTTCGAAGCCCTCGACGACCTTGCCGAACACCGCGTATCCCCACCCCTGCGGGGAAGGGGCGGTGTGGTCGAGGAAGCCGTTGTCTGCCGTGTTGATGAAGAACTGCGCCGACGCCGAGTGCGGGTCGGAGGTACGGGCCATGGCCACGGCGTAGTGGGTGTTGCGCAGACCGTTGCGCGCCTCGTTCTCGATCGGGGCGCGGGTCGGCTTCTGCGACATGCCCTCGACGAAGCCGCCACCCTGGATCATGAAGGTCTGGATGACTCGGTGAAAGATGGTCTGGTCGTAGTGCCCGTCATTGACATAGGCCAAGAAGTTTTCGACCGTCTTCGGCGCCTTCTCGGCGTCGAGCGCGAGTGTAATCGTCCCAAAGTTGGTGGTGAGCACGACCTGAGTCATATGGGCCTACTTCCGTGAGCGATCAAGAAAACGCATTCACCCTATATGATCTGCGCCGGCCGGCTCCGCTTGCCGCTGTCGGAGCTGATGCAGGGTCCGACAGCCTCGCGATCTCTCTCAAGTCGCCCTTCCGGGGCGCAGTGCGCCGCCCACGACTGCGCCAACCCACGCAGACCCCGCCCACGATGCTGCGTGCCGGTGTCCCGCGGAGGCTTGACGGTCCTTGAGATTCCACGAACCGAGAACCCTGACGCCCGGAGCCGTTACCTCGCCGTCGTCTTCACGCCGCGGCCGGCCTCAGAACTCCGTCGCGCCGTCGATGAGCCCCTTGCCACCACGCCCGTCGCCGAAGCCGACTCAGCCCGAGGCGACCGGCAGCACGTCGGGAGACAGGGCAGCCGCCCGAGCCACGTCACTCGTCATCCGCTTACGGTGGTGGCGCCGACACAGCACCTCGTACCCCACGTCCTCCGCCGGCCGGTGCACGTCTCCGACCACGACCTGCTCGCCCTCGACCACCATCTCCCCGCCCACCGTCCGCGCATTGTGCGTCGCCCGGGCACCGCACCAGCACATCGCCTCGACCTGCAGCGTCGCCAGCCGGTCGGCCAGCTCGATCAGCCGCTGGGAGCCGGGGAAGAGCCGGGTTCGGAAGTCGGTGGTGATACCGAACGCGAACACGTCCAGATTCAGGTCGTCGACGATGCGGGCCAGCTGGTCGACCTGCTCCGGCGCGAGGAACTGCGCCTCGTCCACGATCACGTAGTCGACTTTGCCGCCCCGCGACAACTGCGCCACCACATAGCCGTAGAGATCCCGGCCCGGGCCCGCCTCCACCGCCTCGGTCACCAGCCCCAGCCGAGACGACAGCTTCCCCTCCCCCGCTCGGTCGTCCCGTGTGAAGATCACACCCTGAAGCCCTCTGGCCGACCGGTTGTGGCCGATTTGCAGCGCCAAAGTCGACTTCCCGCAGTCCATGGTTCCGGAGAAGAACACCAGCTCGGGCATGGGGAGTTGGACGCCTTTCGGTGAAGTGCGGCGGAACAGGGGCGGTTCTGGAGTTTCAGGAGCGTACTTCGAGCAGGGGGACCAGCTGCTCGGCAGGGGTCATGGAACCGTGGTTGCCGACCATCGACGACTCCTTGGGCTCCCTCTCGGAGGCGATGAGCAGGACGTCGTCCCGGGCGGCCGCGATCACGTCGCCGAGGCGGGCGTGCACCCGCTCGTCGATCCGCGGACCGAACCAGCCCGCGTCGATCGCCTCCTCCCGGGAGGCCACCCAGAACTGCTCGCCGAGCACCTCGCGCCAGCAGGTCAGGACGTCGCCTGCGGCGCCCGGCACGGCGTAGACATGGCGGGCGCGGCCCTCACCGCCGAGCAGGGCGACGCCGGCGCTCAGCTCCCAGTCCGCGTCGAAGTCGATCCGGTGCTCCTCGTCGAAGGGCACGTCGATCATGCCGTGGTCGGCGGTGACGTAGAGCGCGCTGCGCGGCGGGAGCTGCTCGGCCAGACGCTGCACCAGCCGGTCGACGTACATGAGCTGACCGCGCCAGGTGTCGGAGGCGACGCCGTAGCGGTGCCCGGCGCCGTCCAGTTCGGCGTAGTAGGTGTAGACGAGGGAGCGGTCGCCGGCGGCGAGCTGCTGGGCGGCGCAGTCCATGCGCTCCTCGCCGGTGAGCCGCCCGTGAAACGTTCCGCCGCTGAGCGCGACCTTGGTCAGCGGGGTGTTCTGGAACGCGGGGGACGACACCTGGGCGGCGTGCACGCCCGCCTTGTGGGCGAGCTGGAAGACCGTGGGATAGGGCTGCCAGACGCCCGGAGCGGTCCACGGCTGCCAGCGCAGTTGGTTCATCAGCTCGCCGGTGGCGGGGTTGCGCACGGTGTAGCCGGGCAGGCCGTGCGCACCCGGCGGGAGGCCGGTGCCGACGGAGGCGAGGGAGGTCGCGGTGGTCGCCGGATAGCCGGCGGTGAGCGGGCGTCCGGTGCCCCCGCGCGAGCTGCCGAGAAGCGCGTGCAGGTAGGGCGCCTCGTCGGGGTGGGCCTTGATCTGCTCCCAGCCGAGGCCGTCGATCAGGAAGACGCAGTTACGGTCGGCCGGCGTCAGTTCGGGGATCGCCGCGGTCGTGCCGGGCACGCCCAGGCCCGCCGCCAGCGTGGGGAGCAGGTCGGCGAGGGAGCCGGAGCCGTATGCGGGGACGGGCGCGGAGGCGACGGCGAGCGGTTCGGGGAAGTCCCAGGAGGCCTGCTGCGTCATCAGCGGGGGACGTCCGCTGTCGCCTCGGAGAGCGCCTGCGCGAAGGCGAGCGCCTGGCGCACCGTCTCCGGGCCGTCTCCGGCCTCGCTGACGCGCAGGCTGAGGTCGTCCGCCGTCGAGTTGCCGGTGTAGCCGTGGTCGGCGTCGCAGTTGGGGTCGCCGCAGGCGGCCGGCTCCAGGTCGATGCGGGAGACGGCGCCCCAGCCGATGGTCAGCACCACCTCGCGCGGCAGGGTGCCCGGCGTGTACGACTCCGGGTTGGCGACCACGCGGCTGACGACGACCGACGAGATCCGGCCGAGCTTCACGGACTCCGTGGACGTCGTGGCGTACGGCGTCGGGGAGGTGGTGTCGGCGGCCTGCTCGTCGGTGTGGCTGACGATGAAGCGATTGCCGGTGAGCACCAGCACCGTCACATGCCGGCGCACCTCGTTCTGGTCGAACGTGGTCTCCTGGTGAACCAGGTACGACCGGATCGGATCGCCGCCGACGGCGGCCTCCACCGCCTCGGCCACGAGGGCCGGGTAGTAGCCGCTGCGCTCGATCGCCGCGCGCAGCCCCTGGGTCGTCGTACTGGTCTTGGCCATGGGGTCCATCCTACGGGGACCCACTGACTGCGAGGTGCCGCTCGCGATCGCTTCCGGGGGCCGGGAGCAGGCGCGGGGCGCGTCTTCTCAGCGGTGGGGCCGGCACACCCACGGGGCGAACCGCTGCCCGGGGGGCGCGTCCTCGCGCGCGTACCTGAGCACGTGCTCCCGGACGATCTCGAGCCGCTCCGCGGCCACGAGGCAGGGGGTGGGATCGGGGCCGCCCGCGTCCGCGTCGAACGCGGCCACGACCGGGGGGCGTTCGCCGAGGCGGCGGTCCAGGCTCTCGAGTTCGCCGGGCGTCGGCTCCCGGAACACGGGGTCGTGGAAGGCCGCCGGACAGGCCACGAAGGCGGGGTCGGCGAAGACGAGTTCCAGGCCGTGGTGGTACGCGAGATCCGCGCCGGCCGCCAACCGGAACTCGCCGGGGGTCCAGGCCACGACGTCCCAGTCCCACCAGGACCCCTCGGGCAGGCCGACCGCGGGGTGCCGCACGGCCGCGGGGACCCCGGCCTCCAGCGTCCGCGCCGGCTCTCCCCCGTCCTTCGGCACCCGGGTCCGCCGTGCGTCCACCTCAGTACACCGGCAGGGTCCGCGGACCGAGGTCGTCGCGCGCGGGCGGGGGTGCGAGGCGGACGGACGCGCCGAGGACGCTCAGGCCGTGCGGGGCGACGACCACCGGCTCCAGGGTGACCGCGACGACCTCGGGGTGGTCGTCCACCAGTCGTGAGACGCGCAGCAGCAGCTCCTCCAGGGCCCTGGTGTCGACGGGCGTCGAGCCCCGCCAGCCGAAGAGGAGCGGGGCGGTCCGGATCGAGCGGATCAGCGACGTCGCGTCGCGGTCGGTGACCGGAACCAGTCGGTGCGCCATGTCCCCGAGGAGCTGCGAGGCGGCTCCGGCGAGCCCGAAGGACAGCACGGCCCCCGCCGCCGGGTCGATGACCGCTCGTACCACGGTGTCGACCCCGCGCGGCGCCATCGCCTGGACGACCGGCCGGAGCTCCTGGGGCCGCCCGAAGAGGTCGGTCAACTCGGCGTAGGCCCTGCGCAGTTGCTCCTCGTCGGCCAGGTCGAGACGGACGCCGCCCAGGTCGGCCCGGTGCCGCAGGTGCGGGGCGGTGGCCTTGAGGGCGACGGGGTAGCCGAGATCGGCGGCGGCCCGCGCGGCCTCGTCGGGAGAGGGCGCGGGGATCGCCCTGCGGATGCGGACGCCGTAACGGCCGAGCAGTTCGCCGGTCTCCTCGGCGCCCAGGGTGAGTCCCTGCCCGCGCGTGAGGAGCCCGTCGATCAGCGCGGCGGCGCCCCGCTCGTCGATGTCCTCGTACTCGGGCACCCGGCCCGGGTCCGCCGCCTCGCGCCGCCACTGGGCGTACTTCACGGCCTCCGCGAGGGCGCGGACGGCGCGTTCGGCGGCCGGGTAGGCGGGGATGAGGTGCGCTCCCGCCGGCGCCTCGACGACGGGGGGCTGCAGCTGCCCGGCGTCCTGCGCCGCGACACGCGCGCGTGGGCTCGCGCCCGCGCGCGGTGCGGTGCTCGCAGCGGCGGACAGCGCCGCCGCGAGGCCGCCGAGCTCCACGTGCACCACGAGCACCGGTTTGGCGGGGGCCGCGGCCGCGGCCGAGCGCAGGGCCTCGGCGAGTTCCGCGTCGCCGGGCGAGGTCTCCCCGATCGCCGGGATGGCCGTCACGACCACCGCGTCGCACGTCGCGTCGGCCAGGGCGCGCGTCAGTGCGGCGTGGAAGTCCTCCGCCGTGGCCTCCGTGGTCAGGTCCAGCGGAGGCAGGGGACGCAGCCCCTCCGAGAGGCAGGCGTCGTACGTGAGCAGTCCGAGGGACTCGGAGTTGCCGAGGATCGCGACGCGCGGGCCCGTCGGCAGCGGCTGACGGGCGAGGAGCAGGCCCGTGTCGACCAGTTCGGTGATGGTGTCCACGCGGATCACGCCGGCCTGCCGCAGCAGCGCCGACACCGTCGCGTGCGGCAGCCGCGTGGCCCGTACGGCGTGCCCCTGCGGGGCGGAACCGGCGCCCTGGACGACGACCAGGGGCTTGGCGGCCGCGGTGCGCCGGGCGAGGCGGGTGAACTTGCGCGGGTTGCCGATGGATTCCAGGTACATGAGGGCGACGTCGGTGTCGGGGTCGTCGTACCAGTACTGGAGGACGTCGTTGCCGGAGACGTCCGCGCGGTTGCCGGAGGAGACGAACGTCGACACGCCGGTGACGCCGGTGACCCCGCCGCCGCGCCGGTGCAGCCGGGACAGCAGGGCGATGCCGATGGCCCCGGACTGGGCGAACAGGCCGATCCGGCCCGGCCTCGGCATCTCGGGGGCGAGGGAGGCGTTGAGCCGCACCGCGGGAGAGGTGTTGATGACCCCGAAGGCGTTGGGGCCGATGATCCGCATGCCGTACGCGCGCGCGTGGCGCACGAGCTCGCGCTGCCGCTCGCGCCCGTCGGGGCCGCTCTCGGCATAGCCGGCGGACAGCACGACGAGTCCCTGCACGCCGTGTTCGCCGCATTCGGCGACGGCCGCGGGCACCTGCTCGGCCCGGACGGCGACGACCGCGAGGTCCACGGGCTCCGCGATGTCCCGGATCGAACGGTGGGCGGGCACCCCGTCCAGTTCCTTCAGGTCCTCGGGGAAGGCCTGGTTCACGGCGTGCAGGCGTCCGGTGAACCCGGCCGCCAGGAGGTTGCCGAGGACGCTTCGGCCGACCCCGCCCGGGCCGCGACCGACACCCACGACGGCGACCGAGCCGGGTGTCAGGAGCCGCCGTACGGAGTGCGCCTCGGCGCGCTGTTCCCGCGCGCGCTGCACGGCGAGGGAGCGCTCGGTGGGTTCGAGGTCGAACTCCAGGCGGACGACGCCGTCCTCGAAGCTGCGCTTCTGGGTGTAGCCGGCGTCCGTGAACACCTTGATCATCTTGTTGTTGGCGGGGAGCACCTCGGCGGCGAAGCGGCGGATACCGCGTTCGCGGGCGACGGCCGCGATGTGTTCGAGGAGCGCGGAGGCGACGCCGCGTCCCTGGTGGGCGTCCTGCACGAGGAAGGCCACCTCGGCCTCGTCGGCCGGCGCGGAGGCGGCCATGCCGTCCGGGCCGATGCGGTCGTACCGCACGGTGGCGATGAACTCGCCGCCGACCGTGGCCGCGAGTCCCACCCGGTCCACGAAGTCGTGGTGCGTGAACCGGTGGACGTCCTTCGCGGACAGGCGCGGGTAGGGCGCGAAGAAGCGGTAGTACTTCGACTCGTCCGAGACCTGCTCGTAGAAGCTGACCAGGCGCTGGGCGTCGTCGGCGGTGATGGGGCGCACGCGCGCGGTGCCGCCGTCGCGCAGCACCACGTCGGCCTCCCAGTGGGCGGGGTACTCGTGCCGGTCCGACGCGCTCTGCATGGGGCCCACACTACGGCTCGCTTCCGACAACAGCGCGAGGCAGTCTGGAGGGCGCACGTCGGGTCGAGGCCGCGATCCGACGGCCACATGGTGACGGGACACCCAGGGACCGTCCCTCACACGCTTCACGTGTGGAACACTGGTCTAGACAACCTGAGACACCGAAGGGCAGCATCACATGGCTGAGCGCCGCGTCAACGTCGGCTGGGCCGAGGGCCTCCACGCCCGCCCCGCTTCCATCTTCGTCCGGGCCGCCACGGCCGCAGGCATCCCCGTGACGATCGCCAAGGCCGACGGCAACGCCGTCAACGCGGCCTCCATGCTGGCCGTTCTCGGCCTGGGCGCCCAGGGCGGCGAGGAGATCGTCCTCGCGTCCGACGCCGAGGGCGCGGACGCCGCGCTCGACCGGCTGGCGAAGCTGGTCGCCGAGGGCCTCGAGGAACTTCCCGAGACCGTCTGAGCACCGCTGCATTCCGCGGTGAAGGGCTCGTCCGAATTACCGGGCGAGCCCTTTACATTTCCCGCCGACGGCAGCATGAGTAATCCCCCGTGAATTACCCGAACTTGTATACGGCTCTCGTGTTAATTCCGCAGGCCCGTCATGTTTACGGGACGTTGCGAAGTCCTCACACGGTCGGCGGCCTCGGTTCCCTGGGAAAAGCGCAGCCGGTGCGCGAGCGTCGCGCGCTCGGTGTGCAGCGCCGTGACCGCCCGCGCGCGCTCCCCGTCGCCGCGCGTCACCGCGTCGACGATGACGCCGTGCTCCGCCCAGGACTCCACGGGGTCGGCCGGCGCCTCCACCGCGTACATCCAGGCGATCTTGTGCCGGAGCTGGGTGAGCATCGATGCGAGGGCAGGGCTCCCGCAGGCCTGCGCGAGGGTCTCGTGGAACCAGCACCCCAGGGAGCGCAGATCGTCGCTGTTG
This sequence comes from Streptomyces sp. B21-105, assembly GCF_036898465.1. Taxonomy (NCBI): domain Bacteria; kingdom Bacillati; phylum Actinomycetota; class Actinomycetes; order Kitasatosporales; family Streptomycetaceae; genus Streptomyces; species Streptomyces sp. B21-105. Next base: position 6,905,656 of record NZ_JARUMJ010000001.1, on the reverse strand, counting down.
CCCCTCCTGGCCCGCTCCTGGCCCAGCCGGACCAGGCCGCGCAACACCTTCAGATGGGCCTCCGTGCGCCGCTGGGCGGCCCGGGACGCGCCGAGCGGCTCCAGCAGCAGCCGCATCTCCAGCAGGTCCGCGGCCTCCTGCTCGGTGGGCTCCGCCACGCACGCGCCCGCGTGCCGCCGGATGACGACGAAGCCCTCGGCCTCCAGGGTGCGCAGCGCCTCACGGACGGGGACGCGCGAGACGCCGTAGCGGCGGGCGAGGAGTTCCTCGGTGAGGCGGCTGCCGCGTTCGTAGACACCCGCGACGATGTCGTCCCGGATGGCCGTGCACACCGAGTGCGCCGGAATTCGCATGACGGACCTCCGCCTTGATCCCCGTGAAACGTCGACGATTGACGCGTGTTCCGTGACTCTATTGCAATGAGCGGGAATTTCCGACGGGGAGCCGGAATCCAGGGATATTTTTTGGACAGCGGGGCCCCGGAAACGGCAAAGCCCCGGCCGAGGGGCCGGGGCCGAACGATCTGTCGCCGTCGGTCGTCAGATGCCGACGCCGTGCTGGCGGAGATAGGTGACCGGATTGATGTCCGAGCCGTACTCGGGGGTCGTGCGGGCCTCGAAGTGCAGATGCGGCCCCGTGACGTTGCCGGTGTCGCCGGACAGGCCGATGCGCTGCCCGGGGGTGACCGTCTGGCCCACCGACACCTCGATGGACGACAGGTGGGCGTACTGCGTGTACGTCCCGTCGTGCATCTTGATCACGATCTGGTTGCCGTAGGCGTCGCCCCAGCCGGCCTCGACCACGGTGCCGGATCCGACCGCGTGCACGGTGGTGCCACGGGCCGCGTGGAAGTCGACGCCGGTGTGGCTCCCGGAGGACCACAGCGAGCTGCTGGCCTGGTAGCCGGTGGAGACATAGGAGGCGGTGATCGGCAGCACGAAGGTGTTGAGGCGCTTGCGCTCGGCCTCACGGGCGGCACGCACGCGTGCCTCGCGCTCCTCCACGGCCTTCTTCGCGGCGGCCTTGCGGGCGGCCTCCTCGAAAGCGGCCTTTTTCTGCGCGGCGACCTGCTCGTCGACCTGGTCGGCCACCGACTCGGCGATGGACTCGCCGGCCGTGACGACGGGGATCAGACCGGTCTGCTCGGGGGTGGGCTGCTCGGCCGCGAGGGCCGGGGTGGAGGCGACGGTGGCCATCACACCGGTGGTGGTGAGCGCCGCCACGCCGACCGCGCGAGCGGTGGAACGCTGCATCCGGCTGGGCCGGCGGTGCTTCCCGGTGGCGCAGGTGAACGCCATGAAGTCAGGGGTGTCCTTTCCTTCCCTCTCGCCTACCGGGTTAGCTGACGGGTTCGGAGCAGGAAGGTCTCCTACGGACCCCCTCGCGTACACGCGGGCGTCCGATTCACCCCAGGGACTGCACAAAGTGGGTCCCCGGCTCCCCTGGCTCGCGCCGTACGGGGACTCGGCGATGACTGTCCGGTGCCGCGGCTGCGGCGCAGTGCCTGACGGACAGCCCGGATGAAGCTAAGCGGCAGGGGGTCCAATCCTCAAACGGATCACGGTTTTTGTAGCGCATCCCACAGGGCAGACAGGCAACCTCCGCCCCAATTCGGACAAACGGCAGCCCTGGTGACGCTCGGTCGACCAGGGCCCCTGTGCGTGCGTGCCGTTGTGCCGCGGCGGTCGGCGACCGGGCGACTACTCGGCGGACACGACCTTCACCTCGCCGATGCCCAGGGCCTCGACCGGTGCCTTGATCTGGGCCGCGTCGCCCACCAGAACCGTCACGAGACGGTCGACCGGGAAGGCGTTCACGGCCGCCGCGGTCGCCTCCACCGTGCCGGTCGCGGCGAGCTGCTGGTACAGCGTCGCCTGGTAGTCGTCGGGCAGGTGCTGTTCGACCTGGTCGGCCAGCGTGCTCGCGACGGCCGCCGCGGTCTCGTACTTCAGCGGCGCCACCCCGACCAGGTTCTGCACGGCGACGTCACGCTCGGCGTCGGTCAGCCCCTCGGCGGCGAGGGTGCGCAGCACCTTCCACAGGTCGTCCAGCGCGGGACCGGTGTTCGGGGTGTCGACGGAACCGCTGATGGCGAGCATCGCGGCGCCCGAGCCGTCCGGCGCGGACCGCAGGACCTGTCCGAAGGCGCGGACGCCGTAGGTGTAGCCCTTCTCCTCACGCAGGACGCGGTCCAGACGGGAGGTGAGGGTGCCGCCGAGGCAGTAGGTGCCGAGCACCTGGGCGGCCCACACGCGGTCGTGCCGGTCTGCGCCGATCCGGCCGATCAGCAGTTGCGTCTGGACGGCCCCCGGGCGGTCCACGATGACGACCCGGCCGGCGTCGTCGGCGGTCACCGGCGGCACGGGGCGGGGCTCGGCGGCGGAGCCCGTCCAGGCGCCCAGGGTGTCGCCCAGGAGCGCGTCCAGGTCGACGCCGGTGAGGTCGCCGACGACCACGGCGGTGGCCGTCGCGGGGCGGACGTGCTTGTCGTAGAAGGCCCGGACGGCCGCGGAGTCGATCTTCTCGACCGTCTCGGCGGTGCCCTGCCGCGGACGCGACATGCGGGCGGTGGCCGGGAACAGCTCCTTGGAGAGCTCCTTGGCCGCGCGCCGGGAGGGGTTGGCCAGCTCGTGCGGGATCTCGTCCAGCCGGTTGCGTACGAGGCGCTCGACCTCGCTGTCGGCGAACGCGGGCGCCCTGAGGGCGTCGGCGAGCAGACCGAGGCCCTTGGTCAGGCGCGAGGCCGGGATCTCGAGGCTGATGCGGACGCCGGGGTGATCGGCATGCGCGTCCAAAGTGGCGCCGCAGCGCTCCAGTTCGGCGGCGAACTCCTCGGCGGAGTGCTTGTCGGTGCCCTCGGAGAAGGCGCGCGCCATGATCGTGGCCACGCCGTCGAGACCGGCCGGTTCGGCGTCCAGCGGGGCGTCGAGCAGGATCTCGACGGCGACGACCTGCTGGCCGGGGCGGTGGCAGTGCAGCACCGTCAGGCCGTTGGCCAGGGCGGTGCGCTCGGGCGCCGGGAACGCCCACGGCTTGGCCTCGCCCGCCCGGGGCTGGGGGTGGAAGTCCATCGTGGCGAGCTCGGTCACCGGGCCGCCTCCTCGTTCTCGTCCTGGTCGGCGGGGGTTTCGGGGGCGGTGGGCTCGTAGACGAGCACCGCGCGGTTGTCGGGACGCAGGCGGGCCTCGGCGATCTCCCGCACCTCCTCGGCCGTCACGTCCAGCACCCGCTGGACCGCGGTCAGGGCGAGCTGCGGGTCGCCGAACAGGACGGCGAACCGGCACAGTTCGTCGGCGCGGCCGGCGACCGTGCCGAGGCGGTCGAGCCACTCGCGCTCCAACTGGGCCTGGGCGCGCTCCATCTCCTCGGCAGTGGGGCCCTCCGCGGCGAACCGGGCGAGCTCCTCGTCGATGGCCTCCTCGATGACGGGCACCTCGACGTCGCCGGACGTCTTCACGTCCAGCCAGCCCAGGGAGGGCGCCCCGGCGAGCCGCAGCAGGCCGAAGCCGGCCGCCACCGCCGTACGGTCGCGGCGCACGAGCCGGTTGTAGAGGCGGGAGGACTCGCCGCCGCCGAGGACGGTCAGCGCCAGGTCGACGGCGTCGCACGCGCGCGTGCCGTCCTCGGGCAGTCGGTAGGCGGCCATCAGGGCGCGGGCCGGCACCTCCTCCTCGACGACCTCGCGCAGCTGCCCGCCGATGACGTCGGGCAGCGAGCCGTCGCGCGGCGCTTGCTTGCCGTCGTGCCCGGCGATGGAGCCGAAGTACTTCTCGATCCAGGCGAGCGTCTGCTCCGGGTCGATGTCGCCGACCACGGACAGGACCGCGTTGTTGGGCGCGTAGTACGTGCGGAAGAACGCACGCGCGTCCTCCAGCGTCGCCGCGTCCAGGTCGGCCATCGAGCCGATCGGCGTGTGGTGGTAGGGGTGGCCGTCGGGGTAGGCGAGAGCGGTGAGCTTCTCGAAGGCGGTGCCGTAGGGAACGTTGTCGTAACGCTGGCGGCGCTCGTTCTTGACGACGTCGCGCTGGTTCTCCATCGACTCGTCGTCGAGCGCGGTGAGCAGCGATCCCATCCGGTCCGCCTCCAGCCAGAGGGCGAGCTCCAGCTGGTGTGCGGGCATGGTCTCGAAGTAGTTGGTGCGCTCGAAGCTGGTGGTGCCGTTCAGCGAACCGCCGGCGCCCTGGACGAGCTCGAAGTGGCCGTTGCCCTTGACCTGGCCGGACCCCTGGAACATCAGGTGCTCGAAAAGGTGAGCAAGGCCGGTACGACCCTTGACTTCATGGCGTGAGCCGACGTCGTACCAGAGGCACACCGCCGCCACGGGGGTCAGGTGGTCCTCCGAGAGCACCACGCGCAGGCCGTTGGCCAGGCGGTGCTCGGTCGCTGTCAGGCCCCCGGAGCCTGCCTGGGCTGTGGCCGTGTGACCCATGGGCATGTACGTCCCTTCCGATCGCGGACGCGGTCGTCGAAACCGCGGTTTTCCTGCCGGTCCTGTCACTGTATGCAAGCGTGCGGACAGGAGGCGAAGTTCCCGGACGACATACGCCGAGAGCGAGATCGCGTAGCCTGCGGGCAGCCGTGGACGAGGCGACTGAAGCGGGCGGGGCCCAAGGGCCGCCGCCGGGTCCTCGCCGCCCTGTCAGTGCCACGGTCCACAATGGTCCGCGTCAGATCCCGTCACACGCCCCAGCAAGGAGCCGGCAGCGATGGCCCGCCGCAGCACGAAGACCCCGCCGCCCGACGACTCGTACGAGGAGCGGATCCTCGACATCGACGTCGTCGACGAGATGCAGGGCTCCTTCCTCGAGTACGCGTACTCGGTCATCTACTCCCGCGCCCTGCCGGACGCCCGTGACGGCCTGAAGCCGGTGCACCGCCGCATCGTCTACCAGATGAACGAGATGGGCCTGCGCCCCGAGCGCGGCTATGTGAAGTGCGCCCGTGTCGTGGGCGAGGTCATGGGCAAGCTGCACCCGCACGGCGACTCCTCGATCTACGACGCCCTGGTGCGCATGGCCCAGCCCTTCTCCATGCGCGTGCCGCTCATCGACGGCCACGGCAACTTCGGCTCCCTGGGCAACGACGACCCGCCGGCCGCCATGCGGTACACGGAGTGCCGCCAGGCCGCGGCGACGAGCCTGATGACGGAGTCGATCGACGAGGACACGGTCGACTTCGCGCCGAACTACGACGGGCAGGAGCAGGAGCCGGTCGCGCTGCCCGCCGCCTTCCCGAACCTGCTGGTCAACGGCGCCTCCGGGATCGCGGTCGGCATGGCCACGAACATGCCGCCGCACAACCTGGGCGAGGTCGTCGCGGCCGCCCGCCATCTGATCCGCCACCCCGGCGCGGATCTGGACGCCCTGATGAAGTTCGTCCCCGGTCCCGATCTGCCGACCGGCGGCCGGATCGTCGGCCTCTCCGGCATCCGTGACGCCTACGAGAGCGGCCGCGGCACCTTCAAGATCCGCGCCACGGTCGCGGTGGAGACGGTCACGGCCCGCCGCAAGGGCCTGGTCGTCACCGAACTGCCCTTCACGGTCGGCCCCGAGAAGGTCATCGCCAAGATCAAGGACCTGGTCGGCTCGAAGAAGATCCAGGGCATCGCCGACGTCAAGGACCTCACCGACCGGGCGCACGGCCTGCGCCTGGTCATCGAGATCAAGAACGGCTTCGTGCCGGAGGCGGTGCTGGAGCAGCTCTACAAGCTGACGCCGATGGAGGAGTCCTTCGGCATCAACAACGTGGCGCTGGTGGACGGCCAGCCGCTCACGCTGGGCCTGAAGGAGCTGCTGGAGGTCTACCTCGACCACCGGTTCAACGTCGTGCGGCGCCGCAGCGAGTTCCGCCGCACCAAGCGCCGCGACCGGCTGCACCTGGTGGAGGGCCTGCTGACGGCCCTCGTCGACATCGACGAGGTCATCCGGCTGATCCGCTCCAGCGAGAACAGCGCGCAGGCGAAGGAGCGCCTGATGGAGCGCTTCGGGCTGTCGGAGATCCAGACCCAGTACATCCTGGACACTCCGCTGCGCCGCCTCACCAAGTTCGACCGCATCGAGCTGGAGTCGGAGAAGGAGCGGCTCACCGGGGAGATCGCCGAGCTGACCCGGATCCTGGACTCGGACGCGGAGCTGCGCAAGCTGGTCTCCGCGGAACTCGCCACGGTGGCCAAGAAGTTCGGCACCGAGCGGCGTACGGTCCTGCTGGAGTCGTCGGGCGCCACGGCCGCCGCCGTGCCCCTCCAGGTGGCGGACGACCCGTGCCGCGTCCTGCTGTCCTCCACAGGGCTGCTGGCCCGCACGGCGAACGGCGATCCCTTCACGGCGAACGCCGAGGACGGGGACGGGGACGGGGACGGCAAGCGCACCAAGCACGACGTGATCGTCTCGGCGGTGCCGGCCACCGCGCGCGGGGAGATCGGCGCGGTGACGTCCTCGGGGCGCCTGCTGCGGATCAACGTCGTCGACCTGCCGCAGCTTCCGGACACGGCGTCCGCGCCGAACCTGTCCGGCGGCGCCCCGCTGGCGGAGTTCGTGTCCCTCGAGGGCGACGAGACGGTGGTCTGCCTCACCACGCTCGACGAGTCGTCCCCCGGGCTGGCCATCGGCACGGAACAGGGCGTCGTCAAGCGCGTCGTGCCCGACTACCCGACGAACAAGGACGAGCTGGAGGTCATCACCCTCAAGGACGGGGACCGGATCGCCGGCGCGGTCGAACTGCGCACCGGCGAGGAGGATCTGGTCTTCATCACCGACGACGCCCAACTGCTGCGCTACCAGGCCTCTCAGGTGCGTCCGCAGGGCCGTCCGGCGGGCGGCATGGCGGGCGTCAAGCTCACCGAGGGCGCGAAGGTGATCTCGTTCACAGCCGTGGACCCGGCCGTGGACGCCGTGGTGTTCACCATCGCCGGCTCCCGGGGCACGCTGGACGACTCGGTCCAGACGACCGCCAAGCTGACCCCGTTCGACCAGTATCCGCGCAAGGGCCGCGCCACCGGCGGCGTGCGCTGCCAGCGGTTCCTGAAGGGCGAGGACTGCCTGTCGCTGGCCTGGGCCGGCCCCGTCCCGGCCAAGGCGGCCCAGAAGAACGGCCTGCCGGCCGAGCTGCCGGAGATCGACCCGCGTCGTGACGGCTCGGGCGTGTCACTGGCGAAGACGGTGAGCGTGGTGGCGGGGCCGATCTAACGCGGCCTGGGGGTACCGTTCCTGTGGACTGAGCAGAAGTGGGTCCTGCTCAGCCGCACGCCCCGGACGGTCTTGGGCGCACCGGTTACCGGCGTACTCGACCCCGGGGCAGCGACACGCATCCGGTGCGTGGTCCGAACCCGGGAGGCCGGCTCCCGCACGACCTGGACATATGGATACGGCCAAAGGCGACGGGGAGGCCCCGAGCCGTCTCGCTGGTGGAGCCGGGGCCCCGCACACCGGCGCCCTACCCGGCCTCCCAGACCGCACGGTCACCGTAGCCCGAACGACCCGTCGCGCCGCAAGCCCAGAAGCCGACCATCGCACGATCGAGCTGAAACGACGTTATGCATGCTCCAGAGCGAGCAGCTGACAACCCCCGGCCGAAGGCTGGGGGAGTGCCGTGCCGTGCCGGGCGTCGCGAGCCGGTGAACCTCTCCGGTCACGGCACTAGACCCCGGCCGCCTCGGGGAGGTCTTCCTCGGCTTCCTCGGGGTTCCGGACGAAGCGCAGGACGCCCCACATGCCGTGTTCGTCGGCGGGTGGGGCGTCGTTGCGACAGCCCGCGAGCTCCTCGCCCAGGGCTTCGGTGTCGATGGCGGCGCCGATGAGCACGAGCTGGCTGAGTCGGGCGCCGGCGGTCGGCCAGGGCTCCGGGTAGAAGCGCAGGAAGGGCCCGACCGCGTGCACGGCGTACCGGTTGACCGGGTCGTGCGGGCCGAAATCGACGTACCCCTTGATCCGGTAGAGCCCCTGCGGCCTCCTGTCGAGGAACCGCATCAGCCGGCGCGGGTCGAGGGGGACTTCGGAGACGAAGGACACGCTGTCGTAGCCGGTGTGCAGGTGCCCGCCGTGCGCATCCGCTTCGGCGTCGTGCGGATCGGCGTCGTGCGGATCGGCGTCGTGCGGATCGGCGTGCCGGTGCAGGTCGTCGAAGGACAGCTGCCCGATGCGCTCCTCGCTCGGCCGGCAGTCGAAGAGCAGCTCGGGGTCCACCCGGCCGTGGGTGGCCGGGACGACGGCCGCCCGGTCGGTGAGGGTGCGGACGAGCCCGAGGACGCGCTCGGGGTCCGGTGCGCGGTCGAGCTTGTTCACCACGACGAGATCGGCGAGGGCGAGATGCCGGTCGATCTCGGGGTGCCTCGCCCGGGTGTCGTCGAACTCGGCCGCGTCGACGACCTCGACGAGCCCGCCGTAGACGATGCCCGGGTGATCGCTGGCGAGCACCATGCGGACGAGTTCCTGCGGTTCGGCGAGGCCGCTGGCCTCGATCACGACGACGTCGATCCCGGTGCCGGGCCGGGTCAGTCGCTCGAGGTAGACGTCCAGTTCGCCGGCGTCGACCGCGCAGCACAGGCAGCCGTTGCCGAGCGAGACGGTGGAGTCGCCGAGTGCGCCGGCCACGGCCATGGCGTCGATCTCGATGGCGCCGAAGTCGTTGACGATCGCACCGATCCGGCTGCCCCCGCTGCGGTGCAGGAGGTGGTTGAGCAGCGTCGTCTTTCCGGAGCCCAGGAATCCGGCGAGGACGACGACCGGGATCTGCTGCGGACCGGGACTGTGTGCCACCGTGCGACCTCTCTGACACCTGTGCGTGCACCGGCTCACGACCCCGGCGCACATACGCGGACTGACTGCGCGCCCAGGATACGAGCCGGGTGAATGCCCGCGATGTGAACGATTGTCGGCAGCACGCGCGGGGCAGACGTCAGGCAAGGCGCTCTGGCGTGCGACCCTCGCTTCCCTCCGTGCGCCTCCTCTCCGCCTCCCCCGCCGATCAGAGCCGCTCGGCACTCTGGGAGACGGCAAGTGCCGCCCACCGCTCGCCGGTCCCCGTCTCGCCACCCGCACCCCGACGACCGGCGCACGGCCGCCTGATCCGGGGGTTGACATGGCCACACAGAAGTCACGGGCACGGGGACTGGTCCCCGTCGCCGCGGCGGGCCTCGGCCTGGCCGCGGGCGCCCTCGCCGCACTGGCCGCTCAGCGGCACACCCTCGACGCGCTGCGCGTGCGGCTCGAGCATCTCGAGACGGCGGCCCGGGACCAACGCCACACCAACCTCGCCCATCAGCAGCGGCTGCACTGGGAACTGCTGAGCAAGGCCATCGACAGTCCCGAACTGGCGGAGGTGCTGGACATCTTCGAGGCCCCGGCGTCTCCGCAACAGCGACGGCAGTACCTCTTCGCGAACGCGCTCTACACGAACCTGTTGTTCTACTACCGCATCGGCAACCTCAGCCGTGAGGAGTTCCACGGCCGTATGCGGGGACTGCTCCAGAACCCGGTCGTGCGCGGGTACTGGTACGCGACGCAAGGCCAGCGGGCCACCCTCCCGAACGATTCGGACGAGGCGAGTCTGGGGCGCATGGTCGACGAACTCCTGCGCCGGCTCGAGGAAGCGGACATCGACGAGTGGTGGGTGGTGGGCGAGCCCCCCGTCGACTGAGGGCGCGCGTCGGCAGCTTCACGCCTACGGGCGATAACAAACGGATGAAGTAGGGCGTTGTCCCAGGCGCGGCTGGGGTTGACTCACACGTGATCGCGTAGGGCGACCCCATAAGTCCGTCGCTCACGCCGCCGGATGACGAACGCGCCCCACAGGGCGGCCTTCGCGCCCCGCAGTCGCCGTGCGCGCACTCTTCAGCGAAGTTCACCCGTGAAAGCCAGAGGAACCAACAGTGAGTCAGATCATCCGTCGGATCGGTGTGCCCCCCTGCGAGCGGGGGAGCACGGGAGGCGGGAACTGCCCCGACATCTTCGAGTTGGCCGACGGGAGCTTCGCCGTGATCGGCCGGGACATGACCGACAAGCTCGACGGGGAGCTGCCGTCCGACGCGTCCCGCGCCGACTACGAGCGCATCGTCGTGATCACTCGGGAGACGCTGGTGCGCGCCAAGTCCGACATCCCCGACGCGTGAGAACGCCCTGGAGCTGATCCTCGTCCTCGACTCGACTCGACGCGCCTCGCCGGAACGGCGGGTCGGGATGACGAGCGCCCTGCGGTCCGGCACCTCGCGGTGCCGGACCTTCCACGATTTCGGGCCGGACTCCTGCCCTTCCGGCATCCACATTGATCGAATCAACCCGAGGAGATGTGGATACGGTGCCCCCATGCGTGATCAGGAACCCGGTCCCGGCCGCCTCGAACGACGGCTGAGCACCACAGAGGCCGCCGAGTTGCTCGGGGTGAAACCCGAGACGGTGTACGCGTACGTCAGCCGCGGCCGGCTGGGCAGCAGACGCACCCCCGGGGGCCGGGGCAGCACCTTCGACGCCGGGGAGGTCGAGGCCCTCGCCCGGCGCAACAGGCGCGAGACCGACGGGGCTCCCAGGCCCGGGACGGAACTGTCCGTACGCACCCGCCTCACGTCGATCGACAAGGACCGCTGCTACTTCCGCGGGGTCGACGCCGTCGAGCTGGCCGGCCGGCACTCCTACGAGGAGGTCGCCGAATGGCTGTGGACCGGGCGGCTGCGCCCCGGAGCCGTCTTCACGGCCCCCGCCGAGTCCGTCGAGGCCGCCGTCCGAGCCGTCGACGCGCTGCCCGAGCACACCGGCACGACCGACCGTCTGCGGGTCGCAGCGGTGGCGGCGGCGGCCGTGGACCCGTTGCGGTTCGACCTGTCCGAGGAGGCCGTGCTCGGTACCGCGCGGACCCTGATCCCCACGTTCGTCGCCGCCCTGCCCCCGCGACGGCACGGGGACCGCACCGAAGGTCCACTGGCCCGCCGCCTGTGGGGGCGGCTCAGCGGACGCCCCGTCGAGGAGGCACGGCTGCACGTCCTCGACACGGCGCTCGGCCTGCTGGCCGACCACGACCTGGCCGCCTCGACACTCGCCGTGCGGGTCGCCGCCTCCGCCCGGGCACACGCCTACGCCGCCGTCTCCGCCGGGCTCGGGGTGCTCGAAGGGCCGCTGCACGGCGCGGCCGGCGGGCTCGCCCACCGCATGCTGTTGGAGGTGCTCGACCTCGGCAGCGCCGGCCCCGTGATCGCGGAGGAACTGCGGGCCGGCCGCCGCATCCCCGGCCTCGGCCACTCGCTGTACTCCGGCGAGGACCCACGCGCGGGTGCGCTGTTCGCGCTCCTGGAGGACATCCCCGAGGCCGTGCCCGCCCTCGACGCCGCCCGGGACGTCGTCGCCACGACCGCCCGTCACTCGCCGCTGCACGCCAATGTGGACCTGGCCCTCGCCGTGTTCACCGTGTCCTGCGGCATGGAGCCCTCAGCCGCCGAGACGGTCTTCGCCGTGGCCCGTACGGCGGGCTGGATCGCCCATGCGCTGGAGGAGTACGGCGAACGGCCCCTGCGGATGCGCCCGAGCGGCCACTACGTGGGCCCCGAACCGCCTCAGCCCCTGCCGAAGTAGCCCTGGCCGGCCTGGCAGTCCTGCCGCCAGGACGGCCAGGCCGGCATGGACGGCCAGGGCAGACTCGGCGGTGTGTTGCCCTGAGCCGGGCGGGCCGGGCGTCGGCCCCCGACCGCCCGGGCGGGCCGCGCGCTCGACGGCCCGCGCGGTGTCACGGCCCGCGCCACCGGACCGTGTGAACCGTGTGAACCGTCCGGAAGTCGTCTGGCGGCAACTCAGGTTAGGCTCACCTCTGTGAGTACGTGCGCGACCGTCTCGCGGGACCTCGGCGAGCCCATCGCCGGAACCGCGGCCACGGCAACCACCTGGCTGCTCCTGGAACAGCCCGGCCCCTGGGGTGCCCCTGCACTGGTCTCGAGCCATCTGGACCCCGCTCTGGGGCGTGCCCTGGAGGCCGCCGCGCAGGACACGGGTGTGCGCGTCGCGCTCATCCGGCGCCCCGGTCGCCACGCGGACCTCGGCGCACCGGCCTTGCGGCAGGTGTACGCGGCCCACACCGTTCCCGGACGCGTGTGGCTGCACGGCGCCACCACCCACGACCCGCGCCGACTGCTGGACCTCGACTTCGCCGCGCTCGGCCGGGGCGAGCACCACACGTTCGACAGCGTGCTGGGCGGCGAAGCCCACACGGGCGACCCGCTCGCCCTTGTCTGCACCAACGGCAAGCAGGACCGATGCTGTGCGCTGCTCGGCCGTCCGCTGGCCGCGGAGCTCGCCGCCTCGGGGGTACGGGGAGCCTGGGAGGTCACTCATCTGGGCGGTCATCGCTTCTCCCCCACCCTGCTCGTGCTGCCGCACGGCTACGCGTACGGCCGGGTCGCGGCGCACACGGTCAAGGAGGTGCTGCGCGGCGTCCAGGAAGGCCGGATCGTCGCGGAGGGCTGCCGGGGCAGCTCGGCCTGGGAGCGGCCCGGCCAGGCGGCGGAACTGGCGGTGCGCGCGGAGACCGGCGAGGACGCCGCCGGGGTGCTGAGCGTCGTGCGCACGACCGGTGGCACCTCCCGCCGGGAGGTGACCGTCGCGCACACGGACGGACGCCACTGGCTGGTCGTCGTGGCCCAGGGCGCCTCACTGCCGCCCAGGCCGCAGAGCTGCGGCACATCGGTCCTCGGTTCGCCCGCGCGGATGGACGTGGTGGCGGTGCACGAACTGGCGGGCGCCGCCCCGGCACGATGACGGGCCGCACGGGACGGGACGGGCCGCACGGGACGGGACGGGCCGCACGGGACGGGACGGGCAGTACTGGACGGGACGGGCCGCGCGGCTTGGGACGGACCGCCCGCGCACAGTCGGCCGAACCGTTTCCTCTTGAGCCGGTCAAGAGATCCACGTCACCCACCCCTTCGGCTGCGCGGGTCGGCCCACGTACCGTCTGGGGTATGAGCCCCACTCCCCCCGCCCGCCGGCTGCGCCTCGGAATGCCGCGGCGCATGTTCTCGCAGGTCCTGCTGATGCAGCTGGCGATCGCCGCGGGTGTCGTGGTGCTGGCGACCGGACTGTTCCTCGCCCCCCTCAGCAATCAGCTGGACGACCAGGCGATGCGCCGGGCCCTCGCCATCGCGCAGACGACCGCGGCGATGCCCCAGATCGCCGAGGACCTGCAGAGCACCCGGCCCTCGGTCGACGGCCCGGTGCAGCGGGAGGCGGAACGCATCCGCAAGGCCAGCGGTGCCGAGTACGTCGTGGTGATGGACCTCCACGGCACGCGCTGGTCGCACACGGACCTCAAGCAGGTCGGCGGTCATGTCTCGACGGATCCCAGCGAGGCACTGGCGGGCAAGGACGTCATGGAGATCGACAGCGGCACCCTGGGCCGCTCGGCCCGCGGCAAGGTCCCCCTGCGCGACGCCGACGACGACATCATCGGCGCGGTCTCGGTCGGCATCGAGTACGACAGCGTGCGGGCCCGGCTCATCCACGCCATCCCCGGGCTGTTCGCGTACGCCGGAGGCGCCCTCGCCGTCGGTGCGCTGGCCGCCTGGCTCATCTCCCGGCGGCTCCACCGGCAGACCCGCGACCTGGCCTTCTCGGACATCTCCGCGCTGCTCTCCGAGCGCGAGGCGATGCTGCACGGCATCCGGGAGGGCGTCGTGGCCCTGGACCGCGCCGGCCGCGTCCGGCTGCTCAACGACGAGGCCCAGCGTCTCCTCGGCATCGGGGACGAGGCGGTGGGCACGCCTCCCGACGAGGCGCTCGGCGAGGGACGTACCGCCGACGTCCTGGCCGGCCGGGTCACCGGCACGGACCTGATCGCCGTGCGCGGTCATCGCGTCCTGGTCGTGAACCGGATGCCCACCGACGACGGCGGGGCCGTGGCCACCCTGCGCGACCGCACCGAACTGGAACAGCTCGGCCGGGAACTCGACTCCACGCGCGGTCTCATCGACGCGCTGCGCGCCCAGGACCACGAGCACGCCAACCGCATGCACACCCTGCTCGGGCTGCTCGAACTGGAGATGTTCGACGACGCCGTCGACTTCGTGGGGGAGGTGGTCGGCGACCACCGGGCCACCGCGGAGCAGGTGACGGAGAAGATCGGCGACCCCCTGCTCGCCGCCCTGCTGGTGGGAAAGGCGACCGTCGCGGCCGAGCGTGGCGTCGCCCTGTGGGTCTCCGACCGGACCCGTCTGCCGGACCGGCTGATCGATCCGCGCGGACTGGTCACGGTCGTCGGGAACCTTGTGGACAACGCGCTCGACGCCGTCGCGGGCACTCCGCACGCGCGCGTGGAGGTCGAGCTGCGGGCGGAAGGCCGTACCGCGGTCCTGCGGGTGCGGGACACCGGGCCCGGGATCCCGGACGAGCAACGTGAGTTGATCTTCACCGAGGGCTGGTCGACGAAGAAGCCGCCGGCGCACGGCAAGCGGGGCATCGGGCTCTCGCTGGTGCGCAGGCTCGCCGAACGGCAGGGCGGCAGCGCCACGGTCGGTGAGGCGGCCGGCGGGGGCGCGGAGTTCACCATCGTCCTGCCGGAGGCACTGACCGAGCCGGACCCGGAACCCGTTCTGGCCGCACCGGCGCTCGGCGCCGTCGAGGAGGAGTCACGATGATCGAGGTACTGGTCGTGGACGACGACGCCAGGGTGGCCCGGGTCAACTCCGCATACGTCGAGAAGGTCCCTGGCTTCCATGTCGCCGGCGAGGCCCACAGCGCGGCGGACGCGCTGCGCCAGCTGGAGCTGCTGCCTCACCTCGACCTCGTCCTACTCGACCACTACCTGCCCGACGACACGGGTCTGGAGGTCGTCCAGGAGATGCGCCGGCGTGGCCACCAGACGGACGTGATCATGGTGACCGCCGCGCGGGACGTCTCGACCGTGCAGGCCGCGATGCGCCAGGGCGCGCTGCAGTACCTGGTGAAGCCGTTCGCCTTCGCCGGTCTGCGCGGCAAGCTGGAGGCGTACGCGGATCTGCGCCGCACGCTCGACGGCGGGGGCGAGGCCGAGCAGGCGGACGTCGACCGCATCTTCGGCGCGCTGTCCGCTCCCTCGGAGCCCGGTCTGCCCAAGGGCCACTCCCCCACGACCGCCGAACTCGTGCGGCAGTCCCTGATGAACGCCGAAGGGCCGCTGTCGGCCCAGGAGATCGCCGACCGCACCGGCGTGAGCCGACAGACCGCCCAGCGCTATCTGAAGCTCCTGGAGCGCACGGGGAGGGCCCGGCTGACCTTGAAGTACGGCGACGCGGGCCGCCCGGAACACCGTTACGTGTGGGCGACCCGCGCCTGACAGCACGGTCCTCGAGGCGACGCCGACGGCGCGGGGCCGTCGATGCGCGGCGGGCGGCTACGCGGCCGTCAGCCCGTCGCCTTGGAGACGAACTCGGTCGTGTACGTCTTGTCCAGGTCCACCGTGGCGTTCTTGATGGTCGGGTTGAACGCCTTGAGGACCTTCTCGACGGTCTCGGGCCCGTTCTTGGGCATCACACCGTCCACGGTGAACATCGGCAGCGTGTTCTTGATGGCCACCGAGTAGAGCATCTTGTTTCCCTGCGAGTAGTCGGCCGGCATCTTCTCGGCGATCTCGGAGGCGCTGTGGGTGGACATCCACTTGAGCGTCTTGACGAATGCATTGGCCAACTTCTGGACGGTGTCCTTGTGACCGTTGACCCAGTCCGTCTGCATGTACAGGCTCGACGACGGATACGGTCCGCCGAGCGCCTCCTCCGAGCCCTGCGGGGTGCGCATGTCGACGAGGATCTTGCCGGCCTTCTTGTCGAGGACGGTCGCGACGGTCGGGTCGGTCGTCATCCCGGCGTCGATGGAGCCCTGCTGGAGCGCCGCGATGAAGGTCGGACCCGCGCCGACGGCGACCGGGGTGAAGTCGCTGACCTTCACTCCGTTCTTCACGGCGAGGTACTTGGTGAGGAAGTCGGTCGAGGAGCCGAGGCCCGTGACGCCGAGTTTCCTGCCCTTGAAGTCCTCGGGCGAGTCGATGTCGTCCTGTGCGTCGGTGGAGACGATCTCGACCTCGCCCGGTGCGTGCGAGAACTGCACGACGGACTCCACGTCCTTGCCCTTCACCTGGAGGTCGAGGGTGTGGTCGTAGAAGCCGACGGCGCCCTGGACCTGGCCCGAGACGAGCGCGGTCTCGGCCTGCACCCCGGCCGGCTCGCTCAACAGTTCGACATCGAGCCCCTCGGCGTCGAAGTAGCCCAGCCGCTGGGTGAGCATGGCCGGCAGGTAGATGACCTTGTCCAGGCCACCGACCATGATCTTGACCTTCGTCCCCTTGCCGTCCCCCTTACTGCCCGAGCCGGTCGACGCGGTGCTCGCCGCGTCGTCGGCACAGGCCGTGAGTGAGGTGAGGGCGAGCAGGCCGGCGGCGGCGAGGGCCGTGTATCTGACGGTTGTGCGCATGACGGGTTCACGTCCTTGTGAGAAGGCGATACCAGGGAAGGGCAGTACCGAGGGAGGCGATACCTGGGGAGGCGATACCTGGGTGTGACGAGTGGACGAAAGTCTCGAAGGACCGATCAACGAAGAGATCAGCCGTCGGAGCCGGCCGGCTTCCAGCGGAAGATGCGGCTCTCGGCGAAGGTCAGCAGTCCCTCGGCGACCAGGGCGACGGCGGCGAGGATGACCATGGCGGCGTACACGCCGGCCGCGTTGAAGGTGCCCTGCGACTGCGCGACCAGCAGGCCGATGCCCTTGGTCGCGCCGATGTACTCGCCGACGATGGCGCCGATGAGCGCGAACCCGAAGCTGACATGAAGGCTGGTGAAGATCCAGGACGTGGCGGACGGGATGACCACCTGGAACGTCACCCGCCGATCACTCGCGCCGAGGATGCGGGCGTTGGCGACAAGGTTGCGGTCGACCTCGCGAGCGCCCTGGAAGGCGTTGAAGAAGACCGGGAAGAAGACCAGGACGACGGCCGAGGCGACCTTGGAGGCCGGGCCGAGGCCGAACCAGATCACGAAGATCGGGGCCAGCACGATCCTCGGTATGGAGTTGAGCACCTTGATGTACGGGCCGAGGACATCGGCGAGAAAGGCGATCCGCCCGAGCGCGATACCGCACACCACACCCGCGGCCACACCGATGACCCACCCCAGCAGCGCCTCGTGGAGCGTGTACCAGATCTGCTCGCCCAGTGAACCGAGAGCGGTTCCGTGCATCACCCAGGTGTAGATCTGGTCCCAGATCTTCGTGGGCATCGAGAAGTTGAACGGATCGATGATCTCGGCCCGGGAGAGCGCCTCCCACAGACCGAGCACGGCCACCAGGAGCAGCGCTCTCGAGGCCATGACGAGGGCCTTGCGCCTGCGTGCGGCACGCGCGCGGGAGTGGGCGCGGTCCGGCGCCTTGGCCGTGCCGACGACCGGCGTGCTGAGAACGTCAGGCGACATGTGCGGCACCTCTTTCACGGGTGATGCGGACCTCTTCACCGAGGGACTCCCAGATCTCGCGGTAGATCTCGATGAACCGCGGCTCCAGGCGCACCGACTCGACCTTGCGCGGACGCGGCAGGTCGATGTCGAAGACCTGCTTCACGGTGGCGGGGCCGGCGGTCATCACGACGACCCTGTCGGCCAGCGCGATGGACTCCTCCAGGTCGTGGGTGACGAACACCACGGACGCGCCGGTGCCCTCCCACAGTTCGAGGAGCTCGTCCGACATCAGCGCCCGGGTCTGCACGTCGAGCGCCGAGAACGGCTCGTCCATGAGCAGGATCTCGGGGTCGTTGACGAAGGTCGCGGCGAGGGCGACGCGCTTGCGCTGGCCACCGGAGAGCTGATGGGGATAGCGGTCCTCGAAGGCGGCGAGTCCGACCCGGTCCAGCCACTCACGGGCCCTGCGCTTGGCCTCCGCTTTGGGCACACCGCGGAATCGGGGCCCGGCCATGACGTTGGACAGGACCGTACGCCACGGGAAAGTCGCGTCCTGCTGGAAGACGAAGCCGACGTTGTCGCCGACGCCGCGCACCGACTGACCGGTGACCAGCACCTCGCCCTGGGTGGGCTCTTCCAGCCCGCTGACCAGGGTCAACGTGGTCGACTTGCCGCAGCCGGTCGGTCCGACGACGGCCACGAACTCACCGCGTGCGACGGTGAGGTCGAGGTCCCGCACAGCGGTGTGCGGGGCCCCCGAAGGGGTCCTGAAGACCTTGCTCGCACCCCGCAGCTCGATGGCGGGGCTGGTGTGTGCGCTCATGGCCCGGGACGGTAGAGGCGAGCGGCGGGACTGGAGCAGCCTTCTGGGCGCATGCGCTTCTTTTGCTTGCAAGGGCCTGTTGTGCTCGTTTAGCTCGCGCTAGAACAACGAAGCCGAAACACGGGCACATCGCCCGCCTGGCCTTGACGGAGAGAGGCCCGATGATTGACGTCCTGGTGGTGGACGACGACTTCCGTGTCGCCGAGATCAACGCCAAATACGTGGGGAAGGTTCCCGGCTTCCGGGTCGCCGCCCGCGCGCACAGTGCCGCCCAGGCGCTCGCCTCGGTGCAGCGCCAAGGCATCGACCTGGTCCTGCTCGACCACTACCTTCCCGACGGGACCGGACTGGAACTCGTCCACCGCATGAGGGAGCAGGGCCACGGCACGGACGTCATCATGATCACAGCGGCCGGTGACGTGACGACGGTGCAGACCGCGATGCGGCTGGGCGCCCTGCACTACCTGGTGAAGCCGTTCACCTTCGCGGCTCTGCGCACCCGCCTCGACTCCTACGCCGCCCTGCGCCGCACGGTGGACCGGGTGGGCGGCCACGGCGTCGCCGGTCAGGAACAGGTGGACCGGATCTTCAGCGCTCTGCGCACCACGCCGGCCCCGCCGTCCCCCGGCCTGCCCAGCGGGCACTCGGAACCCACCACCGACCTGATCTGCACGGTGCTGCACCGCGCCGACCACCCGCTGTCGGCCCACGAGGTCGCCGCCGAGACCGGTCTGAGCCGCTCCACCGCCCAGCGCTACCTGCGCCACCTCGAGCAGGCCGGCCGACTGCATCTCTCCCTCAAGTACGGCGACACGGGCCGCCCCGAGCACCGGTACGCGTGGGTGACCCCTTAGCCGCGCCCGGCCCTCGCGCTGGGGCTGCAACTGTGGCTGCGGCTGCGGTGCGGCACGACCGCGCACGGCACAGCTTCGACCGCACCCGCACCCCGGGCCCGTCCCTACGCCGCGCCGGCCCCGGTCAGCGACCGCACCTCGGCCTCCGCGTGCTTGGCCTCGTCGGCGACCTCGGCCGAGGTGACCGTGCCCAGCCAGCCCGCCAGGAAGCCCAGCGGAATCGAGACCAGGCCGGGGTTCTCCAGCGGGAAGTACTGGAAGTCCATCGCAGGGAAGAGCGACCCCGGACTGCCCGACACCACCGGCGACAACACCACGAGCGCCAGGGCCGGAATCAGCCCGCCGTACACCGCGCACACGGCGCCCCGCGTGGTGAAGCCCCGCCAGAACAGTGAGTACAGAAGGACCGGCAGGTTCGCGGAGGCCGCGACGGCGAACGCGAGTCCGACCAGGAAGGCGACGTTGAGGTCACGCGCCAGCAGGCCGAGGGCGATCGCGACCACTCCGACTCCGACGGCGGCGACCCGCGCCACCGCCACCTCACTGCGGGGCCGGGAGCGCCGGCGCCGCAGAGAGGCGTAGAGGTCGTGCGCCACCGACGCCGAGGAGGCCAGCGTGATCCCGGCGACGACCGCGAGGATCGTGGCGAAGGCGACGGCCGCCACCACCGCGAACAGAACGGTGCCGCCCGTGGAGTCGGGACCGCCGCCCAGATCGAGGGCCAGAAGGGGCACCGCCGTGTTCCCGGAGGCGTTCGAGCCGCGGACCGCCTCCGGGCCGACGATCGCCGCCGCGCCGAAGCCCAGCACGATCGTCATCAGATAGAAGCCTCCGATGAGCCCGATCGACCAGACGACGGACCGCCGGGCGGCCTGCGCGGTGGGCACGGTGTAGAAGCGGGACAGGATGTGCGGCAGCCCGGCCGTGCCCAGCGCCAGCGCGAGACCGAGGCTCATGAAGTCGAAGCGCGCGGTCCAGTCCCCGCCGTACTTCAGCCCGGGCGCCAGAAACGCGTCGCCGTGCCCGCTGCGCTCGGCGGCCGTACGCAGCAGTTGGTCGAAATCGCCGTGGAAACGCACGAGGACGAGCACGGTGAGCGTGACGGTGCCGCCCAGCAGCAGAACCGCCTTGACGATCTGGATCCACGTCGTGGCCCGCATCCCTCCCAGCGACACATAGACGACCATGAGCGCACCGACGCCGATGACGGCCCAGGACCGGGCCTCCTCCCCCGTGTTCCCGAGCAGCAGCGCGACCAGACTGCCCGCGCCCACCATCTGCGCCACCAGATAGAGAACGGAGACGGTGACCGAGGAGGTTCCCGCCGCGATCCGCACCGGCCGCTCCCTCATCCGTGCGGCGACCACGTCGGCCAGGGTGAACTGCCCGCAGTTGCGCACCAGTTCGGCCACCAGGAACAGCACCACCAGCCAGGCGACCAGGAAACCCACCGAGTACAGCAGGCCGTCGTATCCGAAGAGCGCAATCAATCCGGAGATGCCGAGGAAGGAGGCGGCGGACATGTAGTCGCCGGCGATGGCAAAACCATTCTCCATCGGGGAGAACAGCCTGCCCCCGGCGTAGAACTCCTCCGCCGAACCCTGCCGGTTGCGGCTCACCCAGGTGGTGATCCCCAGCGTCACCGCGACGAAGACGCTGAACAGCGTCAACGCGAGCGCCTGATGGTCGCCGGTCACCACGCACCGCCGCGGGCTTCGCGCGTCAGTTCCTGGGTGTCCCAGCGCAGTTCGAGCGCCACGCGGTCGCGGCGCAGCCGTGCGTGCCGGGCGTAGGCCCAGGTGAGCAGAAACGTGCTGAGGAACTGTCCGAGCCCGGCGAGCAGCCCCAGGTTCACCGCGCCCACCACCGGCCGCGCCATGAACGCGGGCGCGGTCGTGGCCGTCACGACATACGCCACGTACCAGACGAGGAACCCGACGACGGCGGGCACCACGAACCGCCGATACCGGCTGCGCACCTCCTGGAAGGCCGGGCTGCGCTGCACTTCGAGGTAGATCTCGGCCGTCGCCGCGGCGCCGCTCGCGCGCGCCGCCGGAATCTCGGTCGGGGGCAGGTGCCCCGCGGCCGACTCGCCCCAGCCCGAGGCGAGCGCGTCATACCACGGATCGTCGTAGTGCACCTCACCCGTCGTTCCCGGGTTCGTCCGCTCCTGACGTGGGTGTGTCCTGCGCGCATGCGGCGTGGCGCCGCCGGTCTCGGGATCGTCCCCGCCGGTGCGGACACAACCGTTGCTTGACTGCATGCCCAAGGATGGACAGAACGGGAAGATCCCTGACTCTTCTTCCCCGCACACTTCACTCCATCAGGTGACCATCAGGCCGATCCCGCGGCGGGCGGCGGCACCAGTCCTTTCCGGTACGCGTAACTCACTGCCTGAGCACGGTCCTTGAGTCCCGTCTTGGAGAACATGTTGTTGATGTGGGTCTTCACCGTGGCGATGGAGACGCTCAGCCTGCGCGCGATCTCCGAATTGCTGAGGCCTTCGGCGATCAGCACCAGAACCTCCGCCTCCCGTGTGGTGAGCCCGTCGGGCATGACGGCGGGCCGCGCAGGTGCGGGTTCGGGCGCCGACAGGCGTTCCAGCAGCCTGCGCTGGACACTCGGCGACAGGCCGGCGTCCCCGGACAGCACGCTGTGCACCGCCCGCACGATCTCGTCCCCGCCGGCGTCCTTCGTGAGGTATCCCCGGGCTCCGGCCTTGAGCGCCGGGAACAGGGACTCGTCGTCCGCGTACGTGGTGAGTACCACGACCTGGGTGCCGGGGTACTCCGCCGTGATGCGCCGAGTCGCCTCCACACCGTCGCAGCGAGGCATGCGCAGGTCCATCAGCACCACGTCGGGAGCGAGTTCGGCGACGAGCCGCACCGCCTCCTCGCCGTCCCCCGCGGCCCCCACGACCTCGACGCCCGGCAGCAGCCCGAGCAGCATCACGATGCCTTCTCTGACAACGGTCTGGTCGTCCGCGACCACCACCCTGGCGGGCCTCTCCCGATCCCCGGTCATACGGGCACCCTCAGCGTCACCACGAACCCTTCCTCGGCCGGCCCTGCGGCGAGCGAGCCGCCGAGCAACTCGGCGCGCTCACGCATACCCAGCAGACCGTACCCGCCGCCGGCCCCGGCGAGTTCGCCCGGCGAGCCGCCCGAGTCCCGCACGTTCAGGATGACTTCGCGGGGGCCGTACTCGAGCCGCACGCTCACCTTCGCGCCCGGCGCGTGCTTGCGCGCGTTCGTCAGGGCTTCCTGGGCAACCCTGCGCACGGCCTGCGAGGCCTCGACCGGAAGCGGTACGCGTTCGCCGGCGACCGTGACCTCGGCTCCGTCGGACGCGCCGACGAGGCCGGTGAGGAACTCCTCCAGCGGCGTCACCTCACCGCGCAGCGCGGAGAGCGACTGCCTCGTCTCCTCGAGACCGTCACGGGCCATGCCACGTGCTGCCACCACGCGTTCGAGGATCTGTTCGCGGTCCGCGCCCCGCTCGATCAGCAGCCGGGCGGCCTCCAGGTGTACCAACTGTGCCGAGAGACTGTGGGCGAGCACGTCGTGGATCTCCCGGGCGATGCGGGCGCGCTCCGCCAGCGCCGCGGATTCCGCCTCGGCCGCGCGCGCCGCCCGTTCCTGGGCGAGCAGGCGCTGTGCGGTGCCTCTGGCCTCGGCGTCGAGCCGCAGCGCGTAGCCCGCGAGGGCCATGCCCCCGATGACGGAGGCCGAGACCGCCCCTCGGTCGTCGTCGACCACGGCGAAAGCGGCGAAACCGGCCGCCGCCACGGGCAGGGCGACGGACAGCGGCAGTCGCTCCAGAGCCGCGACGGCACAACCGCAGCACAGGACCACAGCCGGGGAGCGGAATCCGGCGGCCTCGGCCCCGCCGGCCAGTCCCAGCAGCGTGAGGAAAAGAGCGAGGGAGGGCCACAGCCGGTGCTCGAGCGTGGTCCGGAGCAGGGCCCACGCCAGCCCGCCGGCCACCAGCAGCCCTCCCGCTCCGGCCACCCCCGCCCACCCGTGGAGGCGGCTGTCGTGGAGGGCGCTCCACACCAGCGCGACGAGTGCCAGCAGCCGCACTCCCCAGGCCAGCAGCCGCCTGGACCGGGTGATCGCCTTCGGGCTCAGCGCCTCTCGTGAGGGCCAGCGGGTCCAGAAGTTCTCCGTCACACGCGCTCCTTCCACGCGGCCAGGGACACGCGGTCACCGTAAGCCGTGGCCTGTGCGGGGAGGGTCCCGTGCAGGGACTGCGCACGCAGGACCAGAAGCCCGGAGCGCACCAGCAGGGTGCCCGCGAGTCCCAGCATCAGGGTCGAACTGTGCTGGTGGACGCCCATCAGCGCGCCGAGTCCGAAGAGGCCGAGCCGAGTTGCGATGCCGGCGAACCAGACGGCTACGCCGGCCTTGGTGCCTTTGCTCCACACCGAGCCGTCCGCCTCGACCCATACGCGGGTGGTCCAGGCCCAGGCGGCCCCCATGACCAGGGCGACGATCAGTTCGGAGCCGAGCATCAGGGCGGACGTGGCGGGGTGGCGCGCGTCCAGCAGGCCGGGCTCGCGCAGCGCCGTGACCGCCAGGATCCCGGGCAGGACCCACCATCGCCGGTCCGCCGCTATACGGCTCGCCCGGAACTGCCGCACGATCACGAGAACGACCACGGCCGCGATCACCAGTGCGTCGAGGAACCCGGACATCACTGCCTCCGTGAGCGGGAAGGGAATGCCGGCAGCCAGCGCTGCCGACGCCTTCGACGCTACGGAATCGACCCGCGCCGCAGATCGGAGCCAGGGTGGATCATGGGTGGATCTCCACGGGCCGGGCTTCTCCACCCGAGGGTGGAGAAGCCCGGGTCAGCCCGGCGGTCCAGTTACTCGGACCCACTGCACCACTCCCGGCCCGAGCCCAACCCGGCCCGTCCGCCCAACCCGGCCGAGCCCGCCCGGGCGGAAGGGCCACGGACCGACGCGGCGGTCACGCGTCGATGCGCGACCGGTCCAGCGTCGCCGCCGAGCTGGAGATGAACTCCTTGCGTGGTGCCACGTCGTTGCCCATGAGCAGATCGAACACCTGCTCGGCCGACTCCAGGTCGGAGAGGTTGATGCGGCGCAGCGTGCGGTGGCGCGGGTCCATCGTGGTCTCGGCCAGCTGGTCGGCGTCCATCTCACCGAGACCCTTGTAGCGCTGGATGGAGTCCTTGTACCGGACACCCTTGCTCTGGAACTCCATGAGCCGGTCGCGCAACTCACGGTCCGAGTACGTGTACACGTACTTGTCCTGGCCCTTCCTGGGCTGGACGAGCTCGATCCGGTGCAGCGGCGGGACCGCGGCGAACACCCGGCCGGACTCGACCATGGGCCGCATGTAGCGGTGGAACAGCGTCAGAAGCAGCGTGCGGATGTGGGAGCCGTCCACATCGGCGTCCGTCATCATGATGATCTTGCCGTAGCGAGCCGCGTCGATGTCGAACGTCCGCCCGGAACCGGCTCCTATGACCTGGATGATCGCGCCGCACTCGGCGTTCTTCAGCATGTCGGTCACGGACGACTTCTGGACGTTGAGGATCTTGCCCCGGATCGGCAGCAGCGCCTGGAACTCGGAGTTCCGGGCGAGTTTGGCGGTGCCGAGCGCCGAGTCCCCCTCGACGATGAACAGTTCGCTGCGCTCGACGTCGTCACTGCGGCAGTCGGCCAGCTTCGCGGGCAGTGACGAGGACTCCAGCGCCGTCTTGCGACGCTGCGCGTCCTTGTGCTGCCGGGCCGCGATGCGCGTCCGTGCGGCGGCGACCGCCTTCTCCATCACGACCCGGGCCTGAGCCGCGGCGTCGCGCTTGGTGGAGGTCAGGAACGCCTTGAGTTCCCTGGAGATCACGGTGTTCACGATGCGCCGGGCGGCCGAGGTGCCGAGGACCTCCTTCGTCTGGCCTTCGAACTGGGGTTCGGCCAGACGTACGGTGACAACGGCGGTCAGGCCCTCCAGGGCGTCGTCCTTGACGATGTCGTCCTCGGCGACGCGCAGCAGCTTCTTGGCGCGCAGCACTTCGTTCATCGTCTTGGCGACGGCCTGTTCGAAGCCCGCGACGTGCGTGCCGCCCTTGGGTGTGGCGATGATGTTGACGAACGACCTGAGGTTCGTGTCGTAGCCGGTGCCCCAGCGCAGCGCCACGTCGACGCCGAGCTCACGGGTCACCTCGGTCGGGGTCATCTGCCCGTGCTCGTCCAGGACCGGGACGGTCTCCTTGAAGGTGCCCTGCCCGGTGAAGCGGAGGACGTCGCAGACCGGCTTGTCGGTGGCCAGGTACTCGCAGAACTCGCTGATGCCGCCGTCGAAGCGGAAGGACTCCTCACCCTTGCTTCCACCGTCTCCCAGACCGTACTCGTCGCGGACGACGATCGTCAGGCCGGGCACCAGGAAAGCGGTCTGGCGGGCGCGGCCGTGCAGGTTCTCCAGGGAGAGCTTGGCGTCCTTGAGGAAGATCTGGCGGTCGGCCCAGTACCGCACGCGCGTGCCGGTGCGGTTCCTGGCGACCCGCTTGACCTTGCGCAAGCCGCCCGGCTCGAACTTGGCGTCGGGACCGCCTGCGGCGAAGGCGCCCGGGACCCCGCGCCGGAAGCTGATCGCGTGCGTGTGGCCCCCTCGGTCCACCTCGACGTCGAGTCGGGCGGACAGGGCGTTGACGACGGAGGCGCCGACGCCGTGCAGACCGCCGGAGGCGGCGTAGGAACCGCCGCCGAACTTGCCGCCGGCGTGCAGCTTGGTCATGACGACCTCGACGCCGGACAGACCTGTCTTGGGCTCGACGTCGACGGGGATGCCCCGGCCGTTGTCACGGACCTCGACCGAGGCGTCGTCGTGGAGGATCACCTCGATGTGGTCGCAGTACCCGCCCAGGGCTTCGTCGACCGAGTTGTCGATGATCTCCCACAGGCAGTGCATCAGACCGCGACTGTCGGTCGAGCCGATGTACATTCCCGGGCGCTTCCGCACGGCCTCGAGGCCCTCGAGGACGAGCAGGTGCCGCGCGGTGTAGTTGGAACCGTCCCGGTCTGCTCCTGCCAGCAGCGCTGTGGACGGCACGGACGTTTCGGCGGTCACGCGGTTCGCTCCTCGCTGAATTTCACTTGGGGCCCTTACGGGTAAGGGCGCGGCTCGGGTAGCCGCCAAGAGGGTACCGAGGCCTGGTAGAGCCGTTGTCACGCCACCCTCGTCCGAAACTCAGACTAGTCCAGCATCGCATGCGTGTTCGATCCCTCGTTGGAGTGAAGTACATATCACGTTCCCTTCGGGGCATGAACCATTTAGGCTCCGGGCACGTCCTCATGAACAAACCGGCAAGCCGGCCGGGAGGATCGAACCATGACCGACAGCGCGAAACCGTAAGCATTACAGACCACGCAATACGGCACATTCGCCGCCAAACCGGCAGCAGACGGCCACCTCGGAAAGATTTTTTCGAGGACAAGCCACGAGCGGGAACGTTTTGGGGCTGGTTGGATGTTGACCCTGGTACGACAGCTCGTCGAGCTAGAGAAGAGGCGACGTGACTACTGTTCTGACCCCCGCGAGCCCGCTGACGGCCGCTGACCGCTGCGACCGCTGCGGCGCCCAGGCGTACGTACGCGTCGTGCTGCTCAGCGGCGGAGAACTGCTCTTCTGCGCCCACCACGGCCGCAAGTTCGAGCCGGAACTCAAGAAGATCGCCGCTGAGATACAGGACGAGACGGAGCGGCTGACTACCGTCCCGGCGTCCACCTTGGAAGAAGAGCGCTGATCCGACACGTCCACGACGAGCAAGAGTCGGCACAGGCCGGCGGACGGGCGGCCGTCCCTGACATCAGGGGCGGCCGCCCGCTTCATACCCACACCCCGCCACCCGGCCCCCACCCAGGGCAATGGCCGTTCAGGGGCCGTCAGGAGCCCTGAGCGGGCCTCGGGTGGCCGACATCCCACCCCAGCGTCCGCAGGGCGTCGGAGATCCGCATGTAGACGCCGGGGCTGCCGGGCCGCCCACAGCCGCTGCCCCACGACACGAGCCCGATGAGCCGGCCCTGTGCGACCAGCGGCCCGCCGCTGTCCCCCTGGCAGGCATCGTGGCCCCCACGGGTCTCCCCGGCGCACACCATGCTTCGCGCGACGTACGCGCCCTCGGCCGAACCCGGATACGCTCGCTCGCAGAGCGAGTCGGCCAGCACGTGCACCTGTGCCGCCCGGAGCGTGTGCGCGTACGCGCCGAACCCCGTGGTGTCGCCCCAGCCGTACACCACGGCCTCCCCGCCGGGCCGGTACGCCGCGTCACCCGCGGCGGCCATGCCGATGGCCGCTCCCGCCGGGAGGGGCGCGGCCAGGGTGAGCACGGCGAAGTCCCCGGTGTTGCTGACGCTGTCGTAGCGGGGGTT
Source organism: Streptomyces sp. B21-105 (assembly GCF_036898465.1). NCBI lineage: Bacteria > Bacillati > Actinomycetota > Actinomycetes > Kitasatosporales > Streptomycetaceae > Streptomyces > Streptomyces sp. B21-105. Next base: position 6,878,198 of record NZ_JARUMJ010000001.1, on the reverse strand, counting down.
CACCCAGACGCTGTGCACCGAGACCTCCTGCCCGGCATCCGAGTACAGATCCGTACGGCCGGCGACGACCTTGAGGTCCGAGACCCGCTCCGGCCGCTGACCCAGGGCCTCCTCGCCCATGCAGTGTGCCGCGGTGAGCACGGTCGTCGGGCCGACCGCCACGCCTCCGCAGAACTGCCCCGAGCGCATACCTCCGAACCGGTCACGGCTGGACAGCGCGACCGTCCACGGGCTCTGCGCGATGTCGACCGGGTAGCCCCCGAGGACGACGCCGTCGGAGGCGGCAGGGGTGGCGGAGGCCAACGGTATGACCATGGCCATGGCGGCCAGAATCAACGGCCGGGACAGGGCCCGGACCAGGGGACGTCGCATGAGGGCTCCTCACTCTGCAGTGCTCGGTGAACACCCACAGTGATCCAACCCGCGGCGGGACGCACCCGCGCGCACATGTCGAAGACCCGGCTCCCTCACGGGACACCGGGCCTTCGACGCGTACGGAAGCGACCTAGTCGAGGTAGTCGCGCAGCACCTGCGAACGCGACGGGTGACGCAGCTTCGACATGGTCTTGGATTCGATCTGACGGATCCGCTCACGCGTGACGCCGTACACCTTGCCGATCTCGTCGAGGGTCTTCGGCTGACCGTCGGTGAGACCGAACCGCATGGAGACGACGCCCGCCTCACGCTCGGACAGGGTGTCGAGAACCGAGTGCAGCTGCTCCTGCAGAAGCGTGAAGCTGACCGCGTCCGCCGGCACGACGGCCTCGGAGTCCTCGATGAGGTCACCGAACTCGCTGTCACCGTCCTCGCCCAGCGGGGTGTGCAGCGAGATGGGCTCACGGCCGTACTTCTGGACCTCGATGACCTTCTCGGGGGTCATGTCGAGTTCCTTGGCCAGCTCCTCCGGCGTGGGCTCGCGGCCCAGGTCCTGGAGCATCTGACGTTGCACGCGCGCGAGCTTGTTGATGACCTCGACCATGTGCACCGGGATGCGGATGGTGCGGGCCTGGTCGGCCATCGCGCGGGTGATCGCCTGACGGATCCACCAGGTGGCGTACGTGGAGAACTTGTAGCCCTTGGTGTAGTCGAACTTCTCGACCGCGCGGATGAGACCGAGGTTGCCCTCCTGGATGAGGTCCAGGAAGAGCATGCCGCGGCCGGTGTAACGCTTGGCCAGGGAGACCACCAGACGGAGGTTGGCCTCCAGGAGGTGGTTCTTCGCGCGGCGGCCGTCCTCCGCGATGATCTCCAGCTCGCGCTTCAGCTTCGGTGCGAGCTTGTCGGCGTTTGCCAGCTTGTCCTCGGCGAACAGACCGGCCTCGATGCGCTTGGCGAGCTCGACCTCCTGCTCGGCGTTGAGCAGCGGGACCTTGCCGATCTGCTTGAGGTAGTCCTTGACCGGGTCGGCGGTGGCGCCCGCGGCGGCAACCTGCTGGGCCGGCGCGTCGTCCTCGTCGTCGTCGGAGAGAACGAAACCGGCGCTCTCGGTGCCCTCGGGCTCGTCGCCCGCCTTGGGGGCGTCCTCGATGGCCTCTTCCTCGACCGGCTCGGCGTCGTCCTTCTTGCCGGCGGTCTTCTTGGCCGCCGTCTTCTTGGCCGCGACGGTCTTCTTCGCAACAGCCTTCTTGGCCGTCGTGGTCTTCTTGGCAGCCGCCTTCTTGGCGGGGGCGGCTTCTTCTTCTGCGGGGTCGTCCACAGCAGGTGCGGCCTGGGTGGCCGGGGCGGCGTCAGCGGCGGTCTTCCGCGTGGTCACCGTCTTCGCCGCGACCGTCTTGGTGGCGGTGCGCTTGGCCGGACTCTTCGCTGCGACGCTCTTTCGGGTGCGCTTGGGCTCCGCGGCACTGACCATCAGCGTCACACCCTCTTCCTCGAGGATCTGGTTGAGGCTGCGCAGTACGTTCTTCCACTGAGTGGCCGGAATCTGGTCAGCTTCGAAGGCCCGACGCACATCGTCGCCGGCGATCTGCCCCTCAGCCTTTCCCCGCTCAATGAGCGCCATGACAGAGACGGACTCGGCGATCTCCGGCGGGAGCGTACGGGATGTGCTGGCCGACACGAACAACCTCTCGGAACGTTGGAAAACGGCTTCCGGCCCCGTCCACGACGGACTGGAGCCGACCACCGGCCTGGAAACGGGCCGACGGTGCGGGCGGGGGCCGGGAGGATGCACAGCGCCGTGAACGGCGTCCGTATTCCCTCTGCGGCTGTCACCTCTTAGGTCATCGCGTGGTTTCCACAAGCGTTACGCCCAATCTTCGTGGCCCGAGTCACACCCCGTAAGCGTTCAAAAACGGTCAGACACGGGCAGAGGTGGTCACCCGTGGTGTCTACCCACACCTCCGCCACCAAATCCCGCCACACAGACCGTCGGACCCCGCAGTTCCCGGGACGGGTGCTGCGGGGTCCGACGGGGGTGCGGTGCGGGCCTACCGGGTCGGGGAAGGTGCGGGAAGGGGAAGGCCTCCCGGACCGTCGCGCCCGCGGACTGCGGGTCAGTGCTCGCGCGGCGCCGGCACGACGCGCTCCACCTCGGGGTGCACGGTGAGCAGCTGGCGCATGGCCACCTCGGCCGCGGTTCCGTCGCCCGCGGCCAGGGCGTCTACGATCCTGCCGTGGTGTGCCAGCGAGGCGTCGTTGGGCCGCTCACAGCCCGTGACCGGACCGCCGGAGACCTGCAGGGCGGAGGACACGATCCCGGAAAGGTGCTCCAGCATGCGGTTACCGGCGACCTGGATGAGCAGGGAATGGAACTCGGTGTCGGCTCGGGAATAGGTGAGCGCGTCGCCCTGCGTCATCGCGTGGGCCATGATCTCCACCATGTCCGACAGCCGCTGCTGGACGTCCTCCCGTCCGTGCCCGGCGGCGAGGCGGGCGGCCAGCGGCTCGATCGTCCAGCGCAGCTCACTCAGCTCGCGCCGCTGGTCGTCGCGCTGGGGGCCGTAGGCGCGCCACTCGATGATGTCCGGGTCGAGAAGATTCCAGTCGCTCACGGGGCGCACGCGCGTGCCGACGTTCGGACGTGCGCTGACCAGGCCCTTGGCCTCGAGGACGCGCAGCGACTCGCGGACGACGGTACGGGACACCTCGAATCGCTGGCCGATCTCCTCGGGCACGAGGGGCCGGTCGGCGCCCAGGTCGCCCGAGACGATCATCTGACCCAGCTGCTGGACGAGCTGGCCGTGCAGTCCGCGCCCGCGGTTCCCCGTGGAGCGGCGGCCCACGCGGCCCAGCTCGGGCTCCGCGGCCTCCCAGACAGGGGCTCCGACGCGGTCGGCGACGGGGGCCTCGGCGTAGGGATAGCGGTCGAGTTCGCCCGGGCCGGCCAGACCGGAGTCGGTGGAGCGGGCGGCGGTCATCATGGTGTGCGCAAGGGTACTCACGGATCCTTTGTCGGCGCTGTTTCCAACTCCCTTGAGGTCTTTGGTGAAAAGCACACGAAAGGGTGATCGCTCACCCCGTCGCAATTGACGCCTTATCGGAAAGAAATGGGCTTTCTACGGGGAGTTGCGCACACGCCGGGACCGGTTGGGTACGGACGGTCGTCATCGGACCCTGCCGCGCAGGGCCGTGAGCAGATACGCGCACAGCAGCGCGGTCAGCGACAACGCCATTGCCCCGCCGACGGGTTGGCCGAGCACGCGCGCCGCGGCGTCCACATACCGCCCCCCTCCGAAGGGCCACTGCACCAGAAGCGTCTCGCGCAACCGCATCGAGAATCCGGCCGCCGTCCGCACGGACGCACTCTGCACGGCCTTCTGTACGACGGGCACGACGACGACGGGCACCGCGACCACCGCCGCCAGCCCGGCCGTGGTGGACCGGAACACGCCGGCAGCCAGCACCCCGGCCCAGGCGCAGCCGACCACGAACGCGAGCCAACTCACGCCGAGCGCCATCCAGTCCGCGGGAACTCGGACGAGCTCCTGTCCGTAGACGAGGTAGAGCACCTCGGCGTCGCAGCCCACCGTGAGGAAGGCCAGCGTCAGGGCGGTGACGGCGGCGACGAGCAGTTTGGCGGTGAGCACCCCGAGTCTTCGCGGCACGGTGCCTCGGTCCGCGGCCAGGGCGGGATGGCGGAACTCGTCCCCGAAGGCCAGCGCGCCGAGCAGGCCTGCACCGAGGGCCGCGGGCGGCAGCGGGAGCTGTACGGGCCAGGCGGTCAGCAGGCGTGCCTGAGCGGTGTGGCCCGCGCCGCCCAGCATCACGGCGGTGAGGGCGGAGACGAGCAGGACGGCGGCGGCGGTGAGGAAGCCGGTGCTGATACCGGTGGCGCGGCGGATCTCGTAGCGGAGGGGGCGCAGGGGGCTCGGCGCGGAGCGCACGGAGAGGGGTGGCGGCAGCGCGGGAAGGCCGTCGGGGGTGTGGGCGGCGAGACGGGGCGAGGAGGGCGGCGAGGGCGACGCAGGGGGCTCGGCGTGGGATTCGGGACGGGGGTCGTCCGTTCCCACGGGACGATCCGTGGGGGCGGGGTGCTCCGGCGACGTGAGGACGTGCGGGCTCGCGGCCGAGGGGGCCTGTTCCGTCGCGGGTCCGGATTCCGTCGGCGTCCCGCCCGTACCCACGGCCACGCTCGCCGCGGTCATGCTCCCCGCAGCCGTGTTCTCCCCGGCCTTGTTCTCCCCCGCCGCGCTCTCCGCAGCCTCTTGCCCCGTAGCCCTGTCCCCCGCAGCTCTGTTCCCTGCAGCTCTGTTCCCCGCAGCCTTGTTCTCCGCCCCCGCCCCCGGCCCCATGTCGCCTGTCTCGTCGGCGAGTTGATGGACGAGGATGCCGTGCCGGAAGGCCGTCTCGCCGACGTCGGCGCAGCTGCTGCCGTACACGGAGAGCCGGTTGCCGCCCTCCTGCACGACCTCGACGGAGCGTTGCGCGGCGCGGGCCTCCCTGGTGAGCTGCGCGGCGAGGCGGACCGCGTGGGGGCTGCGGACGGCCACCCGTTGGCGCAACCGGGTGCGGGCGAAGACGGCGGCCTCCTGGTCGGCGACGAGCCTGCCCCGGTCCAGGGTGAGGACCCGGTCGGCGACGCGGGCGGCCTCCTTCGGGTCGGCCATGGTCGTCAGCACCGTGCCCCCCTGCTCCGCGTGCGCGCGCAGCATGCCGTACAGCCAACGGCTCTCGCGTCCGGACAGTCCATCGGCCGGATCGTCGAGGGCGAGGGTGTGCGGGTCGGCGAGCAGTGCGCCGGCCAGTCCGAGCCGACGGTCCATGCCACGGGAGAGGCCGCCGAGGCGTTCGTCTCGGAGGCTGACCAGGCCGACCACCTCGAGCACTTCGTCGGCCCGCCGGACCGCGACGCCGGCGGCCGCGCACAGCATGCGCAGGTGGCCGCGGACCGTGCGGGCGGGGTGTCCCGGCACATCGCCGAGGAGGACGCCGACCTCGCGCGAGGGGTGGGCGACGCGATGCAGCGGGCGGCCTCTGAAGTAGGCGACGCCGCGGCCCTGCTGAAGTCCGAGCAGAAGTCTCAGCACGGTGGTCTTGCCGCTGCCCGGCGCTCCGAGCAGCACGGTGACGCGGCCCGCGTGCGCCTCGAAGGAGACGTCGTCGACGGCGGGCGGAAGCGCCTTACGGGAATCGCTGGTCAGTCCGTAGGCCTGGATCACCTTCAGGAAGATAGCGCGTTATATCCCTTTTTTCCGTGTACCGCACTGTCAGTCGTGCATCAGCGCTCCCCCGGCGCCGGCTCTCACACCTCCGGGCGCAGCATCGGCGGGTTGAGCAACGTCGCGCCGCCGGCCCTGAACAGCTGCGCGGGGCGGCCCCCCTGCCGGGTGGTGGTGCCGCCGGTGGGGACCAGGAAGCCTGGTGTGCCCGTCACCTTGCGGTGGAAGTTGCGCGGGTCGAGCGCCACGCCCCACACCGCCTCGTAGACACGGCGCAGTTCGCCGACCGTGAACTCCGTGGGGCAGAACGCGGTCGCGAGGGAGGAGTACTCGATCTTGGAGCGGGCGCGTTCCACTCCGTCGGCGAGGATCCGCGCGTGGTCGAAGGCCAGCGGTGCGCCCGGTTCGCCGTCCTTCCCGTGCCCGCCCTCCCTCCCGTGCTCGTTTTGCTGGAGCAGTTCCTCGACGGGCGCCCACCGCGCGTTGCTGGCGTCGCCTCCCGCTCGCGGAGCCGGCAGGTCGGGGGCGAGCGCCAGGTGCGCGACGCTCACCACGCGCATACGGGGATCGCGGTCGGGATCGCCGTACGTGGCCAGCTGCTCGAGGTGGGCGCCGTTGTCCTGGGCCGGGACCGAGGGGTCATGGGTGTGCAGCCCTGTCTCCTCCGCCAGCTCGCGCGCCGCCGCCTGGGTGAGGTCCTCGTCGGCCCGTACGAATCCGCCGGGTAGCGCCCACCATCCCTGGAACGGCGCCTCGCCCCTGCGTACCGCCAGCGCGCACAGGGCATGGCGGCGCACGGTCAGCACGACCAGATCCACGGTGACGGCGAAGGGCGGAAAGGCTGACGGGTCGTAGGACATACGGCGATCATAGTCGTCTTCCTGACGATAAACACGCCCTTCGTCGGCCTCGTCAATGCCCGGCCCGCGACCCGAAAGCGGTCGGAACACAGAGGTCACACGCCCAGTTGAAGGCATTCGGCCGCTTCCTCCACCATGGCGAGTCCGAGGCGGCTGACCCGTACGGAGAAGGGGGCTTCCGCGACCCGCAGCCCCGTGAGACCGACTTCTCCCAGGGGTGCGCTGGGCAACGGGCGCAGGGCGACGGTGCCGGCCGGCGCGTCGGGGCGGATGCCGACGAGGGCGGTCAGCAGCAGGACGCCCGCCGCCGCGGCGGTCGCGGCGGGCCGGCATGCGGCTGGATGGGAAAGTGGTGCGCTGCCGTCCCCGCGCTGCTCCCCGGCGTACATTTCCGGGAGGCGGTGGCCGAAGGCCTCGGACGCGGCCAGAACACCCCTGAGCAGCGCGGTGCTCTCCTTCTCGTAGCCCGCGGCCGCCATGCCCGCGACAGCGATCGCGGTCTCATGGATGCGCACGGCGCCGCTACGGTGGCCGAAGGGGTTGTAGCCGGTTTCCTTGGCGCCGAGGCTGCGAAGCCCCCAGCCGGAATCCATGACGGGACCGCCGAGCAGCCGGGCGAGCTGCTCGGTCTGCACCTTGTCCAACAGCCCCGGGGCGTGGGCGCCGCCGCCCAGCAGTCCGGTGTCGAGGAGATGGGCCGCGGTCGCGCAGAGGTGGGGCAGCGTCCGCCCGTCCGAAGTGCGCGCGGCGGCGGGCCTGCCCCCTCCGGGGTCGTCGATCCAGAAGTCCCTGCGGAACACGGCACGCGAGGTCCGGGCCCATTCCCGCAGGGTGCCGCCGCCCGGTCTCGCGCAGGCGTCGAGCAGATCGGCCCCGAGCAGGGCCGCGCGGTGTGCGTGGGCCTGGGTCTCGCAGCGCACGGGTCCGTCGGGTTGGGGATCGCTCAGGTAGGGCTGGTCTCCTACCGCGCCGCGCAGCCAGGTCAGGCAGCGCTCGGCCGCCGGCAGGAGTTCCTCCGTCTCGTGATCGGGCAGTCCCCAGCGGCGGGCCTCGGCGAGGAGCACCGGGAAGAGCAGCGTGGCCTCCGTTCCCGTGCAGCCCGGCGGGAGGTGCGGTCCGGCGTCCCGCCGGGGGCCGGGGATCATGCCGGAGCGGGGGCCCGGCCCGCTGATCTGGGTGCGGGCCAGGGTGCGCAGTGTCCCCGCGGCGAGGCGCGTGCCGAGCGGCAGTGTCATACGGGCGGCGGCCAGCGCGTCGGCCGGGGCGAGGCCGCAGCGCCAGGGCGCTCCGGCGGCCAGATGGGTGTCCGCGGGGTGCGCGGGGTCGCGCACCAGCAACGCCCGCAGATCCCTGACGCTCGTCGCCAGCAGGGCCCGGACGCGCGGATCGTCGCCGGTGGCGCTCGCCTGCGCCAGGGGGCCGGTCGCCGCACGGCCCACGGCCCGGACCGGTCCGGTGCCGTCCAGACGCACGCGCAGCTCGACGCAGACGCTGCCGCCAGGTGGAACGTCGAACTCCCAGCGCAACAGACCTGCGGCGGCGATCGCGTCGGCGGGCGGCGGATGCGCGGTGACGTACGAGGTTCCTGTGGCGCCGGACCAGCGCAGGCCCGAGTCGTGGACGCTGGCGGATAGTTCGGGACCGGCGGCGCCGGCCGCGATCGCGCCCAGGTCGGCCAGGTCGGCGCCGAGAGCCACCTCCACCGGCAGGCGCAGTGGCCGGGCGGCGGCACTGCGCAGGGTGATCCGTTCGACGCCGTCCGCCGAACGGGTCCGTTCGACGATCACGTCGGGGTCCGGGCCGCCGTGCGGCGTGACGCGCAGGGCGGCGACGAAGCGGGCACAGTCGGCGGATGTCATCCGGGCCTGGACGACGAGTGGTTCGCGCCCCGCCACCCGCAGCTGGCAGCGGGACAGAATCCGTCGGCCCGCGCGGTAGATCCCGTCCAGTCCGCGCCCCGTCAGCTGTCCCTGGTCGGAGGAGACGGCGAGGCCCGGCAGGGCGACGCAGATCATCGCCGTGTGGGCCGGAGGCAGTCCGGCGGCGCGCGGCGGGGACGGCGGACCGGACGGCGACGCGGTGCCCCTGAACGCCGGCGTGGACGCACGCCGCGGCGCACCCGCCGACGGGAAGCGGGGTGTGCCGCGGACGCCCTGACCCGACGCCGGGCCCTGCCCGCCTGTCGGCTCCGCACGCGGCGAGGGACCCGGGGCACGAGGAGTGGACGACGGCTGCCGGACAGACCCAGTCGGCGGTCCCGGCAGACCCGGGGAGACGGGCGGGACCGAGGAGCCGGGTGGAGCGGGTGGAGAAGGCGACGTAGGACCCGGCGCAGGGCCCGGGCTGTCCAGGCGGGAGCGCTCGTCGGCGTCGGAGGGCGGAGTCGACTGATGCATGGGTGACCTCTTCTGCACTCTGTGCGCCTCGGGCATGGTCGAGGCCTGCTGGAAGGCTCCGGGAGGGCGGGTGCGCGCGGCGGTCCACCCGTGCGGGCGTTCCGCCACTCAGGTGAACGGGGCTGCACTCCCCCAGGTCACGCACCGGGTCGCAGACCCCACCGAATGGCGGTGGACAGGCCAGGCACTCCGGCGCACGCGCCCGGCGCTCCCGCTCCGGCGTCACGACCTGCCCGGGGCGGCGTCTCCCTCGGATCGTGCGCCTTCGGGGCGGGTGCCACGACGCCGCGCGGAGGCCTTGCCGGCCGGGCGTGGGCGGGACGTGGCCCGTCCGCCCGCAGCGGGACGCGTGGGCTGCGGCTTCTGCAGGCGGGAGCGGGAGGCGCGCACCGTAGAAGCACTGCTCGTCGGTTCGGGTCGTGCGAGCGAGTTTTCAGGCTCCTCGCCAGATTTCGGCGTCTCTCCCGATGCCTGCGGCTCCTCTCCCGGTTTCGGCTCCTCTCCCGTTTCCGGTGACCGCACCGGTGCCGGCGTTCGCGCCGATTCCCGTCCGGGCTCCCCCTCCTGCCTCGGCTCCTCCTCTGTCCCGAGCACCGTGGGGCGCGTTCGTCCCGTGCGTTCGGCTCGGAGGCAGCGGCGTACCGACTCGGGGTCGAGCCCTTCGTTGCAGGCCTGGTGCAGGAGGCGGGCGAAGAGATATCCGGGGTCGGCGCCCAGAGCCATCGCCAGGGCCTCCCTCGCCTCGAGCTCGTCGCCGCTGGACCATGCCACCCAGCCGGCCAGGGTGAGGGGCGCCGCCGCGTGTTCGCCGTACGGTCCGACACAGCGGCGGGCCAGCGCCCGCCACAGACGCAGCGCCGGGGCGGCCTCGTCGCCCTCCATCCACTCCGCCGCCCGGTCGCGCGTCACCCGGTCCTGCAGTCCGAGGATCAGGGCCGCGGCTTCGTCCGGGGCGAGCAGTTCGTCGTCCCGGACGTCGGCCGCCGGGGAGCCCGGCACGACCGGTGCGTCGGCGAGGCGGCTCATGACAAGTCGAGCCAGTCCGATCGTCTCGTCGGCCACCGACGGGCGGCTCGACCCGTCGAGGATCCGCGGGACGAGCTCCAGGCCCGCGGTGTCCAGGGCGACTTCCTGCTCCAGCGCGGCCGCGGACTCCAAGGGCTGCAGCCGAGCGCGCAGTTCACGCAAGGTGCCTCGGACCTGGATGCCCGCGTAGGTCGCGGCCGCGGCCATGACGGAGGTCCCGGGGAGGCCCATCGGGACTCCCTCGACCGGGCAGCAGGCCTTGCCCGCGCAGCAGTACGACCAGAAGCGGCCGTCGGCGATGCAGAGTGCCTCGATCACCGGGACGTCGAGGCGCCCGCACGCCACCCGCAGTTGCTGGGCCAGTGGCTGCAGCCGTTCCATGGTCTGACGGCCCGTCTCGCCTTTCGTAGGTTCCTGGCAGAGATAGGCGACCATCTGCGCGGGACGCGCGCCCCGGCGTTCACCACCTGTCACGAGCCCTCGCGCCAACTGCTCGGCGACGGCCTGCCAGTCGTCGGGGTTCGAGGGGATGCCGAGCCGGGCCCGGCCGCCGAACCGACCTCGCCCGCCCTCGTCCTGCAGGGCGACCAGGACGATGCTGTCCTCCGGACGGTAGCCGAGCAGGTAGGGCAGTGCGTCAGCCAGTTCGGCCGGGGTGCGCAGGGTGACCTGGTGGACGGCGCCGTCCCACCCTTCCTGACCTCCCTCGTGCCGGTCGGGGGCGTCCGGACCGGGCTCTACCCAGCCCGTAATGTCGCTGTTTTCGGGGGTTCCCGGGGCTTCGCTGTGGTTCGTCATGCCCCGACGATCTCGCGGATCGCAAAGTTCCGCTTGGCCTGTGGATAACTCAGGTCGGAGACATGTCAGCCGAAGTGCGGAGCCGACGCCGTAGCGTCGAGCGCGGTGACGATCGCCTCCTCCTCATAGGCGCAGTGGCCCTCGGGCAGTTCACTCAACGTTCCGCCCGACGCTCGAACGGCTCTTCCCGACAGGGAAATCGGAGCCTCTCCGCGCCTTACGCGGCAGCACCGCCGGGGGAGTTCAGCCGGCCGTGGCGAGCACCAGCGGGAGGACCTCGCCCCCGCCCGCACGGCGCAGCAGCCGCGCCGCGACGGCGAGAGTCCAGCCGGAGTCGGTGAAGTCGTCCACGAGCAGTACGGGGCCCTGAGGCCCTGCCAGGGCCTCGGCCAGCTCCTCCGAGACGGCGAACGCGCCGGACAACGCCCGGACCCGCTGGGCGGAGTTGCTGCGACGCGCCGCGTGCGCACCGCCCGGACCCGTGTAGGTCAGCGCGCCGAGGAAGGGCAGCCGGCCGACGGCCGCGATGCCCTCGGCGAGGGAGCCGACCAGCCGCGGGCGGGACAGGGACGGCACGGCGACGACTCCCACCGGCCGGGCAGCGGCGTCCGGGCCGTTCGTGGCCCAGCCCTCGGGAGAGCGCGCCCAGTCGGCGAGCACCGCCACCGCCGCCTTCAGAACGTCGTCCGGAACCGTCTGGTCAGGGGCGTTCTCGGCCAGCAGCGGGCGCAGCCGGTTGCCCCAGCCGATGTCCGACAGGCGGCCCAGAGCCCGTCCCGCGGCGCACTGCTCCTTGGCGGGGATACGGCCCTTCAACTCGACGCCCAGCGCGGGCAGCCCGGTCGGCCACATCCGGCGCGGCTCGACCTCCACTCCCGGGCGGTCGAGCTCCCTCGTCGCGCCGGTCAGCGTCTCCGCCGAGACCGTCGGGTCGGCCCAGGGCCCCGCACAGTTGTCGCACCGGCCGCAAGGTTCGGCGCCTTCGTCGTCCAGCTGACGGCGCAGGAACTCCATCCGGCACCCCGACGTGCTCACGTAGTCGCGCATGGCCTGCTGCTCCGCGGCCCGCTGCCGTGCCACCCACGCATAGCGTTCGGCGTCGTACACCCATGCGGCGCCCGTGGCCGTCCAGCCGCCCTTGACGCGCTTGACCGCGCCGTCGACGTCGAGCACCTTCAGCATGGTCTCCAGTCGGCTGCGCCGGAGATCCACCGCCGTCTCCAGAGCCGGCACGGACAGTGGCCGTCCGGCCTCGCCGAGAGCCGCGAGGGTCTGCCTGACCTGCGGCTCGGGCGGGAACGCGGTGTCGGCGAAGTAGCGCCAGATGGCCTCGTCCTCCTTGCCCGGCAACAGCAGCACGTCGGCGTGGGCCACGCCGCGGCCCGCGCGCCCCACCTGCTGGTAGTAGGCGATCGGCGAGGACGGCGACCCGAGATGGATCACGAAGCCCAGGTCCGGCTTGTCGAACCCCATGCCCAGCGCGGACGTCGCCACCAGTGCCTTCACCCGGTTCTCCTGCAGGTCGGCCTCGGCCTGCAACCGGTCGGCGTTCTCCGTACGGCCCGTGTAGGACGCGACCTCGAAGCCGCGCTGCCGCAGGAAGGCGGTGGCCTCCTCGGCGGCGGCGACAGTGAGCGCGTAGACGATTCCCGAGCCCGGCAGCTCGTCCAGGTGCTCGGCGAGCCAGGCCAGGCGGTGCGCCGCGTCCGGCAGCCGGACCACGCCCAGCCGCAGGCTCTCCCGGTCCAGCGGACCGCGGAGCACCAGGGCCTCGCCGCCGCCGGTGCCCAACTGCTCGGCCACATCGGCTGTCACCCGGGCGTTGGCGGTCGCGGTGGTGGCCAGCACCGGCACGCCGGGGGCGAGTTCGGCGAGCATGGCCCGCAACCGGCGGTAGTCGGGCCGGAAATCGTGTCCCCAGTCGGAGATGCAGTGCGCCTCGTCGACCACCAGGAGTCCGGTCGTGGACGCGAGCTTGGGCAGCACCTGGTCACGGAAGTCGACGGAGTTGAGGCGTTCGGGGCTGACCAGGAGGACGTCGGTCTCGCCGCGCTCGACCTCGTCGTAGACGGTGTCCCACTCCTCCGGGTTGGCCGAGTTGATGGTGCGGGCCCGGATCCCGGCGCGCGCCGCCGCCTCCACCTGATTGCGCATCAGCGCCAGCAGCGGCGAGACGATCACCGTCGGGCCGGAGCCGCGTCGGCGCAGCAGAGCGGTGGCGACGAAGTACACCGCGGACTTGCCCCATCCGGTGCGCTGCACCACCAGGGCCCGCCGGCGCTCCCGCACCAGGGCCGCCACCGCCTGCCACTGGTCCTCCCGCAGCCGTGCCGCGCCCCCGGGGGCGCCCACGAGCTCGGCGAGGATGGCGTCGGCCTCGGTGCGCAGATCCAGATCGTCCATGTCTCCATGCAACCCGATGGCACTGACAATCAGCTACTTCACGCAGCGTGACGACGGTCTCGCGATGGGTCCGCCGGGTCCGGCGAGCCGGACTGCAACGGTGCGCTCAGGCGTCCTGCCGTGAATCACCGGGTAGGGATATAAGTCACTCGCCGCCATATAACGGTCGGCAGCCCCAATTGCTCGTTGCCGCATCCAAGTTCGACAGGAAGAATTGAGGTCCGCTCCCCGCACGGCTCGCCCGTAGTCCGGTAGGGCTCTGCTGCGGCGTGCGCTCCCCCTCATCCGCCCCGCCCGCAGTGTGGGCCGTAGCCGAAGGGAGGATCGTGACCTTCGGATTCGCTCCGTCCTCGGCGGCATCGTTGTCGACGAACACGTCCGCCACTTCCGCCAACCGTTTGCTCGAGCCTGCCGAATGGGCTTCGGCCGGCATCCCGCTGCTGCGCAGTCCGCGGGAGGTCGTCAGCGGGCTGCACTCACGGCACCGGCCGGGGCCGGCCACCGCGATCGTGGCCGTACTCGACCCGGACGAGAGGGTGCGGGCGAGCGCCTCGTTCACCCGGCGCCAGGCGTCGACCGACGGCTGGATGTACCGCAACGCCCTGCTGGCCCAGCTGCGCCGGGTCGTCCCGCACGACCTGCGGCGCCGCACGCCGGTACGCACCGCCGTGCTGCTCTACTGCCGTGACGGCGACGCCCGCTGGACGGAGGAGGACGGCGCGTGGATGTGGGGCCTGCGGGACGCCTGCACGCTGCACGGACTGCGCTGCGGGGCGTACATCACGCTGACCCGGGACGGCTGGCAGGTTCTCGGCGAGGGTCGTGGCGGCCGCCGTCCCAACGCGGACTCGGTCCCCGAGCCGTTCGCGCTCTCCGAGGCCCCGCCTCCACTGCCGCGGACCGGCGGCTCCGCCTCAGAGGTACTGCGCCGCGCCGCCGCCCGCTGACGCACGAACGGCCGCCCCTTGAGGGCGACCGCTCGCCGGGCAGTCGTGGTGTGCACCCGTCGCGGCTCCGTCGCCCGCAGTAGCCGGACGGCCACTCCCTCGGCGCACGGTCACCCGTCCCCCGCATACCGTGCATGCGTACGAGGGGGCGGTCGGCGCACGGTCACCGGTCATGTGGCGCGGGAGCACCGGTCACTCGGCGCAGGGCGACGGGCTGCCCGCCCCGGGACCATCGGCCGCGGACAGACGTTCGACGCCCGGGGCAGACCACAGAGGCGTCGCAGCACGGCGCCTCTGTGGACCTGGACTCCGGGCGCACCCGGCCTGCCGTGGGTAACGCCGCAGCGGATCAGACGCCCGCGCCCAGCACGGGGTTGATCAGCTGGGGGTCGCCGCAGCAGATCAGCAGGGCGCCGGCCCGGGCGCGGGCCAGCGGCAGAGCCGCGGTCACCGTGTCGGCGCCGCCGTTGACGGCGACCACGACCACCGGACGCACGCCCGCGCGGCCCGCCAGGGCAGCGTCGGCGTAGAACACGTCGTCGCCCGCGTCGTGCTGCGCCCAGTAGGAGGCCTCACCGAAGGAGAGCTCGTGGGCGGCCCAGGGGTGCTGCTCGCCGGTGGTGATCACCAGCACGTCCCCCGGGGCGCGGCCCGACTCCAGGAGGAGGTCCACGGCCTCCTCGGCGGCGTCCAGCGCCCCCTCGGCCGAGGCCTGGAGCAACTGGATCTGGGGAGCCGCCGCAGCGGGCGCGACGGCAGGGGAAGCCGGGGCCGGCGGCCCAGGTTTGACGGCCCCGTCACGCGGCACGCGCTGCGCCGGCGGCGTGGGCCGGAGGGGTCCGGGACGACCCGGACGCGACGGAGCCGCGGGACGGGGGCCGGGTACAGGTCGAGGGGTCGGCGCGGTGCGGCCGCTGGCCGGAGTCGCGCGGGGACCCTGGGCACTCTCGTGAATCTGAGGCTCCTCGGGAATGAGAGGCATGAGCTGTTATTTATCAGACGTGGGTGCGGCCCACGCCGGCGGGTGACACATCGGAACGGCCGAAGTCGTCAGAAGTCGAAGCCGAGCTGGCCTTCGATCTCCGGAGCGCTTCCGATCGCCCAGCTGCGGGCCTTCTTGAGGTGCCGCCACTGGGGCAGCGCATCAAGATACGCCCACGACAACCGGTGGTACGGGGTGGGGCCCCGCTCCTCCAGTGCGGCCTTGTGCACGGGCGACGGATAGCCGGCGTTGTCCGCAAAGCCGAAGTCTGCATGGTCGATGCCCAGTTCGGCCATCATTTTGTCGCGCTGGACCTTGGCGATCACCGAGGCAGCCGCGACCGCCACGCACGACTGGTCGCCCTTGATCACCGTGCGGACCTGCCACGGAGCGCCGAGATAGTCGTGCTTCCCGTCGAGGATCACCGCGTCCGGCCGGACCGGGAGAGCGTCCAGCGCGCGTTGGGCGGCGAGCCGCAGCGCGGCGGTCATCCCCAGATCGTCGATCTCCTCCGGGGAGGCGTGCCCGAGGGCGTACGCCGTCACCCAGTCGAGCAGCACCGCGGAGAGGGCGGTACGCCGCTTGAGGGTGAGCAGCTTGGAGTCGGTGAGGCCGGCGGGCGGTCGGCGTAGTCCGGTGACCGCCGCGCAGACGGTGACGGGTCCGGCCCAGGCACCGCGGCCCACCTCGTCGACACCGGCAATGATCTTCGCTCCGGTCGTGGCGCGAAGGGAGCGCTCGACGGTGTGAGTAGGTGGTTCGTACGGCATGGCGTCCTTAGGTTACGCCGACCGGATCCCGGAGCGACACCCCGGTCGCCCCGGCCCCCGCCGGGCCGCGGCACGGCCCGATTCCGGCGTCGCCGAACCGCCGTTCAGGACGCGTCCGGCCGCAGCAGCGGCAACATGAGCGTGTCGATCATCTCGTCGAGATCACGGTCGCTCCATTCGCACGCGCACACCTTGGAGCGGTACATCATGACGGCCGGGATGACGTCGAAGACATAGCCGTTCGCCGCATCGGCCCGCACCTCTCCCCTCTCGATCCCACGACTGATCACCTCGTGCAGAAGTCCGACGGTGGGTTCCACCACGCCCTCGAGGATCAGGGTCTGGAAGCGCCCCGCCTGGGACGGATCGCATTCGTGAATCACCGAGCGCAAGGCGGAACCCGGGCGGGAGAACATCGCGTCCCGCGCGGTGCGGCACAGGGCCACCAGGTCCGCCCGCACGCTTCCCAGATCCGGAACACGGTCGAAGCTGGGCAGTGCGGCCCGCAGGGCGTCGGCGACGAGATCCTCCTTGGACGGCCAGCGACGGTAGACGGCCGCCTTGCCGGTCTGGGCGCCGGCCGCGACGCCCTCCATCGTGAGGCCGTTCCAGCCGACCGTGCCCAACTGCTCCAGCGCGGCATCGAGAATCGCACGTTCGAGCACGGCGCCGCGCCGGCGGGGGGAGGCCGCCTGAGCGGGGGCGGCCGTCCAGCGCAAAGTATCCATCTGACTGTCTCCAGCGAGCAGTAGGAGCGGGGATCGCGGGTGAAGCGGGGACCGGGGCCGGGTGAGGCCCTGCGTGATCGCGACGGGGGACACGCCCTGGGGCGACGCCGCAAGTGAACGCTTGCGTTCACTACTAGGGACTCACTACCGTTGACGCGCCAGTGAACGCCAGCGTTCACTAACGCTCTTGTGGGGGACCCTTCGTGACGACCTCTCAGTTGACCAAAAAACAGAAACCAGGTGCGGCCCGCCGGGCGGGACACCCCGGCATCGCGCTCACCGTCATCGCGGCCTGCCAACTCATGGTGGTGCTCGACGCGACGATTGTGAACATCGCACTCCCGCACATTCAAGACGCGCTCAAGTTCAGCACCACCGACCTCACCTGGGTGGTCAGCGCCTACACGCTCACCTTCGGCGGGCTGCTGCTGCTCGGCGCCCGGGCGGGCGACATCCTCGGCCGGCGACGTGCCTTCATGGCCGGCATCCTGATCTTCACCTTCGCCTCGCTCCTGGGCGGACTGGCCCAGGAGCCCTGGCAGTTGCTGGCCGCACGGGCGCTGCAAGGCGTGGGCGGCGCCATCGCGTCGCCCACCTCGCTGGCGCTCATCACCACGACGTTCCCCGAGGGCCCCGAGCGCAACCGGGCCTTCGGCGTCTTCGCAGCGGTCTCCGCAGGCGGCGGCGCCATCGGACTGCTCGCGGGCGGCATGCTCACCGAGTGGCTCGACTGGCGCTGGGTGCTGTTCGTGAACGTGCCCATCGGGGTGCTCATCGCTGTCGTCGCGCCGATGTACATCAACGAGTCCGAGCGGCATCCCGGTCGCTTCGACATCGTGGGCGCACTGACGTCGACGGCCGGCATGGCCTCCTTGGTCTACGCCTTCATCCGCGCGGCCGAGGAAGGCTGGCGGGACGGCCTGACCCTCGGCGCGTTCGCAGCGGCGGTGATCCTGCTGATCGGCTTCGTCTTCACCGAGATGCGCGCCAAGGAGCCGATCACCCCGCTGAAGATGTTCGCCGACCGCAACCGCTCCGGCACGTACGTGATCATGCTGAGCCTCGCGGCCGCCATGTTCGGCATGTTCTTCTACATCGTGCTCTTCGTGCAGAACATATTGGGGTACAGCCCGATCAAGGCCGGTCTCGCCTTCCTGCCGGTCACGGTCGCCATCGCGGTGGGCGCGGGCCTGTCGCAGCGCTTCCTGCCGGTACTGGGTCCCAAGCCGTTCATGCTCGTCGGCTCCGCCCTGGTGGCGATCGGGCTCGGCTGGCAGGCGTTCATCACCCCGGACAGCTCCTATGCCGGCGGGGTCCTCGGGCCGATCCTGATCTTCGCCTTCGGGATGGGGCTCAACTTCGTGACGGTCACCGTCACGGCGGTGTCCGGGGTGCCCGCGCACGAGGCGGGCGCGGCCTCCGGGCTGCTCAACGCCACGCAACAGGTGGGCGGCTCGCTGGGGTTGTCCATCCTGACGACCGTCTTCGGGTCGGCGAGCAAGGACGAGGCGGAGAAGCAGCTGCCCCGGTTCCTCGCCGACGGCACCGCAGAGCAGAAGGCGGAGTTCGCCACAACGCACCAGTTGCCCGCCCCCTGGGGGCACGAGGTGCTCGCCCACGGCATCTCGGCGGCGTTCGTGCCGGCCGCCGCCATGGCGGTGCTCGCTCTGGTGACGGCCTGGTTCGTGATCCGGGTCCGCAAGAGCGACCTGGAAGCGCTGTCCGGTACGGCGGGCCCCGCGGTGGGGTGACCGTACGACCGCACGAGCCGCCCCGGGAGCGTCACGGTCTGCCACAGCGCGGCCATGGTCGCCCCGGGGCCGGCCCCGTCGGCAGCCCCGGCACATCGACATGATCACGAACAGCATCGCCAGCACGAACCTCATACCCACCCCCTGGATCGCTCCCCGGCCACAGCCCCGGTCCATGCACCCCCGGCACCCCTGGCACCCCCGGCACCCACCCGCTCCCGTCGCGCCGTGGACTTCGCACATGTCGCGCGGCGGTATTCGGACAACGCGGGACGATCACACAGAGTTCCCGCCGGGCACAGAGAGTTCTCATCGGCCAGGGGCCCGGCCCGCCGCCGAGCGGAGACGCAGGGCACGGGCGCCACACACTGACAGGCCCTGGACATCTCGCAGCGACATGCGCCCGACGTCACACGTGAACGGGCACCGGACGACTCGCGGTGACGAGTGCGATGGCGGGCACCCGCGGCGTCAACCTGCGGTGGGCACCCACTCCGGGAGTTCCTCGGCCTGCCGCGTCCAGGCGGCCGGCGGAGTTCCGGTCTTGCCGCCGGCCACGATTCCGCCCACGATGGCGCAGGTCGTGTCCACGTCCCCGCCGACCTGCGCGGTCGTCCAGAACGCCGCCTCGAAGTCCCCGAGAGCGCGGGCGGCCGACCAGACCGCGAAGGGGACGGTGTCATGGGCCGAGGTACGCCGCCCGCAGCCGAGGACGGCCGCGACGGTGGCCGCGTCCGCGTAGTCGAGCATGTCCCGGGCGCGACGCAGCCCGGCGCCGACGGCGCTCTTCGGCACGAGGTCGACGACGCCGTCCAGCAGCGCCTCTGCGCTGGGCGGGCCCGCGGGGGCGGCCGCCAGCGCGGCGGCCGCGGCGACGGCCATGGCCCCGACCACGGCCTCCCGGTGCTGGTGGGTGGGATAGGCGGAGATCTCGGCCTGATGGGTCGCCTGCTCCGGATCATCCGCGTACCAGGCGCCGAGAGGGGCGATGCGCATCGCCGCGCCGTTGCCCCAGGATCCCTGTCCGTTGAACAGGGCGGCCGACAGCTCACGCCAGTCCGCGCCCTCCCTGACGAGCCGCAGCAGTCGGTTGACGGCGGGACCGTAGCCGCGGTCGAAGTCGTGGTGCTCCGCGAAGGAGCGGGCCAGGGCGTCCTGATCGATGCGCTGGTGGGCGGCCAGGACGGCGACGACGGAGCAGGCCATCTCGGTGTCGTCCGTCCACTGCCACGGTCCGGGCGGTGGCTCGCGGCGCTGGAGCAGGGGGAAGTTCACCGGAACGAAGAACTGCGAGCCCAGTGCGTCGCCCACGGCGAGGCCGCGCAGACTGGCGAGCGCCCGGTCGAGGCGGCCCTCAGGCGAGGAGCCAGAGGCACCGGAGGCACCACAGACACCGGAGGAATCAGCTGTCATCTCTCTGCCACTCTATCTCCGGTGATTCCGTACGGCTCCGGCTCCCGCCAGCGGTTGAACGGCCGGTCGAGGGTGTACTTGCCGTCGTCACCGAGAACGAGCATCCGCATCTCGGCGTTCCCGGGATTGGCGAGCGACTCGAAGTCGGCGACCGTCCAGTGGAACCAGCGCATGCAGAACAGCCGCATCGCCAGCCCGTGGGTCACGAGGAGCACGTTCGGAGGGTGGTCGGGGGCCTCGAAACTGCGGAACAGGCTCTCCAGGAAGCCGCCGACGCGGTCGTAGACGTCGGCTCCGCTCTCGCCTTGCGCGAACCGGTAGAAGAAGTGCCCGTAGGCGTCCCGGTAGGTCTTCTGCAACTGGACGTCGTCACGGTCCTGCCAGTTTCCCCAGTCCTGCTCGCGCAGCCGGGGCTCCTCCCGTACGCGTATGAGTTCGGGGTCGAGGCGGAAGGCTCGGAGGGTCTCGTGTGTACGCCGGTAGGGCGAGACGTACACGCTGACCCGCTCGCGGCCGAACACCTCCCGCAGGTTCTTTCCCGTCTCCTCCGCCTGCCGACGGCCCAGCTCCGTCAGGCCCAGAGCATGATCGGGTTCTCGCTCGTAGACGGTGTCATCAACATTGCCCGTCGACTCGCCGTGCCGGACAAGGACGATGCGCCGTGGTCGTGCCATGCCAAGACCCTAGATCGACGGACGCCCGATAGAGCACTCGGGCGGCCTCCATACGGCGTAGGTCACACCGCGCCCGCACCGGAAGACGCCGGACGGCGCACGTTCCCCACCCCTGGGCTGCGGGGTCAGACCGTCCAGGCCGACTCGAGTTCGACGATGTCGCCGGTGAGGGAGGCGATGTCCGCCTCCGTCTGCGCACGGAGGGCGAGCCGCTCCACCCGCTCGGTGCGGTACTTGCCGTGTTCGGCCTGCGAGCGCCACATCGACAGCACCAGGAACTCGTGTCCGGGCGCCTCGGCGAACATGCCCCGGATCATGCCGGGCGAGCCGGCCATGGCCGGGTTCCAGACCTTCTCCTGCATCAGCGTGAAGTGCTCGGCGCGTTCCTCGTGGACCCGGCACAGCGCCACCCGCACCACGTCGGAGTCGGTGAAGCGGGGCTCGAAGCCGGTCTTGACGTCGAAGCGGTAGTCGAACAGCCGTGCCTGGACGTCCTTGAACGTGCCCGCCTGAGCGGTCGCCAGCCGGTCGTGGGAGCGGGCCATGAAGGAGTCGTAGAAGGCGCGGCTCTCCCAGAAGGCGAAGACATGGGCGACGGAGGGCCGTGCCCTGCTCCAGCCCCCGCCCTGTCCCCTGAATCCCGGCTCGCCCAGAAGCCCCGCCCACTTTCGCTGTCCCCGTTCGAAACCGCGGCGGTCCACCACGGTGCAGCGAATCCACTTGACCAGCACCGCGCCATGGTAAGGCCACCGGACGTGGCGTTGGTCACCCTTGGACAGAGAGCTAGCCTGCGACCGCGCACGCGCGCGTGGCAGGATGGACAACCGGCCCTGACGGCCGAGCAGTTCGGGGTATCGGCAGACAGACGGGGAAACGGGGAGGGGAAGTCCGGTGAGCGGACTGAAGAAGGGCATCCGCAAGATCGAGATGTCGCTCAAGTGGGACCCGAGCCCGGCAGGCCGGCCGCCCACCGACCTGGACATCGTGGCCGCGACCTATCTGACGAGCGACCCGCAGGGGGAGCCGGCCTACGTCGTGCACTTCGACAGCCGCTCCCCCGACGGCACGATCTACCTCAACCGGGACAGCAAGGACGGCAAGGGCTTCGGCTGGGACGAGGTCATGACGCTGGAACTCGACCGTCTGGACGCGCGGTACGCGCGCGTGGTGGTCGGCGTCGTCATCCAGCAGCTACAGGACCACCGGACGTTCGTCAGCGTGCTGAACCCGGCCTTCCGGATAAGGGAGGGCTACACCGTCCTGGACGAGAACGACTTCGGCGACGTCCTCGGCGCGACGGCGGCGACCGTCGCGGAGTTCGTCCGGGAGACGTCGGACAGCTGGTCGTTCCACTCCGGCGTCCAGGGCTTCGAGGACGATCCGTCGACGTTCACCCGGATCATGGGCCGGACGCGCCGCTCCTGACCGCCGCCGGGCTCCGCGCCGTCCACGGAGGCCTCCTGTAGGCGAAGCCTCCCGGGCGCCGGAGCCGCCTCCCGGGCGCAAAAACGCCGAGGGCGGCGGAGCCGGACATCGACTCCACCGCCCCGACGAGCTGGATCAGTTCCAGCGGACGTCCGACGTCAGCTGCAGCCGCTCGTGGAACCGCAGCCCTCGCAGATGTAGCAGGAACCCGCGCGCTGCATCTTCGTGCCGCAGGAGAAGCAGAGCGGGGCGTCGGCCTGGATGCCCAGCTGCATCTCCACCAGTTCGGCGCTGGTGTGGACCTGCTTCGGGGCCGGCTCGACGGCCTCGACCTCGGCCTTCGGGGCGGCGACGGCCTTGAGGTCCGTCTGACGCGGGGCCGACTGAGCCAGGCCCTCGACGTCCACGTTCTCCTCCTCGAAGGTCGGCTCGTACGAACCGGTCTCCAGGTGGCGCTGACGCTCCTCGGCGGAGTGGATGCCGAGCGCGGAACGCGTCTCGAACGGCAGGAAGTCGAGCGCCAGACGCCGGAAGATGTAGTCGACGATCGACTGCGCCATCCGCACATCCGGGTCGTCGGTCATGCCAGCCGGCTCGAAGCGCATGTTGGTGAACTTCGAGACGTAGGTCTCCAGCGGCACGCCGTACTGGAGGCCGACCGAGACGGCGATGGAGAACGCGTCCATCATGCCGGCGAGGGTCGAGCCCTGCTTGGACATCTTCAGGAAGACCTCGCCGAGACCGTCGTCCGGGTAGGAGTTGGCGGTCATGTAACCCTCGGCGCCGCCGACCGTGAACGAGGTCGTGATGCCGGGACGCCCCTTGGGCAGCCGCTTGCGGACCGGGCGGTACTCGATGACCTTCTCGACCGCGGCGCGGATCGTGTCCTCGGCCTTTGCCGTGACCTCGGTCTTCTCCTTCTCCTTGGTCTTCGCGGAGAGGGGCTGGCCGACCTTGCAGTTGTCGCGGTAGATCGCGAGGGCCTTGACGCCGAGCTTCCAGGCCTCGAAGTAGATCTCCTCGACCTCCTCGACGGTCGCCGTCTCCGGCATGTTGACCGTCTTGGAGATGGCGCCGGAGATCCACGGCTGGATCGCGGCCATCATGCGGACGTGACCCATCGGGGAGATGGCGCGCTCGCCCATGGCGCAGTCGAAGACCTCGTAGTGCTCGTGCGCCAGACCGGGGGCGTCGATCACGTTGCCGTTCTCGGCGATGTGGGCGACGATCGCCTCGATCTGCTCCTCCTGGTAGCCCAGGCGGCGCAGGGCCTGCGGAACGGTGCCGTTGACGATCTGCATCGAGCCGCCGCCGACCAGCTTCTTGAACTTGACCAGGGCGAGGTCGGGCTCGACACCCGTGGTGTCGCAGGACATCGCCAGACCGATGGTGCCGGTCGGGGCGAGCACGGACGCCTGGGAGTTGCGGAAGCCGTTCTTCTCGCCGAGGCGCAGCACGTCCTGCCAGGCCTCCGTGGCGGCGGCCCAGACCGGGGTGTCCAGGTCGTCCATGCGGACGGCTGTGGCGTTGGCGTCGGAGTGCTGCTTCATGACGCGGTTGTGGGCGTCGGCGTTGCGGGCGTAGCCGTCGTACGGGCCGACGACCGCCGCCAGTTCGGAGGAGCGGCGGTAGGCCGTGCCGGTCATCAGCGAGGTGATCGCGCCGGCCAGCGAGCGGCCGCCGGCGGAGTCGTAGGCGTGGCCGGTCGCCATCAGCAGGGCGCCGAGGTTGGCGTAGCCGATGCCGAGCTGGCGGAACGCGCGCGTGTTCTCGCCGATCTTCTGGGTCGGGAAGTCCGCGAAGCAGATGGAGATGTCCATCGCGGTGATGACGAGCTCGACGACCTTCTGGAAGCGGTCGGCGTCGAAGGACTGGTGGCCCTTGCTGTCGTCCTTGAGGAACTTCATCAGGTTCAGCGAGGCGAGATTGCAGGACGTGTTGTCCAGGTGCATGTACTCGCTGCACGGGTTCGACGCGGTGATCCGGCCGGACTCGGGGCAGGTGTGCCAGTTGTTGATCACGCCGTCGTACTGGATGCCCGGGTCGGCACAGGCCCACGCGGCCTCGGCGAGCTTGCGGAAGAGCGCCTTGGCGTCGACCTTCTCGATGATCTCGCCGGTCATCCGGGCGCGCAGGCCGAACTCGGTGCCGTTCTCGACGGCCGTCATGAACTCGTCGTTCACCCGGACGCTGTTGTTGGCGTTCTGGTACTGGACGGACGTGATGTCGTCGCCGCCCAGGTCCATGTCGAAGCCCGCGTCGCGCAGGGCGCGGATCTTCTCCTCTTCCTTCACCTTGGTGGCGATGAAGTCCTCTACGTCCGGGTGGTCCACGTCGAGGACGACCATCTTGGCCGCGCGACGGGTGGCGCCGCCGGACTTGATGGTGCCGGCGGAGGCGTCGGCGCCACGCATGAAGGAGACCGGGCCGGAGGCGTTGCCGCCGGAGGAGAGAAGTTCCTTGGAGGAGCGGATGCGGGAGAGGTTCAGGCCGGCGCCGGAGCCGCCCTTGAAGATCATGCCCTCTTCCTTGTACCAGTCGAGGATCGACTCCATGGAGTCGTCGACGGCCAGGATGAAGCAGGCGGAGACCTGCTGGGGCTGCGGGGTGCCCACGTTGAACCAGACAGGGCTGTTGAAGCTGAAGATCTGGTGCAGGAGGGCGTATGCCAGCTCGTGCTCGAAGATCTCGGCATCGGCGGGCGAGGCGAAGTACCTGTGGTCCTCGCCGGCCTTCCGGTACGTCTTCACGATGCGGTCGATCAGCTGCCTGAGGCCGGTCTCGCGCTGCGGGGTGCCGACGGCGCCCCGGAAGTACTTGCTGGTGACGATGTTGACCGCGTTCACCGACCAGAAGTCGGGGAACTCGACGCCACGCTGCTCGAAATTGACCGAGCCGTCGCGCCAGTTGGTCATGACGACGTCACGGCGTTCCCAGACCACCTCGTCGTACGGATGAACTCCGGGGGTGGTGTGGACACGCTCGATACGCAGGCCCTTGGTGGTCTTGGCGCCCTTGGCTCGGGAACCTCGTGCCGGACCGCTCGCCGTCTCTGTCATGCCGCCTCCCTCTGCGGGCGAAAACGCCCTGAAATGCCACGTTGTTCCCGTGGCACGTTGTTCTGTCTGGTACTGCCTGGTACTGCGGGCGTCCACGCGCCACCGCCCGCAGCAGGTCTTCGTCCGCCGCCGCACCGGCCGCCCGGACTCATGAGTCCGGTTCCGGCGGTCAGTCGGTGGCGTGGGCGGGCTCGGGGACCTGCACGGTCCCTCCCGGCCCGCCGCCGTCTTCCCGGCTCCCCGCGACGGCTCCTGTGTCGTCCTCGGCCCGGGCGTCGTCCGCACGGTCGTCGTCGTCCGCGTCGGAGCCCCCCGCCCCGCGCCTGAGTTCCGCGACGGCGGCCTCGAAGTCCTCGAGCGAGTCGAACGCCCGGTAGACGGAGGCGAACCGCAGATAGGCGACGAGATCGAGTTCCTGCAGCGGACCGAGTATGGCCAGTCCCACGTCATGGGTGGTCAACTCGGCACTTCCGGTGGCCCGCACCGCCTCCTCGACCCGCTGGCCGAGCTGAGCGAGAGCGTCCTCGGTGACCGGCCGCCCCTGGCATGCCTTGCGTACGCCGTTGATGACCTTTGTGCGGCTGAACGGCTCGGTGACGCCGGACCGCTTGACCACCATCAGCGAGCACGTCTCCACGGTCGTGAACCGACGAGAGCAGTCGGGACATTGGCGACGCCGCCGGATCGACGTGCCGTCGTCCGTGGTCCGACTGTCGACGACCCGGCTGTCGGGGTGCCTGCAGAAGGGGCAGTGCATGTACTCCAACCCTCCTCACAGCAGACCAAATAGCCTCGCCAGGCCTCACGGGCCCCTCGAAGCAGCCCCAAGCATAGGCGATCCATGAGCATCCGAAGACACCGGGGACCACAACTTCTGGGCCGCTTCGGCCATCCAACCACTAGATGTAGGGATTGGCTCATACATCCAGGCCATATCGCGTGTCGCCTCGCCGATCTCACCGCACGCGTTGCGGCGGTCACTTTGCGCACCCGGAACCACGCACGGGACCTGCCCGTCCGCAGGCCCGCCGGGTGGCGCGCCCACACGCCGACAGCCTCACTCGCGAGCCGCTCCGCAAGCCGGACTCGCGGCACGCGCACGCGTGACACGCGCACCCGAGGCACGCACGCGCGTGCAGTCGTATCGCCGGAGCTGATGCGGCGATACCGTGAGCGCCACAAGGAGGAGCGGTGGGATTCTCGCGCAGAGCGCGGCCCGTTCCCGATCTACAGGAGGCCGGATGGCACACTGGGGCCACGCCTCACAAGGTCACCGGCTCCGGCGGTGAAGACTACAACAACGGGTACGACGACGATCTCGCCCCTCCGTCACCGAACCGCGCCAGCCCATACACCCCGACACGTGATCAAGTAAGGCTATCCGCGCTTTTTCACTCGAACGTGTGTTTGGCGCAACCTTTCGAAAGCCACTACCGTTGTCCAGCAGGGAGACAACCGAGAGGGGCCGACGTGACCACCACCGCAGACAGTGCCACCATCACTGCCCAGGACCGCTCCCAGGGCCGACTCGAGCCGGTGCATGCGATGAACGAAGCCATGAATCCCGAGGGACACAAGCGTTCCCTGCCGGGCCGACCTCCAGGCATCCGCGCGGACAGCTCGGGACTCACGGACCGGCAGCGCCGAGTGATCGAAGTCATCAGGGATTCCGTACAACGGCGCGGCTACCCGCCGTCGATGCGGGAGATCGGCCAGGCGGTCGGCCTGTCCAGCACCTCCTCGGTCGCACACCAGTTGATGGCGCTGGAGCGCAAGGGCTTCCTGCGCCGTGACCCGCACCGCCCGCGCGCGTACGAGGTGCGAGGCTCCGACCAGGCGGCCTCCGTGCAGCCCACGGACACCGCCGGCAAGCCCGCCGCGTCGTACGTCCCGCTCGTCGGGCGTATCGCCGCCGGCGGTCCGATCCTCGCCGAGGAATCGGTGGAGGACGTCTTCCCGCTCCCGAGGCAGCTGGTCGGCGACGGCGAGCTCTTCGTACTGAAGGTCGTCGGCGACTCGATGATCGAAGCCGCCATCTGCGACGGCGACTGGGTCACCGTGCGTCGCCAGCCCGTCGCGGAGAACGGCGACATCGTGGCCGCGATGCTCGACGGCGAGGCCACCGTCAAGCGCTTCAAGCGCGAGGACGGCCATGTGTGGCTGCTCCCCCACAACGCCGCCTACGAGCCGATCCCCGGCGACGATGCGACGATCCTCGGCAAGGTGGTGGCCGTACTCCGCCGCGTCTGAGCACGGCGACGGACGGGCCTTTCCCGTCCCCCTGACTGGGCCCCGGGATCCCTGCGCCGGTTCCGGGGCCCTGTGCTGTGCCCGAAAGCCTGTGCGGCGCCCAAAGCCTGTGCGGCGCACGGGCCCTCGACTCGACGGGCCCGGGTCCCTCCACGCGCCCGGGCCCTCGAAGGGCCCGGGCGTTCGCCGCCGGGTCTATTCCGTCACCGTCTCCGCCTGCTTCGCCTTCGCGTCGATCGCCGCCAGCGACCTGCGGACCTGGTGGGGGTCCGTGGTGTACCAGAAGTCGGGAAGGGACGCCTTGAGATAGCTGCCGTAGCGGGCCGTCGCAAGCCGCTGGTCCAACACTGCGACGACTCCACGGTCCCCCGACGCCCGGACGAGACGGCCCGCCCCCTGGGCCATGAGCAGCGCCGCGTGCGTGGCCGCCACAGCCATGAAGCCGTTGCCTCCGGCCTCCTCCACCGCCTTCTGGCGTGCGGTCATGAGGGGGTCGTCGGGGCGCGGGAACGGGATCTTGTCCATGACGACCAACTGACAGCTGGCGCCGGGGACGTCGACGCCCTGCCAGAGCGACAGCGTGCCGAAGAGACAGGTCTGCGGATCCGCCGAGAAGTTCTTGATCAGCTCGCCGAGGGTCTCCTCGCCCTGGAGCAGGATCGGGAACTCGGGGATGCGCACACGCAGTTCCTCGGCGGCGAGCTGCGCCGCCCGCATGGAGGAGAAGAGGCCGAGGGTGCGACCGCCGGCCGCCTGGATCAGTTCGGTCAGCTCGTCGAGCATGTCGGCGCGGTCGCCGTCCCGCGCGGGGCGCGCGAGGTGTCTGGCGACGTACAGGATGCCCTGCTTGCGGTAGTCGAAGGGCGATCCGACGTCGATGCCCTTCCACTGCGGGACGTCCTCCCCCTCCGCGCCTTCCGGGGCCAGCCCCATCGAAGCGCCCACCCCGTTGAAGTCGCCGCCCAGCTTCAACGTGGCCGAGGCGAGGGTGACGGAGCGGTCCGTGAAAAGCTTCTCCCGCAGCAGACCCGACACCGACATCGGGGCGACCCGCAGCGACGCGCCGAAACGGTCGTGCCGCTCGTACCAGACGACGTCCCACTCGGATCCGTTGGTGATGCGTTCCGCCACGTCGTGCACCGACTCGACCGAGGCCAGCGCCTGTTTGCGGACCGCGTCCTCGTCCTGGACGGACTTGTCGCGGGTCGCGCCGATGGCGGAGATCACGGTCCGCGCGGCGTCGCGCAGCGCCATGAGCGCGTAGCCGAGATCCTCCGGGACCTCCTCCAGACGGCCGGGCAGCGCCAGCTCCATCAGCCGCTCGAAGCCCTCGGCGGCCGTCTGCAGTTGGTCGGCGGACTTTTCGTCGACCAGCTTCGCCGCCCGGCGCACGGCCCGGTTGACCTGGCCGGGGGTGAGCTCGCCGGTCGCGACGCCGGTGACCCGGGAGACCAGCTCGTGCGCCTCGTCGACGATCAGCACCTCGTGCGGCGGAAGGACGGGGGCGCCCTCGATGGCGTCGATGGCGAGCAGGGCGTGGTTGGTGACGACGACCTCGGCGAGCTTCGCGCGCTCGCGGGCCATCTCCGCGAAGCACTCGGCGCCGTACGCGCACTTCGTCGCACCCAGGCACTCCCGGGAGGAGACCGAGATCTGCGCCCAGGCCCGGTCGGACACGCCCGGGGTCAGGTCGTCGCGGTCACCGGACTCGGTCTCGCCGGACCAGTCCCGCAGCCGCAACAGGTCCTGGCCCAGCTTGCTGGTGGGCGCGGCGGCCTCGAACTGGTCGAAGAGGCCTTCCTCCTCGTCCTGCGGGACGCCTTCGTGCAGCCGGTGCAGACACAGGTAGTTCGATCTGCCCTTGAGCATGGCGAACTCCGGGCGGCGCCGCAGCAGCGGGTGCAGGGCCTCGACCGTGCGCGGCAGGTCCCGCTCCACGAGCTGGCGCTGCAGGGCGAGCGTGGCGGTCGCCACCACGACGCGCTCCCCGTGGGCGAGCGCGGGCACGAGGTAGCCGAGCGACTTGCCGGTGCCGGTGCCGGCCTGGACCAGCAGATGGGATCCGTCGTCGATCGCCTCGGCGACGGCTTCGGCCATGGTCACCTGGCCGGGGCGCTCCGTGCCGCCGACGGCGGCGACGGCGGCGTGCAGGAGTTCGGGGAGTGAGGGCTTCGTCATAGCGCGACCACCCTACGGCGCGGCACTGACAAACGGGCGGTCGAGGCGGACGGGAGGGAAGGGATCAAGACGGTGGCCTCTCGCTGCGGGGAGGTGAGGCGGACGAAGGTGAGCGAACCGGGAAGGGACGGGAAGGGAAATGACCGATCGGTGATCGGCCGGCGGCCGAACCCGACCACCGAAGACCACACAGGACCGGTCTGGTCTGGACCGGCCAGGCCAGGCCTCACAGCAGATCACGCAGGCTCCGGTCCCGGACCATGAGGGCGGCCCGTTTGGCGGGAAGATCGAGCTCGGTGAAGAGCCGGAAACCGGCGGTCAGGAACGCGGCGACGGACGCGACGTTGCGCAGGTCGGGTTCGGCGACCACCCGGGCACACGCGGGCGACCCGGCCAGGACGAGATCGGCGACGACGCGCAGCAGCATGCTCCCGAGCCCCCGCCCCCGGTCGGCGGCACCGCCGATGAGCAGGTGGATCCCGGTGTCGTACGGCCGGGCCGGATAGTGGCCGGCGAGCGGATCGAGATCGGCCCGGTAGATCTCCCAGTAGCTCATGGGCCGCCCCTCCAGCACACCGAGGCACGGGACGCTTCGGCCGCCGTCG
Source organism: Streptomyces sp. B21-105 (assembly GCF_036898465.1). NCBI lineage: Bacteria > Bacillati > Actinomycetota > Actinomycetes > Kitasatosporales > Streptomycetaceae > Streptomyces > Streptomyces sp. B21-105. The sequence goes on along the minus strand of NZ_JARUMJ010000001.1, from coordinate 6,848,336 downwards.
GCGAGTTGATCGCGCAGGTGCCGCGCCGTGACGCGTTCGGGCCCCGCCAGTTCCCAGAAGGCCGCGACGGCGGGGTCGTTCATCCAGCGGCCGACGAGGGACAGGTCCCGTTCGATGCGCACGGGGATGAGGCGGAACCCGCCCGCGTGCGTCCGGGCGGTCCCCCAGTCACCGAGACCGGAGACGGGGCAGCAGACGGGGTGGGCTTCGGCTCCGGTCTCGACGGACCGCACGGCAGGCTCCTCTCAGGGGGACACACGGCAAGGCGGACGGCGGCAGCGCCGACGGCAGGCGAACAGCGGGCGCTCGGCTCAGGGGCGCAGCGGATTGGGGACGGTGACGTAGACGGACTGGGTGTCCACCGGTCCGACGAGCTCGTCGAGACCGTGCAGCCGGGTCAGCAGATTGGCCTTGCAGCGCAGGACGGGCGAGTCGAGCAGCCGTGCGGGCAGTGAACTGCGCAGTCGGCCCGGGCCGTGGGCGGCGTCCCCGAGGAAACGCCGGAAGGCGGCGAGCAGCAGTCGTTCGTCGGCGAGCCGCTGCGAGCCGAACGCGCCGACGAGTCCGAGGACGTTGTTGATCCCCAGGTAGTAGCAGAAGCGCTCGTCGGTGACCTCGTCGGCGACGAAGGTGTCGCTGGCCTCGCCGATCCCGGGCAGTCGGGCGGCGAGGTCCGCGCGGCGGGACTCGCGGAAGTAGTAGCCCTGGTTGTCGCGGTAGCGGCCGCCGGTGGGCCAGCCGTCGGCGTCCAGCAGGAGGAGGGTGTTCTGCTGGTGCGCCTCCAGCGCGATGCCCGCCTCGCCGTCGAGCCACAGGACGGGACGGACGATCCGTTCCAGGTAGCGCAGGAACCACTCGGCGGCGACCGCCCCGGGGGTCCGGCCGATGCGTCGGGCGAGGCGCTGGACGATCGCGGCCAGCCGTGAGCGGGGGGCGGCGGCCGGGTCCGGGGCAGCGGCGTCGGCGGCCGTCCGCGGGCCGTGCGGCCGGGGTGCGACGAGAGCGGCGAGGCAGGTGACGTCGTCCGACGGGGCGAACGGATTGTGGCGGATCACCACGTCGAGCCCCGTCAGCGGGAGGCCGTCCGGACCGTCGACGGCGAGCCAGGCCGGGTCCCGGACGATGTCGAAGCCGGGGTGGGCGGCCCGCCACCGCGCCGCCAGGCCGGCCCGCAGCAGCCGGTGCACCTCGACACCGCGGTGCAGTTCCTTGCGGAGGTTCTCGCGCCGGGAGTTGGTGATGCGCAGTCCCAGCGACAGTTTGAGCATCGCGGCGGCACCGGAGCGATGGAGGGTGCGCACGGAGGACGTCGGGTGCCAGGGCAGGCCGTGGGGGCCCAGGTCCCGGAGCAGTCCGGCGTCGAACAGGGACCGGACCTCGGGCCGGCGCCGCGCCTCGCGCAGTTGCCAGGGATGCACCGGCAGCGCCGCGAAGCCCTCGGGCAGCAAAAGCCCGCGGCCGGCGAGCCGGGCCGTCAGCACGGCGGCGGGCACGGGGCGGCCGCCCTCGGTCCAGGCGGAGTCGGTGGCCAGCACGGACGGATCGACAGCGAGCCAGTGCAGGGGGAACGCACCCCGTGCCTCGGGCGAGTACAGGCGCGCGTCACCCTCCGTGAGCCCTTCCCGGCTCTTCGGTGTGGGATGCAGCGGATGCCCGAGCACCAGTGCCTGCTCGGCGGCGAGGAACAGGTCGGGAGCGTCGGCGGGGCGTTCCCGGCGCTCGCCGATGAAGGCGGCGGTACGGCGGACGGAGTCGGCGACCCGTGCGACCAGCTCGACTCCTTCGCCGTCGGCGGTGACCGGCCGGGCTCCGCCGGGCCCGCGGAGCGGGCCGGTCCGAGCGTCGCCCGGGTTCGCCTCGCGCGCCAGCAGCGCCGCGACCATGACGGCGTCCACGGGCGGGGTCTGTTCGGGCGCACCCGCCAGGCGGGGCAGGCCGAAGCGGTGCATGCCCGTCGGGGACCAGTAGAGGACGGGCGCCAGCAGGGCGACCCCGCTGGCGGGCAGCGGCACCCGGAGGAGGTCGTCGGCGGGTGCGGACAGGCCGGCCTCGCGCGCCCAGCAGCGCAGCAGGTTCTCCACGGCAGCGGCCTGGGCCGCCGTGTGCGGATCGGGGTGGTCCAGGAGATCGACGGTGGACTCGAGGGAGGTGGTCAAGGTCGCTCCTGGTGAAGAAGGGGGGCCGTGCGTGATCGCGGCGGTGACACGGCATCGTGCGGGGCTGCTCGCCCACCGCGCCCAGCCCGCCGGCCCGATCACGAACGCCCAGGGGCACCGGCTCGGGCCACGGCCGCGCTCCCCGGCCGCGTTCCCTGCCGGCCCGCGGTCAGCGGCGGGCATCAAGGAGCCCCTGTCGCTACAACCCCGGACGCATCGACCGGTTACGGGTTGCCTCAAGATCGCTGCTGTGACCGAACAGTTGCCGTTCCGTCGGAAGTCCCCCACAGCGACCGCATATCGTGTGGTGGCATCGCACCCGGTCGTGAGACCCGCTTGAACTCGACGTGAGATCACGATGAGTTCGAGGGACGTGACCGAGTTCGTCTGCGTTCGGCCGAGTTGAACCGAGCTCGACGGAGCGCAGCCGCTTCCGATCGAGTTCGACCGTGTTCGCTCCGTGGGACGGCCGGTGCTTCAAGTTCGTTGACAGCAGGGGGAGTAACAGCATGCGATCCATACGGCCTTCGTCCACCGCTCGCCGGGGGAGGAACGCGCGTCGCAGAACCTCCCCCGTGCTGAGCGCGCTCGCCCTCGCCTCGGTGCTCGCGCTCACCGCGACCGCCTGCGATTCGGGCGACGCCGACGCGAGCGGTCAGGCGAGCGCCTCGGCGTCGGCCACGGACGACGGGAAGATCACGATCCCGGACGACATCAAGGACCGGCTCAAAGAGCACGGGATCGATCTCGACAAGTGGAGGAACGGCGCCTGGAAGAACTGGGACCAGGACGACTGGCTGCGGGAAGCGCAGGACTACGTCAATCCGATCATCAAGGGGCTGTGGGACCCGGACCGGATGCGCGAGGCCGAGGACCCGGACCGGGGCGTCGACGACAGCGACCTCTCCGGCGACCAGGGGGTGACCGACCCGACGCCGGCGACTGTGCAGGCGAAGGCCGTGCCGCCCGCGTACCACGACAACGCGCCCCAGGCGGGCAAGGTGTTCTTCGACTCTCCCGAGGGCACGATGGTCTGCTCGGCGACGGTCGTACAGGACCCGGCCCACCCCGGGAAGTCCAACCTGGTCTGGACGGCGGGTCACTGCGTGCACGCCGGCAAGAAGGGCGGCTGGTACCGGAACATCGCGTTCGTTCCGTCGTACAACGACTCGGGCAAGTCGGCCGCGCAGATGGAGTCGGCGACCAAGAAGGAGGCGGCTCCCCACGGCGTGTGGTGGGGCGACTGGGCGCAGACCTCCGACCAGTGGATCGCCCAGGGCGGCCAGACCGGCGGTGACGGCGCCTCCTACGACTACGCCGTCATCCATGTGACGCCGGAGGAGGGCGGTTCCGGCAAGTCCCTGGAGGAGACGGTCGGTTCGGCGCTCCCGGTGGACTTCAAGGCCCCGGCGGTGCCGAAGGCGGGCCGTATCACCGCGACCGGCTACCCGGCGGCGGCGCCCTACGACGGGCAGAAGCTCTACCAGTGCAAGGCCAAGCCGGGACGGTTCTCGCTGAGCACCGCGGACCCGACGATGTACCGCATCGGGTGCACGATGACCGGCGGCGCGTCGGGCGGCGGCTGGGTCGCCACGGGCTCGGACGGCAAGCCCGCGCTGGTGTCGAACACCTCGATCGGCCCGGTGCGCGCGGGCTGGCTCGCGGGCCCGCGGCTGAACGACGTGGCCAAGGGCGTGTACGACTCGGTGAGCAAGAAGTTCGCCGGCCGGTGACCGAGCGTGCGGCGGCGCGCGTCTGACGGGCGCCGCCGCGCGCACACGCGAACGCCCGCCCCCTGCTTGCCGCAGGGGGCGGGCGTTCGTGTGTTCAGCCCTTCGCGGGCTTCAAACCAGGACGGACGGCTCAGGCGGCCGGCGCCGGCGTGTACGGCGCGAGTTCCGCCGCCAGCTCCTCGTGCACGCGCGCCTTGAGCAGGGTGCCCTCCGCCGTGTGCTCCGCGGAGAGCACCTCGCCCTCGTCGTGGGCACGGGCGACCAGCTTGCCGTGCGTGTACGGCACGAGCGCCTCGATCTCGACGGACGGCCTCGGCAGCTCGTCGTCGATCAGCGCGAGCAGCTCTTCGATGCCCTGGCCGGTGCGGGCGGAGACCGCGATGGAGCGCTTCTCGACCCGCATGAGCCGCTGCAGGGTGAGCGGGTCGGCCGCGTCCGCCTTGTTGATGACGACGATCTCGGGCACGCCGGTGGCGCCGACGTCCCGCACCACCTCGCGCACGGCGGCCAGCTGCTCCTCCGGGTCAGGGTGCGAGCCGTCCACGACGTGCAGGATCAGGTCGGACTCGCCGACCTCCTCCATCGTGGAGCGGAACGCCTCGACCAGGTGGTGCGGCAGGTGCCGGACGAATCCGACGGTGTCCGCCAGGGTGTACAGACGGCCGCTGGGCGTCTCGGCCCGGCGCACGGTCGGGTCCAGGGTCGCGAACAGGGCGTTCTCGACCAGGACACCCGCGCCCGTGAGGCGGTTGAGCAGGGAGGACTTGCCCGCGTTGGTGTAGCCCGCGATGGCGACGGACGGCACCTTGTGGCGTTTGCGCTCCTGGCGCTTGATCTCGCGGCCGGTCTTCATCTCCGCGATCTCCCGGCGCATCTTCGCCATCTTCTCGCGGATCCGCCGCCGGTCCGTCTCGATCTTGGTCTCACCGGGACCGCGGGTGGCGAGGCCGCCGCCCTTGCCGCCGCCCATCTGACGGGACAGCGACTGACCCCAGCCGCGCAGCCGCGGCAGCATGTACTGCATCTGCGCGAGTGCGACCTGCGCCTTGCCCTCTCGGGACTTGGCGTGCTGGGCGAAGATGTCGAGGATGAGGGCCGTACGGTCGATGACCTTGACCTTGACGACGTCCTCGAGGTGGATGAGCTGGCCCGGGCTGAGCTCACCGTCGCAGATGACGGTGTCGGCGCCCGTCTCGAGGACGATGTCGCGCAGCTCGCTCGCCTTGCCGGAGCCGATGTAGGTGGCCGCGTCGGGCTTGTCGCGGCGCTGGATGACGCCGTCGAGCACGAGCGCGCCCGCGGTCTCCGCGAGGGCGGCGAGCTCCGCGAGGGAGTTGTCCGCGTCCTGCGCGGTCCCCGTGGTCCAGACGCCGACGAGTACGACGCGCTCCAGGCGGAGCTGTCGGTACTCGACCTCGGTGACGTCCTCGAGCTCGGTGGAGAGGCCTGCCACGCGGCGCAGTGCCGCGCGCTCGGAGCGGTCGAACTGGTCGCCGTCCCGGTCTCCGTCGATCTCGTGGCTCCAGGCGACGTCCTCTTCCATCAGGGCATCGGCCCGAAGACCTTCGGGGTAGGCGTGCGCCATGCGCTGGGTGTCCTGGGAAAAGGAAGAAGAGGAGGTCATTGGGTCCTTACGTCGTTGGAGGTGCCGACTCGGCGTCCTTCATGCTGCTCAACGCGCGAGCAGCCCGGGAGATTCCCGTCTCCCGTGCCGTGGCGACCTGACGATGGTCGCACGGCACGGCCCGTCTCGTCACGGCCTTATTTCGCGGCGGGCGGGGCCTGCGGGGCAGGCTTCGGGGCCTTGCCGGCCGGGCTCTTCGTGACGGGCTCCGTCGGCGTCCAGTCCGGGTGGCCCGGCATCGGCGGGGTCTTCTCGCCGTAGAGCCACTCCCTGAAGAACGGGGTCAGGTCGCGTCCGGAGACGTTCTCAGCGAGGCGGGCGAAGTCGGCGGTGCCCGCCGTCGAGTCCCGGTGGTTGTGCGTCCAGGCGCGCTCCAGGTGCGCGAACGCGGCCCGGCCGATCTCCTGGCGCAGCGCGTACAGGACGAGCGCGGCGCCGTCGTACACGTTGGGGCGGAAGATGCTGATCTTCTGGCCGGACTTCGGCGCCTTGGGCAGTGCGGGCGGGCCTCCCGCGGCGCGCCAGCGGTCGGATGCGGCGTAGGCCGCCTTCATGCGCGCCTCCAGGGTGCGGCCCGACTTCTCCTCCGCGTACAGCGCCTCGTACCAGGTGGCGTGTCCCTCGTTCAGCCACAGGTCGGACCAGGTGCGCGGCGAGACGCTGTCGCCGAACCACTGGTGGGCCAGCTCGTGGACCATGACCGACTCGACGTACCACTTGGGGTAGGCGGGCTGGGTGAAGAGGTCCTTCTCGAAGAGGGACAGCGTCTGCGTCTCGAGCTCGAACCCGGTGGCGGCGTCGGCCATGAGCAGCCCGTAGGTCTCGAAGGGGTAGGGGCCGACCTTGCGTTCCAGCCACGCGATCTGTTCGGGGGTCTTCTTCAGCCAGGGTTCGAGGAGGGCGCGGTCCTTGGTGGGCACGACGTCCCGCAGGGGCAGTGCGTGCGGCCCCTCGCGGTGCACGACGGTGGAGCGGCCGACGGACACCTGGGCGAGCTCGGTGGCCATGGGGTGCTGGCTGCGGTACGTCCAGGTGGTCGTCCCGCCGGACTTCTCCACGCCGGCGGGCAGCCCGTTGGCGACGGCGGTGTATGCGTCCGGCGCGGTCACCCGGATGGTGAACATCGCCTTGTCGGAGGGGTGGTCGTTGCACGGGAAGACGATGTGGGCGGCGTCCGCCTGGTTGGCCATGGCGAGGCCGTCCGCGGTCCTGACCCAGCCGCCGTCACGGTCGCCGCTCATCACGGGATCGCTGGTGTGCCGCACGGTGATGCGCGTCCAGCTCCCCGGAACGAGGGTGTCCTGCGGAGTGATCACCAGGTCGTCGTCCACGCCGGTGAAGTCGGCCGGCCTGCCGTCCACCTCGACCGAGTCGACCTTGCCGTGCGCGAAGTCGAGGTTGATCCGGTCCAGGGCGGCGGTGGTCCAGGCGTTGATGACGGTGACGGCCTGGAGCGGCTTGTCGTTGGCGCCGGAGTAGGTGAAGGACAGGTCGTACGACGCGACGTCGTATCCGGGGTTGCCGAGGTGCGGGAAGAGGCGGTCGCCGACGCCGAGCGGGGCCGCCGGCGCGCTCGCGGCGACGAGGCAGACGGAGACGGCCGAGGCGAGCAGCGCGGACTTCAGCCGGGCGCGGGGGGTGAGCAGCATGCACCACCGCTACCAGCGGGCGGGGGCGCCGCGTCGGCGACGCGCGCCCGGCCCACTCGAACGGGTGGCTCACGCGCGCGTGGGCAGACCCGCACGCGCGGCCTCGGCGACTCGCGCGCGTGGGCGGACCTACCTCGTCCCGGAGGGGGCCCTCGTCCCGGAGGAGGCCGCCGCGTGGTGCTGCGCACGCCCCACGTCGTACACACCGGGCACGTTGCGCATGGCCCGCAGGAGGGCGGGCAGGCGGGCCGCGTCCGGCAGTTGCACGGTGTAGGTGTGCCGCACCCGCTGCTGGCTCGGCGGTTCGACGGTGGCGGAGACGATCTCGGCGCCCTCGAGTGCCATGGCCTCGGTGAGGTCGGCGAGCAGGTGGGGGCGTCCGAACGACTCGGCGACCAGGGTGACCCGGCATCCGGTGGTGTCGCCCCACTGCACGGCGACCTCCTCGCGCCCCGCGTCCGCCATGCGCGCCACGGCGGCGCACTCGACGCGGTGCACGGTGACCACTCCCCCGCGCACCGAGAAGCCGGTGACCTCGTCGAGCGGCACCGGGGTGCAGCACCCGGCGAGCCGGACGTTCGCGTCGGGCCGGTCGACGACGGTGATCGCGGCTCCTGGGCGCGGGGCGGACGGGTCCGCCGGGGCGGCACCGGTCGCCGACCGGACGGGCTGCGCGGTATCGGCCGTCGCCCGGGCGGGGGGCGCGGTCTCGGCCGTCGCCCGGGCGGGGGGCGCGGTCTCGGCGGGTCGGGGCGAGGGTCCGGCAGCGGGCCCGGCGGCAGGCTCGGCGGCGGGTTCGGCTGCGTCGTCCTCGGCGGGCGCGGGGTGCGTCGTCAGCCAGCGCTGGATGGCGATCCGGGCGGCGGGTGTGTGGGCGTGCTCCAGCCACTCCCGGGAGGGCTCCGAGGCGGGGTCCTGGCCCATGAGGAGCTGGACGGTGTCGCCGTCCCGCAGGACGGTGCTGAGGGTCGCCAGCCGGCCGTTCACCCGGGCGCCGATGCAGGCGTGGGCGTCTTCGCCGTACTGCGCGTAGGCGGCGTCCACGCAGGTGGCCCCTTCGGGCAGGCCGAGGGCCCCGCCGTCGGGGCGGTAGACGGTGATCTCGCGGTCCTGGGCGAGGTCCTCGCGCAGGGTCGACCAGAAGGTGTCGGGATCGGGCGCCGCTTCCTGCCAGTCCAGGAGGCGGGAGAGCCAGCCGGGCCGGGTGGGGTCGACGCGCTCCTCGTACGCGGGGGCGCCCGGGCCGGTCTGTTCCTCCGCGGAGGCCGTGTAGGGGTTTCCGAGCGCGATGACGCCGGCCTCGGCGACCTTGTGCATCTGGTGCGTGCGGATGAGGACTTCCGCGACCTGGCCGTCCTCGCGGGCCACCGCGGTGTGCAGCGACTGGTACAGGTTGAACTTGGGAACCGCGATGAAGTCCTTGAACTCCGAGACGACCGGCGTCATACAGGTGTGCAGTTCGCCCAGCACGGCGTAGCAGTCGGCGTCCTCGTTCACCAGCACCAGCAGCCGGCCGAAGTCGCAGCCCCGCAGCCGGCCGCGTTTGCGGGAGACCCGGTGGACCGAGACGAAGTGCCGCGGCCTGATGAGGACTTCGGCCTGGATGCCGGCCTCGCGCAGCACCGTGCGCATCACGTCGGAGAACTCGGCGAGCGGGTCGGTCTCCTGCGCCGCGTTGCCGGCGATCAGCTCGCGGGTGTGCGCGTACTCCTCGGGGTGCAGGATCGCGAAGACGAGGTCTTCCAGCTCCGTCTTGAGGGCCTGGACGCCGAGGCGTTCGGCGAGCGGGATGAGGACGTCGCGGGTCACCTTGGCGATGCGCGCCTGCTTCTCGGGGCGCATCACGCCGAGAGTGCGCATGTTGTGCAGCCGGTCGGCGAGTTTGATCGACATCACGCGGACGTCGTTGCCGGTGGCCACGAGCATCTTGCGGAACGTCTCGGGTTCGGCGGCCGCGCCGTAGTCGACCTTTTCCAACTTCGTGACGCCGTCGACGAGATAGCGCACCTCGGCGCCGAACTCCTCGCCGACCTGATCGAGCGTCACATCGGTGTCCTCGACGGTGTCGTGGAGCAGCGAGGCCGTCAAGGCGGTGGTCTCCGCGCCGAGTTCGGCCAGGATCAACGTCACCGCGAGAGGGTGGGTGATGTAGGGCTCGCCGCTCTTGCGCATCTGCCCGCGGTGCGAGGACTCGGCGAGCACATAGGCGCGGCGCAGGGTTTCGAGGTCGGCATCGGGGTGATGCGCGCGATGCACCTCGACGACATGGCTGATCGCGTCGGGCAGCCGGCCGCGGGAGGCGGGGCCGAGCAGCGCGGCCCGGCCCAGGCGGCGCAGGTCGATCCGGGGAAGGCTGCGCCTGCGGGGCGTGGCCGGGGTTACCGGGCCTGGGGTCGCAGGGTTCGTGGCCTCCGCACTCATGGGCACCTCCGGCTGCGTGGACCGGCGGACGGGGTGTCCCAGGGCGGACACGGCTCAGGGGACTGGTTCAACGTCCCCCGTCCGGGCCGGTGCTTGATGCTACCGAGCCCATCACGCGCGACTGACCGCCTCTCGTCGAGCGTGAAACGGATCACCCATTCGAGCGACGGATCGCAGGTTTACGATTTCGAGCCACCGTGACTGAACTCGATCGGGAATTCGAAACCCGTGATCGGGGCGGGGAGGCCTTCATGGCTACTCCAGGCCGTGCCCCACCTCCGATGCCAAGCCTCGACCGCGTCAGCGAACGGCGTTTTCCAGCCACTGGGCATCGATCTCACCTGTGGCGACGATCACGGCCGGCCCGGTCATCTCGATCTCGCCGTCGGGTCGCTCGGTGATCACCAGGCGTCCGCCCGGCAGGTCGACCGTGTACGTGACGGGCGTTCCGGTGGCCGCCGGGTCGGCGCCGTCCCGGCGCGCGGCGGCCACGGCGACGGCGCACGCGCCCGTGCCGCACGAGCGCGTCTCGCCGGAGCCCCGTTCGTGCACGCGCAGAGCGACATGCCGCGGGCCGCGGTACACGACGAACTCGACGTTGACCCCGTCCGGGTAGGCGGCGGCCGGGCCGAAGGGCGGCGGGGAGAGCAGGGCGCCGGCGTGCGCGAGGTCGTCCACGAAGGCGACGGCGTGCGGGTTGCCCATGTTCACGTTGCGCGCGGGCCAGCTGCGCTCCCCGACGCTCACCGTGACGTCGCCCTCGGGGAGGCGGGCCCTGCCCATGCCGACCGTGACGTCGCCGTCCTTCGCAAGGTGGACGCGCTTCACGCCCCCGCGCGTGGCGACCGCCAGGTCGCCGTCGGTGACGAGTCCGGCGTACTGGAGGTAGCGCGCGAAGACACGGACGCCGTTGCCGCACATCTCGGCGACGGAGCCGTCGCCGTTGCGGTAGTCCATGAACCACTCCGCCTCGGCGGCCATGTGCCCGGCCTCGGGGTGCGCCGCGGAGCGCACGACGTGCAGCACACCGTCGCCCCCGATGCCCGCGCGGCGGTCGCACAGGGCGGCGACGTGGGCCGGGGAGAGGTCTAGGGCGTTCTCGGGGTCCGGGACGATCACGAAGTCGTTCTCGGTCCCGTGCCCCTTGAGGAAGGCGATCCGGGTGCTCATTCCTCGATCGTACGGCGTGCCGCGCGGCAGCTCAGCGCAGCCTGGCGACCCGCCAGACGGCCAGCGCCACCACTGCCGCGACCATCACGACATAGGCGAGGGCGACCCGCCAGTCCGGTCTGCGCCCGGAGCCGCGCGGGGGCAGCCCGGGCCACGTGTAACCGACGCGGCGGGCGGCCGTCATGCCCCATCCGGCCGCGCAGAAGCAGATCAGCAGCCCGAGCATGGCGATCATGGCGCCGCTGTCGCCGAAGTCGAAGGCGAGCGGGAAGGCGAACATCAGGGAGCCGGTGGCGGCCAGGGCCACGATGGGCGCGAGCTGCCAGATCCGCAGCCGTCGCTGCGGGCGCAGCTCGACCTCGACCTCGGGGCCTCTCGCGAACATCTCCTCGGGCTCGGGACCGTCGTCGGTCACGCCGCCCTGGGTGTCGTCCTCGTCCGGCCCGTCGGGGCTCAGACGGCCTTCCTCCGGCTCCGGTTCACCACGCTCGGTGGTGAGGGGTTCGGTGCCGTGTGCGGTGTCGCGAGGGCCGGCCTCCATCGCCACGCGCCCTCCCAACTCGGACTCCACTTGGTCGATCGAAGCTCGATGATGGCACGGCGCGGGGGACCTGGATGACGGCCTGGGCGTCCCGATGCCATGACGTGATCAGGCTGTGACCGGTCGCTCCACGAACGCCAGTGCGGACTCCGGAAGTTCCGCGAGATCAGCCGCGGCCCCACTCAACCAGTGCACCCGCGGATCGCGCCTGAACCACGAATCCTGACGGCGCGCGAAGCGCTTGGTGGCACGGACGGTCTCCGCGCGCGCCTCGTCCTGCGTGCACTCCCCGCTCAGGGCCGTGAGGACCTGCTGATAGCCGAGTGCGCGTGAGGCCGTACGGCCCTCCCGCAGACCCCGGGCCTCCAGCGCGCGGACCTCTTCCACGAGCCCCGCGTCCCACATCCGGTCTACGCGGCGGGCGATGCGCTCGTCGAGTTCCGGGCGCGCCACGTCCACGCCGATCTGGACGGTGTCGTAGACGGAGTCATGTCCGGGCAGGTTGGCGGTGAACGGCTTGCCGGTGATCTCGATCACCTCGAGCGCGCGGACGATACGGCGGCCGTTGCCGGGCAGGATCGCCTGCGCGGCCTCCGGGTCGGCCGCGGCCAGCCGGGCGTGCAGGGCTCCCGAACCGCGCAGCGTGAGCTCCTCCTCGAGCCGGGAGCGGACCTGGGGGTCGGTGCCGGGGAACTCCAGGTTGTCGACGGCGCCGCGGACGTACAGGCCGGAGCCGCCGACCAGAATCGGCCACCTGCCCTCGGCGAGCAGGGCGTCGATCCGCTCCCGCGCCAGCCGCTGGTACTCGGCGACGGAGGCGGTGACCGTGACGTCCCAGACGTCCAGGAGGTGGTGCGGGACGCCGCCGCGTTCCTCGGCCGTCAGTTTGGCGGTCCCGATGTCCATCCCTCGGTAGAGCTGCATGGAGTCGGCGTTGACGACCTCGCCGCCGAGCCGCTGGGCCAGGAAGACGCCCAGATCGGACTTTCCGGCCGCAGTCGGTCCGACGACGGCGATGACGCGGGGGGCGGGGGGTGCGCTGCTCACGGCACCAGTCTCGCAAACCTCCACGGCCGCCCTCGAACGAGTTACGTGACGGGGCCGGTGCGGCGTCGTTCCCCGTTGCGGGATTCCCGTCGCCCTGGCGGGAACGGCGGCCTCCGGTGGCGCGAACGGACGCACCGGCCGACGCGGGATTTCGCCCGCACGAGTACCGTATGGAGTGGATATGGGCGTTTTTGAGCGACTTTTCGGAAGGTCGAAGGCCTCGCAGGAGGCGGCGACGGAAGGAGCCGCAGCGGAGGAGGCGGCGACCGTCGGCGAGGTCGAGGAGTCGGCCGAGGTCTCCCCGACACAGGAGCTCGCCGGGACCGAGGCAGAGGACAAGGCCGAGGCCAGGGCCGAGGACACCGCCGCCGAAACCGAGCCCGAGACCGAGCCCGGGACCGAGCCCGGGACCGGGACCGAGCCGGGACCGAGAGGAAGTCGGCGACAGAGTCGAAGACGGAGCCGGAACCGGAACCGGAGAGTGAGACGGAAACGGCCGCCGGCGAAGGCGTCGGGATCCCCCGGCAGCAGTCCGCCGAGGAGGCCGCCGACAGCGCGGCGGACGACGGCGCCCGCACGTGAGGAACCCGCGAGGAAGGTGACCCATGCGTCTCTTGGACAGTTTGAAGGCCAAGCTCACCCCGGCCAAAGGCAAGGTCTCGGACCTCGCGCACCAGCACGGGGACAAGATCCAGCACGGCATCGACAAGGCCGCGCACGTCGTCGACGAGAAGACCAAGGGCAAGTACAGCGACAGGATCCACACGGGCACCGGCAAGGCCAAGGGAGCCATGGACCGGCTCGCGCACAAAGACGGCTCCGCAGGGGGCGGCGACACCTTCACGCCGCCGAACACGCCCCCGCCGGCCTCCTGAGCAACACCTGCGCCGAACCGGCGAGCTGCGGACGGCCGCGTGGCGAACAGCCTCGCGGCCGTCCGCCGTCCGTGGCGGGACGTCTCGCGCCTGCCGTCGGCCGTCAGTGACGCGACGTCGTGGAGACGCGGCTGCGACCAGGTGGCGGACGTCGTGCAGTGCCGGACGTCATGGACGCGCGGCTACGACCAGGTCGCGACCACGTACCCCACGCCGTACGGCGCGTCTTCGTACAGCAGGGCCCCGGCCGGCTCCGTGCCCTCGGCGGCGCCCGCCAGCACCTGCCAGGGCGCCCGGCCCGCCGCCTTGAGCTCGTGGGCCAGCTCCGTGTCCAGCGCCTTGAGGGCCTCGACGTCCGCCGTGCCGAGGGCACGGGCGACCGCCGCGTCGAACGGCGCCGCGCGCTCGTCGAGGTAGCCCGGGGCTTTCAGCGTCCGGCACGCGCTGCCGTCGCCCATCACCAGCAGCGCGATCCGCCCCGCCGCGCCGCCGATCTGCCGGCCGGCCTCGACGCACCGCTCGGCTGCGAGCGGTTCGCCCACGCCGAGGCCCTCCACGGGGCGCCCGACCAGCCGGCCCACTCGAGCAGCCAGGCCGCCACGGCGAGGGACGGCGGCAGCTCACGTCCGGCGGGCGTGTCCGCGCCGCCGCGACCCAGCCGGACGTCGAGATCCACTCCGAAGCCCCGGAACGAACCCCGGGCGCCCTCGGGGTGCGGACCGCGTCCCGACTGCTCGGCGGGCCCGACGACGACGAGCCGGTCCGCCCGGGCGGCCGCCAGCACGGCCAGCGCGTCGGAGCAGGCGGTGCGCACGGGGTCCAGCTCGGGCGCGGCGCCCGCGGCGACCTCGGGCACGAGGAGCGGCGGGCAGGGGCAGACTGCGGCGGCGACAAGCATGATCAGCAGGGTAACGCTGTGGCACGACCCGGTGCCGGTCCTCGACCGGACCGTTGCCGCCCGCTCGTGTGAGTCGCTCGTGTCCCGTCGCTCGTGTCCGTCGCTCCCGTCAGGCCGTCAGTCGCAGCCGCAGCCGCTCGCCACGGCCGTCGGCACCGGATCCGGGGCGCCGACCTTCGGCAGACCCAGCATCACGCCCGCCGGCTTCGCCGCCTTCTCGGCCGTGCGCTTCTCCCAGGCGTCCCCCGCGCGTGTGCGGCGCACCTCCAGGACTGCACCCTCGGCGAGGAGGTGGTGCGGGGCGGCGTAGGTGATCTCCACGGTCACGACGTCGCCGGGGCGTACCTCCTGCTCCGGCTTGGTGAAGTGGACCAGGCGGTTGTCGGGGGCGCGGCCGGAGAGGCGGTGGGTGGCGCCGTCCTTGCGGCCCTCGCCCTCGGCGACCATCAACTCCAGGGTGCGGCCCACCTGCTTCTTGTTCTCCTCCCAGGAGATCTCCTCCTGGAGTGCCACGAGACGCTCGTACCGCGCCTGCACGACCTCCTTGGGGATCTGGTCCTCCATCGTCGCGGCCGGCGTGCCGGGGCGCTTGGAGTACTGGAAGGTGAACGCCTGTGCGAACCGTGCCTCGCGCACCGCGTGAAGCGTCTGCTCGAAGTCCTCCTCGGTCTCGCCGGGGAAGCCCACGATGATGTCGGTGGTGATCGCGGCGTGCGGAATCGAGGCGCGCACCTTCTCGATGATCCCGAGGTAGCGCTCCTGCCGGTACGAGCGTCGCATCGCCTTCAGGACCGTGTCCGAGCCGGACTGCAGCGGCATGTGCAGCTGCGGCATCACGTTGGGCGTCTCGGCCATGGCGGCGATGACGTCGTCGGTGAAGTCGCGCGGGTGCGGGGAGGTGAAGCGGACGCGCTCCAGGCCCTCGACCGTGCCGCACGCGCGCAGCAGCTTGCTGAAGGCCTCGCGGTCGCCGATGTCGGAGCCGTAGGCGTTGACGTTCTGGCCGAGCAGGGTGATCTCGCTGACGCCCTCGCCGACCAGCGCCTCGATCTCGGCCAGGATGTCGCCGGTGCGCCGGTCCTTCTCCTTGCCGCGCAACGCCGGGACGATGCAGAAGGTGCAGGTGTTGTTGCAGCCGACGGAGATGGACACCCAGGCCGCGTAGGCGCTCTCGCGCCGGGTGGGCAGTGTGGAGGGGAAGGCCTCGAGCGACTCGGCGATCTCGACCTGCGCCTCTTCCTGCACGCGCGCGCGTTCCAGCAGCACCGGGAGTTTGCCGATGTTGTGCGTGCCGAAGACGACGTCCACCCAGGGCGCCTTCTTGACGATGGTGTCGCGGTCCTTCTGCGCCAGGCAGCCGCCGACCGCGATCTGCATGCCGGGCCGGCTCGCCTTGCGCGGCGCGAGCCGGCCGAGGTTGCCGTAGAGCCGGTTGTCGGCGTTCTCTCGCACCGCGCAGGTGTTGAAGACGACGACGTCGGCGTCGCCGTCCGACCCGTCGGGGGCGCGCACGTACCCGGCCTCTTCGAGCAGTCCGGACAATCGCTCGGAGTCATGGACGTTCATCTGGCACCCGTAAGTGCGGATTTCGTAGCTCTTGGGTGCGGGCGCGTCCACGGCGAGGCTCCGGTCACTGCTGCTGGTCATGCGTCAAGGGTAGGCGGTCGCGGAGAACGCCCGTCCCCGTGAGGCGCGGGGACGATCAGCGACGCCTCAGGGGTCGATGAGCCCGGCGCGGATCGCATAGCGGGTCAGCTCCAACCGGTCGCGCATGCCGAGCTTCTGCAAAAGGTTGGCACGGTGCCGTTCGACCGTCTTGGCGCTGATGAACAGCAGGGCGCCGATCTCCCGGGAGGTGTGCCCCTCGGCCACGAGCTTCAGGATCTCCTCCTCGCGCTCGGTGATGGGCCGCTCGGGCAGGCCGCCCACGTCGTCGCCGCGGTGCAGCCGGTCCAGGTAGGAGCGGACGAGGGCCCGTTCCGCGCCCGGGTAGATGAACGGCTCGTCGCGCACGACCGCCCGGCACGCCTCGACCAGGTCCCGGTCGGCGACCGACTTGAGGACGTACCCGCCGGCGCCCGCCTTGAGGGCCTCGAAGAAGTACTGCTCGTTGTCGTACATCGTGAGGATGAGGATGGGCAGGTCCGGGAGGCGCCGGGAGAGTTCACGGGCCGCCTGCAGGCCGGTCATCCGGGGCATGGCCACGTCGAGGACGGCCAGATCGACGTCGCCCGCGCGGGCCCGCTCGACCGCTTCCGCCCCGTCGCCCGCCTCGGCGACCACCGTGAGATCGGGCTCACCGTCCAGGATGAGCCGCACTCCCCTGCGCACGAGGGTGTGATCGTCGGCCAGCAGCACGCGCGTGGGCGGCACGCCTGCGCCGGGTGCACCTGATCCGGCCGTCGGGGTCTTCGGTGGAGTCGTCGGCGGCGGCGTCGGTGGGGTTGTGGGTGGGGGCGTCGCTGGGGTGCCGTCCGTCACCGGCGGCCTCCCCGAGAGACCGGCGAGTCCGTGCGGCGGGCCGAGACTGCCGGACGTGCCGGCTCCGCCCGGTGGACGAGCGCGGCTGGATCGACGGTTCCGGTGCGACCGACGGATTCGCCCCGGTCGTTGTCCGCCGCCGCCCGCAGCCGTACGACCGTCCCACCGCCGGTCCCGTGTGCCGGCGACGAGATGGTGAGGTGCGCGCCGATCAGCAGGGCCCGTTCGCGCATCCCGCGGATTCCGGCGCCCTCACCGGCCGCCGCGCCCAGACCCGTGCCGTTGTCCCGCACCAGGAGCTCGACGCCGCCGGGAACCGGGCACAGGCGGAGTTCGGCGCGGTCGGCCCCGGCGTGCCGTGCGGTGTTGGTGAGGGCTTCCTGCGCCACGCGGTAGAGCACCAGCTCCGTCTCCTCGGTCAGTGGGGGCAGGCCCGGGCGCAGATCGTGGCGCACCGTCAGTCCGTGCGTCGTGAACTCGCCGGCGAGTGAGCGCAGCCCGCTGAGCAGGCCGAGCTCGTCGAGGACGCCGGGGCGCAGTCGGCGGGCGATGCGGCGGATCTCGTCGAGACCGGCCCGGGTGGCCTCCTGTGCCTGACCCAGTTCCTCCCGCAGTTCCCCCGGGGCCCGGTCGGCGACGCGCTTGAGCTGGAGCAGTACGGCGGTCAGGGTCTGGCCCACCTCGTCGTGCAGCTCCCGGGCGACACGGTGACGCTCACGCTCCTGGGCCGACAGCGCCCCGGCCTCGTCGACTGCGCCCTCAACGCCGTGCCGGGCGCCGCCGTCGCGCTGCTGCTGGGCTGGGGGCCGGTGGCCGCCGTGGTGCTGGCGGGCGTCACCTGGATCTCGTCGTCCGGGGTCATCGCCAAGGTACTCGGCGACCTGGGCCGGGTCGGCAACCGAGAGACGCCGGTGATCCTCAGCGTGCTGGTCCTGGAGGACCTGGCGATGGCCGTCTACCTGCCCATCGTCACCGCCCTGGTGGCCGGGGCGGGGCTGGCGGCCGGCAGCGTCACCCTGGCGATCGCACTGGGCGTCGCGGGCCTCGTGCTCTTCGCCGCGGTGCGCTACGGCCGGGTCATCTCCCGTTTCGTGTCGAGCGACGACCCGGAGAAGCTGCTCCTGGTGGTGCTGGGGCTGACGATCCTGGTCGCCGGCGTGGCGCAGCAGTTGCAGGTGTCCGCGGCGGTGGGGGCGTTCCTGGTGGGCATCGCGCTCTCCGGGGAGGTCGCCGAGGGCGCGCACACCCTGCTCAGCCCGCTGCGGGACCTGTTCGCCGCCGTCTTCTTCGTCTTCTTCGGCCTGCACACCGATCCCGCGAGCATCCCTCCCGTTCTCGCTCCGGCCCTCGCCCTGGCGGTCGTCACGGCCGCCACGAAGATCGCCACCGGGTACTGGGCGGCGCGCCGCGCCGGGATCCCGGTCAGGGGACGCTGGCGGGCCGGCGGTGCGCTGGTGGCGCGCGGGGAGTTCTCGATCGTCATCGCGGGACTGGCGGTCACGGCGGGAATCGAGCCGTCGCTCGGCCCGCTGGCGACGGCGTACGTCCTGATCCTGGTCATCGTGGGCCCCCTCACCGCCCGCTACACGGAACCCCTGGCGGCCCGCTGGTCCCGGCGCGGGCAACCCCGCGCCGACAGCACACCGACGTCACAGCCCGAGCCACGCCCCCAGACCCGGGTGGGTGACTGAGGCGGAGGCGGAGGCTGGGGCGGGGACGCGGCGGCGGGGTACGCGGTGATGCCGGGCCGACACGGCATCACCCTGTTCCCGGCCCGACCGCCCGCCCCCGGCCGCCTCACGCCCCGTTGCTTGTGCCGCTGCCGCTGCCGTCGGCGCTGCCGGTCCACCCCTGGCGGCGCAGGACCTCGGACACGTCCGGGACCTCGTAGTGGTCGCCCTTGAGGACCTTGCCGTCGGGGCGGCGGGCGATCCGGCCGTCCGGGCCCCGCTTGGTCATGTTCGACCGGTGGATCTCGGCGAGCACCGCGTCGAGGTCGATCCCGTGCACGAGGGCCGTGCCGTACGCGACGTACACGACGTCGGCCAGCTCGTGCGCCAGCCGGTCCAGGGGCCCGCTGACGGACACCTCGGCTACCTCCGCGGCCTCCTCGGCGAGCAGTTCCCCGCGGTGGGCGGCCAACGCGGGAGACACCTGCGTGGGCGTACTGCGGGCGTCGAGCCCGAAGGCACGGTGGAACTCACGGACCAGGTCGGCAGGCGAGGAACTCATGCCCCGACTGTATCGACGGCCACCGACACCCGCGCTCACCCCTCCCTCCCGTCCCGTCCGCCCCTGCCACCCTTCCCATCCCGTTCGCCCCTTCTACCCTTTCTGCCCTTCTCGTCCCTCCCGTCCGCCTTTCCCGTCGGCCCGGTGCGCCCCGCCCTGGCCAGCACCGCGTGACGGCTGGCAGGATCGCGCCCATGTCCCCGTCGTTCCCCCGAATCGGCAAGAGCCGTGCCCGCGCCCTACAGGGCACGGCCGCCGGTGTCGTCGTCCTCGGGCTGCTGCTGTGGTGGCTGCTGCCGCTGGGCGAGGAGCCGCCGAGCGGTTCGATCACCCTCAACACGGGCACGACGAGCGGTGTCTACTACGCGTACGGCAGCCAGCTGCGCACCGCGCTCGCCAAGGACATGCCCGACCTGGACGTGAAACTGTCGGCCAGCAACGGGTCGCCGGAGAACGTCGCGCGCGTGGCGGCGGGCGAGGCGGACTTCGCCATCGCCGCGGCCGACGCGGTGCAGACGTACCAGGCGCAGCATCCCGGCCCTGCCGCCCGGCTGCGCGGGGTGGCCCGGCTGTACGACGACTACGTCCAGCTCGTGGTGGCCCGTGACTCGGACATCCACTCCCTCGCGGACCTGCGGGGCAGGACGGTGGCGACGGGCCTGCCCCGCTCCGGCGTGCGGCTGATCGCCGAGCGGGTCCTCAAGGCGGCGGGCCTGGACCCGGCGAAGGACATCAAGGCGGTGGAGCGGGGCATCGACACCGGTCCCGAGCAGCTCAAGCAGGGGAAGATCGACGCGTTCTTCTGGTCGGGAGGGGTACCGACGGCCGGACTGGAGACGCTGGCCGACGGTTTCACCTTCCGGTTCGTGCCGATCAGCCCCGAACTCGTCGCCAAGATGCACGACCAGGACGACGCCACGGGCTACTACCGGGCGACGAACATGCCCGAGTCGGCCTACCCCACCATCCAGAACGGCTCCACGGTGGCGACGATCGCCGTGTCCAACCTGCTGATCACCCGCAGCGACGTGGACCCCCGGCTCACCGAGTGGGTGACCCGTACCGTCATCAGGAGCCGGGACCTCATCGGCGCGCATGTGCACTCCGCCCAGCTGGTCGACCTGCGCACGGCCATCTACACCGACCCGCTCACACTGCACACGGGCGCCCGGCGCTACTACCGCTCCGTCAAGCCGTAGGACGCGCCGCTACGACGTCGGCGACCGGGGTACCGACACGGTCGCCGTCAGTCCGCTCGGCTCGTGGTGGGCGTACGACAGGGAGCCGCCGCCCGCCGCGAGCAGGGCGCGGGAGATGGACAGGCCGAGGCCCGAGCCCTTGACGTTCTGGTGGCGGCCGCTGCGCCAGAAGCGGTCGCCCACGCGCGTGAGCTCCTCGTCGGTCAGCCCCGGCCCGCTGTCCGTGACGACGACCGAGGAGGTCCCGCCCACTGCGATGACCGTGACCTCGACGCTCTCTCCCTCGGGGGTGAACTTCACGGCGTTGTCGATGACCGCGTCCAGCGCGCTGGACAGCGTCACCGGGTCGGCCCACGCCGTGGTGGGCGGGCAGTCTCCCACCAGCCGGACGCCCTTGGCCGTGGCGGTGGGCGCCCAGGCGGCGACCCGCTCGGCGGCCAGCGCGCCGATGTCGGTGACCCGCAGGTCGGCGTCGGCGTGCTCGGCGAGGGCCAGGCCCAGCAGGTCGTCCAGGACCTGGGCGAGGCGCCTGCCCTCGTGCTGGACGGAGGCGATCTCCTCGTTGCCCTCGGGAAGTTCGTACCCCAGCAGTTCGATGCGCAGCAGCAGGGCGGCGAGCGGGTTGCGCAACTGGTGCGAGGCGTCGGCGACGAAGGCACGCTGCTGCTCCAGCACCTCCTCGACGTTGTCCGCCATCTCGTTGAACGCGCCGGCCAGCCTTCTGAGTTCCGGCGGCCCGCCGGCCACCGCGACCCGCGACTTCAGCCTGCCGCTCGCGATCTCGTGGGTGGTGGCGTCCAGGACGCGCACCGGCCGCAGCACCCAGCCGGTCAGCCGCAGGGCGGCGCCGATGGCCAGCAGCATCGCGGCGGCCTCTCCGGCGCCGATCACCAGCCAGCCGTTCAGGATCCGGGACCGCATCGGTCCGGTGGGCGAGTCGGTGACGACGACGGCGACGACGTCACCGTCCCGGATGACCGGGGAGGCCACCACGAGCCGGTTGCGCTGCCAGGGCCACACCTGCCGGGGGTCGTGGCTGCGCCGGCTGAGCGACGCCTCCTCGAACGCGTCCCGCACCTCACCCGATTCGGGGAGGAACCAGTCGCGCGGGGCATGAGCCATGGGGGTGTCGGTGGTGTAGAAGACCCCGGCACGAATGCCGTAGACGTCGTAGTAGCTGGCAAGTTCCCGACTGAGGGTCTCGCGCCGCTCGTTCGTGGACGCCGACGTCGGATCGTCCACTCCCGAGGAGACGGTCACGAACTGGGCGAGCGCCGCGAAGCGCGCGGTGTCGTCGATGCGGTCGACGACCACCCGCTGCTGCTCGGCGCCCGCCACGCTGATGGCCAGCGGCACCCCGAGGGCCAGCAGCACGGCCGCCATCAGGACGATGAGGAGCGGCAGCAGACGCGTACTCAACAGGGGTCCCCGCTAAGCGGCCGGCGCGACGAGCCGGTATCCGACTCCGCGCACCGTCTCGATCAGCGCGGGCATGCGCAGCTTGGCGCGCAGCGAGGCCACGTGCACCTCCAGGGTGCGCCCGGTCCCCTCCCAGCTGGTGCGCCACACCTCGCTGATGATCTGCTCCCGCCGGAACACCACGCCGGGTCGCTGCGCGAGCAGCGCCAGCAGGTCGAACTCCTTACGGGTCAGCTGGACGGCCGTGCCGTCCACCGTGACGCGCCGGGTGGGCAGCTCGATCTGCACGGGGCCCAGACGCAGCGCGCTCTCCGCCTCGGCGGCCGCGTCCTCGTGGACGGTGCGGCGGGCCACGGCGTGGATACGGGCGAGCAGTTCCCCGGTGTCGTACGGCTTCACCACGTAGTCGTCGGCGCCCAGGTTGAGGCCGTGGATCCTGGAGCGCACGTCGGAGCGGGCGGTCACCATGATCACCGGGGTGGCGGTGCGCTTGCGGATCTTGCCGCACACCTCGTAGCCGTCCTGGTCCGGCAGCCCCAGGTCGAGCAGGACGACGCCGAAGCCGGGCCCCTCCGGGACGAGCGCCTGCAGCGCCTCCTCGCCGCTGCGCGCGTGGGTGACGTCGAAACCGTGCCGCTTGAGAACCGCGGACAGGGCGGCGGCGACATGGTTGTCGTCCTCGACGAGAAGCAGTCTCATCCCGGCCTCCTCCGGTTCGTCGGACATACGGTCTGACTCACTACAACGGGTGTTCGGTTCTGCGGCTCCGCGAATCGGCGGCACACGCGTGCGTGCATCATGGCAGTCACGCGGATGGACGAGACGCAGTCAAGTGGCTTCCGGTTGCGCGCGGCTACCGTTACTGGGCCGATACGCGCGCAGGTCACAAGTGCTACGACATGTGTCCGATTGCTATCGGATCGTGATGCTCAGATTCCCCTCAGATGTAATGACGCTGGTCGGGGCGGGTCACTACTGTCCTCCGAAACCGAGGAGGACGGAGCCCCGAAGCGATGACCGAAGTATCGGTGACCAAGGAGGACGCGGTCGCGAGCGGTGACCTGGTCGTCCTGAAGAGCGTCAACAAGCACTTCGGCGCGTTGCACGTTCTCCAGGACATCGACCTGACGATCGCCCGCGGGGAGGTCGTCGTGGTCATCGGCCCCTCCGGGTCCGGCAAGTCGACGCTGTGCCGCACGATCAACCGCCTGGAGACGATCGACGACGGCGCGATCACGATCGACGGAAAGCCGCTGCCCCAGGAGGGCAAGGCGCTGGCCCGGCTGCGCGCCGATGTCGGCATGGTGTTCCAGTCGTTCAACCTGTTCGCTCACAAGACCGTGCTCGAGAACGTGATGCTCGGCCAGATCAAGGTCCGCAAGGCCGACAAGACGCAGGCCGCGGCCAATGCCCGCGCCCTGCTCGACCGGGTCGGCGTGGGCACCCAGGCCGACAAGTACCCTGCCCAGCTCTCGGGCGGCCAGCAACAGCGCGTCGCCATCGCGCGGGCGCTGGCGATGGACCCGAAGGTCATGCTTTTCGACGAGCCGACGTCGGCCCTGGACCCCGAGATGATCAACGAGGTCCTCGAAGTCATGCAGCAGCTGGCCCGGGACGGCATGACCATGATCGTCGTCACCCATGAGATGGGTTTCGCACGATCGGCTGCAAACCGCGTGGTGTTCATGGCGGACGGGCGCATCGTCGAAGAGGCTGCGCCCGACCAGTTCTTCAGCAATCCGCGCAGCGACCGGGCCAAGGACTTCCTGTCGAAGATCCTGCACCACTGATCCGCATCACCGACGGAAACCCGCACCGCTCGCATAACTTCACCACTCTTCTCAAAAGGAAGTCACCATGAAGCTTCGCAAGGTCACCGCCGCCTCGGCCGCAGCCCTCGTCCTCGCCCTGACCGCCACCGCGTGCGGCGGCGGCGACAGCAAGGACGACGACACGAGCAGCAGCGCCAGCGCGGGCAGCGGTGGCGGCGGCAAGATCAAGGTCGGCATCAAGTACGACCAGCCCGGCCTCGGTCTGAAGAAGCCCGACGGGTCCTTCGCCGGCTTCGACGTGGACGTCGCGACCTACGTCGCCAAGCAGCTCGGCTACCAGCCGGACCAGATCGAGTTCGTCGAGACCAAGAGCGCCGACCGCGAGAACGCCCTCTCGCGCGGTGACGTGAAGTTCATCGCCGCCACCTACTCGATCAACGACGAGCGCAAGAAGAAGGTCGACTTCGCGGGCCCGTACCTGCTGGCCCATCAGGACCTGCTGATCAAGTCCGACTCGGACATCTCCAAGGGCACGGACCTCAACGGCAAGAAGCTGTGTTCCGTGACCGGGTCGACGTCGGCGCAGAACGTCAAGAACACCATCGCCCCGGACGCGAACCTCAAGAAGGTGAGCTCCTACTCGGAGTGCATCGCCGGCCTGCAGAGCGGCGCCGTGGACGCGGTCACCACCGACGACTCGATCCTCGCCGGCTTCGCGTCCCAGGACCAGTACAAGGGCAAGTTCAAGCTCGCGGGCCTGAAGCTCAGCAACGAGAACTACGGCATCGGCGTCAAGAAGGGCGACACCGCGACCGTCGACAAGATCAACAAGGCGCTGGAGCAGATGGTCAGCGACGGTTCGTGGGACAAGGCCGTCAAGGACAACTTCGGCCCGGCGAACTACAAGAACGAGCAGGCCCCGAAGATCGGCGTCATTGTCCCGAACGCCTCGTAACCACGCTCAGCCACAGCGGGGTTCCTGCGGTGCGCCGCCGTCCGTCGCGATCACGGCGGCGGCGCGCCCCGCCCTCCACATACGCCACCCAGTCGGAAGCGCGGGAGATCGTGTTCGACTTTCTTGAAGGTTATGACGTCCTAGGGGCGTTCTGGATGACGGTGAAGCTCACCGCCGTCTCCGCCGTGGGCTCCCTGATCTGGGGCACCCTGCTGGCCGCGATGCGGGTGAGCCCGGTTCCGCTCATGCGCGGGTTCGGCACCGTCTACGTCAACGTCGTCCGGAACATCCCCCTGACGGTCATCATCCTCTTCAGCTCGCTCGGCCTCGCCGACATCTTCGGCATGACCATGGGGAGCGACGACTTCGACGTCCAGGGCTTCCGGCTGGCCGTGCTCAGCCTGGTCGGCTACACCGCGGCGTTCGTGTGCGAGGCGATCCGCTCCGGCATCAACACCGTGCCGGTCGGCCAGGCGGAGGCGGCCCGGGCCATCGGTCTGAGCTTCAGCCAGACCCTGACCCTCGTCGTCCTTCCGCAGGCCTTCCGCTCGGTCATCGGACCGCTGGCCAACGTCCTGATCGCTCTGACCAAGAACACCACGGTGGCGGCCGCCATCGGCGTCGCCGAGGCCGCCTACCTGATGAAGACGATGATCGAGAACGAGGCGCAGACACTGCTCATCGGCGTGGTCTTCGCGTTCGGGTTCGTGGTTCTGACCCTGCCGACCGGCCTCATCCTGGGCTGGCTCAGCAAGCGACTGGCGGTGAAGCGATGAGCTCGGTCCTCTACGACACTCCCGGACCTCGTGCCAAGCGGCGCAACGTCCTGTTCTCGGCGCTCTTCACCGTCCTGCTCGCCCTGCTCCTGTGGTGGGTGTGGCAGAAGATGGACGACAAGAACCAGCTCGACTCCGCGCTGTGGAAGCCGTTCGCCCAGTCCGAGGCGTGGACGACGTACCTGCTGCCCGGCCTCGCCAACACGCTGAAGGCCGCGGCGCTCGCCATGGTGATCGCCCTCCCCCTGGGCGCGGTCTTCGGCATCGCCCGGCTGTCCGACCACCGGTGGGTACGCGGAGTGTCCGGCACGGTGGTGGAATTCTTCCGGGCGATCCCGGTACTGCTGCTGATGCTGTTCGCCAACGAGTTCTACTCCCGCTACACGGACGTCAGCAGTGACGACCGCCCCCTCTACGCCGTCGTCACCGGTCTGGTGCTCTACAACGCGGCCGTCCTGGCCGAGGTCGTCCGGGCCGGCATCCTCTCCCTGCCCAGGGGGCAGACCGAGGCGGCGTACGCCATCGGTCTGCGCAAGGGACAGACCATGAGCAGCATCCTGCTTCCGCAGGCGGTCACCGCGATGCTCCCGGCGATCGTCAGCCAACTGGTCGTCATCGTGAAGGACACCGCGCTCGGCGGAGTGATGATCGGTTTCACCGAGCTGCTCAACTCGCGCGGCACGCTCGCGGCCAACTACGCCAACGTGATCCCGAGCTTCATCGTCGTCGCGATCATGTTCATCGTGCTGAACTTCATCCTGACCAGCTTCGCGAGCTGGCTGGAGAAGAGGCTGCGGCGCAGCAAGCGCAGCACGGGCGCGGTGCTGGGCGTGGAGAAGGTCGACGACCTGAACGCGGCGGAGGTAGGCGGTTCGTACGGCGCCGGCGCGGGTGGCGGCGGTATCTGACGCAGAATCAAGGATCATGTCCGTACGAAAGGCAGTGGCGTGCGCGCCACTGCCTTTCGTCGCTTGACGCAAACAACGACAATGGGTTGCATACGTTCTGTGATCGTGCACCCTGCTCCAACCTGTTGTTCACCCAAGCCCGCGAGGACACCGTCGAAGGCAGGGAGCGCCGCGCCGTGGACCCGGTGATCATCGTCGGAGCGGGGCCGGTGGGGCTCACGCTCGCCCTGGCGCTGGCGCGCCAGCAGGTGCCGTCCGTGGTCCTCGACGAGGGCCCCGGCAAGGACGAGCACCGCCTCGCGCGCACCGTCGTGCTGCGCGAGGACACCGCCGCCCTCCTGGAGCGGCTGACCGGAGCGTCCCTCGCCGACGCCGGGGTGCGCTGGTCCGGATGGCGGTCCATGCGGCGCAAGCAGGTGACGCAGGAGATCGCCTTCGACGCCGCCGCCGAGCCCGCACCGCTGCACATCGCCCAGCACGAGCTGACCGGGGCCCTGCGCGCCGCCCTCGCCGGCGAGCGGCTGGCGAAGATCGCCGTGAACAGCCGTCTGGACACCGTCGAGCAGGAGCCCTCCGGGGTCACCGCGCACACGCGCGGCCCGCAGGGCACCTGGTGGCGCGGCAGCTATCTCATCGGCTGCGACGGCCCCCGCTCCACCGTCCGCAAGCTCCTCGACATCCGCTTCCCCGGCCGTACCGCGGTGGAGCGACACGCCGTGGCCGCACTGCGCGCGGAACTTCCGTGGGACAGCGAGGCGTTGCTCCATCGGACCCCGCCCTGGCGGGCATCCGGTCCCCCTGCCGCGGAGGTCACGGGCCGCCCGCTGCCCCACGGCGTCTGGCGGCTCGACTGGCTGCTGCCGCCCGGCAAGGACCTGGTCACGCCCGAGGTACTGGTGGCGCGCGTCCGCGAGACCCTGGCGGGCTGGAGCGGCGGCTCCACGCCTCCGTACGAACTGCTCGACACCGGCGTGCACACCGTGCACCACCGGCTGGCCCGCCGCTGGCGCGTGGGCCGGGTCTTCCTCGCGGGGGACGCCGCCCACCTTCTCGGCACGCTCGGCACCCAAGGCCTGGACGAGGGCCTGCGGGACGCCGACAACCTCGCCTGGAAACTGGCCCTGGCCTGGCACCACGGGCCGCACGAGGCACTGCTCGACAGCTACCAGGCCGAGCGCCGCGCGGTCGTCGCCGCCCGGCTGCGGGCGGCCGACCAGGCGCTCCCGCTGCTGCGCGGCGGCGGGGGCATCAGGGCGTACGTCCCCGGCGCGGCCCGCGGTCACGACGTGCTGCTCACCGACGGTCACCTGGGACGCGGCCCGCTGGGCGCGCCGGGTTCGTACGCCGGCTCCCCGCTCGCGCCCCGGCACCTGGAGGCGGAGACACCGGTGGACACGCCTCCCGGGGCGCCCGTCGAGGACGTCCGGGTGACCGCGGAGGACGGCTCGTTCGTCCGGCTCCGGGACCGGCTCGGCCGGGGCGCCCTGCTCGTGCTGCTGATCGCACCGGGCACCGGCGTGTGGGAACGCCGGCACTGGGTCGGCGCCGGGATCATGCCCCGGCTGGCCGCCGCGGTGACGGCCCTGCCGTGCCCCGCCGAGCTGCTGGTGGCCGAGAGCTACCCGGGTGCGGCCGCACATACGGTCCTGCTGATCCGTCCGGACGGCCATCTCGTCACCGCGCTCAACGGGGTGCGCGCGGCCGACCTGTACGCCGCGGCGGAGGCAGCCGTGGGCGGCCCGGCACACACGGCCGAGGATGCGCCCGCGGCGGAGGCGACAGCGGGCTCGGCGGCGAAATGACGGCGTACTTCGCCGCCGCGTGACGGCTGACCTCGCGTCCCGAGCATGGCGGCCCGGCGCGAACCGGTAGCGGCAACGGGATGCGTGCGCGACGTCAGCCGACTGCGGGCCGGGACGGGGGGGCCGGTAGGAACGCAGGGCCCACGGCCATGACTCTCGGCACCGGCCCTGCGGCAAAACCGGTCACCGGACCCGCGGTGCCCGCGCAGTCGTCACCGTGCGGTCCACAGAGTGACGGTGAGTTGACCGCGGTGCACCGGCATGCTCTACTCCGGATCGTGACCGACACCGATGTGCGCCTGTGGCGGAGGGTCCATATGGACCTCGTCCGCTATGCGGGCTGCGTGTGTCGTCCGTCCTGCTGAACTCGCCCCCTTCCCCACGGCGCGCGCCGCCGATGCGCCTCCGCCCGCGTGCGGTCCGCGCTCCTCGCGAACGTTCCCAGGACGGTTTCCGTGTCTGTCTCCGCCTCCCTCTCTTCGTCCTCCCCTGCCACCCGCCCGTCGCCCACCTCGTCGCGCACTGCCGTCGCCGCACCCACGCAGGCGGACCTCCTCGACTTCGTCCGGCGTACGGCTGCGGACTCCGCGCTGATCGCTTCGCTCCCCCTCGATCCGGAGGGCCGCACCTGGGTGCGTCTGGAGGGGCCGGGCGGCAGCGAGGCCTGGCTGATCGGCTGGCCGCCAGGCACGGGCACCGGCTGGCACGACCACGCCGACTCGGTGGGCGCGTTCCTGACCGCGCGGGGTGCGCTCAAGGAGTACTCGCTGGCCGCCCGGCTGCCCACCGACGGCTGGCGGACCCTGGAGCTGACCGACGGTGTGGACCGGTCGCGCACCCTGCCCGCCGGCCGGGGCCGGTCCTTCGGCCGCCACCACGTCCACGAGGTCATGAACGAGTCCGCCGAGGACCACGCCGTCTCCGTCCACGCCTACTACCCGCCGCTGCCCCGCATCCGCCGCTACAGCCGTACCGGACAGGTGCTGCGGCTGGAGCAGGTCGAACGTCCGCAGGACTGGCAGTGAGCGGCGACGCGAGCACCGCCCGGCAGCGACGGCAGGATGACGAACGGCACGGTGAGCGACACGAGGAACCGCACCAGGATCGACGCGGTGAACAGCCCACGGGGATCGACGAGTTGCTCGAGCGGGTCCGTGCCGGGTACGCGCGCGTGGAGGCCCGGGAAGCGTTCGAGGCCGCCCGCTCCGGCGGGGCACTGCTCGTCGACATCCGGTACGCCGCTCTGCGGGAGCGGGACGGGCTGATCCCCGGCGCGCTGGTCGTGGAGCGCAACGAACTGGAGTGGCGTCTCGACCCTCAGGGCAGTCATCGCCTCCCCGAGGCCACGAGCCATGACGTGCGGGCGATCGTGATCTGCAACGAGGGCTACGCGTCGAGCCTGGCCGCCGCCTCCCTGCACCAGCTGGGACTGCACCGGGCGACCGATCTCGTCGGCGGCTTCCAGGCGTGGAAGGCGGCGGGCCTCCCGGTGACGCAGTAGCCGCACGCTGGTGGTGGCGCGGCTGCGCTCAGAACCCGTCGCCCTCCAGGGACTCCGTGTCCTCGCCCTCTTCCTCCAGCGCCTGCCGGACCACCCGCAGGGCCAGGCCCTCGGGGTAGCCCTTGCGTGCGAGCATGCCGGCGAGGCGGCGCAGCCGTCTGTCGCGGTCGAGACCACGGGTCGCGCGCAGCTTGCGGGCGACGAGTTCGCGCGCCGTCTCCTCCTCCTGCTCGGAGTCGAGCCGGCCGACGGCCTCTTCGATCAGCTCGGGGTCGACGCCCTTGGTCCGCAGCTCCTGGGCGAGCGCGCGCCGGGCCAGTCCTCTGCCGTGGTGACGGGACTCCACCCAGGCGTCCGCGAAGGCACCGTCGTTGATCAGTCCGACCTCCTCGAACCGCGAAAGCACCTCCTCCGCCACGCCGTCGGGGATCTCCCGTTTGTGCAGGGCGTCGGCGAGCTGCTTGCGCGTGCGCGGGGTCCCGGTGAGCAGGCGCAGGCAGATCGCCCGTGCCCGCTCAGCCGGGTCCCCCGAAGACTGCCCCTTCTCGGCCCTCGACGAGGAAGAAGCGCCTCCGTCCTCGGTGGACGGTTTCCGGGGGCCGCGCCGACGGCGCCCACGCCCGCCACGTGGACCGCCCTCGTCACCGACCGCTGCCCGGCCGGTGTCCGACCGGTCGTCGCCGTCCTGGGACAGGCCGCCGTCGACCCCGTTGCCCGTCCCCCCGGGGGCGCCGGGGTGGACGTACTCGGCCCAGTCCGTTCGTCGTGTCACGGATCAGCTCTTGGCAGCTGCGGCCTTGGGCTTGGCGGCCTTGGCTGCGGGAGCCGGAACCGCCTTGGCGTCGTCCGCGGTCGCGCCCGCGGCCGCCGCGGTGTCCGTGCCCGACTCGGTGGTCGACTCGTCCGGGCGCACGCCGACGCCCAGCTTCTCCTTGATCTTCCGCTCGATCTCGTTGGCCAGATCGGGGTTGTCCTTCAGGAAGTTGCGCGCGTTCTCCTTGCCCTGGCCGAGCTGGTCGCCCTCGTACGTGTACCAGGCGCCCGCCTTGCGGACGAAGCCGTGCTCCACGCCCATGTCGATCAGGCCGCCCTCGCGGCTGATGCCCTGCCCGTAGAGGATGTCGAACTCGGCCTGCTTGAAGGGCGGGGCGACCTTGTTCTTGACGACCTTGACGCGGGTGCGGTTGCCGACCGCGTCCGTACCGTCCTTCAGCGTCTCGATGCGGCGGATGTCCAGGCGCACCGAGGCGTAGAACTTCAGCGCCCGGCCACCGGTCGTGGTCTCCGGGGAGCCGAACATGACGCCGATCTTCTCGCGGAGCTGGTTGATGAAGATCGCGGTGGTCTTGGACTGGTTGAGCGCGCTGGTGATCTTCCGCAGCGCCTGACTCATCAGACGGGCCTGCAGACCGACGTGGCTGTCGCCCATCTCGCCCTCGATCTCCGCACGCGGGACGAGTGCGGCAACGGAGTCGATGACGATCAGGTCGAGGGCGCCGGAGCGGACCAGCATGTCCACGATCTCCAGAGCCTGCTCGCCGTTGTCCGGCTGGGAGAGGATCAGGTTGTCGATGTCGACGCCGAGCTTCTTGGCGTACTCGGGGTCGAGGGCGTGCTCCGCGTCCACGAACGCGACCTGGCCGCCTGCCTTCTGCGCGTTCGCCACCGCGTGCAGCGTCAGCGTCGTCTTACCGGAGGACTCCGGCCCGTACACCTCCACCACGCGGCCACGGGGCAGCCCGCCGACACCGAGGGCGACGTCGAGTGCGGTCGACCCGGTGGGGATGACCTCGATGGGCTCGTTCGGCCGCTCGCCGAGTCGCATCACCGCGCCCTTGCCGAACTGCCGTTCAATCTGTGCGAGTGCGGCGTCCAACGCCTTCTCGCGGTCGGTTCCTGCCATGGGTTCCACCCGGTTTGCTTGAGTCGATCGCTTCACGTCAAAGACGCTAACGCCTGCCACTGACAATGCGCCTCGACGCCGGTCCGGCCTGTGGATAACTCAGGCGCTTATCGACTCCAGACGGGACAGAACGCCCGCCGCGAGAGCCGCCGGAGCCCCCATAAGAACGGATGTTCGATTTTTGTGTCAAGCGCACCACGCGGCACTCCCGAGGCTACGTTCACGAACCGCCGCCACCGCGAAACCCGGCTCCGGCGCGACCCGTCCGCCCGTCCTTTCCACCGGCTGGCCCGCCTGCTGCTCCCCCGGGCGTACGACGGGTGTCTTCGGCAGGACGACGACGGCGTGCCACCGCGACCGGGACGCTCGGTCGCATGGACGAGCAGACGACCGCACGGCGCCACAAGGGAACCGGGTCCGAGACGGGCGCCGAGACCGGACCCGAAGCCGCGGCCCGCACCGAAGCCAAGGCCGGAGCCGGGAGCGGGGCGGGGACGGGAGCCGGGACCGGGACCAGGACCAGGACCAGGACCGGGACCGGGGCCGGGGCCGGGGGCGGGGGCGGAGCCGGGGGCGTCTACGGGGCGACGGCGCTGGTCCTCATCGCCTCCGGTCTCCTGCACCTGGTGGTGTTCGCCGTCGACGGCGGCCCCTGGAACGGCCCCGTCTCCTGGCGCAAGCCGGTGACCTTCGGGCTCTCCTTCGGCGTGACCCTCCGGGCCGTCGTCGGGGTGACGTCCTTCCTGCGGATGAGCCCACGGGTGCGCACCGCGCTGCTCGGGGTGTTCGCCGCCGACTGTGTCGTCGAGGTCGGGGGCATCACCCTCCAGGCCTGGCGGAGAGTGCCCTCGCACCTGGACATGGAGACGCCCTTCGACACCGCCGTGTCCATGACGCTCGCAGTCGGAGGCGGCGTCCTCGTCGCGCTGCTCACCGTGTTCGCCGTGGCCTCCTTCCGGCATCGACCGACGGGCCCGGCCGGGATGGCTCTCGCGGTGCGCTCCGGCTTCGCGATCCTGCTGGTCGCGCTCGTCTCCGGGGCGGCGATGATCGCGCGCGGTGTCGTGCTCACCCGCACCGGCCACCAGGAGGCGGCGTACGGCTCCACGGCACCGCTCAAGCCGCTGCACGGAGTCAGCCTGCACGCCGTCCTGGTGCTTCCCGCGCTGGCCTGGCTGATGTCGTCCCGCACGGCCTGGAACGAGAGGGTGCGGTGGCGGATCACCGCGGCGGCGGTGGGCTGCTACGCGGCCGCGGTCGTCGCGGCAGGCGTGTGGGCCGTCCTCACCTATTGAGGCTGCCCACACCTACTGAGGCTGCCGACGCGCCCTGCCTGCCACACCGAACCCGCTGACGCCCGGTTCCGCCCTCAGCCGGACCTGTCCCGCGAGCCCCTCGTCCGGCTGCGCGCCCGGGTCCACAGTTGCTGCACGCGCGCGAACGGGCCGGGCCCCTCGCCACGCTCCCGGTGGCCGTGGACGCGGGGATCGTCCGTGACGTCGTACCGCTTCACGTAGGCGCCCAGGAACGCCTGCAGCGTGGCCACCGCCGGGATGGCGATCAGCGCGCCTATCGCGCCCAGGAGGGCGGTGCCCGCGATGACGGAGCCGAACGCGACAGCAGGGTGGATGTCAACCGTCTTCGAGGTCAGCTTGGGCTGCAGCACGTAGTTCTCGAACTGCTGGTACACCACGACGAAGATCAGCACCCACAGCGCGTACAGCGGCGAGACCGTGAAGGCGATCAGCATCGGCAGGGCGCCCGCGAGATAGGTGCCGATGGTGGGGATGAACTGCGAGACGACGCCCACCCAGACGGCGAGCACGGGCGCATAGGGGATGCCGAGGGCCTCCAGCAGCACATAGTGCGCCACACCGGAGATCAGCGCCATCAACCCGCGGGAGTAGAGGTAGCCGCCCGTCTTGTCGACGGCGATCTCCCACGCGCGCAGCACCTCGGCCTGCTTGGCCGGAGGCAGGACGGAACACAGGGCCCGGCGCAGACGCGGTCCGTCGGCGGCGAAGTAGAACGAGAACAGGGCGATCGTCAGCAGCTGGAAAAGACCGCCGAGGACCTGAGTGGAGACGTCCAGGACCCCGGCCGCGCTGTTCTGGGCGTACTTGCGCAGCCAGTCGGAGTGGAGCAGTCCCTCCTGGATGTCCACGCGCCTGAGTTCGGTGTGGAACGTGGTGTTGATCCAGTTGATCACGGAGTCCAGATAGTCCGGGAAGCCCTCGATCATCTTGATGATCTGTCCCGCGAGCATCGAGCCGAGCAGTGTGAAGAAGCCGGCGACCACGATCAGCAGGCCGAAGAAGACCAGAAAGGTGGCGAACCCCCTGCGCATCCCGCGAGCGGCCAACCGGCTGACCGCGGGCTCCACGGCGAGGGCCAGGAAGAACGCGATGAGTACGTTGATCAGCAGGCCGATGAGCTGGTGGAACGCCCACGTGCCGAGTTGGAACGCCGCGATGAGAGCGAGCGCGAGCACCATGGCGCGCGGCAGCCAGCGCGGCATGCGCGCGCCGTGCGCGGCGCCGTCTTCGACCGGAGGGGGTCCGGGAGGCGGCGTCGGGCCGTGCGGGGGCGCGTTCTGGGCTGTCCGCCCGGTTTCGTCAGTGGGTGCCACGGATCAAGTCTCGCCTACCCCACCGACAATCGGACCGCCGCCTGCGATCTTTCCTGACGATCAGCGCATTTCCTGAGGAACGTTCATCACCGCACAGACCACGCGCCACACGTCCTTGGCCGCCCAGCCTTCCGCCAGCGCCTCGCGCACGGTGCGCCCGCCGAGTTCCGTCATCACGTGATCGCGCGCGAAGGTCTCGGCGTACCCCGTGCCGAAGTGCTCGTCCATCCGCTGCCAGAAGACCGTCAACCGCATGACCCCAGTATCCCGCCCTCGGGGGCGTCCCCCTCCGTGAGCGCCAGCCGAGACCGCTTTCCGCCCTACGGTCTGACGCATGGCCGAAACCGGAGCATACCCACTCCCCCCGACGCCCCCGACGCCCCCGGCGCACTCCCCGCTCTTCCGCGCCGAGCACTTCGTCTGGCTCACCGCGCGTGTGCTGGAGCAGCGCATCTTCGCGCATGACTTCCTTCACGGCGCCGCCGACCCCGTCGAAACCGCCCTCGACGCCTACCGCAATGACGACGGCGGATACGGCCATGCGCTGGAGCCCGATCTGCGCGGTCCCGTCAGCCAGCCCCTGCACACCGCGCACGCCCTGCGGGTGCTGGACTCCATCGGCCGTCTCGGGGGCAGGCGGGTGGAGCGGATTTGCGAGTACCTGACGTCCGTCTCCACCGGTGACGGCGCGCTGCCGTCGATCCTGCCCAGCCAGCGCGGTTACCCGGCAGCGCCGTTCATTCCGATCGTGGACGACCCGCCCAGCGACCTGCTGTCCACCGGGCCGGTGGTGGGTCTGCTGCACCGCAACGACGTGTGGCACGCCTGGCTGTTCCGGGCCACGGACTTCTGCTGGCAGGCGGTGGACTCCCTGGAGCGGTCGCATCCGTACGAGATCCAGGCCGCGGTGGCCTTCCTGGACGCCGTCCCCGACCGCCCGCGCGCGGAGGGGGCCGCGGACCGGCTGGGCCGCCTGGTGCGCGCACAACGGATCGTCGCGTTGGATCCGGACCACCTCGACGCGTACCCGGTCGCGGCCGGCTACGCCCCCGGCGAGCATCACTTCCCGTACGACTTCGCCCGGACACCGCACTCCCTCGCGCGCGCGTGGTTCACCGACGACGAGATGGCACGCTCCTTGGACCACCTCGCCGGCGCACAGGAGGAGGACGGCGGCTGGCCCATCCGCTGGCGTCGTTGGGCGCCCGGCACCGCCCTGGAGGCGCGCCCTGTGGTGACGATCGAGGCGCTGCGCACCCTGCGGGCCTACGGCCGCGCCATCGGCTGACCGGGGCGGGCCACGGTCCGCGACGTACAGGGGCCGGGGCCTTGCCGTCGCCGACCCTCCCGTCCTCCCGTCCACACGCCTGTCCGTCCGCCCGCCGGCGGGCACGCCCTCATCCCTCCCCGGCTCCTTCCGCCCGCGTCCCCCTGTCGGCCCGTGCGCGCCCTTCGCCGTCCCCCTCAGCCGCCCAGGGCCCGGACCCCCGCCGTCACCGCCACGGCTGCCGCAACGACGAGCAGGAACGGAGCCCGCAGCACGACGGCGACGGCGGCCGCGGCCAGCCCCGCGGCCCTGGCGTCCAGCACCAGCGCATGCCCGTCGGCGAAGGTCTGCTGGGCCGTGAGGGCAGTCAGCAGCGCCACCGGGAGCAGCGCGGCGGAGTGCCTGACCAGAGGCCGTTCGAGCGCGCCCGCGGGGACGAGCAGCCCGGCGAGTTTGACGACGTAGCAGCCGAGCGCCGTCGCGGCGATCGCGATCCAGGTGTTCAACGCTTTTCCTCCTCGGCGTCGTCGCGGCCGGCTCCGCGCCGGCCCTCGAGGTACAGGACGACCGGCACGGCGAGTGCGGCCGCCAGAACGGGCACCCCGGCGGGCAGGAAGGGCAGCAGTCCGAGCCCGAGGAGCATCGCGATCGCGGCGACGGTCCGCTCGGTGGCGGTCTTCAGCATGGGCGCGAGCAACGCCAGGAAGACGGCGGGGCCGGCCGCGTCCAGACCCCACGCGTCCGTGTCTCCGATGGCCTCGGCGCCCAGAGCGCCCAGCAGCGTCGTGAAATTCCACAGGACGTACAGGCTCAGCCCGGTGGCCGCGAAGCCGAGGCGTGCCGCGCGCCGTCCCGGCTGCGCCAGCGAGACCGCCGTCGTCTCGTCGATCACCCAGTGGGCGGCGAACGGGCGCACCGCGCGCGGGAGGGCCAACAGCTGCGACAGGCGCAATCCGTAGAACGCGTTGCGCACGCCCAGGAAGAAGGCGCCCGCGGCCGCTGTCAGGGGGTTGCCGCCCGCGGCCAGCGCTCCGACGAGCGCGAACTGGGACGCGCCGGTGAACACCAGGAGGCTGAGCGCGCAGGTCTGCCACACCGAGAGTCCGCTGCCCGCCGAGGTCACCCCGAAGGCGAACCCGGAGAGTCCTACGGCGATGCCGACCCCGAGGGCGTCCCGTACGACGGCGGCGTCGGGTTTTCCTCCGTCGTCGGCCGGTATCTCCGTGAAAGCTGTCTGTTCTGTCACGACCAGGACGGTACGAGCAGCGACCCGGGCGGGTCTTGTACATTCTTGCGCTCGCGCTGGTACGCCCCCGGGGTGACTCCCACGATTCTCGTGAAGTGGCGGTTGAGGTGGGGCTGGTCGGTGAATCCCACCGCGACGGCCGCCTCGGCCGGCGCCGTACCCGCGTCCAGCAGCCGTCGCGCCCGACGCACGCGGGCGTCGGTGAGCCAGGCGTGGGGCGGCAGTCCGTACGCGTCCCGGAAGGCCCGCAGCAGGGCGAACGGGCTGGCTCCCAGGTCCGTGGCCAGCTGTTCCAGGGTCGGCGGGTCCGTCAGCCGTTCCTCCAGCACACCGCGCGCGCGTGCGGCGATCCGTGCGCCGGCGGACCGTACCTCCCGCTGCGGCAGCGGCCCGCCGTTGAGCCGCAGCAGCCGGGTGACGGCCACCCTCAACAGCGTGTCGGCGGCCAGCGCGTTGCCCTCGTCGGCGGCTCGGAGCACCTGGTGGACGAGCGCGACCGCGTACGGGTCGTCGAGCACGGGGCTGACGAAGCCCGGGGTGCCGCGAAGGGCCGTCGTCTCGGCCGCGATCTCGGCCACCAGACCGGGTGACGGATACACCGCCCCGTACCTCCACCCCTCCGGCACTCCGGCGCGTCCGGTGTGTGGGGTGTCGGGGTTGACCAGGGCCAGCGCTCCGGCTCCCACGTGCTGGTCGGAGCCGTTGTGCTGGAACACCTCCACCCCCTCGGCGATGCCGGCGATCACGAAGTGCTCGTGGGTGTGCCGCACGAACGCCTTGCGGACATAGCGGGCCCGCAGGAGGTCGACACCGGGCAGTTCCGGATACTGCCAGTGCCGCGCCCGCTCTCCCGAACCCGAACTCGCCACCCGGCCATTCTCCGCGACGCGCCTACCGGACGCCGACGTGGCGGAGGGGACGAGGACGGCCGCCGCTCCACACGACTCTCACCTGCCGTGTTCTCGCAGCTCAGGGCCATTGTCGGTGGGGAGGTGCAGGATGGACGCATGGTCAGCTCCGCACACCGGGCCCTCGACGGCTTCTCCCCCGCGACCCGCGGCTGGTTCACGGGGGCGTTCTCCGCACCCACCGCGGCCCAGGCCGGCGCGTGGCAGGCCCTCGGTGAGGGCTCCGACGTGCTGGTGGTGGCCCCGACGGGTTCCGGCAAGACGCTGGCCGCCTTCCTGGCCGCCCTGGACCAGCTGGCCTCGACGCCCCCGCCCGCCGATCCGAAGAAGCGCTGCCGGGTCCTTTACGTCTCCCCGCTCAAGGCCCTCGCGGTCGATGTGGAGCGCAACCTGCGCAGTCCGCTGACGGGCATCCGTCAGGAGTCCGTGCGTCTGGGCCTGCCGGAGCCGGAGATCAAGGTCGGCATCCGCTCCGGCGACACCCCGCCCGCCGAGCGCCGTGCGCTGTCCACTCGCCCGCCGGACATCCTGATCACGACGCCGGAGTCGTTGTTCCTGATGCTCACGTCGGCCACGCGCGATGCGCTGACCGCCATCGAGTCGGTGATCCTGGACGAGGTGCACGCGGTGGCGGGCACCAAGCGCGGCGCGCACCTCGCGCTCTCCCTGGAGCGGCTGGACGAACTGCTGCCCCGGCCCGCGCGCCGCATCGGCCTGTCGGCCACGGTCCGTCCGGTCGACGAGGTGGCCCGCTATCTCTCCCCGCACCGCAAGGTGGAGATCGTCCAGCCGAAGTCCGGCAAGGAGTTCGATCTCTCGGTCGTCGTCCCGGTGGAGGACCTGGGCGAGCTGGGCGGCTCCCCCGTCGCCGAGGGCAGCGAAGGAGCCGAGCGCCCCTCGATCTGGCCGCATGTCGAAGAGCGGATCGCCGACCTCGTCCAGGCGCATCGCTCCACGATCGTCTTCGCCAACTCGCGCCGTCTCGCCGAGCGCCTGTGCAATCGGCTGAACGAGATCGCCTACGAGCGCGCCACCGGCGAGCCCCTGGGGGAGCACCACTCCCCCGCCCAGCTGATGGGCGGCTCCGGGGCCGCCCAGGGAGCCCCGAGCATCATCGCGCGCGCCCACCACGGCTCGGTCTCCAAGGAGCAGCGCGCCCTAGTGGAGGAGGACCTCAAGGCGGGCCGGCTGCCCGCCGTGGTGGCGACCTCCAGTCTCGAACTCGGCATCGACATGGGCGCGGTGGACCTCGTCGTACAGGTGGAGTCGCCGCCCTCGGTGGCCTCCGGTCTCCAGCGCGTCGGACGTGCGGGGCACCAGGTGGGCGCGGTGTCCACCGGCGTGGTCTTCCCGAAGTACCGGGGCGACCTCGTCCAGGCGGCCGTGGTGACCGAGCGGATGCGCACGGGCTCGATCGAGTCCCTGCGGGTCCCCGCCAACCCGTTGGACGTCCTGGCGCAACAGCTCGTCGCCATGACGGCCCTCGACACCTGGCAGGTGGACGACCTGCTGGCCCTGGTCCGCCGCGCCGCCCCCTTCGCGTCGCTGCCGGAGTCCGCGTTCACGGCCGTCCTGGACATGCTGGCCGGCCGCTACCCTTCCGACGCGTTCGCCGAGCTGCGCCCGCGCGTGGTGTGGGACCGGGTCGCAGGCACGGTCGCCGGCCGCCCCGGCGCCCAGCGCCTCGCCGTGACCTCCGGGGGCACGATCCCCGACCGCGGCCTGTTCGGCGTCTTCCTGGCGGGCTCCGACCCCAAGAAGGGCGGTGGCCGGGTCGGTGAACTCGACGAGGAGATGGTCTACGAGTCCCGCGTGGGCGACGTCTTCACGCTCGGCACCAGCTCCTGGCGCATCGAGGACATCACCCGCGACCGTGTCCTGGTCTCCCCCGCCCCCGGCGTCCCGGGTCGTCTGCCGTTCTGGAAGGGCGACCAGCTGGGCCGGCCACTGGAACTCGGCCGCGCGGTGGGCGCGTTCCTGCGCGAGGTCGGCTCACTGTCCAAGGAGGACGCCCGGCTGCGCCTGCTCACCGCGGGCCTCGACGCGTGGGCGGCGGACAACGTGCTCTCCTACCTGGACGAGCAGCGTGAGGCCTGCGGCCATGTCCCCGACGACCGCACGATCGTCGTCGAGCGCTTCCGCGACGAAGTGGGTGACTGGCGCGTCGTCGTCCACTCCCCCTTCGGCGCCCAGGTGCACGCCCCCTGGGCGCTCGCGCTGGGAGCGAAGCTCTCCGAGCGGTACGGCATGGACGCCCAGGTGATGCACGCCGACGACGGGATCGTGCTGCGGCTGCCCGACGCCGATCTGATGGGCCTGGACCTCCTCGACCAGGAGCCCCTGAAGGCCGGCACGGAGTACGACGCCGAACAGGCCCCGGTCGGCGCGGCGGACGTCGTCTTCGACAAGGGCGAGGTCGATCAGATCGTCACCGACCAGGTCGGCGGTTCGGCCCTGTTCGCGGCCCGCTTCCGCGAGTGCGCCGCCCGCGCGCTGCTGCTGCCGCGCCGCAACCCGGGCAGGCGCACCCCGCTGTGGCAGCAGCGTCAGCGCGCCGCTCAACTGCTGCAGGTGGCGAGCGAGTTCGGCTCGTTCCCGATCGTGCTGGAAGCGGTCCGCGAATGCCTCCAGGACGTGTTCGACGTCCCCGGCCTCGTGGAGCTCATGGGCGACCTGGAGTCGCGCAGAGTACGCCTGGTCGAGGTCACCACCACGGAGCCGTCCCCCTTCGCCCGCTCCCTCCTCTTCGGTTACGTCGCCCAGTTCCTCTACGAGGGGGACTCCCCGCTCGCCGAGCGCCGCGCCGCCGCCCTGTCCCTGGACTCCCGCCTGCTGGCCGAACTGCTCGGCCAGGCGGAGCTGCGTGAACTGCTCGACGCCGACGTCCTCGCCGAACTGGAACAGGAGCTCCAGTGGCTCACCGAGGACCGCCGGGCGAAGGACGCCGAAGGCGTGGCGGACCTGCTGCGCCTCCTCGGCCCGCTCACCGACGCCGAACTGGCCGAGCGGGGCGCCGAACCGCACTGGGCGCAGGAGCTGGCCGCCGCCCGCCGTGCCATCCGGGTCCGCGTCGCCGGGGCCGACCACTGGGCCGCGATCGAGGACGCCGGACGGCTGCGCGACGCGCTCGGCACCGCACTGCCGGTCGGCGTGCCGGAGGCCTTCACGGAGCCCGTGAAGGACCCCCTAGGCGACCTCCTCGCGCGCCACGCCCGCACCCACGGCCCCTTCACCTCCGCGGGCGCGGCCGCCCGGTTCGGCCTGGGCGCGGCGGTCACCGACGGCGCCCTCCAGCGGCTCGCGGCGAGCGGGCGCGTCGTCCAGGGCGAGTTCCACCCGGCGGGCATCGGCCAGGAGTGGTGCGACGCGACGGTCCTGCGCCGGCTGCGCCGCCGTTCCCTGGCCGCGCTGCGGCACGAACTGGAACCGGTGCCACCGCCCGCGCTCGCCCAGTTCCTGCCCCAGTGGCAGCACATCGGCAGAGGCCACGCACTGCGCGGCGTCGACGGACTCGTGCGCGCGATCGAGCAGTTGCAGGGTGCGTCGGTGCCCGCCTCGGCCCTGGAGAAGCTCGTCCTGCCGTCCCGCTTGCGCGACTACTCCCCTGCGATGCTCGACGAACTCACCGCGGCCGGCGAGGTGGTCTGGGCCGGCGCCGGCGCCCTCCCCGGAAAGGACGGCTGGATCTCCCTGTACGTGGCGGACTCCGCGCCCCTGCTGCTTCCTCCACCGCACCCGCTGGAGCTGACGGCGCTGCACCAGTCCGTGCTGGACGCGCTCTTTGCGGGCTACGGCCTGTTCTTCCGTCAGATCGCCGACCGGGTCCGTGCCACCACCCACCCCGACGTCACGGATCCCCAACTCGCCGACGTCGTCTGGGACCTGGCATGGTCCGGTCGGCTCACCAACGACACGCTGACCCCCATGCGTTCCCTCCTGGGCTCGGGCCGCACGGCCGGTTCCACGGCTCACCGCGCCAAGCGCGCGGTCCCCCGCGGCCGCTACGGCTCGCTGACGGCAGCGGCCCGCCCCTCCTCCCGCGGCGGCCCTCCGACCGTCGCCGGCCGCTGGTCCCTCCTCCCCGCTCACGAGCCCGATCCCACGGTCCGTGCCCACGCCCTCGCCCGCACCCTCCTCGACCGGCACGGCGTGGTGACCCGCGGAGCGGTCGCGGCCGAGGGCGTCGAGGGCGGCTTCTCCGCGACGTACCGCATCCTGTCCGTCTTCGAGGAGAGCGGCCAGGCCCGCCGCGGGTACGTCGTCGAAGGCCTCGGCGCCGCCCAGTTCGCCATGGACGGCGCCGTGGACCGCCTGCGCGCGGTGGCCAACGCCCGCGACCGCGGCGAGGCCCTGCCCGGCCCGAACCCGGCGGCGCACGCCCAGGAGGACTTCGTCTTCCCCGACGACCTACCGGCCGACGACGCGTGGGACATCCCGGGCGACCGCGCCTCCTTCACAGCCCCCCTCGCCCCGCGAAGGGGCCCGGCCGCCGCCGACGAGTACGTCTCGCCCCGCGATCTCGCCTCTCCCGGCGCGGGCGGACCCCGCGCAGGCGGCGCCTTCGCGCACGGGACCGGCTTCCCCGGCCGGTCCGGCCCAGGTGGCGTGCACAACGGCCGCGACACGTCGCCCGCCTCCCGTGCCGTCGTCCTCGCCGCCGCCGACCCGGCGAACGCCTACGGCGCCGCACTCGGCTGGCCCGATCCGCCGAGCGGCGCCGGCCATAAGCCGGGCCGCAAGGCCGGCTCCCTGGTGGTCCTCGTCGACGGCGAACTGACGCTCTACATGGAGCGCGGCGGAAAGACGCTGCTGGCGTGGCCCTCCGCTCCGGACAGCGAGGACGCGCCCGCCGACGACCCGCGACTGCAGGCCGCCGCACAGGTCCTCGCCGAGGCCGCGCGCGCGGGCGCCCTGGGCACGGTCACGGTGGAGCGCGTCAACGGCAGCTCGGCGCTCACCTCGCCCATCGGCGCCCTGCTGGAAGGGGCGGGCTTCATCGCGACCCCACGAGGCCTGCGACTGCGCGCATGACGACGATCGACCCCGTCCGGCCGCCAGTGTCCCCGAGCCCGCCCGTCTCCCCCGTGTCACCCTTGACGCATGCCCGAAGGTGACACCGTCTGGCAGGCCGCGAGGCGGCTGCACGAGGCCCTCGCGGGCAAGGTGCTGACCCGCTCCGATCTGCGCGTCCCCAAGTTCGCCACCTCCGACCTCACGGGCCGCGCCGTCCTCGACGTCACCGCACGCGGCAAACACCTCCTCACCCGGGTCGAAGGCGGCCTGACGCTCCACTCGCACCTGCGGATGGACGGCTCCTGGAAGGTGTACGCGAACGGGCAGCGCTGGACCGGCGGCCCGGGGCACCAGATCCGGGCCGTTCTCGGCACCCACGACCGCACGGCCGTCGGCTACCGCCTGCCCGTTCTCGAGCTCCTGCGCACCGGTGAGGAACCGCGGGCCGTGGGCCACCTCGGTCCCGACCTCCTGGGCCCCGACTGGGACCCCGAGCAGGCCCTCGCCAACCTCCTCGCCGACCCCGCCCGCGCCCTCGGCGAGGCCCTCCTCGACCAGCGCAATCTCGCCGGCATCGGGAACGTCTTCAAGAGCGAGCTCTGTTTCCTCCTCGGCGCCACCCCGTGGCTCCCGGTCGGCACGCTCCCCGCCGATCGCGCCCAGAAGCTCCCCGAGCTGGCGAAGAAGCTCCTGGAGGCCAACCGCGACCGTCCGAACCGCAACACGACAGGCCGGCGCGGCCAGGACCTGTTCGTCTACGGCCGCGCCTTCCGCCCCTGCCTGCGCTGCGGCACCCCGA
Source organism: Streptomyces sp. B21-105 (assembly GCF_036898465.1). Lineage (NCBI taxonomy): Bacteria > Bacillati > Actinomycetota > Actinomycetes > Kitasatosporales > Streptomycetaceae > Streptomyces > Streptomyces sp. B21-105. Next base: position 6,805,412 of record NZ_JARUMJ010000001.1, on the reverse strand, counting down.
TCCGGGTGGCCGACCAGGGCGACGGCTCCCGGGAACGCCCCGCCTACTGGTGCCCCGTCTGCCAGACGGGCCCCGTCCCGGCACCCGGCTCCCCACCCGCGCGCCAGACTCGTACCCGCCCCAGCCCCCGCCCCCGCACCGCGCAGTGAGCGCGCCAACTGATTGACGGACCGTCAGAAACCCTCGTACCGTCCTTTCATGGCCGTGAAGGCGTACGACCTCACCGGACGCACCGCGTTCGTCACCGGCGCCGCAAGCGGAATCGGCCGTGCCTGTGCCGTCCTGCTCGCCCAGGCGGGCGCCGCCGTGCACGGAGCGGACCGGGACGCCCAGGGGCTGCAGGAGACGGCAATCCTGATCAAGGCCCAGGGCGGCACCGCCCACGCCCACCACCTCGACGTCACCGACCGGGTCCAGGTGCGGCAGGCCGTGGAGTCGTGCGAGCGGCTGGACGTCATGGCGGCGGTCGCCGGGATCATGCACAGCAGCCCGGTCCTGGAGACCCGCGACGAGGACCTCGAGCGTGTCCTGGCCGTCAACTTCAAGGGCGTGCTGTACGCGTGCCAGGAGGCGGCCCGGCTGATGCTGGCAGGCGGTGCGGGCGGCAGCATCGTCACCATGGCGTCCGGCGCCGTGGACACCGGCGGCCCCGGTCTGCTCTGCTACGGCGCGGCCAAGGCGGCCGTAGTCCAGTTGACCAAGACGCTGGCGACGGAGGTCGGCCGACACGGCATCCGCGTCAACGCCGTCGCGCCGGGCTGGATCCGCACGCCGATGACCGACCGCCACGACGCCGGCGCACAGGAGCACACCGAGGCGCTCATGTCCCGCATGTCACCACTGGGCCGGGTCGGCGAACCGGAGGACATCGCCCACGCCGTCCTTCACCTGGCCTCGGACGCGTCGGCGTTCACGACGGGCCAGATCCTCCGCCCGAACGGCGGCGTGAGCATGCCCTGGTAGCCGACGGCGTCGCAGGACCGCCGCCCGGGCCGCGTCTGCGCGCCCCGTCTGCGCGCCCCGCCCCACACCGCGCCCGCCTCACATCCGCCCACCCCGCAGACCCGTCGCCCCCTTCACTCGCAGTCCCCGTCCCCACGGCCGTCACAGCCCTCACAGACCCCACAGACCCCTCAGTCCTCGCGCGCCGTGCCGCGTCCGTCCCCTCGCCGGACGCCCCGCGAGACGCCCCGCCAAGCACCCCGCCACCGCCCGTCCGCAACCACCCCCACGGCCCGCGCCTTGGCCACACAGTGCACCGGGAGCAGGCTCAGGCCCCACCCCCCTGCCGCGACCGCGCCTTCCAGCACACCGGCGTCGGGCGCCACCGCGAGCCGAACCACAGCCCACCACCACACAGCCCCCGCTCCCAGACCGAGGCCCGCAGCGGCCACCCGCCCGTGTCCCCACCTGCCCCCGGCTGTTCGCCTCGCCACAGCCCCGTCACCTCCAGCCCGACCTCACCCGAAGCTCTTCCGCACGCGGAACTCCCTCACGACGTCGAGACTCCCTCGCCCACACCCGCGCCCGTTGCCCCCTCGAAGCACCCGGAGCACCCGGAGCACCCGGAGCACCCGGAGCACCCTGAGCACACCGCCACCGGGCCGGCCGAGCCCTTACCGCCTGCCGACAGACCCGCACCCTCACGCGTTCTCCGCCTGGAACATCCAGTGATGAACTCCGAGATCATGGATTGACCTGGACAAGGGCGCGCTCCCTGGGGACGGGTTCCGGATTCGTTCCGGCCGGCTCGGAACTTTCCGAGCCGCTCCCGCCAGTCTCATCCGGCTCGGCCCATGCTGCATCCAGAACGGACCGCGTCTGCTCCTCGGCCTCGGCGAAGAGATGGGCGTAGATCCGCATGGTGAACGCCACGTCCGTGTGCCCAAGCCGCCGCGAGACGACCTTCGGGTTCTCTCCCCCGGCGATCAGCACGGAGGCGTAGTGGTGCCGCAGGTCGTGCCATCGGTAGCGTCTGGCCTTCGCCTTGGTGCACATGGCCTTGAAGGCCCAGTCCAGCGTGGACTCACCGATCGGCTTGCCGCCCGGCATGGTGAAGACCAGGCCCGCCCATTCGCCCTCCTTGGGGGGCGGGTACTTCGAGAGGTACCAGGCGAGGAGCTTGATCGCCGCCTTGTTGAGGGGCAGCGTGCGACGACCGGCCCCGGTCTTGAGCTTGTCGAGGTAGTAGCCCTTGCCCGGCTCGTACACCAGCTGCTGGTGGACGTCCAGGGCCTGGTTCAGCAGGCGCAGATTGTCGACGCGCAGACCGCGGATCTCGCCTGAGCGCATGCCCGTGAGGGCGTCCAGCTGGGCCATCACCGCCCACCTGTCCCGGTGGGCCTCCCTGATGATGAGCCGGACGGTGCTCACGTCCGGCGGGTCGATGTGCGCCTCGACCAGCGTGGGAGCCTTGATGCCGTCGAAAGGCGAGACGGGGATCATGCGGTCGATGACGGCCATCCGGAACACCGAGCGCACCAGGCGGGAGACGCGGTTGGGGGTGGTCCCGCCGAGCTCGTACTTGCTGGTGAGCAGGTTCTGCCACGCGCCGGCCTCGCTCGGGCGGATTGAGCGGACCTCGCGCCCTGCCCACTCGGGTATCAGGTAGCGGTTCATCGTGCCGCGGTACTCGCGCTTGGTGCGTTCGATCGTGTTGGTCGCTGGGAGCCAGATGTCGAACACGACCTGTTCGATCTTCGTCTTGCCTCGGTCGGGATCGATCCACGATCCGTCGAGTTTCGAGGCCTCTTGTTTCGTGATCTCTTTCTCGGCCTCGGGCTTGGTGCGGTGCAGGGATGTCCGCTCGGCACCGTCCGGGCCGTTGTAGCGGGCCTGCCAGCGCTTGCCCTTGCCGTGCGCCTTGGCGGCGACCTTGCCCTTGTGCTCGCCGCATTCTGCGGCGCCCTTGGGGGGAGTTGACAGGTGCCACCGGTCAACCACGTATCCCATTGACCACCTCCTGGATGGTGCGATCGTCGACCCCGAGATCGGCGAGCACGGCGGCTGCCTGCTCTCGGATCTCGGGGTCCTCTCTCGCGCGTGCGTTGATGACAGCGACCGGAGCGCCGTCGATCACTGCCACGAAGGCCGCGATGCGGGACGACTGAAGATCAGCGACGGTGATGACAACGGAACGTTTGTGCACAGGCTGTACGCCTCCCCCTGGCGGAACGTGACCGTCCGAGTCTGAGAAGAGTAAACCTGTTACGTCTCGTTGCTAAGCGTTTCGTTGCAAAACGTTCAGTAGCGCTCAGTCTGTTACTCGCGCAGCAAGCCGCGACGACGCAAGTCCTCGAGCGCGATCCTGGTCGCCTTACGGATTTCGACCGACGTCACGTTGTCCAATGCTCGGACCATGGCGTTGGAGATGACCGCCCCTACCTGATCGTCGGTGGCCTCAACCCGGATGTCCTGCCAGCCGCCTGGCGGTTCACCACCCGCGAGCACTGCATCGATCGCGCTTGGCGGCCAGCCCAGCGCTTTTGCGATGGGGGCCAGCGTGTAGGGCATGCGCCTCTTCGGCACACGACCCGCCTCCGCGTCCTGAACGCTCTTCGTCGAGACGCCCGCGCGCTGGGCGAGTTCGTCCTGGGTCAGCCCTTGTCTCTCCCTCGCCGCGCGCAGTGCGCGTCCTAGACGCCCCCATGCATCAGGGTCCTGGGTCATGGTCATCACGAAGCGCCCCTTCGTGTCCGTGCCAGTCAACGACCGGCAACAACAGGCAACAGGGTAGAGCGGCCGGACCCCGATCGACATGCGAGAACCCGTCAACTCGACATACCGAACGTTTGTCTCGCATTAACTCTGCTCAATACGTTGCATCGATGCGCTTCGTTGCGTATCGTCACGGCATGCAGGTTGATGGTCCGAGAATCCGACGACGGCGAGAACACAACGGTCAAGGCCTACGCGCCTTCGCATCCGCCGTCGGTGTCTCCCCCAGCCATCTGTCCCGGATCGAACGCGGTGAGCGCGCCCCGCAACCCGAGGTTCTGGTCCGGATCGCGCGGGGCCTGAACTGCCCAGTCGAAGAACTCGAAGGAGCCGAAGGAGCACACGATGAGCGAGCCCAACACCGACTCGCCGTTCATGACGACGAAGGAACTCGCGGTCCACGTCCGTAGGTCCGTGGCCACGGTGCGCGGATGGCGTCACCGGGGCACCGGCCCCAAGGGCGTCAAGGCCGGCCGCGGAGTTCTGTACCGCCGTGACGTCGTCGCGGCGTGGCTGGAAGCGCAGGAAGAGGCCGACGAGTTGGCCCGCCGCGCTGCCGCCTGATCACAGGAGAACGGGGCCGCGCCCGGCTCGTCCCCGGATCGCGACCCCTCGGCACACCACACCCACATGCCAACCCAGGAGTGGAGAACCGTGACCACAGCATCGCAGACCCCCGGGGCACTGCCCCCCGAGACGCCGGCCGCCGTGACCGCCGGCACGACGTACGCCGACCCGTGGCAGGGCAGCGACGTCCCGTACGCCCTGCGCTCGCCCTTCCCCGAGCCGGCGACCGAGGGCCCGGCGTGCACCGTGTGCACCGCCCCCGCAGGAGTCGAGGACACCGCGCTGCGCCCGGACCCCCGCGGTCGCCGGTACCCGTCCGGCGCCCAGGTCCTGTACTGCAAGGCGTGTCTCCCGCCGGCTCCGGCGGTGAAGGCGGCCGAGGGCGTCATCGCCGCGGCGATGAAGGCCGGGAAGGTCACGCCCCGCGAGCTCGCGCAGGCCGAATACGAAACCGGGATCCTGTTCGACGCCCAGGCAGCCGCGGACATCGCGTCGGCCGCCCGTGAGCAGGCGCACGCCGACGACCAGGCCGAGATCGACGAGCGCGGCCGCCAGCTCGCCCGGATGGCCGGCGACCACCGCAAGGTGACCGCGGTGCTGCGTCTCCTCGAGGGACGCCCCGGCACCGACCTTCTGACCGTCGCCGAGATCGCGGCCGCCGTCGAGTACGGCACCACGGCCTTCGACTCCTTCCCGATGACGCTCCGCTGGACCGGTGGCGTCGACATCCCCGGCCCGAAGGACACCCACAAGCGGGCCGTCATCGAGTGCAAGTCCTCCTACGGCGGCCGCGCCCACCTGGTCGTCGAGGGCGACGCCCGGATCAAGCTCGCGTCGCTCGTCGACGCCGAGGTGCGCGACATTCATGCGCCGTGCACGACCGAACTCTGCGGCACCGACCACGACTTCGACCCCACCGACATGTTCGGCTGGGCGCGGCTCGAGGTCGCCGGCATCGCCGACGACCGCCCCCGCTGGTACTGCTCGCCGCCCTGCGTCTCCAACGCCGTGGCCCGCGCCGGTGACGCGCTCGCCGCCGACGACCAGGCCGCCGCCGTCGACCCCGACGAGCAGGGCAGCGGACCGCTGTACGGCGATGACGCCCACTGGGCCGCGAGGACGCGCCTTGCCGAGGTCTACGTCGCTGAGGGCGAGGACCAGGTCGACGACGTGGCGCGCTGCGTACGGTGCGGCTGCACCGAGGACGCGGCCTGCGAGGGCGGCTGTCACTGGGTGCCGAACCACCAGATGGCCGACCTGTGCAGCCGCTGCGCGAACCCCGCCGAACTCGCCATCGCCACCAGGGGGCTTGAGTGATCTCGCCTCTGGACACCTACCTGGGGTGGGAGCAGCCGCAGCACCGTGAGGGCTGCAAGCGGCCGGCGTGGGATGTCGCCGTGCGCCGTGAGGAGCGCGCCTACCGGCGTCACTACAACGGCGAGTCGCCGCTGGCGCACGGCTGCGGGCAGGAGGACTGCGGGCACGGCAACAGCTTCACCGAGGCCATGGTGCGGATCGTGTGCAAGTCGTGCGGCGCGGCGCAGCTGGTCACCGGCGAGGACACCCCCGAGACCGGCAGCACGCACACCAGCACCCGGTACCTGGGCTACGGTCTGCCGCCGCGTCAGGCGGCCGGGCTGCTGCTGTGGCCCGGTCAGCCGTGGCTGGCCCTCGGCCGTGCCGTGGCCGAGGAGCCGCACGATTTCGTCGTCACCCGGCAGAAGGTCAAGCAGGTCACGGCGGACGTCGTCGTCGGTCAGATCACGCAGTCCCGGGGGGAGCGCGGCGGCGTCGTGTGGACGGCGCTCGCCGTGGCCGACCCTGAGGGCCAGTTCGGGTACGGGCAGCACCTGCGGTGGGCGCACGCCAACGACGGCCGCGGCCGCGGTGGTTCGCCGTTGCGTTCGGTCGCCGCGGCCGCCCGCTGGATCGGCGCCCGCCTCGCCGAGGAGAAGCCGGCCGCCGAGCTCGCCGCGGGCGGTGCGCGGTGACCGCCATCGAGGAGGCGCGGCCGGCGGGCGCGTCCGGGCAGAGCATCCGCGACGGCTTCCGGCCGTCCGTGGACGACGCCACCCGGGCGACCCTGCCGCAGCTGGGCTACGCCGACGCGGTCGATCGGGCTCTCGCCGCGATGGAGTTCCTCCCGGACACCATCGAGACGGGCATGCGCAAGGAACCCGGGCCGACGGGGCAGCGGGAGCTGTTCTTACGGCTGGAGTGGCTGCCCGGTCACGACGACCTGGTCCCGGACGCCGTCTGCGCGGTCGGCCTGGTGGTGCAGTGGTCGCACCTGGCCGGCTGGTCGGTGCGGGCCGGTGACGACCTGGTCGCCCTCGACGTCAGCGACCTGGCCGATCCGGCGCTGATCGCCGACGCGGCCATGCATGCCGCCCTGCACGGCCTGCGCTGCGACTGCGAGAAGCCGCAGGCCCTCGACCGGTGGGAGCAGGCGGTGTACCTCGACATCGCCCTCGTCGCCTACGACGAGCGCACCGAGGGGGCGGCCGTATGAGCGCCGAGGAGTGGCTGCTGGCCCTCGCCCTGGCCGTCGTCGCGATGTGGGTGGTCGGCGCGATCGCCGACGTTCTCATGACCCGCGCCTGGCGGACGGGCCTCCGCCGGCTCACGCGGTGGGAGCGCCTCGGCTGTTACCTCGCCGACGCGCGCGCCCGCCTCACCGCCCACCGCAGTTCCTGACCCGCCCCGAGACCGCCGGCGGGCGGGACGTGCCTGACCACCGTCCCGCCCGCCCGGCCCACCACGAAGGACACCGCACATGCGTCGCGACCCGCGACTGGAGATCATCACCGAGGCCATCGAGCGCCTCATCCCCGGCGCCACGCCGGCGTTCCTGGCCGTCACGGTCACCGAGACGCTGCCCGGCACCGGTGAGCAGACACACACCTGGACGGGCAGGCCCGAGGGCCTGGCCACGAGGGTGTTCACCGCGCTGTACGGGCGTCCCCGCACCGAGGATCAGCGGTCGCCGCTCGCCCGGGCCGAGGACGCCAAGCGGGCCCGGGACATCGTCGGCGAGGCCGGCGCGCTCATGGCGGCCGGCAGCGCGCTGGAGTCCGCGCCCTGGTACCCGTGCCGCCCCGGCGACCTGGTCCACGTCCACTACGAGGCCACGCCCGCCGTGCCCGCGTTCGGCGAGACGTACATCGTGGGCGACGCCGGCGACGGCCTGATGAGCCTGCAGCAGCTCGCCCACACCCTGCCCGGCACCGTCGAGGACGCGGCCGGCATGACCGGCTGCTACGCGGCGGACGCCGCGGACTGTCCCGTCTACGGGCTGTGGTTCGAGGCGGGCCCGCACCGGCTGACGATCGTCCGCGACGGCCGCCCCGTCCACGTCGGGGGTGCCCGGTGACGTACAACCTCGCGCCGGCCAACGCGCCGTGGTTCGAGCACCTGGCCGACGGCGTCGACGCGCTCGGCGCGGCCGCCCGCGAGTGGAAGCACGCGGCCGCGGCCGCCGAGCTGGCGCACGCACGGAGCGAGCCCCTGCGCCGGGTCATGCACGACGGCAGGGTGACCGGCCAGCCCGGCCCGGACGAGACCGGCTGGAACGCCAGGCCGTTCAACCGCTCCCCGCACTCCCGCGCGCTCTACAAGATCGAGCATCTCTACCTCGACGCCATGCACCGCGTGCGCGCCGAGTACGGGCACGCCGCGATGCTCTACGCCTCCGGCGCGGCCTGGGCCGTGTGCAGGGTGCGCGCCGGCGAGCAGCCGGGCCGCGTCGTCTTCGGCGTGGACCGCGAGGGCGACTGGGGTCAACGCGACCTGGTGCCCGGCGACATCGGCGTCGACGTCGAGGCTTTCGAGGCCGACGGCTACAGCAAGGCCGACAAGCTGCAGGCCGCCTACGACCGGCTGCTGTGGTGCATCACGGCGGGCCACCACGCCGAGGAGATCGGCAACCAGGAGTACGTCAGCGAGCGCGACGACGCGGAAGCGGCCGAGTGCTGGGCGATCGCCGAGGAGGGCGCCGACGCCGCCTACGCGTACGGCCTGCTGCTGCGCGAGGCCCTCGGGTTCGTCCTGATCGGCCCCCGCCGGGAGCACCGCAAGCAGCTCGCCGACAAGGCCGCCGCCGCTGAGCAGCCGGGCGAGGTGGCGCAGTGACGCGCGCGGACCGGCGCACGCTGGTGCGCCAGCTGCGCGACGAGGGCCTGAGCCAGCGCAAGATCGCGGGCCGTCTGAAGGTCAGCAAGGACACGGTGCGCCGCGATCTGGACGAGATCGAGCGCCAGGACGCGGACGCGGACGCGCCGGGCGATGCGCCGCCCGCTGCGCCGGACGATCCGCTTGCGCCGCAGGTCAGCGTGGGTGACTCGCCGGTAAGCGCGCCACCGGTTGCGCCGGTCGCTGCGCCGCCGGCTGAACCGGCGCGCGCCGGTGAGCCGGGTGGCGCGTCGCCCATGGCGCACGATGCGCCACCTGCCGATCTGCCGCGCCGGGTGTCGGCTCAGCGCCTCGAGATCGACCTGCGCCGCTCGCCGGGACTGCGCCGGGACCTGGCGGTGCTGGCGTCCACCGGCATGAGCGTCGAGGAGGCGATCGCCCAGGCCGTCACCGTCCTGGCGGCCGGCTACCGCCGTGGCCTCGCCCAGCGCCGGATCGTGCCCGGCCCGTTCGTCGTGCGGGACGTGTACGTCAGCCCTCCGATGCCCGCCCGGCTCGTGCCCCGCAGGCCCGAGACCGCCCCGCCCGAGGGCGCCTGAAGCCGGTCCGGCCGCCCGGCAGCCACCCCCAGCGCCGGGCGGCCGGACCACCCACCCATCCCCTGTACGGAGGCCGTCGTGTACCGCATCTGGCTCCTGCTCACCCTGGCGCTCCTGGCCGCGTTCCTCGGCCTCGCCCCGCAGTCCGGCGACGCGCAGCCGGAGCCGCGACCGGCCTCGACGGCCGCCGCTGTCGAGGGCTGACGGCCGGTGGCCGGCCCCTGGCCGCCCGCGACCAGGTTCTTCGGCCTGCACGTCGACCTCGGCGACTACCACACCAAGCGCGCGGAGTGGCTGCAGCTGCCCACCGCCGCGTTCACCTGCCGCTGGGGCTGCGAGCTGGTCGCAGTCGGCGCGGCCGACGTCGCCCACCTCACCCAGTCCATCACCGCCACCCACGCCCGCACCTGCCCCGGTCCATCCTCGAAGGAGTAGCCCGCATGACGTTCAGAGAAGCCACCCCGACCCCCGCCGCCGTGCCGACGCGTGAGCCGTTCGACCGTCACCGGTGGGAGCGCAGGGTCAGCACGTCGAGCCTGCACCACAACCCGCGGCACGTCGCTCTGCTGCTCGCCCACTACGCCGACGACGCCGGCTACCTGCCCCCGGGCGGCCCGCAGCACGTCGACTCCCTGTCGTCCGGGACGGGCCTGACCGGCCGTCTGGTCCGCCAGGCCCTCACGCATCTCGAGGCGTACGGGTTCATCTCCCGCCCCCCGATCAACGGCTGGGACCCGCGCAAGGGCGTGCGCCCGGTCACCCTCGTCACGCCGCGTCTGCGGCCCGGGTCGGACGCCGAGGGCGCGGTGCGCACGGAGCCCGCCCATCCCGGTGAGGCGATGTGAGCGGCGTGCCGGGGCAGTTACCGCTGCTGCCCGCCGACCCGCCCCGCTGGGGCGGCCCGGCCGCCGTGCCCGCGGACCCCATCGTCACCTCCGGCCGCACCGAGTACACGGTGCGCTGCGACGGCGCCGGGGGCTGCGGCCAGCGCCACCGCCACACGGGCCCCGGCATCCGCACCGCGCCGTGCGGCGCCACCTACACCGTCCCCGACTCCGACGACCAGGAGCACGACCATGCCGAAGAACGGCCGCCGCCGTAGCAGTGCCGCGCCGCCCCGCAGGGCCGCGTGGCGGGAGCGCCGCGCGCTCGCCGAGTTCGTCGCCGACGAGTTCGGCCTGAGCCGCCCGCAGGCCGTCAAGGACATCCACGAGGTCGAGCGCACCGGCGTGCGGGCCCCGCTCGGATACACGCCCTGCGACGACTGCCGCGTGATGATCGTCGAGGAGTTCGACCCCGAGGACCCCGCCCAGGTCGCCTACGCCCGCCAGGCGGTGCGCCTGCACGCCCAGTTCTGCCCGGGACGCGGTGCCTGATGCCGTCCCTGCCCGCGTCCGCCGCCGAGCCCCGCCACAGCAGTGGCGGGGCCGGCAGTGCTGGGCGCGGGCGGCCCGTGCAGGTGTGGGAGCGCCGCCCGGTCAGCGCCCGCGCGCAGCGTCTGCTGCTGGAGGGCGACACGGAAGGCCGCTACGCGGGGCGGGACGACGCGGATTCCGGTTACCGGCTCACGATGGCGCTCGCGGTGGCGTGCTCGCAGCCGGGCCGCCAGTGGTCCCCGGCCGATTTCCACCAAGCCCTGATCTACACCCCCACCCGGGGCGGCTGGTGGGCACGCCGGCTGCGGGAGAGCAAGGGCGCCGAGTACGCCGAACGCAAGCTCACCGCGATGCTCGCCAAGGCCGGCCGGTTCGTCGGTGCGGCGGGCACGGTCACCGGCCGTCAGGACGCCGTCGAGCAGGTGGGCGAGGTCCGGCGGGCGGTGGAGGCCCTGGCGTGGCCCGCGCGCGGCGGGAAAGCCGTCGACCAGAAGAACCTGGCTGCCCGGCTGCGTCTGTGCGAGTCGGCCGGCGGGCTCGACCACTTCAGCGCGGTACGTCCGCTCGCCGAGCAGATGGGCTGCGCCCGCTCCACCGCCGAGGCCTCCAACGCCCGCCTCGCCCGTGACGGCTGGCTCATCCTCCTGGAGGCCGGAACCGGCCGGGAGAAGCCCTCACGGTGGCGTCTGGCGCTGCCTGCGCATGTCCGTGACCTGCTCACACGTGCGATCCCGGGACAGGCCCTGCCCCCCCAGGCCGTGCAGCTGGCGACTGTCCCGGAAGCGCACACCCCGCACACCGCCCGCACCCCCAGCACACCCGCCACCACCGTCATGGAGGGCGAGCAGGCGAGCGTGGACACGGTGGCGCTGGCCTCGGTGATGGCCCATGACGCCTGCCACCACTGGGCCCACGGCACCAGCGGCGCCCGCATCCTGGCCTGCCTCGACCCCACCGAAGGACTCAGCCGCGCTCGGATCGTGGAGGCCACGTCCCTGCACCGCACCACCGTGGCCCGCCGCCTGGCGCTCCTGACGGCCGACGGCCTCGTCCACGAACGCGAGGGCCTGTACTACCTCGCCCCCCGCCTCTTTGGCCACGTCCGCCTCCAGCGCGACGAAGCCCTTCTCGACCAGGCCGCCGCCGAACGCGGCACGACAGGGCTGGCCACCCGCCGCCGCGAGCGCCACGCCCGTGAACGCGCTCTGTACGAACGCCACCTCGAAGAACGCGCCCGCTACCGCGCCGGACCGCTGCCGCGCCTGCGCCTGGTCCCCGAAGGGGTCCTCAACCCGCACACCGGCGAACTCCTCGACGCGCGATGGCACGGCTGGGACCTGTCCGACCCTCACCACCCCACCTGGCACAGCCCCGGCGCCAGGCCACGGCTCGGCCCGCCCGAAACGGCATGCGCCTGACACTCCGCACCGACCACCACCAGAAGGGACCCCGACCCGTGTACGACCGCCCCGCCACCCCACGCCGCACCACCGGCTTCGGCGCCTGCGACGACTGCGGCCGCAGCGTCCTGTACGCCCTCACCACCGCCCACCGGAAGATCATCGCCATCGACCCGCCCGAAGACCCCGCCGGCAACCAGGCCGTCTCCGTGCGGGACACCGTCTACTGGACCCGCCAGCTCACCACCGAACGCCCACGCGCCGAAGAACGCGAGATCCTGCGCAAACCCCACTTCGCGAGCTGCCCCGTCGCCCGCGCCAAGGCCGCCGCCCGCCGACGCACCACCGGCCGCACCCGCATCGGCGTACGGCCCGTCCCGTGGCAGCGATGAGCCCCCGCACCGGCCGCAAGCCGGGCGCCACCCTCGAACAGATCGCCGAGCTCCTCCGCGACGGAGCCACCTACGAGCAGATCAAGCAGCAGCTCCACGTCAGCAGCAGGTCGATCAGGCAGGCCCGCGAGGCGCACGGGGTGCCCGTCCCGCCGCGCCCCGGGATCCGTGAACTCCCGCCCGAGCAGCAGCGCGCAGCCGTCACCGCCCGCTACCCCCGCATCGTCGCCATGCTCCAAGACGGCGCCACCGCCGCCGAGATCAAAGCCGCAGGAGCCGGCACCAACACCACCATCTACAAGGTCCGCGCCATCCTGGAGCTGCCTGGCGAGCGGCGCGCCCGGACCGTCGCCGAGGCCCTCGCCCTGCACGTCCAGCCCTACGGCGACGGACACGCCCGCTGGACCGGCCCCACCTCCCGCGCCGACGGCACCGGACAACCCCACCTCTGGGCACACAACCGCCGCTACAACCCCCGCGCCGAAACGTTCCGCGCCCACCACGGCCGCACCCCCCAGGGCCGGATCATGACCACCTGCACCGAACTCCGATGCCTCGCCGGCGCCCACCTCGCCGACCAGATCATCCGCGACGCCGACCGCATCTACACCGCGATCTTCGGAGCCGATGCCCCATGACCCCGCACCAGGTGTTCACCCTCGCCGCCCTCGGCGGAGCCCTCGGCATCCTCACCGTCATCGCCCTCGCAGCCCTCGCCTGCGCCGCCGGCATCCTCGGCAACAAGGCATTCGAACGTGCGACCGAATGGCGGCAGCGGCGGCACGACCGGCGCCAACTGCAGCGCGCCGTCCGCGCCGCCGAGGACACCCGCCGCGAGTTCGACGCGATCACCGCCCTGCCCACCCACGACCCCAGGGAACACCGATGACCACCGCATACGAGCCCGGCCGCCTCTGCCCCGTCGACCCCGGCCTCCTGGTCCTCATCGCCGCCGCGGTGCTCGGCATCGCGCTCTTCGCGGCCGCCGCCGTCCTCCTGCTTGCCGTCATCGACGCGGCCGCGCGCCGTATCCGCCGGCGCCTCACCCGCACCCGCCGCGCCCGCGACCACTACGCCGCCGCGATCGCCCGCGCCCGCCACGGCCACACCCGCACCCCCGAAGGACGGTGCGCCGACTGCCACGTCACCTGGCCCTGCCCCCTGCTCTGCAGGCTCGCCGGCCCGCCCTGCAGCCCCGACTGCGACGACCGCCACGCCCCCATACCCGACCCCGCACCCCCCAGACCCCACCTCGACGTCATGGCCGCCGCCGTCGAGGACTGGTGGCTCACCACAGACCCCCTCGAAGACCGCGCCACCGGACCCCACCTCGCCGCACACGTCGAGATGTACCTGCACAGCAGCGGCTACCACATCACCCCCAACCCCTGACCCCTGAAGGAGCGCGCCTCATGGCCACGTCCCCCGACCGCGACCTGCTCGCCGGCACCCACGGCAACGCCCGCCGCCTCGACGCCGACGCCTACCGCGACAGCCACCCCGCCGGCCTCGACACCTGGATCATCACCGGCCCCCGCTGGCACCCCGTCTGGTACCAGTACGCCCTCAGCGTCGTCACCCTCGCAGACCACCCCGAACTGCCCCCCGCCAACCGCCGGCACCCCGACGCCACCCACGAACTGACCGTCTTCGCCCTCAACCCCGAGGCCGGCCCCCTCGACGCCCGCCACCTCCCCGACGGACCCCTGCCCTTCCTCACCCCCGTCAACGTCGTCGAGCAGATCACCACCACCGACGCCCGCGCCCGCGAACTCGCCTTCCTGTGCGCCCGCGCCGTCGTCGACGGCCTCCTGTGGCCCGAAACCGGCGACGCCCCCGACCACGTCCGCGCCTTCTGGCGCTCCTCCATCCACAAGACCCTCGACCACGACCAGGACCCCCACCACGGCCAGGGCAACTAGCCACCGCCTCGCGCGCGCGCCTGCGTTCACGCGCGCGCAATCGCAGGCGCGCGCGAGACCCCGCCACCCCTACCCGCCAGTACACATGGCCCGAAACCCGGGCCGGAAAGAACGATCATGGACACGCCGCACTGCCACGACGGAGCCGACCCGTCCGGCAACCTGATATGCCCCGCCTGCGCCCAGCCGCGCACCGCCGGGCACTACCTCTGCCGCTCCTGCTGGTTCGCCCTCCCAGCCCCCGCACGGGCCGCCCTCAGCCGACGAGACCGCCACGCGCTCACCCGGCTGCGCCAGCTCATCGACCAGCTCGGCAAAGGACAGCCGCCCGCCGCGATCGAGGTGACCCCATGATCAAGGCCCGCCTCCACAACCGCACCGGCGCACCCGTGGTCCTGCTCGGCCTCTCAGGCGAGAACATCACCCGCCTCATGGCCGACGAGCCCATCAAGATCGACCTCGCCGAGCTCGGCATCCCCGGCCTGACCATCACCCTGATCGCGGGCCGCACCGAAGCCGACATCGCCGCCCGCCTGGAACGCCACTTCGGCCCGCTGCCCTTCACCTGCCCCCGCTGCCGCAAGACCTCCCACCACCCCGACGACAAGCGCTACGGCTACTGCGCCGCCTGCCACGCCTACACCGGAGCACCCACACCATGACGACCCACCAGGACCACACCGCCTGGATCAGCTCGACCATCGACCCCGCCACCCGCAAGGCCGCCTGCCTCCTCAGCTGGGGCACCGTGCAGGCGCTCCTCACCCCTGAGACCACCCTCGCCACCGCCCGGGACCTCACCGCCGCCGCGGCGGCCGCCGAAACGGACGTCGCCCTCATCCGCTCCCTGCGCGAGGACGTCCACGCTGACGACACCGTCGTCGGCGGCCTCCTGCAGGCCGTACGCTCCCGCCGCGCCATGCCGAGCTCCACCCGGCCCGCCCTGCGCATCCACGCCGTCGCCGGAGCCAAGACCGGCCGGCCCTACGTCCACATCGGCCGCGGCACCCTCAAGGCCGAGCTCACCCCCGACGCCGCCCGCGAGATGGCCGGCCACTGGACCGAAGCTGCAGTCGCCGCACAGATCGACGTCCGCCTGCGCTACGTCCTCGGCGAGCACCCCCACCTCACCCCCGACGACATCAACACCATCTTCGAGCGGCTGCAGAGCGTCCAACGATGACCGCGTGCACCGTCTGCCCCCGCACCGCGCCCGACGGACACCACCTGTGCCCGCTGTGCGCCGACGACATCCGCGGCTGGCTCGCCGAACTCCCACACCAGACCGAACTCCTGCAGGAGTTCCTCACCCCCAGCGCGGCCGCCCCCCAGGGCCGCACCGGCGGCACCGGCCGCGCCCACGCGCCCCTGCCCGTCGACCTCCGCGTGCTGGTCCTCCTCGGCCCCGGCCACCCCGGCCCCGTAGGCGACCCCGACGACGACACCGACACCACCGTCCCCATCCGCGCCCTCCTCGCCGGATGGGCCGGCCACATCGCCTACACCTACCCTGCCGTCCACCGCGACCCCCACGGCACCGCCCACACCCGACCCTGCGAGCACGCCCAGCCCGCCCGCGCCGACATCGCCGCCTGGTGCGCCTGGCTCACTGCCTACCTCCCCTACGCCCTCACCCTCCCCGCCGCCGCAGGCCTGCACCACCAGCTCGGCGACCTCCTCCACCGCATCCGAAGCCTCACCCACACCGAACCCCGCAGCCACCCCCGCGCCGCGCCCTGCCCCCAGTGCGACGAATTCGCCCTCGTCCGCACCGACGGCCGATGGCACATCCACTGCACCGACTGCGGCCACACCCTCACCCCCGACGCCTACGGCCAGCACGCCGCCGCCTTCCTGCACACCACCCAGACGGCCGCCGCCGAAGACGCATGCGTGTTCGAGCTGGACAAGATCGCTACCTAGCGTCACACTCATGCCAACGGCACACCTGTGCCCACCCCAGAATTCACCGCGCCGGACCTCGCGACCCGACGCCCACGCGACAGCCCCGAGCCACCCAGGCCCGGGGCTGACGCCATCACCAGGCGCAGGGGGGCGACGAAACCATCGACACCCCCCTGCGCTACACCACCGCCCAGGCCGCCGAACTCGCCACCACATGGCGACGCCTCCTCTCCGCCGGCGCAGCCGAGGTCACCCCCGCGACCATCCGCAAATGGGCCAGCCGCGGCCACCTCGCCTCCTGCGGCCTCGACGCCCACGGCCACCCCCTCTACGCCCACCCCGACCTCGCCCGCGCCGAGAAGAGAACCCGCGGCCGCGCACTGCGACTCGTCGGCATCAGCACCCACTGACCCCCGCTGCCCGGCGGCGGAGTAAACAGGCCGTCACCGCGGGCGCCCCAACGGCCGCGGGCGCGCAGCGCCCGGGCAGCGGGCCACACGTCACAGAACAGCCACGCAGCCGCCACGCGACGCATACGCCACGGCATGATGCCCCCAGCAACGCAACCGTCCTTGGGGGGACACATGAGCGACTACCGCGACATCCAGACCGCCGTACGCGTCGAGAAGCTGCGCATCTGGTTCGCCTGGCTCGCCGGCACCATCATCATCCTGATCATCGCCAGAGCCGTACGGAACATCGACATCGTCAACACCGTCGTCCAGATCCTCGGCGTGATCGCCTTCGCCCTACTCAGCGTCACCGCGGTACGCATGGTCAACGCCCTCAACCGCAAGGCCGCCGCCAAGCGCAGGGAAGTCCTCGGCGACGACATGTAGCCCTCGGAGAACCCGTGGCAGGCAACCCCCGCAACGGTCGCCCCTACCGCCGTCTCACGATCCTGCAGCGCGCCCTGGGGCTGCCCTGCTGGATCTGCGGCCGCGAGATCGACTACACCCTCACCGGCTACGCCGCGCAACGCAGCCGGTGGGCCTTCACCCTCGACCACGCCCTCCCGCTCACCCGCGGCGGTGACCTCCTCGACCCCGCCAACGCCCGCAGCGCGCACCGCCGCTGCAACAGCGCCCGCGGCAACCGCACCGTCCAGCCGCAGACCCGAGCCTCGAGGAGATGGTGATGTTGGAGTGAGTGAGCCTACTGAGGTGAGGGTGTGCTGTCGCTGGCCTCTGGCTTGCGACGCACCCGGGCCGTGCCCCGGATGCCACTGGGCGGGAACAGACCCCGGGTGCCGTACCTGTCAAGCGCGAGCGCGGGCGCGAGAACGTCACCTGCCGGGGGCGCCGAGACCATCCGAGGAAGTGGTGACCGTGAGCGACACAGAGCAGGACTACGGAGCGTGGCGCGCCGAGCAGCACCGCCGCGCCCAGGCCCACGCGTTCGGCTGGGCAGAGCGCGCCAACGGCGAGTACGGCCAGGCCATCCGGCACGAGGACGACGCCCGCGCCCGCCAGAACGCCGACAGCGCATGGCAGCGCGACCGCATGGCCGAGGAACGCCGGCGCGCCCAGTTCCACGGCGTACGGTCCACCGAGGCACTCAAGCTCGCCGAGATGTGGGCGCGCGTCGCACACGCCATGGCCGACGGCTACCTGCCCGAGCCCGTGTTCGCCGTCAGCGGCCAGCTGCTCGACGAGCGCGAGCCAGAACAGCCCCGCAGCCACGCCGACTGACACCACGGAGGCAGTGACCATGGCCGTACCGGCTCGTCCTCGCCCGTTCCTCGTTCGCCTTGCTGATGGCCGCGTCTGGGCCGCAGCCGAGTTCGGCCCAGGCGGCTTCGTCTGTGTCCACCACCCCGACGAGCTCAACGTGTGCACCATCGCGATCAGCCTCGATGGGCTGCTCGCTGACCGGAAGCCGGGCGACCTGCTCCACGGGGCGAGCGTCGAAGAGTACGGGTGACGCCCAGTGCTGTACGTCATCACCGGGCCGCCGGCCTCGGGGAAGAGTACGTGGATCCAGGCCCACGCCACAGCGCGTGACATCGTCATCGACCTGGACCGCATCGCCGCAGCGCTCACCGGCCCGGGTGCACCGCAGTGGAACCATGACCCGCTGGTCCAGCGCGTTGCTCAGCGTGCGCGGTTCGCTGCCATCGACGAGGCCGTCAAGCACGTCGACGACGTCGACGTCTACCTGATCCACACCATGCCCAGCCCCAAAGCGCGGGCCAGGTACCGCAACGCCGGCGCCCAGATCGTCACCGTGGATCCGGGCGAAGACGTCGTGCGTGAGCGCGTCGCGGCGATGCGGTCACCGGCCATGGACGCCGTGGTCACCCGCTGGTACCGGGACTACCGCAAGGGCGGCTCACGCCCCGTCACCGCCCAGACGTCACGGTCCTGGTGACCGGACAGCGCGGCAGGGCGGACGGGACGGGCAGCCCCGCCGGCGTGACCAACCTTCGATCGTGTCCGATTCGCCCGACTCGTCGAGGCGTCGGGCCGACGGGGGAGGGGGGCCGTGCGACCACGTGAATCGGGAGGCCGGGCGACCCAAAAGCCCTTGTCGCCCGTTTCTCTCCCCGCGGTGGTGGTCACTGATCCGCCGGCCTTCACTCCAGCGATTTAGTGACGTTCTGTAACTGTTTATCCGGTAACGCTCTGTTACTTATTATTTGTCACGTTCCGTCACTATGAGGGTGGTTACGGGGGGGTGATGTCCGATGGGTGACGCTCCGAAGCGCCGGCTGCGCCGCGGCGCGGTGGCCGCCGCCACCACAGCCCAGCTGGAGGCTCTCGGAGTCGACCCCGCCGCGCACGCGCTCGCCGCGGCCGCGCTGCGCCTGGCCGCCGAGGTCGACTCCGCGTCCGACTCCAAGGCGGCGGCGACCGCCGCGCGCGAGCTCCGCCAGGCCCTGGCCGTCGTCGTCGCGGCCGCTCCCCCGAAGGAGCGCGGCGACCGGGTCGACGAGATCGCCAAGCGGCGTGAGCGGCGGCTCTCCCCGCCGGCCGCGAAGGACGCCCGGTGATCGGCTGCCAGACCCCGCGGATCCTGTCCGTCCCCTGGCGGCGGCACGTCGAGACGGGACGCTGGGACGGCATCGAGGACCAGGAGGCGTTGGACTTCCGCTCGCCCGCCGGTCAGGAGTGCATCGACCTCGCCGAGGATGCAGGCCTGCACCTCGACCCGTGGCAGCAGCTCGGCCTGCACCACAGCCTTGTAGAGGACGACGAGGGCCGCTGGCTCTCCCTGGACGTCGTCCTGAACGTCGCCCGGCAGAACGGCAAGGGCGGGTTCCTCGAGGCGCGGCAGCTCGGGGAGGTCATCCTGTTCGGCGGGCGGCTGGTCATTCACACCGCCCACCAGTTCAACACCGCTCAGGAGTCGTTCCTGCGCCTGGACCAGGTCATTGAGGGCTCGTACAGCCTGAGCCGCCGTGTGAAGCGCGTACGCCGCTCCCATGGCGAGGAGGGGTTCGAGTTCTTCAACGGCGCGCGGATCCGGTTCCTGGCGCGCGGCGGTGACTCGGGGCGAGGGTTCTCCGGCGACCTGGTCCTCATGGATGAGGCGATGAAGCTGAGGGCGGCGCCGATCGGGGCCCTGATGCCCGTGCTGTCCGCCCGCCCGAATCCGCAGCTGGTGTATACCGGCAGCGCGGGCATGGGGGCTGAGAGCGAGCAGCTGGCGCTGCTGCGCGCCCGGGCCATGTCGGGGGCCGAGACGCCGGATGCGTCGCTGACGTACCTCGAGTACTCGATCGCGCCGCACGTGACGGAATGCCCGACGGACGCCGAGGGCCGCATCGTCTGCGAGCTGCACGACGATCGCGGCGAGGAGGACTCGTTCGCCCGGGCCAACCCGGCTTTGGGTATCCGCATCCGTACCGCCTACGTGCTGCAGGAGATGCGGAGCATGCGGCCGGACCTGTTCGACCGTGAGCGCCTGGGTGTGGGCGACTACCCGGAGGTGTCAGACGACACCTGGCAGGTCATCCCGAAGGACCGGTGGGAGGCTCTGGCGGATTCCTCGTCGAAGCCGGCGGACCCGGTGGGGTTCGCCATCGACACGAACCCGGAGCGGACGTGGACGGCGATTTCTGTGGCCGGGGCGTCGGGCGACGGCGTGCACGTCGAGGTCGTCGAGCACCGGCCCGGTACGGACTGGGTTGTTGACTGGGTCGTCGAGCGGGACACGAAGTGGACGCCCTGCGTGTGGGTGATCGACGAGGGCGGCCCGGCCGGCTCGCTGGTGCCCGCGCTGCGTAAGGCCCTGGCGTACGAGGACGACGAGGACCGCGAGGACCGCTCTGAGCTGGTCGTCTCCCCGAAGGTGCGTCAGCTGGCGCAGGCCTGCGGGCAGTTCTTCGACCGCGTCGGGAACGGCACGCTGCGCCACCTCGGCCAGGCGCCGCTGGCGGCCGCGCTCGCCGGCGCACGCAAACGCGAGCTTGGCGATGCGTGGGCATGGGCGCGCAAGAGCGACGGCGTGGACGTGAGCCCGCTGGTGACCGCGACCTACGCACTGTGGGGGTGGGAGATGTACCACGACGTCGAGCCGGAGGAGACAGAGCCGTGGGGCTTCTACGGATGACCCGGTGGTCGCGGCTGGCGCGGGTGCGGACGGGCTACTGGGCGGGCTGTGCGGGGTTCTCCGTGGGCGCGGGTGTGCAGTTCGGGGTGGGCCTGGGGCTGATGGCGGGCGGGGCCCTGGCGGCCGTCTCGTTCCTGCTCCTCGTCGACGTCGAGGAGGAAGGAGACGGCGATGGATGACCTGACGCTGCAGAAGATGCCGGGCGGCATTCGGGTCCTGCACGCGCCCCGGCTGACGTGCATCTCGCTGGAGGTGCTCGCCGCGGCCTGCGGCCATGAGATGCAGGTGCACGGGGACCGGATCACGATTGCGGACCAGGTCGTCTACCAGGTGACCGCCTGGCAGGCCTCCCCGCCCGCTCTGACCGTCGCGCTGCTCGAGGACCGGCGGCCGACGACCGAGGGGGAGCGTTGACGAGTCTGTGGCAGCACGCGCGGCGGCCCGCCACGCGCGACGACGAGTCATGGTCGGTGGACGGCAACGTCTACTACGGCACGGGCCGTCCCGTCGACGGCAAGGAACGGCCGCTCACCTACGACTTCGAGGCCAAGGTCCGGCACGCCTACAAGGCCAACGGGCCGGTCTTCGCGCTGATGATGGTGCGGCAGCTGCTGTTCAGCGAGGCGCGGTTTCAGTTCCGGCAGATGCGCAACGGCCGGCCCGGCGAGCTGTTCGGCACCCCGGCCCTGGCGCCGCTGGAGACGCCGTGGCCCGGCGGGACGACGGGGAACCTGCTGTCGCGGTGGATCCAGAACGCCGACCTCGAGGGCAACGGCTACGTCACCAACCGCAACCCCGGGCGGCTGAAGCTGCTGCGCCCGGACTGGGTGACGATCGTGACCGGGTCGCGTGAAGAGCCGGGACTGCCGAGTGAGGCGATCGACTCCGAGCTGCTCGGGTTCATGTACGACCCGCCCACCGGCAGCGAGCCGTGGTTCCTGCTGCCCGAGCAGGTGGGGCACTTCGCGCCGTACCCCGACCCCGAGTTCCAGTTCCGCGGCATGTCGTGGCTGACTCCGGTTGTCCGGGAGATCGTCGGGGACACCGCGGCGACCCGGCACAAACTCAAGTTCTTCGAGAACGGGGCCACCCCGCAGGTCATCGTGAGTTTCGATGCGAGCGTCACGGCCGACAAGGTCAAGAAGTTCGCGACGCTGATGAACTCCGAGCACGGCGGCGTCGATCGTGCCTACAAGACGCTCTACCTGGGCGGTGGGGCGGACGCCACGGTCGTCGGCAAGGACCTGCAGCAGCTCGACTTCAAAGCGACGCAGGGCGCCGGTGAGACGCGCCTCGCGGCTGCGGCGGGCGTCCCGTCGGTGATCGTCGGGTTCTCCGAGGGACTGGCCGGCTCGTCGCTGAACGCGGGCAACTACGCCAGCTCGAGGCGTCGCTTGGCGGACGCCACGATGCGGCCGCTGTGGCGGGAGGCCGCCGGATCGCTCGCCCCGCTCATCGATGTCCCCGCCGGCGCCGAACTCTGGTACGACGACCGCGACATCGCGTTCCTGCGTGAGGACCGCAAGGACGCGGCCGAGATCCAGGGACTGCAGTCCCGCACGATCCGCCAGCTCGTCGACGCCGGATACGAGCCCGCGAGCGTGGTTGCCGCGGTGGAGGCCGAGGACTACAGCCTGCTGCGGCACACCGGCCTCTACTCGGTCCAGCTGCAAAAGCCCGGCGGCGGCACCGCTGCCCCGACGACGAATCCGGAGGTGACCTGATGGACGACGCAGCGTTCCTGCGGTACTTCCCGCTCGAGGACATCCGTGTCCGCGCCGGCGGGGACGGCCGCACCGTCGAGGCGTACGCCGCGGTGTTCGACACCCCGGTGCAGATTCACGACCAGGACGGCGACTACGTCGAGCAGATCGACCGCCGCGCGTTCGACCGCACCCTGCAGCAGCTCGCCCCGGCCGGCTCCCGGTCGACGTGGCGGGTCGGGGTGTTCTACAACCACGGCCGCACCCTGTGGGGCACCCCGTCCGAGCGGGGCAGCATGCCGATCGGGACCCCGGTCGAGCTGAAGACGGACACGCGAGGCCTGCTGACGGTCACCCGGTACAACAAGACCGAGCTCGCCGATGAGGTGCTGGAGAACATCCGTGAGGGCGCCATCACCGGGCAGTCCTTCACGGGCCGGTTCACGCGCTCCGACCCGGGCCGTACGCCACGCGGCGGCTACCGGGCCGACCGTGACGGCAAGCTCAAGACGGTGCGCCGGCAGGAGATCGCGCTCAAGGAGTACGGGCCGACTCCGTTCCCCGCCTACCCGGACGCCGCGGTGATCGGCGTCCGCGCCGAGCAGATCATGCCGCTGCTCTGCGAGCTGTCCCGCGACGAGCGGGACCGGCTCGCTCACATGCTTCGGACCGGTACTCCGCTGGACCCGCCCGCCGAGGGCACTCCAGTGGACCCGCCGGCCGTCGGCGACCCCAACCCGGGGCCCGCCGCCGAGGACCCGCCCGCCGAAGGGCACTCCGCTCGGCAGAAGATCGCGTGGGCCAAGGTCCGCGCAGAGATCAAGGCCAGGAGGGCCGCGTGACCACCAAGAGGAAGAAGAAGAGCGACAAGCTCAAGGAGTCGCTCGAGGCGATCCGCTCCGAGCTCCTGGAGCTCGAGGAGGTCGAGGAGCCGACCGAGGAACAGGCCACCCGCGCCGGTGAGCTCCTGGTGGAGTTCGACACCGCGCAGGAGGCCTTCACCGAGCAGCTCGAGCACGAACGGCGTGTGGACGCCGTCCGCGCGGCGGCCACGGTCCCCGGCTCGCAGGAGCGGGACGGTGAGGGCCCGCAGTTCATGCGGTCGCGCGGCAACCCGTACGAGGAGCTCGACCGCGTGCGCGGCGCGAACCTCAACGAGCGGGCCACCCGCGGCGATCTGCGCAGCCGCGCCCTGTACGCGGTGGAGCTCGCTGCCGAGATGATCACCGAGGACCAGCAGGAGCGCGTCGAGCGCCTGGTGCGCGCCGACCGCCGCGGCCGCATCGCGCAGCACCTGCTGCTGACCGGGTCCGACGAGTACATGCGGGCGTTCGAGTCGCTGCTGGAGAACGCCGGCAACGCGGCGCTCCTCGACGAGGACGAGTACGCGGCGTACCGGCTGGCCGAGGCGCACCGGCGGGCGATGACCCTGACCGACGCGGCGGGCGGATTCCTGGTGCCGTTCACCCTCGACCCGACGATCATCCTCACGAACGCCGGATCGGCGAACCCGTTCCGGCAGGTGTCGACGATCAAGACGATCACGACCGACACGTGGAACGGTGTGTCGTCGGCGGGCGTTACGGCGTCGTGGCTGGCCGAAGCGGACGAGGTCACCGACAACTCGCCCACGTTCGCGCAGCCGTCCATCAAGCCGGAGAAGGCGTCGGCGTGGGTGCAGGGCTCGTTCGAGGTCCTGGCGGACTCGGGGTTCGGTGCGGAGGTCGGGCCGCTCCTGGCGGACGCGAAGGACCGCCTCGAGGCCGCCGCGTTCGCCACCGGCGACGGCAGCGGCAAGCCGAAGGGCGTCGTCACCGCGGTCGCCGCGGTGTCCGGGTCGGTCGTGCCGTCGGCGACCACAGACACGTACGCGGTCGCCGACGTGTACGCCGTCGAGCAGGCTCTGCCGCCCCGCCACCGGATCACGGGCACCCCGTCGTGGATGGCCGCCAAACCAATCATCAACAAGACCCGCCAGTTCGACACCGCCGGCGGTAGCTCGTTCTGGGCGAACCTGGGGATGGGCCAGCCCGAGCAGCTGCTCGGCGCGCCGATCTACGAGGCGTCCGCGATGGACGGCACGATCAACGCCGGCGCGGACAACTACACGCTGCTCCTCGGCGACTTCCGCAACTACTACATCGTGGACCGGGTCGGAATGACCATGGTCTACGAGCCGCTCGTCAAGGGCGCCAGCGGCCGACCGACGGGTGAGGCGGGCTGGTTCGCGTACTGGCGCGTCGGCGCGGACGTCGTCAACGCGGACGCCTTCCGGCTCCTGAACGTCACCTGATCTCATCCACCCCCGGGGCGCGGCCGGCGTACAGCGGGCCGCGCCCTCTTCGTGCCAGGAGCACTCGTGTATCGAGCGAAGGAAACGTTCTGGGCGCCGGGCAACCGGCGCATCGCCAAGGGCGATCTGGTCGCACCGGACGACGTGGTCGTGGAGGGCCGTGAGGAGCTCTTCGAGGCCGTCGTCATCCCCCAGGCCATGACGCCCGCCCAGGCCGCCGACGCCCGCAAGGCGTCCGTGCAGGACGCCGACGCCGCCTCGGGCGGCGATGACGGCGACAGCACCCCCGAACCGGCCCCGGACGGCGGGGACCCGCCGGCGGCCGCGCCGGCCGCGAAGAAGACCACGGCGAAGAAGACGACGGCGTCGCGTACGCCTGCAGGAGGTGACGGCAAGTGAAGCGCACCGTCTACAACCACGTCCGCGCCAAGGCGACGCTGGCCATCGTGCTGCGGACGGCGTCCGCGAACGGCACGGCCGTCGACCGGAAGCTTTCCGGGGCGTCCGGCACCAACGAGTGGTTCCAGTCGGCGACTCTGCTGGTCCATACCGGGGCCATCACCGACGGCACGCACGCCATCACCCTGGAAGTGTCGGACAACAACAGCGACTGGGACGACGCCGACGCGGGCGACCTGCAGGGCTCGCTGCCTTCCATCGGCTCCTCCGACGACGACAAGATCTATGAGATCGGCTACACCGGCACCGCCCGGTACCTGCGGGCGGTGACCACCGCGTCGGGCACCACCACCGGCGGCATCTACGGCGCGGCGATCCTGCTCGGCTTCCCCAACGTCGTTCCGCTCTCCCGCACGTGAGGGGGACGATGTGGCGCTGCTGACTCTGGCCGAGGCGAAAGCGCAGCTCAACCTGACCAGCGATGCGGACGACGCCGAGCTGCAGACGTACGTCGACGCGGTCACCGCGCCGATCGAGGAGTACATCGGGCCGGTGGAGCCGCGCGAGGTGGCCGAGCGGCACGACGCGGAATCCGGGCGCCGTGCCCTGGTGCTGCGCACGACCCCGGTCCTGTCGCTGACCTCGGTGGAGCCCCTCCTTGACGGCGGGGTCTCCTACCCGGTCGAGGGCCTGGTCCTGGACCCGGACACCGGGGAGGTCCGCCGCCGGGACCGGGGCTGGTTCCGCGGGCTGCTGCTGTTCACCATGCAGGCCGGGCGGGCCGACACGCCGACGACGGTCAACCTGGCGGCGCGGATGCTCGTACAGCACCTGTGGCGCACGCAGCGACCGGCCCGCGGCGGCGGGCTGGCCGGCGGCGGCGAGGACTACAGCGTCGGCCAGCCCATCCCGGGGTTCGGCTACGCCGTTCCCAACCGCGTGCTCGAGCTCCTCGCCCCGTACCGGCTTCCCCCAGGAGTGGCGTAGATGGGTTCCAGGATTCCCGAAGTGCTCGAGGCGCTGGTCGCGCTGGGCAGGTCCGAGGCCGGGGACGGCGGCGAGCTGGCGGGCGTGTCCATCGCGGACGGCCCGGAGGTCACCGACTCCGCCGCTCAGGACTGGCTCATCGTCGGCTTCGACGGCGACCCCACCGGCGACTTCGAGGCGGCCCAGTCCGTCGGCGGCTGGTCCGACCTCAGCAGCGGACGCGAAGAGGCGTTCCAGGTCACCGTGGCGGCCGTCGCGAACCGCGGCGACACGGACATCGTGGCCGCCCGCCGGCGCGCGTACGAGATCGCCGCGCGCGTCGAGGCGTGGCTGAGAGCGGATCCCGGCATCGGGCTCCGCTCCCTTGAGGCCGCCGTGGAGGCAACCCGGCTGGTGCAGGACCAGACCGAGGACGGGGCGCAGGCCCGGCTGTTGCTGACGGTGGCCGGCCGCGCATTCACGTAAGGAAGGGATGGATATGGCTGCACTGACGACAACCGTCGTGGGGCTGACCGGTGCGACGGTCACGTACGGGGCGGCGGCGGGCGGCGGGGACACCTGCCAGACCGGGGCGGGCGTGCTGCTGCTGGTGAAGAACGGCGATGCCGGCAGTCACACGGTGACGCTGGCGACGCCGGACACCGTGAACGGCCTGCCGATCGCCGACCGGGCGGTCGCCGTGGCGGCCGGCGCGGAGGTGGCGATCCCGGTCACGAACGACTACCGCAACAAGTCGACGGGCCGGGCCGCGATCACCTACGACGGCGTCACGTCGGTGACCGTGGCAGTTGTGCGGGTGCCGGTCTGATGAGCCGCGTGAGCATGACCCACCCGGACCTTCCCGGCCAGCCGATCGACGTCGACGAGGCGTCGGTGCCGGGGCACCGGGCGGCGGGCTGGCAGGTCGCCGAGGACCTGCAGAAACCGAAGGCCGTGGTCAAGCGCCGCCGGCCGACCCCGAAGGGAGATGAGAGCTGATGGCTACGCCGATCAACGCGTCGATCCGCTACTACCGGCGAGGCACCACGAAAGTTCTGTGGGTGCCGACGATCGCGAACACGTCCGCGCCGACCCGCGTAGAGCTGAACGCGGGCACGGCCCTCGAGGGGGAGACGGGCGCCATGGCGGGTTGGCAGACCACGTCTGCCACCGTGCCCACTCCGGCGCTCGGTTCGCGTTTCACTCCGGTCGTGGGCGGCGAGATCACCGCCGCCGACTCGTCGCTGACGTTCTGGGCGTCGAAGGACGGCGACGACGTGCGGACCCTCCTCAACCGCGAGGACACGGGGTTCATCGTGTGGATGGACGAGGGCGACGTCGAGGCGCAGACCATGGACATTTTCCCCGTCACGGTCACCTCGCAGGCCAAGGTCCGCGAGCTGGACCAGGCGGCGCAGATCATGGCGCAGTTCGCGATCACCAGCGAGCCGGCCGAGAACGTCGCGATCCCCGCGGCCTGACCATGACGGGCTCCGTACAGATCCTCGGCACGGGCCAGCTGGTGGAGCTGTCGCGCCGCCTGCGTACGGCGGGCGGGCCGCGACTGCGGCAGAACACCGCCCGCCGTATCAGGCGTGCAGCCGAGCCGCTGCACGCGGACCTGCAGAGCGCGATCCGCTCCGTGCAGCTGCCCGGCTCCGGCCGCAGGGGCCGGGGCGGGCCGTCGCCCACCACGCGTCCGCTGCGGGCGACTCTGGCGGGTGCTGTGCGCATCAGCGTTCGCTCGGGTGCGAGCCCGGGCGCGCGCGTGTGGGTGGACCGTTCACGGCTGCCTGCGGACCTGCGGAACATGCCGGGCGTCATCGACTCCGGCCGCATCCGGCACCCGGTGTTCGGCAACCGCCGGCGGTGGGCGACGCAGTGGGCACGGCCGACGGGCTGGTGGTCGAAGACCGTGCAGGCCGGCACTCCGCGCATGAGGGCCGAAGTCGAGCGGATTCTCGGCGATGTGCGCCGGGACCTTCAGTGAGGAGAGACAACGCATGATCATCACGTACACCCTGGACGACGGCACCCCCGAGCGCAGGACGACCGACGACCTGTCGGCGATCGAGGCGGCCGCCGTAGAGGAGGCCATGGGCGGCGTGCCGTGGCGGTTGATCGAGGACCGGCTGCGGGGACAGGACCCGACCGCGATGCGCGCCGTCCTGTGGGCGTTCCGCCGGCGTGAGGACCCGGGCCTGAAGTTCGCCGAGTTCGACGTGCCCGGGTGGCGGCGCCGTCTCACGGCGCGCATCGAGCGCGTCGAGATCGACGACGTCCTGAACACCCTCGTGACGGAGGCTCTCGCCAAGAACGAGGACAGCGCGATCGACGCGATGCTGCCGCACCTGCGCAAGCTCGCCCACGACCAGGCGGACGTGAACGCGGCGCTCGACGCGCTGGGAAAAGGCCACCTGGGGCGCGGCCGCCCGGACTCCGCGGACTGATCCTCGAGTACGAGCCCCTGCTGATGTTCTACCTGCACATGCAGCCCTCCGAGATCGACCGGCTGACGGTCGACCGGTTCCTGCGCCATGTCGCGTGGATCGACCGGCACATCGCCACGAGGTGAGGAGGACCGGTGTCCGAGCGTCTCACTTTCACGCTCACCGGCCGCGACGAGCTGAGCCGGGTACTGAACAACACCGCGGACTCATCCGATCGGCTGCGGCTGCGGATGGCCGGCATCACCGCGGACGCCGATGGCCGGCTGCGCGACCTGCAGGGAAACCTGCTGACGACCGACGACGCCGCCCGCCGGCTGGACCGTACGGCCGCCGGGACCCGGACGTCGTTCACGAGCTTGTCGGAGGCGTCCGACAAGCTCGGCGAGAAACTCAAGGCCAACCTGATCAGCCTGGCCCCTGCGGCGATCCCCGTGACAGCCGCTCTCGCGGGGTCGGCCGTGCAACTGGCGGGCCAGCTCGGCGCGGTGGCCGTGGCCGCGGCCGCCTACGGTCTGGCGCTCAAGCCGCAGATCGCCGCGATCGGTGACGCGGTCAAAGCCCAGGACGCCTACGAGGAGGCGGTGCGCACCTCGGGCGCGACCTCGCAGGAGGCCGTCGAGGCGCAGGTCGCGTATCAGCAGCAGCTCGAGAAGATGCCGCCCGCCACGCGTGAGGCGGCGGTCGCGGTGGGGCTGCTGCGCGACAACTTCCAGGACTGGTCCGACAGCCTTTCAGGCGACGTGATGGGCCCGTTCAACAAGGGCGTCGCCATTGCCAACGACCTACTGCCCAAAACAACGGGGCTGGCCAAGAGCGCATCGACGCAGGTCGACCGGCTCGTCACCATGGTCGGCGGCGCGATCTCCACCCCGGGGTTCGACAAGCTGAACAGCCGGTTCACCGACTTCGCCGACAAGACGATGGACCACGCGGTCGATGAGCTGAACATCTTCCTGGCCAAGCTCGACGCCGGCGAGATCGGCGGCGACTTCAAGGAGTTCCTCGACTTCGCGCACGCCAACGGGCCCGCCGTGTGGGAGACCCTGCACAACATCGGCGACGCCCTGCTGAACGTGCTGCAGGCCGGCTCCGACGTCGGGGTCGGCATGCTCGACGTCATCAACGTGCTGTCCGGGGTCGTGTCCGCGGTTCCGCCCGAGGCGATCGCGACCCTGCTGCAGCTGGCCATCGCGATCAAGGCCGTGCGCCTGGCCGCAGTCGGCACGGACGCGGCCAGGGCCGCACTCCTCGCGCTGGGCGTGCAGGTGGGGGCGATGCGCGCGGCGGCCGCCGGCGCACCCGGCGCCATCGGCGGCGTCACCGCGGCGATCGGCGGCCTGTCGCGCGGAGCGAAAATCGCGATGGCCGGGACCGGCCTCGGGCTGCTGCTCCTCACCCTCTCGGAGCTGTCGTCAAGCAGTCAGCGGCCGAAGCCGGACGTCGACAAACTGGCGACGTCGATCACGGAACTCGGCAGGTCCGGCACAGTAGGCGGCGAGGCGCTGCGCGCGTACGGCGCCGACCTCAGCGGCCTGTCCGACAGCCTGCAAAAAGTCGTCGACCCGCAGGGAATCGACCGCGTCCAGCAGGCGATCGTGTCGTTCTTCGGCACGGACTCGACGCCGGTGAAGAACGCCAAGGACGACATCGACGCGCTCGACCAGTCCCTCGCCAGTCTCGTGTCCAGCGGAAAAGCCGACCTCGCGGCCGCGGGTCTCGACGCGACCATCAAGAAGATGGGGCTCACCAGCAAGCAGGCCGCCGAGCTCCGCGGGGAGCTTGACGGCTACTCGGACTCTCTGGCCGGGCAGGCCCTCGAGCAGCAGATGGCCGCCGAGTCCATGGGTCTGTTCGGCGAGCAGGCGCAGACGGTGCAGGGCCAGCTCGAGGCGCAGAAGCAATCCGCCGACGGGCTGAGGCAGAGCATCCAGGCGCTGAACGAGGTCAACCGCAGCGCGCTCGGCGGGATGATCGGGTTCGAGGCGGCCATCGACGCGGCGAGCAAGGCCGCGTCGGAGAACGCCGGGGTTCTCGACATGCAGGGCGGCAAGCTCGTCCTGAACAGCGAGAAGCAGCGCAACGCCGCGTCTGCCCTCAACGACCTGGCGGCGAAGACCGATGCGGCCACGGCGGCCGCGGTCGAGTCCGGCACGTCCTGGTCGGAGGTGTCCGGCATCTACGACCGCGGGCGGGCGGCGTTCATCAAGAGCGCCGAGACGATGGGTTTGACCCGGGCTGAGGCCAAGAAGCTGGCCGATCAGATCATGGGCACTCCGCCGAGTAAGACCACGTACCTCAAGGGCGACCTCCAGGACCTTGAGCGCAAGCTCGCAGACGCGAAGAAGGGCCTCAAGTCGGTGCCGGCGTCCAAGCGCTCCGCGCTCATGGCGACCATCTCTGATCTGGAGGGCAAGGTGGCGGCGGCCAAGGCGCAGCTGGCCAGCGTCAAGGACAGGTCGGTGACCATCACCGCCCACTACCGGTCCGACGGCGCATCCTTCCTGGGGGCGTCCGGCCGGTACGCGGACGGCGGACTGATCCGGCGCGCTGCGGGCGGCCCCATCCCCGGCTTCCCTGGGGGCGGTCCCGTCGTCGGCCCGGGGACGTCGACATCGGACTCTGTCCTGCTGTGGGGCTCCACCGGCGAGTACATGGTGAAGGCACAGTCCGTGCGCAAGTACGGGCTGGCGTACATGGACGCCCTCAACCGAGGTGAGCTGCCGGTAGGCCGCTCCGCACCCCAGGCGGGCAGGGCTGCAGCGCCCGCGTCGGCGGGTGCTTCCCCGCAGCAAGGCGCGCAGGGCGGCGAGTTCACCGGCACGCTGGTCCTCGACACCGGCCAGTTCCTCGGCGCCGTACGCGGCACCGTGCAGCCGATGGTCCGTGAGGCACAGAGCGAGTCCGCATACCGGGCGAAGGTGGGGAGGCGGGCAGGGTGACGATCTCCTACAGTGCCGTCGGTGCGGCGGCCAGCCACGCGGACACCATCACACCGGCCCTGCCCGCGGGGGCGGCGGCCGGGCAACTCGCGGTGCTGGTAGTGGTGTCCGGGCACACCGACGGCAGCACCCCGTCCACCCCGTCGGGCTGGACGAACGCGGGGTCGCTGTCCGGTGGTGGCGGCACGTTCGGTGCCGGCACCGGGCCGCGCAGGGTGACGTTCTTCGTGCGCGAGCTGGTGGGCGGCGATGCGGCGCCGACCACGGCGATTCCGTCCGGCAGCGCCGGCTCGCACATCGCGGGCCGCATCATCAGCCTGTCCCGCAGCGCCGGAACGGGCTGGCGGTGGGGCGCGGCGGCAGGTGAGGACACGTCATCCGGCACCGGGTTCTCGGCCGTGTCCAGCACCTCCCTGACGTGGGCGGCCGGTGACGTCGCGGTGCTGGGCTACGGCCTGGCCTCCTCGTCGGCGTCCGTGTCGGCGGAGGCCATCGCCGCGACGGGTATCACCTACGGCACGGTCACCGAACGCGTCGACGACTCGATCGCCACCGGGCACACCGCCCGCCTGGCCGTCGCCACAGGCAGCGTGTCGTCCGGGTCTGGCACGCAGGCCGCCACCGTGTCGGCGACGCTCGCCGCCGCGTCCATCGGCGTCGGCGGGGTGCTGCGCGTCCGGGAGGCCAGCGCCGCCCTGGCGGTGTCCGCGCAGACCGTGTTCCCGCCCCGCAACCTGCTGTCGCTGACGGGCATGCTCGCCGAGGACATCACGACCGTGAGCCTGTCCCGGCGGGTGTCCGGCGCCCTCACCGCGGTGCGGGCCTCAACGGACGTCGACGTGACCGGTCAGAACGCCCTGGTCCGAGTGGACGCCGAGCAGCCGTTCGGCGTGGCCGTCGACTACCAGGCGGTCCTCACCGACATCAACGGCGTGCAGTGGTCCGTCACCTCCGCGCAGATCACCTCGACCGTCAGCAGTGACGTGATCTCCGATGCCGTACGGGGCATCGGCGCGGCCGTCATCATCCAGTCGTGGCCCAGCAAAAAGAGGGACCGCGGCGCCAGCGTGTACACCGTCGGCGGCCGCATCGTCGTCGTGTCCCGTCCGCGCTCCGGCGCCCAGGCCACGATCACCGTTCGGACGATGACCACGGCGGACGGCGACGCCCTGCAGTCCGTACTCGACAGCCTGACCGAGGGCGTGCTGCTGATCCGCAAGCAGACCACGATGGAGGGCGTCGACAACCACCTCGCCGTCGTGGCCGACACCGAGGACCGCCGCTGGTTCGACGAGATGCGCTACTGGCAGCTGGAGGCGTACGAGACGGAGCCCTGGCCCGACGCCCTCGAGGCCGCCGGTTTCACCCTCCAGGACATCGCCGACAACTTCACCAGCCTCCAGGACCTGGCCGACGCTTTCACGCCCGGCACCCTCCTGGACATCGCGACGTTCGACTTCGGAGCCTGACGTGCTGGACATGTCCGCCACGGCGCTCGCCATCGTGCAGCGCTCCTTCACCATGCGCATCCGCGCCGAGTCGTGGCTCGGCGGCCAGCTCCTGGCCGACAGCATCCCGGTCGCCACCGGATCAGAGTCCCGTGACCGGTCCCTGGCCGTACCCGAACGGATCACGCTCAGCGTGCCGCGCCGGGACCGCGGCGTGCAGTGGGATCCCCTCACACCAGACCATCCACTCGCCTCCTACGGACAGTTGCTGCGCATCGACTACGGCGTTGACCTCCCCGGCCACACCGAATGGATCAACCGCGGCTGGTTCTTGGTCACCGACACGGACACGGACGACGACACCGTCACCGTGACCCTGCAAGGCCTGCTCACGCTCATCCAGGAGGCGGATCTTGTC
This sequence comes from Streptomyces sp. B21-105, assembly GCF_036898465.1. Taxonomy (NCBI): domain Bacteria; kingdom Bacillati; phylum Actinomycetota; class Actinomycetes; order Kitasatosporales; family Streptomycetaceae; genus Streptomyces; species Streptomyces sp. B21-105. The sequence goes on along the minus strand of NZ_JARUMJ010000001.1, from coordinate 6,772,233 downwards.
GCCCCCTTCCAGCCCGCATCGACCGACACCCTGGCCACTGTCGCCAGGTCCCTCGTCGAACCCGCCCTCACCGTCAGCGTCGACAGCGCCCTGACCGACCGGGCCGTCCCGCTCGGCATGCAGTGGGACACCGACCGGCTCGGCGCCCTGAACGAACTCGTGGACGCCTGGCCTGCCGACGCCCGGGTCACGGAAGACGGCTACCTGCTGCTCGAGCCCCTCAACGACGCCGGCACTCCCGTTCTCGCCCTGACCGACGGAGTCGGGGGAACCGTCGTCAAGTGGCAGGGCGCCGCGAGCCGGGACGGCGGGTTCAACGCGGTCGTCGCCCAGGGCGAGGACGCATCGGGCAACCAGATCCAGGGCGTCGCCTACGACCGGGAGGCGGGCAGCCCGCTGCGCTACGGCGGGAACTACAACCCGCTGCCAGTGCCCTACAAGTTCAGTTCCCCGCTACTGAAAACCGTGACCCAGTGCAGAGACGCCGCCGCCTCCACCCTGGTGCGGCTGCGTCGCACCGCCTCCCGCAAACTGCACGTCACGATGGTGCCTCACCCCGGCCTCATGACCGGCGACATCGTCTCGGTGACCGGCGCCGGCCTCACCGCCCAGCCCTGCATCATCGAGTCGCTGACGCTGTCCTACTCGACGGACGCGATGACGCTGAACGTGAGGGTGATCTGATGGCGGACTGGGCCGATACCCGCACCACCACGGCAGGGCTCGGGGCACTCCCCGGTGTGGCGCTCACCGCATCGTCGAGCGGCGCATGCGTGGCTCGTGTCGGCGGTATCGAGGTCACCGCGCGCGTGGTGACCGGCGTGACGGTCGCAGCGGCCGACAACGTGCTGCTGCTGCGCATGGGCTCCACCTACTGGATCATTGCGAAAGTTCCGGCTGCGCCGTCCTCTCCGCCGACACCGCCCGCTGCCGGGTCGGGCCCGGACGGCGGCGACACCTCCCCCGATCCCAAGCCCGTCACCACGACGGGCAAGCTCGTCGTCGCGCCGGTGTCCACCGCCACCTACCGGGACGGCAGCTGGCGTTCCGACGGCAGCGCGACCGACAGCTTCGACACCTACCAAGGCCGCTACGCGGGATCGTCGTTCGGCCGCATGACCGGCTGCGCTTTCTACGGCAGCAAGCCCCGCACCCTTGCCGGGGCTACGGTCACCAGCGCCACGCTCCAGGTGCGGCGTCTGTCCGGCGGAGATTTCGCTGCCCGGACGGCGACCCTGCGGCTCGTCTCCCAGACGACCCGCCCGGCCGGCGCGCCGACGCTCAACGAGACGACGAGCGGCCCGAGTCTCGCCGTCAACGCCACGGGCAGCGCCTTCGCGATCCCGGTCAGCTGGGCGCAGGCCATGGTCGACGGCACCCGCGGCGGCCTCGCCATCAGCGTCAGCGCCGACAGCCCCTATATCCGGCTCGCCGGCCGCGCCTCCTGGTCCGCTGCATGGACGCTGACCGTCAACTGGCGCAGGGGATAACCGCGACCTGACACCGCCGCCCGGCCGGGGCCCCGCACCTGCGGGGCCCTCTGCATGTCCACGAAGGAGGCCCAGCCAGTGACCCAGCAGACCGCCAAGGGCATCACCTACCCCGAGTCCACCGACAACACCCGGCTCTGGGAACACATTCAGACCCTGGCCGAGGACGTGGACGGCCTGATCACCGTCAACAGCAACGAGGCCGAGGACACCGCCTCCCGCACCACCACCTCGACGACCTACGCGGACGCGAGCGGCGGAGCGTTCAGCACCACCGTGACCGTGCCCCCGTCCGGGAAGGTCATGGTGGCCATCCGGACCACCCAGCGCAACTCGGGCGCGCTGAACACGGTCACGTCCTGGCAGGCCGTGGGCTCGACGTCGGGAACCGTGTACAGCGCGAACGACAACGCCGCACTCATCTGGTCAGGGTCCGGCACGACGAACCTGTCCCTGTCGCTGACGAAACGCCTCTCCGGACTCGTCGCCGGCGAGACGCTGACGGTCACGATGAAACACCGGGTCAGCTCCGCCTCGACGGCAACCATCGACTACCGAAACATCACCGTCTGGGGCCTGCTGTAGCCCACCGGCACACCAGCCTCCCGCCCCGGCAGGGGCTTTTTTCATGTTGCTCCGCCTGACGAAAGGAGTCAGGCGTGCGACGCATACGCGCTGTCCTGGCCGCTCTCATCCTCACCGCCGCTGCCCTCCTCGGGGCCGGCGCACCAGCCGCCCCCGACAGCACGAGCACCGTCGCATCCGCGCCGGTCGTCATCGACATCGACCTGCACGACGGCATGGTGTACGAGGACGGCGGAACGTACTACCTGGTGGGCAGCATGTACGCCTGCGGCTACCAGTGGTACGTGCCCAGTCCCTGGTGCGGGTTCGGCGTGTCCACCGCCCCGACGCTCAGCGGCCCGTGGAGCGCCCCGCAACTGCTGTTCCCCCCGACCGAGGTGAACCCGTACACCGGCCGCACGTTCGCCGCAGAATGCGCCGAGACGAACGGCCACGGCTGCTTCAATCCACGCCTCGTGCAGCGCCATGACGGCGTGTGGATTTTGTATTTCAACCAGCCCGACGCCCGCACCTCGACGACCACGCACGCGTACTGGCTGATGGGCTGCAACGGGCCGGCCGGTCCGTGTGGCAAGGGAGCCGGCGCTCCCTACGGCTCTACGTACAAGCCGCGGTTGAACCAGTGCGCGGGCGAGAACGGCGACTTCGCCCTCGTGCCCGACGGCACGAGCGCGGCAATCATCTGCAGCTACGGCGGGACGCTCGCCGTCGAACGCCTGGACTGGAGCTGGGCCAACGGCACCGGACAAGGAGCGACCGCGCTGGCCGGGCTCGCCGACGTCGAGGGCGTCGGCGCGTGGCGCGACACGGCGACCGGCACGTGGGTGATGACCTACTCCGAGAAGTGCGGCTACTGCACCGGCACCCCGACCGGCTACGCCACCGCACCGAGCCTCACCGGCCCATGGACCGCGCCCGGCAACCTCGGCTGGTCCGCACCGCCCGGCGGCCGCCGGGACATCAGCCTCGGCTGCGGCGGCCAGGCCCGCACCGTCAGCGTCGTCGACGGCGTGCCGTACCAGGGCACCGACACGTGGCTCGGCACCCGCAACGAGGCCGACGCCGACGTGCTGCTGTCACCGCTCTCCTACACGCCCACCGCAGGCACGCCCGGAGACGGGCACCGCTGGATCCCACCAGTCAGCTACCCCTGCCGCTGACCGCAGCCCGTTCCCCATCTGGCAGCCCCGGCCGACGGCTCGGGGCTTTCTGTATGCCCTGGAGGCACTCATGAAGCTGGTCACCCGAGCGGCCTGGGGTGCGCGGCCGCCGCGCTACGCGCTGGTCTACATCGCCTCCACGCAGGGCGTGAAGATCCATTACGAGGGCACCTACGTGCCTAAGAGTCTGGCGGCCGCGGACGCGCACGGCTCCTGCGCCGGCCACGTGCGCGACATCCAGGCCAGCCACCTCGCCAACACGCGGGAGGACTACAGCGACATCGCGTACAACGCGATGGTCTGCCCGCACGGCTACGTCTTCGAGGGCCGCGGCGTCCACTACAAGACCGGAGCGAACGGCGACCAGGCGCTCAACGCGAAGGACTACGCGGTGTGCGCGATGCTCGGCGACTCCGGCCTGGTCCAGCCACCGGCCGCGATGCTCGACGGCCTGGCCGACGCCATCGGGTGGTTCCGCTCGGGCGGCGCCGCCGGCAGAGAGATCCTCGGCCACCGCGACGGCTACGCGACCTCATGCCCGGGCGACCCGCTGTACGCGTGGCTGCACGCCGGCGCGCACCGTCCGGACGGCACGACGCCCGGGGGCGGCACGGGCGGCGGGGCGGGGATCGCCCGCTACCAGGTCGTCATCAACCAGCTGCCGTACGGGTACGGCGCCGAGGGCGCGCACGTCACCGCGGTCGGCAAGGCCCTCGTGAAGGCGGGGTTCGGCAAGCACTACACGCAGGGGCCCGGGCCGCGGTGGACCGACGCCGACACCGAGTGCTTCTCCGATTTTCAGGTGAGCCTCGGCTACAAGGGCACTGCCCCGCACGAGGACGCCGACGGCGTGCCCGGCCCGGTCAGCCTGCAGCAGCTCCTCGGCCGCCTCCCCGGCGGGACGCCCGCCGCCGCGGTGCCGCCGTACCCGGGGCGGTCCGCGTTCGTCCTCGGCAAGACGAACCCGGCCGTGACGACCCTCGACAAGGCGCTGATCCGCCGGGGCTACGCCCGTCACCACGACGGCGACGGCTACCAGCCCGGCCCGAGGTTCACCGAGTTCACGCGGCAGAACGTGGCCGACTTCCAGCGCGCCACGCCGGCCCTCGCCGGTGACGCCGACGGCTACCCCGGCCCGCTCACCTGGAAGCTCCTCCTCTCCTGAAAGGACTGGCCCATGCCCAGCAACCTGTTCGTCTCGATGATGCGGACTCTCGTCCCGATCGTCGCCGCCCTGGTCCTCAGCTGGACCGGACGCCTGGGGATCCCGGTCGACAGCAACGCCGCGGCGAGCGCCGTGGCGCTCGGCCTGGCCGCCGCCTACTACCTGCTGTTCCGGGGGCTGGAGTGGCTGGCCGCGCGTCTGTCCTGGGGGCCGCTGAAAACTGCGGCCGGCGTCTTCCTCGGCTGGGCCCAGCCGCCGGCGTACGGCCGCCAGGACGACGACCTGCGCGCAGCGCTGCAGCGGGCGGAGGGCAGGGGCAGCGGTTCCTGACGTTCCATCGCACGACCTGAGGAGCCACCTTGGACGCCACCACCCTTGGGACCCTGCTCGTGGGCGTGGGCGCGGTCGTCGGAGCGGTGGTGACGTACCTCGGTAAGCGCAGTGAGACCGCCCTGACCGGCTACAGCTCGCTCACCACCGACCTGCAGGAAGAGCGTGACCGGCTCGACCGCAAGGTGACCGAGCTGAATGCCGAGCTCGCCCAGCAGGCGGCGCTGCGGGCCGCAGACCAAGCGGAGATCGCCCGGCTCCGCGCCCTGATCCCACCCGGAGGACTCCCGTGACCCGGACCGAGCGGGCACTGGCCCGTCGCTGGCGTCCGCTGACGCTGCTGTGCTGGCTGATCGCTCTGTCCGGCGCGGTCATCATCATCTGGGCGCGTATCGACGCCGAGACCACCCGCGCCGACCAGCTGGCAGCGGAGGCCGACCGGCGCGGGCAGGCCGTCAGCACGCTCGCCACGGACGTGCGGCAGCTGCGCACGCAGGTATCGGGTGAGGGACAGACGCCCGTCGCCCCGGACCCGTCCGACGCCGTCGAGGACCTGCCGGCGCGGGCCGAGGTGCCCGTGCCGATCCCTGGCCCCAAGGGCGACCCCGGCCGCCCGGGCAAGGACGGCGAGCCGGGCACCCCCGGCGCGACGGGCCCGCCCGGGGCAGCGGGCAAAGACGGGGCACCCGGCACGGACGGTGCACAAGGACCGCAAGGCGACCCGGGCGCGCCAGGCCCCCAGGGTGAGCAGGGCCCGCAGGGCGAGCAGGGCGAGCAGGGCGAGCAGGGATCGCCCGGGCCGGCGTGCCCGGCGGGCTACAGCCTGCAGGCGCCCGCGTGGGATCCGGACGCACTGGTGTGCCGGAAGGACGGCGCGCCCGCCCCGGGCGGCACCGGCGGCCCGCCGCTCGCCTTAGGACTCGACCCCACCCGCCGCCAGTACCCATGACGACGCCCCCTGTACGGCCCACACGGGCCGTACAGGGGGCATCTTCGTCGTGCCGTGCGGCACTACCCGATGGAGTACTCGTAGCCGATGACGAGCCGGTAGGGCAGGCACCATTCGCCGTACTCGATGACGCCTTGGTCGTCCCACAGGCGGTGAGCCCCGGCGAGGATGGGCGAGCCGACGCGCAGGCCGAGGAAGCCGGCCTCCCGTGCGTCGGCATCCCTGGCGTGCATGTCGTCACGGCCCGCAGTGACCGTCCGGCCCGTGGCCTTTTGGACCTTGGCGAGCAGGCCGGGCGAGCTGCTGCGTGAGGTCGAGAGAAGCTCAGGAACCACGGCCGCGAAATGGCTCGGGTACCAGGTGACGGCGAGCATCAGGCGCTGGCTCCCGCGGCCGGTGTGCCACTGCCTGCGCACGACCTGGTCGCCCTCGTTCAGCCCGAAGATCTCCGCCACGTAGAGCGGCGGGCGGATGAGCTCGGCGCTTGTGACGATCATCGTCTCGCCCTCGCCGAGGACGGACCCAGTCCGCTGGACGCGGACGACCCGGTCATGCCCGCTGGCTGTGACGGCCGGCGCGTTCGCGACGAACGTCCCTCGGCGGGATGTCGAGATGTAGCCCTCGACCTGGAGCTGGTCGAGGCTGCGCCCAAGGGTGGCCACGGCGACGCCCTCAGCCTTGGCGAGCTCTCGGACGGGCGGCAGCTTGGCGCCCTCGGCGAGTTCGCCGTCGAGGATGCGGCGCCGGATGCGCTCGGCTACGCGCATGTAGGTGGGCTGGGCCGGGTCCGTCATGGCTCCTCCGCAGTAACTGGACTAGGTCACCTATGAGTGTACTAGGACACGCATCATCTGGAGTAGCGGGCCGCGGGGAAGGGGTGGCGTCAGTGACCTAGTTCAGCGTATCGTCTGAACTAGGTCACGCTTCCGGCCAGCCCCGGAGTGTGCCCCACCTAGGACCATGACGGAGGCAACGTGAGCAACGAGGCCACAGAGGGCGCCCGCCGCCCTGTACAGACGGAGCCAGGAGTCCTCGTGCACTCGGGCGCCGACCGCCAACTCGCAACGGAACACTGGCTCCTGTCCACCCTCACCGACAGCAAGCGCCAGGCGGCCCGCCGGGAGTGGGACAGGAACGGAATCACAGCGCTGCCCATGGGCACGCTCATGTCCGCCGTGCAGATCCCCGCGTCCCTGGTGGCCGCCGCGACCGGGGGGCGGTTCCCTTCCGCCGAGGTCGACCGGATGCTCGGCGAGATCTTCGAAGGCGGACCGGTCATCTGCGACCCGAAGGGCCACCGCTACTACGCCCTGGTCCCGGCATCGGTCCCACGCACGTGGGCCGACGCCCTCGACGACTGGCGCGCACAGGACGTGGAGTGCCTCGGCAAGAGCTACTACCTCTGCGTGCCGCGGCTGGACATCACCCGTCACAGCGAGGCGTACGCCTCCTACTGGTCGGTGCCGATGCCCTCGATGGCGACGCTCTGCCCGCCGCTCAGGGTGGCCCGGCTGATCGCCGCCGGCATGCACGCCCTCGGGGCGGAAGCCGGGGCCGACCGGTGACTGGGTCATGCGACGAGCTCAGCCAGCGGCAGGCCGAGGACGTACGCGAGCTTCGCGAGGGTGGTGTAGGTCGGGTTGCCCTCGCCGGCCTCAAGGGCCTGAAGTGTTCGCCGGTCAACCCGGGCGGCGAGATAGACGGCCTCTTGGGTGGCGCGCAGCTGGGTCCGGCGCGCCAGGACTCGGGCGCCGATCACCTGGCCCTGGGCGCGGATCCACTCGTCGTCGTCAGGCAGATCACGAAGCACTCGACAAACGCTCTGACCTGCACGAGCATGAGTCAGCGGAATAAATTCAGCTTTCCGTGGACAGACGCATGGAGGGCCCGGACGGGTAGCGCGGGCCGCAGTGCCGTAGGTATGGTGCGAATCGAACGCATGTACGGATCATCTATCCGGTGAGCCGACGGCGGCAGAACAGCCGCCCAACGAACACCCTCCGCCAGGGCCGCGCCCCGGCTGCTGGTGGAGGGGTGACCACGGAGCCCCCGGCCGAGGACTGGCCGGGGGCTCCGTGCGTTCCGTGAACCTTCCGCCGAGCGGCGAAATTCCGGTCCCCTTCCGTAGAACAACGCGACGCGATGCAACGCATTGCAACGCATTGAACGCGTCGAACATGCAGGTCAGAGGCGACTCACAGCGCTGACCTGATCAGACGTTCGCCGCCTGGAACATCCAGTGATGCTTCTCGAGGTCGGCGGTGATCCCGATGAAGATGTCCTCGCTCACCGGATCCGCGTCGCCCGTGGCCGCCACCCGTTCCCGCATTCGGGTGATCACCGCCCCCAGAGCGGCGACCAGCGTCCCGATCGCGTCGGAGTCCTTGACCCAGCCCTCCGCCACCGCGTCGATCCCGCTGCCGGAGGCCACGGTCGCCGCGCGGCCGTCCGGCGAGACGCCCAGCGCCGAGGCCCGCTCCGCCACGGTGTCGGAGTGGGCGCGGGCGACGTCCACGACCTCGTCCAGCTGGAGGTGCACGGACCGGAAGCGCGGCCCCACGACATTCCAGTGGACCTGTTTGGCGACGAGCGACAGGTCGACCAGATCGACGAGCGCGCCTTGCAGCGCCTGCGAGACGATCTTCAGGTCGGCGTCGGGCAGGGGACTCTTCACGACGTACATCCGTACCTCCGGTGGTTGGCCCCCGCCGTGCCTCTCCACGATGACCTCGGTCACCGGCACCGGCAAACGGACCCCGGACAGGACCGACCCGGCCAGGACCGAGCCCGGACCGAGCCCGGACCGAACCAGGCCTCAACAGAAACAGCCCCCGGCCGAACCGGACCCGGACCGAACCAAGGACGCGAAAAACCCCGACCGCACCTTCTCCGGGTCTTTCCGGAGAAACCCCGGCCGGGGCCTCACACTTGCCAGTACACGTACCTGCGCACGTGCCCGCGCCGGCTCAGAGGCCGACGCACGTGCGTCTCACGCGGCGACCACGTCCACCGCCTCGGCGGGTGCCTTGATGGTCACCCGCTCCGGAGGCACACCGGTCACCGACACGGAACCCAGCATCGGACGAACCGACGTGGGCACAGGCTGGCTGGGGGTGGCCGCTGCAGACTGTGCCAGCTCCGCGAGGGCGAGCTCGTCGCTCACTTCCCGCATGAGCTCGGACATCCGTACGTCCAACGCGTCGCAGATGGCGGAGAGCAGCTCGGAGGATGCCTCCTTCTGCCCCCGCTCCACCTCGGAGAGATAGCCGAGTGAGACTCGGGCGGACGAGGAGACTTCGCGCAGAGTACGGCCCTGGCGCTGGCGCTGCCGACGCAGCACGTCACCCAGCAGGCGACGGAGCAGAATCATCGGTGGCTCCCTCCTCGGACCGCGTAGCCGCATCCTTCACGCCCCACCGTACCGCCTCGCGCTGCGGCCGTGCGGGGAGCGATGTCGTGTTCACTCAGGGCTGCAAACATCAAAACCCCCCGTTCTGTTCCGTATCCTGTGCCCGCTCGTTCCCGGTCTGTTCGCCCGCAAGCTCGCTCAGGAGCAGTGCGAGTACGCTCCGTACACTCTCTCTACGAATTTCCGCCCGGTCGCCGTTCAACCGCAGGGCCTCCACTTTTCCGCCAGCGGCAGAACCGGGATCCGAACCGGGCGGTCCGTCCACGGCCACGAAGACGGTGCCCACAGGCTGTCCGTCCTGAGCGTCGGGGCCGGCCACGCCGGTGGTAGCGAGACCCCAGTCGGCACCGAGTGCCTTGCGCACACCGGCCGCCATCTGCGCCGCGACCTGCGCGTCCACCGCTCCCCGCGCGGCGAGCAGGCCGGTTTCGACGCCGAGCAGCTCGTGCTTGAGCTCGGTGGCGTACGCCGTGACCGAACCCCGGAAGACCTTGGACGCACCGGGTACCGATGTGATCTCCGCCGCGACCAGACCGCCGGTAAGCGACTCGGCCACGGCAAGCGTCCCGCCTGTCGCTGTGAGTAGTCGCACCACGTCGGCGGCCGTGGAGTTCACGCCTGCGTCTCCTCCGCCGCGGCATGACGCTCGGCGATTCCCGCCCGGCGCAGCACGATGGCCTGTCTCACATAGTCGAGCCCGGTCACCACGGTCAGGACGACCGCGGCAGCCATCACCCACCACCGCAGGGTGGCCAGCCACCCCGTCAGCGCCAAGACGTACATGCCGACGGCGATGCCCTGGACGAGCGTCTTGAGCTTGCCGCCACGGCTCGCCGGGATCACGCCGTACCGGATGACCACGAAACGCATGAGGGTGATGCCGAGTTCCCGGCCCAGAATCACGATCGTCACCCACCACGGCAGGTCGCCGAGCGCGGAGAGACAGATCAGTGCCGCTCCCATGATCGCCTTGTCGGCGATGGGGTCGGCGATCTTCCCGAAGTCGGTGACGAGGTTGTACGTGCGGGCCAGATGCCCGTCGAACAGGTCGGTGATCATGGCGATGGCGAAGGCCGCCCAGGCGAACGAGCGCCACGCCGGGTCATAGCCGCCGTCGGCCAGCATCAGCGCGACGAAGCCCGGCACCAGGACCAGCCGAAGCATCGTCAGAAGGTTGGCGATGTTCCACACACTCGCCTGATTGACGGCGGCGGCCGCCAGCTTCGCCCCCCGCTGCGGCTTGGCGCCGCCCTCGGGGTCGGCGGGCCCGGCGACGTCGGCGGCGGTCGGACCCACAGCCGACACAGCCGACACCGCGGCCTGCTCGGCCGCCACCGCATGCGGAGCCTGCGGAGCCTGCGCGGCATGCGGACCCTGCGCGGCATGCGGACCCTGCGCGGCGTGCGGACCCTCCGCGGCGGCGGACTGCGCGGCCGACGCGTGCGAGGAACCGCCTGCGGCCGATGCCGGAACGCCCGTCATCTGCCCGCCTCCTCACTACACCCGAACGAGCCCTGCAGAGGCTCGGCCACCAGGTCGACGCCTTCCGTACCGATCACCTTCGCCTCGACCATACGACCGACGCCCAGGCCTTCGCCCGACGTGAGCAGCACCTGGCCGTCCGTCTCGGGCGCCTGGTGCGCGGCGCGGCCGTGCACGCCCTCGTCGTCGATCGACTCCACGAGCACGTGGGCGGTCTCGCCGAGCCGTTCCTCGGCGCGCTGCGAGACGAGCTCCTCGGCGAGCCGGGAGACCCGGGCGAGCCGCTCGGCCACGACGTCGACGTCCAGCTTGCCGTCGTACGTCGCCGCCTCCGTGCCGTCCTCGTCGGAGTAGCCGAAGACACCGATCGCGTCCAGCCGTGCGCCGTCGAGGAACCGCTCCAGCTCCGCCAGATCGGCCTCGGACTCGCCCGGGAAGCCCACGATGAAGTTGGAACGCACACCCGCCTGGGGCGCCTTGCCGCGGATGGTGTCCAGGAGCTCCAGGAAGCGGTCGGTGTCGCCGAAGCGGCGCATCGCGCGCAGCACACCGGGCGCGGAGTGCTGGAAGGACAGGTCGAAATAGGGCGCGATCTTCGGCGTCGAGGTCAGCACGTCGATCAGGCCGGGCCGCATCTCGGCCGGCTGGAGGTAGCTGACGCGCACCCGCTCCAGGCCGTCGACCTCGGCGAGCTCGGGCAGCAACGACTCCAGGAGGCGGATGTCGCCGAGGTCCTTGCCGTAGGAGGTGTTGTTCTCGGAGACCAGCATGACCTCCTTGACGCCCTGCTCGGCCAGCCACCGTGTCTCGTTCAGCACGTCGCTCGGCCGGCGTGAGATGAAGGAGCCGCGGAACGAGGGGATGGCGCAGAAGGAGCAGCGCCGGTCGCAGCCGGAGGCGAGCTTGACGGAGGCGACCGGCGCGCCGTCCAGCCGTCGGCGCAGGGGGGCGCGGGGGCCGGACTGCGGGGCCAGGCCCTCGGGGAGGTCGGTGGGCGCGCCGTGGCCGGGCAGCGCCACGTCGGTCGCCGACTGGCGCTCGGCCGGGCTGATCGGCAGCAGCTTGCGCCGGTCACGCGGGGTGTGGGAGGCGTGGATGCCGCCGTTCAGAATGGTCTGGAGGCGGTCGGAGATGTCGCTGTAGTCGTCGAAGCCGAGCACGCCGTCGGCTTCGGGAAGGGCCTCGGCGAGCTCCTTGCCGTACCGCTCGGCCATGCAGCCCACAGCCACGACGGCCTGGGTTCTGCCGTGCCCCTTGAGGTCGTTGGCCTCCAGGAGGGCGTCGACGGAGTCCTTCTTGGCGGCGTCGACGAAGCCGCAGGTGTTGACGACGGCGACGTCCGCGTCCTCGGCGTCCTCCACGAGCTGCCAGCCGTCCGCCTCCAAACGGCCTGCGAGCTCCTCCGAGTCCACCTCGTTGCGGGCGCAGCCAAGAGTGACGAGTGCGACGGTACGGCGTTCAGGCATGGGCTCAAGACTACTTTGTCCTGCCGACAGCGGACGTCGACGGGGTTGACGATCTTCGCCGACCCCGCCGTACGCCCCCGTCACACCGGGAAACGCCCGCTCATCCGACCTGTGGGTCGCCCTTCGTGTACGTCAGCCGCTCCACCGCGCCCGGCTGGAAGTCGTCGTTCAGCTTCTTGCCGTTGACGTACAGGTCGACGGCGCCGGCGTCGCCGAGGATGAGGTTGATCTTCTTGCTGTCCTGGAAGGTCCGGGAGGCGCCCTTCTTCAGCAGGTCGTCGAAGAGCAGGCGGCCGGTGTGGTCCTTGACAGAGACCCAGCTCTTCCCGTCGGCGGCGACGACCTGGACGGTCACCTTGTCCTGCGGCGCGGCGGCGATGGCGCTGTCGGAGGGCTCGGGATTGCCGTCGACCGGCTTGTCGGTCTTCGGTGTGGGCGAGGGGGTCCTGCCGGTCGTGGGGGTGGCGCCTTCGGCGACCTGTTTCGTCGACCCGTCGTCGTCGCCGCCCTTGAAGGCGGTGAAGCCGACGAAGCCGACGACCGCGACGATCGCGGCGACCATGGCCGCGGTCCAGTTGGGTCCGCGGCGCTCGGGGCGGATGCGTTCCGCTTCGAACATGGGCGCTGCGGGGGTCGGTGCCGGGCGGCCGCCGTGGGTGGCGTCGTACCGGTCGATCAGCGGGGCGGGATCCAGGTGGACGGCCCTGGCCAGGGTCCGGATGTGCCCGCGCGCGTAGACGTCCCCGCCGCAGGGGGCGAAGTCGTCCGCCTCGATGGCGTGCACGATGACGATGCGCACCCGGGTGGCCGTACTGACGTCGTCGACGGTCAGCCCGGCCGCGATGCGGGCCTGCTGCAGCGCCCGGCCGATGGAGAAGGGGGCTTCCTCGGACGGGTCTTCGAAGGGACGCTCGTCTTCAGGGGAGTTGCCGATGGACACGGGGGCGCCTTTCGAGCGTATAGCCACCTGTGCTGGAGGTTCAGTCTAGGGGGGGTGCCGAAGGGAGGGGCAACCGGACGGTGGGTCTTTGTACGCCATCGGTATGGCCCGGACACATCGATGGCGGGCCGGTGACCGGACCCCTGGCGGGGAACCGCACCTGCCTCTCGCTCAACTGGACGTACGGCAAAGGGAAACGGTTGCTCAACGTTTCCTAACGGGTGAGTCACGACCGGCACCCGGTTCCCTCGACTGACGTCTACCCCTCGGACTGCCCTCGGATCACCGCGAGGACGCCATCCAACTCGTCCGGCTTCACCAGAACGTCACGCGCCTTCGATCCCTCGCTGGGCCCGACGATGTTCCGCGACTCCATCAGGTCCATCAGCCGTCCGGCCTTGGCGAAGCCGACCCGCAGCTTGCGCTGGAGCATGGACGTCGACCCGAACTGGGTGGAGACGACCAGCTCGGCCGCCTGGCACAGCAGGTCCAGGTCGTCACCGATGTCCTCGTCGATCTCCTTCTTCTGCTTCGTGCCCACGGTGACGTCGTCCCGGAAGACGGGGGCCATCTGGTCCTTGCAGTGCTGGACGACGGTCGCGACCTCGGCCTCGGTCACGAAGGCGCCCTGCATACGGGTGGGCTTGTTCGCCCCCATCGGCAGGAACAGCCCGTCGCCCTTGCCGATGAGCTTCTCGGCGCCCGGCTGGTCGAGGATGACCCTCGAGTCGGCGAGCGAGGAGGTGGCGAAGGCGAGCCGCGAGGGCACGTTCGCCTTGATCAGACCGGTGACGACGTCCACCGACGGGCGCTGCGTGGCCAGCACCAGGTGGATTCCCGCCGCGCGCGCGAGCTGCGTGATGCGCACGATGGAGTCCTCCACGTCCCGCGGCGCGACCATCATCAGGTCGGCGAGCTCGTCGACGATCACCAGCAGGTAGGGGTACGGCTGGAGCTCGCGCTCGCTGCCCTCGGGCGACTTGACGTTCCCCTCGCGCACGGCGCGGTTGAAGTCGTCGATGTGTCGGTAGCCGTACGCGGCGAGGTCGTCGTAGCGCAGGTCCATCTCGCGGACGACCCACTGGAGCGCCTCGGCCGCCCGCTTCGGGTTGGTGATGATCGGCGTGATCAGGTGCGGGATGCCCTCGTAGGCCGTCAGCTCCACACGCTTGGGGTCGACCAGGATCATCCGGACGTCCTCGGGAGTCGCCCGCATCATGACCGAGGTGATCAGACAGTTGATGCAGGACGACTTGCCGGAGCCGGTGGCGCCGGCGACCAGGATGTGCGGCATCTTCGCCAGCGAGTGCATGACGTAACCGCCTTCGACGTCCTTGCCGAAGGCGACCAGCATCGGGTCGTCGTCCTCGGCGGACTCGGCCAGTCGCAGCACGTCGCCGAGGTTGACCATCTCGCGGTCGGTGTTCGGGATCTCGATGCCGACCGCGGACTTGCCGGGGATGGGGCTGATGATCCGCACGTCGGGGCTGGCGACCGCGTAGGCGATGTTCTTGGCGAGGGCGGTGATCCGCTCGACCTTCACGGCCGGGCCGAGCTCGACCTCGTAGCGGGTGACCGTCGGCCCGCGGGTGAAGCCGGTGACGGCGGCGTCGACCTTGAACTCGGTGAAGACGTTCGTCAGCGACGCGACGACGGCGTCGTTGGCGGCGCTGCGTGCCTTGCCGGGGCCGCCGCGCTCCAGAAGGTCGAGCGAGGGCAGCGCATAGGTGATGTCGCCGGAGAGTTGAAGCTGCTCGGCGCGCGGCGGCAGCTCCCGGAGGTGTTCGGGGGCCGACTTGGTCAGGTCCGGTACCGCTCCGTCGGTCCTGAGCTTCTCCTGCCTGGGGCGCGACGCCGGGGCGGGGACGGGCGCCGCGCCCGGTGTCGGCACGGGTGTCGGCGTCGTCGGCTCCCGGTCGCCCACGCTGACGCCCTGGGTGAGGTCGGCGACGATCCGCGAGGGTGGCATCCCGTGCAGCACGGCGCCGTCGAGGTCGGCCGCGGCGGCCGCCGCGATGTCCACGGCGTCCGGCTGCCGGTCCATGGCCGGCTGGGGCACCGCCGAGCGCCGGGGCCGGCCGCGCCGCTGCGAGAGAGCGTCCTGCTCGGCTCTGTCGGGGTCGTACGCCTCGGACGCGCCCGAGCGCCGTCGGGGGCGACCGGGCAGCGCCTCGCGCCACTGCTCGTCGTAGCGCTCGTCGTCCGAGAACTCGTCGTACTCGTCCGTCTCGGGATCGTGCAGCACGCCCAGCCGCACCCCGAGCTGCCGCAGCCGCTGCGGAATGGCGTTGACCGGGGTCGCGGTGACGACGAGCAGCCCGAAGACCGTGAGCAGCACCAGCAGCGGCACCGCGAGCACCTCGCCCATGGCGTAGGTCAGCGGGGTCGCCGCGCTCCAGCCGATGAGACCGCCCGCGTCCCTTATGGCCTGCATGCCGGCGCTGCGCGCGGGTGCGCCGCAGGCGATGTGGACCTGTCCGAGCACGCCGATGACGAGCGCGGACAGACCGATCACGATGCGGCCGTTGGCGTCCGGCTTCTCCGGGTGCCGGATGAAGCGCACGGCGATGACCGCCAGCAGTATCGGTACGAGCAGGTCGAGCCGTCCGAACGAGCCGGTCACCAGGATCTCGACGAGGTCGCCCACCGGGCCGCGCAGGTCTGCCCAGGTACCCGCGGCGACGATCAGCGCGAGGCCCAGCAGCAGCAGCGCGACGCCGTCCTTGCGGTGGGCCGGGTCGAGGTTCTTCGCGCCGTTCCCTATGCCGCGGAACACCGCGCCCACGGCGTGCGCCAGGCCGAGCCAGACGGCGCGGACGAGCCGGTAGACGCCCCCGGTGGGACTGGGAGCCGGCGCGGGCGCGGGCGTGCGGGCCGCGGCCTTTCGGGCAGACGCCTTCTTCGCCGGCACCTTCTTCGGGACGGCCTTCTTCGCGGCGGCCTTCTTCGCCACAGCCTTCGCGGGAGCCGCCGCCTTCTTGGCGGGCTGCTTCTTGGCTGCGGAAGGACGTGAGGCCATGGGTGTGAGGTTACCGGTGGAGACCACAAGGGACACGCGTGCCCACTGCTTCACCCGTTCGTGTCGCCTTCGCGGAGACCCGGAACTGACGCGTCCCCCGCACGGGAAGAAGGAACTGACGCGCCTTCATACGCAACTCCGTGCGCCGCGCGCGTCAGTTCCGTTCAGTTCTGCGACGCCTCAGTCCTGCGACGCCTCAGTTCTGCGACGCCTCAGTTCTGCGACGCCTCAGTTCTGCGACGCCTCAGTTCTGCGACGACACGGAAGCCGTGCCGCTGCCGGCGCCCGGTTCCAGGGCGTCCAGCGCCCGGCGCAGACCTGTGAGTTTGCGCTCCAGGTGCGCCGCCGTAGCCACCGCGGCCGCGTCCGCCGACTCGTCGTCGAGCTGCTTCGACAGCGCCTCCGCCTGCTCCTCGACGGCCGCGAGCCGCGCGGAGAGCTCGGCGAGCAGTCCGGCCGCCTCCCTGGCGCCGCCCGTGGCGGCCTTGCCGCCACCACCCTCCAACTGCAGCCGCAGCAGCGCTGCCTGCTCCCGGAGCTGACAGTTCTTCATGTACAGCTCGACGAACACCGAGACCTTCGCACGCAGCACCCACGGGTCGAACGGCTTGGAGATGTAGTCCACCGCGCCCGCCGCATAACCGCGGAAGGTGTGGTGCGGCCCGTGGTTGATCGCGGTGAGGAAGATGATCGGGATGTCCCGGGTCCGCTCCCGCCGCTTGATGTGCGCGGCCGTCTCGAAGCCGTCCATTCCCGGCATCTGGACGTCCAGCAGAATGACCGCGAAGTCGTCCGTCAGCAGTGCCTTGAGCGCCTCTTCCCCGGACGATGCCCTCACCAGCGTCTGATCGAGCGCAGAGAGGATCGCCTCCAGCGCCAGCAGATTCTCCGGCCGGTCATCGACCAGGAGGATCTTGGCCTTCTGCACCATGGCCCGCCCTCCTCGCCCCGGCAGTGCACCGGGCGCCGCCCCTGGGGACGACTCCCTTGCGCCGCCCTTCCTTGTGCCGGTCATGGTAGCCGCACCCCGACCGTCGCCACACCCTGTCACCGTGATGTCACTGTGCACGTAGCAGGAACGCAGCAGAAGACCAGAAGGTTCCCCGAATTCCGTCCCGCTACACGGCATCGGCCACCCAGAGTCAACAACTCCGGGCGGCCGACGGAAGTTCCCGTCGCGCGGGAGGCCCCGGTCACGCCGAACCGCCGTGTCGCACCGAGGACCCGTGTCACGCGTCCCGCATCCACTGCTGCATCACCGACAGCAGGTGATCGGGGTCGACGGGCTTCGTCACATAGTCGGAGGCGCCGGACTCGATCGCCTTCTCCCGGTCGCCCTTCATCGCCTTCGCGGTCAGCGCGATGATCGGCAGCCCGGAGAACTGGGGCATCCGACGGATCGCACTCGTCGTCGCATAACCATCCATCTCGGGCATCATGATGTCCATCAGGACGACCGCCACGTCATCGTGCTGCTCCAGGACCTCGATGCCCTCCCGGCCGTTCTCCGCGTACAGCACCGACAGACCGTGCTGCTCCAGGACGCTGGTCAGCGCGAACACGTTGCGGATGTCGTCGTCGACGATCAGCACCTTCTCACCGCCGAACCGGATCCCCGGGCGCGCCTGCGCCCCCGTCTGCTGTCCGCGCGACGGCCACTGCTCCGGCCGGCCGACCTGCTCACCGCTCACCAGCCGGCGGCGGCGCCGGAAGAGGGCCGCCGGGCCGTTCTGCGCGTCCTGGTACGACTTCACCTCGGCCGGCATCCGGATCTCCGTATGGGACAGCTCCGACGGCTCGGCCGCCCCGTTCTCGGATGCCACCAGGTCTCCGGCCTCCAGGGCGGGCACGATCTGCTGGTAGCCCTGCGGCGGCAGCTCGCTCGGGTGCAGCGGCAGATACAACGTGAACGTCGATCCACGGCCCGTCTCGCTCTGCGCGTGGATCTCACCGCCGAGCAACTGCGCGATCTCCCGCGAGATCGACAGCCCGAGGCCCGTGCCGCCGTACTTGCGGCTGGTGGTGCCGTCCGCCTGCTTGAACGCCTCGAAGATCACCCGCATCTTGCTGGCCGCGATCCCGATGCCGGTGTCGGTCACCGAGAACGCGATCAGCGGCGCGCCCGCGTCGGTCAGCGACCCGGCCTCGAGCAACTGCTCGCGGATCGCCACCGGCACCTCCGTCCCGGCCGGCCGGATGACCAGCTCCACCGACCCGGAGTCGGTGAACTTCACCGCGTTGGACAGCAGGTTCCGCAGCACCTGCAGAAGCCGCTGCTCGTCGGTGTGCAGCGTGGCCGGCAGCTCCGGCGACACCCGCACCGACAGGTCGAGCCCCTTCTCCGCGGTCAGCGGACGGAAGGTGGCCTCCACGTAGTCCACCAGCTGCACCAGCGCGATCCGCGTCGGCGACACGTCCATCTTGCCCGCCTCGACCTTCGACAGGTCGAGGATGTCGTTGATCAGCTGGAGCAGGTCGGAGCCGGCCCCGTGGATCGTCTCGGCGAACTCGACCTGCTTCGGCGTCAGGTTGGTGTCCGCGTTGTCGGCGAGCAGCTTGGCGAGGATCAGCAGCGAGTTCAGCGGCGTCCGCAGCTCGTGCGACATGTTCGCCAGGAACTCGCTCTTGTAGCGCATCGACACCGCGAGCTGCTCGGCACGCTCCTCCAGGACCTGCCGCGCCTCCTCGATCTCGGTGTTCTTCACCTCGATGTCGCGGTTCTGCCGGGCCAGCAGCTCGGCTTTCTCCTCCAGTTCGGCGTTGGACGCCTGCAGCGCCTTCTGCCGCTGTTCCAACTCGGCCGACCGCTCCCGCAGCTGCTCGGTCAGCTCCTGCGACTGCTTCAGCAGCTGCTCCGTCTTGGTGTTGACGGAGATCGTGTTGACGCTGGTCGCGATCATCTCGGCGAGCTGGTTGAGGAAGTCCTTCTGGATCTGCGTGAACGGCGTGAACGACGCCAGCTCGATCACACCGAGCACCTGGCCCTCGAACAGCACCGGCAGCACGATCACCTGCGCCGGCGGCGCCTCGCCGAGCCCCGAGGAGATCTTCAGATAGCCACTCGGGGCGTTCGCGACCAGGATCGTGCGCTTCTCCTCGGCCGCCGTCCCCACCAGCGCCTCGCCCGGCCGGAACGACGACGGCATCGATCCCATCGAGTAGCCGTACGAGCCGAGCATCCGCAGCTCGTACAGATCGGCGTCACCGTCCGCCGGCGGCATCGCCAGGAAGAACGCACCGTGCTGCGCGGCCACCAGGGGCGGCAGCTCGCTCATGATCAGCGACGCCACGTCCTGCAGGTCGCGCCGGCCCTGCATCAGAGCGGACACGCGCGCGAGGTTGCCCTTGAGCCAGTCCTGCTCCTTGTTGGCGATCGTGGTGTCGCGCAGGTTGGCGATCATCTTGTTGATGTAGTCCTGGAGCTCCTGGATCTCCCCGGACGCGTCCACGTCGATCTTCAGGTTCAGGTCGCCGCGGGTCACCGCCGTCGCCACGCGCGCGATGGCCCGCACCTGCCGGGTCAGGTTCCCGGCCATCTCGTTCACCGACTCGGTCAGGTCTCGCCAGGTGCCGTCGACGTCACGCACGCGTGCCTGGCCGCCCAGCTGCCCCTCGGTGCCCACCTCACGGGCGACGCGGGTGACCTCCTCGGCGAACGACGACAGCTGGTCGACCATCGTGTTGATGGTCGTCTTCAGCTCGAGGATCTCCCCGCGCGCGTCGATGTCGATCTTCTTCGTCAGGTCACCCTTGGCGATGGCCGTCGTGACCATGGCGATGTTGCGCACCTGACCCGTCAGGTTGGACGCCATGCCGTTCACCGAGTCGGTGAGGTCCTTCCACGTGCCCGCCACGCCCGGCACATGCGCCTGACCGCCCAGGATGCCGTCCGTGCCCACCTCACGGGCCACCTTGGTGACCTGCTCGGCGAACGAGCTCAGCGTCTTCACCAT
The DNA here is from genome assembly GCF_036898465.1 of Streptomyces sp. B21-105. Classification (NCBI taxonomy): domain Bacteria; kingdom Bacillati; phylum Actinomycetota; class Actinomycetes; order Kitasatosporales; family Streptomycetaceae; genus Streptomyces; species Streptomyces sp. B21-105. The sequence goes on along the minus strand of NZ_JARUMJ010000001.1, from coordinate 6,752,285 downwards.
GGTGTTGAAGGTGTCGGCGAGCTGCTGGACCTCGCCGCGCGCCTCGATCGTCACCGTACGGGTCAGATCGCCGTTGGCGACGGCCGCCGCGACCTGGGAGATGTTGCGCACCTGCATGGTCAGGTTCTTGGCCATCAGGTTGACGTTGTCGGTGAGGTCCTTCCAGATGCCGGTGACGCCCGACGCGTACGCCTGACCGCCCAGGATGCCCTCGGTGCCCACCTCGCGGGCCACCCGGGTCACCTGCTCCGCGAAGGAGGACAGCTGGTCGACCATCGTGTTCACGGTGGTGACGAGCTCGAGGATCTCGCCCTTGGCGTCGACGGTGATCTTCTTCGACAGATCGCCCTTGGCGACCGCGGTCGTGACATCTGCGATCTGGCGCACCTGAATGGTCAGGTTGTTCGCCATGAAGTTCACCGACTGCGTGAGGTCCTTCCAGGTGCCGGAGACGCCCTGCACCTCGGCCTGTCCGCCGAGCTGCCCCTCCGTACCCACCTCACGGGCCACCCGCGTGACCTCCTGGGCGAACGACGACAGCTGGTCGACCATCGTGTTCAGGGTGTTCTTCAGCTCGAGGATCTCCCCGCGCGCGTCCACGGTGATCTTCTGCGACAGGTCACCACGGGCCACCGCCGTGGCCACCTGCGCGATGTTGCGCACCTGGGCGGTGAGGTTGCCGGCCATGCCGTTCACCGAGTCCGTCAGGTCCCGCCACACGCCGGCCACGCCGGGCACCTGCGCCTGACCGCCCAGCCGGCCCTCGGTGCCCACGTCACGCGCGACCCGGGTCACCTGGTCGGCGAACGCGGACAGCTGGTCGACCATCGTGTTGATGGTGTTCTTCAGCTCGAGGATCTCCCCGCGCGCGTCCACGTCGATCTTCTGCGACAGGTCACCACGGGCCACCGCCGTCGTCACCTGCGCGATGTTGCGCACCTGCGAGGTCAGGTTCCCCGCCATGGAGTTGACGGAGTCGGTGAGCTCCTTCCACGTGCCCGAGACGCCGTCCACCCGCGCCTGACCGCCCAGCCGGCCCTCGGTGCCCACGTCCCGGGCCATCCGCGTCACCTGGTCGGCGAACGACGACAGTTGATCCACCATCGTGTTCACGGTGTTCTTCAGCTGCGCCATCTCGCCGGACACGTCCACGGTGACCTTCTGCGACAGGTCGCCGTTGGCCACCGCCGTGGTGACCTGCGCGATGTTCCTCACCTGTCCGGTGAGATTCCGGAACGCCGTGTTGACGGAGTCCGTCAGGTCCTTCCAGGTGCCGGCCGCGCCCGACACCTGCGCCTGCCCCCCCAGCTCGCCCTCGACGCCGATCTCCCGCGCCACCCGCGTGACCTCGGCGCCGAACGCCGACAGCTGGTCGACCATCCCGTTGACGGTGTTCTTCAGCTCCAGCATCTCGCCGGCCACGTCCACCGTGACCTTCTGCGACAGGTCACCGCTCGCCACCGCCGTCGTCACGGCCGCGATGTCCCGCACCTGCGTGGTGAGGTTGCGGAAGACGGTGTTGACGGAGTCCGTCAGGTCCTTCCAGGTGCCGGCCGCACCCGGCACGTTGGCCTGGCCGCCCAGCTGCCCCGCGGCGCCCACCTCGTTGGCCACCCGCGTGACCTCGTCGGCGAAGGTCCGCAGCGTCTCGGTCATCTGGTTGATCGTGTCGGCGAGCTGCGCGACCTCGCCGCGCGCCGACACCGTCACCTTCTGCGACAGGTCGCCGTTGGCGACCGCCGTCGTCACCTCCGCGATCCCGCGCACCTGGGCCGTCAGGTTCCCGGCCATGGTGTTCACCGAATCGGTGAGCTCCTTCCACACGCCGTCCACGCCGGACACCTGCGCCTGGCCGCCGAGGATGCCCTCGGTGCCCACCTCGCGGGCGACCCGCGTCACCTCGACCGAGAACGCGGAGAGCTGATCCACCATCGTGTTGACGGTGTTCTTCAGCTCGAGCATCTCGCCCTCGACGTGAACCGTCACCTTCCGTGACAGATCACCCTTGGCCACCGCCGTCGTCACCAGCGCGATGTCCCGCACCTGCGCCGTCAGCCGGTACGCCATGGTGTTGACGGACTCCGTGAGGTCCTTCCACGAGCCGGACATGCCGCGCACCTGCGCCTGCCCGCCCAGCTTGCCCTCGGTGCCCACCTCACTGGCCACCCGCGTGACCTCGTCGGTGAACGTCGACAACTGGTCGACGAGGTTGTTGACGGTCCGCCCGACCTTCAGGAACTCCCCGCGCAACGGCTGCCCGGCCGCCCCGTCCGGCGTCTGCGTCCTGAGCTCCATGCGCGGCGACAGATCGCCCTCGGCCACCGCCGACAGCACCCGCCCGACCTCGGAGACCGGCCGGACCAGATCGTCGACCAGCGCGTTCGAATTGTCGACGGCCGTCGCCCAGGACCCCTCACAGGCACCCGTCTCCAACCGCTCGGTGAGCTTCCCCTCACGCCCCACCATGCGTCGCACCCGCGACAGCTCGCCCGTGAGATGCAGATTGCGGTCCGCCACCTCGTTGAACACGGCGGCGATCTCCGACATGACCCCGTCGCCGGAGACCGTGAGCCGTTTGCGGAAGTTTCCCTCCCGCATGGACACCAGAGCGACCAGCAACCGGTTCAGAGCTGCCGTGTCCACGACAGTGGTCCCGCCGCGTGGTGTACGCGGCCTGCTCAGAGACTGTCCGCCTTTCGCGCGCGCCTTAGTGCCCCGCGTCGCTGCGCCAGACTCCACTTGTCCCTCCCGCAGGGGTCGACCGTTACCACTGTGCCTGGGTGCTACTTTTCGCCATGCCCGTTACCGCTGGGTAGTCCCGCCCGATCAAACCAGGCGGGCCCGGGAGCTACTGCCCCCTGTACTCAGAAGACACCCAGTCTGCCCGGACCTTCACAAGAAGCCTGCCCAGTGTTTCACCCTTGCCGAACCAGGCCATAACAGTTCGGCAGCTTCGCACATCGTCCGCACACCCCTGGGGCGGAAACACAGCCGTCCGGCATCCGCGCGGACCGGGAAGGTAAGTAACCTTGCATACGGCCTCCCAGCCACGCCGGTCCCCCCGGCCTGGGCGGTGGCACGAGCACGAGCGGGCATCGGAGGGGCGGCCGCACACATGACCACCGGACTGATCCCGGGGGGACAGACCCCGGACCCCCGGTCCTCAGGCACGCGTCCGCCCCACCAGCGGGGCCACCTGACCGGCCAGGGAGCCCTGCACGTCGACGACCGGCCGAGGAGTTCTGTGATCACCGCGCGCGCGGCTGCCAGTTTCGAGCCCGTGGGGCGATCCGTGGCGACCGCCCGCGCCTTCGTCCGCGACACCCTCCAGGGCTGGGGGTTCGCCGACATCATCGACGACGCGGTGGTCCTCACCAGCGAACTGGTGACGAACGCGGTCGTCCACGCCGGCACCCACGCCGACGTCCTGTGCCTGCGCAGCGACGGCGAGGTCCGCATCGAGGTGGCCGACCGGTATCCGGAACGCGAGATCCCCCTCCAGGGCTCCCCTGCGACCATGGGCAGCCCCGACCGCGAGGGCGGCCGCGGCCTGCAGTTGTGCGCCGCCATCGCCGCCCGCTGGGGCGTCGACTACACGTCCACCCACAAACAGGTCTGGTTCCAACTCGACCTCCCCGACCGCCCGGTGGGCACCCGCACCGCCGGCCCGTCGCTGCCCGCCGACCTCCTGCCCCTCGCCGACAGCCGGGTCCGGGTCGCCGTCGTCCAGATCGACCGCGCGGGGGCAGTCTCCGCCTGGAACGAGGACGCCGAGGAACTGTTCGGCTATCCCGCCGACCAGGTCACCGGCAAGCCGCTCACCAACCTCGCCGCCTGGCCGCACACCCCCGGCACCAGCACCGGGATCGTCGAGGCGCTCCAACTCTCCCGCTGGGAGGGCAGTTACGGCATCCGGTGCGCGGACGGCCGGGTCACCCCGGTCTACGCCTCCCACCTCCGCGTCCGTGACACCGAAGGCGAGCCCTCCACCGTCTGCCTGCTCGTCCGCGACCACGAACGCGCAGTCCTGCAGACCCCCGCGCGCGTACCGACCGCGGACAGCACCACGATCTCCGACGGCCAGAGCACCGATCCTTTCGAGGTGTTCATCGGCTCGCCGGCCCCCGACGACCTCGACGGCCTCCTCCAGCGCACGGTCGAACGCGCCCGCGACATGCTCGACGGCGACTCCGCCTTCCTCCTCCTTGCCACCGACGACGAGACCGAGCTGGAGGTGCGCGCCTCCACAGGTCTGCCCTCCGCCCGCCAGCGCTTCGCGCGCGTGCCCGTCGCGGCCGGCCCGGGCCGCTACGGCTCGGCCCGGATGCCGGCCGTCCACGAGGACCTCCTGGCCGTCCCCGGCGCCGTCCCCCTGCTGAGCGGTACGGGTATGCGCTCGGTCGTGACGGTCCCGCTGAAGGTCGAGGGCCGCCTGACCGGCTCCCTCGGCGTCGCGGCCGAGGCCCACGGCCGCTACTCCAACGAGGAGGCGCTGCGCCTCCAGTTCGCGGCCGATCGCATCGCGCTGGCCGTGGAGTCGGCCCGTCTCGGCGAGCTGGAACGCCTGCGCCGGGGTTCCCTCAGCTTCCTGGTCGAGGCGTCCGACCTCCTCGCCGGCACCCTGGACCGCGACCAGACCCTCGCCCTGATGGCCCAGATGACCGTGCCGACGCTGGCGACGTGGTGCGCGGTCTACACGATCGCCGACCAGGCCTCCGACCCGTACCTCTCCTACGTGCTGCACGAGGACGAGGAACTGATCGACGGCATCAAGTCGTTGCTCTCGAAGATCGCCCCGCCCGACCCGGTTCCCACGCCCGGCGCCCGGGTATGGCCGGCTCCCGCCGCGGCCGCGCACGACGCGGCCCTGCGCAGTTCCATGCGCAGCCTCGGCCTGACCGGCGGCCCGACGTACCAGGTGGCCTCGGGTATCGGCCCCACCCTCGCCACTGCGTCCGCCGTCGGCGGCGAGACCGTCGTCCTGCCCCTGGTCGCCCGCAACCGCGTCATCGGCATGCTGACCCTCGGCAAGCCCACCGACGAGCATTTCCGCCAGGAGATCCTGGAACTGGCCGAGGACCTGAGCCGCCGAGCGGCCCTCGCCCTCGACAACGCCCGCCTGTACTCGGAGCGCACGGCCATCAGCCAGGCCCTCCAACGCAGCCTCCTCCCCCGGAGACCCCCAAGATCGACGGCGTGGAGGTCGAGGTCATCTACCGGGCAGCCGGAGAGGGCAACGAGGTGGGCGGCGACTTCTACGATGTCTTCCCCATCAGCGAGGGCGTCTATGGCTTCGCCATCGGTGACGTCTGCGGCACGGGCCCGAACGCGGCGGCGGTCACCGGCCTGGCCCGGCACGCTCTTCGCCTCCTGGCCAGGGAGGGCCTCAGCGGCCCTGCGGTCCTCGAGCGTCTCAACTCCGCCATCCTCGACGAGGGCGCCCGCAGCCGCTTCCTGACCCTGCTCTACGGCGAGATGCGCCCGCGCGAGGACGGCAGCGCGGAGCTGAAGGTCGTCTGCGCCGGTCACCCGCTCCCCCTCAGGCTGCGCCAGGACGGCACGGTCGAGCCGGCCGCAGAACCGCAGCCGCTGCTCGGCGTCATGGAGGACCTGGAGCTCTACGAGCAGACCGTCACCCTCGACCCGGGCGACGTCCTGCTCTGCGTGACCGACGGAGTCACCGAGCGCCGCGAGGGCTCCCGCATGCTGGGGGACGACGGCCTCGCCGACGTGCTCACCACGTGCACGGGTCTCACGGCCGGCGCGGTAGCCGCTCGCATCATGCGCGCGGTGGAACGCTTCGCGTCCGACGCCCCGTCGGACGACATGGCGATCCTGGCCATGCGCGTGGCGTGACAAGGCGGGCATGAGAAAGCCCCCCACCCGGAAGGGTGGGGGGGCTTTCTCTGTGCGGAGCCCCCTAACGGAATCGAACCGTTGACCTTCTCCTTACCATGGAGACGCTCTGCCGACTGAGCTAAGGGGGCTGGTCACTTCTCGAGGTCTCCCTCGCGGCAACGAAACAGATCTTACCCCGAACGAGCCGGTGTTCCAAACTCGTTCAGGTGGCGGTCCGACGGCGATCCGAGGCTGCCCGCTGACCGGGAGCCGACAACCGCCCGGCCCGCAGCCCGACTTCGCGCAGCCGGCGGGATTCATGAACACCAAGTGGCCACATACAAAAAAGGGTTGGACCCTGAACCGAGGTCCAGAGCCCAACCCTTTTGAATGATTGTTCGGCGGTGTCCTACTCTCCCACAGGGTCCCCCCTGCAGTACCATCGGCGCTGTAAGGCTTAGCTTCCGGGTTCGGAATGTAACCGGGCGTTTCCCTCACGCTATGACCACCGAAACACTATGAAACTGTTCAGCCGCACCACACCGTGACCATGGCATGGGGCTGTTCGTGGTTTCAGAACCAACACAGTGGACGCGAGCAACTGAGGACAAGCCCTCGGCCTATTAGTACCAGTCAGCTTCACCCATTACTGGGCTTCCACATCCGGCCTATCAACCCAGTCGTCTACTGGGAGCCTTACCCCATCAAGTGGGTGGGAATACTCATCTCGAAGCAGGCTTCCCGCTTAGATGCTTTCAGCGGTTATCCCTCCCGAACGTAGCCAACCAGCCATGCCCTTGGCAGAACAACTGGCACACCAGAGGTTCGTCCGTCCCGGTCCTCTCGTACTAGGGACAGCCCTTCTCAATATTCCTGCGCGCGCAGCGGATAGGGACCGAACTGTCTCACGACGTTCTAAACCCAGCTCGCGTACCGCTTTAATGGGCGAACAGCCCAACCCTTGGGACCGACTCCAGCCCCAGGATGCGACGAGCCGACATCGAGGTGCCAAACCATCCCGTCGATATGGACTCTTGGGGAAGATCAGCCTGTTATCCCCGGGGTACCTTTTATCCGTTGAGCGACGGCGCTTCCACAAGCCACCGCCGGATCACTAGTCCCGACTTTCGTCCCTGCTCGACCCGTCGGTCTCACAGTCAAGCTCCCTTGTGCACTTACACTCAACACCTGATTGCCAACCAGGCTGAGGGAACCTTTGGGCGCCTCCGTTACTCTTTAGGAGGCAACCGCCCCAGTTAAACTACCCATCAGACACTGTCCCTGATCCGGATCACGGACCCAGGTTAGACATCCAGCACGACCAGACTGGTATTTCAACGACGACTCCACCCGAACTGGCGTCCGAGCTTCACAGTCTCCCAGCTATCCTACACAAGCCGAACCGAACACCAATATCAAACTGTAGTAAAGGTCCCGGGGTCTTTCCGTCCTGCTGCGCGAAACGAGCATCTTTACTCGTAGTGCAATTTCACCGGGCCTATGGTTGAGACAGTCGAGAAGTCGTTACGCCATTCGTGCAGGTCGGAACTTACCCGACAAGGAATTTCGCTACCTTAGGATGGTTATAGTTACCACCGCCGTTTACTGGCGCTTAAGTTCTCAGCTTCGCCACCCCGAAGAGTGACTAACCGGTCCCCTTAACGTTCCAGCACCGGGCAGGCGTCAGTCCGTATACATCGCCTTACGGCTTCGCACGGACCTGTGTTTTTAGTAAACAGTCGCTTCTCGCTGGTCTCTGCGGCCACCCCCAGCTCGAGGAGCAAGTCCTCTCACCAAGCGTGGCCCCCCTTCTCCCGAAGTTACGGGGGCATTTTGCCGAGTTCCTTAACCATAGTTCACCCGAACGCCTCGGTATTCTCTACCTGACCACCTGAGTCGGTTTAGGGTACGGGCCGCCATGAAACTCGCTAGAGGCTTTTCTCGACAGCATAGGATCATCCACTTCGCCACAATCGGCTCGGCATCAGGTCTCAGACTATGTGGTGTGCGGATTTGCCTACACACCGTCCTACACCCTTACCCCGGGACAACCACCGCCCGGGATGGACTACCTTCCTGCGTCACCCCATCACTCACCTACTACAAGTCTGGTCCGTCGGCTCCACCACTTTCCATTCCCCGAAGGGTCCGGAACGGCTTCACGGACTTAGCATCGCCTGGTTCGATGTTTGACGCTTCACAGCGGGTACCGGAATATCAACCGGTTATCCATCGACTACGCCTGTCGGCCTCGCCTTAGGTCCCGACTTACCCTGGGCAGATCAGCTTGACCCAGGAACCCTTAGTCAATCGGCGCACACGTTTCTCACGTGTGTATCGCTACTCATGCCTGCATTCTCACTCGTGAACCGTCCACAACTACCTTCCGGTGCTGCTTCACCCGGCACACGACGCTCCCCTACCCATCACGATCCCCGTTGGGGGTATATATCGCAATGACACGACTTCGGCGGTACGCTTGAGCCCCGCTACATTGTCGGCGCGGAATCACTAGACCAGTGAGCTATTACGCACTCTTTCAAGGGTGGCTGCTTCTAAGCCAACCTCCTGGTTGTCTCTGCGACTCCACATCCTTTCCCACTTAGCGTACGCTTAGGGGCCTTAGTCGATGCTCTGGGCTGTTTCCCTCTCGACCATGGAGCTTATCCCCCACAGTCTCACTGCCGCGCTCTCACTTACCGGCATTCGGAGTTTGGCTAAGGTCAGTAACCCGGTAGGGCCCATCGCCTATCCAGTGCTCTACCTCCGGCAAGAAACACACGACGCTGCACCTAAATGCATTTCGGGGAGAACCAGCTATCACGGAGTTTGATTGGCCTTTCACCCCTAACCACAGGTCATCCCCCAGGTTTTCAACCCTGGTGGGTTCGGTCCTCCACGAAGTCTTACCTCCGCTTCAACCTGCCCATGGCTAGATCACTCCGCTTCGGGTCTTGAGCGTGCTACTGAAACGCCCTGTTCGGACTCGCTTTCGCTACGGCTACCCCACTCGGGTTAACCTCGCAACACACCGCAAACTCGCAGGCTCATTCTTCAAAAGGCACGCAGTCACGAGACGCCAAGCAAGCTTGACGTCCGACGCTCCCACGGCTTGTAGGCACACGGTTTCAGGTACTATTTCACTCCGCTCCCGCGGTACTTTTCACCATTCCCTCACGGTACTATCCGCTATCGGTCACCAGGGAATATTTAGGCTTAGCGGGTGGTCCCGCCAGATTCACACGGGATTTCTCGGGCCCCGTGCTACTTGGGTGTCTCTCAAACGAGCCGTTGATGTTTCGACTACGGGGGTCTTACCCTCTACGCCGGACCTTTCGCATGTCCTTCGCCTACATCAACGGTTTCTGACTCGCCTCACAGCCGGCAGACTGTGAAAGAGAGATCCCACAACCCCGTATGCGCAACCCCTGCCGGGTCTCACACGCATACGGTTTGGCCTCATCCGGTTTCGCTCGCCACTACTCCCGGAATCACGGTTGTTTTCTCTTCCTGCGGGTACTGAGATGTTTCACTTCCCCGCGTTCCCTCCACATACCCTATGTGTTCAGGTATGGGTGACAGCCCATGACGACTGCCGGGTTTCCCCATTCGGAAACCCCCGGATCAAAGCCTGGTTGACGGCTCCCCGGGGACTATCGTGGCCTCCCACGTCCTTCATCGGTTCCTGGTGCCAAGGCATCCACCGTGCGCCCTTAAAAACTTGGCCACAGATGCTCGCGTCCACTGTGCAGTTCTCAAACAACGACCAGCCACCCATCACCCCCAACCTGAGCTGGAGTTCACTGGGACCGGCATCAGAAGGGCAAGCGAAAACGCTCGCACCCTCAGACACCCAACAGCGTGCCCGACCCGATCCCGCCCGGAGATCATGCTTTCCACGCTCCGAAGAGCAGTACTCGCAAGCCTCCGACCCGGAAACCGGACCGAATAATCAACGTTCCACCCATGAGCAACCAGCATCGGACGTTCGCCGATGAACTGGCCTCTGACCTCACCCCTAAGGGATCGGTGAGAAGTGCTCCTTAGAAAGGAGGTGATCCAGCCGCACCTTCCGGTACGGCTACCTTGTTACGACTTCGTCCCAATCGCCAGTCCCACCTTCGACAGCTCCCTCCCACAAGGGGTTGGGCCACCGGCTTCGGGTGTTACCGACTTTCGTGACGTGACGGGCGGTGTGTACAAGGCCCGGGAACGTATTCACCGCAGCAATGCTGATCTGCGATTACTAGCAACTCCGACTTCATGGGGTCGAGTTGCAGACCCCAATCCGAACTGAGACCGGCTTTTTGAGATTCGCTCCACCTCACGGTTTCGCAGCTCTTTGTACCGGCCATTGTAGCACGTGTGCAGCCCAAGACATAAGGGGCATGATGACTTGACGTCGTCCCCACCTTCCTCCGAGTTGACCCCGGCAGTCTCCTGTGAGTCCCCATCACCCCGAAGGGCATGCTGGCAACACAGAACAAGGGTTGCGCTCGTTGCGGGACTTAACCCAACATCTCACGACACGAGCTGACGACAGCCATGCACCACCTGTACACCGACCACAAGGGGGCGACCATCTCTGGCCGTTTCCGGTGTATGTCAAGCCTTGGTAAGGTTCTTCGCGTTGCGTCGAATTAAGCCACATGCTCCGCTGCTTGTGCGGGCCCCCGTCAATTCCTTTGAGTTTTAGCCTTGCGGCCGTACTCCCCAGGCGGGGAACTTAATGCGTTAGCTGCGGCACCGACGACGTGGAATGTCGCCAACACCTAGTTCCCACCGTTTACGGCGTGGACTACCAGGGTATCTAATCCTGTTCGCTCCCCACGCTTTCGCTCCTCAGCGTCAGTAATGGCCCAGAGATCCGCCTTCGCCACCGGTGTTCCTCCTGATATCTGCGCATTTCACCGCTACACCAGGAATTCCGATCTCCCCTACCACACTCTAGTCTGCCCGTATCGAATGCAGACCCGGGGTTAAGCCCCGGGCTTTCACATCCGACGCGACAGACCGCCTACGAGCTCTTTACGCCCAATAATTCCGGACAACGCTTGCGCCCTACGTATTACCGCGGCTGCTGGCACGTAGTTAGCCGGCGCTTCTTCTGCAGGTACCGTCACTTTCGCTTCTTCCCTGCTGAAAGAGGTTTACAACCCGAAGGCCGTCATCCCTCACGCGGCGTCGCTGCATCAGGCTTTCGCCCATTGTGCAATATTCCCCACTGCTGCCTCCCGTAGGAGTCTGGGCCGTGTCTCAGTCCCAGTGTGGCCGGTCGCCCTCTCAGGCCGGCTACCCGTCGTCGCCTTGGTGAGCCGTTACCTCACCAACAAGCTGATAGGCCGCGGGCTCATCCTTCACCGCCGGAGCTTTCAACCCCCACCCATGCGAGTGGAAGTGGTATCCGGTATTAGACCCCGTTTCCAGGGCTTGTCCCAGAGTGAAGGGCAGATTGCCCACGTGTTACTCACCCGTTCGCCACTAATCCCCACCGAAGTGGTTCATCGTTCGACTTGCATGTGTTAAGCACGCCGCCAGCGTTCGTCCTGAGCCAGGATCAAACTCTCCGTGAATGTTTTCCCGTGATCGGGATCGCACACACGAGAGCGGAACGTCGAGCGGAATAAGCCCGGCGTTCACAACGTCCTCGCTGTGTTTGTTTCAAAGGAACCTCATCCTCGGCTATCACTGCCGGGGACGGGGTATCAACATATCTGGCGTTGATTTTTGGCACGCTGTTGAGTTCTCAAGGAACGGACGCTTCCTTCGTACTCACCCTCTCGGGCTTTCCTCCGGGCAGTTTCCCTTCGGTCTTGCGTTTCCGACTCTATCAGACCGTTTCCCGATCCGATTTCCTCGGTGCTTTCCAGGTTCCCCGCTTATCTCGCGGTTTCCCTTTCCGGCGTTTCCGACTTTATCAGAAGTTCTGAGTCGGTTTTCCCGGCCCCTCCCGGGAGTGGATCCGGGGCACGAGGTGTACCGGGTTCCCGTTCAGGCGGAGCCGTAAACGTACTGGAGCGGGGCTCCCCGATGCAAATCGGGGAGCCCCGCTCGGGGTTCACGCGTACGAGGGGCCGTCCGTCGCTCAGACCTCGACCACGACCGGGAGGATCATCGGCCTGCGGCGATAGGTGTCGGAGACCCACTTGCCCAGGGTGCGGCGGATGAGCTGCTGCAGCTGGTGGGGCTCGACGACGCCGTCCTGGGCCGAGCGTTCCAGGACCTCGGCGATCTTCGGGGTGACCGCCGAGAAGGCGGAGTCCTCGATGCCCGAACCGCGGGCCTGGATGTGCGGCCCTCCGGTGATCTTGCCGGTGGAGGAGTCCACGACGACGAAGACCGAGATGATGCCCTCGTCACCCAGGATCTTCCGGTCCTTCAGGGCCGGCTCGCCGACGTCGCCGACCGAGAGGCCGTCGACGTACACGTATCCCGCCTGGACCTTGCCGGTGATCTTCGCCTTGCCCGCGACGAGGTCGACGACCACGCCGTCCTCCGCGATCACGATGCGGTCGTGCGGGACGCCCGTCAGGGCACCCAGCTCGGCGTTGGCGCGCAGGTGCCGCCATTCGCCGTGCACCGGCATCAGGTTCTTCGGGCGGCAGATGTTGTAGAAGTACAGGAGCTCGCCGGCGGACGCGTGGCCCGAGACGTGCACCTTGGCGTTGCCCTTGTGGATGACGTTCGCGCCCCATCGGGTCAGACCGTTGATCACCCGGTAGACCGCGTTCTCGTTGCCCGGGATGAGCGACGACGCGAGGATCACCGTGTCACCGGGGACGATGCGGATCTGGTGGTCACGGTTGGCCATGCGGGACAGGGCCGCCATCGGTTCGCCCTGGGAACCCGTGCACACCAGCACGACCTCGTGGTCCGGAAGGTCGTCGAGGGTCTTGACGTCCACGACGAGACCCGGCGGGACCTTCAGATAGCCCAGGTCCCGGGCGATACCCATGTTGCGGACCATCGAGCGGCCCACGAAGGCGACCCGGCGGCCGTACTCGTGCGCCGCGTCGAGGATCTGTTGGATGCGGTGGACGTGACTGGCGAAGCTGGCCACGATGATCCGCTTGCGGGCTCCCGCGAAGACCGTGCGCAGCACGTTGGAGATGTCCCGCTCGGGCGGCACGAAACCGGGGACCTCGGCGTTCGTCGAGTCGGAGAGAAGAAGGTCGATGCCCTCTTCGCTCAGGCGTGCGAACGCGTGCAGGTCGGTGAGCCGGCCGTCCAGCGGAAGCTGGTCCATCTTGAAGTCGCCGGTGTGGACCACCATGCCGGCGGGCGTGCGGATCGCGACCGCGAGGGCGTCAGGGATCGAGTGGTTGACGGCGATGAACTCGCAGTCGAACGGACCGATGCGCTCACGGTGCCCCTCCGCCACCTCGAGGGTGTACGGGCGGATCCGGTGCTCCTGGAGCTTGGCCTCGATGAGGGCGAGGGTCAGCTTGGAGCCGATGAGCGGGATGTCCGCCTTCTCGCGGAGAAGGTAGGGGACGGCGCCGATGTGGTCCTCGTGACCATGGGTGAGGACGATGCCCTCGATGTCGTCGAGGCGGTCCCGGATGGACGAGAAATCCGGCAGGATCAGGTCGATGCCGGGCTGCTCCTCCTCGGGGAACAGCACGCCGCAGTCGACGATCAGCAGACGGCCGCCGTACTCGAAGACCGTCATGTTCCGGCCGATTTCACCGAGGCCGCCGAGCGGGGTGACCCGGAGGCCGCCCTCGGGCAGCTGCGGGGGCGGAGCGAGTTGCGGATGCGGATGACTCAAAAGACTCTCCTCACACACACGCGCCACGTACCGGTGGGCACGTGGCGCGCATGACGTTCGTGCAGAAGCAGTTGTCGTTGTGGATTGCAGGCACCGGTGGCCTGCCTATTCAGTTGTGAAGTCCGTTGTCAGAGCTGTACCCCGCCCGCGGCAAGATCGATCTTGAGCTGTTCGATCTCTTCGGGGGAGCACTCGACCATGGGCAGGCGCAGCGGTCCCGCGGGCAGGCCCTGCAGGGTGAGCGCCGCCTTCGTCGTCATGACGCCCTGGGTGCGGAACATGCCCGTGTAGACGGGGAGCAGCTTCTGGTGGATCTCGGTGGCCTTCTGGACATCGCCGGCGGTGAAGGCCTCGACCAGGGCGCGCAGCTCCGGGGTGACCAGGTGGCCGACGACCGAGACGAAGCCGACCGCGCCCACGGAGAGCAGCGGCAGGTTCAGCATGTCGTCGCCGGAGTACCAGGCGAGGCCGGAGCGGGCGATGGCCCAGCCGGCGCGGCCGAGGTCGCCCTTGGCGTCCTTGTTGGCGACGATCCGGGGGTGCGCGGCGAGGCGGACCAGCGTCTCGGTGCTGATCGGGACTCCGCTGCGGCCGGGGATGTCGTAGAGCATGACCGGCAGTGCGGTGGCGTCGGCGACGGCCGTGAAGTGGCGGTACAGGCCCTCCTGCGGGGGCTTGTTGTAGTACGGGGTGACGACCAGGAGGCCGTGTGCGCCCGCCGTCTCGGCCGCCTTGGCCAGTTCGACGCTGTGGTGGGTGTCGTTGGTGCCGACTCCGGCGACCACGTGGGCCCGGTCTCCGACGGCCTCCAGGACGGCTCGTACCAGATCCGATTTCTCCGCGTCGCTGGTGGTGGGCGACTCGCCGGTGGTGCCGTTGACGATCAGGCCGTCGTTGCCTGCGTCCACCAGGTGGGTGGCGAGCCGCTGTGCGCCGTCGAGGTCGATCGCGCCGTCCGCCGTGAAGGGCGTGACCATGGCGGTGAGGACCCGCCCGAAGGGGGTCTGCGGAGTGGAGGTCGGAGCCATGGGTGACACGCTACTCGTTGCTCACCGTGGGGTCTGCCCTCGGGGGGCGCGAAAAGTCATGACAAAGAGGGAACCCGGCACTGCCTGCTCGGGGGTTCAAGCAGTGCCGGGTCCGTTTGATCAGGCTAGATGAACTTCTCTAAATGCCGCAATACGGACACTTCGGGCGGATGATCCGCACATACGTCTCCGTGGCCCGTGCGTGTCACGGCGCGACACGCCCGTTGGCGTTGAAGGCCGCGTAGGTGAGGGGCATGAGCCTGGCCCACTCGGCCTCCATCTTCTCGCCCACCATCTCGATCTCCCGCTGGGGGAAGGACGGGACCTTCGCCAGCTCGTGCTGGGTGCGCAGGCCGAGGAAGTGCATCAGCGAGCGGGCGTTGCAGGTGGCGTACATCGAGGAGAACAGGCCGACCGGGAGGACCGCGCGGGCGACCTCGCGGGCCACGCCGGCGGCGAGCATCTCCTGGTAGGCCTCGTAGGCCCGTACGTAGGAGTCCTCCATGGTGCGGCCGACCAGCTCCTGCTGGGCCTCGGTGCCCTCGACGAAGACGTACTTGCCGGGACGGCCCTGCTGGACGAGCTTGCGGTCCTCGCCGGGGACGTAGAAGACCGGCTGGAGCTCCCGGTAGCGGCCGGACTCCTCGTTGTACGAGTTGTGTACGACAAAACCGTCCGCGATGAAGTTGTGGTGCGGCGGCGGCATGGAGATGTCGTAGGTCATCTCCTCCCCGTCGGGCACCACGGAGAGAACGCCCTCCCAACGCACACCGTTCTGGAGAGCACGACGGCGCGCCCCGATCGGCACGCCCTCACCGTTGGTCTTCCGCTGGTGACACGGCTTGCAGGCCGGTCGCAGGTTCGCGACGTCGAGTGCCTTCGTCAGATCGGCGTCCACCGGGACGACGTGATCCAGCTCCAGGTCCTCGGCCTCGAACTTCTCGTCGCAGATGTAACAGAGGTCCATGGGCGCTACGAGCTCGGCTCGCTGCTCGGTGGTCCAGATCTGAATGCCCTCACGCAGGCGCTTCGGGATGCCCACCCGCTCGCCCGCCCCCACGCGGCCCAATCGTCCGATCCGGTCACCGACGCGCAGATCGCCGGCGCGAACCCAGCCTTCGGGAGTCCATACACGGTGATCCGCGGTGCACCGCAGAGCCTTGCCGTTCGTTGTCGACACCCTGAGGATCGGTTTCACGCCGGACTCGAAGACGTCGACCATGGGCGCCTTCTCCGCCAACCCGGTCTCCAGGTTGACGGTGTCGGCCAGGAGGTTCTGGCAGGACTTCAGCCTGCGCGTACGCCCCATGGAATCGGGCACACCGATCTTCCAGTCGCGATGAATGTCCGCGATTCGTTTGGCCTTGCCGTTCTTGCTGGTGCCGACCCGGATCATGGCGTCCCCCGGCAGGCACCAGCCCACCCTGTGGCGCATGAACTCGCGGAAGACGAAGATCGGGGCGCTGATGAAGAAGGTCATCGAGTTGTGCTCGAAGGGGCTGCCGTGCCGGTCCCGCATCAGGTAGTTGATCAGGCCCTTCGACCGCTCGGGGTCCTTGCCCAGCTCGTCGAGGGACTGCTCTCCGACGGTCGAGACGCGGGCGGCGAAAAGCACGTCGGCGTCGGACGCGGTGTGCTTGACCAGCTCGACGGTGACGTCGCTGCGGAAGCCGGGCTTGAGGTCGTCGGCGGGGCTGTCGGTCACGGTGCGGAGGTCCTTCCATCGCGTCTTCGGAGCGGCGCCAACTCTACGGGGGCCGTTGGGCCGGACGGGCAGGGGCATGCCGCGAGACTTTCTCCGGGACGTCTGCCGATATGGGGCACGTTTTCGGGCACTCGCTCGTCTGTACCGGTAGAAGATGTCCCATCCGTTTCGACGATGCCCATCCGTTCCAGGAGGAAGCACCCATCATGTTCCGTCGGCGCGAGCCCGTCTCCTTCGCCTTCCTCGCCGAGGCCGACCAGTTCCGGAGCAATGTCGTTGCCCCAGCCCCCGAGCGGTCCTCCGTGAGCCTGATAGCCGGGCGTTGGCTGCTCGGGCTCACCATCGTCGCCGGGCTGGTGGGATCGCTGGTCATCGGTATGCCGGCGCTGAGGGTCGACCACTCCTCACAGGCTCAGCAGTCACAGGCGTCCCAGGGCCGCTGACGCGGGGCCGGTACCGCCGCCACGGCCCCGATGGTGGTGAGCGGGCGGACAGGCGGATAGCCTCACCGGGCACAGCCCACGCATGGACGAGTGAGGACCAGTCGTGCCCCTGCCCTTTCTGACGGCCGACCGACCGTTCGACGCGGCGGACGACGTCGCATTGCCCTTCGAGGACCATGAGCGCTGGCGGCGCCCCTACCGGCCCGGCCCCTGGCGGGTCGGGATCGCGGCGTTGACGCTGCTGCTCGCCTCGTTCGTGCTGTTCGCGGCCGTCATCATCGCCTTGACCGGCTCGGTGTCCGAGTCCGCCGTGATCTTCGGCGGTTCCCTGCTGGTGATCATCGGCGCCCTGCGGCTGCTGCGCATGGGGGTGTGGGTGAGCGCGCGCGGGCTGCGCCATGTCGGGTTCCTCGTGACGCGAACGCTGCCGTGGGAGCGGGTCGGGGCGGTGCACACCGTGCAGCAGCCGGTGCGCTGGCTGGGGCTGCCGCGTACTGTCCAGGGGCAGGCCCTGACCCTGGTGCGACGGGACCGGCCCGCCGGGAGCACGCCTTTGCTGACCACGCACGGGGCGGACTTCCTGGCGCGCGGCGAGGCCTTCGACCGGGCGGCGGACGCGGTCGAGGCGTGGGCCTCGGAGAACCGGCGCGGCTAGTGCCGTGACCGGAAAGGTTTGCCGAGAAGCTCGCGGCGTCCGGTGGTGGGGGTACCCCCGGCCGAAGGCTGGGGAAGTGCCGTGCCGGGCGTCGCGAGCCGGTGAACCTCTCCGGTCACGGCACTAGGGGCTGTCCTGATCGCCGTGCGCACGAAGGGGCCGGTCCGCTGTGAGAGCGGGCCGGCCCCTTCGTCGCGTGCGGGAGATCAGGGGTTGGTGGAGTGCGGGGGTCAGACGGCTTCGGCGGGCTTGCCGTCGTGCAGTCTGATCGCCCGCTGCATGGCCTTGCGGGCCCGGGGGGTGTCCCGGGCGTCGTGGTAGGCGACGGCGAGACGGAACCAGGTGCGCCAGTCCTCGGGGGCCGCCTCGGTCTCGGCCTTGCGCACGGCGAACACCTCGTCGGCCGAGTCGCGGTCGACCCGGCCGCTCGGGGTCCGCTTGAGCTCGTCGACGGGCAGACCGCCCTCGGCGTCGAGTTCGACGGCGAGCGCGTTCGCCCGGCGGACGAACTGGGTGTTCTTCCACAGGAACCAGACGCCGATGACCGGCAGGATCAGCACCGCCACGCCGAAGGTGACGGTCAGCAGCGTGCCGGACTGGATGAGCATGACGCCGCGGCTGCCGACCAGGACGAAGTAGAACACCAGGACGGCGGCTGTAAGGGCGTAGGAGATCTTCGCGCGCATGACGTCAGAGGCTCAGTTCAGGTCCAGGAAGTGTTCCAGGCCGAAGGTGAGGCCGGGCGTCGACACCACCCGGCGGGCTCCCAGCAGGATGCCCGGCATGAAGCTGCTGTGGTGCAGCGAGTCGTGGCGGACGGTCAGGGTCTCTCCCTCGCCGCCCAGCAGGACCTCCTGGTGGGCCAGGAGGCCCCGCAGCCGGATCGCGTGGACCGGGACGCCGTCGACACTGGCGCCGCGCGCCCCGTCCAGCGCCGTCGCCGTGGCGTCCGGGGCCGGTGCCGAGCCTGCCGCGCGGCGGGCCTCGGCGATGAGCTGGGCGGTGCGGGTGGCGGTGCCGGAGGGGGCGTCCACCTTGTTGGGGTGGTGCAGTTCCACGACCTCGACGGACTCGAAGTACGGCGCGGCGATCTGCGCGAACTTCATGGTGAGGACGGCCCCGATGGAGAAGTTGGGTGCGATGAGGACGCCTGTGGCGGGGGACGCGGCCAGCCAGCCGTTCAGCTGCGCGAGGCGTTCGTCCGTCCAGCCGGTGGTGCCGACGACGGCGTGGATGCCGTGCCGTACGCAGAATTCGAGGTTGTCCATGACCGACGCCGGGGTGGTCAGTTCGACCACGACCTGGGCGCCGGTCCGCGTCAGCGTCTCCAGGTCGTCGCCGCGGCCGAGGGCGGCCACCAGCTCCAGGTCCTCGGCGGACTCGACCGCCCGTACCGCTTCGGAGCCGATCCGGCCCTTGGCGCCGAGGACCGCCACGCGCAGCTTGCTCATCTCTTGCTTCCTTACCGAAGTTGCCGAAGGCCTGGCGGAGGGTGTCAGGCGACCGCGTCGTGCAGTCGCGCGGCCTGCTTGTCCTTGAGCGGGCCGATGACCGACAGCGACGGGCGCCGTCCCAGGATGTCGCGGGCCACCGAGCGGACCTCGTCCGGGGTGACGGCCGCTATCCGGGCCAGCATGTCGTCGACGGACATCTGATCGCCCCAGCACAGCTCGCTCTTGCCGATGCGGTTCATGAGCGCGCCGGTGTCCTCCAGGCCGAGGACCGTGGAGCCGCGGAGCTGGCCGATTGCGCGGACGATCTCCTCGTCGGACAGGCCGTGCTCGGCGACCTGGTCGAGTTCGTCCCGGCAGATCTTCAGCACGTCGTGCACCTGGCTGGGGCGGCAGCCCGCGTACACGCCGAAGAGGCCGCAGTCGGCGAAGCCCGAGGTGTACGAGTACACGCTGTAGGCCAGGCCGCGCTTCTCGCGGACCTCCTGGAAGAGGCGGGAGGACATGCCGCCGCCGAGGGCCGTGTTCAGCACGCCGAGCGCCCAGCGCCGGTCGTCCGTGCGGGCGAGGCCGGGCATGCCGAGCACGACGTGCGCCTGTTCGGTCCTGCGGCCGATCAGTTCGACCCGGCCGGCGGCGCGGATCGCGCGGCGGCCGTCACGCGGGGCGATGGGCGTCGCGTCCGTGTTCTGGAGGGCGCCCGCTTTTTCGAAGGCCGCGCGGACCTGACGGACGACCTTGTTGTGGTCGATGTTGCCGGCCGCGGCGACCACCAGGTGGGTCGGGTCGTAGTGCTTCTTGTAGAAGCGTCGGATGCGGTCGGCGGTGAGGGCGTTGACCGTGTCGACGGTGCCGAGGACCGGGCGGCCGAGGGGGTTGTCCCCGAACATCGTCTGCGCGAACAGGTCGTGCACGCAGTCGCCGGGGTCGTCCTCGGTCATGGCGATCTCTTCGAGGATCGCGCCGCGTTCGACGTTGACGTCCTCCTCGCGGATGAGGGAGCCGGTCAGCATGTCGCAGACGACGTCGATGGCGAGCGGCAGGTCGGTGTCGAGCACGCGCGCGTAGTAGCACGTGTACTCCTTCGCCGTGAACGCGTTCATCTCGCCGCCCACCGCGTCTATCGCGGAGGAGATGTCGAGCGCGGACCTGCGGGTCGTCCCCTTGAAGAGGAGGTGCTCCAGGTAGTGCGTGGCGCCGTTCAGGGACGGCGTCTCGTCACGGGAGCCCACGTGCGCCCAGATGCCGAAGGTGGCGGAGCGGACCGAGGGGAGGGTCTCGGTGACGATGCGCAGGCCGCCCGGCAGGGTGGTCTTGCGGACGACGCCGATGCCGGCCGTGCCCTTGATCAGGGTTTGGGTACGGGCGACGGCCCGCGCCTCCGAAGAGGTGCGGGCCGTCGACTGGGAGCTGCTCGACGTCACTTGTCGGAGTCGTCCTTCGTGTCCTCGGCGGCTTCCTCGCCCTCGATCACGGGGATCAGGGAGAGCTTGCCGCGGGAGTCGATCTCGGCGATCTCGACCTGGACCTTGGAGCCCACACCGAGCACGTCCTCGACGTTCTCCACGCGCTTGCCGCCGGCGAGCTTGCGGATCTGCGAGATGTGCAGCAGACCGTCCTTGCCCGGGAGCAGCGACACGAACGCACCGAAGGTCGTGGTCTTGACGACCGTGCCCAGGTAGCGCTCGCCGACCTCCGGCATGGTCGGGTTGGCGATGCCGTTGATCGTGGCGCGGGCGGCCTCGGCCTGCGAGCCGACCTGGGCGCCGATGTAGATGGTGCCGTCGTCCTCGATCGTGATCTCGGCGCCGGTGTCCTCCTGGATCTGGTTGATCATCTTGCCCTTCGGGCCGATGACCTCGCCGATCTTGTCCACGGGGATCTTGACGGTGATGATCCGCGGGGCGTTGGGGGACATCTCGTCCGGCGTGTCGATCGCTTCCATCATCACGTCGAGGATGTGGAGGCGGGCGTCGCGGGCCTGCTTGAGGGCCGCGGCCAGGACGGAGGCCGGGATGCCGTCCAGCTTGGTGTCGAGCTGGAGGGCGGTGACGAACTCCTTGGTGCCGGCGACCTTGAAGTCCATGTCGCCGAAGGCGTCCTCCGCACCGAGGATGTCGGTGAGGGCGACGTAGTGCGTCTCGCCGTTGATCTCCTGGGAGATCAGGCCCATGGCGATGCCGGCGACGGGGGCCTTCAGCGGCACACCGGCGTTCAGCAGCGACATGGTGGAGGCGCAGACCGAGCCCATGGACGTCGAGCCGTTGGAGCCGAGGGCCTCGGACACCTGACGGATCGCGTAGGGGAACTCCTCGCGCGTCGGCAGGACCGGCACGATGGCGCGCTCGGCGAGGGCGCCGTGGCCGATCTCGCGGCGCTTGGGGGAGCCCACGCGGCCGGTCTCGCCGACGGAGTACGGCGGGAAGTTGTAGTTGTGCATGTAGCGCTTGCGGGTCACCGGGGAGAGGGTGTCCAGCTGCTGCTCCATGCGGAGCATGTTGAGGGTGGTGACGCCCAGGATCTGGGTCTCGCCACGCTCGAACAGCGCCGAGCCGTGCACGCGCGGGATGGCCTCGACCTCGGCGGCGAGCGTACGGATGTCCGTGACGCCACGGCCGTCGATGCGGGTCTTCTCCTTGATCACGCGCTCGCGGACCAGCTGCTTGGTGAGCGAGCGGTACGCGGCGGAGATCTCCTTCTCGCGGCCTTCGAACTCCGGGAGGAGCTTCTCGGCGGCGAGCGCCTTGACGCGGTCGAGCTCGGCCTCGCGGTCCTGCTTGCCGGCGATGGTCAGCGCGGAGGCGAGCTCCGGGCGGACGGCGGCGGACAGGGCCTCCAGGATGTCGTCCTGGTAGTCGAGGAAGACCGGGAAGTCGCCGGTCGGCTTCGCGGCCTTGGCGGCGAGGTCGGCCTGGGCCTTGCAGAGCACCTTGATGAAGGGCTTCGCGGCGTCCAGACCGGCGGCGACGACCTCCTCGGTCGGCGCCTCGGCGCCGCCCGCGACGAGCTGGATGGTCTTCTCGGTGGCCTCGGCCTCGACCATCATGATGGCGACGTCGCCGTCCTCCAGGACGCGACCGGCGACCACCATGTCGAAGACGGCGTCCTCGAGCTCGGTGTGCGTCGGGAACGCGACCCACTGGCCGTTGATCAGCGCGACGCGGACGCCGCCGATCGGGCCGGAGAAGGGCAGGCCGGCCAGCTGGGTGGACGCGGAGGCGGCGTTGATCGCCACGACGTCGTACAGGTGGTCGGGGTTGAGCGCCATGATGGTGGCGACGACCTGGATCTCGTTGCGCAGGCCCTTGCGGAAGGACGGGCGCAGCGGGCGGTCGATCAGGCGGCAGGTGAGGATGGCGTCCTCGGAGGGGCGGCCCTCACGGCGGAAGAAGCTGCCGGGGATCTTGCCGGCGGCGTACATCCGCTCCTCGACGTCCACCGTGAGGGGGAAGAAGTCGAGCTGGTCCTTGGGGTTCTTGGAGGCGGTGGTGGCCGACAGCACCATGGTGTCGTCGTCCAGGTACGCCACGGCGGAGCCGGCGGCCTGCTTGGCCAGGCGGCCCGTCTCGAAGCGGATGGTGCGGGTGCCGAAGGTGCCGTTGTCGATGACGGCCTCGGCGTAGTGGGTCTCGTTCTCCACTAGCATTTTCTCCGTTACTTGTCGTCTTTCGTCCCTCGCTGCCCGTGTGGCAGGGGGACGGTGGCGGAGAAGCGCTCGGTGCGGGCCGGTCTTCGATCGAAGCACCCGGGGATCTCTTTCCCGGGGGCCACTACCGAGGACCGGCGGCGGCTGGGCGCGCCTCTCCTCGTTCGGTGTGCGTGGTGACGTCTACCCGCAGCGAGTACACGTCATCAGGCTGTGTCGTACGTATGGCGTTGTGCTACCACACTACAAAGCGTCGGTGACACTCCGCATGTTTCCGCTCCACGGTCGGGCGTACGACGGGCCCTGTCGGTGGTGCGTGCCGATGCGCAGCGCAGTGGTGCGCATCGAGGTGTACAGCAAAGGGAGCGGTCCCGATTGCCGGGAACCGCTCCCCTCACGGCGTCCTACTTGGCGCCCGCCGCACCGCGGCGGATGCCGAGGCGGTCGACCAGCGCACGGAAGCGCTGGATGTCCTTCTTGGCGAGGTACTGCAGCAGGCGGCGACGCTGGCCGACCAGGATCAGCAGACCACGACGGGAGTGGTGGTCGTGCTTGTGCGTCTTGAGGTGCTCGGTCAGGTCCGAGATCCGGCGGGACAGCATGGCGACCTGGACCTCGGGAGAGCCGGTGTCGCCCTCCTTCTGACCGAACTCGCTGATGAGCTGCTTCTTCGTAGCGGCGTCGAGCGGCACGCGTACTCCTCGTAGTCTTTTCAGTGGCCACCGAGTGCCCCCGGTCTTGGTCTCGGGGGAGCTTCCGTTACTCGGGAGGCGGGGATCCGCTGGGCGCGACCTCCAGAGCCTTCAGGGGCTGCCTGAGGGGGCTTCCGGGGGTGCGTACACAAACGGCCGAGAGCCAGGGTATCAGGCCGGTGCGCCCGACCTGCCCGGATATCGCGGCGGACGGCCGGGCCGCGCTCGGGTGACGGAGGGCAGTGTACGGGCGGCGCCGGCTGGACGGAACGTAACGGAAGAACCTCTGAGCTGGGGGAACGCGGGCAAGTAGGGTGGCGCTGCAGCTCGTTGGGGCAGCGGGAACATCAGAGGAAAGGGTCGGAGCCGACATGGCCGATGCCGAGGACCAGGCAGTCAAGGCGCGCAAGGAGCGGGAGCGGGACGAGCTGTACGCGCTCGACATCTCCGGCGTCGAGTGGAAGAGCGCGCCGGGCACGGAGGATCACGAGGAGCGCGTCGAGATCGCCAGTCTGCCCGAGGGCGCCGTGGCGATGCGGTCCTCGCTCGACCCGGGGACGGTGCTGCGCTACACCGAGGCGGAGTGGCGTGCCTTCGTGCTGGGCGCCCGGGACGGCGAGTTCGACCTGGAGCCCGCGCCGCACAACGGCGGAACGGCGGCAGAGGGCACGGAAGGTACGGCAGGCACGGAGGCGTCGTCGGAATCGTCGGAGTCTTCTACGTAGGCACCGCACCACGGCGGGACGGTGACGAGGCCTCGGAGCGGGCGCCCTGTGGGTCCGTTCCGGGGCCTCCTTGTCCGGGGCCCTCCCGTCCAGGGGGTCAGCCGGTCATCGAGCGGACTGCCGAGTACACGTCGAAGACGGCCAGGGCCAGCGGCACCAGCGTCAGCAGGACGAAGCCCTCGGCGATCTCCATGAAGCGGCCCCAGAACGGGGTGAGGCCGCCCCGCGAGGTGATCAGGCCGATCGAGGTGACGATCGCCGCGGCCGCCGCGACGGCGGCGACCAGCCAGACCGTGCGGATGTCCAGGTCGGCGCGGTCGCCGGTGAGGGCGGCGCGGATCACCGAGTGGGGCGGGTTGAGCGCCAGGCCGAGTCCGAGCAGCACGAGCGAGCCGAGGCCCGCGGCCAGCACCGGGGCGACCTGCGCGGTGTAGCGGAAGAGGTGGGCGCGCATCAGCAGCGCGATGCCCGTGGCCAGCGCGAGCAGCTGGGCCCAGACGCCGTCCGAGAACCCGAGGACCGCGCAGGCGCCGACCGTGATCGCCGCGCAGCCGCCGACCAGGCCGACCAGGAGTTCGTGGCCGCGGCGGGCCTGCGCGGCGATCCGCTCGGCGTCGACCGGTTCCCGGGGCGCGGGATCTGCGCCGTAGGCGCGGCGCGAGGAGGAGTCCGGGGCGTCGAAGCCGATCGGCAGGCGGGCGAAGCGCATGGACAGGCCGGGCAGGAACGCCAGCGCGCCCACGCCGACGGGGGCGCACAGGGCGGCGGTCTCGGCCGGGCTCCAGTGCGCGAGCATCGCCGCGAACACCGCCGCGAGGCCGGCGCCGGACGCGACCACGAACGCGACGAACGGGCCGTCGCCGCGCGGGGAGCACAGGGTGAGCAGCACCGACGCCAGCAGAACGGCCGCGCAGGCCAGCAGGAACTGCAGCTTGCCGATGCCCTGGCCGTCGGCGAGCGGGAGCAGTCCGGAGCCCGCGACCGCCACGTTGGGCAGGGCGCCGAGGCCCAGCGCGATCGCGGAGCCGCGGTCGTCGTAGACGCGGGCCCGGACGCCGGCGAGGGCGACGAGCAGGACGCCGACGACGGCGGCGAGGACGCCGGGCAGGCTGTTCATGTCGTGGCGCGGGTCGCCGGTCCAGGCGACGAAGGCGAGCAGGGCCGGCAGTACGCTGCCGCCGACGAGGCCTGCGGCACGGGTGAGTTCGCCGCTCCACAGGGTGTGCTCTCGGGTGACGGCGGAGGCGACCGCCTCAGACACGTCGTCGAAGACGGCGGGCGGCAGCGACTCGGAGAACGGGCGCAGCGTGAGGAGTTCGCCGTCGAGGATGTGCTGGGCGGCGAACGAACGCGAGCTGTCGAGGACGGCGCCGTCCCGGCGGACGAGGGTGTAGCCGACCGGCGCGCCCTCGGCGGGGCTCTGCCGGGCGAGCCGGAGGATCTCCGGGTAGAGGTCGGCGACCGGGATGTCGTCGGGCAGCGCCACGTCGATCCGGCTGTCGGGGGCGACGATGGTGACCCGGCAGAAGCCGAGTCCCGTCCCCGCCGCGGGCGCGGCTGCGGCGCCGCGTCCTTCTCCGGTGGCTGCCGCGGAGGTCGTGATGCTCACCCTGCTGCTCCCCCTCAGTGATGGTCTCGCGTCGGCTGTGTGAAGGTCCCGCGCAGGTTCGTGCGGTCGCGCGGCCCGCGGTGTGCTCACGCGAACATCCGGCACCCTACCGCCCCGCGGTGGTACCAGCAGTCAGTAGGATCACGCGGCGGCCTGCGTCCGCCTGACACGGGGTGGCGGACGGTACTTCCCGGGGGCCTCGCAAGGGGATTGGTGAGCAGTGAGCCACATCGTCGTGAAGCGTCCGCCCAGGGCGCTGCCGTCCGAGGTGCCCATGGGCGAGGTCGTTCTGCAGCCTCCGCCCGAGTTGCCTCGGGGGCATCAGGAGAGCGTGCTGATGCAACTGCTGCCGACGCTCGGCATGGGCGGTTCGGTGGTCTTCTTCTTCACGAGCGGGCAGCCGTTCATGCGCATCATGGGCATGGTCATGATCGCCTCGACGGTGGCCATGTCGATCGCGATGGTGGTGCGCTTCCGGCGCGGTTCGCAGGGGCAGTTGGCGGATCTGCGCCGGGACTACCTCAGCTACCTGGCGCAGACCCGGCGTACCGCGCTCGACACCGCGCGGGCCCAGCGTGACGCGCAGTACTACCTGCACCCCTCCCCCGAGCAGCTGTGGGCCCTGGTCGCCGAGGGCAGCCGGGTGTGGGAACGGCGGCCCGGGGACGAGGACTTCGGACAGGTCCGGGTGGGCCTCGGCGCTCAGGCCCTCGCCACCCCGCTGGTCGCTCCGGAGACCGGTCCCGTGGAGCAGCTCGAACCGTTGACGGCGGGCGCGCTGCAGCGTTTCCTCGCCGTGCACGACAGTCTGGACGACCTGCCGATGGCGGTCTCCCTGCGGGCCTTCTACCACGTGACGGTCAGCGGCGAGCCGGACTCGGTCCGTTCCTGCGCCCGGGCCCTGGCCGGTTCGCTGGCCGCGCTGCACTCGTCCGAGGACCTGGTGCTGGTGGTCGCGGCGGGCCGGGACGAGCTGCCGCACTGGGAGTGGGCGAAGTGGCTGCCGCACGTCCAGGCGCCCGGCGCCGTGGACGGGGCGGGCAGCCGCCGGCTGATCGGCTCGAAGACCCGTGAGCTGGAGAGCCTGCTCGGCTCCCGGCTGACCGGGCGGCCGCGGTTCCACCCGAACGCGACGCCGCTGCCCGACGAGCCGCACGTGGTCGTCATCCTGGACGGTGTGTCGCTCCCCCAGGACTCGGTCCTGGCCAACTCCGAGGGGCTGCAGGGTGTGACGGTCCTCGAGATCGTCCCCGGTGAGCTGACGGGAACGGGCGGCGAGCTCGACATCGTCGTACAGCCAGGCGCGCTGCGGCTGGAGTCGGGACATGGGGCCGTGTACGAGGGGACGCCCGACGTGCTGTCCCCGGAGTCCGCGGAGGCGCTCGCCCGGCAGCTCGCGCCGCTGCGGATGGCCTCCGGCGGCGATGACGACGAGCCGCTGCTGGCCAACCTGGAGTTCACCGAGCTGCTGAGCCTCGGCGACGCGGCGTCGGTGGACACGCAGCGCACCTGGCGGCCGCGTTCGCTGGCCGAGCGGCTGCGGGTGCCGATCGGGGTGGGCGAGGACGGCCGTCCGGTGATGCTGGACCTGAAGGAGGCGGCGCAGGAGGGCATGGGCCCGCACGGTCTGTGCGTGGGCGCGACCGGTTCCGGCAAGTCCGAGCTGCTGCGCACGCTGGTGCTGGGGCTGGCGGTGACGCACTCGTCGGAGACGCTGAACTTCGTCCTCGCCGACTTCAAGGGCGGCGCCACGTTCGCGGGCATGGCGCAGATGCCGCACGTCGCGGCCGTGATCACCAACCTGGCGGACGATCTGACGCTGGTCGACCGGATGGGCGACTCCATCAGGGGCGAGCTCAACCGCCGTCAGGAGCTGCTGCGCAACGCGGGCAACTACGCCAACATCCACGACTACGAGAAGGCGCGGGCCGCGGGCGCCGCACTGCAGCCGATCCCCTCGCTGGTGCTGGTGATCGACGAGTTCAGCGAACTGCTCACGGCGAAGCCGGACTTCATCGAGATGTTCGTGCAGATCGGCCGGATCGGGCGCTCCCTGGGCGTGCATCTGCTGCTGGCCTCGCAGCGCCTGGAGGAGGGGCGGCTGCGCGGACTGGAGACGTACCTGTCGTACCGCGTCGGTCTGCGCACGTTCTCCGCGGCGGAGTCACGGGCGGCGCTGGGCGTGCCCGACGCGTACTCGCTGCCCAATGTGCCGGGTTCGGGGTTCCTGAAGTTCGGGACGGACGAAATGGTGCGGTTCAAGGCGGCGTACGTGTCCGGCGTCTACCGCTCGGGCGGTCAGCGGACCGCGCCGGGGAGCGGCTCGCTGCCCCTGGACCGGCGGCCGGTGCTCTTCACCTCGTCCGAGGTGCCGGTACGGTACGCGGCCGTGCCGCAGGCCCGGGCGGCCGGTGACGCGGAGGTCGACGACGCGCTGGCCGACACCGTGCTCGACGTGATCGTGCGCCGGCTGGAGGCGCAGGGTCCGGCGGCGCACCAGGTGTGGCTGCCGCCGCTGGACAGCCCGCCGTCGCTGGACGCGCTGCTGCCGGGCCTCACGGCGGTGGAGGGCCGCGGGCTCACCCAGCCCGGCTACGAGGGCGCGGGACGGCTGGTCGTGCCGGTCGGTCTGGTGGACAAGCCGTTCGAGCAGCGCCGTGACTCCCTGTGGGTCGACTTCTCCGGCGCGGCCGGCCATATGCAGATCGTGGGCGGCCCACAGTCCGGCAAGTCGACGCTGCTGCGCACGCTGATCTCGGCGTTCGCCCTCACCCACACCCCGCACGAAGTGCAGTTCTACGGGCTCGACTTCGGCGGCGGAGGCATGGCCTCGGTGGCCGGCCTGCCGCATGTGGGCGGGGTCGCGTCCCGGCTGGACCCGGAGCGGGTACGGCGGACGGTGGCGGAGGTGTACGGCATCCTGACCCGCCGCGAGGAGTACTTCCGCGCGTCGGGGATTCCCTCGATCGCCGACTTCCGGACCAGGCGGGCCCGGGGCGAGATCTCGGTCACGGACCAGCCGTGGGGGGACGTCTTCCTGGTCATCGACGGCTGGGGCAACTTCCGGGCGGACTACGAGGCGATGGACCAGGTCATCCACGAGATCGCGGCGCGCGGCCTCGGCTACGGCATCCACCTGGTGCTGACGGCGTCGCGGTCGATGGAGGTCAGGGCCGCGCTCAAGGACCACCTGATGAACCGGCTGGAGCTCCGGCTCGGCGACACGATGGACTCCGAGATCGACCGCAAGCTCGCCGCGAACGTCCCGTCGGGCGTTCCCGGCCGGGGGCAGTCGCCCCAGAAGCTGCACTTCATGGCGGCGGTGCCGCGGATCGACGGCCTCGCCTCGGACACCGAGCTGTCCGACGCCACGCAGGCGCTGGCCGCGGAGGTCTCCCGGCACTGGCAGGCCGCGCCCGCGCCCGAAGTGCGGCTGCTGCCGCGGGAGTTCCCGGCCGCCTCGCTGCCGCCGGGCGACCGCTTCCCGCGCCGCGGGGTCGCCTTCGGCCTCGACGAGGACCGTCTCGAGCCGGTCTTCGTCGACTTCGAGCAGGATCCCTTCTTCCTCGTCCTCGGCGAGAGCGAGTCCGGCAAGTCGAACCTGCTGCGGCTGCTGATCAAGCAGCTCACGCAGCGGTATTCCGGTGACGAGTGCAAGCTGTTCGTGGTCGACAACCGGCGTTCCCTGCTGGACGTGACGCCGGCGACCCATCTCGCCGAGTACATCCCGATGTCCAACTCCATGGACCATCACATGGCCGCGCTCGCCGACCTCATGCAGCGCCGGACGCCTACGGCCGACGTGACGGCGCAGCAGCTGCGTGACCGCAGCTGGTGGCGGGGGCCGACGGTGTTCGTCGTCATCGACGACTACGACCTCGTCGCCACGTCGAGCGGCAATCCGTTGGCTGGACTGACCGAACTGCTGCCGTTCGCCCGGGACGTGGGCGTGCGGTTCATCATCGCGCGGTCCACGGCGGGCGCGGGGCGCGCCTCGTACGAGGCGTTCATGCAGCGCATCAAGGAACTCGGGGCGCAGGGCGTCGTCCTGGCGGGCGACCCCGGCGAGGGCGACCTCCTGGGCGGCGTCCGCCCCCGCCCGATGCCGGCGGGCCGCGGCATCTTCGTCTCGCGGCGGCGGGGGAAGCCGTTGGTTCAGGTGGGGTTGGTGGAGGAAGGGCTGGAGGGGGCGGACGGGGCAGGAGGGGCGGAGTGAGCCGAGAGGTGGCGTGAGCGGAAGGGTGGGGTGAGTCGCGGACACTTGGTTCGCGGCTTTCCGATCAAGGGCCGGGCTGCGGGAGTGGCCGGTCCTCGCCCCTGATTTTTGGCCGCGGCCGATCCATGGGCAAAGCATCGCGGAAAGTATGGTGAGTTCGGGATATCGCTTGGGGTGACCCACTGGATCCGTTGTGTCAGTGACACGGCGTCGTCGTCGCATGGACATGGGGCCTGAGGGGACGACGGTGACGCTGGGACGACGCGCGCAACGGAAGGGGAGCTACGCATGGCGTGGGAGGAATGGGAGCAGTTGAAGGCCGGGGCGGCCGATCGGCATTCCACTCGGATGCAGCTCAACCATGTGCCGACCGAACCCGGCACGAACAACACCTACGGCTACCTTGTGGCTGGCCACAAGGACCTGGAGGCGGTCGGTAAGGCGGCTCACGACCTGTTTCAGGACTTCACCACCTACAGCGGGCACGCGCGCGTGGCGTCGGAGGCCGCCGCGGGCGGACTCAAGGGTGAGAACTTCGCCCTGGGCGCGGCCCTCGACCATGTGACGGAGCGCTGGGGCGAGCAGAGCAAGACGTTGCTGGACGCCTGCGCCCATATCTCCAACCATCTGCGGTTCACGAAAAACCAGCACGCCGCCGACGACTCCTACATCGCCGGTGCGGTCAGCAGCATCGCTCTGCTGGACGAGGGCTTTGACGACCGAAAGGGCCACTGACCCGATGGATCTCGACGCCCTGCGCCACGGAGACCTCTCCAAGCTCGGTGAAGCTGTCACCGATTGGCACCAGATGACGAAAAGCTCGCAGAACTACAGAAGGACGCGGAGACCAACCTCAAGGCGTAGGCGGACACCGCCAGGTGGGCCGGGATGAACGCCGCCGTCAGCCTCCGCACGGTCACCGTCACCGGGAACACACGGCCCGATTGTGCGTCGGACCCAGCGGAGAGAGCGGGGCGACGTACCAGAAGGCGGCGGACGCCCTCCGCGACGAGATCCAGGCAATTTTGACCAAAGCGACGCAGAGGTACAACAGCGCCGCAACGGTTCCCCGGCTCCTCGTCGACCAGGCGAAGTACGGCTTCACCGACGCCTCGTACGCCGACCGGGGCTCCGCTGCAAAGGCCGTCGCGGCTGCGGAGAAGCTGGCGAAGTTGGCCAAGGACCCGGCCCACATGAGTCTCGACGACATCAGAAACTTCAATCGCACGATGGAGACCTACAACGGCGATCCCCTCTTCGCGGAACAGTTCGCTACACGCCTCGGGCCCAAGGGATTCGGGCTTCTGACTGACCAGTCAGATCAGGCAAGAACTCGGGATACACGGGGAGCAACGGGTGGATTACAAGCCGAGTGGCGGCGGCCCGTCGTTCGAGAACGTGTCTCACAATGGATCACATATCGAAGCAGGGAAGGGAGCAGGGCGTTGGGGTGGGATAAGTCGGAACAGGCGAAAAGCGAAGCTGGCGGACGGATGCAGCTCAATCAGGTGGACCCCGGCAATGGTCGTAACGGCGCGCCTGACCTGGCCTCCACACCCGCGCAAAAGAAGGCCGCGGCGAACGCGATCGAGCAGCATCTCGAGCCGGACACCAAGAAGGCCGGCGACGTCGCTGAGGAGAAGACCAACACCGCGGTCAAGGAGTTCAACGGCAAGGGCGGCCATGGCTGGGACACTTCCGATGCGCTCAAGAAGGCACACGGCACGTGGGAGAAGCAGGTCAAAGCACTGATGGACCGCCTTTCCGCGGACAAGAGCGCGCTCCGCAGCACTCACATCCTGTTCCAGAACCAGGACATCGACATCGCCAACAAGGTCCGTCAGTCGTCCAACCTCGACGGCTACTGACGATCCGCCGCCGACCGCCGCACCACGCCACCGGAACCACGGGGGAGACACCATGCCGACGTACCACGAAGCGATGACCACCCATCTGTCCTCGCTGACCAGCGCGGCAGACAAGTGGGACGACATGGCAGGCGAGTTCAAGAAGCTCGAAGAGGTGTACGAACGAGACGTGTCGAAGATAGCCAGCGGCCAGACCTGGCGGGGATTGGCCGCTACCGCAGCCAACGATCGCTTCAAGATCACGTTGCGTGAGTATCAGGCCGCGCAGAAGGAGGCCAAGGCGATCGCTGCCCTACTGCGCGATGCCCACACGCAGTTCGCCGATCTCCGGGGCAGACTCAAGTCCGTGCGCGCCGATGCCATCAAAAATGGTATGAGGCTGTCCGAGGAAGGCGTCGTCGCCTTCGACACCGAGCAGCTCAGCGATGCCTCCCGCACCGCCTACCACCACGACCCAGACTACCAGGCCGCAGCCCGCAAGGCGGAGGGCGAGTGGAACGAAGCCATCAAAGCCGCAGTCCAGGCGATCAACGACGCCGATGACGCCGTGAAGATCGCATTGGAAGCAGTGGTCCTCGATACCGACCTCACCGATGGAACCCTCAACGGCTTCAACCGCAACGCCAAGACGACGATCGACGCATATACGCCGGAGCAGTCGTCGGACGCCACTCAGGTAGATGGTTGGGTCTCCGACGGCAAGGCCTCCTTCACGGGCCCGGACACGAGCTTCAGCGCGAAAGGACCTGCATACGGGAAGGAGGGCTCAGTCAAGGCAGCTGCTGACCTATTTCACGGAACTGCAGAAGGCTCGCTCACCAATGGGCAGATGAAGCTCTCCGGAATCGCGGACGGCTACGGCGGCGCCAGGGCCACCGCAAACTTCGGGATCACAGAGAGTGGCGTCGTCGGCAAGGCGGAAGCCTCCGTGGGAGCGCGTGTCTTGACAGAGGGCCGCGCCGAGTATGGGAACTACGGCGCCTACGTCCGAGGCGAAGGCTTCGCCGGTGCCGAGGCCGCAGCGAACCTCAAGGTCACCAAAGATGAAGTCACCATCGGAGGAAAGGCATTCGCCGGTGCGAAAGCGGGAGCTGCCGGGGGTATCGAAGTCGGCGGGATCGGCGTGGGTGGGACAGCTGAGGCATGGGCCGGACCTGGCGCTGAGGCGTGGTTCGGTTGGAAGAAGGACAAAGAGACGGGCGTCTGGAGCATTGGTGGAGACGCTGGCCTTTCGCCGGGTACCGGAGGCAAGTTGGGGTTGGAAATAACGATCGACCCGGACAAGGTGGCCAAGACGGTTGTGGAAGTGGCCGATGCGGTTGGCGTCGATGACGCCGTCGACTTCGTGAGCGGAATCTTCGACTAGCGAATCCAGAGGAAGAAAGTGGCTGAGATGCCCGCAGTACTGCCAGTGCCCATCGAGTTTCGCTTGCCCGAAGGCTGGTTTCCTGCTCGTCCGGATGCCATCGATACCTCGGACATCGCGTTTGCCGCAGTGCTCCCTGCACAGGACAGCAACTTCACCACGAATATCACGATCGGTGGCGACGTGCTGCCGGACGCGGTGAGTCTCGCGGAAGTGGCCGGTGAGTCTGTGGAGGGACTACGTGCAGTTACCGATGTGTCAGTCGTCTATGTTCGGGAGGTAGGCACGGCGGACACACCTGGCCTGACGCAGAAACTCACATTCACTGCCGCCGTCAACGGAATCCCTGAGGATCTGGTCCAATCGCAGGTGTATCTGGTGATGTCCGACACTATGGATCCGCGCCGACGTGCCGTGATCCGACTGGTACTGACCACCACAGCTGCAACATTCGATGAAGTGCTGGGGGATTTCCAGGACTTCATCCGCAGTGTGCGTCCGGACACGAAGACAGGGGCAGCGTGATGGGGCGGCTATGGGACAAATTCACGGGAACTAGGCACGCCGCAGGCGATATTTCTCCGCGGTCCGCTGAAGACCTGAGCACCACACTCCTTGGTCTGAACAGACCAGATGTCCGGTACGTCGTCCGCAACAGCACTCGAGAGGAGGGTGCCGATTTGGTCGCGGAATGCAAACTGCCCGAGGTACGCGTCACCCTCAAGGTCCGCATGCGACTGGACCAAGACCGCCACGAGGTGCGTGCCCTGGAGGAGCGGTGGAAGTCTTCGGAATACTCGCGCGATGAGTATTCCCGGGGCCCGGCGGGCGCGATCTACAGCCAGTGGCGATACGAGAAGGGCCCCGACGGTCATCGGCAGAAGGTAGAAGTCTTGCGGTTCGACACCCGTAAGGACTTTACAAACCCGCTGAAGGATGCAGTTCTTGCCGCAGGATGGACGTGGCGCGGCGTACTACGGAAACTGTGATCCCGGGCGACGACCTCACAAACTGGCCCAACGCGATAAGTGCACCCGAACCGTCTTCCCACAGTGCTGGCGCCGCCACGGCTTCGGTGTAGTGCGAGACGCCCAGTTCGTGACGTTCTGTCAGCTCGGCAGTGCCCCAGAACGTGACAGGCGCGGCTTCCAAGATCATGGATTTCTCTATGCCTCGTGATCCGAGTGGAAGACCGTGCCTGCCGACGCATCATCGCTGATCCCGCCTGCCCTTGACCAACTTCGCGAGCAACCCGAGATTTACTGTCGGTTCTCGTGCCCAAAGCCAAGCCGTGGGAGAGCAGGCCGACGCCGCCCTGAAGAATACGCTGCCCCGCGCAAACTCCGTTGCCACTCCCCCCGCATCACCGGCAC
This sequence comes from Streptomyces sp. B21-105, assembly GCF_036898465.1. Taxonomy (NCBI): domain Bacteria; kingdom Bacillati; phylum Actinomycetota; class Actinomycetes; order Kitasatosporales; family Streptomycetaceae; genus Streptomyces; species Streptomyces sp. B21-105. The sequence goes on along the minus strand of NZ_JARUMJ010000001.1, from coordinate 6,717,899 downwards.
CGTCAAGACCGTCCTGGCCTCGCACCTCTCCACAGCAGCAACCCGAGGTTGCCACGGTCGGATACGTGGACGAGGACAGCGTAGCCAGCAACGACAACAACAAGGGAGCCTGCTCACCGTGACAGGCGCCAGAGTCACCTACGACGAGACCGCGAACGCAGCGTACGTATACCTCACCGAACCGCGGGCCCGCGTGACGTCCGCGCGCACGTATCCCTGCGATCCGGTGGACGTCGACGGCGTGATCAACCTCGACTTCGACGACCAGGGCCGCCTTGTCGGCATCAGGTGCTGGCGGCCAGTTCGAAACTGCCCGAGTACCTGCTCCAGTCCGCGGAGCGACTGGACGCCGACGGCGCATGACCGGCTCAGTGTCGTCGGCCATCGAATTTCCTTCTCGAAGACCCCCCGTATCGGCACCAACGCCATGGGGCAGGGCCTGGATCGGGCCTACAAGCCGGAGCGGTCCAGGCCCTTGGCAGGTCACCAGGGGAAGCGCCTCAGCGTCGGGCGTCTAGCGCTGCCTGGGTGGGGTGCCGGCGCTCGTCCGGGCTTCCTGCGGGCACGGGTGGTGGCAGGGGCAGGGGCAGCGGTGTACGAGCAGCAGGCCCCTACCGTGTGGGAGCGGGATGTCTTGCAGGCGGCGGCACGCGTCGTGTACGTCCTCGTAGCCGGGCCGATGCGCCAGAGCGCATTCCGGCGACAACTCGCGCGCCTCTCCCGGCCTTTCGGTCAAGCCCCGGCTCACGGTTCGCTCCCGGCTCGGCGGGGCGGGGACAGGACGGTGAGGGCGTCCGGCTGCGGCGGGTAGTGCGCAGCGCACACCTGGCACGCGTAGACGACGAAGCCCGGCCCCGAGTTCTGATGGACGACGCCCACCACGACCGGCGTCTCAGTGATCACCTCGCAGCGCACGCACATCCGCACGGGCGATCGGGGTGCCCTGTCCCCCGTCCCCATCACGCCGCCCTCTCCGCGCCGACGACGTGCCGGTCCAGGTCGATGCCGAAGTCCGCCGCGAGCACCAGGGCCACCCGGCGCCGGGTCTGCGTCTGCCGTGTCCGCTGCTGATCAAGTACCTGTTTCCGTTCCCGGCCGTGGTGAGTTTGTTCAACCTCGAGTACGTACGGGCGTACCGGGATCGTGGCTCCGTCCAGAAGTTCGGGCAGTCCGTACGGGGAACGGGCTGCGGGGAGTCGCCGTACGGCCCCTGCGTCCGGCTGTGCGGCAATGCCGGTGTCGGCCGGTACGGCGGAGCGTGCGCCCGCCCTCCGCCTGCCGGTGCCGGGCGCGAACACGCCCAGGATCCAGCGCAGCAACGCGTGGATAATGCTCACTGTCATCAACCTCCATAGGGTTGGCGGCCATGCCCCCGGACGGCGCCTACCGTCGCGGGGGTCCTCTGCAGACATCGACTGTACGGCAACTTGGAACGTCTTGGTACGTCCTTTCACGTGCCATGCCGCCCTATGCTGTCTTGAGCTGGCCTTTTACGCTCTAACGCGTGATAGACATCGACCGCGAAAGCATCGTCCCGATGTACGTGCAGCTTGCGTCCGCCCTGCGTGAGCGCATCCGACGCGGCGAGATTCCGATTGGTCGGCGCATCCCTTCGCACCATGAGCTGGAGCAGGAGACGGGCGGAGCGGTGAGCCGCCGAACCATCAAGTCCGCCATCGAGGTGCTACAGGCCGAGGGAACCGTTCAAGGAGTCCAGGGCAAGGGCGTGTTCGTCATCGCCGTGCCCGCCGGTACGTCCGAGGAGGACGACGGCAACGGCTGACGGGGCGACGTCAAGGGCGGCTGCTGCGACATTGCACAGGGTGGGCACCTCCCGTGCGTGCCCACCCTGCGTTGCGACATATGTGCCTGCACTTACATGAAGTAGCTGGCGCCCTTCAGGTCGCCGCCGCGGTAGTCACCGCCGGCGCCGTGGACCTTGTGCGAGATCTGCATCAGGGCCGTGTGAATGCCCCGTGCGTGCTTGTTCCACTCTTCGCTCTTGCCCTGGAACGCCTGGAACGCCTCGCCGCCCCAGCCGGCCGACACGTTGAGCACGGCCTGCCGCAGCGCCTCCAGGTCGTCCTCGAGCTTCTTGGCCTGGTCGCCGAGCTCGGTCGCGAGCGCGTCCATGGTGCCGTACGTGACGGCAAGTTCGTCGTAATGAGCTCCGGACATGTTTCCCTCGTCTCTGTGCAGATGTCAGCCGGAATCGTCAGTCCGGACAACGATGTGGTTGAGCGCGATGCGTGGCTCGGGCTCGTCAGTAGCTGCTGAGCGCCGAGGTCTTTCCACCGAGGTCGTCGACCGAGATCTTGGTGAGGTCCGCCGTGATCTGGTCCTCGAGGTTCTGCTTGTCGGACTTGGTCATGTGGATGCCCTCGAGGAAGTCCTCGAGCATCTTGCCGATCCCCACCATGTGAGTGTTGATCTCCGTCTGCTTGGCGTTGAACGCGTTGGCGCCCTGGCCCGTCCACGCCTTCTCGATCATGTCGATCGTGCCCTGCAGCTTGGCAAGGGAGCTCCGGATGTTGTCGTACCGGTCGATGACTTCCTTCTGGAGCTTGTGTACATCGCCGTCATTGAGCTTGCGGTCGACCATTGCGACACTCCTTCTTCGTGAGCTTCGATTCGCTGCTGACTGCGCGGTGGTCTGTGTGTCAGAACCGTTGCGGGTGACGGTTCTTCGTCATACATATGTCGATCCGGCACCTCGCCGTGAGCGGATCAGGGCGAAGGCGCCGCCTCCGATCACCAGAACGGCTGCGGCTGCTCCGAGCGCGATCCACATCGTGGTGTTGTCGGAGGCGTCGGCGGTTGCCGCTGCGGGGGCCTGATCGTCCGTCGAGTCCTTCGAGGGCTGCGGCGAGGCTGACGCGGAAGCGCTGGCGGAGGGCGCGTTGCCCGCCGCGTCCGTCACGCCCGTGACGCTTTCCTTGGCGAGGGGGTCGGTGCCGGCCGGGGAGGCCGCCGTTCTTCTCGCAGCGCAACTCCTTGGCCATGGCCAGCGAGACGGAGTGAGCCACAGTCGCGTAGGCGTCCTTCAGCGCCTCGATGTTGCCCTCGGGTTCCTTCGGCACAGCCCAGTGCTCGACACCAATGACGATGTGGGCCACTTTCGTCGGGTTGGAGAACATGTTGCTCCGGCACGCGAAATAGACGTACGCCTGGTCCGCTGCTGCCAGGGCTTTCTCCCCCATCTTCAGCACAGTGAACTTCTTCGGGTCCGCAGTGCCGTCCGACGGAGCGCTGTCGTCCAGCCTCCACGTGATCCTGAGCTCAAAATCCGGCGTGTCGAGCGGCGTGTAGAACACGGCAGGCATCCTCCATCACGGTGGGAGGGAACGCCTCGACCAGATGCTTCGCGGCCTTCGCGACGGTGTACTCCTTTCCCGACGCCTCGAACCGCGACGACCCCGTGATCACCTTCAGCGCCCGGGACGCATCGGCGGACACCGCCTTGCCACCGCAAAGTTGCGTCCCCGCCACCACCTTGTAGTCCTTCGGAAGCCCGTCGTCATCACCGTCATCTCCACAACCCGTCACCCCGAAAAGCAACGAGCCGGCCATGGCTGCGGAGAGCAGCCCCCCGCGCACCGACCCACGACTGATCACTGCCCACATCCTCATGTCCCCTTGACCGTCCACCAACATCAGCCGGTCTTTGGGTTGTTAACCAGCAGGTGAACCGTTCGGTGAAGTGGTTCTGCTCACGCGTCATTGATTTCTGCGGGCCGCCGACCGCCAGTACGGAATAGGCGTGGAAGCGTATTCCTCTGGCGGCTACGCGGGATCCAGCACGGGCCGCTCAGGAAGCCCGCCGTTCTTCTCGCAGCGCAGCTCCTTGGCCATGGCCAGCGAGACGGAGTGGGCCACGGTCGCGTAGGCGTCTTTCAGCGCCTCGACGTTGCCCTCGGGTTCCTTCCAGGGATCCCGGTGCTCGACGCCCATGACGATGTGGGCCCCTGCCGTCGAGGAGAACCTGTCGCTCCGGCACGCGAAATAGACGTACGCCTGGTCCGCAGCCGCCAGCGTTTCCTCCCCCATCTTCAGCACAGTGAACTTCGGGTCCGGGGCACCCGTCGGCGCGCTGTCGCTGATCCTCCAGGTGATTCTGAGCTCAAAATCCGGCGCGTCGCGGGGCGTGTAGACACGGCAGGCATCCTCCGTCACGGTGGGGCCCGGGAACGCCCAGAGAAGGTCCGCCGCGGCCTTCGCGACGGTGTACTCCTTTCCCGACGCCTCGAACCGCGACGACCCCGTGATCACCTTCAGCGCCCGGGACGCATCGGCGGACACCGCCTTGCCACCACAGAGTTGCGTCCCCGCCACCACCTTGTAGTCCTTCGGAAGCCCGTCATCATCACCGTCATCTCCACAACCCGTCACCCCGAAAAGCAACGAGCCGGCCATGGCTGCGGAGAGCAGCCCCCCGCGCACCGACCCACGACTGATCACTGCCCACATCCTCATGTCCCCTTGACCGTCCACCAACATCAGCCGGTCTTTGGGTTGTTAACCAGCAGGTGAACCGTTCGGTGAAGTGGTTCTGCTCACGCGTCATTGATTTCTGCGGGCCGCCGACCGCCAGTACGGAATAGGCGTGGAAGCGTATTCCTCTGGCGGCTACGCGGGATCCAGCACGGGCCGGTCGGGGAGGCCGCCGTTCTTCTCGCAGCGCAACTCCTTGGCCATGGCCAGCGAGAAGGAGTGAGCCACAGTCGCGTAGGCGTCCTTCAGCGCCTTGATGTTGCCTTCGGGCGGCTTCGGCATCATCCAGCGCTCCACGCCTATGACGATGTGGGCCGCATTCGTCGAGTTGGGGAACCTGTCGCTCCGGCACGCGAACCGGACCGACGCCCTGTCCGCCGCCGCCAGGGTGCGCTCCCCCATATCCAGCGCGGTGAAATCCGGAGCCGGAGTTCCCGTCGGGGGGCCGTCATCCAGCCCCCAGGTGACTCGGATCGCGAAATCCGGCGTACCGTCGGCAGTGTAGATGCGGCAGACGTCGTCGCGCCCCCCGGTGGCGACCGGAAACGCCTCGACGAGGTTCGTCGCAGCCCGCGCGACGGTAGACTTCTCCGCCGTCGTCCCGAACCGCGACGACCCCGTGATCACTTTCAAGGCCTTGGACGCCTGCGCGGACACGGCGTGGCCACCGCACAGTTGAGTCCCCGCGAGAGCCTTGTCGACCGCGTCGTCGTCTCCGTCCCCACCACAGCCGGTGGCCCCGAGATACAAGCTGGCCACGACCGTGGCAAGGACTCCAACGCGCACCGGCCGACGATTGATCACTATCCGCATCCTTAGGTGTCCCCTCAGTCACCGGCCTCAGCCGGTCTCCGGACCGTTGCCCTGCTGCTGCTCCCGGTCGTTGCCAACCCCGTAGCCGAGCAGCATCGATTCACGAAGGTCTCGCGCGAACGTGCTGTTTTCGCGGTCCGGGACGTACCGCTCCAGAAAGTCCTCCGTCGGTGCCTCGGCCAGGGCCTCACCGGCGGAGAAGACGGCCCTTCTCTCCTCATCGGTGAGGTCCTCCATCTTCTCCTTGTGCTCGTCCACCGACTTGTCGGAGAAGTCACCGACCATCTGGCCGATGAGCTGTTCGGCGGCACCGCTGGCGGTGTCGGTCGCCAGCGGGATGAGCACCGCGGCCGTGCCCACGGCTGCGGTCGCGGGCAGGAAGGCGACGCCCGCCGCGATGCCCGCCGTGGCCCCGAACTCGACCCAGCCCGACCTTTTGGCTACCGCCTTCTCGTAGTCCTCGTGCGTCTTGAGGTTCGTCGCCTCCACCTGATCGGCCCGGGACTGGTCGAGCATGCCCTGCACCTCGGCGCCCACGAGTACGGTCGCCCTGGCCTTGGCAGCGACCTCATCGGTGATCTTTCCGTCCGGGCCCACTGTCCCTTCAAGCACGCTGCGGGTGTAGACCTGTTCCGCGGTCGAGACCGTCGCGTAGGCGTCCGGGTGCTGGCCCAGGGTGCTGAGGAAGCCCCGGGCGACGCTCCGCCCGTACTCGTCCGAGGTGTTCGCGAAGTCGAGGTGCCCCTCAGGGTTCTTGACCGGCGCGAACACGTTGCCCGGCTCGTTCTTGGTCAGCGCCCAGTTGATGTCGTCGATGTAGCCGGCGCCCATGACGCCCAGGCTGTCGGCCATCGCCTCGTGGTGTTCCTTGAGCAGACCCGGGTCCGCAGCGTATGTCTCCATGACCTTCTGCATGACCGCGACGTTGCCCTCGTCCCGCACCACGTTCGGGTTCGGGTCCCCGGCCGGGTAGCCGAGGGTCGCTGCTTCCAGGGCATGACCGAGGGCGTCGGGCATCTGGTCGAGCGACGCCTTGAGCTCCTTCTCGTCGAGCGTGTTGACGTCGGGGAAGGACTCCCACTCCTCGTCGGTGAAGAAGTCGAAGTAGTTGTCGATCGCCTCGCCGTCCTTGTTCTTTCCGAGGTCGACCGTGGCGCCCTTGTTGACCGTGCCGTCCTCGTTGTACGCGGTCGGGGGATCGGTGAAGAACTTCTTCGCCGCTTCCGGGCTGTTGCCGAGCGCTTCCAGCATGGCGGTGGCCGGGTCGTAGCCGGCCCCGTTCACTCCGGAGGGGTTGAACGGGTTCTTGAAGGTGCTGTTCACCGTCTTGCTCTCGGCGAACATGTACGGGTCCTTGGCGTGCAGCTGCGTCACGTGTTCGGCGATCGGGTTGAGGAACTTCGCGTCGTAGTTCCCGTTCCGCATGATCCCGCCGAGCAACTGGTATCCGAACGGGCCGCCGTAGTCGTACTTGTCGAGCGGGATGCGCTGCGTACCCAACTTGCGGAGCTCCGGCCCCCACTTGTCGGTGAATTCCTTGTCGTGGGAGGCGGTGGCCAGGTTGAGGCCGAGGTTCTTCTGGAGCGCCTGGACGTCCTTGAGGCGCTCGGGGTCGACCTTGGCGTACTCGTAGGTGTCCGTGGAGAGCTGGCCGAAGAACGCGAGCGACTTCTCGGGCCCGAGCTTCTCGTAGAAGCCCTTGGCGAACTCCATCGACGAACTGTTGTCCTGCAGCAGCTCGTTGAGCTGCTGCAGTTCTTTGTGTGTGATGTTCCGGCCCTTGCCTGCCAGAGCGGCGGCTCGGGCGGCCTCCTCCTGGTCCAGCTTCGTGTACGTCGGAGCGCCGAAGTCCTTGCGGTCGGTGACGTTAGTCTCGAGGGTGTTCTTGAGAGCGACGTCGGTGTCGTTGCAGTTGTCGACGATGAGGTCGATCCGCTTCTGCCACGACTCGATGTTCTGCTTCTCCTCTTGCAGAAGCTTGCTGTAGTCGGGGTCGTGTCGCGCCGAGGAGGTCTCGGACAACGGGTTGCGCGCCGTGACCTTGCCTTTGCCGTCCACATGGATGCCGGCCGCGGGCCCCTCGTGGTCCCGGATGTTGACCAGGTCGTCCCTGGCCTTCTTGATGGCCGCGTGACCCTCTTGCAGGATCAGCTTGACGCCCTTGGCCTCGGCCGCGGCGTCCGCGAACTCCTTGGCCGTCTTGGCGATGAACGGCTTGGTGACCCCTGCGTTGACGCCCTCCCAGGCCGCTTTGTCCGCCTTCGCCTTCATTCCGTCGGCGGCGTCGGTGGCGAGCTTGTCCAGCTTCCCCACCATCTCCGACCAGTCGTCGATGGCAGCCTGTAATTTCGCCAACGGGGCGTCGATTACGTCCTCGTACTTCAGCATGCCGAGCACTCCCCCGAGCCTCCTATTTCATGTATTCCGTGAGAACGGAAATCCGGGCCAGATCGCCCTCGATCTTCGCCTCGTCCTTGGCGTGCTGGGCCTTGCTGTAGTCGAGGTGATTCGAAATCTGCGCACAGGCGTCCAGCAGCGTCCTCATGTGGGCCTGCCAGAAGTCATGCACCTTCAGTACGGCCGAGCCGCTCACGAAGTTCCCGTTGGTCAGCGCCGTCGCCGCGTCGAACGTGGAGGTGCGGGCGATGTCGCCGTCCTTCCCCAGCCGCCCCAACAGGCCGTACGCGTCATTGCCGATAGCGCCGAGGTCGTCCCGATTGACCACCAGATCCCTCTCGCCACCGCCGCCTTTGCCGCCGTCGGCCGGAATGCTGTTGATCTGCATGCCGGTCCGCGCGGCGGCCGCCGCACGTAACTCGGCCCATTCTTGATCGAACGTCACGAATTCCCCCAAGTCCCTCCGGGCAGGCCACTCCACGGCACGCACGCGGCCACCGACCTGATCACCCGTCTTTTGTATCATCACCCGCCCACGGGGAGGCCGGTAGCTGATTCCTCGAAGCCCACACAACAACGCTCGAATCCCGGCAGGGCTTTGCGCCGCAGAACCGTCACCAGCTTCCGAAAGACTCGCGGGCTCAGCCCGGGAAGCAGTGCTGTCGACGCGGGACACCGGGTCAGGACGTCCAGCGGGTGTGGGTGAACCAGGTCTGGACCTCGTCGGCGGACAGCACACGAGTCAGCTCAACCGCCCCCGGCAGCATCGGGAAGAAGCGGTCAGCATTCCAACTGCGCTGGTATATCGGCTCGTCCAGCACGAGTAGGCGGTGTCCCTCCACAACGGGGAGGTCGTCGGGCAGCACCTCGTTCCAGATCCGTTCCCCGTCCGGGGCGAGGAGTTCGAAGGCCCCGGTCGCGACGGCCTCGGTGCGCCCCTGGGCGGGCTCGGGGTCCATGGCCAGGCGGACGCTCTCCGCCGACGGCTCGATGCCGGCCACGTGGCCGCCGCCGACGAGCACGTGGGCGAGCAGCGTGTGCAACTGGAAGTTGTCCCCGATGCCGCCGATACGCACTTCGAACCCGGTCCCGGTCGGCCGGTGCAACACCACCAGCGGCTCGTCGTCCAGGATCGCGAGCGCGTATGCCAGGCACTTGAGCTCGTGTTGCTCCAGGGCCGCCAGGTCGCGGCAGGCGGGGAGGATCGCGGATGCGTGCCGACGGCGCACCTCGGTGCTCCGGCACAGCACGGCCAGCGCGGGGGGGGGGCTGTCACTGCTCGACCGAGCACCAGGCCAGCGCCAGCCGCAACGCCTCGTGCGCCTCGCCACCCAGCCGGGCCATCAGCGTGTCGTCGATGATCTTCTCGTCGGCCTCCGGCAGTTCGTCCCCGGCACCGCCGGCGGCGGACCAGCGGCGGGCGAACTCCAGGGCATCGAGCAGGTCGCGGTGGGCTCCGTCGAGGATCGGCTCCGCACAGGCTGCCGGATCGGCACCGCGCTCCACACAGAAGCCGGCCATCGTCGCCAGCATCGGGCGCGGACCGGTGGGCGGAAAAGCGGGGAGCAGCGCGGCCAACCGGGGGCCCACCGGCACGCATTCGGTGCCCGTCGCCGACTGCAGGCCACTCATCGCCGCGGCGAACGCACGCTCCGTGCGGTCACCGTCGCGAGCGGTCACTGCCTGCTCCAGCTCTGCCATGACGGCGTCCAGGTCCACGGCCTTGCGCTTCCTTCTGAAGATCATCGGCACACCTTAGGCCCGAGGTCTGACAGGTGCCCTCCGATGCCATCCGGCCAGCTGGTCAACATTTACTGTCGGTTGTCGTTCTCGTGGACAGAGCCAGGCCGTGGGAGATCAGGCCGAGATCGCCCTGAAGAGTTGACGGCCCCCGCACAAACTCCGTTGCCGCTCCGCCCGCATCACCGACATCGTGAAGACCGTCCTGGCCTCGCACCTCGCCACGGCAGCCTGACGTCACCTCGGCCGGATACGTGCACGAGGACAGCGCCGTGCCATCAAGAACAGCAAAGGAGTCCGCTCACCTTGGCAGACGTCACAGTCACGTACGACGAGACCGCGAACGCGGCGTACATATACCTCACCGAACCACAGGCCCGCGTGACGGCCGCGCGCACGTATCCCTGCGATCCAGTGGACGTCGACGGCATGATCAACCTTGACTTCGACGAGCAGTGCCGCCTTGTCGGCATCGAGGTGCTGGCGGCCAGTTCGAAACTGCCCGTGCACCTGCTCCGGTCCGCGGAGCGACTGGACACCGACGGCGCATGACCAGTCGAGCACCACGTCCACGGCGAGGACGTGGGATGAGGCTCAGTGTCGTCGGCCATCGAACCTCTCCTTCAAAGCCCCCGCATCGACACCAACGCCATTGGGCAGAGCTTGGATCGGGCCGACGTGCCGGACCGATCCAAACCCTTGGGGGCAAGGCATGGAGTAAGCGTTCAGCGTCGGGCGTCTGGCGCTGCCCGGGGTGAGGTGCCAGGGCTCGGCTGGGCTCTCTCCGGCGTCGGGTGGTGGCAGGGGCAGGGGCAGCGGTGTACGAGCAGCAGGCCCCTGCCGTGTGGGAGCGGGATGTCTCGCAGGCGGCGACAGGCGTGGTGTACGTCCTCGTAGCCGGGGCGGTGCGCCAGAGCGCATTCCGGCGACAACTCCCGCGCCTCCCCCGCCCTTTCGACCAAACGCCGGCTCACTGCGCGCTCCCGGCTCGGTCGGGTGGGGACAGGACGGTGAGAACGTCCGGCTGCGGCGGGTAGTGCGCAGCGCACACCTGGCACGCGTAGACGACGAAGCCCGGCCCCGAGTTCTGATGGACGACGCCCACCACGACCGGCGTCTCAGTGATCACCTCGCAGCGCACGCACATCCGCACCGGCGGGCGAGGCTCCCTGTCCCTGTCCCCCGTGCCCATCACGCCGCCCTCTCCGCGCCGACGACATGCCGGTCGACGTCGATGCCGAAGTCCGCCGCGAGCGCCAAGGCCCTACGACGCCGGGTCTGCGTCTGCCGCGTCCGCTGCTGTTCCAGTTCCTGTTCCCGGCCGTGGTGAGCTTGCTCAACCGCGAGTACGTACGGGCGGACCGGGATCGTGGCGGCTCCGTCGAACTGCTCGGGGAGCCCGTACGGGGAACGGGCTGCGGGGAGTCGCCGCACGGCCCCCGCGTCGCGCTGTGCGGCAATGTGGGGGGCGGCCGGTTCGGCGGAGCGTGCGCCCGCCCTCCGCCTGCCGGTGCCGGGCGCGAACACGCCCAGGATCCAGCGCAGCAACGCGTGGATAATGCTCACTGTCATCAACCTCCATCGGGTTGGCGGCCATGCCCCCGGACGGCTCCACCCGTCGCGGGGGTCCTTGCTTCATCCACCATAGCCTGATGTAGCTTGATGCATCCAGCTGTAGCTAGAGCTAAAGATGTCGAGCGTGGTACGTCTACCTACTGTCGAGGAATGTCCCTTGACCCCGAATCCGGTCGACCGCTGTACATGCAGCTCGCTGACGTGATCGAGTCCAGGATCCGCAGCGGGGAGTACGCACCCGACCGCATGATCCCCGCGTCCCTCCGACTGTCCGAGGAGTACGGCATCGCGCATATGACCGTGCGCCGAGCCATGCGGGAGCTGCGTGAGCGCGGCTTGATCTACACCGTGTCCGGCAAAGGTTCCTATGTGGTGCCCAAGCCGCCGACCGGCGACCCCGAGGCCGACACAGCCGAGAGTGGCGAGTCCACCGACTGAAGGTGGGTGCCCATTTCCCAACGCTGCGGCACAGCACAGGGTGGGCACCTCCCGTGCGTGCCCACCCTGTGTTGCGAATTCGTGCCCGCACTTACATGAAGTAGCTGGCGCCCTTCAGGTCGCCGCCGCGGTAGTCACCGCCGGCGCCGTGGACCTTGTGCGAGATCTGCATCAGCGCGGTGTGGATGCCCCGCGCGTGCTTGTTCCACTCTTCGCTCTTGCCCTGGAACGCCTGGAACGCCTCGCCGCCCCAGCCGGCCGACACGTTGAGCACGGCCTGCCGCAGCGCCTCCAGGTCGTCCTCGAGCTTCTTGGCCTGGTCGCCGAGCTCGGTCGCGAGCGCGTCCATGGTGCCGTACGTGACGGCAAGTTCGTCGTAATGGGCTCCGGACATGTTTCCCTCGTCTCTGTGCGAATGTCAGCCGGCATTGTCAGTCCGGGCAAACAGTGTGGTTCAGCGCGATGCGTGGCTCGGGCTCGGGCTCGTCAGTAGCTGCTGAGCGCCGACGTCTTGCCACCGAGATCGTCGACCGAGATCTTGGTCAGGTCCGCCGTGATCTGGTCTTCGAGGTTCTGCTTGTCGGTCTTGGTCATGTGGATGCCCTCGAGGAAGTCCTCGAGCATCTTGCCGATCCCCACCATGTGGGTGTTGATCTCCGTCTGCTTGGCGTTGAACGCGTTGGCGCCCTGGCCCGTCCACGCCTTCTCGATCATGTCGATCGTGCCCTGCAGCTTCGCGAGGGAGCTCCGGATGTTGTCGTATCGGTCGATGACTTCCTTCTGGAGCTTGTGTACATCGCTGTCATTGAGCTTGCGGTCGACCATTGCGACACTCCTTCTTCGTGAGCTTCGATTCGCTGCTGACTGCGCGGTGGTCTGTGGGTCAGAACCGTTGCGGGTGACGGTTCTTCGTCATGCGTGGGTCGATCCAGCGCCTCGTCGTGAGCGGATCACGCCGAAGGCACCGCCTCCGATCACCAGAACGGCCGCTGCGGCTCCGAGCGCGATCCACATCGTGGTGTTGTCGGAAGCGTCGGCGGTTGCTGCTGCGGGGGCCTGATCGTCCGTCGAGTCCTTCGAGGGCTGCGGCGAGGCTGACGCGGAAGCGCTGGTGGAGGGCGCGTTGCCCGCCGCGTCCGTCACACCCGTGACGTTTTCCTTGGCGAGGGGGTCGGTGCCGGCGGGGCCGGGGTTGAAGCTGGGGTTCTCCAACACCTTGCGGGGGCGGATCAGGCCGTATCCGAGGTACGTGCTCGGGTCATCCTTCGCCCAGTCACGACCGGCGGTGTCGATCAGACTGGCGAGGACCTGGTTGGCGGTCCACTTGGGGTGGGCGGACCAGATGAGGGCGGCGGAGGCGGAGGCGATGGCTGCGGCTTGGCTGGTGCCCTGGCTGGGGCAGTAGGAGCGGAAGGTATTGTCGCACCAAGTGGGGACTTTCAGGCCGGGAGAAGCCAAGTCAACGTAGTTGCCGTGCTCCGAGAACTTTCCGACCGTTCCCTTCTCGTCCGAGGCTGCGACACCGACGACATTTGGGTAGGCCGCGGGAAAGTCGATGGTCTTGCTCTTCGGGTCGTTGCCGACGCTCGCGATCAGCAACTTGCCTTTGGATTGGGCATACTTGATCGCCGCAAGGTCCTCCGCCCTTTGCGTGTCTTCACCGAAGGACATGCTGATGATCTTTACGTCACTGTCAGCGATCGCCCTCATTACGGCCGCCATTGCGGGGGCCTTCTTTTTCTCGTCCCCGTTCGCCTGAACCTTCATGCCGATCCGAAAGGGAACGATCTTTGCCCCGGGGGCAAGACCCTTCAGACCTCCGCCAGCACCGGTACCAGCGATGAGCTCCGCCATGCTCGTCCCGTGTCCCAGGTAGTCCACATTTGCCTTGTACGCGACGGCTTTCGGCACTTCGGAGACGAGTACTTGCCCTTTCAGCGAGGGAGTGTCGGGGTTGACCCCCGTGTCGACAACGGCCACCTTGACGCCTTTGCCAGTGCTCACCTTCCACATTTCGTCGGCCTTCATCGCAGACAGGTACCACTGTTGGGACTGAACGTCAGCGGCCGACGTATTCGGAGCCAGCCCCGCCGAGAGAACGGCCAAGGCGCCGAGAGCTGAACAAACAACGGAAACCCGTCTCCCGTTACGTGTTGCAAAAGACATGCTCCGACCGCCGCGTCGGCTGATCCCTGCCACCATGACTCTGTCTGTCCTCGCTGTTGTGTGGTCAGTCGGTCGCCGACGCGTCATCGCGCCGCTCGTCACGGCGGGAACGCTTCTCGCGTGAACCCTGGTTGCCTGCAGAACCAAGCACCGTGCCCGGCACGCCGGAAGGGTTTCCACTCTTCTTGCCTCCGGAAACTCTTCCTCTTGGCGTTCCAACCACACCGTCAGGACTGCCGGCGGGGCGGCGAGCCGCCTGTCCTGTAGCCAGGCCCGCCGTTGAACGGGGCGCCCCGACCACCCCGCGCTGCCCAGGCCGTTCGCCTGCGGCGCGCGGCGTTGATGTGCCTTCACCACCGACGACCGTGCCGCGCGGCAACTTGGAAGCGTTGGAGCCGGCAGGACCCGCGGTGACGGGCCTCCCACCAACAACGCCATTGCCGACTCGTCCGACACCGGAGCGCCCAGCGCCGCCAGGACGGACAGGGTTCATGGTGCCAGCGCCGGTGACGGGACCGCGTGGGCCACTGCCAGTACCTCCTGCGGTCTGACCACCGGGCTTCGGCGTACCACCGACCACACCTCGCCCCGCGGGACCAGGGATGTGGCCGCCTGCCTTCCCTGCGGTGGCGGCACGTCCTACTGGCCCCATGGGGCCGGCGCCTGTACGCCCGACCCCGGTGCCGCCCGGCACGCCACCTGGGCGCCCCTGCGCCGGCGTAGGAAGCCTGTTAGCCGGCACGCCGCCGAATCCTGAACTACGCCCTGCCGGTCCCCGGAACGTTGGGGGTACACCAGTCGGCACGAATGAAGGAACCGATCCCGCCGGAGTTGCGCCAGGACCTGGCGTCGTGGGAGGCACAACGGTCGTCGGTTTCGTCAAATCCTGCGGCGGCAAGGTGCCGACGCTGTCGATCTCCGTACCCACGTGCCGTTCGGGAAGCCTGACAGGCTCGTCCCCGTCCTTAGGAGCCGAGGGCAAGTTTTCCGAACGCGGTCGCTCGACCTCAGATGCGACAGATTGGTGGCGTGGTGTTGCCGTGTCACCCACGCTTGGCAAAGTCCCTTGATGGCGCGGCTGCTCTTCCCTCGGATCAAAGCCCGGCGGCGGCTCCGGTACCCCCGCGCTCGGCATCTCCGGGAAGACCGGCTCCTCGGCCATTTCCATCATCCCGCTCGACACCGTGTAGAACGACGCCAGTCGGTACATCTGGTTGATCGCCTCTTGGCGGTCCTTCTCGGCCTTGACCGCCGCCGTGTACTCGGCGTTGCCCTCGACCTGCTGGGGCGTCGGGATGTCCTCGACCTTCTTGGGGACGATGCGGCTGTCGCGCGGGGGCATCGACTTGCGTACGGAGGCGAGGCCGGAGCTTGCCGCCAGGACCTGGGTGCCCACCTCGTCGGTGTACGTGGCGAGCGCCAGAGCCGTGGTGGTGAGGTTCATGCCCCAGGTGTAGAAGGCGGTGTGCGCCTCGCCCTCCCAGTCGACGTTGCCCAGATTGCGGCTGAGTTCGTCGGCGGCGTCGTTGATGGCGTCCCGGGCGTCGACGAGGGCCGTGGCGGCGCTCTCCAGCGTCTCCGGGCTCGCCGACTCGACGATGTCGATCATGGTGTTGAGCTCGTAGCCCTCGAAGCTGGTGTTGCCGAAGCCGCCGGGACTGCTGAGCATCCCGGGGCTGATCACCGCGGCCTTGTTCACGGCGTCGTCCACGCCGCTGTTCTGCTGGGTCGCGTCCTGGCGTTCGGCCTGGTAGTGGTCCGGCTTCTTCTTGTCGCCGCTCATCAGTACCCCGCGTCCGTGTGGTCGGCGTCGTTGGTCCGCTTGATCTGCGGGTTGAGCGCCTCGTCCCGGTCCCGGTTGACTTCGGTCCGGATCTCGTGGAACCGGTACCGCAGTTCGTCTTCCAGGTTGTCGAAGGTGACGTCCACGCCGTGCACGGCGATCTGCATCGCCTCCAGCTGGAGCCCAAGTGACTTGGAGAGCGCGGTGATGCGCTCGTGGACGCGCTCGTACTGCAGGTGGAGGGTCTTTGCCTCCGGGAACTCACCCGCTCCGAACGTGGCCGCCGACAGGCTGTGGCCGGCCACCTTCGCGGAGCCGCCCGCAGATTTCTCGAAGGCCGTGAGCAGGTCGTCCACCCGCTTCTTGAACGTCGAGAGCGCCATGTAGCCGCGCCGCATGTCGGCGCCCCCACCTGTGTCCGCAGGAATCACGACAGCCCATCTCCCCGTTTTCCGCTGCCCGTCCTGAGCAGCTCAACCCACGCCTCTCACGTGTTCATGACCGCAACACAACCACTGTAGTGGGCTCCTCCGACAGTCCCAACTGCCATATGCAACAACCCTGCTACCGCTCCTTGGGCACACCACCTATTCTTCGCAGAACGTCACAACCTCCGCGCCATCCAGCGCCGGGCGCCGACTTCGCTGGGGTACTCGCGGACCGTGAGCGTGGCTACGAGCCAGCCGACGCCCCACGCGACGATCGCCGGCAGGACAGGTGCCGCGATCAGCAGGGGGAGAACAGCCGCACGGGCCAGTCCCCCGGCGCGTCTGCTCTCGCCGCGCTTGGCGTCCCACATCTGCTGGGGAGTGGGAGGAGCGAGAAGCTTTCTGCGGTGATCGCGGCGCTGCTTCATCCACCCCCACACGACAGCCACGCCGGACGCGGCCGCCTGTGCCCAGTCCCACACGGTGCGCACGGCGGGCGGCAGGTCGCTGCGGGGAACGCCCAAGTAGAGCCTGAGCGCGATATAGCAGATGAAGGCGAGGACGAGGAGGAACAGGACGGCCGTCCAGATTCGGCGTGCCCAATAGCGCGTACCCCGCTCGTACCAGGTGGTGCCCAGTCCCGGCAGAAGCGGGATCGGGTCGGGGGGTGCCTGCGTCGTCATGGTCGGGACCCGTGCTTCTCCAGCCAGCGCCGAGCTCCCACCTCGCTGGGGTATTCGCGCACGGTGAGCCACGCCGTGAGCCAGCCGACGATGTAGGCGGCGAACGCCGGCAGGACGGGGGCGGCGAGCAGGACGAGGCCCCGGCCGGCGGCGATCCGGCCGGGGCCACGACTGTCGTGGTCGCTCTTGGCCAGGCGGGTCTGCTCGGGCGTGGGCGGGTTCAGCAGCGCTTCGCGGTGACCTCGGCGCTGCTTGAGCCAGCCCCAGGGCAGAGCCACACAGGACGCCGCCGCCTGCACCCAGTTGGCGACGGTGCGCGCGGGCGGCGTCCACTCGCTGGTGAACCCCCGGTAGAGGTTGAGCGCCAAGAAGCAGACCATGGCCATCACCACGAGGAGGAAGACGGTGGTGCGGGCGCGGCACAGCCAGTAGAGCGTCCCGCGCTTGTACCAGGTCGTGCCGAGCTTCGGCAGCGCCGGAATGAGAACGGGTGTTTCCTGGGCAGAAGCCTTAGAAGAGGCCCGTGACGCCATTCCAGATGTCCTTCCCGAGGCGTACGACGTCGCCTCCCGTCTCTGTGGCGACGTTTCCGGCACCGTGCAGCACACCGCCGACCACCCCGTGGTCGTGGACGTCCTCGCTCCAGTGCTCGTGGAACGAGTGGTCCAGCACGTCTGTCGCGAGAATCGTCGCCCCCACGCCGACCACGGCGACCGCCGCCGCTCCCTCGACCGGCAGGGCGGCCACCACGGCTGCGCCGACGGCCACACCGCCGAGCGCCACTCCGCCGTCGACGACCACGGAGTGCTGCCAGGACCAGCCCTTGTCGTGGTCGTCCTTGGCCTCCACCAGGCCGCAGGCGGCGGCCGCCGCGACGTCCAGCACCGGGATCTCCCTGAGGAACTCGGGGAGTTTCGCTACGCCTTCGCCGAGGCGCAGCGCGTCCGCGGCGTCGGCCAGTTTGACGTTGAGGGCGCGGTCGTAGGGCAGGGCAGTACTCCCGTGGTCGGCACGGGCGATGGCGTCCTCGAGCGAGTCGACCTGTGTCACCGCGTCCCGGTAGGCGCTCTTAGCGGGGAGATCGTCCGGCAGCGCGCGGCCGGCCTTCTGGAAGGCCTTGCGCTCCGCCCGCAGTCCCTTCTTGGCGGCCCGTTCCTCGGCCTTCGCGTCGTCGAGCAGTGCGCGGGCCTTTCTGCCGCCGGCCCGGGCGTCCTCGGCGTCGTAGGCGTAGAGACCGCGCAGGGCGTCCGCGATGGTGATCTTGTCTCCGGTCGAGACCGGTGCCGTCACCTGCGCGTAGAGGCCACGCAGACCGTCCGCAGCGACGAGACGCGCGTGCTGGGCGGTGTGCAGGATCTCGGTGCGGACCTTGCCGTACTCGACGAGGGCGGCGATCGTCTTCTGATCGTCGGAGCTGGGCGGACTCGCGGTGAGCATCTCCAGCGGGACGCCCTTCTCCCCCATGGGGACGCCTTTGCCCGTGGCGACGTGCTCAGCGTTCTGCAACGCCGTCTCGCAGGCCGTGAGCGCGCCGACGAGCGTGTCGAGGATGTCGCCCGCGCTGTGCACGAGCGTGGCGAAGGCCCCGGCCGTCAGGGCGTCCTCGCTCCAGGTGGCGCGGAAGGTCTCGGCCGCCTCGCCCTTCCAGGCGGCGTCGCCCACCAGGGCCTCGACGGCACGGCTGACGGGAGTGATGACGTCGTCGAGCTTGTCCTTGGCGTTCTTGTACGTCTCGGCCATCGTGCGCAGTCCGCCGATGTCGCCGCCGACCCAGCTGTCGGCCATCAGCCGTCCTCCGCCATCAGGTCCTCGAAGAGTCCGTGGACGTCGATGTCGTGTCGCCGGAACGAGTCGCGGGCGTACGTCACCTTGTCGCCGTGGTCGTCGAGGCGGTCGGCGAAGCCGATGTGCAGGGCGACGATGAGGTCGGCGACCTCTTTGAGCGCGTGGTCGAGGCCTGCGTCGCCGCCGCCGACCAGGGGCGGGGCGACGTCGGCGTGCAGCTTGCGGTAGTTGACGGCCTCGTCGTGGAAGGTCGTGGACATCGAGGTGAGGTCGCCGAGGACGGCCTTGAAGTCGGGCGGCATCAGCGCATCTCCCGGGCGTAGGCGGCCAGGTCGTCCGGCTGCCAGTTGTGCCTGCCGGGGGTGACCCGTGGGTCGAGGAGGACCGTCGCGTCGTACGCGCCGACGGCCTCGGCCAGGAGGCCGATCGAGGTGGCGACCCAGGGCTGCGCCTCGCCGAGCGCGGCGACGAGCCGGTCGCGGGTGGTGAAGGCGTAGGCCACGGTTCCGGTACCGGCTCCGGTCGCGTCGTCGGCTCCGGTCCGGGTTCCGGTATCAATCCCGTCCGCGGTTCCGGCGGTTGGGTGTGCGAAGAGTTCGTACGCTATGAAGGGCACGCGGGCCGGACGGCCGTCCGTGTCCGTGACGTCGGCGTACCGGGGGTGGGCCGGGACGAACACGGGGGTGTGGTAGGCGGGTACGCCGGGCACGGGGGCAGGGGATGCGGGCCGGGTTGCTCCGGTCTCGGCGGCCTCGGCGTATGCGAGAAAGCACGATCGAACCGGCTCCGGCTCCGGCTCCGGCGTCGGCGTCGGCGTCGGCGGAGACGCCGCCGGGCCCGCCCCTGTGCGCGGCGCTGCGGGCGGCTCCTCGATGTAGTCGAGGAGGCTTGAACGCATGGGTGTGCCCACCGCCGTCTCCTGTTCCCCGTGAACCTGCGGATGCTGTGGCGGCACCACCGTAGCCAGGCTGCTTTCGGGCAAGTCCGGCTATTTCAGGTCGGCAGGGACGGAGCATGCGGAACGCATACAGGTGTTTGGCCGTGGCCAGATCAGTGCTTGACCGCGAAATGACCTGGTGGCCTGTCAGGGCACGTCCGTCGGCGCACCGGGGCCGTAGTCGGCGCGCGGGGCGCTCAGTCGGCCCGCGACGAGCGCGAGCCAGCCGCTGGGGGCGTACGGGGCCGGCGGGTCGACCTCCATGCCCAACTCGGCCACGGCCAAGGCGTAGTCGGACTCGTCCAGGTCGAGGGCGAGCAGTTCGTGCAGTTCGCCGACGAGGCGGGCTACGAGGTGCGGGTCGGTGGTCGAGCGGTAGTCGTCGACGGCCGCGTCATGGTCGTCGAACTCGTCGGGCATGTCCTGCGAGAACCAGCCGCCGAGGAACTGGCCCAGTTCCGGGAAGCGGGCGTGCCACTCCCAGTGGGTGGCGGGGACGGCGGGCGGCGGGACCTCGCCCTGCTCGACGCTGTGCCGGAGGTGGTCGGCCAGGCAGTACAGCCACCGTTGAATCTCGGCCTCGGGCAGACCGACGTCCGGGACGGCGTAGAACTCGCCCAGGCGGAGCCGGAGTCGGCCCGGCGGGTTGTCGGCGTACTCGCGCAGTTGGCGTTCCGCCACGGCCAGGGCCCAGGGGCGGGTGTGCCAGGTCTGACGCAGATAGGCGGTCAGAGCGTGGCTCGGCTTGTCGGGGGTGTCGTCCGCCGGCTGGCCGGCGTAGGCGCGGATCACCTGGTCCAACTCGCCGTAGCGGCGGTCGTGTTCGAGGGGGCTCAGGGGCACGGTGGGCAGCCTCTACAGGGTTTCTACTACTGGGTTTCTACAGGTACACGGGGAAAGTCGCGTGAACGGCGAAGCCGTGCGGGCGGCTTGCGTCCCGCTTCAGGATCACCCGGGCCGCGCGCACGTCCACTGGCTCCCGGCCGGCCAGCATCATCGCCTGCAGCAGCACTCGGCCGACGGGATCGGGCCGCGAGGGCCATGACGCCTCGATGACCAGGCGCGGGCGCGTGGACCCGGCCAGCCAGCGGTGGATGACCTGCTCGTTGGCGGTGACGACCTGCTGGGTGGCCCACTGGGCGGTTTCGCGGTCGGGGTAGGTGGCAGTGCGAGTACGCATCGCTCGGCTCCTGATCGGTTCGGCGCTGTGCTGAGAAGACTGCTCCGGTCGGGATTATGCAGAGGTCCACTCCGGCGCATGGTGCTCGCGCATATGTGCGGTGAAGGTTTCGATGATGAGCGGGAGCCAGTCCGACCAGGCAAGGTTTCCTGATCCCAAGCCGTGTTCCTCTTCGAAGAACCGTCGCAGCGTGTGCTCGCTGTGAAAAATGGTCAGCGCTTCAGTGCATTCCGCCGCGACAGGAGGGAGGCACCACAGACAGATGGGGTGGCAGTGTTCGATGAAGAGCTGGAGCCCCTCCGCCTCCGTCATTTCCTCCTCGGTCGCCATTCCGTCCTGGCCGTAGTAGTTCAGGAGGAACTCGGTCAGCTGAGGAAAGCGGCGGCCAAGTTCCTTGCTCGTGGGGTTCGCCCCGAGGAGCTTGGTCACGAAGCCCGACTCCCAGGCTTCCGCGCACTCAGCAATGGTCCGCAGCACCGACCACGGCTCGTCCACAGTCCAAGCGGCGATGAGTTCACCCAGGTCTTCGGGTACGGAAGCCCTGCCGCCCGAGTCCGGTTCCAGGGCATCGGCGATCAGACGTACCTGCGCGGCGGCCTCAAAGAGGTTCCGCCCACCTCTTCTGCCGGCCAGCCACAGGGATCGCAGAACCGGTTGCAAGGCTGTGTCACGCTCCGCCGCGTGATCGAGCGCCCGTCCGTCACGGAACACCGACAGAAGGGCTCGCGCACCCGCAAAGCGGAAGTAGTTGATCGTGTCCTCGCTGAGCATGTCGCTCGGCCACTCCTCGGTTCTACCTCGTGTATTCAGCTACGAGGGCCGTCCGCCAGCGATGTGACGACCTGACAGCAGAAGGGTGCCCCTGACCTGCGATGATCTGGATTTCCTAGATCAAGAACGTCGCAGAGTGGGGGCACCCGACAGGTGCAGGCTACCGAATGGAATCACCGGCTCGTCGTGCGGGCCGACGGCAAGAACCTGGTCGGGCACGCGGGCGTGGTGCTGCTGCGCCGGATAGCGGACCGCGTCGGGCTGACCCGGGCCCTGACCGCCGCGCTGCCGCAGGGCGTCGGGCCGGGGTGGCGGGATCGCGGGATGGCCCTTGTCCAGCTGGCTTGCGCGATCGTCCTCGGCGCGAGGAACATCCTGCAGGCCGAGCAACTGCAGCATCACTGGCGGCCGTTGTTCCCCTGTCCGGTCTCGGACAGCACCCTGTGGCGCACGCTGGAAGCCATCGACGGCCCGGTCGCAGCCCGGGTGGAGCGCGTCCGTGCCGTGATACGGCGTGGGGTGTGGACGCTGCTCGCCCTGCGCCCCGGCGGGTTTCCCTGGATCTCGGTATGCGGGCGCAAGCTCACCAACTGGTACGTCCTCGATCTCGACGCCACCCTCGTGACCTGCACCAGCAAGAAGGACGGCGCGGCCGGCACGTTCAAGGGCAGCTACGGGCATCACCCGCTGGGAGCCTGGCTGGCCAACACCCGCGAATGCGTGACGATGCTGCTGCGGCCGGGCAACGCCGCGGCCAACGACATCGCCGACCACAAGAGCGTCCTCGCGGCAGCCCTGCACCAGCTCCCGCTGCCGCTGTGGTCGAAGCTGCTGATCCGGATCGACGGCGCGGCCTTCAGTCATGGCCTCCTTGAGCATCTGCAGGCGCTGACCACCAGCCGCCGCCGGGTGCGCTGGATCACCGGCTGGGCCATCAACACCGCCGACGAGAGAGCGATCGCACTGCTGCCCGCGGACGTGTGGAGTGACGCGCTGCGCCAGGACGGCGAGGTCCACGAGATCAAGGGCCCGGACGGGGAGAAGGTCACCTACCAGGTCGCCGAGCTGACCGGGGTCCGCGACCTGACCGGCTGGCCCGAGGGGACACGGCTGATCGTGCGCCGGGTCAAACCCTCGCGCCGCGACCTGAAGAAGCTGACCGCGTTCGAGCAGCGCACCGGCTGGCGCTACCAGATCGTCGCCACGAACATCCCCACCCACCAGGGGCTTTCCGGGGTCCCAGGCTCCGGACAGGTGTGGTTCGTCGACGCTCTCTACCGTGATCACGCCGAGGTCGAGGACCGCATCAAAGCGATCAAGAGAGTCGGGCTCGGGCTACTGCCCTCCAAGTCCTTCCAGCTCAACGCCGCCTGGATGCTGGCCGCCACCCTCGCCGCCGACCTCGACGCCTGGACCCGACTCCTCCTCCTGCACGACGAACCCGAACTCGCCGCCGCCGAACCGGAGACAATCCGGACGAAGCTCTATCACCTGCCCGCCCGCCTCACCACCCACGCCCGCCGGCGCACCCTGCACCTCGACCGCACCTGGCCCTGGGCACCCGCGTTCGCCACCGCCTGGCGACACGCAACCGGCCTCCCGGCCGACACCTGACGACCGGCCCCGCCCCAACGACACCGGAGAGGAGGGAACCCGCAGCACCCTCGGGCCCGTGGAACCCGACGCCCCGCAGCGTCACGCGACGGCCCATCCTCGAACGGCAGGGGATATTACGGGCAAGTCGCCGAGCCGACCGGCGTCACACCGCCAGTGAAGAATCGAGGTCTACGCGTCGGTTCCGTGTCAGTTCTTTGTCGGCGTGGACGTGATGAGCGTGAACGACGGGTCCATACCCGGATCGGGCTTCACCCGGATCTGCACGCCGTGCGAGTCGACTACATTCGGCGGCTGTTAAGAGTTTAGATAAGCCTGGAAATCCACCTTGGAAAGGCTTTCTCCGGTCACCCGACCATTCGCGTCATGATACGAAAGCACCCGGGCCGCGCGCACGTCCACTGGCTCCCGGCCGGCCAGCATCATCGCCTGCAGCAGTACTCGGCCGACCGGCTCGGGCTGCGAGGGCCATGACGCCTCGATGACCAGACGCGGGCGCGTGGACGCGGCGAGCCAGCGGTGGATGACCTGCTCGTTGGCGGTGACGACCTGCTGAGTGGCCCACTGAGCGGTCTCGCGGTCGGGGTAAGTGGCGGTGCGGGTGCGCAAGTTCTAGGCTCCATCAAACGGGGGTTGAACGAACAGAGAAAGCCAACCTGTTCGAACGAACGGCTCACGTCGCATCATCGGAATGACCAAACCATCCCCACTTCCTTCTCCGAGATAAGCACCAACCCGAAGTCATATGTGCGCACAGAAAAGGAGTACCAGCGAGAAACCCGTTGGTAGTAGTCACGCGTATCGCTACCATGTCCAGTGTTGGCATAGAAGTGCGATCCGTCAGGAAAGCGCGACAGGATGACACGGGCATTCGCTTCGAGGAGCTCCCGGCGCTCCGCAAAGTCCTGCTCCTTTGTGACATCGATCCAGGGGGTGGACAGGGCCACCAGGAATCGCGAGGCCTGAGAGCGCGGGATCTCATGCAGGTAAAGCTTCCAGGAGTCCGCCGCCGCGACGACCTCCGGAGGCATGACGAAGGGGTAGGACGGCTCGTCAATCCTTTCGAGTTCACCCTCCCACATGTCCACCGCGCGCCAACCTCGGGCGTCGCGAGTGTCACCGCGCATCAAGGTGGACAGGTCGAGCACCCAGTTCTCATGCTTTCGATTCGTCGTCCCGGCAATGGTCGCCCGGCGCTCGTACATGCCGATCGCATTGGACCATGAACGCTCATCGAGTTCGGTCATCCCTGTCTCCTCAAGCGTTCTGGGACGCGGGCAATACCACGCACGCCGGGGCCTGATTGATTCCTCGGTCACCATGCATGGAAGGACCAGACCATCCCGACCTCCGAATCAGAGACGAGGAACAGCCCGAGATCCCAGAGGTGCACGGAAATCGTATTACAGCCGGGAATCCGCTTGTAATAGTCGAGATTCTCACTGTCCCGCCCTGTATTTGCATAGAATCGGGAACCTTGCGGAAAGCGGGACAGGATGATGTCGGCTTTCCCCTCCAAGGATGCCCTGCGCTCGTCAAAGTGCTCCTCTTTCTCTACATTGAGCCAGAGCGTTGACAAAGCGACGAGGAATCTCTTGGCGGAAGGAAGCGGAATTTCTTGCAGTCGGGTCTTCCAGGCGTCGAGAGCCGAAGGGTCGTCGGACGGCACCATGAAGGGGTAGTAGGGATCGCGTAGCCTCTCAAACTCCCCCAAAAGTGGATCGCACAACCGCCAGCCGCGATTGTCGGCCGTGTCACCGTGCATCAAGGCGCGCAGGTCAAGCGCCCAGTCCTCGTGCTTTCGGCTCGTCACCTTGGCAACCGTGTACCTGCGCGCGTACATACTGAGCGCCCGAGCCCACGACTCTGCATCCAGCTGTCTCATCCGGCACCTCCTCATTCGTCATCATGCGGGCATGGACGTCAGGACGACGAACGGCGGGTCCAGACTCGGTTCGTACTTCAAAATTGTGAGGACGCCATGGGCGTCTCGCGGCTGAGTCGGGTTACTCCCCACTACTGGTGCTGTACGCCCGGTCACCACAGGAGACCCCAAGACTCCATCGGTGACCGAAGGAACGCTAAATTCATTCTTCAGAGGGTCAGGCGGCGGATTCTCCAGCCACTTGTCAATTTTCGCAGAATTGCTCCGTATATTATACTGGGTGTATTCTTGAGCAGAATCCAGATCGGTAAACGTGGAAGCTGCAGGGATCTGCGGCATTCCCGCGCCGTTCGCCTCGTCCCGCAACCGTTGGGTCAGCTGGGCGTCCGTCAGGCCGACGTGTTTGTCGATACTGTGGCCCCCGTACAGTTCCTCCTCGGTGACCAGGTCCATGGAATACTTGTAGGGAATCTGGTTCTCGGTCCGTTGCCAGCTGTGCTCTTTCTTGAAGTCGTTCAGGGAGCGGGCGCCGTACGCTGCCGCGCGCGCCGCCTCCGCTCGGAACGTGGGCACACTGAGCAGCGCCTCGTCCAGCTCGACCTCCAGCGCCAGCAGCTTGGTGGCGGCGTCGCTGAACTCCTGGTGGTATTTCGCGACCGCAGCGTCAGCGGCGGCCTTGTCCATGTGTGAGCGGAAGGTCAGCACGATCTCACCGAAGGCCATCGTCGCCGCAAGCCGGGTCATCTCGGACAGGTCGAGGCCTGTGGTGAGATCCTTGGCCGTCGCCTTCGCGGCCTCCTCGCCGAGCCGGGTCGTCGTCTCCGCGGTCTTGACGCGCACGTCGGCCAAGTGGTCGAGGGTCTCCTGCACCGTGTTGGCGGTTTGACGGAGGATCTCGATGATGGGCCGCTGCTTCGCCGGCACCACATTGCGGTTGGTCTTCCAACTGCGGCCCATGGAAGCCCGGTTGCCCTGAGCGTCGTAAGTCCTGCCCCATTCTGTGGTGCCCCAGATGGTCTGGCAGAACGCCTTCATCGCGCCCTGCCACTCGTCGTTGCCCTTGTTGTTGGTGATGAACTTGATGGCGCCGTTGAAGTCGTCCGACACCGCCTTGGCGTCCTTCTCGACTGCACGCCAGGCCGTGGCCATGCCCTTGAGTTCTTGGTCCCTGGCTCCCGGAGTGATCTCAGGCATCTTGCCGAGGTTGAGGCCGTGCTCGATCGCGGGCCGGATGACGTCGGCCAGAAAGTCCGGGATCTCTCCGAGCATCCCGGAGATGTCCCAGGAGTCGGCGTCCTCGCCGGTGCCGGACCACTTGATGTCGTTGACCGGGCCATACCGGGGCGGCTTGTCGATGACGGCAGGCAGAGGCTTCTCCACCGGCGGCGGGCCATACATCTTGCGGGCGTGCCAGTCGGCCTGGGTGTATTTGTTGGCCGTGTCCGTCAGACCGACGGCGACCCCGCCCACGCTGACCACGCTCTTCGCCCAGAGCTCCAGGAACTTCTCGTTCACCGACTTGTACACCGAGGCGAAGGAGTCCGCGCCCCATCCGGTTCCCGCCGACTGGCTGTACTGGTTCAACGCGTCGACGAGCGCCGTGGCACCCTTGTCGTAGTCGAATTGCCCGTCACGCACCACGAGCGCTGTGTAGTGCAGATGCTGCGGCTGTACGTCGAATCCACCGCCGCTCGACTTGGGCGAGCGGGTCCGGGCCTGCGCCCTCTCCTGGGCGCGCTCCTCGTCCGTGGGCCGCTCGGCCATCAGACCGCCCCCCAGCCCCGTAGCACCGCGAGGTGAGCGGCCGTGTAGTTGGTGCGGCCCGTGGTGACGTAGTCGTGGAGCCATTTCTGGGCGGCTTGCAAGTCCTGGGCGGAGCGGTCCCACTCGTCGAGTTTGTCGACGAAGACCTCTCGGGTCTCGCCCTGCCACGACAACACGACCGGCACGACCCGGTCGTAGAGGTCGTCCAGCTTGCCGTTGAGCTTTTTGAGGACGTCCTCGAGATCGGCAGCCAACTCGTCGAGGGTGGCGAAGGAAACGGATATGTACTCGTCGTCGGGTGCGGCGCCGGTCGACATGATCCCCCTGTGGTCGTCTCAACAACTACTTTTCCGGAAAGGGCTCGGGGCGGCCTACAGGTCGTCGAGGCTGCTGCGCGGTGCTGTCGGCGGCGGGTCGGTGTTCGGGGTCGACAGACGGGCGACCTCGCTGTCGACGTCCACCTGGATCTGCCGCATGTGTGCGAGCACTTCGAGGTCGTCCCGGGAGAAGCCGTCGCGGCTCAGCCGTACCGCCTCCTCCAGCAGCTTCATCACTTCACGGATGCGTACGGCGTCCTCGGCCGCCGCGCGGTGGAAGTCGCGGTACGCCGACGCCGCGGGGCCGCGCCAGCCGGCCTCTATGCGGTCGACGATCGCGTCCATGCGCTGCACCTGTTTGTCCAGGTGATCCTGCATGTCGTCGAGGTCGCCGGCGAGTTTGGTGAGATCCGTCGCGGTCACACGCAGATTCGGGCCGCTCCCCTGCCCCGAGCCGGCTCCGGGCACGCCCATGGCCTACCTCCGTCCCCCGACGCATCGGCATCCCAAGTCGCTTGCTGTTGCGATGATCCCATAAGTCCGTGCCCCCTACACGCCTCAACTCGCCCCGAGGTCAGGTACGTCGGCCCTTCCGCGCCGCTACTCCGCCCCCGCGAGCCGGCGTGAGCGTTTGCGGGCGTCGCGGATCGCGACCGCTGTGCCGGTGAGGCCGGCGACGAGGACGGCCGCGGCGACGGTGACGTAGGTGGCGAGGCGGGTGTTGCGTTCGTCGGGGGTCTCGCCGATCTGGAACTTGGCGGGGGACGGGGCCTCGGCCTTGCCCAGGCCGCCTTCGGGGCGCGGCGACTCGATGGGGCGGTCGTCCTCCGTCAGGGCGCGGACCGGGTCGACGACGCCCCAGCCGACCAGGCGGTCGTGGCCCGCGATGGTGCGTTCCGCGGTCTGCTCGATCTGGGCGACGATCTCGCGTGCGGTCCAGTCCGGGTGCCGTGCCTTGAGCAGCGCGGCCACGCCCGCCACGTACGGCGCGGAGAAGCTCGTCCCGTTGTCGGAGCAGTGGCCGCCCTGGGGCACCGTGGAGATCATGTCGACGCCGGGGGCCGCGACGCCGACGAACTCGCCGGACTGGGAGAAGGAGGCGCGTTCGTTGTTGCGGTCGGAGGCGGCCACCGCGAGAACGCCGTCGTAGGAGGCGGGGTACGTCTCCTTGATGTTGCCGCCGAGGCCGTCGTTGCCCGCCGACGCCACGACGACGATCTTGCGGGCCAGCGCCTCGTCGATCGCCTTCTCCAGGTCGGGGGACGGCTTCAGCGCGTTGGAGGTGTCCTGCGAGATGTTGATGACCCCGGCCCCCGCCTGGGCGGCGTACCGGATCGCCTGGGCGAGGGATTTGGTGTCGCCGTGGCCCTCGGCGTCGTTCTGCTGGATCGGGATGATGGTCGCCTCGGGGGCCAGGCCCACGAAGCCGGTGCCGTCGAGGGGGCGGGCCGCGATGATGCCGGCGACCTTGGTGCCGTGGCCGACGGTGTCCGTCGTGCCGTTCTCGTTGCCGCGCTCGATGGGGTCGCCGTCCTCGTCCTTGAGGTTCTTCGGCAGGAGGTTGCGGCCGGCCTTCACGTCCACCGCGCGGGCGAGCTGCGGGTTCTTGACGTCCACGCCCGTGTCGATGACGGCCACGCGGACGCCCTTGCCCTTGGAGCGGCTCCACAGTTCGTCCAGCAGGACCCGCTGCAGGGACCAGGGGCGGCCGGGGTAGTCGCCGTTGGGGAACGCGCACTGGTCGGAGTAGGGCAGCTTGCCCGCCGCCGGTGCGGCCGCCGCGGGGGGCGCGAGGACGGTGGCGGTCGTGAGGAGGGCGGCGGCCGTCGCGAACGTCGCCCGCAGGGCCCAGGTAGAGGGCCGGTCCGACGTCGTACCGAGCGCCTTCGTCGCCGTATGCGGTGCCATCGCCGTCTCCCTTCTCACGAGCCCTGGGGCTGGCGGGCCGCCGCCGTCGACAGGCGGGGACCGGTGGGCAGGAACTCCGACCAGGCGGCCGGGATCGGCGCCGGGTCGACGTCCTTGTAGCCCAGCAGGGTCTGGGCCTGCTTGGCCTCCTGCTGCTGCTTCTCGCGCTGCTCGGGGGTGGTGCCGATGCCCGCGTCGTCGGTCGCGCTGTCGCCGTTGGACTGCAGGACGTAACGCAGTCCCGTGTCGGTGACGAGGAAGACCGGCCCGGCCTTGGTCTCCTCGCCCTGGAACTGGCGGTAGAGCTGGCCGGAGCCCGGGGTGACGTAGGCGCTGGAGGAGCCCGTGGCCAGCTTGGCCGGGAAGTCGTCGCCCGCCCAGGTGCTCAGGGTCGTGGCGCCCGTTCCGGCGTTCACGCCCCGCAGGACGGTGCAGACCGTGCTGCGGCTCCCGGCGGCCGACGACGCCTCGTTGACCGGCACGGGGCTCCCCGTCGGCCAGTGGCGCTCGGTGCCGAACGGCCCGCCCGGCACGATCGCGCCGGGGCTCATCTCGCGGGCGTGACCGGCCTGGCCGAGCGGGGCCAGTTCCTTGCTGAACAGCAGCAGCTGGGCGACGAAAGCGGACACGGGAGCGACCCGGCCCTGCACCACCACGTAGTACTGGGCCTTGTTGTTGTCGGACGCCTTGAGCACCATGCCGATCTTGTTCGCCGCCTCGTCCAGCTGGCCGGGCGCACCGGCCGCGGAGCCGGGCTGTCCGGGGACGTCCGGGAAAGCGATCGGGTCGCCCTGGTGGAGGGTCGCCAGCCATTCCGCGGAGACCCGCTGCGGCTGCCGTCCGGAACCGACCACCGCGCGCAGCAGCAACTCGTCGTCGTCGCCCACCGGATACGCCGTGCCGGCCGCGTCCACGACGAAGCGCTTGCCGTCCGGGCCCGCCACGTAGAGCAGTTGGCCGCCGTGCAGGCGCTCCGAGCCCTCGGTGGCCGCCTTCTCACGGGAGGCCAGCACCAGCGCGGCCTTCTGGACGGACGCCCCGCCTCCCGCCCCCGGCCGCTCGCAGACCGCCCAGCGCTTGGAGGTGCCCGCCTCGGACGCCGAGGGCAGCCGGTCGGGGGCGTACGGGATGCCGACGGTCACGCCGTGCGGAACCTTGCCGCTGTCGAGGACGGACTCCGAGACCGTCACCACGTCGCCCTGCCCCTCCTCGAGGAGCAGTTTCGCGGAAGCCATGTTGAGGACCGGGTGCAGCTGGACCTCCTTGCCGGTCCGCAGGACGACGTAGCGGGTGGTCGACTTGCTCGCGACGATCACCTTGGCGTTGGGCTGGTCCCAGCCCTTGGGGGCGGTCGGCTTGAACATGCCCCACGCCCCGAAGACGGCCATGACGATCACCCCGACCACGATGCCGGGCAGGATTCCGCGCAGCGGTCGCGGCGCCCCCTCCTCCGAGCCGTCGGGCGACGACTGCAGGAAGGCCGCGAGCATCCTGCGCTTCGCGAAGGTGTAGGCGTTGAGCTGGTCCCGCCGAGATGCCATCTGTGCTCGTCACTCCCCGTTTTCCGGCCGATCCGCGGGTATCTGCTGCGCGGGCGGGCCCGGTTCCCCGTCTTTCGTTGTCAGAGCGGGCACCTACTATGCCCGGTAGCCCTGGGGACTCGGGGAGCGGGTAGGGTTCCCGGGCCGTCGAGTGCCGTGTGCGGTGCTGGAACACGGATGATTCGTGAACGGAACGGGGAGATGGAGTGATGGCTTCGGGAACGGGCGTGCGCTCCGTCGGCCGGTCGCGGAACCGGGGCTCCGCGCAGCCCGGTCCGCGGCCGCCCGAGCGGAGCGGTAACCCGTCGGCGTCCGGGACGCCGCACCTCAGGGCACGCACGGCGCAAGGCGGGGCATTCCGGGTGCAACGCCTCGTCCTGCTGGAGATCGCGGCGGCGGTGATGGTCGTCGGCTGGGTGGCCGGGCCCGTGGCGCTGATCGCGGCGGGAGTCGTCGCCGTCGCGCTGGTGGTGCTCGCCTTCGCCCGTCGCCGGGGGCGCTCGCTGCCGGAATGGCTGGCCACCGCACGGGCGTTGAAGGCCCGTCGGCGCCGGGCCGACCGGCTCGGGATACCGGCCGGCACGGAACCGGGGTTCGGTCCGGCCGTGGAGTGCGATCCCGGTCTGCGGACCTACACGTACGGCGGGCGCGACCGGCGGCCCGTCGGGCTCGTCGGGGACGGCACGTTCGTCACCGTCGTGCTGCAAGTGCAGGCGGACGCGACCGCGTTGCGGGCCGAGCGGGACCGTCAGCCGCTGCCTCTCGCGCTGGTGGCGGACGCCCTCGAAGTGGACGGCATCGTCCTTGAGTCCGCGCAGATCGTGCTGCACACGCAGCCCGCGCCCGCCCTGCACCTGCCCCGGCAGTCGGTGGCGGTGGCCAACTACGCGCCGCTGCAGGAGCAGACCGGGGCGCCCGCGGTGCGGATCACCTGGATCGCGCTGAAGCTGGATCCGGAGCTGTGCCCGGAGGCCGTCGCGGTCCGCGGGGGCGGCCTGACCGGGGCTCAGAAGTGCGTCGTGCGGGCGGCGGACCATCTCGCGAGCCGGCTGACCGGCGCGGGGTTCCGGGCGACCGTCCTCGACGAGGAGGAGCTGACCGCCGCCGTCGCCACGTCGGCCTGCGCCAATCCGCTGGTCACGGCGGAGGCCGGGCGGACCGGGCAGCTGGAGCGGCGGACCGAGGAGACCGGCCGCAGCTGGCGGTGCGACAACCGCCGCCACACCACGTACTGGTTGCGCCGCTGGCCCGCGCTGGGCGGCGCCGGCCCTTCGCTGCCGCAGTTCGTCGCCCTCGTCACGGCCGTTCCCGCGCTCGCCACCACGTTCAGCGTCACGCTCGCGCGCGGCGAACGGCAGGAGGTGGCCCTGTCCGGGCACATCCGGGTGACCGGGCGCAGTGACGACGAACTCGTGGCGGCCCGGCGCGCGGTGCAGGGCGCGGCCCGGCACACCGGCGCGGGCCTTGCCCGCCTCGACCGGGAGCAGGTGCCCGGCATGCTCGCGACGCTGCCCCTCGGAGGTGCCCGATGACGGCGACGACACCACACGCGACCACCCCTTCCGGTGAGCCGGAGCCGCCCGCCGGGCGTTCCGGCCGGTCGGACCGTTCCGGCCGCCGTTCGCCGCGCAGCGGCTTCGGTCTCCTCGGGCCGCGGCACGGCCGCCATTCGGCGTCCTTGGAGCAACTTCAGGCGCTCACCCTGCCCATCGGGGACGACGGTGTCGTCATCGGTGTGGACGCCGAGGGGCGGCCGGCCGTGCTGGGCATCAACCGGCCAACGCCGTACGACGTCGTCCTGATCGGCGGCCTGTGGACGGCGCAGGTGCTGGCGCTGAGGGCGGCGGCCACCGGCGCCCGGGTGGCCGTGGAGACGGGGCGGCCGCAGGCCTGGGTGCAGATGGTGCACGCGATGGGCGGCGGGCAGAACGGGCTGGCGGTGTACGAGGTCGGACGGGTGCCTCCGCAGGGCGCCTCCGCGGGCACGCCCGCGTTGGTGGTGCGGGACTGCGGAATGCGCCCGCCGCGCGGACGGGTCGCCTCCGGGCCCTGGCAGTCCGTGCTGACCCTGCTGCCGTACCTCAGCCCGGTCGCTCCCCGGCTGATCCGGCAGGCCCGGCTCGTGGGCGTGCAGCGGATCTCGCCGGACGAGGCGACGGAACTCGGCCGCGCCCTCACACTGCCCCCACGTGACGTGGAGGCCCTGCCCGCCCTCGCCGACGGCTTCACGCTGTGGTGCGGCGACCGGGACCGTCAGTATGTGATGACCCAGCCCACCGACGCGGAGATCGGGCTGCTGGGCACGCCCAGACGAATCGACTGAGGCCCGCCGCGGCTCCGTCAACTGCGCGGCACTTCGGGCACTATGGCCGTTTCGTCGCGCACTCCGGCGTGCCCGCGCGGCCTTTCGGGCGGTGTGTGACGTGACGGACCGGTGCCGAGTGCTGGGCGGGCCTGCCGAGGCGGGCCGTTCGGTGATTAGGCTGGTACGGGGCGCAGGGCCGGAAACCGAGGGGTGGACGTCGGCGTCCCCGGGGGAGGGCCCGCACATCCGACGACGTCAGACGGCCGCGAACCCACATCGGACGACAGAAAACGGTCGCTTCGGCACGGCATGAGGGTGCTCGACCAACCAGGAGGAACTGTGAGCAGCGATCGGGACGGCATCCGCGGGGGCTGGGCCACACCCGGCGATGACCAGCCCGACGCGGAATCGGCCATCGAGGCGACGGGCGAGTTCACCATCGACTACGCGCCGCCGGCTTGGTACACGCAGAACGCGGGCGGCGGTTCGGCATCGGGCGCGACGCCCGCGCCCGGCACGCCTGCCGCTCCTGCTGCGCCGCCGGCGCCCGGAACTCCGGGGGGCCCGGGGAGCGTGGGGGGTCCGGATGGGCCGGCGGGTCCCGGTGGCCCGGTTACGCCGTCTGCTCCGGGGGTGCCGTCGGCGCCGTTCGCGCCGGCCACGCCTCCCCCGCCGGGCGCGCCGGGCGCGCCGGTGAATCCTGCCGGCCCGGTGAATCCCGCCGTGCCTTCTGCCGCGCCCTTCCCCGCAGAGCCGGCCCCCGTGCCCGGCGTTTCGCCGGGCGGCGGTTTCCAGCCGCAGCCCCCAGGGCAGCCGGGGGCGCCGTGGGGGGTTGCGGGCTCGGGCGCCGACGCGGGCCCCGGAGAGGGTGACGCCGGCAACGGCGACCTCGAGAGCGGCGCCACCATGCGCTTCTCTTCGGCTGCTCTCCGGCGCGACATCGCGGAACACGCCGCCACGGTGCAGGCTGACCACGAGAAGCCCTCCGAGACGGATGACACCACCGCCGCCGAGAACGAAGCACCCGTCAACGCCACAGGTCCCGGCGGTGCCGACGAGACGGCCGTCGAACCCGTCGAGCCCATCCGGTCCGACGAGGCGGCCGAGCCCATCGGGACGACCACGGATGCCTCTCCGGAGGTCTCCCCGGAGGTCTCCCCGGTGTCCGAGGTCGCTGAGGCGATCGACCCCGCGGATGCCTCGGAACCGTCGTCGTCCGCGACCGATGCAGAAAAGCCTGCGCATGCGGACGCGGACGCCGGGGCGGAGGCAGAGGCGGACGCTACGGCCGGTGCCCTGCCCGGAAACGAGCCCGGAACCGGGGCCCAGGCCCGGCCCGAGGGCTCGGACGCCGATGGCGTGACGGAACCGACTCCGCAAGACGCCGCCGTCGTGGCCGCCGCCCCGGAACCCGCGGCCGAGCCGCAGGACAGCCCTCCTCAGGGTGACGCTCCTGCTCCCCAGCACGCCGTTCCCGCCGCCCCGGCCTCCTGGACTCCCCCGCCGGCCCCGCACGGCGAACTGCCGCCGCTGCCGCCGTCGTACGAGCCCGCGGCACCTGCGGCGGCGGCCCAGTGGCCGGCGCAGCCGCAGCCGCAGCCTGCCGACGCTGCGGCTCAGGCGCCGACCGGCTGGAACCCGGCGGCGCAGCAGCACGCTCCGGCGGGACCGCAGCCCGGTTACGGCTTTCCTCACCCCCCGGCTCTCCAGGCCCCGCAGCCGCAGGTGCAGGCACCGCAACAGCCTCCGGCCCCTCAGCAGCAGGCCCCACAGCCGGGCTACGGTTTCCCGCCTCCCGGCGTCGCCCCTGTCCCGAACCCGCCGGGCGTCCCCGGCGGTTACGGGTTCCCGCAGCCCAACGCGGGCCCGGCGACGCCTCCCGCCGCACCGCAGCCGCACCAGCACCCCCACCCGACGCCGCCTGCCGCCCCCGGTGGCTACGGGTTCCCCCAGCCGCCCGCACCGCAGGCACCGCAGGCACCGCAGACACCGCAGCCGCAGGCTGCCCAGGCCCCCCAGGCGCAGCCCGGATTCCCGCAGCCCGGGATTCCGCAGCCGGACGGGCAGCCCCTTGCGGCGGGCGGTCAGGACTTCCCGCCGACGGCACCGCAGAACCTCCCCCAGCCGACCCCGCCTGCCCCGCCCGGCGTCCCCGGGGTTCCCGGGGCACCCGGCGCGTACGGCTTCCCCCAGCCGTACACGCCTCAGGCTCCGCACGCACCGCACGCACCGCACGCACCGCAGTCCGAGCAGCCGCAGGCCCCGCAGGCTCCCCAGCAGCCGGTGGACCCCCGGGCCGGGGCCGCCTGGCCGCAGCCGATCCAGCACGACCAGCGGCAGCCGGTCAACCCCGGTGCCGCGCCGCTGGGTTACACGGCCGCGGTGGAGCTGTCGTCCGACCGGCTGCTCAACAACAAGAAGCAGAAGGCGAAGAGCGGACGGCCGACTGCCGCGTCCTCCCGCTTCAAGCTCGGCGGGAAGAAGGAGGAAGCGGAGCGGCAGCGCAAGCTGGAGCTGATCCGCACTCCGGTGCTGTCCTGCTACCGGATCGCCGTCATCAGCCTCAAGGGCGGCGTGGGCAAGACCACGACCACCACCGCGCTGGGCGCGACCCTGGCCACCGAACGCCAGGACAAGATCCTCGCGATCGACGCCAACCCGGACGCCGGAACGCTCGGCCGAAGGGTGCGCCGGGAGACGGGGGCGACGATCCGTGACCTCGTCCAGGCGATCCCGTAC
This sequence comes from Streptomyces sp. B21-105, assembly GCF_036898465.1. NCBI lineage: Bacteria > Bacillati > Actinomycetota > Actinomycetes > Kitasatosporales > Streptomycetaceae > Streptomyces > Streptomyces sp. B21-105. Next base: position 6,682,639 of record NZ_JARUMJ010000001.1, on the reverse strand, counting down.
CTCAACTCGTACATGGACATCCGGCGGTTCACCTCCCAGGCGCCGTCCGGCCTGGAGATCATCGCCAACGACGTCGACCCGGCGGTCTCCACCGCCTTCAACGACGAGGACTACCGGCGTGCGATCGAGGTGCTGGGCAACCAGTACCCGATCATCCTCACCGACTCCGGCACCGGTCTGCTCTACAGCGCGATGCGCGGGGTGCTCGACCTCGCCGACCAGCTCATCATCATCTCCACACCGTCCGTGGACGGCGCGAGCAGCGCCAGCACGACGCTGGACTGGCTGTCCGCGCACGGGTACGCCGAGCTCGTCTCGCGGTCCCTCACGGTGATCTCCGGGGTGCGCGAGACCGGCAAGATGATCAAGGTGGACGACATCGTGGCGCACTTCGAGACCCGCTGCCGCGGTGTCGTCGTCGTGCCGTTCGACGAGCACCTCGCCGCGGGCGCGGAGGTGGACCTCGACATGATGCGGCCCAAGGTGCGCGAGGCGTACTTCAACCTCACGGCGCTGGTCGCGGAGGACTTCATCCGCCACCAGCAGCGTCAGGGGCTGTGGACCAACGACGGCAACCCGCCCCCGGTGGCAGCCCCGCCCATGCCCGGACAGCCGATGCCCGGACAGCCCATGCCGGGGCAACCCATGCCGGGGCAACCGATGCCGGGCCAACCCATGCCGGGACAGCAGCCCTATCCGTCCCAGGCGGGCTACCCCTATCCGCCCCAGCCCGGCCAGCCGTACCCGCAGCAGGGCGTGCCCCAGGGGCAACCGCCGGCCCAGCCGTACCCGCAGCAGCCGGGTCAGCCGTATCCGCCGCAGCAGCCACAACCGCAGCCGCAGCCGGGCCAGGAACCCTACGCCCAGCCCCAGCCCCAGACCCAGCAGCACCCGCAGCAACAGCCGCACCCGGGGTATCCCCCGGCCGGCTACGGCTACCCGCAGCAGCCCGAGCAGCCGCAGCAGTAGCGGGAGAGCAGTACCGAGCACCCGAAACGGCCGAGGGGCGGCCGGTGTCCCAAGACACCGGCCGCCCCTCGGCCGTTCGCCGGACGGACGGGCCGAAACAGCCCCCCGGCCACCGCTACCGTCCCTGCTACCGGTCTGCTACCGGTCCTGCTTCTGCGCCGCCACCAGTTCCCGGCAGCGCTTCACGTCCTCCGCCATCTGCACCAGCAGCCCGTCCAGGGAGTCGAACTTCGCCTGGCCGCGCACGAAGGCCAGGAAGTCGACGGCGACGTGCAGGCCGTACAGGTCGAGGCCGACGCGGTCGATCGCGTACGCCTCCACCGTGCGTTCGGTGCCGTCGAACTGCGGGTTGGTGCCGACGGAGATCGCGGCGGGCATCGCCTCGCCGTCCACGTGCAGCCAGCCCGCATAGACGCCGTCCGCCGGGATCGCGGTGTGGGGCAGGGTCTCGACGTTGGCGGTCGGGAAGCCGAGCTCGCGCCCGCGCTGGGCCCCGCGCACCACGACGCCCTCCACCCGGTGCGGACGGCCGAGGATCTCCGCCGCGCCCGCGAGGTCGCCCTCCGCGACCAGACGCCGGGTCAGGGTGGAGGAGAACGGTTCGCCGCCGCCGGCCTCGCCGCGCACGTACAGGTCGACGACCTCCACCTCGAAGTCGTACACCTTGCCCTGCTCGATGAGGAACTCGACGTTGCCCGCCGCCTTGTGGCCGAAGCGGAAGTTCGGTCCCTCGACGACCGCCTTGGCGTGCAGCCTGTCGACCAGGACCTTCACGACGAACTCGGCAGGCGAGAGCTTCGAGAACTCGGTGGTGAACGGCAGGATGAGGACGGCGTCGACCCCGAGGTCCGCCATCAGTTCGGCGCGGCGGTGGTGCGGGGCGAGCAGGGGCGGATGACTGCCGGGACGGACGACCTCGCTGGGGTGCGGGTCGAACGTGACGACGACGGCCGGAACGCCCAGCTCACGGGCCCGGTCCACGGCGTGCCGGATGATCAGCTGGTGTCCTCGGTGGACACCGTCGTAGGAGCCGATGGTGACGACGCTGCGTCCCCAGTCCTCGGGGATGTCTGCCAAGCCACGCCAGCGCTGCACTGTGACCGCTCCTCGAACCCTTGTCCGTGTCTAGCCTTGCCTCTTACGCAGGTCTAAGGGTGCCATGCCGGGTGCTTCCGGCCCGCATCGGCATCGAGGCTGTGACCCGGCCCACGCGAGCCCGCCGCATTCGCCGCCCCCACCAGCTTCTCGACGGTGCGGCGGGCGCTCGGGCCGACCAGCGCGGCCCACTCCCCCGGCGCCTCCGTCAGCCACGCCACCACCTGCGCGGCGAAGCCCGGCACCTGCCGGCCCAGGTCGACCAGAGCGCGGTCGAAGCAGGTCGCGCCTTCCGGGGTGCGGACGAGGAGGCGGCCGGCGCGGTGGACGAGGTCGCGCAGGTCGTCGCCGTCGCGGCCCGCGGCCCCGTACAGGACGGCGGCCAGGACGGCGGGGGCCTGCTCGCGGGTGAGGAGGTGTGCCAGGAGTTCGTCCCGCAGCGGGCGGGACCCGGGCGCGCCGGGGGCGGCCAGCACCGCGGCCAGCGCGGCCCGGACCGGCTCCGGGCCCCCTTCGGCGAGCAGGCCTGTGACCAGCGGGGGGAGCACGGCGCGGGCGTCGGACCCGTGGTCGAGACGCCGGTCGACGTACGCGGCCACATGGTCCGCGCACTCCGGCCGGCGCTCGCCGGCCTCCTGGACCAGGCCGGCGATCCGGCGGGCCGGGGCGGTAGGGGCGGTGACGTCGGCGAGCGTCCGCAGGATCCTGCCCGCGTCCGCACGGTCGGTGCCGAGCAGCCGCGCCCGGAACGCGTCCAGCACCGGACCGGGATCGGAGGACAGGGCGGGCAGCAGCGCGCTCGGCGGGAGGTACGGGTCGTCGCCCGCCGCGAACCGCTGCAGGGCCCGCGACAGGTGCCCGGGCCGGGTCTCGGGATCGCCGACGAGGAGGGCGAGCGCGCCGCCGTGCAGGGCCCCGTCGGCGGGGCGGGCGAGCAGGGCGAGGGCGGCGTGGCGCAGCAGCCGGCGGTCGGCCTCCGAGCCGACGGGCGGCGCGGCGCCCAGGGCTTGGGCGTGCGGGGCGGCGCGCAGGGCGTGGACGACCGCCGCGAGCCGCCTGGGCGGACGCTCGTCGTGCGCCCAGCGGTCGACGGCCCGGCACAGCGCGGACGGCTCCTCTTCGGCCAGTACGGCGAGCAGTTCGGCGGCGCGGTGGTGGGCGCAGTCGACGAGCACGTCGGTGAGATCGTCGAGGGCGCGGCGGCGATGGGTGTGCAACAGGGCCTGCGCGGCCGTCGCCACGGTGGCGTGCGGGGTCGCGGGCAGCGGGCGCTCGTCGTCGAACCAGTGGGTGAGGTGCGGCTGCACGGCTGCCGGGTCGGCCGCGAGGAGGCCGGCCACGACGTCCAGGTAGCGGGGCGCGTCCGCGGCGTGGGGGGCGCCGTCGGCGAGGACCAGGCGGCGCAGGAGGTCGAGGCGGGCGTCGCAGGGGAGGGCGAGTCGCGTCCAGAATCCGGGGCCGAAGTCCGCGACGGGGGCGCCTGTCTCCGCGACATCGGCGCCGGTGCCCAGGCCCGCGCCGATACGGTCCGCGAGCAGGCGCAGGACGCCCGTGTACGGCGTCGCGTCCGGCACCCGCAGCAGGGTTTCGGCGAGCAGCCGGGCGGCCCACCAGGAGCCGGGGTCGGCCTCCAGGGAGTGGATCAACTCGCGCAATCGTGCGGCGAGTTGAGGAGGTCCCTGATGCCGACCCAGGAGCAGCAGGGCCTGGATCACGGGGCCGATGCGGTGATGCGGCACGGGCAGCGGACGGTCGCCGCCGGGCGCGTCGGGGCGGTCGGCGGCCCGGTCGGCGGGGCGGTGGACCAGGGTGCGCAGCGCTTCGTCCAGGTCGAGATGGAGGCCCTGGATCCAGTCGGCGAGTTCCTCGTGGGCGAAGCGGTAGCCGCTGCCCGCGGGCACGAGAAGGCCCTCGGTGAGGACGGCGGACGCCCAGCCGCTGCCGCCGCCGAGCCGGGCGGGCGCCGGCCCCCAGGGGAACACCGCTTCGAACGAGGCCCGGTCCAGCTGGCCCTGTCCCGGCCCCAGGCTGCGGCGGGCGGCCTCGTGCACCTGTCCGGAGACCTTCACCGCGAGACGGCGCACGGCCGCGCCCCGCAGTCCGTTCTCGACGGCGATGCGGACGGCGATGCGCAGGCACATCAGGTCGAGATGGGCGGCGAAGACGTCGTCCCGGTCGAGGGGGGCCAGGTCGGCGGGGGCCAGGTCGAAGGGGGCCAGGTCGGCGGGCAGCCGATCACCGACCGCCCGGTCACCGGGGGTCCGGGCCGCGCCGCCGGGCAGGGCGGCCCGGATTTCGGAGAAGAGGCGGAGGGTGAGCGGGTGACGGTCGTCGGGGGCGGCGAGCGCGCTCTCGGGGACGGCGTAACGGGCGCGGGCCTCGCGCGCCTCCTCGGGGGTGAGGTCGCCGAGGCGGACGCAGGGCGGGAGCGGGCCCGACACCGCCGCGGTCCCGTACAGCGTCTCCGGCGGGAACTGCGCGCCCGCCCGCTCCCAGTACTCCGCCCGGCACGCGACCACCAGTCGGGCGCCCGTCTCCCGCAGCCAGTGGGCGGTGCCCTCCGTCCAGTCGGCGAGCCGGTGGGCGAGGACCGGGGACATCTCCTCGGGGCCGTCGAGGAGCAGCAGCAGGGGGCGGCCCGCGGCCCGGGCGAGACGGGCCAGCCGCTCGGGGGTGACGTCGCCCGGACCGGCGTCGCCCGATCCGCCCGACCCGCTCGACCCTCCCGACACGCTCTCGGCGGCCCTCGCGGTCCCAGCCGTGCCCGGCGGGTGGGACGGGCCGGGAACGGCCGTCCGCGGTGTGCTCCGCCCGGCGGCCACGATGCGTGCCGCCCGGGCCAGGGTGCGGCGGACCGCGTCGGCCAGGGAGTCGTCGTCCGCCCGTAGGTCGGCGCCGCGCAGCCACAGGGTGGGTGCCTGGTCGGACGCCCGGTAGCGGCGGGCGGCGAGCGCCGCCAGTTCCGTCGTACGGCCGCTGCCCGGCGCCCCGACGAGGCCGAGGACGGCCGCCGGGCTCACCGCGAAGGCGGCGAACTCCCGCGCGGGCTGCGCGCGTTCGACCGGGGCCGTCGCGGCGGGACGGGAACCGCCGGCGGTGCCGCCGAGGCAGCCGGACAGCGCGCCGGCCGGTCCGTCCGAGGCGACGGAGGTGGCCGTCAGCTCCAGCACGCCTGCCAGATTGAGATCCGCGCCGTAGGCCGGCACGGTCGCCGCGTTGCGGGCGAGCAGTTCGGCCAGGGGCCCGCCGACCTCGGCCTGAGCCGGTACCGAACCCGCCCCGCCCTCCCCGCGCGGCGAACCGCCGTCCGGGACCCGGGTCGCCGGCATGTGCACCGACCCGGCACCCACGGCCCCGCCCAAGCCCAAGCTCCCGTACCCGTACCCGTCCCCGACCCCGACTCCCGTCCCGTACCCGTGTCGGGTCTCTCGCGACGGCCCGGCCGGCCCGCCCGCCGGACCCTCGGCGCTCGCCGGGGCGTCACCAGGCGGCGACGGGGGCACCGGGGGCACCGGGGGCACCGGGGGCACCGGGGGCACCGGGGGCACCGGGGGCACCGGGGGCACCGGGGGCACCGGGCGCAGGGTGACAGCGAAGCCGGTGTCGCGGGGGCCGGAGCGCAGCGCCGTGCCGAGGACGGCGACGACCGCGCCGGTGGCGGCGTCGAGGACCGGCCCGCCTGACGCGCCGCCGGCCGGCCGCAGCGCGTCCCGGCCCGCCGTGCCGATGGCCAGCTCGAGGGCCCCGTCGAGCACGTGGGAACGGTCCGTGGCCATGGCCGTGTACGTCACGGGCGTCTCGCCCAGTACCCTCGCCTCGCGCCAGCAGCCGGCGGCCAGCCGGACGTACCGGCCGGGCTCGACGCCCTCCCGTACGGTCATCGGCAACGGGGCCGCGCCCAGGCCTTCGGTGCGGACGATCGCCAGGTCGAGCTCGGGCAGCGGGGTGACCGCGTCGGCGCTCACGACGCAGCTGCGGTCGCCCGCCGCGCACACCAGGAGCCGGGAGAGGCCGTCGACCGTCTCGTGGCTGGTGAGGACCGTGCCGTGGTGGTCGGCGACGAAGCCGGCGCCGCGCGGCCGGCCGGCCAGGTCGCGGATGCGGACCAACGAGGCGTCGGCGCCGAAGGGGGCGCCGGGGTCTTCGTCGCGGGTGTCGTGAGGATCCGTCCGGCCGTCGCGCGACGCACCCCGAGGGGAATCGTGCCGCAGAAGGTCCTGCCGCAGGAGGTCCTGCCGCGGTGTCCGCGGGCCCCGTCCCGCCATCGCCGTACCTCCCACCGCGCCCGCGTGCCCTCCGTTCGACGGTAGGCGCGAATGATCAGCGGGGCGGATCGTGGAACGAAAGCGCCCCCCTGCGCTCCCTCGGTTCACTCCGAGCGCCTGCCCGGACGGGTGAATGAACACCCCGCGTCCGAGACAGCCTAGGGGTGGGGGAACCGAGGGGGACCGTGGAGCGGCGGCGCAGCACCCCGTGCTCGCCGCCGCTCCACGGGCAGACCGGAAGGGGGACGGCTCAGCCGAGTACGGCGAGGCTCTTCGCCTTGCCCTTCTGCTCCTCCACCAGGGCCAGGAAGCGGCCCTCGGGGTCGAACACGGCCACCGCGCCCGCGCCCGCGTACTCGTCGGGCATCTCCAGGCGTACGCCGTTCAGAAGCAGCCGGGCGCGCCTCGCGTCCACGTTCCAGCGGGGGAACGCGGCGGCGGCCGCGTCGGCGATCGGCAGCACGCTCAGCTCCTGCTGCAGTTGGTCGAGGGTCTTCGCCGAGTCCAGCTTGTAGGGGCCGACGCGGGTGCGGCGCAGGGCGGTGAGGTGGCCGCCGACGCCGAGGTCCGCGCCCAGGTCGCGGGCGAGGGCACGGATGTAGGTACCGGAGGAGCAGACGACCGACACCACCAGGTCCGTCACCGGGGTGCCGTTCTCGGCGACGGCGTCACGGACGTCGTACACCGAGAAGGCGGAGACGGTGACCGGGCGGGCCGGGATGTCGAAGTCCTCGCCGTCCCGGGCGCGCTTGTAGGAGCGGACGCCGTTGATCTTGATGGCGCTGACCTTGGACGGCACCTGCATGATGTCGCCGCTCAGCTTGGCGATGCCCGCGTCGATCGCGTCCCGGGTGACCTTCGAGGCGTCCGTGGACCCCGTGATCTCGCCCTCGGCGTCGTCGGTCAGCGTCGTCTGGCCGAGCCGGATCGTGCCCAGGTACTCCTTCTCGGTGAGCGCGAGGTGCCCGAGGAGTTTCGTCGCCTTCTCGACGCCGAGGACGAGGACTCCCGTCGCCATCGGATCGAGCGTGCCGGCGTGGCCGACGCGGCGGGTCCGGGCGATCCCCCGCATCTTGGCGACGACGTCGTGCGAAGTGAAACCCGACGGCTTGTCGACGATGACAAGGCCGTCGGGCGTGGTCTGCTTGCCGTTCATCAGGCGGAGTCGTCCGTCTCGTCCTCGTCGCCGGGCTTCCTGTACGGGTCGGCGTCGCCGGCGTACCCGGCGCCCGCGGACACCTCGCGGACCTTCTCGTCGGCGGCACGTGCCCGGTCGAGGAGGTCGTCGATGGTGCGGGCGTTGTCCGGCAGGGCGTCGGCGACGAAGGCCAGCGTCGGCGTGAACTTCACGCCGGCCGCGCGGCCCACCTCGGAGCGCAGGACGCCCTTGGCGCTCTCCAGGCCGGCGGCCGCGGCCGCCCGCTCCTCGTCGTCGCCGTACACGGTGTAGAAGACGGTCGCTTCCCTGAGGTCGCCGGTGACCCGGGTGTCCGTGATGGTGACGTGGGAACCGAGCCGCGGGTCCTTGATCCCGCGCTGCAGCTTCTGGGCCACCACCTCTCGGATGAGGTCCGCCAGCCTCTTGGCGCGCGCGTTGTCGGCCACTGGTCCGTCTCCCGTTCTTTCCTTGTTGCGTTCTTCACGTGGTCGGTCGGTGTCAGTCGTCTTCGCCGTGCAAGCGGCGTCTGACCGACAGCAGCTCCACTTCGGGGCGGGCTGCCACCAGCCGTTCGCACCGGTCCAGGACGTCGGTCAGATGTTCCGCGTCACCGGAGACCACGGCAAGGCCGATCTTGGCCCTGCGGTGGAGGTTCTGATTGTCCACCTCGGCCGCGCTCACCGCGTACTTGCGCTGGAGCTCGGCGACGATCGGACGGACGACGGAACGCTTCTCCTTCAGCGAGTGGACGTCGCCGAGGAGGAGGTCGAAGGACAGGGTCCCCACGTACATGTGTAACCGGTTCACCCGCCGGTACGGGATCGACGGCCCTGCCGCCAGGGGGCAGGGACATCAAGAACGGTACAGCGTTCACGGCGGCGACTCGACGGGGTTTTGCCCCGCTCACGCGCCTCCGCTCACGTGCCTCCGTTCGCGCGCCCTCGCTCACGCTTCGCCGCTCGCACGCCCCGCTCATGTGCGCCGGTTCACACGTCCGCCGGACGCCGCACCGGCCGGCGGGGAAGGATCCCCCGCCGGCCGGTGCGCACCACGGATGCTTACGCCCGCGGCTTCTCCCGCATCTCGTACGTCGCGATGACGTCGTCGATCTTGATGTCGTTGAAGTTTCCGAGGTTGATACCGCCCTCGTAGCCTTCGCGGATCTCGGTGACGTCGTCCTTGAAGCGGCGCAGGCCCTCGATGTTGAGGTTCTCCGCGATGACCTTGCCGTCGCGGATGAGGCGCGCCTTGGTGTTGCGCTTGACCTCGCCCGAGCGGACCAGGACACCGGCGATGTTGCCCAGCTTGGACGACTTGAAGATCTCGCGGATCTCCGCCGTGCCGAGCTCGACCTCCTCGTACTCCGGCTTCAGCATGCCCTTCAGGGCCGCCTCGATCTCCTCGATCGCCTGGTAGATGACCGAGTAGTACCGGACGTCGACGCCCTCGCGCTCGGCCATCTGCGCGGCACGACCGGCCGCACGGACGTTGAAGCCGATGACGATGGCGTCCGAGCCCATGGCCAGGTCGATGTCGGACTCCGTGACCGCACCGACGCCGCGGTGCAGGACGCGGATGTCGACCTCTTCGCCGACGTCCAGCTGGAGCAGGGAGGACTCGAGGGCCTCCACCGAACCGGAAGCGTCACCCTTGATGATCAGGTTCAGCTGCTGGACCTCGCCGGCCTTCAGGGCGGCGTCCAGGTTCTCCAGGGAGAACCTGCGCGTGCGCTTGGCGAAGGCGGCGTTCCGCTCGCGGGCGGCACGCTTCTCGGCGATCTGGCGGGCGGTGCGGTCCTCGTCGACGACGAGGAAGTTGTCGCCCGCACCCGGGACGTTGGTCAGACCCAGGACCTGGACCGGCGTCGACGGGCCGGCCTCGGCGACGTTGTTGCCGTTGTCGTCGAGCATGGCGCGCACTCGGCCGTAGGCGTCGCCCACGACCATCGTGTCGCCGACCCGCAGGGTGCCTCGCTGCACGAGGACCGTCGCCACGGCGCCGCGGCCGCGGTCGAGACGGGACTCGATCGAGATGCCCTGCGCGTCCTGGCTGGGGTTGGCCCGCAGGTCGAGCGAGGCGTCGGCGGTGAGGATGACGGCCTCGAGCAGGGAGTCGATGTTCAGACCCTGCTTGGCGGAGATGTCGACGAACATGGTGTCGCCGCCGTACTCCTCGGCCACCAGACCGAACTCGGTGAGCTGACCGCGCACCTTGGTCGGGTCGGCGCCCTCGACGTCGATCTTGTTGACCGCGACGACGATCGGGACCTCGGCCGCCTTGGCGTGGTTGAGCGCCTCGACCGTCTGCGGCATGACGCCGTCGTTGGCCGCGACGACCAGGATCGCGATGTCCGTCGACCGGGCACCACGGGCACGCATGGCGGTGAACGCCTCGTGACCCGGGGTGTCGATGAAGGTGATCGCGCGGTCCTCTTCGTTGACCTGGGTCGAGACCTGGTAGGCACCGATGTGCTGGGTGATGCCGCCGGCCTCGCCCGCGATGACGTTCGTCTTGCGGATGGCGTCGAGCAGTCGGGTCTTGCCGTGGTCGACGTGACCCATGACGGTGACGACCGGCGGGCGGACCACCAGGTCCTCCTCATCGCCCTCGTCCTCGCCGAACTCGATGTCGAAGGACTCGAGCAGCTCGCGGTCCTCCTCCTCGGGGCTGACGATCTGGATGGTGTAGTTCATCTCGCCGGCGAGGACCTCGAGGGTCGCGTCGGAGACGGACTGCGTGGCCGTGACCATCTCGCCGAGGTTCATCATCACCGCGACGAGCGACGCCGGGTTGGCGTTGATCTTCTCGGCGAAGTCGGTGAGGGACGCACCGCGCGACAGGCGAATGGTCTCGCCGTTGCCGCGAGGCAGCATCACGCCGCCGACCGACGGGGCCTGCATGGCCTCGTACTCCTGGCGCCTCTGCCGCTTCGACTTGCGACCGCGACGCGCGGGACCGCCGGGACGACCGAAGGCGCCCTGCGTGCCACCACGGCCACCGGGGCCGCCGGGACGTCCGCCGAAGCCGGGACGACCGCCGCCGAAGCCGCCGCCGCCACCGGGACCGCCGCCGCCGGGACGACCGGCGAAGCCGCCGCCGCCACCGGGACGGGCGCCGCCGCCGGGACCGGCCGGACGACCCGCGAAGCCGCCGCCGCCGGGACGACCGCCGCCGCCGGGACGACCCGCACCGCCGCCGCCACCGGGACCGCGGCCACCGGGGCCGCCGCCGGGACGCGGGCCGGCAGCGGGACGCTGCGGCATCATGCCGGGGTTCGGACGCGGACCGCCGCCGGGACGCGGACCGCCGGGGCCTGCGCCCTGCGGGCGAGGCATGCCGCCCGGGCTCGGACGGGCGCCGCCCGGGGACTGCGGACGGGGACCGCCGCCCTGACCGCCGGGGGACTGGGGACGGGGACCGGCGCCGGGAGCACCCGGGCCGCCGGGACGCGGGGCGCCCTGCGGACGGGGCGCCTGCGGACGCGCCATGCCGGCGTTGCCGCCGGACGTGAAGGGGTTGTTGCCCGGACGCGGACCGGCCGGACGGGCGCCGCCCGGACGGGGCGCGCCACCGGGACGCGGACCCTGCGCGGCGGCCGGACGCTGACCGCGGTCGCCGCGGTCACCACGGTCCTGGCCCTGACCGGCGCCGGGGCGGCCGGCGGGACGGGGCGCGCCGGGGCGCGGACCCTGCGAGGCCGGACGCGGGGCGGACTGGGCCGGAGCCGCGGGCTGGGCCTGAGCCGCCGGAGCGGCCGGGGCCGACGGCGGAGCGGTGAACTCCGGGGCGGCGGGGGCCGGACGCGGGGCGGGCTTGGGGCCCGGACGCGGGCCGGGGGTCGTCGGCGCGGGGGCCGACGGGGCCGACGAGGCAGCGGGCGCGGCGGGCGCCGCGGGCTGCTGAGCCGTCGGAGGCTTGGGGGCGGCCGGCCGCGGAGCAGCCGGGCCCGGACGGGCCGCCTGCGCCGGAGAGGGCGCGCCGGGCCTGGGGGCAGCCTTGCGCGGGGCCGGCTTGGCGGACTTGCCGCCGCCGCCCTGGAAGGCGTCTGTCAACTTGCGGACAACGGGCGCCTCGATCGTCGAGGACGCCGAACGGACGAATTCACCGAGTTCCTGGAGCTTGGCCATGACGACCTTGCTCTCCACCCCGAACTCCTTGGCGAGTTCGTATACCCGGACCTTAGCCACTTCGCTCCTTTTAGGTCCGGGTGTGTCCGGACCGTCGCTACTTCATGGGCGTACTCATCGCGTGCTCATCGAGTGCTCATCGCAATCTCGACCTACTTCCAACTCGCGGGGTACCAGAGCCGCACGGGGGTTCCGTGCGACGCCTTCTTACGGTGTTGCCTGCTCGGCAACGGTCGTCTGCTCGACGTACTGGCGCAACACCTTTGTGTCGAGCGCTCCCGGGGCTCGCAACGCCCTCGTGAACGCCCGTCGGCGTACCGCCTGATCGAGACAGAACGGGGCGGGATGCAGATACGCACCCCGGCCGGGCAGCGTACCGCGTGGATCAGGGACACATGCGTCCTCGATCGCCACGATGCGCAGCAGCTCCGTCTTGGCCGCTCGCTCCCGGCACCCCACACAGGTGCGTTCAGGGCATGCTCCGGCGTGCGTCCGGCCAGACACAGCTAAGTCTACCTCCCCGCGCCGACCTCACCCCTTCGGGGCTGCAGTCGAACGCTTGCCGCACAGAACTCTGACGTGATCTCAGCCCACTCAGGCCGAGATCTATTCCTCAGCCTGTTCGGTGTCCGGACGGATGTCGATCCGCCAGCCGGTCAGCCGGGCGGCGAGACGGGCGTTCTGCCCCTCCTTGCCGATCGCCAGGGACAGCTGGTAGTCCGGTACGGTCACGCGCGCGGAACGGGCCCCGAGGTCCACGACCTCGACCTTGGAGACGCGGGCCGGGGACAGGGCGTTCGCCACCATCTCGGCCGGGTCGTCCGACCAGTCCACGATGTCGATCTTCTCGCCGTTGAGTTCGCCCATGACGTTGCGCACCCGGCCGCCCATGGGGCCGATGCAGGCGCCCTTGGCGTTCAGGCCCGAACGGGTGGACCTTACGGCGATCTTCGTGCGGTGACCGGCCTCGCGGGCGATGGCGGCGATCTCGACGGACCCGTCGGCGATCTCCGGCACCTCCAGCGCGAAGAGCTTCTTCACCAGGTTGGGGTGCGTCCGGGAGAGGGTGACGGACGGGCCGCGGACACCCTTCGCCACCCGGACGACGTACGACCGCAGGCGCAGGCCGTGCGGGTACGTCTCGCCGGGGACCTGCTCCTGCACCGGCAGGATGGCCTCCAGCTTGCCGATGTCCACGAGCACGTTCTTCGGGTCGCGGCCCTGCTGGACCACGCCGGTGACGATGTCGCCCTCACGGCCGGCGTACTCGCCGAGCGTCGCGTCGTCCTCGGCGTCGCGCAGGCGCTGCAGGATGACCTGCTTGGCCGTGGTGGCGGCGATACGGCCGAAGTCGGACGGGGTGTCGTCGAACGTGCGGGGCTCCTGCCCCTCCTCGAGGTCCTCGGGGTCCTCCTTCGCCCACACGGTCACGTGCCCCGATTGCCGGTCGAGTTCCACGCGCGCGTGACGGCGGCTTCCCTCGGTGCGGTGGTAGGCGATGAGGAGGGCCGACTCGATCGCCTCGACCAGCAGGTCGAAGGAGATCTCCTTCTCCCGCACCAAGCCCCGCAGGGCGCTCATGTCGATGTCCACGGCTACGCCTCCTCTTCCTTCTCGTTGCTGTCGCTCTGGTCGGCGGCCGAGCCGTCCTTGCGGTTGAACTCGACCTGTACGCGCGCCTTGTCGACGTCGCCGAAGGCGAGCCGGCGGGCGGTGGCCTTGCGGCCCTTCACGCCGGGCACCTCGACGTCGAGCCCCTCGTCGTCGACCGTCAGGATCCGGGCGACCAGGTCGCCGCCCGCGCCGAGCTGGAAGCGGACCAGACGGCCGGTGGCGCGCACGTAGTGCCGGTGTTCGGTGAGGGCGCGCTCCGCGCCGGGGGTGCCGACCTCGAGGGTGTACTCGCCCTCGCCCATCGCGTCCGTCTCGTCGAGCTTCGCCGAGAGCGCGCGGCTCACATCGGCGATCCGGTCCAGGTCCGCTCCGGTGTCGGAGTCGACGACGACGCTCAGCACTCTTCTGCGGCCTACCGAGTCCACGGTGATCTCTTCGAGATCCAGACCCTGGGAGGCGACGAGCGGTTCCAGGAGCTCTCGCAGCCTCTCGCTCTGGGTGGTGCTCATCCGGGTGACTCCTCGGCCGCGTGTGCTGTTGTGGGTGGGGGCTCGTGTCTGGTCAAAGGGTATCCGGTCGCAGGGAGTGTTGCCGTCCACCTGTGCACGGAGGGTGGCGGGGCTCACGCGCGCGGTGCCGCTGAGTGGTGCCGACGGGTGGTGCCGCTGAGTGGTGCGCGGCGGGCGCGCGGGTACGGTGATCACGGGTTCGCCGCCCACCAGGACAGGTCCCGGTACCGATACGGGTACGGATGCCGGTCCTGGCTCCGTACGACATCGCCGAGGACGTCTGCCGTGCCGTTCCCCCACCCCTCGCGCACCCCCTCGGGGCCGCGCAGAAGAACCCTGCTCGCCTCGGCCGCCGGTGCCGCTCTGCTGGCGGGCTGCTCCGCCGGGCCCGAGGAGACCGCGCGGAGCGCGAGCCGCACCCCGTCGGTCACCGAGCGGGTACGCGCGCGTGCGGCGCGGGAGAGCGACGGTCTGGTGGCGCGGTACGACGCCGCGCTCGCCGTCCATCCGACGCTGGCGGCGCGGCTGGCTCCGCTGCGGGCGGAGGTCGTCCGGCATGTGGCGGCGTTCGGGGGCGTCGGCACGGCGTCCCCCTCTGCCTCCCCCACCGCCTCCCCCACCGCCTCCCCCTCCGCCGCCGGCTCCTCCTCGCCCTCCGCCCCCGGCGCGACTGCGGCGGCCGGTGCCTCGGCCCCGCCGTCCGCCGCCGCGCCGTCCGCCGCCGCGCCGGCGACCGAGCGGGACACCCTCGTCGGGCTCGCGGCCGCCGAGCGGGCGCTCGCCGACCGCAGGGCCGCGGAGCTGCTGGATGTTCCGGGCGAGCTGGCCCGGCTGCTCGCCTCGGTGGCTGCGGCCGGAGCGGCGCACGCCTATCTGCTGACGGACGGGACGCGATGAGCGGGGAGACGGGCGCGGAGCTGACGGCGGTGCAGGCGGCGCTGGCCGCCGAACACGCCGCCGTGTACGGGTACGGAGTGGTCGGCGGCCGTGTCGGCGAGGGCCGGAGCAGCGAGGCGCGGGCGGCCTACGACGCGCACCGGGCGCGGCGGGACGCGCTGGCGCGCGAGGTGCGCGGCCTGGGCGCCGATCCGGTCGCCGCGAGCGCCGGGTATGCGCTGCCGTTCCCGGTGGCGGACTCCGCGACGGCGGTCCGGCTCGCCGCCGAGCTGGAGGACCGGGTGGCCGGGGTGTACTCCGATCTGGTGCGGGCGGCCGCCGGGGCGCGGCGGCGGGAGGCCGCCGCCGCACTGCGGGAGGCGGCGGTCCGCGCGGCACGCTGGCGGGGCGGGAGCGTAGCCTTCCCTGGGCTCGCCGAGCGCGGCGGTACGGATCCGGCCACGGGATCGGCGTCCGCGGCGGCTCCGGAGGCGGCGGCGGGAGCGACCGCGCCTTAGAGGACGGCTCAGGCGGCGGCTCGGACGAGCGCCGGGTGGCGACGGTTCGGGGTCGGCGACGACGGCGGCGGTGGCTGTGGCGACAGCGGCTGCGGGGACGCCCACGGCTTGACCGGAGACGGAAGGGAACGACTCGCGCATGGCTTTCGAACCGCCTCAGCGTCTGGTCCGAGCGCTCGGAGAAACGGCGCCGGACGGTGACGGCTGGTTGGAGACGTTGCCGGAGACGGCCCGACAAGCCGTCGCTCTACGCGAGTTGACCGTCGACCGGGTGCAGGCGCCGGGCGGCCGGAGCAGCCTCGTCGTGCTCGTGCGGCGGGCGGACGGGTCGCCGGCCGTGCTGAAGCTGGCCCCGCCCCGGTTCCGGCCCGAGGCCGAGCGGGCCGCACTGACGCACTGGGACGGCCTGGGCGCCGTCCAACTGCTGGACGGGCCGACGACGCCCGGGGCGCTGCTCCTCGAGCGGCTGCACCCCGATGTGTCCGTGCGGTCCCTGCCGGAGGCGAAGGCGCTGCTGGAGGCGGCCGGCACGCTGCGGCGGCTGTGGGTGGAGCCGCCGGCCGGTCATTCGTTCGAGACCGTCGCCGACCGCACCGGGCGGCAGGCGGAGGCCATGCGGGCGAGCGCCGCGGCCGAGCCCGATGTGGCCGCCCTGGTGGACGCGGCGCTCGCCGCGCGCGCGGCGCTGCTGGCCGCGCCGCCCGAGCAGCTGTTGCTGCACGGCACGTTCCGGCAGAGCAAGGTGCTGGCGGGTGAGCGGATGCCGTGGCTGGCGGTGGGGCCGGACCCGGTGGCCGGCGAGCGCGCGTTCGATCTCGCCCGGCTGGTGCGGGACCGGGTGGAGGATCTGATCGCCTCGCCGTCCGGGGCGACGACGACCCGCCGGCGGGTGAAGCGGCTCGCGGAGTCGCTGGACCTGGACCAGGAACGGGTGCGGGGCTGGACCCTGTTCCGCGCGGTGGAGTCGGGCGTGCGCGCGCTGCGGGTGGGCCGCCGCAAGGACGCGGAGCTGCTGCTGGAGTTCGCCGGCTGGCTCTAGGGCGCGTTGGTCACGAGAGCTTCGCCGGCTGGCGCGCCGGGCACAGTGTCCGGCTGATTCCGGCCGGTCCTCAGGGCGCGGTGTCGGGCGTCAGTCGTAGGGCGAGGCCCGGGCAAGTCGGACGCCGCCCGGCGGGCCCGTCCCAGGGTGGCGGGCGGGATCGGGGCGCCGGGCACAGGACGGGGGGTGGGGTGCCGCCCACGCAGCGTTCGCGGACCGGCGGGCGCCGGTACGTGGGCGGGGCCGGTTCGCCGAAGACGCCTGCACCGTGCCGACCAGGGCGAACACCCCGGCCGCCGCGGCGAGCGTGACGGCGGCGGGTGCCGCCGTCCGTCGTGCGCCTCCGCGGACCGCCGCCGCGGCAAGAGGCCTGCGAGACAGCTGTGCGCCGCCTCGTCAGAACTCTCTGCTACGGCTCTTCACCTCACGCGGTGAGGCGGGCGATCGCCTCGTCGACCGTGAGCTCCTCGCGCTCGCCGGTCCTGCGGTCCTTCAGCTCCAGGACGCCCTCGGCGGAGCGGCGGCCCGCCACCAGGATCTTCGGCACGCCCATCAGCTCGGAGTCGGTGAACTTCACGCCCGGGGAGACGCCGGCCCGGTCGTCGACCAGGACGCGCAGACCGGCCTCCCGCAGCTTCTCCGACACCTCGAGCGCCAGCTCGGTCTGCAGGGCCTTGCCCGCGGCGACGACGTGCACGTCGGCCGGAGCGACCTCGGCGGGCCAGCACAGGCCCTTGTCGTCGGCGGACTGCTCGGCGAGGGCGGCGACCGCGCGGGAGACGCCGATGCCGTACGAGCCCATGGTCACCCGGACCGGCTTGCCGTTCTGGCCGAGGACGTCGAGCTTGAGGGCGTCCGCGTACTTGCGGCCCAGCTGGAAGATGTGGCCGATCTCGATGGCGCGGTCCAGGTGGAGGCCGGTGCCGCACTTGGGGCAGGGGTCGCCCTCCTGGACGACGACGACGTCGACGTAACCGCCGACCTCGAAGTCACGGCCCGCGACGACGTTCTTCGCGTGCGTGCCCTCCTTGTTGGCGCCGGTGATCCAGGAGGTGCCGGGGGGCACCCGCGGGTCGGCGATGTAGGTGACCTTCTCGCCCAGGCCCTGCGGACCGACGTAGCCGCGGACCAGGTCGGGGCGGCCCACGAAGTCCTCGGCGGTGACGAGTTCGACGGCGGCCGGGGCGAAGTGCGCCTCGACCTTGCCGAGGTCGACCTCGCGGTCGCCGGGCACGCCGACGGCGACGATCTCCCCGTCCACCTTCACCAGGAGGTTCTTCAGGGTTGCGGAGGCCGGCACACCGAGGTGGGCGGCGAGGGTCTCGATGGTGGGGGTGTCCGGGGTCGGGATCTCCTCGAGCGCGGGCACGCCGTCGGCGTCCACCGGCTTCAACTCGTAGGCGATCGCCTCGGTGTTGGCCGCGAAGTCGCAGTTCGGGCAGTCGGCGAAGGTGTCCTCGCCGGCGCCGGCCGGGGCCAGGAACTCCTCCGACTTCGAGCCGCCCATGGCGCCCGCGGTGGCGGCGCAGATGCGGTAGTCGAGGCCGAGGCGCTCGAACACCTTCTGGTAGGCCTGGCGGTGCAGCGCGTACGACCGGGCCAGGCCCTCGTCCTCGGTGTCGAAGGAGTACGAGTCCTTCATGAGGAACTCGCGGCCGCGCAGGATGCCGGCCCGGGGACGGGCCTCGTCGCGGAACTTGGTCTGGATCTGGTAGAGGATGACCGGCAGGTCCTTGTAGGAGGACGCCTGGTCCTTCACGATCAGCGTGAAGATCTCCTCGTGGGTCGGGCCGAGGAGGTAGTCGCCGCCCTTGCGGTCCTGGAGGCGGAACAGCTCCGGGCCGTACTCGTCCCACCGGCCGGTGGCCTCGTAGGGCTCGCGGGGCAGCAGCGCGGGGAGGCTGACCTCCTGGGCGCCGATGGCGTCCATCTCCTCGCGGACGATGCGCTCCACGTTCGCGAGGACCTTCTTGCCGAGCGGCAGCCAGGACCAGATGCCGGCGGCGGTGCGGCGGACGTAGCCCGCCCGGACGAGGAGCTTGTGGCTGAGGACTTCGGCGTCCGCCGGGTCGTCGCGCAGCGTCTTCGCCATCAACTGGGACATGCGCTGGACCGGTGCGTTGGCCATGGTTCTCGTACTCCTGCCGATGGGGGTCCTCCGTCCCCGGGCGAGGCCGGGAGCGGGGAAGGTGGTGGCTAGCGCCGCGCCCGGACAGGTTCACCGGCTCGAGCGAACCTTTCCGGTCACGGCACTAGGAGGTTAGCCGGGAGCGCGGCGTGCCCGGAAATCCGTTTCAGCGGCGCAGGAGGGGCAGCGGGGCGCCCATCACCGCGTACGGGCGGGGGGCGCTCGGGAACAGGACGCGGCGGGCCAGGTCGTGGTACCCGAGGGAACGGTAGAGGGCGCGGGCGGGGCTCTCGGTGTCGATGGCGGAGAGGATCGAGCGGGGCTCGCTCGCGGTGTCGGTGATCGTGGTGATCAGCGCCCGGCCCACACCGCGGTTCTGGTGGGCGGGGTGGACGTGGAGTTCCGTGATCACGAAGGAGTCGTCCAGCCAGTACTCGTTGTGCTGGGCCCGCAGATAGGGCTGGACGACGGTGGACCACCAGTGGCCGCGGTCGTTCGGCATGCCGTAGACGAAGCCGATCAGCCGGCCCTCGGGGGTCGTCGCGCCGAAGGCCCGCGCGCCTCGACCGGTCATGTGGCGCAGGACGATCTGCCGTCGGACGGCCACTTCGTCCGGGCCCAGCCCGAAGGCGACGGCCTGGACGGCCAGGGCCTCGTCCACGTGGGCGGGAAGGTCCAGGGGGCCGATGGAGAGGTCCATGGCGGGGAGCCTACAGGGGCGTCAGAACAGCACGCTGGTGAAGGCGCCGACCTCCTGGAAGCCCACCCTCGTGTAGGTGCGCCGCGCCGCCGTGTTGAAGTCGTTGACGTACAGGCTCGCCACCGGGGCGACGTCCGCCAGGGCGTAGCGCAGGACCGCGGCCATGCCGGGGGCGGCCAGTCCCCGGCCGCGGTACTCGGGGGCCACCCACACGCCCTGGATCTGGCAGGCCCGGGAGGTCGCCGCGCCGATCTCGGCCTTGAAGACGACGTTGCCCCGGTCGTCGAGACGGGCGAACGAGCGGCCGGAGCCGACGAGTTCGGCGACCCGGGCCTGGTAGAGCAGACCGCCGTCGCCGGCCATCGGGGAGACACCGACCTCCTCGGTGAACATCGCCACGCACGCCGGCATGATCGTGTCCATCTCGTCCTTGCGGACGCGGCGGACGTAGGGGTCCGGGGCGATGTCGGCGGGCATCCGGTCGGTGACCATGAGGGGCTGCCTGGTGCGGACCTCGCGGGCCGGGCCCCAGTGGGGTTCGAGGAGGCGCCAGAGGCGGGTCGTCGACTCGGTGGGGCCGACGATCGAGGAGCAGCGGCGGCCCGCGCGGCGGGCGCGGTCGGCGAAGGCGCGCACGGCGCGGGTGGTGGCGCAGATCGGGACGAGGTTGGCGCCCGCGTAGCACAGGGACGTCAGCATGCCGTCCTCGTACCAGCCCCACATCTCGCCGCCGAGCCGCCACGGGTCGAGGCCCGCGACCTGGACGCGGGACGTGACGAAGGCGTTGGCGACCGGCTCGCGGTCGAGGACGGCGAGCGCGGCGTCCAGGTCGCTCGGTTCGAGGACCCGGGAGGTCGTCTGGGTCAACACGCGCGGGGGCCTCACACTCATGTCTGACTGGTCCCCGCACTGTACCTGCGGAAGCTTTGCCGTGCCGCCCTGCGTTCAGTGGGCGTTCGTCCGCCGTGACGGTGGGCTTGTCGTGCCGTCGTGACGGGGGCTGCCGCCCCCGGGCCCCCGCGTCGGCCCTGAACGGGCCTCGTTCTCAAACTCCCCCGGAGGGGGCACCCCCAGACGGGCTGAGTTTCCCCGGCCGGCGCTGCGAGGTCCCGCCCCCGAACGCCGGACGGGCTGAATCGCGTCAGCCTGCTACCGACACCGACGGTTCGCCCGAGGTGATGCCCGCTGCTTCCATCTGTTCGGCCAGCTTCATGGCCTCTTCGATGAGGGTCTCGACGATCTTCGACTCGGGGACGGTCTTGATGACCTCGCCCTTCACGAAGATCTGCCCCTTGCCGTTGCCGGAGGCGACGCCCAGGTCGGCCTCGCGGGCCTCGCCGGGGCCGTTGACGACGCAGCCCATGACGGCGACGCGCAGCGGGACGTCCATGCCGGTGAGGCCGGCGGTGACCTCCTCGGCGAGTTTGTAGACGTCGACCTGGGCGCGGCCGCAGGAGGGGCAGGAGACGATCTCCAGACCGCGCTGCTTGAGGTCGAGGGACTCCAGGATCTGGTTGCCGACCTTGACCTCCTCCACCGGCGGCGCCGACAGCGAGACGCGGATGGTGTCGCCGATGCCCTGGGAGAGCAGCGCGCCGAAGGCGACCGCCGACTTGATCGTGCCCTGGAAGGCGGGGCCGGCCTCGGTGACGCCCAGGTGGAGCGGGTAGTCGCACTGCGCGGCGAGCTGCCGGTACGCCTCGATCATCACGACCGGGTCGTTGTGCTTGACCGAGATCTTGATGTCGCGGAAGTCGTGCTCCTCGAAGAGGGACGCCTCCCACAGGGCCGACTCCACCAGCGCCTCGGGGGTGGCCCTGCCGTACTTCTGCAGCAGCCGGCGGTCCAGCGAACCCGCGTTGACGCCGATGCGGATCGGCGTGCCGTGCTCGTTGGCCGCCTTCGCGATCTCCCGCACCTTGTCGTCGAACTGCTTGATGTTGCCCGGGTTCACCCGCACCGCCGCACAGCCCGCCTCGATCGCCGCGAACACGTACTTCGGCTGGAAGTGGATGTCCGCGATCACCGGGATCTGCGACTTGCGCGCGATCGTCGACAACGCGTCCGCGTCGTCCTGCGTCGGACACGCCACCCGCACGATCTGGCAGCCGGACGCCGTCAGCTCCGCGATCTGCTGCAGCGTCGCGCCGATGTCCGACGTACGCGTCGTCGTCATCGACTGGACCGAGACGGGCGCGTCTCCGCCTACCGCCACTGAGCCGACCTGGATCTGCCGGCTCTTGCGGCGCTCGGCGAGCTTGGTCGGAACGGACGGCATGCCGAGAGAAATCGCAGTCATCTGCTGTGCAACCCCAAGTCGTGGATCAAGGCTCAGGCCCCGTCTTCAGGCGGGTTCCAGGCTTCGAGATTACGGCACTGCCCCCGGCAGGAGCACATCGCTGCCGTCAAACACACTCAATGGAGACGGCCCGGCACCGGGGAGGTGCCGGGCCGTCTCCCTCCACGGATGACGAGGGCTCGCCCTACGAGATCTTGACCGGGTTTACCACATCTGCGATCAAGACCAAGATCGTGAAGCAGATGAAGACGCCCGCGACCACGTAGGCCACCGGCATCAGCTTCGCCACGTCGAACGGGCCCGGGTCGGGCCGGCGCAGCAGCTTGGCCAGGTTGCGGCGCAACGACTCCCACAGGGCGCCCGCGATGTGCCCGCCGTCCAGGGGCAGCAGCGGGAGCATGTTGAACAGGAACAGGGAGAGGTTGAAGCCGGCGACCAGCATCACGGCCATGGCGAGCTGCTGCGAGGCCGGGATGTCGAGGGTGAAGATCTCACCGCCGACGCGGGCCGCGCCGACCACGCCCATGGGCGAGTCGGGTTCGCGGGGCGCGCCGTCGAAGGCCGCGTTCCACAGGGCCGGGATCTTGCCGGGGAGGGCGGCGATGGAGTCGACGGCCTCGCCCGCCCGGTCGGTCATCCAGGACACCGAGTCGCCGAAGTCCTGCTTGACGACGCCGGTGGCGGCGCTGAAGCCGAGGAAGCCGGCCTTGACGTACTCGCCCTGGACATACGCCCCGTCGGCGTCCTTCTTGGCGACCTGGTTGGTGGCGATCGTCGTGTGCAGGGTCAGCTCCTGGCCCTTGCGGTCGACGACGATGGAGACCTCCTTGCCGGCGCTGACCCGGATGAGGTCGGACAGCTTGTTCCAGTCGTCCGTCCGCTGTCCGGCGAAGGAGACGATCTTGTCGCCCGGCTTCATTCCGGCGGCGGCGGCCGGGGAGGCCGGGTCGGTCGACTTGCACGCGTCGCGGTTCTGGCTCTGCGCGATGACGCAGGGCGAGACCGAGCTGACGGTGGTGGTCTGCTGCTGGATGCCGAAGCCCATCAGGACGGTGAGGAAGAGGCCCACCGCGAGCACCAGGTTCATGAAGGGGCCCGCGAACATGACGATGACGCGCTTCCAGGGCTTGCGCGTGTAGAACATGCGCGTCTCGTCGCCCGGCTGGAGCTCCTCGTACGCGGCCGAGCGGGCGTCCTCGATCATGCCGCGCCAGGGCGAGGTGGAGCGGGCCGTGACGCGGCCGTCCTCGCCGGGCGGGAACATGCCGATCATGCGGATGTAGCCGCCGAACGGGATGGCCTTGAAGCCGTACTCGGTCTCGCCCTTGCGGCGGGAGAAGAGGGTCGGGCCGAAGCCGACCATGTACTGCGGCACCCGGATGCCGAAGAGTTTGGCCGTGGACAGGTGGCCCAGCTCGTGCCAGGCGATCGAGAACAGCAGGCCGACCGCGAAGACGACTATGCCGAGGATCATCATCAGGGCTGTCATGCACGCGCCTCCGCGGTAGCCGTCAGTTCTTGTGTCCGGGCCCGGGCCCAGGTCTCCGCCTCGAGGACGTCCGACACGGTGAGCGAAGTTCCCTTCGCCGGCGTGCCGTGCTCCTCCACGACCCGGGTGACGGTCTCCATGATCCCGTTGAACGGGAGCGCGCCCTTGCGGAACGCCTCCACGCACTCCTCGTTCGCGGCATTGAACACCGCCGGGGCCGTGCCCGCGAGCTCGCCCACGTGCCGGGCGAGGCTCACCGAGGGGAACGCCTCGTCGTCGAGGGGGAAGAACTCCCAGGTCGACGCGGCGCTCCAGTCGAAGGCGGGCGCCGCGCCCGGGACGCGCTGCGGCCAGCCGAGGCCGATGGCGATGGGGCCGCGCATGTCGGGGGGCGTCGCCTGGGCCAGTGTCGATCCGTCCGTGAACTCAACCATCGAGTGGACATACGACTGCGGGTGCACGACCACCTCAATCCGGGAGAAGGGAATGTCGTAGAGGAGGTGCGCCTCGATGACTTCCAGGCCCTTGTTGACGAGGGTCGCGGAGTTGATCGTGATCACCGGGCCCATGGACCAGGTGGGGTGGGCGAGGGCGTCCTCGACCGTGACGTGCGCCAGCTGCGCCTTGGTACGGCCGCGGAACGGGCCGCCGGAGGCGGTGACGACCAGCTTGCGGACGTCGGCCCTGGCGCCGCCGGCCAGGGCCTGGAAGAGGGCCGCGTGCTCGGAGTCCACCGGGATGATCTGGCCGGGCTTCGCGAGCGCCTTGACCAGCGGGCCGCCGACGATGAGCGACTCCTTGTTGGCGAGCGCGAGGGTGCGGCCCGCCTCCAGGGCGGCGAGGGTGGGCGCGAGACCGATGGAGCCCGTGATGCCGTTGAGGACGGTGTGGCAGTCGGAGGCGGCGAGCCGGGTGGCCGCGTCCGGTCCGGCGAGGATCTCGGGCAGCGGCTCGCCCGTGCCGTACTCGGCGGCCAAGGCCTCGCGCAGGGCGGGCACGACGTCCTCGCGGGCCACCGCGACGGTCCGCACCCGCAGCAGGCGGGCCTGCTCGGCGAGGAGGGCGACCCGGCCGCCGTTGGCGGACAGGCCCGTCACCCGGAACCGGTCCGGGTTGCGCAGCACGAGGTCGATGGCCTGGGTGCCGATCGAGCCGGTGGAGCCGAGGACGACCACGTCCTTGGGACCGTCGCCCACGACGGGGTCGTAGACGAGGTGCGGGTCGGCGAGAGGGCTTGGACTGTCGCTCATCCCCCCATTGTCGCCGCACCGCGTGCACGCCGGGACAGGGTGTCCCCCCAAGGAGGACACCCTGCGCACCGGTGTGCGACGGGTCACCCGACGGACTCACCCGAGGGACTCGTCCGACGGCTCGTCCGACGGCTCGTCCGACGGCTCGTCCGACGGCTCATCCGACGGCTCATCCGACGGACTCATCCGAGGGAACGGTGGACGTTCTCCCGTTCGCTGGGTCCCGGGGCCGCCTCGGCGATCCACGGGCCGTCCCCGGACGGGTCGACGATGCCCTGCTCCAGCCACTCGTAGGCGCCTGCCATGACGCCCTTGACGACCTTGCGGTCCAGGTCGTCGGTGTTGCTCCACAGGCGGGTGAAGAGCTCGTCGACGCGCAGCCGGGACTGGCGGCAGAAGGCGTCGGCGAGTTGGTAGGCCTCGCGGCCGTGCTCACCGCGCGAGCGCAGCAGCTCGGCGCGCACACAGGCCGCGCTCATCGCGAAGAGCTCCGCGCCGATGTCCACGATCCGGCCGAGGAAGCCCTGCTTGGTCTCCATCCGGCCCTGCCAGCGGGACATGGCGTAGAACGTGGAGCGGGCGAGCTTGCGGGAGTGCCGCTCGACGTGGCGCAGATGCGGGGCGAGGTCGACGCCCGCGTGCTTGAACTCGCTGTACGACGACGGCAGCTGCCCCGGTCCCGCGACCAGCTTCGGCAGCCACTTGGCGTAGAAGACACCCGCGCCCGCGCCCGCCTTCGCCTTGTCCTGGAGGGACTTGTCGGGGTCGATGAGGTCGCCGGCGACCGTGAGGTGGGCGTCGACGGCCTCGCGGGCGATGAGGAGGTGCATGATCTCCGTCGAGCCCTCGAAGATGCGGTTGATCCGCAGGTCGCGCAGGACCTGTTCGGCGGGGACCGCGCGTTCGCCGCGGGCGGCGAGGGAGGCGGCCGTCTCGAAGCCGCGGCCGCCGCGGATCTGGACCAGTTCGTCGGCCATCCGCCAGCCCATCTCGGAGGCGATGAGCTTGGCCAGCGCGCCCTCGATGCGGATGTCGTTGCGGTCCTCGTCGGCCATCTGCGAGGACAGGTCGAGGACGGCCTCCAGGGCGAAGGTCGTCGCCGCGATGAAGCTGATCTTCGCGCCGACCGCCTCGTGGTGGGCGATCGGCTTGCCCCACTGCTCACGCGCGGCCGACCACTCGCGGGCGATCTTCAGGCTCCACTTGCCGGCCGCCACACAGGACGCGGGCAGCGAGAGCCGGCCGGTGTTGAGGGTGGTCAGGGCGATCTTGAGGCCCGCGCCCTCGGGTCCGATGCGGTTCGCGGCCGGGACGCGGACCTGGTGGAAGCGGGTGACGCCGTTCTCGATGCCGCGCAGGCCCATGAAGGCGTTGCGGTTCTCGACGGTGATGCCGGGGGTGCCGCTCTCCACGACGAAGGCGGTGATGCCGCCCTTGTGGCCGTCCCTCTTCGGCACCCGGGCCATCACGACCAGCAGGTCGGCGACCACGCCGTTGGTCGTCCACAGCTTGACGCCGTCGAGGACGTAGTCTCCCCCACTCTCGAAATCGCTCGAGCGGGAGGGGCCCCCATCGTCCGGTACCGCGCTGGTGGCGAGGCGGGCCGGGTCGGAGCCGACGTCCGGCTCGGTGAGGAGGAAGGCGCTGATGTCGGTGGTGGCGCAGCGGGGCAGGAACTTCTGCTTCTGCTCGGGGGTGCCGAACATCTTCAGCGGCTGCGGCACGCCGATCGACTGGTGCGCCGACAGCAGCACGCCGATCGCGGGGCTGGCCGAGCCGATGAGGGCCAGCGCCTTGTTGTAGTAGACCTGGGTGAGGCCGAGGCCGCCGTACTTGGGGTCGATCTTCATGCCGAGCGCGCCGAGCTCCTTGAGCCCGGCGATCACCTCGTCGGGGATCCGGGCCTCGCGCTCGATGCGGGCCGCGTCCACCTGGGTGTCGCAGAAGGCGCGGAGCTTGGCCAGGAACGCCTCGCCGCGCCGGACGGCCTCGTCGGAGGGGACCGGGTGCGGGTGGATGAGGTCGAGCCGGAAACGGCCCAGGAACAGTTCCTTGGCGAAGCTCGGCTTGCGCCAGTCCTGTTCGCGGGCGGCCTCGGCGACCTGGCGGGCCTCGCGTTCGGTGACGGTGGGTTTCTTGAGGGGTGGTGCGGACATGAGGCTCACCTCGCCGCGAATCGGGATCTCGGACCACATTGGTTACCGATCGGTGCTACCCGATCGTTGGTACCGGATCCGGGCCGAGGTGGCCACCCCGCGCGCGCACGTTCGGCCGCCCCGAGACCTCCGGCGGGCTCCGGTCGCGCGCGCCCCGCGCCTCGGCAAAGGCCGGTGGATCCCGGCGGATCCCGCGGATCCCCGGTGCACGGGTTGCGCGTCGGGGTGTCCGGAAGCGGCGCTTCCCCCAGTCGGGGGGCCTGCGCCGAACGGGTGTGCGCGACTCCCGCCCGGTCTCCTGGAACGGTTGGCGTAGCCTTCTCCACCATTCCCCCATAACTCGGTGTCGAAGCGCTTCGACAACCTATGGACACCCATCCGCTCTGGAGCTACTGTCGAACCAACCCCACCCGCAACTGTTCGCATTGCGCACTGTCGAAGCGCTTCACAAAACTGGGAGAGCTGGATGGTCACCCTCGCCGAGGTCGCCCAGCACGCCGGAGTCTCGGCGAGCACGGTGAGCTATGTCCTCAGTGGCAAGCGGTCCATCTCCACCACCACCCGGCAGCGCGTCGAACAGAGCATCCGGGAACTCGGCTACCACCCCAACGCGGGCGCCCGCGCGCTGGCCAGCAGCCGGTCCAACATCATCGCGCTGATGATCCCGCTGCGCACCGACATCTATGTGCCGGTGATGATGGAGATCGCCATCGCGGTGGCCACCGCGGCGCGCACGCACGGGTACGACGTCCTGCTGCTGACCGGCGAGGAGGGGCCCGACGCGGTCCGCCGCGTCACCGGCAGCGGGCTCGCCGACGCGATGATCCTGATGGACGTCGAGCTGGACGACGAGCGGCTGCCGCTGCTGCGCTCCACCGATCAGCCCTCCGTGCTGATCGGACTGCCCGCCGACACCTCCGGCCTGACCTGCGTCGACCTGGACTTCGCCGCGACCGGCGCGCTGTGCGTGGAGCACCTGGCGTCGCTGGGGCACCGCGACATCGCGGTCATCGGCGAGGCGCCCGCGGTCTACGAACGGCACACCGGCTTCGCCGAACGCACCCTCGAGGGTCTGCGGCGCCGGGCCGCGGAACTGGGCCGGCGGCTGCTGCACCGCCCGTGCGAGGGCGGGTACGACGCGATGGCCGTGACCCTGGCCCGGGTCCTCGACGAACGGCCGGGCACCACCGGCTTCGTCGTGCAGAACGAGGCGGCGGTCGAGCCGCTGCTCGCGCTGCTGCGGCAGCAGGGCCGGGCCGTCCCGGAGGACGTGTCGGTGGTGGCGATCTGCCCCGATCAGGTAGCCGTCCAGGCGTCGGTGCGGCTGACGTCGGTCGCCATCCCCGCCCAGGAGATGGGCCGGCACGCCGTGGAACGCCTCGTGGCCAAACTGGAGGGGCGCGGCGGCGACGAAGTCGTGCTCATCGCCCCCGAGTTGACCGTCCGGGCGAGCACGGGACCGGCGCCCTCCGGAGCCTGACCCGCACCCCGCACCTCTCGTTCCCCGCACTTCTTGTACCTCGCACTTCTTGTACCTCGCACTTCTTGTACCTCGCACTTCCTGTACCTCGCACCTCCCGTCCCGTTGCACCTCTCGTCCCCCACGCCTCCGCTCCCCGCGTTCTGCCGGGCGCCGCCATGCCCGCCTCCCCTGTTTCACTCCTGTCTGCACTCCTTCAAGGAGCACCCCACGTGAACCAGCCTGCCGAAAACCAGCCTCAGGTCAGCCTCGCGCAGTCGTCCCCCACGGTCGGCACCTTCCGGGAGCGCGACGGCGCGCTGGAGTGGAGCGGCCGTCAGGAGACCCTGCGGATCGAGCCGTGGGGTCCGGACGCCGTCCGGGTGCGCGCCCGGCTCGGCGGACCGATCCTCGAGGGGCTGCCCGGCGCCCTGCTCGACGAACCGCCCGCCACCGAGAGCAGCGTCAAGACCGGCGACGCGGAGGGCCTGCTGACGGTCGGCGCGCTCACCGTCGAGGTGAGCGCCGAGGGCCTGGTCCGCTTCCTGCGCACCGACGACCGCACCGAGATCCTGGCCGAGGACCGCGCCCACTTCTGGTGGCCGGGCTCGCGCCTCTACACGGCCGTCGGCAACGGCCACCACCGCCTCGAGCAGCGGTTCGCCGCCTACGACGACGAGCAGCTGTACGGCCTCGGCCAGCACCAGCACGGCCGCCTCGACCAGAAGGGTCTGGTCCTCGACCTGGTCCAGCGCAACGCCGAGGTCGGCATCCCGGTGCTCACCTCCAGCCGCGGCTACACGCTGCTGTGGAACAACCCGGCGATCGGCCGCGTCGAACTGGCCGGCAACGGCACCCGCTGGGTCGCCGACTCGGCCCGGCAGATCGACTACTGGATCACGGCCGGCGCCCCGGCCGACGGTCAGCGCCGCTACAGCGCGGTCACCGGCCGGACCCCGATGCTGCCGGAGTGGGCGGCCGGCTTCTGGCAGTGCAAGCTGCGCTACCGCACGCAGGACGAACTCCTCGAGGTGGCACGGGAGTACAAGCGCCGGGGGCTGCCGCTGGACGCCATCGTCTGCGACTTCTTCCACTGGACGCACCTGGGCGACTGGAAGTTCGACCCGGCCGAGTGGCCCGACCCGGCGGCGATGGTCCGCGAGCTCGAGGAGATGGGCGTCAAGCTGGTGGTGAGCGTGTGGCCGTCGGTGTCGCCGCTGAGCGAGAACCACCAGGTGCTGGAGCAGCGCGGCTACTTCATCGGCACCCAGTACGGGCCGATGGCGCACGCCGACTGGCCCGACAAGGGGGTCGCCTCGACGGTCCAGGTGGCGTTCTACGACGCGACCAACCCCGAGGCCCGGGACTTCCTGTGGTCGAAGATCCGGGACAACTACCTCGCCCCGTACGGCATCGCGGCCTTCTGGCTGGACGCCTGCGAGCCGGAGCTGAAGCCCGGCTTCCCGGAGAACCTGCGCTACTGGGCGGGTCCGGGTCTGGAGGTCGGCAACATGTACCCGGCCGAGAACTCCCGCGCGTTCTACGAGGGGCTGCGGGCGGCCGGCGAGGAGGAGATCGTCAGCCTCAACCGCTCGGCGTGGGCGGGCAGTCAGCGTTACGGCGCCGCCCTGTGGTCCGGTGACATCGGGACCGACTTCCCGACGCTGCGCCGGCAGATCGCGGCCGGCCTCAACACCGCGCTGTCCGGCATCCCGTGGTGGAACACCGACATCGGCGGCTTCCACGGCGGCGACCCGGACGACCCGGCGTACCGGGAGGTGATGGTCCGCTGGTTCCAGTTCGGCGCGGTGTCGCCGCTGATGCGGCTGCACGGCTTCCGCGACCCGGGCATGCCGCTCGGCCCGGACATGACCGGCGGCCCGAACGAGGTGTGGTCGTACGGTGAGGAGGCGGGCGTGATCCTGGAGGCGTACCTGCGGCTGCGGGAGCGCCTGAAGCCGTACGTCATGAAGGTCATGCGGGAGGCGCACGAGGAGGGCCTGCCGCCCATGCGGCCGCTGTTCCTGGAGTTCCCGGACGACCGGGCGGCCTGGTCGGTGGACGACTCCTACCTCTTCGGCCGGGACCTGCTCGTCGCGCCGGTGCTGACGGCGGGCGCGACGACCCGCACGGCCTACCTCCCGGCGGGCGCGGTGTGGACGGACGCGTGGACGGGCGAGACGTACGAGGGCGGCACGGAGGTGACGGTGGACGCCCCGCTGGAGCGCCTCCCGCTGTTCCTGCGGGACGGGGCCCGGCTGCCGGTGGCCGAGTAGCGCCGGTCCGCCGGCGTCGGCCGAACTCCCTTGTGGCAAAGGGTGGTTGGCGGGGTAGGGGGCTTGCGTCCACTGTCCCGCTGCCCCCTGCTGCCCCGCGAAAGGGTGTCCTTCCGTGTCCTCATCGCCGCTCGCCCTCACTGTGGCCAACCTGCTGCTGCGGCCCGGGTTCGCCTCCCGGCGCACGCCCGACCGCGTCTTCGACCGGCTCGCGGTCGGGGCCGGCCCGGCGGACGGGGACGAGGAGTTCGCCGAGGAGTTCCGGCGTCTGCTGCGCCACTGGGCCCGGGACGAGAACCTCACGCCGGTCGGCTGGTGGTCGGCGCAGGGTCACGTCCGGCGGCATCTGGCCAACCGCGCCCGGGTGCGGCAGCTGATCGCCGAGCACCCCGACATCGCGCGGGAGCCGATCGAGCGGCCGGTGTTCGTGGTGGGTCTGCCGCGCACCGCGACGACCCTGACCCACGGTGTGCTGTCGCTGTCCGAGCAACACCGGTGTCCCCTGTTGTGGGAGCTGCTCACCCCGGACCTGGAGGGCTCGCCCGAACAGCGCCGCAAGGCGGTCACCGCGGCCCGTCTCATGGTCGGCGCGATCGACCTGTTCGCGCCGCGCTACCGCGACATCCATCCCCTGGTCGCCGAGGGTCCCGAGGAGTGCACCTTCGCCCTCCCGCACACTGTGATGCCGCTGTCCCAGGCGCGCGTCCCGGCCTACCGGGCGGCGCTGGAGGAGCGGGACTTCGTCCCCGACTACGCCTACCTCAAGCAGGTCTACCAGGTGCTCCAGTACGGCCGCCCGCGCCGCCGCTGGGTGCTGAAGTCGCCCCTGCACACCGGAAATCTCGACGCGCTGCTCTCCGTCTTCCCCGACGCCACGCTCGTGTGGACGCACCGGGATCCGGGCGCCGTCGTGGCCTCGTTCTGCAGTCTGATCGAGCACGGCATGGCGATCACCCTGCGCCGGCTCGACCTGCACGAGCTGGGCGCCACCTGGCTCGCCCTGCTGAGCCGTTCGGTGGAGCGCGGGCTCGCGGCCCGTACCGTCGTCCCGCGCGAGGCGCTGGTGGACGTCCCCTACTCCTGGCTGGGCTCCGACCCGGCCACCGGGGCCCCGAAGCTCTACGACGCCGTGGGCGCCCGCTGGACCGACGCCGACGCCGCGCGGCTCCCCCGGATCGCCGCCCGCCCCAAGGGAAGCCGGCCGCACGCTTACGACCTGGCCCGTTACGGTCTGACCCGGGCCGACGTCGACGCCGCGTTCGCCGAGTACGACGCGCTGCGCGCCGAGGTCGACCGGGCCTGACGCACGGCTCGAGCCACGGCCCGACGCACGGCCTGACGCACGGCCCGACGCACGGCCCGACGCACGCGCACGGCGGGGGCCGGCCCCGCGGGGTGTGCGGGGCCGGCCCTGGAAGCCGGTCAGCTGCTGCTGACCGTCGCGCTGTTGGTCCGGAAGTCGAGGCCGCCGGACGACGAGGTGATCTCGAAGCCGAACTGCACGTCCCCGATGGTCTCGTTGCCGAACCAGCCCTTGGTGTCCTTGATCCACTTCAGGATCGGCAGGATGTTCACGGTGCCGGACGTCGAGTTCGAGGTGCGCACGAAGGAGAACACGTCGTTGGCGGTGTTGTTGCCCTTGTAGACGGCCCAGGTGTGGCCGCCGAGGGTGACGGTGCCCTGCGAGGTGCCGAGGGGGCCGACCGCGCCGGTCTTGTTGACCCAGAGCATGACCTCGTAGTCGTAGTCGGTGTCCCAGATGTCGTACGACGTGTTGTACGACCCGGCGGACGGAACGGTGACGTTGTAGCTGCCGGTGAGCGAGCCCAGCGAGGTGATCGACTTGTTGATCACCTTCTTGGAGTTGGGGTAGGACTTGATCCCGCCGGTGTTGGGGTGGTCGGCCCAGACGCCCCAGTTGGTGCCGGAGTTGGCCCAGAAGCACTGGCTGCCGGCGCCACGGCCCCAAATGTTGTTGTAAAGGGTGTAGCCGTTCAGGCCGGTGTTGCCGTACTGCTCGCAGCTGTTCCAGACGGCGGCCGAGGCGGGGGCGGAGGCGAGGCCCACGGTGGCGCCGAGCGCGAGGGCGGGGGCGAGGAGGGCTTTGACGACCCTGCGGGGGGTTCGGGTGCGTGTTGCCATGGTGTCCCTTCCATGGGTGGGGGGAACTGCGTTTTTCCTGGGGGGAGTCACCACGTCCTCAGGGTGAGGACGTGGTCTTCTCCGGCGATCAGGTCGAGCATTCGGGGATCGCCGGAGGAAGTCCGGACTTCGACGCGGTGCGTGCGGTGCGGTGTGAGGACCGCCCGGGCGCCGTCGGGGCCCCAGGTCAGGTCGAGTTCGGCGCCGAACCGGGTGCGCACGCCGCGCAGTTCGCCCGCCGGGAGCGCCGGGGGCACCGCCGGCAGCAGCACCAGCCGGTCGGGGGTGGAATGGACGAGCGCCTCGATCAGCACGGCGGGCAGCGTGTGCGCGGCGTCGGCGTTGTAGACGTCGCGGCGCGGGTAGTGGGCGCTCATCAGGGAGTCGTGGAAGAAGTCGCCGTCGAGGACCGCTCCCAGGGCGTTCGCGACCCGCCGGCCGTCCCGGAGGCGGGCGGCGATCAGCGCGTGGTGCAGGTGGCCGTGCGCGGAGTCGTTCTCGGCGCCGCGCAGCTCCAGGGCGCGGTGTGCGGCGGCGGCCTGCCGCGGGGTGTCGTAGGGGTTGATCTCGTCGAGGGGCCAGACGCCGTAGAGGTGGCTGAGGTGGCGGTGGTCGTAGGAGTCGTCGAGGCCGGGCCAGGCCCATTCGGCGAGCGCTCCGTCGGCGTTGGTGCGGTGCGGCGGGAGACGGTCGGCGAGGGCCCGCCAGCGGTTCGCCTCCTCGGGGGCGTCGGGGTGGTAGTCGGCCGCGGTGAGGAGCGCGTGCCGGGCGGCGGAGAGGTCCATGGCCGCGTTCAGCGCGCCCCAGCCGCCGTTCGCGGGCCGGTTCTCCGGCGAGTAGGAGGGGACGACGACGATCCGGCCGTCCGGGTCGGTGCGGGTGAGGAAGTCCTCGTAGAAGCGGGCGGTCTCGCCGAGGGCGGCGGCAGTGCGCGGGTCGCGGGCGCCGCGGGTCTCGTCGTGGTCGACGAGGGGTTTGAGCAGCCAGTCGGCGCCGGCGGTCCACAGGTGGAGCGGGTACTCGCGGCTGAAGTGGTACGTCAGCCCCGACTCGCCGTCGGTGTGCGCGGGCGCGACCGCGCCCCGGGTCCCGAACACGGCGCGGGCGTTGGTCCGCCAGTCGTCGAGCTGACGGTAGATCAGGGATGCCAGGGCTTCGGTGACTTCGGGGAGGGCGGCGGCCGCGGCCGATGCGGTCTGGAGGTTGACGTTGGCGTCGTTGGTGAACGCCCCTGACCAGGCGGTGTCCCAGTCGCCGGTCCACAGGCCGGGCAGGCGGGGCGGGTTCAGGCCGGAGGAGGACAGGAGGTGGTAGCGGCCGGCGGCGAAGAGCCGCTCGAGGAGGGCCGGACTGCGCGGGCGGCCGAGCAGTTCGGAGCCGGTCAGGGCGCGTTCGGCGGGGTCGGCGCGCAGGTCGAGGGTGACGCGGCGGTAGGCGGTGCGATGCCGGGCCAGGTGGCGTTCGAGCAGGTCGTCGTAGGAGTGCGGCAGCCGGCCGAGGGCGCGCTGCTCCGCGAGGACGTCGAGTTCGCCGGTGTGCCGGCGCACCCGGGTCAGCAGCAGCACCGACGTGGCGCCGATGACCCGCACTCCGGGCAGGGTGAGCTCGGTGCGGCCGCCGGTGGCCACGACGAGGGTGACGCCGGTGTAGGCGCGGTCGCTGTCCGGGTAGCGGGCGCGCAGCGTGAGCAGGGCCCCGGTCGTCGTGCGGACGGCGCCGTGGCCCACGGCGAGGCCGGCGGGAACGCCGGGGAGCCGGTGGTCGAGCGCTATGTCCAGGTCGGGTCCGGTGACCTGATGGACGATCACGTCGTCGGCGCGGGAGACGAACAGCCGGCCGGTGGCGCCCGCGCGGGTCGCGGCGGTCTCACCGGTGGTGAAGTCGACGGACCGCAGGTGTCCGCTGTGTCCGCGGTCGGGGCGCTCGCGGCGCGGCTTGTCCGAGGGCGTGCGGCGCACCCGGATCCGGAAGGCCGGGTGGAAGGGCTGGACCCACCGCAGCGGGCGGTGGTCGGTGAAGCTCTCGGCGGCCGTCGTCTCGCCGGCGAGCAACTTGTCCTGCAGCGCCGGGAGTTCGTCGGCCAGCTGGGGAGGCCTCGCGTGTTCGGAGCCGTTGGGGCGGACCAGGGTGTGATGGGTGACGACGACACGTTCGTCGTACGGGTCGCCGAACACGAGGGCGCCGTGCCGGCCGTTGCCGCTGAGGAAGGCGTCCTCCCAGCGGGTCGCGGGCCGGCGCTCCCACGTTCCGTGCACCGGGCCGTCGCCGCCGCCGAAGCCGGGCGGGACGGAAGAGGCCGATGGGGCGGGCGAAGTCGGCGGGGCGGTCGGGCCGGACGAGGCGGTCGGGCCGGACGAGGCGGTCGGGCCGGGCGAGGCGGTCATGGGCGCAGCACCGCCACGCCGTAGCGGCCCAGTCGGACCTCGTCCGTGACCGTCGTACCGGTCAGCAGGTCGTGGTGGGTGCCCGCGAGAGAGACCGTCACGGGCTCGCGGCCGTGGTGGAGCAGGAAGAGCAGGTCGCCGCGGCGGACGGCCTCGACGCCGGGCGGGAGGCCTTCGAGGACGGGCCGCACGCCTGCCTCGGCGGCGATCCGGGCGAGCAGCGTGCGGAAGGCGTCGCGCTCGGGGAGCGTGGACAGGTACCAGGCGCCGTCCCGGCGCAGGACGGCCGGCATCCCCTCGAGCTCGCCCCGCCGGTAGACGGCCTCGACGCGGGCGTCGGCGGCCGGCTCCAGTTCCTCGGACCACAGGGTGCCGTCGAAGCCGTCGGTCTCGACGGTCTCCCCCGCGTCCAGCGGCCACCACTCGTGCAGGACGCGGATGCCGAACAGCTCGCGCAGCCGGGCGTCCATGCCGCCGTCCCGTACCCGGTCGTCCTCGTCGGCGACGCCGGTCAGGAACCCGCTGACGAGGACCCCGCCGCCGCGGACGTAGCCGAGGAGGTTGTCGATCGCCGCGTCCGTGAGGGCGTACAGCTGCGGGACGAGGACCATCCGGTAGCCGGACAGGTCGTGCTCGGGGTGGGCGAAGTCGGCGGTGAGGTTGTTCTCCCAGAGGGCGCGGTGCCAGGCGGTGAGGACGGCCGGCAGGTCGACCTCGGTGGACGGACGGGCGTCCTGGGCGCCGGCCCACCAGGCGTGCCAGTCGTGCAGCACGGCGACCTCGGCGGTGATGTGCCGGTCGGCCGCGTGCGGGCCGAGTTTCGCGAGGTCGGCGCCGAGCTGCTTGACCTCCTGGAAGGTGCGGCCCTCCTCGCCCGCGTGGCTGACCATCCCGGAGTGGAACTTCTCCGCGCCCTGGCGGGACTGCCGCCACTGGAAGTAGCAGACGGCGTCCGCGCCGCGGGCCACCGCCTGCAGGGACCACAGCCGGTTCATGCCGCGCGGCTTGGGGTGGTTGACGCCGCGCCAGTTGACCGGTCCGGCGGCCTGCTCCATCAGCATCCAGGGTCCGCGTGCCTGGGAGCGGGTCATGTCCTGGACCATGGCGGCGTACTGGGCGCCGAACGGGTCGCGGGGGTCGGGGTAGAGGTCGACGGAGACGACGTCCTCCTCCTCGGCCCAGCGCCAGGCGTCCTGGCCGATCCACAGCGGCATGAAGTTGGTGGTGACCGGCAGGTGCGGGGTGTGCCGGGCGACGATGTCGCGTTCGGCGCGGTAGCACTCCAGGAGCATGTCGGAGGTGAACCGCCGGAAGTCCAGCACCTGCGTCGGATTCTTCAGGTAGTGCGGGGTGCGCGGCGGCAGAATGCCGTCCCAGGTGTCGTAGTCCTGGGACCAGAACGCCGTGCCCCAGGCGGTGTTGAGGGCGTCGAGGGTGCGGTACTTCTCGCGCAGCCAGCGGCGGAACGCGGCGGCGGCCTCGTCGCCGTGGTCGAAGGTGCAGTACTCGTTGTTGATGTGCCACATGGTGAGGGCGGGGTGGCCGCCGTAGCGGGCGGCCAGGTCCTCGGTGATGGCGGCGGCGTAACGGCGGTAGGCGGCGCTGGAGTGCGAGAAGTGCTGGCGGCCGCCCCACCACTCGACGCGGCCGTCCTCGGTGCGGGGCAGGGTCTCCGGGTGCAGCCGGCCCATCCAGGGCGGCGGCGAGGAGGTGGGGGTGGCGAGGACGACACCGATGCCGCTGTCGTGCAGCAGGTCCATCAGGGTGTCCAGCCAGCCGAACTCCCGTGCCCCCGGCTCGGGTTCGAGCCGGGACCAGGAGAAGACGCCGAGCGTGACGGAGTTGACGCCGGCGTCCCGCATCAGCCGGACGTCCTCGTGCCAGGTCTTCTCGGGCCACTGTTCGGGGTTGTAGTCGCCGCCGAAGAGGATCCGGCCGCGGGTGGCGTCGCCCAGGTTCGGCATCAGACGGGCTCCCCGTACTGGATGCCCCGGCCGTTGGTGGCGATGTAGACGCGGCCGTACTGGCGCGGGTCGGCGGCGATGGTCGCGCCGATCCAGCCCCACTGGTGCCGGTCGTCGTTGATCCGCACCCAGGTCCGCGCGCCGTCGTCGGAGCGGTACACGGCGGTGACCGTCTCCGTCGAGCCGACCATGTAGATCGCCGGGTACGCGGCGCCGGCGGCGGCCTTGCCGAAGGCGAGGGTGTAGGAGGCCCAGCAGCTGGTCAGCTTGGTGAAGGTCGCCCCGCCGTCGGTGGACCGGTACAGCCCGTTCCACTTGGTGCTCAGCCACAGGTCGCCGGACCGGCCCGGGGCCGCGGCCAGCTGGAACTGGCTGTCGCCGGACGGCAGTCCGCTCGCCCGCCCGGTGAACGTGAGACCGCGGTCGGTGCTGGCGAACAGGGTGCCGGTGTCGGTGTCGTACGCGTAGAAGCGCGTCGGGTCGGCCGGGTCGGCGAGCGGGGTGGCGCCCTTGGGGAAGGAGGCGACCTCGGACCAGGTCGCGCCGTTGTCGGTGGAGCGCTGCGCGGGGTACTTGGTGCCGTCCCAGTGCACGAAGGACCACAGCAGCACGCTGCCGTCGCTGTTGGTCGCGATCGGCCCGGGGGCGTCCTTGGCGATCGCGGGCTGGGTCGCGAAGGGCGCCCAGGTCTTCCCGCCGTCGTGGGAGTACGCGCCGTTGCCGTGGTCGCCGAAGCCGGTGCGCACGACGTACGAGGGCCTGGCCGCGGCCTGGGCGAGGCCCGTCGTCGAACCGAACACGGGGTTGGCCGCCATGCCGCGGGAGGGGGAGGCCGTGAGCCGGTCGTGGTACATCACGCCGACGTCCCCGAGGCCGCTGATCAGGTGCGCGGTCCCGGTCGGGGGCGAGATCAGCTGGCGTACGGAGGTCTCCTCCAGGCCGCGGATCTGCGGGGCCCAGTGCTTCAGGTCCCGGGTGCCGTAGAGGGTGGCGCCGGTGCCGTACACGACGTGCTTCGAGTCGTACGGGTCGACGGCGAGGGCCTGGATCCACCAGCCGAACTTGGGCTCGTCGGCGCCGAAGGTGAGAAACGGCGTCTCGGACACGTCGAGGACCGCGGAGTCCTTGAGGGATTTCCAGGTGCGACCGCCGTTCGTGGTCCGGAACAGGGTGTCGACGGCCGACCAGCGGTTGTTCGTGGAGACGACGACGGTGCCGGGGCGCCGGGCGTCGACGGCGGCGCCGCCGTAGGCGAACGAGTCCCGTCCTCCGTCGCTCGTCGTGCCGCCCGGCACGACGGGGGTGACGTCGGTCCATCTGCCGGTGGCCGTGGCCAGCTTGTGCACGCTGCCGTCGGACTGCCCGTTGGGGCCGGGCGCGTCGGCGTACGTCACGTACAGCTCACGGGTATGGCAGTCGTACGCGGCCCGGATCGGCACCTTGGCGTTCGTGCCGGCAGGCTGCCCGGGGACGGCCTGCCAGGTGCTGCCGTCGGTCGTGCGGTACAGGTTGGCCGCCCGGCCGTCGGAGTCGCCCCAGCCCGCGTAGAGGGCGCGACCGGCGGCGACGAGGAGCGTGACGCCCTGCCCGGTGGCGGACGGCGTCGCGGGGAACCCGGACGCGGCCGCCCAGGTCGCGCCCCGGTCGGTCGACTTCAGCAGGCCGTCGTGGCGGGTGCCCAGCCACAGGGTGTCGCTGTCGCAGGGGTCGACCAGCAGCCGCTCGCCCGTGCCCCGGCCGTCCTCGTTGCCGCCGAGCTTCACGGTCAGGTCGGTGCGGGCCCAGGTGGCGCCGCGGTCCTCGGAGCGCAGGACCGCGCCGTTGCCGGCCCAGGACTGGGCGTAGGTGCCGAGGGCGAGGTAGAGACGGTCGGGGTGCGCGGGGTCGACGGCGATGGCCTCCACGCCGAGCAGGTTCCAGTCGTCCCAGCCGAGGTGGTCGGTGAGGGGGGTCCAGCGGGCGGTCCGGTCGTCCCAGCGGTAGGCGCCGCCGATGTCCGTGCGGGCGTAGGCGAGTCCGCGCACGGCGGGGTGGAAGAGGACGCCGGTGACGAATCCGGTGCCGCCGATGACGGCGTTGCGCCAGCGGTAGGCGGGGGCGGCGGCGCCTTCGGCCGCTTCTGCGCGCCCCTGCACCGCCGGGAGTGCGGTGAGCGCGGCGGCGGCAGCGGTGCCGGCGAGGACGGTGCGGCGGCTGAGCGGGGAGACGGACATGGGGTACCTCGCAGGGTGGGTGTCTCGGTTCGGGGGGCTGCCGGGGGCTCGGTTCGGGGGATGCCGGGGGGACCGGCCCCGTGGGAAGGGTGTCGGGCGCGGAGCTGCGGCGGCGTGCGGTTTCGGGCTCACGGGGTGTGGGGGGCGCCGCCGGGCGCGCGGGGCTGTGGCGGTGTGCGGCTCCAGACCCACGGGACGTGTGGGGGGTCCCGGATCGGAGGGCCCTCGGTGAGGAGAGGCGCCCCCGGGCGGGGACTGTGGCGGTGTGCGGCTCCGCCGTGTGGGCGCGGCCGGCCCCGGATTGGCGCCGCCGGCACACGGGCCGGTCGCTCGGGCTGTGTGACGGCAACCGCCCCGGCCGGACGGGGTGGAGCCGCCGGCGTCGCGACCGGAAAGGTGCACCCGCTCGCGACCCCGGCACGGCGCTAGCCCTTCACCGCGCCGGTGAGCATGCCCTTCTTGAAGTGTTTCTGGACGAACGGGGAGAGCACGGCCACCGGCAGCAACGCCATCACCATGACGGCCATCTGCACGGCCAGGGCCGACAGTTGCCCCGTCTTGATGGCCTGCCCCATCCCGACCGGCGCTTCCTGCTTCTGCACCAGCTGGATCATGACGTTCTGCAGCGGCATCATGTCCTGGTCGTTCAGGTACAGCGACGCGTTGAACCAGGCGCTCCAGTAGCCGACGGCGTAGAAGAGCGTGATGACGGCCAGCACCGCCCGCGAGAGCGGCATGACGATCTGCCACAGGATGCGGAACTCGCCGGCGCCGTCGATGCGGGCGCTGTCGATGAGCTCCGGCGAGATGCCCGTGAAGAACCCGCGCAGGACCAGGATGTTGAACACGCTGATCGCGCTCGGCAGGATCAGCGCGAGGTAGGTGTCCGTCAGGCCCAGGGACTGCACCAGCAGGTAGGTCGGGATCAGGCCGGCGCTGAAGAACATCGTCGCCAGCAGGATCATCAGGATCCATCGGTGTCCGAGCGAGCCCGAGCGGGAGAGCCCGTAGGCGCACAGCACGGACACGCTCATCGAGAAGAGCGTGCCGACGAGGGTGATCAGGACGCTGACGACCGCGGCCCGGGTGACCTGGCCACCGCTGAGCAGCTCCCGGTAGGCGATGAGGGTGATGCCCTTGGGCACCATCACCAGGCCGCCCGCCTCGTCGATGGTCTTGCGGGAGGAGAGGCTGGTGACGAGGACGATCCACAACGGGAAGAGGATCGCCAGGCAGGCGAAGGACAGGGCGATGCCCTTGCCGGCGAGACCGGCCCTGCTGGGCTGCTCCTCCCATACGGGCCGCGGGGGCGCGGCCCACCGGCCGGGCGTGCGCGCCGGCTTGTCGATGACGGCGGTCATTTCTTGTACACCCCCTGCTCGCCCATCAGGTGGGCCACCTTGTTCGCGACGAGCACCAGGCCGAGGCTGATGACGCCCTTGATCAGTCCGGCGGCGGCCGCATAGCCGAAGTCCTGGTTGCGGACGCCGTTCCACCACACGAAGGTGTCGAGCACTTCCGACGCCCCTGGTCCCACCGCGTCGCGCTGCAAGAGGATCTGTTCGAAGCCGACCGTCAGCGCGTCGCCCACCCGCAGCACCAGGAGCAGCGCGATCACCGGCCGCAGGGCGGGCAGCGTCACGTGCCACATGCGGCGCCAGCGGTTGGCGCCGTCCATCGCGGCGGCCTCGTAGAGGTCCGGGTTGACGGAGGCCAGCGCGGCGAGGAAGACGATGATGCCCCAGCCGGCGTCCTTCCAGACGCTCTGCGCGGTGATCAGGAACTTGAAGGTGTCCGGGTCGGTCATGATGTCGATGCCGTCGTACCCGTGCATCCGCAGCAGCTGCGAGAGGATTCCCGCGCCGCCGAACAGCTGCTGGAAGACGGCGATGACCAGCACCCACGAGAAGAAGTGCGGCAGGTAGAGGATCGCCTGCGACACCGCCCGCACCCGGGGCCGGACCACGCTGTTGATGAGCAGCGCGAGCAGGATCGGGATGGGGAAGTACAGGACGAGCTGGAGGAAGAACAGCAACAGTGTGTTCTGGACGGCGCTCCAGAACGCGGAGTCCTCGAAGAGCCGCTGGAAGTTCTCCAGGCCCACCCAGGGACTGTGCAGGATGGAGACGACGCCGTTGTCGCTGACGTAGGGGTCGTAGTCCTGGAAGGCGACCACGTTGCCGAGGATCGGCACGTAGTTGAAGAGCAGGACCAGCAGCACCGCGGGCAGGGTCATCAGAAGCAGGACGCGGTCGCGCCGGAATCTGATCCGCAGACTCAGCTTGCCGGAGGTCCGCGCCTTCCCCGGTCCGGCGGCGTCACCGGACGCCGCCGGAGTCTTCCGCTCCTCGTCGGCCTCGGCCCTGCTCCGAGGCACCGTGCTGTTCGACACGGCCGTTCTCCTTGCCCCGGTCCTGGTCAGCTCGCCGCCGAGCCGTTGTCGTCGAGCACCTTGCGGTACCAGTCGCGCAGCTGGTCGCCGCCCTTCTTCTTCCAGTCGGCGACCGCCTGCTGCATGTCGCTGATCTTCTTGCGGCCGCGGACGATGTCGTCCTCCAGCTGCTCGAAGTCGTTGGAGAGGTTGGTCCAGCGGGTGGGCTCGGTGATCTGCATGCCGTAGAAGGCCGACTTCTTGGTGAAGGCGCCCATCCGCTGCTGCCACTCGACCTGGCCCTTGGCGATGTCCGGGAAGTCGGGGTGCGCGATGGTCGCGGCCGGGCTCGCGATCATTATGAAGGCGTTGGCGACCTCCTGGTTGCCCTTGTCGTTCTTGACGGGCACCCCGTCCTTGACGGTGTAGTGCGTGCCCTCGACCCCGTAGTTGGTGAGCATGTACTCCTTGGTGCCGTACGGGGCGGCGGTGACGTTGGCGACGGCCAGCACGTCACGGATGACCGACTCGGAGGCCTTCTTGTTGACGAAGGCGAAGATGTTGGCCGGCTGGGTGGCGTAGATCGCCGGGTCGGCGCCGCCGTGACCGAAGATGTCCATGCCCCAGATCTGGAAGTCGGGGTTCTGCGTGGCCTGCGAGGCCTGCTGCCCGTACCAGCTGGAGATGTCGTTGTTGTAGATCAGGAACTCGCCGGCCGCGAACTTGGTGCTCGGGTCGACGGCCTGGCTCTTGCCCAGCTTGAAGTCGGGGTGCACGTAGCCGGCGGCGAACAGCTTGCGGGCCCACTCCAGCGCTTCGAGGTAGGCGTCCAGCTCGACGCGGTAGACCAGCTTGTCGTCCTGGAGGATCCAGCCGAGCGGCTTCTCCTGGCCGGACGGCACCCCGAAGCTGTTCCACGCGGTCCACTTCATGTCGCCGCAGGCCCAGACCTTGGCCTTGGCGTTGGTGATCTCCTTGGCCAGCGCGGTGAACTCGTCCGTCGTCTTCGGGACCTCGTAGCCGTGCTTCTCGAAGAGGTCCTTGCGGTAGAAGGGGACGATGTTCGGCACGTACGAGGACGGCATCGGCAGACCGCGCAGCTTGCCGCCGAAGATCGCGCGCTGCCAGGCGTCCGTCGGGATCGCCGCGAGGTTCGGGTACTCCTTGACCTTGTCCCCGGACAGGTAGGGGCCAAGGTCGGCGAACTTGCTGAGGATGGCGCTGGGTATCTTGCCGCCCATGTTCCAGCCGGGGACGACCACCACGTCCGGCACGTTGCTGGAGGCGAGGACCGCGCCGAGCTTCTGGTCGTAGGTGTTGCCGTCCTGGTTCTGCCAGACGACGTCGACGCCGGTGAGGCTGTTCATCGCCGTGTAGTAGGGGTTGTCGCCCTTCGGCGGCGAGCCCCAGAACGGCGACATGACCGTGACCTTGCCGCCCTTGCCGAGCGTCTTCGGCACGGAGGTCTTCAGGGTCGCGAGGTCGAGCTTGCTGGTGAAGCCGACCGCGGAACCGTTCTTGGACGGGATGTCCGGCGTGACCACGCCGGCGGCCACGAAGGCGGGCAGGATCTTCTTCGCGGCCTTGCCCGACGTGGTCCCCTCGCGTGAGTCGCCGTCCGACCCGCCGCAGGCGGCGAGCAGCGGCATCCCGCCGGCCACCGCTGCGGTGGCGACCGCCGTGGAGGCGAGGAAGCTTCTCCGGCTCGGTCCGGAGGAGGCGGAAGCGGCGTTCGGCGTCATTGCGTCAACCCTTCATGGCGCACCAGGACACCCGGCGGTGGCCGTCGGCTGCGGTGTCTCGAGTGGAACTGGGGAGCCGAAGCGGTTCCTGCGGCCCCCTGTGCTGGGGCTTTCCAGTCGAAGCGCTTCGATGTTGCTGCGAGGTTAAGTGAACACTGCAGGGTGCACAAGGGTCGTCCCCAAGTTTCCTCCGAGGTATCGGGGGTGACCTGTTCGTATGCACCGCTTGAAATAAGCGTGAGGTCCCCTTGACACCCACCGGTATGGCGAATGAGCATCGAAGCGCTTCGAAAGAGCCAGCTCGCTCCATCGCAAAGGGAACCCCACGTGACCGCACACCCGCCGCACACGCCGCCTTTCCGCGATCCGCGGCTGCCGTTCGCGAAGCGCATCGACGACCTGCTGTCCCGGCTGACCCTGGACGAGAAGGTCTCCTTCCTGCACCAGTTCGCCCCGGCCGTCGAGCGGCTCGGCGTGGCCGCGTTCCGCACCGGCCAGGAGGCGCTGCACGGCGTCGCGTGGATGGGCCCGGCGACGGTGTTCCCGCAGGCCGTGGGGTTGGGCGCGACCTGGAACACCGAGCTGGTGCGCCGGGTCGGCGAGGCCGTGTCCAGGGAGGTCCGGGCCATGCGCGCCCTCGACGAGCGCGTCGGTCTCAACGTCTGGGCCCCCACCGTGAACCTGCTGCGCCACCCGCTGTGGGGCCGCAACGAGGAGGGCTACTCGGAGGACCCGAAGCTGACCTCGGCCATCGCCA
Source organism: Streptomyces sp. B21-105 (assembly GCF_036898465.1). Lineage (NCBI taxonomy): Bacteria > Bacillati > Actinomycetota > Actinomycetes > Kitasatosporales > Streptomycetaceae > Streptomyces > Streptomyces sp. B21-105. The sequence goes on along the minus strand of NZ_JARUMJ010000001.1, from coordinate 6,639,138 downwards.
CGGCGTACACCCACGGCCTGCGCGGAGACCATCCGACGTACTGGCGCACGGCTCCCGTCCTCAAGCACTGGCTGGCGCACAACAACGAGACGGACCGGGCCGTCACCTCGTCCTCGGTGCGCCCCCGGGTGCTGCACGAGTACGATCTGCGCGCCTTCCGCGACACCGTCGAGGCGGGCGCGGTGGCGGGTGTGATGCCCGCGTACAACCTGGTCAACGGCCGCCCCAACCACGTCTCGCCGTATCTGCGCGAGCAGCTGCGGGCCTGGACCGACGAGGAGCTGCTGGTCTGCTCGGACGCGGGCGCGCCGTCCAACCTGGTCGACTGCGAGCACTACTTCGACACCCACGAGGAGGCGACGGCGGCCTCGCTGCTGGCCGGCGTGGACAGCTTCACCGACCACGGCACCGACGGCTCGAAGATCGTCGCCCGGGTCAGGGGCGCTCTGGAGCAGGGCCTGCTGACGGAGGCCGACGTCGACGGGGCGGTCCGCCGTCAGCTGTCGGTCCGCTTCCGGCTCGGCGAGTTCGACCCGCAGGACGACCCGCACGCGGGGACCGGCGCGTTCGACACCCCGGCGCACCGCGCGCTCGCCGGCGAGGCCGCCGAGCAGGCGGTCGTGCTGCTGCGCAACGACGGCGTGCTGCCGCTGGCCGCCGACACCCGGATCGCGGTGGTCGGACTGCTCGCCGACGAGTGCAAGGTCGACTGGTACAGCGGCACCCCGATCCACCGCTCCACCCCGCTGGAGGGGCTGTACGAGCGGTTCGGCGCCGAGCGGGTCGAGTTCGCCGAGGGGGTGGACCGGGTCCTGCTGAAGACCTCGGCCGGCACGTTCCTGAAGGTCCCCGCCGCGCCCGAGGCCTCCGACGAGGTGCGCGGCGCCGAGGGCGCCCTCGACCCGGCGCTGCTGGCCGGCCGCACCGACCTGCCGCCGCTGACCGCGGACGCCGCCGGCACCGAGCTGGCGCTGGTGGACTGGGGCGAGGGCGTGCTCACGCTGCGCGCCCCCGACGGCCGCTACCTCTCGGTCGCCGAGGACGGCCTGCTGCGCGCCTCCGCCGACCAGCCCGGCGGCTGGGTCGTGCAGGAGACGTTCCGCCTGGAGCCTCACGGAAACGGTCACCTCCTGCTGCACCTGGGCACGGGTCGTCACGTGTGTGTCGCCGCCGACGGTGTGCGGGTTGCCGGACCGGACGGGGAGACCGGGGCGGATCCCGAGGTCTTCGAGCTCATCGTCGTCGAATCCGGCGAAAGCGCAGTGACCCGGGTCACGGCCGGGGCCGACGTGGTCGTGGTGGTGGCCGGCAACGACCCGCACATCAACGGCCGGGAGACCGAGGACCGCACCACCCTGCGCCTGCCGCCCCACCAGGAGCGGCTGCTGGCGGCGGCCCGGGCGGCGAACGCGCGCACGGTGCTGGTGCTGGTGTCGGCGTACCCGTACGCGTTCGAGCCGGGACCGCTGGCCGCGGCGCTGTGGACGGCGCACGGCGGCCAGGCCGCGGGCACCGCCCTGGCGCGCGTCCTGGCGGGCGACGTCTCCCCGGCCGGCCGCCTCCCGCAGACCTGGTACGCCGACGACACGGACCTGCCCGACCTGCTGGACTACGACGTGATCGGCGCCCGGCAGACCTACCTCTACTTCGAGGGCGTCCCGCTGTTCCCGTTCGGGCACGGCCTGTCGTACGCGTCGTTCTCGTACGCCGATCTCACGGTGCGCGTGGCGGACGGGCGGGCGCATGTCGCCTGCACGGTGACCAACACCGGCGACCTGACGGCCGACGAGGTCGTCCAGCTCTACACCCGCGCCGTAGACCCGTCGGCCGTCCGCCCGCGCCGTGAGCTGCTCGACTGCCGCCGGATCACCCTGGCCCCCGGCGCGCGTACGCCGGTCGCCTTCGACGTGCCGCTGTCCGCCTTCGCCTTCTGGGACGTGGCGCGGGGCAGTCTGCGCCTGGAGGCGGGCCCGTACGAGCTCCTGGTCGGCGCGTCCAGCGAGGACGTCCGGCTGCGCACGACCGCCGTTCTCGACGGTGAGCCGTCGGCGCCGCGGGCGGTGCGCGCGGACGGACTCGCGGCGGCCGACTTCGACGAGCAGAGCGGGACCGAGATCGTCGACCGCACGAAGGAGTCGGGCGACGCGGTGACGCCGGCCGGCCGCGGGACGGGCGAACTGCTCTACCGCGCCTGCGACTTCGGCACGGGAGCGGGGGGCGCCGGCGCGGGCACGGGTGCACCTGGGGTGACGGGCGTGACGGTGACGGTGTCCGGCGAGGGCACCGTGGAGCTCTCCCTGGACGGCGGTCCGGTGCTGGCCACGGTGACGCTCCGGGCGCCCACGCCGGGCCCGTACGACTACGTCACGCTGGACGCGCCCTTCGTCGCCGACGGCGTCCACGACCTGCGCCTCGGACTGCGCGGCCCGCTGCGGCTCGCGCACGTCGGCTTCTCCGGTTGAGGGTCCGGACGAGGCCGGCACGAAGAAGGGGCCCGGCGCCGGAAGGCATCGGCGCCGGGCCCCTTCGGGGACGGCGTGTGAGCGCCGACCCGAAGACTATCTGAAAATGGTTCCCATTACCTAGAGGGCTAGAGGGCGAGTCCCGTGAGCACCAGCACCCGCTCGTAGGTGTAGTCCTCCATCGCGAACCGGACGCCCTCGCGGCCCACGCCGGACTGCTTGGCGCCGCCGTACGGCATCTGGTCGGCGCGGTAGGAGGGCACGTCGCCGATGACGACGCCGCCGACCTCGAGCGCGCGGTGGGCCCGGAACGCCGCCTGGACGTCGTGGGTGAACACGCCCGCCTGGAGGCCGTACTTGGAGGAGTTGACGGCCGCGAAGGCCTCGGCCTCGCCGTCGACGCGCTGCACGGTGAGGACCGGTCCGAAGACCTCCTCGCAGGCGACCTTGGCGTCGGCCGGCACGTCGACCAGCACGGTCGGGGCGTAGCCGGCGCCGTCGCGCTCGCCGCCGGTCAGGAGCTTCGCCCCGGCCGCGACCGCCTCGTCCACCCACGTCTCCACCCGCCGGGCCGCTTCCTCGCTGACCAGCGGGCCGACGTCGGTCGCGGCGTCCGACGGGTCGCCGGTGACCTGCGCCTCGACGGCGGCGACGATGCGCGGCAGCAACCGGTCGTACACGGAGGCGTCCGCGATGACCCGCTGCACGGAGATGCAGGACTGACCGCCCTGGTAGTTGGAGAAGGTCGCGATGCGGCCGGCGGCCCGGTCGAGGTCCGCGTCGGACGCCCAGTCGCCGAGGACGACGGCCGCGCCGTTGCCGCCCAGCTCCAGGGTGCAGTGCTTGCGCGGCACCGAGTCCATGATCGCGTAGCCGACCTTCTCGGAGCCGGTGAAGGAGATCACGGGCAGCCGCTCGTCCCGGACGAGGGCCGGCATGCGGTCGTTGGGGACCGGCAGGATCGACCAGGAGCCGGCGGGCAGCTCGGTCTCGGCGAGCAGCTCGCCCATGACCAGAGCGGACAGCGGGGTCGCCGGGGCGGGCTTCAGGATGATCGGCGCGCCGGCCGCGATCGCCGGGGCGACCTTGTGCGCGCACAGGTTCAGCGGGAAGTTGAACGGCGCGATGCCGAGCACCACGCCCTTCGGGAAGCGCCGGGTGAGGGCGAGCCGCCCCTGGCCGCCGGCGTCGGTGTCGAGGCGCTGGGCCTCGCCGCCGTTGAACCGCCGGGCCTCCTCGGCCGCGAAGCGGAACACGGACACGGCCCGGCCGACCTCGCCGCGCGCCCACTTGATCGGCTTGCCGTTCTCGGCGGAGATCAGCCGCGCGATCTCCTCGGTGCGCTCGGCCAGCCGCTTGCTGACGTGGTCGAGGGCGGCGGCGCGCACATGGGCCGGGGTGCCGGCGAACTCGTCCCGTACGGCGTACGCGGCGGCGACGGCCTCCTCGACCTGCGCGTCCGTCGGCACACTGACCCTGCCGACGAGCCGGCCGTCCCACGGGGAGGCGACGTCGAAGCCGCCCTCGCCGGTGACCTGGCGTCCGGCGAGCCAGAAGGCGTGGGTGGCCCCCACGTTCGTTTCCTGGGGCATGGTCGAGTCCCGGCCCTTCCGCTTAGGGGGTGTCCTGTGGCTTTCGTGGTCCACGGTAGGGGCGAGAGCCCGAGGGGTCGCTTGTCCGAGTCGTACGGGTGGGCGGCTCGGGTGCGACGGTTTGGCGTGGTCGGCGGCGTTCCCGTGCCAGGAGGTGCCACAGCGCCCCGAGCAGCACCGCGCACAGGCACCAGCTGGCCACCACGTCCAGCGGCCAGTGATAGCCGTGCCGGACCAGCGCGAAGGAGACGGCGAGGACGAGGAGCACGCCGGTGGCCACGGCCGTCCGACGGGCGAGCGCGGTCCGCAGCCAGGGCAGCAGGACCAACACCGCGGAGCCGTAGGCGACGGCCGCCGTCGCCGTGTGCCCGGAGGGGTAGTAGCCGGTGGCGGGCGGCACGGCGGGCGTGCCGGGCCGGTCGGTCCACTCCTTGAGGGGGACGACGATCAGCGGCACCAGCAACAGCAGGCCGAGCGCCGCGACCGGCGGCGCCCACCACCGCGCCCCGCCCGCCGCTCTCCCCCGCCAGGCGACGTACCCGGCGGCCAGCACCAGCACGGGCACCGCGATCGGCACCTCGCCGAGGTCGGCCAGCAGCTCGGAGACCCGGTCGGGGTGGACGAGGGCGCGGCTGAGGCGCTCGTCCACGCGCAGCAGCGGCCCGCCGACGGCGACCTGCCAGGTGATCACCGCGAAGAGGACCGCGGGCAGGCCGCAGAGAAGGCCGAGGAGCGGACCGAGGCGGGGGCCGAGAATCCGCGGGGGACCGGCGGCCGCGCGGTCGACCGCCTCCGTCGCGGCGCCACCGCCGTGGGGGCCCAGGCGGGGGCCCAGGCGGGGGCCCAGGTCGGGACCGGGGTCGGGGCCGGGGCCGGGGCCGGGGTGCGGGCGGCTCGGACGGGACGACATGGACCCCAGCTTGTCAGCTTGTCGGACCGGCCGTACTGCAGAGAGAGCGCGCGCAAAAAAGACCCCGGATCGGCTCCGGGGTCTTTCCGCGTGGTCGTCGTCCGGTGAAGGAGGTCGGCCGCCCCGGAACAGGGGGGATTGTTCCGGGGTGGCCGTCCGGACCGGAAACGCCGGCCGCCCCGGGGGGTTTGGGGCGGGCGACCGTCCGATCGGTGGAGATCCGAAGCCAAGGCTCCGGTTGTGTGCGCGAGGGCACGACCAGGTCGAAGCTGGGGAGGCCCCGGCCTGGAGTCCGCCCACGGTCTCCCGCGGGCGGGGTTGATCTCTCATCCGGTTAGAACCTACGGCAGCGGAAGTCGGTTCGACAGGCCGTATCCCGTCCCGCCATCCTCCTCGCACACCTTCTTCACACGCTGTGCGGCCGAGCAGGATCAGCTGTGCGGCGACCGCTTCAGATGCGCGCGAAGGCCTGCTCGATGATGTCCAGGCCCTCGTCGAGCAGGTCCTCGCCGATGACCAGCGGGGGCAGGAAGCGCAGCACGTTGCCGTAGGTGCCGCAGGTGAGCACCAGCAGGCCCTCCTGGTGGCAGGCCTTGGCGAGCGCGGCGGTCGCCTCGGGGTTCGGCTCCTTCGTCGTGCGGTCCTTGACCAGCTCGATGGCGATCATCGCACCGCGGCCGCGGATGTCGCCGATGACGTCGAACTTCTCGGCCATGGCGGTGAGACGGCCCTTCATGACCGCCTCGATGTTCTTCGCCCGGGCGTTGAGGTCCAGCTCCTTCATCGTCTCGATGGAGCCGAGCGCGCCCGCGCAGGCGACCGGGTTGCCGCCGTAGGTGCCGCCCAGGCCGCCCGCGTGCGCCGCGTCCATGATCTCGGCGCGGCCGGTGACGGCGGCCAGCGGCAGACCGCCGGCGATGCCCTTGGCGGTGGTGATCAGGTCGGGGACGATCCCCTCGTCCTCGCAGGCGAACCACTGGCCGGTGCGGCAGAAGCCGGACTGGATCTCGTCGGCGACGAAGACGATGCCGTTGTCGGACGCGAACCTGCTGATGGCCGGCAGGAAGCCCTGGGCGGGCTCGATGAAGCCGCCCTCGCCGAGCACCGGCTCGATGATGATCGCGGCGACGTTGTCGGCGCCGACCTGCTTGCTGATCTGGTCGATGGCCTGCGCGGCGGCCTCGGGGCCGGCGTTCTCGGCGCCGGTCGGCCAGCGGTAGCCGTAGGCGACCGGCACCCGGTAGACCTCGGGCGCGAACGGGCCGAAGCCGTGCTTGTACGGCATGTTCTTCGCGGTGAGCGCCATGGTGAGGTTCGTCCGGCCGTGGTAGCCGTGGTCGAAGACGACGACGGCCTGCCGCTTGGTGTACGCCCGCGCGATCTTCACGGCGTTCTCGACGGCCTCGGCGCCGCTGTTGAACAGCGCGGACTTTTTGGCGTGGTCGCCCGGGGTCAGCTCGGCGAGCGCCTCGGCGACCGCCACGTAGCCCTCGTAGGGCGTGACCATGAAACAGGTGTGGGTGAAGTCGGCGAGCTGGGCGGCGGCCCGGCGCACCACGGCCTCGGCGGACGCGCCCACGGAGGTGACCGCGATGCCGGAGCCGAAGTCGATCAGACGGTTGCCGTCGACGTCCTCGATGATGCCGCCGCCCGCGCGCGCGGTGAACACGGGCAGCACCGAGCCCACGCCGGCCGCGACCGCGGCGGTCCGGCGGGCCTGGAGTTCCTGCGACTTGGGGCCGGGAATCGCGGTGACGACGCGGCGCTCCTGCGGAAGGGCGGTCATGAGGGGCTCCTGGGGGTCAGCGGACGCTTTCGTTCTTTTCTCGCAGGCTAGGACGGGGAGCAGGGGGTCGGCATGCTCCACGGGGGCGGTGTCGGCGGGGCGGCTTGTCCGTCGTGGACATTGCGGACGGGCGGCGATTGGCGCGGGCCCGGCCGCGTAAGCGGTGAACTCCCCTTGCGGGCGCGTTAGATTGACTCGCTGATGGCAGACGGAACGGCTGGTCAGGGGGCAGGGGCGATGGACAGCGACGGGACGCAGGACGCGCGGCGTGCGCAGGCGGATCCTGTACCGCGCCCGGCGGGGCCGCCACGGCCGCCCGCCACCCCGCCACAGCCGCCCGCCACGCCCCCGCGACCGCCCGTCCCGCCGGCGCAGGCGGACCGGGCGCCGGGCGTCCCGCCCGCCTTCGAGCACCCCCCACGGGCCGCGTCCGCCGTGGCCGACTGGCTCGACGAGGCGCGTCCCACGACCCGGCCGGGCGTCTGGCGGCACGGCTACCGGCTGCCGAAGGCGGCGCGTCCGTCGGAGCGGCTCGCGCCGGTGACCGTCGTCGGCATGCTGGTGCCGCTGGTGATCGCGCTGGTCCTGTGGTCGCTGTGGCGGCGGGGCGCCATGCCCTACCAGTTCACCCTGCTGCGGCTGTTCACCCCGGACGACTGGTGGTGGGGCGGCACGATCGCCTCCCCGAAGACCACGGAGGGCGCCGAGGCGCGTGTCGTCTACGACGGCGTCTTCTTCGCCGTCCTCGTCTACGCCATGGGACGGCTGGGCAGCTGGCCGCACGCGGTGCGGCACTTCGTCGGCCGCCGGCCGCAGCCCGCGCGGGCCCTGATCGCCCTGCTCGGCGCGCTCGCCGCGCTGAGCTTCGTCTTCCCCGGCGCCTTCGGCGTCGGCTGGGACGCGCTGCCGGTCGTCGACCCGCTGTTCTCGCTCATCGTGCTGATCTCCGGCAGTTACGAGCTGTTCGCCTCCCCCCTGTTCACGAACGCGCTGTACGCCGCCATCACGCTGCTGGTGGCGTGGCCGTTCGCCCGGGTCGGCGGCTGGTGGCCGTACGCGAAGGAACTGCTCGCCGCCCGTCGGGCAGGGCCCGGCCAGGCCCTGCCCGCGGCCGAGCGGCCCCGCTCCCAGTGGCCCGAACTGCGGGACGCCGGACAGCACGAGGCGGCCGACCTGCTGACCGGCGAGGTCGCCGCGGACCGCATGAACGACGTGGACTGCGTGCGCGTGCGGCGGGCGTGGACCGCCGGACTCGGCGACTTCCCAGAGACCGTTCTGCGGCAGGGCGGGTCCGCCTGGACCCACCCCTCCGGCGCCCGCGACCTCCCCCGGCGCACCGCGCGCCACGACCTGCTCGCCGGTCAGGTACGCATCGGCCGCTGGGCGGGCGACGAGCGCACCCCCGTCGGCTACCGGGAGGCGGGCGCCGCGCTCGGCCCGGACGTGCTGGGCACCTCGCTGCTCGCCGTCGGGCCGTCCGGGTCGGGCAAGACCCGGACCCTGCTGGAGCCGCTGACCGAGGCGCTGGCCCTCCAGGCGCTCACCGGGGCGTGCGCGGTGGTCGCCGTGTCGTCGCCGGGCAGCAGACCGCTCGGCCAGGACGCCGCGTTCGACGTGATCGTCCGGATCGGCGACCCGTCGTCCGTGCACGACCTGGACCCCTACGCGGGCTCCGACGACCCGGACGAGGCGGCCGCGATCCTCGCCGAGGCACTGGCCGGCGACCTCGACGCGGTGAGCGGCCAGAGCGCGACGACGGCCCTGGCCCAGCTGCTCGGCCCCTACCGGGCCGCGCACGGGTGTTTCCCCACCCTCCCCGAACTGCTCGAACTGCTCGAGGGCGAGCCGGGCGCGGTGTCCGCGCTGCGCGAGGCGGTGGCCGGCGACGAGGTGATGCGCCGTGAGCTGGAGGCCCGCCTCCGTCAGGCGGGGGGCCCGGGCGACGCGGGCCGTGCCCTCGCCGACCGGCTGGCGCTGCTGAACCGTCCGGTGTTCGCGGAGTTCTTCGGCGGCGGGAGCGACGCGCACCGGGCGTTCTCGCTGCGCGCCGTCGCCCATCATCCGCTGCGTGTCCGCGTCGACCTGCCCGAGCGGGGACACGAGGAGGCGGGCCGGCTGATCACCCGGCTGGTCCTCGCCCAGTTCCAGACGGTCGTGCGGGAGCGGCGCGACCACTTCGCGTGCCTGGTCCTCGACGACGCCACGGGGACCGTCACCGAGGGGTCGGTGCGCCGGCTGCAACGGCTGCGGTCGCAGCACGCGGGCGTGGTGCTCGCCCTGCGCAGCGTCGGCGACGTCCCCGAGGCGCTGCACGGGCCGCTGTACGGCGCGGTCGGCTGCCGGATGGCGTTCTCGGGCATCACCACCTGGGACGGCAGCCGGTTCGCGCAGACCTGGGGCACCGAGTGGGTGGAGACCACGGAGGTCGCCAAGCACACCGTGTTCGCCGACCAGCCGATGACCCGCGCCATCCACGCGCTGCGCAAGCTGGTGACCGGCAAGGCGGTGACCACCGACGCGGTGACCGTGCGGCAGGTGGAGCGGGAGCGGTGGTCGGCTTCCCAGCTGGCGCACGAGATCCCGCCCGGCCACGCGGTGCTGTCCCTGACCAGCACGGACGGCGAGCACGCCCCGCCGCTGCTGGTGGACCTGCGGGACTGAAGCGACGGCCCGGGACCGTACGGTGAGGCAGAATCGACACAGGCCGTTCATACGAAGCGGCCAAAGGATCATGCGTCACAACGCGCCAGAGGAGCACGCGTCACCAGAGCGCGCTCCGCATGTCCGCACCGCTCCCTCCCCCGATCTGAAGGCCCCATGCCTCCCACGCTCGCGTCGCTCGTCCACCATTCCGCGCTGAAGCTCACCGTGCGGGCCGGCGGGGACCGGCTGGACGTGCCGGTGCGCTGGGCGCACGCCAGCGAGCTCGCGGACCCCGTGCCGTACATGGAGGGCGGGGAGCTGCTGCTGATCACCGCGCTCAAGCTGGCCGCGGACGACCCGGAGTCGATGCGGCGCTATGTGCGGCGGCTGTCGAAGGCGGGCGTGGTCGGGCTCGGCTTCGCCGTCGGCGTCAACTACGACGAGATCCCGCAGGCGCTGGTGGACGCGGCGACGGCGGAGAACCTGCCCCTGCTGGAGGTGCCGCGCCGCACGCCGTTCCTCGCGATCAGCAAGGCGGTGTCGGCGGCGATCGCGGCCGACCAGTACCGGGCGGTGACAGCCGGGTTCGCGGCTCAGCGCGAGTTGACGAAACATGCCCTGACCGACGGGGCCGAGGGCCTGCTGCGCGCGCTCGCCGCGCAGGTCGACGGGTGGGCGGCGCTGTACGACGCGTCGGGCGCCGTGGTGGCGGCCGCCCCCGAGTGGGCGGGCCGGCGGGCGGCCCGGCTCACGGCGGAGGTGGAGCGGCTGCGGGAGCGGCCGGCCCCGGCCTCGGCGGTGGTCGGGGGCGAGCCGGAACACACCGTGTCCGAGCACCGCCACGACGACCACCACGACGACGGCGACCGCCACGACGCCCGCGACGGCGATCCGATCAACGACCGGAGCGACGACCGGAGCGGCGACCGGAGCGGCGACCGGAGCGGCGACCGGATCGAACTGCACTCGCTGGGCACCGGGCGGCGTCCTCGCGCGGCGCTCGCCGTCGGCACCGCCGCGGCTCCGGGCACCGCCGAGCGGTACGCCGTCCACTCGGCCATCGCGCTGCTCACCCTCACCACGGAACGCTCGCGCTCGCTGTACGCGGCGCAGCAGCGGATCGGCGCGGCGGTGCTGCGGATGCTGCTGGCGGGCGAACCTGACCACGCGCGGGCCGTCGCCGGGCACCTGTACGGCGATCTGCTCGACGTCCCCTTCCGGGTGATCGTCGCGGAGTCGGTGCCGGTCGCGGGCGCGCGGGCTCGCCCGGAGGGGCAGGGGCACGAGCCGCTCACCGCCCGGTCGCCGGCCGCGTCCGGCACGGCCGAGGACCCCTTCGGCGGCCTCGTCGAGGCCCTCGAGTCGGCGGCCGCCCGGGCCGGGGAGGCGGTGCTGGTGGTGCCCGAGGGCGAACGGCTGGTGGCGCTGGCCACGGACGGCGGCGCGGCGGTGTCGGCGTGCGCGCGCTACGCGACGGCGCTGGAGGCCTCCCGGGCGAACGGGGGCGGCGGGGCCGGCGCAGGCCCGGAGGACGAGCTCGTGGTGGGCCTGTCCGCGCCGGCCGGGCCGATCGCGGCGGCGGCCGCCTACAAGCAGTCGGAGCAGGCGTTGTCCGTGGCGCGGCGCCGGGGCCGGGTGTTCGTGGAGCACGAGCGGATGGCGGCGGGCTCGGTGCTGCCGCTGCTGGCGGACGACGCGGTGAAGGCGTTCGCGGACAGTCTGCTGCGCGCCCTGCACGAGCACGACGCGACCGGCCGCGGCGACCTGGTGGCCTCCCTGCGGGCCTGGCTCTCCCGCCACGGCCAGTGGGACGCGGCGGCGGCCGACCTGGGCGTCCACCGCCACACCTTGCGCTACCGCATGCGCCGGGTGGAGGAGATCCTGGGCCGCTCCCTGGACGACCCGGACGTCCGCATGGAGCTGTGGCTGGCCCTGAAGGCCACGTCGGCGGACTGAAGGCCGCGCCCGCCCCGCGCACGCCACCACCCTCGGCCCTGTGGAGACCAGGTCCCCGGAGCATGCGGCCGTGCCGGCCGCGCGGGCGGCCGGGGTGGGAAACGGTCGACGCGCCTCAGACCCAGGCACGCGAAGGCTCGGCCCCCCAGGCGGTCGACGCGCCTCCGGGCCGGGGACGCGGAGGCTCGGCGGCCCGGGGCCCGGAGGCCCGGCGGGGGCGGCTTGGGGGCGTGTCCGGTCGGTCAGCCGTCCTCTCCGACGGCCAGCCCAGCCGCCGCCTCGTGCATCGCCAGTTCGAGGAGCGCCGCGTCGGTCAGCGTGCCGGAGCCGTCCGGCGTCACCAGCCAGCGGACCCCCCTGGCCGAACGGCCCGGATGGGGCACGCCGATCCAGGCGCCGGCCCCCGCGGTGCGGATGCCGGTGCCGAGCCAGCGCGCCGCCGTCCCCGGCGCCACGAAGAAGCCCATGCGGTCGTCGCCGAAGTCGACGAGCACCGGGCCCGGCCGGTCGAGGATCCGGGTGAGCACGTCGAGGGTGGGATAGCCGAGCGTGCCCGGCAGGATGAGCACGTCCCAGGCCCGGCCCGCGGGCAGCAGCGCCACCCCGAGCGGGTTGCGCTCCCACTCCCAGCGGCACGCCTCGGGATCCGGTGCGACGGATGCCAGCCAGTCGACCGCCGTCTTCGCCCCAGCCATGTGCGGACCTCCCTTTCACTCGTGAACGCGGTCGCGTCCATGAGGGAGAGGGAGGTCGACGGCGGGCATTACGCGGGTTCAGGCCACCCAAACGGGTGAACCGGGTCACACTCCGCGGATCGCCCTTCGCGGCCCAGGCCCCTCGCCCCCAAGCCGCGCCCCGCGAGCCGTGTCCCGCGAGCCGCGCCCGGCCGGCTCAGCTGTCGAAGCCCAGCCCCAGCCGGTCCATGGTCTTCAGCCACAGGTTGCGCCGGCCGCCGTGCGCGTCCGCGCGGGCCAGCGACCATTTGGTGAGGGCGATGCCGGTCCAGGCGAAGGGCTCGGGCGGGAAGGGCAGCGGCTTTCTGCGGACCATCTCCAGCCGCGTCCGCTCGGTGCTCTCTCCCGCCAGCAGGTCGAGCATCACCTCGGCGCCGAAGCGGGTCGCCCCGACGCCCAGGCCGGTGTACCCGGCCGCGTAGGCGACCTTCCCCTGGTGCGCGGTGCCGAAGAACGCCGAGAAGCGCGAGCAGGTGTCGATGGCCCCGCCCCACGCGTGCGTGAAGCGGACGCCCTCCAGCTGCGGGAAGCAGGTGAAGAAGTGTCCGGCGAGCTTCGCGTAGGTCTCCGGCCGGTCGTCGTACTCGGCGCGCACCCGGCCCCCGTAGGGGTAGACGGCGTCGTAGCCGCCCCACAGGATCCGGTTGTCGGCGGACAGCCGGAAGTAGTGGAACTGGTTGGCGCTGTCCCCGAGTCCCTGCCGGTTCTTCCAGCCGATCGAGTCGAGCTGTGCGCCGGTCAGCGGTTCGGTCATCAGCGCGTAGTCGTAGACCGGGACGGTGTACGCCCGCACGCGCTTGACCAGGTTCGGGAAGATGTTCGTGCCCAGGGCCACCTGCCGGGCGCGGACCTGGCCGTACGGCGTGCGGACGGCCGTCCCCGCGCCGTACGGCTTCAGGTCCAGCGCGGGCGTGTGCTCGTACACCCGCACCCCGAGGCGGACGCACGCCCGCTTCAGGCCCCAGACGAGCTTGGCGGGGTGGAGCATGGCCACGCCCCGGCGGTCGTGCAGGCCCGCCCGGAAGGTGGGCGAGGCGACCTGCTCGCGCACCGCGTCCGCGTCGAGGAACTCGATGCCGTCGGCGAGGCCCCTGCTCTCGAGCTCCTCGTACCAGTCGCGCAGTTCCCGTGCCTGGTACTCCTCGGTGGCGACGTCGATCTCGCCGGTGCGCTCGAAGTCGCAGTCGATGCCGTGCCGGGCGATCGCCGCCTCGATCGCGTCGAGGTTGCGCGCCCCCAGCTCCTCGAGCCGGTGGATCTCGTCCGGCCAGCGGGCCAGCCCGTTGGCGAGCCCGTGCGTGAGGGAGGCCGCGCAAAAGCCTCCGTTGCGGCCCGAGGCGGCCCAGCCCACCTCGCGGCCCTCCAGCAGCAGCACGTCCCGCCCCGGGTCGCGCTCCTTGGCGACGAGCGCGGTCCACAGTCCGCTGTAGCCGCCACCGACGACCAGCAGGTCGCAGGTCTCGGGGCCGGTGAGCGCGGGCTCGGGGCGGGGCCTGCCCGGGTCCTCCAGCCAATACGGGACCGGCTGTGCGTCGGAAAGAGAAGTGGTCCACCGGTTCATGGCGCCTGGGGCCATGATGTCAACTCCCTACGGGGCCTCTCGGCTTCGAGCTCTATGCCTTCTGCTTGTTGCGGCGGTTGCCGACGGCCATCGAGGTCAGCACCAGCAGGACGGCGACCAGGAACATGGCCGTGCCGATGACGTTGATCTGGACGGGCGTTCCGCGTTGCGCCGAGCCCCACACGAACATGGGGAAGGTGACGGTCGAGCCCGCGTTGAAATTGGTGATGATGAAATCGTCGAAGGACAGCGCGAAGGCGAGCAGCGCACCCGCGGCGATTCCGGGGGCCGCGATGGGCAGGGTGACGCGCAGGAACGTCTGCGCCGGCCCGGCGTAGAGGTCCTGGGCGGCCTGCTCCAGTCGCGGGTCCATCGACATCACGCGTGCCTTGACCGCCGTCACGACGAAGCTCAGGCAGAACATGATGTGCGCGATGAGGATCGTCCAGAACCCCAGCTGTGCGCCCAGGTTGAGGAAGAGGGTGAGCAGCGAGGCGGCCATGACGACCTCGGGCATCGCCATCGGCAGGAAGATCAGCGAGTTCACGGCGCCCCGCGCGCGGAAGCGGTAGCGGACCAGCGCGAAGGCGATCATCGTGCCGAGGAGCGTGGCGCCGAGGGTCGCCCAGACGGCGATCTGGAGGCTGAGCGACAGCGAGCCGCAGAGGCCGGAGACCCCGCACGGGTCCTGCCAGGCGTCGGTGGAGAACTGCTGCCACTCGTAGTTGAAGCGGCCTTTGGGCTTGTTGAAGGAGAACACGGTGACGACGACGTTCGGCAGGAGGAGATAGCCGAGCGTGAGAAGTCCCGCGATGACCACGAAATGGCGCTTGAGCCGGTTGACGAGGGGCATCAGACCAGATCCTCCGTCCCCGACCTGCGGATGTAGAAGGTGACCATGAGGAGGATCGCCGCCATGAGGATGAAGGAGAGGGCGGCCGCCGTCGGATAGTCCAGCACGCGCAGGAACTGCGTCTGGATGACGTTTCCGATCATGCGGGTGTCGGTCGAGCCGAGGAGTTCCGCGTTGACGTAGTCGCCGGACGCGGGGATGAACGTCAGCAGCGTGCCGGAGACCACGCCCGGCATCGACAGCGGGAAGGTGACCTTGCGGAAGACGGTGGCGGGCCGGGCGTACAGGTCGCCGGCCGCCTCGTGCAGCCGTCCGTCGATGCGCTCCAGCGAGGAGTACAGCGGAAGGATCATGAACGGCAGGAAGTTGTACGTCAGACCGCAGACCACCGCGAGCGGCGTGGCGAGGACGCGGTCGCCCGCGGTCCAGCCGAGCCAGCTGGTGACGTCGAGGACGTGCAGGGTGTTCAGGGCGCCGACGACGGGGCCGCCGTCCGCGAGGATCGTCTTCCAGGCGAGGGTGCGGATCAGGAAGCTGGTGAAGAACGGCGCGATCACCAGGATCATGATCAGGTTGCGCCAGCGGCCGGCCCGGAAGGCGATCAGGTAGGCCAGCGGGTAGCCGAGCGCCAGGCACAGGATCGTGGCTGCGCCCGCGTAGAGGACCGAACGCAGGAACTGCGGCCAGTACGCGCTGAGGGCGTTCCAGTAGGTCGCGAAGTGCCAGGTGACCTTGTAGCCCTCCTCCAGGGAGCCCGTCTGCACGGACGTGGAGGCCTGGTAGATCATCGGCAGCGCGAAGAACACGACGAGCCAGAGCAGGCCGGGCAGCAGCAGCCAGTACGGCGTCAGCCGGCCGCGCTTGCGGGGCGGCTTCTTCGTCGGCGCCGTCGGGGAGAGAGGCGGGGGCGCCTCGGTGAGCGTCGCCATCTCAGACCGCCGTCTCTTCCTGGATGCCCGCGTCGCCCGTCGTCCCGGCGAGCAGCGACTGGGCGGCGTCGAGGCCGAAGGTGTGGGCCGGGCTCCAGTGCAGGACGACGTCGGCGCCGGGGACGAGCCTGGTGTCGCGGTCGACGTTCTGGACGTAGACCTCGAACTCCGGGCAGACCGAGCTGTCGATCACGTACTGGGTGGAGACGCCGATGAACGAGGAGTCGGCGATCTTCCCGGTGATCCGGTTGCGGCCCTCGGGGATCTCGCCGGCGTCGTCGGCGTGGGTCAGGGAGATCTTCTCGGGGCGTACGCCGACCAGCACCCGGCCGCCGTTCGCGGTGGGCGCGGAGCAGCGCGCCACGGGCAGCACGAGCTTGCCGTCGCCCGCCTTGAGCACGATGTCGCCGCCGGCCCTGGAGTCGACCTCGGCCTCGATCAGGTTGGAGGTGCCGAGGAAGTTGGCGACGAACGTGGTGTGCGGGTTCTCGTAGAGGTCGGCCGGGGAGCCGAGCTGTTCGACGCGGCCCCCGTTCATCACGGCGACCGTGTCGGCCATCGTCATGGCCTCCTCCTGGTCGTGCGTGACGTGGACGAAGGTGATGCCGACCTCGGTCTGGATGCGCTTGAGCTCCAGCTGCATCTGGCGGCGCAGTTTGAGGTCGAGGGCGCCGAGCGGCTCGTCGAGCAGCAGCACCTTGGGGTGGTTGATCAGGGCGCGGGCCACGGCGACGCGCTGCTGCTGGCCGCCGGAGAGCTGGTGGGGTTTCTTGCGGGCCTGTTCCCCGAGCTGGACGAGCTCCAGCATGTCCTCGACCTGCTTCTTCACGCTCTTGATGCCGCGCCGGCGCAGGCCGAAGGCGACGTTCTCGAAGATGTCGAGGTGCGGGAAGAGGGCGTAGGACTGGAAGACGGTGTTCACCGGCCGCTTGTAGGGCGGCAGCGCCGTCACGTCGTGGTCGCCGAGGTGGACGGTCCCGGAGGAGGGTTCCTCCAGGCCGGCGATCATGCGCAGGGTGGTGGTCTTGCCGCAGCCGGAGGCGCCGAGGAGAGCGAAGAAGGAGCCCTGCGGGACGGTCAGGTCCAGCGGGTGCACAGCGGTGAAGGAGCCGTAGGTCTTGCTGATGCCGGTGAGGCGGACGTCGCCGCTGCCGCTGTCGGTCGTCTTCATCGTCGTCACGTTCATCCTCGTCACGCCCCAGTGAGCTTTGCGAACTTGGCCTGGAAGGCGGTCTCTTCCTTCGAGCTCAGGGAGCGGAAGGCGTGGGACTTGGCCTGCATGGCCCGGTCGGGAAGGATCAGCGGGTTGTCCGCCGCCGACTTGTCGATCTTGGCGAGGTACGGTTTCACGTCCGCGACGGGACTCACGTAGTTGATGTACGCGGCGAGTTCGGCGGCCGGCTCGGGCTCGTAGTAGTAGTCGATCAGCCGCTCGGCGTTCGTCTTGTGGCGCGCCTTGTTGGGGATCAGCAGGTTGTCGGTCGACGTCATGTAGCCGCTGTCCGGGATGACGTAACCGACGTCCGGGTTGTCGGCCTGGAGCTGCACGATGTCGCCGGCCCAGGCGACGCAGGCCGCCAGGTCGCCCTTGCTGAGGTCGGACGTGTAGTCGTTGCCGGTGAAGCGGCGGATCTGGCCCTTGTCGACCGCCTTCTGGAGGCGGGCGAGGACCGCGTCGTAGTCGTCGCCGGTGAACTTCGCCGGGTCCTTGCCCATGTCGAGCATGGTCATGCCGACGGTGTCGCGCATCTCGGTCAGGAGGCCGACCCGGCCCTTGAGCGCCGGGGTGTCGAGCAGGTCGGAGACCGACGTCACCTCGACGCCGTCGAGCGCCTTCTTGTTGAAGGCGATGACCGTCGAAATGCCCTGCCAGGGGTACGAGTAGGCACGGCCCGGGTCCCAGTCGGGGCTGCGGAACTGGTCCGACAGGTTGGCGAAGGCGTGCGGCAGGTTCGACGCGTCCAGCTTCTGGACGTAGCCGAGCCTGATCATGCGGGCGGCCAGCCAGTCGGTGAGGACGATGAGGTCGCGGCCGGTGTCCTGGCCGGCGGCGAGCTGCGGCTGGATCTTGCCGAAGAACTCGTCGTTGTCGTTGATGTCCTCGGTGTACTTGACCGTGATGCCGGTCCCCTTGCGGAACGCGTCCAGCGTGGGGTGGTGCTTGCCGCTGTCGTCCACGTCGATGTACTCGGGCCAGTTGGAGAAGTTGACGACCTTCTCCTTCGCCGAGTGGTCGTCGGCGGAGACGCCGCCCTGCGATTTGCCGGCGGCGGGGATCCCGCAGCCGGCCAGCGTGCCGAGACCGCCCAGGGTGAGCGCGCCGCCGGCGGAGGCGCGCAACAGCGACCGGCGGGTCATGGCCGCCCTGCCGTCGCGGAAACTGCGCCGTACGGCGGCCGGTTCGGCCGGGCTCAGGCGGTCGGGCTCGTAACTCTCCATGCGCGTGGTGCCCTTTCGGGAGGTCCGGCCGTGGTCTGCGGCCGTTCGTCGTCGCTTATGAGTCCCCGAAGACCGTGCGGTGCCAGGGCTTGCGGGCCACCGCCGTGTTATCGAACATAATGTGCTTTACCTGCGTGTACTCCTCGAACGAGTACATCGACATGTCCTTGCCGAAGCCGGATGCCTTGTAACCGCCGTGCGGCATCTCGCTGATGATCGGGATGTGATCGTTGATCCACACGCACCCGGCCTTGATGTCGCGTGTCGCCCGGTTCGCCCGGAAGACGTCCCGGGTCCAAGCGGAGGCCGCGAGCCCGTAGGGGGTGTCGTTGGCGAGCCGGATGCCCTCGTCGTCGGTGTCGAACGGCAGGACGACCAGCACCGGCCCGAAGATCTCCGACTGGACTGCCTCGCTGTCCTGGGCCGCGTCCGTGATCAGGGTGGGCAGATAGTAGGCGCCGTTCTCGAGGTCGCCCCCGGGCGCCTCGCCGCCCGTCACCACGCGCGCGTAGCCGCGCGCCCGGTCGACGAAGGCGGCGACCCGGTCGCGCTGCGCGTGCGACACGAGTGGGCCGAGGTCGGTGCCGGCGGCGAACGGGTCCCCGACCCGCACGGTCTCCATCAGGGCTGCCGTCCGCTCGACGAAGGCCTCGTAGAGCGGCCGTTGCACGTACGCGCGCGTGGCGGCCGTGCAGTCCTGCCCGGTGTTGATGAGCGCGCCGGCGACCGCGCCGTGGACGGCGGCCTCCAGGTCGGCGTCCTCGAAGACGACGAAGGGCGCCTTGCCGCCGAGCTCCAGGTGGAGCCGCTTGACGGTCGCGGTGGCGATCTCGGCGACCCGCCTGCCGACGGCGGTGGAGCCGGTGAAGGAGGTCATGACGACGTCGGGGTGGCCGACGAGGTGCTCGCCCGCCTCCCGTCCGGTCCCGTTGACGATGTTGATCACACCGTCCGGGATTCCGGCGTGCGACGCCGCCCGGGCGAAGAGCAGCGAGGTGAGCGGGGTCAGCTCGGCGGGCTTGAGCACGATCGTGTTGCCCGCGGCGATCGCCGGGAGGATCTTCCAGGCCGCCATCTGGAGGGGGTAGTTCCAGGGTGCGACGGAGCCGACGACGCCGATGGGTTCCCGGCGCACGTACGAGGTGTGGTCGCCGGAGTACTCGCCCGCGGACCGGCCCGCGAGGTGCCGGGCGGCGCCGGCGAAGAACGCGGTGTTGTCGATCGTCCCCGGGACGTCGAACTCCCGGGTCAGCTTCAGCGGCTTGCCGCACTGCAGGGACTCGGCGCGGGCGAAGTCGTCGGCGCGGTCGGCGAGGACGGCGGCGAAACGGTGCAGGGCGTCGGAACGCTCGCCCGGCGTGGCTCCCGCCCAGCCGGGAAAGGCGGCACGGGCCGCGGCGACGGCCGCGTCGACGGTGTCCGTGCCGGCCAGGTCGTAGGCGCAGACCCGCGCACCGGTGGCGGGGTCGATCACGGCGTGGGCGCGCCCCGACTCGCCACGGGCGGGGCGGCCGTCGATGTACTGGGCGCCCTCCGCGAGCAGCTGCTGTGCGGGGAACCGGTCCTGCATGTCGCTCTCCTCCGCCTTCGCCCCGCTCTGCGCGGGGGCGGGTGGCGTAGCTCCAGCCTGATTTGATTGCCGATCCTGACAGAGTGGGGGCACTCCAACAAGTGATTCCGTTGTTGCCATTTGGTTACGCGACGGAATCTGTCGGCGAGGGTCGACCAGGTGTCGAGTCGTGGCGGAAAAGGCGGGACGCTCTGTCAGTGGTGCGTGCCATCCTCTGCTGCATGGAGATGATCGACAGCCGGGAGTCCCTGGTCAGGGCGATCCGGTCGGGGGAGCGCATCAAGTACCTGCACTTCTGGGGCCACCGGCCGCGGCCGGACGGGCAGCTCGGTGCGAGCTGCCTCAGCCAGTGGTGGCCGTCACCGTTCGTGGTCGACGACGTCGCCTACGCGACGGCGGAGCACTGGATGATGGCCGCGAAAGCGCGGCTTTTCGACGACCGGGAGGCGGAGCAGCGGGCGCTGGCCGCCGGGTCGCCCGCCCAGGCGAAGAAGGAGGGGCGGCTGGTACGCGGTTTCGACGACACGATCTGGCAGCGGGAGCGGTTCCGGATCGTCGTCGAAGGCAGCGTCCACAAGTTCGCCTCGGACCCGGCGCTGAGCTCGTTCCTGCTGGGCACCCACACGAGAGTGCTGGTCGAGGCGAGCCCGATGGACCGCGTGTGGGGCATCGGCCTGGCGGCGGACGACGAGGCGGCGATGAACCCCGAGCGGTGGCGCGGCCTGAACCTGCTGGGCTTCGCCCTGATGCAGGCCAGAGAGCGGCTGCTGGCCCGGTCCTGAGGGGCGGGGGTGCGCGCCGGCGCGGGGGCGGGGCACACGCGGGGCGCGTGCCTGCCTTACGGGGCCACGAACGTCAGGACGCCCAGAGTGATCGCCAGCACCATGCCCACGGCGCCGCAGATGATCCCGGCCAGCGCCTGACCGGGGTTCGAGGCCTCGCCGCGGCGGGCCTTTCCGCGCCCGACCGCGCCGAACACCACACCCAGGATGCCGAAGACGATGGCCAGCGGCCACAGACAGAAGACGACCGCGGCGAGGATCCCGAGCACCAGTCCGGCCACGCCCATGCCGTTGTTGTCCCCGACCCCGCCGCCGGTCCAGCCGTAGAGGCCGGGCGCGCCGCCGTAGTGCGGGTGCGACGGGTAGCCGAGGCCGCCGGGGTAGCCGTACGGGACCTGCCCCGGTCCGTCGGGGGCGATGGGCGGCGGCGGCACCGGGCCGCCGCCGTGGGTCGGAGGGGCGAAGTGGCCGGGGGGCGGACCGCCGACGGCCGTGGCGGGGTCGGGCGGTGGGAAGCCGCTGAGCATGCCGTTCGGCTGCGGGTTCCCGAAGGGACTGGCCCAGGGTTGCGGCGTCACAGCGGGCAGCGAGGTCATCGTCCGCTGGTCGTGGACGGAGGGCGTCACCTGGTTCTGCGCCGCGGCGCCGGAGCCGGGGGCGGGGGCCGGCGGTTCGTTCGCGGCGACGGTGTGGCCGGGGCCGCTCTGGGCCGCGTCACCGGGAGCCGCCCACGGGTTCGGCGCGGCTGGGGAGGCCCCGTCCGGGGCGCTGTCGGCCGGGGCCGCCTTGTCCAACGGCACGCCGGGCACCGCGTCCCGCGGTCCGTCCGTCACGCCGGAGGCGGGAGCGGCCCACGGGTCGCGGGCGGCGTCACCGGCCGGAGTCGGCGCGTCGTCGGACATGCGTGGATCCCCTCTGCCGCCCCTCGACCGGGCGGTCGCTCTGCGTTCCGTCATCCGTACGCCGTTCCGCCCCGCGTACGTTCCGTCATGCTACGGCCCGTGACCGCCGAGACCGTCAGCGGGCCGCACAGCGAGCAGGCCGACGACCACCCCGGCCACCTCGCGCCGCCACTACCTGCGCCATCACCTCCACGCCTCGCCGACCACCACGCCGCCACCGCACCTCTGCCGCCACCGCACCCGCACCCCCGGGCTTCCCCGGCCTCGGCACCGCCACCTCCGCGGCCTCCGCCCACCACCCCCCGCGGCCTCCACGCCGCCACCTCCCTCCGCGCCGCCAGCGTCGTCCGCGCCTCCGCCTACGATGATCGGGACTCATCGATCAGCCGATCACCCGCGTCCCGTCCGGCCCGCAGGGCCCGGGGCGCCGTCCCGGGGAGGACCCCATGACCGACCGCCTCGACGCATCCTCGGCAGCCGCCGCCCCCAGCTCCGGCGTGCCCGCCGGCCCCACCGCCGGGGCGGCGGCCGGCGCCCGCGAGCTGCACGCCTTCGTCGCCGGGCTGCCCAAGGCCGAGCTGCACGTCCACCACGTCGGCTCCGCGTCCCCCCGCATCGTCTCCGAGCTGGCCGCCCGGCATCCCGACTCCAGGGTGCCCACCGACCCCGAGGCCCTGGCCGACTACTTCACGTTCACGGACTTCGCCCACTTCATCGAGGTCTACCTCTCCGTCGTCGACCTCATCCGCACCCCCGAGGACGTCCGGCTGCTCACCTACGAGGTCGCCCGGGACCTGGCCCGTCAGCAGGTGCGTTACGCCGAGCTGACCGTCACCCCCTTCTCCTCGACCCGGCGCGGCATCGACGAACGCGCCTTCATGGACGCCATCGAGGACGCCCGCAAGGCGGCCGAGACGGAGTTCGGGACCGTGTTGCGCTGGTGCTTCGACATCCCCGGCGAGGCGGGCCTCGACGCCGCCGAGGAGACGACGCGGCTCGCCACCGACGACCGGATCCGCCCGGAGGGGCTGGTCTCCTTCGGGCTCGGCGGGCCCGAGGTCGGCGTGGAACGCCCGCAGTTCAAGCCGTACTTCGACCGGGCGATCGCCGCGGGACTGCGGTCGGCGCCGCACGCCGGCGAGACCACCGGCCCGCAGACGGTGTGGGACGCGCTGACGCATCTGCGCGCCGAGCGCATCGGACACGGCACCAGCTCCGCCCAGGACGAGAAGCTGCTCGCGCACCTCGCCGAGCACCGCATCGCGCTGGAGGTGTGCCCGACCTCGAACATCGCCACACGCGCGGTCCGCACGCTCGACGAGCACCCGATCAGGGAGTTCGTGAAGGCCGGCGTCCTGGTCACGGTCAACTCCGACGACCCGCCCATGTTCGGTACCGACCTGAACAACGAGTACGTCGTCGCCGCCCGGCTCCTCGACCTCGACGAGCGGGGCGTCGCCGACCTCGCCAGGAACGCGGTCGACGCGGCCTTCCTGGACGAGGCCGGCAAGGCGCGGCTGCGGACCGAGATCGACGCGTACGCCACCGGGTGGCCCGCCCTCTGACCGGGCTGCTCCCGTCCCCTGCCCGTGCCCGCCCCCATGTACCGGGTCCGGGTCCGGGTCCGGGTCCGGGTCCGGGTCCGGCCACAATGGGCTCATGCAGAACCTGACCGCCGTGGCCCATCGCGGAGACCCCTACCGCCTCCGTGAGAACACGATCGCTTCGCTGCGTTCCGCGCTCGACCTGGGCGCGGACGCCGTGGAGTGCGACGTGCGGCTCACCAGGGACGGCGTGCCCGTGCTGCTGCACGACGCGACGCTGAAGCGGCTGTGGGGGCAGGACCGTCCACTGGCCTCGCTGTCCGCGGCCGAGGTGCGCGGGCTGACGGCCGGCGCGGTGCCGACGCTCGCGGAGGCGCTCGCGGCGACCGAGGGAAGCCGGGTGATGCTCGACCTGCCGGGGACCCGGGAGGTGCGCACGGCACGGCGGATCGTCGACGCCGTGCGCGAGGCGGGGGCGGCGGACCGGGTGTACTACTGCGCGGGCGCCGCCGCGATGCTCGCCGTGCGCAGCGCCGACCCGGCCGCCGAGATCGCGCTCACCTGCACGAGCCTGGCGCCCCCGCGCCCGGCGCTGCTCGCGGCACTGAAGCCCCGCTGGCTCAACTACCGCTTCTCCCTGGTGGACCGGGATCTCACCGCGCGCGTCCACCGGGACGGCCACCTGCTCTCCGTCTGGACGCCCGACACCCGCCGTTCCCTGCGCCGGCTCATCGGTCTGGGCGTCGACTCGATCACCACGAACCGCATCGACCTCCTGACCGCGCTGCGCAAGCAGGGCTGAGCCGCCCCGGCGTCACACGCGGGAGCGCTGCGGCACGGTCGCCGGGTCGGCCGGGGTCTCCCGGGTCACGTACTGCGGGACCGGTGTGTCGTCCCTGCCGGTGTCGCGGACCAGCCCGTAGCGCCGCGCGCCCTGGCCGGGGCCACTCGTGACGTCCTTCTCCACGGCGTCCCAGGTCGTCGGGAAGACGCTGAGGCCGTAGTCGGCGCCCCGCTCGTTCACGGTGAGCGTGACGGTGCCGGTGAGGTAGAAGTACTCGTTCTGCCACATCTGCTGGGCGCCGGACGGCAGGACGGTGTAGCCGGTGGCCGCGCTGCCCATGCCGGTGACCGTGCCGTCCGTGCCGTCCGTGCCGACGGGGTCGTCCATCCGGCGTCCGCCGCCGGAGGCCACGTGGAAGAGCCTGCCCCTGAGGCCGGTCCAGCTCGGCATGACCAGGGCGCCGGACCGGTACCGGGGCGATATCTGCCAGCGCACGAGGACATAGCCCTGCCCGCTGAGCGTGACGCTGTCCCCGCGGTGGTTCATGGTGGCGTGGGCGCCGCCGCTGCTGGTGACGCCGGACGCTGGCCGCTGCGGCAGGGCGGCCGGCGGGGCGTCCGGGGCGGGCGCACGGTCGACGGCGTCGACGACGCTGCCGTACCGGGCCGCCTTCTTCACGCTCTTCGACGGCGAGGGGGACGGTGACGGCGAGGGGGAGGGGGACGCCGCGCCCGACGCGGGGGCGGCCGGCGAGGCGGGGGCCGCGGCCGCCGTCGGCGCGACGGCCGCGCGTCCGGGCGGGTCGTCGGGGGTCTGTACGGCGACGTACGCGCCGCCCGCGGCGAGCGTCGCGCCGGCCGTGACCGCGACGGCCGGCTTGGTGAGCGCGGTCAGCACCTTCGCGGACCAGCCGACGGAGGCGGTGCCGGCGGCCGCGGCGGCCGTCTTGCCGCCGAAGGCCAGGGAGATCGCGAATCCGACCGGTACGGGCACCAGGGCGATCCCCGCGAGCAGCCGTTCCGCCGGCACTACGGACTCGGAGGCGCCGCCGCAGTAGCCGCAGCCGCGGATGTGCCGGGCCAGCCGCTTGCGCCAGACGGAGTCGGGGCGGCCGGTCCAGCGGGCGGTGAGGTCGCGCAGGCCGGGGCAGGCGCCGTCGAGGGCGCGCACGATGCCCCGGGAGACCTCCAGCCGCTCCTTGACCCGCTGGACGCGCACGGCGGCGTGCGGCCGGCTGATGCCGACGGCCGCGGCCAGTTCGCCCCGGGTGAGCTCGCCCGCGACCTCCATCCACCACAGGGACAGCAGCTGCCGGTCCTCGTCGTCCAGCCAGCGCACCGCCTCCGCGACCTCCCGCCGCTGCCCTTCCAACTGCAGCCGCAGCACGGTGAGTTCGGCGAAGTCCGGGGTTCCGTCGAGGGCCGTGTTCTCGTCGAGGCGGGCGGCGGTCCTGCGGCGGGCCCGGTCACGCACCTGCCGCATGGCGATGGCCAACAGCCAGGAGCGGAAGCTGTCGGGGTCGCGCAGCGAGCCGAGGTTGCCGACGGCCCGCAGCATGGTCTCCTGGACGACGTCGTCCACGTCGGCGTGGCCGTTGAGTGCCCGGCCGACCACGTTGTAGACGAGCGGCAGCCAGCCCGCCACCAGCTCGTCCAGCGCGTGCCGGTCTCCGGCCTGCGCCGCCGCGATGGTGGCGCGCCAGTGCCGCCCGGCCTCGGCGTCGACGTACGTCCTCATGCCCGCACCCTCTCAGCCGGGCCCCCGTGATTGGCAATGTCGGAGATCACACTTGAGGGGACGGACCCCGCAGCCCGGGGATAACACTTTTCCCCCTCCCCGGACTCCTCCCCCGTTCCTTCTGTCCCCTCGCCTCCGAGCCCGGGCGCTCACACCGCGGCCGCCGCCGTCCAGGGATTCGGGCCGATCGCCGCCAGCCGCAGGATCTTCCTGCGCACGACGTACAGCGGGACGACCCCGAAGACGACGAAGGAGATGTCGATCACGCTCCACCAGACGGGGACGCCCCGGATCGGCCCGCAGATCAGCGCGAGCGGGACGATCCCGGCGCAGGCGATCATCGCGAACTCCACCACCCAGACGTTGCGGACGGGGTCGCGGTAGGGGCCGTAGAAGGCGACGGCGATCACCAGGTGGGCGAAGGCAAGCCAGTCCGTGCCGTAGAGGAGGAACGGGCAGTCGGCGTCGGCGGTGTCGACGCCGCGCCGGACGCGCTCGATCCACTCCATCGCGCCGGGCAGCCGCTCCGGCACGGACAGCGCGCGCAGCAACTCCTCCGTCCAGCGCAGTTCATGGACGAGGGGGAAGGCCGTGACGCCGCTGAGCACCAGACAGACGACGAAGAGGGCCAGCCACACACGTATGCCCTTCGCCAGGGCGGCTCTGTCGCTCATGACGGCAGCCCACGCCGGAACTGAACACGTTCAAAACCTATCTCGATGGCACGGCACGGGGCAGGTTCCAACGGTGAACGCGCCAACGGTGAGCGCGTCAACGGCGCGTGGCCGCCGCGGACGGCGCGCCGGTCCGCGCACTCGTCTCCGCCGGGGCGGAACGGGTCCCCGCCCGCGACTCGGACGCCGACGGCGACGGCGGCTCCGACGACCGGTCAGGGGTGCGGCCGCCGGTGGAGGCAGCGGTGTCGGTGGGAGCAGTCGAGGGCCGGTCGACCGGCGCTCGACTCGCTGCCGCCCCCTCGGTAGGGTCCCCGGCGACCGGGCTCGGCGAGGCCGCCGGGGTGGGCACGGTCGTCGGGGTGGGCACGGTCGCCGGGCCGCTCACCGGCGGTGGAGCGAGCGGGATTGCGGGCGGCGGCGTCCCGGACGTGGTCGCGCGCAGCGGCAGCAGGACGGCGAGCGCGGCGACGGCGCAGGTGGCGCCGGCCGCGGCCGCGGCACGCAGGGTCCGGCGGCGGCGCGCACCGCGGCGGATCCTCTCGTAGCTGCCGGGCGGCGGCGCGAGACGACCGGACGCGGGCCGCAGGACGACGGCGAGGGGGTCGTCGGGAGCGAGGTCCGGGCGGCCGTCGTCGAAGTCGTCAACGGGCGTGATCAAGGCTTCTCCTCAGGTGGGCGCGGAGCAGTTCACGGGCCGCGTGCAGATCGGCCTTGACGGTCCCTTCCTTGCGCCCGGTCAGCGCGGACACCTCCCGGATCGGCATGTCAGCGTAGTAGTGCAGCAGGATCGGGACGCGCAGCCGGTCGGGCAGGGACTGCACGAGCATCCGCACCGAGGGGTCGGCCGGTTCGGCGGGCGGGGCGATCGCGGCCTCGACGGTGGCGCGGCGCACGGCCCGGCGTTCCCGCTCGAGCCTGCGCCAGTGGTCGCGGACGAGGTTGGCGGCGGTGACGAAGAGGAAGCCCTGGGGTTCCGCCACCGACGTCCAGCGGGCCCACAGCCGGGTGAACGCCTCCGACGCGATCTCGTGCGCCGTCTCGTCGTCGTCGACAAGACGGCGGCACCAGCCGGCCAGGCGTGGATAGAGGGCGGCGAACAGTTCGGACGCCGCCCTCTCGCGCGCGCGTGACCGTTTCAACGTGCGCCGCTCAGGACGGCGAAGACGATCACGTTGTCACGGTATCCGTCGCCGCTGCGCGGGCCGCCGCACGTGATGAGACGCAGTTCGGGGCGGTCCACGTTCCCGTAGACGTCCTCCGTCGGAAAGCGTGCCTTGTCGACGGTGCGCACGCCGGTGACGGCGAACTCGGCCGTCGTGCCGTTCTCCAGACGCGCCGCGATCCGGTCGCCGGCACGCAGCCGGCCCAGGCGGCGGAAAACACCGTCGCCGTAGCGGCCGACCGTGACGTGACCGAGGATCACCGACGGCCCGGTCTGCCCCGGCGTCGGCGAGTGCTCGTACCACCCCGCCCGGTCGTGCTTCTCGACCGGAGGCACCTGGACGCTGCCGTCGGCGGCCAGCCCCAGCCGCATGACCGGGGTGTCGACCCCGATGGCCGCGATTCGCAGCCCGACCGGCGCCGACCGGGCGAGCGGACGCGCCGCCCGCCCGGCGGACACGGAGGGAGCCGAGGAGGCTGGGCTCGCGGCGGGGCCCGCGACGGCCGTCGAGGCGCCCGGCGCGTGCGCGGCCGTCGAACCCCCGCCGCAACCCGTGAGCAGCAGCATCGCAACGGCCGTCAGTGCCGTCAGCGCCGTCGGTGCCGAGGCGCGCCCGGAGAGCGGGCTCATGCGCCGGACGCCCTCCGGCGGCGTACGACGTGGAAGACCACGCCGGCCGCCGCGGACGCCGCGACCGCGCCGCCGATCAGTGCGCCGTGGCCCTCGGACGAGGGCTCGGCGACACCGGTCCCGGCGCCTCCCCTGGGCACCACGCCGACCTGGCTCGGCACGGCCGTCGGCGTCCTGCCGGACTCGGCGGGAGCGGTGGTCGGCATGGCGGAGGCGTCGGAGGGGGCCGGGGTGGCGGCCCGCCCGGGGGTGGTGGGCGCCGGGGCCGGCGTCCCCGAGTCGGCGAGTGCGGGCGTTGCACCCGCCAGCAGGGCGGCGCCCACAACTGCCAGGCCGGCCAGGCCGGTTCGGGACATGAGTCGCATGGATCGCTCTCTTTCATCGGTCCGTTGACGGATCGGACGAAGAGACGAGACAGCCCGCACCCAGGTTGTAAAGAGATGGCAAAGCCGAAAACCGACGCCCTGCCGACCACCATCGCCCCGTCAGGGGCACAGCAGACGGCCCCCGGTTCAAGCAACCGAGGGCCGAACTCCCCAAGGGGCGCGGGGAATCGCGCGACCAGCACGACGACTCACCCGCACCCCCACCACGAACGGCCGCCCGCGAGATCCCGGCCGGCCCGCGGAGCGCTACGCGTCCAGGGACGTCATGACGTGCTTGATGCGGGTGTAGTCGTCGAAGCCGTAGCCCGAAAGGTCCTTGCCGTAGCCGGACTTCTTGAAGCCGCCGTGCGGCATCTCGGCGACCAGCGGGATGTGGGTGTTGATCCACACGCAGCCGAAGTCGAGCTTCTTGGACATCCGCATGGCGCGGCCGTGGTCCTTGGTCCACACCGAGGAGGCGAGGGCGTAGTCGACGCCGTTGGCCCACTCCACCGCCTGCTCCTCGTCGGTGAAGGACTGGACGGTGATGACCGGTCCGAAGACCTCGTTCTGGATGATCTCGTCGTCCTGCTTCAGCCCGGACACCACGGTCGCGGCGTAGAAGTAGCCCTTGTCGCCGACCTGCTTGCCGCCCGCCTCGACCTTGGCGTGCGCGGGCAGCCGCTCGATGAAGCCGGACACCTGCTTCAGCTGGTTGGGGTTGTTCAGCGGGCCGTACAGCACGTCCTCGTCGTCCGGCTGCCCGGTCTTCGTCTCGGACGCCGCCTTCGCGAGGGCGGCCACGAACTCGTCGTGGATGGACTCCTGGACGAGGACGCGCGTGGCGGCCGTGCAGTCCTGGCCGGCGTTGAAGTAGCCCGCCACGGAGATGTCCTCGACGGCCTTGGCGATGTCGGTGTCCTCGAAGACCACGACCGGCGCCTTGCCGCCCAGTTCCAGGTGGACGCGCTTGAGGTCCCTGGACGCCGACTCGGCGACCGACATGCCCGCGCGCACCGAGCCGGTGATGGAGGCCATCGCAGGGGTGGGGTGCTCCACCATCAGCCGGCCGGTGTCCCGGTCGCCGGTGACGACGTTGAAGACGCCCTTGGGCAGGATCGAGCCGACGATGTCGGCGATCAGGACGGTGGACGCCGGGGTGGTGTCCGAGGGCTTGAGGACGACCGTGTTGCCCGCCGCGATCGCCGGCGCGAACTTCCACACGGCCATCATCATCGGGTAGTTCCACGGCGCTACCTGCGCGCAGACGCCGACCGGCTCGCGGCGGACGATCGAGGTCAGACCCTCCATGTACTCGCCGGCCGAGCGCCCCTCCAGCATCCGGGCCGCGCCCGCGAAGAAGCGGATCTGGTCGACCATGGGCGGGATCTCCTCGGAGCGGGTCAGCCCGACGGGCTTGCCCGTGTTCTCCACCTCGGCCGCGATGAGCTCCTCGGCGCGCTCCTCGAAGGCGTCCGCGATCTTCAGCAGGGCCTTCTGACGCTCGGCGGGTGTCGTGTCGCGCCAGCCCGGGAACGCCTCGGCGGCGGCTGCCATCGCGGCGTCGACGTCCGCCCGGCCGGACAGCGGCGCGGTCGCGTACGCCTCGCCCGTCGCCGGGTTGACCACGTCGGTGGTCCGTCCGTCGGCGGCGTCCCGGAACTCACCGGCGATGTAATTCCGTAGTTTGCGCATCGGACGCAGCTCGGTGCTCACTGCCGGGCCTCCTGATCGGTTTCTGACTACTAGGGGGTGTCCATGTACGCAGTGTCCATGTACTGAGACACCCACCCTAATCCGCCCGCCCACGTTTTCAACACCCCCGATCGAGCCATGGCTGCGGAATCCGCAGATCTCACTCATGTAAACAACGAATTTCATCGCCTCAACCTTGCGGAACTGTCGAGCTGTCGTGCACAGTGACGTCGTGGCCAGTCGAAGCGCAGAGCACAGGGACTCCCGCGAGTCCAGGAGCGGCAGCAGCACCCCTCACCCGGATGCCGTCAGCCTCGCCATCATCGAGCAGCTCCAGGAGGACGGCCGCCGGCCGTACGCCGCGATCGGCAAGGCCGTCGGCCTGTCGGAGGCGGCCGTGCGCCAGCGCGTCCAGAAGCTGCTCGACCAGGGCGTGATGCAGATCGTCGCCGTCACCGACCCGCTCACCGTGGGCTTCCGGCGGCAGGCGATGGTCGGGATCAACGTCGAGGGCGACGTGGAGTCCGTCGCGGAAGCGCTCACCGACATGTCCGAGGTCGAGTACGTGGTGATGACCGCGGGCTCGTTCGACGTCCTCGCCGAGATCGTCTGCGAGGACGACGACCACCTGCTGGACGTCATCAACAAACGCATCCGGGCCCTGCCCGGCGTGCGCTCCACCGAGAGCTTCGTCTATCTGAAGCTGAAGAAGCAGACCTACATGTGGGGAACCCGATAACCGTGAGGACCCGATAACCGTGAGCACCAAGGACCTCAGCCGCACCGCGTACGACCACCTGTGGATGCACTTCACCCGCATGTCCTCGTACGAGAACTCGCCGGTCCCGACGATCGTCCGGGGCGAGGGCACCTACATCTACGACGACAAGGGCAAGCGCTACCTCGACGGCCTCGCCGGCCTGTTCGTGGTGCAGGCGGGCCACGGGCGCGTGGAACTCGCCGAGGCGGCCTTCAAGCAGGCCCAGGAGCTGGCGTTCTTCCCGGTGTGGTCCTACGCCCACCCGAAGGCCGTGGAACTCGCGGAGCGTCTGGCCGGCCACGCGCCGGGCGACCTCAACAAGGTCTTCTTCACCACCGGCGGCGGCGAGGCCGTGGAGACCGCCTGGAAGCTCGCCAAGCAGTACTTCAAGCTGACCGGCAAGCCGACCAAGTACAAGGTCATCTCGCGCGCGGTCGCCTACCACGGCACCCCGCAGGGCGCTCTGTCCATCACCGGCCTGCCGGCCCTCAAGGCCCCCTTCGAGCCGCTCGTCCCGGGCGCGCACAAGGTGCCGAACACCAACATCTACCGCGCCCCGATCCACGGCGACGACCCGGAGGCGTTCGGGCGCTGGGCCGCCGACCAGATCGAGCAGCAGATCCTCTTCGAGGGCCCGGACACGGTCGCCGCGGTCTTCCTCGAGCCGGTCCAGAACGCCGGCGGCTGCTTCCCGCCGCCGCCCGGCTACTTCCGGCGGGTGCGCGAGATCTGCGACCAGTACGACGTGCTGCTCGTCTCGGACGAGGTCATCTGCGCCTTCGGCCGCCTCGGCACGATGTTCGCCTGCGACAAGTTCGGCTACGTCCCGGACATGATCACTTGCGCCAAGGGCATGACGTCCGGCTACTCCCCGATCGGCGCCTGCATCGTCAGCGACCGGCTGGCCGAGCCGTTCTACCAGGGCGACAACACCTTCCTGCACGGCTACACCTTCGGCGGCCACCCGGTCTCGGCCGCGGTGGGCCTCGCCAACCTGGACCTGTTCGAGCGCGAGGGCCTGAACCAGCACGTCCTCGACAACGAGGGCGCGTTCCTGTCCACGCTGCAGAAGCTGCACGACCTGCCGATCGTCGGCGACGTCCGCGGCAACGGCTTCTTCTACGGCATCGAGCTCGTGAAGGACAAGGCCACGAAGGAATCGTTCAACGAGGAGGAGACCGAGCGCGTCCTCTACGGCTTCCTCTCGAAGGCCCTGTTCGAGAACGGCCTGTACTGCCGTGCGGACGACCGCGGCGACCCGGTCGTCCAGCTCGCCCCGCCGCTGATCTCCGACCAGGAGACGTTCGACGAGATCGAGCAGATCCTGCGCGCCACACTGACGGAGGCGTGGACGAAGTTGTGACGTCCAAGATGTCCGTGACGTCCGTGAACCCGTGACGTCCGTGATACCCCGTCACGTCAGCCTGATCAGCTGATCAACACCGGCCCCGGTGTCCGCCGTTCGAGTGAGAAACGGCGGTCCGGGGCCGTGTGCTGTGTGGATGCCCGCCGCGACATCCTTAGCGTGCTCGTGACCGACCGGCCCTGCCTTCGTTTCCCGTTCGTTCCCCAGGATGGGGGATTGGCAAGGAACTTACGGATCTGAACCGAGGTGTACGCCCGTGACTCCTCCCCCACGTGACCGAGGGGGCTTCTCACTCGACCGCAACGGGTCTCGTGACGGCCAAGCCTTGACCGCTGCCGAAGCAAAAACGCAGCGTACTACGCCGCTGCGCGGCTCCGGAAATCAGGAGGCCCCGCCGGACAACGACGTGCTCTGGGCACGCTCCCTGCACTTCACGCACCCCGACGGCTCCCCCGGGCTGGCCGGGGTCTCGATGGGCGTGCGGGAGGGCGAGATCCTCGCCGTCAGCGGGCCCCGCGGCAGCGGCAAGACGACGCTGCTGCGCTGCCTGTCCGGCCTCGCCTCCGCCCGCAGCGGCGAGGTGTGGTTCAACAGCGTCCCCGTGCACACGATGGGCCCCTCGGCCCGCGAACGGCTGCGCCGGGACCGCTTCGGCTGGATCGACCCGGTCCCCCTCCTCGTCCCCGAGCTGAACGTCTGGGAGAACGCGGCCCTGCCCCTCATGCTGCGCGGGACCAGCCGCCGGCGGGCCAAGGCCGCCGCGCTGGAATGGCTGGAGCGCCTGGACATCGGCGACCGCGGCCGGCTGCGCCCGCACGAACTCACCCAGGCCGAGCGGCAGCGGGTGTGCATCACCCGGGCCCTGGCCCCGGCCCCCTCGGTCCTCTTCGCGGACGAGCCCACCGCGCCGCTCCACCGGGCGGACCGCGCCCACGTCCTGCGCACCCTGACCACGGCGGCCCGCTCGCACGGCATCACCGTGGTGCTGGCCACCCACGACCCGCAGACCGCGGCCCTCGCCGACCGCACGGTCCCCCTGCTGGACGGGCGCCGGGTGAACACCGTCCATCTGCCGCCGGTCACGGAGCCGGAAGGCCGGGAAGCCGCGTGCTCGCTCTCCGCCTGACCCGCAGTGCCCACCCCGCCGTCCAGCTCCGCCGCCTCCTGGTGGCGGCGGCCTCGGCGGGCACCGGCTTCCTCCTGCTGAGCACCCTCGGCCACGCTCTCACCCACCCCGAGGCGCCGGCGTCCGCCGCGCTCCGCCTCGCCTGGTGCGTGGCGCCCCTGGCCGCGACCGTCTACTTCGCCCGGGCGGTCGCCCGCACCGACCCCGGGACCCGCCCGCGCCCCGGCCTGGCGGCGATCGGTCTGGGACCGACCCGCCTGATGGTCGTCTCGGCGACGACGACGGCCCTGTCGACGCTGCTCGGCTCGATGCTGGCCCTGCTCGTCTTCCTCCATCTCCGCGGTGACCTCACGGGCATGCCGTTCGACGGGGCGGCGAGCGACTTCCTCGCGGCGAGCCGGCCCCTGCCCCTGCCGGCCGCGCTGACCCTTCTCGCCCTGGTCCCCGTGGCCTCCTCCGTGGCGGTGGCGCTGATGCTGCGCCCGAGGGACGCGCGCGTGGCGACGGGGGCGGCGGGGGCGACCCCGAGACCGCTCGGCCGCTTCGGCGCACCCCGCACAACCGGTGCCAAGGGCCTCGGGGAGACGTTCGGCGCGTACGGCAGATATGGCACCGCTCGCGCAGCCGCGTCCCGCTCGACCCGTCCCGCTCGCGCATCCCGTCCGTCCCTCGGGGGCAAGGCCCGCGCCGACGCCCGGACCGCGGACGGCCAGGACGCCCCGGCCCAGGGCCGCGAAGGCACCCGAACGACGGCGACGAACGGCCATCCGGACCCTCGCGCGCACGGGACGGCGACCACAGAGGACCGTACCGGCCAGGCCGAAGACGGCCCGGCGCACCCGACACGCGACGGCCGCGCCGAACCCGGCGGCCACGACGACCGGCCCGTTTCCGGCCCGGGCGCCGAGGGCCCGGGCGCCGAGGCCGCAGACCCCCGAGGCTCCCGGCAGTCCGACGGCGGCGGCGCCCGGGACACGCTCCGCCGTACCGTCCCGTCCGCCGTCGGCCGGACCGCCCGGACCGTGACCGAACGCCTCGCCCGTCCCGACAGCCCGGACGCCCACCCCGCACACGACCCGGACGCGCAGCCCACCGACGGCCGCGCGCCGGAGCACGGCGGCCACGCGGGGAACCCGGACGGCCGGGACCCGCACAACCCGGACCCGGACAGCCCGGACCCGGACGCCCTCCTGTTCCACGCCCCGCACAGCCCCCCGGCCCCCGACCCCACCGCCCTCCCTTGGGGCGCCGCGCTCCTCGCCACCGGGCTGGCGGTGGAGGGGTACGCGAGCCGGACCGCCGACGGCGGCGGGTTCCCCCTGCCCGGCGGTCTGCCCGAGGGCCCGGCCGCCGTGTTCCTCGGCTGGACCCTCACGGTCGTGGGCCTCGCCCTCGCCGGCCCAGGTCTCACCCACCTCTGCGGCCGGCTGCTGCAGTCGGCCCGTCCCGGCGCCCTGCGACTCCTCGCGGGCCGCGGACTGATGCAGGAGGCGTCCAGGATCGGCCGACCGCTCGGGGTGGTCTGCGCGGTGGCCTCGGGCGCGTACACGATGGCCTCGCTGTACGACCCGGCCGACCCGTCCTTCGGCCCGCTGTCCACACTCGGCGCCCTGGTCGTGGCGGGCTGCACCGTCGCGACGCTCCTGACGTCGGCCGTGGAGGCGAGGCAGGCCCGCGCCGACACCACCGCCGCCCTGCTGCGCCTCGGCGCCCCGACCAAGACCCTGCGCAGCGCCGCCGCCCTGCGCGCCGCCGCCCTGCTGGCGCTCTTCGTCCCGCTCACCCTGGTCGTGGCCGAGCTGGCGGCGCTCCCGCTGGCCGGCTGAGACGCCGTCCGAAAAAACTTTCCGCACCTGCGATGAGTTTTCTGCGACCCCCCCGTCTACCCCATCGAACAGCACATCTGAACGACACGAACCCCTTGGGAGAGCGCGATGACCACCCCGGCCTACCAGCAGATGATCTTCGTGAACCTGCCAGTGAACGACCTCGACGCGTCGAAGAAGTTCTTCACGGAGCTCGGCTACGGGATCAACCCGCAGTTCAGCGACGACAACGCGGCCTCCGTGGTGATCAGCGACACGATCGTCGCGATGCTGCTCACCAAGCCGTTCTACTCGACGTTCACCAAGAAGGAGATCGCGGACGCCTCCAGGACCAGCGAGGTCCTCATCGCGCTGAGCGCCGAGAGCCGCGCGAAGGTCGACGAACTGGTGGACCGCGCGCTCGCCCTCGGCGGCTCCCCCAGCGGCGAGACCCAGGACATGGGCTTCATGTACGGCCGTTCCTTCGACGACCTCGACGGCCACACCTGGGAGGTCGTCTGGATGGACCCGTCGGCCGTCCAGGGCTGACCACCCCCGCGGAGCAGTTGCCCGACGAATCGCCGTATCACCCCCGTTGGCCGGATCGAGGCCCGGTTGACCGGATCGAGGAGGTCTCAGAAGCGCTGAAACGTCTCAGCGGTTAATGAGAGGGCAAAGTCAACCGCACGGAGGACTCCCCGGATTGACACTTCTTATGAAACGCTTATAGACCTGTGGGTCTGCTGGGGATGGTGACGCACTCGGCTCACCGGGGGCGCCATCTCCCCCTCCACCCCCCGCAGTTGCGCTTCCCGTAAAGGACAAACGTGTCCCTTTCCCGCCGTATCGTCGCCCGTTCGGTGCGCATGCTCGGTGTCACCGCCGCCGCCTCCGCCCTCGCGTTCAGCGCCTCGGGCACCGCGCTGGCCTGCGAGATAGGCGACTTCTCCGCCACCGCCGCCTGCGACGGCGCCAAGGGCGTCATCACCATCACCGACAAGGACCCCTCCGGCGTCCCGGCCGTCATCACGGTCTTCCTCGAGAACAACGGCGCCGACCTGCGCCAGGTCGGCACGGAACAGACCGTCGAGGGCTCGAAGAAGGGCGTCACCGTCTCCTTCGCCGAGGACTGGGAGCCAGGCGCGATCTACCGGATCCACGTCTTGGCCGTCAAGGGTAAGAAGGTCCTGGTCGACGCCGACATCAACCCCGGCGAGAACCTGACCACCCCGGCCAAGGCGTGCGCGGCCGACACCGCCACGCCGAGCGGCACGCCGTCCGGCACGCCTTCCTCGACTCCGTCGGACGACACCGCCCCGCCGGTCGAGACGGCCACCGCCCTGCCCTCGCCGTCCGACTCGAGGAACGACGGCTCCGCGCCGGGCGCCCCCTCCGCGAGCAACGCGCCCTCGGCCGCCGTCCAGGAGTCCAACCTCGCCGAGACCGGCGCCGGTTCCAACACCGGCCTGATCGTCGGCGTCGCGGCCGCCCTGGTCGTCGTCGGCGGTGGCGCGGTGTTCTTCGGGATGCGTCGCCGCGGGTCCAGCCACCGCTGACCCCACGACGGACACACGTACGCGCGGCCCGTCCCCTCCACCGGGGGCGGGCCGCCCGTGTGTTCCGCAGGTCCGCCCGTGTTTCCGCGGCGGGCCACCCGTGTTCCGCGGCGGCACGCAACGCGCCTTTCGTCAGCCGAACGTGGTGTTCTCCAGCCAGAACTCCAGCACCTCGCGCTCGCCGAGCACCTCCAACCCGGGGCTTTCCAAGGGCAGTCGGCGGTAGAAGGCGAGCAGGACAGAGGTGAGCGGGCCGCGCAGCGCGACCGTCGCCTTCTCGTGCCCCCGGCGCCAGACGATCCCCCGTTCGGTGAGCTCGATCAGCCACTCGGCGTCGATGCCTGCGGGCGCGTCGGTGGCGTGCAGGTGGATGCTGCGGTCCGTGACGCGCAGGCGCTCGGCCGCCGGGCGCTTCCCGCTCTGCTGCACCCATTCCACCAACTGCAGCCACTCGTCGAGGGCGTCGGCGGCCACGTCGGGCGCGACCTCGTAGGGCAACCCCGCGGTGAGCGCGGCGTCGGCGCGGTGCACGGTGATCTCGTGGGTCATCCGGCGCGCCCAGAAGCCGCTGTCGAGCACCCCGGCCCAGCTCCACACCTTGGTGTCCGGTCCGGCCTCCCGCAGCGCGCCGACGACCAGTCGCCCGGTCTCGGCCAGCCAGGCGTCCAGCGCGGCCGGATCACCCTCGGCCACCGGCCCGCCGATCAGCGGGACGTCCTGCCGGGGGATCTCCTCCTGGGCCCGCGCGCGCACCAGCGCGTCCACCCAGCGCAGAGCGCCGCCCGTGTGCCGCACGAGGCGCTCAAGCGACCAGTCGGGGCAGGTCGGCACGGTCGCCGACAGATCCGCCCCCGAGGTCACCACCGCCCTCAACTGGTCGATCTGGAGGGCTATTTCGTCGCAGTACCGGTCATGTGCAAGAAGGGTCATGCGGCTCACCGTAGGCGGGGCGGATCAGTCCAGCACCACGATTTCGGCCGAGTCGAAGGAGACTCCCACGGTGTCGCCGACCTCGGGCGCGTCCCGCAGCGCGCACGCCGCCTCGAGCGCCGGCGCGTCCTGCGGCTGCAGGCGCACGGTGACATGGGTGCCGCGAAAGGTGCGCGCGGCGACCATGCAGCGCAGCCCCTCGGCCGCGCCGGCCAGGCGGACGCCGCCGGGCCGTACGAGCAGCGTGCGCGCCCCCTGACCGGACCCGGCCGGCACCGGCACCTTCCCCCACGGCGTCACCGCCGCCTCGCCCGTGACGGTCGCCGCCACCACGTTGTCGAAGCCGAGGAAGCGGGCCACGAACGCGTCCGTGGGACGCTGCCACACCTCGAGGGGCGTACCGGACTGGGCGATCCGGCCGTCCCGCATCACCACGACCCGGTCGGCGAGCGCGAACGCCTCGCCCTGGTCGTGCGTGACCGCGAGCACGGTCGTGCCCAACCGGCCGAACAGCTCCCGCAGTTCCACGACGAGGCGTTCGCGCAGCGACCGGTCGAGCTGCCCGAGCGGCTCGTCGAGCATCAGCAGCCGAGGCCGCGGGGCGAGCGCCCGGGCCAGCGCCACCCGCTGCTGCTCACCGCCGGAGAGCGCGGCCACGGCCCGGTTCGCCGCCCCCGGCAGCCCGACCAGCTCGAGCAACTCCCGCACCCGCTCGCCCCGTCGGCCCTTCGGCATGGAGCGCATCCGCAGCCCGAAGGCCACGTTGCCGCCGACGTCCCGCTGCGGGAACAGCTGGTGGTCCTGGAACATCAGCCCGAGCTCCCTGCGGTGCGCGGGCACCCCCGCCTGGTCGCGTCCGTCCAGCGACACCCGTCCACGGTCGAGCGGCTGGAGCCCGGCCACCGCCCGCAGCAGTGTCGACTTGCCGCTGCCGCTGGGCCCGAGCACGCACACCACCTCGTGCTCGGCCACGGCGAGATCGACCTCGTCGAGGACGGCTCGCCCGCCGAACCGCACGGTCGCGCGTTCCAGCTCCAGCAGCATCAGAACTCCCCCGTCCGGTCGGTCCGCAGTCGCTCCAGCACCAGCAGCGCCACCGCGCACACCACCATCAGAATCGTCGAAAGGGCCATCGCCTGGCCATAGTTGAGCTCCCCGGCCCGGCCGAGCAGTCGCGCCACGGCGACCGGCAGGGTCGGGTTGTCGGGGCGTGCGATGAACACGGTCGCCCCGAACTCCCCCAGCGACACCGCGAAGGCGAACCCGGCCGCGACGAGCAGCGCCCGCCGCACCAACGGCAGGTCCACCTCCCGCCAGACCCGCCACGGGGACGCGCCCAGCACGGCGGCGGCCTCGCGCAGCCGCTGATCCACCGCCCGCAGCACCGGCAGCATGGTCCGCACCACGAAGGGGACGCCGACCAGCGCCTGCGCGAGGGGGACGAGGATCCAGGTGGCGCGCAGGTCCAGCGGAGGCTCGTCCAGCGCGATCAGGAAGCCGAAGCCGACGGTCACCGCGGAGACGCCCAGCGGGAGCATCAGCAGCGCGTCGAAGCCGCGGACCAGCCGTCCGGCGTCCCGTCGGGTGAGCGCCGCCGCGGCGAGCCCGCCCACCAACACGGCGATCACGGTCGCGACGGCGGCGTACTCCAGCGAGTTGCCGATCGCGTCGATCGGCGGGACGAGGAAGACGTTGCCCTCGTCGCTGGTCAGCGCCCGGTAGTAGGCGAAGTCGGGTACGTCGAAGGAGCGTTGCACCAGCACCGCGAGCGGCAGCACCAGCAGCACGGCGATCGTGGCGAGCACCCCGGCCAGCAGGGTCCACTGCCCCGCCCCGCGCGGCCGGCGTGCCGTGCCGGCCGCGTCGACCAGCCGCAGCGCGGACTCCCGCCTGCGCACCGTCCAGGCGTGCACGGCGAGGATCGCGCCGACGGCGCCGAACTGGACGACGGTGAGGACGGCGGCCGTCGACAGGTCGAAGACCTCGGAGGTCTGACGGTAGATCTCCACCTCGAGGGTGGAGAAGGTGGGGCCGCCGAGGATCTGCACCACACCGAACGAGGTGAAGGTGAAGAGGAACACCATCAGCGCGGCGGCCGCGACGGCGGGGCCGAGCGCGGGCAGGGTGACCGTGCGCCAGGCCCGCAGCCTGGACGCGCCCAGCATCCGCGCCGCCTCCTCCTGGCGGGGGTCCAGCTGCGCCCACAGCCCGCCCACGGTCCGTACGACGACCGCGTAGTTGAAGAACACGTGCGCCAGCAGGATCGCCCACACCGTGGTGTCCAGCCGTACGCCCCACAACTCGTCGAGCAGCCCGCCCCGGCCGACGAGCGCCAGGAACGCCGTGCCGACGACGACCGTCGGCAGCACGAACGGCACGGTGACGACGGCCCGCAGCACCTGCTTGCCGGGGAAGTCGAGGCGCGCGAAGACATACGCGGCGGGCAGCGCGACCAGCAGGGTGAGCGCGGTTGAGGCCAGCGCCTGCCAGAGGGTGAACCACAGGACGTGCCGGATGTCGGACTGCGCGAGGACGTCCCAGAGCCGCCCGAACCGCCAGGAGCCGTCGACGTCCAGGCCGCGGGCGACGATCGCGGCGACCGGGTAGGCGAAGAAGAGCCCGAAGAACGCGACGGGCACGGCCATGAGACCGAGCCGCCCCGCCGCGCTCCCCCGCTCGCCCCCGGCGCCCTCGGAGCCCTTGGCACTCCCGGCGCCCTCGGGTCCCTTGGCGCCCTCGGGTCCCTTGGCGCCCTCGGGTCCCCCGGGGCCCCCGGGCCCCTTGGCCGGGGTTACTTCAGTACGAGCGAGGTCCACGACTTGACCCACTGGTCGCGACGGTCGGCGATCTTCGCCGGATCCATGGTCTCGGGGTGTTCGGCGGCGGGCCCGTACCGCGTGAACTCGGCGGGCACGGCGACGCCCTTCACCACCGGGTAGACGAACATGTTGAGCGGCATGTCCTGCTGGAACTTCCCGCTGATCAGGAAGTCGATCAGGGCCTTGCCGCCCTCGGCGTTCGCCGCGTTGCTCAGCAGCCCTGCGAACTCGACCTGCCGGAAGCAGGTGCCGGTCGCGACACCGGTGGGCGCGGTGGCCGGCTTGGGATCGCCGAAGACCACCTCGGCGGGCGGCGAGGAGGCGTAGGAGACGACGAGCGGACGGTCGGCCTTCGCCTTCTTGCCGCCCGCCGACCCGGAGAACTCCTCGTTGTAGGCCTGGTCCCAGCCGTCGACCACCTTGACCCCGTTCGCCTTGAGCTTCTTCCAGTAGCCCTCCCAGCCGGCGTCGCCGTACTTCGCGGCGGTGCCGAGCACGAAGCCGAGGCCGGGCGAGGAGGTGGCGGCGTTCTCGGTGACGAGGAGGTCCTTGTAGGCGGGCTTCACCAGGTCGTCGAAGGTGGCCGGCGGGGCCAGCTTGTGCTCGGTGAAGTACGCCTTGTCGTAGTTGACGCAGATGTCGCCGAAGTCGACGGGCGTGACCCGGTGCTTGCCGGCGTCCAGCTGGTACCGGGCGTCGACCTGGTCCAGCCCCTTCGCCTCGTACGGCTGGAACAGCCCGTTGTCGAGGGCGCGGGAGAGGAGGGTGTTGTCGACGCCGAAGAAGACGTCGCCCTGCGGGTGGTCCTTGGTGAGGATCGCCTTGTTGACGGCCTGGCCGGCGTCGCCGTCCTTGAGGACCTTCACCCGGTAGCCGGACTGCTTCTCGAAGTCCGCGAGCACGCTCTTGGAGACGGCCCACGAGTCGTGGCTGACGAGGGTGACGGTCTTGGATTCCGCCGTCGTGCCCTTCTCGTCCGCCGACGACCCGCACGCGGAGAGCGCGACCAGGCCGAGCCCGACGGCCGCGGCGACGAAGGTCTTGTTCTGCACTGGTTTTCCTCCTGGGGTGGACCAGGAAGAGACGCGGCCCTGCCCGGTGTCCGCGCGGGACACCGGGCAGGGCGCAACAGCTCGAGTGATGACCGAACTTCCTACCCAGAATGACCTGGGCGAGGTTCAGAGGGTCTGCGGCCCGGTTGCCGCACTCTCAGCGCTGTGGCGCTCCCCTGTCGGAATATGAAGATGTCCGAATCTGACGATGTGATGTGGCCAGATTACCTCTCCGTGGCCGCGAGCTGACCACAGGCACCGTCGATCTCCTGGCCACGGGTGTCCCGGACGGTGACCGGCACCCCGTGCGCGGCGATCGCCTCGACGAACGCCTTCTCGTCCTCGGGCCGGGACGCCGTCCACTTCGAGCCCGGGGTCGGGTTCAGCGGGATCAGGTTGACGTGCACGGGCTTGCCGCGCAGCAGCCGGCCGAGCCGGTCACCACGCCACGCCTGGTCGTTGATGTCGCGGATCAGCGCGTACTCGATGGACAGCCGGCGGCCGGAGCGCTCGGTGTACGCGAACCCGGCGTCCAGCACCTCGCGCACCTTCCACCGCGTGTTCACGGGGACGAGCGTGTCGCGCAGCTCGTCGTCGGGGGCGTGCAGGGAGATCGCGAGCCGGCACTTGAAGCCCTCGTCGGCGAACCGGTGGATGGCCGGCACCAGCCCTACCGTCGACACGGTGATGCCCCGCTGGGACAGCCCGAGCCCGTCCGGCGCCGGGTCGGTGAGGGCACGCACGGCTCCCACGACCCGCTTGTAGTTGGCGAGCGGCTCGCCCATCCCCATGAACACGATGTTCGACAGCCGCGCCGGCCCGCCGGGGACCTCCCCGTCCCGCAGGGCCCGCATGCCGTCGACGATCTGGTGCACGATCTCGGCGGTGGACAGGTTCCGGTCGAGGCCCGCCTGCCCGGTGGCGCAGAACGGGCAGTTCATCCCGCACCCCGCCTGCGAGCTGATGCACATGGTCACCCGGTCCGGGTACCGCATC
This sequence comes from Streptomyces sp. B21-105, assembly GCF_036898465.1. Lineage (NCBI taxonomy): Bacteria > Bacillati > Actinomycetota > Actinomycetes > Kitasatosporales > Streptomycetaceae > Streptomyces > Streptomyces sp. B21-105. Next base: position 6,597,015 of record NZ_JARUMJ010000001.1, on the reverse strand, counting down.
AGCACCGACTCCACGAGCGTGCCGTCGAACAGCCGCCACAGCGTCTTGCGTGTGGTCCCCTGGTCCGTCGACAGATGCCGCACGACCGACATCAGGTCCGGCAGCAGCGCATCGCGCAGCTTCTCGCGGGAACCGGCGGGAATGTCGGTCCACTCCGCCGGGTCGTGCGCGTAGCGCGCGAAGTAGTGCTGCGAGAGCTGCTTGGCGCGAAACGGCTTCTCCCCGACCTCCGCCACGACCTCCTTCCGCTCGGCGGGCGAGAGATCAGCGAGGTGCCGCGGCGGCTTCTGAGCTCCGCGGGGGGCGACGAATGTAAGTTCTCCGGGTGCAGGCATAACACGTCCAGTGTGGCAGATCATCTGCGGGGGCCCAGGCCAGAGCGGGGTGGGGGTGGTCACCCGCGGGTGCTGACTGTCAGCGTTGGTCGGCTTCGGACGGCCCAGGGACGGCCCAGGGGGCTCGGGGGCTGCGAATCGGTGGCGCGCGATAGCGGGCGTGGTGGACCGTGAGAACAGGCGGGTTCACAAGGCAACGGTGGCCAGTCAGGTATGCCCCCTCAACGGCCACGGGGGCGCCTCACCACCAAAGTCATCCCTGTGCCATGTCGTCGCGCAAGCCTGCCCGCCCCCTGCCATGCCTTTATCAGATCCCCAGGCCGTGTCTATCCATTTCCGGGAAATCATTCCTCGATCACCTGGCGCGTGCTACCTCTACGGTATGGCCGACTACCAGCTAGCGCACCCTCTCTACCTTGATGTCCAGATGATGGTCAGCTTTCTCGCCTACTTGGAGGGCGGCGTCTACGTCACCAGCGAAGAGACTCTCCAACGAGAGAAGAGCAGAGACAATAAAGTCGGCGGCTCGGGAAAGATGAAACTGCCCTCACTGGGGGCCCTACTTGGGCTTGAAGCGTCATTGAACGCCGAAACCGGGGGACACACCGGAGAAACCGCAGAGACTCGGGTCGCACGACATCACACCGCCGCGAGCCTATTTAATGGTTTGTACGGATTCCTACAAGAGGACGGCGCGATAAAGGTTCTGGAAACCCGCGAGGAGCTAGCAAGTGTAAAGCCCGGAGACTTCGTCAAACTGTCGGGCCGTTACACCGGGAATCCACTTGAGGAAACCCTGGCAATGATGAGCCAAATCATGGCTTACATGGAGGAGATGTCCCAAGGCGTCACTGGGGCTCGAACCCAACGCTCAGCGAACCGCCGCTCAGGCAACCCGCAGACCCGCGAGCAGGCTGCACAGCCGGAACCGAACCCACTTGCCGAGATCGTTGAGCAATTTAACGAGATTGATCAAAGCATCGAATTCAGAATTCTCAAGAAGATGAAAGAAGAGTTGGAATCTTCTCCGATTCACGATGTCGTACTTGAAACCTCAGCAGGCATTAAAGGTGTCCTGACAGTCGCTTCCGAGTACTACAACAGCACTGTCGCAGAAAAGCTTAGCTCGGGCGACTTCATCGTCCTCGGCAAGGTCACCCGCGTGCTTCGTGAGGGCGAATCCATCAACCTGACCCGCCGAACCGTAATGGGCAAAATGGGCGAGGATAATTTCGCGAGCTCAGTGACGAGCATTCCCGGGTTTGCCACGCAATCCAACGACCCGGTCGTTAACCATCCGGCGGTACAAATTTTGCCCATGGCCATCTTCGTCTAAAAATCCACCTAGGACGGTGCGATTCATAGGCGAGTCAAGACCGAAGTGATCTTGAAACCGCTCGTGGCATCGATGTCACCATGAGCCAAACTCCACACCCACCACACATAAACGACTCCTGACCAGGTGATTCGGCCCAGGGGTTGTCGCGCATACTCGCCTACGCCCGTCACCTCCGGACGCGACGGGCATGGATGAGGCGCGCACAGTCCTGTCTGGATCATCTCTGTTCGTTCCGCGCATGTGCCGCTACTCTGCGTACCCATGGGGAAAGCGGTGCGTCTGTACTGGGGATACATAGCGGTTGCGGCGTTGATCGTTGCCTGGAGCCAACAATGGTCGCTACCAGTCATTGTGGCTCTGTCGGTCGCGGTGTCGGCCTATGCCTCGTTCCAAGTGCCAGTCTGGTGCGGAGCAGTCAACAGGGACGGGCGGACCTACTGCCGCAACAACGCCTACGGGGTATTGATGGGGTGTCGCAACCGCCAACACAGGTGGCAGAAACTCAAGCTGATTGTCCTGCGCAGCAAGGTCGGAGACGTGAGCCGTTCCGTGTTCCCCACGGCCAAAGAGAAGTTCAATGGTGTTCTGGCTGTTGGAGGCCTGCTGTCTGCCGTTGCAGCGGTGATCGTTCCCGTTGTGACAGGTGGTTGACGGCCTACTCCAACCAACCGCAACCTGCTCTCATCCCGTCTGCCGTCGACCCACACACCGTGGAGCGGGCGTGGTTCAGGGCGTCAAGGTGGAGCGCGCCACTGTACGAACGACCTTGACGCCCTGGGCCGCGACTGCTCGGCTCTGCCTGGGTCGACGGCAGACGGGATGAGAGCTCCCGCATCAGCCACTCACGGCCGGCACTCGCGAACGGTGCCCCTGCCATCCTGGAGCCTGAGCGCCCCCGCCGGAGGCATGTCCTTGACCTGCGGGTGACTTCCTCGCTTCCGCCCGCAGCACGTAGCGCGCCGCCGGGCGCGGCCAGCCGGGGCGCAGACAGGAGGCAGGCCGCGCCGCAGAGGCGGCGCGCGCCCGCGCCGTGCGCGGGCTCTTGATGATGTAGGGAAAGTCGTACCGCGCTCGTGATCACGAACCGCTGGATCGTGGCCTGTCGGCTCCGTGCTCGCCTCGGCTACCGTTCCATCCATGCCTTCTGCACTGGACACACCCCAAGGGGCGGCGGACCTCGCCGAGTCCCTGCTGCCTCCGCTCGGGAACCGCTGGCTGCACACTCAGGCCGTGGCCGCTCGGGCGCAAGAGATCGCCGGGGCTGTGTCTGAGGCTGACCGTGATCTCCTCGTCGCCGCCGCATGGCTGCACGACATCGGCTACGCCCCCGAGTTGCGTGACACCGGCTTCCACCCCATCGATGGCGCGCGTCATCTGGAAACGCTGGGTGCGCCGGCGCGTCTCGTACGACTGGTCGCCCATCACTCCGGTGCCGTTTATGAGGCAGAGCAGCGCGGTCTCACTGCGGAGCTGGCCGTCTACGAGCGGGAAGACTCGCCGGTCCTGGACGCTCTGATCATGGCCGACATGACGACGGGCCCCGCGGGGCAGTCCTTCGACTTCGACACCCGCATTGACGAGATCCTCGTCCGCTACGAGCCGGGCAGCGAAGTGCACAACGCGATCAGCAACGCGCGGCCGTACCTCAAGGGCGCTGTCGAGCGGACGCGTGCCCGCATGGTTCATCAGCCGATGTAGGGCTCTGCCCGGCCGGCCAACCCGTGGTCGATCCGCATACGCATGGACGGGTGGATGTTCAGGTCATCCAGCCTGCTCGGGTCGACGAACGCTACTTCCTTGCTCTCGCTGCTGGTGCGCAGCTCGCCCCCGGTGATGCGGGCCGTGAAGCAGATCGAGAACTGTTGACGTACTTCGCCGTCGTCGTAGGCCATGACGTGGCCGGGGTCGGTGTAGAGACCGACCAGGCCTGTCACCTCGACGTCGAAGCCGGTCTCTTCCTTGGTCTCGCGCACCGCGGCGTCCGCGACCGACTCGCCGACGTCGACGCCGCCACCCGGCAGGGCCCATAGGTTGTTGTCGGTCTTGTGGATGAGCAGGACCTCTCCAGCCTCGTTGCACGCAACGGCGGTGACCGAGGGGACGATGCTGTTCGCCTTCGGGGCGTTCGGATCGTTGATGTAGTCGACGCGGGCCATGTTTCCAGCCTCGCACGACGGGCCCGCAGTTGAGCTAGGCGGGCCGCCCCCGCTCCCATGTGTAGTCGAAGCTCCGCATGTAGTGCCGGAACGTGCGGGCGCCAGGGATGTAGCGGAAGTGCAGGACCGGGTTCTGTCCGGCGGGAGCGCCGAGCACGTGCGGGTTCACGAGCACGTCGTCGTCGAAGCGGTAGATCGAGTTGTAGAGGATCGTGTCGTGCAGCCGGATCTCCACACCTGGCGTCTTCATCGCGGGTTCGAGGTAGCGCCGGGTGATCCGGGCGCGCGCGGCCAGGTCGTCCCCTATGCCTTCCTCTTCGCCGCGCTGGCGGACCATCTCCGACTCCGGGTCGCCGAGGAGGACGCGCACCTGAGCCCCGGACTTGGCCTTGTCGGCCAACTCGTACGGCAGGTCAGGGTGGTTGTCGAAGAGGAACAGCCCCGCGTACACGAGGATGTCCACCTGGTCCGCCGCCTTCTCGATGAGCGATGACCACAGAGCGGCCGGCACCGCGCCCCGGTGCGGGTAGTACGTGATGAGCTCGGACGTGCTCGCCGTCTCGGCCTGCTTCTCGACGGCCGGCCACAGGTAGACCTCGTCGACGCCGAGGTAGCTCGCGGCCTTCCAGCGGTGCCCTCGATGCGGCGTGCGGTCGGTCGTGATCCAGCGCTCCACGCTCTTGGGGTCGACTCCGACGTGCTGAGCCACGGACTGGATGGTCTCGCCCTTCGCTGAAATCGCCGCGCGCAGACGCTCGTTCGCCATGGCTTGCCCTTCCTGGGACACCTCGGGGACGTTTTGACGATAGCTCAGACGTCCCCAAACGTCCATACGGGCCGTGATGCGTCCACCCCCTCTCGCGGTCTCCTGTTCTCACCGACGGGAGTCGGTCAAGAACCCGCTACAGCAGGAGACAAGACGATGCGTCAGATCCCCGTGGACACCTCTGCCGCGACCGTGATGGTCGCCAAGACCCCGCAGCCCAAGGTGAAGGACCGCCGTACCGGTGAGATCGCCACCGACATGGAGACCGGCGCGAAGATGATGACCGTAGACGTGATGTTCGCGGCGAACGACGAGGTCGAGATCCTGTCCATCGCGGTCCCGGAGCCGGGTATCTCCGGTGAGCTGGCCATGGGTACGCCGGTCGCTCTCACGGGCCTAGTCGCCCGGCCGTGGGAGAACGACTTCAACGGTCAGAAGCGGCACGGCATCGCCTTCCGCGCGGTGGCCGTCACGTCGCTGGTCGCCGCTGCCGCGTCCTCGAAGGCGGCCTGATCATGACCGTCTTCACGGTCGCGCTGGTGCTGGTCGTCGCCGCCGCGGGTCTCCTGCGGTGGCGGCATCCCGCCTGGTACTGGATGACCTTCGGCGTCACCCTCGCCACGCTGCGGGTCCTGGTCCGCTACGCCTCCGTCATGGACGCCTGCGGGCTGACTGTCCCGCCCTCGCGCTGGCGGCTCGCCCTGGCCCGCATCGCCAACCGAGAGGTCCCCCCGTGCCGCCCGCCGCGCATCCTGCGCGTCCGGCCGACCCGGACCGGCCTGGTCCTGCGGCTGGGGCTACGGCCCGGACAGGACGCCTTCGACGTCGCCGCCTCCTCAGACCGGCTTCGGCACTCGTTCTCGATGTACGGGGTCACCTCGCGTGAGCTGCGCTCCGGGGTCGTCGAAGTGCGGATGACCGGCTATGACGTCCTCAAGCGGGTGCAGATGCCCGCCACCGCCGACACCCGCCCGATGCTCGTCCCCGTCGCCCTGCGCGAAGACGGCTCGGTCCACTACCGCGACTACCGGGCCGTCCCGCACGCCCTCACCCTCGGCGCTACGGAGTCCGGGAAGTCGGTCTACCTGCGCAACCTGGTCGCCGAACTCGCGCCGATGGACGTCGCCCTGGTCGGCATCGACTGCAAACAGGGCGTGGAGCTGTTCCCTCTCGCCCGCCGCTTCTCCGCCCTCGCCGACAACCCCGAAACCGCCGCCGAGCTGCTCAACGCCCTCGTGTCCCGCATGGAAGGCGTCTACCAGGTCATCCGCGCCGAACAGCGCATCACATCCGCCATCGCGGACGCGGAGATAGCCGCCGACATCTGGGACCTGCCCGAACACCTGCGGCCCGTGCCGGTCGTGGTCCTGGTCGACGAGGTCGCCGAACTCGCGCTCGCCACGAAGAAGAGCGACCCGCGCCGCGACCGGATCATCAAGGCCCTGGTCCGCCTCGCCCAGCTCGGCCGCGCGGCCGGCATCTACCTCGAGATCTGCGGGCAGCGCTTCGGCTCCGAACTCGGCGACGGCATCACCATGCTCCGCGCCCAGCTCACCGGCCGCACCGCCCACCGCGTCAACGACGAAACGAGCGCCAAAATGGCCTTCGGCGACATCTCCCCCGACGCCGTCCTGGCCGCCATCCAGATCCCCGCCGAACTGCGCGGGGTCGCCATCGCCGGGGACTCCACCGGAGGCTGGCACCGCATCCGCGCCCCGCACACCTCCCTGCGCCAGGCCGTCAACACCTGCAACCGGCACGCCAACCGCACCCCGGACCTGCCCGAACTCGCACCCTTCCGGCCCGAGCTGACCGGCACCGCCCCGGCAGTCGAGCAGCTGACCGAGACCGCTCCCGCCACAGCCTGACCCACCCCGCTCCACGGTCGGCGCGACCGCTTCGCGCCCGGTCCCTACCCCTGCCATGCCTAATGAAGGGAGAACCCCCGTCATGTGCCCCGACTGTGAGGACTTCGCCCGCACCGTCCTACTCCTCGGCCAGCTCGCCCTGTACGCCGACACCACCGGCGCGGACCTCGACTTCGTCGACGCCGTCAGCCCCGCCCTGGCCGCCTCGCTCCCCCAGCCGCCCGCCATGCCCGGTGAGGGGTCCTGATGGCCGCCCGTCACGGCCTGCGTGTTGACGCCGTCCTGGTCCAGGCCGTCATCGCCGGAGCGCTGTCCTTCGCCCACCTGCACGACCTCGCTGCCGCTGCCGGGCAGGACGGCTGGAAGGCCTGGGCCTACCCGATCAGCGTGGACCTGCTCCTGGTCGCCGCCTGGCGACGACTGCGCTCCGAGGGCCCGTCCCGGCTTGCCTGGTGCTGGTTCCTCATCGCCCTGTTCGCCTCCCTCGGCGCAAACGTCGCCACCGCCGGGTTCCTCGACCTGGCCGACCCGCCCGCCCTGCTGCGCCTGGGCATCGCCGGATGGCCCGCCCTCGCCTTCCTCGGCGGCACCCTCCTCGCCCACTCCGCCAACCACACACCCACTCCGCCGACACCCGCCCCGGCCCCGGAACTCGACTCCGCCACCGACCCCGAGCCGCTCCCCGAGCCCGCGCCCGTACTGGAGCCCGAGTCCTCGCCCACCCCGGTGGAAGAGCCCCCGGCCCTCCCGGCCGCCGACCCGGCACCCGCGGTTCCCGCCGTCCTCGTCGACCACGCCCGCAAGGTCGCCGACGACTACCGCGCCCGTACCGGCGGCCCGATCGACACCGACACCCTGCGCGCCCGCCTCGGCGTCCCGCCCCACCTCGCCGACGCCATCGCCGCCCAACTCGCCTGACCCGAAGGGACAACCACCGCCATGCCTGCTCGCGACAACTTCCACTCCGTCATGCGGATCGGCCCTGTGCAGATCGGCACCCACCGCGACCGCAACGGCCACACCAAGCACGCCGCCGTCTGCACCGCCGACCGCTGCGGCTGGTCCGCCGACTACTCCAGCCAGAGCGCCGCCCAGCTCGCCGCCCGCACCCACCGCTGCCGCGTCCGCTAGGAGACACCGCCATGCAGGTCCCGCTCTGGTTCGCACTCGCCGTCGTCGGCTACCTCGGCTGCAAGCTCTTCCGCCCGCCGCTCTGGCTGGTCCTGGTGCTGCTCCTCGGCGGCTACCTCATCGCCGACAGCCTGCTCGCCCCCGTCATCGACACCGCCATCACCAAGTAGGGAGACCCGCCGTGCTCCGTCCGAAGATCCCGACCATGCCCACCCCGACCGGGCTCGTCTCCCGGCCCGTCGTCGTCGAGCCGACCGCCGTCATCCAGCACACCCCCACCACGCCCGCCCCGGCCCCGGTCGCGCCGGCCTCGACGTCCCGGCCCACGGTGCAGCTCACCCCAGGCTCCGTCCTCGCCCTGGTCGGCGGCGGCACCGCCGTGGTCCTGGTCGTCGGCACGGTTCTCGTCTCGATGCTCCTGGCGGTCGCCATCACCGCCGCCTCGGTCGCCGTCTGCGCCCTGGTCATCCGCTCGCTGATCTCCTCCCAGCACCGCCGCTAAACGGCCCCGGGGCGACGCACAAGCCGCCAAGCACGCCGCCGCCTCCGGGACCGCGTTTCCGGTACGCCAACCGCATCGCCAAGGGAGAACGCCATGGAAGCGCACATAGCCGCGAGCATCCTGCCCTTACTCGGCTGGGCCGTGCACAGCGGCATCCTCGTCCGCCGCCTCGCCTCCGCCCGCCGCGACCCGCTCACCGGCCTGCACACACGCACCGGATGGACCGCCCGCGCCGAACACCTCATCCGCCGGCACCCCACCGCCTCCGTCCTCCTGGTCGACCTCGACCACTTCAAGACCCTCAACGACACCCACGGCCACGCCGCCGGGGACGCCGCCCTCGCAGCCACCGCCGACCGGCTCCGCACCTGGTGCGGACACAACGGCACCGCCGGCCGCCTGGGAGGGGACGAATTCGTCGCCGTCGTACGGGACTTGACCACCGCCGATCTCAACGCGCTGATCGCCGCACTTCACGGACCGCTGCCCTACGACGGAATGTCGTTGCCGCTGGCCGCCTCGGTCGGGGCCTGCACCCTCGCCGAGCTTCCGGTGCCCACCCTCACTAACGCGCTCGCCGCCGCTGATGCGGCCATGTACGCCGCCAAGGGCCGCGGCCGCCGGAGCTCCAGCACCACTCGCTGAGAGGCCACCGGGTGGCGCACAAGCCGCCAAGCACGCCGCCACCCGGGGCCGTTCCTTCCAACCGCAATCGAAAGGAACCACCATCATGGCCCACCACGCTCCCCGCTCGCCGAGGATCTGCCCGGCCTGCGACGGCTTCGCCTCCGCCGCCGTCACCCTCGGCGGCCGCGACCGCCGTGGCCACCTGCGCACCATCACCGCGCACTGCCCGGCCTGCCAGGGCACCGGCACCGCCCCCATCCGCCGCGACCGCGAGGGCGCCTGTGCCTGACACCCTGCTCGACCCGACCACCCTCGGCGACCTGCTGCGGGTGGCTTCGGCGTCCGACTACGACCGTTGGGAAGACCAGGTCCGCCGCACCGGCGGCTGCGCCGACCCCATCCACCTCACCGGCTGGACCCTCACCAAGGACAAGAGCACCGGCGAGACCCTGCACCACTACTCCACCGAGAACGAACCCGGCGGACGCCTGCGCCTCGCCTGCGGCAACCGCCGCGCCTCCCGCTGCCCGTCCTGCGCCTGGACCTACGCGGGCGACACCTACCACCTGATCCGCGCCGGGCTGGCAGGAGACGACCGCCGGGACGTACCCGCAACGGTCCGCGATCACCCGCGCGTGTTCGCCACCCTCACCGCCCCCTCGTTCGGCCGTGTCCACAACCGCACCGATCACGGCGTCTGCCGCTGCGGCACTCGCCATGCCGCCGACGATCCCGCTCTCGGTACCGCCCTCGACCCGACCACCTACGACTACGCGGCGGCCGTGCTGTTCAACAACCACGCCGGGCAGCTCTGGCAGCGCTTCACCAACCGGCTCCGCCGCGAGATCGCCGCCCGCGCCAGCCTCTCCCAACGGGCGCTGAAGGAAGCCGCCCGGGTCTCGTACGGCAAGGTCGCCGAGTTCCAAAAGCGCGGTGCCCTGCACTTCCATGCCGTCGTCCGCATCGACGGTCCCGACGGACCGTGCACCCCGCCCCCGGCCTGGGCGACCGTCGACCTCCTTGCCGACGCCATCCAGGCCGCCGCCGTCCACTGCTACACCTCGGTCTCGGTGCCCGCCGCCGGGGACCAGCCCGCCCGTACCTTCCGCTGGGGCACCCAGCTCGACGTCCGCCCGATCAAGGCCTTCGGCGACGGCTCCGACATCACCGAACAGGCCGTCGCCTCCTACGTCGCCAAGTACGCCACCAAGGCCGCCGAGAACACCGGCACCCTGGACCGCCGCATCGGCGAACTCACCGAACTCGACCGCCACGGCGTCCCCGACCACGCCCGCCGCCTCATCACCGCGTGCAAGGAACTCGACCCCCTCTACCCCGACCGCCGCCTGTGGGCCTGGGCACACATGCTCGGCTTCCGCGGCCACTTCTCCTCCAAGTCCCGCCGCTACTCCACCACCCTCGGCGAACTCCGCCAGACCCGCGCCGACTACCGCGCCGCCCAGGAACACGCCGCCCTCAGCCTGGACGACGTCGAGCCTGACACCGTCCTCGTCCTGGCCGACTGGCAGTACGCCGGACACGGCCACACCCCCGGCGAATCCGCCCTCGCCGCCACCATCGCCCGCAACCTCCAGCACAACCGCGAAACCGCCCGAGAAGCCCTACGCGACCAGCTCGCCCTGGAAGGAGCCGCCGCATGACCGTCACCACGCTTCCCGAGCGCTACCTGACGCCGGCCGACGTCGCCGAGCTGCTCGGCGTTCCGGTCGAGACCCTGTACCAGTGGCGGCGGAAGCGCACAGGTCCTCCGGCCTTCCGCGTCGGCCGACACCTTCGCTACGACCCCGTCCGGCTTCACCAGTGGGTCGACGGCCTGACCGAGGTGGCCGCCTGATGCCTGGTCATGTCCAAGACCGCTGGTACAAGACCGAGTCGGGTCCGAACGACAAGCCGGTGAAGGTGAAGACCGACCGCTACGGCAGCGGCCTGCGCTACCGGGCGCGATACGTCGGTCCGGACGGCACCGAGAAAAGCAGGTCCTTCCCCGACCGGCAGAAGCGCAAGGCGGAAGAGTGGCTGGCCGAGACGGCTGCCGACATGGCCCGTGGCCAGTACGTCGACCCCAAAGCCGCGCGCACCACTTTCCAGCAGTACGCGGAACGCTGGATCACGGGGCAGACCACCGACCTGAACACTCGCATCGGAGTGGAGACCCGGCTACGCCTGCACGCCTTCCCTCGCCTCGGAACGCGACCGCTCGGGTCGTTTCGGCCGGTCCACATCCGCGAGTTCGTACGCGACCTGGAGAATGACTCCGCGATAGGCGGTAGCTACGCCCGCAACATCTACGCCAACGTCCGCGCGGTGCTGTCGGCCGCCGTGGATGACGGCCACCTCGCCCGGAATCCTTGCTCGGCCGCATCCGTCCGCCCGCCGGCAGTGTCGACTGCCCGGGTCACGCCGTGGCTCCCGTCCCAAGTGCGTGCGGTCCGCGACGCTCTGCCCGAGCGGTACCGAGCCATGGTCTCCGTGGGCAGCGGCTGCGGTCTCCGTCAGGGCGAGATCATCGGGCTGTCGGAGGACGCCGTGCAGCTCGACGGCGACACGCTGCGGGTCACCACGCAGGTCAAGCTGATACGAGGTGTCGCGGTCTTCGCTCCGCCCAAGGGCAACAAGGAACGGGACGTACCGCTGCCCTCCTCGGTCGCCTCGGCCCTGCGGCAGCACATGAAGAGTCACCCGCCCGTGGGCTTCAAGCTTCCGTGGGGCAGGCCGGACGGTCCGCTCACCGAGCGCCGTCTGATCTTTACGAACACTGTCGGCGGCCTCGTCTGGCGGAGCAATTTCAATGTCTACGAGTGGAAGCGCGCTCTTGCCGCGGCCGGCCTTATCCCGACTCCCGAACCTGGGCAGCGGCACGCGTCCGCCCGGCACCATGGAATGCACGCCCTTCGGCACTTCTACGCCTCGGTCCTCCTGGATGCGGGCGAGAGCATCAAGGCAGTGAGCGAGTATCTCGGGCACTCCGACCCGGCGATGACGCTGCGGGTGTACGCCCACCTGATGCCCAGCAGCAGCGAGCGCGCCCGCCGGGCCCTGGACGACGTCTTCGGCACGGCCCAGGAGCCCTGACGGCCCAGACACGGCCCACCGGGCACAAGACGGCCCCCTACTGGCGACATAACCGCTGGTAGGGGGCTTCTTCATGCCCGCGGAAGATCTGTTCTCCGGGCTTCGGCATAACCCCTCCAGTGTCGCAGATCAAATCCGGCCCCCCGGGCCGGAGCGGGGTGGGGGCGGTCACCCGCGGGCGCCGGCCGTCGGAGCGGCCCAGTAGCCTGATCCGAATCAAATCCGGGGGGCTTGTGCGAAGAACATCGACCGCCGTCACGGCGGCCCTGGCATGCCTGGTGCTGGGGGCCGTCGTGGCCGGCTGCACACTCGACGACGCCGCCGAGAGAGGCTCCGCCGAGCAGATGCTCGACGACGCGAATGACGCCATGCGCGCGCTCAAGTCGGTGACCATCGACTCGGTCACCACCATGCCCTCCGGTGATGACTACTCCAGCCGGCTGACGACCGACCTCAAGAGCAACTGTTCGTTCAGGACGACCTCGGTCACCGGTGCGCGCCTCGAGCAGATCCGGATCGGCGAGACGGACTACGTCCGCCCCGATCGCGCGTACCTCGAGGAGTCGGGCCGGACCATGACCGGCGTGAAAGAACAGAACCGCTGGATCAAAACTCCGGTCAGCGCTGCGCATCCAGGGGGCGGGCTCGCCACATGCACGTGGCAGTTCACCTCCTTCGGCGTGGCGGTGAAGGGCGCGTCGACCAAGGTCGACGGCCGCCGGGCGTTCTCCTTGACAGTGACCGACACCGCCGGCACAGCGGGGAAGGCCGGCAAGGAAGGCGCGGGGGGCAAGCAAGGCACGGGGGGCACCTACACCTTCTACGTCGCCACCGAGGGCAAGCCGTACATCCTCAGGGTCATCTACAAGGGCGCCGACCATCACTCCACCACCACGTTCAGCGCCTTCGACGAGCCCCTGAACGTACGGCCCCCGGCCCAGGCCGACGTGGTGGACATGAACGGCATCGGCCGATGAGGGGACGCGTCGGACGGACCGGCCTTCCTCACCGGTCGTGACACGGCAGAGGGCCCCGTCCCGGTCGAGGACGAGGCCCGCGCGCGCGTGCGTACCCGTCAGCCCGAGCCCGCGAACAGGACGAACAGGGCCCAGACCACCGGAGCCGTCGGCAGCAGACTGTCCAGACGGTCCATGATCCCGCCGTGGCCCGGAAGCAGGGTGCCCATGTCCTTGATGCCCAGGTCCCGCTTGATCATGGACTCGCCCAGGTCGCCGAGCGTGGCGCTGACCGCGACGGCGAGGCCGAGCAGCAGACCCTGCCACCAGGTGCCGCCGTCGATCAGGAACTGCACGCACAGCGCACCGGCGACCATTGCGAACGCCACCGCGCCCAGCAGGCCCTCGCGGGTCTTGCCGGGGCTGATGCGCGGGGCGAGCTTGGTCTTGCCGAAGCGCCAGCCGACGGCGTAGGCACCCGTGTCGCTGACGACCGTCAGGAGCAGGAAGATCAGAACGCGGAAGGCGCCGTCGTCGGCGGTGAGCATCAGGGCGACGAACGTGGCCAGGAACGGGACGTAGAAGGCCGCGAAGACCCCGGCGGTGACGTCCTTCAGGTAGCCCTCGGGCGGTTCGGTCATGCGCCAGACCAGCACCGCCAGCGCGGTGAGGGCCATGGCGACCCAGGCGCCCTCGGGTCCCCGGACGTATCCGGCGACGATCATCGCAGCCCCGCCGACCGCGAGCGGCACGAGCGGCGCCTTGATGCCCTTGCGCTCCTGCAGCCTGCTGGTGAGCTCCCACAGGCCCACGACGACGGCGACCACTATCACCCCGACGAAGACGGCCTTGACGACGAACAGCGAGGCGACGATCACGGCGCCGAGCCCGACGCCGACCCCTATGGCCGCGCCCAGGTCTCGGCCCGCGCTCTTCTTCTGCGGTGCGGGCGCCGGCTGAGGGGCGTCGGGCATGGGCTCCGGATTCTGCGGCACTGCCGCAGGGGGCCGTGCCGACGGGGTGTCGTTGCCGTGGGCGGCGGCGCCGTAGGGCTGGGTGCCGTAGGGCTGGGTGCCGTAGGGCGCGCCGCCGTGGTTCTCGTCTCGGAACAAGGGGCCGCCCGGCCGAGCGGCCCCCCTGTCGTCATCCTGGTGACCGCCGTGTGCGGGTACGTCGGGGACGATGGGCATGGGGCGAGTGTGCTGCGCCTCAGGCGCATCGTACGCGGGACCCGCCGGGGCAGCCCCCTGGACAGGTCCCTGCCCCCGGTCGACGGGCCCCCCGTACCCGGCCCTCGGTCCGGCGTGCGGCGGTGAGCCCCAGGAAGAGTCGTTCATCAGACCTCGAGCAGCTCTGATTCCTTGTGCTTCAGGAGCTCGTCCACCTGGGCGACGTACTTCGCGGTGGTGTCGTCGAGCTCCTTCTCCGCACGGCGGCCCTCGTCCTCGCCGACCTCGCCGTCCTTGACCAGCTTGTCGATCGCGTCCTTGGCCTTGCGGCGGACCGCGCGGATGGACACCTTGGCGTCCTCGCCCTTGCCCTTGGCGACCTTGATGTAGTCGCGGCGGCGCTCCTCGGTCAGCTCGGGGAACACCACGCGGATGATGTTGCCGTCGTTGCTCGGGTTGACGCCCAGGTCGGAGTCCCGGATCGCCTGCTCGATGTTGCGCAGCGCGGTCTTGTCGAACGGCGTCACGACCGCCATGCGCGGCTCCGGCACGGAGAACGACGCCAGCTGGTTGATCGGCGTCGGCGCGCCGTAGTAGTCGGCGACGATCTTGTTGAACATCGCCGGGTGCGCACGGCCGGTGCGGATCGCGGCGAAGTCCTCCTTGGCGACGACGACGGCCTTCTCCATCTTCTCCTCGGCCTCGAGGAGGGTCTCTTCGATCACCACTTGCTCCTGCGTGTCTTGAGTAGGCCCGGCTGCGGATCCTTGCGGGGGCGGCGGCCGGCTGCGTCGCGTCTTCTTCCTGCACGGTTCCCGACCGGCAGGACATTGTCCATCCCCCGACCAGGGTCCGCCCCCCGGTCAGGTGTTGTCGTACGTAACCGGGATTCCACCGGTCAGGCTCGGCCGCCTTGCTCGTCCACCAGCGTGCCGATCTTCTCACCCTTGACGGCGCGAGCGATATTGCCCTCCGCGAGAAGCTCGAAGACGAGGATCGGGAGTTTGTTGTCGCGGCACAGGGTGACCGCGGTGGCGTCGGCGACCTTCAGCTCGCGCGTGATGACCTCGCCGTAGCCGAGAGCGTCGTACTTGACGGCCGCCGGGTTGGTCTTGGGGTCGGAGTCGTAGACGCCGTCCACGCCGTTCTTGCCCATGAGCAGCGCCTCGGCGTCGATCTCCAGGGCGCGCTGCGCGGCGGTGGTGTCGGTGGAGAAGTACGGCATGCCCATACCGGCGCCGAAGATCACCACACGGCCCTTCTCCAGGTGCCGCACGGCGCGCAGCGGGATGTACGGCTCGGCGACCTGACCCATGGTGATGGCGGTCTGCACGCGGCTGTCGATGCCCTCCTTCTCCAGGAAGTCCTGGAGGGCGAGGCAGTTCATGACGGTGCCGAGCATGCCCATGTAGTCCGAGCGGGCGCGGTCCATGCCGCGCTGCTGGAGTTCGGCGCCGCGGAAGAAGTTGCCGCCGCCGATGACGACCGCGATCTCGGCGCCGTCGCGCACGACCGCGGCGATCTCGCGGGCGATCTTGTGCACCACGTCGGGGTCCACGCCCAGGCCCCCGCCTCCGGAGAACGCCTCTCCGGAAAGCTTCAGCAGGAACCGGCCGTGTACCTTGCCGTCGTCGCTCTTCTGGGCCTTGGTGGTCATGGGAGTTCCCGCCTCTTTCGCGTGGTGCACAAACGAAGAAGGCCACTGCCGGTGGGGTGTCGTTCGCATCCCATGCGCGGCAATGGCCTCCTCGTCAGATCTGCTGTCGTCCGCCACACGTGCGCGTGACGGCGTACCGGACGACTGCGTCCGACCCTATCGGGCCGACGCGTCGGTCGCGGTACGGACTCAGATGCCGACCTTGATGCGCGTGAAGCGCTTCAGGGTGACACCGGCCTCGTCCAGAACCTTCTGGACCGACTTCTTGTTGTCCAGCGCGTACGGCTGGCCGAGCAGCGTGGCGTCCTTGAAGAAGCCGTTGACCCGACCCTCGACGATCTTCGGCAGGGCGGCCTCGGGCTTGCCCTCGGCGCGGGTGGTCTCCTCGGCGACGCGGCGCTCGGACTCGACGACCTCGGCCGGCACGTCCTCCTTGGAGAGGTACTTCGGCGCGAAGGCGGCGATGTGCTGCGCGACGCCCTTGGCGATCTCGGCGTTCGGCTTGTCCAGCTCGACGAGGACACCGATCTGCGGGGGCAGGTCGGGCATCGTGCGGTGCATGTACGCGGTGACGTAGCCGTCGGTGAACTGCGCGAAGCGGTCCAGCACGATCTTCTCGCCGAGGTTGGCGTTGGCCTCGTCCACGAACGCCTGGACGGTCTTGCCGGGCTCGATCTCGGAGCCGAGCAGCGCCTCGATGTCGGCCGGGGCGGTCTTCGCGACGTGCTCGGCGATCGCGCCCGCGACGGCCTGGAACTTGTCGCCCTTGGCGACGAAGTCCGTCTCGCACTTCAGCTCGACGAGGACGCCGGAGGAGTTGTCGTCGGCGATGACCGAGACCACGGCGCCGTTCTCGGCGGAGCGGCCCTCGCGCTTGGCGACGCCCTTCTGACCCTTGATCCGGAGCGCCTCGACGGCCTTGTCGACGTTGCCCTCGGCCTCGTCCAGCGCCTTCTTGCAGTCCATCATGCCGGCGCCGGTGAGCTCACGGAGCTTCTTGACGTCGGCGGCGGTGTAGTTCGCCATGATCTGTGAATCTCTCTCGGAGTTCGAAGTCTCGAAGATCTACGAAGATCTGCGGGCTGTGGGTGGACGGCGGGCGGCACGCTCGGTGCCCCCCGCCGTCACTTCGCCCTACAGCCGTACGGACCGCGTGGCGACCGTACGGCTCACGGCCTGGATCAGGCCTGCTCGCCCTCGGCGGCCGGAGCGGCCTCGGCAGCGGGAGCCTCGGCAGCAGCCTCGGCTTCGGCGGCGGGGGCCTCAGCAGCAGCCTCGGCCGCGGGAGCCTCGGCAGCAGCCTCGGCTTCGGCGGCGGGGGCCTCGGCAGCGGCCTCGGCCGGCTTCTCGGCAGCCTCGTCGGCCTTCTTCTCACCCTCGAGCAGGTCGCGCTCCCACGCGGCCAGCGGCTCGCCGGCGGCCTTGTCGCCCTTGTCGCCGGTGGCGACGCCGGAACGGGAGATGAGGCCCTCGGCGACGGCGTCGGCGATCACGCGGGTGAGCAGGGTGACGGAGCGGATCGCGTCGTCGTTGCCCGGGATCTTGTAGTCGACCTCGTCGGGGTCGCAGTTGGTGTCGAGGATGGCGACGACCGGGATGTTGAGCTTCCGGGCCTCACCGACCGCGATGTGCTCCTTCTTGGTGTCCACGATCCAGACGGCGCTGGGGACCTTGGACATCTCGCGGATACCACCGAGGGTCTTCTCGAGCTTGGCCTTCTCGCGCGAGAGGACCAGGAGCTCCTTCTTCGTCAGACCCGAGGCGGCGACGTCCTCGAAGTCGATGAGCTCGAGCTCCTTGAGGCGCTGCAGGCGCTTGTAGACGGTCGAGAAGTTGGTGAGCATGCCGCCCAGCCAGCGCTGGTTGACGTAGGGCATGCCGACGCGGGTGGCCTGCTCCGCGATGGCCTCCTGCGCCTGCTTCTTCGTGCCGACGAACATGACCGTGCCGCCGTGGGCGACGGTCTCCTTGACGAACTCGTAGGCGCGGTCGATGTACGACAGCGACTGGAGCAGGTCGATGATGTAGATGCCGTTGCGCTCGGTGAAGATGAAGCGCTTCATCTTCGGGTTCCAGCGACGGGTCTGGTGACCGAAGTGGACGCCGCTTTCCAGCAGCTCCCGCATCGTGACGACGGCCATGGCCGTTCTCCTTGTTTTTCTCGGTTGTGCCGCGGGGACCGGACGGCTCCCGCGCCTGACGCCCGCGATGCACCGGAGCCACGAAGGACCGAGGGGTGCGGATACCGGTGGACCGACCGTGGCCGGGCCCCCGATATTGGGGCGTGCGAAGTCGACCCGGTGACCCGGATCGCCAGAAGAAGTGTACGGGACCCGAGGGGGGCCGGGTGACGCCGCTCTCCACAAGCGGCGGACCGTCCACAGGCCGCAGCCGTGATCGGCGGGATGCCGGAGGGTTCGGCCATGTACGCGAAACGATGCCTCGGCGGCCTGGCGCTGCTTCTGTCGATCATGACCCTGACGTCCACGGCGTGGGCCGGCCCACCCGCCCCACCCGGCTCGTCCGACCCACGGCGCCAGTCCGCCCTACCGCACCCGTCCGCCCCTGACCCGTCCACCTCACCAGACCCGCCGGCCTCGCCGGGCGCGTCTGCCCCGTCCGCCCTGCCGACCCTGCCGAGCGCACCGGGCGCACCGAGCCCGTCAACGACGCCGACGACGCCCACGGCCCCGCCTGCCTCAGCGACCCCGCCGTCGGCCTCCCCACCCCCTGGCCCCGACCCGGCCGACCCCGAGACCGAGGCCAAGGCCGAGGCCGAGCCCGGTGACGAGGGCAAGCCCGACTATGAGGCCGAGGCCGACGGTGAGGTGCTTCCCGTCCCGGCGATCGGCCGGACGTGGCCGGTTGGCACGCGTCCGCCGGTGGTACGCGGCTGGGAGTCCCCGGCGACGCCGTACGCCCGCGGCCATCGAGGCGTCGACCTGGCGGCCCCGCCGGGCGCGCCGGTACGGGCGGTGGCGGCCGGACGCGTGTCCTTCGCCGGCCGGGTCGCGGGCAGGGGCGTCGTCTCGGTGGAGCTGACGGCCACGGGCCTGCCGCCGCTGCGCACGACGTACGAGCCGGTGCTGGCGTCGGTGCGGGAGGGTGACCGGGTGGGCCCGGGCCAGGCCGTCGGGACGGTGGAGCCGACGGGCTCGCACTGCGCGCGGACCTGCGTGCACTGGGGGCTGCGGCGCGGCGAGACCTATCTGGACCCGCTCTCGCTGCTGCCGCCGTGGCTGCGACGGACGGCCGCCGCCAGACTCCTGCCGGTACTGGGCGTCCCCCTGCCGTGACCCGGCCGGGACTCCCCGCCCTCGCCACCCCCGCCGCGCCGCGGTCGGCGCCGCCCTTCGGGCCCCGGAGCAACAGGACGGCAGTGGGACAGAAGGACAGGACGGCAGTGGGACAGGAGGACAGGAGGGCAGCAGGGCAGCAGGGCAGCAGGGCAGCAGGGCAGCAGGGCAGCAGGGCAGTGTCAGCCGCGGACTCCGCGCAGGGCCATGCCGACCGCGGCCTCCGTGATCGCGGACGGCTCCTCCGCGGCGCCCAGCTCGATCCGGCGTACTGCCGCGTCGACGACGCCCTGCAGCAGCATCGCCGCCAGCCGGGGCTCCGCATGGCCCAGCTCGGCCAGCGCATCGCCGATCATCGCCACGAGGGCGCCGTGCGCCGCCCGGATCTTCTCCCGGGCCCCGGCGTCCAGCTCGCTGGCCGAGATCGCCACGACGGCCCGGTGCCGCCGGTCCCCGACCAGCGCGAGCTGCCGCCGCACATATGCCTCGACCTTGGCCTCCGCGCCGTCGGCCGCGGTCATCGCCGCCTCGACCTCCGCCGTCCACACGGGGAAGTCGACCTCGCACAGCTCCTCGACCACGGCGGCCCGCGACCGGAAGTACTCGTACACGGACGAGCGGGCGAGACCCGTCCGCTCGGCCAGGGCCGGGAACGTCAGCGCTTCCGTCCCGCCCTCGGACAACAGGGAACGTGCCGCGTCCAGCAGGGCGGCACGCTGCATCGACCGGTGCTCGGCCACGGAGGCCGCTCGAATCCTTGGCACGTCGTCCACTGTACGGACGCGCCACGCACGGCGGGAGTGACTGCGCCCGCAGCGCCGGCGACGGGCAGGTCAGCGCCCGAAGCTCGCCAGTTTCGCCCGCAGCTGGAGCACCGACTTGGTGTGGATCTGACTGACCCTGCTCTCGGTCACCCCCAGCACGTTCCCGATCTCGGCGAGCGTCAGCCCCTCGTAGTAGTACAGGGTGACGACCGTCTTCTCCCGGTCGGGCAGCGTGTTGATCGCCCGGGCGAGGAACCGTCTGAGCTCCCGGTCCTCGGCCACCTCCACCGGGTTGTCGGCGGCCGTGTCCTCGAGCGTGTCCATCAGGCTCAGCCGGTCGCCGCCCTCGCCGCCGACGTGCAGCAGCTCCTCCAGCGCCACCACGTTCGCCAGCGACAACTGACTGAATACTGCGTGCAGTTCCTCGACGGCGATGCCCAGCTCGGCCGCGACCTCGCACTCCGAGGGAGTCCGCCGCAGCCGTGCCTCCAGCGTGGCGTAGGCCCGCTCCACGTTGCGCGCCTTCTGCCGGACCGACCTCGGGATCCAGTCCAGCGCCCGCAGCTCGTCGATCATCGCGCCCCGGATCCGGGTGATCGCGTACGTCTCGAACTTGATCTCCCGGTCGACGTCGAACTTCTCGATCGCGTCGATCAGCCCGAAGACCCCGGAGGACACGAAGTCGGCCTGCTCCACATTGGGCGGCAGGCCGACGCTCACCCTTCCCGCCACGTACTTCACCAGCGGCGAGTAGTGCAGGATCAACTGCTCCCGCAGCCGCTCGTCGCCCGTCGCCTTGTACGAGCGCCACAGCTCGTCGAGCGTCGAGGGAGCGGGCGGCCGCACGCTGCCACCGTCACGGGCGGCTGGGGGGATCGCCGCCCGGTCGGACCCGGAGGTGTGCTGAGGCATTCGTCGCCTTGTGCCGTTCTGCCGTGAAGTGCGTCGGGGTGGGTGAAGGTGGTATCGAGTGGTGCAGTGGTGCCGTTCTGTGACGGAATCCTCGTGAGCGTAGCGTGACTGCGGTGTCGCGGTGTGCGAAGAGCGTGGCCGGACCGGTACGCAGATACGTTCCGCTGGGCGTCCTTCCGGGGCTGGTCGATCGGGGTCGTGATCACGTGGCCGCGTCAACTGCCGGATTCCGCAAGGCTTTCGGCGTTCCCCCGGACGGCCGAACCCCCCGGGTCAACACGGAGGCCGATCCCCTCGAACGGAGACCATCGCCTGGCGTGTCAACTTCCAGCCGTCGCCGTGTCGTTCGACGTAGCCGAGCGCTCTGAGCTCGTACAGCCTCGCGATCGCGTCGTCCGCCGTCGTCCGGGCTTCGCGGGCGATCTCGTCCACCGCCGCGGTCCGGCGCGCCGGGAGCGCGGCCAGCACGCGCCGGGCGTCCGGCTCGAGGAGGTCGCGCGGCAGCGCCGGCCCGCGCCGGTCGGGCGCCAGCTCACCCATGTCACCGACCAGCTCGACGACTTCCGCGGCATCGGTGACCAGCACGGCCTCCTCCCGAAGCAGTTCGTGCACCCCTGCGGAGAGGCCGCTGGTGGCCGGGCCGGGCACTCCTATCGTGTGTCGCCCCAGCCGTTGCGCCGCCCGGGCGGTGACCAGCGAGCCGCTGCGGTACGCGGCCTCCACGACGACCGTGCCCCGGGTGAGCGCGGCGATCACCCGGTTGCGCAGGATGAAGCGGCTCGGCGTCGGGTGGTCGCCGGGCGGCAACTCCCCGATCACCAGCCCCTGTTCGGCGATCCTGCTGATCAGCTGCGTATGACCCCGCGGATACGGCCGGTCGACCCCGCAGGCCAGGACGGCGACCGTGGCGCCGCCCGCTGCGAGGGCGCCCCGGTGGGCGGCGCCGTCGACCCCGTAGGCGCCGCCGGACACGACCACCCACCCCCGTTCGGCGAGGCCACAGGCGAGAGAGGCGGCCATGTGGGCGCCGTACTCGGTGCAGGCGCGGGCGCCGACGACGGCCACCGAGCGCAGCGCCCACATCCGCAGGCTGGGCCGCCCGCGCACCCAGAGGCCCAGCGGCCGGGCGTCCCCGAGCTCCTCCAGCGTGCCGGGCCACTCGGCGTCGCCCGGGCACACGAACCGCACCCCGGCCTCCTCCGCGACGGCCAGGTCCCCCTCCGGGTCGGCCCGCTCGGCCCGTGCCCGCAGCCCGGCCCACCGTCGCGCGGTCACTCCGGGCAGCGGCTCCTCGTCCGCGCACAGCCGCCGCACCACCTCCCGCGCGCCCCGCTCGCGGACCCACTGACCCCCGACCTCGTCGCCGGGCTCGACGACCCGGCCGAGGAAGACCCGGGCGAGCCGGTCGTCGGTGTCGGCGCCGCCGTTCACGTGAGGGCCCCGAGAGCCATCGGCACTCCGCGGGGCACCCCCGTGCGCAGCTGTAGGGCCAGGGCCACGTCCGTCGCGTCCGGCCGATCGTGGCCGACCAGGTCGGCGACGGTCCAGGCGACCCGCAGCACCCGGTCGAGCCCGCGGGCGGTCAGCGTCCCGCGCTCCAGGCTCCGCTCCGCCTCGTCCATCGCGCCGACCGCCGCATGCCAGCGATGGCGCAGCTCACGCCCCGGCACTTCGGAGTTGGTCCGCCACGGGGTGCCCGCCAGCCGGGCCGCCGCGCGCTCCCGGGCGGCCCGCACCCGGCCGGCGACGGTGGTCGTGGACTCGCCTCCGGGCCCGCGGTACGCGAGCTCGGCCCGGCTGACCGGTTCGACCTCCACCCGCAGGTCGACGCGGTCGAGCAGCGGCCCGGAGAGCCGCGCCTGGTAGCGGCGCACGGCGGCGGGCGAACAGTCGCACAGGGCGTCGCGCAGCGAGAACCGCCCGCACGGGCACGGGTTGGCCGCGAGCACCATGAGGAAACGGGCCGGGAACCGCACGACGCCGGCGCTGCGCGCGATCACCACGTGCCCCGCCTCGAGCGGCTGCCGCAGGGCGTCGAGGACCCGGCTGCCGAACTCGGGGGTCTCGTCGAGGAAGAGCACGCCCCGGTGGGCCAGTGAGACCGCACCGGGGCGGGCGACGCCGGGGCCGCCGCCGACCAGCGACTGCATCGTGGCCGAGTGGTGCGGGGCGCAGTACGGGGGCACGTCGATCAGGGGCTTGCCGGGCGGCAGCAGACCGGCCACCGAGTGCACCGCCGTGACCTCCAGCGACTCCTGCCTGCACAGCCGGGGCAGTACCGCCGGCAGACGCTCCGCGAGCATCGTCTTGCCGGCGCCGGGCGGGCCCTCCAGGAAGAGATGGTGTCCGCCCGCCGCGGCCACCTCCACCGCGGTCCGCGCCGAACGCTGGCCGACCACGTCCGCCAGGTCGTGCTCCTGGTCCGAGTGGGCGGCGGCCATGCCGGTGGCCTCGCCCGTGCCGGGCATCCGCAGGCCGGCCAGGAGCGGATCCGGGCGGCCCGACTCGTCCGGATCCTCTTCGGGCACGGGCTCGTCCGCGAGGACGGCGATCAGCTGCCGCAGGCTGCGCACGCCGAGCACGGAGACGCCGGGCACCAACGCGGCCTCGGCGGCGGCGCTCTCGGGCACGACGACCTGCTCGTATCCGGCGGTCGCGGCGGCCAGCACCGCGGGGAGGATGCCCCGCACCGGGCGCACGCGTCCGTCCAGACCCAGCTCGCCGATCATCACGATGTCGGCGAGCACCCGCGGGTCGATCCGTTCGGCCGCGCCGAGCACCGCGCTGGCGACTGCGAGATCGAAGCCCGAGCCTCCCTTGGGCACGGAGGCGGGACTGAGGCCCACCGTGAGCTTCTTCTGCGGCCACTCGGCGCCCGAGTTCACCACCGCCGCCCGCACCCGGTCCCGGCTCTCGCTCAGGCTCTTGTCCGGCAGCCCCACCAGGGTGAACGCCGCCACTCCGGGTTCGAGGTCGGCCTGGACCTCGACGACGACTCCCTCGACACCCACCAGAGCCACCGCACACGTACGCGCGAAGCCCATCTCAGGCCACCCCGCGCACGTGCTGCACGACGGCGGCTCCGCGGCGCGGCAGGACCACGCCGACCAGGTCGATCCGGACGCCGCCCGGCGGGGCTCCGCCGTGCGCCTGGATCCATCGCTCGGCGAGCCCTCGCAGGCGCTCCGCCTTCTGCGGCGTCACCGCCGCCATAGGGTCCTGGAAGCCGCCGTTCCTGCGGGTCTTCACCTCGCATACCACCAGGACGTCGCCGTCCCTCGCGACGATGTCGATCTCACCGGTCCTGCCGCAGCGCCAGTTGCGCTGCAGGACCGTCATCCCGGTCTCGGCCAGCCGCCGGGCGGCGAGCTCCTCGCCGTACCTGCCGAGTGCACCACGTGCCAGTTGTGCGTTCATGTCGGCACCACCTCCGGCACCCACACTCACGCATCCGCCCCCACCGAGTGGATCTTGGTGGACATGCCGGCCTTTGTGGAGAACTCCGTCACCCGTGCGAGGGAATGCAGCCCAGCCGGCCCGACCGGGGAACCCGGCGGGTCGACTCGCGGTCAGCTCGCGGTCGGCGAGGCTCAGCTGCCCGGAAGCTCGAGGTCGCTCTTGTTCAGCTCCTCGATGTTCACGTCCTTGAACGTGAGGACCCGCACCTGCTTCACGAAGCGAGCCGGCCGGTACATGTCCCACACCCAGGCGTCGGCCATCGACACCTCGAAGAACACCTCACCCTGGACCGAGTGCACCTGCATCTCGTAATCGTTGGTCAGATAGAAACGACGCTCGGTCTCGATCACGTATTTGAACAGACCGACGACATCGCGGTACTCCCGGTAGAGCTTCAGCTCCATCTCGGTCTCGTACTTCTCGAGGTCCTCGGCGCTCATGGCATGTTCCCCTTCAGCCGTGCGATCCCCCCATTGTGCGCCAGTCCCGAGCGCCCTAGACGATTTCCGCGTCAAGGGTCACCGGTCCGGCCGGAGGACCGTCGTCGAGCAGCCTGCGCAGCAGCTCGGCGAGTCTGGTCGGATACACCGTCTCATGTGCCTGGGCCAGTTCCTGACACGTCCACCATCGAGCTCCGGCGACACTGCGCCGTTCCAGCTCGGTCAGGGCCGTCGCCCGGGTCGCCGTGACCGTCGTCCGGGCGAGGTAGTACCACTCGTCCTGGTCCCAGCGGCGGCCCGCGAAGGGGAAGGAGCACATCCGCCGCCACAGCACCGGACCGAGGTCGACCTCGGTGATGCCGGTCTCCTCGACGAGTTCCCGCAGAGCGGCCTCTTCACGGGTCTCGTCGCCCTCGACGCCGCCGCCGGGCGAAGCAGGCGGGTTCGTTGATTTCTGGCCGGTGAGTCGCAGGAACCGACGCGTGAGTGGTTCACCGACAGCTATGAGTACGGCGGGTTTTCGGCCGTTGCTGCGATGTGTCTGAATCGACCGGCGATCGGGACGTCAGATCGCGGACGGCCGCCAGTGCCGTGTTGGGGAGCTTCTGGCCTCGCGTCAGGGGCCGATCCGGCGGGCTTGTAATCGCAGGCGTGATGTCCCGGAATCGGACCAGGTCGCTGACACAGCAGCCGTGACTCAGAGATATCTTGCCCCTCCTGTCAAGATCCTTAACAGCCGCTCCACCCCGAAACGCCAGTGGGGCTCCCCGCCCACAAGAACGGGGAGCCCCACCTGTCTGCGCCGGTCAACCGGCCATGGCCGCCATGACCAGCGCAATAGCCGCACCGCACAGCAGCACCGCAAGCGGCCATGCCAGTCGGCCGCGCCCGGTACGCCTGCGCCATAGCACCAGCCACAGCGCACACGCCGCTACGAACACGACCGTGACACCGCTCAGCTCGCCCTCCCTCCACGCCACCCGCACGGCGTCCGGGTCAGCGCCCCATACAAGGAGCGCAACGAGGACGCCCACGGTCAGCGCACACACCGCTTCCAGCAGCCTGCTCATGCGGCCCTTCTTCTCCGGAATGTCCCTCAGGTCACTGCGCGGGCGGAACGGACGGCTCGACCTCGATGGTCTCCGTCTTGCGGCCTTCTGCGTCCGTGCTCGTGGACCGCTTCTCCCCGGCCCGGGGGCCAGCCAGGGGCGCCTGGGGCGCTCCGGGCTCCGCTAACTTGACGCGCGTCTCGACCATGAGGGGGTTGCCGTTTTCGTCCTTGACGACCTTGCCGTCCGGCCCCATCAGCGGCATCTCTTCGGGCATCTTGGACTCGTCCACCGTGCCGTCAGGGTTGACCCACTCCGGGGTCGGCGGAGCCGGCGGCACCGCGGCCTTCTCGCTCTGCCCGCTGTCGGCGGAGCGGGGCGACTCGTCGGCGGAGGCGTTCACTGCCAGGGTGCCCAGCAGCAGCACGCCGGCCGCCGCTGTCACAGCGAGGGATACACGGGTCTTCTTCATGTGCGGTGTCTCCAGCTTCTTGCAGGTTAGTTCTCGATGATGTGCTGTCCGGACCAGATGGGGACGTTGCCCCCGTACCAGGTGCCGCCGTAGTAGACGTTGCTCCCGGCCTTGGTCGCGTAGTAGCCCCAACCGCAGGGCGACACGACCCCGAAGTCGTAGTTGAGTTCCATCCTGGAGGTCTCGGTGGTGTTGGCGTAGCCGCTCCAGGTGCCATCGGGGTTCTGGGTGCCCATGAGCTGCCGGCACACGCCCCACTGGGTGCCGTCCCAGTAGAAGTACTGAAAAGCGGCCTTAAGGTTGCCCGGGGGCCGGTTCCAGACCAGGATGCACGCCTGGGAGAAGGGAATGCCGGAGGAGGCCAGCCCGTAGGCCCTGGCGTAGCCGCCTCCGCTGCCGTGGGAGACCTCCGAGTAGGTGTACTCGCACTTGGAGGAGTCGCTGTTGGACCAGACCTCGTCGGACTGGTACACGTAGTGCGCCTGGGCGGCGGTGGCGGTGGTGAACACCAGCATCAGGGATGCGCCGAAGGCGAGCAGGGCGCCGAGCGGCCGGGTTAATCGGCGTCTTGCCCGCGGCGCGGGGTGTCGGGTGGATTTCACATGGATCCTTTTCTCTAGTTCGTGCACGGCTAGTGCGGGCCGCTAGTGCAGGCCCGCACACGCGTCTGACCCTATGTCATGCCCACGCCCGACTGGGATATTTGTTTGATTTCGGGGGTGTGGGCGGGGGAGACCGACCGTGCTATCCAGCCGGGCGTTGTGGTGGTCCCGCAGGGCGGTTTGATCTGGCCCCACTGGGGCTCAGTGAGGAACAGGGCCGGCGCGGTGGGGGTGGGCAGCGTGGATGTACTTCATGGCGGTGGTGATGGAGATTCCGAAGACACGGACGAGATGGACGGGATCTTCGGTCTCGCGGGCCTCATCAAGGATTCTGTCGGCGCGAACTGCGCGCAGAGTCAGACCGGCGGGATCGAAGCGCCTGTAGACGTAGTCCGCGGAGACAGGATCGGTCGCGTTGGCGGTCTGTTGAGTGACCAGAAGGTGCGCGTTGACGGTGCGTGGCCAGCGCTGATGGCGGTAGCGGAGCCAAGCGTGCAGTAGGTCAGCTGTGGTGTTGTCGAGGTGGACGACGTGACGGCCGTGGGGGCGGCGGATCAGAAGTTGCCGGCGGGTGAGCAGCACGTCGGAGAGGACGAGGTTGCGCAGGTCGGTGCCGCTGGTTGCGTGGAGGGCGACCAAGGCGAGAACCAGACGGGTAGCCGGGTTGGAGCTGGTCTCCAAGAGCCCGGCCAGCCGGTCAGGGGCCAGAGTTGTGGGCAACAGTTCCTGACGGGTTATGCGAACGCCGCGGGTGGGGTCGGCGAAGACGAGCTTGGTGTGTTTCAGGGCTCGAAAGAGCGACCGGATCGCCACAGCGCGCTCGTGGGCGCGTGGGCCTTTGACCGCGGTGACAGCGGCTGTGACGTCAGCCTCCGTCACCTGGCGCAAGGTGGTGTAGCGGGTGGTCCAGTCAGCGAGTGGCGCGGCCAGGTAGATGAGGTAGCGGCGCATAGTGGCGTAGTCGGTGACGCGGTGGTGGGGCCTGCTGGTGCCACGCAAGACCCCGACCCACGTGCCGAGTTCGTCGCTGATTCGTGGAGGGAAGGCGGCGATGGTGCGCTGGACGAAAGCCTCGTGGCGGTTGCGCCGCGGCGGCGAGGTGACGAGCTGTTCGCGTTGGTCCAGGAAGGCGAGAAGCCCGCGAATGCGCCCCGTGCCACCGAACACGCGGTGCATTGCCCGGAGCTCATCCTCGCGGAAGACGGTGTCGGCGCCCAACCAGGTGGCGGCCACTCGTAGGACCCGAGCCATCGGCTCGTGGACTTTCTGGTGCCAGTGGTTCTCGGAGGTGTATTGGGCGAAGTCCGCCAGCAGGGCCTTCACCGGCGGTAGCGGGGCCGGCAGCAGGGCTCCGGCCAGCGGGCGCCAGTCCCGCTCGATCTCGAAGATCGTCGCCTGACCTACAAGTACGGCTGGCGGACTGAGCTCTGGGCGATTCGCGCGGAGCTCGCGACGGGCCGCGCTGCCGTTCGCCAAGGACGGTCCGGCGAATCGTAGTTGTCGCCAGGTAGAGGCGTCGGTGTCAGGACCCAGTCGAAGGCGCTGTCGAGTGCAGTCGCGGCATCGACCGTTCCGAAGAGGAAGCGGCCCGGCGCCACACCGACCACAGCATCCTCGCTGGTCAGCGTAGACACGACGCCAGCCTCTACAGGCGTCGCACACTTGGTTTCGGCCCCACGAAAGGCAGTGATCACAACTTCGTGGTTGAGATTGGGGGCGGGCCCGTTGGGCGTGCGGCAGCAGGACGACCTCGCGGTCCAGGTCAGGGGCGAGCCAGCCAGCCTTGTTCAGGACCCGGGTGACTCCGACGGGCCGGTGAGGCAGGGCGTCAAGGATCGCGGCGTCGACCACGTCCTGGCCGGCCGCGTCGCGCGCCGCCAGCGCAAGGGCCAACATGTTCATGGCACTGACGCGCCAGGCACGCCCGAGGCAGTGCTCGGACTGCACCTGACCGACCAGCGGTTTGAGTTGGATCAGATCGTCTTGGAATCGGCTGCGAATCGCGACGGCATGGCGCTCCAGCAGCCGGTACGGCGCAGGGAACAGGGCCACCTGTCCCCGCACTGCCGGCGGACAGATCCGCTCGTCGTCCACGACGAGGGCGGGGCGCTGAGCGCGTGCCCAGCCAGGTGCGTGGTAGCGGCCGTCAGTCTGCAGGCGGTAGATACCGGTGGGCAGGGCAGGTCGACGGACGGAAGCGGGCAGACAGAACGCGAGCTGGGTCCATGCCGGCTGCTCTGCGGCCTGTGCGGGGTCGAAGTACCAGGCCGCGTCGTACTCGGTGACAGCCACGACACACGCCCGGCAGAAACCTTCATCATTGATGCGCCACAGCCGCTTGCACCGTCTGCACTCGCCCTCCGGGCGGTTCCGTTTGGAGCGCCACTGGTGGCAGGGGGAGCAGAACGGTGACTGGACCCGCAGCCCCCAGCCGAGGCAGCCGGCGCACTGCCCCAGCGAGGGCAGACGTTTGGGGCGCTTTCGTCTTGGGGCCACCTCAGTTCGGTGGGAGCGACCGGGGCCGCCCCGCCCCGGTGGACCGGCGCGGAACCGGCCTGGGCGACTCGCCCGCAGCCGTCGCGAGCCCCTCGTCCTGGGCCAGCGGCGTCTTCCCGGCTACAGGTTCGGCGACGAGCAGGTCCGCGACCGTGCACTGAAGAGCAGCACAGATCAGGTCCAGGTCGTCCAACCGCACCGTTACCGGTGTGCCCGACCAGAGCGCGGAGACCTTCGACATCGACGGAGTGAAGCCGACTTCTTTGAACACGGGCATCAGGTCACTGGGCCGCCAGATGCCTCGGCTGGCCGCCGCCCACCGCAGGTTCCACTTCACGACAGACCCCCCGTGTCCACGCGTAGTCGCTGTGCGGCCCGAGCCGACGAACGTCGGCTGGCCATCTCTGGATCGCCCTGAGCGGACAAAATGTACCGAACCGTGGTCGTCGTCCAGTCATGGCCGAGCAACTTCTGCACCTCCCACAGGGACATCCCCGCCTCGTAACGGTGTGTGGCACAAGCATGCCGAAGCAGATGAGGAAAGATCCGCTCGACCGGACCTGCCAGGTGGGCCTCCGAGGCTCTCGCCAGGGCTTTCCGTAGCGTCGACGTTGTCACCGCCGGGCCGACAGGGTTCGGCATGCCGCCAAGATCCCGCGCCAAGCGCTCCGAGGGCCAGACCGGCGACTCAGGGTGCTCCGGGTCGTCTGAGAACAACCCGCGGACTTCCTCCACGTACCACCACAGCAACTCACGTCCCTCGGCGAACAGAAACGCCTCTCGCTGTCGCGGCCCCGACCCTCGGGCGCCCTTGCCCTGAACGAGAAACCTCCCGAAGTCGCCGGACTCCCAGTGCAGGTCCTTCATGCGCATCTGACACAGCTCCGAAGCCCGCACCCCGGAGATGTAGATCAACTTCGCCATCACATAGTCCCTACACGCCACCGCCTCCTTGCGGGCGTGCGCCAGCTCCCGCCGCCAACCGGCGAAGAACTCGTTGACCGCCCGGGCCGACGGTGGCACCCGAAGGCCGAAGTCACCGCGGTGTGCGTGTCGGTTGAATGGATCGATCGGCGACTCGACCGCTGCCCCGAAACGCTGGAAGATCTCGTGCGCGTAGCGTTGCTCCAGGAATGCGAAGAAGTGGTCGATCCGGTTCAGCTTCGATCGCACGGTCGGTGCCTGGCGTTTGCCGACTCCGGCGAAGTACCCGTCGACGTGCCGGGGCGTCAGCCGCCATGGCACGACACCGTAGTGGTCGCACACCTCGATCACTGGCTTCGTCAGCCCGTCCAGGGTGGAGGACGCCAGGCCCGCCACATCTCGCGCCCACTGGTACTCGACCAGAGCGTCCATGAAGAACAACTGCTCGTCTTCCTCGTTCGCCCCGCCTGCGTACCGGCGCTGCAGCAACAGCACGTCGCTCAGCCCCGGCTCGCCTCCCAGCAACCCCGCCTCTGCGGGCGATGGTTCGCTGGGAGGCGGTACGAGGGAGAGCACGCGAGTCCCGGGATCTGCCATGGACGTTGAAATTACAGCAGAGAGTCCTGAAATTCAGGAGAACGGCCCAACATCCTGAGAGGCTGATGCAGGAGCCCATCGAGCCTCCTGCCAGCTGAAATGGAACGACGCGTCGATCAGCCCCTCAGGGAACCCGCCCGTACTCCAGTTGTGAACCACCAGTGGTCGGCGGGGTCGTCCGGCTCATGGCCGTGCAGCAGCAGAATGCGGTCCTGCGGGTCGAGCAGAACGACCCGCGCCACCTTGCGCAGCCCGCCCTCGTACGCGTCGGCGCCCCCTCCGGTCGGCCCGCCCGCCGGCTCCGCGGGCGCCGAATCAGCGGACACCGGGCCGGCGGGCACAGGGCCAGCGGGCACAGGGCTCGCGGGCAGCGGCTCAGCGGGCACCGGCGGGCTCCGGCCGGGTGCGGCGGCGACCCGTCCGCTTGGCGATCGGGCCGTAGGCGCCGCCACCGAGCACCAGTACGGCGCCGGCGACGATCAGCCAGCCGATCGTGCCCAGCGGCCCCGGCTCGGAGAGGGCGCCGAGGGCCACAAAGCCCGTGGGCCGCTTCAGCATGCCGTTCATGGGCCAGACGACGGCGTCGACGCGGGCCTTGACGGCGCTGCGCGCCACCGTGCCCTGCGCCGCGTCGGTGAGGTGGGCGGTGGAGTCCAGGGAGCCCTGCCGCTCGTCGCCGAGGAGGAAGAGCCTGCCGTCGGGGACCTTCACGGTCGGGAAGTTCTTGATCTCGGCCAGCGTGCCGGGCGGCAGATACGGTTCCTCGATCTGCTTGCCGTTGACGGTCAGCTTGCCGTCGGTGCAGCAGGAGACCGTGTCGCCGCCGACCGCGACCACGCGCTTGACCACGGGCGCGTTGCTCGCCCAGGTCTTGTCGGTGAAGACGACCACGTCCCCGCGGCGCACCTCGCCGCCGTCGATGCGCTCGGCGAGCACACGGTCGCCGGCGGCGATCGTCGGGCTCATGGAACTCGTGGGCACGGTGTAGGGCCGGTAGAGCAGGGCTCCCCAGGCGAACCCGCCGAGGAACAGCACGAGGCCCAGCGCGACGGCCAGTCCGGACAGTCGCTGTCCGGTCCGGCTGCCCACCGGGCCGCTGCTGGTGCCACCGCCGCTGCGCGGGGCCGTTCGTGTAGTGCTCTCGCCACCCATGGACCCGCACCCTACCCGGCGGTACCGAACCTGGTCAGCCCCTCTTTCCCGGCCTCGCCCGGTTCGCGCCGGTCTCCGCAGGCGGAGGCCGCACCCTTGGGAAAGGGTTTGCCGAACGAGGGCCGGGCGGGCCAGGTCGCGGGGCCGGGGGTCAGCGGGCCCCGCTCAGCGGGGGTCGGAGTCCTTGGTCCGCCGACGCCGCCGCAGGACCACCGGTACGACTCCGGCGAGGGCGAGGCCCTGCGGCGCGACGGTGAGGGCCGCGGACGCCGCGGACTGCTCGTTCAGACCGGTCTGCTCGAAGGTGTCCGGCACCGGCAGCGTGCCCCAGTGGGTGAGCGGCCAGGCCTTGACGATGGCACGGCCGACGACCTGGTCGACGGGCACCATGCCGTGGTTCTTGTCCGACTGGTTGTACCGCGAGTCGCGCGAGTTCTGGCGGTGGTCGCCCATGACCCAGACGGAGCCCTTGGGGACCTTCACCGAGAACTGGCCGCCCTGGTCGTCCTGGCTGCACGGGGTGTTGCCGGGGTACACGTACGGCTCGTTCAGCGCCTTGCCGTTGACCGTGAGCGGGCCGGTGCCCTTGCAGGCGACGGTGTCGCCGCCGACGCCGATGACACGCTTGATCAGGTCCTTCTCCTCAGCCGACGGCATCAGGCCGATCCAGCTGAGGAGAGTCTGGAAGGCGTTCGGCTCGACGGTGTTCTCACCCGCGAGCCAGTTGTCCGGGTCGTGGAAGACGATGACCTCGCCGCGCTCCGGCTCGGAGCCGAACCAGGGGGTCAGTTTGTCGACGAGAACCCGGTCGCCGATCCTGAGGGTGTTCTCCATCGAGGCCGACGGGATGGAGAAGGCCTGCACCAGGAACGTCTTGATCAGCAGCGCGAGAACCAGCGCGATGCCGATCAGGATCGGCAGCTCCTTCCAGAAGGAGCGGGGCTTCTTCGCCTTCGGCGCCGCACCGTCCGAACCGTCGCCGCCGGTGCGGGGCGGTTCGTCCGCCGGCGGACCGTCGCCGCCCCTCTCGAGGTCACTCCCGGGGGTCACGGCGCCGTCCGTGACCGGGTCGGCAGCTCCCACGGGGTGCCCGCGGTGCTCCTCGCCGTCGTGCCCGGACCGTGCGCCAACCGCCACATCCCCCACGCCAACTCCTCACTCTGTGCCGCTGCCTGCCCCACGTACGACGCAGGCCCACCACTCCCATAACGAGCGGGAGTTCCGCAGGGGTCGGGAGTCTTCCGATCGATCCGTTCGGACCGTCGGGAACAACCCTATGCGACGGGTGGGCGGCGGCGGTCGCCGCGACGGCCGAGCCGGTCACCGAGGAGAAAGTTTGCGGTTCCTTGAGACGGATCCAGTGCCCGAGCGGCCAGGCGATCACCATGGCCCTGCCGACCACCTCGTCCTCCGAGACGGTGCCGCCGTAGTCGGTGTTGCGATGCGCCCTGGAATCGGCGGAGTTGGCCCGGTGGTCGCCCATCACCCACAGCCGCCCCTGGGGGACGGTGATGTCGAACGGGTCGTCCGAGGGGGTGTTGCCGGGATAGAGATAGCTTCCCTCCTCCAGGGGGACGCCGTTGACGGTGACCCGCCCCTGCGTGTCACAGCACTTGACGTGGTCGCCGCCCACCCCGACGACCCGCTTGATGAGGTCCTTCTCGTTGTCGGACGGCAGCAGGCCGATGAAGGTGAGCCCTTCCTTGACCTGCTTGACGACGACCGGATCCTCCTTCTTCCCGGTGGTCTGCTCGTCGTCGAGCCAGCCGCCGGGGTCCTTGAAGACGACGACGTCCCCGCGCTCGGGCTTGGAGCCGAACCACGGGGTGAACTTGTCGACCAGGACGCGGTCGCCGATCTGGATCGTCTGCTCCATGGAGCCGGACGGGATCACGAAGGCCTGCACCAGGAAGGTCTTCAGGACCAGGGCTATCAGGACGGCGACGCCGACCAGGAGCGGTATCTCCCGCACGGCCGAGCGCCTGCGCTTGCGCTTGACCTTGCGCTGCAGCTTGCGCCGCTCCGCGCGGGAGCGGCCGGGGCCGGGGCCGGCGGTGCGCCGGACGCCGGTGGGCAGGAGGTTGTCCGCGGCGCTGTCCGAGACGCCGCGCGGCTTGCCGCGGTTACCCACGGGCGCCCTCCGAGCCGGGCACGCGCGCGTAGACGCTCGGACGCGACAGACGGGTGAGGTGGGCGAAGGGCCAGACGATCCAGTCGGCACGGCCGATCACGTCGTCGACGGGGATCATGCCGCCGCCGGGTGAGCCCAGGTGGTCCCGGGAGTCGCTGGAGCGGCTGCGGTGGTCGCCCAGGACGAACAGGGCGTCGTCGGGCACGACCACGTCGAAGGCGGCCGTGGACGGGCTGTCGCCGGGATACAGGAATGTCGACTCGTCGACCGACCGGCCGTTCACCCGGATCCTCCCCTCCTTGTCGCAGCAGACCACGTGATCTCCCCCTACACCCACGACGCGCTTGATGTAGTCGGAGTTCCCGAAGTACCCCGTGCCGTCGAACACGATGACGTCGCCCCGCCGCGGCTCGGCACCGAAACGGTACGCCACCTTATTTACGAGAACACGGTCACCGATCCTCAACGTGTTTTCCATGGATCCGCTGGGAATCTGGAACGGTTGCACCACGAAAGCGTTGAGGACCAGCAAAAACAGCAGGCAGACCAGCACGGTCAGGCTGTAGCGGCCGCCGGGCACCCACGACACGATCCGCCCCGCCCACGCAAAACGCGACCGCCCCTCCGGTCCCTCCGGGTCCGCGGTCTCCTGGGAGACGTGCGCGGCAACGGAAGGGCGGGGGGAGCGATCGCGCTCCGGCGTCGGCTGAGCTTCGGTGTCCATCGGGGCCAGATGTTATCCGGCCCCTCCATGAACTCCGGGAGGCGCTCAGTTGTCGCGCTTCTCCTTGATCTTCGCGGCCTTGCCGCGCAGCTCACGGAGGTAGTACAGCTTGGCGCGACGCACGTCACCGCGGGTGACGAGCTCGATCTTCTCGACGATCGGGGTGTGCACCGGGAAGGTGCGCTCGACGCCGACGGAGAAGGAGACCTTGCGGACCGTGAAGGTCTCACGGACGCCGGCGCCCTGGCGGCGGATGACCACGCCCTTGAACTGCTGCACACGGGAGCGGTTGCCCTCGATGACGCGCACGTGGACGTTGACGGTGTCGCCCGGGCGGAAGGCCGGAACGTCGCTGCGCAGCGACGCGGCGTCGACGGAGTCGAGCAGGTGAGACATTTCGTCTGCTTTCTTCGCTGATGCCACAGGTCATCAACGGAACTAGATGTTCGAGGATTGAGTGCCGTGTGCCCGTCGAGGCGGGCGTCGTGTCCCCCTGCGGCAGGGGCGCACACCGGACGGCGCACAACAGCGACCTATTCTTCCACGCCGTCGGTCCTGCGCCAAAATCGGCCGTACGGCGCACCCTCCGGGTCGGGCGTCCAGCCGAGGATGGAGAGCATCTCGCGGTCCTTCTTGTCGAAGGCCGCGGGCGCGCAGCGTTCGATCAGGTCGGGCCGGTGGGCCGTCGTGCGTCGCAGGGCCTCGTCACGGCGCCAGCGGGCGATCTTCTGGTGGTGGCCGCTGAGCAGCACCTCGGGGATCTCCCGGCCGCGCCAGGCGGGCGGCTTGGTGTAGACGGGGCCTTCGAGGAGGTTGGCCATGGCGCCGGGGGCGAAGGAGTCGTCGCGGTGTGACTCGGCGTTGCCGAGCACGCCGGGCAGCAGTCGCGCCACGGCCTCGGTGACGACGAGGACGGCCGCCTCCCCGCCGGCCAGCACGTAGTCGCCGATGGAGACCTCGTAGACGGGGATCCGAGTGGCGTACTCGTCGATGACCCGCCGGTCGATGCCCTCGTAGCGGGCCGGCGTGAAGATCAGCCAGGGCCGCTCGGAGAGCTCGACCGCCAGTTCCTGGGTGAAGGGCCGGCCGCTGGGGGTCGGGACGACGATCGCGGGGGCGTGCGAGCCCCTCTCGTAGCCGTCGGCGAGGACGGCGTCGAGGGCGTCGCCCCAGGGGTCGGTCTTCATGACCATGCCGGGTCCGCCGCCGTAGGGGGTGTCGTCGACCGTGTTGTGCCGGTCGTACGTCCACTCCCGCAGGTCGTGCACCCGCACGTCGAGCTGCCCGCGCGCGCGGGCTTTGCCGACGAGGGAGACGTTCAGCGGCTCCAGGTACTCCGGGAAGATCGTGACGACGTCGAGGCGCATCAGGACTCTTCCCCGGCCGGGTCCCGGGTGCCGGCGACCTCGGCTCGGTCGTCGATGAGACCGGGCGGCGGGTCGATGACCGCCCTCTGCTCCTCGAGGTCGATCTCGGCGACGATCGACTCGACGAACGGGATCATCACCTCGCTGCCGTCGGGCCGCTCGACGATGAAGAGGTCCTGGGAGGGCAGATGCGAGATCTCGGTGATCCGGCCGACCTCGGCGCCGTCCACGGTGACCACGTCCAGGTCCATGAGCTGGTGGTCGTAGTACTCGCCCTCCTCCTCGGGCAGCTCCTCGGGATCGACCTCGGCGATCAGGAGGGTGTTGCGCAGGGCCTCGGCGGCGTTGCGGTCGCGCACGCCCTCGAAGCGCAGGAGGAGGCGGCCGCTGTGGACGCGGCCGGTCTCGATGGTCAGCGGTCCGGTCGGGGCCGGGTCCGTGAACAGGACGGCGCCGGGTGCGAGCCGCAGCTCCGGCTCGTCGGTGCGTACCTCGACGGTGACCTCGCCCTTGATGCCGTGGGCGCGGCCGATCCGCGCGACTACGAGCTGCACTTCTGAAGATCTCCTGTCGTGCCTGTCGGTGCCTGTCGTCACACGTGCCGTGACGAGTGCCGTAACGACTACGGGCCGGGGACGGCCCAGTGGCCTTCCCCGGCCCGAGCCGGTGGTGCGAGAAAACGCGTCAGCGGACGTGATCCACGTCGACGAGGTCGACGCGGACGCCCCGGCCGCCGATGGCGCCCACGACGGTGCGCAGAGCGCGTGCGGTGCGGCCGTTGCGACCGATCACCTTGCCGAGGTCGTCCGGGTGGACACGGACCTCGAGCACTCGCCCGCGGCGCAGGTTGCGCGAGGCGACCTGCACATCGTCGGGGTTGTCGACGATGCCCTTCACGAGGTGCTCAAGCGCCTCTTCGAGCATGCTGCTCAGGCCTCGGTCGACTCAGAGGACTCGGCGGCAGCCTCATCCTTCTTCTCGGCCTTCTTCTTCTGGGTGATGGCCTCACCCTTGCCCGAGTCGTCGCCGCCGAGGGCCTCGAACGACGGGCGAGCCTTCTTCGGCTCGGCGACGAGCAGCGGCGCCGGGGCGGGCTCGCCCTTGAACTTCTGCCAGTCGCCGGTCTTCTTCAGGATGGCGAGGACGGGCTCGGTCGGCTGCGCGCCGACACCCAGCCAGTAGGCGACGCGGTCGGCGTCCACCTCCATGACGGACGGGTGGTACGTCGGCTGGTACTTGCCGATCTCCTCGATCGCACGGCCGTCACGACGGGTGCGGGAGTCGGCGACGACGATGCGGTAGTGAGGCGAACGGATCTTGCCCAGACGCTTCAGCTTGATCTTGACTGCCACGGAAGTGGTGTCTCCTGGTCTTGACGTGGTTGGGCACGGCGAGATGGCCGCGTGGGGTTGCGGTACCCGAGTGCCCGATGGACGCGTCAGCCGGAGGAGAGAGGGGTCCTGTGCGACTGTCGAGTACAGCTGACCATTGTGCCATACCCGGTGGGTCGCCTCGGCCGAGGGGGCGGCGGCTCCCGGGCACGCCTGAGGGGCGCCCGGGCGCACGTGACGGCGCGCCGGGTGCGCGGTCCGGCGCCGCGGGGTGCCGGCCGCGTCCAGCGGTGCCCCTGAAGTCCCCCGGGCTTCTGGGCGCCGGGGAGGCGCGACTGTCCGCGGCGGACGGGCACCCCGCCCTCGCGTCGTGGACCGGCAGCCACGAGATGCCGGTACCGGACCGCTCCAGGCCCGACGGGTCCCGGCTAGGCCGCGCCGACGATCTCCGGGATGCGGAACGGCTTGCCGCAGCCCCCGCACACGATCGGCGCCTGGGCCAGAACCGACGGCACGACCCGGACGTTGCGTCCGCAGTCGCAGACGGCCTTGACGCGGACGCCTCCGCCGGAGGAGCCGTGCCGGGCGGCCGGGCCCCGGAAGGTGCGGGCGGTGTCGGCGGAGGTGGCCGCGGTGTGGGCCTTGAGGGCCCGCTGCAGCCGCTCGATCGTCGGACGGTAGCGGCGCTTGGCCTCGGGGTTGAGCGTGACCAGGGAGAAGCCGCTGCTGGGGTGCGGTTCCTCCGGGTGGTCCAGCCCCATCTCCTCGGCGATCGCGAGGAATCTGCGGTTGTGGTAGCGGCCGGCGCGGGAGGTGTCGCGGACGCCGCGGGCGGCGGCGATGCCATGGACTGCCTCGTGAAGCAGTCGCTCGAAGGAGAGCTCGTGACCGCAGGCGGACGACGACTCCCCGATCAGGGACTCTGGCGCGGCGAGATCCGGCAGCTCGGGGTGGTACCGCTGAATGTCGGCCCACGCCTCTGCCAGCTCTGCGGCGAGAACTGGTGGTGTCTGTGTCGTGCTCACGTAATGACAACGAGCGGGGGTGCCCCAGTGTTCCTATTCCGGGGCATCTCAAATAATTTGCACGTACCCGTCAGTCGGTACTCATGCGTCCGGACGAGGGCGGGTGCGCTGATCTGCGGAGAAGCCTCACAGCTCGTCACAAGCTGGTGCGTAGTCCCCGGTACGACCCGGCGCGTAGGCCCTGTCCGCGCGCCGGGGTGCGGGGGTCCCCCGGGGGCGCAAGAGGCGTTTCGGTCGCTCCAGCACGCAAAGTGCGCTGCTTCAATAAGCGCGCGCGACGACCGCGACGTTACCGGGGGCGTCCCCGTCGTCCGGCACCGACCCGTCCTCGGCGACGAGACACCGTACGCTCAGCGCCTGCTCGGCCAGCCTGGCCTCGCCTTCTTCGCCGAGTGCCGCCCACGGGACGCGCGCCCAGCCGCCGGCGCCGGCCGCCTCGACGGCTTCCTCGACCGTCGGCACGTCCACGGTCCGGGACTCGCGGCGCTCGCGCGACTGCCGGAGCAGCAGCGCCTGGTCCTCCTCGAGGACGGCGGGCAGCAGATCCGCGAGCGCGTCGACCGCCACCGGCTCCTTGCCTCCCGGGATGCGGCGGACCAGCATCGCCGTGCCGCCGGCCAGGTCACGGAGCCCGATCTCGACGCGCACGGGCACGCCCTTGAGCTCCCAGTCGACCGCGCGCCTGCCGAACGGCACGTCGGTGCGGTCGTCGACCCGGACGCGCAGGCCCGCCGCCGTCAGCCGGGCGCCGATCTCGCGGACCTTGGCCAGAACCGCCTCGTCGTCCTTGACCGCCAGGACGACGACCTGGATCTGCGCCAGCCGCGGCGGCACCCGCAGCCCGTCGTCGTCGCCGTGGGTCATCACCAACGCGCCGATCATGCGGGTGGTCGAACCCCAGGAGGTCTGCCAGACGAGTTCCCGGGTGCCGTCCTTGGACAGGTACCGGGTGTCGAAGGCCTTGGCGAAGTTCTGGCCCAGCTCATGGCTGGTGACCATCTGCAGCGCCTTGCCGTCGCCCATCATGCTCTCGAGGGTGAGCGTGTTGACGGCGCCCGCGAACCGCTCCCGGACCGTCTTGCGGCCGGCGACGAAGTCGATCGCGAGGACGTTCTCCAGGAAGTCGCCGTAGACCTCGCGGTGGATGAGCGCGGCGAAGTCCCGGGCCTCCTCGTAGGTGGCGTGCGCGGTGTGGCCCTCCTGCCAGAGGAACTCGGACGTCCGCAGGAACAGGCGCGGCCGCAGCTCCCAACGGACCACGTTGGCCCACTGGTTGATCAGCAGGGGGAGGTCGCGGTAGCTCTGCACCCACCCACTTGGCGAAGTACTCGTTGACGATGGTCTCGGAGGTGGGCCGCACGACCGCCGGCTCCTCGAGCTCCTTGCCGCCGCCGTGCGTGACCACCGCCAACTCGGGTGCGAAGCCCTCGACATGGTCCGCCTCACGCGTGAGGTAGGACTGCGGGATCAGCAGCGGGAAGTACGCGTTCTCGGCGCCCGTCCGCTTGATCCGGACGTCCATCTCCGCCTGCATCCGCTCCCACAGCCCGTACCCGTACGGTCGGATCACCATCGTGCCGCGCACCGGACCGTTGTCGGCCAGTTCCGCCTTGCCGATCAGGTCCTGGTACCAGCGGGGGAAGTCCTGGGCCCGCGGGGTGAGGACGGGTGCCTTTGCCATGACGAGAGGGTACGGGCCCACATTGCCGGAACGTGAATTCTCGCCACCGGCACATGCCGTCCTCAAGCGAGGCTCCGCAACCCCTGGACGCGACCGCGCACGGGGAGTTACCTGGCATACGGGGGCGGTGCCGGAGCACTGCACGGGGGCCCACCTGATCGGGTACAGCGGCAGACTCTCGGCGGATTGGGGCGCTTATCCATGACACCTGTGCTCGTGCGACAGCACCTGCCTCACACGGGGCCGGCGCCCCGCGCGGATCTGGGTGCACGCGCGCGTGACTGGTCCGAGATCCAGGAACGGATGCTGGTTCCGCTCTACGAGGCCGTCCACGAGCGGCTGGACGTGGGGCCGGACACCCGGCTCCTCTCCCTCGGCTGCGGCTCCGGGCTCGCCCTGGTGATGGCGGCCTCCAGAGGCGCGGCCCTCACCGGCGTCGAGCCTTCCTCCCCGGCACGGCTGGCACTCGCGCGCGAGCGGCTGCTCGTGCGGGAGAGCTGGGGGGCACACGCGCGTGCGGACATCCGGCTCACCGACCGGCTGCCCACGGACCGGCTGCCCACGGACCGGCCGGAGGCGCGGACGCCCGCGTACACCCTGGTGACGGCCTTCGAGCCGATCGGCCGCGTGGCGGGCGACACGGAGGAACTGGCCGGGCTGCTGGCGGCCGCCACGCCGCTCGCCCGGCGCGGCACCCCCGTGGTGCTCGTCGGCTGGGGTCCGCCCGAGCGCTGCGCCACCACGGCGGTGCTCAGGATCGCGGCCAGGGCGGCGGACCAGGACCGCGGCACGGTCCGGCTGCGCCCCGCGCTCCGCGACGACCTCGAGGACGTCGCCCGGCGGGCCGGGCTGCGGCCGGACGGATCGGGCCGGGTGGCCTGTCCGTTCGGGTACGCCGACGTGGACAGCGCTCTCCAGGGGCTGCTCTCCACGGGCCTGTTCGACGCGGCGGTCGCGGCGACGGACCAGGCGCAGGTCGAGAAGGAGACGGCGGAGGCGCTCCACCCGTACCGGCGACCGGACGGCACGGTCTGGATGCCGA
Organism: Streptomyces sp. B21-105; assembly: GCF_036898465.1. Classification (NCBI taxonomy): domain Bacteria; kingdom Bacillati; phylum Actinomycetota; class Actinomycetes; order Kitasatosporales; family Streptomycetaceae; genus Streptomyces; species Streptomyces sp. B21-105. Next base: position 6,555,952 of record NZ_JARUMJ010000001.1, on the reverse strand, counting down.
ACGTCTTCCGCTACCTGATCGCCCGGACCCCGTGAGCGCATGACCTCCGGCCGCACGCCGCACAGGTTCCGGTCGGGGTCTACGCGTCCTTCTTGGTCAGCCGGGTGATGCCGGCGATGCGGTACGCGTCCGCCTCCTCCAGGGTCTCGTGCTCCAGCAACGCCAGGGCGAGGGCGTCCAGCTGCTCCCGGTGGTCGCGGAGTTTGCCGCAGGCCTCCTCGTAGCACTCGTCGACGATGCGGCGCATCTCGTGGTCGATGACGTCGAGGGTCGCCGGGGCGGCGGCGAGGCCGTAGGCCTGCTGGGCGTCGTCGGGGAGGGCGGAGAGGCGGCCCACCCGTTCGCTCATGCCCCACCGCGCGACCATCCCGCGCGCGATGTTGGTGACCTGCTCCAGGTCGTTCTCGGCGCCGGTCGTGACGACGCCGTAGACGATATGTTCGGCCGCCATGCCGCCGAGGGCGCCGATGATCCGGCCGCGCAGATACTCCTCGGAGAGCGCGTACCGCTCCACCTCGGGCGTCGACAGGGTCACCCCGAGGGCACGGCCGCGCGGCACGATGGTGACCTTGCGGACCGGGTCGGCGCCGGGCTGCAGCATGCCGAGGAGGGCGTGGCCGCTCTCGTGGAAGGCAGTGCGCCGGCGATCCTCCTCGGGCATGATCAGCGTGCGCTCGGCCCCGAGCTGCACCTTCTCCAGCGCCTCGGACAGGTCGGACTGCGTCACCTGTTCCTGTTCGCGCTTCACGGCGAGCAGCGCGGCCTCGTTGGCGAGGTTGGCCAGATCCGCTCCCGTCATGCCCGGGGTCGTGCGCGCCACCCGGGCCAGGTCCACGTCCGCCGCCAGCGGGATGTCGCGGGTGTGGATGGCGAGGATCGCCTCGCGTCCGGCACGGTCCGGCGGAGAGACGCTGACCACCCGGTCGAAGCGGCCGGGCCGGGTGAGCGCCGGGTCCAGGATGTCGGCGCGGTTGGTCGCCGCGATGACGATGACGCCCTCGGCGCCCGAGAAGCCGTCCATCTCGGTGAGGATCTGGTTCAGCGTCTGCTCGCGCTCGTCGTGCCCGCCCACCGAGGCGCCGCCGCTGCGGATGCGCCCGATGGTGTCGATCTCGTCGATGAAGATGATCGACGGGGCCACCTTGCGGGCCTCGGCGAACAGTTCACGCACGCGGGACGCGCCGACGCCCACGATCATCTCGATGAACTCGGAGGCCGAGGCGGAGAAGAACGGCACGCCGGCCTCGCCCGCAACCGCGCGCGCCAGCAGGGTCTTGCCGGTGCCCGGCGACCCTGCGAGCAGCACACCGCGGGGCATCTTCGCGCCCATCCGGCGGTAGACCTCGGGGTGTTCGAGGAAGTCGACGACGTCGTCCAGCTCGCCCTTGACCTCGTCGATGCCGGCCACGTCGGCGAACGTGGTGCGCCGGCCGTCGGGCCGCAGGCCCACCGGTTTGGGCGGTGTCTTGCGCCCGAGGATGCCGCCCGCGCCGCCCGGACCGCCGCCGAAGCGCCGGGCGAAGAAGATCCACACGGCGACCAGGAACACGATCGGCACCAGCGAGAGCAGCAGGTTGGCCAGCAGACTGCGCTGCTGCACGACCGGCCGCGCGGTCACCGTGACGTCCTGGCGGTCCAGGCTCTGCCAGAGGTCGTCGTCCGCGAAGGCCGGGCGCTGGGTGGTGAACTTGGTGTACTGGCCGCCGCCGTCGGGGTCGTCGCGGGCCTTCTTGAGCTGGCCCTGGATGGCGTCGCCCTTGGAGTAGATCTTGTCGACGTTGCCCGCGTCGACCTGTCTGCTGAACTCCGTGTAGGAGATCGTCGGCTCGTCGCCCCCGCCGAGGTAGTTCAGTCCTACGTACACCAGCAGGAAGACGATCACCGCGGTGACTGCCAGTCCCCACCAGCGGCCGCGCGCCTTCCTGCCGTCCGGGGGGCGTGGTCCCTCGTCGTCCGGGGTCCCCTCGGTGCGCCAGGGCTGGTCGGGGGCCTTGCGCTCCGGAGCGGCATTGCTCATATCTGGACGCTACGACAGAGCGCCGGGCACGGCATGCGCTGAGCGGTGCGCGGGGACGCGCGAAGGGCGCCCTCCGGCACGGGAGGACGCCCTTCGCGGCTGACGTACTAGGGACTCAGCCCATGAACTTCTTGAACTCGTCCGGCAGCTCGAAGTCCTGGGCGCCCTGCTGCGGCAGCCCGAGCGCGTTGCCGCCCTGGGCCTGCGCCTCGCGGCGCTGGGCCGCCTCCAGCTCCTGCTGCTTGCGCTTCATCGGGTTGCCGGAGCGCTGCTTGCCCTTGGCCTGCTTGGGCTGCTTCCGCTGCCGGCCGGCGCCGCCGCCCATGCCCGGCATCCCCGGCATCCCGGGCATGCCGCCGCCCTGGGCCATCCGGGACATCATCTTGCGGGCCTCGAAGAACCGCTCGACCAGCCCCTTCACGGCGCTGACCTCGACGCCGGAACCCTTGGCGATACGGGCGCGGCGCGAGCCGTTGATGATCGTCGGCTCCTGGCGCTCGGCCGGGGTCATCGACTTGATGATCGCGGCGGTGCGGTCGACGTCCCGCTCGTCGAGGTTGGCGATCTGGTCCTTGATCTGGCCCATGCCGGGCAGCATGCCGAGCAGCTTGGAGATGCTGCCCATCTTCCTGACCTGCTCCATCTGGGCCAGGAAGTCGTCCAGGGTGAAGTCCTGGCCCTTCTTGGACGCCAGCTTGGAGGCCATTTTCTCGGCCTCTTCCTGACTGAACGTCTTCTCCGCCTGCTCGATCAGGGTGAGCAGGTCGCCCATGTCGAGGATGCGGGAGGCCATCCGGTCGGGGTGGAAGGCGTCGAACTCGTCGAGCTTCTCGCCGTTCGAGGCGAACATGATCGGCTTGCCGGTCACCGAGGCGATCGACAGGGCCGCGCCGCCGCGGGCGTCGCCGTCGAGCTTGGACAGCACGACGCCGTCGAAGCCGACGCCGTCGCGGAAGGCCTCGGCGGTGTTGACGGCGTCCTGGCCGATCATCGCGTCGACGACGAAGAGGATCTCGTCGGGCGAGACGGCGTCGCGGATGTCGGCGGCCTGCTGCATCAGCTCGGCATCGATACCGAGACGGCCGGCCGTGTCGACGACCACGATGTCGTGGACCTTGGCCTTCGCGAACTCGATGGAGTCCTTGGCGACCTGGACCGGGTCGCCCACCCCGTTGCCGGGCTGCGGGGCGTAGACGGCCACGCCGGCCCGCTCGGCGACGACGCTGAGCTGGTTGACGGCGTTGGGTCGCTGGAGGTCGCAGGCGACGAGCAGCGGCGAGTGGCCCTGCTCCTTCAGCCAGCGGCCGAGCTTGCCTGCGAGGGTGGTCTTACCGGCGCCCTGGAGGCCGGCCAGCATGATCACCGTGGGCGGCTGCTTGGCGAAGCGAAGGCGGCGGGTCTCCCCGCCGAGGATCGTGACGAGTTCCTCGTTGACGATCTTCAGGACCTGCTGGGCGGGGTTCAGCGCCTTGGAGACCTCGGCGCCGAGGGCGCGCTCCTTGACGTTCTTGATGAACGTGCGGACGACCGGCAGGGCCACGTCGGCTTCGAGGAGGGCGATGCGGATCTCGCGCGCCGTGGCGTCGATGTCCGCTTCGCTCAGGCGCCCCTTGCCGCGCAAGTTCTTGAAGGTCGCTGAGAGGCGATCGGAGAGAGTATCGAACACGGCGGCGTCGGTCCTCGGTGTCGGGGGCGGTCTGAGCGTCTTCCAGGGTATCCGGCCGCGCAAGACCTTCGTCCCCGCCTGCTGTATTCAGCGGACGGGGACGGGCCGCGCGGGGGCGGGGTGCACGCCGTGCGCTCACGCCCGCAGCGTCTCCTCCAGCTTCTGGGCGACGGCGACGGCGTCGTCGCCCAGCAGGGGCGCGCCGTCCGCTCCGGTGACGTAGAAAGCGTCCACGGCGTTCGCGCCCAGCGTCGAGACATGCATGCTCCGCACCCGCAGGCCCTCGTCCTCCAGCGCCTGTCCGATGCGGAACAGCAGCCCCGGCGCGTCCTGGGCGCGTACCTCGATGACGGTGGCGTGCCGGGAGGCCGCGGAGGCGACCGTGACGCGGGGCGGCGGCGCGACCCAGCCCCGGCGGCGGGGGTAGGCGGCGTCCCGCTCGGCGAGCCGGCCGGCGATGTCCAGCGAGCCGTCCAGGGCGCGTACGAGGTCGGCGCGCAGCCGGGCCGCCTGGGGCAGCGAGCCGTACTCGGCGGCGACCCGCCAGTTCAGCAGCAGGACCGAGCCGTCGACGCCGTCCGGGAGGTCCTGGGCGCGCAGTTCGGCGGTGCGTACGGTCAGGCGGTGCACGGCGAGGACGCCGGCCACCGCGGGCAGCACGCCCGCCTGGTCCGGTACGGCGATGAGCAGCTCCACGCCGAGCGGCTCGGGGTCGCCGGCCGGCTGCTCCCCCGTCGTCTCGGCGGGCGTCTCGGTCTGGGCCCGCAGGGAGAGCACCGGGCTGCCCGTGGCGATCGCCTCGATGGCCAGCCGCTCCTGCTCGGCGGTGGGCGCGGTGTCGTCCGGCTCCTCCGGTTCGTCGCCGGCGAGGACCGCCGCGACCCGTTTGACGAGGTCCGCCACGAGCGAACCCCGCCAGGACGACCAGGCGGCGGGCCCGGTGGCCAGCGCGTCGGCCTCGGTGAGGGCGTGCAGCAGCTCGAGCGTGCCCTGCGAGCCGACCGCGTCGGCGACCGCGCGCACGGTGGCCGGGTCCTCCAGGTCGCGCCGGGTGGCGGTGTCGACGAGCAGCAGGTGGTGCCGTACGAGCGCGGAGAGGACGGCGACGTCGGCGCGGTCGAAGCCGATGCGGGCGGCGACGTCCTTGGCGATGATCTCGCCGGCCACCGAGTGGTCGCCGGGCCAGCCCTTGCCGATGTCGTGCAGCAGCGCGGCGACCAGCAGGAGGTCGGGCCGGTGGACGCGGCGGGTGAACTCGGAGGCGCGCACGGCGGTCTCGATGAGGTGCCGGTCGACGGTCCAGATGTGCACGGCGTTGCGCTGCGGCCGGCAGCGCACCCGCTCCCAGTCGGGCAGCAGCTGCGTGATCAGCCCTTCGGCCTCCAGCGCCTCCCACACCTCGATGGTGGGCTGACCGGAGCCGAGCAGGGTCACCAGCTGCTCACGGGCCTCGGCGGGCCACGGCGTGGGCAGCGGGCGCACGGTGGCGGCGAGGCGCCGGACGGCGTGCAGGGACAGCGGCAGGCCGGCCTGCGCGGCGGCGGCCGCGGCGCGCAGCGGGAGCACGGGGTCGCGTTCGGGGCGGGCGGCGCGGGCGAGCACCACTTCGCCGTCCTGTTCGACGACCCCTTCGGCCAGCGGAGACCGCTCGGGCGCGGGCTTGCCGCCCCCCAGCATGGCGCGCAGTCGGGGCCGCACGGCGCGTGAGCGCAGTACGCGTCCCACCTCGCGCCAGGTGACGTCACTCGCGTACGAGATGACGCGTGCCGCCTCGTACACCTGCCGCAGCAGGGTGTCGGCGTCCAGCAGGTCCAGCTCGGCGGCCACCTGGTCCTGCTCCTGGAGCGCGAGGCGGTCGGTGGCCCGGCCGGTGGCCAGGTGGAGGGCGTCGCGTACGTCGAGGAGCCGGCGGCGGGCGTCGGCGAGGCCTTCGCGGGGGGCGTCCGCGAGCCAGGAGGCGGCGACGGCGCGCAGCGCGGTGGCGTCGCGCAGTCCGCCGCGCGCCTCTTTCAGGTCCGGTTCCAGCAGGTACTGCAGTTCGCCCTGGCGCTCGGCGCGCTCGGCGCACAGTTCCTGGAGTTCGGGCAGGCGTCTGGGCGCCTGGTTGCGCCAGTCGGCGAGGACGGACGTCCGCAGCCCGGCGGTGAGGCCGAGGTCGCCGGCGAGGTGGCGGGCGTCCAGCAGGCCGAGCTGGACCTTGAGGTCCTCGCCGGCGGTCTTGCGGGCCTCGGCGGGCGTGCGGACGGAGTGGTCGAGGGCGAGGCCGAGGTCCCAGACGGGGTACCAGAGGCGGTCGGCGAGGGCGGCGACGGTCTTGCTGTCGGCGCCGTCGTGCAGCAGCAGGAGGTCGAGGTCGCTGCGCGGGGAGAGCTCGCCCCGGCCGTAGCCGCCGACGGCGACCAGGGAGACGCCCTTGAGTTCCTCGGCGCCGGCCGTGAAGAGCCCGGTCAGCCAGTCGTCGGTCAGTTCGGCGAGGGCCGCACGGCGCGGCGGCCCGGACCGCGCCTCCTCGGTGAGGAGGCGCAGCCGGGCCGCCGCGTAGCCGCTGGGTCCCGAGTCCTCTGCATCCTTGCGCACGTCCGTACTCGTCACCCAGCGACTCCTGTTCTGTTCTGCCGTCAGAGCGCGTCCGGGCCGCGCTCGCCGGTGCGGACCCGTACGGCGGTCTCGACCGGGAGGGACCAGACCTTGCCGTCACCGATCTTGCCGGTGCGGGCCGCCTTGACGATGACGTCGATCAGCTGCTCGGCGTCGTCGTCCTCGGCCAGCACCTCGATGCGGATCTTGGGGACCAGGTCGACCGTGTACTCGGCGCCGCGGTAGACCTCGGTGTGTCCCCGCTGACGACCGTAGCCGCTGGCCTCGGTGACCGTCAGTCCGTGCACGCCGAACGCCTGCAGGGCTTCCTTGATCTCGTCGAGCCGGTGGGGCTTGACGACGGCGGTGATGAGCTTCATGCGTCCACCTTCTTGCTCGCGCCGGCGACCGCGGTCGGCAGGGCGGTCGTACGGGCGGCGCCGCCACCGGCACCGCTGAAGTCGTATGCGGTCTCGGCGTGCTCGGCCTGGTCGATGCCGGCGATCTCGTCGTCCTCGGAGACCCGCATGCCGATGGTCTTGTCGAGGAGGAAGGCGAGGATCGCGGAGACCACCAGCGAGTAGCCGAGGACCGCGAAGACTCCGGCGCACTGCTTCCAGAACTGGTCGAGGCCGCCGCCGTAGAAGAGGCCCTCGACGTCGGACTGGCCCTTGCCGGTGGCGAAGAAGCCGATCAGCAGGGAGCCGACGATTCCGCCGACCATGTGGACGCCGACGACGTCGAGCGAGTCGTCGTAACCGAACTTGTACTTCAGGCCGACGGCCATGGCGCAGAGCACACCGGCGATGGCGCCGACGGCGATCGCGCCGAGCGGGGAGACCGCACCGCCCGAGGGGGTGATGGCGACCAGACCGGCGACCGCGCCGGAGGCGGCGCCCAACGTGGTGAACGCGCCGTGGCGGATCTTCTCGTAGATGAGCCAGGCCAGCATGGCGGCGGCGGTGGCGACCTGCGTGTTGACGAACATCAGCGCGCCGACGCCGTCGTCGTTGCCGAGCCACGAGCCGGCGTTGAAGCCGAACCAGCCGAACCACAGCAGACCGGCGCCGAGCATGACCAGCGGCAGGCTGTGCGGGCGCATCGGGTCCTTCTTGAACCCGACGCGCTTGCCGATGACGAGGATCACGCCGAGGGCCGCGGCGCCGGCGTTGATGTGGACCGCCGTACCGCCGGCGAAGTCGATGACGCCCAGCTCGAAGGCCCAGCCGCCGGCGCCCCAGACCCAGTGCGCGACCGGGAAGTAGACGACGGTGGCCCACAGGGCGACGAACAGCGCCCAGGCGGTGAACTTGACGCGGTCGGCGAGCGCACCGCTGATCAGGGCGGGCGTGATGATCGCGAACATCATCTGGAAGACCAGGAACACGAAGATCGGGATCGTGTAGCCGTCCCACAGCTGTGTCAGGCCGATGTCGCTGAGGCCGACCCAGTCGGAGTTCCAGCCGATGAGGCCGCCGGAGTCGGTCCCGAAGGCGAGCGAGAAGCCGTACAACACCCACAGGATGGTGACGATCCCGATGCTGATGAAGCTCATCATCAGCATGTTCAGCGTGCTTTTGACCCGGACCATGCCTCCGTAGAAGAAGGCGAGGCCCGGGGTCATGATCAGCACCAGGGCGGAACAGATGAGCATGAAGCCTGTGTTCGCGGAGGACAGCTTGGGTGCCTCCGCGGCAAGCGTGATGGCTGCTGCCATCGGCGTCTCCTCGTCGTAGGTACGGCCCCGTGCGGGCGAAACCGGATCGGGTTCGTGAGGGGTGGGCCGGTTATGCGCCATGAGATTCGCGCAGCACCGTTTCGGTGGAGGCCCCTCGTTGTTTCGCCGCCGTGACGAAGGCGCCGTGTGCGTTACGCCTCGGTGAACTGGCTGATGTTCGCCGAGCGGATCGTTATCGTGGCGCAACCTTCACCGAGGGAGGGAAACCGGCCGCGGCCGGCCTTCCGATGACCTGGCATGGGGGAGCCGAGTCGGGCAGTTCGGGAGGACCGGCCGCGGCCGGGTTCTGGGGGTTTCGCCCGGTGGACCGCTGTCCGCGGCCGGCCGGGCGCGGTGGAATCAGACCGCTTCGGCCGTCTCCGGCAGCTCGGCCGTGAGCCGCTCGGTCAGGTCCACGACCGCGGAGAGGTCCCCGAAATCGCGTACGGCGCTGTCGACGGTCTTGCGGATACGAGTGTTGACGCGCTCGGAGCGCACTTTCTTGCCCTCTTTCATGGCCTGCGTGGCGAGAACCGTGCTCTGCTCGGGCTCGCGCTGCAGCAGGTGGACGGTGGCCATGCCGATCAGGTTCAGCACGTAGGAGCGCTGATGGTCGCCGTCACCGGCGAACAGTTCGACGGCCCGCCGCATCAGGGGCTCGGCCAGCGAGGCGTAGGCGGGGCTGCGGCCGGCGACGTAGGCGAGGTCGCGGAAGGAGTGGCTGTTCTCGCCGTACAGCTCGGCCTCGGAGAAGAAGCGGATCCAGGCGGGCTCGGGCTCGTCCCACTCGTCAGTCTCGGCGAAGGTGTCCTCGGCCATCCGGACGGCTCGCTTGCACCGGCCGGGCTGGCCCATGTTGGCGTAGGCGCGGGCCTCCATCGCATACAGCATCGACTGGGTGCGCGGGCCGGCGCAGTCCCTGCTGCCGTACTGGGCGAGGTGGATCAGCTCCAGCGCGTCCTCGGGCCGGCCGAGGTGGATCATCTGGCGGCTCATGCTCGACAGCACGTAGCTGCCGAGCGGCCGGTCGCCGGCCTCCTTCGCCGCGTGCAGGGCCAGCACGAAGTACTTCTGCGCGGTCGGCTGGAGCCCCACGTCGTAGCTCATCCAGCCGGCGAGTTCGGCCAGCTCGGCGGCGACCTTGAAGAGCCTGCGCGAGGTGGACTCGGGCTGGGGCTCCTGAAGCAGGTCGGTCACCTCGTGCAGCTGGCCCACGACGGCCTTGCGGCGCAGACCGCCGCCGCACTGTGCGTCCCACTGCCGGAACATCACGGTGGTGGACTCCAGCAGGTCCAGCTCGGGCCGGGAGAGCCGGCCGCGGGCCCGGCTGGTCGGCACCGACTCCGGCTCCTCGAGCGGAGCGGCCGGCGAGGGGACCAGCCAGCGCTGCATCGGCTCGATCAGGGACGGCCCCGCGCAGAGGGCCAGCGACGTGCCGAGGAAGCCGCGGCGCGCCAGCATCAGGTCGCTGCGCGAGAACTCGCTGAGCTGGGCCACCGTCTGCGGGGCCGTCCACGGCAGGTCGACGCCGGTCGCGGAGGGCACCTGCCGGGCCGCGCGCAGTCCGAGGTCCTCGACCGAGACGACGCAGCCGAACCGCTCGGAGAACAGCTCGGAGAGGATTCTGGGGATGGGCTCGCGGGGATTCTCGCCGTCCAGCCAGCGGCGTACGCGCGAGGTGTCGGTGGAGATGTGGTTGGCGCCCAACTGGCGTGCGCGACGGTTGACTTGACGTGCGAGTTCGCCCTTCGACCAGCCGCTCCGCACGAACCACGAGGTGAGCAGCTCGTTCGGGCGCCTGTCCGCGCCCGCAGCGTTGTTCCCGCTTCCGCCGTTGCCGCTCACTGGAACGCCCCCATCCCTGAGACCACTTGTCACTGAGTGCGCCAAGCCTTATCAGAATGCCGGTAAATAGGTCCCGCCGTACGGCACTTGTCACCCTTCGAACGGAAACCCGACTTGCCTCCGGCATACCCACGAGCACATGCGCCCCCAGGACCCGCCTACTCAAAGTAATCCTACGATCACGGTCCCAGCCACGCCGATCCCTGAATCGCCACCATTCGCCACCCCTTCGAATGAACTCCCCACGGCCCGTACGCGATTCACTTGACAGAGAACGGCCAGGGATGAGCGGAGCGAAGCACTCAGGGGCGCGCGGAGCCCAGCTCACCACCCGCGGCACTCCAGGGCGCTGCCTGGATCGAGCGACCCCGGGGAAGCGGAAGCACGCAGAGCCACGGTACTCGACCGCTGCGTAACCAGCGGCGCGCAGGACCCGTTGGAGGGGGCATGGGCTTCACGATCGGCGGCATTCGCCAGATCCGCTCCGGCGCGCGCAGGCGCGGTCGCTCGTCCGAGTGCACCGCCGTCGCCGAGTTCACGGGACTGTGGGGCTGGGACGCGGTGCCCGGCGCACGGGCCGCGGGCGGCGTCTGCTCCTGCGGACGCCCCGAGTGCCGCGAACCGGGTGCGCACCCCCTGGAGTTCGCCCCGCGCGTCCCGGCCGGCGCCACCCTCGACGACGTCGGCAGGACCTGGGGCGGATTCCCGGGCGCCGCCGTGATGCTGCCCGTCGGGCGGATGTTCGACGTGCTCGACGTCGCCGAGTCCGCCGGGCGGCGCGCCCTGGTCCGCCTCGAGCGCATGGGCCTGCCGCTCGGCCCGGTCATCGCCACGCCCGAGGGCCGCACCCAGTTCTTCGTCGCCCCCGGCGCCGCCGCCGAGCTGACGGACCTGCTCTACCGGATGGGGTGGGACGATCCGGCCGCCCTCGACCTGCGCGGCCTCGGCCCCGGCGCCTTCGTCACGGCCCCGCCCTCCGACCGCGGCGGTCTCGGCCCGGTGCGTTGGCTGCGCCCGCCCGCGCTGGACTCGGCGACCCGCCCGCCGGAGGCCCGGCTGCTGCTGGGGACGCTGGCGTACCTGGCCCACCGGTCACGCGCCCAGGGCCCGCCGGAGACCCTCGGCCGCACCGCCTGACGTCTGCCGCCGGGACGCCCAGCACCCCGCGGGACCGCATGACGCCACGGCAGCGGCCCTCCCCCGCACGGGCCCGGCGACGTACACAGCGAAGCGCCCGCTCCGACTGCATCTCGGAGCGGGCGCTTCTTCCGTGCCCCCGGCGTGCCGCTCGGCACACCTGACGGACGACGCGGACGTGGCGGGCGGGTACGCGGCCTGCGATGCGCGGCCGGTCGGTCCCCGCCGGTCAGTCCCCGATAAGTGCGTCAACGAAGGCCTCCGGCTCGAACGGCGCGAGGTCGTCAGCCCCCTCGCCCAGTCCGACCAGCTTGACCGGGACGCCCAACTCGCGCTGGACCGCGACCACGATGCCGCCCTTCGCCGTGCCGTCCAGCTTGGTCAGCACGATGCCGGTGATGTCGACGACCTCGGCGAAGACCCGGGCCTGGACGAGCCCGTTCTGCCCGGTGGTGGCGTCGAGCACGAGCAGCACCTCGTCCAGCGGGGCGTGCTTCTCGACGACCCGCTTGACCTTGCCGAGCTCGTCCATCAGACCGGTCTTGGTGTGCAGCCGGCCGGCGGTGTCGATGAGGACGACGTCCACCCCCATCTCCTTGCCCTCCTTCACCGCGTCGAACGCGACGGAGGCGGGGTCGCCGGCCTCGGGACCGCGCACGGTGTGCGCGCCGACCCGCTCGCCCCAGGTCTGGAGCTGGTCGGCGGCGGCCGCGCGGAAGGTGTCGGCGGCGCCCAGGACGACGGTGCGCCCGTCGGCCACGAGCACGCGCGCGAGCTTGCCGGTGGTGGTGGTCTTGCCGGTGCCGTTGACGCCGACGACCATCACGATGCCCGGCTTGCGGTCCTCGGGCTCGGTCTTCACCGTGCGGTCGACGTCGGCGCCGACCAGCTTGAGCAGTTCCTCGCGCAGCAGCGCGCGCAGCTCCTCGGGCGTGCGGGTGCCGAGCACCTTCACGCGCTCGCGCAGCCGCTCGACCAGCTCCTGGGTGGGGGCCACGCCGACGTCGGCGGTGAGCAGCGTGTCCTCGATCTCCTCCCAGGTGTCCTCGTCGAGGTGCTCGCGCGAGAGCAGCGTGAGCAGCCCCTTGCCCAGGGCGTTCTGCGAGCGGGACAGCCGGGCGCGCAGGCGCACCAGCCGCCCCTCGGTGGGCTCCGGGATCTCGAGCTCGGGAACCTCGAGAGGGGGGACTACGGGGGGTTCCTCGACGGCGGTGCCGGTCGAGCCGCCGTCGGGAAGATCCACCTCCTCGATCGTGCGGCGCGGTTCGTCGCGCGGCGTCTCGGCCTCGTCGCCGACGTGCGGTTCGGCCGGAGGGGCGGTGATGTCGGGCGCTGCGGGGGGCGGCGGGGGCAGCGGCTTCTTCCGCCGGCTGCCGACGACCAGCCCGCCGAGCACCGCGAGCACGACCACGGCGATGACTACAGCAAGGATGACGGTTTCCATAACCATGCCAGTATGCGTGACCTCCCCGCTCGACCGTTCGTTGTCCACGCGAGGCCACCGGCCCCGGGCCGGGCTGGCCCGCCCGTCCCACTTCGCGTCGGCCGGGAAGCCCCTCAGGGGCGGAGTCACAACGGCTCCAGTACGCGCGAGCGAGGGAGCTGTCGGGTGCGCGCAGAGGCACACCCAGGGTGTGTCGTGACCCATACGGTGGGTCGCGACACACCCTTCCGGCATGTAACGGGACCCTCGCCCGGGCGTGCCGAACGAGGACACACCACACCCCTGGCCACCTGACGGAACGTCAGCTATCGTCCCCCTCCACACCCGAAGGGGGCCCATGCCCGTCACCGTCGTCCGATTCAACCTCGTCGCCCCCGGTGCGACCCCCGCCGAGCTGGGCGTCCGCTACCGGGCCGCGCTGGAGATGGCCGCGTACGCGGACCGGCACGGGGTGACCCTCGTGCAGACCGAGGAGCATCACGGCGTCGAGAACAACTGGCTGCCGTCGCCCTTCGTCTTCGCGGGCGCGGTGCTGGGGGCGACGCGGCGACTGGCGGTGACCGTCTCGGCCGTCATCGGGCCGCTGCACGACCCGCTGCGGCTGGCCGAGGACATCGCGGTGCTGGATCTGCTGAGCGGCGGGCGGCTGGTCACGGTCGCCGGAATCGGCTACCGGCCGGAGGAGTACGCCCGGGCCGGGGTGGACTGGAAGCGGCGGGGTCGGCTCCAGGACGAGCTGCTGGAGACCGTGCTGAAGGCCTGGACCGGCGAGGAGTTCACCTACCGGGGCCGCACGGTACGGGTCACCCCCCGCCCGGCGACCGATCCGCACCCCCTGCTGCTGGTGGGCGGGTCCTCGAAGGCCGCCGCCCGCCGGGCCGCGCGGCTCGGGCTGCCCTTCTTCCCCAGCGCCCATCTGCCGGATCTGGAGGCGTACTACAAGGAGCGGCTGACCGAGTACGGGACCGAAGGCTGGACGATGATGCCGGGCGCCGAGACGCCCCTGCTGCACATCGCCGAGGATCCGGACCGGGCGTGGGCCGAGTACGGCGAGCGGTTCCTGCACGAGGCGCGGACCTACGCCTCCTGGCAGTCGGGCGAGATCAGTTCCGCGGTGAAGTCGGGGGCGACGACGGTGGCGGAGCTGCGGGAGGAGGGCGTCTACCGGATCCTCACGCCGGACGCGTGCGTGGCACAGGGGCTCGACAACCTCGTCCTGCATCCGCTGGCGGGCGGGATGCCGGTGGAGGAGGGGTGGCGCAGTCTGCGGCTGTTCTGCGAAGGCGTGCTGCCCCGGCTCGGGGGGTGAGCCGGGGCAGCACGTCCTACGGGTGTCGAGGAGCCGGCAGCGGGGACTCGGCCCGGCTCCTCGAGATCGGGGGCCACTCGGGCAGCGGCCGTCTGTCGGGAAGCGTCAGCCCATCTCCTCCAGCGCCTTGCCCTTCGTCTCCTTGACGTACCTCAGGACGAACGGGATGGAGAGCGCTGCGAAGGCCGTGTAGATCACGTAGGTGGCGGAGAGGTTCCAGTCGGCCAGCGACGGGAAGCTCGCCGTGATGGCCCAGTTGGCGATCCACTGCGCGGAGGCGGCCACGCCGAGCGCCGCGGCGCGGATGCGGTTGGGGAACATCTCGCCGAGGAAGACCCAGACGACGACACCCCAGGACAGGGCGAAGAAGAGGACGAACACGTGGGCGGCGATCAGGGCGACCCAGCCCTGGGTGGCCGGCAGCTTGCCGTCGACGAGGTCGAAGGAGAACGCCCAGGCCTCCAGCGCGAGGCCGACGACCATGCCGACGGAGCCGATCAGGGCCAGCGGCCTGCGGCCGATGCGGTCCACGAAGATCATCGCGATGACGGTGCCGAGGATGTTGATGATCGACGTCGTGAACGAGTAGAAGAACGAGTCCGTCGGGTCGACGCCGACCGACTGCCACAGCGTCGAGGAGTAGTAGAACGCGACGTTGATGCCGACGAACTGCTGGAAGACCGACAGGCCGATGCCGATCCAGACGATCGGCTTGAAGAAGAAGGAACCGCCGAGCAGGTCCTTGAACGTCGACTTGTGCTCGCTCTTCATCGCGTGCTCGATCTCGGCGACGCGGGCGTCCAGGTCGACGCTGCCGCCTTCGACCTCTTCGAGGATCTCGCGGGCCCGCTCGCGCTTGCCGACGGAGATCAGGAAGCGGGGGGACTCGGGGATGGCGAAGGAGAGCAGGCCGTACAGGACGGCCGGGACCACCATGACGCCGAGCATGACCTGCCAGGCCTCCAGGCCCATGAGCTCACCGCGCTGGTCGCCCTCGGCGGAGTTGAGCAGTCCCCAGTTGACCAGCTGGGAGATCGCGATGCCGATGACGATCGCGGCCTGCTGGAAGGAGCCGAGCCGGCCGCGGTAGGCGGGCGGGGCGACCTCCGCGATGTAGGCGGGGCCGATGACGGAGGCCATGCCGATGGCGAAGCCGCCGACGACCCGCCAGGCGGCGAAGTCCCAGAGCGCGAAGGGCAGCGCCGAGCCGACGGCGCTGACCGTGAACAGCACGGCGGCGATCTGCATGACCCGGATGCGGCCGATGCGGTCCGCGATGCGGCCGGCGGTCGCTGCGCCGACGGCGCAGCCGATCAGGGCGATGGCGATGACCTGCGCCAGGGCCGCGGAGCCGACGTCGTAGCGGTCCCGGATGGCCTCGACCGCGCCGTTGATCACGGAGCTGTCGTAGCCGAAGAGGAATCCGCCCATCGCGGCCGCCGCCGCGATGAAGACGACGTGCCCGAGATGTTCGGGGTGAGCCGTCCCGGCTCCTGACTTGTGCGCCTGCTCTGTGCTGGTCACGTTCAACTCCTCGGGCCGTCGGCAGCGCTGCCGACGGGGTCAGCACCTCCAGATAGGTGGCATCTGAAGGTAAAATCAACGGTGCCGAGACTATGCCTTCAAGTTCTGAAGTCAATAGGGCTCGGTTGTGACTTTTCAGCGCCCACGTGACGGGAGTGTGTTCGACTTCTGAAGCTTGACTGGGTGTGCAGCAGAGTGGGAGCCGGATTGCGGGTTACCCGCTCCGGCCGCTCAACGCAGGCGCTGGCTGATGACCTTCGACACACCGTCGCCCTGCATGGACACGCCGTACAGCGCATCGGCGACCTCCATCGTGCGCTTCTGGTGCGTGATCACGATCAGCTGCGAGGACTCCTGCAGCTCCTGCATGATGCGGATGAGTCGCTGCAGGTTGGTGTCGTCGAGGGCGGCCTCGACCTCGTCCATGACGTAGAACGGGCTGGGCCGTGCCTTGAAGATCGACACCAGCATGGCGACCGCGGTCAGCGACCGCTCGCCGCCGGAGAGCAGACTGAGCCGTTTGACCTTCTTGCCCGGGGGCCGGGCCTCTACGTCCACGCCCGTGGTGAGCATGTTGTCGGGGTCGGTCAGGATCAACCGCCCCTCGCCACCCGGGAACAGCCGGCCGAACACTCCCTCGAACTGACGTGCGGTATCCCGGAAGGCCTCGGTGAAAACCTGCTCGACGCGCTCGTCGACCTCCTTCACGACCTGAAGGAGGTCGGTCCGGGTCTTCTTGAGGTCCTCCAGCTGCTCGCTGAGGAACTTGTGCCGCTCCTCCAGCGCGGAGAACTCCTCCAGCGCCAGCGGGTTCACCTTGCCGAGCTGCTGGTAGGCGCGCTCGGCCGACCGCAGGCGCTTCTCCTGCTCGACGCGCCGGAACGGCCTCGGCTGGTTGCGCGGGTCCTCCGGGTCCTCGGGCAGCACCTCGCCCTCGGCGGGCGGCGACGGCGGCACGAGCTGATGCGGCCCGTACTCGGAGACGAGCCCCGCGGGCTCCACGCCGAGCTCCTCCAGAGCCTTGGTCTCCAGTTGCTCGATCCGCATCCGCTTCTCGGCGCCGAGCACCTCGCCGCGGTGCACCGAGTCCGTCAGCTTGTCCAGCTCACCCTTCAGATCACGCCCGGCGGTGCGGGCGGCGGTCAGTTCCTGCTCGCGCCGTGCCTTGGCCGCGTCGGCGGCGACCCGCTCCGCCTCGGCCCGGCCCACGGACACCTCGACGTGGGCGAGCAGTTGCCGCGCGCCTGAGGCCACGGCCTCCGCGACGGCCGCCTCCTGGCGCAGCCGCGCCCGCCGCTGCTCGGCACGCGCGCGTGCCTCGCGTTCCGCCCGCGCGGCCCGGTCCAGCGAGTCGGCCCGCCCGGCCAGCCCCTTGACCCGCTCCTCGTGGGTACGGACCTGAAGCCGGGCCTCCATCTCGGTCTGCCGCGCGTTGGCCCCGTCGGCGGCGAGCCGGTCCCGCACGGAGGAGTCGGGCTCCTCGTCGGCCGGCGCCTCCTCGGCGACGGCCAGCCGGGCCGACAGTTCCTCGGCCTCCTCCACCGCCCGGTCGAGCGCTTCCTGCGCCCGCGCCGCGGCCGCCGCGGACCGCTCGGCCTCGCCGGCCGCGCCCCGGGCCTGCCCCGCGAGCCGCCCGAGCTGCTGCGCCACGGCCGACTTCTCCCGGTCGGCGGCCCGCCGCCGCTCCCCCATCTCCTCGACGAGCGCGGCACACACCTGGCGACGCTCGCCGGCCGTGCGCTGCGCCTCCGCGAGCTCAGCGCAGCGCACTGCCAGCTCGTCGAGCTCGGCGGCCGCCTCGTCGACGGATGCCTGCACCTCCAGCAGGCTGGGCGCCCCGGCGGACCCGCCGTGCGCGAAATGCGCGCCCAGCAGATCGCCCTCGGCGGTGACCGCGGTGAGGTCCGGGCGGGCGTAGACCAATTCCTCGGCGTCCTCCAGCGTGCCCACGACCACGATCCCCCGCAGCAGCCGGCGCACGGCGGGCATGAGCTCGGCGGGACCCCGCACGAGATCAGCGGCGTACGGCAGCGCGACGGCACACTGCCGGTCGGCGGACTGCCACTGGGCGCGTTGCCGGTCGGCGGGGTGATGATCGGTGGGCTGCCGGTCGCCCGACTGATGGTCGGCGGGGTGATGGTCGATGCGCTGCCGGTCGGCGGACTGCGCGTCAGAGGGCCGGCTGTCCGTGGGCTCGCCGACGGCGTGTCGCCGTTCGGTGGGCCGGCCGACCGCGGGCTGGCCGACGGCCTGTTGCCCGTCCGAGGGCTGGCGGGCGGTGGGCTGACCCTCGGTGGACGGCCCGCCAATGCCGCCCCCGTCCGTCAGCCGGTGGTCGGTGCGCTGCCCGGCGGCGGGCTGCCCGGCCGCGAGCCGGCCGGCGGCGTGTTGTACGTCGAGGGGCTGACCGTCCGTGGGCCGGCAGGCGGTGCGCTGTTCCTCGGGCGGGTCGTCGACGGCGCCGCTGAGCAGCAGCGCGGCGCGACCCGCGTCCTGCTTGCGCAGCAGACGGATGGCTTCGGCCGCCGCGGCGGGCGTCGTCACCGCGATCGCGTCGGCGGCGGCGCCGAAGGCCGCCGCCAGCGCGACCTCGTGGCCCGACGTCACCGTCAGCAGTCCGGCCGCCGGACCCAGCAGGCCGTTCAGGCGGTCGCGTGCGGCGAGCAGCGCGCCCGTGCCGTCCTTGCGGCGCAGGCCCAGGGCGAGGGCGTCGCGGCGGGCGCGGGTCGCGGCGCGGCTGCGTTCGGCGGCCGTGGCCGCCTCGCGGGCGTCGGTGAGCGCGGTCTCCGCTTCGGCGAGCTGCCGCTTGGCGCTCTCGTGCCGCTCGGCGAGCTCGTGGTCGTCCGCGTCGAGGCCGTCGACCTCCGCCTTGAGCGCCTCGTACTCCTCCTGTGCGGTGACCGCCCGTTCCTGCGCCTCGTCGCGGGCCGCGGCGAGGCGGTCGATCTCGGCCTGCGCCGAGGCGGCGCGCGAACGGGCCGCGTTGACCTGGCCGTTCAGCCGGGCCAGGCCCTCGCGGCGGTCGGCGATGGCCCGGGCGACGTCCTTCAGCCGCCGTTCCTCGACGGAGAGTTCCCGTTCCAGGTCCGCGCGGTGGGCGACGGTGTCGTCGAGCGCGTGCTGGGCCGCTTCGAGAGCAGCCTCCAGTTCGGCCTCCTGCTCGCGGATCCGGGCCGCCTCACGCTCCATGTCCTCGGGGTCGCGGCCGCGCCGCTCCTCGGGGGGTGCGGAAGTGGCGCTCTTCACCCGGGCGTCGGCGAGCGAGACGGTGCCCCGGACGCGCTCGGCGAGCTGGGACAGCTCGTACCAGGTCTGCTGGGCCCGCTGGAGACGCGGGGTGAGCTGCCGGACCTCGTCCTCCAGGAGGGCCTCGCGCTGGAGAGCCTTTTTCAGCTCCTGCTCGGCCGCGTCCTTGCGTTCCTTGAGCGCGGCCTCGTCGGCGACCTCCGTCCGCAGGGCCTCCCGCAGCGTGACGAGATCGTCGGCGAGCAGGCGCAGCCTGGCGTCACGCAGATCGGCCTGGATGACGGCGGCGCGGCGGGCCACGGCGGCCTGGCGGCCGAGCGGCTTGAGCTGACGCCGGAGTTCGTCGGTGAGGTCCTGCACGCGCGCGAGGTTGGCCTGCATCGCGTCCAGCTTGCGGAGCGCCTTCTCCTTGCGCTTGCGGTGCTTGAGGACGCCCGCCGCCTCCTCGATGAACGCCCGGCGGCCCATGGGGTCGGCGTGCAGGACGGAGTCGAGCTGGCCCTGGCCGACGATCACGTGCATCTCACGGCCGATGCCGGAGTCGGAGAGCAGGTCCTGGATGTCGAGCAGCCGGCAGGTGTCGCCGTTGATCTGGTATTCGCTGCCGCCGTTGCGGAACATGATCCGCGTGATGGTGACCTCGGCGTACTCGATGGGCAGCGCCCCGTCGGAGTTGTCGATGGTCAGGGACACCTCGGCGCGGCCCAGCGGGGGACGGCCGGTGGTGCCGGCGAAGATCACGTCCTCCATCTTGCCGCCGCGCAGCGACTTGGCGCCCTGCTCGCCCATGACCCAGCTGAGCGCGTCGACGACGTTGGACTTGCCCGAGCCGTTGGGTCCTACGACGCACGTGATCCCCGGTTCGAACCGGAGCGTGGTCGCGGAGGCGAACGACTTGAACCCCCGCAGGGTCAGGGCCTTGAGGTGCACGGCGCTGGACTCTACCTCCCGGGGGTGTCTCACTCCATGAACCCGCGGTTTCACCCATGAACGCGCAGGGCACACCAAACGTTAAGAGACTGAAAGGGTGCGCGGGGGAATCAAGGGCGGGGCGCAGGCATCGGGGAAGTACGGGGGCGCGAAATGCCGGGCGGGACAAGAAAGAAGGGACGCCGAAGCGTCCCTTGCAAACTCTGACAACTTAGCGGTCCGACGCGGTGAGAGTGAGCCGCCCGACCGTGCGTGCCGTTGTGCGGCGTGCAGCGATCAGGTGAGCGCAGGCTCCGCCTGGCGTGCGTCGATGCTCTCCATAAGCGATTCGTGAGAAGCGGCAGCCGTCAGCGCGTCGTTCTCGGCCTGGATCCGTCCGAGCTCGGATTCCAGGTCCTGTACACGCTGCTGGAGCCGTCGCATCTCGGCGAGGAGTCGCGGGTCGGAGCCGCCGACGTAACCGAGAAGCGCCTTTGCCATGATGGATGGTCCTCCACAATGAGTGACCGACCGAAGCGGTGTGGGTCGTGAGGGATGAGCACCCGCGGTGCTTGGCAGGATCTTGTTCGTGCTGCCGTTCATCCATGCCGAACAGCTGGGGTGCGCGGGGTGCTTTCAGCGTCTCACCAAAAAGTTTGACGGTCAACACGATCACGCCCCGCATTGGCGGGCGACCCGGTGGCGCGCGGCCGGAACGGCGGCGCTGCGACTCCTGCGGGGCCTCGATGCGTGGCGATCATCCTGCAGTGCAGGAGCCTGCCACGGCAAGCGATTCTTGGCAATCACCTGCCCCTTTCTGCTGGGGCACGTGCCCGTGGCATTCCCCCGCGCTTTCCCCGAGCGTGCTCGGCGGAGGTTCTCAGCGGATCGCGAAGCCGTCGTAACCGCCGCGCGGTGTGTCCCATATCTCGGTGACTCCGTCAACGCGTCCGGGCGTGTCGCCACCCAGAAGCCAGCCGAGCAGTTCCTCGCACCCCTCTTTGGCCCCTTCGGCGACCACCTGAACCCGGCCGTCGGCCACATTGAGAGCAAAACCACTCAGGCCGCCGATCTCCAGCGCCTTGGCCCGCGTGAACCAGCGGAATCCCACGCCCTGCACGTGTCCACGCACCCAGGCGACCAGTCGTACATCCTCGCTCATGGGTGCAACCTAACCGGGCAAAGTCTCTCGGGGCACTTCCTCCCCCAGCGCCATGGGGTACCGTCCCCACCCAATGATTCTCATATGAAACTCACTCGATCGGGTGAGTCAGGTCGACCAGAGGGAGCATGAGGCGCGTGTCGCCCCAGAGCTTCGGCCGACCACCTGAGAACACCGCTCGGACGAGGAAGGCAAGGACATGGGACGCCACCGACGCTCCGCCGCCGGCCGCGCCGCCACGAGCCGCGCCACGGGGGTCACACAGACGCACGGCTCGTATGCGGACAGCCACACAGCGCAGGACGCGCACACCGAAACCCTCCCCACGATCGGCATCGCGCCGTATCTGAACCCGGAGGCCTACGCGGACTCCGTCGCGAGGAGCCAGGAGTACCTGTACGCGGAGGGCGGCCACGCCCACGGCGACACCGCGGTGTTCGCGGCCGACGGCTTCACCCCCGACGGCGGCGCCCACCGGCCGGGGGCGAACCGGGCGGGAGCGGGCCGCCGCCGCAAGCGCGTCGCCACGCCGGTGAAGTCCGGTCTGCTCGGCGTCTCCGCGGCGGTGGCGATCGGCACGGTCGCCGTGGCCACGGGTGTGGTGCCCGGCATCGACGGCTACCGCCTCGGAGGCGGTAGCGGCGGCTCCGGCGACAGGGTCCAGGCCGCTGCCGGTTCGCCGACCAACTCGGCCTCCGAGCAGGGCGGCACGTCCGGCTCGGCCGACGACGACCGCGGCTCCGCCCCGACCAGCCGCGACGCCGGCCGGTCGGTCTCGCCCGCCGCTCCGACCGCGCCCTCCCCCTCTGCCTCCCCCTCCTCGTCGGCGCCGACCAAGACGGCACCCGAGAAGCCCGAGTCCACGCCGTCCAAAACGCCTTCCAAGACGCCGTCCAAGACGCCTTCCGAGACGCCTTCCGAGACGCCGGAGACCACACCGTCCAAGTCGCGCGCCGCCACGAAGGCGCCGGCGAAGCCCGAAGCCCCCGTGACGGTCTCGGCCGAGGCGCAGGCCGCGGCCGAGGTGCTGAAGCTGGTCAACGAGGAGCGGGCCAAGGTCGGCTGCAGCGCCGTCTCCGCGAACAGCGCCCTGTCGGACCTCGCCGAGAAGTTCAGCGACGACATGGCCGCGCGCGGGTTCTTCGACCACACCGACCCCGACGGGGCGACCCCGTGGGACCGGGCGGCCAAGGCCGGCATATCGGGCCTCGGCGGCGAGAACATAGCCCGCGGCCAGGCCGACGCGGCTGCCGTCATGGAGGCCTGGATGAACAGCCCGGGCCACAAGGCGAACATCCTGAACTGCGACTTCAAGACCCTGGGTGTCGGCGTCCACTTCGGCTCCGGCGGCCCTTGGTGGACACAGGACTTCGGCTACTGAGAAAGCCGCAGCTCAAACCCCTCGCGGTCAGGCAGCCCGGGCACGGCCGGCCAGGAAGATCCGCGCGGTCTCGCCGACCCGGCGGCCCAGGTGTTCGGCCGTCGCCAGGTCGGCCTTGTGGACGGCGTCGGGCCCCTCGTCGACGTTGGTCTGCGCGGCGGCGCCCAGGAAGACGCCCAGTCGGTTGAGGTCGTGCTCGGAGCCGGCCGAGTTGTTCCAGCCGGGCAGCAGCCCCAGGCTGACCCAGTGCATGCCGAGCTGCGCGGCCAGGATCTGGAAGAACTGCAGCGTGTGCAGCTTGTCGCCGCTCTTGGAGCCCGAGTTGGTGAATCCGGCGGCCAGCTTGTCCTTCCACACCTGGTCGGGCCAGCGCGCGGAGGTCGCCTCGGCGAAGGCGTGGAAAGCGGCGGACGCGGTGCCCATGTAGGTGGGCGATCCGAACACGACGGCGTCCGACCGGTCGAGCAGCGTCCATTCCTCCTCGGTGATCTCGTCGACCTTGACGAGGTGCACCTCGGCGCCGGAGTCGGCGGCACCGGCACGGACGGCCTCGGCGAGGACGGCGGTGTGGCCGTAGCCGGAGTGGTAGGCGACGGAGACGACAGCGGTGGACATGCATACTCCTGGAAATGTGCAGCTCGGGAACAATGACCACAGGAAAGCACTAACTTTTGGTTAGTGCAACCTGTCGGTTAGCGCTACCTTCGAGTAGGCTTGCCCCATGGACATCACCCGGGAGAGAGCGGAGGACCAGGACCTTCCGTTCGACGTGTTCGCCAAGGCCTGTCCCTCGCGCGGCACACTGGAGCACATCACCGGCCGCTGGGGCGGACTGACCCTCGGAGCGCTGTACGAGGGCTCGTTGCGCTTCAACGAGCTGCGCCGCCGGGTCGACGGCGTGAGCGAGAAGATGCTCTCGCAGACACTGCACGCGCTGGAGCGCGACGGGCTGGTGCACCGGGAGGCGCAGCCGACCAACCCGCCCCGCGTGGACTACGAACTGACCCCGCTCGGGCGGGAGGTGGCCGAGCGCCTGCTGGGCCTCATCCACCTGGTCGAGGGCCGGATGACCGACGTCCTGGCCGCGCGCGAGCGCTACGACGGGACGCGCGGCGCCCTCTGACACTTCGGGCAGAAGTAGCTGGACCGGTTCATCCAGGGACGGCGGCGCATCGGCGTGGCGCACCTCTTGCAGGGCAGACCCTCACGCCCGTAGGCGTCCAGGGACCGGTCGAAGTAGCCCGACTCCCCGTTGACGTTGACGTACAGACTGTCGAAGCTGGTGCCGCCGACGGCGAGGGCCGCGTTCATCACGTCCCGGACATGGCCGAGGAGTTCGAACGTGCGGGGCCGGGTGAAGGCGGCCGTCGGACGGTCATAGTGCAGTCGTGAGCGCCAGAGCGCCTCGTCCGCGTAGATGTTGCCGACGCCGCTGATCAGCGACTGGTCGAGCAGCGCCCGCTTGACGGTGGTGCGCCGCCTGCGCAGCGCCTGATGGAACGCCTCGTCGTCGAACAGCGGGTCGAGGGGGTCGCGGGCGATGTGCGCGATGACGTCCGGGAGCCCGTCCGGGCCGGTCGGATGCAGCGACAGGCCGCCGAAGGTGCGCTGGTCGACGAAGCGGAGCTCGGTGTCCGTGTCGTCCGCGAAGCGCACCCGGATGCGCAGATGCTTCTCGTCGGGGGCGCTCTGCGGCTGGACCAGGAGCTGGCCGCTCATGCCGAGGTGGGCCAGGATCGCCTGGTCGGTGTCCTCCAGCGGCAGCCAGAGGTACTTGCCGCGGCGGCTCGGGGCGCCGATGCGGTGGCCTTCGAGGCGATGCGCGAAGTCGTCGGCGCCGGCCAGGTGGCGGCGCACGGCACGCGGGTGCAGGACTTCGGCGTCGGCGACCATGCGATGTGCGACCCACCGCTCCAGACCGCGCCGGACGACCTCTACCTCGGGCAACTCGGGCATGGCATCCCCCGTTACGTCGGTTCTGCACGGACCGAGCGCCCACCCCCGACGGGGGGCGGGCGCTCGTCGCGTGGTGCTGCTCAGGCGGAGGCGGACTCCTGGTCCACGCTGCCGTCGGCGGCGGCGGCAGCTTCGGCCGTCGCCTCCTTGGCGCGCTCGTCCGCCGCGGCCCGGATGGACCGCCATGCGGACTCGGCGGCCTGTTGCTCCGCCTCCTTCTTGCTGCGGCCGGTGCCGGTGCCGTACGAGACGCCTCCGACGCGGGCGGCAGCAGTGAAGGTCTTCTCGTGGTCGGGACCGGTCTCCGTGACCAGGTACTCGGGGACGCCGAGGCCTTCGGTCGCGGTGAGCTCCTGGAGACTGGTCTTCCAGTCCAGGCCGGCACCGAGGTTCGAGGACTTCTCGATCAGCGGGTCGAACAGGCGGTGCACCAGTTCGGAGGCCGCGTCGAGGCCCTGATCGAGATAGACCGCGCCGATCACCGCTTCGAGGGTGTCGGCGAGGATGGACGCCTTGTCCCGGCCGCCCGTGCCCTCTTCACCCCGGCCGAGCCGGATGAAGGAGCCCAGGTCGAGGCCACGACCGACCTCCGCCAGCGCACGCGAGTTGACCACCGCGGCCCGCAACTTGGCCAGTTGGCCTTCGGGCAGGTCGGGGTGGGTGCGGTACAGCGTGTCCGTGACGACGAGGCCGAGCACGGAGTCCCCGAGGAACTCCAGGCGCTCGTTCGTCGGCAGACCGCCGTTCTCGTACGCGAAGGAACGGTGGGTCAGCGCACGCACCAGAAGGGCGGACTCGAGCCGATAGCCGAGCCGCCCTTCCAGAAGCGTGTGGGACGAGGCCGTGTCCGCCTTGTTCTTGGCGGTCGTGTCCGCCTTGGGGTCAGACATGAAGCCTCTCACCAGCCGCTCAGACCTCGAGGACCTGGCGCTTGTTGTAGGTGCCGCAAGACGGGCACGCGATGTGCTGCAGCTTGGGCTCGTGGCAGCGCTCACACGCAACCAGGGTGGGGACCGCAGCCTTCCACTGCGACCGGCGGTGGCGCGTGTTGCTGCGCGACATCTTCCGCTTCGGAACAGCCACGGCTACTTCTCCTGCTTCTCGTCGGCGGGCGCTGATCGAGGCACGCCGCCGCTCATCTCGTCCTTCTCGCCGTCTTCAGGTGAACCGGCGAGTCCCTGCAGTGCCGCCCAACGGATGTCGACGGCGTCGTGGTGGTGGTCCGGGTCGTCCGCCAGCCGGACTCCGCACTCGGAGCACAGGCCGGGGCAGTCGTCCTGGCACACCGGCTGCATCGGCAGTGCGAGCACCACCGCATCGCGCAGCACGGGTTCGAGGTCGAACAGTCCGTCCTCGAGGAAGAGCCTGTCCTCGTCTTCCTCGGCGTCGTCGGCCGGATCCGCTTTCACACGGCCCCGGTCGTCGGCGTCAGGGTACGAGAACATCTCCTGGAAGTCCGCTGCGAGATCGAACTCGAGCGGCTCCAGACACCTTACGCACTCCCCCTCGGCCCGTGCACGGGCGGTGCCTGTGACGAGCACACCTTCCATGACCGACTCGAGTCGGAGCGTGAGCTCCACCGGAGCGCCTTCCGGCACTCCGACGACTCCTTGGATCCCGAGATCCTGGGGAGCGTCGATCTCGCGGGTCAGGCGCTGCTGCGCACCGGGCCGCCGCCCCAGCTCGTGCGTGTCGAACACGAGAGGCTTGCGGTGGTCGAGGCGGGCGTTCAGAGCCATTCCTGCTTTCGATCTTCTGAGCTCGGGGGACGCTGCCCCTCGGTGTCGCGGGCAGCGGCGATCGCGGGCGCATGCGACATGAGCGAAGCGCACACGCGACCGATGAGCCAGGATACTGGAGCATTCGCCCACAGCCCAATCCGGCCCCTGCCTGCCCAGGCCTAGAGCCCGCGTCCCTGTTCGTAGGCGCGCAGCTGCTCGGCGCTGATCATGCCGGTGTCGAAGAGGCTGGTCTCGTCGAGGGCGTATCCCTGCTGGGCCTGCTGGTGCTCCTGCTGCGCCGGCTGGGGCTGATGCTGCTGCACGGCCTGGTTCGGGTCGTAGGGGGCCTGCTGGGCGTCGTAGCCCCCCTGATACGCGTAGGGGTCGGCCTGCTGCTGGTAGCCGTACGCGTCCTGCTGGCCGTAGCCCTGCTGTTGCTGCCCATAGCCGCCGTAGGGGTCCGGCTGCTGCTGGTAGCCGTACGCCGGCTGCGGCTCCTGCAGGTCGTACGGCTGCTGGACGGGCTGTGCGGCAGCCGCGTCCTGCTCGGCAAGGGCGGTCAGGTCGGCGAGGTAGTCGGCGTCGGAGGAGTGCTGGAACGTCGTGTTGTCGTCGGCGAGGGCGCCGAGGTCGTCCGTGGCGATGCGGCCGTGCAGCTTCTGGCGGCCCCGGCCGACCGCCTCCAGCGTCTTGGCGAGGACCGCCTCGAAGGCGCCCAGCTTGGTGTCGACGTACGTGTCGGCGTCGCGGCGCAGGGTCTCGGGGTCGTGGCTGCGCTCGGGGGCGTCCTCGTCCTCGTAGCCGTTCTCGTCGGTGCCGGGTCCGGTGCCGAGGAGCTTCTCGCGGCCGCGGCCGACGGAGCCCAGGGTCTTGGTGAGGACGACCTCGAAGTTGGCGAGCTTGGAGTCGACGTAGTCGTCGGCCTCCGCGCGGACCTCCTCGGCCTCCTTGCGGGCTTCGGCGAGGATGCGGTCGGCCTCGGCCTGGGAGCGGCGGGCGATCTCGGTGCCGGAGACCAGCGAGCCGCGCTCGGCGTGGGCGGTCTCGATGATCCGCTCGGCCTCCTGGCGGGCCTGCTCGACGACCTGCTCGCGGCCGCCGATGAGCTCCTGGGCCTGGGCCAGGGAGTCGGGCAGGGCCGCGCGTACCTCTTCCAGCAGGGCGAGCAGATCCGCGCGGTTGACCACACACGAGGCCGACATCGGCATCGACCGGGCACTGGAGACCGCCGTGACGATCTCGTCGAGCTTCTTCTGCACGTCCACCGGTTGCTCGCCACTCTCTACAGCTGTGTTGGAGACGGACGGAACGACTGTACGGCCATGGGGTGTCCGCCGACACCGGATGACGGCACGTCAGGACGACCGACCGGCGGTCAGTCCCGCCCGAGGCGCTCGGTCAGCGCTTCGAGGACCCTGGGCGGCACCAGGTGGGAGACGTCGCCGCCCCACGTGGCGACCTCCTTGACCAAAGACGAGGACAGGAAACTGTAGGTGGGGTTGGTGGGCACGAACAGCGTCTCGACGCCGGAGAGGCCGTTGTTCATCTGCGCCATCTGCAGTTCGTAGTCGAAGTCGCTGACCGCGCGCAGGCCCTTGACGATGGCCGGGATCCCGCGCTCCTTGCAGAAGTCGACGAGGAGGCCGTGGAAGGCCTCCACCCGGACGTTGCCGTACTCGGCGGTGACCTCGCGGATCAGGTCGATCCGCTCGCCGATCTCGAACAGGCCCTTCTTGGACTTGTTGATCATCACCGCGACATAGACCTCGTCGTACAGTCGGGAGGCGCGGGAGATGATGTCGAGGTGTCCGTTGGTGATCGGGTCGAACGACCCGGGACAGACGGCACGGCGCACTTGTGTTCCCTCGCTCTCCGGTCCGGTCATCGTGCGTCTTCGCACGTAGAGGCGGCGCGACCGTACCAAAACGTTCCCTCGCCGTAGCGACGGGCCCGGAGCGCTTCGAAACCGTCCGGCCAGCGGAACTCCCCGCCTCTGGTGCTGCGCTCCACGGTGACGAGGGCGTCGGCCGCGAGCCAGCCCCTCGAACGGAGTGTGAGCAGGATCTCTCGAAGATCGTCGTCCGAGACGGCGTACGGGGGGTCGAGGAAGACGAGGTCGTACGGTGCGGTCGGCTCCGCCTCGATGACCTGTCGGGCCTTGCCCGCGCGGACCTCGGCGCCGGGGAGGGCGAGGTTCCGCACGTTCTCCCGGATGACGCGGGCCGCTCGCGCGTCTGCCTCGACGAGGAGGGTGTGGCCGGCGCCGCGGGACAGGGCTTCCAGGCCGACGGCTCCCGATCCGGCGTACAGGTCCAGGACCCGTTCGCCATCGAGGGGGCCGCCCAGGAGGGACTGCCAGGTGGAGAAGAGGCCTTCGCGCGCGCGGTCGGAGGTGGGGCGGGTTCCGGTGCCTGGCGGGACCGCCAGGCGACGTCCGCCGGCTGCTCCGGCGATCACGCGGGTCATCTCTGGTCCTTGGTGGTGGGCGGCTTCGGGTTCAGGAGGGTAGGCGGCTTCGGGTTCAGTGTGGCGGGTCGCGCGGTTGCCCGCGCCCCCGGGTGGTCCTCCTCACCCCTTCTCCAGGAACTGCTCCCGCTCGTCGTCCAGCAGGGCGTCCAGTGCCGTGCGCAGGCCCGGGTGGCCGGTCAGCTCCGGGTCCGCCTCGACGACGGCCACCCCTTCCCGCCGCGCCTCCGCGATGACCTCCTCGTCCTCGATGACCGCGAGGACGCGCAGGCTGGAGCGGACGCCCGACTGGGCCTGGCCGAGGACGTCGCCCTCGCGGCGCTGCTCGAGGTCGATGCGGGAGAGCTCGAAGCCGTCGAGGGTGGCGGCGACGGCGTTCAGCCGCTGCCGGGCCGCGCCGGCCTCCGGCATCTCGCTGACCAGGAGACACAGGCCCGGCGCCGAGCCACGGCCTACGCGGCCGCGCAGCTGGTGGAGCTGGGAGACCCCGAACCGGTCGGCGTCCATGATCACCATCGCGGTGGCGTTCGGGACGTTGACGCCGACCTCGATGACGGTCGTGGCGACCAGGACGTCGGTGTCGCCCGCGGCGAAGCGGCGCATGACGGCGTCCTTGTCGTCGGGGGGCATGCGGCCGTGCAGCACCTCGATCCGCAGCCCTTGGAGGGGGCCACGGACGAGCTGCTCGGCGACGTCTAGGACGGCGAGCGGGGGCCGCTTCTCGGCCTCGTCCTCGGCGGACTTCTTCTTGGCCTTGCCGGCCTTCTCCGGCTCGTCCTCGTCGTCGCCGATACGGGGGCAGACGACGTAGGCCTGGTGGCCGCCCGCCACCTCCTCGCGCACGCGCTCCCACGCGCGCGTCAGGAAGTGGGGTTTGTCCGCGGCGGGGACGACATGGCTGGCGATGGGCGAGCGGCCGGCCGGGAGCTGGTCGAGGACGGAGGTCTCCAGATCGCCGAAGACGGTCATGGCGACGGTACGGGGGATGGGCGTGGCCGTCATGACGAGCAGGTGCGGGGGCTGCTTGCCCTTGCCTCGCAGGGCGTCCCGCTGTTCGACGCCGAAGCGGTGCTGTTCGTCGACCACGACCAGGCCGAGGTCCTGGAACTGGACCTTGTCCTCGATCAACGCGTGCGTGCCGATCACGATGCCGGCCTCTCCGGTGACGAGGTCGAGCAGCGCCCGGCGGCGGGCCGCCGCGCCCATGGACCCGGTCAGCAGGACGACCTTGGTGGCCTGTTCGGATCCGCCGAGCATGCCGCCCTCGGCCAGATCGCCCATCATCTCGACGACGGAGCGGTGGTGCTGCTGGGCGAGGACCTCGGTGGGGGCGAGCATCGCGGCCTGTCCGCCCGCGTCGACGACGGCGAGCATGGCACGCAGGGCGACCATGGTGTTGTGGGTGACCGTGAAGTGGTCGGTGACGTAGGCGTGGCTCGGGTGGGCGACGCTGATGCACTGGACGGGTTTGCGGCCCACGTACTCGACCGCGTGGATGCCGCGGCGGAACGCGTCGTCGTCCGGGCGGGGCCGGAGGCGGGCGGCCTTGTGGGACAGCCGGAACGGCGGGTGCGCGTCGGGCAGGGCGAGCAGGACCTCGACGCCCTCCCCCGATGCGGAGAGCCGTGCCCGGCCTCCGAGCGAGCGCACGATCCAGGCGACGTCGTCGGCGAGCCGGTGCGAGCGGGCGCGGAACATGACGCTCAGGCCGTCCGCGCCGACCGTGCCGTCCGTGTCCAGGAGGCCTTGCAGGAGGGCGCCGCGGTTCTTGACCGAGGTGTTCTTGAACGCGGCGGGGATGCCCGCGTCGGGCGAGGACGCTCCGGACGAGGACGAGCCGGGCGCGGTCGGATCGCCGGGGTCTTCGCCCTCGGCCAGCCGGGTGCCGAACCGGTAGGGGTCCAGCGGCAGCGCTGCGTCGCCTCCCAGGTCGACCGGGGTCGCCGCCGGGAGGTGCCACTTCGCGGAGCCGTCCGCCGCGCGCGTGTCCTGTCGGATCTGGCGCGTGGTCATGACCCCGGGAGCCTGACCGCGGCGCCATGCCGACTCCGTGCCGACGATCCACAGATGCTCGTCGTCGCACTCCACGAAGGAGCCGTCGGAGAGGACCAGGCGCCACACCTCGCGCTCGCCCTGCGGGAACACGCCGTCGACCTGCGCGATCTCCCCGTTCGGGACGACGACTTCGTCGCCCACGGCCATGTCCCCCATGCGCCGGAACCCGGCGGGTGTGAGCACCAGGGAGTCGAGGGGCTGGGCCTTGCCCGAGCCCACCTCGCCCTGCAGCAGGCGGTGCATCGGGTGTTCCGTCGCCAGGTCGTCGAAGATCTCCTTCGAGACCTTCTGCTGGCCCTCGGTGAGGGTGAAGGGGAGCCGGGCGTCGAAGGCGGTGAGGAGGCCGTCGGGCACGGGCCGTCGGGCGACCGCCGGGAGTTGGGCGTCCGCGTGCCGGCGGCGGGCCAGGGCTACCTGGAGGACGAACGCCTCGTCCCACTTCAGGCGGGCGCGGGCGTCGGCGATGTCGGCCTTGGTGTGCGGGCGGTGGATCTTCAGGAGGGCGTCGGGCAGGGACACCAGGCCGCGGCCCTCGCGCAGCGCGTCGGGGAGGGGGTCGACCGCCTCGTGGGCGGTGGGCAGGACGGTCTGGACCGCCTTGCCGATCTTCCAGGACTCCAGCTTGGCGGTGGCCGGGTAGAGCGGGATGAGGGCGCCCGCCCAGGTCTCGACGGACTCCTCGGCGTCGGCTCGCAGCAGCTCGTAGGCCGGGTGCTGCAGCTGGAGGCGGCGGTTGAAGACCGAGACCTTGCCCGCGAACATCGCGCGGGTGCCGGGCAGCAGCTCCTTGTGCGGCTTGTGGACGCCGCTGCCGAAGAAGACCAGCTGCAACCGGCCGTTGCCGTCGGTGATGGTCACCTCCAGGCGCTGGCCCTTGCCGCGGGGCGCCTTGGCGGAGGCGAAGCTGTGCAGCCGGGCGTCCGCGACCTGGGCGACCACGGTGACGTGCTCGTCCATCGGGAGGTCGGCGAGGTGGGTGAGCTGGCCGCGCTCCTCGTATCTGCGGGGGTAGTGGTGCAGGAGGTCGCCGACCGAGTGCAGGCCGAGGTGCTCGGCCATCACCTTCGCGGTGGCGGGGCCGAGCACTGAGGTGAGCGGTTCTTCCAGTGGTTCGTTCAGCGCGGGCACGACATCCATTGCACACCACGCCACTGACATTGCCGCACAGGTGTCCCGAAACCCCTGGTCAGACGGCTCGTTCGGGCCCTAGGATGGCCCGCTCCGGCCATCATCCGCGGTCACCGCCCCACCGGGACCGCCCGACCCCGCGCCGTGCTCCTCCCCCAGCCCGCGGCGCTGCAGCGATGGACTCCCAGACCTCACCGTCATCCCAGGCATCCCCGTCACCCCACTCGTTCCAGGTCGACCTGCGTGGTCTGGTGGACCTGCTGTCCCATCACCTCTACTCCAGCCCCAAGGTCTATCTGCGCGAACTCCTGCAGAACGCCGTGGACGCCATCACCGCCCGGCGGGCCGAGGAGCCCGACGCCCCGGCGCGGGTGCGGCTGTTCGCGGCCGACGGCCGGCTGCGGGTGGAGGACTCCGGTGTCGGGCTCACCGAGGCCGACGTGCACGACCTGCTGGCGACGATCGGGCGCAGTTCCAAGCGGGCCGAGGGCCTCCAGGAGGTCCGGTCGGACTTCCTCGGCCAGTTCGGCATCGGCCTGCTGGCCTGTTTCGTGGTCGCCGAGCGGATCCGGGTGGTCAGCCGCAGCGCCCGCAACCCGGGCGCGCCGCCGGTGGAGTGGACGGCCCGCGACGACGGCTCGTACACCGTGCGGACACTGCCCCACGAGGAGCGCCCTGAGCCGGGCACCACCGTGCATCTGGTGGCGCGGGCGGGCGCCGGGGAGTGGCTCGCCAAGCCGCGTGTGCTGGCGCTGGCCCGGGACTTCGGATCGCTGCTGCCGTACGACGTCCAGGTCGGCGACGAGGCGGTCACCGATCTGCCCGCGCCCTGGGACCGGGCGTACGCCTCCCCCGCCGGCCGGCGGGTCGCGCTGGCCCGGCACTGTCACGAACTGTTCGGCTTCACCCCGTTGGACGCGATCCGACTGGACGTGCCGCTGGCGGGGATCCGCGGGGTGGCGTACGTGCTGCCGTCGGCGGTGAGCCCGGCGCAGCGCGCCGGTCACCGGGTGCACCTCAAGGGCATGCTGCTGACCGAGCGGGGCGAACAGCTGCTGCCCGACTGGGCGTTCTTCGTGCGCTGCGTCCTGGACACCGACAGTCTGCGGCCGACCGCCTCGCGGGAGTCGCTGTACGAGGACGAGACGCTGGCCGCGGTGCGGGAGGCGCTGGGCGAGCGGATCCGATCGTGGCTGACAGGACTGGCCGCCGGCGATCCGGAGCGGCTCGCGGCCTTCCTGGAGGTGCACGACCTGGGCGTGAAGTCCCTGGCGCGGCACGACACGGACATGCTGCGCACGATGCTGCCGTGGCTGCCCTTCGAGACGACCGACGGCCGGCTGTCGCTGGAGGAGTTCGCGCAGCGGCACCCGGTGGTGCACTTCACGCGGACCGTCGAGGAGTACCGGCAGGTCGCGCCGATCGCCTCCGCGCAGGGCGTCGGGGTGATCAACGGCGGTTACACGTACGACAGCGAGCTGGTGGAGGCGCTGCCCTCGGTGCGGCCGGGGACGGTCGTCGCCGAGCTGGACGCCGACACCGTGACCGCGCATCTGGACACCGTCGCCCCCGCCGACGAGCTGGCGCTGGCCGGTTTCCTGGCGGCCGCGCGGGCCAGGCTCGACCCGCTGGGCTGCGACGTCGTCCTGCGGGCCTTCCATCCGGTGTCGGTGCCCGCGCTGCACCTCGACGACCGCGCGGCCCGGCACGAGCAGGCGCGCGCGGACGCCGAGGAGCAGGCCGACGACCTCTGGGCGGGCATCCTGGGCTCGCTGCGCGGGAGCGCCCCGCGCGCGCGTCTGGTGCTCAACCATCTCAACCCGCTGGTCCGCCGCATCGGTTCGCTGCACGATCCGGAACTGATCGGCACCGCCACGGAGTCCCTGTACGGGCAGGCGCTGCTGATGGCGCAGCGTCCGCTGCGGCCGGCGGACTCGGCGCTGCTGAACCGGTCGTTCATCGGCCTCCTCGAGTGGGCCACCCACGGGGACGCGTCACACGGGCAGACGTCACACGGGCAGTCGTCGGACGGGCGGGGGGCCACGGATGAGTGAGATCACGGACTTCGACTCCCTCCGCCGGGCGATGGCGGAGAACGGCGAGCAGCCGGAGGGGCCGGCCCGCAACGCGCGCGCGGAGCGGCTGCTCGCGGAGGCGGAGAAGCTGAAGATCCCGCTCGCCGTGATCGAGGCACTCGGGCACCAGCTGAAGGTCTACAACTACAGCTCCGAGAAGGCGAAGATGTTCGTCCCGTTCGCGCGGCTGCTGCGCATGTGGGACGAACGGCCCGAGGACTTCGACGCGTACGAGACGCATTCGCTGCACTGGGTCTTCAAGTGGATGTCGGCCGGCATGCTCGACCAGCCGCACGTGCCGCTGGCGTCGTTGGAGAAGTGGCTGGGCGAGATGGAGCACCGCTACCGGCTCGCCGGTCACTCCGAACGGGCGGTGCGCAGCGCCGAGTTCAGCGTCGCCGCGCACGTGGGTGACGTGGCGCGGGCCGAGCGGGCGTTCGCCGCCTGGCTGGCCGCGGACCGGGACGCGATGGCCGACTGCCACGCGTGCGAGCTGCACGGGCAGGGCTGGTGGCAGGCTGAGCGGGGGCGGGACACCGAGGCCCTGGAGCTGTGGGCGCCGGTCCTGGAGGGCGAGTACACGTGCGCCCACGAGCCGCACGGCGTGCTCGCGTCGTCCCTGCTGCCGCTGTTGCGGCTGGGCCGCCCGGACGAGGCCCGCGCCCACCATCTGCGCGGGTTCCGGCTGGTGCGGTCCATGGAGAGCATGCGGGGCGCGTACGCCGCCCACGTGGAGTTCTGTGCGCTGACCGGCAACGAGGCGCGGGGCCTGGAGCTGCTCGCGGAGCGGCCGGCGTACTTCACGGACGAGGGCCATCCGCGCAGCAAGCTGGAGTTCCTGAGTGTGGTGGCGCTGCTGATGGGGCGCCTGGGTGAGCTCGGGCTCGGCGGTGAGCGGGTGCCCGGGGCGGCCGGGCGGGAGTGGACGGCCGACGAGCTCGCGACGCACGCGCGCGCGGAGGCGCTCGCGCTGGCGGCGCGTTTCGACGAGCGCAACGGCACGGAGCACGTCAGCGAGCGGGCACGCGCGCGTATGGCGCGGACGCCCTTGGCGGAGCGGCTGCCCCTGGGGGTGCGGGCGTCCCGTCCGGCGTCTGCCGCACCCCGGCCAGCACCCGCCGCTGCGGCCCCGGTCGAGGAGGCCGGTGGCGCCGGTGGCGCTGGTGAAGCGGACCTGACCGCTCTGCTCGTCGAGGCCCGGCGGCTGTCGGACGCCCTCCGGCCGCACGCCGCCGAGGCGTGGGCGCGGGTGGCCCGGGCGGCCGCCGCGAACGAGGACGTGGAGCTGGCGGCGCGGGACCGCGCGGAGATCGCCGACCACGAGGCGACCGGTCTCGGCCCGCGGAGCGCCGACGCCTTCGAGCGCGCCGCCGGGCTGTACGCGGAGGCGGGCGACCCCGGGGAGGCTCTGGCGGCACGCGCGCGTGCCGCCTACGTCCGTGCGCTCGACGGCGAGGTGGACGAGGCGCTCGCGGCCGTGGCCGAGCCGTACGACCGGGTCCTCGCGCTGTACGCGGAGGGCGGCACCGAGGTGCCGCAGGCGGCGGGTGTCCTGATGGCGCGGGCCCGGATACTGATGCGTCGGGTTCACGAGACCGAGGGGCCGGTGCCCGCAGCGGTCGGGACGCCGGCGGAATCGGCCGTCCGGGAGCTGTTGGCGCTCGTGCACGGGCGGGCCGGTGACGACGTCCGGCTCGCCGCCCGGGTGGCCGAGGGCCACGCGATGCTGGCGGAGCTCGCGACGCGCTCCGGCGAGCCGCAGACCGGTGCGGAGCTGTTCGCGCGGGCCGCCGCGGAGTTCGTCGAGGCGGGGGTGCCGTGGTTCGCCGTGGAGTACGAGGCCCGGCTGGCCGGTCTCGCCCACGAGCTGGGCGACATGGCGGAGGCGGAGCGGGCGCTGCGGGCGGCCCTGGAGCACGGCGGGCCGGTCCTGGAGGCGATCGGACGGGCCCAGCTGCACCTGCAGCTGGCCGAGGTGGTCGGCGGCCGGGGAGAGGCCGCAGAGGCCGCGGAGCACGCTCTGGAGTCGGCGCACTGGGCCGACGAGGCGGGGGCGGGCCCGACGTTCGGCGCGTGGGCGCGTCACCAGCTCGGCGGGTACCTGGTACGGCAAGGCCGCTGGGCCGAGGCCGCGGAGGTGCTGGAGTCCGCGCTGACGGACCTGA
This sequence comes from Streptomyces sp. B21-105, assembly GCF_036898465.1. Classification (NCBI taxonomy): domain Bacteria; kingdom Bacillati; phylum Actinomycetota; class Actinomycetes; order Kitasatosporales; family Streptomycetaceae; genus Streptomyces; species Streptomyces sp. B21-105. The sequence continues at coordinate 6,520,452 of NZ_JARUMJ010000001.1, read as the reverse complement.
GCGCCGAGACCCACGGGGACGGGGCGGTCGTCCAGACGCAGTGGTGGCTCGGTGACTGTCTGAGCGAGCTCGGCGAGCACGGGGACGCCGCCGAACGCCGGCTTCAGGCCGCCGAGATCGCCCGGCACTGGCCCGAGCAGCACGACCATGCCACCCTCGCCCACCTGGCCGCCGAGTCGCTCGGCCATGCCGGGCTGCACGCCGAGGCCGACCGGGCGTACGCGCGCGCGGGCGAACTGTGGCGGGACCTCGGCAATGTGCGCGGGCTGATCCGCTCGCTGCGCGCCCGCGCCTGGCTGGCATTGCGCACCGAGCAGGACACGGACGTGGCGCGCGCCCTGATGACGAGCGCCGTGGAGGAGTGCGCGGACGCCTTCGACGCGGCGGGCGACGACGCGGAGGCGCGAGCGAGGCTGATCGCCGAACTCGGCGACACCCATCGCCAGTTCGGGGACCTGCTGGCTCGTTCCGCCGCCGAGGACGCGGACGACGACGCGATCCGGGCCACCCTGGACGAGGCGCTCTCCCAGATGTCGGAGGCGGTCGCGGTGTTCGTCGCCTTGGGCGACAGCGCCCTGTCCGCCCGGACCGGCGCCGAGCTGGCCGCCGGCTGGCTGGAGTGCGACCTGGGACGCCCCACACAGGCGGCGGCCCGCGCGCGTGCGGTGCTGCGGTCCTGCGCGGACGCAGCCGAGGGCTTGGAGGGCTTGGAGGGCTTCGAGGGCTTCGAGGGCGACGGTCGGGTGGACAGCGAGACGATGCGGGCGCGGCGGGCCGAGGCGGAGCAGTTGTTGCAGGCGACGGAGGAATCGAAGGGTCGTTGAACGATCCCCTGAGGGCGAGGGGATCGTCCAACGAGGACCAAGAAGTTCCGAGGATCGTTGAACGATCACCTCGGCCTCAGCCCCGCCACCCCACCCCCCGCCTACTCCACCGCCTACTCCACCCCGATCAACAACAACGCCCCCTGCCGCCCACCCCGGTACACGACCGTGTCCACAGCGAGATACGCCTCCCGCACCCGCGACTCCAGCCGCTGCGCGACGCCTTCGGGAGCCTCGTCGCCGAGCACCAGGGTGACCAGCTCACCGCCCGCCGACAGCATGCGGTCGAGGACGCCCTCCGCGGTCGCGGCGACATCGGAGCCGATGACGGCCACGTCGCCGTCGACGAGTCCGAGGACGTCGCCGGCCTGGCAGATGCCGGCCATGGTCCACGACTCGCGCACGGCCACGACGACCTCGGCGTAGCGCGTGGCGCCGGCGGCCGAGGTCATCGAGACGACGTCCTCGTCGAAGCGGCGGTCGGGCTCGTGGACGGCGAGCGCGGCGATCCCCTGGACGGCGGAACGGGTCGGGATCAGGGCCACCCGGATGCCCTCGGTGCGGGCCTGCTCCGCCGCCGCGGCCGCGGTGTGCCGCAAGTCGGCGTCGTTGGGCAGCAGCACCACCTCGCGCGCGTGGGCACGTCGCACCGCCTCGACGAGCTCCCCGCTCGCGGGCGGCTCCCCGGGGCGCGCGAGTACGGTGGTCGCGCCGGCCTCGGCGTACAGCCCGACCAGTCCCTCCCCGGGCACGACGGCGACGACCGCACGCTGCACGCGCTCGCGCGGCGGACGCTCGCCTCCGCGCGTGTGCGCGTCGTCGGCGCCGAAGTGGGTGATGCGGATCCGGTACGGTCGGCCCGCCTCGACGCCCGCCTCCACGGCCGCGCCGGCGTCGTCCACGTGCACATGGACGTTCCACAGCCCGTCGCCGCCGACCACGACGAGCGAGTCGCCGAGGGCGTCCAGCCGCTGCCTCAGCCGTCCCACGGCCGCGTCCTCGGCCTCCAGGAGGTAGATCACCTCGAAGGCCGGGCCGCCCTCTTCCCCGTCGGGACCGTGCTCGTCCCCCGCACTGGCTTCGCCACCCCGGCCGGCGTCCCAGGGCTTCCCGCCCTCCCCGCCCTGCGCGCGCCCCCGGCCGCCCGCACTCTCCGCCCGGACAGGCTCCACGCGCCCAGGCGACCCCGAGAGACCCGAGAAGCTTTGGAGACCCGGCAGCCCCGAAACCCCCGGCATCCCCGGCGACTCCCCCGTGAACGTCTCCACCAGGGCCGCGAGAACCGCGACCAGCCCCCGGCCGCCCGCGTCGACCACTCCCGCCCGCCCCAGGACCGCGAGCTGCCCCGGAGTGGCGGCGAGCGCCGTACACGCCCCCCGGTGGGCGGCGCGGGCGATCGTGCCGCAGTCGCCCTCCGCGCTCCCCGCCGCGTCCGCGGCGGCGGCGGCGACCGTCAGGACGGTGCCCTCGACCGGGTGGGCCACGGCCTGCCGGGCCGCGTCGGCGGCCTGCCGCAGCGCCAGGCTCAGCCCTGCCCCGTCGGTGCGAGTCATCTCACTCTCGGAGGCGAGCACCTGGGCCATGCCGCGCAGCAACTGCGCGAGGATCGTCCCCGAGTTGCCGCGCGCGCCTATGAGCGCGCCGTGCGCCATCGCGCGCGCGGCGTCGGCGAGGGAGGGGGGCCGAACCGGCGCGGAACCGGCCTCGTGCCCGGCGAAGACCGCTTCGACGGCGGTCGCCGCGGACTCGACGGTCAGGTACAGGTTGGTGCCGGTGTCGCCGTCCGCGACCGGGTAGACGTTGATCGCGTCGATCTCCTCGCGCGCGCGGCCCAGCGCCGAGAGCGCCAGTCCGCACCAGGTGCGCACCGCGAGAGCATCGAAGAACGTCTGCGGCACCTGCGCCACCTGCGCCTCCTTGAAGTGCTGGACTGGACGCAGCGTAGCCCCAGGGCCCGGGTCCGCCGGAAAGCGGGCCGGGCAAGGCGAAGGCCGGCCGGCCGGAGCGACGACGCCGGGGCCGGGGGCCCTGAGCAGCCATGGTAGTTTCGTTCTACTGGCGCAGCCGTTGTATGCTGCTCCGGTTGCCCGATACACATCGGGCCATCCCCCTGGCACCGCCACCCAGATCTCTGATCCTACGATCTCGATCCCGGCATGCCGGGATCCACCGTAAGTGCATCTGAAGTCTTTGGAGTGACCCGTGGCTGCCAACTGCGACGTCTGTGGCAAGGGGCCGAGCTTCGGCAACAACATCTCGTTTTCGCACCGCCGTACGTCCCGTCGCTGGAACCCCAACATCCAGCGCGTCCGTACCGTGGTCGGCGGGACGCCGAAGCGCGTGAACGCTTGCACCTCGTGCATCAAGGCCGGCAAGGTCTCGCGCTGACGCACGTCCCCCTGCCCTCGACTCCATTCGAGCTGGGGGGAACCCCATCGCGCGCGGCCACTGCTGGTTCGCTGCATCGAGCCGGTCCACCTCGGGTGGACCGGCTTTTTGCTGCCCTCACCACACTCCGCGCCGCGCCCGGACCTCCGCCCGTCCCTCCGCCTGACCGCTAGCCCGAACCGGGCCCTCAGACTCCGCGTCCGCCGCCCGCGCCCAGATCCCAGCCGTGATCCACGGGTCCGATCCCCGCACCGAGCGCGAACCCCGCCGCGATCGCCCCCGTGACATACCGCTTGGCGGCCGCGACCGCCTCCGGCACCGGGTCTCCCTTCGCCAGCTGCGCCGCGATCGCGGAGGCGAGCGTGCAGCCCGTGCCGTGCGTGTGCCGGTTGTCGTACCGCGGCGCGCGCAGCCAGTGCTCCTCGACGCCGTCCGTCAGCAGGTCCACGGCGTCGCCGGGGAGATGACCTCCCTTGATGAGCACCCACCTCGGCCCGTACGCCAGCACGGCTGCCGCCGCGTCCCGCAACTGCTCCTCCGACTCGACGCGCACGCCCGTCAGTTGGGCCGTCTCGTCGAGGTTCGGGGTGGCGACGGTGGCCACCGGCAGCAGCTTCGTGCGGACGGAGTCCAGCGCGGAGGCGACCAGCAGCGGATCACCGTGCTTGGAGACGCCGACCGGGTCGACGACGACGGGCACGGCGGCCCCGGCGAGCAACTCGGCCACCGCGTCGACGAGTTCGGCGCAGGCGAGCATGCCCGTCTTCACCGCCTGGACGCCGATGTCGTCGACGACGCTGCGGTACTGGGCGCGCACCGCGTCCACCGGCAGCTCCCAAGCCCCCTGCACACCCACGGAGTTCTGCGCGGTGACCGCCGTGATCACGCTCATGCCGTGCACGCCGAGCGCGAGCATCGTCTTCAGGTCGGCCTGGATCCCCGCCCCGCCGCCCGAGTCGGAACCGGCGACGGTCAGCACCCGGGGCGGCGCCGCGGGAGCGCTCACGACTCCTCCAGGTCCCCGAAGTGGTCCCAGCCGCCCTTGCTGGTCCAGGGCGCCCCGTCGACGGTCACCTGGGGCAGGGCTGAGGGGTTGAGGACCTCGCCGATCACCTTCCAGCGGGCCGGCAGCTTCACGTCCGGCGGGAAGGTCGCCACGATCGCGTGATCCTCACCCCCGGCCAGCACCCACTGCATCGGGTCGACCCCGACGGCCTGCCCGATGTCGTTCATCTGCGTCGGGATGTCGATCGCGCCCGATCGGACGTCGATCCGGACCTTGCTCGCCTCCGCGATGTGCCCGAGGTCGGCGATCAGCCCGTCGCTGACGTCGCACATAGCGGTGGCGCCGAGTACGGCGGCCGCCGGACCCGCGTGGTACGGCGGCTCGGGGCGGCGGTGGGCCTCCACGAAGGCGCGGGGCGAGCGGAAGCCGCGGGAGAGCACCGCGTACCCGGCGGCGGACCAGCCCAGCCAGCCGGTCACCGCGACCAGGTCACCGGGCTGGGCTCCGCCCCGGGTGACCGGCTCCTGATTGCGCAGATCGCCGAGCGCGGTGATCGACACCATGATCGTGTCGCCGCGTACGACGTCGCCGCCGACCACGGAGGCGCCGGCGACCTGGCACTCGTCGCGCAGGCCGTCCATCAGCTCGCTCGCCCAGGTCACCGGCAGCTCGGCCGGTACGACGAGGCCCAGCAGCAGGGCCGTCGGCACGGCGCCCATGGCGGCGATGTCAGCCAGGTTCTGTGCGGCCGCCTTGCGGCCGACGTCGTACGCCGTGGACCAGTCGCGGCGGAAGTGCCGGCCCTCCAGCAGGATGTCGGTGCTGGCCACGACCCGGCGGTCGGGTGCGGCGACCACCGCGGCGTCGTCGCCGGGGCCGACCCGGACCGCGGGGGTGGTGGTGAGACGGGAGGTGAGCTCCCTGATGAGCCCGAACTCCCCCAGCTCACCAACAGTGCCCTTCATTTCCCTTTCGCCCCTTCTATACCTGTCTGTGCCCGGTCGCGCGTAACCAGTGTCCTCGATACGGTCGAGTCAGCCGTCAACTTCTGTCGGGCCCGTACCCCGGCGCGCGGGCCGTGGCGCCCGCAGGTCTCCCCGCGGCGAGCGGCGACGCGATACCGTGGCGTTCCTTTTCCCCACATGATCCTCGTGGCCGCTCTGGAGGTTCCGTGGTACAGGCGTACATCCTGATCCAGACGGAGGTCGGCAAAGCGTCGACCGTCGCCGAAGAGATCGGCAAGATCCCTGGCGTCGTCCAGGCCGAGGACGTGACGGGACCTTATGACGTGATCGTGCGGGCACAGGCCGACACTGTGGACGACCTCGGCCGCATGGTGGTCGCCAAGGTCCAGCAAGTGGACGGGATCACCCGAACCCTGACCTGCCCGGTCGTGCATCTGTAGCCCCCGTCTAACCTTGGCCGGTGAACCCTTTCCGTCGCCGGCCCATGGGCCTGCCCGCGCTCGCCCTGCTGCTGCTCGCGGTGGGCTGCTCCTCAGCAGACGGTGACACCTCGGCGGCGGTTCCCAGTCCCGGTGCGAAAGCCACGGCGCTGTGCCGGAACCTGGACAAGGTACTGCCGTCGAAGGTGGACGGTGAGAGCCGCCACGATCCCGAGCCCGCCTCCGCGCTGACCGCGGGCTGGGGCGGTCCGGAGATCATACTGCGCTGCGGTGTCGCACAGCCGCCGAAGATGATCGACCCCAAGGTCCCGCTGGGGGCCGACGCGGACGCGGTGGCGGGCGGGGTGAACGGCGTCGACTGGCTGATGGAGAAGCGGGACGGCGGAGGCAACCGCTTCACCACGGCCGGCCGGATCGTCTACATCGAGGTGACGGTGCCGGCGGGCGCCGACAATTCCGGCGCGCTGATCGACCTGGCCCCGGCCATCAAGAAGGCGATCCCCGAAGGGATCGCCGACTAGCTCGTCCGACAGGACCGGCGCCGTGCCGGTCCCCCGTCGGTCGATCCCGGATCAGCGCAGTCCCGTGGACCTGCGCAGCGCCGCCTGCACCAGGCGGTCCACCAGCTCGGGATACCCGATCCCGGTCTCCTCCCACATCTTCGGGTACATCGAGATCGGCGTGAAGCCGGGCATCGTGTTGATCTCGTTGATGACGAACTCGCCGTCGTCGGTGAGGAAGAAGTCAGCGCGGACCAGGCCCTCGCAGGAAGCCGCCTCGAAGGCGTCCACTGCGAGGCGGCGCACCTCGGCCGTCTCCTCGGCCGTCAGCGGCGCCGGGACGATGCCGGGGGTCGAGTCGATGTACTTGGCGTCGAAGTCGTAGTACGCGTGCGCGTCCGGCGGCGGGATCTCGGCCGGGACGGAGGCGCGCGGGCCGTCCTCGAACTCCAGGACGCCGCACTCGATCTCGCGGCCCCGCAGCGCCGCCTCGACCAGGATCTTCGGGTCGTGGCGCTGGGCCTCGGCGATCGCCTCGTCGAGCCCCGACAGGTCGTCGACCTTGGTGATGCCGATGGACGAGCCCGCGCGCGCGGGCTTCACGAAGAGCGGCCAGCCGTGCTCGCCGGCGAAGTCGACGATCTTCTTGCGGGCGGCCGGCTCGTCCTGGGCCCACTCGCGCGGCCGGATCACCGCGTACGGGCCGACCTTGAGCCCGAAGGAGGTGAACACCCGCTTCATGTACTCCTTGTCCTGGCCGACGGCCGAGGCGAGCACCCCCGACCCCACGTAGGGGACGCCGGAGAGCTCCAGCATGCCCTGCAGCGTGCCGTCCTCCCCGTACGGGCCGTGCAGCACCGGGAAGACGACGTCGACCTCGCCGAGCGCCTTGGGCACCGAACCGGCCTCGTAGTACACGACTTCACGGTTCGCGGGGTCGACGGGGAGCACCACGCCGCCGTCCCGCGACTCGGCCAGTTCGTCGACGTCGGGCGTACGGCGGTCGGTGATCGCCATGCGCTCGGGCTCGTCGGCCGTGAGGAACCAGCCGCCCTCGCGCGTGATGCCGATCGGCAGCACCTCGTACCGGGTCCGGTCGATGGCCCGCAGGACCGCGCCGGCGGTGACCACGGAGATCCCGTGCTCGGAGCTGCGACCGCCGAAGACGACGGCGACCCGCGGCTTGCGAGAGGGCTGCTGAGGGCTCTGGGGGAGGTTCTCGGTGCTCATATCGGCTTGAGAGTACCCGGTGGTAGTGCCGGGAGTCAGCGTCCGCCCGCCGGGTTCGCTCAGCGTCGCTCGGGCTTCGCGCTGCGCGACATCAGCTCCTTGACGGCGACCACCGGAGGCTTGCCCTCGTGCACGATGGCGACGACCGTCTCGGTGATCGGCATGTCGACGCCGTGCCGCCGGGCCAGATCCAGCACCGACTCACAGGACTTGACGCCCTCGGCGGTCTGCCGGGTGACCGCGATGGTCTCCTGGAGGGTCATGCCCTTTCCGAGGTTGGTGCCGAACGTGTGGTTGCGGGACAGCGGCGAGGAGCAGGTGGCCACCAGGTCGCCCAACCCGGCGAGTCCGGCGAAGGTGAGCGGGTCCGCGCCCATCGCCAGGCCCAGCCGGGTGGTCTCGGCGAGCCCGCGCGTGATCAGCGAGCCCTTGGCGTTGTCGCCGAGTCCCATGCCGTCCGCGATGCCGACCGCGAGACCGATGACGTTCTTGACCGCGCCGCCCAGTTCGCAGCCCACCACGTCGGTGTTGGTGTACGGGCGGAAGTAGGGGGTGTGGCAGGCGGCCTGCAGGCGCTGGGCGACGCCCTCGTCGGTGCACGCGACGACGGCCGCGGCCGGCCGGCGGGAGGCGATCTCCTTGGCGAGGTTGGGCCCGGTCACGACGGCGATCCGGTCCCGGCCCACCTTGGCGACGTCCTCGACGACCTCGCTCATCCGCATGGTCGTACCGAGCTCGACGCCCTTCATCAGCGACACCAGCACGGTGTCCGGGGCGAGCAGCGGCGTCCAGTCGGCGAGGTTGGCGCGCAGGGTCTGCGAGGGGATGGCGAGGACGGTGAAGTCGGCGTCCCGGGCCGCCTCGGCCGGGTCCGCGGTGGCGCGCAGGTTGCGCGGGAGTTCGACGCCGGGGAGGTAGTCGGGGTTGCTGCGGGTGGAGTTGACCGCGTCGGCGAGCTCGGCGCGGCGTGCCCACAGCGTCACCTCGCAGCCCGCGTCGGCGAGGACCGCGCCGAAGGCGGTCCCCCATGATCCGGTGCCGAAGACAGCCGCCTTCACGGAGTTGCTCACTTGCTGTTCTCCCCCTCGTGACGGGCCTGCGCGTGCCCGGTCTCCACACGGCCGGTGCGGTCGATGCGGTCGATGCGCGGGCCACCGACCCCCGCACCGTTCTCCGCGGCGGTCACCGCACCGTTCTCCGCGCCGTTCTCCGCGGCGGTCACCGCACCGTTCTCCGCGGCGGTCTCCGCCTGGGTGCGGCGGCGCTGCTCGATGCGCTCCCGGCGGGGGTCGTAGGGCGTCTTCGGCGCCTTCTCGCCGCGGATCTCCTCCAGCAGCCCGGTGACGGCCGCCATGATGACCTCCGTGGCCTCTTTCAGCAGTTCGGGGGTGATCTCCCGGCCGTAGAACCGTGAGAGGTCGACGGGCGGGCCGGCGAGCACATGGTGGGTCTTGCGCGGAAAGAGGTCGGGCTTCTTGGCGTACGGAGCCAGCAGTTCGTTGGCGCCCCACTGGGCGACCGGGATCACCGGGCACCTGGTCTGCAGGGCCACGCGCGCGGCGCCGGTCTTGGCGGTCATCGGCCAGCCGTCGGGGTCACGGGTGAGGGTGCCCTCGGGGTAGAACGCGACGCACTCGCCACGCTCCACCGCGTCGATGGCGGCCCGGAAGGCGCTCAGCGCGTCCGTGCTCTCGCGGTAGACGGGGATCTGCCCGGTGCCGCGCATCGCGGCACCGACGAATCCCTCCCGGAAAAGCCCGCTCTTCGCCAGGAATCGCGGCACCCGTCCGGTGTTGTACTGAAAGTGCGCGTACGCGAAGGGATCGACATGCGAATTGTGGTTCACCGCGGTGATAAATCCACCCTCGGCCGGAATGTGCTCCATTCCGCGCCAATCCCGCTTGATCAGAACCACCAGCCAGGGTTTGCACAGCACCGCGGCGAAGCGGTACCAGAAGCCGATTCTGCGGCGGGGCACGCGAACACCTTCCTCTAGGACTTCCCTGGGCCTGCACCGGAGCCCGGGGCCGCACAAGTGTCGCCCCGGACTGCGGGTCTGTCGAGAACACCGTACGCCCGCGCGGCCCGCGCACGGACGGGCCGGGTGACAATGACCGCGACAAGAGAGGAGAGGCACACCGGTGCGATGGACCTTGGTCATACCCCTGAAACCCTTGGCGCTGGCCAAGAGCAGGCTCGCGGACACGGCCGCCGACGCTCTGCGCCCGGGTGTCGCGCTGGCGTTCGCCGAGGACACCGTGACGGCCGCGCTGGCCTCGTCCGCGGTACGGGATGTGGCCGTGGTCACGGACGACGCCCTGGCCGGACGTACGTTGGCCGCCCTGGGCGCCCGGATCGTCCCGGACGAGCCTGGAGCGGGCCTGAACGCCGCACTGGCCCACGGGGCGGCCGTCGTACGCGCTTTTCGTCCCGACGCGCCCCTCGCGGCCCTCAACGCCGATCTGCCGTCGCTGCGCGCGCCCGAATTGGCCCGGGTGCTGGACGCGGCCGCGGAATTCCCCCGCGCATTCCTTCCGGACGCGGCCGCAATCGGCACCACGCTTCTCGCCGTCGCCCCCGGCCGTGCGTTGCGCCCCGCGTTCGGCCCGGATTCCCGGGCCCGCCATCTTGCCTCCGGAGCCGTGGAACTACGTCTTCGCGAGGTGGATTCGGTACGCCAGGACGTGGACACCGGCGAGGACCTGCGCGCCGCGCTGGCGCTGGGCGTGGGGCCCCGGACGGCCGCGGCGACCGCGCGCCTGCTGATCCCCGGGCAGTAGGCTGCCGCCATGCAGGCGACCGCATACACGTACGACCCCGACACCCGCAGCGGACAGGTGCTGCTCGACGACGGCACGCCGGTGCCCTTCGACGCGCCGGCCTTCGACGCGGGCGGGCTGAGGCTGCTGCGGCCCGGGCAGCGGGTGCGGATCGAGACGGACGGGCCGAAGGAACGTCCCAGGATCACCCTGGTGACGCTCCAGACGTTCTGAGGGAGTTCCCGCCGACCGAGAGCCGCCGGACACGCCGCGGGCCGGGCTCCGAGAGGGAGTCCGGCCCGGCGCGTGAGTGCCCCAGGTGCCTTATGCGTTGCGGGCGGTGGCCTTCTTGGCGGTGGTCTTGCGGGCGGTGGACTTCCTGGCGGGGGCCTTCGTGGCCGTCGCCTTCTTCGCCGGGGCCTTCTTGGCCGCCGTCTTCTTCGCGGCGGCCGACTTCGCGGTGGTGGTCTTCTTGGCCGCCGTCGTGCTCTTGGCGGCGCTCTTCTTCGCGGTGGTCTTCTTGGCGGTGGCCGTGGTCTTCTTCGCGGCGGCCGTCGTCTTCTTCGCGGGGGCGGCCTTCTTCGCGGCGGCCGACGCCCTCTTCGCGGGGGCGGCCTTCTTCGCGGCGGCCTTCTTGACCGTCGCGGAGGCGCCGCCGGTCAGGCTTCCCTTGGGGGCCTTCTTGACAGCGACCTCGCCGCCGCGCGGGAGCTTCTTCGAGCCGCTGACCAGGTCCTTGAAGCCCTGGCCTGCACGGAAGCGCGGGACGGACGTCTTCTTGACCCGAACCCGCTCGCCCGTCTGGGGGTTGCGGGCGTAGCGGGCCGGCCGGTCGACCTTCTCGAACGAACCGAAGCCGGTGACCGAGACCCGGTCGCCGGCGACCGTCGCGCGGACGATGGCGTCCAGGACCGCGTCGACCGCCTCGGCGGCCTGCTGGCGACCGCCCAGCTTGTCGGCAATCGCTTCTACGAGCTGCGCCTTGTTCACGTCTTCCCCTTCGGAGACATTCGCCAGAACGAAAGTGTTCAAGCTTTTTCGCACGTTAGGCAGATATATACCGCAAATCAAACACGAAACGGGCTAATCACCCTTGTGCCGCAACGAAATCGGCTGCTCCGGAAGCGATCAGCGCTCCTCTTCGGGCGTTCGCCCCTCGTCGAGGTCCGCCATGAACCGCTCCAGACGCCTTGTCGCATCGGCGAGATCGTGCTTGGCCGCGGCCGTGATGACCAGCAGCTTCCGGGTCAGCGCCATCCGTACGCCCTCCGGGACTTGCAGTGCGCGCACTGTTGTGTGCGCTTCCTTGAGCTGGTTCGCGACCGCCGTATAGAGCTCGAGTTGGCCGTCGTGTTCCATGCACAGATTGTGCCATCTGGGGCGAGTTGTCGCCCGCTCAGGGGGCAACTGCCGCCGCAAACGGCCGTCCGGACGCTTCCGGCGATCACGTCCACACAGAGCGCCTACCCCGGCAACAACCCCTCTAACGTGCGAAGTTGGCAGGAGAAGCGAAGGGAATCGGGAGCCGAACGGGTGCAGACACAGCTGTACCCCCGATCGGACCGATCGGGGGTACAGAGGGGTTTCGGGGGTGGCCGAAACTCGACTGTCCAGGGTCGCCCCGGAGCCGGGAGGCCCGGGAATCAGACCTCGAGCGTCCTCGGCTTGTAGGAGGGGCGCTTGGACTCGTAGGCGGCGATGTCACCCTCGTTCTGCAGGGTGATGGAGATGTCGTCGAGCCCGTTCAGCAGCCGCCAGCGGGAGTTCTCGTCCAGCTCGAAGGAGGCGGTGATCCCTTCGGCGCGCACCTCGCGGGCCTCGAGGTCGACGGTGATCTCGGCCTGCGGGTCCTTCTCCGTGAGCTCCCACAGCGCGTCGACGATCTTCTGCTCGATCACCACCGTGAGCAGGCCGTTCTTCAGCGAGTTGCCGCGGAAGATGTCGGCGAAGCGGGACGAGATCACGGTCTTGAAGCCGTAGTTCTGCAGCGCCCAGACGGCGTGCTCACGGGAGGAGCCGGTGCCGAAGTCGGGGCCGGCGACCAGCACGCTCGCGCCCTGCCGCTCGGGCCGGTTGAGGATGAACTCCGCGTCCTTGCGCCAGGCCTCGAAGAGCCCGTCCTCGAACCCGTCCCGCGTGACCTTCTTGAGCCAGTGAGCAGGGATGATCTGGTCGGTGTCGACGTTGGAGCGGCGCAGCGGGACGGCCCGGCCGGTGTGCGAGATGAATGCTTCCATGACTGATCAGACTCCAGCGGGCGTACGGGTCTCGGCGTCGGACAGGTCGGCCGGGGATGCCAGGTGGCCCAGGACGGCCGTGGCGGCCGCGACCTGCGGCGACACCAGGTGCGTCCGACCGCCCTTGCCCTGCCGGCCCTCGAAGTTGCGGTTGGAGGTGGACGCCGAGCGCTCCCCCGGGGCCAGCTGGTCGGGGTTCATGCCGAGGCACATCGAGCAGCCCGCGTGCCGCCACTCGGCGCCGGCCTCCTTGAAGACCACGTCCAGACCCTCGGAGACGGCCTGCAGACCGACGCGCGCGGAGCCCGGGACGACCAGCATCCGTACGCCGTCGGCGACTTTGCGGCCCTTGACGAGCTCGGCGGCGGCGCGCAGGTCCTCGATGCGGCCGTTGGTGCAGGAACCTACGAAGACGGTGTCCACCTTGATGGAGCGCAGCGGCTGTCCAGCCTCCAACCCCATGTATTCCAGGGCCTTTTCGGCGGCGAGGCGCTCCGAAGCGTCTTCGTACGAAGCCGGGTCGGGGACGTCGGCCGAAAGCGGCGCGCCCTGGCCGGGGTTGGTGCCCCAGGTGACGAACGGCGACAGCGCGGTGGCGTCGATGACCACCTCGGCGTCGAACTCGGCGTCGTCGTCCGTCTTCAGCGTCTTCCAGTACGCGACGGCCGCGTCCCAGTCCTCGCCCTTGGGCGCGTGCGGGCGGCCCTCGAGGTAGTCGAAGGTGGTCCGGTCGGGGGCGATCATGCCCGCGCGGGCGCCGGCCTCGATCGACATGTTGCAGATGGTCATGCGGGCCTCCATCGAGAGCTTCTCGATGGCGGAGCCGCGGTACTCCAGGACGTAGCCCTGGCCGCCGCCGGTGCCGATGCGGGCGATGATCGCAAGGATCAGGTCCTTGGCGGTGACGCCGTCGGGCAGCTCGCCCTCGACGGTGATCGCCATGGTCTTCGGGCGGACCAGCGGCAGCGTCTGAGTGGCCAGCACATGCTCGACCTGCGAGGTGCCGATGCCGAACGCCAGGCCGCCGAAGGCGCCGTGCGTGGAGGTGTGGGAGTCGCCGCAGACGACCGTCATGCCGGGCTGGGTCAGACCCAGCTGCGGGCCGACCACGTGCACGACGCCCTGCTCGACGTCGCCCAGCGGGTGCAGCCGGACGCCGAACTCGGCGCAGTTCTTGCGCAGCGTCTCCAGCTGGGCCCGGGAGACCGGGTCCGCGATCGGCTTGTCGATGTCGAGGGTCGGGGTGTTGTGGTCCTCGGTCGCGATGGTGAGGTCGAGACGGCGCACCGGGCGGCCGTTCTGCCGCAGTCCGTCGAAGGCCTGCGGGCTGGTCACCTCGTGCAGGAGGTGCAGATCGATGAAGAGGAGGTCGGGCTCGCCCTCGGCGCGCCGGACGACGTGGTCGTCCCAGACCTTCTCCGCGAGTGTCCTACCCATCGCTTTCCCTCCGGCCGGCAATGACGCACCGGCCCAACTAGAGATCTTGTGGAGGCGACGCCCACCGGCCCCTGTGTTCCCCGGGCACCCGCCGCCTGGCCCGTTGGTCCGCGGGCCGCCATGCGTCCAAGGGTTGCGCGTCTCACGGAAAAATGAACTTGCGTTTCACAGAGTGAGACGGGAGTATCGTTTCATGGACAACAGTAGCGGCGTCGGCGTTCTGGACAAGGCAGCCCTTGTCCTGAGCGCCCTGGAGTCCGGTCCGGCCACCCTCGCAGGCTTGGTCGCCGCCACCGGACTCGCACGACCCACGGCCCACCGTCTGGCCGTGGCTTTGGAACACCACCGTATGGTCGCGCGCGACATGCAGGGCCGTTTCATTCTCGGCCCCCGACTCGCCGAGCTGGCCGCGGCCGCCGGCGAGGACCGCCTGCTGGCCACCGCCGGCCCGGTGCTCACGCACCTGCGGGACATCACGGGCGAGAGCGCGCAGCTCTACCGCCGCCAGGGCGACATGCGCATCTGCGTGGCCGCGGCGGAACGCCTGTCCGGCCTTCGGGACACGGTGCCGGTCGGCTCCACGCTCACGATGAAGGCGGGCTCCTCGGCCCAGATCCTGATGGCCTGGGAGGAGCCGGAGCGCCTGCACCGCGGCCTCCAGGGCGCCCGGTTCACGGCGACGGCGCTGTCGGGCGTGCGGCGCCGCGGCTGGGCCCAGTCCATCGGCGAGCGCGAGCCGGGCGTCGCGTCCGTCTCGGCGCCGGTCCGCGGTCCCTCCAACCGCGTGGTGGCCGCCGTCTCCGTCTCGGGCCCCATCGAGCGCCTGACGCGCCACCCGGGCCGTATGCACGCCCAGGCGGTCATCGACGCCGCGGCCCGCCTGTCCGAGGCCCTGCGCCGCAACGGCTGACACCGCGAGGAAAAGGGCGGCCTCAACGCCGCGGCAGCCCTTTCCCGAACGGCAGGGCCCACCCGCCCCAGAGTCCGGGAACCGGGTCGAGGCGTGCGCCCCGCCGCCCGGCGCGACCCCTACGGCCTACGGCGCGGACCGGTACGCGAAACGGTCGTTCGCGTATCGCCCCCGCCGCTCCAACGGAATCTGCCCGTGCGCGGCCGCGAGGCCGAAGGCCGGCATGTCGCCGTAGACCGCCTCGTACGACCCTTCCGGCACGACGTACGCCTCGTGCCAGATCCCCACGTGCCCCCGCACCTTCCCCTCCCGCTCCTTGCGGTTGAGCCTGGCCCACACGCGGTGGTGGAACGCGTCGGGCGCGCTCGCGTAGGCGTAGAGCTTCTCCTTCGACTCCCAGTACTGGACGATGTAGTACGTCCGCGGCGAAGCCGTCAGCAGGACCCGGGACAGGAGTCCCCGGCTCGGGTCCTTCTTCAGCTCGGCGAGCATTCTGAACATCGCCAGCATCACCGGCACCCACTGGTGCACGGCCCAGAAACGGTTGACGCGCATCCCGATGAGCAGGACGACGACGTCGCCTCGTGCGTCTGCGGTGGTACGGGTGGCTTCGGACATGCTTGGATAGTGACGCTACCCAAGGGGGTGCGCAAGGGATGCGACTGGCCGAACTGAGCGAGCGCAGCGGAGTCTCGACGGCGACGATCAAGTACTACCTGCGCGAAGGCCTGTTGCCGCCCGGCCGCCGGCTCAACGCGACGACCGCCGAGTACGACGAGGAGCATCTGCGCCGCCTGCGGCTGGTGCGCGCCATGATCCAGGTGGGCGGGCTGCCGGTGGCCACGGTCCGCGAGGTGCTCGGGCACGTGGACGACGACTCTCTGGGCCGCACGATCCGCCTCGGCGCGGCCCTGTGGGCGCTGCCCCAGGCTCCCGAGCCGGACACCGAGGACGAGCACGTCCGCGCCGCCCACCAGGAGACGGACGACCTGTTGCGCACGCTGGGCTGGGCCAACGCCCGCCTGCTGACGACGATCTCCCCCGCGTACCGGTCACTGGTGGTCTCGGTGGCCGCGCTGCGCCGCCTCGGTTACGACTGGGACGCCGAACTGCTCCTCTCCTACGCCCGGTTGATGCACGAGGCCGCGGTCCTGGACCTGGACTTCGTGGAGACCGGGAGTCGGAGGCGGAGCGTATCGAGACGGCGGTGCTGGGGGCGATCCTCGTCGAGCCGATGCTGCAGGCGCTGCACCGGCTGGCGCAGGAGGAGGAGTCGGCGCGGCGGTACGGCTTCGAGTGAGCGACGCCCTCGCGGCGGACGCACGTGAAAGGCCCCCCGCCGAAGCGGAGGGCCTTTCATGTGGTACCCCCGACCGGATTCGAACCGGCGCTACCGCCTTGAGAGGGCGGCGTGCTAGGCCGCTACACAACGGGGGCCTAGATTCTGCGTTTCCGCAGATCAGAGCTGGTCTACCAGGACTCGAACCTAGAATGACGGTACCAGAAACCGTAGTGTTGCCAATTACACCATAGACCAAGGTGATCACTGTGAATCGTACCCCCGACCGGATTCGAACCGGCGCTACCGCCTTGAGAGGGCGGCGTGCTAGGCCGCTACACAACGGGGGCCCTAGCGATCCTGCATGAGAGACAGCGGGTGCGACCCGGACTGCCTTCCTGGGAAGGATCTGTACCCCCGACCGGATTCGAACCGGCGCTACTGCCTTGAGAGGGCAGCGTGCTAGGCCGCTACACAACGGGGGCTTTGCAGATGAGCTCTGCGAGCTGGCCTACCAGGACTCGAACCTAGACTAACTGAACCAGAATCAGTCGTGCTGCCAATTACACCATAGGCCACTGGAACGCAAGCCCCTGTGGGGATCTTGTTCTAGTTTGCGCCTTCGGTGCCCGGCCTTTCAGCCCGCTCTCCGGCGACGCAGGAAGAACATTACCCGAAGGTGGACTGCGCTCCAAAACGGGTATCCGCGCCGAGGATGGCGGGGAGTTCGGCGAGGGTGACGATCCGGTGCCGTCCGGCGGGCACCTCCACGGCCGCCGTGCCACCGTAGCGGTCGATCCACACCGAGAGCAGTCCGGCGTCGGCGGCGCCCCGTCCGTCGATCTCCGGGTGGTCCCCGACGTAGGCCACCTGGTGCGGGGGCAGCGACAGGGCCTCGCAGGCCGCGAGGAACGCGCCGGCCTCCGGTTTGGAGACGCCGAGTTCAGCGGCGCACAGGATGACCTCGAAGCGGTCGTGGACGCCGAGGGCGCGCAGCTTGTGGTCCTGCACGTGGATGCTGGAGTTGGAGAGCACGGCGTGGCGGTGACTGGCGGCGAGCGCGTCGAGCACGGGCAGGACGTCGGGGAAGAGCGACCAGGCGGCCTCGTAGTGCGCGATGTACCGCCGGAACCAGGCGTCGGTCTCCGCGTCGGTCAGCTCGGGCCGTTCCAGGAACGCCCGTACCCGGTCGCGGCGCTGGTCCTCGAAGGTGATGCCGCCCGCGGAGAACCGCGCCCACTGCTGGTCGGTCACCTCCCGCCAGCGCGCGACGGCCTCCTCCGCCGTGCCGAACCGGTCGAGCAGCCGCTCGGTGGTGAGATACGCCCGCATGCCCTCGCGGTCGGCGGTCGTGTAGTCGAAGAGAGTGTCGTCAACGTCCCAGACCACGGCGCGAATACTCATGTCCCCGACGGTATCGCGGGCTGGCACACTGAGGACATGAGCGAGTACCGAGTCCAGTTCACCCTTGAGGCGCGTGCGGCCTACGACACCTTGCCGGTCTCTCGCCAGGCCCAGCTCGACCGGGCCGTGCGGATACTGTCGCGGGATCCGTTCCGCAAGGCCTCGACCGCGCCGCTGGGCCCGGACGAGAATCTCCGTAAGGCATACGTCGCCCCCGGTGTGATGCTGGAGTACGTCGTGGCGGGCGCGATCATGGTCGTGGTCGTGGTCTGGATCTTCGACGAGACCCACTACCTGATCGACGAGACCGACGCACTCTGAGGTGACCGCGTGAGGGGCGGCACCCGGTAATCCCGGGGGCCGCCCCTCACGCGTGCCCGGGCGTTACGCCGCGAGCTTCGCCAGCGCCGCGTCGATGCGGGCCAGGGTCTTCTCCCTGCCGAGGACTTCCAGCGACTCGAAGAGGGGCAGGCCGACGGTGCGGCCGGTCACGGCGACGCGGACCGGCGCCTGGGCCTTGCCGAGCTTGAGGCCGTGGGCCTCCCCGGCGGCCAGGACGGCCTCCTTCAGGGACTCGGCGGAGGTCCAGTCGGCCGACTCGAGCTTCTCGCGGGCCGTCCTGAGCAGCGCGTCGCTGCCCTCCTTCATCGCCTTCGCCCAGGACACCTCGTCGGCGACCGGCTCGGGCAGGAAGAGGAAGTCGACGTTGTCGGTGATCTCGGAGAGGACCTTGAGCCGGGTCTGCGCGTGCGGGGCGATCGCCTGCCACTTCGCCTCGTCGAAGGCCTCCGGCGCCCAGGGGGCGAGAGGGGCCTGCAGCCAGGGGGCGCAGCGCTCGGTGAAGTCCTTCACGTCGAGCAGACGGATGTGGTCGGCGTTGATCGCCTCGCACTTCTTGAGGTCGAAGCGCGCCGGGTTGGGGTTGACGTCCGTGACTTCGAAGGCGGCGACCATCTCGTCCATCGTGAAGATGTCCTGGTCGGCCGAGAGCGACCAGCCGAGCAGCGAGAGGTAGTTGAGCAGGCCCTCGGGGAGGAAGCCACGCTCGCGGTACAGGTTGAGGGACGACTCGGGGTCGCGCTTGGAGAGCTTCTTGTTGCCCTCGCCCATCACGTACGGCAGGTGGCCGAAGGCGGGCACGGACTTCGCGATGCCCAGCTCGGTCAGCGCCTTGTAGAGGGCGACCTGGCGGGGCGTGGAGGAGAGCAGGTCCTCGCCGCGCAGGACGTGGGTGATCTCCATCAGGGCGTCGTCGACCGGGTTGACCAGCGTGTACAGCGGGGCGCCGTTCGCGCGGACGATGCCGTAGTCGGGCACGTTCTCCGGGGTGAACGTCAGCTCGCCGCGGACCAGGTCCGTGAAGGTGATCGTCTCGTCGGGCATGCGGAAGCGGACGATGGGCGTACGGCCCTGCGCCCGGTACTCCTCGGCCTGCGCCTCGGTGAGGTCGCGGCAGTGGCCGTCGTAGCCGGACGGCTTGCCGGCGGCGCGGGCGGCCTCGCGGCGGGTGTCCAGCTCCTCCTGGGAGCAGTAGCAGCGGTACGCGTGACCGGCGTCCAGGAGCTTCTGCGCGACGTCCTCGTACAGGTCCATGCGCTGCGACTGGCGGTACGGCGCGTGCGGGCCGTCGACCTCGGGGCCCTCGTCCCAGTCGAAGCCGAGCCAGCGCATCGAGTCCAGGAGCTGGCGGTACGAGTCCTCGGAGTCGCGGGCCGCGTCGGTGTCCTCGATGCGGAAGACCAGGGTGCCCTGGTGGTGCTTGGCGAACGCCCAGTTGAACAGGGCGGTGCGGACCAGTCCCACGTGCGGGTTACCGGTGGGCGAGGGACAGAAACGGACGCGTACGGGAGAACCGGGTGCGCTAACCACGCTTGACAACCTTGTTGGTGAGAGTGCCGATGCCTTCGATGGTGACGGCGACCTCGTCGCCGACAGCCAGTGGGCCCACCCCTGCCGGGGTGCCCGTGAGGATCACGTCGCCGGGGAGCAGCGTCATGGCCTCGGTGATGTTGACGATCAGATCCGCGATGGAGTGGGTCATCTCGCTGGTGCGGCCGAGCTGGCGTTGCCCGCCGTCCACCGTGAGCTGGATCGTGAGGTCGGACGCGGTCGCCAGGTCCAGGCCGGTCTCCACCCAGGGGCCGAGCGGGCAGGAGGTGTCGAAGCCCTTGGCCCGCGCCCACTGCTTCTCGCGCCGCTGGACGTCCCGTGCGGTGACGTCGTTCGCGCAGGTGTAGCCGAAGATCACGTCCGCCACGCGCTCGCGCGGGACCTCGCGGCACATCCGGCCGATGACGACGGCCAGCTCGGCCTCGTGGTGCAGTTCCTCGGAGAACGCCGGGTACTGGATGTCGTCGCCGTGGCCGATCACCGAGGTGGACGGCTTGAAGAAGGCGAACGGGGCGTCGGGGACCTCGTTGCCCAGTTCGCGCGCGTGCTCGGCGTAGTTGCGGCCGAAGGCGACGATCTTGTTGGGCAGCACGGGCGGCAGGAGCCGGACCTTGCTCAGCGGCACCTTGGTGCCGGAGAGCTCGAAGTCCGCGAACGGGATGCCCTTGATGATGTCGAGGACGAGCTCGTCCGGCTCGGCCCCCTCGACCGCGCCGAAGGCGACGTTGCCGTCGATGGAGAACCTGGCGATGCGCACGGGTTGGTTGGCCCCTTGACTGAGCTGGCTGGAGTGTGACGCTCCAGGCTAACGCGGGAAGGGCGCCCCCGGCCGGGGACGCCCTTGACATCCGTGGCCGGCGGCTTGAGCATTCGGCGGCCGGCGCCCGTATGTGATCGCGGAGATCGGCGGTGATCTCCTGGATCCCGTGGATCTATTCCGCGACGGAGGCGGCGAGCGGCGCCTCCATGAGGACGGTGCGCTTGGGGTTGGCAGTCTGGGCAGGGAGATCGACGGAGTGCTCCTGCTGCTCCGGGAGCTGCAGTTCGTCGGCGTCCTTGAGGTGCGCCAGCGTCGTGCGCCTCGGGTTGGCGATCTTGTGGAACATCGTCGTCGTCTTCACTGTTGTACGTGACCCTGTCGTCTCGGGGCGCCGGGGAGGCCGTTGAAGGCCCTCCGCGCGGGCGCGGTTTTGTCGGATGTGCCATCCCTGTAAAGGGTCAGGCTAAACACGCGATTCCCGGTGAACGCGTGAAGGTCGCATGACCGGCGTGTGAGTTTGCTCACGGGTTCAGGGTTATTTCGGTCATTTCGGGCCTCCATTTGACCACTATGAAACGGACATAAGTAATCTGAAGCGCTCATTCCGCTCCTGATCATGGCGACTGGGACAACGCCACTGCCCCTGGGGTTCACACGGTTATGTCCGCCTTATGGGGAAACACTTTCTACATCCCGTAACTTCACCCTCACGTGGTGTCACGGATGTCACAGCCTGGCCAACGGGCCTTGTTGCAGATCCTGCACTGTGCTGGAATTCCTCGGACCGCCGCGGGATCGAGCCGGCGCACAGGGGGCGCAGAGCGCGCCCGGTGGCGGCGAGACAGGGGGAGCCGGCGCCGGTACCTACGACCATCTGGGTGGCGTAATTCAGGACGCCCCCCAACACGCCGACACCGTCTTTCCGTTCACGCGGAGGGGCGCCTGGTCCAGAGGTTGCGACGCTAGTGCAGGGACGTTTCAAGAGGGATGGCAGTGCTTCGGCGGAGCCGGAGCCGCACGGCGGGACTGGCCCCAATGCCGGCAGTTCCTCGCCCCAGCACGCCCAGAACCCGGGCCCGGCCGCTTCCGGCGACGGCGGTGAGCGCCACGGGCGCCCCGGCTCGTCCGCGTCGTCGAGTCCCCTTCCCCCGACTCCGACGGCCAAGCCGCCGGCCGGCGGTCCCGGTCCTCGGGTGGCCCTGCGCAACTGGCGCATCTCCACGCGTCTGGTGGCGCTGCTGACCCTGCCGGTGGTCGCCGCGACCACGCTGGGCGCGCTGCGCATCGACCAGTCCATGGACGACATCAAGCAGCTCGACAACATGAAGCTGCTGACGGACATGACCAAGCAGGCCACCGAGCTGGCCGTCCAGCTGCAGAACGAGCGCGACCACTCCGCCGGTCCGCTGTCGCACGGCACCAAGGCGACCGACTTCGGCATCACGGGCTACCGGGAGAAGACCGACCGGGCGGTGACCGACTTCCAGGACGCCTCGGAGGAGATCGACGCCGCCAGTACGGACGGCAACCTGCAGGGTGTCCGCGACAGCCTCGTGGGCCTTCTCAGCGACCTCGGCAACCTGGCCAAGATCCGGTCGACCGCCTACTCGGAGCCGAAGAACTCCACCCAGACGGTCGAGGCCTACCACCGGCTCATCACCAGCCTGCTGGACCTGTCGCAGGACATGGCGCAGGCCACCAGCAACCCGGAGATGATCCAGCGCACCCGCGCCCTGTCCGCCTTCTCCGCGGCCAAGGAGTACGCCTCCGTCCAGCGCGCCGTGCTCGCCTCGGCGCTGCCGGTGCAGAACACCGTCTACGGCGACCTCTCCGAGAACGACCGGCAGTACGCCGAGGCCGCCCTCCAGAACGAGGACTCCGAACTCGCGAGCTTCCGCAGCATCTACGGCAACGACGGCGCCGACGAGCTGCTGCGGCCGATCGAGCGGGGCAACCCGGTCATCGAAGAGGCCGACACCTACGCCAACCGGGCGCTGAGCTCGGACACCGGTCTGCAGTCGCAGGACAAGCGGTCGTACAAGGACTGGATCGACGACAGCTCGACCAAGATCGCGCAGATGGCCAACATCGAGCACGGGCTGCTCGAGGACATGGAGCAGAAGGCGCGTGAGCTGCGCGCCGAGTCCGAGCGCGAGGCGATCATCTCCGGTGCGCTGATCCTGCTCGTGCTGGGCGTCTCGCTGGTCGGCGCGTTCGTCGTCGCCCGGTCCATGATCCGCTCGCTGCGCCGCCTTCAGGAGACCGCCACCAAGGTCGCCCAGGACCGGCTGCCCGAACTGGTCAAGCAGCTGTCCGAGTCCGACCCGCAGGACGTCGACACGTCCGTGGAGTCGGTCGGTGTGCACTCCCGGGACGAGATCGGCCAGGTGGCCGCGGCCTTCGACGACGTGCACCGCGAGGCGGTCCGCCTCGCTGCCGAGCAGGCCCTGCTGCGGGGCAACGTCAACGCGATGTTCACCAACCTCTCGCGCCGGTCCCAGGGCCTCATCCAGCGTCAGCTCTCGCTCATCTCCGAACTGGAGTCCCGCGAGGCCGACCCGGACCAGCTGTCCTCGCTCTTCAAGCTCGACCACCTCGCGACCCGCATGCGCCGTAACGGTGAGAACCTCCTCGTCCTCGCGGGTGAGGAGCCCGGCCGCCGCTGGACCCGTCCGGTCCCGCTGGTCGACGTGCTGCGCGCCGCAGCCTCCGAGGTGGAGCAGTACGAGCGCATCGAGCTCTCCTCGGTGCCGACCACCGAAGTGGCCGGCCGGGTCGTCAACGACCTCGTGCACCTGCTCGCCGAGCTGCTGGAGAACGCCACCTCGTTCTCCTCCCCGCAGACCAAGGTCAAGGTCACCGGTCACGCGCTGCCCGACGGCCGCGTGCTGATCGAGATCCACGACACCGGCATCGGCCTCTCCCCCGAGGACCTCGCCGCGATCAACGAGCGACTCGCCTCGCCGCCCACCGTGGACGTGTCGGTCTCCCGCCGCATGGGTCTGTTCGTGGTCGGTCGTCTGTCGCAGCGGCACGGCATCCGCATCCAGCTGCGCCCCTCCGACTCCGGTGGCACGACCGCGCTGGTCATGCTGCCCGTGGACGTCGCCCAGGGCGGCAACAAGCCCCAGCCCAAGCCCGGTCAGGGCGGTGTCGCGGGCGGTCCCGCCGCCGCGCAGGCCGCGGCCGGCGTCGCCGCCGCGCGTCGCCAGGGCGGCGCCCTCGGCGCCGGTCCCGGCGCGGGCGGCCGGCTCGCCGGCGGTCAGGGTCCCCGGGCCGCACTGCCCGGCAGGGACGGCGGTGGCCGTCCCGGCGGACAGCCGCCGCGCGGTCCCCAGCAGCCGCCGGCCGCACCGCCGCAGGGCCGTCCGGCTCCGGCCGGCGCCGGCTTCGGCGGCCAGGCGCCGGGTGCGCCGCAGGGCCGGCAGGCGGCCAACGGCAGCACGCAGGGCATGGACATGTTCGGCGGACGTCCGCCGCAGCAGCGCCCCGACAACGCCGAGCAGGGCGGCCGCGGCCGTCAGCCGCAGTTGCCGCCGCGCGGCGGTCCGCGCGCCGAGCTGCCGGGCGGCAACCCGCAGCCGCGCGTGACCAGCTGGGGCGACGAGAACGCCCGGCCGCCCGTGCCGCGCACCCCGCTGGACGCCCCGCGCGGCCACGAGGAGCCGGACGTCGCGCAGACCTCGCGCATGCCGCGCATCGACGACCGGCAGGGTCCCGGCGCCACCGCCGAGATACCCGCGGTGCCGCGGACCGACGAGCGTCAGGGCCAGGGCGGTCCCGCCGACTTCAGCCGTCCCGCCGACTTCGGCCGGCCTGCCGACTTCGACCGAGCCGCCGACTTCGGCCGGCCCGCGGCGAACGGTCCGCAGAACACGGGCCAGTTCCCGGCCGTGGGCAACCCGCAGGACACCGGTCGGTTCCAGCGTCCGGACACCGGCCAGTTCGAGCGCCCCGGCGCGGGCGGCCGTCCGGGCGACAACGGCTACACCCGCTCCGACGTCTTCGGCGCCCCCGGCGGCCAGAACGCCCCGGCGACGCCCGACCACTTCGCACCGCAGGGCTACGACAACGGCTCCACGGGCCAGTTCGCCTCCCCCGGCTACGACGGCTCCTCCACCGGGCAGCACTCCCTTCCCGGCCGCCAGGACCCCTCGTCCACCGGCCAGTTCCCCGCTCCGCAGTCGAACGGCTACGGAGCAGCGCACCAGCCGGTCCCGCAGCGTCCGGCCGGGCGCCCTGAGCCGGAGGCGCTGCCGCCGGCCGCGGGTCCCGGCGACGGCCGCACCCCGCTGTACGACACGCTGGAGACCAACTGGTTCCACGGTCAGCAGGCGAGCGGTGCGGCGCCGTCCCCGGCTCCGCAGCAGGAACAGCAGCCGCAGGCCCCGGCCGCTTCGCAGCGCCCGGCCGCCGGCCCCGCCTCCTGGCGGACCTCGCCCAACGACGAACTCGTCCGTCAGGCCGAGCGGGTCAGGCAGCCTGCCGCGGGCGGCGTCACCACCTCCGGTCTGCCGCGCCGGGTGCCCCGGGCGAACCTCGTCCCGGGCACGGCTCAGCAGCAACAGCACCAGACCGGTCCGCAGGTCTCGCGTACGCCTGACGACGTTCGCGGCCGGCTGACCAATCTCCGTCGGGGCATCGCGCAGGGTCGTCAGGCCGGCAACGGCTCGACCGGCAGTTTCCCGAGCCCCACTCACCAGCAGGAGCGTTAGTTGAGCCAGATGAGCCAGGCAGCACAGAACCTGAACTGGTTGATCACCAACTTCGTGGACAACACCCCTGGGGTGTCCCACACCGTCGTGGTGTCCGCCGACGGGCTCCTGCTGGCCATGTCCGAGGGCTTCCCCCGCGACCGTGCCGATCAGCTGGCGGCCGTCGCCTCGGGGCTGACCTCACTCACGGCCGGGGCCTCCCGGATCTTCGAAGGCGGCAACGTGGCCCAGACGGTCGTCGAGATGGAGCGGGGATTCCTCTTCCTCATGTCCGTCTCGGACGGGTCGTCGCTGGCCGTGCTCGCGCACCCGGAGTGCGACATCGGCCTCGTCGGCTACGAGATGGCACTGCTCGTCGACCGAGCGGGCGCGGTCCTCACGCCCGACCTCCGCGCCGAGCTCCAGGGCAGTCTGCTCCACTGACCCGCCCGAGTACCACCCGCCTCACGAAACCACCGTCCGGCCGACACAATTCCCCCCACCGGCCTCGACGGACGGCACGACAAACCTAAATTGCTGTCCCGCCCGGAGGATCCATGACCCCGCCCACCGCCCATCATGATCCGTACGCGGAGCCGTACGGCGATGAGGGCGACCAGCCGCTGGTGCGTCCGTACGCGATGACCGGTGGCCGGACCAGGCCGCGCTACCAGCTCGCCATCGAGGCGCTGATCAGCACCACGGCCGACCCGGCAGCGCTCATGGGGCTGCTCCCGGAGCACCAGCGGATCTGTCACCTGTGCCGCGAGGTGAAGTCGGTCGCCGAGGTCTCGGCGCTGCTGGCCATGCCGCTGGGTGTGGCGCGGATCCTCGTCGCGGACCTCGCCGAGGCCGGACTGGTGGCCATCCACCAGCCGGGCGGCGACGAGAACAACGGTGGCGCACCTGACGTGACGCTGCTCGAAAGGGTGCTCAGTGGACTTCGCAAGCTCTGACGGAGGCCGGGCCACCACCTCCGCGAAGATCGTGGTGGCGGGTGGCTTCGGCGTGGGCAAGACCACGTTCGTGGGCGCCGTCTCCGAGATCAACCCGCTGCGCACGGAGGCCGTGATGACGTCCGCTTCGGCGGGCATCGACGACCTGACCCACACCGGGGACAAGACCACCACCACGGTGGCCATGGACTTCGGCCGCATCACGCTCGACCAGGACCTGATCCTCTACCTGTTCGGCACGCCGGGCCAGGACCGGTTCTGGTTCATGTGGGACGACCTGGTGCGCGGTGCGATCGGCGCGGTGGTGCTGGTGGACACGCGGCGCCTCGCCGACTGCTTCCCCGCGGTCGACTACTTCGAGAACAGCGGTCTGCCGTTCGTGGTCGCGCTCAACGGCTTCGACGGGCAGCAGCCCTACCAGCCCGAAGAGGTGCGCGAGGCGCTGCAGATCGGCCCGGACACCCCCATCATCACGACGGACGCCCGGCACCGCTCGGACGCCAAGAGCGCGCTGATCACCCTGGTCGAGCATGCGCTGATGGCACGACTGCGGTAACTTTCAAGCATTAGGCGACGTACAGCAGTTGCCGTAGGCGCTCTGGAGCCGGCTGTGGGCTTTGACACGGTCGGCTCCGGTGTTCATAACGTTTCGGCAGAGGAATCGACCTGTCCCGCCACGCGTCGCGGTCGCTCGGTCTCACTGTGCGCATGAAGGCCCCGTCTTTTGGCGGGGCTCGTTCTTTTTGACCGTTTTATCTGGGGTTTACATCACGTCGAACCCTCTCCCTTCCATGTTTGGAAGAGGACTGGTCGTCATGCTGGAATGCCTGAACTGCCCAATAGTCAATGACGTACTCATGGTCGATGGCTGACCGGGCTCTGAGACACAGCGGCACGACGAAGGTGCCGACCGCCGAGAGGTTGTTGGTCGAGTGAGGCGAAGCAAGAAAAGTCCCGAGCCTGCGGCCCGGGGCAACTTCACGCCGCCGCCGCGCGGAGCGGCGCCCGCCCATGTGCCCGGCTCGGAGCCGACGGCCGCGTCCGCCAGAGGCGGCAGCCGGCTCTCCCCGCGCAACTGGCGGGTGCCGACCCGGCTGAACGCGATTCTGCTCATACCCGTGGTGGTCGGCCTGGTCATGGGCGGCTTCCAGGTGAAGAGCTCGATCGACACCTGGCAGGAGGCCGAGGACGCGGAGAACACCGCGCGTCTGGTGCGGGCCTCGCTCAGCTACGGCGACGCCATCTACAAGGAGCGCGACATCTCGGCCGCGCCCCTGCTCGCCGGCAAACAGGACGACGCGACGGTCACCGCGGCCCGCAAGGTCACCGACGACGCGGCCAACGCCTTCGACGAGGCCGCGAAGAACATGCCGGCGAAGGCCGGTCTGGAGCGCCGGCTGAAGCTGTTCCGCGACGCGGAGACGAAGCTGGCGCCGCTGCGCGCGGCCGCCTACACCTCCAAACTGTCGGGCGTACAGACCGAAGAGGGCTACACAGCGATCGCGCACCCCCTGATGGAGTTCTCCAACGAGCTCGGTCTGGGCACCGGCAACATCACTTCCTACGGCCGCACCGTCTACGCGATCTCGCTGACCAAGGCCGCGATGTCGCTGGAACGCTCGATCGGCATGCACCTGCTGATCAAGCCGGGCCCGCGGGACGACGACTTCGCCAAGCAGAAGGTCTCCCTCTCCTCCTACGCCTACCTCGAGGGCATCGCCATCGAGGAGTACGTCGGCGGCGGCACCGAGGCCGACGCGCAGAAGCTGCAGGACGCCGAGGCGAAGATCAAGAGCGACGGCGCCGCGCAGGCCGCCGAGGCGAAGCAGAAGAACCCGGACTACGTTCCGCCGCCCGCCAACCCGACGACCATGGTCGTCGCCATCTCCACGATGCGGAGCAGGGACGGCGCCGAGCGCGCCGCCCTCGCCGAAAAGGGCATCAGCATAGAGAACTGGTGGGCGGTCACCACGCTGAAGTACGAGGCCTACCGGCAGATCGAGTCGGACCTGACCGACACGGCCGTGTCCGAGGCGTCGGACATCGCGGCGGACGCCAAGACCTCCGCGATCATCACCGGCGCCGCCGTGGTCGTCGCCCTGCTCCTGGCGTTCATCCTCGCCGGTGCGGTGGCCCGCCAGATGAGCCGCTCGATGCGCCAGCTGCGCAACGCCGCCTTCGGCATCGCCGAACAGCGGCTGCCGATGCTCGTCGACCAGCTCTCCCGCACCGACCCCGGCCGGGTCGACACCCGGGTCGCCCCGATCCCGATCACCACCACGGACGAGATCGGCGAGGTCGCCCGTGCCTTCGACCAGGTCCACCGTGAGGCCGTCCGGCTCGCCGCCGAGCAGGCCCTGCTGCGGGGCAACATCAACGCGATCTTCACCAACCTCTCGCGCCGCAACCAGTCGCTGATCGAGGGCCAGCTGACCCTGATCACCGACCTGGAGAACAACGAGGCCGACCCGGACCAGCTGGAGAACCTCTTCCGCCTGGACCACCTCGCGACCCGTATGCGCCGCAACGGCGAGAACCTGCTGGTCCTCGCGGGCGAGGAGCCCGGCCGTCGCTGGGACCAGCCGGTCCCGCTGGTCGACGTGCTGCGCGCCGCCTCCTCCGAGGTGGAGCAGTACGAGCGCATCGAGCTGTCGGGCGTCCCGGAGGCCGAGATCCACGGCCGTGCCGTGACCGACCTCGTGCACCTGCTCGCCGAGCTGCTGGAGAACGCCACCACGTTCTCCTCCCCGCAGACCAAGGTCCGCGTGACGGCCACCCGTCTTCCGGACGGCCGCGTGATGATCGAGATCCATGACAAGGGCATCGGCCTGACCGCCGAGGACTTCGCGGACATCAACCACAAACTGGCCAACCCGCCGACCGTGGACGCCGCGATCTCCCAGCGTATGGGCCTGTTCGTGGTCGGCCGACTGTCCGACCGGCACGGCATCCGCGTCCAGCTGCGGCCCTCGGGCGAGCAGGCCGGCACCACCTCGCTGGTCATGCTGCCCGACGCGATCACCCACGGCGGCGGCGGCGAACAGCAGCACCAGCCGGACCGCGACGAGTTCACCGTCTCGCAGATCATCCCGGAGCAGAACTACGGCGCCGGCGAGGACTTCAGCAACGGTCTGCCGATGCGCACCGCCGCCGAGCTCGGCTTCGACGACAGCCGCTACGAGGTCCCCGACGACATCCGCGACCTGGACCCGGTGGGCCGGTCCCTGATGCGCGAGGAGCGCCGCGCGGCCCTGGAGTCCCAGTCGGGCCAGCCGGACCAGCAGTCCGCGCAGCCGCACCGGTCCGCCGAGGTCTCCCCCTACGGCGAGAACTACGACGCCGGCCAGGGACAGCAGGGCTACGAAGCCGGACAGGGCGGTTACGACCCGGCCCGCAGCGGCGCCCAGGGCCACTACGACAACGGTGCGACCGGCTACGCCGAGCAGCCCGCCTCGTTCGACCAGCAGACGGCGTACCAGGAGCAGCCGCGCCCGGCGTACGACGACCCGTACTTCCCGCCGAACGGCGGGACGCCGCAGGGCGACTCCTTCGCCTCGCAGGGCGACTCCTTCGCCCCGCGGAACGGCCTGCCGCAGGGCGACGGGTTCTCTTCGAACGGCGGTTACCCGGACCCCGCGTATGCGGAGCCCGTCCAGGAGGAGCGAACGGCTGCCGAACCGGCCGCGTCCGAAGGCTTCTCGCCGTACGAGGAGCAGCAGTCCTACCAGGACGACTGGCCGCAGCAGAACGGTCACGGCAACGGTTACCAGAACGGCTACCCGGACCAGTACGCTCCCGAAGCGGAATCCACGCAGGCCGCTGACGCGGGTGAGCAGAACCGCGTAGGCTTCGATCGTCCGGGATCGACCCCCGCCGCCTCCCACGCGCTGACCGAAGCCGGTCTGCCCCGCCGCGGATCCACCGCAAGCGGTCCGAACGGCGCACGGCCCGCCACGAAGCAGGAAGCGCCGGCCTCCTCTTCGGAGAGCAACGGCGGCGGCGACACCTGGCGGTCGGCGAACGACGAGCGCTGGCAGCAGGCCTCCGCTCTGAAGAAGCCCAAGGCGGGCGGGGTCACCTCCTCCGGTCTGCCGCGGCGGGTGCCCAAGGCCAACCTCATCGAAGGCGCCGCCGAGAGCACCCCCCAGGGAGGCCCACAGGTCTCCCGCGCCCCGGAGGACGTCCGAGGCAGGTTGAGCAACCTGCGTCGCGGCGTCCAGCGCGGACGCAACGCAGGAAGCAGTGAAACGAACGGCCAGGCCACTGGGAATCTTCACGGTGGGCCTGACAGCACCTACAACCAGGAGCGTTAGTGTGAGCCCGATGAGCCAGGCGGCACAGAACCTGAACTGGTTGATCACCAACTTCGTGGACAACACCCCGGGGGTGTCCCACACGGTGGTGGTCTCCGCCGACGGACTCCTTCTGGCGATGTCCGAAGGCTTCCCCCGCGACCGTGCCGACCAGCTCGCGGCCGTCGCCTCAGGTCTGACGTCCCTGACGGCAGGCGCTTCCCGGATCTTCGAGGGAGGCAGCGTGAACCAGACGGTTGTGGAGATGGAGCGGGGATTCCTGTTCATCATGTCCGTGTCCGACGGTTCCTCGCTCGCGGTGCTCGCACACCCCGAGGCGGACATCGGCCTCATCGGGTACGAGATGGCCCTCCTGGTGGACCGAGCCGGTTCGGTCCTGACGCCCGATCTTCGAGCGGAGCTCCAAGGGAGCCTTCTCAACTAACAAACGGACGGTGCGTTTTGGCGTCCCGAGGCCGTAGTGTTTCGGGACGCGGCTCCACGTGATGGGTGCCAGGGCACAGTCGGAGGAGGAGAGAGAGTGGCAACACCCCCAGGCGGTTCGCATTCGGGCAACTGGTCGTACGGTCCTGCCCAGGGCCAGAACGACGGTTCCCAGAACCCGAACCGTTACGACTTCCCCTCCGCGCCCAGCCAGCAACGGCCGTACGCGCCTCAGGGGCCGCAGGGCCCGGGGCCGTCCCCGTACGACCAGCCGCACTCCCCGCGTATCCAGCCGGTGCAGCCGCACCGCCGCGCCCCGGAACCGGCGCCTGCCGGTTCGTCGAACAACCCGCTGGTGCGTCCGTACGCCATGACCGGTGGCCGGACCCGCCCGCGTTACCAGCTCGCCATCGAGGCGCTGGTGCACACCACCGCGCAGCCGCATCAGATGCAGGGCCAGCTGCCCGAGCATCAGCGGATCTGCAACCTCTGCCGAGAGATCAAGTCGGTCGCCGAGATCTCGGCGCTGCTGACCATCCCCCTCGGTGTGGCCAGGATCCTCGTCGCCGACCTGGCGGAAGCGGGACTGGTCGCCATCCATCAGCCCGGCGGCGACGAGAGCGCCGGCGGCCAGCCAGACGTGACACTGCTCGAAAGGGTGCTCAGTGGACTTCGCAAGCTCTAGCGGGGGTCCCTCCCGCTCCACCACTTCCGCGAAGATCGTGGTGGCGGGCGGCTTCGGCGTGGGCAAGACCACGTTCGTCGGGGCTGTTTCGGAGATCAATCCGCTGCGCACCGAGGCCGTCATGACGTCCGCGTCGGCGGGTATCGACGACCTCACCCACACGGGGGACAAGACGACCACCACGGTCGCCATGGACTTCGGCCGCATCACCCTGGACCAGGACCTGATCCTGTACCTGTTCGGCACGCCCGGCCAGGACCGCTTCTGGTTCATGTGGGACGACCTGGTGCGCGGCGCCATCGGCGCGATCGTCCTCGTCGACACCCGCCGTCTCGCCGACTGCTTCCCCGCGGTCGACTACTTCGAGAACTCGGGTCTCCCCTTCGTCATCGCGCTCAACGGCTTCGACGGCAACCAGCCGTACAACCCGGACGAGGTACGCGAGGCGCTGCAGATCGGCCCCGACACCCCCATCATCACGACGGACGCCCGTCATCGCGCGGACGCCAAGTCGGCGCTGATCACCCTCGTGGAGCACGCCCTGATGGCGCGGTTGCGGTAGGCGTCGGCGCGGCCACGGGCTGCCCGCGGCGGTGCTGAGCCGTCAGCCGGGCAGTCGGTGGCCGGTGGGCGGTGGCACAGTTCCCCGCGCCCCGAAGACCGCCCGGACATCGCGCCCCGGACATGCGGAAGGGCCCCTCTCTCGGAGAGGGGCCCTTCCGTGTCGTGGGAGGTCAGTGCCAGCTGTGCGGGGCGCGGAAGCCGCCCTCGCGCTCCAGACGGCGCCAGCCGGCCTTGTGGCGGCCTCGGCGGTCCGGGGCGGGCTCGGAGGTGCGGGCGGCGGCGCGGGCCAGGAGGATCGCCGTGATGGCGGCGACTTCCTCGGGCTCGGCGTGGCCCTTCTCGACGCGGATGTCGGGAGTGTTCATGGGTCTCAGTCTCCGTGGATGAGGTTTCCGCAGGGGTGCCGCTGGGGGTCCGCCGTGTTACTGCGGAGGGTTGCCGTGCTTGCGGGACGGCAGGTCGGCGTGCTTGGACTGGAGCATCGCCAGCGAGCGGATCAGGACCTCGCGGGTCTCCGCCGGGTCGATGACGTCGTCGACGAGGCCGCGCTCGGCCGCGTAGTACGGGTGCATCAGCTCGGACTTGTACTCCTTGACCATGCGGGCCCGCATGGCGTCGGGGTCCTCCGCGCCGGCGATCTGCCGCCGGAAGATGACGTTGGCCGCGCCTTCGGCGCCCATGACGGCGATCTCGTTGGTCGGCCACGCGTAGGTGAGGTCCGCGCCGATGGACTGGCTGTCCATGACGATGTAGGCGCCGCCATAGGCCTTGCGCAGGATGAGCGAGATACGGGGGACGGTCGCGTTGCAGTAGGCGTAGAGCAGCTTCGCGCCGTGCCGGATGATGCCGCCGTGCTCCTGGTCGACGCCGGGCAGGAAGCCGGGGACGTCGAGCAGGGTGACGATCGGGATGTTGAAGGCGTCGCACATCTGCACGAAGCGGGCGGCCTTTTCGGAGGCCTCGATGTCCAGCACGCCGGCCAGCGACTGGGGCTGGTTGGCGACGATGCCGACGACGCGGCCGTCCAGACGGGCCAGCGCGCAGATGATGTTGCGCGCCCACCGCTCGTGGACCTCGAGGTAGTCGCCGTCGTCGACGATCTCCTCGATGACCTTGGTCATGTCGTACGGGCGGTTGCCGTCGGCCGGGACCAGGTCGAGCAGGACGTCGCCGCGACGCTCGGCCGGGTCGCCGGCCTCGGCGCGCGGGGGGTTCTCGCGGTTGTTCTGCGGCAGCATCGACAGGAGGTAGCGCACCTCGGCGATGCACGTCTCCTCGTCGTCGTAGGCGAAGTGACAGACACCGGAGGTCTCGGCGTGCACGTCGGCGCCACCGAGGCCGTTCTGGGTGATCTCCTCGCCGGTGACCGCCTTGACGACGTCCGGGCCGGTGATGAACATCTGCGAGGTCTCACGGACCATGAACACGAAGTCCGTCAGGGCGGGGCTGTAGGCCGCGCCGCCCGCGCACGGGCCGAGCATCACGGAGATCTGCGGGATGACGCCGGAGGCCTTGGTGTTGCGCTGGAAGATGCCGCCGTACCCGGCGAGCGCGGAGACGCCCTCCTGGATACGGGCGCCGGCGCCGTCGTTGAGCGAGACCAGCGGAGCCCCGGCCGCGATGGCCATGTCCATGATCTTGTGGATCTTCGTGGCGTGGGCCTCGCCCAGCGCGCCGCCGAAGATGCGGAAGTCGTGGGCGTAGACGAAGACCGTGCGGCCCTCCACCGTGCCCCAGCCGGTGATCACACCGTCGGTGTACGGCTTCTTCGCCTCGAGGCCGAAGCCGCTCGCGCGGTGCCTGCGCAGCTGCTCGACCTCCTGGAAGGACCCCGGGTCCAGGAGCAGCTCGATCCGCTCCCGGGCGGTCAGCTTGCCCTTGGCGTGCTGCGCCTGGGTCGCCTTCTCGCTCGGACCGGCCAGGGCTTGGGCACGGATCCCGTGCAGTTCGGCCACCCGGCCGCGCGCGTCCGTGGGCTCCGAAGGCTCGGCGGTCAGTTCGCCCGTCGTCTCTTCCAAAACGGTCATGTAGCGACCTTACGAAGCCCGCCAAGGAAAGCGAGACGTCGACTCCGTACAGTCTCCGAAGCGTTTTCCTGGTACCACCGAACAGAACCCGGCGGGCGTGCAGCCGTTCCGACTGCTCAGAGGGCCTCGCGCTTGTGGGGGTCGCACAAAGACCGCGGGTGCGATCCGCCTCACATCCGGGGTGCGCGACGCGGTTCTGCTTCGGCCGGTCGAGTGATGCGGCGAGTCCGGCAGCCCCTGCGGAATAGGTTCGCGACCGCCCACGTTGGAGTCATTGAAGGTTAAACAAACCGGGCCTCCCCCGTCCCCCAAGGAGCATCCCATGAGCATCTTCGGCCGCAAGAACACCGACGACTCCGCCGCCGCCACCGCCACGGTGAGCCCCGAGCTCGCCGCGCTGACCGGCGTCTACTCGATCGACCCGGCACACTCGACGATCGGCTTCACGGCCCGGCACGCCATGGTCACCAACGTCAAGGGCAAGTTCAACGAGTTCACCGGCTCTCTGCAGCTGGACGGCGCCGACCCGTCCCGGTCCACCGCCTCCATCGACGTCAGGATGGACAGCATCGACACCGGGTCCGCCGACCGCGACGGCCACCTCAAGAGCGCCGACTTCTTCAAGACCGACGAGTTCCCGGCGATGACCTTCCGCTCCACGTCCGTCGAGTCCGCCGGCGACGACTACCGCGTCACCGGCGATCTGAGCATCCTCGGCGTCACCAGGCCGCTCACCATCGACCTGGAGTTCAACGGCGCCGCGAGGGACCCGTTCGGCAACGAGCGCGTCGGCTTCGAGGGCAAGGCGGAGATCCTGCGCTCGGAGTGGGGCCTGACCTGGAACGCAGCGCTGGAGACGGGTGGCGTCCTGGTCTCGGACAAGATCAAGCTGAACTTCGACATCTCGGCGATCAAGAACGCGTAGGCGCTTTGACACGGCATGGCAGAAAACATCAGAAAACAGCAGAAAGGGGCCGGAAGCAAAGAGCTTCCGGCCCCGATTTGTGCCTTGTGTCACAGTCACGAGGTATGAGCACCAGGACCGGACCCCAGCACTATCCCGGCGCGAACCGCGACCACTGGTACCAGGACGACTTCGGCGGCGACCGCATGGAGGTCAACGTCGTCGTCCTGCACACCACCGAGGGCCGCTCGCTGCCCGACTACCAGGGCGGCTCCGTCGCACCCAACCTGACGGCGGTGCCGGACTTCGCCGCCAAGCGGCTGAAGTGGTACCAGCACTTCGACATCGACATCTCCTCGCGCGCCCTGGCCAACCTGCGCGGCGGCGTCGAGACGAACACCCTGAACGTCTGCCAGGTGGAACTCGTCGGCACCTGCGATCCGAGCCTGCACGCCAAGTGGACGGCCCGCGGCCAGACGCACCTGTACTGGCCGAAGGCCCCGGAGTGGGCGCTGCGCGCCGTCGCCCAGTACCTGGCGTGGATGAACATCCACCACCATGTGCCGCTGCGCGGCCCGGCGCTGTGGCCCGCCTACCCGAAGTCGGCGGGGAACGGCGGCGGCCAGCGGATGAGCGGGCAGCGGTGGAACGCCTTCAAGGGGGTGTGCGGACACATGCACGTGCCCGAGAACACGCACGGCGACCCCGGCGCGATCGACTTCGACGGCGTGCTGGGATTCGCCAAGGCGGCGGTGCAGGACTGAGAGCGGGGCTGCGTGCGGCGGTGCGGGGCTGCGAACCGGAAGGCGGGACGTCGGATGTTCGGGCGTTCGGGCGTCAGAATCCTCCGCCGAAGTCGCCCCCGCCGAAGTCGCCTCCTCCCCCGCCGTCTCCGAAGCCACCGAAGTCACCGGGGTCGAAGTCGGCTCCGGAGACGTCGCCGCCGTCGTAGCCGCCGCCGAAGTCCCCGTATCCGTCGCCGTAGGCGTGGGCGTAGGACGGGGTGGCCATCATGGAGCCGAGCATCGTGCCGACGAGGAGGCCGGGCAGGATGCCGCCGCCGAAGTAGCCGCCCGCCCAGGGGCCGTAGGCCGGGCCCGCCTCCCAGTAGGGGCGGCGGCCGTAGTCGCTGTCGACCTCGCGGATCACCGGATCGCGGCCGTCGGCCAGCCTGGTCGCGTCCGCGGCGCAGACCGGGACCTCACGCGTGGCCCCGCCGGTCGGCGTCCAGGTGGCGTCGCCGACCGAAGGGCCGTGGCGGGGGTCGAAGAAGCAGGGCGGACGGCGTTCGGGCAGCGGCCGTCCCTCCCGGCGGGCGGCGAGCAGGGCGAGGGAGAAGCGGCCGTCCTCCAGGGCCTCGGTGACACCGCGCACGTCCTCGGGGCGCGCGGCCGACGCCATGGCCGACTTCGCCTGTTCGTAGGCGTCCAGAGCACGTTCGTAGTCGGCGCGCATGGCGTCGTCGGCGCCCGGCTCGGCCGGATGGAAGTCCAGCCGGTCCAGTTCCTCGCCGAACGCGGTGATGTCCTCGTCCACGACGACCCGCAGCCGGTCGAGTGCGGCCCGCTGCTCGTCCGCGCGGCGCCGGCGGTTGCGGCGCACCAGCGTGTACGCGCCGGCCCCGCCCGCCGCCAGCACCACGCCCGCCGTGATCAGCGCGGTCTGCGAGACCCCGTCGCCGTCCGAGGAGCCCCAGCTCGCGGGGGCCGAACCGCCCATGTTCAGCAGGGCGCGGTCGGTGAAGTCGGCCAGCTGGGCCGACGCGTCAGGCTCGGAGCGGACGCTGGTGACCAGGTTCTGGACGGCCGTGCGGGAGAGCACCGAGGAGTCGGCCCGGGCGTCGAAGCGGTCGCCGAGGCGGATCGCGTACGCGCCGGTCACGCCGGTGGCGGTCCGCAGATCGGTGAAGAGGTCCGCCATGGGGTAGCCGGCCGGCAGTACCGCGATGAACAGCGGCTTGCCGGCGTCCTCGATCTGCTGCTGGAGGGCGTGCGCGTCCGCCTGGGACAGTTGGCCCCTCGCCTCGGGGTCGACGTAGACCGGGCTGTCGCGGAGGGCCTCGGCGACGGCCGACACGTCGGTGGCCGCGTCGGCGCGCGGGGCGCCCGCCGCCAGCAGGGCCAGGACGGCGAGCACGAGTGCGGCCACCAGGGAGAGGAGGCTCCGGGCCGATGACACGACCTTCATATCTCGAAAGTACCCGAAGCACACCAAACCAGTCAGCTGCGCGCGGTCCTGCCGTTCCTGCCGTCCTGCCGTTCCGCGGTTCCCGCGGTTCCTGCCGGGACGTCCCGCCGGCCCGGTCACTCCGCCGGCGTCACGCTCGCCCTGAGCAGTCCGTACGTGTACGCGTCCTCCAGAGCCTGCCAGGACGCGGCGATCACGTTCTCCGCGACGCCCACCGTCGACCACTCCCCCGCCCCGTCCGTCGTGGAGATCAGGACGCGGGTGGTGGACTGGGTGCCGTGGACGCCCTCGAGGATGCGGACCTTGTAGTCGACCAGCTCGAGCTTGGCCAGCTGCGGGTAGATCTTCTCCAGCGCCACCCGCAGCGCGCGGTCGAGGGCGTTGACCGGTCCGTTGCCCTCCGCCGTGGCGACGATCCGCTCGCCCTTGGCGTACAGCTTGACGGTGGCCTCGTTGGCGTGGCTGCCGTCGGGGCGGTCCTCGACGATGGCCCGCCAGGACTCCACCTCGAAGTACTTCAGCGGGCTGCCCTCGACCTCCGCGCGCAGCAGCAGTTCGAAGGAGGCGTCCGCCGCCTCGTAGGTGTACCCCTGCAGTTCGCGCTCCTTGACCCGTTCGACGACCCGGCCGACCAGTTCGCGGTCGCCGCCCAGGTCTACGCCGAGTTCCTTGCCCTTGAGCTCGACCGAGGCGCGGCCGGCCATGTCGGAGACCAGCATCCGCATGGTGTTGCCGACCTGCTCGGGGTCGATGTGCTGGTAGAGGTCGGGGTCGACCTTGATGGCCGAGGCGTGCAGGCCGGCCTTGTGGGCGAAGGCCGAGACGCCGACGTACGGCTGGTGCGTGGACGGGGTGAGGTTGACGACCTCGGCGATCGCGTGCGAGATACGGGTCATCTCGCGCAGCCGCCCCTCGGGCAGCACCTTCTTGCCGTACTTGAGCTCCAGGGCGGCGACCACCGGGAAGAGGTTCGCGTTGCCGACCCGCTCGCCGTAGCCGTTCGCCGTGCACTGCACGTGCGTCGCGCCCGCGTCCACCGCGGCCAGCGTGTTCGCCACCGCGCAGCCGGTGTCGTCCTGGGTGTGGATGCCGAGCCGGGCGCCGGTGTCGGCGAGGACGGTGGAGACGACCGCCTGCACCTGCCCCGGCAGCATGCCGCCGTTGGTGTCGCACAGGACGACCACGTCGGCGCCGGCCTCGGCGGCGGCCCGCACGACCGCCTTCGCGTACTCGGGGTTCGCGCGGTAGCCGTCGAAGAAGTGCTCGCAGTCGACGAAGACCCGGCGGCCCTCGCCCTTCAGGAAGGACACGGTGTCGCTCACCATGGCCAGGTTCTCGTCCAGCGTGGTGCGCAGGGCCAGTTCCACATGCCGGTCGTGGGATTTCGCGACCAGGGTGATGACCCCCGCACCCGACTCCAGCAGCGCCCTGACCTGGGGGTCCTCCGCCGCCTTCGCGCCGGCCCGGCGGGTCGCGCCGAAGGCGACCAGCTGGGCGTGCCGGAAGTCGATCTCCTCCTGCGCACGGGCGAAGAACTCGGTGTCGCGCGGGTTGGCGCCGGGCCAGCCGCCCTCGATGAACCCCACTCCGAAGTCGTCCAGGTGACGGGCGATGGCCAGCTTGTCGGCGACGGTGAGGTTGATGCCCTCACGCTGGGCGCCGTCCCGCAGGGTGGTGTCGAAGACGTGGAACGAATCGTCGAGTTCGCTGGTTGCGGTCATGGTCTGAAGACTCCTGTGTTGGACCTCGGTCGTTACCGGAATGACCGGCTCCACCATCCCCCCATGCTCCCTCGCGCTCTCGCTCCTGGCTGTGGGTGGTGCCAGAAAAGCGAAAAACCCCTCGCGGGTGCGAGAGGTCTGCGCGCGGGTCGAGGACGACGATGGCCGCCCGTACCTGGTCGTACGTGGCGGTCACTGCGGACCGGCGCGCCTGCTGCCAATAATCGTGGCGAACGAGAGCACGGGGGAAGTCTGACACAGTCCGTCCGCCTGCTCACCCGGTGTCTCAGGATGCGAGCGGCGTGTGCCCGGACCTCTGCCGGGAGACGCTCATCGGGCCACGGCGACGGCACGTCCCGGCCGGGGCCGGCCGGGACGTGGTGACGTCCGGTGCGGCCCCGGCCCGGCCCGGTGGGGCGTGCGGGCAGCGCGCGTGCGGGGTGGGCGTGCGGGCGGTCAGCCCAGGCGGTGCATCCAGCCGTGCTTGTCCTCGGCCGTGCCGCGCTGGATGTCCAGCAGGGCCTGCCGCAGCCGGAGAGTGACCTCGCCGGGCTCGCCGCCCGACTGCTGCCACTCGCCGCCGGTGCGCTTGACCGTGCCGACCGGGGTGATCACGGCGGCGGTGCCGCAGGCGAAGACCTCCGTGAGGGTGCCGGCGGCGGAGTCCTGCTGCCACTGGTCGACGGAGACACGGCCCTCCTCGGCCTCGTAGCCGAGGTCGCGGGCGACGGCGAGGAGACTGTCGCGGGTGACGCCCTCGAGAATCGAGCCGGTGAGGGACGGGGTGACGATCTTGTTTCCGTAGACGAAGTACAGGTTCATGCCGCCGAGTTCCTCGACCCATGTGCGCTCGACCGCGTCGAGGTAGCAGACCTGGGCGCAGCCCTGCGCGGCGGCCTCGGCCTGGGCGAGCAGCGAGGCGGCGTAGTTGCCGCCCGTCTTGGCGTCGCCCATGCCGCCGGGGACGGCGCGGACGTGGTCCTCGGAGACCCAGATGGAGACCGGCTTGACGCCGCCGGGGAAGTAGGCGCCGGCCGGTGAGGCGATGACGAGGAAGAGGTACTCGTTGGCCGGCTTGACGCCCAGGCCGACCTCGGTCGCGATCATGAAGGGTCGCAGGTAGAGGGATTCCTCGCCGCCGTGCGCGGGCACCCAGTCCTTGTCCTGGGCGACGAGCGCGTCACAGGCCTCGATGAACGTCTCGACCGGCAGCTCGGGCATGGCGAGCCGGCGGGCGGAGCGCTGGAAGCGCTTGGCGTTCTGGTCGGGCCGGAAGGTGGCGACGGAGCCGTCGGGGCGACGGTACGCCTTCAGGCCCTCGAAGATCTCCTGCGCGTAGTGCAGGACGTTGGTGGCCGGGTCGAGCGGGATCGGCGCGTACGGAACGAGCTGGCCGTCGTGCCAGCCGCGGCCCTCGGTCCACTTGATCGTCACCATGTGGTCGGTGAAGTGGCGGCCGAAGCCGGGGTTCGCCAGGACGGCCTGCCGCTCGGCGGCGGAGGTGGGGCTGGCGGAGGGCTTGAGCTCGATCGTGGGCGTCGTCATGAGTGGTTGTCCTTCACCGGTTGTGTGTGACGGGCCGCGCTCACGTCCGTACGGCCGATGGCCGGTGGTAGGACGTCCGAGCATTCCCTCATACCGCGGCTCCGCGTTCGATTATCGCAAGAGACGGGCGACGGCCGAAAAACGGCGTGAATGCGACCCAGGGTTGATGGTGACACCCGGCGGGGGACATGCGGAAGCCGCCGGGCGCGCTTGCGACCCGGCGGCTTCGAGGCAGGCTCTCGAGCGGCGCGGGTCAGCCGGTTACTCGTACGGAGAGCGCGTCGCCGATCTCGGAGGTGCTGCGCGCGGGCAGCGAGCCGCGCTCCCCGAGGTCCGCGGAGACGGCGTCCTCGATGCGGGCGGCCTCGGCCTCGTAGCCGAGGTGGCGCAGGAGCAGGGCGACGGACAGGACCGTGGCGGTGGGGTCGGCCTTGCCCTGGCCCGCGATGTCCGGGGCCGAGCCGTGCACCGGCTCGAACATGGACGGGAACTCGCCGGACGGGTTGATGTTCCCGCTGGCGGCGACGCCGATGCCGCCGGAGACGGCCGCGGCGAGGTCGGTGATGATGTCGCCGAAGAGGTTGTCGGTGACGATGACGTCGAACCGGCCCGGGTCGGTGACCAGGTAGATGGTGGCCGCGTCGACGTGGATGTAGTCGGTGGTGACGTCGGGGAACTCCGCGGCCACCTGGTTGAAGACGTTCGTCCACAGGTGACCGGCGAAGGCCAGCACGTTGTTCTTGTGGACGAGCGTGAGCTTCTTGCGGGGGCGGGCCTGGGCGCGGGCGAACGCGTCGCGGACCACGCGCTCGACGCCGAACGCCGTGTTCACGGAGACCTCGGTGGCGACCTCGTGCGGGGTGCCCTTGCGGATCGTGCCGCCGTTGCCGGTGTACGGGCCCTCGGTGCCCTCGCGGACGACGACGAAGTCGATCTCGGGCTGACCGGCCAGCGGGGTGGCCACGCCGGGCAGGAGCTTCGACGGACGCAGGTTCACATGGTGGTCGAAGGCGAAGCGCAGCTTGAGCAGGAAACCCCGCTCCAGGACGCCGGAGGGGACGCTCGGGTCGCCGATCGCGCCGAGCAGGATCGCGTCGTGCTGCTTGAGCGCGTCCACGTCGGCGTCGGTGAGGGTCTCACCGGTGGCGTGGTAGCGCCGGGCGCCGAAGTCGTACTCCTTGGTCTCCAGCTTCACGTCCTGCGGGAGGACGGCGGAGAGGACCTTGAGACCTTCGGCCACGACCTCCTGGCCGATGCCGTCACCGGGGATCACTGCGAGATTGAGGCTGCGAGACATGCGGGAACCCTACTCCTCGTCCCAGGTGATGACACGGACCGTCCGCCATCCGGACATCCCCCGACGTGTCGGTACGCCCGGCGGGGGCGGCAGGGAGTTGAAGGGTGCGGCGGGAGGCGAGGTGCGGCGCGGGGCCCGAAGTCCCGTTCGGGCGCCCGCGCCGCGCCCCACGTGGGTGCGGCTCCCGGACTGCGGGGGGCGGGGCCGGCTCAGTGTCCGGTCTCGCCTCCGTTGTCGCGGCGGTCGAGGGCGCGCTGCAGGGCGGCGGCGGCGTTCCTGCGGTCGGACTCGCTCGCACGGGAGATGTGACGGACTCGGCGGCGGACGGTCGTCTCGGCCATGGGGAATCGACTCCTTCGAAATCCAGGGAGTGCCAAAGGGGATGCGAGACGCCGGAAGAGGCGGGGAGCGGGGGCCGCAGGGGTTGCCTGCACGGGGCCCGGCTCTCGACCGCCATTCGCTTGGTCGAGCGAGACGTTCGGCTCCTACAAAGCTAAGCGAGGAGCGCGCGCCTGTCTCTACAATTACTCGGACTTCCTACTATCTGAGACGGCGCCGGTCAGAGGCGCCGGTCAGACGATCGACGCCACCGCGTTGCGGAAGCCCT
The DNA here is from genome assembly GCF_036898465.1 of Streptomyces sp. B21-105. Taxonomy (NCBI): domain Bacteria; kingdom Bacillati; phylum Actinomycetota; class Actinomycetes; order Kitasatosporales; family Streptomycetaceae; genus Streptomyces; species Streptomyces sp. B21-105. The sequence goes on along the minus strand of NZ_JARUMJ010000001.1, from coordinate 6,478,500 downwards.
CGGGGTCCTCCGCCCACGGCAGATGGCCCGCTCCCGCCAGGGTCACCCGGCGCACATGGGGCAGGGCGCGCTCCAGCGAGTCGACCGCCGAGCGGGGCCGGATGTCCCGGGCGCCGTCGACGATCAGCACCGGCGCCTCCAGACGCCGGCAGGCCGCGTACAGCTCGCAGGTGCCCCAGTCCCGTGCGCGCTCGGCGTTGAGCGCCGCGTTGCACACGGTGTTGACGCCGAACCAGGGGTCGGCCATGCGCTCGGCGTGTTCCGGGGCCCGCCGTCGGTCCTCGAACTCCACGGACCACTGGATCAGCGCCCGCTCACGGCTGCCGTTCGGCGCCTCCCGCCAACGGGCGAGCAGTTCGGGGGCCTCGCCGAGCCGGGCGAGGAAGTTCGCCTTGTAGGCGGGGTGCCAGTCGGTGTCGGGGCCGATGCCCGTACCGCTCACGTAGATCAGCGCGCGCACCCGCCCGGCGTGGGCCAGGGCGTAGCTCAACGCCAGTTGCGCGCCCCAGGAATGCCCGAGCAGGGTCATCCTCCCGAGGCCGAAGTGCCGCCGTACGGCCTCCAGGTCGGCGACGAACCGCTCGGTGGTCCACGGCCCGTCGCACCGCTGCGAGCGCCCGCAGCCGCGCTGATCCCAGCGGATCGCGTCGGACAGCGGGGCGGGCAGGGCCGTCAGGTCCTCGAACATGTCCCACAGCCCGGGTCCGCCGTGGCACAGGACCAGCGGGTCGGCGGTGCCGCTGCGGGACGCCCACAGGCGGACTCCGTCGTCCGCGAGCACGCTCTCCATGCGGGCAGTGTGCCGAACGGGCCGGGTCTGCGGAAGACCGGCCCGTTCGGGTGCGCGGGTGCGCGGATGCGCTGTGCGCCGTCAGCCCATGTGCGGGTAGGTGTGGTCGGTCGGCGGGACCAGCGTCTCCTTGATGGCGCGGGTCAGCGTCCAGCGCATCAGGTTCTGCGGGGCGCCGGCCTTGTCGTCGGTGCCGGAGGCGCGGCCGCCGCCGAAGGGCTGCTGGCCGACGACGGCGCCGGTCGACTTGTCGTTGATGTAGAAGTTGCCGGCCGCGTAGCGCAGCTTCTCCATCGTGTACGCGGCGGCTGCGCGGTCGTTCGCGATGACCGAGCCGGTGAGCGCGTAGTCCGAGACCGACTCCATCTGGGTCAGCATGGCGTCGTACGCCTCGGCCGAACTGTCGTCGTACACGTGCACGGCGAGGAACGGGCCGAAGTACTCGGTGGTGAAGACCTCGTTCTCCGGGTCGGTGCACTCGACGACGGTCGGGCGCACGAACCAGCCCACCGAGTGGTCGTAGGTGCCGCCCGCGACGATCGTGCAGGCCGGGTCCGCCTCGGCGCGGTCGATCGCGGCCTTGTTCTTGGCGAAGGAACGCTCGTCGATGACCGCCCCGATGAAGTGGGACAGGTCGGTGACGTCGCCCATGGTGAGGGCGTCGACCTCGGCCGCGAACTCCTCCTTGAAGCCGGAGTTCCAGATCGACGCCGGGATGTAGGCCCGGGAGGTCGCGCTGCACTTCTGGCCCTGGTACTCGAAGGCTCCCCGGGTGAGGGCCGTCTTCAGCACCGCGTGGTCGGCGCTCGGGTGGGCGACGACGAAGTCCTTGCCGCCGGTCTCGCCGACCAGACGCGGGTAGGTGCGGTACTTCTCGATGTTGGCGCCGACCGTCCTCCACAGGTGCTGGAAGGTCTTGGTGGAGCCGGTGAAGTGGATGCCGGCGAGGTCGCGGTGGTTCAGGGCGACCTCGGAGACCTCCAGGCCGTCGCCGGTGACCAGGTTGATGACGCCCTTGGGCAGCCCGGCCTCCTCCAGCAGCCGCATCAGCAGTACGGCGGCGTGCGTCTGCGTCGGGGACGGCTTCCACACGACCACGTTGCCCATCAGCGCGGGCGCGGTCGGCAGGTTGCCCGCGATCGCCGTGAAGTTGAACGGCGTGATCGCGTAGACGAAGCCCTCGAGCGGGCGGTGGTCGAGGCGGTTCCAGACGCCCGGGGAGTTGGCCGGGGGCTGCTCGGCCAGGATCTGCCGGGCGTAGGCGACGTTGAAGCGCCAGAAGTCGACGAGTTCGCAGGGGCAGTCGATCTCCGCCTGCTGGACGGTCTTCGACTGGCCGAGCATGGTGGACGCGGCGAGCGTCTCCCGCCAGGGGCCGGCGAGCAGTTCGGCGGCGCGCAGGATGATCGCGGCCCGGTCGTCGAAGGACATCGCGCGCCAGGCGGGCGCGGCGGCGAGGGCCGCGTCGACGGCGTCCTGCGCGTCCTGCCGGGTGGCGTTGGCGTACGTGCCGAGGCGGGCCTTGTGACGGTGCGGCTGAACGACGTCGAAACGCTCCCCGCCGCCCATCCGGCGCTCGCCGCCGATGGTGCAGGGCAGGTCGATCGGGTTGTCGGCCAGTTCCTTGAGCCTGGCCTCCAGCCGGGACCTCTCGGGCGAGCCGGGGGCGTAGCCGCGCACCGGCTCGTTGACGGGGGTGGGGACCTGGGTCACAGCGTCCATGAGGTCGGTAACTCCTTACTGAGCGTGTTGCGAGCGGGGGTGGGCTCAGCCCTTGCTGACCATCGAGCGCACGAAGAAACGCAGGTTCGCCGGTTTCTCCGCGAGGCGGCGCATGAAGTAGCCGTACCAGTCGGTGCCGTACGCGGTGTAGACGCGCATGCGGTGTCCTTCGGCGGCGAGCCGCAGGTGTTCGTCGCTCCGGATCCCGTACAGCATCTGGAACTCGTACTCGTCGGGCTTGCGGCCGGCCTTGCGCGCGAGTTCCTGCCCGATGGAGATCAGGCGCGGATCGTGGGACCCGATCATCGGGTACCCCGCCCCCTCCATCAGGGTCCGCAGGATCCGGACGTACGCCTTGTCGATCTCGTGCTTGTGCTGGTGGGCGACCTCGGCGGGCTCCTTGTAGGCGCCCTTCACGAGCCGTACCCGGCTGCCGCCGGCGGCGAGCCTGCGGGCGTCGGCCTCGGTGCGGAAGAGGTAGGCCTGGATGACGCAGCCGGTCTGCGGGAAGTCCTTCCGCAGTTCCTCGTGGACGGCGAACATCGAGTCGAGGGTGGTGTGGTCCTCGGCGTCGAGGGTGACGGTGGTGCCGACGGCGGCGGCCGCCTCGACGACCGGACGGACGCCCGCGAGGGCCAACTCGTGCCCTCCGTCCAGCGCCTGGCCGAACATGGACAGCTTGACGGACATCTCGACCCGCTCGCCCAGCTCGAGCTCCCCCAGCCGGTCGACCAGCGCCAGGTAGGCGTCCCGGGCGGCGAAGGCCTGCTCAGGGGTGGTGATGTCCTCGCCGACGACGTCCATCGTCAGTTCCAGACCCCGGCCGGTGAGCTCTTCGATGATCGGGACGACGTCGTCGACCGTCTCGCCGGGGATGAAGCGGTTGACGACCTGTCTCGTCACCGGGGCCGCCGAGATCAGGCGTCGCATCCGGTCGCTGCGCGACGCGGCGAGAATCACGGGACCCAGCACGGGGCACCTCCACAGACCAGCAGACAGAACCACCGTGAAACCTAAGGATCCCTCCGATCGTGGGCCATCGACAGCTGTCACGCATCCGTGCCGCAGATCTCAGACAGATGTATGAAGGATCGGCGGACTGAGGGAGAATGCCCACGTGACGGGCGACAACAAAGGTGACTACCAGGAACTGGTCGACGAGATCTCGGAGCTGCTCGGCGCCCCCGCGACCCTGGAGAACCGCGACTTCGAGCTGATCGCGTTCGGCGTGTACGACAGCGAGGGCGAGCTCGACGCGTCCGCGCTGGACCCGGTGCGCACCCGCTCGATCCTGACCCGCCGCTCCACTGCCGCCGTCCGCTCGTGGTTCGAGGGCTTCGGCATCACCCGGGCCGGCGGTCCGGTCCGGATCCCGCCGACCCCGGAGGCCGGGGTGTACCGGGGGCGCGTCTGCCTCCCCGCACGCCATCGAGGGGTCGTCCTCGGTTACGTCTGGCTGCTGGACGACGAGCCCGGGCCGTCGGACGCCCAGCTGGCGGCCGCGATGGAGGTGACGGCCCGCATCGGCGCCCTGCTCGCCGACGAGGCCCAGCACGGTGCCGACCTCACCCGGGAGCTGCGGGCGGTGCTGACCGCGCAGCCCGGCTGGCCGCGGGACGCGGTGGTGGCGGAGCTGCGCACCGCGCTCGGCGCCCGCGCGGACGGCCCGCACACGATGGTGTGCGTGACCCCTTGGCCGTCCGCCGACCCTGACGACGCCCCCTCGCCGCGCACCCTGCCGGGGGCGACGGCACTGTGCACGGTGCCGCGGGACGGAGAGTCCCAGTCGCTGGCGCTGCTGGTCCGGCTGCGCTCGGCGGACGCCCTCACCCCGGCGACGTCGGCGGCGGCCCGGCTGCTGGAGCGGGCGAGGGAGGTGGCGGCGGGAGAAGTCGCGGCGGGGGTCGCGGCCGGGCGCGTCGGTCTGGCGGGGCTCGGCGCGGCCTGGGAGGAGGCGTCGGCGTCGGCGCGGGCGGCGCTGGCGGAGCCACGGCTCGGGCCCGTGGCGCGGTGGGCGTCCATCGGCCCGTACCGTCTGCTCACCTCGCTGCCCCCGGCGAGCGCCCAGGACCCCGCCGTACGCGCGCTGACCTCCCCCGCCCACCACGAACTGGCCCGCACGGCCGAGGTCTATCTCGACTGCGCGGGCCAGGCCGGCCGCACCGCCGCCGAACTGGGCATCCACCGGCAGACGCTGTACTACCGACTGTCGCGGGTGGAGCAGCTGACGGGCCTGGACCTGGACGACGGCGAGGACCGGCTTCTGCTGCACATGACACTGAAGGCGGGCCGACTCTAGCCGCCCCGGCCGTTCCTCCACTCCTTGCCGCTCATTCCTTCTTCGCGCCCGCGATCACCCGCCGCAGCCCCTCGGTGAGCTGGGCCGCGTCGGTCGCCGTCTCCGGGTCGAAGAGCCACTGGACCATGAGCCCGTTGAGGAGGGTTTGGTAGAAGCGACCCTCCGTGTCGACGGTCTCCTTGTCGAGCTCGGCCTCCGGGACGCCGTTGAACAGGGGCACGATCCCCGACCGACCCTCCTCCTGCGCCTCGGCCAGCAGCTTGCGCACCTCGGGGAGCCGGTCGCCCTGGACGACGAGTTCGAAGCTCATCAGCCAGATCGCCCGCGTCCGCGGCACCGAGTCGATGATGCTCGCCCACACCTCCTGGAACCGTTCCAGCGAGCCCGCGGGCGCCGTCGCCTCGCCGCCCCCGCCCCAGCCAGGGTCGAAGTCGTCGCCGACGCCCTCGATCAACGAGATGTAGGCCTGCGCCAGCAGGGCGTCCTTGGAGCCGTAGTGGTAGCCGATCGACGCCAGGTTGGTCCCCGACTCCTTGACGACGTCCCGTGCGGTCGTCCGCAGGAACCCCTTCTCCAGCAGGCAGCGCTTGGCGCCTTCGAGCAGATCCTCACGATGTCCCATGGCGTCACCCTATCCCCCGATCCATACAACCGTCCTAGACGCTTGATTTACACAATCGTTCTAGACAACCGTTTAATACGTCCGTACAGTCCCCGTCATGACGACGAACCCGACGAGCACCGCCACCACCCCGGCGCCCCGCGCCGGCCGCCGCGAATGGACCGCCCTCGGCGTGCTGATGCTGCCGCTGCTCCTGGTCTCCATGGACGTCTCCGTCCTCTACTTCGCGATCCCGGCCATCAGTGCGGACCTCCACCCCAGCGGCACCCAGCAGCTGTGGATCTTCGACATCTACGCGTTCGTCCTCGCGGGCCTCCTGATGACGATGGGCTCCCTGGGCGACCGCATCGGCCGCCGCCGGCTGCTGCTGACCGGCGCGGCCGCCTTCGGCGCCGCCTCGCTGATCGCGGCCTACGCGGACAGCGCCGGGACCCTGATCGCGGCCCGCGCGGTCCTCGGCATCGGCGGCGCGACCCTGATGCCCTCGACGATGGCCCTGATCCGCACGATGTTCACCGACCCCGGCCAGCGCGCCAAGGCGATCGGCCTGTGGTCCGGGGTGATGACGGGCGGCATCGCCCTCGGCTCCGTGATGAGCGGCGTGCTGGTCGAGTACTTCTGGTGGGGCTCGGTCTTCCTGGTCAACCTGCCCGCGATGGCCCTGCTGCTCGTCCTCGGCCCGGTGCTGCTGCCCGAGTCACGCGACCCCGCCCCGGGCCGCTTCGACTGGCCGAGCGTCCCGCTGTCGATGGCCGCCGTGCTCCCCGTGATCTACGGCCTGAAGGAGATCACGTCCGAGGGCTGGCACGTCGAGTACGTCCTCTCGGTCACCGTGGGCCTGCTCTTCGCGGCCCTCTTCGTCCACCGCCAGCGCACGGCCGCCGACCCGATGATCTCCCCGGCCCTGTTCCGCCGGCCCGGCTTCGCCCCCGCCGTCGTCCTGAACCTCGTCTCGTCGTTCGGGATGCTGGGGTCGGCCTTCTTCACCACGCAGTACCTGCAGTCGGTCCTCGGCAAGAGCGCGCTGGAGGCGGCCCTGTGGGCGCTGCTGCCCTCGGTGCCGATCGGCATGGCGGCCCCGTTGGCCACGTCCCTGGTCCAGAAGGGCGTGGACCGCGCCCACGTCGTCACGGCCGGCTTCGCGACCGGCGCGGCCGGCTACGGCCTGCTGGCCCTCGCCGGCACCGACTCGATGTGGCTCGTGCTGACCGCCGCCGGGGTCCTCGCCTCGGGCATCGTCATGGTCCTCTCCCAGATGACGGACCTGGCGATGAGCGCGGCCCCGGTCGAGCGGGCGGGTTCGGCGTCCTCGCTGCTGGAGACGGGCGCCGAGTTCGGGGGCGCTCTCGGGATGGCCGTCCTCGGCTCCATCGGCACGGCGCTCTATCGCCACGGCATGCCGTCCTCGGCTCCGGCGGAGGCCCGCGAGACCCTCGGCGGCGCCCTGGCCGTCGCCGGCCACCTGCCCGGGCGCACGGGAGACGCCCTGGCCACAGCCGCCCGGGAAGCCTTCACCAATGGCATGCAGGGGGCGGCGATCGCGGGAACGGTGGTCCTCGCGGGTGCCGCGGCCGCGGCGACGACGACACTGCGACAAAGTCGCGTCGGCGACAAGTGACGGCACAAACGAAAACGCCGGGCGGACTGGATCACTCCAGCCCGCCCGGCGTCCACCGTCACGCCACGTTCAGCAAATCCAGCCCGCCCGGCGTCCACCGTCACGCCACGTTCAGCAAATCCAGCCCGCCCGGCGTCCACCGTCACGCCACGTTCAGCAAATCCGGCCCGCCCGGCGTGCACCGTCACGCCACGTTCAGGAAATTGAGCCCGTCCGGCGATTGAGGACGAGGCCCCTTCAGGGCCGAAGCGGGGGCCTGGGGGCGGCAGCCCCCAGAACGTGCGGCGAACCTAGACGAGGTTCACGGCACGAGCAGACGTCGCGCCGATCTCCTCCGCGACCTCCGCCAGCACACCCGCGGGCACCGTGTCGTCCACGGTCAGCACGGCCAGGGCCTCGCCGCCCACGGCCGCCCGGGCGACCTGCATGCCGGCGATGTTGATCCCCGCCTCGCCGAAGACCCGGCCGACGGTGCCGACGACGCCCGGCCGGTCCTCGTACTTGAGGACGACCATGTGGTCGGCGAGCGCGAGGTCGACGTCGTACTCGCCGACCGCGACGATCTTCTGCAGGTGCTTGGGACCGGCCAGCGTGCCGGAGACGGACACCTCCTCGCCGTCCGAGAGCGTGCCGCGCACGGTGACGACGTTACGGTGGTCGGCCGACTCCGAGCTGGTCGTCAGCCGCACCTCGACACCGCGCTCCTGCGCGAACAGCGGGGCGTTGACGTAGGACACCGTTTCGTCGACGACGTCCTCGAAGACACCCTTGAGGGCCGACAGCTCCAGCACCTTCACGTCGTGCTGGGTGATCTCGCCGTACACCTCGACGTCGAGACGGACCGCGACCTCGCCGGCCAGCGCGGTGAAGATGCGGCCGAGGCGCTCGGCGAGCGGCAGACCGGGCTTGACGTCCTCGGCGATGACACCGCCCTGGACGTTCACCGCGTCCGGGACCAGCTCACCGGCGAGGGCGAGACGCACCGACCGCGCGACCGCGATACCGGCCTTCTCCTGCGCCTCGTCGGTCGACGCACCCAGGTGCGGGGTGGCCACGACCTGGTCGAACTCGAACAGCGGGGAGTCCGTGCAGGGCTCCTTCGCGTACACGTCGAGGCCGGCGCCGGCGACCCGGCCCTCCTTCAGCGCCGAGTACAGCGCCTCCTCGTCGACGATCCCGCCGCGCGCGGCGTTGACGATGCGCACGCTCGGCTTGACCTTGCGCAGCGCCTCGTCGCCGATCAGACCGACCGTCTCGGGGGTCTTCGGCAGGTGGACGGTGATGAAGTCGGCGACCTCGAGCAGCTCGTCCAGCGTCAGGACCTTCACGCCCATCTGCGCGGCGCGCGCGGGCTGCACGTACGGATCGTAGGCGACGACCTTCATGCCGAAGCCGGACATCCGCTGGGCGACGAGCGCGCCGATGCGGCCCAGGCCGACGACGCCGAGGGTCTTCTCGGCCAGCTCCACACCGGTGTACTTGCTGCGCTTCCACTCGCCGTTCTTCAGCGCGGCGTTGGCCTGCGGAATGTGGCGGGCGGTGGCGAGCAGCAGACCGCAGGCCAGCTCGGCGGCGGTCACGATGTTCGAGGTGGGGGCGTTGACGACCATCACGCCGGCCTTGGTGGCGGCGGAGACGTCGACGTTGTCCAGGCCGACGCCGGCCCGCGCGACGACCTTCAGCTTGCCGGCGGCGGCGATCGCCTCGGCGTCGACCTTCGTGGCCGAGCGGATCAGGATCGCGTCGACGTCGGCGATGGCCGGGAGCAGTTCGGCCCGGTCCGCTCCGTTGCAGTGCCGGATCTCGAAGTCCGGGCCAAGCGCGTCCACGGTCGCGGGCGACAGCTCTTCAGCGATGAGTACGACAGGTTTCGAGCTCACGTGAGTCCTCACAAGTCCAGAGCGTGCGGACGGCCGTCCCGACGGCCGCAGGCGGAGGAGGGGCTAGCCGCGTGGAAGACGCACGACGCTGTGGGCCTGAACGCGTATGTAGTGCAGCAGTGTAGTGCTGCGGCGGAGGTCGCCTCACGCCTCCGCGGCAGGATCACCCGTCCGTGGTGGGACAGGATGGACAACGGGGCCGGAGCAGTGCGCTCCGACCCCTGTCCTGAAGGCTACGCCTCTTCGTCGACCCAGCTCATCAGCTTGCGCAGCTGCTTGCCGGTGGTCTCCAGCAGGTGCTCGGAGTCCTGCTGCTTGTACTCGTTGTACTTCTTCAGGCCGCCGTGGTACTCGGCCATCCACTCGCGCGCGAAGGTGCCGTCCTGGATCTCGGCGAGGACCTTCTTCATCTCCGCCTTGGTGGCGTCGGTGATGATCCGCGGACCGGTGACGTAGTCGCCCCACTCGGCGGTCTCGGAGACCGACCAGCGCATCTTCTCCAGGCCGCCCTCGTACATGAGGTCGACGATCAGCTTCAGCTCGTGCAGGCACTCGAAGTAGGCGATCTCCGGCTGGTAGCCCGCCTCGGTCAGCGTCTCGAAGCCGGCCTTGACCAGTGCGGCCGTACCACCGCAGAGGACGGCCTGCTCACCGAACAGGTCGGTCTCGGTCTCCTCGGTGAAGGTCGTCTTGATGACGCCGGCGCGGGTGCCGCCGATGCCCTTGGCGTAGGACAGCGCCAGCGCGAAGGCGTTGCCGGTGGCGTCCTGCTCGACGGCGGCGATGCACGGAACGCCGCGGCCCTCCTCGTACTGACGGCGCACCAGGTGGCCCGGGCCCTTCGGGGCGACCATGCAGACGTCGATGCCGGCCGGAGGCTTGATGAAGTCGAACCGGATGTTCAGGCCGTGGCCGAAGAACAGCGCGTCGCCGTCGTTGAGGTTGTCCTTGATGGACTCCTCGTAGACCTGCGCCTGGATCGGGTCCGGCACCAGGATCATGATGACGTCGGCCTCGGCGGCGGCCTCCGACGGCGTCACCACGCGCAGGCCCTGCTCCTCGGCCTTGGCCTTGGACTTGGAGCCCTCGTGCAGACCGACGCGGACGTCGACACCGGAGTCACGGAGCGACAGGGCGTGGGCGTGGCCCTGGCTGCCGTAGCCGATGACCGCGACCTTGCGGCCCTGGATGATGGACAGGTCGGCGTCGGCGTCGTAGAACAGCTCGGCCACTTTGGGTTCTCTCCTTGAGTGCAGGTGGTGCGTCCCACCGTATGACGGAGGGCGGAAGGTTGGTCTCGGGGTCTCGGCATACGGGCGGCCGATGACGTCGGCCGCCCGTTCCCATACTTACGCCGACCGGTCGAGAGCGCGCAGCGAACGGTCCGTGATCGAACGGGCGCCGCGGCCGATCGCGATCGTGCCGGACTGGACCAGCTCCTTGATGCCGTACGGCTCCAGCATCTTGAGCATGGCGGTCAGCTTGTCGTTGCTGCCGGTGGCCTCGATGGTCACGGCCTCCGGGGAGACGTCGACGGTCTTGGCGCGGAACAGCTGGACGATCTCGACGATCTGCGAGCGCGTCTCGTTGTCGGCGCGCACCTTCACCAGAACGAGTTCGCGGTGAACGGCCTGTCCCGGCTCCAGTTCGACGATCTTCAGCACCTCGACGAGCTTGTTGAGCTGCTTGGTGACCTGCTCCAGCGGCAGCGCGTCGACGCTCACCACGATCGTGATGCGGGAGATGTCGGCGTGCTCGGTGACGCCGACGGCGAGCGAGTCGATGTTGAAGCCCCGGCGGGAGAACAGCGCGGCGATCCGGGCCAGGATGCCCGGCTTGTTCTCCACCAGGACGGAGAGCGTGTGCTTGGACATGTCTTCTTTACGTCTCTCTCGCTCAGTCGTCTTCGTTGTCGCCGAAGTCGGGGCGGACGTCCCGGGCGGCCAGGATCTCGTCGTTGGAGGTGCCTGCGGCGACCATCGGCCACACCATCGCGTCCTCGTGGACGACGAAGTCGACGACGACCGGGCGGTCGTTGATCGAGTTCGCCTCCTCGATGACCTTGTCGAGGTCGTCCGGGGACTCGCAGCGGATCGCGTAGCAGCCCATGGCCTCCGACAGCTTCACGAAGTCCGGGACGCGCGTGCCCCGGGCGTCCGGGTTGACGTCGTTCGGGCCGGAGTGCAGCACGGTGTTGGAGTAGCGCTGGTTGTAGAACAGGGTCTGCCACTGGCGGACCATGCCGAGGGCGCCGTTGTTGATGATGGCGACCTTGATCGGGATGTTGTTCAGGGCGCAGGTGGTGAGTTCCTGGTTGGTCATCTGGAAGCAGCCGTCGCCGTCGATCGCCCAGACCGTCTGCTCCGGGACGCCGGCCTTGGCGCCCATCGCGGCCGGGACCGCGTAGCCCATCGTGCCCGCGCCGCCGGAGTTCAGCCAGGTGGCGGGCTTCTCGAACCGGACGAAGTGCGCGGACCACATCTGGTGCTGGCCGACGCCCGCCGCGAAGATCGTGCCCTCGGGGGCGAGCTGTCCGATGCGCTCGATGACGTGCTGCGGGGAGAGCGAGCCGTCGGCGGGCTGGTCGTAGCCCAGCGGATAGGTGTCGCGCCAGCGGCTCAGGTCCTTCCACCAGGCGCTGTAGTCGCCCTGCTGGCCCTCGCTGTGCTCCTTCTGGACGGCCTGGACGAGGTCCGCGATGACCTCGCGCGCGTCGCCGACGATCGGCACGTCGGCGACGCGGTTCTTGCCGATCTCCGCCGGGTCGATGTCCGCGTGGACGATCTTGGCGTACGGGGCGAAGCTGTCCAGCTTGCCGGTGACGCGGTCGTCGAAGCGGGCGCCGAGGGCGACGATCAGGTCGGCCTTCTGCAGGCCGGTGACGGCGGCCACCGAGCCGTGCATGCCGGGCATGCCGAGGTGCTGCGGGTGGCTGTCCGGGAACGCGCCCAGCGCCATCAGCGTGGTGGTGACGGGCGCGCCGGTCAGCTCGGCGAGGACCTTCAGCTCGGCGGTGGCGCCGGCCTTCAGGACACCGCCGCCGACATAGAGGATCGGCCGCTTGGCGGCGGTGATCAGCTTGGCGGCCTCGCGGATCTGCTTGGCGTGCGGCTTGGTCACCGGGCGGTAGCCGGGCAGGTCCATGACGGGCGGCCAGGAGAAGGTGGTCTTCGCCTGGAGGATGTCCTTGGGGATGTCGACCAGGACGGGGCCGGGGCGGCCGGTGGAGGCGATGTGGAACGCCTGCGCGATCACCCGCGGGATGTCCTCGGCCTTGGTGACCAGGAAGCTGTGCTTGGTGATCGGCATGGTGATGCCGACGATGTCCGCCTCCTGGAAGGCGTCCGTGCCGATCGACGAGGACACCACCTGGCCGGTGATCGCGACCAGCGGCACGGAGTCCATCTGCGCGTCGGCGATCGGGGTGACCAGGTTGGTGGCTCCGGGGCCCGAGGTCGCCATGCACACGCCGACCTTGCCGGTGGCCTGCGCGTAGCCGGTGGCCGCGTGGCCGGCACCCTGCTCGTGGCGGACCAGGATGTGGCGCACCTTGGTGGAGTCCATCAGCGGGTCGTACGCCGGAAGGATCGTGCCGCCCGGAATGCCGAATACCGTGTCGGCGCCGACCTCCTCGAGGGAGCGGATGAGGGACTGCGCACCCGTCACGTGCTCGACGGACGCGGAGTGCTGTCCTCCGGATCGGGGCCGCGGCTGCGGATGGGCCCCGGTGGCCTGCTCGGTCATCGGCATTCTCTTCTCGATGCTGAGGGTTTTACTGAAGGTTCTACGGGTGCTGCTGGGGGTGGTGCGTCGCCCCGGGTTTTGTGCAACAAAAAACCCCTCGTGCCATAAGGCAAGCGAGGGGAGCGCGCCGGGTGTGGGTCGCCGTGAGTTCCGGGACCGCCCGGACGTCACCAGCTTCAGCCGACGCGCTTGCCAAGTACGAGAATTCGGGTGCGCATGGCAATGACCCTCCCCCTGGCGCGCACCGACTGTCAAGTGGGTGGGACGGGAGTCTCATTATGTGAGCGTAGGGCACTTCCGCTCCCCAGGACGGCGGTCACCCCACTGGTGTACACCCCCGCGCCGCCGCCCGCGAACGCAGGCTCCGCCGGGCCGTCGTGCGCCACCGGATAGCGGCCGGTCGCGAGCGCGCGGCGCAGCCGGTACTCGTCGAGCGGTCCGGAGAACGCCATGCCCTGGCCGTGCGTGCAGCCCAGCGCGTGCAGCGCGACGACCTGCTCGGGCAGGTCCACGCCCTCGGCGACGGACTGCAGCCCCAGATCATTGGCGATCCGCAGCAGCCCTCCGGTGATCTTGTGCAGCCGGGCGGACTCGACGACCCCCTCGACCAGCGAGCGGTCGAGCTTGAGGATGTCCACCGGGAGCCGGCGCAGCGCCGTGAGGGCCCCGTAGCCGCTTCCGAAGCCGTCCAGGGCGATACGGACGCCCAGGCGGCGCAGGGCCCCCAGGCGGCGCTCCAGCTCGTCCAGCGGCGCCCGGGGGTCGGTGTCCGAGAGTTCGACCACCAGCGAGCCCGACGGCAGGCCGTGCCGCGTCAGCAGCGCCTCGATCGAGCCCAGCGGCATCGAGCGGTCCACCAGCCGCCGGGCGCCCAGCCGGACGACGACGGGCAGTGTCAGCCCGCTCACGGTCCGGTCGGCGGCCTGCTCGACGGCTTCCTCCAGCAGCCAGCGGCCCAGTTCGGCCGTCCGGTCGCTGGCCTCGGCGGACCGCAGGAACTCGGCGGGCGTGAAGAGCACGCCCTGCGAGGAACGCCAGCGGGCCTGTGCGGCGACCGACGAGATCCGGCCGTCCGAGAGGCGCACCACGGGCTGGTGCAGGAGGGCGAACTCGCCGTCGTGCAGCGCGGCGCGCAGCCGTGTGGCCAGCTCCGCCTTGCGTACGACGTCCTGCTGCATCTGCGGTTTGTACAGCTCGACCCGGCCCTTGCCGTCCGCCTTGGCGCGGTACATGGCGAGATCGGCGTTGCGCAGCAGCTCCCCTGCGCCCAGACCGGGTTCCGCGAAGGCGACGCCGATGGACGCGGCGACGCGGACCTCCTGGCCGTCGATGAGGTACGGCTGCGAGAGCGTGAGCCGGAGGCGGTCGGCGAGTTCCAGTATGTGACGCTCGCGGGCGGCCCGGTCACGGGTGCCGTCGCCGACGATCAGGGCCGCGAACTCGTCACCGCCCAGCCGGGACGCGGTGTCGCCCTGGCGGACCGCGTCCTGCAGCCGGCGGGCGGCCTGCACCAGCAGGGCGTCCCCGGCGGCGTGGCCGATGGTGTCGTTGACGGCCTTGAAGCCGTCGAGGTCGATGAAGAGGACGGCGGTGCCCCGCAGGGCGGCGCCCCGGTCGGTGCTGCGGCGGCCGGACAGCGCCTGCTGGACGCGCCGGGTGAACAGCGCGCGGTTGGGCAGGTCGGTGAGCGGGTCGTGCTCGGCGTTGTGCTGGAGCTGCGCCTGCAGCCGCACCCGCTCCGTCACGTCCCGGCTGTTGAAGATCAGGCCGCCGTGATGCCGGTTGACGGTCGACTCGACGTTGAGCCAGCCTCCCGCGCCGGACCGGAAACGGCACTCGATGCGCGTGGTGGGCTCGTCCTGAGGGCTGGCGGCGAGAAACCGGCGCACCTCGTGGACCACGCAGCCCAGGTCCTCCGGGTGGATGAGGTGGGCCAGTTCGGTGCCCACCAGTTCCTCGGCGGGGCGGCCGTACACACCGGCGGCGGCCGGGGAGACGTATCGCAGCACGCCGCTGGGGGCGGCGATCATGATGACGTCGCTGGAGCCCTGCACCAGGGAGCGGAAGTGGTTCTCCTTCTGCGCAAGTTCCTGGGTGAGGGCGATGTTGTCGAGCAGCATGATCCCCTGGCGGACCACGAGGGCGAGCACGACCGTGCCGCCGGTCAGCAGCACCACGCGGTCGACGCTGCGTCCGTTGAGGACGTTGTAGAGGATGCCCAGGGTGCAGACGGCGGCGGCGAGGTAGGGCGTGAGCGCGGCCAGCGAGCCGGTGATGGGCCGGGTGACCGGATAGCAGACGTGGTCGCCGCCCTGCGGGGGAGTCTGGGCCTGCGAGGGCATGACGCTCCGCGCTCCGGCGCGCTGTCCGGGCAGGTGCTCGTGCACCACGCGCGTGTGCCCCTCGTCCGCCACCCGTCCGTGCCGGCGGTAGGCCGCCCAGGGCGCGTAGGCCAGGAGCAGCGAGCCGGCGAACCAGCCCGCGTCCAGGAGCTGGCCCGAGCGGTAGTCGTTGTGCAGCAGCGGCGACGTGAACAGGGCGTCGCACAGGACGGTCAGCGCGAGGGCGCCGACGGCCGTGTTGACCCCGGTGCGGTTCACCGCGGTGCGCCGGAAGTGCAGCACCAGCACCATGCTCACCAGGGCGATGTCGAGCAGCGGGTACGCCAGCGAAAGCGCCGCGTGCGACACGCTCGGGCCGTCGAGTTTGGCGGCCTGGGCGAGCGCGAGGCTCCAGGAGAGGGTGAGCAGCGAGCCGGCGATCAGCCAGGCGTCCAGCCCCAGGCAGACCCAGCCCGCCTTGGTGACGGGGCGGGCGGCGAGCACCAGCAGCCCCACGATGGCGGGTGGCGCGAAGCACAGGAAGAACAGGTCGGCGAGGCTGGGGCTGGGCACGGGCCGCCCCAGCACCACCTCGTACCAGCCCCAGACCAGGTTGCCGAGGGCCGCCATCGCCGAGGAGAGCGAGAACAGCATCCAGGCGGGTCGAAAGCGGACCCGGCGGATGCGCGCGTAGCAGAAGCAGGACACGGCGGCCGTGCCGGCGGCGGCGGTGAGCCCGAAGTCGCCCATGATCAGCGCGAGTTCGTCCGAACCCCAGCCGAACGCGGCGCCGACGGCGTACCCCGCGCACAGGAAGGCCAGCAGCAGTTGGTGGACCATGTTGGGTCCGGGGCCGCCCGCGGGCGGCGGGGCGAGGCGCGGCGCCCCCGTCGGAGGCCGCGTGCGCGGCGCTCCGTCGAGGAGGGGGGTGGAGGTCGACGGCGAACTCACCGGGCCCTCCCGGTCCGTGCCGCCCCCGGGTCCCGGTGAGTGCTGCGACCGGGTCCGCGCGCGGCCGAGCGCCAGGGTCGCCGGTGGCTCCGCCGCGTCGGATCGTTCGTCCATTGGCCGTGCATCGCCCGTCGCCCCCCTCGAAAGTCTGAAATATCCGTCCCTCACGCCGATCGTGCGCGACGTAGCCCCTGTCGGGACGATACACCAGTCTCGTCACTCAGGGACATAGTTCCTCTACGCTGCGTGACGATCATCGGCATATGCGCCCGGATGAGGTACAGAACGCGTCCGGGGGACTGCGGAGGGTGGCCGAACCGGACCGCGGGAGTGCCGTCGCCGTCACGTTCCCGTGGGCGCACCCGTCGTGAGGATCACGTTGCGCAGCGGCTCGCGGTTCACGAAGCGGCGCAACTGGTCGGTCAGCAGACGCTCGGCGCGGGGCCGGAAGGCGGAGGTGGGTCCGCCGACGTGCGGGCTCACGAGGACGCCCGGCGCGGACCACAGGGGGTGCCCCGCCGGCAGCGGCTCGGGGTCGGTGACGTCCAGCGCCGCGGTCAGCCGGCCGCTCTCCAGCTCCGCGAGCAGCGCCTCGGTGTCGACGACCCCGCCGCGGGCCACGTTGACGAGCAGCGCGCCGTCCTTCATCCGGGCCAGGAACCCGGCGTCGGCGAGGCCCTGGGTGGTCTCGTTCAGGGGCGTGCAGAGGATCACGACGTCCGCTTCGGGGAGCAGGGCGGGCAGTTCGGCGAGTGGATGCACGGGACCGCGCGCCGTCGTGCGCCAGGAGCGCGCGACGCGCGCCACCCGCGCCACCTCGAAGGGCGCGAGCCGGTCCTCGATGGCGGAGCCGATGGAGCCGTATCCGACGATGAGCACGTTCTTGTCGGCGAGCGCCGGCCGGAACCCGCCGAGCCACTCCCCCCGGTCCTGGGCCCGGACGAAGTCGGGGATTCCGCGCAGCGAGGCGAGGACCAGGGTGAGCGTGAGCTCGGCCGTGCTCGCCTCGTGGACCCCGCGCGCGTTGCAGAGCCGTACCCCGGTAGGCAGCGACCCGAGGGCCGGCTCCACGTGGTCGATGCCGGCGGACAGGGTCTGCACGACCTCCAGCGAGCTCATCGCGGGCAGCGGCCGCTGCCCGACCTCGGGGGCCTTCATGTAGGGGACGACGTAGAAGGCGCAGTCGGCGGGATCCGCCGGGAAGTCCCGCTCGCCGTTCCAGAAGCGGTAGTCCGGGCCCTTGGGGAGGCCCTCGATCTCTTGTGGGGGGATGGGCAGCCATACGTCAGCACTCATGGTCGGGAGGCTATGTCAGGCCCACGTCCTGGCAGAGGTTAGGTTGGGGGTCGGGTGAGGGAGGGTTTCGAGCAGGTGGAGCGCAGGACGATCGGCGCGGGGGCGCTCGAGGTGGGTGCCGTCGGTCTCGGGTGCATGCCGATGAGCTGGGCGTACAGCGGGTCGCGGCAGCGGGGCGACGAGTCGCTCAGGGCGGTGCACCGGGCGCTGGACGAGGGCTCGTCCCTGCTGGACACCGCCGACATGTACGGCCCGTTCACCAACGAGCTGTTACTGGGGCGGGCGTTGAAGGAGCGGCGCGAGGACGCGTTCGTGTCGACGAAGGTCGGTCTGCTCGTCGGCGAACAGCACATCGTGGCCAACGGCCGCCCGGGGTACGTGAAACGGGCCTGCGACGCCTCCCTGCGGCGGCTGCAGACGGATGTCATCGACCTCTACCAGCTGCACCGCGCCGACCCCGAGGTGCCGGTCGAGGAGACGTGGGGCGCGATGGCCGAGCTCGTCCGGGCGGGCAAGGTGCGGGCGTTGGGGCTGTGTGCCGTGGGGGCGCGGGGCGGCCGGCGATCGAGCGGACACCTGTACGACGGAACGATTCGGCAGCTGCGGCGCGTCCAGCAGGTCTTCCCGGTGAGCGCGGTCGAGGCGGAGCTGTCGGTGTGGTCGCCGGAAGCGCTGGACGGCCTGCTGCCGTGGTGCGAGGCGCACGGGGTCGGTTTCCTGGCCGCGATGCCGCTCGGCAACGGCTTCCTCACCGGCAGGCTGACCCCCGGTGAGGGCTTCGAGCCGGACGACATGCGTGCCCGGCATCCACGGTTCACCGCCGAGATGATGGCCGCGAACCAGCCGATCGTCGTCGGCCTGCGCCGGGTCGCCGCCCGCCACGGCGACACCGTGACGGCCGCGCAGGCGGCTCTGGCGTGGGTGCTGGCGCAGGGCCGGCACGTGGTGCCGGTCCCGGGCGCCAAGCGGGACCGGTGGGTGACGGAGAACGCGCGCGCGTCCCGTCTGCGTCTGACGCCGCAGGACCTGGCCGAGCTGTCGCGTCTGCCGGGGGCGCGGGGATCGTGGGAGTGAGCGTCCCGCCCCGGCCGGCCCGCCGACCGGGGCGCGAGAGCCGGGGAACGAGCGACCACCTCCCGACCAGGGCGCAGGAACCGGGAACAAGCGACCGGCCTCCCGACCAAGGCGCGAGAGCCGGGGAACGAGCGTCCCGGCGTCCCCGCCGGGGTACGGGAGTCGGGGAACGAGCACCGCTTTCGGGTCGACCCGGGCCGAACGGGAACCAGGGAGGCCTCACCGGCGTATGACAGGTGAAGTCCGCCGAAGGAACCTGCGTGTCGAAGGGACCATGATCGTGCGACGTCGAGCTGTGTCGGCCGTGTTGGCCACGGGTGCCCTGCTGGTGACGGCCGGCTGCTCCTCCGGCGCCGGGGGGTCGCCCCGCGCCTCCGCCAGCGCGTCCCCGGGGAGTGCGGCCGCGCAGACCTCCCCGGCCGCCGAGGAGACCCCGCCCGCGAAGGGCACGGTCGACGTGGTGCGCACGGTCGCCGAGGGGCTGAACAGCCCCTGGGGCCTCGCTCCCCTCCCCGAGGGCGGCCTGCTGGTCGGCTCGCGCGACGAGGGCACGATCACGCGGGTGGACGAGAAAACGGGCCGCAAGACCGAGCTGGGCGAGGTGCCGGGCGTCTCCGCGGGCGGCGAGGGCGGCCTGCTGGGCCTAGCCCTCTCCCCCGACTACGCCTCCGATCACATGGTCTACGCGTACTTCACCTCCGACTCCGACAACCGCGTCGTCCGCATGGTCTACGACGCGAAGCGGCCCGTCGGCGATCAGCTGGGGGCGCCCGACACGGTCTTCAGGGGCATCCCCAAGGGCATGATCCACAACGGCGGCCGGATCGCCTTCGGCCCCGACCGGCAGCTGTACGTCGGCACCGGCGAGAACGGCGACCGGGGGCTGGCGCAGGACAAGAAGTCCCTCGGCGGCAAGATCCTGCGGCTGACCCCGGAGGGCGAGCCGGCCCCCGGCAACCCGTTCCCGGACTCCCCGGTGTACTCGTACGGCCACCGCAATGTGCAGGGGCTGGCCTGGGACGCCAAACAGCGCCTGTTCGCCTCGGAGTTCGGCCAGAACACCTGGGACGAGCTGAACGCGATCGAACCCGGCGCCGACTACGGCTGGCCGGCGGCCGAAGGCATCTCCAAGGACGGGAAGTACCGCGACCCGGCAGCCCAGTGGCACACCGACGAGGCCTCTCCGAGCGGCATCGCCTACGCCCAGGGCTCGATCTGGATGGCGGGTCTGCGGGGGCAGCGGCTGTGGCGCGTACCGCTGAAGGGCACGGCCGTCTCCGCGGATCCGCAGGCCTTCCTCAAGGGCGAGTACGGCCGGCTGCGCACGGTGGTGGCGGCGGGCGGCGACAAGCTGTGGGTCACCACCAGCGCCACGGACGGCCGCGGCGCTCCGAAGAAGGGGGACGACCGGATCCTGGAGCTGCGGGTCACCTGACCGTCGCCGTCGCCCGTCACCGCACTCCCGGCCCGGACGGCTCCTCCGCTGCCCGCTTCTCCCCCGTCGGCCCGTCCCCCGGCGGTTCCGGTTCGGACGGGCGGACCACGACCTTTCCGGAGGCGAGGTCTATCGGCCCGCGCCCGGGATCGGCGTCGCCGACGTCCTCCCGGGTCAGCTCCAGCCGGTTCTGCTCGTCCCGGGTGTGCTTGCGGCCCGGTGAGAAGAGTTCCTCGAAGGCGTTGAACATCGTTCTCCTCTGCCGGGTCGCGGTCAGCTCGTCCCATTATCGCGCGATCGGAGCTTCCCCGGCCGTCGGCGGGTACAGCCCCAGGCGGTGGGCCACCGCGGCCGCCTCCCCCCGGCCCGAGACCTCGAGCTTCGACAGAATGTTCGAGACGTGCACGCTGGCCGTCTTCGGGGAGATGAACAGTTCCTCGGCGATCTGGCGGTTGGTGCGGCCGGCGGAGACCAGACGCAGCACATCGCGTTCACGACGGGTGAGACCGAGTGCGGCGAGCGGGTCCGCGGGACCGGCCGGGGTGTCCGACGGGCCCGTGGCCGCGGTCCGGGGCAGCCGGGCGCGCCGGCCCAGCCGGTCCACGGCGTCGGCGAGGGGACGGGCCCCGAGGTGGGCGGCGACCGCACGTGCGAGGCGCAGGAGTTCGGCGGCCCGCTCGCGTTCGGCGTCGCCCCCGACGCGGAGCAGGGCCTCGGCCATGCGGTACCGGGCGCGCGCGAGATCGTAGGGGCGTTCCAGGCACTCGAAGGCGGCGACGACCTCGCACCAGCCGTCCGGGGCGTCGCGGCCCTCGGCACGGGCGAGTTCGGCGTGGAGCCACAGTGCGTGCGCCTGCCAGACGGGGACGACGGCGACGAGCTTCTTCGCCGCCCGGCGGATCCGGGCGGCGAGCCCGGCGTCGGTCCCGGCCGCCGCGGTGCCCGCCGGGACACCGTTGGCCGCCTGGGCACCGTTGGCCGCTGCCGGGACGGCGGCGACCGCCGGGACCGTGTTGACCGCCGAAGCCGCGCTGACCGCCGACGCCGCGGTGAGCAGCAGGGGCCAGGCGTACCGCTGGGCGCCGGGCGGGAATCCGACGTCCAGGGCGTGTTCGAGGTGGGCGCGGACGTCGGCGGGCCGGTCCTCGGCCACGGCGAGCGCGATGGCGAGACGGGCGAGCGGAAGATGGTCCTGCGGCCTGTGTTCCCGGGAACCGAAGTAGCCCTGCGCGGCGGCCAGTCGGCGGCCCGCCTCGGCGAGGTCGCCGCGGGCCAGGGCGAGTTCGGCACGGAGTGTGGCATGGATGCCCTTGGGACCCACGCCCCGGGCGATGCGTCCCGCCTCGGCGCTCGCCCGGTCCGCCTCGTCCCAACGCCCCAGCGACAGAAGGGACTCGGCCAGGTTGCCGTGGACCCACGCCTCGGTGTCCGGCAGTCCCTGCCGTTCGGCGTAGACGAGTCCCTCCGCCATGATCGCGACGGCTTCCCGGGAGCGTCCCACCGACTCCAGCTCGGAGGGGAGGTTCACATAGGCGTCGAGCGCGGCGGTGGGGATGTCCTCGGCGAGCGCCCGGTCCTTGACCTCGGACAGCTCGGTGAGGCCGGGCTCGATGTGCCCGGCGTCGACCATGAGGATGCCCAGGATCTGGCGGGCCTTGAGCTCGGTCTCGCGGGCGCCGACCATCCGGGCGTACTCCACCGCCCGCTCGGCGGCCCGGTAGGCGTCCGGTCCCGGCACGTGGAGCGCGGACCAGCCGGCGACGTGGGCGAGCACCTCGGCGTGCACCTCGCTGGGCGGCAGACCGCGCATCAACTCCTCTGCCCTGGTCAGTTCCTCGCGACCGCTGCCCCGGCCCAGGGAGCGCACCAGACGGGAGCGCTGCACCCAGAACCAGGCGGCGCGCCGGGGATCGCCGTCCCCGTCCTCCAGCAGCCGCAGCGCCCGCTTGGCGATCTTCAGGGCGCGTTCGCGTTCCCCGCAGTAACGGCCCGCGACGGCGGCCTCGGCCATGAGGTCGAGGTAGCGCAGCGGGGTGGTGGCGGGGTCGCGGCCGCCTGGAGTGGCCCCGTGTCGTTCCGGCGGGCAGGGAGGGTACACCTCGGCATGGCCGATGGGGCGCAGCGTGTCCCGCACCTCCTTGGGGGCGGCTTCCCACAGCTCCATCGCCCGCTCCAGGAGCCGCAGTTGCTCGCTGTAGGCGCGCCGGGAGCGGGCCTCGACGGAGGCGTCGAGGACGGCGGGCAGGGCCTTGGCCGGATCGTGGGCGTGGTACCAGTAGCTGGCCAGCCGCATCACGCGCTCGTCGGCGGGGACGAGCGTCGGGTCGGCCCGCAGGGCCTCGGCGTAGCGGCGGTTGAGGCGGGAGCGCTCCCCGGGCAGGAGGTCGTCGCTCACCGCCTCGCGGACCAGGGAGTGGCGGAACCGGTAGCCGTCCCCCTCGGGCACGGGAAGCAGCAGATGGGCGTTGACGGCGGCCCGCAGCGCCTCGATCAGATCGTCCTCGGCGAGCCGGGCGACGGCGTCCAGCAGCCGGTACTCGACGATGGAGCCGCCCTCGGCGACGATCCGGGCGACGTTCTGGGCGCTGTCGGGCAGCGTCTCGACGCGAACGAGGAGCAGGTCGCGCAGGGAGTCGGTGAGGCCGGCGCGGCAGCCCTCGCAGGCGGCGACGGCGAGTTCCTCGACGAAGAAGGCATTGCCGTCGGAGCGCTCGAAGATGGCGTCGACCTGCGCGGGGTCGGGTTCGCGGGCCAGGATGCCGGCGATCTGGCGGCCGACCTCGTCCCGGGTGAAGCGGGCGAGTTCGAGACGCCGTACGGTGCGCAGCCGGTCGAGTTCGGCGAGCAGCGGGCGCAGCGGGTGACGGCGGTGGATGTCGTCGGCGCGGTAGGTGGCGAGGACGACTAGGCAGCCGGTGCGCAGGGTGCGCAGCAGGTAGGACAGCAGATGGCGGGTGGAGGCGTCGGCCCAGTGCAGGTCCTCCAGGGCGAGGACGACCGTGCGGCCGACGGCGAGGCGTTCCAGAAGGCGTGCGATGAGCTCGAAGAGCCGGGCCAGGCCCTCCTCGTCGTGGCGCTGGACCGTGCTCTCCCCGCACTCCGGCAGCAGCCGGGCGAGCTCGTCCTCCTGTCCGGCAGCGGCGGCGACGAACTCGTCCGGCAGGGCCCGGCGCAGAGCGCGCAGGGCGGTGGAGAACGGGGCGAAGGGCAGTCCGTCGGCGCCGATCTCGACGCAGCCGCCGACCGCGACGACGGCGCCGGCACGGCCGGCGGTCGCGGCGAACTCCTCTACGAGCCTGGTCTTGCCGACCCCGGCCTCGCCGCCGACGAGCAACGCCTGGGGCTCTCCCGCGGCGGCGCGGGAGAGCGCGTCGTGCAGGATGTCCAGCTCGTCGGAGCGGCCGACGAAGACAGGGCTGACGGACGTGGTCTCCACGGGGGCGAGCATCGCACGCGGGCGCGAGGGGGGCCCAGCGGTTATCGCCGGGCCCCCGGTGGGTGTCTCCCCTGTGGGCGGATCCCCGATGGGCGGGTCCCCTGCGGGTGTTCCCCCGGCGGGTGTCTCCCCGGTGGGCGGGCGGCCGACCCCCGTGCGACCGCCCGCCGCCGCCGAGGCTGTCACGCCGTCCGGGGGAACCGGAGCCGGCGGAGACGGTGGCTATGGGACTCGGACTCGGCGCCCCCGTTCGCGCGTTCGACGGCGGCGCGACGGGCGGCGCGGGCTCCCCGGGCGGCGGTGCGGGCGAGCCGCTCGTCGGCGGCCCGGCGGCGCAGTTCGGCGGAACGGGCCTGGTGGAGCTCGTACTCGTACATGGTGTGCGTCCTCTGAGAGATCGGTTTCGGCTTCGCTTTCTTGCGATGCCTCAACCTTCGTCTCCCAGGGGGGTCCGCCACATCGGGAGAGTTCCGCATCTTCGGCGGCCGGCGGGGCCTTAGACGGCTCGAGGGGCCTCAGAGCCGGCCGTAAGGTGCTTACGGCGGCCCTGAGACCCCTCGTGGTCTGCGGAGACTGCGGGAACTCAGCTCCCGGAGGGCAGTCCGAGCAGCGCGTCGGTGTACTTGAGCACGGCCAGCAGCAGACCGATGACGCCGATCGCCACGCCCGCCCAGGAGACCGACTTGATCCAGGCCGCCTGCGGGCGGGGCGGGCTGCCGAAGGCCGGGCGGGCCAGCACGACCACGCCGGTGACCAGCGCGGCCAGCGCGAACAGTCCGGCCCACAGGGCGGTGATCTGCCAGGCGTCGCCGTAGACCGCCTGGACCTGGTGGGCGACGCTCGCACCGGTGGAGGTCTCCAGCTGGCCGACGAGGGTCTGGCGCGCACCGGCGATCGTGCCGACCCAGCTGCCGGTCAGCGACACGAAGCCGAGGACCACGGAGACGACCGCGCCCGCGCCCTGTCCCACGCCGAAGGACTCCTTCCGGAGCCCCTGAGCGTCGTCCGTGGGGTCCGTGTCGTGGGCGGCCTGCGCGTCCTCGGCGGCGGTCTCCTCGGAGTTCGTGAGCTCCTCGGTCTCCGTCGCCGCCCGGTCGTCGGCGGCTTCGGTCTTGGTGACGTCCACGTTCTCCTCGTCGCTCGTGGCCCCGGCGCCGGTTTCGGCCCCGGCCTGGTCAGCAGTCTTGGTTCCCATACCCCGCACCGTACGGACGCTCTCTGAGAGGTCCCTTAATGATCGTTGTGAGCGGCTTTCGCGCGAGCGTCACGCCACTCCTGGGCCAGCACGGACCACACCTCGAGGTCGTGCCGCTCCCCACGATAGGGGTAGGCCTGGCGGCGGACGCCGTCGCGGGTCATCCCGAGCCGGCGGGCCACGTTCAGGCTGGCCGTGTTGCCGGCGGAGGCGATCCACTCGACCCGCTGGATCCCCCGCTGCTCCACCGCGTGGTCGATCAGGACCCGCACGGCCCGGGTGATCAGTCCGCGCCCGGTGGCGGCGGGTTCCAGCCAGCAGCCGACTTCGCAGTTCGCGCTCGCGGCGTCGAAGTTCAGCAGGAGCGCACCGCCCACCAGACGGCCGTCCAGCCACAGGCCGTGCAGCGAGCCGGTGTCGGCGGCCCGCATGTCGGCGTACCTCTGCAGCGCCTCCCGCGCGGTCGTCACGTCGACGGCCTTGGCGCCGAAGGGGACGTACCGGTTGATGAAGTCCCGGCCGCGCTGCAGGTGCGTCAGGAACTCCTCGGCGTGCCAGGGCTCCAGGGGGCGCAGCTCGGCGCCGTCGTCACCCAGCGATATCGCGTACATCCGGCCGTGGCTCCCTCTCCAGTTCCTCCATTGCCCCGGTGAGCCTCTCATGGGCGGTCCGGCACTCGGGCGGTTCGATGCTGATCCGCGGCAGGCGCCGGTCGAGCGCGCGGGGCAGCCACCAGTTGGCGCCGCCGAGCAGGTGCATGAGGGCGGGGACGAGGAGGGTGCGCAGGACGAAGGCGTCGAGGGCGACGGCGGCGGCGAGCGCGATGCCGAACATGGCGATCACCCGGTCGCCGCTGAGCACGAAGGCGAGGAAGACCGAGATCATGATGACGGCGGCCGAGTTGATGACCCGGCTGGTCTCGGCGAGGCCGACGCGGACCGCGCGCCGGTTGTCGCCGGTCTCCAGCCACTCCTCGTACATCCGGCTGACCAGGAAGACCTGGTAGTCCATGGAGAGGCCGAACAGCACCGACACCATGATCACGGGGAGGAAGGGCTCGATGGGCCCCGCGCGGCCGAGCCCCAGCAGCCCGCTCCCCCACCCCCACTGGAACACGGCCACGACGATCCCGAAGGCGGCGGCGACGGCCGCGACGTTCATCACGGCCGCCTTGAGCGGGATACCGACGGACCTGAACGCGAGCAGGAGCAGCAGACAGCCCAGGCCGATGACGACGCCGACGAACAGCGGGAGCTTGCCGACGATGACGTCCGCGAAGTCGTCGTAGCCGGCCGTGACCCCGCCGACGTGCACGTCGAGGGAGGTGCCGGCCTCCGCGCGGGGCAGCACCTCGGTGCGCAGCCGGTCGACGAGCTCACTGGTCCGCTGCGACTGCGGCGCGGACTCCGGTACGACGGTGAGGTACGCGGTGTGGCCGCCGGAGCCGAAGGTCACCGGGGTCACCGAGGCCACGCCCTCGGTGGTGCGCAGGGCGGTGTCGAGGTTGTCGAGGGCGAGCCGGTCCTCGCCGCCCTCGACGCGGGTCACCAGGGTCAGCGGACCGTTCACACCGGCGCCGAAACCCTCGGCGAGAAGGTCGTAGGCCTGGCGGGTGGTGGCCGACTTCGTGGCGTTGCCCTGGTCGGAGGTGCCCAGCCGGAGGGAGAAGGCGGGCAGGGCGAGAACGGCGATGACGACGAGGGCCGACGCGCCGAGCAGCTTGGGGTGGTGCTCCACGAACGCCGACCAGCGGGCGGCGAGTCCGGTCGGCAGCTCCGGCTGGGGCCCGTGTTCGGCGAGGTGGCGCCGTTCACGGCGGCTGAGGGCGCGCATGCCGATGAAGGACAGCAGGGCGGGCAGCAGGGTGACGGAGGCGGCGACCGTGAGGAGCACGGTCAGGGAGGCGGCGATCGCCACACCGTTGAGGAAGCTCAGCCGCAGGATCAGCATGCCGAGCAGGGCTATGCACACCGTGGCGCCGGCGAAGACGACCGCGCGTCCGGTGGTGGCGACGGCGTGGACCGCGGCCTCCGGGACGATGAGTCCCCGCTTCAGCCCGCGCCGGTGTCGGGTCACGATGAACAGCGCGTAGTCGATGCCGACGCCGAGCCCGATGAGCAGGCCGAGCATGGGCGCGAAGTCGGCGACGGTCATGGTGTGTCCGAGGAGCTCGATGCCCGCGTACGCGGTGCCGACGCCGACCAGGGCGGTGACGAGGGGCAGCGCCGAGGCGGCGAGCGAGCCGAAGGCGAGGAACAGCACGACCGCAGCGACGACCACTCCGACGATCTCGGCGAGATGCCCGCCGGAGGTCTCGGTGAGCCCGATCGCGGTGCCGCCCAGCTCGACCTGGAGTCCGTCGGTCCGGGCGGCTTCGGCGGCGTCGACGACGGCCCGCGCCTCGCCCTCGTCGATGTCCTCGGGGCGGTCCTCGAAGGTGACGGTGGCGTAGGCCGTGTGCCCGTCCTCGCTGATCCGTGTGGTGCCCTGGTCGTCGTAGGGGCCGGTGACGGAGGCCACGCCGGGCAGGCCGGCGATCTTGTCCAGCGTGCGGGTCATGGTGTGTGCGACGTCGGCGGCGCGGACGGAGCCCGGGGTGGTGTGCCAGACGACGGTGTCGCTGTCACCGCCGAGGGCCGGGAAGCCCTCTGTGAGCAGCTGGGTGGCGCGGCCGGACTCGGTGCCGGGGACCTCGTAGTCGTCGGAGTACGCGGAGCCGACGGCGAGCGCGGCGGTGGCGGTGCCGCCGAGAGCGAGGAGCCAGATCAGTACCGCCATGAGGCGGTGGTGAGCACACCAGCGTGCGAGGGCTGCCACTTGACGTGCTCCCGGAGGACGAATTGTGGGTCTTTTACCGGGAACAGTCGCGTCTGACCTGAAAAGCCCGCAAAGAACGTATGAGCGATGCCAGGCCACTCTCGCAGGGGAAGCTGATCGTTTGCCGCTTCACGGGTCTTTTCAGCAGGAGTGGGAGGCAGATCACAGGACAATGACGACCCGCATGTCAGCTGACGCCTCGCACAGCTGTACCAAGAACTCACGTTTGACAGGGAGAACACAGCAGGAGAAATTGCTGGGGTTCACCGACCCCGGGGGGGAATCATGACCATCCAAACTGCGCCGGAACGACCCGAAGAAACATCCGGTAAACAACCGTTACCGCCCGTCGTCTCCGCGAAGACCGCCCAGATGCCGCGCCTCGCGCTCGTCGACGGTCTGCGGCTCGTGGCAGCGCTCGCCGTCGCCTGCTTCCACTACCTCGGAACGACGAACACGGCCGTCTGGGGAGACTCACCCAGAGAGTTCGCGAACGTCGTCCACCGCGCCTCGCTGTACGGCTGGCTCGGCGTCGAGATGTTCTTCCTGATCAGCGGGTTCGTCATCTGCATGAGCGCGTGGGGGCGCACGGTCGGCGAGTTCGCGGTCTCCCGCCTCTCCCGGCTCTTTCCCGCGTACTGGGCCGTCCTCATTCTGATCGTCACGCGCGTCGCGCTGCTGCCGCAGCAGACCGACAACGTCCCGGCGGACATCCATCCGCGGGTCGTCGTCTCGAATCTCACGATGTTTCCCGCACCGCTGCACGTGGACATGCTCGCAGGCGTCGCCTGGACGCTCGACGTGGAAGCCCGGTTCTATCTGCTGATGGCCGTCATGCTGAAGTTCGGCGCGACCTACGAGCGGCTGCTGGGTTTCTGCACGGTGTGGCTGGTCGCCGCATACATCACTTACTCCACCCACAACAAGCTCCTGGACCAGTTCGTCGTGAGCAGCTACGCGGGGCTGTTCGTCGCCGGTATCGCGCTCTACCTGATGTGCCGCTTCGGCCAGAACCTGATGCTGTGGATGCTGCTCGGAATGGCGTGGGCGTATCAGCTCAGCGTGCTCCAGGTCCGGGTGAACTGGCATCTCACCGAGGCCGGGAGTACCAGGACGGTCTCCTGGAGCCTGTGCGCCCTGCTGCTGACGGCCTTCCTGGGAGTGCTGATGCTGGCCACCCTCGGCCCGCTGCGGAACATCCGCCGACGCTGGCTGGTGACCGCCGGCGCGCTCACCTACCCCTTCTACCTGGTGCACATGACCATCGGCTTCCCGTTCGCCAAGGGGCTGACGCGGCATGTGCCCGCCCTCGGCCACTGGGGGAACATCGCCGTCACGATGACCGCGATGCTGCTTCTGTCGTACGCGCTCCATCGCTGGGTCGAGGGGCCGCTGGGACGACGGATGCGCAAGGGGCTGATGCGGGGCCTGACGGCGGCGCGAAGGCCCAAGGAGACGGTGTCGGTGTCCTGAAAGGGGCGCCGTCGGTGTGCCGGCCGGTGTCCTGAAAGGGGCTTGTGCCCGGGGGCCGGTCAGTCGGCCTGGTCCCCGAACGCCATCACCGTCACCCCCACGATGAGCAGCCACAGCGCGCGCCTCGTGCGCCCCCGGGAGCCGAGGAACGCGGCGAGGGCGCAGAAAACGGCGCCAAGGGCGTAGGCGGCGGGGACGACGGCCCGGGCCGAGGCGGCGAGCCGCATCAGGGCGGCGGCGAGGCCGGCCAGCGCGAGCAGGACTCCGGTGCCGGTCGCCGTCCAGCGGGCCCGGCGGGCGTTCCCGACGGAGTCGGTGTCGTCGTCGTGTACATCCATCGGGTGGGGCGTGGTCACGCGTATGTCGTCCCTGGCGTCGGTGTCGGCATGTCCGCTCATGGCGCGGCAGCGTAGTGCCTCGCCATCAGAAGTACGGCCCGCTCCCGGGTTTCACTCACACCCCCGCCTGCCCCCCCACGCGCCCGGACAGCCGTACGGCCCCGGAGGCGCGTACCTCCGGGGCCGTACGAGAGCAAGGGCTCAGCCCTCGCTGACGCCCAGCTTCTCCAGGATCAGCTCCTTGACGCGGGCGGCGTCGGCCTGGCCACGCGTGGCCTTCATCACGGCGCCGACCAGAGCGCCGGCCGCGGCCAGCTTGCCGCTGCGGATCTTGTCGGCGATGCCCGGGTTGCCGGCGATGGCCTCGTCGACAGCCGTGCCCAGCGCCGAGTCGTCGGAGACGACCTTCAGGCCGCGCTTGTCGACGACCTCGTCGGGGCCGCCCTCGCCCGCGAGGACGCCCTCGATGACCTGGCGGGCCAGCTTGTCGTTCAGGTCGCCCCCCAGTACCAGCTCGGCGACCCGGGCGACCTGCTGCGGCGTGATGGCCAGCTCGTCGATCGGCAGGCCCGACTCGTTGGCGCTGCGGGCCAGTTCGCCCATCCACCACTTGCGGGCGGAGGCCGCGTCGGCGCCGGCGTCGATCGTGGCGAGGATCAGGTCCAGCGCGCCGGCGTTCAGGATCGACTGCATGTCGTTGGCGGAGATGCCCCACTCGGCGACCAGTCGGTTGCGGCGGGCCAGCGGCAGCTCCGGCAGCCCGGCGCGGATCTCCTCGACCCACTCACGGGACGGGGCGACCGGGACCAGGTCGGGCTCCGGGAAGTACCGGTAGTCCTCGGCCTCCTCCTTCACGCGGCCCGAGGTCGTGGACCCGGTGTCCTCGTGGAAGTGGCGGGTCTCCTGGATGATCGTGCCGCCGCCGTTCAGGACGGCCGCGTGCCGCTGGATCTCGAACCGGGCCGCACGCTCCACGGACCGCAGCGAGTTCACGTTCTTCGTCTCGGAGCGCGTGCCGAACTTCTCCCGGCCGTGCGGGCGCAGCGACAGGTTGACGTCGCAGCGCATCTGGCCCATCTCCATGCGGGCTTCGGAGACGCCGAGCGCCTTGATGACCTCGCGCAGCTCACGCACGTACGCCCGGGCGACCTCGGGGGCACGCTCGCCCGCGCCCTCGATGGGCTTGGTGACGATCTCGATGAGCGGGATGCCGGCCCGGTTGTAGTCGAGCAGGGAGTGGGACGCGCCGTGGATACGGCCGGTGGCGCCGCCGACGTGCGTCGACTTGCCGGTGTCCTCCTCCATGTGGGCGCGCTCGATCTGCACCCGGAAGGTCTCGCCGTCCTCCAGCTGCACGTCGAGGTAGCCGTCGAAGGCGATCGGCTCGTCGTACTGGGAGGTCTGGAAGTTCTTCGGCATGTCCGGATAGAAGTAGTTCTTCCGGGCGAAGCGGCACCACTCGGCGATCTCGCAGTTCAGCGCGAGACCGATCTTGATCGCCGACTCGATGCCGATCGCGTTGACGACCGGTAGCGCGCCGGGCAGGCCGAGGCAGGTGGGACAGGTCTGCGTGTTGGCGCCCTGACCGAGTTCGGTCGAGCAGCCGCAGAACATCTTGGTCCTGGTGCCGAGTTCGACATGGACCTCGAGGCCCATGACGGGGTCGTACGACGCCAGCGCGTCCTCGTACGACACCAGGTCGGTCGTGATGGTCACGGTGAAACTTCCCTCTCAGCCCAGCAGGACGTCGTCGTCGCCCAGCCGCTTCAGCTCGCGGTACAGGATGGCGAGGCCGGTGACGATGGCGACGGCGGACACGGTGGCGTCGATCAGGACCAGCGTGTCCTTCTCGGCACGGGCCTTCTTCAGCCGCTTGGCGACGCCGATCGCGCCGAAGGCGGTGCCGGCGATGGACAGGTACGTGCCGGACTTGGACTTCTTGAAGCCCTTGGCCTTGTTCAGTGCACTCACAGCGACGGAGCCTCCTCGATGAGCGGGTGACCCCACCTTTCCACGAAGGCGGCCTCGACGGCGGCGCCGACCTTGTACAGACGGTCGTCCTTCAGCGCCGGGGCGATGATCTGCAGACCGACCGGGAGGTTGTCCTCCGGGGCGAGACCGCAGGGCAGCGACATGGCCGCGTTGCCCGCGAGGTTGGTCGGGATGGTGCACAGGTCGGCCAGGTACATCGCCATCGGGTCGTCGGCGCGCTCGCCGATCGCGAAGGCGGTGGTCGGCGTCGTCGGCGAGACGATCACGTCGACCTGCTCGAAGGCCTTCTCGAAGTCCCGCGTGATGAGCGTGCGGACCTTCTGCGCGGAGCCGTAGTAGGCGTCGTAGTAGCCCGAGCTCAGGGCGTACGTGCCGAGCATGATGCGGCGCTTGACCTCGGGGCCGAAGCCCGCCTCACGGGTGAGGGAGGTGACGTCCTCGGCCGAGCGGGTGCCGTCGTCGCCGGTGCGGCGGCCGTAGCGCAGGCCGTCGAAGCGGGCGAGGTTGGAGGAGCACTCGGACGGCGCGATCAGGTAGTACGCCGACAGCGCGAGGTCGAAGGACGGGCAGTCCAGCTCGACGATCTCGGCGCCCAGCTCCTTCAGCAGCGCGACGGACTCGTCGAACCGCTGGATGACGCCGGCCTGGTAGCCCTCGCCGCGGAACTGCTTGACGACGCCGACGCGCATGCCGTCGACGCTGCCGTCGCGGGCGGCCTCGACGACGGGCGGGACGGGCGCGTCGATCGACGTCGAGTCCAGCGGGTCGTGCCCGGCGATGACCTCGTGCAGCAGCGCCGCGTCCAGGACCGTGCGGGCGCAGGGGCCGCCCTGGTCGAGGGAGGACGAGAAGGCGACCATGCCGTAGCGGGAGACCGCGCCGTACGTCGGCTTCACGCCGACCGTGCCGGTTACGGCGGCCGGCTGGCGGATGGAGCCGCCGGTGTCGGTGCCGATGGCGAGCGGCGCCTGGAAGGAGGCGAGCGCGGCGGACGAACCGCCGCCGGAGCCGCCCGGGATCTTGGTGAGGTCCCAGGGGTTGCCGGTCGGGCCGTAGGCGCTGTTCTCGGTGGAGGACCCCATGGCGAACTCGTCCATGTTGGTCTTGCCGAGGATGACGACGTCGGCGGCCTTCAGCCGCTTGGTGACCGTCGCGTCGTACGGCGGGATCCAGCCCTCGAGGATCTTCGAGCCGACGGTCGTCGGGATGCCCTCGGTGGTGAAGATGTCCTTGAGCGCGAGCGGGACGCCGGCCAGCGGGCCGAGCCTCTCGCCCCGCTCCCGCTTCTCGTCGACGGCGCGGGCCTGTGCGAGAGCGCCCTCGCGGTCGACGTGCAGGAAGGCGTGCACCTTCTCGTCGACGGCCTCGATACGGGCCAGGTGGGCCTCGGTGACCTGGACGGCCGTCAGCTCGCCGGAGGCGATCTTCTCGGCGGTCTCGGCGGCGGTGAGCCTGATGATGGTGACGTTGTCCGTCATGGCGGTTAGTCCTCCCCCAGGATCTGCGGCACCTTGAAACGCTGCTGCTCCTGGGCCGGGGCGCCGGAGAGCGCCTGCTCGGGGGTGAGCGACGGACGGACCTCGTCCGCCCGCATGACGTTGGTCAGCGGGAGCGGGTGCGAGGTCGGCGGTACGTCTTGGTCGGCGACCTCGCTGACGCGGGCGACCGCGCCGATGATGTCGTCCAGCTGTCCCGCGAAGTGTTCGAGCTCTTCGGGCTTCAGCTCCAGACGCGCCAGCCGGGCGAGGTGGGCGACCTCCTCGCGCGTGATGCCAGGCATGCAGCGTTCCTCTGGGGTGGAGTGAGTGTGTGGTCTGGGGCCAATCCTAGGGTGCTGGGCCCCGTGCCCGTGAAACGCTTCCTCACCGGCCCGCTGGAGCTGCGCGTCCACGCCGGCGAGAGGTGCTTGCCCACGCCCGCGAGAGCCGGCCGTCCGCGCCCCGTGAGAACCGCCCGTCCATGACCCGCGAGAGCCGGCCGTCCGCGCCCCGCGAGGGCTTCTGCCTGTTCGCGGCTGCAGGAGCTGCCCGTCGGCTGCCGCGAGAGCTGTCCCTCCGCCGCCGCGAGAGCCGGCCGTCCGCGCCCCGGTGAGGGCTGCTCGTCCGCGGGCCGCGAGAGCGTTGTCCGCGGCTCGTGGGGGCTACTCCTCGGTGGCGGCCGCCGGCAGCGCGGCCCGCGGGCGCTGCCAGCCGCGCGCGCCTCTGGCCCGCAGCCACGCCGTCGTCTCGTCCGCCGGCATGGCGGCCGCCACCAGCCAGCCCTGCACGGCGTCGCAGCCCAGGTCGCGCAGGCGTTCCCAGGTCTCGTCGTCCTCGACGCCCTCGGCGACGACCAGGAGCCCCAGGGAATGCGCGAGGTCGACGGTGCAGCGCACGATCTCCGCGTCCTCGGCGTCGACGGCCAGCCGCGCCACGAAGGAGCGGTCGATCTTCAGCTCGCTCACCGGCAGCCGCCGCAGGTGCACCAGGGAGGAGTAGCCGGTGCCGAAGTCGTCGAGGGACATCTTCACGCCGTGGCCGGTCAGTGCGTTGAGGGTGTCGGCGGCGCGCTGCGGGTCCTCCAGGAGGACGTGTTCGGTGATCTCCAGTTGGAGCGCGCCCGCGGGCACTCCGTGCCGGGCGAGACGCGCCGCGACCGATCCCGCGAAGCCCGGCGTGTGGACGTCGCGCGGGGAGACGTTGACCGCGACCGGCACGAACAGCCCTTGGGCCCGCCACCGGGCGACCTGGCCGAGCGCCGTGTCCAGCACATACTCGGTGAGGTGCGGCATCAGCCCGGACGACTCGGCGATGGCGATGAACTCGTCCGGCGGGACCTTCCCGCGCTCCGGGTGCACCCAGCGGACCAGGGCCTCCAGCCCGGCCACCTGTCCGTCGAAGCGGACCTTCGGCTGGTAGTGCAGTTGCACCTCGTGCGCGTCGAGGGCGCGCCGCAGGTCGCCCAGCAGGCCGAGCCGGTCGGGGGTGTTGGAGTCGCGTTTGGACTCGTACACCTCGACTCCGGTGCGGTCCCGCTTGGCCTGGTACATCGCCACGTCGGCCCGGCGCAGCATGCCCTCGGCGTCGAGTGCGTGGTCGGGGAAGACGGCGACGCCCGCGCTGGCCTCCAGGACGAGGGTGAGTCCGTCGAGGTCGAGCGGCGAGCTGAGGTCGGAGACCAGGCTGCGGGCGACCCGGGTCGCCGAGGTCGTGGAGTCGGCGACGGGCAGTAAGACGGCGAACTCGTCCCCGCCGAGCCGGGCGACCTCCGCGCCGCGCGGGAGGGCGAGCTTCAGCCGGTCGGCGATCTGGAGCAGCAGCCGGTCACCGGCGAGGTGTCCGAGGGTGTCGTTGACCGAGCGGAAGCGGTCGAGGTCGATCAGCATCAGGGCGGACCGGGCGCCGATGCGCTCGGCGTCGTCCAGGGCGGTCCAGATCCGCTCCAGGAGCCACTGGCGGTTGGGCAGACCGGTGAGCGGGTCGCGCAGCTGCTCCTCGGCGCGGGCTCGGGCCATCCACAGGGTGGAGTCGAGGGCGATGAGCGGGATGGCGAACAGCGGCAGCAGGATCGGCTTGGCGACGGCCACCACGCAGATGAGCGGGGCGATGCCGAGCAGGGCGACGGCGACCAGGCCCTGTCTGACCAGGGCGGTGCGGGCGACGGTGGGCAGTCCGCCGACGCGGGGGGCGTTCAGGTACCAGAGCAGGACGCGGGTGACGGCGAGGTAGGCGACGGCCACCAGGACCACCTGCGGGCCGGTGTAGACCGTCCAACTGCCGGGGGTCCAGGGATGTTCCACGGACGGTATCCGTCCGCAGGCGGCCAGCAGCAGGGCGCCCGCGCCGATGCCGAGGACGTCCACCGCGCCGTGCAGGACGCCCTGCCGCCAGCGGTGGCGCCGGGCTATGCCGACCAGGACGACGACGGTGAGGCTGACCAGGCCGGCCGGCACCCACCCGTACAGCAGCAGCACGGCGAGGGTGAGGGCGGCGCCGGAGCCGGTGCCGCCCCACCAGCGGGCCGGGCCGAGGAGGACCAGGTGGCCGACGACGACGCCGGCGAGGACGGCCAGCGCCCAGCCGGTCGTGCCGGACGGGAAGAGGGCGTGGTGGTCGGCGTAGGCGCGGGAGAACCCGGCGCCGAGGACGAGGGCGGCCGCCGTGACGACCGACGTGGGCAGGGTGGGCCAGGACGGCCGTCGGTCGGCTTCGGCGCCGGGCGCCCCGGGGGGCAGGGCGGCGAGGCCGCCGGCGAGAACGGGGCGCGGGGTGGGGTGCGGCAGGTAGGTCTCCGCGGCCGGCCGCCGTTCGGAGCGCCCCGCCCACCGGTTCCCCCGCCGGTTCCCCCACCGGACGCCGGCGACCCGGCGCCGGCGCAGCCATGACTCCGGGGCGGCGCTCTCGGTCGGTTCCATTCCCGTCCCTCTCACAGCCGGCGGTGCCCACGCCACGCGGCCCGTTGCCCTGACAACCCCGGGCACGGCAGGCGCACGTCTCAACAGTAGGCCGCAGAAGGCTTCCACGGGCAGCGGTCGTCGACGGTTGCCCGAATGCGCCCCGGCCACCCGTATGCATCTGGTATGCGCCAATCGGGTGGCCTTCAACCGCCGACGCGCCTACTCCTCGGCGGAAAGCGCCACTTCAGCCGCCGCTTCGGGCCCTTGTTCCAGCAGGACGGCGAAGCCGTCCTCGTTCAGAACAGGAACCTTAAGCTGCATAGCCTTGTCGTATTTCGATCCAGGACTGTCACCCACAACGACGAAAGATGTCTTTTTCGAAACCGAACCGGTCACCTTCGCCCCGCGGGTCTGCAGGGCATCCTTGGCGCCGTCGCGGGTGAAGCGCTCCAGCGTGCCGGTGACGACGACCGTCAGACCCTCCAGGGGACGCGGGCCCTCGTCCTCCCCGGAGCTCTCCTCCTCCATGCGGACGCCGGCGGCCTTCCACTTGCGGAGGATCTCCTGGTGCCATTCCTCGGCGAACCACTCCTTGAGCGAGGCCGCGATGATGGCGCCGACTCCGTCGGTGTTCGCCAGCTCCTCCTCGGTCGCCTGCTCGATCCGCTCGATCGAGCGGAACTCGCGCGCCAGCGCCTCGGCCGCGACAGGGCCGACGTGCCGGATCGAGAGTCCGGTGAGGACACGCGCCAGCGGGCGCTCCTTGGCCGCCGCGATGTTCTCCAGCATGGCGATCGCGTTCTTCCGCGGCTCGCCCTGCTGGTTGGCGAAGACCGTGGCGATCTTCTCCTCGCCCGTCTTCGGGTCCCGCTTGGGCAGACCGCTGTCCTGGTCGAGGACGTAGGCCCGGATGGGCAGCAGCCGGTCGACGGTGAGATCGAACAGGTCGCCCTCGTCGGTCAGCGGCGGCTGCTGCGGCTCGAGCGGGCGGGTGAGGGCGGCCGCGGCGACGTAACCGAACTGCTCGATGTCCAGCGCCTTGCGGCCCGCCAGGTAGAACAGGCGCTCCCGGAGCTGGGCCGGGCAGCTGCGGGCGTTGGGACAGCGCAGGTCGACGTCGCCCTCCTTCATCGGCCGCAGCGGTGTCTCGCATTCCGGGCACTCGGCGGGCATCACGAACTCGCGCTCGCTGCCGTCGCGCAGGTCGACGACCGGGCCGAGGATCTCCGGGATCACGTCACCGGCCTTGCGCAACACCACGGTGTCGCCGATCAGCACGCCCTTGGCCTTGACGACGTCCTGGTTGTGCAGGGTGGCGAACTCGACCTCGGAGCCGGCCACCGTCACCGGCTCCACCTGGGCGTACGGCGTCACGCGGCCGGTGCGGCCGACGCCCACGCGGATGTTGACGAGGCGGGTGTTGACCTCCTCCGGCGCGTACTTGTAGGCGATCGCCCACCGCGGCGCGCGGGCCGTGGAGCCGAGTCGGCCCTGCAGACGGATCTCGTCGAGCTTGACGACCACCCCGTCGATCTCGTGCGCCACCGAGTGCCGGTTCTCGCCGTAGTACGCGATGAACGCCCGTACCCCGTCGAGGTCGCCGACCACCTTGTTGTGCGGGGAGGTGGGCAGGCCCCAGGACTCAAGGAGGTCGTAGGCCTCGGAGAGGCGGTTCAGGCCCTCGTAGCCCTCCAGGGCGCCGATGCCGTGCACGACCATGTGCAGCGGGCGGGAGGCGGTGACACGCGGGTCCTTCTGGCGCAGCGAACCGGCCGCCGCGTTGCGCGGGTTGGCGAACGGCTTGTCGCCGGTCTCGACCAGACGGGCGTTGAGCTCCTCGAACTTCTCCATCGGGAAGAACACCTCGCCGCGGATCTCCACGAGGGTGGGCACCCCGTCGCCCGTGAGACGCTCCGGGATGTCGGCGATGGTCCGCACGTTGGGCGTGATGTCCTCGCCCGTACGGCCGTCGCCGCGGGTCGCCGCGCGCGTGAGCCGGCCGTTCTCGTAGGTCAGGTTGACGGCCAGGCCGTCCACCTTGAGCTCGCACAGGAAGTGGTACGCGGAGGCCCCGACGTCCCGGTGGACGCGCTCGGCCCACGCGGCCAGCTCCAGGTCGTCGAAGGCGTTGTCGAGCGACAGCATCCGCTCGCGGTGCTGGACGGCCGTGAACTCCGTGGCGTACGCGCCCGCGACCTTCTGGGTCGGGGAGTCGGGCGTGCGCAGCTCGGGGTACTCCTCCTCCAGGGCCTCGAGGGCGCGCAGCAGCCGGTCGAACTCCGCGTCGCTGACGACGGGAGCGTCCTTCACGTAGTACCGGAAGCGGTGCTCCTCGATCTGCTCGGCGAGTTGCGCGTGCTGCTCCCGCGCCTCGCTGGGCACCGTCGTCTCCGCCTGCCTGTCGCCGGCCACCGTGTGTCCTCCCGTCACTCAGGGTCGTCCGCGAGGGATCTCGCCGCCCGGACGCAGTGGGCGAGGGCCCGGCGGGCGTATCCGGGGGAAGCGCCCGCGAGGCCGCACGACGGCGTCAGCGTGACCGCCTCCGCGAGGAGCTCCGGTCGCAGCCCCAGTCGGCGCCACAGCGTCCTGACACCCATGACGCTACCGGCAGGGTCTGACAATGGGGTGTCCACGCCCGGCACGACACCGGCGAAGAGCCGGGTGCCCGCCTCGACCGCCTCGCCGATCACGTCGTCGTCACGTTCGGTGAGGAGCGAGAAGTCGAAGGAGACCGCCGCCGCGCCGGACCGGCGCAGGAGGGCGAAGGGGACGTCCGGCGCGCACGAGTGGACCACGACGGGCCCGTCGCCGTGCACCCCGACGACGTCCCGGAGCGTGCCCTCCACGACCTGCCGGTCGACCGCACGATGCGTGCGGTAGCCGCTGGCGCTCCGCACGTGACCACGGAGCACGGCGGTGAGGGAGGGCTCGTCGAGCTGGAGCACGACGTCCGCGCCGGGCACCCGGCGGCGCACCTCGGCGAGGTGGACGCGCAGGCCCTCGGCGAGGGAGCCGGCGAGATCGCGGCAGGCCCCGGGGTCGGAGAGGGCCGCCTCGCCGCTCCTGAGCTCCAGTGCGGCGGCGAGAGTCCACGGCCCGACCGCCTGGACCTTCAGCTGCCCCTCGTAGCCCTGCGTGTGCTCCTCCAGCGCGTCGAGGTCCTCCCGCAGCCAGGACCGGGCCCGTTTGGTGTCCCGGCCCGGCCGGTCGCCGATCCGCCAGCCGCTGGGCTCCACGCGCGCGTACAGCTCGACGAGCAGGCCCGCGGTGCGGCCGATCATGTCCGCGCCGGGTCCACGGGCCGGCAGCTCGGCGAGGAAGGGGAAGTCCTCGAAGGACCCGGTGACGGTCTTGGCGGCCTCGCGGGCGTCGCCGCCCGGCAGGGAGCCGACGCCGGTGGCCGGGGCGAAACTGAAGTCTGCTTTCACGGGTGAAGCGTACGTAGCGCGACGGACCGTCAGCGCCCCGGCCGTACCGTCAGGTCGTTGATCTCTGCGTCCCTCGGAAGGTCGAGCGCCGTCAGGATCGTGGTGGCCACCGACTCGGGGTCGATCCAGGCGGCGGGGTCGTACTCCTTGCCCTCCTGCTGGTGCACCTTGGCCTGCATGGGGCTGGCCGTGCGGCCGGGGTAGACGGAGGTGACGCGGACGCCGCCCCCGTGCTCCTCGGCCCGCAGCGAGTCGGCGAGGGCCTTCAGGCCGTGCTTGGAGGCGGCGTACGCGGACCAGCCGGCGCTCGCGCTCAGGCCCGCGCCCGAGTTGACGAACAGCACGTGGCCGCGCGCGGCGCGCAGTTGCGGCAGGAAGTGCCGGGTCAGCTCCGCGGGGGCGATCAGGTTGACGTTGAGCTGGTGCCGCCAGGACTTCGGAGTGAGCTCGCCGACCGGGCCGAGATCGACCACTCCGGCGATGTGCAGGAGGGAGTCCACCCGGTCGGGGAGGCTCTGGTGGGAGAAGGCCCAGCTCAGCTTGTCGGGGTCGGCGAGATCGCCGACGAGCGTCCGCGCGCCGGGGAACTCCGCCGCGAGTTCCTTGCCGCGGCCGGCGTCGCGCGCGTGCAGCACGAGTTCGTCCCCGCGCGCGTGCAGACGGCGGGCGACGGCCGCGCCGATGCCGGATCCCGCTCCGGTGATCACATGAGTAGCCATGCCCGCCATGCTCGCATCATCGCCGGGTCGTTCGTCGCGGGAAGAAGCGCGGCCCCGTGAGCGCTGACGTGACATGAGCCGAGGACACACGATCACGATCGAGCGGGACGACCGGCACGTCAGGGTCGTTCATGACGGCCAGGTGCTGGCCGAGACCGACCGGGCGCTCGTCCTGCGCGAGACCGGTTGTCCGGCGCGGTACTACATCCCCGCCGAGGACGTCCGGCTCGACGCGCTGACACCCTCCGACACGCACACCTACTGCCCCTTCAAGGGAACGGCGTCCTACTGGTCGCTGCCGGGCGCGGCCGACCTCGTCTGGGCCTATCCGGATCCGAAGCCGGACGTCGCACAGATCAAGAACCACCTCTGCTTCTACGAAGCCGAGGTGTCGTAGGGCGATGAGGGCCGCGCCGTGCGGCAGTCTGCACAGGCATGGACAAGAAGACGATTTCCCGCGACGGCACCGAACTCGCGTACTCGCGCGCCGGACAGGGTCCCGCGCTCATCCTCGTGAGCGGGGCGATGTCCACGGGCGGCACCGTGGCGCCCCTGGCCGGGCTGCTCGCCGACCGCTTCACCGTCCTCTGGTACGACCGCCGGGGCCGCGGCGAGAGCGGCGACACGGCGCCGTACGCGGTGGAGCGCGAGGTCGAGGACCTGGGCGCCCTGGTGGAGGCGGCGGGCGGCGAGGCAGCGCTGTACGGCGTCTCGTCCGGCGGGGCGCTCGTGCTGGAGGCGGCGGCGGCCGGGCTGCCGGTGCGCCGGGTGGCCGTCTACGAGACGCCGTTCGCCGTCGACGAGGAGGGGACGCGGGAGCGCGCCGCGTACACGGCGGCCCTGACCGAGGCGCTCGCGCAGGGGCGGCGCGGGGACGCGGTCGAGCTGTTCCTGCGCTTGACGGGACTGGCCGAGGAGATGATCCAGGGCGCCCGCAGGTCGCCCATGTGGGCGGGGATGGAGGCCGTCGCGCCGACCCTCGCCTACGACGACGCCGTCATGGGCGGCGGGCCGGCGCCCCGGGAGCGGCTGGCGTCGGTCGGCGTGCCGGTGCTGGCAGTGGCGGGCGAGGCGAGCCCGCCCTGGCTGCGCGAGGCGGTGCGCACCGTCGCGGAGGCGGTGCCCCGCGGGACGTACCGGACGCTGGAAGGCCAGTCCCACATGGTCGACCCGAACGTCCTCGCGCCCGTGCTGGCGGAGTTCTTCTCCGCGCGGGACTGACGGTCGGGCCCGCCCCTCGCGGTGGGTCAGGTCACTCCGGCCACGGTCAGGGGATCCAGGCGACGGTCAGGCCACTCCGTATCGGCAGCCACGGTCAGGGGATCCGGGCGGCGGTCAGGCCACCCCTGCCGCCGTG
Source organism: Streptomyces sp. B21-105 (assembly GCF_036898465.1). Lineage (NCBI taxonomy): Bacteria > Bacillati > Actinomycetota > Actinomycetes > Kitasatosporales > Streptomycetaceae > Streptomyces > Streptomyces sp. B21-105. Next base: position 6,437,618 of record NZ_JARUMJ010000001.1, on the reverse strand, counting down.
CGCACGGTCGACGCGATGGTGGCGGAGCCGACCACGCGCGTGCCGTCGTACAGCACGATCGCCTGGCCGGGGGCCACACCCCGGACCGGCTCGGTGAACGTGACCTCGAGGCGGCCGTCGACGAGTTCGGCGGCCACCTCGGTCTCGCCGCCGTGGGCGCGCAGCTGGGCCGTGTAGACGCCGGGGCCGGTGGGGGCGGCGCCGCACCAGCGGGGCTTGATCGCGGTCAGCGCGCCGACGTCGAGGGAGGCGGCCGGGCCGACCGTCACCGTGTTGTTCACCGGGGAGATGTCCAGGACGTAGCGCGGCTTGCCGTCGGCGGCCGGGGTGCCGATGCGCAGGCCCTTGCGCTGGCCGACGGTGAAGCCGTACGCGCCCTCGTGGGTGCCGATCTTCGCGCCGGACTCGTCGACGATGTCGCCCTCGGCCCGGCCCAGCCGCTGGGCGAGGAAGCCCTGGGTGTCGCCGTCGGCGATGAAGCAGATGTCATGGGAGTCGGGCTTCTTGGCGACGGCGAGGCCCCGGCGCTCGGCCTCGGCGCGGATCTCGTCCTTGGTCGTGACCGTGTCGCCGAGGGGGAAGAGCGCGTGGGCGAGCTGCCGGTCGTCCAGCACGCCGAGGACGTACGACTGGTCCTTCGCCATGTCGGAGGCGCGGTGCAGTTCGCGCGTGCCGTCCTCACGGACCAGCACCTTCGCGTAGTGGCCGGTGCACACCGCGTCGAAGCCGAGCGCGAGCGCCTTGTCGAGCAGCGCGGCGAACTTGATCTTCTCGTTGCAGCGCAGGCAGGGGTTGGGCGTGCGGCCTGCCTCGTACTCGGCGACGAAGTCGTCGACGACGTCCTCGCGGAAACGGTCGGCGAGGTCCCAGACGTAGAACGGGATGCCGATGACGTCGGCGGCGCGGCGGGCGTCGCGGGAGTCCTCGATCGTGCAGCAGCCCCGCGCGCCGGTGCGGAACGACTGCGGGTTCGCGGAGAGCGCGAGGTGGACGCCGGTCACGTCGTGACCGGCTTCCGCGGCGCGGGCGGCGGCGACGGCGGAGTCGACCCCGCCGGACATGGCGGCGAGCACGCGAAGGGGGCGGGTGGGCTGCGAGGTCTCAGTCATAACCCTTTCAGGGTACGGGGCGCCGGGAACCCGGGCCCTCGGGTATCCGTTGACGATCTCGAGGGGCCGGACCTGTCCGACGGATCGGTCCGAGGAAGGACAGGTCATGGGGGCGACACGAGGTGACTCCGATCGGCGGATCGGCCGGCGCGCGCTGCTGATCGGCGGCGTGGCGGCTGCGGTCGGCACGGGCGTGCTGGCGCGTGAGGAGCTGACGCGGCTGTACTGGCGGCTGCCCGGCGTGCGCCGCCGGCGGGTGGAGGGCGCGGTGGACTTCGGGGGCGCGCGCTGGGTGCCGGCGTCGGAGGCGAACTTCCGCTGGGCGGACCGGCCGGACGACTACGGGATAGACATGGTCGTCATCCACGTCACCCAGGGGGACCTGGGGAGCGCGGTGAAGGCGTTCGAGGACCCGGGGCACCGTGCGGCGGCGCACTACATCGTCGGCAGGGACGGCCGCGTCACGCAGATGGTCCGCGAGTTGGACGTGGCGTACCACGCGGGCAACCGCTCCTACAACGAGCGCAGTGTGGGCATCGAGCACGAGGGGTTCGTCGACCGCCCGCAGGATTTCACGGACGTGATGTACGCGTCGTCCGCCCGGCTGACCGCCGCGGTCTGCCGGCGCTACGACATACCCGTGGACCGGGAGCACATCATCGGGCACGTGGAGGTGCCGGGCACGGACCACACCGATCCCGGCGAGCACTGGGACTGGAAGCGGTACCTGCGGCTCGTCGCCGCGGCGCACGCGGCCGCCGCCTGACGCTTCGCACGGCTCACGTCACCTGGGTACGTGTGTCACGTCAGGCCCGCCGCGCGAGCCCGCTCGACGGCCGGGCCGATGGCCTTGGCCACCGCTTCCACGTCGGCCTCGGTGGAGGTGTGGCCGAGGGAGAAGCGCAGGGTGCCGCGGGCCAGGTCGGGGTCGACGCCGGTGGCCAGCAGCACATGGCTGGGCTGGGCCACGCCGGCGGTGCAGGCGGAGCCGGTGGAGCACTCGATGCCCTGGGCGTCCAGGAGCAGCAGCAGCGAGTCGCCCTCGCAGCCCGGGAAGGTGAAGTGGGCGTTGGCCGGCAGCCGGTCCACGGGGTCGCCGCCGAGGATCGCGTCCGGGACGGCCGCGCGCACGGCGTCGATCAGGGTGTCGCGCAGCGCGCCGATCTCCCGGGCGAACCACTCGCGCTGCTCGGCGGCGAGACGTCCGGCGACCGCGAAGGAGGCGATCGCGGGGACGTCGAGGGTGCCGGATCGGACATGCCGCTCCTGCCCACCGCCGTGCAGGACGGGCACGGGGGTGTGCTCGCGGCCCAGCAGCAGGGCGCCGATGCCGTACGGTCCGCCGATCTTGTGACCGGAGACCGTCATGGCGGCGAGCCCGGAGGCGGCGAAATCGACGGGAACCTGGCCGAAGGCCTGCACCGCGTCGGCGTGCAGTGGGACGTCGAACTCGGCTGCCACGTCGGCCAGTTCACGGACCGGCAGGATCGTGCCGATCTCGTTGTTGGCCCACATCACGGTGGCCAGCGCGACGTCATGGGGGTTGCGTGCGATCGCGTCGCGAAGGGCGTCGGGATGGACCCGCCCCTCGGCGTCGACGGGCAGGTACTCGACCGTGGCGCCCTCGTGCTCGCCGAGCCAGTGCACGGCGTCGAGCACGGCGTGGTGCTCGACGGGGCTGGCCAGGACACGGGTGCGGGCCGGGTCGGCGGCGCGGCGGGACCAGTACAGGCCTTTGACCGCGAGGTTGTCGGCCTCGGTGCCGCCGGAGGTGAAGACGACCTCGCTGGGGCGGGCGCCGAGCGCTTCCGCGAGGGTCTCACGGGCTTCCTCGACCGTGCGGCGGGCCTGTCGGCCGGCTGCGTGGAGGGAGGAGGCGTTACCGGTGATGCTCAGGTGCGCGGTGAGCGCCTCGACCGCCTCGGGGAGCATCGGCGTGGTCGCGGCGTGGTCGAGGTATGCCATGGTGGCCTGATTCTACGGGGGCCGGGTGGCGCGCCTCGCTCAGGTGCGGTCGCAGGTGCGAGCGCGGCGGTCAGAAGCTCCAGGAGACCGTCGAGTCGGCCTGCATGAACGCGACCAGGACCAGCAGGTCGGCGACGCCCAGCGCGAGACCGAGGTAGGCGCGGCCGCGGCGGGCGGTGCCGCGCCAGAGGGCCACGGCCGCGAGGACCACGGCGATGGGGCCGAGGAAGACGTTGAGGACGAGCAGGCCCAGCAGGCCCAGGATGAAGGACGCGACGGCCATGCCGTCGGCGTCCCGGACGCCGGTGCGACGTGTGGCCGGTGCGGTGAGTTGCATGGTCGGTCAGCTCCTGTCGATCAGTGGGGGGCGGTTCGCGGGAAGGACGGTCAGTGGGCCGAGGTGCGTCGGCGGCCGTGGCGCTCGCGGAGCGCGAAGATGCCGAGCCAGCCGGCGATCACGACGGCGGCGACCAGCGTGAAGGCGAACGGCGCATGGGCGACGGTGCCCAGGACGGCGCCGAACAGCAGCAGTGCGGCGACGAGGAACAGCATGGGACGAACCCCCTTCGGGGCGGCATTCGGCCGCCCATGTGATTTTTCGGTGAACAGTTGTGGTTACACCTGTTCACTGACTCAAGAGTCTAGCCCGCCTCCCGGCTTTCCAATTACGGAGAACAGTTGTTAACTGGATGACATGAGTCACACGCTCGGCATCCGTCAGGCGCAGAAGCAGAAGACCCGGCAGTCGCTCCTGGACGCGGCCTTGCTGCTGCTCGAGGAGCAGAGCCTGAGCAGCCTGGGCCTGCGCGAAGTCACCCGGGCCGTCGGGGTGGCCCCGACCGCCTTCTACCGGCACTTCCGCTCCACCGCGGATCTGGGCGTGGCCCTGGTCGAGGAGGCGCTGGGCAGTCTGCACCCGATGATCCGCACCACCGTGACCACGGCCGACACCAGTGCCGAACGCATCACGCGCGCTGTCGAGTTGATAGCCGGTCATGTGACCGCGTACCCCGCTCACGTCCGATTCATCGCCCGTGAGCGACATGGCGGGGTCCAGCCGGTGCGGGAGGCGATCCGGGAGCAACTGGGCCGGTTCGCCGACGAGGTGAGGGCCGAGCTGGCCAAGGACGCCGAGGCCGAGGGCTGGAGCGACGACGACCTGTTGATGCTCTCGCACCTCTATGTCGACCAGATGCTCATCACGGCCTCCTTGTTCCTGGAGTCCCTGGAGGCCTCACCGGAGGAGCGGGAACGGGTCGGCAGGATGGCGGCCCGTCAGATGCGGCTCATCAGCATCGGCCGCCACCACTGGCTGGACTGAGCGTGGCGGCAACGCACCGGGCGACGCACGGGGGCGGCGCAACCCGTTCCCGGATGCGCCGCCCCCGTTGCCGCCCGCCGGCGGTCAGCCCTGCTGCTGCGCCTGCTGACCCTGCTGCTGACCGCCCTGCTGCCCCTGGCCGCCGCCCGGGCCGCCACAGCCGCCGCCCTGCCCACCGGGGCCTCCCTGGCCACCGCCGCCCGGGGCGCCGCTGGGAGCGCCGCTCGGGGCGCCCGACGGGACACCGGTCGGGGCACCGGTCGGGGCACCGGTCGGGGCACCGGTCGGGGCCCCCGTCGGCCGCCCCGAAACCGCATCGGTCGGCGCACCCGACGGAGCACCGCTCGGCGCCCCGCTCGGCATCCCGGAGGCGTTGCCGGACGGCGCCTGGCACGACTGCTGCCCGGAATTGCCGCTGTTCGGGTTCGAGGAGTTCGAGGAGGAGTCGCCCGAGCCGCAGGCCACCAGGGCGAGGGGCGAGAGCGCCAGCAGCGCCACCGCGGGGACGAGACGGACGGACATCAGCGCACGCTTCATGAGAGACAGCTCCAGGGAGGACGAGGAGAACCTGAGGCGGGCACTCAACCAACGGCGCCTGGGGCTTTCTTGAGGCTCCTCTGTCCGCTGCCTGTCATCCGGGTAAAGCGCCCCCCAAGCAGGGCCTCAAGTAGGTCCTCGGGCAGGGCCTTCGACCTGGGAGTTCGGCCGAAGGGTCCGCTCGGCGGCCGCACAGCGCGCTGGTACAGCTCCGTGACACGGACGGTCAGCCGAGCCTGGCCCTCGCCAACTGTCGCGACTGCGCGACCAGCCGGTCCGCGCTGTCCCAGACCTCGGCGTCCTCCTCCAGGAAGCCGCCCGCGAGGTTGCGGGTGACGATGGAGACGCGCAGCGGTCCCGGAGCCGGACGGCAGCGGATGTGGACGGTCAGCTCCACCGTGGGGACCCAGCCGCGCAGCCCGATCTCGAACGCGGTCGGCGGCAGGGCGTCCACCGCGAGCAGGAGGGAGAGCGGGTCGGGTTCGCGGCCGTCCTTCAGCCCGAACCAGGCCCGCATCTCGCCCCGGCCGGACGGCTGCCCGAGTGCCCAGCCGAGGGTCGACGGGTCGAGCTTGAGCATCAGCCGGTCGACGATGGCGGAGCTGCCGTCCACGGGGGCCGGACCGTCCTCGGAGCCGAAGCACTGGTCGATCGGCGGGATCACCGGGGGCTTCGCCGTCGTGCGGACGTCGTCCGGGAGCGCGTCCAAGTCGCCGTAGGAGGCGAGGACGCGGATCCGCTCGACCTCGGCGCCGTTCTCGTCGTACTGGAAGAGCGAGGCCTGGCCGGTCGACAGGGTGCGGCCGGAGCGGACGACGTCCGTGCGGACGGTCGCGGGGCCGGGCTGTGACGCGGTGAGGTAGTGCGCCGAGATCGTGAACGGGTCGTCGTGCGGCAGGGCGTCCGCGAGCGCGCGGCCGAGGACGGCGAGGAGGTAGCCGCCATTGACGGCACTGATGATCGTCCAGCCGGCCGAGAGGTCGATGTCGTAGACACCGGGCGCGCGTCGGGTGAGTGCGGTGTCGCGGTCGAACTCGCTGTCGCCGATCGAGGCCGTGACAAGGGCGGTGGAGGCCCGCTCGGCCGCCGCGATAGCTGCTTCTGGCATGCCTGAACGGTACAGCAAGTGATTACTAAGCGGTAGCTTTGCCAGGCGGGCCGATGCGCGCCCAGAGCGAGGACACGGTCTGAGACGGCAAATTTCTCGGAAAGCGTCCGGACTCGCCCGTAACCTCGCCGCCGTTGGATCCCTCTGCAAGGACATGAGCCTCACCGGGACTCCGTTCCTCTACACCCTGATCGTCGTGGCCCTGCTCGCCGTCGCGCTGCCGCTGCTGCTGTGGTCGCGGATGCGCGGACCGCGGCTGCTGCGCGTCGCGGCCCGGATGCTGATGCTGCTGTTCGCCCAGGGCACCGCCGTCGCCCTGGTCTTCGTCCTCGTCAACAACGCCAACAGCCTGTACGACACCTGGGACGACCTGCTGGGCACCGGCACCCATGTGCAGCAGGCCGCCGACCTGGGCGCCGACGGCACCGGCGGCATCGCGATCGACCGACTGCCCAAGGTCAGACAGCGGTTCGAGCAGGCGACCGGGCCCGGGATGCGCGCGTCCGACGGGGTGCGCGTCACCCGGCTCGAGGGGCAGGTCTCGGGCGTGAACGCCGAGGTCTACGTCTGGCTGCCCCCGCAGTACGACGATCCCGCCTACGCGCACCGCTCCTTCCCCGTGGTGGAGCTGCTGCCGGGCTACCCGGGCTCCCCCAAGTCCTGGTACGGGTCGCTGCGCGTCCAAGAGCGACTGGCCCCGCTGATGCGCTCGGGCGAGGTCGCGCCGTTCATCCTGGTCGCGCCGCGCACCACTCTGCTGCCGGGCGTGGACACCGGCTGCGCCAACGTCCCGCACGTCGTCAACGCGGACAGCTGGCTCAGCATCGACGTGCCGAAGATGGTCAGGGACAACTTCCGGGCCCAGCCGGCGCCCACGGGCTGGGCGGTGGCCGGGTACTCGGCGGGGGCCCACTGCGCGGTCAAGCTCGCCGTCGCCCACCCCGACCGCTTCGCGGCGGCGGTGAGCCTGTCCGGGTACAGCGACCCGATCGGCCAGCGCTACTCCCTCGCGGCCAAGAGCCCGTCCCTGCGCCGGGCCAACAACCCCTATCTGCTGCTGCGCCAGGCCGTCGTGCCGCCCGCCGTGGCCCTGTACCTCTCCGGTCAGCCGCAGGACGGCTACGAGGAGGCCCTGGCCCTGCGGAAGGCGGCGAAGGCGCCGACGACGGTGCACGTCGTGTACTTCCCGAAGAACGCGGGCGGCCACACCATGGCGCTGTGGCGGCCCCAGGTCGTGCCGGCGTTCCGCTGGCTGACCCTGCAGATGGAGCAGAGCCCCGACGGCGGGGGCCGGGCCACCGGCCGTCCTACTCCTCCCGCACCGTCGAGCGACGGTTCCAGGCGCGAGGCGCTCGCCAGTGGAACCGCATCGCCAGAAGCCGCAGCACGAAAGCGGTGACCGACGCCACCCCGCTGGCCAGCGGGGTGAGCACGTCGTAGCGGATGCAGAGCGCCACCATGGCGGCGCCGACGATCGCCGGGACCGCGTACAGGTCGCGGTCCCAGCGCAGCAGCGAGGGCACCTCGTTGGCGAGCACGTCGCGCAGCACACCGCCGCCCACCGCGGTGGCGAGCCCCAGCGCGGCCGACGCGGTGAGGCCGAGCCCATAGTCGTACGCTTTCGTCGTCCCCGTGACGCAGAACAGGCCGAGGCCGGCCGCGTCGAAGACGTTGACGCCGGTCTGGATCCGCTCCACCTGCGGATGCAGGAAGACGACGAGCAGGGCGGCGAACAGCGGCGTGAGGAAGTACCCCAGGTCGGTGAAGGCGGCCGGGGGCACGGCCCCGATGACAAGGTCCCGGAACAGCCCGCCGCCGAGCGCGGTGACCTCGGCGAGCGTGGCGATGCCGAACACGTCGAAATTCTTGCGGACGGCGAGCAGCGCCCCCGAGATGGCGAACACGAAGATGCCGAACAGGTCGAGGGTGTGCTGGACGGAAGGGCTGAAGATCTGCTGGAACACCCTTACATTGTCACCCAACACACAGCCCCCGCCTTACATTGCAAGGCGGGGGCTGGCATCTGGTGGTGCTTACTTCTCCTTGGACGGCGTCTCACCGTCGGTCGCCTCCGGGGCCTCGGTCGCCTCCGGGGCCTCGGTCGCCTCCGGGGCCTCGGTCACCTCGGGGACGTCAGCGGTCTCTTCGGCGATCTCCGCCGCCACCGCCGCCGAGGTCGCCGCCGACTCGGCGAGCACCTCGTCGGCCACCAGCTCCGCCGCCTCCTTCGCGGCGGTCAGCAGGACGACGTCCTGCGGGGCCTGGTCCGCGAAGTTCTCCGGGTGGTGGCAGGCGACCTGCTGACCCGTCCGCAGCTCGACGAGCACGGGCTCCTGGGTCGCGCAGACCTGCGTCGCCTTCCAGCACCGGGTGTGGAAGCGGCAGCCGCTCGGCGGTGAGATCGGCGAGGGCACGTCGCCCTTGAGCAGGATGCGCTCGCTCTTGGCGCCCCTGCGCTTCGGGTCCGGGACCGGCACCGCCGACATGAGCGCCTTGGTGTACGGGTGCATCGGCGCCTGGTACAGCGAGGTGCGGTCGGCGAGCTCGACGATCTTGCCGAGGTACATCACCGCGATGCGGTCCGAGACGTGCCGTACGACGGACAGGTCGTGCGCGATGATCACGTACGTCAGGCCGAGTTCCTGCTGGAGGTCGTCCATCAGGTTGACGACCTGCGCCTGGATCGACACGTCCAGCGCGGAGACCGGCTCGTCCGCCACGACCAGTTTCGGCTTCAGGGCGAGCGCACGGGCGATGCCGATGCGCTGACGCTGACCGCCGGAGAATTCGTGCGGGTAGCGGTTGTAGTGCTCGGGGCTCAGACCCACGAGCTCCAGCAGCCGCTGCACCTCCTTCTTCACGCCGCCCTCGGGCTCGACGCCCTGGAGCCGGAAGGGCGCCGAGACGATCCCGCCGATGGTGTGCCGGGGGTTCAGGGAGCCGTACGGGTCCTGGAAGATCATCTGGATGTCCCGCCGCAGCGGACGCATCGCGGCCGGCTTCAGCCGCGTGATGTCCTGGCCCTCGAAGTGGATCGTGCCGCCGGTCGGGTCCTGGAGCCGGGTGATGACCCGTCCCATGGTCGACTTGCCGCAGCCCGACTCGCCGACGACACCCAGGGTCTCGCCCTTGCGCACCTCGAAGTCGATGCCGTCGACCGCCTTGACCGCGCCGACCTGACGCTGCAGGACGCCCTTGCGGATCGGGAAGTGCTTCTGCAGGCCCTGGACCTTGAGGAGCACCTCGCGGTCCTCGGGGGAGGAGGCCTGCGGCGGAACCGACGGGGCCGCGTCCGTTTTCTTCGTCTCACTCACAGCTTCGGCGCAATCTCTTCGGTCCAGATCCGCGTACGGTCCTCCGACGAGAGGTGACAGGCGGACCAGTGCCCGCCGCCGACCTGCTGCAACTCGGGGCGCACGGTGCGGGTGACATCACCCTTGGGCACGTCCGCGTACGGGCAGCGGGGGTTGAAGGCGCAGCCCGACGGGACGTTGATGAGGCTCGGCGGCTGGCCCTTCACCGGGATGAGCCGCTCGGAGGTCTCACGGTCGATGCGCGGCATCGAGCCGAGCAGGCCCCAGGTGTAGGGGTGCTGCGGCTTCTCGAAGATCTCGTCGACCGGGCCGCGCTCCACGCACCGGCCGCCGTACATCACCAGGACGTCGTCGGCGATCTCGGCGACCACGCCGAGATCGTGGGTGATGAGGACGACCGCGGAGCCGAACTCCTTCTGCAGATCCCGGATGAGGTCGAGGATCTGCGCCTGGACGGTCACGTCGAGCGCGGTGGTCGGCTCGTCCGCGATGAGCAGCTCGGGGTTGTTGACCAGCGACATCGCGATCATCGCGCGCTGGCGCATACCGCCGGAGAACTCGTGCGGGTAGCCGTCCACGCGCTTGGCGGGCTCCGGGATGCCGACCCGGTCGAGCATCTCGATCGCCCGCGCGCGGGCGGCCTTCTTGCTGACGTCGTGGTGGACGCGGTACGCCTCCACGATCTGGTTGCCGATCGTGTAGTACGGGTGCATCGCGGACAGCGGGTCCTGGAAGATCATCGCCATCTCGCGGCCGCGCAGCCGGCGCACCTCGTCCGGGTCGGCGGAGACCAGCTCCTTGCCGTCGAGCCAGATCTCGCCGGACATCCGCACGTTCTTGCCGCGCGCACCGAGCCGGTGCAGGCCCATGATCGCCAGCGAGGTGACGGACTTCCCGGAGCCCGACTCGCCCACGATGCTGAGGGTCTTGCCCTTCTCCACCTGGAAGCTGAGCCCGTCGACGGACTTGACCAGGCCGTCGTCGGTCGGGAAGTGCACCTTGAGGTCGCGTACGTCGAGGAACGCGCTCGGCCGGCTCGAGGACGAGACGGTCGGCTCGCCCACGGCGGCGCCGGTCTTGGACAGTTCGGTCACGAGAGCCTCACCCGCGGGTCGGCGGCCGCGTAGAGCAGGTCCACCAGGAAATTTGCGATGACGACGAAGAAGGCGGCGAGCAGGGTGACGCCGAGGATCGGCGGCAGGTCGTTGTCCGAGATGGCCTTGACCGCGTACTCACCGACGCCGTGCAGCGAGAAGACCGACTCGGTGATCAGCGCACCGCCGAGCAGCAGACCGAGGTCCATGCCGAACACGGTGATGATCGGCGTCAGCGCGGCCCGCAGACCGTGCCGTGCGACCACCCTGCGCTCCCGCAGGCCCTTGGCGCGGGCCGTGCGGATGAAGTCCTCGTTCATCGTCTCCAGCATGCCCGAGCGGGTGAGCCGCGCGTAGATGGCGGAGTAGAGGAGGGCGAGCGAACACCACGCCGGGAACAGCGTGTTGGCCCACTGCGCCGGGTTCTCGGTGAACGGCACATAGGTGCGACCGAAGATCGGGAACTGGTAGGTGAAGAGCAGGATCGCCAGGCTGCCCGTGAAGAACATGGGGAGCGACACACCGGCGAGCGCGATGCCCATGAAGGTACGGTCGAGGAACGAGCGCGGCTTGAGCGCGGAGATCACGCCGGCCACCACACCTCCCACGAGCCACATCAGGGCGGCGCCGACGGCCAGTGACCCCGTCACCGGAAGGCGGGAGGTGAGCTGCGGCCAGACCGCCTGGTGGGTCTTGAAGGAGTACCCGAAGCACGGCGCGTCGCAGTGCGCGGTTGTGGGCCCCAGGTCATAAGTGGCACCGGTCACGACACCCTTGATGAAGTGCCAGTACTGGAGGTAGACCGGGTCGTCAAGACCGAGGTTGCGCTTGACCGCAGCGATGTCCGCCGCCGACGGACTCTTCCCGATGTACTGCTGGGCCAGCTGGTCGGCCGTCTGGCCGGCGAGCCGTGGCAGCAGGAAGAAGATGGCGAAGGTCACCGCGGTGACGACCAGCAGCAGGAGCACTGCCGCGAACGTCCGACGGAGGATGTACGAGATCACGGGGATCGGCCTGGTGCCCGCGGGCTGTGAAGCCCGCGGGCACCAATGCCTTCACCTGCCTTCCGGGGCTACTTCTTGGTCGTGCCGATGTTGAGGTAGTCGTACTGACCGCTGAAGGCCGCCGTCGACACCAGGTTGGTGTAGTTCGCCGGGCGGTACAGCAGGACCTTGAAGTAGGTCAGCGGCACGAGGGCCGCCTCGTCCATGACCTTCTTGTCGATCTGCGTGTAGATGGCGTTGCGCTGGGTCGCGTCCTGCGTGCCGATCGCCTTGGCGAGGTTCGCGTTCACCTCGGGGTCGTTCAGCTCCGACAGGTTGGTGTTGCCGGACGCGCCGATGGCGGCGCCGTTCAGGATCTGCTGCAGGAAGCCGTAGCCGCCCGGCCAGTCGGCGCCCCACTGCATCATCATCAGGCCGACGTTGTTCTTCTTGTTGAACGCCGGGACGCCCGCGTAGTCGGTGAAGTACTTGCCCGACGGGTACTGCTTCAGGCTGGCGTTGATGCCGACCTGCTTCAGCGAGTTGATGATCGCGGTGGCCGCGTCGATCTCCGGCTGACGGTCGCTGCGCGCGGTGATGTTCGTGGTGATCGCCGTCTTGCCGCAGGCCTTGAGCTGCTCCTTGGCCTTGGTCACGTCGCCCTTGTTGCCGTCGGTGGCGTAGGCGTCCGCCTTCGCGTAGCCCGGGATGTCCGGCGGGAGGACGGTGGTGGCGATGTCACCGCGGATCGGGCCGCCCTCGGCGGTCTGCACCGAGACCTTGTCGACGGCGTACTGCACGGCCTTGCGGCAGGCCACGTTGTCGAACGGCGCGACCTTGGTGTTGATCGCCAGGTAGACGAGGCGGCCACCGTAGGTGTTGTCGGTGTTGGCCTTCAGGTCCGGCTTGGTGACCACGTTCGCCTGGGTCGCGGCCTGCACGCCCGTGCCGCCGAGGTCGATCGCGTCGCCGGCCTGGACGTCCTGGTCGATCGTCTCGGGGTTGACCTTGAGCTTGACGACGATCTTGTCCGGGTACTGCTTGCGCAGCGGGTCGGACTTCGGGTCCCAGTTCTCGTTGCGGACGAGGGTGACCTGCTTGCCCTCCTCGTAGCTCTCGAACTTGTACGAGCCCGAGGACACGATGTTCTTGACGTAGTCGACGCCCTTGTCCTTGGCCTCGGGCACCGGCGCGGTCTGCGGCGTCGCGACCAGGTAGTCGAACTCCTGGAACGCCGACTTCAGCTTGAAGACGATCGTGGTGTCGTCCGGCGTCTCGATGGACGCGAGACCCTTCTTGTCCTTGTACGGACCCTTGTACGCCTCGCCGCCCACGAGGAGCTGCTGGAAGTAGTTCGGGCCGAGGGACAGTACGTCACGCGCGAAGTTGGAGCGCTCGACGGCGTACTTCACGTCCTTGGACGTGATCGCCGTGCCGTCCTGGTACTTCAGGCCCGGCCGCAGCTTGTACGTCCAGGTCTTGCCGCCGTCGGTGGGCACGCCGGCGCTCGCCGCGAGGTCGGGGACCAGCTTGTTGCCCTCCTCGCCCGCGCCGGGCTGGAAGGTCATCAGCGGACGCGCGTAGACGCGGCTGAGGTTGTACATGTACGCGTAGTACGTGTTGCCCGGGTCGAAGGAGTCCGGCACGTCGGAGTACTCGTACGTGACCGTCCCACCCTTCTGGGTGGAGGCGTTGACAACGCCCTTCGTGGCCGCGTCGGCCCCGGCGGACTTGCCGCCCTTGTCCGTGTTGTTGTCATCGGCCTTGCTGCAACCGGCGAGCAACAGGCTCACACTGCCGATGGCCGCAATCGCGGCCAGCCCTGACCTTCGCATGATGGTCTGCTTCCCCTTTGTTGATGGAAATCTGTCGGACTCTCGCTGCGGCTGCACGTCAGCGGCTGCGCGGGTCGAGAGCGTCACGGAGACCGTCGCCGAGCAGGTTGAACGCCAGCACGGTCACGAAGATGGCGAGACCGGGCACGATCATGTACTGCGGATCGACCTGGTAGAAGTCGACCGCCTCGTTGAGCATGCCGCCCCACGACGCCTGCGGGGGCTGGATGCCGACGCCCAGGAAGCTCAGGCTGGCCTCGAAGAGGATGTTGGTCGGGATGAGCAGCGTCGAGTAGACGATGATCGGGCCGACCAGGTTGGGCAGCAGCTCCCGGAACAGGATGTACGGCCCCTTGGCGCCCATCCCCCGGGACGCGTCCACGAACTCGCGTTCCCGCAGGGCGAGCGTCTGGCCGCGGACGATGCGTCCCAGGTAAGGCCAGTTGAAGAAGCCGATGACGAAGATGAGCACCGTGATGTGGAGCGGCAGTCCCTCCATGCCGAACGCGCCGCCCTGCAGCGTGGCGGAGATGGCGATGGCGAAGAGCAGGAGGGGGAAGGCGAGGAACGTGTCCATCAGCCGGCTGATGATCGAGTCGACCCGCCCGCCGTAGTAGCCGGCGACCACTCCGAGGACCGCGCCGATGGTGTTCGACAGGATCGTCGCCCCGAAGGCCACGACCAGCGACACCCAGGAGCCCTCCAGGATGCGGGTGGCGATGTCACGCCCGAACTTGGGGTCCACGCCGAGCGGGTGCTCCCCGCTCATGCCGCCGAAGCCCCCTTGGGGGATCGACGTGTTGGGGTCGATCAAATCCTGGTTGAAGGCGTTGGGGTCCAGGCCGAACAGGGCCTGGATCGGACGCGAGAGGAGCGCGAGCACGATCAGCAGGATCACGATGACCCCGCCGGCCACGGCGACCTTGTCCTTCTTGAAGCGGGACCAGGCGATCTGCCCCAGGGAACGGCCCTCGATCTGCCCCTTATCGACACCCGCGAGTACAGCCTCGGGCTGCACCTCGGTTGCCGACCCGGTGGTCTCGATCGGTGCGGTCACGGTGACCCGACCCCTCTCGCCGGCGGTGACCGGCCTTTGTCCGCCGCTGTCGGCGGCTTGGTTCATTTACTGCCTGCGACGCGGCCGGCGCCGATGAGTGCGGCCCAACTGTCCAGTCGACCCCGGATTGCTGCCGATGGGCACTCTCACAGGATCGACGACCTCGCGTCTGAGAGGCGAGTCTTCAACGCATGCGCGATCACACGCCAGATCTGACGGCGAAAGTATGCGCAACCGTGATGCCGACCTGCACATTCCGTTACCCGAACGTCGCGCGCCGACTTCCGGAGAGCGACGGCACGTGCTTCAGATGTGCGCGGCGTCACATCACGGGAGAACGGGAACACATCCGGCCCTCGGTGCGAGGCCCCGTGCGCGGCCGACGGCGGGTGCCGCCCCGCGCGCGACGCCGGTGTGCGCCTGACGGGCGATCAGCGGCGGGGGATCAGTAGGGACGCGGGCCCGGGAAACCGTAGCCGCCGCCCGGCCCCTGCGCCGGATCGGGGGCGTGCGCCTCGCGGTCGTAGAACGGGCGGGCGTTGGCGCGCATCCACATCACGACGGGGTCGTAGTCGTCGGTCATCGCGACCGTGGAGACCGGCAGCCCGTCCGGCACCGCGCCGATGGACTGCTGCATCATCGCCCGCACGGCGTCCACGGCCGGCGGGGAGGAGTCGTACACGTCGAGCCCGATGGCCAGGTAGGGCGCGCCCAGCGCCGGCTGCACCCAGGCCCGGCGCAACGTGCGGACCGCCTGGGCGCGGTGGGCGTTCTGCGCGAGGAGCGCGTAGAACTGCGGGATCTCGATGCCGGGCTCGGACAGCCGGAGCGGCCCGGCGGGCTGACGCTCCAGGCCGGTGGCGATCCGGCGCAGATCCAGCCACGGGATGCCGACGCCGCCGCCGGGGGCGTGCGGGTTCAGCCAGAGGCCGTAGTGGTCGGGGTAGAGGGTCCGGGCCACGTCCAGCCCGTCGACCACCTCGTACGAGCGGTTCCAGCCACTGGCGCTGAGCTCCTGGGCGGACGTCACACAGGGCGCGTAGCCGTGCCCTTCGACCTCCATGTTTCCGTACTGGGCGTCCGGGGAGCCCGCCTGCCCGTGCCACAGCAGCATCCAGACCTGGCCCGAGGAGGGGGTCGCGAGCGCGCGCAGGAGCGCCTCGTAGGCGTCGTAGCGCCCGGGCGTGACCTGGCGCAGCATGTGCTCGACCGAGCCGGTCGCGGCAGTGCCAGCGCTCACTTTTTATCGCCCCTTCGAGAAGTTGCCCCGCGTCGGAGTCCAGCTTAGGCGCTCCGCCTGGTCAAGCAGTTGAGAGCGCGGGCCCCCGCGCCTCGTCGGACGGCCCGCTTCCCGGCCCCACGGCCAGGACCTGTCTAGTGAAGCCTGGAGTAGAAGGGGCGGACCCTCTCCCGCATCCAGTCGCCGACCGGATCCTGGGCGACGTCGAGGAGGACCAGGTTGACCGGCCAGGGTGCGGCCGCCGTCGTCAGGGCCCGGCCGAGGGCCTCCAGGGGAAGCGCGCGCAGGTCGCCGTCCCACTGCGAGAGCTCGACTCCGACGAACATCACCGGGTCCGCCGTCTCGATCGCGGCCAGGCAGCGGCGGGCGGTGCGGACCACGCCGACGGCCTCGAACTCCGCGGAGGCCGCGGCCAGGAAGTCCATCGGGTCGTCCTGCCAGTCCGGTTCGTAGAGGCGGACCCGGCCGCCGGTGGCCGGACCGTCCAGCGGGGTGCGGCCGGCCCGGCACAGCTCGGCCACGGCGGGCGGCGGCAGCGGGACGCCGACCATGCCGTCGGGGTTGACGAGGATGCCCGCCTGCGGCGGCAGCCCCCGGGCGAACTCCACGGCCGGCGCGACGGTGAACGACATGTGCGAGCCGACGACCTGGCGGAACTGCTCCTCGGAGCTGAAGACCGGCACGTACACCTGGCCGTCGAGTTCCACCGTGGGCAGGTCGAGGGGGCCGCTGTGCGGGCCGCCGCCGCCGGGTAGCGGCACCCAGACGAAGCTGCGGCCGAGCACCTCCACGATCCGGCCGCCGGCTCCCGGCACACCGAGGGAGGCGGAGAGCACCTCCTCCAGCTCGTTGCCGGGCCATCCGCCGTGCGAATGGGGGTGCGCCTGCGCCGGGAAGTCCGCGGGGAAGTCCGCCGGGGGGAAGTCCATCTGCCTACCGCCTGCTAAGAACCGCTCACTCTGCTGTGACTGAAAGGCTAGCGGGTGCCGACGGCCCCTCCACTGCCCATGACACCGATGGGCCGCGGCCGGTGAGACCGAAGGGCCGCAGCCCGTGAAGCTGTGGGCATCAGCCCGTGAAGCTGGTGGGCCGCGGCCTGCGAGGCCCACGGGCCTCAGCCCGAGCCCGAGCCCGAGCCCGTGAAGCCGATGCGCCGCAGGACGTCGGCGGCGGCCCGGTCGAGCAGGACCGCGGAGCCGCACCCCTCGGGCAGCCGGCCCTTCTCCACCGACCGCAGGAGACGGGCGGCGGCGCGGCGGTGCCGCAGGAACGCGTACCGCGAGACGCCTCGGCCGCGCTCGCGCTGGCCCCGCAGGGCCGTGTCCGCGCCGACGTCGAGAACCAGCAGGTGCAGGGCGCCGCCGCGGCGGCGCGCCGCGCGGGCCAGCCAGTCGCGGACCCAGGCCTGGGTGCCGCAGTCGTGCACCACGACGCCCCCGCCGGCGCGCAGCGCCCGGCGCAGTCCGGCGTAGTGGGCGAGGCGGACCGCCGGCCGGTAGAGGGCGTAGGGCAGGAAACGGGGCATCCGGGCGTCCCAGCGGTCGCGGGTGTCCTGGGAGTCGACGCCGACGCCGTCCACCGCGCGCCTCATCAGCGTGGACTTGCCGCTGCCGGGCAGACCGGTGACGACCACCAGGTCCCGCGGGCCGAAGAGCAGGTGGTGCGGACTGCGTCCGGCCCGCTCCCGCAGGTCCCGGACGACGGGTGCGGGCTGCCGGGAGCACGCGTCGCGGGTCCGGGCGCCCGGCTGGGCGGGCAGCGCGATACCCGAGCCGGCCGCGATCCCTGGCCCGGTCGCGATACCCGAGCCGGCCGCGAAGGCCGTGGTCCTCGCCGAGGTAGTCCTCTTCACCGTGATCGTCCTCCCCTGGGGCCAGGTAGTACTCATCCCCATCGAGCGTAAAGAGAAGGTAATGCGCGGTCTCTCGCGTTTTCGTGCGCGTGGCGACACAAGCCGGTTACAGAACCGGCCTGCCACGACGGGGGCGGGCCGTGCGATGATGGCCGCGCCAACTGCATACCGGCCGTTTGAATCCGCGCGGGAGAGTCCTCAGCAGCAGTTCCGCTGGGGCGCCGAAGGAGCAAGTCCCTCCCTTGAATCTCTCAGGCCCCGTTACCGCGCGGGCGAGGCACATCTGAAAAGCGGGCCGCCGTCACAGGCGGTCCCACCCACGGTGCAAGCCATGTCCCGCCCCGCTCACAGCGGTGGTCATGGCGAACCTCTCAGGTTCCGATGACAGATGGGGAGGAACGACCTCGCCGTCCCCCCACGCGCCCGGCTTCCGTTCGCGCGGGAGGGCCCCGTCGCCTTGGGAGACGAACGACCGATGAGCAGTACCGCACCCCGTCACACCGCGCTCGATGCCCTGCATCGCTCGCTCGGCGCGACGATGACCGACTTCGCCGGCTGGGACATGCCCCTGCGCTACGGCTCCGAACGCGACGAGCATCTCGCCGTCCGCACCCGGGCCGGGCTCTTCGACCTCTCGCACATGGGCGAGATCACGGTGACCGGCCCGGAGGCGGCCGGGTTCCTGAACTTCGCCCTGGTGGGCGACCTCGCCGCGGTGGGCGTGGGCCGCGCCCGCTACACCATGATCTGCGCCGAGGACGGCGGCATCCTCGACGACCTCATCGTGTACCGGCTGGCCGAGGCCGAGTACATGATCGTCTCCAACGCCTCCAACGCCCAGAACGTCCTGAACGAGTTGGGCAACCTGGCCGAGGAGTTCGACGTCGAGGTCCGCGACGACCGTGACGCCTACGCCCTGATCGCCGTCCAGGGGCCGGAGTCCCCCGGCATCCTCGCGGCCGTCACCGACGCCGACCTCGACGGCCTGAAGTACTACGCGGGCCTGCCCGGCACCGTCGCCGGCGTCCCCGCGCTCATCGCGCGTACCGGTTACACCGGCGAGGACGGTTTCGAGCTGTTCGTGAAGCCGGAGCACGCCGTCGAGCTGTGGCAGGCGCTGACCAAGGCCGGCGAGGGCGTCGGGCTGGTCCCGTGCGGTCTGTCCTGCCGGGACACGCTGCGCCTGGAGGCGGGCATGCCGCTGTACGGGCACGAGCTGAGCCTCTCCCTCACCCCCTTCGACGCGGGCCTCGGGCGCGTGGTGAAGTTCGAGAAGGAGGGCGACTTCGTCGGGCGTGCGGCGCTCGCCGAGGCGGCGGCGCTGGCCGAGCGGCAGCCGCCGCGCGTCCTGGTCGGCCTGGTCGCCGAGGGCCGCCGCGTCCCGCGCGCCGGGTACGCCGTCGTTTCGGGCGGCGAGGTGATCGGCGAGGTCACCTCCGGGGCGCCGTCCCCGACGCTGGGCAAGCCGATCGCGATGGCGTACGTCGACGCCGCGCACGCCGCGCCGGGCACCCCGGGCGTGGGCGTGGACATCCGGGGCAGTCACGAGCCGTACGAGGTCGTGGCGCTGCCCTTCTACAAGCGCCAGAAGTAGACACTGGGCCCGGGCCGCGGGTGACCGCGCGCACCTTCGCACCGCTCACCCGTGCCATGCCCGGCCCCTGGACCGTCCCCCTTCATCAGCAGTCCCCCGCGTACAGGAGAATTCAGGCCATGAGCAACCCCCAGCAGCTGCGCTACAGCAAGGAGCACGAGTGGCTGTCGGTCGCCGAGGACGGCGTCTCGACGGTCGGCATCACGGAGCACGCGGCCAACGCGCTCGGTGACGTGGTCTTCGTCCAGCTTCCGGAGGCCGGCGCCACGGTGGCCGCGGGCGAGTCCTGCGGCGAGCTGGAGTCGACCAAGTCGGTCAGCGAGCTGTACGCCCCGGTCTCCGGTGAGATCACCGAGGTCAACCAGGACGTCGTCGACGACCCGGCGCTGGTGAACTCCGCCCCCTTCGAGGGCGGGTGGCTGTTCAAGGTACGCGTCACGGGCGAGCCGGACGATCTGCTCTCCGCCGACGAGTACACCGCCTACACCGCCGGCTGAGGAGTCGTAGTCGTATGTCCGTCCTGAACACGTCCCTGCACGAGCTCGATCCGGAGATCGCGGCCGCGGTCGACGCCGAGCTGAACCGCCAGCAGTCCACGCTCGAGATGATCGCCTCGGAGAACTTCGCGCCGCTCGCGGTCATGGAGGCCCAGGGCTCGGTCCTGACCAACAAGTACGCCGAGGGCTACCCCGGCCGCCGCTACTACGGCGGCTGCGAGCACGTCGACGTCGCCGAGCAGATCGCCATCGACCGGGTCAAGGACCTCTTCGGCGCCGAGTACGCCAACGTCCAGCCGCACTCCGGCGCCTCCGCCAACCAGGCCGCCCTGTTCGCCCTGGCCCAGCCCGGCGACACCATCCTCGGCCTGGACCTCGCCCACGGCGGCCATCTCACCCACGGCATGCGGCTCAACTTCTCCGGCAAGCAGTTCGACGTGGTCGCCTACCACGTCGACGGCGCCGGCCTGGTCGACATGGCCGAGGTGGAACGCCTCGCCAAGGAACACCGCCCCAAGGTCATCATCGCCGGCTGGTCCGCGTACCCCCGGCAGCTGGACTTCGCCGAGTTCCGCCGCATCGCGGACGAGGTCGAGGCGTTCCTGTGGGTCGACATGGCGCACTTCGCGGGCCTGGTCGCGGCCGGTCTCCACCCCAACCCGGTGGAGTACGCCGACGTCGTCACCTCCACCACCCACAAGACGCTCGGCGGCCCGCGCGGCGGCATCATCCTGGCGAAGAAGGAGTTCGCGAAGAAGCTGAACTCCTCCGTCTTCCCCGGCTTCCAGGGCGGCCCCCTGGAGCACGTCATCGCCGCCAAGGCCGTCTCCTTCAAGGTCGCCGCGAGCGAGGAGTTCAAGGAGCGCCAGGCCCGCACGGTCGAGGGCGCGAAGATCCTCGCCGAACGCCTCACCGCGCCGGACGCCCGCGAGGCCGGGGTGAACGTCCTGTCCGGCGGTACCGACGTCCACCTCGTTCTGGTCGACCTGCGCGCCTCCGACCTGGACGGACAGCAGGCCGAGGACCGCCTGCACGAGGTCGGCATCACCGTCAACCGCAACGCCGTCCCCGACGACCCGCGTCCGCCGATGGTCACCTCGGGTCTACGCATCGGCACGCCGGCCCTGGCCACCCGCGGCTTCACCGCCGAGGACTTCGCCGAGGTCGCCGACGTCATCGCGCAGACCCTCAAGCCGTCCTACGACGCCGAATCCCTCAAGGCCCGGGTCACCGCCCTCGCCCACAGGCACCCCCTGTACCCCGGTCTGAACAAGTAGTTCCCTGGTGGGGGCGCCCGACGGCGTGCGCCCCCGCCCTTTCTCGAGGAGTTCCCGTGGCCATCTCGGTCTTCGACCTGTTCTCGATCGGCATCGGCCCGTCCAGCTCCCACACGGTCGGCCCGATGCGGGCGGCCCGCATGTTCGCACGGCGGCTGCGCAACGAGTCCCTGCTGGACTCGGCCGCCTCGGTCCGCTGCGAGCTGTACGGCTCGCTCGGCGCGACCGGGCACGGCCACGGCACGCCCAAGGCGGTCCTGCTGGGCCTCGAGGGCTCCTCGCCGCGCACGGTGGACGTGGAGAGTGCCGACGAGCGGGTGGAGCAGATCAGGAGCTCCGGGCGGCTGCGGCTGCTGGGCTCGCACGAGATCCCGTTCTCCTTCGACGACGATCTCGTCCTGCACCGCCGCAAGGCCCTGCCGTACCACGCCAACGGCATGACGATATGGGCCCATGACGCACAGGGCGCCGAGCTGCTGTCGAAGACGTACTACTCGGTCGGCGGCGGGTTCGTCGTGGACGAGGAGGCGGTCGGCGCGGACCGCATCAAACTCGACGACGCGGTGCTGAAGTACCCCTTCCGCACGGGCGACGAACTGCTGCGCCTGACGCAGGAGACCGGCCTGTCGATCTCCGCGCTGATGCTGGAGAACGAGCGGGCCTGGCGCACGGAGGACGAGATCCGGGCGGGCCTGCTGGAGCTGTGGCGGGTTATGCAGGGCTGTGTCTCGCGGGGCATGTCCCGTGAGGGCATCCTGCCGGGCGGCCTGCGGGTCCGCCGCCGCGCTGCCATGACGGCCCGTCAACTCCGCGCGGAGGGCGACGCGTTGGCGCACTCCATGGAGTGGATCACGCTGTACGCGATGGCGGTGAACGAGGAGAACGCGGCCGGCGGCAGGGTGGTCACGGCTCCCACGAACGGCGCGGCCGGCATCATCCCGGCGGTGCTGCACTACTACATGAACTTCGTGCCCGGCGCCGACGAGGACGGCGTCGTCCGCTTCCTCCTCGCGGCCGGCGCGATCGGCATGCTCTTCAAGGAGAACGCCTCCATCTCCGGCGCCGAGGTCGGCTGCCAGGGCGAGGTCGGCTCGGCCTGCTCGATGGCGGCGGGGGCGCTCGCCGAGGTCCTCGGCGGCTCCCCGGAACAGGTCGAGAACGCGGCCGAGATCGGCATGGAGCACAACCTCGGCCTCACCTGCGACCCGGTGGGCGGCCTGGTCCAGATCCCGTGCATCGAGCGCAACGGCATGGCCGCGGTCAAGGCGGTCACGGCGGCCCGTATGGCGATGCGCGGCGACGGCTCGCACAAGGTGTCCCTCGACAAGGTCATCAAGACGATGAAGGACACCGGCGCGGACATGAGCGTCAAATACAAGGAGACGGCCCGCGGCGGCCTCGCGGTGAACATCATCGAGTGTTGAGGGGATGGGCCCCAGGAGATCCCACGGGATGAATCTCCGGCCCGGGGGTTGTCAGCCGCTCGCTCTGGAGCATGCATAACGTCGTTTCAGCTCGATCGTGCGATGGTCGGCTTCTGGGCTTGCGGCGCGACGGGTCGTTCGGGCTACCGTGACCGTGCGGTCTGGGACGCCGGGTACGGCGCCGGTGTGCGGGGCCCCCGCTCCACCAGCGAGACGGCTCGGGGCCTCCCCGTCACCTTTGGCCGTACCCATATGTCCAGGTCGTGCGGGAGCCGGCCTCCCGGGTTCGGACCACGCACCGGATGCGTGTCGCTGCCCCGGGGGCGAGTACGCCGGTAACCAGTGCGCCCAAGACCGTCCGGGGCGTGCGGCTGAGCAGGACCCACTTCTGCTCAGTCCACAGGAACGGTTCAAGGAGGTCGATGGCGCTGCTCGGCGCCAACGGCGCGGGGAGGACCACCCTCCTCAGCCTCCTGCACCCCACCCGCGGCACGGTGCGGGTGCTGGGCCACGAGCTGGGACGGGTCGGCATGCGAGAGCTGCGCTCCCACGTCGGGCACGAACTCTGCTCGGCCCGCAGAAACTCCTCCAGACGCGCGCCCTTCTCGGTGAACGGGGCGTGCACCACGGTCAGAGGTGTTCCTCGGTCAGAGGTGTTCCTCGGTCAGGCCGTAAGCCTCCAGGGCGTACGTACGGCCGTGGCACTCTTCAGGGCCCGAGGATCTGTACCCCGCGAGGCAATCCGCCGTCTGCCTCCGGTCAAGCCGCAACGCCACAGAATCACCCCACCCAATAACAAGAGTTTTGTTAATATAGCTCCATGGGCACCACCCCCGATCCCGCTCCCGGCGAAGGTCCCGTCCGCCCGGTCTCCGTCTCCCTCCACGAAGGCACCATCGCGGCGCTCAAGGCACGCACCGGGAAGCGCGGCATGTCCGCCTACGTCGAAGCCCTCATCCAGCGCCAACTGGAACGCGACCGACTGCGCGAACTCATCGAGGACGCCGAAGGCGAGCACGGCCCGGTCGACCAGGCTGCGGTCGACGCCAAGCGAGCGCTCCTGCGCGGCGACGCGGCCGGCTCGGCGGACGCCGCGTGAGCGGCACCCTTGTCCTGGACTGCGAAGGTCTGTCCAAGCTCGTACGCCGCGCACCCGAACTCACCGAGTGGCTCGTCGCCGCCGAGGCCGAGGATATCCGCGTCATCACCAGCTCCGTCACCCTCGCCGAAGCCCGCGACCCCAGGACCAGCCAGGCCCGCTTCGACCACGCCGTCTCCCGCGTCAACATCCTCCCGCCCACCGAAGCCATCGCCCGCCACGCGAGCAAACTCCTCGCCGCAGCCGGCCTGCACGGCCACAAATACGCCCTCGACGCCATCGTCGCCGCCAGCGCACTCGCCTCACCCGCCCCCGTGACCGTCCTGACGTCCGACCCCGAGGATCTCCACATGTTGTGCGGCTCGGGGGTCCACGTCATCAAGATCTGACACGGCCCGAGGCGGGATGACCCTGCGGGCAAGAACAGACCTCGGCCAAGCGGGGAGAATCGTGACCGGGGCAGCTTGGGGGCTCCGGCTCACGTGGTGGAGCGCTGCCCGGGACGGGTGCCACGGCGCAGCGGGCGTGGGACCGTCACCCCCGGACCGGGCGCGATCCTCACGCCGCGGCCCCGAACGCCGGGCCTTGCCCGGTCGGCACCGAGGCGGGAACGGCGTGGCGGGGGCGGCGCCGAAACGGCGGCCGCTGCGGCCCGACGGGCGGACCCTTACGACGATCCGGTGAAATGCGGCGACATGCCGCAAGGTCGGCACTCTAAGTGTCTACATAAGTACTATCAGTGACATCATCGCCCTATCTGACTGCCTGGCAGCGGATGGGCATCCGGAGGCTGCAGTGGGAACGCTGAACAAGCTGGAACAGCGCTTCGAGGCTCTGGTCAACGACACCTTTGCCAAGATCTTCAGATCCGCCGTGCAACCACTGGAGTTCGCCGGCGCGCTCCGGCGCGAGTGTGACGTCAACGCCAGGATCTGGACCCAGGGGTACACGATCGCGCCCAACAATTTCGTCGTCGAACTCAGTCCGGGCGACCACGAGCTGTACAGCGCGTGCCTGGTCATGCTCGGTGAAGAGCTGGTCGAGAAGGTGCGCGCGCATGCCGAGGAACAGCGGTACTCCTTCGTAGGTCCGTTGAAGGTTCAGTTGCAGCGGTCGGAGAACCTGAAGGCGGGGCAGTACCGCGTGCGCAGTCGCCTCGAAGTGCCGCCGGAGGGCCGGCACGCTCTGGAGGTCGATCGGCGGTACCGGGCCACGCGTGCGACGGCGGTCGGGCCGGCCAGCGGTGGCGACGCGACCCGGCAACCGTCGACGCAAGTCCTGCGCGGCCAAAAGCGGGCTCTGACCCCGGATCAGCTCATATCGATGGGGCTTGCCTTCAGCGAAGACGGAAGCCTGGTCCGCGCTGCCCCGCCGAACGCTGTCGCCGCGCCATCGCGGACGCTCCGCCCCGTCGAGCCCATGCCGGACCGCCCGGGTGTCGCCGTCCTGTCCCGGTCCGTTCACGCGGTGCGCGCCCCTGCCGCTGGGCACGCCGGGCGTCCGGCGCTCGACCCCGCAGGAGCCCATGCACACGCCCCGGGCCGGGAGACGGGGCACCAGCTCATCGTCCGCCCGCCCGAGCCGCAGATCGGAAGCCTGCCCGCCGGACAGCCGGCGGCGCCCCTTGATCCGATCGGCGACTCCTGCCCGGCAGACGCCACAAGTCATCGGTCCGACATGCGGGTGCCGGGCATCACATCTGCCCGCCGCCACGCCGTCGCCTCTGTGCCCGAGGGGCCCGCCATCTCGCCGAAAGGACAGAACATGACGAACGATCGCGACATCTGCCCCGACGATGCTGTACCCGACAGGGGCAGGGAACTCTCCGCCGGGCACGTTCTCACACCGCCGGACCCGTACGTCAACGGCCGGCCCCGGGCCGCCGCACCGATGGAACCGCTGACCAGCCCCAGGACGGCCGACGAGCCGGTGCCCGCGGAGAGCCGCTTCGACGCGGTGCCCCATACGGCTCCCCATGACAGAGGCCCGCAGCCGACCCGGGGCACCGGTGGAACACCGGCCTACTCCCGCCTGCCTGCGCACCACCCTCCGGCGCAGTGGATGACGCCGGACTGGAGCGGCCGCGGGGCGCTGGGACAGAGTGCGACGGTCGAGCTCTCGTCCGACCGCCTGCTGCGCGGCCGGTCGACCGGCCGACGAGCTCTCAGCCGGTTGCGCATGGGCGGCGGGGCCGCCGAACGAGAGCGCCAGCAGAAGCTGGCCATCCTCCGCACGCCGGTGATGCAGTGCCACAAGATCGCCGTGATCAGCCTCAAGGGCGGCGTCGGCAAGACGACCACCACGACCGCCCTGGGCGCGACTCTCGCCACCGAGCGCCAGGACCGCGTCGTCGCGATCGACGCCAATCCGGACGCGGGTACCCTCAGCCGCCGTGTCCGTCGCGAAACCGGCGCGACCATCCGTGACCTCGTGGCCGAGATCCCGAATCTCACCAACTACATGTCCGTACGGCGCTTCACTTCCCAGTCCCCGAGCGGCCTCGAGGTCCTGGCCAACGAGGTGGACCCCGCTCTCTCCACGGCGTTCAACGACGAGGACTACCGACAGGTCGTCGGCTGCCTCGGACAGCACTACCCGATCATCCTCACCGACTCCGGCACCGGACTGCTGCACAGCGCGATGCGGGGCATCCTGGATTTCGCCGATCAACTCATCGTGGTCGCCACGCCCAGCGTGGACGGCGCGACCAGCGCCAGCACCACCCTGGACTGGCTCAACGCGCACCAGTACGAGGACCTCGTCAGCCGGAGTATCACCGTGGTGTCCGAGGCGCGCCGGAAGAGCAAGATGGTGAAGGTGAACGAGGTCGTGGACCACTTCCGTGCCCGGTGCCGGGGTGTGGTGGTGATCCCGTTCGACGAGCACCTTTCGACGGGCTCGGAGGTCGATCTGGAGCAGATGAAGGCACGGACCCGCGAGGCCTACTTCGACCTGGCGACGCTGGTGGCCGCGGACTTCCCCCGCACCCAGCCCGAAGCCGTGAGCTGGGCCGCCTCCTACCCTCACTCGGGATACAACGCGCCCAGCTATTTCGCCGCTCCCGCACGGGCGTGACACGGGCGGGCCACGGAGTGATCCGTCACCGGAGTCGGACCGCCGGCGAGGCGGCGTCGACGACGGAACTCGCGGTTGACGCGACTGCGGAAGCTCGCTGCCCCACGAGCCCCATGCGAGGAATCCCCCACCCGGCGTAGGGTTCTGGCCTGCGGCTCACCGGGATTCGCAGTCGCAGGAGGAGCGTGTGGGGATGAGCAGCTCGGTCAGCGCCGTCAGCAGCAACGGCGCGTACTCCTTCACCAAGCCCAACCGCGAGAGCGTCACGCTGCTCGCGGGGCTCGGGGTGGAGGGCGACGTGCACGCCGGAGTCACGGTGAAGCACCGGTCCCGGGTGAGAAGGGACCCCTCGCAGCCGAATCTGCGGCAGGTCCACCTCATCCACGAGGAGCTCTTCGAGGAGGTGCGCGCGGCCGGGTTCGAGGTGGCCGCCGGGCAGCTCGGGGAGAACGTGACCACGCGGGGATCGATCTCCTCGGACTGCCCGTCGGAACGCGGCTGCGGCTGGGCGCGGAGGCCGTGGTGCGGGTGACGGGGCTGCGCAATCCCTGCGCGCAGATCGACGCCTTCCGCAAGGGGTTGTTGAAGCAGGTCGTCGGGCGGGCTCCGGACGGCCGCCCGGCCTTCCGGGCCGGGATCATGGGCGTCGTGCTGACCGGGGGCGTCGTGCGGCCCGGCGACCCGATCGCGGTCGAGCTGCCGGACGGGCCGCACGTACCCCTCGAGATCGTCTGACCCGGGCGCGGATCCGGCCCTGATCCGCACCTGATCCCGAGCTGATCCGCACCCGATTCCGAGCTGGTCCGCGTCATCCTCCTCGCCTGGTCCGACCGGCAGCGCCATGCGGTCGGGGTGCCGGCGGGATGTCAACCTGACGCGGCGGGGTCTGTTCCGTCCCCGCGGCGGCTTTGCGGCCCACGACGAAGGGGGCGCCTCGTCGCGGCACCCCCTGTCGGTTCACGTCAGCCCGTGCGGGTTCACGTCACTTGCTCAGGTGGGCCCAGAACTCGTCGAACGAGAGGACCTTGTCGCCGTTCAGGTCGCGGGACTTGATGATGGCCTCGGCGACCGACTCCGTGACGTTCCAGTCGCCCTCCTGAGCCAGGGCGCTCTTGAACTCGGCCGCGGTGATGAAGCCGTCGCCGTCCGTGTCGATCCGCTGGAAATGGTTGCGCGCTTCTTCGATGTCGGCCACCGGTCCGCCCCTCTTCTTCATGCCTCGCGGGCACATGTGCTGTTCTGCTGTCCAACTGACGCAGGCCAGATTAACGGCCCCGCCGACAGCCGGACGCAGGACCTCCCGCTAGCGGAACACACCCGTGTGGCCGAGCGAGTAGCGGCCGGGCTGCGGGTAGACGGCCAGGCCGTGCGGGCCGGCGCCGACCTTGATGCGGGCGAGCTGGTGACCGTCGGCGGTGTCGATCGCGTACACCTCGGAGTTGTACCGCCCGGACAGCCACAGGACCTTGCCGTCCGCCGAGACGCC
Organism: Streptomyces sp. B21-105; assembly: GCF_036898465.1. Taxonomy (NCBI): domain Bacteria; kingdom Bacillati; phylum Actinomycetota; class Actinomycetes; order Kitasatosporales; family Streptomycetaceae; genus Streptomyces; species Streptomyces sp. B21-105. The sequence continues at coordinate 6,409,751 of NZ_JARUMJ010000001.1, read as the reverse complement.
GCCCATGTCGGGGCTGCCGCCGTCCGGGAGCCGCCACTTCTTGGTGAGCTCGCCCTTGGCGAAGTCGAAGACGGAGACGGTGCCCTCGCCACGGTTGGTGACGTACATCTCGCGGGAGTCGCGGCTGACGTACAGCCCGTGGCAGCCCTTGCCGGTGTGCAGGAACCGCGGTTTGCCGAAGGTGTCTCCGTCGACGATCCACATGCCGTGGGCCATCATGTCGGCGACGTAGAAGCGCTTGCCGTCCGGCGACACCTTCACGTCCTGCGGCATGGCGCCCTGGAGGGGCAGCTTCTGCTGGGCGACGACCTTCATCCGCTCGGTGTCGACCTTCAGCAGTTCGCCGCTGAACTCGCAGGACACGATGAAGTACTTCCCGTCCAGGGAGAAGTCGGCGTGGTTGACGCCGTAGCAGGTGACCGGTTCGGTCTTGATCCGCTTCATCGTGTGCGGGTCCCGGAAGACGAGCTCACGGTCGAGGGAGGCCATCACGACGGCGTACTTGCCGTTGGGCGTGAAGTAGAGGTTGTAGGGGTCGTGCACCTCGACCGGCTTGCCCGCCTTCCCGGTCGCGGGGTCGATCGGGGTGAGCGTGTGCCCGCGGTTGTTGTTGACCCACAGGGTCTTGAGGTCCCAGGACGGGACGACGTGCTGCGGCTGGCGTCCGACGTGGAGCGTTTCGATCACCCGGTACGTCTTCGGATCGATGACGGAGACGGTGTCGGACTCGGTGTTGGGGACGTAGACCCGGGAGGGGAAGTCCTTGACCACCGGCGAGAGCCGGTTCGGCCGGTCGGCGGCGTAGACGTCCCCCGGGTCGAGTACGGGCGGCATGCCCGGCAGGCCGTCGACGACCGGTCTGGCGGCCTTCTTCGTCGGCGCGGGCACGGCCCGCTCGGTGGTCCGGCCCGTCCCGCCCGCGCCGCTTCGGCTGTCGGTGCCGCAGGCGGCGAGGACGGCGAGCGCGGCGCCGGTGAGCAGGGCGCTTGTGACGAGGTTGCGGTGCATCAGCCGATCAGCTCCGTGGCAGTGACCGCGCGCAGTCCGCGGCGGTCGAGTTCGTCCAGCAGGGCGGGGAGGGCGGCGACCGTGTCCGCGTACCCGAAGTGCAGGCTCACGACGGACCCGTTGCGGATCCCGTCGAGGACGTTGCGGGTGACGGCGGGGGCGCCGGGCGAGGTGAAGTCGAGCGAGTCGACGTCGTAGGACAGGACGTGCGGGTAGCCGGCCCGCCGGGCCAGCGCGGCGACGAGCGGGGATGCGCGGGCCGCTCGGGAGGGCCGGAACCAGGTGCCGACGGATCCGGTGAGCCGGCGCAGCCGCTGTGCGCACCCGGCGATCTCAGCAGTCGCCTCGGCCTCGGACATGGCGTTGACGTCCAGGTGCCGCTGGGTGTGGTTGCCGAGGTCGTGGCCGCCGTCGAGGACCCGGCGGGCAAGACCCGGATGTTCGTCGAGCCAGGTCCCGACGGCCAGGACGGTGACCCGCGCGCCGTGCCGTTCGGCTTCGCCGAGCAGGGCGCGGACGATGGCGGGCTCGCCCTGTCCGTGGAAGGTGAGGGCGACCCGGGGCCGGTCGCGGGGGCCGTGAGTGATCTGGGCGGGCTGCCCGGGGAAGGCGCGCGGCGCGGCGGCGGGGGTGCGGGCGGAGGGCTGGGAGACGGCGGGCCGGGAGGCGGGGGACCGGGAGACGGTGGCGGGCCGGACGGCGGCGCCGGAGGAGGACACGGCGGGCGAGCACCCGGCCGCGAACGCACCCCCGGCGACGAGCCCGGCGCCCGCCCGCAGCGCGGAACGGCGGTCGGATGGGGTCACCCGAACCATTTAAGGGGTGATATGCCGCAATTCCGACCATTGACGCATCGGCCGCGCCCACCGCCGACACCGGACGGATCTGGCGGACCGGACGGCTCGGCCGGTCGCCGCAGCCGGTGCCGCCGACGGTCGATGCAGCCGAGGGTCGGTGCCGCTAGCGGTCGGCGACCCGCATCTCGAACCAGGTCGTCTTCCCGCGGGGCAGCAGGTCGACGCCCCACCGGTCGGACAGCTTGTCGACGAGGAAGAGGCCCCGCCCGCTGATGTCCATCTCCTGAACCGGCATCAGGCAGGGCAGCCCGCGGGAGGGGTCGCGGACCTCGACGCGGATCCAGCCGCGCCGGCGTCGCATCCGGAGGCCGAAGACGCGGGCGCCGGTGTGCCGTACGGCGTTGCCGACGAGTTCGGAGACGAGCAGGACCGAGTCCTCGGCCATCTTGGGGCTGAGCCCCCACTGGCGCAGGACCACGACCTGGGCCAGTCGGCGGGCCGCGGCGGCGGACTCGGGGCGGGACGGGAGCGGAACCTCGCCCTCCGTCGGATTGCCGAACAACTCCAGCGCTTTGAGCGCCCGTTCGTCCTCGACCGCGGGCGACCAGCGCGCCGCGGCCGCACGGCTGTCTCCCCGCGGCTGTTCGATGCCCTCCAGCCCCGCCATGCCCCCATCATGGCCGCCCCGAGCCTCCTTGGGGGCCGTTCCGCTGGAATACGCCCCCCGGAATCCCTCGTTCCGATTGGCTCGATCGGCATATGCCAACGGCAACACAGATGCTGACAAACCCGCCCTGACCTGCTGCGAAGACCCGCTCCACGGCAGGCGACGGGCTCCCCCGACAAGGCGGGCCCAAGGTCGCCTCGAGGTCGCCTCGAGGTTCCCTCGAACCGCCCCATCGGGGGACGCGGGTGGGACGTCCCGTCAGGGGCAAGACCCGGCGACGCCTCCGGAAGAGACGGCACTCACAGCAACTCGACACACAGGAACTCGACTCACAGGAACTTGGCCTTGCCGGGGCCTTCCGCCACGAAGCTGCGCATGCCGGTCTCGCGGTCCGCGGTGGCGAACAGACCGGCGAACCAGGTGCGTTCCACCGCCAGGCCCGTCTCGACGTCCGTCTCCAGACCGGTGTCGATCGACTCCTTCGCCGCGCGCAGCGCCAGCGCCGGCCCCTGCGCCAGCTTCGCCGCCCAGGCGTGCGCCTCGGTGTACACGTCGGCGGCCGGCGCCACCCGGTCCACCAGCCCGAGGGCCAGCGCCTCGTCGGCCTTCACCATCCGGCCCGTGAAGATGAGGTCCTTCGCCTTGGAGGGGCCGATCAGCCGGGAGAGACGCTGGGTGCCGCCGGCCCCGGGGATCAGCCCGAGCAGGATCTCCGGCTGGCCCAGCCTGGCGTCGTCCCCGGCGATGCGGAAGTCGGCGCAGAGCGCGAGTTCACAGCCGCCGCCCAGCGCGTACCCGGTCACGGCCGCGACGACCGGCTTGGGGATGCGGGCCACCGCCGTGAAGGACTCCTGCAGGGCGCGGGAGCGCAGCACCATCGCGGTGTGGTCCATGTCCTGCATCTCCTTGATGTCCGCGCCCGCCGCGAACACCTTCTCGCCGCCGTACAGGACGACCGCGCGGACGTCGTCGCGCCGGGTGGCCTCCTCGGCGAGCTCCTTGAGACGGTCCTGCGTGGCGACGTCCAGCGCGTTCATGGGCGGACGGTCGAGGCGGATCGTGCCGACGCCTTCGGCGACTTCGAGATTCACGGTCATGGCAGCAGGTTAACCACCACTAACGACGACGGGCCCGGTGCCGTGTGTCACAGCACCGGGCCCGCCCGCAGGACAGGGAGCAGGGAAGAGGGAGCGGAACCCTACTTCTTCCAGTCCGCCCAGGAGATGTTCCAGCCGTTGAGGCCGTTGGACGGGTCGACCACCGGGTCGGTGGAGTTCTTCACGACGACCACGTCGCCGACCATCGACTGGTTGAAGAACCACGCGGCCGGCACGGAGCCGTCGTAGCCGCCGCGCACGTCGCGCAGGCCGATGCAGCCGTGGCTGGCGTTGTAGTTGCCGAAGGCGTCGCCGCCCCAGTAGTTGCCGTGCACGAAGGTGCCGGAGTTGGTCAGCCGCATGGCGTGCGGGACGTCCTTGATGTCGTACTCGCCGTCGTAGCCGACCGTGTCGCCGTTCATGCGGGTCACGGTGAACTTCTCGCTGATGACCATCTGGCCGTTCCAGGTGGCGTAGCCGGGCTTGCCGGTGGTGACCGGGATGGTCTTGACGACCTTGCCCTCCCGCATGACCTTCATCGTGTGCTTCTTGGCGTCCACGACGGTCACCTGGTCGCGGCCGATGGTGAAGGACACCGTCTTGGACTGCTTGCCGTAGACGCCCTTGCGGCCCTCGACGCCGTCGAGGTTCAGCTCGACGGTCACCTTGGTGCCGGCCTTCCAGTACTTCTCCGGACGGAAGTCCAGGCGGTCGTTGCCGAACCAGTGGCCCTCGACCTCGACCGCCGGCACGGTCGTGATCCTGATGGCCTTCTCGACGTCCGCGGACTTGGTGATGCCCCGGGTGAACCGGACCGAGAACGGCATGCCGACGCCGACCTTGGAGCCGTCCTCGGGCGTGAAGTTGCCGACGAAGGTGTTCTGCGGGCTAAGCGTGGTGAAGGCGGAGTCCTCGGCGGACGTGCGGCCCGCGGCGTCCTTGGCGACCGCGTGCACCTGGTACTCGGTGGACGCGGCCAGGTGGGTGGCGGGCGTCCAGCCGACGCCGTCCGCCGAGATCGCGCCGTCGATCTTCCTGCCCTTGGCGTCCTTGACGGTGACCTCGGTCAGCTTGCCCTTGGCCGCGGTGACCTTGAGGGCGCCGCTGGTGTCCACGTCCTTGGCGCCGGTCTTCGGGGCGATGGTGACGACCGCCTCCGACTGCTTGCTCTCCGCGGCGGCCGTGGCTCCCTTGTCGCCCCCGGCCTTCGCGTCGGACCCGGAACCCGGGTCGTCACCGCCCCCGGCGCACGCCGTGACGGCGAACAGCATCCCGCCGACGATCAGCGCCAGTCGTCTGTTGCGGCCCCGTGAGCGCCCGCCAACCGACGCCCCCGATATCGGTCGCACGTTCAAGTCGTTCTCCCCTCGCAAGGCCCTGGTCAGGCCCCCACCCCAGCGCTCCCGCGCGATCTTTGGCGCATATTAACCGTACGAATTCGAGCTTCGTGTCAGGCCAAGGTCACCGTTCCGTCCCAAGTGGGACCACGCAACGGCGGGGATGGTTGCACAGGGAGAAAGGTCAGTTCAGGGCGCTGCCCGCCGTCCAATCCCGCCAGGTCATGTTCCAGCCGCCGAGGCCGTTGTCCGGGGCGACCCGCTTGTCCTTGCTGTGGACCACCTCGACGACGTCGCCGATGAGGGAGCGGTCGAAGAACCAGCCCGCGGGCGTGTCCGAGCCGCCGCCCTTCACGTCCCGCAGACCCACGCAGCCGTGGCTGACGTTGGCCCTGCCGAAGACGTCCTGAGCCCAGTAGTTGCCGTGCAGGAACGTGCCGGAGCTGGTCAGACGCATGGCGTGCGGAACGTCCGGGATGTCGTACTCGCCCTTGCCGTTCGCCTTCTTGAAGCCGACCGTGGCGCCGTTCATCCGGGTCAGCTCCAGCATCTCGCTCACCACCATCTTGCCGTTGTAGGTGGTGTTCTCGGGCGACCCTGCCGTGATCGGCACGGTGGCCAGCAGTTCGCCGTCCCGCCGCACCTGCATGGTGTGCTTGGCCGCGTCCACCAGGGACACCTGGCTGCGGCCGACGGTGAAGGAGAACGACTTGTCCTGCAGGCCGTAGACGCCTGGCGCCCCCTCGACGTCCCGCAGCCCGAGGTCGACCGTCACCTCGGTGCCCGGCTGCCAGTACTCCTCGGGGCGGAAGTCGAGGCGGGTGCCGCCGAACCAGTGCGCCCTGATCTCGGTGGCCGGCTCGGCCGTGACCCGGACGGCGCGTTCGACGGCGGCGCGGTCGCGGATCTCGCGGTTGAACTCCAGCGAGACGATCATCCCGGTGCCCACGGTGGCCCGGTTCTCGGGAGTGACGTAGCCGATGAAGCGCTTCTCGGGGACGAAGGTGGTGAACGTGGTGTGGCGCGCCGAGCGGTTCCCCTCACCGTCCAGCGCCACCACGTCGACCGTGTAGCGGGCGGCGAGCCCGAGCCGGTCCTCCGCCGGCCGCCAGCTCAGACCGTCCGCGGCGATCCGCCCCTTCACCTCGCTCTCCCGCGCGTCCTGCGATCTGACGACCTTCACCGACTCCAGCCGGCCGGCCGGCACCCGCACCGACAGCTGTGTCCCGGGCCGTACGCCCTTCGCGCCGTCCTGCGGGCTGACGCGGATGACGTCCTCGGGGGCCGGGGGTTTGCCGAGCATCCGGTCGAGTCCGCTGCGGCTGTCACCGCCGGCCCCGCCGATCCCGCCGCTACAGCCGACGGCCCCGGCCAGCAGTCCTGCCCATGTCAGTACGGCGGCCAGTGCGACCCCCGCGCGCCGTGCGCGCCCATGTACGTGCCTCACGGGGTGCCCAACGACCGGGCACGCTCCGGGGAAACGTGAGTGCGACGGCCGCTCTGGGCAGAGATGGGGGGAGGACGACGCGAAAGGGAGCCGCGGACGGGACGCCGCGCGCTCTTCTCCCCCGTCGTCCCACGAGCCGCGGGAGGGCGAGACGGTGTCCAGCGCAGCCGAGCAGGAGGCGGTGGCGGCCGAGCGCGCCACGCCGGAGACCGTCGTGAACGGCGTCTCGCGCAAGGTGCCGGGCCCACCCGTGTGGCCGGGCGCGTCCACACCGCTGGGCGCCCGGTTCCGGGTCGGCCCTGACGGGGTCGCCGGCACCAACTTCGCGCTGTGGGCGGGCGGCGCGGAGGCCGTCGAGCTGTGCCTGTTCGACGAGGCCGGACGGGAGACACGCGCCCGGCTCACCGAGCTCACGCACGAGATCTGGCACGGCTTCGTGCCCGGCATCATGCCCGGCCAGCGCTACGGCTACCGGGTGCACGGCCGCTGGGACCCGTGGACCGGCGGCCGCTGGAACCCGGCGAAGCTGCTCCTCGACCCGTACGCCCGCGCGGTGGACGGCGAGTTCCTGCTGCCGCCGGAGGTGTACGGGCACGTCCGCGACTGGCCCCAGCAGCAGGTCGCCGACACCGTGCGCGACGAACGCGACTCCGCGCCGCACGTCCCGAAGGGCGTCGTCGTGCACGACGACGACGACTGGGCCGACGACCGCCGCCCGAAGACGCCGTGGGCCGACTCGGTGATCTACGAGCTGCATGTGCGGGGCTTCACCCGACGGCACCCCGGCGTCCCGGAGGAACTGCGCGGCACCTACGCCGGTCTGGCGCACCCGGCCGCCGTGGAGCACCTGGTGCGGCTGGGCGTGACGGCGGTGGAGCTGCTGCCGGTCCACCAGTTCGCGCACGAGGACCATCTGCTGCGCCGCGGCCTGAAGAACTACTGGGGCTACAACTCGATCGGCTACTTCGCGCCGCACGCCGCGTACGCCGCCGCGGGAACGACGGGTCAGCAGGTCGGCGAGTTCAAGCGGATGGTGCGCGCCCTGCACGCGGCGGGGATCGAGGTGATCCTCGACGTCGTCTACAACCACACGGCGGAGGCCGGCGAGCTGGGACCGACCCTGTCGCTGAAGGGCGTCGACAACCGCGGCTACTACCGTCTGCAGTCCGACGCCCGGCGCTACGCCGACTACACGGGCTGCGGGAACACCCTGCACGTGGTCCAGCCGCATGTGCTGCGCCTGATCACCGACTCGCTGCGCTACTGGGTGACGGAGATGGGCGTCGACGGCTTCCGCTTCGACCTGGCGGCGGCGCTGGCCCGCTCCATGCACGACGTCGACATGCTCTCCCCGTTCCTCGCGGTGATCGCGCAGGACCCGGTGCTGCGCCGGGTGAAGCTCATCGCGGAGCCCTGGGACGTGGGCTCGGGCGGCTACCAGGTGGGCGCCTTCCCGCCGCTGTGGACGGAGTGGAACGACCGCTACCGCGACGCCGTGCGGGACTTCTGGCGGCACGCCCTGCCGGACGTGCGGGAGATGGGCTACCGGCTGTCCGGCTCGAGCGACCTGTACGCGTGGGGCGGGCGGCGGCCGTACGCGTCGGTCAACTTCGTGACCGCGCACGACGGTTTCACCCTGCGCGACCTGGTGTCCTACGAGCGCAAGCACAACGAGGCCAACGGCGAGGGCAACCGGGACGGCACGAACGACAACCGCTCCTGGAACGGCGGCGCCGAGGGCGCGACGGCCGACGAGGACGTGACTGCGCTGCGGCGCCGGCAGTTGCGCAACCTGCTGACGACGCTGCTGCTGTCGACGGGCGTGCCGATGCTGGTCGCGGGCGACGAGTTCGGGCGCACCCAGCAGGGCAACAACAACGCCTACTGCCAGGACAACGAGATCAGCTGGGTGGACTGGGGGCTGCTGGAGGAGCCGGGCTGGCGGGCCCTGTTCGACCTCACCGCCCGGCTGATCGCGCTGCGGCACCGCCACCCGGTGCTCCGCCGCCGCGCCTTCTTCTCCGGCCGGGCGCACTCGGCGGACGGGCTGCGGGACCTGGCCTGGTTCACGGAGCGGGGCACGGAGATGACGGAGGGGGACTGGTACGCGCCCGCGGCGACCCTGGGGATGTACCTCTCCGGGCGGGACATCCCCGGCCGCGACGAACGGGGCGCCCCGATCGCCGACGACAGCTTCCTCGCCGTCCTGCACGCGGGGCACCGCCCGGTGGACTTCGCCCTGCCGGGCCCGCCGTGGGCAGAGCGGTACGAGGTGGTCGTCGACACGTCCCGCGAGGAACAGGACGAGGCGCCCGCGGTCGTCCTCCCGGCAGGCACCACGGTGACCGTCCCGGCACGGACGGTGCTGCTGCTGCGGGTGGTGAGGTGAGCCGGGCGGAGGCAGGCGACTTCGACGCCACGACGGACGGACGGACCCACCGTCCGCGGCGACGCGACGCGCGACGCACGGGCGACGGACCGCGACGGCGAGCGAGGCACGGCGGGCGACGGCGGGCGGCTCACGGCGGGCGGGTTACGGCGGGCGGCTCACGGCGGGCGGGTTACGGCAGGCGGCTCACGGCGAGCGGGTTACGGCAGGCGGTGAGCAGGTTTACGGCGGGACAGCCGAGAATTCCCGCTCGTAGGCGCTCGCCACCGCGGCCGCGCGGTCGTTGACGCCCACCGGGCGGGGCGCGGCCGGCGCATCGGCCGACTCGCTCGAACGGGCGTCAGCCGATCGGTCGGCACGGCTGTACGACCCCTCGAACTCGCAGGTCGTAGGACCAGCGGCGGGGCCCGGTCGGGCCGAAACTCGGTGGGCTGTGTCAGTGGCGGTCCGTAGGCTCGCTGTGATGGCCGAGACACGTGCAACCACCCCCGACCGCACCCCCGACCGCTCCGCCGTGCGCTCCCTGCTGCGCCTGTGGCCGTACGTCAGACCCGTGCGGCTGCGGCTGTTCGCGGCCGCGTTCGTCGCCGTGCTCGCCTCGTGCGCCGGGCTGGTGATCCCCCTCGTCCTGAAGTGGATGGTGGACGGTCCGGTGGCCGACGGGGACACCGCCGGGGTCTGGCTGGGCGCGCTCTGCCTGCTGCTCCTCGGGTTCACCGAGGCGCTGCTGTTCGGGATGCGGCGCTGGCTGGTGGCGCGTCCGCTGGCGCACGTCGAGGCGGAGATGCGGGCGGATCTGTACGGGCGGCTGCAGCGGCTGCCGGTGGCGTTCCACGACCGGTGGCCGTCGGGGCAGCTGCTGTCCCGGGCGACGGCCGATCTGGGGCTTGTGCGCATGTTCCTCGCGTTCCCGCTGACGTTCCTGCTGGTCAACTCGGTCACGATCGTGTTCGGCGTCGTCATCATGCTGGTCCAGGACTGGCAGCTGGGGCTGGTCATCCTCGGGCCGGCCGTACCCGTCGTCGTGATGTGCCTGTACTTCGAGCGCCGGTACGCGCTCGTGGCGCGGCGGGCGCAGGACCAGGTCGGGGATCTGACGACGGTGGTCGAGGAGAGCGTCCTCGGAATCCGGATCATCAAAGGCTTCGGCCGGCACCGCAGCCAGGCGCGCGCCTTCCGCGCGCTGTCGTCGACCCTGCGCGGCACCGAACTGGACAAGGCACGGCTGCTGGCCACCATCTGGGCCGTCATCGTGACGCTGCCCGAACTGGCGATCGGGGCCGCGCTGGTGCTGGGGGCGGTGCAGGTGGCGGACGGCGAGCTGTCCGCGGGCACCCTGGTCGCCTTCCTGTCCACCGCTCTCGCGCTGCGCTGGCCGGTGGACTCCATCGGGTTCCTGCTGGCGATGAGCCAGGAGGCGGCGACGGCCACGGAACGGTACTTCGAGGTGATGGACGAGGAGCCGGAGCGGGACACCGTCGTGCGGGCGGCCCCGGCGGCCGACCGCGGGCTGCGCTTCGACGGCGTCACCTTCCGCTACCCGGACGCCGACCCCGGCTCCCGGCCCACCCTCGAGGGCGTCGACCTGCACATCCGGCCCGGTGAGTCGATGGCCCTGGTCGGGGCGACGGGCAGTGGGAAGACCACCCTCACGGCCCTCGTGCCCCGGCTGCACGAGGCGACGGCGGGGCGCATCACCCTGGACGGCGAGGACGTCACCGCGATGCCCCGCGAGGAGCTCCGCGCGCGGGTCGCCGTCGCCTTCGAGGAGCCGACCCTGTTCTCCGCGAGCGTCGGGGAGAACGTCCTCATGGGCGCCGACGACCGGGCGGGCGCCGTCGAACTGGAACGGGCGCTGGACGTGGCGCAGGCCGGGTTCGTGCAGACGCTGCCACAGGGCGTCGACACCCAGGTCGGCGAGCAGGGGCTCAGCCTCTCCGGCGGACAGCGGCAGCGGCTCGCGCTGGCCAGAGCCGTGGTCGGCCGGCCCCGCTTCCTCGTCCTGGACGACCCGCTGTCCGCGCTGGACGTGCACACCGAGGCCGCCGTGGAGGCCGCGCTGCGGCAGGTCCTCGCCGACACCACCGCGCTGATCGTCGCCCACCGCCCGTCCACCGTCCTCCTCGCCGACCGGGTGGCGCTGCTGTCCGGCGGCCGGATCGCCGCGGTGGGCACCCACCAGGAACTGCTGCGCGACCACCCCGAGTACGCCCACCTCATGTCAGGAACCGGCCGCCAGGAGGACGACCGATGACCGCCCCCACGACGTCCTCCCCCACGACCGACGACGACGGACCGCGGGACGCGCGCCCGCAGGCCGCGCAGGATCCCTTCGACAAGGACGTCCTGCCCACCGCGCCCGGCGCCACCGGCGCGCTGCTGCGTTCGCTGCTGGCTCCGATGCGGGCGCGCGTCGCCCTCACCACGCTCCTGCTGCTGCTCCAGCAGGCGGCGGTGCAGGCGGGCCCGCTGCTGGTGGCGTACGCCATCGACCGTGCCGTGCCGGCGCTGCGGGCCGACGACGACGGACCGCTGGTCGCGGTGGGCGCCGGCTACCTGCTGTGCGCGGTGGCGTCCGGCGGGCTGCAGTACGCGTTCCTGCTCGCCTCCGCCCGCGTCAACCAGGACGTGCTGCTCGACCTGCGCGGCCGGATCTTCCGGCATGCGCAGGCGCTGAGCCTCGACTTCCACGAGCGCTACACCTCGGGCCGGCTCATCTCCCGCTCCACCAGCGATGTGGAGGCCCTGCGCGAGCTCCTCGAAGAGGGTCTCCAGGAACTCGTGACGGTCGCGCTGTCCTTCCTGTTCATCTCCGCGATGCTGCTCTGGCTGGACCTCGGCCTGGGCGCCGTCGCGGTCGCGTCGTTCGTGCCGCTGTACGGCCTCGTCCGGGTCTACCAGCGGCGCGCGGGACGGGTGTTCACGGCCCGCTCGACGGCGATCGCGGCCGTGATCGTGAAGTTCGTGGAGACGATGAACGGCATCCGGCCGGTGCGCGCGTTCCGTCGCGAGGCCGTCAACGACACCGGTTTCCGGGCCTTGAACCGGCGGCACGAGCGCCGGAACGGGGACGCGCTGCTGGAGATGGCGCGGTACGTCGTCGGGTCGCGGCTGGTCGCGAACACGGCGGTCGCGGCGATCGTGCTGTGGGGCGCCATGCGGGTCGCGGACGGCTCGCTGGAGCTGGGTGTGCTGGCGGCGGCGGTGCTGTACCTGCGGCGGCTGTACGACCCGATCGACCGGCTCGGCATGTTCCTCAACTCCTACCAGTCGGCGGCCGCGTCGCTGGAGAAGATCGCGGGGCTGCTGGCGCAGACGCCGTCCGTGCCGGAGCCGTCGGCCCCGCGGGAACTGCCCGCGGCGCGGGATGAACTCCCCGGCCGGGAGGTCGTCTTCGACGGGGTCTCCTTCGGTTACCGCACGGGCGGCGAGGTCCTCCCCCGCTTCGACCTCACGCTTCCCGCCGGGCAGACGGTCGCCGTGGTCGGCTCGACCGGCGCCGGCAAGTCCACGCTGGCCAAGCTGCTCGCCCGCTTCTACGACCCCTCCGAGGGCCGGGTGCTACTGGACGGGGTGGACCTACGCGAGCTGGCGATGCCCGAACTGCGGCGCGGGGTGGTGATGGTGACGCAGGAGGCGTTCCTGTTCTCCGGCACGGTCGCCGAGAACATCGCCATCGGACGGCCGGAGGCGTCCCGGGAGGAGATCGAGCGGGCCGCGAAGGCGATCGGCGCGCACGAGTTCGTCAGCGCCCTGCCCGACGGCTACGACACCGACGTACGCAAGCGCGGCGGCCGCATCTCCGCGGGCCAGCGTCAACTGGTCGCGTTCGCACGGGCGTTGCTCGCCGACCCGGCGGTGCTGATCCTCGACGAGGCGACCAGCTCGCTGGACGTCCCGGGTGAGCGGGCGGTGCAGGCGGCGATGGCCACGGTGCTGAAGGGCCGCACGGCGGTGGTGATCGCGCACCGGCTGTCGACCGTGGAGATCGCCGACCGGGTGCTCGTCATGGAGCACGGCCGGATCGTCGAGGACGGCGGCCCGGCCGAACTCATCGCGGGCACCGGCCGGTTCGCGGATCTGCACCGCGCCTGGCGGGACAGCCTGGCGTGAGCGTTCAGCGCGTCACGAGAACCGGTCAGCGGGCTGAGGGAGCCGGTCAGCGGGCCACCGGGACCGGAAGGACGAGTGGATGATCGACCCGTACGAGGATCCCGGCACGCCCGACAGCCGCGGTGGCTGGGCGTATCTGGCGTGGCTGGTGCGCTGCCAGCCGGGCCGGGCGGCGGCCGGGGCGCTGCTGGCCTGCCTCTGGATGGTGCTGATGGCGATCGCGCCGTATCTGCTGTCGCGGGCGGTGGACGACGGGCTGGAGCCCGGCGACACGGCCGCGCTGGCGGGCTGGACGGCCGTGCTGCTCGCGGTGGGCGCGCTCAACGCGTGGGTGAGCATCATGCGGCACCGCACGATGACCAGGCTGCGCATGGACGCCTACTTCCGCACCACCAAGGTCGTCGTCGGGCACGCGGCCCGGCTGGGCGCCGCGCTGCCGCGCCGGGTGGGGGCCGGGGAGGTCGTCACCATCGGGGTGGGCGACGTGCACACCATCGCGCAGTCGCTGACGGTGGTCGGGCCCGGCGTCGGGTCGATCGTGGTGTACGTCTTCGTCGCCGGGCTCCTGCTGTCGGTGTCGCCGGTGCTGGCGGCGGTCGTCCTGCTGGGGATGCCGGTGATCGCGGTGCTGGTCGGCCCGCTGATGGCGCGGCTGCAGGGCACGGAGGCGGAGTACCGGGAGCGGCAGGGCGTGCTGACCGCGCGGATCGGCGACCTCGCGGGCGGGCTGCGCGTGCTCAACGGGCTGGGCGGCAAGGGGCTGTTCGCGGACTCCTTCGGCCGGGACTCGCAGCGGCTGCGGGCGCAGGGCTACCGGGTGGGCGCGGTCACCAGCTGGATGCAGGCGCTCGGGGTGGGGCTGCCCACCCTGTTCCTCGCCGCCGTGACCTGGCTCGCGGCCCGGCTGGCCGCCCAGGGCGAGCTGACCGTGGGCGAGTTGGTGGCGGTGTACGGCTATGTCGCCGTCCTGGTCGGCCCGGTGGCGTTCCTCGTCGACATGGGGTACCAGCTCAGCCGCGGCGTGGTGGCCGCCCGGCGCGTCGTACGGCTGCTGCGCACCGAGCCCGACCCGGACACCGGGACCGGCGACGCGCCCGCCGAGCCGTCGGTGCTGCACGACCCCGAGTCGGGTGTGCGGGTGGCTCCGGGCCGGCTGACCGCGCTGGCCGGGGGACGTCACTCGGAGGTGACGGCCGTCGTGGACCGGCTCGGCCGGTACGGCCCCTCGGACGTCACCTGGGGCGGACGGCGGCTGGACGCCGTGCCGTTGGAGCAGGTCAGGGCCCGCGTCCTGGTCGCCGACCACGAGGCCGACCTGTTCGCCGGAAGCCTGCGCGAGGCGGTCTGTGGACGGGGCACGCCCTCGACGGCGGAGGTCGCGCGGGCGGTGCGGGCGGCGGCCGCCGACGACATCGTGCAGGGTCTGCCCGAGGGGCTCGACTCGCCGGTGACCGCTCAGGGCCGCAGTCTCTCCGGCGGCCAGCGGCAGCGGGTACGGCTGGTGCGGGCGCTGCTCGCCGACCCCGAGGTGCTGCTGGCCGTGGAGCCGACGTCGGCGCTGGACGCGCACACGGAGGCGGCGGTCGCGGAGCGGCTGCACGCGTACCGGGCGGGCCGGACCACGCTCGTCAGCAGCACCTCCCCGCTGGTCCTCGACCGCGCGGAGACGGTGCACTACCTGGTGGACGGGAAGGTCGCCGCGACCGGCAGCCACCGCGACCTCCTGCGACGGGAGCCCGGCTACCGCGCGCTGGTGACCCGCGACGCCGACGACACGGAGGAGGCGACCCGATGACGACGGCGGCAAAGACCGAGAGCCCCGACGACGACCCCGGCAGCCGAGACCGCGAGGACAACGCGGTGACGAGCACGGCAGCCGAGACCGGAAGGGCGACCGATGACGACCACGGCGGCCAGGACCGAGCAGGCCACCCGATGACGGCCGAGGCGCCGGACGACAGTCACCCGGCGACGGGCCGGCTGCCCGTCGCCGGGCGCGCCGAGGTGCGACGGGCGGTGTGGCGGCTGGTGCGGGCCGACCGGCGGGCGTTCGCCGGCGCGCTCGCCCTGAACGTGCTCGCCGCCGGCGCGGGCCTCGCCGGGCCGTGGCTGCTGGGGCGGATCATCGACGAGGTGCGGGCCGGGCACGGTGTCGCGCCGGTGGACCGGCTGGCGGCGGCGATCCTGGTGTGCGCGGCGGCGCAGTTGCTGCTGGCGCGCTGGGCGCGGTACGTGGGGCACCGGTTCGGCGAGCGCACGCTGGCGCGGGTCAGGGAGGATTTCGTCGGGCGGGCGCTCGCGTTGCCCGCGTCGGTCGTGGAGCGGGCCGGCGCCGGCGATCTGACCACCCGCGGCACCGCCGACGTGGCGGCCGTGGGCACGACCCTGCGGGACGCCGGACCCGAGCTGCTGGTGTGCACCGTCCAGGCGCTGTTCACGCTCGGCGCGGTGTTCGTGATCGACCCGCTGCTCGGTGTCGTCGGGGTGCTGGCGCTGACGCCGATCTGGTTCGCGCTGCGCTGGTATCTGCGGCGGGCGCGGGCCGGTTATCTGGCGCAGGGCGCGGCGGACTCCGAGGTCGCCGAGATCGTCACGGCGACGGCGTCCGGGGCGCGGACTGTGGAGGCGTTCCGGCTCGAGCGGCGGCGGACGGCGGCGAACCGGGACGCGCTGGAGGTCGCGCGTCGCACCCGTTTCCACACGCTGTACCTGCGCTCGGTGTTCTTCCCGGTGGTCGAGACGTCGTACTCGCTGCCGGTGGCGGGGGTGCTGCTGCTGGGCGGCGCGCTGCACGCGCGCGGGGCGATGAGTCTGGGCGCGGTGGTGGCGGCCACGCTGTATCTGCGGCAGTTCACCGAGCCGCTCGACCAGATCCTGGTGCGCGTCGAGCAACTGCAGAGCAGCGGGGCATCGTTCGCCCGGGTGGAGGGCCTGGCCGGCGCGCCGCGCTCGGAGCGGGACGGCGGGGCGGCGGCGCCGGTCCCGGTGGACGACCGGATCGACGTGACGGGCGTGCGGTACGCCTACGAGCGCGGCGGCGAGGTGCTGCGCGGGGTCGACCTGACGGTGCGGCCCGGGGAGCGGCTCGCGGTCGTCGGCCCGTCCGGGGCGGGCAAGACCACGCTGAGCCGGCTGCTGGCGGGCGTGGACGCGCCGAGCGCGGGCACGGTGACGGTGGGCGGCGCGCCGGTCGCCGAGCTGGCGCCCGAGACGCTGCGCCGGCAGGTCGTGCTGGTCACGCAGGAGCATCACGTCTTCATCGGCACGGTCCGCGACAACCTGCTGATCGCCGAACCCGCGGCGGACGACGCGCGGTTGTGGGCGGCGCTGGCCGCGGTGGGCGCGGCGGACTGGGTGCGGGAACTGCCGGGCGGTCTCGACGCCGAGCTGGGCCGCGGCGGCGGCCGTACGACGGACGGATCGCAGGCGCAGCAGCTCGCCTTGGCCCGGGTGGTGCTGGCGGACCCGCACACGCTGATCCTGGACGAGGCGACCGCGTTGCTGGATCCGACGACGGCCCGGCACACCGAGCGGGCCCTGGCGGCGGTGCTCCGGGGCCGGACGGTCATCGCCATCGCCCACCGGCTGCACACCGCCCACGACGCGGACCGGGTCGCCGTGATGCAAAACGGCCGTCTCACCGAACTCGGCACGCACGAGGCGCTGGTGGCGGGCGACGGCGCGTACGCGGCACTGTGGCGGACCTGGCACGGGGGGCCGTGAGGGCGTACGACCTCGGAAAACACGGTCCGGAGCGAGGGATCCGGCGGTGCGGAGCGACGGGATCCGGCCACTCCGTATATCGAACACCGACTACCGGACAACGGACCGTTTCCGGCCAACTTTCTGACGCGCTCCTGACAGACAGCGCAATCCACTGCCACTCTTCCCCCTGCTGGTTCACAACAACCCCACAGTTACGCGCGCTCCACGTTCCGCCTTTGTTCTGCGTACCGCCTTTGTCGTGCCCGTACGGCCCACCCGCCGCTCGGGTCTCCCCTGGCCGCGTGATCCGCGGCCGCGCAGAAGGAGTCAGTGTTGAGCAGCAGTCCCTCTCGCAGACGCACCCCCCACAGCCCCTCCCGTCGCGTCGCGGCCGTCGCCCTCGTCGGCGTCTCCGCGCTCATAGCCGCCGCCGTGCAGTCCGGCGCCGCGACCGCCGCCTCCCAGAAGGCACCGCAGGCGACGGGCAAGGCCAATCCGGGCGCCGAGTCGGTGCGCCTCACCCCCGCCCAGCGGGCCGCGCTGATCCGCGACGCGGACGCCGGCAAGTCGGCGACCGCCAAGAAGCTCGGCCTCGGCGCCAAGGAGGCGCTCGTCGTCCGTGACATCGTCAAGGACGCCGACGGCACCCTGCACACCCGCTACGAGCGCACCTACGGCGGGCTCCCGGTCCTCGGCGGCGACCTGGTCGTCGAGACCGCGAAGTCCGGCGCCACCGAGCGCGTCACCCTGGCCACCCGGGCCGCCGTCGAGGTCGCCTCGCTGACGCCCACGATCGCGGCGGCGAAGGCGGAGAAGCAGGCGCTGAGCCTCGCCAAGGCCGACGGCGCCGCGAACGCGGACACCAACCGCGCGCCGCGCAAGGTGATCTGGGCGGCGAACGGCACCCCGGTCCTCGCCTACGAGACCGTCGTCGGCGGGCTCCAGGAGGACGGCACCCCGAACGAACTGCACGTCATCACCGACGCGACGACCGGTCAGAAGCTCTACGAGTACCAGGGCATCGAGACCGGCACCGGCAACACGATGTACAGCGGCACGGTGACGCTCGGCACCACGCAGTCGGGGTCGACGTACAACCTGACCGACGGCGCGCGCGGCAACCACAAGACGTACAACCTCAACCGGGGCAGCTCCGGCACCGGAACGCTCTTCTCCGGCCCGGACGACGTGTGGGGCACCGGCGCCGCGTCGAACGCGGAGACCGCGGGCGCGGACGCGCACTACGGCGCGGCCCTCACCTGGGACTACTACAAGAACGTGCACGGCCGCAACGGCATCAAGGGCGACGGCGTGGGCGCGTACTCACGCGTGCACTACGGCAGCAACTACGTCAACGCGTTCTGGTCGGACAGCTGCTTCTGCATGACGTACGGCGACGGCTCGGGCAACACCCACCCGCTGACGGCCATCGACGTGGCCGGCCACGAGATGACGCACGGCGTCACCTCGAACACGGCCGGGCTGAACTACTCCGGCGAGTCCGGCGGCCTCAACGAGGCGACCTCGGACATCTTCGGCACCTCGGTCGAGTTCTACGCCCAGAACTCGTCGGACGTCGGTGACTACCTCATCGGCGAGGAGATCGACATCAACGGCGACGGCACGCCGCTGCGGTACATGGACAAGCCGAGCAAGGACGGCGCGTCCAAGGACAGCTGGTACTCCGGCATCGGCGGGGTCGACGTGCACTACTCGTCGGGCCCGGCCAACCACTTCTTCTACCTGCTGAGCGAGGGCAGCGGCGCCAAGGTCATCAACGGCGTCAGCTACAACTCGTCCACCTCGGACGGCCTCCCGGTCACCGGCATCGGCCGTGACAAGGCGGAGAAGATCTGGTTCCGCGCGCTGACCACGAAGTTCACCACGACCACCAACTACGCGGGGGCCCGCACCGGCACCCTGGCGGCGGCCGGTGAGCTGTACGGCACCACCTCCACCGAGTACAAGGCGGTGCAGGACGCTTGGGCCGGCGTCGCGGTGGGCGCGCGTTCGGGCGGCGGCGGGGGTGGCGGCACCTCCTTCGAGAACACGGCCGACGTATCGATTCCGGACAACGGTGCGGCGGTCAACTCGTCGATCACCGTCTCCGGCCGCACCGGCAACGCGCCGTCGAACCTGGCGGTGGCGGTCGACATCGTGCACACCTACATCGGCGACCTCCGGGTGC
Organism: Streptomyces sp. B21-105; assembly: GCF_036898465.1. NCBI lineage: Bacteria > Bacillati > Actinomycetota > Actinomycetes > Kitasatosporales > Streptomycetaceae > Streptomyces > Streptomyces sp. B21-105. The sequence goes on along the minus strand of NZ_JARUMJ010000001.1, from coordinate 6,391,003 downwards.
AGCTGATCGCCCCCGACGGCACGGCCTACACGCTGAAGGCGTACGGCACCGGCGGCAGCACGGACAACCTCAGCACCACGTACACGGTGAACGCCTCCTCCGAGGTCGCCAACGGTGTCTGGCAGTTGAGGGTCCAGGACAACGCGGCCCAGGACACCGGCTACATCAACAGCTGGAAGCTCACCTTCCCGTAGGCCACAGGCCCCGCACGGGCCACGCACAACCGCCTGAAAGGCACCGCACAGGGCGCCGCCCCGGAGGCACCACCTCCCCGGGGCGGCGCCCCCTTTTTGCCCGCCCCTTACCCACGCCCGGTTGCCGCTTTACCACGGCTCAACTGCGTTTACGTGTCTGCAATGTTCACCGGACAGTCGACTTTCGGCCAACATCACTTCGGGGTCCTGACATGTACGCGCCCGGATGTCAGTCTTCGTTCACCCGCCGCACAACTTCACTACCGTCACGGGCGGCCGCCCCACGCCGCCCGGACCCCCCACATGAAGGAGCTTGTGTGACCTCCCTCTACGCGCGTCACAAGCGCACCACTCTGGCCATCGCCACCGCCGTCGCGGCCGGAGCCCTGGTCACCACCGGCCTGACCACCGGTAGCGCCGCCGCCCCGGCGGACTCCGGCGCGCGGGCCGCCCTGCAGGGCGCCCCGGTCCAGCTGTCCGCCGCGGCCCGCACCACGCTGATCCGGCAGCAGCAGTCCGACGCGACCGCGACCGCGAAGTCGATAGGCCTCGGCGCCCAGGAGAAGCTGGTCGTCAAGGACGTCGTCAAGGACGTCGACGGCACCGTCCACACCCGCTACGAGCGCACCTACGCAGGTCTGCCGGTCCTCGGCGGCGACCTGGTCGTGCACAAGGCCCCCTCCGGCGCCCAGAGCGTGACCAAGGCCGTCGCGGCCACCATCAAGGTGTCCACGCTCACCCCGCAGGTCGCCACCGCCAAGGTCCAGAAGCAGGCGCTCACCGCCGCCAAGGCCGCCGGCTCCGAGGCCACCGCCGCCGACCAGGCCCCCCGCAAGGTGATCTGGGCCGGCAACGGCACCCCGACGCTCGCCTACGAGACGGTCGTCGGCGGCCTCCAGGACGACGGCACCCCGAGCAGGCTGCACGTCATCACCGACGCCACCACCGGCAAGAAGCTCTACGAGCACCAGGCCATCGAGACCGGCAGCGGCAAGAGCCTCTACTCGGGCACGGTCACCCTCAACACGACCAAGTCGGGCTCGACGTACAACCTGACCGACGGCACGCGCGGCGGGCACAAGACCTACAACAAGGCGCGCAGCACGTCCTCCTCCGCCGGCACCCTGTTCACCGACGCGGACGACGCGTGGGGCACCGGCACGGCCTCCAGCTCCTCCAGCGACCAGACCGCGGCCGTGGACGCCGCCTACGGCGCGCAGATGACCTGGGACTTCTACAAGAGCACCTTCAACCGCAGCGGCATCCGCAACGACGGCAAGGCCGCCTACTCCCGCGTGCACTACGGCAACGCCTACGTCAACGCCTTCTGGGACGACGACTGCTTCTGCATGACGTACGGCGACGGCGAGGGCAACGTCAACCCGCTGACGTCGCTGGACGTGGCCGGCCACGAGATGAGCCACGGTCTGACCTCGGTCACCGCGGGTCTCGAGTACTCGGGTGACGCCGGCGGTCTGAACGAGGCCACCTCCGACATCTTCGGCACCGGCGTCGAGTTCTTCGCCAACAACGCGGCCGACAAGGGCGACTACCTCATCGGCGAGAAGATCGACATCAACGGCGACGGCACCCCGCTGCGCTACATGGACAAGCCGAGCAAGGACGGCGGCTCCAGGGACTACTGGTCCTCCTCCGTGTCCGGCCTCGACCCGCACTACTCGTCGGGCCCGGCGAACCACTTCTTCTACCTGCTGGCCGAGGGCAGCGGCGCGAAGACGATCAACGGCGTGTCCTACAACTCGCCGACGTCCAACGGCTCCACGGTCACCGGCATCGGCCGCGCCAAGGCGCTTCAGATCTGGTACAAGGCCCTGACGACGTACTTCACGTCGACGACCACCTACAAGGGCGCCCGCACCGGCACCCTCTCGGCGGCCTCGTCGCTGTACGGCGGCACCGGCAGCACCGAGTACAAGGCCGTGGCGGCGGCCTGGTCGGCGATCAACGTCAACTGACCCCGCCGTAGCGAGCTGGGCGGCACCCGGGACGAAGGCATTCCCGGGTGCCGCCCTACTCTTGGCTCCCATGTCTTCGAAGGACTTCACGTACGACGACGTCGGCGCGACGCGCGACCGCCCCGACGCCTGCCCCGAGGGCTTCCACCCCCTCCACGTCCGCACCCGCCTGGGCGAGGGCCACGACGTCTTCCGGCGCGCCGCGGACGCCGTCATGACGTGGCAGATGCACCGCGCCCTCGGCGTCGGCATCGACGCCACGGCGGACCGCGCGGCCCCCGACGTCGACGTCACCGTCACCCTGGCCGGCCTCGTCAAGGCCCCCTGCCGCGTGGTCTGGACGGTGGAAGAACCCCGGCGCGCCGGCTGGGCCTACGGCACCCTCCCCGGCCACCCCGAACGCGGCGAGGAGTCCTTCGTCGTCGACCGCACCGGAGACGGCACGGTCTGGCTGACGGTGACGGCGTTCAGCCGCCCCGCGAAGTGGTACGCGATAGCCGCCGGCCCAGTAACCAGAGGCCTCCAACACGCCTACGCCCACCGCTGCGGCAAGGTCCTGCGCGAACTGAGCGGGGGCGGGGAGTCGTGATTGTCAGCCGGGATAGGCACGGACCCGGTCACTCCCCATAGCGCCAACTGAGGTCCCCGTCCCAAAAACAGACCACTGCTTCTCTCAGGGGCGATGCGTTCCTCTCGTCCGTTTTCGCTGAAGAGATAAACGGTCAAGAGGTGGGCAAAGAAAGAACTGTGATTCGCCCATTCTTATGCAAGTCTTTGGTCAAGTGCTCACGGGGTGTGCCTCTATGTTCTTCGTCAAGGCACCCTTGTCGGGTTTGGGGTGATTCGGTCTTGCTGGGGTCATGCGGCGAGCTCGACGTCCGCGGGTGTGCGGGCTTCGTAGAAGGTGCCGTCTCGGAGCATGGCGAACAGGACGCTGATGCGTTGGCGGGCGAGGCGGAGGAGGGCTTGGGTGTGGGTTTTGCCGCGGGTTCGTTGCTTGTCGTAGTAGGCGCGGGAGGCGGGATCGGCGTTCATGCAGGCGAAGGCGGAGAGGAACATGGCGCGTTTGAGCTGGCGGTTGCCGCCTCGGGGTGCGTGTTCGCCGTGGATCGAGGTCCCCGAGGACTCTGTGGTCGGGGCGAGTCCGGCGTAGGAGGCCAGGTGGGCGGCGGTGGGGAAGCTGGTGCCGTCGCCGACGGTGACCAGCAGGACGGCGGCGGTCCTGACGCCGACGCCGGGCATCGACGTCAGGACCGGGGAAAGAGGGTGGGCCTCCAGCAGGGCGTTGATCTGGGCTTCCAGGGCCCGGCGCTGTTCGTGGACAGCGGCGAGCGAGCGGGCCAGGGAGGGCACGACGATGTCGAGGGTGCCGGTCCCCGGGACCACGACGGTCTGTTCGTCCAACGCCTCGAAGACATCGTCGATCAGCCGCTGGGCCATGCGCGGGGCTTTGGGCCGGATGAGCTCGACGAGCCTGCGGCGGCCGGCCTTTCGCAGTGCGGCGGGGGAGCCGTAGCGCTCCAGCAGCCAGGTGACGGCCTGGTGGTCGAGGCGGGGGCCCAGAACGCGCTCCAGCGACGGGTGGAACTGGGTGAGCAGGCCGCGTATCCGGTTGGACGTGCGGGTGGCCTCGGCCGCGAGGTCCTGGTCGAAGCCGACGAGGACGGTCAGTTCGGCGGTGATCTCGTCGGTGAGTTCCAGCGAGCGCAGGGTGTGCGGCATGGTGCGGGCCGCATCCGCGATGACCGTGGCGTCCTTCGCGTCGGTCTTGGCCTCGCCCGGATACAGGTCGGCGATCCGCCGCATCGCGAGTCCGGGCAGGTAGGCGACCTGGCAGCCCGTGTCCCGGGCGACCGTGAGCGGGAGGGCTCCGATGGATGCGGGCTGGTCCACGATCACCAGGAGGCCCTCACCGCCTCCGAACCGGTCAACACGAGCGGACCCGCCCCCATCAACCAGGTGGCGGTGTCACCCCGCTGACCTGACCGCGCCGGAACCGGCCGAGGATGCGAACGTCGAGGACGGCACCGAGGACCCGGACGACGGTCCGGCCCTCCCGCCCGGTAGCGGCGAGAAACCGGGCGACACTGCTGAGGACCGGGCACCGCTCGTCGGTCCCCTTTCCTCGGACACACGACGCACGCCCACGAGCCCTTGGCCGGGAAGCGCAGAAGAGCACCAGCGGCGTCGCTCTGGCCGCGGGTTACAACTACTCCGCCATGGCCAAGTACGCCGAGAAGTAACCTGACCGTCAGCCGGGGTAAGCACGGACCTCGGGATCGCAGCCGGGCCCATCGCTCGGCAAGCCGCGCCGCTCGATGGTGCCGTCGATAACAGGCGGCGCCAGCAGCTCACTACCCCTGGCCGGCCCCCGAACCGGGCACCGTAGCGACCGGATCGCCAGGCTGCCACTCCGCCGAGCTCCACTCCGGCGTGGGAGCCGGACGAGGCGGCGCGGGTGGAGGATTGGGACCACGATTGGGGTTCTGCGGAACAGAACCTGGCCCGTTCCCTCCGCCCGACCGACTTGACCCGCGATCAGTCGTACCCGAACCGCTCGACCTGCCAGAGCCACCGCCGCCCCCATGCGCCGACGATTCCTTCGTCGCCCGCGGAGCCGAGGTCTTCGACGCTGAGGGCGTGGGCGATACAGTCGCCGCCGCACGACTCGGAGCAGGGCTCGGTGAAGCAGGCCTGCTCGCCGAACTCACCGACGAGGACGCAGAACTTACCGGCGCCCCCTCCTCACCCGCCGGCTCATCGGTACCGGCGGCCGAACATCCCACCACCCACAAGCCGGCCAGGGCCGCGACGGCCCATAGCACCACGGACCGTCGGAGACGACCTCTCGACAACTCGGGTCTCTCCTCGCTCACTTGCGTCATTCCACTCACTCGCTGCTTCGACCTTTATGCCTGGATCATCCCGCTGTCCGCTCTCAAAGCTCTCCAGATCCGGCACCGCTGCCGCGCCGTCGGCGCCCGCTCTCGGGTCGGAAGGCCAGGAGGCGAGGCGACCAGAAGGTCGCTGGAGGTATCGACGCCGTGGGCGGCTCGGTGGCGGGCTATGACCGGAACACTGATGGTCACCGTGAGAGTGGAGAAGGAAAGGCTCGCTTTCCCAGTGTACGGCGACGGCTCTGCCTCATAGCAGGGTAGCGTCCGGTACCACTGCCGGGCCGACCAGCTGACGCAGGTCCAGGTAGCAGCGCAGCCCTATGTCGAGCCGGTCCGCGTCCGCGTCGTCCGCCCCGCTGTCGTCGTCACCCACCGGTCGGCAAGCTCTCTCGTCGGGTATCTCCCCCCACCCGCACCGCGCTGCGGGGCGCACGGTGTCGGCCCCTGTGGCCGCCTCCGGCGGCCAGCGCCCGGCACACCTGCGTCAGTCGCCGAACATCCCAGCGTATGGGTCCGGCTCCCCCGTCCACGGGTCGAGGCCGGAAGCACGGAGTCGCTGCTCCTCATCTCGGTGCAGAAACCGCGGCGACGCGTTACCCCAGAGGGTGAGGTCCCCAACGGGGCACTCGTCGAATTCCGCACGGAACAAGCGGCACAAGAATTCTAGCATTCCACACGCATACTCGGTCCATCGCGCGTCGCCCCGGCCCCACACCACCACAAGCCACTTGTCCGGATCGGAGTCCGTGGCAAGCCAGCACAGAATGTCCGCGCTGGAGTCCACTCCCCAGGCAATGAGACGCGGAATCTCCGCTGCTCTTGACTTGGCAGCCCGCCACACGTCCTCAGCGTTCGCTGATTCCAACTGCATGCCCATATAGGAGGCATCACCAGGACCAACGTGGGTCTCAGGTGCCAACAACGCCAAGTAGTCATCGATGGCGCCTTCACCGTACTCGGCCATGAACTCCTTGTAGTCGCTGGGGAAGCGCGTTCTCCAACTGGCTTCAATAGCATCCCAGTCCACGGAATCACCGGCCCCCGGATGAGTGGGCATGATGCGCCTCACTTCTTCAAGCCAGGACACGAATCCATCACCTCTCAAACGTTGTTACGGCATCGAGCCGGTCGGCACGGCAACGCCGGTGCGACTGTCCGTGACCGTACCGAGGTTCTTCATTCCCTGCCGCGGGCTGTAGATCGAGTTCGGCACGGGCTGGCTGAAGGAAATGCCGGGGGAGCCGTCGGGCTTGGTACCCCGGGCCGTAAGATCGAAGGACACCGGAACCGTCCTCGAACCCGCGTAGTGGGGTGTCACGGTATAGTGCACCACTTGTCCACTGTCAATGGCGCTCTTCACCCGGTTCTCGTAGGAGTACATGTGGTCCTCGATACGACCGTCACCGTTGATGGCGAAGTTCGCCTGGCGTGAGCACGTTCCAAGGTTCCGCAGATCCGTTCCAGATCCGCTGAGGGCGTCACCGAGCAGATGGCAAGCGTTGATCGAGATTTTGGAGTTGAGGCCGAGGTACCCCGCGTACGCCTTGCCCCACTGATAGCCAGGAGGGGAAACCTTACTCGTTTCGGTCTTGCTTCCCTTGTGCTCGGCAAGGTAGTTGCTGTCCAGGCACGCTTCCACACCGGTGGCCCGGTTGCCGTTCGCGCTGTCGAGATCGCCGAAGTCGACCCAGCCCTCGCCACCTCGGCGACAATCCTGCCGCGTGCGGCTGCCTGTTCCCGTCCCATTCCCATCGGGAAGGAGTGCGTTGGCCATCAGGGCTTCGAGCGGAATGAAGGCGGTGAGACCAGCCAGATCGAGCATCATTTGCGCCGTAATCGTCCCACTGACTCCTTGTCCGGCAGCCCAAGTCTGATCCGCCCAGTCCGGTACGGGCCTGTCCCGCGTCGGGGCCGTAGTCGGGTCCGAGCCGTTGTTGGGGTTCTGGTCGATCGGCGGTGCCGGCGGGATTATCACGCAGGAATTCCAGCAATCGCCGCGGCCCCCGCCGCCCGTGCCATTTCCGCCGCCCCGGCCGCCGCCCGTGCCTGTACCGGTACTAGGTCCACGACCGCGGTCGTAACCAGTGTCGACGAGACCGGAATAGCCGACAGGCTGTCTCGCGGTTCCGCCGCTCCTCGGGGTGCTCCGGGGCTGGAAGATGGTGATGGTGGGCCGGTCCAGGAATCGCTCGATGGCTTTGCCCGCGAGGTATCCCATCGGGCTTCGTCTCCTGAGCATCCGATAGGTGGAAAGGGCACCGTAGTACCGGTTCCCTGCTCCGGAGCTGGTGCCGTGCCACGCCGGATGTGTAGTCGTCGCCCCCCTGGTGGCGAACCTGGTCTCGTGCCCGAGAGGGTCGAGGGAGTTCAGGGGTGTGGCGTTGCCGTAGGTGTAGCGGTTGCTCTGTACCGATGGCATCGGGTCCAGTTGCCAGGTGTCTCGTGAGCTGAAGGATCCCGTCCCCGGCTGGTACCAGCGGGCGGCCATGTTGACGTCGCCGCTTGCCGGGTCGGTCCAGCCGGACTGGTAGCCGATCGCCGGGGTGGTGCCGTTGGTCGCTGTTTCCTTGCCGAAGGGGTCGTAGGAGGTCGAGCCGGTCACCGAGGTGCCGTTCGCCGTCAGGCCGGCGACCAGGTCGGTGTGCTGGTCGGTCAGCGCCCACTGCTTGGTCGTGCCGGTGGCGAGGGAGAGCAGGGCGCCGTCGGGTGTGCGGTTGTAGGCGGTCGTGCCGTCGCCTGCGAGGTTGTTGGAGCCTCCGTCGTAGGTGAACGTCGTCGCGCCTCGGGTCTGGACGCGGTCCAGGGAGTCGTACGAGTACGTCGTGCCGCCGTCGGTGATCTTGCGTTCGAAGGCGTCGAAGGTGAGTGAGCGTGCCGGACCGCTGCCGCTGCCGGTGTCGGTCGAGGACAGGGTGCCTCGCGCCGTGTACGTGTACGCCGTCGTGCCGTCCGTCAGCTGACGGTTGCGGGCGTCGAAGGTCGCCGTCGTCGCGCCCGCCTTGGTGCGGTTGCCTGCGGCGTCCCACTCGTACGACGTCGGCGCCGTGCCGTCCTTCGCCCATGACGTCATGCGGTTCGCGAAGTCGTAGGTGTACGTGTTGCTCCCCGCGCCTGCCGTGCCCGTCGTCGTCTTCGACGTCAGGTTGTCGTCCAGGTCGTAGCCGTACGTCGTCGAGGCCACGCTCGTCGCGCCGTCCGGTGACGGCCTGCAGCGCGATCTGGCGGGCACCGCATCGAACTCGCACCTGGCGCGGCTCGACCCGCAGATGGGGCCGCGGCTCGCGGCGCTGCCCTGTGACCTGGTCTGGGCCACCACCTGGGAAGAAGAGGCCAATATCGAGCTGGCACCGCGGCTCGGCCTGCGGCACCTGCCGGTCGTGAACTGGCCCGAGCCCTCAGCCGCCCACGAACGCGAAGACCAGTGGTTCGGGCTCCACTGGAAGACCCGCACCCTCGTCGCGTGGGCGGACGGACGCCCGTTCGCCTGGGTCGACGACGAAATCACCGACGCCGACCGAGACTGGGTATCCACCCACCACCCCGCCCAGGCGATCCTCCATCGCGTCGCGTCGTCCCGCGGCCGAACCGACCATGACTTCGCAGTCCTCGATCAATGGCTACAGTTGACTTGAACTCCCCAATGATCCACAGGATTTGACACTTACTCCCTCGCTACGTCCCGATGGTCTACGACCCATAGGCCGTGCGCGTCCTGATCGAGAGAAGTACCCCCGGAAAGCATGACGGTTTGAGTATCAGCCGAAGACAGTCAGCCGACGTGGTGGGCGCGCTGACCTGCTGCGGCCTGTCTGGCGGATCATGTGACTGCCGACAGGCCGAAGCGGGATCTCGCCCAGGGAGTGCGGCTTGTGTGGACGGCACCCCGCATGCCGGCCTCCCCTTGCGACGGGCAATACTGCCGCCACCCCGTTCTGTACCTCGCGACGGTTTCCTGGAGGGATTGGCCCAGCCATGACACTTCTTCTCCCCGTCTGCCTGCTGCTGCTCTGGTACTGGCTCTGGTACGGCCTGCTACCCCTGCGATGGCAGAACTCCCACCTCGCTGGCCCCGATGTCGCACTACAGCGCGCGTGCAGGGCTGCTGCCAGGGGTCGCTGGGAGCCCGCCGCCCAGCTCTTCGAGGACGCTGGTCAGGACTGGGAGCGCCGCTCCCTGTACGCCAAGCGGTTGGGATACCTCGCCGCCAGGAAGAGCGACCGTTGGCTGAAGGCATGGCAGAAGGCCCGCCCTGGAGACCCGGACTCCGCGCTCGTGGTGGCGCGCACCAAAATCCAGTACGCGTGGAACCTGAGAGGCAATGCGCTGGGGCAGTACACGTCGCGGAGCCGGTTCGAGAGATTCCACCGGGAGTTGTTTGCCGCGCAGGACGATATCAAGCAGGCCTTCGCACTGAGCCCTGACGACCCCTCCCCGCTTGTCGCGGAAATCTGGAGGGCGCTCGGACTGGGCTACCCCAACCGGGAGATGCTTGCCCTGTGGTCCGAGATCACGACCCGGGCGCCGCATCACTTTGAAGCGCACACGAGTGCCCTCCAATATTGGACCGCGAAATGGCGAGGCTCCAAGAAGCTCGCGCGGGAGTTCGCCGAGAGGGCGGCGGCCAGTGCGCCGCCAGGCAGCCTGCTGGCTGTGCTGCCTCTGATCGCCTGGTACGAGAACCATGCGGAGGAGGTGGGCGATGCCGGATTTCGCAGCCCGCAAGTACGTGTGCTGGTTGACACGGCGCTCGCTGACGCGGCACTCGCTGAACCGAACCACCCGAGGCTTCCGGAGGTACGACACCTCCTGGCGTACTTCCTGTACCGACAGGGCCGGTACAGGGCGGCCGGGGAGCAGTTCCGTCAGGTCGACGGCTTCACCGATGCACTACCGTGGCGGTACTACTTCGTGGGGCCGCTCTATTACCGAGCAGTCCGTACGAAGACGGCCCGCAAGGCACTCAGGGAACGCCGGCCGCGCTGATCACAAGCCAGGGAGTCGCAGCGAGCTGATGATCAATAACTCCTGGGTTTCTGTGGCCTGTTGGACCGTAGGATACGGGCGTGACGGAGGGGATTGGCCTCGATTTTCAGCAGCCTGACCTCGATGGTCGGCTGCTGAACAATCAAGGTTACGGCCACCGGCCGGCGATGTCGGCGCGTCGTTCACCTTCCCCGTGCGCGGCGCTCTTCCGCGGAATTGACGTACGAAGGTCTCCTGTCGCCCCACAACGGCGTTTCCTCCATCACCTCGACGCCCGATCGGGCATTCAGCACACGGACCAGGAACTCCGTCATCCCGAATTCGTGCCGGGTCCATACGTCGTCGCCGTGACTGAAAACGAACACGGGCCACTGACCTGGTTCGCCGCGCGTGAGCCAGCAGAAGAGGTCGGCGCTGCTCGCGGCTCCCCGGCACGGCTGATGCAAGTTCCGGAGGCGTGCGGTTGGTCGGGTAGGACCGGTTGGGGCGGATAGCAGAGCAGGCACGGGCTTCGTGATCATCGTGGTGTCTAAGCCCGTTGATCATGAGGTGGCCCGTGCCTGCCGCAGTATCTTCCCCTATCCCCGCTGTCCTGCTGAAGCTGGGTCCGCTGGACGCGGACCGGGTCGCTGACCTGCGTCCCTACTTCGGCTCGGTGCCCGATCCGCGTTCGCGGCGGGGCCGGTGGTATTCCCTGACGGCGATCTTGCTGGTCTGTGCCTGTGCGGTCGTCTCGGGTGCGAGGAGCATCGATGAGCTGGCTGAATGGGGCGTGCACGCCTCCAGCGGGCTCTTGGCGGCTCTCGGTATCCGTGGCCATCCACTCAGGTGGCGACGCTGTCCGTCGGCGGCGACGATCGGGCGTGCGCTGGGGGCAGTTGACGGTGATGCCCTGGATCGGGCGGTGGGTGCCTACCTCGCGGACCGGCACCGTAGGGCCGTCGAATCAGCCGGCACCTCCGAGTCACGGCGCGTCATCGCCGTGGACGGCAAGGCGCTCAGGGGCTCCGCCCGCGGAGACACGGCCCGCCGTCACCTCCTTTCGGCGGTCACCCACGGCCGCGTCGCGACGCTCGCCCAAGTGGAGGTCGGTGCGAAGACGAATGAAACCAGCCGGCTTTTCTCGCAGATCAGCATCAACTGGCGCGGCAGGCCCCTGACCAGCCACGAAGTCGTCGTCAGCACCATCGGAGCGACCACCACACGCAACGGACTGTCCGTCCACGCCGACTTCGACCCTGGCACTTACCCCACCGGGGTCACCGTCCCTGACAGTGTCATAGACCGCCTGCCCCTCACGCCGCACGACTGGCACGGCACGTGGAACTACACCCTGCGCCCCGAACCCCTCGCGCCTGAACCGCCCCCGCCCAGTGCCGAGTTCGGGCGTTTCCCGGCCGGTGACAAGCTGCCTGCCTGGCTGCGGCACCCCAGTCTCACCGGACTCGAGCCCGCCGCCTTCGACGAGCTCACCGCCCGCTACCAAGCCTGGTGCACCGAGCACCCGCCGATCTTCCTGCCCGGCAAGCGCCCCGACGGAGGCCCCGGCGCCGGCGGCACTCCGTCGCCGACCAGCTCGTCGTCTTCCTCCTCAAGAAGCGCTGGTCCATGGACCAGGCACCGCTCGCCGAGGCAACCGGCCTGCCCAAGAGCAGGATCGGCGCGACCCTCCGGGAGGCCACCCCCGTTCTCGCCGCGCTCGGGCACACCGTCTCGACCGGCGCCCTCACCGTGACCACGGCCCAACAGCTCGCCGAGATCGCCGGGCACGACCTCACACCCCCGTGATCCTCACCAAGATCGAGGAGTTATTGTTCGGCAGCTCCCTGCCACGGGTCGACGCCTCCTCGAGGAGGCGTTCCGCGCTCGAGAATTCTGCCAGTCTGGCCGGGTGCCATCAAGGGCGCCTTCCATGCGATCGGAGAAACTGAGTTCCATCAGCCCTCACGCCAGCTGAGATACTCGTGCACTCCCTCGCCTACAAAGTGCTGACTGAAAGGTTGCATGAACTCGCCAAGAATGGACCAAAGGAAATCGATCATCCCCATCTCGAAAATTGACCAGCGCTTCTCCCCGTAAGGAGATTGCCTCCTGAAAACCACCACTTTCCATTTTTCCGGAATGCCTTCAACAAGCCAGAAAGCGACGTCACCGCTTGCCGTGGCACCAAATGGCAGCAGCCTGGGATCTACTGCGGGCGGAAGATGGTGCGCCAGTTCTACGCGACAGTCCGGAGGGAGCGCGGGCTCCACCCCGTCCAAAAGGGTGCCAAGAGGAGACCCGTCAACAGGCGGCGTAAGCACGGAAAAGTACTCATCAATCTCCCCACCGCCATAGAGCTCGACGAATTCCTTATAATCCAACGGAAATTCCCATCCCGTTGAACTGGCAATCATATCCCAATCGATCACGTCACCTCCGGACGAGGGAGGTGGCATCACGTTTCGCAGGCGATCTATTCCCGAGCGTGGCACTACTGATTCCTCTCAATAATATAGAAGGGTACATTCATCGGCCTGCAACTGGGGCATCCGCACCGGTTCTGCTATCGATCGCGGTCCCTAGATTCTTCCATCCACTCCCTGAAGTGTAAATGAGATTTGACACCGTTGCAGCGTCGGCGCCGGCAAGCCTTCCGGACGCGTCCCAAGCCGTGTAGGACATCCTGACTTCGAAGGGAACAGTACGACTCCCCTTATATACAGGTGTGACTTGATAATGGACTACGTGCTGGGAGTTCACAAGCGATCTCACTTGGTCCTCGAAATTGAGCATGCCGTCCATCGGAGGAATCGGAGCCTTGGGCTTCCCGACGTAAGAATTAGCATCCGTTCCACAGGTCACCAAATTGGCGAGGTCAGTTCCCGACCCACCCAATTGTGCACCCACAAGGTGACAGTTATTGACACCGCTGCGGGCACCACCGAGATGGCTGACGTATCGTCGAGCCCATTTATAACCGGGCGGCACATTCCCCTTGACCGTGGGAGTGCCTGGGTGCGCCGCGAGGTAGGCACTGTCCAGACAGGCCTCACCAAAGGTAGCTCGGTTGCCGTGCGCGCTGTCGACATCCCCGTACTCCACCCAGCCCTTGCCGTCGCGACGACAGTCCTCGCTCCTGCGGCTTTCACCTGAATTGCCGTCGCTGCCGGGATTCGTTCCCGGGGCTGCGTGAGTGTCCGGCATATATTGCTCATCGTCTGACAAGTCAAGCATCTGTGCGGCACCGACGACCAGCTTGACGATGTCGCCGGGCTTCCATTTACCGCCGTTCGGATCCCAATCGGGTTTTGGGGTGGGCCGTGTGGGGGCGGGCCTGGGGTGCTTGCCGTTGTTGGGGTTCTGGTCGATGGGCGGCTTGGGTGGGCGAACGACCCGGGGTTGCGCAGCCGCTGTTCGACCGCCGCAGGAGTAGGTGCATGCGTAGTTGTAGGTGCTGGCGCCGGTACCTGTGGAGACGAGACCGGAGCTGCCGGCACCGGCTCGCATGGCATTGGCCTGAGCCGCGATCGCGCTGGACATGCTGCCCGCATACGACTGTGACAGGACGCTACTGCTGGTTGTGCTGTGACTGCTTGTGGAGGAACTCCCCCACGACCACGACCAGTCCCACGACGAGCTGTAGGACAAACTGGAGTGCTGGAGTTGGTAAGAGGCATAGCCGGCCAGCGCTGTCAAAACGACAGCCGTGCCGTAGGCCTCCACGGCGCATGCGTCCCAGAAGCAATGCCCACTGGGGTCCGTTCCGTTGAGCGGTCCACCGTTGCCGTAGGTGTACCGATTTGCCTGCCCGGACGGCATCGGGTCCAGTTGCCAGGTGTCTCGTGAGGTGAAGGATCCTGTGCCCGGCTGGTACCAGCGGGCGGCCATGTTGACGTCGCCGCTCGTCGGGTCGGTCCAGCCGGACTGGTAGCCGATCGCCGGGGTGGTGCCGTTGGTCGCTGTTTCCTTGCCGAAGGGGTCGTAGGAGGTCGAGCCGGTCACCGAGGTGCCGTTCGCCGTCAGGCCGGCGACCAGGTCGGTGTGCTGGTCGGTCAGCGCCCACTGCTTGGTCGTGCCGGTGGCGAGGGAGAGCAGGGCGCCGTCGGGTGTGCGGTTGTAGGCGGTCGTGCCGTCGCCTGCGAGGTTGTTGGAGCCTCCGTCGTAGGTGAACGTCGTCGCGCCTCGGGTCTGGACGCGGTCCAGGGAGTCGTACGAGTACGTCGTGCCGCCGTCGGTGATCTTGCGTTCGAAGGCGTCGAAGGTGAGTGAGCGTGCCGGACCGCTGCCGCTGCCGGTGTCGGTGTCGGTGTCGGTGTCGGTCGAGGACAGGGTGCCTCGCGCCGTGTACGTGTACGCCGTCGTGCCGTCCGTCAGCTGACGGTTGCGGGCGTCGAAGGTCGCCGTCGTCGCGCCCGCCTTGGTGCGGTTGCCTGCGGCGTCCCACTCGTACGACGTCGGCGCCGTGCCGTCCTTCGCCCATGACGTCATGCGGTTCGCGAAGTCGTAGGTGTACGTGTTGCTCCCCGCGCCTGCCGTGCCCGTCGTCGTCTTCGACGTCAGGTTGTCGTCCAGGTCGTAGCCGTACGTCGTCGAGGCCACGCTCGTCGCGCCGTCCGCCGAGGCGACGGCATCCGACTTCATTCGGCCCAACTCGTCGTAGGCGTAGGTGCGTTTGGCTGTGACCGTGTACGGCCCCGTGCCCGTCGGGCTCGTGGCGTACTGCTCCGTGCTCGGGCGGCCCGCGGCGTCGAAGTCGTAGAGGACGTCGTTGCCGGTGATCGAGTCGCGGGCGGTGTCGATGCGGCCTGCGGCGTCGTAGGTGTAGTCGGTGGCGCCGGCCGTCGTGGTGCGTCGTGTCATGCTGCCGTCGGCGTTGTAGGCGTAGGCGGCAGTGCCTCCCGGGCCTTCGGCGGTCAGCAGCGCGCCGCGATCGTTGTAGGTGTAGGTGTTGCGGGTGACGCCGTCCGCCGTGCCTGTCGCGGTCAGACGCCCGGCAAGGTCGTGCTCCAGGGTGCGGGTCACCGTGGACGCCTCCGCGCCGGTGCCCGTCTCCTTCGTGAGGCGGCCGAGGCCGTCGTAGGTGCGCTCGCGCTTCACGCCGCCCGGCAGGACCTCCGTCACTGCCTGGCCGGCCTTGTCATAGACGGTCGTCCAGGTGCGGTCGGCCGGGTTCGGATGTGCGGGTGTGGAGGGCTCGATCGTCGACTCGGGCAGGCCCCAACTGTTGAACGTGTAGACGGTCTTGCCGCCGCGTCCGTCCGTCAGGCGGGTGAGGTTGCCCTCGGCGTCGTAGCCGAGCGACGACGTGATCGACGCCGTCGCGGTGACCGGCTCCGTCTGGGTCGTCATACGGCCCAGCGCGTCGTACGCGTAGGTCGACCGGGCCTTGCTCCCCGCGGGGACCACCGCCGTGCGGTTGCCCTCCGCGTCGTATTCGGCGGTCGCGGTGCGCAGGGCGGTGGCGCCGGTGCCGTAGTCGGTGGTGGCGGTGACGTCGCCGAGCGCGTCGTAGGACGTGGTCGTGCGGCGGCCGGTCGCGTCCGTGGTCTCCGTCCGGCGGCCCAGGCCGTCGTAGTCGTACCTGGTCGTGCCGGCCGGGTCCGTCACAGTCCTCGGTTCACCGGCCGCGTTGTACGTACTCGTCGTGGCGGTACCCATCGGCGTCATCGACGCGATCTGGTTGTTCGCGTCGTCCCACGTGAAGCGGCTGACCAGGTTCGCGGCGCTCGGGTAGCGCTCGACGGTCGTCGCCGTCAGCTGCCTGCCGAGCTCGTCGTAGGTGGCCTCGGTGCGGGCGCCCGTCGGGCCGGTGACGGACAACTGGTGACCGGTCGGGGTCCAGGTGGCACGGGTGACACCGCCGCCGTCCGCGCTCGTGGGGTTGAGCAGGTCGGAGTCGGTCTCCGCCGTCATCGCCGCCGCGGCGTCGGCCGCCGGGTCGGTCTGGGCGGTCAGCTGCCCGAACTGGTCGTAGGCGTAGCGGGTGACGCGGCCCAGGGGGTCCGTCGCGGTCCGCGGCCGGCCGAGTGCGGTGTACGTGGTACGCGCGGTCGCCGTCAGAGCGGTGGTGAAGCCCGGCGGGGTGTAGCCGGGCAGGGTCACCGCGGTGGTGCGGCCGAGGCGGTCGACCTCCGTGCTGGTCGTCCTGCCGCGGGCGTCGCGCGTGTGGGTGGCCTCGCCGAAGGTGTTGTAGCCGGTGAGGGTGCTCGGCCTGGTGGTGGAGGCTGTGGCGCCGTTCTCCTCCGTCTGCACCGCCGGCGCGGTCTGCTGGACCGGACGGCCCAGTGCGTCGTAACGCAAGACGGTGGTGTACGCGGCCGGATCGGCGCCGGGGGCGTGGCCGCGGGGGCTGACCGCTGTCAAGGGCAGGCCGCGGTCGTCGTAGGTGCCGGTGGTGATGTGGGTGCCCGTGCCGTCGGTGACTGATTGCTTGGTGACGTTGCCCGCCGCGTCGTACTCGGAGGTCGTGGTGAGCTTCCTGGTCCCGGAGATCGACTGCGTCTGTTCCGTCACTCGGTCGTCGCCGTCGTAGGCGAGGGTCGTGGTGCGGTTGAGGCCGGACGGGTCCAGGGTGCTGGTGAGGGTTCGGCCGAGGGCGTCCACCGTGAACGTCCGGGCGGTCTTGCCGCCGCCGGTGGTCTGCCGGACGAGGTGGCCCGCCGGGTCGTAGACGTCGGACTCCAGCACGATGTCGTGCCGGGTGCCGTCCGCCTGGGTGACCTGCTTGGCAGTGGTGGTGGCCGCGAGGCCGTCGTCGTAGTAGGTGTACGCGGTCGTCGCACCCATGGCGTCCGTCGTGGACGCCAGGCGGCCGGCCGGATCGTACGCGTTCGAGACCACCGTCAGATCCCGGACGGAGCCGGACGGGTCGCCGGTCCAGTCGTCGAGGACCGTCGTGGCGTGCCGGCCGCGGGCGGTGTACGTGTAGGTGAAGTGCGTGCCGGCCGCGTCGGTCATGCCGACCGCCCGGCCGAGTTCGTCGTGCTCGAAGCGGGTGGTGTTCTGTTCGGCGTCCGTGGCGGTGTCGTTGAGGCCGTGCGCGTCGTAGGTGTAGAGCATGGTCCGCTCGGCGTCTCCGCCGGTGGCGTCCTTGGTCGACTCCGAGAGCAGGTTGCCGTCCTCGTCGTAGCTTCGGCTGATCACAGGCGTGTGCGTGACCTGCGTGATCTCGTTCTGGACGCCCGCGCCCGTCTCGGTCACGACGTGCGAGGCCGCGTCGTAGGCGTAGGCCGTGGTCACGCCTGCCGGGAAGGTGTCGGAGACCTGCTTCTCGGTGATCCTCCGGCCGAGGCCGTCGTACGTGTACGACGTCACCAGACCCGACGGGGACGTGACCTCGGCCAGGTCTCCGTCCGCGTGGTAGCGGTACGACGTCTTCGCACCGCCCGGTGTCGTCCGGGTGAGCACAAGGCCCGCCGGGACCGTGCCTCCGCCGACCGCCGGCTCGCTGCCCGCTGTGTACGTCGTGGTGGCCGTCGAGCCGCCCGGGCGGGTCACCGTGGTGGGCAGGCCCTTGTCGCTGTAGGCGTACTGCGTGCGGTAGCGCGTGTCCTTGGCGTCGGTCGAGCGCTCGTCGCTGGTGGTGAGGGGCTTGTCGTTGCGCGGGTCGAGGGGGTCGGTGGTGTTGAGGTAGTACGAGGCGAACCTCGTCGTGCATGAGTCGGCGTCTCGGCAGGTCGTGGTCGAAACGACGTTGCCGCGCGCATCGTGGCCGGTGACGGTGGTGTGGCCGTTGGGGTCGGTGACCGTGTGCAGGTAGCCGCCAGTGTCGTACGCGAAGGTGGTGACGCCCTGTTCGGCGTCGGTGACGGCGGTGCGGCGCCGGCCGCGCAACGCGTCGTAGGTGGTGCTGGTGGTGGCGCCCGTCGGATCGGTGACGGTGACCGTCATGGACAGGGCGGACGAGTTGGAGTGCTCGCGCGAGCTGTAGTGCTCTGCCACCTGGTCGGCCGTCAGACCGTTGCGGTAGATGGCGACTTCGTCGATCTGTCCGGTGAAGTAGCTGACCTCGCCGGGAGCGGCGGGCCAGCCCTTGGCGAAGCCCGCCCCGATGTAGGTGCGGGTGTTGGACTGGTGGTTGACGGCTCCGGTCAGGGTGGCGGCCTGGACGCCGTCAAGGTAGAGAGCCTGGGCCGTGCCGGTGGCGGTGACGACGGCGTGATGCCACTGGTCGTCGTTGACGCTGTCGACGGAGGCGACCTTCGCGGCGCCGAGCCCGGGTGAGTAGAACTTGCCGTGCAGCTTGCCGTCCGTGCCCACGTACAGCAGGGGTGCGAAGGTTCCGGTGGCGGTAGTGCCGCCGACAGGGTTGGACTGGTCCCCGATCAGGACGCCGGGCTTGGTGGTCTTGAACCACAGCTCGACCGCCAGGTCGGTCGATCCTCGCAGGATGCCGCCGGGTATCTCGGCGTAGCCGTTGCCGGTGAGGCTGACAGCACTGTTGTCGCCGGTGCCGAAGGCCCCGTCGGCGCCGAGGGTCGCGTTGGTGTAGGCGCCGTCGCCGTCGAGGGCGGCGGACTGGCTGTGTGCCACGCTTCCGCTGGTCTCGTCCAGGCGCCAGTAGCCGGCCGGGGCGTCTGCGGTGACCGCGCCGCGGTAGTGGGGGCCGTCGCCGGTGACCATGCCGGTGCGGGAGCGGTAGTGCTCACCGACCTCGGTGGCGGTGAGGGCCTTGGAGTAGAAGGCGACCTCGTCGATGGCGCCGCTGAAGTGGCCCCACGGGTCGGAGGAGTCCAGCGCGGCCCAGCGTGACCCGGTTCGGCCCTTGCCGAGGAAGATCCGCGTCTGGTCCAGATGGGTGATCGTGCCGGACACCTGGCCCGCGAGCACGCCGTCGACGTACAGGGCGGAGGTGTTGCCGCTGCCGGTCAGCACGGCATGGTGCCACTGGCTGTCGTTGACCTTGATCTTGGAGACCGGGGGGGTCCAGTTGGTGGTCTCCGAGTAGAACTGACCATGCAGCTTGCCGTCCGTGCCCACGTAGAGCAGCGGAGTGGCGCGGGTGGGAACCGCGTCCTCGCTGATGTCGGCATTCGCCTCGGTCAGCAGGATCCCGGCCTTGTCCGTGCGGAACCACAGTTCCGCCGACAGGGCGGTGCCATCGAGGGAGGCGTCGGCGACCTGGATGTGCGAGTCACCGTTCAGGCCGGCGGCCGTGTCGTCGCCGGCGGCGAAAGCTCCGAAGGTACCGAGCACGACATCGTCGCCGTACTCGCCGTCCGAACCCTCCGCGAGAGCGCTCGCCGCGGTGAGGCCACGGCGGTCACCCAACCGCCAGTACTCGGTCGGCCCGGAGGCACGCACAGCGTCGCCGTAGGCGGCGGAACCGGCTGAATAAGACGGGGCGGACACCTTCCACACGCCGTTACCGGCTTCCTTGACCTGGGTGACCCGCTCGGTGTCGGAGTCGTAGGTCACCTCGGCGTCGACGCGTCCTGAGGGCAGGGTGACCTTGGTGATCCTGGAAGCGGTGGCCCTGGCTGCGAAGTGGTCGATGACCGTACTCGCGTCGATGGTGTGGTCGTAGAACGCTACTTCGTCGATCTGGCCGTTGAAGTGGCCGAGTTGGTCGGTCTTGTCGATTCCCTGCCAGGGCACGCTGGTCCAGCCGAGGCCGACGTAGGTGTAGCGCTGTTCGAGGTGGTCGATGGCGCCGGTCCTGGCGCCGATCGCGGCCCCGTCGAGGTACAGCGCCTGCGAGGTGCCGGCGCCGGAGAGCACCAGGTGGTGCCAGGCGCCGTCCGTCACGGCACCGGTGGACGTCATGGGTGTCCACGTGGTGCCGGGGTAATAGAACTGGCCTCGGAGCTTGCCGTCCGTGCCGACATACAGCAGGGGTGTGGACTGGCTGACGGTCGGGTCGACGTCCTCCATGCGCTCGTTGGCCTGCGACAGAAGGACACCGGGCTTGGTGGTCTTGAACCACATCTCCACCGAGGCGAACGGTGAGGATCCCCATGCGTCGTCGGGCAGTGCGAGGTGGGAGTCGCTGCCGTCGAAGGAGCCGGCCTTGTCGCCCGTCCCAGCCGGCGCACCCGCCGCTTCGCGGGTGACGTCCCGGTACAGCGCCTCGTTCAGGCCGGTACCCGAGACGGCCTCGCTCTTCGCGCTCTCGCCGTCGGCCTCGTTCAGCCGCCAGTACGCGGACGGGCCGGCGTCCAGCACGGTGCTGCGGTACAGGCTGCCGTCCTCGTAGGTGTAGACGGTGCACGAGGTGGTCGACGACGGCGGGCAGACCTTCACCAGCCGGTCGCCCTCATAGGTGTAGGTCCATTTCAGACCGGAGCCGGCACCGCTCACGGCGCTCGTCTCGGCTGCCGCCACATGACCGCCGGACCAGGTGAAAGTCAGGGTGCGGCCCGACAGCACGTCCTTGGCCTGGGTCAGCTTGCCGTCCGAGTAGGTGAGTTGCTGAGCCCTGCCATGACCGTCGGCGATCTTCGTGAGCAGACCGGCTGTGTCGAAGGTATGAAGCGTCCCGGAGCCGTCGCGCAGCGTCCAGCCGCCGCCGGTCTCCGCCTTGAGGAGTCCGGTCGAACCGGATGGAGCGGCATAGCTGCCGTCCGCGTTCCTGCCGAAGCGGACCTGACTTCCGGTGGAGAGCGTGATGACGACGCTTCCCGTGCTCTCCGCCGCCGCCCGCATGTCCCAACGCGTCGCCCAGCCGGCACCGAAGGCGTTCTTCTGCCGTGGATCCTGCGAGTTGTAGGTGCGCGTCACCGACAGCTCGGGGCCAATAGTCGGCACTGCGGCATCGGTGGCCGCGGTCACGTAGTTGCCGGAGCGTTCGCCGAAGCTGCGGTCGCCGTCTGTTCCACCGAGGTGGCTGGTGATCGCCGGCTGGGCCACCTGCGTCGTCAGCAGAGACGGGCCGGGACGCAATGAGGTGCCACTGCCGTCATAGGCGTACCCGTACCAGGCGTACGTCTTCGACCAGGACAGCCAGCCGCTGGTGACCGCCCACTGCTGGGAGGCGACGCGGGGACCCGTCTTGCAGTTCTTGCGGAGGTTCTTGCCCTCGACCTCACAGACTTCGAACTGGTACTGCAAGGCCTTGGGATAGCGGTCACGGTCGGCACCGGACGCCCACAGAGTCGGCGTGAGGGTGGTGACCACGGCCCCGCTTGCCGGCGCCTCAGCGGTCAGGTACGGCGGAATGTTGACGGCGGACACCCGCATGGCCACGGTAGGGACGCCGGAACCGCTGAACGTTGCCACGCCGTTGTCGTTCATCGTCCACGCCAGGGTGTAGTCACCCGGCGTCAGCGGTGCGATCCTGGCATCGACCGTTACCGTTCTGCCCGGAGGAACGTCGGCGGGCATCGGCGACCAGCGGATCTTCGAAGTGTCCGTGATCTCCCTGCCTGCCGCGTCGTACAGATGGTAACGAAGGGAGAAGTTGCCGTTCTTCGGCCACGTCTGCTGACCGCGGTTGGTGACCGTCACCTTGAAGACGCTCTCCGCGGTCGCCGTGATCGGGGAGACGAACTCGCCGAGCTTGTAGGTGGCGCCGTACTTGGTCCAGGTGACGTCCAGGCTGGGCTTGCCGTTCGGGTAGTCGTCCGAGCCGAACTGCTTCCAGGACTTCGAATCGGTGGTCGAAGCCTTGACCGCCAGGCCGTAGTTGGCTTTCCGGGCGTGCGTCCAGTCATCGACCAGTTGACGACCGGCGGAGCCGAGGTTGATCGTCTCCCAGGCGGGGCCGCACGACCAGGTGGTCGTGCCCCCGGGCCGCCAGCCGTGGGCGAAGCTCTTGGAGGCCAGCGACGCGCCGGTCGACGGGCCGGGCCACTTCGACGTCGTGGACTCCGCCCAGTTCGACGTGATCGGGTGCACCGTCACAGGCCGGGCGGTGCAGGACTGCGACCAGGTGTTGTACAGCGCGAGGTTGGCGTTGAGCACCCAGGCGTTCTTCAGGCTCGTCTCCAGGCCCGCGAAACGCAGGAAGGCCGCGGCCTTGTGGCTGCCACCGTCATACGTACCGGCCTTCAGCACCGTGTCCGAGGCGAAGTTCTGGTTGTACGGGTACTGGACATAGGTACCGGAGGTGGCCTCGACGGACTTCACCGACGGGTCCACACGGACGGGAAAGACCCGCTCGGGCGCGGACAACCACGCCTTGTCGAGCTTGACCACCAGAACCTGGCGGCCGTCCTCCACCGTCAAGCTGTAGGTGACGCCGGAGGAGATCACGCCCTGGTCGGAGTCGGCAGCGAGGTTCGAGTCCTGCATCCAGCCGGCCGGCGTCCACGCGCGGACGGTGCCGTCGGCGTCGGTGAACACCACGTTGCCGTGGGCGTCGAGCGACGCCGTGAGCCCCTCCAGCTCCAGCGGGAAACGCCACTCGGTGGGCGCGTCGGCGTCCTTGAGGACCAGGGTCTCCTTGACCGAGTCGCTGCCCGCAAGGAAGTCGATGTCGGAATGGGGGCGCACGTTCTCGTAGGTCAGAGTGCTGGCCTCCGCCTGCCCGGCGACGCCGTGCGCGTCGTCCACTCCGTAGCCGACCGACACCCCCTCGTCCACCTGCACACGCACCACGGGATCGGCGTCGGCTATGCCGGCGAACTCGATCTGGGCCTCGGTCGAGGAGGTTTTCCAGCCTTCCTCTTCCGTGCTCATCGTGCTGGGACCGGACGACTCCAGGGGGACGAGTGTCGCGTCGATCGGCTTCCAGGACCCGTCCTCGGACCGGAAGTTGACCGGCTCCGTGTAGAAGCGGGTGGTGTAGGTCCCGTCGGGGTTCAGATACGTGCTCTCGCGCTCCGCGCGCTCGCCCGCGACCTCCTTGCTGCGCCCGGCGTCGAAGCCCTGGGGCGTCGCGGGAGCCGGAGGCGCGACCGATGTGACGGGGCCGGGCTGCGGCATGGGCGCCGCGCCAGGCAGGTCGACGGCACCGGCCGCGCTGTCCGCGGGCAGTTCGCCAGGACCGGACAGCGCTCCGGCGCGTCCGCCCCTGGCGACGGCATCCGTCGCGTCGGCGGTGGCGGCGTGGCCACGGCCGGCGGCACTCCCCCACTGCTGATCCGGCGCCTCCCCCGTACCAGAAGCGGACGACGACTGCCCTACCGCGAGAGCGACTTGCTCAGTTCCTGCCAGTACAGACAGAACGAAAGCGACAGCAAGAACCAACGGACGTGCCGGACGCACGACATCCCCCCACCCAAATGATCACAAGTGGGCAACTTTTAACAGATTTCCTCACAAAAACACAAGGGCTTCACAGATCTCACCCATCTGAAGTGAACATGATCACGCCGCATTTGCCGCGAAGGGTCAGCACTCAGACACTCCGACGCATCCAACGAGGGATGTTCGCAAGCCAGTTGAGCGGGCACCCCGGCCTTCACCCTCCGCCGCCCGCCGTCCCGATCTCCACCACCCGGGCCCAGGCGGGCGGGGTGTCGGGGACGTAGTCGGGGTTCGTCTCGCGGTAGCGGGTGCGGCCTCGGGGGAAGAGGCCGATCACCGTGCGGCAGGACGGGCGGGTTTCGGGCCAGGGGGTCTGACCGTCGGTGAGGACGACGATCGCGTCGGGGCGGGGACTGGCCCGCAGGGCCTTGGCGAAGCCGGTGCGCAGGTCCGTGCCGCCGCCGCCCATCAGGGGGATGCCCTCGGCGCGGCACAGGGTGTGCACCATCCCCGCCGACGCGTCGCACGGCACCACGGAGACCAGGTCACGCCGGCCGCCCACGGCATGGGAGATGGCAGCGACCTCCAGGAGCGCGCTGCCCAGTTCGGCGTCGCTGACCGAACCGGACGTGTCGATGACGACGCACACCCGGGGCGGCCGGTGCCGCAGGCTCGGCAGGACGACCCCGGGCAGGCAGGCCGAGCGACGCGCGGGACGGCCGTAGGTGTAGTCCTCGCCGACACCCGGACCCGAGGCCGCCGAGCGGACCGCCGCGCCCAGCAGTTCCCGCCAGGGCTGCGGCGGGTGGAAGGCCTCTTCCGCCCACCTCTTCCACTGTTTCGGCGCCGACCCCGGCCGCCCGTTGATGCCTTGCGCCACCCGGAACCGGACGGCGTCCCGTTGCTGCTCGCTGAGGCCGTCCGCGCCGTCGGGGCCCAGTTCCCACTCCCGTTCCCGTCCGTCCGCGCCGCTGCCGCAGTCCAGCCAGGACAGGCGCTGGGTGCGCGGCCCGAGCCGGAACTGACGCAGGTAGTCCTCCATCAGCTCGCCCGGATCCAGTCCCAGTGAGCCCGGTGTCACGGCCCCGGCAGGCTCGACCAGTCCGTCCCCGTACGCGTCGTCGTTGATCTCGCAGTCCGCGGCGATGTTCATCCGCAGCCGGTCCCCCGGCCCGGTCAGACCGCGTTGCCTCGCGAGGCGGTCGCTGCGGCCGTGATGGTCGCGCAACAGGTGCGACACCTCGTGCACCCACACGCCTGCCAGATCCTCCACCGGCATCCGCTCGACGAACCCCGGCGAGACGTAGCAACGCCAGTGCCGGTCCACGCCCATCGTCGGCACCTGCCGCGACTCCACGATGTGCAGCGCGAACAGGGCCGTCGCCAGGTAGGGGCGGGCCCGGGCCGCGTACAACCGGGCCGCGAGCAGTTTGTCCATGTCCAACGGCGGGCCGGCCGCCGCGTCGGCCGCGCCCCGCGCGGACAACGGCACGCCGGCCGCCATGGCCGCCGGACTCGCCGCCCCCGCCCCCGCCGGCACACCCGGTCCCGCGCCGGCCGAACCCCCGGCGTTCACCGGCACACCGGACCCCCCACCCGCCGGACCCGGCCGCCCGGCCGCCGATACGCCCGGCACGGGACCCGCTGATCCCGGCAGGCCGTCCGCAGGCAAGCCGTCCGCCGACAAGCCGGACCCCCCGCCCGCCGAACCCGTCGTGCTCATCGGGTCGCCTTCGCCGTGTCGGCTTCCCGTTGCTTCGTGCGGGCCGCCGCCCGGTCCGCCCGCCGGGAGAGGGCCACCGCGCCGGCGAGGCTCTCGATCGACGGGGGCACGTCCCAGTCGTCCTGGCGCAGCGCGGCGAGGGTGGTCGCGGGGACCACGACCAGGTCGGGGGCTCCGGTCTCGACCGCCCTCACCAGCAGCGCCCACGCCGCGTCCCAGCGGGACCGGTCCGGACGGGACCTGACCGCCGCCACCACCGCGTCCAACGCCGCCTGACGCAGATCGCCCCGCTGGGGCAGCTCGGCGCCGGCCGGATCGGCGAGCAGGTCCTCGGGATCCGGCAGGTCCATCCGGTCCAGGCCGGCCAGCAGTTCCAGCCCCGGCCCGTCGCCGACCGCGCCCCGGACCAGGAGGGAGAGCACGTCCCGGGAGGAGCCCGCCGCCGTCGCGAAGGCGATCAGGCTCAGGGCCATCTCCCAGCTGCGCGGCGACGGCCAGGCGCCGCCGCGGCGGGTCTCGCCGCTGGGCAGCCGGTGCACGAGCGTGGGGCGCGCGGCCAGCAGGCCGCACACCGCGCGGCGCGCGAGGTCCACGGCCTCGGGCAGCTTCGCCGGGTCGAGCCGGGGGAGGGTCGCCCGGGGCCAGGTCCCGCCGAGACCGCGGACGACGACCTCGTGGTCATGGGTCCACTGCAGGTGGACGAAGCGGTTGGCCAGCGGCGGGCTCAGCTCCCAGCCGTCGGCCGCCGAGGACCGCGGGTTGGCCGCGGCCACGATCCGTACGCCCGGCGGCAGTCGCAGCGCGCCGATCCGCCGCTCGAGCACCAGCCGCAGCAGCGCGGCCTGCACAGCGGGCGGGGCGGTGGACAGCTCGTCGAGGAACAGCAGCCCGCGGCCGGCCCGCACCAGCCGTACCGCCCAGTCCGGCGGGGCCATCGGGACGCCCTGCGTCTCGGGGTCGTCCCCGAGGACCGGCAGCCCCGAGAAGTCGGACGGCTCGTGCACGCTGGCGATCACGGTGGTCAGCGGAAGTTCGAGAGCGGCGGCCAGCTGGGTCAGCGCGGCGGTCTTGCCGATGCCGGGCTCGCCCCACAGCAGCACGGGCAGGTCGGCCGCCACGGCGAGGGTCAGGGCCTCGAGCTGGGTGTCGGGGCGCGGTTCGGTGGTGAAGTCGCGCAGCAGGGCCAGGAGGTCTGCGGCGACGTCGAGTCGGGCGGCCGGGGCGGCCGGGGTGTCGGGCGGGTTCAGGACGTCCGACGGCGAGGTGCTGTCCGGTCGGGACGGTGCGTCGGTGGGGGCGTCGACGAGGGTGAGCGGGGCGCATGTGGGCATGGGTGATCACCTTTGGGTTCGCGGGGGAAGGGCAGAAGGGCCGTGCGGGATCGTCAGGGGCCGTGGCGGCCTTGCGAGGTGGTGTGGATGCGGTTCAGTGGATGCGGTTCAGCGGCCGGTCACGTGGCGGGGACGGGAGCGCAGGCCGGCCGGACGGGGCTTGCGCGGTGGGAGGCGGCCCGGCGCGCGCCCGGTCAGGCCGGCCCGGAACAGCCCGTAGGTGATCCGCCGTTCGGCGGCCGCCTCGAGTTCGTCCCGCAGCGCGCCGTCGCGCAGCAGCGCCTCGGGGCCGAGCAGCCCTTCGACGACGGCCAGCGCGCCGGCGATGTCGCCGTGGACGAGGCGTTCACGGACGCCGGTGAGGCAGTCCGGGCGGCGGTGGGCCTCGTCGACGGCCCGCAGGCACGGCAACGGGGTTCCGCTCAGCGCGACCAGGAGTTCCTCCCGCCGGAGTTCGGCCGGGTCGTGGTCCAACGGGACCAGCACCCCATCCACCAGGCCGATCCGGTGACGGGCTCCCCGGCACTCAACGAAACGCGGCTGTCCCGGCCGGTCGGCTGCCTCGGCACGGTAGGTCGGCCGTCGCTCCGGGACCAGCGCGGCGGCGACCAGCGGGTGGAGCCGGTCGGCGTCGATCGCGTCGGCGCGCAGCAGCTCGAGGTCGGGCGGCACCCAGGCGGCGGCGTCGGGCAGCACTGGCAGCGCCGGACCGGTTCCCGGGGCGGCGCCGGTCCCTCCGCCGACGGGCGCGACGCGCAGGGCGGGCGGCCCGCCGCCGTCGTCCCCGTCGGTCTCCAGGATCAGCCGGTGCCGTCCGCCGAGCCGCACCAGGACGGCGCCGCCGGAGCATCCCTGCGCCCGGAGCAGGATGTCCGCCTCGGCGGGCCACCGGTCGACGGCGGCGGTACGGCCGTCGGGCACCGCGCCCGGCGGCAACGTGAGGCGCGGCGCCCGCTCGTCGTCCTCGGGTTCACCCGGCGTCCGCGCCACCGTGACCGTCGCCCCGGACCGCGTCCGCAGCTCGTCCGTGCGGCGCGCGTCCCACAGATGCCGGTGCAGGTCGAGACGGAACCGTCGGCTGGGGTGGGGGTGTGGGTGCGGATGCCCCGGGCCGGCGCCGTGGCCGTCTGCGCGAAATCCCTCCCACAGCGTCAGGCTGATCCGCTGGCCCGCGTCCGCCCAGGACGGCGGCGTCCGCACCACCAGATGCACCGGACGCCCGCCGCGCCCCGCGCCGTCGTACCGCGCGAGGGCGATGGTCAGACCGGGTCGCAGCAGCCCGTGGGGGGCGATTCTCGGCAGATGCCAGCGCAGCAGGTCGGGAGCCAGGTGCCGCAGGTCGCAGCGGAGCCGGGAGACGAACTCCCGGCCATGGCTGCCCGCCAGGGTCCGCAGGTCGAGATCGACGTCGACGCCCGCCGCGGCGCAGGCCCCCGCCCAGTCGCCGGCACGGCGGCGCGCGGTCGCGGTCTCGATCATGGAGGCCGGCACGGCGAACTCGCGCACGCGCGGCCAGAAGGAAAGCGGGGAATCCTCGTTCGCGAAGTGAGTCGTCATCAGCACTCACCTTGCGCGGACGGGTCCCCCGATCTGTCGACAGAAGGAGTAGTCATCGCGGGGAGCATAGCCGTCGTGCCGGTGACCCGGCCAGAGATTTCCGTCGCCCCGTACGGAGGGCGGATCGCACCGGCCCAGCCTGGGGTACGGCACGGCACGGCACCGCACGCACCGCCGCCCGCCCACCGGGTGCGGCGGGCGGGCGGCGGTGCGGGCGTCGGGGGCGGGCCGCGCTCACCGGGTCAGCGCAGCAGGACGCCCGCTTCTTCGGCCGCTTCCTCGGACGGCGCTTCCAGCAGCCCCAGTTCGGCGCCGGACGCCAGCAGGCGGTGGGCCGGGAGGATGCGGACCGTGTACCCGAAGGGGCCCGTGCGGTCCAGCGACAGCGGGCCCTCGTACACCCACCTGCCCTCGAGGTCCGGGCCGCCCGCCGGTTTCAGCGGGACCGTGGCCGCGTCCGTGATGCGGTCCTCCTCATCGACGCGGCCCGAGACCGCCTGCACCTCGACGTCGTCGGGAGTGAGGTCGCCGAGGCGCACCCGCACCCGCAGGGCGAGGGTCGTGCCCAGTTCGGCCGAGACCGTGGCCGCCGACGTCTCCACGTGGTCGACCGCCACGGCGTGCCAGGCCGCACGCACCCGCTGCTTCCAGCCGGAGAGTTCACGCGCCGCGGCGGGGAGCATCGTCCGGTGCGCGTGGGCGGCCGGGGTGTAGAGCCGCTCCACGTACTCGCGGACCATGCGTCCCGCCAGCACCTTCGGGCCGAGCAGGGTGAGGGTCTGGCGGACCATCTCGATCCAGCGGTCGGGCAGGCCGGCCCGCCCGCGCTCGTAGAAACGCGGTGTGATGCGCTGTTCCAGGAGGTCGTAGAGGGCCGTCGCCTCGATGTCGTCCCGGCGGTCGGGGTCGGTTCCGGCGCCGTCCGCGGTGGGGATGGCCCACCCGAAGTCGGGCTGGAACCACTCGTCCCACCAGCCGTCCAGGACGGACAGGTTGAGGCAGCCGTTGAGCGCGGCCTTCATGCCCGACGTGCCGCAGGCCTCCAGGGGGCGAAGCGGGTTGTTCAGCCAGATGTCGCAGCCGGGGTACAGCTTCTGCGCCATGGCCATGCCGTAGTCGGGCAGGAAGACGATGCGGTGCCGGACCCGAGGGTCGTCGGTGAACCGGACGAGTTCCTGTACCAGGCGTTTGCCGCCGTCGTCCGCCGGATGCGCCTTGCCCGCGACGACGATCTGGATCGGCCGCTCCGGGTGCAGCAGCAGCTTCATGAGCCGGTCCCGGTCCCGCAGCATCAGCGTCAGACGCTTGTACGACGGGACCCGGCGCGCGAAGCCGATGGTGAGGACGTCGGGGTCCAGAACGCCGTCGATCCATCCCAACTCGGCGCTCGCCGCACCTCGTTGACGCCACGAGGCGAGCAGTCGCCGCCGCGCCTCCAGCACCAGCTGCTCGCGCAGTTCGCGGCGCAGCTCCCAGATGTCCTGGTCGGGGATGTCGGCGACGGAGTCCCAGCGGTCGGAGCCGCCGACGCTCAGGGCGTCCTCGGCGCGCTCGGCGCCGATCTGCCGGGCGCCGAGGCGCAGCACCTCCGGGGCGACCCAGGTCGGGGCGTGCACGCCGTTGGTGACGGAGGTGATCGGCACCTCCTCGGGGTCGAAGCCGGGCCACAGGCCGGCGAACATCGTGCGGCTGACCTGGCCGTGCAGCAGCGAGACCCCGTTCGCGCGCTGCGCCAGCCGCAGTCCCATGACGGCCATGTTGAACAGGTTCGGCTCGCCGCCGGGGTAGGTCTCCATGCCCAGCCGCAGGATGCGGTCGACGTCCATGCGGGGCAGCTCGGCTTCGGGGCCGAAGTGGCGGGCGACCAGCTCCCGGTCGAAGCGGTCGATGCCGGCCGGGACGGGCGTGTGCGTGGTGAAGACGGTCCCGGCCCGGACGGCCTCCAGCGCCGCGTCGAAGTCCAGTCCCGTGTCGCCGAGTTCGGCGATGCGCTCCAGGCCGAGGAAACCGGCGTGACCCTCGTTGGTGTGGAAGACCTCGGGCTCGGCGTGACCGGTCAGCCGGCAGTACGTGCGCACCGCCCGGACACCTCCTATGCCGAGCAGCATCTCCTGCAGCAGCCGGTGTTCGCTGCCGCCGCCGTAGAGCCGGTCGGTCACCCCGCGCTCGCCGAGGTCGTTCTCCTCGACGTCGGAGTCGAGCATGAGCAGCGGGACCCGGCCGACCTGCGCCAGCCAGACACGGGCGTGCAGCTGCCTGCCCGCGGGGAGGGCCAGGGAGATCCGGGCCGGCGTGCCGTCCTCCTCCTTCAGGAGGGTCACCGGCAGCTCGTTGGGGTCCAGGACGGGGTAGTGCTCCTGCTGCCAGCCGTCCCGCGAGAGGGTCTGCCGGAAGTAGCCGTGCCGGTAGAGCAGGCCCACGCCGATCAGCGGCACGCCCAGGTCGCTGGCCGCCTTCAGGTGGTCGCCGGCGAGGATGCCGAGGCCGCCGGAGTACTGGGGCAGCGCGGCCGTGATGCCGAACTCGGGCGAGAAGTAGGCGACGGCGGCGGGGAGTCCGGCGGAGGAGGGCTGCGCCTGGTACCAGCGGTCGCCGCTCAGGTAGTCGTGCAGGTCGCCTGCGGCGGCGGCGAGCCGGCGCAGGAAGCGGCGGTCCTCGGCGAGTTCGAGGAGGCGGGCCGGGGGCACGCCGCCGAGGAGTCTCACCGGGTCACGGTCCGAGCGGGCCCAGCGCTCGGGGTCGACGGACCGGAAGAGGTCGCGGGTCTCCGCGTGCCAGGACCAGCGCAGATTGCGGGCCAGGTCGCTGAGCGGCCGGAGAGGTTCGGGGAGGAGGGGTCGGACGGTGAATCGACGGATCGCCTTCACTTGATCTCCTTCGAGGATGCCCCGTCCTTCAGGTCGGGGTGGGGGTACTTCCGCTTGCGGGGGAGAATCGAAGCTCCTGCGGAGCAGGGCAACGGGCGGGATTTCGCCGCGAGTGCGAAAGACCGTGCTTCGACGGCAAGTTGACCTCCGATGATCGGCCCTACTAGGTTGTTCTGCGTGAAGATTGTCGCGCAGGTGAAATTGTTGCCTGCGTCCGCGCATGACGCGGATGCACTGGCGGCGACCCTGCGTGCCTGTAACCGGGCCGCGAACGCGGCGTCCGAGGTGGCGTTCGCGAAGGACCTCCAACGCCGGAACGTGTTGCAGGATGCCGTGTACCACCGGATCAAGGCTGACTTCGATCTCGGGGCGCAGGCCGCCGTGCGCACGGTCAAGAAGGTGTGTGATGCCTACGCCACACTCAAGGCGAACCTGCGGGCCGGGAACTACGGACCGGAAGGTTCGAAGCGGCGGAACAAGGTGGAGTCGAAGCCGATCGGCTTCCGTGAGACCTCGGCGCAGCCGTACGACGACCGGATTCTGACCTGGAACCTGGACGATCGGACCGTGTCGATCTGGACGGTGGCCGGGCGGCTCAAGGGCGTTCCGTTCGTGTGCTCGCCCGAGGCGATGAAGCTCCTGGCCTCCCGCAAGGGGGAGTCGGACCTGGTGATGCGGGACGGCATGTTCTTCCTCATCGCCACCATCGACATTCCCGAACCGGCCGTGTCGGAGCCGACCGGCTTCCTCGGCGTAGACCTCGGGATCGTCAACATCGCCACCACCAGCGACGGGCGGATCATGTCCGGCCGTCAGGTCAACCGGTACCGGCAGCGCAAGCGTGACCTGCGCTCGAAGCTGCAGAAGAAGCGCACCAAGAGCGCGGCCCGCGTCCTCAAGCGCCAGCGGCGCAAGGAGGCCCGGTACGCCACCCAGCGCAACCACATCATCGCCAAGAAGCTCGTGACCACCGCTGAACGCACCTCGCGGGGTATCGGTCTGGAAGACCTGACCGGTATCCGGCAGAGGGTTACGGCCAAGAAGGACCAGCGGGCACGGCTTTCCTCCTGGGCGTTCGCCCAACTCGGCTCCTTTGTCGAGTACAAGGCCAAGCGGGCTGGTGTGCCCGTGGTCCACGTCGACCCGCGCAACACCTCCCGTCAGTGCTCGGAGTGCTGGCACACCCACCGGACCAACCGAGTGGATCAAGCACGGTTCGTATGCCGGTCCTGCGGGACCGTGCTGCATGCGGACCACAACGGCTCCCGCAATATCGCCCACCGGGCCGATGCTGTGTGGCAGCGGGGCGCAGTCAACCGCCCCAGTACCGCCTAGCGGTACCGGACGCAGGGAACCACAGTGGGACATCAGCTCTCACTCTGCCTGCAAGCCTGGCCCTTCAGGGCCAGGTGGTTGACTTTCCACCTCGGTGTTGCGCGTTCGCGTGATGGGCGCACGGCAGTGTGCGTCCACGTCTGTCACGACGGTACCGGCGTCGGCGTCGGCCTTGCCGGGGGCTGGCCGGAGCCCTGCGCCGAAGGGCCGAAAATCCCGCTTTCACTCCGCTGGGCCACCTTGTGGGGCTTCGCTCCGCGCGAGAGGGTGCCAGTGGTGTGCCCGGCAAGGCCGTGGCGCGCCGAGTCGGATATCGGCGTGAGGAGTTAACAAAGGGCCGGATTGTTCACCCGCACAGGGTGGAAGGCTCCTCCGGTACTCCCCCGCAGGACCCACCTCCCACCACATCCATCCGCCTACCCCCCTTGATGCGGACAGGAGCGGTCATGCCAGCCAGGCACCACCCGTCAACACCCCCCAAGAAGACCCCCAAGGACGTCAGGGACCCTGTGGACGCCAAGGGCCGTAGCGACGCCAAGGGCCGTACCGACGCCAAGGGCCGTACCGACGCCAAGGAACCGAAGAACGCGAAGCGCTCCAAGGGCGCCGGGAGCGCGAAGCCGGCGAAGAGCGCCAAGCCGGCCGAGCCCACCGAGCCCGCAATGCCCCCCGGTCGCACGCACGCCGCCGCCCCACGGGGCGAGGCCGGCGCGGCCACCGCCGTCGGGCGCATCCCCGTCCTCGACGTCCTTCCGATGGTCCAGCAGGGACGACGGCCCGCGAAGGCGGTCGTCGGCGAGACGTTCGAGGTCTCGGCGACCGTGTTCCGCGAAGGGCACGACGCCGTCGCCGCCAACGTCGTCCTGCGGAATCCGGACGGCGTCCCCGGGCCCTGGACGCCGATGCGCGAACTCGCCCCCGGCACCGACCGCTGGGGCGCGGACGTCACCCCGGACGCGACCGGCCGCTGGACGTACACCGTGGAGGCCTGGGGGGACCCGGTCTCCACGTGGCGGCACCACGCCGGTGTGAAGGTGCCCGCCGGGATGGACACGGAGTCGGTCCTCGAGGAGGGCGCCCGTCTGTACGAGCGGGCGGCGGACGGTGTGCCGAGCGGCCCGGAGCGCAAGGCGGTGCTGATCGCCGTCGACGCCCTGCGCGACGAGAGCCGTCCCCCCGTGGCCCGGCTGGCGGCGGCGTTGACGCCGGAGGTGGACGAGGTGCTGGCGCGGTTTCCGCTGCGGGAGCTGGTGACCGCAGCGGAGCCGCTGCCGCTGCTGGTGGAACGCGAACGCGCCCTGTACGGGGCCTGGTACGAGTTCTTCCCCCGTTCCGAGGGCACCCCCGAGCAGCCCCACGGCACGTTCCGCACCGCCGCCCGCCGGCTCCCAGCGATCGCCGCGATGGGCTTCGACGTCGTCTACCTCCCCCCCGTCCACCCCATCGGCGCCACCTTCCGCAAAGGCCGCAACAACACCCTCGACGCACGCCCCGACGACGTCGGCGTGCCC
The DNA here is from genome assembly GCF_036898465.1 of Streptomyces sp. B21-105. Taxonomy (NCBI): domain Bacteria; kingdom Bacillati; phylum Actinomycetota; class Actinomycetes; order Kitasatosporales; family Streptomycetaceae; genus Streptomyces; species Streptomyces sp. B21-105. The sequence continues at coordinate 6,357,519 of NZ_JARUMJ010000001.1, read as the reverse complement.
TGGGCGATCGGCTCCCCCGAAGGCGGCCACGACGCCGTCCACCCCGCACTGGGCACCCTGGAGGACTTCGCCCGGTTCGTCGGGCAGGCCCGCGCGCTCGGCCTGGAGATCGCCCTCGACTTCGCCCTGCAGTGCTCCCCCGACCACCCCTGGGTCGACAAGCACCCCGAGTGGTTCCACCACCGCCCCGACGGCACCATCGCCCACGCCGAGAACCCGCCGAAGAAGTACCAGGACATCTACCCCGTCGCCTTCGACGCCGACATGAAGGGCCTGATCGCCGAGACCGTGCGGGTGCTGCGGCACTGGATGGGCCACGGCGTGCGGATCTTCCGCGTCGACAACCCCCACACCAAACCCGTGGTGTTCTGGGAACGCGTCATCGCCGAGATCAACGGCGCCGACCCCGACGTGATCTTCCTGGCCGAGGCGTTCACCCGGCCCGCGATGATGCACGCCCTCGCCCAGATCGGCTTCCAGCAGTCCTACACGTACTTCACCTGGCGTACCACCAAGGACGAGCTGACCGAGTACCTCACCGAGCTGTCGGGGCAGGCCGCCTCGTACATGCGGCCCAACTTCTTCGCCAACACCCCCGACATCCTGCCCGCCCACCTCCAGCACGGCGGCCGGCCCGCCTTCGAGGCCCGCGCCGTCCTGGCCGCCACCCTCTCCCCCACCTGGGGCGTGTACAGCGGCTACGAACTCTGCGAGAACACCCCCCTGCGCGAGGGCGGCGAGGAATACCTCGACTCCGAGAAGTACCAGCTCACCTCCCGCGACTGGGAGGCAGCCGAACGCGAGGGCCGCACCATCGCCCCCCTCATCACCCGCCTCAACACCATCCGACGCGCCAACCCCGCCCTCCACCGACTGCGCAACCTGCACTTTCACCACACCGACAAGGAAGCGGTGATCGCCTACTCGAAGACCAGCTCGGACAGCAGCGGATCGAACACGGTTCTGGTGGTCGTCAACCTCGACCCCCACCACACCCAGGAGGCCACGGTCTCGTTGGACATGCCGCAACTCGGCCTGGACTGGCACGAGTCGGTGCCGGTGCGCGACGAGCTCACCGGCGAGACCTACCACTGGGGCAGGACCAACTACGTGCGCCTCGAACCGGGCACCCGGCCCGCGCACGTGTTCACCGTCCTGCGACCGTCCTACCCGCAGAGCGGAGGGTCACCCACATCATGATCGTCAACGAGCCCGTTCCGGACACCTTCGAGGACACGCCCGCAAAGGACCGCGATCCCGAGTGGTTCAAACGCGCCGTGTTCTACGAGGTCCTCGTCCGCTCCTTCCAGGACAGCAACGGCGACGGCATCGGCGACCTCAAAGGCATCACCGCGAAACTCGACTACCTGCAATGGCTCGGAGTCGACTGCCTCTGGCTCCCGCCCTTCTTCAAATCACCCCTGCGTGACGGCGGATACGACGTCTCCGACTACACCGCCGTCCTTCCCGAATTCGGCGACCTCGCCGACTTCGTCGAATTCGTCGACGCCGCCCACCAACGCGGCATGCGCGTCATCATCGACTTCGTCATGAACCACACCAGCGACCAGCACCCGTGGTTCCAGGAATCCCGGAACAACCCCGACGGACCCTACGGCGACTACTACATGTGGGCCGACGACGACAAACAGTACGCCGACGCCCGCATCATCTTCGTCGACACCGAAGTCTCCAACTGGACCTTCGACCCCGTCCGCAAGCAGTACTTCTTCCACCGCTTCTTCTCCCACCAACCGGATCTCAACTACGAGAACCCGGCCGTGCAGGAGGAGATGATCTCCGCGCTCAGGTTCTGGCTGGACCTGGGCATCGACGGGTTCCGCCTGGACGCCGTGCCCTACCTCTACGCCGAGGAGGGCACCAACTGCGAGAACCTGCCGGCCACGCACGAGTTCCTGAAGCGGGTCCGCAAAGAGGTCGACGCGCACTACCCCGACACCGTGATCCTGGCCGAGGCCAACCAATGGCCCGAGGACGTCGTCGACTACTTCGGCGACTACACCTCCGGCGGCGACGAATGCCACATGGCATTCCACTTCCCCGTCATGCCCCGCATCTTCATGGCCGTCCGCCGCGAATCACGCCACCCCGTCTCCGAGATCCTCGCCAAGACCCCCGCCATCCCCGCCACCTGCCAATGGGGCATCTTCCTGCGCAACCACGACGAGCTCACCCTCGAAATGGTCACCGACGAAGAACGCGACTACATGTACGCCGAATACGCCAAAGACCCGCGTATGCGCGCCAACATCGGCATCCGCCGCCGCCTCGCACCCCTCCTCGACAACGACCGCAACCAGATCGAGCTCTTCACCGCACTCCTGCTCTCCCTGCCCGGCTCCCCGATCCTCTACTACGGCGACGAGATCGGCATGGGCGACAACATCTGGCTCGGCGACCGCGACGCCGTCCGCACCCCCATGCAGTGGACACCCGACCGCAACGCCGGCTTCTCCTCCTGCGACCCCGGCCGCCTCTCCCTGCCCACCATCATGGACCCCGTCTACGGCTACCAGGTCACCAACGTCGAGGCGTCCATGTCGTCGCCCTCCTCGCTCCTGCACTGGACCCGCCGCATGATCGAGATCCGCAAACAGAACCCCGCCTTCGGCCTCGGCACCTACACCGAACTCCCCTCCTCCAACCCCGCCGTCCTCGCCTTCCTGCGCGAACACGACGACGACCTCGTCCTGTGCGTCCACAACTTCTCCCGCTTCGCCCAACCCACCGAACTCGACCTCAGCCGCTTCCACGGCCGCTACCCCGTCGAACTCTTCGGCACAGTCCGCTTCCCGCCCGTCGGCGAACTCCCCTACCTGCTCACCCTCGCCGGCCACGGCTTCTACTGGTTCCGGCTCCGCAGGGACGTGGTCTGAGGCGCCGGCACCCGGCCCAGAACCCCGTCGGCGGGGCGGTTTCCCCTGTCCCGCCCGGGGCACGCATCAGTAACACCCCGACCCCCCGGGGAAAGGAATGTGACGTAATGGCGGAAACTGTCACACTCTCCGGCAAGACGAGCCCCGGCCTCCTCGCGTCACTGGACCCCCTGCTGCGCGAGTGGCTGCCCCGGCAGCGCTGGTTCGCCGGCAAGGGGCGTCCGGTCACCGGGTTCTCGCTGGTGGCGGCAACCGAACTGCTGCCCGCCGGATCCAGGCTGGGCCTGTACCACCTGCTGGTGCGTGCCCGGCAGGGCGCGGCCCCGGGCGACTGCTACCAGCTGCTGATCGGCGTCCGCGAGGCCCTGCCGCCCCGGCTGGCCCCCGCGCTGATCGGGCACGTCACCCAGGGGCCGCTGACCGGGCGGACCGCCTATGACGCGCTGTACGACACCCGGCCGGCCGAGCTGCTGCTGGAGGCGCTGCGCACCGGGACGCGGATCGGCGCGCTGCACTGCGAGCGCGACCCGCAGCAGGAGATCCGGTCGGGACTGGTCCCGCGCCGGCTGACGGGCGAGCAGTCGAATTCGTCCGTCGTCTACGGAGATACGTTCATCCTGAAGCTGTTGCGCAGGGTCGTGCCCGGCGTCAACCCGGACCTGGAGCTGCCGCTGGCGCTGGCCCGCGAGGGCTGCCCCCGGGTGCCCGCGCCGACCGCGTGGATGCACGCGGACCTCGGCGGCGACGGGAGCGAGGACGAGTCGTACGTCCTGGCCGTGCTCCAGCCGTATGTGCAGGGCGCGGCGGACGGCTGGGAGCTGGCGCTGCGGGAACTGGCCAAGGGCGAGGACTTCGCCGCCGAGGCACGGGCGCTGGGCCGGGCCACGGCCGAGGTGCACGGGGCGCTGGCCCGGGCGCTGCCCACGGCGACGCTGGGGCAGGCGCAGACGGGGCCGGCGGTGCGCGGCATGATCGAGCGGCTCGACGCGGCGGCGCAGGCGGTGCCCGCGCTGCGTCCGTACGCACCCGCGCTGCGCACCGCCTTCACCGCGCTGGCCGACCTCGCGGCCGAGGGCCGCACCTGGACCGCCCAGCGCGTCCACGGCGACCTGCATCTCGGGCAGTGCCTGCGCGCCGCCTCGGGCGAGTGGTCGCTGATCGACTTCGAGGGCGAGCCGGCCAGACCGCTGGGCGAGCGCCGGATGCCGCAGCCGGCCGTGCGGGACGTGGCGGGCATGCTGCGCTCCTTCGACTACGCGGCCCACTCCGCCGACCCGCCGGCCCCGGGCTGGGCGCACGCCTGCCGGGCGGCCTACTGCTCGGGGTACGCCGAGGCGGCGGGCGTCGACCCGCGGACCGACCCCGTGCTGCTGCGGGCGTACGAGACGGACAAGGCGATCTACGAGGTCGTCTACGAGGCCCGGCACCGGCCGGACTGGCTCCCCGTGCCGCTGTCCGCGATACGACGCCTCGCCGCACCCCCCGACCTGCCTTGAGGAGGCTCCGCACGTGACCCCGAAGAAGGTCGAGAAGGCCGCCACGCAGAACAGCAAGCCCCCCGCCGCACCACCGGCGGGCTCCTCCGTCCCGGAGGCGCACCGCTCCCCGACAGCGGACGGCTCACCGGGGACGGGCACTTCACCACAGGCGGCCCCCCTGCCGCAGGCAGCCTCCTCAGCGGAGGCGGACCCCCGGCCGGAGGAGCATCCCCTGCCGAGGACAGTCCCCCCGTCGCAGGCACCCCCCTCTGCGCGGCCGGCCCCCCTGCCGGAGGCAGACCCCTCGCCCGGGACGATCACGGAATCCCGGAGCACCCAGGACGCCGCCCCCTCGCCGGAGGCGGTCGTGGAGTTCCAAAGTGCCCCGGACGCCGCCGACCGTGCGCGTCTGCTTGAGGGCACGCACCACGACCCGCACTCGGTGCTGGGCGCGCACCCCGCGCCGGGCGGGGTGGTGTTCCGGGTGCTGCGCCCGTACGCGCGGTCCGTGGAGGTGGTGTCCGGTGAGCTGCGGGCCCGGCTCCACGACGACGGCGACGGGTTCTTCTCCGCTCTGCTGCCGCTCACCGGGGCCCCGCCGGACTACCGGCTCCTCGTGACGTACGAGGACACGATGGTGGAGACCGAGGACTCCTACCGTTTCCGGCCCACCCTGGGTGAGCTGGACCTGCACCTGATCGGCGAGGGCCGGCACGAGCAGCTGTGGACCGTGCTCGGCGCGCACCCGAGGACCCACCAGGGCGTGAGCGGCACAAGCTTCGCGGTGTGGGCCCCGAACGCGCGCGGCGTCCGGCTGGCGGGCACGTTCAACTACTGGGACTCCACCGGGTGTCCGATGCGGTCCCTCGGCTCGTCCGGGGTGTGGGAGCTGTTCGTGCCGGGGGTCGGCGAGGGCGCGCTGTACAAGTTCGACATCACCCGCCCGGACGGCTCGCACACCCTGCGCGCCGACCCGATGGCGCGGCGCACCGAGGTCCCGCCGGCCACGTCGTCGGTCGTGGACGCCTCGCGGTACGAGTGGGGCGACGCCGAGTGGCTGGCCGGGCGGGCCGGGATACCCGTGCACGAAGCCCCGTTCTCCGTGTACGAGCTTCATCTGGCGTCCTGGCGACCGGGACTGACGTATCGCCAGCTCGCCGAGCAGCTGCCCGCCTATGTGAAGGACCTCGGCTTCACGCACGTCGAGCTGATGCCGGTCGCCGAGCATCCCTTCGGCGGGTCCTGGGGTTATCAGGTCACCGGTTTCTACGCGCCCACCGCCCGGCTCGGCACACCGGACGACTTCAGGTACCTGGTGGACGCGCTGCACCGGGCCGGCATCGGGGTCCTGATGGACTGGGTGCCGGCGCACTTCCCGCGCGACGAGTGGGCCCTCGCCGAGTTCGACGGGCGGCCGCTGTACGAGCACGCCGACCCGTTGCGCGCCGCCCACCCCGACTGGGGGACGCTGGAGTTCGACTTCGGCCGGCGTGAGGTGCGCAACTTCCTGGTGGCGAACGCCACGTACTGGTGCGAGGAGTTCCACATCGACGGCCTGCGGGTGGACGCCGTCGCCTCGATGCTCTACCTCGACTACTCGCGCGAGGCCGGCCAGTGGACGCCGAACGAGCACGGCGGCCGGGAGAACCTGGACGCGGTGGCGTTCCTCCAGGAGATGAACGCGACGGTGTACCGCCGCAACCCGGGCGTCGTGACGATCGCCGAGGAGTCCACCGCCTGGGACGGGGTGACCCGCGCCACCCACCACTTCGGCCCCAGCGGCTTGGGGGGGCTCGGTTTCGGGCTGAAGTGGAACATGGGCTGGATGCACGACTCGCTCACGTACATGAGCCACGAGCCGGTGCACCGCAGGTACCACCACCACGAGATGACGTTCTCGATGGTGTACGCGTACAGCGAGAACTACGTGCTGCCGATCTCCCACGACGAGGTCGTGCACGGCAAGCGGTCGCTGGTGTCGAAGATGCCCGGCGACTGGTGGCGGCAGCGCGCCGGCCTGCGGGCGTACCTGGCGTACATGTGGGCCCATCCCGGCAAGCAACTCCTCTTCATGGGGCAGGAGTTCGCGCAGGGGGCGGAGTGGTCCGAGGCGCACGGGCCCGACTGGTGGCTGCTGGATCCGGGGTACGGGGCGGAGGCCGACCACCGGGGCGTGCGGGACCTGGTCCGCGACCTCAACGCCGTCTACCGGGCGGTCCCCGCCCTCTGGCAGCGGGACACCGACCCGGCGGGTTTCGAGTGGGTGGTCGGGGACGCGGCCGAGGACAACGTCTTCGCCTTCCTGAGGCGCGACGCCGAGGGCTCCTTGCTGCTGTCCGTCTCCAACCTGTCCCCCGTCGTCCGCCAGGACTACCGGCTGGGCGTGCCGGCCGACGTCCCGGCCTGGCACGAGGTCCTCAACACCGACGCCGAACGGTTCGGCGGCAGCGGCGTCGGCCACCCCGACCCGGTCAAGCCGGAGCCGCAGGGCGCGCACGGCCGGCCGGCGAGCATCCGGCTGACGCTGCCCCCGCTGGCGACCGTGTGGCTACGGCCCGCCTGAGCCGGACCCCACGTGTCCGGGCCCGCGCGCGTGCCGCCCGGCGGGCCGGCGCGGCTGTGCGGACGGGTTCTCCCGCCGCCCGCACACCATGCCGGCGCAGGCCCGGGCTCCGGGCCCGGGAGCGACGCGGGCCCGAACCGTCACTTCGTGCCGGCCCCGGGTGACGCGGGTGACGCGAACGCGTCGGCCAGGGCCTTCGGCAGGGGGCGGCTGTGCAGCACGCCGAGCCGTTGCGTCGCGCGGGTCAGCGCCACGTACAGGTCGCTGGTGCCGTACCGGGACGGCTCCACCACGAGGACGGAGTCGAACTCGAGCCCCTTGGACTGGCGGGGGTCGAGCAGGACGACGCCCCGGGTGAGGTCGGGTTCCGCGCCCGCCGTGACGCCGTCCAGCCGTGCCGCCAGCCGCCGGTGCAGGCTACGCGGGGCGATGACCGCGAGCCGGCCCTCGGCGGGCGTCAGCTCCCGGGCCGCCTCGGCCACCGCGTCCGGCAGGTCGTCGGTCGCGCGCGCCCACGGCCGCACACCGGTGGACCGGATGGAGCTCGGCGGTGCGAAATCCGGGTGCTCGGCACGCACGACCGCCGCCGCGACGTCCATGATCTCGGCCGGGGTGCGGTAGTTGACGCCGAGTCGGGTGTGCTCCCAGCGGTCCTGCACGTACGGCTTGAGGATGTCCGCCCACGATCCGACGCCGGCCGCCTCGGCGGTCTGCGCGGGGTCGCCGACCAGTGTCATCGAGCGGGTGGGGCAGCGCCGCATGAGCAGCCGCCACGCCATCGGCGACAGCTCCTGCGCCTCGTCGACGATGATGTGGCCGAACGCCCAGGTCCGGTCGGCCGCCGCGCGTTCGGCGGCGCTGCGGTGGTCGTCCTCCTCGTGCCGCTCGGCGAACCGCTCGGCGTCGATGATGTCGTGCGCGGACAGGACCTCGGAGTCCTCCTCTTCCTTGTCGTCGAACTCGTAGGTGCGGGAGGCGTACGAGACGTCCAGGACGCCCTGCGCGTAGGCGATCTGTGTCGCGCGTTCGCGTTCCGCCCGGGCCCGCGTCACCCGGTCGTCCTCGCCGAGCAGTTCGGCGGCCTCGTCGAGGAGCGGCACGTCGGCCACCGTCCAGGCGCGGGTCACCGGGCGGCGGATGACGGCCGCGTCGTCGTCGGAGACGTAGCCCACGGGGTCGGCGAGGAAGTCCGCGACGAGGCGCTGCGGGGTCAGCCGCGGCCACAGCTGGTCGACGGCGGCCCACACCTCGGGGTTGTCGGCGAGCTCGTCGCGGATCTGGGTGACGTCGCTCGGGTCGAGGAGGTTGGTGCCGTCGAAGGGGTCGGTGCCCAGGCGCTCGGCGACCATGTCGGTGAGCGTGTTGAGGATGTGGCCCTCGAAGTGCTCGCGGGCCGCGTTGTGCGGCAGCCCGGCCGCCCGGGTGCGTTCGCGGGCCACCCGCACGAGACCGTCGTCGAGCAGGAGGATCTCGCGGTCGTGCTCGATCGCGATGACCGGGTCGGGCAGCGCCTGCCAGTCGCGTACGACGTCGGCGAGGACGTCCGCCATGTCGGCACGGCCCTTGACCGCGGCCGCCTCGCGGGTGTCGGCGGCCGTCGCCCGCACACCGGGGAACAGCTCGCCGACCGTCGCGAGGAGCACGCCCGTCTCGCCGAGCGCGGGCAGCACCTCGCCGATGTAGCCGAGGAAGGCGGGGTTGGGGCCGACGATCAGGACGGCCCGTTTGGCGAGCAGCTGCCGGTGCTCGTAGAGGAGGTAGGCGGCGCGGTGCAGGGCGACGGCGGTCTTGCCGGTGCCAGGACCGCCCTCGACCACCAGCACCCCTCGGTGGGGGGCGCGGATGATCTCGTCCTGCTCGGCCTGGATGGTCTGCACGATGTCGTGCATACGGCCGGTGCGTGCCGAGTCGAGCGCCGCGAGCAGGACGGCGTCGCCGGTCGGGTCCTCGTGGCCGGTGCGGGTGGGGTCGCCGATGTCGAGGATCTCGTCGTGCAGGGCGGTGACCCGGCGGCCCTCGCCGGCGAGGTGCCGTCGCCTGCGCAGCCCCATCGGGGTGTGGCCGGTGGCGAGGTAGAACGGGCGGGCGACGTCGGCCCGCCAGTCGATCAGGACCGGGGTGCGTTCGGCGTCGCCGACGCGCAGGCCGATACGGCCGATGTGGTGGTGGACTCCGGAGGCGAGGTCGATGCGGCCGAAGCACAGCGAGCCGTCGACCGCGTTCAGCGCGGCGAGCAGCCCCGAGCGCTCGGCGACGAGGATGTCCCGCTCGAGCCGGGCCTGCTGGGGGGCGTGGCCCTGGGCGAGCGCGTCGGTGACGGAGACCTCGGTGTCGCCGCGCAGGGCGTCCACGCGCGCGTACAGATCGTCGATGAATTCCTGCTCGCGCTGCAATTCGAAATCGGCGTTTGACAATTCAGCTCCCGCCCGGATATGATGCCTTCAGTGAACCGCATTACGACTTCATTCAATTGAAGTCGCGAATCACTCAATATACGCCGAGAAATCCCCCGAGCACAATTGCCCGGGGGATTTCTTCGTGCGCGAACCCGTGTGCGGACCCGTGTGCGGCAGCGGAACTGTCAGGTCGGGTCAGAGCACGTCGGCGATCTCCTCCAGCAGCCGGCGCTTGGGCCGGGCCCCCACCATCGACCGCACGGGCTCACCGCCGCGGAACACCATCAGGGTGGGCGTCGACAGCACGTGGTACGCGATCGCGGTCCGCGGATTACGGTCCACGTCCAGCCGCACGACCTTCAGCCGCTCGCCCTCCTCCTCGGCGATGCTGCCCAGCACCGGGCCGAGCTGCCGGCAGGGGCCGCACCACTCGGCCGTGAACTGCACGAGCACCGGCAGTTCCGCCTCCAGCACCTGCGCCCCGAAATCGTCGTCCGTCACCTCGGTCACGCCGTCCGCCTTGATCACAGTCCTCGCCCTCCCAGTTCGCACCCCGGCTCCGGACCCCCCGGAGCCAGCGCCTCGGCCGCCAGCTCGTCCCGCGCCCGCTCGGCCCGCACGAGCTGTCCGGAGACCGTCTCGCGGACCGCCCGCAGCTCGCCGATGAGCGCGTCCAGCTCGTCGAGCTTGCGGCGGTAGACCACGAGCGACGCCGGACACGAGTCGCCCTGCGGGTGCCCGGCCCGCAGACACTCCACGAAGGGCCGGGTCTCCTCCAGGTCGAACCCGAAGTCCTGGAGCGTCCTGATCTGCCGCAGCAGCCGCAGATCGCCCTCGTCGTACGTCCGGTACCCGTTGTCTCCGCGCCGCGCGGGCAGCAGCCCGCGCGACTCGTAGTACCGCAGCGTCCGGGTCGTCGTCCCGGCCCGCGCGGCCAGCTCTCCGATGCGCATGTCCACGACCGTAATCCTTGACGCCGACGTCAGGGCAAGAGCGGTTTGCGCACCACCGGCGAGGTGAGCACGATCGACGTCGTCGTACGGCCAAGGGCGGAGACGGCTTCGAGAACCTCCTCCAGATGGACGGTGTCCCGGACCGCGGCCTTGAGGATCCAGCAGTCCTCGCCCACAACGTGGTGCACCTCGACGATCTCGGGCCGCTCGATCAGCTCCAGCGTCCGCGGATGCTTGAGGTTGTACCCGCCGTGCGGGTCGACCCGCACGAACGCCTGGATGCCGTAACCGAGCCGGGCCGGGACGACCTGCGCCCCGTAGCCGCTGATCACCCCCGCGCTCTCCAGCCGCCGCACCCGCTCCGTCACGGCCGCGGGGCTCAGCCGCACCCTGCGGCCCAGCTCGCTGAGCTTGATCCGGCCGTCGGTCTGGAGCAGCTCAAGGATCTGCCGGTCCACCGCGTCGAAGGCCACCACGGTTTCGACGGCGGCGGCGCGTATCCGCCGGGGTTCTTTCGGTACAGCGGCCGGAACTCCCATGATCAGCCCTTCATCGCGTGCGGGTGCGCAGGAAGAATCATGGTCATGGAAAAGGCGCACGCGGTAAAGACACGAGAAGTGCTGGTGATCGGCGGGAACCGCTATTTCGGCAAGCGGCTGATCGCCCGGCTGCTCGCCGCCGGGGACCGGGTGACGGTGCTGAACCGCGGATCGTCGCCGCCGCCTCCGGGCGCAGTCCACCTGATCGCCGACCGCGACGACGAGGACGCGCTGAACGCTGCGCTCGGGGCCCGGACCTTCGACGTCGTCGTCGACCAGGTCTGCTACAACCCGCGCCAGGCCGCCGTCGCCCGCCGCGTGTTCACCGGCCGCACCCGCCGCTATGTGATGACGTCGACGGTCGAGGTGTACGAGTACGAGGACTCCGCGGCGCTCGTGCCGGAGCAGGCCGTCGACCCGCTGAGCGTGCACGTGGACACCGGACTGCCGTGGGACGACGCCGAGTTCGCCGAGGCCCACTACGGCGAGGGCAAGCGGCAGGCGGAGGGCGTCTTCGCCGCCGGGGCGGACCTCCCCTGGGCGGCCGTCCGCGTCGCGCACGTCCTCGGCGGGGACGACGACTTCACGGGACGGCTCCAGCACTACGCCTCCCGGCTGCGCGCCGGCGATCCGATCACGGTGCCGACGGTGAACCGGCCGGCGACCTACATCCACGTCGAGGAGATCGCCGACTTCCTGTTCTGGGCGGTGGGCGAGGACTTCACCGGCCCGGTCAACGCGGCCTCGCACGGCACGCTGACCACCCGGGAGCTGTGCGAGGCGGTGGCCGCGCGGGTCCCGCGGGGCAGGACGGTGTTCCGGCCGGCCGAGGTCGGCGCGGTGTCGCCTTTCGCCTTCCGCCGCGGCTACGCCATGGACAACTCCCGCGCCGCCGGGCTCGGGTTCGCCTTCGGCGACGCCCGCCGGTGGCTGCCGCGCGCGGTGGCCGAGACCCTGGGGACGGTGAACTGACGTGCGGCACCGGCTGCTCGGAGATCTGCGGGTGAGCGCGATCGGGCTCGGCGCGATGCCGCTGTCCGTCGAGGGCCGCCCCGACGAGGCCCGCGCCCTGGCCACGGTGCACGCCGCGCTGGACGCCGGCGTCACCCTGCTGGACACGGCCGACTCCTATCACCTGCCGGGCGGGGAACCCGGCCACAACGAACGCCTGCTGGCCCGCGCCCTCGCGTCCTACGGCGGTGACCCGGACGGCGTGCTCGTCGCGACGAAGGGCGGCCGCGGCAGACCGGGCGGCGCGGCGGACTGGACGGTGAACGGCGACCCCCGCCATCTGAAGGCCGCCGCGGAGGACTCCCTGCGGCGGCTCGGCGTCGAGGCGATCGGCCTCTACCAGCTGCACAAGCCCGACCCGTCGGTCCCCTTCGAGGAGTCCGTGGGCGCGCTGCGGGACCTGCTCGACGACGGGAAGATCCGGCTGGCCGGCGTCTCCAACACGGACGCGGACCAGATCCGCCGGGCCCACGCGATCCTCGGCGACCGGCTCGTGTCGGTCCAGAACCGCCTCTCCCCCGCCGTCGGCGACAGCGAGCCCGAGCTGCGGCTGGCGGCCGAACTCGGGCTGGCGTTCCTCCCGTGGAGCCCGCTGGGCGGCGTCTCCCGCAGTTCCCTGGACGGACCGGTCCCGGCGGACGGCTCGGCCCCGGCGGACGGCGGCGAGCGGCGCTTCGGCGCGTTCCACGAGATCGCCCGCGAGCACGGCGTGAGCCCCCAGCAGATCTGCCTGGCCTGGCTGCTGGCCTGCTCCCCTGCCGTCGTCCCGATCCCGGGCGCGACCCGCCCGGAGACGATCCGGGACTCGGCCGCCGCGGCCGACCTGACGCTGGACCCGGAGTCCCTGACCCGCCTGACCGAGGCGGTGCGCCGGGGGCGGCAAAAGCGAGCGGCGGCCCAGGTGCGCTGACCCGACCGGCCGGGCGGGGAACGCGAAAAGACCGGGCGACCGAGGCACGGGGGGAGCGCTCGGTCGCCCGGAGAGGGTGGGGCCCAGGAACTGCGGGAAGGGGCTTGGCCGGGTGTCCGGCCCCGGTTCAGGCGGGGCCGGACACCCGGAGTGCGTGGGCCGGTCAGGCCTTGGCGAGTTCCTTCTCGCCCTCTTCGCGCTGCTCGGGCAGACCCGCCGCGACGACGTCGTCCTCGTGGTGGTCGTTCTGGTCGTCGTGGTCGAGCAGGGTCTTCTCGTCGAACGGCAGGCCGCCGGCCAGCACCAGCTGGACGCGCTCCTTGTCGATCTCCTTCGTCCAGGTGCCGATGAGGACCGTGGCGACGGCGTTGCCGGCGAAGTTGGTGAGGGCGCGGGCCTCGCTCATGAAGCGGTCGATGCCGACGATGAGGCCCATGCCGTCCACCAGGGCGGGCTTGTGCGACTGCAGACCACCGGCCAGGGTCGCCATGCCCGCGCCGGTGACGCCGGCCGCGCCCTTGGAGGCGACGAACAGGAAGAGCAGCAGCGGGATCTGCTCGCCGATCGACATCGGCGTGCCCATCGCGTCGGCGATGAACAGGGACGCCATGGTCATGTAGATCATGGTGCCGTCGAGGTTGAAGGAGTAGCCGGTCGGGACGGTGATGCCGACGACGGGCTTGCTGACGCCCAGGTGCTCCATCTTCGCGATGAGGCGCGGCAGCGCGGACTCGGAGGAGGAGGTGGACAGGATCAGCAGGAACTCACGGGCGAGGTACTTGAAGAACGTCAGGATGTTCAGGCCCGTGAAGATCTTCAGCAGCGCGCCGAGCACGATGAAGACGAACAGGAAACACGTGGTGTAGAAGCCGAGCATCAGGACGGCGAGGCTCTTGAGCGCGTCCACGCCCGCCGAGCCGACGACCGCGGCCATCGCGCCGAAGGCGCCGATCGGGGCGACCCACATGACCATCGCGAGGATGCGGAAGACGAGCCGCTGGATGTGCTCGACGCCGCGCAGGATCGGTCGGCCGGCCTTGCCCATGCTCTGGAGGGCGAAACCGCAGAGCAGTGCGATGAGCAGGGTCTGCAGGACGTCCGGCTGGGTGAACGCGGAGAGGATCGTGGTGGGGATGATGCCGAGCAGGAACTCGGTGGTGTCCTTGGCCTCGGCCGAGACCTGCGCCTGGCCGGTCTCCTTCACGGCGTCGGTGATGTGCAGGCCGCTGCCGGGCTCCAGGATGTTGCCGACGACCAGGCCGATGGTGAGCGCCACCAGCGACATGACCACGAAGTAGCCGAGCGCGATGCCGCCGACCTTGCCGACCTTGGCGGCCTGCCGTACGGATCCGATGCCGAGAACGATCGTGCAGAAGATGATCGGCGAGATCATCATCTTGATCAGGTTCACGAAGCCGGTGCCGATGGGCTTCAGCTCGACGGCGAAGTCGGGGGCCACGAGACCCACGCCGATGCCGATGGCGACCGCGATGATCACCGCGATGTAGAGGTAGTGGGTGCGGTCCCGCTTCACGGCGGGTGCGGCAGGTGCCGTATCGGGGGTGCTGCTGGCGGCCACGGCTGCCCTCCTTGACGTCTTCGTCGTCATCACCGGCGTGCGGCTCACGTCCGGGAAGTTGTGGGGGATGCCGTGACTATCCCGTGCGGTGTGAGGGCGGTCACCCTTCCGTTCATTTAGTTCACGCCTGACCTCGGGGGCACACTGACGGCATGCGCATCCCCACCCTCCCCCGTCCCCGCAGCCTGGCAGGGCAGCTGTTCGCCATGCAGGCGGTGCTGATAGCGGTCGTGGTCGCGGGCTACGCGCTGTTCACGTACGTCAGCGACGGCCGGCAGGCCGAGGAGGCGGCGGGCCGCCAGGCCACGGCGGTGGCCCGTTCGGTGGCCGACTCCCCGTCGGTCCGGACGGCGATCCACACCGCGGACCCCACGGCCGAGCTGCAGCCGTACGCCCACCGCGTCATGCTCGACACGGACGTCGACTTCGTGACGATCATGAACACCGAGGGCATCCGCTGGACCCACCCGGACGAGGAACAGATCGGTCAGCACTTCCGCGGCAACACGGCCGAGGCGCTGGCGGGCCACACGTTCACCGAGACGTACACCGGCACCCTCGGCGCGTCCGTCCGCGCGGTCACCCCCATCAGGGACGACGACAAGCGGATCATCGGCATGGTCAGCGCCGGCATCCGGGTCGAGGCGATCAGCGAGCGGGTGCAGGACCAGGTGACGGCCCTGTTCGCGTGGGCCGTCGGCGCGCTCACGCTCGGCGCGATCGGCACGTACGTCATCAACGCGTCCCTGCGCCGCCACACCCACGGCATGAACGCGACCGAGCTGAGCCGGATGCACGACTACCACCAGGCCGCGCTGCACGCGGTCCGCGAGGGGCTGCTGATGCTGGACGGACAGTACAAGGTGGCCCTGATCAACGACGGGGGCCGCGAGCTGCTGGGCGTCTCGGGGGACGTGGTGGGCGCGTCGGTGGCTGAGCTCGGCCTGCCGGCCCCGCTGACGGGCGCGCTGCTCGCCTCGGAGCCCCGGGTGGACGAGGTGCATCTGACGGCGGACCGGGTGCTGGTGGTGAACACCTCCCCGGTGTCCGGCGGCGAACGGCGCGGGACGGTGGCCACCCTGCGCGATGTCACCGAACTCCAGTCCCTCATGGGCGAGTTGGACTCGGAGCGCGGCTTCACGCAGGCACTGCGCTCGCAGGCCCACGAGGCGGCCAACCGGCTCCACACGGTCGTCTCGCTGATCGAGCTGGGGCGCGCCGAGGAGGCCGTGGACTTCGCGACGTCGGAACTGGAGCTGGCGCAGGCGCTGACGGACCAGGTGGTCGCGGCCGTCAGCGAGCCGGTCCTGGCGGCCCTGCTGCTGGGCAAGACCGCGCAGGCGAACGAGCGGGGTGTGGAGCTGGTGGTCTCTCAGGAGAGCACCCTGGACGACGGTCTGCTGCCGGAGACGCTGCCCGCCCGCGACCTGGTGACGATCCTGGGCAACCTGATCGACAACGCGGTGGACGCGGCCCAGGGCAGCGTCCGGGCGAAGGTGACGGTGACGGCGTCCACGGAGAGCTCCGAGCTGCTGCTCCAGGTCGCGGACACGGGGACGGGCGTGGATCCCGCGCACGCCTCCCAGGTCTTCGAACGCGGCTTCTCCACGAAGCCGTCCGGGCCGGGCGGGCGGGGCCTCGGGCTGGCGCTGGTCCGGCAGGCCGTACAGCGGCACGAGGGCACACTGTCGGTGACGGAGGCGGCGGGCGGCGGAGCCGAGTTCGCGGTGCGCCTGCCGTTGCGGACGAACGCCGCATCCGGTATCTCCGGATCCGTGTCGGGATCGGGAGGCAGCAGATGACCGAGGAACCCATCAGAGTGCTGGTCGTGGAGGACGACCCGGTCGCCGCGGACGCCCACGTCATGTACGTAGGACGGGTGCCGGGGTTCGTCGCCGTGGGCAAGGCGCACACCGGGGCGGAGGCCCGGCGACTGCTGGACCGCACGCCGGTGGACCTGCTCCTGCTGGACCTGCACCTCCCCGACGCGCACGGGCTGCAGCTGGCCCGTTCGCTGCGGGCGGCGGGGTACCACGCGGACGTGATCGCGGTGACGTCGGCGCGGGACCTCACCGTGGTCCGGGAGGGCGTCTCGCTGGGCGTCGTCCAGTACGTGCTGAAGCCGTTCACGTTCGCGACCCTGCGGGACCGGCTGGTCCGGTACGCCGAGTTCCGCGGCGCGGCGGGCGAGGCGAGCGGTCAGGACGAGGTCGACCGGGCGCTGGCCGCCCTGCGCGCCCCCGGGCCGGCCGCCCTCCCCAAGGGCCTGAGCGCCCCGACGCTGGAACGCGTCACGACGACGGTGCGGGAGACGCAGGAGGGGCTGACGGCGGCCGGCGTGGCCGAGGCGGTGGGCATCTCCCGGATCACGGCACGCCGCTATCTGGAGCATCTGGTCGATTCCGGCCGGGCCGAGCGCAAGCCGCTGTACGGGCAGGTGGGCCGCCCCGAGCTGGTGTACCGATGGGTCAGGAGCGCACCGAGAGCCCGCTGAGGAGCGGAAGCGGCGGCGGCCGGCAAACCCCTAGACCGTCGCGGGAGCAAAGAAATGGTCCTGGGGTTCCTCCTGGTGGCGAGGCCCGTCCTAGAAGACCGACTCGGCTTCGACGATCCGGTCCGTGGGGACCGTCTTCAGCTCGGTGACCGCCTCGGCCAGCGGCACCATCACCACGTCCGTGCCGCGCAGCGCCGTCATCCGCCCGAACTGGCCGCGGTGCGCCGCCTCCACCGCGTGCCAGCCGAAGCGGGTCGCGAGGACGCGGTCGTACGCCGTCGGGACGCCGCCGCGCTGGATGTGGCCGAGGATGACCGGGCGGGCCTCCTTGCCGAGCCGCCGCTCGAGTTCGTAGGCCAGCGCCGTGCCGATGCCCTGGAAGCGTTCGTGGCCGAACTGGTCGATCGCGCCCTTGCTGTAGTCCATCGTGCCGTCGGCCGGGTGCGCGCCCTCGGCGACGCAGATCACCGCGAACTTCTTGCCGCGCGCGAACCGCTCCTCGACCATCTTCACGAGGTCGGTGGGGTCGAAGGGGCGCTCGGGCAGGCAGATGCCGTGCGCGCCCGCCGCCATTCCGCTCTCCAGCGCGATCCAGCCGGCGTGGCGGCCCATGACCTCGACCACCATGACCCGCTGGTGGGATTCGGCGGTCGTCTTCAGGCGGTCCATCGCCTCGGTGGCGACCCCGACCGCCGTGTCGAAGCCGAAGGTGCGGTCGGTGGACGAGATGTCGTTGTCGATCGTCTTGGGCACGCCGACCACCGGCAGACCGGCGTCGGACAGCATCCGCGCCGCCGTCAGCGTGCCCTCGCCGCCGATCGGGATGAGCGCGTCGATTCCGAAGTCGTGGATCATGTCGGAGGCGCTCTCGCAGGCCTCGCGCAGCCGGTCGCGCTCCAGGCGGGAGGAGCCGAGGATGGTGCCGCCGCGGGCCAGGATGCCGCTCACCGCGTTGAGGTCGAGCGTCCGGTAGCGGCCGTCGAGCAGCCCGGCGTAGCCGTCCTCGAAGCCGATGACCTCGTCGCCGTAGTTGTCGACGGCGCGGTGCACGACCGACCGGATCACTGCGTTCAGGCCGGGGCAGTCGCCGCCTGCCGTGAGAACTCCGATGCGCATCGTGCTGTGTCTCCTGCTCGCTGTCGTTGCCGGTGAGCCGGATTCGATTGTTTCACGCCGCCGAGCGCGCTGTCTCTTGACGGGCGCCTTAATCATGGCCGGGGGTATTGTCAAGAGGGATCTGCTCACCTAGGTGGGCGATTTTTGTGTCCCGGACGGTGTGTCCCGGATGTGCGTCCCCGATGTGTCCCGGAACGAAACGGAGAGCTGGCGTGACCCGCAGCGTGTACGTGACCGGTATCGACCGCGGCGACGGCCGCCAGGTCGTCGAACTGGGGGTCATGGAGCTCCTGACCCGGCAGGTCGACCGGGTGGGCGTGTTCCGTCCGCTCGTCCACGACGGGCCGGACCGGCTCTTCGAACTGCTGCGTGCGCGCTACCGGCTGGCGCAGGATCCGGCCACGGTCTACGGCATGGACTACCACGAGGCGTCGGCCCTCCAGGCGGAGCAGGGCGCGGACGAACTGGTCTCCACCCTCGTGGAGCGCTTCCACGTCGTGGCCCGCGCCTACGACGTCGTGCTGGTGCTGGGCACCGACTACGCCGACACCCAGTTCCCGGACGAACTCGCCCTGAACGCTCGCCTCGCCAACGAGTTCGGCGCGTCCGTGATCCCGGTGGTCGGCGGCCGCAGGCAGACGGTGGAGTCGGTGCTCGCCGAGACGCGCAACGCCTACCGGGCGTACCAGGGCCTCGGCTGCGACGTCCTCGCCATGGTGACCAACCGGGTGGCCCGGGAGGACCGGGAGGAGATCGCCTCCCGGCTCGCCGCCCGGGTGCCCGTGCCCTGCTACGTGCTGCCCGACGAGCCCGCGCTGTCCGCGCCGACCGTCTCGCAGATCAGCCACGCCCTCGGCGCGCGGGTGCTGCTGGGCGACGACTCCGGGCTGGCCCGCGACGCCCTCGACTTCGTCTTCGGCGGGGCGATGCTGCCGAACTTCCTCGCGGCCCTGACCCCCGGCTGTCTGGTCGTCACCCCGGGCGACCGGGCGGACCTGGTGATCGGCTCGCTGGCCGCGCACAGCGCCGGCACCCCGCCGATCGCCGGTCTGCTGCTCACCCTCGGCGAGGTGCCGACGCAGGAGATCCTGACGCTGGCCGCCCGCCTCGCCCCCGGCACACCGGTCGTCTCGGTGCCCGGCAACAGCTTCCTCACCGCCGAGCAGCTGTTCTCCCTGGAGGGCAAGCTGAACGCGGCGACGCCCCGCAAGGCGGAGACCGCGCTGGGGGTGTTCGAACGGCACGTGGACACGGCGGATCTGCTCCGGCGCGTCTCCGCGCCCAGCACCGACCGCGTCACGCCGATGATGTTCGAGCACAAGCTCCTCGAGCAGGCCCGCTCCGACAAGCGCCGGGTCGTGCTGCCGGAGGGCACCGAGGAGCGGGTGCTGCACGCGGCCGAGGTGCTGCTGCGTCGCGGCGTGTGCGACCTCACCCTGCTCGGGCCGGTGGACCAGATCCGCAAGAAGGCCGCCGACCTGGGCATCGACCTCGGCGACTGCCGGCTCATCGACCCGGCGACGAGCGAGCTGCGCGACGCCTTCGCCGAGAAGTACGCGGCGCTGCGCGCCCACCGGGGCGTCACCGTCGAGCTGGCCTACGACGTCGTCTCGGACGTGAACTACTTCGGCACGCTCATGGTGCAGGAGGGTCTCGCCGACGGCATGGTCTCCGGTTCGGTGCACTCCACGGCGGCCACGATCCGGCCCGCGTTCGAGATCATCAAGACCAAGCCGGACGCCGACATCGTGTCGTCGGTGTTCTTCATGTGCCTCGCCGACAAGGTCCTGGTCTACGGCGACTGCGCGGTGAACCCCGACCCGGACGCCGAGCAGCTCGCCGACATCGCCGTCCAGGCGGCCGCCACCGCCGCGCAGTTCGGCGTGGAGCCGCGGATCGCGATGCTGTCGTACTCCACCGGCACCTCCGGCTCCGGCGCGGACGTCGACAAGGTGCGGGAGGCGACGGAGCTGGTGCGCGAGCGGCGTCCCGATCTGAAGATCGAGGGGCCGATCCAGTACGACGCCGCCGTCGAGCCCACGGTCGCCGCCACCAAGCTGCCGGGCTCCGAAGTCGCGGGCCAGGCCAGCGTGTTGATCTTCCCGGACCTCAACACCGGCAACAACACCTACAAGGCGGTGCAGCGTTCGGCCGGCGCGATCGCGGTCGGGCCGGTGCTGCAGGGGCTGCGCAAGCCGGTCAACGACCTGTCGCGGGGCGCTCTCGTCCAGGACATCGTCAACACCGTGGCCATCACGGCCATCCAGGCCCAGATACCGTCCCAGGCCGGCCGGACCGCCGGACCGGCCTCCAGCGAGAAGGCGACCGACCTGTGAGCGCGACCCGACGACCCGTGAGCGCGACCCGCGTCCTCGTCCTCAACTCCGGCTCCTCGTCGGTGAAGTACCAGCTGCTCGACATGCGGGACAGCAGTCGGCTGGCGAGCGGGCTCGTCGAGCGCATCGGCGAGCGGACCTCGCGGCTGAAGCACTCCCCGCTCGCGACCGGCGGCGCGCCCCGTGAGCAGGGCGGGCCGTTCGCCGATCACGGCGCGGCGCTGAAGGCCGTCGCCGAGGAGCTGGCCAGGGACGGCCTCGGGCTGGACTCCCCCGAGCTCGCCGCGATCGGGCACCGGGTCGTGCACGGGGGCAGGCACTTCACCCGGCCGACCGTGGTGGACGACGCCGTGCTCGCCGAGATCGAGCGGCTGATCCCGGTCGCGCCGCTGCACAACCCGGCGAACCTGACCGGTATCCGCACGGCGACGGCCCTGCGGCCCGACCTGCCGCAGGTCGCCGTGTTCGACACCGCCTTCCACACGACGATGCCGGAGTCGGCGGCCCGCTACGCGATCGACGTCGAGACCGCGGACGCGCACCGGGTGCGGCGCTACGGCTTCCACGGGACGTCGCACGCGTACGTCTCGCGGGCGACGGCGAAGCTGTTGGGCAAGTCCCCCGAGGAGGTGAACGTCATCGTGCTGCACCTCGGCAACGGGGCGTCGGCGTCGGCCGTCGAGAAGGGCCGCTGTGTGGACACCTCGATGGGACTGACGCCCTTGGAAGGTCTCGTCATGGGTACGCGCTCGGGAGACGTCGACCCGGCCGTCATCTTCCATTTGGCTCGTGTCGGTGGAATGTCCATCGACGAAATCGATGCTCTTCTCAACAAGAAGAGCGGTCTCGTCGGGCTGTGCGGGGACAACGACATGCGGGAGATCCGTCGGCGGATCGACGAGGGCGACGAGCGGGCGAAGCTCGCGTTCGACATCTACATTCACCGGCTGAAGAAGTACCTCGGCGCCTATTACGCCGTACTCGGGCACGTGGACGCGGTGGCGTTCACCGCCGGGGTCGGGGAGAACGCCGCGCCGGTACGGGAGGCGGCCGTCGCGGGGCTGGGCTCCCTGGGCCTGGCAGTGGACGCCGAGCTGAACGCGGTACGCGGTGACGAGCCGCGGCTGATCTCGCCCGCCGGCGCGCGGGTGGCGGTCGCCGTGGTGCCGACGGACGAGGAACTGGAGATCGCGACGCAGACCTACGCGCTGGTGAAGGGGTAATCATTTGCGGTACGCCGCATGACAACTGAGCGGGAAAGCAACTGAGCACACTCCTTCTCATTTGTATCTTCCGCCAGACGGAATATTCCGTTGCGAAACAAACCGATAGGATCACCCCATGCGCCGTTCGAAAATTGTCTGTACTCTCGGCCCCGCGGTCGACTCCCACGAAATGCTTGTGTCGCTGATCGAGGCCGGCATGAACGTGGCCCGTTTCAACTTCAGCCACGGCTCCCACGCCGAGCACCAGGGCCGGTACGACCGGGTCCGTGCCGCCGCCGAGGAGACCGGCCGGGCCATCGGCGTCCTCGCCGACCTCCAGGGCCCCAAGATCCGCCTCGAGACCTTCGCCGAGGGCCCCGTCGAGCTGGTGCGGGGTGACGAGTTCACCATCACCACCGACGACGTCCCCGGCGACAAGACGATCTGCGGCACGACCTACAAGGGTCTGCCCGGCGACGTCTCGCGCGGCGACCAGGTCCTCATCAACGACGGCAACGTCGAGCTGAAGGTCCTCGACGTCGAGGGCCCGCGGGTGCGGACGATCGTCATCGAGGGCGGGGTCATCTCCGACCACAAGGGCATCAACCTGCCCGGCACGGCCGTCAACGTGCCCGCGCTCAGCGAGAAGGACATCGACGACCTGCGGTTCGCGCTGCGCATGGGCGCGGACCTGGTCGCGCTGTCCTTCGTCCGGGACGCCAAGGACGTCGCCGACGTCCACCGGGTCATGGACGAGGAGGGCCGCCGGGTCCCCGTCATCGCCAAGGTGGAGAAGCCGCAGGCGGTGGAGAACATGGAGGACGTCGTGATGGCGTTCGACGGTGTGATGGTCGCCCGTGGCGACCTCGCCGTCGAGTACCCGCTGGAGCGGGTGCCCATGGTGCAGAAGCGCCTGATCGAGCTGTGCCGGCGCAACGCCAAGCCGGTGATCGTGGCGACCCAGATGATGGAGTCGATGATCACCAACTCCCGGCCGACCCGCGCCGAGGCCTCCGACGTGGCCAACGCGATCCTGGACGGCGCGGACGCGGTCATGCTGTCGGCCGAGTCGAGCGTGGGCGCGTATCCGATCGAGACCGTGAAGACGATGTCGAAGATCGTCAGCGCGGCCGAGCAGGAGCTGCTCAGCAAGGGTCTGCAGCCGCTCGTGCCGGGCAAGAAGCCGCGCACGCAGGGCGGTTCGATCGCGCGCGCCGCGTGCGAGATCTCCGACTTCCTCGGCGGCCGCGGCCTGGTGGCGTTCACCCAGTCCGGCGACACCGCCCGCCGGCTCTCGCGCTACCGCGCGACCCAGCCGATCATCGCCTTCACCACCGACGAGGGCACCCGCAACCAGCTCGCGCTCAGCTGGGGCGTCGAGTCGCACATCGTGCCGTTCGTGAACACCACGGACGAAATGGTCGACATGGTCGACCAGGAGATCGCCAAGATCAACCGTTTCAACCCGGGCGACGTCGTCATCATCACCGCCGGCTCGCCCCCCGGCGTCCCCGGCACCACCAACATGCTCCGGGTCCACCACCTCGGCGGCGGCTCCCGCGACTGAGCCGACGGGCCACGACTGAGCGGCGGGCCGTGAAGGGCCCTGTACGCGCCTGAGGGCGCCTCCTGTGACACAGGAGGCGCCCTCAGGCGTTGTGCGGCTACGGGACGGGCTCATGGCCTCCCGGACGGGCCGACGGGCTCCCGGACGGGCTGGGGCGCGCGGGTCGCCCGGCTCAGCCGGCGGTCGTGAACTGGTGCAGCCCGGGCACCGTCAGCGTGCCGCCGAACTGGCCGGCCTGCTGGACCTTGACGTTGGTGAAGTAGATCAGCGGGATGTTCAGCGGCGGCGGGCTCTTCGGGCTGAACGTCACCGGTATCAGGCCGAACAGGTTCCCGGAGATGCTCTCGGTGTACATGATCGTGTCGCCGTCACGGATGGTGGACGTCGTGCCCTTGCCGGCCTGCACGTGGTACGTCCTGCCGGACTGCTTGTCGTTGACCGTCTGGTGCAGGTCGCCGATGTCGGTGCCGTCGGAGATGACGTACTTCAGCACTTCCTTGACCGTGCCGTTGGCCGTCTTCACCTTCACGACGCCCTGGTAGTCGGCGCCCTTGAGCAGCAGTGAACTCGCGTTCAGGAACCAGGGTTCGTCGGGCAGCGCGACCTTGCCGTTGTCGATGCCGCCCTCGTCGTCCGTGGCGGCGGGGCAGTCGTCGGCGTCCGTCGTGGCGTCCTTGGACGCGCTCGGCGAGGCCGTGGCGTCGGCGGCGGTGTCCTTGGCGTCCTTCGCCGTGTCCTTCGCCGTGTCCTCGGCCTTGTCGGCGGCGTCCTCGGCGGTGTCCTTCGCCTTGTCGGTGACGGCGTCGGCGGTGTCCTTGGCCGTGCCCGCCGAGGTCTTCGAGGAAGACTTGCCGGAGGAGGACTTGCCGGACGACGAGTCCGTGCCGGAGGAGCCCGAGCCGGAGGTGTCCGAGGACCCGGAGCCCGACGTCGAGTCGCCGGCCGCCGGGGCGGAGGCCGACGGCGAGGGGTTCGCCTCGGTCGTCGCGTCGTCGGAGTCCTTGCCGTCGAACAGGTCCGTGATCGCGTCGCCGATGGTCTCCAGGACGTTCTTGCTCGTCTCGGTGTCCGTCGGGGTCGTCGTCGTGCTGTCGGCGGACGTCGCGGACTTGTCGGGGGCGGAGGACGCCGCCGGAGAGGGCGTGGCCGCGTCGTCGGAACCTGAATCCGACGAAGCCGAGCCGCCCTTGCCGGAGTCGCCCGCCGTGCCCTTGGAGTCGTCCGAGCCCTTGGAGCCGTCCTCGGAGTCCTTGGAGTCCTTCGCGTCGTCCTTGGAGTCCTTGGAGTCCTTCGCGTCGTCCTTGGAGTCGTCGGCGGACTCGCTCGCGGAGGCGGACGGCGAGGCGTCCGCCTCCTCCAGGGCCGCCACGCAGTCCTTGTACTCGTCGATCGTGAGGCTCTTGGACGCCGGCTGGTCCTCCGCGTTGGCGAGGGTGGGCGTGAAGCCCATCCCCATCAGCACCGCGGTCGGCATGGCCGCCAGGGCTATCGCCTTGCCGGCCGGCATGTGGAGCCTGGTGAACAGCGGCTTCTTGGGTGCCGCGTGCCGCGGCCCGGTGCTTCTCACGCGGGCAGCGTCCACATCGCTCCCGGTGGAAACCTCGTCAGCCGGCACTGTGCCTCCCGTTCGCCCCGTTCGCCGGGCTCGTTCCTGACAGATCGTGCAGGTCGTGCAGGTCGTGCGGCTCGCCCGGTCCGTCGGCGTCCTTCGTGAAGGACGGCCCGCCGGTCCGGTCCGGGCCCGTGCTGTACGGGTTCTGGGTGAGGTCGCCCGCCGTGGCGGGGCCTTCGGGGTGCGCGCCCTGCGGGGCTCCTCCGGCGCTCGCGGCCGCCTCCGGGCCCGCAGCGGGCGCGGGCGGCGTGCCGGGCGCCCACGACACGGCCATCGCCCCACCGATCAGCGCGAAGAAGAAGCCGATGAGGAAGCCGCCGAGGTTGGACACCGGGATGGACACCAGGCCGAGCAGGATCGCCGCGACGCCCGCGAAGACCTGTACGTGCTTCTGGAACCACAGACTGATGCCCAGGACGCCCAGCAGCACGCCGATGATCAGCGACCCCGCGCCCGCCGTGGTCGCCATCGCCAGAGTCAGATGGCCCACCTGGAGATGGGCGTAGGGGAAGTAGGCGATGGGGAAGCCGGCGAGGAGGACGAACAGGCCCGCCCAGAAAGGCCTGGTGCCCCGCCAGGCGCGGAACTGCTCCCTCCGGCGGGTGAACTGGCCGGGGGCGTCAGGGGTCTCGGCGCTCATGGAAAACAGCTCCCTGGTGCGGCTTTGCTGTGGTGGTGAGTCGTACGACTGGTGAAGCCCCGGGCTTCAGACTGGACGGGCGGGGGCGCCACCGGCTCCCCCGCCCGTCAGCGAGTGCTTAGTAGCACTCCTTGACGCCCGACGACAGCGACATCTTCAGGCCGCTGAGCTTGAAGGTTCCGGCGGTGGTGGCCCACGCCGTCTGCTTCACGTCGGTCAGGGTGGCCTTGTCGGCGTCCTGACCGAAGCCGAACGGGTTGGCGGCGTCACCGCTCTTGATGCCGGGACCCTTGAGGTCCTTGCCGGCGACGCCGATCCGGATGTTCTCGAACGTCGCGTTGGCGCTGAGGTCCTCGACATCGATGTAGAGGTTGTCGGCCTGGACCGGCGTGCCGCCGCCGCCCGCCTTCAGCGTCAGGCTCACCGAGCCGAGCAGCGGGATGTTCGGCGTGACCACGGACTGGCACATGTTCGTGATCTCGGCCTTGCTGAAGGACGAGACCGCGACCGCGTGAGCAGTCTTGCTGCCGTCGAGGTTGTACCCCGAGTCGATGGCTCCGTACTGCGCGAAGCCGGTACCGACGAGCTTGTCGGCGGTGACCTTGAACGACTGCCCCGAAACACTGAACGACGCGGCCAGTGCACCCTGCGCGAGAGCGACACCTATACACGCCGTAGCGGCGACGCTGGGCACCATGACCACAGCGAAGCGCTTCCATCTGGTCCCGCCACGCACCTGGGACTCCATATTTCCTCCTTCTCGGACGTACATCTCCTGGCTCCGGCTCGCCTCCGATGAGGGCGACTCAGTCGGCCAGGGATGGGAGAAGTGCTACGTCCTCGGGAAGGGGAGCGCCTGTTTCGAAAGGCGCGTACCGCGCACCGATCATCGGCGATCACCCCCGAGCGACAACCACTGGTCGCGCCTGACACGCATCACGCACAACCTTGCCGGACAGGCTCCGCCTCGGCGAAGACCCCCCTGTCCGAGGGCCGACATCACTGTCGCCGGCCCTGCTCGGTGGGGACCCAGGAGAACCCGTCCGCCCAACCGGCTGTCGGGGTACGGGATTGGACCGAGCGTGGCCGATCGTGGTGCATTCTCGCCGCCCGCACAAGGGGGTTCGTTACTGGCTAGTAACGGCCGGATAACCGAACAACGACCCGCTGGTCTCGGCCGGCCACACAGGGTGTCCTTCATGCCCAGGACAAAACTATTGAGCCATGGACAGAAACCGACAGACCGACGGCCTGGTCTTACTCCTAGTAACAGCGGCCGCGATTACCAAGATTTGGTAAAGCGCGGCCGCCGGGGAACCACTTTGACGAAAATTTCACTCCGGCACCACTGGCCCTGACGTTTAGCGACTGGTCAGCACCCGGGGCCGGGCCGGGTCAGAACAGCGCGCGCGCCAGCGCCCGCCGCGCCCCCGCCACCCGCGGGTCCTCGGGACCGACCACGTCGAACAGTTCGAGCAACCGCACGCGTGCGGCGTCCCGGTCGTCACCGGCCGTGCGACGCACGGTGTCGATGAGCCTGCCGAAGGCGTCCTCGACATGACCGCCCACCAGATCCAGATCGGCCGCGGCGATCTGGGCCGTCACGTCCGTGGGACGTTCGGCCGCGTCCTTGCGCACCTGCTGCGGATCCATGCCGCCCACCCGCTGGAGCAACTCGGCCTGCGCAAGCCCCAGCTGGGCTTCGGGGTTACCGGGGTCGTCGGCGAGCACGTTCTTGTAGGCCTGGACCGCGCCGGCGAAGTCGCCCGCGTCCAGCGCGTGCACGGCGGCTTCGAGGAGCGCGTCGTACGGTCCGACGGGCTCGGCCGGGGCCGCCTGGGCGTCGCCCGGCTCGGCGTCGGGGTCGACGGTCAGGCCGGTGAGCCCGAACCGCTGCTCGGCGACCTGTACCAACTGGTCGAGGGTCTGACGGATCTGCGCCTCGCCGGCCGCGCCCTGGAAGAGCGGCAGTGCCTGTCCGGCGACGACGGCGAACACGGCCGGGATGCCCTGCACCCCGAACTGCTGCATCAGCATCTGGTTGGCGTCGACGTCGATCTTGGCCAGCAGGAAGCGGCCGTCGTACTCGAGGGCGAGTCGCTCCAGGACCGGGCTCAGCTGCTTACAGGGCTGACACCACTCGGCCCAGAAGTCGATGACGACGGGCACCTCGGCGGACCGCTGCAGGACCTCCTGCTCGAACCCCGCCTCGTCGACGTCGATCACGAGATCGGCCGGGGAGACGGCGCCGGCGCCGCCGTGCCGTGCCGCTTCGGCGCGCGTCTGCTCCGCCTTGGCCTTGGCCTCCTGGGCCGCCTTCACCGCGGCGAGGTCGACGACTCCGCTCATGGACATGTTCCGTGGCTGCATGCGTCCATCCTCCCCCGTCCGCGCGCCAGCGTGAAAATGCGATCCCCATACGTCTCGAACAGCCCGGACACGAGCGCTCGGGTCCCCACCCCGCGCCGTGCCGGTCCGGCTCGCGTACGTCCGTCGCGAGCTTTCGCTACGAGCCGTAGCGTAATGGCACCGAGTGCCCTCGCACCAAGCGCCCTTCAGTGATCTGCCTCACGGACGCAGCGGAAAAACCTGCGGTTATGGTCGGAGAATGCAGAGCCGCCCGCCCGCCGTCCGCACCGGCCGTCCGCGCAGCGCCGCCGCGGACGCCGCGATCCTGGCCGCGACACGTGCGGCGCTGGTCGAGCTGGGCTGGTCGAAGCTGACCCTGGGCGACGTGGCGACGCGCGCCGGCGTCGCCAAGACGACGCTCTACCGCCGCTGGGCCGGCAAGAACGAACTGGTCGTCGACGCGGTCGCGGAACTGTTCGCCGAGCTCGAACTCCCCGACTGCGGCACCCTCGCCGCCGACATCGAGGGCGTGGTCCTGCAGTTCGCGGCGATCCTGGCGCGCCCGGAGGCCAAGAGCGGCCTGATGGCGGTCGTCGCCGAATCCACCCGCGACGACGCTCTGCGCGAGCGCATCCGCGCCTCCATCGTCGACCCGCAGAAGGGCCTGGTCCTGGAGGGCCGCGCCCGGGCCCAGGCACGCGGCGAACTCCCCCCGGAGTCCGACCCGGCCGAGGCCGTGCGGACCGCCGACCTGATCTTCGACGTGGTGGCGGGCGCGGTGGTGCACCGCACCCTGGTCAGCGCGGAACCGGCGGACGAGGAGTGGGTGCGCGGCTTCACCCGGGTCCTGCTGCTGGGCCTGGCATCGGCCTCCGAGCAGCCCGCGACGCACCCCGGCCCTCGCGCCGGGGGCATAGCTCCCAGGCCCCACGCCGGGGCGTAGCCCGAGATCCCAAGCCCGGGCACAGCCCGAGAACCCCCAGGCCGGCCCGAACCCCCAAGCCAGGCTGGGCACAGCCCGAGCCCCGCGCAGCGGGACGCATCCGAAGCCCTCCGCACCGGAAGGGGGCCGACGCCATTCGCGCCCGGGGACATGCGGGCGGGACGGCACCGGACCGTCAGCCGCCCCGAGCCGCCCCGGCGTCACGCCGGATGCCCGGCCGGCCCTGCCGCCCCGACACCGCGCCGGTGCCTGTCCGGCACCGCGCCGGTGCCCGTTCGGCACCGCGCCGCCCCGGCGTCACGCCGGATTCCAGCCGCACCCCGGCGTCACGCCGGACCCGCCCCGCCCCCGGCGTCGCGGGTCGCTCAGAAGCCCGGCGGCTCTGTGTACACGCCCCACTCGTCCCGCAGCACGTCGCAGATCTCGCCCAGTGTGGCCTCGGCGCGCACCGCGTCCAGCATGGGGCCGATCATGTTGGCCCCGTCGCGGGCCGCCGTCAGCATCGCCGCGAGGGCGCTGTGCACGGCCTGCTCGTCCCTGGCCGCCCTGCGCGTGCCCAGCGCGCGCACCTGCTCGCGCTCCACCTCGTGGCTGACCCGCAGGATCTCCAGGTCCCCGGTCACCGACCCGGTGTGCGCGTTGACGCCGACGACGCGCTTGTCCCCCTTCTCCAGGGCCTGCTGGTACCGGAACGCCGACTCCGCGATCTCCCCGGTGAACCAGCCGTCCTCGATGCCGCGCAGAATGCCGGAGGTGATCGGACCGATCGGGTGCCGCCCGTCGGGATGGGCCCGCAGCCCGCGCTCCCTTATCTGCTCGAAGATCTTCTCCGCGTCGGCCTCGATGCGGTCCGTCAGCTGCTCGACGAACCACGAACCGCCCAGCGGGTCGGCCACGTTGGCGACGCCGGTCTCCTCCATGAGCACCTGCTGGGTGCGCAGCGCGATCTCGGCCGCCTGCTCGCTCGGCAGCGCGAGGGTCTCGTCGAGGGCGTTGGTGTGCAGCGAGTTGGTGCCGCCGAGCACCGCCGCGAGCGCCTCGACGGCCGTGCGCACCACGTTGTTGTACGGCTGTTGGGCGGTCAGCGAGACGCCGGCGGTCTGGGTGTGGAAGCGCAGCCACTGGGCCTTGTCGGTCTTGGCCCCGTACACGTCCCGCATCCAGCGGGCCCAGATCCTGCGCGCCGCGCGGAACTTGGCGATCTCCTCGAAGAAGTCGAGGTGCGCGTCGAAGAAGAAGGACAGCCCGGGCGCGAACACGTCGACGTCCAACCCGCGGCTGAGACCGAGCTCCACGTACCCGAAGCCGTCCGCCAGCGTGTAGGCGAGCTCCTGCGCGGCCGTCGCGCCGGCCTCGCGGATGTGGTAGCCGGAGACGGACAGCGGCTTGTAGGCGGGGATGCCGGCCGCGCAGTACTCCATCAGGTCGCCGATGAGACGCAGGTGCGGCTCGGGCGGGAAGAGCCACTCCTTCTGGGCGATGTACTCCTTGAAGATGTCCGTCTGGAGGGTGCCGTTGAGGACGCCGGGGTCGACGCCCTGCCGTTCGGCGGCGACCAGGTACATGCAGAAGACGGGCACGGCGGGCCCGCTGATCGTCATGGACGTGGTGACCTCGCCCAGGGGGATGTCCTTGAACAGGACCTCCATGTCGGCGGCGGAGTCGATGGCGACGCCGCAGTGGCCGACCTCGCCCAGCGAGCGCCGGTCGTCGGAGTCGCGGCCCATGAGGGTCGGCATGTCGAAGGCGACGGAGAGGCCGCCCCCGCCGTTGGCCAGGATCATCTTGTAGCGCTCGTTGGTCTGCTCGGCGTTGCCGAACCCGGCGAACTGCCGGATGGTCCACGTGCGCCCGCGGTAGCCCGTCGGATAGAGACCGCGCGTGAAGGGGTACTCCCCCGGCCAGCCGATCCGCTCGAAGCCGTCGTAGGTGTCACCGGCCCGCGGCCCGTACACCGGCTCCACCGGGTCCCCGGAGAGCGTGGTGAAGTCGGCCTCACGCTTGCGCGAAGCGTCGTACCGGGCCTGCCAGCGACGGCGGCCTTCCTCGATGACGTCAGCGTCCATGCTTCGAATTTACTAGGACGTCCAAGTAAATGTCGACAGCTGCAGGCAGGGACGTCCGGTGATCCCGGGCGAACCGGCCTGTGCCGCGGCTACGCCTTGACGGTCGCGGGGTCCTCGACCGCTCCGGTGGGGGCCAGCTCACGGCTGACCCTGTGCTCCACGAAGAAGGCGGCCGTGGGGACGGTCCCGGCCAGCAGCACCCACAGCAGCTTGCCGACCGGCCACTTCGCCTTGGAGCCCAGGTCGAAGGCGAAGACCAGGTAGAGGACGTAGAGCCAGCCGTGCGCGAATCCGACGACACGCGTGAAGTCCGCGGCCCCGTCGACGTCCAGGATGTACTTGGCGATGACGCCCAGACACAGCAGGACCAGCAGCACACCGGTGACGTAGGCCATGACGCGGTAGCGGGTCAGCACGCTCTTCTTCATGCCGACGAGCGTAACGACCCGTTCCGGGAGATCTTGCCCCGGGTCGGCGCTCCCGGCGCGTCCGGTCGCTCGGCGTGGAAGGCCCCCGGCCGCTCCGGGTCGGGGTGGCGGTTCAGCCCTCGTCGAAGTCGTGCGCGGCGACCCGCAGGGGCCGCAGCATCGCGAAGATCTCCCCGCACTCCTCCGCGTCGTACACCCCGAGCCCGAAGTCCATGGCCATCAGGTCGCGGGTGGCCGCCTCGACGACCTCGCGACCCTTGTCGGTGATCACTGCGAGGGTGCCGCGGCCGTCGTTGGGGTTGGGGCGCTTGTCCACCAGACCCGACCTCACCAGCCGGTCCACGGTGTTCGTGACCGACGTGGGGTGCACCTGGAGCCGCTCGCCGATCTTCGACATGGTCAGCTCGCCCTCCTTGGAGAAGGTGAGCAGCACCAGCGCCTCGTAGCGCGCGAACGTCAGGCCGTACGGCTTGACCACGGCGTCCACCTCGGCGAGCAGGATCTGGTGCGCGCGCATGATCGAGGTGATCGCAGCCATGGACGGCACGTTCCCCCAGCGCTGCTTCCAGAGCTCGTCGGCGCGGGCGATGGGATCGAAGGCGAGACTGAGCGGTTTCGGCACGCTTCCAGACCTTACCGGCCGGTCACATCGTGGTCAGCCCCGTCTCGCGTTTCGGTCGCGCGGACCTCCCGGGCGGTGAGGACGCAAGCCAGTGCCCCCAGCACGCCCGCCCCCGTGACGGTCCACGCCACCCCCGCCGCCTCGGCGGCGACGCCCGCCAGCGCCA
The DNA here is from genome assembly GCF_036898465.1 of Streptomyces sp. B21-105. Taxonomy (NCBI): domain Bacteria; kingdom Bacillati; phylum Actinomycetota; class Actinomycetes; order Kitasatosporales; family Streptomycetaceae; genus Streptomyces; species Streptomyces sp. B21-105. The sequence goes on along the minus strand of NZ_JARUMJ010000001.1, from coordinate 6,325,649 downwards.
TACCGACGCCCTGGAAGGTCATCAGTCCGGCGGTGAGCAGCGTCATGGCCCGTCCGCGCAGCTCCTGCGGGACGTCCCGGACGATCCACTGGTCGAGGCCGAGGGTGTACGCCGACCCGGCCCCCGCGACGACCAGCAGCAGCAGCGAGACGGCGAGGCCCGGGTGCAGGGCGTAGCCGAGGTAGGGCAGCAGGGTGACACAGACGAGCGGGAGGGCGATCCGTTCGCGGGCGGCGGGGCGCAGCCGGGCCCCGGCGTACAGCTCGCCGGCGACCGTGCCGACGGGCAGCGCGCACATCAGCAGACCCAGGCCGACGGAGCCGACGCCGAGGTCGTCGGCGTACGGCGCGGACAGCGCCTCGGGGGCGACGCCGAACGTCGGCGGCACCCAGAAGAGCAGCAGGAGTGCCCGGGTGCGCCGGTCGGCGAGGACCTGCCGGGCGCCCTTGAGGGAGTCGGCGACCAGCGCCCCGCCGGTCCGGGTGCGGGCCGGGCGGCGACGGGTGCCGACGCGCAGCAGCGCGGCGGAGGCGAGAAAGGTGGCGACGGTGAGGAGGAGGGCCTGGCGCGGAGAGGCCACGGTGAGCAGCACACCGCCGAGCCCGAAGCCGACGAGCAGGGCGCTCTGCGCGGTGATGCGCAGCAGGGAGCGGCCGAGGACGAACAGGTCGCCGTCGCCCAGGATGTCCGCGAGGGTCGCCATGCGGGTGCCCGCGAAGACCGGCGAGACCACGGCGAGGCAGCAGCGCAGGGCGAGCAGGACGGCGAGGTGCGCGCCCGGCGCCGTCATGGGGAGCACGCACGCCGCGCACACCAGGTCGCAGCCGACGAGGACGCGGCGGGCCGGGAAGCGGTCGGCGACGCCCGCGAGGAGGGTGCCGCCGACGACGTAGGGCAGGAAGCCGAGGGCCCAGGCCAGGGCGCTCAGCAGGGGTGAGCCCGTCAGGTCGTAGACCAGGACGGAGAGCGCGACCTCGGCGACGATGACGCCGAGCATGGACAGCAGGTGGGCGGCGAAGACGGCCCGGAACTCGCGGACGGCGAAGACCCGGAGGTATCCGGTGGGCGGGGCCTCGGGGGCGGCCGTCGTGACGTCTGACATGCAGGGCAGCGTGCTGGGGTGCGGGCGCGCGTCCTAGAGTTTCGGCCAGGGCCGAATGTTCGCCGGGCGGGTGGGTGCGAGGCGTGCTGGTGAGAGTCGGACGGGTGAGAGGAGGGGGTGGCGTGTCCTCGCGGCTGCACTTCGGGGAGGAGGACTTCCTGCGCTGCCGGTTCGCCGTGTCCCCGCTGTGGGAGACGCAGGAGGTCGCGCGCACGCTCAAGCGGCCCGACCGGCACGGCTACCACACGCCCTGGCTGCGCCGGATCCGCTCGGCGGCCGGGGCGCTCGACCTGACCGGTCTGTGGCTGGTCATGCCGCGCCGGGGCCACTCCCCCGACTGGCTGTGCCCGCCGCCGCTGGGGCCGGCGGCCGGGTTCGAGGAGGAGATCGCCGCCGTGCGGGCCGCGGATCCGCGCGCCGCCCGCGAGGACACCGCCCGCTCGCTGGCGGACACCCCCGGCGCACTGGACTCGCCGCAGGGACGGGCCTGGCTGGCAGATCCGGAGCGGATGATCCGCGAGCTCGCCGACGTGCTGGAGGAGATCTGGCGCACCCTCCTCGCGCCGGACTGGCCGCGGCTGCGCGCGCTGCTGGAGGCAGACGTCGTCTTCCACTCACGACGGCTGGCCGAAGTCGGCCTGGGCGGGCTGCTGCCGGAGATCAACCGGCGGTGCGGCTGGCGGGCGGGCACGCTGACCGTCGCGTCGAACGGCGAGCACGAGCGGCATCTGGGCGGCCAGGGGCTGGTGCTGATGCCGAGCGTGTTCTCGTGGCCGGACGTGGTGAGCGGCTTCGACCCGCCCTGGCAGCCGACGCTGGTCTACCCGGCGCGGGGCATCGCGGGCCTGTGGAGCGACCCCGCCGACCGTGCTCAGCGCCTCCCCGACGCGCTGGTGCGGCTGCTCGGCCGGGGCCGGGCCGCCGTGCTCGGCGCGCTCGACGACCCGGCGAGCACGTCGGCGCTGGCGCACCGCCTCGGTCTCGCCCCGTCGTCGGTCTCCGCGCACCTGGGCGTGCTGCGCGAGGCCGGGCTGCTGGTGTCCCGCCGTTACGGCCACCAGGTGCTCTACGAGCGGACGCCGCTGGGCATCGCGTTGGTGTCGGGCGACGCCCAGTAGAGGCTGCGCAGACCGAGGACGTCGCCCTTGCCGAGGGTGCGGGCGCTCGTGGAGCAGGCGAACGAGCTCGCGAACATGGTGAGGTTCTCGTGTCCGGCGCCGGAGTGGGCGAGGCCGAACACGTGCCCGGCCTCGTGCGTGGCGACGCTGCGCAGGTCGTACGCCTGCGTGCAGGCGCCGGACGGGTCGTCGGTGAACGCGTGGTCGTGGGTGTTGAAGCGGACGTCGGCCTCGAGCAGTTCCTCCGGTCCCCCGCCGGGCGCCGGGCGGCTCCAGGAGCAGGTGGTGGCGACGGACTCGGGGCCGAGGTCGCCCGCGTCCCAGACGCTCAGGCCGTCGGGGCGCATGCAGCGGGTCTCCCGGTCGATGTCGGCCTCGCTGGAGGTGGTCGACACATAGCGGGCCTTCGCGGCGACCCGGTCCTCGAGACCGCAGTCGTTGCGGCTGGCGGTGATGGTGGCGACGGCCTCCTCGAAGGCCCGCCGGGCCCCGGCGCGGGAGATCCCGCCCGGCCAGTGGCCGTCGCCGAGGAACCACTCGTACGGGCCGTACGCCTTGCGCCCCGCGGTGACATAGGCGTCGTCGGCACAGGGCGCAGGCGCGTCGGCCCGCCCTCCCCGCCCGCCCCCGGTGCGAGGGGCCCCGGCGTGGACGGCCTCTGTGCGAGCAGCCCCGGCGTGAGGCATTCCGGCGGCACCGGCCTCGGCGGGAGCAGCCTGGGCGCGGGCGGCCTCGGTGCGGCCGGCCCTTGCGTGAGCGGTCCCGGCGTGAGGGGTTTCGGCGTGAGGGGTTTCGGCGTGCGGGGTTTCGGCGTGAGGGGTTTCGGCGTGAGGGCTTTTGGCGTGCGGGCTTTTGGCGTGCGGGCTTTTGGGCTGAGCCACCCCGGTGGGACCGGCCCCGGCATGGGCGGCTCCGCCGTGACCGGCCCCGGGGTGGGTGGCCTCGTAGGTGTAGGAGACCGTGCCGTCGGGGGCGACCTTCAGGGTGAAGCCATGCGCCGATCCGTCCGCGGTGAGGGAGTCGACGCTGACCGTCGTGCCGGGCTCGGGCACCGCCAGGCCCGCGCCGTCGTGGGTGACCACGCGCCCGACCGCGGAGCAGTCGAGCACGGAGGAGCCGGCGGGCAGGTCGTCGACGGTGAGTTCGCCCCGGGCGAGCGAGCAGGCGGGCGTCCGGGGCGGCTGGCCCACGCAGAGGGCCGCCAGCGTCGCCGCCAGGAGGAACGCCGTGATCGCCCTGCCGGGATGGTCCGGCCCGTGCCGCCCTGCCACCGCACACTCCCCTTCAGTGCCGCGCCGCACGCGGAACATGATCGACCCGGGAGACATTAGTCATGCGGCACAGGCCGGACGCCCGTCCGATCCGCACCCGTTCGGGGGACGGATCGGACGGGCGTCCGGTTCCGGGACGGTCACGGTGCGAGATGCCGCTCCACGGTCGCCACCTTCGAGGTGAGCCCGTCCGTCACGCCGGGGCGGATGTCCGCCTTCAGGACGAGGGAGACCCGCGGGGCGCGCGCCTCGACGGCGGCGACGGCCCGCCTGACGACGTCCATCACCTCTTCCCACTCGCCTTCGACGGAGGTGAACATGGCGTCGGTGCGGTTCGGCAGGCCGGAGTCGCGGACCACCCGAACGGCGTCGGCGACGTACTCTCCGACTTCCTCGCCGACACCCAGGGGAGTGACGGAGAAGGCGACGATCATGCGTTCACCACGCCTTCCTTGCGGGCACGGGAGGCGATGACCGCGTCCTCGGCCTCGCGGCGCAGCTTGCGCTCGGCGAAGAAACCACCGGTCGGCAGGACCGCGAGGACGAAGTAGAGGGCCGCGGTCTTCAGGGACCACTTCGTGCGGTTCCAGGCGTCGGCCCAGAAGAGCAGGTACAGGACGAAGAACCCGGCGTGGACCCAGCCCATCACGCGGACGGCGTCGAAGTCCGTGGTCCGCTTCAGCACCGAGCAGACCAGCAGCAGGAGGAAGGACACGGCCTCCGGGGCGGAGACCAGGCGCAGGCGGCGGAGGGCGGAGGCGGTCTTGAGGTCCACGGGTCACCTTCGGGTGGGGTACGGCGATGAGCAGGGAGTTTGTGAATGCACGCACAAGCGTTCGTCCATTGTGACAAACGGTCCCCCTAAGGGTGTGTTCAGGGTCTTGCTCCACCTCCGGGTGCTGTTCGGCGCACCCGTCCGGCCGATACCTTCGCCCCGTGGCGATGTTTCGACTCCAAGGCAGCAAGGTGCTCGCCGTCGACATGACCGGCGACGCCGTGAAGGCGAAGAACGGCTCGATGGTCGCGTACGACGGGCAGATGGCCTTCAAGAAGCTCAGCGGCGGCGGTGAGGGCATCCGGGGCATGGTGACCCGGCGGCTCACCGGCGAGCAGATGACGGTGATGGAGGTGAGGGGGCAGGGCACGTGCTGGTTCGCCGACCGGGCTTCCGAGATCAACCTCGTGCGACTCCAGGGCGACAAGCTGTTCGTCGAGTCGAGCAACCTGCTCGCGACCGACGCCGGCCTGCGCACGGGCACGAGCTTCACGGGCCTGCGCGGCGCGACCCAGGGCAACGGGCTGTTCACGACGACCGTCGAGGGCACCGGCCAGGCGGCGATCACGTCGGACGGGCCGGCGGTGGTGCTGCGCGTCAGCCCGCAGTACCCGCTCACCGTCGACCCCGGCGCCTATGTCGCGCACCAGGGCAATGTGCGGCAGTCCTTCCAGTCGGGGGTGACGTTCCGCACGTTCCTCGGTGAGGGCGGCGGCGAGGCCTTCCAGATCCGCTTCGAGGGGGACGGCCTGGTGTACGTCCAGCCGAGCGAGCGCAACACGATCGCGGGGGACGTGTGAGATGACCTTCCGTGAGATCAACTCCAAGATGCTCGAGGCGACCGTCGTCCCCGGCGCCCGGCTCTTCAGCCAGCGCGGGGCCATGCTGGCCTACCGCGGCGACGTGTCGTTCACTCCCAACGTCCAGGGCGGGCAGGGCGGGGTGATGTCCATGATCGGGCGGCGACTCGCCAACGAGGACACGCCGCTGATGACCGTCGAGGGCAACGGCACGGTCCTCTTCGGGCACGGCGGGCATCACGTCCAGGTCATCCGGCTCAGCGGCGACACGCTGTGCGTCGAGGCGGACCGCCTGCTCGCCTTCGAGGGCACCCTCCAGCAGGGCACGATGTTCCTGGGCTCGCAGGGCGGCGTCATGGGCATGGTCCGCGGCCAGGTCAGCGGGCAGGGGCTGTTCACCACCACCCTCAAGGGCCACGGGGCCGTCGCCGTGATGGCCCACGGCGGGGTCTTCGAGGTCCCGATCACCCCGCAGCGCCCGGTCCACGTCGACCCCCAGGCCTACGTCGCCCACCACGGCGACGTCCGCAACAAGCTGTCGACGGCGCTCGGCTGGCGGGACATGGTGGGCCGCGGTTCCGGCGAGGGCTTCCAGCTGGAGCTGAGCGGCAGCGGTGCGGTGTTCGTCCAGGCGTCCGAGGAGAAGCTGTGAGCATGTACGGGGCTCCGGGCGGCGGCCCGACGGTGCACGACCCCATGACCCTGCCGGTCGACGACAACGTGAACAACTACACCTTCTGCGTGGAGCTCAAGGGGAGCCAGTGGTTCCTGCAGAAGGGGAAGATGATCGCCTACTACGGGTCGATCGACTTCAACGGCGTCGGACACGGCCGACTGGACCGTCTGGTGCGAACTTCCTTCCATTCGCCTCTGCACGCGAGCGACTGGGTCGTGGCGGAGGGCTCGGGCAAGATGCTCCTCGCCGACCGGGCCTTCGACGTCAACTCGTACGACCTCGAAGACGGCAACCTGACCATTCGCTCGGGCAATCTGCTCGCTTTTCAGCCAAGTCTGTCGCTCAAGCAGTCGATCGTGCCGGGTTTCCTCACCCTCATCGGAACCGGAAAGTTCGTGGCCGCCTCCAACGGGCCGGTGGTGTTCATGGAACCTCCGATCCGGGTGGACCCGCAGGCACTCGTGGGCTGGGCCGACTGTCCCTCCCCGTGCCATCACTACGACCACGGGTACATGACCGGCGTGATGGGCGGTCTACGTGCACTGACGGGCCTGGGCGGCGCTTCCGGGGAGGAGCACCAGTTCGAGTTCGTCGGCGCCGGCACGGTGCTGCTGCAGTCGTCCGAGACCCTCATGGCCGAGCAGGCCACGGGCGTGGTTCCGCACGAGCCGGGGGTGCCCGGTGCGAGCGGTGTCCCAGGTGGGCACGTGGGCCACGGCACGCCGTCAGGCGCACCGCGCCTTCCCGGACAGCTGGGGGACCTCCAGCGTCGCTTCGGGCTGTGAGCGGTAGTCTGCGGAGTGTGACATCGAACGCGTGCGCACCGTCACACCACCCGTACTAGTTCGCCTTTCAACATTTTAGGTAGACTTCATTTATGGAGACCGAAACGGCCACGCGCTGGCTGACCCAAGCGGAGCAGTGCGCCTGGCGCACCCATCTGGAGGTCAACAGGCTGTTGACGTACCAGCTCGAGAAGGACCTGCAGCCGTTCGGACTGACCATGAACGACTACGAGATCCTGGTGAACCTCTCCGAGTCGGAGGGCGTCCGGATGCGAATGAGCGATCTGGCCTCCGCGACCCTCCAGTCCAAGAGCCGGCTCTCGCACCAGATCACCCGCATGGAGAACGCCGATCTGGTGCGCCGGGAGAACTGCGAGTCCGACCGCCGCGGTCTGTACGCGGTCCTGACCGACCACGGCATGGAGACCATGCAGAAGGTCGCGCCGCACCATGTGGACTCCGTGCGGCGCCACTTCATCGATCTCCTGTCCCCAGAGGCCCTGGCGGAACTCTCCAAGGCCCTGAAGCCCGTCGCGGAACACCTCCGCGGGCGGCGGGGACGGCCGTAACCACAGCCGCGGCCACAGCCACAGCCACAGCCACAGCACCCACTACCCGTTGACGGCCGGCAGACGGAGCTCGAACAGGGCTCCGCCTGCCGGCGTCTCACCGACCGTGAGCGTCCCGCCGTGCCGCGCCGCCACGTCCCGCGCGATCGCGAGACCGAGGCCCGCCCCGCCGTCGTCACGGCTGCGCGCGTCGTCCAGCCGGACGAACCGCTCGAAGATCCGCTCCCGGTCGGCCTCGGGCACCCCGTCCCCGTCGTCCGCCACCTCGACGACGACCCGGTCCCCCGACCGCCGCACGCGCACCGAGACCTCCGTCCGGGCGTGCCGCTGCGCGTTGTCGAGCAGGTTGGCCAGCACCCTCCCCAACTGCCCCCGCGACCCGGCCACCAGCAAGGACGGCCCGCCCGCCGCCCCGCCCGCCACTGCCCCGCCCGCCACTGCCCCGCCTGCCGCCGTCCCGTCCACCGCCGCCTCCGTCGCACCGTCCGCCGCCGTATCCACCGTCACCGCGGGCCGCCCGGCGGCCTCCTCACGGGCCAGCGCCGCCAGGTCGAGCCGTCCGCCCACGGGCTCCTCCCCCGCGTCCAGCCGGGCCAGCAGCAGCAGGTCGGCGGCCAGCCGCTGCAGCCGGACGGTGTCCTCGACCGCGCCTGCCACGTCCAGCAGCCCGGGGTGCGCGGCGCCCACCTCCAACTGGGTGCGCAGCGAGGCGATCGGACTGCGCAGCTCGTGGGAGGCGTCGGCGACGAACCGGCGTTGGCGCTCGACGGAGCTCTCCAGCGCGGCGAGCGTCTCGTTGGTCGTGCGGGCCAGCCGGGCGACCTCGTCGTGGGTGTCCGGCACGGGCACCCGGCGGCCCAGGTCGGCGGAGGCGGTGATCGCCGCCATCTCGCGCCGGATCCCCTCGACCGGCCGCAGCGCCCGCCGGGTGACCAGCCAGGTCACCCCGGCGACGACGGCCAGCAGCAGCGGGAAGCCGATCAGCATGACGGTCAGGGCGGTGCGCACGGCGCCGCGTTCGGCGGACAGCGGGGCGCCGGCGTACACGGTCAACGGGCCCTTCTGCGGGTCCCTGACCTGCACGGCGGCGAACCGGTAATCGGCCGTGTCGCCGTCGACGGTCGCAGAGCCGTCGCCGAAGCGGGTCCTGTCCTCGATCTCGCCGGGGTCGAGGTCGTCGTCGGGCTCCGTGGCCGGCGTCCCGCTGATCCGCTCCAGGTCCTCGGACGCGGCGACCTGCCGGCCGGCCGCGTCGACGACCTGGACGGGCCGGTCGTCGTCGTCCAGCGAGGAGAGCCGGTCGTAGGCCGTCCCTACGGACAGCTGGGTGGCGACGGTCCGTGCGACGCGCTCCGCCTGCGCGTCGGCCTGGTCGAGCAGCTGGGAGCGCAGCGACAGCACTACCGCGGCGCCGGCCGCGACGAGGGCGACGGCGACCACGAGGACGGCGCCGAGCGTCGCCCGCGCCCGCACCGAGCCGAACCTGCGGCTCATCGCCCCGCCTCCGGCTGCTCCGGCCGCTCGGTCGCCCCCGAGGGCTCCAGCGGCTCCAGCCGGTACCCGGCGCCGCGCACCGTCCGGATGAGCCCGGCGCCCAGCTTGCGGCGCAGCGCGCTGACGTACACCTCGACGATGTTGGGGTCGCCGTCGTAGGCGAAGTCCCAGACGTGCTCGAGGACGTCGGCCTTGGACACCACCTCGCCGGCCCGCGCCGCGAGATGCTCCAGGACGGCGAACTCCTTGGCGGTCAGGACGGTCTCCTCCCCGCCGACGAAGACCCGTCGGGCGGCGGTGTCCACGGTCAGCGCGCCCAGCGCCAGCACGGGCGGGGCCCCGCCGTCCCGGCCGCGTCGGCGCAGCAGCGCCTTCACCCGGGCGACGAGCACGACGTACGAGAACGGCTTGGTCAGATAGTCGTCCGCGCCCGTGTCCAGGCCCTCCGCCTCGTCGTACTCGCCGTCCTTGGCGGTGAGCATGAGGATCGGCACGTCGTGACCGGCGGCGCGCAGCGCGGAGCAGACCCGGTAGCCGTTCATGCCGGGCAGCATGATGTCCAGGAGGAGCAGGTCGTAGGGCGATTCACCGGCCTGGTGCAGCCCCTCCAGGCCGTCGTGGATGACGTCCACGGCGTAGCCCTCGGCGGCGAGTCCCCTGGCCAGCGACAGGGCCAGCCGGCGTTCGTCCTCGACGATCAGAATCCGGAAGGGGTGGCGCACGGCGGCGCCCGGGGCGGGGCGGTGGCGGATGACGGGCGGGCGCATGCGCTCAGGGTGCCAAACCGAACCTGAAGCGCCCTTCAGGTGGTTTCAGCGGGGCTTCAGCTCCGGTCGGGCAGCGTGGTCCTCGTCGAAAGCGAACGACCCCGAACCGGAGGAACCCCATGAAGCGCAAGCTCGTCACCGCCGTCGTCGCCGTGTCCGCCCTGCTCGGCGGGGGCGCCGCCCTCGCCTTCGCGGACGGCGACACGTCCACCGCCGGCGCGGCCGAGGCGCAGGCCCCGGCCGCCGAGGCGCGGACAGCGGCGCGGGCCGCGGACACGAACACGTCGGCGACCGACTCGAAGACCGGCGTCACGGAGGCGATCGCGGCCGCGCTGGCCCACGCCCCCGGCACCGCGGTCTCCGCCGACCGCGAGGACGACGGCCAGGGCGCCGGCACCTGGCAGGTGGACGTCGTGAAGGCGGACGGCGCCGAGTACGTCGTCACCGTCTCCCCGGACACCGGCAAGGTGCTCGGCGCCCACCGCGACACTGACGACGACGGTGACGACGACGGCCGTGCGGACCTCGCCGCCCTGAAGGGCACGACGGTGGACGCCCGGGAGGCCGTCCGGGCCGTCGCCGCGAAGGGCACGGTGACCGACGTCGACCTGGACGGCGACGCGGGCGCCGTCGTCTGGAGCGTGGACACCGCCCGGGGCGGCGAGTGGCTGGTGGACGCGCGCACCGGCAAGGTCACGCAGGACCTCGACGACTGAGGCTCCGACCTCCCGCCCTGGATCCGCCGGGCGTCTCAGCCGGGGGCGTCTCAGCCGAGGGGCGCGAGTCCGCTCGCGTCCCTCTCCGGCGTGCCCTTCCCCACCGGGTCCTCCCTGTCCTGCTTCCGCGCGCCCTTCCTTGCGTCCTCCCTTGCGTCCTCCCTCGCGCCCTTCCTCGGCGTGTCCCGCCGTGACGCGCCCGCCACGAGCACCGCCGTGGCGAGCACCGCCGCCCCCGTCGCCGCGAAGCACGCCCCCACGGCCAGCCGCCCCGCCAGCGTCCCGGCGACCGCCGTGCCGGCCGTGCAGCCCGCGTTGACGGCCGTGTTGATCCACGCCCCCGCCCGCACCCGGGCCTGCGGGCCGGCGACCTCGTCGGCGATGAGGTAGGCCGTGGTGAGCGCCGGCGACACGAAGAACCCGGCGATCGCGACGGCCGCGGCCAGGGTGCCGAGCCCCGGCGCCAGGCCCGCGCCGCACAGCGTCAGACCGAGGGCCGCCGTGAGCACCGTCAGCCGGGCCGGGGCCGGCGTCCGCCAGGAGACGGCTCCGTTGAGCAGCCCGCCGACCGCGCTGCCCGCCGACAGTGCCGCCAGCACCCAGGCGACGCCCGCCCCGCCGCCGGTGCCGTGGCCGTGCCGTTCCGCGAACGCCACGACCAGCAGGTCGACCGCGCCCAGCGCCAGCCCGACGCCCGCGACGGCGGCGACGGGCCGTCCGAGCCCGCGCAGTCCGCCGCCGCCCCGCCGCACGGCGCCGGCGCCCGCGGGCGCCGCCCGCAGCGCGGGGGACGACAGGAACCCGGCCGTGCCGCCGGCCATCAGGACCGCGCCGAGCGCGATCCCGGCGGCCGGCGGTGCGAAGCCGAGGAGGACGCCGACCAGCAGCGGCCCGCTCACGAACAGCAGCTCCTCGGCGACGCCGTCGAGGCTGTAGGCCCGCTGGAGCAGCGCCCGGTCTGGGGCGAGCCGCGTCCAGACGGCCCGCATGGTCGGCCCCAGCGGCGGAACGCAGGCCCCGGCGGCCGCGGCGAGGGCCCCGAGCGCCGGTGCGGGGGCGGCGTCCGGCCGGGAGACGGCCGCGGCCAGCAGGCCGAGCAGCACGGTGTGCCCGGCCGTCATCGGCACGAGCGCCCGGCGCGCCCCGTGGCGGTCGACGAAGGCCGCCCGCGCGGGCGACAGGAAGACGGTGGTGGCCCCGAACAGCGCCATCACGGCGCCGGCCACCGCGTACGAGCCGGAGGACCGGGTCACGGCGAGCATCAGGGACAGCGGGACGATCGCATAGGACGACCGGCCGATCAGAGCGGCGGCGAAGGTGCGGCGGGCGTGCGGGACGCGCAGGACGACGGCGTACGAGGGCCGCACGGACGGTGAAGCGGGCATGAGGAGGTTCCTCGACTCGAGGCAGGCGGGAAAGGGGTCGCCGGATCGCCGCGACCGGTCCGGCCTGCTGCCGTTCACCGATCACGGACCTGGGCGGTCCCTATGCCAAGAGGAGAAACACGTCAACGACCGTAGCAGCGCCCGCGCGCGCCGCACGCCGTTTTCCCCGCCGTGCCGCCGGCCGGGCTCAGCCCTCCGTGAGCCCCGCGACCAGTTCGTCGGCCGCGCGGTAAGGGTCGAGTTCGCCGCTGACGATGCGGTCCGCCAGGCTGCTCAGGCGGCGGTCGCCGTGGAGGTCGCCGATGCGTTCGCGCAGGGCCGTGACGGCGATGATCTCGACCTCGCGGGCGGCGCGGGCGCGGCGGCGCTCGGCGAGGACGCCGTGCTCCTCCATCCACGCCCGGTGCTTCTCCAGCGCCTCGACGACCTCGTCGATGCCTTCGGCGCGCGCGGCGACGGTCTTCACGATCGGCGGCCGCCAGTCCCCGGGGCCGCGGGCCTCGCCGAGGCCGAGCATGTGGTTCAGTTCGCGGGCGGTGGCGTCGGCGCCGTCCCGGTCGGCCTTGTTGACGACGTAGACGTCGCCGATCTCCAGGATGCCCGCCTTGGCGGCCTGGATGCCGTCGCCCATCCCCGGGGCCAGCAGGACCACGCTGGTGTCCGCCTGGGAGGCGATCTCGATCTCCGACTGGCCGACGCCGACCGTCTCGACCAGGATCACGTCGCAGCCGGCGGCGTCCAGCACGCGGATGGCCTGCGGAGCCGACCAGGCGAGGCCGCCGAGGTGGCCGCGGGTGGCCATGGAGCGGATGTAGACGCCGGGGTCGGAGGCGTGGTCGGACATCCGGACCCGGTCGCCGAGCAGCGCGCCCCCGGAGAACGGGGACGACGGGTCGACGGCCAGCACGCCGACCCGTCTGCCCTGCCTGCGGTAGGCGGTGACCAGCGCGGAGGTCGAGGTGGACTTGCCGACGCCCGGCGACCCCGTCAGCCCGACCACGTACGCGTTGCCGGTGAGCGGGGCCAGCGCCGCCATCACCTCCCTGAGCTGCGGGGACGCCCCCTCCACCAGGGAGATCAGCCGGGCCACCGCCCGGGGCCGGCCTTCCCTGGCCTGGGCGACCAGCGAGGAGACGTCCTGCATCACAGCTCCGTTCAGATCCGTTCGGTTGCGTCAGCGAGTGCCTCGTACGTCGCGCGTCGTGCCTCGTAGACGTCGCGCGTACGTCGCGCGACGCGGCTCAGGCCTTGGGCACCCGCACGATCAGCGCGTCGCCCTGCCCGCCGCCGCCGCACAGCGCCGCCGCGCCGACCCCGCCACCGCGCCGCTTGAGCTCCAGGGCCAGGTGCAGCACCAGCCGGGCGCCGGACATGCCGATGGGGTGGCCGAGGGCGATGGCGCCACCGTTGACGTTCACCTTTTCCGTGGACACGCCGAGGTCCTTCATTGACTGGATCGAGACGGCGGCGAAGGCCTCGTTGATCTCGATGAGGTCGAGGTCGGAGACCTCCAGGCCCTCCTTCTTCAGGGCGTGCGCGATGGCGTTGGAGGGCTGGGAGTGCAGCGAGTTGTCCGGCCCGGCCACGTTGCCGTGGGCGCCGATCTCCGCGATCCACTCCAGGCCGAGCTCCTGCGCCTTGGCCTTGCTCATCACGACCACGGCGGCCGCGCCGTCGGAGATCGGCGAGGACGAGCCCGCGGTGATCGTGCCGTCCTTGGCGAACGCCGGGCGGAGCTTGCCGAGGGACTCCGCGGTGGTGTCGGCGCGGATGCCCTCGTCCGTGCTGAGGACGACCGGCTCGCCCTTGCGCTGCGGGATCTCGACCGGGGTGATCTCGGCCTCGAAGACGCCGTTCTTCTGGGCGGCGGCCGCACGCTGGTGGGACAGGGCGGCGATCTCGTCCTGCTCCGGACGGGCGATGCCGAGACGGGTGTTGTGCTTCTCGGTGGACGCGCCCATGGCGATGTTCTCGAAGGCGTCGGTCAGACCGTCGTGCGCCATCGCGTCGAGCATCTCGATCGCGCCGTACTTGTAGCCCTCCCGGGACTTCGGCAGCAGGTGCGGGGCGTTGGTCATGGACTCCTGGCCGCCGGCCACGACGATGTCGAACTCACCCGCGCGGATCAACTGGTCGGCCAGGGCGATCGCGTCCAGGCCCGAGAGACACACCTTGTTGATCGTGAGCGCCGGCACGTTCATCGGGATGCCGGCCTTGACCGCGGCCTGACGGGCCGGGATCTGGCCCGCCCCGGCCTGCAGCACCTGGCCCATGATCACGTACTGCACCTGGTCGCCGCCGATGCCCGCGCGGTCGAGGGCGGCCTTGATCGCGAAGCCGCCGAGATCGGCTCCGGAGAAGGACTTGAGGGAGCCCAGCAGCCGTCCCATGGGCGTACGCGCGCCCGCGACGATCACCGAGGTCGTGCCGTTGGAGCCAGTCGAGTCAGTCATGAGCTGCGATTCCCCTTACCGGCCTGCACAGGCCGAGGAGTGAACGAGGGTTTACTTCGAATGTACTGAGTGGCACTCCGTGCCGTCATCGGGCCGTCAGTGTGATCGCGCGCACGTTGCGTAACCACCTCCGTCGCGCTGCACTAGCACCATGCTGACGCGAATCGACCACATCGGGATCGCCTGCCACGACCTCGACGCGACCGTCGAGTTCTACCGTTCCACATACGGCTTCGAGGTGTTCCACTCCGAGGTCAACGAGGAGCAGGGCGTGCGCGAGGCCATGCTGAAGATCAACGACACCTCCGACGGCGGCGCCTCCTACCTGCAGCTCCTGGAGCCGACCCGCCCCGACTCCACCGTCGCCAAGTGGCTCGACAAGAACGGCGAGGGCGTCCACCACATCGCCTTCGGCACGGCGGACGTGGACGGCGAGGCCGCCGACATCCGCTCCAAGGGCGTACGCGTTCTGTACGAAGAGCCCCGACGCGGCTCCATGGGGTCACGAATCACCTTCCTGCACCCGAAGGATTGCCACGGAGTACTGACAGAACTCGTCACATCGGCCCCTGTTGAGTCACCTGAGCACTGACCCCCGTACATATGGGCCGGTAGGGTTGGGCTCGGTCGCCGCTCACACCGGGGCGACCCGGTCCTGCCGTCAGCGGCGGGACGCAGCCGGGGTCCGGGTTTCGGGGGCGAGCGTCGGGGCAGCAGCCCGTGCTCCGTCGTTGATCTGACACCATTCCCCGGGAGCCCCGTCCGGCGGATGGACGGAGCTCGTTCGGGAAGCTTGCGACCAGGGACGGATGGGACCGCGCAGTGCGGGGCTATGAGAGCCAGGAGCGGGAGCCGGCGGCTGACGTCGACCACCTGACTCGGTTCGAAGCCGAGATGAAGCGGCTGAAGACCGAGCGGGAAAAGGCGATCCAGCATGCCGAGGACCTCGGCTACCAGGTCGAGGTGCTGCGCGCCAAGTTGCACGAGGCGCGGCGCACCATCATGTCCCGGCCCGCCTTCGACGGCGGCGACCTCGGGTACCAGGCCGAGCAGCTGCTGCGCAACGCGCAGATGCAGGCCGACCAGCTGCGGCAGGACGCCGAACGGGAGCTGAGCCAGGCCCGGGCGCAGACGCAGCGGATCCTCCAGGAGCACGCCGAGCAGGCGGCCCGCCTCCAGGCGGAGCTGCACCAGGAGGCCGTCACCCGTCGCCAGCAGCTCGACCAGGAGCTGGCCGAGCGCCGGCAGAACGTCGAGTCGCACGTCAACGAGAACGTGGCGTGGGCCGAGCAGCTGCGCGCCCGCACCGAGGCGCAGGCCCGCCGGCTGCTCGACGAGTCACGGGCCGAGGCCGAGCAGGCCCTGACGGCCGCCCGTGCCGAGGCCGAGCGGGTGGCGACGGAGGCCCGGCAACGGCTCCAGGCGGACGCCGAGTCGGCCCGCGCCGAGGCCGAGCAGCTGCTGCTGCGGGCCCGCACCGACGCCGAGCGGCTGCTGAACGCCGCGTCCACGCAGGCCCAGGAGGCCAGCGACCACGCGGAGCAGCTGCGCACCTCCACCGTCACCGAGTCCGACGCCGCCCGCCGGCAGGCCGGGGAGCTCAGTCGCGCCGCCGAGCAGCGGATGTCCGAGGCCGAGGAGGCGCTGCGCAAGGCGCAGGCCGAGGCCGACAAGGTGCTCGCCGAGGCCAAGGAGGCCGCGTCCAAGACGCTCGCGGGCGCCGAGTCGGCCAACGAGCAGCGCACCCGTACCGCGAAGGAGCAGGTCGCCCGGCTGGTCAGCGAGGCCACCAAGGAGGCCGAGACCACCAAGGCGGACGCCGAGCAGCTCGTCGCCGACGCCCGTGCCGAGGCCGAGAAGATCGTCGCGGAGGCCTCCGAGAAGGCCCGCACGCTCACCGCCGAGGAGAGCGCGACCCAGCTGTCGAAGGCGGCGAAGACCGCCGAGGACGTCCTCATCAAGGCGCAGGAGGACGCCCAGCGCACCACCAGGGCCGCCGCCGAGGAGGCCGAGCGGATCCGCCGTGAGGCGGAGACCGAGGCGGACCGGCTGCGCGCCGAGGCGCACGACATCGCCGAGCAGCTCAAGGGTTCGGCGAAGGACGACACCAAGGAGTACCGCGCCAAGACGGTCGAGCTCCAGGAGGAGGCCCGCCGGCTGCGCGGCGAGGCCGAGCAGCTGCGCGCCGACGCCGTCGCCGAGGGCGAGAAGATCCGCGCGGAGGCCCGCAAGGAGGCCGTCCAGCAGATCGAGGAGGCGGCCAGGACCGCCGAGGAGCTGCTGTCCAAGGCGAAGGCCGACGCGGACGAGCTACGGCAGAAGGCCACCGCCGACAGCGAGAAGGTGCGCACCGAGGCCATCGAGCGCGCCACCGCGCTGCGCCGGCAGGCCGCCGAGACCCTGGAGCGCACCCGTGCGGAGGCCGAGCGCTCCCGCGAGGAGGCGGTGGAGCTCGCCGAGACCATCACCTCGAACGCCGAGCAGGCCGCGCGCGAGCTGCGCGAGGAGACCGAGCGCGGGATAGAGGCGCGGCAGGCGGAGGCGGCCGAGGAGCTGACCCGGCTGCAGACGGAGACGGAGAGCCGGCTGGCCTCCGCCGAGCAGGCGCTCACCGACGCCCGCGAGGAGGCCGCGCGGATCCGCCGCGAGGCCGTCGAGGAGACCGAGCGGCTGCGCAACGAGGCGGCCGACCGGATCCGCACCCTCCAGCAGCAGGCCGACGCGGAGGCGGAGCGGCTGCGCAACGAGGCCGCCGCCGACGCGTCCGCCTCACGCGCCGAGGGCGAGGCGGTCGCCGTCCGGCTGCGGTCCGACGCGGCCGCGGAGGCGGAGCGGCTCAAGACCGAGGCGCAGGACACCGCCGACCGGGTGCGCGCGGAGGCACAGGCCGCCGCCGAGCGGCTGGCCGACGAGGCGTCCGAGACGCTGGCCGCCGCCCAGGAGGAGGCCGTCCGGCGCCGGCGCGAGGCCGAGGAGCTGCTCGGTTCCGCCCGCCAGGAGGCCGGCCAGGAGCGCGAGCGGGCCCGCGAGCAGAGCGAGGAACTGCTGGCCTCGGCGCGCAAGCGCGTGGAGGAGGCACAGACCGAGGCCGTCCGGCTGGTCGAGGAAGCCGACCGGCGGGCCACCGAGATGGTGTCGGCGGCCGAGCAGCACGCGCAGCAGGTGCGGGATTCCGTGGCCGGGCTGCACGAGCAGGCGCAGGACGAGATCACCGGGCTGCGTTCGGCCGCCGAGCACGCGGCGGACCGTGTCCGGCGCGAGGCCGAGGAGGAGGCGGACCGGGTCCGCACCGACGCCTACGCCGAGCGGGAACGGGCCGCCGAGGACGCGGGCCGGCTCCGGCGGGAGGCGAACGAGGCGGCTCAGGCGGCGCAGGCGCTGGCCGAGCAGACCGTCGGCGAGGCGATCACGGAGGCGGAGCGGCTGCGCTCGGAGGCGTCCGCGCACGCCCAGCGGGTGCGTACGGAGTCGTCGGACACCATCGCCCAGGCCGAGCAGGACGCGTCGCGCACTCGCGCCGACGCCCGTGACGACGCCAACCGCATCCGCTCGGACGCGGCGACGCAGGCCGACACCCTCATCACCGAGGCCCGAGGCGAGGCGGAGCGGCTCCAGTCGGAGACCATCGCCGA
Source organism: Streptomyces sp. B21-105 (assembly GCF_036898465.1). Lineage (NCBI taxonomy): Bacteria > Bacillati > Actinomycetota > Actinomycetes > Kitasatosporales > Streptomycetaceae > Streptomyces > Streptomyces sp. B21-105. The sequence continues at coordinate 6,308,106 of NZ_JARUMJ010000001.1, read as the reverse complement.
GGCGGAGCGGCTGCAGTCGGAGACGATCGCGGAGGCCGAGCGGCTGCGCGCCGAGTCGGTCGCCAAGGCGGAGAAGCTGATCTCGGACGCGTCGGGGGACGCGGAGCGGCTGCGTGTCGAGGCGGCCGAGACGGTGGGGTCGGCGCAGCAGCACGCCGAGCGGGTCAGGGCCGAGGCGGAGCGCTTCAAGGCGGAGGCGGCCGCGGAGGCCGACCGGCTGATGAGCGTGGCCCGCGAGGAGGCCGACACGACGCTGGACGAGGCCCGCAAGGAGGCCAACAAGCGCCGCTCCGAGGCGGCCGAGCAGGTCGACACCCTCATCACGGAGACCGCGGCCGAGGCGGACAAGCTGCTCGCCGAGGCGCAGACGCAGGCGCAGAAGACGACCGCGGACGCGGAGGCGCAGGCCGACTCGATGGTCGGCGCGGCCCGCAGCGAGGCCGACCGGCTGGTCTCCGAGGCGACGGTGGAGGGCAACTCCCGGGTGGAGAAGGCCCGTACCGACGCGGACGAGCTGCTCATCGGCGCCCGGCGGGACGCGACGGCCATAAGGGAGCGGGCGGAGGAGCTGCGCGACCGCATCACGAGCGAGATCGAGGCGCTGCACGAACGGGCCCGCCGCGAGGCCGCCGAGACGATGAAGTCGACCGGCGACCGCTGCGACGCGCTGATCAAGGCGTCCGAGGAGCAGCTCGCGAAGGCGCAGGCGAAGGCGCGGGAGCTGGTGTCGGACGCCAACTCCGAGGCCGGCAAGGTCCGTATCGCCGCCGTGAAGAAGGCGGAGGGGCTCCTCAAGGAGGCCGAGCAGAAGAAGTCGGCGCTGGTGCGCGAGGCCGAGGAGCTCAAGGCCGAGGCGATCCGCGAGGCGCGGCGCACGGTCGAGGAGGGCAAGCGGGAGCTGGAGGTCCTGGTGCGCCGGCGCGAGGACATCCAAGCGGAGATCTCCCGGGTCCAGGACGTGCTGGAGGCGCTGGAGTCGTTCGAGGCGCCGGCCGGGGGCAAGGACGGGGGCGTCAAGGCGGGTGCGACCATCGGAGCCCCCCGATCGGGTGGGAAGGTCTCGGACGGGTAGCGGAATGTGTGGATTGCGTTAAAGTCTGGGGCCTTTGACCCAAGTTTTGGCAAGAGGTCTGCCGGTCAGCCACCCAAAAGGGGTGTCATTCTCCAGATCAAACACGCATACGCTCGATGACACACCGCAAAGGCCCCTAGGATTCCCCCTATCACCTCACCGGTCTCATTCGACAGGAACCCCATGAGCGACACTTCCCCCTACGGCTTCGAGCTTGTGCGGCGTGGGTACGACCGCGCTCAGGTGGACGAACGCATCTCGAAGCTCGTCTCCGACCGTGACAGCGCTCTGGCTCGTATCACTGCTCTGGAAAAGCGCATCGAGGAGCTCCACCTCGAGACGCAGAACGCCCAGGCCCAGGTAAGCGACGCGGAGCCGTCGTACGCCGGTCTCGGCGCGCGTGTCGAGAAGATCCTCCGCCTCGCCGAGGAAGAGGCCAAGGACCTGCGCGAGGAGGCCCGTCGCGCGGCCGAGCAGCACCGGGAGCTCGCCGAGTCGGCCGCCCAGCAGGTGCGCAACGACGCGGAGTCGTTCGCCGCGGAGCGCAAGTCCAAGGCGGAGGACGAGGGCGTCCGGATCGTCGAGAAGGCCAAGAGCGACGCGTCGCAGCTGCGCTCCGAGGCGCAGAAGGACGCGCAGTCGAAGCGTGAGGAGGCGGACGCCCTCTTCGAGGAGACCCGCGCGAAGGCCGCGCAGGCCGCCGCCGACTTCGAGACCAACCTGGCCAAGCGCCGCGAGCAGTCGGAGCGCGACCTGGCGTCCCGTCAGCAGAAGGCGGAGAAGCGTCTCGCGGAGATCGAGCACCGCGCGGAGCAGCTGCGTCTGGAGGCGGAGAAGCTGCGCACGGACGCCGAGCGTCGGGCCCGTCAGACCGTCGAGACGGCGCAGCGCCAGGCCGAGGACATCGTGGCCGACGCGAACGCCAAGGCGGACCGGATCCGTTCCGAATCGGAGCGCGAGCTGGCGGCTCTCACCAACCGCCGCGACTCGATCAACGCGCAGCTGACGAACGTCCGCGAGATGCTCGCCACGCTGACCGGCGCCGCGGTGGCCGCGGCCGGTACGCCGTCCACGGACGACGAGCCGATCTCGCGCGGGGTCCCGGCGCAGCAGTCCCGGTAGGCCCCGGAAAGCCCGGTAGGTCACGGCGACGTCCGGGAGTCACGGGGAACGGACATCGCCGAAGCCCTCTGCCACTCCGGTGGCAGGGGGCTTTGCCGCGCTTTAGCGTGGCCGCATGATCGAGCTGTCGGGACTGACGAAGCGGTACGGCGACACGGTGGCGGTGAAGAACCTCAGCTTCACCGTCGGACCGGGCATCGTCACGGGCTTCCTCGGTCCCAACGGCGCGGGCAAGTCCACCACCATGCGGATGATGCTCGGTCTCGACCGGCCGACCGCGGGGGACGTCCTCATCGACGGGCAGCACTACGACCGGCTCAAGGACCCGCTCACCCGCATCGGCGCCCTGCTCGACGCCAAGGCCATGCACGGCGGGCGCAGCGCCTTCAACCATCTGCTGTGTCTGGCGCAGAGCAACGGCATTGCCCGCAGCCGGGTGCACGAGGTGCTGGACACCGTCGGGCTCACCTCCGTGGCACGGAAGAAGGCCAAGGGGTTCTCGCTGGGCATGGGGCAGCGGCTGGGCATCGCGGGCGCGCTTCTCGGGGACCCCCGGATCCTGATGTTCGACGAGCCGGTCAACGGGCTCGACCCCGAGGGCATCCACTGGATCCGCACGCTGATGAAATCGCTGGCCTCGCAGGGGCGGACGGTGTTCGTCTCGTCCCACCTGATGAGCGAGATGGCGCTGACCGCGGATCATCTCGTCGTCATCGGGCAGGGCCGGCTGCTCGCCGACACCTCCATGGCCGACTTCATCGCGCAGAACTCGCGCAGTTACGTCCGGGTCCGCAGCCCGCAGCGGGAGCGGCTGCTCGATGTGCTGCACGAGGCCGGAGCCGTGGTCGTCGAGACCGGCGACGGGGTGCTGGAGGTCGACGACGGCAGGCCCGAGCACATCGGTGAGCTGGCCGCGCGGCACCGGATCGTGCTGCACGAGCTGAGCCCGCAGCGGGCCTCCCTGGAGGAGGCGTTCATGCGGCTGACCGCGGAGTCGGTGCAGTACCACGCGCACACGGACGTGCCGATGGACGTTCCGACGGACACGCCGGCGGCGGACGCGCCGGCGGACGTGCCCCCCGATGTTCCGGCGGACGTGCCCCCGGGCCTGCCCGCGGGCGCGCCCGGCGAACAGTCCCGGCAGCGGTGGGGCGACGACTGGACGAGGAGCTGACGATGGCGGCGACCCAGGTCATCCGGTCCGAATGGACCAAGATCCGGTCGGTGGCGTCCACGGTGTGGACGCTGTCCCTCGCCGTGGTGGTCACCGTCGCCCTCGGCGTGCTGATCTCGGCGCTGTCGAACCACGAGTTCGACAACATGAGCCGAGACGACCGGCTCTCCTTCGACCCCACCTTCGTCAGCTTCGCCGGGATGACCCTGGGTCAGCTGGCGATGATCGTGTTCGGGGTGCTGGTGGTGTCGAACGAGTACAGCACCGGCATGATCCGCACCTCGCTTGCCGCCGTGCCGCAGCGCGGCGCCTTCCTGTTCAGCAAGATCGCGGTGGCCGCCGGGCTCTCGCTGGCCGTGGGGCTCGTGACCAGCTTCGTCACGTTCTTCCTGGGGCAGGCCGCGCTCGGCTCCCATCGGGCGTCGCTCGAGGACAGCGGCGTCCTGCGGGCGGTGATCGGCGGCGGTCTGTACATGACGCTCATCGCGGTCTTCTCGATGGGCGTGGCCACGATGCTGCGCTCACCGATGCTGTCGCTCGGCATCCTGATGCCGTTCTTCTTCCTGATCTCCAACATCCTCGGCAACGTCTCCGCCACGAAGAAGATCGGCCGGTATCTGCCCGACCAGGCGGGCAGCAGGGTCATGCAGGTGGTCCCGCGGATCGACGACGACACCCCGTACGGGCCCTGGGGCGGGTTCGCGATCATGGCGCTGTGGACGGTGGCGGCGCTCGCCGGCGGCTACCTCCTGCTGAAGAAACGCGACGCGTAACGCTTTGGGCTTTGCTTTGTTTTGGGTGGAACCGTCAGCGCCCGGATAGTCTCCTAACCCTTACGGGGGCGTGTGCCCTGCTGTCCTGAACCTTTCGATGGGTGCGGAGCATGATCGAAGCAGTCGGCCTGACCAAGCGCTACGGCGACAAGACCGCTGTGTACAACCTTTCCTTCCAGGTGCGCCCTGGCGCCGTCACGGGCTTCCTCGGGCCGAACGGCTCGGGCAAGTCCACGACCATGCGGATGATCCTGGGCCTGGACAACCCGACGGCCGGCTCGGTGACGATCGGCGGCTACCCGTACCGCCGGCTGCCCAACGCCGCCCGTCAGGTGGGCGCGCTGCTGGACGCCAAGGCGGTGCACGGCGGCCGGACCGCCCGCAACCACCTGCTGAGCCTGGCCCAGCTGTCCGGCATCCCGGCCCGGCGGGTCGACGAGGTGCTCGGTGTGGTCGGTCTCCAGGACGTGGCCCGCAAGCGCTCCAAGGGCTTCTCCCTGGGCATGGGCCAGCGGCTCGGCATCGCGGCCGCGCTGCTCGGCGACCCCCAGGTGCTGCTCTTCGACGAGCCGGTCAACGGCCTCGACCCGGAGGGCATCCTCTGGGTGCGCAACCTGATGAAGGCGCTGGCCGCCGAAGGCCGCACGGTGTTCGTCTCCTCCCACCTGATGAGCGAGATGGCGCTCACCGCCGACCACCTCATCGTCATCGGGCGCGGACAGCTGCTGTCCGACATGAGCGTGAAGGACTTCATTTCGGCCAACTCCGCCGACTTCGCGCGCGTGCGCACCCCGCACACCGACCCGGAGCTGCGCGAGAAGCTGGCCTCGGCGCTCACCGAGGCGGGCGGCCACGTCCTGCCCGAGCAGGACGGCGCGCTGCGGGTGACGGGCTTGCCGTTGCCCCGCATCAGCGACATCGCCCACGACAGCGACGTCCGCCTGTGGGAGCTGTCGCCGCACCAGGCCTCCCTGGAGGAGGCGTACATGCGGATGACGCAGGGCGCCGTGGACTACCGGTCGACCATCGACCAGAAGGCCGGCCTCCAGCAGCAGGTTCCGCCCGGCGCGCAACCGCCGATGCCGGTGCCGGGCCAGGGCCAGCCGGGCTGGTACGCCCCGCCGCCCCCGCACGCACAGGGTCACGCGCCTGCGCAGCCGGCCCAGACGACTCCCGCGGCCGCCCACGGGGCGTACGGCGCCCCCGCGGCGCCCGGCGCGGCTCCCGGCCCGCACACCGCCAACCCGTACGCGCAGCCGCCCGCACAGGGCCCGACCCCGACCGCTCCGCCGACGCCCGCGGCACCGGTAGCGGCCGCGCCCGCCGCGCCGCCCGCGCCGACGCCCTCACTGGACAAGGCGCCCGCTGCTCCGGCCGCGACGCCGGCGCCCGAAGCAGCGCCGATGCCCGCGCCCGTTTCCGCCCCCGACGCCCCGACCGAGTCCGAGGACGCCCGATGAGCACCCCGCAGCACCCGTCGCCGCAGGCCGCACCCGCCTGGCAGACGGCGCCCGGCGCCTCGTACGCCGCGGCCGGCCCCGTCTACACCTCGCCGATCCCGATCGTGCGCACCCACCTCGGGAACGCGATCGCCTCGGAATGGACCAAGATCCGGTCGGTGCGCTCCACCATGTGGACGCTCGGCGTGTACCTGTTCCTCGTCGTGGGCATCGGGCTGGGGGCCGGAGCGATCGTCGCCGCGAACGCCTCCGAGCAGGACCTCGCGGGCGACACCGCGCTGCCGTTCGGCTTCTTCGGACTGCTCCTCGGCAGCATGTGCGTCATCACGCTCGGCGTGCTGACCACGGCCTCCGAGTACGGCACCGGCATGATCCGCACGACCATGGTCGCCTGCCCCTCGCGCGGCCGGGTCCTCGCCGCGAAGGCGATCGTGTTCTTCGCCGTCGCCTTCACGGTGACGCTCGTGGCGTCGGCCTTCGTGGCCGTGATCCAGGTGGCGATGCTGTCCGGCGCCCGCGAACCGAGCGGCGCGGAGTGGCTGAAGGCCACCGTGGGCGTGTCCCTCTACCTGGCGCTGCTCGGGCTGCTGTCGCTGGCCGTCGGCTCGATCATCCGGCACTCGGCGGGCGCCATCACCATCATGATCGGTCTGCTGCTGGCCCCGCTGGTCATCGCGATCTTCATGTTCTCGTCCTCGCTGGAGAGCCTGCGCCAGGCCCTCTTCGAGTACTCGATCCCCAGCCAGCTCAGCGTCTTCTACGCGGCCTCGCTCAGCGAGAGCGGCCCGAGCGGCTGGGACCCGCTGTGGATCGCGCTGGGTACGACGGCCGTCGTGCTCGGCGCCGCCTTCGCGCTGCTGGAGAAGCGGGACGTGTAGGCCACCGCGCCCCGAGCCGAGAACAGACGGGTTCAACGAACAGACCGGGTTCAACCGGGTTCAGAACCTGGGCGCGTTACGGGACCGCTGCATCCCCGGGGTGCGGCGGTCCCGTGCGTTCCAGCACGCCTTGTGCCAGTGACGCCGGTCGTCGACGCCCGCGTGCTCCGGCCAGGCCACCACGTGCGGGACGCCGCCGGGGATCAACTGGTCGCAGCCGGGGCACCGGTACGTCTTGCCCTGGGCGCTCGCCCCGGCCACGTGCCGCACGCTCCACCGCTCGCCGTGCCAGTCCTGCGCCGACTCCCAGCCGCCGTAGCGGCGCGCGCGGTCGTCCTCGGCGCTCCGGCCCGACGAGCCCTCATCCTTGGGTCGGTTGCGACGCGGCGACACAGGACACCTCACGGGGCTATACAGGGGACAGGACCGTCTTCCAGCGTACGCGGCGCCGGCCGGGGCACCCGTGGGGCGACAGACCCGCAGGCGCCCTTCCCGGACGTCCCATTCGGCAGACAATCCGCAAATCTCTCCGCCAGGCCGTGTCCTCGGCACGTGTCGGACGGTTATGCCGGGCGGGGGAGCTCCGTGTCGGAGCCAAGGAAGCAGGAAAGTCCATGCGCGTTGGAAGTTTTGTGTTGGGGGCCCAGTTCCCCGGCCAGGGTCAGGGCGAGGCGCTGCACCGCGCGGTCCGCTCGGCCGAGGTCGCCGAGGAGGCGGGGCTCGACTCGGTCTGGCTGGCCGAGCACCACTTCGTGCCGTACGGCACATGCCCGTCGGCGGTCACGCTCGCCGCTCTGCTGCTGGGCCGCACCCGCCGCATCAGGGTGGGCACCGCGGTCAGCGTGCTGCCCACCGTCCATCCCGTGGCGCTCGGCGAACAGGCCGCGCTGCTGCACCTGACCAGCGGCGGCCGCTTCTCGCTGGGCGTCGGCCGCGGCGGGCCGTGGGTCGACCTCGAGGTGTTCGGCTCCGGGCTGGAGGCGTACGAGAAGGGGTTCCCGGAATCACTCGATCTGCTGGTGCGCTGGCTGCGCGAACCCTCGGTGGGAGCCGACGGCGAGCGCTTCCGCTTCCGTGAAGTCCCCGTCGTGCCCCGGCCGTCGGAGGCTCTGACGGAGACGTCCGGGCCGGAGGTCGTCGTCGCGTGCACCTCACCGGCGAGCGTGCGGCTGGCCGCCGAGCGCGGCCTGCCGATGCTGCTCGGCATGCACGTGGGGGACGAGGAGAAGGCCGAGATGGTCGCCCTGTGGCGGCGGTTCGCCCGCGCGGCCGGGCGGTCCGAGAGCGAGATCCGCGGCGCGGCGCATGTCTCGGCGGGCGTCTGCCAGATCGCGGACCGGCGCACGGACGCGGTGGAGACCCTGGTGAAGGCCATGCCGGGCTGGCTGAAGCAGGGGCTCGACGCCCATGTCACGGTGGACGGCCGGCCCCGCTCCATGCGGGACCCGGTGGCGTACACCGAACTGCTCTGCGGGCTGCACCCGGTGGGCACGCCGAGGCTGTGCGCCGACCGCCTCGCGGCCACCAGCGAGCGGACGGGCATCTCGCGCTTCGCGCTGCTCGTCGAGGGCTCCGGCGACCTGGCGGCCACCGAGGAGAACGTACGGCGGCTGGGCTCGGAGGTGCTCCCCCACCTCCGGTGAGCGGCCCAGCCGGCCGCGGAGCCTGCCGCTCCCGTGATGCTCCCGTGGTGCTGGAGACCTCCCGCGTCAGGAGCGGCAAGCGACGTCGTCATGCCGTCAGCAGTCCCGGAATTCCGGGGACTGGTTGAGCACCTGGCTGCGGATCGAGGTGAAGCGGTCCAGCTTCTCGTCGACAGCCGAGTCCAACGGGAACACCGCCACCCGGTGGCAGTTCTGGAAGGCGAGCCGCACACCGAAGTGCCGCTGCAGCGCGCCGCGTATGGCGTCACTCGCGAGCGCGCGCAGCAGCTGCCCGCGTGCCTGCTCGCCCGGCGGGGGCGTCTGGTTGTCGGCGAAGTCTCCGCCGTCCACCTTCAGCTGGGCCACCAGGGAGCTGACCATCTCCCATGCGTAGGGCAGGGAGGTCCGGACGCAGTCGACGAATTCTGCTTCGTCGACCTCGCCTCGCTCGGCCTGATCGAGTAGGGCCGGTGAGACGTCGAGCGACATGGGTACTCCTCTCGCACCCCCGAGAACGACGAGGGTTGACGGACAGGGAAAGGGAGTCCGCCATGCCGAAACACCGCACACGCTGAGTACACGCATCGCGACCTCCCGTTCACTACGGTAGGCAACGGACGGTGACCGCACCAGGAGAATGAGCACATAGGGAAGCCTTGTTGGGCACACAATCGGCCACAGCCGAACAGAGGTTTTCCTGATCAAAAGGGGCGGGGCCGAAGGGTCGCACGGTACGTGCGGGACCGGCGGACGGGCGGGCGGATCGCCTGCACGGCGGGGCGTCGGATAGCGTTGCCGACCATGCGTCTCGTCATCGCCCGGTGCTCCGTCGACTACGCCGGCCGGCTCACCGCCCACCTCCCCTCCGCCCCCCGTCTGATCCTGGTGAAGGCGGACGGCAGCGTCTCCATCCACGCGGACGACCGGGCCTACAAGCCCCTCAACTGGATGTCGCCGCCCTGCACGCTGAAGGAGGACGCGGGGGACTCCGACGGCGTGGCGGGCGTCTGGACCGTCGTCAACAAGGGCGGTGAGAAGCTCATCATCACGATGGAGGAGATCCTCCACGACTCGTCGCACGAACTGGGCGTCGACCCCGGCCTGATCAAGGACGGCGTGGAAGCGCACCTCCAGGAACTGCTCGCGGACCGCATCGAGACCCTCGGCGAGGGCTACACCCTCATCCGCCGCGAGTACATGACGGCCATCGGCCCGGTCGACATCCTGTGCCGGGACGCGGACGGGCAGACCGTCGCGGTGGAGATCAAGCGGCGCGGCGAGATCGACGGGGTCGAGCAACTCACCCGCTATCTCGAGCTGTTGAACCGCGACCCGCATCTCGCCCCGGTCCGCGGCGTGTTCGCCGCCCAGGAGATCAAGCCGCAGGCCCGCGTCCTCGCCACGGACCGCGGCATCGGCTGCGCGGTCCTCGACTACAACGCCCTGCGCGGCATCGAGGACGACAAACTGCGGCTGTTCTGACGCCCGGTACGGCGTCCCCACGACGTCCGTACGACGACCAGGGCCGGGTTCCCGTAGCGGAACCCGGCCCTGTCGTGTGCCGGGGGGCGTGCCCCCGCGGCTCAGATCACCTCGTCCGGCGAACCCGGCTCCGTGTCGGAGGGCCCGACAAGCCCGGGGGAGCTCATCGTGCCGCCCACGGGCGCGGAGGACATGGAGTTGCCGCCCGAGACCGAGGTGTCGCCGGAGGGCGTGCCGGACGGCGTGCCGGACGGCGTCGATCCCGTAGGGGTGCCGCTGGGCGTGTCGCTGGGCTGCCCCGTCGGCCCCGTCGGCGTTCCCGACGGCGGCTTGGCCGTCGAGCTCGGCGACGGCGGCGGCTTGGGGGATCCGGAGGGCTTCCCGTCCCCGTCCCCGGGATCCTCCGAGCTGCTCGCCCCCGCCGACGGCGTCGCCGATCCCGTGGGCGTCGGGTCGTCCGAGGTGCCCATGGTTCCGTCCGGGCCCGGGTCCGTGGGCCTGCTGGTCGCCTCACCCGTGTCGGCGGAGCCCTTGTCGTCGCCGGGAAGGTCCGCGCCGAGGTCACCGCCGTCGACCCCGGTGGAGACGGACGGGTTGACGCCGACCCGGTCGGAGGGGTCACCGGCGTCCTTGTTCGAGGTCGCGCCGAGCGTGACCACCGTGCCGAGCACGGCGACGAGCAGCGCGCCCGCGCCGACGCCGACCAGGTTGCGGCGGGCGAGGCCGCGCAGACCGCCGCGGCTGTGGCGGGTCGCCGCGGCGGGCGGTTCGCGGCGGGCGACGAGGGTCTCGGCCTCCGGCGGGGAGGCCGGGTGCGCCGCCGCCTGGACGCCGTGAGGCGGAAAGGCCGGGTGCGCCGCCCGGACGCCGTGGGGCGGGGACGCCTGCTCCTCGCGGCGGACGTCGAGCGTCTCGTCGCCGAACGTCGCGACGGGCAGGCCGGGCACGTCGCCCGAGCGGTCGGCGACCAGCGCGAGGGCACGGCGGCCGGCCACGGTGCCGCGCTTGTCGGCGATCGTGCCGCGCAGGGCGAGCGAGGCCTCCAGCTCGGAACGGGCCCGGTCCAGGTCCCCGGTGCACAGCGCGAGGACGCCGAGCTCATGGTGGAAGTAGGCGCGGTCCGCGGACTGCGCCGCGAGCCGGGCGGCCTCCGCGCCTTCGTGCAGAGCGCTCGACCAGGCGCTCCACTGCAGTCCCGCGGCGAACGCGGGCGCCGCCGTGCGGGCGAGCCGGACGGCGGTGACCTCCTCGCCCTCCTCGGGCCGGGTGGTGTCCGCGACGACGGCCGCGAGGGCGGCGAGGACGGCGTCGGCCTCCGCGCAGACCCGTTCCGGGGTGACCGAGGGGTGCCCGGTCCACCAGGCGTAGTGCTGGGCGGCGGCGCGGGCGCGGGTCTCGACGTCGTCGGCGTACCCGGCGGCCTCGAGCTGGGTCTGGACGCCGGCGGCGAGCCGGTAGCGGGTGCCGACCGGGGAGACGAGCCCGCAGCCGGCCAGCTCGCCGAGGGCGGCGTCGGCGTGGGTGTCGCCGACCAGGGCCGGCAGATGGGCCTGGTGCGGGACCTCGCCGCCGAGGGCGACGGCGAGTCGCAGGGTGGCGCGGGCGGAGGCGCTGAGGCGGGCGGCGAGCAGCGGGGCGGGGGCGGCGGCCTCGCCGAGGGAGGGCAGGGGTATCCCCTCGGCCTCCCCGGCCCCGGCGGCCGCGTCGACGGGGCCGGGCAGCGGCCGGACGTCCTCGAAGACACCGAACACGTCGACCGCGTCGGCGCCGGCCCGCAGCCGGTCGCGCTGCGCGAGGAGCGCGCCGGCCTGCACGAACCGCAGCGGCAGGCCCTCGGACTCGAACCACAGGTCGCCGGCCCAGTTGGCCTCCTCCTCGGTGAGGACGCGGCCGACGGCACGCTCGATGACCTCGACGCCGCCCGCACGGTCGAGACCGCTGAGGACGACCTCCTCGACGGCGGAGTCCACGGAGGGCGGCGGGGTGTCCGGCGTCACGCCGAGCAGGAAGGCGCACTCGGGCGTCGCGTCCAGCAGCTCGTCGAGGTCGGCGCCGCCGAGGTCGAGGTCGTCGACCACCACGACCGCGCCGACCTCGCGGACCAGGTCGCGCAGCTCGTCCCCGTCGGGGCGGTGCCGCGGGGCGTCGTAGACGGCGTGGAAGAGGTCGTGCAGCAGGTCTGCGGCGGTGCGCAGGCGGCCGCTGAGACGGACGACGCCGTCGGGGGCGAGGTCCTCGCAGTCCTCGGCGACCAGGTCGAGGAGGCTGGTGCGGCCGGAGCCGGGGGCGCCGGTGAGACGGACGGAGCGGCCGCGGGCGAGGAGACGGACCAGCTGTTCGCGTTCGTCCTGACGGCCCAGGAGCGGCTGCGCGGGCGGGACGGTTCCGGCGGGGGCGGGCGGCCTGGCGGCGCGTTCGGCCTCGGCGCGCCCCTCGGGCGTGCGCCTGGCGGGCCTGCCGGGCCGCTCTCCCCCGCTCTCGGCTGCGCTCGAGCGGGCGGTGCCCCCAGGCGGGCACAGCTCGATCTCGCTGCCGTCGACGGGGTTGACGGTGAGCAGATGGTCGCCGGCGACCAGGCGCACCGTGCGGGCCAGGGCCGGGGCGGGCTGGCCGAAGTCGGGGGTGAGGGGGTCCCTGGACGGGCGCGGGCGCGAGGTCTGGCCGGGCCCGGAGTCGAAGGCGCTCGACCGGGAGAGGTCCCCCTGGTCGTGGCCGTGCTCCTCGGGTCCCCGGGTGTTCGGGTCCATGGGTCAAGCCCCCCAAAAGCGTCGTGTGGCGGTAGCCCCTCCCGGCCTTGCCGCACACTGGGCTGTCGCTTCTGGTCCGGTGCCCGCTCGAGGGCTGCGGGCGGCGGGCAGTCGAACCGTAAACCTTCGCACAGTATCTACGACAGTCCGGGGTGCCGGGCCGCCTGAAGAGTCACGGTCTCGTGAGGATTGCGTCGGGCCGCTCGCACCCGTCGCGCCCGCCGCACGCTTCCCGCCGCAGGCCACAGCCCCTGTCGCGTCACACGCGGGGCAGGGACTCCACTCCGATGCCGCCCTCGATGGCGAGGATCCGGTGCAGCCGGGTGGCCACCAGCAGGCGTTGCATCTGCGGCGGCACGCCGCGCAGCACCAGGCGCCGGCCGCAGCGGCCGGCCCGCCGGTGGACGCCCATGATGACGCCGAGTCCGGTGGCGTCCCACGAGTCGAGTCCGGACAGGTCGAGCACCAGGTCGCCGACTCCGTCGTCGACGGCCGTGTGCAGGGCCGTACGGGCGTCCGCCGCGCTGCGGACGTCGAGGCGGCCCCCGACGACCAGCTCGACGTGGTCGCCCTTGATGTGCATAGCGCTCCCCTAAGCGTGCGTCTCGTGCTCCGCGGTGGTGGTGTCCGGTGTTGCATCCTCTGACTGCGAGAAGCGGTCAGAGGTTGCCGTCTGTGAGCGAACCGATACCCAATTCACTCGCACGGGTGAGGCCTCTGGGACCTGTGCGGTTCCGGTGCCTGTAGAGCCCTGCCCGTTCACACGCCCGATGTCACCGGCGTCAACCATCCGGCGCAGCCGCCCCGGTTGCCTGTCCGTCTGTCTCTCGGCCGGAGATTAGCGGTCGCGAGGCGCTGCGTGACCGGTTAGTAACGCGTCTCACGTCTCACGGCGTGAGACGCCGGTCACGTCGTCAAATCCTGTCCGATTCACTCCGATTGGCCCCGTACTGAGCAGGCGGGCGTCACGCGCCGGTGAACCTTCCCGGTCACGGCACTAGATTGGCGGCATGGTCAATCTGACGCGCATCTACACCAGGACCGGCGACCAGGGCACCACCGCTCTCGGCGACATGAGCCGGGTCGCCAAGACCGATCTGCGGATCGCCGCCTACGCCGATGCCAACGAGGCGAACGCGGTCATCGGCACGGCCCTCGCACTGGGCGGACTCGACGAGGAGACGGCCGAGGTTCTGGTGCGCGTCCAGAACGATCTGTTCGACGTGGGCGCCGACCTGTCGACGCCGGTCGTGGAGAACCCGGAGTTCCCGCCCCTGAGGGTCGAGCAGTTCTACATCGACCGGCTGGAGGCGGACTGCGACCGTTTCAACGCGCAGTTGGACAAGCTGCGGTCGTTCATCCTGCCCGGCGGCACCCCGGGCGCGGCCCTGCTGCATCAGGCGTGCACGGTGGTCCGACGCGCCGAACGCTCCACCTGGGCCGCCCTGGAGGCGCACGGCGAGCAGATGAACCCGCTCACCGCGACCTACCTCAACCGGCTGTCCGACCTGTTGTTCATCCTCGCCCGCACGGCCAACAAGGCGGTCGGCGACGTGCTGTGGGTGCCGGGCGGCGAGCGCTAGCCCATCTTGGCCGGTTCCCGCTCCGGGCCGCCCTTGGGTTCCCGCTTAGGGAAGAGGGTGTAGCTCGCGGCGATGACGACGTTGACGCCGACGACGAACAGCATCCGCTGCTGCCATGCCCGCAGCGAGCCGGTGTCGCCGTCGCCGCCGACGTACCAGACGGCCGCCTGGAGCAGGGCGACGGCGACCAGGGCGGCGAGGGTCCAGCGGCCCGCGACCTTCCATTCGTGAACGGCGCGGGCCCTGCCGTACTTCGGCGGTCGTACGGGCGGCGGACCGCCCGCGAAGCGGTGGGCGACGCGGGCGTCGGCCCACTTGATCGTGGAGTGGCCGAGGCCCACGGTGAAGCCTATGTAGACGGCGGCGAGTCCGTGCCGCCAGTCCGGCTCGGCGCCGTTCCTGAGGTCGGTCGCGGTCACGGCGAACAGCACGATCTCCAGCAACGGCTCGCACAGCAGCAGGGCGAGGCCCAGCCGCGGCATCCGCAGCACGTACCGGAAGGCCAGCCCGGCGGCCAGCAGCACCCAGAAGGCCACCTCGCAGGCGATGATCAGTGTGACGACCACGGTTCGCTCCTCTCGCTCACCGTCCCAGGCTCCCGTCCCGGCCTGCCGGATTCGTCGTCGCCGTTGACGAGGTCGCGGTACATCGAAAGATGCAGTTCGGGACCGTCCCCGGGGAGCAGGCGCGCGCCGCACGAGGCGTGTTGGATGGAGGGCATGGCCGTACGACGACTGCCCCGCCCGCACCGCTTCGACGTGTGCGTCGGGGTCGGCGGACTGCTCGGCGGGCTGCTGCTGGTGGCCATCGGGCTGGGCACGCGGCCCTCCAGCGCCAGGGTCACGCTGTTCGACGGCCCCTGGCCGGTGCTGGCGCCGCTCGCCGTGATGGCCGGCTGTGAGGTGCTGCGCCGGGCGGCTCCCCGCGCGGCCCTGCTCACCGGCACGGCCGCGATCAGCGCGGACCTCGTGACCCAGGGCAGTCTGTCCACGGTCCTGATGTTCACCGACCTCGTGTACGCGGCCGTCCTGTACGGCCCGCTCGCCTCCGCCCGCCGCATCCAGTGGATCACCGGGCTGCTGACGGTGGCGGGGACGCTGGTGCCGTTCGCGGTATGGCGGGTGCCCGAGGCGCTGCTGGTCGGCGTGGTCGTGGGCGTCGTCGCGTACGGGCCCGCCGCCACCGGCTGGATCGTGCGCAACCACCGTGACGCCGCCGAGGCCGCCCGGCTGCGGGCCGAACAGACCGCGCTGCTCGCCGAGATGGACCGGGCCCAGGCCGTCACCGCCGAACGGGCGCGGATGGCACGGGAGTTGCACGACGTGGTCGCCAACCACCTGTCCGCGATCGCCATCCACTCGACGGCCGCCCTCTCCATCGACGACCCGGAGACGTCCCGGCAGGCGTTGTCCGTCATCCGCGAGAACAGCGTCGAGGGGCTGGCGGAGATGCGGCGGCTGATCGGGATCCTGCGTGACGGCAGCGGGGACCACGAACCGGCCGCGGCCGCCACCCTCGACGGACTCGCGGCCCTCGTCGACGGCGCCCGCGCGAACGGGCTCGACGTGACCCTGGACATGCCCCCGGACACCGGCCACGGCCGGGTCCCCGTCCCCGTCGAACTCGCCGCGTACCGGATCGTGCAGGAGTCGCTGACCAACGCGCTGAAGCACGCCTGCCCCGGCCGTGTCACCGTCGCGCTGCGCCGGCGCGACGACACGCTCGACGTGCGGGTGAGCAGTCCGTACGGCCACCGGGACGGACCGCGCGCCCCCGGTTCCGGTGCGGGACTGGTCGGCATGCGGGAGCGGGCGGCCCTGCTGGGCGGCACGTTCGAGGCCGGGCCGAAGGGGCCGCGCTGGACGGTCCGCACCGTCTTCCCCCTCGTCGAAGGAGAGCCCGCATGAGCTCCGTCGTCCGTGTTCTCGTCGCCGAGGACCAGTCCGCCGTCCGTGCCGGACTCGTCCTCATCCTGCGCAGCGCGCCCGACATCGAGGTGGTCGGGGAGGCCGCGGACGGTGAGGAGGCGGTGGCGCTGGCCCGGGAGCTGCGGCCGGACCTGGTGCTGATGGACATTCAGATGCCGCGCCTGGACGGGGTGTCGGCGACCCGGCAGGTCGTCGGGGAGGGGCTGGCCGACGTCCTGGTCCTGACCACTTTCGACCTCGACGCCTACGTGTTCGGTGCGTTGCGGGCCGGTGCGGCCGGATTCCTGCTCAAGACCGCGGAGGCGAGGGATCTGCTGACCGCGGTCCGCACCGTTGCCGCCGGGGACGGGCTGATCGCCCCGGCCGTGACACGCCGTCTGATCGCCGAGTTCGCCGCGCGCCCGGTCCGCACGCCCGCGGCCGATCCGGCCGCGCTCGACCCGCTGACCCGGCGTGAACGCGAGGTGCTCGCCTGTCTGGGCCAGGGGCTGTCCAACGCGGGGATCGCCGAACGCCTCGACATGGCGGAGGCGACGGTGAAGACGCACGTCAGCCGACTGCTGGGCAAGCTGGGACTGCGCAGCCGGGTGCAAGCGGCGGTCCTGGCACAGGAGTTGGGCATCCGGTGAGATCGGGAGCGGAACGGGGTCGGAGTGGTCCAGACCTATTGACCCGTGGTCCAGACCTTTCTATTCTCGCGGCACCGTGGGCGTGAAGGCTCAGCCACGCCCCCCGACTCCCCCCGAGGAGGCGCGAGATGCGCTTCAGACACAGAGCCGCGGCAGCGTTCGCGACGCTGTTGCTCCCCCTGGCCGGGCTGGTCGGCCTGGCGGGCCCCGCCCAGGCCGCCCCGACCGCCACCGCCACCTACACCAAGGCCTCCGACTGGGGCA
This sequence comes from Streptomyces sp. B21-105, assembly GCF_036898465.1. Lineage (NCBI taxonomy): Bacteria > Bacillati > Actinomycetota > Actinomycetes > Kitasatosporales > Streptomycetaceae > Streptomyces > Streptomyces sp. B21-105. Next base: position 6,291,351 of record NZ_JARUMJ010000001.1, on the reverse strand, counting down.
CCGGCTTCGAGGGCAGGTGGACGGTGAAGAACACCGGCACCACCGCCATCAGCTCCTGGACCGTCGAGTGGGACTTCCCCTCCGGCACCTCCGTCACCTCCGCCTGGGACGCCGACGTCACGTCCTCCGGCACCCACTGGACCGCCAGGAACAAGTCCTGGAACGGCAGCCTCGCCGCCGGCGCCTCGGTCTCCTTCGGCTTCAACGGCACCGGCGCCGGCTCCCCGTCCGGCTGCAAGCTCAACGGCGGCGGCTGCGACGGCACCTCGGTGCCCGGTGACGCCGCCCCCTCCGCGCCCGGCACGCCCACGGCCTCCTCCGTGACCGACACCTCGGTGAAGCTGACCTGGTCCGCGGCCACCGACGACAAGGGCGTCAAGAACTACGACGTCCTGCGCGACGGCGCCAAGGTCGCCACCGTGACGACCACCTCCTACACCGACACCGGCCTCAGCGCGGGCACCGACTACTCCTACGCCGTCCGGGCCCGTGACACCGCCGACCAGACGGGACCGGCCGGCAGCGCGGTCGCCGTCCGCACCACCGGCGGGGGCACCACTCCCCCGACCACCGGCGACAAGGTCAAACTCGGCTACTTCACCGAGTGGGGCATCTACGGCCGCAACTACAACGTCAAGAACCTGGTGACGTCGGGCTCGGCCGCGAAGATCACGCACATCAACTACGCCTTCGGCAACGTCACGAACGGCCAGTGCGCGATCGGCGACTCCTACGCCGACTACGACAAGGCCTTCACCGCCGACCAGTCGGTCAGCGGCGTCGCCGACACCTGGGACCAGCCGCTGCGCGGCAACTTCAACCAGCTGCGCCAGCTGAAGGCCAAGTACCCGCACATCAAGGTGCTCTGGTCGTTCGGCGGCTGGACCTGGTCCGGCGGCTTCGCCCAGGCCGCCGCCAACCCGTCCGCGTTCGCCCAGTCCTGCTACAACCTGGTCGAGGACCCGCGCTGGGCCGACGTCTTCGACGGCATCGACGTCGACTGGGAGTACCCGAACGCCTGCGGCCTGTCCTGCGACACCAGCGGGGCCGCGGCCTACAAGAACCTGATGCAGGCCCTGCGCGCCAAGTTCGGCGCGAACTACCTGGTCACCGCCGCCACCACGGCCGACGGCAGCTCCGGCGGCAAGATCGACGCCGCCGACTACGCGGGCGCCGCGAACTACGTCGACTGGTACAACGTGATGACGTACGACTTCTTCGGCGCCTTCGACGCGGACGGTCCGACCGCCCCGCACTCCCCGCTGACGACGTACAACGGCATCCCGCAGGCCGGGTTCACCACGGCCGACGCGATGGCCAAGTTCAAGGCGAAGGGCGTGCCCGCGAGCAAGCTGCTCATCGGCATCGGCTTCTACGGCCGCGGCTGGACCGGCGTCACCCGGGACGCCCCGGGCGGCACCGCCACGGGCCCGGCGCCGGGCACCTACGAGCAGGGCATCGAGGACTACAAGGTCCTCAGGACGTCCTGCCCGGCCACCGGCACGATCGCCGGCACGGCCTACGCGAAGTGCGGCAGCAACTGGTGGTCCTACGACACCCCGGCCACCATCGCCGGGAAGATGGCCTGGGCCAAGAACCAGGGCCTCGGCGGCGCGTTCTTCTGGGAGTTCAGCGGAGACACCGCGGGCGGCGAACTGGTGAGCGCCATCAACAGCGGGCTCTCGTAAAGAAGTTCGCCAGGCGACATCGACGCTCCCCCAGACTTCGTCCCGGGGACCTCACCCAGCGAGTGAACGTGGCTACGCCACGTTCACTCGCTGTCCGGGCGGGGCCGCTTCCAGCCACGCGAGGAATCCGGTCAGCGCGTCCTCGCTCATCGCGAGCTCCAGGCGCGTCCCCCGGTGCAGACAGACGAGGATCACCGCGTCGGACAGCAACGCCAGCTCCTCCTCCCCCTCGGGAAGCCGGCGGCCGGCCACCTCGATCGAGCCCCGTTCCAGGACCCGGCGCGGGCGGTACGCGTACGAGAAGACCCGGTACCACTCGATACGGTCGCCGTTGTAGCGGGCGACCCCGTAGCTCCAGCCTTTTCCGCTCGTGTCCGGTTTCTCGGAGACGTCCCAGCGCAGGGAACAGTCGAAGGTGCCGCCGGAGCGCTGGATGAGTCTGCGGCGCAGGCCGAAGACGAACAACGCCAGCGCCACCAGGGCCACGACGATTGCGCACACAGTCAGAGCGAGGACCATCGACACCGACCTCCTCGTCTCCTAGGTACCGAAAACAGGTAACGGAACGGAAAAATCATCCATATCTGCCTCAGCCGCGGTCGGCTCCGGATTGCTCCGGTGCCGACCGCGGCTGAGTGACGTCATGCGGTTTCGCGCTCGGTCAGCGCGAGGCCGCCGCACGCAGTCGTACGTCCGCGCGACGCTCGGCGGCGGCATCGCCCTCCGCCTTCGCGCGCTCGAGCTCGCGCTCCACGCGCTGGACGTCGATCTCGTCCGACAGCTCGGCGATCTCGGCCAGCAGCGACAGCTTGTTGTCCGCGAACGAGATGAAACCGCCGTGCACCGCGGCGACGACCGTTCCACCCTCACTCGTACGGATGGTCACCGGGCCCGACTCCAGCACACCGAGCAGCGGCTGGTGACCGGGCATGACGCCGATGTCGCCGGACGTGGTGCGCGCGACGACCAGGGTGGCCTCGCCGGACCAGACCTCTCGGTCGGCCGCGACCAGCGCGACGTGCAGCTCAGCAGCCAAGGTGGCTCCTCGGGTCACCACCCGGCGGATTCTGCCGGGTGTTGGTTACAAGTCTAAGGGGCGTGCGCGAGGGGGCGGGACGCGCCCGCCCCCTCAGCCGTGAGCCGAAGGGCTCACTTCGAACTCAGGGAGTTCAGGAGACGCCCAGCTCCTTGGCGTTGGCCTTCAGGTCCTCGATGCCACCGCACAGGAAGAACGCCTGCTCCGGGAAGTGGTCGTAGTCGCCGTCGATGATCGCGTTGAACGCGGTGATCGACTCGTCCAGCGGCACGTCCGACCCGTCGACGCCGGTGAACTGCTTGGCGACGTGGGTGTTCTGGGACAGGAAGCGCTCCACGCGACGGGCGCGGTGGACGGTGAGCTTGTCCTCCTCGCCCAGCTCGTCGATGCCGAGGATGGCGATGATGTCCTGAAGGTCCTTGTACTTCTGCAGGACCGTCTTGACGCGCATCGCGGTGTTGTAGTGGTCCGCCGCGATGTACCGCGGGTCGAGGATGCGGGACGTCGAGTCCAGCGGGTCCACGGCCGGGTAGATGCCCTTCTCCGAGATCGGACGGGAGAGCACCGTCGTCGCGTCGAGGTGGGCGAAGGTGGTGGCCGGGGCCGGGTCGGTCAGGTCGTCCGCGGGGACGTAGATCGCCTGCATCGAGGTGATCGAGTGACCACGGGTCGAGGTGATGCGCTCCTGGAGGAGGCCCATCTCGTCGGCCAGGTTCGGCTGGTAGCCCACCGCGGAGGGCATACGGCCGAGCAGGGTCGAGACCTCGGAACCGGCCTGCGTGAAGCGGAAGATGTTGTCGATGAAGAACAGCACGTCCTGCTTCTGCACATCGCGGAAGTACTCCGCCATGGTCAGACCGGCCAGGGCCACACGCAGACGGGTGCCCGGGGGCTCGTCCATCTGACCGAAGACCAGGGCGGTCTTGTCGATGACGCCCGAGTCGGCCATCTCCTCGATGAGGTCGTTGCCCTCACGGGTGCGCTCACCGACGCCGGCGAACACGGAGACACCGTCGTGGTTGTTGGCGACGCGGTAGATCATCTCCTGGATGAGCACCGTCTTGCCGACGCCGGCACCACCGAACAGACCGATCTTTCCACCCTTGACGTACGGGGTGAGGAGGTCGATGACCTTGACGCCGGTCTCGAACATCTCGGTCTTCGACTCGAGCTCGTCGAAGTTGGGGGCCTTGCGGTGGATGGACCAGCGCTCGCCCTCGTACTGCTCGTCGACGTTCAGCACCTCACCGAGGGTGTTGAACACCTTGCCCTTGGTGAAGTCGCCGACCGGGACGGAGATGCCCGTGCCGGTGTCGGTGACCGGGGCCTGGCGGACCAGACCGTCGGTGGGCTGCATCGAGATCGTGCGGACCAGGCCGTCACCCAGGTGCTGGGCGACCTCCAGGGTCAGCGTCTTCTTCGCGCCGTCCTGGGCCGGGTCGGCCACCTCGACGTGAAGGGCGTTGTAGATCTCCGGCATGGCGTCGACGGGGAATTCCACGTCGACGACCGGGCCGATGACCCGGGCGACGCGGCCCGTGGCAACGGCCGTCTCAACTGTCGTCGTCATTACCTGTCACTCCCCGCGGTCGCGTCGGCCAGGGCTGCGGAGCCACCGACGATCTCGCTGATTTCCTGGGTGATTTCGGCCTGGCGGGCCGCGTTGGCAAGCCGGGAGAGCGTCTCGATGAGCTCGCCCGCGTTGTCGGTCGCCGACTTCATCGCGCGCCGCGTGGCGGCGTGCTTCGAGGCTGCCGACTGGAGGAGAGCGTTGTAGACGCGGCTCTCCACATAGCGCGGCAGCAGGGCGTCGAGGACGTCCTCCGCCGAGGGCTCGAAGTCGTACAGCGGAAGGATCTCGCCCTTCGGCGCCGCCTCCTTCGCGACCTCGTCGAGGCTGAGCGGCAGCAGACGGTCGTCGAGCGCCGTCTGCGTCATCATCGAGACGAACTCGGTGAAGACGATGTGGAGTTCGTCCACCCCGCCGTCCGCCGTGTCCTTCTCGATGGCCTCGATCAGCGGACCCGCGACCTTCTTGGCGTCCGCGTACGTCGGCTCGTCCGTGAAGCCCGACCACGACTGGGCGACCTTGCGCTCACGGAAGTTGTAGTGCGCGAGACCACGCCGGCCGACGATGTAGGTGTCGACCTGCCTGCCCTCGGCTTCGAGGCGTGCCGTCAACTGCTCCGCGGCCTTGATGGCGTTGGAGTTGAAGGCGCCGGCGAGACCGCGGTCGCTCGTGAGGAGCAGCACCGCGGACCGCACGACCGTCTCCGCCTGCGTGGTCAGCGCGTGCTTCGTGTTCGAACCGGTGCCGACCGCCGTGACCGCGCGGGTGAGCTCGGTCGCGTACGGCGTGGAGGCCGCCACCTTGCGCTGCGCCTTGACGACGCGCGAGGCGGCGATCATCTCCATCGCCTTGGTGATCTTCTTGGTCGCGGTGACGGATCGGATGCGACGCTTGTAGACCCGGAGCTGGGCTCCCATGAGTCAGGTCCCTTCCTTACGTCACTTGGCCGCGGCCGGGGCGTCCTCGCCGAGAAGCTTGCCGTCCGAGGTCTCGAACTGCTTCTTGAACTCGGCGATGGCGTCGGCAACAGCGGTGAGGGTGTCGTCCGACATCTTCGCGCCCTCCTTGATGGAGGTCATGAGGCCCTGCTCCTTGCGGTGCAGGTACTCGAGCAGCTCCTTCTCGAAGCGGCGGACGTCGGAGACCGGAACGTCGTCCATCTTGCCGGTGGTACCGGCCCACACGGAGACGACCTGGTCCTCGGTCGGCATCGGCTGGTACTGCGGCTGCTTCAGCAGCTCGACCAGGCGCTGACCGCGCTCCAGCTGCGACTTCGACGCCGCGTCCAGGTCGGAACCGAAGGCGGCGAACGCCTCCAGCTCACGGTACTGGGCGAGGTCGAGGCGGAGCCGGCCGGACACCTGGCGCATGGCCTTGTGCTGGGCGGAGCCGCCGACGCGGGAGACCGAGATACCGACGTTCAGGGCCGGACGCTGGCCGGCGTTGAACAGGTCGGACTCCAGGAAGCACTGGCCGTCGGTGATGGAGATGACGTTGGTCGGGATGAACGCCGAGACGTCGTTGGCCTTCGTCTCGACGATCGGCAGACCGGTCATCGAGCCGGCGCCCAGGTCGTCGGAGAGCTTCGCGCAGCGCTCCAGCAGACGGGAGTGCAGGTAGAAGACGTCACCCGGGTAGGCCTCGCGGCCCGGCGGGCGGCGCAGCAGCAGGGACACGGCGCGGTAGGCGTCGGCCTGCTTCGAGAGGTCGTCGAAGATGATGAGGACGTGCTTGCCCTCGTACATCCACTGCTGGCCGATGGCCGAGCCGGTGTACGGCGCCAGGTACTTGAAGCCGGCCGGGTCGGACGCCGGGGCGGCGACGATGGTCGTGTACTCCAGCGCGCCGGCCTCTTCGAGGGCGCCACGCACGGAGGCGATGGTCGAGCCCTTCTGGCCGATGGCGACGTAGACGCAGCGGACCTGCTTCTTCACGTCACCGGAGCGCCAGTTGTCGCGCTGGTTGATGATCGTGTCGACGGCCAGGGCGGTCTTGCCGGTCTGGCGGTCACCGATGATCAGCTGACGCTGGCCACGGCCGATCGGGGTCATCGCGTCGACGGCCTTGTAGCCGGTCTCCATCGGCTCGTGCACCGACTTACGGGCCATGACGCCGGGAGCCTGCAGCTCCAGCGCACGGCGACCGGACGTCTCGATCTCGCCGAGGCCGTCGATCGGGTTGCCGAGCGGGTCGACGACACGGCCGAGGTAGCCCTCGCCGACGGCGACGGACAGGACCTCTCCCGTGCGGGTGACCGGCTGGCCCTCCTCGACGCCGCTGAACTCGCCGAGGATGACGGTACCGATCTCGCGCTCTTCGAGGTTGAGCGCAAGACCGAGGGTGCCGTCCTCGAACTTCAGCAGTTCGTTGGCCATGGCCGAGGGGAGGCCCTCGACCTTCGCGATGCCGTCGCCGGCAAGGGTGACCGTACCGACCTCCTCGCGCGAGGCCGCGTCCGGCTTGTACGACTGGACAAAGTTCTCCAGCGCGTCCCGGATCTCCTCCGGCCGGATCGTGAGCTCCGCCATCTGGGTTCCCTGCTCTCCTTGTTGGGCCCGAAGTTTCACTTTGGGGGGATGGGGACTCCCCCCTGAAAGAGGTGAATCCTCTGCACGGCCCAACCAGGGCCGCCATCAGTTCGACTTGCGGTCTTGAGTTGCTGCTAGCTCGCCATGCGGCGGGCGGCGTCCTCGATGCGGTCCGCGAGGGAGCCGTTGATCACCTCGTCGCCGACCTGCACCCGGATCCCGCCGAGGACCGCGGGGTCCACGTCGAGGTTGAGGTGCATCGGGCGGCCGTAGAGCCCCGCGAGGGCGGCGCCGAGGCGCTGCTTCTGCGGGTCGCTCAGCGGTACCGCCGAGGTGACGACGGCGACCATGCGGTCCCGGCGCTCAGCGGCGAGCTTGGACAGGGCTTCGAGGCCCGCTTCCAGGCTACGTCCACGGGGCGCGGTCACGAGGCGCGTCACCAGTCGCTCGGTGGCCGCGTCGGCCCGGCTGCCGAGCAGGCTGCCCAGCAGCTCGCTCTTGGCCGAGACGGTGGCCTTCCGGTTGGTCAGTGCGGCGCGCAGCTCGGTGTTCGAGGAGACGATCCGCCCGAAGCGGAACAGCTCGTCCTCGACGTCGTCGAGCGTGCCGGCCTTCTGCGCGGCCGTGAGGTCGGCGATGGACGCCAGCTCCTCGAGCACGTCCACCAGGTCGCGGGACTGCGACCAGCGGGAACGCACCAGGCCGGACACCAGGTCGGCGGCGGGGCCGCTGATCCGGGAGCCGAGCAGGCGCTGGACCAGCTCGGCCTTGGCCTCGCCGGCCTGCGCCGGGTCGGTGAGGACCCGACGCAGCGAGACCTCGCGGTCGAGCAGCGCGGTGACGGTCGCCAGCTCACCGGCGAGCTGCGCGGCGTCCACGGACGTGGAGTCCGTCAGCGCGTCGAGACGCTCACGGGCTGCTGCGAATGCCTCGCGGCTCGCTCCGTGTGCGGTCATCGAGACGCCTCGGCCTTCTCCTCGAGCTCGTCGAGGAAACGGTCGATGACGCGGCTCTGGCGGGCGTGGTCCTCGAGGGACTCCCCGACGAGCTTGCCGGCCAGTTCGGTGGCGAGCTTGCCGACGTCCTGGCGCAGCGCGGACGCGGCGGCCTTGCGGTCCGCCTCGATCTGGCTGTGCCCGGCGGCGACGATCTCCTCGCGCTGGCGCTGGCCTTCCGCGCGCATCTCGGTGATGAGCACGGCGCCCTGCTCCTGCGCCTCCTGGCGCAGCCGCGCGGCCTCGTGCCGGGCCTCGGCGAGCTGGGCCTTGTACTGCTCCAGGACGCTCTGGGCCTCGGTGCGAGCAATCTCGGCCTGTTCGATCCCGCCCTCGATGGCGTCGCGACGCTCTTCCAGAACCTTGTTGATGTTCGGAAGGAGCTTCTTGCCCAGGACGAAGAACACGATCGCGAAGGCGATCAGACCGATGACGAGCTCGGGGATCTCCGGGATCAGAGGATTCTGGGCCTCCTCCTCAGCCGCGATTTGCAGCAAGGGCGAGATCACATCAGTTCCTTCCGTGGAATTCTCTCGTCGGCGTTAGACCGGATCAGGACGTCGGGTAGACGAAGCCCATGACCAGACCGATCAGGGCGAGCGCCTCACAGAGGACGAAGCCGAGGATCTGGTTCTGACGGATCAGGCCGGCGGCCTCGGGCTGGCGAGCCAGCGCCTGGGTGCCGTTGCCGAAGATGATGCCAACGCCGACGCCGGGGCCGATGGCCGCGAGACCGTAGCCGATGGCAGCGAGGTTGCCCTTGATTTCGACCGCGGCGAGGGTGTCGAGAGCGGACATGCCGTAACTTCCTTCTCTTTACACAGGCCGGTGGGGGTTGGCCACCGGAAGTTCAGGGGGTGGTGCGGGTGCTCAGTGGTGCTCGGCGAGCGCGCCCTGGATGTAGCTGCAGGACAGGAGGATGAAGACGTAGGCCTGGAGGGCCTGGATGAACAGCTCGAACACCGTCATCACGAGGACCATCAGGAACGAGATCGCCGAGTAGGCGATGCCGATGCCGTTCAGCAGGTACCAGGTTCCGATGGTGAAGATCAGGATCAGCACGTGGCCGGCGAACATGTTCGCGAAGAGCCGGACGGCGTGGGTGAAGGGCCGGATGAGCACGTTCGACAGGAACTCGAAGAACATGACCATCGGGAACACCGGGCCGAGCGACTTGTCGTAGCCGGTGATGTTCTTGAAGCCGCCGATGAAGCCGTGGCGCTTGAACGTGATGCTCATCCACAGGATGTAGACGAGTGCGGCGAGACCGGCCGGGAAGGCGATCACCGCGGTGGCCGGGAACTGGGCGATCGGCACGATCGACCACAAGTTCATGATCCAGATGAAGAAGAACAGCGCGAACATCAGCGGGACGTACTTCTCGCCCTCGCGCTTGCCGATCGTCTCGTAGACGACTCCGCGGCGTACGAAGTCGTAGCCGGCCTCGCCGACCATCTGGAGCTTGCCGGGGATCAGCTTCGGCTTGTTGAAGGCTGCCCAGAAGAATCCGATGACGATGACGGTGCTCACCAGCGAGAGCAGCATCGGCTTGTTGAATTCGATGCCGCCGACGGTGAAGAGCGGCTCGAACATGAACGAGTGCAGGCCGGGGGTCGGGAAACCGCACCCGTCGAAAATATGACAGTCGGTCTCGAAGGCGAGCGTCTTGGCGTTACTCACCGCGAGCTCCTTCAGCGTGGCGCATGGGTACGGCAACCTCGATGTGTCGGCGCGGCCTGCGACCGCGGGACGGCACTGGACTGGACTTGCGGATTAGGGGGCGGCGACTGGGCTTTGAACCGTGAGACGTCACAGGCACGCTTGCCGCCCGCGCCAGCTCTGCCGCAGTTGTGGCGAGACCATAGCAAAAGAGCGGAAGTCCCTTTACACCGGCCCTACAGGTCACGACGACGCCCGAGCGGAATCCGGCTCGACGTAGAGGATCTTGGCCTTCATGTGCGAGACGACCTGTGCGGCGATCCACACCAGGGTGGTCGCGAGCAGCGTGAAGGCGAAGCATTTCGGATTGAAGGCCGAGGTCCCCTTGAACGTGATCAGTACGATCATCAACAGCAGAATCTGAGTGGTGTAGAGCAGCAGCCCCATCGACTGGAACAGATGGGGAAGCTGGCGCGCGGTGCGCAGCAGCACCATCAGCCCGCCGCCCATGAAAAGCAGGACGAGCACCGCGCCGAGTACGGCGCCGAGCGCTCCCTTGCCGCCGGCAACGGCGGCGCTCACCGCGACTCCCGCCACACCCGCGACCGCGGTGGGCAGGGCACAGTGCAGGAGCGTTCGTACGTCGTTGGACTGCATGGCGGCAACTCCGCATTCAACGGGGGCAGGGTGTCGTCATGGACGAGCGTAGTCCCGGCCCGAGGGGGCGAGTGACCTCGCTCCGCCTCGCTCCAACGAACCGTCTCAGTACGGTCCTTCGGCTCCATCCGGGGGTTCTCGTGAACCGTATCACAAACTATTTGATGAGGTCTTTACCTGGATGGTGTGCCCACTGTCACACATGAGAGTGACAGTGCACGTCTGCGCGGAAACCGGGGTGGCTTGTCTGGTAATGGGGAACTTTGCCCTCCCCGGACTCTCCCACGACTTGGCAATGCTCTCGTCAGATTCTTACCTTGGAGCCGCGCCGCCCGCCGATCGCGGTGGCCCCGTTGGCCCCTGCCACCCCGGCCGCGACGGGCGTCTGCCGCTCCTCCTTCGCGCGGGCCGCGACGGGCTCCGCCTCCGCCGCGGACGGCTCGGCGGAGGCCGCCGACGGCTGCTGCCGCGCGGTTGCCGCGGAGCCCCGGCGACGCCGGTAGCGCGGCGGCACGAACGCCTCGGCCCAGCGCGGGGTGCGCGGCGTGAACCGCGGCAGCAGAAGCAGCCCCAGCCCGATCGCGCTGAGGAACACGACGCCGAGGACGATCCACATGGAGGCCGAGTTGACCGAGTAGGCGAGCGCGCCGAAGGCGATCAGCGCCGACCAGAAGTACATGATCAGCACCGCCCGGCTGTGCGAGTGGCCGATCTCCAGCAGCCGGTGGTGCAGATGCCCCCGGTCCGCGGCGAACGGCGACTGCCCGCGCCAGGTGCGGCGCACGATCGCCAGGATCAGGTCGGCGGCCGGGATCGCGATGATCGTCAGCGGCATCACCAGCGGGATGTAGACCGGCACCATCTGGTGGACGGCGGCGCGTTCCGAACCGGAGAACAGCTTCATCACATCGGGGTCGATCTGACCCGTGACGGAGATCGCGCCCGCGGCCAGCACCAGCCCGATCAGCATGGAGCCCGAGTCGCCCATGAAGATCCGGGCGGGGTGCATGTTGTGCGGCAGGAACCCCAGGCACATGCCCATCAGGATCGCCGCGAAGAGCGTCGCCGGGGCGGCGGCCTCGATGCCGTACGAGTACCAGATGCGGTACGCGTACATGAAGAACGCGGCAGCGGCGATGCACACCATGCCGGCGGCGAGTCCGTCGAGCCCGTCCACGAAGTTGACGGCGTTGATGGTGATCACGACCAGCGCCACCGTCAGCAGCGTGCCCTGCCACTGCGTCAGTGCGACCGTGCCGACCAGCGGCACCGGGAGCCACAGGATCGTCAGACCCTGCATGACCATCACGCCCGCGGCGATCATCTGGCCGCCCAGCTTGATCAGGGCGTCGATCTCGAACTTGTCGTCCAGGACGCCGATCAGCCAGATCAGCGCCGCCCCGGAGAGCAGGGCGCGCGGCTCGTTCGACTTCTCGAAGACCTCGTTGAGGTTGGTGAGATGGTCGGCGACCAGCAGGCCGGCGCACAGACCGAAGAACATCGCGATCCCGCCGAGCCGCGGAGTGGGTTCCCGGTGCACGTCACGGGCCCTGATCTCCGGCATCGCTCCGGCCACGATCGCGAATTTCCGTACCGGCCCTGTCAGCAGATACGTCACCGCGGCCGTGATGCAGAGCGTCAGCAGGTATTCACGCACGGGCTTCCCCACATGTCTCGCCGGCCATCTCAGTCCCACACCCTAGCGATCGACTACGTCACGGCGCATATGTGTGAGGACTCCCGGGTAGTGACGATGGTTTCACGTCCGGCTGTGCGCGGTGCCCGACCGGGGGCGCGTACCAGGGTGCGCACCGGGAGCGCACAGGGCGCGTCTGCCCCGGTTCAGCCCGGATAGGGCGGGAACGCCAGAGTCAGCTCGCGAACGTTCTCGCGGGCCGTCCGGGCGTCGGTCACCTCCCGCAGCACCCCGGCCAGCAGCGCCGCGATCCGCGTCATCTCCGCCTCCCCCATGCCCTGCGTGGTCACCGCGGCGGTGCCCAGGCGCAGGCCACGGGCGGTGCCGTGCGGCAGGGCGCAGCAGTCCAGGACGATCCCGGCGGCCGCCAGCAGCCCCCGCGCGGCGCGTCCGTCGACCCCCAGGGGCGCGGTGTCGGCGGTGAGGAGATGCGTGTCGGTGCCGCCGGTCGTCACGACCAGGCCCTCCCGTTGCAGCGCGGCCGCGAGAACCCTCGCATTGGCGACCACCTGATGGGCGTACACGGCGAACGCCGGCGTTGCCGCCTCCCCGAACGCGACCGCCTTCGCGGCGACCGTGTGCATCTGCGCACCGCCCTGCGTGAACGGGAAGACGGCCCGGTCCACTCGCTCGGCGAGGTCCCTGCCGCAAAGGATCATCCCGCCGCGCGGTCCGCGCAGCACCTTGTGGGTGGTGGCGCAGACGATGTCGGCGTACGGCACCGGGGAGGGCGCCGCTCCCCCGGCGACCAGGCCGATGGGGTGGGCGGCGTCGGCGATCAGGAAGGCGCCCACCTCGTCGGCCACCTCACGGAAGAACGCGTGGTCGAGGTGGCGCGGGTAGGCGATGGACCCGCACACGATCGCCTTGGGCCGGTGGGCCCGGGCCAGCGTGCGGACCTGCTCGTGGTCGATCAGCCCGGTCTCGGCGTCCAGCCCGTAGGGGACGAAGTCGAACCAGCGCCCGGAGAAGTTCGCCGGGGAGCCGTGGGTGAGATGGCCGCCGTGCGGCAGCCCGAGGGCCAGCACGGTGTCGCCGGGCCGCAGCAGGGCGGCGTAGGCGGCCAGCACCGCCGAGGAGCCCGAGTGCGCCTGCACGTTGGCGTGTTCGGCGCCGAACAGCGCCTTGGCGCGGTCCACGGCGATACGTTCGGCGACGTCGACGATCTCGCAGCCGCCGTGGTGGCGGGCGCCCGGATACCCTTCCGCGTACTTGTTGGCGAGCGGCGAGCCGAGGGCGGCGAGCACGGCGGGCGAGGTGAAGTTCTCTGCGGCGATGAGCTGGAGCGTGGACGCCTGCCGTTCCCGTTCGCCGAGGAGGATCCCGGCCAGCTCGGGGTCCTGCCGGCGCAGGACATCGGTCTCGGGGACATGGGTGACCGACATGGTGCGCTCCGGGCGTCGACGGTGACGTACGTCCAATGTAGGCCCGCACCGCCCGTCACGCCCCGCGCTCGCGCCGTCAGGTTCGCGCCGGCACCCCCGTCAGGGCCGTCACCACCGGGTCCAGGGCCTGGTGTATCTCGTCGCCGATGGAGCGGAAGAACGGCAGGGGCGCCCCGTACGGGTCGTAGACCTCGTCGGCCTCCAGGGTCGGGGCGAGTAGCCACCCGCGTAGAGCCGCCGCCGCGCGGACCAGCGCCCGTGCGCGCATCACCACGCCCTCGTCGAGCGACGGGAGGGTGGCCGGGTCTATGGCGTTCACCAGGCGGGTGAACTCCTTCAGGGTGAAGGTGCGCAGCCCCGCCGAGTGGCCCATGGAGATGACCTGGGCACGGTGGTCGCGGGTCGCCGTCAGGACCAGGTCGGCCATGATGACGTGCTCGTCGAGGAGCTCGCGGCCGGTGAACCCGGAGGCGTCCGCACCGAAGTCGGCCAGCACGGTCTCCGCGTTGGCCTCCATCGGCGCGCCCTCGTGGCCCCAGGTGCCCGCGCTCTCCACGATCAGCCCGCCGCCCAGCAGGCCGAGCCGCTGCGACACGAAATGCCGGGTCAGCCGCTCGGTGATGGGCGAGCGGCAGACGTTCCCGGTGCTGACGTGGAGGATGCGGAAGGTGTCGCGCGGAAACCCGAACGTCGTCGTCTGCTCCGCGGCACGTTCCCCGTTGCCTATGCCACGCCCCGCGTCAGGGGCTGTCAATTCGCCACCTCGAGGTCGGGTACGACCTTCCGCAGCTCGTCCGCGGAGATCGCACCCGCCCGCAGCAGCAGCGGCACCTCACGGCTGACGTCGACGATCGAGGAGGGCACGTTGCCGGGGGTCGGACCGCCGTCGAGGTAGACGGAGACGGAGTCGCCGAGCATCTCCTGCGCGGAGTCGCAGTTCTCCGGCGCCGGGTGGCCGGTGAGGTTGGCGGAGGAGACCGCCATCGGGCCGACCTCCGTCAGCAGCTCGATCGCGACGGGGTGCAGCGGCATGCGCACCGCGACCGTGCCCCGGGTGTCGCCCAGGTCCCACTGCAGGGACGGCTGGTGCTTGGCGACGAGGGTCAGCGCGCCCGGCCAGAACGCGTCGACCAGCTCCCAGGCCATCTCGGAGAAGTCCGTGACGAGGCCGTGCAGCGTGTTCGGGGAGCCGATGAGGACGGGGGTGGGCATGCTGCGGCCCCGGCCCTTGGCGTCCAGCAGGTCGGCGACGGCCTCCGAGGAGAACGCGTCGGCGCCGATCCCGTACACCGTGTCGGTCGGGAGGACCACCAGCTCGCCACGGCGGACGGCGGACGCGGCCTCGCGCAGACCGGTCACGCGGTCGGTCGCGTCGTTGGTGTCGTATCGCCGAGCCATCTAGCGAGCCTCCTCGTACACGGAATACACGAAATACACGAAATACACGGAATGCATGGAATGCATGGAATGCATGGAGCGCATGGAACGCGCTGAATGCGCGCACGCGGACGCGTACACGTCCTGCTGCGGGTCGAGAGTGCGGGGGCCGCTCACGGCGTCGCCCGGCGGGCGGTGGCGAAGCGCGGACGGTTGTTGAGGTCGGGGTGGTCGGCCGCGTCGGCCCAGCCCCGCTCCTCGGTGAAGATCCACGGCACCTGGCCGCCCTGGGTGTCGGCGTGCTCGATGACGACGACGCCGCCCGGACGCAGCAGCCGGTGCGCGGTGCGCTCGATGCCGCGGATCAGGTCGAGGCCGTCCTCGCCGGAGAACAGGGCGAGCTGGGGGTCGTAGTCACGGGCCTCCGGGGCGACGTACTCCCACTCGGTGAGCGGGATGTACGGCGGGTTGGAGACGACGAGGTCGACCTGGCCGTCGAGGTCGCGGAACGCGTCCAGGGCGTTGCCCTGCCGCAGGTCGACCCTGGACCCCTCCATGTTCTTGCGGGTCCACACCAGGGCGTCCTCGGACAGCTCCACGGCGTGCACCCGGGAGCGCGGGACCTCCTGCGCGAGGGCGAGCGCGATGGCGCCGCTGCCGGTGCACAGGTCGACGATCCGGGGCTCGACGACGTCCATGGCGCGTACGGCGTCTATGGCCCAGCCGACGACCGACTCGGTCTCGGGACGCGGCACGAAGACCCCGGGCCCCACCTGGAGCTCCAGGTACCGGAAGAAGGCCCGGCCGGTGATGTGCTGGAGCGGCTCGCGCTGCTCGCGCCGGGCGATGACCTCCCAGTAGCGGGCGTCGAAGTCGGGGTCCTTCACGGAGTGGAGTTCACCGCGCTTGACGCCGTGCACGAACGCGGCGAGCTCCTCCGCGTCGTTGCGCGGCGAGGGCACGCCGGCGTCGGCCAGCCGCTGGGTGGCCTGAGCTACCTCAGCGAGCAGCAGACTGCGAGGGCTCGGGGGACGTCCCCCAAATGATTGCTGCACGCAAGTCCTCCGTGTCGTACTCGTCGTGCGTCCGTCCTACAACGCCTACGCGGCCGCGAGCTTGGCGGCCGAGTCCGCGTCGACGCACGCCTGGATCACCGCGTCCAGGTCGCCGTCCAGGACCTGGTCCAGGTTGTACGCCTTGAAGCCGACGCGGTGGTCCGAAAGGCGGTTTTCCGGGAAGTTGTACGTGCGGATCTTCTCGGAGCGGTCGACCGTGCGGACCTGGCTGCGGCGGGCGTCGGCGGCTTCCCGCTCCGCCTCCTCCTGCGCCGCCGCCAGCAGCCTGGAGCGCAGGATACGCATTGCCTGCTCCTTGTTCTGCAGCTGGCTCTTCTCGTTCTGGCAGGAGGCCACGACTCCGGTGGGAACGTGCGTGATGCGCACGGCGGAGTCGGTGGTGTTGACGGACTGGCCGCCGGGCCCGGAGGACCGGTACACGTCGATGCGCAGGTCGTTCGCGTTGATCTCGACGTCGACCTCCTCGGCCTCGGGCGTCACCAGCACGCCGGCGGCGGAGGTGTGGATGCGCCCCTGCGACTCGGTCGCGGGCACCCGCTGCACGCGGTGCACGCCGCCCTCGTACTTCAGCCGCGCCCAGACGCCCTGTCCGGGTTCCGTCGCGCCCTGCCCGCCCTTGGTCTTCACCGCGACCTGGACGTCCTTGTAGCCGCCCAGTTCGGACTCGGTGGCGTCGATGATCTCGGTCTTCCAGCCCACCCGCTCGGCGTAGCGCAGGTACATCCGCAGCAGGTCGCCGGCGAACAGCGCCGACTCGTCGCCGCCCGCGCCCGCCTTGATCTCGAGGATGACGTCCTTGTCGTCCGACGGGTCCCGGGGCACGAGCAGCAGCCGCAGCTTCTCCGTCAGCTCCTCGCGCTGCTTCTCCAGCTCCTTGACCTCGGCGGCGAAGTCCGGGTCGGAGGCGGCGAACTCGCGCGCGGTCTCGACGTCGTCACCGGTCTGCTTCCAGGAGCGGTACGTGCCGACGATGGGGGTGAGCTCGGCGTAGCGCTTGTTCAGCTTGCGCGCGTTGGCCTGGTCGGCGTGAACCGACGGGTCGGCGAGCTTCTTCTCCAGGTCGGCGTGCTCTCCGAGCAGCTCCTCGACGGCCTCGAACATGGTGGGCTCCTGAATGACGTACGTGGGGGAAGGGCGGGCGACCAAAAACGCCGGTCCCGGCGTGTCCCGGGCGGGGACACTGCCGTGGACCGGCGAAGAGGGGCTCGCTACTTCGTGGAGCCGGCGGCGGCCTTGCCGAAGCGGGCCTCGAAGCGGGCCACACGGCCACCGGTGTCGAGGATCTTCTGCTTGCCCGTGTAGAACGGGTGGCACTCGGAGCAGACGTCGGCGCGGATGGAACCGCCCTCGATCGTGCTGCGGGTGGTGAACGACGCGCCACAGGTGCAGCTGACCTGCGTCTCGACGTACTCGGGGTGGATGTCGCGCTTCAAGGTGTCTCCTAGTTTCGGGAGGGCGCCGGGTCGCTGCCGCGGGATACGGCAAACGTGAACCGGAGCCGACGTACCAGTCTGCCAGCACTGGCCGTATCCCCCAAAACCGGGGGGCGGGGCGATCTATTCCCCAGGGCTCGCGGCGGGGCGCCGGACCCTGTCGGATCCTGGCGGAGACCGCCGGAGCCGGGCCGCCGGAGCCGGACCGCCACTACGACCGGACCGAACCGCTGTGACGACCGGACGCGGGCCGCTACGACGAGGTGACGACCCCCGCCGCCTCACCGCTGGCGTTGCCCTCGGTGGCCGCCTTCGGGACGGGCCGGTCGTTCTTCAGCGCCGTCCACACCTGTGCGGCCTTCGCCTCGGAGACGAGGACGCGGTTGAGGTTGGCGGGGTCGTACCGGACCGGCATCGTCACCATGGTCATGTCGGCCGCGCCGATGCCCTTGAGGCCGCCCGCGAAGGACATCAGGGAGTTCAGCGACCCGAGGTGGGAGTCGGTGGTGACAGCCCTGGTGGCGGTGTCGGCGAGGTCGTACAGCTTGGTGCCGCCGGTGAACAGGCCGACGTGCCCGACCTGGTCGACCAGGGCCTTGAGGAAGGCCTGCTGGAGCTGGATGCGGCCGAGGTCGGAGCCGTCGCCCACGCCGTGCCGGGTGCGGACCAGGCCGAGCGCCTGTTCGCCGGTGAGCGTGTGGGTGCCCGCGTCGAGTTTCAGGTGGCTGTCGGGGTCGTCGATCGCCTTGGTGGTGGTGACCTCGACACCGCCGAGTTCGTCGATGAGTTTCTCGAAGCCGGCGAAATCGACTTCGAGATAGTGGTCCATACGGATGCCGCTCATCTCCTCGACCGTCCTGACCGCGCAGGCCGCGCCGCCCGTCGAGTACGCCGAGTTGAACATCACGTCGGAGGCGGCGTCGTGGGTGACGCCCTTCGTGTCCGTGCAGGCGGGCCGGTCGATGAGGGTGTCGCGCGGTATGGAGACGACACTGGCCCTCTGGTGGCCCTTGTAGACGTGGACGACCATCGCCGTGTCGGAGCGGGCGGTGCCGTCGTCCGCGCCGCCGCCCAGCTTCTTGTTCGCGCCGGAGCGGGTGTCCGAGCCGAGGACGAGGATGTTCTCGGAGCCGTTGTCGGCCTTGGCCGGCCGCGCCGTGCCCAGCGCCTGGTCGATGTCGACGCTCTTGATGTTGCCGTTGAGATGGAAGTACAGGTATCCGGCTCCGGTGCCGCCCAGTGCGAGGACGCCCGCGGCGCTCCACGCGGCGATCAGCAGTCCCTTGCGTCTGCCGCCGGCGCCGCGCTGCTTGCGGTGGCGCGGATGACGCCGACCGTCCTGGCCGCCCGAACCCCCGCGACCGGTCAAACCGCCGGGACCGCCCGGACCCACAGGACCGCCCGGACCGTCGGGACCGCCCGGACCGTCGGGACCGCCCGGACCGTCGGGACCGCTGCCGTCGGCTGCCCCGCTCGTCGTGCCGGCCTCACCCGGTGTGCCGGGCTCATCCGGTGTGCCGGGCTCCGGCGTGCTCTCGGCGGACATGCGCTCCTCGGTTCTCGTGCGACCTCACCATCGTCACTCCACCAGGACAGACGGGGAAACTCGGGGCTGGGTTGCACGAACGCGGACCATGGGGATCGGCGTGGCCTTGACCGGGGCCCCCAGGGTCAGCACGGCGATGTCGTTGTCGATCGTCGCTGGTGTTGTCCGGCGTGCCCCGGTCGTCGCCGTACCACAGCTGCGCCATCCGGGGCGCCTTGGCGATGGTGGTGGTCGTACCACCGATGATCTTCGGTTCGACCGTGGTGGTGCGACGGCCGGAGGTCAGCGACTCCTTGAACGTCTGTCCCGCGATGTCGTCGCCCGCGAGTGCGATGTCGAGCGCTTCTGCAGCTCCTTCGCCGACGGCACGGTGATCTTGGGCGTGGGCGGCGTCTCGGCCGCCTCGGCCGCCTCGGCCGACGACGTCAGCAGCGCGCCGGCCACAGCTGCCGCCAGTACGGCCGCGGCCCCCGGCAGGCCGATGCACATCCGCCGCCTGTGCCGCTTACGACCACTCCCGGACACTCAAGTACCCCCTCGGGATACGGAGTTCAGGTTCGTCAGGTTCATGCTCGAGAACATGGCCGAAAGCGCGATCTCACCCCGATGGCGGCAACGGAGAGGGCCGCCCCCGAAGCGGGAGCGGCCCTGTGTACCGGTTCTGCAGCGACTGACGTCAGTCGTTGTTGTTGCCCGGCGACGGCGTGGTCTTCTGGATCTGCATCAGGAACTCGCCGTTCGACTTCGTCTGCTTCATCTTGTCGAGGAGCAGCTCGATCGCCTGCTGCTGGTCGAGCGCGTGCAGCACCCGGCGCAGCTTCCAGGTGACCGCGAGCTCCTCGTTGCCGAGCAGGATCTCTTCCTTGCGGGTGCCGGACGCGTCCACGTCCACCGCCGGGAAGATGCGCTTGTCGGCGAGCTTGCGGTCGAGCTTGAGCTCGGCGTTGCCGGTGCCCTTGAACTCCTCGAAGATCACCTCGTCCATGCGGGACCCGGTGTCCACCAGAGCGGTGGCGAGGATGGTGAGCGAGCCGCCGTCCTCGATGTTGCGGGCCGCACCGAAGAAGCGCTTCGGCGGGTACAGGGCCGTCGAGTCGACACCACCGGACAGGATGCGGCCGGAGGCCGGGGCGGCGAGGTTGTACGCACGGCCCAGACGGGTGATCGAGTCGAGCAGCACGACGACGTCGTGGCCCAGCTCCACCAGACGCTTGGCGCGCTCGATGGCGAGCTCGGCGACCGTGGTGTGGTCCTCGGCCGGACGGTCGAAGGTCGAGGAGATGACCTCGCCCTTGACCGACCGCTGCATGTCGGTGACCTCTTCCGGACGCTCGTCGACCAGGACGACCATCAGGTGGCACTCGGGGTTGTTGTGCGTGATCGCGTTGGCGATCGCCTGCATGATCATGGTCTTGCCGGTCTTCGGCGGGGCCACGATCAGACCGCGCTGGCCCTTACCGATCGGCGCGACGAGGTCGATGATGCGGGTGGTGAGAACGCCCGGGTCGGTCTCCAGACGGAGCCGGTCCTGCGGGTAGAGCGGCGTCAGCTTGTTGAACTCGGGGCGTCCGCGCCCGGATTCGGGCGCCATGCCGTTCTGCGAGTCCAGACGGACCAACGCGTTGAACTTCTCGCGGCGCTCCCCGTCCTTCGGCTGGCGCACGGCGCCGGTGACGTGGTCGCCCTTGCGCAGACCGTTCTTGCGGACCTGGGCGAGCGAGACGTACACGTCGTTCGGGCCCGGCAGGTAGCCGGAGGTCCGGATGAACGCGTAGTTGTCCAGGATGTCCAGGATGCCGGCGACGGGGATCAGCACGTCGTCGTCGGCGAGCTGCGGCTCGGGGGCGCCGATCTCGTCGCGCCCGCGGCGGCCACGGCGGTCGCGGTAGCGGCCGCGGCGGCCGCGGCGGCCGTCGCCGAACTCGTCGTCGTCCTGCGGGCCGTTGTCGCGCTGCTGACGGTCCTGACGGCCGCCCTGCTGCTGGCCCTGCTGGCCGCCGCGCTGCTGCTGGCCGCCCTGCTGCTCGTCGCCCTTGCGGCGATCACCGCGGTCGCCCCGGTCCCCGCGGTCGCGGCCGCGCTCACGGCGGTCGCGGCGACGGCCTTCGCCGCCGTCGGCGTCGTTCTTGGCGTCACCCTGCGGCTGGGCCTGCGCCTGGGCCTCGGTCTGCGCCGGCGCGGGCGTCTCGGCCTTCGGCGCGCTCTTCGCCTCGGCGGCGACCGTCTCCGGGCTGCCCGCGTCGGCGGTGGCGCGACGGCGACGGCGCTCGGCGGGCGCGTCGGCTCCGGCCGGCTGGCCGGGGATCTCGATCTGCTGCTGGGCCACGGCCTTCTCGGCGGCGGCCTCGGCCGGGGCGGCGGCCGCCTTCTTGTCGGCGGCCTCTCCCGTGCGGGCCTTGGAGGTGGCGCGGCGCTTGGGCTTGGTCTCGGCGACCGCATCCTCGGCCTTGGCCGGGGCGCCGCCCGCCTGCGCCTCCTTGATGACCTCGATCAGCTGGCTCTTGCGCATCCGCGCGGTGCCCTTGATGCCGAGGCCGGATGCGACCTGCTGCAGCTCGGCCAGCACCATGCCCTCGAGGCCGGTACCGCGGCGTCGCCGGGAGCCTGCACCGGTGGCAGGCGCGGAGGCGTCCGTGGCGGGCGCGGCAGCGGTCTCCTCGACACGTGCGCCCATCAGATCGGTGGTGTCGCTCACGAAGGGTCCTTCCCTGGAGCGGACGTCGGCCTGTCTGGCTCGGCGACCGTTTGTGCTGTCCGGCTTCGATCCTTGCTGTGGCGAAGCCGGGGCGGTGGTCCGCCTTGTGCGGCGGAAGAGAATTTGCTGGTGATGGCGCTTCCGCGACGAGTCATGACACCCAGTGTCACGTGGCGTGGTAGCACCGATTCCGAAGCTCCCCCAGAGGGGGGACCCCCATCTGCGGGCCGCTCAGCGTCGTTGCACGGCGTACTGCCCAGGTACGACGTACGGAACGCAGTGCGGCTTGGGGAGCTCCCGGAAGAATGTCTGTCCCGAAGGGGGACACGAAGCACCTCGCCGTGGTGGGGTCGGGTGCAGACTTGAGGTTAACACTACCGGATCCAACAAACATTCCCCCTCTCGAAATCCGGCAACCGTGCGCTTTTTAAATGTCGCCGGAGGGCGCAAGAGGCAGCACGCACGCCCCCTGCAGGTCCATGGCCAGGCGGTTCGCGGCCCAGTCCGCGCCGGCCGAGGACTCGACCTTGTCGGCGGTGCCCGCGTCGGCCAGCGCCATCACGGTGGGTCCGGCACCGGAGATGACGGCCGGGATTCCGTCGGCGCGCAGCCGCTCCACGAGTGCGGCGCTCTCCGGCATGGCCGGCGCGCGGTACTCCTGGTGCAGACGGTCCTCGGTGGCGGGCAGCAGGAGTTCGGGGCGCCGGGTGAGGGCTTCGACGAGCAGCGCGGCCCGGCCGGCGTTGGCCGCCGCGTCGACGTGCGGCACGGAGCGCGGCAGCAGACCGCGCGCGGTCTCGGTGAGGACCGGCTTCCCGGGCACGAAGACCACCGGAACGATGGAATCGGCGGGCTCCGTCCTGATCGCCCGCGCGGCGCCGGCCTCCATCCAGGACAGGGTGAATCCGCCGAGCAGACAGGCGGCCACGTTGTCCGGGTGGCCCTCGATCTCGGTCGCGAGCTCGAGCAGGGCGGCGTCGTCGAGCCTGCTCTCACCGCCTATGGTCACCGCGCGCGCGGCGACGATGCCGGCGCAGATCGCGGCGGAGGAGGAGCCGAGGCCCCGGCCGTGCGGGATGCGGTTGGCGCAGACGATCTCCAGTCCGCGCGGCTGACCGCCGAGGACGTCGAAGGCGGTGCGCAGGGAGCGGACGAGCAGGTGCGTCTCGTCGCGCGGCAGCGTCTCGCTGCCCTCGCCCGCGATGTCGATGTGCAGCCCGGAGTCGGCCACCCGGACGACGACGTCGTCGTAGAGCCCGAGCGCGAGGCCGAAGGCGTCGAAACCCGGGCCGAGATTGGCGCTGGTGGCGGGGACGCGCACGCGCACGGGGGCGGCACGGAAGGCGGGACCGGCCATCTTGCGATGACTCTCCTTGAGCTGCGGGGCTGTCGAATGAGATTGCTGCGTGGGATTGCTGAGTGAGGTTGATCCGTGAGGCTGATGCGCTACGTACATGAGGACCCTGCGCCGCTACGGCGACGCGCGGCACCGCGGCATATGCGGCGGGCGGGTTCAGTACAGCCTATCGAAGGATGGTTCTGCGGCGACATAGGGCGCACAGGAGGCGCACGATGCGTGTCGTAAGCCCCCTGTGCACCCCTGATGGGGAAGTCCCCGTCGGGGGTGCACGTAGGGGTCTCGTCGGACCGAGGTCCGCTACGCGAGGCCGAGGCGCTCGGCCGCCGTGACCGCGTCGACCGGGACGGTGACGGGCTGCGGGGCGCCGGCGACGGCCCAGTCGGGATCCTTGAGGCCGTTGCCGGTGACGGTGCAGACGATGCGCTGGCCCGGGTCGACCAGCCCCTGCTCGGCCGCCTTCAGCAGACCGGCCACCGAAGCGGCGGACGCGGGCTCCACGAATACGCCCTCCTGAGCCGCCAACAGCCGGTAGGCGCGCAGGATCTCACGGTCCGTCACCTCGTCGATTCGGCCGCCGGACTCCTCCTGCGCCGCCAGCGCGAACTTCCAGGAGGCGGGGTTGCCGATGCGGATGGCGGTCGCGATCGTCGACGGGTCCTTGACGATCTCGCCGCGCACGATCGGAGCGCTGCCGGACGCCTGGAACCCCCACATCCGGGGGGTCTTCGCGGCGATCTTGTCGGCGGCGTACTCCTGGTACCCCTTCCAGTACGCGGTGATGTTGCCCGCGTTGCCGACCGGCAGGACGTGGATGTCGGGGGCGTCGCCGAGCATGTCGACGATCTCGAAGGCGGCCGTCTTCTGCCCCTCGATGCGCACCGGGTTCACCGAATTGACCAGCGCCACCGGGTAGTTGTCGCTCAGCGCACGGGCGAGGGTGAGGCAGTCGTCGAAGTTGCCGTCGACCTGGAGGATCTTCGCGCCGTGGACGAGGGCCTGGCCCATCTTGCCGAGCGCGATCTTGCCGCGCGGCACGAGCACGGCCGAGACCATGCCCGCACGGACGGCGTAGGCGGCCGCGGAGGCAGAGGTGTTGCCCGTCGAGGCACAGATGACTGCCTGCGCGCCCTCCTCCTTGGCCCGCGTGATCGCCATCGTCATGCCGCGGTCCTTGAAGGACCCCGTCGGGTTGGCGCCCTCCACCTTCAGGTGGACCTCGCAGCCCGTGCGCTCGGAGAGCACCTGCGCGGGCACGAGCGGCGTGCCGCCCTCACGGAGCGTCACGACCGGCGTGCTGTCGGATACCGGCAGCCGGTCCCGGTACTCCTCGATGATTCCGCGCCACTGGTGGGTCATTGGTTACTCTCCTTCAACCCGCATGATGCTGGCGACACCCCGCACGGTGTCGAGCTTGCGCAACGCCTCGACGGTCCCCGTCAGGGAGGCGTCGGACGCGCGATGGGTGACGACGACGAGAGAGGCCTCGCCGTCCTTGCCCTGCTGGCGCACCGTATCGATGGACACCCCGTGCTCGGCGAACACGGTCGCCACCTGGGCGAGAACGCCCGGCTTGTCGGCGACGTCCAGGCTGATGTGGTAGCGCGTGACGACATCGCCCATGGGCGACACCGGCAGGGCTGCGTACGCCGACTCGCCGGGCCCCGTCGCCCCGCTGAGCCGGTTGCGGCAGACGGCGACGAGGTCGCCGAGCACGGCGGAGGCGGTGGGTGCACCGCCGGCGCCGGGGCCGTAGAACATGAGCTGGCCGGCCGCGTCCGACTCGACGAACACGGCGTTGTAGGCGCCGCGCACCGAGGCGAGCGGGTGGCTCAGCGGAATCATGGCGGGGTGCACCCGCGCGGTCACGGACCCCCCGTCGGCCGCCCGCTCGCAGATGGCGAGCAGCTTGATGGTGCAACCCATCTGCCGGGCGGAGGCGAAGTCGGCCGACGTCACCTCGGTCATGCCCTCGCGGTAGACGTCGTCGAGGCGCACGCGCGTGTGGAAGGCGATCCCGGCGAGGATGGCGGCCTTGGCGGCCGCGTCGAAGGCCTCGACGTCGGCGGTCGGGTCGGCCTCGGCGTACCCCAGGGCGGTGGCCTCGTCGAGGGCCTCCTGGTAGCCGGCGCCGGAGGAGTCCATCTTGTCGAGGATGAAGTTGGTGGTGCCGTTGACGATGCCGAGCACCCGGTTCACCTTGTCGCCGGCGAGGGATTCGCGCAGCGGCCGGATCAGCGGGATGGCGCCGGCGACGGCGGCCTCGTAGTAGAGGTCCTTGCCGTGTTCGTCGGCGGCGGCGTGCAGCGCGGCGCCGTCCTGCGCGAGCAGCGCCTTGTTGGCGGAGACGACGGAGGCGCCGTGCTCGAAGGCGGTGGTGATGAGCGTACGGGCGGGCTCGATGCCGCCGATGACCTCGACGACGACGTCGATGTCCCCGCGTTTGACGAGGGCTGTGGCGTCGGTGGTGACGAGGGCGGGGTCGATGCCTTCACGGACCCGGGACGGCCGGCGCACGGCGACACCGGCGAGCTCCACGGGAGCCCCGATCCGCGCGGCGAGGTCGTCGGCGTGCGTCGTCATGATGCGCGCCACCTCTGAGCCGACCACTCCACAGCCCAGCAGCGCCACCTTCAGCGGACGCGTACGCATCATCCGACCTCGTTTCCTGAATACCGTCTACGGCAGTTTCCGGTTGGTTCAGTCTCACTCACCGGACCGGGGTTTCTGTCCCCGGTCCGGATCGTGAGACATGTATTTCATTTTCGCAGAGGCGGCAGACAGGAGATCTTCCGCCTCTTCCACTCCGCCGCCCCATTCTCCTTCGCGCGGCCGATTTCCCGGCCGGCCGCACCGCTCAGCCCACGTCGAGCCGCAACAGGTCCTCCTCGGTCTCCCTGCGCACGACGACCCGCGACTCCCCCTCGTGCACGACGACCACCGGCGGCCGCAGCACGTGGTTGTAGTTGCTGGCCATGGAACGGCAGTACGCCCCCGTCGCGGGGACGGCGATGAGGTCACCGGGTGCCAGGTCCGACGGCAGGAACGCGTCCTTCACCACGATGTCCCCGCTCTCGCAGTGCTTGCCGACCACCCGCGCCAGCATCGGCTCGGCGTCGCTGGCACGCGAGACGAGCGCCACGCTGTACTCGGCGTCGTACAGCGCGGTGCGGATGTTGTCGGACATGCCGCCGTCGACGGAGACGTACGTCCGCAGCCCGTCGAGCGGCTTGACGGTACCGACCTCGTAGAGGGTGAACGCGGTCGGTCCGACGATCGCGCGGCCCGGCTCGACGGAGATGCGCGGGGTGCGCAGCCGTGCGGCCTCGCACTCCCGGGTGACGATCTCGGTCAGCGCCTTGGCGATCTCGTGCGGCTCGCGGGGGTCGTCGTCGCTGGTGTACGCGATGCCGAGACCGCCGCCGAGGTCGATCTCGGGCAGTTCGACGCCGTGCTCGTCCCTGATCACCTTGAGCAGCCCGACCACCCGGTGGGCGGCGACCTCGAACCCCGACATGTCGAAGATCTGCGACCCGATGTGCGAGTGGATCCCGATCAGCTCGAGCCCGTCGAGCTGAAGGGCGCGCCGCACCGCCTCGGCCGCCTGCCCGCCGGCGAGCGGGATCCCGAACTTCTGGTCCTCGTGGGCGGTGGCGATGAACTCGTGCGTGTGGGCCTCGACGCCGACGGTGATGCGGATCTGCACCCGCTGGCGCTTGCCGAGGGACTGCGCGATGTGCGCGACCCGCACGATCTCCTGGAAGGAGTCGAGAACGATGCGCCCGACCCCGGCCTCGACGGCCCGGTGGATCTCGTCCGTCGACTTGTTGTTGCCGTGGAAGGCGATGCGGTCGGCCGGCATGCCGGCGGACAGCGCGGTGGCGAGTTCGCCGCCGGAGCAGACGTCGAGGTTGAGCCCCTCCTCGTGCAGCCACCGCACGACGGCCCGGGACAGGAACGCCTTGCCGGCGTAGAAGACGTCGGCGTCGTCCCCGAAGGCGGTGCGCCAGGCGCGCGCCCGGCCGCGGAAGTCCGCCTCGTCGAGGATGTAGGCCGGGGTGCCGTGCTGCTCGGCGAGGGTGACGACGTCGACGCCGCCGACGGTCAGCACACCGTCGGCGTTGCGCGTGACGGTCTGCGCCCAGACCTTGACGTCGAGGGTGTTCAGATCGGCGGGCGGCGCAGAGTAGTGGCCCTCGGGCAGGACGTCGGCGTGACGGGGCCCGGCGGGGTGGGCGGAACGGCTCATCTGGGCGTGCTCTTTCAGAGGTGATCGGGTGCGTCGATACCGAGCAGGGACAGGCCGCCGGCCAGCACCGCCCCGGCGGCTTCGGCAAGCGCGAGCCGGGCACGGTGGGCGGCCGAGGGTTTCTCCTCACCACGGGGAAGGACGGCGGGAAGCAGGACGAGGGTCGCGTCGGCCAGCGCCAGAAGGTGCCGGGCGAGACGGGAGGGAGCGCCGGCGTCGAGACCGGGGGTGACCGGCTGCGGGGCGTCGGTCACGGTCGTCGCGAGGATGCGGGGGTAGTCCGCGAGAAGGGGAAGCAGGCCGTGGGCGTGGGCTTCGGCTTGGGCTTCGGACGGCACCCGAAGTCGGAAATCGGCTTCGTGCGGGCCGGGTCCGTGCGGGCCGGCGTCGGACCACGGTCCGAACCCGAGATCGGCGGCGTTGCGACGCACGGCCCGGGTGCGGGCGTGGGCGTAACGGACCCGGAAGAGAGGATTGCTCTCCCGCTGGACCAGATGATCGGCGGTGATCCGGGGCCGGTCGTGCGGGGCCGGATGGAGCAGGGCCCAGCGGGCGGCGTCGAGGCCGAGCGGCGCGGGGTCCTCGAGGGCGGGCACGGGCCGCAGGGTGACGGGCCCGTCGTGACTGATGTCGACGCGTCCGCCCTGCGCCGCGACGATCCGCGCGAGCGCGTCGGCGATGACCTCGGCCCGCACCTCGTACGGCACCCGCACCGAGAAGACCTGCCCGGCGAGCCGGTCACCGTGCCCGTAACGCGGTCCCTCACCGAGGACCCGCCGGACGAGGACCCCGGCGGCGGAACCGTCGAGGCTGAGGTTGAGAAACCCCGGCCCGGTGATCTCGACGCGGGCGACCCCTTCGGACTCGGCCAGATAGGACCGGAGCACCTCGGCGACACGGAGCGGGGGCTGCCCGGCCGGCCGGGCGAGCTGCAGGGCGATGCTGGTGGCGTAGTCCCCACGCCCACCGGGCCCCGGCGGCGTGACCACGGCACGCACAGGCACGGGCACGCTGAGCTCCCCGGCCTGAACGGCACGACGCACCGCGCACAGCACGGTACGGGAGAGCTCGACGGGGGTCACGGGACAAGCGTAGGGGAGGAGGGGGGTGGGTAGGCGAGCAGGTTTGCGAGAGGTCCGCGATGTGGACGCCGCCCCGGAGAAAAGGGGCGAGAGAACGCGCCCCTCACACCAAGCACATCGCACGCCATCCCGCCCGAAGCCCCTACAAAGGGCAGCCCCGACCCGACCCGCTCAGCACAACGGCACAGCCTCTAGTCGGTCATGGGTCCCGCGCCGGACCCGCCGCCCGTCCCGGCCCCCACGCCCTCCCCCGCACCGCTCTCCCGATCCATCAAGGTCCGAATGATCGCGACGAGTTCGACGGGATCGAAGGGCTTGGCGAGGAACGCGTCGACGCCGACCTCGAGACCGGCCTCCACCTCGAACTGCGTACAGGCGCTGATGATGGCGAGCGGAAGATCGCGGGTCCGTGGATCGTTACGCAGTCGAGCGGCCGTCCGCAACCCGTCGAGCCGGGGCATGGCGACATCGAGGGTCACGAGATCGGGTCGCACCTGATGGACGACTTCCAGACACTCGACACCATCGGACGCGGTCACGACCTCGATGCCCTCCAGCTCGAGATTGACCCTGATCAGCTGCCGGATGACCTTGTTGTCATCGACAACAAGCACCCGGCCCGACGCGCCTGGCACACCTCGAGAGTAGGTCGGGACCGGCCACCGCGTCCGGGTTTTCCCCACTTCCATCCCCCGCGGACGACGCTCCGGCCCGCAGAAACCCGTTCATGAACACCCCGAGGGAGCTGGTAGTGTTCTACCCGTCGCCGCGAGCAACACCTCACGACCGACACGCCCCCGTAGCTCAGGGGATAGAGCAACGGCCTCCGGAGCCGTGTGCGCAGGTTCGAATCCTGCCGGGGGCACCTTGCACGAGGTGCCCAAAGACCCCGCCGCCAGCGCTTTCGCTGAGGACGGGGTCTTGGCGTATGTGCAGCGGTGTGCCGCTCGGAGCGGCCGTCTGTCGGGTGCTGTGGACTATGCGTGGACTGGCCGCAGGGTAGGAATCCGCAGGTCGGGCCCTCGTTGCGCACGCGGGCGTCTTGACGTTCAAGAGTGCACGACGCAGACCCACCGCTACGAGACTGAGGCTGCGCTGTAACTGATCTTGTGGTCGGCTTACCTGTGATCATTGGCGTGGGGTGGGCCCTGGCAACGGGGATACCCAGGACGACTCCGACCCCATGATCCCACCAGCCGTCAGGCGATCATTTCGCTTGCTGGCGCCCCTTGTTCTGGCCGATCCTGTCCACGCGGCGAGCGAGGAGGACAGCGTGGGAGGTCGACTCGTCGAGATCGAGAGCCAGCGACAACCGACCCAGCACGTCGAGGCTGGGAACCATGCGCCCGTTCTCCACCTTGGACACGGTCGGTTGCCAGGAGCGGCAACAGGTCCGACGTCTGGAACATCTGGTGCTCAGCCATCGTGGCCCGCAGACAAACTCCTTGCCCAGCGGCTCGCGGCCGGCCTCCACCGGCCGCGTGCGGCCGGCGTAGGCAGCGGCCAACGCGCGGTCCTGCCGTACGAGAGCGGGGCGTCGTCGCCATGCTCCGCCGGCCGGCGGTCGACCGGGCGAAGAAGTCGTCCTCAAAAAGGTGCCGCCGGCGAACTGCTGGGGGTCAGCGCAGCCGGTCCTCGGCCTTGCAGTACGCCCCTGCGAAGGGCAGGAACCAGGCGATGCCGGCGTAGAACGGGCCGGAACCTTGGGAATCCGAAGCCGCGCCTGGGTCGATCCTCACCCCGGCCATCTGCGGGCTGACGCGCCACTCGCCTCGTCCTCGCCTCGTCCTTCCCCCCTTGCTCTCCCCTGGTCTGTCTCCGGACCGTTCCCGAACCCCGTTGACAACGGCCACCACTCCCTTCCATCATCATTCCACTAATCACATAGTGGAATGATGATGGAAGGGATGGTGGCCGTGGAGTACCGCATCGACAGGCGGAGCGGGGTCCCCGCCTTCCAGCAGATCGTGCAGCAGACCAAGCAGGCCCTGCGGCTGGGCGTACTGGTGCCGGGCGACCGGCTGCCCACCGCCAAGGAGGTCTCCGAGACGAGCGCGGTCAACCCGAACACCACCCTCAAGGCGTACCGCGAGCTGGAGCGCGAGGGCCTGGTCGAACCGCGACCGGGCCAGGGCACCTTCGTACGCCGCACGCTGGGCCGCCCCGAGACGGGCACCGACTCGCCGCTGTACGGGGAGTTGGTGGCGTGGATGGCGAAGGCGGCCGGGGCCGGTCTGGAGCAGGAGGACGTGGCCGCGCTGGTCGCGTCGGCGCTGGAGAAGCAGTACGCCCCCGGGACCACGGCGGTCGCGGGGGGCAGGACAACGAGGAGCACAGGTGAGTGACGTCATGTACGCGGGGGAGCCGGCGCTTGAGGCACACGGACTGGGGATGCACTACCGGCGGGGCTGGGCGCTGCGGGACTGCACCTTCCGGCTTCCGGCGGGCAGGATCTGCGGGCTGGTCGGCCCCAATGGGGCGGGCAAGACCACGTTGCTGAACATCGCGGCCCATGTCCTGAAGCCGACGCAGGGCTCGCTCAGTCTGTTCGGCGAGACGCCGGGCTCGGTGGAGTCCGGCCGGCGTACGGCCTTCCTCGCGCAGGAGAAGCCGTTGTTCCGTCGCTTCACCGTGGCGGAGACCCTGCGGCTGGGGCGGGAGCTGAACCCCGGCTGGGACCAGCGCGCCGCCGAGGACATCGTCCGTGCGGGCAACGTGCCCTTCGACGCGAAGATCAGCACCCTCTCCGGCGGCCAGCGCACCCGCGTCGCCGTCGCCCTGGCCTTCGGCAAGCGCCCTGACCTGCTGCTGCTCGACGAGCCGATGTCGGACCTCGATCCGGTCGTGCGCCACGAACTCATGGGCACCCTCCTCGCCGAGGCCGGCGAGCGCGGCACCACCGTGGTGATGTCGACCCACGTACTCGCCGAGCTGGAGAACGTGTGCGACTTCCTCGTCGTCGTCTCCGGCGGCGGAGTGCGCGTCGCCGGTGACATGGACGAGCTGATGACCATGCACACCGTGGTCACCGGGGCCAGGGAGGGCGAGGGCCTGCCCGACTCCCTCGGGTACCACACCCTCGTCGAGGTCCGGACCAGCGGACGGCAGTTCACCGCGCTCATCCGCCCGGAGGGCCCGGTCACCGGCCCCTGGGAGGTGGCCGCCCCGAGCATGGAGGAACTCCTGCTCGCCTATCTCCGCTCACCCGACGCGCCACCGCTGATCACTCCCACTGCCCAGGTCCAGAGCCAGGCGTTCGGCACCGGGACGGTGGCGGCATGAGCACCTTCACCAACCCCTCGACCGACGGCAGGAACGGGACGGCGAACCGGACGATGAACGCGACGAAGAACGGACCCAGGCACGGGGCCGGGAACGCGAGCACCACGGAGGCCACCCGGCGCCCCCGCCTGAGCGGCATGACCTGGCTGGTCTGGCGCCAGCACCGGGCCGCGTTCTGGACCATGATCGCCGCCACCGCGCTCTGCGCGGCCTGGATGATCTACCAGCGCGCCCAGATGATGGACTTCCTCAACGCCTACGGCTTTCCCGCCAAGAACCTCGACGACGCGGAGAAGGAGTTCGAGCCCTACATCGGCGCGTTCACTTCCGTCACCACGGGTCTCACGGCGATACCCGTCATACTCGGTGTCCTCCTCGGCGCCCCGCTGCTCGCAGGCGACCTGGAGAACGGCACGGCCAAGCTGATCGCCGCCCAGTCCGTGAGCCGCAACCGCTGGCTCGCCACGAAGCTGGCGCTGACCGGGCTGGCGGTGACGGTGACCACGGTCACGCTGTCGGCTGTGTTCGCCTGGTGGTGGAACCCCATCAAGCTCCATTACCTGGACATCGACTGGACCTCCCGGGAGTTCTTCAACACCACGGGCCCCGCGCCCGTCGCCCTCTCCCTCCTCTCCGTGTTCGGCGGGGTGCTGATCGGTGTGATCCTGCGCCGCACGCTGGCGGCCATGGTCGTGACCCTCGGATTCACCGTCGCCCTCCAGGCCGTCTGGGGCTACTTCAAGCTGTCGCTCGGCGACATCGTCACAGCCACCAGCAAGCCGGTCAGTCCCGGCACTCCGATCACCTTCCCCTCGGTGCCCAGCACCGCGCACTGGCTCGACACCTCGTATGTCAGCGGCAGCGGGAAACTGTTCGACTTGACCACGTGTACGGAAATGCCGACGGAGGAGGCGACTACGTCGTGCATGAAGAAAGCGGACATCGTCGGCGCGTCGATCGACTACATCCCCATATCCCAAATGAGCAGTATGCAGTGGTTCGGGGCGTCGATTCTGTTCGCCCTGACGGCCGGCGTCGTGGCGTTCCTCTTCTTCTGGGGTCGTAAGCGGCTCGTCTGAGGAGCCGTCGCGCCACCGCGATCACCGAAGGCGGTGAGCAGGTGAGACTTCGGCCCTCCCCCTGCTCACCGCCGCCACCCTCGGTGAGGCGAGGACCGTCAGCCTTCCCGGAGTCGCGCTATGACGTCGTCCAGGGGTACGGCCACGGCCCGTGCGACGTTGCTCCAGTCGTCCTTGACGCGGCTGAGGAGGTAGCCGCGTCGTTCCGGTACGTGCTCCGCGCGCCAGTTCGTGATCAGCGCGCGCAGCGTGAGCCGCCGCCGAGAACGGCTGCACTCCTGGGGCATCGACGTGGCGGTGGGAGAACGACTCATTGAGGTCTTCGCGGCCTTAGCCACGCCGTCGCGGTGGATACTTCCCTGCCCGCATCAGAGTTCGCACCCCTGCCCCTCAGCGCCGTGGCCGACTCGGCGACCGGCAAGCAAGACTTCGAACTACTCGCCGGGATCCCGGACACCTTCGCCGACGACCGCGACGACATGGCAATCAAAGTCTTCCGCCTGTACGCCTGCAGGCGGCAGACCAGTCTTCAGCTCCTTCGGCTGGGCACGGAAGGAAGGCCGCCCTCGGTGCCTCAGGCGGGACCGGGATCGAAGGCCTCGTGCCCACCGGCCCGGCGCCAGATGACGTGTGGCTCACCTTCACGGAGTTCATCTCCGTACTGCCAGGTGGCGCGCCAGTCGGGTGCCCAAGTCATCTCCATGATGGGTTGCTCGCCGTCAGTCCTCGTGGCGGGTCGTGGGCCCAGCCGCGATGTCCTCGCCGGCCTCGCGCTCACCGGCCTGCCACCGCTCCGTCCAGAACCATGCCTGGTCGGTGCGGATCTTCCTCAGTCCGTGAACGGTCTCGTCCCGGGTCTTCGCCGCGATCAGCGGCCACCTCGTCTCCATGTACTCCAGAGCAAAGGCATACCAGCCGGCTCCAGCCGCGCGACCCTGTGACGAGCCACGACCGATCCCTTCAGGGGACTCATCCGCAACGCCTTGTCGAACGGCACGGAGGAGCACCGTGCCCAGGCATCGGCCAGGGCCCTGACATCCGTCGCACCCGCCGTGCGCCGGCCGGCCACGGCCCTTCCTCGACGTCTCCGGCCGGGGCAGCCGCGCGCCTGAGATGTCGGGTCCCTCATGACGTCCACCGCCTCTCTGACGCGTGAACATCCCGGAATGCCCATATCAAGCCCGGCAGCAACAACGCCCTGGAGTCCCGCCGTACGCCCAAACCCAGATGCGAACTCGCGTCGGACCAGCACCGCGGCGACTCTCTCTGCCGACCCCATCCGGCCAAGGGAGGATGAAAGGTAGGATAGGTAGCATGAGCGAGCTTACCGGCAAGTACTCGATCACCATGCCGCGCGATATCGCCGAAGCAGCCAAGGCCCGCAGTGGCCCCTCCGGGCTGTCCGCTTACGTCGCCGCAGCCGTCGCCCGCCAGATCGAGCGGGACAACCTCAACGAACTCATCACGGTGGCGGAGGCCGAACACGGCCCCATTTCCGACGAAGAGATTCAGGCTCTGCGCGACCAACTCCACCAAGCCCGAGAGCAGCAGACCCAAGGCGGAGTGAACGCCGCGTGACCCCCTCCCCCGCCAACCCCGGCGGCACCCTGGTCCTCGACAGCGAAGGGCTGGCCAAGGCAGTCCTGCGCGACCGCACGGTCACCGGCTGGCTCGCCCTCGCCCGCGCCGACGACCTACGGGTGATCACTTCCGCAGCCACCCTCGTGGAAGTGATCCACCCACGGATCAATCGCCCAGCTCTGGAATGGACCCTGTCCCGCCTCGTCATCGAACCGGTCACCGAGTCCATCGCCCGTCACGCCGCTGCCCTCCTCGCCAACGCCGGCCTGCACGGTCACAAGTACGCCGTCGACGCCATGCTCAGCGCCACGGCGCTGGCCGCCCCCGGCCCCGTCACCGTTCTCACCTCCGACCCCGAGGACCTCGCCACGCTCTGCCGCGGGCGCGTCACCGTCATCAAGATCTGAGGGCACACCGCCCGCCTGATCAATCACGATGCCCACACCTGCATACAGCCGGGTCAGCCTCGAGTCATCGCCCCCGGAAGCCGGAAACTCGGTATGGGCACACGCCCCCGGCCATCAGGCCGAGAAGCCGTAGGACGTGCCCACGCGCCCCGAAACGCCTCCCCATACGGCGGAACTGGCGAGCATCAGACTGAAGTTCGCCACAAGACGACTAAACAGAGCATTTCAGACCCTGGTCATCTCCGCGAAGGCCACGCCCGGCCGGGCGGGTGAGGACCCGGCGGTGTCGGCGTGGCCGCTCCCCGGTCCGTCGGCGCCCCTCTTCTCGGTGCCGCAGGCGGTGAGGGCCAGCGCGGCGAGCGCTGCCGACGCGAGGGTTGCCGACGCGAGCGCTCGTCGCGTGCGGCGCGGGGAGCGGGCGACCGTGCCGGTGGATGCGGAGGTTCGTCTCATGCGCCAAGTCTGTGAGCGGGCCACGGCCGCCACATGAGTTCGTGTACTCACCTCGTCGGCAGGTGCGGTCTACGGGTCTACGCATCGGGTTCGGTGGTCGACAGGGGGGTGCGGAGAGCGTGGTGCAGTCGGGCGGAGGTGTCGATGTCGAGGCCCAGCCTCGCGTGGCGCAAGGACGCGCTGTGCTGACGGATCAGGGTCAAGTCACTCAGCTGGCGCTGCAATTCGGCGGTGAGGGTTTTCTCGTTCCGGTCGGCTGCGGTGCCGTCGGCCGTGTGCGGGTGCTCGTCCGCGGCTTCGACGGCGCGGCTGCTGACGACCGGGATCGGATCGCCGGTGCCGAACAGGTAGGCCACGGCGGTGTGGAGTACGGCGGCCGCGGCCGGCTCGTCGGCGTCACCGGGGCCGGTCCGCCCGTCGTTGTGGCAGTACTCGCTCAGCAGGTGCTCGCCCAGCCCGTGCTTGATCTCTCCGAACGCCGACGCATTGCCCAACGCGCCTTCCCACAGGGCGTTGAGCATCGGCCGCAGGCTGAGGGCGTACTCCGCCTGCTCATGGGCCGGCAGCGCCTCCTGGGCCCGCATCAGCCGCTCGGCCACCCCGACGGCGAACACCACGCGCTCGTCCGGGGACGCGTCCGCCAGGCGGTCCGCCACCTCGTCCTGCAACTCCTGCCAGGTCGTCATCCGCGCCCACCCCAGTCGTGACCGATCACCTGACGACGACACTAGCCGCAGCGTGGCCGGACGGGGTGACCTGCGGTGACGCCGGCGGCTGGGTTTCGCCGGGTCGGGACGCGGCCCGTGTCCTATCGTGAGGTGAGAGGGAGTGCCGGTGCGGTGTCCCGGTTGCCGGGCGGGCGGACGACGGCCTCGGAGGTCGGTGCCGTCGCGGCGATGAGTTCGCCCGGGTCCACAGGTCTACCTGCCGACCGAGACAGACGGAACTCGTGACTCATCGGGAGCAGGGCATGGGCCTCATCGACATCGAGCTGTTCGCATCGCTGGACCTCGTCGCGCAGTCACCCGGCGGCCCGGACGAGGACCCGGAGGGGTTTCCGCTCGGCGGCTGGCAGGCGCCACTGCTGGACGAGGTCGCCGGAGCGCAGATCGGCGCCGCCTACGAGGGCACGGACGCCCTTCTGCTCGGCCGGCGGACGTACGACATCTTCGCCGCGTACTGGCCGCACCAGAAGGGCGGCGTGGACAACGAGATCGCCACGCTCTTCAACAGCGTCCCGAAGTACGTCGCCTCCCGCGGCACGCCCGACCTCTCGTGGGCGGGGTCGACGCACCTCGGCCCGGACCTGGTCGGCGCGGTGCGCGAGATCCGCGACCGGCACGAGCACGTGAAGGTCGTCGGCAGCCTCGACCTGGTGCAGACGCTTCTGCGCGAGAAGCTCTTCGACCGTATCGACCTCTGGGTGCATCCGATCGTGCTCGGCGTCGGGAAGAAGGTGTTCGACGGTGGCGCGGTGCCCACCAACGTCACGCTCCTCGAACCGCCGGCGGCCAGTCCGACGGGCACCGTGTACCTGCGCTACGGACTGGCCGAGGGCACGCCCCGGACGGGGGACATGAGCGCGCCCGACCGCGGCCTCGGGCGCGACGACTGAGGCCGCTGCCGAGCGCGCGGCCGGGTGTCAGTAGCGGTGGTTGGGCCAGTGGGGGTCCGTCCAGCGGGCCTCGTCGGTGAGGGCGAGCAGACGTATCCGGTGCCGCAGGTCCGGCGGTGCGTCCGACGTGCGGAGTCGGGTCGCGGCGTGGCCGAGCAGCCAGCCGACCAGTTCGGCGCGCAGTTCCTCCTCGTCGTGCTCGTGCCAGTGGACGTACCACGGCAGGCTGTCTCCCAGGAGCTCGTACTCCCACTCCGCGACCGCCTCGGCGAGACGTCGGTCGCTGAGGCTCCCGGTGTGCGCTTCCCAGTCGGCGAGCCATGGGCCCAGCGTTCCGGACGCCTCGGCGCACAGGACGAAGACCTCGTGCGCCGGGACGGGCGCGTCCGGGTCGGTGAGGCTACGCACCCACCAGGCGTGCAGGAACTCGCGTACGGCGTCGGCCTGTTCGTCGGGCCACTGCTGCCAACGGCCGCGGGCGAAGGAGTAGCCGGCCTCTTCCACCTCGTACCGCTGTCGCACGTGGCCGGCGACGAGCGCCGTGGCGAACTGCGGCAGGATCCGACGCAGCACGGCCGCGTGATCGTCCCAGTCGACGGCCTGCCAGGTCCGCCGCAGGAGGTCCGGCTCCAGTTCCACGTCCGGGGTCTTGAGGAGGGAGTCCTCCTCCGCGCTGCCCCAGTGGCATGGGCAGTTGTGCTCGTCCGGATGTGCGGTCATGCCGCGGAAGACGTCGGAGAGGTCGTCCAGGGCGACGCCGAGGCGGCGGCGTGCGGCGAGATGCGTGCGGTGCATGAGGTGCCCGGCCTTCGAGGACTCCGGGCGGCTTGCGCCGGCCGAAGATCGTCACGCTACACGGCGCGGTGGGCGCGGTGGGGCTTTACCGGCGTTCGCGTGGCACGGACGGTGGGGCGGGCGGTGGGGTGGAGAACCGTGGGGGCGGTGGGTGCGTCTCAGGCTTTCGCAGGGCGGCTTGCGGTTGCCGCGTGTTCTGGTTCGCGGTGCGATGCGGCACCGTGCGGGAGGGTGGCCATGGCGTTGGCGATGTGCCCGTTGTGCAGCGACGATGAGGACATCGAGCTGGTTCGCGGGCTCGAGGGCGGGCGTCGGCTCGTCAGGCATCGATGCGGTTTCGAGTGGGAGCACGGCGCACTCGCCGAGCCGAGGAAGCAGCCGCCCCGCTCCTTCGCCGACCTCAAGGCGCGTTTCCCGAAAGCCGAGGACGTGGAGCCCGGAGTGCTGGAACGCGTCGACCGGCTCAAGGCCCGCTACCTCGCCACCCGGCCGGACTTCGATCCCGAGGTGGCGGCCTACTGGGAGAAGTACCGGAGGATCTTCTCCCGTGAAGGGCTGTACGCGTGCGATCCGCGATCCCTCAAGGACTTCGCGAACTCCGACGTCGGAGCGCACCCCGGCAACCAGGCCACGTTCAACAGCGCGTGGAACGCCCTCGGCGACGACGCGGCCGCCGAGTCGACCCGGCAGACGGTCGAGTACCTCCTTCACGGACCGGACGACGTACCGCGCGAGGACCGGCTGGACCACCTGCTGAGCGGGGCGAAGCCGTTCGCCATGACGGGCTTCAAGGAGGCCCTCCTCACCAGGGTGCTCTGCGTGATGGAGCCGGAACGCTTTCTGTCGATCCTCAAGTACACGACGGAGGCGGGCGGCAAGCGGGAGATCGCGCGGATCGTCTACGGACTGGAGCTGCCCGCACCGGAGTCGGTGAACTGGACCCTCGGCCGGCTCATCTTCTGGAGCAACGACCTTCTGCACACCCTCGCCGGCGACGGGTTCGCCAACCAGCAGCACGCCGCCGCGTTCCTGTGGTGGGCGAAGGACCGGATCGACGAACCCGCGTGAGGTGACGGGCGGTCCGGCCGGTCAGACGGCGGCGTGCGTGGCGCCGCGGCGGGGCGGGACGGTCGTGCTGTGCCGGACCCGCAGGTCGACCGGGACGACGGTGAGGGAGGGCTCCGGTGCCGCTGAGGGACGGGGCGGGGCGTCGATCCGGGCCAGGAGGACGCGCAGGGCGATGGTGCCGATGTCGGTGAAGTCGGTGCGGATCGTGGTCAGCGGGGGAAGGAAGTGGGCGGCTTCCGGGATGTCGTCGTAGCCGACCACGCTGACGTCCTCGGGGACGCGACGGCCCGCCTCGTGGAGCGCGCGCAGGACACCGAGGGCCATCTGGTCGTTCGAGACGAAGACCGCGGTCAGGCCCGGGTCCTGCGCCAGTTCACGGCCACGGTCGTAGCCGGAGTCCGCGCTCCAGTCGCCGATGAGGGGGGCGTGGACCTCGGCGCCCGCCGCCTCGAGTGTGGCGCGCCAGCTGTCCGCCCGGCGGTCCGCCGACGTCCAGCCCGTCGGGCCGGCGAGGTGGCGGACCGTGGGGTGGCCGAGGGAGAGCAGGTGCCGCGTCGCCTTGCGGGCGCCGGTGAGCGCGTCGGAGGTGACCGTGGGGGTGCCGTCGCCGAGGTCGTTGTCCATGACGACCAGGGGGGTGTCCAGGTGGGCTTCCGCGAGGGCGCGTGCCAGCCGGACCTGGGGGGCGATCGCGATCACGCCGTCCGCGCCCTCCGCCGACAGCCGGTCGGCGGCCCGCACCACCGTGTCCCGGTCCGCGGTGTCCAGCGCGATCGAGCTCACCAGGTAGCCCGCCTCCTGCGCCGCCGTGTTGATCGCGGTCAGGGTCGAGGCGGGGCCGTAGCGGGCCGCGTCGAACGAGATCACGCCGAGCATCCGGGTACGGCCGCTGGCCAGCGAGCGGGCGCTGCTGCTGGGGCGGTAGCCGAGGGTGCGCATCGCCGTCCGGACCGCCTCCCTCGTCTCGTCGCGGACGGCCGGGTGGTCGTTGAGCACCCGGGAGACCGTCTGCTTGGAGACGCCCGCCAGTTTCGCGACGTCGTCCATCACCGGGCGGGCTCCGGCGAAGTTGCGTCTGCTGCGTCCCCTGGGAGCCGGGCCGTCGGCAGCGCTACCGGTCATGGTGGGGGCTTCTTCCTGTGGACTGGGCGGGACTGGGCTGGGCTGGCCGGTCTGGGCGGACTGGGCTGGGCTGGCCGGTCTGGGCGGACTGGGCTGGGCTGGCCGGTCTGGGCGGAGGAGCCCGCGCGGGGCGGGTGCGGGCTCCGCTTGCGGGGCGGGCGCGTCCGGGCAGGCAGTCGTGCTGGACCGCCCGGCGGATCCACAGGATAGGCCGGGCGGCGGGGGGACAGGTGAGTGGGCGGAGGTGAGGGTGGGGTGGGGTGGCCTGAGGTGGGGGCGAGGTGGAGTGGGGGTGGGGGTGGGGCGCGGAGTGGGGGGTGGGTCAGGGGCCTGTCGGGCCCAGGTCGGGGACTTCGGTCAGGTGGGCGGCGGACGTCGTGGCGCCGTGCAGTTCGAGGAGGACGAGCTCGTTGACGCCCCTGCGCAGGACCGGAGCGGGGACGTACAGGGTGCGCTGGGGGCCGCGGTTCCAGTAGCGGCCGAGGTGGAAGCCGTTGATCCAGGCCTGGCCCTTCGTCCAGCCGGGGAGGGAGAGGAAGGCGTCGGCCGGGGTCGCCACGTCGAAGGTGCCGTGGTGGAAGGCGGGCCCGGCGGAGGCGAAGGCCTCGGGGACGGGGATGCGGGGGGTGAGGGTCCCGGTGCCGGGGGCAGTGGTCTCGGGGGCGGCGGGCCCGGTCGTGGGGTGGGCGGCGGTGAGGGTGGCCGTGGAGGGGGCGTCGTCGAGCGGGAGGGCGTGGCAGTCCCAGTCCTGCAGGGGACGTCCCATGAAGGTGACCGGGCCCAGCAGGCCCTTCGGGACGCCGATGCGGGGCCCGTAGTTGACCCGGCCCATGTTCTCCACGAGCACGTCGAGGACGGCGTCCGCGCGCGGGACGTGGACCGGCAGGGTCTCCTCGTAGCGCTCGCGCTCCAGGACGCCGGCCGGGGCGCCGTCCAGGAAGACCTGCGCCCGGTCCCCCACTCCCCCCTCGAAGTGCAGCAGGCCGTGCCCAGGGGTGGGGACGGTCGTCCGGTACAGGGTGTAGCCGGCGCGCCGTCCCATGTCGTCTGCGGAGAGCGGGTCCGTGGCGCGGACCGGGCGGCCGGCCGGCGGGATGAGGGGCGTGCGGCGGGTCAACCCGACCGTGGTCGGGGGGAGTTTGGGCGACGGCGCCGGGACCGGCTCGTCCGGGACCGGGGCGTGGCGGGCGATGACCTCGCGGAAGGCGTGGTACTTCGGGCCCGGGTCGCCGCTCTCGGTGAGCGGGGCGTCGTAGTCGTAGGAGGTGACGGTGGGCACGTAGGCGTGGTGGTGGTTGGCGCCGTTGGTGTAACCGAAGTTGGTGCCGCCGTGGAACATGTAGATGTTGACGGAGGCGCCCGCGGAGAGGAGCCGGTCCAGGTCGGCGGCGGCGTCCTCGGCGTCCCTCCCGTGGTGCGGGCCGCCCCAGTGGTCGAACCAGCCGATCCAGAACTCCGAGCACATCAGGGGGCCTTCGGGCTGTGCCTCGCGGAGCCGCCGCAGCGACTCCTCCACCCGGCTGCCGAAGGTGCCGGTGGCCAGGACGCCGGGCAGCGTCCCGTTGCGGAGGTGGTCGCCTGCGGTCTGGTCGCAGGTGAAGAGCAGTTCCTCGACGCCCCGGGAGCGCAGGGCGTGCTCGATGTGCTTGAGGTAGGCGACGTCGTCGCCGTACGCCCCGTACTCGTTCTCCACCTGCACGGCGATGACGGGGCCGCCGGACGCCGCCATGTACGGCAGGAGCGGCGGGAGGAGGAGGTCCAGGTAGCGGTCGACGGCGTCCGTGAAGCGGGGGTCGCTGGTGCGCAGGCGGATGTCGGGGTCGGCGGTGAGCCAGTGGGGCAGGCCGCCGCCGTCCCACTCGGCGCAGATGAAGGGGCCGGGGCGGAGGAGGACGTGCAGGCCCTCGGCCGCGGCGAGGCGGAGGAAGCGGGGCAGGTCGAGCAGGCCGTCGAGGACCAGGGTGCCGGGTTCGGGCTGGTGGAGGTTCCAGGGGAGGTACGTCTCGACGGTGTTCAGGCCCATCAGGCGGGCCTTGCGCAGCCGGTCGGCCCACTGGTCGGGGTGGACGCGGAAGTAGTGCATCGCCCCGGAGAGGATGCGGAAGGGGGCGCCGTGGAGGAGGAAGCCGTCGGAGGTGGTGGCGAGGGCGGGCA
This sequence comes from Streptomyces sp. B21-105, assembly GCF_036898465.1. Taxonomy (NCBI): domain Bacteria; kingdom Bacillati; phylum Actinomycetota; class Actinomycetes; order Kitasatosporales; family Streptomycetaceae; genus Streptomyces; species Streptomyces sp. B21-105. Next base: position 6,249,766 of record NZ_JARUMJ010000001.1, on the reverse strand, counting down.
TGAGGTCCCTTCGGTGGGGTGGGCGAGGGGTGGGGCAAAGGGGGTGGGGCAAAGGGGGTGGGTGCGTTCCGGGTTTCCTCAGGGGGACGGTCGGCGTGTCGTCCGGGTGAGCCAGAGGGTGGCCGCCAGGCAGACGGCTGAGACGGCCGCGAGGATGAGGGGGACGTCCCGGACGCCCGACCACTCGATGATCTTGCCGAGGGCCGGGCCCGCCGCCACGCCGCCCAGCATGGACGCGGCCATGACTATCGCCCCGGCCCGGCGGGCGCTGGGGGCGGCCCGGCTGAGCCAGGGCAGGCCGGTGGGGAAGATCGGGGCGATGAAGAGGCCGACGCCGGCGTAGGCGTAGGGGGCGAAGTCCGGGATCGCCGCCAGGAGGAGGCAGGCCGTCATGCCGGCGCAGGAGACGGTGATGATCGTCTGGGCGGAGAAGCGCAGGGCGATCGGGGCGGCCAGGAAGCGGCCGACCGTCATCATCAGCCAGTAGACGCTGGTCGCGGTGGCGGCCGCGCCCGCGCCGTAGCCGACGGACTCCAGGTGGGTGGGTTCCCAGCCGCCCACGCCCGCCTCGATGCCCACATGCAGGACGTAGAGGGTGACGAACACGGCGAGGACGGAGCGCAGGGCGGCCCCGACCGGCGTGCCGGCCCCGGTGTCGCCGGCCCCCGCGTCGGCGGCTCCGGTATCGGCGGACGTGGGCTGCGGGGCGTGGTTCTTGACGCCTCGCAGGCAGAACAGCAGGGGGATGTTGGCTACGGCGAAGGCCAGGAAGAGGGCCGGATAGTGCTCGGCGCCGACGGCGCCGAGCAGGGCCGGGCCCAGGATCGCGCCGATGCCGAAGTGGGCGTTGAGGATGTTGAGCATCGCCGTCGAGCGGCGGCCGAAGCCCCTCGCGAACAGCCGGTTGAGGCCGTAGTCGATGCCGCCGAAGCCGATGCCGGCGAGGAGGGCGGCGAGGAGGGCGACGGGCCAGTCGGGGGCGAGGGCGAACCCTGCGGCCCCGGCCGCCATCAGCAGGTACGCGACGGCGAGGATCCGGCGGTTGCCGGTGCGTCCGAAGCGGCGGTCGAAGAGGAGGACGCCGGCGACCCCGCCCGCGAAGTGGGCGCTCAGGCCGAGGCCCGCGGCGGAGGGGGAGAGTCCGAACTCCTCGCGGAGCGCGGGGATCGACGGTCCGTAGAGGGCCTGGAGCACGCCGATGAGCACGAATCCGAAGCAGGACGCGACCACGGCGGACGTCGTGAAGACGGGGCCGGCGTCCACACCGCCAGGGCCGGCCTCCAGGCCACCAGGGCCTGCTTCGGCTTCGACTGCGGGTGCGTGTGCGGGTTCGGCCGGCCCGGCCTCGACCGCGGCGGCGCCGGCCGGGCCGGGCGACGGGGGCCCGGTGGCCGGGGCGCGCCGTGCCGTGGGGTGGTCGGTCACGCGGACTCCAGGACGGACGGCCCACGGCGTCGTGGGGTGGGGTGTGATGCTCCGACGACCGTCGATGTTACCGGTAACATTCGGGGCGTCAAGAGTGCGGCGACGCCCGTGGCGACCGGTCGCCACGCTCGACGCGGGTGCCGTCAGGGCACGGCTTGGTTGCGACAACGCCGTTGACCTGTAAAGGAGTCGGAGACGGCGGCAGCATGCGAGGCATGAGCCGAGACCGGTACGTCGACTTCCTGCGGGCCTGGGCGATCCTGCTCGTGGTGCTGGGGCACTGGCTGATCACCGGGCTGGTCCGGCATCCGGACGGGACGCTCACCGCCCCGGAGATGCTGCTCACGCTGCCCTGGACGCAGTGGCTGACGCTGGGCTTCCAGATCATGCCGCTGTTCTTCCTGGCCGGCGGGCACGCGGCCGGCGGGTCCTGGGCACGGAGCCGGGAAGCCGGGGGAAGCGCCGCCGGATGGGTAGGGCAGCGGGCGGTGCGACTGCTGCTGCCCACGGCCGCGTACAGCGGTCTCGTCCTGCTCGTCCTCGGCGTGTGCGGCGCGCTCGGCGTGGATCCCGCCACCCTCGCGCTGGTGGGCTGGGCGATGGCCATGCAGTTCTGGTTCCTGCCGGTGTATATGCTGGTCAGCGCCCTGACGCCGACGCTGTACGCCCTGCACGAACGGTGGGGTCCGCGGGTGCCCGTGGTCATGGGCGTCGTCGGGTTCGGCGTGGGCGCGCTCGTCGCGGCCGTCGGACCGCCTCGCACCGGGCTCGTCGAGGCCGTCGGGGCGGTGAACTACCTGCTCGTGTGGGGCGTCGTCTACCAGCTCGGCTTCTGCTGGCGGGACGGGCTGCTGACCGAAGGCGGGCGGACGGTGCCGGTCGCGCTGGCGCTGGCCGGTGGGGCGGTGTTCGCCGTCCTCGTCGGGCCCGGGCCGTTCCCGGTCAGTCTCATCCTGGTGACGGGGCAGGGGCTGAGCAACACCGATCCGCCGTCGGCGGCCATGCTGGCCTGGGCGGTGGCGCAGGTGGGGGTGGCGCTGTGGATCGCGCCGGCCGTCCGCAGAGCGCTGGAACGGGACCGGGTGGAACGGGCGGTGCGGGTGCTGGGGGCCGGCAGCATGACGCTCTACCTGTGGCACATGCTGCCCGTGCTGATCGTCGCCGCCGCCTTCTACCTCACCGGCCTCGCCCCCGAACCCGGGTACGGCTCAGCGGGCTGGTGGGCGCTGCGTGCGCCGTGGCTGCTGGTGCTGGGGGTCGTCCTGGCCGGGGTCGTCCGGGCGTTGCGTCCGCTGGAGCGGTGGCTGGCCTCGGTGGAGAGGGCCGTCCGTCCCGGCGCCGGGATTCGCGGGGCGGCGGCCTGGCGGGTGTGGGCGGGGCTCGGGGTGAGCGTCTGCGCGCTGACGTACTTCGCGGGACACGGATTCGCCCACGGAGGCGCGATTCCCGTCCCGGCGGCCGTGGGACTGGGTGCGGGCACGGCCCTGCTGGCCCTCCCCCGCCGGGGCGGCGACCGCAACGGCGCGCGGCCGGACGTCCACGCGCGCGACGGGCGAGCACCGGCCCGCTGAACCCGACCGACAGCGGGGCGCTGCGGGCAGGGGACTGGGCAGGTCGGTGGCCAGGCGGGGTAGGCAGGTGGGGTAGGCGGGCGGTCAGGCCGTGCGTTTGCGGGGCGTCGCCTTCTTCGCCGTCTTCTTGGCCGCGGTCTTCTCGGTCGTCTTCGCGGTCGTCCTGGCAGTCGACTTGGCGGGTGTCTTGCTGGCCGTCGACGTCGTCTTCTTCGCGGCCGTCTTCTTGGCCGTGCTCCCGGTCGCCGTCGTCTTCTTCGCGGCCTGGCCGGACTTCGCCGTCGACTTCCGTGGCGCGGCCGTGGACTTCTTCGCCGTCGACGTCGACTTCTTGCCGCCCGTCTGCTTGGGCGAGGCGCCGGCCGACTTGCGCTGGGGCAGGCGCCTGACCTCCGCCTTCTCGGCCTCCTCCGGCTCCCGTGCGGAATCCGCGGCCTCGCCCCGCGACTCCTTCGCCGCCCGGACGCTCTTCTCCAGGGCCGCCATCAGATCCAGCACCTTGCCGCTGGACGGCGGGGACGGGGCCTCGGGGGGCGCCTCGCCGGCCGCCTTCGCCGCGACGACCTCCTCCACCGCCTCGCGGTACTCGTCGTGCAGGTCCTCCAGGTCGACCTCGCCGAGGGTTTCCATCAGGGCGTCCGCGAGGTCCAGTTCGTTGTCGCGGACCGTGACGGAGGTATCCGGGGCGACGCCCTCCGGCGCGCGGACCTCGTCCGGCCAGAGCAGTCCGTGCATGGCGATCGCCTCGCCGACCACGCGGAGCATGCCGAGGCGCTCACGGCCACGGAGGGCGTACTTCGCGATCGCGACCTTGTTGCTGCGCTTCAGGGCCTCCCGGAGCAGGGTGTACGGCTTGGCTGCCGGTGCGCCGCCCGCCTGGAGGTAGTAGGCGGCGTCCATCTGGAGCGGGTCGATCCGGTCGGCCGGCACGAAGGCCACGATCTCGATGGTCTTGGCGGTCGGGAGCGGAAGGTGGGACAGGTCCTCGTCGGTGATCGGGATGATCGTGCCGTCCGCGTCCTCGTACCCCTTGCCGATCTCCGCCGACGACACCTCACGCTCCTCCAGCTCGCAGACTTTGCGGTAACGAATGCGACCGCCGTCCTCCGTGTGGATCTGGCGGAAGGAGATCGAATGGCTCTCGGTGGCGTTCACCAGCTTGATCGGGATGCTGACGAGACCGAACGAGATGGCGCCGTTCCAGATGGATCTCACGTGCAGCACCTTTCCGGCCGGGCATGAATGGGAGGGGAGGGGGTGAGGGGTGAGGGGATGAGGTGAGGGGATGAGGTGAGGTGTTATCAGCCATATTGTGTGATTCTCATCGTATGACGCCGATCACCGAGGTGGAGGGCAGGCGGCTCGCGCTCAGCAACCTGGGGAAGGTGCTGTACCCGGCGACCGGCTTCACCAAGGGCGAGGTGCTGCACTACTACGCGACCGTGGCCGACGTCCTGCTCCCCCATCTGCGCGACCGGCCGCTGTCCTTCCTGCGCTACCCGGACGGGCCCGGCGGCCAGGTCTTCTTCGCCAAGAACGTGCCGCCCGGGACGCCCGACTGGGTCACCACCGCCGAGGTGCCGCGGTCGGAGGGGCCGGCCCGGATGGTGGTCGTGCAGGACCTGCCGAGCCTGGTGTGGGCGGCGAATCTCGTCACCGAGTTCCATACGCCCCAGTGGGTGATCCAGGAGCCGGAGACCGCCGACCGGCTCGTCTTCGACCTCGACCCCGGCACGCCCGCCACCGTCGTCGAATGCTGCGAGGTCGCCCTGTGGCTGCGGGAGCGGCTGGCGGAGGACGGGATCGAGGCGTATCCGAAGACCTCCGGGTCCAAGGGGCTGCATCTCCTGGCGGCGGTGCGGGGGGCGTCGTCCGAGCGGGTCACGGAGTACGCCAAGCGGCTGGCCGTGGAGGCGGAGCAGGCCGCTCCGCGGCTGGTGCTGCATCGCATGACGCGGAGTCTGCGGCCGGGGAAGGTGTTCGTGGACTGGAGTCAGAACGCGGCGCGCAAGACGACGGCCGCGCCGTACACGCTGCGGGCGCGGGCGGAGCCGACGGTGTCCGCGCCGGTCACCTGGGAGGAGGTGGAGGGGTGCCGGTCGGCGGGGGCGCTCACGTTCTTCGCGGCGGATGTCGCTGCGCGGGTGCGGGATCTGGGGGATCTGTCGGGGGCGTTGTTCGAGGAGGGGCGAGCGGGGGCGGTGCCGTGAGGGGTGGGGCCGTAGGGGCCGTAGGGGCCGTAGGGGCCGTAGGGGCCGTAGGGGCCGTAGGGGCCGTAGGGGCCGTAGGGGTGGGGATGTGGGGGTGTCAGGGTTCTGACCAGGTTCTGCGGTCTCTTGCCATCGCGTGGAGGGCCTCCACGTCTGCCGGTTTGAGGACTTCGTCCAGGCGGGCCAGGTCGGGGAGGTCGGCGTCGGTCAGGACCCGGACCTCGCGCGGGGGGCCGGTGAAGGCGACGTCCGTCGGGCCCACCAGCGCGAGCACCGGACGGACCTCGGCCGTGAGCGCGTAGGACGCGCGGTCGGCTTCGACCCTGACCCCGCGCAGCAGGGGCGCCGGGTCCCGGCGCCCCAGTCCGACCACCGGGTAGGCGATCCGCACCCGCTGCTTCCGGGCGTACAGCGTGCGGACGGCGAACAGGCCCGCCGGGCCGATGGCCAGATGGTGGAGCCGGCCACCGCCCGGGAGGGGGAGGGAGTGCAGCGTGTGCCAGCCCGCGCCCTCGAGCCGGTCCAGTGCCTCGCCGACCGTCTGCTCGGCCGCGAGGGAGCGCCGGCGGGGGTCGGTGCGCAGCCGGTGGGCGGGGCCCGGGTCGCGGTCCAGGTCGACCAGGAGGGCCTCGCCGGGGCGGTTCGGGGCCAGGTCGTCGTCCGGGGGAAGGGAGAGCCGGGCCAGTTCGGCGGGCGTGGGGACCGGCGGCGGGCCGACCGTGACCGGGCCGGTGACGAAGGGGCCGAGCACCTCCAGGACGTCCTCCCTGCGGTCGTCGCCGATCAGGTTGATCCTGGCCGTCTCACGGTCGTACCAGGCGATGTTCCTGCCGTCCGCGAGACAGACGTAGAGCCGCTCCCGGCCATGCCGCCAGGTCGGTATGACGCGCAGTCCGTTCATGCACCATCACCCCACGACCATGGGAACAGGAGCGACGCTCCGGGGCAAGAAGGCGGTTACCCGCGGAGTGAGTCGGGCAGAGCGTAGGCAGCGCGTTTGGGGAGGCGCCGTTGCGGACTCGCAGGAAGCGGCCCGACGTACCGGAACCGGATCGTCCGTGGAGCGAGATCGTGCCCGGACTGTGGATGGGCGGCCATGGGTTCCGAGGGCGTTCCGGAGCGTGGGAGCCGGCCGTGGTGCGGGACGAGTTCGATCTCGTCCAGACGCTGACCAGGGCCAGGCCGGAGCATGGACCCGGGCCCGGTGTGGAGCACCATGTGTGGGCGATTCCCGACGGGCCGCTGGACGGCACCCAGCTCGCCGGGGTGATCCGGCTGGCGCAGGCCGCGACCGACGCGCTGGACGAGGGACGGAGGGTCCTCGTGCGCTGTTACAGCGGCTACAACCGCTCGGGGCTGGTCGTCGCCCACGCGCTGGTGCGCCGGGGGCGCTCGGCCGACGACGCGATCCGGCTGATACGGTCACGGCGCTCGCCGTGGGCCCTGCACAACGAGCTGTTCGTGGAGTATCTGCGCGCGGGGCTGCCGACCGCCCGACTGCTCGAGGAGTTGGCCGAGTAATCGTTTCGCCCGAGGTCGGCGCCTCGACACAGATCGGCGCCACGTCGACATCAAGTCGGCATCCGCTCGGCAACGAGTCATGAGTATGTAGGCACCGGCTCGCCCTTCCGGTCTGCTGGTACGCAAAACGGACTTCCTTACGAATTAAGGTGTGGGGGGTGTGCGGGGTGTGCGGGACCGGTATCAATGCCGGTCGTCGGCATCGTCACCACCGGTCGTGTCAGAGGAGTCACAGGAGTCCCGTGTCCCACAGTCGTCCCACCGGCCCCACCGGCCTCGGGGATCCCAGCGGCCTCGGCGGTCCCGGACACTCCGGCGGGTTGCGACGCCGCGCCAGGGTCGTCGTGCTCGCCGTCGTCGCCGTCGTCCTGCTGGGCTCGGTCGTCGTGGGCTGCGGGGACGCCGGGGAACTGAAGGGGGCCGGCGCCACACCGACGGCGATCAGTCCGGACCGGCTCTGGCCGGATCTGACGCCCGCCTCCCGTCCCGCCTTCGACATCGGCGAGGTGGACACCCAGGTGGTGAAGGGCGTCACCGTGCCCCACGGTGACATCCGGGCGGTGAACCCGGTCGCGGTGGTCCGCCGGGAGATCGCCCAGAATCCGGCCGCCTACGGTGCGGGAGAGTACGAGGAGACGGCCCGCCGGATGGCGGACTGCGGCAAGAGCGGCGCGCAGGCGGCCAGGTGCCCCGTCCTCAAGGCGTACTACCGCGACCTCACCGGAGACGGTCATGACGACATGACGCTGGGCTTCCGGCAGCTGCCCGGGAACCTCACGGCGGTCCGCGTCTACACCGTCCGCAAGAACCGGCTGGTGCAGATCATGGGCTACGAGGACGCGGTGAGCGGGGTCGAGCTGGCCGCCCGTTCCGTGATCATCCGCGCCCCCTCGGAGGTCGCCGGGTACGAGTACCGCCTGCAGTGGACCTGGGACCAGCAGCAGCAGGCCATGCTGCTCACCCACGACGAGATGCTGCGCACCGACGGCCGCAAGCACACGCCGCGGTCGTCCGCCTCCCCCTCCCCCTCCTCCGTCCCCGCTCCGGAAGCCACGACCTCTTTGACGGCCTCCCCCACGGCCTCGTCGGCGCCCGCGTCCGGCCGGGGTCCCACTCGCCCTCCGCCTCCTCCCTCGCGAGCGGCCGGTGAGGCTGGGGGTGCCCTCGTGGGCCGGCACGCTCGCCGTGAAGGCGGCCGTCTTCATCACCGTGATGTGCTGCGCGCTGGCCGCCCTGCTCGGCGTGCTCGTGCACGTCTCGGTGACGAACCAGACCGTCGGCCAGGCCCGCGACCTCGCGCTGTCCAGGCTGAAGGAGGCGACGGCGGCGTTCGAGGCCGGGGACACGCTCGGTTGGGGCGCGCGGGTCGACCCGCGGGGACTGCCCGTCTCGTTGCGGACGTTGGCGGCGGCCGGGGAGCGCGGCACCATGGTCGCCGACCGTGACGGGCGGCCCACGATGTGGGCGGCGGGCCCGGTGGACGGCGGCCGGGCCCTCGCGGTCGCGGTCGACTACTCGCAGAGCGCCCGCACCATCGAGGCGCTGGACACCGCGATCCTGTGGTCGTCGGCGCTGGCGATCGGCGCGACGCTGCTGGTCGGGGCGGTCGCGGTGACCCGCGTGACGCGCCGGCTGCACACCACGGCTCAGGTGGCCCGGCGGATCACCGCCGGCGATCTGGACGCCCGCGTGAACGACCCGCGCACACGGGAACCGGGCCGGCCGCAGGACGAGGTGGGCACGGTCGCCGTCGCCCTGGACTCGATGGCGTCCTCGCTGCAGGGGAAGCTGCTGAGCGAGCAGCGGTTCACCGCCGACGTCGCGCATGAGCTGCGGACACCGCTGACCGGGCTGCACGCGGCGGCCGAACTGCTGCCGCCGGGACGGCCGACGGAGCTGGTGCGCGACCGGGTGGCGGCGTTGCGCACACTCACCGAGGACCTGCTGGAGATCTCCCGGTTGGACACCCGACGCGAGCGGCTGGAGGTGGACGCCGAGGATCTGACCGCGCTGGTGGTGCGGGTCGTGCGGGCGGCGGAGGCCTCGGACGGCTCGAGCGGCGCCGGCGCTTCGGGCAGCTCCGGCGGTTCGGGCGGTTCCGGGGGCTCCGGCGGTTCGGGCGGTTCCGGGGGCTCGTCGACCGGCATCGCGATCACCGTCGTCCGGGACGCGCGCGTCGAGACCGACCGGCGGCGCCTCGAACGGGTGCTGGGGAATCTGCTGGCCAACGCGCGCCGGCACGGACGGGCGCCGGTCGTGCTGACGGTGGACGGGCCCGTGGTCACCGTGCGGGACCACGGGGACGGCTATCCGGAGTACCTCGTCACCCACGGGCCGCAGCGGTTCCGCACCGAAGGCGACGCGAAGGGACACGGGCTCGGTCTGACGATCGCGGTGGGACAGGCGGAGGTGCTGGGGGCGCGGCTGACGTTCGCCAACGCGCCGGACGGCGGCGCGAAGGCGACTCTGACACTGCCTCAGACGCCTCCGGCCGCGGCGAGCAACATCCCCGATGGCGCAGCGTGACGGGCGGCCCGCAGGAACCGCTCCTAGTCTGGCGATAAGTCAGCTTCACCCTCTTCATGGAGGTATCGCCATGCCCCTGCGCTCCACTCTCGCCCGCCTCGCCATGGTCACCGCGGCCGGCGCCCTCGCCGCTTCCGCGGCGGTCACCCCCGCTCTCGCCGACGGCGGGGACGGCGTCCACGCCCAGCAGGGCGGAACGAACGGCCGGCAGAACCAGCGCGGCGACGGCGACGACTGGCGGCCCGGTGGCGGTGACGGCGGTGACGACTGGCAGTCCGGAGGGAGCAACGACTGGCAGTCCGGAGGCGGCAACGACTGGCAGTCCGAGGGCGGCGGCGGCAACCAGAACAGCAACCAGTCGGGCAACCAGAACGGCAGCCACAACGGCAACCAGTGGCAGTCGGGCGGTAATCAGACCGGCAACCAGTCGGGCGGCCACCAGAACGGCCATCAGTGGCAGCAGTCCGGCGGCGGAAACCAGGCCGGAAACCAGAACGGCAACCCGTGGCAGTCCGGCGGCAACCAGTCGGGAAGCAACCAGGCCGGGAGCAACCAGGCCGGCGGCAACCCGTGGCAGTCCGGCGGCAACCCGTGGCAGTCCGGCGGCAACCAGTCCGGCGCCCAGAACGAGGGCCGCCGGTCGCGTGGGCGCGTCACCGCGAGCGAACTGCTGCTGCGCAGTGCGCCCACCCGGGCGAGTCAGGTGATCTGGGTGGTCCACCGCGGGGACATCGTCTCCATCTTCTGCCGGACCTCGGGTCAGGACGTCCAGGGCAACACGCAGTGGTACCTCCTGACGGACGGCACCTGGGCCTGGGGCTCGGCGCGCTACATCGAGACCCTCGGAGCGCCGCCGCGCCAGTGCTGACACGACCGCCCGACACGGCTCACAAGGAGCCATATTTGGGTAAGTTCCGGACATGACGAAAACCGGAGTCGGAGCGGGGACCACCGTGGTGGCGGCCGACGCGCCCGCTCCGACGGCAGGCCTCCCCCGGCGCCGTGGCGTCGAACTCGCCCTGATCGTCCTGGCCGTCCTGCTCTCGGTGTACGGCTACTGCGCGGTCGGCCTGGCGAAGCTCGGCGCCGTGCCGCCCGGCGCCGCCGGCTACGGCGCCGGGCTCGGGGTCCTCGCGCTGCTGGCGCATCTCGCGGTGCGGTGGCGCGCGCCGTGCGCCGACCCGCTGCTGCTGCCCACCGCCGTGCTGCTCAACGGGATCGGCCTGGTGCTGATCTACCGGCTCGACCTGGAGACGCCCGGCGACCGGGCCGCGCCCACCCAACTGGTGTGGTCGACGGTCGGGGTGGCGCTGTTCATCGTGGTGGTGACCGCCCTGGGCGACCACCGCGTGCTGCAGCGGTACGCGTACGTGTGCGTGGTCGCGGCGCTCGCCCTGCTCACCCTCCCGGTCCTCTTCCCCCCGGTGAACGGGGCGCGCATCTGGATCCGGATCGCCGGGTTCTCCATCCAGCCCGGAGAGTTCGCGAAGGTGCTGCTGGCGGTGTTCTTCGCCGCGTATCTGGCGGCCAACCGCACGGCGTTGGCGTACGCGGGCAGGCGGATCTGGCGCTTCACGCGCATGCAGCTGCCCACCGGGCGCGTGCTCGGCCCGATCGTCGCGATCTGGCTGCTGAGCGTCGGCGTGCTGGTGCTGGAACGGGACCTCGGCACCTCCCTGCTCTTCTTCGGCCTCTTCGTGGTGATGCTCTACGTGGCCACCGGCCGCACCGGCTGGATCGCCGTGGGCCTGCTGCTCGCCTCGCTCGGCGCGGTCGCCGTCGGCCGTCTCGAACCGCACGTGCACAGCCGGGTCGAGGACTGGTTGCACCCGTTCGCCTCCATCGACGCCGGTCAGGGCCCCAACCAACTCGCGCAGTCGCTGTTCTCCTTCGCGGCCGGCGGGATCCTCGGCACCGGGCTCGGCCTCGGCCACTCCGTCCTCATCGGCTTCGCCGCGAAGTCGGACTTCATCCTGGCGACGGCCGGCGAGGAGCTGGGTCTCGCGGGGCTGTCGGCGCTGTTCCTGCTGTACGGGCTGCTGGTGGAGCGCGGCTTTCGGGCCGGGCTGTCGCTGCGCGACCCCTTCGGACGGCTGCTGGCGGCCGGCCTCGCCTCGATCGTGGCGCTCCAGGTGTTCGTGATCGCGGGCGGGGTGACCGGCCTGATCCCGCTGACCGGCATGGCGATGCCGTTCCTGGCGCAGGGCGGCTCCTCGGTCGTCACCAACTGGGCGATCGTGGCGCTGCTGATCCGGGTCAGCGACTCGGCGCGACGGCCGTACGACGGGGCCCGCGCCAAGGCGCACGGCGACCCGGGGCGCGAGACGCACGGTGCTGCGAGGCGCGAGACGCGCGGCTCCCCGGGGCGCGAGACGCACGGAGGCGCGGGACCCGAGACGCACAACGAAGCGCACCCCGAAGCGCGCCCCGAAGCGCGCACTGAGGCGCACCCCGCGGCGGGCTCCCACGCGCGCGACGACGGCCTCGGCGAAGGCCTCGGCGAAGGGCGCGGCGAAGCGCCCGGCCGAGCCGCCGACCGCATCTCGCGGAGGCCGGGGTGACCCGGCACATCCGGCGCGCCGCCGCGTTCTGCGCCCTGCTGCTGGCGGCGCTCCTGGTCAACGCCGCGCGCGTCCAGGTCCTCCGGTCCGAGGCGTACAACGGCAACCCGGCCAACCGGCGGGCGGCCATCGCCCGTTACGCCCAGCCGCGCGGCGACATCCTGGTCGGCGGGGTGCCGGTCACCGGCTCCCGGGACACCGGCGAGCAGCTGCGCTACGAACGGACGTACCGCGCCGGGCCGCTGTACGCGCCGGTGACGGGCTTCGCCTCGCAGGTGTACGGGACGACGTTCCTGGAGCACAGCGGGGACGGCGTGCTCTCCGGTTCGGACCCGCTGCTCGCCTCGTTCCCGCTGTGGGACGACGTCACCCGCGGCCGTCCGTCCGGCGGCGACGTGGTGACCACCCTGAACCCGCGGGCCCAGCGTGCCGCGTTCGAGGGGCTGGACGGGCGCAAGGGCGCGGTGGCGGCGGTGGAGCCGTCGACGGGCCGGGTGCTGGCGCTGGTGTCGAGCCCGTCGTACGACCCGGCCGTGCTGTCCGGGAACGACGCCCGCGCGGAACGGGCCTGGGCGCGGCTGGGCGGCGATCCGGACCGGCCGATGCTCAACCGGGCGGTGCGGCAGACGTATCCGCCGGGGTCGACGTTCAAGGTGGTCACCGCGGCGGCGGCGCTGGACGCGGGGGTGATCACCGACCTGGACGCGGCGACCTACTCCCCCGACCCCTACCGGCTGCCGGGTACGCGGACGCGGCTGACCAACGAGGGCGACGGCTGCGAGGACGCTCCGCTGCGGGACGCCTTCGAGTGGTCGTGCAACACGGTGTTCGCGAAGCTCGGCGTGGACACCGGTCTGGCCCGGATGGCGCGGACGGCGCAGGCGTTCGGCTTCAACGACCTCGACGTGCGGATCCCGTTCGCCGTCGCGCCGAGCACCTTCGACACCTCGCTCGACCGGGCCCAGCTGGCGCTGTCCTCGATCGGCCAGTACAACACGCGGGCGACCCCGCTGCAGATGGCGATGGTGTCGGCGGCGGTGGCCGACGGCGGTCAGGTGCGCACCCCGTACCTGGTGGAGCGGACGACGCGCCGGGGCGGGGCCACGGTGTCCACCGCCGGCTCCCGTCCGTCGCGTCAGGCGATGCTGCCCTCGACGGCACGGCGGCTGCGCGAGCTGATGACGGACGTGGTGCGGGAGGGCACCGGGGTGAACGCGGCGATCCCGGGCGCGATCGTCGGCGGCAAGACGGGCACCGCGCAGCACGGCATCGGCAACGCCGGGATCCCCTACGCGTGGTTCGTCTCCTGGGCGCAGGACCTGCGGGGCCTGGAGCCGAGGGTGGCGGTCGCGGTGGTGGTGGAGGACGGGTCGGCGCGCCGCGGGGACATCACCGGGGGCGGAATGGCGGCGCCGATCGCCCGGGCGGTGATGGAGGCGGTGCTCAACCCGTGAGACGGGGGGGTACCGAGCCGCACAGGGGCGTCCTACGGTTCACTCATGACTGACACGAGAGCTGAGAACGTCACCGAGACCGCCGCTTTCGAACTCGCCCAGGTCAACATCTCCCGCCTCAGGTTCCCGCTGGAATCACCGCAGTTGAAGGACTTCGTGGACGCTCTCGACCCGGTCAACGCCGCCGCGGAGACGGCGGACGGCTATGTGTGGCGGCTCCAGTCCGACGGCGGCGACGCGACCGGCATCCAGGTGTTCGGGGACTCCTGGCTGATCATCAACATGACGGTGTGGCGGGACCTCGACGCCCTGACCACGTTCATGTACCAGGGGCAGCACCGTGAGCTGCTCTCGCGCAGGCGGGAGTGGTTCGAGCGGGTGGCGGAGGCGATGACGGCCCTGTGGTGGGTGCCGGCGGGCCGACGCCCGACGGTCGCGGACGCCGAGTCCCGCCTCCTCCATCTGCGCGCGAACGGCCCGACCCCGTACGCCTTCGGCCTGCGCACGTCCTTCCCGGCGCAGGGCGCGGAGCCGATGACGTTCGCGCTACCGGAGGACCTGGGCTGCTCGGTCTAGCCCGTCCGGTCGGTCCAGCAGGGGCCGGGAGGGGCGGGGAGCGGCTGGGGAAGATTGAGCCGGAACGGGCCGGCGGGCTGCGGCCTGTGGTGACCGCAGTCGATCTCGTTGCCGTCCTCGTCGCCGACATAGGCGGGCAGCACGTCGGCGTGCACGGTCACCGTCCCCGGCCCGTGTTCCCCTGCGAACGCCTCGGACACCCCGTCCCCGGGCCGCCCGATCGTCCAGATCACGAAGGTCTCGCCGGGCCGCACCCAGTGATCGCTGCCGTACGGCTCGAGGACGAGCTCGAGCAACTCCGCGCCGGAGTTGCGCACCCGCATGCGACGACGGGCCGCTCGTCGGCGGTCATCGGCGGCGGTCGACAGCGGCGAGGTCGACGGTGAGGGGGAACGGCTCGGTCAGTTTGAGCAGGTCGTGGTGGATGCCCGTGAGCCCGTACGCGCCTGTTGCGGGGTCGAGTTCGTAGACATGGACCACGGGCAGACCGTCGCTCTCCTCGACACGCCAGTAGTGAGGGATACCCGCACTCGCGTACTTGGGGGGCTTGACCTTGCGGTCGCGCTCCTCGGAGTCCGCCGAAACGATCTCCACCGCGAGGACGACGTCGTCGGGGTGGAGCCAGGTCTGCAGGGGGCCGGTGTCGGCGTCCGCCCGGACCACCAGGATGTCGGGCTCCGGGCGGTTGCGTCTGTCCAGCCTGACGGTGAACTCGCGGTCGATGTCGAACTTGTCCGGCGCCTGCTCCAGCAGGGTGCGCTCCAGCAGGCGCAGGGTACGCATGTGAAAGCGCGTCTGCGGACTCACGAAAACCAGGCTCCCGTCGATCAGCTCCGTGTGCGGAGGCAGGTTCGGGAGCCTGTCGAGATCCTCCGCCGTCCAGCCGCCCTCAGGCGGACGGGCCCACTCGTGGTCCTCGTCCAGCCCGTACTCGCGTGCGGCGCTCATGGTCACTCCCATGCGGTGGAGCCTGGCGGGCACGATCAGCCTACCCAGCCGGAACGCCCGATCGCCCGCCCGTCGAGTGATCACGGAACGGATTGTTGACGCGCGAGGGATTGACTGCCTTGCTGACAGGCAGTCTCATAAGAGCCATGACGACCCTCACGGATGCCGACGCGGTGGAAGGGCTGCGGGACGCGCTGGGCCTGCTCAAGGACCGGGAACAGGTGGCCGAGCGGCTGCTCGCGTCCTCCGCCAAGCACTCCTTCGACCCCGACCAGGAGCTGGACTGGGACGCCCCCTTCGAGGAGGGCAAGTGGTTCTGGCCGCCGGAGCTCGTGTCGCTGTACGACACGCCGCTGTGGCGGCGGATGGGCGAGGAGCAGCGGATCCTGCTGTCCCAGCACGAGGCCGCCGCGCTCGCCTCGCTGGGGATCTGGTTCGAGATCATCCTCATGCAGCTGCTCGTCCGGCACATCTACGACAAGGCGGCGACGAGCGCGCACGTGCGGTACGCGCTCACCGAGATCGAGGACGAGTGCAGGCACTCGAAGATGTTCGCCCGGCTGATCTCGCGCGGCGACACGCCGTGGTACCCGGTGAGCCGCGCCCACCAGGCCATGGGGCGTCTCTTCAAGACGGTCTCCACCACCCCCGGCTCCTTCACCGCGACGCTGCTCGGCGAGGAGGTCCTCGACTGGATGCAGCGGCTGACCTTCCCGGACGAGCGGGTACAGCCGCTGGTGCGGGGCGTCACCCGGATCCACGTGGTGGAGGAGGCCCGGCACGTGCGCTACGCCCGCGAGGAGTTGCGCCGGCAGATGGTGACCGCCCCGCGCTGGTCCCAGGAGTTCACCAGGGTCACGTCGGGTGAGTTCGCCCGGGTGTTCTCGGTGGCCTTCGTGAATCCGGAGGTCTACACGAACGTCGGTCTGGACCGGCGGGCGGCCATGGCGCAGGTACAGGCGAGCGGGCACCGCCGGGAGATCATGCGGACCGGCGCGAAGCGGCTGACGGACTTCCTGGACGACATCGGCGTGCTGCGCGGCGTCGGACGCCGACTGTGGCGATCGTCCGGACTGCTGGCGTAGGCGCGGCCTCCTGACGCGAGCGCGGGCTGCTGGCGTAGGTGGGAGCTCCTGGCGTAGGCACGGACTCCTGGCGTAGGCACGGTCCGGACGCCGGCTGTGACGGGCGTCCGGACTGCCGTCGTGGGCACGACCCCGGGGGCGACGGATTACGCTGCACGTCATGACGCCCGCCGCCCCCGCCTACCGTCGCCTCAGCGTCGAGGAGCGCCGCAGCCAGCTGCTGGAGGCCGCGCTCTCGCTGTTCGCGCACCGCGTCCCCGAGGACGTCTCGCTGGACGACGTGGCCGAGGCCGCCGGCGTCTCCCGGCCGCTCGTCTACCGGTACTTCCCCGGCGGCAAGCAGCAGCTCTACGAGGCCGCCCTGCGCTCCGCCGCCGACGAGCTGCACCACTGCTTCGACGAGCCCCACGACGGTCCCCTCCTCCCCCGCCTCGCCCGCGTCCTCGACCGCTATCTCACCTTCGTCGGCCGGCACGACGCCGGCTTCAGCGCCCTGCTCCAGGGCGGCAGCGTGGTCGAGACGTCCCGGACGACAGCCATCGTGGACGGCGTGCGCCGGGCCGCCGCCGAGGCCATCTACAGCCACCTGGGGGTGGCCGCCCCCGGACCGCGGCTGCGGATGACCGTGCGGATGTGGATCACCGCGGTCGAGGCGGCGTCGCTGATCTGGCTCGACGAGGACCAGCAGCCGCCCGCCGACGAGCTGCGGGACTGGCTGGTCGACCAGTTCGTCGCCGTCCTCATGGTGACCGCCGCCCGGGACCCGCAGACCGACGAGCTGGTCCGGGGTGCGCTGGCCGCGGAGACCTGATCGACACTGGTGACGTGAAGAGCGAAGACACCCCCTTCGAGGGCGGCCCCATGGACGGCCGGGTGCTGCCCGTGCTGCTGGGCCCGACCGGGCACCCGCCGAAGACGTACCGCATCCCCGTCCCCGGCGCGGCCGGCCGCACGCCCACCGTCCTGGTCTACCGGCGGGTGCCCCGCGGCCACAGCAAGCGGCTCGGACTGCCGCAGGGCTGGAAGTACGCGTTCGACCCCGAGGGGAAGGACAGCGGCCGACCACGGTGGCCGTGGTCCAAGCCCGACGCCACGCCGGACGGACGGCGGGACGACGCCGACGGGTGACACCGTTGCGCCGAACCGCGCACGCTCGGCGCGCGGACCGCGCGGATCCGTCCGAGGCTCGCCCTGCGGGATGGAGGGGCCACCCCGCAGCGGAGGTGATGGCGTGTCAGGAAGACTGCTGCGTCTGGCCTGTACGGTCGTCACGGCGGCGCTCGCCGCACAGCCCGTACTGGCCCCGGTGTGCGCCGCGGCGCAGGAACCCCCGGAACCGGGCGGACCGACGGCGACAGGGCCGACGGCGGCAGCGCCGGCGCTCCCGTCCCGGAGCACTCTCCCGGCCGCGGGGGCCCAGGACACCGCCGCCGCCGACGACGGGGGCACGGACGACGACGTCCTGGGCGGCGCAAACGCGGGCGGCGGAGGCGGCTCGGGAGAGGCGGAGGACGGCGGCGAGCGGACCGCCGCCGAACTGCTGACGGAGCTTCAGCAGCGGTACCGTGAGGCCGAACGGGCCACCGAGGCGTACAACGCCACCGAGGAGCAGCTCGCGCGGCTGCGCGCCGAGACCGGGCGGCTGGACGCCGGCCTGGTGCGGGCGCGGCTGTCGCTGCACGACAGCCGGGGGGCGGCCGGCCGGCTGGCCCGCCAGCAGTACCAGAGCAGCACCGGCCTCTCCCCGTACCTGCGGCTGCTGCTCGCCCGCGATCCGCAGCACGCCCTCGAGCAGGGGCATCTGATCGGGCAGTTGGCGCGCGAGCGGGCCGTGACGGTCGGTCGGCTGGCGAGCGGCGAGCGCCGGGCCGGCGGCCTGGCGCGCAGGGCGCGGGCCGCTCTCGACGCACAGCTCACCCTGACGGCGCGCAGGAAGAAGGAGCGCGACGACGTCCGCCGCCGGCTGGCCGCCGTCGAGAAGCTGCTGGCCTCCCTCACCGCCGAGCAGCTCACCGCCCTCGCCGAACGGGAGCGCGACGGCGTCGCGAGGGCGCAGCAGCAGCTGATCGCGTCCGGTGCGCTCGGCACGGACGACCACAAGCCCTCGAAGGAGGGCGCGAAAGCCGTCCGGTACGCCGTGCGGCAGATCGGCAAGCCGTACGAGTGGGGCGCGGAAGGCCCGAGGACGTACGACTGCTCGGGCCTGACGTCCGAGGCCTGGGACCACGCCGGGACCCCGATCCCCCGCACCAGCCAGGCGCAGTGGGCGCGGCTGCCGAGGATCCCGCTGACGAAGCTGCGCCCCGGCGACCTGGTGATCTACTTCCCGGAGGCCACCCATGTGGCCCTGTACCTGGGCAAGGGCAAGGTGGTCCAGGCGCCGAGAACCGGCGAGCAGGTCAAGATCACCGAGATCGCGGCTCAACCGGTCCTCGGAGCCGTACGCCCGGACGCACCACCGGCACCACCGGCACCACCGGCACCACCGGCACCACCCGGACCGTCCGCGCCCGCTCAGACCCCCGCGACGGAACCCAGGTAGGCGGCCGTCTTGTCCGGCTCGTAGAAGAAGTTCTCGAAGTCCGCCGGGTCGTTGAAGGCGTTGGCGAAACGATCAGCCACGGGCGGCAGCTGCCCGGCCGCGCCCAGCATGTCGACGACGTGCTCCGGCGGCGGGGCCAGCATCGCGTTGGTCCACTTGGTGACGTGCTGCGCGGTGTCCCAGTACCGGTCGAAGGTGGCGCGCATCCACTCCTCGTCGAACTCCTTGTCCCCGCGCTCGAGGATCGACGCGAGGTAGGCAGCCGCGCACTTGGCGGCCGAGTTGGAACCCTGGCCGGTGATCGGGTCGTTGGCGACGACGACGTCCGCGACGCCCAGCACCAGGCCGCCGCCGGGGAGGCGGCCGATCGGGTTGCGGACCGTGGGGGCGTAACGGCCGGCGAGCGTGGCGCCCGCGTCCGTCAGCTCCACCCTGGTGGCCCGCGCGTACTCCCACGGCGTGAACTTCTCCATGAGCTCCAGGATCAGGGAGAGGTGCTCCGCGGGGTCCTTGACGCCGTTGAAGACGTCCAGCGGGCCGCCGGGTATGCCCTCCCAGAACAGGATGTCCGCGCGGCCGGAGGTGGTGAGTGTCGGCATGACGAACAGCTCGCCGACGCCGGGCACCAGGTTGCAGCGGACCGCCTCGGTGTCGGGGTGCTCCGGGCGCGGGCCGAGGCCGTGCACGTAGGCGACGGCGAGGGCGCGCTGCGGCTCGGCGTAGGGGGAGCGATCGGCGTCCCGGCCGAACATCTGGACGAGTTCGCCCTTGCCCGCGGAGACCAGGACGAGGTCGTAGGCGCGGGAGAAGTAGTCGAGGTCGGAGACCGCCGCGCCGTGGATGACCAGCTGGCCGCCGCGCTGTGCGAACGTCTCCATCCAGCCGGCCATCTTCACGCGCTGGTCGACGGACTGGGCGAAACCGTCGAGCCGGCCCAGCCAGTCGATCGCGCGCTGGGTGGGGCCGGGGTCGTGCGAGCCCGGGGCGGCGACCGAGACGCCGAGGCCCTGGATCTTCGGGGCCTGCTGCTCCCAGAAGTTCAGCTGGAGGTCGCGCTCGTGCTGCAGGGCCGTGTGGAACATGCACTGCGTCGACATGACGCGGCCGGAGCGGATCTCGTCCGCCGTCCGGTTCGACATCAGGGTGACCTCGTACCCGTGCGACTGGAGGCCGAGGGCGAGCTGGAGTCCGGACTGGCCGGCTCCGACGACGAGTATCTTCCGCATGCGGGGATGGCTCCTAAACGAGGATTACTCGGGGGTTTCGTCGAGCGCGTGGCCCACCAGGGCCAGGAGGGTCTCGATCACCGAGATCCGGCGCCGCGCATCCATGATCATGACAGGTATGTGCGGGGGCACCGTCAGCGCCTCCCGCACGTCCGCCGGCTCGAACAGGTCGCTGCCGTCGAAGTGGTTGACGGCGACCACGTACGGCAGTCCGCAGCTCTCGAAGTAGTCCAGCGCGGGGAAGCAGTCCTTCAGCCGGCGGGTGTCGGCCAGCACGACCGCACCTATCGCGCCGCGCACCAGGTCGTCCCACATGAACCAGAACCGCTGCTGGCCCGGCGTGCCGAACAGGTAGAGCACCAGGTCGTCGTCGAGGGTGAGCCGGCCGTAGTCCATGGCGACCGTGGTGGTGAGCTTCTCCGGGGTGCCGGTGAGGTCGTCGGTCTCCTCGCTCGCCTGCGTCATCAGCGCCTCCGTCTGGAGGGGCTCGATCTCCGAGACGGTGCCGACCAGGGTGGTCTTGCCCGCTCCGAAGCCGCCCGCGACCACTATCTTCGTGGCGACGGGGGCCCTGGTGCGGTCCGTCTGCCAGGGCTGCAGGGGTTCGTCGGGTTCGACGAAGGGGGTGACGCCGCGGGAGGTGGCGGCGTCAGAGACGACGGAGTCCACTCAGCACCCTTTCCAGCAGAGCGCGGTCGGGACGGCCCGTACCGTGAGCGGTACCGGTGCCGTACACACGGATCTTTCCCTGGTCCGCGAGGTCGCTGAGGAGCACCCGGACCACGCCGAGCGGCATCCTCAGCAGCGCGGCGATCTCGGCCACCGTGCGCATCCGGCGGCACAGTTCGACGATGGCCCGCAGCTCGGGCATGACGGTGGACTTGAGCGACCCTCCCGTCAGCTCCCGCCGTTCCTCGGGGGCCTCGAGAGCGGCCACGAACGTCTCGACGAGGAGGACGTGGCCGAAGCGGGTGCGGCCGCCGGTGAGCGAGTAGGGACGCACGCGGGCGGGCTTGCGGTCGCCGCCACGGACGGGGAGCTGCTGCCGGACGTCCTGCCCGAGGTCTCGCCCGACGTCCTGCCTGCCGTTGTGCCCGACGTCCTGCGGGTCCGTGCTCATCGCAGGCTCCCGGTCGTCTCGGACTCCAGGGACTGCCGTAGTTCGCTGCGCAGTTCCGGGGTCAGCACGTGTCCGGCGCGGCCCACGAAGAGAGCCATGTGGTACGACACCACGCTCATGTCGCAGTCTGCGGAGCCGTGCACGCCGAGGAGCGAGCCGTCGCTGATCGACATGACGAAGAGGCTGCCCTCCTCCATGGCGACCATGGTGTGCTTCACCCCGCCGAACGCCATGAGCTTGGCGGCCCCCAGGGTGAGGCTGCCGATCCCGGAGACGATGGTGGCGAGGTCCGCCGCGGACCCGCGGGGTCCGGTGGGCCGGGTCTCCCTGGCCTGCCGGGCCGCGGCGTTGCGGCCGGGGTCCGACGAGAGCAGCAGCAGGCCGTCGGAGGAGACGACCGCGACGGACTGGATGCCGGGCACCTCCTCCACGAGGTTGCTCAACAGCCAGTGCAGGTTACGGGCTTCACTGCTCAGTCCGAAGGTACTGGGCGCGGTCAACTGCTTGCCTCCTCGACTGTGCCCCCCGTGTCATCTTCGGCGTGTGCGTGTGCTTCTTGAGCTGCTGGGTGCGGTGCGTTTCGTTCCGCGGAAGCGGAAGGTGACGGAACCCGGTTCTGGCCCGTTCGTTCGGCGATCTCCGCTTCGACGTCGCGGTAGCCGGCCTCCGCCCCCCGGCGGAAGCCGCCCAGACGGCGGCGGAGGGCGTCCGCGTCGACGGAGGCGGTACGCCGGCGCGGGGCGTGCGCGGGTGCGGTGATCCTGGGCGTGCGCTTCGGGAGGCCCTTGTCGGTGACGAGCTCTTCCGGGGCGTCGGCGGTGCGGGTGTGCTCGGCTTCGGCTTCGGAGCCGGGGGTGGTGTCGGCGGCGGTGTAGGGGGTGGTGCCGGGTGCCGGTCGGGCCCCGGGCAGGAACGGTGCGGACGGCGCCGGTCGCGCGGTCGGTCCGGCGGAGCGCTCCCCGTCGGGTGCGGGGGCGCCCTCCCCGGCGGGTGCGGGGGCGTCGTCCCGCCGACGGACGCTCTCCTCCTGCGCGTTCGGCGCGTCCGGCGCCATCGGAGGGTCCGACGGGATCGGCGCGTCCGGCGCCATCGGAGGGTCCGACGGGATCGGCGCGTCCGGCGCGATCGGCAGCAGGAGTTCCATCGTCGTCTCGGCGAGCCTCTCGGCGGGCGCCGACGTGGGTGCGGGCGTCGCATACGGCGCCGGCTCCGGCTCGTGCGCCGACACGGGCTCGGCCGCCGGCTCCGGCTCGGATGCCGGCTCGCGCTCGGGCGTCGGCGTGGCTTCGGGAGTCTGCTCCGCCGGGGGCCGGGCCTCGCGTACCGCCCGCTCCGCCAGGGCGATCAGCGGGTCCGGGGAGGGCGAACGACCGTGCAGGACGTTGGAGTTGGCCTCCGCGTCCGCACCGGGCAGGGTGAAGGCGTGGGTGGCGGCCGAGGCCGGGGAGGCCGCCGGGATCGCGGCGGCCGGTGCGGCGGCCAGCAGCGGGGCCGGCAGGACGACGACGGCCGCCACACCGCCCTGCTTCTGTTCGCGCAGCCGCACCCGCACCCCGTGCCGGTGGGCGAGCCGGGCCACCACGTACAGACCGAGACCGAGACCGTCCTCGCCCTCCTGGTCGTACGGCGTCTCGGGGTCGAACTCGGCGAGGCGGGCGTTGAGGCGGCTCAGCCGGTCGTCCGTGATCCCGATGCCCTCGTCCTGGACGGAGAGCATGACGTCGCCGTTCTCCAGGAGCCAGCCGGAGACCTCGACCGGCAGGTCCGGCGGGGAGAACGAGGTGGCGTTCTCCATCAGCTCGGCCAGCAGGTGCGAGAGGTCGTCCGCGGCGAAGCCCGCCACGTGCGCGTGCGGCGGGAGCGCGGAGATCCGCACGCGCTCGTAGCGCTCGATCTCGCTGACCGCGGCGCGGACCACGTCCACCAGCGGGATCGGGCCCGCGTGCTGCTGGACGTGCTCGGTGCCGGCCAGCACCAGCAGGTTCTCGCTGTGCCGGCGCATGACG
The DNA here is from genome assembly GCF_036898465.1 of Streptomyces sp. B21-105. Classification (NCBI taxonomy): domain Bacteria; kingdom Bacillati; phylum Actinomycetota; class Actinomycetes; order Kitasatosporales; family Streptomycetaceae; genus Streptomyces; species Streptomyces sp. B21-105. The sequence continues at coordinate 6,226,995 of NZ_JARUMJ010000001.1, read as the reverse complement.
GTGGCGAAGTGGTCGAGCTTGAAGAGGGTGGCCAGCCGGTCGGGGTCCTGCTCGCGCTCCTCCAGGCTCTCGATGACGGCGAGTTGGCGCTCCACCAGGCCGAGGGTGCGCAGGGCGAGGTTGACGAAGGTGCCGCTGATGCTGTCCCGCAGGCCGTCCAACCGGGCGGCCGTGTCATCGAGTTCGGTGCGCAGCTCCTCCCGGGCGTCGGCCATCCGCTGGCGCTGTCCGACGAGGTGCTTGCGGTCGGACTCCAGCGTGGCGACCCGCTCGTGGAGGGTCGCGGCGTGCGCGTGCAGGGCGTTGACGGAGCGCACGACCTGCGCGAACTCGTCGTTGCGGCCGGTGAACGCGACCGGTTCCTCGGCCGCCGGGTTCTCGGACCCCGCGAGCCTCGCCGATCCGCGGCGCAGCACGGACAGCGGCCGGGTGAGGCTGCGTGCCATGCCCGTGGCGACGGCGACGGCGAGCAGCATCAGCGCGCCGAGGACGGCGACGCGGATCTCCAGGCCGGTGACGTCGTCGTCGCGCAACTGGGCGAGGTCCTCGGCGCGGTGGCCGTACAGGGAGGCCTCGGCCCCGCGCATCAGGTCGACGCGGCCGGAGAGCGCGGCGTCCAGTTTCTTGACGTTGGTGTCGAGTTCGCGGTCGCTCAGCGTGGGCTGGTCGGTGAGGGACGTGAGGTAGGCCTCGGCGGTGTCGATGTCGCCGCCGGTCACCGTGGAGTCGTAGGAGGCCAGCACCTCCTCGGGCGCGCCCTCGCGGAAGTCGGCGAGGGCCGCGTCGGAGCGCAGCCGTGCCTGCTGTGCGGCGGCGGTGAGGGCGTCGCGCTGCTTGGCGTCGGCGTCGCTGGAGACCTTCTCGTCGGTCGACCGGCCGGTGACGGGGTCGTATTCGGTCTCGGTGGTGGTGGGCACGCTGAGCGCGGCGAGCAGCAGCCCGCGGGTCGCGGACGCCTGCTGGACGGCGGTGTCGAGTTCGGCGAGGGCGTACGCGCCGGAGCCCGCGCGCGGTGGCATGTCCTCCGCCAGCCGGTCGACGAGCAGATGGAGCGCGGCGATCGCCTGGGAGTAGTCCTGGTGCGCCTGCAGCGCCGTGCTCTTGCCGGTGAGGGCCGACTGCCGCGCGGAGGGGACGGCGGCGAGGGCGGCGCGCAGTGCGGCGGAGACGTCGTCCTCGGCGGTCAGCTCGCGCACCTGCAGGTCCACCCGGGCGCGGCTCTGCACGGAGGGGGCCCTGGACTTCACGCGGCCGGCCGCCACATAGGCGGTGACTTCGTCGCGCTCGTCCGCCAGAGACTGGGCGAGGGCGAGGGCGTCCTGGGTCTGTTCGGCCAGGGTGACCAGGTCCTGGGCGTCCTTCAACTGACCGGAGGCGGCCAGGATCGAGGGGGCGCCGGCGCCGGCGATGGCGGCGGCCACCACGGCCACCGCGACGATCAGCCGGTTGCGCACATGGGTCGGACGGCCCTTGCCGACGGGGGTGCGCTCCGCGCCCCCCACGGAGGCCGTCTGCCTGCCTGTACGCCGAGGCCGCGTCTTCTGCACCGGTGCTCGCATTCCTGACTCGTGTTCCATGGGCCGGATGTGACGCTCTGTCAAGTGACGCCTACGTCCGGTACGGTTCCCGACCCTCCCAGTGCCGGTGGGCAGGGGCCGCGCATCGCTTGCCCCGCCACCCGAAGGAGTGAACATCGGAGGGGAGTTGGCGGGCAAGTTCCTCTGGCGTGTGCAGCGACCCTGTCCGGTGGGCCGGTTGGACGTGGGCGGCGGGCTTTGGCAGTATTCGCCGCCACGCCTTCCCGGAGTGCTGCATTCCCGCCCAAAACAGGCGTCTGACCTGCGGCAGCGCACCCGTTCGAGGCGCGTTGCCAGCCTTTCGCGAAGGCTGTGGAGGGCTCGTGCAGACTGGCCGGATGCGTACGGAACTTGTGTCGGAGGCCGGCGATCGGGCCCGCCCCAACGAGGACTTCGCGAGTGTCGGGCTCGCCGTCTCCGGGCAGGGAGGTTCGCTCGTCCTCCTGGACGGGGTGACTCCGCCGCCGGGCGGCGGGGGCTGTCTGCATTCGGTCCCCTGGTTCACGGCACGGTTGGGCGGCGCCCTCACCGAACTGACCGTTTCGCTCACGGATGTCCCGTTGGCCGAGGCGCTCGCCCTCGCCATCGCACGTACCGCCGAGGCGCACGCGGAAACCTGTGACCTTTCTCACCCACGTACTCCTCAGGCCACGGCGGTCATGGCGCGCTGGTCGCCGCGGACCGTGGAGTACCTGGTCCTGTGCGACGCGACGCTGCTGCTCGCCTCGCCCGAAGGCGCGGTGACCGCCGTCCAGGACGACCGGCTGGCCCGGGTGCCGCGCGCCCTGCTGCGCAGCGCCGACGTCGTCGACGGCACGCTGCGCAACCGGGAGGGCGGCTTCTTCACGGCGGCGGCCGATCCGTCGGCGGCGGCCCGTGCGGTGACGGGGTCCGTGCCACGCGAGGAGGTCCGTTCGCTGGCCGCCCTGTCGGACGGGGCCGGGCGCTGGGCGGAGTTGTTCCGCCAGGGCGACTGGGCTGATCTGTTGGCCCTCGTCGCCGGGAAAGGGGCGCGGACCCTGGTGGAGCGGGTGCGGGAGCTGGAGCTGGCGGACGCGGCCGCGGGACGCCCCCTGCTCGGCCGCACGAAGACCCACGACGACGCGACGGTGGTGTACGTGCAGCCGTGACCGCTTCCCGCGCGAGCCCGATCACGCCGGCCCGGCGGGCCCGGCCCGGCGGCCGGTGGGGTTACTTCTCCATGCCCCGGTTCAGCTGGTGCAGCAGCCGGGCCAGCTCCTCGACCTCGCCGCGGTCCCAGTGGGAGAAGTGGCTGACGTACCGCTCACGGCGGGCCTCGCGGACCCGGCTCACCCGGGTGCGGCCCTCCTCGGTGAGGTCGACCAGCCAGGCCCGGCCGTCCGCGGGGTCCGGGGCGCGGGCGACCAGGCCGAGCTGTTCCAGTGCACGCAGCTGGCGCGACATGGTGGCCTTGCCGACGCCGATGTAGGCGGCGAGCTCGGTGGCCCGCTGCCGGCCGCACTCCTCCAGCCGGACGAGGAGCCCGTAGGCGGCGGACTCCAGGTCCGGGTGGACCTCGCGGGCCATCTCCCCCTGGTTGGCGCGGGCCCGGCGGAACAGCACGGTCAGCTCCCGCTCCAGGGACAGGAACTCCCGGTCGTCCTGCTCCACGGCGCGCGACGGCGCGCCGGACTCGTCCCCGCGTCCGTCGCCGTCTGTGTCCTCGTGCACGTCAGCACCTCTGCCTTTTTTCGCCGGTCGCTGCCATCGGCGCAGCTCTTAAGTATTTCCCAGCCCCCGGGCGGCGGCGGTTCGCAGGGCCGCCGCCGGGCATGGCGAGGGCCCGGTCCCCACGGGTTCCGGGCCCTCGCCACTCCCACGGCGTCCGTCACGCCGCCACGGGAACCTCCGGCGTCGCGCCGTTCGCGGCGGGCGCGAGCGCCAGCTCCAGTACCTGGCGGACGTCCGTGACAGCGTGGACGTCGAGCGTGTCCAGCACCTCCGAGGGAACGTCGTCCAGGTCGGGCTCGTTGCGCTTGGGGATGATCACGGTGGTGACCCCGGCCCGGTGCGCGGCGAGCAGCTTCTGCTTCACACCGCCGATCGGCAGGACCCGGCCGGTGAGGGACACCTCGCCGGTCATCGCCACGTCCGTGCGGACGAGCCGGCCGGACAGCAGGGACGCGAGGGCGGTCGTCATGGTGACGCCGGCGCTCGGGCCGTCCTTGGGGACCGCGCCCGCCGGGAAGTGGATGTGCACGCCCCGGTCCTTCAAGTCACCCACCGGCAGCTCCAGTTCGGCCCCGTGGCTGCGCAGGAAGCTGAGCGCGATCTGCGCCGACTCCTTCATCACGTCGCCGAGCTGACCGGTCAGGGTCAGGCCCGCCGCGCCCGTCTCCGGGTCGGCCAGCGACGCCTCGACGTACAGGACGTCGCCGCCCGCGCCGGTGACCGCGAGACCGGTCGCGACACCGGGCACGGCGGTCCGGCGCTCGGCCGGGTCCTGGGCGGACTCGGGCACGTGGTGCGGCCGGCCGATCAGGGCGCGCAGATCCTCGTCACGGATGGTGAACGGCAGCTTCCGCTCGCCCAGTTCGTGCTGGGCCGCGACCTTGCGCAGCAGCCGCGCGACGGTCCGCTCCAGGGTGCGCACGCCCGCCTCGCGGGTGTACTCGCCGGCGAGCTTGCGCAGGGCGCTCTCGTCGAGGGTGACCTCGTCCTTGTCCAGGCCCGCCCGCTCCAGCTGGCGCGGGAGCAGGTGGTCGCGGGCGATGACGACCTTCTCGTCCTCGGTGTAGCCGTCCAGGCGAACCAGCTCCATACGGTCGAGCAGCGCCTCCGGGATGGCTTCGAGCACGTTGGCGGTGGCCAGGAACACCACGTCCGACAGGTCGAGTTCGACCTCCAGGTAGTGGTCGCGGAAGGTGTGGTTCTGCGCCGGGTCGAGCACTTCGAGGAGGGCGGCCGCCGGGTCGCCCCGGAAGTCGGAGCCGACCTTGTCGATCTCGTCGAGGAGGACCACCGGGTTCATCGACCCGGCCTCCTTGACCGCCCGCACGATCCGGCCGGGCAGCGCGCCGACGTAGGTACGGCGGTGGCCGCGGATCTCGGCCTCGTCGCGGACGCCGCCGAGGGCGACGCGGACGAACTTGCGGCCCATGGCGTGCGCGACGGACTCGCCGAGGCTGGTCTTGCCGACGCCGGGCGGGCCGACGAGGGCCAGGACGGCGCCGCCGCGCCGGCCGCCGACCACACCGAGCCCGCGTTCGCCGCGGCGCTTGCGCACCGCCAGGTACTCGGTGATGCGCTCCTTCACGTCCTCCAGGCCCGCGTGCTCGGCGTCGAGGACGGACTTGGCGCCCTGGATGTCGTACCGGTCCTCCGTGCGCTCGTTCCACGGCAGTTCGAGGACGGTGTCCAGCCAGGTGCGGATCCAGGAGCCCTCGGGCGACTGGTCGCTGGACCGCTCCAGTTTGTCGACCTCCTTGAGGGCGGCCTCGCGGACCTTCTCGGGCAGGTCGGCGGCCTCGACGCGGGCGCGGTAGTCGTCGGACTCCTCGCCCTCCTTCTCGCCGTTCAGTTCCCGCAGCTCCTTGCGCACCGCTTCGAGCTGGCGGCGCAGCAGGAACTCGCGCTGCTGCTTGTCGACGCCCTCCTGGACGTCCTTGGCGATCGTCTCGGCGACGTCCTGTTCGGCGAGGTGGTCGCGCAGCTGCTGGGTGGCGAGCTTCAGCCGGGCCACCGGGTCGGTGGTCTCCAGGAGCTCCACCTTCTGTTCGGTGGTGAGGAACGGCGAGTAGCCGGAGTTGTCGGCGAGCGCGGAGACGTCGTCGATGGCCTGGACCCGGTCGACGACCTGCCAGGCGGCGCGCTTGCGCAGCCAGGCGGTGGCGAGCGCCTTGTACTCCTTGACCAGTTCGGCGACGTGACCGGGCAGCGGCTCGGGGACGGTCTGGTCGGCCTTCGTCCCCTCGACCCACAGCGCCGCGCCGGGCCCGGTGGTGCCGGCGCCGATCTTCACGCGGCCGCGGCCGCGGATCAGCGCGCCCGGGTCGCCGTCGGCCAGCCGGCCGACCTGTTCGACGGTGCCGAGCACACCGGTGCTCGCGTACGTGCCGTCGATACGCGGCACCAGGAGTACCTGGGGCTTGCCCGGTGTTGAACGGGCGGCGGCCTGGGCGGCCTCCACCGCGGCGCGTACGTCGGCGTCGTTGAGGTCCAGCGGAACCACCATGCCGGGGAGCACGACCTCGTCATCGAGAGGCAGCACGGGCAGAGTGAGCGGAGCGGACGTCGATGCCATGATCTCCCCTTCGGCAGTCAAGTTGAGCTATGCCGACTCAATGCACATGAGCCTTTGAATGTTCCCCACAGGCCGTTCCGTTCGCTGTGGGCGATCACCACTGCTCTGACGGGGGCGCCGGGGGCACGGGGGCGGGCACTGTACGAGCCCGGAACGCGGCGCGTCGAGTCGTCGCCGGCGAGCGCGGAGTTCACGGGGGACGCACGGGGATGACGTCCGACGGCCAAGGGGGCGCACCCCGTACCGCCGCACGACGGGCCACGCCCCTCGCGCCCCCTGCCCGTACCCCGCCCACTTCCGGCGTTCACCCCGAAGCATCCCCTTCACCCGACCACAATGCGCTTATGACCGATGACTGGAAGCGACGTCTCGACGCCCTCCACGCGGAGCTGGTCCGCCGCGACGACCCCGTCGCCTGGGTGACCGAGGCGGACGCCGTCGAGGCCTCCCGGCGCTACCCGCACATCGCGCTGCGCGGGCCTGTCTTCGGCGTCGCCGCCCTGGACCCGGCCGCCGACGGGCCGTGCTGGCGGCTGCTGAAACCCGTGGTGGACGGCATGCCCCAGCAGGCCCGGGACGCACTGAACTCGCACCTGTGGTTCCAGGCGAAGGACGGCGCCGGCGATCCGGCCGTGCGGCGCGAGCTGTTGACCGCCGTCGCAGTGCTGGAGCGGGCCCCCGCCGACGAGGTCGACGCCCTGGGGGTGCGCTACCGGGTGGTGCGCGGCGACGAGTTCGCCCGGACCGGCGACGACGGTCTGGAGCCGCCCCGGCCCACCGACCCGGAGGTCCCGGGCGCGTCGTGGGAGGAGCCGGGCGCCGCGCCGTCGCCGGACGTGGGCTTCGCCCTCGACCCCGGCCGGGACGAGGGGCCGATGGCGGGCGCGCTGCGGCTGGGGCTGCGCGACTTCACGTACACGGGCGCCCGCTTCCCCGACGACGTCCGCGAGGACTCCGCGCGGGCGGTGCTGACCCACCCGGACGTCGTCCGGCTGCCCGTCGGCTTCTCGGTGGCCGAGCGCGACGGCGCGGACTGGACGCCCTTCGGCTCGCTGGCCGCGACCCCGCACGAGGCGCGCCGCGCGCTGTACGAGGGGATGGCCCGCGTCTGGGCGATGCTCTACCGTTTCGACGAGCGCAAGAAGGCCCTCTACGCGCGCGCCGCCGAAACGTTCAGGGCGGCCGGCCGCGCCGACGAGGCGAGCGTGGAGGGTCGCCAGTTCCGCATCTGCCGGGTCGAACGGATGATCCGGCTGGGCCCCGACGGTCCCGAACCGCCCCGCCCGTCCGACGTGGACGAGTACGGCCCCATGAAGCTCCACCCCACCCTGTGCGAGGACGGCACGGTCCGTTTCAACGACTGAGCCCCACCCGCCCGGAACATGTCCGACGGTTCTTTGGGAACGCGTCCGCCCGGAACGTGACAGCTGGAACCCGTCCGCCCGGAACGTGTAGACCGGAACTTCCCCGGCCGGTCAGCCCCGCCTCGTCAAGCCCGAATTATTGGTCCCCGCCGTCACGCCCCCGACTCGTCAGGCCCGGCCGCCATGTGCCGGCCGGTCAGGTGTCGGGCCGTCAGGGGCCGGCGTCGGGCCCAGGGCCAGAGGGCGACGCCGATCGCCAGCGCGATCAGGTGGCCCCAGTTGGTCAGCGGGTCGGTGTAGGCGATCAGGTCCTGCAGCAGCATCCCGCCGAAGGCGACGAGCAGCAGCCCGCGCGGCCACGGCCCGAGCAGTCCGGCCAGCGCGCCGACGCTCGCGGCGACGCCGAAACTTATGCCGTAGTCGAGGCGGTGGAGCGAGCTGTCGGGCAGCCACCCCACCAGCACTCCCAGGCCCACCGGGACCTCCGTCGCGAGGGTGGCCAGCACGTGCCCGGCCAGGAAGACGACCGCGGTGCGAGCCCCGCCGATACGCCGTTCCAACGCGGTGAGGACGACCACGAAGCCGAGGGTGAAGGGCGAGGCGAAGCCGCCCGCCAGCCACAGCGCGCTGGCCACCATCACCAGCGCCGGCGTCTGCAACAGGTGCGCCACATCGGTGCTGGAGCCCTGGTGCAGGGCGTGCACGAGTGCGGGGTCGGCATGCTCGGCGAAGTACGCGGTGGCGGCGAGGACGGCCGCGTAGGCGAGCGTGAAGGGGACGGGGACCCGCACCCGGAACCCGGCCGGGCGCCGGGATCGCGGGGCGCGACCCGTGCGCGCGAGGGGCTCGACCGGACCCTCTGCGCACCGCTCGCCGGGCCGTTCGACGGGCGGCGCGGTGGGCCGGGCGGCACGCGGGCCCGGGATGCCGTCCAGCAGTCCGGCGGCGTCGGGCAGTTCCGCGACGCCAGGGACCCCTGTGCTGCCGGGGAGCCGGGCGGCGTCGGGCAGGGGCGGGCTCGCGGGTGAGGTCGTGCGTTCCACCTGAGGCGCTCCTTCCGTCTCGCCACACCCTTCGCGCCCTGCCCGCCTCCTGTCTGTGACCCGCGCCACGTCCGGGCCGATTCACAGGAACCTCTGAGACTCCTCCGAGCCGCTTCTCATGCAACCCGGACCGGCCCGGGACCGACCCGGGACCGACCCGGACCGACGCGAAAGCCCGTACGTCAACGGCACCCGCCGCACCCGGATTTCCCTCGCCCGACCGCCGGCCGGCTGCCAGGATGGACACATGCCTCTCCCGTACGACATGCCCGACGCCCCGGAAGTGCTGGACCGTCGCGAGGGCCCCTACGGCGAGGTGGTCCTGCGCCGGCACGGGAAGCTGCTCCAGATCATCGCCAACGGCTGCTTCCTGATGGACACCTCGGACGGCCGCTCGGAGCGCCTGCTGGTGGCGGCGGCGCGCGCGGCGCTCGACGACCGCCCGGCCCCCCGCCTGCTGATCGGCGGCCTGGGCGTGGGCTTCTCGCTCGCCCACGCGGCAGCCGATCCGCACTGGGGCGAGGTCACGGTCGTGGAGCGCGAGCGGGCCGTGATCGACTGGCACCTCGACGGCCCGCTGGCCGCGCTCTCCGGGCCGGCGCTCGCCGATCCCAGGACGAAGATCGTGGCGGCGGATCTGCTCGACCACGTCAATGAGACTCGTGACACATTCGACGCGGTATGCCTGGACATCGACAACGGCCCCGACTGGACCGTCACCGAAGGCAACGAGAACCTGTACTCCCCCGCCGGACTCGCGGGCTGCGCACGGGTGTTGAGACCGGGCGGCGTACTGGCCGTTTGGTCTGCCCGACCCTCTCCGGAATTCGAGGGAACCTTGCGGAATGCCGGGTTCCGGCAGGTGCGTACCGAAGAGATCCCGGTTGCCCGAGGAGTGCCGGACGTCGTGCATCTCGCCGTCCGGCCTGGATAGCAAAGCCGAGGTGACTCCCCGTACGCTGCACCCCTGACGCCGATCATTTACGCGTCAACCGCAGTCATGCGCAGACATGGGATCACCCCACTGGTTCCGGAAAGCACACTCAGGGGCGGGCGATGGAGCAGACACACACCGCACACAACAGCACGGCGACCGCCACACCGGGCGCTCAGCGGCGCGTCCTGGTGGTCGAGGACGATCCGACGATCGTCGACGCCATCGCGGCCCGCCTGCGCGCCGAGGGGTTCCTCGTGCAAACGGCGGGTGACGGCCCGGCGGCCGTCGACACCGCGGAGGCCTGGCAGCCCGATCTGCTGATCCTCGACATCATGCTGCCCGGCTTCGACGGTCTGGAGGTCTGCCGTCGCGTGCAGGCGTCCCGCCCGGTGCCGGTGATGATGCTCACCGCGCGCGACGACGAGACCGACATGCTGGTCGGGCTCGGCGTGGGCGCCGACGACTACATGACCAAGCCGTTCTCCATGCGGGAGCTGGCGGCACGCGTGCATGTGCTGCTGCGCCGGGTGGAGCGGGCCGCGATCGCCGCGACCACACCGAGAAGCGGGATCCTGCGCCTCGGCGAACTGGAGATCGACCACGCGCAGCGCCGGGTGCGGGTGCGCTCGGAGGACGTGCACCTCACGCCCACCGAGTTCGACCTGCTGGTCTGCCTGGCGAACACCCCGCGCGCGGTCCTCTCCCGTGAGCAGCTCCTCGCCGAGGTCTGGGACTGGGCGGACGCCTCCGGCACCCGCACGGTCGACAGCCACATCAAGGCGCTGCGCCGGAAGATCGGCGCCGAGCGGATCCGCACGGTGCACGGCGTGGGCTACGCGCTGGAGACCCCGACGCCATGAGCTCCGGGCCGGACGGACCGAGAAGCCCCGCTCCCGGAACGGGGGAGCCGTGGGGCCGCGTGCGCCCGTTCTCGATCAAGACCAAGCTGGGTGCGCTGGTCGTCATCTCGGTGCTGATCACCACGGGTCTGTCGATGATCGCGGTGCACACCAAGACGGAGCTCCGCTTCATCACGGTCTTCTCGATGGTGGCGACCCTGCTCATCACGCAGTTCGTGGCGCATTCGCTGACCGCGCCGCTGGACGAGATGAACACGGTGGCCCGGTCCATCTCGCACGGCGACTACACCCGCCGGGTGAGCGAGAACCGCCGCGACGAGCTGGGCGATCTCGCCCAGACGATCAACGTCATGGCGGACGAGCTGGAGGCGCAGGACCGGCAGCGCAAGGAGTTGGTGGCCAACGTCTCGCACGAGCTGCGCACGCCCATCGCGGGCCTGCGCGCCGTCCTGGAGAACGTCGTCGACGGCATCGCCGAGGCGGACACCGAGACGATGCGCACCGCCCTGAAGCAGACGGAGCGGCTCGGGCGGCTGGTGGAGACCCTGCTGGACCTGTCCCGCCTCGACAACGGCGTCGTCCCGCTGCGCAGGCGGCGTTTCGAGGTGTGGCCGTACCTGTCGGGCGTGCTGAAGGAGGCCAACATGGTCGCCTCGGCGCGCGCCACGATGGGCTCGGGCGGCAGTCACACCCGTACGGACGTCCATCTGCACCTGGACGTCACGCCTCCGGAGCTGACCGCGCACGCGGACCCGGAGCGGATCCACCAGGTCGTCGCCAACCTGATCGACAACGCCGTCAAGCACAGCCCGCCGCACGGACGGGTGACGGTGAAGGCGCGGCGCGGGCCGCTGCCGGAGTCGCTGGAGATCGAGGTCCTGGACGAGGGGCCCGGCATTCCGCGCTCGGAGTGGCGGCGCGTGTTCGAGCGGTTCAACCGGGGCGCCGTGCGCCGGCCGCACGGTCCGGGCAGCGACGGCGGCACGGGGCTGGGGCTGGCGATCGCCCGCTGGGCGGTCGATCTCCACGGCGGCCGGATCGGGGTGGCCGAATCCGAGCGGGGCTGCCGGATTCTTGTCACTCTTCCGGGAGAGTCCTCCGTCCCAAGTTGACGTAAAGTTCGCAGCGGAGCCGCAAGATCCACCGGTGTTCGCCCCGTCGGGCACGTGTGATCAGGCTCCGGTCCGGCGCAGGTCGGCAAAGGGTCCGCACGCCCGTCGTGCGTGACGTGCATCAACACACCCTTTTGACCCGCAACCGCGCTTGTTTCCCGCCATTTCCGGCCCCGAAACTCACTTTCCGATGTGACTTACGCGACGATGGACGGGCCCGGCCTGACTCTCCCCCTCCCGGGGGCGTAGCCTTTATTCCCGCTGTCCATCACCTTGTGAAGCGGAAGAGGGCGGTTGCCGCCGTGTCGCCACAGTCCCCCAGTAACTCCAGCATCTCGACCGACGCAGACCAAGCGGGCAAGAACCCCGCTGCCGCGTTCGGACCGAACGAGTGGCTCGTCGACGAGATCTATCAGCAGTACCTCCAGGACCCGAATTCGGTAGACCGCGCCTGGTGGGACTTCTTCGCCGACTACAAGCCAGGGGCCGCTGCGCCCTCGGCTACGGCGGGTACCGCGGCCGCGGGGGCCGCGACGACCACCACCGCGCCTCCCGCGCCCGCCGCCCCGGCCCAGCCGGCCCCCGCCGCCGCTCCGGCTCCTGCCCCGGCTCCGGCCGCCGTGCCGAAGCCCGCGGCGGCCGCTGCTCCCGCTCCGGCGAAGCCGGCCCCAGCCCCCGCGGCCAAGCCGGCCGCCGCCGCGAGGCCCGCGCCCGCCGACGCGGCGCCCGCCGCCCCCGAGGGCCCGGAGTTCGTGACGCTGCGCGGCCCGTCCGCCGCGGTCGCCAAGAACATGAACGCCTCGCTGGAGCTGCCCACGGCCACGTCCGTGCGCGCGGTCCCGGTGAAGCTGCTGTTCGACAACCGCATCGTCATCAACAACCATCTCAAGCGCGCCCGGGGCGGGAAGATCTCCTTCACGCACCTGATCGGCTTCGCGATGGTGCAGGCCATCAAGGCCATGCCGTCGATGAACTGGCACTACGCGGAGAAGGACGGGAAGCCCACCCTCGTCAAGCCGCCGCACGTCAACTTCGGTCTGGCCATCGACCTGGTGAAGCCCAACGGCGACCGCCAGCTCGTCGTCGCCGGCATCAAGAAGGCCGAGACGCTGAACTTCTTCGAGTTCTGGCAGGCCTACGAGGACATCGTCCGCCGCGCCCGCGACGGCAAGCTGACGATGGACGACTTCACCGGCGTCACCGTCTCGCTGACCAACCCCGGCGGGCTCGGCACCGTGCACTCCGTGCCGCGTCTGATGCCCGGCCAGTCGGTCATCATGGGCGTCGGCTCGATGGACTACCCGGCGGAGTTCCAGGGCACCAGCCAGGACACCCTGAACAAGCTCGCCATCTCGAAGGTCATGACGCTCACGTCGACCTACGACCACCGGGTCATCCAGGGCGCGGCCTCCGGCGAGTTCCTGCGGATCGTCGCGAACCTCCTCCTCGGCGAGAACGGCTTCTTCGACGAGATCTTCGAGGCGCTGCGCATCCCCTACGAGCCGGTCCGCTGGCTCAAGGACATCGACGCCAGCCACGACGACGACGTCACCAAGGCCGCCCGCGTCTTCGAGCTGATCCACTCCTACCGGGTCCGCGGCCACGTCATGGCCGACACCGACCCGCTGGAGTACCGCCAGCGCAAGCACCCCGACCTCGACATCACCGAGCACGGGCTCACCCTGTGGGACCTGGAGCGCGAGTTCGCCGTCGGCGGGTTCTCCGGCAAGTCCCTGATGAAGCTGCGCGACATCCTCGGCGTGCTGCGCGACTCGTACTGCCGCACCACCGGCGTCGAGTTCATGCACATCCAGGACCCCAAGCAGCGCCGCTGGATCCAGGACCGCATCGAGCGCCCGCACACCAAGCCGGAGCGCGAGGAGCAGCTGCGCATCCTGCGCCGGCTGAACGCCGCGGAAGCCTTCGAGACGTTCCTGCAGACGAAGTACGTCGGCCAGAAGCGCTTCTCGCTGGAGGGCGGCGAGTCCGTCATCCCGCTGCTCGACGCGGTACTGGACTCGGCCGCCGAGTCGCGCCTGGACGAGGTCGTCATCGGCATGGCCCACCGCGGCCGCCTGAACGTCCTGGCGAACATCGTCGGCAAGTCGTACGCGCAGATCTTCCGCGAGTTCGAGGGCAACCTCGACCCGAAGTCGATGCACGGCTCGGGCGACGTGAAGTACCACCTGGGCGCCGAGGGGACCTTCACCGGCCTGGACGGCGAGCAGATCAAGGTCTCGCTGGCCGCGAACCCCTCCCACCTGGAGACGGTCGACCCGGTCATCGAGGGCATCGCCCGCGCCAAGCAGGACATCATCAACAAGGGCGGCTCGGACTTCACGGTCCTGCCCGTCGCCCTGCACGGCGACGCGGCCTTCGCGGGCCAGGGCGTGGTGGCCGAGACCCTGAACATGTCGCAGCTGCGCGGCTACCGCACCGGCGGCACGGTCCACGTGGTCATCAACAACCAGGTCGGCTTCACGGCGGCTCCCGAGTCATCGCGTTCCTCGATGTACGCCACGGACGTGGCCCGCATGATCGAGGCCCCGATCTTCCACGTGAACGGCGACGACCCCGAGGCCTGCGTCCGCGTGGCGCGCCTGGCCTTCGAGTTCCGCCAGGCGTTCAACAAGGACGTGGTGATCGACCTCATCTGCTACCGCCGCCGCGGTCACAACGAGACCGACAACCCGGCCTTCACCCAGCCGCTGATGTACGACCTGATCGACAAGAAGCGCTCGGTGCGCAAGCTCTACACCGAGTCCCTGATCGGTCGCGGCGACATCACCCTGGAAGAGGCCGAGCAGGCGCTGCAGGACTACCAGGGGCAGCTGGAGAAGGTCTTCACGGAGGTCCGCGAGGCCGTCACGGCCCAGCCGAGCGCCGGCCCCGTGTCGGACCCGCAGGCGGAGTTCCCGGTCGCCGTGAACACCGCGATCTCCACGGAGACCGTGAAGCGGATCGCCGAGTCCCAGGTCAACATCCCCGACTACTTCCACGTCCACCCGCGTCTGCTGCCGCAGCTCCAGCGCCGGGCGTCGATGGTCGAGGACGGCACGATCGACTGGGGCATGGGCGAAACCCTGGCCGTGGGCTCCCTGCTCCTCGAGGGCACCCCGGTCCGGCTGTCCGGTCAGGACTCCCAGCGAGGCACCTTCGGCCAGCGCCACGCGGTCCTCATCGACCGCGAGACGGGTGAGGAGCACACCCCGCTCCAGTACCTGGCCGAGGAGCAGGCGCGCTACAACGTCTACAACTCCCTGCTGTCCGAGTACGCGGTCATGGGCTTCGAGTACGGCTACTCGCTGGCCCGCCCCGACGCGCTCGTGATGTGGGAGGCGCAGTTCGGCGACTTCGTCAACGGCGCGCAGACGGTCGTCGACGAGTACATCTCGGCCGCCGAGCAGAAGTGGGGCCAGACGAGCGGTGTGACGTTGCTCCTCCCCCACGGCTACGAGGGCCAGGGCCCGGACCACTCCTCGGCCCGCATCGAGCGCTTCCTCCAGCTCTGCGCCCAGAACAACATGACGGTCGCGCTGCCGACGCTTCCGTCGAACTACTTCCACCTCCTGCGGTGGCAGGTGCACAACCCGCACCACAAGCCGCTGGTCGTCTTCACCCCGAAGTCGATGCTGCGCCTGAAGGCCGCCGCGTCGAAGGCGGAGGAGTTCACCACGGGCCAGTTCCGCCCGGTCATCGGCGACACCTCGGTCCAGGCCGACGCGGTGAAGAAGGTCGTCTTCTGCGCCGGCAAGGTCTACTACGACCTCGAGGCCGAGCGGCAGAAGCGCGGCATCACCGACACGGCGATCATCCGCCTCGAGCGGCTGTACCCGCTGCCGGGCGCCGAGGTCCAGGCCGAGGTCAACAAGTACCCGAACGCCGAGAAGTACCTGTGGGTGCAGGAGGAGCCGGCCAACCAGGGCGCCTGGCCGTTCATCGCCCTGAACCTGATCGACCACCTGGACCTGGCGGTCGGCGCCGACATCCCGCACGGCGAGCGGCTGCGCCGCATCTCGCGGCCGCACGGCTCGTCCCCGGCCGTCGGCTCGGCGAAGCGCCACCAGGCCGAGCAGGAGCAGCTGGTCCGCGAGGTCTTCGAGGCGTGACCCGCTTGACCCGCTGACCGTCGAGAACGCGACCGTCGAGAACGCGTCGACGGCGTGATCCACGGCGTGATCCATGGCGTGATCCATGGCGAAGGGCCCGCCCCGGAAGTTACGGGGGCGGGCCCTTCGCCGTGCGTGCGTGCGTCCGTCCGTGCGTCCGTCCGTGCGCGTCGGACCGTGGCGGACTCAGATGACCTGGGGTTCGAAGTCCCAGTAGGGCCGGTTGCGGGAGCGGGCCGAGACGGTGTGCGGGTGCTTGCTGCCCAGCGTCGCGTCGAAGTCCGCGAGGGCCTCCTGCTCGACCTTCTCCGCCTGCCGCCGGTCCCGCAGCCCGCGCAGGTCCGCCGCGTGGGCGATGCGCGCCGACAGGGTCAGCGGGTGCGTGCGCCCGAGCGTCTCGACGGCCCGGCTCACCGTGTCGTGGCTGAGCTCGGCGGCGCTCTCGGGGTCGCCGACGAGGTTGCGCAGGGCGGAGGCGTTCAGGGCGCAGCCCAGCGTCCAGGGATGGCGCTCCCCCACGGCGTCGGTCATCGCCGCGAGTGCCTGCTCGAGGAGGACGTGGCCCGCCTCCCGCTCACCGACGTTGCGCAGGATCAGCGCCTGGTTGGCGCGGGCGCCGGCGACGAAGGGGTGCTCGTCGCCCAGCATGACCTCGTAGCGCGCGACGACGGCCTCGCTGAGCTCGCGCGCCCGGTCGATGTCGCCGTGCTCGCGGGAGTAGCAGCTCTGGGCCGTCGCGAAGATCAGCGTCAGCGGATGCGTCTCGCCGAGCACCCGCTCGCCGCGCTCCAGGACGCTGGAGAGCAGCTCCCCGGGCTCCTCGCGCTCGGCGCCGCGGTCGCGGCCGCGGTCCCGCTCGCCGAGGCGGTAGCGGCACAGGGCGAGGTTGTGCTCGGCCTTGAGGGTCGACGGGTTGTCGCGGCCCATCACCAGCCGGATCTCGCGCACGTTCTTCGCCTGGATGGACTCGGCCTCGGCGTAACGGCCGAGCAGCCGCAGGTCGATGGCGTAGGAGATCTCGGAGCCGAGGGTCCATGGATGGCGGGCCCGCAGGAGCAGACGGCGGGACTCCATGGTCCGCCGGTCGTGCTCCAGGGCCTCCGGGTAGCGGCCGAGCAGCCGGAGGGAGACGGCGAGGTTGTTGAGCGAGTTGAGGCTGCGCGAGTCCTGGTCGCCGAGCAGGTCGCGGTAGGCCACCAGGACCCATTGGGAGAGTTCCAGCGCCTCGTCGTAGCGGCCGAGGCCGCGCAGGTCTGCGGCGAGGCCGGCGGCGGCCCGCAGATGCTCCAGGTCCTGCGGTCCGCGCTCCGCCTTCAGGTGTTCGGCGGCGGCCCGGCTGAGGGCCTCGGTGGCGGCGTAGTCGCCGACGGCGCGCAGCAGGTTGGTGTAGTGGTAGGTCAGCTCCCAGATCCGCGGGTGGGTCGGGCCGAGCAGTTCGCGCCAGGCCTTCATGGCGCGCTCGCCGAGTTTGATGCCGGCGACGTACTCGCCGGAGAAGTACATGTAGCGCAGGCAGTTGAAGACCAGCCGCTGGACGGTCGGTTCCTGGGTCTGCAGCACGTCGGCGTACTTCAGGTGCGGCACGATCTCGGCGTATCCGGGCCACAGGTCGGGGTCGGTGGGCCGGCGCGGGTCGGCGGCGGCGAGGGCCAGCCGGACGACGTCGATGAACTCCTTGCGGTCGGCGTCCGGCATGTCCTTGTGCACGATCTGGTGGACCATGCGGTGCAGGTACAGCGACTCCCCGGAGCCGGCGCCCTCGTCGCCGACCGCCTCGTGGGACTCCAGGCGGACCACGGAGTACTGGCGGAGCTGGTTGATCGCCTTGTTCCACAGCAGCGGGTCGTTGAGCAGTCCGGCGAGCTGTTCGGGCAGTTCGTCGCTCGACATCTCGCGCAGCAGCCGGACGGGGATGAAGCCGGGCGCGAAGAAGGTGCACAGCCGCAGCAGGTCCACGGACTCGGGGACGGTCTCGCGGAGTTTGTTCAGCAGTATCGACCACGCGGTCTGGAAGGCGAGCGGGAAGTCCGCCGACACCTTCACCACGTCGCTGTCGATGCCGCCGTCCAGCAGGGCGATGTACTGGCGCACCGACAGGTCGGAGTCGTTGAGCCAGCCCGCCGTCTGGTCCAGCAGCAGCGGCAGGTCCTCCAGCGCGTCGGCGAGCTGGTCGGCCTCGCCCTCGGACAGCCGGGGCGCGCGGCGCCTGATGAACGCCACCGACTCGTCGCGAGCGTAGACGGGCACTTCCAGCAACTTGCTGTTGTGCTCGGTCCATTCGGGGTTGCGGGAGGTGATGATGACGTGGCCGGGACCGGTGGGCACCAGGTCCCAGATCTGATCGGGCTCGTCCGCTCCGTCGAGGATCAGCAGCCATCGTCCGTACGGGTCGCCGCGGCGCAGCGAGTCACGGACGGCACGCAGTCGTTCGCCGTACTCCTGTCCGGTCTGCAGGCCGAGTTTCGGGGCGAGTTCGGCGAGCAGCCGGCGGTAGGTGACGCGTTTCTCGGCGTTGACCCACCACACGACGTCGTACTCGGAGCCGAACCGGTAGACGTACTCGGCGGCCGTCTGGGTCTTGCCCACTCCGGACATGCCGTGCAGCGTGACCACGCCGGCGCCGGGCTCCGCACCCTGCAACAGGTGGTAGGCGTCGTTGAGCAGTGCCTCACGGCCGGTGAAGCGCGTGTTGCGGCGCGGCACGCCGCCCCACACCTCGGGCATCGCGGCCGGGAAGCGGGGGCCGCGGCGGGCGCCGCCGGCGCCGTCGGGCTGCGGTTCGAAGGGCAGGTCCAGCCGGTCGAGCAGACGGCGCTCGGCCTCCTCGGCGCCCATGTTGGTCAGGTCGACAGGGGCCAGGACGGCGGTCGCGGCCGGTACCGAGGCCGTCGTCACGGAGACGGCGGCGAACCGGGACGGGTCGGGGGCGACGACCTCGCGCAGCGCCGCGTTCCACTCCTCCTGCGTGCGGGGGCCGAGCTGGAAGTACCACTCGCTGACGACGATGAGGATGCGGCCCTCGGCGAGCTCCAGGTCGCGCAGCAGGTCGACCAGCGGCACCTCCGCCGGGGAGTCCCAGCGCAGGTACACCACGCGCAGGCCGCGGCGTTCCAGCCGGTCTCCGATCCATGCCGCCCAGGCCCGGTTGTATCCCGCGAAATGGATCGTGACCGCCTGCCGCGCGGCCCCTCTCCCGGTTGCCCCGACCGGCGTACGAGCTCCAGACATGCAGCGGCCTCCAGCACGTAGTACCTCGAAAATCCTAGGACCTCGGCGCGGCGCGCGTAAGTCCGCCGACCTCTTCCGCGCGCGCCTCGGCCCGACGATCTTCGCTCACCGGACGGCCCCTCGCAGGCCATCCTCATTCTTTCGGGCGTGGCAGCGCCGGAGTATGACGCTGTGTCCACAAACCGCGCGCGGCCTTCACGTAGGCCTGGGCCCGCGCGGTGTGGTTGCGGGCCGCGGGATGTTCGGCCATGCGTTCGTAGGCGGCGGCCATCTCGTCGACGAAGCGGCGTCCGCGGACGGTGAGGTCGGGCGAGCCGACGAGCGCCGGCAGGGCCGCCTTGACCTGGGCGCGGTACCGGGCGTGCCGGGACCAGGCGTACTCGCTGTCGGGCGGCGGGGCGACGAGCGCGCGGCGCTGGAAGTAGTCGGCGAGTGCCAGATGTGAGTACGTCCCCTGCAACAGGGCGTCGTACGGCCGGGGTTCGGGCTTCCAGGGGGCGAAGTAGCGGGCCTCGGGACCGGCGTGATGAAGCGTCATCAGGTCGCCGAGGGCGGCGAGTTTGGCGTGGTGGAGTTCGTGGACGAGGGTGGCGGCGAGGGCGACGGCGTCCTGCGGGGGGCTGCCGAGCAGGGCGCCGAACGCCTCGTGCCGGGTCGCGCTGCAACTGTCGCGCCCGTCGGCGCCCGGCGGGCTCTCCAGCGGGACCAGACAGCGCAGCAGCGCCGCCGTTTCGGCCACCCGGTGCGCGCCGCCGGAACGCAGCGCCGCCTCGGTGCCCGACCAGGCCTGCAGCCAGCGCTTGTGGTCCGTGTCGTCGAGCACGGCCGGTCCGCTCAGGCCGCGGTGGCCGGGACCGGGCGCGGTGCGGTACGGGTCCACGTCGTCCAGCGCCAGGGGGGCGGCGGCGGGCAGCAGGCCGGGCAGGGTGCGCACGGGCGTCCAGGCGAGGGCGGCGGACCAGGCTCCGATCCCGCTCTCCAGGTGGACGACGACGTCCCGCGCGGCGGGCTGCCGGAGCGTCAGCCGGCCGTGCCGGTGGGTGACGTCGACGGGGGAGTCCGCGCCGGTGGCCGTGTACAGGGCGCCGAGGGAGGGCAGGGCGAGCACTCCGGCGCGGGCGGTGAGCCGCACGGTGAAGGGGATGCCGGCGCGGGCGGCGGCCACCGCGGCGAGGGCGCTGAAGTGGGCCAGGTCCTGGCGGAGCCGGCGGTCGCGGTGCTCGTCCGCGGGGTCGCCGCGCTCGTCGAGTCCGCGCAGACAGCTCCGCGCCCAGGGGCCGGTCAGCGGGTGGAAGAGGCGATCGCGGGCGGGCGAGAGCGCGGCGCCGGGCGGGCGGGGGCGGTCGGCGGGCGACGCATCGGGCGGGCGGGGGCGGTCGGCCTCGGCGAGCAGGGCCCAGTCCTCGCGCAGCCGTGCCTTGCGAGCCGTGGAGCAGACCGCCGGGTCCGCCGCCTCGGCCGCGTCCAGGACGGCGCGCAGGAGCAGCAGGCGCCGGGTGTCCTGGTCGCGCGTCAGGAGGGCCAGGGTGTCGGGGCTCCCTTCGGTGCGGCCGAGCTCCACGAGCCCGCGTTCCGGTACCGCGGGCCGGATCACGGAGCGCCCCCTTCCCGGGCGGCCGGGGCGGCATGGAGGGCGGAAGCGGCGGCTTGGACGACGGAGGCGGCGGGGGCGGCTTGGGCGGCGACGGGCGTGTGCGCGGCGAGCCGGGCGGCTATGTGGCGGATCAGGCGCTGGAGGTCGGCGCAGTACACCGACGGGTTGCAAAAGCCGTGTCCGGCCCGGTAGCGGTGGGCGTAGTGGCCGCCTCCGCAGACCGTGAGCAGGGGGCAGGCACGGCACTGCGACGCGAGGGCCGCCGTGCCCGCCTGCCGGGCCGCGACCGCCGGGTGCCGCAGGACGTCGTCGAAGGTGTGCCGGAAGACGTCCAGGCCGGTGTGCGCGGCGCCGGCGTACGCGGATTTCAGGGAGTCCGTCTGCTCGATCGACCCGTCGGTCTCGACCACGACCGCGTCGAAGGGCGCGAGGCCCAGGGACTCGGTGGCGGAGGGCAGGCCCAGCAGGAGGGCGAGGCACTCCTCGAAGAGGCGTACGCGGGTCTCCCGCCGGCCCGCGTCCCACCAGCGGTCGAAGACGGCGCACAGCCACTCCCCGTGCCGGACGCCGGCCCAGTGGGGCGGTGGGGCGGACCAGTTGCCGTGCGGCAGCAGGAAGTTGAGAGCCGGGGGGCGCAGGCCGAGGAGGGACTCGTACGTCTCCACGGGGTCCAGCGTGGCGTCGACGACGGTGAGGATGCCGGCGTACGCCGACGGCGCGTGCTCGGCGGCCAGCAGGGCGCCGCGCGAGGCGGCGGGCCAGGAGGGACGGCCGGCGTGGTCGACACGGCGCGCGTTGTGCGCGGCCCGCCCACCGTCGAGGCTGACGCTGATCCGGATGCCGGCGTCGGCGAGGACGGCCAGCCGTCGTGCGGTGAGCAGGGTGGCGTTGGTCTGGACGACGGCGTGGACCGTGCAGCCGGCCGGGACGCGGTTCCGGACCAGGTCGGTGAAACGGGCCAGGGTCTCGGCGCCGGCCAGCAGGGGTTCGCCGCCGTGCAGGACGAGGGAGAGGTCCGTCAGGGCGTGGGCGCGGGCGTGCTCGGCGATGCGGGCCGCGGTGCGGTCGAGGACGTCGGGGGCGATTGCGGCGGGGCGGGTGCGCCAGGTGCGGTCCGGGCCCTCGTAGAGGTAGCAGTAGGTGCAGGCGAGGTTGCAGCGGCCGTGCATCTTCACGATGAACTGCCGGAAGGCCTGTCCGGACACTCCAGCACCCCCATGCCCTACAGCTGCCCTGAAGCCGCGCCGCGGCCGCCCTGCCGCCGTCCTTCGGTCCGCGCTGCCGCGTGCCCGTGGCACGGCGCCGGCGCGCGGCGCCGCACGGGGCGCATGCCCGGGTACCCGGCGGCGACAAACCCTGCCTGACCGAACTTGTCCGAGTCGCGCGCAATTAAGACCGGATTCGACTTCCGGATGACCGAACTCATCCGGTACGGGCGGCGGTTCCCGAAGAGCGCGCCAGAGCGCCACCCGTCGGTGAACGGCTCGCGAGAGCACCGCCCGCCCGTGCACCGCCCGTCAGAGTACGGAGTCGAAACCCCACAGGGTCTCGCTCGACCGCCCCGCCCGCTCCCGCAGGTCCTCCACCACCTCCCGCAGCACCGGATGCCCGATCGTGCGCAACTCCGCGAGGTCCAGCGCCAGCAGATCCGGCAGCGGCTCCCCCGCGCCGGACCCTCCCGCGCCGGGTCTCCCCGCGCCGAAGTCCTGCGCGGCCGTCTCCGCCTCCGTCACGGACTCGCCCCGTACGTCCATGCCCATGCCCGTTCCTCCCCTGCCCGCTCGGCTCACGTCACACGTTCCAAGGCGGCCAGCCGCTCCGCCGTCCCGGCGGCCGTCGGCCCGTCGCCGACCAGACTGCCCTCGGGCAGCCGCGACCACTCCGTCCGGGCGGCCCGGTAGGCCTCCCGGGCGGCCCGCGGACGTGCGGCCGCCTCCAGGGACATACCCCGCCAGTGGTGCGCCTGCGCACCCGTCCGGACGGCGTCGTGTCGCCGGCGTTCCGTGGCGGCCGCCCCCTCGGCCTCCCGGGCCGACTCCGCCGCGTCGCGGAAGGCGTCGACCGCCAGGTCGAGGCGGGCCGGGCGGCGCAGGCTGCGGAACGCCTCGAACTGGACCTGGCCGAGTTCCAGGCGGCACCGGGCGGCCAGCAGCGGGTCCGCCGCGTCGACGGCGGCGAGCCCGAAGAGGTGCTCGGCCTCACGCAGGTCGACGCGGTCCCCGCGGCCCCGGTAGCGCAGCATCAGCGCACGGCCGAGCAGGAGCAGCCGGTGGGCGACCTGCGCACTGCCCGCCGGGGTCTCCATCCGGCAGTCCCGCAGCACGCGGATCGCCCGGGAGAGCGTGCTCTGGGCCCGCGCCCCGGACTGCAGCCCCGCCAGCCGCAGCAGCGCCTCGCCCCACTCGGCGAGGACGTCGGCGTGCGCGGGCGCGTCGCGGGACATGCGCTGGGCGGCCTGTGCGAAGCGGTCGGCGGCCGTCTCCAGCTCCGCCGGATCGCCCGACTCCCGGTGCCGGGCGACGGCGATCCGGCCGGCCCGCGCCAGCAGCGCCGCCCGCCGGCCCTGCTCACGGACCAGGGCGAGGGCCTCGTCGACGCGGTGCTGGGCGTCGTCCAGCGGACCGCCCGCCTGGAGCAGCGCGTCGACCAGGTCGAGCAGGACGCGCACCCGCGCGCGTGCCGACTCCGCGGTGTCGGGCGCCTCCCCGGTGTCGAGGGCGGTACGCAGCGACTGCGCGCCCTGCTCGGCGTAGAGGCGGGACTGCACGGGGTCGGCGGTGGAGCCGGAGAGGCGCAGCAGGATCCGGCCGTGCTCCAGGGGGAGTTCGGGCGGCCGCTGCCGGCGGTCGGGCCAGACGTCGGCGAAGGCCTCCAGCATGCCGACGGCGCCCTGGAGCAGCGCGCTGTCCCCGCCGAGCCGCCACTGCGCCTCCAGGGCGCGCACCCGCTCCAGGGTCAGCCTGAGAGCCTGGTGGTGGTCGAGGTCGGGCGCCGCGCAGGCGACGGCGTACTCGCGGTCGGCGCGGCGCAGCAGGTCCAGGGAGCGGGCCGGGTCGCCGCGGCGTCTGCGGTCGGTCGCCGCGGCGTGCAGCACCCGTGCCAGAACGGCCCGTTCGTGCAGCCGCCTCGGGTGCGCCGCGGCCCGCTCGGCGGCCGTCTCCGCCTCCTGGAGCAGGTCGTCGCCGCCCTGCACCTCCCACAGGCGCAGCGTGCACTGCGCGTACTCGGCCCACAGCTCGGGGTCCGCCCCGGCGGGCCGCTCGTGCTCGGTGGCGCCGCGCAGCAGCTGCACCGCGTCGATGACGTCCTGGATCATGCCCTCGCGGTCGAAGCGCTCGATCAGCGTGCGGGCCCGGCGGACCGCCTGGTGCGTCGGCTGCTCCTCGGGACGCCCCGGGCCGGTGCCGACGGCGGGCGTCTCGTACTGCTCGGGCAGCGGCATGAACCGCCGCAGCACGCGCGCGGCGACCTCGGCGAAGGGCTGCGGCACGGGCGCCTCGTCGCCGTTGGTGCCGTTGTCCCCGGTATCCCTGTTGTTGGCGCGGCCTGCCCGGCCTGCCCGGCCTGCGCGGTCCACGGCGTCGACGTCGGCGGCGGGCGCGTAGGGGCGGCCCGTGCCGCCGTCGCCGAGCTGGGCGAGGGCCAGCGCCGGGAAGTTGGGGCCGCCCTTGCCGAAGCGCTGCTCGATGTACTCCGAGCAGTGCTTGAGCACCAGCATCGCCTCGTCGCGGCCGAGCCGGGACAGCAGGGCGTCACGCACGTCCGGATCGATGCGGTACCACTGGGCGCCGTCGTCGGCGTACTCCTCCGACTCGCGCGTGAGCAGGCCGCCGACCAGCACCTCGGCCAGCTCGGACGGTCCCGAGTCGGGCAGCATCGTGCGCTGGACGAGCTGCATGACCGGCAGGCACAGGGGCGCGGCGGCCAGGTACACGGCGAGCCGGCCGGCGGCCGGGGAGGCGCTGGAGCTGAACCTGCTGACCCGCTCGAGCGGGGTGCGCCGCCGGTCCGCGCGCCCGGCGGGGGCGGGCGGCTGGTCCGCGCGCACCCAGCCCACGGCGCCCGGCACCGACCCGGCGCCGGCCCCGGACAGCAGCCTGGCCCAGGCGCCGAGGGCCACCGGTTCGGGCGGCAGCACGGGCACCGGCAGCGCCCCGCGGCGGACCTCCGGCGGAACGCCGGCCGGCGTGCGCACCCGCAGCGCGGCCGCCCCGCCCAGCGTCTCGCCCCGGCTCAGTTCGCAGAAGACCACGGGCAGTCGGGTGCGGTTCCACAGCCGCTGCGGAAGCGGCTGGAGCACGGCGACCGGGCCCTGCCGGGAGAGGTGGTGCAGCAGCCGGTGCGCCTGTCCGCTGTGCCACAGCGGGCCCGCACAGTCGCTGACGAAGAGCACGATGCGGCGGCCGGTGGGGTCGCTGAGCCGGTCCGTGGAGTGCAGCGGCGCCGCGTACACGTCGGGGCTGCGGCTGACGGCGGGAGCGCCGTCGGGACCCTGGTGCAGATGGCTGACCTTGATGTCCGAGAAGGCCCCCAACTGGCTGAACACCTGCTCCAGTTCGAGGAAGAGCCGGTCCCACACCCGCATCGACGACGAGGCGTCCAGGACCAGTTGGAGCCGGGCATCGCCCTGGACGACGGCCCGGTGGACGGGCATGATCAGGCCGCCCGCCTGGGCGCTGCGCTCCGCCGTCGCCGTCTCGTCGAGCCGCATGCGCAGCGGCGGCGCCGGGCTGCGGTAGCGCTGCAACCGCCGCAGCGCGCGCTGGAGTTCGAGCGGGGCGGGCA
The DNA here is from genome assembly GCF_036898465.1 of Streptomyces sp. B21-105. Taxonomy (NCBI): domain Bacteria; kingdom Bacillati; phylum Actinomycetota; class Actinomycetes; order Kitasatosporales; family Streptomycetaceae; genus Streptomyces; species Streptomyces sp. B21-105. Next base: position 6,202,122 of record NZ_JARUMJ010000001.1, on the reverse strand, counting down.
GCGCGGGAGCGGCGGGCACGCCCACCGGCAGCGCGGCGGCCCGGCCCGCGCCACGCGCGCGCGGGACGCCGTCCTGGGGCACCGGGTACAGGCTCACGCGTCCGTCGGCGCCCACCTCCTGCGGGGGCGGCTCGGGCTGCTCGGGCCGGTCCCCCCGCCCCCCTCCGTCGGGACCCCCGCCCTGCCCGCCGGCCCGCCGGAGCGCGGTCCGGCCGCCGGTCGCGGCCGACCGTTCCGCCTGTTCGGCGACGTCCGCCGGCCGGGTCCACCGCGCCAGCCACAGCGCGTCGCACAACTGCTCCACGTCCGGATCGAGTCCCACCCCGCGCAGTCGCGCGACCAGCTCGGCGAGAGGGTCTCCCCCGTCCGGGGACGGGGGCGGTGCGGCCGAGGGATCGTCGTGGTGGTCGTGGTCCTGGTGCTGGTCGTGGTCCTGGTGCTGGTCGTCGGGCGGGACGGGGCCGTGGCGGGCCGCTGCGTCGGGCATCAGGCCCTCACCTCGGGCGGTCGAGTCGCTGGATGAGCAGGTCGGCCAGCCGGTCACGACTGGGCGGCGCGGCCGCGTCGGTGAGGTAGATCGCGTTCAACAGCTGATCCGCGGCGAGGAGTTCACTGCGCGACCGCTCCAGGAACCGGGTGATCAGATCGTCCCCCGCGCGGGCCGCCTCGTCACCGAGGTGCGCGCGGACGAAGGTGGCGAGCCGGTTGTGGTCGGGGCGCCCCAGCTCCAGGTGGATGCACCGGCGCATCAGCGGGGCCGGGAAGTCACGCTCCCCGTTGCTGGTGAGCACGACGAACGGGAAGGCGCGACAGCGCACCCGGCCGTCGCGCACCCGCACCTTCACGCCGTCGGCGGTCAGCACCTCCGCCTCGCCGTCCGGCAGCCGGTCGGCGATCCGCTCCAGCTCGGGTATCGCGAACTCGCCCTCCTCCAAGACGTTCAGCAGGTCGTTGGGCAGGTCGATGTCGCTCTTGTCCAGCTCGTCGATGAGCAGCACGCGCGGCGTGTCCGAGGGCAGCAGGGCGGTGCCGAGCGGCCCCAGCCGGATGTAGCTGCCGATGCCCTCGACCGCGCCCGGCGAGCCGGCCGCCGACCCGAACCCGCCCTGGGCGGCGATCTGCACGTCCTGGAGCCGGGCGATCGCGTCGTAGTGGTAGAGCCCGTCCTGCAGTGCGGAGCGGCTGACGATGGACCAGCGCAGCACGTTGCCGAGTCCGAGTTCGTACGCCACCGAGTGGGCGAGGGTGCTCTTGCCCGCGCCGGGGCTGCCCGTGACGAGCAGCGGACGACGCAGATACAGCGCCGCGTTGATCATCTCCAGCTCCTCGGCGCCCGGCCGGTGCAGTTCCGCCAGATGCCGGTGCGCGCCGAGCCTGCGGTCCTGGGAGCCGTCGCCGGAGCCCGCCGCGTCCCGGCTGGTGAAGTCCCGCCACGGGGGCGGATCGGGCAGCCGCTCGATCCCGTCGTGCGGTTCGCCGGCGCCTCGGTAGATGAGCCACTCACTGGATTCGGTCATGATCCGGTCCTCGTCACTCGTCCACTGCCGCGGCCGTCCGAACGTGCATCACGTTATCCATCCTGGGGGTGCCTGGTAAGGGGCCGGCCGGCCCCGCGGGCGCGTGCTCAAGGGGCCTCCAGCAGGTCACCCGTTCCGGGGAGGGGCTGGTGGGGATCGTCGTACAACAGGGCCACGCCGTCGGCCCAGAAGGACTCCGTGCGGCCCTCGCGCAGGCGAACCCGGAGATCGTGCACGGCTTCGGGAAGGTGCTGCGCGGTGGGCGGTTCGGCGATCTCGTCGATCGTGCCGCGGTGGAACTCGCCGCAGACGGCGTCGGACCGGCCGCGCCGCCGGCGCCACAGGGCCACGCCGTAGCCGCCGAGCACGATCCGGGCGAGCGCCTCCGCGTCGTCCTCGTAACGGAGGTCGCCGTAGCGGCAGAGCACCGGGACGGTGCCGTGCGACAGGGCGCGCAACTGCTCCACGGTCGGCACGGGCTTGCGCAACCCCTCGTCGCAGTCGAGGACCTCGGCCCGCGCGCGGTGCGCGTGCAGCCAGCGCCAGCGGGCCCGGCGCTCCGCGTCCACGTCCTCGTCACCCTCGTCGTGCTCGGCGCCGTCATCGTGGTTCTCGTCGCCCTCGCCGATCTCTTCGGCGTCTCGGGCGTCTCGGGCGTCTTGAGGGGCCACCGGCGCTCCGACGCCCTCGGGGTCCTCCGGGGCGCGCCAGTGGCCTGCGGCGTCGCGGCCTGCCGCGTCGTACCCCTCGAACGCCTCGCCGGGCAGCCGGTCGCGGTCCGCGCAGCGCACGACGACTGGCCGCAGGGTCCCCAACGGCACTTCGTCCGGCGGGAGTTGCCAGGCGTCCACCTCGAGTCCGAGCAGCGCGTGGGGCAGCGCCACCTGGAGCAGCGCGGGCCTGCCGGGCTCGTCGCAGTGGCGGAAGGCCTCCGCGAGGGGTCCGGCGAGGCGGCCGGGCAGTTCGGCCAGCGGCGTGCGCTCGGCCTCGTGCAGCCGGATCGCCTCGCCGCCGGGAGCGGTGACGCAGACCGACCAGTCGCAGCGGTCCGGCTCCCAGCCCCGCCGCACCAGCTCCAGCAGGACGGAGGGCCGGGCCGCGCTGCCTTGGCCACGGCGGTCACGGGCACGCGCGCGTGCGTCCTGCCCGCGCCGCCGGTCGCGCCCACGCCCGCCGGGACCGTCCGCGGGGTGCGCGCCCCTGGAGACCGTGTCGGGGGCGTCGCGCTCCGCCTCGTCCCGTCGGCGCAGCCGCGCGATCCGCTGCTCGGCGAGGCCGGAGCGGTAGCGGGCGCTCAGCCGCTGCGCGGCCTGCCACACCCACACCCACAGGGCCTTCTCGGCGTCGGGGGTGCTGGGCACGACGAACGGGCGCGGCGCGGACATCGCCCGCATCGCGTAGTCGAGCACCAGCTCCAGCGCGCCGTCGTCGCTCGCGCTCTCGTACAGCGCGCCGAGACCGTCGCGCCAGCCGCGCGGCGCGGGCAACGGAACGGGACCCTGGAGGTCGGGCAGGGAGTCGAGGATGTCCAGCAGACCGCGGGTGCTCTCGGGCGGCGGAAGCTCGGCCAGCCGGCCGAGCAGCTGGATCCGCTCGTCCGGACTGAGGGTGCGGCCCGGCCGGGCCCCCAGGTTGGCCTGCACGTCGGTCCAGGTCTGCCGCCGGGAGGCCGGGTGGCGCTGCCGGTCGCGGTGGTAGCGGTCATGGGCGTGGAAGACCGCCTGGTAGAGGTCGCTGTGCTCGGCCGGCACCGCCTCCGCGGGCACCCGCAGGGTGCGCAGTTGCTCGATGCCGGTGGAGGTGCCGCCGGGCCGGTGGTCCGAGCGCGCCTTCAGGACGCCGATCACCTCGCCGCGCACCGGGTCGATCACCGGCCCGCCCGAGACGCCGTAGGGCAGGTCGTTGTCGCCCAGCCGCATCTGCACGTCCGAGGACCAGCCGCCGATCGTCCCCTGCACCGTGAGCGTGCCGTCCAGAACCTGTAAGCGGCCCTCGTTCTCGGTCCAGCCCGCGTACAGCACCCGGCCTTCGCCGTAGTAGGCCGCCGGACGCTCGGAGACGTACACGCACTCGTGGTCGTCGACCGGTTCGGTCAGCTGCACCAGGGCCAGGTCCGGGGCCGGCCAGTTGCCGGCGGACGCGGCCCCGTCGGCACGCTCGGGCAGCGTCGCCACCACCCTGCCGGGCGCGGCCCGGGCACCCCGTCCCGGAGCCGTCTCATACACCACGGCCACTTTGCCCCCCTCCCCGCCGCAGGCCACGTGTGCGCAGGTCAGAACCCAGTTGGGAGCGACGAAGAAGCCGCTGCCGAGGAACGTCCCGGGCTCATCCAGGGCATACCCGACCACCGGGCGATGAATGCGCACGGTCGCCGCCACGACGAGTCCACGCAGCGCACGGCGGGCCGCATCGAACGTGTTCGATGCGCCCGGGGCGTGCCCGCCCCTCATGCTCCGCCCCCGCCGACGGCGCCGTCGATCCCCCTGTGCATCGGCGCGCCGGGGGACGCTCCCGCGCGCCGCCCCGCGTCGGTGTCGGCGTCGGTGTCGGCGTCGGTGTCGGCGTCGGACGAAGCCGGTGCTGCCGGTGCTGCCGGTGCAGCGGGCGAGGCGGGAGGCGGTGGCGAGGCGGGCAAGGGTGGTGGCGGCGGAGGGGGAGGCGTGGCGGGCCGCGGGGGTACAGGGGGTGAGGCGGGTGGCGGAGGTGCGTCGAGGTCGGGCGGGCCGCTGTTCCAGGTCAGGGTGACCGTGATCCCGGCCTTGGCCTCGCCGTCGGCCAGCAGACCGACGACCTTGCCGGCCTTGGCGGTCAGCTCGATGCCGAACTCGACGCTCACCTCGTCCGGCCGCACCGCCCGCAGCGGCTCCGCCAGCGACCGCGCGACCCCCGTGACGAGCGCGTGCAGGCTCTCCACGCTCGCCTCCACCCGCTCGGCGAACCCGGTGTCGCTGTACGACAGCCGCCCGGACGGCGCGGACAGCTCACCCGCGCCCGAGATCCGGGCCCAGACGGGCGTCCCGTCCGGCAGCGCGATGCGCGCCACCCGTGTCACGTCCTCACCGTTCATGCCACTCCCCCGTTCCCCCGGCCCCTCCTGCCCCGCCCGCGGGTACGCAGGCCGGCGGCGGGTTCCGCCCGCGCGGGGGTCACGGCGGCCCGCAGGCCCGCGCCCCCCTGCGCCTATCCTTTTCCTGTCCCCTCCCCCACCGGAGAGCGGAGCACTTCCTCCCCTCGCAGGAACAAGGGTCCTTCCCCCGACGGAGGACCCCTACCCCTGCGACCGACCCACGGAGCACGATCCATGTACTTCACCGATCGCGGAATCGAGGAACTCGAGAAGCGGCGCGGCGAGGAGGAGGTCACCTTCGAGTGGCTCGCCGAGCAGCTGAGGACGTTCGTCGACCTGAACCCGGACTTCGAGGTGCCGGTGGAGCGGCTGGCGACATGGCTGGCGCGGCTGGACGACGACGAGGACGACGAGTAGCAGGCGATGCACGGCGGCCCGGCAGCACAGCGGCCGGCCGCGCGGGGAAGGGGCGTCCCGGACGCCCCTTTTTTCTTTTCTTGACTTTCGGCGACCGCGATATATCGTGTTTAGCGGGAGACGCGATATGGCGCGTCGCGCCGTGCTCGTGTGCCGTGCTCGTGTGCCGTGCTCGTGTGCACCTGCCGTGCCGTGTGTCGTGTTCGTCGTGTGTGTCGCGTGTCGTTCAAGGAGGTCCGCACCATGTCCGAGTGGTCCGTTGCCGAACCGAGGAAACTCTCCTTCGACGAGCCCGTGAGCGAACTGCACGTGCGCATCGTCGAGGGCACCGTGAACGTGGTGGGCACCGACGAAGGCCCTGCCCGTCTGGAGGTCTCCGAGGTCGACGGCCCGCCGCTGGTGGTCAGCCACCGCGACGGGACCTTGACCGTGGCCTATGAGGACCTTCCCTGGAAGGGCTTGCTCAAGTGGCTCGACCGCAGGGGCTGGCGGCGCAGGGCCGTCGTCTCGCTCGCCGTGCCGGCCGGCACCCGGGTGGAGGTGGGCGTGGTGAGCGCCACCGCCGTGGTCTCCGGCATCGACGGCCACGCCGAGGTGAAGGGCGTCACCGGGGACACCACCCTGGTCGGCCTCGCCGGGCCGGTGCGCGCCGACACCGTCTCGGGCAGCGTGGAGGCGCAGGCCCTCACCGGCGACCTGCGCTTCAACTCGGTCTCCGGGGACCTCACGGTGGTCGAGGCCGGCTCCTCCGTGAAGGCCGACTCCGTGAGCGGGTCGATGATCGTCGACCTCGACCCCGCGAGCCGTCCCACCCGGATCGACCTGACCAGCGTCTCGGGCGAGATCGCCATCCGGCTGCCGCATCCGGCCGACGCGCAGGTGGAGGCGAACACCGCGAGCGGCTCGGTCTCCAACGCCTTCGAGGACCTGCGGGTCAGCGGCCAGTGGGGCGCCAAGCGCATCACGGGCCGGCTGGGCGCCGGCAACGGCAAGCTCAGAGCGACCACGGTCTCCGGCTCGATCGCCCTGCTCAGAAGGCCTCCGACGGAGGAAGCGGCAGTCCGTGACCCGGGGGAGAATGCGGTTCGCGGCCCGGGCGCCGAGCGCTCCTCGGGTGACCCGGCCGACAGCACGACCGACAAGAAGGTGTTCTGACATGCCTCCCGTCTTCGCCCACGGCCGTCTCCGCCTCTACCTGCTGAAGCTGCTGGACGAGGCGCCGCGCCACGGCTACGAGGTGATCCGCCTCCTCGAAGAACGCTTCCAGGGCCTCTACGCGCCCTCGGCGGGCACGGTGTATCCGCGACTGGCCAAGCTGGAGGCCGAGGGCCTGGTCACCCACACAACAGAGGGCGGCCGCAAGGTGTACGCGATCACCGACGCGGGCCGTGCCGAACTCGCGGACCGCAGCGGTGAACTGGCCGACCTGGAGCTGGAGATCCGCGAGTCGGTCGCCGAGCTGGCCGCGGAGATCCGGGCCGACGTGCGAGGGGCGGCGGGGGATCTGCGCCGTGAGATGCGGGCGGCGGCCTCCGAGGCCCGCCAGGGCGCCGGCCGCCCGCAAGCGGCGGAGCACGGCGACCACGGAACCCACGGGACTCACAAAACCCACGGCGAGAACTCCGAGTACGGCGAGTACGGCGACCAGGAGGCCTGGCGTGCCGCCAAGGAGGAGATGCGCCGCGTCAAGCAGGAGTGGAAGGAACAGGCGCGCCGGGCGAAGGACGAGAGCCGCCGCGCCCGCGAGGAGGCCCAGCGGGCCCGCCGCCAGGCCAAGGAGGCCCAGGAACACGCCCGCACCCAGGCCCAGGAGGAGGTGCAGCGCATCGCACGCCGCGTGCAGGAACAGGTCCAGGACCACTTCGCCCGGGGCGACTGGCCGACGGGCGTCCGCGAGGGCCTGACCGAACTGGCCAAGGAGTTCGGCGAATTCGGCAAGGACTTCGGCAGGGACTTCGGCTTCGGCCGCCCGGCCGCGACAAACCCCTCGGGGCCGAAGACGGCTGCCACCCCGGGGGCGGCAGCCGGAACGGCCGCACCCGCCGCCCCAGGGACGGCAGCCGGCCCCACGACCCCCGTGCCCCCGGAGTACTCCCGCACGCCCGAGGACTTCCCCGCGGGATACGAGCCGGCCTGGGCCCACGAGGACACCAGCGGCGACCCGGCCCGGGATCTGGACCGCCTCCTGGACCGCTTCCGCGACGACATCCGGGACGCGGCCCGTGACCACGGAGTCACCGGCGACCAGCTCCGCGAGGCCCGCCGCCATCTGTCGACGGCGGCGGCGCACATCGGCGTGGTGCTGCGAGCGCCCAAGTCCTGACGCCCGCCCGGCCCGGGTCAGCCGGCCCTGGCCTCGGGCTCGGCCTCGCCGCGGCCGTCGCCGTACAGCACCCGCGTCAGGGACGTGTAGGTGACGCCGTGGTCGGCCAGGACCTCCGAGGGTGCGCCCCGGCGGGCGGTGAGGGCGAGCAGCAGGTGCTCGTCGCCGATGCGCCGCTCACGGCGGCCGAGGGCGATGCGCAGCGTGTCGGTGAGCAGGTCCTTGGCCCCGCGAGCGAAGGGACGCCCGCCGAAGACGCGCTGGCCGAGGCCGCCGGCCCTGCCCTCGGCCGCCAGCGCGCCCTCCCCGTGCGCCTCCTCGACCCGCGAGAGGATCCGAGAGACGTCGATGCCCAGGCCCGAGAGGGCGTCCGCGTCGGCACGGGAGAGACCACCCCGGCGGCGGACCTCGTCCAACTCCCGCACCACAGCCCCGCGTCCGCCCGGGGGGAGTCCCAGCGAGGCCAGCGCGAAGGAACCGCGGCTCCCCTCGCGGTCGAGCAGGGCGAGCAGCACATGCGTCTCCTCGACGCGCTCCGCCCGCGTCCGTTCGGCGTGTGCCACCGCGCCCTGGACCACGGCCCGGGCGTCCTTCGTGAACCGCTCGAACATCACTGCCTCCCGTGCTTCTTGTGGACGGCCTGTCTGCTGACCCCGAGTTCCGCGGCGATCTCCTGCCAGGACCAGCCCTGGTTTCGCGCACTGCGCACCTGCACCGCCTCCAACTGCTCCAGCAGTCGGCGCAGTGCCGCCACGGCGCGCAGTCCGACCCGTGGATCGCGGTCGCCTGCGCGCTCGGCGAGATCCGTTGCTTCGGTCATGCATGTCAACTTACGTTGACAGCCGCCCGATGTCAACCACGGTTGACACGTCAGGTGTGCGGTCGCCAGCCGGCACACCCGGCATGCGAAAGGCGGGCCCGGATTCCCCGGACCCGCCCCGAAACCGCCCTCAACCCGCCCCGAACCTGCGGTCGGCGGCGCTCAGCCGTTGGTGAGCACGATCTTGCCGAACAGGTCTCCGGACGCGAGCCGTTCGAATCCCTCGCGGGCCCGGTCGAGCGGCAGCGCCTCGTCGATGACGGGGCGGACGCCGGTGGCGGCGCAGAAGGACAGCAGGTCCTCCAGCTCGTCCTTCGAGCCCATCGTCGAGCCGACGACCTTCAGCTCGAGGAAGAAGATCCGGGTCAGCTCGGCGTGCGAGGGACGGTCGCCGCTGGTGGCGCCGGAGATGACGAGGGTGCCGCCGGGCCGCAGGGACTTCACCGAGTGCGACCAGGTCGCCGCGCCGACGGTCTCGATGACGGCGTCCACCCGCTGCGGCAGCCGCGCACCCGGCTCCACCGCCTCGACGGCGCCCAGCTCCAGCGCTCGCTTGCGCTTGGCCTCGTCCCTACTGGTGGCGAAGACCCGCAGCCCGGCGGCCCGGCCCAGCACGATGGCCGCGGTGGCGACGCCGCCGCCGGCGCCCTGCACGAGAACGGAGTCGCCGGGACGCACGCCGGCGTTGGTGAAGAGCATCCGGTACGCCGTCAGCCAGGCCGTGGGCAGACAGGCGGCCTCCGCGAAGGAGAGCTCCTTCGGCTTGGGCAGGATGTTCCAGGTCGGCACCGCGACCTGCTCGGCGAAGGTGCCCTGGTACCGCTCGGTGAGGATCGAGCGCGGCTCGTCGGGCCCGACGCCGTGCCCCGTCTGCCCGATGACGGAGTGCAGGACGACCTCGTTGCCGTCCTCGTCGACGCCGGCGGCGTCGCAGCCGAGGATCATCGGCAGCCGGCCCTCCGGGAGGCCGACACCCTTGAGCGACCAGAGATCGTGGTGGTTGAGCGATGCGGCCCGAACCTCGACGGTGCTCCAGCCGGGCCGGGCCTCGGGGGCCGGACGCTCCCCCAACTCCAGTCCGGAGAGCGGCTGGTCACGGTCGATACGGGCGGCGTAGACGGCGAACATGCAACCGACCCTAGGCTCCGGCGACGCCCGGCGAAACCGGACGGCACTGTGAGACACACCCTCTTGCGCTCCCACCCCGAACCCCGACCAGCAATCCCAGCCCATCCGCCCGCCCGATCCCCGGCCTGACGCTCCAGACAGGGCCGGCGATTCCCAGCCCGTCCGGCGATTGAGGACGAGGCCCGTTCAGGGCCGAAGCGGGGTCCAGGGGCGGCAGCCCCTGGGACGGCGCCTTCTCATCACCCGAACGGGCGGGCGGTGGGCAAAGAAATGGCCCCGCCCTCCCGGACGGGACCATTCGCGGGCGCACGTCAGCGACGAGCAACCCCTTCGGCCCGGGCAGCCGCGGCAACCGCCGCCGTCACCGCGGGCGCGACCCGCTCGTCGAACGGCGACGGGATCACGTAGTCCGCCGCGAGATCGTCGCCGACGACTCCCGCCAGCGCCTCGGCCGCCGCGAGCTTCATGCCCTCGGTGATCCTGGACGCCCGCACCTGCAGCGCGCCGGCGAAGATGCCCGGGAACGCCAGCACGTTGTTGATCTGGTTCGGGAAGTCGGACCGCCCGGTCGCGACGACGGCCGCGTACTTGTGGGCGACGTCCGGGTGCACCTCGGGGTTCGGGTTGGCCATGGCGAAGACGAACGCGCCCTTCGCCATCGAGGCCACCGCCTCCTCGGCCACCGTGCCGCCGGAGACGCCGACGAACACGTCGGCGCCGGCCAGCGCGTCCTCGAGCGAACCGCTCAGCCCGGCCTTGTTGGTGAACCCGGCCAGCTCGCGCTTGACGTCGGTCAGGTCGCCCCGGTCCGCCGAGACGATGCCCTTGCGGTCGGCGACCGCGACGTCCCCGATGCCGGCCTCGATGAGCATCCTGGCGATGGCGAAGCCGGCCGCCCCGGCGCCCGAGATGACCGCCCGCAGCTCACCGATGCCCCGCCCGCTCAGCCGCGCCGCGTTGCGCAACGCCGCCAGCGTCACGATCGCCGTGCCGTGCTGGTCGTCGTGGAAGATCGGGATGTCGAGCTCCTCCTGGAGCCGGCGCTCGATCTCGAAGCACCGCGGCGCCGAGATGTCCTCCAGGTTGACTCCGCCGAACGAGGGCGCGAGGCGCACCACCGTCTCGACGATCTCGTCCACGTTCGTGCAGGCGAGCGCGATCGGCACCGCGTCGACACCGCCGAACTGCTTGAACAGGATCGCCTTGCCTTCCATGACCGGGAGGGAGGCCTCCGGGCCGATGTCGCCGAGCCCGAGCACGGCCGTGCCGTCGGTCACGACCGCGACGACGGACGACTTCCAGGTGTAGTCGTTCACCAGGTCCGGCTGTTCCGCGATCGCGGTGCACACGCGAGCGACGCCGGGCGTATAGGCGAGGGACAGGTCGTCCTTGTCGCGGATCGGGACGGTGGCCTGCACGGCCATCTTTCCACCACGGTGCAGCGCGAACACCGGGTCGAACGAGTCGAGGGGCTCCGCACCGCCCTCCTGGCCCGTTCCGTCGGCGCTCTCGCTGCGAGGATTGACGATCTCCGCTGCCACTGTGTCTTACCCCTTAGGTCTGCATGGTTTGAGGGTGGCCACTCCTGATTGAGAAGTGGGCGGGCATCGCGCAGAGCCGAGGTGATGCGTACGGGCGTCTGCGCGTCGGGCGCGCCGCACACGCGCCCTGAGCCCCGGATGAGGGGTGTGAAGAACCTTCTTACCGGACGGGGACCACAGCCGACGAGTCCATTCGGTGCAAGGTCACACCGCTCGGTCTGTGGACCTTCGACAGAGGTCGCCGGGAGTGACATGACTCATGCGGGGGACGCGTCCAGGCTCCGTGAGTCCTCTTGACAATGCCTTGACAAGAAAGCGGGTCGAGGCAGGCGTCGCACCGCGATCACCGCCCGACGAGAGGAACGGGAGATTTTTCGGCCGGAACGGGGGATTCCCGCAGATGGTCCGGCTCCGTCCAGTCGTGATGTACCGGACTGATGGGGTTCGGGGGTCGCCCGTTATCCGATTTTGACATGGCTGGCCCCCTGAATGGCGTCGTCCGAATGGCAAGATGCCGTCATCACACGAGGTCGCGACACCCGAAGGTGTGTGTTCTCGTCGACCCAACGGCATGGTCGGCCCCTCGGCTGTGTCGCCCCATCGGCATCTCCATCCATCCGCCGGAGGAACCCACCATGACCGCACGCTCCACCCGAACCACGACCGCCGCGCGCACCCGCCTGGCGGCGGTCGGATCCCTCGCGGTCGCGGGCGCCCTGCTGCTCACCGCCTGCGGGGACCAGACCGAGGGCGGCGGAAGCTCCTCCGAGTCGTCCAGCGGCTCCAACAAGGCCCCGCTCTTCTCGAAGCTCCCGGCCGAGATCCAGAAGTCGGGTGTCATCAAGGTCGGCACCAACGCCGAGTACGCCCCCATGGAGTCCGTCGAGGGCGGCAAGATCGTGGGCGTCGACCCCGACATCGCCGCCGCGCTCGGCAAGCAGCTCGGCGTCGACTTCCAGTTCACCTCGGGCGGCTTCGACACCCTGATCACCGCGGTCAACACCGGCCGCTACAACATCGCCATGTCGTCCATCACGGACAACAAGCAGCGCCAGGAGGGTCTGGACGACAAGGGCAAGAAGCTGGGCGAGGGCGTCGACTTCGTCGACTACTTCACCGCGGGCACGGCCATCTACGTCAAGAAGGGCAACCCCAAGGGCGTCAAGACCATGGACGACCTGTGCGGTCAGACGGTCGCGGTGCAGCGGGGCACCACCTACGAGGAGGCCCTGAAGGCGCAGTCCAAGAAGTGCACGGACGGCGGCAAGAAGGCCCTCAAGATCGAGTCCTTCGAGAACGACACCGAGGCCCAGACCCGCGTGAAGTCCGGCGGCGCCGTGGCCGGCGTCAACGACTACCCGGTCGCCGTGGACATGGCCAAGAAGGCCGGCGGCGGCAACACCTTCGAGGTGCTCGACGAGCAGTACGAGGCCGCTCCGTTCGGCATCGTCGTCGACAAGAAGAACACCCAGCTGCGCGACGCCCTCAAGGAAGCCGTCGACGCGATCATCAAGGACGGCTCGTACCAGAAGGTGCTGGAGAAGTGGGGCGCCCAGAGCGGCGCGATCAAGGCTGCCGCGATCAACGGCGGCAAGTGATCCACCCGCACCTCCTGAAGTCTTCGAAGGGCAGTCCCCATGACTGACAAGCTCGACAAGTCCTCCGCGGGCGCACCACCCGAGGACACCCCGCCGGTCGCCAAGGACGCGGCGTTCTCCGGCCCGCCGGAGGCGATCAAGGCGATCCCGGTGCGTCACTACGGCCGCTGGGTCAGTGCCGTCATCGTCATCGCGCTGCTCGCGCTGCTGGTCAACGCCTTCGCCCACGGCGACATCCAGTGGGACACCGTCGGCGACCAGTTGTTCGACTCGACCGTGATCGCGGGCGCCGGGCGCACCCTGCTGATCAGCATCCTGTCCATGGTGCTCGGCGTCGTCCTGGGCGTCGTGCTGGCCGTGATGCGGCTGTCGAAGAACCCGGTGACCAGCACGGTCGCCTGGCTGTACATCTGGTTCTTCCGGGGCACCCCGGTGTACGTGCAGCTGCTGATGTGGTTCAACCTGGCGCTGATCTTCCCGATGCTGAACCTCGGTCCGATCTACAAGGACGAGATGACGGACGTCATGACGCCGTTCATGTGCGCCCTGCTCGGCCTGGGTCTGAACGAGGCCGCGTACATGGCCGAGATCTGCCGGGCCGGCCTGCTGGCCGTGGACGAGGGTCAGACCGAGGCGGCCCACGCGCTGGGCATGAGCCACGGCAAGACGCTGCGCCGGATCGTCATCCCGCAGGCGATGCGGGTGATCGTGCCGCCGACCGGCAACGAGTTCATCAACATGCTGAAGACCTCGTCGCTGGTGTACGTGGTGACGTACAACGAGCTGCTGCGCTCGACGTCGGTGATCGGTTCCTCGTCGTTCGCCGTGATGGAGCTGCTGTTCGTCGCCTCCATCTGGTACCTGGTCATGACCAGCGTCTTCAGCGTCTTCCAGTACTACCTGGAGCGCTACTACGCCCGCGGTTCCAGCCGCAGCCTCCCGCCCACGGTCTTCCAGAAGATCAGGGCGAACCTGTTCGGATCCTCGAGGAGGACGGCATGACCGCGATGGTGAAGGCGGAGGGCGTCCACAAGTCCTTCGGCCTGGTCGAGGTCCTCAAGGGCATCGACCTGGAGGTCAAGAACGGCGAGGTGTTCTGCCTCATCGGCCCGTCCGGCTCCGGCAAGTCGACGTTCCTGAGGTGCATCAACCACCTCGAGAAGATCAACGCCGGCCGGCTGTACGTCGACGGGGACCTGGTGGGCTACCGCCAGAAGGGCGACAAGCTGTACGAGCTCAAGGACAGCGAGGTCGCACTGAAGCGCCGGGACATCGGCATGGTGTTCCAGCGGTTCAACCTGTTCCCGCACATGACGGCGGCGGAGAACGTGATCGAGGCCCCGGTCCAGGTCAAGGGCCTCAGCAAGGCCCAGGCCAGGGAGCGGGCGAGGGAACTCCTGGACCGGGTCGGCCTCGCCGACAAGGCCGGGAGCTACCCCGCGCAGCTCTCCGGCGGCCAGCAGCAGCGCGTCGCGATCGCCCGGGCCCTGGCCATGGACCCGAAGCTGATGCTGTTCGACGAGCCGACGTCGGCCCTCGACCCGGAGCTGGTCGGCGACGTCCTCGACGTCATGCGCGACCTCGCCGAGTCCGGGATGACGATGGTCGTCGTCACCCACGAGATGGGCTTCGCCCGTGAGGTCGGCGACAGCCTGGTCTTCATGGACGGCGGCGTGGTCGTCGAGTCGGGCAACCCGCGCGACGTCCTGACCAACCCGCAGCACGAGCGGACGCAGGCGTTCCTGTCCAAGGTGCTTTGACATGCTCCTCGCCCTGAAGGGGCGAGGATTCTGGCCTTCCTCGACCGGAAACCGGGCCGCTACACGGCACGGTTTCCGGTCGGGAATCGGTGGCTTCCTGTTTCTTCGCGCTGTGCCGGGACAGCTCCCGGTCCTACCGGCGCTCCGCAGGCCGATACCGCCAGTCCGGCGGCCGTCTCGATGTTGATCGCGGCGTCGTGGTCCCGGTCGTGGACCGTGCCGCAGGCGCTACAGGTCCATTCTCCGCGCGCCACAGGAAGCGCGGGGAGTCGATCTTCGTGCCGTCGGACAGGACGGCGAAATGGGTGAGGCCGAGGTCGGCGCCGACGGTGCGGTCGGTCTGCGGCATGCGGGCCCGGTCCGTGGCGGGGTCGGTGTCGATGAGTCGAAGGAGGCGAAGAATCTGCCCGCCGCGTCCTTGACGACAGTGACCGATCCTCCGTACCGCCCTTTCGTCCGTCTGGGCCCGGCGCGACGGTCCGTAATACCCTGGGAGCATCCTCAGCCGTTACTCGGCCGGGTCCACGACCGTCGAACCCCCGGTAAGGACTACAAGTGGAACTCGCCCTTTACTCGGATCACGCCGTGCGTCTCGTCAACAGCGAGGACCCGGCCCGGGGCAAGGACGCGCTGACCTCGGTCGAGGCCGTCCGCGCGCTCTTCGGCGTCAGCCGGTCCGCCGCCCGCCGCGCCACCGAGGCGGACGTCACCCGGTTCCGCTCGGTCCGCGCCCGGCTGCGCGCGGTCTTCGAGGCGGCCGACGACGGCGACGAGACCCTCGCGGTGGACCTGCTGAACTCCCTGCTGCTGGAGTTCCCGGTGAGCCCGCAGATCTCCGGCCACGACGTCCGCGACGACGACGGCCGCCCGCTGTGGCACATGCACCTGGCCGACCACCCGTCGAACGCGACGGCGGGATACGCGGCGATCGCGGCCATGGGCCTGGCCTTCCACCTCACCGAACACGGCGTGGACCGGCTCGGCCTGTGCGAGGCGAGCCCGTGCCGCAACGCCTATCTCGACACGTCGACCAACCGCTCCCGGCGCTACTGCTCCGACCGCTGCGCCACCCGCGCCAACGTGGCCGCCTACCGCGCCCGCAAGCGCCTGGAGACGGAACCGAAGCCCCGCACCGGCCTGGCCGCCGACAGCGCCCAGCGCAGCACCGCCAGCGGCGAGCGCTGATCCCGGGGCCGTGGGCGGTAGCGCAGCCGCACCCTGCCCAGGACCAGCTCGTCGGGTACCGTGCCGTAGTCCGTGCTGTCGCCGCCCGCGAAGGCGTTGTCGCCGAGCACCCACCAGCCGCCCTCGCGGCGCTCCGCGGCCCGTTTGACGACCAGCAGGTCCTGCTGGAAGGGATGCCGCAGCACCACCACGTCACCGGGCCGTACCCGGGCGCCGTACTGCACCACCAGCTGATCCCCGTGGTGGAGCGTGGGCACCATGGACGGACCGGTCACCTCGGCCAGCCCGAAAGGCGCCGCCGCCCTTCCCCGCTCGGTCTCCTGCGACGGTTCCGGCATCCCCGGCACCTCCCCGGTCCGTTCCTCCACCAGTCCCAGTGTGACCCCGGACTTTTGTCCTAAGCCCAAGGGGGCACCCGCGAAAAGCCGTCTCGCAGGGAGTAATGTCCCACCTGAGAAGACGATCACGAGGAAGGAACGCTCCATGCTTTCCCGCCTGTTTGCCCCCAAGGTCAAGGTCAGCGCCCACTGCGACCTGCCCTGCGGCGTGTACGACCCGGCCCAGGCCCGCATCGAGGCGGAGTCGGTGAAGGCCGTGCAGGAGAAGATGGCCGCCAACGACGACCCGCACTTCCAGGCACGCGCCACCGTCATCAAGGAGCAGCGTGCCGAGCTCGCGAAGCACCACGTCTCCGTGCTGTGGAGCGACTACTTCAAGCCCCCGCACTTCGAGAAGTACCCGGAGCTGCACCAGCTCGTCAACGACACCCTGAAGGCCCTGTCGGCCGCCAAGGCCTCGACGGACCCGAAGACCGGCGAGAAGGCCCTGGAGCTCATCGCCGAGATCGACAAGATCTTCTGGGAGACCAAGAAGGCCTGATCGATGACCAGGCCGTCCGACCCGCGCTTTCGCGGGCCGCATCGCCTACCCTGCCCGCACCCGGTCCGCAGACCGCCGAGAACGGCGGCCGTTCGCGGGCCGGGTGCGGTGTCATGCCGGCCGGGGCCGGCCGTACGGTGCGCAGCGTGGTGTGGTCACGTGCCTCGGCGGGCCGGGCGGGCCTCCGCACGGTAGGGGCGCACTCCGGTCATGCCGCGCGCCCGCGGAGGCCGGGCCGGTCCGTCGTGTCGGCCTCGCCGGCCTCCAGCAGGCCCGCCGCGGCGCCCACGATGCGCGGATCCGGGGCGCCGACGACCTCCTCGTCCTTGCCGGTGTAGGCGAACCGGGCGAGCACGCTGCGCATGGCCTCCACACGGGCCCGCTTCTTGTCGTTGCTCTTGACCACGGTCCAGGGCGCGTGCGCCGTGTCCGTGTCGCGGAACATGGCGACCTTGGCCGCGGTGTAGTCGTCCCAGCGGTCCAGCGAGGCGACGTCCATCGGGCTCAGCTTCCACTGCCGCACGGGGTCGATCCGGCGGATCGTGAAGCGGGTGCGCTGCTCGCTCTGCGACACCGAGAACCAGAACTTCACCAGGTCGACGCCGTCGTCCACGAGCATCCGCTCGAACATCGGCGCCTGGCGCGCGAAGCGCCGGTACTCGTCGTCGGTGCAGAAGCCCATGACCCGCTCGACCCCGGCCCGGTTGTACCAGGACCGGTCGAAGAGGACGATCTCGCCGGCGGTCGGCAGCTGCTCGACGTACCGCTGGAAGTACCACTGTCCCCGCTCCCGCTCGGTCGGCTTCTCCAGGGCCACCACCCGGGCGCCGCGCGGGTTGAGGTGCTCGGTGAACCGCTTGATGGTGCCGCCCTTGCCGGCCGCGTCGCGGCCCTCGAAGACGATGACGAGTCTGCGTCCCGTGTCCTTGATCCAGCTCTGCAGCTTCAGCAGCTCGATCTGCTGGAGCCGCTTGTGCCAGTCGTACTCCCTGCGCTCCATGCGCCGCGCGTACGGGTAGTTCTCCCGCCAGGTGTCGACCGGGGTCCCGTCGGGCCGGATGAGAACGGGTTCGTCATGGTCGCTGTAGTCCACGCGCAGGTCGGCCAGTTCGGACAGCGGGGGCGGTATCGCCATGCCCTCTACCTCCCGGACTCGGACCTCGGGCCCGCGGAGGACGGCGAGGTGACCAGCCATGCGTTCACCATGCGCCCGCCGACGCCCCGCCGCACCCCGGACGGCCGTCGCCCGGTCGGGCGGCCGAATCCGGCGGCCGCCGGGCGCGTCACCGTGCCATGCTGGCAGGGTGAATCGGGATGACCTGGTCAGACTGCGGCATGCACGGGACCGGATGGACCGCGAGTACGCCGAACCGCTCGACATCGCCGCGCTCGCGCGCACCGCGCTGATGTCCTGCGGCCACTTCCAGCGCAGTTTCCGCGAGGCCTACGGCGAGACCCCCTACGGCTACCTGATGACCCGCAGGATCGAGCGCGCCAAGGCCCTGCTGCGCCGCGGCGACCTCACCGTGACCGAGGTGTGCATGGCGGTTGGCTGCACCTCGCTCGGCTCGTTCAGCGCCCGCTTCACCGAACTGGTCGGCGAGACCCCGAGCGCGTACCGGGCGCGGTCGCACGAGCCGAGCGCGGTGATCCCGCCGTGTGTGGCCCGCAAGTTCACCCGCCCGCGACGCTCCGGACCTCCTCTACGCCCGTAAGGCTGGACACCATGGACCTGCTGCTGCATCAGTGCTTCATCGCCGTGGACGACCACGACAAGGCCGTGTACTTCTACCGTGACGTCCTCGGGCTGGAGGTCCGGGGCGACGTCGGCTTCGAGGGGATGCGCTGGGTGACCCTCGGCTCACCGCTCCAGCCGGACGTCAGCATCGTGCTGGAACCGCCGGGCGCGGACCCCGACGCCTCCCCCGCCGACAAGGACGCGCTGGCCCGGCTGCTCGCCAAGGGCATGCTGCGCGGGGTCATCTTCTCCACCGCCGACTGCGACGCGCTGCACGCGCGCGTGCGGGAGGCCGGCGTGGAGGTGCTCCAGGAGCCGACCGACCAGCCGTACGGGGTGCGTGACTGCGCGTTCCGCGACCCGGCGGGGAACCTGTTGCGGTTCATGGAGCGCAGGGACGGCGCCGGACGTCCCGGCAGGTGAGCTGCGCGGGTTCCGCTCCCGGCCGCCGCTCTACGATCGGCCCATGAGCACCCGTGCCGACCGCCCCGCCCCCGCTGTCCGCTGGACGTACGCCTTCGTCGACCGGCCCGCCCACCTCTTCGGGCGGACGTGCGCGTTCTGGACCGCGGTCACCGACACCGGCCTGTCCGCACCGCGCGGCGACCAGGGTGAGTTCGTCACCCTGGTGCCGCGGGGCGGCGCGGACGCCTGTGTGAAGGTCCAGGGAGTGACGGACGGCGACGGCGGCGCGCATCTCGACCTCGTCGTCGAGGACGTGCCCGGGTTCGTGGCCGAGGTGTCGCGGCTGGGGGCGACGACGGCCGCCGCGCACGAGGGCTGGTCCGTGCTGCGCTCCCCCGGCGGGCTGTCGTTCTGCGCGGTGCCGTGGCAGGGCGAGTCGCGGCGGCCGCCCGTGGTGGAGGGCAGCCGGCTGGACCAGGTGTGCCTGGATCTCGCGCCGTCCGTGTTCGACGCCGAAGTCGCCTTCTGGAGCGGGCTGTTGCCCGACTGGTCGTCCCGGCCGGGCTCGCGGTCCGAGTTCCACGTGGTCGAACAGCCGGCCGGGCTGCCGATCCGCATCCTGCTCCAGCGGCTCGCCGAGGAACGTCCCGGCGGCGCTGACCGGGCCTGTGCCCATCTCGACCTCGCGTGCGGGCCGGACGTCGACGCGGTGCGCGCCCGCCACGAGCGGCTCGGCGCGCTCCTGGTCGCCCGTGAGCCGCACTGGACGGTGATGCGCGACCCGGCCGGCGGACTGTACTGCCTGACCGGACGCGACCCGGAGACGGGCGGCCCACCGCGGACGGCCTCCTGACACGGACGCAGCCCGGCGGACCGGGTCCGTGCGCACGGCAGCGGGCCGCGGGCACGCGGGCCCGTCTCCCGCGGTCAGGCGGCGTCCGGCGTCAGGAGGCGGGGGCGGCGGGGGCTTCGGGCTTCTGTTCGGGCTCGGCGGCCGCATCCGCGTACGCCTCGCACTCCTGGTTGTGGCACGGCCCCGCCGTCCAGCGCGGCACCCACGCCCCCAGCGTCTTGTGCCGCCGGACGACGGACTGCACGGGCTGCCCACAGGCAGGACACACACGTTGTTCCCTGTCCATGACCTCAGGGTAGGACGGCCCGGGCGCGAGCGCTCCCCGCGTGCACCGGTGAGTCAGCGTTCCCGGTCGTAGGTACGCACCACCGCGCCGTTGCCGAAGGAGCGGACGTCGCCGAGAGCGAAGCCGGCGACGTCGCAGTCGGCGGCGAACATCGGCATGCCGGTGCCGTAGACGATCGGGTACGTCTTGATCACCAACTGGTCGATCTCGTCGAACAGCTCGCCCGCCAGCCGGGAGCCGCCGCACAGGTAGATGTCGAGTCCGCCGTCCTGCGCCTTCAGCTCACGCACCGTGTCGAGCAGTCCCTCCCCGACGATCTCGACCTCCGGGCTCGGCGATGCGGCGAGGGTGCGGGAGGCGACGTACTGGCGCAGATGGGCGTACGGGCTGACATCGCCGTCCTTCAAGGCCAGGTCGTAGCTGAGCCGGCCCTGGATGACTGTGTCGAACCGCTTGTTCTCCAGGTCGTCGAAGCCGCGGGCGCGCCGTCCGCGGGTCGACACGGTCTCCGGATACTCGGACTTCAGGAAGTCCAGGAACTCCTCGTCGACGTAGGGGAGCATCGCCGAGGCGTCGCCCGTGACGTCTCCTATGAAGCCGTCGACGGAGCAGGCGATGTAGTAGGTGAGCTTGCGCAAGGGGGCTTCTTTCCGTAGGCCGCTTTGAACGACTCCAGTTGTAGTACTTCACACGTAGTGATTGCAAGGGGATTACGTCAGGTGCTGCGCCGGGTCACGAACTCGGCCAGGGAGAGCAGACCGCCCGCCGACTCCGGGTCCGGGACGGCGCGGGTCAGTTCGTGCAGGGCGCGGGACATGCGGTCGGCCGCCTCCTCCTGCGCCCACGCACGGCCGCCGGCCCGTTCGACGGCCAGCGCCGTGCGGTCCAGGTCGGCCGGGCGGTAGGGCGCCGCGTACAGCTCGGCCAGCTCTGCGGCCGCGGGGGTGCCGGAGGTGAGCGCGGCGACCACCGGCAGGGACTTCTTGCGGGCGGCGAGGTCGGTGCCGGCCGGCTTGCCGGTCCGCCGCGGGTCGCCCCATATCCCGATCACGTCGTCGATGAGCTGGAAGGCGAGTCCGGCCTCCCGGCCGAACGCGTCCAGCGCGTCGACGTCGGCCTGCGTCGCACCTGCGTACAGCGCGCCCACCGCACAGGCGCAGCCGAGCAGCGCGCCCGTCTTGGCCTCGGCCATGGCGAGCACCTCACCGAGGGTGATGTCGGTGGGGGCGCGCCTCTCCATGGCGGTGTCCGCCTGCTGGCCGGCGCACAGTTCGACCACGCAGGCCGCGACACGGGCGGCGGCCGCCGCGGACGCGGGGTGCGGGTCCGCGGCGAGCACGCCGAGGGCGAGGGCCTGGAGGGCGTCCCCGGCGAGGATCGCGTCGGCGTCGCCGAACACGGTCCAGGCGGTGGGGCGGTGGCGGCGGGTGGTGTCCCGGTCCATCACGTCGTCGTGCAACAACGTGAAATTGTGGACCAGTTCGACCGCCGCCGCGGCCCGGACGGCCGCCGCGCGGGCCGTCGGTCCGCCGAGCGCGGTGGCCGCGGCGAGCACGAGGGCCGGGCGGATCGCCTTGCCCGCGCCGCCTGCCGTCGGGGTGCCGTCCGCGTGCTCCCAGCCGAAGTGGTGGAGCGCGACCCGTCGCAGACAGTCGGGCAGCGAGTCGAGCGCCGACCGCAGTTCCGGATCGACGACGGCCCGGGCCCCCTCCAGGACGGCCGCCGCCTCGTGCTCGGCGGCCGGCCCCGCACCGCCGTCGTCCTGGCTTCCGACGGGCCCCCGCCCTTCCCGCGCCCCGCCTTGCTGCCGCGTGAGGGCGGACGTCACCGCCAGCGGCCGATCTCGACGTTCTCCAGGACGCCCAGCGCGTCGGGCACCAGGACCGCGGCCGAGTAGTAGGCCGTGACCAGGTATTTGATGATGGCCTGTTCGTTGATGCCCATGAACCGCACGGACAGGCTCGGCTCGATCTCGTCCGGCAGGCCCGACTGGCGCAGCCCGATCACGCCCTGGTCCTGCTCGCCCAGACGCATCGCGATGATCGAGCTGGTGCGGGCCTCGGTGACCGGGATCTTGTTGCACGGGTAGATCGGCACCCCGCGCCAGGTCGGGATCCGGTTGCCGCCGACGTCGATCGTCTCGGGGACGAGTCCGCGCTTGTTGAGCTCGCGGCCGATCGCGGAGATCGCGCGGGGGTGGGCGAGCAGCATCTTGGTGCCGCGCCGCCTGCTCAGCAGTTCGTCCAGGTCGTCGGGGCTGGGCACGCCGTCGTGCGGCTGGAGCCGCTGGTCGTACTCGCAGTTGTGGAGCAGCCCGAACTCCCGGTTGTTGACGAGCTCGTGCTCCTGCCGCTCCTTGAGCGCCTCGACCGTCAGCCGCAACTGCTGCTCGGTCTGGTTCATCGGCTGGTTGTACAGGTCGGCCACCCGCGAGTGGATGCGCAGGACGGTCTGCGCGATGCTCAGTTCGTACTCACGGGGCCTCGCGTCGTAGTCCACGAAGGTGTGCGGGATGTCCTGCTCGCCGGCGTGGCCGGCGGCGAGGTCGACCACCTTCTCGCCGTACTTGTTGGTGCGCTGTTCGGGGATCGCGCGCAGCCGCCGCAGGTGCTCGCCCAGCGACTCGGCGCGCTCGGCGACCTGCTCGACGTCCTGCCGGGAAAGGACCAGCACCGTGCAGGCGGTGTCGGCGCGGGCCGTGTACTCCCAGATGGCGTCCGCGTCGAGCAGCGCCTGGTCGCCGAAGTACGCGCCGTCGGCGAGCACCCCGAGCACCTGGTCGTCGCCGTAGGGGCCGGTGCCGACCTTCTCCACGCGGCCGTGCGCCAGCAGGTAGGCCTCCTCGCTCCCGCTGCCGAAGGAGGCGATCACCTCGCCGGGGGCGAACTCCCGCTGCCGGCAGCGCTGGGCGAGTTCCGCGAGCACCTCCTCGTCCTCGTAGGAGCGCAGTGCGGGCAGTTCGCCCAGCTCCGCCGGGATGACCTCGACGCGGTCGCCGGTCTTGACGAACGTGATACGGCCGTCGCCCACCGCGTACGTCAGACGCCGGTTGACCCGGTACGTCCCGCCCTGCACATCCACCCAGGGCAGATTCCGCAGCAGCCAGCGGGAGCTGATCTCCTGCATCTGCGGCGCGGACTTGGTCGTGGTGGCCAGGTTCCGCGCGGCCGCGGTGCCGAGACTCTGCTGCGGCTTGCCCGACTCCGTGCGGACCTCTTCGCCTACCGACATGAGAAACGCCCTCCCGATTCATGCACGGACGCCGAACTGCGCCGGTGCACTTCGTTCACGCGGCCAGCCTTCCATCACGGAGTGTGGTCGTGCTATTACCCGAAAGAGCGGGAATGGATCATCGCGGGCCTGGGAAGAGGCACGTTTCACCGAACGATGTTCGACAATGAGCGGGTGACCGACCTGCGCCCGCGCCTTCCCTCCCCCCTCCAGGAGGTGACCGACGACCGGTTCGCCCGGCACGGCGTACGGCTGCTGCTCAAGCGGGACGACCTGATCCATCCCGAGCTGATCGGCAACAAGTGGCGCAAGCTCGCGCCCAACCTGGAGCGGGCGGCCGGCCGGACGCTCCTGACCTTCGGCGGGGCCTACTCCAACCATCTGCGGGCCACGGCCGCCGCCGGCCGCCTGCTGGGGCTGCCCACGGTCGGCGTGGTGCGCGGCGACGAGCTGGCGGGCCGGCCGCTGAACCCCTCGCTGGCCCGGTGCGCGGCGGACGGCATGCGGCTGCGTTTCGTGGACCGGGCGACGTACCGCCGCAAGGCCGAGCCGGGCACCCTCGGGGCCGTCCTGCGGGCGGCCGGCGCCGAGGACGCCTACGTCGTTCCCGAGGGCGGCAGCAACGCGGCGGCGGTCCGCGGCTGCCGGGCGCTCGGTGAGGAACTGCGGGGCCGCGCCGACGTCGTGGCCCTCGCGTGCGGCACCGGCGGCACGCTCGCGGGTCTGGCCGCCGGCCTCGCCCCCGGCGGGCGGGCGCTGGGCATACCGGTCCTCAAGGGCGGTTTCCTGGGCGAGGAGATACGGGCCCTGCAGCAGGAGGCGTTCGGGGTCCGGCGGGGCGACTGGAGTCTCGACGAGCGCTTCCACTTCGGCGGATACGCCCGGGTCACGCCCGAGCTGGATGCCTTCGCGGCGGATTTCGAACGCCGCCACGGTCTGCCCGTCGAACGTCTCTATGTCGCCAAGTCGCTCTACGCCCTGGTCGTGCTGGCCGAGGAGGGGGCCTTCGCGCCCGGGACGCGGCTCGCGGCCGTCGTGACGGGTTCACCGTTCGCCGCGTAAGACCCGCCCGCCCCGCCGGCCATCCCGAACCCGCCGCGCCACCGCCCGAACCCGCCGTCAGCCATCCCGGACGCTGCCCCCGCCCGCCCGGACCGCCGCACCCTCCCGGACCCGCCGCCGGCCCGCCCGGACCCGCCGCAGCCCGGACCGCGCGGCCGTTCAGGTCGCCTCGCGGAACGCCGCCGCCTCCTCCAGGTCGAGCCGGCGCAGCAGCGTGCGCAGCATCTCGTCGTCGATGTAACGGCCGTCGCGCAGTCGGACGAACACCTCGCGCTCTGCGCTGATCATCTCCCGCGACAAACGGCGGTAGGTGTCGTCGACGGTCTCCCCGGTGACCGGGTTGACCTGCCCGAGTCGCTCCCAGACGGCGTTGCGGCGGCGCTCCAGGACGCTGCGCAGCCGGTCGGCGAGGGGTGGCGGCAGGGCGTTGCGTTCGTCGGCCAGCAGGGCGTCCAGCCGCTCCTCGGCGACCCGCGAGGCCTGCGCCTGCGCGTTGGCCTCGGCGAGCGTCGCGGCCTGCGGGTCGGCCTCGGGGAACTTCAGCAGGCGGATCAGCGGCGGCAGCGTCAGGCCCTGCACCACCAGCGTGCCGATGACGCTGGTGAAGGTGAGGAAGAGGATCAGGTTGCGGTGCGGGAAGGGCGCGTCGCCGTCCTCCACGGTGAGCGGGATGGAGAAGGCGATGGCGAGCGACACCACGCCCCGCATGCCGGCCCAGGCGATGACGACCGGTCCGCGCCAGGTCGGGTTGTCCTCCCGTGCACGGATGCGCGCCGACACCATGCGCGGGAGGAAGGTCGCCGGGTACACCCACAGGAAGCGCGCCGCCACGACCACGAGGAAGAGGGCGACGGCGTACCAGACGGCGTCCACGCCCTCGTAGTCGCCTAGGCCGCGCAGCACCACCGGGAGCTGGAGTCCGATCAGCGCGAACACGGCCGACTCCAGGACGAAGGCGACCATCTTCCACACCGCCTCCTCCTGGAGGCGGGTCGCGAAGTCGACCTCCCACGCGCGGTGTCCCAGGTAGAGCGCCACGACGACCACGGCGAGCACCCCGGAGGCGTGGAACTGCTCGGCGGCCGCGTAGGCGACGAACGGGATGAGCAGGGAGAGCGTGTTCTGCAGGAGGGGTTCGTCGAGGTGGGTGCGCAGCCAGTGCAGGGGGGCCATCAGGATCAGGCCCGCGGCGACCCCGCCGACCGCCGCCACCAGGAACTCCTCGATGCCGCCTGCCCACGAGGCGCCCTCGCCGACCACGACCGCGAGGGCCACCTTGTAGGCGGTGATCGCGGTGGCGTCGTTGAGCAGCGACTCGCCCTGGAGAATGGTGGTGATCCTCGACGGCAGGCCGACCCGGCGGGCCACCGCGGTGGCCGCGACCGCGTCCGGCGGGGCCACCACCGCGCCCAGCACGAGCGCCGCCGTCAGCGGCAGCCCGGGGACGATGAGGTAGGCGGCCCAGCCGACGGCGAACGTCGCGAAGAGCACGTACCCGACCGACAGCAGCGCCACCGGCCTCAGCTGGGCGCGCAGGTCCAGGTAGGAGCTGTCGGTGGCCGAGGTGTAGAGCAGCGGCGGCAGCAGGAGCGGCAGGACGACGTCCGGGTCCAGGGTGTAGTCGGGAACCCCCGGCAGGTACGACACCGCCAGACCCACCGCCACCAGCAGCAGCGGCGCCGGGGCCGGGGTGCGCCGGGCCGCCGCCGCGATCGCCGCACTGCCGGCCACCAGCAACAGCAGTGGCATCACGTCCATGTCTCGCCGCTTTCTTTTTGGCGCGGTCGTCCGCACCCCCGTCGTAATCTGGCAATCATGAAACAGTGCACGCATGCCGACGCGCTGCCCGACCCCGAACCCGTCCCGCTCGGTGAGACGTGTCCCGAGTGTCTGCGCGACGGCACCCACCCGGTCCAGCTGCGGCTGTGCATGACGTGCGGCCACGTCGGCTGCTGCGACTCCTCGCCGAGCCGCCACGCCACGCAGCACCACAAGGAGTCCGGCCACCCGGTGATGCGGACGTTCGAGCCGGGCGAGAGCTGGCGCTGGTGCTTCGTCGACCACGTCCTCGTCTGACCCCCGCGGCGGGCCCGTCCGCGACGAGTCCGTCGCCGGGCGAACTTCCGGGGCGGTGCGCGCGTTGAACTCATGAGACGTGCCGGCCGCCGGGCGGGTACGGTTCGACCGTCCGACGCCTGGGTACGTCAACCCGGCGCGCCTTCTTCCCCTTTGGCTCCGCACACCCCTAGACACGGAGCGTGTTCACAGCTTTACTGTGAGTGACGTCAGGGGGTTGGGGTCCCGGGACAGGAAACGTGAGAGCGCGATAGCGTCACCGCTGCACCACACACGCGTTACCCCGGGGGGCGACCCTCGGCCCCGAAAAGCTTGTACCACCTTGGAGGTGAGGGTGTCCCAGATCGCAGGCGAGCCCGCGACCCAGGACTTCGTGGAAGTCCGGCTGCCGGCTGCGGGTGCCTACCTGTCGGTGCTGCGGACGGCCACGGCCGGCCTCGCGGCCCGTTTGGACTTCACCCTGGACGAGATCGAGGACCTGCGCATCGCGGTGGACGAGGCCTGCGCGATCCTGCTCCAGCAGGCCGTGCCCGGCTCGGTGCTCAGTTGCGTCTTCCGCCTCGTCGACGACTCGCTCGAAGTCACCGTCTCGGCGCCGACCACGGACGGCCACGCCCCCTCGCGGGACACCTTCGCCTGGACCGTCCTGTCCGCCCTCGCGGGCAAGGTGTCCTCCGCCGTCGACGAGGACAAGACCGTGTCGATCAGCCTCTACAAACAGCGCGGCGCGGGACCCGGGCCGGCGTGAGGAACGGGGACGGGCCGGTGCGGGACGAAGAGCGCGGCACACAGGAGCTGCCGGCCGGGAGCGCCGACGTGCCAGTCTCTCCGGACGGTTCCCGACATCTGGCGGACAACATCGACGGCATTCCCGAGCAGGCCCGGCCGCATCCGGAGGGCGACTCGTCCTCCGTGCAGGCGAGCCTGCCGGCCGGTGCCGTGCAGGGCTCGCCACTTGAGGGGCGGATCGGGGGCTCGCCCCCGGGCCGAGCGCAGGCGAGGGCTCGACAGAGGGCGACGGGCGGGACAATGAGCGAGCACGAGCGAGACGGCGAGCAGAGCGTGCCGGGCACACAGCACACACCCTCACCCACGTCGGCGACGGACCGCAGTGGGGCGCGGGCGATGTTCATCGAGCTGCGGCAGCTCGACGACGGCAGCGCCGAGTACGCGGAGATGCGCAACCGGCTGGTCCGCATGCATCTGCCACTGGTCGAGCACCTCGCGCGCCGCTTCCGCAACCGCGGCGAGCCGCTGGACGACCTCACCCAGGTCGCCACCATCGGTCTGATCAAGTCGGTCGACCGTTTCGACCCGGAGCGCGGCGTGGAGTTCTCCACGTACGCGACCCCGACGGTCGTCGGCGAGATCAAGCGGCACTTCCGCGACAAGGGCTGGGCGGTACGGGTCCCGCGCAGACTCCAGGAGCTGCGCCTGGCGCTGACCACCGCGACGGCCGAGCTGTCGCAGCAGCACGGCCGCTCCCCCACGGTGCACGAGCTCGCCGAGAAGCTGGCGATCTCGGAGGAGGAGGTCCTGGAGGGCCTGGAGTCCGCGAACGCGTACTCCACCCTGTCGCTGGACGTCCCCGACACCGACGACGAGTCGCCCGCGGTCGCGGACACCCTCGGCGCGGAGGACGAGGCGCTGGAGGGGGTCGAGTACCGGGAGTCGCTCAAGCCGCTCCTGGAGGACCTGCCGCCTCGGGAGAAGCGGATCCTGCTGCTGCGGTTCTTCGGCAACATGACGCAGTCGCAGATCGCCCAGGAGGTGGGCATCTCGCAGATGCACGTCTCCCGGCTGCTGGCGCGCACCCTGGCCCAGCTGCGGGAGAAGCTGCTCGTCGAGGAGTAGTCGAGGAGCGGCGGTCCGCCCCGCAGCCGCGACGCTGCGGCTCTACTCCGGTGTGCGGCCGGGCCCCCGGATCCCGAGGGCCCGGGTCGTCTCCCCGTTGACCAGCAGCACCAGCGAGGCGATCGCGGCGGCGGCGAGTGCGATGCCCGCCGGGATGGCCATGCTGTCGGCCTGCAGCAGGTTGTAGGCCACCGGCAGCGCCATGATCTGGGTGATGACGGCGGGTCCCCGGCTCCAGCCCCGCAGGCCCCACAGGCCGCGCGCGGCGAGCAGCGGCAGCAGCGCGAGCACGATCAGCGTGACCCCGCCGGTGACGGCCTGCTGGCGGCCGTCCGGGTCTCCCAAGATCCCGAGGACGAGCATCCAGACCCCGCCGACCACCAGCGCCAGCCCTTCGAGGGCGGCGAGCGCGGCGGCGTACGTCAGCCGGCGCGGGCGGGGGGCTGCGGTCTCCGAGTCTGCGGTCACCGGGTCGGCGGTCTCCGGGGCTGCGGGGGTCTGCTCACTGCTCACCTCTGAAGGGTAGCCCGCACGGTCGCCGCCCCCAGGGTCCGCCCGTGGGTCTGCCCGTGTCGAGGCTCACCTCGCGATCTCTTACCCGATCCCCACCTCGGCCTGTGCCCGGTACCACCCAGTAGGTACCCTGCAACTCATGCGTGCACTTCTCGTGGTCAATCCGGCGGCAACCACCACCAGTGCACGGACGCGTGACGTACTCATCCACGCACTCGCCAGCGAGATGAAGCTGGAGGCGGTCACCACCGAGTACCGCGGTCACGCGCGCGACCTGGGCCGGCAGGCCGCCGAGAGCGGCAACGTCGACCTGGTGGTGGCCCTCGGCGGGGACGGCACGGTCAACGAGGT
Organism: Streptomyces sp. B21-105; assembly: GCF_036898465.1. Classification (NCBI taxonomy): domain Bacteria; kingdom Bacillati; phylum Actinomycetota; class Actinomycetes; order Kitasatosporales; family Streptomycetaceae; genus Streptomyces; species Streptomyces sp. B21-105. The sequence continues at coordinate 6,173,518 of NZ_JARUMJ010000001.1, read as the reverse complement.
CGTGAACGGCCTGCTGCACGCCGGCCCCGACCCGGAGAACCTGCCCGGTCTCGCGGTGGTCCCCGGCGGTTCCACCAATGTCTTCGCCCGGGCCCTGGACCTGCCCAACCATCCCGTGGAGGCCACCGGCGCCCTGCTGGACGCGCTGCGTGAGGGCCGCGAGCGCACGGTCGGTCTGGGTCTGGCGGCCGGCACGCCCGGCACCGAGGACGAGGCGGTGCCGTCGCGCTGGTTCACCTTCAACGCCGGGCTCGGCTTCGACGCCGGAGTGGTGGGGCGGGTGGAACAGCAGCGTGAACGCGGCAGGAAATCCACGCACGCTCTTTACATTCGCCAGGCCGTCCGCCAATTGTTGGGCGAATCACAGCGCCGGCACGGTTCGATCACCCTGGAGCGGCCGGACGCCGAACCGGTGACCGATTTGGTGCTCTCCATAGTCTGCAACACGGCCCCGTGGACCTATCTGGGTAATCGCCCGGTGTACGCGTCACCTAAGGCCTCGTTCGATACCGGGCTCGACGTACTCGGTCTCAGCCGTCTGTCCACCGCCTCGGTTGCCCGATATGGCACCCAGTTGCTCACTTCGTCCCCCGAGCGGGGACCCCAGGGGAAGCACGCCGTCTCACTGCACGACCTGGACCAGTTCACCTTGCATTCGAAGGTCCCGTTGCCCCTCCAGATGGACGGTGACCACCTGGGGCTGCGAACCAGCGTGACGTTCACAGGCGTACGCCGTGCACTGCGTGTGATTGTGTGAGCAGAAAGGGCTGAAGTCCTTTCACTCGAACGTTTAGGCCAGGATCCACCCCATGGAAGTACGGCTGTGACCTAGTCGACACCGAGGAATCAAAAAAAACTTTCCGGTAGGGGTTGTATCCGCCGCTGAGGTTTGCGAGTCTCTACGTGGCGATCGGGACAGCCCGCAACACCGGCATCCACTGATCACCGGAACCCCTCTTCACACACAGGACCAACGCCAGTGCACCTGGCTGGTGGCCCTTCACTTGTTGAGGGATTCGTGAAAGCGTTCACATTCACAAGCACCCGCATGTAATACCAAGGAGAGGTAGCAGCCATGGACTGGCGTCACAACGCCGTTTGCCGCGAGGAAGACCCCGAGCTCTTCTTCCCCATCGGCAACACCGGTCCTGCGCTGCTGCAGATCGAGGAAGCCAAGGCCGTCTGTCGTCGCTGCCCGGTTATGGAGCAGTGTCTGCAGTGGGCGCTCGAGTCCGGCCAGGACTCCGGCGTCTGGGGTGGTCTCAGCGAGGACGAGCGCCGTGCCATGAAGCGTCGCGCCGCCCGCAACCGGGCCCGCCAGGCAACCGCCTGACAACACCCGCCCCGCAAGCCTGAGCTTGGCGGCGCGTACAGCGAGTACGCATCTCCCGCCCCCGAGCCGCAGCGCGCAGTACCCCCGATGCGCAGCACACGCTGGCAACGAGCATTCGAGCCCCGGACCCCTGAACGGTCCGGGGCTTCGTGCTCTGCGCGGTCCGGTCGCAGGGCGCCGCCCGGCCCGTCGAGGGGCGCCACCCTGCGCGGCTCCCGCTCGGCTCACTTGTGCGCGCGCACCGGGATGTCGAGGATCACCCGTGTCCCGCGGTCGGGGGCCGGGACCATGTCGAAGGTCCCGCCCAACTCGCCCTCCACCAGCGTCCGCACGATCTGCAGGCCCAGGTTGCCCGAGGTGTGCGGGTCGAAACCGTCGGGCAGGCCGACGCCGTCGTCCTGGACGGTGACCAGGAGGCGGGACTCCTTGGTGGTGCCGCCGCGGACGGCCGACACCTCGACCGTCCCGGTGTCGCCCTCACGGAAGCCGTGCTCCAGGGCGTTCTGCAGGATCTCGGTGAGGACCATGGAGAGCGGGGTGGCGACCTCCGCGTCCAGGATGCCGAAGCGTCCGCTGCGCCGGCCGGCGACCTTGCCAGGGGAGATCTCGGCGACCATCGCCAGCACACGGTCGGCGATCTCGTCGAACTCCACCCGCTCGTCCAGGTTCTGGGACAGCGTCTCATGGACGATGGCGATCGAGCCGACCCGGCGGACCGCCTCCTCCAGGGCCTCCCGGCCGCGCTCGGACTCGATGCGCCGGGCCTGGAGGCGCAACAGGGCCGCCACCGTCTGGAGGTTGTTCTTCACCCGGTGGTGGATCTCCCGGATGGTCGCGTCCTTGGTGATCAACTCGCGCTCGCGGCGGCGCAGTTCGGTCACGTCACGCAGCAGCACCAGCGCGCCGATGCGGGTCCCCTTGGGCTTGAGCGGGATGGCTCGGAACTGGATGACCCCGTCCTTGGCCTCGATCTCGAACTCGCGGGGCGCCCAGCCGCTGGCGACCTTGGCGAGGGCCTCGTCCACCGGGCCCCGGGTCGGGGCGAGTTCGGCGGTGGTCAGACCGAGGTGCTGGCCGACGAGGTCGGAGGCGAGGCCCATCCGGTGGTACGCGGAGAGCGCGTTCGGCGAGGCGTACTGGACGAGTCCGTCGCCGTCGACCCGGATCAGACCGTCGCCCACGCGGGGAGCCGCGTCCATGTCCATCTGCTGGTCGGGGAAGGGGAAGGAGCCGGCCGCGATCATCTGCGCGAGGTCGGAGGCGCTCTGGAGGTAGGTCAGCTCCAGCCGGCTCGGGGTGCGCACGGTGAGCAGGTTGGTGTTGCGGGCGATGACGCCGAGGACGCGGCCCTCCCGCCGCACGGGGATCGACTCGACCCGGACGGGGACCTCTTCGCGCCACTCCGGGTCGCCCTCGCGCACGATCCGGCCCTCGTCCAGGGCGGCGTCCAGGAGCGGGCGGCGGCCGCGTGGGACGAGGTGGCCGACCATGTCGTCCTGGTAGGAGGTGGGGCCGGTGTTGGGGCGCATCTGGGCGACGGAGACGTAACGCGCGCCGTCACGGGTGGGCACCCACAGGACCAGGTCGGCGAAGGAGAGGTCGGAGAGCAGCTGCCACTCCGAGACCAGCAGGTGGAGCCACTCGAGGTCGGAGTCGTCGAGTGCGGTGTGCTGGCGTACGAGTTCGTTCATGGAGGGCACGCCGTGAGCGTACCCGGGCGGCCGGAGTGTCCGGAAAAACACCCGCGGGCCGCGGCGCCTGAGAGGGACCCTCAACCCTCCCGGCACCGCAGCCCGGAGCAATATCGGCCGCGGGGTGTGCGGTCCCGTCGGCCGAAGGTGAGGACCGGGGCAGTCAGGGCAGAGAGCTCCGGGTCCTCGGTCCGCCTTCCTGTGCGGGGAAGACGGAGGTTCTGTGTCGCACTCCCTGCCATTGTGGACTAGACCACTAGGGGTGTCCATGTGTGGGAGCTTGTTTGTTGTTGTGGGTATTCGGATGCTCTGACATCCACCACGCAGCCTAGCCTGTACGGGTTCCCCCGCGGGACGGATGCGCGGGGCAATTTCCCCGGCGGACTCCGGATCCCGGCCCGCCCACCGCGCCCTTCTGCGCCCGCCGCCCTGCCTCCCGCACCCCGCGTCCCGCACCCCGCACTCTGCGCCCGCACCCCGCACCCCGCGTCCGCAGACGACGGTTCCCGATTCTGTTAGATTGACCTCCTGGATTGGTCTAAACCACATAGCCCTTGCGGGCTCTCGGAGCACCTCTCAGAACGGCAGGCCAGCGTGGAAGTTGTCATCGTTGCGGACGCCCGGTCGGGCGGCGAGCTCATCGCCGAGGCCATGGTCCAGCTGCTTCGGCGCAAGCCGGACGCGCTGCTCGGCGTGGCCACCGGTTCCACCCCGCTGCCCGTCTACGAGGCGCTGGCCGCCCAGGTGCGGGCCGGCGCCGTGGACACCGCGCGCGCCAGGATCGCCCAGCTCGACGAGTACGTGGGTCTGCCCGCCGAGCACCCCGAGTCCTACCGCTCGGTCCTGCGGCGCGAGGTGCTGGAGCCGCTGGGGGTCGGGATGGAGGCGTTCCTCGGTCCGGACGGCGCCGCCGAGGACGTACAGGCCGCCTGCGAGGCCTACGACCGCGCGCTGGCCGCGGCCGGCGGCGTGGACCTCCAGCTGCTCGGGATCGGCACCGACGGGCACATCGGGTTCAACGAGCCGTGCTCGTCGCTGCGCTCGCGCACCCGGATCAAGACGCTGACCGAGCAGACCCGGGTGGACAACGCCAGGTTCTTCGGCGGAGACGTCGAGCAGGTCCCGCACCACGTCGTCACCCAGGGGATCGGGACGATCCTGGAGGCCCGGCACGTGGTGCTGCTGGCCACCGGGGAGGGCAAGGCGGACGCGGTCGCCGCCTCCGTCGAGGGACCGGTCGCCGCCGTGTGCCCGGCCTCCGCGCTGCAACTGCACCCGCACGCCACGGTCGTCGTCGACGAGGCCGCCGCGTCCGAGCTGAAGCTCGCGGACTACTTCCGGCACACCTACGCCCACAAGCCGCACTGGCAGGGGATCTGAGGCGACGCCGCACCACGCTCGCCCCGCGCACCGGCGCCGGATCGACGAAGGCGCCGGGTTCCCGACCAGGGACCCGGCGCCTTCCTCGTCGTCGTGCCTACCCTCCGGCGACGACCTCCGCCGCCGCGCGGGCGCACACCCGGGCAGCGCCGTGGGTGGCGATGTGCAGCGCGCCCCGGGGCGGGGCCTGGGGGACGCCCATCTCGACGACGACGGTGTCCGGACGGGCCGCGAGGAGCGTGTCGAGGGCGGTCGTCATCCAGGGGTGCCGGTGCTCGTCGCGGACCACGGCGACGATCCGCCGCTCCCCCGCCGCGACCAGCGCCGCGTGCCCCGCCTCCGGGCCGGCGAAGCTCCCGGTCCCCGTTCCCGGCAGCAGCCGGACCAGCTCGGCGGCCATCCCCCACGGGGTCTCGTCGCCGACGGCGATGTTGGCGACCGGGGTGAGGGCGGCGACGTACGGCGGGTCGGTGAGCGGGGTGAAGACCTCGTCGCCGGTCAGCCGCAGGGCGCGGCGGGCGGCGATCAGGCCGACGTCGGCGCGTACGCCCCCGGGTACGCCGACGCCTGCCGGCTGCCCGGTCCTGGCCGAGGCTCCCGTCGCCGTCCAGCGGGCGAGGTCGCGGACCCGCCGTGCCGCGTCGGCGAGGCGTTCCTCGGGGAGTTCGCCCGTGCGGACGGCGGTGACCAGGGCATCGCGCAGCCGGCACACCGTCTCGTCGTCGGCGAGGCCGCCGCCCACGCAGATGGCGTCGGCGCCCGCGGCGATCGCGAGGACGCTGCCGCGCTCGATGCCGTAGGTCGCGGCGACGGCCTGCATCTCCATGCCGTCGGTGACGATCAGGCCGTCGTAGCCGAGTTCGTCGCGCAGCAGGGCGGTGAGGACGCGGGGGGACAACGTTGCCGGGTGGGCCGGGTCGAGGGCCGGGACCAGGATGTGCGCGCTCATCACGGCGCGGGTGCCGGCGGCGATGGCCGCGCGGAACGGGGTCAGCTCGCGTTCGGCGAGGACCGCCGGGTCGGCGTCGATGCGCGGGAGCGCGTGGTGGGAGTCGACGGCCGTGTCGCCGTGGCCCGGGAAGTGCTTGGTGCAGGCCGCGACGCCCGCCGACTGCAGGCCGGTGACGTAGGCGGCGGTGTGCCGGGCGACCAGGGCGGGGTCGGCGCCGAAGGAGCGCACACCGATGACCGGGTTCGCGGCGTTGGAGTTGACGTCGGCGGAGGGCGCCCAGTTGAGGTTGACTCCGCAGGCGGCGAGGCGGCGGCCCAGCGCGGCGGCGACCTCCAGGGTGAGCGCGACGTCGTCCACCGCGCCCAGCGCGTGGTTGCCGGGGAAGCTGGAGCCGGTGCGCACCTCGAGGCGGGTGACGTCCCCGCCCTCCTCGTCGATCGCGACCAGGACGTCGTCCCGTTCGGCGCGCAACCGGGCGGTCAGGGCGGCGAGTTGTCCGGGCGAGGCGATGTTCCTGCCGAACAGGCCGACCGACGTCAGTCCCTCGCCGAGCCGGCGCAGCAGCCAGTCGGGGGCGGCGGTGCCGGGGAAGCCGGGCTGCAGGACCGTCAGGGCGTCGCGGGTGAGCCGGTCCTTGTCGAACACGGTGGCGCCGCTGGCGAGTGTGGTCATCGGGGCGTCATCCCTTCACGGCGCCCGCGGTCAGCCCCGCGGCCATCTTGCGCTGGACGAGGAGGAAGAGGGCGACGATCGGCAGCGCCATCATCGTGGCGCCGGCCATCATCGGGGCGTACTCGGTGCCGTGCTTGGTGGAGAAGTTGCTGAGCCACACGGTCGCCGTCTGGTTCTTCTGGCTGAGCAGCATCAGGGCGTACAGGTACTCGTTCCAGGCCTGGATGAAGCCGTAGACCGAGGTGGCGACCATGCCGGGGGCCAGCAGCGGGAAGACGACCCGGACGAAGGCGCCGGTGCGGGTGCAGCCGTCGACCATCGCGGCCTCCTCCAACTCCTTGGGGATGTTGACGATGAAGCCGCGCAGGGTCCACACCGTGAACGGGAGGATGAACGTCAGATAGGTGATGATCAGGCCGGACAGCTTGTCGTACTGGTCCAGGTCGTTCAGCAGCAGGAAGACCGGGATGATCATGGCGACGAGCGGGACCATCTGCACCGCCAGGATGCCGACGATGACGACCTTGCGGCCGCGGAAGGCGAACCGGGAGATGGCGAGGGCGGCCAGCATGCCGACGACGACGCCGATCGCGACGACCGCCAGGGAGACGAGCAGGCTGCGGCCCACCGGCCCCCAGAAGTCGGCGATGTGCAGCGCGCGGCTGAAGTTGTCGAAGGTCAGGCGCGTCGGCAGCAGGCCCGGGTCCGGGTCGATCGCGTCCTTGGCCGGTTTGAACGCCGTGTTGAGCATCCAGTAGACGGGGAAGCCGGCGACGGCGAAGACCAGCAGGCCGAGGAGGTTCCAGCCGAGCCGTGACGTCCGGCGCGGCGCGGCGAGGGTGCGCACGCTGGTCATTCCACCTCTCCGATCTTCAGCATCTGGCGCATGTAGACGGCGACCACCCCGAGCAGCAGCAGCACGGTGATCAGCGCGATGGCCGAGCCCTGGCCGTAGTCGTTGACGACGAAGGCGCGGTCGTAGGAGTACGTCGTCAGGAGCTGGAACTCGGGCTCGGGGTGGCCGTTGCGCATGACGAAGACCTGGGGGAAGACGCCCATGTCCCAGATGACCGACAGGGTCGTGAGCATCACGACGATCGGCTTGAGGACGGGCAGGGTGACGTACCGGAAGACGCCCCAGGCGCCGGCGCCGTCGAGGCGGGCGGCCTCCTCCAGCTCGGCGGGCACCTGAGTGAGGCCGGCGCTGAGGGTGATCACCACGAAGGGCACCGCGCCCCAGATGACCAGCAGCATGATCACCGCGAGGCCCTGCGGTCCGCTCGCGAACCAGTTGTGGCCGATCAGCTCGACGCCGGGCAGCCTGCTGAGGACGGCGTTGAGGATGCCGTAGTCGGAGTCGAACAGCCACTTGAAGACGGTGGTCGCGACGATGACCGGCATGCCCCAGCCGGCCACGAGCGCGATGTTGACGAGGGTCTTCACCCAGCCGGAGACCCGCTGGAGGAGCAGCGCGACCATCATGCCGAGGACCATCGTGAGGGTCACGCAGCCGGCCGCGAAGACGATCGTGCGCAGGACGACCTGCCAGAACTCGCCGTCGCCCAGTACGCCCGCGAAGTTGTCGAACCCGACCGACTCGGCCGGCTGGAAGCCCCACAGCTGGGACTGCCCGAACTTCTGGAAGGAGAGGGTGACGAGCCGGACCAGCGGATAGCCCATCACCAGGGCGAGCACCAGCAGGCAGGGGGCGAGGAGCAGCCACGGGGTTCCGGCGGACGTGCGTTTCGCCCGTGGTCCGCCCGGCGGCGCGGGTGGTGGGGGTGACGGCCGCCGCGGCGGCGCCTTGGCAGGGGTGGTCGTGTCTGCGGCACTCATCCGCGCGCTCCTCAGCGGTCCTTCGGGTCGTACGGGGTGCGGGGCCCTGCGCGGGGCAGGGCCCCGCCCCCCAGGTCACTTGTTGTTGATGACCTTGTCGATCGCCGCGTCCGCGTCCTTCGCGGCGGCCTCGACCGTCTTCTTGCCGGTGCCGATGCTCTGGAGCATGGTCTGGAGCACCTGGGCCTTCTCGACCTGGCCCCAGCCGGGGGCCATCGGCACGAACCAGTTGGACTCGGCCGCGGTGGCCGGGACGGCCGTCGCCGGGTCGTTCTTGAGGGTCGCGAGGTCGGTCTTGTTGTTGGGCAGGTTGCCCTTGGCGATCAGGCCCTTCTGTCCGGCGGGACCGGTGAAGGCGTTGATCCACTCGGCGGCCAGGCCCTGTGCGTCGGACTTCACCGGGACGGCGAGGTCGGAGCCGCCGAGGAAGACGGGGAGGTTCTTGCCGGACGGGCCGGGCATCACGAAGTTCTCGACGTTGCCGGCGAGCTTGCCGGTCTTGTCGTTCTCCTTGGCGGCGGCGGTCGCGCCCTCCCAGGCGGGGGCGAAGATCATGCCGGACTTGCCCTGGCCGTAGACGATGTAGCGGTCGGACTCGTCCTTGGTCTTGTCGCCGTGCATGTACGAGTCGAGGACCTTCTTGAACTCGTCGAGGCCCTTGAGGGACTCCGGCGAGGACAGGTCGGCCTTCCACCGGCCACCGTCCTCCTCGGCGATGGAGCCGCCGGCGTCGTAGACGAAGGACATGGCCGCGTACCAGTCGCGGGAGGGCTGGTACCAGGCGGAGAACTTGCCGCCCTCCTTCTGCTGCACCTTGTCGAGCGCCGCGGTGAGCTCCGCGTACGTCTTCGGCGAGGACGTCACACCGGCGGCGGCGAAGACGTCCTTGCGCCAGTTGGCGACGCGGCCGCCGGCGTAGTAGGGAACGCCGTAGGTCTTGCCGTCGTAGGTCACCGAGGCCTTGAGGCCGTCGAGCCAGGCGGCGGAGTTGTCGAACGTGCCCGCGTCGAGGGGGGCGAAGGCGCCCTTGACCATGTAGCCGAGCATCTCGGTGTTGCCCATCTCGACGACGTCGGGGGCCTTGTCGGTGGCGAGGACGGCGTCCAGCTTGGCGTTCTTGTCGGGCCAGCCGTAGTACTCGTGGTTGATCTCGACGCCGGGGTGCTTCTTCTGCACGGCGGCGTCGGCGGCCTTCACCAGCTCGGGCCAGTTGTTCTGCGCGTCGACGGTGAGCCAGACGGTCAGCTCCTTGGCGTCGGCGCCCTTCGAGTCCCCGCTCCCGCTGTCGTCCCCGCACGCCGCGATGGAGACCATCATGCCCGCGATACCGATCGCGGCTATCAGCTTGCGCTTCACGCCATCCTCCTCAGGGATGCCACACCCCCCGCCCACGGGCCGGGACCTCGATCTCTGGACCAATGGTGTAGACCAGTGCGCAGAGCTTGGCTCAGACCAAAAGGCCTGTCAAGGGTGGCCGAACCCCCTCCGACCAGCCGTTATGGGACCTACATATGCAGGAACCTTTAAGTAAGAAGCCGTCGAAAACCCCGGCGCCGGAGGCCGTCGCTCCGGTAGACCATTCGCCTTGGTGGACTAGACCAGCACAGGTTGCGACGGTATACAGAGGGGATCACGGGACGGCGGGACGAGCACCGCCGCGTCCGTGCCACGATGTGATCCACATCCGAGGCCGGGAAGGCAGGACATGAGCACCGACGTCAGCAGTGCGGCGAACGAGGGTGGGGCGACCGTCCGTACCGCGCGCGTGCCCAAGTACTACCGGTTGAAGAAGCACCTGCTCGACATGACGGAGACCCAGTCGCCGGGCACCCCGGTCCCGCCGGAGCGCACGCTGGCGGCCGAGTTCGACACCTCGCGCACGACCGTCCGGCAGGCGCTGCAGGAGCTCGTCGTGGAGGGCCGGCTCGAGCGCATCCAGGGCAAGGGCACCTTCGTCGCCAAGCCGAAGGTCTCCCAGGCGCTCCAGCTCACCTCGTACACCGAGGACATGCGCGCCCAGGGCCTCGAGCCGACCTCGCAACTGCTGGACGTCGGCTACATCAGCGCGGACGACCGGCTCGCCGGGCTGCTCGACATCACGGCCGGCGGGCGGGTGCTGCGCATCGAGCGGCTGCGGATGGCCAACGGCGAGCCCATGGCCATCGAGACGACCCATCTGTCGGCGAAGCGCTTCCCGGCCCTGCGCCGGTCGCTGGCCAAGTACACCTCGCTGTACACCGCCCTCGCCGAGGTGTACGACGTCCGTCTCGCCGAGGCCGAGGAGACCATCGAGACCTCGCTGGCCACGCCGCGCGAGGCGGGCCTGCTCGGCACCGACGTGGGACTGCCGATGCTGATGCTGTCCCGCCACTCGCTGGACCGGACGGGCCTGCCGGTGGAGTGGGTGCGGTCGGTGTACCGGGGCGACCGGTACAAGTTCGTGGCCCGGCTGAAACGGCCCGCCGAGTAGAGGGTCTGTGGAGGGACTTCCGCTGGGCTTATCCGTCACTTACATTGCCTGCGCACTACACGTGTGATCAAGGCGATCGAGTGAGGGCGGAGCCGCCGATGTCAGAGACCCCGGAAGTGACCAAGGGGCCGGTGGTGACGCCGTTGCGCGTCGCCATCGGCCTCTGCCTGTTCGCGCCCTTCGTGGCGATGCTGTGGGTGGGTTCGTACGCGAAGGTGGATCCCGCGTTCATCGGGATCCCGTTCTTCTACTGGTACCAGATGCTGTGGGTGCTGATCTCCACCGTGCTCACGGTCGTCGCGTACAAGCTGTGGCAGTTCGACCAGCGCGGTCGTGCGGGCTCCTCCTCCGCGAAGGGCGGTGCGTCGCGGTGAAGGACGGCGTGAACGGCGTGGCCCTCGCCGTATTCATCTTCTTCTTCCTGGCCGTCACGGTCATGGGCTTCCTGGCCGCGCGCTGGCGCAAGGCCGAGAACGAAAGCCTCGACGAATGGGGCCTGGGCGGCCGGTCGTTCGGCACCTGGGTCACCTGGTTCCTGCTCGGCGGCGACCTGTACACCGCGTACACCTTCGTCGCGGTGCCCGCGGCGATCTACGCGGCGGGCGCGGCCGGCTTCTTCGCGGTGCCGTACACGATCCTCGTCTACCCGCTGATCTTCACCTTCCTGCCCCGCCTGTGGTCGGTGTCCCACAAGCACGGCTATGTGACGACCTCGGACTTCGTGCGGGGCCGGTTCGGCTCGAAGGGCCTGTCGCTGGCGGTCGCCGTCACCGGCATCCTCGCGACGATGCCGTACATCGCGCTCCAGCTGGTCGGCATCCAGGCCGTGCTGGACGTGATGGGCGTCGGCGGCGGCGAGAACACCAACTGGTTCGTGAAGGACCTGCCGCTGCTGATCGCGTTCGGCGTGCTGGCCGCCTACACGTACTCCTCCGGGCTGCGGGCCCCCGCGCTGATCGCGTTCGTGAAGGACACGCTGATCTACATCGTCATCGCGGTGGCGATCATCTACATCCCGATCAAGCTCGGCGGCTTCGACGACATCTTCGCCAAGGCCGGCGAGGCGTTCAGCCAGACCAACCCGGCGACGGGCAAGCCGCGCGGTGCGCTGATCCCGGCCGAACCGGGCCAGTGGACGTACGCGACGCTCGCGCTGGGCTCGGCCCTGGCGCTGTTCATGTACCCGCACTCCATCACGGCGACGCTGTCCTCGCGCAGCCGCGACGTGATCCGCCGCAACACCACGATCCTGCCGCTGTACTCGCTGATGCTGGGCCTGCTCGCGCTGCTGGGCTTCATGGCGATCGCGGCCGGGGTCAAGGTCACCAACGGGCAGCTGGCGATCCCGCAGCTGTTCGAGGACATGTTCCCGTCCTGGTTCGCGGGCGTGGCGTTCGCGGCGATCGGCATCGGCGCGCTCGTGCCGGCTGCCATCATGTCGATCGCGGCCGCGAACCTCTTCACCCGCAACATCTACAAGGACTTCATCAAACCGGACGCGACGCCCAAGGAGGAGACCCGCGTCTCCAAGCTGGTCTCGCTGCTGGTGAAGGTGGGCGCGCTGGTCTTCGTCCTCACCATGGACAAGACGGTGGCCATCAACTTCCAGCTGCTGGGCGGCATCTGGATCCTGCAGACGTTCCCGGCCCTGGTCGGCGGCCTGTTCACCCGCTGGTTCCACCGCTGGGCGCTGCTCGCCGGCTGGGCGGTCGGCATGGTCTACGGCACCTTCGCCGCGTACGGGGTGGCCTCCCCGACCCAGAACCACTTCGGGGGCTCGGCGAAGGAGATCCCGGGCATCGGCGAGATCGGTTACATCGGCCTGACGGCGTTCGTCCTCAACGTCGTCGTCACGGTGGTCCTGACCTTCGTCCTGAAGGCCGCCAAGGCCCCCGAAGGCGTCGACGAGACGAAGCCGTCGGACTACACGGCGGACGCGGGCGACCCGGGCGTGGCGGTGGAGCTGCCCCCCGCTACGGCGGGCACGTCCCACTAGTCCGGGCGGAGGGACCGGCCCAGGGACGCGCGACCGGTGCCGTGAGCGGCGCTAGTCGCGGGTCCGTCGGGCCATCGCGTCCCAGAAGCGGTCCAGTTCGCTGACCCGCATCCCGACCCAGTGCGGGGTCTTCCTGCGCAGCCCCCGGGGCAGCCAGCGCCGGAGGCTGCCGGGCAGCAGTGCCTGCTGCTGGCGGCAGAACGGCTCACGGATCTCTCCCCGGGGCACACCGCCCCGGGGAGGGTACGGGCAGAGCTGGAACTTGCAGTCGGGCAGACACGTCGTGCCCGGTGCGGGCGGGGCGGACGTGCCGATGCACAGCCCCGGCCTCAGCGGCTCCCGGTCCGTGCGGATGCACGGCGGCAACGACATCCCCGGCTGCTCCATGCGGGCCAGCCGTTCCTCGACCTCGTCCGGGTGCCCGTCCCGTTCGACGAGGTTCAGCATCACCAGGACGTCGGCGACCAGGCGTTGGGCGCGCGGGTCGAGGGTGCTCCAGCCGACCGAGGGGGGAATCCACAGGCTGTGCCTGCGGTATCCGCCGGTGTCGCCCGCGCGGGCGCCGATGTTGTCCGCGACGCCCTTCTCGTCGATCCACAGGAACCGCTCGGGCTGTCCGGTCTCCAGGGCGAGGGCGGCCAGGTCGCCGGCCTCGGCGACGAACGGATGCAGGCACCGCCGGGCAGGCCCGCCGTCCGAGGAACCCGGCGCCGCGTTCACCGTGCCCGCCATCGACAGCCAGCGCTGCACCGTCTGTACGGCGGTGGCCCCGCCGAGCAGCTGGAACGGCTGATACCCGTCGGGGCGGCCGCCGGCCATGTCCGGGAGTTCCCACAGGCACAGCGCCTGGAGCAGGCTGAGTTGCGCGTACCAGCAGCGTGACTGCTGCAGCACGGTCTCCGCCTGGCGGATCAGGTCGTCCCGGCCCCCCACGCAGGTGTGCGGGTGCCGGTGGCGCCGGTTGGCCGCGTACTTGAAGCCCTGGGCCAGCGCGGCTTCCAGGGCGAGCGGCAGATCGGGCGTACCGCCGGTGAACTTCGGGTCGAGGTGGCGCAGCCATTTGGTGAGACGTTCCCGGGCCTCGTCGCGATGGGCCTCGTCGACGGAGCCCAGCAGCATCGGGAGCATCCAGGCCCGCATCACGAACTCCCGGAAGAGATCGACCCGTTGCTCGCGGTAGCGCCGGTTCAGTTCCTTGCGGTCCTCCTGCAGCCGCCCGATGTCCTCGTCCGGCGCGCTCCCCGGAGCCGTGCGGACCGCCCGGGCCCTTCTCATCCGCGCGGCCCATGTCTCGTGCTCCCCTCTCTTCCAGGCCTTCAGCCGGTCGAGCCGGTCGTTGTACTCGCGCACCGGGTCGCTGTTCAGGCCGACCCGCTCGCGGATCACGGCGAACGCCGCGTTGCCCCCGCTGCCGAACTCCTGGGCGACGACCAGGCGGATGGAGTAGGAGGGTTCCTTGACGGCCAGTTGGAAGAGCTCCCAGTACAGCGGGGTGGTGTCGATCCGGTCGGAGACCGCCCGCAGCGCGGCCCCCAACTGCTTCAGCGCTCTGCGCTTGGCGTCCCTCAGGGTGCGCCGGTCGCCCTTGATGGCGGGCCAGTGCCGGCGCAACGCGCTCACGATCTCGGCGAGATGCCTCGGGTCGGCCTCGGCGCTCTCGATCTCCAGGGCGGCCGCGTAGAGATCCAGGGCCTTGGGATCGTCGGTGCGCCGGCCCGCGGCGGCGCACAGCCGGCAGGCAAGCGGGCGGCCCCGCACGGGAGCCCGCCGTACCCGCTCCGCGATCTCCCTGCGCACCTCGGCCCGCACCCCGCGCCTGCGGGCCGAAGGGTCCGCCGCCCGCCTCCGGGACAGCAGGACGAGGGCGATGAGCAGTTCACGGCTGGGACCGGGCGGCTGAAGCGCCTGCTCGGTCAGGTCCCCGGCGCCCCGTTCTCCCAGGTGGCTCAGCACACGGCAGCCGAAGTAGGCCTGGATGATGCTGTGCGGGAAGCGGACCCTGTGCTCGAAGCCCTCCACCAGCCTGAGCCTGCTCGCGTACGCCGCAAAGCGGGCGAGGACGGCATGGCACTGGTCCAGGTTGCCCTCGCGCAGCCGCCTGCCTTCCTGTTCGCCGAGTCGCCGGCACAGCACCTCCCAGATCTGCTGCCGGTGCCAGTCGACGAGCGTGTTGTCCCGCTTGCCGTACTGGTCGAAGCCGCGGCCGGACCACAGGTGCTCGGCGCGGGCCCGGGCGCGCCTGGCCGCGCCGGGATGCAGGATGTTCGGGTCGAGCAGCTCCGCGAAGCCGACCTCCAGCGTGTCCTGGAGCAGTCCGAGGCAGGCCAGGGCGCACACCACTTCGAGCGTGTCACGGCGCTCGCCGGGGGTCAGCGCGACGTCCTCGCGCAGTTTGCCCTCGCACAGCGCCTCGGCCCAGGTCTCCATCAGCCAGAGCCGCAGGGTGGCGCGGTCGCGGCTGCGGGTGATGACGTGCTGCGGGTCGTCCTCCGGACGGTCGTGCTCCAGGATTCCCCGCCGGTGGAGTTCGCGGGCGATCTGGAGGTAGACCGGCGACTCGGTCACCTCCGCCGTCTCCACGATCCAGTCCACCCGGCGCTCGTCGGTGTCCGGCACGTCCGCCTCGACGAAGCGCAGCGCCTCCTCCTCGCTGAGGGGTTCGAGCATCACGATCGCGGCGGAGGTGGTCTCCAGCGGGCTGTGCGGCCGGGAGGCGATCACCAGGGGCAGCTTCTCCTCGCGGGCGCGCTCGATGGCCTGGCGGATGACGTTGTCCCGGTTCTGCTGCCGGCCGTCGTCGAGCAGGGCCTCCTCCAGGCCGTCGGCGAGGACGACCGGTTTGTCGTCGGCGAGGAGTTGCTGCCACACCCGGTCGGTCTTGCTGCGCGCCAGAACCCCCTTGGGCGCCTCCTGGGCGAACCGCTCCCTGGCCAGTCGCTCGAAGTTGAGCTCGGCGCCGTCCGTCGCGTCGCGCAGCCTGATCGGCACCGGTACGGCGTGCTGGCGGGCCAGGAGTTCGGTGAGCCGTACGAGGACGGCGGTCTTCCCCGCGCCGACGCCGCCGACGAGCAGATACGGCCGCCGGGTGTCGCGCTCCCGCAGCCGCTCGGCGATGACCTGGGCGATGTCCTCGCGGCCGACGATCTCGCGGGTGTCGTATCCGGCGGTGGGCACCAGGGCCCGGGGATCCCGCAGGGCCTTGGTGAGGTAACGCCGCTTGGTCCAGCGGTACCACCAGAACAGGAAGAGCGCGGCGGCGATCGAGGCGGCGAGGACCGGACCGACGAACCGGGAGACGATCTCGAATCCCTGGTTGTTCTGCCGCCACTTCTCGAAGCCGGTCGTGTCGTGCGTGACGAGGATGAACACGCCCTCCCCGACCCAGGCGAGCACCGCCAGCACGGCGACCAGCCAGACCGCCCGGGTGACGTTGGCGTAGGAGACCCACCGGCGCCACTTCTTGGGGCGGGCGACGCCGCGGCGGGCCTCCCGACGGATCGTCAGGGAGTGCCAGCGGCCGACGAGCCCGTGCCGCAGGCGGGTTCCCGCCCGCCGGAAAGGCAGCGTGGCCATCGGCGCGTCGCGCGGTCGCTCCTTGCCGGGCGGATGGCGGACGACCCTCGTCATGCCGTTCTCCTTCCGAGTCCCGGGAGCGGTCCCCGGACGGAGGGCTCGCGGACAGAGGACTCGCAGGCAGTGGACTCGCCGGCAGAGGACTCGCGAAAAAGGATTCGCGGGCGGAGGATTCGCGCGGCGTCGGCGGCTACTTCCATGGAAACACTCCCGGTACGCTCCGCAACCCGGGCGTCCGGCAGACTCGGGGCCATGGACATCGCGATACGGCAGGTCGCGCCCGGCGAGTACCGGGCCCTCGGTGAACTCACCGCCCAGGCCTACCTCCAGGACGGTCTCCTCGACTACGGCGAGGAGGACCCGTATCTGCCGGTGTTGAAGGACGTCGCCGCGCGGGCGGCCGCCGCCGAGGTGCTGGTGGCCATGGACGGCGACCGGCTCCTCGGCGGCGTCACCTTCGTGGCCGGTCCCGGCCCGGTCGCCGACATCGCGCGGCCCGGTGAGGCCGAGATCCGTGCGCTCGCGGTCGCGCACGCGGCGCGCGGCCGGGGTGCCGGGGAGGCCCTGGTGCGGGCCTGCCTCGAGCGGGCGCGGGGCACCCGGGGCTGCACGGCCGTCGTCCTGTCGAGTCAGCGCAGTATGCACAGCGCGCACCGGATCTACGAACGTCTCGGTTTCGTCCGCACACCCGAGCGGGACTGGAATCCCGTGCCGCACCTGGACGACCTCACTCTGCTCACCTATCAGTTGACGCTCTGAAACCGCCCCGACACAACATCTGGGGGTGGCGTGACGGGTGAGCACAAGATGTATGCTCATGCTCGCTGTCGCCGCAGGGGAATCCGGTGCGAATCCGGAACTGTCCCGCAACGGTGTACTCGCGTGCATCCCTACCCATATGGGCACGCCTGTTCAGTCCGAGGTCCTGCCGACAGCGCGCCCGGCCGTCCGGTCCGGGTTGCCCTGACGTCCGGGCCTCGTGGAGTGGGCCGGTGGACGCGACGCCCCCGCGCGCTCGTGTGCTGCCCCCTGCCCTGCGCCAGGCCCCCTGCCGAGCGAGGGAGAGCCCCACGTGACCATCGCGCCAGCCGAACCGGCCTCAGTCACCGAGCTGAAGACCGACGGTCCCGGGACCGCGTTGCTGCGTACCCTGACCGAGCTGACCGCCGACCTGCCCGACGCCGACCCCGGCCGGGTCGCCGCCGCCGCGCTGCGCGGCCGGTCCGCCCGGGCCGACGAGGCGGAGCTGCGCGAGCTGGCCACGGAGGCGGCCGCCGGCCTGATCGCCGAGGACCCCGCCTACTCGAAGCTGGCCGCCCGGCTGCTGACGATCTCCATCGCCGCGGAGGCCGCCTCCCAGGGCGTCACCTCGTTCACCGCGTCGGTCGCCGTCGGCCACCGCGAGGGCCTGATCGCGGACCGCACCGCCGAGTTCGCGCGCATCCACGCGGCCCGTCTCGACGCGCTGATCGACACCGCCGCCGACGACCGCTTCGGCTACTTCGGACTGCGCACCCTGCACAGCCGCTACCTCCTGCGGCACCCGATCACCCGCAAGGTGGTCGAGACGCCCCAGCACTTCCTGCTGCGCGTCGCCGCCGGTCTGGCGGATGGGGGCACCCCCTCCGGGGGAAACACGGCGCGCGCCCTGGACGAAGTCGCCGCGCTCTACCGGCTGATGAGCCGGCTGGAATACCTGCCGTCCTCCCCCACGCTCTTCAACTCCGGCACCCGGCACCCGCAGATGTCGTCCTGCTACCTCCTCGACTCCCCGCTGGACGAGCTGGACTCCATCTACGACCGTTACCACCAGGTGGCCCGGCTGTCGAAGCACGCCGGCGGCATCGGGCTGTCGTACTCCCGCATCCGCAGCCGGGGTTCGCTGATCCGCGGCACCAACGGGCACTCCAACGGCATCGTGCCGTTCCTCAAGACCCTGGACGCCTCCGTCGCCGCCGTGAACCAGGGCGGCCGGCGCAAGGGCGCGGCGGCGGTCTACCTGGAGACCTGGCACTCCGACATCGAGGAGTTCCTGGAGCTGCGGGACAACACCGGTGAGGACGCCCGGCGCACGCACAACCTGAACCTGGCGCACTGGATCCCGGACGAGTTCATGCGCCGGGTCAACGCCGACGAGCCGTGGTCGCTGTTCTCCCCGGCCGACGTGCCCGAGCTGGTCGACCTGTGGGGCGACGAGTTCGACGCGGCCTACCGCAAGGCCGAGGCGGACGGCCTGGCGAAGAAGACCATCCCGGCCCGTGACCTGTACGGCCGCATGATGCGCACCCTCGCGCAGACCGGCAACGGCTGGATGACCTTCAAGGACGCGGCCAACCGCACCGCCAACCAGACGGCCGAGCCGGGCCACGTCGTGCACTCCTCCAACCTCTGCACGGAGATCCTGGAGGTCACCGACGACGGCGAGACGGCGGTGTGCAACCTGGGCTCGGTGAACCTCGGCGCGTTCGTCGACACGGCGGCCGGCGACATCGACTGGGAGCGGCTGGACGGGACCGTCCGCACGGCCGTCACGTTCCTCGACCGCGTCGTCGACATCAACTTCTACCCGACCGAGCAGGCGGGCCGGTCCAACGCCCGCTGGCGTCCGGTCGGGCTGGGCGCGATGGGCCTCCAGGACGTCTTCTTCCAGCTGCGGCTGCCCTTCGACTCTCCCGAGGCCAAGGCCCTGTCCACCCGTATCGCCGAGCGGGTCATGCTCGCCGCCTACGAGGCCTCCGCGGACCTGGCCGAGCGGAGCGGTCCGCTGCCGGCCTGGGAGAAGACCCGTACGGCCAGGGGCGTGCTGCACCCGGACCACTACGGCGTCGAGTTCGCCTGGCCCGAGCGCTGGGCGGCACTGCGCGAGCGGATCGCCTCGACGGGTCTGCGCAACTCCCTGCTGCTCGCCATCGCGCCCACCGCCACCATCGCCTCCATCGCGGGCGTCTACGAGTGCATCGAGCCGCAGGTGTCGAACCTGTTCAAGCGCGAGACGCTGTCCGGGGAGTTCCTCCAGGTCAACTCGTACCTGGTGCGCGAGCTCAAGGAGCTCGGCGTCTGGGACGCCCGTACCCGTGAGGCGCTCCGCGAGGCGAACGGCTCGGTGCAGGGCTTCGCGTGGATCCCGGCCGAGGTGCGGGACCTGTACCGCACGGCGTGGGAGATCCCCCAGCGCGGCCTGATCGACATGGCCGCCGCCCGTACCCCGTACCTCGACCAGGCGCAGTCGCTGAACCTGTTCCTGGAGACGCCGACGATCGGCAAGCTCTCCTCGATGTACGCGTACGCGTGGAAGTCGGGCCTGAAGACGACGTACTACCTGCGCTCGCGCCCGGCCACCCGGATCGCCCGGGCCGCCCAGGCCCAGGCGCAGCCGGAGAAGACCGTCCCCGTGCAGCAGGCCGCCGACCCCGACGCCGTCGCCTGCTCCCTGGAGAACCCCGAGTCCTGCGAGGCCTGCCAGTAATGACCACCGCACCCGAGAAGACCGACAGGGCCGACAAGGCCGACAAGGCCGTGACGACCGGCAAGGCCGAGAAGAACCTGCTCGACCCGGGCTTCGAGCTGACCCTGCGTCCGATGCGCTACCCCGACTTCTACGAGCGCTACCGGGACGCCATCAAGAACACCTGGACCGTCGAGGAGGTAGACCTCCACTCGGACGTCACCGACCTGGCGAAGCTGTCCGAGGGCGAGCAGCACATGATCGGCCGGCTGGTCGCGTTCTTCGCGACGGGCGACTCGATCGTGGCGAACAACCTCGTGCTGACGCTGTACAAGCACATCAACTCCCCCGAAGCGCGCCTGTACCTGTCCAGGCAGCTCTTCGAGGAGGCCGTGCACGTCCAGTTCTATCTGACGCTGCTGGACACCTATCTGCCCGACCCGGACGACCGGGCGGCGGCCTTCGCTGCGGTGGAGAACATCCCGTCCATCCGCGAGAAGGCCGAGTTCTGCTTCAAGTGGATCAACGAGGTGGAGAAGCTGGAGCGGCTGGAGTCGCAGGCCGACCGGCGCCGCTTCCTGCTCAACCTGATCTGCTTCGCCGCCTGCATCGAGGGCCTGTTCTTCTACGGCGCGTTCGCGTACGTCTACTGGTTCCGCAGCAGGGGCCTGCTGCACGGTCTGGCCACCGGGACCAACTGGGTGTTCCGCGACGAGACCATGCACATGAGCTTCGCCTTCGAGGTCGTCGACACGGTCCGCAAGGAGGAGCCGGAGCTCTTCGACGACCTCCTCCAGAAGCAGGTCACCGACATGCTCCGGGAGGCCGTCGAGGCCGAGCTGCAGTTCGGGCGCGACCTGTGCGGCGACGGCCTGCCGGGCATGAACACCGAGTCGATGCGGCAGTACCTCGAGTGCGTCGCCGACCAGCGTCTGGTGCGGCTCGGCTTCGCCCCGGTGTACGGCTCGGAGAACCCCTTCTCCTTCATGGAGCTGCAAGGCGTTCAGGAGCTGACCAACTTCTTCGAGCGCCGTCCCTCGGCGTACCAGGTCGCGGTGGAGGGCACCGTGGACCTGGACGAGGACTTCTGAGTCCTGGTCCGGGCCAGGTTCCGGGTCCCGGGCCGCGCGGCCGATGCGGCCTGCGCGGCCTCGGCGGCCTTCAGCTGGCGGTCGATCCGGCGCTCGTGGAGATGTCCCACGAGCGCCGGACCGGCGAGGAGGAGGAAGAGGGCCAGGACGGTGAGGTACTCGCTGAGTGCGTTCATGAGGTAAGCGTCGTACGCGCCGGACGCTCCTGATAGTGGCAGGACTGCCGTACACCTTCAAATTACTGCCACTTCCGGTGCACACTGGCGGCATGCTGAACAACGTGGCCGCGATCCTCCTGGACGGTGTGCACCCCTTCGAACTGGGCGTCGTCTGCGAGGTCTTCGGGATCGACCGCAGTGACGAGGGGCTGCCGGTCTACGACTTCGCCGTCGCCTCGGCCCAGGGGCCGACGCTGACCACCCACGCCGGGTTCACGATGACCACCCGGCACGGTCTGGAGCGGCTGGAGAGCGCCGACCTGATCGCGGTGCCGGCCGGGGACGCCTATGGCGAGCGGGACTTCCCGCCGGAGCTGCTCGACGCGCTGCGCCGGGCCGTGGACCGCGGCACGCGGGTGCTCAGCGTCTGCTCGGGGGTGTTCGTGCTGGGCGCGGCGGGGCTGCTGGACGGGCGGCGCTGCGCGGTGCACTGGCGGCACGCCGAGCAGCTGGCCCGGCAGTATCCGCGCACCACCGTGGAACAGGACGTGCTGTACGTCGACGAGGGCTCGGTGATCACCTCGGCCGGGACGGCGGCGGGCATCGACGCCTGTCTGCACATCGTCCGCAAGGAGCAGGGCCCGGAGGTCGCCAACCGGATCGCCCGGCGGATGGTGGTGCCGCCGCACCGGGACGGCGGCCAGGCCCAGTACATCGAGCGGCCGCTGCCCCGGTCGCGGTGCGACACCGTCGGCGAGGTGCTCGCGTGGATGGAGCAGCACCTCGGCGAGGAGGTCACCGTCGAACAGCTCGCGGAGCGCGCCCACATGTCCCCGCGCACCTTCGCCCGCCGTTTCCAGCAGGAGACGGGCACCACCCCCTACCGCTGGCTGCTGCGTCAACGGGTGCTGCTGGCACAGCAGTTGCTGGAGGCCACGGACGAGACGGTGGACGCGATCGCCTGGCGTGCCGGGTTCGGCACGGCGGGGGCCCTGCGCCACCAGTTCGTGCAGGCGCTGGGGACGACCCCCAACGCCTACCGGCGCACGTTCCGCGGCCCGCAGGCCGTCGCCTGAGCCGCGGTTCTCACCCGGGTATCGCCCGCAGCAGCAGCCGGCGGGGGCGGAGCGTGATGCCGATGTGCGTCCGGTTGTCTGAGCCGGGGGCCGGCTCGAAGCGGAACGCGTTCGCCACCACCGCGGCGATCAGCGTCAGCTCGGCCATCGAGAAGTGGTCGCTCGGGCACTTGCGGTTGCCGACGCCGAACGGCGTCATGGCGTACTTCGGCAGCTCCGGGGAGCCGCCGGGCAGCCAGCGGTCGGGGTCGAACTCGGCGTGCCGCTCGTACGACCGCGGATCGCGCTGAACCGCGTACGGGCTGTACACGATGTCGGCCCCGGCGGGAATGCGGTAACCGCCGAGCTCCGTGTCGGTCACCGCGCGCCGGGTCAATATCCATACGGCGGGATACAGCCGCATGGTCTCGACGACGACATTGGCGGTGTGCCGGAGCTTTCGGACGTCGTCGAATGCGACCGGCCGGTCGCCGACAACGTTTTTCACCTCTTCGCGGATCTTGTCCACTTGATCCGGGTGCTCGGTGAGGACGTGGAGCAACGACATGACCACCGAGCCGGCGGTTTCGCTGCCCGGGGTGAGTATCGCGACGACCTGGTCGTGGATCTCCTGTTCCCCGATCGGGTCGCCATTCTCGTCCGTCGCCTCCAGCAAAGCTGTCAGCAAATCGTTCGGTTTTTGACCGGATGCCCGGCGGTCGGTGACGATCTCGTCCACCAGTCGATGCAGATCGGCCAGCGCCCGGTTGAATTCGCGGTTGGCCGGAATCGGTACCCGATAAAGCGGCCCGAGGGGTACCACCATGCGCTGGTACATACCGGCGAACAGCGTGGCGAGCGCGGAGGTGATGCGCTCGGACCGGGCGTCCATGTAGCTGCCGCGCATCAGGCAGCGGGCCGAGATGCGCACGGAGACCCGGAAGGCCTCCGCGGTGACGTCGAGGACCTCGCCCTTCGACCAGCGGTCGACGAGCGCGTACGCCTCCTCCTCCATGATCGGACCGTAGCCGGGGATGGCGTCGAGCCGGAACGCGGGCTGGATCGTGCGCCGCTGGCGGCGGTGCAGCGGACCGTTGGCCGTGGCCACGCCCTCTTTGCCGAGCAGGCTCTCCAGGGACTCCCACAGGGGGCCGGAGATGATGTAGTCGGGGCTGAGCGCCAGTGCCCCGGTGAGGTCCGGCGCGGTGACGGCGTACACCGTCTTGGGGCCGAGCCTGAGGCGGACGACGTCGCCGTGGTCGCGGAGCCGGGCCAGGAAGGCCAACGGGTCGCGGGCCAGCCGCCAGCCGTGTCCGAGGAGCGGCACCCTGCCACCGGCCAACGGTGGCTCACGCAGTTCGGGCGCCGCGGGGGTCGCGGGTTTCACCGACTCGACGGTCATTTCTCACCTGCCGCTTCGTTGTTGACGTACGGGGGCGTGGACCGGTCGTCCCAGCTGTCGACCATGTAACGGCCGGACTCGTGGTGGAACCAGTAGACGGAACTGAACCAGTTCCGCATATTGCCGAGGCAGGCCCGCACGGCGCCGCCCAGTTGCATTCCGCGGGCAGTTCCGTCGGTGAGCCGGTCGGCGATCCGCAAGACATCCTTCTCGACGGCGAGGAACTCGGAAATGCATTCCTCGATGCGTCGCCGGATATCCTGCACAGCCTCTTCGATAGTCATTCCCTCATGGGTGACGAGACTGATTCCGAGATTGTGCACCTCGTCACCCGCCAATTCCTTGGGGAGCGAGCAGAGGTCGTTGTACCAGGCGGCGAAATCCTGACTCAGCAGGGCCGCGCGCCGATAGGACGGGTGTTTCCGCACCGAGTCCGGGAGTTCGCATGCCGCGCTCGGCTCCAGCAGGTCGGTCCAGATCCAGTGCGCGAAGGTGAGCCGGCGCAGGGCGAGGTATTCCTCGACGCCGGGAATGCGTCCGTCGACACGGTTGTGGAATTCCCGGTCGTACGCCTCGATCACGGTGTGGAAGTGCCGGGTGAACCGGGCGTTCCAGGTGCCGGGAAGGAAGGTGAACAGCCTGCCCACGCTGTCCGCGAGTCCGGCGACCAGCGGATCCCGGTGGCCCAGATGCTCCGCCGGGGAGTCCAGGGCCGCGTGCAAGCGGAACCTGAGCTGTCGCCAGGAGGACACCCGGCCGTGCACGACGTCACGGTCGTGCCGGTCGTCCCAGACGAAGAACCAGGCGCTGTAGTCGGCTATGGCCTGCATGACCGCGTCGGGTGCGCCGAGGTAGTAGCCCGCCATCAAGTCCGTGTAGCAAAGACCGTCGGCATATTCTGCGACCTTCTCCGCCGACATCAGCCGCTTTTCCAGCAGCCAGGAGCGGGTGTTCTCCTGCAACCGGGGCCAATACGGGTGCAGTTGCCGGGGAAACGCCGCCTCGATGACCGGAAGAGAGAGCGAGGGAGGGACCGCGGGCACGGTCACCGTCGCCGTGGTGCTGTATGTGGTGCTGTATGTGGTGCTGCAAGTGGTGCTGTATGGGAAAGCTGGCACGAAACAACCCCTCTCAGCCGCCAGTGGGCGCACACCCCTCCCGCCGTGCCGGGCGTGCGCCGTTGCGTATCCCCGCTCATCCCATTCAGCACTACAACTGACCGTTCTGGGAACGGATTTGCTTCATTCACTACTCCAACATGCCGGGAATCCGCCCCCAGGTGACTGATTACGGATCAGCAGATGTGCAGTAGTTGTGCGTAAGCGACCGAACGTCCGTCGGACACACGAACGACGCCGACCGGGAGAAGTCCGGCCAGGCGTCGTGTGCGGGGATGCGGAGGTGAGTACGCGGAGGTGAGTGCGGGGAGGTGAGTGCGGGGGTGGAGCTCAGTCGTTGGCGACCACGGGGTAGCGGGGCTCGTTCTCGGCCATCTGCCGCAGCGCGTCCTTGCGTTCACGCTTCGAAAGACGGTCGATGTAGAGGTATCCGTACAGGTGATCCGTCTCGTGCTGCAAACACCGTGCGAAGTACCCGGTGCCGCGCACCTTGATCGGGTTGCCCCGCTCGTCCTGCCCGGTCACCTCGGCGTAGTCCGGACGGGCCAGCGGCGCGTAGGCGGTCGGCACCGACAGACAGCCCTCGTTGCTGTCGTCCAGCCGGCGCCGGTCCGCGGGCAGCTCGACCAGCTTCGGGTTGCAGACGACGCCGACGTGCCGGGCGCCCTCGTCGTCGGGGCAGTCGTAGACGAAGACCTTCAGGTCCACGCCGATCTGGTTGGCGGCCAGGCCCACGCCCTCCGCGGTGCGCTGCGAGGCGAACATGTCGTCCACCAGCTTCAGCAGGTCGTCGTCGAACTCGGTGACGTCCTTGCACTCCTTGTGGAGCACCGGGTTGCCGACGACCGTGATCGGCCGCGAGTCGCCGCGCTCACGGTAGGCCCGCTCGCGCTCCTCCGTCTCCTCGGTGTCGATGACGAAGCCCTCGTCGTCCACGGGGAGCATGCCCCCGTGCTGCTGATCGGTGTCCTGCTGCGCCATGACCGACGTATGCCTTCCTGACTGTGTCCTCCGAGGGCTGCCCTCGGACCCCCGCCCGGGGGTTCGTCGCTGATACAGGGTACGGGGGCGGCTAACAGACCTCTTCCAGGTCCCGCCAGTCGCGGGTGTCCGGGCTGTCGGCGACCCAGCCGTCCAGCAGCCCCCGCACCAGCGAGGCGGGCGCGGCGACCCCGCACTCCCGCTCCGGCGCCCACAGCTGCCCGTCGGTCACGTGCCCGAGGGGGCCCGGGTGCCCCGGCTCGCTGTGGTCGTGCGGGTCGAGGTGCTCGCCGTCCCCCTCGTCGGAGGGCATCCGGGACTCCGAGCACATCCGGCACAGCAGCCGCACCGACGACGACCAGTCCTCCGCCGCGAAGCCCGCGTCGGCGGCCAGCTGCTCCAGGGCGTCCCGGTCCGTCTCCGAGGCCGCCTCCAGCAGGACCACCCAGGTCGGCACGGGGGACGGGGCCCACAGCTCGATCTCGTCGAAGACGGGGTAGGAGTGGCCCGCGACGGTGGTCCGCTCACCGTGCGGCACCCCGTCGTGCAGCACGACCTCGCCCCAGCGGCGCCCGGAGGACGGCAGCGGGATCGACAGCACCTCCATGCGGGCGGGATCCAGCCGCCGCCCCCACACCACCTCGGCCTCGCCCTCCGGCGACAGCCGTACGGCCGCGCTGCCCAGCTCCATACCGACGGGCTCGCCCGCGCCGGTGGCCTCGCCCGGCACGTGCAGCCCGTACGCCTGCCAGGCGCGGCGGGCCAGCGGCCAGTCCTGCAGGGCGGTGGCGGCAATGCCCACGTTCCACCAGTCGGGGGCCCCGGCCTCCCGGTCGAGCAGGGCGACGGCGCGCAGCCCGGCCGTGCGGGCCTGCTCCCAGTCGTGCCGGAACTTGTGCAGCAGGGCGAGATTGAACCAGGACTCGGAAAGCCAGGGTTCCAGGTCGGCGGCACGTGTCAGCAGCGCGCCCGCGTCCTCGTACCGCCCGTCGCCGATCAGCGTGAACGCGCGGTCGGTGGCCTGCCGCCAGGAGGCGGAGGGCCGGTGCCGTCCCTTGCCGAAGATCCTCACGATTCCCGCCTGCCAGTTCCGTTCTGTGGGCTGGCCAGTGCCCCCGGACACTCTCTCCCTCGCATCCAACCACGTGTGGCCGGAAGGCCGCTCATTACCCATGGGTTACCCATCCCCGGGCAGGGTCAGACCCGACCGCGAAACCACCCTGGCCAGCGCCTCCACCACCTCCGGGGCGTACTCCCGGCCGGTGCCGAGACGCAGCTCCTCCAGGGCGGTGAGAGGTCCGTCGGGTCCGCTGCCCCGCACTCGCTCCTCGTATGCGTTCACCGCCCGGACTATGCGGGCGGCCACCGGCTGCTCCGGGTAGGGGTCGGCCTGCCGCTCGACGACCGTCGCCACCTGGGCGCTCACCCCGGTCTGCCGGACGACCGCTCCGCCGAGCAGCGCGATCCGCCGCTGCTCGGCCGCCGGCAGGCCGGCCGTGGCCCCGGCCGGAACCGGGTCGACGAGGCTGAGCTGCCCGATGTCGTGCATCAGCGCCGCGTACTCGAGGACGGTCAGCTCGGGCTCCGGCAGCCTGAGGTCCCGACCCACCGCCTGGCTGAGCTCGGCGACCCGGCGGGCGTGCCCGGGCGGGGTGTACCCGGCGACCTCGGTGGCCCGGGCGAGACAGGCGATGGTCTGCCGGTAGGTGGCGCGGACGGCCTCGTAGCGGCGCAGGGACAGCTGGGTGAGCAGCAGCGGCACCGAGAACACCGGGAGCGCCCACAGCCCGACGACGGCCACCGCGAGCGCCATCACCGCGCCGGTGGCGCACACCGCGGAACCGATCCCGGGCACCGCCCGCAGCTCGTCGCGCAGCAGCGGGGCGAACGGCCAGCCGGTGCGCGAGGAGGCGAGGGCGGCGGCGACCACGGCGTCGCACAGGACCGTCAGGACCAGCAGCGCGAGCAGCAGCAGCGCGTACGCGGGCCCGCTCCAGCCGTCGAACGCCCCGCGGTTGTACAGGGGCTGGAAGCAGACGGCGGCGAACCCGACGGCGAGCACGCGCCGGACCAGATGGTCGAGGACGGGCCCCTGTCCGCGGGCCGGCTGGGTCACGCTGCCCAGCAGGGAGGCGGCCGCGACCACCGCCACGACCTGCGCGACCCCGTGATGCGTGGGCTGCCCGGAGTGCTCCCCGAGCAGCGCGTACGACAGCGACCCGGCGGCGGCGAGCGGCGCGGTCTCGCGCAGTCCGGGTTCGCTCACCGGGCTCGCGTCGCCCGGGCGGAGCCGGGGGCGCGCGAGGGCCGGCTCGCCGACGGCCACGAGGATCCCGAAGGCGAGCGCGACGGGGCGCTCCCGCAGGCCCGCCCAGTACGTGACGAGCAGGCTGCCGGCGGCCAGCAGGCCGGCGGTCGTGTAGAGGGCGACGAGGGTGCGGCGGGAGGTCGTCGGCGCACCCGGCGCCGCCGAGCACGAGGTCACCGGCGTGCCTCCGAGCGGTCGTCGGGCGCCGGGGCGGGGGCCGGCACGCCGGGCCGGGTCTCCTCGGCGGTCACCACCGGGTGCCAGCCGTCCCGGCCGACGACCCGGGCCAGCGCGGTGACCATCCGGGGGTCGAAGTGGGTGCCCGCGCACCGCCGCAGCTCGTCGAGGGCCGCCTGCACGGGCCGGGCCCGGCTGTAGGAGCGGGTGGAGGTCATCGCGTCGAAGGCGTCCGCGACGGCGACCACCCGCGCGGACTCCGGGATCTGACCGCCCGCCAGTCCGTAGGGGTAGCCGCTGCCGTCGACGCGCTCGTGGTGGTGGAGGATCGCCGAACGCGCCTCGCCGAGGAAGGCGATGCCCCGGGTGATCTCGTGCCCGTACTCGGGGTGCAGCTCGATCACCCGGCGTTCCTCGGGCGTCAGCGGCCCGTCCTTGCGTAACAGCCGGGTGGGGACGCCGAGTTTGCCGACGTCGTGCAGGATGCCGGCGAACCGGAGCATCTCGATCCGGTGCTCGTCCATGCCGAGTTCGCGCCCGATCATCATCGACGCCTGGCCGACGCGTTCGCTGTGGCCGCGCGTGTAGCCGTCCTTGAGGTCGACGGCCTGCACCAGGGCGCGGATGGTCGCCTGGTGGGCGGCGCGTTCCCGGTGGTACTGGGCGAACACCCACCAGGACACCGCCATCGGGAAGAGCACCAGCAGTGCGGCGACGGGTCCGTACGGGCTGCTCCACAGCACGGCCGTCATCAGTGCGGCGAGGCCGTGCACGGCGACCGGGGCGAGGGAGCGCAGGAACAGCCCCTGGCAGACCGCCCGGAGCGGGAGTCCCTCGGCGAGCGCCAGCATCCCGCCGTCGAGGAGGGCGAGCGCGGCGCAGAACACCAGCACGGCCGCGCCCGCCGGCAGGAGCGTGGGCGGCAGGTCGGAACCGGCCACCGCCTCGCGCCCGCCGAGCGCCCCGTGCGTGCGCGCCGCGAGCCAGACGGCGAGCGACGACTCCGCGGCCCGCCAGACGCGGCGCAGCAGGAAGGGCCGCCGTTCGACGTGCGAGAACAGCGCGCCGGGCAGCGGGACGAGGGCGGCCGCGGCGGGCGCCAGCAGAAAGGCCCCGGCGAGCAGGACGGGATGGAGGGTGGCGGCGAACCTGCGCCGGGCGACCTGCTCGCCCCCCGCGTACACCGCGGCCAGCAGGGCGACGGCCCACCAGGGGGTGCGCGCGCCGGGGGGCGCGGGGAACGCGGGGAGCGTGCACAACAACGTGCCGGGAAGCGCGGGGAGCGCGCAGAACAGCGAGCCGAGGGCGACGCAGGCGACATAACCGCGTGCCCGCGCCGGGATCCCCGCCATGGCCTCTCCCCCCAGCCGTGCCTGTCCGGGCTCAGGAGCCTAGGACGGCCGGGGGTGGGTCGGCGGGCGTATCACCCGCGGATTAGCACATTCGGGTGACGACGGCGCTCTTCGGGCCTGACGTTCACCGACGCTGGGTGAACTGGGCCAGCTGGGCGAGCGCCTGTGCCGACCGGTTCAGGACTCCTGGGGAGTCACCGAGGTGGCGGCCACGTCATGCTCCGGGACGGCCTGGCCGGAGCGGATCAGGTCGATCCGGCCCATGACCTTGGCGCGCAGGTCGGTCGGCACGTCGTCCTGTCCGCAGCACCGCTTGACCAGCTTCTTCACGGCCTCTTCCAGCCCGTACTTCTCCAGGCAGGGCGAGCACTCCTCGAAGTGGTGCTGGAACTTGTCCCGGTCGAGAGGAGGCATCTCGCTGTCGAGATACTCGTACAGGTGGTCGAGGACCTCACTGCAGTCCGTCTCGTGCGGATCTCCGCAGCTCATGAGCCCGAACCTTTCGCTTCGTTCGACTCTCCGGCGCCGGCCGGGACCAGTCCGCGCTCACGGGCGTAGTCCTCGAGCATGCCGCGCAGTTGACGGCGGCCCCGGTGCAGCCGGGACATCACCGTGCCGATGGGTGTCCCCATGATGTCCGCGATCTCCTTGTACGCAAAGCCTTCTACGTCGGCGAGATACACGGCGATCCGGAACTCCTCGGGAATGGCCTGAAGTGCCGCCTTCACATCCGAGTCGGGCAGGTGGTCCAGTGCCTGCGACTCGGCGGAGCGCAGACCGGTGGACATGTGCGACTCGGCGCGCGCCAGCTGCCAGTCCTCGATCTCCTCGGCCGCGCTGCGCTGGGGTTCGCGCTGCTTCTTGCGGTACGAGTTGATGAAGGTGTTGGTGAGGATCCGGTAGAGCCAGGCCTTGAGATTGGTGCCCTCCCGGAACTGGTGGAAGGACGCGTACGCCTTGGCGTAGGTCTCCTGCACCAGGTCCTCGGCGTCCGCCGGGTTGCGCGTCATGCGCAGGCCGGCCGAGTACATCTGGTCGAGGAATTCGAGCGCGTCCCGCTCGAAGCGCGCGCTGCGCTCCGCGGTGGACTCCACACCCGTCTCCTCGCTCACACCCTGGCCCTCGGGCAGCTCCGCCTGGCCGTTGTCGGTCCCTGCGTCGGTACCGGTGACCGGACCCACCTCCTCAGAATCGCGGGCGGAATCGAAACCGATCCCACTCGAATCGGAGGATAGACGACTACCCGTGCCTGCCGCCGCTCGAACTGGAGCGATCTTGGCCGCGTGCAGCACCGTCCAGTCGAGTTCGGTACGGCTCGGGCAGATGGTCGAACCCATGCGGAGGACTTCCTCTCCCACTGACGTCGGTGCCGGATGTTCAGCACTTCTGTCCGCCTCAACAGCGAGGCCGCCCTCCGCATTCCCCGCGCTCAGGCGAGTGACGCGATCCACCGGACGACGGAGGCGGTGACGGTCTCCAGCGCCTCCTCCTGCGTCACGGCGGCCCGTTTCGGCACGGCGAACCCGTGGTCGCCGTACGGCACCT
Organism: Streptomyces sp. B21-105; assembly: GCF_036898465.1. NCBI lineage: Bacteria > Bacillati > Actinomycetota > Actinomycetes > Kitasatosporales > Streptomycetaceae > Streptomyces > Streptomyces sp. B21-105. The sequence continues at coordinate 6,142,983 of NZ_JARUMJ010000001.1, read as the reverse complement.
CCATGAGCTCGTAGGGGCCCTCGGGGAACTCCTGCGGCCTGCCGAACGGGTCGTTGCCGCCCTGGACGACGAGGGTGGGCGCCCCGGCGCCGAGCAGCTCCCCGGCGCGGGACTTCTCCGGCTTCCCTGGCGGGTGGAGCGGAAAGGCGAGCGCGAGCACCGCGCGGGCGCCGAGCTCGGCGGCAGTGCGGCAGGCCACCCGGGCTCCTGCCGACCGGCCGCCGGAGATCACCGGCGCCCCGGACGCGGTGACCGCCGGCCAGATGCCGCGCCAGCCGACGTCGAGGGTCTTCGGGGCGGTCGCGACCTTCTTGCCTGCCACCCGCCAGGGCTGCTCGACGAGGGCCACGCTCACTCCGTGCCCGGGCAGCACGGCGGCGAGCGCCCGCAGGTCACGGGCGTCGACGCCGCCGCCCGCCCCGTGACCGACGGCGAGGACGCAGGCGGGTCTGCGGGCCCGGTGCCAGGTGATGCGGGCGGTCCCCGCGTCGGTCTCGACGGTGTCCACGGTTTCGGTGATCACGTCAGAAGAGTGTGCCCTCTTCCGGCCCCTCCAGCTCCTTCAGCAGCTCCGCGCCGTTGTTGCGGACGTTGCTCACCGCCGTGGAGACCGGATAGGCGCGCATCAGCCCCTCCGGCGGCGGCGCGAGGAGCGAGCGCAGGTCGTCGACGTCGGTCCGCGCCGGGTCGAGCCAGGCGTCCCAGCGGTCGGGGGTGAGCATCAGCGGCATCCGGGGGTGGATGTCGGAGAGGGCGTGCGGGCCGTCGGCGGGGGCCACGGCGAGCGGCGAGGTCTCCGCCTCGGTGGTGATCACCGAGCACGTCGCCCACCAGGCCTGCGGGTGGTCGTCGGGCAGGGTCCGGTCCCGCCAGAACTCGTACAGCCCGGCCATCGCGAAGACCGAGCCGTCGGCCGGGAGCACGAAGTAGGGCTGCTTGCGCGGCCGCTTCTTCTTCCCCTCGACCTCGAGGTCCCGCTCCTGGACGCCGGTCACCCACTCGTAGTAGCCGTCGGCGGGCAGTATGCAGCGCCGGGCGGCGAAGGCACGGCGGTACGACGGCTTCTCGTGCACCGTCTCCGCGCGCGCGTTGATCATCCGGGCGCCGCCCTCGGGGGTCTTCGCCCAGGACGGCACCAGCCCCCACTTCAGCCTGCGCAGCTGACGCACCGGGCGCGTCTCGGCCGCGCCCTTCACGGGACGGTCGAGAACGGCGTAGACCTCCTTGGTCGGCGCCACGTTGAAGTCGGGCTCCAGACTCTCCTCGGGCTCCCACTTCTCGACTTCGAAGATTCCCGCGAGATCCTCGGGCCCACGACTGGCCGCATATCGTCCACACATCTCAGACCACCCCTTCGACCTGCACGACGGATCGACTCTCCTGGGCAACGGATCGGCTCATTGCGGTACGCGGCCGGTGCGGGGCCACGGACGACCCGTCATCCGCTCGATGTCGGTGTTGAACCGCTCCAGGTCGTCTATGAAGCGTTCCAGGCGCGCCGGCGTCCACTCGCTGAGGGTCTCGTCCAGGCCGGACGCAGTCCGGTCCCGCTCCGCCTTGAGACGGCCTCGCCCTTCCTCCGTGACGCGGAACTTGTGCACGACGCTGCCACCGGGGTCGACCGTGCGCTCGACCAGGCCGTTCTTGAGGAGGGCGGTCGTCTGCCGGTTGAGGGTGGAGGACGCGAGACCGAACGCCTCGATGAGTTCGGGAATCGACATGGGGCCCTGTGCCTCGAGGCGGCTGAGCAGGACGTAGGCGCTGCGGTCGAGCCCGGAGTGCTTGCCCGGACCTCGCGGTCCGGCCATGGTCATGTGCCGCATCAGGATGAGCAGCTCCCGCTCCATCCGCTGTGCCTGCTGCGCCTCCACCGGTGCCTCCTCTGTATCCCGTGGCCGGAATGAGCGACCCGACGCTCATCCGGACGCGGCCCCCGCCACGCATCATACGCGCGCATGGCATCATGCCACGGCTATGCAATATGCAATCCCATTACACGATGCCATCACTGTGCGCTATGCACATCCATCGGGTGTCATGCCCGCTATGTCCATCAGGAGCACGTCATGGACACACCGACCCCCCGTCGCCGAGGTGAGCGGGCGCGAGCCGGATTCGGCCGAGGCGGACCGCAAGTCGACGTGGTCCGCGCCGCGGTCTACTTCGACGGCGCCGGCCTCGGCGGTCACCTGGCGACGATCTCGGCTGGGGTGCCGTGTGCCTGTTGCTCAACGTGGCGATCGACCGGTGGCTGGCCCGCCGGGACCTGAAGTCGGACGCGGATGCGGACGCGGATGCGGACGCGGACGGCGGCTCCGGCACTCCCGCAGCCGGCCCGGAATCCGCGGGGGCCGCCCTGGCCCTGGTCGGCGGCGCGGACGACACCGCGAGGCCCTCCCGTCGCGGGCGGAGGCGTGTCACACGCGCACGTGACTGACCGGGCCCCCCGTAGCGTCGGGACACCGCCGGCGACTGCGGGACCCCCATTCACTTCGCCCCGCCGGGTTCGCCACCGGCATCGGTTGCGGCCCGGCGGGGCGAAGTGCTGCGGGGGCCGTGGCGTGGCACGGGCCCCGGATGATCGCTCCGGGGGTGGCGCGGGGCTGCTCCGACCCTGTGAACTGCATATTCGTCGTGAGGAACGATCCCTGTCGCGTCGACGTCTCAGATAGCGTCCGCACAGACGTGCCACACTGCCAGGCCCACCCGTCACCCCGCCGTCACCCGTCACCCGGACCACCCGGTGCCGGTGCCCCGCGCCGAACCGTGCATCACAAGAGGGAGCCTCCCCCGACCATGGCCAGCACCGCCGCCCTCGCGCTGCCCGACCTGTGGGACCGTCTCACCGGCTCCCAGACCGACCCCGACCTGTGGGTGGTGATCGCCACCGCCGTGGCGGCGCTCGCGGTCGTCGTGCCGCACCGGCTGTGGCGGGTCTCCCGCAACGCCGTCACCATCGCCCACGAGGGCGGCCACGGCCTGGTCGCGCTGCTGACCGGCCGCCAACTGACCGGAATACGGCTGCACTCCGACACCAGCGGCCTGACCCTCAGCCGGGGCAAGCCGCACGGCCTCGGCATGATCCTCACCGCGGCCGCCGGCTACCCGGCTCCCCCGCTGCTCGGCCTGGGCGGCGCCGCCCTGCTGGGCGCCGGCCGCATCACCCTGCTGCTCTGGGTGGCGACGGCCCTGCTGATGGCGATGCTGGTGATGATCCGCAACGCGTACGGCGCCCTGACGGTCGTCCTCACCGGCGGCGCCTTCCTGCTCGTGTCCTGGCTGGCGGGTCCGCAGGTGCAGGCGGCGTTCGCGTACGCCGTGGTGTGGTTCCTGCTGCTGGGCGGGGTCCGTCCGGCGTTCGAACTGCAGGCGAAGCGGTCCCGCGGCGGGGCGGGGGACTCCGACGCGGACCAGCTGTCGAGGCTGACCCACGTACCGGCCGGCCTGTGGCTGTTCCTCTTCCACGCGGTGAGCCTGTGCGCGCTGCTGGGCGGCGGCAGGTGGCTGCTGGACCTGTGACGCTCCCTCTGCGGCGCGCGCGGCCGGTCATGACGCGGCCGGTTAGGCGCGGGCGCGCCCGAACGACGGCCTCCCGAGTTCATTAGAGTGGAGTCCATGGCCCCGAACCCCGCCCACACCGCCCTCTGGCCCGCCCCGCACGCGAGCGAGGCCGTCGACGCGACGGTCCACGTGCCGGGGTCGAAGTCCGTCACCAACCGCGCGCTGGTGCTGGCCGCCCTGGCCTCCGAGCCCGGCTGGCTGCGCCGCCCGCTGCGCTCCCGCGACACCCTGCTGATGGCCGAGGCCCTGCGCGCCATGGGCGTCGAGATCGAGGAGACGGTGTCGTCCAGCTCCACCGGCGGCGCGGGGAACCCCGAGCGCGCGGGCGAGGCCTGGCGCGTGCTGCCCGACGGCCTGCGCGGCCCGGCCACGGTGGACGTGGGCAACGCGGGCACCGTGATGCGCTTCCTGCCGCCGCTCGCCGCCCTCGCCGACGGGCCCGTCCGTTTCGACGGCGACCCGCGGTCCTACGAGCGTCCCCTGAACGGCGTCATCGACGCGCTGCGCGTCCTCGGCGCCCGCATCGACGACGACGGCCGCGGGTCCCTCCCGATGACCGTGCACGGCGGCGGTGCGCTGGACGGCGGCCCGGTGGAGATCGACGCCTCGTCCTCGTCCCAGTTCGTGTCGGCCCTGCTTTTGTCGGGGCCGCGCTTCAACCAGGGGGTGGAGGTCCGGCACATCGGCTCCTCGCTGCCCTCGCTGCCGCACATCCGGATGACGGTCGACATGCTGCGCGCGGTCGGAGCCCAGGTGGACACCCCGGAGTCGGGCGGCGAGCCCAACGTCTGGCGGGTCACCCCGGGCGCCCTGCTGGGCCGGGACCTCACGATCGAGCCGGACCTGTCCAACGCCCAGCCGTTCCTGGCGGCGGCACTGGTCACCGGCGGCCGGGTGCTGATCCCGGACTGGCCGGCCCGCACCACCCAACCGGGTGACCGGCTGCGCGAGATCTTCACCGAGATGGGCGGTTGCTGCGAACTGGCCGACTACGGCCTCGTCCTCACCGGCTCGGGCTCGATCCACGGCATCGACGTCGACCTGGGCGACGTCGGCGAGCTGACACCGGGCATCGCGGCGGTCGCCGCCCTCGCGGACTCCCCGTCCACCCTGCGCGGCGTCTCCCATCTGCGGCTGCACGAGACCGACCGGCTGGCCGCGCTGACCAAGGAGATCAACGAACTGGGCGGGGACGTCACGGAGACCGCCGACGGTCTGCACATCCGTCCGCGCCGCCTGCACGGCGGGATCTTCCACACCTACGACGACCACCGTATGGCGACGGCCGGCGCGATCATCGGCCTGGCCGTGGAGGGCGTGCAGATCGAGAACGTGGCGACGACCGCGAAGACCATGCCGGACTTCCCGGAGCTGTGGACCGGGATGCTCGGGGCGTAGGGACTTCTGCCATGCGCCGCTACGGCAAGCACACCGACGAGGACGACATCCGCAGCCGCCCGAACCGCAAGGGCAACCGGCCTCGCACCCACATCCGGCCCAAGCACGAGGACTCCGTCGAGGGCATGGTCCTCACCGTCGACCGGGGCCGGCTGACCTGCCTGGTCGAGGACCGCGTCGTCCTGGCGATGAAGGCCCGCGAGCTGGGCCGCAAGGCGGCGGTGGTGGGCGACCGCGTCGCCCTGGTCGGCGATCTGTCGGGCACGAAGGACACCCTGGCCCGCATCGTCCGCATCGGCGAGCGCACGTCGGTGCTCCGCCGCACCGCGGACGACGACGACCCGTACGAGCGGGTCGTCGTCGCCAACGCCGACCAGCTGGCCGTCGTCACCGCACTGGCCGATCCGGAGCCCCGCCCTCGTCTGATCGACCGCTGTCTCGTCGCGGCCTTCGACGGCGGCCTGACCCCCCTGCTGGTCATGACGAAGTCGGACCTGGCCTCACCGGACAAGCTGCTGGAGCTGTACGGCCACCTCGACATCCCGTACCTCGTCACCAGCCGTGAGGAGCTGGAGAACGGCGCGGCGGCGGACGTGGTGCGAGAGCATCTGGCCGGACGGATCACGGCGTTCGTCGGTCACTCCGGCGTCGGCAAGACGACGCTGGTCAACGCGCTGGTCCCGAAGGAGCGGCGGCGGGTGACCGGCCATGTGAACGCGGTGACCGGACGCGGCCGCCACACCACGACCTCGGCGCTGGCCCTGCCGCTGGCGGGCACGGACGACTGGGTGATCGACACGCCGGGCGTGCGGTCGTTCGGTCTGCACCACGTCGACCCGTCCCGGGTGATCCTCGCCTTCCCCGACCTGGTGCCCGGCACCGAGGGCTGTCCGCGCGCGTGCAGTCACGACGAGCAGGACTGCGCCCTGGACGCCTGGGTGGCGGACGGCCACGCCGACCCGGCGCGGCTGTACTCGCTGCGCCGGCTGCTCGCCACGCGCGAGCGCACGGAGGGCGACTGACCCGTCGTCCGTTCCCTCTGCGGGCCTCGTGCCTGACGTCCCGTCACACTCACCGGCTGACCACCGCGTTGTTTGCGTCGGCCCGGAGCCGGTAAGTGCATAATCGCACCGAGCCGGACCGGGCCGGGGTCGGGTCAAACGGAGGGACAGCACATGGCGTGGCTGCTGGTCGTCGTGGCCGGACTGCTCGAGACCGGTTTCGCCGTCTGCCTCAAGCTGTCCCACGGCTTCACGAGGCTCTGGCCGACCATCGCCTTCTGTGCTTTCGCCCTGGGCAGCTTCGGTCTGCTGACCCTCTCGCTGAAGAAGCTCGACGTGGGCCCCGCCTACGCGGTGTGGACGGGCATCGGCGCGGCGGGCACGGCCATCTACGGGATGGTCTTCCTGGGCGACCTGGTGTCGACGCTGAAGCTCGTCTCCATCAGCCTGGTGATCATAGGAGTGATCGGACTGCAGCTGTCCGGGTCGGCGCACTAGGACACTCCTGGCACTCCCGGGACACTCCTGGGTGTTCTGTCCCAGGACGCTGCCGGGTCGGGCGTACCGGCGGCCGATCACGCCACGGTCACTAGTTCTTGGACGGTCGTTGCAGGGCGCTCCGCACCAGGTCGGCGACCCCGTCCTCCCCCGGCGGCGGCGCGGCGACGCAGGACAGCGCGAGGCGGACGGCGAGTTCGGAGCACCGCGCGAGGTCGGCCGCGTCGGCGCGGACGGCGCCGGGACCGGAGAGCACGGCGACGGCCCGGTCACGGACGGCGCCCACGAGGTCGGCGGGTGAGGGCAGCGGCCCGTCCGCCCGCCGCTGCGCCGGCACGGCGGAGGACGACGGCACCGCCGAGAGCGTCGGCGAGGGCAGCCGCTCGCTCCAGAACCCGGTGAGGACGGCCCGTACGAGGACGTTCTCGCGGGCGGCGGAGGCGGTCCACTCGGCGGTGGCGGCGAGCCGCTCCCGGACATCGCCGTGCGCGGCCAGCGCGCGCTCGACCCCGGCGAGGTACCCGTCGGCCTCGCGCCTGACCAGGGCCCGGGCCAGGCCCTCCTTGCTGCCGAACTCGTTGTACAGCGTCTGCCGGGACACTCCGGCGGACGCCGCGACGTCCACCATCCGCACCGCGGCCCACGGCCGTAGCGCCAGCGCCTCGAAGGCGGCGTCCAGTAGGGATTCCCGCGCTGCAGGCATCGTCGCCTCCCTGGAGCGAGTGGCTCTGCGCCCAGATTTGACGCGCACGGCCGCACTGTCAAGGGTGGCGGACGTACCGGACGGCGATCGGAGGCGTTCCCCGCCCGCTCGGGGCCGTCCGCCGCCGCCCCCCGTGGCCCCTGTTCGGCTTGGCCGGATACGGTTCGTTCCATGCCGGACTACCTGGACGACCTCCGCCTCGCGCACGTCCTCGCGGACGCCGCCGACGCCGCGACCACGGCCCGTTTCAAGGCCCTCGACCTCAAGGTGGAGACCAAACCGGACATGACGCCGGTGAGCGAGGCCGACAAGGCCGCCGAGGAACTCATCCGGGGGCATCTCCAGCGCGCCCGCCCCCGGGACGCGGTCCTGGGCGAGGAGTACGGCGTCGAGGGGACCGGCCCCCGTCGCTGGGTGATCGATCCGATCGACGGCACGAAGAACTACGTCCGGGGCGTGCCCGTCTGGGCCACCCTGATCTCGCTGACGGAGGCGGGCGAGGGTGGGTACCAGCCCGTCGTCGGGCTCGTCTCCGCGCCGGCGCTGGGCCGCCGCTGGTGGGCCGCGAAGGGGCACGGCGCGTTCAGCGGCCGCAGCCTGTCCTCCGCGACCCGGCTGCACGTCTCGCGCGTCTCGCGGATCTCCGACGCCTCTTTCGCGTACTCCTCGTTGAGCGGTTGGGAGGATCGCGGGCTGCTGAACGGCTTCCTCGACCTGACCCGCGACGTGTGGCGCACGCGCGCGTACGGCGATTTCTGGCCGTACATGATGGTCGCCGAGGGCTCGGTCGACCTGTGCGCCGAACCCGAGCTGTCCCTGTGGGACATGGCGGCCAACGCGATCATCGTGACGGAGGCGGGCGGCGCGTTCACCGGCCTCGACGGCCGCCCGGGTCCGCACAGCGGCAACGCGGCCGCCTCGAACGGACTCCTCCACGAGGAGCTGCTGGGCTACCTCGAGCATCGCTACTGAAACGCACCCGGAACGCACGGATGAGCGCGCGCCCTCAATCGGCCGCGCGCGCCCTCTTGTTGACCCCTGCTTTACCTGCCACGCTGACAGCACCCCCACTTGTGAACTTGTGAATCCATGCACGACCAGTGGATTCTTAGGAGGTGGCATCAGCCCATGCTCGTCCGCGACGCCATGAGCACGGTGGTTCTGACCATCGGCCCCGCACACACACTCCGTCAGGCCGCCGCCCTGATGGCCGCCCGCCGCGTCGGCGCGGCGATCGTCCTGGATCCGGACGCCGGCGGCATCGGCATCCTCACCGAGCGGGACATCCTCAACTCCGTGGGCCTCGGCCAGGACCCGGACGTCGAGCGCACCCACGCGCACACCACCGGCGACGTCGTCTTCGCCGCCCCGACCTGGACCCTGGAGGAGGCGGCCCGGGCGATGGCCCACGGCGGCTTCCGTCACCTGATCGTCCTCGACCACGGCGGACCGGCCGGCATCGTCTCGGTCCGCGACATCATCCGCTGCTGGGCGCCGGCCCGACAGCGGGTGCCCGCCTGAACGCGGAGAGCGCCCGAACTCATACTGGAATCCGTCCAAGTCCGTCAAGGATCTAAAGTCACACAGGTTCGTGACCTGGTCCGGTCGACTGTTAGGCTGGATCCATGAGTGACCTTCTGGAACGGCTGCGCGGACGCGGATGGCGGATGACCGCACAGCGCCGCGTCGTGGCCGAGGTGCTCGAGGGCGACCACGTCCATCTGACGGCCGACGAAGTGCACGCCAGAGCGGTGGTCAGGCTGCCCGAGATCTCCCGGGCGACCGTCTACAACACCCTCGGCGAACTGGTCTCCCTCGGCGAGGTGCTCGAGGTCGCCACCGACAAGCGCGCGAAGCGGTACGACCCGAACGCCCACCGTCCGCACCACCACCTGGTGTGCGCCCGCTGCGGCGCGATCAAGGACGTCCATCCGAGCGGCAACCCGCTGGCCGACCTGCCCGACTCGGAGCGCTTCGGCTTCACGGTGTCGGGCGTCGAGGTGACCTACCGCGGCATCTGCCCGAACTGCGCCGCGACCGCCTGACCCGCGCCCGGCTGTGGCCACGACCGTGACCGCCACAGCCGGAACGGCAGAACGGAACGGCAGACCCCGAGGGCACGTGACAGCGAACGACCGAGGGCCGGAACCCTTTCGGATTCCGGCCCTCGACCTTCAGTAGCGGGGACAGGATTTGAACCTGCGACCTCTGGGTTATGAGCCCAGCGAGCTACCGAGCTGCTCCACCCCGCGTCGGTGAACCCCACGTTACGTGAAGGGCGACGAGGAAGGCAAATCCATAAGGCGGCGCCTATATGCCGAGGTCAGCGGGGTGGTGCCGCGGGGCGGAGACGGGTTACCGCGGCGTAGGGTCGGCACTCAGCCGACAGACCCAGGCCTACAGACCCAGGCCTACAGACCCGCGCCGACAAGCTCACGCCGACAGTTCCTCCCGCAGGGCGTCGCGCAGCCGGGCCGCCCGCTCGGCCACCTCCGCCGGGCCGAGGGACACCGCCCGGTCGGCCCACCGCTTCCCCTCCGCCAGCTCACCCCGACGCGCGTAGACCAGGGCCAGCCGCAACGCCGCCCGCCCATGCCCGGCGTCGGCCGCACGCGTCCACCACACGGCCGCCTCGGGCTCGCTGCCCTCCCGCGCGAGCAGCAGCCCCAGGTTGAAGGCTCCGTTGCGTGAACCGGCCTCCGCGGCCGTCCGGTACCAGCGCGCGGCCTCGACGACGTCGCCGCGCGCCGCGGCCAGCATCCCGACACGCACCTGCGCGCGCCGGTGCCCCTGAGTCGCGGCGCGCTCGTACCACTCCTCGCACTCGGTCTTCTCGTGCACGGTCTCCCCCAGCTCGTGCGCGGGCTGCGGCGGTCGGCGGGCGTCGAGCACGGCCGCCAGCCGGTACGCGGCCTCCGCGTTGCCGCCGCCCGCCGCGCACCGCAGATGCCGTTCGGCTTCCTGCTCGTCCCCGTCACGCAGGCGCGCGATGCCGACCTGCAGCGCTGCCTCGGTGTGCCCGGCGGCCGCCGCCCGCTCGTACCAGCGCAGGGCGACCTCCTCCTCGCCGCGCCCGGCGAACAGGATCCCCAGGTTGAACGCGGCGTCGACGCTGCCCGCCTCCGCCGCCTTGGAGAACCAGGGCTCGGCCCCGGCCGTGTCTCCGACCTGGAGCAGCAGGACGGCGAGGGCGTTGGCCGCCTCCCGGTGCCCGGCGTAGGCGGCGCGCCGGTACCACTGCTCGGCCTGCGCGGTGCGGCCCTGCTCCGCGCAGAGCAGGGCGAGGTTGTAGGCGCCGTTGTCGTCCCCGGCGTCCATCGCGGCCCGGTACCAGCGTTCGGCGGTCTGGGTCTGGCCGCGCTCCGCGTGCAGCGCGCCCAGCGCGTTCGCCGCGTTGCCGTCGCCGTCCTGGGCGGCCCGCAGCCACCAGACGGCGGCGTTCTCCGGGTCGCCGGCGTCGCGCAGCAGGAACCCGAGCGCGCAGGCGGCCCGCGCCTCGCCGTCCTTGGCCGACGTGAGGTACCAGCGCCCGGCCTCCTTCAGATCGCCGCGGCTCTCCAGGATCGTCCCGAGGTGCAGCGCGGCGCGGCGGTGTCCGCGCGCGGCGGCCTGCCGGTACCACTGCTCGGCCTCGGTCCGCCCGGCGGCGCCGTCGTCGTGTGCGCCCTCTGGTGAAGTGCCGTCCTGGAGCGGGTTCCGGTGCTGGTCGAGGGCGCGCGCGAGGCGGTACGCCGCCTCCCGGTGGCCTCGCTCGGCGGCGACCCGCATCCACTGCCGCGCCCCGGCGTCCCCGCGATGTTCCAGCAGGTCTGCGAGGGCGTACGCGCCCAGCGTGTGCCCCTGCTCGGCGGCCTGGCGCAGCCAGTACTCGGCGGCCGGCTCGTCCCCGCACTCGCGGCGGTGGCGGCCCAGCGCGTGGGCGGCCGCGGCGGAGCCGGCCACCGCGGCGACCCGCCACCAGCCCGCGGCCTCGTCGGGGTAGCCGCGCTGGTGGAGCAGGACGCCCAGGTTGTTCGCGGCGGCGCGGTCGCCCTCCGCGGTGGCGGCACGGAGGTGGGGCTCCGCGCCGTCCAGGTCGCCGCGGCGCAGCAGCATGGCCCCGAGGACGCTCCTGGCCTCGGCGTCGCCGGCTTCCGCCGCGAGCCGCAGGCGCATCTCCTCGACGGCCTCCCCCGTCTCGACGGCGTCGGCCGTCTCGTCCCGGCTCTCGTCCGGGGTCGCTTCCTCGTCGGAAGGCTGCACAAACCGCCCTGTCTCGAACAGAGTTGCCTTGTCCCCCATAACGTCCATCGTCGCACCACCCGCAACCCGGGTACACCTGGTATACCGCGGCCCGTAAGGTCACTTCAGCGTTTTGTCGACATGCCCACAGAGAGACAAGTCAAACACAGATCCGCCAACTCCCCACAGCGGCGCGGCGATCGCTTTCTCCGGCACACGCGTTCGCACACCACGAAGGCCCGGATCCGTTTCCGGATCCGGGCCTTCGTCTTCAGTAGCGGGGACAGGATTTGAACCTGCGACCTCTGGGTTATGAGCCCAGCGAGCTACCGAGCTGCTCCACCCCGCGTCGTGTTCCACAACCGTACCACGACGCGGGGTGGAGCATGATCAGCCGCTACTGGGGCTCGGGCTGGGACTGGGCTTGCCGCCGGAACCGCCGCTCGAGCCACTGCTGGGACTCGCCGAACCGGTGGGACTCGGGCTGCTGCTCGGCTTGGTGCCCTTGTCGGCCGCCGCCTGCGCCGCCTCGGCCCGCTTCAGTGCGTCCTCGAGGTCCTTCTGCGCCTTGGCGTACGCGGCCCAGTCGGGCTTCTTCAGGGCCTCCTGGCCGGCGTCGAAGGCCTTCTGGGCGTCGGCCAGCGCTTCGCGGACGGTCGGGTTGCTCGACGTCGGCGGTGGGGTGGTGCCGCCCGGCTCGTCCGCGGGCGGCGGGGTCGTGGCCTGCGCGCCGAAGACCTTGTCGAGGGCCTCGTCCAGGGTGTCCTCGAAGGCGGTGTTGCCGCCGTACGTCACCAACACCTTCTTCAGCAGCGGGTACTTGAGCCCGCCGCCGCGGACGTACACGGGCTCCACGTAGAGCAGGCCCCCGTCGAGCGGCACCGTCAGCAGGTTGCCGTACTCGATGTCGGAGTCGCCGCCCTTAAGAAGTCTGATGGACTCGGCGATGTCCTGTTCGGAGTTGAACTGACTCTGCACCTGCTTCGGCCCGTCGACGGTCGTGCTCGTCGGCAGTTTCAGGATTCTGATCTTGCCGTAACCGGGAGTGCCCGCTTCGGAGTCGACCGCCATGAACGCGCTGAGGTTGTCCCGGCCGTTGGGCGTGAGCGTCGTCGTCAGCGAGAACGCCTGTGCCTTCTGGTCGGGCATCTTCATGCTGAGGTAGTACGGCGGCACCGCGTCGCCCGACTTGTTGGACGGGTCGTCCGGCACCTGCCACACCTCGCTGCCGCTGAGGAACGTCGTGGCGTCCTTCACGTGGTAACGGGTGAGCAGCTCACGCTGGACCTTGAACAGGTCCTGCGGGTACCGCAGATGGGCCATCAGCGACTTGGAGATCGCCGACTTGGCCTTCACCGTGCCGGGGAACGCCTTCATCCAGGTCTTCAGGACCGGGTCCTGGGTGTCCCACTGGAAGAGCTTGACCTCGCCGGTGTACGCGTCGACGGTCGCCTTCACCGAGTTGCGGATGTAGTTGACCTGGTTCTGCTGGGCCACCACCGCGCGGTTGTCGTTCGTCGCGGTCAGCGAGTCGGCCGTCGTGTCGCCGAGGGTCGTACGGGAGGCGTACGGGTAGCCGTTCGTCGTCGTGTACGCGTCGACGATCCACTGGATGCGGCCGTCGACCACGGCCGGGTAGGCGTCACCGTCGATGGTCAGCCAGGGGGCGACGGCCTCGACGCGCTCCTTGGGCGTGCGGTTGTACAGGATCCTCGAACCCTCGCCGATCGCACCGGAGTAGAGGATCTGCGGCTCGCCGAACGCCACCGCGTACGCGGCCCGGTTGACCGGGTTGGAGAGGTCGACCCCGCTCTTGCCCCGGTAGCTGGTGGTCTTCTCCCCCCTGTCGTCGGAGTAGTCGATCTCCTTCTGGGGACCGCCGACGATCGAGTAGGTGGTCGTCTTCTCGCCGTAGTAGACGCGCTGCTCGTAGGTGCCGAGCTCGCCCTCGGACGGCAGGTTGGACTCGGTGAACAGGGGCCGGCCCTCGGCGTCGGACGTCGTCCCGTTCGCCGCGACCACGCCGAAACCGTGGGTGTAGCGGAAGTGGTTGTTGATCCAGTTCTGCTTGTCCACGCCCGCGAGGTTCAGCTCGCGCAGACCGATCACCGTGTCCTGGTCGGCGCCCTTCACGTTGTAGCGGTCCACGTCCAGGTTGGTCGGGAACGCGTAGTACTTCCGCATCTGCTGGAGCTGCTGGAACGTCGGGGAGACGATGTTCGGGTCCAGCACGCGGATGCTCGCCGTCGCGTCGACGTCGTCGCGCAGCGTCGTCTTGTCCTTGGTCGTGCTCGTGCCCGAGTACTCGGTGACCTGGGTGCCGTCGATGCCGTAGGCCTCACGTGTCGCCTTGAGGTTCTTCGCGACGTACGGGGCTTCCTTGGCCTGCTCGTTGGGCTGGACCTGGAACTTCTGGACGATCGCCGGGTACAGCCCGCCGATGAGGATCGCCGAGAGCACCATGAGGCCGAAGCCGATCACGGGCAGCTGCCAGGTGCGCCGCCACAGCGTGGCGAAGAACAGCAGGGCGCAGATGACGGCGATGCAGAACAGGATCGTCTTGGCCGGCAGGTAGGCGTTGGCGTCGACGTACCGCAGGCCCGTCCAGTTGTCCGTGGCCTTGAAGTCGCTGGACTTCACGGCCAGGCCGTAACGGTCCAGCCAGTACGCGACCGCCTTCAGCGCGACGAACGTGCCCACCAGCACCGACAGATGCCCGGTCGCCGCGGCGGTGGCCCGCGCACCGGGGCTGGTGACGCGCAGCCCCCCGTACAGGTAGTGGGTGAGCGCGGCGGCGATCAGGGAGAGGATCGTGGCGGCGAAGCCGAAGCCGAGCAGGAACCGGTACCAGGGCAGGTCGAAGGCGAAGAACGACACGTCCAGGTGGAACTGCGGGTCCTTCTGCCCGAAGGACACCCCGTTGACCCACATTAGCCACGTGCGCCACTGGCCCGCCGCGGAAGCGCCGGCGATCAGGCCGACGAGCGCGGTGATGCCGAGCAGCAGCCACGTCTTGTACGGCGCGATGCCCATGCGGTAGCGGTCGAGGCTCTGTTGCTCCACCGACATCGCACTCAGCGGCGGCCGCAGCCGGTGGGCCAGCCAGATGTTGAAGCCGACCGCGAAGGACATCAGCAGGCCGAAGACGAAGAACAGCCCGATCTTGGTCCAGAGCATGGTCGTGAACACGGACGAGTAGTTCACCGAGCGGTACCAGAGCCAGTCCGTCCAGAACCCGGCGAACATCGTGAACGCCATGCCGAGTACGGCTAGGACGCCCAGGGTCGTCAGCAAAGTCCGGACGCGCCGGGACGGGCGGCCCACTCTGATCCGCGGCCCCGTGGGGCCTCCGCCGCGGTCCGGCATCTGGAAAGCCAAGGTGCGCACCTCGAATGTCGCAGTTGATCCGTCAGGCCCGCGTGTTCGTGGACCGTGGTGGCCCCCGTGATCGCGGGCCCACACCTATGCAACTTACTCACCGTTTACTCGGTTCCCGATTCCGCCCAGGAACGAGAGAGGATTGTGACCATGTCCAACACTCCCATGGCGGCGAGCCCGCTCACCCGGGCCGTACTCGAGATCGACGAGTACGCCTCCGGCCTCGGCTGGGACCAGCCCGCCCGCCTTTTCGCCCTCGTAGACACCGCTCGGCTGCGAGCCCAGGAACCGTCGCTCGCGACCCAGCTCGGCCTTCAGGACGAGCCCGAGACCACCGGCCTCACCCCGATCGAGCAGGACGAAGTGCCAACGGACAAGCCGCTCGACGAGTTCCTCGCCACGATCGCCTGGCCGGACGCGGTGGTCGGCTGCGCCCTCACCGTCGAGCGCCTGATGCTGCCGCCGTCCGCCGAGTCCCAGGTCCCGCAGGGCCTCAGCGACGCGAAGCTCGCCAAGTGGGTGGCCGAGCACCCGGACCGCCACGAGGTCCGGATGACGGTCGGCGTGCTGCGCGACGGCACCCGCGACTCGGCTCTCCGGCTGCGCGAGAAGGACGCTCCGACGGAGGTCCTCACGGGCGCCGGGCTGGTCCCGGGCCTCGCGGAGGCGCTGTCGGCGACGTTCGCGGAGTAGCGCGCGGTAGCGGCCCTGCGGGGTGCCCGGGGCCTGCCGTCCGGATCAGGCCCCGGCGGCTACTTCGTGCACTTCGGCAGGGCGGCGGTGTCGCCGCTGCGGATGTCCTCGAGGGCGGCGAGGGCGTCGTCGATGGTGTCGACCTTGACAAGCCTGAGCCCCGAGGGGGTGTCCTTGGCGGCGGCCTTGCAGTTGTCGGCAGGCGTCAGGAAGAACTGGGCGCCCTTGCTGCGCGCGCCGACGGTCTTCATCTCGATGCCGCCGATCGGGCCGACCTTGCCGTCGTCGTCGATGGTCCCGGTGCCGGCGACGAACCTGCCGCCGGTGAGACTGCCCGGGGTGAGCTTGTCGTAGATGCCGAGCGCGAACATCAGACCGGCGCTGGGGCCGCCGACGTCGGCGAGCTTGATGTCGACGGTGAACGGGAAGGTGTGGTCGGTTCCGGCCGAGATCCCGACGATGGCGCGCTTCTCGCCGCTGTCGTCGGAGGCCGCGGTGGTGACCGAGACCTTCTGCGTGGTCGTCGCCGTCCTGCGCGCCTTCTCGGCAGCCGCCTGTTCCTTCGCCGGAACGATCGTGAAGACGACGTTCTCGCCGGCCTTGTGCTTGGTCACCAGTTTCGCGACGTCACCCGGCGCCTTCACCGCGGTGCCGTCCACTGCCTTGATCACGTCTCCGGCGTGCAGCCTGCCCTCCGCCGGGGACCCCTTCACCACGGTCGAGACGATCACCCAGGACGTCACCGGGACGTTCAGCTCCTTCAGGGCGGCGACCTTGGCGCTCTCCTGGGACTGGCTGAACTCCTCGGCGTTCTCCTGGGTGGACTGCTCCTCGGTCTTGCCGTCCGGGTACAGCGTGTCGTGCGGAACGACCTTGTTGTCGTGCGCGAGCCATCCGTAGACGGCCTCGACGAGGTTCATCCGGTAGTCGGCGCTGGTCACCCGCACGGTGGTCATGTTGAGGTGGCCGCTGGTCGCGTAGGTCCTGCGCCCGGAGATCTGCAGCACCGGCTCGCCGTCGTGATCTCCGAGCGTGTTCACCGTGGGCCCCGGGGACATCTCCGAGTACGGCACGGGGAAGAGCACTCCCGCGCAGAGAAGCGCGATGAGGATCAAGGTGGAGGCGAGCATCGTCGCGGTGCGGCGTGGCATGACTCGACAGTACGGGACGCGTCTGTCAGCGCACGGTCAGGGCTGCCACCCGGGTCACGCGCGGATGTGCGGCTTCTCCATGGCGGCCCGGAAGCGTGCGTATCCGTCCAGCTCAGGACCGTCACCGCGGGCTTTGCGGGTCCGGTTGGCCCAACTCCCCCACAGCCCCGCGCCGATCGCGGCGACAAGCGGAATCAGCAACCAGGCGAGCGCCGCCATGCCGACCTCCCAACCCCAGTGAGCCACCACAACTGACTGATCAGCAGATTAACCATTCGCAGTGACAACGCTCACGGCAGGGGTCCGGTTACGCAACCGGACGGGTGGCCGGTGGATCAGCAGACCCCACCCGCCCACCCGTCGCCCGACCACCACCCCCCAACGACGACGCTACGCGCCGACCCGCCCACCCGTCGCCCGACCACCACCCCCCAACGACGACGCTACGCGCCGACCCCCCCACCCGTCGCCCGACCACCACCCCCCAACGACGACGCTACGCGCCGACCCATTCCTCGGTGCCGTCGGAGAACTTCTGGTGCTTCCAGATGGGCACCTCGTGCTTGAGGTCGTCGATCAGCTTCCGGCACGCCTCGAAGGCCTCCCCGCGATGCGGGCAGGACACGGCCACGACGACCGCCAGATCGCCCACGGCCAGATCCCCCACCCGGTGGACGGCCGCCAGCGCCCGCACCGGGTACTCGGCCGCCACCTTCTCGGCGATCCGCCGCATCTCCGCCTCGGCACTCGGGTGGCAGGAGTATCCGAGCGCGTCGACGTCGGCGCCCTCGTCATGGTTGCGCACGGTGCCCACGAAGAGCGCCGTCCCGCCGGCCGCGTCGTCCCCGACGGCCTTGAAGACCTCGTCCAGGGAGAGGGGGGTGTCGCGAACGGCGATCAGCTTGATGGGGTCCTGCGCCGCCCGCTCGCCGGGATGCTCGTCGATGGCTGCCATACCCCCATCGTGCCGCACCCCGGGAACAGGCGAAACAGCGTGATCACCCGGTAACGCGCGCGTGGCGCCTTGGAGGTCGCTCCAAAGCACCGGCCCGTCCGGCGTCGGGCCCGTCCGGCGTCCGGCCCTTCCGGCGTCCGGCCCTTCCGGCGTCCGGCCCTTCCGGCGTCCGGGATGGTGGGGTGGCAGGAGCAATCCCGCGACCGGGGGCGGCGGGGGCAACCGCGAACCCGGGGTGGCGGGTGCAACCCGGGGTGGCGGGTGCGAGAAGCCGCCCGCCACCCGCCGCTCAGCGCCGCCGGGCCTTCCGGGCCCGTCGCACCACGGCAGCCGCGCCCAGCAGCGCGACCGTCGCCCCGGCCGCCCCCGCGGCCGTCGCGTCCTTGCGCCCCAGCCGCCGGCCGACGACGGTGTGCCGTCCGGCCACCTCCTCCAGCAGCTCCGCCAGAACCTCCTCGTTGGTCCAGCCCGGCCGCCACCCCGCGTCGTGCAGCCGGCTTCCGCTCACCACCCAGGGGTACATCGTGTACGCCAGGTCGCCCGCCGGGGACGGCGTCAGCCCGATCCGGTGCAGCCGCGCGGCGGCGCCCAGGGCGACCGCCGACGGCAGCTCCATGCGCCGGATCCCGCTGAGCTCCTCGACCTCCTCCTGCTCCAGCCACCCGTCGCACCCGACGGCGAGTTCCCCGTCGACCTTCTCCAGGACGGCGTACTCCAGGGCGCTCACCAGGTCCTCGACGTGGCAGAACTGCCAGGCCGGCCGCGACCCGGCGACGACCAGCAGCCGCGGTGACTCGAAGTACCGGGTCAGCGCCGTGTCCGTGCCGCCGACCAGGATCGCGGGCCGCACCACGGTGACGTTCAGACCGGGATGCGCCCGGGGCGCGCGGCGCGCGAGCCGTTCGATCTCCAGGAGGTCCCCGACGCCGGTCGCCTCCGCCGTCGCGCGCAGCTCCGCGTCCTCCGAGAGCGGCAGCTCGTTGTCCTCCAGCGCTCCGTAGACCATCGCGGAGGTGCACAGCACCACGCGGCGCACCCCGGCCGCCGCGGCGGCCGTCAGCACCGTCTGCGTACCGCGCACGTTGTAGGCCGTCCGGGCGGCGGCGTCACTCCCCAGGTCGAGGTCGAGCGCGAGATGGACCACGACGTCGGCGCCGCGCAGCTTGTCGGCGATCGCCGGATCGCGGACGTCGAGAATGTGCCACTGAGCCGCGTCGCACCCACCCCGCCGCTCGTCGATGGCGACGACCTGCTTGACCTCCTCCGATGCGGCGAGCCGCTCCGTGAGCAGCGCGCCCACCCCGGTCGCCGCGCCGGTCACGGCGACGACGGGCCCTCGGGCGCCGGCCCGGGCCGAAGGGTTTCGCGCTGCGCGAACCTGCGGATCTGGGGAACTCACCAGGTGTCTCCAGCGGTTGTCTTGGCATACGGGCGCGAGTGACGCGTACGTACCAGGTGGCATCCATCCTGCCGCAGGGCAGGAGTCGGCGAAGCACCGAGGCCCGATCGAGCCGGGGTGTCTACGCTGGGTGGTGTTGCAGGGCAGTCGCCGCCGGCCGAAAACCGGTGGCCTTACCAGCCGAGGAACCCCGTGAGTGACACCCCATTCGGATTCGGCCTTCCGCCGGAGGAGCCGGAGGACGGCGACGAGGGCAAGAAGGACCCACAGAGCGGCGGTGGTCAGGGACCGGCCAACCCGTTCGGTTTCGGCGGCCTGCCCGGCGCCGGCGGCTTCGGCGCGCCCGGCGCGGACAATCCGCTCGCCGCGATGTTCGGTTCGCTGAACCCCAACGACCTGGGCGCCGCCTTCCAGCAGCTCGGCCAGATGCTCTCCTACGAGGGCGGTCCGGTGAACTGGGACATGGCCCAGCAGATCGCCCGCCAGACGGTCGCCCAGGGCACCTCCGACGGCGTCAAGGACTCGAGCATCGGTTCCTCCGAGCGCACCGCCGTCCAGGAGGCCGTCCGCCTGGCCGACCTGTGGCTGGACGACGCGACGTCCCTGCCGTCCGGTGCCGGAACCGCCGGGGCGTGGTCCCGCGCCGAGTGGGTCGAGGCGACCCTGCCCGCGTGGAAGGAGCTCGTCGACCCGGTCGCCGAGCGCGTCGGCGCGGCCATGGGCGACGTCCTGCCGGAGGAGATGCAGGCCATGGCCGGCCCCCTGATCGGCATGATGCGCTCGATGGGCGGCGCGATGTTCGGCTCGCAGATCGGCCAGGCCGTGGGCGTGCTCGCGGGCGAGGTCGTCGGCTCGACCGACATCGGCCTGCCGCTCGGTCCGGCCGGGCGCGCCGCGCTGCTGCCGGTGAACATCGAGGCCTTCGGCAGGGACCTCGGCGTCGGCAAGGACGAGGTGCGGCTCTACCTCGCCCTGCGCGAGGCCGCCCACCAGCGGCTCTTCGCCCATGTGCCGTGGCTGCGCTCGCACCTGTTCGGCGCGGTCGAGGGGTACGCGCGCGGGATCAAGGTCGACACCGCCAAGCTGGAGGACGTGGTCGGGCAGTTCGACCCGCAGAATCCCGAGCAGCTGCAGGAGGCTCTCCAGCAGGGCATGTTCCAGCCCGAGGACACCCCGGCTCAGAAGGCTGCCCTGGCCCGTCTGGAGACGGCTCTGGCACTCGTCGAGGGCTGGGTGGACGCGGTGGTGCACGCGGCCGCGAAGCCGCGCCTGTCGTCCGCCGACGCGCTGCGGGAAACCCTGCGCCGCCGCCGTGCCACGGGCGGTCCGGCGGAGCAGACGTTCGCGACGCTGATCGGCCTGGAGCTGCGTCCTCGCCGTCTGCGCGACGCCTCCCGCCTGTGGGCCTCGCTGACGGACGCGCGCGGGGTCGACGGCCGGGACGCCCTGTGGGCCCACCCGGACATGCTGCCCACGGCCTCCGACCTCGACGACCCGGACGGCTTCGTGCACCGCGAGCAGATGGACTTCTCCGAGCTGGACAAGATGCTCGGCGAGGCGGCGAGCGGCGGCCACGGTGAGAAGCCGAACCTGAAGAAGGACGCCGACACGGACGGTACGGACGACGGGAACGACTCCGGGGGCGACGACACCAAGTGAGCCTGCACGACGACGCGGTCCTCGTCCTGAAGGGGTACGAGGGCCAGCGAGAGCTGTGCCAGACGTACCTGGACCATCTGGCGGTCCATCCCGACGGCGTGTGGAAGGCCTGCGCGGACGGGCACATCACGGCGAGCGCGCTGGTGATCGACCCGGAGCGCGGCCGTGTGCTGCTCACGCTGCACAAGAAGTTGCGGATGTGGCTGCAGACGGGCGGCCACTGCGAGCCGGTCGACGCGACGCTGGCGGGCGCGGCGCTGCGGGAGGGGACGGAGGAGTCGGGCGTGCCGGGGCTGAGCCTGCTGCCCGGCGGTCCGGTGCGCCTGGACCGGCATCACACGCCCTGCGCCTGGCACTACGACGTCCAGTACGCGGCGCTCGCCCCGGCCGGAGCCGTGGAGGCCATCAGCGAGGAGTCTCTCGACCTGCGCTGGTTCGCCTATGACGAGGTGGCGGGCGTGGCCGACGCGTCGGTCGTGCGCCTGCTGGAGGCGGCCCGCGCGCGGCTGTGAGCCGGAACGGGTAAGGGGCGAACCACCAGGTGGTCGCCCCTTACGTCGGTCGGCTACGTCCGTCGGCCGCGTCCGTCGGTTACATCCGTCGGCCCACGTCCGACGTCCGGGCGGTCAGCTCCAGACGTTGCCCTGGTTCTGTCCCCGTGCTCCCTGCTGGCCCATGCCGTACTGCGCGGCGAGACCCGACCCGATCTGGGCGTTCTGCGGCGGCAGCAGTTCGCTGGGCTGGACCAGCGCGTAGCCGCTGCCCATGAAGCTGAGCTCCCAGCCCTCACCGGTGTTACCACGCCGGCGCCACACCCCGGAGGAGTGCGTCTGCGCCTGCATCTGCACCCGCAGTCCGGTGGACCAGGCCACGATGGCGTCGGCGTCGCAGTTGACGTACTTGTCGGGGGTGACCTGCATCATCAGCGGCGCGCCGGAGGTCATCAGGGCGACCTTGCCGCGGCCGGTGATGTTGAGCTGGTACTTCCCCGAGCCGGAGATGCCGTAGAGGCTGTCGACGGCGATGACCTCGTGGTGCAGTGACGAGTCCATGGCCAGCACATAGCTGCTGTCCACGGTCAGCCCGTCCTGCTCCACGTCCATGACGTGGATGCGCTGGGCGAGGTTCGCGAGGTACACCGTCCCCTGGCCGTGACAGCGCATCAGGCTCAGGCCCTCGCCCGTGTGCGCACGCGCGCGCCCTTGCTGGTTGCTCTGGTACTCGGCGTCGAACTCCATCAGGCCCTGGTAGGCGACCATCGTCCCCTTGCGGGCGAGGATGTCGTCGTGGCCCTCCAGGGTGACCCGGAGCATCTGCTTGTTCTGCAGACTCCAGCGGTCCTGGGTCTGCGAGTCGTTGTGCGCGAAAAGTGAGCTCTGCATGGTGTTTCCGGTCCCCCTCAGCCCCGTACCCGGAGGCGGTCGGTGCTGTCCTCGCTGGGCTGGACGACGACGATGCCCTGGCCGGAGAAGGCCATCTGGTAGGCCTCGCCGCTGCCCCGGCCGATGAGCGACTGCGCC
Source organism: Streptomyces sp. B21-105 (assembly GCF_036898465.1). Classification (NCBI taxonomy): domain Bacteria; kingdom Bacillati; phylum Actinomycetota; class Actinomycetes; order Kitasatosporales; family Streptomycetaceae; genus Streptomyces; species Streptomyces sp. B21-105. Next base: position 6,120,846 of record NZ_JARUMJ010000001.1, on the reverse strand, counting down.
TTGAAGCTGCGCTTGCCCTTCACCTTGAGGTTCGGGGACCAGGCGACGAGCGCGTCGGGGTCGACGTACGTCTCGTCCTCGCCGCCGCCGCAGTCGACGACGATCGGCTTGCCCCGGGAGGTCAGCGCGACCCACCCCTGCCCGGAGATCTTGGTGTTCCACAGCCCCTGACCGGCGAACTTCGCAAGCCCCTTGACGCGCTCGACGCCCCAGGTGAGGTGCGCGTCGAAGGCGAGCAGGTTGGTGGCGTTGACGGAGATTCCGTCGCCGTTGAGGTTGATGACGACGACGTTCGCCCCGTAGTCGGCGAGGTAGAGCAGACCGTCGCCGGTGCACTTCATCAGGGGCGCGCCCTCGCCGGTCATCCAGTCGCGGGCGATCTGGCGTACGGCCGGCGGGTTGGGCTCGTACTGGACGAAGCCCTCGTAGGCGACCATCGAGCCCACGCGCGCGAAGAGGTCGTTACCGGTCTGCATGGCGACCTTCAGCATGTGGTTGCCGTGGTTCTCCATGCGGGCGGTGACGGGTGCGGGCGCGTAGCCCGCGAGCGGCTGGTTCATGACGGGCTCCCTCAGACCTCGTACGGCTGGACGACGATGAAGTTGCCGGGAGCGCCCCGGAACTGGAGATTGACGCTCTCGCCGGTGTCGCCGGGGTAGGCGTTGCGGCGCATCCGCACCTGGCTGGAGACGACCACCTGGGAGGCGGCCGACCAGGCGACGACGGCGTTGCAGTCGGCGAACGTGGTGGGCGTGACCGGCAGGACCACGGGCGTGCCGTGCGTCTTCACGACGATCGTCCCGGCGCCCTGGAACTGCATGGTGAACAGCGCGCCGCCGGGGATGCCGTGCCCCTCGATGCGACGGACCTCGTACTGGAGGCTCTCGTCGAAGGCCAGGACGTTCTCGGCGGAGACGCAGACCGCGTCACCCTGGAGCTCGATCGGGTGCACATGGGTGGAGTCCTCGGCGAGGAACACCTGCCCCTGGCCGGTGCAGCGCATCAGCTGCATCTCCTGGCCGGTGGCGTTGCCGACGACCCGGCCGGCGAACCCGGCGCCCTTGTAGCTGAAGTCGACCTTGCCCTGGTAGAGGACCATGCTGCCCTGGCGGGCGAGAACGGGCTGGCCGCCGATGCCGAGGTCGACCCGGATCATCTTCCTGTTCTGCTGGGTCCAGCGCTGCCCCGTCGGCGTCTCCTTGAACTGCTGGAGCGCCGACGCCACACCGGCACCGCCCTGGGGCGCGCCCTGCGGCACACCGTAGGCCTGCTGGCCGGGAACCTGCTGGCCGGGGACCTGCCCGAAGGGGGACTGCTGACCGTAGCCGGGCGGCGGGGTCGGCTGTCCGTAGCCGGGCGGGGCCTGGGGGGCCTGCGGGGCCGAGGGCTGCTGACCGTAGCCGGGGGGCATGGGCGCGGTCGGCGCGGGGCCCTGGCCGTACGGCTGTTGCTGGGGCGGCTGCCCGTAAGGAGCCGGGGCGGGGGCGGGCGGCGGGACGTGACCGCCGGGCGGGGCCAGCGGCGCGACGATGGTCGGCGCGGCGTGGACCGGGGGCGCGGGAGCCGGGGCCGGCGGCGGGGTCGCGCCGGGCGGGGGCGCGAAGCCCTGCGCGGCGGGCTGCGGCTGCTGAGGAGCGGGGGGCGCGCCGAAGGCGGGCGGGGCGAAGCTCGGAGCGGCGGCGGCCTGCGGCTGCTGCGGCGCGGCGGGCGCCTCCTCCTCCGCGACCTCGCCGCCGAAGTTCTTCAGCAGCGCGTCCAGGCCGCCGTCGAAGCCCTGGCCGACGGCCGCGAACCGCCACACGTCCTTGAGGTAGAAGTCGCCCAGCATGACGGCCCGCTCACTGGTGAACTCGGAGCCGTTGAACGCGTAGCGGGCCACCTCCTCGCCGCCCGCGACGATGCGCAGGTAGCCGGGGTCGATCTGCGACATCTGCCCGGCGCCGTCCAGCGTGGCCGTGAAGGACAGCTTCTGGATCTGCGGCGGGATCCGGTCGAGGGTGATGCGGAAGGACTCCGTGTCGCCCGCCTGGGCGCCCAGGAGCTGGATGGACTCCTCGGGGGACTTGGGCTGGTTGAAGAAGACGAAGTACCGGTCGTCCGAGAGACGCTCGTCGGCGTCGAGACCGAAGCAGCTGATGTCGAAGGTCAGGCCGGGGGCGGTGATCTGCACGCCTACGTACAGATCGGTACCCGCCGTGAGGTCACTGATCCTGGCCTTGTGGCCGCGTTGGAATTCCCTGGGCATGCGTAACGACCGTCCCCCATCCCGATTGCGAGTGCGTCGCGTCAGGCTAACGGCAAAGTCCGACAACGCACGATGTCGGTACAGACCCGGTACACAAGCGACATCACCGGACGCCCGCGAGGTTCGCCCCACGCGCGCCGCAGGTCACTCCCCGCTCGTCTGCGGCAGGTGGGGGAGGCGTTCGGCCGCGACGACGCCCTCGAGGTAGCCCCGAGCGCGTTCGGTGCGCGGGTAGGCCTCCAGCAGCCGCCAGAAGTCGGGGCCGTGACCCGGCACGAGCAGATGCGCGAGTTCGTGCGCGAGGACGTAGTCGATGACGTACTCGGGCATGCCCTTCAGGCGGTGCGACAGCCGGATGCTGCCCTCGGCCGGTGTGCACGATCCCCAGCGGGTGTTCTGGTTGGTCACCCAGCGCACCGAGGCGGGTCGGGCCCGGCCGTCGAAACACTGGGCCGACAGACGCTCGGCGCGTTCGGCGAGCTCGGCGTCGCCGGGCACGCGCCGGCTCTCCTGCGCGGCGAGTTTGTCGAGCATGACGGTCACCCAGCGTTGCTCCTCGGCCTCGGACATCCGGGCAGGGATGAGCACGATGGTGCGATCGCCCTCGCGGTACGCGGAGACCGTCCGACGTCGCCGGGTGCTTCTGCGAACCTCGATCGCGCTCGCCCCCGAGCCGCTCGGCGGCTGGCTCGTCGTGCTGCGCTGTGGTGGTCCGGCGCGGTGCAGTGGGTCGGCGGGCACGCCCCGACGTTACCCGTTGCACACGGGGGAAGTCCCGACTCCTGGTCGGGTGGGTTCCGATCCGGCCTGCCGCTTTTGCCTCGTACGACGCATTCGTACGACGAATGCCGCTGCCTGTGGACAACTTTCGGCGGGCTCGGGCGGGTCCGGGCATGCTGGCAGTCGTCGGCGGAGCGAGGACACCCCACGCCCCGCTCCGTCGACGTGACGGGGAGTTTTCCAGGCATACGGGGGCGTTCGATGCATCCGACGGTGAAGCCCGCGCTGCGGCGCGGCTGGCGCGACCTCAACACGGTGCAGTTCGGCATGACGCCGGCGCACGCACTGACACTCGGCCCGGTGGACACGGCCACGGGCAGCTTCCTCGACCTGCTGGACGGCACTCGCGGGCTTCCGCTGCTGCGTGAGGAGGGCCGCCGTATGGATCTGCCCGACGGTCATGTCGACCGGCTGGTGGAGCGGCTGGCCCGGGCGGGGCTGCTCGACGACGCGCGCGGCGGCGGGCCTGAGGCCTCCGCTCTGCGGGAGAGGAAGGAGGTCATGGACCGGCTGCGGCCCGATCTCGCCGCACTGTCCCTCGTCACCTCGCAGCCGGGAGACGCTGTGGAGCACCTGGCCGCCCGGCGCGGCTTGCGGGTCCAGGTGCGCGGCGCGGGCAGGGTCGGCACAGTGCTGGCGGCGCTGTTGTCGGGCGCGGGAGTCGGCGAGGTGGACGTGCGTGACGGTGGAAAGGTGGAGCCGGGCGATGTGGCACCCGGCGGCCTGCCCGCCGAGGCGGTCGGCGAGCGCCGGGACGAGGCGGCCGGCCGCGTCGTGCGCCGGGCCGCCCCCGGCCGCCCGCCCCGCAGGAGCAGGAGCTCACCCGCCGAGGACACTCCAGGCTTCTCCCTGGTGATCCTCGCCCCGCGGGACGACGTGTCCGTGCACGCGCCCGTCCCTTCCGCGGCGGAACCCCTGATCGCCTCGGGCACCCCGCATCTCTACGCCGGGGTCGTCGAGGGCACGGGGGTCGTGGGCCCGCTCGTGCTGCCGGGTGAGACGGGCTGCGCGGGCTGTCTGCACCAGGACCGTACCGACCGGGACCAGGCCTGGCCGCGGCTGGTCACCCAGTGGCACTCCGGTCATCGGCGCACGACGCGCGCCTGTGACCTGACGCTGGCCACGACGGTGGCCGGGCTGGCCGCCGCCCACGCGCTCACCTTCCTCGACGGCCGCGACCCGTCGAGCGTGGGCGCCCGGTGGGAGGTCTCCGTGCCCGCGCTCCAGTGGCACGCACGGCCGGTGCGGCCACACTGTGCCTGTCCGTGCGGGGCCGCGGAGAAAGGTATGCGGGAACACACCTCCGAGGAGGGCGGTTCGCACGCGACAATGGAACAGCAACGGCATTCAACGGAGTTTCGCGGTACGACGGACACCGCGCGGCTGGCTGGGACTTGGAGGGCGCATGTCTGATCTTCCCCGGAAGGCGGTCACCCGGACCGCCAAGCTCGCCGCGCTCCCGCTCGGCTTCGCCGGGCGGGCCACCTGGGGTCTGGGCAAGCGGATCGTGGGCGAGTCCGCGGAGATCGTCGGCCGCGAGCTGCAGCAGCGCACCGCGGAGCAGCTCTTCAAGGTGCTGGGCGAGCTGAAGGGCGGCGCGATGAAGTTCGGGCAGGCCCTGTCCGTCTTCGAGTCGGCCCTGCCCGAGGAGGTGGCCGGACCGTACCGCGCGGCCCTCACCAAGCTCCAGGACGCGGCGCCGCCGATGCCGACCGGCACCACGCACGCCGTGCTCACGAAACACCTCGGCGAGGACTGGGCCGGGCTCTTCCTGGAGTTCGACGACAAGCCCGCCGCGGCGGCCTCCATCGGTCAGGTGCACCGAGCGGTGTGGCACGACGGCCGGGAGGTCGCAGTCAAGGTCCAGTACCCCGGAGCCGGCGAGGCCCTGCTGTCCGACCTGAACCAACTCAGTCGCTTCGCACGCCTGTTGGGCCCGCTCATTCCGGGCATGGACGTGAAGCCGCTGATCGCCGAGCTGCGTGACCGGGTCTCGGAGGAACTGGACTACTGCCTGGAGGCGCAGGCCCAGCAGGCCCACGCGGAGGAGTTCGCCGGGGATCCCGACGTCGTGGTGCCGGCGGTGGTCCACCAGTGCGACCAGATCCTGGTCACCGAGTGGATCGACGGCGTGCCCCTGTCCGAGGTGATCTCCGAGGGCACCCAGGAGCAGCGGGACCGCGCCGGCCAGCTGCTGTCCCGTTTCCTCTTTTCCGGCCCGGCGCGCACCGGCCTGCTGCACGCCGACCCGCACCCCGGCAACTTCCGTCTCCTGCCTGGCGGGCCGGAGGGCGAGGACGACTGGCGGCTTGGCGTTCTGGACTTCGGCACGGTGGATCGGCTGGCGGGCGGCCTGCCGGACCCGATCGGCGAGTCCCTGCGCCTGACCCTGGACGGCGACGCGGAGGCGGTCTACGAACTCCTCTGCGCGGAGGGCTTCGTGAAGGAGTCCATCGAGCTCGATCCCGACGCGGTCCTCGACTACCTCCTGCCGATCATCGAACCGGCCCGCGCAGAGGAGTTCACCTTCACCCGCGGCTGGATGCGCAACCAGGCGGCCCGCATAGCCGACCCCCGCTCTCCCGCCCACCAGCTGGGCAAACAGCTCAACCTGCCGCCGGCGTACCTGCTGATTCACCGGGTGACCCTCAGCACGATCGGCGTGCTGTGCCAGCTCGGCGCGACAGTACGGCTACGGGACGAACTGGAGGACTGGCTGCCCGGGTTCCTCGCGGAGGACGCGCTGGAGGCCCTGGAAACCCTGGAGTCCGTGGATTCCCTGGAAACGGAGGACTCGGTTGCGGAGGGCTCGGCGGCGGAGGCGTGAGACGCGGGTACGGGGCTCCGACCCGGGTGTGAGATACGTCACCACCATTCCGAGTCGAGCCGGCCTTCGATCGCCCGGAGGTTCTCCCGGGCGCAGTCCTCGCAGAAGTGCCGGCGGACGCCGTTCTCCAGGGAACACGTCCAGGTGACCGGCGGTGGCTCTGCGGCCCGGGTCCCGCACCGGCCGCACACCACGGACAGGGGCCCGGACCGGGGCCTGGACGGAGGCAGGGGCAGGGGCTCCGCCGGTGAACCGTCGCGGTCGCCGTCTCCGGGAGGACTCGCCATGCCCAGGACGATAACGCCGGGGCGTCGGATCGGGCGCACAGCGCCCCGAGGGGGCCGGCCCGTACGGACGGACCCGCCCCCTCGGGGAGAGTTTCACCTCCCTGTCGGGAGGCCACCGCATCCGGTGTGTGCGGTTGGTGCGGTTACTGCATCACGGCCATGGCGAGCGCCCGCCGGGCGCGCAGGGACGCGCGCTCGGCCCGACGCTGCATCCGGCGAGCGGCCACCAGGCGCACGGCCTGGCGCTCCCGCTCGACCTCGTGCAGGCGGTCGCGCATATGCGCACGAGCCAGGGCTTCTGGGATGAGTTGCATCTCGCGTGTCCTGTTCTGACGCGAGTCGTACGCGCCGGTGGTGATGGTGAGGTCTTCGGTCGCGGAGCCTGCGGGCTCGCTGGTGAACGGCTTCATCGGGGCCTGCTTCTTGGGGTCTTGCGTGAGGGGGCGGTCGATTGTTCCTGCGGTGTTCATGCCGTGACCGGGTTCTTGCGCGGGCGACCACGCGGCCGCTTGCGGGCGACGACGACACCCTGGACGAACAGCTCGCCACCCCAGACGCCCCAGGGCTCGCGTCGCTCCTTGGCGCCGGCGAGGCAGGCCTCCACCAGGGGGCAGGTGCGGCAGAGGGACTTGGCGTACTCGACGTCGGCCGGGGTCTCGGCGAAGAAGACCTCCGGGTCGTACGAACGGCAGGGGACGGGCACGCCGAGGTTCTCGATGGCGTCGTCGAGCGCGGTGAGCGCCGTGAGCGGGGTCAAGGTGGAGTCCTCCGTGAGGCCGGGCGGGGGGATCGTTTCGGAAGGCGGTACGGACGGGGCGTGCGCTTCGAGTTGCACGGTTCGTCTTCCTCGTCTGGTCGGTCCGGTCCTGTGGGACCGGGTGTCGGCTGGGTACCGGGTTCTTTTCTTGTCCCGAGGCCCCTTCGCTCCGTCGTCCCCGTTCGGGGAAAACAGAAGGGCCGCGGATCCCGGGTGGGGTTCCGCGGCCCTGAAGGCGCCGGCCTGATCGACGATCAGGCTGGATCACTCCAGGGTTCTGGCCCACGGAAGGCCCACATCAGGTGGTGCTGCGTCGTCTGCTTGCGGAATCCGGCACCGGTCGCCGCGAAGGCATAGGCATGTGCCTGTGCCTCTACTGCTTCCAGTGCCTTGGTCGGTCGCTCATTGCGCTCGCGGACGAGAAGACTCACGGGCGAGACAGAGGAGGACGCCGGCCGGTCGGCACGGATGCCGGACAGACCGGTGCCCAGGACCGAGGCGCCGAGCATGCACGTGGAGACGACCGAGCAATCGGTCAGTTTGGCGGTGGAGCTGCGGTTGATGATGATCACTGGAATCGCCTCCTCTTGGCGTATCGGGGGACCGGGGTGAGCCGGTCCGACGGATATGCAAGTACAGCACGGAATCAGGGCCTTCGAGAAGGCCGCCGTTCCGGTGTCTAAGAACCTATGGGGATTGCCGGGGCATGCGCAAACTATTTTTCCGACGAGTTCGGATCAATCTTCGGCCGACCCTCCCTCACTCCCCTTCGTCCCCCTCCACCACGTCCTGGCCTGCGCAGATGGCCAGGACGTCGGTTCCGTAACGGTGCAGCTTGCGCACACCGACCCCGGGGATCCGGGCCAGTTCGCCCTCCTCCTCGGGGACGGCCTCGGCGATCGCCATCAGCGTCTTGTCGGTGAAGACGCAGAACGCCGGCTGTCCGGCGCGCTTCGCCTGGACCGCCCGCCAGTCCCGCAGTCGCTCGTACAGGCCCTCGTCCATGTCGGAGGGGCAGTCCTCGCAGCGCATCAGCTTCATCTCGCCGGCGTCGGTCAGGGTGCGCCCGCAGACCCGGCAGCGGGCCGGGGTGCGCGCTGTCCGGCGCGGCGCCTGGCCGGCGCCCGCGGCGACGCCGGGGAACCCCCGCTCGATGCCTCCGGCGCCCCCGCCGCCCGCACGGCCCACGGCGGTGCCCGAGCCGGGACGGAGACCGTCGAGGAAGCGGCTCGGACGGCGGTTCGGACGGCCGCCCGGAGAGCGGGACAGCGCCCACGAGATGTGCAGCCGCGCACGGGCCCGGGTGACCCCGACGTACAGGAGGCGGCGCTCCTCCTCGATCTGTTCGTCGGTCCTGGCGTAGGTGATCGGCATCATGCCCTCCGCCACGCCGACCAGGAAGACGACGTCCCACTCCAGGCCCTTGGCGGAGTGCAGGGAGGCCAGGGTGACGCCCTGGACGGTCGGGGCGTGCTGGGCGCTCGCCCGCTCGTCGAGTTCGGCGACCAGATCGGCGAGGGTCGCCCCGGGCCGGGCCGCGGCGAAGTCATGCGCCAGGTTGGCCAGGGCCGCCAGCGACTCCCAGCGCTCTCTGACGGCCCCGGAGCCGGCCGGCGGCTGTGTGGTCCAGCCTTCGCCGGAGAGCACGGCACGCACCTGCGAGGGCAGGTCGACGGCGTCCTCGAGGAGCGTGTCGTTGCCGCCGAACCGGGCCGCACCGCGCAGGGCGACACCGGCCTTGCGCACCTCGGGCCGGTCGAAGAAGCGCTCGGCGCCGCGCAGCTGGTACGGGATGCCGAAGTCGGCGAGGGCCTGCTCGTAGGTCTCCGACTGGGCGTTGGTGCGGAACAGGACGGCGATCTCCGCGGCCGGGACCCCTGCGTCGAGGAGCTCGCGAATACGGCGGGCCGCGCCCTCGGCCTCGGCGGGCTCGTCGGCGTACTCGGCGTAGCCCGGCTCGGGTCCGGGGGCGCGCTGGGAGATCAGTTCCAGACGGTGGTCAGCGGCGCGGCCGCGGGCCTGGGCGAGCAGACCGTTGGCGAGGTGGACGACCTGGGGGGTGGAGCGGTAGTCGCGGACCAGCTTGACGACGGTGGCGCCGGGATGGCGGGTGCGGAAGTCGAGCAGGTGGTCGGGGGTGGCGCCGGTGAAGGAGTAGATGGTCTGGCTGGCGTCCCCGACCACGCACAGGTCGTCCCGGTCGCCGAGCCACAGTTCGAGCAGGCGCTGCTGGAGCGGGCTGACGTCCTGGTACTCGTCGACGACGAAGTGCTGGTACTGGGCGCGGACCTGTTCGGCGATGTCGTGCCGGTCCTGCAGCACGGCGGCGGTCAGCAGCAGGACGTCCTCGAAGTCGATGACGGCGCGCTCGCGCTTGAGGTCCTCGTAGGCGGCGTAGAGCTGGGCGATCTCGGCGGGGTCGCGGGGGGACTCACGGCCCGCTTTGACGGCGGCGAGCGCGTAGTCGGCGGGGACGGTCTGGGTGACCTTGCACCACTCGATCTCCGCGGTGACGTCCCGCAGCTCACCTCGGTCGAGCCGGACACGGCAGGCGGCGGCCGCGTCGGCGACGAGCTGAACCTTGCGGTCGACGATCCGGGGCAGGGAGCCACCGATCGCTTTCGGCCAGAAGTACTGCAGCTGCCGAAGGGCCGCGGAGTGGAAGGTGCGGGCCTGGACACCCTGGGCGCCGAGCTGGCGAAGCCGGCCGCGCATCTCCCCCGCGGCCCGGTTGGTGAAGGTGACGGCGAGCACGCTGGAAGGGTGCAGGATGCCGGCGCGCACCCCGTAGGCGATGCGGTGGGTGATGGCCCGGGTCTTGCCCGTGCCGGCTCCGGCCAGCACGCACACCGGACCGTGCAGGGCCGTGGCGACCTCGCGCTGCTCGGGGTCGAGCCCGTCGAGCACCGCGTCGGCCGAGTCCGGTGCCTGCGGGAACAGGGTGGAGTGCGTTGCTGCTGTCACACGGCCATGCTGCCAGGTCGGCGGAGACGGGCGGGACGGTTGTCCACAGGCGGGGCCCCGCAGTCGTACTAATGCGGCGGACATGCCCCGCCGGGAATGGCGGCCCCGCCGGCCGCGTTGCCTCTAGGACCGCCCGTCCCCCGACCGCCGAAGGAGCATGAGAGACATGCTGGGCACTGTGACGATGTACAGCACCACGTGGTGCGGCTACTGCCAGCGGCTGAAGAAGCAGCTGGAGCGCGAGGGCATCGCGTACACCGAGATCAACATCGAACAGGACCCGGAGTCCGCGGCGTTCGTGGAAAAGGCGAATGGCGGAAACCAGACGGTACCGACCGTACTGTTCCCCGACGGGTCGACGCTGACGAACCCGAGCCTCGCCCAGGTGAAGCAGGCGCTCGGCGCCTGACCCCCCGCGATACGCAACCCCCGATCGGCCTGACGCTGATCGGGGGCTTTGTGCGCCCTGGAGATCCCGGCGCCAGACTGTGTACGCCTCGCAGGAATCCAGCGGGACCGAGCCCTCGGCTTGACGGCTGTCGCAGGCAGAAGTTCCCGGCGCATGACAGCAGAACCACTGCTTCAGAGCGTCAGCACGGGCCGAGTGGAGGAGTCCTCGCAAAGGTCTTCACCGTCCGGACCGTACACAAACTCGACCATGGACGGATTGCGGTTGGAGGTGGCCAGAGGCAGCCATGCGAGCAGGCGACCGTAGCCGCCGCACACCGACTCGCCACCGTCTCCGCCATGGACCGCCTCGATGTCGCTCGTCAGCTCCGTACGGTAGGTGTCGTAGGCGATGTGCAAGCCGAAGGCGTTCAACTGGTTCTGCGGGCCGGTGGCGTCCCCGTACGGGACGCGGTCGAGGGGGCAGTCGTTCCCCCACCGGAACAGGGTCTTGGTGCCAGCCCCACAAGCGTGCTCCCACTCGTCTGAGCTCGGCATCCGCAGGCCACGAGCCGCGAGAACGGCGTGCATGTCGGCGGGCGCCTCGGTCAGGTTCTCGTCCTCCACAGCCATGAGCACAGTTGCCAGGACGACGCTCCGGCGGGGGCTGAGCACTTGCGCGAGGTGGGCCCGCAGGTCGGGTCCGTAGGCGAATCCCTGGTCCAGGCTCTCGGCGTAGTCGGCCGTCTGCTGCGGGGTCGGTTGCCAGCGGTCCAGGTCGAATCCGAGGGACACCGGCCCTCCGGGTATCAGGGCGAATTCCTGCTCGTCCCGCTCGATCCGGACGCGATGCAGCGGGGCACCGAGGTGCTCCGTGGTCTCGACGAGAGTCACCCGACCGTCCACCGAACCAGCGGCCTCCTCGGCGACGCGGCGTGCGGTCGGCAGATCGAAGGACCGCCATTGGCCGAGAGTGAGATCAGCGAGAGCCATGGACCGCAGTGTTGCACGCAGGTCTGACATAGCTCGCGACCTCCGCACCACGGAGCTGAGCTGCGGTCATGGAAGCCTCGGCGAGTGCGAGCGGCGGCAACCGGCGGCGGGCCCTCGCTGCCCTTCCTCGTTCGGGACGCACCCGCGTACGCCTGCCTCGGGCGCCCATGCCGAGATCGGCGCTTGAGCGGTTCCCCGGCGTCGCAGGGGTGGCCGTCCCGGGGTGGGGCGGCCGCCCTGCGGCGTGGTGGGGTGGTCATACGAGGTTGCGGGTGGGGAGCGGTTTGCCGTACCAGAGCTCGATCAGACGGGCCGCGATCGAGATGCCGTAGGGGGGCAGCACGTCGCCGGACTCGAAGGCGGCGGTGAGCTCGTCGCGGGAGAACCAGCGGGCCTCGTGGATCTCGTCGCCGTCGACGTCGATGTCGGTCGACGTGGCACGGGCCATGAAGCCGAGCATGAGACTGGACGGGAAGGGCCAGGGCTGGCTGGCGACGTACTCGACCTGGCCCACGGTGACGCCGGCCTCCTCGAAGACCTCGCGGCGCACGGACTGCTCGATGGACTCGCCGGGCTCGACGAAACCGGCGAGGGTCGAGAAGCGGCCCTCGGGCCAGTGGACCTGACGGCCCAGGAGGATGCGGTCCTCCTCGTCCGTGACGGCCATGATCACCGCCGGGTCGGTGCGCGGGTAGTGCTCGGCGCCGCAGGCGGGGCAGCGGCGGATGTGCCCCGCCGCGGCGATCACCGTGCGCTCGCCGCAGCGGGAGCAGAAGCGGTGGGTGCGCTGCCAGTTCTCCAGGCCCACGGCGTGCACCATCAGGCCCACGTCGCGCGGCGACAACAACAGACCCGCCTCGCGCAGGCCGGCCGGGCGCGCGGACTGGTCGATGCGGCCGGGCAGCGCGTCCTTCTGGAGGGCGAAGTAGCTGACGCCGTCGTCGTCCGTTCCGAGGAAGTAGCGGTGCGCCTCGGTGAGGGGGGCCTCGAAGGACGGGGTCATGACGAGTTCGGTGCGTCCGTCGGAGGTCTCGTCGATGAGGACCTGGCCTCCGGAGACGACGAAGCACCGGGTCGTGGGGTGGCTCCATGCCGCGGCGAGCCAGGCTTCGTCGAGCCGGTGGTGGGCGGCCCGGTCCACGCCGCTCGGCGCGGTGAGCGAGATGGGTCGGTCGGCGTTCTGGTCGGTCCAGGTGGTCACGGGTGTCACGGGTACTTCCAACTCCCCCGGTGGAACGGTTGTTTCTGCGGGCGGTTCAGCGGGATGTACGGGAGACGGCGACCGGCCGTGGAGCCGCGCGCGTGCGGAGCGGCTTCTTCAGTGTGCACCGCGCGCGTGGCTCCTCCGGGCCGGTCGGCGTCGTCAGGGCGCATGACGCCAGTGCGCGGCGAGGTCGCTCCAGAGGTGTGCGGTGGTCTCGGCGCCCTTGAGGAGGAGGTCCAGCTCGACCTTCTCGTTGGGTGCGTGCCAGCCGTCCGAGGGGACGGAGACGCCGAGGAAGAGCACGGGGGCGCCGAGAACCTCCTGGAGGTCGGCGGCCGGTCCCGAGCCTCCCTCACGGGTGAAGCGTACGGGCCCGTCGAAGGCCCGGCCCATGGCGCGGACCACGGACTGCAGGGCGGGGTGGTCCAGCGGGGTCAGGCAGGGGCGGGTGGCCGGGCTGAACGCGATCTCGTACCGGATGCCGGCGGGCGCCTGCTCGGCGACCCAGGCGCGGACGGCCTTCTCGACGTGGTCGGGGTCCTGGCCGGCGACGAGCCGGAAGGACAGTTTCACGAACGCCGAGGACGGGATGATCGTCTTGCTGCCGGGTCCCTGGTAGCCGCCGCCGATGCCGTTGACCTCGGCCGTGGGGCGGGCCCAGATCCGTTCCAGGGTGGTGTGCCCGGCCTCGCCGTGGGCGGCGTGCGACCGGGCGGTGCGCAGCCACTGGTCCTCGTCGAAGGGAAGCTCGGCGAAAAGCTCGCGCTCGCGGTCGGTGAGCTCGACGACGCCGTCGTAGAAGCCGGGCACGGCCACGCGCGCGTGGCCGTCGTGCAGGGCGGCGACGAGGCGGGCGATCGCGGCCGCCGGGTTGGGCACCGCGCCGCCGAAGGAGCCGGAGTGGATGTCCTGGTCGGGACCGAGGAACCGGATCTCGCACTCCGCGAGGCCGCGCATTCCGGTGCACACGGTGGGGGTGTCCTCGGACCACATGCCGGTGTCGGAGACGATCACGGCGTCCGCGGCGAGCCGCCCGGCCCGCCCTTCCACGAGGGCCCGGAAGTTCGGGGAGCTGGACTCCTCCTCGCCCTCGATCAGCAGCTTGAGGTTGACGGCCGGCGCGGTGCGGCCGGTGGCGGCGAGGTGGGCGCGGACGCCGAGGGTGTGGAAGAAGACCTGTCCCTTGTCGTCGGCCGCCCCGCGCGCGTGGAGGCGGTTTCCGCGGACGACGGGCTCGAAGGGGTCGGTGTCCCAGCCGTCCTCGCGGGCGGCCGGCTGCACGTCGTGGTGGCCGTAGACCAGGACGGTGGGCGCCTGCGGATCGCCTGAGGGCCACTCCGCGTAGACGGCCGGCGCGCCCGGCGTCCGCCAGACCTCGGCGGTCGGGAACCCGGTCTCGGTGAGCTTGGTGGCGAGCCAGTCCGCACTGCGCCGTACGTCGGAGGCGTGGTCGGGCTGGGCCGACACCGACGGGATGCGCAGCCATTCGACGAGGTCGTCGAGGAAGGCGGCGCGGTGCTGCTCGACGTACGTGCGGACGGCGCTGACGGCACTGTCAACGGGATGGCTCATGACCACGAGCCTATCGGCCCGCGCCGGTGTCCTCGCCGGGCCCTGACGCGGAGCCGATGCGCCCGGCCGGTCCGTCGCGGCCGTCCCCGGCGTCGGCTTTCCCGGTCAACAGGCGCTCCAGGGCGGGGCGATCGGGCAGCCCCTCCGGTCGTACGACGTCGCCGGTGCGCACGTACAGGAACGCCGCTGTGACGGATTCCACGGGCACTCCCTGCTGCTCGGCCCAGGCGAGCCGGTACAGGGCGAGCTGGAGGGGGTCTGCGGTATGGGCGCGGTGGGTCTTCCAGTCGACGATGTCGTACGTGGCCGAGTCGCCGGCGCCTTCTTTGTAGACGGCGTCGATGCGGCCGCGGACGACACGGCCGGCGAGGGCGAGCTGGAAGGGGGCCTCGACCCGGTAGGGCGTTCGATGGGCGTACTCGGTGCGCTCGAAGGCCTCCTTGAGGGCCTCGAGGTCGTGTTCGTCGTCGATCTCGGCGTCGTGGCCGGGCAGTTCGTCCGGTTCCAGCAGGGGCAGCGTCAACTCCTCGAAGCGGGCCTCCACCCAGGCGTGGAACCGGGTGCCCCGACGTGCGGCCGGTTGCGGGGGGCGTGGCATGGGGCGCGCGAGTTCCTGCGCGAGACCGTCCGGGTCGGCGGCCAGGCGCAGGACCTGCGAGGCGGTCAGGCTCGTCGGCAGGGGTACGTCCGTGACGGTCCGGCGGGCGCGCAGGAGTTCCCCGGCGAGGGCGTCGAGGTCGCGGTCCCAGGAGTCGACGGTGCGGGCCTCCTCGGGGGTGAGGGAGTTCCTGCGCGGGCGGGGTCCGGGCGCGCTGGGCGGCCTGAGGGGCCCGGACGCCTCAGGGGCTGTCCCTTGATGAGGGACCGAGGGGTGGACTGCGGGACGGACGGGGCGATGGACGGGGGAATCGGCCGAGCTCCGCTCGTGCCCGTCTACGGGGTCGCCCTCGGCGGGCCGGGCTTCGTGGGGGGCGGCCCCGGCGGACCCGTCCTCGAAGGGGCCTCGGTCGAAGGGGTCGGCGTCGAAGGGGTCATCTTCAAAGGAGCCCGTGTCGAAGGGGTCCGCTCCGAACGGGTCGTCCTCGTCCTGGGGCGGCTCGTCGTGGCCGTCGTGGGGCGGCTCGTCGTCGTCCGGTGGGGGCGGCCAGTCGGGGTCGTCGTGGGCGTCCGGGTCGTGGGCGGCACGGGGGCGGTCGTCCTCGTGCGAGGCGTCGTCCTCGAGGTCCTCCAGGTGGGCGAGGACGGTCTCGGCGGCGGCGCGGCGACGGGCCAGGGCCGCGTCGTCCAGCGGGAGCGGCCAGACCTGGTCGACGCTCGTGCGGTGCAGGGCGGGGTTCTCCTCGTCCTCCTCCGGCGGGTCGGCCCAGACCTCGATCTCGCCGTGTCCGGCCGTGCAGTGGTCGTGCAGGGTCAGCAGGAAGTCGGACGGGCCGCGGGGTTTCTTCTGGGCGGGGCCCCACCAGTGGCCGGAGCCGAGGAGCAGGGACCGCGGTCGGGTGAAGGTGACGTAGCCGAGGCGGAGTTCCTCGGTGTGCTGGTGGTCCTTCATGGCTTCGTGGAAGGCCTTGACGCCCCGCGCGTCCCAGGAGGCGAGGTCGGGGAGCGTGTCGGCGTCGCCACGCAGGGCGTGCGGCAGCACCCTGGCCTGCGCGGTCCACTTCTCGCGGCCCTGTCCGCTGGGGAAGATGCCGCTGACCAGGCCGGGACTGCCACCACGTCCCACTCGAGACCCTTGGACTTGTGCGCGGTGAGCACCTTGACGGTGTTCTCGCCGCCCGGAAGGGCGTTGTCGAGGCCTTTCTCGTACTGGGCGGCGGTGCGCAGGAAGCCGAGGAAGGCCAGCAGGCTCGCCTCGCTCTCGCCGGACGCGAAGGACGCGGCGATGTCGAGGAAGTTGGACAGGGTCTCCCGGCGCCGGGCGGCGAGGGCATGCGGAGACGCCGACAGCTCCACCTCGAGGCCGGTGACGGCGAGGACGCGGTGCAGGACGTCCATCAGGGGGTCGGCGAGGGAGCGGCGCAGGTCGCGCAGTTCCGCGGCGAGGCGCGCGAACCGCACGCGCGCGTCCGGGGAGAACGGCAGCCCGTCGTCGTCCCCGCCGTGGCCGCCGTACATCGGCGTCTCCAGGAAGGTGTCGAGGGCGTCCGCGAGCGATATCACCTCGGACGGGTCGACCCCCTCGACGGCCTCGGCGAGGCGGCGGTCCGGGTCGTCGTCGCCCCCGCGCGTGTGGCTGACGAGCCGCCGGGCCCGTCGGCCGAGGAGGGCGAGGTCGCGCGGGCCGATGCGCCAGCGCGGGCCGGTGAGCAGGCGGACCAGGGAGGCGTTGGCGCCGGGGTCCTGGAGGACCTCGCAGACGGCGACCAGGTCGGCCACCTCGGGCAGGTGCAGCAGACCGGACAGGCCGACGACCTCGACGGGGACGTCCCGCGCGACCAGCGCGCCCTGGATCTGCGCGAAGTCGGTGGCCGTCCGGCACAGGACGGCGATCTCACCGGGCGCCTTGCCGGTGCGCACCAGATGGGCGATGGAGTCGGCGATCCAGTCCATCTCCTCGGCGTGGGTGGCCAGCAGGGCGCAGCGGACCACGCCGTCGCGTTCCGCGCCGGGGGCCGGGCGCAGGGCCTCCACGCCCGCGTGCATGGCGCGCAGCGGTTCGGCGAGGCCGTTGGCGAGGTCCAGGAGGCGGCCGCCGCTGCGGCGGTTCTCGCTGAGCGACTGGCGTCGCGCCCGGCTGCCGTCGGCGTGCGCGAAGTGCTCGGGGAAGTCGTCGAGGTTGGCGACGGAGGCGCCGCGCCAGCCGTAGATGGCCTGGCAGGGGTCGCCGACGGCGGTCACGGGGTGGCCGGCGGCGCCGCCGAAGAGTCCGGCGAGGAGCACGCGCTGGGCGACGGAGGTGTCCTGGTACTCGTCGAGGAGGACGACGCGGAACTCGTCGCGCAGGAGCGGGCCCACCTCGGGCACCTGGGCGAGCTGCGCCGCGAGGGCGATCTGGTCGCCGAAGTCGAGCAGGTCGCGTTCGCGCTTGGCGGCCCGGTAGCGCAGCACCAGGTCGGCCAGTTCGCGTCGGGCGGCGGCCGTCTCGGGGGCCTTGCGCAGGTCGGCGTTGGTGAGTCGGGCGCCGTCGAGGGTGTGCAGCAGTTCCGCGTCCCACGCGCGCAGGTCCTCGGGGCGTACGAGGTGTTCGGCGAGTTCGCCGTCGAGCGTGAGGAGGTCGCTGATCAGGTCGGCGAAGGAGCGGGTGAGCGACGGGTAGGGGCCGGGGGCCTCGCGCAGCACGCGCGCGGCGAGCTGGTAGCGGGTGGCGTCGGCGAGCAGGCGGGAGGTGGGTTCCAGGCCGATGCGCAGGCCGTGGTCGGCGAGGAGGCGGCCCGCGAAGGCGTGGTAGGTGGAGATGACCGGCTCGCCCGGCGGGTTGTCGGGGTCGATGACGTCGGGGTCGGTGACGCCGGCCCTGACGAGGGCCTTGCGGACGCGCTCGGCGAGTTCTCCGGCCGCCTTGTTGGTGAAGGTCAGGCCGAGGACCTGCTCGGGGGCGACCTGCCCGGTGCCGACCAGCCACACCACGCGTGCGGCCATCACCGTGGTCTTGCCCGACCCGGCTCCGGCCACGATCACCTGCGGGGCGGGCGGCGCGATGACGCAGGCCGTCTGCTCCGGGGTGAAGGGGATCCCGAGGAGCTCCTTGAGCTGCTCGGGATCGCTGATGCGGGCGGGCATGGGGAGAGGCTAGCGGCGGGCACCGACAGTCGATGACACATCACCCGCCGCGGGGAGATGCGTGCAGGTCGGCGCGGGTGGTGCGGTCCGTCACACCGTACGCCCCGCACTCGGCTCCCCCGTCCGCCCCTCACTCGACGACGTGGCGCCCTTCGGGCCTGGCGCTGCACGAGGCGCGGAACGCGCAGTGGGTGCACTGCTGGCCGGCGGTGGGGGTGAACCGCTCGTCGAGGACCTTGCCGGCGGCCGTGGCGAGGAGTTCGCCGACCCATGCGCCGTCGAGCGGCTCCTGCGCCTGCACCTTGGGCAGCGTGTCGCCGCCGTCCCGCCGCGCGGCGCCCTGGCGCAGTTGGACGAGTTCGGCGCCGCCCGGTTCGGGGCGCACCCCGTCGAAGGCGTCGTCGACGGCTCCCTCGCGGACCGCGAGCTGGTAGACGGCGAGCTGGGGGTGGCGTTCGACCTCGCGCGCGGTGGGCGTCTGCTTGCCCGTCTTGAAGTCGACGACGTAGGCGCGGCCGTCGCCGTCCGCCTCGACGCGGTCCATCTGGCCGCGGATGCGCACCTCGTAGTCGCCCGCCGCCAGCGTGACGTCGAAGTCGTGCTCGCTGGCGACCGGTGTGCGGCCCGCGCGGTCCGTCACATGCCATTGGAGGAAGCGTTCGAGCGCCACGCGGGCGTGCGCCTTCTCCTGGGCGGACTTCCACGGGGCGTCGAAGGCGAGGGCGTTCCACACCGAGTCGAGGCGCTCCATGAGGACGTCGAGGTCGGCCGGGGTGTGCCCGGAGGCGACCTCGTCGGCGAGGACGTGCACCACGTTGCCGAAGCCCTGGGCGGCCGTGGCGGGGGCGTCGGCCTTCACTTCGCGGCCCAGGAACCACTGCAGGGCGCAGGTGTTGGCGAGCTGGTCCAGGGCGCTGCCGGAGAGCACGACGGGCTGCTCACGGTCGCGCAGTGGCACCTTGCTCTCGGTCGGCTCGAACATGCCCCACCAGCGGTACGGATGGGCGGCGGGCACCAGGGGCCGGCCCTCCTCGTCGGCGAGCGCGGCAAGCCTGGCGAGACGGCGGGCGGCCGCCTCCCTGAGAGGCGCGGAGACGCGCGGGTCGACCGTGGTGGCGCGCAGTTCGGCGACCAGCGCGGCGACCGACAGGGGGCGGCGGGGGCGGCCCGTGACGTCCTTGGGTTCGGTGCCGAGTTCGGTGAGGAAACGGGAGGGCTGGTCGCCGTCGTCGGCGGGCGCTTTGACGGCGGTGACGACGAGGCGGTCCCGCGCGCGCGTGGCGGCGACGTAGAAGAGGCGGCGTTCCTCGGCGAGCAGCGCGCCCGGGGTGAGCGGCTCGGCGAGTCCGTCGCGCCCGATGCGGTCGGCCTCCAGGAGGGAGCCGCGGCGACGCAGGTCCGGCCACAGGCCTTCCTGGACGCCGGCCACGACGACCAGACTCCATTCCAGGCCCTTGGCGCGGTGGGCCGTCATCAGGCGTACGGCGTCGGGGCGCACGGCACGGTGGGCGAGGGTGTCGGCGGCGATGTCCTCGGCCTCGATCTCTGCCAGGAAGTTCAGGGCGCCCCGTCCGCCGGTGCGTTCCTCCGCGCGCGCGGCGGTGGCGAACAGCGCGCACACCGCGTCCAGGTCGCGGTCGGCGTTGCGGCCGGCCGCGCCGCCGCGCCGGGCGGCCCGCTCCAGGCGCGTGGGCCAGGGCGTGCCGTCCCAGAGGTCCCACAGCGCTTCCTCGGCCGTGCCGCCGCGCGCGAGACGCGCGCGGGCCGTCGCCAGCAGCGCGCCGAGGCGCTGGGCGCCGCGCGCGTACGTCGGGTCATGGGCGACGAGGCGCTCCGGCTCGGCCAGGGCGCGCGCGAGCAGTGCGTCGGAGGGCGGCGGCAGGGGGTTGCCCGCGGCCCGCTCCTCCTCGCGCAGGGCCCGGCCGAGGCGGCGCAGATCGGCGGCGTCCATGCCGGCGAGGGGTGAGGTGAGCAGGGTGAGGGCGGTTTCGATGTCGAGCCAGCCGGCTGCCTGCCCGATCCCGCCGACCCCGCTGGCATCGCCCAGTGCCCCGGCCCCACCGGCCTCGCCCACCGTCCGTGCGTCGCCCGCCGACCCCGCATCGCCCACCGTTCCGGCCTCGATCGCCGCGACGGCGCGTGCGTCTTCGGCCGGCGCCGCCGCGGAGGCCTCCGCCGTGGCCACCGCCCGCAGGGCCGCCAGGAGGGGCGCCACCGCGGGTTCGTGGCGCAGGGGGAGATCGTCGCCGTCGATGTCGAGGGGGACGCCGGCGGCGGTGAGGGCGCGGCGGACCGTCGGGATGGTGCGCGAGCCGGCGCGCACCAGGACGGCCATCTCCCCCCAGGGCACGCCGTCCTCCAGGTGGGCGCGGCGCAGGATGTCGGCGATGTTGTCCAGTTCGGTGCCGGGCGTGGGATACGTGTATACGTCGACCTGGCCGCCGTCGCGTGCAGCGGTCAGGTCGCGGTGCGCGCGGACCTTCTCCGCCGGCAGTCGGGTCAGGGGCATCCGTTGCGTCAGCAGCCGGGTGGCGGCCAGGAGAGCCGCGCCGGAGCGCCGGGAGGTGCGCAGCACGTCGACGGGGGCGGGACGGCCGTCGGGGCGGGGGAAGGCGTGCGGGAACTCCAGGATGCCGTTCACGTCGGCGCCCCGGAAGGTGTAGATCGACTGGTCGGGGTCGCCGAAGGCGACCAGGGTACGGCCGCCGCCGGCCAGGGCGTGCAGCAGCCGGACCTGAGCCGGGTCGGTGTCCTGGTACTCGTCGACGAACACGGCGTCGTAACTCGCGGCCAGCCGCTCGGCGACCTCGGTGCGGTGGGCGAGGAGCACCGCACGGTGGACGAGTTCGGCGTAGTCGATCACCCCGTGCAGGTCGAGCACGTCGAGGTATTCGGCGAGGAAGGCGGCCGCGGCGCGCCAGTCGGGGCGGCCGATGCGGTGGGCGAAGGCGTCCAGGGACGCGGGGTCCAGGCCCAGTTCGCGGCTGCGGGCCAGCACCGCGCGGACCTCGTCGGCGAAGCCGCGGGTGGTGAGGCAGGCGCGCAGTTCGTCCGGCCAGCGCACGTGGGCGAGGCCGAGTCGTTGCAGGTCGAGCTGGCCGGCGAGCAGTTCGCGGACGGCCACGTCCTGTTCGGGACCGGACAGCAGCCGCAGCGGCTCGACGAACAGGTCGGCGTCCTGGTGGGCGCGGACCAGGGCGTAGCAGTACGAGTGGAAGGTGGTCGCCTGGGGTGCGCGGGCCGCGCCCATGCGCCGCGCCATCCGGTCGCGCAGTTCGACTGCCGCCTTGCGGCTGAACGTGAGGACGAGGATGCGCGCGGGGTCGCCGCCGCGGGCGATGCGGGCCGCCACGGACTCGACGAGCGTGGTGGTCTTCCCCGTGCCTGGGCCGGCGAGGACGAGCAGGGGGCCGGGGCCGTGATCAACCACCGAGCGCTGTGCGGCGTCCAGACGAGGGGGATCCGTCCGGGCGGGCGGGGTACGCACCAGTCGGTAAGCGCCACGGCTCCCCTGTCGCCCCTGGTGGGGCGGCAGGCGCCTGGTGGAGGAAGAGGTGCTCACGTGGTTCGCCGGTCCTGGTGGGTGTGCTGGTCGACGGATCGTCGCCCGGGGAGGTCGGTGATCGCGGGATGAGAGGGACGCGTGCCGCCGACGCTACGCCGACGGCCGGCCCGGAAGGACAGCTTCCGCTTCTTCCCTCGGGCCCCGCACGTCCCGGGTGTCCCTCGACCCACGAACGTACGCCATGCCACGGGCGTGCCCGGTACGCGCTGTTTCGCCCGTCCGGGCCACAGGCACCTCCGAAACCCGTCCGACGGCGCAAGCTGTCAGGTGTGACCCGCCGCGCGTTCGCCGCCGTCCCACCTCGCCCGTCTCATGTCGAGGCGCGGGACATGGCCTTCCGCGGCCCTGCTCGCCGCCTTCAGCGGGGTGCCCTCGGTGCGGTAGCGGTCGAGCGCCCGCAGCTCGTGCCCCGGGAGCAGCACCCCGTCCGCGCGCACGACACGCCACCAGGGGACGGCGCCGCCGTAGAGGGCCATCACCCGGCCGACCTGCCTCGGACCGCCCTCCTCCAGCCACTCGGCGACGTCCCCGTACGTCATGACGCGCCCGGGCGGGATCAGCTCCGCGACCTCGAGAACCCGCTCGGCGTACTCCGGCAGCGCTTGCGTGTACTCCGGGCGGGCGTCGTCCGGAAGGCTCTGCTCGCTCATCCGCCCCATCCTGCCCCACCGCACCGACAATGCGACGGGCTCGCGACGCAGTGTGACCCTCGCCCCCGGGTGAGGCTTCGGGCAGACTGTGCGCCCCCGCATTTGCACCCTGATGCCCCCGTGTGTCGGTGGGGCATGCCACCATCGTGCGGGCGGTGACCGGTGATACGAGACCAAGAAGAGACGATGCAGCAGAACGGCGTGCACGCAGAGGACGCACAGGGCGCCTCTGACGCCGCGGCGCGCCCGGACATCCCCGACGAGCGACGGGAGGAGGTGCACATCGACGAGGTCGAGGGGGACGAACCCCTGCTCCCCGCGCGCGTGCACCGTCCTTCCGACCTGATGCGGCTGATGGTCGGCGTGCTCGCCGTCATCGTGCTCCTGGGCATCGCCGCCTTCGCCCACGGAACCACCTCAGGCCTCGAACAGGACATCAACAAGGGCACCGGACAGGCGCCCGACCTGCTCATCAAAATCGCCGGCCTGGCGTCCAGCATCGCGATCCTGCTGGTCCCGGTCGCGTTCGCGATCGAGCGTCTGATCAAGCGGGACGGGTTGCGCATCGCCGACGGCGTACTCGCGGCGGTCCTCGCGCACGGTGTGACGCTCGCCACCGACCTGTGGGTCGCCAAGGCCGCTCCGGGCTCCATCCAGGAGGCGCTGACCCAGCCCTCCCCCGGCGACGTCCACGCCCTGACCGACCCGGTGCACGGCTATCTCGCGCCCGTCATCGCGTACATGACGGCCGTCGGCATGTCGCGTCGCCCGCGCTGGCGCTCGGTGCTGTGGATCGTGCTGCTCCTCGACGCCTTCTCGATGCTCGTCACCGGCTACACGACGCCGTTCTCCATCATCCTCACGGTGCTGATCGGCTGGACGGTCGCGTACGGCACCCTGTACGCGGTGGGCTCGCCGAACGTGCGGCCCACCGGGCGGACGCTCATGGCAGGTCTGCGGCACGTCGGGTTCCGCCCGGTGAGCGCCGCCCGTGAGGAGACGCCGGACGCGGCGGAGGGCGACCGGGGCAGACGGTACTTCGTCACCCTGGAGGACGGACCGCCGCTGGACGTGACCGTCGTCGACCGGGAGCAGCAGGCCCAGGGCTTCTTCTACCGCGCGTGGCGCAACCTGGCCCTGCGCGGCTTCGCCACCCGCAGCAGCCTGCAGTCGCTGCGCCAGGCGCTGGAGCAGGAGGCGCTGCTCGCCTACGCGGCCATCGCTGCCGGCGCCAACGCGCCGAAGCTGATCGCGACCTCCGAGCTGGGGCCCGACGCGGTGATCCTCGTCTACGAGCACACCGGCGGCCGCACCCTCGACTCGCTGGCGGACGAGGAGATCACCGACGACCTGCTGCGCAACACCTGGCACCAGGTGCGGGCGCTGCAGTCACGGCGCATCGCGCACCGCCGGCTCGCCGGTGACGCAATTCTGGTGGATCGTTCCGGCACGATGATCCTGACCGATCTGCGCGGCGGTGAGATCGCGGCCGGCGACCTGCTGCTGCGCATGGACGTCGCCCAGCTGGTGACGACACTGGGCCTGCGGGTGGGCGCGGAACGCGCGGTGGCCTCCGCGGTGGGCGTGCTCGGCCCGGACGCGGTCGCGGACTGCCTGCCGATGCTCCAGCCCATCGCCTTGTCCCGCTCCACGCGCGCGACGCTGCGCCGGCTGGCACGCGAGCGCGCGCAACGGGAGCGGGAAGCCGTTCTCGAAGCCTCCCAGCAGGCCAAGCAGGCCCGCGCGGAGGCGGCCGAGGCCGACACCGAGGCCGCCGTCGTGGAGAAGCCCGGCAAGAAGGCCGTGCGCGCGGAGGCCCGCGCCGAGAAACGGGCCATCGACGAGGCACTCGAGGGGGCGCGCGAGGAGGACCTGCTGACGCAGATCCGCCATGAGGTGCTGCTGATCCGTCCCCAGGCGCCGGTCGAGCCCGCCCGGCTCGAACGGGTGCGGCCGCGCACCCTCATGAGCTTCATCGCCGGCGCCATCGGCGCGTACTTCCTGCTGACCCAGCTCACCCACATCGAGTTCGGCCCGCTGATCTCCCACGCCGAATGGGGCTGGGTCGCCGCGGCCGTGCTGTTCTCGGCGCTGAGTTATGTCGCCGCCGCGATGAGCCTGCTGGGGTTCGTGCCGGAGCGGGTGCCTTTCCCGCGGACCGTGGCCGCGCAGGTCGCCGGGTCCTTCGTGAAGATCGTGGCGCCGGCCGCGGTCGGCGGCGTCGCCCTCAACACGCGCTTCCTGCAGCGCGCGGGGGTGCGACCGGGACTCGCGGTGGCCAGCGTCGGCGCCTCGCAGCTCTTCGGACTCGGCTGCCACATCCTGATGCTGCTGTCGTTCGGCTATCTGACCGGCACCGAGAAGACGCCGTCGCTGTCGCCGTCCCGCACGGTCATCGCGGGTCTGCTCACGGTGGCGGTGCTCGTGCTCGTGGTGACCTCGGTGCCCTTCCTGCGCAAGTTCGTCGCCACGCGCGTGCGGTCGCTGTTCGCGGGCGTCGTGCCGCGCATGCTGGACATACTGCAGCGGCCGCAGAAGCTGGTCACCGGCATCGGCGGCATGCTGCTGCTCACCACCTGCTTCGTGATGTGCCTGGACGCGTCGATCCGCGCGTTCGGCGACGAGTCGACCTCGCTCAGCATCGCGAGCGTCGCCGTCGTGTTCCTGGCGGGCAACGCGCTCGGCTCCGCCGCGCCGACACCGGGCGGAGTCGGCGCGGTCGAGGCGACCCTGACGGTCGGTCTGATCGCGGTGGGTCTGCCCAAGGAGGTCGCCGCGCCCGCGGTCCTGCTCTTCCGGCTGCTGACGCTGTGGCTGCCGGTGCTGCCGGGCTGGCTGGCCTTCAACCACCTGACCCGCAAGGGCGCCCTCTAGGGCCGTGACCGGCTCGGACGGCCGTACTCCGGGCGGCCCGTACTCCGGTCGGCCCGCGCCCCGCGCGCGTGCCGGTGCACGACCTCAGGATGGGGTCATGCCGATGCCCTCCCGCCCGCGTGCCACCGCCGTGACCGCCATCGCTGTGCTGCTGTCCTCGCTGGTGGCGGGCTGCGCGCAGGACGCACGGGCCGAAAACCTGACGGAGCAGAAGCTGAACTGGAAGGACTGCCCGGCCCCGTCCCGGTCGGAGGGCAGCGGCAGTGCACCGTCTCCGCTGCCGGACGGCGACCCGTGGCAGTGCGCCACGATGAAGGCCCCCCTCGACTGGGACGACCCCGAGGGCGACACGATCGACCTCGCGCTGGTCCGGGCCGAGGCGAGCGGCGCCGAGAGCCGGCGCCTCGGCTCGCTGATCTTCAACTTCGGCGGCCCCGGCAGCTCGGGGGTCTCTGCCCTGCCCTCGTTCGGCGACGAGTACGCGACCCTGCGCACCCGCTACGACCTGGTCAGCTTCGACCCGCGCGGGGTGGGCCGCAGCGCCGGCGTGCGGTGCGAGAACGACCAGCAGCTCGACGCGTACTTCCAGCAGGACGCCACCCCCGACGACGCCGCGGAGCGCACCGCGCTGCTGGACAACACCAAGAAATTCAACGCTGCCTGCGAGGAGAACTCGAAGAAGATGCTGCCGCAGGTGCGGACCACCGACGCGGCCCGCGACATGGATCTGATGCGCCAGGTGCTCGGCGACGAGCGGCTGCACTACTTCGGCATCTCCTACGGCACCGAACTGGGGGGCGTGTATGCCCATCTGTTCCCGAAGAAGGTGGGGCGAGCCGTGTTCGACGCGGTCGTCGACCCGACCCAGACCTCCGAGCAGGGCTCGCTCGGGCAGGCCAGGGGTTTCCAGCGCGCGCTCGACAACTTCGCGAAGGACTGCACGTCGAAGACGCAGGACTGTCCCGTCGGAGACACCGCGCAGGACGTCGAGGCCCGCGTCGCCGGACTGCTGAAGCGCCTCGACTCCAAGCCGATCCCGGGGATCTTCCCGCGCGTCCTGACCCAGAGCGCCGCGACCAACGGCATCGCGCAGGCTCTGTACTCGAAGGACTTCTGGGAGTACCTCACCGAGGGCCTGGAGCAGGCCTACGACGGCGACGGCCAGATTCTGATGCTGCTGTCCGACCTGATGAACGGCCGGAGCGAGAACGGCGAGTACAGCAACGCCTCGGCCGCCAACGTCTCCATCAACTGCGCCGACGACAAGCCGCGTTACTCGGCCGCCTACGTGGAGAAGAAGCTGCCGGAGTTCCGGGCGGCCTCCGCGCTGTTCGGCGACTTCATGGCCTGGTCCATGGTCGGCTGCACCGACTGGGCCGTGCCCGGGGCCGCCGACCATCCCGACGTGAGCGCGCCCGGGTCCGCGCCGATCCTCGTGGTGGGCAACACCGGCGACCCGGCGACCCCGTACGAAGGGGCGCGGAAGATGGCGGACGCGCTGGGCCGGGGGGTCGGGGTCGAGCTGACGTACAAGGGACAGGGCCACGGTGCGTACGGCAGCAAAAACCCGTGTGTGCGGCGGACGGTGGACGGCTATCTGCTGAACGGAAGGACACCGGCCGCCGGGACCGTCTGTTCCTGACGGCGGCCACGCTGTTCCCGACTGCGGCCACGCTGTTCCCGACTGCGGCCACGCTGTTCCCGACCGCGGCCACGCGGACGGCATCAGGGCCCCTCGATCGCACAGTATGCGCAGGTCAGAGTGTTATCCACAGGCTCGGACGGTCGATGCCCAGGACGCCTAACATGGCCTGAAAGCCGTTCGCCGCCGAGCGTGGACGGCCGGTGAGGGGGGAGGCGCACATGGCGCGATTCGCACGGTGGACGGTGTGGGGAGCCGCCGCCGCGCTGCTGGCTGCGGGCTGCAGCAGCGGTGCGGCGGACGACGGGACGGACGGCAGGGGCGGTACGGCCGGCACCCGGCCCACAGCCGGATCCGCCTCGACCACGGCCACACCCCCGGCGGCCCTGCCCACCGCGCTGACCGGGCAGAAACCCGACTGGGGCCGGTGCGGGAGCACCGCGGACTCCTCCGCGCCGGGCGACGACTGGCAGTGCGCCACGCTGAAAGCGCCGCTGGACTGGTCGAAGCCGGGCGGCCGGACCATCGATCTCGCCCTCGTCCGGGCCAAGTCCCGCGCCGAGGGCGGAGACCGCATCGGTTCGCTCCTGTTCAACTTCGGCGGCCCCGGCGCCTCGGGAGTGTCCATGCTCCCCTCCTACGACTCGACGGTCTCCTCGCTCCGCGACCGCTACGACCTGGTGAGCTGGGACCCTCGCGGGGTGGGCGCGAGTGAGGGTGTCCGCTGCCGCGGCGACCAGGACATCCAGGCCGCCGAATCCCTCGACGCGACCCCGGACACCCCTGCCGAGGAACAGGCGTTCCTCCAGGACGCCACCGCCCTCGGCGCGGGATGCCAAAAGGCCGCGGGCACGCTGCTGGCCCATGTGTCGACCACCGACACCGCCCGCGACATGGACCTGATGCGCCAGGTGCTCGGCGACCGCAAGATGCACTACTTCGGCATGTCGTACGGCACCGAACTGGGTGGCGTGTACGCCCACTTGTTTCCTCGGAACGTCGGCAGGCTCACCCTCGACGCGGTCGTCGACCCGAGCGCCGACGCCGTCGGCCATGCCCAGAACCAGGCACGCGGCTTTCAGCGGGCGCTGGAGGACTACCTCATGTCGACCGGCCAGAACCCCGAGACGGGCAGCGCGAGGATCGCGGCCCTGCTGGACCGGCTGGACGCCCACCCGCTGCCCGGGACGGACGGGCGCAAGCTGACGCAGGGGCTCGCCGTCATCGGCATCGTCCTGCCGTTGTACAGCGAAGCGAGCTGGCCGAGGCTGACCAGTGCGCTGGAGGCCGCGCAGGCGGGGAACGGCTCCGAGTTGCTCAGGCTCGCCGACCGCTACAACGAGCGGGACTCCTCGGGGCGCTACGGCACGACGGTCCATTCCCAACGGGTCATATCGTGCTTGGACGACAGGCAGCGGCCGACCGCGCAAAAGACGAAGCTGCTGGTGCCGGGGTTCGAGAAGATCTCACCCGTGTTCGGGGACTTCCTCGCCTGGGACACGGCCGGCTGGTGCCACGACTGGCCGGTGGCCGGACAGTACGACACCCCGGAGGTGAGCGCGGCGGGCGCGGCGCCGATCCTGCTGGTCGGCACCACCGGGGATCCGGCGACGCCCTACGAGGGCGCGCGGAAGATGGCGGACGAGCTCGGCAAGGGCGTAGGTGTGCTGCTCACCTGGAAGGGCGAGGGGCACATCGCGTACGGGAGCGGGAGCTCGTGCGTCGACTCGGCGGTGGAGAACTACCTGCTGAAGGGAGCGGTCCCGCAGGACGGCACGGTCTGCTCATGACGGCGGCGGGGGCTTCGCGCACCCCTGGTACGCGAAGCCCCCGCCGATCCCGTCGGGAGGCCCGATGGGCCTGCCGGGCCGGGCGAACGCCCGGGATGCCGTCAGTAGACCGGCTTGCTCGGTTCGATCTGGTGGACCCAGCCGATCACGCCGCCGCCGACGTGCACGGCGTCGGAGAAGCCCGCGGACTTCAGCACGGCGAGGACTTCCGCACTGCGGACACCCGTCTTGCAGTGCAAGACGATCCTCTTGTCCTGCGGCAGACCCTGCAGGGCGGTGCCCATCAGGAACTCGTTCTTCGGGATGAGCTTGGCGCCCGGGATGGAGACGATCTCGTACTCGTTCGGCTCGCGGACGTCGATGATCTCGATGCTCTCGCCGTCGTCGATCCACTCCTTGAGCTGCTTGGGAGTGATCGTCGAACCGGCCGCCGCCTGCTGGGCCTCCTCGGAGACGACGCCGCAGAAGGCCTCGTAGTCGATGAGCTCGGTGACGGTCGGGTTCTCGCCGCACACCGCGCAGTCGGGGTCCTTGCGGACCTTGACCTGGCGGTACTGCATCTCCAGGGCGTCGTAGATCATCAGGCGGCCGACGAGCGGCTCGCCGATGCCCGCGAGCAGCTTGATCGCCTCGTTGACCTGGATCGACCCGATGGACGCGCACAGCACGCCCAGCACGCCGCCCTCGGCGCAGGAGGGGACCATGCCCGGCGGCGGGGGCTCCGGGTACAGGCAGCGGTAGCAGGGACCGTGCTCGGACCAGAAGACGGACGCCTGGCCGTCGAAGCGGTAGATGGAACCCCACACGTACGGCTTGTTCAGCAGCACGCACGCGTCGTTGACCAGGTAACGGGTCGCGAAGTTGTCAGTGCCGTCGACGATCAGGTCGTACTGGCTGAAGATGTCCATCACGTTCTCGGCCTCGAGCCGCTCTTCGTGAAGCACCACGTCGACGTAAGGGTTGATGCCGAGAACGGAGTCACGGGCGGACTCGGCCTTGGAGCGGCCGATGTCGGCCTGGCTGTGGATGATCTGCCGCTGCAGGTTCGATTCGTCGACCTCGTCGAACTCCACGATGCCGAGCGTGCCCACGCCCGCCGCGGCCAGGTACATCAGCGCCGGCGAGCCCAGGCCGCCGGCGCCCACACAGAGCACCTTGGCGTTCTTCAGCCGCTTCTGCCCGTCCATCCCCACGTCGGGGATGATCAGGTGGCGGGAGTACCTGCGGACCTCGTCTACGGTGAGCTCGGGGGCCGGCTCGACCAGGGGTGGCAGCGACACGGGGACTCCGTTGGTCGGTCAGTCATGACGGTTGTTCTCCCCGTAACAGTGCCATGGCCATTTTCATTCCGAGACACCTGTTCCGATCCGCGAGACGATGTCGTCCCAGTAGCCGGGCATGGTCTCCCAGGGGTCGCGTGCGCCGCCGCGTTCGGTGCCGTCCGTGAACCAGATCGTCGCGGCGCCCTGCCAGCGGGCGATGCGCAGCGCCTCGTCGAGGTGCCCGCGCGGCACGCCGTGCACGAAGTGACAGAAGCGCTCCGGCGGGTGCTCCGCCGTCCACTCGGCCACCTGGGACCAGCGGTAGTCGCTCCAGGGGCCGGAGAAGGTGACCAGCTGGTCGGCGAGCTCGGCGTAGCCGGGGCACGGGTGGACGCCGTGGTCGAGGACGACGTGGGGTGCGTCATGGAGCGTGCGCAGGGCGCCGGCCGTGCGGCGCAGTCCGGGCAGCGTGGCGCGGTCGGCCGGGCAGCGGTCCAGGAGGAAGCCGTCGACCTGGTACCAGTCGAGGTAGCGCTGCGCCTCGGAGATCACCTCGGCGAAGTCGCGGGCTCCGTACCGCGCGTCGATGCGCCCGAGGACCCGGATGCCCGCGTTGCGCAGTCGGCCCGCGGATTCCAGACAGCTCGGGTCGGGGCGCGAGCCGGGTCCGTCGAAGACGTCCAGGGCGACCCAGTGCAGGGGCCTGCCGGGCCGGGCGAGTTCGCCCCACTCGGCGGGCGCGAGCAGCGGATGCGCGAGGCCGGGGACGCCGAGGCCGGTGCGGACGTCGGTGGTGCCGGAGTACGCGCTGCCCGCCGGGGTTCCGGTCAGATACGACATGCCGCCTCCATCCAGATGTCGGCGAGGGACTCCTCGAGGTTGATCCGGGGGCGCCAGCCGAGCCGGTCGCGGGCGGTGCGCACGTCGGCCTGCTGCCAGCTGCCGCAGCCGTCCGGGTACGGGTACGCGACCGGGCCGCCGTGGTCGGCCTCCAGGCGGGGGTGGCCGATGACGGGCCGCGGGTGGCCGCCGGGCGGGCCGTCGAGTTCGTGGAGGGCTCCGCCGTATCCGGCCACGCGCGCGAGGATCGCCGCGGCGTCGCGCAGCCGGACGGCGCGACCGGAGCCGATGTTGATGACGCCCTGCGCGGCGGAGAGCGCGGCGGCGTGCACGGCTCGGGCGACGTCACGGACGTCGATGAAGTCCCGCTGCACGCCGAGACCCCCCAGCTTGAGCTCGCCGTCGCCGGACTGCATGGCGCGGCGCATGGCCTCGGCGAGCCGGCCCAGCGGGGAACCGGCGGGCGTGCCGGGGCCCGCGGGCGAGAACACCCGGAGCACGACGGCGTCGAGTCCGGAGCCGAGGACGAGTTCGGTGGCGGCGAGTTTGCTGACGCCGTACGGGCCGCCCGGCCGGGGCACGGCGTCCTCGGCGGTGGAAGAGCCCGACTGGCTCGGGCCGTACTCGGCGCCGCAGCCGATCTGGACCAGCCGGGCGCCGCAGCCGCTGCGTCGCAACGCCTCGCAGACGGTGGCGACGGCGACGGTGTTGTGCCGGGTGAGCTCGCGGGCGCCGCCGCGGGTGGTGCCCGCGCAGTTGACGACGACCTGGGGGTGGACCGCGTCGAGGAAGCGGGTGAGCGCACCGGGGCTGCCGGACGCGAGGTCGAAGCGGACGTCCGCGTCGTCGCCGCGGCCGAGCGCGGTGATCTGGACGGCGGGGTCGGCGAGCAGACGGTCGGCGACGAATCGGCCGAGGTAGCCGTTGGCTCCGATCAGCAGGACCCTCATCGTGCGGCTCCCGGGGTGTACGCCGGGACCGGGGCAGCCAGTGCCGTGGCTGCCGGGGCCGTGGCTGCCGTGACCGGGGTCGGGGTTGCCAGGGCTGCCGGGGCCGGGATTGCCGGGGCGCCGGCGCCCGCGGGTGCCCCGGCGGCTGCGGTCGCTCCGGATCGGGAGGTGGTCATCTGGTCTCTCCTTCGGGGGTGTTGCGGTGGGATGCGGTGGGCCACGGCGAGGTGCGGGAGCGCGGGCGTCATCCGGTCGGGCACGGTGGGGGGTTGCGCCGCGTGGGGTTGCCGCGGTGGCTGCCGGGACCGGCGGGGCCGGGTTCGCGTCAGCACGGCTGGTCCGTTCCCGCGTGGGCCGACGCCCGGGACAGCGTGCGGGCCGCGTGGACCAGGAGGGCCAGGGCCGCGCTGCCGCAGACGAGGAGCGGAACTCCGGCCGGACCCCAGGCGGTGGCCAGGTCGTCCACGGGCACGGCCAGGAAGTCGCAGCCGGGCAGACGGCCGGCGAAGACCGCCGCCGGGGCCAGTGCCTCGGCCGCACCGGCCGCACCGAGGACGACGGCGGGGGCGTGGGGGTAGCCGTGCACGATGAGAAGGCGGGCCAGGAAGAGGAGGCCGCCGAGCGTGAGGGTGTGACCGTAACCGGCGGGCTCGCCCAGTACGGCCGCGCTGAGAGCGGTCAGTGCGGCGAGCGCGCACAGGAAGAGAACGACGGTGCCGAGCAGCAACGGCTGCACGGAGGCGGCGAACTCGTCGAGGCCGCGGCTGGTGCCCAGGCGGCGGCGGGCGCGCCCGGCAAGGAGGTGGGCGCACCAGGCGGCGGGCGCGCAGGCCAGGGTCAGGGCGAGCAGCGGAGCGGCGGCGACGGGCCAGGGGCCGTCGGCCGTCCCGTCCGGCAGGCCGTCCGGGCCGCCGCCGACGGCGGCGCGCAGAAGGCTGTCGCCGAGGGCCGCGTAGGCGAGGAGCCAGCAGGTCCATGCCTCCGTCCGGTGCGGGCCGGGGTGGGCGCCCCGGTGCGGGCTCAACGGCCCCCGGCGCAGCGCCGCGTGCACGGCGAGGACGACGGAGAGGAGGCCGGCGGCCGCGACGATTAGAGCGGTGCCCCCGTGGGTGAGACGCAGGCCCGTCACGGTCGCGGCGCACAGGCCGCCGGGCAGCAGGGTGAGCAGCGCCCAGTCAAGGCGGGGCCGCGGGGCGGCGGTGGGTGCGGCGAGCGGCGGCGCGTCCGCGTCGCGTGGGACCCGGGCGTACATCTCCTCGGCGAGTGAGAAGACGTCCCGGTGCCGGAATCGTGCGGCGGTGCGGTCGGTGACCCCGTGAGCCTCCAGGCCGGCGGCGATCTCCAGCGGGTCGACGGCGCGTTCGCACAGGTCACGGTGACGGTGCAGCAGGGTCTTCACCGGGTCCGCGCCGCCACGGCGGGGCGCGGCCGGCCCTGGGGCGCCGGAGCGGGTGCCCGCGGAATCGCCGGCACCGTGAGCGCCGCGCGCGTCGGCGCGACCGGGGGCGCCCGCCGGGGCCTCGTCGACGGCACCGGGAACGGCGCTGCCGGCGGCGGCAGCGGTGGGGCCGGCGGCAGCGATGGCAGCACCGGCGCCGGCCGCGGCGGCACTGGCATCAAGGGGTGATTCCGGTCGGTCCGGTTCGTCCGGCCCGCTCATCGTGCCGCCTCCGTCGCGGCGACCGCCGAGGCGTCCCGGGCCGGCGGACCCGCCGCCCAGGCCGGGCCGGTCCGAGCGGTGACCGGGGCGTCCGGCCCGGTCCACGGGCCGGGCAGACACGCCTCGGGCGGGACGGCGAACGGCCGGGGTTCGCCGTCGTCGTCGAAGAGGAACCGGCGCATCGGGGCCTGGGAGGCGAGTTCGAGGTAGATGCCCTGGAACGCCTCGACGTTCTGCTCGACGGTGAACAGTTCGAGGGCGCGGGCACGGGCGGCCGCGCCCAGGCGCGCACGGCGTTCGGGGTCGTGCAGCAGCGCGACGCAGGCGGCCGCGAGCGCCCGCGGATTGCGCGGCGGGACGACCAGTCCGGTGCCTCCGATGACCTCGACCACCGCGCCGACGTCGGTCGACACGGTCGCCCGGCCGCAGAGCATCGCCTCGACCAGACCGACCGGGAAGCCCTCGACGACGCTCGACAGCACGACGACCGCCCCGGACGCGTACGCGTCGGCGAGGGTGGCCGACTCCGGGCCGCCGATCTCCTCGAAGGAGACCGGGTTGTCGCCGACGGCGTGCGGTCCGTCCGCCTCGTCGGGGAAGAGCTGGGCGGCCAGCGTCCGGCAATGGCCGAGGTAGGCCCGGCCCTCCTCGCCGGACGCCGCGCCGATGATCCGCAGCCGGGTGCGGGGCTCCTCCTTGCGGATCTCCGCGAAGGCGTGCAGCAGGGACACCAGGTCCTTCGCGGGTTCCACCCGGCCGATCCAGACCAGCGTGTGCGGGTCGGCGGTGTCCGGGGAGTCACCCACGTCGGCGAAGCGGGCCGTCTCCATGCCCGGGTAGACGGTGCGCAGTTTGGCGCGGTCGGCGCCGCACCGCTCCTGCCAGCGGCGGGCGTGCGCGTTGCCGGACGTGACGCACGCCGCCTGCCGGTAGACCTCGGCCGCGAGCCGGCCGTGGAAGGCGGCGACCAGTGCGCGTACGGCGGGAGCGGTCATGGCGGGACTGGTCGCGGCGGGGGCGGTCACGGCGGACGGCGCGTTCCCGGGGCCCGCCGGGGATGGGCCGTTACCAGAGTTCAGGTACTGCGAGCTCAGATAGTGCGTGCGCAGTCTCACCCCGTACTCGGTGACCAGGAGGGGCACGTCGAAGAAGTGGCGTGCGAGGAGTCCGGGCAGGGCGGCGGCGCCGCCCGACGCGGCGTGGCAGAGGTCGACCGCGCCGAGCCCCCGGCCCGCCTCGTCGCCCTGGTCGTCGTACCAGTCGAGCGAAAGGGGGCGCAGGGCGCTTTCGAGGTGTGCGGCGACGGCGAGCAGATCGGGTACGCGCGCCTCGCGCGCCGTGCGCAGCGCGCCGGGCGCGCGGCAGGCCCGCTCCAGGGCGCGCACGGCGTCCTCCGAGCGAAGTGCTCCCACCAGTCCGCCCTCGTCGCGGGCGAGTTCGGCGAGACCGTACAGCGCGGTGGCGAAACGGTCCGCCTGAGCGGTCGGACCGGCCTGCGAGAGGCCGGCCGCGTCCGACGGGTCCCCCTCGCACAGGGCGGCCGCCAACGCGCCGTAGGACTCGGCGAAGCGCCGGCGTGCACGCCGTCCGTGATCGACCCCGTCGTCCTGCGCCGTCCACAGCGGCGCGGTGCGTACCCGGCTGACCTGCGGCGGCAACGCCACCCAGCCCGCGTCCTCCTGGCCTTCGGTCCGGCTGAGCGCGTACACCTCGAACTGGTGCTGCTCGAGCCCGCGCACGAGCCGGTCGCACCACAGTCCGGCATCACCGTTCACATACGGATAGCCACCCTCCGTAAGCAGTCCGATGCGCACGCGCACTCCCGATCTCCCGTTTGGTGAGCCGTCGTTGACCCGGCGGCTCGCAGCGGGAAGAACGTATGCGGACAAGGCGGTGGCGCGACGGACGGTTGTCCGTCGCGCCACCAAAAGGGGTGAACGGTCGTAACTTTCCCGTGCGGGTCGCGTTCGGTCGCGCTAAGAGATCATCTGACTGCGCTATGTCACGCCGCGTATTCGGGGACGGCACCCGTTCGGTCCACCCGCCGCTCCGCGTTCGCGGCGGGCAACGGGGACGACGCCGACGATGCGGACGACGCATCCGGGGACACCGCGTCCGCGGGCGGCGACCGCCATGCCGCTGCGGCCTTCGCCGCCCTCCCGCCCTCCGTCAACTCCCGGGGTAGGCCCAGGCGTTGGGCAGGCAGCGGATCCCGTCGTGGTCGAGGAACTTCGTCTGCTGCTGCATGACGGGCGCGAGCTCGCCGTCCTTGTCGCAGGTGACATGGCCGAAGCCGAGCCGGTGGCCGACCTCGTGGTTGATCAGCATCTGCCGGTAGGCGTACAGCTGGTCGCCGAAGGTCGGCGAGCCCTGCGCCCACCGGTAGGCGTTGATCATCACGCGCTCGGTGGCGGCCGAGTCGCAGGAGACGTTGTCCTCCGTGGTGTCCAGACCCGACTTGGCGCACCAGACGGCGGTGGTGCCGGGGCTGGCGAGCGAGATGACGAAGTCGGGCTTGCCGGAGTGGATCCGCTCGAAGGTGCGGGCGCCGCCGTGGGCCCAGCTGCGGTCGTCGTTGAGCGTCTTCTGCACGGCTTGGGCGAAGAGTTCGCCGTCGAGCCCGAGCCCCTGCTCGACGTCGACGCGGTAGGTGTACTTCCGCCCCTTGCCGGGCGCCTTGGCGACGCCCGCGATCGCGTCGAACTTCCCCGACCCCGCGAGCTTGGGGGCCAGGGGGTACTTGGCGGACATCTTCTGCGCGTACGTCAGCGTGACGACGCCGGGCGACACCGAGGGGCTCGGCCGGTCGTCCCCGCGCGTGGCGTCGTCGACGGAGTCCCGTTCGGCCCGCTCGGTCGCGGACTGCGACTGGACGGCCACGTCGTCCCGCCCGTCGGCGACCTGTCCGGCCACCACGACGGCCAGCACGGTGGTGACGGCGGCGGCCGCGATGCCGGTGAACGCCCGCCCCTTGCCGCCCTTGGCGGCGGACACGGACTCGCCGGCGGGCGGCGCGCCGTCGCCCCGTCCGTCGGCGGGGTCGCTCTCGCGGGAGACGGCGTCCGCGTCGGGCACGGGGGCGTGCGGGAGGCGTTCCCCGGGGCGCGGCGGCGCGTAAGCAGGTCTCACGCGCGTGAAGACGTCGTCTTGCGTGTCGGCGCCGAAGGCGTCGAGGTAGTCCTGGCGTGGCCCCTGGCGTGCCCCGCGGCCGGAAGGACGGGGGCCCTGGCCCGGGCCGCTCGAAGGGGGCACGGGTCGCTGACGCGGTATCACAGGCTGCCCGGTACCCGGCTGACGCGCTCTCAAGTCCCCCCAGCCGCCTCCGGCCTCACGCTGCTCGGGGTGACCGCCGCGGGCCTGCGGGAACCCGTGTGCGGGAGTGCCGTCGGCGAAGCGGGGCACGCCTTGCGCGGACGTCCCGTCGGCGAAGCGGGGCACGCCGTGTGCGGGGCTGCCGTCGGGGCCCAGGGGTGGCAGGGGCGGGGCCTGGGCGCGGCTGCCGCGCGCGTCTCCGGGCGCGGGCCCTGCAGAGGTCCCCTGTGAGGCTCCCTGTGACGCGCCCCGGGGGGCGCCGTCCCCCGCGCGCTTGGGTGCGGGTCCACGCCGGCTGTGACGTCCCACGTCGGCCTCAGCCCCTCGGGGTCGCGGTCGTGGCCGCGGTGTCGGCCAGGAGTTCCCGGAAGGCTCTCGCCACCGTCTCGGGGTACTCCATCATCGCCACGTGCCCCGCGTCCGGCAGGGTCAGCAGACGGGAGCCACGGAAGGCACGGGCGGAGCGCTGCGCCATGCGATAGCCGACGAGCTGGTCGCGTCCGCCGTAGACGAGCAGCGCAGGGGCGAGGACCCGCTCGGCCTGACGCCACAGCCCGTGCTGCCCGCCCAGCGTGTACGCGCTCAGCAACCCGCGCGTCGAACGCGTCAACGCGTCCCAGAAGTACGGCAGTCTCAGCCGCCGCTCCAGCTCCTGCACCGCGTCCCGGAAGGCGTCCGGGCTGACCCGCGCGGGATCGCCGTAACAGAGGGCCATGACGCCGCGGACGCGCTGCTCGGCCGTCCACTCCCGGGTGAGCCGGCTGAAGAGCGCGGCCACGCCGGGCAGGCCGACCAGGCCCGTGGGGACCGCGGTGCGCTGCACCCGGAGCTCCGGGAGGGCGGGCGAGACCAGGGTCAGGGTGCGCACGAGGTCCGGGCGGACCGCGGCGACCCGTGTCGACACCGCGCCGCCGAGGGAGTTGCCGAGGAGGTGGACGGGCCCGAGCTCGGCGGCGTCGAGATAGCGGATGACGGCACGCGCGTGTGCCGTGACGGAGTAGTCGCCGTCGTCCGGTGGCGGGGAGTCGCCGAAGCCGGGGAGATCGACGGCCTCGCTGGCCACCACCCCGTCGAGCGCGGCCATCAACGCGGACCAGTTCTGCGAGGAGCCGCCGAGGCCGTGTACGTACAGCGCCGGCTGCAGTCCCGCGCGCGCGGGGGGCCGGGACCGGACCGTCAACGTGACGCCGGGCAGCCCCACGGACCGCAGCCGCTCGCCCTCCGCGACCCGTACTGCGGCCGCCTTCGGCAGCACGCTGGTGGGCGGCACGGCGGGGAGCTCGGTCGAAGACATGCGGGCAATGTTACGAGACGATCACGCGCGACCATGTGTGTTCGCCGTCACACGTGTGAGCGGTGTGCCCGGCGAGGCGGTCCACGCATCGTCCACTCGCGTCCGCGCGCGATCGACGCCGGGCCGCCCCCTCACAGGGGTCATACCCGCGGGAATCAGGGGCACTGGGCACAGCGATCGCATAGCGTCCGAAACGGGTGTCTCCTAGGCTCGTACCCAGGGCACCCGCTGGTGGCCCCCGCAGCTGGCAGGGGCATTCGTAGGAAGGGAGCCCGCCATGACCGTTGACCCCACCGACCCGGAAGCGTTCGACGAGGACGACGACTTCGGGGAGATCGACGTCGAGGCACCCGAGGAGGACGCGGCCGAGCAGTCCGCAGACGTCACACAGGAGCACGACGACCCCCTGGAGGACGCCGATCCCACCCGGGCCAACGAGGCCGATCTCGCCGAACAGGCACGCGTCGTCTCGATCGACGAGGACGACTACCGCTGAAGGGCGCTGAGCTGGAACGGGGGGCGAGTATGCCCGGAACCTACTGTTTCGAAACCATCTCGACCACTTCTGTCCTCGTCCAGTCCGTGAAATTCTGCGCTCGCACCGCGCGCACCGGGGTTACCCAAAAGTACGATGGCGACGCGGCGCTCACCGCAAGAGGACGACTTTGGGAGGCGGCGTGACAGCCATCGAGCAGACAGAGGCGGCGCGCCCGCGAGGCACGCGCCTGCCGCGCCGTGCCCGGCGGAACCAGCTGCTGGGCGCCGCCCAGGAAGTCTTCGTCGCACAGGGCTACCACGCGGCCGCGATGGACGACATCGCCGAGCGGGCCGGCGTCAGCAAGCCGGTGCTCTACCAGCACTTCCCGGGCAAGCTCGATCTCTATCTCGCCCTGCTGGACCAGCACTGCGAGTCGCTGATCCAGGCGGTGCGCGGCGCCCTCGCATCGACGACCGACAACAAGCAGCGCGTCCGGGCCACCATGGACGCCTACTTCGCGTACGTCGAGGACGACGGCGGCGCCTTCCGCCTGGTCTTCGAGTCGGACCTGACGAACGAGCCCTCGGTGCGCGAACGCGTCGACAAGGTCACGGGCGAGTGCGCCGAGGCGATCTGCGAGGTCATCGCCGAGGACACCGGTCTCTCGCGCGCGGAGTCGATGCTGCTCGCCTCCGGCCTCGGCGGCCTGGCGCAGGTCGTGGCCCGGTCCTGGCTGCACAGCGACCGCAGCGTGCCGCGCGACCAGGCGGTACAGCTGCTGGCCTCGCTGGCCTGGCGGGGCATCGCGGGATTCCCGCTGCACGGCACTGATCAGCACTGAGCGGGCGGGGCGGGCGTTTGTTCCCGCCGGCTGTTCGCTCCTGGCGTGGACGGGCGCGCCGTGTACGTCCCCTCACCGGGCTAATGTGTGCAGCGTACGGCGCGGACGCCCGCGCATCTCATGACCGTCGGAGGGACATAGCCGTGGAGGTCAAGATCGGCGTGCTGCACGCGCCTCGCGAGATCGTTCTGGAGAGCGGTCAGACTCCCGAGGAGGTCGAGCGCGTGGTGGCCGAGGCCCTGGCCGGGAAGTCGCAGCTGCTCAGCCTCGTGGACCAGCACGGCCGCAAGGTCCTGGTCCCGGCCGACCGTCTGGCCTACGTCGAGCTGGGCGAGCCCGCCCCGCGCAAGGTGGGCTTCGGCGCGCTGTAAAAGGCGAAGCGATCCACGGGAGGGGCCCGGCGGCCGACACGGTCCCCGGGCCCCTCCCCTTTGCCTGCCGCCCCCGTGCGCGCCGTGCCCGCCTCTCTCCACAGAAAGAGCACGACGCGACCACACAGGAGGATTGCATTTCGCAGGTCACGGGTATGACGCGCTACGACGCTGGTGCACAGCCCGCCGCCTGGGAGGGACCCAAATGATCTTGGAAGCGCTCGGCTCCGCTGTGCTCGGTCTCGTGCTCGCGTGGACGGCGGTCACCCGCCTCTCCCACCGCCTGCCGGTCCACACGCTCGTCTTCGCGACGGGGATCGCCGGAGCCCTGTTCGGTGACTTCGTCACCCACAGCGCACTGGGCCCCGGCAGCCTCCTGCCGAGCCTTCTCGGCGCGGCGACCATCTCCGCCGCCTCGCTCTCGCTGTTGCTGCGCCCCGCCGCAAGTCTGCGCCGACGATCAGCAACGGCCTGACCCCGCAGCACGGCCTGAACCCGCGGCACGTCCCGACCGCGCAGCACGGTCCGGCCCCGCGGCACGGTCCGGCCCCGCGGCACGCCGTACCCCGGGGGCACGGCGTACCCGGGGACGCCAGGCCGGAGTTGAGCCAGCCGACCCACCCGGCGCCTCCGACCCACACGCCTCACCCGGCACCCGAGGCACCCGAGGCACCCGATAGGTGCTGACTAGGCCGCGAGGCCCAGTGCGGCCATGCGCTTGGTGTGCGCCTCCGTGATGCGGGAGAACATCCGGCCCACCTCGGCGAGGTCGAAGCCGTCCGCGACCCCGCCCACCAGCATCGTCGACAGCGCGTCGCGGTCCGCGACCACCCGCTGGGACTGCGACAGGGCCTCGCCCATCAGCCGCCGCGCCCACAGCGCGAGCCGGCCGCCCACCCGCGGCTCCGCGTCGATCGCCGAACGCACCCGGTCCACGGCGAACCCCGCGTGGCCGGTGTCGTCGAGCACCGCCAGCACCAGGGCCCGGCTGTCGGTGTCCAGCCGCACCGCGACCTCGCGGTAGAAGTCACTCGCGATCGAGTCGCCGACATACGCCTTGACCAGACCCTCCAGCCAGTCCGAGGGGGCCGTCTGCCGGTGGAAGCCGTCGAGCGCGGCCACGAAGGGCTCCATCGCCTGCGTCGGCTCCTCGCCG
Organism: Streptomyces sp. B21-105; assembly: GCF_036898465.1. Taxonomy (NCBI): domain Bacteria; kingdom Bacillati; phylum Actinomycetota; class Actinomycetes; order Kitasatosporales; family Streptomycetaceae; genus Streptomyces; species Streptomyces sp. B21-105. The sequence goes on along the minus strand of NZ_JARUMJ010000001.1, from coordinate 6,080,425 downwards.
ATCTCCGTGAGCCGGTCCCGCAGCCGCTCGAAGTGGTGGAACTCCGCCGACGCCATCTTCGCCAGCTCCGCCTTGTCCGCCAGGGTGGGCGCCAGCTTGGCGTCCTCCGCGAGCCGCTCGAACGCCGCCAGCTCGCCGTACGCCAACGCGCCCAGCAGGTCCACGACCGCGGCACGGTACTGCGGGTCGGCGGAGGCCGTCGCCCAGTCCTGGGCCGCGATTCCGGTAACGGTGTTCTCGGGCTTGTCAGAGGTCGTCATGCAGCGCACAATAGCCCGCTCGTCGCGGGCTGGAAGTCCCTGGTCAGTCAGTGTGACGACGAAGACGCAACGGACCGGTCCAGGCACTGTGACAACCACAACGTGACCGAATCGGCCATCGCATGTGCACGATTCCGGGGTATGGTGGTAATGCGCCTGCCGAATATTCGACGGGCCGCACGTATGAGGATGCCCGGTCGGTGGCCCGATCGGCTCCGACCCGACAGCCCTCATGGCCAGCTCGTACGGCACATCGCGTACGCCGGCCAGAGGGACACCCTCAGCGGTACGAGCGCTAGAGCGTCGGCAGAGGTCCCGTGCCATACGGCTTGCCGCGAGCGGTTCGCCCGTAAGGCATCCGACGTCCCCGGCACGGTCCGTCACGACCCCCGCGCTCGCCTCGCACCGCGTACACAGAAGAGGCAGCACCCTGACTACGTTCCGAGAGCTCGGAATCCTTTCCGAGACCGCCGAAGCCCTCGAGGCCGTCGGCATCACCACCCCCTTCCCCATCCAGGAGATGACGCTCCCGGTCGCCCTGACGGGCACCGACGTCATCGGACAGGCCAAGACGGGCACCGGCAAGACGCTCGGCTTCGGACTCCCGCTCCTCGAGCGCGTGACCGTCCCGGCCGACGTCGAGGCCGGCCGCGCCCGCCCCGAGGACCTCACCGACGCCCCACAGGCGCTCATCGTCGTCCCCACGCGTGAGCTGTGCACGCAGGTCACCAACGACCTGCTGACCGCGGGCAAGGTGCGCAACGTGCGCGTCCTCGCCATCTACGGCGGCCGCGCCTACGAGCCCCAGGTCGAGGCCCTGAAGAAGGGCGTCGACGTCGTCGTCGGCACCCCCGGCCGTCTGCTGGACCTCGCGGGCCAGAAGAAGCTCGACCTCAGGCACATCCGCTCGCTCGTCCTCGACGAGGCCGACGAGATGCTCGACCTGGGCTTCCTGCCCGACGTCGAGAAGATCATCAACATGCTTCCGGCGAAGCGCCAGACCATGCTGTTCTCGGCGACCATGCCGGGCGCGGTCATCGGCCTCGCGCGCCGCTACATGTCGCAGCCCACGCACATCAACGCCACTTCGCCGGACGACGCGGGCCGCACCGTCGCGAACACGAAGCAGCACGTGTACCGCGCGCACAACATGGACAAGCCCGAGATGGTCGCCCGCATCCTGCAGGCCGACGGCCGGGGCCTGGTCATGGTGTTCTGCCGTACCAAGCGCACGGCGGCCGACCTGGCCGACCAGCTCCAGCAGCGCGGTTTCGCCTCCGGCGCGGTCCACGGCGACCTCGGCCAGGGCGCACGCGAGCAGGCGCTGCGCGCCTTCCGCAACGGCAAGGTGGACGTGCTCGTCTGCACCGACGTGGCCGCCCGCGGCATCGACGTCGAAGGCGTCACACACGTCATCAACTACCAGTCCCCCGAGGACGAGAAAACGTACCTGCACCGCATCGGCCGGACCGGCCGCGCGGGCGCCAAGGGCATCGCGATCACCCTCGTCGACTGGGACGACATCCCGCGCTGGCAGCTCATCAACAAGGCGCTGGAGCTCGAGTTCAGCGACCCGCCGGAGACGTACTCCACCTCTCCGCACTTCTTCGAGGAACTCGGCATTCCCGCGGGCACCAAGGGTGTCCTGCCGCGCTCGGAGCGCACCCGCGCCGGGCTCGACGCGGAAGAGCTCGAGGACCTGGGCGAGCCGGGCGGCCGCAACGCACGCGGTCGCGGTGACCGCGGCGGACGGGGCGGGCGGAGCGACTCCCGTTCCGGCGGACGCTCCTCCGAGCGCTCCGGGGACCGTTCCGCGGACCGTTCCGACGACCGTTCCGACGACCGCGAGCGGGCAGCCCGTACGCCGCGTCGCCGTCGTCGTACCCGCAACGGCTCGCCGGTCGACGCGGCCGCGGCGCCCGCCGGGACCGCGCTGGAGCAGGGTCCCGCCGCCGAGCGGACGCCCGTCACCGAGGAGGCCGCCGGCCCGCGCACCCCGCGTCGCCGTCGTCGTACCCGCAACGGGTCCGCGCCGGAGACCGTCGCCCCCGTGACAGCCGTCGAGCCCGCCGCCGAGGCGGCGGAAGCGGCTGTGACGACGGCGGAGGGCCCCGCCCTCGACACGCCGGAGACCGCGCCCGATGCGTCGAAGCCGCGCCGCCGCCGCACCCGCAGGACCGCGGAGCCCGCCGTCGACACGGCCGAGCCGACCGGTACGACCGACGCGACCGTAGCGGTCGAGCCGGCCCAGCCGGTGGTGGAGGCCGCGCCGCGCCGCCGTACCCGCAAGGCGACGGCCCCGGCCGAAGCGGCGGTCGACACCGTCACGAGCGTCGAGGTGGCCCCGGAGGCCGCCGCGGCCGTGGAGCCCGCGGTCAAGCCGCGCCGCACCCGCAAGACGGCCGCCGCCGCCGAGACCGCGGTCGACACGGCCGAGGCGACCGAGGCCAAGCCCCGCACCCGTACCCGCACCGCCCGCAAGGCCACGGCCGCCATCCCGGCCCAGGTCGCGCAGGAGCAGGAGACGGAGGCCGCGCAGGAGGCGGAAGCCGTCAAGCCGCGCCGCACCCGCAAGACCGCCGCGTCCGCCCCGGTCGAGGCCGCGGCGACGACTGCGGTCGACACGGCCGAGGCGACCGAGGCCAAGCCGCGCCGCACCCGCAAGACGGCCGCCAAGACCACGGCGACGGCCCCGGCCGCGGCGGAGGCTGTCGTGGACACGGCCGAGGCCACCGAGGCCAAGCCCCGTCGGACGCGCAAGACGGCGGCCGCCAAGACCGCCGCTGCCGCCACCGCCGTCGAGGCCCCGGAGGCTCCCGAGGCCGAGGTCAAGCCGCGCCGCACCCGCAAGACCGCGGCCCCGGCCGAAGCCGCGGTCGACAGCGCCGAGGGCGCCGAGGCCAAGCCGCGGCGCACCCGCAAGACGGCGGCCGCCAAGACCGCTGAGGTCGTCGAGGTCGCCGTGGCGGAGCCGGCCGCGGAGGCCGCCGTCGCGAAGCCGCGGCGCACCCGCAAGACGGCTGCCGCCGCCCCGGCCCCCGCCGAGACAGCCGTCGAGACGGCCGAAGGCGCGGAGCCGGGGCCCCGCCGCCGTACCACCCGCAAGGCCACGGCCGACATCCCGGCCCAGGCCACGCAGGAGGCGGAAGCCGTCAAGCCGCGCCGCACCCGCAAGACGGCGGCCGCCAAGGCCGTCGCGGAGCCGACGGACGGCTGAGCCGACGAGCTCACAGCCGAGGGCCCGGTCCACACCCTGTGGACCGGGCCCTCGGCGTTTCCCGGCCCCCGGTACTCTCGCCCCGTGACCGACCGCAGCGAGCCCGCTCTGTCCGCCGAGCCTCCCGTCAGCCCCGCCGCGCCCGGCGCCGTCGGACCCACCGGCGTCGTCGCGTCCGCCGCGCACGACGCCTACGACGCCTACGACGCGTCCGCTGTGTTCCCACCGCCCTCCGGCGCACGCGCGTACCCGCTGCGGACCACGCGTGGGGCGTTCGCCGTGGTCGACGCGCCGGTGGCCACCGGTGTGGAGCAACGGGGGGTCGCGCTGCTGCTGCCGGGGTTCACCGGGAGCAAGGAGGACTTCCACCGGCTGCACGAGCCACTGACCGCCCGCGGCTACCGGACCGTCGCCGTGGACGGCCGCGGGCAGAACGAGTCCGACGGCCCCGCCGACGACGAATCTCCGTACGCTCACGAGGAGTTGGCCCGTGACGTCCTCGCGCAGGCGTCCGCTCTCGGCCAGCCCCTGCATCTCGTCGGCCACTCCATGGGCGGGCAGATCGCCCGTGCCGCCGTCCTCCTGGACCACTCCCCGTTCGTCTCGCTCACGCTCGTCTCGTCCGGCCCGGCGGAGATCTCGGAGTCCCAGAAGCAGCGCGTGAAGCTGCTGCACGACGCGCTCGCGGTGATGACGATGGCCGAGGTCTGGCAGGCCATCCTGGCGATGGGGGCGCCGGAGGAGGTCGGCGGCCCGGCCCGCGGCTTCGGCAAACTGGCCCAGATGCGGCAGCGCTGGCTGAACCACAAGCCGGCCCAACTCCTGGTAACGGGCCGCCGGTTGTGCGTCGAGCCGAACCGGGTCGCGGAGCTCGCGGCCGTCCCGCTGCCCTTCCACGTCCTGTCGGGCGCGTCGGACGACACCTGGCCGGTCCCCCTCCTCGACGCGATGGCCGAGGAACTGCGGGCGCGCCGGACGGTCGTGCCGGACGCCGACCACTCCCCCAACCAGGACCAGCCGCTCCTGACGGCCCGCGGTCTCGCCGACTTCTGGGACGCCCTCCCACCGACCACCCGGAGCTGAATCGGGCGCGTTTCGCCGTCCTGAGCACGCTGGGAGCACGCTGGGAGCGCGCTAGTACTGCGCCTGCATGTGCTCCCAGAAGCCGTCCCGCAGGGCGCGCCGCAGGTCCGCCTGGCCGCGCAGCGAGTACTGCAGGATGCCCTCGGCCTCCACGAGGAGGTCCTGGTCGACGGAGCCGGGGAGGTAGGGGTGGCCCGGCAGCAACTCGGCCAGGCTCTCCCTGCCCCGCGCCGCCAGCCACTTCGCCGCGATCTGCGCGCCGGCGAAACGGACGGCCTCGCGGGTGGGACGGCCCGCGCCGGCCGACTCGTAGGCCCCCGCGGTGCGGCGGGCCACGTAGGGCTTGAAGAAGTCGAGGTCGAGGGTGCGCTGGCTGTCGACCTCCCAGAGCAGCGGCTCCGCCTGGTTGCGGCCCTCAGGCGCCTCGATGCCCCACAGGTGGACGCGGGCGCCGTACCCCTGCGCGGCCTCCACCGCCGATACCAGGTCCTCGTCGCCGCCCAGCAGGGCCGCGTCGCTGATCGCCCGGTGACGGGCCAGCGACTCGAGGTCGGTGCGGATCAGCGAATCAACGCCCTTCTGCTGGTTGTTGGCGTTGAGATTGCCCAACCGCACTTTCACGTCCGGCAGTTCGGCGATGGACTGCTGCTCGGTGGTGTGGATGCGCCGCCGGGCGCCGTCGTACCAGTAGACCCGCAGCAGCCGGCTGTCGGCGAAGATCGAGCGTGCGCGGTCGATGAGCGCCTCGATCAGGCCCTCGGCGTCGAGGTCGAAGGCCCGCCGGTCCTCGGTCCCGGCCACCAGACGCCCCGCCGCCGCGTACAGGTACCCCGCGTCGACGAAGATCGCGTGGGTCGAGGGCGTCTTGGCCACCTCCGCGAGCATGCGGGTCAGCAGCTGGTTCGTGCGGTCGATGCGGGCGGCGAGGGCCGGGAGGTCGTCGTTCATCGCCTCCATTGTCCCGGTGGTCACGCTGCGAACACAACCGGTCCCGTTCAGTCCACACAAGCTCCCTTACTCGCTAGTAATTAGTCGTTCGAAAAATTTCTTTAGCGTAGGGAATGTTTGTAACACGCATGCCGTTGACTCCCTACGTAACCAAGTAGTTCTCCTCAGGAGGATGACCAGACGAAGGGAGAAGCCATGCGCTTCGAAATCATGCGACTCGACGACGTCGACGGAACCCCCGTGGACAGCACCGTCGTGGACGCCGCCTCCGTCAACCGGATCGTTCAGCAGGCCGCCGCCATCGGGCAGCGGCTGTGGATCCGTCCGGCCGACCCCACGGCCTCGTAACAGCGCGGGTCCCCTTACAGGTTTGCGAGCCCCCTACGGCACCGCCGTAGGGGGCTTTGCTGTCCGCGTGTCCGCAGGTCAGCTCGACCGGACGACCATGGTGATCCCGTTGATGATCTGCTGCACGGCGATCGCCGAGAGCATCATGCCCGCGAGCCGGGTCACCAGGACCACGCCGCCGTCCTTGATGACGCGGATGATCAGCAGCGAGTACCGCATCACCAGCCACAGCACGACATGGATGGCGAGGATGGCCGCCCAGACCGAGGCCTGCGCCGCCACCCCGTCCGCCTTCTGCACGGCGAGGATGACGGACACGATGGCGCCGGGGCCGGCCAGCAGCGGCATGCCCAGGGGGACAAGGGCGACGTTGACGTCCTTGGTCTGCTTCGGCTCGTCGGTCTTGCCGGTGAGCAGGTCGAGCGCGATCAGCAGAAGCAGCAGCCCGCCCGCGATCATCAGCGCGGGCACGGAGACGTGCAGGTAGTCGAGGATCTGGTGGCCGAGGAGTCCGAAGACGGCGATCACGCCGCCCGCCACACAGACGGCCTGGAAGGCCATCCGCTTCTGCACCTTGCCGGGGCGTCCGGCGGTCAGCGCGAGGAAGATCGGGGTGATCCCGGGGGGATCCATGATGACGAAAAGGGTGAGGAAGAGGGAGCCGAAGACAGCGACGTCGAACATGGTTGGGCCTTGCGGAGAAGGGCTACCGCTGTGAACAGTCGTTCCGCATGGGGTATCCCAGGCCCTGGAGGCACTGGGGGGAGGAACGGGTGGGCACAGCCTGCAGCACAGGGGCGTGGAAACGGAGTCGGGGTCGGAACTCAGACTCCGCCGGCCCCCGGGACGGGAAACGCACCCGTCGCCCGCCGGGTGATCTCCCCGTACACCTCGGGGTCGGTGGTGTACTCGCCGAGCACGCACGTCTTACGGCTGCCGTGGTAGTCCGAGGAGCCGGTGACCAGCAGCCCCAGGTCCCGGGCCAGGCCGCGCAGCCGCGCGCGGGTGTCCGCGTCGTGGTCCATGTGGTCGACCTCGACGCCGTCGAGACCGGCGGCGGCCAGCTCGGCGATCACGGCCTCCGGCACCGTGTGCCCCCGCTTGCTCGCGCCCGGGTGCGCGAAGACGGTGACCCCGCCCGCGGCCTTGACCAGCCGGATCGCCTCGAAGGGGTCGGTCTCGTGCTTCCCGACGTGGGCCCGGCCGCCGTCGGCCAGCCAGTGCGCGGTGAAGGCGTCGTTCACGGTCGGGACGACGCCGAGCTCGACCAGCGCGGTGGCGACATGCGGCCGCCCGACGGACCCCTCCCCCGCGATCCGCGCCACCTGGTCCCAGGTGACGGGCACGCCCAGGTCGTTCAGCCGGGCGATCATCGCGTGCGCCCGGGGCACCCGGTCGTCCCGCACCAGCTCGCGTTCGGCGAGCAGAGCGGGCTCCTCGGGGTCGAAGAGGTAGGCCAGCATGTGCATGCTGATCCCGTCGACCCGGCAGGACAGCTCCGCGCCGGTGACGAGGGTGAGCCCCGAGGGCAGTGCCGCGACGGCCTCGGCGTGTCCGCGCGTGGTGTCGTGGTCGGTCAGCGCGACGACGTCCAGTCCGGCGGCTGCGGCGCCTCGCACCAGCTCGGCCGGGGTGTCCGTACCGTCCGAGGCCGTGGAGTGGCAGTGCAGATCGATGCGCACGACGCGGACTCCAGTCGGGGACGGACGGAAGGGGACGCTCCAGCATAGCCGGAAAATCAGACCGCCCTGTCACACCCGAAACCCCCCGGCGCCCCCTACACCCGCCAGACCCGACAGGGCCGACCGGATCGGCAGAGCCCGGCGGAATCAGCAGGGCCCGACAAAAGCCGACAGCGCGCTACGGCTTGAGGAGGCGCGGTGACAGTGCCCCGCAGGGCACCAGCTCCACCTCCGCCCCCGCGTCCCGCAGATCCGTCAGCACCAGCTCGTCGTACATCAGCAGTCCGGACTGCTCGGGCCACACCACCGCCCACAGCCACAGCCCCCGCGCCTCGCCCGCGAAGACCGCACGGTCGTCCGGGGTAGCCGAGACATGCCAGAGCGGAGTGGGCCGACCTGCGGCCAGGACCTTGGCCTGCGGCGGTTTCTCGACGCTCATGTACGGCCCCGGGTCCGGCCCGTCGACGCCGGCGTAGCGCGCGCCCAGGCCGACGCCCAGCTCCTCGGCGACCAGGATCAGCTCGCCCATGCCGCCGAGCGGTCCGGGCCCGGAGCAGGCCACCGCGGTGGCACGGCCGCCGCTGCGGTCGTCGCCCGCATAGGTCACACCCGTGAAGAGCCAGCCGACCGGCAGCGGCCACGGCATCCACACCGGCACCTGGGTGCGGTGCACGACGACGCTGAGCGCCTCGACGCTGGGCGGGATCACAGGCTGCAGCGGATGGACCGTCCCGTGCACATCGCACTGCCAGGAATCGGCGAAGAGTCCGGGAGCCCTGACCCGGCCACCACACTTCGGGCAACTGGGTTCGCCCCTCATAGAGCCCCACGGTCCTACCCGAGCACGTCCACGTCAAGGACGATCACCCGTCCGGACGGAACCAGTTGCTCTCGCACAACATACATGTAGCTTGCATTAATTAGCCGAGCTAACTTACTATGTGCATATACCAACCATCTCTGGAGGGGTGAGACGCACCATGGACCCATTCGACGCGGGAGCGGGAACCGGAAGCATCCTGCGGCAGCCGAAGGCGGTGTGGGCGACCGCCGGCGCGTCCGTCGTCGCCTTCATGGGCATCGGCCTGGTCGACCCGATCCTGCCGTCCATCGCCCAGGGGCTGGACGCCACGGCCGGACAGGTCTCCCTGCTCTTCACCTCGTACTTCCTGATCACCGCGATCGCGATGCTGGTCACCGGCTTCGTCTCCAGCCGCATCGGCGGACGCCGGACGCTGCTCGCCGGCCTCGCCCTCGTCGTCGTCTTCGCGGGCCTCGCCGGCACCTCGGACTCGGTCGCGCAGCTGGTCGGCTACCGAGCCGGCTGGGGACTGGGCAACGCCCTCTTCGTCTCCACCGCGCTCGCCGTGATCGTCGGCGCGGCGGCCGGCGGCAGCGCGGCCGCCATTCTGCTGTACGAGTCCGCGCTCGGCCTCGGCATGGCCTGCGGACCGCTGCTCGGCGCGCTGCTCGGCGACGCCAGCTGGCGCTACCCGTTCTTCGGCACCGCGTTCCTGATGGCCATCGGCTTCCTGTGCATCACGGTGTTCCTGAAGGAGCAGCCGAAGCCGGCCCGCAAGACCTCGCTGCTCGACCCGCTCAAGGCGCTCGGCCACGGCGGTCTCGCCTCCGCCGCCGCCTCGGCGTTCTTCTACAACTACACGTTCTTCACCGTGCTGGCCTTCACCCCCTTCGTGCTGGACATGACCCCCTACAAGTCGGGAGCGGTGTTCTTCGCCTGGGGCGTGCTGCTCGCGGTCTTCTCGGTGCTCGTCGCCCCGCGACTGCAGAAGCGGTTCGGCTCGCTGAAGGTGCTCGGCGGCTCGCTGCTGCTGCTCGCCGCCGACGTGCTCCTCCTCGGCTACGGCGACCACTCCACGGCGGTCGTCTGCACGATCCTGTCGGGCGCTTTCATCGGCGTGAACAACACCGTCTACACCGAGTTGGCGCTCGGCGTGTCGGACGCGCCGCGCCCCGTGGCGAGCGCCGGGTACAACTTCGTGCGGTGGTTCGCGGCCGCGGCGGCGCCCTACTTCGCGCCGAAGATCGAGGAATGGACCGACGTCCACGTGCCGTTCGTTGTCGCGGCGGTGACGGCGGTGCTCGGCGCGGTCGTGGTCGTCGTCCGGCGCGGGGCACTCACGGCCGAGGCACGTGAACTCGAGCCGCAGCACGCGACGGAGGACGGGGTCGCGGTCTTCGCCGGCTGAGCCCTCCGCGCCCGGCATCGCCAACCGGCCGCCGACGGCCGGGCTTTGGTGACGTTCCTCACGGAGCGTCAGTCGAACGGGACGGACCTGCGGGACGGATCCCGCAGGTCCGTCCCGTTCGTCAGCCAGCGCTCCTGAAGGGCCTGGGCGCCGTGCACGCGCTTCCAGGCGGCCTCGTTCGGGGTCATCGGGAGCAGCGGCAGGAAGCGGACCGGGTCGAGGGGCCCGTCGAGGTCGAGGTCCTCCACCAGACCGCCCGGCTCGGCGACCAGGACCGAGGTGAACGGAGCGCCGGGCCACAGCGGCCCGCCCACGTCGAGGGAGGCGCCCGGAGCCACGACCACGCCCTCGACCTGCGGGGAGGCGGCGAGCACGGCGAGCGGACGAAGCACCTTGTCCGTGTCGGCGTCACCCGGCCGGACGGACAGGAGCAGTTCGGCGCGCGGGCCCTTCACCGGGTCCGCGAGCACCGCCGTGGGATCGCTCATCGGCTGCGCGGACATGCCGAGCGTGGCGTAGCGAACGATGTCGCCCTCACGGAAACGCAGCACCTCGACGCGGTCGGCGCCGAGGAAGGTGACCGCCGCGCGGGCGTCCGGCTCGCCCAGCGCCGTGCGCAGACGGGCCTCGACCAGAGGAAGAACATCAGCCATGCGGCGAGCATAGAACTCGTCAGAGCGCGGCAAAGCAGCACCTTGACACTTCGGTCGACTGCTACTCTTGCCCGGTGGTTCGGGGCAGCACGCTGAAGCGTCGCGATCTTGCCCCGACGCAGACGAGACTCCCTTACGAGGGACCGGCTGGAGGAGGTGGGGCTGTCATGGATCGAAGTCACCCGTGCAGTACCACTCGCTCTTCCGGCCGCTGACGCAACTGCTCTGGCCTCTTCGCCTCTGGCCTTCTCGCCTCCGGCTGGTCGCCGACTCTCGCGCTCATCTTCAGCGGAAGAGCACTTCGTTTCGTTTTGCCTGATCTGTCTGATCGTTTGATCTGAATCAGTAGCGAAGCTCGCCACCGCGACGGAGCGGTGCTCCCCGCTTTGTGGACGTGCCAAACCTTTCCCGCCTCGAGGGCCGGGAAGACCCAAGTCAGGACGTCCCCATTCCGGGCAGTTCCACCCGCCGTGGCGGTCTTTCTTTGCTCGTCGCGAAGGAACCTGCCATGTCGATGATCCGCGACCTCCGTGCCGTCGTCCGCCCGGCCCGCCCCTCCCTGCGCAAGGGGGGCGGGCGTATGGACAACGGCGCCTACGACACCACCCGCGACCCCGCCACGCCGTCGGCCGTCGTCGACTGCGCCGTCTACCGCGACGGCGCCCGCGTCGTCTTCGCCCAGGCGCCGAACCCGCAGGAGGCCATGCGTCAGGTGCGGCGGGACGGCGGCTTCGTGTGGATCGGGCTGCACGAGCCGACCGAGGCCGAATTCGCCGGTATCGCCGCCGAGTTCGGGCTGCACCCGCTGGCCGTGGAGGACGCGGTGCAGGCCCACCAGCGGCCCAAGCTGGAGCGTTACGACGACTCCCTCTTCACCGTCTTCAAGACCATCCACTACATCGAGCACGACCGGCTGACGGCCAACAGCGAGGTCGTCGAGACCGGTGAGGTCATGTGCTTCACCGGCAAGGACTTCTTCATCACCGTCCGGCACGGCGGCCAGGGCTCGCTGCGCGCACTGCGCCACCGCCTCCAGGACGACCCCGAACTGCTCGCCAAGGGCCCCTCGGCGGTGCTGCACGCCATCGCCGACCACGTGGTCGACGGCTACATCGCGGTGGCGGACGCCGTGCAGGACGACATCGACGAGGTCGAGACGGAGGTGTTCTCGCCGGGACGCAAGGGCACCCCGCGCGGCACGGACGCCGGCCGGATCTACCAACTCAAGCGTGAGGTGCTGGAGTTCAAGCGTGCGGTGTCGCCGCTGCTGCGGCCGATGCAGCTGCTGAGCGAGCGGCCGATGCGGCTGGTCGACCCCGACATCCAGAAGTACTTCCGGGACGTCGCCGACCACCTCGCCCGGGTCCAGGAGCAGGTCATCGGCTTCGACGAGCTGCTCAACTCGATCCTCCAGGCCAACCTCGCACAGGCCTCCGTCGCGCAGAACGAGGACATGCGCAAGATCACGTCCTGGGCCGCCATCATCGCCGTACCGACGATGGTGTGCGGGGTGTACGGGATGAACTTCGACTACATGCCGGAACTGCACTGGAAGTACGGCTACCCCGTCGTCATGTCGGCCATGGTGGCCCTGTGTGTGGGCATCCACCGCACGCTGAAGCGCAACGGCTGGCTGTGAGGACGCCCGGCTAGGCTGACGGCATGACAAGCGAGCCGACCGGCCGGGCCCACGGAGACCGGGCACTCGACGAGCAGGCCCTCGCCGAGCAGACCCTCGCCGAGCAGACCCCCGACGAGCAGGCGCCCGACAAGCGGGCACTCGTCGAGCGGGCCCTCGTCGAGGAGGCCACCAAGAAGTCCGGCCTGGTCTGGGTCAGGGGCGCCGGTGAGACGGCCGCGCGTGCGCTGTGGCACGTCTGGCACGAGGGCGCGGCCTGTCTGGTCGGCGACGGGCCGGGCGAGCAGCCGCTACCGGGGCTCGTCGAGGGCGGCTCGGCCGAGGTCACCGTCCGCAGCAAGGACAAGGGCGGCCGACTGGTCTCCTGGACGGCTCGGATCGTCCAGCTCACGCCGGGCTCGAAGGCGTGGGAGGCGGCCGTCGCCGAACTCAAGGGCAAGCGGCTGAACGCGCCCGACGGCGAGGCCATGACAGAGCGTTGGGCCCGGGAGTGCCGGGTGCTCCGGCTGGAGCCGACCGGCGACCTGGCGCCGCTGCCGGACGGGGACCTCGCCACGGCGCCCGTCGCCACCCCGGCCACGACGCGCGAGGCGGCGCCGGCCGCACTCCCGAAGCTGCTGCTGCGCAAACGCAGACGCAAGTAGCCGCCGCGGACGCCCGGCGACGAGGCTACGGCGTCTGGGCTACGACGTCGGGGCTACGACGTCGGGAGCTGTTTGCCGTAGTCCACCGTCTCGCCCTTCGTCGGCTCCTTGAGGGCGAAGTCCTTCCCCCAGGCCGAGAAGCTCAGCGTGCCCGCCCCTCCGGCGCGTTCCAGGCGCAGGGGGTACGGCTTGCCCTCCAGCGACACGTCCAGCGCGCCGCCGGAGCCACCGTCGCCCGTGATGCGGACCGTGCGGACGCCGGACTGCTCGTGGTGGCCGTCGGTGTCCAGCGAGCCGTGCAGCGTCAGCAGACCGTCGAGCAGGAGATCCTTGTCCGTGAAGCCGCTGAACTTCTTGTACGACGGGTCGCCGGTCGGCACCTTCACATACTTGCCGTCGAGCTTGCCGCCGGTCGCCGCGTCCTTGCCGTCGTCGGACTTGGCGTCCTCGTGCTTCCAGAACGCCGCGTCGGCTTTCAGGAACAGCTGCTCGCCGACCCGCAGCAGATGGAAGGTGGACCCTTCGGCGGTGACCGAGCCGGTGGCGCCGTCCGCCTTCAGCCGCATGTCGAGCTTGTACGTGCGCCCGCTGGTGACCACGTTCCCCGACAGGCGCACCGCGTCGACCGAGTCCGCGGCCGCCTTCGTCTTCGCCTGGATCTCCGGGGCGGGAAGTCTGCCCACCCCGTTCGTGCCCGCGTCCGGATCCTCACTGCATCCCGTCAGTCCCAGACCCACGACCAGCGCGCACACCGCGCTCACCAGCGGGACCCGGCGCGTACGGTTCTGGGGAATCGCAGTCACAGGGGGATTCACCTTTCTGCGGGGTTGTGCCGAGCGGCGTACGGCAGCGTACCGGGGTCTCGGAGCCCTGGCGGAGCCAGTCCGTCCGGACCGCCCACCAGGGCGTATCCGATCGGGACGGGCTAGCCTTAAGCCCGCACGAGCGGGCATTCGGGAGAAGTGCGTCACCCCTGACGACGCGGACGGTCGCTCCGTGAACAAGTCAGCGGAGACGGCCGTGAAGGCGGCCGTGGAAGTGTCCGTGAAGAAGTCGGCAGGGAAGGAGGTGCGGTGATGGCAGCGGGCGCCCCGCGGATCTTCGTCTCGCACCTCTCCGGCATCCCCGTCTTCGATCCGAACGGTGACCAGGTGGGCCGGGTACGCGACCTCGTCGTCGTACTGCGGGTGGGCCGCCGGCCGCCCCGGGTGCTCGGGCTGGTCGTCGAACTGTCCACGCGGCGGCGCATCTTCCTGCCGATGACCCGGGTCACCGGCATCGAGTCCGGACAGGTCATCACCACCGGCGTGCTCAACGTCCGGCGCTTCGAGCAGCGGCCGACCGAGCGGCTGGCCTTCGGGGAACTGCTCGACCGGCGCGTCACGCTCGTCGAGACCGGCGAGGAGGTCGGCGTCCTCGACGTGTCGGTGCAGCAGCTGCCGGCCCGCCGGGACTGGGAGATCGACCGCGTCTTCGTCCGCAAGGGCAAGAAGGCGAGCGCGTTCCGGCGGGCGAAGGGCGAGACGCTGACCGTGGAGTGGTCGGCGGTCACCGGGTTCTCGCTGGAGGAGCACGGGCAGGGCGCGGAGAGCCTGCTGGCCACCTTCGAACAGCTGCGCCCCGCCGACCTCGCCAACGTCCTGCACCACCTGTCGCCGAAGCGGCGCGCCGAGGTGGCCGCGGCCCTCGACGACGACCGCCTCGCCGACGTCCTCGAGGAGCTGCCGGAGGACGACCAGATCGAGATCCTCGGCAAGCTGAAGGAGGAGCGCGCCGCGGACGTCCTGGAGGCCATGGACCCCGACGACGCGGCCGACCTGCTGTCCGAGCTCCCGGAGCAGGACCAGGAGCGGCTGCTGAGTCTGATGGAACCGGCGGACGCGGCCGACATGCGGCGTCTGATGGCCTACGAGGAGCACACCGCGGGCGGGCTGATGACCACCGAGCCGATCGTCCTGCGGCCGGACGCCACCGTCGCGGACGCCCTCGCGCGCGTGCGCAACCGCGACCTCTCCCCCGCGCTCGCCGCGCAGGTCTACGTCTGCCGCCCGCCCGACGAGACGCCGACCGGCAAGTACCTCGGCACGGTCCACTTCCAGCGACTGCTGCGCGACCCGCCGTACACCCTGGTCAGCTCGATCATCGACGACGATCTGCAGGCCCTGGCGCCGGACGCGGCGCTGCCGGTCGTCGCCGGATTCTTCGCGACGTACGACATGGTCGCGGCCCCCGTCGTCGACGAGGCGGGCTCGCTGCTGGGCGCGGTGACCGTGGACGACGTCCTGGACCACCTGCTGCCCGAGGACTGGCGGGAGACGGAGTTCCACCTCGACGAGGGCGCGACCGAGGAGGTGGGTCCGGGTGACTCCTGAGCGCGACAGCGGCGGGCGCGCCGAGCGCACGCCGGTCGGCGCCACGGCGTCCGGCCGGCACCGGCCCCGGCTGGACCAGCCGCGGCCACCCCGGCACCGGATCCTGCCCGAGTGGGACCCGGAGGCCTTCGGACGGCTGTCGGAGCGCATCGCGCGGTTCCTGGGCACCGGACGGTTCATCGTCTGGATGACGATCGTCATCATCGTCTGGGTCCTGTGGAACATCTTCGCCCCACGCGACCTGCGCTTCGACAACTACCCGTTCATCTTCCTGACCCTGATGCTCTCCCTCCAGGCCTCCTACGCGGCCCCGCTGATCCTGCTCGCGCAGAACCGGCAGGACGACCGCGACCGGGTCAACCTGGAGCAGGACCGCAAGCAGAACGAGCGGTCCATCGCCGACACCGAGTATCTGACCCGGGAGATCGCCGCCCTGCGGATCGGTCTCGGCGAGGTCGCCACCCGGGACTGGATCCGCTCCGAGCTCCAGGATCTCCTGAAGGAGATCGAGGAGCACCGGGCATCCCAACTGATGGAGGATGGTTCCTGAGGGCCGCTGAATGCGCCGTACCATCGTGCTTGTGACTCCGCCTCTCCCAGGGAGCGGCTTCTCAATCGGACGCGACCGCGTCCTCATGACGGACAAGCCCTGTCCGGCGCCTGACGGCACAGGCAGGAGACTAGTAGCGAAGGAAACACCGATGGCCGCCGATAAGCCGGGCTCCACCCTTTCGGGTGACACCGTGCGCGAAGCGCTCGCGACGGTGAACGACCCCGAGATCAACCGACCCATCACCGAGCTCGGGATGGTGAAGTCGGTGGAGATCGGTGCGGACGGGGCGGTCGCGGTCACCGTGTACCTGACGGTCTCCGGCTGTCCGATGCGCGAGACGATCACCCAGCGGGTGACCGACGCCGTCTTTGCGGTGGAGGGCGTCACCCGCGTCGACGTCACCCTCGACGTGATGAGCGACGAACAGCGCAAGGAACTGGCGAGCGCCCTGCGCGGCGGCCAGACCGAGCGCGAGGTCCCGTTCGCCAAGCCCGGCTCGCTGACCCGCGTGTACGCGGTCGCGTCCGGCAAGGGCGGCGTCGGCAAGTCGTCGGTGACGGTGAACCTGGCGGCGGCGATGGCGGCCGACGGCCTGAAGGTGGGTGTCGTCGACGCCGACATCTACGGCCACAGCGTGCCCCGCATGCTGGGCGCGGACGGCCGTCCCACCCAGGTCGAGAACATGATCATGCCGCCGTCCGCGAACGGCGTGAAGGTCATCTCCATCGGCATGTTCACTCCGGGCAACGCCCCGGTCGTCTGGCGCGGCCCGATGCTGCACCGCGCGCTCCAGCAGTTCCTGGCGGACGTCTACTGGGGCGACCTGGACGTGCTGCTGCTCGACCTCCCGCCGGGCACCGGCGACATCGCGATCTCGGTGGCGCAGCTGGTCCCGAACGCCGAGATCCTGGTCGTGACGACCCCGCAGCAGGCGGCGGCCGAGGTCGCCGAACGGGCCGGGTCCATCGCCGTGCAGACCCACCAGAAGATCGTCGGCGTGGTGGAGAACATGTCCGGCCTGCCCTGCCCGCACTGCGGGGAGATGGTCGACGTGTTCGGCACCGGCGGCGGACAGTCGGTGGCCGACGGGCTGACCCGCACGACCGGCGCCAACGTCCCGGTGCTCGGCTCCATCCCGATCGACGTCCGGCTGCGCGAGGGCGGCGACGAGGGCAAGCCGGTCGTCCTGACCGACCCCGAGTCCCCGGCGGGTTCCGCGCTGCGGGCCATCGCGGGCAAGCTCGGCGGCAGGCAGCGCGGCCTGTCGGGACTGTCGCTGGGGATCACCCCGAGGAACAAGTTCTAGACCGGCATCACGGCGTCGCCCGCCCGTGAGGGTGCCCTCCGCTCGGGGGCACCCTCTTTTGTTGTGTCCAGGCGTCGTGTCCAGGCGTCGTGTCTAGGCGTACTCGGCGATGTCCTTGATCGCGGAGAAGCCGAGACCGTACGCGCTCATGCCGCGTCCGTACGCCCCCAGATGCACCCCGCCCGCGGTGGAACCGGCCAGCACCCAGCCGAACTCGGACTCGCGGTAGTGGAACGGGGTCGGCACACCGTCGACCGGCAGGGACAGCGTGGACCAGTCCGGTCCCGAGAGGTCGTCGGCGAGGACCCACGCCGTCTCGGTCTGCTGGTCCAGCCACTCGTCGCGCAGGCTGTGGTCCATCTGGCCCGGCCAGGTGAAGGACAGCAGGCCCACACCCGCGAGCCAGGCCGCCGAGGACACGGAGGTGGCCTCGAGCAGACCGGTGCCGTCCGGGCTGCGCCGGACCGGGTTCGCGGCGACGGTCACCACGACCGCGAACTTCCCGCGGTCCTCGCCTGCCGTCTCGTGCCGCACGGAGGGCTCGTCGCCGTGTCCGACACAACCGTGCTCGACGGCCCCGTCGGCCGCCGTGCCCACCTGCATCAGCCAGCGCGGCCCCGTGAAGGCCTCGTCGAGGCCGTACCAGGGAAAGGGTGCCTCCAGGTAGCCGTCGACCGTACGCCGGACGGAGGGGACCTGTGGTCCGCCCTCCGCGGCCGGCGTCTGCGCGACTGCCCGACTCGTCGTCTCCATCTGCCCGGACGCCTCCTCGTTCTCGACGGAACGACCGGCCCGCCCCCGTTCGGGCGTACTCGTCCGCTCCGCACAACAACCAGGCAGCATAGCCACCCTGCTCCCGGCTGCCGGGAATCCACCCGGCGCTTGCGGCGTGCGCCCCCTCACACCGGGGGCGCGGGTGGCTCAGGTGGCGTCCGCGTCGAAGGGCGGACGGTCGTCCTTGCCCGGCTCCTCGGGCTTCTTGGTCATGTCGACGCGACCGCCGCCGGACGAGGGCAAGGACGGCGAGGAGGACGACGAACCCGAGGCGGCGGTGTCCGTGTCGCGGCTGTGGACGGCGTCCGTGACCTCGGCCATCTCCTTCTTCAGGTCGAAGCCGTTGCGGATCTCCTTCAGCCCCAGTTCGTCGTTGTCCAGCTGCTTGCGGATGAACGTCTTGGGGTTGAGGTCCTCGAACTCGAAGTCCTTGAACTCGGGCCCCAGCTCGCCGCGGATGTCCGCCTTGGCGCTCTCGGAGAACTCGCGGATCTTCCGAATGGTGCGCGTCACGTCCTGAATGACCTTCGGGAGCTTGTCCGGACCGAAGACGAGCACGGCCAGGACGATCAGCGTCACCAGCTCGAGCGGTCCTATGTCATTGAACACCTGAAGCTCCTTGCGATGTCCTCGGTCCTCGGTCCTCGGGCCCTCAGTGGTCAGTTCGGGTCTTCCGTGGTCCAGGCCGGTCCACGGTACCTGTCGCACCCGTCGAACCGGTACTGCCCCGGAGCCTCCGAGTGCGTGTACGCGGCCGGTTTTTCGCGATGTTTGCCATGTCAGACCCGCTTTCGCAGTCCGACATGTGACGTTTCTGGCAATCCTCGGGCGCATGGCCGTCCGCGGGCCGGACGGTCCGGGCGGGCCGCGACGGCCGCGCGAGCCGGGGCGCGGCGCGTCAGCCGCCGCCGGACGAGCCGAGGACCAGCATGACGGTGCGCTCGGCGCCGTCGCGCAGGATCGTCAGCCTCAGGCGGTCGCCGGGGCGGTGGGCGCGGGTTCTGACGATCAGCTCCTCGCCAGAGTGGACGCGCTGCCCGTCGACCTCGGTGACGACGTCTCCGCCCCGCAGCCCGGCCCGGGCGCCGGGGCCGCCCACGGTGACCGGGGGGCCGCCGTCACCGCTCTTCGCGCTGATCCGGGCGCCGTCGCCCGCGTACTGAAGGTCGAGGCTGACGCCGATGACGGGGTGGGTCGCCCTGCCGTTGTTGATCAGCTCCTCGGCGACCCGCTTGCCCTGGTTGATCGGGATGGCGAAGCCGAGGCCGATCGAACCGGACTGCACGTCGCCGGCGCCCACACCCTCGTCGGCGGAGCGGATCGCGGAGTTGATGCCGATGACGTGGCCCTGCGCGTCGAGGAGCGGCCCGCCCGAGTTGCCGGGGTTGATCGGCGCGTCGGTCTGCAGGGCGTCGACGTACGACACGTCGTCGGCGTCACCGCCGTCACCGCCGGCCGTGATGGGGCGTTCCTTGGCGCTGATGATGCCGGAGGTGACGGTGCCCTCGAGGTCGAAGGGGGCCCCGATGGCGACGACCGGGTCGCCGACCCGGACGTTGTCGGAGTTGCCGAGGTAGAGGGGCTTGAGCCCCTTCACGCCGGTCACCCGCACCACGGCGAGGTCGTATCCGCTGTCCCGGCCGACGACCTCGGCCTTGGCGGTCTGGCCGCCGTTGAAGACGACGGTTATCGCGCCGTCGCTCCCGGCCGGCTCGACGACGTGGTTGTTGGTGAGGATGTAGCCGAGCGAGTCGAGCACGAACCCGGTGCCGGTGCCGCCCTCGTCGCCGCCGCTGACGTGCAGGGTGACGACGCTGGGCAGGGCGCGGGCAGCGATACCGGCCACGCTCTCCGCGGCCCGTCCGGCGGGCTCGGCGGACGCCTGCGGGAGCCGGATCGGGTCGAGCCCGCCGTTGCGCTCGAGATACACGCCCACGGCTCCGCCGAGCACGCCCGACACCAACGCGACGGCGACAGCACCGCCCACCAACCGGCTACGCACCCACCGCCGCCGCTGCCCCGCGGTCACGGCTCCGGCCCCGGTCTGCTGCCACGGCCCGTCGTGCACGTACGTCTCCCGCCGCGAGGCGGCAGCCCAGGGGTCGTAGCGCTGCCAGGGGTCGAAGCCCGTGTCGCCTACGGCCGGGCCGGTCGGGACGGCGGGGGCGGGCGCCGGTCCGGATGCGGCCGGGGCGGCCAGGGGGTCCCCGGAGTCGGCGGGGGCGGCGGGGGTGGCGGGCAGCGTGCCGTGAGCGGGATCCGGGCCGGGTGCCACAGCCGAGCCCGGGCCTGGCCCGACGTCCTGGGCGGGGACGGCTGCGGCGCCGGGAGCGACAGTCGGGTCGGCACCGGGCGCGGCGGCGGCGACCGGTGCCGCCCCCCGGGGCGTCACCCACGGCCCCGGGACGGCCGACGGCGGGACAGCCTGACTCGGGACCGACGGGAGCGACGGGAGCGACGGGAGCGACGGAGGAACGGTCACGCCGGGAGCCGTCCCGGTGCCGTGGGCGGACGTGACGGCCGGGTGCTGGACGGGCGGTGCGGGGGCCCAGGGGCCCGGTTCGCCGTACGGCGGAGTGCTGTACGGGTCGGGGTCGTGCAGCGGCCTTGGCCGCGCGGCAGCGATTGACTCCGGCCCGACAGGCACGCCGGCCACCGACTCGGCGGTGTCGGGGGCAGGGTCGGGGTCGGCGGCCGGCTCCTGCAAGCTGGTCCCGCCGAAGGCCTCATCGGCCCCACCGGCGTCGTCGACGGAACCGGTCTCATCGGTAGGACCGGTCTCGTCGGTAGGAGCCACGTCGGGCGCGTCGGAAGCACCGTCGGCGAAGCCGTCCTCGCCCGGGGTCGCGGGACGGGCCAACTCGAAGTCGCCGTCCGGGGTGGGCGGCGACGGCGCCGTCATGCTGTCGGCGTCGTGCGCGGCGTGCCGGTCTCCCGCGGGTTCCTGTGGTCGAGGCCGGCTCCACCACTTCGCCTTCGTGGGCTTCCCCTCGTCCATGCTCTCCCCACCCGCGCACTCCGCTTTGGCGCCCGGCCGCCCGGCCGGACGCGATCGTCCCTGGATTCAACCAGGTTCGCGGCGGAGTGGCGCGGGCCCCGGCTCAGCGAGCGTTGCGCAAGAAGGGAGAGGACGAGGGAGCGGAGACGGTGTCGGGGGCGGCGAACAGGCCGATGCCGGAGACCTGAGGTGTGGCGCTCCAGGCGGTCAGCGAGATCGGCGGGGTCATGCCGAGCGGACGTATCAGCGGGGACATCGCCGCGGCCCCGGCCACCATGGGTGTGGTGAGCCGGTGCAGGACCTGGTCGCTCCGCCCGCCGGCCGGAGCGGGCACGCCGGGCAGCAGCGGTGCGGAAGCCTCGGTGGGGGCCGCCGGGGTGTGACCGAGCTGGCCGCCCTGGGAGAGCAGGGGGCCCGCGGCGCGGCGACGCTGGCTCTCCGACATCGCAGAGGAACCCGTGCCGGTGCCCATGCCGGGAGTGCGGGCCGGTGTCACATTGCTTCCGGAACCCGCCCCGGCCCGGCCGTCCGCGCTCGTGTCGATCGGGGCGACGGTGGTCATGCCGCCGAGGGCGATCGCGGCCAGCGACACCGCGCCGGCGGCGACGAACGCGAACCGCATGCCACGGGAGCGCTCGAAGTCGTGGCGTTCGCCGCCACGGCTCAGCGGGTGGATGCGAAAGCCCCGGTCCGACGCGGGGGAGAACACGGAGCCGTGGTCGCGGGCCGGCACATAGCCGAACTCGAACGGCTCCTCCCGTCGCGTCCCTCTCACTCCGACTCCGTCGGTGAGGCCGCCGCCGCGCGGCGGCGTGCCGCCACGGTCCGGATCGCCGCCTCCCCCGGGCCCCGCGGGCAGCCCCTGGAGACGGGCCAGAAAGCTTTCGGAGGGGGTGGGCGGTGCGACCTCCGCGAAGACGTTCTTCAGTCGGCGCTGCGCGTCGACCTCGGACTTGCACTTGGGGCAGGTCGCCACGTGCGCCAGCACGCGCTCACGGGTGTCGTGGCCGAGCTCGCCGTCCACCAGGGCCGAGAGTCGGTCTCCGAGATGCTGCTCCGCGAGGAGCCTCTCGGCTGCGTTGTGTCGGGATCCACTCACGCGGTCGTGCCCCCTCCTCCCAGCGCGGGCACGCGCGCCATGAGGGGACGGCGCCCCGCGCGCGCCTCGGGCGCGCGGTGGGCGAGGGCCTTGCGCAGCTGGGAACGGCCGCGGTGGATGCGCGAGCGGACGGTGCCCAGCTTGACGCCCAGGGTCGCGGCGATCTCCTCGTAGGAGAGGCCCTCGATGTCGCAGAGGACGACCGCGGCCCGGAACTCGGGCGCGAGGGTGTCGAGAGCCTGCTGGACGTCCGCGTCGAAGTGGGCGTCGTTGAACAGCTGCTGGGGGTTGGGCTCCTTGCTGGGCAGCCGCTCGGCCGCGTCGTCACCCAGCGCGTCGAAACGGATGCGCTGCTTGCGGCGGACCATGTCCAGGAAGAGGTTGGTCGTGATGCGGTGCAGCCAGCCCTCGAAGGTGCCCGGCGTGTACGTCGACAGGGAGCGGAAGACGCGGACGAAGACCTCCTGGGTGAGATCCTCGGCGTCGTGCTGGTTGCCGGTCAGCCGGTAGGCGAGCCGGTAGACCCGGCCGCTGTGCATGCTGACGATCTCCTCCCACGTGGGCGGAGTCCACGCCTGCCCGTCCGCGTCGGTGGTGAAGGTCGCGGTCTGGGCTTGTCCGGCGGTGGCGCCGGCGTGGCTGTGGTCAGCAGCGGTGTTGTTCACGGATTTGGGCCTGCCCGCCGACCCGAGAAAGCGCCGCAGCACTCCTCCCCGATCCACACGCGCGGCCGCACCTCCCCTGTCGGCTCTGGTGGTGTCCAGTGGAGCCCCTACCATAGCCACCTCGCCCGTTAGCTCCGGATAAGCGGTTTTCCGAGAAATTGTCGTGCGCTGACCGGGCTCGTACAGCCGCATCAGCGCCTGGTCGGCGCCCGGTCCCTCATCGTGATCCAACTGTGTCCCCCCGCCGTCGTTCCCACCCCTTCAAACGTCCGGTCCCATCTGCGGGTTCCCGGCGGCAACGGATACAGTCACGCCGAGGCAACCACGGGGACAGGAGAGGGTCATTACCGGCAACCGGCAGGCAAGCTGGGCGTTCGCCGACGCCTATGCCGCCGAGGACGAAGCGCTGCGCTGGGCCCGCGACCGGGCCCGTGAGGCAGGGCTGCGCTCGGTGTCGCCCAGCACGGGCGCCGCGCTGCGGCTGCTCGCCGCCGCCGTGGACGCGAAGGCGGTCGCCGAGATCGGCACCGGTACCGGCGTCTCCGGGATCCACCTGCTGTACGGGATGCGCCCGGACGGCGTCCTGACGACCGTCGACCCCGAGCCGGAGCACCAGCAGTTCGCCCGTCAGGCCTTCCGCGCCTGCGGGTTCGCCAGTAACCGGGCCCGCTTCATCCCGGGCCGCGCGCTCGACGTGCTGCCCCGCCTGGCGGACGCCGGCTATGACCTCGTCTTCTGCGACGGCGACCGTCTGGAGCTGCAGGAATACCTCGCTGAATCGTTGCGCCTGCTGCGCCCCGGCGGCGTGGTGGCCTTCGAGGGCGTCTTCGCCAACGGGCGCACGGTCGATTCGGGACCGCAGCCGACGGAGGTCATACGCATCCGGGAGCTGCTGAGGGCGGTGCGCGAGAGCCAGGAGCTCGTGCCCTCGCTGCTGCCGGTCGGCGACGGCCTGCTGTGCGCGGTCAAACGCTGACGAAGACGAAAACGCGACGTACGCGACGAACGCAGCGAACCCGAAGACAAAGACGACTGCTCCGGCGCCCAGGAGGACGCCGGAGCAGTCGAAGAGAACAGGGTCGCTTGCGCGTCAGCCGACGACCTTCTTCAGGGCATCGCCGAGCGCGTCGGCCTCGTCAGGGGTCAGCTCGACGACGAGCCGCCCGCCGCCTTCGAGCGGAACGCGCATGACGATGCCCCGCCCCTCCTTGGTCACCTCGAGCGGGCCATCACCCGTTCGCGGCTTCATGGCCGCCATGCTCGTTCCCCTTCCTGAAACCAGCTCATCGCCAAAGCCGACGGCCCGTGGAGGGCAGCCGCGATCCAGCGTGGGACACGCGACACCGGCATCGAACACATTGCTTCCCGGCCATTATCCCGCATCTCAGGACCCGATGACCAACATCGGTCGGCATCGCTTGGGCAACGCGCGCGAGCAAAACCACTCAATTCGGCGATGTGACTGCGATACTGCGCCACCGCACGGACTTCCGCGCACCGGAAATCGTCCCGAATTCTTTGACGCAGGTCACACGTCGCGTCCGGTCCGCGGACGGTGATCTCCGCCATGCTGTCCTCGTACACCGGATGTACTGACGAGTAATGCGTCGAAGAATGCGTCGAAACCGCGACGCGGAGGGGAAACGCCATGGCCGACACCGTGCTCTACGAGGTGAGTGACGGGCTCGCGACGATCACGCTGAACCGCCCCGAGGCGATGAACGCGCTGAACATCGCGGCCAAGGTCGCCCTCCGCGACGCGGTCCGGGACGCGGCCGCCGACGACGCCGTACGGGCCGTCCTGCTGACGGCCGCCGGCGAGCGGGCGTTCTGCGTGGGGCAGGACCTCAAGGAGCACATCGGGCTGCTGGCCGCGGGCTCCAAAGAGATCATGAGCACGGTCCAGGAGCACTACAACCCGATCGTGCGGGCCCTGACCGAGGCCCCGAAGCCGGTCGTCGCCGCCGTGAACGGGGTCGCCGCCGGCGCGGGACTCGGGTTCGCGCTGGCCTCGGACTACCGCATCGTGGCCGACACGGCGTCCTTCAACACCTCGTTCGCCGGGGTGGCGCTGACCGCCGACTCCGGCGTCTCGTGGACGCTGCCCCGGGTCATCGGTCCGGGCCGGGCCGCCGACCTGCTGCTCTTCCCGCGCAGCATCACCGCGCAGGAGGCGTACGAGCTGGGCATCGCCAACCGGGTCGTCCCGGCGGCGTCACTGCGCACCGCGGCCGAGCAGCTGGCGCGGATGCTGGCGGAGGGTCCGACGGTGGCGTACGCGGCGATCAAGGAAGCGATGGCGTACGGGTTCTCGCACTCGCTGGCCGAGACGCTGGACAAGGAGGACGAGCTGCAGACCCGGGCGGGGGCGTCCGAGGACCACACGATCGCGGTGCGGGCGTTCGTCGAGAAGGGGACACCGAAGTACCTGGGCCGGTGAGCCCGGGGGCGGTCCCGTGCGCCTGCCTCAGCCGGCCCTGCTCACGCAGCTCTCCAGGTGGTCGTCCACCAGGCCGCACGCCTGCATCAGGGCGTACGCCGTGGTGGGCCCGACGAACCGCAGGCCGCGCTTCTTGAGGGCCTTGGACAGGGCCGTCGACTCGTCGGTGACGGCGGGGACGTCCGCGAGGGTCCTCGGGACCGGGCGGCCGGCCCGGTCCGGGGCGTGGGACCAGATCAACTCGTCGAGGTCGCCCGGCGCCCAGTCGGCGAGCACGCGCGCGTTGGCGACCGTCGCGTCGATCTTCGCGCGGTTGCGGATGATGCCGGGGTCGGCGAGGAGACGTGCGCGGTCGTCGCCGGTGAAGGCGGCGACCGAGGCGATCTGGAAGTCGGCGAAGGCGGTGCGGAACCCCGGGCGGCGGCGCAGGATCGTGATCCAGGACAGGCCGGACTGGAAGGCCTCCAGGCTGAGGCGTTCGAACAGCGCGTCGTCGCCGTGTACCGGGCGGCCCCACTCCTCGTCGTGGTACGTCACGTAGTCCGGCGTCGACAGGGCCCACGGGCAGCGCAGCGCCCCGTCCGCGCCCGCGAGGGCGGCGCCGTCGCTCACTTCTGGTCCTCCGGGGCCTTCTTCTCCATCGAGACGTGGGACGTGTCCGTCGAGACGTGGGGCGTGGTCGTCGAGACGTGGGGCGTGGCCGAAGCCTGCGCACCGGCCAGGGCGGACTCGAGGTCGGCGATGCGGGCGTCCCGCTCGGCGAGCTCGGCGGCGAGGCGGTTGAGGGCGTCGTCCACGTCCGACATGCGGTAGCCGCGCGCGGCGAGGGGGAAGCGCAGCCGGTCGACGTCGGACCGGTCGAGCGGGCGGTCGGGGGGCAACGGGTCGTGCAGCCGCTCGGGGACGGCCTCCGGCAGCGGGCCGGTGCCCTCGCCGCCGCCCAGCACGGCGAGCGTCACCGCGGCGACCACCACGGCGAGCGCGATGACCAGGAACAAGAACATAACCATCGGTGGGCCCCCACGCTCGGTGTGCTCGGAGTGGATGTGTGCGGGTCCGATCGTGCCATGCGGGTCCGACGGCTAGGGTCGCAGGCGGCAGTGGTGCAGGACGTTCGAGGAGAGGTCACAGGGGATGCTCAGGCTGGGCAGGCGTGAATTCGGCGCGCACGAGCCGGCGATCATGGCGATCGTGAACCGGACCCCGGACTCCTTCTACGACCAGGGCGCGACCTTCCTCGACGAGCCGGCCCTCGCGCGCGTGGAGCAGGCGGTGTCGGAGGGCGCGGCGATCATCGACGTCGGCGGGGTGAAGGCAGGCCCGGGTGAAGAGGTGACGGCGCGGGAGGAGATCCGGCGGACCGTCGGTTTCGTGGCCGAGGTGCGGCGGCGCTTCCCGGACGTGGTGATCAGCGTGGACACCTGGCGGGCCGAGGTCGGCGCGGCGGTCTGCGAGGCGGGCGCGGACGTCCTGAACGACGCGTGGGGCGGCGTGGATCCGGGGCTGGCGGAGGTGGCCGCGCGGTACGGGGCGGGACTGGTGTGCACGCACGCGGGCGGCGCGCAGCCGCGGACGCGTCCGCACCGGGTGACGTACGACGACGTGATGGCCGACATCCTGCGGGTGACGCTGGGGCTGGCGGAGCGGGCCGCGGAGCTGGGGGTGCCACGGGAGTCGATCATGATCGATCCCGGGCACGACTTCGGGAAGAACACCCGGCACAGCCTGGAGGCGACCCGGCGGATCGACGAGATGGTGGCGACGGGGTGGCCGGTGCTGGTCTCGCTGTCCAACAAGGACTTCGTCGGGGAGACGCTGGACCGGCCGGTGAAGGAGCGGGTGGTGGGCACCCTGGCGACGACGGCGGTGTCGGCGTGGCTGGGGGCGCAGGTGTACCGGGTGCACGAGGTGGCGGAGACGCGGCAGGTGCTCGACATGGTCGCTGCCATCGCCGGGCACCGGGCGCCTGCGGTGGCGCGGCGGGGGCTCGCATAGCGGGACGGGGGCTCGCGTAGCCGGCGGGGGCTCGCGTAGCCGGGCGGGGGCTCGCAGAGTCCCGTTCGCCCCCGCCCTCGCCGCCCGCCCCCGTCCGGGGGCCGCGCCCCCGGACGGGCTGAACGTCAGCGGCCGGCTTCCTTCGACACCAGGGCCACCGCTTCCTCGACGTCGTCCGTGACGTGGAAGAGGAGGAGGTCCTTCTCGGACGCCTTGCCCTGGGCGATCAGGGTGTTCTTGAGCCAGTCGATCAGGCCGCCCCAGTACTCCGTGCCGAACAGGACGATCGGGAAGCGGGTGACCTTCTGGGTCTGGACGAGGGTGAGGGCCTCGAACAGCTCGTCCAGCGTGCCGAGACCGCCGGGCAGCACCACGAAGCCCTGCGCGTACTTCACGAACATCATTTTCCGCACGAAGAAGTAACGGAAGTTCAGGCCGATGTCGACGTACGGGTTGAGCCCCTGCTCGAAGGGCAGCTCGATGCCGAGGCCCACGGAGACGCCGCCCGCCTCGCTCGCGCCCTTGTTGGCCGCCTCCATCGCGCCCGGGCCGCCGCCCGTGATCACGGCCCACCCGGCGTCGACGAGGGCGCCGCCCAGCCGTACCCCGACCTCGTACTCCGGTGAGCCCGCCGGCGTCCGGGCGGACCCGAACACGCTGATCGCCGCGGGAAGTTCGGCGAGGGTCCCGAAGCCCTCGATGAACTCCGACTGGATGCGCAGGACCCGCCAGGGGTCGGTGTGCACCCAGTCCGAGGGGGCCCGTTCGTCCAGCAGCCGCTGGTCGGTCGTGCTCGACTGCACCTGGTCCCGCCTGCGAAGGACCGGTCCCAGGCGCTGTTCGTCCGGTGGCTGCTTCTTGCCCTCGGGGTTCCCTGTAGCCATGGTGAGCTCCCTCCGCTTGCGTCCGTTCCACCTCAGCGTAGATCCACGCGGGTTACGCACGGGGGACGTCGGCGTGTCCGCCGTGCAGCGCCGACGCGCCGGGCCTTCTCTCAGGCCGTCAGCCAGGCCCGCAGCCGCTCCTCGCCCGCCAGGATCTTGGCCGTCTCCACCCGTTCGTCCCGCTTGTGCGCCAAGTGCGGGTTGCCGGGGCCGTAGTTGACGGCGGGCACGCCGAGAGAGGAGAAGCGGCTCACGTCCGTCCAGCCGAACTTGGGCAGCGGGGTGCCGCCCACCGCCTCGATGAAGGCCGCGGCGGCCGGATGGGAGAGGCCGGGCAGCGCGGCCGGGCTGTGGTCGTCGACCGTGAACTCCGCGATCCCGCAGTCGGCGAAGACCTCGCGGACGTGGGCGAGCGCCTCCTCCTCGCTGCGGTCCGGCGCGTAGCGGAAATTGACGGTGACGACGCACTCGTCGGGGATGACGTTGCCTGCCACCCCGCCCGTGATGCCGACCGCGTTGAGGCCCTCGCGGTACTCCAGTCCGTCGATGACGGGCCGGCGCGCCTCGTAGGCGGCCAGCCGGGCCAGGATCGGGGCGGCCGCGTGAATCGCGTTGGAGCCCATCCAGCCGCGCGCCGAGTGGGCCCGCTCGCCCCGCGTCCTCAGCAGCACCCGCAGGGTGCCCTGGCAGCCGCCCTCGACCTGGCCGTCGGAGGGTTCGAGCAGTACCGCGAAGTCGCCGGCCAGCCACTGGGGACGGGTCTCGGCGATGTGCTTGAGGCCGTTCAGCTCGGCGGCGACCTCCTCGTTGTCGTAGAAGACGAACGTCAGGTCGCGGTTGGGGGCCGGCACCGTCGCCGCGATGCGCAGCTGGACGGCCACCCCCGACTTCATGTCGCAGGTGCCGCAGCCCCAGAGCACCCCGTCCTCGTCCAGCCGCGACGGCACGTTGTCGGCGATCGGCACCGTGTCGATGTGGCCGGCGAGGACCACGCGCTGCGCGTGGCCGAAGTGCGTGCGGGCGACGATGTTGTTGCCGAGCCGGTCCACCGTCAGGTGGGGCAGCGCGCGCAGGGCGATCTCGATCGCGTCCGCGAGGGGCTTCTCGGCGCCGCTCTCCGAGCGGAAGTCGACGAGCTTCGCGGTCAGTGCGGCGGCGTCCAGGGTGAGGTCAAGAGGGGTGTCGGCCATGCCGTCGACCCTAACGCGCCGGTCGGCCGCGCCGCTCTCCCCCATCTCTGCACATCCACCTCCTCCTTTTCACTACTCTCCAGTACCTTGGACGCGTGCCGAAGCAGTCCTCCTCCAAGCGTCGCGGCCGCCTGCTCCGTTTCGGGGCGGCCTGCGTGGTCCTGTCCGCCGTCGCGGGCTATGTCGTGGTGCAGTACGTCGCCGGCGGCACCGGCGATCCGGGTTGCAGAGTCGTTTCCGCTGACGGAACGGCGGCGTACGAGTTCACGCCCGAGCAGGCGGTGAACGCGGCCACGATCGCCGCGGTCGGCACCGACCGGGCCCTTCCCGAGCGGGCCGTGGCCATCGCGCTCGCGACCGCCATCCAGGAGTCCGCGCTGCGCAACCTCGCCCACGGCGACCGGGATTCGCTCGGCCTGTTCCAGCAGCGGCCCTCGCAGGGCTGGGGCACCGAGAAACAGGTCACCGACCCCGCCTACGCTGCGGATGTCTTCTACAAGCACCTGGAGAAGGTGCGGAACTACACCGAGTTGCCGCTCACCGTCGCCGCCCAGCGGGTGCAGCGCAGCGGCTACCCGGAGGCGTACGCCAAGCACGAGGGGGACGCCGTAGTGCTCGCCGCCGCCCTCACCGGGACCTCGCAGGCGACGCTGACCTGTGACGGCCGCTCGGTCACCACGACGGCGTCGGGGTCGGGGTCGGCCACGACGGCCACCGGTCCGGCGGCGGTCCGGGCGGCGCTGCAGCGCGACTTCGGGCGGGGTTCGCACCGGCAGAAGGGCGGGAAGGGCACCTCGTCGTCGTCCTCATCCTCATCCTCGTCCTCGTCGTCGTCCTCCTCCTCATCGTCGTCGTCGCGGTCCGATGTGCCGGCCGTCGAGAGCGGGGAGCGGACCGTGATGCTGCCGGTGTCCGAGGACACCGCCGCCGACGGGCGCAGCGCCCGCGAGCGCGGCTGGCAGCTGGCGCACTGGGCGGTGGCCAACGCCTCGGCGCTGCGTATCGAGCGCGTCTCGTACGCGGGCCGGGAGTGGGTCTCGGGGACCTCCGACACGAAGTGGCGGACGACCGCTTCCACCAGCGCGGAGGGCGTCGGGGCGACGGCGGCGGCCGGCGGCGCCGGCGACGTGCGGATCGTCACCGCTCAGTAGTGCGGGACGTCACCCGGCCGGGTCATGCGGGGACCCCCCGTCCGGCAGGGTGCTCAGGTTTTCGCGCCGTCACCCGCCTGCGCACGGAATCCCTTGCGGGCAAAGGGCTCCGGGGTGGGACACGCTTTCACGTGGAGCGGTCTTTGCCCATTTTTGTACACAGCCGATAATGCGACGCATTGCCAACTCTTTACGTCGGCGGTGCGCAACCTTCGTGGATCTCGAGCGGTAGTCACTGCGTCCGGGCCCGGACAGTCCTTGTTCTCTCCCGTCGAAGGAGCAACATGTCTCTCCCCCTGACCCGCCGGATCGCCCGTGCCGCGCTGCTCGTCGCTGCGGGAGCGGCCGCCGGAGTCGGTGCGGCCGGCTCCGCGAGTGCGGCACCCGCCCTTCCCGCCACCCCGAGCCTCGGCGGACTGACCGCCCTGGACACGGCGAACGTCGGCAGCACGGTCGACGGCGCGACGCACCACGTCACCGGGCTCGCGGGCAAGGCCGGCGGCAAGACCGTGCAGAAGGCGGCGCCGGTGGCGCAGAAGACGGCCGGCGAGGCGGCGGGCTCCGCCGGCGGTCTCCTCGGGGACACCGCGTCGACCGCCACCAAGGGCGGACTGCCGACGGACTCCCTCGCCAAGGGCGGGCTGCCCGGCGCCAAGACCCTGCCGGTGAAGAGCCTGCCGATCGGCTGACACCAGCCGCCCGCCCTCGAGCCGACCGCTCGAGCCGACGACGGGGCCCCGGGAGTCCGCTCCCGGGGCCCCGTCGCTCTGTGCGGGCCCGTCGCTCTGTGCGGGCCTGTCAGTGTCTGTGGGGCCGCCCCCCGCTCTGTGCGGCCGCGAGAGGGGGCGCGACGGCGTCGCTACAGGCGCGCCACTGCCGCGCGTACGCGTTCGTCCGTCGCCGTCAGCGCCACGCGGACGAACTTCTCGCCGGCCTCGCCGTAGAAGTCGCCGGGGGCCACCAGGATGCCCCTCTCGGCCAGATGGGCGACCGTGCTCCAGCAGGACTCGTCGCGGGTGGCCCAGAGGTAGAGGCTGGCCTCGCTGTGCTCGATGCGGAAGCCATGCGACAGCAGCGCCTCGCGCAGCAGGGCGCGCCGGGCCGCGTAGCGTTCGCGCTGCTCATGGACGTGGGCGTCGTCGCCGAGGGCGGCCACCACCGCCGCCTGGGTGGGCGCCGAGGTCATCATGCCGCCGTGCTTGCGGATCTCCAGCAGGGGGCCGAGGACGGCCGGGTCGCCTGCCAGGAAGGCCGCCCGGTACCCGGCCAGGTTCGACCGCTTGGAGAGCGAGTGGACCGACACGATGCCCTCGTAGGAGCCGCCGTTGACGTCGGGGTGGAGGACCGAGACGGGGTCGGCCTCCCAGCCCAGCTCCAGGTAGCACTCGTCGGAGAAGACCAGCACCCCGTGCCGCCTCGCCCAGTCGACCACGCGGGTGAGCTCGGCCTTGGACAGCACCCGGCCGGTGGGGTTGGACGGGGAGTTCAGCCAGAGCAGCCGGAGGTCGGCGGGGTCGAGCTCCGTCGGGTCGTCGTAGACCTCGTACCGCGCGCGGGCCAGGCGCGCGCCCACCTCGTACGTCGGGTAGGCGAGCCGCGGGTACGCCACCTTGTCGCCGGGGCCGAGGCCCAGCTGGGTCGGCAGCCAGGCCACGAGCTCCTTGGAGCCGACGATCGGGAGCACGTGCCGGTGGGTGACGTCGCGGGCGCCGAGGCGGCGCTCCAGCCAGCCGGTGATCGCGTCGCGCAGGGCCGGGGTGCCCCACACGGTCGGGTAGCCGGGCGAGTCCGCCGCGTCGATCAGGGCCTTCTGCACCAGGTCGGGGACCGGGTCGACCGGGGTGCCGACCGACAGGTCGACGATGCCGTCCGGGTGGGCTGCGGCCGTCTTCTTGTACGGCTCCAGCTTGTCCCAGGGAAAGGTGGGAAGTCGGTCGGAGACTGCGGAGGACGCGGAGGGCACGGTGACTCGCTCACTTTCGTACGTACGGCAAACGCCTCGGCCCCGTACGGCGATCAGACCTGATCAGGCCGTACGGGACCGAGGCGGCACGGGGTGCGGGCCGCCGCGGATTACTCGGCCTGCGGCGGCAGCGCGGCGACGAAGGGGTGGTCGCGCTCGATCAGCCCCAGCTTGCTGGCGCCGCCCGGCGAGCCGAGCTCGTCGAAGAACTCGACGTTCGCCTTGTAGTAGTCCTTCCACTCCTCCGGAGTGTCGTCCTCGTAGAAGATCGCCTCGACCGGGCAGACCGGCTCACAGGCGCCGCAGTCGACGCATTCGTCCGGGTGGATGTACAAGGACCGCTGGCCCTCGTAGATGCAGTCGACCGGGCACTCTTCGATGCACGCCTTGTCCTTGACGTCGACACAAGGCTGCGCGATGACGTAGGTCACGCTGTCGTTCCTCCTCGATAGGGCGCTGGCGGGCCTCCTCAGGCTCCGCCGCCTGGCGCGCGGGAGCGCGGCGTCGTCGATGCCCGCCACCTAGTATCTCCGTTCTTGGGCATGATCCGAACAGGAGGGGTGGACCGACCTGTGGAAATCTCGGCCGCCGGACGTCTCGAGGTCCGCATCACCGCTGCTGACGTGGGAAAACGCGTCTCCGTGCGGTGCTTGACCGACGCTGGAGCCGCCGACGCGAAATTCACCGACACGGTCGGGGTTCTCACATCATGGGACGACGGTGTGCTCGCGATCACACGAAAGAGCGGGGAGAGCGTCCGTGTTGACGCGTCCTCGCTGGTCGCGGGGAAGGTCGTGCCCGCCGCCCCGGCCCGCCGCCGGGGGCCGGCCGCCGGCTACCGGGAGCTGGCCGGCGTCGCCGCGCGGGCCTGGCGGCCGGTGGAGAGCGCCCGGCTCGGCGAGTGGGAGCTGCGGGCGGCCGCCGGGTTCACCCGACGGGCCAACTCGGTGCTGCCGCTCGGCGACCCCGGCATGCCCCTCGACGCGGCCCTGGACGCCGTACGGGCCTGGTACGGCGCCCGCGGGCTGCCCGCCTACGTGCAGACGGCGACGGGCGCCGAGGGGACCGAGGAACTGCTCTGCGCGGAGCTGGATCGGCGCGGGTGGGTGCGTGAGGTGACGGCGGAGCTGTGGATCGGGGCACTGGCGCCGGTCGCCGACCGGGCGGACGCCGAGGGTGTGGTCCTGTCCCGGGAGGCCGACGAGGCGTGGCTGGCGCGGTACCAGCGCAAAGGGGTGAGCGAGGTGGCCCTGCGGGTGCTGACAGGGCGGTCCTCCCACTCGGGCGAGAGCGGGGGCGGCGGGAGCGGGGGTGGGCCGTCGGTGTGGTTCGCCTCGGTGCCCGCGCCTGAGGGCGGGGCCCCGGCCGCGATCGGACGGTGTGTGGTGGACGGCCGCTGGGCCGGCTTCGCCGCCGTCGAGGTGGCTCCGGGGCACCGCCGCCGGGGACTCGCCACGACGGTGATGGCCGCGCTGGCCGGCAGGGCGCTCGACGAGGGCGCGTCGGCGGCCTGGCTGCAGGTGGAGGAGGAGAACGAGGTAGCGCGCGCTCTCTACGCCGGGATGGGCTTCGCGGCCCACCACGCCTACCACCACTACCGGGAGCCCGCCGGGGAGCCCTCACCCGGCCCGGGCCCGTCGTCGGAGGCGTCGTGAGCGGCTTCGAGTGGGCGCAGGTGCGGGAGCGGTTCGCGGCCGAGGCGCGGTCCGAGCGGCCCGATCTGGCGCTGCTGTGCCTGCTGGTCGGAGCGGCGGCCGACCCGACGGCGGGCGAGGACGGTCTGGACGCCGGGCAGATCGAGCTGGACCGGCTGGCGGGGCAGGTCCCGTACCGGCCGGGCGGGCCGGCGGCGTGGGCGGAGGCGTTGCGGGAGCTGCTCGGCGAGCGGTACGGGTTCCGCGGTTCCGCGGCGGACTACGACCGGCTGGACTCGTCGCTGCTGGACCGGGTGCTGGCGCGGCGGCGGGGGCTGCCGATCCTGCTGTCCGTGGTGTGGGTGGAGGTGGCGCGGCGGGCCGGGGCGCCGGTGTACGGGGTGGCGCTGCCGGGGCACTTCGTGGCCGGCTTCGGACCACCCGAGGACGTCGCCCGGCAGGTGCTCGTCGACCCCTTCGACGGGGGGCGGCTGCTGACCGGCGAGGACGCCGACCTGCTCGTCACCGGTGCGACGGGCGCGCCGCTGGAGCCGTCGATGCTGACGCCCGCGGAGCCGCTGGACGTCGTGATGCGGATCCTGAACAACATCCGGTCGTGGGCGTCGGCCCGGCCCGAACGGTCGGATGTCGCCCTGTGGGCCGTGGAATTGGCTCTCGCGGTGCCCTCTCATCCGGCCCGGCTGCGGTACGAGCGCGGGCAGTTGCTGGTGCGCCGGGGGGACTTCCTCGGCGGGGCCGCCGAGTTGGAGGAGTACGCGGGGCTGGTGGAGGTCGTGGACGAGGGCACGGCGGAACGCGTACGCGGCGAGGCCTTCGCCGCACGGGCCCTGCTGAACTGAACACCCGGGCCGCAGCGCCCGGCGACCGGCAGGGCCCCGGCCCGGGTGTTACAGCCAGCCCTTTTCTCTTGCGATGCGGACCGCTTCCGCTCGGTTGCGTACCGCCAGTTTCTGTATTGCGGTCGACAGGTAGTTGCGGACCGTTCCCTGGGACAGGTGCAGGGCCGCCGCCAGTTCGGCGTTGGTCGAGCCGTCGGCCGCCGCCCGCAGGACCTCGCGTTCCCGGTCGGTGAGCGGGTTGGCGCCCCCCGCCAGGGCCGCCGCCGCCAGCGTGGGGTCGATGACCCGCTCGCCCGCCAGCACCTTGCGCACCGCTTCCGCCAGTTGCGCCGCCGGCGCGTCCTTGACGAGGAAGGCGTCGGCGCCTGCCTCCATGGCGCTGCGCAGATAGCCGGGGCGACCGAAGGTCGTCAGCACAACCAGCTTCAACTCCGGGAGCTCCTTGTGGAGTTGTGCGGCTGCCTCGATGCCCGTGGCACCCGGCATCTCGATGTCGAGGAGGGCGACGTCGACGTCGTGGGCGCGGGCCGCGGCGAGGACCTCGTCGCCGCGCGCCACCTGGGCGACCACTTCGATGTCGTCCTCGAGGCCGAGCAGGGCCGCCAGGGCCTCGCGGACCATCGACTGGTCCTCCGCCAGCAGAACCTTGATCGTGCCTGTCATGAGCGGGATCCTACGTCCGGCACCGCGCCGGCCGGGACCCGGGCGACCAGGCGGAAACCGCACCCCAGGCGCTCCGCCTCCAGCACGCCGCCCGCCTTCTCCAGACGCTCCGTCAGGCCGGTGAGTCCGTTGCCGGGGCCCTTGCCGGAGCCGCCGGATCCGTCGTCCTCGACCGAGAGTTCGAGGACGGGGCCGTCGAGGGTCTGGCGGCGCACGACGTCCACCGTGCAACGGGCGGCGCCGCTGTGCCGGACCACGTTGGTGATGGCCTCGCGCAGCGCCCAGGCGAGGGCGGCCTCGCTGTCCTCGGGGACGCCTTCGAGATCCGGTTCGGCGGGCAGCGCGGCGATGACGCCGGCCGCCGTCAACGCGACCTGCGCGCCGGCGAGTTCGGCGGTCAGCCGGGGGCGCCGGTAGCCGGTGACGGCCTCGCGGACGTCGACCAGGGCCTGCCGGCTGACCTGTTCGATGTCGGCGACCTGCCGGGCCGCCTTGTCGGGGTGGTCGGGCAGCATCCGGCCGGCCAGCTCGCTCTTGAGCGTGATGAGGGACAGCGAATGGCCGAGCAGGTCGTGCAGGTCCCTCGCCAGCCGCAACCGCTCCTCGTTCGCGGCCAGTTGCGCGACCGTCGCCCGCGCCTTGCGCAACTCGATGGTGGTGCACACGAGTTGGCTGACGCCCGTCATCGCGAAACCGATGAGCAGGACCAGCAGAAGCAGGTTCAGCGCCTGTTCCTCGTCGCTGCGCAGTCCGACGAGGAGCAGCACGGCTCCCGTGCCCGGGATCGCCCAGAGCGCCAGCCGCATCGGCAGCACGCTTCCGCAGGCGACGGAGACGTAGCAGTACAGGCCGAGCCAGGCGGAGCCGTGGGTCAGGGAGAGGACGGTGGCCAGCACGGCCATGGACCCGATGAGGGCGTGAACGGCCTTCGTGGGGTAGGGCGTGTCCCCCATGTTCCGGAACAGCAGCGCGAGGTAGAGCGCGACGAACACCGCGAGTCCGAGCCAGCCGGCCACCGTGCCGGCCGTGGTGTGCTGCCCGGAGACCAGGTCGTGCACGGGCGAGCTGAGGAAGACCAGCCACACCCCGATCCAGAGCACCTTGCGCCGCCACAGTTCCCGCCGGTTACGGGCGGGCCCGCCCGGCAGGATCCGGTTGCCCTCGATGGCCTCCAGGCCGTCCCTGCCCTCCCGGCACCGCGGGTCGTCCGTCATGACGCTCACGCCTTCAGGGTGTCCTTCCGGTACAGCCAGGCCGCGCCGCCCGTGAACAGGGCGAAGAAGGCGGCCAGGATCACGATGTCCTCGGCATGCGGGGCCCGGCTCTGTTCGATCGCCTGCCCCAGGGCAGCGTACGCGTGCGTGGGCACCCACCTGGCGATGTCCTGCAGCCAGCCCGGGAAGGTCGTCGTGGGCATCCACAGACCGCCGAGGATCGACAGGCCGAAGTAGGTGATCATCGTGATGGGGCGGACGGCGTCCCCGGTCGCGAGGTAGCCGATCGCCACGCCCAGTGCGGCGAAGACGAGGCTGCCGGCCCAGATCGCGCCGGTGAGCGCGGCCCACTGCCAGGCGTCCAGCCGTACGTCCTTCACGACCGCGGCGACGGCGAAGACGACGACGATGGAGGGCAGGCTGACCACGGCGGCGCTCGCGGTCTTGGCGAGGACGTATCCGCGTCCCGGGAGGGTGGTCAGCCGCAGCTGCCGCACCCAGCCGCTCTGCCGTTCCTTGGCGATGCGCTCGCTGTTGCCCATCAGGACGGCCGTGAGGGCGCCGAAGGAGGCCATCGAGACCATCATGTACGTCGGCAGCGTGAGGCCCGTGCCGTCGATCTTCTCCTTGCTGTCGGAGGAGCCCGCGATCAGCAGGAACAGCACCGACGGGTAGATCACCGAGAAGAACAGGAACTTGCGGTTGCGCAGCGCGCGGGTGAGTTCCAGCTTGATCAGGCCGTTCACCGGGTCTTCGCCTCCTCGGCGGTGGTGAGGGCGACGAAGGCCTGTTCCAGGCCGAGCCCTGCGACTTCGAGGTTGTGCGGGTAGAGGCCGAGGCCGTACACCGCGTGGACGGTGGCGTCGGCGTCGGAGGACTGCATGCGCACGGTCCGGCTGGATCGGGGTCCGGATCCGGACGCGGACCCGGCGGCGGAGCCGCTGTGGGACACGGTCAGGGAGGTGAGGAACGGCAGGGCGCGCAGCGCGGCCTCGTCGATCTCGCCCTCCAGGTCGAAGGCGATGCGTCGGGCGCCGGCCTTCGCCTTGATCTCGGCCGCCGTGCCGTCGGCGAGCAGCCGGCCCCGGTGCAGGACCAGCACCCGGTCGGCGATGGCGTCGGCCTCTTCGAGGTAGTGGGTGGCGAACAGGACGGTGCGGCCCTGATCGGCCTGTTCGCGCATGGTGGCCCAGAACGCCTGCCGGGTGGTGACGTCCATGCCGGTGGTGGGCTCGTCGAGGACGATGAGGTCGCTGTCGCCCGCGGTGGCGAGGGCGAACCGCACCCGCTGGGCCTGGCCGCCGGAGAGCTTGTCGACCTTGCGGTCGGCGATCTGGGCGACGCCGGCGCGGGCCAGCACGTCGGCGGGCCGGTACGGCTTCGGGTGCAGCCGGCAGGCGAGGCCGACCAGTTCGGCGACCGTCACCTCGTCCATCAGGCCGCCGCTCTGCAGCATCGCGCCGACCCGCCCGGCGACGATCGCCTCGCGCGGGGTGGCGCCGAAGAGCCGCACGGCGCCGCTGTCGGGGTGCTTGAGGCCGAGCAGCAGGTCGAGGGAGGTGGACTTGCCCGCGCCGTTGGGGCCGAGCAGCGCCACGGTCTCCCCGGGCCGGAGGTCGAGCGTCAGGCCGTCCACGGCCCGTACGTCGCCGAAACTCTTGGTCACCCGGTCGAATCCGACCACCGGTGCTGTCTGCGTCGTCATGCCGGCAATCGTCGCCGGGAGGGCCCACCGGGCGGCAGTGTCGGACGTCCGGGGTGCCGCATGACATCTGTCATGCGGCACCCCGGACGATCCCCGGTCGAACGCCGGTCGCGTCAGCTGGGGTCGGTGTCGATGATCCCGACGCGGTCCGTCTTGCTGATCAGGGCCGGGCGCAGGGCGCTGATCACGTCCTCCACGGTGACCGGCGTCTTCTGCCCGGTGCCGCGGGTGATGAGGACGCCGTCGAAGGCGCCGCCGTAGAGGCCCTTCAGCGCGGCCTTGTCATAGCTCTCGACGAGCTTGCCGTTGATGGCCTTGACGCTGAGGAACTTCCACAGGGAGTTCTTCGGGCTCAGCGGCACGGAGTGCACCGCGTCGGTCTGGACGGTGACCTTGCCGGACATCGCCGGTTCGGCGAACGCCTTCATCATGCGGTCGACCTCGGCGTTCGAGATGGTCGGCTGCTTGGTGGTGGTCGGCACCGTGACCGCGGCGGCGGTGCCGGTCTCCACCTGGCCGCGGTAGGCGTCCACCACGGCCGACTCGGCCTTCGCCGGATCGATGCCCTTGCCGGCCTTGCCGTAGACGGGGACGGCCTTGCCCGAGGTGAACTTGATGGTGCCGTCCGTGGCCGAGCCGGAGCCGCCCGCGGCGTTCTTCAGGGCCGCCTGGAGCTTCTCCTCGTCCACCGGCATCACGGGCTCGACCTCGCGGTGCTGCCCGAACAGCGAGCCGATCACGGAGACCGGGTTGTAGTCGCTCTTGGCGGCCGCGTCGGCGGTGGCCTGCATGTCGAACTGCAGGCCCGCCTGGTCCGGCTTGAGGGTGACGGTGTCGCCGTCGACGGACAGCTTCAGCGTCTGCCCGGCCCGCTTCTCGAACGCGTCGTCGAGCTTCTTGACGGCGTCGTCGCGGGTGCCGCCGCCGATGTCGACGCCGAGCACGGTGGTGCCCTTGGGCACGTCGGAGTGGTTCATCAGCAGGCCCGCGCCGTACACGCCGACCCCCGCGACGACCACCAGGCCGCCCAGCAGCGGGAGTTTGCTGCGGCCCTTCTTCTTTTTCTTCTTGGCGTCACCGGCGGACGTGCTCTGCGCGCCCTGCGCCGGCCCCTTGGGCGGGGTGTGCGGCAGCGGACCCTCGGCGGGCGCGCCGCCCGTGAAGGGGGCTCCCGGTCCGCCCGGTCCGCCGGCGGGCACGACGGGGATGCCGCTGGTGACGGTGTTCCCCGAGACGTTGTCGGCCGGACGGCCGCCGTAGCCGCCCGCGCCCGGTCCGGGGGCGGGTTTCTGCGGGGTGAGGATCGCGGTGTCGTCGCTCAGACCGCCGCCGGGGAGCCGGCCGGTTCCGGCGACGGCTCCCACACCGGCTCCGACGCCGGGGGCGGCGGAACGCGGACCGC
The DNA here is from genome assembly GCF_036898465.1 of Streptomyces sp. B21-105. Lineage (NCBI taxonomy): Bacteria > Bacillati > Actinomycetota > Actinomycetes > Kitasatosporales > Streptomycetaceae > Streptomyces > Streptomyces sp. B21-105. The sequence goes on along the minus strand of NZ_JARUMJ010000001.1, from coordinate 6,040,873 downwards.
CGGGACCGCCGGGACCGCCGGGACCGGACGGCGCGCCGGGGGCGCCGCCGAGCATCGGGGGCACGATCGGGCCGTCGCCGGTGACCGGACCCCCGGTCGGGCCCGCGGGACCACCCTGGGGGCCGCCCCGGCCGTCGGGACCGCCCGGTCCGTCGGGGCCGTTGAAGTCGTAGGAGCCGCCGAGGCCGCCCTGGCCTGCCGGGAGGCCGCCCTGGCCGTCGGGCCTGCCGCCGACGCCGTTCACGCCGTTCGGACCGCTCACGCCGTTCGGGCTCGGGAGACCGTTCGGGCCGGTGCCCGAGAAGTACGGCAGGTCGTCACGGCGCGACTCCGCGCCGCCCTGCGCCTGCGCCTGGCCCTGACCCTGGCCCTGCGGCTGACCCTGACCCTGCGACTGCCCCTGACCCGGCGTCCGCCCCTGACCCTGACCCTGGCCCGTGCGCGGGCCGCCGGCCAGCGCCTCGGTCACGTCGAAGGAGCCCGTGCCGCCGCCGTGCCCCGGAGCCACGGGACCGCCGGTCGCACCGGAGAACCCCGCGCCGTTGGTGCCGCCGGAGCGGGCGCCGCCCGGCACGCTCATGGAGCCGACCACCCCGCCGGGACGCCCCGCACCGGGCCGCGCGCCGGTACCGGGCGCGCCGGCACCGGGACCGGGACCGGGACCGGGCACGCCGGAACCGGTGTTGGGGCCCGCCGCGCCGGAGGCGTTCGCGGACGCGCCTGCCCCGGCGGCCGAACCGCCCGGCAGACCCGCCCCGTTGGTGCCGCCGCCGCCCTGACCGGGCTTCCCCGGACCGGACTTGCGTGGCGCGAACCAGTCACTCGTCTTGTCCTCGGCGCCGGACGCCGAGTCGCCGGGCAGCTCGAACGAGCCGGTGTCGGACGAGGCCGAGCCGACGGCGCCCGCGGGGGCCGTCTGCTGCGCGTCGACGCCGGTGTCGGCCTTGCCGCCCGGACCACTGTCGTCGCCCGCGCCCTCGGCGTCGGCGACGGGTTTGCGCACGACGACCGGCGGAATGGGCCGCGATCCCGGGATGTTGATGCGGATCCGGGTGGTCAGCGTGGTCTCGGTCTTGCGTTCCTCCGGCTGCGCGGCCGAACGGCCCGCGTCCGCACCGCCGTCGGACACCACGGGGGTGCCGTACGGCGGCGTACCCGAGGGGTATGCGGCTCCGCCGCGCCCGTTGGGCCCGGAGGACGGACTGTCAGTTTCACGACTCAAGGCAGGTTCTCCAGGTTGGCTCCGCCGCTCGCCACGACCTCACGGGCTGCTCGGCGGCGCGCACCACCATACTGGCCACTTCTGGCCTGTATCCCACGACCGCCGGAAGACCCACACGGGACTCGCACGGTCACCCGGGGGTGAAGTGGTACGTCACTTGCCAAGTCGGACGTCGTCGCCGCCCGGTTGCCGCCCCCCGCCAAGGGTGGCGCAGATCACAGCGAGGGCCATCCCGCCGAGCAGGAAAAGATATGAGCCTCCGCCCGCGCCGAACAGGAAGTCGCCCTCCGGGCGGCCCGCGGTGGACAGAACGACGGAGATCATCCAGCCGGCGGCGGGTGCGACGGCCCCGGCGCGGCTGCCGACGGCCCGTGCGCCGCCGACGAACAGCCCGGCGGCGGCCACGAGCGCGAGGAGCAGACCGCCCGGAACCAGCCGGCCTGGACGAGCGCACCGGCGAGCCCGGTGAGCGCGCCGAGCAGCAGCAGCCCGGCATAGACGGCGGCCCGTCCGGCGGACGGCATCCGCAGCGGCTGGGCGAGCATCGAACCCCGGTCGGACATCAGGCCACCTCCGCCGCGTCGGTCGTCCCCGCGAACAGGTCGGTCTCCCGGTTCCCGCCGCGCCCGGCGGCCTCGCCCCGGACGAGTTCGTAGTACTCGGTGGTGAAGAGGGGCTGGGCGAGCCCGTTGGAGAGGGCGAAGTACCTCTCCCCCGGGGCCACGTCGATCTGGGTGGCGTGCGCCCGCATCGCGGCGGCCTTTGCGGAGGCGTACCCCGCGCCTCCGTCGATCTCGGCGGTGACGCGGTCGTCGTCCACGACCCCCGGCACGTCGGACACGGCGGCGGCGCTCGGGAAGGGGAGGTCCGGCAGCTCCTCCCTGAGCTTCGCGAAGGCGTCCTCGGCGACGGAGCGCGGGACGCGGTTCCAGTACACCTTCGGGATGCGCCAGCCGGCGGCCCCGGCCAGTTCGGCGGCGCGCATGGCGACCCGGTGGGCCTGGATGTGGTCGGGGTGGCCGTAGCCGCCGTCCTCGTCGTAAGTGACGAGGACCTGGGGGCGCACCTCGAGGATCACCTCGGCGAGAGACGCGGCCGCCTCGTCGACGTCGGCCTGCCAGAAGCATGCCGGGTCGTCGTTGTCGGGCAGGCCCATCATCCCCGAGTCGCCGTACCGGCCCGGGCCGCCGAGCAGCCGGACGTCGTGCACGCCGACCTCGGCCATGGCCGCGGCGAGCTCCGCCCTGCGGTGCTCACCCAGCGCGGCGCCGGTCAGCTGCCGCAGCTCGGGCGGGATGACCTCGCCGCGTTCACCGAGCGTGCAGGTGACCAGGGTCACGTGGACGCCCTCGGCCGCGTACCTGGCCATGGTCGCGCCGTTGTTGATCGACTCGTCGTCCGGGTGCGCGTGCACCAGCAACAGACGCCGGGAGGGCAGTTCCGTCATGGGCCAACCCTACGAGGCGACACCCCTCCCCCGGTCATCCACCCGCCCGTCGCCATTGAGTACCTGGGCGAGGGCGATGCGCTCGATCCGGGTCAGGCGTCTTCCCGGTAGCCGGTGAAGATCGCTTCGGCGGACGACGCGGTGACGGCCCGGGTCAGCCATTCCCGCAGCAGACCGGGGTCGTCGCAGCCGGTGATGCGCTCCCGCACCTCGTCGGGGACGTCGAGGCCGCGCGCCTCGAGAACGAGCACGATGTCCTCGGCACCCCGCTGGGCTCGACCCTCGTCGCGGAACTCTTCGAAGATGTACGACTTGTACGGGGAAAGGTCCACAGCCACCAGGTTCCTCCAGAGTTCCGCGGCCCGACGATTGCTACCGAGGCCTTGAGCGATGAATTCGATGATCGTGACGACGACCGCCTCGGGAGCGTCGTGCAATGCGGTGGACAGAGTCTTCAGTATTCCACCGACATCCGGTTCCTTCGCGTGCGTGATGGCGGACAGCGCGGCCAGCGCCAAGTCGGCCCGAGCGTCGTCCGGGTCCGTGATCAAGGGCATGTTGTGCGGACCGACCACCAGCGGGCGCAGAGTAAGGGAGGGCCACTGCTCTGGCCCGAGGATCATGGGCCGCGCGGCCCACTCTGCCGTGGTCCGGTCTTGGCAGACGACCAGCAGCAGAGGCGGGACCTTGTACTTCGTGTACAAGAAGGACAGGTAGTAGGCCCAGCTGGCGGGCTTGTCCGGGTCCTTCGCGCTCTGTGCTTCAACAGCCAGCAAGAACGACTCGTCGCCGTCGAAACGCAGCAGTGTGTCGACACGGCGTTCGACGGGCTGGGTCTCGGTGAGATCGGTCGGTAGAACCGTCACACACTCGGGTGGGATGAACGGGAGGCCGAGCACCTTGGAGACCCCGGCGAAAAGACCCGGATACTCCTGGAAAATTCGGTGCATCGCCTCATGGGACGCGCTGACCATGCGTTTCCTTTACTTGTGGGGTTTTCAGGGAGCCGACGCCGACTGTTTCCTGCAGTCGCGGCAGCGGGCGCCCGGTTCGGGTGAGCGGATGCCGCGGTCGCAGCCGTCGCAGTTCCGCATCTCGTGCGGGGCAGGCGGCGGTGGGGCCGCGGGCCCACGGAACGGCGGCGGTGGTGGCAGCAGGGCGGTGAGCCGGTGTGCCAGAAGGGCTGCGGGGCGGCGGACGCCTTCGGGCGGAAGGTGGCCGTGAGGGCCTGGCGTACGGCGGCGGGGCTGACGTCCCGCTCCAGCCAGGCGGCGACGCCGGGGGCGAGGTGGGCGGTGTCGCAGGTGGAGAGGAGGAGGCTGGAATCGTGACGGCGCAGGCCGGCGAGGAGGTCCGTTGCCGCCTGCAGGAGAGCGGGGGCGGGGTAGCCGGGGCGCGGGACGGCGGGGAGCGGCTTGCGGGGTGCGCGCGCCTTCTTCGGCTTGGCCGGGGTCGCGGCGTCCTGGGCATGCTCGGCGTGTTCGGCGGCTGCCGGGCGGCGGTCGTGGCGGCCGGGCTGGTTGCAGGAGACCGTGCGGGTGACGATCCGGCCGCCCGGGATCCGCGAGCGTTCGCGGCGCAGATAGCCGTGGGACTCCAGTTCGCGCAGAGCGGCGGCGATACGGGTGGCGCCCTCGGGGAAGCGGGCGGTGAGGGACTTGATGTCGACGCGGGCGCCCTTGGGCAGCGACTGGATGTGCACGCCCAGCCCGATCGCCAGGAGCGACAGCTGCCGGTGCTGGGCGAGGTGGTTGCCGATCACGGTGAAGCGGGTGGTGTGACGGGCGTTGTCGTGGGTGAGTCCGCCCGCGCGCGGGTGGTTTTTGCCCGCGTTACGGGACTCGGCGCACGAGGGCGCGCTAGGGTTTTCCGTGTCCATCGGGAAGTTGGCCTTCCTCGGTGGTCAGGCCCTCGCACTGGGATTGCCGTCCCGGCGGGGGCCGTCGCATGTCTGGGGTGGAGGTGCAGCACTGTGGCTCTGTGCTGCGTTGCGCTGAGCGTAAGGCAGGCAACCCGTCACGAATCCAGTCGAGTTGGGCATATTCACTCGCGGGAGTGAGTTTGACCGGCGGGCGGGAGGGGTGGGGCTTGGTGCGGTTCTTTCGCAGCCATCGTGGTCCTTTGGAAAGAGCGCCACTTGCGCCGAAGCCCGGAAATCCGGGTTCCGGTGACGGACGCACGTCGCCTCGTCCGGGGCTTGCGGCGGTCAGGAGTCGCGGCGACTCTGAACGTCGTCCGGCGGGAGTACGAGTTCGGCCCAGACCGTCTTGCGTGGGCGCAGCTCCGGGGCCCAGCCCCACCGGTCGGCGAGTGCCTCGACCAGGAGCAGCCCACGGCCCGACTCGGAATCGCCGTCCGGACCCGGATGCGGCAAGCGGGGCGGCCGCTCCCCCGCCGTGTCGGTGACCTCGATGCGGAGCGTGTGCGCGATGACGTAGACCGTGAGTCGGAAGTCCCGGCCCCGTACGCGTCCGTGAGTGGCTGCGTTCGTCGCCAGCTCAGCGACGATCTGGCCGGCCGGGTCCACCGGCACGCCCCAGAAGCGCAGTTGCTCGACGGTGAGCAGGCGGGCGAGGCGCGCTCCGCGAGGCGTGGGAGACAACCGCAGGCTGAAGTTGCGGAAGTGCTGGCCGGGTTGGGTCGCAGAGGAGACGGATTCCTGGATCACGTCACTCAGAGTGGCCACTCCCATTTACCGTGAACAGTGATGGAGCCGTTGCGTACGGTGACTGTCCGGGCGTTGTCCGGTCGTGTCCGAACTGTCGGCCCGGGTGACGGAGGGTGCGGAATGACGCAGGTGAACGGCAGGCCGGTCCAGCTCAAGGAGGAGGCGGACGAGCCGGGTTGGGAGGTGGATCCGGACGACCCCTGGGGCATCGCCGTCGTGGAGACGGTGGGGCGGCAGCTGAAGCTGCGGCGCGAGGCCGTGGGGATGCGCGCGGCCGACTTCGGGCTGGCGGTCGGGTACGGCGAGGATCTCGTCTACAAGATCGAGAGCGGCAAGCGGATCCCCCGCCCCGAGTACCTGGACAAGGCCGACAAGGTGTTGGGAGCGGGCGGGCTGCTCTCGGCGATGAAGGAGGACGTGAAGAAGGTCCGGTACCCGAAAAAGGTGCGGGATCTGGCGGCGATGGAAGCGAGGGCTGTCGAGATCGGGGTGTACGAGTGCAACAACATTCACGGGCTGTTGCAGACTCCCGAGCATGCGCGCGCCTTGCTGGAATCTTGGCAGCCTGCCTACACGCCGGAAGATGTGGAACGGCTGGTCGCGGCCCGCATGGCACGGCAATCCGTCTTCGAGCGGTCGCCTGCGCCCGCGCTGGGCTTCGTCCTGGAAGAGTCGACGCTGCGCCGCAACGTTGGGGGCACAATGGTGAGGCGACAACAGTTCGAACGCCTGCTACAGGTGGGGCGGTTGAACAACGTGACGCTTCAGGTGATGCCGATGGACAGTGGTGCCCACCCTGGCCTCAGCGGCAGGATCGAGCTGCTGAAGTTCGAGGACGGCACCGGAGTAGGCCGTTCCGACGGGGCGTTCAGCGGCCGTCCGACACCCGAGCTGAGGCAGCTCCGCATCCTTGAGCTGCGGTACGGCACCATCCGCGCGCAGGCTCTCCGCCCAGGGGAGTCTCTGGCCCTCATCGAGAAACTGCTGGGAGAGACATGATCCGCAAGCACGCCGCCGGGGGCCCATCCGAACCGGCGTGGTTCAAGAGCAGCTACAGCAGCGGCCCTGACGGTGAGTCCTGCGTAGAAATCGCCACCACCACCGCGACCGTCCACGTCCGCGACTCCAAGCACGCCGACGGCCCCCGCCTCCGGCTGTCGCCGGAGGCCTGGGCCGACTTCGTGCCGTACGTGTCGAAGAGCTGACGGCGTCAGAACTTGATGCTGCCGATCATGCTCGCCACGCTCGTCGTCAGGTCGCTGATGGTGGGAGCGATCGTCGAGGAGGCCAGATAGAAGCCGAGCAGGATGCAGACGACAGCGTGACCGCCCTTCAGTCCCGACTTCTTGACCAGCAAGAAGACGACGATCGCCAGCAGCACCACCGCCGAAATCGAGAGTGCCACGGCGGCTCACCTCCAAGGACCCGGGAAACGTGGGGGAAAACAGAGCGAGGGAACACGTAAGTCCATACGACTGCCAGCAGGTTTATACCCACTCAGCGCTAGTGATCATAACTACGTGTGGGCGCGCATCTCTCGGCGCACAGCCGCACAAGGGGGTCGCATGGCCAATATGGTCGGGGGATGACGACCGAGTCCGACTCCTTCCCCCGCAGGCACGCCCGCACCCAGCGTTTCACTCTCGGCGCGCCGCGTTCGTTCACGGTGGCGCCCGACGGCTCCCGCGTGGTGTTTCTGCGCTCCGGCTCCGGCACGGACCGCGCGGGCGCACTCTGGGTCCTCGACCCGGCGGACGGCACGGAACGCCTGGCCGCCGACCCCCGCACCCTCCTCGGCGGCGCCTCGGAGGACCTCTCGGCCGAGGAGCGGGCGCGCCGTGAACGCAGCCGCGAAGCCGGTGCGGGCATCGTCGGCTATGCCACCGACGCGGGCGTGGAGCTGGCGTCTTTTGCCTTGTCAGGGCGGCTTTTCACGGCCGAGCTGAGGGCCGGGACGGCCACCGAGCTGCCGGTCACCGGACCGGTGATCGACCCCCGTCCGTCCCCTGACGGGCGACTCGTCGCCTATGTCGCCGGGGGTGCGCTGCGGGTGGTGGGCGCGGAGGGCGAGGACGACCGGGCGGTGGCGGAACCGGAATCGGAACCGGTTTCCTATGGATTGGCCGAGTTCATCGCGGCCGAGGAGATGGCCCGCTCGCGCGGGTTCTGGTGGTCCCCGGACTCGGACCGGCTGCTGGTCGCCCGGGTGGACGACACGCCGGTGGAACAGTGGTGGATCTCCGATCCGGCCCAGCCGAAACGTGACCCACGCCACGTGCGATATCCAGCTGCCGGGACGCCCAACGCTGACGTACGGCTGTTCGTGTTCGGTCTCGACGGGGTGCGTACGGAGGTCGTCTGGGATCGTGCGCGCTATCCGTACGTGGCGCGAGTGCACTGGTCAGGGGCGGGGGCGCCGCTGCTGCTCGTACAAGCGCGCGACCAGCGAAGTCAGCTGTTCCTGGCGGTGGACACCGACTCCGGGGCGACCCGGATGGTGCATGCCGACGAAGATCGGATTTGGCTGGAACTCTTCCCTGGAGTGCCCTGCTGGAGCCCTTCGGGGCAGCTGGTCCGGATCGCCGACGAGGGCGGCGCGCGGGTTCTCGCGGTCGGTGAACGCCCGCTGACCGGAGACCAGTTGCACGTACGGGCGGTGCTGGACGTGACGGCCGACGACGTGCTGGTCGCCGCCTCCGCCGGGGCGGGCGCGGCGGCGCCCGAGGTCGGTGAGGTGCACGTCTACCGGGTGAACGAGCTCGGCTTCGAGCGTCTCTCCCAGGAGCCCGGCGTGCACGGGGCGGTCCGCGCCGCGAACGTGACCGTGCTGACGTCGGCGGTCTTGGACCGGCCGGGCGCCGAGGCGCGGGTGCTGCGGGACGGTAAGCCCGTCGCGTCCGTCCGGTCCTGTGCGGCGGATCCGGGTCTGACCCCGCGCGTGCGACTCGCCGAGGGGGGCGCACGACGCATTCCGTGCGCCGTCCTGTTGCCCTCGGACCACCGCGGCGACGCCCCTCTGCCGGTGCTCATGGACCCCTACGGCGGCCCGCACGGCCAGCGGGTGGTGGCCGCGCACAACGCGCACCTCACCTCCCAGTGGTTCGCCGACCAGGGCTTCGCGGTGGTCGTCGCCGACGGCCGGGGCACGCCGGGCCGCTCGCCCGGCTGGGAGAAGGCGATCCACCACGACTTCACGGTCGCCCTCGACGACCAGGTCGAGGCGCTGGAGGACCTGGCGAAGAGCCACCCGCTCGACCTCTCCCGGGTGGCGATCCGCGGCTGGTCCTTCGGCGGCTGGCTCGCGGCCCTCGCGGTGCTGCGCCGCCCCGACGTCTTCCACGCGGGCATCGCCGGCGCGCCGGTGACCGACTGGCGGATCTACGACACCCACTACACCGAGCGGTACCTCGGTGACCCGGCCACGTCGCCGGCGGCGTACGCGAAGAGCTCGCTGGTCACCGACGAGGGGCTGGCCGAGCCCGCCGAACCGCACCGGCCGCTGATGATCGTCCACGGCCTGGCCGACGACAACGTGGTCGTCGCGCACGCGCTGCGGCTGTCCTCGGCCCTGCTGGCCGCCGGCCGCCCACATGAGGTGCTCCCCCTGTCGGGCGTCACCCACATGACCCCGCAGGAACAGGTCGCGGAGAACCTGCTCCTCCTCCAGGTGGACTTCCTCCGTCGTACTCTCGGACTCGCCTGAGCAGCGGCCCCCGCGCAAGAAACCGGGCCGGGGCGCATGCGCCCCGGCCCGCTTACGGCACCCGCACGGCCGTACGTCGGTCAGCCTGACGCGTCCGTATATCGGAATCGGGTCGGCCAAGTTGCCTGCGTGTTAACGCGGTTGCTGCGCAAATGTACGGTTGCGCCGGCCCGCCGGGTCAACGTCAGACCTGCGGTCTCACCGGCTCGCCCGGTGTCCGCCCGCTCTCCGCCCGGTGTCCGCCCGCTCTCCGCCCGGTGTCCGCCCGCTCTCCGCCCGCTCTCCGCCCGCTCTCCGCCCGGTCTCCGTCAGGACTGTGGTTCCTCCGGGGGGACGACCTGTTTCAGCTCGGCGAAGTGGCACGCCGAGTCGTGCGCCTCGGGCCCCGTGGCGTGGCGGAACTCCGCCGGGACGGCCAGCGCCGGCACCTCCAGCGCGCAGCGCTCCCGCGCCTTCCAGCAGCGGGTGCGGAAGCGGCAGCCGGAGGGGATGTTCGTCGGCGACGGCACGTCGCCCACCAGGATGATCCGCTCCCGGTGCTCGCGCGCCTCCGGGTCCGGCAGGGGCACCGCGGACAGCAGGGCCTGGGTGTACGGGTGGGTGGGGTGGTCGTAGATCTCGGCGTCACGGCCGATCTCCACGATCCGTCCGAGGTACATCACGCCGACCCGGTCGGAGATGTGCCGGACGATCGACAGGTCGTGGGCGATGAAGAGGTAGGACAGCTCGAACTCGCTCTGCAGCCGGTCCAGCAGGTTGATCACCTGCGCCTGCACCGACACGTCCAGCGCGGACACCGGCTCGTCGGCGACGATCACCTCGGGGCGCAGGGCCAGCCCCCGTGCGATGCCGATGCGCTGGCGCTGGCCGCCGGAGAACTGGTGCGGGTACCGGTTGATGTACTCCGGGTTGAGTCCGACGACGTCCAGCAGTTCCTGGACCTTGCGACGCCGGTCGCCCTTCGGCGCCACCTCGGGGTGGATCTCGTACGGCTCCCCGATGATGTCGCCCACCGTCATCCGCGGGTTGAGGGAGGTGTACGGGTCCTGGAACACCATCTGGATGTTGCGCCGGACGGCCTTGAGGGCGCGCACGGACAGCTTGGTGATGTCCTCGCCCCGGTAGCGGATCTCGCCGGCCGTCGGCTTCTCCAGGTTGACCAGCATCTTGGCGACGGTCGACTTGCCGCAGCCCGACTCGCCGACGATGCCGAGGGTCTCGCCGCGGTGCAGGGTCAGATCGACCCCGTCGACGGCCTTCACCGCGCCGACCTGCTTCTTGAAGAGGATGCCCTGAGTGAGCGGGTAGTGCTTGACCAGCCCGCTGACCTCCAGAATCGGCTCAGCCATGCAGGCACTCCCTCCAGAAGTGGCAGGCGCTGGCGCGGTCCGCGTCGGAGTCGTCGACGTCGTACAGCGGCGGGACGTCCCGGCGGCACACCTCCCGGGCCATCGGGCAGCGCGGGTTGAAGGCGCAGCCGGGCGGGATGTGCATGAGGTTGGGCGGCAGGCCCTTGATGGCGTAGAGCTCCTGGCCCTTCTGGTCGAGCCGCGGGATGGAGTCGAGCAGGCCGCGGGTGTAGGGGTGGGCGGGCGCCTTGTAGATGTCGTGCACGGGGGCCGACTCGACGATGCGGCCCGCGTACATGACGGCGATGCGGTCGGCGACGTCCGCGACCACGCCGAGGTCGTGGGTGATGAGGATGAGGCCCATGTGGTACTCGCGCTGCAGGTCCGCGAGCAGGTCCATGACCTGGGCCTGGACGGTGACGTCGAGGGCGGTGGTCGGTTCGTCGGCGATGATGAGCGCCGGTTCCAGGGCCATCGCCATCGCGATCATGATGCGCTGGCGCATGCCGCCGGAGAACTGGTGGGGGTAGTCCTTGACGCGTTCCCGGGCGGCCGGGATACGGACGCGGTCCATCAGCTCGACGGCCTTGGTGCGCGCGTCCTTCCGGGACATTCCGCGGTGCACGACGAACATCTCGCCGAGCTGGTCGCCGACCGACAGCACGGGGTTCAGGGAGGACAGGGCGTCCTGGAAGATCATGGCCATCTCGGCGCCCCGCACCTTGCGGCGCTCGTCCTCCTTGAGCCCCAGCAGGTCTCTGCCCTGGAAGAGGATCTCGCCGGAGGTGATGCGGCCGGGCGGCATGTCGAGAATGCCCATGATCGCCTGGGCGGTGACGGACTTGCCGGACCCGGACTCGCCGAGCACGGCGAGCGTCTCGCCCGCGTCCACGCCGTAGCTGACGCCGTTGACGGCCCGGGCGATCCCGTCCCGGGTGCGGAACTCCACGTGCAGGTCACGCACTTCGAGCAGCATCCGCCCGTCACCTCAGCTTCGGGTCGAGGGCGTCGCGGACCGCGTCGCCGAGCATGATGAAGGCCAGGACCGTGACGGCCAGGGCGCCCGAGGGCCACAGCAGGGCGTGCGGGGCGTTGCGGATGTACGGGGAGGCGGCGGAGATGTCGATGCCCCAGGAGACGGTGGGCGGCTTCAGGCCGACGCCGAGGTAGGACAGGGTCGCCTCCAGGGCGATGTACGTGCCGAGCGCGATGGTCGCGACGACGATCACCGGAGCGACCGCGTTGGGCGTGATGTGCCGCAGCAGCAGCCGGGAGTGGGAGGCGCCGAGGGCGCGGGCGGCCTGGACGTAGTCGTTCTGCTTGGCCGTGATCACCGAGCCGCGGGCGATGCGGGAGATCTGCGGCCAGCCGAGCAGCACCATGAACCCGATGACGGGCCAGACGGTGTTGCTGGTGACGACGGAGAGCAGGACGAGGCCGCCGAGGACGACGGGGATGGCGAAGAAGACGTCGGTGATGCGGGAGAGGACCGCGTCCCACGCCCCGCCGAAGAACCCGGCGAGTCCGCCGAGGACGCTGCCGAAGAGCGCGACGCCGAGGGTGGCGAGGACGCCGACCGTGACGGACGTACGGGCGCCGTAGACGACGCGTGTGTAGACGTCGCAGCCCTGACCGTCGAAGCCGAAGGGGTGGCCGGGCCGGGAGCCTTCCTGGGCCTTGGACAGGTCGCACTTGAGGGGGCTCAGCCAGGTGATGGACCCGGGCCACAGGGAGATGAACACCAGGAACAGGATGACCAGGGCGGAGATGATGAAGACGGGGTTGCGGCGCAGGTCCCGCCAGGCGTCGGACCACAGGGAGCGGGCCTTCTCGGACGGGCCGGAGCCCTGCGGGTCGCCCGGGGTCTTCTCCAGCGTCTCGCCCTCCGCCGTGGCGAGGTCCATCGCCCCGCCCATGCCGGTGTCGGCGATGGCTCCCTCCTCCGGTGTGCGGCCCGCGCCCGGCAGATGATGCTCCGGCGTCGGCTCAGGCATAGCGGATCCTCGGGTCGAGTACGGCGTACAGGAGGTCGACGAGCAGGTTCGCCACCAGGAACACCAGGACGAGGACGGTCACGAAGCCGACGACGGTCTGGGTGTTCTGGCGGAGGATCCCCTGGTAGAGCTGGAAGCCGACGCCGTGGATGTTGAAGATGCGCTCGGTGACGATCGCGCCGCCCATCAGGGCCCCGATGTCGGTGCCGATGAAGGTGACCACCGGGATGAGGGAGTTGCGCAGCAGGTGCCGGGTGACGACCCGGTGGCGCGGCAGCCCCTTGGCGATCGCCGTGCGGACGTAGTCGGACCGCTTGTTCTCGGCGATCGAGGTGCGGGTCAGCCGGGTGACGTACGCCAGCGACACGGACGCCAGCACCAGCCCCGGCACGATCAGTTCGCCGAACTCGGCGTCCGAGGAGACGGACGGTTTGATCCAGCCCCACTCCACGCCGAGCAGCAGCTGCAGCAGCAGACCGGTGACGAAGGTGGGGACGGAGATCACCACGAGGGTCAGCAGCAGGACCCCGGTGTCGACGGGCCGGCCCCGGCGCAGGCCCGTCACGACGCCCAGGGTGATGCCGATGACGATCTCGAAGACGATCGCCACGATGGTCAGCCGGATGGTGACGGGGAACGCCGTCGACATCAGCTCGGTGACCGGCTGGCCGTTGAACGCCGTACCGAAGTCTCCGGTGAAGACGTTCCCCATGTAGGTCAGGTACTGCTGCCACACCGGCTTGTCGAGGCCGAACTCCTTCTTCAGCTGGGCGGCGGTGGCCGGGTCGCACTGCCGGTCACCGCACAGGCCGGCGATGGGGTCGCCCATCACGTTCACCATCAGGAAGATGAGCAGCGTCGCCCCGATGAACACCGGAATCATCTGGAGCAGACGCCGGATCACATACCGGCCCACGGCGGGTCAGCTGACCTTGATCTCGTTGTACACCGGGACGGAGAACGGGTTGAGCTTGACGTTGGAGAGCCGCTCCGAGTAGCCGGCGCTGCCGTTCTGGTACCAGAGCGGGATGGCGGCCATGTTGTCGCGGAGGACCTCCTCGGCCTTCTGGAAGGTCTCCACGGCCTTGGCGGTGTCGGTCTCGGCGTTCGCCTGGTTGACGAGCGTGTCGAAGTCCTTGTTCGACCACTTGCCGTCGTTGGAGGACGCGTTCGTGTAGTAGAGCGGCTGGAGGAAGTTCTGGATGAGGGGGTAGTCCATCTGCCACCCCGCCCGGAACGGGCCGCTCATCTTCCGGTCGGTGATCTGGTTGCGGAAGTCGGCGAACGTGCCGACCGGGTTGCCGACGCAGGCCTTGTCGTTGTCGAGGGCGTTGTTGATCGAGTTGCAGACCGCGTCGACCCACTGCTTGTGGGATCCGGTGTCCGCGTTGTAGCTGATCTTCACCTGGCCGCCGGGCAGTCCGCCGCCCTCCTGGATGAGCTTCTTGGCGGCCGCGGGGTCGTAGTCGCAGGCGTCCCCGCACAAGCCTGCCTTGAAGCCGCCTTCCTCGCCGAGCACCGGGGAGGTCCAGTCGGTGGCCGGGGTGCGGGTCTTCTGGAAGATCGTGTCGGTGATCTGCTCGCGGTCGATCGCGCGGGACAGGCCGGTGCGGACCTTGTCCGAGCCGGTGGTGTTCCACTTCTTGTCGTAGAACGGGAACGCCAGGGTCTGGATGATGCCGGCCGGGGTGTTGAGGTAGCGGTCGCCCAGGTCGTTCTTGACGTTCTTGAGCTGGGCCGCGGGCACGTCGTCGACCAGGTCGAGGTTGCCGGCCATCAGGTCGGTGTAGGCGGTGTTGTTGTCGGTGTAGACCTTGAGGGTCACCCCGCCGTTCTGCGCCTTGTCCTCGCCGGGGTAGTCCGCCCACTTCTTCAGCTCCATCTGGGAGCCCTTGGTGTAGGACGCGATGGTGTACGGCCCGTTGCCGACCGGCTTCTCCAGCCAGCCGGCGTGGTCGCTGAAGAAGGACTGCGGCAGCGGGGCGAAGGCGGGGTAGCCCAGCGTGTCGGGGAAGGTGGAGAACTTCTGGGTGAGCTTGACGGTGAAGGTCTTGTCGTTGACGACCTTGAGCCCGGAGAGGGTGTCGGCGGTCTGCTTGCCGCCCTCGGCGGGGTGGGTGGCGGTGTAGCCGTCGATGTACTCGAAGAAGTACGCGTTCTTCTGGTTGTTCTTCAGGCTCGCGCCGTAGTTCCAGGCGTCGACGAACGACTTCGCCGTCACCTTCTCGCCGTTGCTGAACGTCCAGCCGTCCTTGACGGTGATCGTGAAGTTCTGCGAGTCCGTGGTGTCGATCTTCTCGGCCAGCATGTCCTCGGCCGCGCCGGTCTCCGGGTTGTACCGCTTGAGGCTGCGGAAGACCATGTCGAGGACCTTGCCGCCCTGCACCTCGTTGGTGTTGGCGGGCTCCAGCGGGTTCTGCGGGTCACCCCAGGAGGAGCTGAGGACCGTGCCGCCGTCGCCGCTGCCGCTGTCGCTCCCCCCGCTGCCGCAGGCCGTCGCCGTGAGCGCTGCCGCGGCCGCGCATGCGACCCACTTGGCGTGCGTGGCTCCACGCATGGGATGCCTCCTCGTTGACTGCGCGCCTGTCGCCTTGTCCCCTGATCCTTTACCAGGCGATATGGGCACATAAGCGATTCGACGCACTTTCACCCGTCCGTACGGGCGCAACGAACACACCTGAAGCGTGACGCCCGAACGAACACGCGAGACACGGAGGCGCGGAGGCGGGACGAGCCCGGGCGGGATGCGTGGGCACCGGCCGGCGCGGGGTACGTGGGGCTGGCGCGCGGAGACCGGGCGTTCGGACGCGGACGCGCGGCCGGGGTCCGGCTCGCGCGGGCCGCGCGGCGGGCGGAGGTGGGCGCGCGGCCTGGGCCGTCCGTGGCTCGGGCGAAGAGCGCGGGACGCGGCGGGCGGAGGCGGGCGCCCTGGGACAAGGCCCGCGCGGGACGCTGGCCGGGCGCGGGCCGGGCCGTCCGTGGCTCGGGCGCGATGCGCGAGGGGAGGGCGCGGGCGTTGGTGCCGAGGGGTGCTACTCGGGGCGCGCGGGCGAGAGCTCTGGCCTTGCCGCCGGGGCGTTACGCGGGGGTGGGGGCCACCAGTTCGACCTCGAAGCCGTCGGAGTTCTCCAGGTAGGCCGCGTAGTGGTCCGGGCCGCCCGCGTGCGGGTACCGCTCGGCGAACAGGGGCGTCCAGCCGTGCGCGGGCCCCTGCGCCACCAGCGCGTCGAGATCCGACCGGCTCGCGGCATGAAACGCGAGATGGTTGAGGCCGGGGCGCAGCCGGTCGTGGCCGCCGCCGTCGTCCCGCATCGCCGGGGACTGCTCGACGACGAGATAGGTCGGGCCGAGCCGCCAGCTGCGGCCCCGCTCCCAGTCCTGGTACAGCTCGTATCCGAGGCCGCCCAGCAGCCAGCCCCATTCCCTCGACGCCCGGGACAGATCGGGGACCCACAGTTCGACGTGGTGCAGCATCGTGTCGTCCTCGGTGTCGTCCTTGGCCTTGCGTGGGGGCGGGGTGCGGGTGCCGACGTTCGCGGCCTCCGGCAGCACGGGGCTGCCGGAGGCCGCGGACGGGGGGTGAGCGCTCGGCTCGACGTCAGGCCGCGTGGACGACGTCCTTCTCCTCGGCGAAGTGACAGGCCGACTCATGGGCGGCCGGCGTGTCGGAGCCCTTGAACCGCTCGGGGATCGCGAGCAGCGGGGCCTCCTGCGCGCACTTGTCCTCGGCCTTCCAGCAGCGGGTGCGGAAGCGGCAGCCCGAGGGCGGGTTGGCCGGGGAGGGGACGTCACCGGCCAGGATGATCCGCTCGCGGTGCTCGCGGGCCGCCGGGTCCGGCACCGGCACGGCCGACAGCAGCGCCTGGGTGTAGGGGTGCGTCGGGTGATCGTAGATCTGCTCGTCGGAGCCGATCTCGGCGAGCTTGCCGAGGTACATCACGCCGACCCGGTCGGAGATGTGCCGGACGATCGACAGGTCGTGCGCGATGAAGAGGTAGGAGAGGTTGAACTCGCCCTGCAGTCGCTCCATCAGGTTGATGACCTGCGCCTGGACCGACACGTCCAGGGCCGAGACCGGCTCGTCGCAGATGATGATCTCCGGGTTGAGCGCGAGGCCGCGTGCGATGCCGATGCGCTGGCGCTGGCCGCCGGAGAACTGGTGCGGGTACCGGTTGATGTACTCCGGGTTGAGTCCGACGACGTCCAGCAGTTCCTGGACCTTGCGACGCCGGTCGCCCTTCGGCGCCACCTCGGGGTGGATCTCGTACGGCTCCCCGATGATGTCGCCCACCGTCATCCGCGGGTTGAGGGAGGTGTACGGGTCCTGGAACACCATCTGGATGTTGCGCCGGACGGCCTTGAGGGCGCGCCCGGACAGCTTGGTGATGTCCTGGCCCTTGTAGAAGATCTCGCCGGCGGTGGCCTGCTCCAGGTTCATCAGGAGCTTGGCGACGGTCGACTTGCCGCAGCCCGACTCGCCGACGATGCCGAGGGTCTCGCCCTGGTGGAGGTCGAAGGAGACGCCGTCGACGGCCTTGACCGCGCCGACCTGCCGCTTGAACAGGATGCCCTGGGTCAGCGGGAAGTGCTTGACGAGGTTGCGGACCTGGAGGATGGGCTCACCGCGCTCGACGGGGGCCTCGATCGCGGCGACGGCCTCCGTCTCCGACTGCACGTCGACGGTCTCCACCTCGGAGACGTTCGGTGTGGCGTCCTGGCGCTCGTCGTTCTTGCTGAGCTCAGCCATGGATCGTCTCCTTCCAGAAGTGGCATGCCGAACCTCGGCCGACCAGCTCGGTGCCGTCCTCCTCGGTCACCGGAAGCAGCGCCGGGACCTCCGTACGGCAGATGTCCTGTGCCTTGGGGCAGCGCGGGTTGAAGGCGCAACCGGCGGGGATGTTCAGCAGGTTGGGCGGCAGACCCTTGATCGCGTACAGCTCCTGGCCCTTCTGGTCCAGGCGCGGGATCGAGTCCAGCAGGCCACGGGTGTACGGGTGCGCGGGGCGCTTGTACAGCTCGTGCACCGGCGCGGTCTCCACGATGCGGCCCGCGTACATGACCGCGATCTTGTCGGCCACGTCCGCGACGACGCCGAGGTCGTGGGTGATGAGGATCAGACCCATCTGGAACTCGCGCTGCAACTCCGCGAGCAGGTCCATGACCTGGGCCTGGACCGTCACGTCGAGCGCGGTGGTCGGCTCGTCGGCGATGATCAGGTCCGGTTCCATCGCCAGCGCCATGGCGATCATGATGCGCTGGCGCATGCCGCCGGAGAACTGGTGCGGGTAGTCGCCGACGCGCTGACGCGCGGCGGGTATGCGCACCCGGTCCATCAGCTCGATGGCCTTGGCCTTGGCGTCCTTGCGGGACAGCCCCTGGTGGGCCCGGAACATCTCGCCCAGCTGGAAGCCGACGGAGAGCACGGGGTTGAGGGACGACAGCGCGTCCTGGAAGATCATCGCCATCTTGGCGCCGCGCAGCTTGCGCCGCTCGCTCTCCGGCAGGCTCAGGATGTCCTGGCCCTGGAAGAAGATCTCGCCCTTGCTGATCCGTCCGGGAGGGCTGTCCAGGATGCCCATGATGGCCTGCGCCGTGACGGACTTGCCGGAGCCCGACTCGCCGAGCACGGCGAGCGTCTCGCCCGCATTGACGCTGTAGTTGACGCCGTTGACCGCCTTGGTCACGGAGTCGCGGATCTTGAACTCCACGTGCAGGTCGCGGACTTCGAGAAGGGGTGCGGACCCGTCCGGCCCGGCGTTCGAGGGAGCCTGCTCCAGGCTGGTCATGCCATCACCTTCGTCTTGCTTGCTCAAGGGGGTTCGACTCATGGCCGCGGATCACCGGAGCTTCGGGTCGAGCGCGTCGCGAAGGCCGTTGCCCAGCAGGATGAAGCCCAGCGCGGTGATGACGATCGCAATGCTGGGGTAGGTCCACATGAAGTCCTTGACTCCCATGAACCCGCGGCCCGCGGCGATCATGTTGCCCCACTCCGCGACCTCGGGGTCGACACCGACACCGAGGTACGACAGCGACGCCTCGGCGACGATCGCGATGCCGACGTTGCTGGTGCCGTACACGAGGACCGACGTCAGCGAGTTGGGCAGGATGTGCTTGCGGATGATCCGGCCCTGGCTCGCGCCGAGCGCCTTCGCCGCGTGCACGTAGTCCATCTCACGCACCGACAGGATCTGACTGCGCAGCAGCCGGGCGAAGGTCGCCCAGGAGAAGATGCCCAGCGACAGGACCACCGGCAGCACGCCGCGGCCCATGAGCAGGATGATGACGATGGCGCCGATCAGCAGCGGGAAGGCGAAGAAGATGTCCGCCACGCGCATGATCACGGTGTCCAGCCAGCGGCCGTAGTAACCGGCCAGCGCGCCGAAGAGGATGCCGAGGGTCATCGCGACGAGGATCGAGGCGAGGCCGACGATCATCGCGATGCGGCTGCCGTAGATGAGGCGGGAGAGCTGGTCGCGGCCGAGTGCGTCGGTGCCGAGCCAGTGGCCGGCGCCCGGGGCCTGCAGGGTCGCGTTCAGGTCCTGCTCGAGGGGGTCGTGCGGCGCGAGCAGGGGCGCGAATATCGCGGTGAGGATCAGGACGACGATGATGGCCAGGCCGAGCACGGCGAGCTTGTTCTGCACGAAGCGGTGCCGGATGTCGGACCACTGGCTGACCCTGACGACGCTGGGTTCGGCGTCCTTGGAGGCCGGGACGGGGTCGGCCGTCTTCGGCTCGCCCGCGCCTGTGGCGAGTTCGGTCATGGTGTGACTCCTAGATGGGGGCGGCCCTACGGGTCAGGCCAGTCGGATGCGCGGGTCCAGGGCGGCGTACAGCAGGTCGACGACCAGGTTCAGCACGACGAAGACCGCCACGCTGATGGTCACCACGCCCACGATGACGGGGTTGTTGTTCTGCTGGATCGCCTGGATCAGCGCGAGACCGATGCCGTTCCAGTTGAAGATCGTCTCGGTGATGATCGCGCCCCCGAGGAGACCACCGAAGGAGATGCCCAGATAGGTGATCACGGGGATGACCGAGTTGCGCAGGATGTGCCGCGTGAGCACCGTGCGCCGCGGAAGTCCCTTGGCCACGGCCGTCTTGACGTAGTCGGCGCCCAAAACTTCGAGCATCGTGCTGCGGGCCAGCTGGGCGACGAGTGCCGCGTCGATGATCGCCAGCGTCAGGGCCGGCAGGACGATCGAGTTGAAGCTGTCGTCGGCGATCAGCGGGAACCAGCCCAGCTCGATGACGAAGACACGCTGCATGATCATGCCGAGCACGATCGAGGGGACGCCGATCGCCAGTGTCGTGACGAAGGTCGCCGACACGTCCCAGATCGAGTACCTGCGCATCGCCGCCAGCACACCGACGGAGATGCCGATGATGATGTCGAGCACGATCGCGGCGGTGGCCAGCTTGGCCGTGTTGGCCAGCTTCGGGCCGAGGATCTCGGAGACCGGCCGGCTCTGCGTGTAGTCCTGGCCGAGGTCTC
This sequence comes from Streptomyces sp. B21-105, assembly GCF_036898465.1. Classification (NCBI taxonomy): domain Bacteria; kingdom Bacillati; phylum Actinomycetota; class Actinomycetes; order Kitasatosporales; family Streptomycetaceae; genus Streptomyces; species Streptomyces sp. B21-105. The sequence continues at coordinate 6,020,998 of NZ_JARUMJ010000001.1, read as the reverse complement.
CCTGGACGAGTTTGCCCACGTAGTTGCCGTACTGCACGATCAGCGGATCGTCGAGTCCGTACTGCTTGTGCAGCTGCGCGATCACATCGGGGTCGCGTGCCTTGTCGCTGCCCGCGATCTGCCCGACCGGGTCACCCGGGAGCACGAACAGGCAGGCGAACAGGATCATCGTCGCGCCGAGCACGACGACGACCAACTGGCCCAGCCTGCGGACCACATACCTTCCCATGACTTGCCTCTCTGCCTCGCTGCCGCTTCGTGGCAGCTCCCTCCCCCCAGGTTGGTGGGGCGGTAGGGGTAAGGGGCGGGAGAGTGGATCACACCGCTCCCGACGGTCGTCGAGGGCCGTGGCATCCGAGACATGCGTCTCGGTACCCACGGCCCCCGTCTCCAGACGCCGCGTCGCGCGGCGCCCGGTTACTTCAGGCTGATCTCGGCGAGGTTCGGGTCCTCGTGGAAGTCCATCTTGATGTCGGCGAACTTCTTGGTGTTGGCGAGACGCAGCTGGGTGCGGTTCCACAGCGGGATCAGGGCCATGTCGTCCATGGCGATCTTCTCCGCCTGCTTGTACAGGTCGTTGCGGCCGGCCTCGGCCTCGGTGGCGCGGGCCTTGGCGAGCAGCGCGTCGAACGCCGGGTTGCTGTAACGGCCGCGGTTGTCACCGGTGACCTTGCCCGACGCGTCCTTGTTGATGGACGCGGTGTCGAGCAGCGGGAAGAGGAAGTTGTCCGGCGTCGGGTAGTCCGCGCCCCACGCGAAGCGGTACATGCCCGTGGCGCCCGACTTCTGCTGGTCGGCGAGCAGCTCGGCGAACGGCTTGCCGGTCGCCTTCACCTTCACGCCGAGGACCTTCTCGACCTGCTGCTTGACGGCCTGGATCCACTCCTCGTGGCCCGCGCCCGTGTTGTAGCCGAGCTCGATCGTGGTGCCGGGGGTGAGACCGGCCTCCTTCGCGAGCTGCTTGGCCTTCGCCGGGTCCGACTTGATGCAGGACTGGCACAGGTCCTTCTGGTACACGCTGGCGAAGGCGGGCGGCAGGATCGTCGTCGACTTGGTCTGCATGCCCTGGAAGACGCCCTTGATGATGGCGTCCCGGTCGATCGCGTACGAGACGGCCTCGCGGGCCTTCTTGTCCTTGAGCGGACCGTTGTCGGTGATCGGGAGGAGGTAGTTCATCCCGTTCGTGTTCTCGTCGATCCACTCGCCCTGCGCGTCGTACTTGGCCTTGGCGGCTGGCAGCTGCGGGGTGGGCATACGGGCCCAGTCGAAGCTGCCCGCCTCGAAGCCCTGGTACTCCAGCGTGACGCCGTTGTTGGAGTTGAGGATGCTGATCTCGACCTCGTCGAGCTTGGCCTTGGTCAGACCGTAGTCGTCGTTGCGGACGAGGGTGATCGACTTGTTGTGCTGCCAGGAGCCCTGCATCTTGAAGGGGCCGTTGCCGATCGGCGCCTCGTTGTACGTCTTGTTCTTCGCGTCGCCCGCGACCTTGGGAACCGGGCTGAAGACCGTGTGCGTGGTCTTGATGTAGAACTCGAAGTCCGGGGCGGAGAGCTTCACCTGGAGGGTGTTGGCGTCCGGGGCGCTGAGGCCCGACATGGTGGGCGCCTTGCCCGCCTGGACGTCGTCGAAGCCCGCGATGCCGGCCAGGTGGTAGGCGACGTCGGAGGCCGCCGTCTTCTGCGCGACACGGTTCCAGCCGCGGATGAACGACTCGGCGTCCACCGCCTCGCCGTTGGTGAACTTGGTGCCCGGCTTGATCTTGAAGGTCCAGGTCTTGCCGTCCGCGCTGACCTCCTTGGAGGTGGCGAGCATCGGGATGACCTTGCCGTCGGCGGTCGGCTCGTACAGCCCCGTGAAGAGGTTGTCCGTGACGAGGATGCCCTCGGACTCCTGCGAGTTGTACGGGTCGATGGCGACCGGCTCCGTGATGCCCAGCCGGAAGGTGCCGCCGGCCTTGCCCGCGCCCTTGCCGCTGCTGCTGCTGTCGTCGTCACTGCCACCACAGGCAGTCGCGGCGAGAGCAATGACGATCGCCCCCGCCACCCACTTGGCGCTGTTGGCACCACGCATGGGGTTCCTCCTCGTGAGTCCTGGTTTTCACCGCAAAAGGGAGCACACAGCACTCACCCGGTCGACAAGGACGGAGAAGGTGGAGTACCCCCGCAGGCTCGTGAGTCGCCGCCCCCTGCAGCGCATGACCCGTCAACCCCGAGCTCTACGCGCCTAACTATCTGGCATGGAATCTGACCGAACCACACCCACGAGGTCTCGGTTCGATCACACCTGGCGCGTACTTCTTCCAAAATCCGGACAAACAGTTAGCAGAAAGATCCCTGCGAAACGGACTTGTTACACATCTATCGGGGACGGTCGTCCGCATTCCGGACAGCATGGAGGGGAAAATCACTTGCGGCCGCACCACTGTGCGCACCTGCCGGCTCGGCACACCCACCACGGGGCGCCCGGCGGCTCACGGAGGCGTGCTGATGTCACGCGGAACGTCCGTTCACACAGCAGGTTAGTAGGGAAAGCCGCTCGAAGCGGACTCCAGGAGCAGGATGAAGGGTTTTCCCTACGTGTTCCTTAACACCGGCCGCACAGACTCCTGCTCACCCGGGCCGTCTTCCGGCCGTTGTCCGACCGTCGTCACCCGTGCCGCCTGCCCGGCCCGACCGGCGCGGACGCCGGTCGGGGAAGCAACGCGGACACCGCTTCCCGACCCCCGCCCGCCATGCCGGGCCATGGCGATGTTCGTGCATCTGACCTCGGCGGCGAACGCGCCGCGCATCCGGCGATCCGGCGTCCGCACGGCCGGCCGCGGACCGGCAGGCGCGCGCGGGGTGCACTGCTTCCCCTGCTGCCGTCGCACACCCTCACCCATCAATGGCTGCGCGAACTGGCCCGGTTCGGCAGCCGGGGCGGCCTGGTCGCCGTCCACGCGCGACTGGACGACGCCGAGCCGGTGCTCACGGGCCACTACCGGGACGCCGCCCGGGACGCGCAGGCGACCGTCACGGCCGCCGAGGCGGTACGGCGGATCGCGGCGCTCGAGGACCCGCGGGGGCAGGAGGCGTTCGTGCCCCGGGCGATCGCGCCGCGCGAGGTGCACCGGATCCGCAGGGCCCCGCAGACGGTCGGCCGGCGGTATCTGCCGGACGCGCACGGCAGGGCGGCAACACGGAAGCACGGCAGCGCAGAGCCCGGCAGCGCGGGAGCCCTGGGCACCGGAGCCCGGCCGACCCCGCAGCACGGCAGCCGCCCTGCCCGGCCGCCCCGCCGCCTCGCAGTCAGGCCACGCTGCCGCCCGGCGGCCGTGGCGGATCGCACGGTGCCCGGGCTCCCCATGCGGGGGAACCCGGGCTGCGGAACGTGCTGCGGCGGTGAACCGCCCGCGGATCAGCCGTGCTTGGCGCGGCTGGCGGTGCGGGCGCGGTCGCGCTGGTCGAGCACGACCTTGCGGATGCGGACCGCCTCCGGGGTCACCTCGACGCACTCGTCGTCGCGGCAGAACTCCAGCGACTGCTCGAGCGACAGCTTGCGCGGCGGGACGATGGCCTCGAACGAGTCGGCCGAGGACGACCGCATGTTGGTGAGCTTCTTCTCCTTGGTGATGTTCACGTCCATGTCGTCGGAGCGCGAGTTCTCGCCGACGATCATGCCCTCGTACACCTCGGTGCCGGGGTCGGTGAACAGCACGCCGCGCTCCTGGAGGTTCGTCATCGCGAACGCGGTGACGGCGCCGGCGCGGTCGGCGACGAGCGAGCCGTTGTTACGGGTCGTCAGCGTGCCGAACCACGGCTCGTGGCCCTCGTGGATGGAGTGCGCGATGCCCGTGCCGCGCGTGCCGGTCAGGAACTCGGTACGGAAACCGATGAGACCGCGGGACGGCACGACGAACTCCATGCGGACCCAGCCCGAGCCGTGGTTGGACATGTTGTCCATCCGGCCCTTGCGGACGCCCATGAGCTGCGTGACGGCGCCCATGTGCTCCTCGGGCACGTCGATCGTCATGCGCTCGACGGGCTCGTAGACCTTGCCGTCGACGTCCTTGGTGACGACCTGCGGCTTGCCGATGGTCAGCTCGAAGCCCTCGCGGCGCATCTGCTCGACCAGGATGGCCAGCGCCAGCTCGCCACGGCCCTGCACCTCCCACGCGTCGGGCCGCTCGGTGTCCAGCACCCGGAGGCTGACGTTACCGACCAGCTCGCGGTCGAGGCGGTCCTTGACCTGACGGGCCGTGACCTTGCGGTCCTTGACCGCGGCCTTGTTCTCCGCGCCCTTGCCGGTGCCGCCCCGGCCGACCAGCGGCGAGGTGTTGGTGCCGATGGTCATGGAGATGGCCGGCTCGTCGACCGTGATGAGCGGCAGCGCGACCGGGTTCTCGGGGTCGGCGAGGGTCTCGCCGATCATGATCTCCGGGATGCCGGCGACGGCGCAGATGTCACCCGGGCCGGCCATCTCGGCGGGCTTGCGGGTGAGCGCCTCGGTCATCAGCAGCTCGGTGATGCGCACGTTGGACAGCGAGCCGTCGCGCTTGATCCACGTGACGGTCTGGCCCTTGCGCAGCTCGCCCTGCTCGACGCGGAGCAGCGCGATACGGCCGAGGAAGTTGTCGGCGTCCAGGTTGGTGACGTGCGCCTGGAGCGGGGCCGCCTCGTCGTACTCGGGGGCGGGGACGTGCGACAGGATCGTGGAGAAGAAGGGCTCCAGGTTGTCGCTGTCCTTCGGGACCGTGCCGTCCTCCGGCTTGGTCAGCGAGGCGACGCCGTCCCGCGCGCAGGCGTAGACGATCGGGAACTCGATCTGGTCCTCGTCGGCGTCGAGGTCGAGGAAGAGGTCGTAGGCCTCGTTGACGACCTCGTCGATGCGCGAGTCGGGGCGGTCCGTCTTGTTGATGCACAGGATGACGGGCAGGCGGGCCTGCAGCGCCTTGCGCAGCACGAAGCGGGTCTGGGGCAGCGGACCCTCGGAGGCGTCCACCAGCAGCACGACGGCGTCCACCATCGACAGGCCGCGCTCGACCTCACCGCCGAAGTCGGCGTGACCGGGGGTGTCGATGATGTTGATCGTGACGACGTCCCCCCCGTCCTTGGGGTGGTATTTCACCGCCGTGTTCTTGGCGAGGATCGTGATGCCCTTCTCACGCTCCAGGTCGTTCGAGTCCATCATGCGGTCGTCGAGCGACTCGGCGGCGTGCGCGGCGAAGGCGCCCGCCTGCTTGAGCATGGCATCGACCAGAGTCGTCTTGCCGTGGTCGACGTGGGCGACGATGGCTACGTTGCGAATGTCGTGGCGCGTGGCCATAAAGCGGCGTTCTCCCGGAGTGTGAGGGCGACCCTGCTGCGTACGTCTGTTACGCGGGCCCTGCCGGGCTTGACACGCCACGGCCTTACCCCATGGTACGTGGCCCTGCGGGGGACGGCCCCCGCAGGGCCACCGGGGTCACCGGCCGCTCGTTCTTCGATCACTCGCGGGAGGCGCTCGCGGCGGGGCTCCCGGCCTGGCCGGAGGGGGTCTTCGCGCTCTCCGTCGCGCCCTCCGTCGCGCTCTCCGTCGCGCTGTTTTTCGCGCTCTTCTTCAGGAAGCCCATGTCCTCGTAGACCGGGGTCTGGAATCCGAAGGCTCCCACGTTCACCACGTTCTTGCGCACCGCGGTGAGCTGGGGCCGCTGGTAGAGAGGAATCGATCCGGCAGCGGCCCAGATCCGCGAGTCCGCCTTGCGCAGCAGGGACCGGCTCCGGCCCTCGTCCAAGGTCGAGAGCGCCTGATCGAACAGCTGGTCGACCTGGTCGGTGCCGACCCGCGTGTAGTTCTGCTCGACGCTCAGCGAGCCGTCGGCGGCCGGCTGCGGCTTGGCGTAGATCGGCCGGGCGTCGGTGGCGGGGAAGGCGGACGCCGGCCAGGAGTACAGGGCGAGGTCGTACTGGCCGGACGCGATGTGGTCCTTGAAGTAGCTCTCGTCCGAGACCTTGGCGATCTCCGTGCGGATGCCGACCTTCGTCAGCATCTTCGTGATCCGCTCGGCGACCGTCTCCAGGGACTCCGATCCGGGTCCCGACGGCAGCACGAAGCGCAGGCTGAGCGCCTTGCCGTCCTTGGCCAGCGCCTTCCCCGCGGTGCCGGCCGCGGCGGTTGTGCCCTTCGGGGCGGCGGTGCCCTTCGGGGCGTAGGCGCCGGGGACGCCGCCCGGATGCGCCTGCCGGTACTGGGCGCCGTCCTGGGCGAGCCGGAGGCCGCCGTCCGGGCTCTTGGCGCTGTTCCGCGCGTGCTCGCTGCCCGCCGCGCGGGTCGTCTCCCCGCGGCCGGTCACGGCGGGCGCCTTGTCGTCCTCGCCGACGACGTTCGGCCTGTCGTCGTCCTCGGAGTCGCTGTCGGCCTTCTTGCCCGCGGCTCCGGCGGCCTTCTCGCCCTTCTCCTTCTCCTTCTCCTCGACCGGGCCGCCGAGCACCCAGCCGGCGTCCGCGAGCAGCGCCCGCGCCTCGGCGGTGTCCTGGCCGCCGAGCGCTCCGCTGTTGTCTGCGTAGACCTCCTGCCCGGACAGGGCGAGGTGACTGCCGACGGGCTCCGCGGGCAGCCCCAGCGGCTTCAGCACGAGCTCGGCCAGTTCCTCGCGGTCCAGGGCCCGGGCCACGGCCCGCCGCACCCGCTCGTCCGCGAGCGGCCCGGTCTCGCCGTTCAGCGCCAGCTGGGTGTAGGCGGGCTCCAGCGATCTGCGCACCTCGACCCCGCGCAGCGCCTTCTGCTGCTGCTGGAACTCCGTGACGGCCTCGCGCAGATCGCTGAGGGCCTTCGTGTCGTCCTCGGCCGAGTCCTCGGCCTTGCTCTTGTCTTTGGGCTCGGCCTTGGCCTTGGCCTTGTCTTTGGGCTCGGCCTTGGCCTTGGCCTTGGCCTTGGCCTTGTCTTTGTTCTTGTCTTCGCCGCTCTTGACCTCGCCCGAGTCCTTGCCCGTGTCTTTGTCCTCGGCCTTGTCCTCGGCCAGGCCGTGGGCGCGGGCCCACGCCCGCAGGGCCTGTTCGGCGGCCGGCCCGGAGCCGGTGACGGCGGCGGCCGGCGGTCCGGCCGCGCCGCCCGCCGCGCCGTCGACGCGCTGTGCCGTGGCCGGATCCACCTCGGCCACGTCGATCTTCCCCGCGGCCAGCGCGGAGGCCCGCTCGTCGCGCTTGACGGCCGTCAGCGTGATCTCGGAGAGCTTGGCCGGTTTTCCCCACCAGCGCGGGTTGCGGGCGAGGCGCACCTGGTGGTTCTTGGTGTCGACCTTCTGGACCAGGAACGGTCCGGCGCTCACCTTCAGCTTGCGCCGCGCCCCGTCGTTGAAGGCGTCGGGCGTGCCCATGACGTCCTTCGGATACAGCGGGGAGAAGAGGGAGCGCCAGTCGGCGTAGGGGCGGCTGAACGTGACCCTGACCTCCAGGTCGTCGTCGCCGCGCTCGATCTTCTCGATGCGCTCGTACCCGGCGTTGCGGGCGGTCCAGTAGGCGCTGTCCTTGCCGGACAGGGCGCGCCACTGGGCGGCGAAGTCGGCGGCGCCGATCTCCCGGCCGTCGCTCCAGACGGCCTGCTGGCTCAGCCTGTACAGGACGACCTGCTTGGGCTCGGTGTCGACGACCTTCGCGGACTCCAGATAGTCGGCGTCGCGCTGCGGCCGGCCCTGCGCGTCGATCCGGTACATCGACGGCAGCACGGCCTGGGCGATCCGGGTCGTGGCGGCGTCGGCGTCCGCCTGGAAGGCGTTGAGCGTCTCGGGCACCGCGTCCACGGCCCAGCGCAGCGTGCCGCCGTCGGCGATCTGGGCGCGGGCCGTCCGGGCGATGTCCTGACCGGCCAGCGGGCGGCCCGCCTCGTCCGGGGAACCGCAGCCGGTCAGCAGGGGCGCCGCGAGCACGCCCGCGGACAGGAAGGCGGCCGAGCGCATGACCGAGCGCAGTCCGACGCTGTCGTAGGACTTCGACATCTCTGGTACCTCCGGGGAGCCGCTGGCAGTGCGTTCTGATCACATTTGGCGGTATTTTGGAGTTGATCAGATCTACGGCTCACTGAAGAGGAAAGGGTTCGCCTGCCGGGAGCGACACAGCGGCAGGGCCCCGCAACCCCACTCGTACGGAGCAGAACATCCCCCGTCCGGACCCGCCCGCACCCATCCGTACCCCGCCCGCACCCACCCCGCCCGCGCTCCCTCCACGCCTCTGCACCCCTCCGCACCCCTCCGTATCCGCCAATCACTGCACACGCCTTCACATCCACCGGTGTGACGCGCAACACTCGCAGGCGCATGAACGTTGCCGTCCCTGGCCCTGCCCACGGAAGCGAGGTCATGTCATGTCCGTGCACGACGACCTGACAACCGTCCAGCGTTGCCTCGACGACCTCTCCCGGTCCGTCGGCCGCCTGGAACAGCAGATCGGCAGCGGCGGCCTGGAGATGCGCCGCGTCCGCACCGACGCGGACCACCTGCGGGAGAGCGTCGCGCTGCTGCGCGAGGCGGCGGCCCACCCCGACGCGCCGCGCAAGCCCGAACTGGTCACCATCCCCGACACCCCGTACGACGACTCCCTGTGGATCGACACGGACGACGAGGGACTCGGCGCCCGGGACCGACACGCCCCCTGACCCGAGCAACCGAACCGACCCGGACCGAGCTACCTGACTCGAGCCGACCCGCGCCTGTCGAACCGACCCGAACCGAGCCTCCTGACCCGAACCGGAGTCCTGCGTTGGCCACTGGTACGGAACCCGCCCCCACCGACCCCCATCCCCCGAGCGGCGTACGCGGCGCCGGCCGCGCCGCGATCGCCGCGCCCCATCTGCGGACCGACCGCTGGTGGCTGGCCCCCGCCGCCACCGCCGCCGGTCTGCTGGCGTTCGTCGTCTACTCGACCTGGCGGGCCTTCGCGAACGCCGACTACTACGCGGCCCCCTACGTCTCGCCGTTCTACTCCCCGTGCCTGGCGGAGAACTGCGACACGATGCGGCACGGCCCCAACGCGGAGCTGTTCGGCGCCTGGTGGGGCATCTCACCCGCGATCATCATCCTGATCTTCCCGCTCGGCTTCCGGCTGACCTGCTACTACTACCGCAAGGCCTACTACCGGGGCTTCTGGGCCTCGCCCCCGGCCTGCGCGGTGGCCGAACCGCACCGCAAGTACACCGGCGAGACCCGATTCCCGCTGATCCTGCAGAACATCCACCGGTACTTCTTCTACGCCGCGATCGTCGTCGCCGGGATCCTGACCTACGACACCGTGCTCGCCTTCCGCGACGAGCACTACGCGTGGGGGCACATGGGGCTCGGCACCCTCGTCTTCCTGCTGAACATCGCGCTGATCTGGGCGTACACGGTGTCCTGCCACTCCTGCCGGCACATCGTCGGCGGCAAGCTGAAGCACTTCTCCAGACACCCCGTGCGCTACCGGGCATGGCAGTTCGTCGGCAGGCTCAACGCCCGTCACATGCAGCTGGCCTGGGCGTCGCTGGTGAGCGTGGCGCTCGCCGACTTCTACGTCTATCTCGTCGCGTCCGGTGTCTTCGACGATCCGAGGTTTTTCTAGATGCTGCCGAACGCTCTACCGAATTCTCTGCCGAACCCGCTGCCCAACATGACGAGCGGGGCCTGCTGATGTCCGTGGTCGACCGCCAGGAGTGGGACGTCGTCGTGGTCGGCGCGGGAGGCGCCGGGCTGCGGGCCGCCATCGAGGCCCGGGAACGGGGCGCCCGCACCGCCGTCATCTGCAAGTCGCTGTTCGGCAAGGCGCACACGGTGATGGCCGAGGGCGGCATCGCGGCGGCGATGGCCAACGCCAACGAGCACGACAACTGGCAGGTCCACTTCCGCGACACCCTGCGCGGCGGCAAGTTCCTCAACCAGTGGCGGATGGCCGAGTTGCACGCCCAGGAGGCCCCGGACCGGGTCTGGGAGCTGGAGACCTGGGGCGCCCTCTTCGACCGCACCGCCGACGGCCGGATCTCGCAGCGCAACTTCGGCGGCCACGAGTACCCGCGCCTCGCGCACGTCGGCGACCGGACGGGCCTGGAGCTGATCCGCACCCTCCAGCAGAAGATCGTCGCGCTCCAGCAGGAGGACCACAAGGAGACCGGCGACTACGAGTCACGGCTGAAGGTCTTCCAGGAGTGCACGGTCACCCGGATCCTGAAGGACGGATCGAGGGTCAGCGGCGTCTTCGCCTACGAGCGCGAGACCGGCCGCTTCTTCGTCCTCCAGGCGCCCGCCGTGGTCATCGCGACCGGCGGCATCGGCAAGTCCTTCAAGGTGACGTCGAACTCGTGGGAGTACACCGGCGACGGCCACGCGCTGGCCCTGCTGGCCGGCGCGCCCCTGCTCAACATGGAGTTCGTGCAGTTCCACCCGACGGGCATGGTCTGGCCGCCGTCGGTCAAGGGCATCCTCGTCACCGAGTCGGTGCGCGGCGACGGCGGGGTGCTCCGCAACTCCGAGGGCAAACGGTTCATGTTCGACTACGTCCCCGACGTCTTCAAGGAGAAGTACGCCGAGTCGGAGGAGGAGGGCGACCGCTGGTACGAGGACCCGGACCACAACCGGCGCCCGCCGGAGCTGCTCCCCCGTGACGAGGTCGCCCGAGCCATCAACTCCGAGGTGAAGGCGGGCCGCGGCTCCCCGCACGGCGGGGTCTTCCTGGACGTGTCCACGCGGATGCCCGCCGACGTCATCAAGCGCCGGCTGCCCTCCATGTACCACCAGTTCAAGGAGCTCGCGGACGTCGACATCACCGCCGAGGCCATGGAGGTCGGGCCGACCTGCCACTACGTGATGGGCGGCATCGCGGTCGACTCCGACACGGCGGCCGCACGCGGAGTGCCGGGACTGTACGCGTGCGGGGAGGTGGCCGGCGGCATGCACGGCTCCAACCGGCTCGGCGGCAACTCCCTCTCCGACCTGCTGGTGTTCGGCCGGCGCGCGGGACTGCACGCGGCCGAGTACGCGGCGGCGACGACGTACGAACGTCCACCGGTGGACGAGGCGCAGGTGGACGCGGCGGCCGCCGAGGCGCTGCGCCCCTTCTCCGTCGAGACGGCCGACGAGAGGCCCGGGAGCGGCAGCCCCGCAACCGGTCCGGCGACCGGTCCCGCGGCCGGTCCCGCGGCCGGTCCCGCGGAGAACCCGTACACCCTGCATCAGGAACTGCAGCAGACCATGAACGACCTGGTCGGCATCATCCGCCGGGCCGGCGAGATGGAGGAGGCCCTGAACCGGCTGGCGCAGCTGCGGGTACGGGCCCGGCGGGCCGGCGTGGAGGGCCACCGCCAGTTCAACCCCGGCTGGCACCTGGCGCTCGACCTGCGGAACATGCTGCTGGTCAGCGAATGCGTGGCGCGTGCCGCCCTGGAGCGCACCGAGTCGCGCGGCGGCCACACCCGCGAGGACTGTCCGGCGATGGAGCGGTCGTGGCGCAACGTCAACCTGCTCTGCCGGCTCGCGGAGCCCGCCGACGGCCCGACGGCAACCGACCCGCAGCGCGGCCGGATCCAGCTCGTCCGCGAGACCACCGACCCCGTCCGCCCCGACCTGCTCGCCCTCTTCGAGAAGGAGGAGCTGGTCAAGTACCTCACTGATGAGGAGCTGTACTGATGAGCGGCTACGAGGCACGGTTCCGGGTCTGGCGCGGTGACACGGAGGGCGGCGGTCTGGAGGACTTCGCGGTCGACGTCAACGACGGCGAGGTGGTGCTGGACATCATCCACCGGCTGCAGTCCACGCAGGCGCCCGACCTCGCCGTCCGCTGGAACTGCAAGGCGGGCAAGTGCGGTTCGTGCTCGGCGGAGATCAACGGACGGCCCCGGCTGATGTGCATGACGCGCATGTCGGTGTTCACCCCGGACGAGACGATCACCGTGACCCCGCTGCGCGCCTTCCCGGTGATCCGCGACCTGGTCACGGACGTCGGGTTCAACTACCGAAAAGCGAGGGAGGTGCCGGCGTTCGTGCCGCCCGAGGGGGTCGGGCCGGGCGAGTACCGGATGTTCCAGGAGGACGTGGACCGTTCGCAGGAGTTCCGCAAGTGCATCGAGTGCTTCCTGTGCCAGGACACCTGCCATGTGGTGCGCGACCACGAGGAGAACAAGGCGGCGTTCGCCGGGCCCCGCTTCCTCATGCGGGTCGCCGAGCTGGACATGCACCCGCTGGACGGGGCCGAGGCGAGCGGCCTGGACCGCAAACGCACGGCCCAGGACGAACACGGCCTCGGCTACTGCAACATCACCAAGTGCTGCACGGAGGTCTGCCCGGAGGGCATCAAGATCACCGACAATGCGCTGATCCCCCTGAAGGAACGTGCGGTCGACCGCAAGTACGACCCGCTGGTGTGGCTGGGCTCGAAGATCAGGAGGCGGTCGTCGTAGGGCCGGCACGAGGAAGGTGGCCGGGGTGCCGGGCGCGGAGCCGGACCGGCAGCCCCACCATGAACACGACCCAGCCGGCCCACGCGACGTAGGCCGACGCGCCTTGCGGCGGACCGTTCAGCGGGCCCACGAAGATCCACACAGCTGCTCCGGTGGCGTTGATCAGCGATCCCCAGTCCCACAGCCGCGGCCTGAGGACCCTGGACGCACCCCACGGCGGGACCCAGCCGGTCGCGATCCCGGCCACACCGCCCACGGCCACAACCGTGACGGTGAGTGCGGCCAGCCCCGTCAGAACCCGGTGCATGCCGGCCATGATCGCAGGCCCTCCAGCGCCGGCAGGAACCTATGACCCGGCGATGGCCCACCCGAGACCGGGGCTTGAAAGAACGCCGCCCGGCGCGTCGCCTACCGGACCCACCCCTCTTCGTACGACGTCCAGTCGGTCTCCGTCGCCGCGAAGTCCACGTAGGCCGCCACACCGAAGTTCTCGCGGTCGGCGTCGGTGCGGGACAGGCCCAGCCGGACGCCCCGGACGGCGGCGGCGACCGTCTCCGCGTGCGCCCAGTGGCCGAAGCGGTTCTCGTGGTAGAACGGCAGGCCCATCAGCAGGTCGGTGGAGGGCGGGGTGACCTCCAGGGCGAGGGAGGTCTGCTGGGCGACGTAACCGCCGTACGTGCTCTGCAGCGGCTGCATGGTGTCGTACGACATCACCGCGATCTGGTCGACGCGGCGGGCGACCTGGCCGAAGAACTTCTGTGACCACCACTTGGGGTGCCCGGTGGTCGTGCCCCAGAAGGAGTGGAAGCCGGGCACGGGGTCGATCTGGTGGGCGGCCACGGAGAGCTGGGCGTGGTGCGCGCGGGTGACGGCGCGCAGGGAGTCGAGCAGCGTGAGGTAGTCGGCGTCGTCGGAGTGGAGGGGTTCGAGGTCGAAGTGGGCGCCCTCGAAGCCGGCCGCGAGGATCTCCCGGGTGGACCGCACGACGGCGGCTCGGGTCGTCGGCCGCTCCAGCCGCATGCCGTCCGGGGTCTCCGTGGCGAGGACGTCGCCGAGCCACGCCTGGACGCGCAGCTTCGGCGCCTCCCGGTGCACGGCGGCTATGAACCACCGCGCGTTCGCGTAGGCGGACTTCGGCAGCGTGCCGTCGTGCTCCAGCGGCCCGGCGTGCACATAGAGGTCCCGCATGCCGGTGTCCGCGAGGCGGCGGGCCAGGGTCTGCACGTCTGCGTCGGTCTTGCGGCCGTCCACCCAGGCGTGGCCCAGCCAGATGGCGTCCTTGCCGCGGGTGTGCGTGCCGTCGGCCGGATCGCCCAGATAGTTCACGCGCAGTGCGGCCTCGGCGACGAGGATCGGCACGACGAGCAGCAGGACGAGGACGAGGGCGACACGGCGGACCCGGCGCAACCGCCGCCGGACCGGCCCCCGCCCACCGGAGGCACGGGCGCCGTCGGGGACTTCGGGGTCGCCGGGGCCCCCGGGGCCTCCCGCGTCGCCTTCGGCGTCGGGGGCGGGCGGCTCGGGCGGAACGGCACCGGGCTCGAGGGCGGGGGCCTGCGGGGCGGCGGGCTCGGGGCGTCGGCTCGGCGGGGGTTCCACCTGCGGGGCCCGGCCCTCCTCCGGCGCAGACCCCGGCTCCGGTTCCGTCTCTGGTTTCGGCTCCGACTCCAGTTCCGGCTCCGGTTCCGGCTTCGGTTCCGGCTCCGGTTCCGGCTTCGGTTCCGGCTCCGTGCGTCCCGGCGATCGGTCCATCCCGGTCATCCCTCCCGTGTCGTCCCGCCTCACCGCCCCCACCTCGGGTGTATCCCGCTCGCGTGACCGGATTCACGGCCATACGCTCCCAAATGTGACCTCTTCCCTGCATCGAGGCCGGCCGCGGCGTGCCGGGCCGCACATATGCGTACGGGTGGCGCATGCCGTGCTGGGCTGTGCGATCGGGGTCATGTGGCTGGTGTTGCCAGGGATGACGTCGCGCGATGACGCTCCGGTTGCGATCAAGGAACCGACGTCGGCTCCGAGTTCCGTCGCGGCCGCCGCCGCGGAGGAGGACGAGACGTCCACCGCCGACCTGGTGCTGCCGCTCGTGGCGGTCGCGGCGGTCGGCGCGGTCGCCGGTTACGGGTACGTGCGCCGGGTCCGGCGGGCCCGCAGCCGGACCACCCCCGGCGGCCCGGGCAGCCTGCCGCGGCCGGGATCCGCGCCGCCCCTCGCGGACCTGGCGTCCCTCGACGGACGGTCCTGCGCCGCGCTGGTCGAGGCCGACGACCGGATCCGCGCGGCGCGCACCGAACTCGGCTACGCCGAGACCCTGTTCGGGACGGAACCCGTGGCACCCCTGCGCCGGACCGTCCAGGAGGCCGGGACCGAACTCGCCGCCGCCTTCCGGATGCGCCGGCGGTACGACGAGGGGACGCCGGCCGAGGAGGCGGCCCGGGTGCACACGCTCGCGGGAATCGTCGGACGGTGCGAGGAGACGACCCGACGGCTGGACTCCGTGGCCGACGCGTTGGAGCGGCTGCGAGGCGGCCCCGACCGCGGACCGGGTGAGGCGCTGGGCGAAACCCTGGATGGGGCCCTGGATGGGGCGCTGGGCGTCGCCGAGGGCCGCTTCCGGGAGCTGACCGGGCTGGTGGCGGCCTCGGAGTCCGTCCTCGCGGGCCTGCGGACGCGGTACGCGCCCACCGCCACCGCTTGCGTCACGGGGAACGTAGAACAGGCCAAGGACCGGCTGCTGTTCGCCACCGTCCGACTGAACGAGGCCCGTCAGGCGGCCGACTCGGGACGGGCCGGACGGGCGGCGGCGCAGCTGCGGGCCGCCGAGGCCGCCGTCGCCCAGGCGGCGGTCCTCCTCGGCGGGGTCGACCGGCTCGCCGCGCTGCTGAAGGCGGCCGAGCAGACGGTGCCGGCCGCCCTGACCGGTGCGGAGGCGGAGCTGTCCGCGGCACGGGCGGACGAGGCGACCGCGGCCCCCGGCGCACCGCGCGCACAACTGCGTCACGCGGACGCCGTCCTGGCATCCGTGCGGCTCGAGCGCACGGCGGGCCGGCCCGGCGACCCGGTCGACGTGCTGCGCAGGATCGTGCGGGCCACGGAACCGTTCGTCTCGGGGCGGGCCGGGGCGCTGCCGGCCGCCGCCCTGATCACCGCCCGCGCGGCCGTGGGCGCGGCGGCGGACTTCGTCGAGACGCACCGCGGCGCGGTCGGCGCCGCCGCGCGCACCAGGCTGGCCGAGGCGGAACGGCTCCTCGCCGCGGACGATCCGGCCGAGCGGCGGGCCGCCGACGACCTCGCCCTGGAGTCTCTGGAGCTGGCCGAGCAGGACGTACGCACATACGGCCACCCCGGCCCCGTACCGGAGGGGACGACCGGTGAGATCGGCGCGACCGGCGCAGTGCTCGGCGGCATCGTCCCGCCCGCAGACCCCGCCCCCACGCCCACGGACCCCGCCGGCCCACCCCCGGCGGCACATGAGCCCACCGACGACCAGTGAGCCGAACGGACCGCACCGCGCCTACGGGCAGCCGCACCGGGCCGACGACGGACTCACTCCCGGTCAGTCTTCGGGAACGGTCAGAACAGGCTCAGCAGTGCCTCCGCCGGGTCGGTCAGGCCCGTCTCGCCGTCCGGCAGCGGCAGTTCGAACCACACCGTCTTGCCGCGCGGCGTCCGGCGGGAGCCCCAGGCCGCCGCGAGGAGGCCGACGAGCTGGAGGCCGCGGCCGCCCTCGTCGGTGTCCCGGGCGCGGCGCCGGCGCGGCTGGACGAGGCCGGCGTCCCAGACCTCGCAGACCAGGGTGCGGTCCAGCAGCAGCCGCAGTCTGATCTCGCCCTCGCCGTACCGCAGTGCGTTGGTGACGAGTTCGCTGACGAGCAGTTCCGTCGTGTCGACGAGGGGTTCGAGGCCCCAGGCGAGCAGCCGGCCGCGCGCGTGCTCCCGCGCCCGGCCCACGCTGCGCGGCTCGCGCGGCAGGGTCCAGTCGCCGACCGAGTCGGCGGGCAGGCCCTGCACCCGGGCCATCAGCAGCGCGATGTCGTCCTCGCCGTGGTGCGAGTCGAGGGTGCTGAGAACGTGGTCGCAGACGTCCTCGAGCGGTGCGGAGGGATCGGTGAGAGCTCCCACGAACGCGTTGAGGCCCTCGTCCAGCGGATGGTCGCGGGATTCGACCAGGCCGTCCGTGTACAGCGCCAGCAGCGCGCCCTCGGGGAGTTCGACCTCGACCTCCTCGAAGGGTTCGCCGCCCACGCCGAGCGGCATGCCGGGCGGCACGTCGAGCATCAGCGCCTGCTCGCCGGGCTCGACGAGCACCGGCGGCAGATGGCCGGCGTTGGCGAAGGTGCAGCGGCGGGTCACCGAGTCGTAGACCGCGTAGACGCAGGTCGCGAGGTACACCTCGGACAGGTCGGCCTCGCGGGGGCGGCGGGCGGCCCGGGTGGCCTGCTGGACGCCTCCGGGGGTGCCGAGGCCGCGGGCGATCTCGTCCAGCGCGGAGAGCACCTCCGCCGGTTCGAGGTCCAGCAGGGCCAGTGTGCGGACGGCCGTGCGCAGTTCACCCATCGCTACCGCCGCCCGCAGTCCGCGGCCCATGACGTCCCCCACCACCAACGCGGTGCGGTGGCCGGGCAGTTCGATGACGTCGAACCAGTCGCCGCCGACCTCGCTGGGACGGCCGGTGGAGACGTTGCCGGGCAGGTAGCGGCAGGCGATGTCCAGGCCGGACGCGACCGGGTCGCCGGGCGGCAGGAGCGACCGCTGCAGTATCAGCGCCCGTTCGTGCTCGCGCCGGTACAGGCGGGCGTTGTCGATGCAGACCGCCGCCCGCGCCGCCAGCTCCACCGCCAGCGCGCGGTCCCGGTCCCCGAACGGCTCGCTGCCCTTCGTCCGAGAGAACTGCGCGAGGCCGACGACGGTGTCGTGGGCGACCATCGGGACGGCGAGGGTGCCCTGCACGAGGCCGCCCTCGTCGCCGGGGATGGACTGCGGGCGGGCGGTGCGCAGGGCGTCGGCGCAGGGCGAGTTGAACGGGAAGTGGTGGACCGCGCCGACGGCGACGGGGGCGCCCGCGCCGCGGAAGGGCGCGTCGGAGACGGCGGACGAGAAGGCGACCCTGCGCAGTTCGGCGCTGCCGTCGGCGAGGCCGGGCGGGGTCTCGTCGCCGGCCAGGAGCCCCTGGTAGAGGTCGACGGTGGCGAGGTCGCAGAAGCCGGGCACGACGACGTCGAGGAGTTCGCGCGCGGTCGTCTCCAGGTCGAGGGAGTTCCCGATGCGGGCTCCCGCGTCGTTCAGCAGGGCGAGATTGCGCCGGGCGGCGGCGGCCTCGCGGGCGGCGGCGCGGCGGGCGGTGACGTCGGTGCCGAGCCAGGCCACGCCGATGGGGCGGCCGCTGCCGCTGTGCACGCGGTAGAGGTTGATCGACCAGTGGCGGCGCTCGTCGGAACCCGGCACGAAACCGGTGACGTGCATGTCCGTGATGGAGTCGCCGGTCTGCAGCACCCGGCGCAGGGTGGCGCTGACCCGGTCGGCCTCGGACCGGGGCAGGTAGTCGTGGACGCCCTTGCCGCGGTGGTCGTCGGGGGTGCCGCCGAAGACGGAGGCGAACCGGTGGTTGACGCGGCGGACCCGCAGCTCGGGGTCGATCAGCAGGAACCCGAACGGGGACTGGCTGAAAATGGCCTGCGAGGCGGCGAGGTCCGTCTCGATGCTGCGGAGCGTGCGGACGTCGACGACGATGCACACGGCGGCCTTCTCGCCGTCCAGGCTGCGCGTCGGCATGACGTACACCTCGGCGAGGCCCTGCTCGCCGCGCCCGCCGCCGGGCACCGGGTCGGGCATCCGGAACGGGACCACGCCGGTCCACTCGCGCCCGTCGAGGATCTCGGCCATCTTGCGCTGGCCGCGCTCGCGCAGGTCCGGGTCGATGAACGCGTCGATGGGGTCCATGCCCACGGCCCGGTCGGCGGGGATGCCGAAGATCTGCTCGGCGCGCAGGCTCCACTGGTCGACGAGACCGTCGGGGCCGATGGAGAAGGAGGCGACCTTGATGTAGTCGTAGATCGAGCCGGGTGGGCTGCTCTGCCATATGGCGTCGCCGGGCGCCTCGCCGCCCGGGAGATCGCCGGGCACGACGGCCTCGGCCCTCGCGTTGCCCGACGGGTCCTCGGACTCCGTGGCCTTCGCTGGTATCTCGCTCACGCGAACCGTCCCCTCCAGCTCACCGCGCCCGGCACCGGTCACCGGCGGCGGCTGCCCGCAGTATCCAGCACTACGGGGCCGCACGACACGGTGTTCACGATCACAGCACGGTCCAGGCTCTTTCCGGCCCGTCCTGCGACGACACTTCCCGTCTTCTAACCAGCGGACACGTCGTCGAACCCCACCTTGCGGCACCGGTCGGCGACCGGAACCCGACGGTGACACCGCCGCCCCCGCTGTACACCGGGCTCAGCGCCGCTGTGCACAGGCTCATCCCCGCTGTACACCGGCTCATCCCCGCGCCGGGGCGCGTCAATCCGGCACGGCGAGCTCGAACCACACCGTCTTGCCGGTGTCTCCCGGCCGGGTGCCCCAGCGGCGCGAGGAGGAGGCGACCAGTTGCAGTCCGCGCCCGCTCTCGTCCTCGGGCCGGGCGATCCGCTCACGGGGCGGATCCGGCAGCGGGTCGGAGACCTCGACCAGGAGGACGCCCTCCAGCCGCGCGGGACGGACCAGGCGGACGCCGATGGGACCGGTGGCGTGCCGCAGGGCGTTGGTGACGAGTTCGCTGACCAAAAGCGCGGTGAGGTCGCCCACGCTGTCGAGGCCCCAGTCGCGCAACTGCTCGCGCACGGCGCGGCGAGCGGTGCGCACCGCGCCGGGGTCCGCGGGGAACGTCCACTCGGCGCGGTCGCCTTCGGTGTCGATCACGCCGATCACTTCCCGGGCCAGCGAGTACACCCCTGTCCGATTTCATGGGGTTAATGGGCACATACCCGATATCCAGTGGACAGTACCGCCGTGCGCGGCGCGCGTGGGGCGAACGGCGTACCCGCCGCACCCCGGCCGCCGGTCAGCGGACCCCCGAAACCCTCGCGAGGATCGCGCGGACCGCGGGAACATCCTGCTCGAGCCAGTCGACGTGCCAGATCTCGTCCGGGGTGAGCCAGCGCAGCGCGTCGTGGTCCTGGAGGGGACGGGGGGCGGCGGAGCCGGGGCGCAACCGCGCGCTCCACACCTGAAGGACGTACGGCGACTTCAGGGGCCACTCCCCCGGCACGCACTCGACGACCTCCGCGGCGACGCCGAGTTCCTCACGCAGTTCGCGCGCGAGAGCCGCGTCGGGCGCCTCACCCTCCTCGACCTTGCCGCCGGGCAGCTCCCAGCGTCCGGCGAGGTCCGGTGGGGCGCTGCGGCGGGCGGCGAGCAGTCGGCCGTCGTCGTCGAACAGGGCGGCTCCCACCACCACGATCCGTTCCGTCATGCGCCGGAGCCTACGGGAGGCGGGGCAACTGGGCGGGACGACGGTTCAGTTCCGGGTGCCGTCTCCGTTGTGCGCCTGCGCCGGGGCCTGTGCCGGGGCCTGTACCCGGCCCGGACCCGGGGGCTGCGCCGGGACTTGGCCCGTGCCCTGCCCCTGGCTCTGCCCGTGGCCCTGCTGGCCGACGCGCTCGACCCAGTACAGCTGCTTGTGACCTCGGCCGTCGAGGCTGTCCGCGATCTTCTGGGCCTCGGCCCGGGTCGCGTACCGGCCCACGCGGTAGCGATTGCCGTTGTCGTCCTGCCGTACCACGTGCCAAGGCAGAGAGATGGTGCCGTCGTTCATCGCGCCGCACGCCCCCTTCCTGCCCCCGCCCGCCCGGATCCCGTCCGCGGCACGCCGTGCGCCCCGCCTTCCAAGGAAACCGCAATCCGCATATGCCCGAGCCTACGCCTTACCTTTACGCAGCGAACACGGCTTTACACAAAGAGGTACGCAACCAGCCAGCGCGCAGGGGGCGCACGAGGCCGGACGCGCCGTGCGCGCGCCGCGACGTGTCCGGTCGGCGAGGGTCTGGGCACCTAGGGGACGACCTGCGGGAACGTCCGGAAACGACCGGATTCCGACGGCGTGTGAGCAGGCCCGGGGCGTGGGGTTTCCGGAGGCAACTGCCGGAAGGGTGTGCGCCGTCGGTAGCGCATGCGCTACCGCACCGCCCGGCCCGGCGACCGCCTTCGCAGGCGGGACTTGTGCACGGTGGGGCGGCTACTTCACCGGCAGGTGGTAGGCGACCCGGTACCGGTCGGCGGGGATCACCACGTCGGCCGTCTCGACCGGGCGGCCAGAGGCGTAGTACGTGCGCTGCACGACCAGCACGACATGTCCGGGGACGCCGCCGAGGGCGAGCAGTTCCTCGGCGAGGCCGGGCCGTGCGCCCACCTCCTCCGTGACGTTGTCGACGATGACGTCGATCGCGCGCATCCGCTCCACGACGCCCATGCCGCCCAGCGGCCCCTCCTCGGGCAGCATGACGGGGGTGCGGCCGGTGACCGCGAGGGGCTCCCACGAGGTGGACAGCATCATCGCCTCGCCGGCCTCGCGGAAGACGTATCTGGTGCGCATCACGCGGTCGCCGGTCTGGATGCCGAGCCGCTCCGCCACGGCGACGCCCGCCTCGGTCTGCTCACTGCTGGACTCCCACGTGCCGTGCGTGTGCGCCTCGGCCTGCTCCTGCCGGAACGGTGTCGCGCCGCTGACCGGCCGGTAGCCGGAGCGGGCGATCCGGCGGGGCACGGGCCGCTCGCGCACGTACGTGCCCGAACCGGAACGGCCCTCGACCAGCCCCTCGGCCATCAGCACCTTGCGCGCCTCGAGAGCGACGGTGTCGGAGACGCCGTACTCCTCGCGGATTCTCGCCTGGGAGGGGAGTCGGGTGTGCGGTGGCAGCGACCCGTCGGTGATCTTCTTGCGAAGATCACCCGCGACACGCAGATACGCCGGCTGCTCACCGAATGTCACTGGCCACTCCCGTCAGGTTGTACAGACAGCTACAGCCTGGCAACCGTGGGTTGAGCCGTGCAAGTAAAGGCCAGAGAATCACTCGATGTGATGACATCAGTCGGCGAAACGCTTCACCCAGGCACTTTCTCCCCGCTGAGGACGTGATCACACATCGAGGCCGCTGTCGCCGTCGCCTCCGCGGGTACCCCCGCTCGAATCGCCGAAGTCCTCGTCGTAGTCGGGCGGGGTGGTGGCCAGGCCCAGAGCCTCGCGCGCGGTGACGGTCGTGGTGCCGTCCACGACTTTGTCGGCGGTGTCGTAGTGCTGGTTGAAGGCGTCCACGTCGGAGGCCTTCGCCGCCGCCGCCCACTCCTTGCTCGACCGCTGCATGTCCTTCACCAGGGCGGCCATCGGCGCCCGGACCGTCGCAGGCCAGGTGCGGCCGCTCAGCACGGCCGCCTGCGCGGCGGTGACGTCGCCGACGTCCCCGGCCCAGGTCCGGTTGCCCTTCAGGTCGTCCTGCGGGGGATCCTTCGGCACCTCGAAGAGCGCCTCGTCGACGGCGGCCATGGCCTTCAGGAAGGCCAGCTGGTCGGCGTCCAGGGTGGTCTCGTCGGCGCGCAGCGAGCCGGTGAGGGTGCCGCCGTCGTCCACGTTGCCGAAGACGCAGGTGATCTCACGGTCACCCCAGTCCCAGCTCTCGGAGGTGGGCGTGAGGTAGTAGACGTCGACCTCCTCGGTCACCGCCCAGGTGTCCATCGCGTAGGCGTGCCGGAGCGTGTAGCACTTGTCGTCGGCCACCTCCACGACCTCGTCCTCGCCGGGGTAGTCGCCACCGGGCAGCGGGACCGTGGCGAACACCTCGGCGTCGTGCTCGCCGGAGCAGGGCACGTCGTCGACGTCGTAGACGTCCTTGCCGAGCATGTCGCCTGGCACGTCGAAGCAGTCGCCCTTGGCGAGCGAGAAGCTGGAGCCCGCGCCTTGGCTCGCGCCCTCCTTGAACCCCTGCCAGAACTCGGAGGCTCCGCCGGTGGCCAGCATCAGGATCCACAGCGCGAGTCCGACGCTGGACAGGACGGCGCCGGCGATCGCCATTCCCTTGCCGCGCTCCCCGCGCTTTTTGATCTGCGCCAGCGCGATGATCCCGAGCACCAGGCCCACGGCCGGCAGGAAACAGAGGATGCCGAGCACGAGGGCGGCGATGGCCACGCCGTTGATGGCCGAGGGCCGCCCGTAGGGGCTGTACCCCTGCCCCCAGACCGGGTAGGGCGCCGCCCCGTAGGGGGCCTGCGGGTACGCTCCCCGGGCGTACGGGTCGTGCGGGGTGTACGGGGACGGCTGCTGGGGCGGGGTGAACGGGTCCTGGGGGACCGGGCCTTGAGGGTAGGGACCCTGCGCGTAGGGGCCCTGCGGGGGCGGAGGCTGGTACGGGTCCTGGGGCTGGTGGGGCCCCGGGGGCGGAGGTATGGACACGAGTACCGTGCTCCTGGTTCAGACGGGCCGGACGGTTCGGGCGATCGGGCGGTCGGGCGGTCGGGCGGGCGCGCTGACGGGTGTCGCGGTCACCGGGGACGGCCGACCGCCGGGACCGGTGGTGGACATCGGTGGTGGACATCGGTGGTGCGAACGACGGCCGAGCTGGTTCCTTCGACCGGCGACCGTCAACCGGTAGCCGGTAGCCGGTCGTCGCGTCGCCCGGGTCAGTCTGGCAGGGGCCGCTGACACCCGGCACCCGGGACGACGCCGCGCTACCCGGCGTCGTGCGGCCGGCCGGCGAGCCTGAGCTGCTCCTCCTCCACGATCCGGCGGGCGAGGCCGTCGTCGGAGACGTCGACCGCGTCCGGCGTCGCCTCCGCCGTGTCGCTGCGGCGGGCGTAGGCGTCGAACAGCCGGGTCTTGTTCTCGAGGATGCGCAGCAGCCGGTCGTCCACACTGTCGGTGACCAGCAGGCGGTGCACCTGGACCGCCCGCACCTGTCCCATGCGGTGCGCCCGGGCCACGGCCTGGTGCTCCAGGGTCGGTTTGATCTGCGGCTCGCACAGGACGACCACCGACGCGGCCTGGAGGTTGAGTCCCACGCCGCCCGACTCGATCTGACAGAGCAGCACCGCGGGGCCCCCGGCGGCCGTGAAGTCGTCCACGAGCCGCTGCCTCCGGACGGCCGGGACGTCGCCGGCGATCGGCCCGAACACGTCGCCGCCCAGCGTGCCCCGGACCGCCGTGAGGACGTCGCGGAAGTAGGAGAACACGACGGTCTTCAGGCCGTTCTCCGCGGCCTCCCCGACCAGTTCGCGCAGCCGCTGGAGCTTGGCGGACTTCTCGGGGTCGGCGTACGCGGCCCGGCGCATCGCCATGAAGTTGCCGGCTGCGACCGCCGCCCGGTACGCGTCCTCGTCGGCGGCGCTGAACTCCTCCCACTCGTCGACGTGGATCAGCGCGGGCAGTTCGGTGAGCACGTCCTGCTGGTTGCGGCGCAGATAGGCGGGGGCGACCGCCTTGCGGAAGACCTGCGGGCCGGCGGCCGCGTAGCTGTCGTGGACCGCGGGGACGAGTTCGGGCTGGAGGCAGCGCACCAGGGCGCGGAACTCCTCGACACGGTTCTCCATCGGCGTGCCGGTGAGGAACAGGACGCGGTCGCACAGCCCGGTCCACACCGCGACCGAGCGGGCGCGCCGGGTCTCGGGGTTCTTGACGTAGTGCGCCTCGTCGACGACGAGGAGTCCGGGCGGCGGTGCGCCGTCCGGTTCGGGCAGGGTGTGCAGCACGTCGAAGGTGGTGACGGCGACGCCGCCGCGCTCGCGCCAGTCGGCGTAGGCGTCCCGCCGGTCCGGTCCGTGCACCGGCACCGCCGTCAGCGTGCTGCGGGCGCGGATCTCCCGGGTCCAGTTGATGAGCACGCCGGCCGGGCACACCACCAGGAAGTGGGCATGGCCCTCGGCCGCCAGGTGGGCGAGCACGGCGATCGCCTGGACCGTCTTGCCGAGCCCCATCTCGTCCCCGAGGACGACCCGGCGCCGGGCCAGCGCGAACCGCGCGCCGAACGCCTGGTAGCCGCGCAGGGAGACCCGGCGGTGGGTGTCGTCGAGCGGCTGCGCGTGCACCTGCTCGGCCACGTCCGACGGCACGAAACCCTCGGCTGCCGCGGTGTCCGACGGGTGGGCGCAGATCGCCGCCAGCACGCTGTAGTACTCCGCCGAGCGCACCTCGAAGTCGACCCACGGCTCGAACTCGGAGGCCGGTTCGCGCAGCAGGTCGGCGGTGGCCTGCGCGAGGTGCAGCGCCACGCCGGTCTCGGCGGCCTCGGCCGTCAGCGCGGTCAGTTCGGTGACGGCGGCGCGCGCGGCCCCCCGGCGGGGCCGTCCGGCGAGGGCCAGCCGCAGCCGGCTGGTCGCCGGGCGGGCCGCGGGCAGCAGTTCGCCGAGCCGCTTCTCGTACCGTTCGGCGGCGGCCACCGCGCGGGGCAGCCCGGGGCCGGCCTCGACGAGCCGGTACAACGCGCCGACCAGGGCGGCGGTAGCGGGCTCGGGGTGGTCGACGTCGATCCGCACGGAGACGGTCTCCCCGACCGCGCGGGCGATCTGCCGGGCGGCGGCGAGGACCTGGTCGGCGGTCTGCGCGCCGACGCCGGGGATCAGCCGGAGCTGGTGACGGCCGGCCTCGTACACCTCCCGGACCGAGCCGAAGCCGGCCGCCTCGACCGCCGCGAGCCGCAGCCGCCCCTCGGTGACGTCCTTCAGCCGGGTGAGCGCGACGGACCCGAGCTCCGCGGCGACGAGCGCGTCCCTGAGCGGCGCGTGAGCGGCACGGACGGCGTCCACGGCACGGGCGTGGTCGGTCCGCAACGCGAGGGCGGCGTCGTACAACCGCATACCGTCCGCGTAGAGCTCCCCCATCCGTGTCACGCCCGCCCCCTCACCCGCGCACCGAACACCTCCCATGCTCGCATCGGACGGGACGTCCTGGACCCTGCGGGGTACGGCTGACGACGAACAGCACGCACGTCCGCACCGACCACCGGCCGCCGCCGGGAGAGGCCGGTCCGGGACCGGTGACGATCTCGTGGCCCGCGCCTCACCGAGTCGCTACCGTTGAGCCATGACCGCACTGCCCGACTGGATGCGCCCACCGCGTGCGGAAGGCTGGTTCGCGGAGGACCTGGACCGCCTCCCCGAGGCGCCACGCCACACCGAGCTCATCGACGGAGCCCTCGTCTTCATGACGTCGCCGCAGCGAGCCTGGCACGGCCGCCTCGTCACCGCCCTGACCACCACGCTCATGGCACAGTCACCGCCCGGCATCGAGGTCGAGCGGGAGATGACGATCCGCCTCGATGCCCGGAATCGCCCCGAGCCGGACCTCTTGCTGACGAACCTGCCCTACGACCCCGACCGCACCTGGTACGCCCCGGAGGACGTGAAGCTCGTCATCGAGGTCGTCTCACCCGAGTCCGCGCACCGGGATCGCACGGTCAAGCTCCGCAAGTACGCGGAAGCGGGCATCGCGCACTACTGGTGCATCGAGGACGAGGACGGGGATCCCGTCGTCCACGTCTACGAACTCGACGAGCCGACCGGTTCCTACGCGCCCGCGGGCATCTTCCGGGGCTCCCTCACGCGCCCTGTGCCCTTCGAGATCAGCCTGGACCTCGACAAGCTGACCCCGCCCCGGCGCGTCTGACTAGGGCGTGTACGAAGCCGCGGGCACGGCTGCCCGCAGGCGGAACAGGACGGTCCCGATGAGCTTGTCCTCGGGGCAGTAGCCCAGCTGCTTGGAGTCCCTGGAGCCCGGCTGCTCGCCCAGGAGGACGAGCATCCCCGGCGGCACGTGCGTGCCGGGGCACCGGCCGGCCCAGCGCGGCACGGGCTCTCCGGCGACGGCCACGATGCGTTTGACGTACCACCCGTCGCACAGGTCGGGCGCCGGGCCCGTGACGGTGCCCCAGCCGTGCTCGGGGTGCGGTGCGACGACGACGGCCACCCGGCCGGTGGCGACCCGGCGTCTGCCGCGGAGCAGCAGGAGCCGGTCGCCGGGCATGAGGGTCGGCGACATGCTGTAGCCGCGGACGGTCACGGCCACCAGCCGCCCGCGCGCCAGCAGCAGGGCCCCGGCGAGGACGAGGAGGGCCGCCGCGGTGAGGAGCAGCGGGGCCGCGGCCGTCACCGGACGGTCTCCTCGTAGCCCTGGGCCTGTGTGGTGAAGAGCTCGGCATAGGCGCCGTCGGCGGTCATGAGCTGTTCGTGGGTGCCCGCCTCCCGCACGGTTCCGTCGGCGATGACGACGATGGCGTCCGCGGCACGCACGGTGCCCAGGCGGTGGGAGACGAGGATGCTCGTCGCGCCCCGGCGGAGCGAGGTGAGCCGGTCGTGGACGTGGCGTTCGGCGACCGCGTCGAGGCCGGTGCCGGGTTCGTCGAGGATCATGAGATCGCGTTCGGAACGCATCAACGCCCGGGCGAGCGCGAGGCGCTGCCACTGGCCGCCCGACAACTGGACGCCAGCGCCGGTGTCTTCCGTGTCGTCGGGGAAGAACATCCGGCTGAGCATGGTGTCGTACCCCTGCGGGAGGCGGGTGAGGGCGGTGTGGATGTCCGCGTCGTCGGCGGCGGCACGGATGCGGCCGTGGTCGTGGAGGGAGCCGAGGTCGCCGAGGCCGATGTTCTCCCCGGCGGTGAGGTCGTACTCCATCGGGTCCTGGAAGACGACGCTGATCCGCGTCCGGAGCTGGTCCGCGGGGAAGTCCCGGATGTCGATGCCGTCCCAGTGGATGCTGCCGCGCTGCGGGTCGTACAGGCGGCACAGCAGTTTGACGAGGGTGCTCTTGCCGGCCCCGTTGAGCCCGACGACGGCCAGGCTGGTGCCGTGCGGAACGGACAGGCTGACTCCGCGCAGGATCCACGGTCCGTCGTCGGTGTAGCGGAACCAGACGTCCCGCAGTTCGAGGCCCCGGCTCAGCGGCGGCGGGGCGATCGGCGCGGCCGGGGCGGGGAGGTCGTCCGCGACCTCGACGACGTGCAGGTAGTGGCTGAACATCAGGGCCGTCTGGTGGCTCTGGGCGATGCATCCCACCAGGCCGACGAGGGCCGTCTGCATGCCGGCGAGGGCGGCGACGAGGAGGGACACGTCACCGGCGGTGAGGGCGTGGACGGCTGCCTGGTGCACGCCCCAGACGAGCGCGCCGGTGGAGACGCCGGCGCCGAGGACGGCGAGGGCCGTCTCGTAGGTGACGAGGCGGCGGTCGAGCCGTTCCTCCTGCCGGTTGATGCTGTCGAGGTCGGTGCGCAGGCGCTCCGCGAAGTATCCGCCGAGGCCGTAGAGGCGGATCTCCTTCGCCGCCTGGGTGTCCGTGAGGAGCCCTCGGTAGAAGATCTGGCGGCGGGCGAGGCTGCTGGTGCGCCAGAACATGTCCGCGCGGTGCCGGCTGTTGGCCAGGTGCGCGAAGAGGGCCGGGACGGCCGCGACGACGAGGACGGCGGCCAGGGTGGGGCTGACGAGCAGGAGACTGGTCAGGAATCCCGCCAGGGTGAGGACGCTCTGGGCGCCCTGGAGCGCCGCGCCGACCAGCCGCTCGGCCCCCTGCGCGCTCTGGACGGCGAGTTGGACCCGGTCGTGGAAGGCGGGCTGTTCGAGCTTGGACAGACCGCTGAGCCGGTTGACGGCCATGAGGAGCTCGCTCTGGGCCCGGGTGGAGGTGGCGCGGCGGATGCGGCCGTCGGCGTAGGAGGAGACGGCCGAGGCGGCGGCGAGGAGGACCGTGAGCAGGCCGATGCCGGCCGCGGCCCAGTTGAGGTCCGAGGCGCGGAACCCGTCCGCGGTGAGGCTGTCGACCACGTACTTGAGCAGCCAGGAGGCGGCCACGGGGGCGGTGCCCGCGATGACGACGGCGGCGACGCGGGCGGCGAGGGCCCCGGGGCAGGACCGCACGGTGAGGGCGAGCACGGCGCCGAGACCGCGCAGGAATTCGCCGGGGCGGGAGGCGGCGGACCCGCTCATGCGGTGACGGGGTCGAGCGCGGGCAGGGACCCTTGGCCGATGCCCGTCCCGGTGACGGTCCCGTCGGCGTCGAGGAGGACGAACGAGGGGTGGTGACGGACGCCGAAGGCCGCGGCGAGCGGACCGTTCGGGGGCTCGGTGGCGGTGAGTTCGGTGAGCGGGCCGACCACTTCGAGCAGGGGGCCGGCGTCGGCGGGCGGTCCGCTGACGACGGCGACGAGCCGCGCGCCTGACGGGGTGTTCGCCTCGGCCCAGCGCTGGATTCCGGGGAGGCTGTCCCTGGTGGGCCCGCAGTTGGGGCGCAGGAAGCAGATGAGGGCGGGGTGCCCGGCCAGACCGGCTTCGCCGACCTCGCCGCGGGGGGTGTGCAGGGTGAACGCGGGCGTGCGGTCGCCTTCCCGGACGGCGAGGGCCGGCGGACCCGGGGGCGCGGCGGCCGGAGCGGGGGCCATCGCGGTCCGCCAGCGTTTGCTGACGGCGACGGTGAGAAGGGCGTTGACGAGGGTGACCGCCGCGAGAAGGGCGAGGCCGGCGATGGCGTGGCTCACTGCGTGATCGTCCTTTCAGCGTCGGTCGGTGCGGGACGTCGGCCGGGGCGGGCGGAGAAGAAGGAGGCGAGGTCGTCGGTGAAGACGGCGAGCGTGGTGAGGTAGCCGGCGACCGCGACGGCGAGCCCGAGCGCCGGGGCGTCGAGGTCGGTGGCGGTGCCGTGGGTGAGGGCGACGGCGCCGCCGAGAACCGCGAGCGCGGTGAGGACGGCGTTGCGTGCGACGTGCCAGGGGCCCATGGGCACGGTGGTCCTGCTGCCGAAGCAGGGACAGCCGGCGGGGCTGCCGCGCCGCATGGTGGTGACGGCGACGGCGCTGAACGCCGTGCACAGGGCGGCGGCGGCGACCAGACCCGCGGTGAGCGTGCGGGGCACGGCGAGGAGCACGGCGGCGAGGAGTTCGGCCGCGGGCACCAGGACGGCGAGCGCCGGGCGGGCGGCGGCGGGCAGGCGGGTGAGGTCGCCCAGTGCCGCGGCGAACCGGCGGCGGTCGCGCAGCTTGGCGAGGCCCGCCACGGCCAGCACGCAGATCAGGGTCAGGCGGCAGACGAGCAGCAGGTCGGACAAGGGTGACTCCGGAGGGAGGGATGCCGGGCCGGCGCGGGCACGGGGCGAGCGGCTCGGTGCAAGCCGCACAGGGCGGGCACGGGGCGGGCCGCACGCGGCCCGCCCCGTGGTGGTTCAGCAGTAGTCCCAGCTTCCGCAGCTGATCTTGCACGCGCCGGTGTAGCAGCAGCGACGGCAGCGCTGGGCGCTGGTGCTCCACTCGGTGTAGCAGTCCGGCGGGCAGCCCGCGTCCGCCACGGCCTTGGGCAGAATCCGCTCGATCAGACGGCCCGCACCGGCCTTCAGTGTGCGCATGGTTCTCCTCTTCCTGTGGGGATGGGATGTGCGTACTCCGCGGTGCGGCCGCGGTCCGCGGCCGCACCGGGGCTCAGGAGGCCGCCGGTACCGGTTCGCGGTCGGCGGCGGAGGGAGCGGCGACGACGCCGTCCCGGTAGCTGAGGATCGTGGGGAAGGCGGGGACCCGCAGGGCGCCGAACAGCGGTGCCGCCTCGGACCCGGGCACCACCTCGTCCGCCGGCCCGACGAGTTGGGCGGTCAGGCTGCTCTCGACGGCCTCGGCGCCGATCACCAGGGCCAGCACCCGGCCGCCCGTCGCCCGTGCCCGGTCGGCCCGTGCGGCGAAGTCGGGGAGGGCGTCGGTGCAGGACGGGCAGTCGTGGGAGAAGACGCCCAGCAGCAGTTCCCCGGAGCGGAAGTCGTCCTGGGTCAGCGTCCGCCCGCTGAGCGCGGTGGCGGTGAAGTCCGGTAGTCCGTCCCCGGGTTGGGGCCCCTGGGCCGCGAAGTCGCGGTGCCGGCTGACGGCTTCGAGTTCCTGCCAGCGGCGCAGGACGACCAGGAGCAGGACGAGGTTGAGCACGGCGACGGCTCCGACGAGCACGAGACCGGCTATGACGTATGGCACGTTTCTACCCCCTGGGCGCGGTGGCACTTGGGAGCAGTGTGAGAGGTGGGGCCTGCCAGGAGGATGCCAACACCTTGCCAGGAGCATGACGGGCTGAGCACCATGACGGCATGCTTGCCACGGGGTCATATTTTCGAGTGCTCGGCAGAGTTGAATGGACCGTCGACGGACACCCCAGGACCATCGGGCGCCGCCGCGAGCGTCTGCTGCTGGGCTTACTCCTGCTGGAGATGGGCCGGCCGCTGCCGATGGACCGGCTGATCGATCTGCTGTCGGACGAGGACGAACGACCGAGGTCCCGGGCCGACCTGTATGTGAACGTCTGCCGGCTGCGGGCGAGCCTTCGCCGGGGCGGGGCCGACGGGTCGGTGCGGCTGGTGCGGAGCGGCTCGACGTACACCCTCACCGGCGATCCGCAGCTGGTGGATGTGCACCGCTTCAGCCAGCTGGTCGACCGGGCTCAGCGGGGCACCGAGCCGCAGGAGGTGTCACGGCTCGCCTCGGCCGCCCTGGCCGAGTGGCGGGGGGCGGTACTGGAGGACGTCGCCTCCGAACGAACCCGCCGAGGGGTCGCCACCGCCTTCGACGAACTGCTGATCTCGGCGCAACTGCTGCGTGTCGCAGCGGAGTTCAAGCTGCGCAACTACGCGTCGCTCGCCGCGGAACTCGCGCGGCTCACCGCGGAGCATCCCGAGCACGAGATGTTCCTGGCCTTCCGTGCCGCCACGCTCTACGAATGCGGCCGCCGCGCCGACGCGCTGCGCGTGCTGTCCTCCGCGCGCGCCAGCATGTCCGCGCGGCTGGGCCTGGACCTGAGCCGCGAGCTGCAGGATCTGCGCGGCGCGATCCTGCGCGACGACCCCGTCAACCACCACATCTTCCGCTGCGGCGCCCTGGGCGCCGCATAACCCGCACAACACCCCACCCCGCGGCACCCACACCGGCCCGCCGAACGGCGCGGCCGGACGCGGGTGGGAGTGCGGCGGTTCACCGAGTCGCCCGCGTGGTGGGCGAGGTAGGTGTCGCGGACGACGTCGACGATGTCCTGGCGGGAGGCCGAAGGGGTGGGACCCCTCCTGCACGGCGGCCGGCTCGTCCTGGTGCCCCCGGCCACCCGCCGCGCGCCGGAGCGTTTCCTCCGGCTTCTGGCGGACGAGGCCGTCACCGTGCTGAGCCACACGCCTCGGCCTTCCACCAGCTCCTCCAGGCGTACGCGGACGATCCACGGCTCGGCCGACGGCTCGCGCTGCGCTACGTCGTCCTCGGCGGCGAGGCGCTCGACTTCCGGCGGCCGGCGGAGTGGTACGCCCTGCATCCCGGCGACGAGCCGGTGCTGGTCAACGTGTACGGGATCACCGAGACCACGGTCCACGCGAGCCATCTCGTGAGGCTTGCTTCAGCTGCGGGGCGGCGTTGGCGTTGCCCGAAACGTGGGTCCAGGCGGCGGCGACACCGACTGCGGTGGCCAGGAACTGGCGTCGTCCGAGACCGTATGACCTCATGGAAGATCCTCCTTCGGACCTGCTTGTTCAGTGCTTGGGAGCGGGTGGGACACAGTGCCGAGGTGGGGATCGACCGGTCCGAGTCGGTTCTACGACGACGCCGGCGCCGGCTCCGCGACGCCGGTGCTCAGCTACTTGATCACGAGCGGGTGCAGTACCCAGGCGTCGACCGCGAACCCGAGGCGCGTCCCCGGTGCGGTGTGGGCCTGAAGTCGCCATGGGCTCTGCCCTGTGGGGTAGAACCGCAGGGTGAGGACCTGGCCGGTGGTGATCAGGAAAATCTCGGCGATGGAGTGGTCGACGACGACGCGCAGGTCGACGGGCCGGTCAGCTGGGCAGGGCATCCGGTAGGAGCCGCCGCGGGCCCGGGGGTCCAGGGAGGCGTGGTCGCGGTCGACGACCAGTTCGCCCGCATCGGCATCGAGGCGGATGTCGAGGTACTCGGAGCCGTCTGGGGTCGTGAGGAGCCGTAGACCGGCGTTTCCGGTCGGCTCCAGACGGGCCGTCAGGTCGAAGGCGCGGCCCACGGTGCCGAGGTCCGCCGGCTGCGTGCCGTTCATCTCGCCTGCGGAGTGGATGCTGTGCCTGCCGCGCAGGGCGAGCAGTTCGGTGGCGGGCTGCTGGCCCAGTGTGCCGTCGTCGTGGATGTGTATCTCGCGGGGCAGGGTAAGGACGCCGGCCCATCCGTCCGCGACCGCCCAGGCTTCGTCGCGGGCTTCCCACGACCAGCCCCACAGCAGCCACCGGCCGCCCGGTGCACGCAGCAGGGCGGGTGCGTAGCAGTCGGGGCCGTGGTCGACGGGTACCGGTGGGCCGGCCTTGAAGTGGCTGTCGTTCTCTTCGCCGATCAGGGCTGCGAGGTGCTGCGGGCCGGTGGGTTCGGTCCATGCGCTGAGGATGAGGGCGCCGCGTCCGTCGGCTGCCGGGAGGTATTGGGGGCATTCCCAGCCCTCGCCGGTGAGCAGTTCGGTGCCACCGATGGGCTCCGGACGGCGGGCCGCGAAGGGCCCCCGGTAGGTCCAGTTCTCCAGGTCGGGCGAGTCGTAGAGAAGGGCGGCGGCGTGGCCGTCCGCGAGGGCGGCGCCGACCAGCATCCGCCAGCTGTCTCCGTCCTGCCAGACATAGGGGTCGCGGTACATGGTGCAGCCCTCGGGCAGCTCGGGGATGAGCAGTTCGCCCCGCGGTCGGAAGCTGTCGCCGCCGTCGTGGGAGACGGCGCAGGTGACGGGCTGGTGTTGGAACGAGCGGGTCTCGCGGTGCGCGGAGTAGAAGGCGACGAGACGGTCTCCGTCGGAGACGGCGTTGCCGGAGAAGCATCCGTCGACGTCCTCGCCATCGGGGGTCGGGGCCAGGGCGATCGGCAGCGGCTCCCAGCTCAGCAGGTCGGGACTGCGGAAGTGGCCCCAGTGCATGTTCGCGTGGGTCGCTCCGTACGGGTTGTACTGGTAGCACACGTGGTAGTGGCCGTCGTGGAAGACCAGCCCGTTGGGGTCGTTGATCCAGTTGCGGGGCGGGCGCAGGTGCGCGACGGGGAAGTGCGGATCGCGGGGTGGGATGGACACACGCGCGCCTTTCGGTGTGGCAGAGGGGCCCGCCCCGCCGGCCCTCTGATCGGCGGGGCGGCGGGCCGGCGGGGCGGGGGTCTTCAAGGCCGCATGCGGCCCGAAGGTCCGGATACGACACTCAGGTCCGGATGCGGAATTCCACGCTCAGCTGCTGCTCCCGTCGTGAGCTGGGGCCGACGCGGAGTGCGAACTCACCTGGTTCGACCACACGGCGGTTGTCGGCCGTGACGAGTGAGCAGTGCGCGGCAGGGATGCTGATGTCGACGTCCAGGGTTTCGCCTGGAGCGATTTCGACCTGGGTGAAGCCCTTCAGCTCCTGCTCGACCCACGTGACGCTGGTGGTCAGGTCGCTGATGTATGCCTGGACCGTTTCCAGGGCAGGACGGGTGCCGCTGTTGGTGAGTCGTACCGTGGCGTTGACGGTGCCGTCAGCGGTGACCTCCGGGTCGTGCACGGCCAGGTGGGAGTAGGTGACGGTGGTGTAGGTGAGGCCCTCGCCGAACGCGAACAGGGGGTCCTGGGTGAGATCCGCGTAGCGGGTTCCGTGCTGGCCTCGCACCTGGTTGTAGAAGACCGGTTGCTGTCCGACGTGGCGGGCGAAGGAGACCGGGAGCCGGCCGCTGGGTTCGATGAGTCCGAGGAGGAGTTCGGCGAGGGCGCGGCCACCGCGCATGCCCGGGTTGAACGCCTCGATGAGTGCTGCCGAGTCGAGGGCCGAGTCCGGGAGGGTGCTCGGCTTGGACTGGGCGAGTACGACGATCATCGGTGTGCCGGTGGCGGCGACCGCGTCCAGCAGTGCGATCTGGCCTCCTTGGAGGTCGAGCGTGGCCGTGGAGCGCACCTCGCCGGTGAGGGCGATGGTGTCCCCCACGACCACGACGGCGTAGTCGGCGGCCTCTGCGGCGGCGCTGGCCTCCTCAAGTTTTGCCTGGTCGACCGGGGCAGGGGTGAAAATATCCGGCTGTGGCTGGCCGTCGGGCCCGAGGGACCACCCGGCGTTGGAGGCGGGGCTTTCGATGTCGGCTCCGCGGGCGTACGTGATGGTCCAGTCGGCCGGCGCGACGGCGCGCAGACCGTCGAGCACCGTCTCCACCGACTCCCGTGGATGGCCTTCGGGCATCCACGGGACCTGGCCGGTGGCGCCCGCCCAGTCGCCGAGCATGGCTTGCGGGCTGTCGGCGTTGGGGCCGATGACCGCGATCGTCCGCTGCTTGCCTCGGCTCGCGGCGCGGCCGGTTCCGTCCGAGGTCAAGCCGCCTTCGAGGGGCAGGACCCCGTCGTTGCGCAGCAACACCAGGGAACGACGGGCGGTTTCGAGGTTGAGGTCGGCGTGTGCTCGGCAGCCGATCACCTGCGCCTGCCGCTCGGGGTCGGGGGCGCGGGGGTCCTCGAATAGCCCGAGTTCGAACTTCAGCCGTAGAACCCGCCGTACCGCGTCATCGATCTGCTTCTCTTCAACCAGGCCGCGGGCGATCGCCTCCTGCGCGCCCTCGAAGAACTGCGGCGTGGCCATGATGAGGTCGTTGCCGGAGTTGACGGCGACCGCCGCCGCCTCGGCATAGTCGGCGCAGGTGCGCTGGTCGTAGACCATCCGGCCGACGTTGTCCCAGTCGGTCACCAGTGTCCCGGTGAAGCCCCACTCGCCCTTGAGCACATCGTTGATCAGCCAGTGATGCGCGGTGATGGGCACCCCGTCGATGGACTGGTAGCCGAGCATGAAGCCGCGGCATCCGGCCCGTACCGCCTGCTCGAAGGGGGGCAGGAACCACGAGCGCAGCTTGCGTGGGCTGAGATCGGCCTCGCTCGCGTCGCGCCCGCCCAGGGTCTCGGAGTAGCCCGCGAAGTGCTTGGCGTACGCCAGCACCGCGGTCGGATCGCTGAGACCCTCACCCTGATAGCCACGCACCATCGCCGCCCCGAGTTCGCCGATCAGGAACGGGTCCTCGCCGAACGTCTCGTTGATCCGGCCCCAGCGCAGGTCCCGCGTGATGCACAGCACCGGGGAGAAGGTCCCGTGGATTCCGGTCGCCGCGATCTCGGTCGCGGCCGCTCGGGCCACCCGGTGGAGCAGGGAGGGGTCCCAGGTGCAGGCCATGGCCAGCTGGGTCGGGAAGATGGTCGCACCCGGCCAGAACGAGTGGCCGTGGATGCCGTCGTCGGCTGTCAGCAACGGTATGCCGAGCCGTGTCTGCCGGGCCAGTTCCATGGCCTGCGGCATCAGGTCGGGAGACACATGCAGGACCGATCCGGCCAGCTTGGCCCACACGATGTCCGCCAGATCCCCGTGTTGCGCGTCGAGCATCAGCAGCTGCCCGACCTTCTCCGGCAGGGTCATCCGGGACAGCAAGTCGTCGGTTCTCGCTTCCACGGACGCTTCCGGATCCAGGTACGCGGCAGAGTGGACCGGCTGTCCCACGGTGTTCTCCAAGAGATGAGTCGTCACAGATCAGAGGGTTGATGGGCGACGGTGAGTGCTTCGTCGCGCGAACCTTGCCGCCCGGCGCGGCGGGGCTCGCGTGCCGTCCGTCCGCCGCTCTGGGCGGGACCGGTACGGCATGGGGCGGCGGGGCGGGAGCCGGGGTGTCATTTCAGGCCGGTAGTGGCGATGCCGGCCACGAACTGTCGCTGGAAGAGCAGGAAGACGATCATCACCGGCAGCAGGACGACCATGGCGCCGGCGAGCAGGATGCCGAAGCGGGTGAAGGACTGTCCGCTGCTGGCCAGGGCGAGGCCGACGGGGAGGGTGTACTGGCTCTCGTTCTGAGCGACGACCAGGGGCCACAGGAAGTTGTTCCAGGAGCCGAGGAAGGTGATGATCCCGAGGGTGGCGAGGGCGGGCTTGGTCAGCGGAAGGATGATCTTCGCGAAGATGGCCAGTTCGCGGCAGCCGTCGACGCGGGCGGCGTCGATGAGTTCGTCGGGCAGGGTGGAGATGAACTGCCGCATCAGGAACACCCCGAAGGGCGTGGCCAGGAACGGCAGGATCAGCCCGAGCAGGGAGCCGGTCAGCTGCATGTTGGCCACCAGCACGTACAGCGGTACGAAGGTGACCAGGCCGGGGATCATGAGCGTCCCCATGACCAGCAGGAAGACGGCGCGCTGTCCGCGGAACTCCAGCTTGGCCAGGGCGTATCCGAGCATCGAGCAGAAGATCAGATTGCCCGCGGTCACGGCGAGGGCCACGATCACGGAGTTGGCGAACATGCTCGTGAAGTCGAGCGTGCTGAACAGCTCGCCGTAGTTGGCGGTCGTGGGCGCCGTGGGTATCAGGACGGGCGGGACCCTGCGGATGTCGGCCTCGGGCTTGAACGACCCGGACAGCATCCACAGGAACGGCGCGATCATCAGCAGCAGGGCGCCGGCGAGCGGTAGGTACAGCCAGGGCCGGCCCCAGTTCTGGCGGATACGGCGGCGCCTCAGGGCGCGGTCCGTGCCCGGTTGTGGGTTTCGGAGAGTGGAGAGGGTGCTCATGAGGCATCAGTCCTTGTCTCGCAGCACGCGGAACTGCAGCACGGTCAGCGCGACGATGAGGACGAAGATGACGTAGCCGGCGGCCGACGCCATCTCGTAGTTGCCGTTGCCGAACTGTTTGTAGGCGTACAACGTCGCCGACAGGGTGGAGTCCAGCGGCCCGCCGTCGGTCATCACGAACGGCTCGTCGAAGAACTGCAGATAGCCGATGCCGGTGGTCACGGCGGTCAGCAGCAGGGCCGGCCGCAGGAGCGGGAAGGTGACCCGCCAGAACCGCTGCCAGGGCCCGGCGCCGTCGAGTTCGGCCGCCTCCATCAGGGACTGTGGGACGGACTGCAGACCCGCCAGCATGATGATCATGACCGTGCCGAGGTTGCGCCACACCGCCATCACGATCATGACGGGCAGGGCGAAGCGGGTGTCCGCCAGCCAGGCCGGACCGTCGATCCCGAACCAGCCCAGGACGAGGTTCGCCAGTCCCGCGCGAGGTTCCAGGAGCGTCTTCCACACCACGGCGACGGCCACGATGCTGGTGATCACCGGCAGGTAGAAGCCGACCCGGAAGACGGCCCGGAAGCGGCGGATGCCCCGGTCGAGGGCAACCGCCGCCGCGAGCCCGGCGGCCAGGGTCAGGGGCAGGGCCACCAGGACGAACACGGCCGTGTTGCGCAGGGCCGTGAAGAACTGCGGGTCCTCAAAGAGGCGTACGTAGTTGTCGAAGCCGACGAACGACACGTTCAGCGGTGTGCGCAGGTCCGCGCTCTTGGTGTCGGTCAGGCCCATCAGCAGCGACCACACCACCGGCAGCAGCATGAAGGCCAAGAACAGCGCGAGGAACGGAGCGGCGAGGACCCAGGCGGCCAGGGCCTGCCTGCCGCGCGCCGTGCCCCGGAGCCCGGAGTGCCGGCGATCGGCACTCCGTTCCGACCCTGCGGTGCCCTGCTCGTGGGTGTCGCCCCGCTCGGGGAGCGTTTTCGTGGACATGGATGTCATCCGTCCGTACGAGGGGTGTCCATACGAGGGGTACTCACGCGGCGGCGCTCAGCGGCCGGTGCCGATGCTGGTGGCCTTGGACTGCAGCGTCTTCTGCACCTCGGCGACGGTGGACTTGCCGAGGGTCAGCTTCTCCAGTTCGGAGTCGATGGTGTCGGCGATCTGCTGCCAGGTCGTGATGGCGGGCGGCGCCTTGCCGACCTCGAGCTGCTCGGCGAACGCCTTCAGGTTCTCGTCCTCGGTCAGCTTCCCCTCGGTCCACGCCTGGGGCGAAGGAGGCAGGCTGCCGGAGGCCTTGGAATAGGTCGCCAGATTGGCGGGCTCGGTCAGGAACTGGGCGAACTTCCATGCCGCGTCGGGGTTCTTGGCCTCCTTGAACACCGCCAGGTCGCTGCCGCCGGCGAACCCGGCGGGCTGCTTGGTGTACGGCATCGGCATGGTCTTCCACTTGCCGTCCAGCTGCGGGGAGTCCTTGTGGAAGGTGCCGCCGGCCCACGCGCCCTCCTGGTAGACGGCGGTCAGCCCGTCCTGGAATTCCTGCACGTTGTCCGCCCTGTCGGTCGGCGCGAGGCCCTCCTTCGGAACGCTTGCGTAGTTCTCCAGCGCCTCGGCGACCTCGGGCGTGTCGAAGGTGAACTTCCCGGTCTTGGCGTCGTAGATGTCGCTGCCCTGCTGCCAGACCATGGGCAGCCAGAAGATCCATGAGTTGAAGCCCATCTTCAGCCCGCTGGCGTGGCGCAGCTTGGGGTTCTCCTTGCCGGCGGTGGCCTGGACGGCCTTGAGGTCCTTCAGGTATCCGTCCCAGTCGCCGGCCAGGGCGCCCTTGATGCCGGCCTTGGCCGTGAGATCGGTCCGGTAGAAGACCGCTTGGGTGTCGGCGATGAACGGGACGCCGTAGGAGGTGTTCTTGTACTTGGTGGTGTCCCACTGGCCGGGGTAGAAGTCCGAGGACTTGATCGACGTCGGTGTGGCCTGGAAGCCGTTCAAGGCGGCCATCTCGGCCATCCAGGTGCTGCCCACCATGGACATGTCCGGTGTGTTGCCGCCGGCTATCGCGGTGGTCAGCTTGTCGTGGGCGCCGTCCCACGGGACCGCGGTGATCTTGACGTCTGCGTCCGGATTCTCCTGCTCGAACTTCTTGGCCAGGTCCTTCAGGGGTTCGTCGGGGTCGCCCAGGGACCACATGACCACCGTCCCCTTGGCCTTGCCCGCGCCGATCTCGGCGGGGGCATCGTTGCCGGGGCCGGAATCCTCGCTCCGGCCGCAGCCGGTGGCCACGAGGGCTGCCGTGACGGTGACGCACAGGGTCTGGACGGTTCTGACAGCGTGACGGGTAGTGATACGCATGATGCGGCTCCTTGCCGTTGAGCGAGACAGGCGCGGGGGGGCGGCGAAGGGTAGGAAGGGGCGGGCGCCCGGATGGGCCGGCCCACGAGTGGGCAGCGTCTGTGGTGACAGCGGCTGCGGTCCCTCGCGGGTCGCGGTGGGAGCGTCCGACGCGGAGTGGGTAGCGGCCGGGCGGGATGTGCCAGGCGCCCCTTCGGTGTCCCGGATCGGGAACGCGCGGGCGGAAAGCGCATGGGGCGGTGGCGCGTGAACGCAGGCGCAGCCGCCGGATGTGGTGAGGAAGGCGAGGCCCGAAGAGGTTCGCCTAGGTTTCAAGGAGACGGGGGCGGTGCGTGCGTCACCGGCAACGCACCGCCCGGCCGCGAGGCGCCGTCATTCGCTCATCGCGATGACGTCGCGTCAGTTCGAGCTCGGCTCTAACGTCGAGCCGCGGATCACGAGGCTGGTGGGAACGACGCGCGAGGGAGCGGCCTCCGGCGATCTGCGCACGTGGTCGAGCAGCAGCCGCGCCGCTGCCTCACCCATTTCCCGCATCGGCTGGCGGATGGTGGTCAGTGCCGGATAGGTGTACGACGCCACCTCGACGTCGTCGAACCCCACCACGGCGACATCCCGCGGAATCTTGAGGCCGGCCTCGTGCAGGGCCGCGAGCACGCCGGCTGCCAAGGGGTCGTTGTGCCCGAAGACCGCGTCGAACTCCACGCCGTCCGCGAGAGCTTGCGCCACCGCGCTCCGGCCGTCGTCGAACAGGAAGTCGCCGCAGATGATTCTGCGCGGGTCGAGTTCGATCCCGGCCTGCGCATACGCGTCGACGAAGCCGCCCAGCCGTTCCTGCGTGCAGCCGTACTCATCAGGACCGGTCACCACCAGAGGGCGACGGCGGCCGAGGTCCAGCAGGTGACGCGCCGCCTGCTCACCGCCCTCCCGGTTGGTGGTGGCCACGTAGGGGAATCCCGGCCGCTGGAAGCGGTCGTCGATCAGCACCACCGGCAGTCCGGCCTCGTGCAGTTCCGTGATGGATCCCAGGGCCCCCTCGGGCTCTATCACCAGCAGCCCGTCGAACGACTTGGCAGCGACCTGCAGGCCCAGCCTGCGCAGTGACTCCTCACCACGGTTCCAGGTCAGCATCCGCAGCCCGAAGCCCTCGGCCTCCAGCGTTTCGACGACCGCCTGCACTATGCCGGCCCAGGCCCAGGCCAAATCAGGGACCAGCATCCCGATCATCTGGGTCGTGCCGCGTGCCAGCCCCACGGCTCCCGCGCTCGGCACATAACCAAGCTCCGAGATCGCCTTGCGGACCTTCAAGACGGTGTCCTCGCTGATCTCGCCCTTGCCGTTCAGCACCCGCGAGACCGTCGTCTTGCTGACCCCGGCCCGCGAGGCCACGTCGGCGATAGTGACTCCCATGTCACCTCCCCTCCCTTCCTGCAGAGGCGGAAGACTTCCTCCCGCTCCCAAAGGGCCGATCGTACAGAGACCCGTGCAACCGGTACCGACATCGGTCCCGGAACCGGTTTCGGTACCGGTGCCGGAAGTGAAGCACCGCGAGGCCCCACCGGTCAACACCCCGGAAACAACTCGTTAACGCGGCCGATCTCGGCCTCGTACGACGTCGCGGAAGCCTGCCGGTTGCCACCCAAGTCACCGCTCTGACCTGCACGGTTGCCGACCCGGACCGCCATGGCCTGACTCGTTGACGCGGGTCGCGACCGCCGACGACGCCCGACAGACCCCAGGCCCGTACCGGAGGGATGGCGCCCGCACCGTTGACGTACTGGCCGGATCGCGCTTCATAATCGGGCACTCGCTGTCATCGATGACACAAGTCGTCATTGACACCCCAGTCGGCTGCGTGGACGTCGATGCCACTGGGATGTCACCCATCGGTCCGCCGCGCCGGGGCCGCAGTCAGCGCTGCGCCGACGAGCCGCGGGACTAGGAGACACCATGAGCTCTGCACGATCATGTCCGGTGCCGCGCGGCCGCAGTCGACGTAGTGCATCGGTGAAGGCGCCGGTCAGGCCGGTGGCATCGGCGAGATCGGCCAGCAGGCGGGACCCGGCGTGGTTGACCACCCCGTGGCCGTCGGCCGAGACGACGAGCTCGGGGCGCGAGGCGGCAGTGTGCACGCAGAAAGTGCCTTCCTGCTGGGACGACTGAGACCTTCGACAAGCCTCATCTTCCCTGGCCAGAGGGCACTTTCGTGTTTCTGGTCAAGATCCGGACACCGTGGCAAGTGAAACGCGCAGGTTAACTGATCACC
Organism: Streptomyces sp. B21-105; assembly: GCF_036898465.1. Lineage (NCBI taxonomy): Bacteria > Bacillati > Actinomycetota > Actinomycetes > Kitasatosporales > Streptomycetaceae > Streptomyces > Streptomyces sp. B21-105. The sequence continues at coordinate 5,979,531 of NZ_JARUMJ010000001.1, read as the reverse complement.
TTCTGAATGACTTCGGTGAAACGGCTTGGCTGCCGGGTGAAGTGACTTCTGCGAGTGCCAGATGATCTTGTGCTTGACGCACGGTCAACCAGGGCACGCTGAGCTTGTGCCCAAGGGATTGAACGAAGGGAGCGTTCCGCTGTGACGCATGCTCACGAGGAGGAAGTCCTGGCCCGGATCGCCAAGGGGCTGGTCTACACGGAGTCGGAAGCGGCCTTCCAGGCCCCTAGGCGCCGCACCGCGCAGATCTTCGAGTACAACCACACACCACCGGGCGACACGGAGAAACGCCGATCGCTGCTTGTCGCGATCTTCGGCTCGGTCGGTGAACGCACGGTGCTGCTGCCGCCGTTCCACGCCGGGTTCGGCAGCAACGTCCACATCGGCGACGACTTCTTCGGGAACGTGAACCTCACCTTCGTCGACGACGTGGACATCCGCATAGGTAACGGTGTCATGATCGCGCCCAGCGTGACACTGACCACGACGGGACACCCGGTGCATCCCTCGCGGCGCGCGGACTTCGGGCGGTTCTCAGAACCGATCGTGATCGAGGACAAGGCGTGGATCGGCAGCAACGCGGTGGTCCTGCCCGGCGTCCGTATCGGATACGGCTCGGTCATCGGCGCCGGCAGCGTCGTCAGCCACAGCATTCCCCCGATGACCGTCGCGGTCGGAACCCCTTGCCGGGTGGTCCGCGCCATCACGGACGAGGACCTCACCACACGTACCGCCGGGCATTAGTGCCGGTGGCGGCGGACCACGACCACCGTCGCTCGGACGGGCAAGCACCTTGGCCTTGACGGCAGATCAGCAGCGCCGGTCACCAGGTGGTGCCGAGGAGCTCCTCGATGGTGGTGCGAATGCCATTGAAGCAGTTGGTGCGGCTGACCACGGAGAGCTGCCCTCGTTGAAGGGGTCCACGACCTCCTTCCACACCTCACAGCCTTGTCACCGGACTCGACACCTTCGGCAATCACGACCGCGTGACCGTCTGACCCGCTCCGCCTGACCGCCTGACCGATGCCATGACGATCCCTCACCGAAGTTGCCTCGCTGAGGGAAGACCGCGGGCCGAAAGGGAATGGCGACAGGCGCTGGGAAAGCGATGCTCGTCTCGCTGACCGGATCAAAAATGAGTGGAGATCCCGAAGACTCGGCGGAGTTGGGCCATGTCGTGACGATCACGATCGGATGGCTCATAACCCTGGTGGAAGTAAACCTGCTGCTCAGCTGAGAGACACGGGACGGTCGTTCCGCTGATGACGCCCGTCACAAAGCGTGAGGAGGGATACAGGAACGGTCGCTCCAGCTCAAACGATGCCTGCGCTGCTGAGCCGTCCTCGGCGAAGACCAGCGGGTGAAGGTCGATCTCTCGGCCGTCCAGATGCGTTACGACGAACCGGACGGGCCGCGAGTCCAGGCTCTCTTCGAAACCCATTCCGGACAGGGCCGCCATGACCGCGGCTTCATGATCCTTCCGATGCATCAAGTCCAGGTCGCGATGCTCCCGGGTCTGCTCGCCGATCAAAGCATCGATCCCCCAGCCTCCGCCGATCCAGACGTCAACCCGTGCCCTTTGCAGCAGGGCCAAGACAGACAACACATCCTCAGCTGTCATCACCCAACGCAGGCTAGAAGCGATTACCTGAGACGGCGAACGAATTCCTCCTGCCGGGCGAGCCTGGGGCACATGGTCGCCGACGCTACACAACAGCACCAGCAAGGGGCCGAGGTCCAAGGGACTTCTCCGCAACGTCTGTTCAGCCTGACCGCGCTCCCCAACGCCCGTGCCTCGCCTTCCATCCGCCACTCACAGCGGCCAGGAGGTCAGCAAATCGCCGGGGTCGTAGGTGGCATCGAGGCCCGGGCAGTCGACTCCGCTGCGCGAAACCGCCACGACTGGAACAGGTTCGTCGGTGAGGGCGGCCCGGTGTCGATAGAGAGCGGCCAAGTCGTGCCGGTCGAAGGGCGACTGCTCCAGCCACTTGATGGACCCAACGAAGAGCAGCTCCTTGGCAATGGGGGCGCGGTCCGCCCCGACGATATCGATCTCAACGTCGTTGGTACGGGTCCAGTAGCCGCCCACCGCGGGGACCGCGGGAAGCCGATCGTCGGGCAGTATCCGCGCCAGGGCCTCGCGGACAAGGGGCTCGACGGCCCGGCCGCGCCAGCTGGTCCAGCTCTCCCGGATCCGCGCCAAGGTCAGATCGCCCCGCCCCCGCTCGATCTCCTCCATGGAGGGGCCGAGCAGGTGCAGCCAAAACCGCAGGTAGGGATCCTTCACCCGGTAGCGGCGATCCTTCGACGGACGCAGCGACACGGGCAGCTCCGCCGCGACGATCCGCTTGTCCGTAAGCAGCTCCAGCGCTCGCTGCAGCGGCGTTGCCCGGATTCCGCCGGCTGCACGAGCGATGTTGGTGAAGGTCCGCTCACCACTGCCGATAGCCGCCAGCACCGTACGCGCCTGAGCCTGCGGGGGGAATTCGGCAGCCAGCGAACGCTCGGCCGACACCAGCAGGGCCGAGACCGGGTCGCTCAACGCCTCGCCGAGGAAGTCCCACAGCCCTGCGCCTCGCGGCCACTCCGCGCAGATCAGCGGCAGCCCGCCGGTGACCAGCGCGGCATCGAAGGCTTCCGCCGGATCCAGCCCGAGCATCTGCCCCACCTCGGCGGGGTTCAGTGGTCCTAGCACCATCTCCCGGCCGCGCTGGTGGAAGGGGCGTCCGTAGCTGTTCAGGGCCTCCATCATCGACAGATCGGAGCCGATGAGGACCAGCAGCACTGGCTTGGTCTCCAGCACCCGGTCCCAGGCCCGTTGCAGCATCCCCTCAAAGGCGCCATCGGCATCCATCAGGTATGGCACCTCATCGATGACCAGCACGCTCGACCGGTCGGCGGGCAGCGCCGCGGCCAGCACATCGAACGCGGCGTCCCAGCTCTCCGGCCGCGCGGCGGCCACCAGCCCCGCCAACGGCAGCGTCGACGCTTGAGCGTCCCGGGCCAGTCGCGCCAGATCATCCCTGGGGGACGCACCGGTCGCCGCGTAGAACAGGAACGGGGCACCGGAGCGCTCTGCAAACCGCTCGACCAGTCGCGACTTGCCCACTCGGCGCCGCCCGCGCAACATCACGCACCGACCGGGCCGCTCCCCGCCAACCCCTGTCGCCACCTTCTGCAGCTCTCGCTCCAGTGTCGCCAGCTCCTGCCGACGGCCTACGAAATCAACCACGTCCGCCGACCTCCACGCATGACACCAACAATGATGTTACTAACATTAACGTTAGCATCTACTCATCGCCGGTTGTCGCTCCTGGTCACGGCTTCGAATCACCTCCAGCCCAAGCGGGTGCATGGGCACACGGTGGGCCGCGCGGTCATGGGTCCCCAGCAGAGCTGGGGCTCTTCAGAGCGCCGTGGGCGCCGGGCTCAGGACGTCGCGGCGGAGTCTCACCCCGCGAGGACTTGCACCTGACGTTAGCGTGAGGTTTTAGCGTAGGCGTTGTAAGGGCTCACCCGGGCGTCCCTGACGACGCATTCCTACGCGAAGGACCTCCCCCACATGCAGATCGCCAATTCCGTCGCCCTTGTCACCGGTGCGAACCGCGGCCTCGGCCATCACTTCGTCACACAACTGCTGGAGCGGGGGGCTGCCAAGGTGTACGCCACCGCACGCAACCCCGAGAACGTCGACCTGCCCGGCGCGGAGGTGCTCGGGCTCGACATCACCGACCCGGCCTCCGTGGCGGCTGCGGCGGCAGCCGCCACGGACGTGACGCTGCTGGTGAACAATGCCGGCATCAACACCATGAACGATCTGGTCAACGGGGATGCGGACCAGATCGAACTGGAGATGAACACCGCCTTTTACGGGCCGTTGCGCATGATCCGGGCCTTCGCTCCGATCCTGAAGGCGGGTGGCGGCGGGGCGATCGTCAACGTCTTGTCGGCGGCCTCTTGGTTCCCTTCCGAGCACTGGGGCGCCTACCACGCGGCCAAAGCCGCTGCCTGGAGCCTGACCAACAGTGTCCGCCTCGAACTCTCCGGGCAGAGCACCTTGGTCACCGGTGTGTATCTGGGGCCGACCGACACCGACTTGGCCCGGGGGCTGTCGTTCCCGTTCAAGCTGAACGACCCCGCCGACGTCATCAGGGCCGCGCTCGACGGAGTTGAGGCAGGGCAGTCCGAAGTCCTGGCCGACGCGCTCTCCGCTCAGTTCAAAGCGAACCTCGCCCTCGACCCCGCCACGATCTACACACCGAGCACGACCACGGCCTGACCACCAACTGGCGCACCCCGGGGCGTGACGCCACCAACGGGCGCCCTCCCCCCGCCCACAGAACGAGAGAAGGAATGTCGTGGATACCCCCACCCCCTCGCCCAAGCCCAAGGCGCTGATCGTCATCCCGTCGGCCGCTGTCCTGCCGCTCACCGAACCGGCGGGCCACCCCGGCGTATCCACCGGGTTCTACCTGGTCGAGATGGCGCAGGTCCTCAAGGAATTCGGCGACGACTACGAGTTCACCTTCGCCACCCCCGGCGGACTCGTCCCGCAGCTCGAGATCAACGGCCTGGGCCTGCCGATGCACGCCGGCGCCAGGTCCGGCGCCGCGATGGTCTCGGCCACCGCGGCACAGGCGTTCCGCTTCGATGTCGACACCTTCCGCGCCAAGCGGCCGGAACTGGTCGCCCGCCGGGACAGTGAACTCGCCCTCTCCTGCCGCTACCTGGGCCGCCTGCCCGTCTCCGAGTCGCTGCCGGGCAGCGACAAGGAGGTCGTGGTACTGCGTGACGAGCTGATCAAGTCGATGCAGGATCTGCCGGAGCACACCTTCCCCTCCGTCGAACAGCTCGTGCACAGACACCGCGACCCCGAGGACTCCTTCGACCTGGGCGCGTTCGACTTCGTGCACATGCCCGGCGGCCACGCCCCCATGGTCGACTTCGTCGACAACCCCTGGCTCGGCGAACTCCTGCACACCCTGCGGGAGAGCCAGGTGCTGATCTCGCTGATCTGCCACGCCCCCATCGCCATGGCCTCGGCCAAGTACCGGGTGAGCCCAGACGACACCGTCGTCACCGACCCCGAGCACGCCTTCAAGGGCGCGCGCGTGACCACGGTCGCCAAGTCCGCCGAACTCTTCGTCCTCAGCAACGGCTACCTCAAAATCCCCGGCAAGAAGGTGCGCATGGGCTACTTCATCGACGAAGCCCTCAAGGACGCCGGCTACCAGGTGCAGACCACCACCAACCCGGCCGCCGTCAAGGTCATCTGGGAGGAGGGTGTCCGCCTGCTCACCAGCAACGGCCCCCACGCCATCGACGAGCACACCGCCCGCCTGCGCACCCTCCTGGCCTGCCACTGACCCTGCCCTCCCGGCTCGGGGCGTCGGCATCAGTTACACTCAAACCTAACGCTGACGTCAGATGTCGCTTTGATGGGACACGAAACAGCAAGGAGCAGCCATGCGGATCGGAGAGGTCGCCGAACAGGCGGGAGTGAGCGTTCGGGCGCTGCGCTACTACGAGGAGCAGCGGCTGCTCGGCCCCACGCGTACCGCCGGGGGTCAGCGGGAGTACCAGGACGGCTCGGTCGAGCGGGTCAGGATGATCCAGCAGCTGTACGCCGCCGGCCTGTCGAGCAGGCTCGTCCGCGAGGTCCTGCCGCGGTGCATGAACGAAGGCGCCGCGCCCCATGGGTTCACCGACAGCCTCATCACCGAACGGGCCCGCATCGACCGCCAGATCAACGACCTGACGGCAGTACGCGCCCGCCTCGACGAGATCATCGCCGTGGCGACGGACCCCAGCCACCCGCATCACCGCCACCCCGTACGCGCCGGCGTCGCCGCCGGCACCGCCTGAATCGGTATTCAATACCGCCCGAATCGGCCTGCCGCGCCCTGCTCACCAGCAGGGTGCGGCAGGCCGATTCAGCGACGGGCCTCGCCGTGGCCGCAGGGTCGTACGAGCCGGCGCCTCGTCCGCTGCGTGCTCACTCCATGGTGAGGACGACACGTCCCTGGAGTCCGCCCTTGATCATGCGCGCGTGAGCCTGCGCGGCTTCCTGCAGCGGGTAGCTCTCGGCCACGCGCAGCGCCAGGTCTCCCGCCGCGGCCAGATCGGACAGCGTCGTCAGCATCGCTGCGTCCGGGCCGACCTGCGTCAGCAGCACCCGGATGTCCCGCTCGGCCTGGGGCAGGGCGTCGAGCCGTGTGGTCACGAACCTGCCGCCGTCCGCCACCGCGCCGATGACTGCTTGACCCAGCCTGGCGGTGTCCAGCACGGCGTCGACCCCTTCGGGACGTACCTTGCGGACGTCCTCGGCCGGCGTCTGCGACGCCGCCACGTACACATCGGCGCCTGCCACCCTGGTCGCGAACACGCCGTCGGGCGAGAGGTCAGTCGCGATGACCACCGCTCCCCGGCGCTTGGCCAGCTGCACCGCGTAGCCGCCGACCGCCCCCTCGGCGCCGGTGATGAGCACGGTCTGGCCCGCCTGGATGCCGAGGAGTTCGACGGACTGGGCCGCGGTCAGGCCGTTGAGTGGGATGGTGGCGGCCTGGACGGGGTCGACACCCGCGGGCGCCGCGGCGATCCCCTGGGAAGGAACCACGATGTACTCGGCCTGCCCCCGGTTCAGCCCCAGGGGCAAGCCGTGACTGAACGCGATGACGGGCTGTCCGGGCGTCCAGTGGCTACCCGGGCCGACGGCGTCGACAACGCCGGCGACATCCCAGCCGAGACCATAGGCGGCTCCCTCCGGCGGAGCGGGGAAGACCCCGCCCCAGGCCGCCGCATCGGCCGGATTGAGTGCGGCCGCCTGAACCTTGATGCGAATCTCGCTCAAGCCCGGAACGGGCTTGTCGACCTCGGCGACCTCGACGACGTCCGGGCCGCCGAGCGAACGGTAGACAGCTGCGCGCATGAGTACTCCAGGTGTCGGTCGCACCTGCTCACAGCAGACGCGGAAGATCGTTGACGTAAGGAGGCGAGGTCCGCAGCGAGCTGCGGAGCGCCAACAGCAGCCACGCTAAAACCTGACGCCAACGTCAGGTGCAAGTCGGGGGCCTGCCGCCCCGAACCCCAGGTACGGTCGGGCGGCACATCAGCCCCGCACCCGACGAACGCGACCCTATCCGCGCGGCCATGGACCGCATCCTGCAGGGAACCGTGCAGCGCTCCAACGGCGCGCTGACCATCGTCGCCCTGGCCCAGGAAGCCGGGCGCACCGCGCAACGCGCTCACCAGCGCCCCCTCGACCTCAAGAACGACTTCTGCATGCTGGTCGGGGCGCGGACAGAGCCGCTCCGAGATCCGCCTGCGCCAGCAGATCGTCAAACTTCCCAGCCGATTAGCCGGTTTCTCCTGCGCTCGCGGACTGCGCGTGCGCCGCGACGCGGCTGAGGTGGTGAGCGCGGTAGGCGTTGGCTTCGGATATCCGGCGGTGGCTCTGGTCGGAGGTGCCGTCGCGGGTGTCGAGGACGGCCTGGAGCGTTCGGACGTGGATCCAGCCTCCGAGGACCAGGCCCCACATCTTGAGATAGGGGACGCCGCCGGCATAGGCGTCACGTCGGCGGCCCGCGGCTGCGTGGTCCAGCAGAAGGGCGGTGACGTCTCGAATCGAGGCGAGGGAGCGCGTCATTCGCTCGGACGTCGCGACGGCTACCGGGTGTTCGGCTTCGGCCAGATGGCGGACATCGGTCTCGATCATGTCGAGCACGCGGGAGGCGGTGCCGGCTCGATCTCGCAGAATCTTGCGGCCGAGGAAGTCGTTGGCCTGGATCGCGGTGGTGCCTTCGTAGATTGCAGCGATGCGGACGTCGCGGTAGTACTGGGCGACGCCGGTGTCCTCGATGAAGCCGGCGCCGCCATGGACCTGGACGGCGTCGGAGGTGACCCCGATGGCTTCCTCGGTCATCCAGCCCTTCACGACGGGGGTGAGGAAGTCGGTGAGCTCGAAGCTCTCGGCGTCGCCGGCGAATGCCCGGTCGAGGTGGATGCTGGTTTGCAGCATCAGCCCACGCATGGCGGTGATGATGCCGGCCGACGAGGACAACAGGCGCGCTACGTCGGGGTGGCGGGCGATGGGTGTGCCTTCGGGCTCGTCCAGGACCCTGCCCTGGACACGCTCGTGGGCGTAGTGGTGAGCCGCCTGGTGGGCGCGGTCGGCGATGCCGAGGGCCCAGATGCCGGCGCCGAGGCGGCTGAGGTTCATCATCACGAACATCGCCGGGAGCCCCTGGTTCAGCTCCCCCAGGAGAAAGCCGGTTGCGTCCTCGTACTGCAGGACGCAGGTCGGGCTGCCTTTGATGCCCATCTTGTGCTCGAGTGCGATGGGGGTGACCCCGTTCGCGCGGCCCGGGCGGCCATCGGCGTCGGGAAGGAATTTGGGGACGATGAACAGTGACAGTCCCCGTAGCCCTGACGGTGCGTCCGGCGTTCGAGCGAGCACGAGGTGCACGATGTTCTCGGTCAGGTCGTGGTCGCCCCAGGAGACGTAGATCTTCTGACCGCTCACCCGCCATGTCTGATCGTCCTGCGGTCGAGCGAGGGTGCGGATCGCGGCGAGATCCGAGCCGGCCTGGGGCTCCGTCAGGTTCATCGTGCCGGTCCAGCGGCCTTCGACCATCGGCTCGAGGTAGACGGATTTCTGCTCGGGTGTGCCGGACCAGGAGATCGCGGCGACGGCGCCTTGGCTCAGTCCGCTGCACATGGCGAATGCAGGGTTCGCGGCGCTCCACAGTTCGGTGAGAGCTGCCGAGACGATTCGGGGAGCGCCGCCGGCTTGGACCGGTGCACCTACGCTGCTCCAGCCCGCCCCGGTGAACTTCGCGTAGGCCTCGCGCATGCCGGGTGCGGTGACGACCTGCCCGTTCTCGATGCGCGCTGCGACCCGGTCGCCGGAGACGTTGGTGTCCTGCAGTACGTCGGCGGCCAGTTCGGCGGCCGGCCGCAGAATGGCCAGGACGTCGTCGATGTCGTATTCGCCGTTGGTCACGTCCGCCAGGTGCTCGGCGCCGTTCATGACGCGGCGCAGGAAGAACTCGTACTCGTTGATCGGTGGGTTGTAGCTCATGGCGGTTCTCACCGTTCTCGACGCGTGGACAGGGGCGGTTCGGCACAGGGCCGACCCGTTGGGGAGGTTTTTCAGGGACCGTGGTGAACCGCGGGCCGGGGTCAGAGCCGGGCGGCGAGCTCGGTGGCCTGCCGGATGGCTCGCTTGGCGTCGAGCTCGGCGGCGACGTCGGCGCCGCCGATGACGTGGACCGGGCGGCCCAGCGCTTCGAGCGGTTCGATCAGATCGCGGACCGACTCCTGGCCCGTGCACAGGATGATCGTGTCGACGTCGAGTACCCGTGACTCGGTGGTGTCGTCGCCGACGGCGACCGTGATGTGCAGGCCGTCGTCGTCGATCCGGTCGTAGGTCACACCCTTGACCATCTCGACGCCGGAGTCCTTGAGTGTCTGGCGGTGGACCCAGCCGGTCGTCTTGCCCAAGGTCTTGCCGAGCTCGGTTGTCTTGCGTTGGAGCAGGGTGACCTGTCGGCGGGGCGGCGCCTTGACCTTCGTTGTCAGGCCACCGCGCTCCAGGGACGGGTCTGTCACTCCCCAGCGCTGGTTCCAGTGCTGCACCGACTCGCCGACGTCGTGCAGCAGGAACTCCGACACGTCGAAGCCGATGCCGCCTGCACCCAGCACCGCGACCCGTTCCCCGACGGTGGCGATGCCACGAAGAACGTCCTGGTAGCCGACGACCGATGGGTGGTCGACGCCTGGGATCGTCGGCACGCGCGGCTCGACGCCCGTCGCGACGACAATCTCGTCGAAGTCCGTCAGGTCGTCGACGCTCGCGCGGACGCCGAGGTGGACTTTCACCCCGTTGATCTTCATCCGGCGCGAGAAGTAGCGAATCGTCTCGCGGAACTCCTCCTTGCCGGGTATTTCCATGGCGAGTCGGAACTGTCCGCCGATTTCATCGCGCGCTTCGAAGAGCTCGACGGTGTGGCCGCGCCCGGACAACTCGGCCGCGGCCGCGAGACCGGCTGGACCTGCGCCGACGACCGCGACCCGCTTGACGGCCCGAGTCGGCGACAGGACCAGCGTGGTCTCGTGACCCGCGCGGGGGTTGACCAGACAGCTCACGCGCTTGTTGACGAAACCGTGGTCGAGACACGCTTGATTGCAGGCAATGCAGGTGTTGATCTGGTCGGCACGCCCATCGCCTGCCTTCTGGACGAAGAACGGGTCGGCCAGCAACGGCCGGGCCATCGAGACCATGTCGGCCTGGCCCAAGGCGATGATCTTCTCGGCGACCTCGGGCGTGTTGATCCGGTTGGATGCGACGACAGGAACCGTGACCTCGGCCTTGAGTTTGGCCGTGACCCACGCGAACGCCGCGCGGGGCACGGACATCACGATCGTGGGTATCCGGGCCTCGTGCCAGCCGATGCCGGTGTTGATGAGCGAGACGCCGGCGGCCTCGATCCTGTGGGCCAGCTCGACGGTCTCCTCCCAGTTCTGCGCGTCGTCGACCAGGTCGAGCAGGCTCATCCGGTACATCACGATGAAGTCGTCGCCGACAGCCTCGCGGACTCGCTCGACGATCTCGACCGGAAAGCGCATCCGGTTGGCGGCGCCGCCGCCCCAGCGGTCCGTGCGGTTGTTGGTGCGCGCGGTCAGCATCTGATTGATCAGGTAGCCCTCGGACCCCATGATCTCGACGCCGTCGTAGCCCGCGCGGCGGGCGAGGACCGCCGAGGCGGCGAAGTCGTCGATGGTCCGGTCGACTTCCCTGGTCGACATCGCCTTGGGGGCTCGGAACGGAGTGATGGGCGATTTGATGTCCGACGCCGCCCGCTTGAACGGATGGTAGGCGTAACGCCCGGCGTGGAGGATCTGCATCACGATCTTGCCGTCGTGCTCGTGCACCGCGTCGGTCACGATTCGATGCTTGTCGGCAGAGCGCCTCGACGTCATCTGCGCTCCGAACGGGAGCAGCCAGCCGTGCCAGTTCGGTGCATAGCCACCGGTCACCGCCAGGGCGACGCCACCCTTCGCGCGCTCGGCGAAGTAGGCCGCGAGTTCGGGCAGATGCCTGGCGCGGTCCTCCATGCCGGTGTGCATCGACCCCATGACGACGCGGTTGCGCAGCATCGTGTGGCCCAGGTCGAGGGGTTCCAGCAAGTGCGGGTAGGGGTTCACGGTGCTCACTCCCGGGCGGGTGTCGTGCTGTGGAGGCCGGCGATCGCTTCGGCCTGGATCTGAGAAAACGGGGCGCCCCTGGCAGCAGCGAGGACGGTCGCCGCCGGCGAGGCCGCACCATGACGGTGAACTCGCTGATCAGTCCGGCGTCGTTCGTGCGGATCAGGTCGATGCCGTTCAAGCTCGTCCCGTCCACAGACGTCTCGAAGAGCAGCGCCCCGCCGTGGCCGTCGGAGTCCTCGAGCGCGCGGACACAGCGGAAGACGGTGAAGACCCTGCCGACCCCACGCAGCATCGCCGCGACGATCAGCCTGCCCTCGTAGGGCTTGAAGCAACGGGGCTGCGTAAGACGACGTCCTCGGCTGGCAGCTCGCCCAGCGCGCCGAAGTCGCCGGCCTCGACGGCGGTACGAAATGCGCGCATCGGACAACCGGTGGTGGAACGGCCTCGGGCTTGCCGGTCCGTGTCGTGCTGATCGCGCTGACGGTCCTGACCTGCCCGAGCGCCCCGGTCCGGGGCGTCGGGGCTCATCGGTCCGTCTCCTCGGGCGCCAGCCGCTGCAGAATCTCCTCGCACCAGGCCAGGCCGGTCTCCTCGGCCAGCATTCCCCCTCGCAGGACGAGCCAGGCGCCCATCTGGTCCGGGCGCAGGGCGTCCGGGTCGGGATAGAAGCGCGCGGCGCTCTCGGCGTAGTAGGCGAGGCGTTCTTCGTGCACCCGGCGGCGGGTGCGGACCTCTTCGACGATCGCGGTCGAGTTTCCGAATGGCAGGGCCCGAAGCTTGACCGCGAACTCGCTGCGCAGGTACTCGACCGGCGTTGCCTTGGATGTCCACACACCCAGCTCATCGCGACCAGCCGATGTCAGAACGTAGACCTTCTTGTCGGGTCGCCCGTCCTGGGCCACGGTCTCGAACTCGACCCAGCCCACGCGCTCCATCCGGCCCAGCACCTTGTAGATCTGCTGGTGGCTGGCCTTCCAGAAGTAACCGATCGATGCGTCGAACCGACGCGCCAGGTCGTATCCCGTGGCGGACTTCTCCGCCAAGGACACAAGAATCGCGTGCTCCAAAGCCATGAGCGCACCATAATATGCAAGTCGATGCTGTGCAACTAGATGCATATGGTTGTTGGCTTGTCGGCCTTGATCTTTCGTGACGATCCGCTGACGGAGTCCGCGGAACGTTTTCGTGTTCCATGTGCCTGATGCGGGCTGACCAACGGGCCGACTGTCGTTGTCGGGCGGGCGCCCGGTTCCGTCGCCCGAGTCAGAGCGTGCTGCTCGCTGCGAGCCCCCGCCGGCCCCGTCCTGCCACCAGAGAACGGGCACAGCAGACCGGGCCCGAAGCCGGTGACCGCCGTTCGGCCGCGGAGCGCGTCGTACGTGAAGCGTCGGAGCTGTGGGCACGTCGGCCAGCGGCGGGCGCTGCACGGCCCGGCCCAGCCAAGGCTGTGCTGCGTGACCGCACGCTCAGCGGCTGGCTTACCCCTGGCCCGCGCCGACGACCTCTGCGCAATCACCTCGGCGGCCATCCTGGGGGAGTTCATTTGGGCGGCTGCAGATCCACTTCGACCTCGGAGCCGCGAAAAAGGCCTCACCGGCCGGTCGAAGCACGAGATCAACCCTGAAAAGTCAGCACCATGTCAGCTTGAGAACGCAGAAGGGACCGGACTCGTCACAGGCCTCCCCCTTCCGACCTGCACGATGATCAGTAGTGGTAGCGGGCGGCGAGGATGACGATCTCCTTGTCCCTAACCAGGTAGACGAGCCGGTGCTCGTCGTCGGTCCGCCGCGACCACGCCCCCGGCAAGTGGTACTTCAGCGGCTCGGGCTTGCCGATCCCTGTGAAGGGGTCACGCTTGACGTCCTCGATGAGCTTGTTGATCCGGGCCAGCATCTTGCGGTCGCTCTTGAGCCAGGACGTGTAGTCCTCCCAGCCCTGATCCTCAAAGACAAGCCTCACGCAGCACCCGCAGCAGGATCCGCCGCATCCGGATCGATCAGCTCGCGCTCCGACACATTGATGTTGCTCAGAGCGTTCTCATACGCCTTGAGCAGTCGTCGCGCGTTCGCCGGGGAGCGGAGCAGGTACGAGCCCTCGCGCAGCGCCGCATAATCCTCGGCTGAGACGAGCACGGCTTTTGCCATGCTTGGAGACGATCTCGATGGCCTCGTGATCGTCGTTGACCTTCTTGATCAGCGGGAAGAGAGCCTTGCGGGCTTCGCTCGCGGTTTATGGACATGAGCCGACTCCCTCTTTCAAGTAGTACCGAATGACGTACCACTCTCAGCAGTCCACAGGCGCGAGCCGCGGACGAGTCGTCGTTCCGAGCGGGCGCCTCGCGCCGAGCACAAAAAACGGAAGAGGGTTTGAGGTACTACACCGCCAGCAAGAGCCGCAATCAGGGGCGGGAGTCATGGTCCGTCATCTTCCGGCACCCTGCTCGCCTTGACTTCGCGACCGGCAAGACCGGCCGCCGCGTGCGCCGAGGACTTGGCACCACTGACGAGACGGAAGCCACGTTGCTCGTCGAGCAGTTGAACACCATTCTCAGCACTCCGGAGTTGTGGGAGGTGACCGGCAGCGAGCAGGCCCTGGGCGCCATGGAGGACGCGCACGCGCAGCCGATCTCGGCGCTCCCCGAAACGCTCCTGACGCAGATGCAGGGATACGCCGTCGTCGCGGCCGCTGAGGCAAAGGACGATGACCAGACAGGCGAGCTCGTCCGGGCCGGCTGGATGAGACTGTGGGAAACCGTGCACCTGTCGCTGGGTGCCGATGTCCACGAAAGCGCACGTTCTTTGCTTGCGGCATGCTCGGCAACACTCTTACAGCCATCGGGCTCCCCTCCGATTGCCGGCAGACAGGGGCGTGAGGCCATAGGCGCTGCTCCGGCTGCCGGAGACGGGCATCAACCCGAAAGAGCGCTTCGGTCGCCGATCCTGCTCGACGACGGGGTGGATCAGTGCATGTCTGCCGCATCGAGCAGGGTGGTCACAGTGGGCGCGACGAGCCCGGTCAGATTGTCGGCGCCGATCCCCGCGCGGGCGCTGGCGCCGTCGAAGACCAGGATGAGCTGCCGGGCCAGCAGGTCGGGGTCACTCGCCCCACCCCGTTCGGCCTCGGACCGGAAAAAGGCCGTCAGGTTCGCTTTGATCTGGTGGGCCACCCGGCTCGCGGGGTGGGCCTGATCCTTGAGCTCGATCTGCACAGCCAGGTACCGGCAGCCCTGGAAGTCGGGCGCACCCGCCTGCGACTCCACCCGCTCGAAGACGTACAGGATCCGCTCACGGGGGGAACGGCCATCGTCCGCCGGAGGCAGGGCCCTCGCCACGAAGGCAGCGGCACGCTCCTTCAGGCTCGCCGCCAGCAGTTCATCCTTGCTCTCGAACAGCTGGTACATGGAGCGCTTCGACACCCCCGCCGCCTTGCACAGGGCCTCGACGCCGATACCGACGCCGTCGCGGTAGGTGAGCGTGGCCGCCGCCTCCAGCAGCCGCTCCCGGGGGCTTTGCTTCACTTCGGTAGTCATACCGCGAGGTTAACTCGAATCGGACAAGTAAGAAACCGATCGGTTTCCATGCGGTGCCGGGGAGACGCCGCCGCCAGGCGGACGCCTGAAGGCCCCTCAGAGGCTCGACGACAGCCTTGAGGGAGAGGCCGCCGCCCAGCCCTGATGGTGCGCGCACCTTTCGTCCCCACGGGGGCGACGCACACCGGGGCCACTCCAAGTCATGGCCCCACCTAGGGTGATCCGCCTTCCGCTACGCCGGGGCAGCGGCCGTCTCGGGCTCCGTCTCGGCAGGGATGCGGTGCAGCCCCTTGCGGTCGTACCAGCCCGTCACGCCGAAGCCGAAAAGGGCGGCTGCCACGAGACCGACGGCCATCATGGCCCAGCCCCGGGTCAGGCCGGCGTCGGCCTGGGCGTCGTAGTACAGGATCGAGCGGATGCCGCCGGTGATCTGCCTCAGCGGCTCGAACTCCGCCAGGAAGCGGTAGAAGCCGGGCAGCGCCTGAAGCGGCGTGGTGGCGTTGGCCGTCGGCACCGCCATCCCGATGAAGACCAGCGTGACCACCAGCATGCCGGGCGTGCCGAACACGGCGAGCAGGGTGAGCGCACCGATCCCGGAGATGGCGATGGCGCACACCGAGTACAGCCACAGCAGGGGTAGATGGGCGGCGTGCATCCCCATGAGGCCGACCGCGCCCACCATGACCAGGCTCCCCATCAACAGGGACAGCCCGGCCATGAGGGTGCTGCTGATGGCGAGGGTCTGCACCCGGGTCGCCCGGATCAGCGGGCGGTGCATGCGGAGCGGGCCCATGTCGTTGTGGGTGTAGCCGAGGGCGTGGTCCACCTGGCCGCTGATGACGTTGGCGGAGAGCATCCCGCAGACCACCAGGACGAGCGCGTAGTAGAACGCGGTCAGGCCCAGGCCGCTGTGTGAGTCGAGCGGATGGCCGTCCTTCACCGTGACGGCGGCGGGGTCGGCCAGGAGGACGCGTGCCGCGGCGGGCAGATTCGCCTGCCTGGTCCCGTCCTGGGACGTGAGCTCCTTGCCGACCTGGAGCGAGGCACTTTCGGCCGCCTGCGTCGTCGCCGTCCGGGCCAGGCTGGAGCCCACGCTGCCGGCGGACTGGTTGGTCAGCACCGTCAGCGTCGGGCGGGTCGGGGCCCCGGCGGTCGCGGTGCCGGTGAGTGCGGTGGCGGCGGAGGTGAAGTCGGCGGGAACGACGAGCGCGCCGTACAGCTTGCCCTTGCCGAGTTCCTCCTTCATCTCCTTCTCATCCATCACCTTCCAGTCGATCTTGTCCCCGCTCGCGGTGGACTTCTTGATCGACTCGGTGATCCCAGCCCCCAGGTTGACCTGCTTGCCACCGACAGCGGCCCCCTTGTCGGCGTTGACCAGGCCGACGGGCAGATTCTTCATGTGATCGACGGGATCGATGTTGGCCCCGACATAGAACACGGTGAACAGCAGCGCGAGGACGCCCGTGATGGCGCCGTTGACGATCCACAGGGGTTTGGCGCACAGTACGCGAAAGGGGGGAATCCCACTCATGGCTCATTACTCCGGTCTCGGTCAACACACTCACATCCGGAGACGGCCGGACAGCTTCGCTGCGGAGCGGCGACCCTCGGAACGTTCGATCTCTGCACACACCGCCGCAACGGGGAACCGGAGGTAGGGATGCAGTGCCCCGCCCGGACACCGCACCGATGAAACCGGTCGGTTCACAACCATCGTAAACCGATCGGTTTCCACGTTTCAAGCCGAGGAGCCTGCCCGTGTCCGCACCCCGATCACGGACGGCCGTCCCTTCGAAGTCCAGTTGGGCGACACCGGACGGGTTCTGCCAGTGCCGTACGACCGCACCGCCCTGGATGTTCTCCACGAGGCCCTGCCGGACCTGCCATTCTCCTGCCGCCAGGGGTTTTGCGGCACCTGCCGGGTACGGGTGGCCCATGGCCATGTCGATCATCGTGACCGCCGACTCACGGCCACCGAACGTGCGGCCGGCGCCATGCTGCCCTGCGTCTCGCGTGCACCGGAAGGAGAGCGGTTGGTGCTGGAGGTGTGAGCGATGGCCGAGCGCCCGTCGAGGAAGTCCTGCGTGACGCCCTCGCATGCGTAACCGAGGGTTGTTCCGACAAAGAACCGAGCCCGCGCCCGTCCCCCTTACCAACGCCGTCAGACGGCGTGGGGAGGTCGTTCGCCCGTGCACTTCCCACCGCCACGTTCTGGACAGCGCGCGCTCCAGCACGGGCGCTCTCGTTCCTCCCAGCACGAACCCAGCACGGTAGCGATGAGCAGGGGTGATGACAGGTGACGAGGGGTCAGAAAATCCAGCACCTATCCAGCACGGTAAAAATCAAGGGGTCTAACCCTGAAGAGTCAGACTCCTTTTGACCTGCATGTCTGCCAGATCAGCGAAGTGGTGCTAAGTGGTCCAGTTCGGAAGTCCTTCGGGGGTTGACGTCTGTGCCGGGCCATGTTGGTTGGCACTGGGCAAGATGGTCGGCACCGCGCCTATCGATCTTCGGCGCGGCATGTGGCACGGCAAGAGGTAGTTGCGAACAGCAAGCGACCGGTCGGCTTGGCACACGCACCGGCTCGGATGGCGAACCGCGGGATTTTCAGGGTTGACCTTGACCTAAGGTCAGGCCTCACGCTGAACGCATGACGAACTCGAACGCGAACCCGAACTCGACCTGGACCGGCACGGTGCCGGTGGAGGACACGGCGCTGGCCGTCACCGACACCCGTGGGCCCGGTCAGCCCGTGGTCTACCTCAACGGCTCCTACGCGACCCAGAAGAACTGGCGGCGCGTCACCGCAGAACTCGGAAACGAGTACCGGCACATCACCTACGACGAGCGTGCCCGCGGCCGGTCAAAGCAGTCGGCGGACTACTCATTCGAGGCCTGCATCCGGGACATCGACGCTGTCGTGGAGGCGACCGGTGCGGAGCGGCCACTGCTGGTGGGCTGGTCCTACGGGGCGGCGCTGGCGTTGCACTGGGCCACCCGGAACCGGGACCGCGTCGCTGGTGTGGTGATGGTTGACGGCGGCTACCCGTGGGACTACCTCGCCACCGTCGAGGGCGGCCGAGAGGTCGGCCGGGAGGAGATCCGGAAGATGTTCCGGCGCTTCGGCTGGATGATGCCTCTCATCCGGCCGCTGGGTATGGCCGCTCGGATGAGCGCCGATCAGCACGCTGAGGTCAACATCGAGCTGAACGAGATCGTCGCTGCCAGCGATCCGGTCTTCGACCTCGTGACCTTCCCGATGCGGTTCCTCGTGGCCTCGGGTGCCAGCCTCGGCGGGACCGCGGAAGGGCTGGCGACGATGCGGGCCACGCTGGACCCGGTGCTCGCCCGGAATCCCAACGTGAAGGTGAGCGCGACGGTCGGAAGCAAGCACACGACTATCGTGCGCAAGGACTTCCGTGCCATAGCCGCGGCCGTTCGAGAAGTTGCCGACGTGGTGCACGGTGGGGTCAGCTGACGCTATGACAGACGGAATCACCATCAGTCAAGCCGCGGTCTTCGCCGGCGTCACGGTGAAGACCATCCGGCACTACCACCAGAACGGCCTGATCGACGAACCCCGCCGCGACAGCTCCGGCTACCGTCGCTACGGAACCGCCGAACTGCTGCGGCTGGTTCAAGTCCGGACCCTGGCCGGCGCAGGCGTACCGCTGGCCGAGATCGGGACCATACTCGATGCCGATCCCGACCGGTTCGCCGCCGCACTCGTCGATGTCGAAGAGAGCCTCACCAGCCGGATCGACGAGCTGATCGCGCGGCGGGAGACGCTGCGGCAACTCGTCCACGGCGATCGGGTCCTGCTGCCCGACCGTGCTCTCACGCTGCTGGACCGGATGCCCAGGCTCGGATTCACCGCGGACGACGTGACGACGGCACGAGAGGGCCTGATCCTGGTCAGGGCCCTGATGCCGGAGGGCTTCGACGACTACCTTTCCCAGATCGAGCACGGCCTCGACGATCCCCGGCACGTCGCCATGATCAAGCTCACCTGGAGTGCCGGCAACTGGGACCCCGACGACCCCCGGATCGAAAAACTCGCCGAGGAAGTGGCCTCCCATTTCCTCGCCGACCCCTCGCTGCTCCCCACGCTGACCGGTCTGCAGAACCGCGACGACGGCAAGACCCGCTACGAACTGCTCGCCCACCACGGAGAAGACGAACGGCCTGGCTGGACCCGACTGACCGCGCTGGTCGAGGAGAAGATGCGCTCGGCCGGCATCGACGGCCCGTAACAGACTCCAGGCACCCCGGCTTCCCGGCCTGACCTTGCGCTGCCTTGGATGAGCACCAGCTCGCGCAATAGAACCCGTTCGACGCCTGACCGGCGGCACCATGGCTCCAAACGCCCGGCCACGACGCCAACTACAGCGGCAACACGGCCTTTCGTGATCCAATTCTCCCGATTGGCCTGCCTGCCTTGCCCGTTGTCGCCGCCCGCCCGATAGCCTTGTGCGCCAGCGCGCGAGAGCGGCTGAAGAAGATGGCCTACGGGCACAAGACCGAGCACCGGCTGCGAGTCCGCGCGCAGATCGTGCTGCACGCGGCACGCGGACGCTCCAACGCGCGCATCGCCCGTGAGACGGGCCTGCACCTGGACACGGTCCGTACCTGGCGGGGGCGGTTCGCCGGTCACGGCCTGGCCCGCGAGGTGGTCGCTCGGGCCATCGCCGGGTCCATTTCCGCCTCCACCGTGCGGCGCTGGCTCAAAGACGACGCGCTCAAGCCCTGGCAGTACCGGTCCTGGATCTTCGTCCGCGATCCGGATTTCCGTGCCAAGGCCGCACGCGTGATGGACCTGTACGCCCGTACCTGGCAGGGCGAACCGCTTGGCGAGGACGAGTACGTGATCTCCGCAGACGAGAAAACCTCCATCCAGGCCCGCTGCCGCTGCCACCCGACCTTGGCACCCGGGCAGGCCCGCGCGATGCGCGTCAACCACGAGTACGACCGCGGCGGCGCCCTGGCCTACCTGGCGGCCTACGACGTCCACCGAGCTCGCGTCTTCGGCCGCTGCGAGGCCACCTCCGGAATCGTCCCGTTCATGAACCTGGTGGAGCAGGTCATGAGGCAAGAGCCCTACGCCGACGCCAAACGCGTCTTCTGGATCGTCGACAACGGCTCCTCCCACCGAGGGAAGAGGGCCACCGACCGGCTGACCAGCAGATTCCCCAACGCAGTCATGGTCCACACCCCCATTCACGCCTCATGGAGCAACCAGATCGAGATCTTCTTCTCGATCGTCCAGCGCAAGGTCGTCTCGCCCAACGACTTCACGGACCTCAACGAGGTCCGGGACCGGCTCCGAGCCTTCGAAGACCGCTACAACGCCACGGCACAGCCGTTCCAGTGGAAGTTCACCACCTCCGACCTGGACGATCTGCTGGCCAGACTCGACCGACAGGAAGACTCCTCCGCCCCTCTCACCACGTGATCAACCCCCGAAGGATTTCCGAACCGGACCACTAAGTCACCCGCTAGACATTGAAGCGGAATTCCACCACGTCGCCGTCCTGCATCACGTATTCCTTGCCTTCCATGCGGGCCTTGCCCTTCGCGCGGGCCTCGGCGACCGAGCCGGTCTCCACCAGGTCGGCGAAGGAGATGACCTCCGCCTTGATGAAGCCCTTCTGGAAGTCGGTGTGGATGACACCGGCCGCCTCGGGGGCGGTGGCGCCCTTCTTGATGGTCCAGGCGCGGGATTCCTTGGGGCCGGCCGTGAGGTACGTCTGCAGGCCGAGGGTGTCGAAGCCGACGCGGGCCAGGGTGGCGAGGCCGGGCTCCTCGGCGCCGACGGACTCCAGGAGCTCCATCGCGTCGGCCTCGTCCAGCTCGGCGAGGTCCTGCTCCAGCTTGGCGTTGAGGAAGATCGCCTCGGCGGGGGCGACGAGGGCGCGCTGCTCGTCCTTGAAGGCGTCGTCGGTCAGCTCGTCCTCGTCGACGTTGAAGACGTAGAGGAAGGGCTTGGTGGTGAGCAGGTGCAGGTCGTGCAGGAGCTCGGCCCGCTCGCTGCCCTGGAGGACGCCCTGGGAGAAGAGGGTGTCGCCCTTCTCCAGGATCTCCTTCGCCTCCTCGACGGCCTTCACCTTCGGGGCGACGTCCTTCTTGATCCGCGACTCCTTCTGCAGTCGCGGCAGGACCTTCTCGATGGTCTGCAGGTCGGCGAGGATCAGCTCGGTGTTGATCGTCTCGATGTCGTCCTTGGGCGAGACCTTGCCGTCGACGTGGACCACGTTCTCGTCCTTGAAGGCACGGATGACCTGGCAGATCGCGTCGGACTCGCGGATGTTGGCGAGGAACTTGTTGCCCAGGCCCTCGCCCTCGCTCGCGCCGCGCACGATGCCCGCGATGTCGACGAAGTCGACCGTCGCCGGGAGGATGCGCTGCGAGCCGAAGATCTCCGCGAGCTTCGTCAGGCGGGCGTCGGGGACGCCGACCACGCCGACGTTGGGCTCGATCGTGGCGAACGGGTAGTTGGCCGCCAGCACGTCGTTCTTGGTCAGGGCGTTGAACAGGGTCGACTTGCCGACATTCGGCAGACCGACGATTCCGATCGTGAGCGACACGTTGCGACTTCCCGTGGTGAGAGGGCCAAGGGGCCAGTTCCCGGAGTGAGAGGGCCAGGGGCCAGAGAGCTGACCGGTCCACCAGTTTACGGCGTGCCCGGCGCGGCCCCGCCGGTCCGTCGAACGCCTGGCCAAGCCGCGCCGCCCGGCGTGTCCGACACCGTGTTCGGCACATAAACCGACCTAAGTTGGTCCGGTGGAGCAACACAGGACACGGGCCCCGAACCGGGACAGCTCCCGGGACGCCGCCGGACAGGATGCCCTACGGGATGCCCGACGGGACACGCCTCCGCTGCCTCTGCCGCCTCCGCTGCCGGTGCCGCTGCGGAGGTTGCCGAACCCACGGCTGACCGGGCTCGGCGCGGGGCTGTTCGGTTCGGCGCTGATGTGTGCGCTCGGCTGCCTGGACCTCCTGCTCTTCGGCGCCTCGCTCACGGTGTACGGCGTGCTGTTCCTGCCGGCGTGCCTGCTGACCGCCCTCTGGGTGCGCGACGCCGATCTGCTGTCCGTACCGGTGGTCGCGCCGATCGCCTTCTCCGTCGGGCTGCTGCCCCTGGCCGGCGGCGACGGGATCGGGGCGCGCCTGATGGGGCTGGTCACAGCCCTCGCCACCCAGGTGGGCTGGCTGTACGGCGGGACGTTGCTGGCGGCGCTGACCGTCCTGGCGCGCGGCCTGCGCCGGGTGGCGGCCCGCCGCAGGAACCCGGCCCGCCGCCAGCCGACTCCCCGCCGGGACCCGTCGTAGTCGCGTCGTGGTCGTGTCGTAGTCGCGGTAGCGGTCGCGGGCGCCGCCCCTCAGTCGCCCTTCGTCGCGTGCATCGCCGCGCCCACGATCCCCGCGTTGTTCTGCAGCTGGGCCGGGACGATCTCCGCCTTGACGCCCTCGATGAAGTGCAGGAACTTCTCGGACTTGCGGCTGACGCCGCCGCCGATGATGAACAGCTCCGGCGAGAAGAGCATCTCGACGTGGGCGAGGTACTTCTGGACGCGCTGCGCCCAGTGCTCCCACGTCAGCTCGTGGTCCTCCCTGGCCTTGCTGCTGGCGCGCTTCTCGGCGTCGTGGCCGTGCAGCTCCAGATGGCCGAGCTCGGTGTTGGGGACCAGCGCGCCGTCCACGAACAGGGCGCTGCCGATGCCCGTGCCGAACGTCAGCAGGATCACCGTGCCGCCGCGGCCCCGCCCTGCGCCGAAGGACATCTCCGCGACGCCCGCCGCGTCCGCGTCGTTGACGACGGTTACCGGCAGGCCGCCCAGCCGCTCGCTGAACAGGGCGCGCGCGTCGGTGTCGATCCAGCCCTTGTCGACGTTGGCCGCGGTGCGGATCGTGGAGCCGCCGGTGACCACGCCCGGGAAGGTCAGTCCCACGGGCCCCGTCCACCCGAAGTGCTCCACGACCTGCTGCACGCCGTCGGCGACGCTGTCGGGCGTCGCCGGTTGCGGGGTGAGCACTTTGAGCCGTTCCTGAGCCAGGTCGCCCTTGTCCAGGTCCACCGGGGCGCCCTTGATCCCGGATCCGCCGATGTCCACGCCGAAGATCTGCATGGCCCTACGTTACGACGGCCGACGGACCGTCACTCGGTCGAGGCACCCGCCGTACCGGAGCCCGTACCGGGTGCGGTACCGGCTGCAGTACGGGACGCCGAGGACGCCGTACCGCTGCCGCCGCGCCCGGCCGCCAGGGCCGCCGCCTCCTCGCGCAGGTCGCGGCGGAGCTCCTTGGGCAGCGAGAAGGTGATGTGCTCCTCGGCCGCCTTGACGAGCTCGACGTCCCCGTAGCCGCGCTCGGTGAGCCAGGCCAGCACCTCCTCGACGAGGACCTCCGGGACGGAGGCTCCGGAGGTGACGCCCACCGTCGTCACGCCCTCCAGCCAGGCCTCGTCGATCTCACTCGCGAAGTCCACCAGGTAGGCCTCGCGGGAGCCGGCGAGCTTGGCGACCTCGACCAGCCGCTTGGAGTTGGAGGAGTTGCGGGACCCGACCACGATGACCAGCTCCGCCTCCGCGCCCATCTGCTTCACCGCGAGCTGACGGTTCTGCGTGGCGTAGCAGATGTCGTCGCTGGGCGGGGAGACGAGCTGCGGGAACTTCTCCTTCAGCGCGTCGACCGTCTCCATCGTCTCGTCGACGGAGAGGGTGGTCTGGGAGAGCCACACGATCTTCGACGGGTCGCGGACCTCGACCTTCGCGACGTCCGCGGGGCCGTCGACCAGCTGGATGTGGTCCGGGGCCTCGCCGGAGGTGCCGATGACCTCCTCGTGGCCCTCGTGCCCGATGAGGAGGATGTCGTAGTCCTCCTGCGCGAAGCGGACCGCTTCCTTGTGGACCTTGGTGACCAGCGGGCAGGTCGCGTCGATGGTGGCGAGGCGCCCGCGCGCGGCCTCCTCGTGGACGACGGGGGCGACGCCGTGCGCCGAGAACATCACGATGTTGCCCGGCGGCACCTCCTCCGTCCGCTCGACGAAGATCGCGCCCTTCTTCTCCAGGGTCTGCACGACGTACTTGTTGTGGACGATCTCGTGCCGGACGTAGACCGGGGCCCCGTACTGCTCCAGGGCCTTCTCCACGGCGATCACGGCACGGTCGACGCCCGCGCAGTAGCCCCGGGGAGCGGCGAGCAGGACACGGCGGCGGCCAGGCGAAGCAGTCATGTGTCCCATCGTAAGGCCGCTCCCGGCCGCCGCCGGCGTGCGTCCGGCGTGCGTCCGGCCTGCGTCCGGCGCCCCCCGCGTTGTCGGTGGGGGCCGATACTCTCGTCGTCATGGCTGTGAACACGTCCGCGGACGCCCCGCTGCCCGTCGGTCAGGTGTCGCGGCTCATCGGCGGCTGGATCGACCGGCTCGGCGCGGTGTGGGTCGAGGGGCAGATCACCCAGTTGTCCCGGCGTCCGGGCGCCGGCGTCGTCTTCCTGACGCTGCGGGACCCCTCGCACGACATCTCCGTGGGCGTGACCTGCTACCGCCAGGTCTTCGACGCGGTCGCGGACGTCGTGGGCGAGGGCGCGCGGGTCGTCGTCCACGCGAAGCCGGAGTGGTACGCGCCGCGCGGACAGCTGTCGCTGCGGGCCATGGAGATCAAACCGGTCGGCGTCGGGGAGCTGCTGGCGCGGCTGGAGCAGTTGAAGAAGTCCCTGGCGGCGGAGGGGCTGTTCGCGCCCGCGCGGAAGAAGCCGCTGCCGTTCCTGCCGCAGCGCGTCGGCCTGGTGTGCGGTCGGGCATCCGCGGCCGAGCGCGACGTCCTGGAGAATGCCCGGCACCGCTGGCCCGCGGTCCGCTTCGAGGTGCGCAACGTCGCCGTCCAGGGCGTGCACGCGGTGACGCAGGTCGTCCAGGCCGTGAAGGAGCTGGACGCGCTGGAATCGGTGGACGTGATCGTCGTCGCGCGGGGCGGCGGCAGCGTGGAGGACCTGCTGCCGTTCTCCGACGAGCAGTTGGTCCGGGCGGTCGCCGCCTGCCGTACGCCCGTCGTCTCGGCGATCGGGCACGAGCCGGACAACCCGCTGCTGGACCACGTGGCCGACCTGCGCGCCTCGACGCCGACCGACGCCGCGAAGAAGGTCGTGCCGGACGTCGGCGAGGAGCTGGAGCGGGTGCGGATGCTGCGCGGGCGGGCTCGGCGGTGCGCCGAGGCGTTTGTGGAGCGGGAGGAGCGCGGGCTGGCCCACGCGCTGGCGCGGCCCGCGATACAGGATCCGCACCGGATGATCGACGAGCGGGCCGACCACGTGGCCTCGCTCGCCGACCGTGCCCGGCGCACGCTCGGTCACCTCCTGGACCGCGCGGACTCCGAGTTGAGTCACACGCACGCGCGCGTGGTGGCCCTCTCGCCGGCCGCGACGCTGAAGCGGGGGTACGCGGTGCTGCAGAAGGCCGACGGGCACGTGGTGCGGGATCCGGGCGACGCGGCGGCGGGCGAGGCGCTGCGCGCGCGGGTGGCCGGGGGCGAGTTCACCGTTCGAGTCGACGAGTAGGCCAGTAGGCCAGTAGACGAGTAGGGGCACAGGGACCATGACGAGCAGGACGGACGAGACGCTCGGGTACGAGCAGGCCCGCGACGAGCTGATCGAGGTCGTACGGCGTCTGGAGGCGGGCGGCACGACGCTGGAGGAGTCCCTCGCCCTCTGGGAGCGCGGGGAGGAGCTGGCAAAGGTGTGCCGGCGTTGGCTGGAGGGCGCCCGGGAGCGGCTGGACGCGGCGCTGGCCGAGGAGGAGGGCACCCCGGACGAGGAGTGACGCCACAGGGGCTGTGGGGTGGGTGTGAAGCGGGTGTGAAGCGGATCACTCCGCCTTCACTCGCGTCTTTGTTGAAGGTTGAACTTCTCTCGCGTACTGTCGGTGCCGTCAGCCGATCCGGACCACGGTCCGGTACCACATCCGGACGCCACTCCAAGGAAGTTCACGCATGTCTCTCGTTCTTGACGCCGCCGCCCAGGACCTGCTGTTCCGCGAGGCCCGCACCGCGAACACCTTCACCGACGAGCCGGTGACCGACGAGCAGGTCCAGGCGATCTACGACCTCGTCAAGTACGGCCCGACGGCGTTCAACCAGACCCCGCTGCGCGTCACCCTGGTCCGCTCCCCGGAGGCCCGCGAGCGCCTGGTGCGGCACATGGCCGAGGGCAACCAGGCCAAGACCGCCGCCGCCCCGCTGGTCGCGATCCTCTCCGCGGACAACGAGTTCCACGAGGAGCTGCCCACCCTGTTCCCGGCCTTCCCGCAGGCCAAGGAGCTGTTCTTCAGCGAGCGCCCGGCCCGCGAGGGCGCCGCCGCCCTGAACGCCGCCCTCCAGGCCGCCTACTTCATCATCGGCGTCCGCGCCGCCGGCCTCGCCGCCGGCCCGATGACCGGTGTGGACCTCGAGGGCGTCCGCAAGGAGTTCCTCGACGACGACCACACCCCGCTGATGGTCGTCAACATCGGCAAGCCGGGCGAGGGCGCCTGGTTCCCGCGCTCCCCGCGCCTGGCCTACGACGAGGTCGTCACCACCGTCTGAGACCACCTGTCCGAGACCCCGGACGTACGAGGAGGGGCCCCCGGCGTGCCGGGGCCCCTCCTCGTACGTCCGGGGCGCTCACGCCAGCTTCAGCGCGCCGGCCATCGTCGAGAGCCGGTCGAAGCCGGCCGTGCCCGCGACCACCGTGGTGGAGCCGTCGGTGCCCTGCAGCACGAGCGCGTCATAGCGGCCGCCGGTGTAGCGGGTCCAGGTGCGGCCGCCGATCTTCTCGGTGACCTCGGTCTCGCTCGCGCCCTGACTGGCCTCTTCGATGAACTGCGAGCGCCGCTGGGTGGACTGCTCGATGGTCACGTACTCCCCGTCGGGGGTGTGGAAACCGAGGTGCCAGGCGTCGAACTCGTCGCCCCGGAAGCGCACCGAGGTGGCCTTCCAGGTGCTCGGCAGGCCCTCGGGCGCGGCCACCGGGTACGACGCCGCGCGGCGCGCCGTGAGGAGTTCGACGCGGTAGTCGACCCGCTTGACGTCGGGAGCGCGGTCGTCGTGGGGGATGAAGAGATAGATCACCCACGCCGCGATCATGATGAGCCCCAGGGAGAGGATCATGTCCCGGGCCGTCTTCTGTCTGCCGTTCGAACCTGCCACGCCCCTATCGTCGCAGGTGCCCGATGCGCTCATCCGTGGGGTCCCCTGCTCATTTTGTCGGACTGACGATAGAGTCAGGGCTCAAACCCTCATCCGGCCGTCGTCGTATCAGTCAGAAAGGTGCGCTCCGATGACCGAGCATCATCACTTGCCGTCCGAACTCGATGTCCCCTCCGAGGCCCCGGACCGCAACCTCGCCCTGGAACTCGTCCGGGTGACCGAAGCGGCCGCGATGGCCGCAGGCCGCTGGGTGGGACGCGGGGACAAGAACGGCGCCGACGGGGCCGCCGTGCGCGCGATGCGGACGCTCGTCTCCACCGTGTCGATGAACGGCGTGGTCGTCATCGGCGAGGGCGAGAAGGACGAAGCCCCGATGCTCTTCAACGGCGAGCGCGTCGGCGACCGGACCGGCCCCGAGGTCGACATCGCGGTCGACCCCATCGACGGCACCACGCTGACCGCGAAGGGCATGCCGAACGCGATCGCGGTCCTCGCGGCCACCGAGCGCGGCGCGATGTTCGACCCGTCCGCCGTGTTCTACATGGACAAGCTGGTCACCGGCCCCGAGGCCGCCGAGTTCGTCGACATCAACGCGCCCGTCGAGGTCAACATCCGCCGGGTCGCCAAGGCCAAGCGGGCCACGCCGGAGGACGTCACCGTCGTCATCCTGGACCGGCCGCGGCACGCGGGCATCATCGAGGAGATCCGGGCGACCGGGGCGCGCATCAAGCTGATCTCCGACGGCGACGTGGCCGGCTCGATCCTCGCGCTGCGCGAGGGCACCGGCGTCGACCTGCTGCTCGGCATCGGCGGCACCCCCGAGGGCATCATCTCGGCCTGCGCCGTGCGGTGCCTGGGCGGCGTCATCCAGGGCAAGCTGTGGCCCAAGGACGACGAGGAGCGGCAGCGGGCCGTCGACGCCGGGCACGACCTCGACCGGGTGCTGACCACCGAGGACCTCGTGACCGGCGAGAACGTGTTCTTCGTCGCCACCGGCATCACCGACGGCGAACTCCTGCGGGGCGTCCGCTACCGGTCGGAGACGGCGACCACCGACTCGATCGTGATGCGGTCGAAGTCCGGGACGGTGCGGCGGATCGACTCCGAGCACCGGCTGAGCAAGCTGCGGGCCTACAGCGCGGTCGACTTCGACCGGGCCAAGTAGGCCCCCGGTCCGGCCCGGCCCAGCCGGTCGGGCCGGACAGCAGCAGAGGAGGGCGCCCCCGGTGCGGAGGGGGCGCCCTTCGTTCATCCCGCGAGAGCCGCCGTTCGGCCTGCGAGAGCCGGCATTCGGCCTGCGCGGGAGCCGGCATTCGGCCCGCCCGGGAGCGAGCCGGCGTGCGGCCCGCGGGAGCCGTCGTTCGACCCGCCCGGACCTGTCGTTCGTCCGGCCCCGGAGCTGTCGTTCAGCCCGCCTGGGCTATGCGGTCCGTCGCGCGCACCGTCTTCTGCAGTTCCACGTCACGCCGGCGGCGCCGGGCGAGGGCCACGCGGCGCTCGGCAGCGGTCAGGCCGCCCCAGACCCCGTAGGGCTCGGGCTGCAGCAACGCGTGCTCGCGGCACTCGATCATCACGGGACAGCGCGCGCAGACACGCTTCGCCGCTTCCTCCCGGGAGAGCCGGGCGGCCGTGGGCTCCTTGGAGGGGGCGAAGAACAGGCCCGCCTCGTCGCGCCGGCACACCGCGTCGGTGTGCCAGGGGTCGTCCTGGTCCCTGTCACGCGCGGGCACCCGCTGAGCCGGGACGGCGGCGACCTGCAAGGACGAATGCGGCGGTTGCAGCACGGGTCTTCTCCTGACGACGGCTTCGCGAGCGAGAGACGATGCAGCAAGGCCTACCCGCTGTGCGCGCGCCTATGCACTGAGTTCCGGACCACCGCCGCCGGGACCGCACATGCCGCCGGACGACCGTCAGCGGTCCAGGTGTTTGCGCAGACTGCGGTCGACCTTGTCCTGGACCCGATCGAGAATGTCCGCCACGAGCTTGCCCCGCTTCGGCCGGCCCTCGACGTTGCCCAGCACCGCCCAGCCGTCGACGTAGACCACCGGGGCGTCGGACTGCGGGGAGTCGAGCGAGTCCACCTCGAAGTTGCCGAGGACCGCGCCGCCGGCGCCGCGCAGCGACACGTTCTCCGGGACGCGGACCTCCACGTTGCCGAAGACCGCGAACGCCTTGACCACCACCTGCTGGTACTCGAAGAGCGCCTCGGTGAGGTCGATCTCGACGGTGCCGAAGACCGCGTACGCGTGGATGCGGCGGCCGGCGCGCCAGCGGCCCCGGCGGACGGCGCTGCTGAAGACCGCGACCACGTTGTCGTCGGGGTCGGCGGGGATCGCGCCCGCCGCCGGCCGGTCGGGGACGGACGCGGACGCGGCGCGCCGCTCGTGCGCGGCGGGCAGGTCCCGGACGAACGCCTGCAGCTCTCCGACCGTCTTGGCGGCCAGCACGCCCTCGACGCGTTCGGCGTGTTCGTCGGCGGTCAGTCGGCCCTCTGCCAGGGCCTCGCGGAGCATGTCGGCGATACGGTCCCGGTCGGCGTCCGAGGCGCGCAGCTCGGCGGCCGACGTCGGGGCGGCGGCCGACGTCGGGGCGGCGGCGGTCTGCTTCTGAAGGTCCACGACCGCAGCGTACCCAACACACGATAGATCGCGATACCCCGAACGGCCGGCGGGCCCGCGGAGACTGAGCCTTACCTCACAGGCTCGCCGTCCGGCGCGGGTTCTACGCTGGTGGGCGCCCGCCAATGGAGGCGGTCGCCGTCTGTCGAGTGAGGAATGGGCGAGATGCCTGAGTTCGAGTACACCGATCTGCTCCCCCAGGGAGAGGACACCACCCCGTACCGGCTGGTGACCTCCGAAGGTGTCTCCACCTTCGAGGCCGACGGACGGACGTTCCTCAAGGTGGAGCCGGAGGCCCTGCGCAAGCTCGCCGCCGAGGCGATCCACGACATCCAGCACTACCTGCGTCCCGCGCACCTCGCACAGCTGCGCCGCATCATCGACGACCCCGAGGCGTCCGCCAACGACAAGTTCGTCGCGCTGGACCTGCTGAAGAACGCGAACATCGCGGCCGCCGGCGTGCTGCCGATGTGCCAGGACACCGGCACCGCGATCGTCATGGGCAAGCGCGGGCAGAACGTCCTCACCGAGGGCGGCGACGAGGCTGCCCTGAGCCGCGGCATCTACGACGCCTACCTGAACCTCAACCTGCGCTACTCGCAGATGGCTCCGCTCACCATGTGGGAGGAGAAGAACACCGGCTCCAACCTCCCGGCCCAGATCGAGCTGTACGCGACCGACGGCGGCGCCTACAAGTTCCTGTTCATGGCGAAGGGCGGCGGCTCCGCCAACAAGTCGTTCCTCTACCAGGAGACGAAGGCCGTCCTGAACGAGGCCTCCATGATGAAGTTCCTGGAGGAGAAGATCCGTTCGCTGGGCACGGCCGCCTGCCCGCCGTACCACCTGGCGATCGTCGTCGGCGGCACGTCCGCCGAGTACGCGCTGAAAACCGCCAAGTACGCGTCCGCGCACTACCTGGACGAGATCCCGGCCGAGGGCTCGCCGCTCGGCCACGGCTTCCGGGACAAGGACCTGGAGGAGAAGGTCTTCGAGCTGACGCAGAAGATCGGGATCGGCGCGCAGTTCGGCGGCAAGTACTTCTGCCACGACGTGCGGGTGGTCCGGCTGCCGCGGCACGGCGCCTCCTGCCCCGTCGCGATCGCCGTGTCCTGCTCGGCCGACCGCCAGGCCGTCGCGAAGATCACCGCCGAGGGCGTCTTCCTCGAGCAGCTCGAGACCGACCCGGCGCGGTTCCTGCCCGACACCACGGACGAGCACCTGGACGAGTCCGGGGACGTCGTGCGGATCGACCTGAACCAGCCGATGGACGCCATCCTGGCCGAGCTGACGAAGTACCCCGTCAAGACCCGCCTGTCGCTGTCCGGTCCGCTGGTGGTGGCCCGCGACATCGCGCACGCCAAGATCAAGGAGCGGCTGGACGCGGGCGAGGAGATGCCCCAGTACCTCAAGGACCACCCGGTGTACTACGCCGGTCCCGCGAAGACCCCCGAGGGGTACGCGTCCGGCTCGTTCGGCCCGACCACGGCCGGCCGCATGGACTCCTACGTCGAGCAGTTCCAGGCGGCGGGCGGCTCCAAGGTGATGCTGGCCAAGGGCAACCGCTCGCAGCAGGTCACCGACGCCTGCGGCAGCCACGGCGGTTTCTACCTCGGCTCGATCGGCGGCCCGGCCGCGCGTCTCGCGCAGGACTGCATCAAGAAGGTCGAGGTCGTCGAGTACGAGGAGCTCGGCATGGAGGCCGTCTGGAAGATCGAGGTCGAGGACTTCCCGGCGTTCGTCGTCGTCGACGACAAGGGCAACGACTTCTTCAGCCCGCAGCAACTCTCTCAGCCGACCTTCACCAGCATCCCGGTCCGGGGTCCTGGCCTGGCCTGACCTCGGCAGCGGCACCCCCAGAGAGCCCCCAGCCGATTGCTGGGGGCTCTCTGCGCAAGCGGGGCCGTTCCGTCCGCGATCACCCCGGACACAGCCGCAGGGCCCCACGCCGGGGCAGGTCGCGACTGAAGCTTCCCCTTGATCGTGGACACCTGGAGACTGGGACCTGAGGTTCCAGAGGGAGTAGCACCAGGTGGGAAGCAAGTACACGAAGCGGTACACCGAGGAGTTCAAGCGGGACGCCATCGCGCTCGTCGACTCCTCTGGCAAGACGGTCACGGCGGTTGCCCGGGAACTCGGCATCAGCTCGGAGTCCTTGCGCGGCTGGTACCGCCGGGCCAAGGCCGACCGGGGCGAGGGGCGGCCCGGTGAGCTGACCAGCGCCGAGCGCGATGAACTGCGCCGGCTGCGCAAGGAGGTCCGCGAACAGCAGCAGACGATCGAGATCCTGAAAAAAGCGGCCTTCTTCGTGAAGGAGAGCGACCGGTGAGCGAGTTGTACCGGTTGATCCATACGGAGAAGGCGAACTACCCGATCCTCCTGCTGTGCCGGGTGCTGCACGTGGCCCGCTCCTCCTACTACGCCTGGCGCGAGGGCGAGGCCGCCCGCCGGGCCCGCCAGGCAGCCGACGACGCACTCGCACACGAGATCACCGTGCTGCACATCGCTTCCCGCAAGACCTACGGCGTCCCGCGCGTCCACGCCGAGCTGCGGCGTCTGGGGCGGCGCGTGAACCGCAAGCGCGTCGCCCGCGTCATGCGCGAGCGCGACATCCGCGGTGTCACCCGACGCAAGCACCGCTCGCTGACCCGGCCGGACGCGAAGGCGAAGCCGGCCCCGGACCTGATCGGCCGCGACTTCCACGCCGAGCACCCCGGCACCAAGCTGGTCGGCGACATCACCTACCTGCCCACCGCCGAGGGCTGGCTCTACCTCGCCTGCTGGCTCGACCTGGCCACCCGGGTCGTCGGCTACGCCATGGCCGATCACCACCGCGCCGAACTCGTCGTCGACGCTCTCGACATGGCCCACGGTCGGACCCGGCTGGAACCCGGATGTGTCATACACAGTGATCGCGGAAGCGAGGGCGGATTCAACTGGTCGTCGCAACACCTTGATCACGGAGGTATGCGATGGGACGAGACCGGAAGCAGAAGGTGCCAAAGGCGCCTGCGGGAGCGCGACGGCAGTGGGCGGCGGATCGGGCGATGCGACCGCCGATGCGTTCACCGGGTCGGCCGGAGCCGTCTCGTGCGGTGCAGCGCCACTTCTGGCGGCGGATCGCGTCGGGAGTGACGACGGCAGAGGCCGCGGTGGCTGTTGGCGTTTCATGGCCGGTCGCAACCCGGTGGTTCCGTCACGCTGGCGGGATGCCGCCGATCAGCCTGGACGAGCCCACCGGCCGCTATCTGTCGTTCGCCGAGCGTGAGGAGATCGCGCTGCTGCGCGCCCAGGAGTTCGGCGTGCGGGAGATCGCTCGCAGGATCGGCCGCGACGCGGGCACGATCTCACGCGAGCTGCGCCGCAACGCGGCGACCCGGGGCGGCAAACCGGTCTACCGGGCTCTGGTGGCGCAGTGGAAAGCGCAGCAGGCTGCGAAGCGCCCGAAGACCGCGAAGCTCGCAGGCGACGACAGGTTGCGAGAGTACGTGCAGGAGCGGCTCGCCGGCAGCGTCCGTCGCCCCGACGGCATGATCGTCACCGGGCCTGAGACGCCTGGGTGGAAGGGGCTGAACAAGCCGCATCGGCAGGACAGGCGTTGGGCGACGGCATGGAGCCCGGAGCAGATCTCGCACCGGCTCCGTGTCGACTTCCCCGATGATGAGTCCATGCGCATCAGCCACGAAGCGATCTACCAGGCGCTGTTCATCGAGGGCCGTGGCGCGCTCAAGCGGGAACTGGTCATGTGTCTGCGCACCGGCCGGGCGCTGCGGGTTCCCCGTGCACGGTCGCAGAACAAGCCGCAGGGGCA
Organism: Streptomyces sp. B21-105; assembly: GCF_036898465.1. Lineage (NCBI taxonomy): Bacteria > Bacillati > Actinomycetota > Actinomycetes > Kitasatosporales > Streptomycetaceae > Streptomyces > Streptomyces sp. B21-105. Next base: position 5,946,192 of record NZ_JARUMJ010000001.1, on the reverse strand, counting down.
TGTCACCGCGGACGTCATCCTCAGTGAACGCCCCGCCGAGGCCGGGGACCGCGCGGTCCCCGGACACTGGGAAGGCGATTTGATCATCGGGACGGGCCGCTCCGCGATCGGCACGCTTGTCGAGCGCAGCAGCCGCTCCACGCTCCTGGTGCACCTGCCCCGGCTTGAGGGCTGGGGCGAGAGGCCGCCCGTGAAGAACGGCCCCTCGCTCGGGGGCTATGGCGCGATCGCGATGAACGCGGCGCTCACCACGTCGATGGCACCGCTGCCCGAGCAGTTACGCAAGACCCTCACCTGGGACCGCGGGAAGGAACTCTCCGGTCATGCCCAGTTCGCTCTCGATACCGGGACAAAGGTGTTCTTCGCCGATCCGCACTCGCCCTGGCAACGACCGACAAACGAGAACACGAACGGGCTGCTGCGTCAGTACTTCCCGAAGGGCACTGATCTCTCCCGTTGGTCGTCCACGGACCTCGAAGCCGTCGCCATGGCGATCAACAACCGGCCCCGCAAGGTACTCGGTTGGCGGACACCGGCCGAGGTCTTCGAAGAGCAGCTACGCTCGCTGCAACAGCCCTGTGTTGCAACGACTGGTTGAACTCGCCGAGTACACATCCACCCAATTCCGCAATCGGATTCGTGAGTTGGGGCTGCGGCAGAGCTGCGGACGCACCGGATCGTGTTTCGACAATGCCGCCGCGGAGAGCTTCTGGGCCCTACTCAAGGAGGAGATCGGAACCCGGACCTGGCAAGACCGGGCCACCGCCCGCGCCGAGGTCTTCAACTTCATCGAGACCTTCTACAACCGCCGCCGCCTGCGCAAGCACAAGACCTTCGGCTACCTCACCCCAGCCGAGACCCGGCAACGCCATCAACACGCCCTCGCGGCATAACGAACGAGTGTCCAAGATCACGGGGAAACTTCAGCTGACCCTTGCCTCGGCCCTCGGCAAGGCTGTGTCCCACAGTCTCCGTCTGAGACCGCAGGTGATCGCTCGATGGGAGAATCAGGTCCGTGACGATCGTATCTGGGGACTTTGAACTGACCGTGGACGAACTGCGCGTCGTCGCCCACTACGTTCTGGAGAGCGCTGAGGAAGTTCTTCCCGTGTTCGAGGAGGCCAACCCCGGCGATCCTCGGCCTCGTGCAGCCATTGACGCTGCGCGGGAGTTCGTGAACGGCGCCAGAAGGACCAAACTTCAGCGCATCACCTCCTTGGACGCCCACCGGGCGGCGAAGGAAGCGACCACGGAGGCCGCACAGTTGGCTGCGCGCGCTGCGGGAGATGCCGCCTCTGCGGCCTACCTTCATCCGATCGCGAAAGCCACCCAAGTGGGTCACATCCTGAGAGCCGCCGCAAGCGCCGCGCGCGTTGGAGAATTGAACGCGGACGATGATTTCGCCGTCGGGCTCCGACTGATCGAGAAGGCTCGACAACGCGCCACACCCGCTCTGATCGAGGTTCTGAACAGATACCCTCTGGCGCCAACTGGCAAGACCCGTGCAGCACAGCTCATGACCATCCTGGACGCGTCCCTGCGCATGCCCCGCCAAGCTGAGGGTTAGCCACGGCACTGCCGCTAACCCTCACCGACAACCGCGGCCGGCCTCCCTGACGGGGGGCCGGCCGCAGCCGTTCCGGGTCCGGCCGCCGGGTCCCAGTGCCGGCCGGACCAATGCGGGTCTTCGATCTTGAGCGGTGCGCCTGCTCAGGGCCTTTGGCGTTTCGTTACGCTCGGTGAGGGCATTTGGTGGCTGCTGCCGGGGCCGCAGGCGCGCCGGGACCCCACGGCACCACACGGCCATGGTCCCCTTTCCGTGACTACGGGTACAGCTTCTCGCCCTTCGCCAGCATCGCTACGTACTTCTCGATCCGGCGCGCCCGGGTCTCGGCCTTCTTGGCGTCCTGGATCCGGTACAGGATCGCGTAGCGGTTCTGCCGGTCCAGTGTCTCGAAGAACTCCGCCGCGGCCGGGTCGGCGGTCAGGGCCGCCGTGAGGTCGTCCGGCACCGTGGCGGTCTTCGCGCCGTCGTAGGCCGCCTCCCAGCGGCCGTCCGCCTTGGCGCGGTCGACCTCGGCCTGCCCCGGCGGACGCATCCGGCCCTGCTCGATCAGGGCGGCCACCTTGTCCCGGTTGACCTTGGACCACTTGCTGCGCGGCGTGCGCGGGGTGAACCGCTGGAGCCACCACTGGTCGTCGAACTTGCCCTTCTGGCCGTCGATCCAGCCGTAGCAGAGTGCCACGTCGAGCGCCTGGGCGTAGTCCAGCGCGGCGATTCCGGGGCCCTTCTTACGAAGCTTGAGCCAGACGCCGGACGAGACGGCGTGGTTCTCACCGAGCCATGCCTCGAACGTCTCGGCGGATTCGAATGCGACGATCTCCAAGTCCTGAGTCACCCCAGCAGCGAACCACACCCGGCCGATTGTCATGACACATTCGGGCACGGCCCCGGATGCAGGATGCCCGTGGACCTGCGTGATCATCTCTGTTCTCGACGCAGAACGATCATGCAGGAGCCACGAGCTTGCTCAACGATACGACGTTGCTGCTCGACCTCGACGGGGTGTCCGTCGCGCGGGTCGAGCGGCTGGCCGACGGAAGGCGCCGAGTTCACCTGGCCACGGCCGACGAGAGGGCCAGAGCCTGCCCGGCCTGCGGGGTGTTCGCCACCCGGGTTAAGGGCTCGACGGTGACCCGGCCACGCGATCTCCCTTACGGCGAGAGCGGATTGGAGTTCCGCTGGCACAAGCGCCGCTGGTGGTGCCGCGAGGCCGACTGCCCTCGCCGGTCCTTCACCGAGCAGATCCCGCCGATCCCGGCCGGTGCCAGACTGACCGCCCGGCTGCGGGGTGCGGCCGGGCGCCGCATACGCGATGCCGGCTCCACGGTCATCCAGGCCGCACGGGATCTGCATCTGTCCTGGCCGACCGCGATGGAAGCCTTCCGCACGCAAGCCCGCGACGTCACCGAGGCACCTCTGCCGCAGGTCACAGTCCTGGGCATCGACGAGACCCGCCGCGGACGGCCCCGCTGGGAACAGGATGCGGATACCGGCAAGTGGCATCTGACCCGGGACCGGTGGCACACCGGCTTCGTCGACGCCCTCGGCCACGGCGGACTGCTCGGACAGGTCGAGGGCCGCACCATCGCCGACGTCCTGGCCTGGCTCGCCACCACCGACCGGGACTGGAGAAAGGGCATCGGCTACGTCGCCATCGACATGTCGGCCACCTACCGCGCCGCGATCCACATCGGCCTGCCGCACGCCACCGTCGTGGTCGACCACTTCCACGTGGTCCAGCTCGCCAACAAGATGCTGTCCATGGTCAGGCGCCGCACCACCGCCGAGACCCGCGGCCGGCGCGGACGGGCCAGCGACCCGGAGTGGAAGGCCAGACGGAGGCTTCTACGCAACCGCGAGGACCTCACCGACGACCAGTTCGCCACCATGTGGAACACCCTCCTGGGCGAGGGGAAGATCGGGCAGACACTGCTGACGGCCTGGATCGCCAAGGAGAACCTGCGCACCCTCCTCGCCCTGGCCCGCACCGGAGCCGACCGCCACCAAGTCGGCCACGCCCGCTGGAAGTTCCTCACCTAGTGCGCGGACTCCGACATCCCCGAAGTCCGCCAGCTCGCCGCCACCGTCGACCGCTGGTGGCCCGAGATCGCCGCGCTCATCGACACCGGACACAGCAACGCCAAGAGCGAAGGGATCAACCGCGTGATCAAGCTCGTCGCCCGCAACGCGTTCGGCTTCCGCAACGCCGACAACCAACGCCTACGCACACGCTGCGTCACCACCCGCCGAGCCCGCGGACACCTCCACACCGCTCAACCTTGAAGACCCACCAATGCCCGTTCTCGTCCAGCCACCGCGGACACTGGGCGGTCCACGGTCTGAGTCGAGCCGGGTCGTCGGCAGCCTCCACGCACCTGTCGGGGGCACGCTGACGGCAGGCTGACCGAGGCTCCCAAACTACCGCGAGACCCCACCCCCAGGGCCAGCGGAACCACTCGATCGAAGTGGGGCCAAATCACCTTGCTACAGGGGCGTGAATCACACCGCCTCACGCCCCCTCCAGCCCAACCATGGAGCCAGAAAACCTCCGTCGACTGGAGCCCAAAAACGTCCTTAGAAACAGTTCGGAAAGATTCATCGGTCTGGTTCCTTTGCGGAGGATGCGGGCACAGAAAAGGCCCCGCTTAGCCGGGACCACTGTGCGGTCTTCTTTGCCTCGGCTCTAGCCCGTCAAGGGTGGCGGTTTCAAGGACGCGCGTTTAAACGGGACGGTGCGAGAGCGTGTAAACGCCTTCCTAAGAGAGTGCAGGCATAGGAAGACCCCCGAAGCGTTTACACGCAACGGGGGTCAGGGGATCAGAAGGTCAGGTGGCTATCCGCCGCTGTACGGCCGACGCGCGGGCAAGAGAAACTCCGCCTCAGGCTCGGTCATCCAGTACCCTTCGGGGACGTGAAGCCCAGTCTCCTTAGCGATCTCCGCAAGCTCAAGCATTTTGCAAACGACTCGGCGGTTTCCGTCTTTGGCCTTCCCGACCGTGATCGTTACCCCGTGACGCTGTAGGAATACCCGACGCTGTTCGTCATCCTTCGTGGCCCATTCCTCCGCATAGTTGCGCCCCGTTTCCTTCCAGGCGGGCGCATCCTCCGCTTCCTTGATTTCGTTACGCAGTCGCTCGACCTTGGCCGACTGGGATTCGTGCTGCTTCCAGTAGCGTTCGATCTGAACTTCAGTCTTGATACGACCGGCCAGATAGTCAGCCTCCAGCCTGTCAAGCATGGCTTCGGCTTCCACCAGTTCCGTCTTCGCTTGACTGATCGAATTGCCAACCCTCTCCATTACAGGGAGGGGCCCAAGGGTGACATTCACGAACTGGCCGACGACCGTATCGAGATCTTCCCTCCGGATACGCCCGGGGTCGGAACAAGTCCCCGTGTTGATGTTATTGCACGCGTAGTAATGGAAAACTCTGCCGTTCTCCTTGGTCTTCTTGGACGAAGACATACGGGCGCCGCACACATCGCACTCGGCCACGCCTCCCAACATGGAACGCGAGGGCGTGGCGCGCGATACCGGACGGTTAGCCGTGATGCTGGCCACCAGTTCCGCCCACTCCCCGTATTCCATGAGCGGGTCATCCGTGATCCGTACCGGCTCACCATCGTCATCCGCGACAGTCTCACCCTTATAGGTGTAGATACCGCCGACCGTGGGGTTAGTCACGATCGCTCGGATAGCGTTAGCGGTCCAAGCGACACCCTTCGGTTCGTCGCCGCGATCCATGCGCAGGTAATCCCGCCACGTCGGAACACCACGCTTGTTAAGATCAACGGCAATCTTGTACGACGACCAATCACTCTTCAGCTTCTCCACAATGTCACGGAGAAGGTTCGCGTATTTGTCATCCTGAATGAGCTTCTTACCCCCGTCCTCTTGGCGCTCAAATCGGTATCCGAACGGGAGTACACCGCCGATCCAAACGCCCTTCGCCTTCCGGGCCATCGAGCCGGACAGGGCACGCGCACGGATGGTGTCCAACTCGCCTTCCGCGAACGCGGCAATGATCTGAGCGAACATCTTGCCCATGGGGGTGGACATGTCGATGCCCTCGGTCACGGACACGATGGTTTTGCCGTGCTTCTGGCACCACTCGAAGATCTCGGCGAAGTGACCCGCCTTCCTGCTGAGGCGGTCGAGCTTCCAGACGGCCAACACGTCCCACTCGTCAGCCCGCTCCATGAACCAGGGACCGAGGCCCGGTCTCTTGAAGGGGTGCATCGCGCCGGACACATCCACGTCTTCAGCCCACCCCACGATGCGCCCCTCTATAGAGGGGCCGTGCGCCCAGTGCTCGACGGCCGCGCGCTGCTTCTCCGGGCTGGTGGTGTCGTCCTTCATGACGGACAAGCGGACGTTGCCCAGCACCCTCGGGTTAGAGATCATGCGCGGATGCTACGGGTGGTGCCGCCAACTGAACAAGTCGAACGACTTCTTCAAGGACCCCGCCCCCGCACCGACGTTCACATCGATCCCGGTACGCGGGCCGGGGCTGGGGCTGGGCTGACGGTTCCGGTACGCGGGCCGGGGCTGGGCTGACGGCGCGGGCGTACCGGCGCACCGGTACGCCCCCCGCTCGTTCCCGGCGCGGTGGCCCGAACGGGCCTGTGCCAGGAACAAGCGGGGCGCGCCGCACGCTGTACCGGTCATGAGCGACTACCGCATCGAGCACGACTCCATGGGCGAGGTCCGGGTCCCCGCCGAGGCCAAGTGGCGGGCGCAGACCCAGCGTGCCGTCGAGAACTTCCCCGTCTCCGGGCAGCGCCTCGAGCGGGCGCACATCGAGGCGCTCGCCCGGATCAAGGGGGCCGCGGCTAAGGTCAACGCCGGGCTCGGGGTGCTCGACAAGGACATCGCCGAGGCGATCCAGGAGGCGGCCCGCGAGGTGGCCGACGGGAAGTGGGACGAGCACTTCCCCGTGGACGTGTTCCAGACCGGCTCCGGCACCTCGTCCAACATGAACGCCAACGAGGTGCTCGCGACCCTGGCCGGCGAGCGGCTGGGCCGCCAGGTGCACCCCAACGACCACGTGAACGCCTCGCAGTCCTCCAACGACGTCTTCCCGTCGTCGATCCACATCGCCGCCACCGCCGCCGTCACGCGTGATCTGATCCCCGCCCTGGAGCAGCTGGCCGACGCCCTCGGCCGTAAGGCGGAGGAGTTCGCGGACGTCGTGAAGTCGGGGCGGACCCATCTCATGGACGCCACGCCCGTCACCCTCGGCCAGGAGTTCGGCGGGTACGCCGCCCAGGTGCGGTACGGCGTCGAGCGGCTCACCGCGTCCCTCCCCCGGCTGGCCGAGCTCCCGTTGGGCGGCACGGCCGTCGGCACCGGCATCAACACGCCGCCCGGTTTCTCCGCCGCCGTCATCGAGGAGGTCGCCCGCAGCACCGGGCTGCCGCTGACGGAGGCGCGCGACCACTTCGAGGCCCAGGGCGCGCGGGACGGGATCGTCGAGACCAGTGGGCAGCTGCGGACCGTCGCGGTGGGCCTGACGAAGATCGCCAACGATCTGCGGTGGATGGCGTCCGGGCCGCGCACTGGGCTGGCCGAGATCAGCCTTCCCGACCTCCAGCCGGGTTCCTCGATCATGCCCGGCAAGGTCAACCCGGTGATCCCGGAGGCGGTGCTGATGGTCGCCGCGCAGGTCGTCGGCAACGACGCGACGGTGGCGACGGCGGGCGCGGCGGGCAACTTCGAGCTGAACGTCATGCTGCCGGTGATCGCGAAGAACGTGCTGGAGTCGATCCGGCTGCTCGCCAACGTGTCGCGGCTGCTCGCCGACCGGACCGTCGACGGGATCGTCGCCCACCGCGAACGCGCCCGCGAGTACGCCGAGTCCTCGCCCTCCGTCGTCACCCCGCTGAACAAGTACATCGGGTACGAGGAGGCCGCGAAGGTGGCGAAGAAGGCGCTGGCGGAGCGCCGGACGATCCGCGAGACGGTCCTCGCGGGCGGCTACGTGGAGCGCGGTGACCTGACGGTCCAGCAGCTCGACGAGGCGCTGGACGTCCTGCGGATGACACGCCCGTGACCTTTCGCGCCCCGGCGTGAGAACCGTGTCACGCGCCGCAGCGTCATATGGCCATGGCACCTAATATCTCTGCATGGCAGACGGTGAAGCGGTGAGACGCGTGGGAACGGGCGATGCGGCGGCCTTCTGGGAGCCCGGGGACCGGATCCTGTGGCGCTACCGGGCGAACGGCGGCGCGGGCTTCCACATCGCCCGCCCGGTCACCGTGGTGCGCGACGACGCGGAGGTGCTGGCGGTCTGGCTCGCCCCCGGCACCGAGTGCGTCAAGCCGGTCCTCGCGGACGGCACGCCGCCGCACCGGGAGCCGCTGCGCACCCGCTACACCAAGCCGCGCACGGTGCAGCGCGACCGCTGGTTCGGCACCGGCGTGCTGAAGCTGGCCCGGCCGGGCGAGCCGTGGTCGGTGTGGCTGTTCTGGGATCCGGGCTGGCAGTTCAAGAACTGGTACGTCAACCTGGAGGAGCCGCTTGTCCGTTGGGAGGGCGGAGTGGACTCCGAGGACCACTTTCTGGACATCTGCGTCTACCCCGACCACAGTTGGGGCTGGCGCGACGAGGACGAGTTCGCGCAGGCCCAGCAGGACGGACTGATGGACCGGGCGGTGGCCGAGCTGGTGCTGCTGGCGGGCCGCAGGGCGCTGGAAACGATCCGCGCCTGGGGGCCGCCGTTCGACGAGGGCTGGCAGCATTGGCGCCCGGACCCGTCCTGGGCCGTACCGTTGCTGCCGGAGGACTGGGACCGTACGCCCGCGCACATGTCCACATGAGACCCTTGATGCGCCCCCGGGCAACAAACGTAGGATCGTCCTCCGCAAGGCACGCTGGCAGTAACTCCCGGAGCAGTCGCCGGGTCTGACCGAACGTCACCGAGGGGCGGCAGGACGTGAGCGAGGGGTACGAGGGCAACACCGGCGGCACGCTCGGCGTCGGCCACCCGGACCGTGAGCGGTCCACGGGTGACACAGGAACAACCTCTGACCACGCGGGAATTCCGTTCCGGGGACACGTATTCCGGGTATCGGGTTTCCTGCGGGACCAACTGCGCGCGCGGCGCGCAGCCCCGGACGGACGGATTCGACACGCGTGACGGAGCAGCCCACCTCCTACGAACGCCCCCAGGGCGTCGACCCCACGGACCCCCATGGGGCACTCCTGCATACTCCGGCCTCCGCGCCGGGCCCGTCCGCCTTACCGCCCGACGCCTCGGGTACGACGACGTGCGGCAAGGGCGGAAAGGGCGACATGGGCGGCCAGGGAGCCACGGGTAAGGACGCGGCCGACGCGGAGGCGGGTGCGGGTGCGGAGCACTCGCAGCCGTCGGCGACCGCGGATGCCGACACGCACCGGCCGCGCCCGGCGCCCGAGTCGATCCCGGCCCAGCCGGGCGGAGACGGACACCAGGAACGCGGTCCCGGCGGGCAGGAACACGGTCCCGGCGGGCAGGAACGGCGCGCCGGCGCGGGAGTGACTCCGGGCCGGCCCACGCCGATGCGGCGGGAGGGCGACCGGCTGCGGTTCGTGGGCGCCGCCACCCGGCGGATCGCCCGCGGTCTGGACCTCGACGAGATCGTGATGGGGCTGTGCCGGGCCACCGTGCCGACCTTCTCCGACGCGATCCTCGTCTATCTGCGCGACCCGCTGCCGGTCGGCGACGAGCGGCCCGTGGCGGACCGCATCATGCTGCGGCTGCGCCGCACCGACCGGATCCCGGAGGACCGCGACACCGAGACCGGCTTCGCGGCGCTGGCCCTGCCGCTCCCGGAGCCGGCGGAGCTGACCCCGGAGCTGTCGGCCGCGGTCGGCGACATGTGCGAGGTGCGGCCCGGCGGGGCGCTCGCGGAGGTGCTGCGCGGGGTGCGTCCGGTGTTCGCCGACCATCCGGCCGCACGTGCCGCGCTGCCCGAACTGCTGGGCACGGACAGCACCTTGGCGGTCCCGGGCGGCCAGCGGGCGATCCTGGCCCCGTTGCGGGGCCGGCGCCGGGTGATCGGCGCCGCCGTGTTCCTGCGCCGTCCGGAGCGCCCTCCGTTCGAGACCGACGACCTGTTGGTGGCCGCCCAGCTCGCCACCCACAGCGCCCTGGGCATCGACAAGGCGGTGCTGTACGACCGTGAGGCGTACATCGCCGACGAGCTGCAGCGCACGATGCTGCCGGAGACCCTGCCGCGTCCCACGGGCGTGCGGCTGGCGTCCCGGTATCTGCCGGCGGCGGAGACCGCGCGGGTCGGCGGCGACTGGTACGACGCCATCCCGCTGCCCGGCAGCCGGGTGGCGCTGGTGGTGGGCGACGTCATGGGGCACTCGATGACGTCGGCGGCCATCATGGGGCAGCTGCGCACCACGGCGCAGACCCTCGCCGGGCTCGACCTGCCGCCGCAGGAGGTCCTGCACCACCTCGACGAGCAGGCCCAGCGGCTGGGCACCGACCGTATGGCGACCTGTCTGTACGCCGTCTACGACCCGGTCGCGCACCGCATCACCATCGCCAACGCGGGCCATCCGCCGCCGATCCTGCTGCACCTGGGCGGCCGGGCGGAGGTGCTGCGGGTGCCGCCGGGCGCGCCGATCGGCGTCGGCGGGGTCGACTTCGAGGCGGTGGAGCTGGACGCGCCGGCCGGGGCGACGCTGCTGCTGTACACCGACGGGCTGGTGGAGTCCCGGCTGCGGGACGTGGCGACCGGCATAGAGCAGCTGCGGGAGAAGCTCGCGGCGACGGCGCAGCTCACCGGGCCGGATCACCCGCCGCCGCTGGAGGCGCTGTGCGACGAGGTGCTCGACATGCTCGGCCCGGGCGACCGGGACGACGACATCGCGCTGCTCGCCGCCCGCTTCGACGGGATCGCGCCGAGCGACGTGGCGTACTGGCTCCTGGAACCGGAGGACGCGGCGCCGGGCCGGGCCCGTCGGCTGGCCCGGCGGGCGCTGTCCCGGTGGGGGCTCGAGGACATGTCCGACTCGGTGGAGCTGCTGGTCAGCGAGGTCGTCACCAACGCGGTGCGGTACGCGTCGCGGCCGGTGACGCTGCGGCTGCTGCGCACCGACGTGCTGCGCTGCGAGGTCGGGGACGACGTGCCGCAGCTGCCCCGGCTGCGGCAGGCCCGGGCGACCGACGAGGGTGGTCGCGGTCTCTACCTGGTCAACCGGCTGGCCCGGCGCTGGGGTGCGACACGGCTGAGCACCGGCAAGGTGGTCTGGTTCGAGCTGAACCGGGGTTAGGGCGTGGCGCCTCCCCCGTGTGCGGCGGGAGGCGTTGACCAAGGGGGTTCGACGACAGAGGGGCGCCCGGAGATCTCCGGGCGCCCCTCTGTGCTTTGTCGTGTGCTTCCGCTCTGTGCCGTCGCGCTACTGACCCAGGAGGGGATTCTCCGGATCCTCTTGCCCGTCCGTCGGATCCTCCGGGCTCGGTGCCGTCGGTGTGCTGCCCGTCGGCGTCGGGGACGGCGACGTGCTCGGCTTCGGCGACGGGGACGGCGACGTGCTCGGCTTCGGCGACGAGGACGGCGACGTGCTCGGCTTGGGCGACGGGGACGGCGACGCGCTGGTGGACGGCGAGGCCGACGCCGACGGCGACGCCGTGCGGACCGCCGCGCCCTGGTCGGTCTCCAGGTCGAACTTGGAGACCTTGGTGGAGACGCCGAAGGTGTACGTCGCCCAGATCTGCGCGGGGAAGCCACCGCCGTTGATCCGGCCCTTGGTCGTGGTCAGGCCCGTCGTCGCGCCGGTCAGCGGCACCTGCGCGTGGGTCTTGGCGTCCTCGCCGAACAGGCCGACCGACGTCACCAGGTCGGGGGTGTAGCCGGTGAACCAGGCGGACTTGTTGTTGTCGGAGGTTCCGGTCTTGCCGGCCACCTTCTGGCCCTTGCGCAGCGGGTTGTCCCGTACGGACTTCTTGGCGGTGCCGTCATCGACCACGCCGGTGAGGACCGAGGTGACGGAGTCGGCGGCCTCCCTGTCGATCACCTGGCCGCCGACGGCCTCGGCGAGCTTGAACGACGGGTGGGCGCTGTTCTGCGCCGACTTGATGATCGCCGGGGTGACCTTCTTGCCGTGGTTGTCGAGGGTGGCGTAGACCCCGGCCATCTGCAGGGGGCTCGCGCCCATGGTGCCCAGGGTCTGGGCGGGCACTGCCTTGAGGCCCTTGGTGTCCATGCCGAGGTTGCCCGCGACCTTCAGCACCTCGGGCATGCCGACGTCGACGCCCATCTGCGCGAAGACGGAGTTCACCGACTGGTTCAGCGCCGTCTGGACGGTGACGTCGCCGTAGTCCTGGTCGTCCTCGTTCTCCGGCGCGAAGCCGATGTCGCTGCCGACGACGGGACGCTTGCTGGTGCCGTCGTAGAGGGTGTCGGCGGTGATCTCCTCGCCCTTCTGCGTCTTGGCCTTCTCGTCGAAGGCCGCGGCGAGGATCACCGGCTTGAAGGTGGAGGCCGGCTGGTAGTCGGTGCGGGTGGCGTTGTTGACGAAGTGGTCGGTGTAGCCGACGCCGCCGTACATCGCCACGACCGCGCCCGTCTTCGGGTCCACGGACACCGCGCCGGCCTGGACGTTGCCGTCCACCTTGCGCTTGTCCTTGTCGAGCTTGCTGGTCAGCTGCTCCTTGACCGTCTCCTCGAGCTTCTTCTGCTTTGCCTTGTCGATGTTCAGCTCGATGTTCCAGCCGCCCTTCCTGACCATGGCGTTGGCCGATTCGAGATCGTCGGCGGCGCCCTGGGCGACGAGCTGGCGGGCGAGTTCGGCGTTGGCCGCGTCGACCAGGTAGCCGACCTGGCCCTCCTTGCCGGGGGCGGGCTTCGGGTCCAGGGGGACCGGGAACGTCATGGCCTGGCGCTTGGACTTGTCCAGCCAGTCCTGCTCGACCATGTTGTCCAGGACGTAGTTCCAGCGGTTCTTGACCAGGCGCTTGCCGGTGTCGGAGGCGGCGGACCAGTCGTACTGGCTGGGCGCCTGCAGCAGCGCGGCGAGATAGGCGCCCTGCTCGACGCTCAGCTTGTCGGCGTCGACGCGGTAGTAGGCCTGGGCGGCGGCCTGGATGCCGTAGGCGCCGCGGCCGTAGTAACTGGTGTTCATGTAGCCGGCCAGGATGTACTCCTTGGACTCCTCCCGGTCCAGCTTGAGGGAGATGACCAGTTCCTTCAGCTTGCGCGTGACGGTCTGTTCCTGGCTCAGGTAGTAGTTCTTGACGTACTGCTGGGTGATCGTCGAACCGCCCTGCGCGCCCTTGCCCATGAGTGTGTTGAGGATGCCGCGGGTGGTGCCCTTGAAGTCGACGCCGGCGTCGGTGTAGAAGCTCTTGTTCTCGGCGGCGACGAAGGTGTGCTGGACGGGCATGGGCACCGAGGCGAGATCGACGTTCTCGCGGTTGACGTCGCCGTCGCGGGCGAGGATGGCGCCGTTGCCGTACTTGTAGACGTTGCTCTGCAGGTCGGCGTCGGGGTTGCCCTTGGGGATCGGCGTGCTCACGTACAGCCAGACGAAGGCGCCGATCACGGCGACGGCCAGACCGAGGAACGTGCCGAGGATCTTCTTCCAGGTGAAGAGCCGGCGTATACGGCTCTTGTCCTTCTTCCCGGCCTTCCCCCTGCCGCCCCTGGCGCTCTTCTTCGCGCCTCTGCGGGCGGCCGCGCGGCCGCCGGTCGCGGAACCGCTGCCGGTCGCGGAACCGCTGCCGGCGGTGGTGGGGGCGGGGGGCGCGACCGACTCCGTCTCCGTCGAGCGGTTCCTGGGCGCCGCGCGGCGGCCACCGCGCTGTCGCGCTCGTCTCTCTTCCGCTCGTCCCATGAGTCCGCTCGCTCCGCTTCCTACTCGGCAGTCACACCAGTGCCCGGGGCAGGGCCAGGTCAGCTCAGAAAGCTAACACCGCTGTCTATGACGTAGTGCTCCCGATGCCGCCTTCGAGGGGCGTGAGAATGCGCACCTCGCACGGCGGAACCCGTAGAGCCACCCCACAGATTCGACGTGCGAGACGGGCACAGGGTTGCCATCCCGGGGTAAAGTGATATCACTTAGCTAGACGGTCGATCGCTGAATCGGCTGCTGACTGCTGACGACAGACGGGGGACCACCATGTCCGCGCACGACCCTTCGGCCACCGCCGAGCACACCGACGCCATCGACACCGTCGACGCGCCCGACATGCCCGCCCCGCGCGTGCACGAGTTCCCCGCACACAGCGTGGGCGGCGGGGTCGCGCTGCTGCTCGGCCTGCTCGGCCTGCTGGCCGGCGGCGGGATGATCGCCGCGGGCGCCGCGGCGACCGCGGGCGGCCTCAAGGCCGCGCTCGTCGCCCTCGGCATCGTGGTCGCCGTGGCCGCGTTCCTCGCCATGTGCGGACTGAACACGGTCGCGCCGGGCGAGGCCCGCGTGGTGCAGCTCTTCGGCCGCTACCGCGGCACCATCCGCGAGGACGGACTGCGCTGGGTGAACCCGTTCACCTCGCGCGCGAAGATCTCCACCCGGGTCCGTAACCACGAGACGGCCGTGCTCAAGGTCAACGACGCCTACGGCAACCCGATCGAGCTCGCCGCGGTCGTGGTGTGGAACGTGAAGGACACCGCGCAGGCCTCCTTCGAGGTGGACGACTTCCTGGAGTTCGTCGCCACCCAGACCGAGGCTGCCGTGCGCCACATCGCCATCGAGTACCCCTACGACTCGCACGACGAGAACGGGCTCTCGCTGCGCGGCAACGCAGAGGAGATCACCGAGAAGCTGGCCGTGGAGCTCCACGCGCGCGTGGAGGCGGCCGGCGTGCGGATCATCGAGTCCCGCTTCACCCACCTCGCGTACGCTCCCGAGATCGCCTCGGCGATGCTCCAGCGCCAGCAGGCGGGCGCGGTGGTCGCGGCCCGGCGGGAGATCGTGGACGGGGCGGTGGGGATGGTCGAGGCCGCGCTCGGCCGGATCGCCGAGCAGGGCATCGTGGAACTGGACGAGGAGCGGAAGGCGGCGATGGTGTCCAACCTGATGGTGGTGCTGTGCGGGGACCGGTCACCCCAGCCGGTGCTGAACACCGGCACCCTCTACCAGTGACGGTCCCCTCCGGGGGTCCGCCCCCTCAGGGCCGGCCGCAGCGCAAGCAGGTGCTGCTGCGGCTGGACCCTGCGGTCTACGAGGCGCTGGCCCGGTGGGCCGGGGAGGACCTGCGGTCCGCCAACGCCCAGATCGAGTTCCTGCTGCGTCGGGCACTGCGGGAGGCAGGCCGCCTCCCCGGCGACGCCGCCCCCATCCCCCGCCGCGGCCGCCCCCCGAGCGCAAGCCGCGAGGGCGCAACCCGCGGCGGAGGTCCGCCGGATGGCAGCACGGCGACCGGAGGCCAGGAGGGCGGAACCCGCGAGGGCGGAAGCCGCGAGGGCGGAAGCCGCGAGGGCGGAAGCCCGCCCGGTGGGAGCCCGCCCGGTGGGAGCCCGCCCGGTGGGAGCCCGGCGAGCGGGAGGCGCGAGAGCGGAAGCCGGGGCGGACGGCCGCCGGATGGCAGCCCGGCCGACGGAAACCGACCCGACGGGAGCCCGGAGGGCGAACGCCCCGCCCACTGACCCGCCCGACGGAAACCGGCCGACGAGAGCCCGCCGGGCGGAAACCCACTCGCAGCGAGCCCGGCAGACCGAAGCCGGGATGGACGACCGCCGGATGAGAGCCCGCCCGGCAGGAGCCCGGCGAGCGATAGCCGGGGGTGGAGGCCCGCCGAGTGGGAGCCCCGCCGGTGGAAACCGACCCGACAAGACCCTGCCCGCTGAAACCCGCTCCGCGGGAGCCCGGCCGGCGAGAGCCCTTCCAGCGGAGCCCCGCCTGCTGGAACCCCGCGCGGCAGAGGCCCGCCCGGCGGAACCGGACCGATGGGAACCCGGCGTGGCACAGGCCCGCCCGGCGGAAACCCGGCTGACGGAAACCCGGCCGGCGGAACCGGACCGATGGGAACCCGGCGTGGCAGAGGCCCGCTCCGCGGAATCCCGCTCGGCGGGGCCCGGCGGACGGACACCCCGCCGGCGGAGGGCCGGCCGGCAGTAGCGCGGCGGGAGAGGGGACTCCCCCGGAGCTCCGCCCGGCACACGCCCTGTCGGCGGGGCGGCGGGGCGGCGGGGCGGCCGGGGGGTCGTCGTCGGAGTGAGGGGGTGGGCGGTATCCCGGAGGGCGCGTGTGGCTGTTGCAGAACGGTGACAACCGTCTCCCACCTGCGCACCCCCACCCCCCGCTGCCACCTGCGCACTCCGCGTATACACACGGGGTATACACCGCATGTACAGTCCTTCCATGTCCATCGGTCACACCCTTCTGGGACTCCTGGAGTCCGGACCCCGCCACGGCTACGACCTCAAGCGGGCCTTCGACGAGAAGTTCGGTCATGACCGGCCGCTGCACTACGGCCAGGTCTATTCGACGATGTCGCGCCTGCTGAAGAACGGGCTCGTCGAGGTCGACGGCATCGAGGCCGGCGGCGGCCCCGAACGCAAGCGGTACGCGATCACCGACGCCGGGATCACCGACGTCGAACGGTGGCTCGCCACGCCCGAGAAGCCCGAGCCGTACCTGCAGTCCACGCTCTACACGAAGATCGTCCTCGCGCTGCTCACCGGCCGCGACGCCGCCGACATCCTCGACGAGCAGCGCGCGGAGCACCTGCGCAGCATGCGGATCCTGACCGACCGCAAGCGCAAGGGCGACCTGGCCGACCAGCTGATCTGCGACCACGCCCTGTTCCACCTCGAGGCCGACCTGCGCTGGCTGGAACTGACCGCCGCGCGCCTCGACAGGCTGAAGGCCACGGTGACCGCGTGAACGCCCCCGGGGGGTCCCTGCTCGTCGCCGAGGACCTGCGCAAGGCCTACGGCCCGACGATGGCGCTGGACGGCGCCGAGTTCTCCATCCACCCCGGCGAGGTCGTCGCGGTGATGGGCCCGTCCGGTTCCGGCAAGTCGACCCTGCTGCACTGCCTCGCCGGCATCGTGACGCCCGACTCCGGATCGATCATGTACGACGGCCACGACCTCGCCACGATGAACGACGCCCAGCGCAGCCGGCTGCGACGCACGGAGTTCGGGTTCGTGTTCCAGTTCGGCCAGCTCGTCCCCGAGCTGACCTGCGTGGAGAACGTGGCGCTGCCGCTGCGGCTGAACGGCGCTCCGCGCAAGCAGGCCGAGCGCACCGCGCTCGCCTGGATGGAACGGCTGGAGGTCGCCGACCTCGGCCGCAAGCGGCCCGGTGAGGTGTCCGGCGGGCAGGGGCAGCGGGTCGCCGTGGCGCGCTCGCTGGTCACCAGCCCCCGTGTGCTGTTCGCCGACGAACCGACCGGCGCACTGGACTCACTCAACGGCGAGCGCGTGATGGAGCTGCTCACCGAGGCCGCCCGGACGGCCAACGCGGCCGTCGTCCTCGTCACGCACGAAGCCCGGGTCGCCGCCTACTCGGACCGCGAGATCGTCGTCCGGGACGGTAAGTCGCGGGACATGGAGCGGGTCATATGAGCCTGCGTCAGTGGTCCAGGGATCTGGCCCTGGGGATCCGGTTCGCCTTCTCCGGCGGACGGGAGGGGTGGATCCGGGCCGTTCTGACGGCCGTCGGCGTCGGACTCGGCGTCGCCGTGCTGCTGCTGACGACGGCGGTGCCGAACGTGCTCTCCGTACGGCACGACCGCGAAGAGGCCCGGCTGGACTGGGCGTTCATCGACCCGCCGCCGGCCAGGGCCGACGACACCCTGCTCATCACGCAGGTCGACACGACGTTCCGCGACAAGGACGTCCGCGGCCGGGTGGTGGAACCGGAGGGGCCGCGCGCGCCGCTGCCGCCCGGCGTGAGCGCGTTCCCGGCCAAGGGCGACATGGTGGTCTCGCCCGCCCTGAGGAAGCTGCTCGCCGCCGACGGCTCCGCGCTGCTGCGGGAACGGCTGCCGTACCGCGTCGTCGGGACCATCGGCGAGAGCGGGCTGGTCGGTTCGCAGGAGCTCGCCTACTACGCGGGGGGCTCCGGGCTCGCCTCGCACGTCGAGGGCTACGGGGCGACCCGGCTGAAGACGTTCGGCAACCCGCAGCGGACCAGCGAGAAGACGGACCCGGTGCTGCTCCTGCTGATCCTCGTGGTCCTCGTGGTGCTGCTGATGCCCGTCGCCGTGTTCATCGCCGCCGCCGTGCGGTTCGGCGGCGAACGGCGCGACCGCAGGCTCGCCGCACTCCGGCTGATCGGCTCGGACGGCGGGATGACCCGGCGCATCGCCGCCGGCGAGGCGCTGGCAGGCGCGCTGCTCGGCCTGGTGCTCGGCACGGTGTTCTTCCTGATCGGCCGCCAGGCGGTCGGCACGGTCGAAGTGATGGGCGTGAGCGTGTGGCCCAGCTACCTCAACCCGTCTCCCGCCCTGGCCGCGCTGGTCGCGCTGGCGGTGCCCGCGGCCGCGGTGCTGGTCACCCTGTTCGCGCTGCGCCGCGTGGTCATCGAACCCCTCGGCGTGGTCCGCTCGGCGAAGCCGTCGCGGCGCCGGCTGTGGTGGCGGCTGCTGCTGCCGGTGGCCGGCCTCGCGATGCTGTACCCCATGATCGGACAGGGCCGCGGCAACGGCGAGTTCAACGAGTACCTGGTGGTCGGCGGCGTCCTGCTGTTGCTCGTCGGGATCACCGCCCTGCTGCCGTGGCTCGTCGAGAAGGTCGTCGCCCGGCTCGGCTCGGGCGGCGTCGCCTGGCAACTGGCCGTACGGCGACTGCAGTTGAGCAGTGGTACGGCGGCCCGCATGGTCAACGGCATCGCGGTCGCGGTGGCCGGGGCCATCGCCCTGCAGATGCTGTTCGCCGGGGTCGAGAGCGACTACACCGAGGCCACGGGCAAGGACGTGAACCTCGCCCAGATGCAGGTGACCATCGGGCACGGCCCCTCGCTGGCCAGTACCAGGCAGGAGTTCGCCGACACCGAGGGCGTCCGCAAGGTCACCGCCCTGTGGGAGGAGTACCTGGGCGACAGTTCCTGGCAGGCGGAGGAGGGGCCGGACCTTTCCACCGAGCTGACCGTCGGCGACTGCACGACCCTGCGCGAGCTGGCGAACCTGCCGTCGTGCAAGGACGGCGACATGTTCGTCCTCACCGGCAGCGAGTACTCCGCCGACGGGCCGAAGCTGAACGTGCCCGGCAAGAAGCTGTACATGCAGACGGGCGGCTCCTTCCCCGGGAGGACCACGGAGACCGTCTGGACAGTGCCCGCGGGCGTGCGGCAGGCGCAGGCGATCGAGGACATGACCGGTGAGCGGCGCGGCGGCTTCCTGCTGACGCCGGGCGCGCTGCCCGCGGAGGCCGCGACGAAGCTCCGCGGTCAGCTGTACCTCTCGTTCGACGAGTCGGTGCCGGACGCCTACGACCGCGCACGCAACACGGCGGCACGCCTCGACCCGCTGGCCCAGCCTATGAACTGGTCGGCCACCCGGGAGGACACGAAGTTCTCCTCCATCCGCACCGGGCTGCTCGTCGGTTCCGCGTGTGTGCTGCTGCTGATCGGGGCGAGTCTGCTGGTCTCGCAGCTGGAGCAGTTGCGCGAGCGCAAGAAGCTGCTGTCGTCCCTGGTCGCCTTCGGCACCCGGCGGCGCACGCTGAGCCTGTCGGTGCTGTGGCAGACGGCCGTCCCGATCGCGCTGGGACTGCTGCTCGCCCTGACCGTGGGTCTCACGCTGGGCACGATCCTGCTGAAGATGACGGGGACGGCCGTCCGCGTCGACTGGGGCAGCGTGCTGGCGATGACCGGGTTCGGCGCGGCGATCGTCCTGATGGTGACGCTCCTGAGCCTGCCGCCGCTGCTGCGGCTGATGCGACCGGACGGCCTGCGCACGGAATGACGTGCCGCCGCGCACGGTACGGCCTGAGAGGACGACGGTCCCTCCCCGCCCGGGGAGGGACCGTCCGCGTTGACAGCTGGTACTCCCGCATCACCCTTCGCACCTGCGCGAACAGCATGCCGACGTTCACGGGTGGGGCCTGGGGCTTCTGGTGGGCCTGGGGGCTTCTTGCAGGGCTTCTCGTGGGGCGTGGGACCTCTGGCGGGCCGTCATTTCGCCGTCGGGTTGCGCAGGTGGAAGAACTCCTTCCAGCCGGGACCGTTCCGTTCCGGCGTGAGGGCCTCGTGGATGCCGCCGGCACCGGGCTGACGAGGGGGCAGGGCGGCTGCCTCCGGGGCCGGCGGCGGCTGCGGCTGGGGCGGCGCCGGCTCGCGGG
The DNA here is from genome assembly GCF_036898465.1 of Streptomyces sp. B21-105. Classification (NCBI taxonomy): domain Bacteria; kingdom Bacillati; phylum Actinomycetota; class Actinomycetes; order Kitasatosporales; family Streptomycetaceae; genus Streptomyces; species Streptomyces sp. B21-105. Next base: position 5,926,406 of record NZ_JARUMJ010000001.1, on the reverse strand, counting down.
GGCGCACCCCGGGTCCGTCGGGCGGCAGCCGGACGGGGACCGGGTGGGGCGCCTCCACGCACTCCAGCAGCCCCTCGCCCAGCATCCGGGCCACCTCGACGGTGACGGTGTACACGCCGCGCCCGGTGCGGAAGGCGAGGTCGCGGGCGGTGCGCCGGCCGTCCGCGTGGGCGAGCAGCTCGCGCTGCAGGACGCCGAGCCGGGCCGCCGCCAGGGCGAGCGGCGCGGGCACGGGACGCTCCCGGTCCGGGCACACGGGGCACGGCATCGCCAGCAGCGCGGCCAGCTTGCGGGAGGCGACCTGGAGCAGCCGGGTGGGCGGTTCGCCGACGGCGACGGAGGCCGGCCGCGGACCCGTCGCCGGGCCGCGTTCGCAGCCGTCGACGCTGCCCGCGACAACCGCGAACGCGGCGTCCTGGAGGGCCATCGCGCACACCACGCGCAACTGGGCGGCGCCCGAGTAGCCGTGGGCGATCAGTCCGGCGGCCGGCCAGCGCGCGCCGTCCGACTCGCGCACCAGCGCGGTCCACTCCTCGCCGCCGATCCGGCCGGAGCGCAGCAGCAGCGCCTCGGGGGCCGGCGCGCCCGGCGACTCGACGGCGACGACCAGGCCGCCGTCCAGATGGAAGACGCCGCCGGGCGAGCCGGTCACGCACAGTTCCCCGGTGAAGCCGTCCCTGCCGCACGCGGCGAGGTCGCGTGCCAGCAGCTCGTAACCCGACATCAGCCCGACATCACTCCCCTGCGGCCTCTCGCACATACGCCTGACGCGTACTGCTGAGGAGGGAAGGTGTATCAGCCGGGGCGCGCGCTCCAGCGGGGGATTTCCGACCTGCCCCCAGCTGACGGAAGTTGTTCCGCGGATGGACCCAAATCTCTTTGTTCAGCGCTCAATTGACCGATTGACGGACGTCAGACGTCGTCTCCGAGCACCCGGACCGACAGGCGTCGCGGCGCCCTGCGCGGCGCGCCCGCCGGCAGTTGTCGAGGGCCCCGTATCAATGCACCCTGTGCCACGATCGGGTCCGTCCAACCCACGAGGAGTGTCCGCAATCCGGACATTCCTTCGCTGCAAGGAGAGCGTGTGCTCACTGTCGGTGACAAGTTCCCCGAGTTCGAACTGACCGCCTGCGTCTCGCTGGAGAAGGGTGCGGAGTTCGAGCAGATCCACCACAAGTCCTACGAGGGCAAGTGGCTCGTGGTCTTCGCGTGGCCCAAGGACTTCACCTTCGTCTGCCCGACCGAGATCGCCGCGTTCGGCAGGCTGAACGACGACTTCGCCGACCGTGACGCACAGATCCTCGGCTTCTCCGGCGACTCCGAGTTCGTCCACCACGCCTGGCGCAAGGACCACCCGGACCTGACCGACCTGCCGTTCCCGATGATGGCCGACTCGCGGCACGAGCTGATGCGCGACCTCGGCATCGAGGGGGAGGACGGCTTCGCGCAGCGCGCCGTGTTCGTCGTCGACCCGAACCGCGAGATCCAGTTCACGATGGTCACGGCGGGCTCCGTGGGCCGCAACCCCAAGGAGGTCCTGCGGGTCCTGGACGCCCTGCAGACCGACGAGCTGTGCCCCTGCAACTGGACCAAGGGCGAGAACACCCTCGACCCCGTCAAGCTGCTGGCCGGGGAGTGAGCTGAGATGTCCCTCGACGCGCTGAAGTCCGCGATACCGGACTACGCCAAGGACCTGAGGCTCAACCTGGGCTCGGTCATCGGCAACTCCGACCTGCCCGCACAGCAGTTGTGGGGCACGGTCCTGGCGACCGCGATCGCCTCCCGCTCCCCGATCGTGCTGCGCGAACTCGCGCCGGAGGCGAAGGCGAACCTGTCGCCACAGGCGTACACCGCCGTCCGGTCGGCCGCGGCCGTCATGGCGATGAACAACGTCTTCTACCGCACCCGCCACCTGCTGTCGGACCACGAGTACGGCAACCTGCGGGCCGGCCTGCGGATGAACGTCATCGGCAACCCCGGCGTCGACAAGGTCGACTTCGAGTTGTGGTCGTTCGCCGTTTCCGCGATCAACGGCTGCGGCCTGTGCCTCGACTCCCACGAGCAGGTGCTGCGCAAGGCGGGCGTCGAGCGGGAGGTCGTCCAGGAGGCGTTCAAGATCGCCTCGGTGATCCAGGCGGTCGGCGTGACGCTGGACGCGGAAGCGGTCCTCGCCGGCATCTGATTCGCAAGCGCCGCCCGTCACCTCTCGTCACGGCAGCGCGGCAGGGGCCGCCGTTCACCTCGCCTCACCGCAGCGCGGCAGGGGCCGTCGGTCACCGACGGGCCCTGCCGCGTTCGGCAGCCCACCTTGCGCGACGACTACCCGGGCGGCGTGACCTGGCCCTCGTCGGCCTGGGGTTCCTGTTCCCGGCTCGGCCCCGCGGCCGTCACGGACGCGACGCGCGAAGCCGTCGCTCCTCTCGGCCGGGGAGCGTGCCGCAGGGCCTGCTCCCTGGAGTAGCCGTGCAGATAGCCCACCACCGTGTTGGTGACGGCCACCAAGGGCACCGCCACGATCGCGCCGCCGATGCCCGCGACCATGCCGCCCGCCGCGACCGACAGGACCACCCCCAGCGGGTGGACGCGCACCGCGCGGCCGAGGATGAACGGCTGCAGGATGTGTCCCTCGATCTGCTGGACCGCCAGCACGACCGCCAGGGTCATCACCGCCGTGAACACGCCCTGCGTGACCAGCGCGACCACCACGGCCAGCGCGCCGGACGCGACCGCGCCGACGAGCGGGATGAACGAGAACAGGAAGATGAAGACGGCGAGCGGGACGGCCATCGGCACGTCGAGGAAGTAGATGCCCAGGCCGATGAAGATGGCGTCGATCAACGCGACGATCACCGTGCCGCGCACATACGCCGTGAGCGTCGCCCAGGCCCGCGGACCGGCGCCCGCCACGCCCGGCCGGGCCGCCTCCGGCACCAGCTTGAGCGTCCACTCCCAGATGCGCTTGCCGTCGTACAGCAGGAAGAGCGTCGAGAAGAACGCCAGCAGGATGCCGGTCAGCGCCTCGACCACGACGGTGACGCCCTCCAGGCCCGCCGAGGTGATCGAGTCCGTGTTGTCGCCGATCGCGTCCCGCAGGTTCTTCGCGATGCCGTTGATCTGCTTGTCGGTGACGTGGAAGGGGCTGTTGAGCAGCCAGCGGCGCAGATCGTCGATGCCGTCCTGGACCTGGTCGGAGAGGTTGTCGATGTTCGCCATGACCTGCCAGGTCACGAACCAGCCCATCAGGCCGATGACGACGAACCCGAGGATCGCCGTCATCGCGGTGGCCGCGCCCCCGGGCACCCCTGCCCGCTTCAACCGGGCCACGGTGGGCTGCAGCAGCGCCGTGAGGAGCAGCGAGACCACGAAGGCCATCACGACCAGCTGGATCGCGGTGATGACCTTCATCAGCACCCAGACGGTCCCCGCGAGCACCAGCAGCCGCCAGCCGGCCTCGGCCGCGACCCGGACCCCCCACGGCACGGCCTGCGCGGGATCGGGGCGCGGGGCGGGCTCGAGCGGCTCCGGGTACTCCTCGGGGGACGGCGACGCGTCGGGCGGCGTCGCCTCCCGCTCGACCGCGCCCTCCCGCTCGACCTCGGCGCGCCGTTCGTCGAGCCGCTCGCTCATCTCGCTGAGACCGGCGCCGAGCCGGCCGAGCCACCGTGGCACTCTCGACATGATCCGCCCTCTTCCCCCGTCTCTCCCCACCACTCCCCCTGGAGTCGTCGGTCCCGGTCGTACGACCGTACAGGGCGACAGCCCCTCCCCCGGTGCACGGGGAGGGGCTGCGCGGGGTGGAGAGCGGCCGCCACGTCACGCCGGACCGAACAGGCCGTCGGCAAGGGTGGTGCAGGCGGAACGGGCCGTCAGTACGAGTGGTTGGCCAGCCAGAAGTCCCAGGCCCCGCAGGGGCTGCCGTACCGCTCGTTCATGTAGTTCAGGCCCCATTTGATCTGGGTGGCCGGGTTGGTCCGCCAGTCGGCGCCCGCGGACGACATCTTCGACCCGGGGTAGGCCTGGACGAGGCCGTACGCGCCCGAAGAGGGGTTGACGGCCCGGTAGTTCCACGTGGACTCGTGGTCCACGATGTTGCTGAAACACTGGAACTGGCCGCTCGGCACCATCTGCTGGGCGATGGCCTTGACCTCGCCGACGGTGTACGAGGCCTGCTGCGGGAAGTCGTCGGCGTCACCGGTGGCGCCGGCCGAGGCGCTCTGGGTCCGCGCGGCCTCGCGGTCCTTGGCCTCCTGTGCGGCCTTCGCCCGTTCCTCGGCCTTCTCGGCCGCCTTCTCGGCGGCTTTCTGCTTGGCCACCGCGTCCTTGGCGGCCTGCTTGCGGGCCGTCTCCTCCGCCGCCTTGCGTGCGGTGGTGTCCGCCGCGATGGCCTGGACGGTGGCCTGGTGCGACATCGAGTCGGTCTGCACCTCGGCGAGCTGGCCGGCCGGTAAATCGGCGAGCAGCGTGGAGTCGCCCACCGCCTGGGCGTCGTCGGCGGGCTGCGCGACGCCGCCCTGGGCGACTCCCACGACCGCTCCGACGGTGGTGACCGCGGTCGCCGATGCCACGGCGAATCCCCTGACCGATATTCGGCTCACACGAATTCCTTCTGCAGTGTCATCGGAAGTGTCTTCGGGCGACAGGACGACGAACGGCCGGGGGCCCGCGCGGGCCCCCGGCTCAGTTTCGTTCGGCGCCGATCGTCGGCCCGGATCGTGTCCGAGAAGTGGCGCAGGCCGTCCGACAGGCGGCCTACCACCAGTGGTCGGCCTGGTACCGGTAGTTGGCCTGATACCAACGGTCGGCCCAGTACCCGTGGTTGGCCTGGTACCCGTGGTTGGCCTAGTACCAGTGGTTGGCCTGCCAGAACGACCACGCCTCGCAGGGGCTGCCGTACCGGCTGTTCATGTAGTTCAGGCCCCACTTGATCTGGGTGGCCGGGTTGCTGCGCCAGTCGGCGCCCGCGGACGAGTACTTGCCGGCGGGCAGTGCCTGGAAGAGACCGTAGGCGCCGGAGGAGGCGTTGACCGCGTGGTAGTTCCAGCTGGACTCGTGGTCCACGATGTTGCTGAAGCACTGGAACTGGCCGCTCGGCACCATCTGCGCCGCCATGTCCTGGAGCTGCGAGACGCTGTAGGACCCCAGGATCGGGAAGTCTCCCGCGCTGCGGGCGGCCTTGGCCTTGGCCTCCGCGCGGTCCTTGGCTGCCTTCTCGGCGGCCTTCTTCTTCGCGACCGCCGTATCGGCCGCGGCCCTGCGGGCCGCTTCCTCGGCGTCCTTCTTCGCGCCCTCGTCGGCGGCGATGGCCTGGAAACTGGCCTGCTGCGCCAGGGACGCCGTCTGTACCTGGGCCTGCTGCCCCACGGGGATGTCGGCGAGGAGCGTCGCGTCGCTTGCTGTCGTTTCTGCGTCGTTGGCCTGCGCGACGCTGCCCGAGGCAACACCGACGACGCTTCCGACAGCGGTGACCGCCGTGGCCGAGGCCACTGCGAATCCCCGGACCGAGATCCGGCTCACACGGTTTTCCTTCCAGCATCGCCCGCTTCGGTGACCCTGGCGGACGCAATCGTGCCCTTGTCGCTGGTCTCCGAACTGCGGGGTCACAGGAGACACGGGCCCGGTGGGCAACTCCCGGCACGGGAGCGCCGCGTGGTGCACGGGCGGCATACGACGGTCGGTATGGAGTTGACGGTGATGCTCAGCGGTGCCGTAGTGCTGGAGGCACAGATGTGTCGCATGCGGGGCCTGACAGGACTGAGACTTTGCCGTAACCAGACTGCGTGAGGCAATTCCGGGTTACGTGTTAAAGCTCACACCCTTCGGGACCCAGGGAATTTCTCGAAACCCTCACACACACCGGCGCCGCCCGGCTAAGCTCACTGCCTTTGCCGGACGGCGCCAACTACTGCCTTACCCCGATATCTCGGGGCAGCTCATTCAGATCTGCCCATCCTCCAGCATTTCGGTCACCAGTGCCGCGATCTGGGACCTCTCGGACCGGTTCAGCGTGACGTGGGCGAAGAGCGGATGCCCCTTCAGTTTCTCGACGACGGCGACCACACCGTCGTAACGGCCGACTCGCAGATTGTCCCTTTGCGCCACATCGTGGGTCAGAACCACCCGCGAATTGGCGCCGATCCGGGACAGAACGGTGAGCAGCACATTCCGTTCGAGCGACTGCGCCTCGTCGACGATCACGAAGGCGTCGTGGAGGGAGCGTCCCCGGATGTGGGTCAGGGGCAGGACCTCCAACATCCCGCGTGCGGTGACCTCCTCGATGACGTCACGGCTGGTGACCGCGGACAGGGTGTCGAAGACCGCCTGCGCCCAGGGGCCCATCTTGTCGGCCTCGGACCCGGGCAGATAGCCCAGTTCCTGCCCGCCCACCGCGTACAGCGGCCGGAAGACCATCACCTTCTTGTGCTGACGGCGCTCCAGGACCGCCTCGAGACCCGCGCAGAGCGCGAGCGCGGACTTGCCGGTGCCGGCCCGGCCGCCCATGGACAGGATCCCGACGTCCGCGTCGAGCAGCAGATCGAGCGCGATGCGCTGCTCGGCGCTGCGGCCCTTGATGCCGAAGGCCTCGCGGTCGCCTCGCACGAGGCGGACGTCGCCGTCGGCGGTGACCCGGCCCAGGGCCTTGCCCCGCTCCGACTGGATGGTCAGACCGGTGTGCACGGGCAGGTCCGCGACCTCGGGCACGTGGATGTGCCCTTCCTCGAAGAGGATGTCCACCTGTTCGCCGGACAGGGTCAGTTCGGACATTCCGGTCCAGCCGGAGGAGCCCGTGATGGCGAGTTCGGCGCGGTACTCCTCGGCGAGGAGTCCGACCGAGGACGCCTTGATCCTGAGCGGCAGGTCCTTCGACACGACGGTGACGTCGAATCCCTCGGCCTGCAGATTGCGGGCGACCGCGAGGATGCGGGAGTCGTTGTCCCCCAGGCGGTAGCCGGTCGGCAGCACACTGGGGTCCGAGTGGTTGAGCTCGACACGGACGGTGCCGCCGAGTTCCCCGATCGGGATGGGGGCGTCGAGGCGACCGAACTTCACCCGGTAGTCGTCCAGCAGGCGCAGTGCCTGCCGGGCGAAGTAGCCGAGTTCCGGATGGTGCCGCTTGGCCTCCAGCTCCGTGACCACGACGATGGGGAGCACGACTTCGTGCTCGTCGAAGCGGGTCAGGGCGTTCGGGTCGGCCAGCAGGACGCTGGTGTCGAGAACATAGGTGCGCCGGTCTGGCATACGGCGCTTTGTGCTGGTCACCACGGAAGGACGTACCCCCTCGGATGAGGTCGGGGAGCGACGGAGTGGAAGCAGGGCCGGGAGGGCGGGAAGAACCAGGCCGGTCGTCGGCCGCCGCTGTGCACGGGCCGAGAACCGGCCCCCCGCTGCTTCTTCCGTGCCGTGACCGCACGGTCGGGCTGGTGCAAAGGGCCTCCCGGGCGGACGGCCCCGTGCCGTCCGCTGAGGATGCGACACCCGTGGTTCGGGCGTCGACCTGCTTGGCTTATGCCCTTGAAGACGCGCCGTCATGCCAGGGCATATGACGGCGCGCCGGTGAACTCCTCGTTACTTCCGCCCCGAAAACGGGTACACGGGCCGCCCCCGAAGGACGCGCGTGTGCTGCGGCTCAGCCGCCGTAGCGGCGGTGGCGGGCCGCGTAGTCGCGCAGGGCGCGCAGGAAGTCCACCTTGCGGAAAGCCGGCCAGAAGACCTCGCAGAAGTAGTACTCCGCATGGGCCGTCTGCCACAGCATGAATCCGGACAGCCGCTGCTCGCCGCTGGTGCGGATCACGAGATCGGGGTCGGGCTGGGCGCCGGTGTAGAGGTGGCGGCTGATCAGGTCGACGCTGACGGAGTCGGCGAGGTCCTCCATCGAGGTGCCCCGGTCCGCCGCGTCCACGATCATCGAGCGCACGGCGTCGGCGATCTCCTGGCGACCGCCGTAGCCGATGGCGACGTTGACCAGTATCCCGTCGACGTGCGCGGTGGACTCCTCGGCCTGCTTCAGCGCGGTCTGCACGTGGGAGGGGAGGATGTCGGGCGTGCCGACGTGGTGGACGCGCCAGCGGCCGTCGGCGGCGAGCGTGCGCACGACGTCCTCGATGATGCCGAGGAGCGGGACGAGTTCTTCCTGGGGGCGGTCGAGGTTGTCCGTCGACAGCAGCCAGAGGGTGACGACCTCGACGTCCGTCTCGGTGCACCAGCCGAGGAACTCCTCGATCTTGTCCGCGCCGGCCCGGTGGCCGTGCTCGGTCGTGGAACCCGCGGCCTTCGCCCAGCGTCGGTTGCCGTCCATGATGACGCCGATGTGCTTGGGCACCTGAGCGTGGTCCAGGTGGCCTTCCACCCGGCGTGCGTACAGCCTGACCAGAAGGCCGCGCAGCTTGTCGCGCAGGTTCACGTGATTGTCAGCCCCTCCGTACGGTGCGGTCCCCGCGGGCCGCAGCCTACCCCTGTGCGGACTTGGGCAAAAAAACGGGCCGGTCCGTGGGGGGGGAGACGGACCGGCCCGAGGGGGGGTTTCCACCATAACCCTTCGTGAGTGCTGCTGCGTGCATCGGCGCGCCACAACTACTCTCCGCAGCCGTCCGGCGACGCGGCGCTGACCGTTCCGGCCGTCGATCATGGGTGATTCATGGCCGAAACACAGCGGATTCCCAGGGAAACTCACTCGTTCGCCGACGGAGGTCGGGGTTCCGGGGCGCATTCGGTGCCGACCGGACATCCGCCCGCACTTCCCCCCGACGGGCTAACCCCGAGGCGAACCCCATCTTGACGCGGGCGTCACCGCGCAGCCCCCTCCGCCGCGCGGTGACGTCCACGCAGCTTTGCTCACGCGAATTGCCTCCGCTAGAACTTACGCGAGGCCCACGCCGGACAGGAACCGATCGCGATAACAATGTGGAAACTCCGTGAAGGCTACATCCGGTCCCGGCATCGCCGGGAGGGACGATTCCCGGCCGAAACGACGGCCGCGCCCCTCACGGGCCACCGGCGAAACCCCGGGCCGAGCGGCGGGCCTACGGTCGGCGGGCCTCGACGAGGTGGCGGGTGCTGTGCGCCACGAAGGGGCCGTCGGCGAGGATCTGCTCGTGCAGGTCGCGCAGCCGCGGCAGGTAGGCCGCCACCGTGAAGCCGGGGACCATCCACACCACCTTGCGCAGGAAGTGCACGACGGCGGCTATGTCGTGGAACTCGACGCGCAGCCGTTCCGCCCGCAGGTCGACGATCTCCAGGCCCGCCGCCTCCGCGTCGGCGCGCTCACGGTCGGGGTGACGGTTGCTGCTCACCGCCTCCGGCTGCGGCCCGAGGAAGTACTCGACGAGCTCGAAGACGCTGCGGGGGCCCACGTGCTGGGCGAAGTAGGTCCCGCCGGGCCGCAGCACACGGGCGATCTCGTGCCAGTGGGGCCGCACCGGATGCCTGCTGCTGACGAGGTCGAAGGCGGCGTCCGCGAAGGGCAGCGGGGCGTCCTCCGGGTTCGCGACGACCGCGATGCCGCGCGGCCGCAGCAGCGCGGTGGCCTTGGCGACGTTGGCCGGCCAGCCCTCGGTCGCCACGGTGAGGACGGGAGCCTTGGGCGCGGCCCGGCCGAGAGCGAAGTCCAGCGCCTCCCCTCCCCCGGTCTGCACGTCGAGCGCGGCGTGCGCGCCGGCCAACCGCCCGGCCAGCGACAGCGCATATCCCCAGGAGGGCCGCGCCTCGGTCGCCCGTCCCTCGAACCAGGAGAAGTCCCACCCCTCGGTGGGGACGGCGGCCCCTTCGGCCACCAGCCCCTCGAAGAGAGCAGACTCGTCACGCCCGTCGTCCTTCTTCATAAGGGGATCGTCCCAGAGGGCCGGTACCGATCGCGTGCGAATTTCTCCCCGCGGACCGGGCCCCCTCAGCCCATTTCGTCCACCTCGACCGTGACCCGCGCGCCCGTCTCGACGCCCCACCCCGCCATGGCTCCCGCCTCCGCCTCCAGCACGTGCCGGGCACGCGGCCGCGGCAGGCCCAGGCGGCCGGGGCGCATGGTGCGCACGGCGAGGACGGTGAGGTCTGCGCTCAGATAGGCCACGTCGATGGGGATGCGCATCCGGAACGTGTGGATGCCGGAGGCCGGGGTGAGCAGCAGCGCTCCGTCGACGGCGTCCCGCCCCAGCAGCCCCCTGGTGCGCGCCCGGTAGGACGCGGCGACCTGCAGCGGGACGATCGCGAGGGCCCCGCCGCCCCCGTGCACCGTCAACCGGCCCCGCCCGTCACGCCAACGCCGCCCCATGTCCCACCTTTCGCGTCCCCCAACGCTTACCCTTCCGACCGTCCGTCGAGTCCGTCCGTGGTCCAGCGAGGTGCGTGATGCGCAAGATCGTCCTGATGATGTCGGTGTCGCTCGACGGGTACGTCGAAGGACCCGGCCGCGACATCTCCTGGCACCGTGTCGACGAGGAACTCCACCGGCACATGAACGACGTCGTCCGCGGGCTGGGCGGGCTGCTCTCCGGCCGGGTCACCCACGAGCTGATGGCCGGCTTCTGGCCCACGTACGACTCCGGCCCCGACGTCGATCCCGACGGGGCGATGGCCGAGTTCGCCGGCATCTGGCGGGAGATCCCGAAGTACGTGTACTCCCGGACCCTGCGGAGCGCCGACTGGAACACGGTGATCGTCCGGGAGGTCGTGCCCGACGAGGTCCGCGCCCTCACCCGGCAGCCGGGCGGGGACCTCGGTCTCGGCGGTGCCGACCTCGCCGCGGCCTTCCTGCACCACGACCTCGTCGACGAGATCCGCCTGTACGTCCACCCCGTCCTCGTCGGCCGCGGCAAACCCCTGTTCCCCCACCCCGACACCATGACGCCCCTCACCCTGCTCGAGTCCCACACCTTCGGCAACGGCGTCGTCCTGCTGCACTACCAGCGGGCGAGTGAAGAGGGCGTGCAGAGCGGCGGGAAAACGCCGGTCGCATAGCCGAACGCTGCTTTACACTCCCTTGGTTCGGGCAAAGCCCCGGCCAAGTCCGCGGCCGGGCAACGGGGAGGTTCGGCGAAACATGGCGTGGGACGAGTGGGAGCAGTTAAAGACCTCGGCCGCTGAACGGTCCGCGACAGGTATGCAGTTGAACCACATCCCGTCCGACCCGGGCAGTGGCGGCACCGGCGATCTGGTGGTCAACCAGGACGATCTCGGTGCCGTCGGTCACGACGCGCACACGCTGTTCGAGGATCTGCGGGTCGGGGCCGACATCGCCGGCGCCGGCGCCGACAAAGAGGGCGCGGGGAGCACTCAGCAGGCCGCCACGTCGTTGCAGTCCCACGGCTTCACGTCGGGCGGAGCGCTGAAGACGACCGTGGACGTCTGGACGTCGCAGCTCAAGACGGTGCTCCAGGCCTGCGCACACATATCCGACCACCTCGACTTCAGCAAGAAACTGCACGCCGAGGACGATGCCAAGATCGGGGCCGTGCTGCTCTCCGGCGACGGCTCCGCCCTGCCAGTGTCCGAGATCAGCAAGTACTTCCGGTAGGGGGAGCGCAGTGGCCCTCACTTACACGGATCTCGTCGAGGTCGACCTCGGCAAGCTCGGTTCCGCGGTCTCCGACTGGAAAAAGAGCGTGGACCTGCTCAAGACGGCGGCGGAGAACGCCCGCACGGGCATGCAGGCCAAGTCGGACAAGGCCCGGTGGGCCGGCGTGAACGCCACGGTGACCCGGGAGTTCGTCACCAAGACGGTCAAGGAGATCTCCGACCTGCACGTCGAGGCCGACAGCATCCACACGGTGCTCGTGGACGGCCACACGGAACTCGTCGCACTGCAGAAGAAGATCAGGACCGCGGTCCAGCAGGACGCACCGAACCTCGGAGTCCGTGTCGAGGACATCGGCGAGGGCAAGGTCCGCTGCTTCTTCCCGCACGTCCGGGGTGACACCGACGAACGCACTCAGGAACAGCTCGACGCCAAGCAGGAGTTGGAGGACCGCGTCAACCGGTTGGTCGCGCACGCCTCCGAGATCGACGCGTCCCTCGCCCGTGCGCTGGCCAAGAGCCACGGCGGCGACAAGCACAACGCCGGTCACGCGTCGTACGGGTCCCTGGACGACGCCCAGGCCGAGCGCGCGGTCGAACTGGCCAAGCTCGGACCGAAAATGACCGACAAGCAGTACATGGAACTGAACTCCATCATGCGGTTCAACGCCACGGACGCCGACTTCTCCACGGACTTCTACACCTCGCTCGGCGGCCCGAAGGAGACGCTGGAGTTCTACGGCCGGATGTCGCTGGACGGCACGATGGGAGACGACAAGGAGCGGCTCGCCCTCACCCGGCAGCTCCAGCGGAACATGGGGCTGGCCCTGGCCTCGGCGACCGATCCCGACAACAGGCCGCACCTGCCGGCGAGCTGGTCCTCGGAATTCCGCAAGCTGGGCACTCAGCAGGTCCAGCTCTACCCCGGCGCGGGCAGCGCGCCGTACGGCTACCAGCTCCTCGGCGGAATCCTGCGCTACGGCAACTACGACCCGAGGTTCATCAACCCCATCGCCGAGCACGTGGCGCAGTTGCACAAGGCGAATCCCTACCGGTTCGTGGCGAACAAGCCCATGGCCGTCGGATCCGACCTCGACTGGGGCTTCAACCCGTCGGGCAAGAACGGCAACGGCTACGACCCCCTGACGAGCGTCCTGGAGGGCCTCGGACACAGCCCCGAGGCGGCGAAGAAGTTCTTCACCGACCCGCCGACCGTCTACCGGGAGGACGGCACGGTCGACAAGAACGGCACCGTCACCTACGAGAACTACTTCGAGGTCCTGAACGACAAGGACTTCACGTGGGCCCCGGACAGCCTCGCCCACCCCTCCAGCGACGAGGCGGCACACGCCCGCGAAATGGGCCCGGACTCCCTCGGCCACGCCCTGGAGGCAGCGACCACGGGGTCGGCGTGGGACGCGGACCCACCGGCGCTCCACCGGGACGAGCAGACGGCCGACATCATGGAGAAGGTCATCAACCGCTACAACGTCGCCTCCGACCACGGGTCGCCTCCCGACGTCATGAAGGACAGCCTGGCCCGCATGGGCGCGGCGTACATCGACGACCTCAACTACTCGGTCATGGACTTCGGCAAGGCGGGCGACGAGCTGGGCCGCGCCCGGATCTTCGGCGACAGCAGCGACGGTTCAGCGCACAGGAGCTTCGGTGAACAGGGGGCGCGGAATTTCATGATGCTGGTCGCCGGGGACGAGGAGGGATACCAGACATTGTCCGCTGCCCAGCAGGTCTACACGGCGAGCGGACTCGCTTCCCACGAGGGTGCCCGTGACGACGGAATCGCCTTCGCCCACAACTCGGCCAAGGTGAACGGCATCCTCGACGAGTCCCGGGCACACCAGATTCGCGAGGACTTCAAAGACGACGAGACCGCCCGGAACCTCGCGATGGAAAAGCAGGGCGAGTGGCGCAAGACGTTGGCGTCAGGAGGTGTCGCGGCAGGTGTCGCGGCTGTGACGGCAGGCGCGACGGCCGTGTTCCTGGGACCGGCTGCCGGCGTAGTCGCCGCCACTGCGGTCCCAGTTGTCGTGGAGGTCGTCGGGTCCACCCTCGACACCGGATACGGGACTCACACACTGCAATACCTTGAGGACAACGAGTACAAAAACGACCCTGAGGCGCTGCGGTCGGTGCAAGGCCTTGAGGCCGCCGGCGAGCGCGGAGCCTGGGTGCCCGTGAACAACTACGCCGACGCCATCGGTATGACACAGGCAGAGAAACTGGAGCTCAACCGGGAGATCGAGGGTTCGTACAGGGATGGGAAGGACGCCATCTCGGACGCGGAGAAGGTGTCGCAGTGAAGCCCGTCCAGAAGATGCTTCCCTCCGTCTGTGTGGTGGCCGCGGTACTGGCCCTGCTCTCCGCGTGCTCCGGTTCGGAGGACGGAGACGGCAAGGACAGGAATGACGCCCCGATCGGCTGGAGCACCTGCAACGCGCTGTTCGGTGCCGACCGGATCGACGCCCTCCAGGACGCGATGGGTGAAGGGACCCTGGAGACCCTGAACTCGCCGTTTCCGGTAGACGAGTTGATGTCCGCCCGGGCCGCCGTCACCCGGCGCTGGGAACCTGGCAAGGAGTTGAGCCTGCGCACCAGGGACCACCCTTGCGAGCTTGGCGTGGACAACACCAACAAGCGGTTCGCCTCGTATGCAGCCTGGGCATTGGACTCGCCGGCGAGAATCACGGCCGGTAAGGCGGGGTCCGGTTGGGAGTCCGCGGGCAGCGTCTACGTCAAGCGGGAGGATGCAGGCTTGCATGTCTTCGCTGTGTTCCCCTGCAAGATCAAGGGTTCCCACAAGGACCAGGAGGCCGGCCTCCCCTTCGAGGTGGAGACCCAGGTAAGGAACGTGCCCAACTTCGACACCAAGCTCCTCGACGAGATGACCGCCCAGTTCATCCGCACATTGGCCGAAGGGCTGCCGTGCACCAATGACCTGCACATCCCGGCCACTCTGTGAGTGCGCAGGTGCCACAGACCGCCGTTCACCGCTCTTGCTCCGTCGACTGATGGTGAACGGCAGCGGGCCGTCCGTCAGTACCTGACCGGAAAACCACCATCTCGAACAACGAATAGGTGTCGTCGTGGGATGTCTGACGCGGATCGCCCGGTGGGGGGTGATCGCGGCGCTGGCGCTGGCGACCGGATGCTCGGGCGAGCAGTCGCTGAGCGAGCAGTACCCCACGCAGTGGAAAACCTGCAATGCGCTGCTCGGCACCGGGAACATGGAGTCTCTGCGGGAAATCGTTGACTCGGACGACCTCAGGTTCTCCCGCCGTTCTTTGCCCGTGGAGCAGATCCAGAAGGGTTTGACAAGAGAAGCGATCGAGCCCTACGACGAATACAAGGGATTCGACGAATACGAGGTCTGCGGGCTCTCGGGCGACGGCCAGTTCAAAGCCATGGCGATGTGGGCCGCAGATAACCTGAGGGCGGTACAGGCCGACACCGAGCTATGGCACCGGGCGGCCGAGGACGTCTACGTAGCCAACACCTCCTACGTAGTCGGCGACGTCAACCTTCTTTTTCGCTGCGACATCAAGGGGGCGGGCGAGCAGCAGAAGCAGGTGCTGATCGAGACCAGGATCACCACGCCAGGTAACCGGAAAGCCTTGGTAGATCTCCGTCGGCGGCTGATCGTCCATCTGTCCCGCGCGCTTCGAGATGAACTGGCATGCACTAATAGGCCGGATATCCCGAGCGACTTGGCGATCGGAGGGTGAACCGGCCCTCCTTGGCCGTGGAGGGACTTCGGGTTCCTACTATGACGGGAGAGCGCTCGTGGGAGATCTGGAGAAGGTCGGATAGGGAATGCGCATGAGATCTGATTGGGCCTTCCGGTGCGGAGCGCTGACGGCACTGGCTTTACTGGCGGGCTGCTCCAGCGAGCCTTCCCTCCGTGAAAGCTACCCTGTTCAGTGGCAGACTTGTGACAAATTGTTCGGATCCAAGAACATGGACTTGATGCGCAGCACGGAAGGCTCGGACGACCTCCGTTTCACAAATGAGGCGTTGCCTGTCGGCAACCTACGGAATGGACTGGTCGAAGAGGTAGTGAAGTGGAGCCCAGACCAAAAATACTATTCACTCAAAGAATATGCCCCCTGCAGTCTTTCAGGCGAAATCCTCCTCTCCACGACCGTGGAATGGGCCAAAGACAACCTCAAGGCCGTCCGATCGGCCTCATCACCTTGGCGTCCCGTTGGCGGAGACGTCTACGCCGACCATCATCATTCGGCGAGTGGTCGGGACACCGACGCTATATTCGCTTGCAAGATCAGCGGTACTGATGGCGAGCAAGAGGCACGGATACCTCTCGAGGTGAGAGTTCGAACGAGAGCGCTCAAGGTGTCGGCCGACCTCCACGAGCGATTGGTGGTCACCCTCGCCCGCTCGCTGCGCGACGCATTGAAGTGCACCAATGCCCCGCTGATTCCCGACGACCTGGCGCTCAGCGAGGAGTGACAGTGCTTCGCCAAGTGGGTGCCTACCCGAGATCCCGGCAGGCAGCGAAGTCCGTCGGGCGGCGGCACCTGCCTGCACGTCCTCGTTGCCGGGGCGGCCCGCCGACTCGCTCGGACAGGCCACCCTGCTACTCCGGCCTTCCCGCTTGGCGGGTGGGCGAGGGGACGGAAAGGACGTCCGGCTCCGGCGGGTAGTGCGCGGCGCAGGTCCGGCACGCGTACACCACGAAACCGGGTCCCGAGTTCTGGTGGACGACTCCCACCACGACCGGAGCCTCGGTGGTCACCTCGCAGCGGACGCACATCCGTACCGGCGGGCGGGGTTCCCTGTCCCCCGTGCCCATCACGCCGCCCTCTCCGCGCCCACGACATGCCGGCCCAGGTCGATCCCGAAGTCGGCCGCCATGACCAGGGCCACGTCTCTGCTGCACCTGACCTTACTAAGCAATGTATAGCTATGTATAGCTCTCTAAAGATTCGCATAGCTCGGCCCCGGCTTACGTTGCCCTTGTGAGTGACCGCAGTGAGGTGCCCGACTTCAGCCCGCAGGGGTCCCAGCTCATCTATGTCGCCGTGGCCGACCACGTCGAGGCGAGGATCCGCAGCGGAGAGCTCCAGCCCGGCGTCCGGCTGTCAGCCGAACGCGATCTCGCACAGGAATACGGCGTCGCCTACCTCACCGTCCGACGGGCAGCTCAGGTTCTGCGCGACAGGGGACTCATCGAGACGGTGCACGGTCGCGGCACGTTCGTCGCCGACCCGCTGCCCGAGTCCGGGAACAGTGAGCCGCCGCAAGAGTGACGCTCAGCTCGCCGTGCGGGGAAAGGTGACCTCCACTCGGCGGTTCTTCTTGCGACCGGCCTCGGTCGAGTTGTCGGAGATGGGGTACTGCTCGCCGTAGCCGCGCACCTCGAAGGTGATCTTCGGGTCGTTCAACTCTCCCGCGAGTTCCGCCTGGACGGCGTCCGCCCGCTGCTTCGACAGGACGTCGCCGTGCGCGGAGGAGCCCAGGTTGTCGGTGAACCCGAAGACGCGGACCAGGGTGGTGTTCTGCTTCTTGATCTCGGCGGCGATCGTGGTGATGCGTGCCTTCGCCGCCGCGCCGAGCTTCGCGCTGTCCTTGCCGAAGAGGACTTCCGCCTGGAGCGCGAACGTCACGTCGGCGTTGGTGTCCTCCCGCCGTTCGTCGCCCGTCTCGTCCTCGACGACCTGCTTGATGTCGAGCACCTTGGGCTCGGCGAGTGTGCCGCCCTCGGGGAGCTTGAGATCGGGGTCGTTGGCGTCGACGTCCACAGGCGCGGACGCGGTGGGTTCGGTGCCGGGCGGGACGCTGGGGGTGTCGGCCCGGGCGGGGGCGGGGGCGACGAGCACGGCGGCGACGGCGAGGACGGCGAGGGTGAGACGGGACGGGAGTGGGCGGGTGCGGGTGCGGGTGCGGGGCATGGGGGGCCTCACCCGGAGATGGTGATGTCAGCAGGGGCGAACATGGGCACCTGCAAGGTCACCTGTGCGGTGCCGGCGGGCGGTGCCGGAAACTGCATGAAGACCGGTACGGAGTCACCCGACTTGATGCTCGAGACGCCTGTGGTGGTGAGTGGCCGGCCGTCCGTGTCGCGGAGCACGTAGTAACGCTTCTTGCCCTTGGCGTCCACGAGGGTCGCGCCACCGAAGGACTTGCCGTTCCTGATGATCTCTGTCTCGTTGCCGCTCAACTGGGCAGGGATCGTCAACAACTTGTCACTGTCGTTCTTCAGGTCCGCGGACACCGTGACGAAGCCACCGGAGTCACGCATTGCCGAAGTGATCTCCAGCAGCAGTCCGGTCGGACCTTTCAGTTCGGCAAGAGGCTCATCGGACTGTCCCTCCTGGGCGCTCGGCGCAGAGCCTTTCCCCTTCGACGCGGACGCCGACGCCGATGACCGCGGCTTCTCGCCGTCGCCGCCGCCTCCGCTGCAACCGGCCACGCCAAGGACCAACCCGGCCGCCGCGGACAGGGCGGCCATCCTCCTGACGGCCTTCGCCGTGAACCGAATGCTCATCACGCTGCTTCCTTCTCGTCGTTCGCTGCTCAGTCGGCCAAGTGGACGTGGAAGAGGTCCTCGGGCCGGGGGAGTTCCGTGAGGTGCTCCGGATCCAGAGTCCACTCCTCGCCGTCGCCACAGGTGAGCGTGGGCAGCAGGACCGGGTCGGCGTCCTCGGGCAGCTCGAATGTGCAGGCCGGCTCGATCACCGCGGTGGCGGTCGCCTTTGCGTGCAGGTTCTCGGTGCCGGGCACGATGGAGTCGCCGACGGGCTCGGTCGTCTCAACGTCCACCGTGTATCCGGGGGCAGCCCGTCCGAGGGTCCGCACTCCGCGGTCGCGTGGTTTGCCGCGGCCAGCTGGGCCGCACGTCCACACCCGTCGAAGACGGTCTCCGTGGCGTCGAAGATGGCCTGCCACTTCGTCGGGTCGAGCACGCTCTCCGTCCAGTCGCGGGCGAGCTTGTCCCTCGTGTCCAGAGCCGCGGCGAGCGCCGCCGCGTCCGCGGCCGTCTGCGCGCCGTTCCGGTTCGCCGCGGCCTGTCCCACGGCGAGGTAAGCGAGCGCGAGAAAGAGCAGACCCGCCACCACCGTGATGTAGATGGGGAAGGCCTGCCCTGCGTCGCCGAACCGAGGTGACGGCGTCAGCCTGAGATGACCTCGTTGATCTTGTCCGTGATCGCGTTGTAAATCGTCTGGCCGATGTCCGTGCCCGTGATCGCCAGGACGATCGCCACGACCACGGCGATGATGCCCAGGTACTCCACCGCGGTCTGGCCGCTGTCGTTGCGGCGCGCTCGGGACTGGACACGGGCGACGACCGTGTTGATCCACTGGGTCATGCTGTTCCCCTCCGGGTGTCGCGTGACCGGCTCGCTGGGTGCCGGTGCCGCTGTCGGCACCCTGAGCGTAGGCCTCGACGCCGGTTCCGGTAGAGGGCCCGCGGGCCCAATTCCGGGCCCAATTCCGGACCGCCCGGCCGTTCCGTCGCCTCCTCGTCACCCGTCAGCCCACCCCTCGGTGTGCGGCGCCGGGTGCCGTGCCCAGCCATGTGGCGGTGGCTTCGGAACGGCTGGCGCTGTGGAGTTTCGCGAAGATGCGGTTGATGTGGTTCTTGACCGTCTTCTCGCTGATGAAACAAGTGGCGGCGATCTGCTGGTTGTTCATGCCCGATGCGATCAGGTCCATGATCTCCGCCTCCCTCGCGCTGAGTCGGCTTCTCGTGCCGGCTTCCCGTGCCCGTGCCCGTTCCGGTTCCCCGTCGCGTTCCCGTGTCGACTGTCCCATAACAGGTTGCATCTGCGAAAGCCGATTCGGTGAAGTCACTGGAAATAGGGGAAGTGGGTCCGTTTCTGCGTGTGCAGTCGCATCGGTGTAGAGGTGTGCCATCACCGCCGTCGCAGCCGTCGGAGTGAGATGGGCGCGGCCCCGGGTGACGTCCCGTACCGCCGACGTCAGTTCCTCGACGGTGAACTCCCCGTGGACCAGGTATCCGCCCGCCCCGCCCCGCAGGGAAGCCTGGACGATCTCGGCCTCGTGGCTGTACGTCAGCATCACGACCCGTGCGATCCGCGCCAGGTGCGGAAGGGCCGTGAGGCCGTCGACGCCCGGCATGCGGACGTCCAGGAGGACGACGTCGGGGCGGTGCCGTGCCGCGGCCTCGTAGGCCTCGCGGCCGTCCGCCGCCTCCGCGACGACCGTGATGTCCTCCCGGGAGGAGAGGAGAGCGGTCAGGCCCGCGCGGACCACCGGGTTGTCGTCGGCCACCACGACGCGCACGGGGGCGGGACGGGGAGGAGGCGGGAAGAGCGGCTGCACCGCGGCGGGGGGTGCGGGTGGGGCCGGCATGACGTCGCTTTCCTTCGGGAGCGGGAGGCCGTTCACGGGCGGGACGCCGTCAGGGGGAGTTCGAGGCGGACTTCGGTGCCCTCGGGGTGTGCGCCGCGGCCGATGTGGATGCGGGCGCCGATGGCGGCGGCCCGCTCCACCATGCCGACCAGGCCGAAATGGCCGGATCGGCGTAGATCTTCGAGTGTGGTGCCGTCGGGCAGGCCTCGGCCGTCGTCGTAGACGCTGATACACAGGCGGTCGCCGTGGACGCCCGCGTGCACGGCGACGCGGGTCGGGTCGGCGTGGCGCCGCACGTTGTCCATGGCCTCCGAGGTGATCGTGAGGAGATGGCGGGCCACGACGGGCGGCACGGGCAACGTCGTCCGGTCGCCGGTGGCGTGGTAGCTGGCCGGCAGCCCCGTGAGGGCGGCGAAGTCCCGGGTGCGGGCGGCCAGTTCGGGCAGCACGTCGACGCCCCGAACCGTGTCCTCCGGCTCCTCGCGGCGCAGGTCGGTGAGGAGTTCACGGGACTCCGCGGCGGCCTGCCGTGCGGCGCGCGCGATCAACTCGGCGTGCCGGCGCACCCGGGCCGGGTCCGTGTCGGGCGCGACCGCCGAGCAGGCCAGGGCGTCTGCGGCGAGCGCCACGCCGTGCAGCGTCTTGGCGACCGAGTCGTGCATCTCCCGCGCCAGTCGGGCACGTTCCGCGGCGACCGCCTCGGTGACGGCGAGGCGCGCCTTGACCTCGGTCAGGGCGTGCGTCGCCGCGCCGAAGCGGAGCATCAGCCCGCGCAGGGTGGAGCCCATCGCCCCCGTGATGACGCAGAGGCCGGGCAGCAGCAGCCGTTCCGCCACGCTCACGTCCGGCCCGTGCCGCAGCGCCGCGTGGACGAGCAGCAGGATCAGCGACTGGAGGGAGGCGAAGCAGGCGGCGCCCCGCCAGCCGTAGACGATGCCGGCCAGCAGCGGCGTGCAGACGCTGACGTAGGCGAGTGTCGTGCCCGGGCCCGCGGAGACCAGCAGCAGAGCGCCGAGGAGGGTGTCCGCGACGAGCAGCGAGGGGTGTCTCAGCAGGAGGGGGCCGAAGCGTTCCCAGTCGCGGAAGAGGACGTACGAGCCCATGAAGGTGACGACGACCGCCGCCCCCACCAGTCGGACGCCCATTCCCGGGGCCGCGTTGAGGAGGGCGGCCGGGGCGGCGACGGCGATCATGGCCAGCCGGAAGCCGAAGACCTGCCGGGACATCGCCTGCAGCGCGTTGACCTGGATGGGGATGGGCGGGTCAGGCAGGCTGAGCGGGATGGGCGCGACCGGCGTGGGCGGATCCGGCGGCCCGTTCACCCGCCTTCTCAGCAGCCTGCTGCGCGCCCTCGCGATCGCCCTCGCGATCACCCTCACGATCTCCCTCCTGGGCGTCGCCGTCGTGGTCTTTGTCGTCGTCATTGCCGTCTCTCACCCGCCTGCCTAGTCGCCCGTGAGCGGGCTGAAGTCCGTGCCGGAGCCGAGGAGGAGGCCGGCGCCGAGGAGGAGCATCGTCGCCGGGACCATGAACGTGGTGATCATCAGCGTGGCCCTCGGGACCGCCCGGGCGGCCTTGCGGCGAGCGTTCTGGGCGTCCGTGCGGCGCATGTCCTTGGCGATAGACACGAGCGTGTCCACGATCGGCGCGCCCAGCTCCTCGCCCTGCTGGAGCGCGGTGACGAACATGGCGACCTGCTCGGAGTCGTTGCGGCGGCGCAGCTCCGCGAAGGCCTGCCGGCGGCTCACCCCGAGGTCCATCTGGCGCAGGGTGATGCGGATCTCGTCCGCCCAGGGCCCCTCGTACTTCGACGCGACGCGGTCGAGGGCCTGCCGGAAGCCCAGCCCGGCGCTCACGACGACGGCGAGGACGTCCAGGAAGTCGGGCAGCGTCCGCTCGATCACGTCCTTGCGGATCCGGATCGCCGCCCAGATGCCGACCTCGGTCCAGAACGCGGCGAACGCGAAGAGCAGCAGGGCCACGACGATCCTGCCCTGCAGCAGGAACACGAGCCCGCCGAAGCCGCCGAGGGCGCCGTACACCGCGCGGCGCGCCGCATAGCGGTCGATGGTCAGCCCGCCCGGGTTGCCCGCCAGGTCGATCTTGCGGCGGTACCTGGCGACCTGCTTGGGGCCCATCAGGCGCAGTACGGCCGGGGCGTACCGCATGCCGAGCCGGTCGACGACGGAGTCGACCGCGCCGGTGCGGGTCGCGCCGACCTCCAGGGCCAGGGCCAGGTCCGGCGGAAGCTTGGCGTCCGCGCGGTACATGCGGATGCCGGCGAAGGCGCCCCAGACGGCGAGACCCATGACGAGTGCGAGCAGTAGTTCCATGGCGCGTGCTCCTTCCTTCCCGGCCGCTCAGACGTCGATGCGGGACATACGGCGGATGAGGACGAAGCCGACCGCGTACAGGGCGAAGGCGATGATGACGGCGCCCTGGCCGACCGGGGAGCCGGTCATGCGCTCCAGGGCGCCGTCCTTGACGCCGTTCATGAGGAAGAGGGAGCCCACTCCCAACACCGGCACCGCATACGCCGTCATGTTCACCTGGGACAGCTGGGTGCGTACCTCGCGTCGGGTCTCCTTGCGTTCCTCCAGCGTCTCCGTCAGGTTGCGCAGCGCCCCGACGACCTGGCCGCCGGCCCGGTTGGAGAGGACCAGGGTGGTGACGAGGACGACCAGTTCGCGGGAGGGCAGGCGCTCGGCGAGTTCACCGAGAGCGTCGTCCATGGAATGGCCGACGGCCAACTGGTTGGCGACCTTGGCCAGTTCCTCACCGGCGGGCGCTTCCAGCTCCTCCGCCGCCATGCCTATCGCCGTGCGCAGCGCCAGTCCGGCGTGGGTCGCGTTGGCCAGGATGCGGGCCAGCTCGGGGAGTTGGTTGATGAACTTCTCGATGCGTTTCTGACGCTGCCAGGTCAGGAACTGCCAGGCCGCCCAGACGCCCAGCAGGCCGGCGATCGGCCCGAAGAAGGGGGCGAGGGTGGCCTGGCCGACGAGCCACAGGCCGGCCACCGCGGCCAGCAGGTAGACGAAGAACTCGCCCGGCGTCACGTCCAGACCGGTCGCCGCGAGCTTCAGCTCCAGCCGGCGGCCGGTCGCGGTGCGGCGCAGCCGCCGGTCCAGGGTGTGGAAGCGCCGCCGGCGGGCGCCGCCGTGCACCTGCCCGGCGGAGGTCAGGCGTTCCACCAGTTCGGCGCGCTGGGCCCGGCCCCGGGTGTAGGCGTGCAGGCCGGCGACGGCCAGGGCGCAGGTCAGCAGGGCCACGCCGGTGGTGAGGGTGATGAGGGTGTCGAGGTCCATCAGCGTTACCGGGCTTCCCTTGTGGTCAGTTCGAGTGCGTCACGCGCGACCCCGAACGCCTGCGGGATCGGCTGGCTCGCCATGTAGAGCCGGTCCGCGGTGCGGCGCGGGAGGGGGAAGTACTCGAAGGCCCCGTCGATACGGCCGTCGGCGCTCATCGGCCGGGCGTTGAACCGGGCGATCGTCGCCAGCCGGTACGGCTCTCCGCCATGGCTGTCCAGCAGGGCGATCTCGGTGACGCGGCGGGCGCCGTCGGCGAAACGGGTGAGCTGGACGACGACGTCCACCGCGCTGTTGATCTGGTCGTGCAGCGCGACGAAGGGGATCTCGACCTCCGACATCGACGCGAGGGTCTGCAGCCGCATCAGCGCGTCCTCGGCGCTGTTGGCGTGGACCGTGGCGAGGGAGCCGTCGTGGCCGGTCGACATCGCCTGGAGCATGTCGAGCGACTCGCCGCCGCGGACCTCGCCGACGACGATCCGGTCGGGGCGCATGCGCAGGGAGTTGCGCACCAGGTCGCGGATGGTGATGCGGCCGTTGCCCTCCACGTTCGGCGGGCGGGACTCCAGACGGATCACATGGGACTGCTGGAGCTGCAGTTCCGCCGAGTCCTCGATGGTGATGATGCGTTCGCCGTCCGGAATCAGGCCGGAAAGCGCGTTCAGCAACGTCGTCTTGCCGGTGCCGGTCGCGCCCGAGACGATCACGTTGAACTTCGCCTGCACCAGCCCGGCCAGCAGGTACAGCATCTGCTCGTCCAGCGAACCGAAGCCGACCAGTTCGTGCAGGGTGAAGGAGCGCGGGAAGCGACGGATGGTGAGGATGGGGCCGGTGAGCGACAGCGGGGGGATGATCACGTTGACGCGTTCGCCGGACGGGAGGCGGGCGTCGACCATCGGGTTCGTCTCGTCCACCCGCCGGTTGACCGTCGAGACGATGCGTTCGATCGTCTGCATCAGCTGGTCGTTGGACGCGAAGCGGAGGGGAAGCTGCTCCACCCGGCCGCCGCGTTCGACGAAGATCGCGTCCGGTCCGTTGACCATGATCTCGGTGATCGACGCGTCCTCGAGCAGGGGTTCCAGGATGCCGAGGCCGAGCGCCTCGTCGACGACCCGGCGGATCAGCTGCGCGCGCTCCCCCGTGGACAGCACCGGGCCCTCGCGGCTGATGATGTGCCCCAGCACCCGCTCCAGCCGCGCCCGGCGTTCGGCCGCCGCCAGCGCGCTCATCTCGGCGAGGTCGATCTCCTCGAGGAGTTTGGCCCGGTAGGACGTGACCAGGTGGCCGTCCTCGCCGCGCCCGCCGTGCTCGTCGGGGGAGGTGATGCGCGCCCGCAGGCTCATCTCCGGTTCCTCCTCGTGGACTTCGTGTCGATCTCGTGGACTTCGTCGATCTCGTGGACTGGGGGCGGCGGGGTCCGCGTCGGCGTCAGTGGTCGAGTGGCATGGTGGCTGTCCTGTGAGCCTCTCCGAATCCGATGCCGGGGATGACGGAGGGGATGTCGACGGTGGAGGTGACCCGGACCTCCTTGTCGGAGTACGCGGGCGCGCAACTGGCGTTCAGCCAAGCGCTGACCGCCCGCGCGCAGTCCCCGGCGTAGTCCTCGCGCAGCGACGCGCTGCGCGCCCCCGTGCGCGCCGCGGTCCCGGCCTGCTGCGCCGCGTACGCGACCAGCCCGAGCTGGACGGCGGCCAGCGCGACGGCGAGGAGGACGGGCAGGAAGCCCAGGTACTCGATGGCCGCCTGGCCCCGGTCCCGCCCGCTCCCGCTCCCGCTCTCCCACCGGTACGCGCGTCCGCGCCCTCGGTCCCGCACCCGCTCCCCCGCTCTCCCCCGGCGCTCCCGCTCTGGTCGTCGGCCCCGCGAGAAGCCCCGCTCCCGTCCACGCCCTCGGTACGCCCGGTACGCCATCTCAGTCGCCGTCCTCTTCCTCGACCGCGCCGGCGTGGGCGCGCACCGGGAACGGGAAGTCGATCAGGCCGGGGACCAGGACGGGGACGTGCAGCGTGACTTCGGCTGTCACGAAACCGCTGCCCCCGCAGCTCACCTCGGCGCCCCCCTCCCACGCGTCCCCCAGCTTGTCCCTGCCCGCCTGTGCGCAGGCCGCCGACCGCGCCCCAGGATGCGCCGCCGTGCCCGCCCGCACCGCCTCGTCGGCAGCATTCCCCGCGAGCGTGTACGTGTATCCCAGGAGGACGAACTGCCACACCACCACCAGCGTCACGATGATGGTGGGGAGCATGCCGAGGAACTCGACGGTGACCTGGCCCCGGTCACCCGCGAGGAACGCCCTCGTCCGCTGTGCGGTCAACTCACTCCCTCCGCCGCCGGAACCCGGCCGGCCCCCGGTCCGCACCGCGGGCGCGTCCGCCGCCGCGGCGCACCAGCGCCGTCTCCGGCGCCTTGACCAGCCCGAGCTCCCCCGCGAGCGCCCAGAGCGCCTGTCGGACGGCGCCCTTGGCGTCGAGGGCGTCCACCCGGCCGGCGTCGACCGCGGCCTGCAGTTCGCGGAAGTTGGCGGGCACCGTCGTCGTGGCGACGGCGGTGCCGGTGATCTTCTGGATGAGCGGGGGCTGGATCTCCGTCGCGCGCGTGTGGCGGTTGACGACGACGGTCGTCTCCTCGGCCTTGCGGATCTGCAGCCGGTCCCACATGCGCACGGTGCGTTTGGCGCCGCGCACGGCGACCACGTCGGGGGTGGTGACGAGCAGGGCGCGGTCGGCGAGTTCGACGGCGGCGGCGCCGGCGCCGGCGAGCTGGGCGCCGCAGTCGACGACGACGACCTCGTAGCGGGAGCGCAGCGCGCCGAGGATCTGGCGGGCGGCGCGGTCGGTGACCTCCTCGCCGCGTTCGCCCTCGCCGGGGGCGAGCAGGAGTGCCACTCCGCTGTCGTGCCGGAAGACGGCCTCGGCGAGGATGCGGGGCGAGATGTCGGCGATGGCGGCGAGGTCTACGACCGAACGGCGGAACTGGACGTCCAGGTAGGAGGCGACGTCGCCGGCCTGGAGGTCGAGGTCGACGAGGGCGGTGGGACGGCCGGAAGCCTGGGCGGCGAGGGCGAGCTGGACGGCCGTCAGGGTCGCGCCGACGCCTCCCTTCGCGCCGCTGACGGTGACGACGGTGCCGCCCGCGCCGGTGAACACGTCGCCGCCGTGGCCGAGATGACGCCGTACCCCGACCGACCAGGTGGCGACGGCCTGCACACGGTTCGCGAGGTCCTCGTAGCTCAGCGGCAGGGTGACCAGGCCGCGCGCGCCGGCGTCCATGGCGGCGGCGAAGAGGCCGGGCCCGGCGTCGGTGGTGACGAGGACGACGCCGACCGCCGGGAAACGCAGGGCGACCTCGCGAACGAGTTCCAGCGCCGGCACGGGGCCGATCCGCTCGTGGACGACGACGACCTCGGGGAGCTCGTCGACCGACTCGGCGGCGAGCCGGGCGAGGGTGTCCACCAGCTGGGTGGAGTCGGCGACCGGGGCGACCGGCTCGGCGTCGGGGAGCTGGCTGAGCAGGGTGGTGAGGGAACGGACCGCGTCCGCGTCGCCGACGGCCGGGAGGATCCTCGTGGGCATGGGCGGCGGCCTCTCACTTGTCCGTGGCGAGTTCGTACGTACGGTCCTTGTCGGGGACCGTGGCGCTGCCGCCGGGCGCGACGAGGGCGAGGCGGACGCGCTTGGCGAACGACTCGGCGTACGTGATGCGCTGGGCGTCGAGGGTCGACAGCGCGAAGGTGATGGGCACCGCGTCCCTGGGCGACTGGCTGCGGTTCTTCTCGTCCGGCTCGAGGGCGGTCAGCTCGCCGACGTCGAGGACCCGGGCGTTGGTGACGATGATCTTCGACTGGTCGGGATCACTGTCGCGGGCGCCCTCGAAGGTCGCGTAGACGTTGACGGACGAACCCGGGGTGATCTTGCCGGCCACGCCGGTCGCCGCGTCGATCATGATGGCGACCTCCTGCTGGCCCGGCTGGAGGGCGGGCTGGTCGACGATCATGTCGCTCTGCAGCAGGGAGCCCTTCCGCAGCGTCGTCACGGCGATCTTGCCGCGGATGGCGGCGAGGTCGGTGACGGCGTTCTCGGACAGCCAGCGCTCCGGCATCTCTATCTTCTTGAACTGGCCCGCGCTCAGGGCGGTGTAGGGCGCGATGTCGGAGCGCAGCTCGTACGCGGTGACCTCGGGACCGACCTTGGACTTCACGTCGTCGATGACGGAGAGAACGCCGGCGAAGGCGCCGAGGGCGCACACGATCGACAGGATGAGCAGAATCACGCCGCGGCGCTGACGGGAGTTCATGAGCCGTACAACCTCGTCGGGAGTCGGGTCGGGCGAACGGACGGGAACGAGCGGGCGGGGCGGAGCGGAGAGACCGGGCGTACGTCTCAGCCGCCCGCGGTGAGCTCGCGGGCGGGACGGACGGCGAGTTCGGAGGCGGACGGCGGGGTGGCGGAGCAGAAGACGCAACGGTCGCCGATGACGTCGATGCCGCACCAGTGGCACACGCTCTGCCGGACCGAGGCGACCAGCTGGTAGAGGACGGACAGGTCGGGCAGGTAGGCGCAGAACTCGATCGCCTTGCCGGTGCCCCACCAGTCGGCGGACTCGGCGGGCAGTTCCGTCTCCCGCAGTCCCTGCACCCGCCAGGCGGGGGCCAGCACGTCCGTGACCCAGTCGGACTGCAGGTGTCCGCGGGCGACGAGCAGCCAGGTGCCGAACTCGGGTCCCGGCAGGGTCGTTTCGGGGGTGGCCTTCACCAGTTCCGGCTTGGGGTGGGCCAGCACGCCGAACTGGCTGCCGGGCACCCATGACCGGGCGTGCGACTTCAGGCCGACGCCGGGCACCCGGTCGAGCCGGGCGACCGAGCCGAGGAGGGCGCCCGCGTGGAGGTAGTGGGTGAGCAGCCGGCCCGCGGAGGCGAGCACGCCGGGGCCGAGGTCGCAGGAGGCGAGCTGACGCAACTGGCGGACCAGGACGGCGACGGCGAGCGGCGGGAGGTCGGGGCGGAAGAGGGCGATGCGGTCGCTCTCGAGGAGGGAGCGGATGGTGTGCAGCCGTTGCTCGACGGCGGCGGGCACGGCCCGCGAGTACACGACGATCAGATGCCCGTGCTGGTCGACGAGCGACTGGACGGCGGCGAGGGCGTCCTGAAGCGGCTGCTGATCGAGGCCGGTCAGCACGGCGGCGGGCAGGGTGCGTTCGTCCTGCGGCGACAGCGCCAGGTCGGCTCCGGTCACGGCAATGGCTGTTGGCACGCGCAGCTCCCCGATTCCCGCCGTCCGGCCCACCGGCGTTACTCCGGTGCGCCGGGGTGACTTCGTTGCGTGACTACCTCAGCACTGTATCCACGCCCCTGTGGCCGGAGAACAGCTTTCCGTAGCTGCCTGACAACTCTTCTTCGCGCAAGTCCCGCCAAACCGGGGCAGGTTACGCACACGGACCCTCCACAAGCGGAGCCGACGACGACCTCTTGACAACAACGGAAACGCGACGGCCGTCAACGCCTGCTCGTCGACGGTCGCCCCGCACGCACCCGCCCTGCCGTGGCCGGAGGGGGCCGACGGGCCCGGTCAGCCTGTCGGGCGGTAGTGGGACAGGACCCGGGCGAGGTGGGGGAACCAGGTCTGGAGGCGGTCTTTGGGCTTGGCCTTGACGACGCATTCGTAGACGCGGCCGTCGATGTGGACCACGGCGACCATGAGGGCCTTGCCGTCGGGGCTCGGCTTGTAGTGGACGCTGCGGATCTCGGGCCAGGGGAAGTCGACGGTGATGCCGTACATCTCGAAGGCGACGCCCGCCTCGTCCACGACGACCGCGTTGTGCTTGTCGACGGCTGTGAAGTCCGGGCCGCCGGGCTGGGGCTGCGGGGCGTACTGCGGTGGGGGCGGGCCGAACCCCGGCGGGCCGAACCCCGGCGGGGTGGACGGCGGCAGGATGGACGGTGGCGGGGGCGGGGGCGGGGGCTGCTCGGTCACAGCGGGAAACCTACCCGGCGGGGGCTGTGCGCCCACTTTCGGTCTCCCTTGAAACATTTACCGTGCCCCACCGCATCAGTGAGGTGAGGGCGGCACGGTAACCGACACGAGGGGCACACACATGAGGCAGGTCCGCGCGGACGAGTACGCCGAGTTCGCGGCAGCGCGCGCCCGGCATCTCTACCGGTCCGCGTGTCTGCTCACCGCCGGGGACACGCATCTCGCCGAGGATCTGGTTCAGGAGACCCTCGGCAGGCTGTACGTCCGCTGGGGACGGGTGTCCCGGGTCGACAACCCGGCCGGGTACGCGCAGACCGTCCTCACCCGCACCTTCCTCGCGCACCAGCGCAAGCGCAGCAGCCGCGAACAGGCCACGGACGTGTTCCCCGACCTGCCCGACCGCAGAGGCACCGACGCCTCACTGCGGCTGACGCTGGTGCAGGCGCTCGGCCGGCTGCCCGCCAAGGACCGCGCCGTCGTGGTGCTGCGGTACTGGGAGGACCGCTCGATAGAGGAGACCGCCGACGCCATGAACGCCAGCTCAGCGGCCGTGCGGACCCGCTGCTCCCGTGCCCTCGGACGCCTGCGGCAACTGCTCGGCGAGGACATGAGCGAGTACGCCCGGCCCTGAGCCGTCCGGCCCTCGACGGTCCGGCTCCGGGCCGCCGGCCCGCCGCACTTCACACGACTTCACTCCATCCCACGCGGAAGACGGTGGTTCCCCATGCCCGTAGACCAGCACAGCGATCCCTTCGAGGAGCGGTTCTCCGCCGCCCTGCACGAGGCCGGCGGCGCCTTCGACCGGCCGGGCGGCGCGCTCGCCGCCGCCGGTCAGGCCCGCGGGCACCGGCTGCGGCTGCGGCGCAGGGCCGCCGTCGCGGGCGGCGTCGCCGGCCTGGCCCTGGTGGGCGTGGGCGGGACGCTGCTCGTGCCGTGGGGCGGCACGCCCGCTCCGAACCCCTCCTCCGTCGCCGCGAGCGGCAGCTCCAGCGCCAAGCCGGCCGCGTACTCCGCCGACGACGTGTTCCGCACCCTCAAGAAGCTGCTGCCGAAGGGGAAGCTGACCAAGACGGAGGCGCGCGGCACGGACGAGGAACTGCCGCCGCTCGCCCTCGGCGTGTTCGACGACGGCAAAGGCGAGGGGGCCGTCTCCGTCGGCCTGGACCGCGTCCGGACCGACACCCCGGGGAAGTTCGATCCCGTCACAGCCGTGATGCCCTGCTCGGACGGCGGGCAGTCGGGTTTCGACAGTTGCAGGACGGACGTCCTGCCCGACGGGTCGGCGGTCACCGTCTACCAGGGGTACGAGTATCCCGACCGCCGTGAGGACACCAAGGCGTGGGGGGCGGACCTGGTCACTCCGGCCGGGCAGCATGTGAGCGTCATCGAGTGGAACGCGGCGGCGGAGAAGGGCAAGCCGGTCACCCGCCCCGAACCCCCGTTGTCGACGGCCCGGTTGAGGACCCTCGCCGCGGCCTCGGAGTGGCGCCGGATCGTGGACGCCATGCCCCGCGAGCAGCAGAAGCCTTCCGCCGCCGCGAGCGCGTCCACGCGGCCCGCGGAGATGGCCGGGTGGCTCATCCTGCGCAAGCTCAGCCTCCTGCTGCCGTCCAGCCTGAAACGCGTCTCGTACGGCAGCCAGGAGACCGGGTACGGCTACATGGTCGTCGACGACGGCAAGGGCAGGAGCCTGGTCCAGATCAACGTGCAGCCCGGCATGTCCGACGTCGCCGACGAGCTGTTCGGCGACGGCTCCGAGACCCTGGCCGACGGCACCCGGGTCGCCGTCCGGCAGGGCCCGGGTGAGAAGGGCGGGGCCGGGGTCGTGATGTGGACCGTCGACACCCTCCGCAAGGACGGTCTGCGGGTCGTCGTCAGCGCCTTCAACGCCGCCGAGCAGAACAAGGCGGCGACCCGCGCCGAGCCCGCTCTCACCGTCGCGCAGCTGCGGACGATCGCGCTCAGCCCGCGCTGGCTGAGCGACCAGGACTGACGGCCGCCGCGGGCCCCGGCCGGGCGCGTCCGGACGGGGGCCCGACGGGGCCCGACGGGGCCCGACGGGGCCGGGGCCCGGCTGGGCTCCGCGGGGTTCAACGGGGGCTCCGCGGGGCCCGGTCGGGGGTCAGAAGAAATCCGACCAGGGCTGGTCCCAGATCTGCTTGACGCACAGCACCAGGAACAGCAGCCCCGCCAGTGCAAGCATCGCGTTGCTCAGCAGCCCGTTGCGCCACTCGCGGGGCGTGCGGGAGGAGTTGAGCAGCCACAGCAGCGTCCCCGCCAGGAACGGCAGGAAGGCCGCGCCCAGCACACCGTAGAGGATGACCAGGCGGAACGGCTGGCCCTGGAAGAGCAGCACGATCGGCGGGAAGGTCAGCCAGAGCAGGTACGCCCGGAAGGGCCAGGAGCGTTCCCGCTCGCCGGAGGCGACCTCCGTGCCGGTCGTGTCGCTGCCGCCCCGCAGGCGGGCGTAGAAGTCGGCGAACATCAGGCTCACGCCGTGCCAGACGCCGATCAGCGAGGTGAAGGACGTCGCGAAGAAGCCGATGAGGAAGAACTTGGCCGTGGCCGCGCCGTACTTCGCCTCCAGGATGTCGCTGAGCTGGACGAGCCCCTTGTCGCCGCTCGCGATCGACACGTTCGCCGAGTGCAGCAGTTCCGCGCCGACGAAGAGCATGGCGACGACGAAGACGCCGGTCGTGAGGTAGGCGACGCGGTTGTCCAGCCGCATGACCTTCATCCAGCCGGTGTTCGTCCAGCCCTTGGCGTTGACCCAGTAGCCGTACGCGGCCAGCGTGATGGTGCCGCCCACGCCGCCGATCAGGCCGAGGGTGTTGAGGACGGAGTCCTTCTCGTCCGGCAGGACCGGCAGCAGGCCGGCGAGGGCGTCGCCGAGGTTCGGGGTGACGCGGACCGCCAGGTACACGGTGACCACGAACATGACACCCACGAGGACCGTCATGACCTTCTCGAAGACGGCGTACTTGTTGAACCAGACGAACACCAGGCCGACCAGACCGCAGGCGACGGCCCACGACTTGAGGCCCATCACGTCCGGGAACAGCGCCTGCAGCGGCAGCGCGCTCGACGACATCGCCGCCGCGCCGTAGACGAAGCCCCAGACGACGAGGTAGACGCCGAAGAACCACGTCGTCCAACGGCCGAGCCCCGCCCAGCCGTCGAAGAGGGTGCGGCCGGTGGACAGGTGCCAGCGGCCGGCCGCCTCGGCGAGGGAGATCTTGACCAGGCAGCCGACGACCGCCGCCCAGAGCAGGGTGTAGCCGAAGTTGCTGCCGGCGATGAGGGTGGCCACGAGGTCGCCGGCGCCGACGCCGGTCGCCGCGACCACGATGCCGGGTCCGATGTACTTCCAGCTGGACTTTCTGGGGGTCTGGTCGACGCCGGATGGAGCCTTGCCGGCCCCGGTGTCCTCGGTGGCCTTGGTGTTTCCCGTGGGGGGTTCCGTGGTGTCCGCCATGAGGGTCAAGAAAGCCCACAGCGGGCGGTCGGGCAAGAGGGCCTGCCCGATCTCCACCCGATGTGCTCAGCCCGCCCTCACGCGAACCGGTCCCTAGTCGGCGTCCTTGTCGGCGTCCTTGGCGTTGACCGGCTCGGCGTCGGTGTTGTCGGCCTCGGCGTCCCCGGCGTCCGCGTCCCCCTCGTCGAAGTAGGCGTCGAGGACAGCGTCCAGCTGCTCGTCCCACTCCGCGAAGCGCGCCCTGGACGTCGCCTCGATCTCGATCGGGTACCAGCGGCGTTCCGGGGTGTGCACGGTGATGGTGTACCGCTTGCCGAAACGCGGCGTCTCGGTCTCGACGGCGCCGATCTCGTCCCAGCGGAACTCGCACTCCTCCTCGTCGAGGCGGAGCCGGACGCCCCTGGCGTCGGCGGCGATCCGCGCCCGGCGGTCGGAGGCCTCGAAGACGGGACCCGCGGCGGATGCCTCCGGCTCCTGCGCTTCCCCGTCCTCGGCGTCGGCTTCGGTCTCCGCCTCCGCGTCGGACACGGCGTCGGCGTCGGCCTCGGACCCGGATCCGGTGTCGGTGTTCTCCACCTCCTCCGAGTCGACGACCGCCTCGGCGTCGTCGGCCTCGGCCGGCTTCGCGTCGGACGGCCCCGCGGTCACGGGCGACGTGAGCCCGGG
Source organism: Streptomyces sp. B21-105 (assembly GCF_036898465.1). NCBI lineage: Bacteria > Bacillati > Actinomycetota > Actinomycetes > Kitasatosporales > Streptomycetaceae > Streptomyces > Streptomyces sp. B21-105. Next base: position 5,893,144 of record NZ_JARUMJ010000001.1, on the reverse strand, counting down.
AACGAATGCCGGGTCGAATCCGGCGCCCTTCAGGGGCTGGCTGCTCGTACCTATGCGCTGCTCCACAGCGGGCAGTATGGTCGACGATCCTGTGCCGGACACAGCCAGCCCCTACTTCGTTACGGGAGCTCCGCACGGCGATCCATGGAGAACCAGACGAAGCCGCGCAATACGGCCACCCTCAAGCCGACGGAGCCGGTACGGGCGTCCTGCCGGAGTACTCGCCGCTGACGGCGTCCGCCGCGCGGCGGACCAGCGGGAGCGGGGTGAGGAGCTCGTCGGCGGTGGCGACGACGTTCGGCGCGGAGACGGACAGCGCGGCGACCACCCGGCCGTCGGCGCCCCGGACGGGCGCGGCGACGCAGTTGATGGACGCCTCGTGGCCGCGAGGTCGGCGGCCCGAGGGCGCAGGCCACGTTGGACTCCGCGCCGCCGATTCCCCGGTCGAAGGACGGCACACCGGCGAGGCGGCCCGGCCGGGAGGGCAGGAGGACGACCATGGACTCGCCGAGCGCGACGACGTCCACGACGTTCACCCCGTGCGAGGCGACTGGAGCGTCCACGACGTGCGTGCCGTGTGAGGCGGCCGGGGCGTTGCGGGGTCCGGTGGCGGTCACGTTCGTCGTGGCTCCCGTGCTGGTGTGGGCGAGCGAAGTGAGATGGGGGTCCCCGGCCGAAGGCCGGAGTCCCGGTCGCCGAGGGGTCGGAGCTGCTCGGGTTGGAGTGTGCTCGAGAGTGTTCTGGTGAGTGGGAGTCCCGCTCAGTCTCTAGGAACGGTCCGTTGGCCCCGCGTTTGTCAGACAGCCGTGAGCGGCATACGCAATGGACGCTGCATTATGTGCAACGCTCCTGATCAGGGAGGTTCCATGAGTACCGAGGCGATCGCGGCGCTCGCCCGACTGGCCGAGGAACGTGTCGACCACCGCTTCAAGGGCCTCCCGCCGGACGCCGACGGCCTCACCGTCGGCGAGCTGGCCGCCCAGCGCCGCGACCTCTTCACCGGCGGCTTCCCGACCCCGGTGCTGGCCCTTTCCGCGGAGCGCCTGGAGCACAACCTCGCGCTCATGGAGACGTACGCGACCCGGCACGGCCTCGCGTTCGCGCCGCACGGCAAGACCTCGATGGCCCCGCAGCTCTTCTGGCGCCAGCTCGACCACGGCGCCTGGGGCATCACCCTCGCGGTCCCGCACCAGGTGCGGGTGGCCCGGGCGTACGGCGTCGGGCGGATCTTCCTCGCCAACGAACTGGTCGACGCGGCGGCCCTGCGTTGGGTTTCCGCCGAGCTCGACGCCGACCCCGCGTTCCGCCTGGTCTGTTACGTCGACTCGGTGCGCGGCGTCGAGCTGATGGACGCGGCCCTGCGCGGCGCCGTCCGCCCCCTCGACGTCGTGGTCGAACTGGCGGCCGGTGAGGGCGCCCGCGCCGGCGTCCGCACGGAGGAGGAGTGCGCGGCGGTCGCGGACGCGGTGGCGGCCGTCCCGACGCTGCGGCTGGTCGGTGTCGCGGGTTACGAGGCAGAGACGCCGGGGGCCGACCCGGAGCGGGTGCGCGCATGGCTGCGCCGGCTGGTCGCCCTGGCCGCCGGCTTCGACAGGGCGGGCCGGTTCGCGGACGCCGAGGAGATCATCGTCAGCGCGGGCGGCAGCTCCTGGTTCGACGCGGTCGCCGACGTCCTCGCGGGGATCCCCGAACTGTCCCTGCCCGTGGTGAAGTTGCTGCGCTCGGGGGCGTACGTCAGCCACGACGACGGCCACTACCGGGGGCTGACGCCGTTCAACCGGGTCCCGGAGGAGGGCGCGCTGGAGCCCGCGCTGCGGCTGTGGACCCAGGTCGTCTCCCGCCCCTCCCCCGACCAGGCGTTCGTCAACGCGGGCAAGCGGGACGCGGCCTACGACCTCGACCTGCCCTTCGCCCAGGTGATCCGCCGCGACGGCCGGGAACGGCCCGCGACCGGCGTCTCGGTGACCGCGCTCTCCGACCAGCACGCCTGGCTGCGTACGACGGACGAGGCGGACCTGGAGGTCGGCGACTGGGTGGGCCTGGGGCTGTCCCACCCGTGCACGTCCTTCGACAAGTGGCCGCTGATCCCGCTGGCCGAGGCGGACGGCACGGTGGTCGACTACATCCGCACGTACTTCTGACCCGTTCGAGCCGGAGGCCGACCATGGAAGACCTCGTCGTCGGGAGTGCGTCGCCCACCCGACCGGCCGTCCGGCGGCCCGGCTGCGGCTGCCGGACCAGGGCGTGATCCGTGAGGGGCACCGCGCCGACCTGGTGCTCTTCGACCCGGCGACGGTGGCGGCGGGCTCGACGTACGGGTCCCCGCGCACCCTGCCGACGGGCATCCCGCACGTCCTGGTCGACGGCCGGTTCGTCATCGAGGACGGCCGGCGCACGGACGTGCTGGCGGGGCGGGCGGTCCGTCGCGGTCCCACGTGACGGAACGCCCCGCCGCCCGCCTCAGGGCTGTCCGGCGGACAGTCCCTACGGCTTGGGCAGGGTGCACCCGCTCTTGTTCAGGTCGATCTGGTTGCCGGCCTTGAAGCAGGCCGGGATCAGGTAGGTCTCCTGGGCGTAGTTGATGCCCTTGCGGACGGTGACGTTGCCGTTCGCGTCGACCTCACACGGGTTGTTCTCGGTGCAGCGCTGGCCGTCCTCGTTGCCGGTGTTGTTGACGGCGACGACCTTGCCGGTGGCCTGGTCGATCACCGGCGAGCCGGAGGTGCCGCCGATGGTCTGGCAGGCGGAGGTGTAACGGACCGAGTCCTTCCAGGTCCAGTCGCCCTCCTTCATCCGGTAGACGAACCCGTCGATGTTGCAGCTGTAGAGCCGCTTCCAGTAACCGGACGCCACGGTGATGGCGGTGCCGGCGACCGGGTGGGTGTCCTGCACGGTCAGCGCCGAGATGCCGTACGAGTTCTTGATCGACGCGTAGGTGCTGGTGAGCTGGTAGATCGACACGTCGGTGTCGGTCATCGTCCCGTAGGCGAGCTTGCTGGCGCGCAGCGTCGCGACCCGGGTGCCGGAGGAGTTGAGCAGGCCGAAGGTGCGGCTGGAGGCCTGGTTGACGAGCACCTCGCCCGGCTCCGGGAACCCGGTCGACAGGCAGTGTCCGTTGGAGAGCACGAGCGCCGGGTCGGTGTCCAGGGAGCTGGGGAAGCGGACGACCGAGCCGGAGCAGTTGCTGAGCGCGACGGTCCCGGCGAGGTTGACGGCCTTGAGCGTGGGCGCGGCGGCCTTGGGCGTGGCCGCCCCGGTCCCGGCCGCGGCCGGTGCGGCGACCGCGGGCGCCGCGCCCGCCCCGGCGATGGCCAGGGCGAAGCAGGCGGCGACGAGAGGCTTTCTCATGTGGGGGTCCCCTCTTGCGACAGGGCGACCGGAGATCTTCCGGCCGCCCGCTGTTTTGTCATGCGCATTGTTGGTTCCAGAGGGGAGGAGAGCAAGGGTCTGCTTTCGGCCACGGACGGGCGGGAGGTGGGGGCAGGGGGCAGGGGCAGGGGCGACGGAAGGGGCGGGGGCAACGGAAGGGGCGGCGGCGGCCGAGGGGGCGGCGGCGGAAGGGGCGACGCCCTCGCGTCCAGGGCGCGGGGGGGGCGGGGGCAGGGCGCGACGCCCTCCCGCCCCAAGGGCTGACATCGCGGGGCCGGCCCGCCCGGGGATACCCTGAGAGGGACTCTCCGCGCCCATCGCGCCCCGTCGACAGTGGCCCTCCGCACGTTCGTCGCCGTGAGGGAGATCGACTCCGTGGACCTGCACACCATTACCGAAGTCGTACGCCGACCGGCCGTCCGGCCCGATGCCGACTGGCGTGAAGGCGACGCCTGGCTCGCGGGCGGAACATGGCTGTTCTCCGCCGAACAGCCCGATCTGCGCCGCCTGGTCGACCTGACGGCGCTGCACTGGGATCCGCTGGTACGCAGCGACGCCGGCCTCGAGATCGGCGCGACGTGCACCATCCGCGACCTGCACGCGTTCACGCCGCCCGCCGACTGGATCGCGGGCCCGCTCCTGGCACGCTGCTGCGAGGCCCTGCTGTCCTCGTTCAAGGTCTGGAACTCGGCGACCGTCGGCGGGAACATCTGCCTGTCCCTGCCCGCCGGGTCGATGATCACGCTGACGGTCGCGCTGGAGGCACGGTACGAACTGTGGGCTCCCGACGGGTCCACACGGGTCCTCGACGCCGTCGGGTTCGTGACCGGGGACCACCGAAACGTTCTCGCTCCCGGCGAGGTCCTGCGGCTCGTCATGATCCCGGCGCACGCCCTGAGAAGGCGTGCCGCGCACCGCCGCTTCACCCTGACCCGCCTCGGCCGCTCGACGGTGTTCCTGATCGGCACCCGGGCCCCGGGGTCGGGCGACCTGCTGCTCACGGTCACGGCGGGCACCACCCGGCCGGTGCGCCTTGCGTTCGACGGCCTTCCCGACGCCGTGACCCTGCGGCAGAGCATCGACGCCGTCCCCGCCGACGTCTGGTTCGCCGACCCCAACGGGACCCCCGGCCACCGGCGCCATCTGACACGGCACTTCGCCGAAGAGATTCGTCGCGAACTCATGGCTGGAACGTGACATGACCTACCTCGTGAACGGCAGGAGCTTCACGGAGGAACCCGCACCCGGCCAGTGCCTGCGCACCTTCCTGCGCGCGCTCGGCCATCACGGCGTCAAGAAGGGCTGCGACGCGGGCGACTGCGGCGCCTGCACGGTCTGGCTGGACGGCGATCCGGTGCACAGCTGCATCACCCCCGCCTTCCGCGCGGACGGCCGCGAGGTGACCACGATCGAGGGTCTGGGGTCACCGGGCGACCTGCATCCCACGCAACGGCGCTTCCGCGACGCCCCGGGGTTCCAGTGCGGCTTCTGCACCGCCGGGATGATCATGACCGCCGCGACGTTCACCGACGCCCAGAAGACGGACCTGCCCCGGGCGCTGAAGGGCAACCTCTGCCGCTGCACCGGCTATCGGGCCATCGAGGACGCGGTGAACGGCGTGGTCGGCGTGGAGAGCGCCGCGCCGGGCAGGGCCGTCGGCCGCAGCGTCGGGGCGCCGGCCGCCGAGGACGTGGTGACCGGCCGCGCCGAGTTCACGATGGACACCCGCCTGGACGGCATGCTGCACCTCAAGGTGCTGCACTCCCCGCACGCGCACGCCCGGATCGTCTCGATCGACAAGAGCGCCGCCCTCGCCGTCCCCGGCGTGCACCGGGTCTACACCTGGCAGGACGTGCCGCGCCGGCGCTTCACCACGGCCATCCACACCGACCATCTGGTCGATCCGGACGACACCCGCATCCTCGACGACACCGTCCGCTTCGTGGGCCAGCGCGTGGTCGCGGTGCTGGCCGACACCGTCGCGGCGGCGGAGGAGGGCTGCCGGAAGGTCGTCGTGGAGTACGAGGTCCTGCCGGCCGTGTTCGAGCCACTGGAGGCGATGGCGGAGGGGGCGCCGCAACTGCACGGCTTTCACGACCCGTTCGTCCGCGACCCCACCCACAACGTGCTGCTCGAGCTGCACACGCACATCGGCGACGTGGACGCGGGGTTCGCCGACGCCGACGTGATCCACGAGGGCACCTACTTCTCGCCCCGCGTGCAGCACGCGCATCTCGAGACGCACGGCTCGATCGCGTGGATGGAGGACGGCCGGCTGAACGTGCGCACCAGCTCTCAGTCGCCGTCGATCGCGAAGGTCAAACTCGCCTATCTGTTCTCGCTGCGTTCCGACCAGCTGCGGGTGTTCTGCAAGCGCGTCGGCGGCGGCTTCGGCGGCAAGCAGGAGGTGATCTCGGAGGATCTGGCGGCGCTCGCCGCCCTCGACACCGGGCGGCCCGTCTGCTTCGAGTTCACCCGCGAGGAGGAGTTCACCACGGCCTCGCCACGCCACCCGATGACGTTGACGGTCAAGCTCGGGGCGAAGGCCGACGGCACCCTCACGGCGTTCCAGGTCCGCAATGTGGCGAACACGGGCGCCTACGGCAACCACGGCGGCGAGACGCTGTACGCGGGAGGCGCAGCCGTGGCGATCTACCGCTGCCCCAACAAGAGGTACGACGCCTTCTCCGTCTACACCAACACCGTGCCGAGCGGGGCGCTGCGCGGATACGGGATGACGCAGCCGGCGTTCGCCGTGGAGTCGGCGATGGACGAACTGGCGCGCGCGTTGCACCTCGATCCGCTCGCCCTGCGGCGCCGGAACATCGTGCGGCCGGGAGACCCGCTCGTGGCCCTGCACGACGGCCCCGACGACGTGGCGTTCAGCGAGGACTCCCTCGCCAAGTGCATCGACCTGGTGGAGAACGCCCTGGCCCGGACCGCCGGCCTGCCGCCGCCCGGCCCCGGCTGGCTGAGGGGCGCGGGCGTCGCGAGTTCCCTGCACGAGACCGCGCCCCCGACCGAGCACGTCTCCGAGGCCTGGGTCACCCTGGGGGACGACCTCGTCTACGAACTGGCCGTCGGCACGGTCGAGTTCGGGGAGGGCACGTCGACCGCGCACGTCCAGATCGCGGCCGGCCAGCTGGGGACGACGCCGTCCCGGATCCGCCTGGTGCAGTCGGACACGGACCGCACGGGATTCGACACCGGCGCCTTCGCCAGTGCCGGACTGTTCGTCTCGGGCAACGCGGTGCTCCGGGCGGCCGACGCCGTGCGCGACCGCATCCTGGAGTACGCCGCCGCGTACACCGGCGTGCATCTCGTGCTGTGCTCGATCGACGACGAGGAGGTCGTCTGCGGCGACCGGCGGGTGCCGCTGGCCGAGCTCGTCGCGTCGGCCCGGGCCCGTGGCATCCGGTTCACGGCCGCCCGCAAGGCCTACGGCTCGCCCCGCAGCGTCACCTCCAACACGCAGGGGTTCCGGATCGCCGTCCACCCGGTGACGGGCGAGATCCGCATCCTGCACAGCGTCCAGGCGACCGACGCCGCCGTGGTCATCAATCCCGCTCAGGTCCGCGGCCAGGTCGAGGGCGGGGTCGCCCAGGGCATCGGGTTCGCGCTGACCGAGAACCACCACGTCGACGAGAACGGCGTCATGACGAACCCGAATCTGCGCAACTACCGCATCCCCACCTACGCCGACGTCCCACGCACCGACGTGCTGCTGGTGGCCTCGACGGACTCCGTCGGCCCGCTGCGGTCGAAGGGGATGGCGGAATGCTGCATCAACCCGGTGGCCCCGGCGCTGGCGAACGCGCTCCACGACGCCACCGGCGTCCGCTTCCGCTCCCTGCCCCTGACGCCGGAGCGGATCTGGAGCCGGCTCGCCGCAAGGCAGTCGGTGGCGACGGGCCCGGGCTCATGAGCGGCACCGACCGCACCGACAGGGCCGACCGCACCGGCAGAGCCGGCAGGGCCGCCGGCACCGACACCACCGACCGCGACCGGAGCGCGGGAGCGACGGCGGTCATCCACCAGAAGGTACTCCCCGGACTCGAACGGGAGTACGAGTCATGGCAGGAGGACGTCAACTCCGCCGCCGCCGGCTACGCCGGGTACCTGGGCGTCGAGGTCTCCCCGCCGACCCCGGTACAGCCCGAGTGGGTCGTCGTCTACCGGTTCGACTCCGTGGCGCACCTCAAGGCGTGGATCGACAGCGACACGCGACAGCGCCTCCTGGACGTCGGCGACGAGTACCTGGACGGCCCCGGAACCCAGCAGGTGATCAGCGGCGGCACCCGTCCGACGGATCCGCTGGTGACCGTGATGGTCACCCACCGGGTCGACCCGGCCCACGTCGACGAGTTCCTCGCCTGGCAGCGCCGGCTGACCCGGGAGGAGGAGAAGTTCGAGGGGTTTCGCGGAACGGAGATCTTCCAGCCGGTCGAAGGAGTGCAGGACGACTGGACCACCCTGTACCGGTTCGACAACGCCGAGCACCTCGACGCCTGGCTGACGTCGAGCAGACGCCGGCAGCTCCTCGCCGAGGGGGAGAAGTTCGACGACTTCCGGCTGCGCACGGTCGACCACTCCTTCGGCAGCTGGTTCGCCTTCGAGGGGAACGGCAAGGGGGCGGCGGCGCCCTCCGAGACGCGGACGGCCCTCGCGGTCTGGGTCGGCCTGTATCCGACCGTGGTGCTGCTGACGCTCGCCCTGTCGCCGCTGGACATGCCGCTCTGGCTCGGGCTGCTGGTGGGCAACCTGCTGTCGAGCTTCCTGATGAGCTTCCTCACCATGCCGTACTACGTGAACCGGCTCCTCAAGCGCTGGCTGAGACCGGCCCCGGACGAGCCGGCGACCCGGACCCACCTCATCGGCCTCGGCACCGTCGCCGTCCTGACGGCGTTCTGGGTGGCCGTCTTCTACGTCATCACGACACAGATCTGGACACTACCCTGAGCGATCACCGGAAACCACCCGAAATCCACGCCTTACGTGGCGGAAAACACGCCCCCGGAGGCGTTACCGGGCCGTAAGCTCCCAGACATGCAGGTGATCCAGTCGACCAAGCTCGCCAACGTCTGTTACGAGATCCGGGGGCCGGTTCTCGAGGAGGCGATGCGGCTGGAAGCGGCCGGTCACCGCATCCTCAAGCTGAACACCGGGAACCCGGCCGCCTTCGGCTTCGAGGCCCCGCCGGAGATCCTGGAGGACATCCTCCGCAACGTCTCCACGGCGCACGGCTACGGCGACGCCAAGGGCCTGCTGGCGGCGCGCCGGGCCGTCGTCATGCACAACCAGACGCTCGGCATCGAGACGGACGTCGAGCACGTCTTCATCGGCAACGGCGTCTCCGAGCTGATCGTCATGGCGATGCAGGGCCTGCTGGACGACGGCGACGAGGTGCTCGTCCCGGCCCCGGACTACCCGCTGTGGACCGCCGCCGTGTCGCTGTCCGGCGGCACCGCCGTGCACTACCGCTGCGACGAGCAGGCGGACTGGATGCCGGACCTCGCCGACATCGAGCGCAAGGTCACCGACCGCACCAAGGCGCTCGTCATCATCAACCCGAACAACCCGACCGGCGCGGTCTACGACGAGGCGATGATCCGGGGGCTGACGGACATCGCACGCCGGCACAACCTGCTGATCTGCTCGGACGAGATCTACGACAAGATCCTCTACGACGGCGCCACCCACACCCCCACCGCCAAGATCGCCCCCGACCTGCTCACCCTCACCTTCAACGGCATGTCGAAGGCGTACCGGGTGGCCGGCTACCGGGTCGGCTGGATGTCGATCTCCGGCCCGCGCGCGCACGCCGACTCCTACATCGAGGGCCTGACGATCCTGGCGAACATGCGCCTGTGCGCGAACATGCCGGGCCAGCACGGGGTGGTGGCCGCCCTGAGCGGACGCCAGACGATCAACGACCTGGTGCTGCCGGGCGGCCGGCTCAAGGAGCAGGTGGACACGGCGTACGAGCTGCTGACGCAGATCCCGGGCGTCAGCTGCGTGCGGCCGAAGGGGGCGCTGTACCTCTTCCCGCGCCTCGACCCCGCGGTCTTCAAGATCAGGGACGACCGGCAGATGGTCCTCGACCTGCTGCGCCGCGAGAAGATCATGGTGGTCCAGGGAACCGGCTTCAACTGGCCGGAGCCGGACCACTTCCGGGTCGTCACCCTGCCGACGGCGACGGATCTGCGGGACGCGGTCGGCCGGATCGCCCGCTTCCTGGACGGCTACAGCCAGACTTAAACATCATCCGGGCAACGACTTCTTGAATCCCTCAACTTTAGACGAGATCCAAGCTAGGATGGTTTCCTGACAGCACGGGAGGCCATCCTCATGTACGAGCCGATCCGCACCCAGTCTTCCGGGACTTCCGGTACTTCCGGTAGGTCCGCCCACACCAAGATGGCCGGCACGCCCGCGGACTTCCCCCACCGTTCCCGCGAGGAGGAGCTGGACATCCAGCTCGCAGGTCATCTCGCGGCGCTGCTCGCCGTCACCGACGAGCTGCGGGCCACGGCGCCGTCCGCCGACCTGGACACCGCGGCCGGCCGGCTCGCCCAGCAGGTGGCCCGGCTGCGCGGCGGGCGGACGCAGGTCCGCTCGTCCCACGCCCCCGGTCCGGCCGCGCCGCACGTCGCGGCCCTGCACGACCGGGCCCACGCCCTCGCCGGCCGGGCCCTCGTCGTCGCGGCGTCCCGCGCGGACACCGCCGCCGCGATCCTGGCGGCCCAGCGGATGGACGCGCACGCCGCCGGCCAGGCGGAGCAGCAGGAACTGAGCACCGCCGGCTGACCCCGTCCCGGGGGATCCCGGACTCCCCCCGGCTTCCCCGGACTCCCCGTCGGGGACCTCGAACGGCCCCGGTCCGCGTGCACCCGCAGCGACGCGCGGACCGGGCGCCATGACCGTGTCACGCCCACACGACCGGTCGTCCCGCTCCTCCACGACACCCGGCAGCCGCGCATCGCTGCGGTCCGCCGCGGTCCGCCCATTCGGGTGATCTGTACACCACAAGCGCCTGCCGAACGGCGGCGTCATCGCGACGGACTCGTAACGTCGGCGCACATGACGGTGGTCGACTCCGGCACGTCGGCACGCCCGCGGTCCGCTCTCAGTCGGCCTCCGCGACCATCGAGCCGAGCAGGGAGCACCAGATGACGTCGACGGCCACCCCGAGGTTCTCCGTCTTCACCCCCAGCCACCGAACCCGTTTCCTCGACGACTGCCTGGCGACGCTGCAGGCGCAGACCTGTCCGGACTGGGAGTGGATCGTCCTGCTCAACAACGGCGCCCGCTGGCGACCGGAGCGCCCCGACGACCGGGTCCGGATCGAGTTCGCGGACGACGTCACCGGCGTCGGAGCCGCGAAGCGCAGGGCCTGTGAGCTGGCCCGCGGCGAGATCCTCGTCGAACTCGACCACGACGACCTGCTGGCGAAGGCGTGCCTGGCGGAGCTCGGCAAGGCGTTCGACGAGAATCCCGACGCGGTCTTCGTCTACAGCAACACCGCGCAGATCACCGAGGACGGGAAACGGGACGACAGCCGTTTCAACGAGTCGCACGGCTGGCACTACGAGGACGTGCGCGTCGACGGCCAGAACCTGCTGCAGGTCAGGGCGATGGCTCCGACGCCGCACAACGTCGCGTACATCTGGTACGCGCCCAACCACGTACGGGCGTTCCGCCGGGACGCCTACGAGACGGCCGGCGGTTACGACGCCTCCCGCTCGGTCCTGGACGACCAGGACCTGATGTGCCGTCTGTTCCACGTCGGCGACTTCCACCACATCCCCCGCTGTCTGTACCTGCAGCGGATGCACCCGGCGAACACCCAGCGCGACCCGGAGACCAACGCGCACATCCAGAGCGAGACGGTCGCCCTGTACGACAGGTACATCGAGGCCAACGCCCTCGCCTGGACCTACCGCAGAGGGCTGCTCGCGCTGGACCTCGGAGCAGCGCACCGGAAGCCGCCCGGTTACCTGGGCGTGGACCAGTACCCGGGTGAGGGCGTCGACATCGTCGCGACCCTGCCGGGCCGGCTGGACCTGCCCGACGACTCCGTCGGCCTGCTGCGGGCCGTGGACTTCCTGGAGCACGTGCCGGCCAAGATTCCCCTGATCAACGAGCTGTACCGGCTGCTGGCGCCCGGCGGCATGCTCCTCAGCACGACCCCCAGCTCCGACGGCCGTGGCGCGTACCAGGACCCGACCCACGTCGCCTACTACAACGAGAACTCGTTCTGGTACTACACGGACGACCAGTACCGCGCGTTCGTGCCGGAGATCGAGGCGAGGTTCCAGAGTTCCCGGCTGACCACCTGCTTCCCGTCCCAGTGGCACTCCGAGAAGAACATCTCGTACGTGATCGCCAACCTCATCTCGGTGAAGGACGGCGCCGAGCGTTGCGGCGGCCCGCTGCTGGTCTAGGCGGGTCCAGGCGGCCCCGGTCCCGGGTACGGGAGGCGCCCCGCAGGACTCATGGGTCCCGCGGGGCGCCTCGCGTCTGTTCAGGGCCGACGCGCCTGTTCAGGGCCGGTCCTCGGTCCACGACCCTTCGGCTGTCGAGCCGTACACCTCGTCCGTGGACACCTGGACGAAGCGGCAGACGCCGTGCCGACGGGCGGCGTCGAGCAGCACCTGCGGGCCCGGCACATCGGTGCGGACGAACGGATCGGCCCCCTCGATCGACCGGTCGACGTGCGACTCGGCGGCGAAGTGCACCACCGCGTCCTGGCCCGCCATGGCCTCTTCGACCACGTCCGGGTCGCAGATGTCGCCCCCGACGAAGGTGTAGCCGGGGGCGTTCGCCACCGGCGCCAGATTGGCCTCGGTCCCTGAGTGGGTTGTGCGGTCGAACGGTCGGACGTACTCGTGCGGCGGTGCCCTCCGAAGCCGAAGCCTCGAAGGGCACCCACCGCGCACGCCCGGTCTCCGGCGGCCGGTACCGCACCGCCGCTCACGAAGGACTACGGCATCACGTCGGCGCAGACCACGAAGACCTGGACGGAGCTGTCGTTCGCCACGCTGGCCGTCCATCCCGTGGGCGGCGAAGTGGGCGTGCCGCCGACCGGGGAGTTGTCCCGGATATTGCCGCCGTTGTTCGTGGCCCCGCCGCCGGTGGCCACGTCCCCGAGATCACAGGTGGCGATGGCACCTCCCGCCCCCGTCGCGGTCTTGACGTACAGGTTGCTGCCGACGCCGCCCTGAACGCCCTGGAACCCCTGGTTGCCCTGGTTGCCCTGGTTGCCCTGGTTGCCCTGGAAGCCCTGCGCCCCCGGGTCACCCTGGGTTCCCTGGAACCCCTGGAACCCCTGCGCCCCCGAGTCACCCTGGAAACCCTGCGGCCCCTGGTCACCCTGGAACCCCTGGAAGCCCTGCGCCCCCGGGTCACCCTGGAACCCCTGGTTGCCCTGTGCTCCCGGGTCACCCTGGAACCCCTGGTTGCCCTGGAAGCCCTGATTGCCCTGGAACCCCTGGTTGCCCTGCGCGCCGTCGGCTCCATCGGCGCCGTCAGCACCGTCGGTTCCCTGGAAACCCTGCGGGCCCTGCGGGCCGGGCGGGCCCTGCTTGCCGGGCTTCCCCGGCTTTCCGGGCTTGCCCGGCTTCCCCGGCCTGCCCTCGTGGCCCTGGGGGCCGCGCGGCCCCCGGGGGCCGGCGTGGTCACGGCCGCTGTGGTGCTTGTCCTTGTCCCTGTCCGCGGCGGACCTCATGGCGCGGTCGGACTGCACCGTCGCCTGGCCCTCGGCGCCCGCCCTGCGGATCGCGTCGGCGATGGCCGCGGAGGGCCGCTCGATCGGACGCAGCGGCGTCACGGAACTGTCGGTGCCCGGCTGACGCGCCACGTCGGCGACGGCCACCGCGCTCGGGACGACGCTGAGCGCCACGGCGACCGCGCCCGCCGAGACGAGCGTGGCGGATTTCAGGCGCGAGATTCGAATCGTTCTACGGTTCAAGTGAACCTTCCTCACGATGGGGAGGGGATCAGCAGCAAGCGCGCACTGAGTGAGTTCCATGCCGCTCGCATGCCACTTCACCTACGGTCACGAACAACAAGCACATCCTTCACATTTTGTGAAAGAAATATGAATGATCGTCCGATATTGTGGCTTCGGGTCACCCGGGCGACACCCATGCCCTCGTCGCTGCTTCACCATTCCGCCGAAAGGGTGGAATTCACCGAAGGGCAGCCTCAGGGCAGTTGCACGGCGTCCCCTCTCCGGCGCCGCTGCCGAGGATTCCCCGCTACGCGACGCAGTCCTCGAAGGACGGCAGCAGACCCTGCCGCTCCGCCTCCTCCAACGCCATGAAGGCGTGCCCCAGCTCTTGGGCGATGCCTTCCGGGCGTTTCTGTTCCGTGTGGTGCGGCTAGGCCCAGTTCGCAAACGACACCCCCACGAGAGGCGAAAGCCTCTCGTGGGGGTGTCCGGTACCGCACCGCGGCCGGTCGTGACGATCGCTGGTCAGGGCATCCCCAAACCGGCCGCGGAGTCTCGGACGGGAGTCAGCCCAGGCGCTTCACCAGCGCGCGGTACTCGTCCCACAGTTCCTTCGGGGTGTGGTCGCCGAAGGTGTTGAGGTGCTCGGGGACCAGGGCGGCCTCCTCGCGCCAGATCTCCTTGTCGACGGAGAGGAGGAAGTCGAGGTCCTCGTCGTCGAGTTCGAGGCCCTTGGTGTCGAGGGCGTCCTTCGTCGGCAGGATGCCGATCGGGGTCTCGACGCCCTCGGCGTGGCCGTCCAGACGCTCGACGATCCACTTCAGGACGCGGCTGTTCTCCCCGAAGCCGGGCCAGACGAACTGCCCCTCGTCGTTCTTGCGGAACCAGTTGACGTAGTAGATCTTCGGGAGTTTCGCCTGGTCCTTGCCCTTGGCGACATCGACCCAGTGACCCATGTAGTCGCCCATGTTGTAACCGCAGAACGGCAGCATGGCGAACGGGTCGCGGCGCAGCTCGCCGACCTTGCCCTCGGCGGCGGCCGTCTTCTCGCTCGCCACGTTCGCGCCGAGGAAGACGCCGTGGTTCCAGTCGAAGGACTCGGTCACCAGCGGGACCGCGCTCGCGCGCCGGCCGCCGAAGAGGATCGCCGAGATCGGCACGCCCTTGGGGTCCTCCCACTCGGGCGCGATGATCGGGCACTGCGCCGCGGGCGTGGTGAAGCGGGCGTTGGGGTGGGCGGCCGGAACCCCGGACTCCGGGGTCCAGTCGTTGCCCTTCCAGTCGGTGAGGTGCGCCGGGGTCTCCTCCGTCATGCCCTCCCACCACACGTCGCCGTCGTCGGTGAGGGCGACGTTGGTGAAGACCGAGTTGCCCCACAGCGTCTTCATCGCGTTGGCGTTGGTGTGCTCGCCGGTGCCGGGCGCGACGCCGAAGAAGCCGGCCTCGGGGTTGATCGCGTACAGCCGGCCGTCCTCGCCGAAGCGCATCCAGGCGATGTCGTCGCCGATCGTCTCGACCGTCCAGCCGGAGACGGTGGGCTCCAACATGGCGAGGTTGGTCTTGCCGCAAGCGCTGGGGAAGGCGGCGGCGACGTACTTGGACTCGCCGGTGGGCGGCGTGAGTTTGAGGATCAGCATGTGCTCGGCCAGCCAGCCCTCGTCCCGGGCCATGACGGAGGCGATGCGCAGCGCGTAGCACTTCTTGCCGAGCAGCGCGTTGCCGCCGTAGCCGGAACCGTAGGACCAGATCTCGCGGCTCTCGGGGAAGTGCGAGATGTACTTGGTCGAGTTGCAGGGCCACGGCACGTCGGCCTCGCCCTCGGCGAGCGGCGCTCCGAGCGTGTGCACGGCACGCACGAAGAACCCGTCGGGGCCGAGTTCGTCCAGGACCGGCTGTCCCATGCGGGTCATGGTGCGCATGGACACGGCGACGTAGGCGGAGTCGGTGATCTCGACGCCGATCGCGGACAGCGGTGAGCCCAGCGGGCCCATGCAGAAGGGGACGACGTACATCGTGCGGCCCCGCATCGAGCCGCGGAACAGGCCCTTCTCACCGGTGAAGATCTCCCGCATCTCGGCGGGGGCCTTCCAGTGGTTCGTGGGACCCGCGTCCTCCTCCTTCTCGGAGCAGATGAAGGTGCGGTCCTCGACCCGGGCGACGTCGGTCGGGTCGGAGGCCGCGTAGTAGGAGTTGGGGCGCTTGATCGGGTCGAGTTTGCGGAACGTGCCCTGCTCGACGAGCTCCTCGCACAGTCGCTCGTACTCGGTCTCGGATCCGTCACACCAGACCACGTTGTCCGGCTGCGTCAGTTCGGCGATCTCGTTCACCCAGGAGACGAGTTCCTGGTGCTGGGTGGGAATGACGGGGGAAGCCGCGATGTCGCGCGCCACGATTGCTCCTAAAAAGAGGGATTTTTTGTTGGAGGCCCCGTGGGGGCTGCGACCCGGATGCTGCACAGTGATGAACCCCTGGCGCTCATCCGGTGTCGACCGCACTCATTTGATCATCCGACGGTCGCGCCCATATGTCCAGAGGGCCTCACAAGTGAGCGGAGTGAGGATGGCCACGTGTACGGACGTAGCTTTGCGTTCCCATGACCTTGCGCTTCACGTCCCGTGACCTTCACCCGGCCGGCCCTTGACCTGCACACCGTGAGACGATGACCACTCCTCGCTCTCGGCCGCGCCGTACTGACACGTAACTTACGGTCCCGTAGGTACGATTGGCCCATGACTGCGTCCGTCCCTGACGCGCCCACGGACTCGCCGGCCGTCGGCTCCGCGTCCCTCGCGCACTCCCTGTCGGAAGAGATCAAGCCCAAGCTCCGGGGCTGGCTGCACCTCGGCATGTTCCCGGCAGTCCTCGTCTCCGGACTCGTCCTGACCGCCTTGGCGGACTCGACCCGTGGCCGCGTCGCCTGCGGAATCTTCGCCCTGACCGCCTGCCTGCTGTTCGGGGTCAGCGCCCTCTACCACCGTGGCGACTGGAGCCCCCGGATGGACGGCGTCCTGCGCAGACTCGACCACGCGAACATCTTCCTGATCATCGCGGGCAGCTACACCCCGCTCACCCTGCTGCTCCTGCCCGGCAGCAAGGGGCAGTGGCTGCTGTGGGGCATCTGGGCGGCGGCGCTCGCCGGGATCGCCTTCCGGGTCTTCTGGGTCGGCGCGCCCCGCTGGCTCTACACCCCCTGCTACATCGCCATGGGCTGGGCCGCCGTCTTCTTCCTGCCCGACTTCATGCGCACCGGCGGCATCGCGGTCCTGGTGCTGGTCATCGTCGGCGGAGTCCTCTACAGCGCGGGCGGCGTGATCTACGGCATCAAGCGCCCCAACCCGTCACCGCGCTGGTTCGGCTTCCACGAGGTGTTCCACTCCCTCACCCTCGCCGCGTTCGTCGTGCACTACGTCGGCATCTCCCTGGTGGCGTACCAGCACGGCTGACCGCCCCGCACAACTCCGTTCCGGCCATGGCGTCCCCGCCATGGCCGTTTTTCATGTCTCCACGCTGCTGGCGGCGGCGTTCCTGCCGGCGAGCCCTCGCGTCAAGGACGCGGACGCCCGAGGCGGCGGCCCCCGGGCACCGGTCCCGACGGGGCCGCCGCTCGGACCGATGCCCGACAATGAGCCTCATGACGGCCGCACGCATCAGCTCCCCCGCCGACCGCCCGCGACTCGGTCTGCGTGAGCGCAAGAAGATCAAGACCCGCGAGGCCATCCGCACCGCGACCTACGCGCTCGTCAGGGAGCAGGGCTACGACGCCACGACGATCGACCAGATCGCCGAGCGCGCCGAGGTGTCGCCGTCGACCGTCTTCCGCTACTTCCCGACCAAGGAGGACATCGTCCTCACCGACGAGTACGACCCCGTCCTCCTGGAGGAGCTGCGTGCCCGTCCGACGGACGAGCCGTGGCCGGAGTCCATCCGCCAGGTGATGCTGGCGGCCGCACGCGCGGGCGTCGAGGACGACGTCGAGGTGGCCAGACTGCGCACCCGGCTGCTGGTCCAGGTTCCGGCGGTGCGCTCGCGGATGATGGAGAGCATGTCGGTCACCGGCCGGCTGCTCTGCGTCGCGATCGCCGAGCGCACCGGCCACGACCCCGACGGTCTGGAGGTCCGCGTCCACGCGATGTCGCTCCTCGGCGGCCTGATGGAGGCGTCCATGTACTGGGCGGAGAACGGCCACCAGGGCGACTTCCCCGCCCTCCTAGACCGCGCGCTGGACGTCCTCGAACACGGACTGGGACACGACCTGGAACACAGTCGGAAAGACGGTCCGGAGCCCGGCGGGGAGCAGGCTCCGGGCAGCGGAAACCCCTGAGACCCCGCCCCTCCCCCCGTGCCATCCTGACCAGGTGAACGCACCCGAGATCCGCGTCGAAGTCGCTCCCGAGCTGGCCCTGTTCGTCCCGCACACCCGGCGCGCCGGCGCCACCGCACTCACCGTCGACGGCGTGTCGACGCTCGGCCACGTCGTCGAGTCCCTCGGGGTGCCCCTCACCGAGGTCGGCTCCCTCGTCGTCGACGGCCGCGAGGCACCGGTCTCGCACATCCCCGCCGACGGCGAGTCCGTCACCGTCCGCCCGGTCGCCCGCCCCCAACGCGTACCCGGCGCCCCGCTGCGCTTCCTCCTGGACGTCCACCTCGGCACCCTCGCCCGCCGCATGCGTCTGCTCGGCGTGGACACGGCGTACGAGTCGACCGACATCGGCGACCCGGCGCTCGCCGCCCGCTCGGCCGCCGAACAGCGCGTCATGCTCAGCCGCGACCGGGGCCTGCTGCGCCGGCGCGAACTGTGGGCGGGCGGCTACGTCTACAGCACCGACCCCGCCGAGCAACTGCGCGACGTCCTCGACCGGTTCGCGCCCGACTTGCGCCCCTGGACCAGGTGCACCGCCTGCAACGGCGAGCTGCGCCAGGCCACCAAGGACGAGGTCGCCGACCAGCTGGAACACGGCACCCAGCAGAACTACGACGTCTTCGCCCAGTGCCGCTCCTGCGGACGCGCGTACTGGAAGGGCGCGCACCACGACCAGCTGGAGGCCATCGTGGAACGCGCCCTCGCCGAGTTCCCGGGCTGACCCGCAGACCTGTCGGCCCCGGCCGCTAACCCGCCGGCTGCTCCCGGCCGCCCAGCGCGGTGCGCAGGTGCTCCGGGTCGGTGGTGGGGGCGTCGCAGGTGAAGTCGCGGCAGACGTACGCGGTCGGTGCGCCGCCGCGCAGCGGACGGTCGGCGAGCAGCGGGAACTCGTCGCCGCCCGGGACGCCGAAGGCGACGACCGCGCCCGGCGCGTTGCCCAGCAGCGCCGTGCGGTGCAGGGCCTTCGACGCCGGGTCGTCCGTGCCGGAGCCGACGACGGCGACCTCGCGCGGGCCGTCGAGCAGCGCCTCGGCCACGGCCAGCCCCCACCCGATGAACCGGGGCACCCGCGGCCCGAGCGCCTTCACCACGCCCGACGCCCGCTCCGCTGCGGTGCGGTGCGGCTCGGAACCGGTGTGGGCCGCGTAGCTCAGCAGCGCACCGGCCGCGGCGGTCCAGCCGGACGGCACGGCGTTGTCCGTCGGGTCCTGCGGACGCCGGATGAGCTGCTCGGCGTCGGCGGCGGTGTCGAACAGCGCGCCGGACTCCGGGTCGACGAACCGGGCGAGGACGTGGTCGAGCAGGAACCCGGCGAACTCCAGCCAGACGCCCTCCCCGGTGACCGAGGCCAGCGCGAGGAACCCCTCGGCGACGTCGGCGTAGTCCTCCAGGACGCCCGCGTTGGCCCCGACGTGACCGTCCTTGCTGGTCCGCGACAGACGCGCCTGGTCGTCCAGGTGCAGCCGGACGAGGAGGTCGGCGGCGGCGACGGCCGCGTCCACCAGGTCCGGACGGTCGAAGTAGGCGCCGGTCTCGGCGAGCGCGGCGATCGCGAGGCCGTTCCACGCGGCGACGACCTTGTCGTCCCGGCCGGGCGCGGGGCGCAGCGCACGCGCACGCAGCAGCGTCTCCTTGACACCGGCGATCCGCTCGGCGTCGAACACGCCTTCCTGCTGCGGGAGCTGCAGGACGGAAGCACCGTGCTCGAAGGTGCCCTCCTCGGTCACGCCGAAACAGCGGGCGGCGAGTTCGGCGTCCTTCGGGCCGAGCGCCGCGGCGAGCTGCGCGGGCGTCCACACGTAGTACGCGCCCTCGACGTGGTTGCCCTCGCCGTCGTCGCTGTCGGCGTCGAGCGCCGAGGCGAACCCGCCCTCGGCGGTGCGCAGTTCACGCACCATGAAGTCGGCGGTCTCCAGCGCTACCCGCCGGGCCAGTTCACTCCCGGTGGCCCGCCACAGGTGCGCGTAGACGCGGCACAACAGGGCGTTGTCGTAAAGCATCTTCTCGAAGTGCGGGATCACCCAGTCACGGTCGACGGAGTACCGGGCGAACCCGCCGCCGAGCTGGTCGTAGATCCCGCCGCGCGCCATCCGCTCACAGGTGTCCCGCGCCATCTGCAACGCGCCCTCGGCGCCGGTCCGCGCGGCGTGCCGCAGCAGGAACTCGAGCACCATCGACGGCGGGAACTTCGGTGCACCGCCGAAACCGCCGCGCTGCGCGTCGTACTCCCGGGTCAGCCCGAGCAGCGCCTGCGACAGCTCCTGCTCCCCGGGCGCCTGGCTGTCCCCGTAGGAGATCTCCCGCCCCGCCAGATCCCGGACGATCTTCCCGGCGACCTCGGCCACCTCGTCCCGCCGCTCCGTCCACGCCTGATGCACCCCCTCCAGCACCTGCCGGAAGGAGGGCATGCCGTGCCGGGGCGCGGGCGGGAAGTACGTACCGAAGTAGAACGGCTCGGCCTCGGGCGTCAGGAACACGGTCATCGGCCACCCGCCCTGCCCGGTGGCCGCCTGCACGGCTTCCATGTAGACGGCGTCGACGTCGGGACGCTCCTCCCGGTCGACCTTGATGTTGACGAAGTGGTCGTTGAGGCGGTCGGCGGTCTCCTGGTCCTCGAAGGACTCGTGAGCCATCACATGGCACCAGTGGCAGCTGCTGTATCCCACGCTCAGCAGCACCGGCACGCCCCGCCTGCGCGCCTCCTCGAAGGCCTCCGCCGACCAGGGCCACCAGTCGACGGGGTTGTCGGCATGCTGGAGCAGGTAGGGGGACGTCTCATGGGCCAGTCGGTTCGCCATGGCGTCCATCCTGCCGCAGGTACCGGCCCGTCAGGCGGCAGGCATGTCCCAGACGGTGACGTTGAGCTTGCCCTGGCCCGTGCCCGGCGCGGTGACGACCCGCAGGTAGGCGACGTGCCCCTGGTCGGTCAGCAGGCAGAAGCGGTCGCCCCGCTTCACGTCGGCCGTGTACGTGCCGTTGCGGTCCACGCTCTCGGCGCACTCCCCGGCGCCCGGGGCGGGACCGGAGGCGGGCAGCGGGGCCAGGTTGGAGGCGGAGCCCGGCACGAACAGCGTCGGGTCGCCGAGGGACGCGCCGAAGATGACGTCCGCGCCCTTGACGGAGCTGCCCGACACGACCGGCTGGGACGTGTCCAGCTCGATGTACGACCCGGAGTTGGTCACGTCGGCCGCCACGTCCGCCGGGCCGTAGAGCACCTGTGCCGTCCCGGCGCCCGGCGTGGCCGACGCCGGGGGCTGCGCCGGGGTGGAGGACGACGGCGAGGCGGACGGCCGCCCGTCGGAGGCCGGCGCCGCCTTCCCGTCGCCGTCCGAGGAGCCCGGCCGGCTGACCAGCACCGTGATGAGAATGCCCACCACGGGAATGACGATCCCCACGACCCACCAGGCCCAACGCGGCTGTTGGGGCGACTGGGGCGGGTGGGGATGGGGCGACTGGGGCGGGTAGGGCTGGTGGGGGCCCTGCGGCGGTCCCTGCGGCGGTCCCGCCGGTCCCCCGTTGTACGCGCTCATGCGACTTCCCCCGTCATCCTCTTCGGTTGCTGCGATCACGATAGTGGCGAGGGCGCCCCGTGCCGCAACGCCACCCGCCCCCTCGCGCCAAGGAGCCGGCCGCCGCACACTTGACCGCGTACAGCTGGTACCGCCGGAGGGGGACGGAACATGCGGGACGGCCATAGGGCGGAAGCCGAGCGGTTGTTGGCGCGGGCCGTGGAGGAAGAGGTACGGCGGTCCGGCGGGCGTACCGACCGGCAGGCGCTGCTGACGCGGGCGCGCGGCGCGCTGGACGCGATGGCGCAGACCGCAGCCGAGGAGTACGAGGCGTACGCCCGCGCCCTGGAGGAGTCGGAGGCCTCCCGGGTCAGCTTCGGACAGCGCTACGCGCGCGAGGGCGGCCGGACTCCGCTGCTGGTGGCCGGCGTTGCCGCCCTGACGACGGCGGTCGCCGACCTCGCGCTGGGCACGAGCACGGGCACGGCGCTCGGCGCGGGGGTGACCGTCGGGGTCGTCGGGGCGGCGGCGACGGTGGTGAAGGTGGCGGGGTCGCATCTGCCGGCCGCGCATCACCGGGCCGGTGCGGCCGGACAGCCCGGCGGCGCGGAGCAGTTGCGGTTGCAGTGGCTCACGGCGCTGGAGGTGCGCGGCATCCGGCCGTTCCTGGACCAGCAGCGGGTGCTGAGCGCGACGACCGGTGCGAAGAAGGCGACGGGACCGCTGCTGCGCGGCGCCGACAAGAGCGCGGCGGCACGCGGACGGACGGTGCTGCAGCAGTCGTTCGCGCAACTCCCCCAGCCGGCCGGTCCGTTCGCGGGGCGGCGCGCGGAACTCGCGCAGATCCGGCAGTGGGTACAGGCGGCGAGGGCCAGCACCCAGACCCGTCCCACGGTGGTCGTGCTGCACGGCGACCCCGGCAGCGGACGTACCGCCCTCGCGGTGCGGGCCGCGCACGATCTGCGCGACCAGTTCCGCGGCGCCTGCGTGGTGGACCTGCGAGGCCACAGCACGGGCGGGGCCCCGCTGCCGACCCGGGACGCCCTGCTGCATCTGCTGAACCGGCTGGGCGCGCCCCGCGAGCAGCTCCTGTTCCGTGAGCGTTCCTCGGCGGAGCAGCAGCTGAAGCGGCTGGGCGAGCTGTACCACCAGCACCTGACGGGGCTGCCGGTGACGGTGATCCTGGACGACGCCTCGGATCCCGAGCAGGTCCGTGCGCTCGTCCCGGAACGCTCCGACAGCCTGGTCCTGGTGACCGCCCGGACGTCGCTCGACCTGCCGGCCGGACTGTCCGCGTGGGTGCACGAACTGGCGGTGCGTCCGCTGGAGGCGGCGGGCGCGGAGGAACTGCTGGTCGCGGTGGCGCAGGACGCGTCGGGTCCGTACGACGCCGAGGCCGCGGACCGGATCACCGAGCTGTGCGGCGGTCTGCCGCTCGCGCTGCGCGTGGTGGGCTCCTCGCTGGGCCCGCGCTCGCCGCGCGCCCTCGCGGCCGATCTCGCGGCGTACGGTCCGGTGGAGCCGGTGGAGCGCGCGCTGTGGCTGCGCTACACCGACCAGCCGGAGACGACCCGTCGGCTGATGCGCCGGCTGGCGCTGGCCGGTCGGGCCTCGCTGGGTACGGCGGCGGCCGCCGCGCTGCTCGCGACGGACCGCCCGGAGGCGGCCCGGCTCCTCGCGGCCCTCGCCGACGCGGGCCTCGTCGACCGGGTCCGGGGCGACCGCTACCGGCTGCACGACCTGGTGCGCGGCTTCGCGCAGGCCCGGCTGCTGGACGAGGAAGACCCCGCCGAGCGTTCGGCGGCGCAGGAGCGGCTGCTGGTCAGCTACGCGGAGCTGGCCGACTCCGTGCTGCGGTTGGTCGACGGCAACATGTCGACCCGTTCCGACCGGTTCACCCCGCACGGTTTCACCTCGCTGGACGAGGCGCTGCGCTGGCTGGACGACGAGTCGAGCTTCATCACGGCGACGCTGCGGCACGCGGAGGGCGTCGACCAGAACGCGGTGATGAGTCTGCTGGGCGCGCTGTGCGACTACTGCCTGCTGCGCGGCGACCTGTACCGGCTCGGCGAGATCAGCGAGCTGGCGCAGGCGGTCGGCCAGGACCTGCTGGTCCGGTCCGTGCAGTGGCGCACCGGCATCGCGGCCCGTCAGCTGGGCGAGCTGGACAAGGCACGCACGACGCTCAGTTCGGTCGTCGACCTGTATCTGCAGGCCCACCACGACGCGGGGGCCGCGCGGGCGCTGTGTTCGCTGGGCATCACCCTGCACCACCAGGGGCAGCTCACGCAGGCGTCGGCGAAGCTGCGGGAGGCGATGGCCCTGCAGGCGGCGCCCGAACTGGCCACCGACCGCGCGTGGACGATGCACGCGCTGGCGGCGGTGGAACGCGACCGGGCCCATCTCGCGGAGGCGCTGGACCTGCTGACCCGTTCGCTGCTGCTGCACCGCGAGGGCGGCTCCGTGCACGGTGAGGCGTGGGCGCACTTCCAGCTGGGGCAGCTGCATCTGCGGCGGGGGGATGTGCCGCGGGCCGAGTCCGAGCTGCGGCAGGCTCTCGACCTGTACGGCCGCACCCGCGACGCGCGCGGCGAGGCGTGGGCGATGACGCAGCTGGCGCGGGCCCGTCTGATCGACGGCGACGCGGGGCCGGCGGCGGAGGACCTGCGGCGGGCTTCGGCCCGGCACCGGGACAACGAGGACGCGCGCGGTGAGGCGTGGACGGTGTACTACCTGGGCCTCGCGCTGGAGGAGACGGGTGATCTGAACCACGCGGTCCGCGAGCTGGAACGTTCCCGCACTCTCTTCTCCCGTATGCGGGACGTCTACGGGCTGGCCTGTGCCCGGCATCATTCGGCGCGGGTGACCCGGGACCAGCGTGCCGCGCAGACCGGTTCGCTGCGCAATTCGGGCTTCGCCCGGCAGCTCCTGGTCGACGCCCGCGCCGATTTCCAGCGCATCGGCGTCGCCCACGGCGAGGCCTGGACGTGCGTCGAGCTGGCGATCGTCGACGCGGGCAACACCCGTACCCAGGCGGCCCTCGCGCTGTGCGAGGAGGCGGCGGCCCTGTTCGCGTCGTACGGGGACCGGCGCGGCGAGGACTGGGCCCGCTTCCTGCGCTGCACGCTTCTGCCGTACGCGGCGCCGGGCGGTGTGGAGGTGGGCGTCGCGGTGGCTCAGGAGGAGCTGGCGGAGCTGCGGCGGGCGCACCATCCGCTGCGTGACGACCGGCTGACCGAGTGCCTGGAGGCCTACGGCCTCCTGCTGGAACGCGGTGTGCGCCTGGAGTCGGGCTGGCAGGCCTGGCGTCTGGGACTGGTACCGGACAGGCACGGCCGGGAGGTCATGGGAGTGGACGTCGGCACGGGGTGACGACCCGCCGCGTCACGAGCACCGGCCGGGTGCGAATGGGCGGTGCGGCACGAGCGTCGGCCAGGCGGCGCGGGTGGGCGGCGCTGCACCGGCCTCGGCCGGGCGGTGCGGCCGGGCGGTGCGGCACGAGCGCCGGCCGGGCGGCGCGGCCGCCCGTGCCCCCGCACGCGGCACAGCCGTGGTGCACACTCACGTGCGCACGCGTCCTTCGGATACGGGCCCTCCGGCCCGGCCCCGCCCGGCCTGCCCGCCCGCACCCGCCCGGGCGCGACCTCACGTCGCCGAGGTGGACTTCCCCGTCGTCGTGGTCGTCGGCGTGTCCCGCGGGGCGTCCGTCGGGGTGCCGCCGGACGCCTGGTCCGCGCCGGCCGCCGTCTCCTTGAAGTCGACCTTGCCCATGTGCTTGCTCATGGACCTCATCAGGCCCCACACCGCCACCGCCATCGCCGCGAAGACGATGAAGCCGAGGATGCCGGGGGTGACCTTGTTCTCGTCGACCTCCTTGGCGAGGGGGACGAGGTGCGTCATTGCCAGGCTCACGCTTGCGCTCATATCAGGCATTGTCGCGGATGCCCGCGAAGAGGTCGTCCTCGGGGATGGCGGTGTCGACGCGCGACTTCGCGAGCTCGTACTCCTCCGTGGGCCACACCTTCCGCTGGATCTCCATCGGGACGCGGAACCAGCCGCCGTCCGGGTCGATCTGGGTGGCGTGGGCGATCAGCGCCTTGTCGCGGATCTCGAAGTAGTCGGCGCACGGGATGTGCGTGGTGAGCGTGCGCTCGCGCTGCCCGAACTCCTCCCAGCGCTTGAGCCACTCCCCGTAGGGGGACTCCAGGCCGTGGTCGAGCATCGCCTGGTGCAGCGCCATGGTGCGGGGGCGGTTGAAGCCCTGGTTGTAGTAGAGCTTCAGCGGCCGGTAGGCGGGGCCGAACTCGCTCTCGGGGTACTTCTCGGTGTCGTCCGCGCCCTCGAACGCCACCATGGAGATCTTGTGGGTCATGATGTGGTCGGGGTGCGGGTAGCCGCCGTTCTCGTCGTAGGTGGTGATCACCTGGGGACGGAAGGCGCGGATCTGCTTCACCAGCTCGCCGGCCGCCTTGTCGACGTCCTCCAGGGCGAAGCAGCCCTCGGGGAGCGGCGGCAGCGGGTCGCCCTCGGGGAGGCCGGAGTCGACGAAGCCGAGCCACTCCTGTCGGACGCCGAGGATCTCGCGGGCCTCGTCCATCTCCTTCTTGCGCACCTCGTGGATGTGCTCCTCGATGTACCTGTCACCCTGCAGCTTGGGGTTGAGGATGGAGCCGCGCTCCCCGCCCGTGCAGGTCACGACCAGCACGTCCACCCCCTCGGACACGTACTTCGCCATGGTGGCCGCGCCCTTGCTCGACTCGTCGTCGGGGTGGGCGTGCACGGCCATCAGTCGCAGCTGGTCAGTCAAGACTCAATCCTCGGTAAGTCGGCGCCCGGTGTGCACCGGCGCGATCGCAGGCTTCTATAGTGACCGAATCGGGGGGCGAATAATTCCGCGCCGAGAGGACGATCATGAGTACTGCCGGCACGCGACTTCCGCAGGGCCGGTACGGCCGTTCCTCGGACGAGCGCGCCGACCACAGGCTCAAGATCACCGGTGCCGTGCTGGGTGCCCTGCTGCTGGCGCTGGTGGGCTATTTCGCCTACCACTACGTCGCGAAGACCAAGATCAGTGCCGAGGTGATCGCCTTCGACGCGACCTCGGACGCGGCGGTCCAGGTGCATCTCGAGGTCCGCAAGGACTCGGGCACAAGCGGCTACTGCACGGTGCGCTCGCAGGCCGCCGACGGCGCCGAGGTGGGCCGGGCGGACTTCCGGTTCTCCGGTTCGGACACCCGCATCGACAAGGTGGTCACCCTGCGGACGACCGCGACGGGCACGACGGCGGAGCTGCTCGGCTGTCACGCCGACTGACGCGGGAGCTCCCACGCGGGTGGCGCCCACAGTAATACACGTTCGGTGACCTGCGTCGACGCAATTCTGGTGGCTTATGTCCTCCCCCTTCGGCCACTGAATTGTTAGGCTCGTGGTTTCGCCCATCACCTGAGGAACATGCTTCTGGGTGGGCGATGCTTTGTATTCCCAGTACCGACGAGGAGCACCTGTGACCCAGACCAGCGAGTCCGTCACCTGGCTGACCCAGGAGGCGTACAACAAGCTCAAGGTCGAGCTTGAGTACCTTACTGGTCCTGCGCGCACGGAGATCGCCGCCAAGATCGCCGCCGCGCGCGAGGAGGGGGACCTGCGCGAGAACGGTGGGTACCACGCGGCCAAGGAGGAGCAGGGCAAGCAGGAGCTCCGTGTGCGCCAGCTGACCCAGCTCCTGGAGAACGCCAAGGTGGGTGAGGCCCCCGCCTCCACCGACGGCGCGGTGGCGCCCGGCATGGTCGTGACCATCGCCTTCGACGGCGACGAGGACGACACCATGACCTTCCTGCTCGCCTCGCGCGAGTACGCGAGCTCCGACATCGAGACCTACTCGCCGCAGTCCCCGCTGGGCACCGGCGTGCTCGGCCACAAGGTGGGCGAGGACGCCCAGTACGAGCTGCCCAACGGCAAGAAGGCCTCCGTGCGCATCCTCAAGGCCGTGGCCTACAGCGGCTGAGCTCTCCGCGGACCGCTTACGTCCCGGATCTTTTGGACGAGCCCCCGGCGCCCCGTGCCGCCGGGGGTTTCGTCATACCCGCATCGGCCTGCCGTGGCGGGCCGTCACGCGGTGGCCGAGCGGTACTTGCGGACGGCCAGCGTTCTGAACAGCAGGATGATCAGGACCGAGTAGATGATCGAGGCCCAGACGGGATGGGCCATCGGCCATGCGCCGGACGTCGAGACGCCCGGGTCGCCGAAGAGCGTGCGGCACGCCTGGACGGTCGCGCTGAACGGGTTCCACTCGGCGATCGGCTGCAGCCAGGACGCCATCTGCGAGGAGTCCACGAACGCGTTGGAGATGAAGGTCACCGGGAAGAGCCAGATCAGCCCGCCGGAGGTGGCCGCCTCGGGAGTGCGGACCGACAGGCCGATCAAGGCGCCGATCCAGGTGAAGGCGTAACCGAGGAGCAGCAGCAGGCCGAAGCCGGCCATGATTTTGCCGAAGTTGGTGGGTTCCGCGAAGCCGGGGCGCCAGCCCACGAGGAGCGCGACGACGGCCAGGACGAAAAGGGTCAGACCGGTCTGTACGAGGTCGGCGATGGTGCGGCCGGTGAGGACCGCGCCGCGGGCCATGGGCAGGGAGCGGAAGCGGTCGATCAGGCCCTTGTGCATGTCGTCGGCGATGCCCGCGCCGGCTCCGGCGGTCGCGAAGGTGACGGTCTGCGCGAAGATGCCGGCCATCAGGAAGTTCTTGTAGACGTCCGGGTCGGTGGAGCCGCCGATGTTCATGGAGCCGCCGAAGACGTACGTGAACAGGACCACGAACATGATCGGCTGGACCAGTCCAAAAATGATCATCTCGGGGATCCGACTCATGCGGATCAGGTTCCTGCGGGCGATGACCAGGGAGTCGTTCACGGCGCTCACTTCAGCGGCTCCTTACTCTGTCCGTTGTCGTCGTTGGTTTCGGCCTTCTCCTCGGCCACGTGCCCGGTCAGGGACAGGAAGACGTCGTCGAGGGTGGGGCGGCGCAGGCCGATGTCGTCGATCTCGATGCCGCGGGCGTCGAGTTCGCGGATGACCTCGGCGAGGAGCTTGGCGCCGCCGGCCACGGGCACGGTGAGTTTGCGGGTGTGCTGCTCGACGGTGGTGTCGCCCTTGCCGAAGCGGGTCAGCACCTCCTGCGCCGTGGCGATGTGCCCGCGGTCGTGCACGACGACCTCCACGCGCTCCCCGCCGGTGCGGGCCTTCAGCTCGTCGGAGGTGCCGCGGGCGATGACGCGGCCGTGGTCGACGACCGCGATGTCGTGCGCGAGGTGGTCGGCCTCTTCGAGGTACTGGGTGGTCAGCAGCAGCGTCGTGCCGCCGGAGACGAGTCGCTTGATGACCTCCCACAGCAACTGGCGGTTGCGGGGGTCGAGGCCGGTCGTCGGCTCGTCCATGAACATCACGGGCGGGGAGACCACCAGTGCCGCGGCCAGGTCGAGGCGGCGGCGCATGCCTCCGGAGTAAGTCTTGGCGGTGCGGTCGGCGGCGTCCGCCAGGTCGAACTGCTCGAGGAGCTCGGCGGCCCGGGCCTTCGCCGCGCCGGCCTTCATCTGGTAGAGCTGCCCGACCATCTGCAGGTTCTCGCGGCCGGTGAGGTACTCGTCGACCGCGGCGAACTGGCCGGACAGGCCGATCGAGCGGCGCACCTCGTTGGGATGCCTGAGCACGTCGAGGCCGGCGACCACCGCTCGGCCGCTGTCGGGTCGCAGAAGGGTGGTCAGACAGCGGACCGTGGTGGTCTTGCCCGCGCCGTTCGGCCCGAGCAGGCCGAGGACCGTGCCCTCCGGGACGTCGAGGTCGACGCCGTCCAGAGCCTTTACGTCGCCGAAGGTCTTCACCAGGCCTTCGGCGTAGAT
Source organism: Streptomyces sp. B21-105 (assembly GCF_036898465.1). NCBI lineage: Bacteria > Bacillati > Actinomycetota > Actinomycetes > Kitasatosporales > Streptomycetaceae > Streptomyces > Streptomyces sp. B21-105. The sequence continues at coordinate 5,864,062 of NZ_JARUMJ010000001.1, read as the reverse complement.
GGCGCCTGGCATATGAGTCTCCACGTCGTTGGGGATGTTTCGTACGGGATTCCTGAGCAATCCCGGAATTGTCGCTTTTCGTCCTGCCATGGGGAACGTCATGAGGAACAGGAACGGCTGGCGTGACACACACCATAACGCGATGTATCGCGTCTCACAAAGGGCTTTTACGTATGGGTGACGAAGACCCTCCTGACCTGCACCGACACCCGTCGCGACCGCCCTCGGACGACCGTGACGGCGACCGGACAGCGGCGTCGGACACGGCCGCGACCAGGACGGCGATGACCGGGAGGCCACCGCCGACGGTGCCGATGGCTCCCGCCGCCCCGTGCCCCGCCGCCGGGTGATCCTTCCGTCGGCCTCAGCCGAGGATGGTGTAACCGGCCTCGCGCAGGGCTCGGACGACCTCGGCGCAGTGCGTCGGCCCCTTCGTCTCCAGGTGCAGCTCGACCTCCGCCTCGGTCAGCCCGAGCCGGGGGTCGGTCCGCACATGGCCCACGTCCAGCACATTAGCGTCGACCACTGACAACGCCCCGAGCATGGTGGCGAGGGCGCCCGGCCGGTCCGTCAGCCGCAGCCGAACGGCCAGGTAGCGGCCCTGCGCCGCCATGCCGTGCCGCAGCACCCGCTCCATCAGCACGGGATCGACGTTGCCGCCGGACAGCACCGCGACCACCGGCCCCTCGAAGGCGCCCGGCTCGCTCAGCAGCGCGGCCACCGGACTCGCCCCGGCCGGCTCGACGACCAGCTTGGCCCGCTCCAGACACAGCAGCAGCGCGGTGGACAGCTCGCCCTCCGACACCGTGCGCACCTCGTCCACCAGGTCGCCGACGATGCCGAACGGCACGTCACCGGGCCGGCCGACCCTGATGCCGTCGGCCATCGTCGTGGGGTTGTCGATCGACACCGGCCGCCCGGCCGCCAGCGAGACCGGATACGCCGCCGCGCCCGCCGCCTGCACGCCGACGATCCGCACGTCCGGCCGCAGCGCCTTCACCGCGACCGCGATGCCCGCCGCCAGACCCCCGCCGCCGATCCCCACGACGATCGTGCGCACCTCCGGGCACTGCTCCAGGATCTCCAGACCGACCGTGCCCTGCCCCGCGATGACGTCGGGGTGGTCGAAGGGGTGGATGAACACCGCGCCCGTCGCGGCCGCGTACTCCTGCGCCGCCGCCAGCGTCTCGTCGACCACCTGACCGTGCAGCCGCACCTGAGCGCCGTACTCCCGGGTCGCACTGATCTTCGGCAGCGGCGCGCCCTGGGGCATGAACACCGTGGAGCGCACGCCCAGCAGCGTCGACGCCAGCGCCACACCCTGCGCGTGGTTGCCCGCGCTCGCCGCGACGACTCCGGCGGCCCGCTCCTCCGGCAGCAGCCCGGCGATCCTGACGTAGGCGCCGCGCAGCTTGAACGAACCCGTCCGCTGGAGGTTCTCGCACTTGAGGTGCACTGGTGCCCCGACCAGTTGGGACAGGTGCCTGCTGCCCTCCATCGCGGTCGCCCGGGCCACGCCCGACAGCATCTTCTGGGCGCCGCGCACATCGTCGAGGGTGACGGCGCGCAAGGAGTCAGCCGGGCTGTAGCTCATGACACCAGCATCGCAGTTCACAGGCGGGAACGACCGCTGTGACCAACCTCCGAGACCGGTTTCCGCAGCGCCGGTACGACCCGCCTTCCAGCCGCGTACTCTGTCCCCCATTCCAGCAGCCCCTTCATGAAGTGAGCCCCCGGCCATGCCCACAACACCTGAAATGTCGATGGACATGACGACCGTCGCTGACACCGGTCTCCTCGACACGCTGCAGCACGAGGTCGCGGTGTTCGCCCGCCGGGCCGAACAGACCCGGCTCGGCGGGGTCGGACAGGTGCGCAACTCCATGGACCGCGCCGCGTACCTGCTGCTCAACCGCCTCGACAACGAAGGTCCGATGGGCGTCAAGGCGCTCGCCGCGAGCATGGGCATCGACTCCTCGACGGTCACCCGGCAGGTGGCGCCGCTCGTCGACACCGGCCTGGTCAAGCGGACCTCGCACCCGGAGGACGGACGGGCCGTGGTGCTCCAGCTGTCCCCGCGCGGGGCGGCGCGCCTCGAGGAAGTACGGTCCTCGCGACGGCAGTTGATGGCCGAACTGACGGATGACTGGGCGCCGGAGGAGCGCGAGGCGTTCTGCACGCTCCTCACGCGCTTCAACACCGCGCTGTCCTCCCGGATGGCCTCCGCGGGCCTCCCGGGCGCGGAACAGTCGCCGGCCGCCTCCTGACGCCCGAGCGCGCGCGCTGACCCCCCGGACACGCGCGCGTGGACGACTTTCCGGCGAGCGTGCGCGGCTCTTGACCGGCAGCCTGCGCCTGGCCTCAGATGAGACCGGGGCAGATGGCCGTCCAGGGGACGCCGTCAGGCGGGAGGCTCGGTGTGCGCGAGAGGCGTGGAACCCAGGAACACCGCAGGAACCGGGACTTCGAGGCGTTCGTCGCCGGCGCCGGTGGGCGGCTGCTGCACACCGCCACGCTGCTCACCGCGGAGGCCCCGGACGACAACCCGCGCGCGCGTCGTCTGCTGACGCTGGCCCTCGCGCACACATACGCGTGCTGGGACCGGCTGCGCGGTGACGACCCCTACGACCACGCCCGTGAGGACCTCGCGGCCCGCTTCGCGCACGGCGCCTGGCACCGGTACCGCACGCTGCCCTTCGGCCGTGCCCGCCCGCGTACGGCCGGCGGCGCGCTGGCCCGCCTCACCCCCCGACAGCGCCTCGTCCTCGTCCTGAGGCTGTACGAGGGCGTCGCCGAGGAACAGGTGGGGGCGCTGCTGGGCCTGCCCGACGACCGGGTCCGCGCGGTCTGCGAACGGGCGGCGGCGACACTGCTGCGTCCGCCGGGCCATCGGGCCCCCGCGGTGCGCCCGGCGAAAGAGGCGGCGGCGTCGTGAACCGGGCCGCCCGGGAGGCCGCCGTCCGCCGGATGCTGGAGGGCACGGCCCCTCCGCTGCCGGCGGAGCTCTACCCGGACGTCGTGCGCCGGGGCAGCCGGATGCTGCGCCGGCGGACGCTGGCCCTGCGACTGCTGTGGCTGCTGCTGTGCGCGGCCACCGTGGCGTTCCTCGTGTGGGCTGCGGTCGCCGAGCCGTGGGTGGAGCCGCCGTCGCAGACGACTCCACCGCTCACCGACTGGTGACGACCCGCGCGGACGGCTGCGCGGACGGCTACGCGGACAGCTGTCCGAGGGCCTGGTGCAGGTCCTCGAGCAGGTCGTCGACGTTCTCGATGCCGACCGAGAGGCGGACGAGGTCCCCGGGCACCTCGAGGGCGGAGCCGACCACGGACGCGTGCGTCATACGGCCCGGGTGCTCGATGAGGGACTCGACGCCGCCCAGCGACTCGCCGAGGGTGAACACCTTGGCGCGGTTGCAGACCTCGACCGCCGCCTCCTCGCCGCCGGCGACCCGGAAGGAGACCATGCCGCCGAAGGCCCGCATCTGCTTGGCGGCGACCTCGTGACCGGGGTGCTCCGGCAGGCCCGGGTACAGCACGCTCGTCACGCGCGCGTGACGGGTCAGCATGTCGGCGATCCTGGTGGCGTTCTCGCTGTGCCGGTCCATGCGCACCGCCAGCGTCTTCGCGCCGCGCAGCACCAGCCAGGAGTCGAAGGGTCCGGCCACCGCGCCCATCGCGTTCTGATGGAACGCCAGTTCCTCGCCGAGCTCCGCGTCGCCGGTGACCAGCGCGCCGCCGACGACGTCCGAGTGGCCGCCCATGTACTTGGTCAGGGAGTGCACGACGACGTCCGCGCCGAGTGACAGCGGCTGCTGCAGGTACGGCGTGGCGAAGGTGTTGTCGACGACGAGGCGGGCGCCGGCCTCACGGGCGACCTGGGCCACGGCGGCGATGTCGGTGATGCCGAGGAGCGGGTTGGAGGGCGTCTCCACCCACACGGCCTTGGTCTTCGGTGTGATCGCGGCCCGGACGGCGGAGGCGTCGCCGGTGTCGGCGACCGACCATTCCACGCCCCAGCGGGCGACGACCTTGGCGAACAGCCGGAACGTGCCGCCGTAGGCGTCGTTGGGGATGACCACGTGGTCGCCGGGGCTGAGCAGCGTACGCAACAGGCAGTCCTCGGCCGCCAGTCCGGAAGCGAACGCGAGGCCTCGGCTGCCGCCTTCGAGGGCGGCGAGGTTCTCCTCGAGGGCGGTCCTCGTCGGGTTGGCGCTGCGGCTGTACTCGTAGCCGCCGCGCAGACCGCCGACGCCGTCCTGCTTGTAGGTCGAGACCTGGTAGATCGGCGGGACGACCGCGCCGGTGAGGGGGTCCGCGGTGTTGCCCGCGTGGATCGCGAGGGTCTCGAAGTGCTGACTGATGTGCCTGTCGCTCATGGGCCCCGAGCGTAGTCCGCTCGCGGGCCCGGTGCGGGCGGCGGGCGTAACGGGGGTCCGGCTCCGCCGTCACCACCGTCCCTGCCGGCAGGGACGTTTTTCCACAGGCATGGGGGGCGGGTTGGCCAATTGTCGGCGCGGTCTGGTTCGCTTGTGGCATGGAGATTCTCTGGGTCCTGACCGCCGTGATCATGATCGGCTTCGTGCTGCTGGCGCTGCTGCGGCGCAGGCGCGGCCTGGTGGGGCTGGTCCCGGCGGATCATCCGGACGCCGCGGACCCGGCGACCTACGGTTTCCTGAGCACGGAGGAACTGGACATCCGGATGCCCGGCCCCGACCAGGACCTGCTGAACGTGCTGGACGTGGTGCAGCGCACGCAGGACTACCGGGCCGCGCAGCAGCTGCTGGCCGGCACCGAGGCGGAGGGCGAGGTGCGCTGGCAGCGCGTCCAGGCCTTCGCGGGCGCGGCGGCGCTGGAGCTGCAGCAGCGGCCGGGCGGGGTCAGCGATGCGCCCGGCGGTCAGTGGCTGCGGGTGTGGCGGGCGGAGGCGCCGAAGGACGCGGGCGGTGCGGCGGTGCACGCCGAGTTCCTGGTCCAGCAGGCCTGGCGCACGTCCACCCCGGGCACGGACGACTTCCGGATCATCATGGAGGAGGCGAAGGACACCTGCGGGCAGGCGGCGCTGCTGGCCCCCGGTGACCCGATCCCGTACATCGTCGAACTGTCGGTGGCCCGCGGCCTGCGGTACTCGCAGGCCGAGTTCGAGCAGCTCTGGCTGCAGATCCTTGACCGCGCTCCGGCGCACATGGGGGCGCATCTCGCGGCCCTGCACTACTGGTGCGAGAAGTGGCACGGTTCGCGTGAGCTGGCGTACGACTTCGCGGAGGCCGCGGCGGCGAGAGCCCCGCGGGGCTCCCTTCTCGCGGCGATGCCCCTCTTCGCGGTCTTCGAGCACCTTCCCGAGGTGAACCTGGTCAGGAGCTTCTACCAGAGCGAGGTCGTGACGAAGGCTGTGCACGGCGCGCTGTTCGCGGTGCACGCGGCGCGGCCCGACGATCCGATGCTGGCGCACGTCCGGCATCTGCTGGTCTTCTTCCTGGTCCGCTCCGAGCGCTGGTCGGAGGCGATGAGCCAGCTGGTCCACGTGGACGGCCACGTCGGCGCGCTCCCCTGGACGCTCTCCCCGGACCCGGCGGCGGAGTTCGCGGTCTACCGCGCGCTGGCGGTCGCGGGCTACGAGGCGAACGGCGGCAGCCCGGCGACGATGCCGCACTGACCGCCGCTCGAGCGCCCGCAGCGCGGCCGACGCCTGCACCTGCACCTGCACCTGCACCTCCTGCACCTGGCAGGGGGCAGGTCGGGTCGGCCCGGTCGCAGCCTCTGTGTTCCTGTGCGAGCCTGAATTCATGATCAGGAAACCGCCCGTCCGCCCGCCGCTCCGGGTGGGGACGGGGGCGGTGGCCGCCGGGGCGGGGGCGCTCGAGAGGAGCTGATCGACATGAATCCGGTCGCCGGGTCGCCCGTGCGGGTCGAGGCCTTCCTCGATCCTCGGCTGTCCAGATGGCTGTGGCTGGTGAAGTGGCTTCTCGCCGTCCCGCACTACATCGTGCTGTTCTTCCTGTGGATCGCGTTCTTCTTCGTGACCGTCGTCGCGTTCTTCGCCATCCTGTTCACCGGCCGGTATCCGCGGTCGCTGTTCGACTTCAACGTGGGCGTCATGCGCTGGAACTGGCGCGTCAGCTACTACGCCCACGCCGCGCTCGGCACCGACCGGTATCCGCCGTTCACCCTGGCCGACGTGGCCGACTACCCGGCGCATCTCGACGTGGCCTATCCGGAGCGACTGTCCCGGGGCCTGGTCCTGGTGAAGTGGTGGCTGCTGGCGATCCCGCAGTACATCGTCGTGGGGATGTTCGTAGGCGACTGGGGCTGGGGCTGGGGCGAGTCGGACCGCTGGCACGGCGGCGGCCTGGTCTACTTCCTGTCGCTGGTCGCCGTGATCATCCTGGCGTTCACCGGCCGTTACCCGGTCCACCTGTTCGATTTCCTGATCGGGCTGGCCCGCTGGGTCGTGCGGGTGGCCGCCTACGCGGCGTTGATGACCGACGTGTATCCGCCGTTCCGCCTCGACATGGGCCCCCAGGACTCCCCGGACCCGCTGACGAAGTCCCCGGCCGGCACCTCCGGCGGCCCTGACAGGCCTGGCGGCTCCGGACCGTGACGGCCGGCCGAGCCGGCAGACGCGGACGGCCGGGGCGGACGGGCGGGTGGCGGCGGCCGGGCGGGTGGCGGCGGCCGGGCGGGTGGCGGCTCGGTGGCCGTCTTCTTGACATCCTCCCCCTCTTAAAAGAGGGGGATTCCAACCGGTTTGGGTTGAGGTTCACGGGTGCTCGAACGGCTGCTGGCCATTGTCACCCCTCCGGCACCGGCTGTTCGCCGGGGGCGGGGGATCCCGCCCTGTCCTGCCGCGATGTTGCTACTGGCGTTGGTGTCCGCGTTACAGGTGAAGCCGCAGGAGGAACAGACGAACTCGGCTTGGCTCTTGCGCGAGTTCTTGTCGATCCAGCCACAGGCGCTGCACCGCAGAGATGTGTAGGGGGCCGGGACGTCCTGGACCCGGCCCGGGGCCTTGTGCCCGGTGCGCTGCCGCAGCAGGCCCCAGCCCCGGGCGAGGATGCCCCGGTTCAACCCCGCCTTCTGCCGGACGCCTCGGCCGGGCTGCTCCACGGTGCCCTTCGCTGAGCGGGTCATGTTCTTGATGTTCAGCTTCTCGAAGCGGATCAGGTCGTAGCTGCGGGCGAGCAGCGTGCTGGTCTTCTCACACCAGTCCTTGCGGCGGTTCGCCTCGCGGGCCTTGAGCCGTGCGACGGCCGCGTAGGCGGCGGTCTTGCGGTCGCTGCCTTTGGGAGCGCGGGCGGCGCGGCGCTGGTGTTTGCGGATCTGGGCGTGTTCGCGTGCGGTGAGCTGTGGGCAGTTCAGTCGCCGCCCGTCGGAGAGGGCGGCGGTGACGGCGATGCCGCGGTCGACGCCGATGACTTCGCCAGTGCCGGGCGCCCTGGCCGGGTCGGGGACGACGGCGAACGCGATATGCCACTGCCCGTCGCGGAAGGTGACCCTGAACGTCTTCGCGTCGGGCAGCTTCGCACCCTTGCCGCTCGCGCTGAGGCGGAAGCGGACCCAGTCGCAGCCGGGCACCTTCACCCGCGCCCATCGCCGGTTCAGCTTCCGTACTACGACGGACCGGCCCATGACCTGTCTGCCGGTCTTCGCGTTCAGCTTCGGTGTGCCGTCCTCGTGGTACTCGGGGACGCGGTCGGTGCCGATGACGCGGAACCCCTCGTGCCGGTACTTCCTGCGCCGGGTCGGCTCACCGAACCCGGACGTGAAGCGGGCGTTCTTGGCTGCGGCGAAGTCCTTGAGGGCCTGCTGCTGTACGTCCGCGTTCCCGGCGCAGCCACTCGTTGTCCCGCCGGGCCTCGGTGAGCTGACGGCACTGCTCGGCAAACCCCGGCGCGGACCCGCGGCCCGGCCGCCAGTGCGCGTGCTGCTCCACGGCGAGGTTCCACACGTACCGCGCGTGCGCGCAGTGCAGCAGCATCTGCCGCTCCTGCTCACCCGTCGGGTACATCCGAAACCGCCATGCCCCGAAACCTAGACCACACTTTCCCCAGCAGCGCACCTCATCGATCACCATCACCCATGCGAGTGACCACACCACCGGCCACCGGCCCCGGGACTCTCGACTCCCCGTCACCACCACCCGACCGCGGCCGCCCTCCGCATCCCCGACGACACCGGATCGCCCTGGCGGCGATCCGGCTACCCCTGCCCCGCTCCGCGGGAGCAGGCATCACCCCGGCCCTGAAAGGGCCGGGCACCCTGCCCGAAAACCAGGCTCCGGCGTCCGCCGGAGCGCTCTCCCGAGAACCGACAGTCCCGAGGTCCGTCAGATCGTCGAGGCGTCGATGACGAAGCGGTAGCGAACGTCGCTGGCGAGCACCCGCTCGTACGCCTCGTTGATCTCGGCGGCGCTGATCAACTCGATCTCCGCGCCGAAGCCGTGCTCGGCGCAGAAGTCCAGCATCTCCTGGGTCTCCTGGATGCCGCCGATGCCGGAGCCGGCGAGGGTCTTGCGGCCGCCGATCACCGAGAACAGGTTGAGCGCGACGGGCTCCTCGGGCGCGCCGACGTTCACGAAGGCGCCGTCCGTCCGCAGCAGGGACAGGTAGGCGTCCAGGTTCAGCGGGGCGGAGACCGTGGAGAGGATGAGGTCGAAGGTGCCGCGCAGGTCCTCGAAGGTCTTCTCGTCGCTGGTGGCGTAGTAGTGGTCGGCGCCCAGCTTGAGGCCGTCGTCCTTCTTGCGCAGCGACTGGGACAGGACGGTCACCTCGGCGCCGAGCGCGTGTGCGATCTTGACGCCCATGTGGCCGAGGCCGCCCATGCCGAGGATCGCGACCTTCTTGCCCGGGCCGGCGTTCCAGTGCCTGAGCGGGGAGTACGTGGTGATGCCGGCGCAGAGCAGCGGCGCGGCCTCGTCGAGCCCCAGGCCGTCGGGGATGCGCAGGACGTAGTTCTCGTCGACGACGATCTTCTGCGAGTAGCCGCCGTAGGTGGGCTCGCCGTCCTTGCCGACGGCGTTGTAGGTGCCGACGCCGCCGCCGGTGCAGTACTGCTCGAGGCCGGCCTTGCAGTTGTCGCACTCCCGGCAGGAGTCGACGAGGCAGCCGACGCCCACGCGGTCGCCGACGGCGAACTTCGTGACGCCGGGGCCGACCTCGGAGACGACGCCCGCGATCTCGTGGCCGGGCACCATCGGGAAGATGGCCTCGCCCCAGCCCTCCCTGGCCTGGTGGATGTCGGAGTGGCAGATGCCGGCGAACTCGATGTCGATGAGCACGTCGAACTCGCGCACCGGGCGGCGTTCGATCGTCGTGCGCTCCAGCGGAGCCTTGGCTGCGGATGCGGCGTACGCGGCAACGGTGGTCATGCGTGGTTCTCCTAGCGAGGGGGTCGTCCCGGCCTGCCTTCGGACCGGGCATGCCGTCCAGGTTCCCCCATTCCACCGTGTTCACCCAGGTCACGCTTCTGCGTACGACTGCCGTGCCTACCACTGGCGGGGTCAGGCTGCTGGGCGTACGACCGGGAATACTGGACGTCATGGACGATCGCCCCGAACCTCCCGGCGCCCCCCTCGACCGGCGTGCCGAGCTCAGTGAGTTCCTGCGCACCCGGCGGGCCCGGCTGAAGCCGGAGGACGTGGGGCTGCCGGACTTCGGACGGCACCGCAGGGTGCCCGGGCTGCGGCGCGAGGAGCTGGCGCAGCTGGCCGGGGTCTCGGTGGCGTACTACACGCGTCTGGAGCAGGGCAACGGCCGGAACGTGTCGGCGGAGGTGTTGGACGCGATCGCGCGCGCCCTGCGGCTGACGGACGCCGAGCACGCGCACCTCACCCACCTCGCGAAGCCGAAGCACAAGAAGAAGCAGAGCGGGCCGCCCCAGCAGGTCCGGTCCACGCTGCGCCAGCTGCTGGACACGATGGACTCGGTGCCGGCGTACCTGGTCGGACGGCGCGCGGAGATCCTGTGCTGGAACCGCATGGCCGCGGCGGTCTTCGGCGACTGGGCGGAGCTGCCGGTGGCGGAGCGCAACTGGGCGCGGCTCGTCTTCCTGCGCCCCGACTACCGGGATCTGTTCGTGGACTGGGAGCAGAAGGCGATCGACATCGTCTGCGCGCTGCGGATGGACGCGGGCTGCTACCCGGACGACCCGCGGCTCTCCGCGCTGGTGGGCGAACTGTCGGTGAAGAGCGAGGACTTCCGGCGGCTGTGGGCGACCCACGACGTCAAGGAGAAGAGCCACGGCGTGAAGCGGCTGAGGCATCCGCTGGTCGGTGAGCTCTCCCTGAACTTCGAGGGGTTCAGGCTGACCGGTGACGGCGAGCAGACGATGGTGACGTACCACGCGGAGCCCGGGTCGGCCTCCGCGGAGGCGCTGCGGCTGCTGGCGAGCTGGGGCGCCGACGCGCGGAAGGCGGGGGCCGGGTCGCAGGCGCCGTCCGCCTGACCGGCTCCACCCCCGGCCGCCCGCCGGCCGTGCTCAGCCCCGGTACGGCGGGGCCGCCCCCCATCCCCACTTCGGCGTCGGCTGCTCGGCCGGCGGCCCCGCGTCCGGACCGGAGAAGTGGACGGCGAGCCGCGTGCCCCACTCCACGTAGGCGAGGAACGCGGACCGGAACTCGGCGTCGGTCGGCAGACCGGCCTCGTCGGCGGCGTCCTGGATCAGGTTGACCCAGCGGCGGCGCTGGGGCTCGCTGATGTCGCGGCCGAAGTGTTTGGCGACCATGTGGCTGTGACCGCCCTGGGTCGCCGAGTAGGTCTCGGGCCCGCCGAAGACCTCCGCGAGCCAGAGCGCGACGTGTTCGGCGTGCTCGGGGGCGAGGCCGGCGAAGACGGGGGCGAGGAGGTCGTCCTGGAGCACCTTGGCGTAGAAGGTCTCGGTGAGCCGGGTGAAGGCGTCCGCGCCGCCGGCCCACTCGTACAGCGTGGGCACGGCGGAGCCGGAGCCGCGCACCGAGGTGGCCTTGTAGTGGCGCATCTCGTCGATGTGACCGACGTAGGGGCGGATCTCGGCGAGGAAGGCGGGGAAGAGGTCCGAGGCCCGGAAGCCCGCCAGGTGGTCCTCGGTCGACGTCCAGGTGATGCGCAGGACGAAATGCTCGAAGTCCTCCTCGCAGCGGGCGAGTTCGTAGTCGACGCAGTGCGGGGAGGCCGCGAGCTGACGCGCGCCCCGGGTGTAGGCGGCGAGGAACTCCGCCGATCGCTCCTGCGGGATGCGGTAGCGGATGTACTCGACCGTGGTGGGGCCGGCGGGAGTGGTGGCTGTCTCGGCTGCGGTCATGGGGACACGCAAGCACGGACCGCCCGCCGGAGGCTGCTCTTCCGGCGGGCGTTCGCTCAGCGCTCAGCGTTCGCGGGGAGGGCGACGCGCGTCAGGCGGACGTCGCGTTCTCCTTCACCGTGATCCGGCCCTTGCGGATCGTCGCGACGCGCGGGGCCTTCTTCGCGATGGCGGAGTCGTGGGTGACCATGATGAAGGTCAGCCCGTGCTCCTTCCACAGGGTGTGCAGCACGTCCATGATCTCGTCGCGCATGCCCTCGTCGAGGTTGCCGGTCGGTTCGTCGGCGAGGAGCACCTTCGGCTGCTTGACCAGCGCGCGGGCGATGGCGACGCGCTGCTGCTGACCGCCCGACATCTCGGACGGCAGGTGTCCGAGGCGTTCGCCGAGGCCCACCGACTTCAGCGCCTCGGCGGCCCGTTCGCGGCGCTCCCCGCCCTTCACGCCGAGCGGGACGAGGGCCGTCTCGACGTTCTCCTGCGCGTTGAGCGTCGGGATCAGGTTGAAGGACTGGAAGACGAAGCCGATGTTCTCGCTGCGCACCTTCGTCAGCCGGGCCTCGGAGAGCTTGGCCAGGTCGACGCCGTCGAAGACGATCTCGCCCTCGCTGGGCCGGTCGAGCGCGCCGATCATCTGCAGGAGGGTGGACTTGCCGCCGCCGGTGGGACCCTGGATGACGAGCCGGTCGCCGTCGGGGACGGTCAGGTCGACGCCGTCCAGGGCGTGGACGGTCTCCTTGCCCCGGGTGTAGCGCTTGGTGACGCCTCTGAGTTCGTACATGGGGACAACAACTCCTGGAGCTGGTGGGTGGGTTGGCTATTCGACGCGGCGCAGCGCGTCCGCCGGGCGCAGCCGCGAGGCGCGCCAGCCGCCGAACGCGCCCGCGATCAGGCCGCCGGCCACGGCGAGTGCCACCGCGACGGCCACCGTCGTGACGCTCACCGGAGCCGTCAGCGCGACGTCGAGGGTCTTGGCGGCCGCCCGGCGGCCGAAGCCGCCGCCACCGCCGGGGCCGCCCTGGCCGCCGCCTGCGCCGCCGCCCAACCGGGCCTGGAGGGTGGGGCTGATCGCGGTCACGGCGTAGGCGCCGGCGAGGCCGAGGGCGATGCCGAGCGCGCCGCCCAGCAGTCCGTTGACCATGGCCTCGCCGACCACCTGCCGGGTGACCCGGCCGGACTTCCAGCCCAGCGCCTTCAACGTGCCGAACTCGCGCACGCGCCGGGAGACGGCCGAGGAGGTGAGCAGCCCGGCGACCAGGAAGGCGGCGATGAGGACCGCGATCGACAGCCACTTGCCGACGGTGGCGGCGAGCGAGGAGGCCGTGGAGAGGGAACCGGAGACGGTGTCCGCGAGGTCGGCGGAGGTCGTCACCGTCGTACCCGAGACGTTCTTCTGGATGGTCGACTTGACGCTGTCGATCTTCTGCGAGTCGGTCGCCTTGACGTAGATCGTGGTGACCTTGTTCTTCGCGTCGCCGAGGGTCTGGGCCTGGGTCAACGGGATGTAGACGTTGGCGGCGGCGTCGCCGCTGTCGGCCGTGGCGATGCCGATCACGGAGAACGTGACGCTGCTGATGGTGAGCGTGGAGCCGACCTTGAGCGACTTCTCCTTGGCGTACGCCGAGTCCACGACGGCGACCTTGCCGTCGGTCTCGGAGGTCTTGAAGGTGCGACCGCTGCTGATCGTGGAGGAGGTCAGCGGTCCGAGTTCGGGCTCGGTGACGTCGGCGCCGTAGACGGAGTAGTTGTTGACGTCGAAGTTCGCGCCGCCGCCCTGCACTTCACCCTGCGGCCGTTCGCTGCCGCCGGCGCCCCCGCCCCGCCGGCCGCCGCCGCTGCCGCCGCTGCCGTTCTGCTGGAACCGGCCGCGGGTGAACTGCCCGTTGATCTTGATGACCTGGAGGCTCAGCCCGCCGACCGCGTCGGAGACCCCGCTCTGCTTGCCGACCTCGGCGACGGTCGCGGCCGACAGGGTCTGGAAGCCCTGGACCATGACGCGGTCGGTGCTCTGCTCCGCGTCCGAGTCGTTGTCCTGCGCGTCGAACCGGAAGCGCGGACGGTCCGAGGAGCTCGCGGTGGGCGAGGCGGCCTTGGTGACCGTCATGTCCGTACCCAGGCCGTACAGGGACTGCAGGACCTTGTCCTGGGCCTTCCCCATGCCGGAGGACACGGAGGTGACCACGATGACCAGCGCGATGCCCAGCGCGAGGCCGGAGGCGACGACGAGTGCCGCTTTTCTGCGGCGGCGCAGTTCGCGCCTCAGGTAGGTGAAGAACATGGCCGCAAGCTAGGTACGGCGCGTGATGAAGGCATAAACCAGACATAAGAGAACGATGAGAAGGCTGTGCAGGGCCCCGGAAACACCGATGCCGCCCCTGGGGGCGGCATCGGGAGCCTGTGGATCGGCTGGGAACGGGGTCAGGCGGCCGAACCGGCCTTCCACTGCGCCCAGTCCATGTTCCAGCCGTTGAGGCCGTTGTCCGGGGCCACGGTCTTGTCGCCGGTGTTCTTGACCACCACGACGTCGCCGACGATCGAGTTGGTGTAGAACCAGTAGCCGGCCGTGCCCTTGTCGTTGGCGCCCTTGGTGTCGGACAGGCCCACACAGCCGTGGCTGGTGTTCACCGAGCCGAAGATGGACTTCGCGCCCCAGTAGTTGCCGTGCACGAAGGTGCCGGAGTTGGTGAGGCGGATGGCGTGCGGCACGTCCTTGATGTCGTACTCGCCCTTGCCGTCGTCGTCGGTGAAGCCCACGGTCGCGCCGTTCATGCGCGTCTCCTTGAACTTCTCCGACATCACCATCTGGCCCTCGTACGTCTTGTTGTCGGGCGAGCCGGCCGAGATCGGGATGGTCTTGATGACCGCGCCGTTGTGCGTGACCTTCATCTGCTTGGTCTTCGCGTCGACGTAGGAGACCTGGTTGCGGCCGATCTTGAAGGTGACCGTCTTCTGCTGGACGCCGATGACGCCCTTGGCGCCCTCCACACCGTCGAGCGCGAGTTTCAGCGTGACGGTGGAGTTCTCCTTCCAGTACTCCTGGGGACGGCAGTCCATGCGCTGGCTGGAGAACCAGTGGCAGGCGACTTCCTGACCGCTGGTGGAGGTCACCGTGACGCCCTTCTGGACGGCCGCCTTGTCGGTGATCTGCTTGTTGAAGTTGATCGACACGGGCATTCCCACGCCGACGGTCGAACCGTCCTCCGGCGTGAAGTTGGCTATGAAGCTGTTGGCCGGGGAGACCGTGGTGAAGGAGGCGTTCTCGTGGGCCACGAGGCCGCTGGAGTCCTTGGCCTCGGCCGCCACCTTGTAGGTGGTGGAGCGCTCGAGCTGCCCGTCCGGCTTCCAGCTGGTCTTGTCCGCGGAGAGCGCGCCCTTGACGGCGGCGCCCTCGGCCGTGGTCATCGTCACGGAGGTGAGGGTGCCCTTGCTCACCGTGACGGCCGCCGAGTTGTTGATGGAGGCGTTGTCCGAACCGTCGGCCGGCGTGATCTTGATCTGCGCCTCGGAGGACTTCTTCGCGGCTGCCTCGTCGGCCTTGGCCTGCGAGGAGCTGCCTCCGCCGCCGGAGGCTCCGTCGTCGCCGCCGGAGCACGCGGAAAGCACCAGAACTCCGCCGAGCAGTGCGGACGCCGTCATCAGACCCCGGCGCCGCCTACTGTCCGTCATCACACGCTTCTCCATCGTTGCCGTATGCCTGAACCCCGAGAGTCCCCGTCAAGAACATCAACGCTACGACCGGTTCCTCCCGTTCCCCCTGCACAGAAGGTGTGGGGCACGCCACGTTCGCGGCGCGGAAGGTGTGGGTGTCGGTTCGTGCGCCTGCTGAGACGACGAAACCCCGGCCGGCGGTTGCCGTCCGGGGTCACGAGTTTCCCGGAACGCTCAGCCGATGCGGCCGATTTCAGTCAGCCGATCCGGCCGGGCTCCGCTCAGCCGATACGGCCCGCCTCGCCGTCCGCCCCGTCATCCTCGTCGAGATCGTCCTCGTCGAGGTCCCACTCCGTTGAATCCGGGTCGTGGTCGACCCGCTCACTGGACCAGGAGGCCTGCTGGAGCTCCACCCCGGGCACCTCGCCGACCAGGTCGAAGGGGTCGACGAGGTAGGCGAGGGCCTCCGCCGTGTCTTCCGTCACAGCGGCCTCGGCGTGCGCGCGCTCGGCGTCCGGGACCTCCGGGTCGTGGGCGAGCCGGCGCAGCGCCGCCGCGCTCACGGCGTCCTCGTCATGCACTTCGAGAAGAACTTCCACTCGAATCCGCACAAAACGTGATGTTGTCTCATCGCTCATGGCCGGAGCGTACGGCTCGTGGCTCGCGCGACTTTCCCGCGACCCGCGACTTTCATTAGCATCGGAGGACACGGCCAATACGCCAGCGCCACAAGGGGATCGATATTCCGTGTCATCCGCTCGACGTCCGTTGCTGACCGCCACCGCCGCGGCGACCCTGCTGGGCGCCCTGTGGTTCGTCCCGTCCGCCAACGCGTCCCAGCACACCCCTGCCAGAACGGTCACGACGACACAGGTCCCGACCCAGGCGCGGGCCGCCTCGGCGACCACGACCGGGGCGGTGAAGCGGACCGCGGACCGGGCGGCCGACCGAAGCGCGACACGGACCCTCGCCGAGACCGACACCGATGCCGAGGCGGAGGCAGGGGCGGGAGCCGACGACGGCGTCCGGCTCGCCGACACCGGAAGCTTCGACACCACCCCGTACGTGATCGGCGGGACGGCCCTGCTCGCACTGGGCGCGGGCTTCGTCGTTTATTCCATTCGTCGGGAACGCCTGGGTTTTTGAATCAATTTGACTCGCCCTTGACAGGTTCCTCATAGTTCGCACATGAAGAGATCATCGGGGGCGCGGCTGTGCGCCACGGCCGCAATCGGCGCACTGTCGCTCTCCCTTCTCACCGCCTGTTCGGACGACGGGTCGAAGGACACGGACTCCAAGACGTCCGCCTCCGCTTCCGCGCCCGCCGAGGCCTCCTCCTCCGCTCCGGCCGCGAAGGCGCTCACCAAGGCCGAGCTCGAGAAGCTGCTGCTCGCGCAGGGTGAACTCAAGGGCTACAAGGTCGACTCGGGCGACGACACACTGCCGGCCTCCAAGAGCGTGGTGAAGACCGACAAGCCGGCCTGCAACCCGCTCGCGTGGGCCACGGCCGCACTGGCCCCGGGCGACACGGACGCGAGCGTCGGCAACACGGTCGCCGAGGACAAGACGGCCGCCGCCACCGCCAAGCCGACCGACCTCGCGGACGCCTTCGACATCGACATGACGTTCGTCGGTCTCTCCTCGTACGCGGGCGACGGCGCCGAGAAGGCGATGAAGGCCGTCTCCGACGGCGTGACGGCCTGTGCCGGCGGGTACGGCCTGAAGGCCGACGGCGAGAACACCAAGGTCACCAAGGTCGCCGAGGAGAAGAACTCCGCCAAGGGCGACGAGGTGGTGGCGTTCACCGAGGACGTCGACATGGACGGCGCGGGCAAGGCCACCTTCCACGCCGCGGTGGTGCGCAAGGGCAACACCGTCGCCACGTTCTACACGGTGAACTTCGCCGCGATGACCAAGGGCGGCGACATGGGCGCCGTCCCGGCGGCCGTGATCGACGCGCAGCTCGCGAAGCTCAAGTAACTCCGCTCGGCCGGACGGAACTTCGGGGCCCTGTCGCACCTCCGTGCGGCGGGGCCCCGCTCGTCTCTACCTGAGCGGTCCGGTGACCGTCTCCACCGCCGCGACGAGCCCACCGGCGCGCACGAAGGCGTCCGCCGCCGCGAGGTCGGGGGCGAGGAACCGGTCCGGACCGGGGCCCTGCACGCCGGCCTCGCGTACCGCCGCGATGACCGCGCGCGTCGCCGGCGCCGGGGTCAGTCCCTCGCGCAGCTCCACACCGCGCGTGGCGGCGTACAGCTCGACGGCGATCACCCGGGTGAGGTTGTCGACGGCGGTGCGCAGCTTGCGGGCCGCGGACCAGCCCATCGACACGTGGTCCTCCTGCATCGCCGAGGACGGGATCGAGTCGGCGGACGCCGGTACGGCCAGCCGCTTCAACTCGCTGACCAGCGCGGCCTGCGTGTACTGGGCGATCATCAGCCCGGAGTCGACGCCGGCGTCGTCCGCGAGGAACGGCGGGAGGCCGTGGCTGCGGTTCTTGTCCAGCAGCCGGTCGGTGCGCCGCTCGGCGATGGAGGCGAGGTCGGCGACGGCGATGGCGAGGAAGTCCAGGACGTAGGCGACGGGCGCCCCGTGGAAGTTCCCGTTGGACTCCACCCTTCCGTCGGGCAGCACCACCGGGTTGTCGACGGCCGAGGCCAGCTCGCGCTCGGCGACGAGGCGGGCGTGCGCCATGGTGTCGCGGCCGGCGCCGGCGACCTGCGGTGCGCAGCGCACCGAGTAGGCGTCCTGGACGCGCGGGGCGTCGTCCTGGTGGTGACCGGTGAGCTCCGAACCCGCGAGCACGGCCAGCATGTTGGCGGCCGAGGCGCCCTGCCCCGGGTGCGGGCGGATGGCGTGCAGCTCGGGGGCGAGCACCTTGTCGGTGCCCAGCAGGGCCTCCAGCGACAACGCGGCGGTGACGTCGGCCGACTTGTAGAGCATGTCGAGGTCGGCGAGGGCCATCACCAGCATGCCGAGCATGCCGTCGGTGCCGTTGAGGAGCGCCAGGCCCTCCTTCTCGCGCAGCTCGACCGGGCCGATGCCGTGCTCGGCGAGCAGTTCGCCGGCGGGGCGTACGACGCCGTCCGGGCCCTCCGCGTCACCCTCGCCCATGAGGGTGAGGGCGCAGTGCGAGAGCGGGGCCAGGTCGCCGGAGCAGCCGAGGGAGCCGTACTCGTGGACGACCGGGGTGATGCCGGCGTTCAGGATGTCGGCCATGGTCTGCGCGACCTCGGGCCGGACGCCGGTGTGCCCGGAGCAGACCGTCTTCAGCCGCAGGAACATCAGCGCGCGGACGACCTCGCGCTCCACCCGCGGGCCCATGCCGGCGGCGTGCGAGCGGACGATGTTGCGCTGCAGCTGAGCGCGCAGCTCCGGGCTGATGTGCCGGGTGGCGAGGGCGCCGAAACCGGTGGAGACGCCGTAGACGGGCTCGGGCTTGGCCGCCAGCGCGTCCACGATGCCGCGGGCCGCGGCGAGGGCCGCCACCGCTCCCGCGGAGAGCTCGATCCTGGCGCCGTCACGCGCCACGGCGACCACGTCGGACGCGGTCACGCCGGACGTCCCCACCACCACAGTGTGCATATCCATATTCAGGAGCGTACGCAGTGAAGACGAAGATGTCACCAGTGGGGGCGGTGTTCGCCCCTTACCGATGCGTCACGTCGCCACCGCGTCCCGCCACCACCGTGCCCCGCCGCATCCCGGCACAGCCGCACCGCACCCCGCAGCCTCCTCCACGCCCCGCCGTCACCGCGCTACGTCGCCGCCCGCGCCTCAGGGCCGGCCGCGGAACCGCCGCCGCTCGGCGGAGGTCCGCTCGTGCGGCGGTTCCGGCTCGTCGGCCAGGCGCACCACGGGGTCGTCGGGGCCCTGCCGTCCGGCGACCACAGGCCGAGCGGCCCGCACGGCCTTGGCGCGGTACTGGGCGGCGTCCGCCAGGCGGAACAGCCTGCGGGCCGAGCACACCGGTCCGATCGGGTCCGCGGTGGAGGCGACCCCGCAGGCCACGCCCTCGCCGAGCTCCAGCTCGCCGGCCCGTCGGCAGAGGTCGTCGGCGACCTTGACGACGTCGTCGGCGGCCGGTCCGACGGCCAGCAGGCAGAACTCGTCCCCGCCGAGCCGGGCGGCCAGAGCGCCGGGCAGCATCGCCCCGCACAGTGACAGCACCGAACCGAACCGCTCCAGCAGCCGGTCGCCGACGGCGTGCCCGCGGGTGTCGTTGACCCGCTTCAGCCCGTTGAGGTCGCACACCACGAGAGAGACCACCACCCCCTCCGCGCGGTGCCGCTCCACCGCCTCCTCCAGCCGCACGTCGACGGCTCGGCGGTTGGCCAGGCCGGTGAGGGCGTCGGTGAAGGCGAGGCGGCGGGCCTCCTCCAGCCGCTCGGTCTGGGCGAGCCCGGCGGCGACGACGGCGGCGAGGACGGTCGCGAAATCGGCGTCGGCACGGTCGAAGACCCGGGCGCCGGTGGAGCGGGCCACATACAGCTCGCCCCAGGCCCGGCCGTGCAGCACGATCGGCGCCACCACACAGGAACCCCGGCCCCGGCGGCGCAGGGCCGCGACGCGCTGATGGCAGTAGCCGGGGCGGCCGGCTGCGAGGCCCTGGGCGGTCTCCACCCAGGCGTTGGGCTCACCGCCCGCCGCCCAGCGCTCGTGCAGGAACTCGGTGATCTCGGGGAACTGGTGCACCGGGTAGGCCTCCGCCTCCGGGAACTCGGCCTCGTCCGCGGCCCGGTCCCCCACGTTCACCAGGACCCGCAGCCGCCCGAGGTCGCGTTCCCACACCGAGAGCGCGGCGAAGCTTCCCGTCAGCGCCCGGCCGGCTCCCAGCGCGGCCGCGCGCCAGGACTCGCGGGGGGTGCGCGCGGCCGCCATGCCCTGCGCGAGCGCCACCACGGCCGCCAGGCGCGTGTCCTCACCCATCGCCCTCACCCCCACTGCCCTCGCCCATGACATCAGGCTAGGGATATTTGGGTGAAAAAGAGACACGAAGGGGGCACTTAGAGTGACAGCGCCGGGAGTGGTGTGGGCTGCCCCGGGAATCTCACTCGCCGGGCCACTGCGGCCTGCGCTTCTCGTTGAACGCGGCGACCCCCTCCGCCCGGTCGCCGGAGAACGCCACCGAACGCCACGCCGCGTCCTCGACCTCGAGCCCGGCCCGCAGGTCCAGCCCCTGCCCGATCCGCAGCGCCCGCTTCGCCGCCCGCAGCCCCACCGGCGAGTTGCCGGCGATCCGCGCGGCCATCGCCAGCGCCTCCTCCCGGTCTCGCCCCTCCTCCGCCAGCACGTCCACCAGGCCCAGCTCCCGCGCCTCCGCCGCCTCCACGCGCCGCGCCGTGAAGATCAGCTCGGCCGCCCGGGCCGCGCCCACCCGGCGGGGCAGCAGCTGGGTGCCTCCGCCGCCGGGGATCACGCCCACCGACACCTCGGGCAGGCCCACCACGGCCGTGCCGTCGGCCACGATCACGTCGCACGCCAGGGCCAGTTCGAACCCGCCCCCGAGGGCGAAGCCGTGGACGGCCGCGATCGTGGGCACCGGCAGCTCCAGGACGCCGGTGTACGCACCACGGGTCAGGGGTCGCTGCCGCACCAGGTCGGCGTCGCTGAAGGAGTTGCGCTCCTTGAGGTCGGCGCCGACGCAGAACGCCCGCTCGTGCGTCGAGGTCACCACGACCGCCCGCACCTCGCGGTCCTCGCCCAGTGCCGCGCACGCCGCGGCGATCGACCGGGCCATCTCGGTGGAGACCGCGTTCATGGCCTTCGGCCGGTCGAGGACCAGCTCCGCGACATGGCCGCCGCCCCCGTGCCGCCGCACCAGCACGAACTCCCCGAAGCGCGCCTCGCCCACGTGCTCCCCGCCCTCGCGCTCCCCGTCCACGACACCGCTCACGACAGCCCCTCCAAGTTAACGATGGTTAACAGTCAGGATCCGATCATCCCAGTCCGCGGCCGCGAGCGAAAGACCGGCCCCCTCCGTACCGGTACCCCGGCCACCCGTTCGGGTGACATCCCAGCCAACCCCGCGCGCACCGCCCAGGAGAGGCCATACCGTGCCTCCGCCCCGGCGCATCGAGGGCGCGACCGCATCGGGGAGGAACGTGATGGCTGCGACGTTGATCGGACTGGACGAGACGACACGGCAGGACCTGGCCGCGGAGGCCGACCCGCCCTGGGTCCCGCGTGCCCGGGGCCGGCACCGCCGGCCGCGCCCCCGCAAGGTGCTGTTCGCCGTGGGCGGCCTCGCGCTGGCCGCGGGCGTGCTGACGCTCCTGCGGCCGGCTCCCGACGCGGGCGGCACGAACGCCCTCGGCGCCACGGAGACGGAGCCCCAGCCCGACCTCGTCACCAGCGCGGACGACGACGCGGGCGACGGTGCCGGCGAGGAGACCGGCGAAGGCGCCGGCAAGGCGGCCGACGACAGCCGGGGCGACCGCGAGGCCCGCGCCGGCCGAGCCGCCGCCGGACCTGACACCGTCGCCCCGGCCCCCACCGCGCCCTCCGCCATGGGCGGGGCGAGCACCGGCCCGGCGCGCGAGGCGGCCGGCCTCCTGCCGGGCGCGCCCGGAGCCCCGACGTCCGTCGCCCTGACCCCCGGCGCCACCTACGTCCCGGCACCTCGCGCGGCGAGTCCCGCGCCCGCCGCGACCGCCGCCCCGAAAGCCCCGTCGGCGCCGACGCCCCGCCCGGCCACCGCCGCCCCCGCGTCCCAGCCGGCCGAGCCGCCGAAGGCCGAAAAGCCCCGGCAGCCGGGACTCTGCGTCCCGATCATCGGCCTCTGCGTGGACCCGCTGAGCGCCCCGGCGTCGCAGCGCTAGCCGCCCCCGCCTCCGCCCCCGCCCGCCGCCTCCGCCCCGGACACCGCCACCCCAGCCACCGGAGGCCTGCGCCCCCGGCCGTCAGCGCGTCCGGCGAAACCATCGGCAACGGCGTCGCGGCAAACCCCCGCCAACAGCACCCGGCGCAAGCCCCCACCAGCAACGCCCAGCACAGACCCCCGACAGCAGCACCCCCCGAGACCCCGGACAGCGGCGCCCGCCAGAAGCCCCCACCGGCGATACGGGTCGGTCGGTCAGTCGTCGTCGGTGTCGTTGCGCCGGGTCAGGAGCCAGGGTTCGACCACTCCCAGGCCGCGTACCGGGCGCTGCCACATCGGCTGCAGGGCGAAGCGGTACTTCGGGGGCTCCTCGCCCTCCTTCTCCGCGGCGGCCGCCTCCTCCGCGGCCTCGGCCTCCGAGGAGGGAGCGTCGCCGGTGCGGATCAGCTCCTCGGCGAAGGCGCTGTCGACCAGGACGGCGTCCCGTGGCGCTATCGACGTCAGCCGGGAGGCCAGGTTGACGGTCGTGCCGAAGACATCGCCCATCCGGGTGGTGACCGTGCCGAACGCCATCCCGACGCGCAGCTCCGGCATCGTCTCGTCGTTGCTCATCGTCTCGACCAGCAGCAGTGCGATGTCGGCGGCGGTACCCGCGTCGTCGGCCGCGTAGAGCACCTCGTCGCCGAGGGTCTTGATCAGGCGTCCACCCCGGGCGGCGACCAGGTCGGCGGAGGTGGTCTCGAAGGCCTCGACGAGCTCGCCGAGTTCCTCCTCCTCCATCCGGCGGGTCAGCCGGGTGAAGCCCACGAGGTCGGCGAAGCAGACGGCGAGCCGCCGGTCCACCATCTCCTCGTCGTCGGCGGCCTGCACGACCCGGCCCGCCGAGGCGGCGAGCTGGCGGCGCCAGACATAGACGAGGAACTCCTCCAGCTCGGGCAGCAGCAGCTCGACGATGGGGTACGTGACCTCGGTGCGGGTCATGCCCGGCTCGGGCGGCTCGGTCAGGCCCTCCAGGAAGGAGTCGATCTGCCACTCCGCCAGCCGGGCGGTGGTCTGCCCGGTGGACCGCGCCACCTGCACGGCCATCGCCTCGCTCAGCAGCCCGGCCTCGACGAGACCGGCCAGCCGCCGCAGGGCCAGCACGTCCGCCTCGGTGAGCGCCTTGGCCTGCCCGATGTCGGCGAAGCCCATCGCCCGCCAGAAACGCGACGCCAGCTCCATGGAGACGCCCGCGCTGCGGGCGGCCTGGAAGGGGGTGTAGCGGCGCTCGGCGCCGAGGATGAGCTGTTCGAGGCGCAGCGCCAGAGGATGCGGGTCCTCACCGGGGTCGCCCGGCTCGCCGGGGTCGGCGGCCGGCAGGTTGCCCCGGCCGTCCTCGCCCGCGCCGGAGCCCGTGTCGTCGACGGTCACGCCTGCTGCCCTTCCGATCTTCCGCGGTCAGGTTTCGACCGGCCTCAACTCTACGGCAGGTGTGCGCCAGCTCACTCCCGTTCGGTTCGTCAGGGGCCGGGGCCCGTTCACGTCCCGCCGCCCTCAAGCACCCGCGAGGGCAGCCGGACGGGCTCGGACGTCACGCCGGTCGCAAGTGGACGATGTCGCCCGCTCCCACCGGTTCCTGCACCCCTTCCTCGGTGGCGATGACGAGGCGGCCGTCGCCGTCGACCGCGACCGCCTCGCCGACGAGCGACCGGTCGCCGGGCAGCTCGGCCCGTACCGCTCGTCCCAGGGTCGCGCATCCGGCCGCGTACGTCTCCTGCAGACCGCTCGCCGCCGGGTCGCCGCCGGCCGCGCGCCAGCGTCCGTACCAGTCCTCCAGCGACCGCAGGACGGCCCGCAGCAACGGGTCCCGGTCCGTGCTGACCGCGCCGGCGAGGGCCAGGGAGCCCGCCTGCGGCACCGGCAGCTCCTCCGCGCGCAGGGTGACGTTGAGGCCGACGCCGACGACCACCGCGTCCGTGCCGGCCCGTTCCGCGAGGATGCCGCCGGCCTTGCGTTCCTCGCCGTCGACGGTGACCAGCAGGTCGTTGGGCCATTTGAGTGCCGTGTCGACGCCCGCCGCCCGGGTCAGCCCCGTCGCCACCGCGACACCGGTGAGCAGGGGCAGCCAGCCCCAGCGGGCCACCGGCACCTCGCTCGGCGTGAGGAGCACGGAGAAGAACAGTCCGGAGCGCGGGGGCGCCGTCCACCGGCGGTCCAGCCGGCCCCGGCCCGAGGTCTGCTCCTCGGCCACCAGGATCGCGCCCTCGTGCGCCCTGCCCTCGCTCGCGGCCGTCACCAGGTCGGAGTTGGTGGAGCCGGTGCGCTGCACCACGTCCACCCCGGACCACAGGCCGCCCTCCCGTACCAGCGCCCGGCGCAGGGCTGCGCCGTTGAGGGGCGGGCGGTCGAGGTCGGACCACCGGCCGCCGCCGCCCGCCTCTGATGCATCTCGCGGTGTCATGCAAGCCACCCTAGGTGTGTTGAACACCGCACTGCCGATCCGTGGGGGCACCACTACGCTACGGATGAGTAACCGTCCCCCCCTTTTGAGCAGGCAGGGAGCCGCATCCCGATGTCCGAGCCGGAAGAGCGCCACGAGATCCCAGGGATCGACATCCACACCACCGCGGGCAAGCTCGCGGATCTCCAGCGGCGCATCCAGGAAGCGACGCACGCCGGTTCGGAACGCGCCGTCGAGAAGCAGCACGCCAAGGGCAAGTTGACGGCCCGTGAGCGGATCGAGCTGCTGCTCGACGAGGGTTCCTTCGTCGAGTTGGACGAGTTCGCCCGGCATCGGTCCACCAACTTCGGCCTGGAGAACAACCGCCCGTACGGGGACGGCGTCGTCACCGGGTACGGCACCGTGGACGGCCGTCCGGTCGCCGTGTTCTCGCAGGACTTCACCGTCTTCGGCGGGGCTCTGGGCGAGGTCTACGGCCAGAAGATCGTCAAGGTCATGGACTTCGCGCTGAAGACCGGCTGCCCGGTCATCGGCATCAACGACTCCGGCGGCGCCCGCATCCAGGAGGGGGTGGCGTCGCTGGGCGCGTACGGCGAGATCTTCCGCCGCAACACCCACGCGTCCGGGGTGATCCCGCAGATCTCGCTGGTCGTCGGCCCGTGCGCGGGCGGGGCGGTCTACTCCCCCGCGATCACCGACTTCACGGTGATGGTCGACCAGACGTCGCACATGTTCATCACCGGCCCGGACGTCATCAAGACGGTCACCGGCGAGGACGTCGGCTTCGAGGAGCTGGGCGGCGCGCGCACCCACAACTCCGTCTCGGGCGTGGCGCACCACATGGCCGGCGACGAGAAGGACGCCGTCGAGTACGTCAAGCAGCTGCTGTCGTACCTGCCGTCCAACAACCTGTCCGAGGCGCCGGTGTTCGCGGAGGAGGCGGACCTGTCCGTCACCGACGAGGACCTCGAGCTGGACACGATCGTGCCGGACAGCGCGAACCAGCCGTACGACATGCACACGGTGATCGAGCACGTGCTGGACGACGCCGAGTTCTTCGAGACGCAGGCGCTGTTCGCGCCGAACATCCTCACCGGGTTCGGCCGGGTCGAGGGCCACCCGGTGGGCATCGTGGCCAACCAGCCGATGCAGTTCGCGGGCTGTCTGGACATCACGGCCTCCGAGAAGGCGGCCCGCTTCGTGCGCACCTGCGACGCGTTCAACGTCCCGGTCATCACGTTCGTGGACGTGCCCGGCTTCCTGCCCGGCGTCGACCAGGAGCACGACGGCATCATCCGCCGCGGCGCGAAGCTGATCTACGCGTACGCCGAGGCGACGGTTCCGCTGATCACCGTCATCACCCGCAAGGCCTTCGGCGGCGCGTACGACGTGATGGGCTCCAAGCACCTGGGCGCCGACCTCAACCTGGCCTGGCCGACCGCCCAGATCGCCGTGATGGGCGCCCAGGGCGCGGTCAACATCCTGCACCGCCGCACGATCGCGGAGGCGCAGGCGGCCGGCGAGGACCTGGAGGCGGTGCGCGCCCGGCTGATCCGGGAGTACGAGGACACCCTCCTCAACCCGTACATCGCGGCGGAGCGCGGCTACGTCGACTCGGTGATCATGCCGTCCGACACGCGTCGGCACATCGTGCGCGGACTGCGTCAGCTGCGCACCAAGCGGGAATCCCTGCCCCCGAAGAAGCACGGCAACATCCCCCTCTAAGGAGCCGCTGTGACGATCAAGGTCGTACGGGGCAACCCGACCCCGGAGGAGCTCGCCGCCGCCCTGGCGGTGGTCCGGGCCCGCGCCGCGGCGGTGGCGGCGACGCCGCCGTCCGGCGCGCAGCCCCCGAGGGACGCGTGGTCCGACCCCGCCCGCATCGCGGCCCGCCGACTGCCGCAGGCGGGGGCGGCCTCCTGGTCCCGCACCTACTGGCCGAGCTGACGAAGCACGGGCAGGGCGCGGACAGGACACGCGCAGGGACACGCGCAGGGACACGGGCAGGACACCGGCAGAGCACGGGCAGGACATGACGGCAGGGGCGCGGGCGCCTATTTGAGTAGGCGTACTCAGGCGCCCGCACCCCGCCCGGCCGCACGCTGGTGGCATGCTGTGGTCCGACCCCGAGAACGAGCCGCCCGAGGAACTGCGCGACATGCAGGAGACCCTGCGCAGACTCGGCCTCTTCCTCGCCCTGGCCATGGTGCTGGCGATGATCGTGCTCGGCGTCAGATGAGAAGAACACCGGCGATACGCTGACCGCATGACCGCTGCGCGCCGCCTCGTCCTCGCCTCCCAGTCCCCCGCCCGGCTGAACCTGCTGCGACAGGCCGGCCTCACCCCCGAGGTGATCGTGAGCGGGGTGGACGAGGACGCCGTCACCGCCCCCACCCCCGCCGACCTGGCGCTCGCCCTCGCCGAGGCGAAGGCCTCCGTCGTCGCCGCGAAGCCCGCCGTCAAGGGCGCCCTGGTGATCGGCTGCGACTCGGTGCTCGACCTGGACGGCGAGGCGCTGGGCAAGCCGGCGGACGCCGAGGAGGCCACCGCGCGCTGGAAGGCGATGCGCGGCCGGGCCGGCACCCTGCAGACCGGCCACTGCGTCTACGACACCGTCAGCGGGCGCTACGCCTCCGCGACCGCGTCCACCGTGGTCCGCTTCGGCGACCCGACGGACGCGGAGATCGCGGCGTACGTCGCCTCGGGCGAGCCGCTCCACGTCGCCGGGGCGTTCACCCTCGACGGCCGGTCGGCGCCGTTCATCGAGGGCATCGACGGTGACCACGGCAACGTGATCGGCCTCAGTCTGCCCCTGCTGCGCCGGCTGCTGGCGCAGCTGGGCGTCGGCATCACGGAGTTGTGGGCGCCGCCGGAGGCGTGACGGGCGCCGGCGCGACCGGCGCCGCCGGGGAGCCGCCGCCGTCGCCCTTGGCGTCCTCGGGCGCCTGGGCGGCGGGCCGCTGCCGGGCGTCGTAGGTCATCAGCAGCAGCACGATCAGGGCGAGCACGACCACCATGAACGCGAACTGCGGCACGCCCAGCAGCCCCCAGGCGACCGCGCCCAGCAGCCCGTGCACGACGGCGGCGCTGATCAGCAGGATCCGTCCGAAGCCGGCGGGCGCGCGGTCGCGCAGCGCCACCAGCAGGGCCACCACGCCGCACAGGACGAAGTACAGGCCGAAGACGATCCCGCCCACCTTGGAGGACGTCGACATGACGTCCGGGTCCAGGCCGGCCAGGGACATGTCCTGCCGGTCCACCACGACGCCCATGAACCAGTTCAGCGCGGCGACGCCGAGCCCTTCGGCGAAGAGCACGACCGCCACGATCCACGCCACCGGTCTGCGCACCACCGGTCCCCACCCACTTTCGACCCCGACCCGAGCAAGGGTGCTGTTACCTCGACTACGTTCGAGACATCCCGCACGCTACTAACGGGTAAACCCCGGGACAAGGGTTCCGGGACAAGGGTTCTGCGCGGCGCAAAGAATCATTGGGCCATTCGTAGGGACTCCACAAAGAAACGGAGTGTGCCGCAGCACGCTCTCACAGAGACCTTGACCACATCGGAGGGCTAGGGTTTCCCGGAGGAGTGCTGCGTACGGCGGTACTGCAAGGGATTTCGGTGTCGAGTGAGCCTGGCATCACGCTCCGTGTGGGCAAGCTCACCTGTGGGCACGGGTCGATGAGTCGTGTCGGCAGTCCCTAAACTCGGCTTGTTTCAAGGAGGGAGCCTCAATCGTGCGCAAGGTGCTCATCGCCAACCGTGGCGAAATCGCTGTCCGCGTGGCCCGGGCATGCCGGGATGCCGGTATCGCGAGCGTGGCCGTCTACGCCGACCCGGACCGGGACGCATCGCATGTCCGCGCCGCGGATGAGGCGTTCGCCCTGGGCGGTGACACTCCCGGGACCAGCTATCTCGACATCGACAAGGTGCTGAACGCGGCGCGGGAGTCGGGCGCGGACGCCGTCCACCCGGGCTACGGCTTCCTCTCGGAGAACGCCGACTTCGCCCAGGCCGTCCTGGACGCGGGCCTGATCTGGATCGGCCCGCCGCCGCAGGCCATCCGCGACCTCGGCGACAAGGTCGCCGCCCGGCACATCGCCCAGCGCGCCGGCGCGCCCCTCGTGGCCGGCACGCCCGACCCGGTCTCGGGCGCCGACGAGGTCGTCGCGTTCGCCGAGGAGCACGGCCTGCCGATCGCGATCAAGGCCGCGTTCGGCGGCGGCGGCCGCGGTCTCAAGGTCGCCCGGACGCTGGAAGAGGTGCCCGAGCTGTACGAGTCGGCGGTCCGCGAGGCGGTCGCCGCGTTCGGCCGGGGCGAGTGCTTCGTGGAGCGCTACCTGGACAAGCCGCGGCACGTGGAGACGCAGTGTCTCGCCGACAGCCACGGCAACGTGGTCGTCGTCTCGACCCGTGACTGCTCCCTGCAGCGCCGCCACCAGAAGCTGGTCGAGGAGGCCCCGGCGCCGTTCCTCTCCGAGGCGCAGACCGCCGAGTTGTACGCCTCCTCCAAGGCCATCCTGAAGGAGGCCGGCTACGTCGGCGCCGGCACCGTGGAGTTCCTGGTCGGCGTCGACGGCACGGTCTCCTTCCTGGAGGTCAACACCCGGCTCCAGGTCGAGCACCCGGTCACCGAGGAGGTCGCCGGCATCGACCTCGTCCGCGAGATGTTCCGCATCGCCGACGGCGAGGAGCTCGGCTACGGCGACCCGGAACTGCGCGGCCATTCCTTCGAGTTCCGCATCAACGGCGAGGACCCGGGCCGCAACTTCCTGCCGGCCCCCGGCACGGTCACCCTCTTCGCCCCGCCGTCCGGCCCGGGCGTCCGCCTGGACGCCGGCGTCGAGTCCGGCAGCGTCATCGGCCCGGCCTGGGACTCCCTCCTCGCCAAGCTGATCGTCACCGGCGCGACCCGTGAGCAGGCGCTGCAGCGGGCGGCCCGCGCTCTGGCCGAGTTCCAGGTCGAGGGCATGGCCACGGCGATCCCGTTCCACCGCGCGGTGGTCGCGGACCCGGCGTTCGCGCCCGAACTCACCGGCTCCGACGCCCCGTTCACGGTCCACACCCGCTGGATCGAGACCGAGTTCGTCAACGAGATCCCTGCCTTCTCGGCCCCGGCGGACACCGAGGCCGAGGACGAGACGGACCGCGAGACGATCGTCGTCGAGGTCGGCGGCAAGCGGCTGGAGGTCTCCCTCCCGTCCTCGCTCGGCATGTCGCTGGCCCGCACGGGCCTCGCCGCGGGGGCGAAGCCGAAGCGCCGTGCGGCCAAGAAGTCCGGCCCGGTGGCCTCCGGCGACACCCTCGCCTCCCCGATGCAGGGCACGATCGTCAAGGTCGCGGTCGAGGAGGGCCAGGAGGTCAAGGAGGGCGACCTGGTCGTCGTCCTCGAGGCCATGAAGATGGAGCAGCCCCTGAACGCCCACCGCTCCGGCACCGTCAAGGGCCTGAGCGCGGAGGTCGGCGCGTCCATCACGTCGGGCGCGGCGATCTGCGAGATCAAGGACTGACCCCACCGCTCCCCACGCCGAGGCGCCCGCTCACCCGGGCGCCTCACCGCGTTGTACCGACGGTCACCCCCGACCTCCCGGGCCCGTACCATCAGCCGTCGGGCACGATCCGTGCCCAGGGCCCCACCCATCAGCCCGTCGCGGGCCCCTCTGGGGGAGTTTGAGGACGAGGGCCCGCACAATCAGCCCGTCCGGCGATTGAGGACGAGGCCCGTCCAGGGCCGATCGGGGGCCTGCGGGCGGAGCCCCCAGCGCGCGGCCCGCGCAAGGGCCCCGGGGGGACGGAACCCCAGCGTGCGGACCGCAAGGTCACCTCACCGTCGACGCAGGTCCGCAACCCGCGCCCGCTCCGCACCCGGAGCCTGCTCGCCCAGAGCCGATCCCGCACGCAGCCCCGACGCGGCCCCGGGGACCTGGCCCCGCCGCGGCGCCGGCAGCGGTACGTCCCGGCGCTGTTGCTGATGGCGCGCCGGGACCGCATCACCCCCCGGGCTTCCCGACGCCCCGGCCACGGCGATCTGCACCCCCTGGTCCGCCAGGGCCTGCAGTTCGGTGGCGGCACGGTCGTCGTGCGCGGGCGGCTCGTCCGTCACCAGGCGGGTGACGAGGTCCGTGGGCACGGTCTGGAACATGGTGTCCGTGCCGAGCTTGGTGTGGTCGGCGAGGACGACGACCTCGGCGGCCGCCTGGACGAGCGCCCGGTCGACCGACGCCGACAGCATGTTGGACGTGGACAGCCCGCGCTCGGCGGTCAGCCCGCTCCCGGAGAGGAAGGCGCGGGAGACCCTGAGTCCCTGGAGGGACTGTTCGGCCCCACTGCCCACGAGGGCGTAGTTGGAGCCGCGCAGGGTGCCGCCCGTCATCACCACCTCGACCCGGTTGGCGTGGGCCAGCGCCTGGGCCACCAGAAGGGAGTTGGTGACCACGGTCAGGCCGGGCACCCGGGCGAGCCGGCGGGCCAGCTCCTGTGTCGTGGTGCCCGCCCCGACCACGATGGCCTCGCCCTCTTCGACGAAGTTGGCGGCGAGGTCCGCGATGGCGGTTTTTTCGGCGGTCGCGAGATGGGATTTCTGCGGAAAGCCGGACTCCCGCGTGAACCCGCCCGGCAATACCGCACCGCCGTGCCGGCGGTCGAGGAGTCCTTCTGCCTCCAGTGCGCGCACGTCCCGCCGCACGGTCACTTCGGAGGTCTGGACGACGCGGGCGAGTTCACGGAGCGACACGGCCCCGTTCGCTCGCACCATTTCGAGGATCAATTGACGACGTTCTGCAGCGAACACGAAACTGACAGTAACGCGGACGACCGTCTGCTTTCAGCTCTTTGCGCCGAATAGTAGAAGTTGTTCGCACAGGGGCACGGGGGGTGGTATAGGGCTCACTTCCGGCGCCTATGCCTCCCGCACCGTCCGCCGACACCGCGCCGGCCTCCCGTCAACTTCCCGTGGCCGGCGGGGAATCCGCGTGAATCCGGCAGGAATCCGGCGGCCCGGTTCGGCGACGGCCGGGGTCCGGTCGGAACGGACGGTCAGCCCTCGCCCTCCGTCTTACGGGTGTGCAACTGCCGCGCCACCTCCGCGATCGACCCCGAAAGGGACGGATACACGGTGAACGCGTTCGCGATCTGTTCGACCGTCAGGTTGTTGTCGACGGCGATCGAGATGGGGTGGATCAGTTCCGAGGCGCGCGGGGCGACGACCACGCCGCCGACGACGATCCCGGTGCCGGGGCGGCAGAAGATCTTGACGAACCCGTCCCGGATGCCCTGCATCTTGGCGCGCGGGTTGCGCAGCAGCGGCAGTTTGACGACCCGGGCGTCGATCTTCCCGCCGTCCACGTCGGCCTGGCTGTACCCGACGGTGGCGATCTCGGGGTCGGTGAAGACGTTCGAGGAGACGGTCTTGAGGTTGAGCGGGGCCACCGCGTCGCCGAGGAAGTGGTACATGGCGATCCGGCCCTGCATGGCGGCGACGGAGGCGAGGGCGAAGATCCCGGTCACGTCACCGGCCGCGTAGACGCCCGGGGCGGTGGTACGGCTGACCTTGTCGGTCCAGATGTGCCCGGACTCACGGACCCTGACGCCCGCCTCCTCGAGCCCCATCCCCTCGCTGTTGGGGATCGCGCCGACCGCCATGAGGCAGTGCGAGCCGGTGATGACCCGGCCGTCGGACAGGGTGACCTCGACCCGGTCGCCGACCCGCTTGGCGGACTCGGCGCGCGAGCGGGCCATGACGTTCATGCCGCGACGGCGGAAGACGTCCTCGAGGACGGCGGCCGCGTCCGGGTCCTCGCCGGGCAGCACGCGGTCGCGGGAGGAGACCAGGGTGACCTTGGACCCGAGGGCCTGGTAGGCGCCGGCGAACTCCGCGCCGGTGACACCGGAACCGACCACGATGAGTTCCTCGGGGAGCTCGGCGAGGTCGTAGACCTGGGTCCAGTTCAGGATGCGCTCGCCGTCGGGCTGCGCGTCCGGCAGCTCGCGCGGGTGGGCGCCGGTGGCGAGCAGCACGGCGTCGGCGGTGAGGGTCTCCTCGGTGCCGTCCGCAGCGGCGACGACGACCTTGCGGGAGCCGTCGAGGGCCTGCATGCCCTCCAGCCGGCCGCGGCCGCGCAGCACGCGCGCGCCGGCCCGGGTGACGGAGGCGGTGATGTCGTGCGACTGGGCGAGCGCGAGGCGCTTCACACGCCGGTTCACCTTGCCGAGGTCGACCCCGACGACCCGGGCCGCCTGCTCCAGCGGCGGGGTGTCGTCGGCGACGATGATGCCGAGTTCCTCGTACGACGAGTCGAAGGTCGTCATGACCTCGGCCGTAGCGATAAGGGTCTTCGACGGCACGCAGTCGGTCAGCACCGACGCTCCGCCCAGACCGTCGCAGTCGACGACGGTCACCTCCGCGCCGAGCTGCGCGGCCACCAGGGCCGCTTCATAGCCGCCGGGTCCGCCACCGATGATCACGATCCGAGTCACGTACTCCATTCTCCCGCACGGCGGGCGGTGGTACCGCCCCGGGTCCCGCCCCGGGTCCGGGCCGGCGCCGCCGCCTGTGACGGGAGTGCCGTGCGGGGCCGCTGCCGTACTCTCCTTGCATGTCGCTCTACGCCGCGTACGCCGGCAACCTCGACGCGCGGCTGATGTCCCGCCGCACCCCGCACTCGCCGCTGCGCGCCACGGGCTGGCTGAACGGCTGGCGGCTGACGTTCGGCGGCGAGCAGCTCGGCTGGGAGGGCGCGCTGGCGACGGTCGTGGAGGAGCCCGGCGCGCAGGTCTTCGTCGCGCTGTACGACATCGCCCCCATGGACGAGGAGTCACTGGACCGCTGGGAGGGCGTGGGTCTGGGCATCTACCGGCGCGCCCGGGTGCGGGTGCAGACGCTCCAGGGCGAGGAGTCGGCCTGGATGTACGTGCTGAACGGCTACGAGGGCGGTCTGCCGTCGGCACGGTACCTGGGCGAGGTCGCGGACGCGGCGGAGTCGGCGGGCGCGCCCCACGATTACGTGATGGAGCTGCGCAAGCGGCCCTGCTGAGCGCGGCCGCCTCTAGACTCGGAGCATCTGCGCAGCAACGGGAGATCGTATGGGTCCCAGCACGTATGACGTCTACTACACGGTGCAGGCCGCCGAGGCCCGCGACCGGCTCGACGATCAGCAGCGCGCCGCGTTCGACAAGGGCATCGCCCTGCTGGCGCGCGACCCGTTCCTCTCGGTGTCGAGGCCCATAGGGTCCACCGGGGACGACCGCACGATCCGCCTGACCCAGAACATCCTCGTCGAGTACACGGTCAGCCGCGGCCGCCTGCTGATCTTCATCGTCGAAGTCTTCAACGACAAGGACATCCTGATCACGGACGCCTGAGGGGCTCCTCGACCACCCTGAAGCCCTTCCTCGTCGGAAACGACAAGACAACGATCGCATTCCCGTGGGCTCTGTCATCTACGCGCGTAGGCACAAACCGGCTACGCTCTCCCGCGTGAACGCATCTCTTCTCCCGGACGACATCCAGGGCGACCCGCACGCCGCCGCCGACGCCGCCGCCGCGCGCCTGCGCGAACTGACCGGCGCCGAGACCCACGACGTCGCCCTCGTGATGGGCTCCGGCTGGGCGCCCGCCGTGGACGCCCTGGGCGCCGCCGACGCCGAGTTCCAGGTCACCGACCTTCCCGGATTCCCGCCGCCCGCGGTGGAGGGCCACGGCGGCAAGGTCCGCTCGTACCGGATCGGCGAGAAGCGGGCGCTGGTGTTCCTCGGCCGCACCCACTACTACGAGGGCCGTGGCGTCGCCGCCGTCGCCCACGGCGTGCGCACCGCGGTGGCGTCCGGCTGCAAGACGATCGTGCTGACCAACGGCTGCGGCGGTCTGCGCGAGGGCATGCGGCCCGGTCAGCCGGTGCTGATCAGCGACCACCTCAACCTGACGGCGACCTCGCCGATCATCGGCGCGAACTTCGTCGACCTGACGGATCTCTACTCGCCGCGGCTGCGCGCCCTGTGCAAGGAGATCGACGCCAGCCTGGAGGAGGGCGTCTATGCCCAGTTCCCGGGCCCGCACTACGAGACGCCGGCCGAGATCCGCATGGCGCGGACCATCGGCGCCGACCTGGTGGGCATGTCCACCGTGCTGGAGGCCATCGCGGCGCGTGAGGCGGGCGCCGAGGTGCTCGGCATCTCCCTGGTGACCAACCTGGCCGCCGGTATGACGGGCGAGCCGTTGAACCACGAGGAGGTCCTCCAGGCGGGCCGGGACAGCGCGACGCGCATGGGGTCGTTGCTGGCCCGGGTGCTCGACCGGCTCTGATCGCGCCGCCGCCGGGGGCGTCGCGGCCCCCGGCTCCGCCACGGCCCCGAGCGGGCCTCGTCCCGACACGCCGGACGGGCTGGACCACGCGTCCGGCGTCCACACGCAACCGGAGGGTGACCCCCGTGCACGACGATCTCCTCGCCCGCGCCCAGGCCTGGCTCGCGGAGGACCCCGACCCCGAGACCCGCGCCGAGCTGGCCGAGCTCCTCGAGGCCGGGGACGTCACCGAGCTCGCCGACCGCTTCGCCGGCACCCTGCAGTTCGGCACCGCCGGCCTGCGCGGCGAGCTGGGCGCCGGGCCGATGCGGATGAACCGGTCCGTGGTGATCCGCGCGGCGGCCGGTCTCGCCGCCTACCTCGCGAAGAACGGCCAGGCCGGCGGCACCGTCGTCGTCGGCTACGACGCCCGCCACAAGTCCGCCGACTTCGCCCGTGACACCGCGGCCGTGATGACCGGCGCGGGATTCCGGGCGGCCGTGCTCCCCCGCCCCCTGCCCACGCCCGTCCTCGCCTTCGCCATAAGGCGGCTCGGCGCGGTCGCCGGGGTCGAGGTCACCGCCAGCCACAACCCGCCCCGCGACAACGGCTACAAGGTGTACCTGGGCGACGGCTCGCAGATCGTGCCGCCCGCCGACGCGGGGATCGCGGCGGAGATCGAGGCGATCGTCTCGCTCGACGACGTCCCCCGTCCCGAGGCCGGCTGGCAGACGCTGGACGACGGCGTCCTCGACGCCTATCTGGCCCGCACGGACGCCGTCCTCGCCCAGGGCTCCCCGCGCACGGCCCGCACCGTCTACACGGCGATGCACGGCGTGGGCAAGGACGTCCTGCTCGCCGCGTTCGCCCGCGCGGGCTTCCCCGAGCCGGTCCTCGTCGCCGAGCAGGCCGAGCCCGACCCGGACTTCCCGACCGTCGCCTTCCCCAACCCGGAAGAGCCCGGTGCGATGGACCTCGCCTTCGCCGCCGCCCGCGCGGCAGCCCCCGACCTGATCATCGCCAACGACCCGGACGCCGACCGCTGCGCGGTGGCCGTCCCGTACGACGGCGACTGGCGCATGCTGCGCGGCGACGAGGTCGGCTCGCTGCTCGCCGCGCACCTCGTCCGGCGCGGCGCGCGCGGCACGTTCGCCGAGTCGATCGTCTCCTCCTCCCTCCTCGGCCGCATCGCCGAGAAGGCGGGCCTGCCCTACGAGGAGACCCTCACCGGCTTCAAGTGGATCGCCCGCGTGGACGGCCTGCGCTACGGCTACGAGGAGGCCCTCGGCTACTGCGTGGACCCCGAGGGCGTCCGGGACAAGGACGGCGTCACCGCCGCCCTGCTCGTCACGGAACTGGCCTCGGAGCTCAAGGAACAGGGCCGCACCCTCCTGGACCTGCTGGACGACCTCGCCGTGGAGCACGGTCTGCACGCCACCGACCAGCTCTCGGTCCGGGTGCAGGACCTGTCCGTCATCGCCCGCGCGATGGACCGGCTGCGCGCGGCGCCCCCGGCCTCCCTCGCCGGCCTCGCCGTGACCGCGGCCGAGGACCTCACGCGGGGCACGGACCGGCTGCCCCCCACCGACGGCCTGCGCTACACCCTCGACGGCGCCAGGGTCGTCGTCCGGCCCAGCGGCACCGAGCCGAAGCTGAAGTGCTACCTGGAGGTCGTCGTCCCGGTCGCCGCCCACGCCGACCTGCCGGCCGCCCGCACCAGGGCGACCGCACTCCTGACAACCCTCAAGCAGGACCTGTCGGCGGCAGCGGGGATCTGAGACCGGAGAAACAGGCCGCACGCAGGAGAAACGGGCCTCACGCGGGAGAGCCGGTCCTCACCGCAGCAGGAGCAGTGCCGCGGCGACCGCCGTCGCGGCAGCCGCGCCGAGCGGCCACAGGGGCCGTCCGCGCAGGCGGCCGGTCGCCGTGCCGGTCGGCCGCAGTGCCGGGGTCCGCCACATGGCCGTGATCTCCGCGGCCGTCCGCTCGTACGGGTGCAGCACTCCGAGCCTGGCCTCCAGCCAGGCCCAGCGCGGGGAGGACACCCGCCACTCCCCGAACGCCGTCCGTCGGCTTTCGATCCTCAGGCGCGCGCCGTCGGCCTTCACCATCCGGACGTCGTCCCAGAGGATGTGCCGGGTCCCGCGCAGCCCGTTGAACCACATGCCCTCCCGGTCGGCGGTGACGCGCCAGGCGAGCCGGCGCGGCAGCACGAGCCCGGCGAGGGCCGTAAGGACGAGGGCGTAGACGTCACCCCTGGTCCGCAACGCGCCCGGGGTCATCGGCCGCACCGACCCGAGGGACACCTCCACCACAGGCGTCTCGCCGGCCACGGACGCGGCGGCGAGGAAGACGGCCTCGCCCCCGTCACAGGGGATTCCGTGCAGTACGGCCTCCCGCAGCGGTCCGGCGCGCCCGTCGCCGATCCGGTCGATCAGCGCGCGCAGCTCCTCGTCGTCGCCGTCGTCCTCGTCCCCGTCGTCCTCGTCCCCGTCGGCCTTGTGGCTGTCGTCCTCGTCCGTGCCGGCGCCGGCCGCACCGCGGGAGGCCTTGGACGTGTACGTGGACACCCGCCCACACCGTCGGCCCACACCGGACCGCCGCCGCACCCCGGACGCACACCGTTTCGTCCGGGTCCCAGCCGCAGACCCGGCCCTCGGTACCGGTGACCGCCGGACCCGCGACGCACCGCCTGGGGTTCCCGCCGGACCGCGACGCACCGCCTCCGGGGCGCGCCGGCCGGCCCTCAGCCCACGGCCAGCAGGATCCCCAGCACCACGGCCCCCGCCGCGACCGGGC
This sequence comes from Streptomyces sp. B21-105, assembly GCF_036898465.1. NCBI lineage: Bacteria > Bacillati > Actinomycetota > Actinomycetes > Kitasatosporales > Streptomycetaceae > Streptomyces > Streptomyces sp. B21-105. The sequence goes on along the minus strand of NZ_JARUMJ010000001.1, from coordinate 5,826,802 downwards.
CCAGGATCTCCCAGGCCCACCGCACGGACACCTCGCCCTGCGCGCTCTCCTCCCGCTGCCGCGCCTCCCACAGCTCGCGCAGCTCGTCCACGTCCCGGTCGCCGCGGGCGCGCAGCGGACCGTCCGCGGCACTCGCGCCGGTCCCGCCCAGGCGGCCGCTCTTCCCCCGGGCCGCCCGCTTGCGCGCCCGCAGCGAGACGGGAATGGACCACAGCTGGAACTTCTTCCCCGACACGGCGATCGCCTCGTTGGAGTAGCCGGACCGCAGCACGGCGACCTGCCCCCAGGGCAGCACGATCAACCGGAACGGGTTGCGCACCCGCAGCCGGTCCGGTCCCGCGTACACGGCGGGGCGCAGTGTGAACGCGATGATCAGCGGCACGACGAGGATCAGCGTCGCGAGCGCCAGCCAAGGCGTGCGCCCCTCACCCGCGACGATCGCGTCGGTGCCGAGCCAGGCTGCCAGCCCGAGCAGCGCCGCACCGGTGGCGACACTCCCGGACGACCGGTAGACCCGGTCCTTCAACACGGGTTCCGACGGCTCCTGAGACCGCGAAGCGGCCGGGGAGCCCGGGGCGGCCGGAGAGCCCGAGTCCGCCGGGGAGTCCGGGGAGTCCGGAGAGCCCGAGTCCGCCGGGGAGTCCGGGGAGTCCGGGGAGTCCGGGGAGTCCGGGGAGTCCGGGGAGTCCGGGGAGCCGGACGGCTCCGGAGTCCCCGCAGGCCCGGGAGTCCCCGCAGGCCCGGGAGTCCCCGCGGGCCGTGCGGGCTCCGGGGCGCCCGCGGGCTTCGCGGGCCGTGGCTCTGGCGACTGGTCTTCCGGGCTCGTCATGGCCCCGATTGTGCCCGAAGCCCGTGATCCGCTCATACGCGGTGCCCCGGCGCGCGATGAGCGGGCACCGAGCAGGCGGCGAGCGGCGCGAAGAGTGGCGACGAGCTCGCGATGAGCGGGTGACGAGCGCCCGAAACAGCGTCCGGGGGTGTACACCCGCTACGCGCGTAGATATGCTCGTCTGGTGACCATGCCCACCAATGCACCCACCGCAGCCCCGGCGCTCACCGACGTGACAGCGTCCGACGCCGCGTTGCGCCGCTTCCTCCACGGGCTGCCCGGCGTCGACGCGGTCGGCCTGGAGGCGCGCGCCGCCACGCTCGGCACCCGTTCCATCAAGACGACCGCCAAGGCGTACGCCATCGACCTCGCCATCTCGATGGTCGACCTGACGACGCTGGAAGGCGCGGACACCCCGGGCAAGGTCCGGGCGCTCGGCGCGAAGGCGGTCCGTCCCGACCCGACCGACCGGACGGCCCCCGCCACGGCCGCGGTCTGCGTCTATCCCGACATGGTGGCCGTCGCCAAGGAGGCCGTCGCGGGCTCCGCCGTGAAGGTCGCCTCGGTCGCCACCGCCTTCCCGGCCGGCCGCGCCGCCCTGGACGTGAAGCTGGCCGACGTCCGTGACGCGGTCGCCGCCGGCGCCGACGAGGTCGACATGGTCATCGACCGCGGGGCGTTCCTGGCCGGCCGGTACCTGAAGGTGTACGACGAGATCGTCGCCGTCCGCGAGACCTGTGGGACGGCCGCCCGTCTCAAGGTCATCTTCGAGACCGGCGAGCTCTCGACGTACGACAACATCCGTCGGGCGAGCTGGCTCGGCATGCTGGCCGGGGCGGACTTCATCAAGACGTCCACCGGCAAGGTCGCCGTCAACGCCACCCCCGCCAACACCCTGCTCATGCTGGAAGCCGTCCGCGACTTCCGCGCCCAGACCGGCGTCCAGGTCGGTGTGAAGCCCGCCGGCGGCATCCGCACCAGCAAGGACGCGATCAAGTTCCTGGTCCTGGTCAACGAGACCGCGGGCGAGGACTGGCTGGACAACCACTGGTTCCGCTTCGGCGCCTCCTCGCTCCTGAACGATCTGCTGATGCAGCGTCAGAAGCTGGCCACCGGCCGCTACTCCGGCCCCGACTACGTGACGGTGGACTGATCACCATGGCTTCCGCATTCACTTCCGCTTTCGAGTACGCACCGGCGCCCGAGTCCCGCTCGGTCGTCGACATCGCCCCCTCCTACGGCCTGTTCATCGACGGCGAGTTCACCGAGGCGGCCGACGGCAGGGTCTTCAAGACCGTCTCGCCGTCCACCGAGGAGGTCCTCTCCGAGATCGCCCAGGCGGGCGAGGCGGACGTGGACCGTGCCGTGAAGGCCGCCCGCAGGGCCTTCGGCGCCTGGTCCGCGCTCCCCGGCGCCGAGCGGGCGAAGTACCTGTTCCGCATCGCCCGGATCATCCAGGAGCGCAGCCGCGAGCTGGCCGTCCTCGAGACGCTGGACAACGGCAAGCCGATCCGGGAGACGCGCGACGCCGACCTCCCGCTGGTCGCCGCGCACTTCTTCTACTACGCGGGCTGGGCGGACAAGCTCGACCACGCCGGGTTCGGCTCCTCGCCGAAGCCGCTGGGCGTGGCCGGCCAGGTCATCCCGTGGAACTTCCCCCTGCTGATGCTGGCGTGGAAGATCGCCCCGGCGCTCGCCACCGGCAACACGGTCGTCCTGAAGCCGGCCGAGACCACTCCGCTGTCCGCCCTGTTCTTCGCGGACGTCTGCCGTCAGGCGGGTCTGCCCAGGGGCGTCGTCAACATCCTGCCCGGGTACGGCGACACGGGGGCGGCGCTCGTCGCCCACCCCGACGTGAACAAGGTGGCCTTCACCGGCTCCACGGCCGTCGGCAAGGCGATCGCCAAGACGGTCGCGGGCACGCGCAAGAAGCTCACGCTGGAGCTGGGCGGCAAGGGCGCCAACATCGTCTTCGACGACGCGCCGATCGACCAGGCCGTCGAGGGCATCGTCAACGGCATCTTCTTCAACCAGGGCCAGGTCTGCTGCGCGGGCTCCCGTCTCCTCGTCCAGGAGTCGATCCAGGAGGAGCTGCTGGAGTCGCTCAAGCGCCGGCTGTCGACGCTGCGCCTCGGCGATCCGCTGGACAAGAACACGGACATCGGCGCGATCAACTCCGAGGAGCAGCTGACCCGCATCACCTCGCTCGTCGAGCAGGGCGAGGCGGAGGGCGCGGAGCGCTGGTCCCCGGCCTGTGAGCTGCCGAACGCGGGCTACTGGTTCGCGCCGACGCTGTTCACGAACGTCACGCAGGCCCACACCGTCGCCCGGGACGAGATCTTCGGCCCGGTCCTGTCGGTCCTCACCTTCCGCACGCCGGACGAGGCCGTCGCCAAGGCCAACAACACGCCGTACGGCCTGTCGGCGGGCGTCTGGACGGAGAAGGGCTCCCGCATCCTCGCGGTGGCGAACAAGCTCCGGGCAGGCGTCGTCTGGTCCAACACGTTCAACAAGTTCGACCCGACCTCGCCGTTCGGCGGGTACAAGGAGTCGGGCTTCGGCCGCGAGGGCGGCCGCCACGGCCTGGAGGCGTACCTCGATGTCTGACAAGCCCGAGAAGACCGAGCAGCCCCGTCTGAGCGTCTTCAAGACCTACAAGCTGTACGTCGGCGGGAAGTTCCCGCGTTCGGAGAGCGGCCGGGTGTACGAGGTGACCGACGCACAGGGCAGGTGGCTGGCCAACGCGCCGCAGTCGTCCCGCAAGGACGCGCGGGACGCGGTGGTCGCCGCGCGCAAGGCGTTCGGCGGCTGGGCCGGGGCCACGGCGTACAACCGGGGCCAGATCCTCTACCGCGTCGCGGAGATGCTGGAGGGGCGCCGGGGGCAGTTCGCCCGCGAGGTCGCCGACGCCGAGGGCCTGTCGAAGTCCAGGGCGGCCGCCGTGGTGGACGCCACGATCGACCGCTGGGTCTGGTACGCGGGCTGGACCGACAAGATCGCCCAGGTGGTGGGCGGCGGAAACCCGGTCGCGGGCCCGTACTTCAACCTCTCCTCGCCGGAGCCGACGGGTGTCGTGACGGTCCTCGCGCCGCAGGAGTCGTCCTTCCTGGGCCTGGTCTCGGTCGTCGCCCCGGTGATCGCCACCGGCAACACTGCCGTGGTGATCGCGAGCGAGCGCTCGCCGCTGCCGGCGCTCTCGCTCGGCGAGGTGCTGGCCACCTCCGACCTGCCCGGCGGCGTCGTCAACGTCCTCTCCGGCCGCACGGCGGAGATCGCGGCGCCCCTGGCGTCCCACCAGGACGTCAACGCGATCGACCTCGCGGGCGCCGACGAGGCGCTGGCGAAGGAGCTGGAGATCGCCGCGGCCGACAACCTCAAGCGCGTCCTTCGTCCACAGCCTGTGGACGACTGGGCGGCGACTCCCGGCATCGACCGCATGACGGCCTTCCTGGAGACCAAGACCGTCTGGCACCCCACGGGCTCCCTGGGCGCCTCCGGCTCGTCGTACTGACGACCCCGGGGCGTCGCGCCGGCGCCCCTACGAGCTGGGCCGCGCCTCCTCTCCGTCCGGAGAAGGCGCGGCCCTTTGCGTTATTGACACATGAATCGCTCACTAGATTAACCATGTGATACATTTCCAGTATGGTTGAGATCGCCATCAGCGCAGCCCGCTCCCAGCTCGGCGACCTGGTCCGCCGCGCCGCCCACGGCCGCGAGACCATCGCCCTCACCGACCACGGCCACGTGGCCGCACTCCTCGTGTCACCGCAGGTGATAGAGGACTTCGAAGACGCCCTGGCGGTGGCGGACTACCAGCGGCGCAAGGCCGAGGGAACTCTCGAACCCGGCATTCCGATGGCCGAGGTCCGTCGACGGCTGGGGCTCGAACAGCAGTGACGTACGAGATCGTCTTCGAGCCGCACGCCTTCGACTCGGCAGCCCGGTTCCTGAAGGAAGATCCGGGCGGCCTGGCTCTGGTTCTCGACACCATCGACAAACTGGCCGACGACCCCCGTCCAGCTACCTCGACTCCCTACGGATCTCCCGACATCCGCCGCCTCCGCGTCGGCGACTACCGGATCCTGTACGTCATCGACAATGAGGTGATCCACGTCGTGATCACCCACATCGGCCGCACCCCCTGACCCAACGCGGGAGCCGCGTCACCCTCCGTCGGATGGCGGCGCGGCTCCCGTCTTTCTGCCGTGCGGGGCGCTCAGCCGCCGAGCACCTTCGTCACCTCGCCCAGCACCGGGATCGACCCGATCGACTGCGCCTGGGCGACCGGGGCGGTCAGCATCTGGGAGGTCAGGGGCTGGAAGTCGGCGAGCTGGGTCCCCACGCCGTTGTCCAGGGGGTCGACGCCGGTGCCCGCGAGGGGGTTGGGCTTGAGGCCGGAGACCGCCCCGGTGACGTAGGGCAGAGCTCCCAGCGCCCCCTGCATGCCCGCCTGCGCGTCGATCGAGCCGATCGAGGTGGGCCGGCTGCTCACCGCGTCGAGGACCGGTACGCCGGTCGCCGCCGAGGCGGCAGAGGCGCCCGCGCCCAGCGCCACTCCGGCGGTCGCGAGGGCGGCGAGGGCGCGCCGGGCGGTGGAGGTCTGGGAGGAGTCGTGTCGGGCCATCGTCGATGCCGCCTTCTGATGCGCAAGGTGATCAGGTCGCCACGAAGGGTAGTTGAGATGTGACGCGCGCATCAAAGCCGACCCGCGGGGTCGTTGACGGCCCGGGGGATGCCTCACACTGGTGTCCCGTGACGCCCCCTGTGCCCATACCGACGCGAGTCGTGCTGCTCTGCGGCCCTTCCGGCTCCGGCAAGTCCCTGCTCGCGGCCCGCTCCGGCCTCCCTGTGCTGCGGCTCGACGACTTCTACAAGGAGGGCGACGACCCGACGCTGCCGTCGGTCGCCGGGAGCGCCGACATCGACTGGGACCACCCCGACTCGTGGGACGCGGACGCCGCCGTCGCCGCGATCGTGGACCTGTGCACCACCGGACGCACGAATGTTCCCGTCTACGACATCTCGCTCAGCGCCCGCACCGGCGAGGCAGCGGTCGAGATCGGGCGGACCCCGCTGTTCATCGCGGAAGGCATCTTCGCCGCGGAGATCGTCGTCCGCTGCGGGGAACTGGGTGTCCTCGCCGACGCGCTGTGCCTGAGCCGCGGCCCGGTGAAGACCTTCCGCCGCCGCTTCCTGCGCGATCTGAAGGAGGGCCGCAAGTCGGTGCCCTTCCTCCTGCGGCGCGGCTGGCGTCTGATGCGCGCCGAACGCTCCATCGTGGCCCGCCAGACCGGGCTCGGCGCGTACGCCTGCGACCGCGACGAGGCGATGGGCCGCCTGGCCGCCGCCGCGGACGGCCGCGGCGCCGCCACCACCACGAGGACCGCCGCCTGACGGTTCCGTTCGCGATGTGACATAGCGGGACGTGACGTGACGTGCCATGCCGTGACGCGCCCCGTGGCGCGACGACACGCGATGAGACGCGAAAAAGCGGGACTGGACGGACCCCCCGGCCCTCCAGTCCCGCTCCCCCGTGCTTCCCCCGTACCCCCCGGTACTTCCCCCGTGTGGTGCTTCCCCCGTGCTTGCGCGGTGCCGCTCCCCCGTACGTCCCCCGTCGGGTCCCCCCGGCACCGCTCCCCCGTTCGCCGGCTCACCTGAGCTGAGCCGGGTCCCTCCCCTGTTTCACCCTCAGGCGACAAGCTCCCCGAAGGCGTCCTCCTCGTCACGGCCGAAGCTGAGGACCTCGTCCTCGCGCAGCCGGCGGAGCGACCGCCAGATGCTCGACTTCACCGTGCCGACACTGATGTCGAGGATCTCCGCGATCTCCGGGTCGGTGCGGCCCTCGTAGTAGCGCAGGACCAGCATCGTCCGCTGGAGTTCGGGCAGCCGGGCCAGCGCCTGCCACAGGACGGCGCGCAGTTCGGTGCCGCGCATCGCGTCCGTGTCGCCGGGCGTCTCCGGCAGTTCCTCGGTCGGGTACTCGTTCAGCTTGCGGCGGCGCCACGCGCTGATGTGCAGGTTGGTCATCGTCCGGCGGAGGTATCCGCCGACCGCGGCCTTGTCGCTGATCCGCTCCCAGGCCCGGTACGTCGAGAACAGCGCGCTCTGCAGCAGGTCCTCGGCCTCGAAACGGTCACCGGTGAGGTGATAGGCGGTGGCGTACAGGGAGGCGCGGCGCTCCTGGACGTAGGCGGTGAACTCCGCCTCCGTCAGGGAGCGCTGCTCCCCCGAGTCCTCCCTGTACGCGGCTCCCCCGTGAGCCGCCTGCTCCCCCGTGTCGACGACCGACATGAGGGGAGCGTGCTGACGCCCGATGCCACGACCGCACCCCCGCCCGGTCACAGCACCGGACTTCTCGGAACCCCGGTTCACATCGTGCAGACGCGTGACGACCGCGACTGCGTTGGTGCTCATACCGTGCAGCGTGTTCATCTCGCGCCCCCCGTCGTGGACTTACCGGTGTTCTGTCTGGTGCCTCGGCCGGGCTCCGCGGTGTTCGTTTCCGCGTCGCCCCGCCTGGTGACCAAAAGACTGCCCGGGCCACTTCATCGCCGTGTCCGCCGTCTGTCACAGACCTGTCACAGGGGCCTGTCACGGGAACAACACAGGCACTGCACAGGCCTGCGCGGTACGGCAGTTGACCTGGTCGTCGCAGGTCACCGGCGGGGGATGCGGGGGCGGTCCGGGGGCACGGGGGCGGTCCGCGAGGGCTCTCGACGGGGGCGGTCCTCTGGCTCGGCGTGAGGGCGCCGCACGGCAGGACGGCCAGGCGACGGGAAGCCGCGCGGGGCGCCGACCGGTCTCGTGTCATGCCCGCGGCCCGTGGCCGGCTGCGCGGGGCGGCCGCTTCCGTCCCGTCGCGCCCGGACGGCTCGGCCCCGCCCGGACGGCTACCGGAGCCGGGCGTCGAGGGGGCCCCGCCCGTCCGCGGGGAAGGCCCGGGCCTGCGGACGAAACCGCAGGTCCGCGATGCGTGTACCGGACTGTCGTACGCCTCCGGCACAGGTGTTCGCCGGACTCCCCCGGCCCCCTCCCCCGGCCCCTCGCACGCCTCTGGCGCGCCGCTCGAACGCCGCGCGCGCCGCCGGAAACGCCGCTCCGCTGCGACCGTGGCCGGACCGGCACCTACCCACAGGTCGAACGACAGCACCCTCATAGGCCAGAATGAGCCCGTGCCTTCCCTGTTGCTGATCGAGGACGACGACGCCATCCGTACGGCCCTGGAGCTCTCACTGACGCGCCAGGGGCACCGTGTGGCGACCGCTGCGAGCGGTGAGGACGGTCTGAAGCTGTTGCGCGAGCAGCGGCCGGATCTGATCGTGCTGGACGTGATGCTGCCCGGAATCGACGGTTTCGAGGTCTGCCGTCGCATCCGGCGCACCGACCAGCTGCCGATCATCCTGCTCACCGCGCGCAGTGACGACATCGACGTGGTGGTCGGGCTGGAGTCCGGCGCCGACGACTACGTCGTCAAACCCGTGCAGGGCCGGGTGCTGGACGCCCGGATCCGGGCCGTGCTGCGGCGCGGGGAGCGCGAGTCGAACGACTCGGCGACCTTCGGCGGTCTCGTCATCGACCGCGCGGCGATGACGGTCACGAAGAACGGCGAGGACCTCCAGCTCACCCCGACCGAGCTGCGGCTGCTGCTCGAACTGAGCCGCCGGCCCGGCCAGGCGCTGTCCCGGCAGCAGTTGCTGCGGCTGGTGTGGGAGCACGACTACCTGGGCGACTCGCGGCTGGTGGACGCCTGCGTCCAGCGGCTGCGGGCCAAGGTGGAGGACGTGCCGTCCTCCCCGGTCCTGATCCGTACCGTGCGTGGTGTCGGCTACCGCCTGGACGCCCCTCAGTGACACAGCCGCAGGGGGGGCTCCGCGGCTGGTCCGCGGCGCGCAAGGGAAAACTGTCACGGCTGCGTCTCACCAGCCTGCGTCTGCGGCTCGTGCTGGTCTTCGGCGCGGTGGCGCTGACGGCCGCCGTGTCCGCGTCCGGCATCGCGTACTGGCTGAACCGCGAGGCCGTGCTGACCCGCACCCAGGGCTCGGTGCTGCGGGACTTCGAGCAGGAGATGCAGAACCGGGCGGGTTCGCTGCCGGAGCATCCCACGCAGGACGAGCTCCAGCACACCGCGGGGCAGATGGCCAACAGCAGCCAGCGGTTCAACGTGCTGCTGGTGGGCGCGGACGACAGCGGCAAGACCGTGTACGGCAACTCCAACGGGCTCAACGGGTTCTCGCTGGAGGACGTCCCCGAGTCGCTGCGCACGGCGGTGAACAAGCAGCAGGACGTGACCGGCGGCAACAAGTCGCCGTACCACCTGTACTGGCAGCGCATCGTGGACCACGGGACGCCGTACCTGGTGGCCGGGACGAGAGTGAACGGGGGCGGGCCGACCGGCTACATGCGCAAGTCGCTGGAGCCGGAGGCCAAGGACCTCAACTCGCTGGCCTGGTCGCTGGGGATCGCCACCGCCCTGGCGCTGGTCGGGGCCGCGCTGCTCGCGCAGGCCGCCGCCACGACCGTCCTGAAGCCCGTGCACCGGCTGGGCGTCGCGGCGCGCCGACTCGGCGAGGGACGGCTCGACACCCGGCTGCGGGTCTCCGGCACGGACGAACTCGCCGATCTGTCACGGACGTTCAACCGGACCGCCGAGGCGCTGGAGAAGCGGGTCGACGACATGGCCGCCCGTGACGAGGCGTCGCGCCGGTTCGTCGCCGACATGTCGCACGAGCTGCGGACGCCGCTGACCGCCATCACCACCGTCGCGGAGGTGCTGGAGGAGGAGCTGGACGCCGAGTCGGGCAGCATCGACCCGATGATCGAGCCCGCGGTGCGGCTGGTGGTCAGCGAGACCCGGCGGCTGAACAACCTGGTGGAGAACCTGATGGAGGTCACCCGCTTCGACGCGGGGACCGCGCGGCTGGTCCTGGACGACGTCGACGTCGCCGACCAGATCACCGCGTGCATCGACGCGCGGGCCTGGCTGGACGCCGTCGACCTGGCCGCCGAGCGCGGCATCCACGCCCGGCTCGACCCGCGGCGGCTGGACGTCATCCTCGCCAACCTCATCGGCAACGCGCTCAAGCACGGCGGTTCGCCGGTGCGCGTGTCGGTGTCGGCGCAGGACGACTCGGTGGTCATCGCCGTGCGCGACCACGGGCCGGGCATCCCGGAGGAGGTGTTGCCGCACGTCTTCGACCGGTTCTACAAGGCGAGCGCCTCGCGGCCGCGTTCCGAGGGCAGCGGACTGGGGCTGTCCATCGCGCTGGAGAACGCCCACATCCACGGCGGTGAGATCACCGCCGCCAACTCCGCGGAGGGCGGCGCGGTGTTCACGCTGCGGCTGCCGCGGGGGGTCTCCGAGCCGGTGGAGCAGGACGGCGCGGAGGGCGGCGAGCAGGGCGTGAAGACCGGGCTGGACGAGGGGGACGCATCGTGACCATGGGCCGTGCGACCGTACGACGGCTGTGCGCCGCCGCGGTGCTGGCCGCCCTGGCCGGTCCGCTCGCGGGCTGCGGCATCCGGGCGACCGAGGTGCCGACCGATTTCGGTCCCGCGCCCTCCCGGGTGCGCTGCTCGCTCACCGACCTCGCCGTGTCGCCGCAGGCCGCGCGCGCGGGGGTGCCGGTGCGGGTGTTCCTGCTGTGCGGTTCGGCGCTGGTGGCCGTGGACCGCAGTGTGCGGGTACCGGACGGCGCGGCCGGCCCCGCGCGGCGCGCGCTGGTCGCTCAGGGCCTGCTCGACCAGCTCGCCGAGTCGCCGTCGGCCGCCGAGAAGGAGGCCGGGTACACGACGGACGTGCGCGGTGCCATGACCGTGAGCGGTCCGGCCGCCAAGGACCCGGACGACGCGCTACGGCTGAGCGTCCCGCCCGGGGACCTCACCTCGTACGCGCTCGCGCAGGTCGTGTGCACCTTCTCCGACTCGGCGGCGGCCGAGGGCGACGGCTCGGTGATCCTGGGCGGTCCCGGCTCCGAGCCCGTGCGCCGCTACAAGTGCACCGACGAGGTCCGCTCGCGGCCCGGCAGCACGGAACCCCCGTCGTCGGCCGTCACGAGCGGCGGCTGAAGGACCGCCGTCGCCGCACGGCCCCCGGGCGGCCCCGGGCCGCGCCGCCACCGGGCTGCCCGGTGTCGACCCGCTGCTGAGACCGGTTACGAGACCGCTGCCGACCCGCGTTGTCCCGTCGTCGGCCGTCACGAGCGGCCGCTGAAAAGCGGCCGTCGCCGGGCGGCCCTCGGGCTGCCGCCGGGCGGCCCCCCGGGCCGCGCCGCCACCTCACTGCCCCGTGCCGACCCGCTGCTGAGACCGCTGCCGACCCCGCGTTGTCCCGTCGTCGGCCTCGTGCCGGCCCGCTCCGGCCGTCCGGCGTGGCGGGTGGGTGTGTCGGACGCCTCACTCGGGGGCCTGGGCTCGACGTCGTCGCAGGTCATCGTCTGTCGTGTCGCGGCGGGACGGGGGGCCGGGCCGGGTGCTGCGCCGGCGGGCCGGAACCGATCGTGCCGGGGGGCGCGTCTTGGGGGGCGTGCAGCGTCAAGGCTCCATCGGCGGCAGCGCCGCGATCCGCATCCGCGCGACCGGGATTCTCCTCCTGGCCGCCCACCTCGTGTTCGTCGCCTGGGTCACGCTGCGCCCGCTGAACGTTCCCTGGGTGATGCCGGCCAACCTGCATCCCTTCGACGGGATCCGCGCCGATCTGCAGCTGGGCTGGCCCGAGGCGGCGGCGCGGATCGGTGCAGGCCTCGGGCTGTTCGCCCCGCTGGGCTTCCTGCTCCCGCTGGTGCACGGCAGGCTCCGTGTCTCGCCGCTCGTCTCCCTGGTCCGTACGGTCACGGCGGGCGCGCTGCTGTCCCTGGCCGTGGAGTTGTTGCAGACGGGCGTGCCGGGGCAGGTCGCGGACGTCGACTCGATGCTGCTGAACACGGCGGGCGTGGCGCTGGCGCACGTCGCGGTGGTGCCGGCGGTGCGCGGGTGGCTGCGCCGCAGGGAGGAGCCCGGGGCGCGTGCCGGGTTCCGGCAGGGGGAGGCGGCTCAGGGTCGCACCCCGAGGATTCCCAGGGTCGGTATCGCCCCGTAGAGCGACGCTTCGTCCCCTTCGTCACCGTAGCGTTGTCGTCAGAGGGAGCAGCCGCAAAGGCCGCCCCGCCGGACGCTCACGAAGGAGCCGCAGATGTCCAGCCTCGCCCGCCCCACCCACGGCCGCATGATCGGCGGAGTGTGCGCCGCGCTGGCCCGCCGCTTCGGCACCTCCGCGACCACGATGCGTGTGATCTTCGTGATCTCCTGCCTGCTGCCCGGGCCGCAGTTCCTGCTCTACATAGCCCTCTGGATCCTCCTGCCGTCGGAGGACAAGGCGGCGCGCACCGCCTGGTGACCCGCCGTCGCACAGAACGCCGTCGGGGTGTGCCCGGTGCGTACCGGGCACACCCCGACGGCGTGGTGGTGTGCGGTGGGTGCGGCGGGCGGCGCCGCTCAGCCCAGCGGGATTCCGTTGACCGGCAGGCCGTGGGTGGGCAGGCCCTGCAGCGGGAGACCGCCGAGCAGTCCGGAGACGGGCGCGGTGGGGCCTTCGGCGAGCAGCTTCCCGGCGACCGGCTGGGCGGCGCTCAGGCCCGCGCCGACCGTCGGCTGGGCGTGCGTCAGCGCCTCACCGGCGGCGGGCAGCGCCTGGGTCGCGCTTTCCGCCGGCAGCGTGCGGGTGACGCCGTCCAGGGCCTGCGTGGCGTCCGGTACGGCAGGGGCGGCGTTCGCGGCGCCCGCACCGACGGCGGCGAAGGCGGCGCCGAGGGCGGCGACGCCGAGGGTCTTGGCAGCAGACTGCTTCATGATGAATGCGTCCTCGAATGGGATACGGGGAACTGAGCGGTTCCCGACCGTAAACACGGGACGGGGTCAGCGGCAAACATCGAAATGCGGACGGTTGGTGAACACCCGCCCGTATTTCGTACGCCAAAGGTTTCGCATTCAGCTTTCTTCTGTCACAGAACCGCTGGTGGAGACGGTTTACTGGAACAGCCATTCGGATTTCAGCTCGGCATATCCGGGCTTGATCACGTCACTGATCATTGCGAGTCGTTCATCGAAAGGAATGAATGCTGACTTCATAGCATTGACCGAGAACCATGCGAGATCGTCGAGCGTGTAACCGAACGCGTCGACCAGGTGCTCGAATTCCCGGCTCATGCTGGTGCCGGACATGAGACGGTTGTCCGTGTTGACGGTGGTCCGGAAGTGGAGCCGGCGCAGCAGCCCGATGGGGTGCTCGGCGTAGGAGGCGGCCGCTCCGGTCTGCAGGTTGGAGCTGGGGCACATCTCCAGCGGGACGCGCTTGTCGCGGACGTAGGAGGCGAGCCGCCCGAGCTTCACCGAGCCGTCGTCGGCGACCTCGATGTCGTCGATGATCCGCACGCCGTGCCCGAGCCGGTCGGCGCCGCACCACTGCAGCGCCTGCCAGATGGACGGCAGCCCGAAGGCCTCGCCGGCGTGGATGGTGAAGTGGTTGTTCTCGCGCTTGAGGTACTCGAAGGCGTCGAGGTGCCGGGTGGGCGGGTAGCCGGCCTCGGCGCCCGCGATGTCGAAGCCGACGACGCCCAGGTCCCGGTAGCGGTTGGCGATTTCGGCGATCTCCAGGGCGCGGGCGGCGTGCCGCATGGCGGTCAGCAGGGCGCCGACGCGGATGCGGTGGCCGTTGCCGCGGGCGGCCCGCTCTCCTTCCCGGAAGCCCTCGTTGACGGCCTCGACGACCTGCTCGAGGGTCAGTCCGCCGTCGAGGTGCTGCTCGGGCGCGTACCGCACCTCGGCGTAGACGACGCCGTCCTCGGCGAGGTCCTCGGCGCACTCGCGGGCGACCCGCACCAGGGCCTCCCGGGTCTGCATCACGCCGACGGTGTGCGAGAAGGTCTCCAGGTACCGCTCCAGGGAACCGGAGTCGGCGGCCTCCCGGAACCAGAGGCCGAGCTTGTCGGGGTCCGTCTCGGGGAGGCGTGAGTACCCGGCGTTCCGGGCGAGGTCGACGACGGTGCCGGGGCGCAACCCGCCGTCGAGGTGGTCGTGCAGCAGAACCTTGGGCGCCCGCCGGATCTGGTCCGGGCTCGGGGTGATGCCCGTCTGGATGCTCTGGCTCGTCATTTCCGCACTCTAACTCCTACGCGCGTAGATCGCGCGTTGTACAACTCCGCCGATATGTAACGGTGACCGCACGGACAGGTGGAGTACACCACTGCTTCTGACACTGTTGCGCCATGGCACAGGAACTGACGCCGGTTCGGACGGCCCGGCTGGGAAGGGCGCTCGGCCCGGAGCCGACGGCGGTGAGCGGAGCGGTGCTGCTGCTCCCGGGCGGCGAGGAGGTCTCCGACCGCCGACCGTCCGCCCTGTGGGCGGCGGCCTCCGTCCGGGGTCTCGGGCGCCGACTGGCCCGTGCGGGAGCCGCGGAGGGGCTGGCCGTGCACGCCGTGCACTACCGCTACCGCGGCTGGAACGGCGGCGAGGCGCATCTCGCGGCCGACGCCGCCTGGGCCGCCGACGAGATCGTGCGGCGGTACGGGGACGTCCCGGTGTGTCTGGCCGGCGTCGACATGGGCGCGCGGGCGGCTCTGCACGCGGCCGGCCACGACGCCGTCAACTCCGTTCTGGCGATGGCTCCGTGGCTGCCGGAGGAGGACCTGGCGGCTCCGCCCGAGCCGGTCAGACAGCTCGTGGGCCGGCGGGTGCTCCTCGTGCACGGCACCAAGGACGGACGCTGCGACCCCGAGCTGTCGTTCCGGCTCGCCGCGCGCGCCAAGAAGACGAACCGGGACGTGTGCCGGTTCGAAGTGCACTCCGACGGCCACGGGTTGCACCAGTACCGCGCCGAAGTCCTCGCCCTCGCCGAGGACTTCGTCATGGGCGCGCTGTTCGGCAGGGTCCTCTCCCGCCCCGTCGAGGACGCGCTCGCGGCCCCGCCCCCGCTGGGGTTGCGCATGCCGCTGGCAGCCGGTTTCGGAAAGTCGTTACGGCGACGGTAGGAACGGCTGGGAAACGGTAGTAACGGCGAGAAACCGTAGAAACGGCGAGGAAACGTAGAAACGGGATGCCGGTGGTGGCACGGCCGGGCGTCCCGTCACGGGCACCGCGCTCGGGAAGGCGTGTCTAGTGCCGTGACCGGAAGGGTTTGCCGAGAAGCTCGCGGCGTCCGGTGGTGGGGGCGCCTCCCACGCCGTTCAGGCAGTGGGTGAGCATCGCAAGGCGCGAGCATCGCCCGTGTACTGGATGTACTCGGGTGATGCGACAACGCGGCGTGGGGGCAGCCCCGGCCGAAGGCTGGGGGAGTGCCGTGCCGGGCGTCGCGAGCCGGTGAACCTCTCCGGTCACGTCACTAGGACGGAAGCAGGTTGCCGCGTCTCGACAGCAGGAACTTCTTGAAGGCGGCCACCGGCGGGGTGTCCGGATGGCCGTCGAGCCAGGCCACGCCGATCTCGCGGGCGGCCCGGGGGGCCGTGACCGTCAGTTCCACCACGCCGGGGCGGGCCACGGCCGGCGGTGGCAGCAGGGCGACCCCCAGGCCCGCCGCCACCAGCCCGCGCAGGGTCTCCGCCTCCTCCCCCTCGAAGGCGACCCGGGGCCTGAAGCCCGCCTCCTTGCACAGGTCGTCGGTGATGCGGCGCAGGCCGTAGCCGGGTTCCAGGGTCACGAAGGTGTCGTCGGCGGCCTCGGCGAGGCGAACCCTCCTGCGGGCGGCGAGACGGTGGTCGGCCGGGACGACCAGACGCAGTTTCTGCTCGTCGAGCCTGCGCGCGACCAGGTCCGGGGCGTCGGGCACCGGGGAGGTCAGACAGAGGTCCAGCTCGCCCGCCCGCAGGCGCTCCAGCATCGCCTCGCCGTAGTTCTGCACGAGGCTGAAGCGCACCCGCGGGTGGTCGGCGCGGAAGGCGTGGAGGAGGCCCGGCACGGTCTCCGCGCCCATGGTGTGCAGGAAGCCGAACGCGACCTTGCCGGCCGTCGGGTCGGCGTCGGCCCGGACCTCGTCGGCGGCCCGTTCGATCTCCGCGAGGGCGCGCTCCACCGAGGCGAGGAAGGTGCGGCCGGCCGGGGTGAGGGAGACCGTCCGGCCGCGGCGGGCGAACAGATCGACGCCGAGGTCCTGCTCCAGCCGGACCATCGCCCGGGACAGCGTCGACTGCGGGACGTCCATCTCCCGGGCGGCGCGTGTGACGTGCTCGGTGCGGGCGACGCCGGCGAAGTAGGCGAGCCGCGGGGCGAGCAGCCTCGCCATGTCGGCGATGGCTTCTGTGTCACCGGACCGTGACAGGCGAGCCTGCGACCTCTGCTGATGCACCATGGGAACGATTATGACGAGTCCATGCATTGGACGGATCAGCGGGACCGTCCGTAGGTTCGAGGCATGTCTCCCGCCAGTACCGGGGCGTCCACGATCGTGGTCGCCGCCTCCCCCGCCCGCTCGGCCGCCACCGCCACCGTCTCCGACGTCTCCCGCGACTCCCGGCTGGCGCCCGGCGGCCCCGGCTACCGCCGGATGAGCTTCGCGCTCTTCCTCGCCGGTGTGGCGACCTTCGCCCTGCTGTACTCCACGCAGGCGCTCCTGCCGCTGATCTCCGGCGACTTCGGGGTGGCGGCGAGCCAGGCGAGCTGGACGGTGGCGGCGGCGACCGGCGGACTGGCACTGTTCGTCCTGCCGATGAGCGCCCTGTCGGAGCGCTACGGCCGCCGTACGGTGATGACGGCCTCGCTGGGGGTCGCGGTCGGCGTGGGCCTGCTGGTCCCGTTCGCCCCCTCCCTGGGCTGGCTGGTCGTGCTGCGGGCGGTGCAGGGCGCGGCGCTGGCCGGGCTCCCCGCCTCGGCCACGGCCTACCTCGCGGAGGAGGTCCGGCCGAAGGCGCTGGTCACGGCGATCGGCCTGTTCGTGGCCGGCAACAGCGTCGGCGGGATGAGCGGCCGGGTCATCACCGGCTGGGTCGCACAGGAGTGGGGCTGGCGGATCGCCGTCGGCGTGATCGGCGCGCTGGCGGTGGCCTGCGCGGTCGCCTTCCGGCTGCTGCTGCCGGCGCCGCGCCACTTCACGCCGGGCTCCCTGCCGCCGCGCGTCCTGGCCCGGACCGTCCGCAGCCACCTCGCGAACCCGCTGCTGCGCCGGCTGTACGCGATCGGCGCGCTGTTCATGACCGTCTTCGGCGGCGTGTACACGGTGATCGGCTACCGGCTGACGGAAGAGCCGTTCTCCCTTCCCCAGGGCATCGTCGGCTCGATCTTCCTGGTGTACCTGGTGGGCACGGTGTCGGCGTCGACGGCGGGCCGGCTGGTCGGCCGGCTGGGACGGCGCGGCACGCTGTACCTGGCGGGCGGCACGACCACGGCGGGCCTGCTGCTGTCCCTGGCGGACTCGCTGGCGTCGGTGCTGCTGGGCCTGGTCCTGATCACGGCGGGCTTCTTCGCGGGGCACGCGGTGGCGTCGTCGGCGGTCAGCAGGACGGCGACCACCGGCCGCGCCCAGGCCTCGGCGCTCTACCAGTCCGCGTACTACGTCGGCTCCAGCGCCGGTTCCACGGTCGGGGCGATCGCCTTCCACTCGGGCGGCTGGGCCGGCACGGTCGGCGTGGGCCTCGTCGCGGTGCTCGGCGTCGTCGCGATCACGGTGGCCGGCACGCGCGCGGCGCGCCGGGAGGCGCCGGCCGTCGCCTGACGGCTCCCTTCCCGGTCCCGGTCCCCGTCCGTCCTGCTCAGAGTCGTTTGTCAGTGGTCGCGGATAGCCTCCGCGACCACTGACCGGTTTCTGTCGCAGGGGGTTCGTCCATGGAGTTCCGCATCGACCGCGGTGATCTCGTCGAGGCCGTGGGATGGGCGGCCCGCGCGCTGCCCGCACGCACGCCGGTGCCGGTGCTCGGCGGTCTGGTGCTGGAGGCGTCGGCGGGAGTGCTGAGCGTGTCGGGGTTCGACTTCGAGACCGCCGCGCGGATCGAGGCGGACGCCGAGGTCGGGGCCGGCGGCCGGGTGCTCGTCCTCGGGCGGCGGCTGCTGGACATCTGCAAGGTGCTGCCAAACGGGCCGGTGAGCTGTGCGCTGGAGGGGACGCGGTTCACGGTCGAGGCGGGCGGCACCGGCTTCGGCCTGTCGACCCTCCCGCACGAGGAGTACCCCGTCCCGCCCGCGCCGCCGCAGGCGTACGGCGCCGTCGACGCGGCCGCGTTCGCGACCGCCGTCGCGCAGGTCGCGGTGGCCGCGGGCCGCGACGACACCCTCCCGGTTCTGACCGGCGTCCAGCTGCGCCTGGAGGGCGAGGAGATGACGCTGTCGGCGTCGGACCGCTACCGGTACGCGGTGCGGCGGCTGGAGTGGAGGGCGGAGCCGGACGCGGCGGACGGGGGCGTGGTGGAGGCGCTGCTGCCGGCGCGGCGGCTGCTGGACACGGCCCGGTCGCTCGCCCGGTGCGGGACCGTGCGGATCGGCCTCGACGGGGCCGCCGGGAGCGGGCCAGGAGGGAGCAGGCCGGTCGGGAGCGGGCCGGTCGGGTTCGAGGGCGGGCGGATGCGGACGGTCCTGCGGCCGCTGGACGGGCGGCTGCCGTCGTACGGGAAGCTGTTCGACATGGCGGAGGCCACGGTCGCCGAGGTGGAGTGCGAGGCGCTCACGGAGGCCGTGCGCCGGGTCGCGGTGGTGGCGGAGGCGAACAGTCCGGTGCGGCTGGACTTCTCGGCGGAGTCGGTGCTGCTGCGCGCCGGGTACGGCGACGACGTGGCGGCGCAGCGGCTGCCGGCCGCGCTGACCGGCGCCGAGGACGTCACGGTGGCCTTCAACCCGGCGTATCTGCTGGACGCGCTGTCGTCGTTCGGGGCGGCACGGCTGCGGGTGGAGCTGCTGGGGACCGGCCAGCGGGCGCTGCTGAGCCCGGCGGACGCGCCGGAGAGCCACCGGCACCTGCTGATGTCCGTCAAGCAGTTGGTCTGATGGGCGGCCGCAAGGGCTCGGGCAGGGCGTCCACCTGCGCTTTCGCCGACTCGGCAGGCCGTTGTCAGTGGGCTGCGGTAGCTTCCGAAGTGCTGGGCGCGAAGACGCGTGACAGGACGGCCACAGGGGTGGGTTGGCGATGGGCGACAGCACGGCGACGACGACGGAGCTCGACGTCGCACTGGAGAAGCACCGGACGGAACTGACCGGTTACTGCTACCGCATGCTCGGCTCGTCCTTCGAGGCGGAGGACGCGGTGCAGGACACTCTGGTGCGCGCCTGGCGGAGCTACGACCGGTTCGAGGGCCGCTCGAGTCTGCGTTCCTGGCTGTACCGGATCGCCACCAACGTCTGTCTGGACATGCTGACGGCGGGCAACAAGCGGGCCCGGCCGATGGACCTCTCCGGGCCCACCCCCCTCGCCCGGGCCGCGCTCTCACCCCGTCCCGACAACACCTGGCTGGAGCCGATGCCCGACGCCCGTGTGCTGCCGACGGTGGAGGACCCGGCCGAGGCGGCGGTCGCGAAGGAGTCGGTACGCCTGGCGTTCATGGCCGCGCTGCAGCAGCTGCCGCCGAAGCAGCGGGCGGTGCTGATCCTGCGGGAGGTGCTGGCGTGGCGGGCGAGCGAGGTCGCCGAACTGCTGGACACCTCGGTCGCCTCGGTCAACAGCGCGCTGCAGCGGGCGCGGGCCACCCTGTCCGAGCGCAAGGAGTCCGGCGCGGACGCGGCGGTGTCGGACCCGCTCGACGAGGAGCAGCAAAAGCTCCTCGACCGCTATGTGGCGGCCTTCGAGGGCTATGACATGACGGCGCTGACGGCCCTGCTCCACGAGGACGCCGTCATGACGATGCCGCCGTTCGACCTGTGGCTGACCGGGCACGACGACATCACCGGCTTCATGACCACGTTCGGCTCCGCCTGCGAGGGCTCGCGCCTGCTGCCGGTCGAGGTCAACGGTCTGCCGGGGTTCGCCCAGTACAAGCCGGACCCGGAGAAGGGCGGGTTCACCCCGTGGGCCGTGCAGATCCTGGAGATCTCAGAGGGCCGCCTCACCGGGTTCCACTTCTACCTCGACACCCAGCGCTGGTTCCCCCTCTTCGACCTCCCCCTCCACCTCGACGGGGAGTCCGACCAGGTGGAGCAGGGCGCGTAGCGCGGGGTCGGGGCCGCGCAGCCGTATCCGGCCCCCGGCCCGCCGGGCGGCCAGCTGGAGCCGTGCCAGCAGGTCGACGGTGAGCAGCCCGGGCGGCCCGATCCCGGCCACGTCGCAGACGACCACTGCGGTCTCGGTGCCGGCCAGCAGCGTGCGCACGGCGTCGCCCAGCCCTGCCGCCTGCCCGCGGGTGACGGGGCCGGTCAGGGTGAGCACGGGGGGTGTCGTCGCTTCCACGATCGGTAGACCGTGCGCAACACCCCGACTCATCGCCAGGCGGCGGCAGGACCTACTCAGCGGGGAACTCGCTCGTGTCGATGACGAGGTCGAAGGGTGCGGGAAGCTTGAGCGGCTCGCCGAACTTCGCCGTGCTCAGCAGGCGGTAGACGTCGCCGCGCGGTTCTCCGTAGAGGGTCGCACTGGGGCCTTCGGGAGCCCAGCGGTCGACGAGGAGGTAGAAGGGGATGCCCGCGGTGGCATAGGCGGCGGGTTTGCTGATGCGGTCGTGCCGCGCGTTGGACTTCGAGGTGACCTCGACGACGAGTTCGGCCAGTCCGGCCGGGATGTGGCTGTCCGCCTCCGTGTGCTCCCGCACGGGGGCCACCACGAGGTCCGGAATGAGCATGCCCAGCCGCGACGGCACGGCGATGGCCAGCGTCTGGAAGATTTCCCAGTCCTCGGGGATGACTGAGTAGAGGCGGCGCTGAATGCGTGCCGCGATGACGTTGTGGCGGTAAGCGGGAGCAGGTGACACGGTGACGATCCCCTCGATGATCTCCACCTTGCTGCCCTCGGGCCATTCCATCTCCTCCCAGAACCGGACGAGGTCGTCCCAGCTCTGCTCGGGGTCGTGGCCCACGGTGAGTGCGCTCATGGCGGTCTCCTTGATCGGTGCGTCACCGAGTCCAGCATGCCGAACGGGACCGGCGGAGGTCCACCGATCCCGTTCACCCGAAAGGGGGCTGTGACACCGGCGACCTCCGGCCGCAGGTCAGGTAAGGCCAGGTCAGGCGATGCGTTCCAGCACGACCGGGGAGGCCGTGAACGGGGTGCCCGGGGCGGCGACATCGTAGGAGCCGTCCACCGCGTCGAGCGCGTACGCGAAGCGCTCCGGGGTGTCGGTGTGCAGGGTGAGCAGCGGCTGGCCGGCCGTGACCGTGTCGCCGGGCTTGGCGTGCAGTTCGACGCCGGCGCCCGCCTGCACCGGGTCCTCCTTGCGGGCGCGGCCCGCGCCGAGGCGCCAGGCGGCGATGCCGATGTCGTAGGCGTCGAGGCGGGTCAGGACGCCCGAGGCGCCCGCCTTCACCACGTGCTGTTCCTTCGCGGTGGGCAGCGCGGCGTCCGGGTCGCCGCCCTGGGCCGCGATCATGCGCCGCCAGACGTCCATCGCCGAGCCGTCGGCGAGCGCCTTCGCCGGGTCGGCGTCCTTGATCCCGGCCGCGTCGAGCATCTCGCGGGCCAGGGCGATCGTCAGCTCCACGACGTCCGCCGGGCCGCCGCCGGCCAGCACCTCGACCGACTCGCGGACCTCGAGGGCGTTGCCCGCGGTGAGGCCGAGGGGGGTGGACATGTCGGTCAGCAGGGCGACCGTCCTCACACCGTGGTCGGTGCCGAGGCCCACCATCGTCGAGGCGAGCTCACGGGCGTCCTCGATGGTCTTCATGAAGGCGCCGGTGCCGACCTTCACGTCCAGGACCAGCGAGCCGGTGCCCTCGGCGATCTTCTTGGACATGATGGACGAGGCGATCAGCGGGATGGCCTCGACGGTGCCGGTCACGTCCCGCAGCGCGTAGAGCTTCTTGTCGGCCGGGGCGAGACCGTCGCCCGCGGCGCAGATCACCGCGCCGGTGCCGTCCAGCACGGACAGCATCTCCTCGTTGGAGAGCAGCGCGCGCCAGCCCGGGATCGACTCCAGCTTGTCCAGCGTGCCGCCGGTGTGGCCGAGGCCGCGTCCGGAGAGCTGCGGGACCGCCGCGCCGCAGGCCGCCACGAGGGGGGCCAGGGGCAGCGTGATCTTGTCGCCGACGCCGCCCGTGGAGTGCTTGTCGGCGGTCGGGCGGGACAGGGCGGAGAAGTCCATGCGCTCGCCGGAGGCGATCATCGCGGCCGTCCAGCGGGCGATCTCGCGGCGGTTCATGCCGTTGAGCAGGATGGCCATGTTGAGGGCGGCCATCTGGTAGTCGGCGACCTCACCGCCGGTGTACGCGTCGATGACCCAGTCGATCTGCTCGTCGCTGAGCTCACCGCGGTCCCGCTTGGTGCGGATGACGGAGACGGCGTCCATGGCCATGGCTTTCCTTCCGGTGATGCAACGGTGGTGCGCGGTGATGCACGGTGGTGCGCGGTGGTGCGACGGTGGTGCGACAAGACAGGGGGAGAAACGGGTGGAGACGGGGGGGAGAAAGTGCGCGGCCCCTCTGCGCCAGTCAGAGGGGCCGCGCGGGAACTACTTGGTGAGGTGGTCCGGGCCGAATGCCTGCGGGAGCATCTCCGCGAGCGGCAGGATCCCCGCCGGCGTCTCCAGCAGGAGGCCTGGGCCGCCGAACTCGTACAGCAGCTGGCGGCAGCGGCCGCACGGGACGAGGATCTCGCCGCGGCCGTCCACGCAGGTGAAGTGCGTGAGCCGGCCGCCGCCGGTGTTCTGCAACTGCGAGACCAGCCCGCACTCGGCGCACAGGCCGAGCCCGTAGGAGGCGTTCTCGACGTTGCAGCCGGACACGGTCCGGCCGTCGTCGACGAGCGCCGCCACACCGACCGGGTAGCCGGAGTAGGGGGCGTACGCGCGGGACATGGCCTCCCGGGCCACCTCGCGCAGCGCCTCCCAGTCGACGTCGGCGGCCGGGGTCACTTGCCCTGGCCCTTCCGGTAGCGCATGCCGTCAGCCCTGGGCATGCGCAGCCGCTGCGCGGACAGCGACAGCACCAGCAGGGTGACGACGTACGGGGTGGCGCCCACGAAGTCGCTCGGGACCTCGTCGGTGAACAGGTACCAGACCAGGACGAGCGCGGCCACGATGAGGCTGATCCCGGCCTGCCAGTGCGCCTTGCGGTACAGCTTCCAGCCGGCCAGGCCCGCGAGGAGCACGACCAGCAGGAGCAGCAGCGCGTGGACGGTCTCGCCGCCGTTGCGCAGCTGCAGCGCGTCGGAGTAGCCGAACAGGCCCGCGCCCATGGCCAGACCGCCGGGACGCCAGTTGCCGAAGATCATCGCCGCGAGGCCGATGTAGCCGCGGCCGCCGGTCTGGCCCTCGAGGTAGGTGTGCGAGGTGACCAGGGCGAGGAAGGCGCCGCCGAGGCCGGCGAGGCCGCCGGAGACGGCGACGGCCGCGTACTTGTACTTGTAGACGTTGACGCCGAGGGACTCCGCGGCGATCGGGTTCTCACCGCAGGAGCGCAGTCGCAGGCCGAACGGGGTGCGCCACAGCAGCCACCAGCTGCCGACGAACAGCAGGAAGGCGAGGAGCGTCACCACGGACAGGTCGGTGACCAGGCCGCCGAGGATGCCCGCGATGTCGGAGAGCAGGAACCAGTGGTGCTTCTCGACGGACTGCAGGGCGTCCGAGAGTCCGGGCACGTCGATGTGGGGCAGCGACTCGACGGGCGGGGACTGCTTGGGGTTGCCGCCCGCTTCGGCCGGCTCGCCCTCGGAGAAGAACAGCTTGGCGAGGTACTGGGTGGTGCCGAGCGCCAGCAGGTTGACCGCGACGCCGGAGACGATGTGGTCGACGCCGAAGGTGACGGTCGCGACGGCGTGCACCAGGCCGCCGAGGACGCCGAAGCCGACGCCGCACAGCAGACCGAGCCAGGGGTTGGACTGCCAGCCGATCCAGCCTGCGCCGAAGGTGCCGAGGATCATCATGCCCTCGAGGCCGATGTTGACCACGCCGGCCCGCTCGGACCACAGGCCGGCCAGACCGGCGAGGCCGATGGGCACGGCGAGGCCGAGCGCGGCCGAGACCTGGCCCTCGGAGGTGAGCTGGTTGGAGCCGGTGATGACGCGGACCGCGGCGACGAGCAGCAGCGCGCCGGCGACGATCATCAGGATCCGGCCGAGTGAGCGGCCCGACCGGCCGCCGGTGTCCGCCTTGGGCGCCGCGGGGGGCGGCGTGTCGGTCATCGTGGCAGTCATCACGCCACCTCCTGCTTCTGGGTCGGGGCGGCGGCCTGGGCGGCGAGCTCGGCGCCGACCCGCTGCTGCTGACGCTTGAGGCCGTAGCGCCGGACGAGCTCGTAGGCGATGACGACACACAGCACGATGACGCCCTGGATGACGCCGAGGATTTCCTTGTCGTACCCCTCGAACTCGAGGTGGTTGGTGGTGCGCTCCAGGAAGCCCCAGAGCAGCGCGCCGAGCGCGATCCCGACCGGGTTGTTGCGGCCGAGCAGGGCGATGGCGATGCCGGTGAAGCCGATGCCCGACGGGAAGTCGTTGCTGAACTGGTGGCTGTCGTTGAGCAGGGTCGGCATGCCGATCAGACCGGCCACGGCGCCCGAGATGATCATGCTGGTCGCGACCATCTTCTTGACGGAGACACCGCTCGCGGTGGCCGCGCTCTCGGACTGGCCGACGGTGCGCAGGTCGAAGCCGAACCGGGTGCGGCCGAGCACGAACCAGTAGGCGACGCCGACGAGGACGGCGACGACGATGAAGCCCCACAGCACACCGGCCGCGCCGGTGTCGATGGTGAAGAAGTACGAGGACTTCGGCAGCGGGTCGGTCGAGACGACCGTGCCGCCGCTCTGCAGTTCGGCGAGCTTCCCCGGCTGCAGCAGGTAGGCGATGATCGCGGTGGCGATCGAGTTCAGCATGATCGTGGAGATGACCTCGCTGACGCCGCGGGTCACCTTGAGGATGCCCGCGATGGCCGCCCACAGGGCGCCGGTCGCCATGGCGCACAGGATGATCAGCGGGATCGCGATCCAGCCGGGCACGGTCAGCGCGCCGCCGAGGACGGCGGCGACGAACGCGGCGAGCCGGTACTGGCCGTCGACGCCGATGTTGAACAGGTTCATGCGGAAGCCGATGGCCACCGCGACACCCGCCAGGTAGTACGTCGTCGCCTTGTTCAGGATGTAGACCTGGCTGTCGCTCGCGGAGCCGTAGGTCAGCATGTCGCTGAAGGCCGCGCCCGGGTTCTTGCCGGTGGCGAGGATGACCAGGGCGGTGACGACGAGCGCGGTGACGATCGCCAGCAGCGGGGCCGCGATGCCGAGGAGCAGCCGCTCCTTGTCGATCCTTGAGGTCAGCTTCTTCATCGGGCGTCGTCCTCTGCGTGCTCCAGGTGGCCGGTGGCCGCACCCGTCATGGCGGAGCCCAGCTCCTCGGGGGTGATCGTGGCGGGATCGGCGTCGGCGACCAGCCGGCCGCGGTACATCACCCGCAGGGTGTCGGAGAGCCCGATGAGCTCGTCCAGGTCGGCGGAGATCAGCAGCACGGCCAGGCCCTCGCGGCGCGCCTCGCGGATGTGGTCCCAGATCGCGGCCTGCGCGCCGACGTCCACACCGCGGGTGGGGTGGGCGGCGATGAGGAGCTTGGGCGCGTGGCTCATCTCGCGGCCGACGATCAGCTTCTGCTGGTTGCCGCCGGACAGCGAGGCGGCGGTCACGTCGATGCCGGGCGTGCGGACGTCGTACGCCTTGACGATGCGGTCGGTGTCGGTGCGGGCGGCCTTGATGTCGAGCAGCCGGCCGCGCGAGTTGGGTCGCTCGGTGACATGGCCGAGGATGCGGTTCTCCCACAGCGGCGCCTCGAGGAGCAGGCCGTGGCGGTGGCGGTCCTCGGGGATGTAGCCGACGCCGGCCTCGCGGCGGTTGCGGGTGGGGACGTGGGAGATGTCGGCGCCGTCGAGCGTGATGGCGCCGGCGTCCGGGGCGCGGATGCCCATGATCGCCTCGACCAGTTCGGACTGGCCGTTGCCCTCCACGCCGGCGATGCCGAGGACCTCGCCCTTGTGGATGGTGAAGGAGATGTCGTCGAGGATGATCCGCTCGACGCCGTCGAGGTCCGTCTGCGTGAGGTGCAGCCCCGCCAGCGTCAGCAGCGGGACGTCCGTGACCGTGGACTCCTCGGTCTCCGGCGTGGGCAGTTCGCTGCCGACCATCAGCTCGGCGAGCTGCTTGGTGGTGGTGTTCTCCGGCTCGACCGTGCCGACCGTGGTGCCGCGCCGGATGACGGTGATCTCGTCGGCGACGGACAGGACCTCTCCCAGCTTGTGGGAGATGAAGATGACGGTGAGGCCCTCGGCCTTCAGCTCGCGCAGGTTGTCGAAGAGGGCGTCGACCTCCTGCGGCACCAGGACGGCCGTGGGCTCGTCGAGGATGAGGGTCTTGGCGCCGCGGTAGAGGACCTTGAGGATCTCCACGCGCTGGCGGTCGGCGACGCCGAGCTCCTCCAGGAGGACGTCGGGCCGCACGTTCAGGCCGTACGCGTCGGAGATCTCCCTGATCTTCGTCCGGGCCTTGGCGCCGATGCCGTGGAGCTTCTCCGCTCCGAGGACGACGTTCTCCAGGACGGTGAGGTTGTCGGCGAGCATGAAGTGCTGGTGCACCATGCCGATGCCGCGTGCGATGGCGTCGGCGGGGTTGCTGAAGGTGACCTGGTCGCCGTTCACGGTGATGGTGCCCTCGTCCGGCTGCTGCATGCCGTAGAGGATCTTCATCAGGGTGGATTTGCCGGCGCCGTTCTCACCGCACAGGGCGTGGACGGTGCCGGTGCGAACCGTGATGTCGATGTCGCGGTTGGCGACGACGCCGGGGAATCGCTTGGTGATGCCGCGCAGTTCGACGGCAGCGGGAGGGCTGGACGCGTTGATGGCGCACTCTCCTCGGGGAAAAGGGGCTGCGTAGGGGAGGGCAGGCGTCGGCGACGCTAGCGCGGCAACTCCGTGCTACACGCGTAGAGTTGACACATTGTTATGGCTCGACGAGGGGTTGTCGTGCACCCCCCTCGTCGAGCCGGGGTCAGGCGGCGAGCCTCAGGTCACGGAGTGGTCTTGACCTTGATGGAGCCGTCGACGATCTTCTGCTTCGCCGCGTCCAGCTGGGTCTTGATGTCGTCGATGAAGCCACCGCTGGTGGCGAGCGAGACGCCGTTCTTGGCGAGCGAGTAGTTGTTGACGCCCGTCAGCGGCTTGCCGTCGTGGACGGACTTGACGAAGTCGTAGACGCCGACGTCGACGTTCTTGACCATCGAGGTCAGGATGGAGGCCTTGTACTTGGCCAGACCCGGGATGTTGTACTGGTCGGAGTCCACGCCGATGGCCCAGGCGCCCTTGACGCCGTTGACGGCCTCGATCGCGCCGTTGCCGGAGGAGCCGGCCGCGGTGTAGATGACGTCGGCGCCGTTGTCGAGCATGCCCGACGCGGCGGCCTTGCCCTTGTCGGGGCTGGCGAAACCGGAGAAGTCCGAGCCGTGGCTCAGGTACTGGCTGTCGACCTTGATGGTCGGCTTGGTGTCGTGCACGCCCTGCGTGAAGCCCGCCTCGAACTTCTTGATCAGCGGGACGTCGACGCCGCCGATGAAGCCGACGTGGTCCTTCTTGGTCTTCAGCGCCGCGGCGACACCGGCCAGGTAGGAGCCCTGCTCCTCGGTGAAGGTGATGCTGTCGACGTTCTTGGCGTCCACCACCGAGTCGACGATGCCGAAGCTGACCTTCGGGTACTTCGCGGCGACCTTGGTCATCGAGGCGGCGTAGGAGAAGCCGACGCCGACGATGGGGTTGTAGCCGGCGTCCGCCAGGTCGGTCAGGCGCTGCTCGCGGTCGGCCTCGGTGTCGGTGGTCTTGGCGGTCAGCTCCTTGAGGGAGCCGCCGAACTCGGCCTTGGCCTTGTCGGCGCCGCGCGCGGCGGAGTCGTTGAAGGAACGGTCACCACGGCCGCCGACGTCGAAGGCGAGACCGATCTTGACGCCCGAGCCGCCGCCGGCGGAGGCGGAGGACGAGCTGCTGCTGTCGTTCTCGGAGGAGGTGCTGCCACATGCAGTGGCAGTCAGTGCGAGAGCTGCGGTGGCGATACACGCAGCGGAAAGCTTGGCTACCCGGCGCACGGGAAGGCTCCTTCACCTGACCTGAGCGCCTCGTCGGCGCTTGATGTGAGCACCATGCCAGTGCTCGGGCCTGAACGCCCCGATCGGCGTTGGCTTCGCGGCATCGTAACGCGCGTAGATGTCAGAAAAACACCCCTCGCGACGCCGTTATCGATTCGAGGCGAACGCCGTCTGAACTCGGTCCCTTGCGGCTTCGCGCCGATGATTTCGAACCGAGGACGAATGGCTTACAACAGGGTTGCGCCGAACGGCGGAACGACCCCCTTCGGGCCGTTCCGCCCTCCGCTCACCTGTCGGCCGCGTCCAGCAGCGCTGCCGCCGTGAAGAGTTCCACGCCGACGGTGATCGCCGACTCGTCGGCGTCGAAGTCGCCCTGGTGCAGATCGCGCACGGTGCGCTCGCCGGGCGGGCGCACGCCGAGGCGGGCCATCGAGCCGGGGACCCGCTCCAGGTACCAGGAGAAGTCCTCGCCGCCGAGGCTCTGCTCGGTGCCCTCCACTGCCGACTCGCCACGCCGGGCCACCATGGCGTCCCGCAGCAGGGCGGTGACGTCGCCGTCGTTGACGACGGGCGGGACGCCCCGCACGTAGTTGATCTCCGACTTGGCCCGGTGCAGGTTGGCCACCTCGTCGATCGCCGCGACCACGATGTCCGGCGCCTGCCGCCACGCGTCGATGTCCAGGCAGCGGACGGTCCCGGAGAGCTCGGCGTGCTGCGGGATCACGTTCGGGGCGTGGCCGCTCTCGATGCGGCCCCAGGTGACGGCCAGCCCGGCGCGCGTGTCGACCCGGCGGCCGACCAGCGCGGGCACGTCGGTGACGACCCGGGCGGCCGCGGTGACGAGGTCGGTGGTCAGGTGCGGGCGTGCGGTGTGGCCGCCGGGACCGTCCAGGGAGATCTCCAGCCGGTCGCAGGCGGAGGTGATGGCGCCCTCGCGCAGACCGACCTTGCCCGCGTCGACCCGGGGATCGCAGTGCACGGCGATGATCCGGCCCACCCCGTCCAGCGCGCCGTCGGCGATGGCGTCGGCGGCGCCGCCGGGCAGCACCTCCTCCGCGGGCTGGAAGATCAGCCGCACCCGCCGCGGGAGCCGGCCCTGCCGGTGCAGCTCCGCCAGGACGAGACCGGCGCCGAGGACGACGGTGGTGTGCACGTCGTGGCCGCAGGCGTGCGCGCGGTCGGGGACGGTGGACCGGTAGGCGCACTCGGTCTTCGTGTCCGGGATGGGCAGCGCGTCGATGTCGGCGCGCATCGCGAGGACGGGGACGCCGTCCACCGCCGCACCCTCGGCCCCCACGGGCCCGATGTCGCAGATGAGGCCGGTGCCGACGGCCAGTACGCGCGGCCTGAGGCCAGCCTTCTCGAGGCGGGCCTTGATCGCGGCCGTCGTGCGGAACTCCTGGTTGCCCAGCTCAGGGTGCATGTGCAGGTCGCGGCGGAAGGCCACGAGCTCGGCGCGCAGCGCCTCCGGCAGAACGCCCGGAAGGACGCCGGGGAGGGCGCCGGGGAGCGCTGCTTCCCCTGAGGGATCGGCCTCGGACTCTCGGGACATCAGTTGCTTCACCCTCTGAAGGGTAGGACGCCGGGGTGGTCAACCCACCAGGATCAACAAAAAATCAGCCCGTTAGGGGAGATCAGTTGACCGCGCGGCGCATGGCTGTCGACGAGGGTGGGTAAAATAGCCCGCTCTTCCGACCGAGTCAATCATGGGACCCACCCTTTTCCTGTTCCTCCACGCATACCATGGCCCGCCGCGGGGCGCCGGAGCTGTCCACTCACCGGAACCGGATGGGGCCAGAGGGGCCCGAGCGACCTGCGGCCGGTTCCCGGAACCGCCATCGCCACGTGTCGTTTCGGTAACGCTGTGCGACGGTCGGCGGCGCTGCGGGCCTCGTGTCCCCTGACGGCACCGGCGAGCGGACCACGGTGGGCATGCGGCTGTGGCAGGAGGACGTCCCCGGATTCCTCGAGAATCCCGGTCTGCTTGGTGCCCGGCACGGCGGGCCCTCGTGATCGGCATGATTTGGATCGTGCGGCCTCATGGGTCTCATGAGCCCCGTGAGGCCGCACGGGCCGGCGGCCGGCTGCCGGTGGCCGTGGGACGGTCAGCCGGGTGACGCG
This sequence comes from Streptomyces sp. B21-105, assembly GCF_036898465.1. Classification (NCBI taxonomy): domain Bacteria; kingdom Bacillati; phylum Actinomycetota; class Actinomycetes; order Kitasatosporales; family Streptomycetaceae; genus Streptomyces; species Streptomyces sp. B21-105. The sequence goes on along the minus strand of NZ_JARUMJ010000001.1, from coordinate 5,796,713 downwards.
AGCGCCGGGAGCGGGAGGGGCCCTGCCCCCACCGCGAACCGAAGCGGTGGGGGCAGGGCCCGTGTCATGCGTCCCGCGCGCGGCGGACCACTCGCGGGGGGACTACAGGTAGTACCCGAACAGGTCGGCGATCACGTGCACGCCGCCGGCGTTCGGACGGAAGTCGATCTTTCCGTTGACGACGGGCACGGTCACCAGGTTGGCCACGGTCTGGCCGGTGGTCCAGTTGAGGTTGGACGCGTTCGGCAGGGTGGTCCCATCCGGCCAGACGGTCAGGAAGCCGTTGGTCGTCGGGGCCGTTACGGTGACGTTGAGGACCACGGCCTTGGCGTTCGCCAGGGTGTGGCCGTCGTTGATGTTCAGCACCAGGGTGGAGCCGCCGGACACCGGCGTGGTGCGGGACGTGCCGAGGGCGTACCGGGTGTCGAGCAGCCGGCTCGGGCCCGCGGTGTGGAAGGACGAGCCCTCCGTAGTGGGCGTGAAGTAGCCGAAGACGTCCGCGATGAAGTGCACGGTGCCGAGGCCGGCGTTGTACAGGTTCACCTTGCCGTCGGCGCCGATGGGCAGGACCACCATGTTCGGGCGCGTCTGGCCCGTGAGCCAGTTGATGTTCGACGCGGTCGGGCGGGTGGCGCCGTTCGGGTACGCGATCAGGTGGCCCGTCGAGGTCGCCCCGGTGGCCGTGACGTTGAGGACCACGGCGGTGGCGCCCGTGGCGGGCACCCCGCCGACGCCCGCGACCTTCAGGGACACGGTGCCCTGGCCGGCGACCGGGGTCTTGCCGGGGACGCCGATGGCGTTGCGGGTGTCGAGGACCCGGGCCGGTCCCTTGGGCAGGTAGGTGCTGCCGCCGGCCTCGGTGGAGTAGTAGCCGGAGACGTCCGCGATGAAGTGCACGGTGCCGCTGCCGGCGTTGAAGAGGTCGATCGAGCCGTCCTTGCCGACCGGGACGGTCACCAGGTTCGGGACGATCTGGCCCTTCAGCCAGTTCATGTTGGACGAGGACGGGCGGGTGGTGCCGCTCGGGTACGCGATGAGGTGACCGGTCGCGGTGGGCGATGCGGCCGTGACGTTCACGACGACCGCGGTGACACCGGTGGCCGGGACGCCGCCGACGCCCGTCACCTTCAGCTTGACCGTGGCGTTCGCGGCGACCGGGGAGGTGCCGGTGCGGCCTATGCCGTAGCGGGTGTCGAGGATGCGAGCCGGGGTCAGCGCGTTGAAGGTGCCGGCCGGGGAGCGCGGGACGGACTGGCACAGGCCCTTGACGATCTCGCGGCCGTTCGGGGTACCGAGGCCGGTCGCGAGGTCATAGCCGGTGCCGGCCTGGTACAAACCGCTGAAGTTGCCGGATTCCAGCACGTTGTTGTCGCCGGTGGTGACGTCACGGAACGCGGTGGCCGGGAGCTTGTACAGCGCGGAGTGGACATCGCCCACGGAGCCGTTGGCCTGGCAGGCGAGGTCCTGGTCGGCCTGCGCCATGAGCGCGGCCCACACCGGGGCGGCGCCGCTGGTGCCGCCGATGATGTGCCAGTACTGGTTGCCGTCGGTGTCGTGGCCGAAGGCGACGGGGTAGCCGGTGGCCGGGTCGCCGACGCCGGAGACGTCCGGGACCTGACGGCAGACCTGGCTCGCGCCGGCGACGCAGGCGTCGCTGTAGCCGGCACCGGTCCTGCCGCTCTGGAAGCCGTCGGCGGCCAGCGGGAAGCGGCGGGAGACGCCGCCGCCGGAGCCGGTCCACGTGGTCTGGTTGGAGACCGAGGTCTGCATGGTGGTGCCGCCGACGCCGAGGACGTACGGCGAGCTCGCCGGGTTGTCGGTGACCAGCTGGTCGGCGTTGGGGTCGTTGTAGTCGTCGCTGTAGCAGCCGGTGGAGCCGCTGTCGCCGGAGGCGGCGACGATGGTCTGGCCCTGGGCGGCGGCCTGCTGGAACGCCAGGGTCTCGGCGTCCATCACGTCGGTCGGCGTGTTCACCTCACAGCTGCCCCAGCTGACGGAGACGACCTTGGCCCGGTTCTCCGTGACGATCCTGCGGAAGACGTCGACCCCGTCCTCCCAGGTGTTCGGGCCTTGGTAGACGAGGATCTTGGCCTGCGGGGCGAGACCGATGATGGTCTCGACGTCCAGCGCGGTCTCCAGACCCACGCCGGTGTCGAGGTCCGCCGGATCCGTCGGACCGCCGTTGACCCGCACCGAGCTGACCGGGGCCTTCGTGCCGTGGCAAGCCTGGTAGCTCGCGATGTCGCGCAGGTCGTAGTTCTCCAGCGAGTAGACGGCGACGGTGGTGCCGGTCTGCACGTTGGGCTGGTCCGCCATGTTGTACGCGGTCGCCAGGGACCTGGCGCTCCAGTAGTCCTGCTTGTCGTACGCGGCAGGGGGCTGGGCGTACAGGTCCCTGATGGACGAGCACATCGTCGGGGTGGTCCCCGTCAGACGGGACTGGCGGGCGCCATCGCTCGGATCCGTGGTCCGCTGCTTGCGGGCCGGGCCCTTGGCGCCGGTGTTCCTCGGCTCGTACGTCGCCAGCGTGTTCAGGCCGACGACCGCGCGGATGTCGCCCGCGGTCGTACCGCCGAACTGCGGCGCGCGGGTGTTGGTGACACCGGTTTTGCCGTTCTTCAGCTTGTAGCCGTCGAACTCCGTCGCGAAGGCCTTCGCCGCCTCGGCGACCGTGGCGCGCACCGGCAGCGTGAGGCCGTCGGCCTCCGGTTCGCCGACCGTGAGGCCCTTCGCCTCGAGCTCGGCGCGGACCCGCTCCACGGTCCGCGGCAGCGCGCCGAACGCGGTCGCGAACTCGCCCGTACCGAGGTACTGACGGTAGTTCGGGGACTTGGGGTTGGCGACGTCGGCGACGAAACGGTTCAGCGCAGCCTGGTCGCGCGGCTCCAGGATGACGCTCAGGTCGAGCGTCTGCCCCGGCGCCGGGTCCGCCGAACGGTCGGCGCCCTGCGGGACCTTCGGCGCCGAGCCGACCCGCCGCGGGCCCGGCTCACCTGTCGTGTCCGCGTACGACACCGGCGCTACGGTGGCAGTCACGGCCAGTGCGGCGACGGTCGCCGCGGCCCATCTGAATGCCTTCTCACGGGCGGTACGGCCCATGCACACTCCCTTTTCTCGCGATCCCTGTCGCCCGGGTGCGGGTGCGGGCAGGTGAGACCACGGAAGGGCGTGACCGTGCGGTGTGCGGGCACGGCGAAAGCGTGAAGAGTCAAGGGGTCCGGGCACGACCAGCCCAGGACCAGACCTACGTAAGCCCCCCCGACGGTGTCACCGCTCCGACGCGGCGGACGACAGCCAGAACTGAATGTCTATCAGTGAGGGAACCATCCGATCAAAGAGAATTCCGATCTTGATTCGAATGTGATCAGAATGAACAGGTACGCCTGGGGAAATTCCTGGCACTCTCGGCGGCGACCGGGCCTCTCGACGCGTCAGTCCGCCGTCACCGCCGCCAACCGGTGTACGTCCCGGGCGGTGTCCGTCACGTGCCCAGGTGGGCGATCAGCTCCAGGGGAGTTCCGGGCGGGCCGCTTCCAGGCCCGTTTCCACCGCCAGGCGGTGGAGCTTCCCCACGCGGTCACGGCGGTGGGCGAAGTAGCGGGTGACGTGACGGGTCTTCAAGAGCGAGCGGTCGCCGTGCCGTCGTCGACCACCACCAGGTCACGGGCCCGGGTGATGGTCAGCAGCAGTTGGACATAGCGGGAGAAAGGGTCTCCCGGAACGACCCGTTCCGCCCTGCGCAGCAGGGCGGGTCAGGCCGCCGATCGTGCGGAAGGGAGCCGTCCTGCCGCCGCGGGCCTCCTCCCAGCTCAACCTGCCCGAGCGGCTCACCGAGGCGCCTCGCTCGAGTCGACCCGGGAGAACGTGCGCTGCGTCACGCAGGAGCACCCGGCCGTGCCGGTCCTGGATCCAGGAGCGGTTGAACTCGGGGTTCGACATACGGTGCCCACCCATGGCCCGGCGAGCCGGCTGCCGGGCTTTCGGTTACCGGATCCCGTACCTCGCTGGAATCACCCCGTTCAGAACGCGTCCGACGGCACGTACGTCCCCCAGACCTCGCGCAGCGCGTTGCACACCTCGCCCACTGTCGCCCGGGCCCGTAGCGCGTCCTTCATCGGGTACAGGACGTTGTCCTCGCCCTGCGCGGCCTTCCTCAGGGCGTCGAGGGCGGCGTCCACGGCCGCCGGATCGCGCTCCGCGCGGAGCCGGGCCAGGCGCTCCGCCTGCTGCGCCTCGATGGCCGGGTCGACGCGCAGCGGCTCGTACGGCTCCTCCGCGTCGAGCCGGAAGCGGTTGACGCCGACGACGACCCGCTCGCCGGAGTCGGTCTGCTGCGCGATCCGGTAGGCGGACCGCTCGATCTCGTTCTTCTGGAAGCCGTGCTCGATGGCCGACACCGCGCCGCCGAGGTCCTCGACCCGGCGCATGAGGCCCACGATCGCCTCCTCCAGGTCGTCGGTCATCCGCTCCACGACGTACGAGCCCGCGAAGGGGTCGACGGTGGCCGTCACGTCCGTCTCGTGGGCCAGGACCTGCTGGGTGCGCAGGGCGAGCCGCGCGCTCTTGTCGGTCGGCAGTGCGATGGCCTCGTCGAAGGAGTTGGTGTGCAGCGACTGGGTGCCGCCGAGCACCGCCGCCAGGCCCTGGACGGCGACCCGGACCAGGTTCACCTCGGGCTGCTGGGCCGTCAGCTGGACGCCGGCGGTCTGCGTGTGGAAGCGCAGCATCAGCGACTTGGGGTTCTTCGCGCCGAACTCCTCCTTCATCACCCGCGCCCAGATCCGGCGGGCGGCGCGGAACTTCGCGACCTCCTCGAGGAGCGTCGTGCGGGCCACGAAGAAGAACGACAGCCGGGGTGCGAAGTCGTCCACGTCCATGCCCGCGGCGACCGCCGTGCGGACGTACTCGATGCCGTCGGCCAGCGTGAAGGCGATCTCCTGCGCCGGCGACGCGCCCGCCTCCGCCATGTGGTAGCCGGAGATGGAGATGGTGTTCCACCTCGGGATCTCGGCCCGGCAGTACCTGAAGATGTCGGCGATCAGACGGAGCGAGGGCTTCGGCGGGAAGATGTACGTCCCGCGTGCGATGTACTCCTTCAGCACGTCGTTCTGGATCGTGCCGGTGAGCCGGTCGGCCGGGACGCCCTGCTCCTCGCCGACCAGCTGGTACATCAGCAGCAGCAGCGCGGCGGGGGCGTTGATCGTCATGGACGTCGACACCTGGTCCAGCGGGATCCCGTCGAACAGCACCCGCATGTCCTCGACCGAGTCGATCGCCACGCCGACCTTGCCGACCTCGCCGTGCGCGATGGGGGCGTCGGAGTCGTGGCCCATCTGGGTGGGCAGGTCGAAGGCGACGGACAGGCCCGTGGTGCCGTGGGCGATCAGCTGCCGGTAGCGGGCGTTGGACTCGACCGCGGTGCCGAACCCCGCGTACTGGCGCATCGTCCAGGGTCGGCCCGTGTACATCGACGGGTAGACGCCCCTGGTGAAGGGGTACGCGCCCGGCTCGCCCAGCTGCTCGGCAGGGTCCCAGCCCGCCAGGTCCTGCGGGCCGTACACCGGCTCGATGGGCAGTCCGGACTCCGACTCACGCGCCATGGGTGCAGGCCTCCCGCCGGGCGGTCGCGGCAACCGCCCCTGGTCTGTCGACTGAGTACTCGTCAGTGTGCCGGGCGGTCCGCGACTCGTCATCCGGACCGGGGGCGAGGCGAGGGAGAGGTGTATGGGGCGCGAGCGGGACCGGGGGAACGTGTCCCGCCCGCGCCGAGCGCACGAGCCGAAGGTACGGGGGGAACCCCCGGCTCTGTGCAGGGGCCGATGACCAGTCGGCTCACTCGTTACTGCGTACCGGCCACGAAAAACGTCACACCCGCCGAGTAGGTTTTTTCCACGACCTTGAAACCGCAGGTCAGCCGTGGTGTCCAGGACCGCCGCCGGAACCACGGCCCTGCCCCTGCCCCTGCGTCCGGTCCTGGCCCTCGACGTGCCCGTGGCCGTGCCCCCGGCCGTGTCCGCGACCGCGTCCGTGGCCCTCTCGACCCGGGTCATCGTCGTCGTCGGAGCCGCCGCGGCCGCCCTTGTCGTCGGCGCCCTGCTGTCCGGCCGCGTCGCCGCCACCGCTTCCGCTGCCGCGGCCCGACTGCCCTTTTCCGGTGTCCCGGCCCGCCGAGCCGCTTCCGGCGCGGGCGCCGTCGAGGAAGGCCGCGCAGTACGCCTGGACGCGCTGTGCGCCGCCCGCCAGCTTCTCCAGGCGCCGGCGGCGCTCCCGGTCCAGGGTCTTGCCGGCGACGAGTTCACGGCAGGAGGAGGTCACGCCGGACGGCCGGGCGCCGCGGGCTTCCGGGGCGCCGGAGGCGTCGTCGCCCGCGTCGCCCTTCCCGGCCGCGCCCCGGTCGGCGGCGCTCGCGCCGGGCTCGGGCGCCGACCCTCCGCCGTCGCCGGGCGTGACGGTCGGCGCGGTCGGGGCGGGCGAGCCGAGCGGACGGCCGTCGGAGGACGCGGAGGCGGAGACGGACGCCGCGGGCGGCCCGGGCAACTGATCGTCGAACGGCGTCGGCAGATATCCGGCCGCGGTCGCCACCGACACCCCGCTGATCATCCCGACGGCCAGCGCGGCGGCCAGCCCCAGCCGCACGGGCCGCCCCCGGCGCGCACGGCGCCCGCTCTGCTCGCCCCGTCCGCCGATGCGGACCAGTCCCGCGTCGCCATCGCCCGCAGGCTCGGGAGCGCCCGCAGGCTCGGGAGTGCCCGGGGCCCCGGCACGGCCCGCACGGCCCGCGGCGCCTGAGAGGGCCGCCGCGCCCGCGTGACCCGCGCGGGCCGCGAGGTCATGGCGGTCGGCGTGGACCTTGCGGAACGCGGCGAGGGCCGCCGCCTCACCGGGCAGCTCCTCGTCGGCGGGCGGCGGAGCGGCGGCCGACGCCGCGAGCGCGCCGAGCGTTCTGGCGAGCCGTTCGGCCTCGTCGCGGGCCGCGTCGGCGACAGCGTTGTCGGGTGACTCACCGCGCAGCAGACGCTCTGACGCCTCTCGGTCGAGCCACCTGTCGTGCTTGTCGGCCATCACATGTCCCTCTGCGTCCGCGTGCGCACATGCGTCACACCGGCGGACGGCACCGCGCGGGAACGCGGTCCCCGCTGGGGCGGCAGCGCGTCGAGCACGCCGGCCGTCTCCGGGTCGTCGCCGAGCAGTTCGGCGAGCTTCTTCAGGCCTCGATGGGCGGCCGTGCGCACCGCGCCGGGCCGCTTGCCGAGCGTGTCGGCGGCCGTCTTGGCGTCGAGGCCCATGACCACCCGCAGGACGACGGCCTCGGCCTGGTCCTGCGGCAGCCGGGCTATGAGGCCGAGGGCACGGCCGGTGGCCAGCGCCTCGATGGCCTCGCCCGCGGTGTCGGACTGGGCGGCCCGGCCGGCCAGCTCGGTCTCGTCGCCGGACGTCGCCGGACGTCGTCCGCGCATCCGCAGGTGGTCCAGGGCGCGGTTGCGGGCGATCCGGGCGGCCCAGCCGCGGAAGCGGTCCGCGTCGCCGGCGAACCGCTCGAGGTCCCGGGCGATCTGCAGCCAGGCCTCGGACGCCACGTCCTCGGCGTCGGGATCTCCGACCAGTGTGCGCACGTATCCCAGCAGCCGCGGGTGCACCGTGCGGTACACGGTCCGAAACGCGGTCTCGTCCCCGTGCTGTGCCGCGAGCACCGCGGCTGTCAGCTCCGCGTCGTCCCCCACGTCGTGGTTTCCTCGGTCGATGCTTCGCGGTCTCGGGACCGCAGGTCGTAGCGGTGGTCTTCCGCTTGGCCGTCCGGCGCGAAAAGCACGTTACGACCTGAAACCGCCGCCCGTCCACGTTCATGGAACATGCAACTGGTTCGTGACGCGCGCCAGGTGTGACGGAAACCGCACTGCTGGCGCTGTAGGGAGTACGGGTCGCCGCGCGGCCCGTGCCGCGCGACGGCCGGGGCCTCTCCTGTGGGGGGTGGCGGCCCCGGCCGTCTCCGCGGTTTAGGACTCTGACCTGGGACTTTACCCGGATTCCATGACCAGCGCGACCAACGCGTGACCAACGGGCCGGACGCCTCGTGTTCGCAGAGACCTCCACGAGGCGAGCCGAGCCGAGCTTCTCCTTCCACATCTGCTGGCGCTCCTGCTGCACCTTGAGCACGCTCATCAGCGCCTGGCCGACGTAGATGATCGCGCGGTTGTCTCTGTCCTTGGCGAGGCGCCGCCGGATGCTCTTGTTGCCGACCGGGCCGACGACCCGCTCCAGTTCGATAGCGGACTCGTCGCCGACGAAGCCAATCCGCCTGCAACCGGTGCAAGAGGCCAGTGCCTTGTGGGACGCTGACCGGTGCCGACCAGGCTCAGACCTTCATCAGCTCGCGTTCTCGCGTCTCGGGCAGAAGCAGCAGGCAGATCAGCGACAGTGCAGCCATGAAGCTCACGTACCAGCCGACCGAAGCCGAGCCGAACTCGGCCTGGAGACGTGTCGCCACCAGTGGCGCGACAGCGCCTCCCGCCACGCCACCGAGACTGTAGGCGAGACCGGCCCCGGAGTAGCGCAGTTCCGCCGGGAACAACTCAGGCAGGAACGCCCCCATGGGTCCGTAGATCACACCCATGAGCAAAAGAGTGCCGCCGAGCCCGAGGATGATCAGCGGCAGGTGACCGGTGTCCAGGAGCGGAAAGAGCAGCGGGCCCCACACCGCCGCCGCGATCGTGCCGGAAAGCGCCATGCGCCGTCGGCCGAGCCGGTCGGATCTCGTCGCAGCGACCCATGTTCCGGCAGCGAGGAAGACAACCGCGGCCATGGAGGCCAGCAGCATGGTGGTGCGGCCGACACCGAGCGTCTTGGTCCCGTACGACAGGCAGTACGTGGTGGCGGTGTAGAACAAGCCGTACGCCACGATCATCGCGCCAGAGCCCAGCAACAGCTCCCGCGGGTAGCCGCGAACGACTTCGACGAAGGGAGTCCGGCAGGTCCGCCGGTCTGCCATCACCCTCCTGAAGGCAGGAGTTTCACTGATCTGAAGCCGGACGAACAGGCCCACCGCCACCAGGACGAGCGACAGCAGGAAGGGAACCCGCCACGCCCACCCCTGAAACGCTTCGTCACTCACCGCGGTGGACAGCAGCAGAAAGACACCGGTCGCGCCAAGGAAGCCGACGGAGGGACCGAGCTGGGGGTAGGCCGCGTACCGCCCTCTGCGACCGGGCGGTGCGTGCTCCACGGCCAGCAGGGCCGCACCGCCCCACTCTCCGCCGAGCCCGATGCCCTGCAGGAAACGCAGTAGCACCAGCAGCGCCGGCGCCCAGGCTCCCCACATGCCGTACGTCGGCAGCAAGCCGACCGCCGCCGTCGAGAGGCCCATGAGAAGCAGAGAGGTCACGAGAACGGACTTGCGGCCCACCCTGTCCCCGAAGTGGCCGAACAGGACCGAGCCCAGAGGACGAGCCACGAAGGCTACGGCGTAGGTGGAGAAGGCGGCGAGTACGCCGTTGACCCGGGAGAGGTTGGGGAAGAACGCCTCATCGATGACGAGTGCGGCAGCGGTGCCGTAGATGTAGAAGTCGTAGAACTCGATCGCCGTGCCGATGAAGCTCGCCACGGCGACGCGTCGCATCAGCCGGGAACCGCCCGGGCCCTCACCAGGAACAGGAAGTTCGGAGCCCGTCCCCTGTACCGACGTCTCGTGCCTGGACGTCGCGTCACGCATGGCGAACTCCCGCTCCTTCGCGATCAGTTGTCATGACGTGGCGCAGGATGTCCGCCACTTCCCCGGTGCGCTCGTTGGTGAAGAAGTGCCCGCCAGGGAACGCGTGCACTCGCAGCGTCGAGGTCGTGTGCTGCTGCCATGCCTGTACGTCGGGGAGGTTGGTGAAGGGATCCGTGGTTCCCATGAGGGCGATGACGGGACAGCTGACGGCCGAGTCGGTTTCGGGGCGGTAGCGGCTGTGCGCCATGAGGTCGCTGCGTATGGCAGGCAGGAACATACGACGCAGCAGCGGATGGTCCAGGAGGTCGGCATCGGCACCGCCCAGCGATCTGACCAGCTCGATCAGCGGCTCGTCGGGGTCCTTCGAGGCATCGTCTGCGGCGTCGAAGACAGACAGCCTCAAACGGGAAGGTGCCGGATGCCCGGAGGCCACGAGCACGATCCGCTGCTGAACGGGCATACGGCGCACGACCTCGTAGGCCACGGCTGCCCCCAGACTGTGACCGAAGAAGATCATCGGTGCGTCCTGGCGCGCTGCGGCAAGCGCTTCGGCCACCTGGTCCGCGAGGACATGAACATCGGTGAAGAGGGACTCCTGTTGGCGTTCCGCGCGCCCCGGGTACTGAACACCCGCCGTAGATGCGATGTCGGCCACCTGCACCGCGAGGCGCCGGTAGGGGTCTGCGGAGCCGCCCGAGTGCGGAAAGAAGAGGATCGTCCAAGGGGTGGCCGGCGGTGCGGCGACGGGAAAGGACCGTATCCACGGTTCGGCGTCGAGCATGGCTACCGTTCTCTCGAAGACGACATCGTCAGAGGGAGTGCAACAGGGCGAGCGTCTGCTTGAGTTCGTCCCGCAGCGCACGTCCGGCCGCCTCGGCGTCTCCCCGCACGACGGCGTTCACCAGCACGGCGTGCCCCTCGTCGCCATGGTTCGGGTCGTCGGAGCGCAGGCTGAGCAGCTCGACCAGATCGAGCAGCCGTTGCTTCAGCACGGGTACGAACTCGGTGAACAGGCCGGTGAGCACCGGGTTGTGGGCCGCGGCGACCACGACCGCGTGCAGGGCGATGTCGGCCTCGACGAACTCGGCGTTGCCTGCGTTCCCGGCGTCGCGGCGCCTGGCCAGGGCGTCATTCAGGGCGGCGATGTCGTCGTCGGTTCGGCGCTGTGCGGCCAATTGCGCGGCTTCGACCTCGACGAGCATCCGGACCTCGTAGACATCGGTGATGGCCGCCTGGCGGAGCTGCGTGGACCAGTCCTCCTTGGGCTTGGTCGCGATGACGAAGACACCGGATCCCTGGCGTGGCTGTACCAGCCCGGCGCCGGCCAGTGCGCGCAGGGCCTCACGGACGGTCGAGCGCCCCACGCCAAGGGACTTGGCCAGGGCGGTCTCGCCGGGGAGCTTCGTCCCCACGGCCCATTCACCGCCGGTGATCTGCTCGCGCAGGCGGTCCGTGGCCTGCTCGACCAAGGGGGACGGCCGCAAGGCACCTAGCGTCATGTGAGGTTCACCTTCCCACACCTCTCGGGTTGTCTGAGGAGCTGAGTTGTCGTTACTGTACCCCCATGCTGCTGCACGAGCTTCTTCTCCTCGGCTGCCGCTGTGGGGCCTGACACGACCGGCACCCCGCAGCGGGGTACCGGGCTGCGCCGGTCATCGTATGGCCGACTGAAAGAAGTTCCGCACGATGACTTCGTCCTTCCAGAGCATGGCGTTTCCCACCCTTCACACTCCCTCCGGTGACATCCCGGCGGATGCACCGCGTTGGAACCCGCAGCGCCCGAGCGCGATGCCACATCACCGTTACGAGCCCGCGCACCAGCGGGTCGCCCTGCCGTTGAGGGACAGGACCTGGCCGTCGCTGCGGATCGAGCGGGCTCCGCTCTGGGTGCCGGTCGACCTGCGTGACGGCAACCAGGCGCTGGCCGAGCCCATGGACACCGAGCGCAAGCGCCGGATGTTCGACCTCCTCGTCGCCATGGGCTTCAAGGAGATCGAGGTCGGGTACCCCTCCGCCAGTCAGACGGACTTCGACTTCGTCCGCCACCTGGCCGACAGCGGCGCCGTGCCCGATGACGTGACCATCTCTGTGTTCACCGCGGCCCGCGAGGATCTGATCGACCGGACCATCGCCTCCGTCGAAGGGCTCCCCCGCACCCTCGTGCACCTCTACACCGCGACCGCGCCGACGTGGCGGGATGTGGTCCTCGGCCGCTCCCGTGCCGAAGTCCACGAGCTGATCCGGGACGCCGCCACCTACCTGATGCGCCGTGCCGAAGAACGGCCGGGCGCCGACATCCGGTTCGAGTTCTCCCCCGAGGTCTTCAACCTCACGGAGCCGGACTTCGTCCTGGAAGTGTGCAACAGCCTGACCGAGCTGTGGGAGGCGAGCCCGGACCGGCCAGTCGTCCACAACCTACCGGCGACGGTGGAGATCGCCACCCCCAACGTCTACGCGGACCAGATCGAGTACATGCACCGCCACCTGGCACGCCGCGAGTCCGTGATCCTCTCGGTGCACCCGCACAACGACCGTGGCACCGGCGTCGCCTGCGCCGAACTCGCCGTCCTGGCCGGGGCGCAGCGCGTGGAGGGCTGTCTGTTCGGCAACGGCGAGCGCACCGGGAACGTCGATCTGGTGACCCTGGCCCTGAACCTCTACGCGCAGGGCGTGAACCCGATGGTCGACTTCTCCGACATCGACGCGGTGCGCGAGGTGGTGGAGTACTGCAACCGGCTGCCGATCCACCCGCGCCACCCCTACGGCGGCGACCTCGTGCACACGGCCTTCTCCGGCACCCACCAGGACGCCATCGCCAAGGGCATGGCCCACCACGCCAAGCAGGCCGCCGAGAAGGGCGTCTCCGCCGAAGAGGCCCCGTGGGCGGTGCCGTATCTGCCCATCGACCCGGGCGACATCGGCCGCACGTACGAGGAAGTCATCCGCATCAACTCCCAGTCCGGCAAGGGAGGCATCGCACACCTCCTCCACACCCACCACGGCCTGGACCTGCCCCAGACGATGCGTCCGGACTTCTCCCGAACGGTGCAGCACCTCACCGACGCCACCGGTCAGGAGCTCTCGCACAACGAACTGTGGGAACTCTTCCGGACCACCTACATCACCTCTGCCCTGGACGGCCCGGTCACCCTGGCCGCCTGGAACACCACAGAGCCTGTACCGGGCCAGCACCAGTTCACCTGCACGCTGCACGCCGACGGTCAGGAACACTCCTGCCAGGGCACCGGCAACGGACCGCTGTCCGCCCTCGCGGATGCCCTCAGTACCGTCGGCATCACCGTCGACATCCTCAGCTACACCGAGCACTCCACCGCCACAGGGCCAGGGAGTCCCGCAGTCGCTTACGCCGAGTGCCGCGTGGACGACGTCACTTGCTGGGGCGCGGGCTGGGACACCTCGGTCCTGACCGCATCGGTCCACGCCGTCATGGCCGCCGTCAACCGCTCCGGGCAGGTCTCCTCGTGACCGCAACTCCACTACTCCTCGTGAAGGACGTGGATGTCGTCCGCGACGGCAATCCGATCCTGCGCGAGGTGTCGCTGACCGTACGGGCCGGCGAGCACTGGGCGCTGCTCGGCGCCAACGGGGCAGGCAAGAGCACCCTCCTCAGTCTCCTCGGAGCGCTCGCGCACCCCACCTGCGGCATGGTGGAGGTGCTGGGCCATCGGCTGGGGCGGGTCGACATGCGCCAACTGCGCTCCTATGTCGGCCACGTCAACCCACGGCACGATCTGCGCTCACCCCTCAAGGTCCAGGACGTCGTACTCACCGGGTTGACCAACACCATCGAGCGAGTGCCCCGCTGGGAGCCGACCCCCGAGCAAGTATCCACGGCCGACCGTCTCATCGGCCTGCTCGGCCTCACTGACCGTCAGGACGCGCGGTGGCCGACCCTGTCCCAGGGCGAACGGGGGCGCGCGCTGATCGCCCGGGCGCTCATGCCCAGTCCACGGCTCCTCCTGCTCGACGAGCCCGCGACCGGTCTGGACGTCGCCGGCCGCGAACAGCTCATCGAGCGGATAGACACGCTTCAGCACACCTACCCTGAGCTCGCATCCGTCCTGGTCACTCATCACCTGGAGGAACTTCCTCCCGGGACGACCCACGTGATGCTGCTGCGGGACGGTCGTTGCCTGGCCTCCGGTCCGGCCGGCGAGGTCTTGACCAGCGACCAGGTCAGCAAGTGCTTCGACCATCCCATCCGCCTCACCCGCGTTGACGGGCGTTGGAGCGTGAGGGCCAGCCGCCCGTCCAGAGCACAAGTCGGCTGAAGCGGTGGTCGTGGTGGTGCGCGCCACCGGCGTGCACCACCACGAGCGGTCTTCAGGCCAGCGACTTCTCGGCCTTCTCAACGGCGCCGTGAGCCTGATCCCAGTCCCCGTCGAAGTGATCCGCCAGAGCGTGGAGCCACCTCTCGATGCCGAAGCCGACGCAGCTGGTGGAGACCGGGCCGCCGCTGGGCAGCGATATGGAACACCGCTCGCCGAAGAAGGTGTGGTGGGTGTTCACCGAGGCGATCGCCATGCCCCTGTAGACGTACTCGTGCTTGACCGGAACGATCTGCTGGAACGTGGCGCGCTCTCCGGACTGATCGTAGAAGGGGTCGGAGGCCGCGCGGCGTTCCAGCGACAGACCGACCTCACCGGCCAGAACATCGAGGAAGTGTGCCGAGTGATCGAGGTGGGCCGTGACCTGCTCCGGGGTTCCGAGCGCCACGACCTCGCGCATCCGGAACGCCTTGAGGCGGCGGAGTCCGTCGAAATGGTCCTCGTTGCGGAAGCACTGCCCCAACAGGGTCACCAGCTCTCCGTCCTGGGACACCTGCCGGTTCCGGTAGTGGGTCATGTCCCCTGTGGTGGTGTAACCGGGTTGGGTTGATCTTCGGCTGGATAGATCTTGTCCATGCTGCCTTCGGGGAGGTAGCGGCGGGGGAAGGCGATCCATTTGTCGTGCATCTCGATGAGGACGGCCGTGGTGAGGCGTTCGAGGGCGCCTGGGTTGGGGAAGATCTGGACGACGTCGACGCGGCGCTTGATCTCCCGGTTGACCCGCCAGGGGGTTGGTCGACTGGATCTTCTTCCAATGTCGCTCGGGGAAGTCCGCGAAGGCGGTGAGGTCGGTCTTGGATTCCAGGAGCATCGTTTTGACCTTGGGGAACTGTCGTCCGAGCACGCGCGACAACCACCCCTGCGTCGCGTTCCGCCAGCCACTTGGTGAGAGCCTTGCTGGCCTCCGTTTTGTTCGTGTATCTCCGGCCGATCCAGTAGCGGACCTGCTTTCCTTGAGCCTCATTGAAGTGGAGCGGAGTACGTACCCCCCAAGTGTTCGTCCTGCCCTTTCGGGGTATTTCGACCGGAGTACTCCCTTGACCGTTGCCTCTCTTGGACACTCAGGACCTCGTTTTCCCGTATCTCGGGTAACTGCATGACTCAGTTCGCCGCGTCCGCTATACAGCCAAGCACGAACACATCAATGGTCCGCACGATCCCCCGGTTTCGGTAACCGGGGATCGTGGCCTATATTGCGCCCGCCCCAGGGCTACGGACCTTGAACCCACGCAGTCGCCGCTGTGCGGGTGACGCGCAAGCCGGGCAGCTCGCGTAGCTGGTCGTCGAGGGCACCCTGCGGCATAAAGGCCATTCCGAACCGGATGTGGCGCGCTGCTCGCCGGGCGGCCGGGCGAGAGGCAGCAGTACACACTCGGCCGCCGCCCCTCTGGACGATGAGCGATGTCTACGAGGGCGGCAGCCGTGCCGCGGGGTTTGGGACGCAGTCCCTGCCGAGGCGATCCGCGACGGGCTGATCTATGCCGTCGGTTGGCCACATGACCAACGCGTGACCAACAGCGGTCAGGAACAGGCAGAAGCACCCAGATGAGGCCAGCTCCAGGCGACAAACGGGAACCGACTCCTGGCCAACAAAGTGCCTGGTCAGAGGCCTCCTACGGCTTGGTCCGCCCAGGGGTGGCGGCCCCGGCCGTTGGCTCGGTTTCAGGGCCCTGCTCCTTCCTTTCCCGTCCGGGACGGCCCCCGTCATGCCCCCGGGCAGCGTGCTGTCACCGGGTCCCGGGGGTCGCGTCGCGGCACAGCAGGCGGAGCGAGCCGTGGCCGGCGTAGCAGCGGCGGGCCTCGTCGAGGGGCTCCCACAGGCGGCCGTCGGGGGTGCGGACCCAGTGGTCGCCGCCGGAGGACCACCACTCGGCGCCGGATCGACGGACGA
Source organism: Streptomyces sp. B21-105 (assembly GCF_036898465.1). Classification (NCBI taxonomy): domain Bacteria; kingdom Bacillati; phylum Actinomycetota; class Actinomycetes; order Kitasatosporales; family Streptomycetaceae; genus Streptomyces; species Streptomyces sp. B21-105. Next base: position 5,780,767 of record NZ_JARUMJ010000001.1, on the reverse strand, counting down.
TCACCTCACCGGCGTAGGCGCCGAGTCCGCGCAGCAGGTCCTCGACGGCGGCGGGCGACGCAGCGGTGCGGCGCAGTTCCGCGATCCACCGGTCGACGCGCCACAGGCTCTGCGGCGAGTGGTCGAGGTGCGGCCGCACGGCGTCGGGTGCGGCGGCCACCGCCTCCGCCGCCCAGCGCACGGGCCGGGCCGCGGCGGAGGGCCGGCCGGGCGGGCGGGGCTGCCGGGGTGGTTCGCTCGGATCGGGCTGGGCGGGCTGGGCGGGCTGGGGGGTCGGCTGGGGCTGGGTGGTCCTCCTGTGCGTCACACTCCGTTCAGCGAGGGCGGCGGGTGTTCCGTCACGCGATGGCGCGGCGGGCGCGAGACCGGTGCAGGACCGTCGCAGCTCCGCCGCGAAATGCTCACGACCGTCCACGAGCTCGCCGCGACACCACCGCGCGCAGCACCCGGCGCCCCTCCGTGGACACCTCCAGCGCCCGCCGCAGTCCGCCCGCGCCGTGACCGGCGAGCACCTCCAGGACGATGACCTGGCGGCGCAGTTCGGCGGCGACGAGGGGGGACATGCCCGCCGTACGGCCCTCGCGGCCGGAGTCGACCGGGCCGGAGTCCGCCGCGGGGTCGAGCAGGCGGTGGATCTGGAGCGAGGCGACGGAGCAGGCGTCGGCCCAGGCCCGCACCTCGGCGGCGCGGCGGTCGGCCGGGGCGGCCCTCAGCATGCGGCGGACCAGCACCACGGCCTCGTCGCCCCCGCCCTCGCCCCCGCCCCCGCCCCCGCCCTCATCTTCGTTCTCGTCCTCGCCCTGAAAGGACTCCAGCTTGCCGCGCGTCTGCTCCAGCAGGCCGCCCCAGTCGGCAGCGTCGGCGGCGTCCGCGAGGTTTCCCCAGAGCGGCCGCAGGGTCTCGTCGTCACCGCCGAGCAGGGGCACGCACCGATCCAAACAAGCCAACCCGCTGGCGGCCAGTCCGCGTTCGTCGGCCTGCGCGATCAGTTCCACCAGGCTCATTCACGCCTCCCTCGCCAGGGCCCGCCCTGACGGAGCCCGCACTTCCCCTTACTGCGTGCGACGGCCCGGGAGTGTCACAGGAGAGCTTTTCGGCCAACCAGGGCACCGTTGCGCAGTCGGGTGAGCATGACAGATGAGCCGGAATCAGCCCAGCCTGTTCGCAAGGGAGGTGAACTGCGCCCAGGTCAGCGCCGGCGTCCGCGCGTCCCACAGTTTCTGTGCGGTGGCCCGCAGCGGCATCCGCACGCCCGCCGCGACCTGGTCCTGCGTCTGGGAGTTCGCGAGGTCGCACCAGACCGCGAGGGAGCCGCCGAGGATCTGGGCGTCGTACTTCGCGGGGACCGGCGTGGTGCCGCGCAGCACGCGCGGGGTCCACTGCTCGTAGATGCGCCGCCCGGTCGGGTAGGCGAAGTCGTTGGGCTCGCCGAGGACGTAGTAGAGGTACTCGTCGTTGTAGTTGAGCATCTTGCGCCCGGCACTCAGGTACTCCGTCGGCGTCCGGGCGCCGATCTCCTTGCCCGTCCAGTAGGCGACCACCAGGTCGGAGGCCGGCTGCACCGACGTGCCGCGGAAGAAGCCGTCGTTCCACGCCCGCATCGTCCGGTCGTGGGCGCGGACGGTGTCGGCGCGGTCGTTGAGCCAGCCGGTGGCGAGGTCGGAGACCCCCGCGCCGGCGCCGTACCGGGCCCGTGCGGCGGAGGCCAGCTGCGGGTAGGAGGCGGCCGGGTCCGACACCGTCAGCGCCTGGTACTCGTCGCCGCCGAGGTGCCAGTAACCGCCGGGGAAGAGACCGGTGTACTCGTTCAGCAGGTCGTCGAGGAGCTCCGCGGACGCCTGCTCGGAGATGTCGATCGCCCCGCGGGTGGCGACCCCCCGCACATTGCGCAGCTGCAGCTCGGGGTGGGCGTCGAGGACGGCGCCCAGGTGTCCGGGCGAGTCGATCTCGGGTACGACGGTGATGTGCCGCTGGGCCGCCAGCGTGACGATCTTCTTCACCTGGGCCTTGGTCAGGTGCTCCCGGGCGACGATCTCCGGGTGCGTGTCGGACTGGATCCGGAACGCCTGGTCGTCGGAGAAGTGCAGGCCGAGCTGGTTGTACTTGAGGTCGCCGAGCTCGCGCAGCCGGTCCTCGATCCAGTCGGCGCTGAAGTTCTTGCGCGCGATGTCCAGCATGAACCCGCGCTGCGGCTTGGCCGGCTGGTCGCGCACGACGCCCTCGGGGGCCGTCCCGCCGCCGTGCACCTCCTGCTTCAACGTGCGGGTGCCGTAGAAGACGCCGGCGTCCGTGGGCGCGGTGACGGTGACCCGACCGCCGCTCACGGTCATGGTGTACGACTCCGGGTTCGCGCCCTTGTCGTCGTTGAGGACGAGGCGCAGGTCGCCGGCGCGCACGTCGTCCTTCTCACCCGCGTACGTCAGTCCCAGCTCGGCGGCGACCAGTCGCCCCTCGTCGGCGAGTCCGGCGTCGCCCACCACGACCCGGCGCTCGGTCGCGGGGCGCCAGCCCGGGCCGCGGGCGGGCGTGTGGGCGCGGACGGCGGGAATGGTGCGGGGGGCGGTGGACAGGGCGTAGGAGCGGCTGGGCGTGGGGCTCGGGGACGGGGCGGCGGCCGGGCCGGGGCCGCCGGCCGAGGCGTCGTCGGCCGCCTGCCGGGAGGACGACGACCCGGCCGGCGTCCCGTCGTCGCCCGAGGAGGCCCACAGCCCCGCTCCGACGCCGAGCGCGGCGACCAGCCCGCCCGCCGTCAGTGCCCGTGTCACGACCCTCTGGTGCGGTTTCGTCCGCGGCGCCCGGCGCCGGTGCCTGTGCCTGCTCACTCCGCCAACCGTACGACCCGCGCGCGGTCGCGGCACGCCGAAGTCCGCGCGAAGGGGTCTATGACACGCTTTGAAACTCTCTCGTTCGGGTGAAATTCAGACATCGGTCGGACACACTTCGACCGCTCTCGATAACGTGTCGACACATCTTTCACCACACCCCCTGCCACATCGGATGCATCCCCTGCCACATCACCTGAACCTCCTGCCCATGCATCCCCTGCCACTTCACACGTGACGCGAGGATCCACGCTGCCTGCGCACCGCCTTCCCCACCTCTCCGGCCGTCTCGCCATACCCGCGCAGACCCGGACATCGCCGGTGCCCCTGCTGCACGGCTTCAACACCGCGTCCGCCGACGAGGCCCGCCGGGTGCTCCTGACCTGCCTGCGCAGTCCCCGCTGGGCCGGTCGCCTCGCCGACCATCGCCCCTATCCGACGATGGAGTCCCTGCTGGCGGCGTCGGACGAGGCGGCGTACGACCTGACGCCCGAGGACCTGGCGGAGGCCCTGGCCGCGGAGACACTCCCCGCACTGCCGGACGACGCCTACGGAGCGGCCCACATGGCGCTGGGCGCGGCCCACTCCGCCTACGAGGCCAGATTCGGTCACGCGTTCGTCATCTGCCTGGACGGGCTGCCGCCGGCGGAGGCCCTGGACCACGTACTGGAAGGCATCCGGTCACGGTTGGCGAACGATCCGGAGGAGGAGCGGGTGGTGGCGGCGGAGGAGCTCCGCCGGCTGGCCAAGGGCCGACTGGTCGGCGTGGTCAGGGACGCGGGAACGTAGCCGACGCGGTCAGAGGCGCGGGGGTGTGGTCGACGCGCGGCCTCGGACACGTGACGGGCTCCCGTGATCCATACGCCCGGCGCCGCGGCCGCACTCGGCGCATATCGGCCGAGATCGCCCCAGATGCCGCCGGCGCTCACCCATACGCGTGCCACTTTGATCACACCGACAGGCCCGGCGTAAGCCCAGCGCCGGGGCCTCGCTACGATGCTGGGGGCCGGTGGACCGTACCCGGCCGGGCCCGTCCGACACCCAAGCCGGCAGGCCCCAATCCCCGCTCCCGGAGGGTTCTTCCGTGCCGGCTGGAACGCTGTACCGCGGCCGGGAAGGAATGTGGTCCTGGGTGGCTCATCGAGTCACCGGCGTCCTCATCTTCTTCTTCCTGTTCGTCCACGTGCTGGACACCGCCCTCGTGCGTGTCTCCCCCGAGGACTACGACAAGGTCGTAGCCACCTACAAGACCCCCATCGTCGCGCTGCTGGAGTACGGCCTCGTCGCCGCCATCCTCTTCCACGCGCTCAACGGCCTGCGCGTCATCGCCGTCGACTTCTGGTCGAAGGGCACGCGCTACCAGAAGCACATGCTCTGGACCGTCGTGGGCCTGTGGCTCGTGCTGATGCTCGGGGCGGTCTACCCCGTCCTCGGACACGCCGCTCGTGAACTGTTCGGGAGCTGACCCATGGCGACCACTGAAACCACCGCAGCCGGGATCGGCCCCGTCGAGGGCGGCTCCGGTTACGACGTCGACAACCCCGCGCCCTTCATCGAGGCCCCGCGCAAGCGCACCAAGAAGACCCCGAAGTCCACCCGGGGCAACTTCGAGATGGCCGCCTGGCTGTTCATGCGTCTGTCCGGCGTCGTGCTGGTCGTGCTGGTCCTCGGCCACCTGCTCATCCAGCTGGTGCTGGACGGCGGCGTGTCGAAGATCGGCTTCGCGTTCGTGGCGGGCCGCTGGGCGTCCCCCTTCTGGCAGGTCTGGGACCTGCTGATGCTGTGGCTCGCGATGCTGCACGGCGCGAACGGCCTGCGCACGGTCATCAACGACTACGCGGAGCGCGCGAACACCCGGCTGTGGCTGAAGGGCCTGCTCTACACCGCCACGGTGTTCACCATCCTGCTGGGCACGCTGGTGATCTTCACCTTCGACCCGAACATCCGCTAGGCACGGGGTTGCGAGAATCATGAAGATCCACAAGTACGACACCGTCATCGTCGGCGCCGGCGGCGCCGGTATGCGCGCCGCCATCGAGTCGACGAAGCGCAGCCGCACCGCCGTGCTGACCAAGCTCTACCCCACCCGCTCCCACACGGGCGCCGCGCAGGGCGGCATGGCCGCCGCGCTCGCCAACGTGGAGGAGGACAACTGGGAGTGGCACACCTTCGACACGGTCAAGGGCGGTGACTACCTGGTCGACCAGGACGCCGCCGAGATCCTGGCGAAGGAGGCCATCGACTCCGTCCTCGACCTGGAGAAGATGGGCCTGCCGTTCAACCGGACGCCCGACGGCACGATCGACCAGCGCCGCTTCGGCGGTCACAGCCGCAACCACGGCGAGGCCCCGGTCCGCCGGTCCTGCTACGCGGCCGACCGCACCGGCCACATGATCCTGCAGACGCTGTACCAGAACTGCGTGAAGGAGGGCGTGGAGTTCTACAACGAGTTCTACGTCCTCGACCAGCTGATCACCGAGGTCGACGGCGTCAAGAAGTCCGCCGGCGTCGTGGCGTACGAGCTGGCCACCGGCGAGATCCACGTCTTCCAGGCGAAGGCCGTGATCTACGCGTCCGGCGGCTGCGGCAAGTTCTTCAAGGTGACGTCGAACGCGCACACGCTGACGGGCGACGGCCAGGCGGCGGTCTACCGCCGCGGTCTGCCGCTGGAGGACATGGAGTTCTTCCAGTTCCACCCGACCGGCATCTGGCGCATGGGCATCCTGCTGACGGAGGGCGCCCGCGGCGAGGGCGGCATCCTGCGCAACAAGGACGGCGAGCGCTTCATGGAGAAGTACGCGCCGGTCATGAAGGACCTCGCGTCCCGTGACGTCGTCTCCCGCTCGATCTACACCGAGATCCGCGAGGGCCGCGGCTGCGGTCCCGAGGGCGACCACGTCTACCTGGACCTCACCCACCTCCCGCCGGAGCAGCTGGACGCCAAGCTGCCCGACATCACGGAGTTCGCGCGCACCTACCTCGGCATCGAGCCCTACACGGACCCGATCCCGATCCAGCCGACCGCGCACTACGCCATGGGCGGCATCCCGACGAACGTCGAGGGCGAGGTCCTGCGCGACAACACGACGGTCGTCCCGGGCCTGTACGCGGCCGGCGAGGTCGCCTGCGTGTCGGTGCACGGCGCCAACCGCCTGGGCACCAACTCGCTGCTGGACATCAACGTGTTCGGCAAGCGGGCCGGCATCGCCGCCGCCGAGTACTCCCAGAAGGCGGACTTCGTCGAGCTGCCGGACAGCCCCGCGCAGCTGGTCGTCGACCAGGTGGAGCGGCTGCGCTCCGCCACGGGCACCGAGCGCGTGGCGGTCCTGCGCCGCGAGCTGCAGGAGACCATGGACGCGAACGTCATGGTGTTCCGCACCGAGCAGACGATCAAGACGGCGGTCGAGAAGATCGCCGAGCTGCGCGAGCGGTACAAGAACGTCTCGATCCAGGACAAGGGCAAGCGGTTCAACACGGACCTGCTGGAGGCCGTCGAGCTGGGCAACCTGCTCGACCTGGCCGAGGTCATGGCGGTGTCGGCGCTGGCCCGTAAGGAGTCCCGCGGCGGCCACTACCGCGAGGACTACCCCAACCGCGACGACGTCAACTTCATGCGCCACACCATGGCGTACCGCGAGGTGGGCGACGACGGCACCGAGACCGTCCGTCTCGACTACAAGCCGGTCGTCCAGACCCGCTACCAGCCGATGGAGCGTAAGTACTGATGGCTACCCCGACCCTCGACAAGGCGGACGCGGCCGGCGCCCCCGAGCCCGGCTTCGCCGACTCCCCGTACATCACCGTCACCTTCCGCATCCGCCGGTTCAACCCGGAGGTCTCGGCGGAGGCGGTCTGGGACGACTTCCAGCTGGAGATCGACCCCAAGGAGCGCGTCCTCGACGGTCTGCACAAGATCAAGTGGGAGCTCGACGGCACGCTCACCTTCCGCCGTTCCTGCGCCCACGGCATCTGCGGCTCGGACGCGATGCGGATCAACGGCAAGAACCGTCTGGCGTGCAAGACGCTGATCAAGGACATCAACCCCGAGAAGCCGATCACGGTCGAGCCCATAAAGGGCCTGACGGTCCTGAAGGACCTGGTCGTCGACATGGAGCCGTTCTTCCAGGCGTACCGGGACGTGATGCCCTTCCTGATCACGAAGGACACCAACGAGCCGACCCGGGAGCGTTTCCAGACGGCCGAGGACCGCGAGCGGTTCGACGACACGACGAAGTGCATCCTGTGCGCGGCCTGCACGTCGTCCTGCCCGGTGTTCTGGAACGACGGCCAGTACTTCGGCCCGGCGGCGATCGTCAACGCCCACCGCTTCATCTTCGACTCGCGTGACGAGGCGGGCGAGCAGCGGCTGGAGATCCTGAACGACAAGGACGGCGTCTGGCGCTGCCGCACCACGTTCAACTGCACGGACGCCTGCCCGCGCGGCATCGAGATCACGAAGGCGATCGCGGAGGTCAAGAAGGCCCTGATCACCCGCCGCTTCTGAGCTGCGTCACGGTACGTCCACGAGGGCCCCGTCTCCCGGTTTCGCCACCGGGGGCGGGGCCCTCGGGCCTGGCACACCACGATCGGGTGAACGTGATCAAGAGAGACACCTGAGCGCACCCCGGCCTACGATGATGCTCTCGACACCAGCCCCAAGGAGGCACGCGATGTCCGCTGCATCCGTCGAGCAGCCCTACACCGACGACGAGCCGTTCTCCCTGACGGCGATCGCCGACGAGATCATGGAGCGCCATCCGGGCTACCGCGTCGAGATCATCGGAGGCCACCTCCTCGTGACCCCTTCACCGGATGCCCCGCACGCCCGCGCTCTGACGAAGCTCATGCGACCGTTCATCGCAGCAGGGCTCGACGACGGCGACAGCGAGGTCCTGCAGAACGTCGGGCTGTGGCTGCCGACGGGCGCGGAGGACTACGCGATTCCCGACCTCGTGATCGTCGACGCGGACATCGACGACCACTTCGTGGAGAACAACGCGTACGACCCCGGCTGCTTCCGCCTGGTGCTCGAGGTGACCTCGGGGAACTGGAAGGACGACCTCAAAACCAAGGTCGCCGCGTACGCCCAGGCCAAGGTGCCCGTCTACGTCATCGTCGACCGCAAGCACCAGCGTGTCCACGTCCTCACCGAGCCGGTCGTGGGCGGTTACGACAACCACCAGTTCTACGCGCCGGGGCAGTCCGTCACGCTGCCCGACGTCATCGGCGCGACGGTCACCCTGGAGGCGGCCGAGATCCTCGCGGCGGGCCGCCCGAGGAAGAGCGACTGACCCTCCGTCACCACGACGCGTACCACTCCGGGTCGTCGCTGCCGAGACGCCGGCGCAGGTAGTCCTCCAGGTCGTTCGCCGCCCAGCGGCGGATGTCGTTCTCGTGGTCCCAGACGAAGACCTCCGGCCGCTGCGGCTTGACGACGCAGGCGAACAGGTCGCCGCCGGCGCTCTCGCCGAACAGCAGCAGCGGGTCGAACGGCATGTAGAGGCCGCGGAAGTCGGCCGAGCTCCGAAACTCCAGGTTGCGGCCCATCACTTCGCCGACCGAGCAGACGACGGCGAAACCGTCCTCGTCGTGCGCGCCGTCCGCGAGCCGCCAGAAGTCCTTGAGGGCAGCCGGAAGAGGATGCCCCAGCACGGCCTCGGCCGCCCCACGGATCCCCACGGCGCACAAGCCCTTTCGGCCACCGTTCCTCCCCCGCCCGGGCGAACCCTCGGCCCATCGCTCCCGCACGCCCCCACATTTGAGTTGAACATGTTCAAAAGCAGGGCTACAGTCATCCCTGACAGCGTTTTGAACGCGTTCAAGAAGAGGTGGGGAACATGGACCGCACGGTCATCGCCTACGTCGTCTACCTGATCGTCAGCATCGGGCTGACCGTCTGGGTGGCCAGGACCCTCAGTCGCAACGGGCGGGTCTTCCTCGCCGACGTGCTCCAGGGCAACGAGAAGCTCGCCGACGCCGTCAATCACCTCCTGGTGGTCGGGTTCTACCTGGTCAACCTCGGGTTCGTCGCCCTGTACCTGAGCGGTGACGACACCATCGAGGACACCCGGGGCATCTTCGAGGCCCTGTCGACCAAGCTGGGCGTGGTGCTGCTGGTGCTGGGCGCGATGCACCTGGCCAACGTGTACGTGCTCAACCGGATCCGGCGGCGCGGGATCATGGAGCGGGAGCAGCTGCCGCCCGTCGCCCCGCAGGGCTGGACCGCCCCGTCGGCGCCCGCGACCGGGGCGTGAGCACCATGACGGCCCACCGGGCCGCGCAGGACACCATCGCGGCGCAGGCCGCCGCCGACCGGGACGCGCTCCGCGTCCCGGTCCGCCGGCTCACCGTCCTGCACGACGCCGAGTGCTCGCTGTGCGGCTTCCTCTGCGACTGGCTGCGCCGGCAGCCGCAGCTGGTGCCGCTGGAGTTCGTCCCGGCGGGGTCGGCGCAGGCGTGCGCCCGCTTCCCCGGCCTCGACCACCGCGCCACCCTCGACGAGATCACCGTCGTCGGCGACGCGGGCCAGGTCTACCAGGGCGCCGCCGCCTGGATCGTCACCCTGTGGGCGTTGCGTGAGCACCGGCCGCTGTCCCACCGGCTGAGCACCCCCGCCGGGGCGAAGGTCGCGCGGGCCGCCGTGCTCGCCGCCGCAAAGTGGCGCCGGGGGCAGGAGCCGGCGACCGGCTGGGGCGGGGGCGTGTACCGGCGCGGCGACGGCTGGTCGTACGACCCGCACCTGGGCTGGCTGTACGACCCGCCTGCCTGTGCGGACGGCGTCTGCGCCACTGACTAGGCTCTTGTCCCGTGCCCGCGAACAACGACGGTCCCGCCGAGGCCGCTTCCCCGACCGAGTCCTCCGGGACTCCCGCGTCCAAGTCCGAGCAGACCCGCGCCCTGATCCTGGAGACGGCGATGCGGCTGTTCCAGGAACGCGGCTACGACAAGACGACGATGCGGGCCATCGCCAAGGAGGCCGGGGTCTCGGTCGGCAACGCGTACTACTACTTCGCCGGCAAGGAGCATCTGATCCAGGGCTTCTACGACCGGCTCGCCGCCGAGCACCGGGAGGCCGTCCGGGAGGTCCTGGCGCGGGAGACGAGCCTGGAGGCCCGGCTGGCGGGGGTGCTGCGGGTGTGGCTGGAGGTGGCAGAGCCGTACCACGAGTTCGCCGTCCAGTTCTTCAAGAACGCCGCCGACCCGGACAGCCCGCTCAGCCCGTTCTCCGCCGAGTCGGAGCCCGCGCGCGTGCAGGCCATAGCCGTCCACAAGGAGGTGCTCGCGGGGTCGAAGGCGAAGGTGCCGGAGGAACTGCGGGAGGTGCTGCCCGAGCTGATGTGGCTCTCGCAGATGGGCCTCGTCATGTACTGGATCTACGACCGCACGGCGGGCCGCGAACGCAGCTACCGGCTGGCCGGGCGGGGTGCGCGCCTCACCGCCCGGGGGGTGGCGCTGGCCCGGTTCCGGGTGCTGCGGCCGCTCGTCCTCGAAGTGCACGACCTGTTCACGGACTTCCTGCCCGGGATGACCAACGCGCTGCCGGACCCGGTCAAGAAGAACCCACCGGGCCCGGCCGAGGCGTGAGCCGGGCGGGCCCCGCCGAGCGTGAGTGTCAGGCGGGCCGAGGGGCCGGGGGCGGTGTCGGGTCATAGGGGGGTGGCTACCTCTATCAGGCAGGAGCCGTCGCCCAGGGCGGTCACGGCAACCTCGAACTCGGGTCCACGTGGACCCGCGCAACACCTCCCGTCAGTGCTCCGAGAGCTGGCACACCCACCGGGCCGATGCAGCGGGGCAGCGGGGCAGCGGGGCAGCGGGGCAGCGGGGCAGCGGGGCAGCGGGGCAGCGGGGCGCAGTCAACCGCCAGAACCGGCGCAAGCTAGTTCCGGACGCAGGGGACCACGGTGGGGCACCATGTCGCACTCTGTCTGCAGACCCGGCCCTTCAGGGCCGGGTAGTCGACAGCTCCTTCTCAGCTTCCCGGAAAGGGACTCGACGGGGCGTCAGGGCCGCCTGCCCTAGCCTCCGTCAGACGTGCCGGGAGGCCAGTTCGACGACGGTGATGTCGGACGGCGCGCCGACGCGCGTGGGCGGACCCCAGGCGCCGGCGCCCCGGGACACGTACAGCTGGGTGTCGCCGTGGCGTTCCAGTCCCGCCAGGGTGGGATTCGCGGCGGCGGCGACGAGGTTGCCGGGCCACAGCTGACCGCCGTGGGTGTGTCCGGAGAGCTGGAGGTCGACGCCGTGACGCATGGCATCGTGGATCTGGACCGGCTGGTGGGCGAGGAGCACGCACGCGCGCGCGGTGTCACGGCCGCCCAGCGCCCGGGTGAAGTCGGGGCCCTGACCCTCGCTCTCGCCGGCGATGTCGTTGACGCCGGCGAGGTCGAACCAGGCGAGCTCGGTGCGCGCGTTCTCCAACGGGGTGAGGCCGAGCCGCCGCACCTCCTCCACCCAGCTCTCGGCGCCGGAGAAGTACTCGTGGTTGCCGGTGACGAAGTAGCTGCCGTGACGGGCCCTCAGCTGCGAGAGCGGGGCGGCCGCCGGGCCGAGGTCCTTGACGCTGCCGTCGACGAGGTCGCCGACGACCGCGATCAGGTCGGGCTGCGTCGCGTTGATCGTGTCCACGACTTTCTGGGCGAAGCCGCGGCCCAGCACCGGGCCCAGGTGGATGTCGCTGACCACCGCGATCCGGTAACCGTGGGCGGCCCGCGGAAGCTTGGCGAGGGGCACGGTCACCCGCTTGACCCGGGGGCCGCGCAGCACGCCGTAGGTGCCGTAGCCGACGGTACCGGCGGCGGCCGCGGCCGCCGCGCCGGCCGCCACCCGGGAGACGAACAGCCGACGGGACGGCGAGGGCGCCCCGAGGCCCGGCTTCCCGGACGCGGTCCGCTCGGACGCGGTCCGCTCGGACGCGGTCCGCTCGGCCTCCGGATCCTCGGACGCCGGCTTCTCGGACGCCGGCCGGCCCGGTTCGGGCTTCCCCGACCCCGTGGGCGCGCCCACCGGTACCGGGTCCGGCCGTGGGTGGGCGACGGCCGTCCCGGCCGGGGCCGCGGCGCGCGCCCGCTTCTCCAGGAAACGGCGCAGCAGCGGCCGTACCGCCTCACCCACGACGACGCCCAGCAGCAGGTAGATCGACAGGGCCAGCCACAGGAAGCCAGGCCAGGCGAGGACCCGCTGGAGCCAGAAGGGGGCGCCGGCCCGCTCGGCGATCAGGGCGCCGATCGCCAGGGCCCAGCCGCCGGCGATGAGCGCGGCGCCGCCGCGGCGGGCCCGGCCGGGGCCGTGGGTGGTGTCGCGGAACAGCCGGCGCCACAGGTACCAGTTGGCCGTGACCAGCACGGTCAGCGCGAGGAGCGCGAAGACGATCACCATGGCTACGACTTCCGGCCGAGTGCGCGCAGACCACGCAACCCGATGGCCCCGACGACCGTCCCCAATACGAAGGAGACGACGGCCAGCGTGAGATGCACCCAGAAGTACGCGGTGGGGTCGCCGTCCTCGAACGCGAGCCCGCTGCTGTCCTTGACCAGGTTCTTGACGAAAGTGACCCAGATGATCCAGCTCCACACCCCGAAGGCGAGCAGGAACCAGGAGAGGCGGCGGCTGAGCGTCATGCGTTCAGTATCGCCGCCCGGATTCCTGTTTCGTGACCGGGGTGGGGAGGGGAACGGGACTTCGCGTCGCGGGCCGGGTACGTTCTGCGTCGTGCCCGCACCCATGAAGCAGACCGTCAGGCGTTCCCTGCTGGTCACCTCCGCAACCCTGGCAGCCCTCGCGCTGACCGCGCCCGTCTCGCTCGCCGTGCCGATCCCGCCCCCGTCGGCGCCCCTCTCGCCGTCGCCCTCGCCGTCGCCGTCCGCGTCGAAGCCCGCGTCGGGCTCGCCGTCCGCCGGGGCCTCGAAGGGGGCCTCGGCGTCGGCCAGTCCCTCGGTCGCTCCGCCGGCGAAGATGTCGACCGTGGGCGGCGCCCGGCTCGGGCAGGCCGGCACCCAGGTGACGATCGCGGGCGGCGCGCCGGTGCTGCCGAAGGACCTGACGGCGCGGTCGTGGATCGTCGCGGACGCCGAGTCGGGCGCTGTGCTGGCCGCGCACAACGCGCACTGGCGGCTGCCCCCGGCGAGCACGCTGAAGATGCTGTTCGCCGACACGGTGCTGCCGCGCTTCCCCCGGACCACCGCGCACAAGGTCGCCCCGAAGGACATGGCCGGCGTCGGCGCCGGTTCCAGCCTCGTCGGCATAAAGGAAGGCGAGACGTACACGGTCCACGACCTGTGGCTCGGCGTCTTCCTGCGGTCGGGCAACGACGCCGTGCACGTCCTGTCCGCGATGAACGGCGGCGTCGCCGCCACGGTCGCCCAGATGAACGAGCACGCCGACGAACTGCAGGCCCTCGACACCGACGTCGTCTCCCCGGACGGCTACGACGCGCCCGGACAGGTCTCCTCGGCGTACGACCTGACCCTGTTCGCCCGTTCCGGCCTGCAGAAGAAGGACTTCCGGGAGTACTGCTCGACGGTCTCGGCCAAGTTCCCCGGTGCGACGACGAAGAACAAGAAGGGCAAGCCCAGCCGCGGGACCTTCGAGATCCAGAACACCAACCGGCTGCTCAGCGGCGACTACGACATCTCCCAGTACCCCGGCATCGCGGGCGTGAAGAACGGCAACACCACCAACGCGGGCGCCACCTTCACCGGCGTCGCCGAGCGGAACGGCAAGGTGCTGCTCGTCACGGTCATGAACCCGGCGAAGTCCGACCACAACGAGGTCTACAAGGAGACCGCCGCCCTGTTCGACTGGGGCTTCCAGGCGGCCGGCAAGGTGACGCCGGTGGGCGAGCTGATCGCGCCGAGGAACGCCGCGCAGTCGAGCGCCCAGCCCGGCGCGAACCCGTCCTCGTCCGCGGGGGGCGGGCAGGCGGGCGGCGCGGGGAACGCGTCGGGGAAGCCGGTGGCGGGCGCCGTGGCGGACGACGGCTCCGGCGGCATGTGGATCGCGCTGGCCATCACCGGCGGTCTGCTGGTGCTGCTCGCGGGCGGCGCGTGGCTGGTCAACCGGCGCTGGCCGCTGCCGGACCTGGTACGACGTCGTCGCTGACGTCGATGTCCCCGGGCTCGTCGGGTGCACTGCCGGTCGCCGTCCAGGCCGCGCAGTACAGGACCAGCTTCGCGGTGAAGTTGATCCACAGCAGCAGGGCGATGGGCACGCCGAACGCGCCGTACATGCTCTTCGCGGCCACGCCCTGCATGTAGCCGCTGAGCAGCAGTTTCAGCAGCTCGAAGCCGACGGCGCCGAGGAACGCGGCGACGACGAGCCGGCGGCGGGGCGGTTCGACGCCGGGCAGCAGGGTGAGGACGTAGAGCAGCAGCAGGAAGTCGGCGAGGACGGCGACGGCGAACGCGGCGGCCCGCAGCAGGACGCTGCTCCAGCCGGCCTGGTCGATCCCGAGCTCGTCGGTGATCCAGCCGACCAGCGCCGACGCGACGGTGGAGATGGCGAGGGTCAGCAGGAGCGCGCCGCCGAGGCCGACGAGCACGCCGGCGTCCTTGATCTTGGCGAGGACCGGGTTCTCGTCCTTGTCGGGCAGCTCCCACACCGCGCGCAGACAGTCCCGCATCTGCCCGACCCAGCCGATGCCGGTGAGCAGCAGGACGGCGCCGGCGATGGACCCGACGGTGCCGGCGTTCTCGACCAGGCCGTTGACGTCGATCTGGTCGGAGATGCCGGGGACCTGGTCGGTGATCTTGTCCTGGAGCTCCTGCTGCCGGGACTCGCCCAGCGTGGCGGCGGCGACGGCCGCGGCCACCGTGAGGAGCGGAAACAGCGCGACGAAGCTGACGAAGGTCATCGCGGCGGCGAGCCGCGTCCACTTCACACGGTCCAGGCGCTCGTACGACCGCCATGCGTGCGTGGTCATCAGGCGCGCGACCCACGGCCCGATGCCGGGCAGCTTTCTCAGCCAGTCCATGAGCCCACTCTGCCCTGCTCCGCGAGGATGACGCCGAGGAGGGGGCACGAGTACGTGGTCAGGCGACATCTCATCAATCACCCGTTTGATCACCCGTTTCAGGGATGATCGTCACGTTTCACAACCAGTCGCTCAAGCAGGGGCGATACGGTCACCGACATCCCTGCCGAGACCGTTTCCGAGACCGTTTCCGACACCGTTCCTCAGGAGCCCTCATGAAGGACGCCTTCGGCCTCCCCCAGTCCCTGCTCGTCCTCGGCGGCACGTCCGAGATCGCGCTGGCCACCGCGCGCCGGCTGATCGCCCGCCGCACCCGCACGGTGTGGCTGGCCGGGCGGCCGTCGCCGGCCCTGGAGTCGGCCGCCGCGGAGCTGCGGCCGCTGGGGGCGGACGTCCACACCGTGTCGTTCGACGCGCTGGAGCCGGAGTCCCACGAGAGCGCCCTCGGGAAGGTGTTCGCCGAGGGCGACGTCGATCTGGTGCTGCTCGCCTTCGGCGTCCTCGGCGACCAGGCGCACGACGAGCGCGATCCGGCGGCCGCGGTGCGCGTCGCGCAGACCAACTACACAGGGGCGGTGTCGGCCGGCCTGATCGCCGCGCAGGCCCTGCAGGCGCAGGGACACGGCTCGCTGGTCGTGTTCTCCTCGGTCGCCGCCGAGCGGGCCCGCCGCGCGAACTTCATCTACGGCTCCAGCAAGGCCGGCCTGGACGCCTTCGCGCAGGGCCTGGGCGACGCCCTGCACGGCACCGGCGTCCACGTCATGGTCGTACGCCCCGGGTTCGTGCGGACGAAGACGACGGCCGGGCGGCAGGAGGGGCCGCTGCCGACCACGCCGGAGGCGGTCGCCGTGGCCGTCGAGCTGGGACTGCGGCGCCGCTCGGAGACGGTGTGGGCGCCAGGGGCGCTGCGGGCGGTGATGTCCGCCCTGCGCCACCTGCCGCGGGGACTGTTCCGGCGTCTGCCGCTCTGAACCCGTCGGCCTCGGCTCACCGCGTCGGCAGGGAGCCCCGGTCGACGTGGGCGGCCTGCGGAGGCACCACCGTGCCGCCGAAGGGGTACTCACGGAGCTTGCGCCAGACGCCGTCGGCGCCCTGCTCGGCGAGGGCGAAGCCGGTGCAGGGCCACTCGGCCTCGTAGCCGGCCAGTTCCTCGAAGGCCCGGTCCATCGCCGCCTCGTCGATGCCGTGCGCGACGGTGACATGCGGGTGGTACGGGAACTGCAGCTCGCGCACGAGGGGCCCGGAGCCCTCCCGGATGCGCTGCTGGAGCCGGGCGCAGGCCTCCGCGCCCTGCACGACCCGCAGGTAGACCACCGGCGACAGCGGCCGGAACGTCCCGGTGCCGGACAGCCGCATCGGGAAGGGCCGGCCGGCCGCCGCGACCTCGGTGAGGTGCGCCTCGACGGCGGGCAGCGCGCCCGCGTCGATCTCGGTCGGCGGCAGAAGCGTGACGTGGGTGGGGATGCCGTGAGCCGCGGCGTCGCCGAAGCCTGCGCGCCGCTCCTGGAGCAGGCTGCCGTGCGGCTCCGGGACCGCGATCGACACGCCGATCGTTACGGTCCCCACGTCTTCTCCTGTCGTCATGTCGTCATGTGGTGATGGCGGGGTGGCGGAGTGTGGTGCCGGGTTCGTACTCAGTCGTACGGCTATCGACTGTACGACCACGGCTGTGCTCTGGGCAGGCGCAGACGGAGTGATGTGCAGCGCTCTGCCCCGAGGAACATGTGTGCGGTGCGCCCCGAGTGCTCCTCAGCGCCTTCAGTGCTTCCCGGCGCTTTCGGTGCTTCCCTGTGCCTTCAGTGCTTCGCGGGCAGGAAGCCCATCCGCTCGTACGTCCGCGACAGCGTCTCGGCGGCCACGGCGCGCGCCTTCTCGGCACCCTTGGCGAGGATCGAGTCGAGCGTCTCGGGGTCGTCCAGGTACTGCTGGGTGCGGTCCCGGAACGGCGTCACGAAGTCGACGACGACGTCGGCGAGGTCCGTCTTGAGCGCGCCGTAGAGCTTGCCCTCGTAGGCGAGCTCCAGCTCGGGGACGCTGCGGCCGGTCAGCGTCGAGAGGATCGTGAGCAGGTTGCTGACACCCGGCTTGTTCTCGGTGTCGTAGCGGATCACCGTGTCGGTGTCGGTGACCGCGCTCTTGACCTTCTTCGCGGTGGCCTTCGGATCGTCGAGCAGGTTGATGAGGCCCTTCGGCGTGGACGCCGACTTGCTCATCTTGATCGACGGGTCCTGGAGGTCGTAGATCTTCGCGGTCTCGCGCAGGATGTACGGCTTCGGGATCGTGAACGTCTCGCCGTAGCGGCCGTTGAAACGCTCGGCGAGGTCGCGGGTGAGCTCGATGTGCTGGCGCTGGTCCTCGCCGACCGGGACCTCGTGGGCCTGGTAGAGCAGGATGTCGGCGACCTGGAGGATCGGGTACGTGAAAAGGCCAACGCTCGCGCGGTCGGCGCCCTGCCGGGCGGACTTGTCCTTGAACTGCGTCATCCGGCTGGCCTCGCCGAAGCCGGTGAGGCAGTTCATGACCCAGGCGAGCTGCGCGTGCTCGGGAACGTGGCTCTGGACGAACAGCGTGCAGCGCTCGGGGTCGAGGCCGGCCGCGAGGAGCTGGGCGGCGGCCAGCCTGGTGTTCGCGCCGAGCTCCTTCGGGTCCTGCGGGACCGTGATCGCGTGCAGGTCGACGACCATGTAGAAGGCGTCGTGGGACTCCTGCAGGGCCACCCACTGGCGGACGGCGCCGAGGTAGTTGCCGAGGTGGAACGAGCCTGCGGTGGGCTGAATTCCGGAGAGCACGCGGGGTCGGTCTGAGGCCATGCCTCTTATTGTCTCAGAGCGCGGGGACCACCCGGAACGGGTCCCGGTCGGACCCGGAACGGGTCCCGGGCGGCCGCGCGGGCCGCCCGGGACGCCGCCGGCTCAGCCGAGGTCGATCTCCGGGTAAAGCGGGAAGCCCGCGACCAGGTCGGTCGCGCGGCGGGAGATCTCGTCCGCGATCTTCCCGTCCAGGACGTGGGAGGCCTTCGACGGCGCGCCCGACTTCGTGGTGCCCTGCTCGGCGGCGGTGAGGACCCGGTCGATCAGGCCAGCCACCTCGTCCATCTCCGCCAGGCCGAGACCGCGGGTGGTCAGCGCGGGGGTGCCGATGCGGATGCCGGAGGTGTACCAGGCGCCGTTCGGGTCGGCCGGGATCGCGTTGCGGTTGGTGACGATGCCCGAGTCGAGCAGCGCGGCCTCGGCCTGCCGGCCGGTGAGGCCGTAGGAGGAGGCGACGTCGATCAGGTTCAGGTGGTTGTCCGTGCCGCCGGTGACCAGGGTCGCGCCGCGCCGCGTCAGGCCCTCGGCGAGAGCGCGCGCGTTGTCGACGATGCGCTGCGCGTAGTCCTGGAAGGAGGACTGCCGGGCCTCGGCGAGGGCGACGGCCTTGGCGGCCATGACGTGCGGGAGCGGGCCGCCGAGGACCATCGGGCAGCCGCGGTCGACCTGGTCCTTGAGGGAGTCGTCGCACAGGACCATGCCGCCGCGCGGGCCGCGCAGCGACTTGTGGGTGGTCGTGGTGACGATCTGGGCGTGCGGGACCGGGTCGAAGTCGCCGGTCAGGACCTTGCCGGCGACCAGGCCCGCGAAGTGCGCCATGTCGACCATGAGGGTCGCGCCGACCTCGTCGGCGATCTCGCGCATGATCCGGAAGTTCACCAGCCGGGGGTACGCCGAGTAGCCCGCGACGATGATCATCGGCTTGAACTCGCGGGCCGAGACGCGCAGCGCGTCGTAGTCGATGAGGCCGGTGGCGGGGTCCGTGCCGTAGGAGCGCTGGTCGAACATCTTTCCGGAGATGTTCGGGCGGAAGCCGTGCGTGAGGTGGCCGCCGGCGTCCAGGGACATGCCGAGCATGCGCTGGTTGCCGAAGGCCTGGCGCAGCGTGGCCCAGTCGGCGTCGGAGAGGTCGTTGACCTGGCGGGCGCCGGTCTTCTCCAGGAACGGGGCCTCGACGCGGTCGGCGAGGACGGCCCAGAAGGCGACGAGGTTGGCGTCGATGCCGGAGTGCGGCTGGACGTAGGCGTGGCGGGCGCCGAAGAGCTCGCGGGCGTGCTCGGCGGCGAGCGCCTCGACGGTGTCCACGTTGCGGCAGCCGGCGTAGAAGCGGCGGCCGACGGTGCCCTCGGCGTACTTGTCGCTGAACCAGTTGCCCATCGCGAGGAGGGTGGCCGGGGAGGCGTAGTTCTCCGAGGCGATCAGCTTGAGCATCTCGCGCTGGTCGGTGAGCTCCTGGCCGATGGCGTCGGCGACGCGCGGCTCGACGGCGCGGACGACGTCGAGGGCGGCCCGCACGGCGGCGGACTCGGTGGACAGGGGTGCGGAATTCTCGGGCATCGGGACCTCCGGACGTGGCGTACGGCGAGTTCGGTTCGGCCCAGGCGCACGGCACTGTCACTGCTCACGGGCCGCTCCCCGATGGTCCGTCCCATCCCAGCGCGCCAGTCACGGCCCACTCCGCACCCTACCGGCTCCCGGTCAGAGGATCACGTGCGGGACGAAGCGGGCGTACTCGTCCGTGATCAGGCCGGCGGACTCGCGGATGCCGAGGCCGGCCGACTCGCCGTCCACGACCCACGCGCCGAGGACGACGTGGTTGCCGTCGAAGGCGGGGAGCGGGGCGAGCTTTTGGTAGCAGCAGGGCTCGTCGTCCCGGACCACGGGATCGGCGCCCTTCTCGTGGATCGTGACGCCGGCCCCCTCGCGGCCGAGCAGCGGCTTGGCGACGTAGCCGGCGGTCTCCGCGAGGTCGCGCGGGCCGTCCAGGTAGGCGGGCAGCAGGTGCGGGTGGCCGGGGTTCAGCTCCCACAGGACGGCGAGCAGCGCCTTGTTGCTGAGGAGCATCTTCCAGGCGGGTTCGATCCACAGGGTGCTGCCGGTGCCGCCGCCGTTGTCGAGGGTGTCGAGGACGTGGCCGGCGAAGCGGTCGGTGGTGAGCCATTCCCAGGGGTAGAGCTTGAAGCAGCTGCGGATGAAGCGGAGCTGGCCGTCGACGAAGCGGCCGGACAGCGGGTCGAAGCCGATCTCCTCCATGGAGATCCAGTCGGTGTCCAGGCCGGCCTGCTCGGCGGTCTCCTTGAGGTAGGCGACCGTCATCAGGTCCTCGCCGAGTTCGTCGGCCGAGGAGTGCGCGAAGTAGAGGGGGTTGCCGGGCGGGAGCAGCGGGGCCTGCTTCTTCCAGGCGGCGACCAGGCGTTCGTGCAGGGAGTTCCACTGGTCGGCGCCGGGGAAGCGGTCCTCCATCCAGAACCACTGGGGGGAGGCGGCCTCGACGAGGGAGGTGGGGGTGTCGGCGTTGTACTCCAGGAGCTTCGCCGGGCCCGTCCCGTCGTAGCGGAGGTCGAACCGGCCGTAGACGGAGGGGAGTTCGGCGCGCCGCCGCCAGGCCTCGGCGACCGCCGCCGCGATCCGCGGGTCGGTGATGCCGAGGTCGGTGAGGCGGCCGGCGTCCACCAGGTGCTCGGCCGCGGTCAGGCACAGGGCGTGCAGTTCCTCGACGGTCTCCTCCAGCGCCTCGACCTCGTCGAGGCTGAAGGCGTAGTAGGCGCTCTCGTCCCAGTAGGGGCGCAGGCTGCCGTCGGGGTGACGGGTGAGGGGATAGACGAGGCCTTGCTCCTCGACGGTCCGCTGCCAGCCGGGGCGCGGTTCGACGGTGTGACGTCGCATGGGTGACGGTGTCCTGTTCAGCCGCTCGGTCGTACGGTCGCCGGGTCGTCCGGTCGTTCGGGGCGTCCGGTCGTTCGGGGCGTCCGGTCGCCGGATCGCCGGTCGCCGGATCGCCGGTCGTCCGGGCGCTCAGCCGCCGGAGCTGCCCTTGTGGCTGCCGCTGCCGCCGTCGCCGTCCCCGCCGAAGCCGCCGCGGTCGACGCCGCTGCCGCCGCCGCTACCGCTGCTCGACCCGCCCGAGCCGCCGGATCCCTTGCCCGGCTTGCTGAGGGAGCCGCCCTCGACCCAGGAGCCCTTCTTCTTGCCGCCGTAGTACCAGACGCTGCCCGACGTGCTCTTGGAGGACTTGCAGTTCTTGTCGGCGACGACCTTGTACCCCTTGGCGAGGGTGTAGCTGTCGCGGTCGACGCAGCGCTTGTCGGGGTCGGAGGAACAGGCGGTGAGGGCGGTGGCGAGCAGCCCCACACCCCCGAGCACGACCGTGCCCGAACGAAGTCGTCGACGCGTTTCCGCCATGTCCGTGTCTCCCCCTGGTCGCATCGCCCCTACGGCGATCTCCGGTGAACAGCCTAGACACCGGGCTGAGAGCGGCCGAACGCGGCTCGGCGGCGGCGCGCGCTCCCCTGCGGTCCGTTTTTCTTTTCCTTTCTGTCAGCAGGGGTGACGAGACCCACCCAAAGCCTCCTTTCGGACAACGGAAGACACTTGTAAAAGTTTGAAGGACCTGTGAACGCAAGCGCTCTCTGACGCGTACTCGACGGTGTGACCAGTAATCCCGTCACCGTCACCACCGCTTATCACGTGGTGCCGGGCCGAGAGGCCGACTTTCATTCCTGGGGGTGGGGCATGTTGGGCGCGAGCGCACAGCAGCCCGGATTCCTGGGAGGTGGTGTGCTCGTCGACGAAGGGGCGGAATGGCATGTGGTCTATCGCTTCGTCAGCGAGGGCGCGACCCGCGCCTGGGAGAACTCGGACGCCCGGGTGCGGTGGGACGCCCGGACGCAGGGCATCGCCCGGCAGACGGACCGCCGTAGCGTGCGGGGCTCCAGAGCGTGGTTCGACGCCCAGGCGGACGCGCCGAAACCGCAGGCCCCGCCGGGTCCGCCGTCGAAATGGAAGTTGTGGTTCGTGAATATGAGCGCCGTTTTCCCGCCGGTGCTCCTGTTCAATCTGATCGTGCTTCCCTATCTCGGCGGACTCAATCCTTTCGTGCGTACGCTGCTGTTGTGTCTGTGCGTGACGGCCCTCGTCACCTGGATTCTCATGCCCCGCCTCCAGCGTTTCTTCAAGAAATGGCTGTATCCACCGCTCCAGGCGCTCCGCGGTCGCCACAAACGCACCGCGTAGGCCAGAGAACGACCCTAGGGAGGTGGGCGGGTGAAAACCCTGCTCATCGACAATTACGACTCGTACACGTACAACCTGTTCCAGCTGATCGCCGAGGTCAACGGCGAGGAGCCGGTGGTGATCCTCAACGACGCCCCCCTGGACGCCTTCCCCGACCTCACGGCGTTCGACAACGTGGTGGTGTCGCCGGGTCCCGGGCATCCGGCGAAGGCGCGTGACTTCGGCATCAGCGCCCGTGTGCTGGCCGAGTGCCCGCTGCCGGTGCTCGGCGTCTGCCTCGGCCACCAGGGCATCGCGCTCGAGGAGGGCGGCCAGGTGTCGGCGGCCCCGCAGCCCCGGCACGGGCATCTGTCGGCTGTCCGGCACGACGAGCGGGACCTGTTCCAGGGGCTGCCGCAGAACTTCACCGCCGTCCGCTACCACTCGCTGGCCGTGCGCGAGCCGCTGCCCGACTCCCTGGAGGCCACGGCCTGGGCGGAGGACGGCGTCCTGATGGGTCTGCGGCACCGCGAACGACCGCTGTGGGGCGTGCAGTTCCACCCGGAGTCGGTGCTCACCGAGTACGGCCACCGAATGCTGGTGAACTTCCGCAACCTCACGGCCGAGCGGGCCCGCAAGACGCGGACGAAGAACACCGCGGTCACGCCGGCGGCCGCCGCGATGCCGCGGCAGACGGTGACCGTCCCCGGCCCGCGCCGGGCGAGCGGGCCCGCCTACCGGCTGCACACCCGCCGCATCGCCGTGGCGATCGACGCGGAGGCCGCCTTCACCCGGCTGCACGCCGAATCGGCGCGGGCGTTCTGGCTGGACAGCTCCCGGGTCGAGCGCGGCCTGTCCCGCTTCTCGTTCTTCGGCGACGACAGCGGTCCGCTCGCCGAGTTCGTCCGCTACGACGTCGAGGCCGGGCGCTGCGAGATCGAGCGGGCGGGACGGCCGACGCGCAAGGTCCGCGCGAGTGTCTTCGACTACCTCAAGCGGCAGCTCGCCAGCCGCCGGGTCGACGCCACCGGGCTGCCCTTCGACTTCACCGGCGGCTACGTCGGCTACTTCGGTTACGAGACGAAGGCAGACTGCGGCTCCCCGAACCGGCACCGGTCCACCGTCCCGGACGCCTGCTGGCTGTTCGCCGACCGGCTGGTCGCGGTGGACCACCAGGAGGGCTTCACCTACGCCGTCTGCCTGGCCGAGGACACCCCGCAGGCCGCCCTGGAGGCCGCCGACTGGCTCGAGGCCACGCTGGCCCGGCTCACCTCGCTGCCCGCCGAGTCCGACCGGGCACGGCCCCAGGCGGCCCCCGCCGGACCGTCGGCGCAGGCGGACCTCGGAGCCGTCGAGCCGTGGCTGGTGCGGGACCGCGCGACCTACCTCGCGGACATCGAGGCCTGCCGGCGGGAGCTCGCCGCGGGCGTCAGCTACGAGATCTGCCTGACCGACGCCGCCCGGTTACCCGCACCGGCCGACGCCCTCGCCTTCTACCGGACGCTGCGTCGCGTCAACCCCGCCCCCTACGCGGCGTTCCTGCGACTCGGCGACCTCGACGTGGCCGGCTCCTCTCCGGAACGGTTCCTGCGGATCACCCGGGACGGGGTCGCCGAGGCCAAGCCCATCAAGGGCACCGCGCCGCGCGGCGCCGATCCGCTGGAGGACGCCCGGCTGCGGGACGCGCTGGCGGCCGACGCCAAGACGCGCGCCGAGAACCTGATGATCGTCGACCTGCTCCGCAACGACCTGGGGCGGGTCTGCCGGACCGGCACCGTGCGGGTCTCCCGGCTCATGGCCGCCGAGACGTACGCGACCGTGCACCAGCTCGTCTCCACCGTGGAGGGACGGCTGCGCGAGGACACCGACGCGGTGGACTGCGTGCGCGCCTGCTTCCCCGGCGGCTCGATGACGGGCGCGCCGAAGCTGCGCACGATGGAGATCATCGACCAGCTGGAGACCCAGGCGCGCGGCGTGTACGCGGGTGCGCTCGGCTATCTGGGCTGCAGCGGCGGCGCGGACCTGAACATCGTCATCCGCACCGCGGTCCTCGCCGAGGGTTCGATGCAGCTGGGGGCGGGGGGCGCGATCGTCCTCGACTCCGATCCGGTCGCGGAGTACGACGAGATGCTGCTGAAGACGGCCGCGCAGATGCGGGCCCTGCGGGAGGACGCCGAGGACGGGGCGGCGGCCTCGCAGCCGGGGCCCGCCACCGCCGAGGAGGCCTCCCGATGACGAACCGGCAGCCCACGACGACATCCCGGGTCACGACAGCTCCACAGGCCCCGGCAGCACCTCAGGTCACGACGGTGTCCCCCGCCGCGGCGGCTCCGCGCGCCTCGGCCGTGCCCCGGCCGAGGAGGAACGGCGACGGCGACGCGCCCGGCAACCTCGCCGCGCAGCTGGTCGACCTCGCCGGGCGGCGGGGCTGGGCCGGGCGGGCCGCGTTCCACCAGGGGCACCGGCGCTGGACCCACGGCGAGGTGCACGACCTCGGGGCGCGGGCGGCCACGGTGCTCGCGGCGCACGGGGTGCGGGCCGGCGACCGGGTGGTGCTCGCGCTGCCCGACTCGGTGGCGTGGGTGGCGGCCTTCCTCGGCGTCGCCCGTCTCGGGGCCGTCGCCGTCCTGGTCAACCCCGAACTGCCCGCCGCCGAGCACGCGTTCATGGCCGAGGACGCCGAGGCCGTGCTCTGCCTGACCGGGCCGGGGCTGGAGGACCGGGAGAACCGAGAGGACCGGGGGGAGCGGGGGGACCGCTTCGCCGGACGGGCGCGGCTCGGGGCCGACGAGCTTCTCGCGCTGGCCTCCGCCGCCGAGCCGGCCGCCGTCCACCCGGTCGACGCGCACGCGCCGCTGTACGTGCAGTACACCTCCGGCACCACGGGCCGTCCGAAGGGCGTCGTGCACGCGCACGGCGACCCGAAGGCGTACCACGACCTGATCGGCCGGCGGCTGCTCGGCGTCACCGAGGACGACGTCACCCTGTCGGTGTCGAAGCTGTACTTCGCGTACGGCTTCGGCAACGCCTTCGTCTTCCCGCTGTTCTCCGGGTCGTCCGCCGTCCTGGTGGACCGGCGTCCGACGCCCGCCGCCGTCGACGAGCTCGTCGCCCGGCACCGGGTCACCCTCCTCTACTCGGTGCCGTCGGCGTACGCGGCGCTGGTCGCCGACCGGGGCAGCGGGCACACCGCCTGCTTCGCCTCGGTGCGGGCGGCGGTGTCGGCGGGCGAGGGCCTGCCGGACGGGCTCGGCGTCCGGGTCGCCGAACTGCTCGGCGCGCCCGTGCTGGAGCAGATCGGCTCCACCGAGGCCGGTCACGCCTTCTGCGCCAACAGTCTCGGCCACGACCGTCCGGGCACCGTCGGGCGTCCTGTGCCGGGGTTCGAGGTGGAGCTGCGGGACCGGGCCGGGCGGCCGGTGCCGGACGGCGCGGACGGCGAGATGTGGGTGCGCGGGCCGACGCTGACGTCGGGCTATCTGAACCGGCCGGAGGACACCGCGCGCACCCTGGTCGGCGGCTGGCTGGCCACCCACGACCGGGCCCGTCGCGAGCCGGACGGCTCCTACCGGCATCTGGGCCGCACCGACGACATGGAGATGGTCGGCGGGATCACCGTCTCCCCGCTGGAGGTGGAGGCCGTGCTGCGGACCGGTCCGGCGGTGCGCGAGGTCGCGGTCGCCGCCGTCACGGACGGGCGCGGCTCCAGCCGGCTGCGCGCCTTCGTCGTCCCCGCCGGCCCGGTCGCCGCCGGTCTCGAGGACGACCTCCTCGCGCTGGCGCGCGAGCGCCTCGCCGCCTTCAAGGTGCCCAGGAGCGTCAGCTTCGTGACGTCCCTGCCGCGCACCGCCACCGGAAAGCTCCGCCGCCATCTGGTCCGCCAGGGGGCGTGGTGACCGTGGTGACCCCCGCGGGTCGCCCCCGTACGGCCGAAAGGAACAGTCACATGTCGCAGCAACGTCTGCTCGCCGACCGCGGGTTCTATCTGGGCCCGCTGTTCCGGCGGGCGGCCGACCGGCACGGCGCCGTGTTCGTCACCCTGGACCGGCCGCTGGACACCCATCCCGGCCTCGGTGTCGACCTCGACTACGCGGTCCTCGCCGACGTGGTCGAGGAGCTGTCGGGCCGGCTGTGGGCGGCCGGCGTGCGGCCCTCCGAGCAGGTGGCGCTGCACAAGACGGACAACGTCGACATCGTGTTGCTGACCTGCGCGATCTCCCGGATCGGCGCCGTGCCCGTGCTGCTCTCCCCCGGCCTCGCCGGCCCGGTCGTCGGGCAGCTGCTGGAACGGCTGCGGGAGCCCTGGCTGATCACCGACCGGGCCAAGCTGGAAGGTCCGCTGGCGGGCGTCGACGTCCACGTGCGGCGGACGCTGTCCGTCGACGACGCGCCCGGCGCCGAACCGCTGGCCGGGTTCACCGCCGACGGGCCTCCTCCGCCCGTGCGGCTGCACCCTCGCGAGCCCGCGCTGATCACCCACAGCTCCGGCACCACCGGCGTCCCCAAGCTGGCCGTGCACTGCCCGAACACCATGTGGAACCGGCTCGTCCCGCAGCAGGCGATGGGCTGGCCCACCCGCGGCGAGACGGCCGCGCTGCACATGTCGTTCGTGCACTCGCGCTTCTACCACCTGCTCGGCGTCCTGCTGCGCTTCGGCAGCCCGCTCGTGCTGATCACCGACCCGGACCCGGCCGCCGTACGGCCGCTGCTGGTCCGCCACCGGCCCGGCATCGTCGAGACCCACCCCAACACGTTCGTGCTGTGGGAGGAGCTGGCCGACGCGCCCGGCGCGCCGCTGTCCCGGGTGAAGTCGTACGGTTCCACGTTCGACGCGATCCACCCGCGCACCGTGCGCCGGCTGCTGGGCGCGTCGAAACGCCGCGCGCCCTGGCTGGTCCAGCTGTACGGGCAGAGCGAGACGGGGCCGGTCGCGGTCCAGTGGTTCACCCGGCGCAGCGCGCAGCGGGCTGACGGCCGCCGGGTCGGAACGGGCATCCCCGGCTTCACCCGGCTGCGGATCACCGACCCCGACGGCAGGCCCGTCGCGCCCGGCACGCCCGGCCGGATCGAGGCGCGCACCCGGGGCCGCATCCTCACCTACCTCGGCGCGCGGGCGCAGTACGAGCGCCAACTCGACGACGGGTGGTGGCAGATGGGCGACATGGGCGTCCTGAGCCGGCTGGGAGCGCTGCGGCTGATCGACCGTGAGATCGACCGGATCGACGCCGTGCACAGCAGCCTGGAGGTCGAGGACGCGCTGATGGAGCGTCTGGAGGAGCTGCGCGAGGTGGTCATCGTGCCCGGCGCGGACCGGGAGCCGGTGCCGGTGGTGTGCGTGCGGGGCGAGCAGCCGCTCGATCCGGAGCGCTGGCGGACGGCCACCGCCGATCTGCCCGTGATGGCCGAGCCGCGGCAGTGGCGGTTCGAGGAGCTGCCGATGACGGCGACCTGGAAGGTGAAGCGGGTGGAGATCACCCGCATGCTGACCGGGACGCCGCGGAGCGTGCCCGCGTGAAGGCGGCCGTCGTCGTGGGCGCGGGCCCGGTGGGTCTGTCGGCGGCGCTCGCGCTGCGCGCGCACGGGCTGCCCGTGCTGGTGCTGGAGGCGGACCCCGAGGACCGTGAACGGCCGGGCAGCCGCGCCCTGTTCGTGCACCGCGAGACCCTCGCGCTGCTCGACGGGGCGGCGCCGGGGCTGGCCGCCGAGATCACCGCCTACGGGCGCACCTGGCACACCCGGCGGACCCTGTACCGGGGCCGTGAGGTGTACGCCCGCACCTTCCCGCCCCGCTCCGGCCCTTCGACGGCCCTGCCGCCGTTCACCAGTCTGCGGCAGGTGGACACCGAGCGGTTCCTGCGCGCCGCCTGTGCGCGGGCCGGCGTCGAGTTCGTGTGGGGGGCGCGCGTCACGGACGTCCGCACCACGCCGGACGGGGCCGTGCTGAGCGGCGCGGACGGGCGGGAGTGGCATGCCGGGCACGTCGTCGCCGCCGACGGGGCCCGCTCGGCGGTCCGGCGCGGGCTGGGCATCGCCATGGAGGGCGTGCGCGGCGAGGGCTTCCACGTGGTGGTGGACGTGGCCGATGTGCCCGGCGCCGAACTGCCGCTGGAGCGGGTCTTCCACTACGAGCATCCGGGGGTGGGCGGCCGCAGCGTGATGCGGGTGCCGTTCACCGGGGGCTTCCAGGTCGACCTGCAGTGCCGCGACGACGACGCGGAGGAGGACTTCGGCGCCGAGGAGGCCGTACGACGGTGGCTGCCGGCGGTCGTCGGCGACGACTACGGGCCCGGGGACGGCGGGGGCAGGGGCGGGGACGCCGGGCTGGACGGGCGGATCCTGTGGGTGTCGACGTACCGCTTCCTGCGCAAGGTCGCCGCCTCGTTCACCGACCCGCACCGGCGGGTGCTGCTCGTCGGTGAGGCGGCGCACCTGTTCCCGCCGTTCGGGGCGCGCGGCATGAACAGCGGGATCGCCGACGCGGTGGCGGCGGCCGAGGCCGTCGCGGCCGGCACCGACCGGGCCGTCGAGGAGTTCGCCGGGACGCGGCGGGCGGCGGGACTGTTCAACAGCGACGCCGCGGGGCGCGCGCTGGAACATCTGCGCCCCCGGCGGCGGACCGTACGGCTCCGGCAGCGGGCGGCGGCGGCCCTCGCGCCGGTACTGCCCTCGTGCGGGTCATGGCTGGAGCACGCGCCGTACGGGCCCCGGGGCGGGGCTCCGGCGGCGGCGGGCGGAAAGTACTGAGCGGGACGGTCGGAGAGGAACAGGCGATGACGCGGACGACGGCGCAGGCGATGACGCAGGCGATGACCCAGTCGACGGCGCAGGCGACGATGGTGGAGGGGTTGTCGGGGTGGACGTCGGCCGGAGGGCTGAGGCCGGGCGCCGAGGCCGGCGGGCGGCTGCTCGTCGCCGACTCGTGGCTGGTGCGTGACGGCAGGGTGCGCGGCCTGGAACGGCACCGGGAACGGTTCCTGCGGGCCTGCGGCGAGTGCAGCGGTCCGCCGCTGCGCCGGCTGGTGGAGTTCTGGCGGGACATGACGGCCGCCCTTCCGCGGTGCGGCGAGTGGTTCCCCCGGGTGGAACTCGCCGCCGGCTCCCTGGAGTTGCGGCTGCTGCTGCGTCACGCCCCGCAGCTCGAGCCCGACGTCCGGGTGTGGGCCGCGGGCCAGCCCGACCCGCGGACCATGCCCCGCCGCAAGGGCCCCGACCTGGACGCGCTCGCCAGGGTGCGCCGCCGGGCGTCCGGTGCGGGCGCGACGGAGGCGGTGCTGGTCACGCCGTCCGGCGCGGTGCTGGAGGCGGCCACCGCGAGCGTCCTGTGGTGGGAGGACGACACGCTGTGCCTGCCGCCGCCCCGGCTGCCGGTCCTGGCCGGGGTGACCGGCCGGCTGATCCAGGAACGGGCCCACCGCCTCGGCGTCCGGGTCGTCCACCGCGAACGGACGCCCGCCGAGCTGGACGGGCGGGAGGTGTGGCTGGTGAACGCACTGCACGGCATCCGCCCGGTCACGGCCTGGGCGGGAGGCCCGATCACTCCCGGGCCTGCGGTACGGGCGCCGGAATGGCGACGGTGGCTGGATTCCATGGGCGAGCCACTGCCGCGAATATAGCCCGAGTCTGGAACGGGAGAGAAGAAGACCCCGAAACACCGCGGAACAGAAAGAAACACGGGCGCCGGCCGACAGGACCGGTGCCCGCATTTCGCATTTCATTGAATTCCCTCTGCCATTCCGTCGGCTCTGCCGGTTTTCTCGTTATTTCTTCGCCGGCTGGTACGCGCCCGGGACCATGCGTGTCGCGACGGCGATGCGGTTGTAGGCGTTGATGACGGTGGCCGCCCAGATCAGCGCGGCGAGCTGCGCCTCGTCGAAGACCTCCGCCGCCTCGGCGTACACCGCGTCGGGCACGTGGCCGTCGTGCACCAGGGTCACGGCCTCGGTCAACGCCAGTGCGGCGCGCTCGCGTTCGGTGAAGAAGGGGGTCTCCCGCCAGGCGTTCAGCGCGTAGAGGCGCTGCTCGGTCTCGCCCTCGGCGCGGGCGTCCTTGGTGTGCATGTCGAGGCAGAACGCGCAGCCGTTGAGCTGCGAGGCGCGGATCCTGACCAGCTCCAGGATCTCGGGTTCGACCTTGGCGTCCCGGGCGGCGGAAACAGCCGCGCCGTGCAGGGAGCCCATCGCGGCGGAGACATCGGGAGTAACCTTCTTGAGCGCCACACGGGACACTGCACGGGACACGGAATTACTGTTCGTCATGGTGTGACTGTATCCGGGAAATTCCCGGAAATCTATCCGGGAAAAAGAATTCCGGAGCCGTTGTCGCCGACGGGAAGAGCGGCGCACAGGGCGTCCAGCGCGCCGGACCAGGCGTGGTCCGGCGGGGTGCCGTAGCCCACGACCAGGGCGTCGAGCGGGGCGGCCACCGCGCCCGGGTGCCGGTGGCGCGGGGTGAGACCGTCGACGGCGAGACCCTGCCGGGCCGCCGCCCGCACCACGGCCGCCTCCGTGCCCGGCGGCAGGCGCAGGACGGCGTGCAGGCCCGCCGCGATGCCGGTGACGCGGATCGCGGGGGCCCGGTCGGCCAGGGCGGCGACCAGCGCGTCGCGGCGGCGGCGGTAGCGCGTGCGCATGGCCCGCACATGGCGGTCGTACGCGCCCGAGGCGATGAACTCCGCGAGCGTCAGCTGGTCAAGGACCCCGCAGCTGTCCACCCCGCCCTTGGCCGCCGCCACCTCCTCCGCCACACCCGGCGGCAGCACCATCCAGCCCAGCCGCAGGCCGGGGGCCAGCGACTTGCTCGCCGTGCCCAGGTACACCACGTGATCGGGGTCGAGCCCCTGGAGTGCGCCGACGGACTGGCGGTCGTAACGGAACTCGCCGTCGTAGTCGTCCTCCAGGACGAGACCGCCGGTGCGCCGCGCCCAGTCCACGACGGCCGCCCGGCGGTCGTGGTGCAGCGGCACGCCCATCGGGAACTGGTGGGCGGGCGTCAGCAGGACCGCGCCGGCGTCCGTCGGCCCGGCCGCCGGGTCCGTGCCGCGTTCGTCGAACGGCAGGGCGGTGGTGACCAGCCCCTCCGCCGCCAGCAGTCGCCAGTGCTCGTCCAGGCCGTACGACTCGACGGCCATCGACTTCGCCCCGCGCGCCCGCAGGACCTTCGCGAGCAGGCGCAGGCCGTGCGAGGACCCGGCGCACACCACGACGCGTTCGGGGTCGGCGCGCACCCCGCGGGAGCGGGAGAGGTAGCCGGCGAGGGCCGTGCGCAGTTCCACCCGGCCGCGCGGGTCGCCGTATCCGAGGGCGTCGGAGGGGGCCGCGGCGAGGGCGCGGCGGGCCGCCCTGAGCCATGCGCCGCGCGGGAAGGAGGCGAGGTCGGGGCTGCCCGACCGCAGGTCGTGGGGGGGCCGGTGGTCTGCGGGACGGCGGGGCGGCGAGCCCGCCGGAGGCACGACGCGGCGTTCGGACACCCGGGTGCCCGAGCCCTGGCGGGCCGTGAGCCAGCCCTCGGCGACCAGATCGGCGTAGGCGTCGGCGACCGTGTTGCGGGCGATGCCCAGGTCGGCGGCGAGGGAGCGGGAGGAGGGCAGCCGGGTGCCGGGCGGCAGCCGGCCGCCGCGGACGGCCTCGCGCAGACCCTCGGTCAGACCCCGCCGCACCTGCGGCCCGGTCGGCTCCACATGCAGGTCGACCCCGAAAGTGGCCCATGATTTCGCCATGGGAATGGACCATACTCCTGGGCTGCCTGACACCTAGGGTCGAAGGCATGACGACCGACGCCCCCGCCCCGGCCACCACGACGAACACCGCGCCCAGCCCCGCGACGAGCACCATGACCAGCCCCTCGACCGGCCCCACCCCCGGCCCGGCGGTCGGCTCCCCCGCCCCGGCCACCGGCGAGCGGCCGGGTCACGCGCCCGAGCACACCCCCCGGCTCGACTGGTCCGCGCACGCCCCCGAGGTGTACAAGGCGATGATCCGGCTGGACGCCGCCGCCCGGAAGGGCCTCGACCCCACGCTGCTGGAGCTGGTGAAGATCCGGGCCTCGCAGCTCAACCGCTGCGCGCTCTGCGTCGACATGCACAGCAAGGACGCGCTCGCGGCGGGCGAGAGCGTCGAGCGGATCGTCCAGCTCAGCGCCTGGGAGGAGTCGGCGCACTTCTACACGGAGCAGGAGCTCGCGGCGCTGGCGCTGACCGAGGCGGTGACGGTGCTGACGGAGGGCTTCGTGCCGGACGCGGTGTACGCGAGGGCGGCCGAGCACTTCGACGAGCCCGCGCTCGCGCAGCTGATCGCCTCGATCACGGTGATCAACGCCTGGAACCGGT
Source organism: Streptomyces sp. B21-105 (assembly GCF_036898465.1). Lineage (NCBI taxonomy): Bacteria > Bacillati > Actinomycetota > Actinomycetes > Kitasatosporales > Streptomycetaceae > Streptomyces > Streptomyces sp. B21-105. Next base: position 5,748,631 of record NZ_JARUMJ010000001.1, on the reverse strand, counting down.
TCGGCGTGACGTGCCGGATGACGCCGGGGCACTACCGCCCGGGGCAGCACCGGTGAGCCGCACGGCCCCCTTCGACCGCGAGGAGCGCACGCCATGAGCAAGGCGGACGACTTCCGGCGGCTGCACCGCGGCCGGCTGCCGGGCGACCCCCTGGTCCTGCCGGGACCGTGGGACGCGGCCAGCGCCCGGGTCTTCGCCGAGGCGGGCTTCCCGGCCCTCGCGACGCCCAGCGCGGGTGTCGCCGCCTCCCTCGGGTACGCCGACGGGCAGACCCCGGCGGACGAGATGTTCGCGGCGGTCGCCAGGATCGTCCGGGCGGTGGACGTGCCGGTGTCGGCGGACGTCGAGGACGGGTACGGGCTGGCGCCGAAGGAACTGGTGGAGCGGCTGCTGGAGACGGGCGCGGTCGGCTGCAACCTGGAGGACTCCACCGACGGGACCCTGAAGGACCCGCGGGAGCACGCCGAGTGGCTGGCGCGGGTGCGGGCGGCGGCGGGCGACCTGCTCTTCGTGAACGCGCGCGTGGACGTCTTCGAGTACGGCGACGACGCCGGCGCCCCCGAACGGGCCGTCGAGCGGGCCATCGAGCGGGCCGCGCTCTATGTGGCGGCCGGCGCCGACTGCGTCTACCCGATCGGCGCGCCCACCCGCCTGCTGCCGTTGCTGCGGTCGGGGATCCAGGGCCCGGTGAACGTGGGCGGCCGGGTGGACGGCGAAGGCCCCTCGCCCGCCGGTCTCGGCGAACTCGGGGCCACACGCGTCACGTTCGGGCCGGGACTCCAGCAGCGGGCGGCAGCCGCCCTGCGGGAGATCAGCGCAGGACTGGCGTAACGGCAGCGGTCAGCACACTCGACGCACCCGCCGCGCGCACCGTGCTCATCGCACCCGCCGCACCCGCCGCACCCGATGTGCTCAGGACAGCCACGCCTTCCACGTGGAGGCGTGGCCGTCCACCCACTGCTTCGCGGCCTCCTCCGGCGTCAGCTTCTGGTCGGCGATGGCCAGGGACACCTCGTTCTGGTCCTCGGTCGTCCACTTGAACCTCTTCAGGAAGGCGGCCGCCTTGCCGCCGTCCTTCGCGAAGCCGGTGTTGAGGTACTTCTGCAGCGGGGTGTGCGGGTAGGCGCAGGCGACCTTCGCCGGGTCGGCGTCGCAGCCCTCCTTGTAGGCGGGCAGCTTCACCTCGGTCATCGGGACCTTCTTGAAGAGCCACTGCGGCGAGTACCAGTAGGTGAGGAAGGGTTTCCTCGCCTTGGCGAACTGCCGCATCTGGGTGATCTGGGCGGCCTCCGAACCGGCGAACACCACCTGGAAGTCCAGGTCCAGGTTGTTCACCAGTGCCTTGTCGTTGGTGACGTAGGAGGGCGAGCCGTCCAGGAGCTGGCCCTTGCCGCCGCTCTCCGCGGTGGCGAACTGCGCCGCGTACTTGTTGAGGTTCTTCCAGTTCGTGACGTCCGGGTGCTGCTTGGCGAAGTACGTCGGCACGAACCAGCCGATGTGCCCGGTCACGCCGAGGTCGCCGCCGGGCGTGATCGTCTTCTTGTCCTTGACGTAGCGCTGTTCCTGCTCGGGGTGGCCCCAGTCCTCCAGGATCGCGTCGACCCGGCCCTGGCTGAGCGCGTCCCAGGCGGGCACCTCGTCCACCTTCACGGTGTCGACGCGGTAGCCGAGCTCGTGCTCGAGCAGGTACTGGGCGACGGCCACGTTGGCCTGGGCGCCCACCCAGGACTGCACGGACAGGGTCAGTGACTTGGCTCCCTGGGCGTTCGCGAACGGCGAGGCCTGCTTGGTCATGTCGGCGGCGCCGCAGCCGGTCAGCAGGAGCAGCGCGGACACGCCTGCCACGGTCGCGGTCGCTGCCGCTGTCGCTGTGTTACGGATGCGCATGTCACGCCCCCTTCTTCGTGCGGCGTTCGGTCGGCTGGGTCACCCGGTCGAGCATCAGGCCGAGGCAGACGATGGCCGCGCCGGCGACCAGACCGGTGGCGAGGTCGCCCTGGGCGAGGCCGAAGACGACGTCGTAGCCGAGCGCGCCGCCGCCGACCAGACCGCCGATGATGACGACGGCGAGGACCAGCACCACGCCCTGGTTGAGCGCGAGCAGCAGGGCCGGGCGGGCCAGCGGGAGCTGCACCTGGCGGATCTGCTGGCCGCTGCCCGCGCCGAGCGAGCGGGCCGATTCCAGGGCGGCCGGGTCGACCTGGCGCAGGCCCTGGGCGGTGATGCGGACGACGGCGGGCAGCGCGTACACGACCGCGGCGGCCACGGCGGGCGCGCGGCCGACGCCGAACAGCGCGACGACCGGGATCAGGTACACGAACTGCGGCATCGTCTGGAAGACGTCGAGGACGGGCCGCAGCAGCCGTTCGAAGCGGTCGCTGCGGGCGGCCGCGATACCGGTCGCGAAGCCCAGCACGAGGGTGACGGCGACCGCGGCGAGGACCTGCGACAGCGTGTCGAGCGACGGCTTCCACACGCCGAGGACGCCGATCGCGGCCATAGCGAGGACGGCGGTGAGCGCGGTGCGCCAGGTGCCGATCACCCACGCGAGCGCGGCGACGATCAGCAGCACCGACCACCAGGGCAGGCCCTGGAGGCCGTCGCGCAGCGGGTCGAGGACCCAGGTGGTGAAGTGGCCGGCCCAGTCGGCGGTGCCGCCGATCACGGGCACCCCGGAGTAGAGGTGGTCGGTCATCCAGTCGACGGCCCGGTTGACCGGCTCGGCGATGTTCAGCGTCCAGGCGTCGGGCCAGTCGAGGCGGCCCGCGAGCCGTACGGCGACCGCGACGACGACGGTGGCGGCGAGCGCGGCCGCCCAGCCCGCGCGGCGCGAGAGGCCGCCGCGCCGGGTTCCGGCGCCGGGGTCGCCGTCACCGTCGCCGGCCGCGCCGGTGACCCGGTCCAGGACGACGGCGAGGAGGACGATCGGGATGCCGGCGGCGAGGGCCGCGCCGACGTCGACCGAGGCGAGCGCCTGGTAGACGCGGTCGCCGAGGCCGCCCGCGCCGATCACCGAGGCGATGACCGCCATGGACAGCGCCATCATGATCGTCTGGTTGAGGCCGAGCAGGAGCTCCCTGCGGGCCAGCGGGATGCGCGCGGTGAGCAGGCGCTGGCGTGCGGTGGAACCCAGCGATTCGACGGCCTCCAGCACCTCCTTGTCGGCGCCGCGCAGCCCGAGCGAGGTGAGCCGGGCCATCGGCGGCGCGGCGTAGACGACGGTGGCGAGGACGGCCGCGGGAACGCCGATGCCGAAGATCAGGACGACCGGGAGCAGGTAGGCGAACGCGGGCAGTACCTGCATGGTGTCAAGGACGGGGCGCAGGATGCGGTCCATCCGGTCCGAGAGCCCGGCGGCGAGGCCGAGCACGGCGCCGACGGCGACCGACACCAGGACCGCGACGACCATCAGCGCGAGTGTCTGCATGGTCGGGATCCACATGCCGAGCAGTCCGCAGGCGAGGAACGCGACAGCGGTGCCGACGGCCAGCCGCACGCCGGCGACCCGCCAGGCGACCAGCGCGGCGGCGCCGGTGACGCCCGCCCAGCCGGCCGCGAGCAGCACGAGGTAGACGGCCCGCACGCACAGTACGACGGCGTTGCTGACGTAGCCGAAGCCGTAGAGGAACAGCGGGTGGCTGTCGCGGTTGTCGATGATCCAGTCGCTGGCCTTGCCGAGCGGTTCGGTGAGGTCGACGGTGAGGGTGGCGGGCCAACTGCCGCTGGCCCACTGGGCGTTGGCGAGCGGCACGAGGACCGCCGCGGCGAGCGCCAGTAGCGCGAGCTTGGCGACCGAACGGTGTTTGAGGACCCCCGGCAGGGAGACACGGGGGGCGGGTGCGGTGACCGTAGCCATGTCAGACCGCCTCCTTGCGGAGCTCCGTCCCGGCCACGACGTCCAGGAGCCGTTCATGATCGACGACCCCCAGACACCGGCCGTTCTCCACGACGCACGCGGGTTTGTGGCTGCGCGACACGACCTGGATCGCCTCGGCGACCACCGCGTCGGCGGCGAGCGCGCCCGGGTGGCCGGGGCCGCCGCACTCGCCGGCCCGCATGGCCCGCCGGACCGTCATGACCTGCTCGCGCGGGACGTCGCGGACGAACTCGCGGACGTAGTCGTCGGCGGGCGAGCCGACGATCTCCTCGGGGGTGCCGAGCTGCACCACCTGGCCGTCGCGCATGAGGGCGATGCGGTCGCCGAGCTTCAGGGCCTCGCTGAGGTCGTGGGTGATGAAGACCATCGTGCGGCCCTCCTCCCGGTGCAGCCGGACGACCTCCTCCTGCATGTCGCGCCGGATCAGCGGGTCGAGGGCGCTGAACGGCTCGTCGAAGAGCAGGACCTCGGGGTCCACGGCGAGCGCGCGCGCCAGTCCGACGCGCTGGCGCTGCCCGCCGGACAGCTCGCTGGGCCTGCGGTGCTCCATGCCCTCCAGGCCCACCTTCTCGACGACCTGCCGGGCCCGGGCGCGCCGCTCGGCCTTGCCGACGCCCTGGATCTCCAGGCCGTAGGCCACGTTGTCGACGACGGTGCGATGCGGGAGCAGGCCGAAGTGCTGGAAGACCATCGCGGCCCGGTGCCGGCGCAGTTCGCGCAGCCGGTTCTTGTCCATGGCGCGCACGTCCTCGCCCTCCATGGCGATCCTGCCTGCGGTCGGCTCGATGAGCCGGGTCAGGCAGCGGACGAGGGTGGACTTGCCGGATCCGGACAGGCCCATGACGACGAAGACCTCGCCCTTGCGCACGTCGAAGGAGACGTCCCGGACGGCGGCGGTGCAGCCGGTGCGGGAGCGGAGCTCCGCGGGGGGCAGCGAGGTCAGTTCGGGATCGGCGGGGACGCTCTCGGCCTTCGGGCCGAACACCTTCCACAGGCCGTCCACCGAGAAGACCGGCGGACGCTCCTCGATGGCCGTAGGGGCGCTCGTGTCGGTGCTCAAGGTGGTCGTGTCGGTAGGGGTGTCGGTGCTCGGGTCGGTACTCATCAGGCATTGCCTCCGATCAGGTCCACGGCCCGTTCGCCGACCATCAGCACGCCGATCATCGGGTTCACGGCTGTCATGGTCGGGAACACGGAGGCGTCCGCGATGCGGATGCCGTCCAGTCCACGGATTCGCAACTGGGGGTCAACTACGGCTAGTTCGTCGTCGGCGGCGCCCATCTTGCAGGTGCCGGCCGGGTGGTAGACGGTGTGCGCGACCTTGCGCGCGTACTCGCTCAGCTCCTCGTCGCCCGTGATGTGCGGGCCGGGGGCGACCTCGCGCCCCAGCCAGCCGGCCAGCGGCTCGGTCTTCGCGATCTCGCGGGCGATGCGGATGCCGTCGACGAGGGTGCGGGCGTCGTAGTCGCCCTCGTCGGTGAAGTAGCGGAAGTCCAGGGCGGGCTTGACGGCCGGGTCGGCGCTCCGCAGGGAGAGCCGGCCGCGGGACTTCGGCTTGGGGATGTTGGGGGTCATCGACACGCCGTGCGCGGGGCGTTCGTAGCCCAGCCGCTCGGGGTTGTCGGTGAAGGGGACCTGGTAGAAGTGGAACATCAGGTCGGGGCCCCGGTGTTCGGGGTCGCGGCGCACGAACAGGCCGGCGTCGGAGTCCATCGCGGAGTTCTCCGGGAGCGGGCCGTGGGTCTCCCAGACGATGACCGACTCGGGGTGGTCGAGCAGGTTCTCACCGACGCCGGGCAGGTCGTGGACGGCGGGGATGCCGAGCGCGTCCAGGTCGGCCTTGGGGCCGACGCCGGAGTGCAGCAGCAGCCGGGGCGTGTCGATCGCGCCGGCGCAGAGCACGACCTCGCGCCGGGCGCGGACGAGGATCTCCTCGCCGTCCCGGGTGCGCACGTGCACGCCCCGCGCGCGCGTGCCGTCCAGCTCCAGCCGGTACGCCCAGGTCTCCAGGAGGATCGTCAGGTTGGGCCGTTCGTCCATCACCGGGTGGAGGTAGGCGACGGAGGCGGACGACCGCTTGTTGGTCTCGGGGTGGTAGGCGAGGTCGAAGAAGCCGACGCCGTCGTCGAAGGGCTTGCTGTTGAAGCCCTCGACGCGGGGCACTCCGGTCGCCTGCCGCGCGGCGTCGACGAAGTCGCGGGCGATGGGGTTCCGGTCCTTCTCGTCGACCGGGACGATGTTGTTCAGCAGGCGCGCGTAGTACGCCTCCATCGGGACCGCGCCCCAGCCCTCGGCGCCCGCCGCCTCCCACTCGTCGAAGTCGGACGGCAGCGGCTTGAACGCGATGAGCGTGTTGTGGGAGGAGCAGCCGCCGAGGACGCGGGCCCGGCTGTGCCGGATGTGGGAGTTGCCGCGCGGCTGCTCGGTGGTCGGGTAGTCGTAGTCGAGTTCGCCGCCGAGCAAACCGGTCCAGCGGCGCAGGGTGAGGACGTCGTCGCGGCCGACGTCGCTGGGGCCGCCCTCGATGACGGCGACGGTGGTGTCGGGGTTCTCGGTGAGCCGGGACGCGATGACGGAACCGGCGGTTCCGCCGCCGACTATCACGTAGTCATAGACGGGTGAGCTCTCTGGCATGGGGGGTACTCCAGGGGCGTGCGAAGTCTGTGCGAAGTGCGTTCGGGGCGAAATGCGTTCGGGGCGGGAGACGGCCGGGCTCTGCGGGGACTGCGGGGCCTGCCGGCCGGTCAGCCCGCGAACCAGCGGACGGGCTTCGGCGCGAGGTTCTGGTAGACGTGCTTGGCCTCGCGGTACTCGGCGAGTCCGGCCGGGCCGAGTTCGCGGCCCACGCCGCTCTTGCCGAAGCCGCCCCACTCCGCCTGCGGCAGATAGGGGTGGAAGTCGTTGATCCAGACGGTGCCGTGCCGCAGTCGGCCGGCGACCCGCCGCGCGCGGCCGGCGTCGGCGGTCCAGACGGCGCCCGCGAGGCCGTACTCGGTGTCGTTGGCGAGAGCGACGGCCTCGTCCTCGGTGCGGAAGGTCTCGACGGTGAGGACCGGTCCGAAGACCTCCTCCCGCACGACGCGCATCTCGCGGTGGCAGCGGTCGAGGACGGTGGGCTCGTAGAAGTAGCCCGACCCGGGCCGCTGCGGGGAGGGTTCGGGCCGCCTGCCGCCGGACCGCAGCACCGCGCCCTCGTCGAGCGCGGAGGCCACGTACTCCTCGGTCTTGGCGCGCTGCTGCTCGGAGACGAGCGGGCCGCACTCGACGCCGTCCTCGGTGCCGCGGCCGAGCCGGATCTTCCCGGCCCGGCGGGCGAGTTCGGCGACGAAACGATCGCGGACCGACTCCTCGACGATGAGCCGGGAGCCCGCCGAGCAGACCTGCCCGCTGTGGATGAAAGCCGCGTTGAGGGCCTGGTCGACGGCGGTGTCGAACCCCTCGTCGGTGGCGCAGGCATCGGCGAAGACCACGTTGGGGTTCTTGCCGCCGAGTTCGAGGGCGACCTTCTTGACGGTGGGCGCGGCGGCCTGCGCGACCTTCGTCCCGCTGACCAGGCCGCCGGTGAACGACACCAGGTCGACGTCGGGGTGTTCGGCGAGCCGGGCGCCGACCGTGTGGCCGGGTCCGGTGACGATGTTCGCGACACCGGCGGGCAGCCCCGCCTCGGCGAGCAGGTCGATCAGCGCGACCGTGGTCAGCGGCGTGATCTCGCTCGGCTTGACGACGAACGTGTTGCCGGCCGCCAGCGCCGGGGCGATCTTCCAACTCGCCTGGAGAAGCGGGTAGTTCCAGGGCGTGATCAGCGCGCACACGCCGACCGGCTCATGGACGACGACGCTGTGGACGTCGGCCGATCCCGCGTCCACCACCCGGCCCGACGGCTCGGCGGCCACCAGGCCCGCGAAGTAGCGGAAGGCGTCGGCGACGCAGTCGATGTCGACGCGACCCTCTTCGACCGTCTTGCCCGCGTCCCGGCTCTCCAGCAGGCCGAGCCGTTCACGGTCGCGGACGAGGAGGTCGGCGACCCGGTGCAGCAGGGCCGCGCGCTCGGCGGCGGGGGTGTGCGGCCACTCGCCCGCGTCGAAGGCGGCACGGGCGGCCGCGACGGCCAGGTCGGTGTCCTTCTCGTCGCCTTCGGCGACCACGGCGAAGGGACGGCCGTCCGCGGGGTCGACGATCTCGCGCGTGGCGCCGGAGACGGCTTCCCGCCACTCTCCGCCCGAGTGAATCGTCCAGTGCTCCCGCAGCTCCGGCGTGTACAGCGGTTCGGTCCTGTCGGCCATGATCGGCGTTGCCTTCCGTTCCTGTTCCGTCCCCCTACGTCACCCGCGGGTCACTCGGGAGACCGCGTCCACCTGCCCCCGGCCTTCGATTGCATGCGCAATTCGCGGCCGAAAGTGCGCCGCGTCACGGAACTTGCTCGCATAAATGGACAAATAGTACCGGGGTGAGCGAGTGGGCCGAACTCCACGGAGGGTTGGATTACTCTTTGTGTTCCCGTCGCCACTCAGAGACGCGAAGGAGTCGCCCCATGCCTGCGAGACGAGTGGTCACCGGCCGCAGTCAGCAGCCCCGCAAACGCTTCGCGGAGGAACTGCGGCTGCTGCGCAACGGCCGCGGCGAGAGCCTGCGGGAACTGTCCGAACGCCTGGGCTGGGACTCGTCCACCCTCGGCAAGATGGAGAGCGGGACGAACCTGGGCAGCCCTGAGGTCGTCGAAGCCCTGGACACGCACTACGGAACACCGGGACTGCTGCTGGCCCTGTGGGAAGTCGCGATGGGCGACAACAGCCAGTTCAAGGAGCAGTACCGCAGGTACATGGACCTGGAGGCGGAGGCGCTGAGCCTGTGGCACTACGGCGTGTCCGCACCGCCTGGGCTGCTCCAGACGCCTGCCTACGCACGCGAAGCGCTCACCGCGGGTGGCCTGTTGGGGGACGAGCTGGATCAGCAAGTCGAAGCACGGATGGGGCGACGGAAGTTGCTGGAGGAGAAGGGTGCGCCAAAGTTCCGTGCCATCTTCTCGGAGGCGGTGTTGCGCACCCGGCTCAGGGACGCACAGGCGTGGCGGGATCAGCTGGAGCACCTGGTAGCGGTCTCCGAGCGGCCGGGGATCACCCTCCATGTCCTGCCGTTCAGCGCCGGTCCTCACCCGCTGATGAACACCTCGATGATGTTCCTTCGCCTGCCCGACGCCCGTACCGTGGCCTACACGGAGAACGACGTGCGAGGCGAACTGATCGAGGAAATCGGCTCGGTCGAGGAGCTGCAACATGCGTACGATTCGGTGCGCGACCTGGCGCTTTCTCCGGCCGAGTCGCAGAAGTTCATCACGCGGATGTTGGAGGAAGTGCCGTGCGAGCCCTCGACCTGAGTCAAGTGACCTGGCGCAAGTCCAGCTACAGCAACACCACCGGCGGCGAATGCCTCGAAGTCGCCGATCACATCCCGGCCGTCGTCCCGGTCCGGGACAGCAAGAACCCCGAGCGCGGGGCGGTCCTCTTCGGGCTCGGCGCGTGGGCGAGCTTCGTGGACGCCCTCAAGCAGAGCTGAACGCGCAGGCGAACGCGAGCGATCCCCGGACGGTCGGACCGTCCGGGGATCGCTTTGCGTTCAGGTCAGGCTCAGATCAGGCCGAGGGCGCGGACCGCCTCGCGCTCCTCCGCCAGCTCCTGCACCGACGCGTCGATGCGGGAGCGGGAGAAGTCGTTGACCTCGAGGCCCTGGACGATCTCGTAGACGCCGCCCTTCACCGTGACCGGGAAGGAGGAGATCAGGCCCTCCGGGACGCCGTAGGAGCCGTCCGACGGGATGCCCATGGAGGCCCAGTCGCCCTCGGCGGTGCCGTTGACCCAGGTGTGGACGTGGTCGATGGCGGCGTTGGCGGCGGACGCGGCGGAGGACGCGCCACGGGCCTCGATGATGGCCGCGCCGCGCTTGGCGACGGTCGGGATGAAGTCCTCGGCCAGCCACTTCTCGTCGTTCACGACCTCGGCGGCGTTCTTGCCGGCGATCGTGGCGTGGAAGATGTCCGGGTACTGGGTGGCCGAGTGGTTGCCCCAGATCGTCAGGCGCTTGATGTCGGCGACCGTCGAGCCCGTCTTCTTCGCGAGCTGGGTCAGCGCGCGGTTGTGGTCGAGGCGGGTCATCGCGGTGAAGCGCTCGGCCGGTACGTCCGGCGCGGCGGCCTGGGCGATCAGGGCGTTGGTGTTGGCCGGGTTGCCGACGACGAGAACCTTGATGTCGTCCGCGGCGTGGTCGTTGATGGCCTTGCCCTGCGGCTTGAAGATGCCGCCGTTGGCCTCGAGGAGGTCACCGCGCTCCATGCCCTTGGTGCGCGGGCGGGCGCCGACGAGAAGGGCCACGTTGGCGCCGTCGAAGGCGACGCTGGCGTCGTCGGTGATGTCGATGCCCTGAAGCAGCGGGAACGCGCAGTCGTCCAGCTCCATGGCGGTGCCCTCGGCGGCCTTGAGCGCCGGGGTGATCTCCAGCAGGCGCAGCCTGACGGGCACGTCCGCGCCGAGCAGCTGGCCGGAGGCGATGCGGAAGAGCAGGGCGTAACCGATCTGGCCGGCCGCGCCGGTCACGGTGACGTTCACGGGAGTGCGGGTCATGGCGTTCTCCGTATGACAGCTGTCGGTGGGGCGTCCCTGCCCCGGGTGGGACGTACAAATGATCGATCTCTTGGTATCAAGAGATCCGATCAGCGGTCAGGCTATCGCGCATCCGGGAGGCCCGACGTCCGGGGCTTGTGTGGCCCGCTTCACAGAATGCGTCTCGGCCTACGGGAGACCCGCACGACGCGGCGGCCGCCGGTCCGGGAGAGGGGGATCGGCGGCCGCCGTGTGGGGGTGCCGGGTCGCGCCGGACTCCCGTGGGGGTTACGGGTCCGCCTTCCCGGAGCGGAGGCGGCTATTCCTGCGCGGAGCGCTTTTTCTCAGGACGGTTCTGCCCGCGCCCGTTTCAGGGCGTGCGCGGCGCCGGCCTCGGGGCGTCGGCGGAGTCGTGACGGCCGCTCAGCCGAAGGCGACCGCGCCGCCGACGGCTGCGAGGAGCAGCGCCAGCAGGAGCAGGGCAGCGTAGAGCAGGAGCCGTCCGACCGGTCCGGGCGCGGGCTGCGGGGCGGGCTCCTCGAGCCGGTCCCACCAGGGGATCGTCGGATCGTCCTCGTAGGCCTCGGCCGGGCTGGCCGGCGTCGGCCGTGGCCAGGCCTCGACCGCCAACTCCCAGCGCACGACGTGCCGTTCGGCCTCCGCTCCGACCAGTCCCGCGACCCGGCACAGCGCAGCGACGGCCTGCCGGGGCGGCGGCTGGACGGCGTTGAGATACCGCTGCCAGGACGACTTGCTGTACGCGGTGCGCGCGCCCAGCGCGGCGAGGCTGAGGCCCGTACCGTCCTTGAGCTGCCGCAGCTGTTCCACGAAGTGCCGTACCTCCGACGGCAGCCCGTCCGGCAGCGGCTGCCAGGCGCCCATCCCACCCACCTTCCCTTCGGTCCGTTGAGGGGACGACGCGGGGCGGCCCCTCGGTTCCCCGGCCGGGGGCGACTGTGGCAGGGCGCGCGCACGATGGCGGAACGGTCACTTCCGTGCCACAGCGTCCGGACAGCTGTTGAACAGGTTGTTCGTGATGAGGGAGCGTGGAACGCGTCGGCGGCCCGTCCTTCTCGGGGGATGAGGACGGGCCGCCGTTCGCGTGCCGTCAGCTGCTGCTGACCGTGAAGTGCAGGGTGTCCTTGAGGAACGGGATCTGCAGCCACGGACCGGGCTGCGCCATCAGCGCCAGCAGGACGATGACCGTGCCGAGCACTCCGTAGGTCACGATGTCGGTGAAGCGGGAGCGCACCGCGAGCATGCCGACGCCGGGCAGCGTCCAGCGCAGGACCGCGCCGGTCAGCAGACCGACGCCGATCAGGATCGTGCCGACCCGGAACTGGCCGAGCGCGGTCACCAGCAGACCGAGCGCTGCGATGCCCAGCACGGCGATGATCGGCCACTGCCGGGCGGCCAGCGCGTCGCCGGGCGCGGCCCGCCCGGCGCCCTCGGGACGCGCGGTGTCCCGGGTGAACTTGGGGAAGCGGCGGGTGGTGCGGCGCGGCACACCGTCGGCGTCGGGCGCACTGATCGGATCCCGCACCTCGATGTCGTCGCCGTCGGCCACAGTGCCGCCGCCGTTGACACGGTCGTCGGTGCCGCCGATGCCGTCGGTGCCGCCGATGCCGCCGATGCCGCCGATGCCGCCGGTGCCGTCCATGCCGTCGGGCTTTCCGGAGCCGCCGTCAGCCGACACTGCGCTCCGCCGCCTCGACCACGTTGACGAGCAGCTGGGCGCGGGTCATCGGGCCCACCCCGCCGGGGTTCGGGGAGATCCAGCCGGCCACCTCGCGGACGTCCGGGTGGACGTCGCCGACGATCTTCCCCTCCGCGCTGCGCGAGACGCCGACGTCGAGCACGGCCGCGCCCGGCTTGACGTCCTCGGCCCGCACCAGGTGGGCCGAGCCGGCGGCGGCGACGATGACGTCGGCCCGCTTCAGATGCGCCGACAGGTCCCGGGTACCGGTGTGGCACTGCGTCACCGTCGCGTTCTCGCTGCGCCGGGTCAGCAGCAGCGGCATCGGCCGGCCGATGGTGACGCCGCGGCCGACGACCACGACCTCCGCGCCCTTGATCTCGACGCCGTACCGGCGCAGCAGCGTGAGGACGCCATTGGGTGTGCACGGCAGCGGGGCGGGCTCGCCCAGCACCAGCCGGCCGAGGTTCATCGGGTGCAGGCCGTCGGCATCCTTCGCCGGGTCCATCAGCTCCAGGATGCGGTTCTCGTCGATGCCCTTGGGCAGCGGCAGTTGCACGATGTAACCGGTGCAGGTGGGGTCGTCGTTCAGTTCGCGGACGACCGCCTCGATCTCCTCCTGGGTGGCCGTGTCCGGCAGTTCGCGCTGGATGGAGGCGATGCCGACCTCGGCGCAGTCGCGGTGCTTGCCGGCCACGTACTTCTGGCTGCCGGGATCGGCGCCGACGAGGATCGTGCCGAGTCCGGGCGTCACGCCCTTCTCCTTCAGCGCCGCCACGCGGGCGGTCAGCTCGGACTTGATCTCGGCCGCGGTGGCCTTGCCATCGAGAATCTGGGCGGTCATGGTCCCATCCTCGCGGATGACGGCCTCCCGGTTCCAATCCGGGTGAACCCGTACGGGGACGTCGGGCGGGGTGACAGGGGTGCGGACGGGACGAGGGCGGCCTGCGGGCGGCCGCGGACGTGCCGAGGACGACTGCGGGCGACCGCGGCGGGCATGATCGCCGATGTTGCACTTGCACAACACATGTTCATTGCCTCGGAATGCCGCTGGACAACAAACCGGCCATTGCAGAACGATTGACGGCACAGTGCCGCGGGCAGTACCGGGGGGACGAACCGCATCTGTAGAACCTTCCTCCGAGCCAGGCCGCGCGTCCCCGCACTCGAATGCAACGGAGGAAGGACCGCCATGAGTTTCGGCGACCCGAACAACCCCTACGGCCCGCCCCAGGGCCAGCCGCCCGGCTACCCGCCGCAGGGCCAGCCGCCCCAGCAGCCCGGCTACGGCTACCCCACCGCTCCCCAGGGCCAGCCCGGCTACGGCTACCCGCAGGCCCCGCCGGTCCCCCAGGGTTACGGCTACGGCTTCCCGCAGGAGATGCCCGGCCTGGTGAAGACCGCCCGGGTGCTGCTGTTCATCACCGCGGGCTTCCAGTTCCTGGCCGGCGTGTTCATCGGCATCCTGGCCGGCGCCGCACAGGACACGACCAACGCGTTCGGGTCCGGCGACGACAGCAGCACGGCGACCGGCCTCGTCATCGCGATCGCGCTGCTGATGCTGGCGCTGGGCAGCCTGTCGATCTTCCTGGGCGTCAAGTTCAAGACCGGCCGCGGCGGCATCCGCGTCACCACGATCGTGTACAGCGCGCTGATGATCCTGGGCAGCCTCGCCAACATCGTGAACGGCGCCGGCGGTTCGGGCACCTTCGGAGGCGTCATCTCGCTCGCCTTCGGCGGCATCATCCTCTCCGCGATGATCAGCGGCGGAGCCTGGTTCAGCCGTCCGCGCTACTGACCGCGGGCGCGCTGCCGACCGCTCGGGAACCGGAGGCGCGATGAACCGGTCTGAGCGCCGCAACGGCGTCTTCTCGTCACTCCCCGAGGGGGCCGTGTCACCACGTGACACGGCCCCCTCCCGTGTGTCGGCACCTGTCGACGCGCGTCCCGCACGTCGGCGCCCGACCACGCCACGGAAAGCCTCGTGGTCCGTGCGGAGCCTCCGTTAATCTGCCCCCCTCGGGCTGGGGGCTCGCCCCCAGGCATCGGAGGAGGGGGACGACTCCATGTACAGCCTCATCGTCGTGCCACCGCCGTGTGACGGCGCAGCCGAACAGATCAGGGTCTCCACGGGGAACGGCTGACGTTCGGCAGAGCCGCTGCCGCCGACGGCGGCGGCCTCGTCATCGCTCACGCGGGAGTCCCCCGGGCCGCCGGGGAGATCACCGCGCACCGCTCGTTCTGGCTGCTCAGCAACCACAGCGAGGACCAGACCTACGTGGTGGAGAACCCGGAGGGCGCGGGCGAGCACATGAAGGTGGCGCCGGGCCGCCAGGAAGCGCCCGTACCGTTCGAGTTCTCGCGCGTCGTCCTGCCCGCCGGCGGCGATCTGCTCGCCTTCGAGGTCTGGGCGCCATGCCACGCCTTCCGCAGCGTCGCCCGCCACGGACTGTCCGGGGACCGCACCGCCAAGGCGTTCTCCCTCGACCGCACCAAACGGTACTTCGCGGTCCTGGCCGCCCTGTGCGAGCCGCGTCTGCGCGGCGAACCGCACGCCCCGCCGCCCGCCGTGGAACAACTCGTGGACCGTTTGCGGCCCGTCTGGCCCGGGGTCAGCCGCTCCGCCGTGTACTGGAACGTCGACTACCTCGCGGTCAAACTGCGGCTGCGGCCCGACGCGGACGTGCAGGAGCCCGGCCGGCGCTTCAACGGCCGGAAGGAGTCGCTGGTGTCCCTGGCGCTCCGGTTCGACCTGGTCCGCGAGGACGACCTCAGTGTGCTCACCACGTCCCTGAGCGGTGCGGTCCGGTGACCGGCCGGACGCGCGGATGCCACGAGCCGCACACCGTGCCCGTCCCGAAGGGCTACCGGGTCGGCCGCTGGGAGGTGCGCGAGCCCCTCGCGTCCGGCTCCTTCGCGACCGTGTACGCGGCCCGGAACACCCGGCCCGGCGCCGCACTGCCGCCGGTCGCGGCGCTGAAGTTCCTGCCGACCGGCACGCGCACCCCCCGCCAACTGCACCACCTGCGGGAACTGGCCGCACGCGAGGTCGAGTTGCTCCAGCGGATCCGCGCACCCCGGCTGATCCGCATGCACGAGACGCTCACCGTCGAGGACCCGGACCGTCCCGAACTCGACGGCGCCACCGTGCTCGTCCTGGAGCGGGCCGAGGGCTCTCTGGACGCCCTGCTCGACCGCGATCCGGTCCCGGAAGCCGGACCCGCGCTGCTCGCCCAGGTCTGTGCGGGCCTGAGCCAGCTGCACCGTGCCGGCTGGGTCCACGGCGACCTGAAACCGGGCAACGTCCTGCTGATGAAGGACGGTTCGGTACGCCTGGCCGATTTCAACACGGCCGCCGAACTCGAAGGCACCCACGCCTACTCGCTCGCCTTCGCCACCCAGGACTACACCCCGCCCGAACTGCTGTGGCCCGAGGTCAGCGAACGCGGCACGCCGGTCCGCCCCACCGCCGACGTCTGGGCCTACGGGGTCCTGGCGCACGTGGTCCTCACCGGCTCGTACCCGTTGCCGGGCGCGTCGGCCGAGGCCCGTAGCGACGCGGCGGTGCGATACGCCCGGGGCGCTGAGGAACTGCGCCTCTCGCCCCGGCTCCCGGCCGGCTGGCGGCAGATCGTCACCGACTGCCTGTCCCGCACCCACCGGGACCGGCTCGTCCATGACACCGGCGCGCTCCTGCGCCGCGTGGAGGCGGCGGCGGGCGTCACCGACTCCACCCGCCAGGCCCCTCCCGCCCGCCAGGCCCGCCAGGCCCGTCCGGCCCGTCCGGCCCGTCCGGCACGCCCGGCTCTTCTGGCCCTTCTGGCTCTTCTTGCCCGGTTACCCCGTCTGGCTCGCCTGGGCCGCCTCTACCGCCTGCTCCGCTCGCCCTGGTTGCGCACGCGCGGACGGCGCAGGCCCGCCCTGGTCGGCGCTGTCGCCGTCGCCGGGGCGCTCCTGGCCGCCGCCGGGGGCGTCACGTACGCGGCCCTGCGGGACGCCGGCCCGTCGTACGGCTACCACCGCTGCCCGTACGCGTCCGTGTGCTTCTTCAGCGAGCAGAACGGCAACGGCGAGATGTGCGCGTGGGAGGGCAGCGACCCCGACTGGCTGTCCGGCCGGGAAACCTGCATGTGGACCGCCGACCGCCCGGTGAGGTCGATCTACTACAACGCCGACGACTCCACGGACCTGGGCGGCGTCGCCTACTACCGGGGCCGCGACTACACCCCCGTCGGAGTGGACGTCACCCGCCCCCGCAGCCGCTTGCGCACCGGATGCACCTCCCAGCGCGCCCAGGGCAATCTGGCCGGCACGTACGCGCCCCTGTCCCACCGGCTCATCGCACACTGCGGGGACGGGGGCGACGGACGGAACCCCACACCGCCGAGCCGGTGACGAGGTCACGCGCGGGACCGGCGAACCTGGAAAGTTACAGGGACCCCTCCGGCGCCGGGCCGCCTAGTCTGAGCGCGATCGACTGCGCAGAGCGACCGACTGCACAGAGCACAAGGCCTCCGACGAACAGGGGAAAAGATCATGTCCGCACACACGGTGCGCAAGGCGGCCGTCACCCTCACTGCGGCGTTCACTCTCGCGAGCGCGGGCGTCCTGGCCGGCGGTACCCCCGCGAGCGCCGCGAGCTGCTATGACGGCGCGAGCTACTTCTCCGGCGAGAGCCGCTACCACCCCAGCTCCGGCACGTACACGACGACCTCCCGCTGCAACGACATCAACGTCAAGATCGCCAACCTCCTGATCACCCCGTACCGCAACGTCAAGGTGTGCTTCTACCCGAGCTCGTCGCCCTCGTACTGCCAGAGCAGCTACACGAGGGTCGACAGCGACTGGACGGTCGTCGCCACCGACGTGCGGGACGGCACCCGGTACCGGCTCCTGTTCGAGAACAGTTCCTGGGTGCAGGCCTACCGGGCCGCCTGAACAGGCCGCCGGCCGGGCAGCATCGCCCGCCGACCGGCACCCGCACAAGCACCAGCAGGGCCCGCCGGTTCGCGACGAGTCGTTCGCGAACCGGCGGGCCCTCGTGCGCTGCGGCTCGGGTCAGTGGAAGAAGTGCCTCGTGCCGGTGAAGTACATCGTCACGCCCGCATTCTTCGCGGCCTCGACGACCAGCTCGTCACGGACCGAACCGCCGGGCTGCACCACGGCCTTCACGCCCGCCTCGACCAGGACCTCGAGCCCGTCGGGGAAGGGGAAGAACGCGTCGGAGGCGGCGTAGGAGCCGCGCGCCCGCTCCTCACCGGCCCGCTCCACGGCCAGCTTCGCCGAGTCGACCCGGTTGACCTGCCCCATGCCGACGCCGACCGACGCGCCGTCCTTGGCGAGCAGGATCGCGTTGGACTTCACCGCCCGGCACGCCCGCCAGGCGAACGCCAGCTCGGCGAGGTCCGGCCCGGACAGCGCCTCGCCGGTCGCCAGCGTCCAGTTGGCCGGGTCGTCGCCGTCGGCCTGGAGCCGGTCGGCGACCTGGAGCAGCGCGCCGCCGCCGACGGGCTTGAGCTCGACGGGGGCCGCGGGGCCCTGCGGCGCCCTGAGCACCCGGATGTTCTTCTTCTTGGTGAGGGCTTCCAGCGCCCCCTCCTCGTAGTCCGGCGCCACGATGACCTCGGTGAAGATCTCCGCGACCTGCTCCGCCATCTCCCGGCTGACCGGCCGGTTCACGGCGATGACGCCGCCGAACGCCGACAGCGGGTCGCAGGCGTGCGCCCGGCGGTGCGCCTCGGCGACGTCCGCGCCGACGGCGATCCCGCACGGGTTGGCGTGCTTGATGATCGCGACGGCCGGCTCGGGGTGGTCGTACGCGGCCCGGTGCGCGGCATCCGTGTCCGTGTAGTTGTTGTACGACATCTCCTTGCCGTGCAGCTGCTCGGCCTCGGCGAGACCGGTGCCGCTGCCGTCCACGTACAGGGCGGCCGGCTGGTGCGGGTTCTCGCCGTAGCGCAGGGTGCTCCTGCGCTCCCAGGTCGCGCCGAGGAAGTCGGGGAAGCGCGACTCGTCGACCGGCGCGTAGGACGACGCGAACCAGGAGGCCACAGCCACGTCGTAGGCGGCGGTGTGCTGGAAGGCCTCCGCGGCGAGCCGCTTGCGGGCGGCCAGGTCGAAGCCGCCGTCCCGCACGGCCGCGAGGACGTCGGTGTACCGGTCCGGGCTGGTGACGACGGCCACCGACGGATGGTTCTTGGCGGCGGCGCGCACCATGGACGGCCCGCCGATGTCGATCTGCTCGACGCACTCGTCCTCGGAGGCGCCCGAGGCGACGGTCTCGCGGAACGGGTAGAGGTTGACGACGACCAGGTCGAACGGCGCGACACCGAGCTCCGCCAGCTGCCGGCGGTGGTCCTCGAGACGCAGGTCGGCGAGGATGCCGGCGTGCACCTTGGGGTGCAGGGTCTTGACCCGGCCGTCCAGGCACTCGGGGAAGCCGGTCAGCTCCTCCACCTTGGTGACGGGGACGCCGGCGGCGGCGATGCGGGAGGCGGTGGACCCGGTGGAGACGAGCTCGACACCGCTTTCGTGCAGCCCGCGCGCGAGCTCTTCGAGACCGGTCTTGTCGTAGACGCTGACGAGCGCGCGACGGATGCCCCGCTTGCTGCTCTCTGCCGTGACAGTGCTGTCGGCGGTCACTGGATAACTACCTTTCGTCCCTCAATGCGATAGCCGTTACGGGCGAGCCGCCCCACGACCTCGACGAGCAGCCTTCGCTCGACTTCCTTGATGCGCTCGTGCAGAGCGCTCTCGTCGTCCTCGTCCCGGACCTCGACCACGCCCTGGGCGATGATCGGGCCGGTGTCGACGCCGTCGTCGACGAAGTGGACGGTGCAGCCGGTGACCCGGGCGCCGTACGCGAGTGCGTCCCGCACCCCGTGGGCCCCGGGGAAACTGGGCAGCAGGGCGGGATGGGTGTTCACGAACCGCCCCCCGAACCGCGCCAGGAACTCCTTGCCGACGATCTTCATGAACCCGGCGGAGACCACGAGGTCGGGCTCGTGGGCGGCCACGGCCTCGGCGAGCGCGGCGTCCCACTCCTGTCGGCTCGCGAAGTCCTTGACCCGGCAGACGAAGGTGGGGATCCCCGCCCGCTCGGCACGGGCGAGGCCCTCGACGGCCGCCCGGTCCGCCCCGACGGCCACCACCTCGGCGCCGTACGCGTCGACGCCGGCGGCGGCGATGGCGTCGAGGAGCGCCTGCAGGTTCGTACCGGATCCGGAGACCAGCACGACGAGGCGCTTGGCCACGGGCTTGGCGGCCACGGCGGGGCCCTTTCTCGGGGAAGCACGTCAACGGGGTGGCGACCTGCGCGGGCTTGTGCTTTCGTACTCGTGGTTTCCCGCTTGTACGTTCGTACGAATGCATCGCGCCCCCGGATACGGGGAAGCCTACGAAGGAGCCGACCGTCAGCAACGATACCGGCACACCGGGCGGCCCCCGCGGGACGGGGGCGTGGCCGGAAGGTAGCGTCTGCGAGGAGCGGAGAGCGGGAACGCGGTCGCCGTGCGGTGCGTTCCCCCTACGACAGCTCATGCCAGCTCACGACAGCTCACACCAGTCAGCCGTATCTCCTAGGGGAAGACGCTCATTTGATGCCGGACCGCAGTCTGCGACTCCTCACGCTCCCCCCGCAGTCACCGCAGTCACCGCAGGGAGGGGAGCGCGGCGCCGTGCTGCTGCGGGAGCGCCCAGCCTCACCTCCGGACGCCCCCTCGGGCGACGGCACGCCCCCTGAGGACGACAACCCGTTCGCCCCGCCGCCGGAGAACGCCCCCGACCGCCCGTGGCAGCCCCGGCGCCCGGCGGGCGGCGGGGCTGAGGGCGGTGCTCCCGAGGGTGGTTCCTCCCAGGGCGGCCGGTCGCCGTGGGGCGGTCAGTGGAGCGACCAGCAGCCCGGCCGCTCCCCCGGCGGCTTCGGCGAACGCCCGGGCCGCGGGCCCGACAACGGCAACGGCGGGCCGGGATCCGAGAACGGCGGCAAACGCTGGGACCCCACCGACCCCGCGCAGCGCCGCGCGCGCTACGCGTTGCTCAGCGGCATGTGGGCCTTCTTCTTCGTCCTCTTCGGCTGGCCGTACGTGGCTCTGCTGCTCGGCGCCCTCGCCCTGAACTGGGGCATCAGCGCCCTGCGCGCGGGGCCCCGCAACCCGTCCCCCGACAGCCCGGAGAGCGGCCCCCGCCCGCAGAAGACCGCCGCGGTGAGCGGCGTGGTCACCGCCTCCCTGGCGCTCGCCCTGGTCGCCGCGAGCTTCAGCGCCCAACTCGTCTACCAGGACTACTACACCTGCACCAACGACGCCCTCACCGTCGAGGCGAAGCAGTCCTGCAACGACCTTCTGCCGAAGGAACTGCGGAAGATCCTCGGGACCGACTCCTGAGATCTCGTCCTCGTCCTCGTCGTCGTCCTCGGCCTGGTCGTCGTCCTTTGCGAAGGTGAGCTGCGCGGCGCCGACGGACGGTCATCGCTTCGGCTCCGTCCCTTCGTCGCCCGCCTTGCCTACCTCGCCCGCCTCACGCAACGCCGCCCACCGGGCCTCCCGGGCCGAGTCGCCGTGCCACGCCGGTCCGACGGGCTCCACCGGTCCGACGTCGGCGAGCGGGTCGGGCGGAGTGCGGAGCTCGCCCGGTTCGAGGAACGACGCGGGCTCGAGGGGGGCGAAGGGGTCCGGCGGCGCGACGTAGGGCGCCTGCTCGAAGGCCGCGAACGGCGCGAAGGGCGCGAAGGAGTCGGCGGCCTCGTCGTACAGGTGCGGCGGCGCGCCGGGGGAGCTCGGGGAACCAGGAGCACCAGGGGAACCAGGGGTGGCATCCCGGGTGACGAGGAAGTCGTACAGCTCCTCATCTGCCTTCCCGGGCGTCCCCGCCGACGCTCGCACGCCGGGTGTTCCCGCCGTCTCGGCGTGCCCCTTCCAGGGCCCGCGGACCCAGCCGACCGCTCCCCGCTTCCGGCAGCGCCACCCCCGTACCGCCACGCCCACCGGCGTCCCCACCGCCACGACCCACAGCAGCGCCGCACCCCCGGCCTGCCACCACACCGGCCCGAACCGGGCCAGCACGGAGGCCCCCAGCGGCCCGCCCGCCAGCCCCGCCAGCGCCCCCGTCAGCACCCCGCACCCCACGCCCGCCAGCACGACGACTCCGACGGTCCTCCCCCGCGACCAGCCTTGATCCGTCGCCGCACCGGCCGCGAACACGCCCACCGTGACACCGGCCACCAGCGGGACCGCGCTCGCCGCCCAGTTCCACGGCGTCCCGGCCCCCGCCTCGGGTACCGCCGCCAGCAGCGGAAACGGCGGCAGCAGCGGCGCCGGGTCGGAGGACAGCGGCGCCACCACGTGCCCCGCGCCGAGGAGGTACCCCGGCCCGAGGGCGTACGCCGCCCCCCACACCGCCGCGTTCGGCACCAGCGCCACACACAGCAGCAGCACCGCGAACCGCCCCGACCACCCTT
Organism: Streptomyces sp. B21-105; assembly: GCF_036898465.1. NCBI lineage: Bacteria > Bacillati > Actinomycetota > Actinomycetes > Kitasatosporales > Streptomycetaceae > Streptomyces > Streptomyces sp. B21-105. The sequence goes on along the minus strand of NZ_JARUMJ010000001.1, from coordinate 5,727,008 downwards.
CCGTCAACTGCAGGAACGCCTCTCGAGCCGCCCCGGCGTGCCACACCGACGACGACGCCACCAGCAGGGCCCCGCCACCGACGAGCACCGCCGCACCCGCGGCGGCCGCCCGCGCCGCGGCAGCCAGGCGTGCGCGCTCCGCCGTCCCGACGAGCAGCCGTCGCAGCCCGCGGGGCAGCATGAGCAGCACGCCGTCCACCGGCCCGCGCGGGTGACCGCAACCGGACCACACCCCCGCCCCGGCGGCCAGCACGGCGACGGCCGGGACGCACACCGCCGCCCACGCCCACGAGGTCCGCAGCGCGCCGCCCGAGGCGGCGTAGCAGGCGGCGCCCGAGCCGACGGCGAGATACCCGAGCACGACGCCGGCCCACGCGGTGCGCGCGCTCACCGGCTCCCCGTTCTCCGCGCCGCCGCCGGTGCCACCCCCGGCGCCCGCGTCGCCGCCGTCCACCGCGTCGCGGGCCGCCCGCCGCACCAGCCACACCGGCAACGCGAGCAGCAGCAGCGGGGTGACGCCGACCGGCGCGGGGGCCCCTGACAACGTGTCGACGCGCACCAGTTCCGCGCCATGGGCCAACAGCCACAGCGCGGCGGCGACATGCAGCGCACCGCTCGGCCCACTGTCCGGGTACGGAGAGCTGATCCACAGCACCATCACGAGCACGGCGAAGGACCCGAGCCCCAGCCCGGCCGCGAGCACACCGCCCACGAGGCCGGCGGCCAGTCCGGGCGATCGGTCGCGCCTTCGAGGCAGCAGGGACGACAACGTAAGCCGGCGAGCGGTCATCGGGATCACGACGGCCATGCTCCCAACGACACGCGCTTTTCCGTCGTAACGGGCGAACTTCGGATGTGTCGCTCAATATACGTTTTATGTAGTTACCGGGTGAAGGGGTACTCCGTGACGCGGCGCCCCGCGACCGCACACGGGAGGCGTACGCGAAACTGCCGGCATCACCGAACAAGGCTGAACACGGCTGGGACAAGGCGGCAAAGGTGACGAACACCCAGAAGGCGGCGCCTCGACGTCAGGTGACGGTGCGTCCGGCCGAGGCGCGTCCGACGACGGAGAACCCTGACCCCCGCGGCACGGAACCCGTCGGCGAACCAGGCGCGTCCGCTGCCCCCTTGACTCCCGTTCAGGCCTTCGACGCGTTGTACGCGTTCTGCGCCCCCGCCCTAGTCCGGCAGGCCTATCTGCTGTCCGGGCGTCGCGAGCTCGCCCGCGAGTCGGTCGAACGGGCGTTTCAACTGGCGTGGCAGCGCTGGCCCGAGGTGGCCGTGGATCCCGACCCCGCCGGCTGGGTGCGGGCCGTGGCGTACGAGTACGCGCTCTCCCCGTGGCACCGGTTCCGTCCGCGTTACCGGTACCCGGAGCCGCCCCCGGCCGCCGCGGCGGACCGCGCGCTGCTGGACGTCCTGCTGACCCTCCCGGTGACGTACCGTCGCACGCTCCTGCTCTACGACGGCGTCGGACTCGATCTGCCGGAGACGGCCGCCGAGACGGAGGCGAGCACCCCGGCGGCGGCGCACCGGCTGCTGCACGCGCGCGAGGCGGTCGCCGCGCGGCTGCCGGAACTGGCGAGTCCGGCCGCACTGCACCGGCGTCTCGCGGAGGTCGCGTCCGCCGAACGGCTGCGCGCACCGAAACCGCCCGCCGTGCGGTCGGGCGGGGAGCGGCGGGCCCGCTTCTGGACCAGGGCGGCGATCGCGTTCACGATCGCGCTCATCGGCGCGACCGCGCTGACCGCGCGCACCGCCCCCACCCGCTACGAGCCCCCGGTGCCGCCCGGCGAGACCGTGCAGGGCGTCCCGCCGCGGGCCGCCCCTGGCACGTTGTCGGACGCGGAGCTGAAGCTGCGCGCGAAGCTGAGGTCCGAGACCCAGAACGGCCCGGACAGACTGCTCCCACGCCCCGAGTGACGGCAGCACGGGCGGACGGGCGGGACGGGCGGGACGGGCGGGACGGCAGAAGGGGCAGCACGGCGGCACGGCGGCACGGCGGCACGGCGGCACGGCAGAAAGACGGCACGGCAGAAAGACGGCACGGCAGAAAGACGGCACGGCAGAAAGACGGCACGGCAGAAAGACGGCGGGCCCGTTCCCCCTGGGGGAACGGGCCCGCCGGCGTCCGGCCGCCGTGTCCGGGCCGAAAGCTCGGCCGGACGCGTCAGCAGCCGGGTGACGCGGTCGGACGACTCAGCCGGCCGCGAGGATCTCGCGCGCGAGCTTCGCCGTCTCGGTCGGCGTCTTGCCGACCTTGACGCCGGCGGCCTCGAGGGCCTCCTGCTTCGCGGCGGCCGTGCCGGAGGAGCCGGAGACGATGGCGCCGGCGTGGCCCATGGTCTTGCCCTCGGGCGCGGTGAAGCCCGCGACGTAGCCGACGACCGGCTTCTTCACGTTGTCCTTGATGAAGGCCGCAGCCCGCTCCTCGGCGTCGCCGCCGATCTCACCGATCATGACGATCAGGTCGGTGTCGGGGTCGGCCTCGAACGCGGCGAGCGCGTCGATGTGCGTGGTGCCGATGATCGGGTCGCCACCGATGCCGACGGCAGACGAGAAGCCGATGTCGCGCAGCTCGTACATCATCTGGTACGTCAGCGTGCCGGACTTCGAGACCAGACCGATGCGGCCCGGCTTCGTGATGTCGCCCGGGATGATGCCGGCGTTCGACTGGCCCGGGGTGATGAGACCGGGGCAGTTCGGGCCGATGATCCGGGTCTTGTTGCCCTGCGACACGGCGTACGCGTAGAACGCGGCCGAGTCGTGGACGGCGATGCCCTCGGTGATGACGACCGCGAGCGGGATCTCGGCGTCGATCGCCTCGACCACGGCGGCCTTGGCGAAGGCCGGCGGCACGAAGAGGACGGACACGTTGGCGCCCGTCTTCTCGATCGCCTCGGCGACCGTGCCGAAGACCGGGATCTCGGTGCCGTCGATGTCCACGGACGTGCCCGCCTTGCGGGGGTTCACGCCGCCGACGATGTTGGTGCCGTCCGCCAGCATGAGCTTGGTGTGCTTCATGCCCGTGGCACCGGTCATGCCCTGGACGATGACCTTGCTGTCCTTGTTCAGGAAGATAGCCATGGCTGTTCTGTCCCTCTTCCCTTACTTCGCAGCCGCGAGCTCGGCGGCCTTGTCGGCCGCGCCGTCCATGGTGTCCACGCGCTGGACCAGCGGGTGGTTGGCGTCGGAGAGGATCTTGCGACCCAGCTCGGCGTTGTTGCCGTCGAGGCGGACGACGAGCGGCTTGGTGACTTCCTCGCCCTTGTCCTTGAGCAGCTGCAGCGCCTGGACGATGCCGTTGGCGACCTCGTCGCAGGCGGTGATGCCACCGAAGACGTTGACGAACACGGACTTGACGTCCGGGTCGCCGAGGATGATCTCCAGGCCGTTCGCCATGACGGCCGCGGAGGCGCCGCCGCCGATGTCGAGGAAGTTGGCGGGCTTGACCCCACCGTGCGCCTCACCGGCATACGCGACGACGTCCAGGGTGCTCATGACGAGACCCGCGCCGTTGCCGATGATGCCGACCTCGCCGTCGAGCTTGACGTAGTTGAGGTTCTTCTCCTTGGCCGCGGCCTCGAGCGGGTTCGCCGAGTCCTTGTCCTGGAGGGCCTCGTGGTCCGGCTGGCGGAACTCGGCGTTCTCGTCCAGCGAGACCTTGCCGTCGAGGGCGATGACGTCACCGGAGGCGACCTTGGCCAGCGGGTTCACCTCGACGAGAAGGGCGTCCTCCTCGACGAAGGTCTTCCACAGGGTGACCAGGACGTTCTCGACCTTGTCGGCGACCTCGGCCGGGAAGTTCGCGGCCTCGACGATCTGGCGCGCGACCTCGGGGGTCACACCCACGTTGGCGTCGATCGGCGTCTTGGCGACGGCCTCGGGGCGGGTCTCCGCCACCTCCTCGATCTCCATGCCGCCCTCGACGGACGCGATGGAGAGGAAGGTGCGGTTCGCACGGTCCAGGAGGAAGGAGACGTAGTACTCCTCCACGATCTCCGGAGCCGTCTCGGCGATCATCACCTTGTGGACCGTGTGGCCCTTGATGTCCATGCCGAGGATGTTGGTCGCGTGCTCCACGGCCTCGTCGGCGGTGGCGGCGAGCTTGACGCCGCCCGCCTTGCCACGGCCGCCGACCTTCACCTGGGCCTTGACTACGGACTTGCCACCAAGACGCTCGGTGGCTGCGCGGGCCGCCTCAGGCGTGTCGATGACTTCACCGGCCAGCACCGGTACATCGTGCTTGGCGAAGAGGTCCCTCGCCTGGTACTCGAACAGGTCCACGCGCTTCCGTCCCTATCAGTGATCTCGCGGTTCGTTGTCTGCGTGGGCGTGCCGCGAGGGCAACGTGACGTCCGCTTCGTCTGTCAGTCACAAGGGAGGCGCACACGGTGTCCGAGCGCGCGGCATGTCCGTCTCGCAGGTTATCGCTGCTTGCATGAGGCCCCTAAATCGAGGGTCACACCTGAGCGGTGATACCTGTCACACGATGCCGGGATCACTGGCACCCCGTGCCGGATGTGAGGTCGGAGGGAGGGGCCTCACCAGGTTGGGGTGGACCCGGTGAGGCCCCCTGAGCAGCCCCTCAGGGGCTCGGGGTGGCCGGTCCCCACCCCAATGGGAACCAGCCGCCCCCATCCGTGAGGTCCCTACCGGACCGACCGACGGGTTTCGGCCGTCCGTGTCCGTCGCCTCACGAAGTCGAGGGATGCGAGCTGCGCAGAGTCGGCGCGAGGTTGTGCGGCGCGCGGCCGGGCGGCGCGAGGCTGCGTGACGCGAGGCTGCGTGACGCGAGGCGGGGAGTAATCGCCGGTGAACTGGAGCGCCCATCGGTGCGCCCGTACGCCAATGCGCCAGTGCGCCGCCGGTGCTCAGCCGGGGAAGGCAGCGACGTCCCGGCAGCTGTCCCGCGTCCCGGCGGCGTCGTATGGCGGGGCGGTACCGGACGGCGGCCACGGCGGCATCCGGTGCTGCGGCGGCAGGACGGCGTGCACGTCGACGTCCCCCTGCGTCCCGCCGTCGAGCGCGGCCACGCCGCCCGGCACGCCACCGCGCACACCGGCGCCGCCCACGACAGGGCCGCATCGAGCCGGCGCGACTGCGGGGCCGGCGGCGGGGGCGGCGACGAAGACGGGAAGGCGGGCGTGCTCGGGGCCGACGACGGCAGGCGAGAGCGAGACGCCGGCGTGGGCGGGAGTCCGTCGGGAGTCGGGGAGGGGGGTCTCGGCGGTCGTGCGCGGGCTCGTGACCTGGGCAACCGCCGTCGCCCGCGTCGGCGGCGCGCCGTCGGCTGCTCGCGCCTGTTCCCCGTCGAGGAACGCGAGCACGAACAGCCCGCCCACCAGCAGCGCAAGGTGCAGCACGCGCCACCCCGACCCCGCGCGCAGGACACGCGGAGCGGCGGCGGGCCCGGCGGTGGCGAGCAGGACGGTGGCGGGCAGGGCGGTGAACCAGGCCAAGAGGGGAGGTTCCTCCCGTGCGGCGGCAACGTGCCCCGAATCCTTGCACGCAGGTCCCGGCGTTGCGCAACCCCTGTTACCGATGGGTAATCGTGATCGTGCCGCCCTCCCGCTCACCCCGGGTCCGGTGTCGGCAGGGGCCGCTTCTCCAGGGCCGCCGCCATGATCTCCGGGAACAGATCGGGTGTGCAGGCGAACGCCGGCGCCCCCAGTGCCGCGAGCGCGGCCGCGTGCTCCCGGTCATAGGCCGGCGCCCCCTCGTCGGACAGGGCGAGCAGCGCGACGAACTGCACGCCCGACGCCTTCATCGCGGCGACCCGTTTGAGCATCTCGTGGCGTATGCCTCCCTCGTACAGGTCGCTGATGAGCACCGCCACGGTCTCGGCGGGCCGGGTGATCTGCGACTGGCAGTACGCCAGCGCCCGGTTGATGTCGGTGCCGCCGCCGAGCCGGGTGCCGAACATGACGTCCACGGGGTCGTCGAGAAGGTCGGTGAGGTCGGCGACCGCCGTGTCGAAGACGACGAGCCGGGTACTGATCGACCGCATCGAGGCCAGCACCGCCCCGAACACCGACGCGTACACCACCGACGACGCCATGGAACCCGACTGGTCGATGCAGAGGATCACCTCCTTGCGCAGGGACTGCGAGGCCCGCCCGTACCCGACGAGCCGCTCCGGCACGACCGTCCCGTACTCGGGCTGGTAGTGCTTGAGGTTGGCGGCGATCGTGCGGTTCCAGTCGATGTCGCGGTGGCGCGGACGGCTGAGCCGCGCGCCCCGGTCGAGTGCGCCGGTGAGGGCGGCGCGGGTGCGGCCGGCGAACCGCTTCTCGAGGTCCTCGACGACCTTGCGGACGACGGCCCGCGCGGTCTCCTTCGTCGTCTCCGGCATGGCCCGGTGAAGGGAGAGCAGGGTGCCGACGAGGTGCACGTCGGCCTCGACCGCCTCCAGCATCTCCGGCTCCAGAAGGAGGGTGGACAGCCCGAGCCGGTCGATGGCGTCGCGTTGCATGACCTGCACCACGGAGGAGGGGAAGTACGTCCTGATGTCCCCGAGCCAGCGCGCCACGGACGGTGCGGAGGCGCCCAGTCCTCCCGAACGCTCCCGTCCCGCGCGCGGTTGCTCCGGCGCCCCGTAGAGCGCTGCGAGCGCCCCGTCCATCGCGGTGTCCCGGCCGGACAGGCCAGTGCCGGTGCCTGAGCCGGTGCCTGAGCCGGTGCCGGTGCCGTCGGCCACGTCGCCCCCGAGCACCAGCCGCCAGCGCCTCAGCCGCTCCTGTCCGTCGTCCGCCGCCGTCGGCGTGCCGCTCGCCTCCGGCACGCCCGGCTCCGCGCCCCTGGCCTCCGTGCCCCTCGCTTCCATCGCGTTCACCTCCGTGGCATGCGCCGCCGTGTCACCCGTCCTCGGCCTGCTCGTCGTCATGCGCCCACCCCCGAGTACTCGGGGTCCCCCGGCCCCCTTGCCGCGCCGGCCACACCGGCCCCGCCCGTCTCCTCCGTCTCCTCCGTCCCGTCCGCCTCCCCGCTCGTCTCCACCGTCCCGTCGGGGTCCTGCCCCAGCAGCAGACGCACCACGGGCAGGACGGCGTCCGCACGCCCCGCGTCGAGAGCGGTCGCGAACCCGGGCGTCGCGGCCTCCGCGCCCGGCCCGCTCGCCCGCTCCCCCGGCCCACGCCGCACCAGTTCGCCGAGCGTTCTGCGCACCCCCGGCTCGTACGCCGAGAACGTCCGCCGCAGCAGCGGCAGCACGTCCGTGAACGCCTCCGCCGGCACCGTCGTCAGCCACCCGTCGACCAGGGCGAGCAGCCGTTCGTCGTGGACGAGGAGCAGCCCGCCCCCCGAGCCGCCGCCGACGAAGCCCTCGATCCAGGCGGCCGCGTCGCCCGGCGGCGTCCCCGGCGAGAGGGCGAGGCCCATGAGCCGCGCCGCCGCCTCCGGGTCCAGCTCCCCCTCGTCCAGCAGCAGTCGTGCGGCACGCCCCCGGATGACTCCGGACACGCTGTCCCGCCCGGACAGCACCCCCAGCACCGCCCGCCAGCGGACACGCCGCCCGGCGCCGGGGGCACTGCCGGGGGCGTCCTCGCCCCGGTCGTTCTCGCCCGGGTCGTCCGCGCGCGGGTCGTCCGCGCCGGAGGCGGCCTCGTCGTCCGCCGCGCGGACGTCGTCGAGCATCGCCACCGCGGCGTGCACCGCGTCGACATGGCGTCGCATCTCGTCCGCCGCGTCCCGGTCCAGCGACACACAGGCCGGCGGCAGACCCACGAAGATCCGCTCGGCGAGGCCCGCCGCCACCTCCGTGAGCGCGCCGGTGTCGGTGCCGCGCACGTCCCCGTAGCGCAGGGCGCGGACCAGGGCGGGCAGCGCCTCCGCGAGATGCCCGACGTCCGAGTCAAGGGCCGCCCGGTCCCCGAGCACCCGCATGACGGTCGGCAAGGCGTCCGACAGACCGGCCAGCAGGCAGCGCTCGGCCAGCGCCGTCACTTCGGCGAGGCCGCGCGCGGCGACGGCGTCCGCCGCCGCCTTCGCGTTGGCGGCGGCCGACACGGTCGTCCCCCACACGCCGGCCTCGGCGGCCCGCACGGACAGCTCCGGCTCCCACCGCAGCCGCCAGGTCTCCCGGAACGTCCCCGTGCTGCCGCGCGAGGCGACCGGCTCGCCCCATTCGACGTGCAGCAGACGCAGCCGGTGCAGCAGTCTGCTGCGCTCGGCGTCGTTCTCCTTGCGCAGGTCGAGCGCCACCTCCCGCTCCGCCGCCTCCGGTCGGAGCCGCAGCCGGCGCAGCAGCCGGTCGAGGTCGCGCTGCAGCGGCACCGCGGGCGCGTCGGCCGGCACCTCGCCGAGCACGTCCCCGATCACCAGCCGGTCACGCACCAGCGCCAGCGGGACGTCCGAGCCCTCGCCGAGCACGGCCCGCACGGCGTCGGTCGTCTCGCCCAGGCCCGGCAGCGGCCTGCCGCGCAACGCGGCGAGCGCCTCGGCCAGCCGGACCGCCTCGATGACATGCGCCGGAGACACGACGTGGTCCTCCTCCCGCAGCAGGACCGCCGCCTTCGTCAGCCAGCGTTCGACGGGCCGGTCCGGCGCGCCGAACAGGTGGGCGTACCAGCCCGGCGCGTCGATGCCCGCGCCGTACCCGCCGGCCCGCGCCAGTCTGCGGTGCGTCCACGGCACCCAGGTCAGGTCGGCCCTGACCTTGGGCAGTCCCTTGAGCAGCGCCCGGTCGGCGGCGACGGCGGCCTTACGGCGCAGCGCGGGCACATGCCACGCCCCGCACACCACGGCCACCCCCTCCGGCCCGAACTCCCGCTGCGCCGCCCGTATGTGGCCGCGCATACAGGCCTCGCGCACGAGGTCCCGGTCGGTTCCGCTCCGGCCCGGACCGGTGTCTTCGGCCTCCCGCAGCGCCCCCATGGCCTCCTCGATCGCGGCGAACGGCGCGAACGGGTCCCGTGTCCCCGAGGTGCGGTGCTCGACGACGTCCTCCCACCAGCGCTCGGCGTCGTCGTACCCCGCGACCTCGGCCAGCACGGCGAGGGGATCACCCCGCAGTTCCGCTCCGCTGCCCTCTCTCCCTTCTCGTCCCTGTCTCCCCTGTCGTCCCTGTCCCCCCTCTTCGCCCTCTCCCCCCTCGCGGCCCGTTCCCCCGGCCCCTTCGTCCCCTTTCTCCTCGTCCCCTTGCCTTGCCTGTTCTCTTTCCCCTTCCTCCGTCTCCGCCGTGTTCTCCCAGGCCAGCGAGTGGGCGGCCGGGAGGTCGATGAAGCGGGCGGGAACCCCGTGGTCCAGCGCCCAGCGGAGGGCGACCCACTCGGGCGAGAACTCGGCCATCGGCCAGAAGGACGACCGGCCGGGTTCGTCGACGGCGTGCGCGAGCAGGGCGACCGGCGGCCGCATGTCCGCGTCGGCGGCGAGCGGGATCAATGCGTCGGCGTCGGACGGTCCCTCGATCAGGACGGTCAAAGGCCGGGCGGCCTCCAGAGCCGCCCGTACCGCCCGCGCCGACCCCGGCCCGTGGTGCCGCACGCCGAGCAGCAGCGGCTGTCCCGTGCCCCGACCGCCGCCCCCGTCGACGTCGGCCGTGCTGTGGTCACCCTTCACGCGCGGGGCCACTTCGTGTCGCCGTTCACCCTCGCCCTCCCCGTTGTGTGCACGAACGACCAGGTCATTTCGTTGACGTGGTTACGGCCGCTCCGGTTGCCCCGACCGCTGCGGGTGCTCCTTCCGCTCCCGGTGCCGACCCCGTGCCCGTACTCCCCGTTCATGTGCTCCCCGTTCACGCGCTCACCTCTCGGCAGGCGCGGTAGAAGTCGGTCCAGCCGGCGCGTTCGCGCACGACCGCCTCCAGGTACTCCTGCCAGACGACCCGGTCGGCGGCCGGATCGCGGACGACCGCGCCGAGGATGCCCGCGGCCACGTCCCCCGGCCGCAGCACGCCGTCGCCGAAGTGCGCGGCCAGCGCGAGACCGCTCGTGACGACGGAGATGGCCTCCGCGGTGGACAGCGTGCCGCTCGGCGACTTCACCTTCGTCCGGCCGTCGGAGGTGACGCCGTCCCGCAGTTCGCGGAAGACCGTCACCACCCGGCGGATCTCGTCGATGCCCTCCGGCGAGGCCGGCAGGTCCAGGGACCGGCCTATCTGGTCGACGCGCCGCGCGACGATGTCCACCTCGGATTCGACGCTCTCCGGCAGCGGCAGCACCACCGTGTTGAAGCGCCGGCGCAGCGCGCTGGACAGTTCGTTGATGCCGCGGTCGCGGTCGTTGGCCGTGGCGATGAGGTTGAAACCCCGGACGGCCTGCACCTCCTGTCCCAACTCCGGTATCGGCAGCGTCTTCTCGGACAGGACGGTGATCAGCGTGTCCTGCACGTCGGCCGGGATACGGGTCAGCTCCTCCACCCGTACCGTCGCCCCGTCCGCCATGGCGCGCATGACGGGACTGGGCACCAGCGCGTCACGGCTCGGCCCGTGCGCGAGCAGCTGCGCGTAGTTCCAGCCGTAGCGCATCGCCTCCTCCGGGGTGCCCGCGGTGCCCTGCACCAGCAGCGTCGAGTCGCCGCTGACCGCGGCGGCGAGGTGCTCGGAGACCCACGTCTTCGCGGTCCCCGGGACGCCCAGCAGCAACAGGGCGCGGTCGGTGGCGAGGGTGGTGACGGCGACCTCGACGAGGCGGCGCGGCCCCACGTACTTGGGCGAGATCACGGTGCCGTCGGGCAGGACGCCGCCGAGGAGATAGGTGGCCACGGCCCACGGCGACAGCTTCCAGCGGGCCGGACGCGGCCGGTCGTCCTGTGCGGCCAGCGCGGCGAGTTCGCCCGCGAAAGCCTCCTCGGCGTGCGGGCGCAACGCATCGGCCGGCCTGTTCGCACTCGGGTCGACGGACGTCGGATCTACGGACACAGACATGGCTGGGCCCCCCTCCATCTCGGCCGGTTCGGATCTGGTGTCCACCGTGCACCACGCCACTGACAATGCGATCCGACCTGCGCAAACGTCACCTCGGCCGGGTCCGTCCGCGGCTCGGCGGACCGATTGTCAGTGGGGGCGTCTACCGTCGGTGACATGACTGAGCAGGGGGTGCGCTGGACCGCGGACCAGGTGCTGGCACTGGCGCCTGACTCCGCGTCACGCAAAGCGGGAAGCAAACTCGCCGCGCCCGGCCCGTGGTCGGGGACCGGCAGCTCGCGGGAGGGGATCGTGTGGGGCCTGTGCCGGGGCGGCGGCGGCACGTCGTACCGGACGGCCGTAGACGTCGCGAGCGCGGTCGGCGGCCCCGGTCCGGCGTACACGTGCAGTTGTCCGAGCCGTAAGTTCCCCTGCAAGCACGCGCTCGGGCTGCTGCTGCTCTGGTCGGGCGGAGAGGAAGCGGTGCCGGCGGGGCGCGAGCCGGAGTGGGCCGAGCAGTGGGTCGCCGGGCGCCGGCGCACGCAGGAGAAACGGGCGGCGGGGGCGGAGGGTTCCGCGTCCGGCCCCGTCGACGCGGAGGGGGTTCGGCGGCGGGCGGAGCGCCGCGCCGCGCGGATCACCGGCGGGGTGACGGAGTTGGAGGAACGGCTCACCGATCTCCTGCGCTCCGGCCTGGCCGGCGCCGAACAGGCCGGCTACGGCCTGTGGGAGGAGACGGCGGCCCGCATGGTCGACGCACAGGCACCCGGACTCGCGGCGCGGGTACGGGAGTTGGGTGCCATTCCCGCCTCCGGCCCGGGCTGGCCGGTGCGGCTGCTGGAGGAGTGCGCGCTGCTGCACCTCCTCGACCGGGGCTGGCTGCACCGCGAGCGGCTGCCGGCGGACCTCGCGGCGACCGTCCGCAGCCGCGTGGGCCTGCCCTCGTCAGCGGCCGGCCCGCCGGTCCGCGACCAGTGGCTGGTGCTCGCCCAGTACGACACGCCCGACCCGAAACTGACGACCCGCCGCATCTGGCTGTACGGGGCCACCACGGGCCGCACCGCGCTCCTGCTCTCCTACGGCGCCGCCGGCCGGTCCCCCGACGTCACCCTGCCCGTGGGCCTCGCAATGGACGCCGAGCTGTCCGCGTATCCCGGCGCGGGGCAGCCACGGGCGGCTCTCGGCGAACAGTTCGCGCCGCCCGCCCCGACCGGCGCCAGACCCCCGGGCGTGTCGACCCACGAGGCGGCCGCCCGCTACGGCGAGGCCCTGCGCCGCGACCCCTGGCAGGAGTCGGTCCCGGTGACGCTGGCCGACGTGGTCCCGACGCCGGACGGCGATTCCTGGCAACTGGCGGACGCACAGGGCGACACGGCCCTGCCGCTCACCTCCGCCGCGCTCGCCCGGCCCGGCCTGTGGCGTCTGGCGGCCCTTTCCGGCGGCGCCCCCGTCCGGGTCTTCGGAGAGTGCGGACACCGTGGCTTCACCCCGCTGACGGCCTGGCCGACGGGCCCGGGAGAGGCGGTGCGGCTGTGCTGAACGAGCCTCACCCACAGAGCCGGCAGAGCCAGCCGAGTCGGCGGATCCCGCAGAGCCCGCTGCGTCGACGAAGTCGGCAGAGCCGGCAGAAAGGAGTTTCATGAACACCCCGTCAGCCCTGCCCACGGCCGCCGTTTGGGACGAGCTGATCACCGCGGCCCTCCTCGGCACGGACCGCCGTACACCCCCGGGAGCGACCCCGGGCCGTAACGCGCCGACGGCCCTGCTCGACGCGGCGGCCGCGGAGACCGTACGCCGGCGTGCCGGCCTGCGCCCCGGCCGCGCGGCGCCCCGTCCGGAACCGGCCGCCGAGGACCCCCGCACGCCGCTGCCCACCGCGGCGGCCCGCAGACTCGCCCTGCTCCTGGCCGACCGCCCCGGCGCCGTCGCGGGCGGCCGCAGAGGGGCCTCGCCGGACCTCATGGAGCTGCTGCCCCAGTGGCTGACGGCGGTGAACGCACGCGGTTTCGCCGCACCCCCCGAAACCCTCCCCGCGCTGCTCGACGCAGCACGCGCGCGTACCGATCTGCGGGCCGCGGCGCTGGAGTTCGCGGGCCCGCGCGCCCTGTGGCTGGCCCGGCTGAACCCGGACTGGCGGTTCGCCCTGCGCGCGGCACCGGGCGGCGGCACGGCGCTGCCGGGACCGGCGGAGGCCGAGCGCACCGAGCGCCTGTGGCAGGAGGGCCTGTTCGCCGAGCGGGTCGCCCTGCTCGCCTCGATCCGCTCCCGTGACCCCGACGCGGCCCGGGAACTGCTCGCGGCCACCTGGTCGACGGAGCGTGCCGAGGACCGGCTGATGTTCCTCGACTCGCTGCGCACCGGCCTCGCTCCCCGCGACGAGCCGTTCCTGGAGCAGGCGCTGGCGGATCGCAGCCGCAACGTACGGGCCACGGCCGCGGAGCTGCTGTCGGCGCTGCCGGGCTCGGCGCTCGCCGCCCGCATGGCGGTCCGGGCGGGCGCGTGCGTGGCCGTCGACCACACCCAGGACACGCCGACCCTCCTGGTGGAGGCGCCGCACGAGTGCGACGCGGCCATGGAACGCGACGGCGTGTCGCCGCACGCCCCGCCCGGCCGGGGCGAACGGTCCTGGTGGTTCGGCCAGTTGCTGGAGGCGGCCCCGCTCGCCACCTGGCCGGCCCGGCTGGGCGGCCGCACACCGCAGCAGATCGTGGCGCTCCCGGTGGCCGACGACTGGCTGAGTGAACTGCACGCGGCATGGTGCCGGGCCGCCGTCCGGCAGCGGGACGCCGACTGGTCACGGGCGCTGCTCGGCGCGCCGTCATCGCCCGGCGCGGGCGGACCGGGCGCGGTGTCCCTCGCCGAGCGGGCGAAGCTGCTGGGCACGCTGCCGTCGTCCGAGCGGGCCGGCTGGGTGGCCGGGTTCATCGCGGCACACGGTCTGTCGGAGGCGTTCCAGCTGCTCGGCGTCTGTTCCGTGCCCTGGGCGGCGCCGCTCGGCCGGGCCGTGGTCGACGCGCTCAACATCGCGCGGGACGCGGGCAGTTATCCGTGGAGTTTCAGCGGCGTCATGGGTCTCGCCGAGCGTTGTCTCGATCCGGCGGAGGCGTCCCGCCTCGACGCCTTGCTGGCAGTGCCGGACGAACCGGAGGACGCGTCGCCGGGCGCGGGCGGTTACTGGGCGGAGGCTTTCCAGCGGCTGGGCAGGACACTGCGGCTGCGGGCCCTGATGGCGGAGGAACTCGGACCACGGGCGCCCCGGGGACAGGGCGCCTGACCGGTTCCCTACCCGCCAACGACCCGACCACCGACCCCATGACCGACTCGACCCACGACCCCACGATCCCACGACCCCACGACCGACTCGACCACCGACCCGAGCGCGGGGCTCACCCCGAGCGGTTCACGCCTGTGCGGACTGTCGGACGTTGGCCCGGACCCACTCCACGATCGACGCGGTGGTCGCCCCCGGGGTGAAGATCCCGGCGACGCCCTTCTCCTTCAACGGCGCGATGTCCGCCTCGGGGATGATCCCGCCGCCGAAGACCAGGATGTCCGCCGCGTCCCGCTCCTTCAGCAGCTCGATCACCGCGGCGAAGAGCGTGTTGTGCGCCCCGGACAGGATGGACAGCCCGATCGCGTCGGCGTCCTCCTGGATCGCGGTGTCGACGATCTGCTCGGGCGTCTGGTGGAGCCCCGTGTAGATGACCTCCATGCCGGCGTCGCGCAGCGCCCGCGCGATCACCTTGGCCCCGCGATCGTGGCCGTCGAGCCCCGGCTTGGCGACCACCACGCGGATCGGACCGGCTGCCACACCCATCACTGCCTCCATGAAGCGACTCCGTCCGCCCTCGAGCGACTGCGTCCATCCTCGAGGCCACGGACACCCCGTGCCACACCGCCCGGGGGAAGTGAACGAACGTTATCGCCAGCATCCCGCAACCGGCAGTTTCGCGGTGCTGACCGAGGGGGAAATCACACGGAGGGACACGTTCACCGCGCACCGTTCGCACCCTGTCCCAGGGGGTTCGAGGCGCAGAGGAAGCCGCAGAACGAGGTGGCCGTTCGTCGCGTCGCAGCCCGCGCTGCGTGGCGGTACGGCGCATCGGCAGGCACGATGGTCATGTAGAGCAGGTAAGGCACGACAGCGGGGAGCCTGTCGCCACACCGGCAGGGATCCTCGCCACGTCGACGGTGCAAGGGTCGGCGGTGCAAGGGGTGTCGCACACGCCGTACGCGCCCCGAGCTTCGGGCCGCGTCCGCTCCACGCCCCGCCGTGCCCGATCGACCTCCTCGACAGCGACTTCCACGAGGGCACACGGGGGACAGAGAAGTCCTCAGCGTGCCGACAGGAGGTCGGCCATGAAGGTCACCCGGGCACTGCAGCCCCTTCTGCCGCTGTGCCAGCGTCTGTTCCCGGACCTGCCGGGCCTGCCCGGCTTCCCGGGCATCCCGGGGCTGCCGGACCTCCCGAGCCTGCCGGGCCGACTGGCCGGCCTGTCCCTGGCCCTCCTCAAGGCGACCGCTCTGGACCTCGCGATACTCGCGGGGCATCTGCTCCTGTACCCCTCCGGCATCGCGCAGGAGCGCCGCGACCCGGTCCGTCCCGCCCTGCCCGCGGGGGCCGCCGCCGAGGATCCGGCCCGGCTGCCCACCCAGGCGCCGCCGCCGGTGGTGCTGCTGCACGGGTTCATCGACAACCGCTCCGTGTTCGTGCTGCTGCGCCGCAGCCTCGCGCAGCACGGCCGGCATCGCGTGGAGTCGCTCAACTACTCGCCGCTGACCTGTGACATACGGACGGCGGCCGAGTTGCTCGGCCGGCACATAGAGGAGATCTGCGAGCGCACCGGCAGTGTGCAGGTCGACGTGGTCGGGCACAGCCTGGGCGGCCTGATCGCGCGCTACTACGTACAACGGCTGGGCGGTGACGTCCGCGTCCGCATCCTGGTCACGCTGGGCACCCCGCACTCCGGCACCCGGGTGGCGCCGCTGGCGAACGCGCACCCGATCGTGCGCCAGATGCGTCCGGGTTCGGCGGTGATCGAGGAGCTCTCCCGGCCCGCGCCGGGGTGCCGCACCAGGTTCGTCAGCTTCTGGAGCGATCTGGACCACCTCATGGACCCGCTGGAGTCCGCCTGCGTGGACCACCCCGACCTGTCCGCACAGAACGTCCGGGTGACCGGGATCGGCCATCTCGCGCTGCCCGTGCACCCCGCCGTCGCGACCGGAATACGGCAGGCCCTCGACACCGCGACACCGCAGGAGCCCGCCGCCGCTCGCTCCGGCACCCGGCAGACCGGCCTCACGGTGGCCTGACGACACCCTCTGCCACTCGTTCAACATCGAACGTCATTCGAACGTAAAGCCAAGCCCGCGCCCGCCGTCCCCCGAAACAGAGCCGAATGCCCCTTTCCTTCGGGCATGAAACCTGCAGAACATTGTCGCGCCCGCGTACTGCCGGGTACAGTCGCCGCACTGCTCTGGCAGCCCCTGTCGTCGACGAAAGAGAAGTTGGTGAATGACCGTCACCCGTCGGGAATCATGACCTCCCCGACCCCGGCTTCCGACGCCGCTTCGGCGCACTACGCGTCGTACGGCACCCAGGAAGTCTCGTACGACGGCTTCACCACGTACGACGGTCACGAGACCGCCGGCTACGACACCGGCGCGCACACGACCGGGCACTTCACCGCCGCCGACCCGCTGTTCGGCGAGCTTTCGGGCGACGCCGTCGGCACCGCGACCGGCACGTACGACGGCACGCAGTGGCACACCGGCGCCCACGGGTCCGCGGACACGGGCAGCCACCAGGCCATGGACACGGGCAGCCACCAGACGCTGAACTACGACGCGTACGCGGCCCAGCACCACGCCGTCCACGACTCCGGCGCGTACGACGCGACCGCCTGGCAGACGGGACAGCACCAGCACCTGTCCGCCGTCCCGCAGCAGGCGACCGCGCACGACGCCTCCGGCCAGTGGGACGCGAGCGCCTGGCTCCAGCCCGACCAGCCCGGCTGCCCCGCCGACGCGACCCAGCAGTGGGAATGGGGCACGCAGAACTTCGACACCGGCGCGTACGACGCCACGCAGTGGAACTCCGACGGCGACCCGTCCGGCATCTTCGCCCAGGCCGCCGCGGACGAGTTCGAGCAGCAGGCCGAGGTCCCGTTCGACCAGCAGGCCACCGCCACCTTCGAGCAGCTCGCGTACGACGAGACCGGCACCGAGGCGGTCGGCACCGAAGCGAGCGGCACCGAGGGCGAGTCGGCGGACGGCGCCCCCCTTCCGCTCCTCGACGACCAGGAAGATCCCGTCTCCGCGCCCCTCGGCCGGGCGGCCACCCGTAACGCGAACCGTTCCCGGCGCCGGGTGCCCGCCAGGCGCTCCGCGCTGCTGACGGTGGCGGTGCCCTCGGCCTGTGTGATGAGCGTCGCCGGGATCGCCGCCGCCTCGGTCGGCACGCTCACCGGCGGCGACGGCAAGGAGACCTCGGCCTCCGCCGCGGACGCTCAGCCGGTGAAGCCGTCCGCCGCCAACACCAAGCTGGACAGCCAGCTCGCGACGCTCAGCGCCGGGGCCGACGACTTCGGCGACCGGGTCAGCCGCACGCAGGAGCGCATCGACCTCAAGGCGCAGCAGGAGGCCGAGAAGAAGAAGGCGGCGGCTGAAGCGGCCCGCAAGGAGCGGCTGCGCCCCAAGTACGCCCTCCCGGTCGCGCAGCACGGCCTCAGCGCCTACTTCGGCCAGGCCGGCATCAACTGGATGTCGCAGCACACCGGCATCGACTTCCCCGTCGCGTACGGCACGACGGTGATGGCCGCGACCGACGGCACCGTGCGCACCCAGTGGAACAGCGCCTACGGCAACATGCTGATCCTGACGTCGAAGGACGGCACGGAGACCTGGTACTGCCACCTCTCCACCTATCGCGTCCCCTCCGGCACGACGGTGAAGGCCGGCGACCCGATCGCCTACTCGGGCAACTCCGGCAACTCGACCGGCCCGCACCTGCACTTCGAGGTCCGGCCGGCCGGTGGTTCGGCGATCGACCCGCTGCCGTGGCTGCGCAGCCACGGCCTCAACCCGACGTAAGCGCCTCCCGACGTAAGCGCCTCCCGACGTAAGCGCTCTTCGCGCCCCGCGCCGCACCCCACGCCCCGCCGGTCAGCAGCCACCGGTCAGCAGCCACTGGCAACCGGCCGCCAGAGTGTCCGCCGCCGAAGCGGGGTTCACGCGTGCACCGGGCGGTGGGGCCGCCCGGTGGCTCGGCCTACAGCTTCTCCACCGGCGCGTACCGCAGCAGCAGTCGCTTCGGCTTGGTGTCGCCGAAGTCGACGGTGGCCTCCGCGTTGGCGCCGGTGCCCTTCACTCCGACGACCGTGCCGAGCCCGAACTGGTCGTGCGTGACCCGGTCGCCGACGGCCAGCGCGACCACGGGCTTCTCCCCCGCGGTGCGGCGCGTCGCGAATCCGGACGCGCCCGCCGCCGAGGAACGCGAGAGGGACGAAGACAGTGAGGCTGCCACCCCGGACACCGGCCCGGACGGCACGGGCGAGGACGCCCCCGTCCGCTTCCAGTCCACATGCGTCGGCGGGATCTCCTCCAGGAACCGGGAGGGCGGGTTGTACGACGGCTGCCCCCAGGCGCTGCGCAGCGACGACCGGGTGAGGTACAGCCGCTCACGCGCACGCGTGATGCCCACGTACGCGAGCCGGCGCTCCTCCTCCAGCTCCTTGGTCTGGCCGAGGGCGCGCATGTGCGGGAAGACGCCGTCCTCCATGCCCGTCAGGAAGACGACCGGGAACTCGAGGCCCTTGGCGGTGTGCAGGGTCATCAGGGTGATGACGCCCGAGCCGTCCTCCTCCTCGTCGGGGATCTGGTCGGAGTCGGCGACCAGCGCGACCCGCTCCAGGAAGTCGGAGAGGCCGGCCGGGGCGGCGTCCTCGCCCTCCCCTGCGCCGGCCTCCTGCTCGAACTCCAGGGCGACGGCGGCGAGTTCCTGGAGGTTCTCGATCCGGGTCTCGTCCTGCGGGTCGGTGGAGGCCTGCAACTCGGCGAGGTAGCCGGTGCGTTCGAGCACCGCCTCCAGGACGGTCGCCGGACCGGCGCCCGACTCGACGATCGTGCGCAGCTCCTCCATCAGCGCGTTGAACCGCTTCACGGCGTTCGTCGACCGCGAGGCCATGCCGTACGCCTCGTCGACGCGCTTCAGGGCCTGCGGGAAGCTGATCTTCTCCCGCTGGGAGAGGGCGTCGATCATCGCCTCGGCACGGTCGCCGATGCCGCGCTTGGGCACGTTGAGGATCCGGCGCAGCGGCACCGAGTCCTCCGGGTTGGCCAGCACGCGCAGATAGGCCAGGACGTCCCTGACCTCCTTGCGCTCGTAGAAGCGGACCCCGCCGACGACCTTGTAGGGCAGGCCGACCCGGATGAAGATCTCCTCGAAGACACGGGACTGGGCGTTGGTGCGGTAGAAGACCGCCACATCGCCCGCCTTCGCGTCACCCGCGTCCGTCAGGCGGTCTATCTCGTCGGCGACGAACTGCGCCTCGTCGTGCTCGGTGTCGGCGACGTAGCCGGTGATGCGCGCGCCCTCGCCCGCGTTGGTCCACAGGTTCTTGGGCCGGCGCGACTCGTTGCGCTCGATGACCGCGTTGGCGGCTGACAGGATCGTCTGCGTCGAGCGGTAGTTCTGCTCGAGCAGGATCGTCGTCGCGCTCGGGTAGTCCTCCTCGAACTGGAGGATGTTGCGGATCGTCGCGCCCCGGAAGGCGTAGATCGACTGGTCGGCGTCACCGACGACGCACAGTTCCGCCGGCGGCAGGTCGTAGTCGCTCGGCGGGACGTCCACAGGGTGCTCGGAGGTGCCGACCAGCTCGCGCACCAGGGCGTACTGGGCGTGGTTGGTGTCCTGGTACTCGTCGACCATGACGTGCCGGAACCGGCGGCGGTAGTGCTCGGCGACGTCGGGGAAGGCGCGCAGCAGATTGACCGTCGTCATGATCAGGTCGTCGAAGTCGAGGGCGTTCGCCTCGCGCAGCCTCGACTGGTACATCGCGTAGGCCTGGGCGAGGGTCTTCTCAAAACCGTCCGTCGCCTGCGCCGCGAAGTCCTCCTCGTCGATCAGCTCGTTCTTCAGGTTGCTGATCTTCGCGCTGAAGGACTTCGGCGGGTAGCGCTTGGGGTCGAGGTCCAGGTCCCGGCAGACGAGGGCCATGAGGCGCTTGGAGTCGGCGGCGTCGTAGATCGAGAACGACGACGTGAAGCCGAGCTTCTTGCTCTCCCGGCGCAGGATGCGCACACACGCGCTGTGGAACGTCATGACCCACATCGCGTTCGCGCGCGGGCCGACGAGCTGCTCGACGCGCTCCTTCATCTCGCCCGCGGCCTTGTTGGTGAAGGTGATCGCGAGGATCTGCCCCGGGTGCACGTGGCGCTCGGCGAGGAGGTGGGCGATGCGGTGGGTGAGCACGCGCGTCTTGCCCGAACCGGCGCCGGCCACGATGAGCAGCGGTGTGCCGGCGTGCACGACGGCCGCGCGCTGGTTGTCGTTCAGCCCGTCCAGGAGTGCCGCCGGGTCGAGAGCCGGACGGGGGGCGCCGCCGCGGTAGTAGGAGTCCCGGTCCGGGGGCGCGTCGAACTTCCCGCCGAACAGATCGTCCGGGACCGGCTCCGGTCCGTGATCGTCCTCGGGCGGCGGGGGCTCTTCCTCGTGGGCACGGGGGCCCTTGAGGTCCGCCAGGAAGCTGTCGTCAAAGAGGCTGCTCATCGCTCTCCGAGTTTAGGGGGCGCCACCGACAACCGGCCGCCGTCCGGAAAACTCGCCCCGCACTTCGCTCGCGCTTCGCCCCGCACTTCGCCGCGCACTCACCCTCCGGCCCGCCGCGGTCACGAACCGCGACGGTTCCGGCCAGGAGCGTGGGATCCACCCTCAGGTCACGAAAATGTATCGGGCATATCGCCCGTCAACCTTCACACGGGCCACACGCGTTGGCTACCGTGCGGACAGGCCGTACGACTCCACCGGTGACCCCGCCGGACCGCGCGGCCTCCGCCGGAGCCGAGGCGCCCGCTCGCGCCGCGTGGCTCCGGGGACCACCGCAACCTGGGTGAACCGGCCCGACCCTGTCGGGAGAAGGCCGGCGTAGGACGGCCTTCCGCTCGCCCGCCCGAAACACCCTCCCCGGTGCCTGGACGGCGGCCTCCGGGACCTCACCGCCGACCGGCAGGCGGAGCTTTTGGAAGGAGTCGCCTCCCTTGGCGTCGCAGCATCGCAGGCCACGCTCCGCGGCTTCGCGTATGGCAGGCATACGTCCCCCCGCCCTCGCCACCGCGGCCCTCACGTCCGTGGCCCTGCTCTCCCAGTCGGCGAACGCCGCTCCCTCGGACGACGGCAGGCCGAGCCTGGAGGAGGTCGAGAAAAAGGTCGACGACCTCTACCGCCAGGCGGGGTCGGCGACCGAGAAGAGCAACTCCGCCAAGGAGAAGACGCCCAGGACGACCGAGCAGCGCACGCGCGCGGACGGTCTCCTCGACGACGTCGCCCCCCAGCGCACCCGGAACCCCTCCGAGGCGCGTGAGGAACCGGGCCCACGGGCCGCGGCCCGGTACCGCACCGGCGCCTCCGCGCCCGCCACCGCGACCCCCCTCCTCGCGGACACCCAGCAGGACCACGCCGGCCGCAACCGGCTGACTGACCGGCCGACCGACCGCCGGCAGGGCGCGGTCGACGACTACGTCGCCGAGCAGTCGGCGACCCCGAAGCGGCGCCACGAGACGGCCGAGAGCCTCGCGACGCCCGCCGACCCGCAGCACGGCCTGCGGACCGCCAAGGCCGCCGTCCAGAAGAAGCTCGGCGACGCACGCGAGGTGCTGTCCCGGCTGGCGGCCCAGGAGACGGCGCGCCTCGCGGCGATCGAGAAGCTGAAGCAGGAGGAGGCCGCGCGCGCGGCGGAGCTCGCCTACCGGCAGGCGGCGGCCCAGCAGGCAGCGGCCCGGCAGACCGCCCGGCCCGCCGAAGAGAGGATCGGCGGACCGTCGGGCACGGAGTCGACGGGCACGGCGGGCACGGCGGCCCCGACCGCAGCGCCGACGGCGTACGGCGCGCCCCCAGCCGCAGCGCCGACGGCGTATGAGACGTCCCCCACCACAGCGTCGGCGGCGGGCGCTGCGGCCTCTGCCGGCTCTGTCGTGGACGCGTCGTACGCCGTCAAGGCCGAGAAGGCCCTCGCCTTCGCCCGCGCACAGATCGGGAAGCCGTACGTATGGGGCGCGACCGGACCCGGGTCCTACGACTGCTCCGGCCTCACCCAGGCCGCCTGGAAGGCCGCCGCGGTCACCCTGCCCCGCAGCACCCACGCCCAGGCGGGCGCCGGCGTCACGGTCCCGCTCGCCGCCGCCCGGCCCGGCGACCTGATCTTCTTCTACGACGACGTCAGCCACGTCGGGGTCTACATCGGCAACGGCATGATGATCCACTCTCCGAAGCCCGGCGCCTATGTGCGCGAGGAGTCGATCTACTGCGACGGCGAGTCCGGCATCCACAGCGTGGTGCGCCCGGCCTGAGGGCGTCGGGCCGGCGCCGGCCCGACCAAGGGACCGCGGCGGCGCCGCCGGGCCGTGTCACGGTCACGGACCCTGCGCGGAAAACCCGTTGGCGGATCGCGGCCACCGCTGCTACTTTCCTGGCGGCCGTGCGAGAGACGAGGAGGTGGTACCCGTGAACGCTGTATCGACATGGGTGCTCCCCTCCGGGGTCACGGTCGGGCGATAGGTCGTCCGGGAGCGCCGTTCACGCGCATTCCCGAAAGGCACGACCATGCGACTCACTTCCGAGCAGCGCCTCGCCGACGACGGCGTCCTCGAGCGCGAGTTCACCCTCGGCGAGATCCCCGGCACCCTGTGGACACCCGAGTCCGCCGCGCCGGCACCGCTGATTCTGATGGCCCACAACAACGGCCTGCCCAAGGCGGATCCCCGGCTGGTGGCCCGGGCCCGGTACACCGCGGCGCGCGGTTACGCGGTGGCGAGCATCGACGCCGCCGGGTGCGGTGACCGACCCCGTTCCGCCGCCGACGAACAGGCCCGCGCCGACCTCCGGCGGGCGATGCAGGCGGGTGAGCCGGTCGACGAGATCTTCGAGTCCCTCATCGGCCCGCTGGTCGAACGGGCGGTCCCGGAATGGCAGACCACTCTGGACGCCCTCCTCGAGCTGCCGGAGATCGGCGGTCCGGTCGGGTACTCGGGAGGATGGACCGCCCTCGGCATCCGGCTGGCGGTGGTCGACCCGCGCATCGCGGCCGCCGGCTTCTTCGCCGGCGGGTATGTGCCCCGCGCCCAGCGCGAGGAGGCCCGGCGGGTCACCGTGCCGCTGCTGTTCCTGCTGCAGTGGGACGACGAGGGGAACCCCCGGCAACGGGCCCTGGACCTGTTCGACGCCTTCGGCAGCAAGGAGAAGACGCTGCACGCCAACCTCGGCGGGCACACCGGCACCCCGTTCTTCGAACTGGAGGACGGGTGCCGGTTCCTGGACCGGCACCTGAAGTGACGCCGGGCCGTCCGGCGTGCGGCAGTCTCTGAAGTACTCGGGCCGAACGCCGCCGTCGAGGGCGGGTCCCGGCCCACCTCGACGGCGGTGGCCGACTGACGCACGCGCGCGCGGCGTACATCGTGCGCCGCGCGCCGCCCCGCCGCAGGTCCCCGCGCGTCGCACCCCCGCACCCCTCGTTCTTGCGGCACACGTCGTTTTTGCGGGCACGCGCGCGTGGCCCGCTCGCTCGGCGCGGCGCGCTCTCTAGCATCGGCCGCATGCCCGGCTCCTCCCCGCCTGCCGCACCCCCGCCCGCCTCGCCCGCCCCGCGTCGCTCCCGGCTCCGCGACTGGTGGGCGCGCCGCCCGCCGGCGTCCGGGACCGCCGTGATGGCGACCGGCATCGTGTCGGTCGGTCTGCATCTGGCCGGGCACGAGGCGCTGTCCCGCGTCTGGCTGGCGATGGCGGGCGTCGCCTGGGTCGCGCTCGCCGCGGACTTCGTCGTCCGGCTGGTGCGGGAGCGCGCGCGGTGGCGGGCCGAGGCGGGGGCGCCCGGGGCGCTTACCGCCGTCGCGGCGACGGCCGTGCTCGGCACACAGATCTCCGCGCGCGGCCGGCAGACCCTGGCCGAGGCGCTGCTGGCGCTGGCCGCGGCGCTGTGGCCGGTGCTGTTCGTGACGGTCGTGCGGCGGTGGAAGCGGCGCATGCCCGGGGCGGTCTTCCTGTGCTGCGTGGCGCCACAGAGCCTCGCCGTGCTCGGCGCGGTGCTCGCGAAGGCCGCGTCGGCGGCCTGGCTCGCGCACACCGCGCTCGTGCTGTTCTGGCTCGGTCTTCTGCTGTACGGCGTCGCCCTGGGCCTCTTCGACTTCCGGCAGACGGCCGAGGGCGCAGGGGACCACTGGGTGGCGGGCGGGGCGCTCTCCGTCTCCGCGCTCGCGGGCGCGAAACTCCTCATGGCCGACGACGGCGCCCTGTACCTGTGGAACGCCGACGACACCGCCGTCCTGCGCGGACTGACCGTCGCGCTCCTGGTGCTCGACTACGTCTGGTACGCCGTCCTGCTGTACGCCGAGGTGCGGTGGCCGCGGCCGCGCTACGACGAACGCCGGTGGGCGACCGTGTTCCCCATGGGGATGACGGCGGCGGCGACTCTGTCCGTCGGAGCCGCCGTGGACGTCCCGGCGCTGGACGGGCCGGGCGAGGCGCTGCTGTGGCTCGCCGTGGCGGCGTGGCTGGTCGTCGCCGCTGCGGCGGTCGGCTCGGCCCGGGCCGACATCAGGTCCAGAGCACCGCGATGAAGATGTTCGCCACGGTGAGCAGGCCCACGAGGGCGAACAGCGGCTTCTCCACCTTCTCGTCGTCGCGCTTCACATAGACGAGACCGAGGATCACGATCAGCAGGGCCAGCTTCACGCCGATCTTGACGTTGTCGACGCTCTGGTCGTCCGCCTGGTTGAGGCCGACCAGGATCACGCCCGTGACCAGCATCGTCGCCGCGCCGTGGAGCATGGCGGGGACGAAGCGGGCCGTGCCCTGGCCCATCGCCTTCATCTGCGTGAGGAAGCCGCCGAGGAGCGAGGCGATGCCGATGATGTGCAGGCTGCAGGCCGACGAAGAGGTGGATGAGTACGTCCTTGACGCTCCCCTCCCTTAAGGGAGGAGATTCTTACGGCTCGCGCCGTGAGACTTCCTGTTTCATCGCCGACTGCCCGCCCGGAGTACTCCGTTGAGGTCTTACACCGGCTCCACAGGCCGACACCGCCCGTCCGGCGGCCAGCAGGTTCTTCGCCGCGTTCACGTCCCGGTCGTGGGTCGTGCCACAGCTGTCGCACGTCCACATGCGGACGTGCAGCGGCATCTTCTCCTGGAGGGCGCCGCAAGCGGAGCACAGCCTGGACGAGGGGAAGAAGCGGTCCACCGCGATCACTTCCCGCCCGTGCCAGGCGGCCTTGTACTCCAGCATGCTCCGGAACTGCGACCACGCCGCGTCGCTGACGGCGCGGGCCAGGGTCCGGTTCTTGACCATGTTGCGCACGGTCAGGTCCTCGATCACGATCGTTTGGTTCTCACGAACGAGTCGAGTGGTCAGCTTGTGCAGCCCGTCACGGCGACGGTCGGCGATACGGGCATGGATCCTGGCGACCTTGCGCGCCGCCTCGGCGCGATTCGCCGACCCCTTGGCCTTCTTCGCCAGACGACGCTGGGCCAGGGCGAGGCGGGAACGGTCCTTGCGCTCGTGCCTGGGGTTGGCGACCTTCTCGCCGGTGGAGAGCGTCAGGAGGTGATCGAGGCCGACGTCCACGCCGACGGCGGCATCGCTCACGGGCAGCGGCTTGAGCGTCGGGTCGTCGCACAGCATCGAGACGTGCCAGCGCCCGGCTGCGTCCTGGGAGACGGTCACCGTGGACGGCTCGGCGCCCTGCGGGAGCGGCCGGGACCACACGACGTCGAGCGGCTCACGCATCTTGGCGAGCGTCAGTTCGCCGTCGCGGAAGCGGAAACCGCTGGTGGTGTACTCGGCGGACTTGCGGGACTTCTTCTTCGACTTGAAGCGCGGGTACTTCGCCCGCTTGCCGAAGAAGTGGGTGAACGCGGCTTGCAGATGGCGCAGGCATTGCTGGAGCGGCACGGAAGAGACCTCGTTGAGGAACGCCAGTTCCTCGGTCTTCTTCCACGCCGTCAGCATGGCCGACGTCTGGTTGTAGTTCACCCGCTCCTGCCGCGTCCATGCCTGTGTGCGGGCGGCGAGGGCCATGTTGTAGACCTTGCGGACACAGCCGAACGTGCGCGACAGCTCTGCCGCCTGCTCGTCCGTGGGATAGAAGCGGTACTTGAACGCCCGCTTCACCTGCGTCGTGGTCACTCTCACAAACTAGCGTTACGTCAGGTGAAGCTCAAACCCGCTGGTCAGAGCGCGGTCCTTCGCCCAGGAGGCGAAACCCCGCATCTTGCCCTGCTCCGCAGGAGTCCGTTTCCTCTCCGCCCTGAAGGACGGAGTATCCACGGAGGTTCCCGATGAAGCCGGATGCTAATCAGCCCGCACACGCTGACCGACACCGCCCCCGGCGCTGCCCGCTCCCAGCACCCAGCACCCGCCGCCCGCCGTTCGCCGTTAGCCGTTAGCCGTTCGCCCGTGATTCCCCACCCCTCATCCCAGCGGGTCTCCCCCGCATTCCGCCGCGGGACCGCTCGTCCTTGCATATATGCGCCATATCACCGACCCGCTCCCGCGGGTCGCGAAATCCCGCCTTCGGTCAGCGCGCCGCGCGAACCCGCCCCGTCCGGCCGGGTCAGCGGGACACATCCGGTCACCAGGCAGTCCGCTCGTGTCACTTCCGCACATCGCGTTACCCAAACGTCATCACCGGCCTACCGTCCTTCCCCAGGTGACCGGCTCCCCACCGCCGCCCGGGCCAGGGGCGGCAGTCGGCCACCACCGCCGAGGAAGTCCGGCGGCGTGACCGCTCCCCGTGCGGAACGTCGCCGGACGCGTCAGCCGCGGCCCGGGCCGTCCATCCGCTCCCCCGACGGCCCGGGAACCGCCTGACACGGATCGGCCGGCAGTCACGGGGCACTTCCCGCGGCGGACCGGCGGGCCGGGCGGTCGACGAAAGGACGTGCAGTCCCACGTGGCAGCGCACCGCAAGCCCCGACAGCGCTCGCTCGGCGGCCGTACGAGCCCTTCGGGCCGTACAGCCCGTACGGCCTTCACGATCGCCCTCGCGGGCGTGGCGACGGCGACCGCCTTCGACGGGACCGGGCAGGCCGAGCCGGAACTGACTCCCGCCGAGGTCAAGGCGAAGGTGGCCAAGCTCTACCAGGAGGCGGAGGAGGCCACCGAGAAGTACAACGGCGTGAAGGAGAGGGCGACGGCCGCCGAGCAGCGGCTGAAGAACCTGCGGGACGAGGCGGCGCGCAAGGAGGAGAAGCTCAACGCGACGCGGGAGGCGCTGGGTTCGATGGCCGCGGCGCAGTACCGCGACGGCGGCCTCGACCCCGCCGTGCGGTTGGCGCTCTCCGACGACCCCGACCGCTACCTCGACGGCGCCGCCTTCGCCGAACGGGCCGGCGACCGCCAGTCCGCCGCCGTCACCCGGGTGCGCGGACAGCTGCGCGAGATCGAGCAGCTGCGCGGCGCGGCACGCCTCGAACTGACCGCGCTGCGGACCCGTCGGGCCGAACTGCAGAAGCAGAAGCAGACGATCACCGGCAAGCTGGACGCGGCGCGCCGCCTGCTGTCGCGGCTGACGGCGGCGGAGCAGGCCAGGTTCGGCGAGCAGCCGAGCGGCGGGGGCGCGGGCGCCCGCGCCTCACGCGGTGGGTCCGGTGCGTCCGGCGCGCGCACGAACCTCGGGACGCCCGGCTCCGGCACCGCCGACGCCCCCAGCTCCCGTGCCGCAGCGGCCGTCTCGTACGCCTACTCGAAGCTCGGCAGCCCCTATGTGTGGGGGGCCACCGGGCCGAACGCCTTCGACTGCTCGGGGCTCGTGCTGGCCGCGTACCGCTCCGCGGGGGTCTCCCTGCCCCGCACCACCTACGCCCAGATCGGTGCCGGGCAGCGCGTGTCGCGCTCCGAACTCCGCCCGGGCGACCTGGTGTTCTTCTACTCCGGCATCTCCCACGTCGGCCTCTACATCGGCGACGGCCGGATGATCCACGCCCCGAACCCGTCGGCCCCGGTGCGCGTGGCCCCGATCGACGAGATGCCCTTCGCGGGTGCCGCCCGGGTGGTCTAGGTGTACCGCCCGTTGCTGAAAGTCTCATCGACTCTCAGTAATTCCTACCCATTCGGTAAGAAAGGTTCGTAACGAGGTCACCACGGCCCGAGTTGGGCCGTAGCGTCCTGTTGACGATCTCTCGCTTCCGCCCGCTGGTACGGGAATGCGCCACCTGCCCGCCCCGTCCCGGCCTTGCGGCTGGGACGGGTGGCGCGGGTCTTCTGGTCGGCTCCACGAGGTTTCGGCGCTTGCGCGCCCTGGTCTCCGGCCACTCCGGTACCAGTGGTGCAGGCTGCCGCCGCGAGGGCGGCGAGGTTGCGGGCCGCGTTGGTGTCCCGGTCGATGACCAGGGGGCAGGCGTCGCATGTGTAGGTCCGGACGTGCAGCGGCAGCTTGGCTTTCACCGCGCCGCGCCCGGAGCAGGTCTTGGAGGAGGGGAACCAGCGGTCGGCCGCGATGATGCGGGTGGCGTGGCGCCGGCGGGTCTTGTAGGTGAGCTGGCGGCGGATCTCGCCGAATCCGGCGTCGGCGATGCGGCGGGCCAGGCGCCGGTTGCGGAGCATGCCGGCGACGTTGAGGTCCTCGACGACGACGGTGCCGTACTCGGCGGCGACCGCGGTGGTGAGCTTGTGCAGGGCGTCGGTGCGGAGGTCCGCCACCCGGTGGTGGACCTTGTTGCGCTGGGCGTTGGCCTTCTCCCACCGCTTCGACGGCTTGCGGCCGGTCCGGCGGTCCGGTCCCTGGCGGCGGGACACGACGCGGGAGGTGCGGCGCAGTTGCTTCAACGCCGCGTCCATGTGGCGCGGGTTGTCGATGGTGCGGATCTCGCCGGTGCCGTCGGCCAGGACCGCGAGGGTCTTGATCCCGAGGGCTCAGGGCGGTGCGCGCCGACGCCTCGCCCCGTCAGACCAGTCGCCGTGCCGTGGCCCAGCGGGTCAGCTCGTGCCGGTTGGACAGCTGGAGTTTGCGCAGCACCGCGGAGACATGCGACTCGACGGTCTTGACGGAGATGAAGAGCTGCTTGGCGATCTCCTTGTAGGCGTAGCCGCGGGCGATGAGCCGCAGGACCTCGCGCTCGCGCTGGGTGAGCCGGTCCAGGTCCTCGTCGACCGGTGGGGCGTCGGTCGAGGCGAAGGCGTCGAGGACGAACCCGGCGAGCCGCGGCGAGAAGACGGCGTCGCCCTCCTGCACCCGGAAGATCGAGTTCACCAGGTCGGTCCCGGTGATCGTCTTGGTGACGTATCCGCGGGCGCCGCCGCGGATCACCCCGATCACGTCCTCCGCCGCGTCCGACACGGACAGGGCGAGGAACCGGACGGGCCGTTCGGCGTCGCTCATCAAGGGAGCGCAGCGGCGCAGCACTTCGACGCCGCCGCCGCCCGGCAGGTGCACGTCGAGGAGGACCACCTCGGGCCGGGTCGCCGTGATGACGGTGACCGCCTGGTCGACGTCCGCCGCCTCGCCGACGACCTCGACGCCGGTCTGCGCGGTCTGGCCGATCTCGGCCTGCACGCCCGTGCGGAACATGCGGTGGTCGTCGACGAGGACCACGCGCACATGGCGCCCGCCCGTGCTGTCGCCGGGGGCGTGGGCCGGCTCGGCCGCCCCCGCTCCCGTCGTGCCGTTCGTGTCGGTCGGGTTGCTCGGGTCGCTCATGACGTCTTCTCCGCCCTCTCCATCTCCAGTTCGACCTCCGTGCCGCCGTCCGGCACGGCCCGCAGTCGCGCCGTGCCCCCGTGGCGCTCCATGCGGCCGATGATCGATTCTCTGACGCCCATGCGGTCGCCGGGTATCGAGTCGAGGTCGAAGCCGGGTCCGCGGTCGCGGACGGACACGAAGACCGTCCTGCCCTCGACTTCGGCGTAGACCTGTACGGCGCCGCCCTCGCCACCGTACTTGGCCGCGTTCACCATCGCCTCGCGCGCGGCTTGCATCTGTGCGCCGACTCCGTCGTCGAGCGGGCAGTCTCCGACGACGACGACCTCGATGGGGACGCCGTGCTTGTCCTCGACCTCGGCCGCGTTGCGCCGGACCGCTTCGGCGACGGTGGTCGGCTCGTCGGCTTCCTCCTTGCCGGTGCCCTCGGGTTTGTAGAGCCAGGTGCGCAGGTCGCGCTCCTGCGCACGGGCGAGGCGGCGCACCTCACCGGCGTTCTCCGCGTTGCGCTGGATCAATGTCAGGGTGTGCAGCACCGAGTCGTGGACGTGGGCGGCGACCTCCGCGCGTTCCTGGGCGCGGATGCGCATGAGCCGCTCCTCGGACAGATCCTGGGTCATGCGGACCAGGTAGGGGCCGGCGAGCAGGGTGATGCCGACGATGACGGCGAGCGCCGCCTGCAGGACGGAGCCGAGGTGGGCGGCGGAGCCCTGCAGCACGAACGTGCCGGAGACGCCGGCCGTGACCAGCAGGACGCCGGCGCCGGTGCGCAGCAGCGTGAGCGTGCGGCGTCTGCGGCCGACCTCGACCCAGCGGGCCCGCCGGGCGTTGTCCGCCTGGCGCCAGACGAGGGCGACGCCGGCGCCGACGAGGACGGCGGGCAGCAGATACGCCTTGGCGCCGCTGCCCAGGTTCACGTTGCCCACGAAGACCACGGCGACGACGACCATGAGGAGCAGGGCGACGATCTGCCCCTTGTCCGGCTTGCGGGCGACTATTCTGCGGCGGCCGTCGGGCGCGGTCTCGGTGGCGACGAGGGACGGCGGCTTCTGGTCGCCGACGCCGCCGATCCCGAGCGGCACGAAGAACCAGAAGGCGGCGTAGAGCAGAGCGCCGAGCCCGTCGGCCATGAACAGGCCGACGAAGACCAGCCGCACCCACACGACGGGCAGCCCGAGATGCCCGGCGAGCCCCCGCGCCACACCACCGAGCCAGCGTCCGTCGCTGCTGCGGTAGAGCTTGCGCGGCGGCCGCGGTTCGACGAGTGGCGCTGCTGCGGCTTCCGGCATGCCAACGATGGTCACACGGGCCGCGTGGCAGGGCATCAGGGTTCGCCCCCGAGACGCCCCTGATCTTCGACGCCGCCGCACGTCGAACACCTCCCCCGCCTCGGGTCAGGGCCGATATCAGGGTCCGACCAGGGTCGTTCCGACTGCCGCGGGGGCCGTCCGACCGCCACCATGGAGTCATGACAGATCACCAGCACGCAGCGGACGCCGTGCCCGACGGGGGCGCCGCGTCCGACGCGGCCGCCTCGTCCCCCGGCGCCCCGGGCGCCGCCGGTGAGAACCCTCGCGCGCACGGAGAACAGGGGAAGGCGAAGGACGCCCACACCGCGCAGAGCGGGTCCGCGCAGAACGGGTCCGTGGAGGCGGACGCGATGACGGCGGCGGAGGCGGCCGTCAAAGCCGCGACGGACGCTGCGGCGGCGGGAGCCGCGGAAGCCGGCGGGGCGGCGGCCGCCGTTCCTCCCCGGTTCCGGCGGGACCGGGAGCACAAGGTGCTCGCCGGCGTGTGCGCGGGCCTCGGGCGGCAGTGCGACATGGATCCGGTGATCTTCCGGATCACGCTCGCCGTGCTCTCCGCGACCGGCGGCGTCGGCCTCATCTTCTACGGGTTCGCCTGGCTCTTCGTCCCCTACGCCGACGACGAGCAGAACGAGGTGCGCAAGCTCCTGACCGGCCGGGTGGACGGCCAGGCCCTCGCGGCCGTGCTGTTCGCGCTGGTCGGCTGCGGGGTGTTCCTGTCGATGCTGAAGAACGGCAGTGTGCTGACCTTCGCCGTCGTCGTCTCCCTGCTGCTCGCGGGCGCCGGGTACTGGTCGCGGCACCGGGGCTCCTTCGACCCCGACCCGCTGGCCGCCCAGGCCGTGGCCGACGCTCCGCCGGAGGCCAAGGCGCCGCCGGCGCCCACCGCCTACCCCTCGTGGTGGCGTGACCCCATAGTCAAGGACGGCACGCACGACGGCGGCACGGGCTACCTGTGGGGCCCCTGGGATGCCCGCGGCCGGGACCTCGCGTCGGCGGTCAGCGTCGACCTCGTCGGACACGGGCCCCGCCCGGAGGCCGTACGCACTTCGCGCGCACCCCACACCGAACCGCGCGGGCCGCGTTGGATCGGCGGCTGGCTCTTCCTGCTCGCCCTGCTCGCGTGCGGCCTCGCCACCGGGCTGACCTGGGACCACCACCCGCTCGGCACCAGCCTCCAGGCAGGCCTCGCGGCAGCGCTGATCGTGCTCGGCTGCGGCATCGCCGTCAGCTCGTTCCTGGGCCGGACGGGGGCGGGGTCGGTCTTCCTCGCCATCGTCACGGCGGGACTGCTGGCCGGGGCGTCCGCCCTGCCGAAGGACATCGGCACGCACTGGACCGACACCACCTGGCGCCCCCTGACGGCGGCGGACGTACGGACCGCCTACGACCTGGGCGCCGGCGAGGGCACTCTCGACCTCTCCGGGCTGGCGCCGGCCAAGGGGCAGACGGTGAGCACCGAGGCCGAGGTGGGCGCGGGGCGGCTGCGGGTGATCGTCCCGCCCGACGTGACGGTGAAGCTACGGATCGACGTGGGGCTGGGAGACATCCAGCTGCCCGGCGACGACGAACAGGATGTGGACGTGGAGCCGGGCAAGCACAAGGAGGTCACCCTGCCGCCGGCCTCGGGCACGGCGGCGAAGGGAACCATCGATCTCGACCTCAGGGTCGGAGTGGGACAGGCGGAGGTGGCCCGTGCTGCGTCATGACTTCAGGCCCGGCAGGCTGGTGGCGGGCGCCGCCTTCGTCCTCGCGGGCGTCCTCTTCGCGGGTGATGCGGGCAGCCTGTGGCAGACGCCGTGGTTCGTGCTGATCCCGCTCGTCACGGGCGGCCTCTGTCTGGCGGGCGCGACGGGCGCGACGGCCCGGAGCATACGAAGACGACGCGGCTCGTCCCACCCCACCGCCCAGACCGCCCCGACCGCCCCCGACCCGAACCCCACACCCTGACCACCGGCCCTCCGAGCCCCACAACCGCGTCTTCCGTCCCCACCGAAACCGCCTCCCCCGTCCGGCCCGGGCCGGACGGGGCGACGCAGCCGGGCAGCACCGACGGACCGGCCCGGACAGGCGGGCCCCGGCGGACGGCACACACGCACGGCACACACGGACGGGCTCAGGCGGGGCAACGCGGTCGGGCGTGCGTGCCCGAACGAACGGGCAGCGCGCCCAGCCGGACGGCACGCACGGGACCCGACGGCCGGGCGGGACCCGACGGCCGGGTGGCGCCGGCCGGGACCTGAAGGGCCGGTGCCGACGGGGCCGGACGAACGGCCCGGCGGCGCAGCCTAGGCCAGGCCGCCGGTGCGCTGTCGTCGCCTTGAGCGCCAGGCGGCGTCGAAGGAGAGGACCGGGGCGCCGGCGAGGACGAGAGGGATCCAGGCCATGAGGTAGGGAAGATCATTGCCGTAGTAGTACGGCTCGGCGGCCCAGCTCACCGTCAGCCACAGGCTGAGGGAGATCAGCACGCCTCCCAGTGCGGCGAGTCGGGTGAGGATGCCCAGCAGGGCGCCGATGCCGACGGCGAGTTCACCGAAGGCCATCGCGTAGCCGAAGCCGACCGGGCTCTTCAGGGCCATGTCGACCAGGGCCGGGATGGCGGAGGAGTCACGGACGGCGCGCATGGTCTCGCCGATCGAGCCGGCGCCGCTGTCCTTCAGGAAGGCGCTGTCGGTCAGCTTGTCGAGACCGGCGTAGAGGAAGGTGACGCCGAGGAAGACGCGCAGGGGAAGGAGGGCGTACCGGGTGGCGGTGTCCCGCCAGCCGTGTCCTCCGCCGTCGGCGTAAGGGGAAGTGGTGTCCGTCCGCATACCGTGAGTCATCGCCCGTAGTCGCCTCTCGCCCGCGCAGTGGTAAACCCCTCAACAACCCTACGTACGACATGGAGGGTGCGCTCAACTGGGTGCACGGATAAGCGGGCCCGGCGGTTCACTCCGGCGGGCCGTTCACTCTGTGACGTCGATCATGTACCGGTTCGTCTCCACCCCCGCCGCCGTGACGACCTGGACCTCGGCCCGCCCCGGTTCCACGTCCGCCGGGACGGGGACGGTGAGGACGGCGTCGGTCGGGTTGCTGAACCCGCCCGTGACCGGCACGAGCGGGACGTGGACGTGGACGGGTCCGATGCGGACGACCATGCGGGAGAGCCGGTCGGCGGTCTGGGCCCCGGGCGGCACGAACCCGGCCCCGCGGATCTCGATGTCGTCGCCGGTGCGGATCGGCGCGTCGAGGTCGCCGGCCTCGCGGGAGCGGACGACGGAGAGGATGACGGGGCGGCCGCCCTCGGCGTACTTGCCGGCGAGATACGTCGCCGCCGAGATCAGCACCACGACCGCGAGTCCCCAGGGCAGGTCGGGCAGTTGGTCGGGGCGGCGGGCCAGGCGGACACCGGCGAAGACGAGGGCG
Organism: Streptomyces sp. B21-105; assembly: GCF_036898465.1. NCBI lineage: Bacteria > Bacillati > Actinomycetota > Actinomycetes > Kitasatosporales > Streptomycetaceae > Streptomyces > Streptomyces sp. B21-105. The sequence goes on along the minus strand of NZ_JARUMJ010000001.1, from coordinate 5,692,547 downwards.
ACGCCGCCGATGACCGCGTACTGGATGTCGGCGAAGGCGCCGCGGCCGGAGTCGTCGGTCAGCAGGTCGGCGGCGCGCGGGCGGTGGGCCCGGACCTTCTGCAGCCGCTGGGCGAGGACTCGCAGGCCGACCACGCGGCGCACCAGCACGGCGATCCCGCAGACCACGGCGAGGACGGTCACCGTGCCGGCGCCGCGGGCGAGGTCGAGTCCGGCGATCAGTGCGTCGCGTTCGGCGGGGCCGGAGGCGGCGGCGAGCCGGCCGGCCAGCACCAGCACGGCGTAGGCCACGAGCAGCACCCAGGCGGCGGCGACCGCGCGGGAGGTGGAGGGACGGTTGTCCTCGCCGATCACGGGGGCGAGCGCACCGCCGCGCGCCCGGTGGAACCACGAGGCGGCGGTGAGCGCGCCGGCGACGACGAGGGCGGCGAGGAGTCCGGCGGTGCGGGCGGCGGTCCAGCCCGCGCCGACGGCGGTCAGGGACTGGATCAGCAGCAGCACGACGACCGCCGCCCACACGGTGACCGTGGTGCGCAGCCACAGACGGCCCAGCCAGGCCTCGCTCTCGGCGCGCCCGCGTTCGGCGACGAACTCCGCGGACTGCGTCAGTTCCTCCGAGACCCACTGGCGGGAGGCGGAGACGGAGTGGGCGACGGCGGCCGGCAGCCCCTGTCCGGCGGCGAACCCGTCACGTTTCCGCAGGAACGCGGCGACAGCGCGCCGGTGTCCCTCACGCGCCCCGTGCGGGCAGTCCCCGCAGGTGCAGCCGCCGTCGTGCACGCCCGCACCCGGTCCGGGGCTCGCGCCCTGTCTCGCCTCCTGCACCGCCACGTCCGACGCCTGCCTTCCCCGCGACCCGATCGGATGGCGGTCCTCGATGGACCCTGAGCGGACCGGGCCGCCACCCTGTGAACAACTCCCCTGTGATGCCGTCGAATTGTGCCCTACGGCACACCCTGTGTGTCCGCCAGGTCTGGTCAGCGGGGGTGAAGCGCGAAGGGCAGTGTTGACCCGGCTGCGAGAATTTCCGTATGGCCGAGATCATCCAGCGTGACGGGACCTGGGCCTTCGACGGCGCGACGGTCCGGATCACGCCGGGGCTGCACCGTTCCGTGCCGCTGTTCCGGCAGACGTACGGGGAGATCGCCGTGCCTCTGGAGGCGGTCGCCGGGATCGTCTACGAGCCTGAACGCAGGCGCGGTCGGCTGCGGATGAGGCTGCGCGAGGGAGCGGATCCACTGCTGCAGGCGACCGGCGGGCGGCTGCCCGACGCCGTCGATCCCTACCGGCTCACGGTGGACGCGGATCGTTCCGGGGTCGCCGAGTACCTCGCCGAGGAGATCCGGCACGCGCTGCTGCTGGACCAGATCCCGGGTGAGCCGACCGTGGCCTACCTGCTGCCCGGCCCGCCGGTCCCGGTCTCCGTGCGGTCGTCGGACGGCGTCGTCTCCTTCGACGGCGTCCAGGTGCGCGTCGACTGGGCGGAGACCTCGGACCGGGTGAAACGGGCGACCGGGCCCCGGGTGCTCGACGTGGGCGACGTGGTGCGGGTCGAGTGGCTGCCCAACTCCGGTTTCGAGGACGGCTTCCTGCGCTTCGTGACCCGCGAGACGGTGCACTCGAAGCTGCCGGCCGAGAAGGACCCGTACGCCCTCGATCTGTGGGGCAACGTGAGCCGCGACCTGCTGACGGCGCTGGTCGCGACGGCGGTCACCGCACGGCTGCCGCATCCCTCGGCCCGCGCACACCGGGAGCCCGGCGACAGGAACGGGCACGGGAACGCAGACCGAAACGGAGACTGCCGTGGGGCCGGGGACGGGGGCGGACACGGGCGCGCGCACGGGCAGGGGGGAGCGGACCGCGGGCGGTGGCTCACGGCGTCCGTCCCGTCGCCGGCCGACCATCACGACGTGTTGCTGCGCAGGCTGCGCGAGCTGGGCGAACTGCACCGGGACGGTGTGCTCACCGACGAGGAGTTCACGCGGACGAAGGCCGTGGTGCTGCGGGGCTTCTGAGGGCTGCGGAACTTCTGAGTGCGGGCCGCGGCTCCCGGTCAGCTCAGCAGGTCGGGCTGGCTGCGGCTGATGTCCTGCCACAGCGGCTGGTAGTTGATCCACGCCACCAGGTCGCCGCCGAGCTGCTCCCGGGTCGCCACCGCCGCCCGGTGGTCGATCAGCACGGGCCGGCCCGCCGCCCGCGCGGTCAGCTGAACCTGGCTGGAGCGTTCCATCGACAGGAACCACCAGGCGGCCGCGTCGACGGAGTCGCCGACCGTCAGCAGTCCGTGGTTGCGCAGCACGAGCGCCTTGCGGGAGCCGAGCGCGGCCGCGATGCGCCTGCCCTCCTCCGCGTCGACGGCGACCCCGGTGTAGGCGTCGTAGAGGGCGTGGTCCTCGTAGAACGCGCAGCTCTCCTGGGTGATGGGGTCGAGCAGCTCGCCGAGGGCGGCGAGGGCGCGGCCGTGCACGGAGTGGCAGTGCGCGACGGCCACGACGTCGGGCCGTGCCGCGTGCACCTGGGCGTGCACGGTGAAGGCGGCCTGGTTGACGTGGTAGCGGCCTTCGACGACCTGCCCGTCCTGGTTGGTCAGCACCAGGTCACTGACCGTGACGTGCTGGAAGGGCATGCCGAACGGGTTGACCCAGAAGCAGTCGTCGAACTCGGGATCCCGGGCGGTGATATGGCCGGAGACGCCGTCCTCGAAGCCGAGCCGTCCGAAGAGGCGCACCGCGCCCGCCAGCCGTTCCTTGCGGTGCAGGCGCTCGCCCTCCACCGAGTCGTGCATCGGTGGCATCGCGAACTGCAGCCGGTCCGTGGGCAGGGGGGCAGGCGGCGTGGGCCGTGGCATCGGTCCTCCAGCACTGGATTGCGTCACGACGCGGAAGTTACCCTCGGTCAACGTAAAAGGGCAGAGCCGTTATACAAAGATGACGATTTCCGTCACCTTCGGTGCACGTCTTGAGCGTTGCCGACCGTCATCCGGACGTGCGCGAAACACCGACAGAAGGTGTCCGGTATCGGGGCCACACTCGCCGTATGACCGAGATCCCCGCCGAGATCCCCATGACAGCGAACTGGTCGTCCTTCGCCGCGGCCGAACCGGAGCTGGCGAAGGTCGCCGAGGAACGCTTCGCAGCCTTCACGCACCATGTCCTCGCGACGCTCCGCAAGGACGGCTCGCCCCGCACCAGCGGCCTCGAGGTCCGGTTCACCGGCGGTGAGCTGTGGCTCGGCATGATGCCGGACTCGCTCAAGGCACGGGACCTGCACCGCGATCCCCGCTTCAGCCTCCAGGCCAACCCGGGCGAGGGGACGGGGCTGGGCGGCGGCGACGTCCGGATCGCCGGCCGGGCGGTCGAGGTGGACGACCCGAAGCTCAAAGGGGCGTACGTGAAAGAGGTGGAACCGCCGGAGCCGTTCCACCTCTTCCGCACCGAGTTGACGGAGGTCGTGCGGACCTATATCGAGGACGACACATATCTGGTCGCCCAGGTCTGGAAGCCCGGAGAGCCGGTGCGCACTCTCAAGCGGACCTGAACCCCGTGCAGGGGGTCACTCCCACTCGATGGTGCCCGGCGGCTTCGAGGTGATGTCGACGACGACACGGTTGACGTCACGCACCTCGTTGGTGATCCGGGTGGAGATCTTCGCCAGGACGTCGTACGGCAGCCGCGACCAGTCGGCCGTCATGGCGTCCTCGGAGGAGACCGGGCGCAGCACGATCGGGTGGCCGTAGGTGCGGCCGTCGCCCTGGACGCCGACGCTGCGGACGTCGGCGAGGAGGACCACCGGGCACTGCCAGATCTCGCGGTCGAGACCGGCGGCCGTCAGTTCCTCGCGGGCGATGGCGTCGGCGTCGCGCAGCAGGTCCAGGCGCTCCTTGGTGACCTCGCCGACGATGCGGATGCCGAGGCCGGGACCCGGGAACGGCTGGCGCTGGACGATCTCCTCGGGCAGGCCGAGCTCCTGGCCCACCATGCGGACCTCGTCCTTGAACAGCTTGCGCAGCGGCTCGATGAGCTGGAACTCCAGGTCCTCGGGGAGGCCGCCGACGTTGTGGTGGGACTTGATGTTGGCGGTGCCGGTGCCGCCGCCGGACTCGACGACGTCCGGGTAGAGCGTGCCCTGGACGAGGAACTCCACGGCCGGGCCCTCGTCCGCGATGATCTCGGCCTGCGCCTGCTCGAAGACGCGGATGAACTCGCGTCCGATGATCTTCCGCTTCTCCTCGGGGTCGGAGACGCCCTTCAGGGCGGTGAGGAAGCGCTCCTCCGCGTCGACGACCTTCAGCTGGACGCCGGTCGCGGCCACGAAGTCCTTCTCGACCTGCTCGGTCTCGCCCTTGCGCATCAGACCGTGGTCGACGTAGACGCAGGTCAGCTGCGAGCCGATGGCCTTCTGCACGAGCGCCGCGGCGACCGCGGAGTCGACGCCGCCGGAGAGGCCGCAGATGGCACGCCGGTCGCCGACCTGCTCGCGGATGGCCGCGACCTGCTCGTCGATGACGTTGCCGGTGGTCCAGTCCGGGCTCAGGCCCGCACCCCGGTAGAGGAAGTGCTCCAGCACCTGCTGGCCGTGCGTGGAGTGCATGACCTCGGGGTGGTACTGGACGCCGTAGAGCTTCTTCTCGTCGTTCTCGAAGGCGGCGACCGGGACGACGTCCGTGGAGGCGCTGACGACGAAGCCCTCGGGCGCGGCGGAGCAGGCGTCGCCGTGCGACATCCACACGGCCTGCTCGGCCGGGGTGCCCTCGAAGAGGGTGGAGGAGGCGCGGGAGACGTGCAGGTCGGTGCGGCCGTACTCACGGGCGCCGGAGTTGTCGACGGTGCCGCCGAGGGTCTGCGCCATCAGCTGGAAGCCGTAGCACATGCCGAAGACGGGGACGCCGGCCTCGAAGAGCGCACGGTCGACGGTCGGGGCGCCCTCCTCGTACACGGACGAGGGGCCGCCGGAGAGGACGATCGCCGCCGGGTTCTTGGCGAGCATCTCCTCGACCGGCATGCTGCTCGGCACGATCTCGCTGTAGACCCGCGCCTCGCGGACTCGACGGGCGATGAGCTGGGCGTACTGCGCACCGAAGTCGACGACCAGGACGGTGTCGGGGGCGGCGGCAGTAGGAGTCGCTGATGACACGGGGGCCTTCCGGCGGTGGGGCGGGGTCTCTGTGTCCTCCGATTCTACCGAGGCGGGCGCGGGCAGCGGCCCCGACGGCGGACCGAGCGCCGACCGGCGCCCTGGCCCACCGTCGCGTCTCAGGATGCGAACCGTGTTGGACCGCGCCCGACGACGCTGCATACTGGCCGCATGCTCACGCACCCGACCTTCCTGTTTACCTATGGCAACCGGCCCACCGGCTGCCATGGTCGTGCTGCTTGAGCAACTGACGAGCGACTTCCCAGGCGCCCCGGGCCGACAAGGTCCGGGGCGCCTGGCGTTTTCCGGATCCTGCCGATCCGGGGCCCCCTTTCCCACGAGGAGCCCCGAGATGACCACCACCGCCACCGCCGCCACCGCCGCGGAGAAGACCGGCGCCCGCACCACCGACGCCGCCGACGTGATCACCGGCGCCCGGGAGCGCATCGACGCGCTCGACGACCGGATCATCGGACTGATCCAGGAACGGATGGCCGTCTCGGCCGTCATCCAGGAGGCGCGCATCACCTCCGGCGGTCGGCGGGTGAACCTCTCCCGCGAGATGGAGGTCCTCGGGCACTACAGCGACGCGCTCGGCAAGCCCGGCACGTCCCTGGCAATGACGCTGCTGGAGCTGTGCCGGGGCCGCGTCTGAGGCCGCGCGCCGGACAAGGACACGCGGAGGCGGGCCCGAGGTCGCGCGCCAGTTCGGGCGTTCTCTCACCCGTACGGCGCGTGACCGCCGCCCGGGGCGCTTCGTTGGTCCCCGTGTCCGCGCCAGCCAGGGGCGGGCCCGGAAGAACCACGCGTGGCTCGCTGGGGCGAGAGGCGTACGGATCGCGTTCGTGCGCCGTGGGACCTCGCTCCGGAACGTGACCGGACCGCAGGGGACAGCAGCCCGGTCACCCAAGAGAACGGCCGGCCTCGGGGACGCCCGGGGCCGACCGACGGACAATGCGAAAACGCACAAGGCTGGGCCAAATGGTTGCGGAGGCCGCGCTCATCCAGCACGATGCGAGAAAGCCCCGAACAGGGCCAAGTCCCCCAGGGCAACTGCCTCACGTGCACCGTTGCCCTTCTCGACCACCAGAGGTCCAGACCAGCGGCGCAAACCCCCCGGCGCCGCTCCCAGGCACCGGCGCTGCCCTGACGCCGGTGCTGACGGTAAAGAAGGGCCCCGCGGATCCGTCCCGCGGGGCCCTTCGTCACGCCCAGGAAGGAGTGAACGTGACGGGCATCACATAAAGAACTGATGAGTTCAGGACAACTGATTTCGGCCCTGCCTGGTCACACGTACCGAACCAGGGCCACTCCCAGCACCCCCATGCGGAAGGCCTCCACCACCAGATCCACGAGGTCTTCATGAATCTCCGCCGCACGATGGTCACCGCGGCCGCGGCTGCCGTCATCGCGCCGCTCGCGCTGCTGTCGGCGCCCGCCGCCTTCGCGGAGGAGGGCGGTACGTCCTCGCCGAGCGCATCCTCCTCGGAGACCGGCACCTCCTCGCCGTCCGCCTCGGCCTCGGACGACCAGAGTGCGTCCGACACCAAGACCGGCACCACGACCGACACCACGACCGACGCTTCGTCGGCTTCGTCGTCCCCGTCGGACGGCGAGAAGGCGTCCGGCTCCCCGTCCGGCTCCTCCTCTGCCTCCTCCTCCAGCTCGGGGACGTCCACCGCGAGCTCGTCGGCCTCCGAGAGCGGGAACGGGTTCGACCCGTACGAGGACTGCGACTCCTTCGACCTCGACGAGGACCTGTCGGCGCAGATCAAGGGCCTGCCGAGCAAGATCGTCGCCGGTTCCGGCTGGCACGGCTTCACGTTCGTCGTCGACAACGACTCCGACCGCGACCTGAAGAACGTGTACCTCGACGCGTTCCTCGAGTACGGCGACGAAACGACCGAGGCGTACCTGTCCGAGGGCCTCGCCGTCATCCAGGTCAAGGAGGACGGGAAGTGGACCAACAGCTTCCAGGACTCCTACGAGGACGAGCACGGCAAGAAGGTCGACGTCACGGGATCGTTCGTCGGCCTGCTCGACACGCTGGAGAAGCACTCCTCCGCCAGCCTCGAACTGCGGGTGAAGGTCAAGGCCTCCGCCCCGGCGGGCTCCTCGCTGGCGCTGAGCGAGGCCGTCTACGCCGGCGAGGACTCCGCCTGCCACGGCAACAGTGACTACTACGACGTCCGGATCCTCGCCGCCGGCACGGACGCGGGCGACTCCGGCGACGCCAAGCCCAACGGCCACAAGCCCACCTCCGGCGTCAAGCCCCAGGGCGACGCCAAGCCGATCAGCGGCAGCCTCGCCTCGACCGGCTCCGACTCCGCGCTGCCGGTGATCGGCCTGGTCGGCGGGGTCGCCGTGCTCGCCGGCGGCGGCGCGGTGTTCGCCGTCCGTCGCCGCAAGGTCGGCATGCACGCGTAACGCGCATCGGGACACACGAAGGGACCTGCGCCCGGAGGGGGGCGCAGGTCCCTTCGGCGTGTCGTCGCCCGTACTCGTGCTACTGCCGGGGCGGGACCGCCGGCATGCCGAGGAACGGCAGGCGCAGCGCGCCGAAGGCGTCCGCCGGCACCGCCGGGCTGACCGGCTCCACCGGCTTCAGGCGTTCGTACGCCGCTCCCTGCGCCGGACGCGGATCCGTCTCGCCCTTGTTCGGCCAGTACGACATCGCGCGCTCCGCCTGGGCGGTGATGGTGAGCGAGGGGTTGACGCCCAGGTTCGCCGACACGGCCGCGCCGTCGACGACCGAGATGCCCGGGTGGCCGTACAGGCGGTGGTACGGGTCGATGACGCCGGTCTCGCGGGAGTCGCCGATCGGGCAGCCGCCGAGGAAGTGGGCGGTAAGCGGGGTGCCCATCAGCTCGCCGACGTTGGAACCGGCGAAGCCGTTGATGTCGGCGGCGATCGCGGAGGCGGCCTCGGAGGCGGCCTTGATCTGCTTGGGGTTGGGGGCGCCGTGCCCCTGGCGTGCCGTCAGCAGACCCTTGCCGACGCCGGACGGCTTCAGATACGTCGTCAGCGAGTTGTCCAGCGACTGCATCACCAGACCGATGATGGTCCGCTCCGACCAGCGGCGGTTGGACAGCGAGCGCAGGACGAGCAGCGGGTGGCGGGCCGCGTTCGTCAGCCAGCCGGCCACCCTGGAGGAGCCCTCCGCGTACGGCACCTGGAGGATCGACAGCCCGCCCATCGAGTTGGAGCCCTTGCCGTAGCGGACCGGCTCGATGTGCGTGTCGGCGTCCGGGTGGACGGACGAGGTGATGGCGACGCCGCGCGTGAAGTCGACCTTCGGCGCGCCGGTGGCCTTGCGGTAGCGGCGGTCGTCGGTCTGGGCACCGACCAGCGCCTCCGAGTTGGTACGGGTCAGCTCGCCCAACCGGTCCGAGAGGTACGGGAGTTGGCGGTTGGCCTTCATCCGGTGCAGCAGGGTCTGGGTGCCGTAGGTGCCGGCGGCGAGGACGACCCGGCGGGCCTTGAAGACCCTGCCCCGCGCCTTCGCCCTGCCCCTGCGGCGCTCGTCGGTGGGCAGAGTGGCCACCGCGTACCCGCCCTGCGAGTCGTCCGTGACGGAGACGACCGTCGTCAGGGGGTGCACGACGGCGCCCGCCTTCTCGGCGAGGTGCAGGTAGTTCTCGTTGAGGGTGTTCTTCGCGCCGTGCCGGCAGCCGGTCATGCACTCGCCGCACTCGGTGCAGGCGTTGCGGGCCGGGCCCGCGCCGCCGAAATAGGGGTCGTCGACCCGCTGGCCCGGCTTCGCCTTCACCGTGCCGTCGGCGTCCTCGCCGTCGCCGAAGAACACGCCGACGGGCGCCATGTGGAAGGTGTCGCCGACGCCCATCCGCTCGGCGGCCGCCTTCAGGTGCACGTCGGAGGGGGTCGTCGTCGGGTTGAGCCGTACGCCGAGCATGCGCCGGGCCTGGTCGTAGTACGGCGTCAGCTCCTCCTGCCAGTCGGTGATGCCACGCCACTGGGGGTCGTCGAAGAACGGTTTCGGCGGCACGTACAGCGTGTTGGCGTAGTTGAGGGAGCCGCCGCCCACGCCCGCGCCGGCCAGCACCATGACGTTGCCCAGCAGGTGGATGCGCTGGATGCCGTACATGCCGAGCTTCGGGGCCCACAGGTAGTTCTTCAGGTCCCAGGAGTTCCTGGGGAGCGACTCCCGGGTGAAACGGCGGCCGGCCTCCAGGACGCCTACGCGGTAGCCCTTCTCCGTGAGGCGCAGGGCGGTCACGGAACCGCCGAAGCCGGATCCGACGACGATGACGTCGTAGTCGTAGGCGTCCTGGGACACGTGCTCTCCTCGTCGAGAACGGATGGGGACCGGTCGTCTCCCCCGGGACTCACCCGGGACAGAACACGCGGGGCCTGTCCTGGCACCGCAACGGTGCGGGCCTGCCCTAGCGCAGTCGGAGTGCCTTCATCACCTTCAGGCTGGTGCTCATGAACGCCGCGTACTTCTCGTCGTCCATGCCGAAGGCGGGCGCCATCGGCAGCAGGCGCTGATGGGCCACCGTCTGGGCCTCCGTGTACTTCAGGATGCCCTCGGAGCCGTGCCGGCGGCCGAGACCGGAGTCCTTCATTCCGCCCATCGGGGACTGGACGCTGCCGTAGGCGGCGGCGTAACCCTCGTTGACGTTCACGGTGCCCGCCCGCACGCGGGAGGCGACTTCCCGGCCGCGACGGCCGTCCTTCGTCCACACCGACGAGTTCAGACCGTACGGCGTGGAGTTGGCGTGCTCGATCGCCTCGTCGTCGGTCTTGAAGCGGTAGATCGAGACGACCGGGCCGAAGGTCTCCTCGGTGCAGACGGACATGGGTTCCGTGACGCCGTCGAGGATGGTCGGCTCGAAGAAGTACGGGCCGACGTCCGGGCGGGCGACACCGCCGGCGACGACCTTCGCGCCCTTGGCGACGGCCTCCTCGACGTGCCGGGTCACGGTCTCCAGCTGGCGCTCGCCGACCAGGGAGCCCATGTCGGCGCCGTAGGCCAGGGAGGTGCCGAGGCGCATGGCCCGGGTGCGGGCGGCGAAGCGCTCGACGAAGGCGTCCGCGATCGACTCGTGGACGTACAGCCGCTCGATGGAGATGCAGAGCTGGCCGGCCGAGGAGAAGCAGGCGCGGACCGCGCCCTCGGCCGCCCGCTCGATGTCGGCGTCCTCGAGGACCAGCATGGCGTTCTTGCCGCCGAGTTCGAGGGAGACGCCGATCAGCCGGGCGGCGGCGCCCTGCGCGACCTCGCGGCCGGTGCGGGTGGACCCGGTGAAGGACACGTAGTCGGCGTGCCGGACGACCTCGGGGCCGACGACGGGGCCCTCGCCCAGGACGACCTGGAAGACGTCCGCGGGCAGACCGGCCTCGACGAGCAGGTCACGGGCCCACAGGGCGGTCAGGCAGGTCTCCGTGTCCGGCTTCATGACGACCGCGTTGCCCGCGACGAACGCCGGCAGCGCGTCGCCGACCGACAGCTCCAGCGGGTAGTTCCAGGGGGCGATCTGCCCCACGACACCGCGCGGGTGGCGCAGCTCGGTCACCTTGGTGAGGGTCGGTATGGCGCCCGCGTGCCGCTTGGGGCGCAGGTAGAAGGGGGCCCTGCGGCCGTAGTGGCGGGCGGCGACCGCGACGGCCTGCACTTCCTCGTGGGCGTGCAGACGGGCCTTGCCGGTCTCCAGCTGGATGAGGTCGAGCACCTCGGCCTGGCGCTCCAGCACCAGGTCGTGGAAGCGGAGCAGGACGGCGGCCCGCTCCCGGACCGGCGTCTTCGCCCACACCGCTTGGGCGGCGCGGGCCGCCTCGTAGGCCCTGAGCACGTCCTCGGGGGTGGACTCGGGCAGGTCGGCGAGCTTCTCGCCGGTGAACGGCGTGTGGTTGGCCGTGCGGCCGGAGCCGGTCACTCCCTTGGTGAGCTGGGCCACCAGCTCGGGGGTCACCACGTCGGCGGCGGTACGGACGCCGGTGGGGGCGGGGGCGAGGGGGTTGGTGCCTGTCTTTTCCGGCGTCTGTTCCGAAGTCTTCTCCGGGGCCTGCGAGTCCGTCATGAGCCGCAGGGTATGACGTACGGGGGACTTTGGGTACCCGCGGGTAATAGGGATTCACCGCCCGCACACATGACGCCAGCGTTCACTGGCAACAAACGTGCTGATCAGGGCGTCGAGCCCCGCATATGCCGGGCTTGCCGCACGCTTCCCCACACGGTCCGGGCGCCCCGGTCCGGCACCGGTTCCGCACTCGTCCCCCCACCGGTTCCGGGGCGGGAGACCGGAGTGCGGTTCCCGGGTGCGGTTCCGTGGCGGGCGCTAGAGCCGGTCGATCTCCAGGTGGGCGATCGCCGTGCGGGCCACCTCGCGGCCGCGGGCGGTGAAGTCGCCCTTGCCCGGGTAGCCGACCATGAGCTTGTACATGTCGCCGGCGCTGGACTTGTAGTACAGGATCCGCAGCTCGCGCGGGGCCGGCTGCCGGCTGTCGTCCGTGGTGTAGACGACGGTGTTCCCGGCGGCCTTGCGGCCGTGGAAGGTCGCGTTGCCGTCCGTGCGGGTCGCGGGCCCCTTCGGCATGTCGAGCTCGTAACTGCCCGACTCCTTGAAGTCCCCGTTGTCGGCGTACATCTCGGCCGCCGCGGAGTCCTTGATCCGGTGGCCGGTGTCCTGCGCTCTGCGGTCCACCCGCAGGACGACCGAGATCGCGCCGCTGGGGTCGGTGTAAGCCACCCAGTGATCGTCGGCGGGGGCGGTCTTCTCGGGTTCGCTGCGCACATAACTGTCGGGCACCACCAGCGTCGCGGTGACCTCCTTCTCGGGCTTCGTCGTCCAGCCGTCCGGCAGCGGCCCCGCGAACGGATCGGCGAACACCAGGTACGCCGCTGTCGCCGCCGCGACGACGGCTGCGCCGAGCCCGATCCACGTCGTGCGGCGGCCGAGCCGGCGCCGGACGCTCAGCGCCGCGGTGTGCGAGACGGCCTGCGGGGGCTGCGGCGCGGGCGGTGCGGGCGGGTTCGCGGCGGCCTCCAGCAGCGTCCGCACCCGCGCGGCCGTCGGACGCAGTGCCGGGTCCTTCTGCAGCAAGCCGTCGACGACCTCGGCGAGCGGCCCCTGCGCGGCGGCGGGCGGTGCGGGCGTCGCGTGGAGGACGGACTGCAGGGTGGCCGGCGTGTTGCTGCGCCGGAACGGCGACACGCCCTCGGTCGCCGTGTACAGCACCACGCCCAGGGACCACAGGTCGGCGGCGGGCCCGGGACGCCGGCCCAGCACCCGCTCGGGCGCGATGTACTCGGGCGAGCCGACGAAGCCCCCGGTGTCGGTCAGGTTGGTCTCGCCCTCGATCTGCGCGATGCCGAAGTCGGTGAGGACGACCCGGTCGTACCGGCCGAGCAGTACGTTGTCCGGCTTGACGTCCCGGTGCAGGATGCCCGCCGCGTGCGCGGCCTCCAGCGCGCCGAGCACCTCCAGGCCGATCCGGGCCGCCTCGGGCGTCCCGAGCGTGCCTTCCTGCAAGGCGTCGCCGAGCGAACGTCCGTGGACCAGTTCCATCACGATCCACGGCCGGCCGTCGACGACGGCGACGTCATGGACGTTGACCACGGCCGGATGGTCGAGCCGCGCCGCCGCCCGCGCCTCGCGCCGCATCCGCTCGAACGTATTGGCCCGTTCACGTTCGGGAAGGTGGTCCGGCACCCGGGGTTCCTTGACGGCGACCTCGCGGTCCACGGTCTCGTCCTTGGCGCGCCACACGGTGCCCATGCCGCCGTGCCCGAGCTTGGCCAGCAGCCGGTAGCGTCCCGCGACGAGCCTCCCCACGCCGGGCTCCTGCACCGCCCCGGCCGCCGGCCCGTCCACCGACCCGTCCGCCGTCCCGGCCACCGGCGGCTGCGGCGGCACGCCGCCCGGGGCCGGGTTCGGGTTCATGTGCGGTTGCGGGTTCACCTGCGGGCGCGGGTTCGGCGGTTGCAGAACAAAACTCGTCGTGTCGTCGGGACCGGGCCCGAATCCCCCGTGGTGGCTCATGGGCTCATCACATCGCGCCACACGGGCCGATTTCCACCGGTCGGGCCCACCGGTCACACACCCGTGACGCGTACCGCTCCTTATGCCCCTTTTACGCGGACCCTCCGCGCGGCCGCCCCACCCGACGACGAAGGTTCCTCACCCTACGACGAAGGTGTCGACCGCGACGTCGAAGTACTCCCGCGCCTCCCGTACCTTCCCGACCGGCGCCGAGACCCACACGTCGTACAGTCGCCCGCCCTCCTCCCAGCACAGGTCGTAGGTGTGCCGGGGGCCCTCCGCGGCGCTGAAGCCGTTCCAGGTGAACTGCCAGAGCGCGGCAGGGCGTCCGCCCTGGCTGGTCTCGGTGACCCGGCCGTCGTGGTAGCCCGGGTTGGTGTCCGCACCCCGGGCTGCGGCCCGCTCCATGACGGCGAGCGGGCCGTCCGGCGACGCGTGGGAGACCTTCACGCCGAGCCGGAAGACCTGCCCCGGCGACATGTAGAACACCCGCTCGCCCTGCGGCACACGCGTGAAGTCCTCCGGCACCGCGAACGCGAACCCGGCGGGATCGTCGGCCACCCGGTAGCCGGAGGGTGCGGACGGCGTACGGCTCGGCGTGAGCGACGCGGCGGGCGACGGAGCGGACGACACCGGCGCGCTCGGGGACCCGCTCGCCGAGCGCCCCGACCCGCTCGCGGAGACCGCCGGCGCCGAACTCGCGGGCGCGTGCCCTCCGTCGCCGTCCCCCTTCATCAGCAGCGCCGCCGCCGACACGCCCGCGCCCGCCATCGCGGCGACCAGCAGCGCGGCCACCAGCACACTGCGCGTGGAGCGTTCCCTGGCGGCCTGTTCCGGTTGCGGTTGCGGCTGCGGCTGCGGCCGGGGCAGGTCGGCCTGCGTCGGCGTGTATCCGGACGACACGGGCGTCGGCGTGCACCCGGTGTCGAGGAAGGCGCGCAGCAGCCGCTCCGCCTCCGCGCTGCTCAGCCGCCGGTCCGGATCGCGCTCCAGAAGACCCCGGACGACCGGCAGCAGCGGCCCGGCCTGCGGGGGCGTACGGATCTCGGCGAACACGACGGCGTGCAGGATGCCGCCCAACGAGTCCCGTCGGAAGGGGGATTCGCCGCTCAGCGCCGTGCACAGCAGCGCGCCCAGCGACCACAGGTCGGACTCCGCGCCGGTGCGCGCCCCGGACATCCGCTCCGGCGCGGTGTACTCGGGCGAGCCGACGAACGAGCCGGTCTGGGTGAGCGTGGTGGCGCCCGAGACCTGCGCGATGCCGAAGTCGGTGAGGACGACCCGGTCGCCGTCGCGTTCCAACAGGACGTTCGCGGGCTTGATGTCCCGGTGCAGCACCCCCGCCGCGTGCGCTGCGCGCAGGGCGCCGAGCAGGGCGATGCCGATCCGGGCGGCCTCGTCCGGGGCGAGCGGGCCGTGCTCGGCGATCCGGTCGGCGAGCGAGCCGCCGTCCAGCAGCTCCATCACGATGTAGGGGCGTTCGTCCTCCACGACGACGTCGTGCACGACGATGACGTGCGGGTGGCGCAACTGGGCGACGGCACGTGCCTCGCGCAGTGTCCGGTCCCGCCGTTCGCGGGCCTCCTCGTCGGAGAGCGTGTCGTCCTGGGTCAGCTCCTTGACCGCGACACGCCGTCCCAGCAGCTCGTCCGTGGCCCGCCACACGACACCCATGCCGCCGCGCCCGAGCCTCGCCTCCAGCCGGTAACGGCCCGCGATGACCCGTGCGGTGCTCCCGTCCCCCTCGGTCCCCATGGGCACATCATGCCCCACCGGACGGCCTGCCTCCGGGGCGCCGTCCGGCCAACTGCGGGAGCCTGCGGCCGGTACTACGCGGTGGGCTCGCGCCAGCTCTGCAGTACGGATCTGAACTGTCTGGCCGTGGTGGCCCAGTCGTCGTCGGCGGGCGCAGACATGTAGATCGCGTACTCGGCGCCGTTACGGGCCACGTACGTCTCCTCGATGGCGCGGCGCGGTCCGGGGAACTCGGTGTCCTTGGCCAGCGCGGTCCAGGTGTACTCCCACTCGGAGGCGGCCCGGTCGCGGTAGACGTTCTTCTCGAGGGTGACCCGGTGGTAGTCGACCAGCCTCTTGAGCTGTGCTTCCAGGTCGACCTGGTGCGCGTACGGGTCGCTGAAGTCGGGGGACTTGTCGAGGGCGATGCGCACGAAGTGCTTGCCGCCGTCGGGCGAGTAGTCGATCTGCTGGAGATCGCCGTCGTCCTGGTACACCTCACGCTCCCAGCCCCGGGGGAGCGAGAGGCCGAAGCCCAGCGGGTCGTCGACGCGCTGCCAGGAGTCGGGCACCGCGCCCTGCTCGACGGGGGTGGAGGCGCTCGTCGGACTCGGCGAGTCGGACGGCGAGTCGGAGCCGACGGTCTGCGACCGCCCCCCGTCCCATTTCTGCAGCACCACGGCGGTCCCCCCGCCGACCAGCGCGGCGACGGCCACCACCAGCACGAGCGAGCGCAGCCGACGACGGCGCCGGGGCGGCTCCGCCGCCGTCCCGGCCGACGGCGCACCCTGGCCGACGTATGCCGGACGCTGGCCGCTGTGCGCCGGGCTCTGGCCGACAGGTGCCGGACCCTGGCCGAAGTGCGCCGGGGCCGCGGTGGTGGGACCCGTCGCGGTCGGGCCCACGGCGGTCGGGCCGGTCGCGGGGTGGCCCGGTACCGGTGTCGCCGCTTCCGGGCCGACGGGTACGTACGAGGTGGCGGGGGTCGGGTGGGACCCGGAGCGGGACGCCGTCCGGTGGCCTCCGGTACCCGGGTCGGGCCCGCCGTACTGCGTGGGCACATACACCTGGGCCCCGTGCGCCTGAGCCGCGTGCGGACGCCGTCCCTCGGCCGCCTCCGCGAGAAGCTGCTCGGCCTCGGCGGTGCCGGGGCGGGCGGCCGGGTCCTTGCGCAGCAGGGCGGCGATGACGGGGCCCAGCGGGCCGGCATGGCGCGGGTCGGCGGCCTCTTCCTCGACCACGGCCTGCAGGGTGGTCAGCGGTGAGGTGCGCCGGAAGGGCGAGCGTCCCTCGACCGCCGTGTACAGCGTCGCGCCCAGCGCCCACAGGTCGGAGGACGGGCCCGGATCATGGCCGCGCACCCGCTCGGGGGCCAGGTAGTCGACAGAGCCGACGACCTCGCCGGTGCGCGTGATGGTGGTGTCGCCGTCGATCTGGGCGATGCCGAAGTCGGTGAGGAGAACCCGTCCGTCGTGCGAGAGGAGCACGTTGCCGGGCTTGACGTCGCGGTGCAGTACACCGGCGGAGTGCGCGGCGCGCAGCGCGCGCAGCACCCACAGGCCGATCCGGGCGGCCTCGGCGGCCTCGACTCGGCCGTCCTCCTTGACGGCGTCGGCCAGCGAACGGCCCTCGACCAGCTCCATCACGATCCACGGCCGGCCGTCGTGTTCGAGCACGTCATGGACGGTGACCACGGCGGAGTGGTTGATCCGCGCGGCGGCCCGGGCCTCCGCCCTGGTCCGCGCCAGCAGCACGGCCTGGTCGCTCTCCGCGACGTAGAGCGCGGCGGTCAGTTCTTTGATGGCGACAGCCCGGTGCAGCAGCTCGTCGTGGGCACGCCAGACTCGGCCCATGCCGCCGCTCCCGATGGCGTCGGCGAGCCGGTAGCGGCCGGCCAGGAGCTGGCCCTGCATCTGATTCACGTTGCCCCGCAATGCTCTTGACAGGGTCAGCGTAAAGACCTTGCTGCCTCGGCGGAACCGCAGGGGTGCCAAGGAGACAGCACTGTGACGGTTGTCGCTTCCGCGCCGGCGCGGGAACCGGGGGGACCGGCGGCGCTCAGCCGGTGTACTGGTAGGCGGCCGCCGCCTGTTCGTACAGCCGCGTGACCTCGTCCCGTTCGGCCTCCGGCCCTCTGACCTGGACGACGTGGTACCGCCCGGCGATCAGGATCGCGAGGTTGCGGACATACAGCTTGCGGCCGTCGCCGTCGGTCCAGGTGAACTGGCCCTCGGCCATGGTCCGGGTGCCCACGGTCGTCGTGCGCAGCCCGGACGCCGTCGCCCAGCTGGAGGCGCGGTACGGCTGGAGCTCGCTCTCCTTCTCCCGCTGGTAGACCATCGGGTCGCTGCCGTTCCCGGACGTGCTGTCCCGCCCCGGCACGACGATCAGCTCGAAGTCGCCGTGCGCGTAGACGACCTGTCCCCGGCCGTTCTTCGGTGTGCGGTTCCAGCCGTTCGCCACGGCGATCTGGAAGCCGGCCTCGTCCTTGCGGAGCGTGAAACCGTCGGCGACGCCCGCGCCGGAACCACCGGTCTGGGTCTGGGTGGCCTGCGCCGACGAGGACGACGGGGACGACGGGGATCCGGAGACGCCGCCGGCGGGCCCGGTCTGGTCGGGCCGGGGTTCGCTGCTGGCGTCGGGCGCCTGGCCGGCCGGAGTCCCGGTGGCCCCGGTCCCTCGGGCGCCGTCCGGGCCGGCGGCGTCGTCCTCGCCGGCCTTGGGCATGAACAGCACGGCGTAGGCGATCGCCGCGGCCAGCACCAGCAGGACCAGGAGGACGAGGGTGCGGCCCAGACTGCGGGGCGAGCGGTCCGGCTCGGGGCGGCCCCGCTTGTGCCGTCCGTGCGACGCGGGCAGCCCGGCGCGCCGGCGGCGCACCAGTTCGCCCTTGCGGCGGACGATCGGCAGACGGCGCGGATCGGCCGGCGGCGCGACTATCACGTGCGTGCCCGCCTCGGGCTCCGGCGCGGACCGCACCAGCGAGCGCAGCCAGCCGCGCAGCTCCTCGAAGTCGGGGCGGTCGGTGGGGTCCTGGCGCAGCAGGGACTCCACGACCGGTCGCAGCGGTCCGCACTCCTCGGCGAAGGCGGGCGGCTCGGCGCACACCATCTGCACCAGCTCGGCCGTCGACTCCTCCGGGTACGGCGCATGCCCCTGGACGGCTCGGAAGAGCAGCGCGCCGAGCGCCCACAGATCGGTCGCGGGACCGATCGGCGCGGCCAGCTGCCAGTTCTCGTGCACCGGCCCGGCCTGCTCGGGCGCCCACCGCTCGGTGACCGGCCCGACCACGGCCATCCGCGCCTGGCGGGCCCGCTCGGCCGCCAGCGCGGTGGTGGGGCCGCGCCCGACGCCGGCGCCCGGTGCCGCGGTCGCCGGTCCGTCCCAGTGGGCGCCGGTCCGCGCCTCGCCCGCCGTGCCGCCTCCCGGTGTCGCCTCCGGGCCCTGTCCGGAGTGGGGCGCGAGGGAAGCGTGCGCCGGCGAAGGAGCGCCGTACCGCGCGGGACCGGGCACGGGCGGGCCCTGCACACCGTAGGGGTCGGCCATCTGTCCGGGAGGGTTGCCGGCCAGGGCTGCGGGATCGCCGTCGGCCGGGGGGCGGGCCCCGGGCAGCGCCGCGCGGCCGTTCTGCTGCGCCTCCTGCGCCTCCTGCACGCGGGCGGCGGCCCGTGCTCCGGCACGGTACGCGGCGATCGCCCCGGCCCGCGCGGCGCGGATGTCCCCGCCGGTCTCCACAGGGTCCCGCCGCGCCACCGCGCCGGAGGCCCCGCCCGCGCCGGACGGCTCACCGGACGGCACCGGTCGCGCACCCGACGCCCGCGCCTCTATGGCGGCCCGCCTGGCGGCCTCGGCGTCCACCGCCCCGGCCCGGGGCACGCCGGCGCCCCTGCCGAACCCCGCGCCGCCGCCGGGTCCCGCGCTCACCCCGTGCGCCGGGTGCGCCCCGGCCCCGGGGTGGCCGCCCGTCCCCGCAGGTCCGACGGTCGCGGCACCGCCGCGGGCCGGATCACCCGCCCGGTCCGGCCCATCCGCTCGGCCCGGCCCGTCCGGCCCGCCCGCCGTCGTGGTCTCGGCCGGCACCGGGTCGTAGCCGCAGAGCGCCTCTTCCGCCGCGCCGACCGCGAGCCCGGTCAGCATGACCCGTCCGTCGTCGCAGACCAGCACCGTGCGGGCGGTGATGTTCCGGTGCACCCACCCGTGCGCGTGCAGCACCCGCAGCGCCATGAGCACGTCGGAGGCGACCTCGGCCGCCCGGTACGGCGTCAGCGCCTGCTCGGCGAGCAGCGCCGACAGCGGTCGCGCCGCGACCAGTTCGCTCACTATCCACAGCGAGCCGCCCTGGGCGAACACGTCGAAGACCTGGTCGAGCCGTGGGTGGTCGGGGATGCCCGCCGCGGCCTGCGCCGCCTCCATCGCGCGCCGCACGACGGGATCGGCCGGCCTGCGTGTCCCGGACGCCTCGCCCGTGGCGCGCGTGGCCGGTCGCCGTGCCCCGCGCTCACGGGCGGTGAACCCCTCGGGCAGTCCCTCGGCGTCGAGCACCTCCGCCTCGACGACCTCCGGCAACGGCACCTGGCGGACCAGGACTTCCTGCCCGCTGTAGGTGTCGAAGGCCCGGCTCTCGTGCTCGTACTCGTCGGAGAGCGGCAGCGGCAGGCGGTAGCGGTCGGCGAGTACCCGACCCGCGTAGTCGTCCACGTTGCCTCCCCCGGCCGCCCGGTCGGTCAATTCCGTTCGCGTTGCGTGCCTTTGCAGCCGAATCCAGCCGCATTGCTGGATGCGTACGGTCCGCAACCACTCACGATACGTGCCGGAGGCAACCCGCAAAGCGGGGATGCCGGATCTCGCGTTGCGAACCCGGCTCTGCCCGGCGGCCGCTACTTCTTCGGCGTGAAGGTGTCCGTCAGCGTCGCCCAGGTGGCGCCGCGCAGGTCGCTGCCCCACGCTGCCGCCTTCGCCGTGTACATCAGCGCGTACCCGAGACCGCTGTTGACGACGAACCCGCGGTCGATGGTGCGGTAGGCCGTCCCGCCCTCCTTGTAGGTGAACTCCCAGTCGGCCGTGTTCCAGCCGCGGTAGTTCACCTGCGCTATGCGGACCTTCTTGTACTGGGAGCGCACCATGAAGCGCTCCTGGTTCTTCCAGTCCGCCACGGGGCTGCCCTTGGGCCTGTTCGTCCAGGCGACGAGCAGCTTCTGCCCGTCCGGCCCGGTGAAACGGTCTCCCGCAGACACCGTGGTGCGGTACTTCCACCCTGCGGGCAGCCCGATCGTGTACCCCTGCGCGCTCTTGTACGTCGTCACCGCCCCGCCGTCCGCGGTGGCGCCGGACCCGGTGCCCCCGGCCGCGGCGGTGTTGCCCGGCGTGGACCCGGACGTCCCGGACTGTGACGGGTCCTTCGAACCCGACCCGTCCTTGCGCGTCGCGTCGCCGGTGTCCTCCTTGGTGTCGGAGCCGGCGCTCGCGCTCCCGGCGGCCGCCGCCGTGGAGGCGCCGCCCTTCGTGCCGCCCTTGGCGCCCGCGGAGTCGTCGCCACCGCCGCCGAGCGTGAGGGCCAGCACGGTGCCGAGCACGGCGAGCGCCACGACCACGGCGATGATCACCAGCGTCCGCTTCGGCACCACGTCGGTCAGCGGCGCCCGCGGCACGGACCGCGGGGGCAGGTCCGGAGGCGTCATGACGGGCCACCCCGAACTCCGCCCGCCGCTGCCGCCGTTCCCCCCGGCAGCACTGGCCGAGGCGGACTCTGCGCCCGCCACGGCGCCCGAACCGGCACGCGCCGCAGGCACGGACGCGGACCGGGCGACCGCCCCGGACCCCGCCCGGCTCACCGACCCCGCACCCGCCGCGGTACCCGA
The DNA here is from genome assembly GCF_036898465.1 of Streptomyces sp. B21-105. Classification (NCBI taxonomy): domain Bacteria; kingdom Bacillati; phylum Actinomycetota; class Actinomycetes; order Kitasatosporales; family Streptomycetaceae; genus Streptomyces; species Streptomyces sp. B21-105. The sequence goes on along the minus strand of NZ_JARUMJ010000001.1, from coordinate 5,671,820 downwards.
GGCCGGAGCCGATCGCGTCGCGGGGTTGCCGGATGCCTGGACAGCGGGCGCGGCCGGGGGCGGCGGAGGCGGCACCGTGGGCGGCGCGGCGGCGGAAGCGGCACCGGACCGGTACGACGCCCCGCCCCCGCTCGACGCCTCGCCCGCGCCGGCCGATCCGGAACCGCTCGGCCCGTTGGACGACTTGGCGCGGGCCGCGGCCGCCGAGGTCGCCGCCCCCGCCGCGACGGCGACCTTCCGCACGGACCGCAGCGCGCCGCGCAGTTTCTCGCCGGCCTCGGCGCCGGCCGAACCGCCCCTGCCGCCGGGGCCGTCCGGCGGTACCGGCAGCGGCACGACCTTCGTCGCGTCAGCCGGCTCGGCGTGCCGGGGCTCGGGCGCGTGCAGCACCGCGTCGAGCATCGCCCGCGCACCGGCGTCGTCGAGCCTCCGCGCGGGATCCTTGGTGAGCAGGCCGTAGATGACGTCCCGCAGCGGACCCGCGTTCTTCGGCTCCTCCAGCTGTTCCGTCATCACCGCTGTGAGCGTCGCGATGGCGGAACCCTTGTCGTAGGGGGGCGATCCCTCGACCGACGCGTACAGCAGACCGCCCAGCGACCACAGGTCGGCCGCCGGCCCCGGCTTGTGCCCGCGGGCCCGCTCCGGGGAGATGTAGGAGGGCGCGCCGACGAGCATGCCGGTGGAGGTGATGGACGGATCACCCTCGACCTGCGCGATGCCGAAGTCCGTGAGCACGACCCGGCCGTCCTCCGCGATCAGCACGTTGGACGGCTTCACATCCCGGTGCAGGATGCCCTCACGGTGCGCGGAGCGCAGCACGTCGAGGATGGCCAGCCCGACCTCCGCCGCACGCTTCGGATCCAGCACGCCGTCCTCACGGATGACCTCGGCGAGCGACTTGCCCTCGACGAGCTCCATGACGATCCACGGCCGGTCGTCCTCCTCGACCACGTCGAAGACCGTCACCGCGCTGTTGTTGCGGATCCGCGCGATGGCCTTGGCCTCGCGCAACGTCCGCGTGATCAGGCGGCGTTTCTCGTCCTCGTCGATGTTCCCCGGGAACCGCAGCTCCTTGACGGCGACCGTGCGTCCGAGGGTCTCGTCCTCGGCGCGCCACACCGTCCCCATGCCGCCGCGGCCGAGTACGTCTCCCAGCCGGTACCGCCCGGCGAGGAGACGTGCGCTCTTGTCCTGACGGGATACTCCCGCCCGCTCCGCCTCCGACATGCGTCCCCTCATGCAACCCGCCCTGACAGAGCCTCCATTGTCCCTCACCCGACAAGTGCCCGACGCCCAGGGTGCCCCTCACCGCCTCCCGACCGCACCCCAGGAGGGGAGCATTCCGGCCAGAAGGTGCAGCACGCTCCGGCCAATGCGCCGCTCGAGCGCCGGTCAGGGGGCGCGGACCAGGTGAGGAGCGTGCGCCCCGGCCCTGGATGATGGACGTGACGAACTGTTGACATCCTCCCCCTCTTAAAAGAGGGGGATTCCAACCCATATGGGCTGAGGTTCACGGACGCTCGACCCCTTGGGGGGTGTCATCCTTCCGGCACCGGCTGATCGCCGGGGGCGGGGAATCCCGCCCTGTCCTGCCGCGACGTTGATACTGGCGTTGGTGTCCGCGTTGCAGGTGAAGCCGCAGGAGGAGCAGACGAACTCGGCTTGGCTCTTGCGCGAGTTCTTGTCGATCCATCCGCAGGCACTGCACCGCAGACTCGTGTAGGGGGCGGGCACGTCTTCGACGCGGCCGGGGGCCTTGTGCTCGGTGCGCTGCCGCAGAAGACCCCAGCCCTGGGCGAGGATCGCCCGGTTCAGGCCGGACTTCTGAGCGACGTTCTTGCCGGGCTGCTCGACGGTCCCCTTCGCCGAGCGGGTCATCGTCTTGACGTTCAGCTTCTCGAACCGCACCAGGTCATACGAGCGGGCGAGCATCGTCGAGGTCTTCTCGCACCAGTCCTTGCGCCGGTTCGCCTCACGGGCCTTGAACTTGGCGGCCTTGGCGTACTCGGCCGTCTTCTCGGGGCTGCCCTTCTTCGCCCGTGCCGCGCGCCGCTCGTGCTTGCGGACCTGGGCACGTTCCTTGACAGTGAGCTGCGGGCAGTTGAGGGTGCGGCCGTCGGACAGGGCGGCGGTGATCTTCACGCCCCGGTCGATGCCGATGACCTCGCCCGTGCCCGGGGCGTCGATCGGCTCGGGGATGACGGCGAACGCAACGTGCCACTGGCCGTTGCTGAACGTGACCCGGAACGTCTTCGCGCTGGGCAGGTCGCGGGTGAGGCGGAAGCGGACCCAGCCGCAGCCGGGCACCTTCACCTGGGCCCAGCGCCGGTTCAGCTTCTGCACCACGACGGAGCGGCCCATGACCTGCTTGCCGGTCTTCGTGTTCAGCTTCGGCGAGCCGTCCTCGTTGCACTCGGGCACGCGGTCGGTGCCGATGACGCGGAAGCCTTCGTGACGGAACTTTTTGCGCCAGGTCGGCTCGCCGAACCCTGAGGTGAAGCGGGCGTTCTTGGCCTTGGCGAAGTCCTTGAGGGCCTGCTGCTGTACGTCGGCGTTGCCCGTGCCGAGCCATTCGTTGTCGTGTCGGGCTTCGGTGAGCCGGCGGCACTGCTCGGCGAAACCGGGGGCGGACTTGCGCCACCTGCGCCAGTGGGAGTGCTGCTCGACGGCGAGGTTCCAGACGTACCGGGCGTGCGCGCAGTGCAGCAGCATCTGCTCCGCCTGCTCGCGCGTCGGGTACATCCGGAAACGACTCATGGTCCCATCATAGCTTCACATTGGAGCCGATGTCAGAATGGGACCATGACGAAGCATGTGAACCTCCGCCTTCCCGACGACGTGCACGCACTCGCCGTGGCTGCTGCTGCGGCTGACGACCGCTCTCTGAACTCATGGCTGATCTCCGTAGTGCGACGTGCTACCGAAGCCTCCGGGACGCCGGATCGCCCTGACGGCGATCCGGCTTCTCCTGCCCCGCTACGCGGGAAACCGGATTCACCCCCGGCCTGAAGGCCGGGGCACCCTCCGGCCTGTCCGGTGGAAGAGTGCCGAGGACGAGGAGAGAGGGGACCGCGATGCCCGCACTCCGGAACCTGGCGGCCGTCCCGGTGGCCCTGGCGCTCCTCGGCCTGTGCACGGGTGAGTTCGCAGGCCGGGCCCGTTCCGCCCACGGACCAGCCGCTCCCGCTGCCTCTCACCCGCGGCAAGGCGCCCGCCGCGGCTCTCCGACCGGCCCCGCCCCGCGGGCGCCCCGATCAGAACAGCCGGCAGCCGTCAGACGGACCGTCAGAGGGGACGGCCCGGGAGCGTCCGCCGAACGGACTGTCAGAGCGGCCAGCGGGCTGTCGGAGGAGATGTCAGCAGGGTCCTGAGAGGAACTTTCAGAGGAACTGTCAGCGGAGACGTCAAAGAGGCACGATGTCCGGCGCGCCCAGCCGTGCCGCGTCCGCCGTCAGGTCGTCGGGCTGGCGCTGCGACTCCCGCTCGGCCTCCACCCGCTTCTGATAGTGCTCGACCTCGCGCTCGATGTGGTTCTGGTCCCAGCCGAGGACCGGCGCCATGAGTTCGGCGGCCTCGAGGGCACTGCGGGTGCCGCGGTCGAAGGTCTCGATGGAGATGCGCGTGCGGCGCGTCAGCACGTCGTCCAGATGCCGTGCGCCCTCGTGGGAGGCGGCGTACACGATCTCGGCGCGCAGATAGTCGTCGGCGAACTGGAGCGGCTCCCCCAGCGACGGGTCGGCGACGACGAGGTCCAGGACCTCTTCCGCCATCGCCCCGAAGCGGTTGAGGAGATGCTCCACCCGCACCACGTGCAGTCCGGCCCGCGCCGCGATCCGCGCCCGCGCGTTCCACAGCGCCCGGTAGCCCTCCGCGCCCATCAGCGGCACGTCCTCCGTGACGCAGTCGGCGACCCGCTGATCCAGGCCGCGCACCGCCTCGTCGACCGCATCCTTGGCCATCACCCGGTACGTCGTGTACTTGCCGCCCGCCACGACCACGAGCCCCGGCACCGGATGGGCGACGGTGTGCTCCCGGGACAGCTTGCTGGTGGCGTCGGACTCGCCGGCCAGCAACGGCCTCAGTCCCGCATACACGCCCTCCACGTCGTCCCTGGTCAGCGGTACTGCGAGAACCGAGTTCACATGCTCGAGGAGGTAGTCGATGTCGGCACTGGAGGCGGCCGGGTGGGTCTTGTCGAGATCCCAGTCGGTGTCGGTGGTCCCGATGATCCAGTGCCGGCCCCAGGGAATGACGAAGAGCACGGACTTCTCGGTGCGCAGGATCAGCCCGGAGGAGGAGCTGATGCGGTCCCTCGGCACGACGAGGTGGATGCCCTTGGACGCGCGGACGTGGAACTGTCCCCGCTCGCCCACCATCGCCTGGGTGTCGTCGGTCCACACGCCGGTGGCGTTGACGATCTGTCGGGCGCGGATCTCGTACTCCCCGCCCGCCTCGACGTCCTCCACGCGCGCGCCCACGACCCGTTCGCCCTCGCGCAGGAATCCGGTGACGCGCGCGCGGTTGGCCGCCCTCGCCCCGTAGGCCGCCGCGGTGCGCACCAGCGTGGCCACGAAGCGGGCGTCGTCCATCTGCGCGTCGTAGTACTGCAACGCGCCGACCAGGGCGTCCTTCTTCAAGGCAGGGGCCACACGCAGAGCGTGGCCTCGACTCAGGTGACGGTGGGTCGGCAGCCCGCGTCCGTGCCCGCGGGCCATGGACATCGCGTCGTAGAGGGCGACGCCCGAGCCCGCGTACAGCCGCTCCCAGCCCTTGTGCTGGAGCGGATACAGGAAGGGCACCGGTTTCACGAGGTGCGGGGCGAGCCGTTCGAGCAGCAGGCCGCGCTCCTTGAGCGCCTCGCGCACGAGGGCGAAGTCGAGCATCTCCAGATAGCGCAGGCCGCCGTGGATCAGCTTGCTGGACCTGCTCGACGTGCCCGAGGCCCAGTCGCGTGCTTCGACCAGCCCGGTGGACAGGCCGCGCGTCACGGAGTCCAGCGCGACGCCTGCGCCCACCACGCCGGCTCCCACCACCAGCACGTCCAGTTCACGCTCGGCCATCGCCGCCAGTGACTCGGCTCGTTGCGCCGGCCCCAGTGTCGCTGTCCTCACCGCTGCCTCCCGCTGTCGGTCGTGCCGGCCGCGCCCGTCAGGGGCGAGACCCCGTCCGTATCCCCCATGCCCAGATTCTGACCGCGCTGCGCCACTTCAGCCACCACGAGCCCCAGCCTGTGGATAACTCTCACGGGACTTGACCCTCGCTTCATAGGGCACATCTGCGGACACCGGGGAACGCCGGGGCACGCCACGCACGCCTGCGGACGCCGAGAAGCGTCCGGCAACGCCGGGGAACACGGCCCTCGACACAGCCGGTCGACACAGCCGGTCAACACAGTCGATCAATCCCACATAACGGTCATATTTACTCCTAGTCTGACATTGCGCTCGCCCATCCTGTCCACCGGGCTTGCGCACCTGTCCCACCTCGGTTACTGGGAAGGACGGCATACGCCATGCCCGCAGATCTCGCCGTCATCGGACTCGGCCCGCTCGGCCTCCCCCTGGCCCAGGCCGCCGTGGCCGCCGGCATCCCCACCGTCGGCTACCGCACCGGCCCCGAAGCCGGCTCGCTGAGTCCCGCCGAACTGCGCCGGATGCTCTCGGGGGGCTTCCGGATCGCCACCGACCCCGCGGAACTGGGCCGGGTCCGCACCGCCGTCATCTGCGCCCCGACCCCGCGCGACACCGACGGCCGGCTCGACCTGAGCCAGGTGGAAACGGCCGCCCGCACCCTCGCCGGGCACCTGCGCCCGCACACCACCGTGATCCTGGAGTCAGCCGTGTACCCCGGGGCCACCGAGGAATTCCTGCTGCCTCTGCTGGAGGAGACGTCCGGCCTCCGCGCGGGCCGCGACTTCCACCTCGCCCACTCCCCCAGCCGGGTCGACCCCGGCAGCCGCGCCTTCACCCCGGCCAACACCCCGAAGGTCATCGGGGGCCTCACCCCCGCCTGCACCGAGTCCGCCGCCGCCTTCTACGGCCGGCTCACCGACAAGGTGGTACGCGCGCGTGGCCTGCGGGAGGCCGAGACCGTGCAGCTCCTGGAGACCAACTTCCGGCACGTCAACATCGCCCTCGTCAACGAGATGGCCGTCCTCTGCCACGACCTGGGCGTCGACCTGTGGGACGTCGTCCGCTGCGCGGAGACCAAGCCCTTCGGCTTCGAGTCCTTCCGCCCCGGCCCCGGCGTCGGCGGCCACTCCGTCCCCCTGGACCGCGCCGGCCGGCCCGGCAGCACGCTGCGCATGGTGGAACTCGCCCAACAGGTCAACAACCGCATGCCCCGCTACGTCGTCCAGCGCGCCGCCGCCCTCCTCAACGAGCACGGCAAGTCGGCGCGGGGCGCGCGCGTGCTGCTGCTCGGCGTCACCTACAAGCCCGACCTCGCCGACCAGCAGAACACCCCCGCGCGCGAGATCGCGACCCGCCTCATGGAGCTCGGCGCCGCCGTCAGCTACCACGACCCGCACGTCCCGTCCTGGAGCGTCCTGGACCGCCCGGTGCCGCGCGCCGACTCCTTCTACGAGGCCGCCGCCGACGCCGACCTGACGATCCTCCTCCAGCAGCACCGGACGTACGACCTCCAGGGCCTGTCGGTGAAGGCGCAACTGCTGCTGGACACGCGGGGCGCCACGCCCACGGGGGCGGCGCACCGGTTGTGAGACCGGGGCGCACACGGCCGCGCAGGCCTCCGGTGCTGCTGGCACGAGGAGTCCCGCGCCAGTACGTTGACATCCTCCCCCTCTTAAAAGAGGGGGATTCCAACCCATATGGGCTGAGGTTCACGGACGCTCGACCCCTTGGGGGGTGTCATCCTTCCGGCACCGGCTGATCGCCGGGGGCGGGGAATCCCGCCCTGTCCTGCCGCGACGTTGATACTGGCGTTGGTGTCCGCGTTGCAGGTGAAGCCGCAGGAGGAGCAGACGAACTCGGCTTGGCTCTTGCGCGAGTTCTTGTCGATCCATCCGCAGGCACTGCACCGCAGACTCGTGTAGGGGGCGGGCACGTCTTCGACGCGGCCGGGGGCCTTGTGCTCGGTGCGCTGCCGCAGAAGACCCCAGCCCTGGGCGAGGATCGCCCGGTTCAGGCCGGACTTCTGAGCGACGTTCTTGCCGGGCTGCTCGACGGTCCCCTTCGCCGAGCGGGTCATCGTCTTGACGTTCAGCTTCTCGAACCGCACCAGGTCATACGAGCGGGCGAGCATCGTCGAGGTCTTCTCGCACCAGTCCTTGCGCCGGTTCGCCTCACGGGCCTTGAACTTGGCGGCCTTGGCGTACTCGGCCGTCTTCTCGGGGCTGCCCTTCTTCGCCCGTGCCGCGCGCCGCTCGTGCTTGCGGACCTGGGCACGTTCCTTGACAGTGAGCTGCGGGCAGTTGAGGGTGCGGCCGTCGGACAGGGCGGCGGTGATCTTCACGCCCCGGTCGATGCCGATGACCTCGCCCGTGCCCGGGGCGTCGATCGGCTCGGGGATGACGGCGAACGCAACGTGCCACTGGCCGTTCCTGAACGTGACCCGAAACGTCTTCGCGCTGGGCAGGTCGCGGGTGAGGCGGAAGCGGACCCAGCCGCAGCCGGGCACCTTCACCTGGGCCCAGCGCCGGTTCAGCTTCTGCACCACGACGGAGCGGCCCATGACCTGCTTGCCGGTCTTCGTGTTCAGCTTCGGCGAGCCGTCCTCGTTGCACTCGGGCACGCGGTCGGTGCCGATGACGCGGAAGCCTTCGTGACGGAACTTTTTGCGCCAGGTCGGCTCGCCGAACCCTGAGGTGAAGCGGGCGTTCTTGGCCTTGGCGAAGTCCTTGAGGGCCTGCTGCTGTACGTCGGCGTTGCCCGTGCCGAGCCATTCGTTGTCGTGTCGGGCTTCGGTGAGCTGGCGGCACTGCTCGGCGAAACCGGGGGCGGACTTGCGCCACCTGCGCCAGTGGGAGTGCTGCTCGACGGCGAGGTTCCAGACGTACCGGGCGTGCGCGCAGTGCAGCAGAATCTGCTCCGCCTGCTCGCGCGTCGGGTACATCCGGAAACGACTCATGGTCCCATCATAGCTTCACATTGGAGCCGATGCCAGAATGGGACCATGACGAAGCATGTGAACCTCCGCCTTCCCGACGACGTGCACGCACTCGCCGTGGCTGCTGCTGCGGCTGACGACCGCTCTCTGAACTCATGGCTGATCTCCGTAGTGCGACGTGCTACCGAAGCCTCCGGGACGCCGGATCGCCCTGACGGCGATCCGGCTTCTCCTGCCCCGCTACGCGGGAAACCGGATTCACCCCCGGCCTGAAGGCCGGGGCACCCTCCGGCCTATCCGGTGGAAACAAGCTGAGCCTGCCGCAGCAGTCACTGCGGCAGGCTCCAGGATGGATCACGGAGTGTCCGCCCCTAGAGTGTTTGGGGGCGGCCGCTCACCATCCGAAGCAGGTGGAGCCCACCGCAGGGGCACTGCGGCAGGCTCCAGGATGGATCACGGAGTGTCCGCCCCTAGTGTGTTTGGGGGCGGCCGCTCACCATCCGAAAAGACGCAAGATCCGCCTCCTCCGGCACTGCACCGTCCGAAGACGGAGTCGGTCTCAGCGGGTGGGCTTGCGGTGGCGTCCCATGGACGCCACCTTCCACGACGCCGCCCATGACCCGGGGTGCGGCACGTTCAGGAACTCGGGCCGGGCCCCGAGGGCCGGGGTCCGGAACACATGTCCTTGGAAGGGGGCACCCCACACAACTGGGGCGCCGACCGGACGCTATCGCCCGCGACCCCCCTGACCAGCCCGGATTCGACCCGAACGCAACCGCGCGCCCCCTCGTCCCCACCACGCGCCCCGGTCGGCCCGTGCGTCGGGCATGCGAAAGGGGCCGGTCATCTCACCCGGGGTGAGATGACCGGCCCCTTTCAGCTGTCCGTGTCCGTGTCCGTGTGCGACGTGTGGGACTACCGCCGGTGCACCGAGTCCGCCACCGTGACCTCGACGCGCTGGAACTCCTTCAGTTCGCTGTAGCCGGTCGTGGCCATCGCGCGGCGCAGGGCGCCGAAGAAGTTCATCGAGCCGTCGGGGGTGTGCGAGGGGCCCGTCAGGACCTCCTCGATCGTGCCGACCGTGCCGAGGTCGACCTTCTTGCCGCGCGGCAGCTCCTCGTTGACGGCCTCCATGCCCCAGTGGTTGCCGCGGCCCGGCGCGTCGGTCGCGCGCGCGAGCGGCGAGCCCATCATCACCGAGTCGGCGCCGCAGGCGATCGCCTTGGGGAGGTCGCCGGACCAGCCGACGCCGCCGTCCGCGATGACGTGCACGTACCGGCCGCCGGACTCGTCCATGTAGTCGCGGCGGGCGGCCGCCACGTCGGCGACCGCGGTCGCCATCGGAACCTGGATGCCCAGCACGTTGCGGGTGGTGTGCGCCGCGCCGCCGCCGAAGCCGACCAGGACGCCCGCCGCGCCCGTGCGCATCAGGTGCAGGGCCGCCGTGTAGGTGGCGCAGCCGCCGACGATCACTGGGACGTCGAGCTCGTAGATGAACTGCTTCAGGTTCAGCGGCTCGTGCGAACCGGAGACGTGCTCCGCCGACACTGTCGTACCGCGGATGACGAAAATATCCACGCCCGCGTCGACGACGGCCTTGGAGAACTGGGCCGTGCGCTGCGGGGACAGCGCGGCGGCGGTGACCACGCCCGAGTCGCGCACCTCCTTGATGCGCTGCCCGATCAGCTCCTCCTTGATGGGTGCCGCGTAGATCTCCTGGAGGCGACGGGTCGCGGTGTCCGCGTCCAGCCCGACGATCTCGTCGAGCAGCGGCTGCGGGTCGTCGTGCCGCGTCCACAGGCCCTCGAGGTTGAGGACGCCGAGACCGCCCAGCTCACCGATGCGGATCGCGGTGGCCGGGGAGACGACCGAGTCCATGGGGGCGGCCAGGAAGGGCAGCTCGAACCGGTAGGCGTCGATCTGCCAGGCGATCGAGACCTCCTTCGGGTCCCGCGTACGGCGGCTGGGGACGACGGCGATGTCGTCGAAGGCGTACGCCCGGCGGCCGCGCTTGCCGCGCCCGATCTCGATCTCAGTCACGTGTGTGGCCTTTCCCTGATGCGTTGCAGCGTCCTCCAGTATCGCCGACGGCTACGACAAGGGCGGCCCCGGATGTCCCGGGACCGCCCTTGTCGCGTCTCACGCGCGCGTCAGCGCCTGCTCAATTGCTCGCGCGTCTACTTGCTGCTGTAGTTCGGCGCCTCGACCGTCATCTGGATGTCGTGCGGGTGGCTCTCCTTGAGGCCCGCGGAGGTGATCCGGACGAAGCGGCCCTTGCTCTCCATCTCCTCGATGGTGGCGGCGCCCACGTAGCCCATGGTCTGACGGAGTCCGCCGACGAGCTGGTGCAGCACGTTGCCGAGGGGGCCGCGGTAGGGGACCTGTCCCTCGATGCCCTCGGGCACGAGCTTGTCGTCGGCCGCGACCTCCGCCTGGAAGTAGCGGTCCTTGGAGTACGACCTGGCCTGGCCGCGGGACTGCATGGCGCCCAGCGAGCCCATGCCGCGGTACGACTTGAACTGCTTGCCGTTGATGAACTGCAGCTCGCCGGGCGACTCCTCGCAGCCGGCGAGAAGGCTGCCCAGCATCACGGCGTCGGCGCCGGCGGCCAGCGCCTTGCCGATGTCGCCGGAGTACTGCAGTCCGCCGTCCCCGATCAGCGGGATGCCCGCCGGACGGGCCGCGAGGGAGGCCTCGTAGATCGCCGTGACCTGCGGGACGCCGATGCCGGCGACCACCCGGGTGGTGCAGATCGAGCCGGGCCCGACGCCGACCTTGATGCCGTCCACGCCCGCGTCGATCAGGGCCTGGGCGCCGTCACGGGTGGCGACGTTGCCGCCGATCACGTCCACACGGACGCTCGACTTGATCTTCGACATCCAGCTGAGGGCGTTGCTGTTGTGGCCGTGCGAGGTGTCGACGACCAGGAAGTCCACGCCGGCCTCGGCGAGGGCCTGGGCGCGCTCCAGCGCCTCGGGGCTGGCGCCGACCGCCGCGCCGACGAGCAGCCGGCCCTCGCCGTCCTTGGCGGCCCGGGGGTACTGCTCGGCCTTGACGAAGTCCTTGACCGTGATGAGGCCCTTGAGGAGACCCGCCTCGTCGACCAGGGGAAGCTTCTCGATCTTGTGCTTGCGCAGCAGCTCCATGGCCTCGACGCCGGAGATGCCCACCGTGCCGGTGACCAGCGGCATCGGGGTCATGACCTCGCGCACCTGCCGCGAGCGGTCGGACTCGAAGGCCATGTCGCGGTTGGTGACGATGCCGAGCAGCTTGCCTCCGCCGTCGGTGACCGGCACGCCGCTGATGCGGAACTTGGCGCACAGCGCGTCGGCGTCGGCGAGCGTCGCGTCCGGGTTCACCGTGATCGGGTCGGTGACCATGCCGGACTCGGAACGCTTCACCAGGTCGACCTGGTTGACCTGGTCCTCGATGGACAGGTTCCGGTGCAGCACGCCGACGCCGCCCTGGCGGGCCATCGCGATCGCCATGCGCGACTCGGTCACCTTGTCCATCGCCGCCGACAGCAGCGGGATGTTGACGCGAACATTGCGAGAGATGCGGGACGAGGTGTCGACCGCGTTCGGGAGCACCTCGGATGCGCCCGGCAGCAGCAGCACGTCGTCGTAGGTGAGCCCGAGGGTCGCGAATTTGCCGGGCACTCCGTCGACGTTTGCAGTCATGACACCTTCCCCAAATGGCCTTGATCGGTGCGGATGTCCATGCTAACGGGAAGCGCACCGCCCGAATTCCACGAACGAGCGTGACTCCGGGCTTCGTGTGTTCGTACGGAGAACGCGAGCCGTCCGTTCACCGACGGCCCGGCCGGCGGCGAAAGCGCTCTCTCCGGGCCGCCGGGGCGTCTTCGACACACCCGGCGGCCCGGCCGCCTACTGCTCGGCGAGCGCCCGCAGCCGGCTCAGCGCGCGGTGCTGGGCAACCCGGACCGCTCCGGGTGACATTCCCAACATCTGGCCGGTCTCCTCTGCGGTGAGGCCCACCGCGATGCGCAGCAGAAGCAGTTCCCGCTGGTTCTCGGGCAGGTTGGCCATGAGCTTCTTCGCCCACTCGGCGTCACTGCTGAGCAGGGCGCGCTCCTCGGGACCGAGGGAGTCGTCGGGACGTTCGGGCATCTCGTCGGAGGGGACCGCCGTCGAGCCCGGGTGGCGCATGGCCGCCCGCTGCAGGTCGGCGACCTTGTGTGCGGCGATGGCGAAGACGAAGGCCTCGAAGGGCCGCCCGGTGTCCCGGTAGCGGGGCAGGGCGAGGAGGACCGCGACGCAGACCTCCTGGGCGAGGTCCTCCACGAAGTGGCGCGCGTCGCCGGGCAGCCGGGACAGCCGTGTGCGGCAGTAGCGCAGTGCCAGGGGGTGGACGTGGGCCAGCAGGTCGTGCGTGGCCTGCTCGTCGCCGTCCACGGCGCGATGGACGAGTGCCCCGATCGTCCCCACGGCAGTGACCGCCTCGTCCTCGCGCATCGGTCCATGGTGCACTGCGGCCGGACCGGCCGCGGCACCGTGCCCGTCGTTGTGCACCGAAGCGTTATGAGCAGGTGCGCCGGAAGTCATCCCCTGCGCCCTCCCCTTCCGCTCGCCCGACTCGTCCCCGAGGAACTCCACACCTCAAGGATGCGGCATCCGCGGCGAAACGAGCAGCGGGCGTCCGCCGGGACTCCTCGCCAAGGCCGCCCGAGGTGCGGCGGCTGGGCGTCTCACCCGCCCTCCGGACCGCCCTTGACCAGGGAGGTTCGCTCATGAGCCCACTCCCCTCAGTGAATCGCCGTCCGAATGGCCGATGTCACCCGCGACCGCTCCGGACCGCCAAAGCGTCATGCCGACCGCGATGGCCGGACCACCGCGGACAGCGCCGTCCGGCCCGGGATCGCCCGGTGCCGGGCCCTGTCCGGAGCCGCGAGGCCGCCGACCCGAAGGCCGTGCAGTCACCGGGCGAAACCGCGGCGCCCCCGGCCCGCAGACGGAGCAGCCGCCGAGCCGAAAGACCGCAAGGCCACCGGCCCGAGAGAGACCGTAAGGCCGCCGGACCGCAAGACCGTGAAGCCATCGGGCCGAGGGCCGTGAAGCCATCGCGCCGCAAGCCGTGAGGCCGCGAGCCCGAAGGCGGCAAGCCACCGGACCGAAGACCGTGAGCCACCAGCCCGAGGGCCGTGGAGCCACTGGCCGAAGGCTGTGACGCTGGTGCCGCAAGGCTGCGAAGCCATTGCCCCGAGGTCGCCGAGCGGTTGCCCCGAGGTCCCCGAGCGGTTGTCCTGAGGTCGCCAAGCGGTTGCCCCGAGGTCGCCGAGCGGTTGCCCTGAGGTCGTGGCGTTGTTGACCCGAGGTCGGAGGGCCATCGACCGCATCTGCGAGGCCAACGGCCGCAGCCGAGCCGGGCCGGGCCGGGCCGGGGGCCGGGAACCCGACGCGGGCCCGACCGTGAGCGCGACCATGCAGCTGCCGGTACGGCGGCGCCGCGCCGGCCGGGGCATGACCCGGCGGGACGGCGTCCTAGCGGACCAGGCCCCAGCGGAAGCCGAGGGCCACCGCGTGTGCGCGGTCCGAGGCGCCGAGCTTCTTGAACAGCCGTCGCGCGTGCGTCTTGACGGTGTCCTCGGAGAGGAACAGCTCACGGCCGATCTCCGCGTTGGAGCGGCCGTGGCTCATGCCTTCGAGGACCTGGATCTCACGCGCGGTGAGCGTGGGCGCCGCGCCCATCTCGGCCGAGCGCAGCCTCCGCGGGGCGAGCCGCCAGGTCGGGTCGGCGAGGGCCTGGGTGACGGTCGCCCGCAGCTCCGCGCGCGAGGCGTCCTTGTGCAGGTAGCCGCGGGCGCCGGCCGCGACCGCGAGGGCCACGCCGTCGAGGTCCTCGGCGACGGTCAGCATGATGATGCGGGCGCCGGGGTCGGCGGACAGCAGCCGCCGTACGGTCTCGACGCCGCCCAGTCCGGGCATGCGCACGTCCATCAGAATCAGGTCCGAGCGGTCGGCACCCCAGCGGCGGAGGACTTCCTCGCCGTTGGCCGCCGTCGTCACGCGCTCGACGCCGGGCACGGTCGCGACCGCGCGGCGGAGCGCCTCTCGGGCAAGCGGGGAGTCGTCGCAGACGAGGACGGAAGTCATGGTCGCCCTCCGCAGCTGATGCGCGTCACCTTGTGCCTCCAGGCTGGTACGAAATCGTCACCTGTGCGGTCGACCGCTCGGACGCCTGCCCGAGCGTTTGTCTTCTCAACCGCCACCGCTCACTCAACGACGGTCACTCGAAAGAGTTACGGGGCCGCGTGCATTCTTCGGCACTCTACGTGAGGGCGCGGACACAGAGGAGTCAGCCACACGGACCCTCAAGCTTTCATCACAAGCAGTGCCCCGTTTGGCCCTATTTCTTCCCTTTTGCTGGTGTCTGAGGCTAGATTCGCAATGAGTCATATTTTCATCTCCTTAGATCGTAGTTGTACGGTCGTGGGCACCGTATCCGCTCTGAACGGCTACAAGGGGTCACGCAATGGCAGATTTCTCCCGCCTTCCCGGACCGAACGCGGATCTGTGGGACTGGCAGCTCCTGGCTGCCTGCCGCGGAGTGGACAGCTCGCTCTTCTTCCATCCGGAGGGCGAGCGCGGGGCGGCTCGGAGCGCTCGAGAGAACTCGGCCAAGGAGGTCTGCATGAGGTGCCCGGTCCGCGCACAGTGCGCGGCGCACGCGCTGGCGGTGCGCGAGCCGTACGGCGTGTGGGGCGGGTTGACCGAGGACGAGCGCGAAGAGCTCATGGGGCGGGCGCGCAACCGCCTGGTCTCGGCGTCGTCGGGCGCGAGAGACCCCGCTTCGAACACATGAAGGAACGTTTCTTCAGAAAACGGAGGGCACACGCGCGTGCCCTCCGTTTCCTTTCAGCGGCCGGCTGGGTCATAAGTGACCGGCTACGTCATGAGCGGGCCGCGGCACGCCCCAGTTGCTCCAGGGTGGCCGTCACCGCCGGCACGTGGGCCAGGTCGGGCAGGGTGAGCGCGACGATCTCCCGCCGCACCGCTGGTTCCAGCGTCAGTGCCCGGACGCCGCGGGGGCGCACGGAGTCGATCGCGAGCTGGGGCAGGACGGCCACGCCCAGGCCGGCGCCGACCAGGCCGACCACCGCCAGGTAGTCGTCGGTCGCGAAGTCGATGCGGGGCGTGAAGCCCGCGCTCTCGCACACCCGGACCAGCTGGCCTCGGCAGCGCGGGCAGCCGGCGATCCACGGCTCGTCGGCGAGGTCGCCGATGGCGACGGCGTCCGAGGATCCGGTGCGGGCGAGGCGGTGCCGTTCGGGGACGAGGGCCACCAGACGGTCCGTCAGCACCGGCCGCACGACCAGGTCGTCCCATTCGTCGTCGCCAAGGTCTCGGGTGCCTGGGCCAGGGCCGACGCCGGGGCCAGGGCCGGTGCCGCCCGGCCGGACCGGACCGGGGCCGCCTTGCTCGGGAACCGGCGCCCGTTCCGGGCCTCCCTCGGGCGCGCCGCCGGGGATCGCGCGTTCGTAGCGGAAGGCCAGGGCGATGTCGCAGTCGCCCTCCCGCAGCAGTCGCACCGACTGCGGCGGCTCCGCCTCCTCGAGGGAGACGCGGGTGCCGGGGTGAGCGGCGCGCAGGGCGGCGAGAGCGGTCGGGACGAGGGTGGAACTGCCGCTGGGGAAGGACACCAGGCGGACCCGGCCGGCACGCAGGCCGGCGATGGCCGCGACCTCCTCCTCCGCGGCGGTCAGGCCCGACAGGATCCCGGCCGCGTGCCGCACGAGGGCCTCGCCCGCCTGGGTCAGCCGCATCTCGCGGCCGCTGCGGACCAGCAGCGGAGTGCCGACCGACGCCTCCAGCGCCTTCATCTGCTGGCTCACGGCCGGCTGGGTGCACCCCAGCTCCCGCCCCGCCGCCGAGAAGGAGCCGGTGGCGGCGACGGCGCGCAGGACACGGAGATGACGGGCCTCGATCATGCGCCGAGCATAAGGGAGGCTTGGGGCTCCGTGCGAATAATGCGTCGACACTTTGACACCCGGTCGCTTATCGTGCCGCCATGAGGCTTCTGTCCGTCAATCTGGGCCGCCCTGAGGCCGTGCCGTACACCGACCAGCCCCAGGGCCTGACCGGCATCGACAAGCAGCCGGTCGAGGGGCCCGTGCGGGTGTCCGCGCCCGGTCCGAAGGGCGTCGGGGCGAGCGGCCTCGCCGGGGACGCGGTGTGCGACCTGCGCCATCACGGCGGCGACGACCAGGCGGTGTACGCCTTCGCGCGCGAGGACCTCGACGCGTGGGAGCGCGAGCTGGGGCGCACGCTGGCTTCCGGCGCGTTCGGCGAGAACCTCACCACCACGGGGCTCGACGTGTCCGGCGCACGGATCGGCGAGCGCTGGCGGATCGGCTCCGAGGTGGTGCTGGAGGTGAGTGCCGGACGCATACCGTGCCTCACCTTCCAGGGGCATCTGGGCGAGCGGCGCTGGGTCCGGCGGTTCACGGAGAGGGCGGCCACGGGCGCGTACCTGCGGGTGATCACGCCGGGCGGGATCCGCGCGGGGGACGCGGTGGAGATCGTCCACCGGCCGGATCACGACGTGACGGCCCGTATGCAGTTCCAGGCCGTCACCACGCACCGGGAGCTGCTGCCCCGCACGCTCGCGGCGGGCGACGCCCTGCATCCGGAGACGCTGGCCGCGGCCCGGAAGTATCTGGCGCGGCACGGAGAGTGAGGCCTGACGGGGGATCGGTGCTCACGTGGCCTTCACCTTCGGAAGGGCGCGTGCAGAGAGCGGACGGACCCGCTCCGGGTCACTAACCTTCTGTCATGACAACGGCTCTCATCACGGGTTCGACCGCGGGCATCGGCGCCGCGTTCGCCCGCAGACTGGCGGCGGACGGGCATGATCTCGTCCTCGTCGCGCGGGACACCAAGCGGCTGCGCGAACAGGCGACCGAGTTGCACGACCGGCACGGCATCGAGGCGGAGGTGCTGACGGCCGACCTGGCGACGGACGAGGGCATCGAGGCGGTGGCCGTCCGCCTCGGCGACCGCAAGAACCCGGTCGACCTGCTGGTCAACAACGCCGGATTCGGCAACAAGGGCCGCTACCTGGACGTCTCCATGGCGGACGAGCTGACCATGCTCAAGGTGCACTGCGAGGCGGTGCTGCGGCTGACGTCCGCGGCGGCGGCCACGATGCGGGAGCGCGGGCGCGGGGGTGTCGTCAACGTGGCCTCGGTGGCGGCGTTCGTGCCGCGCGGGACGTACGGGGCGTCCAAGGCGTGGGTCGTGCAGTTCACGCAGGGCGCGGCGAAGGACCTGGCCGGTACGGGCGTGCGCCTGATGGCCCTGTGCCCGGGCTTCGTGCGCACGGAGTTCCACGAGCGGGCCGGGATGGGCACGGACAACATCCCCGGGTGGATGTGGCTGGACGCGGACAAACTGGTCGCGGCGGCGCTGCACGATCTGGCGCGCGGGAAGTCGGTGTCGATCCCCGACCCGCGGTACAAGGCGCTGATGGGGCTGGTGAAGGTGACCCCGCGGTCGCTGCTGGGCGGCGTCAGCTCGAGGACGGGGCGCAAGTACGGGCCTCGGTAGCAAGCACCGGCCCCCGTCGCGGGCCTGTGGGTGGACGGGTGGCGTCGGCGCTCCGGTGGGAAGATGGGCGTGTCTGAACACCGCCCAGGGGGGCCGGAGGCGACGTCATGACGTTCGTACAGCTCATCGACTGCAAGACGAGCCGGTTCGACGAGATGGACCGGCTGATGGACACATGGGTCGAGCAGACCAAGGGAAAGCGGACCGCCACGCACGCGGTGGTCGGCAAGGACCGCTCCGACGCTTCGCACTTCATCGAGATCGTGGAGTTCCCCTCGTACGAGGAGGCGATGCGCAACTCGAACCTTCCGGAGACCGGCAAGGTCTTCGAGGAGCTGGTGGCCCTGTGCGACGAGATGCCCACGTTCACCGATCTCGACGTCGTGCGGGACGAGCGGCTGTTCGCGGCGACGGCGCGGCGGTTCTTGGAGACGCTGGCCGCCCCGGGCGAGCTGGCGCCGCTCGACGGTCTGCTGGCGCAGGACTACCACCACCATGATCCGTCCAACGTGCAGGACGTGATCGGCATGGACGCGATGCGGCGCGAGGTCGAGATGTGGCGCGCCGGTTTCTCCATCTCGTTCACGGTCGAGGACCAGATCTCCGAGGACGACCGCGTGTGCACCCGCTGGACGTTCGACGCGACGCACCACGGTGAGTTCATGGGTCTCGCACCCACCGGCCGGGAGGTCACCATGACCGGGACGACCATCTGCCGGTTCGACGACGACGGCAGGATCGCCGAGACCTGGTGGCAGTACGACCGCCTGGGCCTGATGGCCCAACTGGGGGCACTGGACACGCTGGAGACCTGACGACGCGGCCCGCGCGGGGTGGGGGGCATAGGTCGTACCACGCTGTACCACGCTCTTCACTCAGCGCGTCCCGCGCGCGTCGCCGCCGCGGCGGGGCGCCGCCGACCGTCGCACAGCAGTACATCGAGCGACAGCCGGTGCCCCGTAAGCGCATGCGCACAGTGCTGACCCGGCCAAGATCAAAGGCAGACGCGCAGTTCGGACGAGAGGCCGTCGAGGAGCGGTCCCAGCTCGTCCGCCGGGAGAGTCACTCTCGGTTCTGCGTCGTGTCCGGTGCGTACACGGCGCGTGGGCCGGCCAGCCGGTGGGCGATCAGCTCCAGCCAGCCGCTCGGCGCGTACGGAGCCGGTGGGTCGACCTCCATTCCCAGCTCGGCCAGGGCCAGCGCGTAGTCGGGCTCGTCCAGGTCGAGGGCGAGCAGTTCATGGAGCTCGCCGACCAGCCTGGCGACCACCTGAGCGTCGGTCGTCGCCCGGTAGTCGTCGACCGCCGCGTCGTGACCGGCGAACCCGTCGGGCATGTTCTGGGAGAACCAGCCGCCGAGGAACTGCCCGAGTTCGGGGAAGCGGGCGCGCCACTCCCAGTGCGTCGCCGGGGTGGACGGAGGCGGCACCTCGCCCTGCTCGACGCTGAGCCTGATGTGGTCGGCCAGGCAGTACAGCCACTGCTGGATCTCGCTGTCCGGCAGACCGACGTCGGGCACAGGGTAGAACTCGCCCAGGCGCAGCCTCAGCCGTCCCGGCGGATGGTCCGCGTACTCCCGCAACTGGCGCTCGGCGACGGCGAGGGCCCATGGCCGGCTGTGCCAGGTCTGGCGCAGGTAGGCGGTCAGCAACACCCGCCCCACCGGCCCCTCCCGCGACGGCCACGACGCCTCGACGGTCAGACGCGCCCGGGTGGACCGGGCGAGCCAGCGGTGGATGAGCTGCTCGTTGGCGGTGACCACATGCTGGGTGGCCCACTGGGCGGTCTCCCGGTCGGGGTACGTCGACGTTCGGGTACGCCCAGGAGTCGTCTCGGACATGCCACCACTTTCACTGGGAAGGTACGAGGCGTCACGGAACGCCCATTCGACTGGATGAAGATTTGGAAGGCCGCCCTTCCTGGGATGTGCCGCGAACCTTCGGTCCTTGGTTTCCCTTCAGGCGTCCTCGAATCTCCAGGCCACCAGCAGCCGTTCCGACGTAACCCCGATCAGGCAGACGTCGTAGAGCGTGACGGCAAGGGAATTCCAGTAGAAGCCGGGCACCAGGAACTCCGCGTCCGGGCCGTCCTCGGCGTGACCATGATTCGTGAAGAATTCGACGGAATCGCCGACCGAGGCCAGGACATCGCGAACACAGCCGTCCCTGACCTCATCCGCTTCACGAAGCGACGGATCCGGCCCCTCGTAGAAGGATCCCACCGCGAGGAACTTCAGCAACTCCTCTGCACCTTCTGACGTGACCGGCATGAGGTTCTGCCTCACGAGCTCACCGGTCACAGCCTCGAACATCGGGACCGGATCAACACCGACGCTCTCCCCGCCACCGTCACCGCGAGTGAAGGCCACCAGGTCGTCAGCCCAATCCTCATGACTCCTGGGGGTCAGACAGACGACGGCGCAAAGCGGGTCGAACAGGGTGGACGCACACTCGGGCAGAGTTCCTACGCTCATGGACATCACTCACTCGGGTACACAGATCACTTGGGCATGGAAGTAAGGACAACGTAAGGCGGATCGATACCGTTTTTGTATTTGAGAATCACCTTGACGCTGTGGGTTTCATGAGCAGTCGTCGAACCGCTCGGGATTGTTCTTCCCGTGACATAGTCGAACTCCACGGGGTCCAGTTCGAGCTTCGAGCTGTCGGACCGTGGCCGCGAGAGCCACTTCTCAATCTTCTCTGGATTATTGACCCCGGCATTAGGTTTGCCGGCGTTCGCAGGAGTGTTGGACGGACCGATCTCGTCCATGGCGGTCTGCGTCGCCTTTTGGGCTGTGGCAAGGTTCGTGAACGTCGAAGCGGCGGCGATTCCCGGCTGGTCCCTCAGTCGGTTCACGAGTTGCGCGTCGGACTGCCCGACATGCTTGTCGATCACATGGCTTCCATGCACGCCCTCCTGGTTCGCCAGGTCAACCGTGTAGAAATGGTTGTCCTTGTCCTCCCCTGCAACCGTGTAGAGCGGCTGTCCCTTGAAGTCATTGAGCGAGCGAGCCCCGAATGCCTCGGCCCGTGCCTCTTCCGCAGAGTAGGTGGGGACGCTGTTCTTGGCCTCCTCCAGCGCTGGCTTCAGCTTCGCCAGCCCGTCGCCGAGGCTGTGTATCTCGCGGTTGTAGGAGTCCACCGCAGTGTTCAGGCGGCCCGTGTCGACGTTCGTGATGAACTCCGCCGCCAGCGCGGGGAGCTCGCCGATCAGTTCGAGGAGATCCTTGAAACTCTTCACCGCGAAGGTCTTGGTCGCCGCGTCCTTGTAGACGTCGACGATGATGGATCGGATCTTCGTCACTTCCGCACTGACCGCGTCGCACGCCGTCGCCACATCCCGCGCGGTGTCCTGCAGAACGTCGAGAGCGGGCTGCTTGCCCTCCTTGTGGGCCCACTTGTAGCCGTGATGCTCCTTGCCCCACGCCGTAGTCCCCCACATCGCCGAGCAGAACTGCTTCATCGCGCTCTGCCACTCGTCGTTCCCCATCGCAGGGTTGGTGATGTAGGCGATGGCGTCGTCGAAGGCCTCCGCGGAAGTCTTGGCGTCCTTGGCGGCCTGTCGCCAGACCTTGGCGATCTCCGGCAGGGCGACGTCGTCGCCGCCGGGCGTGATGTCCGCGACCTTGCCGTGGCGCAGGGCATGACTGAGGATCGGGCGGAGGATCTCGGCCCCGACCGTGGCTACGGCACCCGAGACTTCATCGATGACCGCGTTGCCCCAGCCGTCCTCACCCTGGGCGTTGCCCCAGCCGAGTTCGGCGACGGACCCGGACGCACGGGCGCTCTTCAGGACGTCCGGCGGGTTCTTCGTCGCCGGCACCGGGATCAGGGGGTGGAGGGTGTGGTCCGCCCGGACGTAGTTGTTCGCGGTGACCGTGAGGCCGACCGCAGCGCCGCCGACGCCTTGCGTCGTCCTGTTCCATACCTCGAGGAAGAGGACGGCGGTGTCGGCGTAGGCCTTGGCGAAGGCCTCGGGTCCGGTGCCACAGCCGACCGCGTGCTCGTAACCGTCGAGCCCCTCCACCAGCTTCGTGGCCTGGCCGGCGAAGTCGTACTGTGCGTTGCGCAACATGTACGAGGCGTAATGCACGTGCTGTGGCTGGACGTCGAAACCGACGATGTTGCCCGGCGGTGCGGGCTTCATCGCCTGCAGTTCAGCGGCGCGTCGGTGGCGGTCCGAGCCCGTGTCGCCACGGGAGATGTCCTTACCGGCGGGGTCGGTGAGGCCGCCGGGCGACGGATGCGGCGTCGGGCCCGCACCGCCGGAGCCGGAGGGCTGGGGCACGCCTCCCCCCGTGGACGGGGTGGGGGTCGGACTCGCGGAAGGCGCCGGAACCGGTGTGGCCATCAGAGCGCACCCCAGCCGCGCAGCACCGCCCGATGCGCCGCCGTGTAGTTGAGCTGCCCGGTGGTGACGAATTCGTGCAGCCACTTCTGGGCCGCTTGCAAATCCTGGGCCGACCGGTCCCACTCGTCGAGCTTGTCGACGAAGACCTCTCTGGTCTCGCCCTTCCACGACAACACCACAGGCTCCACCCGGCCGTAGAGCGCCTCCAGCTTCTCGTTGAGCTTCTTGAGAATGTCCTCCAGGTCGGTGGCCAGTTCCTGAAGCGCCGCGAAGGAGACGGTGATCTGCTCCTCGGGTGCCGGCCCGTTCGACATGTTCCCCCTTGGTGACGTCCGCGTCGGCCGCTCGAAGCGTGGCGGGCGTGGCCTGTCAGTACTCGTCGAAACTGCTGCGCGGAGGCGTCGCCCCCTCCACGTTCGGCGTGGAGAGCCTGTCGACCTCGCTGTCGACGTCCACGCTGACCTGGCGCATCCCGGCGAGCACATCGAGATCGGTCTCGGAGAAACCGTCCCGGCTGAGCCGTACTGCCTCCTCCAGCAGCTTCACGACTTCCCGGATGCGTACGGCGTCCTCGGCAGCCGCACGATGGAAGTCGCGGTACGCCGACCCTGCCGGGCCGCGCCAGCCCGCTTCGATCCGGTCCACGATCGCGTCCATGCGTGTGACCTGTCCGTCCAGGTGATCACGCATGTCGCCGAGGTCGCCCGCGAGCTTCGTCAGGTCGCCGGCGGTCGCCTTGAGATCCGGAGTACCGCCCTGCGGTGAGTCGGCTCCGTGCTGTCCCATGCTCTGCGCCCGCCCCTCGGTGTCGTGCGCCGCTGATCGACAGCACCCCGCACCCCGCACCCATCAAACGCCCATCATATGATCTGACTTTCTCGCATCCGCCTTTGACATACCGGCCGTTGCATAGGAGATGGCGGCGCGTGCCGTGCGGGGTGTGGGGTATGGAGGGCGCGGAACGGGTCCCAGCACGCGCCGAGGCCCGGCGTCCCCGGTGGAACGGGACGCCGGGCCTCGGTGGTGGTGCGGCGGCTGACCTGGGTCAGTGGGAGTGGCCACGGCCGTCGGCGGCTCTTCCTCGTCCACAGCTATATGGGTGAGAGACCGCCTCGACGGGCTGTGGTGCGACGAGGACTTCGCGGACTGGTACCCGCGTGACGGGCGTCCAGGTCTCTTGCCTGCGCAATTGGCTACGTCTGTGAGCCGCAGTTCCTGCTCGGCCTGACGGGCGCGATCTGGGCCTCGCCGTATCCGACCCGATCCCCCAACTGCGCCTGCGTGAGCCCGGCCACCTCCCGCATCAGCTTCATCTGACGCCCGAAGCCGCGCAGGAAGTCCCCGTCCGCCTCAGGCTCCGCGCCACCCGCGCCCGAGTCCGCGCCACTGCCCACCCCGCCTCGCTCCCTCGCGACTCCCCTGTCTGTGATCGCAGGTTAGGAGCGGCCCTGCTCAACAGCAGTTCGAACGACACAAGTTGGTTCGTGTGGGTGAAGGCCCCGCGAAAAGCTTTCTTCACTCAACGCGTCCAGGTGCACACGCTCCGTGCTGTACCGTCAGCACGAATACGGCCCTCGCAACGGGTGCAACCGTTCGCGAGGGCCTGAACCACCAGTGGATATCGAGGCTCCACCGTGATTTACCGTCACCATATCGCGCCCCCGCGCGCCTTCACTCAGTTCTCCCACGACCTCATCCGGCATCCCCGGCTCTCCTCCGACGCCGTTCGACTCCTCACCTGGCAGCTCTCCCTCCCCGAGGGAGCGCGCGAACCCCTCTCGCGCACCGCCGAACGCGCCAACATCGGAGCGACCGCCTTCACCCGCGCCAAGCGCCAGCTCAAAGACGAAGGCTTCGTGCACGAGCGCCGCCTTCAGGGGCCCGGCGGCCACTGGGTCACCCAACAGCTCGTCTCCAGCGTCCCGTTGGTCGCCGCCGAGGCCGCCAAGATCCTCGCGCGGATGCCCGTAGCACCGGCATCGTCCGTATCGCCGCAGGTCGCGCCGAGTCCCCCATCCCCGACCGTCGGCGACCCGACTCCTCCGCCCACCGACGGTTATCCCCATGGCGACACCCCTGAGAACACCCCCAACCGTCCCCCCAAACCCCCCACCGGCACACCCGCAAGCCCGGAACCGAGCCCGGAGCCGAGCCCGGAAACCCTCGCCGCCGCCACCACCCTCGTCGCCGCCTACCCGACCCTCTCCCCCGACCTGCGTCACATCCCCCACCCCATGCGGGCGGAGCTGACCGCCCTCACCGCCCGCTGGCTGGAAGCGGGACACCCGCCCACCGTCATCCGCACGCACATCCTTCGCGGCCTCCCCAACGACGGCACCCCTGTCCACCGCCCCGGCGGCCTGCTCCGACACCTCCTCCGCGAGGTCCCACCGCCGCCCGCCACCACCCCCAGCCCAAGCCCCAGCCCCACGTCCCCGGACCGCACCCCCGGCCCCCGCCTCTCCGCCCGCCTGACAGGCACCCGCGAATGCGAAGGCCGCCACATCCAACCCAGACTCTTCCGCCCGGTCGGCGACGAGAACCTGTGTCCGGCATGCACCGCCTTCCCCGTCCGATGAGAGCTCACGGCCTCTGGCAGTCCTGAGGTCAGGGCATCAGAGACGGGCCGTACACCCGCGGGGAGCGGTTGCCCGGGCAGGAGTCCGCCGAACCCGACGCGGAACACGGACGTGGGCTGATCCTCGTGGCCGCGCTCTGCGAGACGTGGGGCGTCGTCCCGCGTCCGGGCGGGCGCGGCAAGACCGTGTGGGCCGTGGTCGCCGCACCGCCGCTGACGGACCACGGCTGAGCGGACCGGCGTCAGCCGGCCACCCTCGGCACGCCCCCCTTGCGGCCCACGTTGAAGGCGATGCGGTAGACGTCCGGCAGGTCGATCCGGCCGTCACGGCGGCGACGCATCACGCCCAGCGAGATCAACTCCTCGATCAGCAGCTCCGGGTTCTCCGGATGACGCGGGCCGGTGCGGACCAGCGTCTCGTCGGCGGGGTCGCCGGGCACGTACCGCTCGGCCTCCTTGCGCAAGGCTTCCACGAGCCGGGACTCCTCCCACAGAGCCTCCACCTTCTCCTGCTCGACCGGCACCTGGCGGCCCGCCAGCGGTTCGATCGCCCGCCTCACCCACGGCATGTCCTCGCCGACCTCGGCGACCCGCGTCTCCGATGCCGTCTGCACCCCACGCCGGATCCCTTCGTGATGGAGCGCGAACTCATGGCCCGCGTACTGGTCCCGGGTCTCCGCCAGGGCCTTCTGCAACGCGCTCAGGAAACTGCGCGGGCTGACCTGCTCGACCCCGTCCATCAGGTGGTTGGGGAGCCAGGTGAAGGTGTGTCCCTTACGGAAGTTGGAGCCCATGTAGGGGCCGGCGATCAGGGTGAACTGCTCGGTCTGGAACTGCTCGTCGCCGCTGAGGAGCGCGGGCGGAACATGGCGTCGGCCGTCGGCCTCGGACTGCCAGCCGCCGGTGAGCTGCCGGAAGCGGGTCGCGAGGTCGCCGTCGTGATTGCCCAGGGTGTGGAAGAGCAGGCCGTACAGATTGGCACGGGACCACGTCAGGGCCGCCGCGTTCGACGTCAGTTTGGAGGCGTCGGGGAAGTGCAGCAGCGCACCGTCGTACATGTCGGGGCGGATGAACACCTTGAAGCGGATGCTGCGGGTGCCCAGACGCATCGCGAGCGCCAGCTCCAGGATGCCGCTCACGAGCCGGTCGGCCTGCGCGCGGACCCGGTGCAGATGCTCCAGGGCGTCGAAGAGGATCAGGTGGGTGACGCGGTTCTCCTGCGCCTCCTTGTCGACGCGCTGCACCGTGCGCTCGACCGCGCCGGGGTTGTTGCGCACCCAGGCGGCCTTGTCCCGCCATTCGGGAAGCTCCCGCAGCTCGGGCTGGCCGAAGGCGGTCAGCAGCACGGCGTACCAGAGGTCGTAGGGGCGGACGCCCTCCTCGACCAGCTGCCGCAGATTGCCCGACCCGGGGTACAGGTGGGGCTCCAGGGCGGCCCCGTATCCGCGCGACACGTTCACGCGGCGCAGGCGTTCGATCCCGTACTCCTGAGCCGCGATCTCCCGCAGGTTCTCGTCCTGCAGCGAGCGGTACCAGAAGGTCTTGCCGACGCCTCGGCCACCGCGGACCACCGTGCTGTCGACGTACAGAGCCGCACGGTGGGTGTCCGGCGTGAACAGGCTCTGGACGCTCGGCTCGGCGGTGTCGGCGTCGTGCGCCTCCGGCAGGGCCGCCGCCAGAAGGTCGCGGTACTCCTGGACGCCCAGTGCGGGGGTGTTCATCGCGGTCCTTCGCTGTTCTGCGGATCTGCGGTGATCAGAAGAGTGGCGGTGGGCAGGAAGTCCCGGTACGCGGCCTGCACGAAGGCACGGTCCTGCCAGCCGGGCGCGGTGACGGCGTCCAGACCGACCAACCCCGGCTCGAACAGGATGGGGATGGGGTGGTGCGGAGCCGACTCGTCCTCCAGGAAGGGGGAGAACGTGTCGGGGTCCAGTGCGTTGGTCTCCGGGTCGACGACATCGTCGTCGTAGAGCAGCGCGAAGCACTCCCAGGCATGCTCGCGGAACGACTGGAGGTAGGCCCCCTGGGGGCGCAGCGGAGAGTCCGGGACCATCGAGGCCACCATGCGGAGCTTGTCGCGGACGGCCGGCGCCTGCCCCGACGTGAGCCAGGCCTCGAACAGGTCCCCGTAGCCCTCCCAGGTCTGGGCGTTGTCCGTGCCGAACAGCAGGGCCAGGTCGCACAGGCGGGAGATGATGACCGCCGCGATGTCGTGGATCCCGGCCCGGCTGTCGAGCAGGACGACATCGGGGCGCCGGCCGCTTTCGCCGTCCCGGGCCACCGCCTCCTCGCAGGCGCGCACGGCCTGCTCCAGCCGGTCGGCGAAGTCGGCGCCGGGGACGTCCGCGTACGCGCGGTTGAGCTTTTCGACATAGGCGTAGGGGACACCCGGCGCGCCCCGGCCGCGGGCAGGCGACACCCAGAGCTCGCCGCGCCCGCCACGGGGTGCGTACCCGGTGCGGACCACATGGTCCAGCCCCTCCGCGTTGCCGACGGCCGACTCCACGAGCAGGTCGATGACGCCGTGGGCGGGCAGTTCCGTGCCTTCGGCGACCAGCGGGCCCACGCCCGGCGACTCCAGGTCCAGGTCGACGACGAGCACGATGTGGCCCTGGTCGGCCAGATGGCGGGCCAGGACGGCGGTCGCCGTGCTGCGTCCGACACCGCCCTTGAAGCCGTAGAGCGCGGTGCGGTGGGTGCGGGAGCCGTCCGCTTCGGGAGCGGGAGTGGACACCTGCGCCCAGTCCTCGCCGACCACGGTGTTGTCGAGGATCCGGACACGTCCCCCCGGGCGCTCCGGGTCCTTCACGGCTCGCTCGGACCCCAGCAGGCCGTCCGCCGAGAAGAGACCGGACGCCGCCATGAGCGGGCGGTCCGCGGCATACCGGCCCAGCTCCCGCACGAGACGCGGGCCGTAGCCGGCCTCGGGGTCCTCCAGAGCGGGCGGCAGGGGCCGCGTGCGGTCGTCGACGATGAGGGTGAAACGCCCCAGGACGTCGCGTACGACCAGGACGTCCACGCCCGCGTCCGCGATCTCGTGGGCCAGTGCCAGTGCGCGTGGCCGCGCCTCGGCGAAGCGGACCGGCCGGCCAGCCGGTTCGGAGGCGAGCGTCACGGCAGCCTTCCGGTGATCAGTGCCTGCTCGTGCAGGCCGAGAATGTCCTTGGCCACGGTACGCCGCTGTTCGACGTCCGCCTCCACGACGCCGCTGCCGTCGAGATAACGGTCGTCGACCGCCCACGCGTCGAACGCGGTCAGCCCGCCGAGCGCGGCGGACAGCCGGGTCGCCGACCTGCCGTGCGTCAGCAGAGCCACATCGGTGGCCACCCACGGCAGGTGACTGTAGGTGTGGGCGGCCCTGCCCGTCGCCGGGTCCTTGATCCAGGGGGACTTGGACGGCAGCCCTCCGGGCTTCTTCGGATCCATCGTGGCCGCGGTGAAGCGGAGCAGCAGACTCTTCAGAGCGCACTCGACCGCGAAGCCGTAGTGATGGTCGGCGTTGGGCAGCCGCGCGCCGTCCTGGAGGAAGACGCCGTCCTTGTAGTGCCGGACAGCGGCCTGGGCGTAGTGGTGTTCTGCTGGGTTCACCGACACCCGAGGGATCATATGGCGCGGACAACCCGAATGGCGTAGCTCACCTCGGCTGCGAGCCGTCCGCGCGTGTCCGTGAACTCCGTCCGCCGCACCACCCCGGTGCCCTGTCGCGACCTGGCCGGAACCGTCATCACGCGGCGGGGTGACAGTGACGGGCGCTGGTGGACCTGGGCAGGGCACCGGGCGAACGCCACGCTGGCCGCCTCCCTCTCGTCCGTCGACCTGAGGCACCGGTACATCGACGACCGGTTCATCCGGCTGCGCGACGACGTGACTCCCCAGGGGTGGCGGGCCGCCGTGGCGGATGCCGAGGCAGGGCTCACCCTGCCGAACGTGGACGTGCGTGCCGTGCGCGGCCTGAAGCTCGCCGAAGCCCTCCCTCAGGGGCTGGCGGAGGCCACCCTCGCCGCGCGACTGGCGGACGAGGAAGGGGCCCGGGCCGTGCTGGCCGAACCTGTCAGGTTCCTGGTGCAGCAGAACGGCTGACGGAGGGCACCGAACAGGGCCGCACGCGCCGAGGCCCGGCGCCCCGGTGGAACGGGGGGCCGGGCCTCGGCGGTGGTGCGGGGGCTGACCTGGGTCAGTGGGAGTGGCCGTGGCCGTGACCGCCGGCGGCCGGCTCTTCCTCTTCCTTCTTCTCGACGACCAGGGTCTCGGTCGTCAGGAGGAGGGAGGCGATGGAGGCGGCGTTCTCCAGGGCGGAGCGGGTGACCTTGACCGGGTCGATGACGCCGGCCTTGACCAGGTCGCCGTACTCGCCGGTCGCGGCGTTGAAGCCCTGGCCCTTGTCGAGCTCGGCGACCTTGGAGGTGATGACGTAGCCCTCGAGGCCCGCGTTCTCGGCGATCCAGCGCAGCGGCTCGACGGCGGCCTTGCGGACGACCGCGACACCGGTGGCCTCGTCGCCGGTCTTGTCGAGGTTGCCCTCGAGGACCTTGACGGCGTGGACCAGCGCGGAGCCACCACCGGAGACGATGCCCTCCTCGACCGCGGCGCGGGTCGCGGAGATGGCGTCCTCCAGGCGGTGCTTCTTCTCCTTCAGCTCCACCTCGGTGGCGGCGCCGACCTTGATCACGCACACGCCGCCGGCCAGCTTCGCGAGGCGCTCCTGGAGCTTCTCGCGGTCCCAGTCGGAGTCCGTGTTCTCGATCTCGGCCTTGATCTGGCCGATGCGGCCCGTGACGTCCTCGGAGCTGCCGCCGCCGTCGACGATGGTGGTGTCGTCCTTGGTGACGGTGACGCGGCGGGCGGAGCCCAGCACGTCGAGGCCGACCTGGTCGAGCTTGAGGCCGACCTCCTCGGAGATGACGGTGGCGCCGGTGAGGACGGCCATGTCCTGCAGCATCGCCTTGCGACGGTCACCGAAGCCCGGGGCCTTGACGGCGACCGCGTTGAAGGTGCCGCGGATCTTGTTGACGACGAGGGTGGAGAGCGCCTCGCCCTCGAGGTCCTCGGCGATGATCAGCAGCGGCTTGGAGGAGTTGGTCTGGATGACCTTCTCGAGCAGCGGCAGCAGGTCGGCGATCGAGGAGATCTTGCCCTGGTTGATGAGGATGTAGGGGTCCTCGAGGACGGCCTCCATGCGCTCCTGGTCCGTCACGAAGTACGGCGACAGGTAACCCTTGTCGAAGGCCATGCCCTCGGTGAAGTCCAGCTCCAGACCGAAGGTGTTGGACTCCTCGACGGTGATGACACCGTCCTTGCCGACCTTGTCCATCGCCTCGGCGATGAGCTCGCCGACCTGCTGGTCCTGGGCGGACAGCGCGGCGACGGCGGCGATGTCCGCCTTGTCGTCGATCGGGCGGGCGGTCGCGAGGAGCTCCTCGGACACGGCCTTGACGGCGGCGTCGATGCCCTTCTTCAGGGCGGCCGGGGACGCGCCCGCGGCGACGTTCTTCAGGCCCTCGCGCACCAGCGCCTGGGCGAGCACGGTGGCGGTGGTCGTACCGTCGCCCGCGATGTCGTTGGTCTTGGTCGCCACCTCCTTCACCAGCTGCGCGCCGAGGTTCTCGTACGGGTCCTCGAGCTCGACCTCGCGGGCGATGGTGACACCGTCGTTGGTGATGGTGGGGGCGCCGAACTTCTTGTCGATGACGACGTTGCGGCCCTTGGGGCCGATCGTCACCTTGACCGTGTCGGCAAGCTTGTTGACGCCGCGCTCGAGGGCGCGACGGGCGTCCTCGTCGAACTTCAGGATCTTCGCCATGGGAGCGGTTCAGCCCTCTCGGAAAAAGTGGGAGAAACGAACTGCGCCCCCGGCACCCGGCTTCACAAACACGCGGGGCCAGGAGCGCAGTTCACTGCAAAACTGGGTGAATTACTTCTCGATGATCGCGAGCACGTCGCGAGCCGAGAGGACGAGGAACTCCTCGCCGTTGTACTTCACCTCGGTGCCGCCGTACTTGCTGTACAGGACGACGTCGCCGACCTTGACGTCGAGCGGCAGGCGCTCGCCGTTCTCGAAGCGACCCGGGCCCACCGCGAGGACAGCGCCCTCCTGGGGCTTCTCCTTCGCGGTGTCCGGGATGACCAGGCCAGAGGCGGTGGTCTGCTCGGCGTCGAGCGGCTGGACCACAATGCGGTCCTCGAGCGGCTTGATGGCAACCTTGGAGCTGGTGGTCGTCACGATCCGACCTCCCCCTTCGGAGATCTCACGGGGCTAACTGTCTGAGGTGGCGACCAGGTGGATCCGTCGTCGCGGGTGCCGGACCTGCCCGTCGCGTTTGGCACTCTCCAGTGGGGAGTGCCAGACCCGAGACTATGACCGCGATTAGCACTCGGTCAAGCGGAGTGCCAATGACGGCGGCGCGTCGGCCCACTTTTCGCTCACGTGAGTGTCCTCGTTGCCCCGGTGTTCGTGTGGGCCCGCACCGGGGGCTGCCGCCCCCCAGACCCCCCGCTTCGGCCCTGGACGGGCCTCGTCCTCAAACGCCGGACGGGCTGATCTTCCCGACCCCTCGTACTCGCCTGACGCATGCCTGCCCGACTCGGGCTCGCCTGACGTATGCCCGCCTGGCGAAGGCTCGCCCCGGGCGCCGAGGCCTAGACGTAGTCCTCCAGGCGGGCCACCGTCAGGTGCCCCTGCTGGATCTGGCGCAGGAGCCGCGTCGTGCGGTCCTTCAGGTCCGGGGCCGTCGTCTCGTCCGGGGCGACGGCGATGACGTCGCCGGGGCGGAGGCGGTGGGGACCGTGGGCGTAGGTGAGGCCCGTGGGGCCCATCGAGGCGCGCCACAGGACGACGGCCGCGATGCCGCAGTCGGCGGCGGCGCGCCGAGTGGTCGTGTCGTAGACGCCGTAGGGAGGACGGAGGAGGCGGGGGCGTTGGCCGAAACGGGCGCGCAGCTTGTCCTGCTGACCGCAGATCTCGGCGCGCTGGCCGGCGTAGGGCAGGCCGCGCAGGGCCGGGTGGTCCAGGGTGTGGTTCTGGACGCTCGCCCCGACCGACTGCAGCCGGGCCAGCCGGCCGTAGCCGGGGCCGATCACGCTGTCGGTGAGGAACATGCTGACCGGCAGGCGCAGTTCGCGCACCATGTCGACGAAGCGAGGGTCGCGTTCGGCGCCGTCGTCGTAGGTGAGGAAGACGACCCTGTCGTCGGTCGGGACGTGGTCCACGACCGGCGGGAGAGCCGTCCCCGGGCTGCCGGCCGGGGAGCGGGCCGGACGGGCCGGACGGGCCGGGGCGGGGGTCAGGGGGGCCGTCAGACCCCAGCGGCGGTAGGCGGGCTGACCGGCGGCCCTCCCCGGCGCGCCCGCCGAGCCCGCCGAACCTGCCGCGTCCGCCGGGCTCGCCGAGCTCGCCGGATGGACCCGGGCCGCTGCCTTCCTGCCCAGCCGTTCGATCGGGTCGACGGACTGGGCGCAGCCGCTCAGGGTCGTCAGGACGAGCACGACGACCGCGCCGAGCGCGACGAGCGGGATGGACGGGATGGACTGGATGGACGGGACGAGCGGGACGAGCGGGACGGCCGTCCGTCGCGCGCTCTTCTGCCGCGCCCTCAGCGCCCTCACAGGTAGTCCTCCAGACGGGCCACCGCGTAGCCGTTCGCCGTGACCTTGTCCAGGAACCGGCGGACCAGGTCCGGCATCGTGCCCTTCCACTCGCCCCGGCCCCGGAAGTGCGTCAGCACGATGTCACCGGGGTGCAGGTCCCGGTCCCCTTCGCGGTACTCCCAGTGGTCGACGAAGACCTCCTCGCCCCAGAGCGGCGCGTAACGCACGCCACAGCTCTTCGCGGCGCGCAGGGTGTCCTGGTCGTAGTTGCCGAAGGGCGGCCGGAAGAGGGCGGGGCGGGCCCCGTAGCGCTTCCGGATCACCTCCTGCATCCCGCAGATCTCGTGCTTCTGACGGGCGTAGGAGAGGGCCGGCAGGTAGGGGTGGTGCAGCGTGTGGTTGTTCAGGGCCACCCCCCGGTCCCGCATCTCCTTGAAGTACCCGTAGTCGTCCTTGATCAGGTAGTCGCTGAGGAAGGCCGTGTACGGGATCTTCAGCTCGCTCATCATGCGCAGGAACGCCCGGTCCTTCTCGGCGCCGTCGTCGATCGTGAGGAAGACGACCTTGTCCTCGGTGGGGACCCTGGTGAAGACCGGCGGGAGACCGAGCTTCTCGTGGTCGTCGACCTCGAAGCCCTTGCGGGTGGTGATCTCCGGCTTGCGCGCGGGCGGCGCCGGGGGCGTCAGCGGGACCTTCCCCAGACCCCAGCGCCGGGCCACGGCGACCCTGGCCCGGTGGGCGGCGCGCAGCCGGGCGGCGTACCCGTACAGGGCGCGGGCGGGCGCGACCGCCGGCGGCGCCGCCTTCTCCGGCTGCTGTCCGGCCGCGGGGCGGGTCGTACGGCCGTCACCCCCTCCCGCGCAGCCCGACGCGACGGCGGCGAGCGCGAGAACGGCGACTAGGCTCCCGAGCCCGGCGCGGGTCCCGCGGCCCCGGATTCCCTGGCGGACGAGGGCATCTGTGCGGCGGCGGGCCTCCGAGCGGGGGCGGATCCCCGTCAGGCCGGGGATCCTTGTCCGACAGGAGCCGGTTTCTGGGTGCGGGCGGCGACGGGACGGCCCATCCAGGCCGTTTTTGTCATCTTGTACGACAGGTCCCATGGCGCCGGATCTTCGCAGTCGCCCCCTCCCGAACCCGGGCCGACACCGCCGCCTGCGGCGCGCTGTCCACCGACTGGCCCACAATGACCCGGTGAACGACCTCGCCTCCCTGCGCACTCCCGAGGGCCGCGCCCTCCTCGACGCGGTGCGCGGCACCGCCCCGGCCGACGAACTCGCCGTCGCCACCCGGCTGCGCCGCGAACACCCCGCCGACCTGGTCTCCGCGGCCCTCGGCCAGGCCCGGCTGCGGCAGCGGGCCGCGGCGAAGTTCGGGGCGAAGGACGCGGAGCGGATGTTCTTCACGCCGAACGGCGTGGAGCAGTCGACGCGGGCGAGCGTCGCCGGGTACCGGGCCGAGCGGATGAAGGCGCTCGGCGTGACCTCCGTCGCCGACCTGTGCTGCGGGATCGGCGGGGACGCGATCGCGCTGGCCCGCGCCGGGATCCGGGTGCTGGCCGTGGACCGGGACCCGGCGACGGCCGAGGCGGCGCGGGCGAACGCCGAGGCGCTCGGGCTGAGCGAGCTGATCGAGGTGCGGGAGGCGGACGTCACCGAGGTGGACACCGCCGGCTACGACGCCGTCTTCGTGGACCCGGCGCGCCGAGGCGGCCGCGGGCGCATCTTCGACCCCGAGGCGTACTCGCCTCCCCTGTCGTGGGCGGTGGGCGCCGCCCTCGCCGCTCCGCGCGCCGCCCTCAAGATCGCGCCGGGTGTGCCGCACGAGGCGATCCCCGCCGAGGCCGAGGCCGAGTGGATCTCGGACGGCGGGGACGTGAAGGAGGCGGTGCTGTGGTTCGGGACCGCCGAGCCGGGAGCCGTCCGGGCGACGCTGCTGCCGGGCCCGCGCACGCTGCTCGGCGCCGGCCTGCCCGACCCTGACGTCCGGCCCGTCGGACGGTATCTGTACGAGCCGGACGGCGCCGTCATCCGGGCCCATCTGGTCGCCGAGGTGGCCCGGGAGCTCGACGGCGGGCTCGTCGACGAGACGATCGCCTATGTCACGGCCGACGAACTGCGCCCCACCCCGTACGCCGCCGCCTACGAGATCACCGACCAACTCCCGTTCGGGGTGAAGAAGTTGAAGGCCCTGCTGCGGGAGCGTGAGGTCGGCGTCCTGACCGTGAAGAAGCGGGGGTCGGCGGTGGAGCCGGAGGAGCTGCGGAAGAAGGTCCTCCCGAAGCCGCAGGGGCCCCACTCGGCGACGGTGTTCCTCACACGAGTGGCGGGCGCCCCGACCATGCTGATCGGAAGGCCCGCCACCGTCTGACGCCCCTCAGGCCGTCAGTCGTCCTCGTCCTCGCACAGGTCGTCCGGCAGCATGTGCCGCGCCACCTGAAGGAGCCGCTCCACGCGGGCCGGAGCCGTCTCCACCTCCTTCACCAGCCAGTAGGCGAGGAGGGCGCTGCCCTTCGACGCGCCGGACAGGATCTCCTCGTACAGCGACCAGGTTCCGGCCCTTACCGCGTCCTTGCAGGCCTCGGCGAGGTCGTCGTCGTCCACGATGACGAACGACCAGAGCAGATCGAGGAACTGGTTCCGGGCCGCCGGCGTGGTGGTCCGGTCCGCGAGACCGGCCATCAGCACCCGGGCGACGGGGACGACCGTCGGCGTCGCCCAGCTCTCCTGCAGCACGTGGAACTCGATGTCCCTCGGCCTGGCCTCGTCCCGCGTCTGTGCGCGGGCCATCCGCAGCAGTTCCCCGGGCACGTGCTCCGCGGACTCGCAGCTACGGCACCGGAGCGCGGACCAGTCGTACAGGCCGATCTCCAGCTCCATGGCGCTCATGGCTTTCATCCGACCACCTCTGCGGCCCGGCGCAGCAGCAGGTGGCGTTCGCGGGCGCTGGACGTCAGTGCCGCCGCACGTTCGAACTCGGCGCGGGCCTCCGCCGTGCGGCCGAGGCGGGACAGGAGGTCGGCGCGGACGCTCGGGAGCAAGTGGTAGTCCCGCAGGGCGGGTTCGGCCGTCAGGGCGTCGACGAGGGCCAGGGCGGCCGCCGGGCCCTCGGTCATGGAAACGGCGACCGCGCGGTTCAACTCGACCACGGGAGAGGGGAACCGGGCCGCGAGCAGCCCGTACAGGGTGGCGATGGCCGCCCAGTCGGTCTCGTCGTACGTGTACGCGTGCGCGTGGCAGGCGGCGATGGCGGCCTGCAGGGCGTACCGGCCCGGGGGCGCGCCGGCGGCTGCGCTCCGGGCGCGGTCGAGGGCGGTGATGCCGCGCGCGATCAGCATGCGGTTCCAGCGGCGGCGGTCCTGGTCCTTCAGCAGGACGGGCGTGCCGTCGGGGGCGGTGCGGGCGGCCGTCCGGGACGCCTGGAACTCCAGCAGCGAGACGAGGCCGTGGACCTCCGGCTCCTTCGGCATCAGCGCCGCCAGCTGCCGGCCCAGCCGCAGGGCGTCCTCGCACAGGGCCGGGCGCAGCCAGTCGTCGCCGGCGGTGGCCGCGTACCCCTCGTTGAAGATCAGGTAGATGACCTCGAGGACGGAGCCGAGCCGGGCCTCGCGGTCGGGACCGTACGGCACCTCGAAGGCCACGTTCCTGGTCGCCAGAGTCTTCTTCGCGCGCACGATCCGCTGGGCGACCGTCGGCTCGGGGACCAGGAAGGCGCGGGCGATCTCCGGTGTGCTCAGGCCGCCCAGCAGACGCAGGGTGAGGGCGATGCGGGCCTCGGCGGAGAGCACCGGATGGCAGGCGTTGAAGACGAGCCGGAGCAGATCGTCGTCGATGTCGTCGGGGTCGGCGGGGTCGGCGGGCGGGGCGGTCGTGGTCTCCAGGTCGCGGCCGATCTCCTGGAGCTTGCGGGAGTGGGTCTCGCGCCGGCGGACCAGGTCGACGGCACGGCGGCGGGCGGTGGTGGTCAGCCAAGCGCCGGGACGGTCCGGCACTCCGTCGCGCGGCCACTGCTCCAGCGCGGCGACCAGGGCGTCCTGCGCCAGTTCCTCGGCGACGCCGACGTCCCGCACCACGCGCGCGACGGCGGCGATGACACGGGGGGCCTCCAGACGGAAGACGGTCTCGATGGCCGTACGGGGGTCCGGGGCGGTACGGGAATCCGGGGCGCTGCGGGAATCCGGGGGCGAGCCTGGGGCCGAGGGCGTACGGGGGCCCGAGGGCGGGCCGGGGTTCGGGGCGGGCTGTCGTTCCACAGCTCACCATCGAACACCCGGCGCCCGTTCAGGCCAAGAAAGCTCAGCCCTCCGCGATCTCCCGCACCTCGCAGGTCACCGTCCAGTGCTCCTCGTGCACCTTCAGAAACCGCTTCGTCCATTCGACGGCCTCGGCCATGTCCTTGCACTGCATGATCGCGTAGCCGCCGACGACCTCCTTGGCCTCGGTGAAGGGCCCGTCGGTGAGGGTGATCTTCCCGCCCTCGTAGTGCGCGCGGACGCCCTGCGCGGACGGTGTCAGCCCAGCGGTCTCCAGCATGACGCCGGCCTTGGTGACCTCCTCGATCAGCTCGCCCATCCGCTGCATCAGCTCCGGGCTGGGGCCCTCGGCGGGGGCGGTGGCCTCGTCGATCTTCACGAGCGACAGGTAACGGGGCATGGTGACTCCTCGGGTGCGGTGAGCCGGGTCCTTCCCGGCCTCTCCCCCCTGCGTCGAACGGCGACGGGCCGGATCGACACGTTCACCGGAATCTATTTCAGCGACTCCCACAGCGCGCTCGCCGCCGGCTCCTGGGCGATCACCCGGTTGGGGTCGGAGGGGGCCGGCACCACGGGCAGGGTGACCGTCCGGACGTTCCCGGCCGACAGGCCCTTCAGGCTGCCGCCGAATTCCGTCAGCTCGGCGAGCGAGTCCAGGCCGGTGTCGGTGGTGAGGCTGCCGGTGAGCGCGTCGGCGACCTCGTACAGCCTGGTGGGGCTGGCGAGGAGGTCGGTGGAGGCGATCTGCGCCAGCAGGGCCTTCACCAGGTTCTGCTGGAGGCCTATGCGGCCGAGGTCGCTGCCGTCGCCGATACCGTGCCGGGTGCGGGCCAGGGCGAGGGCGCGGGCGCCGTCCAGATGGTGGGTGCCGGCCGCGAGGTGCAGGTGGCTGTCGTCGTCGTCGATGTCCTCGTCGGTGGTGACGGTGACGCCGCCGAGCGCGTCCACGAGTTCGGCGAAGCCGGAGAAGTCGACCTCGACGTAGTGGTCCATGCGGACGCCGGTGACCGACTCGACCGTCTTGACGGCGCAGACCGGGCCGCCGACCGCGTAGGCGGTGTTGAACATCGCCCCGTACGCCGTCGCCGTCGAACCGCCGTCTGGCAGCGGGCAGGACGGCCGGGTGACGAGGGTGTCGCGCGGGATGCTGACGACCGTGGCCGTCGTGCGGCCGGCGTCGATGTGCACGACCATCGCCGTGTCGGAGCGCGCGCCGGTGCTGTCGCCGCCGCCGAGCTCCTGGTTCGCCGCGCCGCTGCGCGAGTCCGAGCCCAGCACCAGGACGTTCACGGCCTCGGTGGGCAGCGGTGAGGCGGACGCCGAGCCGGACGGGGCCGGGGTCGGCGTCGGGGTCGGGGCCGTGAGGGCCTTCGCCGGGCGGTCGTCGCCGAGCGCGTTGTCTATGTCGACGCTCTTGATGTTGCCGTTGAGGTGCCAGTAGGCCCAGCCCGCCGTCCCGACGCCCGCCACCATGACGGCGGCCAGCGTGAGGCCGGCGGCCTTGAGTGCTCTCGACCTCCGGCCCGCCCCGCTGCCGGTTTCGCCGTGCTCCTCGAGTGCCGTCACGAGTCCCCTCACAGGAAAGCGAGTTCCCCCATTAGAAGGAACGTACGTCCGAATTATGAGGGGACGGTGAGGAAGGGAACCGTCGACGCGCCTTCCGCGGGAGAACTCACCGTTCCGGCTCAGCCCAGCGTCACCGTGGGCGCCGGGTTGCTCCCGCTCCAGTTGGCGTTGAACCCGAAGCTCACCGAACCGCCGTCCGGAACGGTCCCGTTGTACGGGGCGTTCGCGCACGACACGGCCGCCCCCGACTGGGTGCAGACGGCGTTCCAGGCCTGGGTGATCTGCTGGCCCGCGCCGTAGGCCCAGGTCACCTTCCAGGACGACAGCGAGGCGCCCGAGCAGGAGATCGTCACGTTCCCGGTGAACCCGGTGTTCCACTGACTGCCCACGCTGTAGGCCGCCGTGCACTTGCCGGTCGGTACCGGCGTGGTCGTGCCGCCGAGCGCCTCCGAAATGCCGTAGTACGCCGGTTTCGGCGCGTAGTTCGCGTCGTAGGGGGTCGCCGCGCCCTGCCCCGGGAAGGTGCTCTCCACCCAGGAGTCGGAGTCGGTGAAGCCCCAGACGGTGAGGTTGACGCAGCGCGTGACGGCGGCACAGGCGGCGGTGACGGCCTTGTAGTCGGCCTTCTGCTGCGCGAGCTTGGCGCTGTCGGAGGGCAGGTTCATCCGGATGTCCAGCTCGGTGATCGCCACGTCCACGCCGAGGTCGGCGAAGCGCTGGATGTTCTGCTGGAACGTGGACGGCACCTGACCGAGGATCAGGTGGGCCTGCAGCCCGACGCCGTCGATCGGGACGCCCCGCTCCTTCAGCGACTTGACCAGGTTGTACAGGGCGGTCGACTTCGCGTTGACGCCCTCGACGTTGTAGTCGTTGACGTAGAGCTTCGCGGCCGGGTCGGCGGCCCGCGCCCGGGTCAGGGCGGTGGCGATGTAGTCGGCGCCGAGGCCGTTGTACCAGAGGGTCGGACGGTACGTGCCGTCCTCGTTGAACGGCTCGTTGACGACGTCCCAGGCGGCGATCTTCCCCTTGTAGCGGCCGACCTCGGTGTCGATGTGGTTCTGCAGCAGCGTGCCGAGCTGGGCGGACGTCCAGCTGCCGTTGGTCAGCCAGTTCGGGTTCTGGCTGTGCCAGACCAGGGTGTGGCCGCGCACCTGCTGGTCGTGGGCCTGGGCGAACGCCACGATCTGATCCGCCTCGGCCCAGTTGAAGACGCCCTGCGTCGGCTCCACCGAGCCCCACTTCATGGCGTTGCCCGGGGTCAGTGAGGAGAACTGCGCCCCGGCGATGTCGCCGTAGGCGCCGGTGAGCTTGGAGCCGGTGACGGCGGTGCCGACCACCTTGCCCTTGGCTGCGCCGAGGTCGCGCAGCGGGGCGTCGGCGGCGTGGGACACGGGAGCGGCGACGAGCAGGGCCGCCACCGCGGCGGCGCCGGTGACCAGGGTGGTGAGCCGGGTCCGCAGCGGAAACGACCCGGGGGAAGTCCCGGGAGAAGTCCGGGAAGGAGTCCCGGGAGAAGTCCGGGGAGAAGTCCGGGGAGAGGTTCTGGAGGAGCTCATTGCGGGGCCTCCGAAAGTTTCGGCCGTTCAACCGATTGACTTCGGTGGAGTGTGGAGGCGTCCCGCACGCCCGTCAATAGGTCAACTCCCGGAGGTCAGCTTCCGGCGGGCGGCGCACCCGTGCTCGTCCGCACCACGAGGCTGGTGGCCAGCTCCACCCGCGTCGACGTCGGCGCCTCCCGCGAGGCCGACCGGCCCAGTTCGAGGACCAGCCGGGCAGCCGCCTCGGCCATCTCCGTCAGCGGCTGGCGCACCGTCGTCAGTGGCGGGCCGACCCAGCGGGCGACCGGAAGGTCGTCGAAGCCGACCACGCTCACGTCCTCCGGGATACGCAGGCCCAGTTCGCGGGCCGCCTCGTAGAAGCCGAGCGCCTGGAGGTCGTTGCCCGCGAAGACGGCCGTGGGCCGGTCCGGGCGGTCGAGCAGCTCGCGCCCCAGGAGGTAGCCGGTCTCGTGGTGGAAGTCGCCGGTCTTGATCAGGCCCGGCTCGACCGGCAGGCCGGCGGTCTCCAGCGCGGCGCGGTAACCGTCGATCCGGGCCCGGCTGCACATCATCTGCGGCGGCCCGCTGATCGCCCCGATCCGACGGTGCCCCAGCTCCACCAGATGCCGGGTGGCGGCGAGACCGCCCTGCCAGTTGGTGGCCCCGATGGAGGGCACGTCGGCCCCCGGGTCGCCGGCCGGATCCATCACCACGAACGGGATGGAGCGGCTGGTCAGCAGCGCCCGCTGGGACCCGTCGAGCCCGGACAGCACCAGCACCACGCCGTGCGGACGGCGGGCGGCGACCTGGTCGGCCCAGGTCCGCCCCGGAGTGAGCCGTCCGGCGCTCTCACTGAGCACCACGCTCAGCCCGGCGTCGCGCGCCACGTTCTCCACGCCCCGGATGACCTCCATCGCCCAGGCGCTCTCCAGCTCGTGGAAGACGAGGTCGATCAGGGGGGAACGGGTCGCCTCCGCGCGGCGGCGCCGGTAGCCGTGGGTGCGCAGCAGCTCCTCGACGCGGGTGCGGGTGGCGGGCGCGACGTCGGCACGGCCGTTGAGGACCTTCGAAACAGTCGGTGCCGACACGCCGGCCTCGCGGGCGATCTCCGCGAGCGTCGCGGTCTGCGTCTGCCGCGCTTCTGTCCGCGTTTCTGTGGGCTCCGAGGGTGTCATGGCGGCGATCGTATCGTCACGCGACCTCTTGACGAACCCATGTCGACGCCATAGGTTCCCGGAACATTCGGAATATGCATCGAAACATTCGACAATACTCGACAGGGCCCGCCCTGCCGGACGCTCCACCGCATTCCAGCCAGCAGCAGGACGCAATTCCAGGACCGCACCGTCTCCCTGGTGGCTCACCGACCTCTGACAGGAGTTTCATGACCACCGCCCCCTGGCGTGACCCCGCCCTGCCCGCCGCCGCCCGCGTCGACGACCTCCTCGGCCGGATGACGCTCGAGGAGAAGACCGCCCAGCTGTACGGCGTGTGGGTGGGCGCCGCGACGGACGGCGAGGGAGTCGCCCCGCACCAGCACGACATGACCGCCGTATACGACTACGACGAGCTGATCACCCGGGGGCTCGGCCAGCTGACCCGCTCCTTCGGCACCGCGCCCGTGGAGCCGGCGCTCGGCGCCCGCGCCCTGGCCGGCGCCCAGCGGCAGATCGTCGCCGCAGGCCGTTTCGGCATCCCGGCGGTCGCCCACGAGGAGTGCCTGGCGGGAGTCACCGCCTGGCGGGCCACCGCGTACCCGGTCCCGCTGGCCTGGGGCGCGGCCTTCGACCCGCCGCTGGTCGAGGAGGTGGGCCGGGCGATCGGCCGGGACCTGCGCGCGATGGGCGTCCACCAGGGCCTCGCCCCGGTCCTGGACGTCGTCCGCGATCCGCGCTGGGGGCGGGTCGAGGAGACGATCGGCGAGGACCCGTACCTGGTCGGCACGGTCGGCACGGCCTATGTACGCGGACTGGAGTCCGCCGGGGTCGTCGCCACCCTCAAGCACTTCGCGGGCTACGCCTCCTCGGCGGGCGCGCGCAACCTGGCCCCGGTGCGGGCGGGCACCCGCGAGTTCGCGGACGTCACACTGCCCCCGTTCGAGATGGCGTTGCGCGAGGGCGGCGCCCGCTCGGTGATGGCGGCCTACACCGAACGCGACGGCGTCCCGGCCTCCGCCGACCCCGAACTGCTGACCGGACTGCTCCGGGAGGAGTGGGGCTTCACCGGCACGGTCGTCGCCGACTACTTCGGCATCGGCTTCCTGCAGACCCTGCACCGGGTGGCCGGCACCCCCGCGCAGGCCGCCCGGCTGGCGCTGGACGCCGGCATCGACGTCGAACTGCCCACCGTGAAGTACTACGGCGACGCGCTGGCCGACGCCGTACGGGCGGGCGAGGTGCCCGCGGAGCTGATCGACCGGGCCGCGCGCCGCGTCCTGCTGCAGAAGTGCGAACTGGGCCTGCTGAACGAGGACTGGCAGCCGCACGTCCCCGAGTCGGTGGACCTCGACCCGCCCGGCAACCGCGCGCTGGCCCGCCGGCTGGCCGAGAAGTCGGTGGTCCTGCTGGACAACCCCGACGGCCTGCTCCCCCTCTCCCCCGACGCGCGCGTGGCGGTGATCGGGCCACGGGCGGCGGACGCGCTGGCGATGCTCGGCTGCTACTCCTTCCCGTCCCACGTCCTGCCCCACCATCCCGGGGTGGAGACCGGCATCGACATCCCGACGCTGCTGGAG
Source organism: Streptomyces sp. B21-105 (assembly GCF_036898465.1). Lineage (NCBI taxonomy): Bacteria > Bacillati > Actinomycetota > Actinomycetes > Kitasatosporales > Streptomycetaceae > Streptomyces > Streptomyces sp. B21-105. Next base: position 5,629,586 of record NZ_JARUMJ010000001.1, on the reverse strand, counting down.
TCCCTGCGGGTCGAACTCCCCGACGCGAAGGTGACGTTCGCGGAGGGCTGCGGGGTCTCGGACCCGGACCCGTCGGGCTTCACGGAGGCCATCACACGCGCCTCGGAGGCCGACGTCTGCGTGGCCGTCCTCGGCGACCGTGCGGGCCTGTTCGGGCGGGGCACGTCCGGCGAGGGCTGCGACGTCGCCGATCTGAGCCTGCCCGGCGTCCAGGGCGACCTGCTGGACGCGCTGGTCGCGACGGGCGTCCCGGTCGTCCTCGTGCTGCTCACCGGCCGCCCGTACGCGCTGGGCCGCTGGCACGGGCGGCTGGGGGCGGCCGTCCAGGCGTTCTTCCCCGGCGAGGAGGGCGGCCCTGCGGTGGCCGGAGTGCTGTCGGGCCGGGTGAACCCCTCGGGCCGGCTCCCGGTGAGCGTCCCGCGCGAGCCGGGCGGCCAGCCGTGGACCTACCTCCAGCCGCCGCTCGGCCTGGCCGGCCAGGTCAGCAACCTCGACCCGACCCCGCTGTACCCCTTCGGCCACGGCCGCTCGTACACGGCGTTCACCTGGGAGGACTTCACCGGCACGGACGCGGAGATCGGCACGGACGGCTCGTACGACGTCTCCGTCACCGTCCGCAACACCGGCGACCGGGCGGGTGCGGAGATCGTCCAGCTGTACCTGCACGACCCGGTGGCCGGGGTGACCCGCCCCGACATGCGGCTGATCGGCTACCAGCGGCTGGAACTGGCCGCCACCGAAGCAGCCCGCGTGACCTTCCGCTTCCACGCCGACCTCTCCGCCTTCACCGACCGCTCGGGACGGCGCGTGGTCGAACCCGGCGACCTGGAACTGCGGTTGGCCGCCTCCAGCACCGACGTCCGGGCCACGGCACGGCTGCGGCTGACCGGGCCGGTGCGCGAGACGGGGGCGGAGCGGCGGCTGCGGTGCGAGGCGGAGGTCGTACGCGGCTAGGCCCTGTCCGGCGGATCGCGGAGGTCCCCCCGCACCGCGCAGGTGGCGCGGGCGGCGCTGGTGCACGCGGGATCCGGCGCCGGGGAAATGCTGTGCACAGAATGTGAATATCATCTGAAGCCCGCCCCGAGAGGTGCTTCAGGTTGAGTGAACCGCAGCGTGGTGTCTGTCCGTTGTGCGGCGCGCCCCGGGCCGCGGACGGCGCCCCCGCGTGCGTGTGCGGCCGGCTCGCGTCCGACGCCCACCGCAGCGCGCGCACGGCGGAGGCGGCCGCCGCCGAGGACTTCGACCCGGTACGCATCCGGCCGTTCGTCGTGTTCGACGACGGCCGGGAGCCGCAGGACGGCGACGGCCGGAACGCACAGAACGACGACGGCGGGACGCCCTCCGCAACGAAGGCCGAGGCGGCTCGACAGGCACACGTCGAAGGCGAGTCGACGGAGACCGAGTCCGCGCCGGCCGAGTCCGCGCCGGTCGAGTCCGCGCCGGTCGAGTCCGCGTCGGCCGAGCGAAGACGGGCCGACGGCGCCGAGGCCGGCCCGGGCTCCGGCGACGCACCGCACCCCGGCCGGCGCCGGAGCCCCGTGCGCCTGCTGGTGCTCGCCGGCGTCCTCGCGACCGCCGTGACCGCGGCGGTGCTCGCCGGTTTCCTCCTCTACGACGGTCCCACCCGTGACGGCGCGCTCCCCGAGGGCGTACGGGCGCCGGTGCCCGACGTGACGTCCGGCATCACCACGACGGCCGCGAAGGCGCCCCCACGGCCCTCGCGGACACCCCCGTCGCCGACCGCCTCCGACTCCCCCGACACGCCCTCCCCCACTCCGGCGAAGCCCACCCGGTCCGCCGCGCCGCCCAGGACTCCGGCTCCCTCCAGAGCGGCCACCGGTACCGCGTCCCCCGGGCCGGGCCGCCCGTCCGACTCCGCGCCGCCGGTGCTGCGGTTCGGGGACACCGGTCCCGAGGTGGCCGAACTCCAGGCGCGGCTGCGTGAGATCGGCTACCAGGCAGGCCGGACCGAGGGCGTGTACGACCTCGAGGTCGAGAACACGGTCCGCTCCTACCAGCTCACCCGGACGGTGTTGCAGGACGAGGCCGGGGTGTACGGCGTCGCGACCCGCACCGCGCTGGAAGCGGAGACGGACGAGCCCTGACCCGCCTTCAGGGCTTTCCTCAGGGCTCTCCTCAGGGCTTGTCCGGGACCGCCTCGAACCGCCAACGGTGCACCGCCCTGGCCACCAACTCCCCGTCCGGCTCCGGAAGTTCGGGCAGGCCGGGGTCGTCGTACCCGGCGTCCCACCAGGTGATGACGAGCACCCTGTCCTGCGGAGCCCGGAAGGTCTCGCTGCGCAGGGGCCGCCGCGCGAGCCGGCGCGCCTGCTCCTGCGCCCAGCGCAGCAGCTCCTCGCCCCGGCCGGCCGCGGCCCGGGCCTCCCACATCAGCGCGACGGTCATGAGTACAGGTTGTCCTTGGAGACCTCGTGCACATGGTCGTGGCCATGCACCTGGCCGTGCACACCGCCGTGGTCGTGGCCGTCCTCGTCAGGCTGCCCGTGGTGCCTGCCCGGCACGTGCGGATCGGTCACCGGCAGCGACGAGTCCGCCGACAGGTCCCAGCCGGACGCGGCCCGCCCGCGGGCGACCATCTCCGCGCCCAGCGCCGCCACCATCGCGCCGTTGTCCGTGCACAGCTTGGGACGCGGCACGCGCAGCCGGATGCCGGCCGCCTCGCAGCGCTCCTGGGCCAGGGCGCGCAGCCGGGAGTTGGCGGCCACGCCGCCGCCGATCATGAGGTGGTCGACGCCTTCGTCCCTGCACGCCCGGACGGCCTTGCGGGTCAGGACGTCCACGACCGCCTCCTGGAAGGAAGCCGCCACGTCGCGTACCGGGACGTCCTCGCCCGCCGCCCGCCTGGCCTCGATCCAGCGGGCGACCGACGTCTTCAGACCGGAGAAGGAGAAGTCGTACGCCGGGTCGCGCGGGCCGGTCAGACCGCGCGGGAACGCGATCGCCGTCGGGTCGCCCTCGCGGGCGTAGCGGTCGATGACGGGGCCGCCCGGGAAGCCCAGGTTCAGCACCCGGGCGATCTTGTCGAAGGCCTCGCCCGCCGCGTCGTCGATGGTCGCGCCCAGCGGACGGACGTCGGCGGTGATGTCGGTGGACAGCAGCAGGGAGGAGTGGCCGCCGGACACCAGCAGCGCCATCGTCGGCTCGGGCAGCGCGCCGTGCTCCAGCTGGTCCACGCAGATGTGCGAGGCGAGGTGGTTGACGCCGTAGAGGGGCTTGCCGAGGGCGTAGGCGTAGGCCTTCGCCGCCGAGACGCCGACCAGCAGTGCGCCGGCGAGCCCCGGACCGGCGGTGACCGCGATGCCGTCGAGGTCCTTCGCGCTCACCCCCGCTTCCTTCAGCGCCCGTTCGACGGTCGGGACCATCGCCTCCAGGTGGGCGCGGGACGCCACCTCCGGCACGACCCCGCCGAAGCGGGCGTGCTCGTCGACGCTGGAGGCGATCGCGTCCGCCAGCAGGGTCGTGCCGCGCACGACGCCGACGCCGGTCTCGTCGCAGGAGGTCTCGATCCCCAGAACGAGGGGTTCGTCAGCCATTGGTCTCGTTTCCCTGTGTTCCCGCTACGGATGTCGATGGGTCGGTGAGGCGCATCACCAGGGCGTCCACGTTGCCCGGCTGGTAGTAGCCGCGCCTGAACCCGATGGCCTCGAACCCGAAGCGCTCGTAGAGCTTCTGGGCGCGGACGTTGTCGATGCGGCACTCGAGCAGGACCTCGACGCACTCGAAGGCGGTCGCCGCGCTCAGCAGTTCCGTCAGCAGCCGGCCACCGAGGCCGGTGCCCCAGCGGTCGCGGGCGACGGCGATGGTCTGGACGTCGGCGACGTCCCCTGCGGCGGCCAGACCGGCGTATCCGACGATCCGGTCGTCCGCGGCCGGGTCGACCGCGACGAGATAGCGCCGGGTCGCCTCCGGGCCGCGGGCGTGGGCCAGGTCGGACCAGAACATGCCCCGGGACCAGGCGTCCTCGGGGAAGAGGTCCTTCTCGAGTTCGAGCACGCGCTCGATGTCCCACCAGCGCATCTCGCGCAGCACGAGGTCGACGGATTCGGTCACTTGGGGGTGACCACCTTGTAGTTCTTGGGGACCTGGGCGTCCGGCCGGCGCAGGTACAGGGGCCGTGGCGGGGGCAGTTCCTCGCCGGCGGCCAGCCGCTCCGCCGCGAGGCTCGCGAGGGCCGCGGCACAGACGTGCTCGGGTTCGTGCGCGTGGGGGAAGGCGTCGGGGTAGAGCAGCGCGCCCGCGCCGACGGCGGGCAGCCCGGCCACCTCGTCGGCGATGTCGGCGGGCCGGTCCACGGCGGGGCCGGACACCCGGGTGCGGGAGTCGGTGTAGCGCGCCCAGTAGACCTCCTTGCGGCGGGCGTCGGTCGCGACCACGAAGGGTCCTTCGAGGTCGGAGGCGTAGGCGAGACCGTCGAGGGTGCACAGGCCGTACACGGGGACGCCGAGCGCCAGCCCGAAGGTGTCTGCGGTCATCAGACCGACTCTCAGCCCCGTGTAGGGGCCGGGGCCGACGCCGACGACGATCCCGGTGACGGCGTCGAGACCGCGCCCGGCGCCGGCGAGCAGCCGGTCGACGGCCGGGAGCAGCAACTCGCCGTGCCGGCGCGCGTCCACCTGACTCGAGGAGGCGACGACGTCGGTGCCGTCGTGCAGGGCGACGGTGACGGCGGGGGTGGCGGTATCCAGAGCGAGCAAGAGCACGCAAACAGCCTACGGCTCCCGTGCCCCCGACACCGCCGTCCCGGTCGCAGCCGTGACGGCTGCTAACGTCGCCGCGAAACATGACGTACATCACGTACAGGACAGAACGCGGAAGTGGCCCGGAATCGGGCGCAGGACGGACGAGGTGGTCACCGGTGCCCAGCAGCAGCTCGACTTTCGTGGCCGGGGTCACCGCGGCCGCCCTGGCGACGGTCGGGTTCCTCGCGTTCCAGGCGTCGGCGAACGCGCCCGACGACCTGACCGGGCCGCGGCGCGGCGCCCCCGCGAAACCCGCGAAGGCACCCGGGACCGTCGCCTCGACGGCACTGCCGGACGGCTCCGGCGTGGGTGAGCGGGTGGTGTACGCGCTGACCGCCGACCGGGTGTGGCTGGTCGGCGCGGACGGTCGCGTCAACCGCACGTTCAAGGTCGCCCCCGGCAGTGTGGACCCGCTGCCGGGCAGCTACTCGGTCGGCTCCCGTTCGGGGGCGATCACCGGCACCGACGGCACCCCGATCGAGCACGTCGTGCGGTTCACCGAGGTGGACGGCGTGACGATCGGCTTCAGCGCGGCCCTGGACGGCTCGCTGCCGCAGCCCGACCCGAGGGTGCGGACGGGCGGCATCCGGGAGAGCGTCGCGGACGGCGACGCGATGTGGGCGTTCGCGACGATCGGCCGACGGGTCGACGTGGTCCGGTAGACCCTCCCGTCCCGATCGGTCCGGATCGGTCCGGCCGGTTGCGCCGTCCGGTGTCGCCTCAGGCCGCCCGGGGGCGGCGGGCCGGCTTCTCCGCCAGTACGGGGTCGGGCAGCCGCGGCGGCGTCGAGACGGCTTCGGCGGCGGCGCACGAGGCCAGCAGGTCACGCATGGACACGGCGGCGGGCGCGACGGGACGCGGCGGCCGGGGCGGGGGCTCGGTGGCCGGCATGGACGCCTCCTGAGGTTCGGGGGCGGGCGTAGTTAGGTAGACCTAACTACGAGCTTGATACCCATGTGACCACGCCTCCGACACGGGACGCAACATTTTGCCGACACGTTGTCGGAACCTTCACCGAGTCAGAGCCAGAGTCGGAGTCAGAGCCAGAGCCAGAGTCGGACGCAGGCCAGAGTCGGACGCAGAGCCAGAGTCAGCGTCAGGCCGACAGCACGCCGAGGTCCGTCGAGGCCCATCGCCGGCCGAGCCCCGACACAGTCACGTGCCGCACCTCGTCGTCGGTGTCCCCGACCGCCCGGTGAATGCGGATCTGGAGCCGGTCGTCGGTCAGCTCCTCGACCTTGCCCTCGCCCCACTCCACGACGATCACCGACTCCGGCAGCGACACGTCGAGGTCGAGGTCCTCCATCTCGTCGAGCCCACCGCCCAGGCGGTACGCGTCGACGTGGACCAGCGGCGGGCCGTCCCCGAGGGCGGGGTGCACCCGGGCGATCACGAACGTCGGAGAGGTCACCGCGCCCCGCACCCCGAGCCCCTCGCCGAGCCCGCGGGTGAGCGTCGTCTTGCCCGCCCCGAGCTCCCCGCTCAGCATGACGAGATCGCCGGCGCGCAGCACCTTGGCCAGCCGGCGGCCGAAGTCCCGCATCTGCTCGGGAGAGTTGACGGTGATCCGAAGGTCAGCCGGGTGGTGCGGCGCTGCTGGTGTCTCCATAACCTCCCACGGTAGCCCCTGCCGGCACGGCGCCCGCGCGGGTGAGCAGGTCGGCGAGGCGGTCGGTGACCGCTTCCGGGTGCTCCAGCATCACGAGGTGCCCGGCGTCGGGAACGAGGACCAGCTCGGCGTCCGGCAACATGTCGGCGATCGCCTCGCTGTGCTCGCTCGGCGTGACCAGGTCCCCGATCCCGGCCAGCACCAGCACCGGCATGTCCGTGAAGCAGGCGAGCGCCTCGGTCTTGTCGTGGTCGGTGAACGCCGGGTAGAACTCGGCGACCACGTCGATCGGCGTGCTCTCGATCATCCGCTCGGCGAACCGCGCCACCGCCGGGTCCACGTCCCGGGACGCGAACGAGTACCGCTTGATGATCCCGGCGAACAGATCGGCGGTCGCCCGCCGCCCCTTCTCCACCAGGGCCGCCTGCTGGCCCAGCGCCTTCAGTATCTGCGGCAGCACCCGCCGCACCGCGTTCACACCGGCGACCGGCAGCCCGAAGTTGACCTCGCCGAGCCGCCCGGACGACGTCCCCACGAACGCGGTGGCGACGACCCGCTCACGGATCAGCTCGGGGTACAGGGCGGCCAGGGCCATCACCGTCATCCCGCCCATGGAGTGCCCGACCAGCACGATCGGCCCCTCCGGCACGGCCGCGTCGACGACGGCCTTCAGATCGCGTCCCAGCTGGTCGATGGTGACCGGCACGCCGTCCCCGGTCTGGGCGTTGCCGCGCCCGGACCGGCCGTGGCTGCGCTGGTCCCAGTGCACGGTCCGCACGACGCCCCGCAGAGCCGCCCGCTGGAAGTGCCAGGAGTCCTGGTTGAGGCAGTAGCCGTGACTGAAGACGACGGTGACGGGCAGCGGCGCCTTGCGCCCGAAGAGCCTGCGCCGCCGGCCGGCCGGCCCGCCCTGCGGCTCGACGTCGTCGACCTCGTAGTACAGCTCGGTGCCGTCGTCGGCGTACGCCTTGCCGGGGGTGCCGCGCAGCCCTCCGTACGGTCCCGCCGAGTCGAGCGCCAGCCGGGCCTTGGCCCGCATGCCCCGCCCCACGGTCATCCGCTCCACGGCGACACCGGCCGCGGCGCCAGCGGCGATCACGCCTATCGCGGCGCCCGCGATGCCGGTCGCCCGGCGCCAGCCTCCGGCCGCTCCCGCTCCCACCCCCGTCGCGGACGCGGCGACGACCGCCGTGGCGGCGCTCGCCACCGCCTCCGCGCTGCTCTCGCTCACGTGCCGCTCCTCCTGGGCCGATGTCCTTGCACTGACTGCGGGTTACCCGGTCTCGTCACTCATTCACATAGACGCGGGGAACGCGCGATCCGATGCGCGTGACGATCTCGTACCCGATGGTTCCGGCCGCCTGCGCCCAGTCCTGCGCCGTGGGCTCGCCGCGGTCGCCCGGTCCGAAGAGGACCGCCTCCGCGCCGGGGTCCGGCTCGTCGCCGCCGAGGTCGACGACGAACTGGTCCATCGCGATGCGGCCGGCGGCCGTCCGCCACTTGCCGCCGACCAGCACCGGGCCGGTCCCGGAGGCGTGCCGGGGCACACCGTCGGCGTACCCGAGGGGCACCAGCCCGAGCGTCGTCCCGCCCGGGGTGACGTAATGGTGGCCGTAACTCACGCCGTGCCCGCCGGGGACGTGCTTCACCAGCGCCAGCGAGGCCGCGAGGGTCATCACCGGCCGCAGCCCGAAGTCGGCGGACGAGCCCAGCTCGGGGCTGGGCGTCAGGCCGTACATCGCGATCCCCGGGCGGACCAGGTCGAAGTGGGTCTCCGGGAGGGTGAGCGCGGCCGGCGAGTTGGCGATGTGCCGCACCTCGGGCCGGACGCCCTGCCGTTCGGCGTACGCCACCATCTCCCGGAACCGGTCGAGCTGGGCGGCGACGGAGGGGTGCCCCGGTTCGTCGGCGCAGGCGAAGTGGGACCAGAGGCCGGTGATCCGCACCAGTCCCTCGTGTTCGGCGCGCAGCGCCTCCCCGACGAGCTCGGGCCAGTCGGCGGGCTGGCATCCGTTGCGGCCGAGCCCGGTGTCGGCCTTGAGCTGCACCCGGGCGGCCCGACCGGCGGCCCGAGCCGCCTCCTCCACCTCGCGCAGCGCCCAGAGCCCGCTCAGCGACACGTCGATGCCCGCGTCGACGGCCTCCCGCCAGGGCCCGCCCGGCGTCCACAACCAGCACATGATCCGGACGTCCGCGGGCAGCCCGGCGTGCGCGCGCAGCGCGAGGGCCTCCTCGGGCGTGGCGGCGCCCACCCATTCGGCGCCGGCCTCGACGGCCGCGCGGGCGCAGGGGGCGGCGCCGTGGCCGTAACCGTCCGCCTTGACCACGGCCATGAACGCAGCCCCCGGCGCCTTGGCACGCAGGGTCCGCACGTTGGCCCGCAGCGCGGCCAGATCGATCTCGGCACGGGCGCGCAGCGGGGCGGCGGCGGGCGGGAAGGCAGTCTCACTCATCGCGCCCAGTGTCTCAGAGCGGCCGAACGGCACTCCCGGCACCGGGCCGACGCCCCCGCCCCGTGACCCGGGAGTCACGTCAGTCGCTTCAGTCGCTTCAGTCGTTTCAGTCGCGCACGTCCCGCCAGGCACGCGGGATCGCCTCGGCCACGTCATGTGCCCCGACCGGCGCCCCGTCCGCCGCGTACCGACCCGCGAGGCCGTGCAGGTACGCCCCGACGCTGCCCGCGTCCAGCGCGCCCAGCCCGGCCGCCAGCAGCGACCCGGCGAGCCCGGACAGCACGTCCCCGCTGCCTGCCGTGGCGAGCCAGGCCGTGCCGGTGGCGTTGACCCGCACGGGTCCCTCGCCGCCCGCGTCGGCGACCAGCGTCGTCGACCCCTTCAGCAGCACTGTCGCCCGGTACCGCGCCGCCAGCTCCCGCACCGAGGCCAGCCGGGCCCCCTCCACCTGCTCACGCGCCACGCCGAGCAGCGCGGCCGCCTCCCCGGCGTGCGGTGTCATCAGCGTCGGCGCGGCACGCCCCCGTACCGCGTCGGCGTCCGCCAGCCGCAGCCCGTCGGCGTCGATCAGCACGGGCACGTCGGCGGCCAGCACCTCCGCGACCGTCGTCGCGTCGTCCCCGGCCCCCGGGCCGACGACCCAGGCCTGCACCCGTCCGGCGTGTGCGGGCCCGCGCTCCGACACGAGCGTCTCGGGGAACCGCGCGAGGACCGTGTCCCCGGCCGGCCCGACATACCGCACCGCCCCCGCCCCGCCGCGCAGCGCTCCCGCGACGGCGAGCACGGCCGCCCCCGGATACCGGTCCGATCCGGCGGCGATCCCGACGACGCCCCGCCGGTACTTGTCGCTCTCCCCTCCCGGCACCGGCAGCAGGGCCGCCACGTCCGCGTGCTGCAACGCCTCCAGCTCGGGTACGTCGGGCAGGTACTCGCCGAGCCCGATGTCGACGAGCCGCACCGAACCGGCGTACTCGCGCGCGGGATCGACGAGCAGCCCCGGCTTGTGCGTGCCGAAGGTGACGGTGAGGTCGGCGCGCAGCGCGCTCCCGTGCACCTCGCCGGTGTCGGCGTCGACCCCGCTGGGCAGGTCGACGGCCACGACGGCGGCCCGGAACCCGGCGACGAGCGCGGCCAGCTCCGCCGCATCGGGCCGCAGCCCGCCCTTGCCGCCGATTCCGACGATGCCGTCGAGCACGAGGTCGGCCCGCCGGACGACGTCGCCGGCCCCGTCGGGGGTCACGGCGGCGCCGCCCGCCCGGCGCAGCGCCGTCAGCCCTCCGGGATGGGTCCGCCCGGGTGCGAGCAGCACGGCGGTCACCCCGGCCCCGCGCCGGGCGAGCCGCGCCCCGGCGTACAGGGCGTCGCCCCCGTTGTCCCCGCTGCCGACCAGCAGCACGATCCGGCGTCCGTACACCCGGCCCAGCAGATCGGCGCAGGCGGCGGCGAGCCCGGCGGCGGCCCGCTGCATGAGGGCCCCTTCCGGGACCCGGGCCATCAGCTCCCGTTCGGCACGACGGACGGTCTCCACGCAGTAGGCAGTACGCATACGGTCGAGTCTGCCCCGGCCGCCCTCGCCGCCGCACCTGCGTACCGCAGCCCACTCCCCACTCCTCGCCTCACCCCGCGGAGCGCCCCACCCCGCGCCTCACCCTTCGGCCACCACCACCGCCGAGGCCACGCCCGCGTCATGACTCAACGACACGTGCCATCCCGTGACGCCCAGTTCGGCCGCCCGGGCGGCGACGCTCCCCCGCACCCGCAACCGGGGCCGCCCGCTCTCCTCGACGTACACCTCGGCGTCCGTCCACAGCAGTCCGGGCGGGGCCCCGAGCGCCTTGGCCAGGGCCTCCTTCGCCGCGAACCGGGCCGCCAGCGAGGCCATGCCCCTGCGCTCGCCGCTCGGCAGCAGCAACTCGCTCCGCAGGAACAGCCGTTCGGCGAGCCCGGGTGTCCGTTCCATGGACGCCGTGAAGCGCTCGATCTCGGCCACGTCGATACCGACCCCGATGATGCTCATGCCCAGCACCCTAGGGCCTCACCGTCACCCCCTGCTGCTAGCCTGCGGCGACTTGAGCACGTCAAGTCGAACGTAGACTTTCCAGCAGGATTTCACCGCCGCGCGCCCTGGGGGGCCAGCCCGCGCGCCGCGGAAGGGGACGCCAGGGGGCGGGGGAATGACCAGCACGACCGACAACACGACCGGCGGCATGTCCGGCGGCAGACCCATAGGCCTTTCGGCGCCGACGTTCGACCCGTACGACAACACACCCGAGCTGATCCCGCTGCGCACCGCCGCGCAGGCCGGGGACTGGCCGGCCGTCCGGGACTGCTTCGCGGGGCTCGGCTCCGTCGACAGGCTCGCCTCGGCCGCCGGCCTCCTCGCCGACATCGCCGGCGTCGAGGGCTTCCTGGAGCGGGCGGCGGCCGAATCGCCCGCCGACCCACTGCCCCGCACCCTGCTCGCCGAGCGGTACGTGTACATCGGCTGGGACATCCGCAGCGGCGCCCGCGCCAAGTACGTCTCGCAGGACCGGTTCAGCCAGTTCCACGACTGGCTGCGGCGGGCCGAACAGCTGCTGATCGAGGTCTGCGCCGAGCAGCCCTCGTACGCCCTCGCCTGGATCACCCGGCTGACGACCGCGCGCGGTCTGCAGCTGGGGCAGGCCGAGGCGCGTCGCCGTTACGACCGGCTGTCCGCGCACCATCCGCACCAGTACCGCGCGCAGTCGCAGCTGCTGCAGCAGCTGTGCCCGAAGTGGGGCGGCTCCTGGGAAGCGGCGCACGGCTTCGCCCGCGAGTGCGCGACCGGGGCCCCCGACGCGTCGAACTCCGCCGCCGTGGTGGCCCTCGCCCACATCGAGCACTGGCTGGACCTGCCGAGCGGCGAGGACGCCGCGTACCTGCGGGGCGTGCCGGTCCGCGACGACCTGCGCTTCGCCGCCCAGGTCTCGGTGCTGCACCCGGACCACCGGCCCGACTGGAACTCGGTCGGCGCGCACAACGCGTTCGCGTTCGCCTTCTCGCTGGGCGGCCACTTCGCGGACGCGGCCCCGCACTTCGCCTTCCTCGGCAACCGCGCCACGGAAACCCCCTGGCAGTACCTGCCCGACCAGAAGTCGGCGTTCCTCGGCTTCCGCAAGGCCGCGCTGGAATCCCGTGGAGGCGGCGTCCGATGACCACGAACCTGCACAAGCACGACGACGTCGACGACCTGGACGGCCTCACCCCGCACGACGACCTCGACGGCCTCGCCGCTCTCGAAGGCCTCGTCTCGCACACCACCACGAACGGTGTGCCCACCCTCTACGCCCCGGCCCCCGCCTCCGGCAAGGAGATCACCGCCGGACTCTTCTTCCGGGTGGGCCGCGCCGACGAGACGCTGGCCACCGCCGGTCTCACCCACCTCGTCGAGCACCTCGCCCTGCACCGCCTGGGCCTGTCCGACCTGCACTACAACGGTGCGACGGCGAACACGTACACCCTCTTCCACGTGCACGGCAGCGAGGAGGAGGTGGTCGAGTACCTGAACAGTGTGTGCGCCGCACTGCGGGACCTGCCGATGGAGCGGCTGGAGACCGAGCGGGAGATCCTCCGCACGGAGGCGGCCGGCCGCGGCGGCGGACCCCAGCACCGGATGCCGCTGTGGCGGTACGGCGCCCAGAGCTACGGACTGTCCAGCTACAACGAACTGGGCACCTGGAGCCTCACTCCCGATCAGGTCCGCCACTGGGCCGAGACCCGCTTCACCAGGGACAACGCGGTCCTGTGGATCGCCGGCGACCATGTCCCCGAGGGCCTGGACCTGACCCTCCCCCGGGGCTCCCGCTTCCCCGCCCCCGCCGCGACCAGCGCCCTGCCCGTCACGCCGGCGTTCATCGGCGGCGACGACGGACACGTGGTCCTCACCTCGGTGCTGCGCCGCTCCACCGCGGCCAGTGTCTTCGCGGACGTCCTCGGCCGGGCCCTCTTCCAGGACCTGCGCCAGGAGGGCGGCTACTCCTACTCCGCGGAGGCCGACTACAGCCCGCGCGACGCCGAGTTCGCCACCCTCACCGCGTACGCCGACGCCCTCCCGCAGAAGCAGGACGCGGTCGTCGGCGGCTTCGTCGACACCCTCGCCCGGCTGCGCGCGGGCCGTATCGAGCAGGCCGAGCTGGACTCCGTCCGCGCCAAGCTCCTCAAGGTGTACGACACTCCCGACCTCGGCGCGGCGTTGCTCCCCTCGTACGCGCTGAGCCTGCTGATCGGGCATCGCATCCTCACCCCCGACCAGCTCCGGGCCGAGCTGAACGCGGTGACGACTCGGGACCTGCACGAGGTCGCCCGCCAGGCGTGGGACGCCGCGCTGCTGCAGGTGCCCGGCCGGGGCGTCGACTGGGCGGGGCTCACCCTCGCCCCGCAGTTCTCGACGGCCGCCGTGACCGGCACCCGCCACCCGTCCCTGGAGGACGAGGACGTCACCCTGGTCATCGGTGCGGAGGGCGTCAGCCTGCTCACCCCGAAGGGCCCAGTCACCGTCCGCTACGACGCCTGCGCGGCGATGACCGCGTATCCCGACGGCGCCCGTGCCCTCACCGGCCACGACGGTTTCCCGGTCACCGTGGAGCCGACGCTGTACAAGGGCGTTACGCCGGACCGCATCGCGGCGCTGGACGCGGCCGTGCCCGACGACGCGATCGTGCGGATGCCGGCCCGCGAACCCGACCGCATCCCGCAGCCGCAGCCGCGCAAGCGGCCCCCGACGGCCCGGACGGCCGGCGCCGACGGCTCGGTGCGGGGCTGGACCACCGCCCTCTGGCTGGTGGGCCTGCTCGCGGCGGCCTGGGGCGTGCTGTGCGGGGTCGTCACCGCCGACGAGTCCGCGATGGCTGACCCGCAGTGGGACGCGGTCACCGGCCTCTGGATCATGGAACTGCCGCTGCTCCTCACGACCTGGAAACTCTTCGCCGCCCGCAGACGCCGCACCCGCCGCTGACCACCCGCCCGCGTGGGGGACACGGAACGCCCCCACGCGCGAGCATCCGTCTGACTCCCGCGGGCATCCGCCTGTTCCCCTACTCCACGGTGACCGACTTCGCGAGGTTGCGCGGCTGATCCACCTCGTTGCCCCGCGCGGTCGCCAGCTCGCACGCGAACACCTGCAACGGCACCGTCGCCACCAGCGGCTGGAGCAGCACCGGCGTGGCGGGGATCCGCACGAGGTGGTCGGCGTACGGCACGACCGCCTCGTCCCCCTCCTCCGCGATCACGATGGTGCACGCCCCTCGCGCCCGGATCTCCTGGATGTTGGAGACGATCTTGTCGTGCAGGACGGACCGGCCGCGCGGTGAGGGCACGACCACCACCACGGGCAGGCCCTCCTCGATGAGGGCGATCGGCCCGTGCTTCAGCTCGCCCGCCGCGAATCCCTCCGCGTGCATATAGGCGAGCTCCTTCAGCTTCAGCGCGCCCTCCAGCGCGACGGGATAGCCCACGTGCCGCCCGAGGAACAGCACGGTGTCCTTGTCGGCCAGCGAGCGGGCCAGCTCCCGCACCGGCTCCATGGTCTCCAGCACCCGCTCCACCTCGCCGGAGATCCGCGCCAGGTCCCGGACGACGGCCCGGATCTCGTCCCCCCACTTGGTGCCGCGCACCTGCCCGAGATACAGGGCGACGAGGTAGCACGCCACCAGCTGGGTCAGGAACGCCTTGGTGGACGCGACGGCCACCTCCGGCCCCGCGTGCGTGTAGAGCACGGCGTCCGACTCACGGGGGATGGTCGACCCGTTGGTGTTGCAGATGGCGAGCACCTTGGACCCCTGGTCCCGCGCGTGCCGCAGCGCCATCAGCGTGTCCATCGTCTCGCCGGACTGGGAGATCGCGATGACCAGCGACCGGGCGCCCAGGATCGGGTCCCGGTAGCGGAACTCGCTGGCCAGCTCCACCTCGCACGGGATGCGCGTCCAGTGCTCGATGGCGTACTTGGCGATCAGCCCGGCGTGGAAGGCCGTCCCGCAGGCGACGACGACGATCTTGTCGATCTCCCGGAGCTCCCGCGCGGGGATCCGCACCTCGTCCAGCGTCAGCGAGCCGCCGGCGTCGATCCGGCCCAGCAGGGTGTCGGCCACCGCCTTGGGCTGCTCGGCGATCTCCTTCAGCATGAAGTAGTCGTAACCCCCCTTCTCCGCCGCCGACGCGTCCCAGTCGACGTGGTACGACCGCACCTCGGCCGGCCGGCCGTCGAACCCCGTGACCGTCACCCCGTCCCGGCGCAGCTCCACCACCTGGTCCTGACCCAGTTCGACCGCCGACCGCGTGTGGGCGATGAACGCGGCGACGTCCGAGGCGAGAAAAGCCTCGCCCTCGCCAACGCCCACCACGAGCGGCGAGTTCCGTCGCGCGCCCACCACCACGTCCGGCTCGTCCGCGTGCACCGCGACCAGCGTGAACGCGCCCTCCAGCCGCCGGCACACCAGCCGCATCGCCTCCGCCAGGTCGGACGTCACGGAGAACTCCTCGGCGAGCAGATGGGCGACGGCCTCGGTGTCGGTCTCCGACAGCAGCTCGTGTCCCCGCTCGGCCAGCTCGGCCCGCAGCGCCGCGAAGTTCTCGATGATCCCGTTGTGCACGACGGCGACCCGCCCCGCGTTGTCGAGATGAGGATGGGCGTTGACGTCGGTGGGCCCGCCGTGCGTGGCCCACCGGGTGTGCCCGATGCCCGTCGTCCCGGCCGGCAGCGGCCACTCCGTCAGTTCCTTCTCCAGATTGACGAGCTTGCCCGCCTTCTTCGCCGCGGCGAGCCCCCCGTCGGCCGGCACGGCGACGCCCGCCGAGTCGTACCCCCGGTATTCCAGCCGCTTCAGTCCGGCCATCACGACGTCGAGCGCCGACTGAGACCCCACGTATCCCACGATTCCGCACATGCGCGGCAGCCTACGGCCGATCCCCGCCCCGAAAGAGCCTCCACGTGCCCGATTCCGGAAATTCCCGCGGGTGTACGCCGCCCCGCCCGGGCGTGACGGAGCCCACCCGCCATCGCGTTCAAACTCCGTTAACAATGGACTGTGATCTCTCCGGTCCCCCCGATGCCCCGGAGCGCCCACCGGCACAGGCCGGAGGCGACTCCCTACGTCGACCTCACCCGATCCGAGTGGAGCGCGCTGCGGGAGAAGACCCCGCTGCCGCTGACCGCCGAGGAGCTCGAGAAGCTGCGCGGCCTGGGCGACGTCATCGACCTCGACGAGGTGCGGGACATCTACCTCCCGCTCTCCCGCCTCCTCAACCTCTACGTGGGCGCCACCGACGGCCTGCGCGGCGCACTGAACACCTTTCTGGGCGAGAAGGGCTCGCAGTCCGGCACCCCCTTCGTGATAGGCGTCGCCGGCTCGGTCGCCGTCGGCAAGTCGACGGTCGCCCGCCTGCTGCAGGCGCTGCTCTCCCGCTGGCCGGAGCACCCGCGCGTCGAGCTGGTCACCACGGACGGCTTCCTGCTGCCCACCCGCGAACTCGAAGCCCGCGGCCTGATGTCCCGCAAGGGCTTCCCCGAGTCCTACGACCGCCGCGCGCTGACCCGTTTCGTCGCCGACATCAAGGCGGGCAAGGGCGAGGTCACCGCGCCGGTCTACTCCCACCTGATCTACGACATCGTCCCCGACCGGCGGCTCACCGTCCGCCGCCCCGACATCCTCATCGTCGAGGGCCTGAACGTCCTGCAGCCCGCCCTGCCCGGCAGCGACGGCCGCACCCGCGTCGGCCTCGCCGACTACTTCGACTTCAGCGTGTACGTCGACGCGAGCACCGAGGACATCGAGCGCTGGTACCTCAGCCGGTTCCGGAAACTGCGTCAGACCGCCTTCCAGAACCCGGACTCGTACTTCCGCAAGTACACCCAGGTCTCCGAGGAGGAGGCCCTCGACTACGCGCGCACGCTCTGGCGCACCATCAACAAGCCGAACCTGGTGGAGAACATCGCCCCCACCCGCGGGCGGGCCGGCCTCGTGGTCCGCAAGGGGCCCGACCACAAGGTCCAGCGGCTGCGGCTGCGCAAACTCTGACGGCTACCCTGCCCCCATGCTGCACCTGCGTCTGATCACCCCGGCGGAGCGGACCGACGACGTCGTCCGTCTCATCGAGCGGACCGTCGGGGCCACCCACCTCGTGGTCCTGCCCCGGGCCGCCCGCAACCCGGCCGGCGACGTCGTCCTGTGCGACGTGGCCCGCGAGGCGGGCGACGAACTCCTCACCCGGTTGCAGCAGTTGGGCCTGGAGGAGACCGGCTCGATCGCCGTGGAGAACATCGACCTGTCGCTCTCCCGGCGCGCGGACAAGGCCGAGGCGGAGGCCCCCGGCGAAGCCGCCGACGCCGTCCTGTGGGAGCACCTGACCGACGCGACCCACGAGGACTCGACGCTCTCCGTCACCTACCTCGCCTTCATCACACTGGCCACGATGATCGCGGCCTGCGGTGTGGTGCTCGACAACGCGGTCCTGATCGTCGGAGCGATGGCGGTGGGCCCGGAGTTCGGCCCGCTGGCCGGCGTGTGCACGGCGATCGTGCAGCGCGCACCCCGTTTGGCCGTGCGCTCCCTGATCGCCCTGCTGGTCGGCTTCGCGGTGGCGATGGCGGCAACCGTCGGCTTCAGCCTCTTCATGGACGCGGTCAGCCTGTTCAGCGAGGCCAAACTGGAGGGTGACCGCCCCCAGACCGGCTTCGTCTACGCCCCGGACTGGTTCTCCTTCGTCGTCGCCGTGCTCGCCGGAGTCGCCGGCACCCTCTCCCTGACCTCGGCGAAGTCGGGCGCCCTGGTCGGCGTCGCCATCTCGGTGACGACGGTCCCGGCGGCGGCGAACGCGGCGGTGGCCCTCAGCTACGGCGACATGAGCCAGACATGGGGCTCGGCGAAACAACTCCTGCTGAACCTCCTGGGCATCGTCCTGGCCGGCACCCTGACCCTGCTCCTCCAAAAATGGGCCTGGTCAACCCAACACCGCCGAACCCAACACCCCTGACCCGCCCACCCCAACCCCCCAAGGGGCGCAGGGAACTGCGCGACCAGCCACAACACACCCGCACCCCGCGACGCGCAGCACCCCGAACCCGATCCGCCCCGGCCCGCCCTCGGCTAACCCAGCGCGGACTTCACTACATCCGCCAGCCGCCCCGCAACAGCCCGCGCCTGATCGATGTCCGCCGCCTCGACCATCACCCGGACCAGCGGCTCGGTCCCGGAAGGCCGGAGCAACACCCGCCCGGTGGACCCCAGTTCCCGCTCCGCCTCACCGACGGCAGTCGCCAGCTCGGCCGAGTCCCCGACCCGGGACCTGTCGACGTCGGGCACATTGACCAGCACCTGCGGCAGCCGCTCCATCACGGAGGCCAGCTCACGCAGCGACCGCCCCGTCTCCGCGACGCGAGCCGCCAGCATCAGCCCGGTCAGCGTGCCGTCGCCGGTCGTCGCATGGTCGAGGATGATCACGTGCCCGGACTGCTCGCCGCCGAGCGCGTACCCGTGCTCCTTCATCTCCTCGAGCACATAGCGGTCGCCGACCGCGGCCTGCACGAGATGGATCCCCTCGCGCTCCATGGCCAGCTTGAACCCGAGGTTGGACATGACCGTCGCGACAACGGTGTCCGAGCGCAGCACGCCCCGCTCCCGCATGGACAGCGCCAGCACGGCGAGGATCTGGTCGCCGTCGATCTCCTCACCCGTGTGGTCCACGGCGAGGCAGCGGTCCGCGTCGCCGTCGTGCGCGATGCCGAGGGCGGCGCCGTGCTCGATGACCGCGGCCTTCAGCTTGTCCAGGTGGGTCGACCCGCAGCCGTCGTTGATGTTGAGCCCGTCCGGCTCGGCCCCGATGGTCACGATCTCCGCGCCGGCCCGGGCGAACGCCTCCGGCGATACCCACGCGGCAGCGCCGTGCGCCTCGTCGAGGACGATCCGCAGCCCGTCGAGCCGGTTCGGCAGGACGGCGATGAGATGGGCGACGTACCGGTCGAACCCCTCGTCGTACGAACGCACGCGACCGACGCCGCCGCCGGTCGGCCGGTCCCAGGGCGCGCCGGTGCGGTGCTCCTCGTAGACGGTCTCGATGGCGTCCTCGAGCTCGTCGGCGAGCTTGTGACCGCCGCGGGCGAAGAACTTGACGCCGTTGTCGGGCATCGCGTTGTGGCTGGCCGAGAGCATCACGCCGAGGTCCGCGCCGAGCACGCCGGTGAGGTACGCGACGGCCGGCGTCGGCAGCACGCCGACCTTCAGCACGTCCACGCCCGCGCTCGCCAGACCCGCCACCACGGCGGCTTCCAGGAACTCCCCGGACGCGCGCGGGTCCCGTCCGACGACGGCCACCGGTCGGTGACCCTCGAAGGTGCCCGCCTCGGCCAGCACGTGCGCCGCCGCGACGGACAGGCCGAGGGCCATCTCCGCCGTCAGATCCGCGTTGGCGACACCGCGCACGCCGTCCGTGCCGAAGAGTCGTCCCACTTGTCCTCCTGAGGAAGCGTCAGTTTCCAAGGCCGTGCGGGCCCGGCCGCCGGTCGGACGGCCTGCTGCGGCCGCCCCCGATTCCGCATCCGATCCCGCATCCAGGCATTTGATGCCCCGAGCATCCGATCGCACAAGCCTTTGAGCACCTTGTGCCGTTATACGCCCACGACTGCGATAAAACGAACGCCCCGACGACACTGTGGCGTGCCGCCGGGGCGTTCGGAGTACATACGAGCGAGGCGAGCGACCCGCTCCGCGATATGCACGAGCAGGCAGCGAAGCCTAGCGCTTGCTGTACTGCGGGGCCTTGCGGGCCTTCTTCAGACCGGCCTTCTTGCGCTCGACCGCGCGGTCGTCGCGCGTGAGGAAGCCGGCCTTCTTGAGGGCGCCGCGGTTGTTGTCGACGTCGGCCTCGTTCAGCGCGCGGGCGACACCGAGACGGAGCGCACCGGCCTGACCGGAGACGCCGCCACCCGAGATGCGGGCGATGACGTCGTAGCGGTTGTCGAGCTCGAGCACCTTGAAGGGCTCGTTGACTTCCTGCTGGTGCACCTTGTTCGGGAAGTAGTCCTCGAGCGTGCGCCCGTTGATCTTCCACTTGCCGGAGCCCGGAACGATCCGGACGCGGGCGATGGCGTTCTTGCGACGGCCCAGGCCGGCCGCCGGCTGGGCCTCGCCGAAGCGGGAGGCCAGGGACTCCGAGGTGTACTCACCCTCGACGGGGACCTCGGACTCGGTGGTGTAGCTCTCGATGTCGACGAGCTCGGTCTCTTCGAGCGGCTGCTCGGCAGTGGTCTCGGCCACGGTTCTCCTCAGATTCTCTTCAGCTAGGTGGTGTGGCCGGACTTACTGCGCGACCTGGGTGATCTCGAACGGCACGGGCTGCTGCGCCGCGTGCGGGTGCACGTCACCCTTGTAGACCTTCAGCTTCGAGAGCATCTGACGGCCCAGCGTGTTCTTGGGGAGCATGCCCTTGACGGCCTTCTCGACGGCCTTCTCGGGGTTGTTCGCCAGCAGGTCGTCGTAGCGCACGGCGCGCAGACCACCCGGGTAGCCGGAGTGGCGGTACGCCATCTTCTGGGTCCGCTTGTTGCCGGAGAGGTGCACCTTGTCGGCGTTGATGATGATGACGAAGTCACCGGTGTCGACGTGGGGCGCGTAGATCGGCTTGTGCTTGCCCCGGAGGAGGGACGCGGCAGTGGTGGCGAGACGGCCCAGGACGATGTCCTGAGCGTCGATGACGTGCCACTGGCGCGTCACATCGCCGGGCTTGGGGCTGTACGTACGCACGGTTCGTAGCCTTCGCTTCTTCAGTGAATGGTCCTGACAAGGTCACCGAAGACGATCACGACAGCCCAGACCGCACTGCGGTGACGCATACCGCGTGCTGGTCGCTGGTCATCGGCCCGGTGGACCGGTGTAAGGGCCCGTCCCGTGAGAAGAGCGCGCCAATACACAACGAAGATGCAGGATACCCGCGTCTCCATGGCGGGGTCAAAACGAGCTCGATCGGAGCGGGAAACGGCCCTCCGGAGTGGCCCGCGCCACACGTTCGAGGGCGGCCAGGGGGAACGCCGTACCAAGCACCCGGAGATGTCGCGTTTGCCCGCCCCCGGCCCGGGATTCCGCGCGTCTCCCCTACCCGTCGGCACGGGACACCACACCCCGCACCCCGTCTAAGATGCGCCCCATGAGCTATGGGCAGGGGGGACCTCAGTCCCAGTGGGATCCGTGGAAACCGAACTCCCAGCAGCCGTGGGGCACCGGCGATGACGGCAGTACCCCGGACTGGGCCGCGCTCGCCGAGGCGTCCGAGACGCGCAACAAGCGCCGCCGGCTGCTGTTCATAGGCGGCGGCGCGCTCGCCGCGCTCGGCATCGGCACCGCCGTGGCCATGGGCGTGGTGTCGGCGAACGACGACAAGGCCAACCGGCCCACAGCCTCGCTGCCCGCCACCGGCGACCTCCCGAGCGCGTCCACCACCCCGTCCTTCGCGCCGACCAGCGCCCCGCCCCCGCTGGACCCGAAGGAGTTCGTCTCCAGCAAGGCCAAGGACACCGCCCCCAACGGGCCGGACCTGCTCTTCCCCGGCAAGCAGCTGACCATGGGCGCGGCGGTGTACAAGAAGGGCACCAAGGCCGACAGCACCGCGTGCGCCACGGGCGCCGCGGGCACCCTGGGCAAGATCCTCGCCGCGAACGGCTGCACCCGCATGATGCGCGTCACGTACGCCAAGGACGGCATCTCGGTCACCGTCGGCGTCGCGGTCTTCGACACCGAGGCGCAGGCCGCCAAGGTCAAGAGCCAGTCCGACGACAGGAGCATCGTCAAGGCCCTCGCCGGCGGAGGCGTCAAGGCCTTCTGCAACGGCGCGATCTGCCGCTCGACGACCAACTCCTACGGCCGGTACGCCTACTTCACGCTCACCGGTTTCGCGAACGGCAAGGACGTCACCACCAAGGACACCGCCGTGTTCACCGCCGGCGACGACCTGGCCGAGTTCGCGTTCCAGCAGCTCCGCCGCCGCGGCGAGGCCCAGGCGTCCGCGGCCGCCAACAGCTGACCGGCCGGCCCTGGCCCACGGGGCGTGTGGGCCGGGCTCAGCAGCACCCGGCCCCGGGCAGCGTCCGCCGGTTGCGCGCCTCCCTGCTGCGCGCGGCGAGCAGCCCGTCCGCCGGGTAGCCGACCTCCTCCAGCGTCAGCCCGTGCGGCCGCACGACGTGCACGGCCGAGTCCCGCACACCGGCGGCCAGCACCTTGGCGGGCCATTCCGGGCCGCGGTGCCCGTCCCCCACGAACAGCAGCGCCCCGATCAGCGAACGCACCATGTTGTGGCAGAAGGCGTCGGCCCGGACGGTGGCGGTGACGATCCCGTCGTCGCCCTTCGTCAGACTCAGCTCCTGGAGCGTGCGGATCGTGGTCGCGCCCTCCCGCTTCTTGCAGTACGCGGCGAAGTCGTGCTCGCCGAGCAGCTGCCGGGCGGCCTCGTTCATGACGTCCACGTCGAGCGGCCAGTCGTGCCACAGGACGTGCCCCCGCAGCAGCGGATCGACGCCCCCGGGGTTGTCGGTGACCCGGTAGGCGTACCGCCGCCAGATCGCCGAGAACCGCGCGTTGAACCCGCTCGGCGCCTCCCGCAGCGCCCACACCCGCACATCCTTCGGCAACCGCCCGGCGAGCCGCTTGAGCAGCTTCTCGTGGTGCTCACGCCAGACCGCCTCCGGCAGATCGACATGGGCGACCTGGCCGCGCGCGTGCACCCCGGCGTCGGTGCGCCCGGCCACGGTCAGCTCGTACGTCGTCCCGCCCGACCGTGTGACGGTCCGCAGCGCGTCCTCGATCTCCCCCTGGACGGTTCGCCGTCCCCCGGCCTGCTTGGCCCACCCGGAGAACCCGGCCCCGTCGTAGGACAGGTCCAGCCGCACCCGCACGAACCCGGGCTGTGCTTCGTCACTCACGTACAGATCCTCTCAGCAACACAAAAGCGGGCCCGCTCCTCGAAAGAAGCGGACCCGCGATCGCCCTGAAGGGGCGCGGGGAACTGCGCGACCAGCCACGACGAACCCGCAGCCGTAAAACGCACAGCCCCCGGCAGAACGCTTACGCGTCCTTGGACTCCTCGGCCGCGTCGGCCTCGGTCTCCTCTGCGGCCGGAGCGGCCTCGGCGACCGGAGCGGTCTCGGCGTCCTTAGCGGCACGCTTCGTGGCGGCCTCGGCCTCGCCCGTCGCCTGCTGCGCGACGGTCAGCGCCTCGACCAGCTCGATGACGGCCATGGGCGCGTTGTCGCCACGACGGTTACCGATCTTGGTGATGCGGGTGTAGCCACCGGGACGGTTCTCGTAGCGCGGGCCGATCTCGGTGAAGAGCGTGTGCACGATGCTCTTGTCCGTGATGACCTGGAGCACCTGACGGCGGTTGTGAAGGTCGCCCTTCTTCGCCTTGGTGACCAGACGCTCGGCGTACGGACGCAGCTTGCGCGCCTTCGCCTCGGTGGTGGTGATGCGGCCGTGCTCGAACAGCGCCTTCGCGAGGTTCGCGAGGAGCAGCTTCTCGTGCGCGGCGCTGCCGCCCATACGGGCACCCTTGGTGGGCTTCGGCATGGTGTTTCTCCTAGGTGTCTGCCCCGGCCGTATCAGGTACCGGGGTCAGTATCCGAGCAGACGGTCGTCTGTCGAAGATCCAGGCCCCCGCAGGGGCCTGGAAGGGGCGCGGGGCGGTGTCGATGTGCGACTCCGTCGCGTGGGCGCGACCAGCCACAACCGGCCCGCAGTCGCAGTATCGCCTCCCCGCGGAGCGCTCAGTACTGCTCGGTCTCCACGAAGCCCGCGTCCGCGTCGTCGTCCGCCCCGAAGGCGTCCGCCGCGGCGGTCGGGTCGAATCCGGGCGGGCTGTCCTTGAGGGCCAGGCCCATGCCGGCCAGCTTCGCCTTGACCTCGTCGATCGACTTCGCACCGAAGTTGCGGATGTCGAGCAGGTCGGCCTCGGAACGTGCCACGAGCTCACCCACGGAGTGGATGCCCTCGCGCTTGAGGCAGTTGTACGACCGAACGGTGAGCTCGAGCTCCTCGATCGGCAGGGCGAGATCGGCGGCGAGGGCGGCGTCCGTGGGGGACGGGCCCATGTCGATGCCCTCGGCGTCGATGTTGAGCTCACGGGCGAGACCGAAGAGCTCGACCAGCGTCTTACCGGCGGAGGCCATGGCGTCACGGGGACGCATCGCCTGCTTGGTCTCGACGTCGACGATCAGCTTGTCGAAGTCGGTGCGCTGCTCGACACGCGTGGCCTCGACCTTGTACGTGACCTTGAGAACCGGCGAGTAGATCGAGTCGACCGGGATACGGCCGATCTCCTGACCGATCTGCTTGTTCTGCACAGCCGAAACGTAACCGCGACCGCGCTCGACGGTCAGCTCCATCTCCAGCTTGCCCTTGCCGTTGAGCGTGGCGAGGACGAGGTCGGGGTTGTGCACCTCGACACCGGCCGGGGGCGCGATGTCGGCGGCGGTGACCAGACCCGGGCCCTGCTTGCGCAGGTACATCACGACCGGCTCGTCGTGCTCCGAGGAGACGACCAGCTGCTTGATGTTGAGGATCAGGTCGGTGACGTCCTCCTTGACGCCCGGCACGGTGGTGAACTCGTGCAGCACGCCGTCGACGCGGATGGACGTGACCGCCGCACCCGGGATCGACGACAGGAGGGTCCGGCGGAGGGAGTTGCCGAGGGTGTAGCCGAAGCCCGGCTCCAGCGGCTCGATCACGAACCGGGAGCGGAACTCGTCGACGACCTCTTCGGTCAAAGAGGGACGCTGAGCGATCAGCATGGATGAATCCTTCAGTCAGGGGCGCCCGCTATTTGACGCCCGACTCGGTACTGCAAGGGTACGGGCGACACGCCCGGAACAGGACGTGCCGCCCGAAACCCGAAAAAACCCGGGACGACCGTGCGTCAGACGCGACGGCGCTTCGGCGGACGGCAGCCGTTGTGCGGGGTCGGGGTGACGTCCTGGATGGAGCCGACCTCGAGGCCCGTGGCCTGCAGGGAGCGGATGGCGGTCTCACGACCGGCGCCCGGGCCCTTTACGAAGACGTCGACCTTGCGCATGCCGTGCTCCTGCGCGCGACGGGCAGCCGACTCGGCGGCCATCTGCGCGGCGAACGGCGTGGACTTGCGGGAGCCCTTGAAACCGACGTGGCCGGCGGAGGCCCACGAGATCACGTTTCCGGCCGGGTCCGTGATGGACACGATCGTGTTGTTGAACGTGCTCTTGATGTGCGCCTGGCCGTGCGCGACGTTCTTCTTTTCCTTGCGGCGCACCTTCTTGGCAGCGCCCTGACGACCCTTGGGGGGCATCTACAAACTCCTACGGGGAGGTGGTCGGTCCTACAGCGAAGACCGCTGATGAAGCGTTGTCCGCTGAGGACTACTTCTTGCCCGGCTTCTTCTTGCCGGCGATGGCGCGACGCGGGCCCTTGCGGGTACGAGCGTTCGTGCTGGTGCGCTGACCGCGGACCGGCAGACCACGACGGTGACGGAGACCCTGGTAGCAACCGATCTCGACCTTGCGGCGGATGTCGGCCTGGATCTCGCGACGAAGGTCACCCTCGGTCTTGATGTTGGCGTCCACGTACTCGCGGATCGCGACGAGCTGCTCCTCGGAGAGGTCGCGAACGCGGGTGTTCGGGTCGACGCCGGTCGCTGCCAGCGTCTCCTGGGAAAGGGTCCGGCCGATGCCGAACACGTAGGTGAGGGCGACCTCCACACGCTTTTCGCGCGGGATGTCAACACCGGAAACGCGTGCCATTCAATGGCTCCAGTTTGATCTTCGGAGGTCTGCCACAGGACCGACTCCCAGCCGCCGTCCTCTTCACTGCGGAAGATTTGGTACGGACTGGGTCCCCGGCCTCCGAACCGGGGGTGTCAGGCGGTACGACCGCCCGGGCCCTGCGTATGAACATATTCAGCTCGCGTCGCGCGAAGTCTCTGCGATGTCGATGCAGAGGGTGTGATCTCTGAGCGATCAGCCCTGGCGCTGCTTGTGGCGCGGGTTCTCGCAAATGACCATGACCCGACCGTGACGGCGGATCACCCTGCACTTGTCGCAGATCTTCTTGACGCTCGGCTTGACCTTCATGAAAGTGAGGTTCTCCGGGTCAGTTGCCGGCAACCCCGCACGCGGGAGAGCGCACGGAGCCTGGGCAAGATCTACTTGTAGCGGTAGACGATCCGGCCACGCGTCAGGTCGTACGGAGACAGCTCCACCACGACCCGGTCGTCAGGGAGGATACGGATGTAGTGCATACGCATCTTGCCGCTGATGTGTGCCAGGACCTGGTGGCCGTTCTGGAGCTCGACCTTGAACATGGCGTTCGGAAGAGACTCGACGACAGTGCCCTCGATCTCGATGGCACCTTGCTTCTTGGCCACGCTTCGCCCTTCGAATCGACTACCTTGATCGACTCCCCACCCATTCCCTTACGGGTACATGCGGACATGCGGGTGCACGGGAGTCGACGAGTCAGTCTACGTCAGCCCCGACGGAAACACGAATCGAGGAGTCTGCCCCGCCGGGGAGATCCTTAAGCGGCACACCCGCCCACCTGCCCCGGGCCGGACCTAGGCCAGCGGATCGGGCGCGGCCTCGATCCCGTGCTCGGCCAGCTTCGCCCGGCCGCCGTCGGGAGCGGTCAGCACCAGCGGCCCCGCCTCCGTCAGCGCGACCGAGTGCTCCCAGTGGGAGGACCACGTGCCGTCCGTCGTGATGACCGTCCAGTCGTCCTCGAGGACCTCGGTCCGCGGCGTGCCCAGCGACACCATCGGCTCGATCGCGAGGCAGAACCCGGGAACCAGCTTCGGCCCCTTCCCCCGCCGCCGGTCGACGTAGTTCAGCAGGTGCGGGTCCATGTGCATCTCGGTGCCGATGCCGTGACCGCCGTAGTCCTCGACGATGCCGTACCGGCCGCCGCCCGGCTTGGGCTGCCGGCGGATGTACGTCTCGATCGCCCGCGACACGTCCACCAGGCGGTTGCCGAGCTTCATCGCGGCGATCCCGGCCCACATGGACTCCTCGGTGACCCGGGACAGCTCGACCAGCTCCGGGGCGTGGCCGCCGCCCACGAACGCCGTGTACGCCGCGTCGCCGTGCCAGCCGTCCACGATCGCGCCGCAGTCGATGGAGATGATGTCGCCGTCCTTCAGGACGACCTCGTCGGAGGGGATGCCGTGGACGACGACGTCGTTCACCGAGGTGCAGATCGTCGCCGGGAAGCCGCCGTACCCCAGGAAGTTCGACTTCGCGCCGTTCTCCGCCAGCACCTTGCGGGCGACGTCGTCGAGGTCCTTCGTGGTCGCCCCCGGCACCGCCGCTTCCCGCGTGGCCGCGTGGATGGCGGCGACGACAAGCCCCGCCGCCCGCATCTTGGCGATCTGTTCGGGGGTCTTGATCTGCACCATGACGGTCTGCGCCTCCTGGGCCACTGGTATCGCGACGCTCCACAATACGCGTACGCACGCATGTACGCCGACGCGCCCGAGGCGTCCCCCTTTCCGGGACCGGACCCCCTTTCCGGGACTGGACCCCCTTTCCGGGGCCGGGACCCGAAACGCAGGACGCCCGGCGGGGAAACCCCGCCGGGCGTCTGCACAGACTGCTCGCCGCACCGCACCGGTCGTCGACCGCGCGGCGCGAACGCTGCTACTTGCCGTCCTCGTCGCGCTGGAGCGCGTCCATGGCACGTGCCGTGACCTCGTCGACCCTGCCGAGCGCGGAGATGGTGACGACCAGGCCCTGCGCCTTGTAGTAGTCGATGATCGGCTCGGTCTGCGTGTGGTAGACCTCCAGCCGCGTCCGGACGGTCTCCTCGGTGTCGTCGTCCCGCTGGTACAGGCCGCCGCCGCAGACGTCGCAGACGCCCTCCGACTTCGGCGGGCTGTAGGTGGCGTGGAAGACGTGGCTGGAGTCCTTGCGGCAGATCCGCCGCCCGGCGATCCGCTTGACGACCTCTTCCTCGGGGACCTCGAGGTCCAGGACCGCGTCCAGCTTCATGCTCTCGGCCTGCAGCACCTCGTCGAGCGCCTCGGCCTGGGACACGTTGCGCGGGAAGCCGTCGAGCAGGAAACCACCCTCGGCGTCCGGCTGCTCCATGCGGTCCTTGGCCATCGCGATGGTGACCTCGTCCGGTACGAGGTTGCCCGCGTCCATGTAGGACTTCGCGAGCTTGCCGAGCTCCGTCTGCTGGCTGATGTTGGCCCGGAACAGGTCGCCCGTGGAGATGTGCGGGATCGACAGGTTCCTGGCCAGGAACGCGGCCTGCGTCCCCTTACCGGCACCCGGCGGCCCGACGAGCACGATACGCATCAGCGGAGGAACCCTTCGTAATTGCGCTGCTGGAGCTGGCTCTCGATCTGCTTCACCGTCTCGAGACCCACACCCACGATGATCAGGATGCTCGTCCCGCCGAACGGGAAGTTCTGGTTCGCGTCGAAACCGACCAACGCCATCGTCGGCACGAGAGCGATCAGACCCAGATACAGCGAACCCGGCCAGGTGATCCGGTTGAGGACGTACGACAGGTACTCAGCGGTCGGCCGGCCAGCCCGGATGCCCGGGATGAAGCCACCATACTTCTTCATGTTGTCGGCTACTTCCTCGGGGTTGAAGGAGATAGCCACGTAGAAGAACGCGAAGAAAACGATCAGCAGGAAGTACGTGACGATGTAGATCGGGTGGTCGCCCTTGGTCAGGTTGGTCTCGATCCAGGTCTTCCAGCTGGAGGTCCCACTGGAGAACTGAGCGACCAGAGCAGGGATGTACAGCAGCGACGAGGCGAAGATGACCGGGATCACACCGGCCTGGTTCACCTTGAGCGGGATGTACGTCGACGTACCGCCGTAGGAACGGCGGCCGATCATGCGCTTCGCGTACTGCACGGGGATACGGCGCTGGGCCTGCTCGACGAAGACCACCAGGCCGACCATGACCAGGCCGACCAGGACGACGGTGCCGAACTCGATCCAGCCACCCGCCAGCGTGCCCTGCTTCTTGATGGCCCACAGCGCGGAGGGGAACGTCGCGGCGATCGAGATGAACATCAGGATCGACATGCCGTTGCCGATGCCGCGGTCGGTGATGAGCTCACCGAGCCACATGACCATGGCCGTACCGGCGGTCATGCAGATGACCATCACGATCGTGGTGAAGATCGCACGGTCCGGGACGATGCTCGAGGCGACGGAGCAGCTGGAGAACAGGGCGCCGCTGCGGGCGGTGGCCACCAGGCCGGTGCCCTGCAGGATGGCGAGGGCCACCGTGAGGTACCGCGTGTACTGCGTGATCTTCGCGGTGCCGGCCTGGCCCTCCTTCTTGAGGGCTTCCAGGCGCGGGATGACCACGGTCAGCAGCTGGAGGATGATGCTCGCCGTGATGTACGGCATGATCCCCAGCGCGAAGATGGTGATCTGCAGCAGCGCACCGCCGCTGAACATGTTCACCAGACCGAAGATTCCCTGCTGGCCGGATGCCTCGTCCACGCAGCGCTGAACGGACGTGTAGTCGACGCCGGGAATCGGGATGTGCGTGCCGACCCGGTAGACGACGATGATCCCGAGCGTGAAGAGCAGCTTCTTGCGCAGGTCGGGCGTCCTGAACGCCCGGGCGAACGCGGTGAGCACGGTGCCTCCTGCGACCCCCGCGCATCTGCGTCAAGGGTGACGGTCTTGAGGGGCCAATAAGAACAACGACATACGACAACGACATGAGTAACGGTCGACTGCCGCTCAAGGTGCCCTCTTGGGGGAACCTTGTGAAAAGAGGGCAGCGCTGGTCACCATACCCGCGACATGCCTGCCCTAGGAACGACCAACCGGGGATACCCCATTTGTGGGGTATCCCCGGTCGGGATCGATCAAGTCATCGAGACGCCTGAGGTGATCAGATGAGCTCGGTGACGGTACCGCCGGCGGCGGTGATCTTCTCCTTGGCGGAGCCGGAGACGGCGTCGACCGTCACCTGCAGCGCCACGGAGATCTCGCCCTGGCCCAGGACCTTGACGAGGCTGTTCTTGCGAACGGCGCCCTTGGCGACGAGACCCTCGACGGTGACCTCGCCACCCTCCGGGTACAGCGCGGCCAGCTTCTCGAGGTTCACGACCTGGAACTCGGTCTTGAACGGGTTCTTGAAGCCCTTCAGCTTCGGCAGACGCATGTGGAGGGGCATCTGCCCACCCTCGAAGCGCTCCGGAACCTGGTAGCGGGCCTTCGTGCCCTTGGTGCCACGACCGGCCGTCTTACCCTTCGACGCCTCACCACGACCGACACGGGTCTTCGCGGTCTTGGCGCCCGGGGCGGGACGGAGGTTGTGGATCTTGAGCGGGTTGTTTTCCGCCATGATCAGTCGACCTCCTCGACCGTCACGAGGTGGCGGACGGTGTGCACCATGCCGCGGAACTCGGGGCGGTCCTCCTTGACGACCACGTCGTTCAGGCGCTTGAGCCCGAGCGAACGCAGGGTGTCACGGTGGTTCTGCTTGCTGCCGATGTACGACTTCGTCTGCGTGATCTTGAGCTGAGCCATTACGCAGCACCAGCCCCGGCACGCGCACGAAGCAGAGCCGCGGGAGCGACGTCCTCGAGGGGCAGACCACGGCGTGCCGCGATCTCCTCGGGACGCTGCAGGCCCTTCAGGGCCTCCACGGTCGCGTGCACGATGTTGATCGCGTTCGACGAGCCGAGCGACTTCGACAGGATGTCGTGTACGCCGGCGCACTCGAGCACGGCACGCACCGGGCCACCGGCGATGACGCCGGTACCGGGGGAAGCCGGCTTGAGCAGGACGACGCCCGCGGCCTTCTCGCCCGTGATCGGGTGCGGGATGGTGCCCTGGATACGCGGGACCTTGAAGAAGTGCTTCTTGGCCTCCTCAACGCCCTTGGCGATGGCGGCCGGCACCTCCTTGGCCTTGCCGTATCCGACACCCACGGTGCCGTCACCGTCGCCCACCACGACCAGCGCGGTGAAGCTGAAGCGACGACCACCCTTCACAACCTTGGCGACACGGTTGATCGCGACGACGCGCTCAACGTACGCGGTCTTCTCGGCGGCAGCAGCGCCGCCGTCACGGCCCTTCCGGTCCCGCCGCTCGCCGCCACCGGCACCGCTTCCACGGCGCTGGGGTCCAGCCATTGGATTACCTCTCTCTTTCCGCTAGCTACGGAAGCGGC
This sequence comes from Streptomyces sp. B21-105, assembly GCF_036898465.1. NCBI lineage: Bacteria > Bacillati > Actinomycetota > Actinomycetes > Kitasatosporales > Streptomycetaceae > Streptomyces > Streptomyces sp. B21-105. Next base: position 5,598,587 of record NZ_JARUMJ010000001.1, on the reverse strand, counting down.
TCAGAACTTGAGCCCGGCTTCGCGGGCGGCGTCCGCCAGGGCGGCGATGCGCCCGGCGTACTGGTTACCACCACGGTCGAACACGACAGCCTCGACACCGGCAGCCTTGGCGCGCTCGGCGACCAGGGCGCCGACCTGCTTGGCCTGCGAGGACTTGTCGGCCTCACCACCGCGGATCGTGGTGTCCAGGGTCGACGCCGACGCCAGGGTGTGACCCTTGATGTCGTCGATGACCTGAGCCACGATGTGGCGGTTGGAGCGCGTCACGACCAGGCGCGGACGCTCCGCCGTACCCGAGATGTGCTTACGGATCCGGATGTGGCGACGCTTGATCGCGGCACGCTTGTAAGCGTCGCCCTTGAGGATCTTCTGTCCGTATGCCATGGCTTACTTACCCGCCTTTCCGACCTTGCGGCGGATGACTTCGCCCTCGTACTTGACACCCTTGGCCTTGTACGGGTCGGGCTTGCGCAGCTTGCGGATGTTGGCCGCAACCTCGCCGACCTTCTGCTTGTCGATGCCCTCAACCTGGAAGCGGGTCGGGGTCTCCACCTTGAAGGTGATTCCCTCGGGCGCCTCGACGGTGATCGGGTGGCTGTAACCGAGCGCGAACTCGAGGTTCGAGCCCTTCGCGGTCACGCGGTAACCGACACCACTGATCTCGAGCTTCTTCACGTAACCCTCGGTCACGCCGGTGATCATGTTCGCCACCAGCGTGCGGGACAGGCCGTGCAGGGCCTTGCTCTGACGCTCGTCGTTGGGGCGAGTGACGTTCAGGACGCCGTCCTCAGCCTTGGCGATCTCGATCGGCGAAACGACGGTGTGGGTCAGCGAGCCCTTGGGGCCCTTGACCGAGACCGTCTGGCCGTCGATGGTGACGTCCACGCCGGCGGGAACCGTGATGGGGAGCTTGCCAATGCGCGACATAGCTGTTTCCTCCGTTCCCTTCCGCTACCAGACGTAGGCGAGAACTTCTCCGCCTACGCCCTTCTTGCCGGCCTGCTTGTCGGTGAGGAGACCGTGCGACGTGGAGATGATCGCCACGCCGAGGCCACCGAGCACCTTGGGCAGGGAGGTGGACTTCGCGTAAACCCGGAGACCGGGCTTGGAGATCCGCTTGATGCCCGCGATGGAGCGCTCACGGTTCGGGCCGAACTTGAGCTCGAGGGTGAGGTTCTTGCCGACCTCGGCGTCCTCGACCTTCCAGCCCGTGATGAAGCCCTCCTGCTGGAGGATCTCCGCGATGTGAGACTTGATCTTCGATGCCGGCATCGTCACGGAGTCGTGGTACGCCGAGTTCGCGTTCCGCAGACGCGTAAGCATGTCTGCGATCGGATCAGTCATGGTCATGAATTGGCCTGTGGCCTCTCTCGCCGGGGTTTCCTGGTGCGCCATCCCTCTCCCCGATCCGAGACGGGACGGGTGCGGCGCGGTGGACCTACGGCGTAGTAAGTCGTACGGGCGACCGTCAGGGCGCCCAACCCTCCCAGCCTAAGCCATGGAGGGGTGGGCACCTGACACGCCCATTGCTTACCGAGAGCCTCTGGAAACCCTAAAAGGGGGTTCTACCAGGAGCTCTTGGTCACGCCCGGCAGCTCGCCGCGGTGAGCCATCTCACGAAGGCACACACGGCAGAGGCCGAACTTGCGGTACACGGAGTGGGGACGGCCGCAACGCTGGCAGCGGTTGTACGCGCGCACAGCGAACTTGGGCTTGCGAGCAGCCTTCGCGATCAGAGCCTTCTTCGCCATCTCGCTCACGCCTCCTTGAAGGGGAAGCCGAGGTGACGAAGGAGCGCACGGCCCTCAGCGTCGTTGGTCGCCGTGGTGACCACGGTGATGTCCATACCCCGGACACGGTCGATCTTGTCCTGGTCGATCTCGTGGAACATGACCTGCTCCGTGAGACCGAAGGTGTAGTTGCCACGGCCGTCGAACTGCTTGGGGGACAGACCGCGGAAGTCGCGGATGCGCGGGAGCGCGAGCGACAGGGTGCGGTCCAGGAACTCCCACATGCGGTCGCCACGAAGCGTGACGTGGGCGCCGATCGGCTGACCCTCACGCAGCTTGAACTGCGCGATGGACTTGCGGGCCTTGGTGACGGCCGGCTTCTGACCGGTGATCGTGGTGAGGTCGCGGATGGCGCCCTCGATCAGCTTGGAGTCGCGGGCGGCGTCGCCCACACCCATGTTGACCACGATCTTGACGAGGCCGGGGATCTGCATGACGTTCTCGTAGGAGAACTCCTCACGCAGCTTGCCCGCGATCTCCTCGCGGTACTTCGTCTTCAGACGCGGAGTGGTGGTGGTAGCCATCAGATGTCCTCACCCGTCCGCTTGGCAACGCGGATCTTGTTGCCCTCGTCGTCGAAGCGGTAACCGACGCGCGTGACGACCTTGTTGCCGTCCTTCTCCACGACCAGCTGAACGTTGGACACGTGGATCGGGGCCTCGGTGGTCACGATGCCGCCGGCCTGCGAGCCCTTGGCGGTCGGACCGGCCTTCGTGTGCTTCTTGACCCGGTTGACACCCTCGACCAGGACGCGGTCCTCACGGGGGAAGGCCGCGATGACCTTGCCCTGCTTGCCCTTGTCCTTACCGGTGATGACCTGGACCAGGTCGCCCTTCTTGATCTTCATGCTTACAGCACCTCCGGAGCCAGCGAGATGATCTTCATGAACTTCTTCTCGCGCAGCTCGCGCCCGACCGGGCCGAAGATGCGGGTGCCGCGAGGGTCGCCGTCGTTCTTCAGAATGACGGCGGCGTTCTCGTCGAAGCGGATGTACGAGCCGTCCGGACGGCGGCGCTCCTTGACGGTGCGAACGATGACCGCCTTGACGACGTCACCCTTCTTCACGTTGCCACCGGGGATCGCGTCCTTGACGGTGGCGACGATGACGTCACCGATGCCCGCGTAGCGGCGACCGGAGCCACCGAGCACACGGATGCAAAGGATTTCCTTCGCACCAGTGTTGTCGGCGACACGCAGTCGCGACTCCTGCTGGATCACGTCTATCTCCTGTTTGTCTGCCGGTTCCCGGCAGGGGCCGCCTCTCACGAGGTGGAGCCCCTGCCGAGCCTGGCGGAACTGTCCTGCGGGGCCCCTATGTGTTAGGGCCGCAGGAGAATTACTTGGCCTTCTCGAGGATCTCGACGACGCGCCAGCGCTTCGTCGCGGACAGCGGCCGGGTCTCCGCGAGGAGGACACGGTCGCCGACGCCCGCGGCGTTCTGCTCGTCGTGAGCCTTGAGCTTGTTCGTACGGCGGATGACCTTGCCGTACAGCGCGTGCTTCACACGGTCCTCGACGGCGACGACGACGGTCTTGTCCATCTTGTCGCTGACGACCAGACCCTCACGGGTCTTGCGGAAGCCACGGGCCTCGGTCGTGGTGTTCTCGGTCACGTTGCTCTCGCTCATCAGGCGCTCTCCACCGTCTCGATGCCCAGCTCGCGCTCACGCATCAGGGTGTAGATCCGCGCGATGTCCTTACGGACGGCCTTGAGCCGACCGTGGTTCTCGAGCTGACCCGTCGCCGCCTGGAAGCGGAGGTTGAACAGCTCTTCCTTGGCTTCGCGGAGCTTGTTGAGAAGCTCCTCGTCACCCAGTTCGCGCAGCTCGGACGCCTTGGTACCGGCCGACATCACGCTTCACCTGCCTCGCGCTTGACGATCCGGCACTTCATCGGCAGCTTGTGGGCTGCGCGAGTCAGGGCCTCACGGGCGATCTTCTCGTTGGGGTAGGACAGCTCGAACATGACCCGTCCCGGGTGCACGTTCGCGATCCACCACTCGGGAGAACCCTTACCGGAACCCATGCGGGTCTCGGCAGGCTTCTTCGTGAGCGGGCGGTCCGGGTAGATGTTGATCCAGACCTTGCCGCCACGCTTGATGTGGCGGGTCATCGCGATACGGGCCGCCTCGATCTGGCGGTTGGTCACGTACGCCGGCGTGAGGGCCTGAATGCCGTACTCGCCGAACGAGACCGTCGTACCGCCCTTGGCCTGACCACGGCGCTTCGGGTGGTGCTGCTTGCGGTGCTTGACCCTACGGGGGATCAGCATGTCGGTCAGGCCTCCGTTCCGGTGCTCTCAGCCGGAGCGGCAGCCGCCGGAGCCTCGGCCTTGGGGGCCTCGGCAGCGGGAGCCTGCTGCGGCTTACGACCGCGACCGCCACGCTCGCCGCCACGGCCACCACGGGCCGGGCGGTCGGCGCCGCCGCCACCACGGGCCGGGCGGTTGCCGGCGCGGGCTGCGGCGTTCTCGGCGCGGACCTCGGCGATGTTCTTGACGTCGCCCTTGTAGATCCAGACCTTCACGCCGATGCGGCCGAAGGTCGTCTTGGCCTCGAAGAAGCCGTAGTCCACGTTCGCGCGGAGCGTGTGCAGGGGCACGCGGCCCTCGCGGTAGAACTCCGAGCGGGACATCTCGGCGCCGCCGAGGCGGCCACCGCACTGGATCTTGATGCCCTTGGCGCCGGCCTTCATGGCGGACTGCATGCTCTTACGCATGGCCCGACGGAAGGAGACGCGGGAGGAGAGCTGCTCGGCGACGGCCTGGGCCACCAGCTGAGCGTCGACCTCGGGGTTCTTCACCTCGAGGATGTTCAGCTGGACCTGCTTCTTGGTCAGCTTCTCCAGGTCGCCGCGGATACGGTCGGCCTCGGCGCCGCGGCGGCCGATGACGATGCCCGGACGCGCGGTGTGGATGTCGACGCGGACGCGGTCACGGGTGCGCTCGATCTCCACCTTCGAGATACCGGCGCGCTCCATGCCGGACGTCATCATCCGACGGATGGCGACGTCCTCGCCGACGTATTCCTTGTACGACTTGTCGGCGTACCAGCGGGACTTGAAGTCCGTGGTGATGCCGAGCCGGAACCCATGCGGGTTAACCTTCTGGCCCATTACCGGGTCCCTTCCTTGCTGCTGACGACCACGGTGATGTGGCTGGTCCGCTTGCGGATCCGGTAGGCGCGGCCCTGGGCACGCGGACGGAACCGCTTCAGGGTCGGGCCCTCGTCGACGTACGCCTCGGAGATGAAGAGGCTGTCGGCGTCAGTGTGGTCGTAGTTGTGCGCGGCGTTGGCGATGGCGCTGTCCAGCACCTTGCCGACCGGCACGCTCGCGGCCTGCGGGGCGAAACGCAGGACCGCCTGAGCCTCCGTGGCGTCCATGCCACGGATAAGGTCCACCACCCGGCGGGCCTTCATGGGCGTGACGCGGATGTACCGCGCCTGGGCCCTGGCTTCCATGGTTGTCCTTCCAGTGTCTGTCATGGTCATTCCACCCCGCGTTAGCGGCGCTTCGACTTCCGGTCGTCCTTGACGTGACCCCGGAAGGTGCGCGTCGGCGAGAACTCGCCGAGCTTGTGGCCGACCATCGACTCGGTGACAAACACCGGAATGTGGGTCTTGCCGTTGTGCACCGCGATCGTGTGACCCAGCATGGCCGGGATGATCATCGAGCGACGGGACCAGGTCTTGATGACGTTCTTGGAACCGGCTTCGTTCTGGGCGTCCACCTTCTTTACGAGGTGTCCGTCGACGAAGGGCCCCTTCTTGAGACTGCGCGGCATCTAAACCCGCTCCTAGCGCTTCTTGTTCGTCTTGCGGCGGCGGACGATGTACTTGTTCGAAGCCTTCTTCGGCGAACGAGTACGACCCTCCTTCTGACCCCAGGGGCTGACCGGGTGGCGACCACCGGAGGTCTTGCCCTCACCACCACCGTGGGGGTGGTCAACCGGGTTCATCGCCACACCGCGAACGGTCGGGCGGACGCCCAGCCAGCGCTTGCGGCCGGCCTTGCCCCAGTTGATGTTGCTCTGCTCGGCGTTGCCGACCTCGCCGACCGTGGCGCGGCAGCGCTGGTCGACCAGGCGGATCTCACCGGACGGCATGCGGAGGTGGGCCATGGTGCCCTCCTTCGCGAGCAGCTGCACGGAGGCACCGGCGGAGCGGGCGAACTTGGCGCCGCCACCCGGACGGATCTCGATCGCGTGAAGCGTCGTACCGACCGGGATGTTGCGGATCGCCAGGTTGTTGCCCGGCTTGATGTCGGCCCCGGGACCGTTCTCGACGCGGTCGCCCTGCTGCAGGTTGCGCGGGGCGAGGATGTAGCGCTTCTCGCCGTCGGCGTAGTGCAGCAGCGCGATGCGCGCGGTGCGGTTGGGGTCGTACTCGATGTGCGCGACCTTCGCCGGCACGCCGTCCTTGTCGTGACGACGGAAGTCGATCACTCGGTAGGCGCGCTTGTGTCCGCCACCCTGGTGGCGAACGGTCACACGACCGGCGTTGTTACGGCCGCCCTTGCTGTGCAGCGGGCGGACCAGCGACTTCTCCGGCGTGGACCGCGTGACCTCGACGAAGTCGGCGACGCTGGAGCCACGACGGCCCGGCGTAGTCGGCTTGTACTTGCGGATTCCCATTATTCAGTCCTCGTCCGATATCGGACGATCCGGACCGCCATCAGGCGGTCGGACCGCCGAAGATGTCGATACGGTCGCCCTCGGCAAGGGTCACGATCGCGCGCTTCGTGCCGGCACGCTGACCGAAACCGGTCTTGGTGCGCTTGCGCTTGCCGATGCGGTTGATCGTGTTGACCCCGGTGACCTTGACCGAGAAGACCGCCTGGACGGCCTGCTTGATCTGGGTCTTGTTGGCGTTGGGGTCGACGATGAACGTGTACTTGTTCTCGTCGAGGAGCGCGTAGCTCTTCTCCGACACGACCGGCTTCAGCAGCACGTCACGGGGGTCCGTGTACGCCTTGCTGGGCGCGGTGACGACGGTGTTCTTGCCCTCGGCCTCGTGGCGCTTCGCCTTGGCGACGCGCGCGGCCTTGGCGGCCTTGGCCGCCTTGGAGGCGATGCTCGGGTGACGCGTAGCCATCAGGCGTCACTCCCTTCGGTGTCGTTGGCCTTGTTCGGGCCGGACACGAAGGACTCAAGAGCGGCCTGGGTGAAGACCACGTCGTCCGAGACGATCACGTCGTACGTGTTCAGCTGGCCCGGCTCCAGGATGTGCACCTGGGGCAGGTTGCGGGCGGACAGCCACGCGGCCTCGTCGGCGCGGTCGACGACCAGGAGCAGGTTCTTGCGCTCCGAGATCTTGCCGAACAGCGTGCGAGCGGCCTTGGTGGAGGGAGCCTCGCCCTCGATCACGCCGGTGACGACGTGAATGCGGTTGTGGCGGGCCCGGTCGGTGAGGGCGTGACGCAGAGCGGCAGCCTTCATCTTCTTCGGGGTCCGCTGCGAGTAGTCACGCGGCTGCGGGCCGTGGACGACGCCACCGCCGGCGAACTGCGGCGCGCGGGTCGAGCCCTGGCGCGCGCGGCCGGTGCCCTTCTGGCGGTAAGGCTTCTTACCGCCACCGCGAACCTCGCCGCGGGTCTTGGTCTTGTGCGTGCCCTGACGGGCAGCCGCGTTCTGCGCGACGACGACCTGGTGGATCAGCGGGATGCTGACCTTCTCCACGCCGAAGATCTCCGCGGGGAGCTCGACGCTACCGGTCTTCTCGCCGGCAGGCGAAAGGATGTCAACAGTGCTCATCGGTTACCTCAGGCCCCCTTGGCCGCGGTGCGGACCAGGACGAGGCCGCCGTTCGGACCGGGGACAGCGCCCTTGATGAGCAGCAGACCCTTCTCCGCGTCAACGGCGTGGACGGTCAGGTTCTGGGTGGTGACACGCTCGTTGCCCATGCGACCCGCCATGCGGAGGCCCTTGAACACGCGGCCCGGGGTGGCGCAGCCACCGATGGAACCGGGCGAGCGGTGCTTGCGCTGGGTGCCGTGTCCGGCGCCGAGGCCCTTGAAGTTGTGACGCTTCATGACACCGGCGAAGCCCTTGCCCTTGCTCTTGCCGGTCACGTCGACCTTCACGCCGGCCTCGAACACCTCAGCGGTGATCTCCTGGCCCAGCGTGTACTCGGAGGCGTCCGCGGTGCGGATCTCGACGAGGTGGCGACGGGGAGTGACGTCGGCCTTGGCGAAGTGACCCTTGAGGGGCTTGTTCACCTTGCGCGGGTCGATCTCGCCGAAGGCGATCTGGACGGACTCGTAGCCGTCGCTGTCGTTCGTACGGACCTGGGTGACGACGTTGGGGCTGGCCTTGACGACGGTGACGGGAACAACGCGGTTGTTCTCGTCCCACACCTGCGTCATGCCGAGCTTCTCGCCCAGGATGCCCTTGATCTGCTTAGCCATTCTTCAGATCACCGGCCCCTAAAGCTTGATCTCGATGTCGACACCGGCCGGGAGGTCGAGTCGCATCAGAGAGTCAACGGTCTTGGGGGTCGGGTCGAGAATGTCGATCAGGCGCTTGTGCGTGCGCATCTCGAAGTGCTCGCGCGAGTCCTTGTACTTGTGCGGCGACTTGATGACGCAGTACACGTTCTTCTCAGTGGGCAGCGGCACCGGGCCCGCGACCGACGCACCAGTGCGGGTCACCGTCTCGACGATCTTCTTCGCCGAGGAGTCGATGACCTCGTGGTCGTAGGCCTTGAGCCGGATGCGGATCTTCTGTCCCGCCATGGCTACTCAGTAGTCCTGTCTCTTTGTCCGCTCCGGAACCCGATGTTCCATTTCACCTTCTCCTCCGACCCACGCGGTCGGGCGTGTCGCGCTCCCGCTGACACAGATGTCCCTTGTTCGAACATCCCTGCGGAATGCACACGGCCCTACCGGAACCGCAAGCCGGGGGCGGAAGGCCCACCGGGCGCCTGGCCGGTGCCGCACCGCGCTTCCCGAAAGATTCCCGTACGTCCGCCCCAGCGCTGCCATCAGGCAGTTAGGGCGACGAGTACTGTGGGACTCGCTTCCGGTCCTCCCGGCGGGAGGCGCACAGCATCAACACTCGACCGAGCAACCCCGCTAGTCTGCCATATGGGGCACGCCCTCCGCCAATCGGGCCGGAGACAATACCCCGAGCGTGACGCAGGTCAAACGCAGGGTGTGGAGAGTGTGTGCGAGCCGCGTGCTCGCGCGCCCCGAACGAAGTTTCGGTGACAGGTTCTCGCCATAATCGTCGGCATGTCTGAGTACGGGGGCAAGGCGAGCGGACCGGCCCGGAACAGGGTTCCCAGGTCACGTCTCGAGGACTACGCGGAGATGACGGCCCCGCCGCGGGAGCCGTCGGAGGAGCGGCCGGCGCCGCTCGCACCGGAACGAGTGGCAGCACCCGCGGACGCGGCGGCACCCGGGCCGCCGGACGTGGCCGCACCCGCGCCCACGCCGACTGCGGACGGCCCGGAGGCCGAGGCCCGGCGACGGTGGTTCGCCGGCCTGCTGGAGGAGTTCCGGCAGACCGCGGTACTGGTCCCGCTCGGCGACGGACCCGGCCCCGACAGCGAACGGGGCCTGCTCACCGCGGACCTGAACGGCGTCCGGTTCATCCTGGCCTTCTCCGACGAGCAGGCACTGTCCCGGTACGCGCTGGCCCGGGGCGAGTACCACCGCGAGTGGGCCTACCAGACGATCCTCGGCGCACGGCTGCTCGATGTGGCCGTGCCCGCGGCAGGCGTGCCCTGCGGGGTGGCGCTGGACTGCGCGGACGGCCCGGACGGCGCGGTGTTCCCGCCGGTCGTGGGTGTCGTACCGGACGAGGTGGCCGTGGATCGTGAGCAGGGGGGCGCCTGGTGAGCGGCGGTGAGGAGCAGCTGATCGGCGGCGGCGTGCCGGCGGACGGCGCATGGGTGCCCGTGAACGGCGGCGCGCCCATGAGTGGGCCCGGCGCGCCGGACCTCAAGGCGGTCGGCCTGGATCTGATAGCCAAGGGGCTGACCGATGCGCTGGGCGAGCTCAAGGAGCTCGGCATGGTCGGCATGGCCGGCGCCGGGCGCGGCTTCGGCGACCTCTCCCTGTCGGGGCTGGAGCTGGGCCACGAGGGGCTGACCGAGACGTTCGGCTCGTTCTGCGAGCGCTGGGAGTGGGGCGTGCGTTCCCTGATCAACGAGGGCAACGGCTTCGCCGTCAGGACGGGACTCGCGGCCGGCACCCTCCACGAGACCGAGGAATACGTCGGGGGCACGTTCAAGGTGGTCACCAACTCCCTCATCGGCAATCCGTACGCCTCCGAGGACGAGGTCACCGGGATGGGCTGGGGCGACATCGCCACCTCCGGCGTCTTCGGCGGCGACGTCGACTACAGCAAGGAGTCCTTCGACCAGGCCGGCGAGAACATCAAGCAGGGCTGGAAGGACGCCGGCCGCGATGTGATGACTTCGCGGACCGTCGGCCCCCTCGGCCTCAATCCTGAGAACCTGCACGACACGTTCGGGGTCTCGGACGCCGAGTACGACAAGATGCTGGACGACACGTTCGGCCCCTCGCCCGAGGCCCGCGCCCAGGCGGCCCAGGCGGCCCAGCAGCAGGGCGGGGAGGGCTGATGGGGATCGTCGACGACATCAAGGGCGGTCTGAACAGCGGCCTGGAGTACGGCGAGAAGCTCGTCGACGAGGGCAAGAAGAAGCTCGGCGAGGGCATCGACTACGCCACCGACAAGGTCGGCGACGGCCTCGACCACGTGGGCCTGCACAGCGCCGCCGACGCGGTGGAGGACTTCGGCGACGAGCTCGCCTCCGACCTCGGCGCCACCCCCGGGGAACAGCAGCTCGGCCAGACCGAGCAGGCCGACGAGCTCGTCCACGGCAGCCCCGCGAAGATCCGGGCGAGCGCCAAACACCTCAAGGACTTCCAGGCCGCGTTCGACAAAGTCGGCACCGGGATGAAGAAGGTCGACTCGGCCGGCTGGAAGGGGGTGGGCGGAGACGTCTTCCGCGAGAAGTTCGGCGTGCATCCCATGAAGTGGCTGTACGCGGCCGATGCCTGTGAGGCGGCCGGCGTGGCTCTGGACGCCTACGCGGACACGGTCGAGTGGGCCCAGCGGCAGGCCCAGGAGGCCGTCGAGCAGTACAAGAAGGGCAAGAAGGCCTCCGTGGACGCCGTGGAGGCGTACAACAAGAAGGTCGACGCCTACAACGCCAAGATCAAGGCCGACCAGGATCCGGGGCCGCAGCCCGAGCCGTTCCACGATCCGGGCATCGAGGGGATGAGGGCGGCGCGCGCCAGGCTCGCTCAGGCCCGCAAGCAGCGCAACCTCGTCGCCGGCGAGGCGCAGACCCAGGTCAAGGCGGCGCTCGCGCACGCCCCCGCCGAACCACCGCCGCTGGACCGGTTCGGCAGCAACCTGATCGACGGCTACCAGGCCGTCAACACCGAGCTCACCCATGTCATCGGCGGCGCCCTCAAGGGCACGGCGGGGTTGCTGAACTTCGTGCGCGGGCTGAACCCCACGGACCCGTACAACCTCATGCATCCGGCCGAGTACATCCAGAACGTCAACATGACGCTGGCCGGACTCGTCTCCACCGCCGCCCACCCCGAACGCGTCGTCCAGGCGACGGTGGACGGCTTCAAGAAGGACCCTTCCGAATTCACCGGCAGACTCCTGCCCGAACTGTTCGGGACGAAGGGCGCGGGGCTGGCCCGCGGCGGGCTGCGGCTGGGGATGAAAGAAGGTCTGGAGAGCAGCGCGGCCCAGGGCCTCAAATACGGGGACGAACTCGTCGCCGGGCAGAAAACGGCGAAGGCGGCCGCGGATGCCCCCAAGGACTGGAGCGGTCTCGCCCGCAGCACGGATCACGTGTCGGAGAGGGCCATTCACGCCGACTCGGTGGATCCGAAGGTGGCCCAGGAATTCCTCGACGACCAGTATCCGTGGCTGAAGGACATCAACAACCGCTGGGAGGACGGGTACACGCAGAACTGCGCGCACACCACGGTCTCGACCGCGCGCCGGATCGAGGACATCGAGGTCAGCGCGGCGCCTCGGCCGGGCCCCGGACACCTTCCGTTGGAGCCGTTCAAGGTTCTGGACGAGACCCAGCCCTGGCGGAAGGCCGACAGCTACGATGATCTCATTCGCGACCTACAGGCTCGCGGCGACGGGGCGAAGAGTGCCGTCTTCATCGGCCGAGGAAATTCGGGCCACTTCTTCAACGCGGTGAACACCGACCACGGAGTGGTCTTCCTCGACGGGCAGACCGGAAAGCTCGCCACCCTGGAGAAGAACGTGGTGGAAATCCAGCACGTCCCCTACGAGAAGGTAGTCAAGTAGATGCCGAGCAGAGACGAGGCGTTGGATTCCGCGGCAGCGCTCCTCAGGGCGGTCTATCCCGAGAAGACGGAATCGCTGGTCATGCTTCCGGAGAAGTCCGTCGAATACCCCTACGGATGGGCGGTCGCCTTCGACTGGAAAGAGCACATCGAGACCGGGGACTGGCTGCTGTCGCCGATCACCAGCGTGGTCGTCGTGCCGCACGACGGAGGAAGGGCCCACTTCCCGCCGAGCGCGTTTCCGGTGGACGACTACATGTCCCGACGCGCCTCGGGCAACTGGCCCCCCAAGGAGTAGGCAGCCGTGATGAGCCCTGACACCCGAGCGGCCGCGTGGCTGACCGAGACATACCGGGGTCTGGTCGAACTCTCCGTTCCGCAGCCGGTTCACGAGACTCCCACCGCGTGGATGTTCTCCTGCCGGACCCTGACCCAGCCGGGCTACCCCGCCACGCCCATGCTCGCGGCCTCCGTCGTCGTCCCGAAGGACGGCAGCCCGGCCTTCCACCCGTCGGCCAGCGACCCCCTCGGGGACATGGACGCGGTCGACCCCCGGCAGGCGGCGCGCAGGGTCACCGACCAGGCACGCAGGATCAACGCGCGCGGCTGTCTGGTGGCCGTGCACTCCGCCGTCGAGCGTGCCCCGTCGGTCCCGTTGCCCTGGCAGCCCTCCGACGAGGCGCCCGGCTGGTGGTCCAGGCTGACCCGGCGCTACTTCCCGTCGTTCCAGCGGGTTCCCGTGCGCGGCTGGGACGACGTGATCGGCGCCATGAGCGAGCCGGGTCCCGACACGCGGGGCGTGGTCTGGGTCCGCCGCGCGATCGGCGGCGCCGAGGCGTCCGGGAACCTCCTCTACGCACACAACAACAACGGCCAGGTGGTCCTGCTGGACGGCCTGACCTCGTCCCTCGCCAGACTCGACAGAGCGGACCTGGTGCACGAGCTGGTCCTCCTGCGCTCCCTGCCCGCGACGCGGGAGGCCCCGCCGCAGGCGTGGGAGCGGGAGGCGCACGACTTCGCCTCCGCGGCAGCCAAGGCCCGGCTCTGGCTCGACGACGCATACCACGGACAGGTCGACCTGGTGTCGCCGACGGCCGAGGACGAGATCCGGCGGGGCTGGGTCTTCTCCTGCAACACCAGGCGGTTCCTGGACGGCGGACGCTGGCAGGACGCCATGCTCGACGCGACGGTCGTCGTCCCCAAGGACAACGGCGCCCCGTTCGGCCTGCCCAACGCGGAGCCCTGGGCCTGGCTGGCGCGCTGGAACGCCGGCGAGAACCCGGGTCCGAAAGGCTTCCCCCCACCGCCCCCGCCCGGCCGCGCCAGCTGGTTCGAGCCGACGCTCGCGGAGCTGGGCACCGTCCTGTCCACGTCCGAGCACGTCGACTGGCAGACCGCGGCGGACGCCTTGTCGGCCCTGGCCACCGGCGCGCGGGCGCTGGTCTGGGTACGGCGGACGGACGGCCGGTCGCGAGAAGCGGTGGGGTGGCTGCTGAACGCCGTCGTGACGGCGGAGGGCGTGATGCTGCTCGACGGTTCGTCCGACGCCCCCCTGTCACTGGACCCGGCAGGAGTCCACCGCCTGCACGTGATCCGCTACCGCTGAACCAACCGCCCCCCGAAGGGCCGGGCATGCGGAAGCTGCTCGGCGGCCGCATAAGGAGGAACGGGCGCTGGAGGAACGGACGCTGATGGAACCGCAACCGAAGAAGAATCCCCGCTTCGAGGCCGACATGGCGTTCGTGGTGACGGGCGGGCCGCCGCGTTACGCCCGCCACACGGGTAAGCCGGTGCGCTACCTGACCGTGGCCGACGCCGACGACCGGATGATCGGCTATGTGTGGGCCAACGACGAGGACGAGGCCGGGGGCGTCCGCATCCGCAGCGACGCGAGCCCCGCGGCACACAACGAGTTCGGGGTGTGGGGAAGGCGGTTGCGCGACGCCAGGCAGCGCGGAATTCCGCCCACACAGGCCCTCGCCGAAATGATCCGGGACTCGCCCTTCAGTCCCCGCAGCCATGTCGTTCCCGGCTCGCTCACCGAGGCGCCGAGCATCATCGTCGTCGACGATCTCGCCGGGAAGGAATGGCTCCTGGACCGGGTCAAGGACGGGGCGACGGGCACGATGGTCGGCCTGGCCGTCGGCGACGCACTGGGCTACCCGACCGAGTTCCTCACGCTGGAGCAGACGGCCGCCCGATACGGCGCCTGGCGGGACCTGGAACTGCCGTTCACCGATGGCGTGGCGCTGGTGACCGACGACACCCGGATGGCGCTGGCCGTCGGGGACGCCCTGGTGGACGTCACGCGGGACGCCGACGCGGCTTTCTCCGCCGAGACGCTGGAACCAGCCCTGCGGGCCCACTTCGTGCGGTGGCTGCGCTCGCCCGACAACAGCCGCGCGCCGGGACAGACGTGCCTGAACGCCTGTGCCGCGCTCGAACGCGGCGGGCCGTGGCAGGCGGCGAGCGTGCTGGGGTCCAAGGGGTGCGGAGCCAACATGCGGGTCGCTCCGGTCGGCCTGGTCCCGGGCCTGAGCGCCGAACAGCGGTCCGGAGCAGCCCAGTTGCAGGCCGCGCTGACGCACGGCCATCCCACCGCGCTCGCCGCGAGCGACCTGACGGCCCATGCCGTCTGGCTCCTCACCCACAACTGCGCTCCGGTGGAACTCCTCCCCTGGCTGCGCCACTACGCCCTCAAGTCGCGAACGACCTACCACGCCGCATGGCTCGGGGACCTGGCTCAGCGAGCGGGGGCCGCTGACCCCGCGGCGTACATCGCCCACGGCTGGGACGAGTGCCTGCGTGCTCTGGACACCGTCGAGGCGGCGCTGCGCGCCCCGGATCCGGAACGGGACCCGTGCGCGGCGGTCGGCGCGGGCTGGATCGCCGAGGAAGCACTCGCGGCGGGCCTGTACTGCTTCCTTCTCTTTCCCGAAGAGCCGGTGACGGCGCTACGCCGGGCGGCGTGGTCGTCGGGAGACTCGGACTCGATCGCGGCGCTGGCGGGCGCTTTCGCCGGGGCTTCGGTGGGCGCGGCCGCCTGGCCGGGAGCCTGGTCCCGCGGCGTCGAGCACCGTGAGCGGATCCGCATGGCGGTCGGTCCCTGGGACACGGGCCTGGTCTCGTTCCCGGGCCGCCGGACACGTCGCTGGTCGTCGAACTGACCGTGCTTCGGCATGCGCCAGGCCCATCCCCGCAGACTCACCTCGTTGAGCGACGTCGACCTGGCCTCGAGCCAGGTGATCTCGGGCTGGCTGAAGGCGTGTTCGGTGAAGAGACTCATTCCCGCACGCCTACTTGGACCGGTAGCAGGCGGATTCGACCGTCACCTCGACGAGTGAAGGGTCATCACCGTGCTTTCGCTCATCAAGCAACCGCACATCGACCGCAAATTTCTTACCTTTGGACTCGGCCACTATTTGTGGACTCTTGCCGACGCTGCCATCAACGCCATCCTTGACTATCGTCCATCCCTTCTCGGGCAGTCCTGCACGTAGGCGGTCCATGGCTCGCTCCATCTCCGCCACGGGAACCTGATAGACACTCCACGGATGGCGGGCACGGTACACATTCTCGCTGGAGTCGTAGTTCGCGCAGGGAGTAGTCACGGCTCCGGTATTAGTTACCTTTCCTTTGAGCGCCATGATCTCCAGGATTCGGCTGGACTCCTGCTCGATCTCCGTCTTGACTGCATCACTGTCGCGTACCTCCACTTTGGAGACCTCATCTCTCTGCGAGCATGCGACCAACAGGGTGCAGCCCAATACCACATACGAAATCTTCGCTATCATTCTATTCAAGTTCAACCCTATGATATTTGCCAGCGATCACCGCAGCCTGATTGCGCAGGCTCTCGGATCCCTCATCCCAGAATCCGCTGTGCCCGTCCGAGTCGCTTTTCATCACGTTCCCACCGAACGATTCGTCAGTGGGGATGGTCAGGTTGTCACCGAGCCCCATCAAGCGACCGCCTTGGCGTACGAGCTGGTCGTCCCCAGGTCCGCCCATCGCCCAGACGTGGTTCGCACCCACACCGAAGTCAGCCGCATGATCTGCTTGGACGCCCGGGCTTCCTGCGAACATGTAGTCGTCCACGGCCTCGGGGTCTTGCCAGCTCCCCGACTGTGCGGAGGCGCCGACGACCGTGCTTCCGTAGCTGTGCCCGAGAACCGTGGTGTGTGCGGTGGTTCCGGTGGCCTCCTCATGGGCTGCTCTGCTTCCTTGGAGGAAGTCGTACAGGCGAGGACCACCCTCCTCCGCGCGCGATCCGCTGCTCGCCCGGAAACGATGCTGTCCGAAGCGTCGTAGTCGAGCCAGGTGATCGTGGACACCTTCTGGCCGGGAGCGAGCTTGGAGCTCTCCGCCCACAGCGTCTCGCCACGGCCGAGGTCTCCATGGGTGTCGTTCTCCCCGATCTTCTCGAGGCCGGCGTGGGTACCGGGCACGTACACAGCCACGTGATCCGCGACGTCCGGATTTCCATTGGCCATGATGATCTTTCCGTCGTCCAGCCCCACGGGGTCGAAGCCGAGCAGATAGGCCTCGGGCAGGCCCCCTTCGCCGGTCCGGTCGAACCGGTCCTGTATGTACTGCATGCCCTTGAGGTGCTGCTTCAGCTGCTCGGATCGGTCCCCGTACTCTCTGTGCCAGTCCATCCATTCGTCGGTGTGGACCTTGGACGGGTAGCCACCAGCAGTGATCCAGGTCCACTCGTTGGCCGGCGGCTTCGGGATCGAATCCAACTCCATCCGCATCTTGGCGCGCGTCTCCTCCAACACGATGCGGTTCGCCTCGTCGCGAGCCGTGGCGGGCAGACCGTCCATCGCACCGACGGCGTCTGGGCGCATGGAGATCTACGCGGCCTGCTCCTCCGCGTTCAGGCCAGTCCACCATTCCGCGTTCGACTCCGGAGTACCGTCCTTGGGCGGTTGCGGAAGCGAGTCGAAATACTTCTTGCCTGCCTCCGCGACGCCCTTCGTGTCCGAGGACGCGTCGGCCCAGTCGCTGTCGGAGACGGTCAGGTCGTCGTCCGCCTTCAGCGCGCGCAGCTTCGGAGCCCACTTCTCGTCGGCCTCCGTAGCCTCCTTCAGCGCTGCGGCTATCTGGTCGGCGTAGTCCTGCGCCAAGCGGTGGTTCGGATTGGGGTCGAAGTTGGCCGCCTGCCGGCCGACCGCGGCGGCCGTGCCGTCTGTCAGACCGCTCACCGTGCCACCGTCGGGAATCTTGCCGTCGGCGTCCTTCTCCCCGCCCGCCGGGTAGGAGACCGAACCGTCCGCGAGCACGGTGAGCTTGGCGGCCTGAGCGCCGTCGAGGGCCGCGTCGAGCTTGGTCTTGGCGGCTCCCACCTCGTAGGAGAAGGCTTCGAGCGCGGTACTGACGAGACCGCATTCCACCTGGATGTAGTGGAAGTTCTTGCCCAGTTCCGTCAGTTGGTTGATCGCGGCGGTCGCGGCCTCGCCCTTCAGCGCTTTACGCATCGCCGCGGCGATCTGGTTCTCGATGCGATCCTTGGCCGCGCTCGCCATGTCAGAGGTGCTGCGGTATCCGTCGGCCGCTTCCGAGTACTCGGTGGGCTTGAGGGCCTTGAGCGTTGCGAGGTCCATGACGTCTCGTTACCGCCCCTCAGCCCTTGCCGCCGACGGCCGGAGTATCTGCGTACTCCACCTTCATGTTGCCTATCTCGGCGTTGATCGCCTCGTCCGTCTTCAACTGGTCGCTGCCGGCCTTCTCCAGCAGACCGGAGAGCTTTCCGCAGCGGTTACCAACGTTCTTGACGTACGTCTCCCACGAGCGGTAGACGTCCTTCTGGGCGGCCGCGGTCAGACAGCCGGCGTCCTCGCCGATGCCCTTCTGGCCGTCCGCCAGCTTGACCCCCACCTTGCTGAGGTCCTCACGGATCAAGCCGACGTCACTGCCGGCCTTGGACCAGGCCGGCTTGTTCGAGACCAGTGTGCCGCCGCTGCCAGCCGGGTCGAGCGGAACGTGGTTCAGTTGCATCTGGGTCCCGTGCCGCTCAGCCGCCGCGCTCTTGAGCTGCTCCCACTCGTCCCACGCCACGCGTGTCTCCCGTTGTCCCCGTTGTCACTGCAAACTTGACATGTACCGTAGCGCGGACCTCGCGGAGCCAGTTGAGTACCCGTACCTACGTCGCGGACGTACGTGTTCGGATGCATCGGACGCGTGGCGCTGGTGAAGTGGAGCCATGACCGAGACCGAGACCCTGCCGGCCCCGCTTCACGAGCCCCACAAGACGTGGTGGAGAGCCCCCTTCGTGGCTTCCGTGTTCGGGCTGCCGGTTCTCGCGATGGAGTACACCCTCGTCCGGCATCACCACGGCATGGGGCAGTACGGCGGCATGATCTACACGGCCATGGCCCTGTACGCCCTCGCCTGGGTGCTGCCGCACCGCCTTACGTTCCGGATGCCCCGCATCCTGGCGGCCGGCGCGGCACTGCTGATCACGCTCTTCCCGGTGGGGCTCCTGGTGCTACTGGCCGCGATGGCCTCCGCCTGACGCGTACGTCACGAACTCCGTCCAGGCGGACGAGGCGACCTGGAACACGGGGCCGTCGACGACCTTGGAGTCACGGACGTGGACGGCGGCGGGGGTGGTCGCGACTTCGACGCAGGAGTCGCCCTCGGAGCTGCTGCTGTAGCTGCTCTTGAACCACACCAGGTCCCGGATCATGTATCCCCCAGCAGTTGCTCGATGAAGGCCGACGACTCACGTGGAGTGAGCGCCTGAGCTCGGATGATGCCATACCGCAGTTCCAGGATACGAAGCTGCTTCAGGTCGGATACCGCTCGACCGTTGGCCACCGCTGGCGAGCGACCCACGGCAGAGCCGTCTCCGAACTTCAGTACCTCGATGCCACCGGCCAATCCAGCATGCTCCTCACGGTCCATGGGCATCACCTGAAGCTCGATGTTCCGCAACTTCCCTGCATCCAGCAGGTGCTCAAGCTGGTGGCGCAACGCCGCCCTCCCCCCGAGCGGGCGTCGCAGCGTCCACTCCTCCAGTACGAAGCTGAGCTCAGGCATCGGGTCTCGCTCGAAGACGGACTTGCGTCCCACGCGTGCGGCGACGAAGCGCTCCACCTCGGTCTCGGTGTAGGCGGGTCGCCGCATGAGAAGCAGCCCCCGCCCGTACTCCGGCGTCTGCAACAGCCCGTGGATGTTCAGCGGGTCATAGAGCTGGATCTCGACCGCCTTGGCCTCCATCGCCGCCAGATCGCGAACCTTCTTCGGGTACTGGACCCTTTTCACGTCCTCGTTCATGGCCGAGAGCAGGCCGCCCGCGCCCAGGATCTCGTCCGCCCTGTCCAGATACTCGGGGCGAGGGATCCGCCGGCCGCTCTCGATCTTGTAGACCATGTCCTCGCCGTATCCCACGGCCACCGCGAAGTCGGCGACCCGCATCGCCACGGCCTCCCGGCGCAGCCTCAGTTGGCGTCCCACCGTGGCGACGACCGCGACGCCCCACTCGTCGTCCAGGTCCACGTCCCAACCCGGCTCGTCCGTCTCGCCCGTCTCGTCCTTGAGCCGTACCGCCTGCCCGTCGACCCACATCCCGCACCCCTCCGTCGTCCCGTCACACCCTCACGGCGATACCCGTGCTCCCGCCTCCGACAAGCCCGGACACGACCGGACAAGGGATGGACAGTGACCCTACGCAACCGTCCGGTCACTGTTCACGGTACGCGGAGATCGCCACGCTGAGTGACGTGATTCAGGAAACCCGCCGACTCAACTCCCCCGGCGCCTCCCTCCGCAACTTCGACGTGCGCCTGTCCGCCACGCCCCGCGGAGCCCGCCTCGCCCGTCTCCTCGCAACCGAGCAACTCCGCTCCTGGGGAATGCCGCTGGACCCGGCCGCGCTCCTCGTCGCCGAGCTGGCCGCCAACGCCGTCACCCACGGACGCGTCCCCGGTCGCGACTTCCGCCTGCTCCTGTACGTCATCGGCGACGCCCTCCGCATCGAGGTGACGGACACGCACGGTGACCGGATGCCGTGCCTCCGACCGGCCGACGGGGACGGTGGCCGCGTAAGACGGTCTGGGCGGAAATCCGCACGTCGTCGGCACCGGAACCCGATCCTCTGCGCTTCGGTGACAGGGGCGGTCTTCCCCAAGGACCACCTGTGTGAAAGGACCCCACCAAGCCCCACCCCTCCCGCCCGCCGCGCAAACTCACTCCCGCGAGTGAATATGCCAACTGGGATGGATTCGGGGTGGGTTGTCTGCTCTACGCTCAGCGCAGCAGTACCGCATCACCCCCACGCCGCAGACATGCGACGGCCCCCGCAGGGACTGGCATCCCATTGCGAGGGCCTGGCCACCGAGGAAGAAACCCCTTCCCGATGACTGACCAACCAACGGAAAAGGCTCCGTGATGGCCGAGGAAAACCCTAGCGCGCCGCCGCACTCCGAGTCCCGCATCCCGGGCAAAAACCACCCCCACGCGGGTGGACTCACCCATGACAACGCCCGCCACACCGAACGCTTCACGGTGATCGGCAACCACCTCGCCCAGCACGAGGAGCTGTCGCTGCTTGCGATCGGCCTGGCTGTGCACATCCAGTCGCTGCCCCCGGGCGTCCGCGTCGACATCAAGAGCCTCACCGCGCGCTTCCCCGAGGGGTCGGTCCGTATCGCCGCCGCGTTGCGCGAGCTGGAGGCCCACGGCTATCTCCGCCGCGAACGCAACCGCATCCCCGGCGGGCGGATCATCACCCGCACGGTCTCCTGCAACCAGCCCGGTCACCGTGATCGCGGTCCGGCCTCGGACCACGCCCCCACAAGGCCGGCGGCGACGCCCCGCCCCGAAGGCCGCAGCCGCGCAAGGCGCTCCCCGCCGTGCCTCGCCCCGCCTACCCGGCTCCCGCGCTCCTCCAGACAGCGATGGACCTCCTCGCCCGCCTCCGCCGCCACGACTCCCGCCTCCTGCTGTCCGCCACGGACGCGGAGCACCTCGCCCCCGGCGTCGCCGCCTGGCTGGAGCGGGATGTCAGCCCCGCAGCCATGGTGCGAGCGCTCACCGCGGACCTCCCACCGGACCCGTTGCGTCGCCCGGCCGCCCTCCTGGCGCACCGCCTCGCCGCCCAGCTCCCACCCCCACATCCCTTCCAGGCTCCACCGCAGGCTGCACCGCAGGCTCCACCGCCCATGCGAGGCCCCCTCCCCACCTGCGACGGCTGCGACCGGCCCTTCCGCTCGCCGACCCCGGAGCTCCTCTGCCGCGACTGCCGACCCGGTCGCCCTGAGGCCGCCTAGCATGAGCGTGACGATCCTTGCCCCCGGGCACCGACGAGGAGCGAGCGCCATGACCATCGCCTCGGACCACACGCAGCACGGTGCCTCCCTCCTCTACCGGGCCATGCGGGACTTCGTGGAGTCGACGGACGACAACCTCCCCGGCAGGTTCGAGATCACCAAGCAAGGGATCGTCCTCGACATGATGTCGCCCACGAGGCCGCACGAGCTCACCGTGCTGCGCGTCCGGAAGCGCCTGGAAAAGGCGATGCCGGCCGAGATCGTGGCCCACACGGGTGAACCCGACGTGGAGGACGAACCCGAGGGCATCATGCGCCGTCCCGATGTGATGGTGATCGCCGAGGCGGACATGGAGGGAGAGGGCTCCTTCGATCCCCGGTCACTCGTCGCCGCCATCGAGGTGGTCTCCCGCTCCAACCCGGACAACGACTGGGTCAGCAAGGTGCGCGACTACCCGCTGATGGGCATCCCCGTCTACGCGATCTTCGACCCCCGCACCGGAACGGGCGCGGTCCTCAGCGACATCCACCCCACCCCCGACGGTCCCCGCTACGCCACGCGCAAGGACTTCGTCTACGGCGAGGACGTCACCGTCGCGGACTGGACCGTTTCCACCGAGGATCTCCCCCGCTACCCCGACTGACCGGCTCCACCAAGGTCTCCCCCGCTACCCCGCCCCATGGGCCCGCCCTCCCGCGCCGGCCAACCACCTGATGGACGGGGTCGAGCAGGTCAGCCCGCGCAGTTTCCTGAGCGCGTTGCAGAAGGCCCTGGCGGAGACCCGGGACCAGTACGCGGGCCATGAGTTCGCGCTCCATCACGAAGGGATCCGGCGTGGGGTGCAGACGGCATCGGAGACGCGGGTCGCCGAGGTCGGCGAGGACATGCCGTGGGTGAGGCGGGCGATCGAACCGCTGGCGGGCCGCCAGGTGCCGGTCGAGCAGGAGAAGGTGGAGGCTCTGTGGGAGGAGTCCCGGCTCGTGGAAGCCTTGCGCAAGGAGGCCGAGCGGTACGTGCCCGGCGACCCCGCCGACGAGACGCTGGTCCGCACCGGCCCGCGTCATCCGGAGAACCCGGAGCTGCTGATCGAGGAGTTGATCTCGCTGGGCGTGATGCGTCGCCGCCGTGACGGCCGGATCGACCTGCCGGACGTCTACCGCATCGCCTTCAACGTGGGCCGCAAGGGGGGCGTGCCGAGGGTGGCCGGCTGACGCCGGTCCGCTCAGCCGTGGTCCGTCAGCGGCGGTGCGGCGACCACGGCCCACACGGTCTTGCCGGGCCCGCCCGGACGCGGGACGACACCCCACGTCTCGCAGAGCGCGGCCACGAGGATCAGCCCACGTCCGTGTTCCGCGTCGGGTTCGGCGGACTCCTGCCCGGGCAACCGCTCCCCGCGGGTGTCGCTGACCTCCACCCGCACCCGTCCGCTCCCATGGCGGCGTAGTCGCAGTTCCGCGTCCCGGCCCGCGACGCGACCGTGGGTGACGGCGTTCGCCGCCAGCTCGGCGACGACCAGTTCGACGGCGTCATTGGCCGGGCCGCCGTACGGCCATCCCCAGGCGTCCATCTGTTGTGCGGCGAGCCGTCGGGCGAGGCGGGCGCCGCGTGGGGTCGCGCTGAACCGGAGGGAGAGCGGTGCTTCGCGGTCGTGATCGTGGGCGCGGTCGTGGTGCCGGTGGTGGTCGGGAGTGATGTCGGGGAGTGGGGTTCGCATGGCCCGAAGATCCCGTTTTGTGGCGTCAGTGACCAGGGGAAACGGTGGCACGGCCCGGATCTGTGGGGGTCGGGCGGAGTGGTGTCGGGGCTGTCGGGATGCCCAGAACAGAAGCGAGCAGTTCGCGGAAAGCATCGAAAAGCTGCTAGCAGTAGGTCGTCAGTAGCGGCTAGGCTGTGCGTGAGCGGGCCGCCGGGGTCCGGTCGAAGGAGAGTGCACTGTGGTGATCAAGGTCAGCATTCATGCGAGCCCGGAAGAGCTGCCCGCGTTGATCGACGCGTTGGCCGCACACGGGGCCGAGTTCAGCCTGCACGCCATGGCGCGTACGGCCGAGGCGTCGGCCCCGTCCGTGCTGGACCCGGAGGTGCTCGCGCTGCTGCGGAACCGGGCGGCGTCGCAGTACGCCGACCTCTTCGTCTCCTTCGTGGAGAAGGAGGTCCGTGAGCACGGGGCCGTCGCCGAGCTCGGCACCGAGAAGACGAGCTACGTGAAGCTGTACGTGCCCGGACCGCGCAAGGTCGGCGCCTACTGCTATGTGCGCCCGGACCGTGCGTACCTCGACTTCCGTCTGCCGCTCGAGGCCGCGGAGGGCTGCCGTTACGCCGCCGCGCGCAACGTCCAGGCGGACAACGCGCATGCCGTACGCCTGCCGTTGACGACGCCCGACGCCCTGCCCGAGGCGCACCGGCTCGCCCGCCGGGCCGCAGAGGAGGCGGAGGCGGCGTGACCTGGCGTCACGGCGGGTCGGGAGGTCGCGTCCACGGTGGGGCTACCTAGACGTGACACGGCCGGTGAAAGCGGCGGTGAACCTCGTCCCCTGCTCACCCGGCCCAGATCGTCAACCGATGTCCGATGCCGCGAACAGCCCCTCGCCCCCGAACTCGAAGGGCATCCGCAGCAGAACGCCTCGGTACAGGTCATCCGGTTTGAAGTCGCGGAAGTTGCGCGTCACCAGAACATCGACTTTGGCAAAGCACGCGGACGCCAGGTGGATCGCGTCAGCACCCTTGATCTTCGGGCGTTCGGCGGTGATGTCGTTCGCGAGGAGGCCGACGCGTCGGGTCACTTCGACGAGAGTGATGTAGGGCTCCTGGAGCAGCGCCCGGATACGAAGCCGGTGGTCGCTTGCGCTGGTGCCCCGCGCCTCTGCGAAAGTGAGCGTCGAGGTGTGCAGCCGCACGTGCCCGGCTTTGCCGGCCCGCAGCATGCTCTCGGCCTCGCGTGCGCTGCCCGTTCCCTGCGCCCAGTCGATGAAGCAGTTGGCGTCCAAGTACACCGAAGCGGGACGGTCACTTCTCCCCACGCAGGGCCTCCAGGTAGTCCACCGCGTCCTGCCCGCCCGTCATGTCCGGCCAGAACCCGGCCCGCAGCTCTTCGTCCGACAGCAGCGGCTCCGTCGGTAGCAGTTCGACATCGGTCGCCCGCATGCGGACGCTCTGCCCCTGCGCGTTCTCGGTGATCTCCCCTGTCACCTCCACGCGGTCACGCCGCCATGCCCGCCGGAGTTCGGGGTCGAGGTCGTCACCGAAGTACACGGGGATCACCTCGCCGCCGACCTCGGTGCGCAGCAGAGCCCGGGGATGGTGCTGTCGTTTTCCCTCCTCCAGTCCGCTCAGGCGTCCCCGCCGGGAGCCGACTGTCAGGAAGCGGGCCTTTGTGGCGCGGCCCAGGTTCAGGGCGGCTCGTTGGGTGACCTCCGCAGAGCGAAGGGCCACCCCGTTCCCCCTCACCTCGACGAACATCCCGACATCCGGCGACGCGCCGAGGGACCTGGCGACCCGCTGCCCGAGGTTTGCGGCCCGGAAGGTCCAGCCGGTGGGGATGCGCTCACTGGACTCTGCCTCGTGCAGCCCTGTCACGGCGGTGTGGAGCACGCGCTCCACCACCTCGTAGGTGGAGTGCTCGGCGATGCGCAGGGGCTCGAGAACGCAGGCGACGCTGCCGAGCCGGAGCTCGTTGAACGTCCAACGGGTCCCTTCCTCGCTCGGTCGAGCCGTCTCCGTGACCTCCAACTCGCGCAGGAGGGACAGCACGGTCTGCATGGACCGCAGGGAATCCTGGGCATCCATCCCCGCGTGCGGACCTCGCAGCTTGAGCGCGAGCTCGATCCTCATGTCGTCCCTCCTCCCGGCGTCGATGTTGCAGGACCCGCGAGGTGTCAAGGTACGCGAAGCCCACCACCATGCTGGTCTCTTTCCCGCAGGCTTGTCACTCGAAAGAAACCCTGGTGACGGATACGGACCTCGGTCGAACCGCCCGTCTCCGGTGCCCCGACCTCCGGGCTGCCAGAGGCCGGGAGCTCTCATCGGACGGGGAAGGCGGTGCATGCCGGACACAGGTTCTCGTCGCCGACCGGGCGGAAGAGTCTGGGTTGGATGTGGCGGCCTTCGCATTCGCGGGTGCCTGTCAGGCGGGCGGAGAGGCGGGGGCCGGGGGTGCGGTCGGGGGATGGGGATGTGGGGCTGGGGGCGGGGGTGGTGGCGGGCGGCGGTGGGACCTCGCGGAGGAGGTGTCGGAACAGGCCGCCGGGGCTGTGGACGAGGGTGCCGTCGTTGGGGAGGCCGCGAAGGATGTGCGTGCGGATGACGGTGGGCGGGTGCCCGGCTTCCAGCCAGCGGGCGGTGAGGGCGGTCAGCTCCGCCCGCATGGGGTGGGGGATGTGACGCAGGTCGGGGGAGAGGGTCGGGTAGGCGGCGACGAGGGTGGTGGCGGCGGCGAGGGTTTCCGGGCTCGGCTCCGGGCTCGGTTCCGGGCTTGCGGGTGTGCCGGTGGGGGGTTTGGGGGGACGGTTGGGGGTGTTCTCCGGGGTGTCGCCAATGGGATAGCCGTCGGGCGGCGGAGGGGTCGGGTCACCGACGGTCGGAGGTTGAGGACTCGGTGCGACCTGCGGCGATACGGACGATGCCGGTGCGACGGGCATCCGCGCGAGGATCTTGGCGGCCTCGGCAGGCTTCAACGGGACGCTGGAGACGAGCTGTTGGGTGACCCAGTGGCCGCCGGGGCCTTGCAGGCGGCGCTCGTGCACGAAGCCTTCGTCTTTGAGCTGGCGTTTGGCGCGGGTGAAGGCGGTCGCTCCGATGTTGGCGCGTTCGGCGGTGCGCGAGAGGGGTTCGCGCGCTCCCTCGGGGAGGGAGAGCTGCCAGGTGAGGAGTCGAACGGCGTCGGAGGAGAGCCGGGGATGCCGGATGAGGTCGTGGGAGAACTGGGTGAAGGCGCGCGGGGGCGCGATATGGTGACGGTAAATCACGGTGGGAGCCCTTACTTCCACTGGTGGTTCAGGCCCTCGCGAACGGTTCCAGCCGTTGCGGGGGCCGTATTTGTGCTGACGGTACAGCACGGAAAGTGTGCGCCTGGACGCGTTGAGTGAAGAAAGCTTTCGCTGGGCATTCACCCACACGAACCAACTTGTGTCGTTCGAACTGCTGTTGAGCAGGGCCGCTCCTAACCTGCGATCACGGACAGCGGAGTCGCGAGGGAGCGAGGCGGGATGGGCAGTGGCGCGGACTCGGGCGCGGGTGGCGCGGAGCCTGAGGCGGACGGGGACTTCCTGCGCGGCTTCGGGCGTCAGATGAAGCTGATGCGGGAGGTGGCCGGGCTCACGCAGGCGCAGTTGGGGGATCGGGTCGGATACGGCGAGGCTCAGATCGCGGCGGTGGAGCAGGGGCGGCGGATTCCGAAGCCGGACCTGATCGAAGTGGTGGATCGGGCGGTGGGGGCGAGGGGCGTGCTCGCTGCGATGAAGCCGGAGGTGGCGAAGGCGCGGTATCCGTCGTTCTTCCGTCGGTACGCGGAGCTGGAGGCGGAGGCAGTTGAATTGCATGCCTACATCAGCCATGTGATCAAGGGGCTGTTGCAGACGGAAGAGTATGCGCGGGCGGTCTTCCGGATGTGGCGACCGCTCTTGGACGAGGAGGCGATCGAGCAGGGTGTGGCCGCCAGGTTGGAGCGGCAGAAGCTCTTCTCGCGGCGCCCCGCTCCACTGCTGAGCTTCGTCATCGAGGAGCACGTGTTGCGGAGGCCTCTTGGTGGCCGAGAGGTATGGCGAGGGCAGTTGGAGCAGCTTCTGATCTACGGGCATCAGCGCAACGTCGAGATGCAGGTCATGCCGACGGAACGCGAAGAGCACGCAGGTCTGGCTGGGCCGTTCACATTGATCCACTCGAAGGATCAGCGCAGGATGGCTTACATGGAAGTGCAGGGCATGAGCACCCTGCTCGCGGACCCGAAGAAGGTCAGCCCGAGGGAAGCGACGTACGGCGTTCTCCGAGCGCAGGCGTTGACTCCCAGGGAGTCGCTGGTCTTCATCGAGAAGCTGTTGGGAGAGCTATGAAGGCGAGCAGCCCCGAGCCTGCCGTTAACGAACTGCACTGGTTTAAGAGCACTTACAGCGCGGGTGACGGCGGCGACTGTGTCGAGATCGCGGACGCCGGTGCGGCCGTGCTGGTCCGTGACTCCAAGCGGCCGGGGGAGGGGTTCCTTACGGTCGGTGCCGGCCAGTGGGCCGCGTTCGTGCGGATGGCCGCGCGCGGTTGAGCTGATCGGAGGAGGGGGCGGCGGGTATTGGGCCGCCCTTCTCTCATGCCTCGCGGCGCGGTCAGAACGCCTGGAGATAGACCCGCGCCCGATCGGCTTGAAGTGTCTCGACGTAGATGTCGATCCACTGCGCCTTCTTGCGGCGGTGGTCGCTCACGCAGGGCGGGCACACCCCGGCCCAGCGCACCCCCTTCAACGTCTGCGGCTCGGGCAGCCCGAGGTGCGCGAAGAGCTCTCCCTGTGGAGCAAAATCCGTCTTCTGCGCCTTCAGGGGCTCTTGGGGGCGCAGATCCTCCGCGATGTCCTCGGCAGTTTTCTCGCTGGTGACGAAAGTGAGGAGGTAGACGTCCTCCTGTGGATTGATCTGGACGGCGCCCTTGGTCTGCGTGGCGCCCTCCGGGATCGCCACGTTCATGAACGCGGACGCGTCGGAGGCGCCGGCTTCCTTGTCCCACTGATAGTCGCGTCCCTCGGCCACGGGGCCATCGCCCTGGTCGCATCCGGAGCACGACACGAGAAGGAGGGCGGTTGTCAGCGCCGCCAGCAGGTGGGCGCCACGTCGGTTCTTCACCGGTTCTCCTCATCGCCCCGGGAGACGTCCCCGCGGGTGCCTTCGCGGCCCTGGTCCGGTGGGGCCGTCGTCGCGGGTGTGTCGCTGTTCAGGTCGTACGTGTAGGTGGAGCTGCTGCCTCGCATGTCGAACTCGCGGGCGAGGCCCGTCTTGTGGAGACGCCCCATTTCGGAGTCGGGGATCACGACGCCGCCGGGAAACGTGGTCGACTTGCCCTCGTCCCAGTTGTACCGGTCCCAGACGTTGGCCTGGTAGTCGAGTGTGACCTTGGGCCTGCCGTTCTCTCCGGGGCTGACGGTGACCATTCCTGACACGTTCTGCTGGTGCGAGCCGATCGCGTGGTACCACTGGTCATTCCGGAAGGTCCGACCGGCCTGCGCACTCTCCACCGGTACGACCACGGTCTTGTCGCCGCCGGCCTTCTCGAACGCGTCGAGCCCTTGCTGCCGCCAGTCGTCCTGGTTCTTGCCGATGTGGACGGCGATGTCGTCCCGGAACCCTGAGTCGTCCTTCAGGATGCGGTCCACGTCCAGATCCAGGGGTTCGCCGGTGGCGCTCAGGTAGTGCTCCATATTGCGGGACGCTGCGTTCTCTCCCGTGAAATCGCCTCCTGCCGCTATGCCCTGCGCCCGCGCCAGGAACCACAGGTCCTCGGCCGTCGGCTCCTCGGTGTCGAATGCGCCGGAGCCGGGGTCGGGCGCATGCCACTTGTACAGCGGGCTCATGATTCCGGCCTTGCGCAGCTCGTCCCCCTTCTCCTGGAGCAGGACGGCGCGCGTGACGGGATCGAGGTCACGCCACCATTCGGCGACCTTGGTCCTGTCCTTCGGGATGTGCTGCGCCTTCGCGGCTTCTTCCAGGGACGGGTAGGGGCTGGGAGCGGGCGCCCGGTTGAAGCCGTTGATCGTGCCGTCGATGAGGTTCGAGTCCTGCATCACGGTGGCGAGGGTCAGCTTGAGCCCTTCGTCCGCGTCGTTCACGGCCTGCACGGCGACGGCGAGTTGCGCGGCCCAGTCGGCCGCCGTGTTCCGGGCGCTCTCCTGGTAGCCGGGGTCATGGACGTAGGCGCTGTACTCGCCGGGTTCGAGCCGGGACGTGTCGAAGGCGACGACACCGTTTTCCGACACCCGCATGCCGGCACGGACCGCCTCTTCCCGTGTGTGTTCGATCTTCTTCCGCAGGTTGCTGAACTCCGTGTGGGCGGTACGGAGCAGCTTCGCGACAGCGAGTGCTTCGCTCTGCGCGCCCTGGTACTCCTTGAGCGTCACGTCGAAGCGTGCGGATCCGGCGTTCGCACTGACGCCGATCCATGTGTCTCCCAGAGAGATGCCGTGTACGTCCTTCTGGTATCTCTCCGCGAGCGTGCCGAAGTCCTTGGCCATGGCGTCCCAGTCGCCGGCGGCCGTGGTGAGTTTCGACAGGTCGGTGCTCATGATTTCGTGATAGGTCGCCAAGGCCAACTCCGCGCGATCAGATGGTGGTTCGGGAACCGATCAGAACGAGTCCAGTACGGAGGAATTCCGGATCCCCGATCCCACGCCGGTGTCGGTGCCCTGGAACAACAGGCCTGTGGCACGCAGAGCCGCCTTTTCCGACCCGAGGCGGTTCATCAGCGTGGTGAGCTGCTGGCTCCACGTCTCCTTCGCGGTCTTCAAGGCCTGGCCGGTGAGCCAGCCTTCGCCGTCGCCGGGTCCGAACGCCGTGGCGGCCGCACCGGTGCTTTCGGCTGCTTTGGCACCCGCCTTCGAGGTGTCCGGCTCCAGGTGCTCCTCGATCGCTTTGGCCGCGGCCTTCTTCTGGGCAGGGGTCGACGCGAAGTCCTTGCCGGGCGCTCTGCCCCCTCCGTCGGCCGCCAACTCGTTCAGGCGCGTGTGCGCAGGCTCACCTTCGGTCACGATTCACTCCCCCGTTTCACGTTCCGCTCCATCCTAGGAGGAGAGGCGACCGCACCTCGTACCGCATTCGCGTCAGCTCCGCCCCTTCTTCTGCCGCACGCGTGCCGACCTCTCCCCCGCCCGACCATACGAAAGGGCCCGTACGACCGGAGTCGTACGGGCCCTCTCAGGTTGCTCAGCTCAGGCTGGAGCTACCAGGTCGATCAACGGACTTACTTGTTGATCTTGGTGACCTGGCCGGCGCCGACCGTCCGGCCACCCTCACGGATGGCGAACTTCAGGCCCTCTTCCATGGCGACGGGCTGGATGAGCTCCACCTTCATCTCGGTGTTGTCACCCGGCATGACCATCTCGGTGCCCTCGGGGAGGGTCACGACGCCGGTCACGTCCGTCGTACGGAAGTAGAACTGCGGACGGTAGTTGTTGAAGAAGGGGGTGTGACGGCCACCCTCGTCCTTCGACAGGATGTAGGCCTGGGCCTCGAACTCGGTGTGCGGCGTGACCGAACCCGGCTTGATGATGACCTGGCCGCGCTCGACGTCCTCGCGCTTGATGCCACGAAGCAGCAGACCGACGTTCTCACCGGCCTGACCCTCGTCGAGGAGCTTGCGGAACATCTCGATGCCGGTGACCGTGGTGGTGGTCTTCTCCTGCTTGATGCCGATGATGTCGACGGTCTCGTTGACCTTCAGGACACCACGCTCGATACGGCCGGTGACGACCGTACCGCGACCGGTGATCGTGAAGACGTCCTCGACGGGCATGAGGAACGGCTTGTCGACGTCACGCTCGGGGGTCGGGATCGACTCGTCGACGGCGGCCATCAGGTCGAGGACCGTCTGACCCCACTCGGCGTCGCCCTCGAGGGCCTTGAGCGCCGAGACCTTGACGACCGGCAGGTCGTCGCCCGGGAACTCGTACTCGGAGAGGAGCTCACGGACCTCGAGCTCGACGAGCTCCAGGATCTCCTCGTCGTCCACCATGTCGGCCTTGTTCAGGGCGACGACGATGTACGGAACGCCGACCTGGCGGGCCAGGAGCACGTGCTCCTTGGTCTGCGGCATCGGGCCGTCGGTGGCGGCGACGACGAGGATGGCGCCGTCCATCTGCGCCGCACCCGTGATCATGTTCTTGATGTAGTCCGCGTGACCGGGGCAGTCGACGTGGGCGTAGTGACGCGTCTCGGTCTGGTACTCGACGTGCGCGATGGAGATGGTGATACCGCGCTGGCGCTCCTCAGGAGCCTTGTCGATCTGGTCGAAGGCCGAGGCCTCGTTCAGGTCCGGGTACGCGTCGTGCAGCACCTTGGTAATGGCGGCCGTGAGGGTCGTCTTACCGTGGTCGATGTGACCGATGGTGCCGATGTTGACGTGCGGCTTAGTCCGCTCGAACTTCGCCTTCGCCACTGGGGTCCTCCTGGGAGTGGTTCTGGAACGCCTTGCTTCATCGGCGCCAGGTGATCTTTGCTGTCAAATCCCGGGGCCGGGGCAAACACCCACGATCCTTGACGAATGCGGGTGGATGCCCCAGGGGCTCCGGAGTCAAGCCTAAAGCGTGTGAACGCGGTGCGTTACTCGCCCTTGGCCTTCGCGATGATCTCCTCGGCGACGTTCCGGGGAACCTCGGCGTAGGAGTCGAACTGCATCGAGTAGCTCGCGCGACCCGACGTCTTGCTGCGGAGGTCGCCGACGTAGCCGAACATCTCCGACAGGGGCACCAGGCCCTTGACGACGCGGGCACCGGCCCGCTCCTCCATGGCCTGGATCTGACCACGGCGGGAGTTGATGTCGCCGATGACCTCGCCCATGTAGTCCTCGGGCGTGGTGACCTCGACGGCCATCATCGGCTCGAGCAGCACGGGGCTGGCCTTGCGCGCGGCCTCCTTGAAGGCCTGCGAACCGGCGATCTTGAAGGCGAGCTCGGAGGAGTCCACCTCGTGGTAGCCACCGTCGAGCAGGGTGACGCGCACGCCGGTCATCTCGTAACCGGCGAGGATGCCGAACTGCATGGCCTCCTGCGCACCGGCGTCGACCGAAGGGATGTACTCCTTCGGGATACGACCACCGGTCACCTTGTTCACGAACTCGTACGAGGCGTCGCCGCCCTCGATCGGCTCGATCGCGATCTGCACCTTGGCGAACTGGCCGGTACCGCCGGTCTGCTTCTTGTGCGTGTAGTCGACCCGGTCGACCGCCTTGCGGATGGTCTCGCGGTAGGCGACCTGCGGCTTGCCGACGTTGGCCTCGACCTTGAACTCACGGCGCATACGGTCGACCAGCACCTCGAGGTGCAGTTCGCCCATGCCGCCGATGATGGTCTGGCCGGTCTCCTCGTCCGAGTGGACCTGGAACGACGGGTCCTCCTCGGCCAGGCGCTGGATCGCGATGCCCAGCTTCTCCTGGTCGCCCTTCGACTTGGGCTCGATGGCGACCTGGATGACCGGCGCCGGGAAGTCCATGGACTCCAGGATCACCGGGTTCTTGTCGTCGCACAGCGTCTCGCCGGTCGTGGTCTGCTTCAGACCCATGACGGCGACGATGTCGCCGGCGCCGACCGCCTCGATCTCCTCACGCTTGTTCGCGTGCATGCGGTAGATCTTGCCGATGCGCTCCTTCTTGCCCTTGACGGAGTTCAGCACGGCAGTGCCGGACACCAGGCGGCCCGAGTAGACCCGGACGAAGGTGAGCTTGCCCAGGTGCGGGTCGCTCATGATCTTGAACGCGAGGGCGGACAGCGGCTCGTCCTCGGACGGCTTGCGCTTGACGACCAGCTCCGGGTCCTTCACGTCGTGGCCCTCGATGGCCTCGACGTCCAGGGGGGAGGGCAGGTAGCGCACGACCGCGTCGAGCAGGGGCTGAACACCCTTGTTCTTGAACGCGGTGCCACAGAACACCGGGGTGACGGTGACGCCGTCGGACTTGCCGGACGCGATGGTGATGCGACGGATCGCGGCGTACAGCTGCTCCACGGAAGGCTCCTGGCCCTCCAGGTACAGCTCCATGATCTCGTCGTCGTTCTCCGCGACGGTCTCGACGAGCTTGCCGCGGTACTCCTCGGCAGCCTCGGTGTGGGTGGACGGGATGTCGACGACGTCGTACATCTCGCCCTTCTCCGCCTCGGCAGACCACACGAAGGCCTTCATCGTGACCAGGTCGACGACGCCCTTGAAGTCGGCCTCGGCACCGATCGGCAGCTGCATCACGATCGGGGTCGCACCCAGGCGGCCGCTGATCATGTCGACACAACGGTGGAACTCGGCACCGGTCCGGTCGAGCTTGTTGACGAAGCAGATACGCGGAACGCCGTAACGGTCCGCCTGACGCCACACGGTCTCGGACTGGGGCTCGACGCCGGCAACGCCGTCGAACACCGTCACGGCGCCGTCGAGCACGCGCAGCGAACGCTCCACCTCGACGGTGAAGTCGACGTGGCCCGGGGTGTCGATGATGTTGATGGTGTGGTCGACATCGGCAAGCGGCCAGTGACAGGTGGTGGCAGCAGAGGTGATCGTGATGCCACGCTCCTGCTCCTGCTCCATCCAGTCCATCGTGGCGGCGCCGTCGTGGACCTCACCGATCTTGTAGGAGACGCCGGTGTAGAACAGGATCCGCTCGGTGGTGGTCGTCTTGCCCGCGTCGATGTGGGCCATGATCCCGATGTTGCGGACCTTGGCCAGGTCAAGTGAAGTGGTAGCCATAAGGCTTTCGTCTTCTCTCGGTCTCGATGTGGGTAGCGACTACCAGCGGTAGTGCGCGAAGGCCTTGTTGGACTCGGCCATCTTGTGGGTGTCCTCGCGCTTCTTCACAGCGGCGCCGAGGCCGTTGGACGCGTCGAGAAGCTCGTTGAGCAGGCGCTCGGTCATGGTCTTCTCGCGACGGGCGCGGGAGTAGCCGACGAGCCAGCGCAGAGCAAGGGTGCTCGCGCGGCCGGGCTTGACCTCGATCGGGACCTGGTAGGTCGCGCCACCGACACGGCGGGACTTGACCTCGATGGTCGGCTTGATGTTCTCGAGAGCGCGCTTCAGCGTGATGACCGGGTCGTTGCCGGTCTTCTCGCGCAGGCCCTCCATGGCGCCGTAGACGATGCGCTCGGCGGTGGAGCGCTTGCCGTTCAGCAGCACCTTGTTGATGAGCGACGTGACAAGAGGAGAACCGTAGACCGGGTCGATGATGACCGGGCGCTTCGGGGCAGGGCCCTTACGAGGCATTGTTTACTTCTCCTTCTTGGCGCCGTAGCGGCTGCGGGCCTGCTTGCGGTTCTTGACACCCTGGGTGTCGAGGGAGCCGCGGATGATCTTGTAGCGAACACCCGGCAGGTCCTTCACACGGCCACCACGCACGAGCACGATGGAGTGCTCCTGCAGGTTGTGTCCCTCGCCCGGAATGTAAGCGGTGACCTCGATCCCGCTGGTCAGACGCACACGCGCGACCTTACGCAGGGCCGAGTTCGGCTTCTTCGGGGTGGTCGTGAACACGCGCGTGCAGACGCCGCGGCGCTGAGGAGAACCCTCGAGTGCGGGCGTCTTGTTCTTCTCGACCTTGTCCTGCCGGCCCTTACGGACCAGCTGCTGGATCGTAGGCACTACTTCTCCGGTTTCTGTGTGCCGATTTGTACAGCTAACCTGGAACTTCGCCGACCCACGCGGTCGGGTGTGTCGGACCCCCGGACTTCCGCCGCGAGGCAGGAAGGGGCGCGGATCACGGTGGCCATTGCTACGGCCCCGGTGCGGTTGCAGACACGCACATGGGCCAGGGCACACCCCAGGCACAAGGTCTGAGCGTACCCAGCGCACCGACTCCGGTCAAAATGAAGGCCCTGTCACCGACACGCCGGAGGTTTACGAGCCCTGCCGCAGCCCCTGTGCCACGGGAGCCGCGACCTCCCCGGAGCCCGCCGGCCGGCCCGCGGGAGCCGGCACGGATCCGCCGCCCTCGTCCCCGGCCCGGGCCCCGGTACCGGCCCCGGCCTCGGCTCTTTTCGCCCCGGCTTCGGTTCCGGCCCCGGCTTCGGTTCCGGTCCCGGTTCCGGTTCCGGTTCCGGCCGCCATCGTGTCGTGGCCCCCCGCCGCCGTGTCATGGCCGATGAAGTACGTCGGACGGTTCTGCACAGCCGTGTATATACGGCCCACGTACTCGCCGAGCAGCCCGACGCAGACCAGCTGCACGGCTCCGATGAACAGCACGCCTATGAACAGGGACGTCCAGCCGGGCACGGTGTGCTGGAAGGCGTGGGCGCTCAGCGTGTAGACCATCAGGCCGAGGCAGACCAGGAAGGCGAAGCCGCCCAGCCAGGTGGCGATGCGCAGCGGTGCGGCCGAGAACCCGGTGACGCTGTCCACGGCGAGCCGGATCATCCGGCCGAGGGGGTACTTGCTCTGCCCGGCCGGCCGCGGAGCCCGCTCGTAGGTGACCTGGCCGCTGGGGAAGCCCAGCCAGGGCACGAGGAGCCGGTAGACGCGCTGCTGGTCGGGCAGGGCCTTCAGGGCGTCCACGGCGGCCCGGCTCAGCAGCCGGAAGTCACCGGCCTGGGCCGGCACCGACGGACCCGCCAACCGACGGACGAGGCGGTAGTACAGGCCCGCCGTCCACCGCTTGAAGCCGGTGTCGCTGGCCCGGTCGGCGCGGATGCCGTAGACGATGTCCAGGTTGTCGGCGCGGGCCAGCGCGAGCATGTCCGGGATCTTCTCGGGCGGGTCCTGGAGGTCGGCGTCGATGCTGACGACGTACGCGCCGGCCGCCCGGTCCAGCCCGGCGGTCAGGGCTGCCTGATGGCCGGAGTTACGACGCAGGCCGATGACGCGCAGCTGCGGCCAGCCCAGCCGGAACGCGGCCAGCAGCTCCGCCGTGCGGTCGGTGCTGCCGTCGTCCACCACCACGACCTCGTGGTCGACGGCGAGACCGTCGAGGACCGGGCGCAGCCGGCTGACGAGCGCGGGCAGCACCTCTTCCTCGTTGTACATGGGTATGACGACCGACAAGACGGTCGCCGCTGCCGTGGTCCTCGGCGCTTCGGCCACCGGTCCTCCCCCAACCTCTGGTGCGCATGTGCGACCCTGTTGCGATCTTATGACCACACTCTTCTGAGCAGACTCCACGATCTTCCGGACAGCGCCGCCGCCCTGGACGTCCGGCGGTCGGCCGAGGGGGGACCCCAGCCATGAGCACGGCTTCCAGCGACACGGCGACGGACCCCGCCGTGCCCGACGGGCCGGAGGAGCGGTCAGGGACCCTGCGCCGCCTCACCCTGCCGGACGGTGTACGACCGTACCTCGCCCCGCTGCTCCTCTACGGTGTGACGAAACTCGTAGGCCTGTCCGTGTTCGCCTGGCTCCTGGAGTGGGCCGACGAGTACCAGAAGAAGAACCCGCGCTTCGGCGGCGGCGCCCACTGGTGGGACGTGCTCGCCACCTGGGACGGCTGGTGGTACCTCCAGGTCGCCGAGAAGGGCTACGACCCCGGCCCGCTGGAGCGGCTCGCCCCGGGCGGGCTGTTCACCGTCAAGCAGAACTCGGTCGCCTTCTTCCCGCTCTACCCGGGCCTGATCCGGAGCGTCTCAGAGGTCACCGGCCTCGGGCTGTACGGCGCCGGGATCCTGGTGTCGGTGCTGGCGTCCTTCGTCGCGGCGGCCGGCGTCTACGCGGTGGTCTCCACGCTCGCCGGCGCGCGGGCCGGCACGATCGCGGCCGGACTGTGGGCGGTGTTGCCCGGCGCGGGCGTGGAGTGGGCGGTCTACTCGGAGTCGCTCTTCGTCGCCATCGCCGCCTGGTGCTGCTACTGCGTGATGAAGCACCGCTGGGTGGCGGCCGGACTGCTGGCGTTCCTGGCCGGGCTCAACCGGCCTACCTCCGCCGCGCTCATCGGGGCCGTCGGACTCGCCGCGATCGTGACCCTCGCCCGGCGCGAAAGCCGGCGCGAGCACGGGGTGGCGGGGCCCCTCTACGCCATGTTCGCCGCCCCGCTCGGCCTGCTCACCTACGTCGCCTGGGTCGGGCTCAGCTCGGGTGACCTCACCGCGTACTTCACGCTCCAGCGCGAGGGCTGGGCGCACTACTTCGACTTCGGCAAGTACACCTGGGACGTGCTCGCCAACACGGCGGTCGGCCGCCACGACTACCTGTTCGCGTTCTCCGTCCCGGACCTCCTCGCCGTCCAGGTAGTGCTGGCGCTGCCGTTCCTCATCGCGCTGATGCTGCGCAAGAAGCCGCCGCTGGTGCTGGTCGCGTACACGTTGGCGAGCGTGATCACCGTGCTGGGCACCCAGCAGATGTTCGGCAACACGGGCCGCTACCTGCTCCCGGCCTTTCCGCTGCTGCTCGCGCCGGCCGCGGCGATGAGCCGGCTGAAGTGGCCGAGCCTGGCGGTGTTCTTCACGACGGCGGCCCTGGCCTCCGGGTGGTACGCGCACTACGTCATCTTCGAGCTGGGCATCCCGTAGCCGCTCCGGGGCCGGGGGGCGACGAGGGCGCCTGACGCGGCCGCGGGCAGCGTCTGGGAGCCCCGACGGCTCCCTCCGGGGCTCGGAAGGCGGCACGGAGGCGGCCCGGATCTCCCCGGCCGCCCTGCCGGCCGTCAGAGCGCCCCTCGCCCGTCAGCTCGCCCTCGCCCCCTCTCCCGTCACCCGTCACCCGTCACCCGTCACCCGTCACCCGTCACCCGTCACCCGTCAGAGCCCTGGCAGAGCTCCGGTCAGCGTCCTCCCGGGCACGGCGCGCACGCCGAAGGGCGGCCACCCCGCAACGGGGGTGACCGCCCTTCATGCACCTCGGACGTTCGCCTTACTGGTTGTACGGACCGTAGTCGTAGTCCTCCAGCGGAACGGCCTGGCCGGAGCCCGTGCCGAACGGCGAGTAGTCGATGTCGTCGTAGCCGACGGCCGAGTACATCGCGGCCTTGGCCTCCTCGGTCGGCTCGACCCGGATGTTGCGGTAGCGGGACAGACCCGTACCGGCCGGGATGAGCTTACCGATGATGACGTTCTCCTTGAGGCCGATCAGGGAGTCGGACTTGGCGTTGATCGCCGCGTCCGTCAGCACCCTGGTCGTCTCCTGGAAGGACGCCGCCGACAGCCAGGACTCCGTGGCCAGCGAGGCCTTGGTGATACCCATGAGCTGCGGACGACCGGAGGCCGGGTGACCGCCCTCCTGGACCACACGACGGTTCTCGACCTCGAACTTCGAGCGCTCGACGAGCTCGCCGGGCAGCAGCTCGGCGTCGCCGGACTCGATGATCGTCACCCGGCGCAGCATCTGCCGGATGATGATCTCGATGTGCTTGTCGTGGATCGACACGCCCTGCGAGTTGTACACCTTCTGGACCTCGCCGACCAGGTGGACCTGGACGGCACGCTGACCCAGGATGCGCAGCACGTCGTGCGGGTTGGTGGCACCCACGGTGAGCTTCTGGCCCACCTCGACGTGCTCGCCCTCGCTGACCAGGAGACGGGCGCGCTTGGAGATCGGGAACGCCGTCTCGTCGCTGCCGTCGTCCGGCGTGATGACGATCTTCTTCGTCTTCTCGGTCTCCTCGATCCGCACGCGGCCGGAGGCCTCGGAGATCGGGGCGACACCCTTCGGGGTACGGGCCTCGAAGAGCTCGACGACACGCGGCAGGCCCTGGGTGATGTCGTCACCGGCCACACCACCGGTGTGGAAGGTACGCATCGTCAGCTGGGTGCCGGGCTCACCGATGGACTGGGCGGCGATGATGCCGACCGCCTCACCGATGTCGACCAGCTTGCCGGTGGCCAGCGAGCGGCCGTAGCACATGGCGCACGTACCGACCTGCGACTCACAGGTCAGGATCGAGCGGGTCTTGACCTCCTCGACGCCGTGGCGCACCAGCTGGTCGATGAGCACGTCGCCCAGGTCCACGTTGGCCGGCGCGATCACCTTGCCGTCGATGACGACGTCCTCGGCGAGCATGCGGGCGTAGACGCTGGTCTCGACGTCGTCCGCCTTCTGCAGGACGCCGTTCGCGTCCTTCGAGGCGATCCGCAGCTTCAGACCGCGCTCGGTGCCGCAGTCCTCCTCGCGGATGATGACGTCCTGCGAGACGTCCACCAGACGACGGGTCAGGTAACCCGAGTCGGCGGTACGCAGGGCGGTGTCCGCCAGACCCTTACGGGCGCCGTGCGTGGAGATGAAGTACTCCAGCACGGACAGGCCCTCACGGAAGGACGCCTTGATCGGACGCGGGATGGTCTCGTTCTTCGCGTTCGACACCAGACCGCGCATACCGGCGATCTGCCGCATCTGCATCATGTTTCCTCGGGCGCCCGAGTCAACCATCATGAAGATGGGGTTGGTCTTGGGGAAGTTCGCGTTCATCGCCTCGGCGACCTCGTTGGTCGCCTTGGTCCAGATCGCGATGAGCTCCTGCGTGCGCTCTTCCTTGGTGATCAGACCGCGCTCGTACTGCTTCTGGACCTTCTCGTCCTGCGCCTCGTACCCGCGGACGATCTCCTTCTTCGCCTCGGGGACGACGACGTCGGAGATGGCCACGGTGACACCGGAACGGGTCGCCCAGAAGAAGCCGGCCGCCTTCAGGTTGTCGAGCGTCGCCGCCACGATGACCTTGGGGTAGCGCTCGGCCAGGTCGTTGACGATCTCGGAGAGCTGCTTCTTGCCCACCGAGTAGTCGACGAACGGGTAGTCCTCGGGCAGCAGCTCGTTGAAGAGCGCGCGGCCCAGGGTCGTCCGCAGCCGGAAGGTGTCACCGGTCTGGTACTCCGGCTCGCCCTCCTCGACGGCCGGCGGCGTCCAGCCACGCGGCGGGATGGTGCCCACCGGGAAGCGGATGTCGATCGGCGACTGCAGCGCGAGCTCACCGGCGTCGAACGCCATGATCGCCTCGGCCGTGGAGCCGAAGGACCGGCCCTCGCCCTTGGTGTCGCGCAGCTCGCCGTCGGTGGTGAGGAAGAACAGACCGAGGACCATGTCCTGGGTCGGCATCGTCACCGGACGGCCGTCGGCGGGCTTGAGGATGTTGTTCGAGGACAGCATCAGGATGCGGGCCTCGGCCTGCGCCTCCGCGGAGAGCGGCAGGTGGACGGCCATCTGGTCACCGTCGAAGTCCGCGTTGAACGCGGTGCAGACGAGCGGGTGGATCTGGATGGCCTTGCCCTCGACCAGCTGCGGCTCGAAGGCCTGGATGCCGAGGCGGTGCAGGGTGGGCGCACGGTTCAGCAGCACCGGGTGCTCGGCGATGACCTCTTCGAGGACGTCGTACACGACGGTGCGGCCGCGCTCCACCATGCGCTTGGCGCTCTTGATGTTCTGCGCGTGGTTGAGGTCCACGAGCCGCTTCATCACGAACGGCTTGAACAGCTCCAGCGCCATCGCCTTCGGCAGACCGCACTGGTGCAGCTTCAGCTGCGGACCGACGACGATCACGGAACGCGCGGAGTAGTCCACACGCTTGCCGAGCAGGTTCTGACGGAAGCGGCCCTGCTTGCCCTTGAGCATGTCGGACAGCGACTTCAGCGGACGGTTGCCGGGGCCCGTGACCGGGCGACCGCGACGGCCGTTGTCGAAGAGCGCGTCGACGGCCTCCTGGAGCATCCGCTTCTCGTTGTTCACGATGATCTCGGGCGCGCCGAGGTCGAGAAGCCGCTTCAGACGGTTGTTGCGGTTGATCACACGGCGGTACAGGTCGTTCAGGTCGGAGGTCGCGAAGCGGCCACCGTCCAGCTGCACCATCGGGCGGAGGTCCGGCGGGATGACCGGCACGCAGTCCAGGACCATGCCCTTGGGGCTGTTGCTGGTCTGCAGGAACGCGGAGACGACCTTCAGGCGCTTGAGCGCACGGGTCTTCTTCTGGCCCTTGCCGGTGCGGATGATCTCGCGGAGGCGCTCGGCCTCCTCGTCGAGGTCGAAGGACTCCAGGCGCTTCTGCAGCGCGGCGGCGCCCATCGAGCCGTCGAAGTACGTGCCGAAGCGGTCACGCAGCTCGCGGTAGAGCAGTTCGTCGCCCTCGAGGTCCTGGACCTTGAGGTTCTTGAACCGGGTCCACACCTCGTCGAGACGGTCGATCTCGCGCTGGGCGCGGTCGCGCAGCTGCTTCATCTCGCGCTCGGCGCCTTCGCGCACCTTGCGGCGCACGTCGGCCTTGGCGCCCTCGGCCTCGAGCTCGGCCAGGTCGGTCTCGAGCTTCTTGGCGCGGGCCTCGAGGTCGGCGTCGCGGCGGTTCTCGATCTGCTGGCGCTCGACGGAGACGTGCGCCTCCAGCGAGGGCAGGTCACGCGTGCGGCGCTCGTCGTCGACGAACGTGATCATGTACGCCGCGAAGTAGATGACCTTCTCGAGGTCCTTCGGGGCGAGGTCGAGCAGGTAGCCCAGACGCGACGGAACGCCCTTGAAGTACCAGATGTGGGTGACTGGAGCGGCAAGCTCGATGTGGCCCATCCGCTCACGACGCACCTTGGCGCGAGTGACCTCGACGCCGCAGCGCTCGCAGATGATGCCCTTGAAGCGGACGCGCTTGTACTTGCCGCAGTAGCACTCCCAGTCCCGGGTCGGACCGAAGATCTTCTCGCAGAAGAGTCCGTCCTTTTCCGGCTTGAGCGTGCGGTAGTTGATCGTCTCGGGCTTCTTGACCTCGCCGTGGCTCCACTGACGGATGTCGTCAGCGGTAGCCAGACCGATCCGGAGCTCGTCGAAGAAGTTGACGTCGAGCACTATGCGTCAATCCCTCTCAGGGTTGTAAGTCTTGGGGTCTGATACGGGGGTCCCGGGGCCGGCCGGAGGTTCAGGGATCTTCATCGCCGAACCTCCGGACCGGACTCCCGTCAGACCTCTTCGACGCTGCTCGGCTCGCGCCGGGACAGGTCGATGCCGAGCTCCTCCGCCGCGCGGAAGACGTCCTCGTCGGTGTCACGCATCTCGATGGACATACCGTCGCTGGACAGCACCTCCACGTTCAGGCAGAGAGACTGCATCTCCTTGATGAGCACCTTGAAGGACTCGGGGATGCCGGGCTCGGGGATGTTCTCGCCCTTGACGATGGCCTCGTAGACCTTCACGCGGCCGGTGACGTCGTCGGACTTGATGGTCAGGAGCTCCTGGAGGGCGTACGCGGCGCCGTATGCCTCCAGCGCCCACACCTCCATCTCACCGAAGCGCTGACCGCCGAACTGCGCCTTACCGCCCAGCGGCTGCTGGGTGATCATCGAGTACGGGCCGGTCGAACGGGCGTGCAGCTTGTCGTCGACCAGGTGGTGGAGCTTGAGGATGTACATGTACCCGATGGAGATCGGGTCCGGGAACGGCTCGCCGGAGCGGCCGTCGAACAGCCTCGCCTTACCGGTCGGCTGCACCATGCGCTCGCCGTCGCGGTTCGGGATGGTGTGGTTGAGCAGACCCGCGAGCTCGTCCTCACGGGCGCCGTCGAACACCGGGGTGGCGACGTTGGTGCCCGGGGCGACCTGGTCGGCGCCGATGACCTGCAGGCGCTGCGCCCAGTCCTCGCCGAGACCGGAGACGTCCCAGCCGCGGCTGGCGAGCCAGCCGAGGTGGATCTCCAGCACCTGTCCCGGGTTCATTCGGGACGGCACACCCAGCGGGTTGAGGATGATGTCGACCGGGGTCCCGTCCTCGAGGAACGGCATGTCCTCGATGGGCAGGATCTTGGAGATGACGCCCTTGTTGCCGTGACGGCCGGCGAGCTTGTCACCGTCCGTGATCTTGCGCTTCTGCGCCACGTAGACACGAACCAGCTGGTTCACGCCCGGCGGCAGCTCGTCGCCCTCTTCACGGTCGAAGACGCGGACGCCGATGACCTTGCCGATCTCGCCGTGCGGCACCTTCAGCGAGGTGTCACGGACCTCACGGGCCTTCTCGCCGAAGATCGCGCGCAGCAGGCGCTCCTCCGGGGTCAGCTCGGTCTCGCCCTTGGGCGTGACCTTGCCGACGAGGATGTCGCCGGCGACGACCTCGGCACCGATGCGGATGATGCCGCGCTCGTCGAGGTCGGCGAGGACCTCCTCGGAGACGTTCGGGATGTCCCGGGTGATCTCCTCGGGGCCGAGCTTGGTGTCACGGGCGTCGACCTCGTGCTCCTCGATGTGGATCGAGGAGAGGACGTCGTCCTGCACGAGGCGCTGCGACAGGATGATCGCGTCCTCGTAGTTGTGACCCTCCCACGGCATGAACGCCACGAGCAGGTTCTTGCCGAGCGCCATCTCGCCGTTCTCGGTGGCCGGGCCGTCGGCGAGGACCTGACCGGTGATGATCCGGTCGCCCTCGTTGACGATGACCTTCTGGTTGACCGAGGTGCCCTGGTTGGAGCGGGAGAACTTGGCCAGGCGGTACGTGATGTACGTGCCGTCGTCGTTGGTCGTGGTGATGTAGTCCGCGGAGACCTCCTGGACCACACCGTCCTTCTCGGCCTTGACCACGTCGCCGGCGTCGACGGCGGAGCGGTACTCCATGCCGGTGCCGACGAGCGGGGCCTCGCTCTTGATGAGCGGCACGGCCTGACGCATCATGTTCGCGCCCATGAGGGCACGGTTGGCGTCGTCGTGCTCGAGGAACGGGATCATGGCGGTCGCGACCGACACCATCTGGCGCGGCGAGACGTCCATGTAGTCCACGTCGTCACCGGGGACGTAGTCGACCTCGCCGCCACGACGGCGGACCAGGACGCGGTTCTCGGTGAAGCGCAGGTCGTCGTCGAGCGTGGCGTTGGCCTGCGCGATGACGAAGCGGTCCTCCTCGTCGGCCGTCAGGTAGTCGACCTCGTCGGTGACGACACCGTCGGTGACCCTGCGGTAGGGCGTCTCCACGAAACCGAACGCGTTGACGCGGCCGTAGGAGGCGAGCGAGCCGATCAGACCGATGTTCGGGCCTTCGGGCGTCTCGATCGGGCACATGCGGCCGTAGTGCGAGGGGTGCACGTCACGGACCTCGAAGCCGGCCCGCTCACGGGAGAGACCACCCGGACCGAGCGCCGAC
The DNA here is from genome assembly GCF_036898465.1 of Streptomyces sp. B21-105. Classification (NCBI taxonomy): domain Bacteria; kingdom Bacillati; phylum Actinomycetota; class Actinomycetes; order Kitasatosporales; family Streptomycetaceae; genus Streptomyces; species Streptomyces sp. B21-105. The sequence goes on along the minus strand of NZ_JARUMJ010000001.1, from coordinate 5,554,549 downwards.
AGACGGCGCTTGTGGGTGAGACCCGAGAGCGGGTTGTTCTGGTCCATGAACTGCGACAGCTGGCTGGTGCCGAAGAACTCCTTGATGGAGGCGACGACCGGCCGGATGTTGATCAGGGTCTGCGGCGTGATCGCCTCGACGTCCTGGGTCGTCATCCGCTCGCGGACGACTCGCTCCATACGCGCCAGGCCCGTGCGGACCTGGTTCTGGATGAGCTCGCCGACGCTGCGCAGACGACGGTTGCCGAAGTGGTCGATGTCGTCCGTCTCGACGACGATCGTCGTGCCGTTGTCCGCGCCCGTCTCGGTCTCGCCGGCGTGCAGCTTGACCAGGTACTTGATCGTCGAGATGACGTCCTCGACGGTCAGCACGCCCGCGTCGAGCGGAGCGTCCGCGCCCAGCTTCTTGTTGACCTTGTAGCGGCCGACCTTGGCCAGGTCGTAGCGCTTGGGGTTGAAGTAGAGGTTCTCGAGCAGCGTCTGCGCGGCCTCACGCGTGGGGGGCTCGCCCGGACGCAGCTTGCGGTAGATGTCGAGCAGCGCGTCGTCCTGGCCCTGGGTGTGGTCCTTCTCCAGGGTGGCGCGCATGGACTCGTACTCGCCGAACTCCTCGAGGATCTGCTCGGTGGTCCAGCCGAGAGCCTTCAGAAGGACGGTGACGGACTGCTTGCGCTTGCGGTCGATGCGCACACCGACCATGTCGCGCTTGTCGATCTCCATCTCCAGCCAGGCGCCCGGGAAGGGATGATCTTGGCCGAGAAGATGTCCTTGTCGGACGTCTTGTCGATGGAGGAGTCGAAGTAGACACCCGGCGAACGGACCAGCTGCGACACCACGACACGCTCGGTGCCGTTGATGACGAAGGTGCCCTTGTTCGTCATGAGCGGGAAGTCGCCCATGAAGACCGTCTGGGACTTGATCTCGCCGGTCTCGTTGTTCGTGAATTCGGCCGTCACGAAGAGCGGGGCCGCGTACGTGAAGTCACGGTCCTTGCACTCGTCGATGCTGTTCTTCGGCGGCTCGAAGCGGTGGTCGCGGAACGTCAGCGACATCGACCCGGAGAAGTCCTCGATCGGGGAGATCTCCTCGAAGATCTCCTCCAGACCGGACTTGGTGGGGACGTCCTGACCGGACTCCAGAGCCGCCTCGACCCGACTCTGCCAGGCGGTGTTCCCGAGCAGCCAGTCAAAGCTCTCGGTCTGCAACGCGAGCAGGTTGGGAACCTCGAGCGGCTCCTTGATCTTTGCAAAAGAGATGCGCAGCGGGGCAGTGCTGGCGGCGTTGTTCGTATTCGAGGTCGAGGCGTTGCGCGAGGCGGCCAAGAGGGGGTCCTTCCGAGGGCTCGGACTCACTACGCGCGTACCGGCCCCTCAGTCCCGGGCACGGAGACAGATGTTCCCCGATTGGCGAAAAGGCCAGGTGGGAGATGATCTGGTCGTCCGGACTCAAGTGAGGGCATGCCCCTGGTGACGGGCAGGGGACAGCTAACAGGCAGCGCAAAGGGTCAGTGTAGCCAGTTGGCACACTGATGTCCAGTGCGGGTTCTTCGAGACCCTCGTAGTTCTCAACGCCCTCGGTCCGGTAGCCCTCAATCGCACGGTGATACTGCCCTCTTCGTCGTCGATCCATGCCTCGGATACGGATCCTTGTGACGACGCGTCCTGAGAATTGCGCGCTGCGTGCGGTTCGTCAAGGCCCCCTGGCGCGAACCGGGGCGCTCGGAGACACGACGAAGATCACCATACCCCCCGCTCAGAGGGGTGCGAGGTAACCGTGGCCGCGCTTCCAGGAACGCCGAAGAGCGACCACCCAGATGGATGATCGCTCTTCGGTGCGTGGGCGTTACAGCCCCGGGAGGGGCAGTTTCAGCCTTCGCGTGCGGTCGTCGCCGACCGCGGGGTGTTACTTGACCTCGACGGAGGCGCCGGCGGCCTTGAGGGACTCGGCAGCCTTCTCGGCGGCCTCCTTGGCGACCTTCTCGAGAACGGGCTTCGGAGCGCCGTCCACGAGGTCCTTGGCCTCCTTCAGACCCAGGGAGGTCAGCTCACGCACGACCTTGATGACCTGGATCTTCTTCTCGCCGGCACCGGTGAGGACGACGTCGAACTCGTCCTGCTCCTCGACGGCGTCGGCAACGGCGGCCGGACCGGCCGGGCCCGCGACGGCGACCGCGGCGGCGGCGGTGACGTCGAACTTGTCCTCGAACGCCTTCACGAACTCGGAGAGCTCGATGAGGGTCATCTCCTCGAACTGCGCGAGCAGGTCTTCCTGGCTGAGCTTCGCCATGGTGGGCGATCCTTCCACTAATTCGGCTGGTGCCGGTATGTACATGTGTGGCGGGCGTACTGTCGGCCCGCTACGACCTCTGCCTGAGGCGGGACGCCTCAGACGGCGGTCATTTCGCGAGCCGAGTTACTCGGCACCGCCCTGCTCGGCCTGCTTGGCGCGAAGAGCGTCCACGGTGCGGACGAGCTTCGAGGGAAGCGCCTGGAAGAGCTGAGCAGCCTGAGACTGCTTGCCCTTGAAGGCACCCGCCAGCTTGCTGAGCAGAACCTCGCGGGACTCGAGGTCCGCAAGCTTCTTGATCTCGTCGGCGGACAGCGCCTTGCCGTCAAGGACACCGCCCTTGATGACGAGGTTCGGGTTGTCCTTGGCGAAGTCACGAAGACCCTTCGCCGACTCCACCGGGTCACCGGTGATGAAGGCGACCGCCGTCGGACCGTTGAAAAGGTCGTCGAGCGTGTTGATCCCGGCCTCGTTGGCCGCAATCTTGGTCAGCGTGTTCTTCACCACGGCGTACTGGGCGTTCTCACCGAGCGAACGACGCAGCGTCTTGAGCTGCGCCACGGTGAGACCCCGGTACTCGGTCAGCACGGCGGCGTTCGAACTGCGGAACGCGTCCGTCAGCTCGGCTACCGCGGCAGCCTTGTCGGGCCTTGCCATAGAGCGTCGGCCTCCTTCCGGGTGATGAGGACCGCTCAGAAGGGGCTGTGACAGACGAAACGCCCCGGCGCAGGCGCACGGGGCGTAGCTCGACCGGACGAATTCCGTGAAAGGAGTTCTGTTCGGGAGCACATCCACTGACACCTGCGCGGGTCGTCCGCATTGCAGCGGATCCTTCGGCCACCGCACACTCTGCTGAGTGCACGGCAACGACCAGCGGTCTTTGGCTTCTTCAGGAGCGTACGGGAACCGGTCGCCGTCAAGCAAATCCGCCCGTACGGGGACCGGCCGCGCGCCGGGCCGGGTGGTCGGGCCGGGTTGGACGGGCCGCGCGCCGGGGCGGGCGGTCGGCCGGTCGCCCGGCGGCGCTCAGTCCGCGGCCTTGCGCAGCTGCTCGGCCAGGTCCACGGTGTCCGAGGCCGGCGGCGCGTGCACGGTCACGGGCTTGCCGTAGTCGGAGAAGGTGATGGTCAGGTCGAGCGGGCCACGCCGGCCGAAGCCCTGCATGCGCAGCTGCCTGGTGCGGTCCTCGGCGTCGACCCACAGGTCCATGGTGAGCTCGTCGACGCCCAGCTTCTCGTACTGGGCGAGGCTCTTCTCGGTGCGTTGCCGGATCTTCGTCGGCTTGCCCTCGTAGGAGGCGCGGATCTCGTCGACCGTGGCCGTGCCCGTGTAATGGTCGGTGCGGACGCCGCCGACGGTCTCGGATCCGGCCTTCTTCAGGTCGTCGGCGCCGGCCAGGAAGCCGGTCTCGTGCACCGGGTTGTCCCGCATCTTGTCGGACATCCCGCCGTTGGCGCCGCGCTTGCCGAACCTGATCCAGTGCTTGCCGTCCTCGTCGGCTTCGTCGGTGCCTATGTAGAGCACCCCGCCGACGAACCGGAACTCGCCCGTGCCCTTCTCGGGGCCACTGAGCACGGTGGACTTCAGGCTCATCACCTGCGGCTTCGTGCCGATCGCGGCTTCGCCTCGGATCCGGCCCTCCTCCGGCGTCCGGCCGTTCGTGCGGTAGCGCAGGGACACCGGCTGCTCCGCCTTCTCCGCGGCCCGTGTGACCGCCTCCGCCGCGGCGGACGCGTCATCCCCGCTCCCCGTACCGCCCACCGCCGCACAGCCGCTGACGAGCAGCACGGACAGCCCGAGGACACCCACGGCAGACCTCATCCAATTTCCCCCAGAACCCCATACAGAGAACACACGATCGACGCACAGCAAGACCGTGAAGGTATCCCAGGAACCGGGAGGAGGTCCCGTGAATTACGAGCCTCCGGCCGCCCCCTGCCGCTTCACCAGCTCGCGGAAGTCCGTCGTGTCGCCGGCCGACGGCGCCTCGGCCACGACCTCGGTGCCGTAGTCGGTGTAGAAGGCCGTCTGGCTGTACGCGCCCGCCGTGGTCTCGCCCTTCTCGACCTTCTTGGCCAGCAGGTCCCGGTCGTCGACCCAGATGTCGACGGTCTCCGTGGTGACGCCGGCCTGTTCCAGCGTCTTCTTCAGCTCGTCGAGCTGGCTCCGGCTGAGGTGGGAGTTCTTCTCGGCGAGGTCGGCCACCTCGACGGTGCCGGAGTAGTGCGTGGTGTTCCGGCCCCGCACCTTCTCCTCGCCGACCTCCCGGACGTCCCCGGAGGCCAGCAGCAGCTTCACCGACTGGTTCGGGGTGGTGTTCGTCAGCTGGTCCTTCAGAAAGGCGCCGGAGCCGCCGCCGAGCTTCTCGAGGTCGTCGTACGCGTACTTGATCCAGTGTCTGCCGCCGGCCTGCCCCGCGAAGGAGTCGCCCATCCGGGCGTAGTAGGCGTCGGGCAGGTATCGGGCCTCCATCGAGGTGGTGCCCATCTGCCGCATCGTGTCGGCCATGGTGCCGCCGGTGTACGTGATGGTGAGCGTGCCGGTGAGGCCGTCCTTCCAGCCCAGGGCGCCCTCGGCGGTCATCGACATCACCGAGCCCATGGTGGTGGTGGACTCGACCTTCGCGGAGTCGGCGCCGCCGGTGGACTTCTCCGCGCTCCGCAGCGCCGCGACGGGGCTGAGCCTCGGGCTGTCCTCCCCGCCCTTCCCGGAGCCGCCCGACCCGCCGGACCCGCCCGAGCCGCTGCAGGCCGTCGCCGCCGCCGCCAGGGTCACCGCCGCGATCGAGAGGCCCGCGCGGCGCACACTCGTGCACTTCATTCGTCCCACCCCCATGGAATGCCTGTCACTGGACGTTAACGCACGGCACTGACAGTCGTACGAAGAAAGAGAGATACGACAAAAAGGGACGAGCCCCGCACCTCGAAAGGTTGCGGGGCTCGTCGCCGACTCGGGCGAACCGTCAGGTTCAGACCGCGGCCGGGTCCTCCTCGACGAGAAGGTTCCGGGTGCGGTTCGGGTCGACCTGGATGCCGGGGCCGATCGTGGTGCTGATCGCGGCCTTCTTGATGTAGCGACCCTTGGCGGCGGACGGCTTCAGACGGAGGATCTCCTCCAGCGCCGCGCCGTAGTTCTCCACCAGCTTGTCGTCGTCGAAGGACGCCTTGCCGATGATGAAGTGCAGGTTCGAGTGCTTGTCGACGCGGAACTCGATCTTGCCGCCCTTGATCTCGGTCACGGCCTTGACCACGTCCGGGGTCACGGTGCCGGTCTTCGGGTTGGGCATCAGACCACGCGGGCCGAGGACGCGGCCGAGACGGCCGACCTTGCCCATGAGGTCCGGGGTGGCGACGACGGCGTCGAAGTCCAGACGCCCCTTCGCCACCTCGTCGATCAGTTCGTCGGAGCCGACGATGTCGGCGCCCGCGGCCTCCGCGGCCGCAGCACGGTCACCGGTCGCGAAGACCAGGACCCGGGCGGTCTTGCCGGTGCCGTGCGGCAGGTTCACGGTGCCACGGACCATCTGGTCGGCCTTGCGCGGGTCGACACCCAGGCGGAAGGCGACCTCGACGGTGCCGTCGAACTTGCTCGTGGAGGTCTCCTTGGCGAGACGGACGGCCTCGAGCGGGGCGTAGAGCTTCTCCCGGTCGATCTTGGCGTCCGCAGCGCGGAGGGACTTGCTGCGCTTGCTCACTACTGCTCCAGTGTGTCTTGAGGAGTCGTGGTACGGGCCGAGCAGGCCCTGCCACGGTGCTACGAAGGTGCTACGGGGCTGGGAATCAGCCCTCGACCGTGATGCCCATGGAGCGGGCGGTGCCGGCGATGATCTTCGACGCGGCGTCCAGGTCGTTGGCGTTCAGGTCGGGAAGCTTGGTCGTGGCGATCTCGCGGACCTGCGCCTCGGTGATCTTGGCGACCTTGGTCTTGTGCGGCTCGCCCGAGCCCTTCTCGACACCCGCGGCCTTGAGGATCATCTTCGCGGCCGGCGGCGTCTTGGTGACGAAGGTGAAGGAGCGGTCCTCGTAGACCGTGATCTCCACCGGGATCACCCAGCCACGCTGCGACTCGGTCGCGGCGTTGTAGGCCTTGCAGAACTCCATGATGTTGACGCCGTGCTGGCCGAGCGCGGGGCCGACCGGCGGCGCGGGGTTGGCCGCACCGGCGTTGATCTGGAGCTTGATGAGCCCCGTGACCTTCTTCTTCTTGGGAGGCATTGCTCTCTCCGGGTCCTAGTGAGAGTTTTTTCAGCCTTCCGGTCCGGATGATCCGGATGGAGGCATACCGCACAACGATAACGGGTATCTCTGCGCGGCCAAAAACCGAGCAGGTCAGGCGAGCTGTGACAGCCCGCCTGACCTGGTCGGAGGCGTGTGTTCCAGAAGGAGCTAGTTCTTCTGGATCTGGTCGAAGCTGAGCTCGACCGGGGTCTCGCGGCCGAAGATCTCCACGAGGCCCTTGACCTTCTTCGAGTCGGCGTTGATCTCGTTGATCGTGGCCTGCAGCGTGGCGAAGGGGCCGTCGGTGACGGTGACCGAGTCGCCCACCTCGAAGTCGAGCACCTGGACCTCGACCTTGCGGGCCGGAGCCGGCTTGCCCTCGGCCTCGGCGGCCTCACGGGCGGCCTTCTCCTCGGCCTCCGGGGCGAGCATCTTGACGATCTCGTCCAGGGTCAGCGGGTACGGGTCGTAGGCGTTGCCCACGAAGCCGGTGACGCCGGGGGTGTTGCGGACGACGCCCCAGGACTCGTTCGTCAGGTCCATGCGCACCAGCACGTAGCCGGGGAGCTTGTTCTGACGGATGGTCTTGCGCTCGCCGTTCTTGATCTGCGCGACCTCTTCCTGCGGCACCTCGGCCTGGAAGATGAAGTCCTCGACGTTCAGCGAGACGGCGCGCTGCTCCAGGTTGGTCTTCACGCGGTTCTCGTAACCGGCGTACGTGTGGATGACGTACCACTCGCCGGGGAGGGTGCGCAGTTCCTCGCGCAGGGCGACGACGGGGTCGACCGGCTCGGCCGGCTCTTCCTCTTCGGCTTCCCCGGACTCGTCGTCCTCGGACTGGGCTTCCTCGGACTCTTCGGCGACGGTCTCGTCGTCCTCGGCGTCCTCGTCCTCGACGTGCAGCGCGGCTTCCTCCGCGGGCTCGCCCGCCTCGGCCTCGGCAGCCTCGAACTCGTCCACCTCGTCCGAGCCCTCGACGATGTCGAGCTCGTCGTCCACGGACTCGTCCGGCTCGATGGCGTCGTTCAGGTTCTGGTCAGACACGGTGGCTGCTTCTTCCTGGATACATAGGGGTGGAACATGCGAAAGGGGCGCCGGATACCTCGGCGCCCTTCGCTCTAGGCTCAGCCAAAGACGTACTTGGCGGCGTGGCTGAGTCCATAGTCAATCACGGTCACCAGGCCGATCATGATGACGACGAACACGATCACCACGGTGGTGTACGTCGTCAGCTGACTACGAGTGGGCCATACGACCTTGCGGAGCTCCGCAACGATCTGGCGATAGAAGAGCGCGAGGCGCTTGAGCGGGCCCTTCTTGGCGCGCTTGCCGCCCTTGCGGGCCTTCTTCTTCGCCTCAGGCGCCTCGTCCTGGGCATCAGGCGTGTCGATGGAGCCCACGGCGTCCGCCATTCGTCCTCACCTGTTCCCGGGTCGTGGCCGTGCCGCGCCCGGTCTGAGCCGCACGGCGAGTGCATTGCTGTACGTACATGCGCTGCGCACACATCCTGCTGATGGAGTGTGTAGCAGGGCCGGAGGGACTTGAACCCCCAACCGCTGGTTTTGGAGACCAGTGCTCTACCAATTGAGCTACGACCCTTTGTGTGTCCCCAACGTACCGCATCCGCTCAGGTGCTCGGTGTGCACCTGGTTGCGGGGCGCGGCTGTCGAAGGCCAACGACGTGTGAGTGTACGTGGTCTTGAGCGCCTCGTCGAACGGAAAGCGGCCTTGATCGGATTCCTTCGGATGTTCTCTTTGATGACCGCTCGGCTGACCAGTCCGTGAAACCCGTGTGCCGGGCCGGTTTCCGGTCTGAAACCATGGGCCCCATGAGCGCTGCAACCCCTCCCACCGAGCGCCGGGTCTCCGCCCGCGTCGGCGCGATCTCCGAGTCCGCCACCCTCGCCGTGGACGCCAAGGCCAAGGCCCTGAAGGCCGCCGGGCGTCCGGTGATCGGCTTCGGCGCCGGCGAGCCCGACTTCCCGACCCCGGACTACATCGTCGAGGCCGCGATCGAGGCCTGCAAGAACCCCAAGTTCCACCGGTACACGCCCGCCGGGGGCCTGCCCGAGCTGAAGGCCGCGATCGCCGCGAAGACGCTGCGTGACTCCGGCTACGAGGTCGAGGCCTCGCAGATCCTGGTCACCAACGGCGGCAAGCAGGCCATCTACGAGGCCTTCGCCGCCATCCTCGACCCGGGCGACGAGGTCATCGTCCCGGCGCCGTACTGGACCACGTACCCGGAGTCGATCCGGCTGGCCGGCGGCGTCCCGGTCGACGTGGTGGCCGACGAGACGACCGGTTACCGCGTCTCCGTCGAGCAGTTGGAGGCGGCCCGCACGGAGCGCACCAAGGTCGTCCTCTTCGTCTCCCCGTCCAACCCGACCGGCGCGGTCTACAGCGCCGAGGACGCCGAGGCGATCGGCCGCTGGGCCGTCGAGCACGGCCTGTGGGTCATGACGGACGAGATCTACGAGCACCTCGTCTACGGCGACGCGACGTTCACCTCGCTCCCGGCGATCCTCCCCGAGCTGCGCGACAAGTGCATCGTCGTCAACGGCGTCGCCAAGACGTACGCGATGACCGGCTGGCGGGTGGGCTGGATCATCGGCCCGAAGGACGTCGTCAAGGCCGCGACGAACCTGCAGTCGCACGCCACCTCGAACGTTTCCAACGTGGCGCAGATCGCCGCCCTGGCCGCCGTCTCCGGTGACCTGTCGGCCGTCGAGACGATGCGCGAGGCCTTCGACCGGCGTCGCAGGACGATCGTCCGGATGCTCAACGAGATCGACGGCGTCGTCTGCCCGGAGCCGGAGGGCGCGTTCTACGCCTACCCGTCGGTGAAGGCGCTGCTCGGCAAGGAGATCCGCGGCAGGCGCCCGCAGGACTCGGTCGAGCTGGCCGCGCTGATCCTGGAGGAGTCCGAGGTCGCGGTGGTGCCGGGCGAGGCCTTCGGCACCCCGGGGTATCTGCGGCTGTCGTACGCGCTGGGCGACGAGGACCTCGTCGAGGGCGTGAGCCGCATCCAGAAGCTGCTGGCGGAGGCCCGGGACTGACGTCCGCTTCCCGCACGGGACCGCATGCCGACACCGGCGTGCGGTCCCGCTGCTTTGTGCGAGCAAGACCACGTTCGGGGAAAGCGCTACCGGGACGCCCGGGGCATGCGGCAGGATCCCTGGATGGAGCGTGTACGTGATGTCTCTGAGCTGCCGAAAGCCCATCTGCACCTGCACTTCACCGGGTCGATGCGGGCCACCACCGTGCTGGAACTGGCCGACAAGTACGGCGTGCACCTGCCGGACGCGCTGACCGAGGCGCTGACCAGCGGGGAGCCACCCAAGCTGCGGGCCACGGACGAGCGGGGCTGGTTCCGCTTCCAGCGCCTGTACGACGCGGCCCGGTCGTGTGTGCGGGAGCCGGAGGACATCCAGCGGCTGGTGCGGGAGGCCGCCGAGGAGGACCTCAGGGACGGCTCGCACTGGCTGGAGATCCAGGTCGACCCGACGTCGTACGCGCCCCGGCTGGGCGGGCTGATCCCGGCGCTGGAGATCATCCTGGACGCGGTCGAGACGACGTCGCGCGAGACCGGGCTCGGGATGCGGGTGCTGGTCGCGGCGAACCGGATGAAGCATCCGCTGGACGCCCGCACCCTGGCCCGGCTGGCCGTGCGGTACGCGGACCGCGGGGTGGTCGGCTTCGGGCTCTCCAACGACGAACGCCGTGGCATGGCACGGGACTTCGACCGGGCGTTCGCGATCGCCCGCGAGGGCGGGCTGCTGTCCGCCCCGCACGGCGGCGAGCTGACCGGCCCGTCGTCCGTCCGCGACTGTCTGGACGACCTGTACGCGAACCGGCTGGGGCACGGCGTACGGGCGGCCGAGGACCCCCGGCTGCTGAGGAAGCTCGCCGAACGCGGCGTGACCTGCGAGGTCTGCCCGGCCTCGAACGTGGCCCTGGGCGTGTACGAGAAGCCCGAGGACGTCCCGCTGCGCACCCTGTTCGACGCGGGCGTCCCCATGGCGCTGGGCGCCGACGACCCACTGCTGTTCGGCTCGCGCCTGGCGGCCCAGTACGAGATCGCCCGACGCCACCACGCCTTCACGGACGAGGAGTTGGCGGAACTGGCCCGGCAGTCGGTGCGGGGCTCGGCGGCGCCCGAGGACGTACGCCGGAAGTTGTTGTCGGGCGTGGACGACTGGCTGGCGTCCTGAGCCCGGTGCCGCTGAGCCCGCCCCCGCGGAGCCCGGCACGGCTGAGCCGCGGGTCGGGGTCGGGGGGTCGGGGGCGTGTCGTCGTCGGCTGCTCGCCGGGTCTTCAGCCGGTGAGGCCGCCGGTGGTCCCGGGGGCGTGCGAGGTGCCGCCGGTGGGGCTCGTGGGGCTGGTGTGGCTCGCCGCGCCGGTGACGCCGGTCAGGAGCGTGCGCGCCAGGCGCGCGGCGAAGTCCTGCACCTCGGGCCGATCCCCCACCGCGTCGTAGGCGAACGCCCGCTGCGCACAGGCGCCCATCAGCAGCGAGGCCGCGGCGAACGGGTCCGCGTCCTGGTGCACCCGGCCCACACCTTGCTCGGCCCGCAGATACCCGGCGAGTTGCTCGATCGGCACGTGCGGGCCCCCGCCCAGTTCCCGCATGCCCTCGTCGTGCCGCCGTTTGAGCTGCATCTCGGCGTACAGGGAGGCCGCGATCGGGAAGCTCTCCTCGTAGAAGAGCGCCGCCTGGCGGGCGATCTCGGTGAGGTTGCCCTCCAGGGTGCCCCGGCCGGGTTCGGCCGTGAGGCTGTCGAGCAGCGGGGCGAGCCGCGGGAGCCGCTCGATGAGGACCCGGATGAACAGTTCTTCCTTGCTCGGGAAGTACTTGTAGAGCGCCGCCTCGGAGCAGCCGGCGGCCTTCGCGATCTCCTTGGTGGTGGCGCGGGCCAGTCCGACGGTGAGCATCAGCTCGTGCGCGGCGTCGAGGATGCGGACGCGGGCCGGTCGCTCCATGGGGAATCCCCTCTTGACGAGTGAGTGAATGCTTACCCATGCTAGAGGACCTGGGGTGAGTGAATACTCACCCACCGACTCGGAGTGGGGAGCACGCCATGAGGTTCACCGTTTTCGGGGCCACCGGAGGCATCGGCCGGGAGGTCGTCCGCCAGGCCCTGGACGCCGGCCACGACGTCACGGCCGTGGTGCGGGACCCTGCCGGGCTCGGCGTCACCGGCGACCGCCTGGAGGTGGTCCGCGCCGACCTGGCCGACCCGGAGTCGCTCCGCCGCGCCGTGGCCGGCCGCGACGCGGTCCTGTCCGGGCTCGGCGCGCGCAGCCGCAAGGACGCGGGGGTGGCCGCCCGGCTCACGCGGACGGTGGTGTCGGCGCTGGAGGCGGAGGGCGTGCGTCGGCTGCTGGTGGTGAGCGCCGCTCCGGTCGGCCCCGAGCCGGTGGCCGACGGCTTCCTGGACCGCACCGTGCGCGGCCTCGTCTCCGCGGCCCTGAAGGACGTGTACGCCGACCTGCGCGCGATGGAGGCGGAGCTGGCGCGCAGCGCCACGGACTGGACGGTCGTCCGCCCGCCGCGTCTGCAGGACAAACCGGTCACCGGAAGGTACCGGACGGTGGTCGGCGGCTTCCCGCCCAAGGGCAGGTTCATCGGGCGGGCCGACGTGGCCCACGCGATGCTGGCGATGACCGAGAACGCGGGGACGGTGAAGCAGGGGGTGGGGGTCGCCTATTAGGCGGCTTCAGCGACCTTCAGGGGCCTCGCGGCGCTCGGTGGCCGGGACTTCGGGATACCGGGACTTCGGGACTTCGGGGCTCCGGGATACCGGTATCCCGGAACCCTGGAACCGGTCGGGGTCTACAGCCCGACGCCGACCATCACCGGCTCGTTTACCAGGGTGACCCCGAACGCCTCGCGCACGCCGGCGACGACCTCGCGGGCCAGCGCCAGCAGGTCTTCCGTGGTGGCCGCGCCCCGGTTGGTGAGCGCGAGGGTGTGTTTGGTGGAGATGCGGGCGGGGCCGCTGCCGTACCCCTTGGTGAAGCCCGCTTTGTCGATCAGCCACGCCGCGGAGGTCTTGGTGTGGCCCTCGCCGACCGGGTAGGCGGGCGGCTCCGCACCGTCGCCCAGCCGCTCCTTCACGCGCGCGTGGAAGGCGGCGAAGTCGGCGTCGGTGAGAATCGGATTGGTGAAGAACGAACCGGCCGACCAGGTGTCGTGGTCCTCGGCGTCCAGCACCATGCCCTTCCCGGCGCGCAGCTTCAGCACGGTCTCGCGGGCGTCGGCGAGCGGCACCCGGTCGCCCGGCCCGACGCCCAGCGCGCGTGCCGTCTCGGCGTACTTCAGCGGTGCCGACAGCCCGTCCGCGTCCTCCAGTTCGAAGCGGACGCGCAGGACGACATACCGGTCCGGATCGGCCTTGAAGCGGCTGTGCCGGTAGGAGAAGGCGCACTCCTCGTTGGTGAGCGTGACAGTCTCATCCGCCCGGCGGTCGTAGGCGACCACGCCGGTGATCGTCGTGGACACCTCCTGGCCGTACGCCCCGACGTTCTGGATAGGGGTGGCGCCCGCCGAGCCGGGGATGCCCGCCAGGCACTCGATCCCGGCCAGGCCGGCCGCGACGGTGCGGGCGACGGCGTCGCTCCACACCTCGCCCGCGGCCAGCTCCAGCCGCGTCCCGGTGAGTTCGCAGCCGCGGGTGGCGATGCGCAGGGCCGTCCCCTCGAAACCCTTGTCGCCGATGACGAGATTGGAGCCGCCGCCGACGATCAGCAGGGGCGTGCCGTCGGCGTCGGCCTCGCGCACGGCGGCGATCACCTCGGCGTCGGTGGTCGCGGTCAGCAGCCTGGCGGCGGGGCCGCCCAGCCGGAAGGTGGTCAGCGGGGCGAGCGGGGCGTCGTGGAGTTCCTGCACGCGCCCCAGCCTACGAGAGACACCACCGACAGCCCGGTCCGGCCCGCCCGTCACGCGTAAGGGGCGCCTCCCCATGGCGGTTTCCAGGAGACGCCCCTTACCAGTCACTGCTCACTGCTCACTGCTCACTGCTCACTGCTCAGGCCAGTCGTACGACCGCCCGTGACATTCCCAGGACCTTCTGGCCGCCGCTCAGCACCGTCAGGTCCACCCGCACGGTGTTGTCGTCGAGCTTGGCGGCCACCTTGCCGGTGACCTCGATCACCGCGCCCCGGTCGTCGTTCGGGACGACGACCGGCCTGGTGAAGCGGACGCCGTAGTCCACGAGGGCGCCCGGGTCACCGGTCCAGTCGGTGACGACGCGGACCGCCTCGGCCATGGTGAACATGCCGTGCGCGATGACGTCCGGCAGGCCCACCTCCTTGGCGAACTTCTCGTTCCAGTGAATGGGGTTGAAGTCCCCGGAGGCGCCCGCGTACTGCACGAGCATGGCGCGGTCCACAGGGAAGGACCGGGCCGGCAGTTCGGTGCCGACCTCGACGTCGTCGTAAGCGATCTTCGTCGTCATCGGCTGCTCACGCTTCCCCGTCGGTCTGCGCCGGCTCCGCCGCACGGGCGACCAGCTTGGTCCAGGCGGTCACGACGTGCTCGCCGGTCTCGTCGTGCACCTCGCCGCGGATGTCCAGGATGTCGTTGCCCGCCATGGACTTGACGGCCTCGATGGTCGAGGTGACCGTCAGCCGGTCACCGGCGCGCACCGGGCGCTTGTAGGCGAACTTCTGGTCGCCGTGCACCACACGGCTGTAGTCGAGGCCCAGCTGGGGGTCCTGGACGACCTGTCCCGCCGCCTTGAAGGTGATCGAGAACACGAAGGTGGGCGGCGCGATCACATCGGCGTACCCGAGCGCCTTGGCGGCCTCAGGGTCGGTGTACGCCGGGTTGTCGTCCCCCACGGCCTCGGCGAACTCGCGGATCTTCTCGCGGCCGACCTCGTAGGGATCGGTGGGCGGGTAGCTCCGCCCGACGAAGGACTGGTCGAGCGCCATGGGCCTCGGCACCTCCTGGTTCTCTGCGTCGCTGTGCGTCGCTCTACTGACCGGTACGGGGTCGCTCAACGACACGAGGCCGCCCCCGATCACTCGGGGACGGCCTCGCATACGAGCCTGATCTATCGCGTTTCGCGGTGCGCGGTGTGCGCGTTGCAACGCGGGCAGTGCTTCTTCATCTCCAGTCGGTCCGGGTTGTTACGCCGGTTCTTCTTGGTGATGTAGTTCCGCTCCTTGCACTCCACGCAGGCCAGCGTGATCTTCGGGCGGACGTCGGTGGCAGCCACAGGAGTGCTCCTTGACGAACGGATGGGACGATTAACGCATAAAAGAGTAGCCGATCGAAGGACCGACCCCACAATCGGCTACTGTCAGTAGCGGTGACCGGACTTGAACCGGTGACACAGCGATTATGAGCCGCTTGCTCTACCGACTGAGCTACACCGCTTTGATGGGATCAGGTCCCGCCTCGCGACGGGAACCTCACCCACCAGAGCCCCAATACGGAATCGAACCGTAGACCTTCTCCTTACCATGGAGACGCTCTACCGACTGAGCTATTGGGGCGAGCGATGAAGACATTACACGGTCCGCAGCCGTTCACCCAAATCCGTTTCGCGAGCCCCTCCGGCCCTCCTTGCAGGGCCGTCCTGGCGTTCGTTTCCCCGGGGGCCCGAGTGGCTCCGAGTGCTTCCCGAGTGCCTCCCGAAGGTCTCCTCAGGGGCCTCACGCGCCCCTTACGCACAGCGGACCACGCCGGTACGACTATTGCGCTCCTCCCCGCCCTTGCCGAAGCGCCGCCCTAGGCTCGACTCACTCTGCGTGATCATGCGTCCCGCCACGGCGCCTGCATCCTCAGCGCCCTCTGCGCCCCGCGCAGTCCCGAGCCCCTGGAGCCCGATGCCCGACAGCCGGCCGCAGCCGCCCCACTCGTGGTCCTCCTCCGGCGCCTCCTCGGGCACACCGGACCCGGCCGCCCTGCTGTTGTGCGGGGCGCGTCTGACGGACGGCCGCACCGTGGACGTACGGCTGGGCCGCGGGCGCATCGAGGCGGTCGGAACGGCCGGGAGTCTGGCCGGGAGCATGACCGCGGGCGCGGCCCGCGGCGGAGCACGCGTGGACCTCGACGGCTACCTCCTCCTGCCGGCCCCCGCCGAGCCGCACGCGCACGCCGACACCGCGCTCACGGCGGACGCCGACGGCCCCGTCTCGTACACCCCCGAGGACGTCCAGCGCCGCGCCACCGAGGCGGTGCTGCTGCAGCTCGGCCACGGCGCGACCGCGCTGCGCGCTCATGTGCATGTGGGGGACGTCCAGGGCCTCGGCGCGCTGGCCGCCGTCCTCCAGGCCCGGCGCTCGCTGCGTGGGCTGGCGGAGCTGACGGCGGTGGCGATGCCGCGGGTACTGACCGGGGCGGCGGGGGCGGACGGGCGCGCGATGCTGACGGACGCGGTGAAGATGGGCGCCGCGGTGGTCGGCGGCTGCCCGGACCTGGACCCCGATCCCGCAGGGTACGTGGAGACCGTGCTCGAGGTCGCCTCCGAACACGGCTGCCCCGTCGACCTGCACACCGACGCCGCCGATCCGGCCCGGCTCGGCCGCCTCGCCGCGATGGCCGGCGGGCTGCGGCCCGGCGTCGCCCTCAGCCCCTGCGGCGGCCTGGGCCGCCTCCCCGCCGAGGCGGCCGGCCGCACCGCCGACCAACTGGCCGCCGCCGGCGTGACGGTGGTCTGCCTGCCCCAGGGCGGCTGCGGCGCCGTCGAGGACCGCCGGGCCGCGCCCGTACGGCTGTTGCGCGCGGCCGGGGTGCGGCTGGCCGCCGGCAGCGGCGCGTTGCGGGACGTCCGCAACCCGGTGGGCCGCGGCGACCCCCTCGAAGCGGCCTACCTGCTCGCCTCCCGCCACGGCCTGCGTCCCGAGGACGCCTACGACGCCGTCAGCACGTCCGCGCGGGCCGCGCTGGGTCTGCCCGAGGTCCGCGTGGAGGCCGGCTTCCCGGCCGACCTCCTCGCCGTCCGCGGCGACCGGCTGGCGGGGATCCTGTCGTTGGCGTACAGCCGGATCGTCATCCACCGGGGGCGCGTGGTGGCTCGCACGAGCGCCGTCCGCGAGTACTGCAACTCGGCGGCCGCCGAGGAGTTGGGTCTGCCGCGGCAGGGGCGGGGCGAACCGTCGTAGTGCCGCCGCAGCAGCGGCCGCGGGGCGACACGCGGTCGTGAGGCCTGACGTGGTCGCGTGGTCGCGTCGTGGCGGACTTGGTCGCGCGATGGCGGGGCGGGGCGTGCAGTGGTGAACGTGGTTGTGCGGTGGCGGATGGGGCCGTGCGGCGGCGGACGGGGTCGGCCGGGCGTACGGTCGGAACCATGCGCATTGTCATCGCTGGTGGTCATGGTCAGATCGCGTTGCGGCTGGAGCGGTTGCTCGCCGCGCGCGGGAACGAGGTCGCGGGGATCATCCGCAAGGCGGAACAGAGCGACGACCTGAGGACGGCCGGCGCCGAACCGGTCGTCCTGGACCTGGAGTCGGCGTCCGTCGAGGAGGTCGCCGAGCGGCTGCGGGGCGCGGACGCGGCGGTCTTCGCGGCGGGCGCCGGCCCGGGCAGCGCGGTGCAACGCAAGGACAGCGTGGACAAGGGCGCGGCCGTGTTGTTCGCGGACGCGGCGGTCCGGGCGGGCGTACGTCGCTTCGTGATCGTCTCGTCCATGGGCGCGGACCCGGAGCACCAGGGGAACGAGGTCTTCGACGTCTACCTGCGCGCCAAGGGCGCGGCGGACGCGTACGTGCGGGGCCTGGACTCCCTCGACTGGACGATCCTGCGCCCGGGCGCGCTCACGGACGACGCCGGGACCGGCCTGGTCCGCCTGGAGGCCCGCACGGGCCGCGGTCCCGTCCCACGAGAGGACGTGGCCGCCGTACTGGCCGAACTCCTGGACTCGCCGGCCACGTCCGGCCTCACCCTGGAGCTGATCAGCGGCTCTACGCCGGTGTCGGTCGCCGTGAAGGCGGTGGCGGGGAACTGAGGGCGGTGGCCGGGGCGGTCTGACGGAGGCCGGGCGGCGGCGAGGAACCGACGGTGTGGGTGTGAGGGGTCTCGTCGCCCTCACGGTCGGGGGCGCGCGAAGGCCCGCCGCCCGCCGGATGCGCACTGCGGACGCGCTAGAAGAGCGGCAGCTGTCCCGGGAACGCCGGGACCACATACCCGTCCAACGACGGCTGGACGGCACCCAGTTGCGCCGCCCTCCGGGAACCCGGGCAGGAGACGAGGTCCCCGCTCTCCCGTGTCCCGGGCGGGTCGTGCCGGGCGAACCGTCCGGCGACGACGGCGATCTCCCGATGGCACTCCGGGCAGCTTCTACGGCGGCTGGACAGGCTGGACATGAGGTCAGTGTGCCCCAGTGGGCCACGCGGGTACCCCGTGGCCGGACGCGCCCCGCTCGCCGCGCGGAACCGCCGCCACCTCCTTAGCATCCGTACACGTGGCACATACCTTCGAGGAACTCGTGGAGAAGCAGCGTGCGGCCGACGAGGCACACGCGCGGGTCGAGCAGTTGCGGGATGCGTACGGCGCGCCGACAACCGCCCCCTGGTCGGAGACCCAGACGGACACCTACGAGACGGCCTGGCGCGCCTGGCGCGACCTCGCCCGCGACGCCCAGGCAGCGGTGACGGAGTACGCCAAGGACGAGCAGAAGCCCCGCACCGACGTCGAGGCGGAGGTGAAGAGGGAGGCGAAGACGCCCCAGGGAGAGGGCGAAACCCCGGATAACGGCTGAAAGCCCTCGCGGATCCGAAACACCGCCGCCCAGACCCGAAAAAGCCCCTCCGTCCTGCGTTTCCGCAGTTCGGAGGGGCTTCCTCTCTCAGCGTGGCGGCGCCAGGATTCGAACCTGGGAAGGCTGAGCCGGCAGATTTACAGCGGGACGGGTTCGGGGGTCTTGAGCTGGCGTTTCCCCTGAACCGGCCGCCACTGGGGGACACCTGGGGGAATCAGGCCCCGGGAGCGGTCTCCAGAGCCGCAATCACGGCCGCCGTATCGCCGTCGTAAAGGACGTGCGGTTCGTCTGCCTCAGGAGGGATGAACCGGGTGCGGTACCGCTGAAGGTCGCTCTCCGAGAAGTAAATCGAGTTGGGATCGCCCGCGTGGAATTCGTTGCGCTTGCTGATCCTCGCCCAAAGCTCCTCATGACTTGCTGCGAGATACACGAGCACCGGCGTTGCTCCGACGTCGGTGGCGAGTGCTCGCCACCGAGCCCGATCCTCGGGTGTCCAAAACCCGTGGTCGACAACCACGTCATGGCCCGCCTTGAGCTGCTCCCTGAGTTCGTCCGCCACGTCGTCGAGCACCGGCCGTTCAAGGGTGGGAAAGGTGCCCCGGGGGAAGTCGACCCCGTACACGCCGTGCCGGCGGTACATCTCTTCGTCCGGGCACAGCCGTACGAACCCGCGATCGGTGAGGGCGCGGGACAGAGTGGTCTTGCCGGAGCCGGGTAGTCCGGCCATCAGTACGCAGCAGGGCGGCCGGGACGCGTACGTGCCATCTCGAACCGTCACGGAGAAACCTCCGACTCTGTGCGCCACGTACGGCCAGGGCCCCCGAGGTCCACACCGTATTCGACGATGTTGCCCTCGGTGTCGACGAACTTTGCCGTCATCACGACGACCGGATCGGCCGGCGGACTTTCGGGATCCAACTCGAGGAGATGCGCATCTTCTGACGTGAGCAGCCGGGCCGATGCCGTGTCAATGCGGTGGCTGATCGCATGGCCGGTCGCTTCGGCAATGAGCTGGAGTGACGTTCCCCCCGTTAGGCGCTCACTCGACGCCAGTTGGGGGATCAGCTTCCCGTACCGGGCGGGAATCCATGACGTGCTATGGGCCACGATGCCATGCCGGTCTCGGTAGACCCGGCTTCGGCGGATCACGTCCGAGCCGGGCCGAATGTCGAGCGCCTGTGCCACTTCCGTCGGAGCCGACACGACGGCGGCCTGATGCGAGTCGGACCTTTCGCCTGTCCCCCAGCTGGACCCGGTACGGCGGCCCCGGTCTTGACGCTGCGCCCCCGAGGACATCGGAGCCGGCCGGTCCAGAACTTCCGTCCCGATTCCGTGGATCCCTCGCACAAGCCCCTCGTTGCGCAACTTGCGTAGGGCCTTCTCTGCCGTCGCGGTGCTCACTTTCCACTCTTCCGCGAGGTTCTTGATGCTCGGCAAGAGCGACCCCGGCTGTAGCCGACCGGACGTGATCCGCTCCGCGTAGTGGGCGGCAATCTTCGCGTAAGGGGCCCGATTGTCGGCCTGGCCTGCCATCTCGCCTGCTCCCTGTCGTCACTTCCCTGAGGTTCCCTAGCTTACTGCTTGACACCGCAGGGAACCCTAGGGAACCTTAGGGATGTACCCGAGAGGCCCCAGCAAGTTGGGGCGCTGTCGCGGCTGTTTGACCTGCACGAATGCACGGGGCGGGGACGCTGCAATCCCGCTAAAGGCCAGGGGGAACAGGGTTTCGGCCCGTACTGGCGAGGTGGCCCGGCGACCGCGAGCAACGGCCGGAGAGTGGGGACAAGGTCCCCCTTGCAGTGCTTTGCCCGTTCCCGTCTTCCGAGGAGTTCTGATGCGTCTACGACAACTTGGGGTGTCGCCGTGATGGACCGGCCGGCGTCACCTGTGCAGTAGCTCGGTCCGCTCTCGTTCAGCTTTCGCGGCGGCTCTCGTCGCGCCGGTTGCCTCCCCTGGCCGTCCGGTCCCGCGATTCGCGGAGTCCGTACGGGCGGGGTTGAGGGGAGCCGGACATTCCGACCCCAACGGCGAGCGCCCCCAGTGTTGGAGCACTGGGGGCGCGGTTCGGGCCGTTGCCACCTTGCAGGGAGAACACGACCCATGGAATCCATCGTCACCGTTCAGAGCGCTGTTACCGCGTTCGCCGACTTCACGGAGCCGACCAGCGCTGAGCTGGACGCGATCGAGCAGGAGTCGCCGCTGATTCTGGCGGAAGTCGACCTGCTCGACGCGCAGATCATGACCCTCGACCGCCCCGCGAACGAGGTCGATGCCCGCCGCATCCGCCGCGCTCGCAACCGGGTCCTGGCGGCCCGCCGGAACCTGGCCAACGGCCCCGCTGCGGCGACGCTGCCGGGCGGCGCGGCGTGAAGGCCAAGACCGCAGGGCCGGCCGTCGCGATGACGGCCGTCTCCATGGTGCTCACCCTCGCGGTGGTGGTGATGTGGCTGGGCACGGCGATGCCGTGGCCGGTCGCCCTGGTCGTCGGCCTGGGCATCGACGGGGGATGGCTCGCCACCCTCGCCTACGAACGCCGGCTCGCCGCGCAGGGCGACCACAGCCACGCCGTGACGGCCGTCGGGTGGTGCTTCGGCCTGCTCGCGACCGGCGTCCTGGTGGCGCACGCGCTGACCGCCGAGGGATCCACCGGGGCCTGGTTGGCGGTGGCGTGGTTGCCGGTCGCGGCCAAGGCGTTGTGGCTGGTTCACGGCATGTGGGAGCGGACCGCGCTCACCCCGGCCGCGCTCGGTGCCATCCGGGGCATCCAACAGGAAGCGCGGGATGAGGCGGCGGTGGCGCGGGCCCGGCTGCGGGCCGACGCGTCCACGGAGGAGACGCGGTTGACGGCCGTGACAGCGGCCGGCGCGCGTGTCGCACGGGTGCAGGCGAAGACCGCCGCGACCCTGGCGGGGGCGTGGTCGACGCTGGAGACGGCGCGGCAGGGCGAGGACACCGGTCGGGCCCTGACCTGCGTGACGAGCACCGTCACGCCCGGCGTCACACCGGACGTCACGCCCCGCTGGGAGCTCCCGGTCTGGGGTCCGGTCGAGCCGCTGTCCGCGCTCGCCCTGGAGTCTGCTCCCGCGCTCACGGACGCGCAGCTTGACGCGCTGGTCGACACGATCCGGCACAGCCAGACCCCGGCCCTGTCGTACCGGGAGATGGCCGTGCGCTTCCGGGCGGCCGGCCACTCCGCATCCGAAGTGCGGCTGCGGGCGGCATGGAAGCGCGTCGCCTGATGGCCGCGCTGCCGGTGTTCCGGTGGCATCTCGCCCCGGACGGCTACGCCACCCGCCGACAGCTTCGGGCCCGCGACCTGCGGCCCGGCGGTCAGGGCGTGGCCGCTCAGCTGGAGCGGCCGCGCCGCCGGCGGGGGCCGCTGGTCGCCTACCTCTACCGCGTCGAAGACGCCAAGCCGGTGCGGCCGATGACGCCGGCGAAGTGGGCGGCGTTGGCCAAGGCCAACACCGCCCGCCGTACCTGCCCGCACTGCCGCACGGATGCCGGATACGTCATCCCGCCGTCGCTCGGCATGTGCGTTCCCTGCGCCTACCCCGAACCCTCCGACGCTTGAAGGAGTGCCTGACATGGGCAAGCCCGACACCCGCCGTCTCGACCGCGAGATTCAGAAGACGATGCGCAAGCTGGACGCGGTCCGTGACCGGGAGATGTGGCCGCTGGACGGCCGTGAGCGGCGCGCGGTGCTGGCCGGCCTGGCCGGCGGCTCGTACCGCGTCCTGCGGGGCGAGGCCCCGTCCCGCGCGGAACGCAAGCTGGAGACCGCCTGGAGTGCTGCGGAAACGCGTCTGGTCGCGGAGATCGCCGCGCTCACGACCGAGCGTCAGCGGGTCGTGAACGAGCACGCCAAGGCCAAGGCCGCGAAGAAGTCGTCCGGCTGGTGGTGACACCCGCCCGCACCGCCTGAACCGTCGCCGGGACGGCCGCCCCCGCCGTCCCGGCTCCTCGCTCTTCCCGCACGCAATTCCTGCCCCGTCGTGGGGTGTTGAGGAGACTTCCGCATGTCCGAGAACGTCGTTCACCTGCACAAGCACACCGACCCCCCGGCCGTGACCACGTTGACCGTGGTGCCCGACCCGGCACCGCCGGCACCCCTCCCGCTGTGGGTGCGTTCCGGGCGCGCCGTGAAGACGGCCGTCACGCACGAGCGCACGAAGACGACCGCCCGCACGGTCGCCCGGCACAGCCTCTACGTGATGGGCGGGGCGCGGATCGTGGCCCGCCGCACGTGGGACGGGCGTACCGCCGCCCGCTACGAGCGGATGCTTCGTGCGGCGGAAGCCGCGGGGAACTACGAGGCCGCTGCCGAGTGGGAGGATCGCGGGCAGCGCTACCGCGAGGCTCGCCACCGCCGGCGTATGGATCTGCTGCACTCGCCGCTGGACGCGGCCAAGGGCGCGCTGGTCGGCACGGGCATGGGGATAGGCGGTCTGGTCGCGCTCGGGGTGGTGCTGGCGATCGCGAACAAGGACGTCACCGACGTCGTCACGCCGATCATGGCCGTCATCAAGGCAATCGACCTGCTCATCACCATCGTTCAGGTGGTCTGGGGCCCGGCCGTCACCCTCGGCCCGTTCCTCGCGCTGCTCGCCCTGTGGGCCGTCGGCAGCAAGCAGCAGGCCGCACCCGCGTGGGCTCTCCCGGCCAACGTCCGATCGGGTGAGGGTGAGCCGATCACCCCGTCGATCGTGGTCAAGGCCCTGCGCGACCTCGGGGTGCCGGCGCTGCGCAACGCCATCAAGGAGATGGGCGACGCCGGCGCGTCCATGCTCGGGCCGATCCGCATCGCCGGATGCGGCGTAGAGGTCGACGTCACCCTGCCGTCCGGGGTGGCCACGAACGAAGTGCAGGGCAGGCGGCGCAAGTTGGCGGAGAACCTGTCCCGGCATGAGCACGAAGTGTTCGTCACGATCCCGCAGGCCGCGCGGACGGTGCGGCTGTGGGTCGCCGACTCCGGCGCGCTCGACGAGCCGATCGGCCCGTCCCCGCTGGTCACCGACGACACTTTGACCGCCGACTACGCCAAGGGCCGCGCCCCCTGGGGCCAGGACCTGCGCGGCGACGCCGCGAGCCTGAGCCTCTACCAGCGGCACCTGCTCATCACGGGCCTGTCCAACCAGGGCAAGACCGTCGCCCTGCGCTCCCTCGCCCTGTGGGTGGCGCTGGACCGGTCGGTCCAGTTCCTCATGGGCGACCTCAAGGGCGTCGGAGACTGGGCCATGTTCGACGGCCTCGCCTCCACCCTGATCCAGGGCCCGACCGACGAGCACGTCATGCAGGTCACCCAGATGGTCGAGGGCGCGGTGGAGGAGATGAACCGCCGCATTCAGGCACCGCCCGGAACGCAGTTCCCGCCGCTGATCGTGGTGGTGGACGAAGCGCAGGTCGCGTTCATGTGTCCGGCCGTCGACGAGGACAAGCGGCCGTACGGCGGGTCCAAGGCCACGTCCCGGTACTTCATGGCCGTCCGCAAGATCCACAACCAGGGGCGTGCGGTGAACGTCCTGATGTGGCAGGGCACTCAGGACCCCACCGACCAGAACCTGCCCAAGCTGGTCCGCGAGGGCGCGCACACGCGTGCCTCCCTCGCGCTGGGCACCGAGCAGCAGGCCCGGATGGCGCTCGGTGACAAGGCCGTGGACGGCGGAGCCGCGCCGAACATGCTCCGTCCCGGCCTGGACAAGGGAACGCTGGTCGTCGCTTCCGACGGCATCACGATTCCGGCAGGGCAGGCGTCCATCACGGTCCGCACGCATTACATCGACGACGACGCCGCGACGGTCATCACCGACCGGGCCCGGGCCCTGCGCGACGGCGTCACCACCCTGCACGCCGTCGAGACCGGCGAGCAGCGTGACCCGCTCGCCGACATCCTCACCGTCCTCGGCAACGCCTCCCGCGTCCTGACCGCCGACGTACTCAAGCGCCTCACCACCTTGAACGCGGACGCCTACGGCCGCTGGACGCCCGGCGACCTCAAGCGCGTCCTGGAAGACGCCGGCGCGGAGCCCTACAAGTCCGACGGCCGCATGGTCGTCGGCCGCGACCGCGTCGCCCGCGCCCTCACCAACCGCGACTCCGAGGGTTCCGCTTCCGCCGACGGATGACAGGGAGGCGACCCCCACCCGGGCAGGGAGGCAGGGAGAACTCCCTAACCCCCTCCCTGCCCCGCATCCCTGGCCCTGACCTGCACAGATGATCCCCAGGGAGGCAGGGAAGCCCGCAGGCCAGCACCCCTGAAACCCCCTCCACGACGCCCCCGGCAGGGGGTGTGTCCGCCTCCCTCACTGCGCACCGGAAGGGATTCCGCATGTACCCCGACCACGCCCACCATCCGCCCGCCGTCCGGGTCCTGGAAGTCCACCAGCCCACCCCCCTCACCCCGCCCGCCCCGTACCCGGCACCCCTTGTGCCGGTGCAGTCCGGAGCCGTCCCGGCCGTGGCGAGCGTCGTCCTGCCCGACGGCCGCGTCGTCACCGGCTACGCCGTCAGCCCCGTGCAGCCCGAACCGGTCACCGACCGGCCGGCCGTCTCGCGGACGGCGGTGAACGTCGCCCTCGGGGGCGTCGGATTCCTCGCCGTGTGCGGCGGCCTGCTGCTGCTCACCACGTTCATCACCGCGCTCACCGCGCTGATCACCCAGCTCATCACACTGGCCGCCGTCGTCTTCGGCGGATGGATCGCCGTGCAGATCTTCGGCGGACGCAGCAGCGGGAGCGGCGGCAACACCTTCCACATCCGCAAGGCGACGTTCAAGCGCAACCACTTCCACGGCTGACAGGGAGCCCTACGTGTTCGAGATCCGCGTCATCTGCGACCCCGCCGACTCCGACCGCGTCGCCGACGCCCTGGAGGCCGCGTTCAAGACCGGACGGGTGAGCGTCTTCCCCACCCGCGACGGCGAGCGTCAGCGCCTCTACCTCACCGCCGACCACGCCGACGTCTGGCCCGACCCCGAGCAGGCCTACGCCGACGCCCCCAGCATCCACAGCGAACTCGACTGGATCGCTCACACGCTCGGCACTGCGGCTTGCTACACCGCGCTGGAACGCGGCTTCTACCTGCGCAAGGCCGCCGTCCTCGACCGCATCGCGCTCGCCGACGGAGCCGACCACCGCGACGACGACACCGCCCACACCGCGGCGAAATTCCTGATCGAACTCGACGACGCACACGCCGACCGCGACCCGCGCGCCTACGTCCGCCAGCAGTACGCGCTGATGGCGGCCGCCGGCCAGTAGCTACGCCAAGGGCGGCCCCCCATTCCGCCAAGAACCGGGGCCGCCCTTGTCCAGCCAGTCACCATCAAGGAACTGGAGACCTCCAGCATGACCCATGACTCACAGTCCGCGCTGCTCCGCGCAGCGCTGAACGCCATCGAACGCGGATGGCACGTCTTTCCCCTGCGTTCCGGCACCAAGCGCCCCGCCCTGCACGGCGAGCAGTCCTGCCCCGGCACGGGGCCCTGCGCCGGCGGACACCGGAAGTGGGAGGAACGCGCCACGACCGACCCGGACCGCATCCGCGCGACCTGGTCGCACGGCCCGTTCAACGTCGGGATCGCCACCGGCCCCTCGGGGCTGCTGGTCGTCGACCTCGACGTGCCCAAGGACAACGGCAGTTCGGACGCGCCTGACGGCGCGGCCACCTTCGGTGCGCTCTGCGAGCGCGCCGGCCACGCCGTCCCCGCCACCTACCGCATCCGGACCGCGAGCGGTGGAACCCACCTGTACTTCACCGCCCCGCCCGGGGTCCGGCTGACCAACACAGCGGGGACCGTGGGCGAGTTGGTCGACACGCGGGCATGGGGCGGATACGTCGTCGCCGCCGGTTCCGTCACCCCCGCCGGACCATACGAGCCGCTGTGCGACGCTGAGGCGGCCCCACTGCCCGGATGGCTGCACAGCGTCCTCAAGCCCGCCCCCAAGCGCTCTCACGTCCCTTCGGTGGCCGTACCGGGGCAATCCGGCCGATATGCGGACGTCGCCCTTGCCGCCGAGACGCGCAACGTCGCCACCGCCCAACTCGGGGCGCGCGAGTCGACGTTGTTCCGCGCGGCGCGCGCACTCGGACGGTTCGTCGCATGGGGCGACCTCTCCCGGCACTCGGTCGAGCAGGCTCTTCAGGAGGCGGGGGAGGCTGCCGGACTCACCGTCGCCGAGTGCCGCTCCACTCTGCGGAGCGCTCTGAACTGGTCGATCGCCCACAACCAGCGGCGCAGGGGAGCGACGGCATGAGCGCATCGGCCCGCCCCCCTCTGAAGAGCATCAGCCCCGACCCCGCCCGACGGGACGCCGCTCCACATCCTGTGGACACGACGGCCGTAGGCGTGCCGAAGGTCGCCGCCCGTCAGGGCGTCCCCATGGCCCTTGGCACTGACCCAACGCCCGACCGCCCCGGGATCCGCGTCTACGCCCCGCCGGTCTACCGCCACCGCCACGACGGAGCCCGCTGGTCCAAGCGCTACGGCGACACCCCCACGGCCGCCTACGCCTGCTCCTGCGGCCACACCGCCACCGCCACCGGCCAACAGGCCGTGGCCGACCTGGTCACCGACTACACGGCCCACAAGCACCTCTGCACCGGCACCCCCGCCGCGCTCACCGAACGGAGGACCGCCGCATGACCGAGCCCGCCATCGACGGCGCTGCCCTGCTCGACGAAGTCGAAGCCTTCCACCGCCGCTTCAACGTCTTCCCCACCGACGCCGCGTTCGTCGCCGTCACACTCTGGGACGCACACGCCCACCTGCTCGACGCGTTCGACTCCACTCCCCGCATCGCCTTCCTGTCCCCCGAGCCGGGGTCGGGCAAGACGCGGGCACTGGAGATCGTGGAAACCCTCGTGCCGCAGCCCATGACGGCCGTCAACGCGTCCGCCGCCGCCCTGTTCCGGTCCGTCTCCGGACCCGGCGGCAAACCCACGATCCTGTTCGACGAGATCGACACCGTCTTCGGCCCCAAAGCAGGCGACAACGAGGAGCTGCGCGGGTTCCTGAACGCCGGCCACCGCCGCACCGGCGTCACCTACCGGTGCATCGGCGACGGCGGCAACCAGACCGTTCAGGCGTTCCCCTCGTACTGCGCGGTCGCGGTCGCCGGTCTCGGCTCGCTGCCCGACACCATCCTCACCCGCTCTGTCATCATCCGCATGCGCCGCCGGGCCCGGAACGAGACGGTGGAGCCCTTCCGGGCCCGCATCCACGAGGCGGAAGGCCACAAGCTCCGCGACCGGCTCGCCGCATGGGCGGAGCAGGCCCGGGAGTTCGTCATGGGGGCGTGGCCGGACATGCCGGACGGAGTCGCCGACCGGCCGGCCGACGTGTGGGAACCGCTGCTCGCCATCGCGGACGCGGCCGGCGGCAACTGGCCCGACCGGGCCCGCGAAGCCTGCCTGGCCCTGGTCAAAGCCTCCCGCGCCAACGACAAAGGCAGCATGGGCGTGCGGCTGCTGACCGACCTGCGCGACCACGTCATGGTCGGCATCGACCGCCTGCCCACCGTCGCCATCCTCGACCGGCTCAACGCCCTCGACGACGCCCCATGGGCCGACCTCAGCGGCAAGCCGCTCGACAATCGCCGCTTGTCGAAGATGCTCGCCGAGTACATGACGGCCGACAACGAGCCGATCGCCTCTCGCAACATCAAGGCCGCCGGCAGCGTCCTCAAGGGCTACTACGCCGCCGATCTCTGGGACGCATGGGCCCGCTACTGCCCCCCACCCCCGGAAAGTCCGCTACCTCCGCTACCCGGCATGGAAAACGCTGCCTGACCAGCAGCGATGCGGTAGCGGCAAGCACCGGATTTTGCCGCTACCTCGCCGCTACCCATCCGCTACCGCTACCCCTTCCCGCTACCTCGAACAGGCCCCTGACCTGCACGGTAGCGGCGGTAGCGGAAGTAGCGGCCCTCAGAGGCACCCCCTCCCGTAGAGCCCGAGAAGGAGTCGTCGCCTTGGCCCGCCCCAAGATGCTCAAGCTCCCCGAAGTCCTCGAAGAGATCGAGATGAGCCGCGCCGCTTTCTACCGCATGCGTGCCCGGGGCCAGGCCCCGAAGCTCATCAAGCTCCCGAACGGTCAGCTCCGCTGCCGCCGCACCGACCTCGACGCGTGGTGGGCGTCCATGGAAAACGCTGCCGCCTGACCGCCTCCCGCACAGCGAGACACGAGGGGCCCGCTTCCGGCGGGCCCCTCTGGAGTTCATATGGCTCTGACCTACGACGTTCGTCTCTACTCGACCGAAGTTCGCAAGGATCGCCCGAAGCCCTACCGCCTGCGCTGGCTGGTCGGGGAGCGGAAGCACTCGAAGAGCTACACCCTCAAGGTCCAGGCCGAGGGACGCCGCTCGGAACTCATGTCCGCCGTGCGGCGCGGCGACCAGTTCGACGAGGAAACGGGCCTGCCCGTGTCCGAACTGCGCGCCAAGCAAGGCTCCATCACCTGGTACGAGCACAGCCGTGCCTACATCGACCGCAAGTGGGCGCTGGCCCCGGCGAAGTCGCGGAAGAACTACGCCGATGCGCTGGCGACCATCACCCCCGCGCTCGTGAAGACCAAGGCGGGGATGCCCGATAGCCCGCTATTGCGGCGTGCGCTGTACGGGTGGGCGTACAACCGGAACCGCTGGACCGACACCCCGCCGGACGACGTGGCCCGCGCTCTCGCCTGGATCGCCAAGCACTCCATGCCCGTCTCGGCACTGGAGGACCCGGCGACCGTACGTCTGGCCCTGGACGCACTGTCCCTGCGGCTGGACGGGAAGGAGGCAGCGCCACGCACCGCTAAGCGCAAACGGGCCTGCCTGAGTGACGCCCTCGGGCTCGCCGTGGAGGAGCAGTACTTCACCATGCCGGTCAACCCGATCACGGCCGTGAAGTGGACCGCCCCGAAGTCGGCGGACGCCGTGGACCCCGAGAGCGTTGCCAACCCCCGCCAAGTCCGCGCGCTGCTGGCCGGCGTGCGAGAGCAGGGCCCGCGCGGGAGGCATCTGGAAGCGTTCTTCGGGTGCCTGTACTACGCGGCCATGCGTCCCGCTGAGGCCGCCGGATTGCGTGTGAGCCAGTGCCACCTTCCGGAGTCGGGATGGGGGATGCTCACCCTGCGCCAGGGGGTTGTCCGGGCCGGACGAAGTTGGACCGACGACGGGACGGCTCACGAGATGCGCCATCTCAAGGCCCGTGCGAAGAAGGACTCCCGTCCGGTGCCGATCCCGCCGCACTTCGTCCGTCTACTGCGGCAGCACATCGCCTCACACGGCACGGCACCCGACGGCCGGCTCTTTCGGACGAACCGTGACGGCCTGCTGCAGGAGACCGGTTACGGGGAGGTGTGGGCGAAGGCTCGTAAGGACGTGCTGAGCGAAACGGAAACGGCTTCGCTCCTGGCCCGGCGTCCCTACGACCTGCGGCACGCCGGCGTTTCGTTCTGGCTCAGTTCCGGCGTGGACGCCATGGAGTGCGCCCGGCGCGCCGGCCACAGCATCGCGGTACTGCACAAGGTGTACGCCAAGGTGCTCGACCAGACACGGGAGCACGCGAACAGCCGCATCGACGCCGCTCTTCGTGAGTGGAACGAGCCCGAGTGATCGTGATCACCCCCGGGGGACACCTGGGGGACACGCACTGATCAAAGGTGGGATACGGGCGATACGAGGTGAGACACGTCCACGCCCCGTCCACAGTCGAGCGAACGGGGAGGGCTAACGCGAAACCCCCTCTGACCAGGTAAGTAACCTGATCAGAGGGGGTTTCCCTCAGCGTGGCGGCGCGTGGATTCGAACCACGGAAGGCTGAGCCGGCAGATTTACAGTCTGCTCCCTTTGGCCGCTCGGGCACACCGCCGGGTTTGCCGCCTGTTCGAACCGCTTTTCGGCGGTGCTCCCTGGCAACGACGTAAACGATACCCGATACGCAGGGGTGCTTCGCCACCTGATTCCGCGCCGCCCGGAGGGGGCGGGGTGGCTAGGCTTGGGCGGATGCGGCCCGGGACCACACCGGGCTCGGCGGTCACCCCCACGTGCGCCGATACGCACCCTGACACGCACCCCGATACAAGGAGCCACAGGACATGGCCGACTCCAGTTTCGACATCGTCTCGAAGGTCGAGCGGCAGGAGGTCGACAACGCCCTCAACCAGGCCGCCAAGGAGATCTCGCAGCGCTACGACTTCAAGGGCGTGGGCGCCTCGATCTCGTGGTCCGGTGAGAAGATCCTCATGGAGGCGAACTCCGAGGACCGGGTGAACGCCGTTCTCGATGTCTTCCAGTCCAAGCTGATCAAGCGCGGCATCTCGCTGAAGGCGCTGGACGCGGGCGAGCCGCAGCTCTCCGGCAAGGAGTACAAGCTCTTCGCGGACATCAAGGAGGGCATCTCCCAGGAGAACGCGAAGAAGGTCGCGAAGCTCATCCGTGACGAGGGTCCCAAGGGCGTCAAGGCCCAGGTACAGGGCGAGGAGCTGCGGGTCAGCTCGAAGAGCCGCGACGACCTGCAAACCGTCATCACGCTGCTCAAGGGCCAGGACTTCGACTTCGCGCTGCAGTTCGTGAACTACCGGTAGCCGACCGTACGGGCAAGGGCCGGGCGCCGCTCGGCGTCAGCCCTTGCGCCGGCCGGGCGGCAGCGGACTCAGTCGCGCGAGTTGCCGAACAGCAGGCGGTAGACGATCAGGAGCACGAGCGATCCGCCGATCGCGGCGGCCCATGTGGCGCCGTCGTAGAAGTCCTTGGCGATGGGGTGGTCCAGCCAGCGGGCCGATATCCAGCCGCCGATGAACGCGCCCGCGACACCGATCAGGGTCGTGCCGATGAAGCCGCCCGGGTCGCGCCCGGGCAGCAGGATCTTGGCGATGACTCCGGCCAACAACCCCAGGATGATCCAGCTGATGATGCTCATGCCCTGAACCTGCCCTTCTGTGCTGTACCCACCCCGTGCTGTCCGGGCACTGTGATGTCCCTCGCCCCGCACGGGCCGCGCTCTCCGGCGCGCCCCGCGTCCTTCGTCGCACGCGGGTTCGTGCCGAACTGATCGGAACGACGCATGACGGCGGTCGGTGGTTCCGGTATCGGTGGGTACGGGCAACACGCCCACCGGCGACGGCGAACGGCGTGCCCGCGCGGTCAGCGCGGGCACGCCGTCAGCGCCGTCAGCGGGAGGCGAACGGCTGGTCGGTGGAGACGATTTCGCGGCCCAGCGGGAACAGCGAGACCGGGATCAGCTTGAAGTTCGCGATGCCGAACGGGATGCCGATGACGGTCAGGCACAGCAGGAAGCCGGTGACGACGTGGCCGAGGGCCAGCCACCAGCCGGCGAGCACGAGCCACAGCACGTTGCCGATGCAGGAGGGCGCGCCCGCGTCACGCCGCTCGACGGTCGTGTAGCCGAAGGGCCAGAGCGCGAAGACGCCGATACGGAATGCGGCGACGCCGAAGGGGATGCCGATCACGGTGATGCAGAGCAGTACGCCTGCGAGCACATAACCGAGGAACAGCCAGAAGCCGCTCAGGATCAGCCAGATGACGTTCAGGATGGTCTTCACTGGTGGCGACCTGCCATTTTCTCGAGCCGGGCGATTCGCTCCGCCATTGGCGGGTGCGTCGAGAACATCTTGGAGAGTCCTTGGCCCGGACGGAAGGGGTTCGCGATCATCATGTGGCTCGCGGTCTCGATGCGGGGCTCCGGCGGAAGCGGAAGCTGCTTGGTGCCCGTCTCCAGCTTGCGCAGGGCGCTCGCGAGTGCGAGGGGGTCGCCGGTGAGCTGGGCGCCCGAGGAGTCCGCCTCGTACTCCCGGGAGCGGCTGATGGCGAGCTGGATGAGGCCGGCGGCGAGCGGGCCGAGCAGCATGATCAGGAGCATGCCCAGGAGGCCGGGGCCGTCGTCGTCGTCGGAGCGGCCGATCGGGATCAGCCAGGCGAAGTTGACCAGGAACATGATCACGGAGGCGAGCGAGCCGGCGACCGAGGAGATCAGGATGTCGCGGTTGTAGACGTGGCTGAGCTCGTGGCCGATGACGCCGCGCAGTTCGCGCTCGTCGAGGAGGCGCAGGATGCCTTCCGTGCAGCACACGGCGGCGTTGCGCGGATTGCGGCCGGTCGCGAAGGCGTTGGGCGCCTCCGTCGGGGAGATGTACAGGCGGGGCATGGGCTGACGGGCCTGGGTGGAGAGCTCGCGGACCATCCGGTACAGGGCCGGGGCCTCGAACTCGCTCACGGGGCGGGCGCGCATCGCGCGTAGAGCCAGCTTGTCGCTGTTCCAGTACGCGTACGCGTTGGTGCCGAGCGCGATCAGAACCGCGACGACGAGCCCCGCACGACCGAAGAAGCTGCCGATGACGATGATGAGTGCCGACAGCCCCCCGAGGAGTACTGCGGTTCTGAGCCCGTTGTGCCGGCGGTGCACGGTACGCCCTCCAAGTCGTGCAGCAGGGGAACCCTTTGCTTGCGGATCTTCCTGTTCTCCGGTGGCACTGGTGCCGTGATGTCACTTCCAGTGCACCCTCCCGTACTGGTCAACGCCAGGCGGGAGGCACTAGTTCCCTTGTGCGTGTGGGCAGGGGTGTGGGCCGTCAGGGTGAGGACGGGTCCCGCACTCGCCCCTAGGAGCGGAGGAGCGTGTGCGCCGTCCGGGTGAGAGCGAGTCCCGCACGCGCGTGTGGGATCAGAAGAGACCGGTGTCGGCGAAGCGCAGGACCAGCTGGGGCGCCCCGGACAGGGCGATGCCGACCGCCGCGGTGAGGGCGATCGCGGCCGTGAGGGGGGCGGGGACTCGGTGCTTCCCGGTTTCGCCCTCACACGCGCGGAAGAGCAGCGCCGTCCACTGGAGGTAGTAGTACAGGGCGATGACCACGTTGACGGCCATGACGACGGCGAGCCAGCCGAGTCCGGCGTCGACGGCCGCCGAGAAGACGGTCACCTTCGCGAAGAGGCCGATGACGCCCGGCGGCAGTCCGGCGAGGCAGAGCAGGAAGAAGGCCAGCAGGAGGGCGGCCAGGGGGTTCCTGGCGTAGAGGCCGCGGTAGTCGGTGAGCCGGTTCGCCTTGCTGGTCCGTCCCACCAGGGCGGCGACCGCGAAGGCGCCGAGGTTCACCGCGGCGTACATGAGGGCGTACGCGACGGTGGAGCCGACGGCCTGCTCGGCGTCGTCGGAGTACGCGGCGGCGGCGATCGGCACGAGGAGGTAGCCGGCCTGGCCCACGGAGGACCAGGCGAGGAGGCGCACGGCGCTGTACGCGCGCGTGGCCTGCTGACGGAGAGCGCCGACGTTGCCGACGGTCATGGTGAGGGCGGCGAGGGCGGCCAGGGCGGGGCCCCAGACGTCGGCGTACGACGGGAAGCCGACGACGGTGACGAGGATGAGGCCGGAGAAGCCCACGGCCTTGCCGACGACCGACAGGTAGGCGGCGATGGGCAGGGGGGCTCCGACGTAGGTGTCGGGGACCCAGAAGTGGAAGGGGACGGCGGCGGTCTTGAAGGCGAAGCCGACGAGGGTGAGCACCACACCGGTCTGGGCCAGGGTGTGCAGCTGGCCGTCGACGCGCTGGATGCGGTCGGCGACCTGCGTGAGGTAGAGGGTGCCGGTCGTCGCGTACACGAAGCTGATGCCCAGAAGGCTGACCGCGGTCGCCGTCACGGACGACAGGAAGAACTTGAGGGCCGCCTCGGAGGACCTGCGGTCGCCGTGCCGGATGCCGACGAGGGCGAAGGCCGGCAGGGAGGCGACCTCCAGGGCGACGACAAGGGTGGCGAGGTCACGGGAGGCGGGCAGCAGGGCGGCGCCGGCGGCGGAGGACAGCAGCAGGAACCAGAACTCGCCCTCGGGAAGGCGCCCGCGCGCGTCCTTCAGAGCGGTGACCGACAGCAGGGCCGCCAGCAGCGCCCCCCCGAACACCAGGAACTGGACGACCAGGGTGAAGTGGTCTGCCGTGTAGCTGCACGCGCGTGTGTCGCCGGTCAGGCAGAAGGTGGCGCGGTCGCCGTCCAGGAGGGGCAGGAGCAGGGCCGTGGAGGCCGCGAGGCCGGCGACCGAGAGCCAGCCCAGCAACGGCCTGCGCGCCTCGCCGACGAAGAGGTCGGCGACGAGGACGACCAGGGCGACGACCGCCGCGAGGGTGGGCGGTGCGATGGCCGTCCAGTCGACGGACTGGACCACGGACTCGGTCAGGATCTGGGCCGGGGGGTGGGCCACGGAGCTCATCGGGTGCCTCCTGCGAGGAGCTGCTGCACGGCCGGGTCGGTGAGGCCGAGGAGGGCCTTGGGCCACAGCCCGGCGACGACGGTGAGGGCGACGAGCGGGGTCCAGGCCGCGAACTCGTAGTTCTGCACGTCGGCGAGGCGCGGGGCGTCCTGCCGGACCGTGCCCATGCAGACCCGCCGGACCACGACGAGCAGGTAGGCGGCTGTCAACAGGGTGCCGAACGCGCCGATCGCCGTGAACGTGAGGAACGCGGGGCGGCTGAGGCCCTCGGCGGGGTCGAACGCGCCGAACAGCGCGAGCATCTCGCCCCAGAACCCGGCGAGGCCCGGAAGGCCGAGCGAGGCGACCGCGGCGAAGGCGAGGAGGCCGCCGAGGCGGGGGGTCCTGCCGTACAGGGCGGCGCCGGTCTGCTCGGCGAGGGTGTCCAGGTCGGTCGTGCCGGTGCGGTCCTTCAGGGCTCCGACCAGGAAGAACAGGAGGCCGGTGATGAGGCCGTGGGCGATGTTGGCGAACAGTGCGCCGTTCACACCGGTCGGCGTCATGGTCGCGATGCCGAGGAGGACGAAGCCCATGTGGCCGACGGAGGAGTAGGCGATCAGTCGTTTGAGGTCGCCCTTCGCTCCCTGCTTGGCGAGGGCCAGGCAGGCCAGGGATCCGTAGATGATCCCGACGACGGCGAAGGCGGCGAGGTACGGCGCGAAGACGCGGAAGCCGTCCGGCGCGACCGGCAGCAGGATGCGGACGACGCCGTACGTGCCCATCTTCAGCATCACGCCCGCCAGCAGGACCGAGCCGACGGTCGGGGCGGCGGTGTGGGCGTCGGGCAGCCAGCTGTGCAGGGGCCACATCGGGGTCTTGACCGCGAGCCCGATCCCGATCGCGAGAACCGCGATGACCTGCACGGATGTGGTCAGCGACCGGCCGTTGTCAGTGGCGAGTGCCACCATGTCGAAGGTGCCCGCCTTGATTCCGATCAGGAGCAGGCCCAGCAGCATGACCACGGATCCGAGCAGGGTGAAGAGGATGAACTTCCAGGCCGCCCGGGTCCGGCCGGCGCCGCCCCAGCGGGCGATGAGGAAGTACATCGGGATGAGCACGGTCTCGAAGGCGAGGAAGAACAGCAGCAGGTCGAGGACGGCGAAGGTGGCGAGCGTGCCGGACTCGAGCACGAGCACGAGGGCGACGAACGCCTTGGGTGAGGGGCCCGCGGGCAGCTTGAAGTAGGAGTAGAGCGCGCAGAGGAAGGTCAGCAGCGCGGTCAGGACCAACAGGGGGAGAGAGATGCCGTCGATGCCGAGGTGGATGCGCACGTCGAGTGCGGGGATCCAGCTGATGTCCGTGGTGGCCTGCATCTTCGACGGCTGGTCGTGGTCGAAGCCGACCGCGAGGGCGATCGCGGCAACGAGGATCACGCCGGTCACCGTCACGCCGTGCCGGAGGACGGCCTGCTCGGGCGACTTCCCCTTCAGTCCGGGCGGGGCGGGCAGCAGCGCGGCGGCGGCGCCGAGAAGCGGGCCGACCACGATGAACGCCAGAAGAACCTGCATCACGGACTCGTTGAGAGGGATCACGCCTGCTCACGCTCCTGAGGCGACGAGAAGGGCGGCGACCGCCAGGACGACGGTGCCGGCGAGCAGCGCGCTCACATAGGTCTGGACGTTGCCGGTCTGGGCTCGCCGTACCGCGATCCCCAGCCAGCGGGGCAGGGCGCCCGCGCCGCGGACGTAGGTCTCGACGACCTCACGGTCGAGGAACCGGACGAGACGGCCGCCGGCCTGCACAGGGCGCACGAACAGCAGGTCGTACAGGGCGTCCACGTGGAAGCCGACAGCCGCGTGGCGGTGCAGCGGGCCGAGCAGAAGACGCCCGGGATCGGCCGGGTCGGGCGCGGAGGCCACGTTGCCGTAGGCGGGGGCGTGCGTCGCGATGGCTTCGGCCTCGACCTGCGCCGCGTCCGCGTCCGGGTGGGCGGCGACCGCACCCAGGGGGATGCGGGCGGCGATTCCAGCGAGGTGCCGCCAGGCGGCGAACGTGACGAGTCCGCCTGCCAGAGCAACGCCGGTGCCCACTACGGAGGTGGTGAGGGTCGGGGCCAGGTCGTCGCCGTCGAACCAGTCGGGGAGCGTGCGGTAGGCGAGCGCGCCGAGGGCCAGGGAGGGCACCGCCAGCACCCACAGCACCACCGTCATGGTCCGCGGCTGGCGGCCGTGATCTGGTGCTTCGGCTCCCTGCCCGCGGAAGGCCAGCAGCCACAGACGGGTCGCATAGGCGGCGGTGAGGAGGGCGGCGAGCAGCCCGGCGACGAGGACGACCCAGCCGGCGGCGCCGGGGATGTGCTCGATGTGTCCGGTGGTCGCGTGCTCGGCCGCGCCGAGGACCGACTCCTTGGAGAAGAAGCCGCTGAACGGCGGGATCGCGGCGAGCGCGAGGAGCGCCACGGTCATCGTCCAGTAGGCGTCGGGGACGCGGTGGCGCAGGTGGCTCATGCGGGACATGGCGGCCAGCGAGTTGGTGCCGGCGGCGTGGATGACCACGCCGGCCGCGAGGAAGAGCAGCGCCTTGAAGGCGCCGTGCGAGAGGAGGTGGAAGACGGCGGCGCTCCGGTCGCCGACGGCGAGGGCACCCGTCATGTAGCCGAGCTGGCCGATCGTCGAGTAGGCGAGGACGCGCTTGATGTCGTCCTGGGCGAGCGCGGCCAGGCCGGATCCGACCATCGTGACGCCGGCCATCACGGCGAGCACGACCATCGCGGCCGCGGAGGCCTCGAAGACCGGGAGGAGACGTGCGACGAAGTAGACGCCGGCGGCGACCATCGTCGCGGCGTGGATCAGGGCGGAGACGGGCGTGGGGCCGGCCATCGCGTCCGGGAGCCAGGTGTGCAGGGGGAACTGCGCGGATTTTCCGGCCACGCCCGCGAGGAGCAGCAGGGCGACGACGGTCGGATGGTCGAGTCCGCCCTGTGCGACGGCGCCGAGGACCTTCGTGATGCGGAAGGAGCCGGCGTCGGTGGCGAGGGCGAACAGGCCGATGAGGAAGGGGACGTCGCCGAGCTTGGTGACCAGGAAGGCCTTGATGGAGGCGGCGCGGGCCTCCGGTGTCTCCCAGTAGTGGCCGACGAGGAAGTAGGAGCAGATGCCCATGACTTCCCAGCCGACCAGCAGCACGATCAGGTCGCCGGAGTAGACGACCAGCAGCATCGCGGAGGTGAAGAGGGAGACCAGCGCGGCGTACGAGGCGTAGCGCGGATCGTCGCGCAGGTAGCCGGTCGAGTAGATCTGTACGCAGGTGGCCACGAGAGCGACGAGGACGGCGACGAGGGCGGCGAATCCGTCGATGTGCAGGGCGAGTTCGATCGGGACGGAACCGGTGGGAGTCAGCTCGGTGGCCGCGTCGACGGCGCCGTCTCCGCCCTGGCGGGCGGCGACGACCGCGGCCAACGCGAGCGCGGCGAGGGTCGGCAGGACGGCGAGCGGGCGGACGAACCCGGGCGCGGTACGGCCAAGGAGCAGGCCGGCGGCTGAGCCCAGGAACGGGAGGAGGGGGACGAGGACGGCGAGGGTGGTCGTGGTCACGCGGTGGCCTCAGCCTTCTCGGCGGCCGCTCCGGTCGCGGGGGCGTCGCCGTCGGAACCGTCAAAGCCGTCTGCGGCGGGCGTCTCATGGCCTTCGGCGGTGTCGCGGAGGCGGTCGATGTCGGCGGTGCCGCGGTTGCGGTGGACGGCGAGGACGATCGCCAGGCCGATGCCGATCTCGGCGGCTGCGATGGCGATGGTGAACAGGGTCAGGGCCTGCCCGGAGTGCAGGGTCTCCTCGGCTGTCCTGCTGAGCCAGACGTCGAAGGCGACCAGGTTGAGGTTGACGGCGTTGAGCATCAGCTCGACCGACATCAGGACCAGGATCGCGTTGCGGCGGGCGAGGACGCCGTACAGGCCGGTGCAGAAGAGGAGAGCGGAGAGGACGGCGGGATAGGCGAGGTGCATCAGCGGGCGCCTTCCTGCTCGGCCGGGTTCTGCCGGGCGTCAGGGACGGTGGGAGAGCCCTCGGAACTTCCGGAACTGTCCGTGACGGGTCGGGAACCATCCGTGACGGCTCGCGCGTTCGCTGGGGGAGAGCTCGACTCGGCTTTCGCCTTGCGGGACAGGACGATCGCGCCGACCAGCGCCGCGAGCAGGAGGACGGATAGGGCCTCGAAGGGAAGGACCCAGTGCTGGAAGAGGCTCGCGCCTGTGACCTGGGTCGAGCCGGCGGCCGGGCCGTCCAGCTCGATCCAGGTGGCGCGGAAAGCGTCGACGACCACCCAGACGAGGGCGGCGGCCGCGGCGACGGCGACCGAGAGCGCGGCCCAGCGGTTGCCGGAGTCCGCGTTCGGCGAGCGGCCGATGGGGGCCTTGGTGAGCATCAGACCGAAGAGGAGGAGCACGACGACGGAACCGACGTAGATGAGGACCTGCACCCAGGCGATGAACTCGGCGGTGAGCAGGAGGTATTCGACGGCCAGACCGCCTAGGGCGACCACGAGCCACAGGGCCGCGTGCACCAGCTGCTTGGTGGTGACGGTGACGAGGGCGGCACCGAAGGTGACCAGTCCGACGAGAAGGAAGGCGATCTCGACTCCGGTCGGGGAGAGGAAGCCCTGCGGGGCCTCGGCGAGGGTCACGCGTCTCCTCCCTCGGGCTCGGTGGACTCCGGTGCGGTGGACTTCGGGCCGGTGGACTCCGGTGCGGTGGGCTGGGGTGCAGTGGTTTCGGGTGCGGTGGAGTCGGCTCGGGCGGCCGCGGCCAGCTTCTCGGCCATCTTGCGGGCGGCCGCGATCTCCTTCGGCTCCTCGGCGGCCGGGTCGAGGGCCGGTGGGGCCGGCACGGTCCACATCCACTCGCGGAGTTTGTCGCGCTCGTGGGTGAGCTCGTGGATGTCGGTCTCTGCGTACTCGAACTCCGGGGACCAGAACAGCGCGTCGAAAGGACAGACCTCGATGCAGATACCGCAGTACATGCAGAGCGAGAAGTCGATGGCGAAGCGGTCGAGCACGTTGCGGCTGCGCTCGCGTCCGCCGGGAGCGGCGGGCGGCACCGTTTCCTTGTGGGAGTCGATGTAGATGCACCAGTCGGGGCACTCACGGGCGCACAGCATGCAGACCGTGCAGTTCTCCTCGAACAGTCCGATGACCCCGCGGGTGCGGGGCGGGAGTTCGGGCTGGGCGTCCGGGTACTGCTGGGTGACGGTCTTCCGCGTCATCGTGCGGAGGGTGACGGCCAGGCCCTTGGCGAGGCCGCTGCCGGGGATCGGCAGACGGGGCCGCCCGGGGGCCGCCGCAGGGGCTGCCGGGGCCGCTGGGGGCGCCGGGGTGTGGTGGTCGGGTGACGGGCGGGACATGGCTACTGGATCACCACCTTGACGATGCCGGTGAGGGCGATCTGAGCGAGAGAGAGGGGGACAAGGAGGGTCCAGGAGAACTTCTGCAGCTGGTCCTCGCGCAGGCGGGGGTAGGTGACGCGCAGCCAGATGACGACGAAGGCGAGGACGGCCGTCTTGAGCAGGGTCCAGACCCAGCCGAGGCCGTCGGCGCCCCAGGGACCGTGCCAGCCGCCCAGGAAGAGGACGGTGGTCAGTCCGCACAGGACGACGATCCCGGCGTACTCGGCAAGGAGGAAGAGAGCGAAGCGCAGTCCTGTGTACTCGGTGTACGCACCGAAGATGATCTCCGAGTCGGCGACCGGCATGTCGAAGGGAGGGCGCTGGAGTTCGGCCAGACCGGCGATGAAGAAGACGACCGCTCCGGTGATCTGCCACGGCAGCCACCACCACTCGAACGCGTCGACGATGCCGGGCAGGGAGACAGTCCCGGCAGCCATCGCGACCGACGCGGCGGTGAGCAGCATCGGCAGTTCGTAGGCGAGCAGCTGAGCGGCGGTGCGCAGACCGCCGAGAAGGGAGAACTTGTTGGCGCTGGCCCAGCCGGCCATGAGGGAGCCGAGCACACCGACGCCCATCACGGCGAGGACGAAGAAGATCCCCGCGTCCAGGACCTGCCCCACGGCGCCCTCGCCCGGGCCGATGGGGATGGCGAGGAGAACGAGCAGATACGGCAGCAGGGCCACGGCCGGCGCGAGCTGGAAGATACGGCGGTCCGCGCCCGCGGGGACGATGTCCTCCTTCTGCGCGAACTTCACGCCGTCCGCGACGAGCTGGGCCCAGCCGTGGAAGCCGCCCGCGTACATCGGGCCCAGGCGGCCCTGCATATGGGCCATCACCTTGTGCTCGGTCTGACCGATGATCAGAGGGAAGGTGAGGAAGACGACGAAGACGACCAGGAGTCGCAGGGCGACGTCGAGCGCGTCGTTCACTGCGGGCCTCCTGCAGGGTCGTCATCGGTGGCCGGACGCTCGGAGCCCGAGCCCGGGTTCGAGCCCGAGCCCGGGTTCGAGGCCCGGTTCGAGGGGGAATCGGGCTTGCGGTCTCGCTCCGGGGGCGCCTCAGTCGCGGCACCCGGCGCGGCCTCGGTCTGAGGCGCCGTCTCCGCCTCAGGTGCGGGCTCCGCGGTGGGCTCGGGTTCTGCGGTGGGGTCGGGTTCTGCGGTGGGCTGAGGGTCTGCGGGGGGCTCGGGCTCCATCGCCCGCTGCGACTCTGCCCCACGCCCGGGCTCCGCC
The DNA here is from genome assembly GCF_036898465.1 of Streptomyces sp. B21-105. Taxonomy (NCBI): domain Bacteria; kingdom Bacillati; phylum Actinomycetota; class Actinomycetes; order Kitasatosporales; family Streptomycetaceae; genus Streptomyces; species Streptomyces sp. B21-105. Next base: position 5,513,490 of record NZ_JARUMJ010000001.1, on the reverse strand, counting down.
GTGGGCTCCGGCTCCGTCCTCGGCCGGTTTCCCGACTGCGGCTTCCGCTCGGCGTGTGGCTTCGGCTCGGCGGTCGGCTCTTCGGACGCCGGTGGGGCGTCGAAGGCGGGGCGGGCGTGGTGCCAGGGGGCGTCGGCGGAGCGGGGGGCCGTGGAGGGGCGGGCCGGGGTGTCGGAGGGCGCCGCCGGGGGTTGGGGGCGCTGGGAGGCGGAGCCCTGGGATGCGCTGCGGGCACGACGGGGCCCCGCCGGGGTTCCCGGGGTCACCGGCGGCGGCATGGCGGCGGTGGACGGTGCTGTCGCCGGCGGCGTGGGCGCCGTGCCGGGGCCGTCGGTGGCGTCGGGTGCTGTCGCCGGCGGTGCGGCGGCCGGGGGCGGGGTGGCCGTCGGGGCCGTCTGGCTGGCGGAGCCCTGTGAGGCCGCGCGGGTGCGGCGGGCAGGGCGGTCGCCTGTCGCACGGGCGGCCGGGGTTCGGGCGGGGCGGGCCGGGGCCGGAGGCAGCTGGCCCTTCAGGGGACCCCACTCGTTGGGGTCGGGGACGCCCGGGGGAAGCATCTGCCGGCGCTTGGGGCCGCCGTGCTCGGACTCGCCGGGCTCCTTCGCGCCGGGCCAGGCCTTGGCGACGCGGGCGGCCAGGACGAAGTCCTTGCGCAGGGGGTGGCCTTCGAAGGTCTCGGGAAGGAGGAGGTGGTCGAGTGCGGGGTGGCCTTCGAAGGCGATGCCGAACATTTCGTGCGTCTCGCGTTCGTGCCAGGCGGCGCCCGCGTAGACGTCGACTGCGGAGGCGAGGGTCGGGGCGTCGTGCGGGATCGTCGTGCGTACCAGCAGGCGGCGCACCGGGGACAGGGCCACGACGTGCGCAAAGACGTGGAAGCCGGTGCCCGGTTCGTCGACGGCGCTCAGCCAGTCGAAGTAGGTGCAGGACAGACGGTCGCGGGCCACGTGCAGGGCGTCGGTCCAGGAGGCCGGCGGGACGTCCACGGTCAGGACGTCGTAGGACTCCTCGGCTGTGGAGTGCGGGCCGAAGAGGTCCTCGGCGGGGGCGGGGAGCCACCCGGTCGTGGTCATCGGCCCTCCTCGGACGGCGGCGTCGATGAACCCGGTGACGCCGGAGGCCGTACCAGGCCGCTCTGCAGGGCCGCGGTCGAGGCACGCGACGGGGCAGGGCGGCGAGCGGGGGCGGTGGCGTAGCGCTCGTCGAGGGACTCGCGCGCGATCTTCTCCTGGAGCTTGAGGATGCCCTGGAGCAGAGCTTCCGGGCGTGGCGGGCAGCCCGGCACGTACACGTCCACGGGGATGATCTGGTCGACGCCTTTGGTCACCGAGTACGAGTCCCAGTAGGGGCCGCCGCAGTTGCTGCACGCGCCGAAGGAGATGACGTACTTCGGTTCCGGCATCTGCTCGTAGAGGCGCTTCACGGCCGGGGCCATCTTGTCCGTGACCGTGCCGGAGACGATCATCAGGTCGGCTTGGCGCGGACCCGGTGCGAAGGGGATGACGCCGAGGCGGATGAAGTCGTGGCGGGCCATCGAGGCGGCGATGAACTCGATCGCGCAGCAGGCGAGGCCGAAGTTGAAGACCCAGAGCGAGTAGCGGCGGCCCCAGTTCAGGATCACCTTCATCGGCTCGGGGGCGAGTCGGGCCAGCGTGCCGAGCCGCTTCGGCTCGGGCAGCAGAACGGGCTCGGAAGCCGCTTGTTCCGGCGTCACGCCCATGTCAGGACGCCCTTCTTGTATGCGTACAGCAGGCCCACGGTGAGGAAGCCGAGGAAGACGAACATCTCGACGAGCGTGGTCGCGCCGTAGCCGGGGGCGGCGAAGACCGTCGCCCAGGGGAAGAGGAAGATCGAGTCGACCGCGAAGATGACGTAGAGGAAGGCGTAGACGTAGTAGCGGACCTGGGTGTGGGCCCAGCCCTCGCCGACGGGGTCGACTCCGCACTCGTACGTCAGAAGCTTCTCCGGGGTGGGGACCACCGGGCGCAGCAGGCGTCCCGCGCCGAAGGCGACGGCGACGAACAGCACGCCGACGACGGCGAGCAGCCCGACGACGGAGTAGGACTGGAAGTAGTCGGCCGCATAGTCCGCAGCGACATCGACGGTCGGTTCCCGCACGTCCGTCCCCTCGCTCCCTGACCTCAGCCTCTTCGACGGCAGGCCGGTTCGACGATCTGTACGCACGGGAGTCTAGGCCCTGATAAAGGGACGGTAAGCAGCCCGTCACGGGTCGGGACGTGAGGCGGGGGTTTTCCCCCGGTAGCGGAAGGCAGCAGACCTCATGGCGCGGGGTCGTGCAGGGCGGCAGGCTAGCCCGTATGACCGCTTCCGCCAGCCATTCCGCCGTCCCTTCGGGTCCCTCCGGCCGACCGGCTTCCTCCGGCCGGCCTGGCGCGGGGCACGACGACGACCGTCTGCCTCCGGCCCGGGCCGCGTTCGATCCGCAGACCTGGCGGGAGATCGCGTACCTGCTGACCAATCTGCCGATGGCGTTGATCGGGTTCACCTATGTGATGACGGTGATCGTCACCGGGGCCTCGATGACCGTCACGGTGGTGGGGTTGCCGTTGCTCGCGCTCGGGCTGGGCGGGGCGCGGCTGATGGGCCGCTTCGAACGGGCGCGGGCGCGCAAGCTGCTCCGGGTGCGGATCGACGAGCCGAGCCCGCTGCCGCTGCGCAGGGCGGGCGGCCCGCTGCAGCGGATGTGGCTGGTGCTGAAGGACCCGGTGGCCTGGCGCACGGTGCTGTACGACCTGATCCGGCTGCCCTGGGGCGTTGTCACGTTCAGCGTGGTGGTGCCCTCGCTGTTCGTGCTGTGGCCGGTGCTGCCGTTCCTGGCGCGCGGTCTGACCAACGCGGACCGGGCGATGGTGCGGGGCCTGCTCTCACCGTCCGACGAGTTGGAGCGGCGGATCGCGGAGCTGGAGTCCGACCGCGGGGTCGTGGTGGACACGGCGGCCGCCGATCTGCGGCGCATCGAGCGCGATCTGCACGACGGGGCGCAGGCCCGGCTGGTGAACCTGGCGATGGGGCTGGGTCTGGCCAAGGAGAAGTTGCTGGAGGGGCAGGCCGACGAGGTCGTGGCGGCGATGGTGGAGGAGGCGCACGGCGAGGTGAAGCTGGCGCTGCAGGAGCTGCGGGACCTGGCGCGCGGCATCCACCCGGCCGTCCTGACCGACCGCGGGCTGGACGCCGCGCTGTCCTCGGTGGCCTCGCGCTGCACGGTGCCGGTGAAGGTGACCGCCGACCTGCCGAGCAGGCCGGCGCAGGCCATCGAGGGCATCGCCTACTTCACCGTGTCGGAGCTGCTGCAGAACATCAGCAAGCACAGCGGGGCCCGGTCGGCCTCGGTCGACGTGTGGCGGTCGGGCGACCGGATGCTCGTCCAGGTGTGGGACGACGGCCGGGGCGGCGCGCGGATCGACGGCGGATCGGGGATGCGGGGGCTGGCGGAACGGCTGGACGCCGTCGACGGGCTCTTCGTCCTGGAGTCGCCGGAGGGGGGTCCCACGACGGTGACCGCGGAGCTCCCCTGGCGGGACCGGGGCGGGAGGCCGTGACCGCGCGGGGTAGGGAAAACCCCCCTTCCAAGAGGCCGACGGACTCCATGGTCCGCGCGACGGCCGCCGAGGAGGCTGGGAGGTACGGATCGACAGCTGCGCGATGAGCAGGACGAGTAGAACGGACGACGCCGATGGCCACGCAGTACGACCAGTACGGGCACCCGCACGGGCGGTACGACGGGAACGCAGGGCACGACGGATACGTCCGCGACGACCGCGGGTACGGGCGCGGGGGCGAGGCCGGGCACGGGGCACGGGAGCGCCGGCAGCTGCTTCCGGTGGGACTGCGTGAGCCCCTCACCGCGCGCCACTGGCAGGAGCTCGTGTACGTCCTGCTGAGCCTGCCGATCAGCATCGTGGGGTTCACCTTCGCGGTGACGATGCTGTCCCTCGGGGCGGGCCTGCTGGTGACGTTCCTCGGCATCCCGGTGCTGGCGGCGGGCCTGACCGCGTGCCGGGGCTTCGGGGCGCTGGAACGGGCCCGGGCGCGCGGGCTGCTCGGTCTGGAGGTGGCCTCCCCGGAGCCGCTGCGGCCGCGCGGAAGCGGTGCGATGGCGTGGATGGCGGCCGCCCTCAAGAGCGGCACGTCCTGGCGGAGCGCCCTGTACGCGGTGCTGCACCTGCCGTGGGCGGTGCTGTCCTTCGGCGTCACCGTGGCGGTGTGGTCGGCCGGCTGGAGCATGCTGACGTATCCGCTGTGGTTCTGGGTCTTCCCGGTGCACGGCGGTCAGGGCGGCGTCCAGCTGTACGGCGACGAACACCACAGCGTCTACCTCGACAACCCGTTCGAGATCGCGGTGACGGCTCTGGTGGGTCTGCTCATCACGCTGGCCACGCCGTGGATCGTGCGGGCGCTGACGACGGTGGACCGGCTGCTGGTGCACGGGCTGCTGGGGCCGTCGTCGCTGGGGGCGCGGGTGGTGGAGCTGGAGTCCGACCGCGGGGTCGTGGTGGACACGGCGGCCGCCGATCTGCGGCGCATCGAGCGCGATCTGCACGACGGGGCGCAGGCCCGGCTGGTGGCGCTGGCGATGGACCTCGGGATGGCGAAGGAGAAGCTGCGGGACGACCCGCAGACGGCGGCGCGGATGGTGGGCGAGGCGCACGGCGAGGTGAAGACGGCGCTGCAGGAGCTGCGGGACCTGGCGCGCGGCATCCACCCGGCCGTCCTGACCGACCGCGGGCTGGACGCGGCGCTGTCCTCGGTGGCCTCGCGCTGCACGGTTCCGGTGAAGGTGGAAGTGGACCTGGCCGAACGGCCGGCTCCGGCGATCGAGGGCATCGCCTACTTCACCGTGTCGGAGCTGCTGCAGAACATCAGCAAGCACAGCGGTGCCCGGTCGGCCTCGGTCGACGTGTGGCGGGCGAAGGACCGGCTGATGCTGCAGGTGGCGGACGACGGGGTGGGCGGAGCGGACGCCTCCGGCGGCGGGTCGGGGCTGGCCGGGCTCGCCGGACGGCTGGACTCGGTGGACGGGATCCTCGTCGTGGACTCACCGGTGGGCGGCCCCACCAGGGTCACCGCGGAGCTGCCCTGGCGGGGCGGCCAGGTCTGACAGCCGTCGACCCACGGGACGGCCCTCCCCTCCCGGACTTTCGTCACGCGGCTGCCGGCTGCCGGCCGTCGCCTCTTGGCTCCCGGCCCTCGCCCCTCGTCACGCCGCTCCCGCCCCTCGCCCCTCGTCACGCCGCTCCCGCCCCTCGCCCCTCGTCACGCCGCTCCCGCCCCTCGCCCCTCGTCACGCCGCTCCCGCCCCTCGCCCCTCGTCACGCCGCTCCCGCCCCTCGCCCCTCGTCACGCCGCTCCCGGCCTCTTCCTCCCGCCACCGGCTCCCATCCCTCGCCCTTCGTCACGCGGCTCCGACCCCCTCCTCCCGTCGCCTCGGCCGGCGGCCGAAAGACGGTGGGTCGGGGCTGTTTTCGCGTCGTCCTCCAGCCGGGCCCGACTCTCGCCGGGTAGAGACGAGTCTGTTGCTGAAATGCTTGACTGGTTCGACCGACGGGCGGACGGGTGGGCGGCTGGGGGGCCGAGGATCGTGGAGGACAGGGTGCGGGTGGTCATCGCCGAGGATTCGGTGCTGTTGCGGGAGGGGCTGACCCGGTTGCTCACCGACCGGGGACACGACGTGGTCGCGGGGGTCGGGGACGCCGAAGCCCTGGTCAAGACGATCACCGAGCTGAACGACGAGGGCGCGCTGCCCGACGTCGTCGTCGCGGACGTGCGGATGCCGCCGACCCATACGGACGAGGGTGTGCGGGCCGCCGTCCAACTGCGCAAAGCGCACCCCGGACTGGGCGTGCTGGTGCTGTCACAGTATGTGGAGGAGCGGTACGCCACCGAACTGCTGGCCGGTTCCAGTCGCGGGGTCGGGTATCTCCTCAAGGACCGTGTGGCCGAGGTGCGGGAGTTCGTGGACGCCGTGGTGCGGGTCGCCGAGGGCGGCACCGCTCTGGACCCGGAGGTCGTGGCGCAGCTGCTCGGGCGGAGCAGGAAGCAGGACGTGCTGGCGGGGCTCACCCCGCGGGAGCGGGAGGTCCTCGGGCTGATGGCCGAGGGGCGGACCAATTCGGCGGTCGCCCGGCAGCTGGTCGTCAGCGACGGAGCCGTCGAGAAGCACGTCAGCAATATCTTCCTGAAGCTCGGGTTGTCGCCGAGTGACGGAGATCACCGCCGAGTACTGGCAGTTCTCACTTACCTGAATTCATAAACAGATGGCACTGTGCCGTTCGTCGGGTCAGGAAATCAGAGGGGGGAACTCGGAGGAAGCGGCGGAGAAACACCACAGAACCGCGGCGGGATTCCGGAGCGTCTAACGGAGGAGCGCCGGGGGGCGGGAAATCATGGTTAGCGGGGGTGCCGGGCCGTCTCGGGACAGTGACCGTCATACGAATGGCCGAAGGAAGGCGACCCTTACAGACGTAGGGTTGATCCGTGGAGGGCCTTCGGGAAGGGCGCTCCGGGACAGCCGCCTCGAGGGAGGTCCAGTTCAGTGACCAGTCAGGTCAGCCCAGCAGAACAGGCCGACGGAACCGACGGAGCGGATGCGGCCGTCGTGGGAGAGCAGCGCAGACGGGGCGGGACGAAGGACGTCCGCCGGCTCGACCGGGTGATCATCAGGTTCGCGGGGGACTCCGGCGACGGCATGCAGTTGACCGGTGATCGTTTCACTTCGGAGACGGCGTCGTTCGGCAACGATCTTTCGACGCTGCCGAACTTCCCGGCCGAGATCCGCGCGCCCGCGGGAACGCTGCCCGGGGTGTCGTCGTTCCAGCTGCATTTCGCCGATCACGACATCCTCACTCCGGGCGACGCGCCGAATGTGCTGGTGGCCATGAACCCGGCGGCGCTGAAGGCGAACATCGCCGATGTGCCGCGCGGGGCCCAGATCATCGTCAACACGGACGAGTTCACCAAACGCGCCATGCAGAAAGTCGGGTACGCGGCCTCGCCGCTGGAGGACGGCTCCCTCGACGGTTATCAGCTCCACCCGGTCCCACTGACCACACTGACCGTCGAGGCGCTCAAGGAATTCGACCTCACCCGTAAAGAGGCCGAGCGCAGCAAGAACATGTTCGCGCTCGGTCTCTTGTCGTGGATGTACCACCGGCCCACCGAGGGCACCGAGAAGTTCCTCAAGTCGAAGTTCGCGAAGAAGCCCGAGATCATGCGGGCCAACCTGGCCGCGTTCCAAGCCGGCTGGAACTTCGGGGAGACGACCGAGGACTTCGCGGTCTCCTACGAGGTCGCTCCGGCCGCGCAGGCCTTCCCGGCCGGCGTCTACCGCAACATCTCCGGGAACCTGGCCCTGTCCTACGGCCTCGTCGCCGCCTCGCGGCAGGCGGATCTGCCACTGTTCCTGGGCTCCTATCCGATCACACCGGCCTCGGACATCCTGCACGAACTGTCGAAGCACAAGAACTTCGGCGTGCGTACCTTCCAGGCGGAGGACGAGATCGCCGGGATCGGCGCGGCGCTGGGCGCGGCCTTCGGCGGCAGCCTGGCCGTCACCACGACGTCGGGCCCGGGCGTGGCGCTGAAATCGGAGACGATCGGCCTCGCCGTGTCGCTCGAACTGCCGCTGCTCGTGATCGACATCCAGCGCGGCGGGCCGTCGACGGGCCTGCCGACCAAGACCGAGCAGGCGGACCTGCTGCAGGCGATGTACGGCCGCAACGGCGAGGCCCCGGTGCCGATCGTGGCCCCGCGCACCCCGGCCGACTGCTTCGACGCCGTCCTGGACGCCGTCCGCATCGCCCTCACCTACCGCACCCCGGTGTTCCTGCTCTCGGACGGCTATCTGGCCAACGGCTCCGAGCCGTGGCGGGTGCCGTCGCCGGACGAGCTGCCGGATCTGCGGGTGCAGTTCGCGCAGGGCCCCAACCACACCCTGGCCGACGGCACCGAGGTCTTCTGGCCCTACAAGCGCGACCCGCACACCCTGGCCCGCCCCTGGGCGATCCCGGGCACGCCCGGCCTGGAGCACCGCATCGGCGGGATCGAGAAGCAGGACGGCACCGGCAACATCTCCTACGACCCGGCCAACCACGACTTCATGGTCCGCACCCGCCAGGCCAAGGTGGACGGCATCGAGGTCCCGGACCTCGAGGTCGACGACCCGCACGCCGCCCGGACCCTGGTGCTGGGCTGGGGTTCCACCTACGGGCCGATCACCGCGGCGGTACGGCGGCTGCGCGCCTCCGGGACGCCGATCGCGCAGGCCCATCTGCGCCACCTGAACCCCTTCCCGCGCAACCTCGAAGCGGTGCTGAAGGGGTACGACAAGGTCGTCGTCCCCGAGATGAACCTCGGCCAGCTCGCCACCCTCATCCGGGCGAAGTACCTGGTGGACGCCCGCTCCTACAACCAGGTCAACGGCATGCCGTTCAAAGCGGAGCAGCTCGCCGCGGCGCTCAAGGAGGCCATCGATGACTGAGACGTCGACACACCGCCCCGGCGGCACCACCGAGGCGCTCGCCCTCGTGCCCAAGGCCGAGGCCCGGCAGTCCATGAAGGACTTCAAGTCCGACCAGGAGGTGCGCTGGTGCCCGGGCTGCGGGGACTACGCGATCCTCGCCGCGGTCCAGGGCTTCATGCCGGAGCTGGGTCTGGCGCGGGAGAACATCGTCTTCGTCTCGGGCATCGGCTGTTCCTCGCGCTTCCCGTACTACATGAACACCTACGGGATGCACTCCATCCACGGCCGCGCTCCCGCCATCGCGACCGGCCTGGCCTCCTCGCGCCGCGACCTGTCGGTCTGGGTCGTCACCGGCGACGGCGACGCCCTGTCCATCGGCGGCAACCACCTCATCCATGCCCTGCGCCGCAACGTCAATCTCAAGATCCTCCTCTTCAACAACAGGATCTACGGCCTGACCAAGGGCCAGTACTCCCCCACCTCCGAAGTCGGCAAGATCACCAAGTCGACGCCGATGGGCTCACTGGACTCGCCCTTCAACCCGGTGTCCCTCGCCATCGGCGCGGAGGCCTCCTTCGTCGCCCGCACCGTCGACTCCGACCGCAAGCACCTCACCGACGTGCTGCGCCAGGCGGCCGCCCACTCCGGCACGGCGCTGGTCGAGATCTACCAGAACTGCAACATCTTCAACGACGGCGCGTTCGACGCCCTGAAGGACCGTGAGAGCGCCGAGGAGGCGGTGATCCGGCTGGAGCACGGGCAGCCCGTCCGGTTCGGGGCCGGCCTGGCCAAGGGCGTCGTCCGCGACCGGGCGACCGGCGATCTGAAGGTGGTGGCGGTGACGCCGGAGAACGAGGCCGACGTCCTGGTCCACGACGCGCACGCCGCGTCTCCGACCACCGCCTTCGCCCTCTCCCGTCTCACCGACCCCGACACCCTGCACCACACGCCCATCGGCGTGCTGCGCTCGGTGGAACGGCCCGTGTACGACACGCAGATGGCGGACCAGCTCGACACCGCCATCGAGCAGCACGGCAAGGGCGACCTCGCCGCACTGCTGGCGGGCGGCGACACCTGGACCGTCTCCGGCTGAGACGAACGGCCCGCGCGGGCACGGTGTGATGTGCGTGTGCGGGCGCGGTGCCGTGTGCGGGCGCGGTGCCGTGTGCGGGCGCGGTGCCGTGTGCGGGCACGGTGTGATGTGCGTGTGCGGGCGCGGTGCCGTGTGCGGGCGCGGTGCCGTGTGCGGGCGCGGTGCCGTGTGCGGGCGCGGTGCGATGTGCGCGCGCGGCGTGCGGCGCGAACCGCGTGGGCGGCTAGTGGGCCCGGGGCCGGTGGTCCCGGGCCTCGTCGTATGTCTGGCGGGCCTGCTCCACCTCGGGCATGCGCCGGTGCGTCCAGTCGGCCAGTGCGCGCACCTGCTCCGCGGCCTCCCGGCCGAGGTCGGTGAGGGAGTAGTCGACGCGGGGCGGGATCACCGGCTTGGCGTCGCGGTGGACGAGGCCGTCGCGCTCCAGGGTCTGCAGGGTCTGGGTCAGCATCTTCTCGCTGACCTGGCCGATCGCCCGGCGCAGTTCGCTGAACCGGTACGAGCGGTCGAGAAGGTGGATCAGCACGAGAACGCCCCAGCGGCTGGTGAGGTGCTCGAGGACCAGACGGTACGGGCACATCGCGTCGTCGACCCTCGGGGTACTTGCTCGCGGGGCACTTGCTCGCGGGGTACTTACGGTCATGCCAGTACCTTACTTCAAAGTGGGTACTTTCGTTCAGTTAGCGCTTCCCTTAGGGTTAGTGCATCCCCGCAACCCCACCAGGAGTTTCTGAGCCATGAGCATCGTCGTCACCGGAGCCACCGGAAACCTCGGCCGTCACGTCGTCGAGCAGTTGCTGGAGAAGGTTCCGGCAGAGCAGATAACAGCCGTCGTGCGCGACGAGGCCAAGGCCGCCGACCTCGCGGCCCGCGGCGTCAGGCTCGCCGTCGCCGACTACAACGCCCCCGAGACCTTCGACGGCCTCTTCGCCGCCGGCGACAAGGTGCTCCTCGTCTCCGGCAACGAGTTCGACAAGGGCCGCGTCGGGCAGCACAAGGTCGTCATCGACGCCGCGAAGGCCGCCGGCGTCGCCCTCCTCGCCTACACCAGCGCCCTCGGCTCCCTGAGCGCCGCGCTCGCCGACGACCACAAGGGCACGGAAGCGGCGCTCCTCGAGTCCGGCGTCCCCTACACGCTGCTGCGCAACGGCTGGTACAACGAGAACTACACCGAGCAGCTGGCCCCCGTGCTGCAGACCAACGCCGTCACCCAGGCCGCCGGCGAGGGCCGCGTCGCCTCCGCCGCCCGGGCCGACTACGCCGCCGCCGCGGTGGCCGTCCTCACCGGCGAGGGCCACGAGAACACGACGTACGAGCTGAGCGGCGACACCGCCTGGAGCTTCGCCGAGTACGCGGCCGAGCTGAGCCGGCAGACCGGGCGGGAGATCGTCTACAACGCCGTCTCGGTCGATGACTTCGTCGGCATCCTGACGACCCACGCCGGACTCCCGGGCCCGCTCGCCGCGATCCTGGGCGGTGTGGAGGCGTCCATCGCGAAGGGTGAGCTGGCCGGCACGAGCGGCGACCTGTCCCGGCTGACGGGACGTCCCACCACGCCGATCGCCGACTCGATCGCGGTCGCGCTCAAGGGCTGACCGCCGCTGCAGGGCTGACCGCTTCCGCGCCGGTGCGTGAGTCACCCCACCCCCGCCTGTCATGACCGTATGGCGATACGGACATGACAGGCGGGGGTGCTCGGCGTTACCGTCGTCCACGCATGCCTGACGTGGGAGGGCCTGCCGCGAGAGAGAGGGGCCCGTGGTGGCCGGGACGTCGAAGAGTGAGGGCCGGATAGGTCTGCTGAACGGCTTCGCGGCGTACGGGATGTGGGGCCTCGTGCCCCTCTTCTGGCCGCTGCTCAAGCCGGCCGGGGCGACCGAGATCCTCGCCCACCGCATGGTGTGGTCCCTCGCCTTCGTCGGCGTCGCCCTTCTCGTGGTGCGGCGCTGGGCGTGGGCAGGAGAGCTGCTGCGGCAGCCTCGCCGGCTGGCGCTCGTGGTGGTCGCCGCGGCCGTCATCACCGTGAACTGGGGCGTCTACATCTGGGCCGTCAACAGCGGCCACGTGGTCGAGGCGTCCCTCGGATACTTCATCAACCCCCTGGTCACCATCGCCATGGGGGTGCTGATCCTCAAGGAACGCCTGCGGCCAGTTCAGTGGGTGGCCGTCGGCGTCGGCTTCGCGGCGGTGCTGGTGCTGACCGTCGGCTACGGCCGTCCGCCGTGGATCTCCCTCTGCCTCGCCTTCTCGTTCGCCACCTACGGGCTGGTGAAGAAGAAGGTCAACCTCGGCGGGGTCGAGTCGCTGACCGCCGAGACGGCCGTCCAGTTCCTCCCGGCGCTGGCGTACCTGATCTGGCTTTCCGCGCACGGTGACGCCACGTTCGCGACGGAGGGCACGGGGCACGCGGCCCTCCTCGCCTCCACCGGTTTCGTCACCGCCCTCCCCCTCGTCTGCTTCGGCGCGGCGGCGATCCGCGTGCCGCTGTCCACGCTGGGTCTGCTGCAGTACCTGGCCCCCGTCTTCCAGTTCCTGCTCGGCGTCGTCTACTTCGACGAGGCGATGCCGCCCGAGCGCTGGGCCGGCTTCGGCCTGGTGTGGCTCGCGCTGGTGCTCCTCACGGCGGACGCATGGCGCTTCGCACGCCGCCCGAAGAGGCAGGTCGAGGTGACCGAGGCGTCGTTGGCGACACCGGCCCCCGCAGACGCCTGACGACCGGCCGTCCCCACAGACGCCTGACGACCGGCCCTCTTCCGGGTGAACCTCGCGCGCGGCGGCGTGCTCGCTGGTTGAGTGGACGGCATGACGCAGACACCCGCATCGTCGGCCTCGCCCGGTCCCACCCCCACCCCCACACCCGTGCCCACGCCGGTGCCCGTGCACTGGAAGCTCGTGATCGACGCCGCCGACCCGCACGCGCAGGCCGACTTCTGGGCCGCCGCGCTGCACTACACGGCCGAGGACAACGGCGCTCTCATCGAGCGACTGCTGGAGCTGGGCGCGCTGCCGGGCGCGGCGTCGGTGGAATTCCACGGTCGGCTCGCCTTCCGGGACCTGGTCGCCGTGCGCCACCCCGGCGACCCGTACGACCCCGACAGCGGGACCGGACTCGGGCGGCGGCTGCTTTTCCAGCGGGTACCGGAGGCCAAAACGGTGAAGAACCGGCTCCATCTGGATCTGCACCCCGGTGCGCAACGGCGGTCCGAGGAAGTGGCGCGGCTGGCCGGACTGGGGGCGAGCGTGCTGCGGGAGGTGAAGGAGCCGTCCGGCGAGTGGGTGGTGATGGCCGACCCCGAGGGGAACGAGTTCTGCGTCCACTAGGGGCGCACGGGTGAGGGCGGGGCTCCACGTCCGGCGCGGTGCGTCCGGCGCGGTGCGTCCGGCGCGGTGCGTCCGGCGCGGTGTGCCCGGTGATCCGTGTCCTGTTGGCGCTCTTGACGCATGGTCAGTGAGAGTTCACGATCCTGGAACCCCACTCACTGTGGAATCCCTGTGATCCGGTGATTCCCGAGGAATTCGGAGCCCCCACATGAAGCTCCCCGTCTCCGGCCGTGCGGCGGCCGCCGGCGCCGCCTCGATTGTCATGCTCCTGACCATAGGATCGACGGCCGGCGCGGCCCCCGCACCCGGGCCCGCCCCCCTCGCCGCCGCTCCCGACATCCCCGTGGCCAACGTCAAGGCGCACCTGACCCAGCTGCAGTCCATAGCCACCGCCAACGGCGGCAACCGCGCCCACGGCCGGGCCGGCTACAAGGCCTCGCTCGACTATGCGAAGGCCAAGCTGGACGCCGCCGGGTACACCACCGTCGTCCAGCAGTTCACGTCGTCCGGGCGCACCGGCTACAACCTGATCGCCGACTGGCCCGGCGGCGACACCGGCCGGGTCGTCATGGCCGGCTCCCACCTCGACAGCGTCACGGCGGGCGCGGGCATCAACGACAACGGCTCCGGTTCGGCGGCCGTGCTGGAGCTCGCCCTGACCGTGGCCCGGACCGGCTACCAGCCCACCAAACACCTGCGGTTCGCCTGGTGGGGCGCGGAGGAGCTGGGCATGGTCGGCTCCCGGTACTACGTCAACAACCTGTCCTCGGCGAACCGCGCCCGCATCAGCGGCTACCTCAACTTCGACATGATCGGCTCGCCGAACCCCGGTTACTTCGTCTACGACGACGATCCGACCATCGAGAAGACGTTCAAGGACTACTTCACCGGCATCGGCGTCCCGACGGAGATCGAGACCGAGGGTGACGGCCGCTCCGACCACGCCCCCTTCAAGAACGCGGGCGTGCCGGTGGGCGGTCTGTTCAGCGGCGCGGACTACCGCAAGACTGCGGCGCAGGCGGCCAAGTGGGGCGGCACGTCCGGCCGGGCCTTCGACCGCTGCTACCACTCCTCCTGCGACACCACCGCCAACATCGACGACACCGCCCTCGACCGCAACGCGGACGCAGCCGCGTACGCGGTCTGGACACTGTCCTCCTGACGGGGGCTCCGGCCCTGGCCCTGTCGTCCTGACCGAGTCCTGACCGGAGTCCGGTCCGCGCCCGGCTGCTTCGCGGTCGCTACCCGCCCGACCTGCGGGCGCGTGCGGCCAGCCGGAGCATGCGCGCGCGGGCCGACTCCAGCTCCTCGACGTCGTCCGCGGCGGGGCCCTCCTCGGCGGCGAGCTCCGTCCACAGGCCGAGGAGTTCCGTCCCCAGGTTCAGGCCCTGGAAGGGGTCGCGTACGGCACGCCAGGCCGCGGCCGCGCTCTGGACGTTGCCGTACGCGCCCTCCGCGCCCCCGGCCCGGCGATGGAGGCGGGCCAGCTCGAGGGAGATGTGGAAGGCCCGCAGCGGGTCGCCCGCCAAGTAGGCGATATAGGCGGTGAGTTCGCGCAGCCGGAGCACTTCGGGGTGCTCCGGCCCCAGCGTCCCGGACGCCTCCAGCACGGTTCGCTCCGCGAGGCCGGCCGCGACGTCCGTCCGGCCCGCCCTGACGGCCTCGTTGATCCGAGCCATCGGCTCGGCGAGGAGCGCGGGTGCTCCGTCAGGGCCCTGCAGGGTACGGGGATCGTCCCCGAGCACCGCCTCCGCGACCGCGTCGAAGCCGCGGGCGGGGGTGGGTTTGGGGTCGGGATCCAGGCCCGCGACGGAGATGAGCTCCTCGGGGACGAGCGGCGTGGGGCTGGGGGTCGAGGTGAGGGTGGTGGGGACGGCGGACACAGGAAGCGGGAGCGGAATGGGCGCCGAGGGTGGGTTCAGGACCGAGGTCGGGGCCTGGGGCGGGGGTGCGGTCGGGGCCTGACTCGGGGGTGCGGTCGGGGCCTGGGGGGTGGCGGTTTCCGGGTTCGGTCGCTCGTCCATGGTCGGGGGCGGGCCGAACACACCGGTCGGGGCGGCGACCGTGCCGGGGGCCTGAACGTCACCCAGGGCTTCCTCCGACTCCGGCTCTGAAGCCATGGCGCCTTCCGGCTCGGGGGACGACTCCGGTACGGCCCGGAGTGCGTACGTCGGTGACGGGTCCGAGCCCTGCGTCCGCCCCGCCTCCGCGTGCCTCTCCGTCTCCGGCTCCCTCTCGGGCACCGTGCGCATGGGGAAGGTGGGGCTGGTGTCCCGCACCGGCTCGGACACGGGGCGCAGGAGGTGTGTGGCGCTGTCCCGTCCGGGCCCGGGCGCCAAGGGCCGTCCGTCCTCGACGACGGCGGAAGTCACCGGAGGCGCGACCGCCGGAGCCGGGGCCGCCGGTGTGCGCAGGGGCTCCGCCGTGAAGTGGCTGGAACCGTCCGGGTCCACGCGCAGGGGGACGACGTAACCGATGCGTTCGTCGTGGACGGTGGCGAGAACCGAGTGGCCCGTGGCGAGGGCGATGCGGTGCAGGTGGCCCAGGACGGCGCGCTGGATCTCCTCGCCCTCGACCGCCGCGACCGGAACACCGCCTATCGTCGCCGCACCGCCCGCACCGCCCGCACCGCCCGCGCGGACGTGGACGTCGAGGGGCGCCACCACTCCGGCCGGCCGGCCGGGGTGCTTCTGTTCCCGCTTCTTCTCGCGGCTGAGTCGAGACATCGGTTCCTCACTCGGATGCGCCGTCACGCTCCGGTCGTCCACGTACGCATACATGTACACGTACTGTTGAGTCTCTCCGAGCGCTCCCGGTCCTCACGTCACCACGACGTCACAGCCTCGTTCCAGGAACCCACGCCCCCTCTCGGGCCGCGCCGGGAACCAGCCGGAACCCGGGCCGCCCGGAGCAGCGGCGACGACCGGGAGGAACACGAGGATGCGGACGACGGACGGGCAGCGGGGGCCGGAGATCTGGATCCGCGGGCCGGTGCCCGCACCGGATCCGGCGCCGCCGCCCCACCCTGACGTCGCCACGCCCCGGCGCTTCTCCTGGGTCGCCACGCACGGCGGGGCCGGCAGCACCACGCTCGCGGCGGTCTACGGCGGCCACGACTGCGGGCGTGGCTGGCCGGGCGCCGGCGCTCCGCCGTCCGTCCTGCTGGTCGCCCGCACCCACGCGACGGGGCTGGATTCCGCCCTGCGCGCGCTGGAGGCGTTCCGGTGCGGGGACGTCCCGCAGGGCCTCGGCCTGGAGGCGGTGGTCCTCGTCGCGGACGCGCCGGGACGGCTGCCGCGGCCGCTCGTCCAGCGGGTCGGGGTGATCGAGTCGGTCATCGACGTGTACCGCGTGCCGTGGGTGGCGGACTGGCGGCTCGGCGACCTGACCGGCAGCCCGCCGCGAGAGACCCAGCCGTTGTCCCGCCTCACCGGGGCGGTGACCGGACGGTCCCGGTGAGCGGGCGCGGGCGGCCGGACGGGCTCACCGGGCGCGGGGCCGGGATGAGGGCGGCCGGGCCCTGGGAGTGGCCCCCGGCCGTGGAACTCGCCGAGGCCGTGCGGGCGGGTCGGCTTCGGGCGGTGGACGTCGTCGGCGAAGCGCTCGGCCGGATCGCCCGGGCAGACCGTTCCCTGTGCGCCTTCGCCGAGGTCTGGGACGAACGGGCCCTCTCAGCGGCGCGTGAGGTCGAGGTGCGGGTCGCCGCGGGTGAGCGGCTGCCGCTGGCCGGGGTGCCGATCGGTGTGAAGGGGCGGTACGGGCTGCGTACGGCGGGCCCGTTGATCGCCGCCGGCTGTGTGCCGGTGGGGGCGACCGCCGTGCCCGGCGCGGGGACGCCCTGGCAGACGTGGGGACTCGGCGCCCACGGCCGCACGGTCAATCCCTGGCGTGCGGACCGCACGCCAGGCGGCTCCTCGGCGGGCGCGGCGGCAGCGGTGGCCGCCGGACTCGTCCCGCTCGCGACCGGCAGCGACGGCGCCGGCTCGGTGCGCATCCCGGCCGCGTGGTGCGGAGTGATCGGCCTGAAGACCACGAATGCCCGACGGCCCCCGGGCGATCGGACCGGCGATCCGACGCGGGGCGGGGCCGGGGACCTTACGGGGCTGGCGGCGCCCGGTGTGCTGGTCCGGTACGCGGCGGACGCGGCGGCGTACTGGCGGATCACAGCCCGGGAGTCTGCTTCCGAAACGCCCGAAAGAGCGAACCCCGCGAACCCCGATCCGCCCGTCGCCCTCTTCTCCCCCGATCTGGGCTTCGCCGGTCCCGACCCCGAGCCGGTCGCCGTCGCCAGGGCCGCTGCGGCGCGCCTCGCCGCGGCCGGAGTCCTACGGCTGCTGCCCTCCGCAACCCTGCTGCACCTGGAGGACCCCGCTCCGGCCTGGTTGGCACTGCGCGGCCCCGGCGCGGACCGCGGCCCCGGCGCGGACCGCGGCCCCGGAACGGACCGCGGCCCCGGAACGGGCCGTGGCCCCGGTGCGGACCGCGGCCCCGCCGAAAGCGTCAGCGCGGCGAACGACCGACTGCTGGCTGCCTTCTTCTCCCGGGCGGACCTGCTGCTGACGCCCACCACCCCGAACCCCGCGCACGGTCACGAGGGCCCCGGCGACCGGTATTCGACGGCGTTGACCTGGGCGTTCAACCTGAGCGGTCACCCGGCGATCAGTCTCCCCGCGGGGATCGGCGCGGACGGCTGTCCGTTGGGACTCCAGGTGATCGCTGCCCACGGCGGCGAAGCGACGCTGCTGGCCGTCGCCCGGGCCGCCGAGAGCTGACGCCCACCACGCCTCTCACTCCCCACCATATGCTTGCGCACACATTTAATGCATGCGCATACTATTGCGGATGCCGGCCTGGCGTCACGCCACACACCGACCACTGGGGGATCAGACATGACGCGCCGCAACGTCCTTTTCGTGCTGGGCAGCAGCCGCCCGGACGGCAACACCGAGTCGCTCGCCCGCGCGGCGGCGGAGCAGCTGCCGTCCGATGTGGAGCAGACGTGGATCAGCCTCGCCGAGCATGCCCTGCCCGACTTCGCCGACCAGCGTCACGACATCGACCACGTCCGCCCGACCGAGGGCAGCGCCGCCCTGCTGCTCGACGCCACGCTCGCCGCGACGGACATCGTGCTCGCGTCCCCGCTGTACTGGTACTCGGTCTCCGCGCAGACCAAGCGCTATCTCGACCACTGGTCGGGCTGGCTGCGCACCCCCGGCCTCGACTTCGAGGCGACGCTGGCCGGGCGCACTCTGTGGGGCGTCACCGTGCTGGCGGACCCACAGCCCTCGGTCGCCGACCCGCTCGTCGGGACGCTCCGCAACTCGGCCGCGTACCTGGGGATGCGTTTCGGAGGGGTGCTGCTCGGCAACGGCAGCAAGCCCGGCGACGTCCTGAACGACACGGAGGCACTGGCCCGGGCGAAAACGTTCTTCGCGCAGGACACCCCACTCGCCCGCTTCCCCTACGAGACCCGCTGAAGGAACGCGGAACGAGCGCGGAACAGCGCGGAACGCTCGCTGTGGCCCGCGCCGGTTACGCGGTGACGTCCTTCGTCGTGAAGCGCGCCCAGGCCGCCGAGCCGAAGAACGCCGCGTACAGCGCCTGGAGGCCGAGGTTCTTCTGCAGGTCGTCCCAGTAGACGGGCTCGCGCATGAGGTCGGCGAAGGACAGCCAGTAGTGCGAGAAGAAGTACGGCTGGAGCGCGTCGAGCTGGGGGATCTGGTCGAGGATCTGGACCGTGATCAGCAGGCCGACGGTCGTCGCCATCGCCGCGATGCCACTGCTGGTGAGCGTCGAGACGAACAGGCCGAGCGCCGCCACGCCGATCAGGGACAGGGCGACGGCCACGGCGATCAGCAGCGCCCGCAGCAGTCCGTCCCCGAAGCCGATCCGGGTGCCGGAGATCGTCGTCAGATCGCCGAGCGGGAAGAGCAGCGCTCCGACCGTCAGTGCCGAGAGCGTGACCACGAGGGTGGCGACGAGGCAGAAGGTCATGACGGTCGCGTACTTGGCCAGGAGGAGGCGGGAGCGGCCGGCCGGGGCGACCAAGAGGTACCGCAGGGTGCCCGTGTTCGCCTCGCCGGCGATCGCGTCGCCCGCGATGACACCGATCGCCATCGGCAGGAAGAACGGCAGGGTCACGGCCAGCGCGGTGAAGACCAGGAACAGGCCGTTGTTGGTGATCTGCGCGATGAACGCCGGTCCCGCGCCGCCGCCCCCTCCCCCGCCGCCGGGACCGCCCGACCCGCCGTCGCCGGTCTCGAGTCTGACGGCGATCCCGACCAGGACCGGCACCGCCGCCAGCACGCCCAGCAGGGCGAGGGTGCGCCAGCGCCGGAAGGTCGTCAGCAGCTCGCTGCGGAACAGCCCGAGAGTCCAGGTCCACGACCGGGGCCGGGACGGGGGTGGGGGTGGGGGCGGGGGCGGATTTGGGGGCTCTGTTTCCCTTTCAGCCCGCGACATCGAAGCCCTCTCCCGTGAGCGCCACGAACGCGTCCTCCAGGGAGGCTCGTTCGACGGCGAAGCCGCGGACGCGGACGCCCGCCGTCACCAGTGCCGTGTTCAGGTCGGCCGGATCGCGGTCGGGCGGCGGCGCCTCCGCGCTCACCCGGTCCTCGCCGACGACGACATCGGCCGCGCCCTGCTCCTTCAGCACCCGGGCCGCGTCCGCCGGGTCCGGGGTCGTCACGACCAGCCGGCCGCGGGTCCCCGCCGCGAGGTCCGCCACCGGCCCCTGCACGATCAGCCGGCCCTGCGCCATCACCGCCGCGTGGGTGCACACCTGCTCGATCTCGTCGAGCAGGTGAGAGGAGAGGAAGACGGTCGTGCCCTCCGAGGCCAACTGCCGGACCAGCGAACGGATCTCCCGCATGCCCTGCGGATCCAGCCCGTTCGTCGGCTCGTCGAGGACGAGCAGACGGCGCGGCTGCAGCAGGGCGGCCGCAAGCCCGAGACGCTGCTTCATGCCGAGGGAGTACGCCTTCGCCTTCTTGCCCGCGGCGGCCGTCAGCCCCACCCGGTCCAGCGACGCCTCCACCCGCGCACGCCGGGTGCGCGGGTCGGCCGTCGGATCGGCGGCGTCGTACCGCAGCAGGTTGTCCCGGCCGGAGAGGAAGCCGTAGAGGGCGGGCCCCTCGATGAGGGCCCCGACGTACGGCAGCACGATCCGCACGTCCCGCGGCATGGGTCGCCCCAGGACGCGGGCCGTGCCGGCCGTGGGCTCGATGAGCCCCATCAGCATGCGGATGGTGGTCGTCTTGCCGGAGCCGTTGGGCCCGAGGAAGCCGAAGACGCTGCCGGCCGGGACGGTGAGGTCGAGACCGTCCACGGCGAGCTGTCCGCCGCGGTAGCGCTTGGTGAGGCCGCGGGTGCGGATGACGGCCTCGTCGGCATGGACGTCTGCGTCGTCGACGTGGGTGTCAGCGTCGTCGACGACGTCGACGTCGTCCATGGACTTCCTCACTTTTCCGAGTCTGCGGCCTTCACCAGCGCGTCCTTGGTGACCGCACCGACGTAGACCTTGCCGTCGTCCGTCATCAGGGCGTTGATCAGGCGGGTGGAGAAGACGGTCCCCGAGCCGAACTTTCCGCTCACCTTGTCGCCGATGGAACCGAGGAACCCGCCGAGGTCGCCGCCGGCCTCGGCGCCCGAGGGCACGCCCTCACCGCCGGTGCCGAAGACGGCGACCGAGCTCCAGCCCTCGCCGATGACGTCGAGGCCCTCGGGACCGTCCTGGCCGCGCTTGCCCTCGGCGAAGTCGTGGGAGCCGCCGTGCCCGGGCGCCGGCCTGCCTCCCTCGTCACCCTTGCCGGCCTCGTCACCCTTGCCCGCCTCGTCGCCCTCGGTGACCTTCGCACCCTTGGGGGCGGTGAAGTCGAAGGTGGAGGCGGCGGGCTTGGCGAAGGTGACCTGGGTGAACCCGGCGTCCACGACGGCGGCGCCACCGCTCGTCGGAGTCAGCGTGAACTTCAGTGGCAGGCCCGTCTTCGCGTCCACCGCCACGCTGATCGCGCCCACCGTGGACCCGGACTGCTTCGGCTTGATCACCAGCTTGTAGGCGTCGCGGCCGGCGACCTGGGCCGTGCCGTCGACGGTCACGGACGTCGTGTCGTCGACTGCCTTCAAGGCGTCCTCGGTGAGGTCCTTGGGCGTCGCGGGAACGGGGGACTCCGCCTTCTTCCCCGCGCTCTCGTCGACCGTGGAGTGGTAGACCTCGTTGGACCCGCTGTCGTACGCCCACACGTTCTTGCCGTTGTGGATGACGCTGTATTCGGCGGCGTTCTCCAGCAGCGAGAGCTTCTGCCGGTCCGGGCCGTCGGCGGCGACGCGCAACGTGTGCGTGCCGGAGGCGAGTTCGGTGAGCTTGGCGGACGGATCGGCGGCCGAGCCGTCGTCACCCTTGGCCGCCCCCGAGAGGAGACCGCTCTCCAGCCCGCCGAGGTTCGGCAGTCCGAGATCCGTAGTGATCTTCACCGTTCCGGACAACTGCTGTACGTCCGAGGCGGCGATCTTGTCGAGGAGCTGCTGTGCGGTGATCTTCGGCAGGTCGGGGTCGCCGGAGTCGGCGAGCGCCGGAACCAGTCCGATCGTCGCGGCCGCGACACCGATCACGGTGACCGGAACGACGTACCTCACGGCCTTGCGCCGCCCGACGCGCAGGTCGTCGGCCTCCCCGCCGATGGCGTTCCCGCCGGTCATGGTGTCGTCGGATGCCTTCGGTGCCATGTGTCCCTTACCTCCGTCGTCGGCGGCGGCTGGTCCTCACGCTGAGCGTCCCACCCCGAGCCGCCATTCTCACCCGAATCGGTGAGGAGTGGTGTTTTCCGTGGTTCCCATCTGACCAAATCGACTCCTCGGAAGCGTCAACCCGAGGGCTCAACTCCCGTACACCTGCGGTATGACACGGGAACGCCCGGACGCCTGCCGACCCGTAGGGGTACGACGGCTCGACGGTGGCGCGGGTGACACGGCGCACACGAGAACCCGGCAGCCGACGGGCACGGACTCGACAGCCGGACGGCTCAGCAGCTGAGGAGCTCGGGGACTCGGCAGCAGGACGGCTCGGGAGCTCGGCAGGCAGACCGCTCTGGGGGCTCGGCGATGATCAGTGCCGGAACTCGCGGGGAGGGTTCAGCCCGCTCTGTGGACCACCGCGTCGCAGAGCTCCATCAGCGCCGCCTTCGCGTCGCACTCGCGCAGCGGCGCCAGCGCGGCCCGCGCGTCCTTCGCGTACCGCACGGTGTCCCGGCGGGCCTGCTCCAGCGCCGGGTGGGCCCGGAGCGCCTCGATGGCCTCGGCCAGCCGGGCGTCGTCACTCAGGTCGGAGTCCAGCAGCTCGCACAGCGCGACGTCCTCGGGCAGGGACAGGCGCGCGGCCCGCTCCCGCAGTCGCAGCACGGGCAGCGTGGGCACGCCCTCGCGCAGATCGGTGCCGGGCGTCTTGCCGGACTCGTGCGAGTCGGACGCGATGTCCAGCACGTCGTCCGCCAGCTGGAAGGCGACGCCGAGCCGCTCGCCGTACTGCGTCAGCACGTCGACGACCGTCTCGTCGGCGCCCGACATCATCGCGCCGAACCGGCAGGCCACCGCGACCAGCGAACCGGTCTTGCCGCCGAGCACGTCGAGGTAGTGCTCGACCGGGTCCCGTCCGTCCGTGGGCCCCGCCGTCTCCAGGATCTGCCCGGTAACCAGCCGCTCGAACGCCTCCGCCTGCACCCGCACCGCCTCCGGACCGAGATCGGCCAGGATGTGCGAGGCGCGTGCGAAGAGGAAGTCGCCGGTGAGGACGGCCACCGAGTTGCCCCAGCGGGCGTTCGCGCTGGGGACCCCCGCCGCACGGCGGCCTCGTCCATCACGTCGTCGTGGTACAGCGTGGCCAGGTGCGTCAGCTCCACCACCACGGCCGACGGCACGATGCCCGGCGCGTGCCTGTCCCCGAACTGCGCCGCGAGCATCACGAGCAGCGGGCGGAACCGCTTCCCGCCCGCCCGCACCAGGTGCTGGGCGGCTTCCGTGATGAACGGAACCTCACTCTTGGTGGCCTCGAGCAAGCCTTCCTCGACAGCCGCCAATCCGGCCTGGACATCGGCTTCCAGAGCCTGGTCCCGCACGCTCAGCCCGAACGGCCCGACGACGGTCACGAGGGGTCTCCTGTCTGCTGGTGTCTACTGGCGATTACGCGGTTTGTCGATAGGTCGCTGCCATCACTCGAGTCAGCGTATCCGGTCACGTTTCGATCACCGATAGCCCCCACGTCCCCCGGGGGCGAATGCACTCGCCCGCGAGGTGCGCGCATCCGGCCAGACCGTATCCGATCACGTCCGTGACGTTTTTGATCAGCTCATACGAAGAGATATTCATCTGCTTGCCGCGAAGCGCTGAATCATGCTCCACGCCAGGCCGACGCCGACGTCCGGGGGCGACGTCCGGGGGCGACGTCCGGGGGCGACGTCCGGGGCTCGAAAATGGCATGGCCATCCCGCACGGAGGCCGCGGAGGGCCACGAAGGCAGCCCCGCGGGAGGCAGCCCAGGCGCACAGGAGGCGCCGCAGGACGTGTCACTGGATGCGCCCCAGGTGCCACCGGCGACACCGGCGACACCGGCGACACCGCAGGAAGCACGACCCCGACCCGTCCACTCCTCCCGCACCCCATAACAAGCGAGTTGAGGCTAATGCCCGATTCGCCAGCCTTGCGACTCTCCGTGACATGGCTCACTGTCCCGCCGGCGACAGTCGCGCCCCGCCACCCATCGATTCACCGCACTCCTCAAGCGAGTTGACACTTTGCACCCACAAAGGATCAAGTGGCCCATACGGCACAGACCAAGGTCAATAGGGGTCATCTGTGAATCCGACACTTGTTTCGGACATGTGCTCTCGCATACGTTCCGGGCCAGTCGGGCGGACGCCTAATCCTGCCGCCGCCCGTAACACCCACCGAGAAACGCATGGCAGGAGCGGGGGAACCAGGTAAGTCGCCGCATCGCATGGCCCTGACGTTCTGGATATTCGGAGCGTTTCGGGCAATCCGTTGCGGCTTGGGGTGAAGTCGCGGTCTTCAGGACGCGACCGGGCAGCTCCCGCCCGAACCCGACAGCTCACCTCGCAGGCGACGGAGAGGAAAACTCATCATGTCCGCTGCCGCTCAGCGCCCCACCCGCACGTCTCGTCTCGCCCGCAAGCTCGCCATCGCCGGCACCGGAGTCGCCGTACTGGCGCTCCCGCTCATCGGCGCGACCACCGCCTCCGCGGCCACCACGCCGACCGTCGCCACCGCGAGCAGCCTCGGCTACTCCGACAACCTCGACGGCTGGATCCGCGCCTCCCTGCAGGTCATGTCGGAGCACGGCATCCCGGGGACGTACAACGGCATCTACCGCAACGTCATCCGCGAGTCCTCGGGCAACCCCTACGCCATCAACCTCTGGGACTCCAACGCCGCCGCGGGCATCCCGTCCAAGGGCCTGCTGCAGGTCATCGACCCGACCTTCCGCGCGTACCACGTCGAGGGCACCTCCTGGGACTCCTACGACCCGGTCGCGAACATCACCGCCGCCTGCAACTACGCGGCCGCGCGTTACGGCTCCATCGACAACGTCTTCGGCGCCTACTGACCCCCGGGCTCACGGAAACAGTCTTTCGAGGACGACGGCCACGCCGTCGTCCTCGTTCGACGTCGTCACCTCGTCGGCCACCGCCTTGAGTTCGGGATGGGCGTTGGCCATCGCGACACCGCGCGCCGCCCAGTCGAACATCGGGATGTCGTTGGGCATGTCCCCGAAGGCGACGGTGTCCTCGGGCCGCAGCCCGAGGTGTTCCGCGGCCAGCGCCAGCCCCGTCGCCTTGGTGATCCCGCAGGGCTGCAGCTCGACCGTGCCGGGACCCGACATCGTGACCGTGGCGAGCGAGCCGACCACCGAGCGGGCCGTCGCCGCCAACTCGTCGTCGGACAGGGTGGGATGACGCAGCAGCACCTTGCTGATCGGCTCGCACCACAGGTCGTCGCGACGACCGACGCGCAGCGCCGGCAGCGTCGGGTGGGGCATCCGGTACCCCGGCTCGATGAGCGTCAGCCCGTCGACGCCGTCCTGGTCGACCGCCGCGTACAGCTGCCCGACCTCCGCTTCGATCTTGCCCAGCGCGGTCTCGGCCAGCTCCCGGTCCAGGGTCACCGACCACAGCAGCCGGTCCGCGCCGGCGTCGTACAGCTGCGCACCCTGTCCGCACACCGCGAGCCCCCTGCTGTGCAGGCGCTCGAGGAGCGGCCGCACGCGGGGCGCGGGCCGTCCCGTCACCACCAGGTGGCGTGCGCCGGCGGCGGCCACCCGCGCGAGCGCGTCGAGCGACCGGTCGGAGAAGGTGTCGTCGCCGCGGAGCAGCGTTCCGTCCAGGTCTGTGGCGATCAGGGAGTACGCGGTGCGCGCGGCATATGCGGTGGGTGCGGCCATGATCAGAGAATACGGATCTCGTACCCCCCTGGTTCGACGAGAAGCGAACGACGGCCAGGTCCTGCCCTGTTCTGCCAACTCTCCTTGCGGGACTGGTCTTTACCGACCGTCCCGGGACTGGCTCATTGAAGCGGCTTTCTGACCCTTCGCCCGGGGAGCCGACGGCCAAGGGTCTCTGCACCGGCTCGAGATGGCGGGCCGGGCCCCTGCCCCGCCCGTGCACCACCGGGAGTCGGTCCGCCGGATGCGGAGGGCGGCGGGCCTCCCGGGCTGCGGGGCCTGCAGGGCTGCAGGGCTGCAGGGCTGCAGGGCTGCAGGGCTGCAGGGCTGCAGGCCGAAACGCCTCGCCGGCCGGTCCCCCATGTCGCTTTCGCCAGGTCAGCCGTAACGTGTGGCCCGGCTCGCCGCACCCGCGCGACATCCGCCCGGTATCCGGTGGCCACGACATGGCGAGACCGATGAGTGCAGGAAAGAGAGGCAGTACCCCATGCCCCCCTTCGACCTTCCCGAGGGCGATCCCTTCGGCCCGCACAACCTCCCGTACGGCGTGTTCTCCCTCTCGGGCTCCACCGGGCGGACCGTCGGCGTCCGGCTCGGCGAGCACGTGCTGGACGCGGGCGCGGCGGCCCGCGCGCTCGGCTCGCCCCACGCGGAGCTGCTTTCGGCGCCGACCCTGAACCCGCTGCTCGCGGCGGGCCGTGCCGTCTGGTCGCAGGTGCGCCGCACGCTCACGGAGTGGGTCACCGACCCTGCCCACCGCCCCACCGTCGAACCGCTCCTGCATCCCCTGTCGGCGGTGTCCCTGCACCTCCCCTTCGAGGTCGCCGACTACGTCGACTTCTACTCCTCCGAACACCACGCGCGAAACGCCGGCGCGATCTTCCGCCCGGACGCCGGCGACACCCTCCTCGCCAACTGGAAGCACCTGCCGATCGGTTACCACGGCCGCGCCGGCACGGTCGTGGTCTCCGGCACGGACATCGTGCGCCCCTCGGGCCAGCGCAAGGCGCCCTCCGATCCCGCCCCCGTCTTCGGTCCGTCCGTGCGGCTCGACATCGAGGCCGAGGTCGGCTTCGTGGTCGGAGTGCCGTCGAAGCAGGGCAGCCCGGTCGCGCTGGCCGACTACCGCGAGCACGTCTTCGGACTGTGCCTGCTCAACGACTGGTCCGCCCGTGACATCCAGGCCTGGGAGTACGTGCCCCTCGGCCCGTTCCTCGGCAAGTCGTTCGCCACGTCGGTGTCGGCGTGGATCACCCCGCTCGAAGCTCTGGACGAGGCCCGCACCACGCCCCCGGAGCGGACCCACCCCCTCCTGCCCTACCTGGACGACTCCGCCGCCGAACCCGCAGGCTACGACCTGCGCATCTCCGTCGCGGTCAACGGTCACGTCGTCTCCGAGCCGCCCTTCTGCGCCATGTACTGGACGGCCGCCCAGCAACTGGCCCACCTCACGGTCAACGGGGCCTCCCTGCGCACCGGCGATCTGTACGGCTCGGGCACCGTGAGCGGACCGAACCCGGACCAGCTCGGCTCCCTCCTGGAGCTGACCTGGAACGGCCGTGACCCGCTGGAACTCCCCGACGGCAAAAGGGCGTTTTTGGAGGACGGCGATGTGGTGGCCCTGTCGGCGTGGGCTCCCGGCCCCGACGGACTGCGGGTGGGACTGGGCGAGGTGAGCGGCCGGGTGGTCACCGGGTGAAGCCCCTCTCCCGCGCCCGATCACAGGCCCGGCCTCGAACTCGAGGGCAGGCGGTGCGATGACGCGCGGTGCGACTTTCGGCGGGGCGTTCGGCCCGACGTAGGGCGGGACGTGCGGCGGGACGTCCGGTGCGACGTGCGGCGGGACGTTGGGTGTGCCGGCCTGCTTCGTGGTCCGTGCCCGGACAAGCCGGCCCTCGTCGAATCCGGGCGTCGGCTTGGGCTGACTCCCGGCGGAACCGCCGTCATACTGGCGGCGGGCGCGGTCTTCGTACCCTGCCTGCCGCCCGTGGCAGGCCGCACGCGTGCGCGCCGCCGGCACGCACTTCGCGCCCGTGTGGCGCGCTCCCCCTTCCCTACCAGGATCCGGAGCCCCCGGCATGACCGTCTGCCTGCTCCTGCTGAGCATCGTCGGCCTGGCCGCCGCGGTGCCGGCCCCTCGTGCGCTGACCCGCGCCGCCTGGCCCGAGCGTGAGCCGGTGGTGGGGCTGTGGGTGTGGCAGTGCCTGGTCGCCACCGTGCTGCTGTGCTGCCTGACCGCGCTGGTGCTGGGCGCTGCGGCCGTCTTCCACACCGTCCGTTCACAGGTGTTCGCGCCTGCCCCGGCGGAGGTCACGGAGGCGTACGACCTCTCCGCCGCCCCGCTGTGGGCGACGGCCCTGACGCTGCTGCTGGCCTGCGGGGCCGCCTGGACCACCGCCATGCTCGCCCGCGAACTCGTCGAGGCGCGCCGACGCCGTGACCGGGCGCGGGCCCACCTGCGTGAACGCGCCCCCGACCTGCCCGCGGGCCTGCCGCCCGCCCGGGGCCCGCTGCTCGTGCTGGAGGACGAGTACCCGGACGCCTGGTGGATGCCCGGCAGCCCGCCCCAGTTGATCGTGACCACCGGCGCCCTGCACCGCCTCACCTCCCACCAGCTGGACGCCGTCCTCACCCATGAGCGCGGCCATGCCCGCGCCCACCACGACTGGCTGCTCCACCTGTCCACTGCCCTTGCCACCGGCTTCCCCCGTATTCCGCTCTTCTCGCACTTCTGCGACCAGACGCACCGCCTGGTCGAACTCGCCGCCGACGACACGGCGTCACGCCGCTGCGGGCACCTGACCACGGCGCTGGCCCTGATCGAGCTGAACCAGCACCGCGGCGTCCTGTCCTGCGCCTCCAGTCACCGCCTCCTGGGCGAGCGCGTCGACCGGCTCCTCGAGCCGCCCCCACGCCTGCTGCGCAGACACCGGGCGCTGACGACGACCGTGGCCACGCTGGTCCCGCTGCTGCCGCTGCTGATCACCTTCGCCCCAGGACTGACCGCGCTGTCCTGAACCCGCGGATCTCTCCGCGAAGTGGCGGATCTGCCTCGAAGGGCAGCCGTTTCCCCAGGTCACACCCTTGTCTGACGTTGCCGCAGATGGCGCAACATTCCGGCAACACCTGTTTCCCTAGTGAGTCGGTATGGTTCGAAACATGCCAGCCACCGACCGCATCCGAGACCACGCCGGCCAGGGCGCGACCACCGTCGCCGCCCACCGTGCGCGGCGCCGGCTGCGCGCGGACCAGGCACGTCAGCTCGCCGACCTGCTCCGTCGCCAACTGCTCACCGGCGATTTCCCGGCCGGCATGCTCCCCCACGAGGGGACCCTCGCCGCCGACTACCGCGCCTCCCGCAACACCGTCCGCGAGGCCCTCGACCTCCTGCGGGCCGAAGGGCTGGTGGAACGCCTGCCCGGCGTCGGCACGATCGTCGTGGCACAGAAGTACCCCCATGGGCTGGACCGTCTGATGGGGCTCGCGGAGACCCTGCACGAGCACGGCCACGTCACGAACGAGGTCCGCACGATGGGACCCGTCGCGGCACCCGCACCAGTGGCCGGCCGCCTCCGGGTCCCGCCCGGCGCCGATGTCCTCTACATCGAACGCCTGCGCCGCCTGGGCGGCGTTCCCCTCTCGCTCGACCTCACCTACATCCCGCTCGACATCGGCGCCGATCTGCTGGGCGCCGATCTGGAGAACACCGACGTCTTCCGTCTCCTCGAAGCCCTCACCGGGCAGCGCCTCGGCCACGCCGAGATCACCCTGGAGGCGGTGACCGCGGACGCCCACTCCGCCGCCGTACTGGAGGCGCCGCGCGGGGCGGCCGTCCTGATGCTCGAACGCCTCACCCATCTCGCCGACGGACGCCCGGTGGACCTGGAGTTCATCCGCTTCCGCGGCGACCGCATCTCGATGAGTGGACAACTGCACCGCTCGCTGTGACCTTCCATCTCCCGCCGCCCCCTCCCCAGCCATTCCGCCCTGCTTTCCCGCTCTCACCCCTTCATCGTTCGGCAAGGCCCCATCGGTTCGCCGCCGCACGGGATCTCGCAGAATTTCTCGGGACTTTTTCGGAGACAGCCATGACCCTGGCGCCCCAGCGGGCCGACGTGCCCGTGACCATCGACGAGTCGAAGTGCATCGACGGCTGCACCCTCTGCGTGGACATGTGCCCGCTGGACTCCCTCGCCATCGACGAGCGCAACGGCAAGGCCTACATGCACGTCGACGAGTGCTGGTACTGCGGCCCCTGCGCGGCCCGCTGCCCCACCGGAGCCGTCACGGTCAACATGCCCTACCTGCTCCGGTGAAAGGTCCGCATCTCCCATGAAATCCCAGGCAGCGGCCGCGACCGCCGTCCTCCTGCTGTTCCCGCTGGCCGGGTGCGGCAGTGCGGAGGCCGGCAGCGACTCCACGGTCACCGTCACCGTCGGCTACCAGTCCAAGACCATCAACACGGTCACCGCGGGCACCCTCCTGCGTTCCCTCGGCTACTTCGAGAAAGAACTCAACGCGCTCGGCGACGGCAGAACCTACAAGGTGGACTGGCAGGACTACGCCACCGGCGCACCCATCACCGCGCAGATGACCGCCGGGAAGATCGACATCGGCTCGATGGGCGACTTCCCGCTCCTCATCAACGCGGCCCGCGGCAAGCAGCTGAACCAGCCCACGCACCTGGTGTCGATCACCGGCTACAACCTCCGCGGCGGTCTCAACACCATCGTCACCGCACCCGACTCCAAGCTCGCCTCCCTCCAGGACCTCAAGGGCAAGAAGGTCTCCACCAGCGTGGGCTCCGCCGCCGACGGCACCCTCGTGCGCGCCCTGCAGCGGGCCGGCATCGACCCGGACAAAGGCGTCGAAAAACTCAACCAGCAGCCGGCCGTGGGCGCGTCGGCGCTCTCCGCGGGCAGCGCCGACGCCCTCTCGCAGTTCGTCGCATGGCCCGGCCTGCTCGCCTACCAGGGCAAGGCCAAGGCCCTCTACGACGGCGCCCAGCTGAACCTGGCCACGTTCCACGGCGTCACCGTCCGCGAGAAGTTCGCCAAGGAGCGCCCCGCGGTACTGGAGGCGTTCCTCAAGGCGCAGGCCGAGGCCACCGCCTATCTGAACGGCCACCCCGTGGCCGCCGCCGAGAGCGTCGCCAAGGCCACCGAGCTGCCCGCCGAGGTCGTCTACCTCTACAACGGAGCCCACGGCATCTCCACCTTCGACCCCGCCGTCAAACCCCAACTGGTCTCCGCCCTCGAGAAGGACGTGTCGATCCTCAAGGCGGCCAAGCTGACCGGCGACGTCGACGTGGACTCCTTCGTCGACGACCAGTACGTCAGGAAGGCGCTCGGCTCGTCGTACGCCCGGCAGCTCGCCGCCGCCCCGCCGCCCGCGGCGAGCGAGGTCTGGCCGAAGGGCGACGCCACGAAGACCCTCGCCTTCAAGACCCCCGCCGAGCTGCTGAACTACGTCGCCGGGCACAAGGACGCGGTCCGCGCCGCCTACGTCCCCGACGCCACCACCGGCACCCTGTGGTTCGCCGACAAGGCGGTCTGGGTGGCCGACGGCACGACCCTCCTGCCCTTCGTCACCCCGGCCACCGCGCAGGTCTACGTCGCCGCGCACGGCGGCGCCCGCGTCGTGACGTACGACGACGCCCTGGGGCGGGCCTCATGAGCCGGTATGCGCTGCGGTTCGCCTCGGTGGCCGCCGCTCTCGGTCTGTGGCAGCTGCTGACCAGCCTGAACGTCGACCTGTGGCTGCGGTTCTCGCAGTTCCCGACGGTCGCCGACGTGGCGCGCGCCTTCGCGGACCGCATGGCCGGCGACGACTACTGGACCGATCTCACCGACAGTCTCACCCGCATCCTCAGCGGCTTCCTGCTGGCCGCCGTCGTGGGGGTCGCCACGGGCGTGCTCGTGGCGCGCTCGCGGTTGGCCGAGGACCTGCTCGGACCTGTCCTCGAGGTCGTGCGGCCCATCCCCGCGATCGCCCTGGTCCCCGTCTCGATCCTCCTGTTCCCCTCCAACGAACAGGGCATCGTCTTCATCACCTTCACCGCCGCCTTCTTCCCCGTCATGGTCTCCACCCGGCACGCGGTCCGCGCGCTGAGCCCTGGATGGGAGGAAGCGGTGCGCACCATGGGCGGCGGCCGGTGGCGGATACTCGGCTCGGTCGTGCTGCCGGGTGCGCTGCCCGGCATCTTCGGCGGGCTGTCGGTCGGCATCGGCGTGTCGTGGATCTGCGTGATCTCCGCCGAGATGATCTCCGGTCAGTACGGCGTCGGTTACCGCACCTGGCAGGACTACACCGTGGTCGACTACCCGGGCGTCTTCGTCGGCATGGTCACGATCGGTGTGCTCGGCTGGGCCACCTCCACGGCCGTGGAACTCCTCGGCCGTCGGCTGACCCGCTGGCTGCCCCGCACCTCGTACGTTCCCGCCGGCGGCCGACCCCGCCCACGGCGCCTCGAGACCCCCACGCCCAAGCCGACACCGACACCGACACCGGCCGACTCCATCTCCTCCGCCGTCTCCTCCGGCTCCAGCCCGTCCGCCTCCGCCTCGTCCGGCGGCGCCGACGACGCCGTACGCAGCGGACCCGAACCCGAGGGGACGCGCCGTGAGCACCTCGTCTGACACCCGTGAGACCCCCGGCCCCCCGACCGTGAGGGCCGCCGCCGGTACGGCAACGGGCTCCCCCGCGCGGGGCACCCGGCTCACCCTTCGTGCTGCCACGCTGGGCCGCCCCGACGCCGCCGCCCTGGCCGACGTCGACCTGGACGTCTCGCCGGGCGAGATCCTCACCGTCGTCGGCCCTTCGGGCTGTGGGAAGTCGACGCTGTTGCGCACGTTCGCCGGGCTGCTGCCCGCGCTGGGCGGAGCCGTCGAGCAGGACGGCCTGCCGATCGGCGGACCCGCGGCGGACCGCGCGCTGGTCTTCCAGGAGGACGCCCTGCTGCCCTGGCGCACCCTGCAGACCAACGTCGAACTGCCTCTCGCCATCCAGGGCCTTCGGCGCGCGGAACGCAGAGGGAAGGCCGCCGACTGGCTCGAGCGGGTCGGACTCGCCGACCGCGCACGGCAGTTGCCGCACCGCGTCTCAGGAGGGCAGCGCCAGCGGGCCCAGTTGGCCCGCGCCCTCGCTGCGGGCCCGCGCGCCGTCCTCATGGACGAGCCGTTCGGCGCCCTCGACGCCCAGACCCGCGCCGGCATGCAGAACCTGCTGGTGGAGGTGTTGCGGGGGACCGGGGCCACCGTCGTCTTCGTCACGCACGACGTGGACGAGGCCCTGTTCCTCGGCGACCGCGTGGCCCTGCTCGGCGCGGGCCGGCTCGTAGCCGTACGGGACGTACCCCGCCCCCGCGACCGCGCCGCAAACGACGACCCCGCGCGCGCGGCCCTGCGGCGCGACGTCCTGACCTCCCTGAGCACCTGAAAGGCACCCCGGTGGACACCCTCCTGCAGATCCCCGCGCTCACCGACGCCGAAGAGCTGACCTGCGACGTCCTCGTCATCGGCGGCGGCACCGCCGGGACCATGGCCGCCCTGACCGCCGCCGAACGCGGCGCGGACGTGCTGCTCCTGGAGAAGGCCCACGTCCGCCACTCGGGCGCGCTCGCGATGGGCATGGACGGCGTGAACAACGCCGTCATCCCGGGCCGCGCCGAGCCCGACGACTACGTCGCCGAGATCACCCGCGCCAACGACGGCATCGTCGACCAGTCCACCGTCCGCCAGACCGCCACCCGCGGCTTCGCCATGGTGCAGCGCCTGGAGTCGTACGGCGTGAAGTTCGAGAAGGACGAACACGGCGACTACGCGGTCCGCCAGGTCCACCGCTCCGGCTCCTATGTGCTGCCCATGCCGGAGGGCAAGGACGTCAAGAAGGTCCTGTACCGGCAGCTGCGGAGGCGCGAGATGCGGGAGCGGATCCGCATCGAGAACCGGGTGATGCCGGTACGCGTGCTGACGGCCCCCGACGACGGGCGGGCCATCGGCGCGGTCGGCTTCAACACCCGCACAGGGCAGTTCGTCACCGTCCGCGCGGGCGGCGTCATCCTCGCCACCGGCGCCTGCGGCCGCCTCGGCCTGCCTGCCTCCGGCTACCTGTACGGCACGTACGAGAACCCCACCAACGCGGGCGACGGCTACGCCATGGCCTACCACGCGGGCGCCGAGCTGACCGGGATCGAGTGCTTCCAGATCAACCCGCTCATCAAGGACTACAACGGCCCCGCCTGCGCCTACGTCGCCAATCCCTTCGGCGGCTACCAGGTCAACCGGCACGGCGAACGCTTCGTCGACTCCGACTACTGGTCGGGGCAGATGATGGCCGAGTTCGCGGCGGAGGTCGCCAGCGACCGGGGCCCCGTCTACCTGAAGCTCAGCCATCTGCCCGAGGAGTCGATCGCCTCCCTGGAGTCGATCCTGCACTCCACCGAGCGCCCTTCCCGCGGCACCTTCCACGCCGGCCGCGGCCATGACTACCGCACCCACGACATCGAGATGCACATCTCGGAGATCGGCCTGTGCGGCGGCCATTCGGCGTCGGGCGTCCGGGTGGACGAACACGCCCGCACCACCGTCCCCCGGCTGTACGCGGCGGGCGACCTCGCCTGCGTCCCGCACAACTACATGATCGGCGCGTTCGTCTTCGGCGACCTGGCCGGGTCGGACGCCGCCCGGTACACGGCGTACGACGGTGAGCTGCCCGCCGATCAGCTGCGCCAGGCGCACGAATTGATCTACCGCCCGTTGCGCAACCCGGAGGGCCCGCCGCAGCCCCAGGTCGAGTACAAGCTGCGCCGCTTCGTGAACGACTACGTCGCCCCGCCGAAGTCGGGCGCGCGGCTGTCGCTTGCCCTGGAGTCCTTCGAGCGGATGCGCGACGACATCGCCGGGATGGGCGCCCGTACCGCGCACGAGCTGATGCGCTGCGCCGAGGTCACCTTCATCCGCGACTGCGCGGAGATGGCCGCGCGCGCCTCCCTGGCCCGCACCGAGTCCCGCTGGGGCCTCTACCACGACCGTCTCGACCACCCTCATCGTGACGACTCCTCCTGGTTCCACCATCTGGATCTGCACAAGTCCCCCTCCGGTGCGATGGAGTTCACGGCCCGGCCCGTGGCTCCGTATCTGGTGCCGATCGACGAGTTCACCCCCGTCGGCGGCACTTCGCGGCACATCGGCGAGGTGCACGCCGAGAACGTGGCGACGGCCGGTTCACGCGACGTGGCGCCCGTCGCCGCGGGGGCCGAGGCCCGCACGGCGGAGACGACCGTCTCGGCGCCCGCCGCCCCCGAACCCGCCCTCGACCACGCCTCCTCCCCCCGGTCCTCGTCCCGTCTGCTCGAACTCGTCGCCCTCGCCGAGGAGGAGCCCGAACTCGGCGCTCTGCTGCCCTACTTGTCCGACCCCGCGCCTGCCGTCCGGCGCGAGGCTGTCGCCGTCCTCACCGAGACCCTGCCTTCGGGCACCGGTCCCGCACTGGCCGAAGCGCTGCGCGACCCCGCCGCCGCGGTACGCTCCGCCGCCGCGGCCTCGCTCCGGGAACTCGTCGAGACCCTGCCCGCGGAGCCCGCCCTTCGGGACGGCCTCGCCGCCGCGCTCACGGAGGCCGACCCCGTCGTCCGTGCGGCGGCCCTGGACGTTCTGCGCGCCCTGCGTCTCGGGGACGCCGCCCTGTTCGCCGGGTCCCTCACCGACGCGGACATCGCCGTCCGGATCGAGGCCGTCCGCGCTCTGGTCTCCGTCGACGCCGCCGACGAACTGGCTCGCGCGGCGACCGCAGACCCGTCCCGCGAGGTTCGCGTCACGATCGCCAGATCCCTGGCCACGGTGGCCGCCGGACGCCTCGGCGGCGACGGGTCGGCGGAGTCCGGGGGCGGACACGGCATCGGCCCATTGCCCTTCACCGGCGCCTCACCGGTCGCGGACGGCGGAGCCGATTGCGGATTCGCTTCCGGAGCCGGAGCCGGAGCCGAATCCGGAACCAGAGCCGGTTTCGCCTCCGCCACGGGCATGGGCGCGGGTCCGGGGGCCACCATCGAGCGGGACGCCGTCCACACGGCGCTCGTCCGTCTGGTCGACGACCCCGACGCCCTGGTCCGCGCCGCCGCCTACGGGGCGCTGGGCACGACCGGCTGCCCGGCGCCGCTCGCCGCCCGCGCCGTGGAGGCCCTGGCCGACCCGGCCTGGCAGGTCCGTGCCGGCGCTGCCACCGCGCTGTCCGTGACCCACCCCGACACGGCCGTGCCGGTCCTCGCCAAGGCCCTGGCCGATCCGAACGCCGACGTCCGCAAGGCCGCCGTGCTGGCCCTGACCCGCCTGCGCGCCTCGGAGGCCGCCCGCGCCGCCCTCGCCACGGCGACGACCGACTCGGACGCCGACGTCAGGGCCTACGCGGGCCGCGCCCTTTGAGGAAGGTGCCCGGACCGGCACCCACGAGCCGGGCACGCCGAGGACCGCAGCGGCACGAGCGCCGCCTCCGCCCCCGGGTTCGGCCCCTGACGGGGGACACGGGAATCGGCACGGTCGGACTCCGGACAGTGGCACTCGGGACGGGACGGAACGGGACAGGACGGGACGGGACGGGACGAGGAGGCGCGGCTCTCTATATCCAGTCCTCGGGCGCGGGCTCTTCGTCCACGTCGGGCCAGAGGTCCGAAGCGCCCGGGTCCGTGGCGGCGTTCCCGCCGGCAGCTGCGTGGGCACCGGCTCCGGCACCACCACCGGCACGCCCGGCAGCCGAACCTTCGGTCGCACCCGCCTCGGTGCCACCCTGCGGGGGCCCGCCCAATGAGGCCAGGACCGCGACCACGCCCTCCCCGTACGTCACCAGCTTCTTCTCGCCGACCCCGCTGATCCCGCCGAGTTGCCGCACCGACGTCGGCCACACCGTGGCGATCTCGCGAAGCGTGGCGTCGTGGAAGATGACGTACGCCGGAACGCCCTGCTCACGGGCCTGTTCCGCGCGCCAGGCGCGCAGCGCCTCGAAGGCGGGCAGCAGTTCCTCGGGCAGCTCGGCCACGGCGGCCTTGGCCCCCTTGCGGCCGGACGAGGAACCCCCCGACGCCTTGGACGACGTGACCGGCCTCTTCGGCTCCTTGCGCAGCAACACGTCCCCTTCGCGGCGCAGCACCGCCCCGCTGGCCTCCGTCAGCACGAGCGTGCCGTACTCGCCCTCGACGGCCAGCAGCCCCTGCGCCAGCAACTGCCGGACGACGCCTCGCCATTCACCCTCGGTGAGATCCTCGCCGATGCCGAACACCGAGAGCTGGTCGTGGTCGAACTGGATCACCTTGGCCGTGCGCTTGCCCATCAGGATGTCGACGATCTGCACGGCGCCGAACTTCTGTCCGCGCTCGCGCTGCAACCGCACCACCGTGGACAGGACCTTCTGGGCCGCGACCGTGCCGTCCCACGTCTCCGGCGGGGTGAGGCAGGTGTCGCAGTTGCCGCAGCCCGCCGCGTCCGGTTCCTGGCCGAAGTAGGCGAGGAGCTGTCCACGGCGGCACTGCGCGGT
This sequence comes from Streptomyces sp. B21-105, assembly GCF_036898465.1. Lineage (NCBI taxonomy): Bacteria > Bacillati > Actinomycetota > Actinomycetes > Kitasatosporales > Streptomycetaceae > Streptomyces > Streptomyces sp. B21-105. Next base: position 5,476,632 of record NZ_JARUMJ010000001.1, on the reverse strand, counting down.
CTCGCACAGCGCCAGCATCGAGTCCAGGTGGGCGGCGGCCCTGCGCCGGAACGCCTCGTCGCCCTCACCGGACTGGATGAGCTTGCGCTGCTGTATGACGTCGTTGAGGCCGTACGCCATCCAGGCCGTGGACGGCAGCCCGTCACGGCCGCCGCGCCCGGTCTCCTGGTAGTAGCCCTCGATCGACTTCGGCAGGTCGAGGTGGGCGACGAACCGCACGTCCGGTTTGTCGATGCCCATGCCGAAGGCGATGGTCGCGCACACCACCAGGCCGTCCTCGCGCAGGAACCGGGACTGGTGGGCGGCGCGCGTGCCCGCGTCCAGACCCGCGTGGTAGGGGACCGCCTCGACGCCGTTGCGGGAGAGGAACTCGGCTGTCTTCTCCACGGAGTTGCGTGAGAGGCAGTACACGATGCCCGCGTCGCCCGCGTGTTCCTCGCGCAGGAAGCTCAGCAGCTGCTTCTTGGGGTCGGCCTTCGGTACGATCCGGTACTGGATGTTCGGCCGGTCGAAGCTCGCCACGAAGTGCCGGGCCGACGGCATGTTGAGCCGCTGGGTGATCTCGTCGTGCGTGGCGCGCGTCGCCGTCGCCGTGAGGGCGACCCTCGGGACGTCGGGCCAGCGCTCGCCGAGCACGGCGAGCGTGAGGTAGTCGGGGCGGAAGTCGTGGCCCCACTGGGACACACAGTGCGCCTCGTCGATCGCGAACACCGCGATCTTGCCGCGGGACAGAAGTTCCTGGGTGGACTCGAGGCGCAGTCGCTCCGGCGCGAGGTACAGCAGGTCCAGCTCGCCGGCCAGGAACTCGGCCTCGACCACGCGCCGCTCGTCGAAGTCCTGCGTGGAGTTCATGAACCCGGCGTTCACGCCGAGTGCCCGCAGCGCGTCCACCTGGTCCTGCATCAGCGCGATCAGCGGGGAGACGACGATTCCCGTGCCGGGTCGGACCAGGGCGGGGATCTGGTAGCAGAGCGACTTGCCGCCGCCGGTCGGCATGAGGACCACCGCGTCCCCACCCGCCACCACGTGCTCGATGACCTCTTCCTGCGCGCCGCGGAAGGCCTCGTATCCGAAGACCCGGTGCAGCGTGGCCAGGGCCTCGCTGTCGGTCCGCTCCGGTGTCCCGGTGATCCCTGTCATCTCGCTGATCCCGCCCGTCGCGCCCATCGTCTGGTCCCCCGTACGTCGCCCTTCGACCACTGCCTCCACGATAGGGGTCCGCACCGACACCGCCGGAGTTATCCACAGACCCGATCCGGTGACTCTGCGTGATGCCCCCTGGGAATCGGCCCGCGTCGCTCACCTGTGCGACGACGGTGGGCCCGGTCCCCTGGGAACCGGGCCCACAACGCCGGCAGGCGCAGGCCGGCGCGCCTCGCCGCCGGCTCAGCGCACGAACACTCCCGCCTGGTTCGCCAGGTCCAGGAAGTACTGGGGCGCCACACCGAGCACGAGCGTGACCGCCACGCCCACGCCGATCGCCGTCATCGTCAGCGGGGACGGGACGGCGACGGTCGGGCCCTCGGGCCGCGGCTCACTGAAGAACATCAGCACGATCACCCGGATGTAGAAGAAGGCGGCGATCGCGGACGAGATCACGCCGACCACGACCAGAGGTGCCGCGCCGCCCTCCGCCGCCGCCTTGAACACGGCGAACTTACCGGCGAACCCGGAGGTCAGCGGGATACCGGCGAAGGCCAGCAGGAACACCGCGAACACGGCAGCCACCAGCGGCGACCGCCGGCCGAGCCCCGCCCACTTGGACAGGTGCGTCGCCTCACCGCCGGCGTCGCGCACGAGGGTGACCACGGCGAACGCGCCGATCGTCACGAACGAGTACGCGGCCAGGTAGAAGAGGACGGACGAGACGCCGTCCGGGGTGGTCGCGATGACGCCGGCGAGGATGAATCCGGCGTGCGCGATCGACGAGTACGCCAGCAGCCGCTTGATGTCGGTCTGCGTGATCGCGACGATCGCACCGCCCAGCATGGTGACGATCGCGACGCCCCACATCACCGGCCGCCAGTCCCAGCGCAGCCCGGGCAGGACGACGTACAGCAGGCGCAGCAGCGCGCCGAACGCGGCCACCTTGGTCGCCGCGGCCATGAAGCCGGTGACGGGCGTCGGCGCGCCCTGGTAGACGTCGGGCGTCCACATGTGGAAGGGCACCGCGCCGACCTTGAACAGCAGGCCCATGACGATCATCGCGGCACCGATGAGCAGCAGCGCGTCGTTGCCCATGGTGTCGGCGAGCGCCGGGTTCATGTTCTGCACCGTTCCGTCGACGACCTGCGCGATCGTCGCGTACGACACCGATCCCGCGTAGCCGTACAGCAGGGCGATGCCGAAGAGGGTGAAGGCGGAGGCGAACGCCCCGAGGAGGAAGTACTTGACCGCGGCTTCCTGCGACATGAGCCGCTTGCGGCGGGCCACCGCGCACAGCAGGTACAGCGGCAGCGAGAAGACTTCCAGTGCGATGAAGAGCGTCAGCAGGTCGTTGGCCGACGGGAAGACCAGCATGCCGGCGACCGCGAACAGCAGCAGCGGGAAGACCTCGGTGGTCGTGAAACCGGCCTTGACGGCGGCCTTCTCGCTGTCGCTTCCGGGCACGGAGGCCGCCTGAGCGGCGAAGGAGTCGACCCGGTTGCCGTGCGCCTCGGGATCGAGCCGCCTTTCGGCGAAGGTGAACGCCCCGACCAGGGCGGCCAGCAAAATCGTGCCCTGAAGGAAGAGGGCGGGTCCGTCGACGGCGATCGCGCCCATGGCCGCGATGCGCGCCTTCGTGGTGCCGTAGCCGCCCGCCGCCAGCGCGATCACCGCGGCGAAGGCGGCGACCAGCGCCACGACGGACACGAACAGCTGTGCGTAGTAGCGGTGCTTGCGCGGCACGAACGCCTCGACGAGCACCCCGATGATCGCCGCACCCACGACGATCAAGGTGGGCGACAGCTGCCCGTACTCGATCTTCGGCGCGTCGATCTTCGAGATCGGCTCGGTCGCGGCTGCCGCCGTTGTCCACAGGCTGTGGACGGCTGATGCGCTCACTTGGCCGCCTCCACCTCGGGCTGGGGGTCCTTCTTGTGTACGTCGGACAAGGTCTGCTTGACCGCCGGGTTCACGATGTCCGTGACGGGCTTCGGGTAGACGCCCAGGAAGATCAGCAGCACGATCAGCGGGGCGACGACGGCGAGCTCACGCGCGCGCAGGTCCGGCATCGCGGAGACCTCGGGCTTGACCGGGCCCGTCATCGTCCGCTGGTAGAGGACCAGCGTGTAGAGGGCGGCCAGGACGATGCCGAAGGTGGCGATGATGCCGACGGCCGGGTAGCGCGCGAACGTGCCCACCAGGACGAGGAACTCACTCACGAACGGCGCGAGCCCCGGCAGCGACAGCGTCGCCAGACCGCCGATCAGGAACGTGCCGGCCAGCACCGGAGCGACCTTCTGCACACCGCCGTAGTCGGCGATGAGCCGCGAGCCGCGCCGCGAGATGAGGAATCCGGCGACCAGCATCAGGGCGGCCGTCGAGATGCCGTGGTTGACCATGTAGAGCGTCGCGCCCGACTGGCCCTGGCTGGTCATCGCGAAGATGCCCAGGATGATGAACCCGAAGTGCGAGATCGACGCGTACGCCACAAGCCGCTTGATGTCCCGCTGGCCGACGGCGAGCAGCGCCCCGTAGATGATGCTGATCAGCGCCAGGACGAGGATCACGGGCGTCGCCCACTTGCTCGCCTCGGGGAAGAGCTGGAGGCAGAACCGGAGCATCGCGAAGGTGCCCACCTTGTCGACCACCGCCGTGATCAGCACCGCGACGGGGGCGGTCGCCTCGCCCATGGCGTTGGGCAGCCAGGTGTGCAGCGGCCACAGCGGGGCCTTCACCGCGAAGGCGAAGAAGAAGCCGAGGAACAGCCAGCGTTCGGTGTTCGTCGCCATGTCGAGTGTGCCGTTGGCGCGGGCCTCGGCGATGTCCGTGAGCGAGAAGTTCCCGGCGACCACGTAGAGGCCGATCACCGCGGCCAGCATGATCAGACCGCCGACCAGGTTGTACAGGAGGAACTTGACCGCCGCGTACGACCGTTGGGTGGCCGCCGTCTCCTCGCCGTGCGCGTGGGCACGGTCCCCGAAGCCGCCGATGAGGAAGTACATCGGGATGAGCATGGCTTCGAAGAAGATGTAGAAGAGGAAGACGTCGGTGGCCTCGAAGGAGAGGATCACCATCGCCTCGACGGCCAGGATCAGGGCGAAGAAGCCCTGAGTGGGCCGCCAGCGCCCCGCAGCGAAGCTGCTGAGAGATGCGTCGCCGGTCTCCAGCGGGTCGGCGTCGTGCCAGCCCGCGAGGATGATGAACGGGATCAGCAGCGCGGTCAGCGCGACGAGCGCGACTCCGATGCCGTCCACGCCGAGTTCGTACCGGACTCCGAAGTCGGCGATCCAGGAGTGGGATTCGGTGAGCTGGTAGCGGGCGCCGTCCGGGTCGAAGCGGACCAGGACGAAGATCGCCAGGACGAGCGTGGCGACGGAGAACAGCAACGCCAGCGATTTGGCGGCGTTGCGCCGGGCGGCCGGCACGGCGGCCGTGGCCACCGCCCCGATCGCCGGGAGCGCCGCCGTCGCTGTCAGCAGAGGAAAGGACATCGGTATCAGACCGCCCTCATCAGCAGGGTCGCGGCGATGAGGACCGCCGCACCGCCGAACATCGAGACCGCGTACGACCGCGCGAAGCCGTTCTGCAGTCGGCGCAGTCGCCCGGAGAGGCCGCCGACCGAGGCCGCCGTGCCGTTGACGACTCCGTCGACCAAGGTGTGATCGACGTAGACCAGGGAGCGCGTGAGGTGCTCGCCGCCGCGGACCAGTACGACGTGGTTGAAGTCGTCCTGGAGCAGGTCGCGTCGGGCGGCCCGGGTGAGCAGCGACCCGCGCGGGGCGACGACCGGGACCGGACGGCGGCCGTACTGGGCGTAGGCGATCGCCACGCCGATCACCAGCACCACCATGGTGGCGAGGGTGACGGTGAGGGCGCTGACCGGCGAGTCGCCGTGGGAGTGGCCGGTGACGGGCTCCAGCCAGTGCAGGAAGCGGTCGCCGATGCTGAAGAACCCGCCGGCGAACACCGAGCCGAACGCCAGCACGATCATGGGGATCGTCATGGACTTCGGGGACTCGTGCGGGTGCGGCTCGTGGCCGTCCGCGTCGGGCTGCCAGCGCTTCTCACCGAAGAACGTCAGCAGCATCACGCGTGTCATGTAGTACGCGGTGATGGCCGCGCCGAGCAGGGCGCAGCCGCCGAGGATCCAGCCCTCGGTGCCGCCCTTGGCGAACGCCGCCTCGATGATCTTGTCCTTGGAGAAGAAGCCGGACAGTCCGGGGAAGCCGATGATCGCGAGGTATCCCAGACCGAAGGTGACGAAGGTGACCGGCATGTACCTGCGCAGGCCGCCGTACTTGCGCATGTCGACCTCGTCGTTCATGCCGTGCATGACCGAGCCCGCGCCGAGGAACAGCCCGGCCTTGAAGAAACCGTGCGTCACCAGGTGCATGATCGCGAAGACGTAGCCGATGGGACCGAGGCCCGCGGCCAGCACCATGTAGCCGATCTGCGACATGGTCGAACCGGCCAGTGCCTTCTTGATGTCGTCCTTCGCGCAACCGACGATCGCACCGAACAGGAGCGTGACGGCGCCGACGACGGTGACGACGAGCTGCGCGTCGGGCGCGCCGTTGAAGACGGCGGCCGATCGGACGATCAGGTAGACGCCCGCGGTCACCATGGTGGCGGCGTGGATGAGAGCCGAGACGGGGGTCGGACCCTCCATCGCGTCCCCGAGCCAGGACTGCAGCGGCACCTGGGCGGACTTGCCGCAGGCGGCGAGCAGCAGCATCAGGGCGATGGCGGTGAGCTTGCCCTCCGTCGCGTCACCGGCGAGGCCGGGCTCCCCCTCCGTCCCGAGCAGCGGGCCGAAGGCGAACGTCCCGAAGGTGGTGAACATCAGCATGATGGCGATGGACAGCCCCATGTCGCCGACGCGGTTGACCAGGAAGGCCTTCTTCGCGGCGGTGGCGGCGCTGGGCTTGTGCTGCCAGAAGCCGATGAGCAGGTAGGACGCGAGACCGACGCCTTCCCAGCCGACATACAGCAGCAGGTAGTTGTCGGCGAGGACGAGCAGCAGCATCGCCGCGAGGAACAGGTTCAGGTAGCCGAAGAAGCGGCGCCGCCGCTCGTCGTGCTCCATGTACCCGATCGAGTACAGGTGGATCAGCGAGCCGACGCCCGTGATCAGCAGCACGAACGTCATCGACAACTGGTCGACGCGGAAGGCGACGTCCGCCTGGAAGCCCTCGACCGGGATCCAGCTGAACAGGTGCTGCGTCAGTGTGCGGTCTTCGGCGTTCCTGCTCAGCAGGTCGCCGAAGAGGACGACACCGAGCAGGAAGGAGACGGCCGCGAGCAGCGTGCCGATCCAGTGGCCGACGGCGTCGAGCCGGCGGCCGCCGACCAGCAGGACGGCCGCTCCGAGCAGGGGCGCCGCGATCAGCAGCGCAATCAGGTTCTCCACGATTCTTCCGACCCCTTACAGCTTCATCAGGCTGGCGTCGTCGACCGAGGCCGAGTGGCGGGAACGGAACAGCGACACGATGATCGCGAGTCCGACCACGACTTCCGCGGCGGCGACGACCATCGTGAAGAAGGCGATGATCTGGCCGTCGAGGTTGCCGTGCATCCGGGAGAAGGCGACGAACGCGAGGTTGCAGGCGTTGAGCATCAGCTCGATGCACATGAAGACGACGATCGCGTTGCGCCTGATCAGCACGCCCGTGGCACCGATCGTGAACAACAGGGCCGCGAGATAGAGATAGTTGACGGGGTTCACTTCGACGCCTCCTCGGTCCGCCGGGAGTTCGGCCCCAGGCGGGGCGGCTCGACCGCGGCCCGCTCCAGGCGCTCCTCGGCGCGCTGGTCGAGGGCCTTGAGGTCGCTCAGCGCCTCGGCGGACACGTCCCTGATCTGACCGCGCTCACGCAGCGTCCTGCTGACCGTGAGCTCCGACGGGGTGCCGTCGGGCAGCAGGCCCTGGACGTCCACCGCGTTGTGCCGCGCGTACACGCCGGGGGCCGGCAGCGGCGGAACGTGCTTGCCCTCACGGACGCGCTGCTCGGCCAGCTCCCGCTGCGTCTTGGGCCGCTCTGTGCGCTCACGGTGGGTGAGCACCATGGCGCCCACGGCCGCCGTGATCAGCAGGGCGCCGGTGATCTCGAACGCGAAGACGTACTTCGTGAAGATGAGGGCGGCGAGACCCTCCACGTTGCCGTGCGCGTTCGCCTCGGTGAGGCCGTTGAACTCCGTCAGGGAGGCGTTGCCGATGCCGGCGATCAGCAGGACGCCGAAGCCGAGACCGCACAGGAGGGCCAGCCAGCGCTGCCCCTTGATGGTCTCCTTCAGCGAGTCCGCCGCGGTGACGCCGACGAGCATCACCACGAACAGGAAGAGCATCATGATCGCGCCGGTGTAGACCACGATCTGCACGATGCCCAGGAAGTAGGCGCCGTTGGCGAGGTAGAACACCGCCAGGACGATCATGGTGCCGGCGAGACAGAGCGCGCTGTGCACGGCCTTCTTCATGAAGACGGTGCACAGGGCGCCGATCACCGCGACCGTGCCGAGCACCCAGAACTGGAAGGCCTCGCCGGTCGAGGTGGCGTAGGCGGCGAGCTGCGCGCTCATCGGCCGACCACCTCCTCCGACGACGGCTCGCCCGCGCCGGACGTGGAGGCGGACTCCTGCGGGCTCTCGCCCTTGGAGACGGCCGTCTGGCGTTCCGTGCCCGGCGCGGCCTCCGTGACCAGACCCCGGTAGTAGTCCTGCTCGTCCGTGCCCGGGTAGATGGCGTGCGGCGAGTCGACCATGCCCTCGTCGAGACCGGCGAGCAGCTGCTCCTTGGTGTAGATCAGGTTGGCGCGGCTGGAGTCGGCCAGCTCGAACTCGTTCGTCATCGTCAACGCGCGCGTGGGACACGCCTCGATGCACAGGCCGCACAGGATGCAGCGGGCGTAGTTGATCTGGTAGACGCGGCCGTACCGCTCGCCCGGGGAGTAGCGCTCCTCGTCGGTGTTGTCCGCGCCCTCCACGTAGATGGCGTCGGCGGGGCAGGCCCAGGCGCACAGCTCACAGCCGACGCACTTCTCCAGGCCGTCCGGATGGCGGTTGAGCTGGTGCCGTCCGTGGAACCGGGGAGCTGTGGTCTTCTCCTGCTCCGGGTACTGCTCGGTCAGCCGCTTCTTGAACATGGCCTTGAAGGTCACGCCGAAGCCGGCCACGGGGTTCTGGAAACCGGGCTTGGTCTCCTTGGGCTCCTCAGCCATCGGACGCCTCCTTTCCATCCAGCGATCCGTCACTCACAGTGTCCACTCCACCACTGACAACGAGCTCCCGCTCCCGGCTCGGGCGCCGCCTCGGCACCGGCGGCAGCTCCTGCCCCGGCAGCGGCGGCACGGGGAATCCGCCCGCCATCGGGTCGAAGTCGGCAGGCTCGGCGGGGGCCTGCGCCTCCTTCCTCGCGTTGCGGAACATGTCCGCGACGAAGGAGAGCAACAGCAGGACCAGGACACCGCCGCACACGTAGAGGGCGATGTCGGCGAAGTCGTAGTTCTCGTTGCGCAGCGTCCGTACGGTCGCGACGAGCATCAGCCACGTCACCGAGACCGGGATCAGGACCTTCCAGCCGAGCTTCATCAGCTGGTCGTAGCGGACGCGGGGAAGCGTGCCGCGCAGCCAGATGAAGAAGAACAGCAGCAGCTGCACCTTGACGACGAACCAGAGCATCGGCCACCAGCCGTGGTTCGCGCCCTCCCAGAAGCCGCTGATCGGCCAGGGGGCGCGCCAGCCGCCGAGGAAGAGCGTGGTCGACACGGCGGAGACCGTCACCATGTTCACGTACTCGGCGAGCATGAACAGCGCGAACTTGATCGACGAGTACTCGGTGTTGAAGCCGCCGACCAGGTCGCCCTCGGACTCCGGCATGTCGAACGGGGCGCGGTTGGTCTCGCCCACCATCGTGATGATGTAGAGGATGAAGGAGACCGGCAGCAGGAGGATGTACCAGCGGTCCTGCTGCTGCTCGACGATCGTCGACGTCGACATCGACCCGGAGTAGAGGAACACCGAGGCGAACGCCGCGCCCATGGCGATCTCGTAGGAGATCATCTGCGCGCAGGACCGCAGGCCGCCCAGCAGCGGGTAGGTGGAGCCGGAGCTCCAGCCGGCCAGCACGATGCCGTAGATGCCGACGGAGGCGACCGCCAGGACGTAGAGCATCGCGATCGGCAGGTCGGTCAGCTGCATCGTGGTGCGCTGGCCGAAGATCGAGATCTCGTTGTCGGCCGGCCCGAAGGGGATCACCGCGATCGCCATGAAGGCCGGGATGGCCGCGACGATCGGCGCGAGGACGTACACCACCTTGTCCGCGCGTTTGACGACGAGGTCTTCCTTCAGCATCAGCTTCACGCCGTCGGCGAGCGACTGGAGCATGCCCCAGGGGCCGTGCCGGTTGGGGCCGATGCGCAGCTGCATCCAGGCGACGACCTTGCGCTCCCAGACGATGGAGAACAGCACGGTCACCATCAGGAAGGCGAAGCAGAAGACCGCCTTGACGACGACCAGCCACCAGGGGTCGCGGCCGAACATCGAGAGGTCTTCAGCGGCGAAGTACGGGCTCATGCCTCCACCTCCTTGGGGGCGTCGGCGGTGAGCGTCGCCGGGCCGATGCGTACGAGGGAGCCGGGCGTGGCTCCGGAGTCGGAGGCGACGCCCCGGCCGGTGGAGTTCAGCGGGAGCCAGACCACCCGGTCGGGCATCTCGGTGATCCGCAGCGGCAGCGCGACCGTTCCGGCGGGCCCGGTGACGGCGAGCAGGTCGCCGTCCTTGACGCCGGCCTCGGCGGCCGTGGCAGCCGACACGCGCGCGTGGGCCGCGTGCCGGGTCCCGGCGAGCGCCTCGTCGCCCTGCTGGAGGACGCCCTGGTCGAGCAGCAGACGATGCCCGGCGAGGACGGCCTCCCCGGCCGCGGGGCGCGGCAACTGCGCGGCCGGCTCCGTGGGATCGGCGGCGCCGGAGCCCTCCCAGGCCCCGAGCCGGTCGAGCTCCGCACGGGCGGTGCGCAGATCCGGCAGGCCGAGATGGACGTCCATGGCGTCGGCGAGCATCTGCAGCACGCGCGCGTCGGCAGGCGCCGCACGGCGGGCCATCTGGTCGGGCTTCAGGGCCGCCTCGAAGAAGCGGAGCCGGCCCTCCCAGTTGAGGAAGGTGCCTGGCTTCTCGGCGACCGCGGCCACCGGGAGGACGACGTCGGCGTGCTCGGTGACCTCGCCGGGCCGCAGCTCCAGCGACACCACGAAGCCGGCCTCGGCCAGCGCCTCACGCGCGCGTGCCGGGTCGGGCAGATCCGCGACCTCGACGCCCGCGACCAGCAACGCCTGTAGTTCGCCGGAGGCGGCGGCCTCGACGATCTGCCCGGTGTCCCGGCCGTAGCGATGCGGGAGTTCGGCCAGGCCCCAGGCCGCGGCGACCTCCTCACGCGCGCGGGGGTCGGTGGCCGGACGGCCGCCCGGCAGCAGCGACGGCAGGGCGCCCGCCTCGATCGCGCCCCGCTCCCCCGCCCGGCGCGGAATCCACACCAGCCGGGCACCGGTCGCCGAGGCGGCCCTCGCCGCGGCGGTGAGCCCGCCCGCCACCGCGGCCAGCCGTTCGCCGACGACGATCACCGCGCCCTCGGCCCGCAGCGCTTCCGCGGCCGTGCCGCCCGCGTCCGCCAGACCGACGCCGCTCGCCAGCGCGTCCAGCCACTCGGTCTCGGTGCCCGGAGCGGCCGGCAGCAGTGTGCCGCCCGCCTTCTCCAGACCTCGCGTGGCATGCGTGGCCAGCGAGAACACCCGCTGGCGGTGCCCCCGCCAGGCCTTGCGCAGCCGCAGAAAGACGCCGGGCGCCTCCTCCTCCGACTCGAACCCGACCAGCAGGACGGCGGGCGCCTTCTCCAGGGAGGAGTACGTGACGCCCGTGCCGTCGAGATCGCGGCCGCGGCCGGCGACGCGGGCGGCCAGGAAGTCGGCCTCCTCGCCGCTGTGCACCCGCGCGCGGAAGTCGATGTCGTTCGTGTCGAGCGCCACGCGCGCGAACTTGCTGTAGGCGTAGGCGTCCTCGACGGTGAGACGTCCGCCGGTCAGGACGCCGGTCCTGCCGCGCGACGCCAGCAGGCCCTGAGCCGCGATCTGCAGGGCCTCCGGCCAGGAAGCCGGTACGAGGTCCCCCTCGGCGTTGCGCACCAGAGGCGTGTCGAGCCGGTCCCGCGCTTGCGCGTACCGGAACGCGAAGCGCCCCTTGTCGCAGATCCACTCCTCGTTGACCTCGGGGTCGTCGGCGGCCAGCCGCCGCATCACCTTGCCGCGCCGGTGGTCGGTGCGGGTGGCGCAGCCGCCGGAGCAGTGCTCGCAGACCGACGGCGAGGAGACCAGGTCGAACGGCCGGGAGCGGAATCGGTACGCCGCCGAGGTCAGCGCGCCGACCGGGCAGATCTGGATGGTGTTGCCGGAGAAGTACGACTCGAAGGGGTCGCCCTCGCCGGTGCCGACCTGCTGCAGCGCGCCCCGCTCGAGCAGCTCGATCATCGGGTCGCCCGCCACCTGGTTCGAGAACCGGGTGCAGCGCGCGCACAGCACACACCGCTCCCGGTCGAGGAGCACCTGGGTGGAGATCGGGACGGGCTTCTCGTAGGTCCGCTTCCTGCCCTCGAAGCGGGACTCGGCCTGCCCGTGCGACATGGCCTGGTTCTGCAGGGGGCACTCGCCGCCCTTGTCGCAGACCGGGCAGTCGAGGGGGTGGTTGATGAGGAGGAGCTCCATCACACCGTGCTGCGCCTTCTCGGCGACCGGCGAGGTGAGGTGGGTCTTCACCACCATGCCGTCCGTGCACGTGATCGTGCAGGACGCCATCGGCTTGCGCTGGCCCTCGACGTCGACGATGCACTGGCGGCAGGCGCCTGCGGGGTCGAGGAGGGGATGGTCGCAGAAGCGGGGGATCTCGATGCCGAGCTGTTCGGCGGCCCGGATGACCAGGGTGCCCTTGGGCACGCTGATCTCGGCGCCGTCGATCGTCAACGTCACGAGATCTTCCGGCGGGACCGCCGCCTCGCCGCCTCCGGAGGGAGCGCTGGTGGTCACCGTCATGCGTTCACCTCCGTGTGCTTGTCCGCCCACGCCGTCGACTTGGCCGGGTCGAAGGGGCAGCCGCGGCCCGTGATGTGCTGCTCGTACTCCTCGCGGAAGTACTTGAGCGAGGAGAAGATCGGCGAGGCGGCACCGTCGCCGAGGGCGCAGAAGGACTTGCCGTTGATGTTGTCGGCGATGTCGTTCAGCTTGTCGAGATCGGACAGGGAGCCCTTGCCCGCCTCGATGTCACGCAGCAACTGCACGAGCCAGTACGTGCCTTCGCGGCACGGCGTGCACTTGCCGCAGGACTCGTGGGCGTAGAACTCGGTCCACCGGGTCACGGCACGCACGACGCAGGTCGTCTCGTCGAAGCACTGCAGGGCTTTCGTGCCGAGCATGGAACCCGCGGCCCCCACTCCTTCGTAGTCAAGAGGGACGTCGAGGTGCTCGTCGGTGAACATCGGCGTCGAGGAGCCGCCCGGCGTCCAGAACTTGAGCCGGTGCCCGGGTCGCATGCCGCCGCTCATCTCGAGGAGCTGGCGCAGGGTGATGCCGAGCGGCGCCTCGTACTGGCCGGGGCTCGCGACGTGGCCGCTGAGGGAGTAGAGCGTGAAGCCCGGGGACTTCTCGCTTCCCATCGACCTGAACCATTCCTTGCCCTTGTGCAGGATGGCGGGAACTGACGCGATCGACTCGACGTTATTCACCACAGTCGGGCACGCATAGAGGCCCGCGACCGCAGGAAAGGGGGGACGAAGCCGCGGTTGACCACGGCGGCCTTCGAGCGAGTCGAGCAGCGCGGTCTCCTCACCGCAGATGTACGCGCCGGCGCCGGCGTGCACGGTGAGCTGCAGGTCGAGTCCGCTGCCCAGGATGTTCTCGCCGAGATAGCCCGCCGCGTAGGCCTCGCGCACGGCCTCGTGCAACCGTCGCAGAACCGGAACGACTTCACCACGCAGATAGATGAAGGCATGAGACGACCTGATGGCGTAACACGCGATCACGATGCCCTCGATGAGGCTGTGCGGGTTCGCGAAGAGGAGCGGGATGTCCTTGCAGGTCCCGGGCTCCGATTCGTCGGCGTTGACAACTAGATAGTGCGGCTTTCCATCCCCTTGGGGAATGAACTGCCATTTCATACCCGTCGGGAATCCCGCGCCGCCTCGCCCGCGCAGACCGGAGTCCTTGACGAACGCGATCAGTTCGTCCGGCGACATGGCGAGCGCCTTGCGGAGGCCCTCGTATCCCTCGTGCCTTCGGTAGACGTCCAGGCTCCAGGACCTGTCCTCGTCCCAGAAGGCCGACAGCACGGGTGCGAGCAGCTTCTCGGGGCTGCCGCCTTTCAGCTCGGGTGCCAAGGTCATCACTCCCCCTCCTCGGCGGTAGGCCCTGCCGGGTGAGCCGGGTCGGAGGCCGACGTGTCCTGCGGCGCGTCGTGCGAACTCAGGTGCTCGGTGGGCGACGGCTCGTGGACGGCCCGGTCCCGCGGCTCGTCGTGCGGCCCGCCGTCACGCGGGTGGACCACGCGCGCGGATGCGGTCTCTCCCTTTGCCAGGCGAAGACCCACCAGCGACGCCGGTCCCGCGCTGCCGCTCGCCTCGACGGCCCCCTCCCGCTCGTCGGGGAAGCCCGCCAGGATGCGGGCGGTCTCCTTGAAGGAGCAGAGCGGCGCCCCGCGCGTCGGGGACACCGTGCGACCGCTCCGCAGGTCGTCCACCAGGCGCTTAGCGCTCTGGACGGTCTGGTTGTCGAAGAACTCCCAGTTGACCATCACGACCGGCGCGAAGTCGCAGGCCGCGTTGCACTCGATGTGCTCCAGAGTGATCTTTTTGTCGTCGGTGGTCCCACCGTTGCCGACACCCAGGTACTCCTGGAGCTCATCGAAGATCGCGTCGCCGCCCATCACCGCACACAGCGTGTTGGTGCAGACACCCACCTGGTAGTCGCCGCTGGGGCCGCGCCGGTACATCGTGTAGAAGGTGGCGACCGCGGTGACCTCGGCGGTGGTGAGGTCCAGCACGTCGGCGCAGAAGCGCATCCCGGTGCGCGTGACGTGCCCCTCCTCCGACTGCACGAGGTGCAGCAACGGCAGGAGCGCGGACCGGGAGTCGGGGTAGCGGGCGATGATCTCGCGCGCGTCCGCCTCCAGCCGGGCTCGGACGTCGTCCGGGTAGGCGGGTGCGGGCAGTTCGGGCATGCCCAGGCTGACGCCCCGCTCGGAAGAAGAGGTGGTCACCGGTCGACGCCTCCCATCACGGGATCGATGGACGCGACGGCGACGATGACGTCGGCGACCTGGCCGCCCTCGCACATCGCCGCCATGGCTTGCAGGTTGGTGAAGGACGGGTCCCGGAAGTGGACCCGGTAGGGGCGGGTGCCTCCGTCGGAGACGACGTGCACCCCGAGCTCGCCCTTGGGCGACTCGACCGCCGAGTACGCCTGGCCCGGCGGCACGCGGAAGCCCTCGGTGACCAGCTTGAAGTGGTGGATCAGGGCCTCCATGGACGTGCCCATGATCTTCTTGATGTGGTCGAGGGAGTTGCCGAGACCGTCGGGGCCCAGTGCCAGCTGGGCCGGCCAGGCGATCTTCCGGTCGGCGACCATGACCGGACCGGGCTGCAGCCGGTCCAGGCACTGCTCGACGATCCTGAGCGACTGGCGCATCTCTTCCAGACGGATCAGGAAGCGGCCGTAGGAGTCGCAGGAGTCGGCGGTCGGGACGTCGAAGTCGTACGTCTCGTAGTCGCAGTAGGGCTGGGTCTTGCGCAGGTCGTGCGGCAGGCCGGTGGAGCGCAGGATCGGGCCGGTGGCGCCGAGGGCCATGCAGCCGGCCAGGTCGAGATAGCCGACGTCCTGCATGCGGGCCTTGAAGATGGGGTTCCCGGTGGCGAGCTTGTCGTACTCGGGGAGGTTCTTCTTCATCTTCTTCACGAACTCGCGGATCTGGTCCACCGCGCCCGGTGGCAGGTCCTGGGCGAGTCCGCCGGGGCGGATGTACGCGTGGTTCATCCGCAGGCCCGTGATGAGCTCGTAGATGTCGAGAATCATTTCACGATCACGGAATCCGTAGATCATGATCGTGGTGGCGCCGAGCTCCATGCCGCCCGTGGCGATGCACACCAGGTGCGACGACATCCGGTTCAGCTCCATCAGGAGCACCCTGATGATCTTGGCTCGCTCGGTGATCTGGTCCTCGATGCCGAGGAGTTTCTCGACGGCGAGACAGTAGGCGGTCTCGTTGAAGAAGGACGTCAGGTAGTCCATGCGCGTCACGAACGTGGTGCCCTGCGTCCACGTGCGGTACTCGAGGTTCTTCTCGATGCCGGTGTGGAGGTAGCCGATGCCGCAGCGGGCCTCGGTGACCGTCTCGCCCTCGATCTCCAGGATGAGGCGGAGCACCCCGTGGGTGGAGGGGTGCTGGGGGCCCATGTTGACGACGATGCGCTCGTCGTCGGCGCGGGCCGCGGACTGGACGACCTCGTCCCAGTCGCCGCCGGTGACCGTGTATACGGTGCCCTCTGTGGTCTCGCGCGCCGAGGCGGACGCGGCTGATGACTGCGTGCTCACGAGTACGACCTCCGCTGGTCCGGAGCCGGGATCTGGGCGCCCTTGTACTCGACGGGGATGCCGCCGAGGGGATAGTCCTTGCGCTGCGGATGGCCCGGCCAGTCGTCCGGCATCATGATCCGCGTCAGGGCCGGGTGGCCGTCGAAGACGATCCCGAAGAAGTCGTACGTCTCGCGTTCGTGCCAGTCGTTGGTGGGATACACGGGGACCAGGGACGGGATGCGCGGGTCGGCGTCCGGGGCGCTGACCTCCAGGCGGATCAGCCGGTTGTGGGTGATCGAGCGCAGGTGGTAGACGGCGTGCAGTTCGCGCCCCTTGTCATGCAGGTAGTGCACGCCGCTGACGCCGGTGCAGAGTTCGAAGCGCAGGGCGGGGTCGTCGCGCAGGGTGCGGGCGACGCGTGGCAGGTGCTCGCGCTCGATGTGGAAGGTGAGCTCGTCGCGGTCGACGACCGTCTTCTCGATCGCGTTCGCGGGGAGGAGGCCCTGCTCCTCCAGTGCGCCCTCCAGCTCGTCGGCGACCTCGTCGAACCAGCCGCCGTAGGGCCGGCTCGCCGCCCCCGGGAGCCGGATCGAGCGGACCAGGCCGCCGTATCCGGAGGTGTCGCCGCCGTTGTCGGCGCCGAACATGCCGCGCTGGACGCGGACCTCCTCCCCGCCCTGGCCGCGCTGGCCCGGGAGGTTGGAGGCGGAGAGGTCCTTCTCGGGGTTCACCCCGTCCGAGGAACCGTTCACCCCGTTCGAGGAGCCGTTCGCGCCGTGGGCGCCGTTCTCGTCGCTCACCGCAGCAGCCCCTTCATCTCGATCATGGGCAGGGCCTTCAGCGCCGCTTCCTCCGCCTCGCGGGCCGCCTCTTCGGCGTTCACGCCCAGCTTGGAGTTCTGGATCTTGTGATGGAGCTTGAGAATCGCGTCCATCAGCATCTCGGGCCGCGGCGGGCAGCCCGGAAGGTAGATGTCGACGGGCACGATGTGATCGACGCCCTGGACGATCGCGTAGTTGTTGAACATGCCGCCGGAGGATGCGCAGACGCCCATGGAGATGACCCACTTGGGAGCGGGCATCTGGTCGTAGACCTGGCGGAGCACCGGCGCCATCTTCTGGCTCACCCGGCCGGCGACGATCATCAGGTCCGCCTGGCGGGGCGAGCCGCGGAAGACCTCCATGCCGAAGCGCGCCAGGTCGTAGCGGCCTGCGCCGGTCGTCATCATTTCGATGGCGCAGCAGGCCAGACCGAACGTGGCGGGGAAGACGGACGCCTTGCGCACCCAGCCCGCGGCCTGCTCGACGGTGGTCAGCAGGAAGCCGCTCGGCAGCTTTTCTTCGAGTCCCATGACTTAAAGGCCCCTCAGTCCCATTCCAGGCCGCCGCGGCGCCACACGTACGCGTACGCCACGAAGACGGTGAGCACGAAGAGCAGCATCTCCACGAGCCCGAAGACACCCAGGGCGTCGAAGGTGACGGCCCAGGGGTAGAGGAAGACGATCTCGATGTCGAAGACGATGAAGAGCATCGCCGTCAGGTAGTACTTGATGGGGAAGCGCCCGCCGCCGGCCGGCGTGGGGGTCGGCTCGATACCGCACTCATAGGCCTCGAGCTTGGCGCGGTTGTACCGCTTCGGCCCGATCAGCGTGGCCATGACCACGGAGAAGATCGCAAAGCCTGCCCCGAGGGCTCCCAGTACGAGGATGGGCGCATACGCGTTCACCGCTCCTCGCTCCTCTCAGTCGGCACTGACTGCTGGCGATGACATCGGACTCCCACCTGGCCCGCAGGCCCGCGAACACCGCCCGTCCAGACGAAGATCGCGAACATGTGAAGCAGGTCACAAGCCCAACTGCCTCGCATCCTATGCCCGCCGCTCTGTGATCTGCGACACGGGGTATTACACAAGCTTTGTGATCTCCACCACCTGACGAACGATCATGAAATCGTATCAGCGGTGATCTTCGCACGCGAAGCGTCAGAGTGATCACAAGAAGTGACATTTACGCTCGTCACCGCAGGCCGCAGAGGCGTCTCCATATCAAGAAGCTTCCCTTGCATGCAAATTGGAGATGGATGCAGAGTGCTGATAGAGGACCGCGTTCACACATCAGAGGGAGGGTCGGGCCGGATGTGGACGTGTGCACGCGTTCACGAGCGGAAGCCGTCCTGCCGCCAGGCGCGAGACGCAGCCGTCTCGGTAACCGTTCCGTGACCTCCGCCACATCCGCGAGGGGCGCTCAGGAGCGGGGCTTGGCCAACTGTCGCGACCGATGGTAGGCGCGGGGCAATTCGGGCGTAAATACGAAACACCATGATCACAGGCTTGATCACGTGCGTCCGCAATGTCCGTTACGGCGTCAATAAAGAACCCGAGGCGGGGAATTTGGGGCGTCCGTTGAACAACTGTGGCGCAGCACACGTTTCTTGAAGGTATGGAGGAGCCCCTGATACCGGTTGTACCCATGTCCCTCACCGCTCACATACGCAGCCACCGGAAACCCCGCCGCAGCGCGTCGACGATCGCGATGCGGGCCGGAGTCGCCAGTGGTGTTCTCGGCACGCTGGCCGTCGGCACAGCAGCCGGCTCGGCCAACGCCGCCGAGCCGGTGACGCAGACGCTCGAACTGCCCGTGCTCACCGGCGACCTGGCCGCCCAGGTCGCGCAGTCCGCCCAGGCCACGCAGCAGGCCGCGGCGAACTACCAGCTGCACGCCGAGCGTGACGCGGCCGCCGCGGCCGCAGCCAAGGAGGCCAAGAAGGACCTCGCCGACGCCAAGGCCGCGGCGAAGAAGAAGGCCGAGGCCGCCCGTAAGGCCGCCGCCGAGCGTGCCACGCGCAACGCGGAGCGGACCACGCTCTCCACGACGGCGAGCAGCGGCAGCAGCTACAGCAGCACGAGCGGCTCCACGGCGACCGGTTCGGCCGCGGCCGTCATCGCCTTCGTGAAGGCGCAGATCGGTGACGCCTACGTCTCCGGCGGAACCGGCCCCAACTCCTGGGACTGCTCGGGCCTGATGCAGACCGCCTTCAAGCAGGTCGGCATCGACCTGCCGCGCGTCTCGCAGGACCAGTCGACCGTCGGCACCCAGGTGTCCCTGGACAACCTGCAGCCCGGCGACATCCTCTACTGGGGCAAAGCGGGCAGCGCTTACCACGTGGCGGTCTACGTCGGCGACGGCATGTTCGTCGGTGCGCAGAACCCGTCCACCGGCGTGGCCGAGAAGCCTCTGTCGTACGACCCGCCGAGCGGTGCGGTGAGGGTCCTCTGACCGCCCCCGGGCGCCTCTGAAAGCGCCTCACGCACGCAAGGGCCGCAGCCGCTCGGGGGCAGCGGCCCTTCGGGCTCTCTCCGGCACTCCGACTCTCCGGGCGTTCCGGACCCTTCGGGCGTTCCTGGCCCTCCGGGCTTTCCTGACCCTTCGGGCTCTTCGGGCGTGCTCGGCCCTGACGCGGGGCGGGCGGGCGGCTCGTCACCGTGCGCCACCGCGAAGGCAGGTCTCGCCGGCCGCCCAGCGGCCGTCGGGCTGCGGCTGTTCGTTCACGCCCGACACAGGGGCGAAGATGCCCGACATGTCGGGCACTTCATCATCGGGCCGACCGGCGGGAAGCAGTCTTCGCGCGTCGGCCGCCGAACGGCGGGCCCTCACCGCGTGGGCGGGCCCGCCGGGCTCACCGGTCGGGTCAGGCCTTGGGAGCCACCTTGCTCAGGCCGTTGATGATGCGGTCCATCGCGTCGCCGCCCGTGGGGTCCGTCAGGTTGGCGAGCATCTTCAGCGTGAACTTCATCAGCATCGGGTGGGTCAGGCCGCGCTGGGCCGCGATCTTCATGACCTTCGGGTTGCCGATGAGCTTCACGAAGGCGCGGCCGAGCGTGTAGTAGCCGCCGTAGGTGTCCGCGAGGATCTGCGGGTACCGCTGCAGGGCGAGTTCGCGCTGGCCGGGGGTGGCGCGGGCGTGGGCCTGCACGATGACGTCGGCGGCGAGCTGCCCCGACTCCATGGCGTAGGCGATGCCCTCGCCGTTGAACGGGTTCACCAGGCCCCCGGCGTCGCCGACCAGCAGCAGGCCCTTGGTGTAGTGGGGCTTGCGGTTGAAGGCCATGGGGAGGGCGGCGCCGCGGATCGGGCCGGTCATGTTTTCGGGGGTGTAGCCCCAGTCCTCCGGCATGGACGCGCACCAGGCCTTGAGGACCTCGCGCCAGTCCAGCTCCTTGAAGGAGTCGGAGGTGTTGAGCACGCCGAGGCCGACGTTCGACGTCCCGTCGCCCATGCCGAAGATCCAGCCGTAGCCGGGCAGCAGTCGGTCCTCGCCGGGACCGCGGCGGTCCCACAGCTCCAGCCAGGACTCCAGGTAGTCGTCCTCGTGGCGCGGGGAGGTGAAGTAGGTGCGGACGGCCACGCCCATGGGGCGGTCCTCGCGGCGGTGCAGGCCCATCGCCAGCGAGAGACGGGTGGAGTTGCCGTCGGCGGCGACCACGAGCGGGGCGTGGAAGGTGACTTCGCGCTTCTCCTCCCCCAGCTTGGCGTGCACGCCGGTGATGCGGCCGGTGCGGTCGTCGACGATCGGGGCGCCGACGTTGCAGCGCTCGTGGAGGCGGGCGCCCGCCTTCTGGGCCTGGCGGGCGAGCTGCTCGTCGAAGTCGTCACGCTTGCGGACGAGCCCGTAGTCGGGAAAGGAGGCCAGATCGGGCCAGTCCAGCTGGAGGCGGACGCCGCCGCCGATGATGCGCAGGCCCTTGTTGCGCAGCCAGCCTGCCTCCTCGGAGATGTCGATGCCCATGGCCACCAGCTGCTTGGTGGCGCGCGGGGTGAGTCCGTCGCCGCAGACCTTCTCGCGGGGGAACTCGGTCTTCTCGAGGAGGAGTACGTCGAGTCCGGCCTTGGCGAGGTAGTAGGCGGTCGTGGAGCCGGCCGGTCCCGCGCCGACGACGATGACGTCGGCGGTGTTCGCGGTGAAGGGCTCGGAGTGGGGCTCGGTCACGGCGGTCACGGCGGGATCTCCCCAAGTTCGGAATCTGCGTGCCGACCGGCACTGGACACGGGCAGTCTATTCAGCAGAATTGATCACCTGGCTGAAGGGGCTGCCCCGTGAACCGAGCTCTCCCCGTAGTACGGCTGCGCGTCCCCACGGACGAGGACGCGGTCGCCTGGCACCGGGCCTTCGACGATCCGGACGTCATGGAGTTCCACGGCGGGAGATCCGCGGAGCTCTCGGTCTACGAGGAGCTCACCGCCCGCCAGCGCCGGCACGACGCCGAGTACGGCTTCTGCCTGTGGACGATGCTGGACGCGGACGACCGGGTCATCGGCTTCACCGGCGCCCAGCCGTGGCCGCGGGATTGGGGTCCCCGGGGCGAGATCGAGATCGGGTGGCGGCTCGGGCGGGAGCACTGGGGTCGCGGGTATGCGACGGTGGCCGCCCGGACGACGCTGGAGCGGGTGCGGGCGGCCGGGGTGCCGGAGGTGGTGGCCATGGTCGACGCGGCCAACAAGCGGTCCATCGCCGTCGCCGAGCGGCTGGGGATGCGGCTCGCGGAGGTGTACCCGAGGCCCGGGTCGACGCGGCAGGCGCGCTGCTACCGCCTGGCCTGGTGACGATTTCGGTGACTCCATGTGGTCGTCGACTACGGAAAGACACCTGACGCTTCCGGACAGCACCCCCGGGCGGTTACCCTTCCAGTACCGCTGGGGGTGACATCTGTGCTCATACCACCCAAAACACCCGAAGTGCGCGTGCCCAGGTTCGTCGGCCTGATGGCCGTCGACGCGCGCGAGGCGGCTGCGGCGCGGGGTGTGCTGCTGGCCGCACCGGACCGGCCCGACTTCCACCGCGCGGTCGTCGACTACGTCGTACGGCAGTACCCGCCACCCGGTGTCGAGGTGCCGCTGGGCGCGGTCGTCACGGTGTGGTTCGAGTTCCGCGAAGGGGAGGGCGGCGGAGGCGCGGGTGTGCGCGAACCGCGCGTGCCGCGACCGGGCGGGGGCGGCCTGGAGCGCGAGCTGGACCGGCCGAAGGACCCCCTCGCAGGCGATCACCCGATGACGGCTGTCACCGGGTGACAGCGATGGTGGTCCTCACGCCTCTTTGAAGCCCCGGTGCAGGGTCACCACGCCGCCCGTCAGGTTCCGCCAGGCGACCTTCGACCAGCCCGCCTTGCGCAGGTGCTCGGCGAGGGCGGCCTGGTCGGGCCAGGCGCGGATGGATTCGGCGAGGTAGACGTAGGCGTCCGGGTTCGAGGAGACCGCGCGGGCGACGGGGGGCAGGGCGCGCATCAGGTACTCGGTGTAGACGGTGCGGAAGGGCGCCCAGGTGGGGTGCGAGAACTCGCAGATCACGACGCGCCCGCCGGGCCTGGTCACCCGGTGCATCTCGCGCAGGGCCGCGTCGAAGTCCTGCACGTTGCGCAGGCCGAAGGAGATGGTGACGGCGTCGAACGAGTCGTCCTTGAAGGGCAGCTTCGTCGCGTCCCCGGCGGTGAACGGCAGCCAGGCGTGGTTCCTCTTGCCGACCTGGAGCATGCCGAGGGAGAAGTCGCAGGGGACGACGTAGGCGCCGGTCTGCGCGAACGGGAGGGAGGAGGTGGCCGTGCCGGCGGCGAGGTCCAGGACCTTCTGCGCCGGGCGGGCGTCGACCGCCTTCGCGACCTCCTTGCGCCACCGCCGGTCCTGTCCGAGCGACAGGACGTCGTTGGTCAGGTCGTACCGTTCCGCCACGCGGTCGAACATCGAGGCGACTTCGTGGGGCTGCTTGTTCAGGGAAGCACGGGTCACCCGGTCATTGTGTCAGCCCCTCCCCCGTCGGCTCACGGCAGGAGCCTCGCGTCGGCTCACGTCAGGAGCCTCGGCTTCGTGTGCGCCGCCACGTCCTCGGCCCATCCGCACAGCAGCACGAAGACGCCGATCAGCCGGCGAATCCGATGCCGAAGTCGGCTGAGGCGTCGTCACGTTTGCGGCTGCGACGGTTGCCGCGAGCGGCGGCACGGATTTCGACGGCAGGCTCGGATTGCATTCACCGGATATCAGGGAGCCATTATGCGGGGCAAACTCTGCGCCGCATATGAGAGACCCATGAGAAGCACCCGAGCCTGTCACCCACCTGAGAGAAATATGAAATCTCTGCGCAACCCCGATCCTTCATGGGAGGGTTGATGACCCCTTTTGGTCGGATGAATATCATGTTTGCGCGCCTGCATCCCTGAACTGACTGTGTGCCCACTGTTCCCGCGCGATCCGCCCAGATGTGAGACATTCCCAATTCGGGAACGCACATTGTTTCCGTCCCAGGCAGAAATCAAGAAAGCGGGTGCTTGCGCAATGAGGAGTCTCCTGGTGCTGCCGACGGCCGGGGTCGCCTGCCTGTTCGCCGCCCTGGCGTTGGCGGGATGCTCCGCGGATTCCGGCGACCCGTCGGCCGCGGCACACGGTGGCACCGGCCGGGCCGACGGACCGTCCGCGAGCGCCTCGCGGTGGACGAGCGCCGAGGCGTCCGGCACCGGCACCGGCTACGCGCCCTACGTGAGCGCGGTCGAGGCTTCCGGCAACGATTCCGCCGGCGCCCCGACGACGTACAACCTGGCGTTCGTCATCGCCGACGGCCGCGACTGCACGCCGAAGTGGAACGGCGTCGACGCGATCCGGGACAAGGCGGTGAAGTCCCGTATCTCGGCGCTGACGAAGACGGGCTCCACGGTGCGCGTCTCCTTCGGCGGAGCCTCCGGCACGGAACTCGCGGCGGCGTGCGACAGCGCGTCGGCCCTCGCGAAGGCGTACGGCGACGCGCTCGACGCGGCCGGCTCCACACAGGCCGACTTCGACGTCGAGGGCGACGAACTGACCGACTCCGGCTCGGTCGCCAGGCGCTCCGCGGCGATCGCGGCACTGCAGAAGGAGCGCCCCGGTCTGGAGGTCACCTTCACGCTTCCGGTGATGCCCTCGGGGCTGGATTCCGACGGCTTGGCGCTGCTGGCGTCCGCGAACAAATACGACGTCCAGGTCTCCACCGTCAACCTCATGACGATGAATTACAGCGAGTCGCACTCCGGTGACATGGGCGGATACGCGATCACTTCGGCGACGGCCGCGCAGGCCCAGCTGAAGAAGGTCTTCGGGACGGACGATTCGACCGCGTGGCGGGGAATGGCGCTGACGTCGATGATCGGCACGAACGACGTCGCCAACGAGACGTTCACGCTCGCCGACGCGGTCCAGGTGCGGACGTTCGCCGAGGAGAAGGGCATCGCCTGGGTGTCGATGTGGGCGACGTTCCGGGACCGGCAGTGCGCCGCCGGGACGGACAGGGATGACGCGCTGAGCAATTGCAGTGGGGTGTCGCAGAGTTCGGGGGCCTTCGCGGATGCCTTCTCGGGGTAGGGGGCGGGGGTCCGTAGTGCGCCGAGGGTCTGCGGTGCGCCGGTGCAGGTGCGTTGTGGCTGGTCGCGCGGTTCCCCGCACCCCTTCGGGGACTCACCTGGACCGGTACAGCAGCCTGCCCTCGATCACCGTGGCCACGCAGGTGGACGCGCCCTTCGCCGCCAGAATCGCCTCGTCCTCCGCGTCGAAGACCGCCAGGTCGGCTCGGGCGCCCACCTCCAGGGGTCCGTGGACCGTGCCCGCCAGGTCGAACCCCTCGGAGAAGGGGTCCAGGTCGGGGTGGTCGCCCAGGAGCATCCCGCCGGGAGCGCCGGTGACCGGGACGACCCGCAGGCCGGAGCGGGCCACGGCCCGCGCCACCAGGGGGTCGGTGAAGCGGGCGCCGGGAGAGGCCAATGCCGTGGTCCCGTGGCTCAGCATCCGCTGGAGGCCGCGGCGGACACTGCCCGACCAGCGGGTCTCGGTCAGGTCCAGGGCTGCCAAGCGCTCGCCCCACAGCGGGAGTTCGCCGAGTTCGTCGTACTCGCGCGGGTCGGGGTGGTAGCAGCGGCGCAGCAGCCACAGGCCGTGCCACTGGCGCAGTCCGGGGGTGAGGACGCCGGGCCAGCGCCGGACACGTGCCCCGGGGGCCGCGGCGGCGACCTCGTCGTACGGACCGAGGGCCGCGATCCGGCCGCCGTCCACGGCGACGGCGCCGTCCGGGAGGGGCACCGCGCCGACCGGCAGGACCAGGGGCGCGGCGTGAATCGTCAGCATGCGAAAGGCCGGTGCGGCGGCTAGTTGGACGCCAGCAGCTTCAGCTCGGGGTGGGCCGTGCCGCCCTCGATCGCCGTGGACGAGATGTGGGACACGACCCGCTCGTCGACCGGGTCGTTCGCCGGGTCGTCGTGCACGACGAGGTGCTCGTACGTCGTGGCGCGCTGCGCCGGGACGCGGTCGGCCTTCCTGATCAGGTCGATGATCTCGAGGCGGTTGGAGCGGTGCTTGGCGCCGGCCGAGGAGACCACGTTCTCCTCCAGCATGATCGAGCCGAGGTCGTCGGCGCCGTAGTGCAGGGAGAGCTGGCCGACCTCCTTGCCCGTCGTCAGCCAGGAGCCCTGGATGTGCCGGACGTTGTCGAGGAAGAGACGGGCGACCGCGATGATCCGCAGGTACTCGAAGAGGGTCGTCTGGGTGCGGCCCTTCAGGTGGTTGTTCTCGGGCTGGTACGTGTACGGGATGAAGGCGCGGAAGCCGCCGGTGCGGTCCTGCACGTCACGGATCATCCGCAGGTGCTCGATGCGCTCGGCGTTGGTCTCGCCGGTGCCCATCAGCATGGTGGACGTCGACTCGACGCCCAGCCCGTGCGCGGTCTCCATGATCTCCAGCCAGCGCTCGCCCGACTCCTTGAGCGGGGCGATCGCCTTGCGCGGCCGGGCGGGCAGCAGCTCGGCGCCCGCGCCCGCGAAGGAGTCGAGGCCCGCCGCGTGGATCCGGGTGATCGCCTCCTCCACGCTCACCTTCGAGATCCGCGCCATGTGCTCGACCTCGGACGCGCCCAGCGAGTGGATCACCAGCTGCGGGAACGCCTTCTTGATGGCGGCGAAGTGCTCTTCGTAGTACTCGACGCCGAAGTCCGGGTGGTGGCCGCCCTGGAACATGATCTGGGTGCCGCCGAGTTCGACGGTCTCCGCGCAGCGGCGCAGGATGTCGTCGAGGTCGCGGGTCCAGCCCTTGGCCTTGTCCTTGGGGGCCGCGTAGAAGGCGCAGAACTTGCACGCCGTGACGCACACGTTCGTGTAGTTGATGTTCCGCTCGATGATGTACGTCGCGATGTGCTCGGTCCCCGCGTACAGACGACGGCGTACAGCGTCGGCGGCGGCGCCCAGCGCGTGCAGCGGGGCGTCGCGGTAGAGGTCGAGGGCCTCTTCGGGGGTGATCCGCCCACCGGCGGCGGCACGGTCGAGGACGGACTGAAGGTCGGCCTTCTCGGTCACCGGGAGCGTCCCTTTCGTCAAGGGTTGTGGACAGACCAAGTCAGCCTACGCCAGCCCTCCCGACGCCCCGACCTCAGGCCGTGTACGCGCCGGCCAGCAGCCCGGCGAGCGTCCCCGCGAGCATGAACGGCCCGAAGGCGATCAGCGTCCCGCGTCCCGCCCGCCCCACGACGAACAGCACGCCGCCGTACAGCGCGCCGAACAGGAACGCGGCGAACGTGCCCAGCATGACCGTCGGCCAGCCGTACCAGCCTAGGGCGGCGCCCATGCCGAGCGCGAGCTTCACATCGCCGAAGGCCATGCCGCCGGGGTTGACGAGGTGCAGCACGAGGTAGCCGGCGCCGAGGGCGAGCGCGCCCAGCAGGGCCGTCGTCCAGTCCCCGGCGTGCTCGGGCAGCAGCGCGGCCAGGCCCAGCAGCGCGAGGGCGGCGACGGCGAGCGGGAGGGTGAGCGGGTCGGGCAGCCGGCGCACCCGCACGTCGACGACGGCCAGCAGCACCCCGACCGGCGCGAGCGCCAGCCACACGGCCAGCTCGGGCCGCACACCGGTCGCCACGGCGAGCGCGGCACACACGAGGGCGGTCAGGAGGGGGAGGAGAAGGGCGCCGGACGCGACGGGTTCGGCGGGGGTGCCGGGTACGCCGGATGGGCGGGGTGCGCCGGGTGCGCCGGTGTCGGCGCAACGGCGACAGGGTGCGCGTCCGAGCCAGCCCCGCATCGGATGCCCGGCCGGGCAGATCGCCCGCCAGCCGCCGCCCGCCTCCTGCTCCTCCTGCTCCTCCTGCTCCTCCTGCCCCGCCGTCTCCTCCCGCTCCTCGGTCGTCTCGTCCCGCTCCTCCTCCGGCGGCACGGAGAAACGGTAGGCGGCGCGCGGCAGCAGCGCCCCTGTCACGGCGCCCCACAGCGCGGCGACGGCGGCCAGTGTCAGGTCGCTGGGAGGTGTGGTCATCGTCAGAGATCGTAGGGACAGGAGGAGGGCACGGGCACCGGAACCGTCAGCACGACGCCGTCCGCCCGCCCCGCCTCCCCCGTCTCTCTCCTCGCCCCGTGGCCCTACTCGACCCTCGACATGCGTGCGACCGGGTTGCCCTCCGCCGCGCTGTCGGAGGCGTAGGTCAGGTCGTCACCGGTCGGGGTGAGCCGGATCGGGTGCGGCTTCGGATTGCAGCCGCCGTGGTTGTCCTCAGCGCCCACCGACGTGGCGACGACCTCCTTCGCCGTCACCTGCTTCAGCGTCAGGATGTCGACGCAGACGCCGCCGAGCACGTCCGTCTGCCGCAGCTCCCCCAGTTTCCCGCCCACGACCGCCCGTTGGACCGTCACCCGGAACGTGCCCATCGGGAGGGCGCCGCCGAGGCCGCTGGCCTGCCCCTCCCAGGTGCCGACGTACCAGGCGGGAAGCGCGGCGGCCGACGAGCCGTCGGTGGCTCCGGGGCTCGCCGGGGGCGACTGCCCTTCGGTGGGGCCGGGGCTCGCCGCGGGCGTCTCGCCCTCCGTGGCGCCCGGGGTCGCCGCAGCCGTCGGCCCCGGGGAGTTCACGTCGCTGCCGGCCTGGGTGTCCTGGCCGCCGTCGCCCGGCAGCAGCCGGAACAGCAGCACCGAGCCGACCGTCACCGTCGCCATCGCGCCCGCGACCGCCAGCGCGACGGTGCAGCTCAACCGCCGGCCGCGGCCGTTCTCACCCGGCGTCGCACTGCCCGCCACGGTGACCGAGAGCCGACCGCGACCATCGGATCGTCCCAAGTGTTCGGAGTGTTCGGAGTGTTCCAAGTGTTCGGCGCGCTCGGAGTGCTCGGAGTGTTCGGCCTCGGCGGCTGCGGGCCCGGCGTCCCTCGGCGTGGGCACGGGCAGGACCGCGGGCAAGGCAGCCGAGCGGTCGACCCCGTCCGCAGGAGTCGCGGGGGTCGCCGGCGTCGCGGGAGTCGCCGGGATTGCCGGGATCGCGTCCATCACCGGTGGCGGTCCGAACACGCCCAGCGAGGCCGGCGGCTCGCCTGCCGGGGCTCTGCCCGAGGCCGCTCCCGCGGGCTCCCCCGGCGTCATCGCCGCGTTGCTGAACCCCACCGGACCGGACGCTGCG
Source organism: Streptomyces sp. B21-105 (assembly GCF_036898465.1). Taxonomy (NCBI): domain Bacteria; kingdom Bacillati; phylum Actinomycetota; class Actinomycetes; order Kitasatosporales; family Streptomycetaceae; genus Streptomyces; species Streptomyces sp. B21-105. The sequence continues at coordinate 5,448,456 of NZ_JARUMJ010000001.1, read as the reverse complement.
GGCTCCGCGCCGGCCTGCGTCCCCTCCAGGTTCAGCAACTGGACGGCGCTGCGCCCCAGCTGTTCCACCAGCGCTCCCGGCAGCCAGCCGCCCGCCACCAGCCGGGCCGCGCCGTCGGGTGCCAGGCGCCGGGCCACCTCTGCGGGGGACGGCCGCGCGGCCGGGTCCTTGGCGAGGCACGCCTCGGCGACCGCCCGCAGTTCACCGCGCAGTCCGCCCTCGGGCGCGCCGAGTTCCGGTTCCTCGTGGACCACCTTGTAAAGGAGCGCGGCCGACGAGTCACCGGGGAACGGGGACTGCCCGGTCGCCGCGTAGACCAGCACCGCGCCGAGGGAGAAGACGTCGGCAGCGCCGGACGCTCCCCTGGCGAGGATCTGTTCCGGGGCCATGTAGCCGGGCGAGCCGACCGAGACGCCGGTCGAGGTGAGCGACGCGGTGCCGTCGGTCGCGCGGGCGATGCCGAAGTCGATCAGCAGCGGGCCGTCGACGGTCAGCAGGACGTTGGACGGCTTGACGTCCCGGTGCACCAGGCCCAGTTCGTGCACCGTGCCGAGGGCCTCCGCCAGGCCGGCGCCCAGCACGCGCACGGAGTGCTCGGGCAGTGCCCCGCCGGACGCGACCGCGGCGGCCAGGGACGGTCCGGCCGCGTAACCGGTGGCCACCCAGGGCACCGTCGCCTCCGGGTCGGCGTCCAGGACCGGCGCGGTCCACGCCCCGCCGACCCGCCTCGCGGCCTCGACCTCGCGCCGGAAGCGGGCCCGAAACTCCTCGTCGAGCGCGAGGTGCGGATGCACGATCTTCACGGCCACCGTGCGGCCGCCGGCGCTGCGACCCAGGTAGACCCGGCCCATGCCGCCGGAGCCCAGCCGGCCGAGCAGCCGGTAGGGCCCCACGGTCGTGGGTTCACCGTCTCCGAGCGGCTGCATCGGCGCCACCCCCCTCCCCCATCAGGACTCCGTGTCCGCGCCGGGACTCCGTGTCCCCCGTCAGGACTCCGTAGGAGACTACGCAGATCGGGGCCGGAGCAGTTCCACCCTGACGTCCGCCGGGAAGCCCGTGGTCGGGCCGACGCGGCGGGCGAACTCCGCCACGGCCTCCAGCTGGGGCGCGCCGAAGCGGAAGTCGAGGGTGGTGAAGTACCGCTCGAGGACGTCTTCGTCGAACTCCTCCCAGCGGGCCGCCTGCTCGGCGACCTTGGCTACCTCCTCCAGGGAGAGGTTGCGGGAGTCGAGGAAGGCCTGGTGGACCTCGCGGGTCAGGACGGGCTCGCGCTCCAGGTAGTCGCGCCGGGCCGCCCACACCGCGAAGACGAAGGGCAGCCCGGTCCACTCCTTCCACAGCATGCCGAGGTCGTGCACCTCCAGGCCGAAGCGCGGTCCGTCCAGCAGGTTGGCCCGCAGCGCCGCGTCGCCGATGAGGACGGCGGCCTCGGCCTCCTGCATCATCAGGCTGAGGTCGGGCGGGCAGGTGTAGTAGTCCGGCCGGACGCCGAAGCGGTCGGCCAGGAGCAGTTGTGCGAGGCGCACCGAGGTCCGGGAGGTCGAGCCAAGGGCGACCCGGGCGCCGTCCAGCTGGTCCAGCGGGACCTGCGAGACGATCACACAGGACATCACCGGGCCGTCGCAGCCCACGGCGATGTCGGGGAAGGCCACCAGGTCGTCGGCGTTCTTGAGGAACTCGACGAGGGTCACGGGCCCGATGTCGAGGTCGCCCCGCACCAGCCGCTCGCTGAGCTTCTCCGGGGTGTCCTTGGTCAGGTCGAAGTCGAGGAGCGTGCCGGTTCTCGCGAGCCCCCAGTAGAGGGGCAGGCAGTTGAGGAACTGGATGTGGCCGACGCGCGGCCGGGTGCGAGAATTGTCCACATCGCGAGGCTAGACCCCGTCGGGTACGCTGCGGACTCCGACCCCCGAGTCAACCCTCTTCATGGATCTTCAAACGTCCGAGTGACGTGATCTTGACCTCTATTGCATCCGGCTGCCCACATGCTAGGCTCGCCGCAAGTTGCAGTTTGGTTTCCCTTGCAGTACAGAGCCTGCGGAGCATGTAACCGCGGGCTCTCGTCGTTTTCAGACGTATGCAGTTGTGCGGCACTTGCTTTCACGCTTGCAGGGTTCTGGAGCAGGGCAACCCTTTGGGCCCAAGGAGGGCTTATGGCTACCGGAACCGTGAAGTGGTTCAACGCCGAAAAGGGCTTTGGCTTCATCGCCCAGGAAGGCGGCGGCCCCGACGTCTTCGTCCACTACTCCGCGATCAACGCGCAGGGCTTCCGCTCGCTCGAGGAGAACCAAGCGGTCTCCTTCGACGTGACGCAGGGCCCGAAGGGTCCCCAGGCGGAGAACGTCACTCCCGTCTGATCTTCACACCCTGAGATCGCAAGTCTGAGAGCAGTACCCAAGGAGCCCTGTGCCGTTCGGCACGGGGCTCCTGCCTTTGCCGTCGGCCCTCTCCCGTTTCCACACTCCTCGGTGGGAGTGGCGCGAAACCGCTTCGGTGTCAGTCGGCGCTCCTAGGCTCCCCACCCATGACCGACACCGACACCACGAAACCCGAGCCCACCCCCACCCCCACCCCCGACTTCGTCAGCACCACCCGTGCCTTCTACGACGCCGTCGCCGAGGACTACGCCGAGCAGTTCCGTGACGAACTCGCCGCGCGACCGCTCGAGCGGGCCCTCGTCGCCGCCTACGCCGAGCTCGTCGGGGCGGGCGGGCGGGTGGCCGACCTGGGCTGCGGGCCCGGCCGGACCACCGCACGGCTCGCCTCGCTCGGGCTGGACGTGTCCGGGCTCGACCTGTCGGAGTCGATGCTGGCGATCGCCCGGCGCGAGAACCCCGGGATCCGTTTCGAGCAGGGCTCGATGCTGGAGCTGGACTTCCCGGACGGCGCCTTGGCCGGAGTCGTCTCCTTCTACTCGTCCATCCACACCCCGCCGGACGAACTGCCGGCCCTCTTCGCCGAGTTCCACCGGGTCCTGGCCCCGGGCGGCCACCTCCTGCTGGCCTTCCAGGTCGGCGACGAGCCCCGGCACTACGACCGCCCATGGGGCCGCCCGGTCTCCATCGACTTCGAGCGTCGACGCCCGGAGGCGATGGCCGGGCTGCTGACCTCGGCCGGGTTCACCATGCTGTCGCAAACGGTGCGGGAGCCGCACGCGGACCTCCGCGAGCCGGCCCCCCAGGCGTTCCTGATCGCCCGCAGGCCCCCCGAGACCGAACCCGGGACCGTTCACGACCGAATCAGTTGAACACGTTCAAAAAATCTGCCAGGGTGACCCCATGGAACGGACCTTCAGGGGGGTGCTGTTCGCGCTGTCCGTCGCCCTTCTGACGGTCTCGCTGAGCGGATGCGGCCCCGCCCAGTACTACCTCGGCACCGGTCTGCACGACGCCACCGCGGTCGAGGCGGCCGGTGCCTGGGAGTGCGTCGACGGCACTCGGCTGACCCTGCACACGGACGGCACCGCCGAGTTCCGTCTGCTCGACGGCGAGGACTTCGACTTCGACGACGCCTGGCGCGTGACCGGCACGGGAGTCTGGAAGCTCGTCGACGACAGCGGGGGCCAGGAGGTCCATCTCACCATGACCTCCCGGACGGCGGTCGCGATCCGCTCCGACGCGACGGCCCCCACGGAGTCCCCCGCGGCGCCCTCGGCCTACACCTGGCACTTCCAGGCAGACCGCGGCGAGCACGAGAACCTGGTGCTGTTCTTCTTCTACGGCGACCCCGACGCCGGGAACACGTATGTGATGCAGCGCGCGGGAACACGCGCCGGCGAGTACGGCTAGCGTGGCCGAATGATCGATGACACCGTGCGACTGCGCCCCGTCCGCGAGGACGATCTGCCGATGCTGGAACAGTTCATGCTCGACCCCGAGGCGGCCGGCACGTTCTCCTGGTTCGGCTGGACGGACGCCGGGCGCATGAGGCGCCGCTGGGCCGAGAACGGCATGCTCTCCGTCGACGGGGGCCAGTTGATGGTGGCGTCCGGCACGGAACCGCTCGGCTTCGTGGCCTGGCGCAGGATCGTCACCGTGCCCCACTCGTCCTACTGGAACATAGGCATCCAGCTGCTGCCGCGGGCGCAGGGACGCGGCGTCGGCACCCAGGCCCAGCGCCTCCTGGCCCGCTACCTGTTCGCGCACACGCCCGCCGTGCGGATCGAGGCGCACACCGAGGTGGAGAACATCGCCGAGCAACGCGCGCTGGAGAAGGCCGGTTTCACCCGCGAGGGCGTGTTGCGCAGCGTCCTGTTCCGGGACGGACGCTGGCGCGACAGCCTGTCCTACAGCGTGCTGCGGGGCGACGCGCCCTGAGCGAGGGGCGGCCCCGGCGGGGTCATCTCACGTACAGGCCCTCCACCTGGTCCGCGAAGTCGCGCAGGACGACCTCGCGGCGGAGTTTCATCGACGGGGTGAGGTGGCCGGCCTGTTCGGTGAAGTCGGTCGGCAGGATGACGAAGCGGCGGATCGACTCGGGCCGGGAGACCAGCTTGTTGGCCTCGTCGACGGCCCGCTGGAGCACGGCGTTCAGTTCCTCGTCGCCGATGAGCAGTTCTGCCGGCACCGGGTGCTTGCCGTTCATGTGCCGCCAGTGGGTGAGGCCGTCCGGGTCGAGGGTGAGCAGGGCTGAGACGTAGGGGCGGCCGTCGCCGAGGACCATGGCCTGGGAGATCAGGGGGTGCGAGCGCAGCCAGTTCTCCAGGGGCGCGGGGGCGACGCTCTTGCCGCCCGCTGTGATGATCATCTCCTTCTTGCGGCCGGTGATCGTCAGGTAGCCCTCGTCGTCGAGTTCGCCGAGGTCGCCGGTGGGGAGCCAGCCGTCGGGGGCGGCGGGGACCACTCCGCCGGCCGCCGGGTCCCAGTAGCCGCGCAGCACGTGGTCGCCGGCGATGAGGATCTCGCCGTCCGCGGCGATGCGGATCTTCGTGCCGGGCAGCGGCCAGCCCACCGTGCCCAGGCGGGGTTTCATCGGCGGGGTCACCGTGGACGCGCCCGTGGTCTCGGTCAGGCCGTAGCCCTCGTAGATCTCGATGCCCGCGCCGAGGTAGAAGGCGGAGAGGCGGCGGCCGAGCGGGGAGCCGCCGCAGATGGCGTGGCGGACCCTGCCGCCCATGGCGCCTCGGATACGGCGGTAGACGAGCGGGTCGTAGAGGGCGCGGGCGGCGCGCAGGGTGGCCGCCGGGCCGGACCCCGCGCCGGTCTTCTGCGCCTCGACGGCTTCGCCGTAGCGGCGGGCCACACCCACGGCCCGCTCGAAGGAGGTCAGTTTGCCGCCCGCCTCGGCCTTCGCGCGGGCGGTGTTGAAGATCTTTTCCAGCATGTACGGGATGGCCAGCAGGCAGGTGGGCCGGAAGGCCGCCAGGTCCGGCAGGAGTTGCTCCGCCTTCAGGCTCGGGGCGTGGCCCAGGCGGACGCGGGCGCGGATGCAGGCGATGGCGACCATGCGGCCGAAGACGTGCGACATGGGGAGGAAGAGGAGGACGGAGAGCTCGTCGTCGTTCTTGGCCTTGAAGACCGGGTAGAGGAGTTCGATCGCGTTGTCGACCTCGGCGAAGAAGTTGCCGTGGGTGAGCGCGCAGCCCTTGGGCCGGCCGGTGGTGCCGGAGGTGTAGATGAGGGTGGCGAGGGTGTCGGGGACGAGCATGCCGCGGCGGATCTCGACCTCGGCGTCCGGTATCCGCTCGCCCGCCTCGATCAGCCGGTCCACGTGCCCCTTCTCCATGACCCACAGGTGCTGGAGGTCGGGCAGCCGGTCGCGCTCGGGGCCGAGGGCCGCCGCCTGGCCCGCGGTCTCGGTGACGAGGGCGACCGCGCCGGAGTCCTGGAGGATCCAGCGGGTCTGGAAGACGGATGACGTCGGGTAGACGGGCACGGTGACCAGGCCTGCCGCCCAGGCCGCGAAGTCGAGCAGGGTCCACTCGTAGGTCGTGCGGGACATGATGGCGAGCCGGTCGCCGGGCACCAGCCCCTCCGCGATCAGCCCGCGGGCCACGGCGTGGACCTGGGCGGCGAATCGTTCCGCCGTGATGTCGGTCCAGTGTCCGTCCGGTCCCCGGCGGCTGAGGACCACCGACTCGGGGACGGCCGCCGCGTTGTCGTAGGGCAGGTCGGCGAGCGAGCCGTACGTCACCGGGCGGGCGAGGGCCGGCAGGGACGCCTCGCGTACCGCGCCGTCCAGTCGTCGCGTCTCGGGTTCCACAAGGGCGGGAGGAGCGTCTTGGTCGGCGTAGGCCGAGCCGTCGGCTGAGTACGGGGTGGACACGGGCGGCTCCCTGGGCGTGCAGCGAAGAAACTGCTTGCTGCATGACGTACGTGCTTCGCGCACCGACGCGTTCAACCGGGATGCCCCCTAAGAAAGGGGTTACCGCCAGTTAGGTAGGAGATCGTACGGCGCTCACATGTGGGGCTTGTGCGTGTTCCGGGTTGTTCCGGGGTCGGGGTTGTGCAATCTCGGGGTTTATCTGAGGAACCTTCAGGTTTGTCATAGCTTCACCCGACTTTGCCGTTAGTCGAGTGCGGGGCTCTCTCCGGTCACGCCCGTTCCAGGATCGCTGTCACTCCCTGGCCGCCCGCCGCGCAGACGGAGATCAGGCCGCGCGCGGGGCCGTGCTGTTCGGTGAGCAGTTTGGCGAGCGTCGCGACGATGCGGGCGCCGGTCGCGGCGAAGGGATGGCCGGTGGCGAGCGAGGAGCCGGCGACGTTCAGCCGGTCCCGGTCGACCGGGGCGAGGCCCTGCTTCTCCCAGGCCGACAGCGTCGCCAGCACCTGGGAGGCGAAGGCCTCGTGGACCTCCACCAGGTCGAAGTCCTCCATGCCCAGGCCGGCCCGTTCCAGCATCCGCGGGACGGCGTACGCGGGGGCCATCAACAGGCCGTCGCCGCTCCCGTTTCCGGCGCCCGCCGCGTCGCCGCGTACGAAGTCCACGGCCGCCGTCTCGTAGGCCGTCAGGTAGGCGAGCGGCTCCAGGCCGCGGGCCTCGGCCCACTCCTCGGAGGCGAGGAGGACGACCGCGGCGCCGTCCGTCAGCGGCGTCGAGTTGCCCGCCGTCATGGTCGGTTCGGGGCCGTCGACGCCGAACACCGGCTTGAGCCGGGCCAGCTTCTCGACGGTGGAGTCCGGCCGCATGTTCTGGTCGCGGGCCAGGTCGCGGAAGGGGACGACGAGGTCGTCGAAGAAGCCGCGCTCGTAGGCGGCCGCGAGGCGCTGGTGGCTGGCGGCCGCCAGCACGTCCTGGGCCTCGCGCTCGACGCCCCAGACGCGGGCGGTGACCGCGGCGTGCTCGCCCATGGACAGGCCTGTGCGCGGTTCGGCGTTGCGCGGGATCTCGGGGATCAGGTGGGAGGGGCGGATCTGTGCGAGCACCTTGAGGCGGGCTCCGGTCGTCTTCGCCCGGCGGGCCTCCAGGAGGATGCGGCGCAGCCGGTCGTTGACGCCGAGCGGCGCGTCGCTCGCGGTGTCCGCGCCGCCCGCGATCGCCGAGTCGGTCTGGCCGAGGGCGATCTTGTTGGCGGCGGCGATCACGGCTTGCAGGCCGGTGCCGCAGGCCTGCTGGATGTCGTAGGCGGGGGTGCGGGGGTCGAGCTTCGAGCCGAGGACGGTCTCGCGGGCGAGGTTGAAGTCGCGGCTGTGCTTGAGGACGGCCCCGGCGACCACCTCCCCCACCACGCCGGGGACGTCGAGGGCGTACCGGCTCACCAGCCCGTCGACGGCCGCCGTCAGCATCTCCTGGTTGGAGGCGGTGGCGTAGGGGCCGTCGGAGCGGGCGAAGGGGATGCGCGAGCCGCCGACGATCGCGACCCGGCGGGCGCGCGGGGGCTCGGAAGGAGGGGTGTGGAGCGAGGGCTCCACCAGCTTCAGCCGTGACGGCTCCGAGGCACTCATCTCGACCTGCTCCTCACCCTTGACCTAGACTTACCCCAGGTAACCTTACTCCAGAGTAAGCATGTGTGCCGAGCCCGTGGGAGACGAACATGGCCGACCGCTATCTGAGCTTCACCGCCACCGCACCGGGCCGCTTCCTCACCCGGAGGCTCGGCCTTCCGCAACCGGCGGCGCTGCAGCGCTGGTCAGCCGAACGTCCCTCCCTCACCGGCTCCTTGATCCACCTTACGGCCGGGAGGTCCGCCCTGGACCTCGAGCCGGTACTGTCCCGCGCCGGCCTGCCGCCGCACGGGCCCGCCGGCGTGGGCGGAGCCGACGTCCCGGACCCCGCCGCCATCGTCCTCGACGCGACCGGCGTCCGGGACGTCGAAGCGCTCGCCGAGGCGCACGCGGCCCTGCACCCGGTGCTGCGGTCGGTCGCGGCGAGCGGCCGGATCGTCGTCCTCGGCGCGCCCCTCGACCCCCGCGACCACTGCCAGGCGGCCGTGCAGCAGGCCCTGGAAGGGTTTGTGCGCTCCCTCGGCAAGGAAGTCGGGCGCGGCAGGACGGTGAACCTGGTCCGGCTGACCGACGCGCAGGCCGCCGAGTCCACCCTGCGCTTCCTCCTCTCCCCCAAGTCGGCCTACGTCAGCGGGCAGGTGATCGCAGTGGAGGCCGCCGGCTCCGGCAGCCTCCACGCCGACCCAGTCGGCCCCTCCCGCTCCTCCCGCTCCTCCGGTCCCGACGACTGGTCGCTCCCCCTCGCCGGCCGCACCGCGCTCGTCACCGGCGGCGCCCGCGGGATCGGCGCGGCAGTCGCCGAGACGCTGGCCAGGGACGGCGCGCGGGTCGTCGTCCTCGACGTGCCGCAGGCCGAGGACGACGCCCGGCGGGTCGCCGAACGGCTGGGCGGCACCGCCCTCGCGCTCGACATCACCGCGGCCGACGCCGGTGAGCGGATCGCCGCCGAACTGCCCGACGGACTGGACGTGCTGATCCACAACGCGGGAATCACCAGGGACCGCCGGCTGGTCAACATGCCCGCCGAACGCTGGAGTTCGGTGCTCGACGTCAACCTGGCGAGCGTGCTGCGCACCACGGACGCGCTGCTCGCCAAGGGTGTGCTGCGCCCGGGCGGGCGGATCGTGGCCACCGCCTCCATCGCCGGACTCGCGGGCAACGCGGGCCAGACGAACTACGGCGCGAGCAAGGCGGGGATCGCGGGACTCGTGCGCACCCTGGCGCCCCACGCGCTCGCCGAGCACGGGGTCACGGTGAACGCGGTCGCCCCCGGCTTCATCGAGACGAAGATGACGGCCGCCGTGCCGCTGTTCATCCGTGAGGCGGGCCGGCGGATGAACTCCCTGGCGCAGGGCGGGCTGCCCGTCGACGTCGCCGAGACGACGGCGTGGCTCGCCCACCCCGCGTCCGGCGCGGTCAACGGGCAGGTCGTGCGGGTGTGCGGCCAGAGCCTGCTGGGGGCGTAGTGCGCACTCCGACCACGCCGAGAACCCTGACCGCGCTTCCGTCCCTCGGCCCGCTGCTCGCCCGCGGGGCGCTGCGGTCCCCCTTCAAGCACCCCCGCCCGGGCGTCTCCTTCGCCGGCGCCGGCGACCGCCTGGTCGTGCCCGGCCTGCGCGTGGACCTGCCCCGGCTCGCCGCCTACGAACGCGTCTGCGGCTTCCCCACCGGCGAGGACTCGCTGCCGCTCACCTACCCGCACGTCCTGGGCTTCCCGCTGGCCATGGGCATCATGAGCGGCCGGGACTTCCCGCTCCCGCTGCTCGGCCTCGTCCACACCTCGATCGAGATCACCCGCCGCGCCGCCCTCGCGTCCGCCGGGGCCTACGAACTCTCGGTGCGCGTCGAGGAGTTGGCGGCGCACCGGCGCGGGACGGAGGCCGTCGTGATCACCGAGCTGGGACAGGACGGCGAGACCGTGTGGGAGTCGACGAGCAGATACCTCGCCCGGCACGCCACCCGGGCCGCGCCCGCCGCCAGGGAACCGGAACCCGGCCCGCTGCCGGTGCTCGACGAGTGGCGGCTCGCCGCCGACGTCGGCCGGCGTTACGGCGCCGCCTCCGGCGACCGCAACCCCATCCACCTCCACCCGCTCACCGCCCGGCTCTTCGGCTTCCCCCGGGCCATCGCGCACGGCATGTGGACCGTCGCCCGCTGCCTCGCCGCCCACGGCGTCCCGCAGCGGGCACGGGTCCGGGCCGACTTCCGGGCTCCGGTCCTGCTCCCGGGCACGGTGTCGTTCGCGTCGGACGGCGCACGGTTCGTCCTGTGCGGCACGGAAGACCCGACCCGGATCCACGTGACGGGCCGCGTGGACCGCGTCTAGAGACTGATCGGGAGGGCCGAACCGAGTGGTTCAGGCACGTAGGGCCTTCCGCAGGAGCTCTCCGTACTCGGCGGGATGTGTAGTCAGTCCGGTGTGCCCACCCGGGAAGTGATGGAGCTCCGTGCCAAGGTGCTCGGCCAGGAAAGCGGCCGGCCGGTAGGGCAGTTCGCCACGCGAGTCCTCGCCGCATGCGAGCACGAGCCGGTCCGACAGCGCCTTGAGCCGCTGGATGTCCGGCGCGTAGGACATGAAGGCGGGCACGATGCGCCCGACGAAGTACGGCAGATTCGCCATCGTCTGCTCGGCCCGCGCCGCTGCCTGAGGCGGAAGTTCGATCTCGGCCTCCGGTGCGGTGGCGGCGCCGTCCTTCTTCAGCCCCGCTGCGAAAGCGGCCATCGCCGGCATGAGCCCCTGCGTGCGGAAGGTCTCCTTCACGCGGGCGATGAGCGCGCGGTGTTCCGAGGCGTCCGGAAGGACCTCCACCAACGGCGGCTCGTGCGCCACGACGCGTGCGACGCGTTCGGGACGAGCGGTGAGCAGGTGCACTGCGACGATCGCACCCGAGCTGGCGCCGAACACTCGGGCGGGCTCATCGGACGACAGCAGTTCCAGCATCCGGAACGCGTCATCGGCGTGCTCAGCGACTCGCTGCTCGGCGTCGGGGTCGTCCAGCGTGCTGCGGGACATGCCACGCGGGTCGTAGGTCGCAACGGTGTATTCGGCGGCCAGGCAGTCGGCGATGCCGTCGAAGGAGGCGGCGCCGCCCGTCCCTCCGGGGATCAGCAGCAGCAACGGGCCCTGGCCGCGCACTTCGTAGTGCAGATCGGCGCCGTTCACCCGCAGGCTGCCGATGGTCGGATCGGTCATGCTCGGTCTCCTTCTCGGGATTCTCGGGATTCTCGGGACGGGGGCCAGCGCTCCAGGAGGGTGTGCAGCGCGTCGAGGGCGCGGATCCACGACTGCTGCGGTGAACGCTCGTGCGCGAAGCCGCCCGCGGACTCCAGGGCGACGAACCCGTGGAACGTGCTGCGCAGCAGCCGGACCGCGTCGGTCAGGTCAGGCTCGGCAAGTCCGTAGCCGCGCAGCATGCCGTAGGTCAGTTCGACCGCGCGCCGCGGTCCGGGCGCCTTCGAGGCCAGCTCAGGGTCGATCTGGATCGGCGTCTGCGTCGCCGTGTAGCGGCCCGGGTGCTGGTGTGCGTACTCCCGCCAGGCGTTCGCAAAGGCGACCAGAGCGGCTTTCCCCGACCGGCCGACGGTCGCCTCCGCGATGCGGATGGTCTTCTCGTCCGCCGCGAGAAGCGCGATCCGTCCCCGCAGATCCTCCAGGCCGCGAACGTGCGTATAGAGGCTCGCGTCCTTCACGCCCAGCCGCCGCGCCACCTGCGACATGGTCACCTGGTCGAACCCGACCTCGTCCGCCAGCTCGGCGCCCGCGATCGTCACCCGCTCCGCCGTCAGCCCGGCCCGTGCCATGCACCCTCCTGGATCCTAGGAGCTCTAGTTTTAACCTAGAGCCCCTAGGAACTGCAATCGGGGGCCGGTGGTTCACGCTTTGGCGGTCAGGCAGCCGGTGGGGACCAGGGGTGGCCGTTCATGAGGTTGCCGAGGCCTGCCCAGGCGAAGTTCATCAGGGTGGCCGCCGCCTGGTGGGAGGAGACGGCGTCGTCGGTGTTGGCCCAGGCGGCGAGTGACTCGGCGGCCCCGACCAGGGCCTCGGCGAGCCCGGCGACCTCGCGTTCGGGCAGGTCGGGGTCGGTGGTGGTCCCCCCGCACGAGCGCAGCCGAGGGTGGGGGAGGGCCTCCCGGGCCGCGACGGCGATCAGCTGCGTCACGAACGCGACGATCTCCTCGCGCATCGCCGCGACCTCGCCGGCGAAGGACTCGCCGTGTGTGCGGGCCTGGAGGTACAGGAGGGTCCAGGCGTGCGGATGCCGCCCGGTGTGCGCGAAGAACGCCCGCAGGCCGTCCCACAGCTGGCGGTCGGCGGGCAGATCCGTGCGAACGCCGTTGCGGACCGCCTCGACGAGCGACGCGGCCTCCCGCCGGATGCAGGCGGTGAAGAGGTCTTCCTTGGAGTTCAGGTACAGGTACACCAACGGCTTGGACACGCCCGCGAGTTCGGCGATCTCGTCCATCGACGCGGCCATGTACCCGCGGCGGCCGAAGGTCTCCACGGCGGCGTCCAGCATCTGCTGCTCACGGACCGCACGCGGCATCCGCTTGGTCTTCACGGCACCCATGGGGCAAGCCTAGTTGGGCCCCGCCACCGGCAGTCCCGTTCAGGACGCCTGTTCCTGCGTCCTGCCCTGCTCCCCAGCCCGGCCCTGGGTGTGGGCGGAGTCGACCGCCTCGTCCTCCTGGGCCCGGTTGGCCTCGAGGTTGGCCTTCATACGGTCCACCCGCTCGACGACCGTCACCGAGGCGCGGTCGCGTTCCTTGCGCAGCACGACGAAGCTGATCGGCGCGGAGATCACCAGGGCCAGCAGGACGATCCACATGCCGTTGGAGTCACCGAGGCCGCGCGGGACGACGCCCGAGTAGACGAGTCCCCAGACGGCCACGAGGCAGCCTGCGAAGACACCGAGGCGCATCAGCGTGTAGCGGAGCATCTCAATCCAGACTTCCGATTCCAAAGGGGCCGCCGTCCAGTGAAGCACGCCCGGCTCCCGATCTTGCAGCGGGGTGGACGGGCCCCGGGCGTCACGTCAGCGGCAGCAGCATGGTGATGTCGTCGCGGTCGTCGCCCGGCCCGACCCGGATCGCACCGGGCACCCGGCCGACCTCCTTGTAGCCGCAGGAGCCGTAGAAGTGCTCCAGGCCGAGTCCGCCGCGGCAGCCGAGCCGGATCGCCTCGATGCCGTCGAAGCCGCGGGCCGCGTCCGCGGCGGCGGCCAGCAGGTCGCGGCCGTGCCCCTTGCCCTGGTGGCGGGGGTGGACCATCACCGTGTGCAGCATCACCCAGTGGGTACGGAGGCGGTGGCTGTTGAAGGCGAAGAACGCGGTCGCGGCCACCCGACCCGACGCGTCGTGGCCGACGAGCAGCCGGTTGCGGCCCTCGGCCATGGCCGCGAGCTGCCTCACCAGATCCGGCCGGATCTCGTCGCGCGACACGGGCGCCACGAAACCGACCGCGCCGCCCGCGTTGGAGACGTCCGTCCACAGGTCGAGGACGCCGTCGCGCAGGGCCGGGGCGACAGTGGGGTCGAGGGTGAAAGTAAGGGTCACGATCGAATCGTAACCCTTACGACAGGAGCCGCGCCGCCGTTCTCGGATCCTGGACCAGCCCCCGGCCCACCGGCCCCCGGCTCCCGATCCGCCGCCGGGCTCGCACCGCCGGCATCACACCGCCGGCATCACACCCGCATCGGCTGCGGCGACTCGCGCAGTGCCGGGTCGGGGCCGTCGTACTCGCGGATGATCTCGTAGCGGGTGTTGCGCTCCACGGGGCGGAACCCGGCGTCCCGGATGAGGTCCAGCAGGTCGTCGCGGGTCAGCTTGTTCGGCGTGCCGTAGTTGTCGGCGTCGTGGGTGATCTTGTACTCGACGACCGAGCCGTCCATGTCGTCCGCGCCGTGCTGGAGCGCCAGCTGCGCGGTCTGGACGCCGTGCATCACCCAGAAGACCTTCACGTGCGGGACGTTGTCGAAGAGCAGCCGCGAGACCGCGAACGTCTTCAGCGCCTCCGCGCCCGTCGCCATCGTCGTACGGGCCTGGAGCCGGTTGCGGACCTTGCCGTCCTTCATGTCCACGAAGTCGTGCTGGTAGCGCAGCGGGATGAAGACCTGGAAGCCGTTCGTCTCGTCCTGCAGCTCGCGCAGCCGCAGGACGTGGTCGACGCGGTGGCGGGGCTCCTCGATGTGGCCGTACAGCATCGTGCACGGGGTCTTCAGACCCTTCTCGTGCGCGAGGCGGTGGATGCGCGACCAGTCCTCCCAGTGGGTGCGGTGGTCGACGATGTGCTGCCGGACCTCCCAGTCGAAGATCTCCGCGCCGCCGCCGGTCAGCGACTCCAGCCCCGCGTCGATCAGCTCGTCCAGGATCTCCGAGGCCGTGAGCCCGCTGATCGTCTCGAAGTGGTGGATCTCCGTCGCCGTGAACGCCTTCAGCGAGACGTTCGGCAGGGCGGCCTTCAACTCGCGCAGCGAGCGCGGGTAGTAACGCCACGGCAGGTTCGGGTGCAGGCCGTTGACGATGTGCAGCTCGGTGAGGTTCTCGCCCTCCATCGCCTTGGCGAGCTTCACCGCCTCCTCGATGCGCATCGTGTACGCGTCCTTCTCGCCCGGCTTGCGCTGGAAGGAGCAGTAGGCGCAGGAGGCCGTGCACACGTTGGTCATGTTGAGGTGGCGGTTGACGTTGAAGTGCACGACGTCGCCGTTCTTGCGGGTCCGCACCTCGTGCGCCAGGCCGCCCAGCCACGCCAGGTCGTCCGACTCGTACAGCGCGACGCCGTCCTCACGGGTCAGCCGCTCACCGGCCCTGACCTTCTCCTCCAGCTCGCGCTTGAGCCCGACGTCCATGCCCACACCTTTCACCGACGACCTACCCACGACTACCGACCACTGCCGACCACTGCCGACGACTTCCCGGCGGCCCGGCTCCCTGCCGGCCCGACCCACCGTACGTCTTCGCCCCTACACCTCTTCCGGCAGCTCCCCGACGCGGTTCTCCCACTTCGTCGAGAGCACGATGGTGGTACGGGTCCGGGACACGCCCTTGGTCCCGCTGAGCCGGCGGATGATCTTCTCCAGACCGTCGACGTCCGTGGCCCGCACCTTGAGCATGAACGAGTCGTCGCCGGCGATGAACCAGCAGTCCTCGATCTCGCTGAGGTCCTTGAGCCGGGCCGCCACGTCCTCGTGGTCGGCCGCGTCGGACAGGGAGATGCCGATGAGGGCGATGACGCCGAGGCCGAGCTGGGCGGAGTTCACCGTGGCCCGGTAGCCGGTGATGACGCCGGCCGCCTCCAGCCGGTTGATGCGGTCGGTGACACTGGGTCCCGAGAGGCCGACGAGGCGTCCCAGCTCCGCGTACGAGGCCCGGCCGTTCTCCCGGAGGGCCTGGATGAGCTGCCTGTCCACCGCGTCCATGCGAATCGAAGCCTTCCGATCAAGATTCCTGAAAGATGAGAGGTACTGCGACTTGCTCAGATGGCGCTCAGGGGGCCCGGGTTCCGGCCGCGCCGCCCAGATCGCCGTCCCACCGGCGATAGAGCCCGTGCGCGACCCCCGCCGCGTCGAGTACGCGCCCGGCGACGAAGTCGACCAGGTCCTGGATGTGGGTGGCCCCCGCGTAGAAGGCGGGTGAGGCGGGCACGACGCTCGCGCCGGCGTCGTCCAGCGCGACCAGCTGCCGCAGCGTCTGCCCGTTCAGCGGGGTCTCGCGCACGGCCACGACGAGGGGCCGCCGCTCCTTGAGCGTGACGCTCGCGGCCCGCTGGAGCAGGTCCTTCGACAGGCCGAGGGCGACGCCGGCGACGCAGGCCGTCGACGCGGGCACGATCAGCATCCCCTTGACGGGATACGACCCGGAGGACGGTCCGGCGGCGAGATCCCCCGCACTCCAGTGCCGTACCCGGTCGCCGCTGACGTCCACGTCGAACGCGCCCGGCTTGCCGTCGGCCCCGCGCGCGAGCCATTCCCGCAGGTCGTCACGCCAGTGCGCGTCCCGGAAGGAGATCCCGGTCTCGTCGAGCAGGGTGAGCCGCGAGGCCCGGCTGACCACCAGGTCCACGTTCTCGCCCCCGGCGAGCAGCGCACGCAGCACAGCAGCGGCATAGGGCGTACCGGACGCCCCGGACACCCCCACGATCCAAGGCACGCGCTGCGTTTCTCCTGCGTTCACACCTCGAGCGTACCGGTGGGCGCTGAGGTCTTCAGGACCGGACTACACCGTGAGCCCACGCACCATCAGGTCGGCGAGCGCACAGACGAACAAGCTGATGCCGATGAACCCGTTCGTCGAGAAGAACGCCCTGTTCAGGCGGGACAGGTCGTGCGGGCGGACGATGGTGTGCTCGTACACGAACGCGCCCGCGACGATCAGCAGCCCCAGCCAGAAGAACGCGCCCGCGCCGGTCGCCACCGCGTACCAGACGAGCAGCGCGGTCGTCGCGGCGTGACAGACGCGCGCCCCCTTGACCGCCGCCGGGATGCCGAAGCGGGCCGGGACCGACATGACGCCGGTCTCCCGGTCGGTCTCGACGTCCTGGCAGGCGTAGATCAGGTCGAAGCCGCCGATCCAGACGCCGACGGCGAGGCCCAGGATCACCGCGTCCCAGGACCACTCGCCGGTGATCGCCAGCCAGCCGCCGATCGGCCCCATCGCCTGCGCCAGACCCAGGATGGCCTGCGGGAAGTTCGTGAAACGCTTGCCGTAGGGGTAGACGACCATCGGGACGACCGCGATGGGGGCGAGCGCCAGGCAGAGCGGGTTGAGCATGGCCGCCGAGCCGAGGAACACGGCGACGGCGATCAGCGCGCCGGTCCAGGCGTGCTTCACCGACATCGCACCCGTCACCAGCTCGCGCTGCGCCGTGCGCGGGTTACGGGCGTCGATCTCTCGGTCGATGATCCGGTTGACCGCCATGGCGAAGGTGCGCAGGCCCACCATGCACACGGTGACCAGCAGCAGCCTGCCCCAGTGGATGTTGGCGTCCAGCTCGTACATCGCCGTCAGCGCGGCGATGTAGGCGAAGGGCAGCGCGAAGACCGAGTGCTCGATCATCACCAGGCGCAGGAAGGCCTTGGTGCGCCCCGGCTGCTGCGGGAGCGCCGCGGAAGCGGAGGTCACCGAGCCTCCTTCGAGGATGCCCCGGCCTTCTCAGCAGAGTCCTCCAGGCCGGGGAGGAATCGAAGCTCCCGCGTAGCGGGGCACGGGATAGAGCAATCGCCGTCAGGGTGATTGGTCGTCTGCCGGGGCGTTGTCGCACCCGACCTCCAGCCGGTGAACGATCTCGGAGTTGAGGGACCGCCGGTCGCGCTTGGCGACGACGACGAGCCACGCGTGAAGGTCCGCGGGCAGGCGGAGCGTGATGCGCACTTCTTCATGATTCATACCCCAACTGTAGTGGTAGAATGGTGTCATGACGGCACGACAGGAAGGCGCGGAGGGTACGGGGTGCGCCCGGTACACCTACCGGCTCCGCGTGTCGTCGACCGCCCGCGCCAGCTTGTCGGCCGAGTGGGCGCGCTGCCGGTGGGTGTGGAACGAGTGCGTGGCCATGTCCCGCAAGGTCCACGCCGCGAACCGGGATGCCGCCGAGAAGACGACGTGCGGCCCGGCGCAGCTCGACAGGATGCTGACCGAGGCTCGGGGCGTGATGGCCTGGCTGCGTGAGGGCGCGTCGGTGCCGCAGCAGCAGACCATCCGCGACTTCGCCAAGTCCCGTGCCAAGGCGCTCAAGGACATCAAGGCGAAGCTTCCGGTCCGGCAGCGTGCCGGGATGCCCCGCATCAAGCGCAAGCGGGACGCGCTGCCCACGCTGAACTACACCGCCCGTGGCTTCCGGTTGAAGGACGGCCGCCTGCACGTCGCGGGCGGGATCGTGCTGGCGGTGGTGTGGTCCCGCGACCTGCCGTCCGCGCCGTCGAGCGTTCGCGTGTACCAGGACAGCCTCGGCCACTGGTACGCCTCGTTCGTCGTCGCCACCCAGGCGCAGCCGCTCCCGGAGACGGGGCGAGTGCTCGGCGTGGACTGGGGCGTCAAGGAGACCGCCACCACCACATCCGACGCCCACGATCTTCCCCACGCCGGGCACGGCAAGAAGTCGGCGCAGCGCCGCGCCTGCTACCAGCGGATGATGGCCCGCCGCCGCCCCGCCAGGGGACAGGCCGCCTCCAAGGGCTACCGGCAAGCCCGGCCGCAGGCCGCGAAGGTGCACAAGAAGGCGGCCCGGCAGCGGCAGGACACCGCCCGCAAGTGGGCCAAGCGCGTGGTCCTCGACCACGACGCCATCGCCGTCGAGGACTTCCGCCCGAAGTTCCTCGCGAAGACCACCATGGCCCGCAAGGCCGCTGACGCGGCGATCGGCGCCACGAAGACGGCCCTGATCGAGATGGGCCGCAAGCACGGGCGGGACATCCGCCTCGTGCATCCCGCGCACACCACCATGGACCGCGCGTCGTGCGGAGCGAGAACCAAGCACGCACTTCCTCTTTCGGAACGTACCTACACCTGCACCGCGTGCGGAGTCGTATCCCCCAGGGACAAGAACTCCGCACGCGTGATGCTGGTCCGGGCTGGTCTCGACCCGGCTGGTGTTGATCGTGTAAGAGCTGGCGGATCGCTGATCCCCAGCCAACGTGAGCCAGGAATCCCCGTCCTTTAGGACGGGGAGGATGTCAAAGCCCGTACTCCTTCCAGCGGCGGTCGACCTTGGCCGCCGTCTCCGGGTCGGACAGGACCATCTCGGGCCAGCCGCCGTCGCGCGTGTACCCCTCCTCGGGCCATTTGCGCGTCGCGTCGATGCCCGCCTTGCCGCCCCAGAACTGCTGGTAGGAGGCGTGGTCGAGATGGTCGACGGGGCCTTCGACGATCGACAGGTCGCGGGCGTAGTCGGTGTTGCCGAGCGCCCGCCAGGCGACCTCGTGCAGGTCGTGGACGTCGCAGTCGGCGTCGACGACCACGATCAGCTTGGTCAGCGACATCATGTGCGCGCCCCAGACCGCGTGCATGACCTTCTGCGCGTGCTTGGGGTACTTCTTGTCGATCGAGACGATCGCGCAGTTGTGGAAGCCGCCGGCCTCGGGCAGGTGGTAGTCCACGATGTCCGGGACGATGATCTTGAGGAGGGGCAGGAAGAAGCGTTCCGTGGCCCGGCCGAGGGGCCCGTCCTCGGTCGGCGGCCGACCGACCACGATCGACTGGAGCAGCGGCCGCTTCCGCATCGTCACGCAGTCGATCTTCAGGGCGGGGAACGGCTCCTGCGGGGTGTAGAAGCCGGTGTGGTCGCCGAAGGGGCCTTCCGGCAGCATCTCGCCGGGTTCCAGCCAGCCCTCGATGACGACCTCCGCCTGCGCCGGCACCTGCAGCGGCACCGTCTTGCAGTCGACCATCTCGATCCGCTTGCCGGCGATGAACCCGGCGAACAGGTACTCGTCGATGTCACCGGGGAGCGGGGCGGTGGAGGCGTACGTCACGGCGGGCGGGCAGCCGAAGGCGATCGCGACGGGCAGCTTCTCGCCCTTGCGGGCGGCGACCTGGTAGTGGTTGCGGCTGTCCTTGTGGATCTGCCAGTGCATGCCGATCGTGCGCTTGTCGTGGCGTTGGAGGCGGTACAGGCCGAGGTTGCGGATGCCGCTCTCGGGGTCCTTGGTGTGGGTGAGGCCCAAATTGAAGAAGGAGCCGCCGTCCTGCGGCCAGGTGAAGAGCGCGGGCAGCGCGTCGAGGTCGACCTCGTCGCCGTACAGGACGACCTCCTGGACGGGCGCGTCCTGCGGCTTCACCTTCTTCGGCGGCACGTGCGTCATCGCGCCGAGCTTCCCGAAGGCCTCGCGCACACCCACGAAGCCCTGCGGCAGCTCGGGGCGCAGCAGCCCGCCGATCTTGTCGCTGATCTCCGCGTACGACTTCAGCCCGAGGGCCTTCAGCAGCCGCCGGTCGGTGCCGAACACGTTCATCGCGAGGGGCATGCTGGAGCCCTTCACGTTCTCGAAGAGCAACGCGGGGCCGCCGGACTTCTGGACCCGGTCGACGATCTCCCCGACCTCCAGATACGGATCGACCTCGGCCTTGACGCGCTTGAGGTCGCCTTCGCGTTCCAGTGCCCTGAGCAGGGAACGAAGATCGTCATAAGCCATGTGTCCCAGTATCGGCCACCCGCTACCCTGACCCCGTCACCGGGGCCGCCCGCGCCCTGCCGCCGTCTTCCGGGAGAACCCGCCACCATGCTCAGGTATCTGCCGTTCCTGCTGGTCCTGGCGCTGTGGATCTACGCCTTCATCGACTGCCTGAACACCCCCGAGGAGGAGGTGCGCGGGCTGCCCAAGGTGGTCTGGGTCATCATCATCCTGCTCTTCGGCGAGGTGCTCGTGGGCCCGATCGCCTGGCTGGTCGCCGGAAAGACGCGGCACGCGCCGGCGGGCGGCTCCACGCCGTCGCAGTGGCACCGCAACCACCGCACGGAGTTCGTCGCGCCGGACGACAACCCCGAGTTCCTCAAGTCCCTGAAGGACGAGAACAAGAAGGACGAGAAGCTCCTCAAGGACTGGGAAGCCGACCTGCGCCGCCGTGAGGACGAACTCAAGCGCCGCGAAACAGGCGAGGACCCCACGGAAGGCTGAGCCGGACAGCCTCGCTCAGTCCGCGGTCCCGGCGGCCCCGTGCGGCTTGCCCGAGGCACTGACCGGACCGGTCAGATCAGGCAGGCCGCCCTCCGCCAGCCAGCCCAGGAAGGACGCCCGCTTCCTGCGGTTGACCGCATCCTCCAGAGCGGCGTTGACCGTCGCGACCTTGGTCGTCGTCCCGAAGATCTCGGCCGCCTCGGCGAGCATTTCGTCGTCCACGTCGATGACTGTTCGCGCCATGCGTCCTCCCCGGTTCAGCCAGCTTCCACCTCGCCACGACATCGAATAAGCCGGAAGTCGACATCAGGAGCGAACCGGCTCGACGAACGCGGCCCAGGGCTCCGCGCGGCACCCCGGGACACCGGGCACGCCCGCTACCGCCCTGCCGTCGTCGACTACGCGATGTCCGGGCTCCAGGCGCCGGTGTCGTGAGTGTCCGGGCGGTCGCGGTTGACGTGCTGGAGCGACAGCATGATCAGGGCGGTGACGCCGCCCCGGTCGGAGGGACGTAGCTGGACCCGGAAACCGTACAGTTCGCAGATGCGACGCACCACGAAGAGGCCCATGCGCTCGGAGGTCCCGGCGTCCGGAGCTGCCCGCAGGTCGGCAAGCCGCGCGTTGACGTCGCCAAAGTCCTCGAGAGTCAGGCCGCATCCCTGGTCGTGGATCTCCAGCAGGACACGGCCGTCGGGCAGCAGGTAGCCGGTGACACGGACCTCGGTCTTCGGCGAGGAGAACGTGGCGGCGTTCTCCAGCAACTCGGCCAACAGGTGGACAAGGCCGCTCGCGGCGACGCCGCGGATCTCGACTTCCGGAAGACCGGACAGATCGAAGCGCTCGTACTGTTCCACCTCGAAGGAGGCGGCGCGGAACACGTCGGCAAGGCGGACGCCCCGGTCCCCGTATCGGTCGGGCACGCCGCCGGCGAGAAGCTGGAGGGTCTCGCTGATGCGCCCCAGACGGGCGGCCAAGTGGTTCAGGCGGAAGAGCCCCTCCAGCTGGCCGGCGTCCGAGTCCGGGCGACGCAGTCGGAAGACCAAATCCAGCTGCGCTTCGATGAAGGCCTTCTGTCGACGGGCCATACCGCCGAAAACCGCGCGGAGCGACGCTTGCTCGGCGGCGATACGAACCGCCTGAAGATGGAGCCGGTCGAATGCCCGGGCGACCTCCCCGATCTCGTCCTTGGTCTGGATGCCGATCGGCTTGACCGTGCTGACGACGTCGGCCGAGTCGGCTGGGGAGATCCCCTCGACCATTGCGGGCAGCCTGACGTCGGCGACCTCGAGTGCCGCGTCCCGCAGCTGGCGCAGTGCTGCCGACCTGGTGACGACCGAGGGCCGGATCCTGGTCACCCTGTTGTTGGCCTCTTCGATGATCTCTCTGGCCTGGGCCTCCGCCTCCAGGCGCAGCCGCTCGGCGTCCCGCTTGGCCCGTTCGAGGTCCACGCGACGCTCTGCGGCGGCACCCTCCGCTTTCGCCACCCGCAGACGTTCCTCGGCGACGCGCCTCTCCAGCCGTTCGCGGTCCGCCGACTCCTCGACGGCGACGAGCTCCGCCTCCAGTTCCCCACAGCGCGCCCTCGCCGCATCGCGTTCCCGGACCGCTTCGGCGAGCGCCGCCTCCAGTTCCGCGATCGTCTCGCGCAGGTGCTCGCCGCGGACTTCGAGATCGGCCTTTTGACGGCGGTACAGGTCCAGCTCTGAGCCGAGCTCCCGCTGCTCCAGCGCGCAGGCGGCTTCGAGCTCCTTCATACGCGTCCTGAGCCCGTCCAGCTGTTCCCTGTGGCGGGACAGGTTCCCTTCGAGGTCGTGGATGCGCAGTTCGGCGTCCTCCTGCCTCAGCACCGCGTCCTCCAGCCTGTCGCTCGCCATCTGCTCTCGGCACCGGGCGGGCTGATCGGCCATCAGGGCCTCGCGGTACCGCTGATACAGATGTGCCTGCAGATCGGCGGTGACCTCCCACCCGTTCCGCTCGCAGGCCGACTTCATGAGGACGTCGAGGAACTGCTTGTCGGGAATGCGGTCACCCTTGAGGTAGCGGGAGACCGAAGGCGCGCTGAAATGATGGCGAGCGGCGAACACACGCAGACTCAGCCGCGTCGCCTTGAAAAGGCCACGCATCGCGAGAACCAGGTCCCGTGTCTCCTGCGAAAGGTCGGGCCGCAAGGACTGGAAGCCCTTGAGGTGCTCCACGTCGCCGAAGGACGGCTCCCCGTCGTCGAACCCCTGCTCCCCCACAGACCGTCCCGCCTCTCCGTGTCCCTGGTCGTCATTGATTCCCACCGCCTGCGCCCCTTCCACCTCCAGGGTCAGTCGATGAGGCTGTTGAAGAACGGCACTGCGAGCCCGAAGCCTGCCGCACCCGTCAGGACGGCCTGTGCGGTGCTCGGCCCGGTCAACCCGGTCAGGACGCCCGCGCCGATGCCACACAGGACCGCGAGCAGGAAGATCAGGGCCGAGCGAGTGGTCAGCAACGTACGGTTCACGACAGCCTCCTTGGATGCCTCGACATGTGCTCAAGCGTGGCGAGGACCAAGGGTGTTGCGGAACGGAAACACCGACTGTTTCCGCAGGTGGAAACAGGAGTCGCGGTAGGGGACAGGTGTTTCCGGCCGGAAACGCGGGCGGAGTTCAGCCGACGGTGATGGAGTCCAGCTTCGCGCGCAGGTAGACGTGCGAGCCGACCTGCGGAATCACTCGCCGATGTCCTCGTTCCACAGGGTCGGGTTCCGCTCGATGAAGTCGCGCATCATCGAGACGCACTCCGCGTCGTCCAGCAGCACGATCTCCACGCCGTGCTCCGCCAGCCAGTCGTGGCCGCCCCGGAAGGTCGTAGCCTCTCCGACGACCACCCGGGAGATGCCGAACTGGCGGACCAGGCCGGAGCAGTACCAGCACGGGGAGAGGGTCGTGACCATCGTCGTGCCGCGGTACGAGCGCTGCCGGCCCGCCGCGCGGAAGGCGGCCGTCTCGGCGTGCACGGAGGGGTCGTCGTCCTGGACGCGGCGGTTGTGGCCGCGGCCGAGGAGCGTGCCGTCCGGGCCGTACAGGGCCGCGCCGACGGGGATGCCGCCCTCGGCGAGTCCGGTCCGCGCCTCGGCGACGGCGGTGGCCAGCCAGGTCCGGGCGGTCGGCCGGTCCAGAAGGTGATGCGTACGCTGATTGCGCTCCATGCGCTCATGCTGCTGCGGCGGACGGCCGGGGGCAACGCCGCCACTCGATCGGCGGCCGGCCACCGCACATCTCCGGCACCGCCGAAGGAACCCCGGACCGCGCGAGCCTCTCTCACAGGCCGAAGGGGGAAAGCCGATGAAGTTCGTGATGAACCGGTACACGCCCGTCGCGGCACTGCTCGTCTGCTGCTGTCTGCCGCTGGCCGCCTGCGGCACGGAACGCCCGGGGACGCAGGCGGCAGGGACGCAGGGGGCAGGGGACCGGTCCGGAGGGGGATCGTCGGAATCGTCCGCGGGGGACGAGACGAGCGACGACGGCGAGGAGACCCTCCCCGACACCACCACCGACGACCAGGGCACCCTCCCCGACACCACCACCGACGACCAGGGCACCGGCCCCGACACCACCACCGACGACCAGGGGACCGGCGCGGACAACACCACCGACGACGGTGGGGGTGTGCCGGCGGAGGGGCCGCATCGCTGGTTCCCGATGCTCCGCGAGTTCCGCGCGTACCTCGCGTCGAGCGTCCCCGAGGCGGACGCCGCCGTTTCCGCGCATGTGACGAGCGTCCAGATCCGCGTGCCCGCCGACAGTGCCCGCAGTGTGGCCGTCGTCCACGTCGACTACGGCCTGTGGGAGCAGGCGGGGGCCGACCGCACCGCCAGGGTCTTCGCCCGCTGGCGGCTCTCCGTGTACGGCGATCACGGCCATGTGCAGGTCCTCGGCCCGGCGAAGACCACCGCCGAAGCGAACTGGTGACCCACGGAGCGCGGGTCGGGCCCGCCGGTCCGGCCGCCCCCTCTAGTCCCTCCAGTCTCGCTGGTCCCTCCAGTCCCTCGGGTTTCGCCGGTCCGGCCGCCGTGTGAGGCCACGTTCGTCGCCAGACCGGCACCACGCGATCTGGCGGATATCAACTCCCTCTCCTTACCCTTGCGTCAGGGACCGGCCCTGGGGGAGGTACGGTGCACAGACGGTTGTACGGGCGGGGCGCGCTGTTCGACGTCGATCCGGCCGGCCTCGTACCGCGGCTCGTCGGGATCCGTCCCTACGAGCTGCACGCGGAGAAACTCGAACACCCCGGCGGGCCACCGCTGTTGGTGTTGACGGGCGGCCGGGGACTCGGCAAGAGCGCGGTGCTGGCCGAGCTGTGGGACGCCTACACGGACCACACCCGCCGGGGCGAGGCCCGCAGGCGGACGCCGGTCGCGTCGATCGACTGCGAGGACGAGCAGTTCGCCCGGCCGCCGCACGAGGAGAGCCCCGAGTCGTGGTCACCGGTGTGGCAGGCGCTGCTGGTGGTCGCCGAGCAGCTGACGGAGCCGGTGCGGGCGGCCGGGCAGCTCACGTTCCCGCGGCTGACGGCCGGGCTGGTGGCCGTGCGGGCCAGCGACTGGAGCGGCCGGACCGACTCCGACCGCATCCGGCGCGAACTGGTGCGCATCCTGCTGCTGAACGAGCGGGCCTCGCGCTTCAGCCTGGCCGGGCGGTGGGCGGCGAAGGTGGCGTCGAAGGTGATCGCGGCGGCGAGCGGCGGCGGCCCGTTCGTCGCGGCGACCGTCGAGGCCACCCTGGAGGCGCTGTCCGAGGGGGTCACGCACCGCAGGGAGCAGAAGCCGGCCACCTGGTACCGCTCCTATCCGAACGCGGGCGGCAACGCCAAGCGCGGCCTGCTGCTGCTCGCCGGGAACTTCCGGGCGGGCGGCACCTCGCGCGAGCACGCCGAGCGCTGGCTGGTGCGGGCGCTGCTCGCCGACCTGGCCGAGGCGTACTCGGGGCTCGGCTCGCACCTCACCCGGCTGGGCCGGCCGCTGGTGCTGCTGGACAACGCGGGCGGCGGTCCGGGTCCGGGACTGCTGGACGCCGTCCTGCGGGACCGGGCGGACGGGACCGCCGACCAGGTGGTGTGGGTGGCGACCGTACGCGGCCCCGACCATCCGGCGCTGGGGGACGCCGTGCGCCGCGCGCTGCCGGACGTCGCCCGGGCCACCGACTGGCAGCCGGGCGCTTCGCCGTCCTCGCGGGCGCTGGCGGTACCGCTGCCGCCGCTCTCCCCCGACGACACCCTGCACATGGTGGGCGCGGTGTGCGACGACGTGGAACTGCCGCCCCGGTTTCCGCATGCCACCCACCGGCTGACCGGCGGCAACCCGCTCGGCATCGTGCTGCTGGCGACCGCCGCCCGGCAGCACCCCGAGCAGGCGGCGTCGTTGGGACGCCTGCTCACCGCGAAGGTCAGGCTGGAGGAGGGGCAGGCCGACGAGGGCCGGCCCGTCTACGCCGAGCTGCTGGCCCGGCTGGTCCCCGCCGACCGGCTCGACGAGTTGACGGTCCTCGCGGCGGCCCACGACCACGCCTCCGCCACGTCCCTCGCGCAGGCCCGGCTTCCCGACGACTTCGGCTCGTCGGGCGTACGGTCGCTGCGGATCCGGCTGGCCGAGGAGGGGCTCCCGGTCGACGCCGGGCACTTCGTCGGCGACCCGTTCCTGCGCACCCTGCTGCTGCTCCGGCTGCACCACCGGCAGGCCGACCACACCGGGTGGCGTGAGACGCACGAGACGATGATCGAGCACTACTTCGCGACGGGCCGGGACTCCAGGACCCCGAATCCCGGCGTGGACGCCTTCCGTCTGTACCACCGCCTCGCCCTCGGGGACCCGGCCGGCGCGGTCGCCCACCTGCGTGACACGTTCCCGGTCCTCGCCACCCGCACCTGGCTGCTGACGCTGCGGCTGCTGGGCACCGCGCCCTACTTCCACGCGCACGACACCGAGGGGCGCGACGCGGACGGGGACGAGGACCGGCGCTCGGCGGTCGCGCTGGGCCGCACCGACGCCGGCGAAGAACCGCCCGAGGGCGTCGACCGGGCCCTGCATCTGCGGATACGGCGGCTGCTGCACGCGGTGTGGCAGGCGTCCGACCCGCTGGTCCTGCCGGATCCACGAGTGTGCGAGCGGCTGGAGTTCGAACTGCTCCAGCTGTCCGATCTGCGGCCCGCCGGGGGCGCGCTGCTGTTCGCGACCTCCCGGGCATGGCCCCGCGACGCCCTCGCGGGCCGCCCACTGAGCATCCCTGACGAGGACGGCGACGACGCGGACAGGGGCGGGGACGGGGACGGCGGGAACGGCCGAAGCGACGGAAACGGCCGAAACGGCGACGGCGACAGGCCCGGCAACGGACCGGACGACGGAAACGGCGGAAACGGCGGAAACGGCGGGGACGGCGGGGACGGCGGGGACGGAAACGCCGGAAACGGACACGGCGGCAACAGCGGGGACGGGGAGGCGTGATGGCGGAGGGCGGCGGGGTCAGAAGCCCGCTGGTGCGGTGGCTTCGGGAGATCTGGGAGATCCGTCTCTACCGCTATCTGGCACTGCTGGTCACGGCCGCCGTGGTGGCCGGGCTGGTCTTCGCCGTGCGGGCGGTCACCGCGGAGAACCGCGCGTGCGCGCCGGGAGTGGCCCGTCCGCCCGACAGCGACGAATGCGTGGGTGTGGCCGCGGGCGCATTCGACTTCGGGCACGCCCAACTGCGGGACGCGGTGAAGGCGATCGACCGGGAGAACAGCCGTCTGAAGAAGGGCGGTTACGTCACGGTCGCGCTGATGCTGCCGTACACCGCCACTACCCCCTCGACGCTCAGCGACATCCAGCACGAGCTGCAGGGCGCGTACCTCGCGCAGTGGCAGGCCAACCACACCTCCAACGGGCAGGCCCCGGCGATCCGGCTGGTGCTCGCCAACCCGGGGGCGACCAGCGCCCACTGGGAGACGATGGTCGACCAGCTGGAGCGCATGGCACGGGGCGACGACCGGCTGCGGGCGGTGGCGGGGGTCGGCCAGAGCACCGACGCCAACAAGAAGGCGGTGACGGAGCTGACCCGGCGGGGCATCCCGGTGGTCGGCGCGTCGATCACCGCCGACGACCTCGCCAACGGGCAGAACGGCAAGGACCCGTTCCCCGGGCTGGCCCGGGTGGCCCCCACCAACACAGACGAGGCGCGCGCCCTGGCCTCGTTCGCCAAGGTCGAGGCCGGACGGGCGCTGCTGGTGTACGACAAGCCCGGCGACCCCTACACCCGGACGCTCCAGACGTCGTTCGCCGTTCTGCTGAAGGGCTCTCCCTACGAGCCGCAGCCGTTCACCCCGCCCGCCGACCGCACCCAGGAGGGCACCACCGCGAACACCTTCCGGCAGATCACGCATCTGGTGTGCGACACCACGGCGGGCACGGACACCATCCTGTTCGCCGGCCGGCACACCCAGTTGCGGCAGTTCGTGAACGCTCTGGGCACCCGCGGCTGCCAGGACCGTAAGTTCACCGTGCTGACCGGCGACGAGGGCTCGTACCTGTCCGGCGACAAGAAGCTGGACCGCACCGCCCTCACCCACAACCTGTCCGTCCGCTACACCTCGCTCGCCCACCCGGACGCCTGGGCGAACGCCCCGGCGGGGCTGACGGGCGGCTCCGCGCAGGACGCGAAGGTCCTCACCGACCTGCTCGCCCGGAGCGTCCGTGAGCCGGTCGGCCCGATCGGCGAGGTCGCCCTGGAGGACGGTCAGCTGATCATCGGCTACGACGCGATGACGCTGGCCGTCCACGGCATCCGCGAGGCCACGCCGGACGGCGGGAACGTCCCGACCCTGGCGGACGTCGGCCTCCAGTGGCCCCAGGTCAAGGGCTCGCTGCGAGTGAGCGGGGCGAGCGGCTGGATCTGCCTGGACGTGCACGGCAACCCGTACGACAAGGCGGTGCCGATCGTGGAACTCCACCCCGACGGCGGCTCCCGCTTCGTCCGCATCGCCTGGCCGGAGGGCAAACCCCCGGGAAAGGAGTGCCTGCCGCCGTCCTGAGCCCTGTTCTCCGGGCCGCGCGGCGGGTGTTGCGCGTGACGTGGGTGGCGATGCCTGTCAGTCACGGGCGCAGCGAACCGCCGTCCTCGTCGAGCTTCCCGCGCAGCCGCCAGGCGTCCAGGAAGGTCGGCGAGACGATCTCCTCGGCCGTCGTCCACTCCCAAGCCCGGTGCACTGGCCAAGGTCAGAGGTAGACGGAGCGTGCGCGGGCGTCGAAGAGCTCACCGAAGGCGTCGTGGTCCCCCGCGCGGATGCGTTTCCTCAGACTGCTCGTCGTGCTCGGAATCGTATCCACGCCCCCTTGCCCGTCCGCACGACGAAGGCCGGTTCCGGTGACCCACGTCACAGGAACCGGCCTTCTTTGTACGAGAGTCACACGCCCGCGTACGAGTGCTTGCCGGAGACGAAGATGTTGACGCCGTAGTAGTTGAACAGCCAGCAGCCGAAGGCGATCATCGCCAGGTAGGCGGCCTTGCGGCCCTTCCAGCCGGCGGTGGCGCGGGCGTGCAGGTAACAGGCGTAGGCGACCCAGGTGATGAACGACCAGGTCTCCTTGGGGTCCCAGCCCCAGTAGCGGCCCCACGCGTCGCCCGCCCAGATCGCGCCCGCGATGATCGTGAACGTCCAGAGCGGGAAGACGGCCGCGTTCACGCGGTAGGCGAACTTGTCGAGAGACGCGGAGGCGGGAAGCCGGTCCAGGACCGAGTTGGCGAACCTGCCCGGCGTGCCGCCGTTGGCGAGCTTGTTCTCGTAGGAGTCCTTGAACAGGTACAGGATCGTGGCGACCGCGCCGACGTAGAACACCGCGCCGCAGAAGATCGCGGTGGAGACGTGGATGTACAGCCAGTACGAGTGCAGCGCCGGGACCAGCTGGTCGCTCGCCGTGTAGAGGACGGTGACCGCCAGGCCGAGGTCCAGCAGCACCGTGGTGATCAGGAACAGGCCGAGCCAGCGCACGTTCTTCTTCAGCGCGAGCAGGCCGAGGTACACGCCGACGGCCACCGTGGAAAAGGTGATGTTGAACTCGTACATGTTGCCCCACGGCGCACGCTGCACCGAGGCCGCACGGGCGATCACGCCGCCCACCTCGACGAGGAAGGCGAGCACGGTGAGGGAGATGGCGATCCGGCCGTACATGTCGCCCTGCTCGTCGCCGCCGTGCGCGCCCGGCCCGTCGGGCACGTCACGCGCGCCGGCCGCGGAGCGCACGACGACCTGCGGCCGCTCCAGGACGGCGGTGGAGCCGCCCTTCGTCACAGTGACGGCCGGCCCCTTCGCCGGCCCCTTCGCCTGCGCGGCCGGCTGGGCGGTGAGCGCGGCGGCGGTCCGGCCGACCTTGCTGCGGCTGCCGAGGA
This sequence comes from Streptomyces sp. B21-105, assembly GCF_036898465.1. Taxonomy (NCBI): domain Bacteria; kingdom Bacillati; phylum Actinomycetota; class Actinomycetes; order Kitasatosporales; family Streptomycetaceae; genus Streptomyces; species Streptomyces sp. B21-105. The sequence continues at coordinate 5,418,585 of NZ_JARUMJ010000001.1, read as the reverse complement.
GCCATTCGGCGATGTATGCGAAGAAGGCCAGGGTGTAGACGGCCATCGACGAGTAGATCAGCGTGTTGCTGATGCTCGCGAGGTTTTCGTTGGTGGCGGCGGCCAACTCGGTCGCGGCGGCGAGAGTCACTGCTCAGCCCCTTTTTCGGCGGGTACGACGTGGGGGTCGGTGGGTTCGGGTGAGGCGTCTGAGTCGTCTGGGGCGTCTGAGTCGTCCTCGGGGTCGGAGGCCCCGCGAGCCTGGTCGTACAGGGTTCCGGCGAGAGCGCCGAGTTCCTCGGGCACCTTGGCGGACTCGCTGCGGCCGAGGCCGGCCATCTCGACGACCGTCACCCCGTCCGCGCCCCGCACGGCACGCACCCACACCCGGCGGCGCTGGATGAACAGGGAGGCGGCGAGCCCGAAGATCGCGGTGATCGCGCCGCCCAGCGCCCAGCCGCTGCCCGGCTGCTGGGTGACCTGGAAGTTGGCCCACTGCCGGGTGCTGTCGTAGGTGACCGTGCCGGCCCCGCCGGGAAGGGTCATCGTCTCGCCGGGCTTCAGGTTCGCGCGCAGCTGAGCCTTCTTGGAGTCCTTGAACTCCTTCATGTGGCTCTTGTCGAGCTGGTACACGCTCTGCGGGATGCCCGAGTTGACGCCGAGGTCGCCGTGGTACGGCGTCAGGTTCAGCACCGGGTTGCTCAGCGACGGGAACGTGGAGGCGGTCTCGCTGCCCGGCGTGTACGTCGGCAGGAAGAACGCCGAGATGCCCAGCTGCTCGCTGACACCCCGGGCGTTCCGGTAGCCGTCGAGAACCCTGATCACGCCGGACGAGGTGACGTTGGAGTCGAGCGGCAGCAGCGGGACGGCGTCATGGAAGACGACCTTGCCCTTGCCGTCGCGGACGGTGATCACCGGGGCGTAGCCGTGAGCGGTGAGGTAGACCTTCGAGTCGTCGATCTCCAGCGGGTGGTTGACCTTGACGAGGGTCTTCTGGTCCTTGCCGTACGCGCCGACGCTGTAGGTGAGGGCGGCCTGGTAGGTGCGCGGGGTGCCGGTGTTGGGGCCCGAGGTCTCGTAGGTGCCGGTGAACTTGTCCAGGGTGAAGCTGAACGGGTTCAGGTCGTCGGTGTCGAAGAGGTTGCCGGACTTGAAGTCGTCGTAGGAGATGAGGGTGTTGGAGAAGCCGTTGCCCTCGACGAGCAGCTTGTTGCCCTCGGACTTGAAGAGCTGGCCCCAGGCGAAGGCGATCAGCATCACGATGAGGGCGATATGGAAGGCGAGGTTGCCGGCCTCGCGCAGATAGCCCTTCTCGGCGGCGACGGCGTCCCCGGCCTGGTGGGCGCGGAAGCGGCGCTTGCGCAGCAGCGTCAGCGCGGCCTCGCGCACCTGCTCCGGCTCGGCCTCGGTGCGCCAGGTCGTGTAGGCCGGCAGCCGGGTCAGGGTCCTCGGCGCGCCCGGCGGGCGGCCGCGCAGCTGGCCCACGAACTGCCAGGTGCGGGGCACGATGCAGCCGACGAGGGAGACGAACAGCAGGAGGTAGATCGCGGAGAACCACGCCGAGCTGTAGACGTGGAAGAGGCCGAGCCGGTCGTAGACGCCGGCGAGGCTCTCGTGGGCCCGGCGGAAGTCGTCGACCTTCGTCTCGTCGTTGCCGGACTGCGGGATCAGCGAGCCGGGGATCGCCCCGAGCGCGAGCAGCAGGAGCAGCAGCAGGGCGACCCGCATGGAGGTGAGCTGCCGCCAGAACCAGCGGGCCCAGCCGATGACGCCGAGGGCGGGCATGCTGGCGAGCGAGTCCGCGGGCGCGGTCGACAACTGGGATCCGGCCGCGCCGAGATCCTGTTCCTCGGCGGCGGCCGACGTCTCACCGGGGCCGAGGTCCTGCTTCCCGGAGGGGGGCGGCGTCTCACCGGGGCCGGTGTCGACCGTGCTCTTGCTCATGGATCAGATCCCCACAGTGAAGCCGGCGGACCAGGACTGCATGTCCTGCACGATGCGGTCCCACGCACCGGTCAGCAGCAGCAGACCGGTCACGATCATCATCGTGCCGCCGATCCGCATCACCCAGACGTAGTGCCGCTTGACCCAGCCGAAGGCCCCGAGCGCCTTGCGGAAGGCGACCGCGGCGAGCACGAACGGCACACCGAGGCCGAGGCAGTAGGCGACGGTCAGTATGGCACCGCGGCCCGCGCTGCCCTGCTGGGAGGAGAGGGCGATGACGGAGGCGAGGGTCGGGCCGATGCAGGGGGTCCACCCGATGCCGAACAGCGCGCCGAGGAAGGGAGCGCCGACGAGCCCGGCGGCGGGCCTGCGGTGGAAGCGGAACTCCCGCTGTGTCATCCAGGGCATCAGGCCCATGAAGAAGACGCCCATGAGGATCATGAGGACGCCCAGCACCTTGGACAGGACGCCCTGGTTCTCCTGGAGCGTCTGGCCGAAGTACCCGAACAGGGCCCCGCCGGAGACGAACACGGCGGTGAAGCCGAGGACGAACAGCGAGGCGCCGGCGACCATCCGTCCGCGCCGGGCCTCGGCGAGGTCGGTGCCGGTCACGCCGGTGACGTAGGAGAGATAGCCGGGGACGAGCGGCAGGACGCACGGCGAGAAGAAGGAGACGAGTCCGCCGAACAGGGCGAGCGGCAGAGCGAGCAGCAGCGCGCCGCTCATCACCGTCTGGTTCGGGTCGGTGGCGGCGGCGAACGTGGTGAGCGCGCTCACGTCACTTCTCCGCGAGGATCGGGGCGATCATCTTGCGCAGTTTCTCCTCGCTGAGCGCGGCCAGCGAGCGGGCGGCGATCTTCCCTTCCCGGTCGACGACGAGCGTGGAGGGGATCGCCTGCGGGCTGAGCGTGCCCTTGCGGAAGCGGAGGATCAGCTTGCTGCTGGGGTCGTACAGGCTGGGGTAGGTGACGCCGAACTGCTCCTCGAAGGCGAGGGCGCTGCGCACCTGGGGGTCGGCGACGTTGATGCCGACGAACTGGACGCCCTTGCCCTGGAGGTCCTTGGAGACCTTCTCGAAGTTGGGCGCCTCGGCGCGGCACGGGGCACACCAGGAGCCCCACACGTTCAGGACGACGATCTTGCCCTTGAAGGACGCGATGTCCAGTTGCTTGCCCGCGACGGTCTCGCCGGAGAGGTCGGGGACCTGCGCCCGCTCACCCTTCTCGGCGGTGGAGATGCCGTCCTTGCCCAGGACGAAGTTGGTGCCGCCGCCCCCGCCCGACGTGCCGCCGGAGCCGCAGGCGGACAGCAGCAACGCTGCGACGACGGCACCCGCGCCGAGGACTGCGGGGCGGCGCGGACGGATCCAGGCGGCACTCATGTGAAAAGTTTCGCATGGCCGTTCTGGGGATCTTGCGCACCCCCCTTTGTGGGGAGAGAACCGCATTTCAGGCGGCAGACGCGGAGCCCGTCGGCGACTTCGGAGCCGTCGGCGACTTCGGCGTCTTCGGGGTCGCGGCCAGGAACGTCTTCCAGCCACCGGCCGGCTGCTGTCCGACCTCGAGGGTGCGCAGCTTCTCGAGCACCTCGGGCTTTTGGACGTCGATCCAGTCCACGAACTGCCGGAAGGAGACGATGCGCACGTCCGCGCCCTTCTCCTTCTCGCGCGCGATGTGCTTGAAGGCCTCCTCGACGGCGTCCATGTAGATGCCGCCGTTCCACTGCTCGAAGTGATTGCCGACGAAGAAGGGTGCCCGGTTCGTCTCGAATGCCCGCTTGAATCCCTGGATGTACGCCTGGGCGGACTGCTGCCGCCAGCCGGGGTAGTTGTGGGCGGGCGCCTTGGTCGAGTTGATCGACTGGTTGGCGAGCATGTTGTAGTCCATCGAGAGGACCTCGAAGCGGCGTCCCGGAAACGGTATCTGCTGCAACGGCAGGTCCCAGATGCCGTCCTTCTTCCTCGGCCACACCTGGCGGCCGCCCGGCGAGGAGGCGTCGTAGCGCCAGCCGAGGGCGCGGGCGGTGGGCAGCAGGTTGTCCTGGCCGAGCAGACAGGGCGTGCGGCCGCCGACGAGTTCCTTGTCGTAGTCGAAGGGCAGCGCGGGCAGGTCGGTCCAGCCGGTGTTGGTCCGCCACTCCATCACGAACTTCTTCGCCTGGTCGATCTCGCTGCGCCACTGCGCCGGCGTCCACTTGCCGACCGAGCCGCGGCCCTCGCCGCAGAAGTGACCGTTGAAGTGGGTGCCTATCTCGTGCCCCTCGAGCCAGGCGCGGCGCACTCCCGCGAGCGTCATCTTGACGTGCTCGTCGGTGAGATAGCCGATGTCGGAGGCCCCGCGGGGGTTGTTCGGCGGGTCGTAGAGCCGCTTCTTGGACTCGGGCAGCAGATACAGCCCGGAGAGGAAGAAGGTCATGCTCGCGCCGTGCGCCTTGGCAAGGTCGAGGAAACGGTTGAAGAGTCCGTTTCCGACCTCGCCCGCGCCGTCCCAGGAGAAGACGACGAACTGCGGCGGCTCCTCGCCGGGCTGGAGCGGCACCGGCCCCGCCGGCTGGTGGGGCTGCTTGCCGGTGAAGGAGGTGGAACCGTCGCCGAGGGGGCGGGTGGTGGACTTCGGACGGGGGCTGCCGGAGCCGCCGTCCTTGGCGCCCTTCTTCCCGGAACCGGAACCACCGGAGGAGGGTTCGTCCGAACTGGTGAGGCTGCCGCAGCCGGCGAGTCCGGCCGCGGCAGCGGCTCCGGCCCCGAGTCCGAGTGCTCCCCTTCGGGTGATCGTGCGCATGGCGTCCTCGTTCATCAGATCCTCAGGTGGTCACCCATTCAGAGGACATGATGAACGACAGGGTTCCGCCGATAGTTCCGGATTCGGTAACAGAAGGGGGATTTCAGCCAGGCGACCGGACCGTCCGGGCGGAAGTACCCGACCGGACAGGCCTCTCACCAACCGCAATCACCCGTAATCCCCCACAACACCCCGTCATCACCCGTTACGCACCGAAGGCCTTGCCCTGACCCGTGCCCGCACCCTTGCCCTGCACCGGCTTGGCTCCGGCGCGCAGGTGCGCCGGCACCAGGTCGAGGGCGGGTTCGGTGTACCCGACCGACATGATCCGGTCGCCCTGGTACGTGAACGTCGTCAGTGAAGCGAGCGTGCACTGCCGCTTGCGCGGGTCGTGCCACAGCCGCCGCCGCTCGACGTAGGACCGCACGATCCAGATCGGCAGCTGATGGCTGACCAGCACGGCCTCGTGCCCGCGGGCCGCGTCCTTCGCCGCGTCCAGCGCGCCCATCATCCGCACGACCTGGTCGACGTAGGGCTCGCCCCAGGACGGCTTGAACGGGTTGACGAGGTGCTTCCAGTTCTCCGGCCGGCGCAGCGCCCCGTCCCCCACCCCGAACGTCTTGCCCTGGAAGACGTTCTCGGCCTCCAGGAGCCGCGCGTCGGTGGCCAGGTCGAGCCCGTGCGCCTTCGCGATGGGGGTCGCCGTCTCCTGCGCCCGCTCCAGCGGCGAGGCGACGACGTGCGTGACGTCGCGGGAGGCGAGGTGCTCGGCGACCCGGTCGGCCATCTGCCGGCCCAGCTCGGAGAGGTGGTAGCCGTCGAGACGGCCGTAGAGCACGCCGTCGGGGTTGTGCACCTCGCCGTGCCGCATGACGTGGACGACGGTGATGTCCTGAGCGGCGCCGTTCTTCTCGAAATTCTCGAAATTCCCCAAGGTGCTCATTCCGCCGTGGCCTCCGCAGCCGCTCGGGCCGCCGCCGGGAGGGCGTCGGCGATTCTCTGGACGGCCGTGTCGTCGTGGGCCGTGGACACGAACCAGGACTCGAAGGACGACGGCGGCAGGTAGACGCCGTTCGCCAGCAGCGAGTGGAAGAAGGCGGTGAAGCGGAACGACTCCTGCGCCTTGGCGTCGTCGTAGTCGCGGACGGGACGGTCCGTGAAGAAGACGGAGAACATGTTGGATGCGCTCTGCAGCGTGTGCGCGACGCCTTCCTTGGTCAGCGCCTCCGACACCAGCGACTGGATCTGCGTGGAGACCTCGTTCACCTTGGCGTACGCGGCGTCGTCGAGGAGCCGCAGCTGGGCCAGACCGGCCGCGGTGGCGACCGGGTTCCCGGAGAGCGTGCCGGCCTGGTAGACGGGCCCGGCGGGCGCGAGGTGCGCCATGACGTCGGCCCGCCCGCCGAACGCCGCGGCCGGGAAGCCGCCGCCCATGACCTTGCCGAAGGTCATCAGGTCGGGCGTGACCCCGTCGATCCCGAACCACCCGGAGCGGCTGGTGCGGAAGCCCGTCATCACCTCGTCGGAGACGAACAGCGCGCCGTTGGCCCGGCAGGCGTCCTTGAGCCCCTGGTTGAACCCGGGCAGCGGCGGGACGACGCCCATATTGCCCGGCGAGGCCTCGGTGATCACGCAGGCGATCTCACCGGGATGCCGGTGGAAGGCCTCCTGCACGGCTTCCAGGTCGTTGTACGGCAGGACGATCGTGTCGCCGGCCTGCGCGCCGGTGACGCCCGGGGTGTCGGGCAGGGCGAAGGTGGCGACCCCGCTGCCCGCCGCCGCGAGGAGCGAGTCGACGTGCCCGTGGTAGCAGCCGGCGAACTTGATCACCTTGGTGCGGCGGGTGAAGCCGCGGGCGAGCCGGATGGCCGACATGGTGGCCTCGGTGCCGCTGGACACCAGGCGCACCTGGTCGACGGGCGCGACCCGCGCCACGATCTCCTCGGCGAGCGCGACCTCGCCCTCACCGGGCGTGCCGAAGGAGGTGCCGCGGGTGACGGCCTCCTGCACGGCGGCGATCACCTCGGGGTGCGAGTGCCCGAGGATCATGGGTCCCCAGGAGCAGACCAGGTCGACGTACTCCCGCCCGTCGGCGTCCGTCAGATACGGGCCGGCGCCGGACACCATGAACCTCGGTGTGCCGCCCACGGCGCGGAACGCGCGCACCGGCGAGTTCACGCCGCCCGGCGTGACGACGGACGCACGGTCGAACAGCGCCTGCGAGACGGGCGCATCGTATGAATAGGGCAGTTCGCTCATGACCTGCGACTTCTCCGACCTTCTCCGACTTGCTGGACTCCGGTTGCCAGTGACCTCCCAGGGTAGGCCAGCGGGGGCCGGGGCCCACGGGGCGTGCCGTGACCAGCCGCGACGGCTACGTACCGGTCAGGGCCCGTGCCACGACCGCGGCCCCCTTCCACGGGCCGGCCGTGGCGCACGTGGCTCCGCCGACCCCCTCACCATCTGCGAAACTGAGTCGTAACGGGCCTGACAGACGTAGATCTCACCGACCGTGTGTCGAGGGACTGCGAGTTTCCTGCGGACAGGTGTTTCACCGCACGTTTCGGCGGGCGGCCGTGGGGGAGGTCACTGACACGATGATCGGGTTGCGCGGCGGCGCCGGCGCGTCCTAGAAAAGCAGTCGGGTGGAGATATGCATCGCGGTGGCGGACTGGGCGAGGGGACTGACGACCTGGGTCCTCGACGTGCCCGGCGGGGCAGGCACCGGCGCAACGTGGAGGAAAGCGGCGAAGCGCGACAGACGCAGGCACAAGGCGCGCCGAGCGAGTCCGAGCGGGTCGACCGACGGGTCGGCCAGGTCGATCGTCTCGAGGCGGGAAGCAGGAATGGTGGTCGAGTGGGGGTGACGTACAAGTACTTCGGCGCGCCGGACGGCGCCACGGCGGCCCGCGTCCCGATCTCGATGCGCCCCGAAGAGCTCGGCGGCGACGAGCTCGGCATGAACGGCATGTTCACCAAGATCAAGCCGGAGACGATGGCCGCGATGGTCCTGACCGGCATCGAAGGCGTCCCCCTGCACAAGGTGCCCCCGCTGGAACTGGTCGTCCTCCACCCGGACTACGCCGTCGTGAAACTCCCCATGACCGTCGTCGACCCGCTGCGGGACATCGGCGAGGAAGCGGTCGGCGCGGCCGCCTTCATCTGGTCGACGGTCCCCGACCGCGGCGGCCCCCGCGACGCCTACAACGTGTACCAACTCCTGCACGAATGGCAGGACTTCAGCCACCGTCTGCACGAGGCAGGCCACCAGCCCTACTGCCTCGTCTGGCCGTGACCCACCGTCTCGTGTAACCCGGGCGAGGCCTTGGGGGCCTCGCCGGCTGTCTCAGGAAGGCAGCGCCCATCGGGGCCGGCTCGTGGAGATCCGCGAAAACCTGCTCGACCGGATCGCCGAAGCCGAGCGTGAAGGCCGGCTCGGCGAGCGCGAGGGGCTCCGTGTCAGCCTCGCCGGCGCCAAAGCCAAGATCGGCCGGATCGACCCGGCGGCATCGGGCGGGCCCGTTCTGCTGGGGCTGCCGACACCGAGAGCGAACCGGACGACCAGAACCTGTGGCGGGCGGTCTACACGACCCAGAAGGGCTGGAGCCCGGCGGTGGCCTTCGCCGACCACCTGAGTGTCTCCGCCTCGACCCTGGCGGAGATGGGCGGAGATGGACGGCACGCTCTACTGGGTACACCGCGGCGGGACGCCAGGGGGCGGAAAGTAGGAGTGCCTGCCGGTCGACTCCCCGTCGCCGCTGAAGCGATGGGCTTGCACAGGGCTCTGCGCCCACGGGTGAGGGCGGTGAGCCCCGTCGCAGGGAGTCAGGACTGCGCGTTCGAGCAGCAATCAGCCACCAGCCCTACTGCCTCGTCCGGCTGTGCGGCGGCTTCCGGCGCCGACGGGATTGTCCTCTTGGGGCAACTCGCCATTGTGGTCGGCGTGTTCAGGCGCAGGCGGTGGGCCGGGGTGGCGGTGACGGTGGGGCGGGGCGGGGCGTGTCAGGATGACGATCCGACAGTCACTCATGGACGGAGTCCTGCGCCATGTCCTCTGCCCTCGGCGGCGACGGCGGTCCCTCTCTGCGGATCGACACGAGCAAGCCGCACCCCGCCCGGATGTACGACTACTTCCTCGGCGGGAAGGACAACTACGAGGTCGATCAGGCGGCCGCCGAGCAGTTCATCAAGGCGGCGCCCGAGGTCCGGGTGGCCGTGCGGGCCAACCGGAGCTTCCTGCACCGCGCCGTGCGTCATGTCGTCGCGGAGGGCGGCATCCGGCAGATCCTCGACATCGGCACGGGTCTGCCGACCGAGCCCAACGTGCACCAGGTCGCGCGGGCCGTCGCACCCGGGACGCGCGTCGCCTACGTCGACAACGACCCGATCGTCAGCACCCACTCCATGACCCTCGTGGACGACGCCGCCGACACCTCCGTCGTCCTGGCCGACCTGCGCGACCCCCGGGCCGTCCTCGACCACCCGGACGTGCGCCGGGTGATCGACTTCGACCGGCCGGTGGCCCTGCTGCTGGTGGCCGTCCTGCACTTCGTCACCGAGGCGGAGGACCCGGACGCCGTCGTCGCCGAACTCCGTGACGCGCTGCCCGCCGGTTCGTACCTGGTGCTGTCCCACGCGACGGGCGACCTCCACGCGGACGGGCGCAAGGAGGCGGCCGCGATCTACAAGGGCGCGACCGCCACCATGAACCCCCGCAGCCACTCCCGCGTCCTGGACTTCTTCGGGGACTTCACCCTGCTCGACCCGGGCGTGGTCCTGGTCCCGCAGTGGCGTCCCGACGAGCCGCCCGCACCGGACACCCCGCCCATCGGCATGTACGGCGGAGTGGCCCGCAAGGACACCTGACGGGGGCAGGGGCGCGGGCTCAGTGCCAGTGGGGGATCGGGGGGTCGCCCTCCGGTTGCTCGATGTCCTGCTCCGCCCAGATCGTCTTGCCCTTGGTTCCCGGGCGGGCGCCCCAGCGCCGGGACAGCTGGGCGACCAGCAGCAGGCCGCGGCCTCCCTCGTCGTAGGTGCGGGCGCGGCGCATGTGGGGCGCCGTGCCGCCGCCGTCGCTGACCTCGCAGACAAGGGTGCGGTCATGGATGAGCCGCAGATGGACGGGCGGTTCGCCGTGCCGGATGGCGTTGGTGACCAGCTCGCTCACGATCAGCTCGGTGACGAACGCGGCGTCTGCGAGCCCCCAGTCCGCCAGGCGGCCGACCGCTTTCTTGCGGGCGTCGGCGACCGCGGCCGGGTCGGAGTCCACGTCCCAGGTCGCGACGCGGGAGGCGTCCAGCACCCGGGTGCGGGCGAGGAGGAGCGCCACGTCGTCGGTGGGCGTCCGGGGCAGCAGGCTGTCGAGGACCGCGTCGCACATGACGTCCAGGGAGGCCGCCGGAGCGGTCAGCGCGCGGCACAGGCGGGCGGCGCCGACGTCGACGTCGCTGTCGCGGGACCGGGAGGTGATGAGGCCGTCGGTGTAGAGGGCGAGCATGCTGCCCTCGGGCAGTTCCGTCTCGAGCGCCTCGAACGGCAGCCCGCCCAGGCCGAGCGGGGGCCCCGCGGGAAGCGGCAGCAGTTCCACCGTGCCGTCCGGCCGCGCCACGGCGGGCAGCGGATGCCCGGCCCTGGCCAGCGTGCAGCGGCGCGTGACCGGGTCGTACACGGCGTACAGGCAGGTCGCCCCGACGTCGCCCGCGGTCCCCTCGTCGCCGAGCGTGTCGGCCTCGGTGGCCAGCCGGCCGACCAGGTCGTCGAGGTGGGTGAGCAGTTCGCCGGGCGGCAGGTCGATGTCGGCGAGGGTGCGCACGGCCGTGCGCAGCCGTCCCATGGTCGCCGAGGCGTGGATGCCGTGGCCCACGACGTCGCCGACGACGAGCGCGACCCGGGCGCCCGACAGCGGGATGACGTCGAACCAGTCGCCGCCCACCCCGGCGCGCGCGTCGGCCGGCAGATAGCGGGAGGCGATCTCCATCGCGGACTGCTCGGGCAGCCGCTGCGGCAGCAGGCTGCGCTGCAGGGTGACGGCCGTGCGGCGCTCGCGGGTGTAACGCCAGGCGTTGTCGATGCAGACCGCCGCCTTGGCCGCGAGTTCCTCGGCCAGCACCACGTCGTCGTGCTGGAACGGTTCCGGACGCCGGTGCCGGACGAGGACGGCGACGCCCAGCGCGGTACCGCGCGCCGTCAGGGGGACGGCGATCACCGAGTGGAGACCGAAGTCCCGGATGCGGGCCGTGCGCACCGGGTCCCCGGCGACCCAGGCGGCGATGGCGGACTCGGTCACCTGACGGCGCACGGCCCGTCCCGTGCGCAGGCTCTCGGCCGGCGGCGAGCTCTCCGGGTACACGTCGACGTCGCCCGGCTGGAGGACGGCCTCCGGGGCGCCCGGCAGCACCGACCGGTGGGCGACCCGGCGCAGCGGCAGGGGCCCGCCGGTCGTGGTCTCCTCCTGCCCCGCCTCGAACGAGGTCAGCAGGTCGACGCTGAGGAAGTCGGCCAGCCCCGGCACCGCCACGTCCGCCAGCTCCTGTGCCGTCCGGGTCACGTCGAGGGTGCTGCCGATCCGGGTGCTGGCCTCGGCGATCAGCTGGAGGCGCTCACGGGCGCGGTGCTGCTCCGTCATGTCGTGCCCGGTGAGCGCCACGCCGAGGATCCGGCCGTCCTCGTCCTGCACCCGGTAGAGATCGACCGCCCAGGCGTGCTGCCGGCTCTCGCCGGGGGCCCGCGCGACGTCCTCCAGGTGCCGCGGCTCGCCGGTCTCCAGCGTCCGCCGCATCATCCGCTCGACGTCCTGCGCGGACGCCGTGGGCAGGACGTCGGTGATCCGCAGGCCGCACAGATACTCCTCGCCCAGGCCGAGCGCGCGCTGTGCGGCCCGGTTGGACCGGCAGAAGCGCAGGTCCGTGTCGTGCACCGAGGTCGCGCAGCAGGGGGAGTCGACGAAACCCCACCGCGCGAGCGCGTCCTCGTCAGCCTGGGGCCGGGACGGCGATCCGTTCGGCGACCCGGGCACCGCGCAGACCAGCAGCCAGTCGCGGACGCCGTCGTCCCCGATCCGGTGATGTGCGACGACCCTGGCCTCCACGGCACGACCGTCCCGATGCCGCAGGACGAGCACCCCGTGCCACCGCGGCAGGTCCGCGAGGGCGGCCCGGGTGAGCGGAGGCGGGTTGGTGGGGGGCAGGCCGGTGGCGGGCGTGCCTGCGGGGTCCGGGAGGGGCGCGTCTGAGGGGTTCGGGAGCTGCGATCCTGTGGGCGGCGGTGCCCTGGTCGGGCGCGGGTCGGCGGGTGGCGTGGCGATCGGGCGCGGGCCGGGCGGGCGGCGCGGGCCGGCGGAGGGCGCGTCGGCCGGGGATGATTCGTCCGCCGGGGGTCGGGGCCGAGGTGGGGCCGGGGCGTCCGGGGCGGTCGGGGTGCGGGCGAGCAGCGTTGCGGCCGGGCGGCCGACGGCCTCCTCCGGGGCGTAGCCCAGCAGCCGTGCCGCGCCCGTGTTCCAGCCGGTGACAGCGCCCTGTTCGTCGACGGTGACCCGCGCGGTGAGCACCTCGCCGGCGGCGTCCGATGCCTCGCTCATCTCACTCTCCCGCGGAATACGCAATCCGTATCATTCCCCGGCAAATACGCGCTACACGGGATCGCTCGCACTTCCGTGAGAACGCCGGGACCGCGACCGCCCCACCGCCGGTCACACCGTCGCCGGTCACTCCACCGTCTCTCACCCCGTCGCCGGTCACCGTCACCGGGCACCCCACCGCCGGTCATCCCGTGCCGCTCACGCCCCGTCCGGTGGTCCTTCCGCGTCGCGCCGGCCCTCCGGCAGGCCTCCGCTCACGGTGAAGCCGATCACCGAGCCGCCGCCCGCGCGGCGCGCGGCGAACGGCGCGCCGCCGTGGGCCAGCGCCACCTCGCGCACGATGGACAGCCCGAGGCCGGATCCGGGCCGGGAGCGCGCGTCGGCTGCGCGGTAGAAGCGGTCGAAGACGCGTGTCAGGTCGGCGTCGGCGATGCCGGGCCCGCGGTCGAGGACCTCGACGCGGACGACGCCCGGCCGGGCGGGACCGGTGACGGCGATCTCGACGGGCGCACGGCTCTCCCGGTCGAACTTGGTGGCGTTCTCCACGAGGTTCGACACCGCCCGCTGGAGCATCCCCGGCCGCCCGTAGGAGCTGGTGTCGCCGTGCGCCCGGAGCACGATCTGCCGCCCGGTGCGGCGCCGGGCGAGGGCCGCCACCTCCTCGGCGAGGTCGGCGAGGTCCAGCTTGCGCGGCGGCTCGGCGTCGGACTGGCCGGCCGCGAGGTCGACGAGCTCGTTGACCAGGTCGGTCAGCTCCCGGGCCTCCTGGCCGAGGTCCGCCACCAGCTCGTCGCGGACGTCCGGCGGCAGTTCGTCGATGCGGTGCAGCAGGGAGATGTTGGTCCGCAGCGAGGTCAGCGGCGTGCGCAGTTCGTGCCCCGCGTCCTGGACGAGCCGCCGCTGGTCCTCCTCCGACTGAGCGAGCCGGCCCAGCATGCGGTCGAACGCGCGGCCCAGTCGGCCCACCTCGTCGTGGCCGGTGACGGGCACCTGCACGCCGAGCTGCCGGGTGCGGGCGACGCTCTCGGCGGCGGTGGTGAGGATCACCAGGCGGTGGGTGATGCGCCGGGCCAGCCACCAGCCGAACAGCCCCGCGGCCGTCACGACCGCGGCCATCAGGATCAGTGTGCGCTGCTGGAGCGCCCGCAGCAGGTCCTCGGTGTCGCTGAACTCCTGCGCCACCTGGACCGCGCCCCGCCCGTCGCCGAGCGAGACGGTCGCGATGCGGTAGACGTCGCTGCCGACGTCCACGTCCTTGTGCTCGGCCATCGCCCCGGCGTCGGCGGCGCCCGCCACCGCGCGGTCGGCGGCCACCACCGGCAGCCCTGGTGTGCCGCCGTCCACGACCGTCCCGTCCGGGCCGAGCACCTGCACGTCCGTACGGGCGGGCCGCACGATGTCGTGCCCGGGCTCGGCCGAGGAGAAGTCCTCCGGCGCCATCCGCTGGTCGCGCACCTCGTCCCGCAGGTCCTGCACGACCTCGTCGAACACCGACTCCTGGTCGACCCGGACCAGCCGGGCGGCCGCCGAGTAGGACAGGACGCCGACGAGGACGGTGACGGCGGCGGTCACCGCCGCGAAGGACACCGCGAGCGTGGTGCGCAGCGACACCAGCTTGGGCCGCGGCCGGGACAGGAACGGGGGCAGCAGCCGGCGCAGCATCGGGCGCTGACGGCTCACCCGCGCGCCCCTCAGTCCTCGCGCAGCACGTAACCCACGCCGCGCACGGTGTGGATCAGCTGCGGGGCGCCGGGGTGGTCGAGCTTGCGGCGCAGGTAGCCGACGTAGACGGCGAGATTCTTGGAGCCGGGACCGAAGTCGTAGCCCCAGATGCGGTCGTAGATCGTGGAGTGGTCCAGGACTATCCCGGCGTTGCGCACCAGCAGTTCCAGCAGCTCGAACTCGGTGCGGGTGAGCTCCAGCTCCCGTCCGTCCCGCCAGGCCCGTCGTGCCTGCGGGTCCATGCGCAGCCCGGCGGCCTCCACCTGGCGCTCGGACGCCGGCGTCGGGACGTCCGGGACGGGCGCGGCGGGGACTGCGGCCGCCGCGGGCGCGGCAGGCACGGCGGGCGCGGCGGGCGCGGCAGGGTCGGGGCTGGTCCGGCGCAGCAGCGCCCGCAGCCGGGCGAAGACCTCCTCGACGTCGAACGGCTTGACGACGTAGTCGTCGGCGCCCGCGTCCAGTCCGGCGATCCGGTCGGCGGTCTCCACCAGCGCGGTCAGCATCAGGACGGGCGTCCGGTCGCCCTCGGCGCGCAGCACCCGGCAGACCTGGAGGCCGTCGATCCCGGGCATCATCACGTCGAGGACGAGCACGTCCGGCGGGTTCCGGTGGGCCTGCGCCAGCGCCTCGACCCCGTCGGCGACCGCGGTGACCCGGTAGCCCTCCAGGGACAGGGCGCGTTCCAGGGCGTTGCGGATGGCACGGTCGTCTTCGGCGAGCAGCACGGTGGGAGGCACCTGCCCAGTCTGCCCTGGCCTTCGACGGTTGGGCCGGGGGGACGGTCGTGGAGTCACCCTTCTTACTCGGCTCTCACCGTCGGGCGCTCAGGAGGTCAGCGGACTCAGCGCTCGCCGGCGGCGTGAGCGGTCCGGGCGGTCACCGGGCGGCCAGGGCCGCCAGCTGGTCGGCGAACGGCGTCACGGTGAACCCGGCCTCCTGGCCCTGGCCGGCCTTCGCCGGTTCCGGAGGCGACGCGGGCGCGGGCGCCGACAGTCCTGCCATCAGCGTGGCCAGTTCGCCCGCCGCGCGCTCGATCCGCTCCGGCAGGCCCTGCGCGCCCCAGTCCTCCGAGGCCGCGTAGACACCGGTCGGGACGACGACGGCGTGCAGGTGGGAGAAGAGCGGCCGCAGGGCGTGCTCCAGCACCAGCGAGTGGCGTGCGGAGCCGCCCGTGGCAGCGATCAGCACCGGCTTTCCGGACAGTGCATCGGGGTCGAGGACGTCGAAGAAGGACTTGAACAGTCCGCTGTAGGACGCGGAGAACACCGGGGTGACGGCGATCAGTCCGTCCGCCGCCGTCACCGCCTCCAGCGCGGCCGCGAGCCGCCGTCCGGGGAAGCCGTTGGTGAAGTGGTGGGCGATCTCGACGGCCAGCTCACGCAGCTCCACGACCTCGACCTCGGCATCGACGCCGCCCCTGACGCTGACGGACGCGTGCCGTTGCACGGCGCCGGCGAGCCGGTCGGCCAGCAGCCGGGTCGACGAGGGGACGCTCAGCCCCGCCGAGAGCACGACGAGCTTCATGCCACGACCTCCTTCTTCTCCGCCCGGCCCGCGTCGGCCTGCCCGGCCTCCTCGGCCCGCTTCTGCGCGAGCAGCGATCCGTGGGTCGGCGCGTCCGGCACGGCGGCCGGGCGGCCCACGGCGAACTCCTCGCGCAGCACCGGCACGACCTCCTCGCCGAGCAGGTCGAGCTGCTCCAGCACGGTCTTCAGCGGCAGCCCCGCGTGGTCCAGCAGGAACAGCTGACGCTGGTAGTCGCCCGCGTACTCGCGGAACTTCAGGGTCTTCTCGATGACCTGCTCGGGCGTGCCCACGGTCAGCGGGGTCTGGTCGGTGAAGTCCTCCAGGGACGGCCCGTGCCCGTAGACCGGCGCGTTGTCGAAGTACGGCCGGAACTCGCGCACCGCGTCCTGCGAGTTCTTCCGCATGAACACCTGGCCGCCGAGGCCGACGATGGCCTGCTCGGGCGTGCCGTGCCCGTAGTGCGCGTACCGGGCGCGGTAGAGCTCGACCATCCGCCGGGTGTGGTCGGCCGGCCAGAAGATGTTGTTGTGGAAGAAGCCGTCGCCGTAGAACGCGGCCTGCTCGGCGATCTCGGGCGAGCGGATGGAGCCGTGCCAGACGAACGGCGGCACGTCGTCCAGCGGGCGGGGCGTGGAGGTGAAGCCCTGCAGCGGGGTGCGGAACTTCCCCTCCCAGTCGACGACGTCCTCGCGCCACAGTCTGCGCAGCAGGGCGTAGTTCTCGATGGCGAGGTTGATGCCCTCGCGGATGTCCTGGCCGAACCAGGGATACACCGGGCCGGTGTTGCCGCGTCCCATCATCAGGTCGACGCGCCCGTCGGCGAGGTGCTGGAGCATCGCGAAGTCCTCGGCGATCTTCACCGGGTCGTTCGTGGTGATGAGGGTGGTGGAGGTGGAGAGGATCAGCTTCTCGGTCCGCGCGGCGATGTAGCCGAGCATGGTGGTCGGGGACGAGGGCACGAACGGCGGGTTGTGGTGCTCGCCGGTCGCGAAGACGTCGAGGCCGACCTCCTCCGCCTTCAGCGCGATCGCGACCATGGCCTTGATCCGTTCGCGCTCGGTCGGCGTACGGCCCGTGGGGGGGTCCGGCGTGACATCGCCGACGCTGAAGATCCCGAACTGCATGGTCGCTCACCCTCCAGGTTGTTGACGCTTCAACTATACCCGGAGAACGGCGGCCCGCCCACGGCTATTCCCCGCGGCCGGCCCACCCTCTTGGCTCACCCCTTCCAGTGCGGATCACGGCCGGTGCGTGCGAGCAGCCGTTCGAACGGCGACGCGTCCTCGGCCGCCGCCACCGCCTCGCCGAACACCCCCATCCGCCGGGCCGTCGGCTCCAGCACGGCGACCGCCCCCGCCAGCTCCGCCACCACCGCCTCGTCGGCCTCCGGGAACTCCTGGCCGGTGGCCCGCGCCAGATCCCACACGTGCACCGTCAGATCCAGCAGCGCCATCGAGCCGACCAGCCGCGCGGGCATGTCCATCGCGCCCGTCGTGCCCTCCTCGGCGCCCGGCTCGGACCAGGCCGCCACCAGCAGATCCGTCTCCGCCACCAGCCGCCCGCACCAGTCGGGCCCCGCACCCACCCGGTCGGGAGCCTCCCCGAACTCCGACGCCTCCTTGGCCGCCAGCCGCTGAAACTGGACGACCACCTGGAACAGATGGTTGACCAGGGCCTTCACGTCGTACTCCGCGCAAGGCGTGGGATCGGCCAACGCCGCGTCCGGGATGCCCCGCAGCACCGGCTCCGCCCGCTCGCGCGCCCTGTCGAGCAGCTCACCGATGCCGTACGCGCTCCCACGGTGACCGTCGGTGCCGATACCGTTGCCGCTGCCGTCGATGTCCATACCTCGACCGTAAGGACACCGGCGCCGCCCGTCTTGAAGAAACGCGACGTACGATCCGGGCATGGCCGCCCTCCGCCGCGACACCCGCGGGATCGTCGACCCGGCCGGGCTGCTGGCCCGCGTGCGGTTCCGCCGCCAACTGCCCGCCGAGCCGCTGCGCCGTCACGTCGAGACGTACTGGCTGATCGACTGGGACCTGCCCGAGCCGTACGCCTCCCACATCGTCCCGCACCCGTCCGTCAACCTCACCTTCCAGTGGGAGGAGGCCGACGGCCCGCCCTACGGTGAGCTGACCGGCGTCGCCCGCGGCCTCTACACCAGGAAGCTCACCGGCCGGGGACGGGTCTGCGGGGTGAAGTTCCGGCCCGGCGGCTTCCGCCCGTACGCCCCCGCGGAACCCGTCGCGCACTGGACCGGCCGCGTCCTGCCCGCCCGGGACGTCTTCCCCCGGGCCGGCGGCGACACCCCCCGCACCGTGACCGGCCCCGCCGACGACCTCGGCCGGGTCGCCGCCCTCGACGCCTTCCTGCTCTCCCTCGACCCCGAGCCCGACCCGCGCGCCGACCAGGCCATGCGCCTCGTCGAGCAGATCCGCGCCGACCGTGCGGTGCGCCGCGTCGCCGACCTCGCCCGCGCCGAGGGACTCTCCGTACGGGCGCTGCAACGGCTCTTCGCCGCCTACGTCGGCGTCAGCCCGAAGTGGGCCATCCTCCGGTACCGCCTCCACGAGGCCCTGGAACTCGCCGGCACCCGGCAGGGCCTCGACTGGGCCGGCCTCGCCGCCGACCTCGGCTACGCCGACCAGGCCCACCTTGCCCGCGACTTCACCAGCACCGTCGGCCTCCCCCCGGCCGCCTACGCCCACGCCGCCCGCACACCGTAGGCCCGCGCGCCCCTCCCGGACCTCGGGCCCGGCCTGCGGTCTCAAGACGTCAGCGGCAGTGCGTCCATGTACGCGTTGGACGGCTTCGGCGCCTGGGTCACGCTCAGCGCGTCCAGCGCGACCGACGCCGACGCCGTGCCCAGCGTCCCGCCCGGATGCCAGGTCCCGGTGACGTTCACCCAGGTGTCCGCCTTCGGCGCGGCGACCCCGTGGACCAGCACTTTCACCGACGACGCGTCCGCCGCACAGCAGTTGACGACGATCCGGGTCAGATACCAGCCGTTCCCGCCCGGGGCCGGCGTGACGAACCCCGTCATCACCACCGTCCGCTTCCCTACGGCCCCGGACCGGTCCTGCTGCACCCGCTGGGTGAAGTCGGTCAGCGTGATCGGCAGCGGCGAGGTCGACGGCAGCGGATCGAACCCGTCCTCCTCCACCGCCACCGCCTTGGCCGGCTCACGTGAGGCGGTGTACGAACCGAGCGCCGGCGGGGCGTAGAACAGCAGGCTCAGCACCGGCAGGAACAGCAGCCACGCCACCCGCGGCACCCGGGAGTGATCGTGCCCGTGCCCGTGTCCGTGCGCGCCCTCACCCTCGTCCCGCTCACCCTCGTCCCGCTCGCCCCCGTCCCGCTCGCCCCCGTCCCGCTCGCCCCCGTCCCGCCCGTCGCCAGGCCGCCGCAGGCCCCATGCCTCCGCCGCCGCCAGGACGCCCAGCGCCACCAGCACCACTCCCGACGCGATCAGCAGCGGCCGCATGCCCGGCTTCACCAGGTTGAGGTACAGGTCGGTGAAGAGCGCGGCGTGCAGCAGCCCCAGGCCGCTGAGCACCAGCAACGCCGCTTGCGCGAACCGCCTCACAGCAGCACACCTCCGATCACCGCGCTGCACACCACGGCGACCACCGCCGTGGCCGCCGAGAACCGCACCGCGAAGGCCCGCCCGAACGTCCCCGCCTGCAACGCGATCAGCTTCAGATCGACCATCGGCCCCACCACCATGAACGTCAGCCGCGCCACCGGCGAGAACCCGCTGAGCGACGCCGCCACGAACGCGTCGGCCTCACTGCACACCGCCAGCACGATCGCCAGCGCCGCGAGGAACAGCACCGACAGCCACGGCGAACCCGCGAACGTGTCCAGCACCGAACGCGGCACCGCCACGTTGAACGTCGCCGCCGCCATCGCCCCCACCACCAGGAAACCCCCGGCGTGCAGGAAATCATGCTGGAAACCCTGCCGGAACTCCCGGAAACGGCTGTGCCCCGGCACATGCCCCGCCTGCCCGACGGTCCGCGACCTCGGCCGCAGCCACTCCTCCCGCCCGAGCCAGAGCCACAGCCAGCCCATCGCGGCGGCCGTCACCAGCGAGGTCACCAGCCTCGCCAGCACCATCTCCGGACGGCCCGGGAACGCCACCGCCGTCGCCGTCAGCACCACCGGGTTCACCGCCGGCGCCGACAGCAGGAACGCGAACGCCGCGGCCGGCGTCACCCCGCGCCCGATCAGACTGTTCGCCACCGGCACCGACGCGCACTCACACCCCGGCAGCACCACTCCCGCCGCCCCCGCCACCGGCACCGCCAGCGCGGGCCGCTTCGGCAGCATCCGCTGGAAGACCCTCGCCGGCACGAACGCGTTGATCGCCCCCGACAACGCCGTCCCCAACAGCAGGAACGGCAGCGCCTGCACGGTCACGGCCAGACACACCGTCCGCCACGCCTGCACCGCCGGCTCGTCCAGCGACCGCCCCACGACCACCAGCAGCACACCCGGCACCACCGCCGCGCCCAGCAGCAACAGCGGCCAGTGCCGCGGCAGGCGCCGCCCCGCGAAAGCGCCCGCCGTCCCGTCGGCCGGGCCACCCGCCACCCCGCCCGCCATCCCATCCGCACCCGCTCCGGACGGCCGTATGCCCGTCTCCTGCCGCACCCGCCCTACACCCGCCCTCCACCCGGCCGACCAGCCGGGTCGCCGGCGCCCTCGTCGTCTGCCGTCCGCAGATCGTACGACGCACCCACCAGACGCCCCGCCAGGTGACGTCCCGACCAGGTGACGTCACCGGCACGGCCCCGGCCCAGACCCCCGACCGACCGCACACACCGCCCGCCTATCCTGGCCGTAGCCCAGCCGACCCCGTCCCGCCCCCGTCCGAGGAGCAGTCCATGGCCCCCGCCGCACCGTCCACCGCGTCCCGCATCGCCGTCGTCACCGGTGCGAGCGGCGGAATCGGCGCCGCGACCGCCCGGGAACTCGCCGCGGCCGGCTACCGCATCGTCCTGACCGCCCGACGCAAGGACCGCATCGAGGCGCTCGCCGAGGAGATCACCCGCTCGGGCGGCTCCGCGACGGCCTACCAACTGGACGTCACCGACCGCGCCGCCGTCGACGAGTTCGCCACCGCCTTCCGCACGATCGGCGTGCTCGTCAACAACGCCGGCGGCGCACTCGGCGCCGACCCCGTCGCCACCGGCGACCCCGCCGACTGGCGCACCATGTACGAGACGAACGTCCTCGGCACCCTGAACGTCACCCAGGCCCTCCTCCCCCAGCTCGTGGCGAGCGGCGACGGAACCGTGGTCGTGGTGTCCTCCACCGCCGGGCTCGGCACGTACGAGGGCGGCGCGGGCTATGTCGCCGCCAAGCACGGCGCGCACGTCCTCGCCGAGACCCTCCGCCTGGAGATCGTCGGGCAGCCCGTCCGGGTCATCGAGATCGCCCCCGGCATGGTGAAGACCGACGAGTTCGCCCTCACCCGCTTCGGCGGCGACCAGGACCGGGCCGCCAAGGTCTACGAGGGCGTAGCCGAACCCCTCACCGCCTCCGACGTCGCCGAGACGATCGCCTGGGCGGTGACCCGCCCCAGCCACGTCAACGTCGACCTCCTCGTCCTGCGCCCCCGTGCCCAGGCGTCCAACACCAAGGTCCACCGCGAGCTGTGAGCCCGCCGCGCCGGCACCTGCCACCGACATAAGGTCTGGTCCGTGGACCGACACATACCGTTCAAGACGCTGCACAACTTCCGTGACCTGGGCGGATATCGCACCGGAACCGGCCATCGGGTCCGCCCGGGACGCTTGTTCCGATCCGACTCCCTCGGCAAACTCACGGCCGGCAGCCCCGACTGGGACCGCTTCCTCGCCCTCGGCATCGGCACCGTGATCGACCTGCGGCATCCCTTCGAGATCGAGGCACGGGGCCGCGTCCCCCGGCACGACTCCTTCGCCTACCAGAACCTCAGCATCGAGCACCGCCCCTACAACCAGGCGGCACTGACCCCGGACCTCGACCCCGGCCCCTACCTCAGCGCCCGCTACATGGAGGTCGCCGAGGACGGCGTCAAGGAGATCGCGGCGGCACTGCGCCTGGTGGCCGAGTCGGAGGAAGGCCTGGTCTTCCACTGCGCCTCCGGCAAGGACCGCACCGGCCAGCTCGCCGCCCTGGTCCTCGCCCTCCTCGGCGTCCCGGACGAGACGATCATCGAGGACTTCAGCCTGACCGAACTGGCGACCCGGGCCCTGCTGGACGACTGGCGGGCCCGCAACGACGGCCGCTCCCCGTCCTGGCCGGCCTTCGGCCGCGCCCCCGAGGCGGCGATGCGCCTGTTCCTGGCGGCCCTGCGCGAGCGCCACGGCTCGGTCGAGGCGTACGTGACGCACGCCCTGGGCCTGAACGCGGCCGAACTGTCCACCGCGCTGCGCTCCGGCCTCCTCGAACCGCTCCCCACCACCTGGCCGGAGCCGGTCTACCGCCGGGCCGCCCCCGCCGACGCCGCTGCGCTGGTCCGCCTGCGCGACACGGCCGCCCTGTGGCAACTGGCCCGCGGCATCCGGCAATGGCTGCCGGGCGAGAAGACCGAGGCCCACTTCCTCGACCGCATGCGCGAGGGCGAGGTCTGGCTGGCGCACACCGGCGCCGCCCTCACCGGCGGCTACGAACTCTGGTGGGACGACCCGGCGGCCTGGGGCCCCCGTCCGCCCGAGGCGGGCTACATCCACCGCCTGATGACGGCCCCGCACACCGCCCCGCCCGGCGCCGGCCGCAGGCTGCTGGCCCACGCCGAGTCCCGCGTCACCGCCGCCGGCCGCCCCTACGCCCGCCTCGACTGCCTCTCCTCCAACCCCCGCCTGCGCACCTACTACGAGTCGGCGGGCTACACCGTCGTAGGCGAACAGCGAGCAAAGGACGGCGGCACAGGCAGCCCCTACGCAGTAACCCTCCTGGAAAAACGCCTCCCCTGAACCCACACGAGTGAATGTCGCCGATCACCCGATCGGCGGGCGAACTGGCGACCTGGGCTCGCGCCAGACACGTCACACACGACGACCCTCGCCCGGGCGGCATCCCAGGCGAGGGCCTGACCAGCAAGGAAGGCAGACTTCCTCATGGCTGACTGCGAGCCTAGCGCCCGACGTTTCATGGACCTGACGGTCCCGGAGTACGCGTACATGTTCGGCTTCTTGCAAGCGGAGACGCCGACTCGGCCGCCGAGGCACTGAACAGAACTGTCCAGAGCTGCGCCTTGCGCCTCTGGCGACACCGGACCGGAAAAATCCCGCTGCCGACAGGCGATCAGTGAACTGAGGGGGCCGAGCGGCACCACAGCTCGGGCCCCTCCACACGTCAGCCCTTCACGCAGATGAACTGCTTCAGCTTCGCCACGACCTGGACCAGATCACGCTGCTGGTCCATCACCTGGTCGATGTTCTTGTAGGCGCCAGGGATCTCGTCCACCACTCCGGAGTCCTTGCGGCACTCCACGCCCCGTGTCTGCATCTCCAGGTCCTTCGTCGAGAAGCGGCGCCTGGCCGCCGTCCGGCTCATGCGGCGACCCGCGCCGTGCGACGCCGAGTTGAAGGCCTTCTCGTTGCCCAGGCCCTTCACGATGTAGGTGGCGGTACCCATGGAACCGGGGATGATTCCGAGGTCGCCGGAGCCCGCCCGGATCGCACCCTTCCGGGTGACCAGGAGGTCCACCCCTTCGTAGCGTTCCTCCGCCACGTAGTTGTGATGACAGCTGACCTCCCTCTCGAAGGTCGGCTTCGCCTTCTTGAACTCCTTGCGGACCACGTCCTTCAGGAGCGCCATCATGATCGTGCGGTTGTACTTCGCGTACTGCTGCGCCCAGTAGAGGTCGTGCCGGTAGGCAGCCATCTGCGGAGTGTCCGAGACGAACACCGCGAGGTCGCGGTCGACCAAACCCTGGTTGTGCGGGAGTTTCTGGGCAACACCGATGTGGTGTTCCGCCAGTTCCTTGCCGATGTTCCGGGAACCGGAATGCAGCGTGAGCCACACGGAACCCTCGGTGTCGAGCGAGAACTCACAGTGATGATTTCCCGCTCCCAGCGTCCCCATCTGCCTGCCCGCGCGTTCGCGGCGGAACCTCACCGTCTCCGCGACGTCGTCGAAACGGCCCCAGAAGTCGTCCCAGCCGCCGGTGGCCAGGCCGTGGAACCGTCCCGGATCCACGGGGTCGTCGTGCATCCCCCGCCCCACCGGAACGGCCTGCTCGATCCTCGAGCGCAGCCGGGACAGGTCCCCCGGCAGATCGTTCGCCGTCAACGACGTCTTGACCGCCGACATCCCGCACCCGATGTCGACCCCCACCGCCGCCGGACAGACGGCCCCGCGCATGGCGATGACCGAGCCGACCGTGGCGCCCTTGCCGTAGTGGACGTCCGGCATGACCGCCAGGCCCTTGATCCAGGGCAGGGTGGCCACGTTGCGCAGCTGCTGCAGCGCGCCCTCCTCGACCGACGCCGGGTCGGTCCACATACGGATGGGCACTCTCGCGCCCGGCATTTCCACGTACGACATATGCCCTCATCCCCCCGGGACAACCAACAAAAGTCTCAAGTCGCAAAACCGGTGCCATGGTCGACGAAATCGGACTGCCAACCGGCATCCACGGTGGTGCGTGCGATACACATTGTCTGCAGGGGCCGCCCCCGCCCGGCAAGCGATTAACCAGCGGGGACGCGGGCCCGAAGACCGAACACATCCCGAACACATCCCGAAGTGACCGTCGAGAGGAGCCGTCCGTGCAGCGGAAGGCCTACGTACCCGGCGTCGTCGCGCTCCTCGCGGCGCTGCTGGCCGGCTGCACCGGCGGCTCGGACGACACCGGCTCGGACGACAACTCCAACCCGGGCGAGGCAGGCATGTCGGCGCCCGCCGCCCGGCCCGGCAAGTACGCGACGCTGCCGGAGGCATGCGGCGTGGTGAGCCGGGCCACCCTCGACTCCCTGCTTCCCGGCATCCGGCAGCTCACCGACGCGGCCCTGCGCGAGACGGCCTACGCCGGCGAGGCGACGCTGACCTACGACACGGACCGCAAGGTGGGGTGCCGTTGGAAGGTGGAGTCGGCGGACGCCACCGATCATCTCCTCGTCGATTTCGAGCGGGTCGTCTCCTATGACAACGCCGTGAGCGACGACTCGCAGGCGGAGACGCTCTTCGCGAAGAAGGTGACGGCGGCCGACCTGCCGGCGCCCGCCGCGTCCACCACGGCCGGCGCGTCCCCCTCCACGAGTGCCACGGGCGCCACGGGTTCGCCCAGCGCGGGCGCCTCGACGTCGACCTCGTCATCGTCGCCGGCCGCCGCCTCGCCGCCGGCCGCCGCCTCGTCGCCGGCCGCCGCCTCGCCGTCGGCCTCCGCCTCGGCCTCCTCGACGGTCGCGCCGGCCGATCTGCAGCCCCGGTTGCTGGACGACCTCGGCGACGAGGCGTTCGTCGACGACGCGCTCGGGAGTTCCGGTTCGACGGTCAAGCAGCGCACGGTGACTGTGGCGTTCCGCACGTCCAACGTCCTGGTGACCATCCGGTACGAGGAGCAGCCGGCAACAGTGGGCGTGACGCCGGACAGTGAGGAAATGCAGGACAAGGCCCGGAAACTGGCCGCGCAGTTGGTCGACTCACTGGCCGGCTGAGGTCGTTTCGGGGCGGTTCGTGACCCGCCCGCCAAGCTTTCGAAGCGGAACCGCACAGAGTCTTCACCGCGTACGGTGGCTCCTCGGACCCGATCCGACCGCAGGAACCACGAGCGTCATGAGTGAAGGAACCATGCAGCGACGAGCCCAGCGAGACGGCCAGTTCAACGAGCGCGAGGAGCGTGACGGGCGAGCGAGGCGCACGGGAGGGCTCAACCGCCTCCTGGCAGCCGCGGTCGCCGTCCCGGTGATGCTGATCGCCGCGGGCTGCTCCTCGGACTCCGGCTCGGACGACGGCTCGAAGGACGGCTCGAAGGACGCCGCCGCGGCCACCGGCGGCAGTGCGGGTTCCGCCGCGAGCGCCACCCCGACCGTGCAGGCCGCCGCCTACCAGAAGCTGCCGGAGGCGTGCGCGGTGGTGTCGAAGAAGACGCTGACCGAGCTGGTGCCGAAGGGGGTCACCTCCGGCAAGGAGGGGACGACCGGGGACACCGCCGACCGGGCGAGCTGTTCGTGGTCGAGCCTGGCCAACAACGGGGTCAAGGGTTCGCAGTTCCGCTGGCTGAACGTGTCGCTGCTGCGGTTCGAGTCGGACGCGACGACCGGCGACGGCGAGTCGCAGGCGAAGACGTACTACGCGAAGCAGGTGAAGGACTCCCAGGCGGTGGCGGGCGCGAAGAACGCGAAGTCGCAGCCGGTCGCGGGGGCGGGCGACGAGGCGACGCTGGTGCGTTACGACCTGAAGAAGGCCGAGGGCGCCTTCAAGCAGCAGACGGTGGTGGCGCGGGTGGAGAACGTCGTCGTCACGCTGGACTACAACGGTGCCGGTCTGGCGGGTGACAAGGTGCCCAGCGCGGACGCGCTGTCGGCGTCCGCGCAGAAGGCCGTCAAGGACGTGGTGGCGTCCGTGCGGTCGGCCAACGGCGTGGACGGCGGCGGGAGTTCGGCGGGTTCGTCGGCGGGTTCGGCCTCCCCGTCCCCGTCGAAGTCGGCGTCCGTCTCGCCGGGTCAGGGGGCCTCGCTACCGCCGTCGGCGACCCCGAAGGCGACGGCGTCCAAGGCGGCCGCGGCGGCTCCGAAGACGACCGCGTCCGCGAAGAGCTGACGGTCCAGAAAGGCGTGCACCGCACACATGTGCCACCCTGTTGCGCGCAAGAGCACGCAAGGGGAGGGGAGTACGGGTGTCCGAGCGAATACAGCTGACCCGGACGCACCGCGTTCTCATCGGCGTGGTCGTGACCGGCGCTGTGATCATCGCCGGCATCGGCTTCGCCGGTTCGTACGCGGCCGTCCGTGAGCTGGCCCTGGAGAAGGGTTTCGGGAACTTCTCGTATGTGTTCCCGATCGGCATCGACGCGGGTATCTGCGTCCTGCTGGCCCTGGATCTGCTGCTGACGTGGATCCGCATTCCGTTCCCGCTGCTGCGCCAGACGGCGTGGCTGCTGACGGCGGCGACGATCGCGTTCAACGGTGCGGCGGCCTGGCCGGACCCGCTCGGCACGGGCATGCACGCGGTGATCCCGATCCTGTTCGTGGTGTCGGTGGAGGCGGCCCGGCACGCGATCGGCCGCATCGCGGACATCACGGCGGACAAGCACATGGAGGGCGTGCGCATCACGCGCTGGCTGCTCTCTCCGGTGCCGACGTTCCTGCTGTGGCGTCGTATGAAGCTGTGGGAGCTGCGTTCCTACGACCAGGTGATCAAGCTGGAGCAGGAACGTCTCGTCTACCAGGCGCGGCTGCGTTCGCGCTTCGGCCGTGCCTGGCGGCGCAAGGCGCCGGTGGAGTCGTTGATGCCGCTGCGGCTGGCCCGTTACGGCGTTCCGCTGGCGGAGACCGCTCCGGCGGGGCTGGCGGCGGCGGGCATCGAGCCCGCCCTGCTCCCGCCGATGCCGACCCAGGCGCAGATGCAGGCACAGGGGCAGGGGCAGCTGCAGGCACAGCCGCAGCTGCCGTCACAGGCGCAGTCACCGTCACAGGTGCAGTCGCAGGCCCCGGCTCAGCTCCAGGGACCGGCGACGCCGGTGTCCCCGCAGCAGCCGCAGCACCCGCAGCAGCCACTGCCCCGGCAGGCGCGGCAGCCGTCCGGGCAACCCGGTCGGCCCGGGCTGTCGGCGGAGGAGCAGAGCCCCTGGTTCCAGGCGATGCCGCACGAGGTCACCTACCAGGGCGGTTACGACCCCACGTACGACCCCGCGGAGCAGTACGCCGACTGGTACGAGGAGCAGCGGGACGCCGAGCAGTACGCGGACCAGTACCAGGAGGAGCCCCCGGCCCAGGAGCCCTCTCCGGAGGAGACGGGTTCGTTCCCGATCCCGGTGGGTCCGGGGCGCAGCCGTGAGCTGGGCGAGGGTGGTGGGACTCCGCTCGTCGAGCCGGACGAGGAGGCGTACTACCAGGTCTTCAAGCAGTCGATAAGCATCGGCGGCTACCCGACGCCGAGTCAGTTCAGCGACGACGTGGAGGCGACGTTCGGCGCTCCGCTGCTCGACGCCGAGGCCAAGCGCATGGTGATGCGTTTCCAGAACCGTCACGCGGCGGAACTCGAAGAGGATCACATCGCGTAGCGGTGGGGACGGCGGAGGGGGCGCCCGGTGTCAGCACCGGGCGCCCCCTCCGCCGTCCGGCCGGGCCTACTCCCCGAGCAGGGCGCGTACCCGGTCCTGGCCGACGGCCAGCAGCAGGGTGGGCAGGCGGGGCCCGGTGTCCCGTCCCACCAGCAGGTGGTAGAGCAGGGCGAAGAACGTGCGCTGGGCGGTCTTGATCTCCGGCGGGAGTTCCTTGGGCGTGGCGTCGGCGGAGAAGCCGGCCTGGACCTTGGGAACGCCGTAGACGAGGTGGGTGAGGCCGTCGAGGGACCAGTTGGCGGCGAGTCCGTCGAGCAGGAGCCGCAGGGACTGCTGGGCGGCCTCGTCGAGGGACTTGAGCAGTTCGGCGTCCGGCTCCTGGCGCACGATGGTGCGCTGGTCGGCGGGGACGTGCGTGTTGATCCACGCCTCGGCCTTGTCGTACCGGGGCCGGGCCTCGTCGAGGGAGGCGAGGGGGTTGTCCGGGTCGAGTTCGCTCAGGATGCGCAGGGCCTGCTCCTGCTCGCCGGCGGTGATGTCGGCGACGGAGGCCAGGGTGCGGTAGGGCAGCGGCCGCGGGGTGCGCGGCAGCTCGGCGCCGGCGGTGCGTACCGCACGCGCGTGTGCGGCGACGTCGCCGGGCAGGGCGGAGCCTCCCCCAGAGCCGAAGGCCTGGGAGGTGCCCCCAGCGACCTTGGCGTCGAGCTTGTCCCACTCGTCGTAGAGCCGCTGGATCTCCTGGTCGAAGGCGATCTTGAAGGACTGGTTGGGGCGGCGGCGGGCGTAGAGCCAGCGCAGGAGCTGCGGTTCCATGATCTTCAGCGCGTCGCCGGGGGTGGGCACGCCGCCCCTGGACGACGACATCTTCGCCATGCCGCTGATGCCGACGAAGGCGTACATGGGCCCGATGGGCTGCTTGCCGCCGAAGATCCCGACGATCTGCCCGCCGACCTGGAACGAGGACCCGGGCGAGGAGTGGTCGACGCCGGAGGGCTCGAAGACGACGCCCTCGTAGGCCCACCGCATGGGCCAGTCGACCTTCCAGACCAGCTTGCCGCGGTTGAACTCGTTGAGCCGGACGGTCTCCGAGAAGCCGCACGCGGTGCAGGCGTAGGTCAGTTCGGTGGTGTCGTCGTCGTAGGAGGTGACGGTGGTGAGGTCCTTCTCGCAGTTGCCGCAGTAGGGCTTGTACGGGAAGTAGCCGGCGGTGCCGGAGGAGCCGTCCTCCTCGTCGGCCGCGCCGGAGCCCTCGGCGGCTTCCAGCTCGGCCTCGTCGAGCGGCTTCTGCTGCTGCTTCTTCGCCGGGGCCTTCTTGGTGCGGTACTGGTCGAGGATCGCGTCGATGTCGGCGCGGTGCCTGACCGCGTGCAGGATCTGCTCGCGGTAGACGCCCGAGGTGTACTGCTCGGTCTGGCTGATGCCGTCGAACTCGACGCCGAGTTCGGCGAGCGACGCCGTCATCGCGGCCTTGAAGTGCTCGGCCCAGTTCGGGTGGGACGAGCCCTGCGGGGCCGGGACGGAGGTCAGCGGCTTGCCGATGTGCTCGGCCCAGGAGTCGTCGACGCCCGGGACGCCCTGGGGGACCTTGCGGTAGCGGTCGTAGTCGTCCCACGAGATGAGATGGCGTACCTGGTGTCCGCGGCGGCGGATCTCGTCGGCGACGAGGTGCGGGGTCATGACCTCGCGGAGGTTGCCGAGGTGGATGGGGCCGGAGGGGGACAGTCCGGAGGCGACCACCACAGGTTTGCCGGGGGCCCGACGCTCCGACTCTTCGATGACCTCGTCCGCGAAACGGGAGACCCAGTCGGTGGTCTCGGTGCTCTGAGCCACGATCGGCACGTCCTTCTTTCTCCGGGGCAGCCGGTACGGTCGACGGCTGGAGCCCCCATTCTCCCAGCTCCGCCCGCAACCGCGAAAACCCCTTTACGAGACCGTGCCCCGCACCCCGCCACACGCCCCGGCCCACGGCTGCCTTCCGCCTCCCCGGCTCCGCGCCTGCCGCCTCCCCGCGCCCGGGAAAACCGCTTTACCCCCATGGGATACTGGCCGTGTCTATCCATCCCCACCAGGAGAACGGCACCCACTCCTATGGCCCCGGTAACGTCCCTCACCGCTTCGGTCCACCAGCGTCTCGCGACGGCCCTCACGGCAGCCCTGCCGGAGGCCGGCCCCGCCGACCCGCTGCTGCGACGAAGCGACCGGGCCGACTTCCAGGCCAACGGCATCCTTGCCCTCGCGAAGAAGGCGAAGGCCAACCCGCGGGAGCTGGCGGCGCAGGTGGTCGCGCAGGTCGTCACCGGTGACGTGATCAAGGAGATCGAGGTCTCGGGCCCCGGCTTCCTGAACGTGACGATCACCGACCGGGCGATCACCGAGAACCTGGCGGCGCGCTACGCCGACGACACCGCCCGCCTCGGCGTGCCGCACGCGGCGAAGCCGGGCACCACCGTCATCGACTACGCGCAGCCGAACGTGGCGAAGGAGATGCACGTCGGTCACCTGCGGTCGGCGGTCATCGGCGACGCGGTGGTGCAGATCCTGGAGTTCACGGGCGAGACGGTCGTGCGCCGCCACCACATCGGCGACTGGGGCACCCAGTTCGGCATGCTCATCCAGTTCCTGGACGAGCACCCGCACGAGCTGGACCACAAGGAATCCCAGGTCAGCGGCGAGGAGGCGATGTCGAACCTCGACCGCCTCTACAAGAAGGCCCGCAAGCTGTTCGACTCCGACGAGGAGTTCAAGACGCGGGCCCGTCGCCGGGTGGTCGACCTCCAGGCGGGCGACCCGCACACGCTCGCGACCTGGCAGAAGTTCGTCGACGAGTCGAAGATCTACTTCTTCTCGGTCTTCGAGAAGCTCGACATCGAGATCCGGGACCCGGACATCGTCGGCGAGTCGGGCTACAACGACATGCTGGCGGAGACCTGCCGGCTCCTGGAGGAGTCGGGGGTGGCGGTCCGCTCGGAGGGCGCGCTCTGCGTCTTCTTCGAGGACGTCAAGGGCCCGGACGGCAACCCGGTCCCGCTGATCGTGCAGAAGTCGGACGGCGGCTACGGCTACGCGGCGACGGACCTGTCGGCGATCCGCGACCGTGTCTTCGACATCAAGGCGGACACGCTGCTCTATGTCGTGGACGCCCGTCAGTCGCTGCACTTCAAGATGGTCTTCGAGACGGCGCGCAGGGCGGGCTGGCTGAACGAGGACGTCAAGGCGCACCAGTTGGCGTTCGGCACGGTGCTGGGCAAGGACGGCAAGCCGTTCAAGACCCGTGAGGGCGAGACGGTGAAGCTGGTCGACCTCCTCGACGAGGCGGTGGACCGGGCGACGGCCGTCGTCGGCGAGAAGCGCGAGAAGGTCGGGCTGACGGACGAGGAGGTCGTCGAGAACGGCCGGTACGTGGGCATCGGCGCGGTGAAGTACGCCGACCTGTCGACGTCGGCGGTCCGCGACTACAAGTTCGACCTGGACCAGATGGTGTCGCTGAACGGCGACACGTCCGTGTACCTGCAGTACGCGTACGCCCGTATCCAGTCGATCCTGCGCAAGGCGGGCGAGGCCCGACCGGCCGCCCACCCGGAGCTCGAACTGGCCCCGGCGGAGCGGGCGTTGGGCCTGCACCTGGACCAGTTCGGCGAGCTGGTGGCGGAGGTCGCGGCGGAGTACGCGCCGCACAAGCTGGCGGCGTACCTCTACCAGCTGGCCTCGCATCTGACGACGTTCTACGACCAGTGCCACGTGCTGTCGCCCGACAACGCGCCGGAGGTCGTCGAGAACCGTCTGTTCCTGGTCGACCTGACGGGCCGCACGCTCCACCTGGGCATGGCCCTGCTGGGCATCCGGACCCCCGGAAAGCTCTGAACCGTCCGGCATCCGGTACAACACCACGCCGCCACGCCGCCACAACGCCATGACGCACCCGCGGCCCGTTCTCTCCCGGAGGACGGGCCGCAGTCGTCCGCAGGAACGCATGTCCAGGCCATGCCGGAACCGACTCGGCGCACCCACGCGTCCTCCTCCGGAACGCACTGCACGGGGAACGCGGGCGCGAGGAGGAACAGTTGGGTGGCGCGGACGGCCCGTCGGTCGCTGATGCACTGATCGGCCTCGTGCTGATCGGAGGGGCCGGCGTGCTCATCCCGGCCGCCGTGGTGCTGCCGCTGATCGGCCTGGGCATCTGGCTGACATATCGCCTACGCGCCAGAAAGCCCCGCTGACCACCGTCCGGGCGGCGGGCTGGAGCACGGTCGAGGCCTTCGGCTGTCGCCGCCTGCCCACGGCGATGTCAGTGGCTGCCCCTACAGTCACCACCATGGCGACTCTTCCCAACCCGCTGCCAAAGCTCGCGTCCGATCCGAGCGGGCGCTCCCTCGGGCTGCAGCTCCCTCCGGGGAGACTGATCGACGCGACCGACGAGGGGCCTTGGCACGAGCCGTTGCTGTGGCATGCGCAGCGGTCGGCGGCGCCAGGCAACTGGGCGGCGCTCGGAGGGAGTTCGGGGCGGGCGGGGTTGCTGCCGGTACTGGTCGACCTGGGCGGCTCCCAAGGCGGCCCGGAGGAGTGGGAGTTGATGCCCGGGGAGATGTCGTACCCGGGCGATCACGACGCGGAGGACGTGCTCGCGGAGTTCTGGGAGGAGTGCGCGGCCGACGGCGAGGAGTGGCCGGGCCTGGCCGACGGCCTCACCCTCGCCTCCGATCCGGACGTGCGCGCCGCGCAGGTCGCCGACTCGCTGGCCGGCGAGGGCAGTTCCCTCTTCGCGGCACCTCATCTCGCCCTGGTCCCGGCGCGCCGCAGCGCGGACGTGCCGGCGGCACTCGGCTGGACGGGACCGGCCAACCACGAGAACGACACGGCTCGCCTCTGCGCGGTGCTGCGCTCGTGGGAGGACCGCTTCGGCATACGGGTCGTCGGGCTCGGCTTCGACGTGCTCGTGCTCTCCGTTGCCGCGCCGCCCGCCACGCCCGCGGATGCGGCAGCCGTGGCGGCCGAGCACTTCGCGTTCTGCCCGGACAACGTGCTGCAGGGCGAGGGAGACCTGGCGTCCTACGCGAAGCAGCTCGTCGGCGAGCACACCTGGTCCTTCTGGTGGGACTGACAGACCCGGCCCACGGCCGCCTCGCCGGTCACGCCTGCCGTGCCGGTCAGGTCTGCCCTGCCAGTTGCGCCAGCCTCGCCGGTCCCCCCTGACCCACCCTCGCCCGCAAAGTCCACCAGAACCTCCAGAACCTCCAGGGCCTCCCGTGGGGGCCGGCCCCCCTTGAGTCCGCGCTCCAGCCTGCGCAGCCCCTCCGCGATCTCCTGCGGCGTCTGCGTCACGAAGCACAGGCGCAGCGTCGAGCGGTCGGCGTCGCCCGCGTAGAAGGGGGCGCCCGGCACATAGGCGACGTCCTGGGCGACGACCTGCGGAAGGAGGGCCGTGGTGTCGTACGCGTCGGGGAGGCGGGCCCACAGGAACATGCCGCCCTCGGGCGTGTTCCACACCGACCCGTCCGGCAGTGCCGCACCCAGCCCCGCCAGCATGGCGTCGCGCCGTTCGCGGTACACGGAGGCCACCCGGCCCACATGGGCGTCGAGGTCCTCGACGGCCAGGTAGCGGGCGGCGGCGAGCTGGTTGACGGTCGGCGTGTGCAGGTCGGCGGCCTGCTTGGCGACGACGCAGGCCCGCAGCAGTGCGGCGGGGGCACGCAGCCAGCCCAGCCGTATGCCGGGGGCCATGACCTTGGAGAAGGAGCCGAGCAGGACCGTGCGGTCGCGGGCGTCGGGGTGGGCGGCGATCCAGGGCACGCGTGCGCCGTCGTAGCGGAGTTCGCCGTAGGGGTCGTCCTCCACGATCCACAGGCCGTGCCGGGCGGCGACGGAGGCGAGGGCGGCGCGGCGTCCGGCGGGGAGGGTGCGGCCGGTCGGGTTCTGGAAGGTGGGGACGGTGTAGAGCAGCTTGGGCCGTTCGCGGACGACGAGATCCGCGAGCGCCTCGGGGTCGGGACCGTCCGCGTCGCCGGGCACGGCGAGGATCCGCGCTCCCGCGAGGCCGAAGACCTGGAGGGCGGCCAGATAGCAGGGAGCCTCGACGAGGACGGTGTCGCCGGGGTCGAGCAGCGCGCTCGCCAGCAGGGACAGCGCCTGCTGGGAGCCGGTCGTGACGAGGAGGTCGTCGGCGGCGGTGGGCAGCCCGCGGGCCGTCGTCCGGGCGGCGAGCCGTTCCCGCAGGGCCGGTTCGCCCTCGGTCGTGGAGTACTGCAGGGCCTGCGCCGGGGCCTCTTCCAGCACGTACCGGAAGGCGGCCGCCACGCCTTCGCGGTCGAAGAGTTCGGGCGCGGGCAGTCCGCCCGCGAAGTTGATCACCTCAGGGCGGGCGGTGACGGCGAGGATGTCCCGCACGGGCGAGCCGCCGATCGACCGGCTGCGGGCGGCGAGCGGGGGAACCGAGCGGGGCGCGGACACGGATGCGACAGTCATGTCCGCACCCTAGGGATATACGTGCCGTCTACACCCGGGTTTCTGGAATGTGGACGGCCCCGGAAGCCGGGCGCCTGCGCCGCCGATGTGTCCGCCCCCGGCGGCTGCGGGCGGCTCCGCAGGCCGCCGGGCGTCCCACACCCCGTCCCGCATGCGCGGCGTTCACGCAGGTAGGACGCCGTGGGACCGTTCCGGCGTCCCGAATCGGGCCACGGATGTGGAAGGCGCGAGCCGTACGGCACAGGCTTGCCCCATGTCCCATCGCCCCGATCCCCCCACCCGGCGTCGCGTCCGTCTGCTCGCCGTCGCGCTCACCGCCGCCGCGGCGCTCACGCTCACCGCGTGCCAGGACGGCGAGGGCCTGCGCGACGAGGGCCCGTCCGACTCCAGCACCCTGAACGGCTCCGGCCCGGTGACCGGCTCCGGCACCCTGACCGGCCCCGGCCCGGTGACCGGCTCCGGCTCCGGTGACCGGAGCTAGCGCAGTTTCCGGGCCGCCTCGGTGGCCCAGTAGGTGAGGATGTTCTGGGCGCCGGCCCGCTTGATCCCGGTCAGCGTCTCGAGGATCGCCCGGTCCCGGTCGATCCAGCCCTTCTCGGCGGCGGCCTCGATCATCGAGTACTCGCCGGAGATCTGGTAGGCGGCGACCGGCACGTCCACGGCGTCGGCGACCCGGGCGAGGACGTCGAGGTAGGGGCCGGCCGGCTTGACCATGACCATGTCCGCGCCCTCCTCCAGGTCGAGGGCGAGTTCGCGCATCGACTCGCGGAGGTTGGCCGGGTCCTGCTGGTACGTCTTGCGGTCGCCCTTCAGCGCGGAGCCGACGGCCTCCCGGAAGGGCCCGTAGAAGGCGGACGCGTACTTGGCGGTGTACGCGAGGATCGAGACGTCCTCCCGCCCGATCTGGTCGAGCGCGTCGCGGACGACCCCGATCTGCCCGTCCATCATCCCGCTGGGCCCCACCACGTGAGCGCCGGCGTCGGCCTGCACCTGCGCCATCTCCGCGTACCGCTCGAGGGTGGCGTCGTTGTCGACGCGCCCCTCCGCGTCCAGCACACCGCAGTGCCCGTGGTCGGTCGTCTCGTCCAGGCACAGGTCGGACATGACGAGCAGGTCGTCCCCCACCTCGGCGCGGACGTCGCGCAGGGCGACCTGCAGAATCCCCTCCGGGTCGGTCCCCGGCGTCCCGAGGGCGTCCTTCTTGGACTCCTCCGGCACCCCGAACAGCATGATCCCGGAGACCCCCGCCTCGACGGCCTCCAGCGCGGCCTTCTTCAGACTGTCCCGCGTGTGCTGCACGACCCCCGGCATCGCCGTGATCGGCACCGGCTCGCTCACGCCCTCCCGCACGAACGCGGGAAGGATGAAGTCGGCCGGATGCAACCGCGTCTCCGCGACCATGCGCCGCATGACGGGAGTGGTGCGCAGCCGCCGGGGCCGCGTCCCGGGAAAGGATCCGTACGTCGTCATACGCCCTACGCTACGCCCGGCCCGGCAGCCCCTTTGCCGACGCCTCGTCGGCCCCTCACCGGTCCTCTCCGCCCTGCACGAGACGCAGGTCGGCCTCCGGCGCGAACTCACCCACCTCGAACGCGGCGTCACGCCAGTTGACGCACAGGTCCAGCAGCCGGTCGGTGTCCTGGGACCAGGGCGGCGTCTGGCAGGTCACCCTGGGATACAGCACGGCCGTTGCGAGTCTGACCGCCATCAGAGCGCCACCGGCGTGCGGCTCCACGCCGACCTCGGCACCCTCCCTCTTCAGGGTCTCGAGGTCCCCGGCCGCTTCGAGAAGGACTCGGTACACGCGCGCGTAGGCGGAGTGGGTCATGTCGTCGGGCATGGGCTGCTTCCTCGGGAGTGGTGTCAGCCGGGAGTGGTTCCGGGGCTGCGTAAGGGCTCAGACAGTGCGAACCGGCGACTTCGGTGACGCTGCCGCTCTGCGCGCACGGCACTCGCGACAGCACTTGACGGGCGCCGACTCCCGGAAGACGCGCGTGCAGCCGCCCTCGCAGTTCGTCCAGGGATCCGCCCAGGGGGGCGGCCGGTCCGACGCGGTGGCGGTCGGCGGGGTGCCGGAAGGATCCGCGTACGGCAGAAGCACCGGCAGAGGCGGCGGGAGACCTTCGCGGAGCCGGTGGGCGAGGAACCGGGCGGGAGACTTCAGAGGGACGGGAATGTTGGCAGTCATGGCGTGGATCACAGCGGACCGGGAGGCGCCGTTGTCGAACCAGGCGACGACGGCGGGGGCGAGACTCTCCACGTCTTTTCCGGAGAGCGTGAACCGGTAGTCGATGCGGCGCAGGCCCGCGAGCAGGGCGAAGGCCTTGTCACGGTGCTCGCTGCCGGGCGGTCCCTGGTCAAGGGATTCGACGGGTTCGGACGGTTCGGACGGTTCGGACGGTTCGGAGGTTTCGAACCGCTCGGACGGCGGCGTCGGAGCCTCTTCGGGGACGGTGTCGCATGCCGCCTCGACCACTACGGCTTCCGCGACCACGACCGGCGCGACCGGGGCCACGGGTGCGACCGGAGTGACGCAGGCGACGACGGCGGCAGGAGCGACCGGCGCGTCCCGTACCTCCGTCGCCTCCGTCGCGTCCGCCTGCCTCCGGGTGAGCGCCGGGGCGTTGTAGGCGTACGTACGGGTGACGAAACGGCCCCCGTCCATGCGCTCACGCACCCGCTCCAGATAGCCGTGCGCCTCCAGCTCCCGCAGCCCGAAGGCGATGCGATCCCGCCCTTCGGGGAAGCGGTCGGCGAGGCTGCGGATGTCGACGGGGGCGCCCTGCGGCAGCGACAGGATGTGGACGGCCAGTCCGATCGCGGTCAGCGACAGCGCCTGGTGCTGGGCGAGGTGGTTGCCGATAATCGTGTAGTGGCTCGACTGGAACGCACGTACGTGGGTGACACCGGAGTGGGTGGCACTCCGCCGAACGCACTGTGTCGGGCGCGGTGCAGCGATAGGCTTCGTAGCAGCCATGGGGAAGAATGCTCTCTTCCTGCGATGGTCAGGCCCTCGCACTGGGATTGCAGTCCCGGCGGGGGCCGATGCATGTGTGGGGTCGTTCGTGCCGAGCGTGCACGGCGGGACGACTCCCACGCCAGTCACAACGGCCCGTTTCACCCACCCGAGTGACAAACACGGGGTTTGGTTTGGTTGGAAGGGTTTTTTCCCCGGTTGCTTTGATCCTTTACCGCCCACAGCACCGGCCTTCGCCCCACCGGGTCCCGTGTTTCCGGGCTCCGGTGCGGAGTTCACCGGCATGGGTCGAAATCCAGTTCCGCCCACACGTTCTTGCACGGCAGCGGCCCGCACCGCACACCCCACCGGTCGGCCAACTCCTCGACGAGCCGGAGCCCGTAGCCGGACTCCGCGGGGGCGTCGCCGCCCGCTCGGGCCGGGGCGGGCAGGTGATCCCCCCGGGTGTCCGCGACCTCTACGCGCAAGCTTCCGGGCCGGACGACGGAGAGCGTGAGGCGAAAGCTCCGCCCGGGCACGCGTCCGTGCAGAGCCGCGTTCGCGGCGAGTTCGGCGACGATGAGCCGGGCCGGATCCAACGGCACTCCCCAGGAGCCGAGTTGCTCGGCCGCGAGGAGGCGGGCGAGACGGGCGCCGCGCCGGGTGGCGGAGAGCGGCACGGAGAAGTGGTGGAGCGGGGCACGCACAGTTTGCTGATTCACGTCACTCAGCGTGTCCATATGTACGTAACCTGTGAAGGAATGCAGCCCGTGCGGACGGTGTCTGTCCGTGTGGCGTGCGGTTTCGTCCGGGCCGTACGGGGTGACCGGACGCAGGCATCCGGGGTTGGACCGAGAAGGGCGCGGCGGGAGGACGGCGGACGTGAGCGAGTGGGACGCGGAACCGGAGGTCGACGAGGAAGCCGGCGCGGTGATGAGGACCGTCCAACGGCAGCTGAAGCTGTGGCGGGAGTCGGCCGGCCTCACCCAGGCCGAGTTCGGGGCGGCCATCGGGTACGGCGAGGAGCAGGTCTCCTCCGTGGAGCGCGGGCGGCGGATTCCGCGCCCCGAGTACCTGGACCGCGCGGACGAGGCTCTGTCGGCGGGCGGCAGGATCGCAGCGCTGAAGGAGGACCTGGCGGAAGCCCGCTACCCGAAGAAGGTGCGGGACGTGAAGCGCCTTGAGGGGGAAGCCGTCGAAATCTGCTCCTACAACAACTCGGTCATCGACGGGCTGTTGCAGACGGAGGCCTACGCACGGGCCGTGTTCGGCTCCCGGCGGCCTCAGTTCACCGAGGACGATTTGGAGCAGCGGGTAGCCGCTCGACTGGCCCGTCAGGAGATCCTCCGCGCCCCAGCAACGCGTCCCCTACTCAGCTTCGTGCTGTGCGAAGCCACGCTGCGCCGTCTGATTGGGGGCAAGATGGTGATGCGCGAACAGCTCGAACGGTTGCTGGAAGTGGCCCGGCTGAGGAACGTCGATCTCCAGGTACTGCCTTTGAGCCGGGAGGAGAACTCGGGCCTCGGCGGTCCCTTTCGACTGCTCAAGCTCAAGGACGGGGTGGTCGTGGGCCTGAACGAAGTTCAGCTCACCAGCCGCGTGATCACCGATCCGAAGGAGACCACCGTCCTCGATATGCGCTATGGGATCATCCGGGCGCAGGCTCTCACGCCAGGAGAGTCGCTGGCCTTCATCGAAAAAGTGCTGGGAGAGTCATGACCTTCAAGCCCTCGGGCGGATCCGGTACCGAGCTGAAGTGGATAAAGAGCAGCTACAGCTCGGAAGACGGCCCATCTTGTGTCGAGGTGGCCACCGCCCCCGCCCGCGTCCTCGTCCGCGACTCCAAGACCCCCCGCGGCCCCCGCCTCACCCTCACCCCCACCACCTGGGCGGCCTTTCTGCCGTACGCCTCCGGGAACTGACACCAGCAACGGTTGGGGTCAGGCGAGACTCTCCGCCATCTCCTCCGCCTGCTTCAGGACGCGTTCGATCGCCGCGGGCTGCTTGTCCGGCGGGTAGCCGTGCTTGCGCAGCAGGCGGAGGACCCGGGCCATGATCTTGTCCCTGGCCTGCTCCTTCACCTTCCAGTCGACCGTGACGTCCTTCCGTATCTGCTCGTACAGCTCGTGGGCGATCTTCGCGAGGAGGGTGTCCTCCATCTCCTCCACCGCTGACGGGTCGGCGGCGAGGGCGTCGTAGAAGGCGAGTTCGTCCTCGGTCAGCCCGAGCTTCTTCGCCCGGCCGCGGTCGGCGGACACCTCGCGCGCCAGGTTGACCAGGAACTCCATGAACTCGGCGGCGGTGAGCAGGCCGTTGGTGTAGCGGTTCATGGCGGCCTTCATCTTCTTGGTGAAGGTCTCCTGTCGGGTGAGGTTGTTCGGGTGGGCGTCCTTGATCTCCTTCATGAGCGCCTGTCGGAGCGCGGCGATGGCCAGGTTGGGGTGACGGCTCGCCTTCAGGTCGTTCAGCACCCGGTCGTCGAGGTGAGACAGGTCGGGCTTGGTCAGGCCGGCCGCGTCGTAGATGTCCACCACGCCCTCGGTGGCGACGACGGACTCGTTGAGCTGGGCGATGAGGAGGCGGACGTCGGCGGCGGTGGCGAGTCCCTGTTCCTCCTTCTCGTCCATGGCGTACTTCTCGCGGGAGGTGCGCACGGCCTCGAAGAACCGGATGTCGGGAAGCAGGTCCTGCACCCGCTCGTCGGTGGGGCAGAGGGAGAAGGCCTGGCGGAGGAGGTTCGCGTGATACATGAACCGCTGGCGACGGGTGGCCTTCGC
Source organism: Streptomyces sp. B21-105 (assembly GCF_036898465.1). Classification (NCBI taxonomy): domain Bacteria; kingdom Bacillati; phylum Actinomycetota; class Actinomycetes; order Kitasatosporales; family Streptomycetaceae; genus Streptomyces; species Streptomyces sp. B21-105. The sequence goes on along the minus strand of NZ_JARUMJ010000001.1, from coordinate 5,378,642 downwards.
GGGCTCCGGCTTCCGCTCGGGGGCGATCAGGAACTCCAACGCCTCCGTCAGCGCCTCCCGGTAGGCGCTCGGACCGCCCGCGTCACGGATCTCGCGCCAGGGACAGCCGTGCAGCAGCTCGTCGATGCGTTGGTGGTTCTCGCGGACGAGCTGAACGGCCTGACGGAGATCCGCACCGAACACGGGGTTCTCCTGGTCCCGCTCGGAGTACTCGGCCAGGGCCTCCTTGATCTCCCGGATCACCCCCTGGAAGTCGACGACCAGTCCCGACGGCTTGCCCGGCCAGGTGCGGTTGACGCGGGCGATGGCCTGCATCAGAGCCGCTCCGCGCATCCGCTTGTCCAGGTAGAGGGTGTGCAGCGGCGGTGCGTCGAACCCGGTCAGCCAGAGGGACTGGACGATGACGAGTTCCAGCACGTCGTCCGCGTCGGTGACCCGCTTCTGGATGTTCTTCAACTGGGTGGGCGTACGCACGTAGTCGGCGACCTCCGGATCGTCCTTCGCGACGTTGCCGGTGAACACGACCCGGATACGGCCGGTGTCGTCGGTGAGAAGCCCGGTCTCCGGATCCTTCTCCCCCGCCCACTCGGGCCGACGCCGGATGACCGCCTCGAAGAGACGCGCCGCGATGACCCGTGAAGCACAGACCACCATGCCCTTGCCGGGATGACCGGTGAGCTTGATCATCTCCGAGCGGCGCGCGTCCCAGTGCTCGAGGAGTTTTCCGGCCAGCTCCTCGATCCGCGGCCGGGCGCCGATCAGGCTCTCGTAGTCCCCGAACTGACGGCGGGCCTTGCGCTTCTCCTCCTCCGACAGCCCCTCTATCAACCCCTCGGCACGGGCGTCGAGTTCGTCGAGATCGGCATCGGCGGGGAGGTCGACGCGGACGAGGTGCGGCTCGTAGAAGACGGGGACGGTCGCCCCGTCGTCGACGGCCTGTGTGAGGTCGTAGGTGTGGATGTTCTCGCCGAAGACGCCACGGGTGCTGCCGACGCCGTTCTCGATGGGGGTTCCGGTGAACGCGATGAAGGTGGCGTTCGGCAGCGCGTCGCGGAGGTTGCGGGCGTAGCCGTCGATGAAGTCGTAGTGGCTGCGGTGCGCCTCGTCGACGACGACGATCACGTCACGGCGCGGGGAGACCAGCGGATGCCGAACGCCGGCCTCCTTCTCCTCCTGCTGGAGCCGGAACTTCTGGAGGGTGGTGAAGACGACGCCCCCGCCGCCCTCCTGCCGCTGGAGCAGTCGCCGCAGCTCGCCCGCGTCATCGGCCTTCTCCGGAGCTCCCGTGATCTTCTCCAGGGTGCGACTGGCGGCGAAGGTGCGGTAAAGCTGGGTGTCGAGGTCGATGCGGTCGGTGAGCAGGACGAAGGTCGGGTTGGACAGCTCGGGCGTCCGGGCCGCCTTGCCGACGTAGAACAGCATTTCCTCGCTCTTGCCCGCCCCCTGGGTGTGCCAGACGACACCGGCGCGGCCGTCGGTGGCCACGGCGGACTCGGTGGCGCGCACGGCCGCGTTGACTGCGATGTACTGGTGCGCCTTGGCGAGCTTGACCGTGTCGACGGAACCGGACTCGGGGGCCGAGTAGGACAGGAAGTTGGCGACGAGATCGAGGAAACGGACAGGCTCGAATGCCCCGTACAGCATCCGCTCCAGCGCCCGCCCGTCCTGCCGCTCCTCCCTGCGCAGCATGACGTCGTGCTCGTCGGCGTGCCAGGGAGCCATGTGCTGCCAGGGCGTGAAGGGGGTGCCGACGCGGGCGGTGATCCCGTCGGAGACGAGGGTGAGCAGGAGCGTGGCGAAGGTGCTGGTCTCCTTCAGCTCGCGCCGGTAGCCCTGGACCTGGTCGTAGGCCGTGCGGGCGCTGTCGTTGCTGTCGGCCTTCTTCAGCTCGAAGACGGCCAGGGGCAGCCCGTTGACGTACAGCACGATGTCGAAGACGAAGGTCCGGTTCTTCGTGCTGCGCACCCGCACCTGGGAGGCGGCGACGAGATCGTTGCCGTGCGGGTCGGCGAAGTCGACGGGACGGATGCGGGCATGCCGCTGCTCGCCGGTGGCGGGGTCGTCGTAGGGCACGCTGATCCCGTCGGCCAGCCGCTCGTAGAACCGGTGGTTCTCCCGGAGATCGTTCCGCGTCTGCCAGCGCAGCAACTCGTTGGCAGCGTCCTCGGCGACGTGCTCGGGCAGGCGCGGGTACCGGCTGCGGATCGCCTTGAGCAGGCGGGGCCGCAGGACCAGATCGTCCCAGTCGGTACGCACCCCGTGCACGGGCCCCAGCTCCGCCCCCGGAATGTGCTGCCACCCGTACTCGGCGAGCAGTTCGAGCGCGTGCAGTTCCAGCTCCGCCTCGGTGAGCCGGCCTGTCGACGGCTCACCGGGCACACGATCGGCGGCTGCGGTCACACGACCTCCTCGACGGCACGGACGGCGTCTCTCACCTGGAGCTTTCCGGAGAGGAGCTGAGGGAGGAGGGTGTCGCGGAGATCGGCGAGGGTGCGGTTCTCGGCGGCGGTTTGCATCACGCTCGCGTGCAGTGCTTCGAGCCGCGCCGACAACCGCTCTCGCTCACCTTCAGCAGGCAGAGGGATGCGCCAGCCGGGCATCTCCTTGAGCGGCAATCGGTCCACCGTCGCGCCGTAGACGGTCCTGCGCTTGATCTCTTCCTGGAATGCGGGACTGAGGTAAGCGTGGAGCAACAACGCTCCGCTGATCGAGGCGGACTTGCTGCGCAACAAAGCCATACGCCTCCCTAGGCTGCTACGAACGCCAGGGGGCATCAGCGCGGCGTCACCGAGCCTTGTCTCATAGGAGAAGAGAACGTCCCCGGCCTCCGGCTGCACGCGCCGAGTCCAGCGTGGGAAGTCCTCTTCAGAGAGGTGCGCCGACTCGGCCAGGTCAAGATAGCCGTTTTTGAGGCTGCTGATACTGAGGAACCAGGGACCAGCCTCGGTCTTGTGTGGGGTGGCGTGCGGCCCGTCGAAGAGTTCAGCAAGCTCACCAATCAGCATGGACTCACCACTCGCACCGGCCGCTTCATAGCAGGCATTGGCAAGAAGCAGACTGGTCTCGCGGATCCGCTCGTTGAGCGCGATCTTGTCGTCCAGGGCACCGAGGACTTCCACGATGGCCCGCTGTTCAGATAGGGACGGAACGGACAAAATGATGGATCGGAGCTGTGTAAGGTTGAACCCCGGAACCGAGCTGCCGATCGAAGCCCCCTGCACCCGCGAGATCATTTCGGGTGATGACATCGCGTAATACATGAAGAGCGGTCGGACAATGCTTTCGTCCACGGTGAGCTTCATCTGCTTATTGGATACGACATACCGCCCGTGCACGGCCTTGTCATCGATAATGCCGACTTGGCCGATTGTGCCCCAGCACGTAAAAACCAAGTCCCCCTCGGTGGCAACGCTTCGCTGGAACTCATTGGCCTTTTCAACGCTGATGAAGACCAGTCCGTCATCACTCAGTCTGGTGCCCACGTCGACACTCAGATTGCCACCGCGGATCACTGGCACCCCGGCTTCCCTGAAGTGCCGGGACGCAATGGCGGATCCAAAAGGTCCGGTAGCGAGTGAATGCTTACCGGGCGCGGCAAGCTCAGCGACCGTATAGGTCTTCCACTCCCCCATCACACCCTCCCCAACTGCTCATCCACGACCTTCGCCAACCGCTCCGACTCCGCGAACTGCTCACGCAGCAGAGCCGTCAGCCGGGCGATCTTCTCCTCCACCGGCTCCGCGTCCGGGTCGATCTCCGCCTCCGCCGCCCCCACGTACCGCCCCGGCGTCAGCACGAAGTCATGCTCGGCGACAACACCCAGCGGAGCGCTCACGCAGAACCCCGGCACGTCCTCGTAAGGCCGGCCGCCCTCCACCCCCCGCCACGCCCGCACCGTGTCGCCGATGCGCCCGACGATCTCGTCCTCCGTCAGCACGCGCAGCGTCCGGTTCTCCATCTCGCCGAACTCGCGCGCGTCGATGAACAGCACTTCGCCCTTGCGTCCCGGGGCCCACCCCGAGTGCCGTCCCTTGCCCTCCGCCAGGAACCACAGGCACGCCGGGATCTGGGTGGACCGGAACAACTGCCCCGGCAGAGCGATCATGCAGGCGACCAGGTCGTCCTCGACCATCGCGCGCCGGATGTCGCCCTCGCCCGACTGCTTGCTGCTCATGGAGCCGTTGGCCAGAACGACCCCCGCCCGGCCACCCGGCGCCAGCTTGCTGATCATGTGCTGGAGCCAGGCGTAGTTGGCGTTGCCGACGGGCGGGGTGCCGTACACCCACCGCTTGTCCATGCCGAGCAGCTCGCCGCCCCAGTCGGAGATGTTGAAGGGCGGGTTGGCCATGACCACGTCCGCCTTCAGCTCCGGATGCTGGTCGTTGCGGAAGGTGTCGGCCGGCTCGTCGCCCAGCTTGGCCTCCACGCCGTGGATCGCGAGGTTCATGTGGGCCAGCTGCCAGGTGGTCTGGTTGAGTTCTTGCCCGTACACGCCGACGTTCAGCGGGTTGCCGCCGTGCGTCTCGATGAACTTCTCGGCCTGGACGAACATGCCGCCCGAACCGCACGCCGGGTCGTAGACGCGCTCGCCCTGCTGGGGCTCCAGCACCTCGACCAGGAGCTTCACCACGCTCTCCGGGGTGAAGTACTCACCGCCCTTGCGGCCCTCCTTGAGGGCGAACTCCGCGAGGAAGTACTCGTAGACCTCGCCCATGATGTCGCGCGCGCCCCGGCGCTTGCCGTCCTCGCCGAGCTGTTCCTGGAAGACCAGCCGGTCCAGCAGCTTCACCAGGCCGGCGAGGCGCTCGCTGTCGACGCGCCCGTTGTCGTAGATCTTCGGCAGGGTCCGGTTCAGCGACGGGTTGAACTTCTCGATGGCGCGCATCGCGGCGTCGACGGCCTCGCCGATGCTCTGACCCTCGACCGTGCCCTTCGCCCGCTCCAGGACGCTCTCCCAGCGCGCGGTGGGCGGCACGTAGAAGATCCCGGAGCCGGTGTACTCGCGGCGCTCCTCCAGGGTGGCGAGGATGTCGGCCTCGCTCCAGCCGCCCTCCTCCCGCAGCTCGGCCTCCAACTGCGCCCGTTTCTCGGCCATGGCGGCGGAGACGTACTTGAGGAACACCAGGCCCAGCACGAAGTGCTTGTACTCGGCGGCGTCCAGGCTGCCGCGCAGCTTGTCCGCGGACGCCCACAGCACCTTCTTCATGGCCGGGGGCTCGGTCGTCTTCTTGTTGCGTGGCGGCATCACTGCCTCGTTTCCTTCTCGTTCGCGGTGTTTCTCGTCGTACGTCGTGGCGGCGGCCAGACGGGGCCGTGTCACCCATCGCCCCCGCCGATACTCAGGTGCCGCCGGTTCTGCGCCGCAGCGCGAGATCGCCGTCGGCGACCCCGGCCGCCAGCCGCAGGGCCAGGTCGTCCAGCGCGTTCAGCTGTCGCCGCACCTGCGCCCGCTGCCGGTCCGTCTCGGTCAGGATGGCCTCCAGCTCGGCGACCTCCTCGTGCGGCAGCTCCGGCAGATCCATGTCCCGCACACTCACCCGGCGCACCAGGGAGCCGCTGCTGCGCTGCTGGTTGCGCGGGGCGGCGAGCAGTTGAGCCAACGGCTGGGGGCGCATCCACAGCTCCTCGGGGCGCGCCTCGCCCGCCACGAACCGACGGTACGCGGCGATCCTCAGCCCTTGGACAGGCGCCAGCAGGACACAGCCGCCCGCGTCGTCGACGTGCGTACGGATGCCGTGCTCGGTGAGCAGGAAGACGTCGCCGCGTTCGGTGACCACCGCTTGTGGATACTGCGCCAGGTCCTCCAACGCGATCCGCCGCCTGCCGAACGGCAGCGCGCCGAGCATCTCCTCCCGGCCGACGACCGGGAGTCCCGCCTCCCCGATGTCCGCCTCGCGGATCCGGTGGCCGGCCAGCAGCCTGAGCTGGCCACCCTTCAGGTGCTCGGCCACCTTGCGGTGCGCCAGCCTGTTCTCCGGCTGACGCCTGGCGACTCCGAGATCGCCTATCCACTCCTTGAGCCGGGGCAGGGCCACTGCGGCCTCGCGGCGGGCGTCCAGGGTCGCCGAGAAGTGGTCCAGGCCCTGTTCCTTCGCGGCGAGCCGGTGCGCGGGCAGGACCGAACGGCCGTCCAGGAGGGATGCCGCTCGCGGTCCGGTGCCCGACACAGGAAAGTACCCGGCCTCCTCGTCCACCGGTGAGCGCCCGGCGACCAGTACCTCGGCAACGTACGCGGCCCACTCCCCGCCGACCCGGCGGGCGATGCGGTCGGCGTCGACCAGCAGCACCTCGCCCGGTTCCTCCCGCGTCCCCGCACCGCGCAGGACGAGCAGCGCGTGCTCCGCCCCTGTACGGAACGGGTGGATGCGGCGCGGCAGTTGGACGACGGCGGCCACCGCGCCATCGCTCAGCAGCTGCTCCCGCATCCGCATACTCGGCGTCGACGCCGTGACACGCGGCCGGCTCAGGGTCCACGACGGAACGACGACATAGCCCCGGCCGCCCGGCTGCAACCGCCGCACGGCCTCCCGCGCCCAGCCGAGCGGCCCGTCCTCGTCGGACTCCCGCTCACCGGACGCGTACGGCGGATCGGCGAGGACCAGATCCGCGGACGGCATGCCCCAGGGCCGGTCTGGATCGAGGTCCAACTCCCGCTGTTCCCACGGCCGCAGGGTGTCCAGGTCCTCTGGGCGGGCGCATACGTCCACGGCCGTGCAGTAGTGAGCGAACAGCCGGTACAGCAGCAGCTTGCCGCGCAAGGGGTCGGACTCCACCGCCGCGATGTCACCGCGTCCGCCGATGTCGTCCCGGGCGAACAACAGCTCGCCGGTTCCCGCACACAGGTTGATCACCGACGGCTGGCCGGGGCCTGCGGACAGCGCCCCGGACGGGCCGACCAGGCGGCTGATCAGCCGGGCGACCGCCGGGGGGGTCGTGTCCGTCGTCAGGTCCGACTCCAGCCGCTCGGCCAGCCCGAGCACGGCGTCGGCGGCGGCACCCGGCGAGCCGAGTTCCTCGACGAGCTCCCGCACGGCACGGACCACCCGGGGATCAGCGTGCTCCGCGTCCTCCAGCAGTTGTGCGGGGAGGGCCTCTCGGTACCAGTCGCCGCCCTCGCCCGCCATGGCACACACCGCGAGCGCGTCGACGATGAGCCGGTTCGCGGAGCCCAGTTCGTGGCGTAGCGCGACCAGCCCGCGCAGGCGCAGTCCACGCCGGAACCGGTCGCCGTAGGTCGGGACGGTACCGTCCTCGTCCGGCTCCTCGTCGGGTACCGGACGCAGGTCGAGCCAGGACGCCACTTCCCCGGCGTCGAAGAGGGGCCTGCTGTCGCTGCCCGCCACGGGATCGGGGAACGGCACGCGCCGGTCACCGGCCGCCTCCAGGACGTCCCGGGCGAACCGGCGTCGCCAGTTGCTGACCGTGGGCCGGCCGACCTCGGCGAGTTCCTTGATCTCCCCGAGGGAAACCAACGTCGACCCCTCGGTCCCGCCCGGAACCCGCACCGTCATCTCCGCTCCTTCGATCCTTGTTCTCTCACCCCGGCCGCGGCGGGTGGCCTCCCCGGCGGCCACGGCCGCCGGGGCACCGCCCTTACAGCCGCGGAGGCTCTGTGCCGGCGAGCACCGCCCTCCTGCGGGCGAGCACCTGCGGTACCTGCCCGTACTTCTCGTGCCGGTCGGCCATCTCCGGGGAGACGTGCCGCAGCAGCGTCAACGCGGTCTCCAGGTCCCGCTCCAGGTGCCGCTGGAAGACGCACTCGTGGTGCGCGACCCGGTTCCGCAGCGTGAGCATGAACCTGAACTTGTTGTAGAGGGCGTCCCGACCACCGCGATGCTCCGGGAACACATGCCGGAGAGAAGAGTTCCAGTACTTCATCTCGTAGTTGTCACGGCCGCCACGCCCGAGCAGACCGACCCAGAACCCGAACGGCAACTGCGCCACGATGTCGCAGGGGCCGAACGGACGAGACGGCCGCCTGTCCTCCAGGGTCCTGCTCGCCCGGTCCAGCATGTCCAGGCCGCTGTGGTTGGGCCGGGCCTTCGGCACGTCCCACCACGTCTCCTGGCCGTGCTTGCCGACGAGCTGGCGGTGGAGCCGGTTACGCAGGCTCACCTCGAGGTCCCGCAGGGGACTCTGCAGAGCCCGGGCCACCTCCGAGTCCCAGGCATACAGCCGCAGAGCGCGGACGCGGTCGCCTCCGCACTTGTGCAGGAACGGCTGGAACCGCTCCGCAGAGATGGCCGCGATTAACCGGTCGTCCTCGCTCACCCCACCATTGGTCAGCGTCATCACGCGTCCTTTCGCCCGTGACCCGCCCGTGGTAGGGTCTCTTGAGTAAGCCTTGGATAACTGTCACTGCATTGCATACAGCCCTTGGCAGTGCTTGGTTGTGACCCCCGAGTCCGCCCGCCCGATTCAGGCGGACTCGGGGGCACAACTGCTTCTGGAGCCGGCAGGCCAGGTTCAGATCACCGGGATCGCATCGACTGCGGCGCCCACTAACCACAGTAGTAGCTTGACCAAACCCAGTCAACGCTCTTTAGATACCAACTCCTGAGAAGCCCTCTTCTCAGGAGTTGGTATCTACTCAATAAAGACCTGAAAACTTGCCCACCTTGCGGCCCGTCCATGAAGAACGCCCCGCCGTCTCCGAGGGAGAAGGCGGGGCGCACGGTGTGGCGGGTTGCCCCCAGAGGCACGGGGGGAGCCGCAGAGGTGGCTGCTACGTAGCCCGCCGCCTGCGCGCGCCCGGGCGGCGCTCGCTCGGGCGGCTGACCGGGTCCCCGGCCTCCTGGGCCGCCGCGCGCCGGCGCAGACCGAAGTCGGCCAGCGCCTCGGCGAGCTTGTGCACGGAGGGCTCGGGAGCCATCACGTCCACCCGCAGCCCGTGTTCCTCGGCCGTCTTGGCGGTCGCCGGACCGATGCACGCGATGACGGTGACGTTGTGCGGCTTGCCCGCGATGCCCACCAGGTTGCGCACGGTGGACGACGACGTGAAGAGCACGGCGTCGAACCCGCCGCCCTTGATCGCCTCGCGCGTCTCCGCCGGCGGCGGCGAGGCCCGCACGGTCCGGTAGGCGGTCACGTCGTCGACCTCCCAGCCCAGCTCGATGAGCCCGGCCACCAGGGTCTCGGTGGCGATGTCGGCGCGCGGCAGGAAGACCCGGTCGATCGGGTCGAAGACGGGGTCGTAGGGCGGCCAGTCGTCCAGCAGCCCGGCCGCGCTCTGCTCGCCGCTGGGCACCAGGTCCGGCTTCACGCCGAAGGCGATCAGCGCGTTCGCGGTCTGCTCGCCCACCGCGGCCACCTTGATGCCCGCGAAGGCACGCGCGTCGAGCCCGTACTCCTCGAACTTCTCCCGCACCGCCTTGACCGCGTTCACCGAGGTGAAGGCGATCCACTCGTACCGGCCCGTCACCAGGCCCTTGACCGCGCGCTCCATCTGCTGCGGTGTCCGCGGCGGTTCGACGGCGATCGTCGGCACCTCGTGCGGGACGGCTCCGTACGACCGCAGCTGGTCGGAGAGCGACACCGCCTGCTCCTTCGTGCGCGGCACGAGGACCTTCCAGCCGAACAGCGGCTTGGACTCGAACCACGACAGCTGGTGGCGCTGGGCGGGGGCGGAACGCTCGCCGACCACCACTATCACCGGCCGGCCGCCCTCCGGGGAGGGCAGCACCTTCGCCTGCTTCAGCGTCTGGGCGATCGTGCCGAGCGTCGCCGTCCACGTCCGCTGCCGGGTCGTCGTGCCGGCCACGGTGACCGTCATCGGCGTGTCGGGCTTGCGGCCCGCCGACACCAGCTCGCCCGCGGCCGAGGCCACCGAGTCGAGGGTCGTCGACACGACGACCGTGCCGTCGGAGGCGCCGACCTCGGTCCAGCAGCGGTCCGAGGCGGTGCGCGCGTCCACGAAGCGGACGTCCGCGCCCTGCGCGTCGCGCAGCGGCACACCGGCGTACGCGGGCACGCCGACGGCGGCCGAGATGCCGGGGACCACCTCGAAGGGAACGCCGGCGGCGGCGCACGCGAGCATTTCCTCCGCCGCGTACGTATCCAGTCCCGGGTCCCCGGACACCGCACGGACGACCCGCCTGCCGCCCCTCGCGGCCTCCATGACAAGATGTGCGGCATCGCGCACAGCGGGTACCTCAGCGGTTGTTGACGTGCCGTCAACGATCGTCGGGCGGGGTGCGCCCGTGAGCGCGAGCGGGTCCGGCGAAGGGCCCGCGTCCGCGTTCACGACGGCGACGCCAGGCCTGGCGTGCGTCCGCACGACGTCGAGCACCTCGTGCTCGGCGACGAGGACGTCCGCGTGCGCCAGCGCCTCCACGGCGCGCAGAGTCAGTAGTCCCGGATCCCCGGGTCCGGCACCCAGGAAGGTGACGTGCCCGTGTTCGAGGCCGGCGGCTGGAAGGGCGGTGGGGCTCACTGTGCTCGCTCCCCCATCAGACCGGCCGCGCCCTGGGCGAGCATCTCGGCGGCGAGTTCGCGACCGAGCGCCATTGCCCCGTCGTGCGTCTCGGGCACGGGACCGGTGGTGGACAGCTGCACCGTGCGCGTGCCGTCGGTGGTGCCGACGACGCCGCGCAGGCGCATTTCCTTGACAATCTGCCCGTCGGCCAGAAGGTCGGCCAGCGCGCCCACAGGGGCGCTGCAGCCGGCCTCCAGGGCGGCGAGCAGGGACCTTTCGGCAGTGACGGCGACCCGGGTGAGCGGGTCGTCGAGTTCGCCGAGCGCGGCGATCAGCGCGGCGTCGTCCGCGGCGCATTCGATCGCCAGTGCTCCCTGGCCGGGAGCGGGCAGAACCGTGTCTATCGACAGGAAGTCGGTGACCTCGTCGATGCGGCCGATGCGGCTCAGGCCGGCCGCGGCCAGCACCACCGCGTCCAGCTCGCCGTCGTGCACGTACCGGATCCGGGTGTCGACGTTCCCGCGTATCGGCACGGTCTCCATGTCCAGCCCGTGGCTGCGCGCGTACGCGTTCAGCTGGGCCGTCCGGCGCGGCGAGCCGGTGCCGATGCGCGCCCCGCGCGGCAGGTCGGTGAACTTCAGCGCGTCCCTGGCGACGATCACGTCGCGGGGGTCCTCGCGCACCGGCACCGCGGCCAGGACCAGGCCCTCCGGCTGCGTGGTGGGGAGGTCCTTCAGCGAGTGAACCGCGAAGTCGACCTCACCCCTCGCCAGCGCGTCGCGCAGCGCCGTCACGAAGACGCCCGTGCCGCCGATCTGCGCCAGCTGCTCCCGGGAGACGTCGCCGTAAGTGGTGATCTCGACGAGTTCCACGGGCCGTCCGGTCACCCGGCTCACGGCGTCCGCGACCTGCCCGGACTGGGCCATGGCGAGTTTGCTGCGCCTGGTCCCCAGTCTCAGTGCTTTCGTACTCATGCCGCTCATGCCGGCCCTCGGTTCTGTGCGTTCTTCTCGGTGCTGTCCTCGGCCCGGGACACGGCGGCCACCGTCTCCTGGTCGAGGTCGAACAGGGTCCGCAGCGCGTCCGCGTACCCGGCGCCGCCGGGCTCGGCCGCGAGCTGCTTGACCCGCACGGTCGGCGCGTGCAGCAGCTTGTCGACGACACGCTTCACGGTCTGCGTGATCTCCGCACGGTGCTTGTCGTCCAGGCCGGGCAGCCGCCCGTCGAGCCGGGCGATCTCGCCGGCCACGACGTCGGCGGCCATGGCGCGCAGCGCGACCACGGTCGGGGTGATGTGCGCGGCCCGCTGCGCGGCGCCGAAGGCGGCGACCTCGTCGGCGACGATCCGCCGCACCTGGTCGACGTCGGCGGCCATCGGGGCGTCGGCAGAGGCCTCGGAGAGCGACTCGATGTCGACCAGCCGCACCCCGGCGAGGCGGTGCGCGGCCGCGTCGACGTCCCGCGGCATCGCGAGGTCGAGCAGGAAGAGCACCGGCTGCGGCCGGACGAGCGTGGCGACCGGCTCGGGGGTGCGGCGCTCCGGGATGCGGCCGACGGCGGCGGCGGTCGCGGCGAGCGCGGCGATCAGCTCAGCGTCGGTCTCGGGGCTGCGGCGGGCGGCGAGCCGCCGGTCCACGGTCGCGTTGTCGACCCAGGCGGCGTGCTGCTCCAGCGTGGCCGCGTCCATGCCGGCGACGGCGGCGTCCCCCATCACGGAGAAGCCGGACTGCTGCACGGCGGACTGCTGCACGGCAGATTGCTGGACGGCGTTCAGGTCGAGGGGGCAGTTCTCGTCGGCGTCGGCCGAGGCGGGCGGCAGCGGCCGTACGTCCGGGGCCGCGCTCTCCGCGGCGAAGGCGGCGGGCGTCCCGGTGCGGCCCTCGACGGCCGCGGCGACCGCTTCCGCCGTCAGGACCAGGCCCGTCGCTCCGGTACAGGAGACGGCCACGTCGGCACGTGTCAGCTCGGCCGGCACCGATTCCATCGGTACCGCGCGGGCCGACACGTCCGTGCCGCCGCCCTCGGTCACTATCTGGGCGAGCCGCTCGGCCCGGTCGAGGGTGCGGTTGGCGATCACGACCTCGGTGATCCCGGCCCGCGCGAGCGTGGCGGCGGCCAGCGACGACATGGAACCCGCGCCGATGACGAGGGCCCGCTTGCCCCGCGCCCACTCGGTCACGTCCTCGCCCGTGGCCAGCTGCTGCAGGCCGAAGGTGACCAGGGACTGCCCGGCGCGGTCGATGCCGGTCTCGGAGTGGGCGCGCTTGCCGACTCTGAGGGCCTGCTGGAACAGGTCGTTCAGCAGCCGTCCGGCGGTGTGCAGCTCCTGCGCCCGGGCCAGCGAGTCCTTGATCTGGCCGAGGATCTGCCCCTCGCCGACGACCATGGAGTCGAGCCCGCAGGCCACCGAGAAGAAGTGGTGGACGGCACGGTCCTCGTAGTGCACGTAGAGATAGGGAGTGAGCTCGTCGAGGCCGACGCCGCTGTGCTGGGCGAGCAGCGTGGACAGCTCGGCGACGCCCGCGTGGAACTTGTCCACGTCGGCGTACAGCTCGATCCGGTTGCAGGTGGCGAGGACGGCGGCCTCGGTGGCCGGTTCGGCGGCGACCGTGTCCTGGAGCAGCTTGAACTGGGCGTCCGTGGACAGCGAGGCCCGCTCCAGCACGCTCACGGGGGCGCTGCGGTGGCTCAGTCCGACGACGAGGAGGCTCATGCCGGCATCACGGCGGGCACGTCCCCGTCGGGTCCCTGGTCGGTGGCGGCGTCGCGGGCGACGGGTGCGGGGGCGCTGGCGGCGTCGCTCGCCGCGGCCTCCTCGACGGCCTTGCGCTGCTCGTGGAAGGCGAGGATCTGCAGTTCGATGGAGAGGTCGACCTTGCGCACGTCGACGCCGTCGGGCACGGACAGCACGGTCGGCGCGAAGTTCAGGATGGAGGTGATGCCGGCGGCCACGAGCCGGTCGCAGACCTGCTGGGCGACGCCCGGGGGGGTGGTGATGACACCGATGGAGACGCCGTTGTCGGAGATGATCTTCTCGAGGCCGTCGCTGTGCTGCACGGCGATCCCGGCGACCTGCTTCCCGGCCATCGCGGGGTCGGCGTCGATGAGCGCGGCGACCCGGAAGCCGCGGGAGGCGAACCCGCCGTAGTTGGCGAGCGCCGCGCCGAGGTTTCCGATGCCGACGATGACGACCGGCCAGTCCTGGGTGAGGCCCAGCTCGCGCGAGATCTGGTAGACGAGATACTCGACGTCGTAGCCGACACCGCGCGTTCCGTAGGAGCCCAGGTAGGAGAAGTCCTTGCGCAGTTTCGCGGAGTTGACGCCCGCGGCGGCGGCGAGCTCCTCGGAGGAGACCGTGGGCACCGAGCGCTCCGACAGTGCGGTCAGCGCGCGGAGGTACAGCGGCAGGCGGGCGACGGTGGCCTCGGGAATCCCTCGGCTACGGGTCGCCGGTCGGTGAGTTCGGCCAGTTGCCACGGTGCTCCTGCGGGTAGAGCGGGGCTGCAGGCGGTCACATGTTCCCAGACCGCCCCGTCGACAGCAGGCTATGTCTTTGTGAACGCGTGCACAAAGATGGTGTCCGATTTGCCCGGCCAACGTGACCGGGGTCACGCGCGTCATTGCAGGGGGCAAAACCGTCACTCTCCTCGTGAATCCCGCCCCCGAGACCAAAGCGCCATCGATCCTAAGCGACGTCCGGTACGTCCTTGTACTGCTCGGTCAGTTCTCATCCGGTCAACTCCTTGCGGAGCCGGCCCTCGTCCACCCGCCAGAAGGTGTGCTGCCTGCCGTCCACCAGGACGACCGGAATCTGCTCCCAGTACTGGTCGTGCAGGTCACGGTCGTCGGCGATGTCCTTCTGCTCCCAGGGCACGCCGAGTTCCGCGCACACCCGGGCGACCACCTGTTCCGCGTCGTCGCACAGATGGCAGCCCGCCTTGCGGATGAGAGTGACCGACCGCTCGTGCGCGTCGGCCCTGCGTCGGAAGAGGGGAGTCATGGCGCCATTGTCGCGCTTCTGGCGACAGGACGACCTCGAGTGTTCACACGCTGCCGACATGATGGATCCGGAACCACCGAACGGACTGGCTATGCTCACGCCATGGCCGCTCTAGGATGGCTCACTCCCCGTAGGCGTTCCGCCACGGCGCGGAGCGTGTTGGCAGGCGAGGCCTCGGCCGAGGCCGCCCGCAAGTCCACCCAGGAAGCCCTGGACACCCAGGACGCCCTGGACACCCCGGACCGGGACGCACAGTTCCCGGTGCACGGCGACGCGATGGCCGCCGCCTTCTTCGACCTCGACAACACCGTGATGCAGGGCGCCGCGCTCTTCCACTTCGGCCGCGGCCTGTACAAACGGAAGTTCTTCGAGACCCACGACCTGGTCCGCTTCGCCTGGCAGCAGGCGTGGTTCCGGCTGGCCGGCGTCGAGGATCCCGAGCACATGCAGGAGGCCCGCGACTCGGCCCTGTCGATCGTCCAGGGCCACCGCGTCTCCGAGCTGATGTCGATCGGCGAGGAGATCTACGACGAGTACATGGCCGAGCGCATCTGGCCGGGCACCCGCGCCCTCGCCCAGGCCCACCTGGACGCCGGCCAGAAGGTGTGGTTGGTCACAGCCGCGCCGGTGGAGATCGCCCAGGTGATCGCCCGCCGGCTCGGCCTCACCGGCGCGCTGGGCACGGTCGCGGAGTCGGTCGACGGCGTCTACACCGGCAAGCTGGTGGGCGAGCCCCTGCACGGACCCGCCAAGGCGGAGGCGGTGCGCGCGCTGGCCGCGGCGGAGAACCTGGACCTCTCGCGTTGCGCCGCGTACAGCGACTCCCACAACGACATCCCGATGCTCTCCCTGGTCGGCCACCCCTACGCCATCAACCCGGACGCCAAGCTGCGCAGGCACGCCCACAGCCTCGACTGGCGGCTGCGCGACTACCGCACCGGCCGCAAGGCGGCGAAGGTCGGCATCCCGGCGGCGGCGGGCGTCGGCGCGGTGGCCGGCGGCACGGCGGCGGCGATCGCGCTGCACCGACGCCGCCGATGAGCTGACGGCGCACGAGGACGAGGCGCACGGGAAAGCGGCGCACGGGAACAAGGCGCACGAGGACGAGGACGAGGACCGGGCGGAGCGGACGGGCGGGGACGACACCGCCCGGCCGCTCCGTTTTTCGTCCCACCGCCCCGGACCGCCAACCAGCCCGCGTCCACCCCACCGCCCACCCCCGGAACCCCGCCCACATCCGTCACACCGGCGACAACACCCCACACCCACGAGCAAACCCGGCCAATCCGACGGTCGTACCCGCGTAACCCCGTATCCAGTCCCGTTGTCCGCGCACAGCCACAACACGCCCTGGACCGACCGGAAACTCGAACCGTTCCGATCAACAACCGCTCAACCTGCACCACTTGATCGAGCGTCAATAGGTCACAGAAGCGACGTAATCGATGATTTGAGCAACTCGGTGTAGCAGGCCCTGTACGAAGCGTTATTCTCCTCAGACGCAATCCGGTACCCCTCCTGTCGCCACGACGGGTGAAAGGTTCCGCACTGCACGTGATGGAAGCTCTGCCTCTGGGAGTCCCGTGTACCCACACGTCGGGGTTGACACCTCGGGCCTGGCTACGCTGCGCGCAACGGTCGCTACGGTCCAGGACCTGTTGCGCGGCTTCGTCCCCACCGCGTACGCCGGCCCCGCCTTCGCCACCGCCGCTCCGGCGGGCCCCTGCTACGCACTGGCGGAAGGCAGCGCCGCGGTCGGCAGAAGAGGTCGCTCGGCCAGCGGCGCTACCAGCGGCGCGACCACCGCCCCCCGCCGACCGGCCGCCGACAGCGACAGCGCCCGGATGATGGACCTCGTCGAACGCGCTCAGGCCGGCGAGGCCGACGCCTTCGGGCGGCTGTACGACCAGTACAGCGACACCGTGTACCGCTATATCTACTACCGGGTGGGCGGCAAGGCGACCGCCGAGGACCTCACCAGCGAGACGTTCCTGCGCGCCCTGCGCCGCATCGGGACGTTCACCTGGCAGGGCCGCGACTTCGGCGCCTGGCTCGTCACCATCGCCCGCAACCTGGTCGCCGACCACTTCAAGTCGAGCCGCTTCCGGCTCGAGGTGACCACCGGCGAGATGCTCGACGCCAACGAGGTCGAGCGTTCCCCCGAGGACTCCGTCCTGGAGTCCCTGTCCAACGCCGCACTGCTGGACGCGGTGCGCAGGCTCAACCCCCAGCAGCAGGAGTGCGTGACGCTCCGGTTCCTGCAGGGCCTCTCCGTCGCCGAGACCGCTCGTGTGATGGGCAAGAACGAGGGCGCCATCAAGACCCTCCAGTACCGGGCCGTCCGCACCCTCGCCCGGCTGCTGCCGGAAGACGCCCGCTGACCGCCCCCGCCCGCAGCGCACTGTCCGCGTTCCCCAACTCACGTTCAGTGAAAGTCCGTTGCCTTCCCGATCCGATCATCCGCAGTCCGTAACCCAAGTGCCGCGCCAGTCGTTGTGCGGGATACAGGCTCCCTGTGGTCACACCCTGGCCGACCCCGATCACTCGATCGGGTGCAACCGGCGCAGGGCGTGCAACCCTCAGTACCCCAAGGGAGTCGACCGTCATGACGAGAGGAGGTGCCGCCCGTGATCGCGAACGTATCGGCGCACCGGCGGGCGAACGCCTTCGCCCAGGCCCTGGAGGAGCAGTCCGCCCAGGGCACGGCGGCCGAGCAGACCGAAGGATCACCGCCGGCGCCGGCCGCTGCGGACCAGACCGGGCGGGGCCAGCTGCTGGCCCTCGCCACGAGTCTCGCCGAGCTGCCCAAACCGGAACTCGATCCCGAGGTCAAGGTCGTCCAGCGGGCCCAGTTGGTCGCAGCGATGGAGGCCATGCTGCAGGCTGGCACCGCGGGAGGCGAGGCGGCGGACCTGTCGGTCCCCGAACAGCGGTCCCACCGGAGCAGGGGCACACACCGGGCCGGGCCGCTGGCCAAGTTCCGGCCGCGTTCCCGCCTCGCCAGAGGCCTCACCGCGGGCGGCCTCAGCGTCGGCGTCGCGGCGGGCGCCTTCGGCGGAGTCGCCGCCGCGAGCTCCGACGCCCTTCCCGGCGACGGGCTCTACGGGCTGAAGCGCGGCATCGAGGACTTCAAGCTCAACTACCTGGCCGACGGTGACGACGAACGCGGTCGCACCTACCTCGACCAGGCCTCCACCCGGCTCGGCGAGGCCCGCAGACTCATGGAACGGGGCCGCAGCGGCGACCTCGACCACGAATCCCTCGGCGAGATCCGGCGCGCCCTGAACGGCATGCAGCACGACGCGTCGGAAGGCCACCGCCTCCTCCACGAGGCATACGCACGCGACCCCGACTCGCTGGGCCCCATCCAGGCCCTCGAAGCGTTCTCCCGCTCGCACCGCGAAGCCTGGGGCGCCCTGCGCGAACGCCTCCCGGTCCAGCTCGGAGACGTCAGTCAGCAGGTGTCGTCGGTCTTCGAAGCCATAGACGACGAGGTCGCCCCGCTGCAGTCCCTGCTCCCGCAGCCCCCCGCCCCGGGCGGCGGCCGCGGCACCCGGCAGGGCACCGGGTCGGCATCCACCGGCAGCTCCTCCGACCCCGGCCGGACCACCACGCCGGGCGGCGGCAAGGACACGTCCGACGGCACCGGCGGCGACACCGGCAACCCCAGCAGGTCCGCCACCTCCGGGACCGACGACGGCCTCCTCGGCGGCAACACCGGCGGCCTCCTCGACCCCCCGAAGGACACCGGCGGCACCACCCCGACCACCGACCCGCCCCTCACCCGGCCCGACGTCACCCTCCCGCCGCTCCTCCCCGGCCTCCTCCCGGGCCTGGGCATCGACAGCGAGGACGCGGAGTAACACCACCCGCACACGGCGATGGGGGCGCCCCTTCTGAGAAGGGGCGCCCCCATCGCCGTACCGCCGCAGACCAGCCGACTGCCACCCGGCGAAACAGCGGACGAACCGGCAGCCGGACTAGAAGAACACCGACCGCCGCTGCACCAGCAGCTTGTAGAGCGTGTGCTGGATCTGTTCACGGACCTGATCCGTGAGGTTGAACATCAGCATCGGATCCTCCGCCGCCTCCGGCGGATAACCGTCCGTCGGAATCGGCTCGCCGAACTGGATCGTCCACTTCGTCGGCAGCGGGATCGCCCCCAACGGGCCCAGCCACGGGAACGTCGGCGTGAGCGGGAAGTACGGGATGCCCAGCAGCCGGGCCAGCGTCTTGGCGTTGCCGATCATCGGGTAGATCTCCTCGGCCCCGACGATCGAGCAGGGAATGATCGGAGCGCCCTTGCGCATGGCCGTCGACACGAAGCCGCCCCGGCCGAACCGCTGAAGCTTGTACCGCTCGTTGAACGGCTTCCCGATGCCCTTGAAGCCCTCCGGCATCACCCCCACCAGCTCGCCCTGGCCGAGCAGCCGTTCGGCGTCCTCCGCGCAGGCGAGGGTGTGCCCGAGCTTGCGCGCCAGCTCGTTGACGACCGGCAGCACGAAGACGAGATCGGCGGCGAGCAACCGCAGATGACGGCCCGCCGGGTGCTGGTCGTGGACGGCGACCTGCATCATCAGGCCGTCCAACGGCAGCGTCCCGGAATGGTTGGCGACGATCAGCGCCCCGCCCTCGGCCGGGATGTTCTCGACGCCCTTCACCTCGACCCGGAAGTACTTCTCGTACAGCGGCCGCAGCAGGGACATCAGGACCTGGTCGGTCAGCTCCTCGTCGTATCCGAAGTCGTCGACCTCGTAGTCGCCCGTGAGTCGCCGCCGCAGGAAGGACAACCCGCCCGCGATCCGCCGCTCCAAGCCGCCCCCGGCCTCGTCCGGCCGTTCCTCACCCGTCACAGGAACATCATCCAGCCCGGCCGCCCCGCTGTGCAGGGGCTGGACCTCACCGACCGGGCCGTTCTCACCGACCTCGCCGATTTCCCGGACCGGCGCGGGCTCGCCGTTCTTGCGCCGGCTCGCACCCCGTCGCCGGGACGGCCGCGCCACGGCGCTCCCCCGGGACCGGTCGTCGTCGAACGGAATGACCTTGGCGTCCGCCATCGTTGATGCGCTCCTCAGTTGGCGCTCTGCGTCGGGGGGGTGACCGTGGACCGGTCCGGGGCCTTAGCGCGAGTGCCCGGCAGCGGCAGCGCGGCGATCCGGTCGACCACCCCGGCGACGGCCTCCGCCGGCAGCAGCCCGGGTCCGTGGGCACGCGCGAAGTCCTCGAAGGTCTCGGCCGTCGAGTACCGGGGCGTGAACCCCAGCGTCTCGCGCATCTGGACCGTCGACACGACCCGGCCGTGGGTGAGCAGCCGGATCTGCTCCGGCGAGAAGTCCGTCATGCCCAGCGTACGCACCAGGGAGCCCGCCCAGGTGACGGCGGGCAGCAGCAGCGGCACCGTGGGCCGTCCGAGCCGCCGCGAGCACTGCGAGAGCAGCAGCACCCCGTCCCCGGCGATATTGAAGGTGCCGCTGTTGAGCGTGCCCCGCTCCGGCTCGTGCGAGGCGATGCGCAGCACCTGGATCACGTCGTCCTCGTGCGCGAACTGCAGCCGGGGGTCGTAGCCGAACACGGTGGGCAGCACGGGAAGCGCGAAGTACGAGGCGAGCGGCGTCTCGGCGGTGGGCCCGAGGATGTTGGCGAACCGCAGGACGCACACGGCGACGTCGGGCCGCCGCCGGGCGAACCCGCGGACGTACCCCTCCACCTCGACGGTGTCCTTGGCGAAACCGCCGCTCGGCAGCGCCTTGGCGGGCGTGGTCTCGGTGAACACGGCCGGGTCCCGGGACGCCGACCCGTACACGTTGGTGCTGGACTTCACCACGAGCCGCTTCACGTTCGGCGACTTCTGGCAGGCGCCGAGCAGCTGCATCGTCCCGATGACGTTGGTCTCCTTGACCGTGGTCCGGCTGCCGCTGCCCAGCGCGGTCGCCGTCACGTCCAGGTGGACGACCGTGTCGGCGCCGGTCTCGGCCAGCACCCGCGCGATGGTGGGCTGGCGGATGTCGGCCTGGATGAACTCGGCGCCCCCGAGATGATGCTCGGGCCGCACGACGTCCACGGCGACCACCCGGTCGACCTGTGGATCACGCTGGATCCGCCGCACGAAGCGGCCCCCCAGCTGACGGGCCACGCCGGTAACGAGCACGACCTTTCCCAAGATCCGCGCCTTCCTTCCGTCCTGGAACCGCCGGCTGCCGCACCGGGTTCCCGTCTGCGGGCCAACTTAGCGGGTCGGTGTCGACCTGTGACGACCGCCCGATGCGCGAAATGACGAGAACCGGGCGGTCGTACCACCACGTCGGCAATCATGCCGGTCCAGGCATCCGCACGGCGTTCAACGGACCGCACGGCGGCCGGATACACGTGTGGCCCCCCACCGACGGATCGATGGGGGGCCACACCACGCCTACGCGGCTCGCGTCGCGCGAAGCACACGGAAGAAGCAGAACGTGCCTGCTTCTCGCGCCTACTTCTTGTTGCGACGCTGAACGCGCGTGCGCTTGAGCAGCTTGCGGTGCTTCTTCTTGGCCATCCGCTTGCGCCGCTTCTTGATAACAGAGCCCACGACTACCCTCGCTCACTTCTCATCACTCGGTGCTGGGCGCCATGGGCCCATACGACCTACGAGGGGCTAGCCTACCCGCCTGAGCGCTGAGGTCGTAATCGAGGGCGGAAGGACCCGGGACGGCACTGACGGCCGGGCCCCTCACCCACGGGCCTGCCCGGCAGGCAGGCCCCCGGCCGTCAGGCGGTTTCCACCCCCACGTAGCTCTCGCGGAGGTACTCGTGAACCGCTTGCTCGGGGACGCGGAAGGACCGCCCCACCCGGATCGCGGGCAGATGACCACTGTGCACCAGCCGGTACACGGTCATCTTCGACACTCGCATCACCGAGGCGACTTCCGCCACGGTCAGGAACTGAACCTCGTTCAGAGGCCTCTCGCCAGCTGCAGCCATGACACACCTGAACCTTCCGCACTCGACTCGACGGCCACCGGCTTCCCCTTCCGGTGACTCTTCGTCGCTGCGTGCTCACTCCCCAATGTAGGGGCGGGTGATGCGAGTGGGGAAGAGGTGCACCCATCAGCGGCCTACTGTGACAGACACGCTCGATTGAGTACGTAGCGGGTCAGCGGCCTGTAGTAAGCGGACCGCACGGCGTCATCAAGCGGAACGGCCACCGATACGACCCCCTCGGCCTCCCCCACGAACAGCGCCGGGTCGTCGGTGTCGGCCAGCCCGACCGCCTCGAACCCCAGCTGACCAGCCCCGCAGACCCATCCGTGGTCCCCGATCACCAGCTCGGGCAACGGCCCGCCGGCCTCGGCCGCCGCGGCGAGCGCGACCCGAACCGGCAGCGGAGAATGACTGTGCGCACCGGTCGCACAACCGGCGCGTTCACCCTCCGCCTCCCGGACGACCCCCACCCCTCGTACGTAGTCCAGGGTGTGGCGGCGTAGACCGAACCGGGTCGTTATGTCGATACAGCGACCCCATGCCGGGCTGAGAACAACACATCCCGCCGTCTGCAAAGCGTCCGCAAGACCGGCGTAGAAACCCAGCAGCCGATGCGGATGCCCGGTGCCGATCAGCACGGCCGCACCACGCTGGGCGACCGAGGCGAGCCGCTCCGCGAACGCGTCGAGAGCGGTCAGCGTCCGCTCGGGATCGATCACATCATGCCCCGACACACATCCCGGATCGGCCGAAACCCCGCACCTGTCCGCCATCAACGCGATCAGCTCCCGCTGCCCCCAACTCCCTTCAGGATCAAGCCCGATCAGCACGCGCGGATCCCGGGCAGCGAAGAGCCGATAGCTCCGCAGACTCTCCTCCCGGGAGGTGGCGACCACACCGGCCAACCGCGCGGCGAGCAGATGCGCCCGAAGCGCCCCGGTACTCAACACCCGAGCGATGCTGACGGACGAGAACGCCCGACGGGCAGGAACCGCAGGAACACCGCACAGTCGGCGTAACCTACAAGCCCGTCCGAGGGCGCCCCCTCTGGGGGAGCTTGAGGACGAGGCCGTCCGGACCGACCGGGGGTCCAGGGGGCAGAGCCCCCTGGCGGGACGGCAGGGGCAGCGCCCCTGCCGACGGGACGGGAAGGGGCGGCGGGGGCGAAACAACCCACCCGGTCCCCGGGCACCCGGCTACGCCAGCAGCCCCCGCAACGGAAACACCGCCCGCCGAGCAGCCAGCACCGCCTGATCCAACCGATCGGCGGGGTCGTACCCCGACTCCCACCCGGCCCACCCCACAGGCCACCGCCCGTCGGTCATCCGCATCGGCCCCAACTGCCGCGTACGAGCGAAGACGTCCTGCCGCCACCCCTTGGGAATCACCGTCTCCGGCGGCACCGGCACCCCACCCGCCACCCCCACCAGATGCGCCCACGACCGCGGCACCACGTCCACCACCGCGTAACCGCCACCGCCGAGCGCCACCCACCTCCCCCCGGCGTACTCGTGCGCCAGGTCGTGGCAGGCCACCTGCACGGCCCGCTGCGCGTCGAGCGACACCGCGAGATGGGCCAGCGGATCCTCGAAGTGCGTGTCGGCCCCGTGCTGGGTCACCAGCACATCCGGCCGGAAGTCGGCGATCAGCTCCGGCACCACCGCGTGGAACGCCCGCAGCCACCCGGCGTCCCCGGTCCCGGCCGGCAGCGCGACATTCACCGCCGACCCCGGTGCCGCCTCCCCACCGGTCTCCTCCGGCCAGCCCGTCTGCGGGAACAACGTCCGCGGATGCTCGTGCAAGGAGACCGTCAGCACCCGCGGATCCTCCCAGAACGCCGCCTGGACCCCGTCCCCGTGATGCACGTCCACGTCCACGTACGCGACCCGCTGCGCCCCGAGTTCCAGCAGCCGGGCGATCGCCAGCGAGGCGTCGTTGTAGATGCAGAACCCGGACGCGCCCCCGGGCATCGCATGGTGCAGCCCGCCCGCGAAGTTCACCGCGTGCAGCGCCTCGCCCCGCCACACGGCCTCCGCCGCCCCCACGGACAGGCCGGCGATCAGCGCGGACACCTCGTGCATCCCCGCGAACGCCGGGTCGTCCATCGTCCCCAGTCCGTACGACTGGTCCGCCGCCCCCGGCTCGGCCGACGCCGCCTTCACGGCCTCGACGTAGTCCTCCCGGTGCACGAGCCGCAGCGTCGACTCCCCGGCGGGCTTCGCCGAGACGACGTCCACCTCCCGGTCCAGCCCCAGGGCCCCGACGAGTCTCCACGTCAGATCCAGCCGGACCGGATCCATCGGATGCCCGGGCCCGAAGTCATAGCCCGTTACTGCCTCGTCCCACATCAGCTGTGCGCGGCCGCTCATGCCCGCCACCGTATCGGTCCGGTTGAGCAGCGAACGAACGGGCGTACGCCAACGTCACCAGCACCAACACCATCGGCACGGCCATCGCCCCCCGATAGCTCCACGCGTCCCCCAGCGCCCCCACCAACGGCGACCCGACCAGGAACCCGACGTAGTTGAAGATGTTGAGACGGGCGATCGCCGCATCCGAGGCCCCCGGGAACAGCCGCCCCGCCGCCGCGAACGTCTGCGGCACCAGCACGCACAGGCCCAGCCCCACGAGCGTGAACCCCAGCATCCCGACCCACGCCCCGGGCGCGACGGCCACCACCGCGAACCCCGCCGCCGCCACCAGGGCCCCCAGCCGCACCACCGCCGCGGCCCCGAACCGCCGCACCCCGAAGTCCCCGATGGCCCGCCCGAGCAGCGTGGTCACCATGTAGACGTTGTAGGGGACCGTCGCCAGCTGCTCCGAACTCCCCAGCACGTCCTGCAAGTACTTCGCGCTCCAGTTGGAGACCGTCGAATCCCCGATGTAGGCGAAGCTCATCACCAGACACAGCGGCAGCAGCACCTTGAAGACGAGGCCCGCGTCGCCGCCGCTCCCCTTCCCGTCCTCCGCCACGGCTCCGGCGGCCTCCACGCCCCCGTCCACGTACCACCGGCTGCCCACCAGCGCCAACGGCAGCAGCACCGCCACCACCGGCAGATACGACACCCACAGCGCGAGGTGCCAGTGCGCCCCGGCCCAGGCCAGCGAGGCCCCCAGGATCCCGCCCAGGCTGTACACGGCATGGAAGCTGAGCATGATGCTTCGCCCGTACGTCCGCTGCAGGCTCACCCCGAGCATGTTCATCGAGGCGTCCAGCGCACCGACGGCCAACCCGAACACGGCCAGGGCGACCCCCAGCTCGGCCATCCCCCGCCCCGCCCCGACCCCGAGCAGCGCCAGCAGCACCACCGGCTGGGACCAGCGCAGCAGCCGACTGGGCGGCATCCGCTTCACCAGCCGCTCCGTCGTCACGCTGCCGACACCCGCGAGCACCGGGACGGCGGCCAGGAAGGCGGGCAACAACGCGTCAGAAACCCCGTACCTGTCCTGGATGGCCGGAATCCTGGTCACGAGCAGAGCGAAGGCGACTCCCTGCGCAAAGAAGCTGAACGCCAGAGAGGCCCTACCGCGCCGCAGTACATCCGTCATGGCGGCGAGCGTAGGGCCCCTGCGTACTCGTGGGTAGATCCAGCCAAAGATGAATTCCCTTCAGCTTTACCGGACTGCCGGTCCGGCCGGGCAATCCGACCCGTCCTACCGGGCGAGCGCCACCTCGGGCCGCACGCCCCGAACCTCCCCGCCCTCCACGCCGTCCCCCGCTTCGCCGTTCCCCGTCTCGGCGTCCGCCACGCCGGCGTCCGCGGCCTTCGCCTCGAAGGACACCATCGCCTCCATCGGCCCCGCGCCCAGCGCCCCGCCGAGCACGAACCCCAGCGCCATCCCCACGATCGCGATCACCGAGCCGAGCCACACCATCGTGTCCACCGGCACCGTGTAGGCCCCGACGACCCGCACGACGCATTCGACGAGCAGCACCGTGCCCCACACGACCGAGAAGGCCCGCTCCCGCTTGCGGAAGTCCGCTGACGCCACCGACTGCCCGCTCGTCAGCCGCTCCCATGCAGCCTCCCGGACCGCCTTCCCCTTCACCAGGAACGGCTTGAGTGCCGCGGTCATCATCGGCTTCCCCAGCATCACGGAGACCAGGATCCCGAGCCCGACCGTGCTGCTGACCCCGCTGTCCTTGGCCAGCATCAGCCGCGGGTCACCGGAGACGAAGCTGAGCACCAGTCCGACGATGTTGACGACGAGGATCAGCCCGGCAAGCCCGTTGACCGTCCGCTGCATGGCCACGCTCCACAGCGTCCGCGCGGCCGGCACCACGCTGCTCCAGGCGAGTGCGGCGAAGGTGCTCATCCCGAACGCGCCCTTGAAGAGGTAGTACGACCCGAGCGGCACCGCCACGTCCACGATGAGCGGGGCGAAGGCGTTCTGCTTCTTGTGCTGGTTCGTCGTCATGCACATAGCTTCGCCGCCGGGAGGGGTCCTCCAGTAGAAACGATCGTCCGGAGCTCGGCATGACAAATGTCAGCCCGTCCGCCGGACCGGCGTCAAACGAGCAGGTCAGCCAACTGCTGTATGTTCGCGAAGAGTTGTGTCGCCCCGGCGAGCTTGGCGGCCGGCGTCATCGCGGTGAACCCGTACACGTCCATCCCGGCCGCCCGGGCGGCCTGCACCCCCAGCGGGCTGTCCTCGACGACCACGCACCGCTCCGGAGCGACGCCCATCCGCTCGGCCGCGAAGAGGAAGAGGTCCGGAGCCGGCTTCCCCTTGCCCACGTCCTGCGAACTGAAGACACGGCTCTCGTCGAACCACCGGTCCAGCCCCGTCGTCCGATGCCCCACCCGGATCCGCTCATGACTCCCCGAGGACGCCACGCAGTACGGCACCTCGTCCGCCGCCAGCTTCTCCAACACGGCCACGACGCCCGGGACGGGCCGCAGCTCCCGCTCGAAGGCGTCGAATACCCGCCGGTGGAAGACGTCGTCGAATTCGGCCGGCAGCCGCTCTCCTGTCCGCTCCAGGACCAGGTCGTGGATGCGGTGCATCGCCGACCCCATGTAGTCACGGATGGAGTCCTCGTAGCTGGTCGGATGCCCCAGCTCGGTCAGATAGCCGGCCAGCAGGCGGTTGGAGATCGGCTCACTGTCCACGAGGACACCGTCGTTGTCGAAGACCACCAAGTCGTAGCGCATATTCCGACCCTAAACGCAGAAAACCCCCGTGCCGAATGGCACGGGGGTTTTCGCAATGATTGTTCGGCGGTGTCCTACTCTCCCACAGGGTCCCCCCTGCAGTACCATCGGCGCTGTAAGGCTTAGCTTCCGGGTTCGGAATGTAACCGGGCGTTTCCCTCACGCTATGACCACCGAAACACTATGAAACTGTTCAGCCGCACCACACCGTGACCATGGCATGGGGCTGTTCGTGGTTTCAGAACCAACACAGTGGACGCGAGCAACTGAGGACAAGCCCTCGGCCTATTAGTACCAGTCAGCTTCACCCATTACTGGGCTTCCACATCCGGCCTATCAACCCAGTCGTCTACTGGGAGCCTTACCCCATCAAGTGGGTGGGAATACTCATCTCGAAGCAGGCTTCCCGCTTAGATGCTTTCAGCGGTTATCCCTCCCGAACGTAGCCAACCAGCCATGCCCTTGGCAGAACAACTGGCACACCAGAGGTTCGTCCGTCCCGGTCCTCTCGTACTAGGGACAGCCCTTCTCAATATTCCTGCGCGCGCAGCGGATAGGGACCGAACTGTCTCACGACGTTCTAAACCCAGCTCGCGTACCGCTTTAATGGGCGAACAGCCCAACCCTTGGGACCGACTCCAGCCCCAGGATGCGACGAGCCGACATCGAGGTGCCAAACCATCCCGTCGATATGGACTCTTGGGGAAGATCAGCCTGTTATCCCCGGGGTACCTTTTATCCGTTGAGCGACGGCGCTTCCACAAGCCACCGCCGGATCACTAGTCCCGACTTTCGTCCCTGCTCGACCCGTCGGTCTCACAGTCAAGCTCCCTTGTGCACTTACACTCAACACCTGATTGCCAACCAGGCTGAGGGAACCTTTGGGCGCCTCCGTTACTCTTTAGGAGGCAACCGCCCCAGTTAAACTACCCATCAGACACTGTCCCTGATCCGGATCACGGACCCAGGTTAGACATCCAGCACGACCAGACTGGTATTTCAACGACGACTCCACCCGAACTGGCGTCCGAGCTTCACAGTCTCCCAGCTATCCTACACAAGCCGAACCGAACACCAATATCAAACTGTAGTAAAGGTCCCGGGGTCTTTCCGTCCTGCTGCGCGAAACGAGCATCTTTACTCGTAGTGCAATTTCACCGGGCCTATGGTTGAGACAGTCGAGAAGTCGTTACGCCATTCGTGCAGGTCGGAACTTACCCGACAAGGAATTTCGCTACCTTAGGATGGTTATAGTTACCACCGCCGTTTACTGGCGCTTAAGTTCTCAGCTTCGCCACCCCGAAGAGTGACTAACCGGTCCCCTTAACGTTCCAGCACCGGGCAGGCGTCAGTCCGTATACATCGCCTTACGGCTTCGCACGGACCTGTGTTTTTAGTAAACAGTCGCTTCTCGCTGGTCTCTGCGGCCACCCCCAGCTCGAGGAGCAAGTCCTCTCACCAAGCGTGGCCCCCCTTCTCCCGAAGTTACGGGGGCATTTTGCCGAGTTCCTTAACCATAGTTCACCCGAACGCCTCGGTATTCTCTACCTGACCACCTGAGTCGGTTTAGGGTACGGGCCGCCATGAAACTCGCTAGAGGCTTTTCTCGACAGCATAGGATCATCCACTTCGCCACAATCGGCTCGGCATCAGGTCTCAGACTATGTGGTGTGCGGATTTGCCTACACACCGTCCTACACCCTTACCCCGGGACAACCACCGCCCGGGATGGACTACCTTCCTGCGTCACCCCATCACTCACCTACTACAAGTCTGGTCCGTCGGCTCCACCACTTTCCATTCCCCGAAGGGTCCGGAACGGCTTCACGGACTTAGCATCGCCTGGTTCGATGTTTGACGCTTCACAGCGGGTACCGGAATATCAACCGGTTATCCATCGACTACGCCTGTCGGCCTCGCCTTAGGTCCCGACTTACCCTGGGCAGATCAGCTTGACCCAGGAACCCTTAGTCAATCGGCGCACACGTTTCTCACGTGTGTATCGCTACTCATGCCTGCATTCTCACTCGTGAACCGTCCACAACTACCTTCCGGTGCTGCTTCACCCGGCACACGACGCTCCCCTACCCATCACAGCGGGCGTTGGCCCTCATGCTGCAATGACACGACTTCGGCGGTACGCTTGAGCCCCGCTACATTGTCGGCGCGGAATCACTAGACCAGTGAGCTATTACGCACTCTTTCAAGGGTGGCTGCTTCTAAGCCAACCTCCTGGTTGTCTCTGCGACTCCACATCCTTTCCCACTTAGCGTACGCTTAGGGGCCTTAGTCGATGCTCTGGGCTGTTTCCCTCTCGACCATGGAGCTTATCCCCCACAGTCTCACTGCCGCGCTCTCACTTACCGGCATTCGGAGTTTGGCTAAGGTCAGTAACCCGGTAGGGCCCATCGCCTATCCAGTGCTCTACCTCCGGCAAGAAACACACGACGCTGCACCTAAATGCATTTCGGGGAGAACCAGCTATCACGGAGTTTGATTGGCCTTTCACCCCTAACCACAGGTCATCCCCCAGGTTTTCAACCCTGGTGGGTTCGGTCCTCCACGAAGTCTTACCTCCGCTTCAACCTGCCCATGGCTAGATCACTCCGCTTCGGGTCTTGAGCGTGCTACTGAAACGCCCTGTTCGGACTCGCTTTCGCTACGGCTACCCCACTCGGGTTAACCTCGCAACACACCGCAAACTCGCAGGCTCATTCTTCAAAAGGCACGCAGTCACGAGACGCCAAGCAAGCTTGACGTCCGACGCTCCCACGGCTTGTAGGCACACGGTTTCAGGTACTATTTCACTCCGCTCCCGCGGTACTTTTCACCATTCCCTCACGGTACTATCCGCTATCGGTCACCAGGGAATATTTAGGCTTAGCGGGTGGTCCCGCCAGATTCACACGGGATTTCTCGGGCCCCGTGCTACTTGGGTGTCTCTCAAACGAGCCGTTGATGTTTCGACTACGGGGGTCTTACCCTCTACGCCGGACCTTTCGCATGTCCTTCGCCTACATCAACGGTTTCTGACTCGCCTCACAGCCGGCAGACTGTGAAAGAGAGATCCCACAACCCCGTATGCGCAACCCCTGCCGGGTCTCACACGCATACGGTTTGGCCTCATCCGGTTTCGCTCGCCACTACTCCCGGAATCACGGTTGTTTTCTCTTCCTGCGGGTACTGAGATGTTTCACTTCCCCGCGTTCCCTCCACATACCCTATGTGTTCAGGTATGGGTGACAGCCCATGACGACTGCCGGGTTTCCCCATTCGGAAACCCCCGGATCAAAGCCTGGTTGACGGCTCCCCGGGGACTATCGTGGCCTCCCACGTCCTTCATCGGTTCCTGGTGCCAAGGCATCCACCGTGCGCCCTTAAAAACTTGGCCACAGATGCTCGCGTCCACTGTGCAGTTCTCAAACAACGACCAGCCACCCATCACCCCCAACCTGAGCTGGAGTTCACTGGGGCCGGCATCAGAAGGACGACCTTGACGGCCATACCCTCAGACACCCAACAGCGTGCCCGACCCGATCCCGCCCGGAGATCATGCTTTCCACGCTCCGAAGAGCAGTACTCGCAAGCCTCCGACCCGGAAACCGGACCGAATAATCAACGTTCCACCCATGAGCAACCAGCATCGGACGTTCGCCGATGAACTGGCCTCTGACCTCACCCCTAAGGGATCGGTGAGAAGTGCTCCTTAGAAAGGAGGTGATCCAGCCGCACCTTCCGGTACGGCTACCTTGTTACGACTTCGTCCCAATCGCCAGTCCCACCTTCGACAGCTCCCTCCCACAAGGGGTTGGGCCACCGGCTTCGGGTGTTACCGACTTTCGTGACGTGACGGGCGGTGTGTACAAGGCCCGGGAACGTATTCACCGCAGCAATGCTGATCTGCGATTACTAGCAACTCCGACTTCATGGGGTCGAGTTGCAGACCCCAATCCGAACTGAGACCGGCTTTTTGAGATTCGCTCCACCTCACGGCTTCGCAGCTCTTTGTACCGGCCATTGTAGCACGTGTGCAGCCCAAGACATAAGGGGCATGATGACTTGACGTCGTCCCCACCTTCCTCCGAGTTGACCCCGGCAGTCTCCTGTGAGTCCCCATCACCCCGAAGGGCATGCTGGCAACACAGAACAAGGGTTGCGCTCGTTGCGGGACTTAACCCAACATCTCACGACACGAGCTGACGACAGCCATGCACCACCTGTACACCGACCACAAGGGGGCGACCATCTCTGGCCGTTTCCGGTGTATGTCAAGCCTTGGTAAGGTTCTTCGCGTTGCGTCGAATTAAGCCACATGCTCCGCTGCTTGTGCGGGCCCCCGTCAATTCCTTTGAGTTTTAGCCTTGCGGCCGTACTCCCCAGGCGGGGAACTTAATGCGTTAGCTGCGGCACCGACGACGTGGAATGTCGCCAACACCTAGTTCCCACCGTTTACGGCGTGGACTACCAGGGTATCTAATCCTGTTCGCTCCCCACGCTTTCGCTCCTCAGCGTCAGTAATGGCCCAGAGATCCGCCTTCGCCACCGGTGTTCCTCCTGATATCTGCGCATTTCACCGCTACACCAGGAATTCCGATCTCCCCTACCACACTCTAGTCTGCCCGTATCGAATGCAGACCCGGGGTTAAGCCCCGGGCTTTCACATCCGACGCGACAGACCGCCTACGAGCTCTTTACGCCCAATAATTCCGGACAACGCTTGCGCCCTACGTATTACCGCGGCTGCTGGCACGTAGTTAGCCGGCGCTTCTTCTGCAGGTACCGTCACTTTCGCTTCTTCCCTGCTGAAAGAGGTTTACAACCCGAAGGCCGTCATCCCTCACGCGGCGTCGCTGCATCAGGCTTTCGCCCATTGTGCAATATTCCCCACTGCTGCCTCCCGTAGGAGTCTGGGCCGTGTCTCAGTCCCAGTGTGGCCGGTCGCCCTCTCAGGCCGGCTACCCGTCGTCGCCTTGGTGAGCCGTTACCTCACCAACAAGCTGATAGGCCGCGGGCTCATCCTTCACCGCCGGAGCTTTCAACCCCCACCCATGCGAGTGGAAGTGGTATCCGGTATTAGACCCCGTTTCCAGGGCTTGTCCCAGAGTGAAGGGCAGATTGCCCACGTGTTACTCACCCGTTCGCCACTAATCCCCACCGAAGTGGTTCATCGTTCGACTTGCATGTGTTAAGCACGCCGCCAGCGTTCGTCCTGAGCCAGGATCAAACTCTCCGTGAATGTTTTCCCGTGATCGGGATCGCACACACGAGAGCGGAACGTCGAGCGGAATAAGCCCGGCGTTCACAACGTCCTCGCTGTGTTTGTTTCAAAGGAACCTCATCCTCGGCTATCACTGCCGGGGACGGGGTATCAACATATCTGGCGTTGATTTTTGGCACGCTGTTGAGTTCTCAAGGAACGGACGCTTCCTTCGTACTCACCCTCTCGGGCTTTCCTCCGGGCAGTTTCCCTTCGGTCTTGCGTTTCCGACTCTATCAGACCGTTTCCCGATCCGATTTCCTCGGTGCTTTCCAGGTTCCCCGCTTATCTCGCGGTTTCCCTTTCCGGCGGTTCCGACTCTACCAGACCCTTTCGGCCCTGATTCCCGGTCAGCGGGAGTCGTCTTCGCGACTGTTGGGTCGTTCCGACGAGTGAGACTTTAGCGGATTCCCGGCCTCCGAAGCCAATCGGGGCCTGCGTCCTTTCGAACGCGGATTCCTCATTTCGCGAATACGCATGCCAATGAACGCGACAGCAGACGAATCGACTGTTGTCGAGAGTTGGTTGGTACCTGCGGAATGGCTGTCCGGGGACCGACCGGGGTCGGCGCTCACGTCGGACAACTCGGAGAACACTACGTTTCACGCCAGGGTGTGTCAACTCATGTCCCGGCAGCACCCCGGAGGCGTAGTCTGACCCGCATGACTACGCGTACGTGCACCCAGCTGTGGTGGGCCGCCTGACCGGCGGCCGTGTTCACGTATGCACTCAACGGCCGCCGCTTCGGCGGCCGTTCTCGTTTCTCCCACCAGCACCCGGGGGCCGGCCGACCGGAACGGCGGTCTCGACCAGGAGGTGGAAAGATGAAGCGGGTCTTCAGCGGAGTCAAGCCGACCGGGCACCTGACGCTGGGGAACTACCTCGGCGCGCTGCGGCAGTGGGCCGACGTCGACCAGCACCGGGCCGACTCCCTGTTCTGTGTCGTCGACCTGCACGCGCTGACCGTCGACCACGATCCGGCGCGGGTACGACGGCTGAGCCGGCAGGCGGCGACGCTGTTGCTGGCCTCGGGACTGGATCCGAAGCTGTGCACCGTCTTCGTCCAGAGCCATGTGGACGAGCACGCGCGGCTGTCGTATCTGCTGGAGTGCGTGGCCACCGACGGCGAGATGCGGCGGATGATCCAGTACAGGGAGAAGGCCGCGCGGGAGCGGGGGCGCGGCGGCAGTGTGCGGCTGTCCCTGCTGACGTATCCCGTGCTGATGGCGGCGGACATCCTGGCCTACGGAACCCATGAGGTGCCGGTCGGGGACGACCAGGCGCAGCACGTGGAGCTGGCACGGGATCTGGCGGTGCGGTTCAACCAGCGGTACGGGCACACCTTCGTGGTGCCCAAGGCGACGCTGCCGGCGGTGGCTGCGCGGGTGATGAACCTTCAGGAGCCGGCGTCCAAGATGGGCAAGAGCGACGACTTCGGGCCCGGCATCGTTTATCTGCTGGACGAGCCGGACGTGGTGCGCAAGAAGGTGATGCGGGCCGTCACCGACAGCGGGCGGGAGGTCGTGTACGACCGGGCGGGGCGGCCCGGGGTCGCGAATCTGCTGGAGATCGTCGCCGCCTGTACGGGCGGGGATCCGGCGGCGCTCAGCGCGGGGTACGCGTCGTACGGCGCTCTGAAGAAGGACGCCGCCGACGCGGTGGTGGCGGTCCTGGAACCCCTGCAGGCCAGGCATCGGGAACTGTGCGCCGACCCGGTGTACGTGGAGCGGGTGCTGCGCGACGGTGCCGAGAAGGCCCGGGGGATGGCCCGGCCGGTCGTGGACCGCGCCTATCGCGCGATCGGGCTGCTTCCCCCGCTGACGGAGTCGGTGGTGGAGGCTGTGGCCGAGACGTGCGCGTCGGAGGGGGCGTTGAAGGCGGCTCGGTAGGCGCGGGGGCTGGTGGCTAGGCGTGATGCGAAGTGCTGGCGCATCGTGACCTCGCTGCCGAAGCCCGCGCGCCGGGCCACCTCCGGCATGGGGAGGTCGGTGCGTTCGAGGAGTTTCTGGGCGGCGGCGATGCGCTGGTCGAGGAGCCAGCGCAGGGGGGTGGACCCGGTCTCGGCCGTGAAGTGGCGGGCGAAGCTGCGGGCGGACATGCCGGCCCGCGCTGCCAGGTCGGCGACGGTGAGTGGCTCGTGCAGGTGACGCAGGGCGTGTTCGCGCACGGCGGCGAGGGTGTCGGCGTCCCGGTCCGAGCGGGGCGTGGGGTGCTCGATGAACTGGGCCTGGGTGCCGGTGCGGAACGGGGCGGTGACCATCGAGCGGGCGATGGTGGCGGCCGCTTCGGCGCCGTGGGAGCGGCGGACCAGGTGGAGGCAGAGGTCGATGCCGGCTGCCGTGCCGGCGGCGGTCCAGATGTTGTCGTCCTCGATGAAGAGGGCGTCGGGGACGACGGTGACCCGGGGGTGGTGGGTGCGCAGGAGGTCGACGAGGTTCCAGTGGGTGATCGCTCGGCGGCCGTCCAGGAGGCCGGCCTGGGCGAGGGTGAACGCGCCGCCGCAGAGGGCGGCGAGGGTGGTGCCGCGGGCGTGGGCGCGGCGGAGGGCGTCGAGGACGGGGGCGGGGGCTGGGGTGAGGTGGTCGTCCAGGCCGGGGACGATGATCAGGTCGGCGCGGGAGAGCCAGGCGAGGGTGCGGTCCGGGAGGAGGGCCATGCCGCCGCGCATCGGGACGGGCGCGGCGGGGTCGGCGGCGACTCGGCGCAGGTCGAAGGCGGGGGCGCCGCGGTCGGTGCGGTCGTCGCCCCAGACCTCGGTGATGACGGAGACGTCGAAGGCGCGGATGCCGGGGAAGGCGACGAGGGCGACCCGGTGCGCGGGCTTCTTCATGGCTGGCAGTAAACCATCGATCGATGGCTTTCGTACCTCTGGGGCGGGTTCCCGGATGGCGGCAGGATCGTGGGCATGGACATCGCAGAGAACGCAGCGCTGGTGGTCGTGGACGTGCAGAAGGGCTTCGAGGAGCTCGAGTTCTGGGGTGAGCGGAACAATCCGGAGGCGGACGACAACATCGCCGCTCTCATCGATGTCTGGCAGGCCTCGGGGCGGCCGGTCGTGTTCGTGCGGCACGACTCGTCGGGGCCGCGGTCGCCGTTGCGGGCGGGGTATCAGGGGAACGACTTCAAGGCGTACGTGGAGGAGAGAAGGGGGCGGGGCGCGGGGGCGGAGCTGCTGGTGACGAAGACCGTGAACTCGGCATTCCTCGGAACGCCGGATCTGGGGGCCTGGCTGACGGCTCAGGGGATCGCGCAGATCGTGGTGGCCGGGATCCAGACCAACATGTGCGCGGAGACGACGGCGCGGATGGGCGGGAACCTCGGGTATGACGTGCTGTTCGCGTACGACGCGACGTACACGTTCGGTCTGGAGGGGCCGTTCGGCTGGCGGCGGAGCGCCGAGGAACTGGCGCAGGCCTCGGCGGTGTCGCTGCACGGGGGGCGGTTCGCGCGCGTGGTCACCACGAAGGAGATCGTGGGCGCGGTCGGCGGGTGAACGACGACCGGGCCGCCGCTCCGGGAAGAGGCGGGCCGCCAGGAAGAAGCGGGCCCGGCGAACGGCGGGCCGGTTCTTCTTGCGGGCAGGTTCTTCTTGCGGGCCGGTTCTTCTGGCGCGTCAGTCCTTCTTGCCGGAGGCCAGTGCGCGGCTGCGGTCGCGGGCGGCCTCCAGGGCGGCGATGAGCGCGGCCCGTACGCCGTGGTTCTCGAGTTCGCGGATCGCGTTGATGGTGGTGCCGGCGGGGGACGTGACGTTCTCGCGGAGCTTGACCGGGTGTTCTCCGCTGTCGCGGAGCATCGTGGCGGCCCCGATCGCGGACTGGACGATGAGGTCGTGGGCCTTGTCGCGGGGCAGGCCGAGCAGAATGCCGGCGTCCGTCATGGCTTCGACCAGGTAGAAGAAGTAGGCCGGGCCGGAGCCGGAGAGCGCGGTGCAGGCGTCCTGCTGGGACTCGGGGACGCGGAGCGTCTTGCCGACGGCGCCGAAGATCTCCTCGGTGTGCGCGAGGTGGTCGGCGGTGGCGTGCGTGCCGGCGGAGATGACGGACATGGCCTCGTCGACGAGGGCGGGGGTGTTCGTCATGACGCGGACGACGGGGGTTCCGGGGGCGAGGCGCTCCTCGAAGAACGAGGTGGGGATGCCGGCCGCTCCGCTGATGACCAGGCGGTCGGCCGGGACGTGGTCGGCGAGTTCGGCGAGGAGCGTGCCCATGTCCTGCGGCTTGACCGTGAGGATGAGGGTGTCGGCGGTCTTCGCGGCTTCGGCGTTGGCGACCGGGGCGACTCCGTAGCGGGTGCGGAGTTCTTCGGCGCGCTCGGGGCGGCGGGCGGTGACGAGGAGGTCGGCGGGGGGCCAGCCGCCGCGGATCATGCCGCTGATGAGGGCTTCGCCGATCTTGCCGGCGCCGAGGACTGCGACTTTCTGGGTCATGGCTGGGGGGTCCTCCGGAGGGGTGCGTGTGGGCGCGTGGTGGGCGCGCGCGCCGCGGTGGTGCCGTCGTCGTCCGGGGTCATCCTCGCATCGGGGGTGCTTGTCCGGCTGGCGCGTCCGGTGGGCGGACGTGGGTTTTTCGCCCCCGCCGCCCCTTCCCGTCCCGTCCCTGGGGGCGCTGCCCCGAGGCCCCCGTTTCGGCCCTGGACGGGCCTCGTCCTCAAGCGCCGGACGGGCTGGGAACTGGACGGGGTGGGGGCTCACTGTGTGCGGCGGCGGAGGGTTGCGGCGCCCAGGCAGAGGACGAGGAGGGCGCAGCCGCCGACGATGAGGACGTCCCGTACGAAGGTGGCCGTCATGTCGGTGTGGGTGAGGACCTCGTTCATGCCGTCGACGGCGTACGACATGGGAAGGACGTCGGAGAGCGTCTCCAGGGCGGGGTGCATGGTGTCGCGGGGGGCGAAGAGGCCGCAGAGGAGGAGCTGGGGGAAGATCACCGCCGGCATGAACTGGACGGCCTGGAACTCGGAGGCCGCGAACGCCGAGACGAAGAGGCCGAGGGCGGTGCCGAGAAGCGCGTCGAGGAGCGCGACCAGAAGGAGCAGCCAGGGGCTGCCGGTGACGTCCAGGTCGAGGAACCAGACGGCCAGGCCGGTGGCGAGGGCCGACTGGACGATCGCGAGGGCTCCGAAGGCCAGGGCGTAGCCGGCGATCAGGTCGCCCTTGCCGAGGGGCATCGCGAGGAGGCGTTCGAGGGTGCCCGAGGTGCGTTCGCGCAGGGTGGCGATGGACGTGACCAGGAACATCGTGATCAGCGGGAAGATGCCCAGCAGGGACGCACCGATGTTGTCGAAGGTGCGGGGGCTGCCGTCGAAGACGTACCGGAGCAGAAGCAGCATCACGCAGGGGATGAGGATCAGCAGCGCGATGGTGCGGGGGTCGTGGCGCAGTTGGCGCAGGACGCGGGCGGCGGTGGCGGCGGTCCGGGAGGCGTTCAGGGCGCCGGTCGGGCTGCCGGTCGGGGCGGGGGCACGGACAGGGGTGGCGGCAGGAGTGGGGGCGTCCGGGGTCTCGGGGGGCGTCTTGGTCGTCATCGGGCGGTCTCCTTCGTGCGGGCCGCTTCCGTGGCGGCGTCCACCAGGTGCAGGAAGGCCGACTCGACCGTGTCCGCTCCTGTGCGGGTGCGCAGGGCGTCGGGGGTGGCGTCGGCGAGGATCTCGCCCTCACGCATGAGGAGCAGGCGGTGGCAGCGCTCGGCCTCGTCCATGACGTGGGAGGAGATGAGGAGGGTCGCGCCCCGGGTCGTCGCGATGTCGTGGAAGAGGTTCCACAGGTCGCGGCGCAGGACCGGGTCCAGGCCGACGGTCGGTTCGTCGAGGACCAGGAGTTCCGGGGCGCCCAGCAGGGCGACGGCCAGGGAGACGCGGTTGCGCTGGCCGCCGGAGAGGTTGCCGGCGAGGGCGTCGGCGTGGGTGGTGAGGTCGACGTCGGCGACGGCCCGGGTGACGTTCTCGTGGCGGCGGTCCGCTGCCGCTCGGCCCGGGTCGAGGATCGCGGCGAAGTAGTCCAGGTTCTGGCGGATCGTCAGGTCGTCGTAGACCGACGGGGCCTGGGTGACGTATCCGATGCGGGTGCGCAGGGCGGCGTGGCCGGCGGGACGGCCCAGCACGTCCAGGGTCCCGGCGACCTTGGCCTGGGTGCCGACGATCGAGCGCATGAGGGTCGACTTTCCGCAGCCGGAGGGACCGAGCAGGCCGGTGATCTGGCCGCGGGGGACGGTGAAGTCGAGGGCGCGCAGGACGGTGCGCGGGCCTCGGACCACGGTCAGGCCTTCGGCGCGTACGG
The DNA here is from genome assembly GCF_036898465.1 of Streptomyces sp. B21-105. Lineage (NCBI taxonomy): Bacteria > Bacillati > Actinomycetota > Actinomycetes > Kitasatosporales > Streptomycetaceae > Streptomyces > Streptomyces sp. B21-105. Next base: position 5,340,584 of record NZ_JARUMJ010000001.1, on the reverse strand, counting down.
CGGGGGCGGTGGGCGTGGCAGGTGCGGCGGGCGCGGTCTGCCCTGCGGCGGCGTCGTCGGGTGGGCGGGCGCCGGGCTTGAAATTCATCATGTGATGAATATTGCTCGTGGTGGGAGGCGCCGTCAAGGTGCACGCGGCAGGGGAAGGCGGTGAGGGCGGGGGGCGGGGGGCGCGGGTGGTGGGGGGCGGCACATGGGTGCGCGGCGGCCCTGGAGTTCCTGGAGTTGAGGGCCGCCGCGCACGGGTCGGGCGAGGGAGAGAGGAAGGAGAAGGGGAAGGGGTCGTCGGGCCGGTGGGTCAGGTCTTGGTGGCCAGCAGGAGGATCACGTCGTAGACCTCTTCGACGATGCCGTCGGGGAAGGCCCGTATCAGGTGGTCGCGTTCCTCTGTGAGGAACGCGGCGGCCGCTTCCTCGTCGTGCACGAGGAAGATCGAGTGGCTGCCGATGTTGGCCAGGTGCGTGTCGACGGGGACCCGGCGGCTCCAGCGGACCGTGCGGCGGACGAGGCCGAGACGGCCCTCGGGGTCGACGACGCGGGTGTTCACGTTCTTGTTGCCGGCGCCGGTGTTCTGCCCGAAGTGGCGTCCGACGCGTTCCGCCGCCGCGGCGAGCCACGGCACGTCGAGGGCCTCGGTGTTCCACCACAGCGCCAGCGCGCCGCCGGGACGCAGCACCCTCAGCGCCTCCGGGACCGAGCGCACCGGGTCGGTCCAGTGCCAGGACTGGGCGTAGGTGAGGAAGTCGACGGAGGCGTCGGCCAGCGGGAGGCGGTTGCCGTCACCGCGGACCACCGGCACGTCGGGCAGGGCCAGGCGGAGCTGCGCGGCCATGCCGTCCCCGGGTTCGACGGCGAGGACGTCCGCGCCGCGGGCGTGCAGGCGTGCGGTCGAGAGGCCGGTGCCGGCCCCGACGTCCACTGTTCGCGCGCCGGCGAGAGGGCGGCCGGCGAGATCCTCGATCGCGTCGAAGAGGGCGTTCGGGTAGGAGGGACGGTTCGCCGCGTACTGGGCCGCCGCGGCGTCGAAGGAGCGGGCTCGGGCCGCGTGGGAGGGGGCTGGGATGGAAGCCGTCATGGGGCCATGGTGGCTTGGGGTCGGGTGGGGAGGGAACGGGGCCCTTTTCGGGAGGGTGAACCGGGCCCTTGCTCGGGCGGCTCAGCCGCGGCGGCGCTTCTTCGACGGGTTGCCGGTGCGGCGCGTCGTGCGGCGTTCGTACCGCAGGCGGGCCGCGTCGTACTCCTCGCGGTGGAGTCGCTCGCCGGGCGCCTCGGTGAGGGTGCGGAAGAAGTACGCGAGCAGCGAGCCGACGAAGCCGACCGCCAGCAGACCGCGCAGGGAGGCCTGGCGGTCGGGGTCGGGGCGCTTGGCGAAGCCGTCCCAGGTGTGCCGGAAGGCGAGCGAGCTGCACACCGCGAACATCACGACGACCAGGACGGTCACGAAGCCGCCGAGGTCGGAGAGCGCGATGCCCTGGTAGGCGAAGCGCAGAACGAGACACGAGACGACGACGGCGAGCAGTGAGCCCAGGGCGACCGCGGCGCGGCGAACGGCGTAGCCGCGGGGGCCGGTGTCGTGGTCCAGCCAGGTGGTGCCGAAAAAGCGGAGGGGTTCGGGGCGGGGGCCGGTTCCGGTGCCCATTCCGGTTCCGGTGCCGACAGGGTCTCCCGCCGGGTCGGTGGGGGCGCCCGAGGAGGCCTCGGTGGCGCCCCGGGACTCCGCCGGGGTGCCCGGGGTGCCGTTTTCGTCGCTCACGGGACGATTATGGCTCGGGGTGCGGACGGGCCCACCGGGTGGGTGCCGCGGACCGCGGCGCCGCGGGTCGCCGAGGGCGGGGCTGGGTGCGAGCCCAGCCGGGCCGGGCGGGACCTGGACAAAGCCGGACCGGGCGAAGCCGGGCGGAGCCGGACCCGGCGGAGCGGCACCGGACCCTGCGGAGCGGCACCGATGTTGCTCGGACCGCCCCAGCCGGGTGCCACCCGCCCGAAGTCGCCGCCACCGCCCACCGGGTGGGTGCTCACGGACGCCGCCCCCGCGAGTACCGACGGGCGGAGCCGGGCCGCGCGGACCGGATGTGTCGGGACGAGTCCGAGCCGGGCCGGGCGGAGCCTGGGCAAAGCCGGACCGGGCGGGACCTGGGCAAAGCCGGACCGGGCGCGGCCGGACCGGGCGGAGCCGAGCCGAGCCGAACCAGCCGGACCGGGCGGAGCCGAGCCGAGCCGAACCAGCCGGACCGGGCCGAGCGGACCGCGTGTCCGGACGACTCCGAGCCGGGCGTGGCCAGGCCTGGGCTTAGCCCAGCCGAACGAGCCAGCCGAACGAGCCCAGCCGAACGGGCCGGGCTGACCGAAACGGGCTGACCTGAACGGGCGAAGCCAAGTCGAGCTGACCGAGCCGACGGGCCGAGCCAGCCGGGCCGGGGTGCGGTTGCGCTGGTTCGGTCTGTTTGGGGGGCGCCCGGTCGGCCGGGCCTGCGCCCCCCGATCGCCGCCGTCGAGGTCAGGAGCAGCGCGGTGCGATGTAGCCGTCGCTGCCCGTGCGCACGTACGCGTCCGAGACGTACTGGCCGTCGGCGATGTTGTCCCAGATGTTCGTGGTGCCGTAGGGGCCGGAGACCCACGTGCCCGGGCTCTGGCAGTAGACCGGGACCCGCGCGCCCTCGGCCAGGACGCGGACGACGGAGTAGCCGGTGCCCGGGCCGCTGCGCACGTTCAGCCGGACGCCCGGCGCGACCGGATAGTAGGTGAGCGCGGCGGCCGCGGTCGTGGCGACGGCTTCCGCCGCGTCGCTGTTCCCGGCCTCTTCCACGCGGTCGACAGACATGTGAAACCTCCCCCGTTGCACCCCATGACTGCCATGGGGTCCCGTTGATTCCCCCGAAACCCGCCATGAAACACGTGTGCGGAATTCGTACGCGGAGGCTAGCAAGCCGCCTCTGCGCCGCACGACTCATCGACTAGGCTCCGTGCGTCGCGCGCGCGGATGAACAGCACGGGGGTGGTCCATGACGCCACAGCGCAACACCGGAGCGGGCGCGGAAGCTGAACTTCCGGAGTATGCAGGTCACTACCGTCTCGAGGAGTGCCTGGGCTCCGGCGGCATGGGCGTGGTCCATCTGGCCCGCAGCACCTCCGGGATGAAGGTCGCGGTCAAGGTCGTGCACGCCCGGTTCGCCCGGGATCCCGAGTTCAGGGGGCGTTTCCGGCAGGAGGTGGCCGCCGCCCGCCGCGTGAGCGGGGCGTTCACCGCACCCGTCGTCGACGCGGACCCGGAGGCCGAACGGCCCTGGATGGCCACCCTGTTCATCCCCGGCTCGACGATCGCCGAGCAGGTGAAGCAGAACGGGCCCATGAACGCCGGTGAGTTGCGGCGGCTGATGGCCGGCCTCGCGGAGGCACTGCGGGACATCCACCGCGTCGGGGTCGTGCACCGGGATCTGAAGCCGAGCAACGTGCTGCTCGCCGAGGACGGTCCGAAGGTGATCGACTTCGGCATCTCCCGCCCGAAGGACAGCGAACTGCACACGGAGACCGGCAAGTTGATCGGCACGCCGCCGTTCATGGCGCCGGAGCAGTTCCGGCGCCCGCGGGAGGTCGGATCCGCCGCCGACGTCTTCGCGCTCGGCTCCGTGATGGTGCACGCGGCGACGGGACGCGGACCGTTCGACTCCGACAGCCCGTACGTCGTCGCCTACCAGGTCGTCCACGACGAACCGGATCTGACGGGCGTACCGGACAACCTCGCGCCCCTCGTGACGCGTTGCCTCGCCAAGGAGCCGGAGGACCGGCCCACCCCGGACGAACTCATGCGCGCACTGCGGACGGTGGCGGCCTCCTACGACACCCAGGTGTTCGTACCGCCGCAGCGAGCTCAGAAGGAGTCGGAGCCCGGGGCGTGGGCAGGTGCCCCCACCTCCCCCACCTCCCCCTCGGCCGGGGAATCCGGGCAGACCACCGCGGCCGCGACCGCAGGGGACGGCGGGACCGCAGGGGACAGCGGGACGGGCGGGAAGGCCGGGACCGCCGACGGGGGCGGGAAGCCGCGGGGACGACGTGGGTGGAGGGTGCTCGCGGCCGGTGCGCTGGCCGTCGTCCTCTGCGGCGGCGCGCTCGGGGCGGCGCGGATGCTCGACGGCGCGGGCCGGGGTGGGCGGGGGAACGCCGGCGGCGCGCACTCCGCGTCGCCCGCCCTCGCCGACTGGAGCGTGCAGCCCATGAAGCGCGGCGGCCAGAAGGCGGGCGGCGGCACGGGCGGCCTGCCGCAGTGCGGGTACGCCGCACGACTGCTGGTCTGCGCCCAGGCCGGGCAGGTGTCCGCGCTGAACGCGTCCGACGGACGCATGCTGTGGCGGCGGGCGGTCCCCGAGGGCGACGGGCCCGTCAAGGCGCCGGCGCTCGCGGGCGGACTGGCGCTGGTGGTCACCGACTCGGGCAGGCGGATGGAGGCGCTCGACCCGGCGTCGGGCGTGCCGCGCTGGCAGCGGGATCTGACGCCGTACCCCGGCGTCCGCACCGTCGGCGACACCCTGCTGCTGACCGCGGCCGACGGCAGGGTGACCGGGGTGGACGCGGCGACGGGCAGGACGGCGTGGAGCCGGCCGATCCCGGGGCTGAGCGAGCCGTACTTCGTGTCGTTCGCGCAGGACGCGCGGCCGCTGGCCTACGCGTCGAGCACCTCGGACGACGGACGGCGCACCCGGATCACGGCCGTGGACCCGGCGACGGGCCAGGTGCGGTGGGAGAAGCGGTTCGAGGGGACGGTCGTCCCCGCGGGCACCGCGGGCGACAGCCTCGTCCTGCTGTCCGAGGGCAGTGCGTACGGCGACGTCGACGCCGTGCTCCGCTACCGGCCGGGGGACGCCGCGCCACGGCGCACCGGCCTGGGCGTCGCCCTCCAGGGGGTGCGGGCCACCGTGCACGGCGACCGGGTATACCTGCTGGCCTTCGACGGGTCGCTGGTGGCCGTAGACACGGCCGCGGAGAAGGAGCTGTGGTCGCTGCAGACGGCGGTGAGCCGGGGTTCGGCGCCGTCCGCCGACGGCCGGCACGTCTACTTCGGCGCCGCCGACGGACGTCTCCTCGCGGTGGACGCCGACAAGGGCAGGCTCGTCGGGCAGACGGGACTGCGCCTCGGGGCCGAGTCGGACAGGGTGGTGGCCTCGCTGCCCGCGCCCACTGCGGTCGACGGCCGTGTCTACACCGGTGCGCCCGACGGGACCGTCTTCACCGTGGACGGGCGGGCCCCGGAGGACTGGTAGCCGCCGCCACCGCCGATACCGATACCGATACCCAAACCGATACCGCGAACGCGCCGAGGGCCGCCTCCGCACGGGTATCGGCGGAGACGGCCCTCACGGGGCCGGTCCTGGTGTCGGTCGCGGGCGTCAGCCCAGCTTCGACACGTCCCGCACCGCGCCCTTGTCGGCGCTCGTGGCCATCGCGGCGTAGGCCCGCAGGGCGGCGGACACCTTGCGCTCGCGGTGCTTCGGCGCGTACACGCCGCCGAGGGCCGCCTCGCGCCGGGCGAGCTCGGCGTCGTCCACGAGGAGCTCGATGGTGCGGTTCGGGATGTCGATGCGGATGCGGTCGCCGTCCTCGACAAGGGCGATGGTGCCGCCGGAGGCAGCCTCGGGCGACGCGTGGCCGATCGACAGGCCGGAGGTGCCGCCGGAGAAACGGCCGTCGGTGATCAGGGCGCAGGTCTTGCCGAGGCCGCGGCCCTTGAGGAAGGACGTCGGGTAGAGCATCTCCTGCATGCCCGGCCCGCCCTTGGGGCCCTCGTAGCGGATGACGACGACGTCGCCGTGCGTCACCTGCTTGTTGAGGATCTTCTCGACGGCCTCCTCCTGCGACTCGCAGACGACCGCCGGGCCCTCGAAGGTCCAGATCGACTCGTCGACGCCGGCCGTCTTGACCACGCAGCCGTCGACGGCGAGGTTGCCGCGCAGCACGGCGAGGCCGCCGTCCTTGCTGTAGGCGTGCTCGGCGGAGCGGATGCAGCCGCCCTCGGCGTCCTCGTCCAGCGCCTCCCAGCGCTCGGACTGGGAGAAGGCCTCGGCGGAGCGGACGCAGCCGGGGGCCGCGTGCCACAGCTCCAGGGCCTCCGGGGACGGCGAGCCGGCACGGACGTCCCACGTCTTCAGCCAGTCCCCCAGGGACGGGCTGTGGACCGCGTGCACGTCCTCGTTGAGCAGGCCCGCGCGGTGCAGTTCGCCGAGCAGGGCGGGGATGCCGCCGGCCCGGTGCACGTCCTCCATGTAGTACGTGCGGTTCTTCGCGACGTTCGGCGCGACCTTGGCCAGGCAGGGCACGCGACGCGAGACCTCGTTGATCTCCTCCAGGCCGAACGGGACGCCCGCCTCCTGGGCGGCGGCGAGGAGGTGCAGGATCGTGTTGGTCGAGCCGCCCATCGCGATGTCGAGGGCCATCGCGTTCTCGAAGGCCGCGATGGTGGCGATGTTGCGGGGCAGGACCGTCTCGTCGTCCTGCTCGTAGTAGCGGCGGGTGATGTCCATCACCGTGCGGCCCGCGTCCTCGTACAGCGCCCGGCGGGCCGTGTGGGTGGCCAGGACCGAGCCGTTGCCGGGGAGCGACAGGCCGATGGCCTCGGTCAGGCAGTTCATCGAGTTGGCCGTGAACATGCCGGAACAGCTGCCGCAGGTCGGGCAGGCGTTCTCCTCGATGCGGAGGATGTCCTCGTCCGAGATCTTGTCGTTGACGGCGTCGGAGATCGCGTCGACCAGGTCGAGCGTGCGGACCGTGCCGTCGACGAGGGTGGCGCGGCCGGACTCCATCGGGCCGCCGGAGACGAAGACCGTCGGGATGTTCAGGCGCAGCGCCGCGTTCAGCATGCCCGGGGTGATCTTGTCGCAGTTGGAGATGCAGATCAGGGCGTCGGCGCAGTGCGCCTCGACCATGTACTCCACGCTGTCCGCGATCAGGTCGCGGGAGGGCAGGCTGTAGAGCATGCCGCCGTGACCCATCGCGATGCCGTCGTCGACGGCGATCGTGTTGAACTCGCGCGGGATGCCGCCGGCCGCGGTGATCGCCTCGCTGACGATCCGGCCGACCGGCTGGAGGTGCGTGTGCCCGGGCACGAACTCGGTGAAACTGTTGGCCACCGCGATGATCGGCTTCCGGCCGATGTCCGCACCGGGTACACCAGAGGCGCGCATAAGGGCGCGGGCGCCCGCCATATTGCGGCCGTGGGTGACTGTGCGGGACCTCAGCTCGGGCATCGTCGCTCGCTCCTTCAGAGACTGCGATCAGAGACTTCTGACTGTTGACGAGCGTACGCCGGTCATCCAGAGGGCGGACACTGTGTCCGCATACCGGGATGCATGTCTCACCTCCCGGCCCGCGTGCGGGGCTGCCCGTCAGCCCGCGTGCGGGACTGCCCGTCTAGCCCGCGTGCGGGGCTGCCTGCGAGCCCGCGTGCAGACCCGCGTGCGTACCCGCGTTCGCGCCCCCTCCGGGTCGCGCCTCACGGTCCGGTCAGGTGCCCCTGTACGACCGGCGCCACGCGCGCGATGATCTGCTCCAGATCAGCCGAGGCCAGCGGTTCCACCTTGATCACGTACCGCAGCATCGCGCAGCCGACCAGCTGCGCCGCCGCGAGTTCGGCGCGCAGCTCGGCGTCCGGCAGATCCAGCTGGGCGGCGATGCGGCGCAGCAGCTGCGAGGCGACCAGGCGCCGGAAGACGGCGGCCGCGGTGTCGTTGTTCACCGCGGAGCGCACGATCGCCAGCAGGGGCTTGCGGGTGGTGGGGTTCTCCCAGACGCCGAGGACGAAACGGGCGAGCCGCTCGCCGACCTGGTCCGGGGGCCCGTCGGCGACCGCGTCCGGCGCGCTGAGCGCGGGCGCGAAGGCCACCTCGATCGAGGCCTCGAAGACCTGCTCCTTGGTGCCGAAGTAGTGGTGCACGAGCGCCGGGTCCACCCCGGCCGCCTTCGCGATGCCTCGGACGGACGTCTTCTCGTAGCCCCGCTCGGAGAACTCCTCGCGGGCGGCGGCCAGGATGCGGTCCCGGGTGTCCGCCGACTCCGCGCGTGGGGGGCGGCCCCGCCTGCGGGCGGTGACGCCGGTCATCGGCGGCGGGCCTTCGGGCGCCGGAACGCGGCCCGGGACTTCGGGGAGCTCGGGGAGGAGGACCTCGAGGACGGCATCGCAGCCCCCGAGGGGACATCGGACGAGGCGGACCCAGTGGACGCCGAGGACGCTGTGGGCGTTGAGGACCCCGAGGGCTTTGAGGGCGGCGCGGGGGGCTTCGACGGGGGCGCGGCGGCCGGAGCGGCCGGGGAGGACACCGTGGCGGGTGAGGCAGGCGAGGAGGGCGAGGCGAGGTGCAGGCGCGTGAAGGCGAGGGCCTCCGCCAGGTCGGCCTCCCGTTCGGCGCCGGACATCGCGCGCCGCGTGTTGACCTCGATGACGACGTGCCCGTCGAAGCCGGTCAGCGCGAGCCGTTCCAGCAGCTCGGCGCAGGGCTGGGAGCCGCGCCCGGGCACCAGGTGCTCGTCCTTCGCCGAACCGTTTCCGTCGGCGAGGTGGACGTGGCCCAGCCGGTCGGCCATGCGGTCGACCATCTGCATCGCGTCCGCGCGGGCCGTCGAGGCGTGGCTGAGGTCAATGGTGAAGTGCCGGTAGTCGTCCTTCGTGACGTCCCAGTCGGGCGCGTAGGCGAGCATCTCGCGGTCGCGGTAGCGCCACGGGTACATGTTCTCGACGGCGAACCGCACGTCCGTCTCGTCGGCCATCCGCCAGATGCCGGTGACGAAGTCGCGCGCGTACTGGCGCTGCCAGCGGAACGGCGGGTGGACGACGACGGTGCTCGCGCCGAGCTTCTCCGCCGCCGCGCGGGCCCGCTGCAGCTTCGTCCACGGGTCGGTCGACCACACCCGCTGCGTGATCAGCAGACAGGGGGCGTGAACGGCGAGGATCGGGATGCGGTGGTGGTCGCTGAGCCTGCGCAGCGCGTCGATGTCCTGGCTGACGGGGTCGTTCCAGACCATGACCTCGACGCCGTCGTACCCGAGGCGCGCGGCGATCTCGAAGGCCGTCGCCGTCGACTCCGGGTAGACCGAGGCCGTCGACAGGGCGACCTTCGCATCGGGGATCCGCACGACTGGCTCTGCCATGGTGGACAGGTTACGGGGTGCGGTCGGGTGGGACCGCGCCCCCATTCGCCGTTGTGGCGTTCCCCACGGGACGGCTCGTCGTCGGGGCGGGTGCGCCGGGGTGCTGCGCCAGGGCCGTACGCCGGACGGATGCGCCGGGGTGGTGCGCGCCGTGGGCCGCCGCTCCGCCGCAGGCCCGGATCACGTCGTCGCCATGTGATCGAGCTTGCGGAGGATCACGCCCTCCCTGAGCGCCCAGGGGCAGATCTCCAGGGCCTCCACGCCGAAGAGGTCCATCGCCCCCTCGGCCACCAGCGCGCCGGCGAGCAGCTGGTTGGCGCGGCCCTCGGACACGCCCGGGAGCTCCGCGCGCTGGGCGGTCGTCATGCCGGCGAGGCGCGGCACCCACGACTCCAGGGACTCCCGCTTGAGCTCCCGCTGCGTGTAGAGGCCGTCGGCGGAGCGGGCGGCGCCGGCGATGCGGGCGAGCTGCTTGAAGGTCTTCGAGGTGCCGACGACGTGGTCGGGGGATCCGAGGCGGCTGAACTCCCCGACCGTGCGGGCGATCTGCGCCCTGGCGTGACGGCGCAGGGCGCGTATGTCCTCGGGGTCCGGCAGGTCGCCCGGGAGCCAGCCCGCGGTGAGGCGGCCGGCGCCCAGCGGCAGGGACGCGGCCGCGTCGGGCTCCTCGTCCATGCCGTACGCGATCTCCAGGGAGCCGCCGCCGATGTCCAGGACGAGCAGCTTGCCCGCCGACCAGCCGAACCAGCGGCGGGCTGCGAGGAAGGTGAGCCGGGCCTCCTCGGCGCCGGTGAGGACCTGGAGCTCCACGCCGGTCTCGGCCTGCACGCGCGCGAGGACGTCGTCGGCGTTGGTGGCCTCGCGCACGGCGGAGGTCGCGAACGGCAGCAGGTCCTCGACGCCCTTGTCCTCGGCGGCCTGCAGCGCATCGTGGACGACCGCGATCAGCCGGTCTATGCCGTCGTCGCCGATCGCCCCGTCCTCGTCGAGGAGTTGGGCGAGGCGCAGTTCCGCCTTGTGCGAGTGCGCGGGAAGGGGCCGCGCGCCGGGGTGGGCGTCCACCACCAGCAGATGCACCGTGTTCGATCCCACGTCGAGGACACCGAGTCTCATGTAGGGCACGCTACTGCCCGTGCGGCCGTGGGCCGTCCCCGAAGGGGCTTCCCGCGTCTTACCCTGGACGAGTGCCAAAGACGAAAAAGGCGAAGACCGACAAATCCACCGGCGGTTCTTCGCGGGCGGACGTGGTGACGGCGACCAAGAAGGCGATGAAGGCGAAGCAGGCGAAGAAGGTCCCGGAAGCGACCCCGGCAGCGGACGAGAAGGGGCTCGACTTCGCGCGCGCGTGGGTGGAGTTTCCTGATCCGGCGGACGGCGAACAGGTCTTCCGGTGCGATCTGACATGGCTGACCTCTCGCTGGAACTGCATCTTCGGCAGCGGCTGCCAGGGCATCCAGGCGGGCCGCGCGGACGACGGGTGCTGCACGCTGGGCGCCCACTTCTCCGACGAGGACGACGAGAAGCGTGTCGCCGGGCATGTGGCGAGGCTCACCCCCGACGTCTGGCAGCACCACGCCGAGGGCACACAGGACGGCTGGATCACGGAGGACGACGAGGGCTCGCGCCAGACCCGTCCGTTCAACGGGTCGTGCATCTTCCAGAACCGTCCGGGCTTCGCGGGCGGCGCGGGCTGCTCGCTGCACATCCTGGCCCTGAAGGAGGGCCGCGAACCGCTGGAGACCAAGCCGGACGTCTGCTGGCAGCTTCCGGTGCGGCGGACGTACGACTGGATCGACCGGCCGGACGACACGCGCGTGCTGCAGGTGTCGATCGGCGAGTACGACCGGCGGGGCTGGGGTCCCGGCGGCCACGACCTGCACTGGTGGTGCACGTCGGCGACCTCGGCGCACGGCGCGGGCGACCCGGTGTACGTCTCCTACCGGCCGGAACTGACCGAGCTGATGGGCAAGGCCGGCTACGACCGCCTGGTCGAACTGTGCGAGGAACGACTCGCCGGACAGCTCCCGCTCCTCGCCCCGCACCCGGCGGACCCGGCGCCTCCGACGAGCTGAACGTCCGAGGCGCGCCCGCCGGGCCGCGGCTCAGGACGTCTCCGGGCTCGGGGGTTCGCCGTCGCCGGTCGGCGGTGGCGGGTCGGCCGGGGACGGGTCGGCCGGGGTGGGGTCAGGGTCCGGGTCGGGGTCGGAGGGCGGGTCGGTGGGGGTCGGGTCCGGTGTGGACGGCGTCGTGGGCGTGGGCTCCGGGTCGGTGGCCGGGGGCGGGTCACCATGGCCCGTACCGGGGCCGTGGCCTGTGCCGGGGCCGGGGTCCGGGCCGTTCCCGGGGGCGGAGGGGCCGGGGGCGGTGCCGTAGCCCCCGATGGAGACGACGGCGCCGGCCGGGGCGATCGCCACGCGTGCGTGCCACGGGCCGGCCGGCTCGCGCAGGTGATCCACGTACACCTTCACCGTCACCGACTCGCCGGGCCGCAGGACGCCCGCGGACCGGCTCAGGTACAGCCAGGGCGCCGCGGTGACGGCCGACCAGCGGACCGGACCGTCCGCGTCGACGTCCGCGGTCAGGGTGACGAGCGTGGTGTCGCCGTGGGTGGCGGCCGTCACGGAGAGCCGCCCGGCGGCGTTCGGGGCGAGTCCCGTGACGCTGACGACCTCCACGGACACATCCGTGTCGTCGCCCCTCGCGCCGTCGCTCCGGGGGCGGGCGCTGGCGTTCCCGGCGTTCTCGTAGCCGGCCTCCGCCTCGTCGTCCAGGTTGTCGGAGCCGTGCGCCTCACTGACGCCGACCGGGCGGCCTTCGGCGCCCTCCCCCGTCGGCGTTCCCCGGTAGGCCGCCCACAGGGCGAGCACGGGAGCGGCGACGACGGTGGCGACGACGGTCGTCGTGACCGCACGCGCGCGCAGACGCTCCCGGCGGGCGGCGTGGTCCTTGGGGTCCATAGGGAAGCCGCGCCGGTCGTAGCGCGGCACCGCGGTCCGCCGTGCGCGCGGGAGGTGGTTCATGGCGGCGTGCAGCTGCGCGCGGGGCGCTTCCAGCACGGGCAGCTCGGCGGGGGTGACGCCGGCGCCGGGCCAGCGGCCGGGGACGGCACGTCCGGCGGCCCGGCGGCAGCGCGGACAGTCGTCGACGTGCCGGACGAGTTCACGGCGCAGCGCGGCGCTGAGCACGAGCCGGCTCCCGCCGGTCAGCCGTGCCACGCCGGGGCAGCCGCCGGTCTCGACCACGGTGAGGGCAGCGCGCGTGCGTTCCACCTCGCAGGCGGCCGTGGCGAGCAGTTCGCGGGCGGCGACGAGGTCCTTGCCCAGAACGGCGGCGACCTCGTGGACGGCGAGATGGTGGCGCACGGCGAGTTCGAGCGCCTCGCGCTGTTCCGGCGTCGTGCCGGCGGCTTCCGGCCAGGCCAGCAGGGAGAGCTCGCGTCTCTGCCGTTCCTGGACGGCGTCGGGCGCGCCGGCCGCGGCCGAACGGGCGGAGGACGTGGGTGAGGCGGCGGAGGACGTGAGTGAGGCGGCGGAGGACGTGAGTGAGGCGGCCGAGGGAGCGGCGGACGCGGCGGCCGTCGCCGATTGCTGTCCCGGCTGCTGTCCCGGCTGCCGGCGGCGACCGTCGCGGTGCGACGCGTGGGCGCTCCGGTGCTTCTGCCTGGCCTCGGCGAGCTTGCGCAGACAGGCCCAGCGGGCGAGGGCGTACAGCCAGGCCCGGCGGTCGCCCGGGGTGTGCGGGCCGCGCTGGCCGCGCCGCTCGGCGAACGCCAGGGCGTCGCCGAGGGCCGCGGTGGCCGCCTCGTGGTCGCACAGAACAGACAGACAGTAGGTGAACAGGCCGTCCAGGTACGGCTCGTAGCGCGTGGACGGCCGCTGCGCGAGCGTGCGCGCCGCAGCGCCGTCTCGCGCCTCCCGGTGCGCCCGGTGCGCGCCGGTCGTGCGGGTCGAGGTTTCCGGGCTGCTGCTCATCACCCGTGCGACCGTAGGCGGCACGGAACCGGGTCTTCTTGTCCCTTGAGTCCATTTAATCCGTACGGGTGAAACGATCCCTCAAAAGGGGACCACCCCGGAGGCCCGGTGGCTCGTTCGTGACGGAGCGTGGCTGATTCGCAAGGGGTGCCGGTGTTTCGCGCCCCCGTCGTCCACAGGCGCGTCCGGCTGTCGGTGGGGGCGGCTACGGTTTCCCCATGGCTGCCCGTACGAAGACCACCAAGGACCGTCCGTCCTACCGCTGCACGGAGTGCGGCTGGCAGACGGCCAAGTGGCTCGGCCGCTGCCCCGAGTGCCAGGCCTGGGGCACGGTCGAGGAGTACGGCGCGCCCGCGGTCCGCACCACGGCGCCGGGCCGCGTCACGACCTCCGCCCTGCCCATCGGTCAGGTCGACGGGCGGCAGGCCACCGCCCGCCCCACCGGCGTGGCCGAGCTGGACCGCGTCCTCGGCGGCGGGCTCGTGCCCGGCGCGGTCGTGCTCCTGGCGGGCGAGCCGGGCGTCGGCAAGTCGACCCTGCTGCTGGACGTGGCCGCCAAGTCCGCGAGCGACGAGCACCGCACCCTGTACGTCACGGGCGAGGAGTCCGCGTCGCAGGTCCGGATGCGCGCCGACCGCATCGGCGCCATCGACGACCACCTGTACCTCGCCGCCGAGACCGATCTGGCGGCCGTCCTCGGCCACTTGGACGCGGTCAAGCCGTCCCTGCTGATCGTGGACTCCGTGCAGACCGTGGCCTCCCCGGAGATCGACGGTGCGCCCGGCGGCATGGCCCAGGTCCGCGAGGTCGCGGGCGCCCTGATCCGCGCCTCCAAAGACCGCGGCATGTCCACTCTGCTGGTGGGCCACGTCACGAAGGACGGCGCGATCGCCGGCCCGCGTCTCCTCGAGCACCTCGTCGACGTCGTCCTGAGTTTCGAGGGCGACCGGCACGCACGGCTGCGCCTGGTGCGCGGCGTGAAGAACCGGTACGGGGCGACCGACGAGGTCGGCTGCTTCGAACTGCACGACGAGGGCATTACCGGCCTTGCCGACCCGAGCGGACTTTTCCTGACACGACGTGACGAACCGGTCCCGGGCACCTGTCTGACGGTCACCCTGGAGGGGCGCCGGCCCCTGGTCGCCGAGGTGCAGGCGCTCACCGTCGACTCCCAGATCCCCTCCCCCCGCCGTACGACGTCCGGCCTGGAGACCTCGCGCGTCTCGATGATGCTGGCCGTCCTGGAGCAGCGCGGACGGATCAGCGCACTCGGCAAGCGGGACATCTACTCGGCGACGGTCGGCGGCGTGAAGCTCTCGGAGCCCGCGGCGGACCTGGCCATCGCCCTCGCCCTGGCCTCCGCCGCCAGTGACACCCCGCTGCCCAAGAACCTCGTCGCGATCGGCGAGGTGGGCCTCGCGGGCGAGGTCAGACGGGTCACGGGCGTCCAGCGCAGGCTCGCCGAGGCCCACCGCCTGGGCTTCACGCACGCGCTCGTGCCGGGCGATCCCGGCAAGATCCCCGCGGGCATGAAGGTCCTGGAAGTGGCCGACATGGGGGACGCCCTGCGGGTGCTGCCGCGGTCCCGTCGCCGAGAGGCCCCGCAGGAGGCGGAGGACCGCCGGTAGACTTTGCCCTGGTCTCGCCCGTCCGTACGAACGAGTGCGCGAACGGGGACGCCCAGACCCCAGTGACCGGAGGAGTGCAGTGGCAGCCAACGACCGGGCGGCAGCTCCCGGAAAGTCCGGTGGGAGTTCCGGTTCCGACGGCCTGATGCGCGCCGCGCTGAGCGCGGTGGCTCCCGGCACGGCCCTGCGCGACGGCCTGGAGAGGATCCTCCGCGGCAACACCGGCGGGCTGATCGTGCTGGGCTCCGACAAGACGGTCGAAGCGATGTGCACGGGCGGGTTCGTGCTGAACGTGGAGTTCGCGGCCACCCGCCTGCGTGAGCTGTGCAAGCTCGACGGCGGCATCGTGGTCTCCTCGGACCTGTCGAAGATCCTCCGGGCCGGCGTCCAACTGGTGCCCGACCCCATGATCCCCACGGAGGAGACCGGCACCCGGCACCGCACGGCGGACCGGGTGAGCAAGCAGGTCGGCTTCCCGGTCGTCTCGGTCTCGCAGTCCATGCGGCTGATCGCCCTGTACGTCGACGGGCAGCGCCGGGTCCTGGAGGACTCCGCGGCCATCCTGTCCCGCGCGAACCAGGCGCTGGCCACCCTGGAGCGCTACAAACTCCGCCTGGACGAGGTCGCGGGAACGTTGTCAGCGCTGGAGATCGAAGACCTGGTGACGGTCCGGGACGTCTCGGCGGTGGCCCAGCGGCTGGAGATGGTGCGCCGCATCGCGACCGAAATCGCCGAATACGTGGTCGAACTGGGCACAGACGGGCGACTGCTCGCCCTTCAGCTCGACGAGTTGATCGCGGGCGTGGAGCCGGAACGCGAACTGGTGGTCCGGGACTATGTGCCTGAGCCGACGGCCAAGCGTTCCCGCACGGTCGACGAGGCGCTGTACGAACTGGACGCGCTCACCCACGCCGAGCTCCTGGAACTGTCCACGGTCGCCCGCGCACTGGGCTACACCGGCTCCCCCGAGGCACTGGACACGGCGGTCTCCCCGCGCGGCTTCCGCCTGCTGGCGAAGGTGCCGCGCCTTCCGGGAGCGATCATCGACCGTCTCGTGGAGCACTTCAGCAGCCTGCAGAAGCTGCTCGCCGCGAGCGTCGACGACCTCCAGACGGTGGACGGAGTGGGCGAGGCACGGGCCCGCAGCGTCCGCGAGGGCCTGTCCCGCCTGGCCGAGTCCTCGATCCTGGAGCGGTACGTCTAGACCGCGGGGAGGCCGCGCACGGCGCTCAGTCGTGCTTGGGCACGAACGGCGCTCAGTCGTCCTTGAGTACGAACGACGTCTGGGTCTTGGCGAAGCCCGGGGCCTGCGCCTCGAGGAGATAGGTGCCGGCCTTGGCCGTCCCGGCCGGCGGAGTCGCGCACTCGGGGGCGCTCGGCTTGCGGTCCCACTTCACGGTGTAGGTGAAGCTCTGCCCGGCCGGCACCCGGTACAGCAGGCTGCCCGACGCCTTGGGGCAGTCCGCGGAGGACCAGTAGTCCTCGTCGTCGGTCGCCTGAGTGATCGTCAACACCGCTTGCTTCGGGCCGAGATCGACCTTGCAGTCGCTTGCCGAGCGGTTCTTCGCGATCAGCTGGAAGGTCGGCGTCCGGTCGGGCGAGTAGTCGTTGCGGACACTACGCAGCGTCCATGTGACGGCGCCCGCGGTGCAGTTGGGGAGGGTGGTGCCGAGGGGCAGCGTCGCGGCCGTACCGCCGGCGCCGCCGCTGCTCCCACCGGCGCCGGCTCCGGCGCCTGCGCCGGCGCCTGCTGTGTCGCCGTCACCGCTGCCGTTGGCGCCGTCGTCGGTGTCGCCGGCGCCGGCCGAGCCGCCGTCCGAACCGCCGGAGCCGGCGCCCGCGTCCGCACCCGAGCCGCTGGTGGACCCCGGGCTGGACCCGTCGCGTCCGCCCGGGTGCTGACTGATCGCGGGCCCGGATCCGGACGGTCCGGGCGTGATGGACGAGGCGGGGTTCTTGCCGTTGCCCTTACCGGCGCTGTTCCTGCCGCCGCCCCCGCCCGAGGTCACGACCCACAAGGTCAGCAACGCCAACAGGGCGAACACGGACAGCAGTACGACCCTCCGTCGCCAGTAGATGGAGGAGGGAAGCGGCCCGACCGGATTGCGCAGAGATCCCACGGCGCAAACTGTACGAGAGATCGTCGTGTTCACCTGCCCCACCCGCCGCTGGGAACACAACTTTTCCGGATCATCATCCCGGAAACCGGCCTCGCGCGCCCGACTTCGGCCCACGCCGTCATCGCTCCTTGACGATCGCCCCTTGACGATCGCTCCGCCGCACCCAGTTCGCATCCATGACCGCGCCCAAGACCGCGCCCCCGGCACGCGCGCGTGGAACGCCGCCCCGCCGGTCCCGGCCGAGTGGCGGTGCACGCGCGCGCCCCGGTTGGCATGGCAGGATCGGAAGAGCCATGACTGCGACCACGAAGCCCCCGCACAGCAGCTCCTCCCTGGCCGATGCCGACGCCTGCGGAGCGGACCTGCACTCCCCCGTGATCGACTGGTTCGCCGACCATGCCCGTGACCTGCCCTGGCGACGCCCCGACGCCGGCGCGTGGGGCGTGATGGTCAGCGAGTTCATGCTGCAGCAGACGCCGGTCAGCCGGGTCCTGCCGGTCTACGAACAGTGGCTCGCCCGCTGGCCGCGCCCCGCCGACCTGGCCGCGGAGGCCCCGGGCGAGGCGGTCCGCGCATGGGGGCGGCTCGGCTATCCGCGCCGCGCCCTGCGGCTGCACGGCGCCGCGGCGGCGATAACGGAACGGCACGGCGGCGACGTTCCGTCGGACCACAACCAGCTGCTCGCGCTGCCCGGCATCGGCGAGTACACGGCGGCGGCCGTCGCCTCCTTCGCGTACGGGCAGCGGCACGCCGTTCTGGACACCAACGTCCGCCGGGTCTTCGCGCGCGCCGTGACGGGCGTGCGGTACCCGCCGAACGCCACCACGGCCGCCGAGCGAAAGCTCGCCCGCGCCCTGCTGCCCGAGGACGAGCCGACGGCGGCGCGCTGGGCCGCCGCGTCCATGGAGCTCGGCGCGCTCGTGTGCACGGCCAGGAACGAGACGTGCGTGCGCTGCCCGATCGCCGCGCAGTGCGCATGGCGGCTCGCGGGCAAGCCGGAGCACGACGGTCCGCCGCGCCGCGGTCAGACGTACGCCGGCACCGACCGGCAGGTCAGGGGCAAGCTGCTCGCCGTCCTGCGGGACGCACACGCGCCCGTGCCGCAAGCCGCCCTCGACCGGATGTGGCACGAGCCGGTGCAACGCGCTCGTGCGCTGGACGGGCTCGTCGCGGACGGACTGGTGGAGCCGCTGCCCGACGGGCTGTACCGCCTGCCGCTGAGCTGACACACAGCCACATCACAGACAACGGCCTCCTTCACGGACTTCACCGAGTCGTGACGGTGCCCGTGTCACACAAGACAACGGGGCACAACGCCCCATATCTGGACTAACAGCCCGGCCTCCTTACCCAGAACCCGTTTCCGTTACACAACCGACGGACAGCCGAGCGCTAGCCGCAGGCTGCTTCGGACAGCCCCGTGACAACACCTCCGTAGCTTCGTTTGCGTGCCCACCGAGAACACCGGGCCACCGACCACAGCAGGAACCGGCAGGCGACAGCCCGCCGAAAACGGGGAAAAGACGGAGGGTTCACCATGGCGCAGGGCGAGGTGCTCGAGTTCGAGGAATACGTCCGCACGCGGCAGGACGCGCTGCTGCGCAGCGCCCGACGTCTGGTCCCGGACCCGGTCGACGCGCAGGACCTCCTGCAGACCGCGCTGGCCCGTACGTACGGCCGCTGGGACGGCATCGCGGACAAGCGGCTCGCGGACGCCTACCTGCGCCGGGTCATGATCAACACGCGCACCGAGTGGTGGCGGGCCCGCAAGCTCGAGGAAGTGCCGACCGAGCAGCTCCCGGACGCCCGGGTGGACGACTCCACCGAGCAGCACGCGGACCGCGCCCTGCTGATGGATGCGATGAAAGTGCTCGCTCCGAAGCAGCGCAGTGTCGTGGTGCTGCGACACTGGGAGCAGATGTCCACGGAGGAGACCGCCGCTGCCCTCGGCATGTCGGCGGGAACGGTCAAGAGCACGCTGCACCGGGCGCTCGCCCGGCTCCGCGAGGAGCTGGAGGCCCGCGATCTGGACGCACGCGCGCTGGAGCTTGAGGAGCGGGAGCGTTGCACGGCGGCCTGACCGACAGGAGCGGTGTCGATGGCCCCGGCGTCCGTCCTGAGGGCGGGCGGCGAGGAGCCTGGGCCCCTTTCGGCCTGCGCCATGGGCCGACACCGGCCCGTGGCGCCGTCCAGGCGGCGACCGCGGCGATGGCCGTGCTCGCCGCCCTTGCCCTTTTCGTCTCCGCCTGCGCCACCGGCGGCACCGGCGCACGCGATGAGGGGCCCGCACACACCGACGCGGTGACGGGCGCGACACCTCTGCCCCAGGCCGCCGCCTCCCAGGCCCTCGACCAGTCGGACGCGGTCCAGCTCGTCCAGGACGACCCGGCGGTCTCGGCCGAGGTCAAGGGCGGGCTCAAGCCCTGTGTCGGCGACGAGTACCCGGTCGACGTCTCATACGGCCACCTGACCGGCAGTACCGGCGACGACGTCGTCGTCAACGTGCTGACCTGCGGTGACGCGGTCGGCGTGGGCTCGTATGTGTACCGCGAGAGCGACGACGGCTACCAGAACGTGTTCAAGGCCGAGGAGCCCCCCGTCTACGCGGAGATAGACCGGGGCGACCTCGTGGTGACCAAGCAGGTGTACGAGAAGGGCGACCCGGTCTCCAGTCCGTCCGGCGAGAACGTGATCACGTACCGCTGGACCTCGGGCCGCTTCATGAAGGAGTACAGCTGGCACAACGATTACAGCAGCGTCGTCGGCGGGGAACCGACCCCCGTGCCGGACACCGGCTGACCCGCACGGACGCGACGATCGGAGAGATCTTCGGCGGACGTGAACCGATCGGGCTGCTCGGTGCGATCAATAAGTGACCGGCAAAGCGAACGGGCAAGGCGAACGGGCAAGGCGAACGGGCAACGCCGACGACACGGGAAGTGAACGCTCGCCGTGGTTTGCGCGTCCCTCCAAGGGGCGCTCTGACAAGAACCCGACAGGGCCCCGACAGCAGCGCGACAGCGCGCGACAACAGCACGAGACCAGCGCCCGACAGCAGCACGGGACCGCATACGAGAACTGAGAGCACCGGGATGGCAGACCAGACCCACGTCCTGTTCGTCGAGGACGACGACGTCATCCGCGAAGCCACCCAGCTCGCCCTGGAGCGGGACGGCTTCGCGGTCACCGCGATGCCCGACGGCCTCTCCGGCCTGGAGGCGTTCCGGGCCGACCGCCCCGACATCGCCCTGCTGGACGTGATGGTTCCGGGTCTGGACGGTGTGAGCCTGTGCCGGCGCATCCGCGACGAGTCCACGGTGCCTGTGATCATGCTGTCGGCGCGCGCGGACTCCATCGACGTGGTCCTGGGCCTCGAGGCCGGCGCCGACGACTACGTGACCAAGCCGTTCGACGGAGCGGTGCTGGTCGCGCGGATACGAGCCGTGCTGCGCCGCTTCGGTCACGCGGGCGTCGGCGACCGTGCCGCGCCCGAAACCGCCGCCGACGGGGGTGTGCTGACCTTCGGCGACCTCGAGATCGACACCGAGGGCATGGAGGTGCGGCGGGCCGGACAGACGGTGGCGCTGACGCCCACCGAGATGCGGCTGCTGCTGGAGTTCTCCTCTGCCCCGGGCACGGTCCTCTCCCGCGACAAACTGCTGGAGCGGGTGTGGGACTACGGCTGGGGCGGCGACACCCGGGTCGTCGACGTCCATGTCCAGCGGCTGCGGACGAAAATCGGTCAGGACCGCATCGAGACGGTCCGCGGCTTCGGCTACAAGCTGAAGGCCTGAGCGGGGCAGGGACAGGGATATGCGGCGGATGATCGAGCGCCTGGTACCGGCGCGCGCAGCGGGCGCGGGCATCCGTACGGGGCTGCGGTGGAAGCTGAGTGCAGCGATCGCGCTGGTCGGTGCGCTGGTGGCGGTCGCGCTCAGCCTCGTCGTGCACAACGCCGCACGCGTGTCCATGCTGGACAACGCCCGCGACCTCGCCGACGAGCGGGTGCGGATCGCCCAACGCAACTACGAGCAGTCCGGGCGGCTGAACTTCCCCAACATCAAGATCGACGACCCCGGTCTGCCGACGTCGCTGCGGCACAAGATGCAGGAGGGACGCCGGGCCACGTTCGTCTCCGACCGCCCCGGCTCAGTGCCCGACATCTGGGCCGCCGTGCCGGTCAAGGGCGGGCACGTGCTGTCCCTGCACACCGGTTTCACCGACCGCAGCACGGACATCCTGAACGATCTCGACCAGGCCCTGGTGATCGGTTCCATCGCGGTGGTCTTCGGCGGCAGCGCGCTCGGGGTGCTCATCGGCGGACAGCTCTCCCGCCGACTGCGCAAGGCCGCGGCCGCGGCCAACCAGGTCGCCCGGGGCGAGTCGGACGTCCGCGTCCGTGACGCCATCGGCGGGGTGGTCCGCGACGAGACCGACGACCTGGCAAGAGCCGTGGACGCCATGGCGGACACGCTGCAGGAGCGCCTGGAGGCCGAGCGCCGGGTCACCGCGGACATCGCGCACGAGCTGCGCACCCCGGTGACGGGACTGCTGACGGCCGCCGAACTGCTGCCGCCCGGCCGGCCGACGGAGCTGGTCCTGGACCGGGCGAAGGCCATGCGCACCCTCGTGGAGGACGTACTGGAGGTGGCTCGTCTCGACGGCGCCTCGGAACGGGCCGAGCTGCAGGACATCGTGCTGGGCGAGTTCGTGGCCCGACGGGTGGCGGCCAAGGACCCGGAGGTGGAGGTGCGGGTCGTGCACGAGTCGGTGGTCACGACCGACCCCCGCCGCCTGGAGCGGGTCCTGTTCAACCTGCTGGCCAACGCCGCCCGGCACGGCAAGCCGCCGATCCAGGTCACCGTCGAGGGGCGGGTCATCCGGGTCCGCGATCACGGTCCGGGTTTCCCGGAGAACCTGCTCGCCGATGGGCCGAGGCGGTTCCGCACCGGCAGCGCCGACCGCGCGGGGCGCGGCCACGGGCTCGGTCTCACCATCGCGGCCGGCCAGGCCCGCGTCCTGGGCGCCCGGCTGACGTTTCGCAACGTACGGCCCGCCGGAGCCGCGGAGCACATACCCGCCGAGGGCGCCGTCGCCGTCCTGTGGCTGCCCGAACACGCACCGACGAACACGGGAAGCTACCCGACGATGCCGTAGGCCCCCGAGGCCCACGGAAGTCCACAGAAGCCCGCCCCGAAGCCCCGCGCCGTCGCGGACCGTCGTCGCCGGCCGTCGACGGAGACCTGCGGACCGGTGGCAGCCCAAGGGCCCGGGCCAGACGGGCCAGACGGGCCAGACGGGCCAGACGAACTCTGCGGCGCGGACGGAGCCGACGGCTGGACAGGCGCGCCCCCAGAAGTCCCCGACGGGCGGACCGACGGCCTGTCCGAGCGCAACGTCCCGACAGACCCGACGGCCCGTCCGAGACCAACAGCTCAAACAGACGCCGACGTCTGGACAGACGCGACGCCGGACGCACCCGACGGGCCGAGGGCCCGTCCGAGCCTTACGTCCCGAACGAGCTCTACGTCCCGGACGGGCGCCGACGGCCACGGCAGGGCCGACGGCTGGACGGGGCTCAACGGCTGGACAGGGTCGACGGGTTGGGTGGGGTCGTGGTGAAGGCCCCCCGGGGCGGATTACCGCCGGGAGGCCTTCGGGTGTGGTCGGCGGGTCAGACGGCCTCGACCACGGGCGGCTGGGGGGCCGGGGCGTCGGCCGGGGCGTCGGTCTTCTGGGGCCCCGCGCCCTTCAGCGGGACCTCCTTCACGAAGACCGCCGCGGCCAGCGCGCCCACGGCCACCACGGCGCCCAGCAGGAACGCCGAGTGCGTGCCGGCCGATACCGCGTGCTGGTAGGCCTCACGGGCAGCCACGGGAAGCTTCGCCAGGCTGGCCGCGTCCAGCTGCGCGGACTGTTCGGTGACCTTCGAGCCCAGCGCGCCGGCCCGCTCGGCCATGACGTCCTGGACCCGGTGGTTGAACAGGGCGCCCATGATCGCGACGCCGAACGACGAGCCGAGCGTGCGGAAGAGGGTGGTGGACGAGGACGCGACGCCCATGTCCTTCATCTCGACGCTGTTCTGGGCGACCAGCATCGTGATCTGCATCAGGCAGCCCATGCCGAGGCCGACGACGGCCATGAAGACCCCGGAGGTGAAACGGCTGGTCCCGGTGTCCATCGTCGACAGCAGGTACAGGCCGATCACCATCAGGACGCTGCCGACGACCGGGAAGACGTAGTACCTGCCGCTGTTCGTGGTCACCCGGCCCGCGACCATCGAGGTGACGAGCATCGCGCCGAGCATCGGCAGGAGCAGCAGGCCGGAGTTGGTCGCGGAGGCGCCCTGCACCGACTGCTGGTACAGCGGCAGGAAGAGCGTGGCGCCGAACATCACGAAACCGGTGATGAAGCCGATGAGCGACATCAGGGTGAAGTTGCGGCTGCGGAAGATGTGCAGCGGGACGATCGGCTCGGCGGCCCTGGTCTGCCAGAACACGAACCCGATGAGCGAGGCGACGCCGATCCCGATGAGTTCCATGATCCGCGCGGACGTCCACGCGTACTCCGTGCCGCCCCACGTGGTCACGAGGACGATGGAGGTGATGCCGACGGTCAGCAGCATCGCGCCCAGGTAGTCGATCCGCGACTGGGACCGCTTCTTCGGCAGGTGCAGGACGGCGCTGATGAGGGCCAGCGAGACCACGCCGAGCGGGAGGTTGATGTAGAAGGACCAGCGCCAGCCCCAGTTGTCGGTGATGGTGCCACCGACCAGCGGGCCGCCGATCATCGCCAGCGCCATGACGCCGGCCATCATTCCCTGGTACTTGCCGCGTTCCCGGGGCGGGATGAGGTCGCCGATGATCGCCATGACGCCGACCATCAGGCCGCCCGCGCCGAGGCCCTGGACCGCGCGGAAGCCGATCAGTTCGCCCATGTTCTGGGCCATGCCGCTCAGCGCGGACCCGATCAGGAAGAGGACGATCGACGACATGAAGGCGCCCTTGCGACCGTACATGTCGCCGATCTTGCCCCAGATCGGGGTGGAGGCCGCGGTGGCCAGGGTGTACGAGGTCACCACCCAGGAAAGGTGCTCGAGACCGCCCAGCTCGCCGACGATCGTCGGCATCGCCGTGCCCACGATCATGTTGTCGAGCATCGCGAGCATCATCGTGATCATGAGCGCGAGGAGGACGACCCGCACGCTCCTGGGCTGTTTCTCGGCTTCCGCCTCGGTCGTCTGCGTGTCCGCCATCGTTCCCCACTCCCCTGTGCCACTCACCGCCGCCGGCCACTTACTTGCCGCCCGGCTAGTTCACTACACTGGGGAAGGTAGACCTGCAACTAGCCGGGCGTCAAGTAAGTTTCTTGCAACGAGCCGGACGGACGGCACCCGACGCTTCGTGGGAGCCCGGAAGTACGAGGATGGACGTCACCATGGACGGCACCAAGCAGCAACGTCGCGGCAACACCCGCCAGCGCATCCAGGACGTGGCGCTCGAACTCTTCGCCGAACAGGGCTACGAGAAGACCTCGCTCCGCGAGATCGCGGAGCGCCTGGAGGTCACCAAGGCGGCGCTGTACTACCACTTCAAGACCAAGGAAGAGATCACCGTCAGCATCTTCACGGATCTGACGAAGCCGATCGAGGACCTGATCGAGTGGGGCAGGAGCCAGCCGCACACACTGGAGACCAAGCACGAACTCGTGCGCCGCTACAGCCTGGCACTCTCCGAGGCGGCCCCGCTCTTCCGTTTCATGCAGGAGAACCAGGCGACGGTGCGCGAGCTCCAGATCGGCGACTCGTTCAAGGACCGCATGCGGAGCCTGCGCGACATCATCATCGACCCGGAGGCCCCACTGACCGACCAGGTCCGCTGTGTGAGCGCCATCTTCACGCTGCACGCCGGCATGTTCTTCCTGCATGACCTCGAAGGCGACCCCGAGGACAAGCGGCAAGCCGTCCTCGAGGTCGCGGTCGATCTGGTGACCCAGGCGCACCAGGGCGCCTGATCACGCAGGCGTCAGACCTTCACGCCCTTGGAGTGCAGGAAGGTGACCGGGTTGATCGCCGAACCGTAGTTGGCGGTCGTACGGATCTCGAAGTGCAGGTGCGGACCGCTGGAGTTGCCGGTGCTGCCGGACAGCGCGATCTTCTGGCCGGTCTTCACGACCTGGCCGATCTTGACGTCGATGCGCGAGAGGTGGGCGTACTGCGAGTAGACGCCGCTCGCGTGCTTGATCACGACGGCGTTGCCGTAGGCCGGGCCGTCGCCGGCGCCGTTGCCGCCGGCCTTCACCACGGTGCCGCCGTGCGTGGCCATGACCTTGGTGCCGCTCGGCACGGCGAAGTCCTGACCGCTGTGGGTGGACTGCCACATCTTGCCGGCCTGGGCGAACCCGGCGGACAGCTTGTACTTCTTCACCGGGTCTATCCAGGAGGCCGACACGGCCTTCTTGGCGGCGGCGGGCACGGCGGCGGGCGCCGCTGCGGGGGCGGCGGCGGACGCCACTCCGGTCCCCAGCACGACCGAGGCGCCCACTGCGGCGGCCCCGACGGCCACGCTGGTGCGGAGCAGGGACGTACGGGAAGAACGGAACGTGACGCGCTGGAACATGAAGACCTCGTGTGGGAAGGGGACAGAAGAAACCACCCGGCGTGAACGTCCGCCGCAGTGGCCATCCCTTGGTAACCCCGAGGCCCGCATGGGCTCAAACGTGTGATCTACGACGGAAGCTAGTACTTCACCCCAAAACTTCCCACTTCTTGACAGATCGCCCCCTTCCGGACGATTTCGACATCGCCCAGGCCGGAGGCTGCGGAGAGGGCCCGCACCCCTCGATGCGCATGTCCTTTTTGTTCCGTTTCGCAGCGCGACTATCCGGCCTAGTAGGGCCCAAATCCCTTGTGCGGCATGTCACCGGCCGCCCGCCTCGGGGGACTTCGGAATGTGACGGCGGCTACTCCCCTGCCCCGTAAGGCACTTGTGACCCCGGTCACGTTCACGTGCACGGGTCTGTGACGGGCCTCTCGTTCGGCTCTACCGTCCAGTAACCCGCTGGTTCCCTCCGGTAACCCCTTGGTTCCCCGTAAGTCATCCCCACCGATGAGCATGCCCACGACACCGGCAGTGCAAGGACGCGAGAGGACCCCACACATGACCAGAGGCACCTGGAAGCGCCGCATCAGCATGACCGCCGTCGCCACGGCCGCCGCCACGGCCCTGGTCGTTCCGGTCGGAGCCCAGGCCGCGACGGCCGCCGGCGCCTCCACCGCCGCGGCGACCGCCGCGGAGGACGTCGACTACGCGACCTGGCAGCAGGACTGCCAGGCGGTGATGAACCAGGCCCTGCCGGCGCTGAAGCAGCGGATCGCCGCCGCCAAGCCGGGCGAGAAGCAGGCGATCGTCTTCGACATCGACAACACCACCCTGGAGTCCGACTTCGGCTTCAGCTACCCGGCGCCGGCCAACAAGCCCGTCCTCGACGTGGCCAAGTACGCCCAGGAGCACGGCGTCTCCCTGTTCTTCGTCACCGCCCGCCCGGGCATCATCTCCGGGGTGACCGACTACAACCTCAAGACCGTCGGTTACAAGGTCTCCGGGCTGTACGTACGCGGCTTCCTCGACCTCTTCAAGGACGTCGCCGCCTACAAGACCGCCCAGCGCGTCACCATCGAGTCCAAGGGCTACACGATCATCGCGAACATCGGCAACACCCCCACCGACCTCTCGGGCGGCCACGCCGAGACGACGTACAAGCTGCCCGACTACAACGGCCAGCTGTCGTAGGAGCGCATGCGAAAGGGGCCGGCAGCACCGGCCCCTTTCGTGGGCTCAACCCCTGAAGGGGGTCAGGCGTCCTTGCTCAGGTTCGGTCCGGCGCCGCCGGCCGCCTGCTCGATCGGCGGGACGTCGGGCAGCGCCGACTTCTCCTCACCGCGGAAGGTGAAGGTCTTGGTGTCACCCTCGCCCTCGGTGTCCACGACCACGATGTGACCGGGGCGCAGCTCGCCGAAGAGGATCTTCTCCGACAGCGTGTCCTCGATCTCGCGCTGGATCGTGCGACGCAGCGGCCGCGCGCCCAGCACCGGGTCGTAACCCTTCTTGGACAGCAGTTCCTTGGCGGACTGGGAGAGCTCGATGCCCATGTCCCGGTCCTTGAGCCGCTCGTCGACCTTGCCGACCATCAGGTCGACGATCTTGAGGATGTCCTCCTGCGTGAGCTGCGGGAAGACGACCACGTCGTCGACGCGGTTGAGGAACTCGGGGCGGAAGTGCTGCTTGAGCTCGTCCGACACCTTGTTCTTCATGCGCTCGTAGTTGGTCTTCGAGTCGCCCGAGGCCGCGAAGCCCAGGTTGAAGCCCTTGGAGATGTCCCGGGTGCCGAGGTTGGTCGTCATGATGATGACCGTGTTCTTGAAGTCCACGACCCGGCCCTGGGAGTCGGTCAGGCGACCGTCCTCCAGGATCTGCAGCAGCGAGTTGAAGATGTCCGGGTGGGCCTTCTCGACCTCGTCGAAGAGGACGACGGAGAACGGCTTGCGGCGGACCTTCTCGGTCAGCTGGCCGCCCTCCTCGTAGCCCACGTATCCGGGGGGCGAGCCGAAGAGCCGCGAGACCGTGTGCTTCTCGCTGAACTCCGACATGTCGAGGGAGATCAGCGCGTCCTCGTCGCCGAAGAGGAACTCGGCGAGCGCCTTGGACAGCTCGGTCTTACCGACACCGGACGGGCCGGCGAAGATGAACGAGCCACCGGGACGCTTCGGGTCCTTCAGACCGGCACGCGTACGGCGGATCGCCTTCGACAGCGCCTTGACGGCGTCGATCTGGCCGATGACCCGCTTGTGGAGCTCGTCCTCCATGCGCAGCAGACGCGAGGACTCCTCCTCGGTCAGCTTGAAGACCGGGATGCCGGTGGCGGTCGCGAGGACCTCGGCGATGAGCTCGCCGTCGACCTCGGCCACGACGTCCATGTCGCCGGCCTTCCACTCCTTCTCCCGCTTGGCCTTGGCGGCGAGGAGCTGCTTCTCCTTGTCGCGCAGCGAGGCGGCCTTCTCGAAGTCCTGCGAGTCGATCGCGGACTCCTTGTCGCGGCGGACGCCGGCGATCTTCTCGTCGAACTCGCGCAGGTCCGGCGGAGCGGTCATCCGGCGGATGCGCATCCGGGAGCCGGCCTCGTCGATCAGGTCGATCGCCTTGTCCGGGAGGAAGCGGTCCGAGATGTACCGGTCGGCCAGGGTGGCGGCCTGGACCAGCGCCTCGTCGGTGATGGAGACCCGGTGATGCGCCTCGTACCGGTCACGCAGACCCTTGAGGATCTCGATCGTGTGCGGCAGGGACGGCTCGGCGACCTGGATGGGCTGGAAGCGGCGCTCGAGGGCCGCGTCCTTCTCCAGGTGCTTGCGGTACTCGTCCAGCGTGGTGGCGCCGATGGTCTGCAGCTCACCGCGGGCCAGCATCGGCTTCAGGATCGAAGCGGCGTCGATGGCGCCCTCGGCGGCACCCGCACCGACCAGCGTGTGCAGCTCGTCGATGAACAGGATGATGTCGCCGCGGGTGCGGATCTCCTTGAGCACCTTCTTCAGGCGCTCCTCGAAGTCACCGCGGTAGCGGGAGCCGGCGACCAGCGCACCGAGGTCCAGGGTGTAGAGGTGCTTGTCCTTGAGGGTCTCGGGCACCTCGCCCTTGACGATGGCCTGGGCGAGGCCCTCGACGACGGCGGTCTTGCCGACGCCGGGCTCGCCGATGAGCACCGGGTTGTTCTTGGTGCGGCGGGACAGCACCTGCATGACCCGCTCGATCTCCTTCTCGCGCCCGATGACCGGGTCGAGCTTGGACTCACGAGCGGCCTGGGTGAGGTTCCGGCCGAACTGGTCGAGGACCAGGGACGTCGAGGGGGTGCCCTCGGCAGGACCGCCACTGGCGCCGGCGGTCTCCTTGCCCTGGTAGCCGGAGAGCAGCTGGATGACCTGCTGCCGCACCCGGTTGAGGTCGGCGCCCAGCTTGACCAGGACCTGGGCGGCGACGCCCTCGCCCTCGCGGATCAGGCCGAGCAGGATGTGTTCCGTGCCGATGTAGTTGTGGCCCAGCTGAAGCGCCTCGCGAAGCGACAGCTCCAGGACCTTCTTGGCACGGGGGGTGAAGGGGATGTGCCCGGACGGGGCCTGCTGCCCCTGCCCGATGATCTCCTCCACCTGCTGGCGGACCGCCTCGAGCGAAATCCCGAGGCTCTCAAGGGCCTTGGCGGCGACACCCTCACCCTCGTGGATCAGGCCCAGGAGGATGTGCTCGGTGCCGATGTAGTTGTGGTTGAGCATCCGGGCTTCTTCCTGAGCCAGGACGACAACCCGCCGCGCGCGGTCGGTGAACCTCTCGAACATCGTTAATCGCTCCTCAGAGCGGTCAGGCAGTGGGGGGAACTTCCCCTCCCTGTCCTTCCGCAGCTTAGTCCCGCAAGCGGGGACCGCTCATTCCAACTGCCGACACCGTCGATGGCCTCCTGACCCCGAACGCCGACATCTGCTCCAACCCGATGGTGCGAGACGATGTTCCCGCAGGCCAGGCAGTTACCCCAGTCGCCAGTACGCCGATGGCGAACGTGAGACGTGCCTTTCCTGCGTGTCGCCCCCTCCCACTAGGGATGTCTTACCCGCCGGGACTGACACTCCATGCCGTGGGCACCGGTTCCCTCCGCTACGGGCGAACAACCTTGCGCCTCGCGACACCCCGGCCCGCCTCGATCGGCGAAACGGTGCGCAGTCACGGAAACACCCAGCGTAACTCGGGTGCCTTTCGGGCGGTTGCACTTGGCATGGTTGGCTCGGTTCCCTCGTCGAAACCCCCGGCGGCCCGCTCGGCCTCCTCCACACTGCCCACTGTTCCCCTCCCTCGACAGCCGCGCGATCCGGTCGACCCGGCCGCTCCGGTCGATACGGCCGCTCCGGTCGCTCCGGTCGATACGTCCGATGCGTTCGATGCGTTCGATCCGGTAGGCCGGATCCGTGGCTGGTACGAGAACGAACTGGGCTGGGCGACCGTGCCCGGGGAACCGGTCCGGCTTTCGACCGGCGAGCGCTTCGACGTCCTGGACGTCCCGGCCGAGGCGGGCCTCGCCGCGCTTCGGCGACTGGCGACGGGCTCGCCGGTGGCCGTGCGGGGCGACCGGATGCTGCTGCTGGTGGCGGCAGGCGGCGCGGAGGAGGTGCCGGGGATCCTGAAGTGGCTGGAGTGGGGCGCGCTGCCCCTGGGCCTGACGGCGCTCGGGGCGGGCGGCCTCATCGAGGCGCCGTGGCCTGCGGACCGGGCTCCCGGCCGCGCCACCGGGTCGGACCGCGGACCGGTGCAGGGGGCCGCCGTGTGGTTGCGGCCCCCCGTTGCAGGGTGCGAGGTCGAAGCCTCGCTGCCGACCATGTCGGCGCTGGGGGGCGTGGGGAACGCCCCCGATCTCGTACGGCTGGTGGACACGCTGGCGACGCAATGCCACCGTGTCCGACTGCTGGGCGCGTGCGCTCAGCCGTTGGCCTTCTCGTAGGCCTCGCGAATGGTCGCCGGAACACGGCCGCGGTCATTGACCTCGAAACCGTTCTCCTTCGCCCACGCGCGGATCTGAGCGGTGTCCTGGCTTCCGCCGGAAACGGCGCGCGTCTTTCCACGCCCACCCGCGGCACGGCCGCCGGTACGCCGGCCGCCCTTCACGTAGGGCTCGAGAAGTCCACGCAGCTTGTCCGCATTGGTGGTCGTGAGATCGATCTCGTAGGTCTTGCCGTCCAACGCGAACGTCACGGTCTCGTCCGCCTCGCCGCCGTCGAGGTCGTCGACAAGAAGGACCTGAACCTTCTGTGCCACCGGATTTCCTTTCATCGAAAACGTGAGGGTCGGGTGTCCGCGGCGTCCGCCGTTTAGCCGCGCCCTGTTATATGCGTACTGCAGTACGTCGGAAAGCAAACCGCTTTTGCTGGGAAAACACAAACCCTCGGCCAAGGCTGACCGCCCGCCCACCGACCGGAAACGTGCGCGTTTCGGACATAGGGAACCCGGGCAAGGCGAGTCGGCGGGAATGGGGGCGACGATCACAGATGCAGAAGCATCCGGCTGTTGCCCAAGGTGTTCGGTTTCACTCGTTCGAGTCCGAGGAACTCCGCGACACCCTCGTCATAGGAACGCAGCAGCTCCGCGTAGACATCGGTGTCGACCGGCGTCTCGCCGATCTCCACGAACCCGTGCTTGGCGAAGAAGTCCACTTCGAAGGTCAGGCAGAAAACCCGGCGAACGCCGAGCCAGCGGGCGGTGTGGAGCAACTTCTCCAACAACCGGTGCCCGACGCCCGCGCCCTTCAGGCCGGGCTTCACCGCGAGAGTCCGCACTTCTGCCAGGTCTTCCCACATGACGTGCAGGGCGCCGCAGCCGACCACCTCGGCGTTGTCGTCGCGTTCGGCGACCCAGAACTCCTGGATGTCCTCGTAAAGCGTGACCGTCGCTTTGTCGAGCAGGATCCCGCCGCGGACGTAGGCGTCGAGGAGACGCCGCACGACGGGGACATCGCCGGTCCGGGCCCGCCGGACGGTGATGGCTTTAGCGGTGACTTCGGGGTTCTCGGCCGAGGGACTCTCTGCTGACATGTACGGACGCTATCGCCCGTCGCGCTCCGTCGCCGAGGCGGGGTTCTCCGCGGTGCCGCCCTTACCGGCCGTGGTGTCCGCACTCGGCACACGGGGCGCACTCCGCGTAGTCGCGGGTTCCGCGGGTTCTGCGGGTTCCGGGCCTTGGACCATGCGCACGGCGTCGCGCAGCGCGTGTCGCTGTTCTTCGCTCATCATCCCGAAGAAGGCGACCAGAGCGGCGGCGGGGTTGTCGCTCTGCGCCCAGGCGTCGTTCATCAGGGCGGCGGCGTAGGCGGCCCGGGTGGAGACCGCCTCATATCGATAGGCCCGGCCTTCCGCTTCCCGGCGGACCCAGCCCTTCTGATGGAGATTGTCCAAAACGGTCATCACGGTGGTGTACGCGATGGACCGTTCCTGCTGAAGGTCTTCCAGGACTTCTCGAACGGTGACCGGGCGGTTCCACTTCCACACCCGCGTCATGACCGCGTCTTCGAGTTCTCCCAATGGACGAGGCACAGCTCAGAACAATAGTGGGAGATCACACGGATCGCGTGCCGGACGGCCACTTTCGTACACTTTCACCGGCAAACGGCAACAAAAAGGGCGCGCGGCTCCGAAGGGAGCCACGCGCCTCGGAGGGCGGCCGAGCGCCGAGGGGAGGGTCAGGCCTCCGAACTCACGGAGGGCTGACGGGCCCCCTCCGCGCGCGCGAGGGCGGCGTCGACGGCCGCGTCCTCCTTGGCCTTGTTGGCGCCGCCCTGGGTCTTCACGATCACCCTGATCAGACCGATGAAGAACGCCGCCATGACGACGGGGGGCAGCAGCGCGGAGACGTAGTCCATGGAACCAGGGTAGCCAGGGAGGAACGGGACACCGGGGCGGGGTGCGCGGGGATCAGCCGACGGCGAGTCGCCGCTGCTCGGGGTCGGCGGGCGGCGGGGTCGGCCTGCGGCGCGGGAAGACCTCGCCCGGCGTGGGGACGGGCCGGCGGGCGGGCTCCGGGGCGGCGGGCTCGGCGGGCACCGGACCGGGGCCCGGCGCGGTCGGCTTTCCGGCGGGCTTCCCGGCCGGCTTCTTCCGTGGCTCCTCCGGCGGCCCGCCGCCGGGGTCCGCGCCGGCCGCGTGTCCCGCGGAAGTCGCGGAACTCGCTGGAGCGCAGGCGGGCGTCTCCTCCGAGAGGCCTCCAGGGAGGGCCAGGAGGCGCGTACGGGACGCCGGGACGGTCGCGGTGGCCAGCGGGGCCCTGCGGGCCGTACGACGGGCCAGACGGGCGCGTACGTCCTGCTCGGCGAGCGCCTGGCAGCTATCCAGGAGGGCCGCGCCCGCCGGGTTGCCGCGCAGGGCGCGCAGGGCGGCGAGATCGTCGGGATCGGGCCGGTAGCCGGTCGCCAGCACCTCCTCCAGCAGCGTGAGATATCCGGCGGCGGTGCCGGGAAGGGCTGCGCGGTACCGGCCGAGGTCGGCCACCAGGAAGGCCCGGAGCCGGGCGGCCTCGTGCATCGCCTCGTCCAGGGACTCGGCTAGGCGATGACAGTCCTGGATGTCCTCGGCGGAGACGGGGCCGGGGTGAAGGGCGAGGGCGAGGGCGCGGCGGAGCACACGCAGCTCCTCCGCGCCGAACGCCAGGCCGCCGCGGGATCCGTAGGGCGTGGGCATGCTGTGACGATACGCGCTAATCAGACAAATTCGACATAACAGACGGGCGTGGCGTCCGAATCCGCTCTCGCGGCCCCGGACCAGAACCGGGCCCGGGAGGGCCCGAGGGAGCACTAAGGGAGCACCGGGAGGGTCAGGGCCGGTCCTGGGGAGGCCGGTCACGGGGAGGGCCGGGGCGGTCGCTCACATGCGTGACACGTTCCGCTCGTACACCAGGCGCAGCCCGATCAGTGTCAGCCACGGCTCGTGCTCGTCGATCACCGAGGACTCGCCCAGCACCGTCGGTGCCAGCCCGCCTGTCGCGATCACCGTCACGTCGTCCGGGTCCTCGGCGAGCTCCCGGGCCATCCGGGTCACCACGCCGTCGACCTGGCCGGCGAAGCCGTAGAGGATGCCGGACTGCATCGCCTCGACCGTGCTCTTGCCGATCACGCTCCGGGGCCGGGCCAGCTCGATCTTGCGCAGCTGCGCGGCCTTGACGCCCAGGGCGTCCACGGAGATCTCGATGCCGGGGGCGATGACGCCGCCGACGTACTCCCCGCGCGCGCTGACCGCGTCGAACGTCGTCGCCGTGCCGAAGTCGACGACGATCGCCGGACCGCCGTAGAGCTCGTTCGCCGCGACGGCGTTGATGATGCGGTCGGCGCCGACCTCCCTGGGGTTGTCGAACAGGATCGGCACCCCGGTCTTCACGCCCGGCTCGACGAGCACGGCGGGCACGTCGCCGTAGTAGCGCCGGGTCACCTCGCGCAGCTCGTGCAGCACGGAGGGCACCGTGGCGCAGATCGCGATGCCGTCGATGCCGTCGCCCAGCTCGCCCCCGAGGAGGGGGTGCATGCCCATCAGGCCTTGCAGGAGCACGGCCAGTTCGTCCGCGGTGCGGCGGGAGTCGGTGGAGATCCGCCAGTGCTCGACGATGTCCTCACCGTCGAAGAGGCCGAGCACGGTGTGCGTGTTGCCCACGTCGATCGTCAGCAGCATGGCCGGTCCCCGTTCCCTACTCCGCCGCCCGCAGATCCAGACCGATGTCCAGGATCGGCGAGGAGTGCGTCAGCGCGCCCACGGCGAGGAAGTCGACGCCCGTGTCGGCGTAGGCCTTGGCGTTGTCCAGGGTGAGCCGGCCCGACGCCTCCAGCAGCGCGCCCTTGCCCACGAGGGCTACGGCCTCCGCGCACTCGGCGGGCGTGAAGTTGTCCAGCAGGATCAGGTCGGCGCCCGCGTCGACGACCTCGCGCAGCTGGTGCAGGGTGTCGACCTCGACCTCGATCGGCACGTCCGGGAAGGTCTCCCGCACCGCTTCGAAGGCCTGGGCGACACCGCCCGCGGCGACCACGTGGTTGTCCTTGACCAGCGCCGCGTCGGACAGCGACATGCGGTGGTTGACGCCCCCGCCGCAGCGGACGGCGAACTTCTCCAGCGAGCGCAGGCCCGGCGTCGTCTTACGGGTGTCGCGCACGCGTGCCCCGGTGCCCTCCAGGGCGTCCGCCCACGCACGCGTGGCGGTGGCGATGCCCGACAGACGGCACAGCAGGTTCAGCGCGCTGCGCTCGGCGGTGAGGAGGTCACGCGTGCGCGTGGTGACCGACAGCAGCTTCTGCCCGGCCTCCACCCGGTCGCCGTCCACCACGTGCCGCTCGACCTCGAACTCGTCCGTGCAGACGACCGAGACGACCGCCTCGGCGATCCGCAGCCCCGCGACCACGCCCGCCTCGCGCGCGGTGAAGTCGGCGGTGGCGACCGCCTCCTCGGGGATGGTCGCGACCGTCGTCACGTCGACGCCGTGCGCCAGGTCCTCCTGGATGGCGACGTTGGCGATGTCCTCCACCTCGACGGGGTCGAGTCCGGCGTCGACCAGCAGCTGGGCGAGCGCGGGGTCGAGCCCGCACTCCTCGTATTCGGCGTATCCCTCGTCGGTGAATTCGGCGCCTGCGGCGGCGCCGCAGGCACAGCCGTCGCCGCAGCCGCCGCTCGGGGCGAGGGGAAGGTCGGGGGTGCTCACGTCTGTCACTGCTCCTGGTGGTGCTGCCGGGTCGGGGGGAAGTCTGCGGTATCGGTGGTGTGTACGGCGAGGGTGCGGTCCGGATTCAGCCGGACGACGATGTGGCGGCGCCAAGCGGCGTCGTCGCGGTCGGCGTGGTCCTCGCGCCAATGGCAGCCCCGGGTCTCCTCGCGCAGGAGCGCGGCGGCGACCAGGACGCGCGCGACGCACAGGAGGTTGGTGGCCTCCCAGGTGTCGACGCCGGGCTCGGCCGTCTTGCCGTTCTCGTCGAGGGCGTCGCGGGCCTCGGTGTGCAGCCGCTGCAACTGGTCGGCGGCCCTCTCCAGGGACGCCTCGGAGCGCAGGACGCCCGCGCCGTCGGTCATGATCCGTTGGATGGCGAACCGGGCCTCGGGGGCGAGCAGCGGGTGCGCCGGCCGCTCGGGGCGCTCCACAGCCGCGGGCACGCGCGCGTGCAGTGCGTCATCCGTCTGGGTCAGGGCGATGTCGGCCACGATGCGCTCGGCGTAGACGAGACCTTCGAGGAGCGAGTTGGACGCCAGGCGGTTCGCGCCGTGCACGCCGGTGCAGGCGACCTCGCCACACGCGTACAGGCCCGGCACGGTCGTACGGCCGCGGGAGTCGGTGCGCACGCCCCCGGAGGCGTAGTGGGCCGCCGGGGCGACCGGGACGGGCTCGGTGACCGGGTCGATGCCGTGGGCCCGGCAGGCGGCCAGGATCGTCGGGAACCGGTGCTCCCACATGTCGGCGCCGAAGTGGCGGGCGTCGAGGAACATGTGCTCGGCGTCCTGCTCCTGCATGCGGCGCATGATGCCCTTGGCCACGATGTCCCGGGGGGCGAGCTCGGCCAGTTCGTGCCTGCCGAGCATGAAGCGCACGCCGTCCGCGTCGACCAGGTGCGCGCCCTCGCCGCGCACGGCCTCCGAGACGAGGGGCTGCTGGCCCTCGGCGTCCGCGCCCAGGAACAGCACCGTCGGATGGAACTGGACGAACTCCAGGTCGGAGACCTCCGCGCCCGCGCGCAGGGCGAGCGCCACACCGTCGCCGGTGGACACCGAAGGGTTGGTGGTCGCGGAGAACACCTGGCCCATGCCGCCGGTCGCGAGGACGACGGCGGGGGCGTGCACGGCCCCCACGCCGTCGTGCTGGCCCTCTCCCATGACGTGCAGGGTGACGCCTGCGGTGCGGCCCTCGGCGTCCGTGAGGAGGTCCAGGACGAGTGCGTTCTCGACCGTGCGCAGTCCACGCGCGCGTACCGCCTCGACGAGCGCGCGGGAGATCTCCGCGCCGGTCGCGTCGCCGCCCGCGTGGGCGATACGGCGGCGGTGGTGGCCGCCCTCACGGGTCAGCTCCAGGCCGCCTTCCTCGGACTCGTCGAAGTGCGCGCCGGTCTCGATCAGCCGGCGCACGGCGTCGGGGCCCTCGGTGACGAGGATCCGCACGGCCTCCTCGTCGCACAGGCCCACGCCCGCCACCAGCGTGTCGTCCAGATGCTGTTCGGGCGTGTCGCCGTCGCCCAGGGCCGCGGCTATGCCGCCCTGCGCCCAGCGGGTGGAGCCGTCGTCGAGGCGCGCCTTGGTGACGACGACCGTCCTCAGCCCGGCGGCCTCGCAGCGCAGGGCGGCGGTCAGGCCGGCGACGCCGGAACCGACGACCACCACGTCCGCGGAGATGTTCCACCCGGGCGCGGGTGCGTGCAGTCGTATGCCTGTGCTGGTCACGAGGCGGCTCCGAAGGTGAGGGGGAGGTTGTCGATCAGCCGGGTCGTGCCGACCCGGGCGGCGACGGCGAGGACGGCCTCGCCGGTGAAGTCGTCGTCGATCTCGGTGAAGTCGGACGGGTCGACGAGGGCGAGGTAGTCCAGCCGCAGAGGGGGGTCGAGCCGCAAGGCCTCGTCCAGGATCTGGCGGGCGGCCGCGCGGACGGCGGCCGGGTTGCCGGGGGCGGCCTTGGCGACGGCGTGCGCGTCGGCGGCCGCGCGGGACTCGCCGATGGCGCTGAGCGCCTCGGCACGCGCGTGGGTGGCGGGAACCTCCCGCGCGCGGGCCCGCAGCGCCTCCTGCGCGGCGTGCCGGTCGCGGCCGGCGAAGAGGGCCTGGGAGAGCGCGAGAGCGGTGCTCCGCTCCCGCGCGGACAGATAGCGGTTGCGGCTGGACAGCGCCAGCCCGTCCTCCTCGCGCACGGTCGGCACGGCGACGATCCGCACGCCGAAGTTCAGGTCCCGCACCATCCGGCGGATCAGGGCGAGCTGCTGGGCGTCCTTCTGGCCGAAGAGGGCGGCGTCGGGCCGGGTGAGGTGCAGCAGCTTGGCGACGACGGTGAGCATGCCGTCGAAGTGCCCGGGCCGGGAGCCGCCCTCCAGGCGCTCGCCCATGGGGCCCGCGGAGATCCGGACCTGCGGCTCGCCGCCCGGGTAGACCTCGTCCACGGACGGGGCGAACACGACGTCCGCGCCGGCCTGCCCGGCGATCTCCAGGTCGGCGTCCAGGGTGCGCGGGTACCGGTCGAGGTCTTCGCCCGCGCCGAACTGCAGCGGGTTGACGAAGACCGTGACGACGACCTCGCCGCCGGGCCCGGCGGCCTCGCGGGCCGCGCGCACCAGCGTGGCGTGCCCCTCGTGCAGGGCGCCCATCGTCATCACGACGGTCCGGCGGCCGTCACGCGGGCGTGCGTGCAGTTCGTCGGCGGTGCGCAGCAGGGCGGCGGTCATCCGGCATCTCCTTCGGCGCCGTGCGGGCCGGCGCCGGGGTCGGACGGGGCGCTGTGCGGGTTGCCGGCGAGCACCCCGAGGAGGTCCTCGGCGAGTTCGGGCTTGAGGAGCCCGTGGGCGAGCGCGCGGTCGGCGGTCGCGCGGGCCATCGCGAGATAGCCCGCGACGGTCTGCGGGGCGTGCTCGCGCAGCTGCGCGACGTGCGCCGCGACCGTGCCCGCGTCCCCGCGCGCGACGGGCCCGGTGAGCGCGGCGTCGCCCGAGCGCAGCGCGTTGTCGAGAGCCGCGCCCAGCAGCGGGCCGAGCATCCGGTCGGGGGCTTCGACGCCGGCCGCGCGCAACAGCTCCATGGACTGGGCGACGAGGGTGACCAGGTGGTTGGCGCCCAGGGCGAGGGCCGCGTGGTAGAGCGGGCGGCTCTCCTCGGCGATCCACTCCGGCTCGCCGCCCATCTCGATCACCAGCGCTTCGGCGGCCATCCGCAGTCCGTCGGGCGCGGTGACCCCGAAGGAGCAGCCGGCCAGGCGCTGGACGTCCACCGGGGTGCCCGTGAAGGTCATCGCGGGGTGCAGCGCGAGCGGCAGGGCGCCCGCGCGCAGGGCGGGGTCGAGAACCTTCGCGCCGTACCGCCCGGAGGTGTGCACGAGGAGCTGGCCGGGGCGCACGGCGCCGGTCTCGACGAGGCCCTCGACCAGACCGGGCAGGGCGTCGTCGGGGACGGTCAGCAGTACCAGGTCGGCGCGTCGCATGACTTCGGCGGGCGGGACGAGGGGCACGTCGGGCAGCAGCAGCCCGGCTCGTCGCCTGGAGGCGTCCGAGACGCCGGAGACGGCGACCGGACGATGCCCGGCGAGCTGGAGCGACGCGGCCAGGGCAGGACCCACCCGGCCCGCGCCGACGACGCCGACGGCCAGCCGCGCGGGGCGGTCCCTCGGGTCTGGCTGATGGGCTGTACTCACGCGACGCGGCCTTCCGTTCCAGTCCGCTCCGGGTACCGGACGATTTCTCGTCATGTTAACGCGATCCGTTCGAGGGGCGTCCGGTTGTCCACAGGCTGT
The DNA here is from genome assembly GCF_036898465.1 of Streptomyces sp. B21-105. Taxonomy (NCBI): domain Bacteria; kingdom Bacillati; phylum Actinomycetota; class Actinomycetes; order Kitasatosporales; family Streptomycetaceae; genus Streptomyces; species Streptomyces sp. B21-105. The sequence continues at coordinate 5,301,708 of NZ_JARUMJ010000001.1, read as the reverse complement.
GGGCTTTCCCACCCGTTCCCCGACATCGGGCGGGACGGGTGGGAGGGCTGGGGCGTGGGTGAATCGGGCGGCGTGCGGGCGGGGCGGGGGCGACGCGTCCGGGGCCCACGAGGGACGCCCGGGTTGCTGGTCGACGGGATATGAGCGTGCTCGCGCGCGTGGCGGCACGGCATCATCCGGGGCATGGCATACACGACGGACCAAGGCGAGGAGAAGAGGGCGCAGCAGCGCCTGCGGGAGCGGCGGGCGGTCGCCCACCGGGAGGCGGAACGCCTGCTGTCACGCCCGGGATTCCGCGGCACGCTGCGCGAGCGGCTCGCCGTGCTGCACGAGCACGCCCCCGACGTCCACGACCTGGACGACGTCGGTGACCTGTACGGCAACGGGGTCGTGGAAGCCCTGGAGGAGCGGGTCGCCGGGCTGCTCGGCACGGAGGCGGCCGCGTTCTTCCCGACCGGCACGATGGCCCAGCAGATCGCGCTGCGCTGCTGGGCCGGCCGCACCGGCAACCCGACGGTCGCCCTGCATGCGCTGAGTCATCCCGAGAGGTGGGAGCGGGGCGCGTTCACCGCCGTCAGCGGGCTGCGCACCGTCCGGGTGACGGGGGAGCCCCGGCTGCCCACCGCCGCAGAGGTGCGCGGCTGCGAGGAGCCCTTCGGCGCGCTGATGCTGGAGCTGCCCCTCCGCGACGCCGGATACGTGCTGCCCTCGTGGGAGGAGCTGACCGAGACGGTGGAGGCGGCGCGCGAGCGCGACGCGGTGGTGCACTTCGACGGCGCGCGGCTGTGGGAGACGACCCGTCGACTCGGGCGTCCGCTGCACGAGATCGCCGGCCTGGCGGACAGCGTCTACGTGTCGTTCTACAAGTCTCTCGACGGTTTCGGCGGTGCCGCGCTCGCCGGCCCGCGGTCGCTGGTGGAGGAGGCGAAGACCTGGCGGCACCGGTACGGCGGCATGATCTTCCAGCAGTTCCCCACCGCGCTGTCGGCGCTCATCGGCCTGGAGCGCGAACTGCCCCGGCTACCCGACTACGTGGACCACGCGCGCGTGGTGGCCGCCGCGCTGTGTGAGGGCCTCGCCGCGACGGACGTGCCCTGGGCGCGCGTGTACCCGGAGCCGCCGCACACCCACGAGTTCCAGGTCTGGCTGCCGTACGAGGCGGACGTCCTCGCCGAAGCGGCGCTGCTCCAGGCCGAGGAGACGGGGACGATGCTCTTCGCGGGCGCCTGGGAGCGCGGCGGGCCGGGGCTGTCCGTCACCGAGGTCGGCGTCCGCGCCGAGGGGCTGACGTGGACGGCGGACGGCGTGAAGGCGGCGGTCGCGGACTTCACCAACCGGATCCCCCAGGCGGCCCGGACCGCGGGCGGGGTCGGCGGGTAGGTGGCGGGCGACAGGCAGGGAGCAGCGGGCCGGGGGCGGGTGACGGTAGAAGCGGGGGCGGGTGGGGGCAGGGCGGGGGATTGTCGGTGGGGGAGTGCACCATGAGGACATGAGCCTGCGCATCGACGTCGCCGGGCTGCGGCCGGAGTGGGTCTCCGTCGCGCCCGCGCCCCTGGCCGAGCTCGGCATGGCGCTGCACGCGCTGGCCGAGCCCGGGCACCATCCCGGCCTGCGGGGCTGGGTCACCGCGGTCACGTCCGGGCTCGACCCGCATCTGGCCGACCGGATGTGCGAGGCAGACTTCCTGTGGCGGACGACGTTCTCGGACCTCTTCCTGCCCTGCGCGGGCACCCCGGGCAGAACCGCCCTCCCCGGCGCGACGCTGGCCGACGAGCTCGACCTCCTGGACAAGCTGACGGACGAACAGTTCGTGGACTGCGCGGTGGAGTTCATCTGCTCGCCCGTCTACGACCTGCCGAGCGCCGGTGTGCTCTGCGACCCGGAGCTGCGGCGACGCGCTCTCGACCTGGCCGCCACCCGCGGCCCGCGGCAGGTGCGGTTCACCCGGCGGCTGCTCGACGACCCGCCACGCGTGCGTGCGTGGCTGCGTCAGTTCCTGCGGGACTGCGACGAGGCGTTCTTCGCCGACGTCTGGGCGCGGGTGCGGCTCCCGCTCGCCGCCGACGCCCGCCTGAAGACGGACCTCCTGCGCCACAAAGGGCTGGCGGAGACGCTCGCCTCCGTGTCGTCGGCCGTGACACTCGACGAGGAGAGCGCGCGGATCACCGTCGACAAGCTCTCCGTGGGCCACAGCACCACGGGGGACGGCGGCCTGCTGCTGGTGCCCACGAGCCTCGGCTGGCCGCACCTGATGGTGGTGCTCCGGCGCGGCTGGCAGCCGGTGCTGCTCTATCCGACCGGCTCGCCGGAGCCGGCCGCACCGCCGTCGGTGGAGCAGCTGACGCTCCGGATGACCGCGTTGTCCCACCCCGTCCGGATGCGCATCTGCCGGATGCTGGCACGCAGCGCGTGCACCACGACGGAACTGGCCCAGGTCCAGGGCGTGTCGGCCCCCGAGATATCCCGGCACCTCACGCTGCTGAAGAAGGCGGGGCTGGTCACCACCCGCCGGCGCGGCCGGTATCTGCTGCACCAGCTCGACGTCACGGTGGTGGCCCGGCTGGGCAGCGACTTCCTGGAAGGGATACTCCGCTAGCGGCCCGGACGGACGGTTCGGGCCTGACAGGGTGCTAGTCGAACCGGATGTGCCTCAGGCCCACGCCGGCCTGCCGCAGCCGCGTCCGCAGCGCGCCCTCGGTGTGGGGCCTGAGCGTCAGACCGGCCAGGACGGCGACGCGGTCGGCCGTCTTCGGCACGGTCGTGTGGTCCGTCCAAAGGTGTTCGGCGAACTCCGGCTCGCGCAGGCGCTCCAGGCAGTGATCGAGCCGCCCGACGGCCCAGGTCTCCCGGCGCAGCCCCGCGTTCCTTCCCACGGCGAACCCCAGGAGGTGCCCCGGGCCGCGTTCACGCAGCCGTCGCAGGATGGTCTCCCGTTGGGCGAGGAGCGTGAAGTGACGCACGTCGTGGCCGAGTTCGCGCAGCCTGCCGACGGTCTCGGCGAAGTACACCGGGTCGGTGACGGTCATGGGGGCGACGACCACTCCGTCGTGCTCGCGGAGTGCCAGATCGAGGACCTCGACGACGCCCTGCCGCCAGGACGCGAGGTCCTGGAAGTCACCGCGCAGGTCCGGCGGCAGCATGCGGCGCAGACCGAACCCGGCGTGCTCGGGGTCGCACACCACACTGCCGGGCAGACGGCGCCGGATCTCGTAGGCGGTCTGCGTCTTGCCCCCGCCGAAGGGACCGTTGATCCACAGAAGCATCCCCAGACCCTAGTGCGGGCCCGGCCCGATCCGAACGAGAGGCCCCGAGCCGTGCCCGTGACGAAGGGCGGGACGCGGCCTGGCCAGCTAGTGCCCGCCGGCCCGGACGAGACCCGTTTCGTAGGCCAGCACCACCACCTGGACACGGTCGCGCAGGCCGAGCTTGGTGAGGATGCGTCCCACGTGGGTCTTGACGGTCGCCTCGGAGAGCACCAGCCGGGCCGCGATCTCCCCGTTGGACAGCCCCTGGGCGACCAGCACCATCACCTCGCGTTCGCGCTCCGTGAGCCGCTCCAGCTCCTTGTGCCGGGGTTCGCCGCCGGTGGCGGGCAGCATCGGAGCGAAGCGGTCCAGGAGGCGGCGGGTGGTGGAGGGCGCGACCACCGCGTCGCCGCTGTGCACGGAGCGGATGGCGGCGAGCAGCTCGCCGGGCGGGACGTCCTTGAGCATGAAGCCGGAGGCGCCCGCTTTCAGCCCGGAGAACGCGTACTCGTCGAGGTCGAACGTGGTCAGGATCAGCACCTTCGGGGGGTCGGGCTCCTCGCAGATGCGCCGGGTGGCCTCGACGCCGTCCAGTTTCGGCATCCGGACGTCCATCAGCACGACGTCCACCTCCGTCGAACGCACCACCTGGAGGGCCTCGACGCCGTCGCCCGCCTCCGCCACGACCTCCATGTCCGGCTGGGCGGCGAGCACCATCCGGAACCCGGTGCGCAGCAGCACCTGGTCGTCGACGAGCATCACGCGGATCGTCATCGGGTCCTCTTCCGTTCTTCTGTCGGGGAGCGTGGGCGGAGCGGGCGGAGCGGGCGGAGCGGGCGGAGCGGGCGGAGCGGAACGGGCGGTTCACGGGGGGGCGTGACAGGTGTCAACGGGAGGCGTGCGTCAGCGTCAATGCGCCGGTTTGAGCGGGAGCAGGGCGCTGATGCGGAATCCTCCGCCCGGACGCGGGCCCGCGTCCAGAGTGCCGCCCACCATGCCGACCCGTTCGCGCATGCCGATCAGTCCGTGGCCGGCGCCGTCGGCCCCGCCCTCCTCGTACAACTCGTGCGGGGCGCCCTTGCCGTCGTCCTCCACGAGCAGTCCGAGGCCGTCGTCGAAGTAGACCAGGCGGACGCTCGCGCCGGTGTTCGGGCCGCCGTGCTTGCGCGTGTTGGTCAGCGCCTCCTGCACGATGCGGTACGCCGTCAGCTCGACGCCGCTGGGCAGCGGCCGGGGCGTCCCCTCGACCTTGAAGTCCACGGGCAGGCCCGAGCCTCGGCACTGCTCGACCAGGTCCTCGATCTGCTCGACGTCGGGCTGCGGCACGTACTCGCCGCTCTCCTGGTGCTCGCCGGTGCGCAGCACGCCGAGCAGCCGGCGCATCTCGGCCAGGGCTTGGCGGCCGGTGGAGGAGATCGTCTCCAGGGCCGCCTTCGCCTGGTCGGGCGCGGCGTCCAGCACATAGGCGGCGCCGTCGGCCTGCACCACCATCACCGAGACGTTGTGCGCGACGACGTCGTGCAGCTCGCGCGCGATACGGGCGCGCTCGGCGGCGACGGCGACCTTCGCCTGCGCCTCGCGCTCCTTCTCCAGACGGGCCGCGCGCTCCTCCAGCTGGGCGAAGTAGGCGCGGCGGGTGCGCATGGAGTCGCCGAGCACCCAGGCGAACGCGAACGGCACCGTGAGGAAGACCACGGTCGCGACGTTGCCCAGCACCCCCGAGTTCTCGTTCGACCAGCGCAGCTGGGCGACGGTGGCCGCGCTCAGGCCCATCACGAGCGCCAGCCGGGACGCCCAGCGGGCGCCGTTCGCCGCGACCGTGTAGACGATCACCAGCAGGGCGAAGTCTGCGGCCGTCGTCGAGACGTTGAGCACCAGCTGCGCCACCCCCAGGGCGGCGGCCAGCAGCAGCATCTTCTCGGGCAGCCGCCTGCGCAGCGCGATGACCAGGCAGAGCAGGAGCACGACGGGCACGTACAGCGCGATGGAGTGGGTGCCTCCGCGCTGGTCCTGGCCGGCGGTTCCGGCCGCGACAGAGATCCCGAACAGGACGAGGGCCCAGAAGCCGTCGACCCCGGTCGGGTTTCTGCGGAGGAAGTCATAGAGGCGCTGCACGTAACCCAGCGTAGGGAAGCCCGATGCGTGCAGGGGTCAACCGGAGGGTCGATCCGGTAGGGGCGCGTGTACTCCGCAAGGTGGATGCCGCGATCACCTGTACGCCTGGTCCGGCCGCCTAGTCTGTCCGGGTGGACGAGGTCTGGCGGACGAGGTGACCGGCTCGGGCGAGTGGCGCGGCTGGCGCGCCGCGACGCAGGCCGCGCTGTACGGAACGGGCGGAACGGGCGGAACGGGCGCACCGGCCGCGCCGAGCGCGACGAGCGCGCTGGACGTGGCTGATCCGGCTTCGACGGGATCGCCGGGGACGCCGGGCTCGGGCGGCCGCATGGAGGGCTTCTACCGGCGGCCCGAAGGTCCCGCCGGGCACTTCCGCACGTCCGTGCACGCCTCGCCGCTCTTCGCCGAGGCCGTGGCCCGGCTGCTGTGCCGGGTGGACGAGGCGCTGGGCCGGCCCGAGTCGCTCGACTTCGTCGACATGGCGGCCGGCCGGGGCGAGCTGGTCGTCGCGGTGCTGGCGGCGCTCCCCGCCGGCGTGCTCGCCCGCACGCGCGTGTACGCCGTCGAGATCGCCGGCCGCCCCGAGGGCCTCGCTCACCGGATCGAGTGGCTCCCCGAACCGCCGGCGGCCGTCACCGGGCTGCTGTTCGCCAACGAGTGGCTGGACAACGTCCCCGTCGAGGTCGCGGAGGTCGACTCCGCCGGGGTGGCGCGGCTGGTCCTCGTCCGGGAGGACGGGACCGAGCGGCTCGGGGAGCCGGTGTCGGGAGCGGAGGCGGACTGGCTGGCGCGTTGGTGGCCGTCGGGGGGCGAGGAGGGGCTGCGAGCCGAGATCGGGCTGCCCAGGGACCTGGCGTGGGCGTCGGCCGTGGCCTGCGTCGAACGGGGGCTCGCGGTGGCGGCGGACTACGCCCACACCGCGGACGCACGCCCCCCGTACGGGACTCTCACCGGGTTCCGGGACGGTCGCGAGACCGCGCCCCTGCCGGACGGGTCGTGCGACATCACGGCACACGTGGCGCTGGACGCGTGCGCGGAGGCGGGAGCGAGAGCCGCGACGCGCGCGGCCGCGCCGCACACGCTTTCCGGCTCCCCCGCGCGCCCCGACACCGGCACGCGCCCCGGCGCACGCCTGCTCACCCAACGTGCGGCGCTGCACGCCCTGGGCGTCACGGGTGCACGCCCCCCGCTCGCGCTCGCCTCCACGGACCCAGCCGCATATGTCCGCGCCCTCGTGAGCGCGGGAGCGGCCGGCGAGCTCACCGCACCGGGCGGACTGGGCGACTTCGGCTGGCTGGTCCAGCCGGTCGGCATCGCGAACCCGCTGACCGCGCAGCCGGACCCGGCGGCCGTACCGGATCCGGACGCCGCACGGGTGCCGGAAGGCGATTGAGCGCGCCTGTGGACCGACAGCGAGAAGGCCCGCCTATTTGTCGATGTCTCCCACCACGAAGAACATCGACCCCAGGATGGCCACCATGTCGGCGACCAGCGTGCCCGGCAGCAGTTCGGTGAGCGCCTGGATGTTGTTGTACGACGCCGAGCGCAGCTTCAGCCGGTACGGCGTCTTCTCGCCCTTGCTGACGAGGTAGTAGCCGTTGATGCCGAGCGGGTTCTCGGTCCACGCGTACGTGTGCCCCTCGGGCGCCTTGAGGACCTTCGGCAGCCGCTGGTTGATCGGTCCGGGCGCCAGCTCGGCCAGGCGGTCCAGGCAGGCGTCCGCGAGAGCGAGCGCGTTGTACGTCTGCTCCAGGAGGCACTCGAAGCGCGCGAGACAGTCGCCCTCGGTGCGTGTCACCACCTTCAGGGTGTCCTGCAGCTCCCCGTAGGCGAGATAGGGCTCGTCCCTGCGCAGGTCGAAATCGACGCCCGAGCCGCGCGCGATCGGCCCGCTCACGCCGTAGGCGTGCACATGCTCCGGCGCGAGGACGCCGACGTCCCGTGTGCGCCCCCGGAAGATCTCGTTGCCGAGCACGAGGTCGTCGAAGACGTCCATCCGGGAGCGCACGGCGGCGACCGCCCCGCGCGCGCGGGAGGCCCAGCCGGCCGGCACGTCCTCCTTGAGGCCGCCGACGCGGTTGAACATGTAGTGCATGCGCCCGCCGGAGACCTCCTCCATCACGTTCTGCAGCACCTCGCGCTCACGGAAGGCGTAGAACACGGGAGTGATGCCGCCGAGCTCCAGGGGGTAGGACCCGAGGAACATCAGGTGGTTGAGCACCCGGTTCAGCTCGGCGAGCAGCGTGCGGGTCCATACCGCGCGCTCGGGGACCTCCATGCCGAGCATCCGCTCCACCGCGAGGACCACGCCCAGCTCGTTGGAGAACGCCGACAGCCAGTCGTGACGGTTGGCCAGCATGACGATCTGCCGGTAGTCGCGGGCCTCGAACAGCTTCTCGGCGCCGCGGTGCATGTAGCCGATCACCGGCTCCGCGTGCTGGATGCGCTCGCCGTCCAGCACGAGCCGCAGCCGCAGCACACCGTGCGTGGAGGGGTGTTGGGGGCCGATGTTGAGCACCATGTCGGTGCTCTCCGCGGCGCCGCCGATCCCGACCGTGGTCTCCGTCGTGGGAGTCATGGCACCAGTCTCCCCTACGTACGCTGGGCCCATGGAGACGGGGAGCCCGGTGAGCCCGGGGGGCGCAGCGGAGGGCGCGGAGGCCGCCGGCGGCGCGGGGACGACGGAAGCCGGACCGGTGTGGACCGGCTTGCCGCCGGGCCTGCTGCGGATGCGGCGGCTGCTGCTGGTGATGTGGCTGGTGCCGGCCGCCGTCGGAACCGGGGTGCTGCTCGGCCTGTTCGTCGGCCCCGCGTGGGCCGCGTTCGCGCTGCTGCCGCTGGCCGGCATCGGCTGGGGCTGGGTGCTGCTCGGCCGCAACTGGCGCTCCTGGCGGTACGCGGAGCGGGCCGACGACCTGTTGATCAGCCGGGGCGTGCTGTGGCACGAGGAGACCGTCGTGCCGTACGGGCGCATGCAGCTCGTCGAGGTCACCTCCGGCCCCGTCGAGCGCCACTTCGGGCTGGCCGGCGTCCAGCTGCACACCGCGGCCGCCGCGACCGACGCCGCCATCCCGGGTCTCGACCCCGCCGAGGCGGAACGGCTGCGCGACCGGCTCACCGCACTCGGCGAGGCCCGATCGGCGGGGCTGTGACGGCGCCGGACGTGCAGGACGGCGCAGAGGACGGCCTGGCGAACGGCCAGGAGGGCCTGGCGAACGGCCAGGAGGACGGCGGGCCGCAGGCGCCCGGCACGTCCGGGGCAGGCCCGGCGCCGCTCGCCGCCGAGCGCCGACTGCACCCCGTGACGCCGTTCCGACGGGCCTGGGCGCCCGTCGCCGTCCTGGCCGGCTGGGCGGTGCACGACCCGAACCAGGCGCAGGAGCAGCTCACCCGGCTGACCACGACGACGCTGCTGATCGCGCTCGCCGTCCTCGTGCCCGCGGCCTCCCTGTACGGCTTTCTGAGCTGGTGGTTCACCCATTTCGCGGTCACCGAGGGCGAACTGCGCATCCGGACCGGGCTGCTGTTCCGGCGCACCGCGCACATCCGGTTGGAACGCATTCAGGCGGTCGACGTCAGTCGGCCGCTGCTGGCCCGCGTCGCGGGCGTGGCGAAACTCCGGCTGGACGTCGTCGGCGCCGAGAAGAAGGACGAACTCGCCTTCCTGGGCGAGGAGGAGGCCCGCACGCTGCGGGCCGAGCTGCTCGCGCGCGCGGCGGGCTTCGCCCCGGAGACGGCGCACGAGGTCGGTGAGGCGCCCGCGCGCGAGGTGCTCCGGGTGCCGGCGCGTGAACTGGCGATCGCGCTGGCGCTGACGGGCGCCACCTGGGGCGCGCTGGCCGCCGCACTCGTCGTGCCGCCCGTGTTGTGGCTGGCCACCCACAGTGTGTGGACGGTCCTGGCGACCGGGGTGCCGTTGCTCGGCGCGGCCGGTGCGAGCAGCGTGGGACGGTTCGCCGGCGAGTACGACTGGACGGTCGGGGAGTCGCCGGACGGGCTGCGGATCGACCGCGGCCTCCTGGACCGCAGGCACGAGACGGTGCCGCCCGGACGGGTGCAGACCGTGCGGATCGTCCAGCCGCTGCTGTGGCGGCGACGCCGCTGGGTGCGCGTCGAGCTGGACGTGGCCGGCTCCGCCAACTCCGTGCTCGTGCCGGTCGCCCCGTACGCGGCCGCGGAGAACGTCGTCGCACGCGTGCTGCCCGGGGTGGCCGTCCCGGCCGAAGCGGCGCTGGAGCGCCCGCCGCGCCGGGCCGGGCGGTGCGTGCCGGTGTGGTGGCGGGGCTTCGGCATCACCGTCACGGACAGCGTGTTCGCCGCCCGGCACGGCCTGCTGCGCCGCCGGCTGTCGCTGGTGCCGCACGCCAAGGTACAGAGCGTGCGGCTGACGCAGGGGCCCTGGCAGCGTCTCTGGGGCCTGGCGGACGTCCATGTGGACACGGGGGCCGGCAAGACCGTCACAGCCCGGCTGAGGGACGTGCAGGAGGCCGCGCGGCTGCTCGACGGCCAGGCCGAACGGTCTCGGACCGGGCGCCGTGACGCCCGGCCCGACCGGTGGATGGCCTGACCCGCTCGCCTCGTCAGGCGCCCCGTCAGGAGACGGCGCTGCGGAGCTGCTGGAGGTCGATCTGTTCCGTCTCGTCGTGGGCGGTCAGGTCGATCACCTGGCCGACTCCGCGCGACGCCTCGTCCGCCGCCTTGAACTCCGCCTCGGACTCGGCCTTGTGCAGGGCGAGGGCCTCCTGGCCGACGACGTCCGCCAGGTCCTCGTTCTGGACGGACTCGATGGCGTACGGCGCCGACTCGCTCTTGGTGCCGAAGAAGTCGAACCCGCCTTCGGCCGTCGGGCGCCGCACGGGCCGAGCGGCCGGTACGACGGCCACGGCGGTCGGCACGGCGAAGTGGCCGGACGGCGGCCGCACGGGCGCGGCGGGACGTGGCACGAGCGCGTGGCCCGCACCCGCCGCTGCGGTCTCGACGGGGGCGGGGGCGGGGGCGGTGGGCGCCGGGGCGGTGCCGGGCTCCGGGTCCAGGGGCGGCTCGGGCTGCGGCGCGGTCCGCGCGTGGGACGACTCCCCACGGGACCTGACGGCTTCCGGGGCGTCGGCCAGGGCACCGGGGTGCTCGTTCTCCGGGGCGGTCCCCGGGGCGGTCCCCGGGGCCGCGTCCTCCTCCGGCCCCTCGGTCTCCAGGGCCGCGTCGTGCGGGGTGTCGACGTCCTGTGGGGTGATGTCCTGCGAGGGCTCGTCGTCGGCTGCCGGCTGGGGGGCGGTCGCGCGCGCGTGCTCGTCGACCGCCTCGGGCTTCCCCTGCGCCTCGCCCTCCTGGGCGGCGTTCGCGTCGCCGTCGGCGGCCCCGGCCTCCGCGGCGGACGGCCGCGCGGGCTCCTCCCCGGCAGGGTCCGCGGCGAGGTCCTCGCCCTTCGGGGGCTCGACGCCGTCGGTGTCCAGCCGTGCCAGCGCGGCCTGTGCCCGCAGGAACAGCTTCGAACCCTCGGGCGAGAAGACCGCCGGGATCCGCGACCCGTCCTCGCCTGCCTCGCGCGGCTCATCCGGCTCGGCCTCAGCCGCCGCATCGTCCGCCGCCGCAGCCGCCTCGTCCGCCGCCGCGCCCTCGACCGGGTCCGGAGCCTCGACGGCCCCGGAATCCGCGGTGGCCTCGCTCGCGGGGGGGCCGGGCAGCGCGGGCACCGCCTCTATCTCGAGCAGTCGGCGGCCCTCCAGGGCGCTGGCCCGCTCGGTCTCCGCGGTGGCGTAGCGGCGCAGCAGCGCCGCGTGCTCGTTGCGCAGGCCGGCGAGTTCGGCGCGCTTGGCCCGCAGTCGCTGCTCCAGCTTGACCCGCAGCTCACGCGACTCGTCGAGGTCGCTCTCCAGTTCGGCGACACGTTCCTCGTACCGCCACTCGTCACCGGCACGCGCGCGCGTGAGGTCGGCGACGTGTTTTCCGGCCTGCACGTCCCAGCGGCGCATCACGACCGCGCCGACGATCGCCGTGACCGCGGCCGCCGCCGCCAGGCCGCGGAGAGTCGTCTGTTGCGTGAACACCCAGGGGCCGAGAGCGCAGACAAGGGAGACGCCTGCGATCACCGAGGGGGGCAGCAGCCTGTGCAGAGGAGGGGAATGACGGTGACGTCCACGTGGCATGGCCAGAAACTTACCGCGCGTAGGCGAATGTTGGCGCCCCGCCCCACAAAAACGCAGCCGTACCGATGCCTTCACAGGGCATCGGGAAACTCTGCTGTCACCGAATTCGACAAACGGCAAGATCATTTCCGGTCCCGGACTCCCACGTCACCCCGCGTCGCCCCCTCGCCGCACGGTGAGGCGCTCGCTGACCCACTCCAGGGTCGGCGGGATCTCCCGGCGCCAGGTGTTGAAGTTGTGACCGCCGCTTTCCAGGATGATCGACGAGATCTTGGTCCGGTGGGTGTTCTTCGCCAGCTCTATGAACTTCAGCGTGGCCTTGTAGTTGGATTCGCCGACCTTGCTGCTGGTGACGAGCAGCGAGGTGGCCGGAGCGGAACGATTCTTCAGAAACCAGTGCAGATCGGCTTCATTGCGGAGCTTCTTGTTCCCGTGGAAGAGGTCGCCGGTGGTCGGGTCGCTCGGCGCCTTGTAGTAGGCGGACAGGCCCGCACCCGCCCCGTAGACCTCCGGGTGGTGCATCGCCAGCTTCAGCGCGCAGTAGCCGCCCGTGGAGTCGCCGATGATGCCCCAGCCGCCGGGCCGCTTGTTCACCCGGTAGTGGGCCGTCACGGCCTCCGGCAGGTCCTTGGCGAAGAACGACTCGGTCTGCGGGCCGTCCGGGATGTCCACGCACTCGGTGTCCCGCGGCGGCGCCACCGTCGGCCGCATCAGCACCAGGATCATCGGCTCCATGCGCCCGTTCTTCGCGAGCGTCCGCGCGGTGCTCGGGTAGTGCAGCTTGTTCACCAGCGCCTCCGCCGTGCCCGGGTAGCCCGTGAGGACCACGGTCGCGGGGAAGGTGCGTGTGCGGAACTGCGGATCGAAGTACTCCGGCGGCAGGTACACGAACGCGGGCGTGGCGATGTCCGTCGTACGCCCGACGACGGCGATCTTCTGGATCTGTCCTCCGAAGCGCGGCATCCCGCTGCCGTTGCCGTCCACCCGCCGGGTGTCGACCACCCGCAGCGGACCCGCCGGCACGCCGCCCTTCGCGTGGTCGACGACCACGCCCTGATCCGTCTCCTGACCGAACAGGTCCGCCCAACTGGCGTAGAAGCCGAACGCCTGGTTGGCGGACAGCCCTATGGACGCGAAGAGTGCCAACTGTGTGGCGAACAGCAGCCCGACCCGCCCGCCGACGGCCCGCCAGTTGCGCTTGCCCAGACGCGGCCACAGCCACACCGTGCCGATGAACAGCGATACGGCGAACAGCACTGACAGCAGCAGCACTTTGTTGCTCGTGAGACCCATGCGGTGTTTCCCTGCCTGCTCTCCGTCCGGAATCACGCCCGCTCCCCCGACTCCTTCGCGAGGGCTTGTCCCGAACTTTCCCTGGTCTTTTCAACGGCTTTGGCGAGACGAGTGAACCTCTCTCCCCAAGACACCGTCCTAGAGGGCGCAATGTCGCCGGATGCCCGAATCGGCACCGGGTCCAATGTCTCTCGCGGAACTACGGGATGCGATGTCTGTCACCGAAGATGGGGAAATGTCGGGTGGGGTTCCGCCCCGTACCAGCCGGGTGCGGCGGATAGTGCGGGGTCCACGCCCCGCGGCCGTGCCGTCCCTCGTCGCCCGGGCCTGTGCCCTCGTGGGCCTGCTGGACGTCGCCGCCGGCGTCTTCCCGCGGTTCCGCCACAGCCGTATGCACACCTTCGCCGAGGTGCTGCCCGGTTCGTTCGGGCCCTTCGCGGCCGCGCTGTCGCTCAGCGCGGGCGTCCTGCTGCTGCTGCTCGCCCACGGTCTCCGGCGCGGCAAGCGGCGGGCCTGGCGAGCCGCGGTCGTGTTGCTCCCGGCCGGCGCGATCTCACAGTTCGTGTACCGGCACTCGATCGTGGGCGCGCTCATCTCGGTCGCCCTCCTCATCCCGCTCCTGGTGCACCGCGACCAGTTCACGGCGCTGCCCGACCCGCGCAGCCGCTGGCGCGCGCTCGCCAACTTCGTCCTCATGGGCGCCGGTTCCCTGGGCCTCGGCCTGGTCATCGTCAGCGTCCACCCGGGGCGCCTGATCGGCGACCCGAGCCTGGCCGATCGCATCACGCACGTCCTGTACGGCCTCTTCGGCTTCGAGGGCCCGGTCGACTACCAGGGCAACACCTCCTGGACGGTCGCCTTCTCCCTCGGCGCCCTCGGCTGGATCACCGCCGTCACCACGATCTACCTCGCCTTCCGCCCCGAGCACCCGGCCGCGCGCCTCACCGAGGAGGACGAGAACCGTCTGCGCGCCCTGCTGGACAAGCACGGCCGGCGCGACTCCCTCGGCCACTTCGCACTGCGCCGTGACAAGGCCGTCGTCTTCTCCCCCAGCGGCAAGGCCGCCGTCACCTACCGCGTGGTCTCCGGCGTGATGCTCGCCAGCGGCGACCCCATCGGCGACGTCGAGGCCTGGCCCGGCGCCATCGAACGCTTCATGGACGAGGCCAAGGCCCACTCCTGGACGCCCGCCGTCATGGGCTGCTCGGAGACCGGCGGCGAGGTGTGGACCCGCGAGACCGGCCTGGACGCCCTGGAGCTGGGCGACGAGGCGGTGGTGGACGTGGCGGATTTCTCCCTCGCCGGCCGCGCGATGCGCAACGTGCGCCAAATGGTCAAGCGCATCGAACGCGCCGGTTACGAGACCCGGGTCCGGCGCGTACGTGACCTGGGCGAGGCCGAACTGGACCGCATCCGGCGCGCCGCCGAGAACTGGCGCGGCACCGACACCGAGCGCGGCTTCTCCATGGCTCTGGGCCGCGTCGGCGACGCCTCCGACGGGGACTGCCTCATCGCCACCGCCCACAAGGCCGACGAGGTCCCCGGCGAGTACGGCGACCTGAAGGCGATCCTGCATTTCGTGCCCTGGGGCCCGGACGGCGCCTCCCTCGACCTGATGCGACGCGACCGCTCGGCCGACCCCGGCATGAACGAACTGCTGATCGTCGCCGCTCTCCAGGCCGCACCGAAGTTCGGCATCACGCGCGTGTCGCTGAACTTCGCCATGTTCCGCTCGGCCCTGGCCCGCGGCGAGAAGATCGGCGCCGGTCCCGTGCTGCGCGCCTGGCGCGGGCTGCTGGTCTTCCTCTCCCGCTGGTTCCAGATCGAGTCGCTGTACAAGTTCAACGCCAAGTTCCAGCCCCGCTGGGAGCCCCGCTTCGTCGTCTACCGGGCCTCCGGCGACCTGCCCCGCATCGGCTTCGCCGCCATGCAGGCCGAAGGCTTCGTCAACTTCGCCCTCCCCCTGCCGCGCTTCCTGCGCCGCCGCGCCGGCGCGCCCCGCGCGTGTGCGCACGCCGTGGCGGAGAGGGACGTACGGGCGGCATAGGCCGCACCGGCCCGCGGAGCCGCCGCGTTCCCGGGCCGGGCCCTGCCCCTGGGCCGCACCACGGCGCGGCTGCCTCCTGGGCCTACGCTGAACATATGAGCAAGCAGAGCGGACGCGGGCGCGTCGTCGGACTTCCCCAATGGGACCGCTGCGCGGTCATGGGAGTCGTCAACGTGACCCCCGACTCCTTCTCCGACGGCGGCCGGTGGTTCGACACCACCGCCGCCGTCAAGCACGGCCTCCACCTCGTCGCCCAGGGCGCGGACCTCGTCGACGTCGGCGGAGAGTCCACCCGCCCGGGCGCCACCCGCGTCGACGAGGCCGAGGAGCTCCGCCGGGTCGTCCCCGTCGTCCGCGGTCTCGCCTCCGAAGGCGTCGTCGTGTCCGTCGACACCATGCGCGCCTCCGTCGCCGCCCGGGCCCTGACGGCCGGCGCCGCCCTCGTCAACGACGTCAGCGGCGGCCTCGCCGATCCGGCGATGATTCCCACCGTGGCGGACGCGGGCGCCCCCTTCGTGGTCATGCACTGGCGCGGCTTCCTCGAGGGCGGCAACGTCCGGGGCGTCTACGCCGACGTCGTCGCCGAGGTGGTCGACGAGCTCCACGCGCGCGTGGACGCCGTCCTCGCCGGCGGCGTCTCCCCCGACCGCATCGTCGTCGACCCCGGACTCGGCTTCTCCAAGGAGGCCGAGCACGACCTCACCCTGCTCGCCCACCTCGACCGGCTGCACGCCCTCGGGCATCCGCTGCTCGTCGCCGCCTCCCGCAAGCGGTTCCTCGGCCGGGTCCTGGCCGGACCGGAAGGCGCCCCGCCCCCCGCGCGCGAGCGCGACGCCGCTACCGCCGCCGTCTCCGCCCTCGCGGCACAGGCCGGCGCCTGGGCCGTCCGTGTGCACGAGGTCCGCGCGACGGCCGACGCGGTGCAGGTCGCGCGCGCCGTGGAAGGGGCGCGCGAGGAAAGGCGTACGCCCGGCGCGGGCGCACCCGGCCCGGCGCGGGCGGAAGGAGCCCGGTGAGCGCCCCACACACGGACGTCGAGGAGGTCGAAGCCGCCAACACCGCCTTCTACGAGGCACTGGAGCAGGGGGACTTCGAGGGGGTCTCCTCCTTCTGGCTGGCCCCGTCCGACCTGGGCGTGGACGAGACCTACCACGACCCGGCGGACGTCGGCGTGGTCTCCTGCGTGCACCCCGGCTGGCCCGCGCTCACCGGCCGCGGCGAGGTCCTGCGGTCGTACGCGCTGATCATGGCGAACACCGACTACATCCAGTTCTTCCTGACCGACGTGCACGTCTCGGTCACCGGCGACACCGCCCTGGTGAACTGCACCGAGAACATCCTCAGCGGCGGTCCGGCGCCGGAGGCCGGCGAGGAGCTCGGACCGCTCGTCGGCCAGCTCGTGGTCGCCACCAACGTGTTCCGCCGCACGCCGGACGGCTGGAAGCTCTGGTCGCACCACGCCTCCCCGGTGCTGGCCGGGAACGACGAGGACGATGACGACGACGAGGAGGACACCCCCTCCTGAGCGGTCGGGAGCGGCCCCCGGGAGCCGGCGGCGGGCCCCGGACGGCCCACCAGGGCGAAGAAGTGGTTGGAATCACGAACCCGTGGGTAGGGGCGGCTACCAACCCGTGAGCCACCGGGTTCCCCACGGGGAACGGCCGGTGAAATGTCTGGCTCCCGCCCCGGCCGTCGCGGCCGGAGACCGGGTCTGTCAGTGCTCGCGGGTAGATTCGAGCGTGGCCGGGGTGCCGCCCGCACATGGCACGCACCGGCCGGAACCGACGACTGCAGGAGTGATTCGCGTGGATCGTGTCGCGCTGCGCGGCCTGAAGGCCCGCGGGTACCACGGCGTGTTCCCCAAGGAACGCGAGGAGGGCCAGACCTTCATCGTGGACCTCGTCCTCGGCCTGGACACCCGTCCGGCCGCGGCCGACGACGACCTGGCGAAGACCGTGCACTACGGCATCGTGGCGGAGGAGACCGTGGCCGTCGTCGAGGGCGAGCCCGTCGACCTCGTCGAGACGCTCGCCGAACGCATCGCCCAGGTCTGTCTGAAGCACGAAGTGGTCCGGGAGGTCGAGGTCTGCGTCCACAAACCGGACGCCCCGATCACCGTCCCCTTCGACGACGTGACCGTCACCATCACCCGGAGCCGAGTATGACCGCGTTCTTCGCCGGGGGTCAGAGCGACCCGACCGTCCAGCCGGTGCCCGCCTCCGTCGTCGAGAGGGTCGACGCCGCCGACACCACCCTGCACAACCCGAAACGCGCCGTGCTCTCCCTCGGCTCCAACCTGGGCAACCGCCTGGAGACGCTGCAGGGCGCCATCGACGCCCTCGAGGACACCCCGGGCGTGCGCATCAAGGCCGTCTCCCCCGTGTACGAGACGGCGCCCTGGGGCGTCGAGCCCGGCAGCCAGCCGTCGTACTTCAACGCGGTGGTCCTGCTGAAGACGACCCTGCCGCCGTCCTCCCTCCTGGAGCGCGCGCACGCCGTCGAGGAGGCCTTCCACCGGGTCCGGGAGGAACGCTGGGGCGCACGCACGCTGGACGTCGACATCGTCGCGTACGCCGACGTCGTGGACGACGACCCGCAGCTCACCCTCCCTCACCCCCGCGCCCACGAGCGGGCGTTCGTGCTCGCGCCCTGGCACGACGTGGAGCCCGAGGCCCAACTCCCCGGCCTCGGCGCGGTCGCCGACCTTCTCGACGCCGTCACCCGTGAGGGCGTCGCCGCCCGCGAGGACCTGGAACTCCACCTGCCCGAGTAGTCGTTAAGGTCAACAGGAAGGTCGCAGGACCACTGCGGGGGAGCTGAAGGGACACCGTGAGAGAGCTGCACATCAGGGTGCTGGCAGGCGTGTTCGTCGTGGCCGGCGTCCTGTCCTGGGCGGGCGCCCGCCTCTGGAACTCGGTCGGAACCCTGCCCAGCGTCCCGCTGGCCGCGCCCATCGTGCTCGCCGTGATCGCGGTGATCCTGCTCGCCACGGCGATCTCGCTGCGCTCGCGCCTCAAGGCCCAGCGCGAGCGCCGCCCCGAGGCGAAGGGCGTCGACCCGCTGATGGCCGCCCGCGCGGTCGTCTTCGGCCAGGCCAGCGCCCTCGTGGCCGCCCTCGTCTCCGGCATGTACGGAGGCACGGGCGTCTTCCTCCTGGAGTCCCTGGACATCCCCGCCCGCCGCGACCAGGCCATCTACGCCGGCTTCTCGGTCCTGGCGGGCATCGCCGTCATAGCGGCGGCCATCTTCCTGGAACGCGTCTGCAAGCTCCCGGAGGACGACGACCACGAGAACGGCGCGGCCTCGACGGCGTGACCCCGCCGCGCATGAGTGCGGCGGGGTCGGCGCGCGCGGGGTGCCGGCGTGCGCGGGGCGCCGGCGGTGTGGGTGGGTGCCGGCGCGGCGGGGTCAGCGCGCCAGTATCAGGCTCATCGCCTCCGCGCGGGTCGTCGCGTCCCTGAGCTGCCCCCGCACCGCGGACGTGGTGGTCTTGGCGCCCGGCTTACGGATCCCGCGCACGGACATGC
This sequence comes from Streptomyces sp. B21-105, assembly GCF_036898465.1. Lineage (NCBI taxonomy): Bacteria > Bacillati > Actinomycetota > Actinomycetes > Kitasatosporales > Streptomycetaceae > Streptomyces > Streptomyces sp. B21-105. The sequence goes on along the minus strand of NZ_JARUMJ010000001.1, from coordinate 5,283,338 downwards.
ACATGTGCTCGGCCTCGACGACGACGATCACACCGCGGGCCTCGAGAATCCGCATGAGAGAGTCCGCCACCTGCGTGGTGAGGCGTTCCTGGACCTGAAGGCGGCGCGCGAACACCTCGACCAGCCGCGCCAGCTTCGACAGGCCCGTGATCTTCCCTGACTCCGCCGGGATGTACCCCACGTGGGCGACACCGTGGAACGGCAGCATGTGATGCTCGCACAGCGAGACGATCTCGATGTCCTTGACGAGCACCATCTCGTCATGGCCGAGGTCGAACGTGGTCGTCAGCACATCCTCGGGCTCCTGCCTGAGGCCCGCCAGCAGCTCCCGGTACGCCCGCGCCACCCGCGCCGGCGTCTCCTGAAGTCCCTCGCGGTCCGGGTCCTCGCCGACCGCGATCAGGAGCTCCCGTACGGCGTTCTCGGCGCGCTTCTCGTCGAACTCGCCGATCAAGCCCTCGCCGTCCAGCGTCACGGGGTCGGTCATCTGGTGCCTCGTTCCTGTGCGGGTAGCGCGTACCGGTCACGCGCCTCATCTGCGGCATCGAACTTGGTGGAGAGGAAATGCCGCGCCCCCCAGGCTAGAACCTGGGGGGCGCGGCATCCATTCCGGGCCTGTTGAGGCCGCCGGGAGCACATCAGCTCTCGGGGCGCTCCTCCGGGCTGGGCTCGGCCACCGGGCCGGCGTCGACCGCGGTGGACTTCGCGGTCGAGATCGCCGGGGTGGCGCCGTTGGCGCCGTTCGTCAGAGCGAGCTCCTTGGGGGAGAGCACCGGCGGACGGGTGGACGGCGTGCGACGCGAGGAGCCGGTCCAGGCGGGCCGCGCCGGGCGCTTGACGATGGCGGAGAAGACCTCGGCGATCTGCTCCTTGTTCAACGTCTCCTTCTCCAGCAGCTGAAGCACCAGGTTGTCGAGGACGTCGCGGTTCTCGACCAGGATCTCCCAGGCCTCGTTGTGCGCGTTCTCGATGAGCTTCTTGACTTCCTCGTCCACCAGCGCGGCGACCTCTTCCGAGTAGTCGCGCTGGTGAGCCATCTCACGGCCGAGGAACGGCTCGGTGTTGTCGCCGCCGAACTTGATCGCGCCCAGCCGCTCGGTCATGCCGTACTGGGTGACCATCGCGCGGGCCGTGGCGGTGGCCTTCTCGATGTCGTTCGCCGCGCCCGTGGTCGGGTCGTGGAAGACGAGCTCCTCGGCCGCGCGGCCGCCCAGCATGTAGGCGAGCTGGTCCAGCATCTCGTTGCGCGTGGTGGAGTACTTGTCCTCCTCCGGCAGGACCATCGTGTAGCCCAGGGCGCGGCCTCGCGAGAGGATCGTGATCTTGTGGACCGGGTCGGAGTTCGGGGAGGCCGCCGCGACCAGGGCGTGGCCGCCCTCGTGGTACGCAGTGATCTTCTTCTCCTTGTCCGACATGATCCGGGTCCGCTTCTGCGGGCCCGCGACCACACGGTCGATCGCCTCGTCCAGCATGTGGTTGTCGATCAGCTTCCTGTCCGAGCGGGCCGTCAGCAGCGCGGCCTCGTTCAGCACGTTGGAGAGATCGGCACCGGTGAAGCCGGGGGTGCGGCGGGCGACGGCGGACAGGTCGACGTCGGGCGCGACCGGCTTGCCCTTCTGGTGGACCTTGAGGATCTCCAGACGGCCCTGCATGTCCGGGCGGTCGACCGCGATCTGGCGGTCGAAACGGCCGGGGCGCAGCAGCGCCGGGTCGAGGATGTCGGGTCGGTTCGTGGCGGCGATGAGGATCACGCCGCCCTTCACGTCGAAGCCGTCCATCTCGACGAGGAGCTGGTTCAGGGTCTGTTCGCGCTCGTCGTGTCCGCCGCCGAGGCCGGCGCCGCGGTGGCGGCCGACCGCGTCGATCTCGTCGACGAAGACGATCGCCGGGGCGTTCGCCTTGGCCTGCTCGAAGAGGTCGCGGACCCGGGAGGCGCCGACGCCGACGAACATCTCGACGAAGTCGGAACCGGAGATCGAGTAGAAGGGGACGCCCGCCTCACCGGCGACGGCGCGCGCGAGGAGCGTCTTGCCGGTGCCGGGCGGGCCGTACAGGAGCACGCCCTTGGGGATCTTGGCGCCGACGGCCTGGAACTTCGCCGGTTCCTGGAGGAACTCCTTGATCTCGTGGAGTTCCTCGACTGCCTCGTCCGACCCGGCGACGTCGGCGAAAGTGGTCTTCGGGGTGTCCTTGGTGATGAGCTTGGCCTTGGACTTCCCGAAGTTCATGACCCGGGAGCCGCCGCCCTGCATCTGGTTCATCAGGAACAGGAAGACGACCACGATGAGGACGAAGGGGAGCAGGGACAGCAGGATCCCGACGAAGGCGTTCTGCTTCGTCGGCGAGACCGTGTAGCCGTCCGGGATCTGCTTGTCCTGGTACTTGGTCTGCAGCGTGTTGGCGATCGTCACGCCCTGATCGCCGATGTAGCTCGCCTGGATCTTCGAGCTGCCCTTGATCTTCACGCCGTCTTTGAGCGTGGCCTTGATGGTCTGCTCGTCACCGGTGGTGAGTTTGGCCGACTCGACCTTGTTGTCGTTGATCGCTGCAATGACCTGGCCGGTGTCCACCGTCTTGTAGCCGCCGGACGAGCCGACGACCTGCATCAACACGACCACGGCAAGGACGGCCAGCACGATCCACATGACCGGCCCACGGAAGTATCGCTTCACGTCCATCCATACGGAGCGGTGTCGCCCCGTCCCTCCTGCCATAGTGAGTTTGATAAGACAGTTCTTCTGACGGTACCCCAGCTTCGTCGCGCGAAGCCGCACGGGACGGCTGGCGCACCCGTCTGCATGCTCCAACGGCGTGAGGCCCGCCGGGGTTCCCGATCTTCGTAAGGGGCCCCGGCTTTTCGGGTTCAGCCGCCGTAGACGTGGGGGGCGAGCGTACCGACGAACGGGAGGTTGCGGTACTTCTCGGCGTAGTCGAGGCCGTAGCCGACGACGAACTCGTTGGGGATGTCGAAGCCGACCCACTCGACGTCGATGGCCACCTTGGCGGCCTCGGGCTTGCGCAGCAGCGTGCACACCTTGAGCGAGGCGGGCTCGCGCGAGCCGAGGTTGGACAGCAGCCAGGACAGGGTCAGGCCGGAGTCGATGATGTCCTCGACGATGAGGACGTGCTTGCCCTTGATGTCGGTGTCGAGGTCCTTGAGGATCCGCACCACGCCGGAGGACTGGGTGCCCGCGCCGTAGGACGACACGGCCATCCAGTCCATGGTGACGGGGGTGGACAGGGCCCGAGCGAGGTCGGCCATGACCATCACCGCGCCCTTGAGGACACCGACGATGAGCAGGTCCTTGCCCGCGTACTCCGCGTCGATCTTCGCGGCCAGTTCGACCAGCTTCGCGTCGATCTCTTCCTTGGTGATGAGCACCTCTTTGAGGTCGGTGCCCATGTCTTTCGCGTCCACCCGCATCACTTTCGGTTGTCCTACCGGCCGCCGGGACCGCCCACGACGACCACGTGAGCGGTCCTGGCGGAGGGCCCGAGTCAGCCTTGCCGAATCACCAGTCTGCCACCCTGGCGCTGGGCGACGACTTTGCCGGGAAGATTGATGACCCCCTGGCCGCGCCATCCGGTGATCAACCGGTCGACCTCTTCGATGTGCCGGGCGAAGAGGGAGCCGGCCGGAGCGCCCGCCTCGATCGCGGCGCGGCGCAGGATGCGGCGGCGCACGGCGGGCGGCAGGGCGTAGAGCTTGGCGCACTCCAGCAGACCGGCCGCGTCCCGTACGGAGGACTCGGCCTGGCCGGCCCACGCGTCGAGCGCGTCGGCGTCGTCGCGGGAGAGCTGGGCGGTCCGCGCCAGCGCTTCGACGACGCCCTTGCCGAGGGCTTTCTCCAGGGCGGGCAGACCCTCGTGGCGGAGCCGGGAGCGGGTGTAGGCGGGGTCGGCGTTGTGCGGGTCGTCCCAGACGGGCAGGGACTGGACCATGCAGGCTTTGCGGGCGGTCTGCCGGTCGAGCTGGAGGAAGGGGCGGCGGTAGCGGCGGGCGGCCCCCGGTCCGCCGGAGACGGCGGCCATGCCGGACAGGGAGCGGATGCCGGAGCCGCGGGCGAGGCCGAGCAGGACCGTCTCGGCCTGGTCGTCGCGGGTGTGGCCGAGCAGGACCGCGGCGGCGCCGTGGCGCTCGGCGGCGGCGTCGAGGGCGGTGTAGCGGGCGTCGCGGGCGGCTGCCTCGGGGCCGCCTTCGCGGCCGACGGTCACGGCGGTGGACTCGACGGGGTCGAGGCCGAGTTCGCGCAGCCGCAGGGCGACCTCCGCGGCGCGCAGGTCGGAGCCGGGCTGCAGGCCGTGGTCGACGGTGACGCCGCCGGCGCGGATGCCGAGCCGGGGGGCCTCGAAGGCGAGGGCGGAGGCGAGGGCCATGGAGTCGGCGCCGCCGGAGCACGCCACGAGCACGAGCGGCGGCGACGGCGGGTGTTCGTGGGCGCTCACTCGGGGGGCGGGGTGGTCGTTGAGGACGTCGTGGAGTACGCGGCGGACCGCCAGGCGTATCGCCGCGACCGCAGGATGGGGACCCATTGTCCGGTTCCCTTCATGAAGTTTTCGGGGGCTGAGCCCGGGTTCGGTCACTCAGAGTGTGTAGATGGTGACAGAACCGGGGCGTTCCCCGAGCATTGCACGCCTGCCCGGGGCCGACGGTCCCTCGGACGGGTGATTGAAGGGGCGTTCGCCTGCCGTCGGCCGGATTCGGCTCATCGGGTTTCGCGAGGTCACGACTCGGCCTTGCGGTGCACGCGCGCGATCCAGTCCGCCGGTTTGCCGATCTCGGCCTTGGTCGGAAGTGTGTTCGGGGAGGTCCAGACGCGGTTGAAGCCGTCCATGCCGACCTGGTCGACGACGGCGCGCACGAAGCGTTCGCCGTCCCGGTACTGCTTGAGCTTGGCGTCGAGGCCGAGGAGCTTGCGCAGGGCGATGTCGAGCCGGGAGGCGCCCTTGGCGCGGCGCTGCTGGAACTTCTCGCGGATCTCGGCGACGGTCGGGACGACGTCGGGGCCGACGCCGTCCATGACGAAGTCGGCGTGGCCTTCGAGGAGGGACATCACGGCGGTGAGGCGGGCGAGGATCTCGCGCTGGGCGGGCGTCTGCACGAGTTCGACCAGGGAGTGGCCCCCGTCGTCCTCCTCGCCCTCGGGGCGGCCGCCGGCGAGGGACTGGGCGGCTTCCCGGACCCGCTCGAGGAAGGTCGAGGGGTCGACGTCGGTCTCGCCCAGGAACGACTGGATCTCTCCCTCGAGATGGTCACGCAGCCAGGGCACGGCGGAGAACTGCGTGCGGTGCGTCTCCTCGTGGAGGCAGACCCAGAGGCGGAAGTCGTGGGGGTGGACGTCGAGTTCGCGTTCCACGTGGACGATGTTCGGCGCGACGAGCAGAAGCCGCCCGCCGCCGCCCGCGCCGGCGGGGAGTTCACGGGTGGCCGGCGCGAAGGTCTCGTACTGGCCGAGGACGCGGGAGGACAGGAAGGACAACAGCATGCCGAGTTCGACGCCGGTGACCTTGCCGCCGACGGCTCCGAGGACCGCGCCCCCGGGGGTGTTGCCGCGTCGTTCCTGCATCTTGTCCAGGAGGGGTTTGAGGATCTCCCGGAAGCCCGCGACGTTGGCCCGCACCCAACCGGGGCGGTCGACGACGAGGATGGGGGTGTCGTGGAGCTCCTCGGTGGCCATCCGGGTGAAGCCCCGGACGTGCGCCTCCGAGGCCTTGGCGTGCCGGCGCAGTTCCGCGACGACGGCCCGTGCCTCGTCGCGGCTGACTTCCGGGCCCGGCCGCACCAGCCGGGTCGCGGTCGCCACCGCCAGATTCCAGTCGACCATCCCCGCAGATGCAGCACCACCGATGCTCGTCATGCGTCAACCGTACGTGAGCGCCGCCGCCGGGGGCAGGCCGCGGGAGGCCGGTCAGGGAGATGTCGGGGTCGGGGTCGGGGGTGCCTCGGGGGGTGCCTCCGGGGTGGGCCGCGGCCGTCGGGTGCGGCCCGCCCTCCCGACGTCAGCGGCAGCCGCAGCCCGCGAGCGCCGTGGCCGCCCTGTCCAGCGCCGCCTGGGCCGCCCCCGCGTCGGTCGTGCCGGCGGCCAGGAAGGCGAAGGCGAGGAGCCGTCCGTCCTGGTCGACGACCGTGCCGGCGAGGGCGTTCACGCCGGTCAGGGTGCCCGTCTTGGCGCGGACGACGCCGGCCGCGCCGTCCCTGTAGCGGTCGGCGAGGGTGCCGGTGAAGCCCGCGACGGGCAGGCCGGTGAGGACGGGGCGCAGGTCGGGACGGGCCGGGTCGCCGGCCTTCACCAGGAGGGCGGTCAGCAGGTTCGCCGTGATCCGGTCCTGGCGGTCGAGTCCGCTGCCGTCCTTGATGCGGACGCCGGCCGTCGGCAGCCCGAGCTTCTTCAACTGGGCCCGGACCGCGGCGCCGCCGCCCGCGAAGTCGGCGCGGACGCCGGTCGCGAGGGCGGTGTGCCGGGCGAGGGCCTCGGCGATGTCGTTGTCGCTGTTGGTCAGCATCCGCTCGACCAGGACCGAAAGCGGCGGCGAGGAGACCGAGGCGAGGCTCTTCGCGCGCGTGGTGGCCTTGGAGGGGCCGGGGGGCGTCGTGGTGATGCCGTCGGCCTTCAAAAACGCGGCGAACGTGCGGGTCGCGTCGGCCGCGGGGTCGGGCACGCGCGTGACCGGACCGCTGGTGGAGCCGTCGGGGCGGCCCTCGTCGGCGGACAGGGCGGTGACACGGGCGAGGTTGCCGTTGGGCCCGATGGGATGAACTTCGCTGCCCGCGTACAGGGTCGTGTCGTACGACAGCGTCACGTGGGTGAGGCCGCGCTTCTTCAGGGCGGCGGCGGAGGACGCGGCGAGGGCGCGCAGACCGGCCCAGCCCGCGCGGTCGTCGTCGCGGGCCGTGAGGGTGGGGTCGCCGCCGCCGACGAGCACGAGCTCCTTGGTGTCGGGTTCGAGCACCGTGCGGGTGGTGAGGCGGTGCTCGCCGCCCATCGCGGAGAGCGCGGCGACCGCGGTGGCGATCTTCGTGGTGGAGGCCGGCGTCAGCCCCGTCCCGGCCCCGGCGCCGTACAGGTGCTTGCCGGTGGCGACGTCGACGACCGCGGCGGCGTGCCGCGCGCCGAGGACCGGGTCGGCCAGGAGGGGGTTCAGGACGCCCGCGACGCCCGCGCCCGTCGGCACGGCGTTCGGTGCGGACTTGACGACGGTGACGCCGCCGCCGAGGCCGACCAGGACGGAGGCGGCGCTGGGGGCGGGGCGCGGCGCACCGGCCGCGGCGGTGGACGTACGGGACGAATCCGCCGTACGTCCGTGATCTCCGCCACCCGTCCGTGCGAGGGCGGTCGCCCGGTCCCGCTCGGCCGTACGCTGACCGGTGGCGTCCCAGGGACCGGCGACGGTCACCACACCGGCGGCCAGCGCCAGTCCCACGGTCGCCGCGCCCGCGCCGTACTGCCAGGACCGGGCGTTCGGACCGGTCCCGGTGAGCCGCGCGAGCTGCGGCCTCGCGACCCGCGTGAGCCGTGCGACCTGCGGCCCCGCGCTCGCCGCCACGCGCGCGAGACGAGGCCGTACGATCCCTGCAGCCCGTGCCAGACGGGGTCTCACGGCGTCCGTGACCCGCACCACGTGCGGTCTCGCGGCCCGCCAAGGCCTCAGCTCCGGCACGAACACCAGCCCCTTTCGCGATCACACACCGGCGTGAGGGACACTTAACCACCAGAACTATGTGTTGATCATGGAGGAGCCACCGGTGGAGTTCGACGTCACGATCGAGATTCCGAAGGGTTCGCGGAACAAGTACGAGGTGGACCACGAGACCGGTCGGATCCGCCTGGACCGTCGACTCTTCACCTCGACCGCCTACCCGACCGACTACGGATTCGTCGAGAACACCCTCGGCGAGGACGGTGACCCGCTGGACGCGCTGGTCATCCTGGACGAGCCCACGTTCCCGGGCTGTCTGATCCGCTGCCGCGCGATCGGCATGTTCCGGATGACCGACGAGGCCGGCGGCGACGACAAGCTGCTGTGCGTCCCGTCGACGGACCCGCGCGTGGAGCACCTGCGCGACATCCACCACGTGTCGGAGTTCGACCGGCTGGAGATCCAGCACTTCTTCGAGGTCTACAAGGACCTGGAGCCCGGCAAGTCCGTCGAGGGCGCCGACTGGGTCGGCCGCACCGACGCCGAGGCCGAGATCGAGCGGTCCTACAAGCGCTTCAAGGACCAGGGCGGTCACTGAGGCCCCGGTCGCCTCTGATGTCGACGAGAGGGCCGCACGCATGCGCGTACGGCCCTCTCGGGCGTCTGTGCGCATACTGAGGCCTACGGAAGGTGTCGTTCAGGGAGCGTTGCTGAGTGTCGGAGGCGGAGAATCGCAAACCGCAGTCGGACGAGGCGAGGACCGCCTTCGATCCCGAGATCACGTCCGAGTTCGCGATGCCGGTGGGGCTGACCGTCCCCAGAACCGGCGGGGAACCCGAGACCACCTCGGAGTTCGCCGTTCCGCAGGGGCTGGACGTGAGCCAGCCGGCCGCCGGGGAGGGCGAGGGATCGGCGTTCAGCGTGCCGAGCACCTACAGCGCCCGGGAGGCGCCGGCCGCCTTCACGCCGGCCGCCGGCGTCCCGCTGGTGAGCCTGACCAAGGACCTGCCCTGGCAGGACCGGATGCGCACGATGCTGCGGATGCCGGTCACCGAGCGGCCCGCGCCGGAGCCGGGACCGAAGACGGAGGAGGGCGGCCCGGCCGTCCCGCGCGTGCTCGACCTCACGCTGCGCATCGGCGAACTGCTGCTGGCGGGCGGGGAGGGCGCCGAGGACGTGGAGGCCGCCATGTTCGCGGTCTGCCGCTCCTACGGGCTGGACCGCTGCGAGCCCAACGTCACGTTCACGCTGCTGGCCATCTCGTACCAGCCGTCCCTGGTGGAGGACCCGGTGACGGCGTCGCGGACGGTGCGCCGCCGGGGCACCGACTACACGCGCCTGGCGGCCGTCTTCCAGCTCGTGGACGACCTGAGCGACGCCGACACCCACCTCTCCCTGGAGGACGCCTACCGGCGCCTGGCGGAGATACGCCGCAACCGGCACCCCTACCCGACCTGGGTGCTGACGTCCGCGAGCGGACTGCTCGCGGGCGCGGCCTCGGTGCTGGTCGGCGGTGACGCGGTCGTGTTCGTGGCGGCTCTGCTCGGCGCGATGCTCGGCGACCGGCTGGCGTGGCTGTGCGCGGGGCGCGGACTGCCGGAGTTCTACCAGTTCCTGGTGGCGGCGATGCCGCCGGCCGCGATAGGCATCGCGCTCACGTTGGCGGACGTCGACGTGAAGGCGTCCGCGGTCATCACCGGCGGGCTGTTCGCGCTGCTGCCCGGGCGGGCGCTGGTGGCGGGCGTCCAGGACGGCCTGACGGGCTTCTACATCACCGCGGCGGCACGCCTGTTGGAGGTCATGTACTTCTTCGTGGGCATCGTGATCGGCGTGCTGGTGATGCTCTACGTCGGGGTTCAGCTCGGCGCGCATCTCAACCCGGACGTGTCGCTGGGCGTCTCCAAGCGGCCGCTGTGGCAGATCGGCGCGTCCATGCTGCTGTCCCTGACGTTCGCGGTGCTGCTCCAGCAGGAACGGTCCACCGTGCTGGCCGTGACGCTGAACGGCGGGGTGGCCTGGTCGGTGTACGGCGCGATGTACTACGCCGGTGACATCTCGCCGGTGGCCTCCACGGCCGTCGCCGCCGGGGTGGTGGGGCTGTTCGGGCAGTTGCTGTCGCGCTACCGGTTCGCGTCCGCGCTGCCGTACACGACCGCCGCGATCGGGCCGCTGCTGCCCGGATCGGCCACCTACTTCGGGCTGTTGTCGATCGCGCAGAACGAGGTGGACGCGGGGCTGGTGTCGATCACCAAGGCCGCGGCACTGGCGATGGCCATCGCCATCGGGGTGAACCTCGGTTCCGAGATCTCGCGGCTGTTCCTGCGGGTGGGCTCCGCCGACAAGCGGCGGGCCGCCAAGCGGACGCGGGGGTTCTGACGCCCCCGCGCCCCAGGCACCCGCGCGCTAGTACCCCTGGTTGTGGGGGTACTGGCCGTTGTGCCGGGCGCCGTCGTACGGCTGCTGTTGCTGCGGGGGCTGCTGCTGGGCGGGCTGCTGCTGCCACTCCTGGGGGTACTGCTGCTGGGGGTTCTGCTGCTGTTGCGGGTACGGCCGGCCGTAGTACTCGTTCTCGTAGGTCTGGCCCTGGCCGTTCTGGTGATCCTGGCCGCTCTGGTGGCCGTGCCCGTTCTGGTGGCCGTGGTGGCCCTGGTGCTCGCGGTGGCCCTGGTCGCCGTACGGCTGCTGCTGGTCGATGCGGCGGAGCTGGGTCGTCGCGTCGTCCATGACCGGGGACTGCCCGTACGGCGAGTGCTGCGCCTGCTGCCGGGCGGGCTCGTGCCGGGCGGGCTCCTCCTGCGCGGCCGAGGCGTTGCGGGCCTCCTTGCGGGCCTTGAGGACCTCGATGACCACCGGGACGACCGAGATGAGGACGATCAGGACCAGGATCGCCTCGACGTTCTCCTTGATGAGGTCGATCTGGCCGAGGAAGTAGCCCGCGACCGTGACGCCCGTGCCCCACAGGATGCCGCCGACCACGTTGTACGTGATGAACGTGCGGTATTTCATGCGGCCGGCGCCGGCGATGATCGGCGCGAAGGTGCGCACGATGGGGACGAAACGGGCCAGCACGATCGCCTTGGGGCCGTAGCGCTCGATGAACTCGTGGGCCTTGTCCAGGTTCTCCTTCTTGAAGAGCTTGGAGTCGGGCCGGCTGAAGAGCTTCGGTCCGAAGAACTTGCCGATGAGATAACCCACCTGGTCGCCGAGGACGGCCGCGACCACGATCAGGGTGCACACCAGCCACAGCGGCTGGTGGATCCACTTGCCGTCGGCAACCAGCAGACCGGCGGTGAACAGCAGGGAGTCGCCCGGCAGGAAGGCGAACAGGCCCGACTCGGCGAAGACGATGACCAGGATGCCGACCAGGCCGAACGTCGAGATCAGATAGTCCGGAGTAATCCACTCGGGGCCGAGGGCGAGGGTAGTCACGGGTTCCGGGCTCCTGAGGGGTGAAGGCGGTCGGTGGGCGACCTGGCCGCCCAAAGCTATCAACGCGGTGCCGCGGGACCAGGTTCCCGGGGGCTCCCCCAGGATGCACTGTGCCTCTCCTTGGTCAAACCTGTGAACATGGGCATCGATGATTACGGCGGCGGGCAGGGCCCCGAGCCGGACGTACTGGTCGTCACCACGAACGACGTACCCGGCTTCCGGGTGCAGCAGGTCATCGGCGAGGTCTTCGGGCTGACGGTGCGCTCACGGCACCTGGGCAGCCAGATCGGCGCGGGCCTGAAGTCGATGATCGGCGGCGAGCTCAAGGGGTTGACGAAGACCCTCGTGGAGACCCGCAACCAGGCCATGGAACGGCTCGTCGAGCAGGCACGCGCGCGGGGGGCCAACGCCGTCCTCGCGTTCCGTTTCGACGTGACGGAGGCCGCCGACGTCGGCACGGAGGTGTGCGCGTACGGGACGGCCGTGATCGTGACCCGGGAGTAGCCCCGCCCCGGAGCAGCCCCGCCCGGGTCACGACCGCTCACGCGTCGTGGCGCGCCGCGTTCGCGACGATCGCCTCCTTCAGGTGCTCGGCGAGCCCCGGGCGCATGGAGTCGTAGTAGGCCTTGAAGCGCTCGTCGGTGACGTACATCTCTGCGAAGCACCGGTGCATCTCGTAGGAGCACTCGAAGTACCACACACCGATGTGCCGACGGTGTTCCTCGGCCAGGTCCATGGCGGACTCGCCGGTCGCCGCCTCCCCTGCGGTCATCAGGGCGACGTAGCGCTGCTCCCAGTCGTCGACCTCGGCCTTGACGCGTCTCCAGTCCTCCTTGGTGTAGCCGGCGACCCGGCGCTGCGTCTCGGCGTAGGCCTCGGTGCCGCCCCAGCGCTGCTCCGCCTCCCCGGCGTGCTGCTCCGGGTCCTTGTCGCCGAAGACCTCGAACCGTTCCTCGGGCGTGAGGTTGATGCCCATCTGCTTCGCCTCCATGGCGTGTTCCACGGCCTCGGCCATCTTCTGCAGCTTCTCGATCCGGGCGGTCAGCAGTTCGTGCCGGCGGCGCAGGTGCGCGCGCGGGTCGGCCGCCGGGTCGTCGAGCAGGGCCGCGACCTCCTCGAGCGGGAAGCCGAGCTCGCGGTAGAACAGGATCTGCTGCAGCCGGTCGAGGTCGGCCTCCTCGTAGCGCCGGTGACCCGCGTGGCTGCGCCCGCCGGGGACGAGCAGGCCGATGTCGTCGTAGTGGTGCAGCGTGCGCACCGTGACACCGGCGAATCCGGCGACCTGTCCTACCGAGTAACTCACTTCGTCCGCTCCCTTCTCGGTACGCGCTCCACGGTGCGTCCTCACGCCACGTGAGGTGCAAGCCGGATTCCTCCCCCAGTCCTCAGGCGCCTTCCCGGAAGCCTCCTCGTCCGCCGCCGTCCGGATGTCGCGTCCGCTTTGCCTGTCTTGCCCGCTTATCGTGAGCCCGTGGCCCAGGACCCCGCAGTGCAGCCGCCCCGCCCTCCGGCGACCCCGGCACGCACCCTGCTGCCGTCGATCCTGCCCGCTCTCGCCGTCGGCGTGCTGGCGAGCCTGCTGCTCCTGCTCGTGGAGGGGGTGGCGGACCAGCTCCAGCACGTGCTGTGGCAGAACCTCCCGGACGCAACCGGCGTGGGCCGGTACTCGGTGCTGTGGATGATGGTCATGCTCACCATGACGGGCGTGCTGGTGGGGCTGGTGGTGTGGAAGGCGCCGGGGCACGCCGGTCCCGACCCGGCGACCATGGGGCTGGACGCGCGCGTGCTGCCGCCGGTGGTGCTGCCGGGGCTGCTGGTGGCGACGGCCCTGATGCTGGCGGGCGGGCCCAGCCTGGGCCCGGAGAACCCGATCATCGCCGTCAACGTGGCGGTCGTCTTCTGGCTCGGCCACCGGCTGCGGCCGCAGGCGCCGGGCGCGCTGTGGGTGATGCTCGCGGAGGCGGCGACCATCGGCGCGCTCTTCGGCACGCCGGTGGCTGCGGCGCTGCTCATCTCCGAAGCGCTGGCGGGACGGCAGACCGAGGGGCCGTTGTGGGACAGCGTCTTCACCCCGCTGGTCGCCGCCGCGGCCGGCGCGATGACGACCACCCTGCTGGCCGATCCGAGCTTCGACATGCACCTGCCCCCGTTCGGGCAGCCCGGCTGGGCGGATCTGCTGGCGGCGGTGGTGGTCGCCTCGGCGGGCGCGCTGCTCGGCATGTGCGGCGTCTACGCCTTCCCGTACGCGCACCGCGCCTTCGCACGGTTGCGGCACCCGATGCTGATCCTCCCGGCCGGCGGGGTCGTACTGGGCCTGCTGGCGGCCCTGGGCGGCCATCTGACGCTCTTCAAGGGGCTGGACGAGGTCGCGGAGCTCGCCGCCGACCCCGACGGCTGGACGGCCGGCCAGTTCGCCACCATGACGGTGGTGAAGCTGGCCGCGATGGTGGTCGCCGCGACGTCCGGCTTCCGGGGCGGGCGGATCTTCCCGGCCGTGTTCGTGGGCTCCGCCCTCGGTCTCACCGCCCATGCGCTCGTGCCGGACGTCCATCCCGCGGTGGGCGTGGCCACCGGGGTGCTCGGCATCCTCCTGGCCATCACCCGGCAGGGCTGGGTGAGTCTCTTCGTCGCCGCCGTCCTGGTCTCCTCGCCCTCGGTCATCGCACTGCTCTGCATCGCCTCGCTGCCGGCCTGGCTGCTGGTGACGGGGCGGCCGCAGATGCAGTTGCGCGAGGACGGAACTCCGGTCCGCTGACACCCGTTCGCCCCTTGAGGAGGCAGCCCATGCCGTTGCACAAAGGTCCCTCGAAGTCCGACGGGCGTCCCCTGTCCGTCAACCCCTTCTACGGCGAGGCCGATCCGGTCAGCGGCATGATCGAGTCGCCGCCCAAGCACCGGCTGCCGGACGGCCCGACGCCACCGGCGGCGGCGTATCAACTGGTGCACGACGAGCTGATGCTGGACGGCAACGCACGGCTCAACCTCGCCACCTTCGTCACCACCTGGATGGAGCCGCAGGCCGGGGTGCTGATGGCGGAGTGCCGCGACAAGAACATGATCGACAAGGACGAGTACCCGCGCACCGCCGAGCTGGAGCGGCGCTGCGTGGCGATGCTGGCCGACCTGTGGAACGCGCCCGACCCGTCGGTGGCCGTGGGGTGTTCGACGACCGGGTCGAGCGAGGCGTGCATGCTCGCCGGGATGGCGCTGAAACGGCGGTGGTCCAAGCGCGCCGGGGGCCGCTACCCGGGTGCCCGACCCAACCTCGTGATGGGCGTCAACGTCCAGGTCTGCTGGGAGAAGTTCTGCAACTTCTGGGAGGTGGAGGCCCGCATGGTCCCCATGGAGGGCGAGCGCTTCCACCTCGACCCGCGGGCCGCGGCCGAGCTGTGCGACGAGAACACCATCGGCGTCGTCGGTGTCCTCGGCTCCACCTTCGACGGCTCCTACGAACCGATCGCGGATCTCTGCGCGGCCCTCGACGCTCTTCAGGAGCGCACCGGACTCGACGTCCCGGTGCACGTCGACGGCGCGTCCGGGGCGATGATCGCGCCCTTCCTCGACGAGGACCTGGTGTGGGACTTCCGCCTCCTGCGTGTGGCGTCCATCAACACCTCGGGGCACAAGTACGGGCTGGTGTACCCGGGCGTCGGCTGGGCGCTGTGGCGCGACAACGAGGCACTGCCGGAGGAACTGGTCTTCCGGGTGAACTACCTGGGCGGCGACATGCCGACCTTCGCCCTCAACTTCTCGCGGCCGGGCGCCCAGGTCGTCGCGCAGTACTACACGCTGCTGCGGCTGGGCCGGGCGGGCTTCCGGGCGGTGCAGCAGACCACGCGGGACGTGGCCCGGGGCATCGCCGACCGGGTGGAGGCGCTCGGCGACTTCCGGCTTCTCACCCGGGGCGACGAGCTGCCGGTCTTCGCCTTCACGACGGCCCCGGGCGTGGACTCGTACGACGTCTTCGACGTCTCGCGGCGGCTGCGCGAGAGCGGCTGGCTGGTACCCGCGTACACGTTCCCGCCGAACCGGGAGGACCTGTCGGTCCTGCGGATCGTGTGCAGGAACGGCTTCTCGGAGGACCTCGCCGACCTGTTCGTGGAGGCCCTGTCCCGCCTGCTGCCGGAACTGCGCCGGCAGTCGGCGCCGCGGACCCGGGACAGGTCCGCGGCGACCGGCTTCCACCACTGACGGGCTCGCGCGCGGGCGGCCCTCAGTGGCTCATGCGGGCGAACTTCCGTACCGCCAGTGGGAAGAAGACCGCCAACAGGGCCAGCGGCCAGCCCACGGCCGGCCACACGTGGGCCGGGTCCGCGCCCGCGCCGCCGAACAGGTCGCGCACCGCGGTCGCCGTCCGGGACATCGGGTTCCACTCGACGGCCGTGCCCAGCCAGTCGGGCATGGACGTGGGCGCGGCCAGGGCGTTGGAGAGGAAGCCGATCGGCCAGACGAGGATCTGCACGGTCTGCACCATCTCCGGCCTCCCTGCCACCAGCGCCAGATAGATGCCGACCCACAGCATCGCGAAGCGGAACAGGAGGAGAAGGCCCAGCGCGCCCAGGAAGGCGCCCGGTCCGCCCTGGGGGCGCCAGCCGAGCGCCAGGCCGACGACGGTCAGCACGGCCAGGCTCACGGCCGACTGGAGCATGTCGGCCGCCGAGCGGCCCACCAGAACCGCGCCGTCGGCCGTCGGCATCGCGCGGAAGCGGTCCACGACGCCCTTGTCGAGGTCCTGGGTGACGGCGACCATCGTGCCCTCCAGGCCGAAGGCCATGGTGAGCGCGAGCATGCCGGGCATCAGGTAGTCGAGGTAGGCGCCGCCGACCCCGCGGCCGCCGCCGATCAGGTAGCCGAACATCAGCAGCAGCATCACCGGGAAGACGAACCCGACGGCCAGCCGGCCCGGCCGGCGTGCCCAGTGGGCGAGCTCACGGCGGGTCATGGTCCAGCAGTCGGTCAGCGCGTACGCGTAGCCGCTCACACGGTCTCCTTCGCGGGGTCGTCGGCGCGGTCGACGCGGTCGTCGGCGCGGTCGACGCGGTCGTCGGCGCGGTCCCCGCGCCCGGTCAGGTGCAGGAAGGCCTCGTCCAGCGTGGGGCGGCGCAGGGCCACGTCCTCCGCCTCGACGCCGGCCTCCTCCAGGGCGCGGACGACGCCGAAGAGGGCGGCCATGCGGTCGGTGACGGGTGCGCTGAGCAGCCGGCGGTCGGTGTCGACGGTGACGCCCTCCTCGGGCAGGGGCAGCAGGGCGACCGCGGCCCCCAGGAGGCCCGCGTCGCGCAGGACGACGTCGATGCGGTCGCCGCCCGTCAGCGCCTTGAGCTCGTCCGGCGTGCCGTCGGCGATCACCCGGCCGCGGTCGACGACGCAGATGCGGTCGGCCAGTTGGTCGGCCTCCTCCAGGTACTGGGTGGTGAGCACCACCGTCGTGCCGCCGCCGACCAGCGAACGCACCGCGGACCAGACCTCGGCGCGCCCGCGCGGGTCGAGCCCGGTGGTCGGCTCGTCCAGGAAGAGCACCTCGGGGTCGGCGCCGTGCCGGCCGCCGATGAGGGAGACGGCGAGGTCCAGCCGACGGCGCATGCCTCCGCTGTAGGAGCGGACCGGCTTGCGGCCGGTGTCGGCGAGGCCGAAGCGCTCGAGGAGTTCGACGGCGCGCACGCGCGCGTGGCGGGCGCCCAGATGGTGGAGGCGTCCGAACAGCTCCAGGTTCTGCCGGCCGTCCAGTTCCTCGTCGAGGGCGGCGTGCTGGCCGAGCAGGCCGATGCGCCGGCGGACCTCCCGGGCCTCGGACCGGACGTCGTGTCCCGCCACCTCGACGCGTCCGGCGTCGGGCCGCAGCAGCGTGGACAGGATTCTGACCAGGGTCGTCTTGCCCGCGCCGTTCGGTCCGAGCACCCCCTGCACGGTGCCGCGGGCCACGGTGAGGTCGAGCCCGTCCAGTGCCCGCGTCTCCCCGTACCTCTTGTGGACGCCGTCGACG
The DNA here is from genome assembly GCF_036898465.1 of Streptomyces sp. B21-105. Classification (NCBI taxonomy): domain Bacteria; kingdom Bacillati; phylum Actinomycetota; class Actinomycetes; order Kitasatosporales; family Streptomycetaceae; genus Streptomyces; species Streptomyces sp. B21-105. The sequence continues at coordinate 5,266,288 of NZ_JARUMJ010000001.1, read as the reverse complement.
GTGATCGCCGTGTCGGCCATGAAGCCCCCACTCCTCGATTAGTCAAACTTGACTACAACGGCGAAGGTAACGCGCCTCTCGCCAGTCGTCAAACTTGATTAGTGCCAGTCCTCCGGATGCCGTTCCCCCGTCGCGTACGGGTTCTCCTCGCCCGGCGCGAGGATGCCGACGAACGGCTCGCCCTCGCCCGCGAAGGTGTACGCCCCGTCCTCGATCCGTGCGATCAGGCCGCGGGCCCACTCCGCCTCGGCGTCGGCCGTGTGGACCCAGAGGTTCATGATCTCGCCGATGTGGCCCAGTTGCCCGGGGCCCTCCTCGGGGACGTAGTGCTCGGTGACGGCCGAGCGCCACCCGTCGATGCCGCGCACGCGCTCCTTCAGGAGCGAGACCGCCTCCGCACGCGGGAGGTCCACCACGAAGCCGATGGCGGCCGACTTCACGTCCGTCTTCTGGTCGTAGGAGACCAGCGCCTCGCGCAGCAGCCGGAAGTACTCCTCGACGCCCGCCTCGGTGACCTCGTACTCGGTGCGGGGCGGGCCGCCCGCGGTGGACGGGGCCGTCTCGTGCTCACGCAGCAGGCCCTGCTTCGCCATCTGCTTCAGGGCGTGGTAGATCGAGCCCGGCTTGGCGTTGGACCACTCGTGGGCGCCCCAGTACTCCAGGTCGCCGCGCACCTGGTAGCCGTGGGCCCGCCCGTGCTGGCGCACGGCGCCCAGGACGAGGAGACGGATCGCTGACATGCGCCCAGGTTAGGGCGTGACGTCCGGGCACCCCGCAGGGCACCGGACAGCCGCCCGCCCGGGTACGCGGAGCGTCCGGAGCTCGGTGCGCTGCGCGTCCTAGAAGGGGAAGCGGCTGCGGCCGTGCTGGACCGAGATCCACTTGGTGGTGGTGAAGGACTCCAGGGTGGTCTCGCCGTTGAGACGGCCGACGCCGGAGTTCTTCTCGCCGCCGAAGGGGACGATCGGCTCGTCGTGCACGGTGGCGTCGTTGACGTGGAACATGCCGGTGACGATCTGCTTGGCGAAGGCGACGCCGCGTTCGACGTCGCGGGTGTGCACGGCGCCGCTCAGGCCGTACGGCGTGTCGTTGGCGATGCGCAGGGCCTCCGCCTCGCCGTCGAAGGTGTTGATGAAGGCGACCGGCCCGAAGACCTCCTGCTGGAGCAGGGCGGAGTCGAGCGGCAGATCGGCGAGGACGGACGGCTCGACGAGGTTGTCGGTGGTCGTGCCGTGCAGCAGGGCGGTCGCGCCCTCGGCGATCGCCTGGGCGACCGCGCCGGAGACGGCCTCCGCCTGCTGGGAGTTGATGACCGGGCCGATGAGGGTCTGCGGGTCGCGCGGGTCGCCGGCCTTCAGCGTGCGCACCTTGGCGACGAACTTCTCGGTGAACTCGTCGGCGAGCGAGCTGTCGACCAGGATGCGGTTGGCGGCCATGCAGACCTGGCCCTGGTGGACGAAGCGGCTGAAGACGGCCGCGTCCACCGCGTAGTCCACGTCGGCGTCGTCGAGGACGACGAAGGCGCTGTTGCCGCCGAGTTCGATGATGGACCGCTTGAAGTGCGAGGCGGCGACGGTCGCGACATGCCGGCCGACCTTGTCGGAGCCGGTGAAGGAGATGACCCGCGGGATCGGGTGCTCCAGGAAGGCGTCGCCGATCTCGGCGATGTCGGTCACCACGACGTTCAGCAGGCCCGGAGGCAGACCCGCGTCCTCGAACAGCTTGGCGATCACGGTGCCGCCGGAGACCGGGGTGTTCTGGTGCGGCTTGAGCACCACGCCGTTGCCGAGGGCCAGCGCGGGGGCGACGGACTTCAGCGACAACAGGAACGGCACGTTGAAGGGGCTGATCACGGCGACCACGCCGACCGGCTCGCGGTAGACGCGGTTCTCCTTGCCGTCGACCGGCGAGGGCAGGATGCGGCCCTCGGGGCGCAGCGACAGGTGGATCGACTCGCGCAGGAACTCCTTCGCGAGGTGGAGTTCGAAGGCCGCCTTGCCGTAGGTGCCGCCCGCCTCGGCGACGAGCAGCTCGCTGATCTCCGCTTCGCGCTCCTCGACCAGCGCCAGCACCTTCTCGAAGACCGAGCGGCGGGCGTAGGCGTTGGTGGCGGCCCACTGCCGCTGCGCGCGGGCGGCGGCGCGGTAGGCCTCGTCGACCTCGTCGACGGTGGCGATGGTGATCGAGGCGAGCTTCTCGCCGTCGTAGGGGTTGAAGTCGATGATGTCCCAGGAGCCCGTCCCCGGGCGCCACTTACCGTCGATGTACTGCTGGGCCAGGTCGGTGAAGTAGGACGGCGACATGTGATCCCTCAATCCCCTGCTGCGAACGACTGTGATCGATCGGAGTCACGATCTGATCACACGTCATCGTACGGGTGTTTCAAGGGAGTTGAAGGGATTCCCGGAGCCTCTAGGGGAATCCCTGAGCCGCCGGGGGTCAGGAGAGCTGGATCAGGCCACGGAGCAGGTCGCGGCTCTCGTCCGGTCCGGGGCTGTCCTGCTGCAGTTCCTTCAGGGCGAGTTCGTACTGCGCGACGTCCTCGCGCTTGTCCAGGTACAGGGCGCTGGTGAGCTGCTCCAGGTAGACCACGTCCGACAGATCGGACTCGGGGAAGCTCAAGATGGTGAAGGCCCCTGACTCGCCGGAGTGCCCGCCGAAGCTGAACGGCATGACCTGCAACCGGACGTTGGGCCGCTCGGAGACGTCGATCAGATGTTGGAGCTGCCCGCGCATCACCTCGCGGTCGCCGTACGGCCGGCGCAGCGCGGCCTCGTCGAGGACGATGTGGAAGTCGGGGGCGTTCTCGGCGACGAGGTACTTCTGGCGCTCCAGGCGCAGCGCCACGCGCCGGTCGACGTCATCGGCGCTCGCGCCCCTCATGCCGCGACTGACGACGGCACGGGCGTACGCCTCGGTCTGCAGCAGGCCGTGCACGAACTGCACCTCGTAGACGCGGATCAGGGCGGCGGCGCCCTCCAGGCCGACATAGGTGGGGAACCAGTTGGGCAGCACGTCCGAGTAGCTGTGCCACCAGCCCGCCACGTTGGCCTCACGGGCGAGGCCGACGAGCGCGTGGCGCTCCGCGTCGTCGGTGATGCCGTACAGCGTCAGCAGGTCTTCCACGTCACGGGTCTTGAAGCTCACCCGGCCCAGTTCCATCCGGCTGATCTTCGACTCCGAAGCCCTGATCGAGTATCCCGCCGCCTCGCGTGTGACGCCGCGGGCCTCACGCAGCCGTCGTAGTTGCGAGCCGAGCAGCATCCGCCGCACCACCGATCCGGGCTCTCCCGCGCTCACGTTCGCCAGCCTCCCCAGCCGTCCTAGGGGCCGCAGTCTGCCACTAAAACACTTCGAGCAGTACACGTCCGATTACAGAGATGGAACTTACTCAAAGCATACGCACACCGTGATGCGAAGGAAGAGTGAGAAGAAAGCAAGAGAAGTGGCGGCGGTGAGAGAGAAGTTGGCGGAAAAAATGGCCAAGAAGCGGTACGGGCGGGTCCATTTCGGTCACGTGCACGTGCATCTGCCCTTGCATCCGCAGTGCGCATCAGAAACCATGGTCCCGCGCCACCGCTGCATCGCAACGACCGCGAATCCCGGGAGTGCCTCGCATGGGGACGAATGGATCGACCATGCTCGAGCCGTTACGGCAGGGCCTTCCGCCACTGGATCCCGCGGCCGTGTCCAACGCCGCCTCCTGCGCCCTGCCCGCCCGCTACGAAGCGGTGCGCGAGGCGCGCCGGTTCACCCGGCGCACCCTCGGCCAGTGGGACGTGGACGACCGGTTCGACGACGTCTGCCTGGTCGTCTCGGAACTGGTGACCAACGCGCTGCGGCACGGACTGTCCTCCGACGACCTTCCACGCGAGCCCGACCGGCAGCATCCGCCGGTGCGGCTGCACCTGATGCGCTGGACCCAGCGGCTGGTGTGCGCGGTGCGCGATCCCAGCCACGACAGCCCCCTGCCGCAGGAGGGCGAGGACTTCTCCGCGGAGTCCGGTCGCGGGCTGTTCCTCGTGGACTCCTTCGCCGACAGCTGGGGCTGGCAGCCGCTCGCCGGCAGCCTGGGCGGCAAGGTCGTCTGGGCGCTGTTCCGGCTGCACGCACCGGCCGCGTGAGGTGACGCGGGCCGCGTGGACGCGCTGCTTCTACGCGCGTTGCGGTCCGTTTTCCGCCGGGATATCCGACGCGGGCGCCGGGCAGCGGCGTCAGCCGCCGATCAGGTGGTCGAACTCGCCGTCCTTGATGCCCAGGAGCATGGCCTCGATCTCGGCGCGCGTGTAGACGAGCGCGGGTCCGTCGGGAAAGCGTGAGTTGCGCACGGCGACGTCACCGCCGGGCAGGCGCGCGAACTCCACGCAGGAGCCCTGCGAGTTGCTGTGCCGGCTCTTCTGCCAGGCAACCCCGTACAGCTGTGTGGCCGTCATGCCGTTGTACACGTCGTGCCCCCCGTCAACGTGGTGGTCCACAGGTCGCTCCCTGGTGGTGCACTGGCTTGCGTGGCCATTGGTGCCGTTGTCAACTGTCCCGGATCATAACCCTGTTCACATGCAGACGCATGAGCAGATGCACGTGCACGCGCGGTGCCTGAATGGTTACAGCTGCGACGCTCCCTTGACCGATGTCGTTCCGTGCGGCCGAGCGTCGGGAGGTGCTCCCGGAAGGTGCTTTGAAGGGCGTCCGGAAGGTCGTCCGGAAAGGTCGCCCGGTCGTCCGGATCGGACTACTTGTGTACCCGGACAGACGCGCGCCAGGGCCTTCGTGTTCCGTCGACGGGGAAACGACGCGGAATCGGATCCCTCCGCCGGGAGCGGCACCACGGCCGCGACGGCCGTCCCGAAGGCGGCGGTTCCGGCGGACGCCCGCCGTCCGCTCGGGCCCTCGGACGACGGTCCGCAGGGCGGCCGGGCCGTGATCCCACCACGACCCGACCATGACCCGGCCGGGGCCAGGCCACCGCCCGACCTGCCGGTCGCCGACGCCCCGGCAGTACGCCGCAACCCGCCCGTTCCTCGTCGCACGACGACGGCCGCCGCCCCCGCGTACGACCCGGAGGTCGGCGCGGGGGCGGGGTGCGGCAGGGCGGGCGGTGGCCCGGAGCATCAGGGCGGGATCGGCTCACCGCCGGAGCACGACTGCGTCCGGACGGCCGGAGCGAGTAGACGGCGGGAGGGCGTCCACTCGTACGGATGCGGGGGGCACCGTACGGAGGGCGGTGGGCCGGGGCTACGGAAGGCGACGTGTGCGCACCGGGCCCGGGTGGACGGGAGAGGCGTGTACCGGACAGGTGAGCGCCCCTCCCGTGGCCGGAGCGGCGCGTGAGGCGCCCGGAGTCCGTGCGGCGCCCGGAGCGCGGGTCAGCGGGCGGCGCTGTAGGGGAGCAGGGCCATCTCGCGGGCGTTCTTGACGGCTCGGGCGAGTTGCCGTTGCTGCCGGGCGGAGACACGGGTCACCCGGCGACTGCGGATCTTGCCCCGGTCGGAGAGGAACCGGCGCAGCAGATCGGTGTCCTTGTAGTCGATGTAGGTGACGCCTGCCTGGTCGAGGGGGTTGGGACGGGACTTGGCGGGCTTGCGCTCGGGCTTGCGGGGCATCGGGTCAGACCTCCAGGAGGGTGTCGAAGGCGGGCGGCAGCCGCTTCCAGGCGGCGCGGCCGGCGGCGTACTCGGCGTCGGTGAGCAGGCAGGACTCCAGGAGCCGGGCGAGGCCGTCGCGGTCCAGGCCGGGGGACGTGAAGACCAGGTGCTGGCAGCAGTCGCCGTGTTCGGGGTGCCAGTCGAGCGCGGCCGCGGCGCGGCGCACCGGCGGGACCAGGTCCCAGGCCGCGTCGGGGAGGGACGCCAGCCACGGGCCGGCAGGCTCCACGCACAGGGCGCCGCCCGCCGCGTCCCAGTGGAGCAGCACGTCTGGCTTGTCGGCGAGCCAGAACCGGCCCCGGCTGCGGGCTGCCGCGCAGGTCAGATCCTCCAGCGCCGCGTACAGCCGTTCCGGGTGGAACGGCCGGCGGCGGTGCCAGACGAACGTGCTCACGCCGTGCGCGTCGGCCTCGGCGGGGAGCAGCGCGCAGGCCGGGTGCTGGGCCGCGGCGGCGGCCTCCGCGTCGAAACCGGCCAGCGCCGCCCCGGCCAGCGGCGACCGCGGGTCCGCGCGGTCGTCGGGCGCGATCCGGACCTGACGGGCCGTGGGGTGCAGTTGCGCCAGCAGCTCGCGGTCCTCGTCGTCGGCCTCCTCGGAGTCGACGACGGCCAGCACGGGGGCGTACTCCAGCTGCCGCGCGAAGGTGTCGGCGACCGTGCGCTGGTCGGTGGCGGCCGCGGCGAGACCGCAGTCGGCGAGGTCGTCGCCGTTGCCGAGGCAGGGCAGGAGCAGCGCCGGATCGACGGCGGTGACGACGCCGGTGACCGTGAGCCCGCCGGCCACCACCACCTCGGCCATGGCCTTGGGCTCGACGGAGTCCCACAGTTCGACGACCGCGAGGCGGGTGACGCCGTCGTCGGCGAGACGGCGCAGCTCGGGCACCAGGTCCTCGCGCAGCGCGCAGCAGGCGCAGTCGTTCACCAGGGGCGCCTCCCCGGCGGAGAGGATGCCGGTGGCGTCCCGGACCGTCCGTACGACCGTGCCCGCCGCGGCCGTCGCGAGGTCGTGGTGCAGGACGACGCTGCCGGGCACGTCGGCGAGCAGGCGGGCGACCGTGGCCCGGCGGGCGTCGGCGTGCAGCCCGCCGACGATCACGACCGACAGGCTCACGCCCCGCCCTGCTTCCCGTAGCGCCGCTCGAAGCGCTCGACCCGGCCGGCGGTGTCCAGCACGCGCGCGGTGCCGGTGTAGAAGGGGTGGCTGACATCGGAGATCTCGACGTCGACGACGGGGTACGTGACGCCGTCCGCCCATTCGATCGTCCGGTCGCTGCTCATGGTGGAGCGGGTGAGGAAGGCGTAGTTCGCGGCACGGTCACGGAAGACGACGGGTCCGTACGGCGGGTGGATCTCGTTGCGCATGGGGTTCAGCGCTCCTCTCGGAAGTCGACGTGACGGCCGGCGACGGGGTCGTACTTGCGCAGGGTCATGCGGTCGGGGTCGTTGCGGCGGTTCTTGCGGGTCACGTAGGTGAATCCGGTCCCCGCGGTGGACTTGAGCCTGACGACCGGACGGAGTTCGTTGCGAGCCATGCTGCTATGTTACTGAAAATGAATACCATTAGCGATAGCGCTTCAGGAGAGGTACGTCACCCATGTCCGCGCACTGCATGCTGACCGGCGCCCGGCCCGGCTTCGGCAACCGCATCTCCCGCTCCCACCGGCGCACGTCGCGCCGCTTCGACCCCAACGTCCAGAGCAAGCGGTACTGGCTGCCGAGCGAGGGCCGGCACGTACGGCTGCGGCTGAGCACGAAGGGGATCAAGACCGTCGACGTGATCGGCGTCGAGGCGGCCGTGGCGCGGATCCGCGCGCGGGGGGTGCGGGTCTGATGGCGAAGAAGAGCAAGATCGCGAAGAACGACCGACGCCGGGCGATCGTCGCGCGGTGCGCGGCGCGGCGGGCCGAGCTGAAGGAGATCCTCCGGCGGCCGTCGTCGACGGACGCGGAACGGGAGGCGGCGCAGCGGGAGTTGCGCGCGCAGCCTCGGGACGCCAGTGCGACGCGGGTGCGCAACCGGGATCAGGTGGACGGCCGCCCGCGCGGGTACTTCCGCACGTTCGGGCTCTCCCGGGTTGGTCTGCGCGAGCAGGCGCACGCGGGACACCTGCCGGGGGTGCGCAAGTCCTCCTGGTAGTCACGGGAGGAGTCCTGGTGGTCGCAGGGGTCCCCTGTGGCCGCGGGCGGTTCCCGGGCCGCCTTCCGGTCGCGCCCGGGGCGCTGCCGGGCTTGCTGGTAGCTTGCTGCGGTCCTCGAGGTCCCGGGTTTTCCCGGTCCTCGGTCCTCGGTCCTAGCTCGGGAGCTTGCAGTGACTTCGGCGATCTTCTCGCGGGGCGCGTCCCGCCGTCCGGTGCGGGCCGCCGCGGTGGCCGCCGCGCTGGCGGGCGCGCTCGCGCTGACCGCGTGCAGCGGTGACGGCGGGTCCGGCGACGGCTCCGCGACCACCCCGGAGGCGACGGCGGACGGCGGCGCGTCGGCCTCGCCCTCCGACTCCGTCTCCGCCTCGGACGAGCTGGAGGGCAGCTGGCTCGCCACGACGGACGGCAAGGCCGTCGCCCTCATCATCACGGGGAAGCAGGCCGCCCTCTTCGGGACCGGCGGGAGCGTGTGCAGCGGGACCGCCGGCAAGGAGTCGGGCATGCGGATGATCCACCTGACGTGCACCGTCGGGAAGGACGACCGGGCGACCGGCATGGTCGATTCCGTCGACGCGGAGTCCCTCGAGGTCACCTGGACCGGCGCGGCCGGCAAGGAGACGTTCACCAGGGCGCAGGACGGTCAGTGGCCGTCGGGCATGCCGACGGCCGGGATCGGATAGCCCCGGACGGGCCGGCCGGACGGCCCGGTCGCCCCCGGTCCGCCCCTCGTCGCCCCCGGACGGACGGGCCGGCCCGCGCCCCCGTCGGCGGCCCGTCCTTCAGCGTGGCGCCTGTGCCCGCGGGGTCTCTTCGCGGGTCGGAGCCGGGGCGGCGGGGCCTTCGTCCGTGCCCGTGCGCGCTTGTGCCGCGGCGTCGGGTTTCGTGCCGGGTTTCGTGTGCAGCACCGCGCGGGCCTGCTCCGCCGCCCGGATCGTGCTCTCGCTGACGAAGTCCAGGAAGCGCGCGATGTTCTCGAGGCGGGCGGCGGCCGGCGTGGCGGGGCCGAGGACGCCGACGCCCTGCCGTGCGACGTCGATCACCTGGGTGAGAGCCCGGGCGCTGGCCAGCATCGACTGGTACCAGACGTCGTCGTCGACCACGTAGCGCTCGCGGCGGCGTTCGTCGCGCTCCCGGCGGACGAAGGCCTGCTCCTCGAGGTACGTGATCGCCTTGGAGACGGACGCGGGGCTGACCTGGAGGCGCTGCACCAGATCGGACGCGGTGAGGCTGCCCGCGTCGGTGAGGGTGAGGCACGCCATGACCCTGGACATCATCTTCGGCATGCCCGAGGCCATGAGGACGGTGGTGAACGCCTCCTCGTACTCGCGCACGGCCTCGGCGTCGCGCCCGTGGGCCTGCGGGAACGTGCCCGGCCCGCGGGGCGCGGTCTGCCTGCGGCGGTGGGCGCGGCGCTCGGTGGCCCGGTGGGCCAGGTCGGCGCGGTAGGCGGTGGGTCCGCCGTTGCGCATCACCTCGCGCGTGACCGTCGAGGTCGGACGGTCGAGACGTCTGGCGATCTCCGCGTAGGCGAGGCCGTCGGCCAGCCCCGACGCGATCTGCTGACGTTCCTGCTGGGTGAGTCTGCCTCCCGGCATCACGGCCTCCTTCGTGCGCCTCGATGCCGGCAGTTTAGCGTTCACCGACACACATTGCAACGAGCGAGAGCCGCAATGTTGCATTACCTTACAATGCATTGCAACATTTATGCGCCTCCCACCTGCTTGAATGACAATTCTGCGCAACGAACTTGTTGCAGAGACAGAGAACGCAACGTAGCTTTTCCCGTGTCGGAAACAGCAACGAACACAGGAGAGCACGATGCAGAAGTTCGCCACCACCGCCCCGGTCTCGGTCGTCCTCGACGTTCCCGCGGGACGTGTCCGGTTCATCGCCGCCGACCGGGCCGACACCACGGTCGAGGTGCTGCCCGCGGACGCCGCCAGGAGCCGCGACGTGAAGGCGGCGGAGGAGACCTCGGTGGAGTTCGCCGACGGCGCCCTGCGGATCACGGGCCCTTCGAGGAACCAGTTCCTCGGCGCCACCGGGGCCCTCGAGGTGACCGTCCAGCTGCCCGCCGGCTCGCACGTCGAGGCGACGACCGCCGCCGGCGAGTTCCGCGGCGTCGGCCGCCTCGGCGACGTCGCCTTCGAAGGCGCGCAGGGCACGGTCAAGATCGACGAGGCCGCGAGCGCCCGGCTCACCCTGCTCGCCGGCGACGTCTTCGTCGGCCGTCTCACCGGCCCCGCCCGGATCAGTACCCAGAAGGGCGACCTGCACATCGCCGAGGCCGTGCACGGCACGGTCGTCCTGCGCACCGAGGCGGGCGGCATCTCCGTCGGCGCCGCCCGCGGAGTCTCCGCCTCCCTCGACGCCGGCACCACCTACGGCCGCATCCACAACTCTCTCGCCAACACCGACGGCGCCGCAGCCGGCCTCGCCATCCAGGCCACCACCGCCTACGGCGACATCACCGCCCGCAGCCTGTCATCTTGACGCGGTCCTGGAGGACCGGGCTTGGAGGTAGTGCACAGCCGGCTGCTGGGTGGACTCCTCCGTCTCCAGGCACCCCTTACGGGGTGGCAGGGACGCGTGACTCACGCCCCGCGTTCCACACCACGGCGCCACGCTGGGCGATGTTGTGGGAAGCGTTCCGGCCGCGTGGTCGACGACCCCGCAGTTCCGGCAGATGAAGAGGGCCTGGCCGACCCGGTCGTTCTTGTCGACGTGCAGGCCTGCGCGGCGGGCCTTGTACGCGATGAACTCTCCGAGCCGGGCGAAGGCCCAGGAGTGGAGCGTGACCCTCCCCCACTGCCTCAAGGGCGTGGGAGGTACCCCCAGGCTTGCGGAGCCGTACCCTCTGCCGGATGCCGCCCAGGTCCTCCAGCGCGATTCCGGCAGAGGTGCGTTCGGCCTCGGTCACGATTCGTCTCGCGATGATGTGGTTGGTGTCGGAGACATGGCGCTGCTCGCGCCTGCCCCGCTTCTTCAGCATCCGCAAGTACACAGCTGCACAGCGGTCAGGGCGGGGGCGCGCGGCGCGGGACCGCGCGCGTGCGTGATGATCCTGGGAGCACCGTCGTCACGACCAGACCCGAGGAACCACTCATGCGCGCCGTTCCCATCACCGTCACCGCTCTCACCGCGGCCCTGCTCTTCACCGCCTGCTCAGGCGGGAACGACAGCGGCTCCGGCGGCGACGAGAGCAAGGCCGCGAGCTCCGCCGGGGCCGCCGGATCCGCCTGCGCGGCCGGCGACCTCGGCCAGGACGTCGGCCCCGTCGACGCCGCGCCCGCCGCCGGGGACACCGGCAACGTCACCATCACCCTCACCAACAAGGGCAAGGAGTGCACCCTGGACGGTGTCCCCAAGGTCGACCTCAAGGCCGGCGACGCCTCCGCGTCGGTGACGCAGGACGAGGCCGCCGCGCCGCAGACCCTGACCCTCCCGGCGCAGGGCACCGCCTCCTTCACGATCACCTATGTGCGCGGCGCGGGCAGCGGCGAGAAGTCCCTCGCCGTGAAGACCGTCGAGTACGGCCTGCCGAAGGCCTCGTCCACCACGGACTTCCCCTGGTCGTACGGTGACGTCGCGCTCAAGAGCGAGGGCGTGGCGGACGCCACGGTCAGCGCCTTCACCCAGGCGGGCGACTGACGGACCGGCAGGCGACCCGACAGACGACAGGCGGGCGACTGACGGAATCCGTTCGGCGTGCGGCCACGGCAGGCGGGGCCTGGCATGCGGTCACGGCAGGCGGGGCCGGGACCGCACGCGGGCCCGGTCCGCCGCCTCGGCGCCCTCGGTCCAGCCCGCCTCGTCGGTGACGCCGCGCAGACGGGTGGAGACCGTCTGCGGGAACATGCGGTCCGTCGCCGCGGTGACCGCGACCTCGCGGGAGGCGAGGACCGGCAGCAGGTCGTCGCTGACCTGGGTCTCGGCGGCGGCCGTGAGGCGGGCCCCGACCCGGTGTGCGTACGCGGCGAGGAACGACTGCCGGAAGGTCTTGGTCCGCCGGCGGCCGCTCGCCCGCTGCGCCGCCTCCGCCTTCGCCATCGCCGACTGCGCCTGCACCAGCAGCGACGTGTAGAGCAGTTCCACGGCCTCGAGGTCCGCCTCGAAGCCGACGACCGTGGAGAAGGCGAACGGCTCGTTCCACACCGCCCGGCAGTGGTTGGCGTCGGCGACCGCGTCCAGCAGCACCGCCTTGGCCTGCTCGTACGGCGGCTCGACGCCGATCCGCCAGGCGCCGGGCGCGTCCGGGGCCGGCGCCCCGGCGTCGAGCAGGGCCTCGTCGACACTGTGCCGGGCCATCAGCTCCTGCGCCTTCGCCGTGAGCGCCTCGGCCTCCTCCGGGAAGCCGGTCGCCTCGGCCTTGGCGAGCAGCGCGCGGATCCGGGTGAGCATGCGGGAGGAGGAGTCCGCGGGCGACCCGGCCGCCGGCCCCCGCCGGTGACCGCGCCCGTGGCCGGGCTCGTCGAGAGGGTCGAGGCCGGGCAGGCGCAGCAGCAGCCGGTAGAGCTCCAGGACCGCCGTGGCGTGCGAGAAACGGTCGTCCGGCGCGGGCGGGCCGGCCGGCAGCTCCGCCAGCTGGGCCGTCCAGCGGCGACCACGCGCCCGGTCGTCGCGCGCCTGCGCGCGGATCAGCGCCGCGACGAGGCCCACATGGGCGCCGTCCAGGTCGCGCCGCACGATCCGCACGAGGTCGGCGGGCTGCCAGCCGCGCCGCCAGAGCGCCGCCACGAACTCCGTGCCGCGCCGCGCGAGTTCCGCGTCCGCGGCGGGGTCGGCGGCGAGAAGGGACGCGCCCGAGTCGAGGGCGGCGTCGGCGGTGTCGTAGAGGGCGGTCCGCAGGGCGCGTTCGACGGCGCCGGCCGGGTCGCCGTTGGTGCTGCTCACCGTTCGATCGTGCCATGTGCCGCCCGCGCACCTTCACCCTCACTGTCAGACCCCCCTGCCACACTCGCGGTATGGCCGACCGGTGGGCGCTCGCTCCGGCCGAGGACGGTGGCGTGGAACTCGCCCCCCTCGGTCCGGACGGCCTGCCCGCGGGCCCGTCGCTGCGCGAGCCGGATCTGGCGCGGGCCGTGCGGGAGCGGCCCGACGTCGTGCGCTGGGTCTGGCGTTCCACGTCCGAGGTCTATCCGCGCCTGCTCGACGCGGGCGTGCGGGTCGACCGCTGCTACGACGTGGAGGACGCAGAGACGCTCCTGCTCGGCCACGAGGGCCGGTCCGGCGAGCCCCGATCGGCGGCCGCCGCGCTGGCCCGGCTGCGCGGTGGGCCCGTGCCGCCGGATCCGCCGCAGCGCTCGGCCGAGCCCGGCGCCCAGTCCTCGCTGTTCGAACCGCGGGCCGCCGCGGGGCTGCCGCTGGCGGACCTCCTCGCCGTCTACGCGGAGCAGCAGCGCAGGCACGAGCGGGCCGAGCACCCGGCGCGGATGCGGCTGCTGACGGCGTCCGAGTCGGCGGGGATGCTGGTGGCCGCCGAGATGAACCGGGCCGGGCTGCCGTGGAGCGCGCCGGTGCACCGCGCGCTCCTGGACGACCTGCTCGGCGAGCGGTACGCGGGCGGCGGTGAGCCCCGGCGGCTGGCGGAGCTGGCGGACGAGGTGTCGGCCGCGTTCGGTCGCCGCGTCCGCCCCGACCTGCCGGCGGACGTGGTGAAGGCCTTCGGCCAGGCCGGGATCCGGGTGCGGTCGACCCGGCGCTGGGAGATCGAGTCCCTCGACCATCCAGCCGTGAAGCCGCTGCTCGAGTACAAGAAGCTGTACCGCATCCGGGTGGCCCACGGGTGGTCCTGGCTGCAGGACTGGGTGCGCGACGGGCGGTTCAGGCCGGAGTTCCTCGCGCACGGCACGGTCACCGGGCGCTGGGTCACCAACGGCGGGGGCGGTCTGCAGATCCCTAAGGTCATCCGGCGGGCGGTGGTCGCCGATCCCGGCTGGCGGTTCGTGGTCGCCGACGCCGACCAGATGGAGCCGCGCGTGCTGGCGGCGATCTCCCGCGACCCCGGTCTGATGGAGGTCGCGGGCCGCGAGAGCGACCTCTACCAGTCCGTCTCGGACCGCGCCTTCTCCGGCGACCGCGACCAGGCCAAGCTCGCCGTGCTCGGCGCGGTCTACGGGCAGACCTCGGGCGACGGCCTGAAGAACCTCGCCGCCCTGCGCCGCCGCTTCCCGCGCGCGGTGGAGTACGTCGACGAGGCGGCCCGGGCCGGCAAGGAGGGCCGGCTGGTGCGGACCTGGCTCGGCCGGACGTGCCCGCCGGCGGTCGGGGCGGCCGAGGCCGAGGAGGCCGGCATCCCCGTCGACGATCCCGGCGGACCCGGCGGCCCCGGCGGCCCTGCCGAGGAGGAGAGCGCCGACGACCGGCAGTGGACGCCGGGTTACGCCTCCACCGACGCCCGCGCGCGCGGCCGGTTCGCCCGCAACTTCGTCGTCCAGGGCAGCGCCGCCGACTGGGCGCTGCTGCTGCTCGCCGCACTGCGGCGGGCCTGCGCGGACATGGCGGCGGAACTGGTCTTCTTCCAGCACGACGAGGTGATCGTGCACTGTCCGCAGGAGGAGGCCGACGCGGTCGTCGCGGCGATCCGGGAGGCGTCCGACCTGGCGGGGCGGCTGACGTTCGGGGAGACGCCGGTGCGGTTCCCGTTCACCACGGCGGTCGTGGAGTGCTACGCCGACGCCAATTGACCGGTCCGGCGAGGGCAGTCGCCGGGGCGCCTGAGGACCGGCCGTAGTCTCGGACGGTCCTGCCCGCGGACCCGCCCGTGGGCCCGCCCCCTCCGGAGGAGACGCCGTGCCCTTCCGCTGTGCCGTACTCGACGACTTCCAGAACGTCGCGACAACCCTCGCCGACTGGTCCGTGCCCGGCGAGGAGGTGGAGGTCGTCCCCTTCACCGAGCACTTCGGCGACGAGGACGAACTCGCGACGGCACTGGCCGACTTCGACTGCGTTGTCACCTTGCGCGAACGTGTCTCCTTCCCGGCGTCGCTGCTGGACCGGCTCCCCCGGCTGCGGCTGCTGATCGCCTCCGGCATGCGCAACTCGGTGATCGACTTCCCGGCGGCGAAGGCGAACGGGGTGACGGTCTGCGGCACCCAGAGCTCGTCGACCCCGCCGGTCGAACTGACCTGGGCGCTGCTGCTCGGTCTCGCGCGCGGACTGGTGCAGGAGAGCACCGCCCTGCGTGAGGGCGGGCCCTGGCAGTCGACGCTGGGCGAGGACCTGCACGGGCGGCGGCTCGGGCTGCTGGGGCTGGGGAAGATCGGCGCTCTGGTGGCCCGGGTGGGCCTCGCCTTCGGCATGGAGGTGAGCGCCTGGAGCCAGAACCTGACGGCGGAACGGGCGCGGGAGGTCGGTGTGCGGCGGGCCGCCTCGAAGGAGGAGCTGCTGGCCGAGAGCGACTTCGTGTCGGTCCATCTCGCGCTGGGCGAGCGCACCCGGGGGCTGCTCGGTCCCGCAGAACTCGCGCTGCTCAAGCCGAAGGCCTACCTGGTGAACACCTCGCGCGCGGCGATCGTCGACCAGGAGGCGCTGCTGGCGGCGCTGCGGGAAGGGCGCATCGCGGGGGCGGGGGTGGACGTCTTCGACGTCGAACCGCTGCCCGCCGGCCATCCGATGCGGACGGCCCCCCGCCTGCTGGCCACCCCTCATCTCGGGTACGTGTCCCGGGCCAACTACGAGCGCTACTACGGCCAGGCGGCGGAGGACATCCGCGCGTACCTGTCGGGGGCTCCGGTGCGGGTCCTGGGGTAGCCGCCGGGTCCTGCGGGGGCCGGGCGGCGGCCGGATGCCGGGGCTGGGTGGCCGCCGGCGACGGGGTGGCCCGGGCGGCCGCCGAGGACGGGGGCGGCGGCCGGGTCTGGGGGTGGCCGGGTGTCGAGGGGGCTGCCGGGTGTCGGTGCCAAGTAGGCGCTGGGGCCGGGGTGGTGCCGAGGTCGGGTGGCTGTCGGTGTGGCGGCCGGTGCGGGCGGGGGGGCCGTCGGGGACGGGGGTGGCGGCCGGTGTGGGTTCCCAGTGGCCGCCGGCGACGGGGGCCGGGGCAGCCGCCGGGGACGGGTGGCCGGGGCGGGGACGACAGCCGGGGCCTGGGGGGCTGCCGGGTGTCGGTGCCAAGTAGGCGCTGGGGCCGGGGTGGTGCCGAGGTCGGATGGCTGTCGGTGTGGCGGCCGGTGCGGGCCGGGGGCCGTCGGGGACGGGGGTGGCGGCCGGTGTGGGCTCCGGGGGGCGTCGGGGTTTGAGGGGCCGTCAGGGCGGGGTGGGGTCATGGGGGTGGTGGGGTGTGGGCGGCGGCTCGGGTGAGACGGGTGGCCAGGGTGCGGAGGTGGTCGGCCAGTTCCGGCGGGTCGAGAACCTCGAAGTCGACGCCCTTGAGGGCGATGTGCAACGCGATCTCGTCCAGGGTCGCGGCGCCCGTGTGGAACAGGCAGGAGCGGTCGTCGTACCGCTCCAGACGGCCGGCGGTCGGGGAGGTGCGCTCGGCGAGGTCTTCCACCGGGCAGTGGAAGAGGACGGTCGCCCGGCAGCGGTAGGGGGCCGACGACAGCTTGTCGGTGAGGTAGGCGTTCAGGTCCTCGGCGGGGCCGGGCCGGGGGGTGAACCGGGGCCCGGACTGCGGGGCGGCGTCGACGCGGTCGAGCCGGAACGTGCGCCAGTCGTCCCGCTCCAGGTCGAAGGCCAGCAGGTACCAGCGGCGGCCGGTGTGGACCAGCCGGTACGGCTCGACGCGGCGCGTCCTGCCCTGGTAGCCGAAGCGCACGCTCTCGTGTCCCCGGCAGGCGGCGGCGAGCACCGCCAGCAGGTTCGCGTCCACGGCCGGGCCGGACGCCGTCAGCGGCAGGATCGCCGACTGCATCGCCGCCACCCGGTGCTTCAGCCGTGAGGGCAGCACCTGTTCCAGCTTGGCGAGCGCTCTTAGCGAGGTCTCCTCGAAGCCCGCCACCGAGCCGGACGCGGCGGCCCGCAGGCCGACGGTCACCGCGACGGCCTCGTCGTCGTCCAGCAGCAGGGGCGGCAGCGCCGCGCCGACGCCGAGCTGGTAGCCGCCGCCGGGGCCGGCCAGGGACCGCACCGGGTAGCCCAGTTCGCGGAGCCGGTCCGCGTCCCGGCGGACGGTGCGGGTCGTCACGCCCAGCCGTTCGGCCAGTTCCGGGCCCGGCCAGTCGGGGCGGGACTGCAGCAGGGAGAGCAGCCGCAGTAATCGGGCCGAGGTCTCGAGCATCTGGCGGAAAACTCCTCATCGATCGCACCCGGTCGAGGACAGAACCTGTCCTCAGGGCTTCCTAGTGTCTTTCTTGCCGGCCCGCGAGGGAACGGCCCGCAGAACCACAGGCAAGCAGAACCACAGGCAAGCAGAACCACCGGCACAGCAAGGGAGAAAGTCATGATCCTCGTCACCGGAGCCACCGGGAACGTCGGCCGCCACGCACTGGAGATGCTGCTCGCGCAGGGCCGCCAGGTGCGGGCCGCGTCACGCGCCCCGGAGCGGGCGAGCTGGCCCGCCGGGGTGTCGACCGTCGCGCTCGACCTGGCCGACCCGGCGTCGCTCGCCACCGCGCTGGAGGGGGTCGAGGCGGTGTTCCTGTTCGCCGCCCCGGGCTGCGGGCCGGCCTTCGTCGCCGCCGCCGAGGCCGCCGGCGTACGCCGGGTGGTGCTGCTGTCCTCCGGGTCGGTGGACGACGAGTCCGAGGAGCAGGACGGCCCGATCGCCGCCTACCACGCGGAGGTCGAGCGGGCGCTGCGCGGCTCCACCCTGGAATGGACGTTCCTGCGGCCCGACGTGTTCGCCGCCAACACGCTGATGTGGGCCGGGCAGACCAAGGGCGGCGGCGACGTGGTCCGCGGCGCCTACGCCGAGGCCACCGCCGCGCCGATCCACGAGGCCGACATCGCCGCCGTGGCCGTGGCCGCGCTCACCGAGGACGGTCATGCCGCCGAGATCCACCGGCTGACCGGTCCGCAGTCGCTGACCCACGCCGACCAGGCCGTGATCATCGGCGAGGTGCTCGGCCGTCCCGTCACCTACCAGGAGCTGCCTGTCGAGACGGTCCGCGCGGCGATGAGCGCGCACGTCCCCGGGCCGGTCCTCGACGACATCCTCAAGGTGTGGGCCGACTCGGTCGGCCGGCCCGCCCTGGTCACGGCCGACGTCGAGAAGATCACCGGCCGGGCCCCCCGCAGCTACCGCGAATGGGTGTCCGAGCACGCCGCCGCGTTCTGACGCGGCCGGGCCGTGACCCTGCCGAGCCCTGGGCGGCCGGATCCGGGGCGGCCCGACCCGGCACGACCGGATCCGGGGCGACCGGATCCGGGGCGGCCTGTGTCACACCTGCCGCTCCGGGACGTCCACCACCAGGCCGTCGATCGCGTCGGTGACCGGCAGCTGGCAGCTGAGCCTGCTGTTCTCCCGGCGCGGGCAGGCCGTCGTGTACAGCAGTTCGTCCTCGATGTCGGACACGGCCGGCAGCGTGACCGTGCTGCCGCGGTCGACGTAGACGTGGCAGGTCGCGCACATGGCGCCGCCGCCGCACTCCCCGACGATGCCGTCGACGCCGCCCACGACCGCCCCCCGCATCACGGAGTTCCCCTCGGGGACGTCGAGGGTCGTGGGGGTTCCGTCCGGACTCCGGTAGGTGATCCTGGCCATGCGTCGTGTCCTCCCTGCGTTCGCGCGTCCGCGCACGTGCCGCGGAGCCGCGCCGGCGTACGTTCCACGGATGCCTGCGGTGCTCTCGCCGCCCACCGTGCCGCGCCTCCCTGGGGAGTCGCTGGGGGCTCGATCGAACGCGGCCTCCGGGCCGCCGCCGCCCGCGCACTCCAGGCCGGTGCGCCCCGTGCTCCAGGTCGGTGCGCCCGGCACTCCAGGTCGGTTCGAGAGCCACGCTGGAGGGTGGCCGGTACGTACGGCACTCATGGCGCACAGGAGGCACCCATGCCGAAGACCGGCGAGCGGCTCACGTGGACGGCCGCAGGACCAGGCGAACGCCTGGAGTACGCGACGCTCGAGGTCCCGCTCGACCACGCCGATCCCGACGGCGCGCGGATCACCCTCGCCGTCAGCCGGCTGCCGGCCACGGATCCCGCACGCCGGCGGGGCGTCCTGATCGGGGTGACCGGCGGGCCCGGCGGCGACGGCGGCCTCGGCGCCGGCATGCCCGCCCGGCTGGCCGGCACCCCCCTCGCGGAGGTGTACGACCTGATCGGCTTCGACCCGCGCGGCACCGGCGCCTCGACGCCGCTGCGCATCGAGGTCACCCCCACCACCGCGCCGTTCGACTCACGGCCGCCGGACTCCGCGTTCGCGGCGATGGCCGCCGACATGCGCGAGCGCGAGCAGGGGTGCCTGCGGGCCGGGGGTGAGATGCGTGCGCACGTCAACACCCGTAACACCGCCCGCGACATGGACTGCATCAGGGTCGCGCTCGGCGAGGAGAAACTGAACTTCCTCGGTTACGCGTACGGCAGTTACGTCGGCGCCGTCTACGGGACGATGTTCCCCGAGCGCCTGGACCGCAGTGTGCTCGACTCCTGTGTGCACCCCGGCTGGACCTGGCGTGAGCAGTTCGTGGCGCAGGCGCGGGCGGTCCGCGAGAACGTGGACCGCTGGGCCGCATGGACCGCGAGGCGCGACAACCACTTCGCCCTCGGGACGACGGCGTCGCTGACCGTGGCCGCCGTCGAGGGCGTCGCCGCGCGGCTGGAGAGCCGGCTCGGGGCGTCCGTGCGGACGTCGTTCGACGGCATCGTGGGCGGTCTGGCCACCGACCGTTCCGCGTGGGAGCGGCTGGGGCTGCTGGTCGGGGCGCTGCGGGACGCGCTCGCCGAGGGCGCCGACGAGCGGACGGCGGCGCTGCTGGCCGAGCACGCCACGGGCGGCTGGGGGGCGCGGGCCAGCGAGCAGTGGAAGCAGAGCGTCCTCGAGGCGGTGACGCTGGAGACGGAGTGGCCGACCGACCTGGAGACCTACTACGCGGACATGCGCGTCTGCCGGGAGCGCTACCCCTACGGGCACGGGGTGCTGCGGGCGGCCCCCTGGGTCGGCGCGTTCCGCACCTTCCGGTCGCCCGAGCCGCCCACCGTGCTCGCCCGGGACGGCTATCCGGCGGGCCTGGTCGTGCAGGCGGACGGCGATCCGATGGACCACCGCGAGGGCGGCGAGGCCCTGGCGGAACGCCTCGGCCACCATCTGATCCTGGTGGAGGACTCCGGCGAGCACGAGGTCTATGTGCTGAGCGGCAGCAATCCGCGCCTCGAGGCCTACGTGGAGGGGTACTTGGTGGACGGGGTGCTGCCGCCGGCCCGGGTGGGCGTGCCCGGAGTGCGCCAGGCGCCGCCGGTTCCCGAGGACGCCTGAGGGCCGGGGGACGTCCGAATCCCCCGGGGCGCCTGCATCCCGGGGGGACGTCCGGGACGTCCGGGACGTCCGGGACGTCCGGGACTGCGCGAAAGGGGGAGGGGCCCGCCGACCGGCCCCTCCCCCTTCGCCGTCGTGTGTGCCGTCCGTCAGCGGCGTTTGCCCGCCGGGACGACGTACCGGGCGTAGAGCAGCTCGCGCATCACGTCGTCGCCGCCCTCCACGATGGAGACGTAGCGCAGGTCTCGGACCAGTTTCCCGATCGGGTGGTCGTGGGTGTAGCCGAGGCCGCCGAACATCTCCGAGCCGGTCGTCGCCACCTCCCAGCCGGCCTGGCCGCAGTACATCTTGGCGGCCAGCGCCGAGCGCAGGGTGCCCACCCGGTACAGGGCGGCGGCCGGGTTCTCCGCCGCCAGGAACCGGTCCAGCTCGGCCGCGGCCGCCCGGCACTGGTTGCGCATCACGTCGATCGTCATCTCGATCTGGCCGAGCTTGGCGGCGAACACGGCGTTCTCGCGCAGCAGAGCGCCCTTGATCCGCTTCTGTGCCGCGTACTCCATGGACAGGTCCCGGATCCTGCGGGCGACGCCGATCGCGGTGGCGGCGATGAGGATGCGGCTGGCGTTGAGACCGATCTCCAGCAGGCGCAGCCCGTTGCCGCGCAGCCGGCCCGCGGCGGGCACCCGGCAGTCGCGCAGCCGGACCCGGTAGGTGCCCGAGCCGCGGACGCCGAGCATGTCCCAGCGCTTGACGATCTCCACCCCGGGGGTGGCGCGGGGCACCGCGACGACGGCGTAGTCGCCGTCGTCGTCGGCGGACCTGGCGAGCACGAGGAGGGTGTCGGCCGGGTCGGAGTTGGTGGAGAAGTACTTCTCCCCGTCGAGGACCAGGTCGTCGCCGTCGCGCCGGAAGGTGGTGGCGGTGCGGTTGAGCTCGCTGCCCGCGTCCTCCTCGCTGCCGAGGATGCCGAGCCGGCCGCCGTCCCGGACGAGACGCTCCAGGACGGGGCGGGCCGTGGCCTCTTCGCCGTGCAGTTGGAGCATCACCGTGCCGAGCACCGGCAGGAAGGCGCCGAAGGCGAAGCCGGCGTCGCCGTAGGCCAGTTCGGAGACGATGTCCACGCTGTCCGCGAGGGACGCCCCGGCGCCGCCGTACGCGGCCGGGATCCACCAGTTGGCCAGCCCGGCGGCGTGCAGCCGGGCCGACTCGGCGGTGGGCTGCTCGGGCAGGCCGTCGAAGTACTCGCCCCTGGGCAGCAGTTCGGCGCGGACGAACTCCCGGACCCGCTTCAGCATCTCCGCCGCGTCCGCCGGGCCCCCGACCCTCTCCGTCGTTTCCGTCGTTTCCGTCGTCTCGGTCGTCTCGGTCGTCATGGTGTCCCCCTCACCCGGTCTGGACGAAGGCGCGGGCCTTGGCCATGGTGGCGCGGCTGTTCGAGCCCAGCGCGTGCCGCACCGCCTGCCGGGCGTCCGCCAGCGTCTTGGGCGGGTCGGGCAGCGCGTCGATGCCCGCCGGGTCGAGCAGGACCTGGTGGTGCGAGGTGACCTTCACGGTGCCGTCGGGACCCTCCTCGAACCGCCACTCCCCGTTGTGGGCGTGGAGCACCGGCGGCAGGATCGTCTGCTTGTAGGTGATCCGCCGCAGCGGCTCGCAGACCCGGCCGGACGCCGTGGTGTGCAGCGAGCCGTCCGGGGAGCGGGTGTCCATCTCCATGAACTGCAGCCCGGTCTCCTCCTCGCGGAGTTCGAGGCGCGCCACGTGTGGAAGGCGCTCCGGCCACCGGGACGCCTCGTAGATGAAGGCGTACGCCTCCTCGATGGAGCCGGTGATGGTCTCGGTGTCGGCGAAGTCGAACAGCAACTCCCGCTCGGCTTCCCCGCGTTCGGCCGCCCGCCGCAGGTGCTCCAGCTCGGAGCGGCTGTTGGTGTCGACGGCCCGGGTGATGCGCTCGTGGGCCACCGGGTCGCCGTCGACGGCCCGGTAGAAGTGGTCGAGCTCCACCGTGCAGCCGCCGTCGGGCCGCTCGGTGATGCGCCAGGTGCCGCCCATCGCCGCGACCGGTTCGCGCGGCTGGACCTGCTCGAACTCGATGCGGAGCCGGGCCGGTTCCAGCCGTCGGCGCGACTCCCAGGTGCGCAGTTCGCCGTTGGCGAGCGCCCAGATCCGGATCCGTTCGTCTGTCTCGTCGCCGCTGGTCCGCTCGGCCCGCACGGTGGGCGGGAAGTACAGCGGCCACAGGCCCACTTCGGCGACGATCCGGTAGACGGCCGCCGCCGGGGCCGACACCTCGACGCGGTGGGTCACCACGGTGGTGCCGTCGGCGGTGACTTCGGCGGTGCCGTCCACGGTGACTCCGGTGGTGGCGTCAGGGGTGCCGTCGACAATGGCTTCGGCTGTGGCTTCGGTGGTGCCTTCGGTGGTGACGGTTTCGGCGTCGCGTGCCATCACGCGCCCTCCAGTCCTGAGATGAAGTTGACAAGTGCCCGCGGCGTCGGGTGTTCCAGTACGGCGCCGGCGGGGAGCCGGAGCCCGGTCGCGGCGGTGAGCCGGTTGCGCAGGTCGACACTGAGCAGGGAGTCGAAGCCGAGTTCCTTGAAGGAGTCCTCGGCGCCGACCGCGGACGGTTCGAGGTAGCCCAGCACCTCGGCGGTGTGCGTCCGCACCAGCTGCATCAGGTCGCCGCCCGCCGGAGGCGCTGCCGCTCCGGGTGCTGGGGCGGGCGCCGGAGCGGGAGCCGCGGGCACGGGCACGGGCACCGGAGCTGCGGGCACGGGAGCCGGCGCCGGTGTGGCGGGCCGGGAAGGCGCGTCGTTCCGGGACAGGTCCGGCAGCCCCTCGAGCAGGCGGGCGGCACGGCTGCCGGGCCGCAGCTGCTCCGGGGCGAGCCGCAGCGGCACCCGGACCGGCGCGGACGAGGCCAGGTTCTCGAAGAGGAGCCGCATGCCGTCCCCGCTGTCCAGCGGAGCGATCCCGATGCGGGCCAGCGCGGCGGTGTCGGCCTCGGTCAGATGACCGGTCATCCCGGTGGGCTGCCGCCACAGACCCCAGGCCAGCGACGTCGCCTCCAGCCCGCGTGCCCTGCGGTACTGCGCGAGGGCGTCGAGGTAGGTGTTGGCCGCCGCGTAGTTCGCCTGGCCCGGGTTGCCGAGCACCCCCGCCACCGACGAGAACAGCACGAACGCCGACAGGTCCAGGTGCTCGGTGAGCCGGTGCAGATGCCAGGCCCCGGCGACCTTGGGCCGCAGCACCGCCCGGAGCTGTACCGGCGTGAGCCCGGTGAGCACCCCGTCGCGCAGCACGCCGGCGGTGTGGAAGACGCTGCCGGGCCGGTACTCGGCGACGACTTTCGCGACGGCGTCGGCGTCGGCGACGTCGCAGGCCACGACGGACACCTCGGCGCCGGCCGCGGTCAGTTCCGCGCTCAGCTGCGTCGCGCCGTCGGCGGCCGGGCCGCTGCGGCTCAGCAGCACCAGGTGCCGGGCGCCCCGCTCGGTGACCAGGTGCCGGGCCAGTTCGGCGCCGAGACCGCCGGTGCCGCCGGTGATCAGCGTGGGTCGCAGCGGGTCGTAGGAGCGCGGGGTGGTCAGCACGAGCTTGCCCTGGTGACGGGCCCGGCTGAGCATCCGCAGCGGAACCTGGCCGTCGCGCACGTCCCAGGTGCGCACCGGCAGATGGCGCAGCGCGCCCGCCTCGAACAGGGCGACCAGCTCGTCCAGGACCTCGCTGATGCGGTCCGGGTCGACGCCCAGGATGTTGTACGCCCGGTAGGTGATGCCGGGGTGCTCGGCCTCGGTGGCGGCCACTTCACGCAGGTCGGTCTTGCCCATCTCGGCGAACCGGCCGCCCGGCGCCAGCAGGCCGAGGGAGAGGTCGAGGGCCTTGCCGGACAGCGAGTTCAGCACGACGTCCACGCCCCGGCCGCCGGTGACGGCCCGGAAGGCGTCGGCGAAGTCGAGCGTGCGGGAGGAGGCGATGTGGTCGTCGGGGACGCCCCAGGCGCGCAGCGTGGGCTGCTTGTCGGCGCGGGCGGTGGCGAACACGTCGGCGCCCAGGTGCCGGGCGAGCTGGATGGCCGCGAGGCCGACGCCGCCGGTCGCGGTGTGGATCAGCACCCGGTCGCCGGGCCGGGTGCCGGCCACGTCGACGAGGCACTGGTAGGCGGTGATGAAGACGATGGGCACGCCGGCCGCCTGGGCGAAGCTCCAGCCGTCCGGGAGCGGCTTGACCATGCGTTCGTCGGCGACGGCCAGCGGGCCCAGCGAGCGCTCGAACATGCCGAACACCCGGTCGCCGGCCGCGAAGCGGGTCACCTCGGCGCCGACCTCGGTGATCACGCCCGCGCCTTCGCTGCCCATGGTCTTCTCGGTGGCGACGAGGCCGAGTCCGACCGTGACGTCACGGAAGTTGAGGCCGGCCGCGCGCACCTCGACGCGCACCTCTCGGGGACCCAACTCGGCCTGGGCCTCCGGGTGTTCGACGAGTGCGAGGTCGTCGAGGGTGCCCTTGACGGTGACGTCGAGCCGCCAGGCGCGGCTGCCGGCCGGGGGGCGCAGCCGGCTCTCGGCGGCGATCCGCAGCCGCGGCCGGTACAGCCGTCCGGCCCGCAGGGCCACCTCGGGCTCACCGCAGGCGAGGGCCTGCGGCAGAGCCGCCAGGGACGCCGGGTCGTCGTCGACGTCGATCAGCACGAAGGTGCCCGGGTGCTCGGTCTGCGCCGAGCGCAGCAGTCCGGTGACGGCCGAGGCGGCCAGGTCGCGGACGGGTTCCCGGTCGGTGACGGCGAGCGCCCCCCGGGTGACCACGGCGAGCCGTGAGGCCGCGAACCGCGAGTCGGCGCGCCAGCTCTGCACGAGGTCGGCGGCGGCCAGCGTCAGCCGCTCGGCCTGCGCCGGATCGCCGCCGGGGTCGCCGTCAGGGCCGGAGACGGAGCCGAGCGGGGCGGGGCCGAGCGGGGCGGAGCCGAGGGGCGCGACGACGATCGCCGGCGCGGGGAGCGTCACCGACTCCAGGTCGGGGAAGTCCGGCCGGTCCCACAGGCCGCTCGCGCCGACCGTCACCCATGTGTCGGGGCCGGAGGCGTCCGTGGCGCGCAGCCGCTCCCACGCCGGTTCGAGGCTGACGCCCCGCTCCTCGGCGGGCAGCGGCCGCAGCGTGAGCGAGCGCACCGAGCCGACGGGCCGGTCCTGGCCGTCGAAGAAGGTCAGCGACAGGTCGTCGCCGTCCGGCCGGGCGTGCACGCGCAGGGTGCGGGCGTCGGTGGGCGTCAGGTCGGCGTCGCGCCAGGCGAACGGCACCAGCAGGCCCGCGTCCGCCCGGAGGACGGCCGGGTGCAGGGCCGCGTCGAGCAGCGCCGGGTGGGCGGTGACGAAGTCGCCCCGCTCCAGGTCGGGCAGGGCCACTTCGGCGAGGATGTCCGCGCCGCGCGTCCACAGGGCGTGCAGTCCGGCGAACGCCGGGCCGTAGTGGTAGCCGCGTTCGGCGAGCACCCGGTAGGCGTCGGCGACGTCGACCGGGGTGGCGCCCTCGGTGGACCAGCGGGCGGGCTCGGCCGGCGCCGGGTCGCGGCCGGCGAGCGCGCCGGAGGCGTGCCGCACCCAGCCGCCGTCGGCCTGGCGGGCGTGCACGGTCAGGGCCCGGCGTCCGGCGGCGTCCTCGGGGTCGAGGACGATCCGCAGGTCCGCGGCCCCCTGTTCGGGCAGCGGCAGCGGCACGCTGAGGGTGAGGTCGGCCACGACGGGCCGGCCGATCCGCTCGCCGACCTCGCCGAGCAGCGACAGGAACACGGTCGCCGGCACCAGCGCCGCGCCCCGGACGACGTGATCGGCCAGCCACGGGTACCGCTCGCGGTCCACGGTCGCGGTGACGACGGTCTGCCCGGACGGCAGTTCGGTCGGTGCCGCGGTGAACGCGCCGGCGTCGCCGCCTGCGGTGGCCGTCGGAGCCGTCGCCCAGAACCGGGTGCGTTCGAACCGGTAGGACGGCAGGTCGATCTGGCGGCCCGCCGGCTGCAGCGCGGTCAGGTCGACGGGCCCCACGGAGTCGGGGAGGGCCGCGGCCGACGCCAGGAACTGGCCCGCGCCGCCGCTGTCCCGGCGCAGGGTGCCGAGCACGGCGCCCGTCACCCCGGCCGCGTCCAGGACCTCCTGGGCGCCGAAGGTCAGCACGGGGTGCGGGCTGCACTCGACGAAGGTGCGGTGCCGGCGCTCCACCAGTCCCCGCAGCACCGGCTCGAACCGCACGGTGTTGCTCAGGTTGTCGTACCAGTACGCGGCGTCCATGTCCGCGGTGTCGATGACCGCGCCGGTCAGCGTGGAGTGCAGCCGGACGTCGGAGGAGCGCGGCGAGATCCCGGCGAGGTCGGTGAGGAGGCGTTCCTCCAGCGCCTCCATCGCCTCGGTGTGCGACGCGTAGTCGACGTCGATGCGCCGGGCGTCGACGCCGTGCCGTTCGCAGCGGGCCAGCAGGTCGGTGAGGCCTGCGACGTCCCCGGCGACCACGGTCGAGGTCGCCGAGTTGACCGCCGCGACGCTCACCCCGTCCACGCTGTTCAGGAGCCGCTCGGTCTCCTCCGCGCCGAGCAGGACGGACGCCATGCCGCCGGGGGGCGCGAGCTGTGCCAGGGCCTGGCTGCGCAGGGCCACCACCCGGCAGGCGTCGGCGAGGCTGAGCGCACCGGCCACGTGGGCCGCGGCGATCTCGCCCTGGGAGTGGCCGACGACCGCGGCGGGCCGTACGCCGGCCGACTTCCACAGCGCGGCCAGCGACACCATCATCGAGAACAGCGCGGGCTGGACGACGTCGACCCGTTCCAGTCCCTCGCCGCGCAGCGCGTCGGTCAGCCGCCAGCCGCACAGCGGGGCCAGTTCCTCCGCACAGGCCTCCATGCTCGCGCGGAAGACCGCCGACTCCTCCATCAGCGCGAGACCCATCCCGCGCCACTGGGACCCCTGCCCGGGGAAGACGAACACCGGTCCGGCCAGGTCGCGGTAGGACTCGGTGCGCAGCACGGTCGGCGACCGGTAGCGGCCCGGGACGGCGGGCAGCGGGGCGTCGGAGGCCAGCGCCTCCAGTCCGGTCAGCAGGTCGGCGCGGTCGTCGGCGATCACGACGCCGCGCTGCCGGAACCCGCTGCGGCCGCGCAGGGTGTGCGCGACGTCCTCGGGCGCATCCTGCGGGGTGCGGCCGAGGTGGTCGGCGAGGGCCCTCGCCTGGGCGCGCAGCGACTCGGCGTGCGGGGCGGAGACCGACCACAGCAGCGGCGCCGTCGCGTCGGCGGCCGGTTGCCGCGCGGGCACGGGCTCGGGCTCGGCTTCCTCGATGACCAGGTGGGCGTTGGTGCCGCTGATCCCGAACGAGGAGATACCGGCCCGCCGTGGTCCGTCGCCGCGCTCCCACGGGCGGGCCCGGGTCAGCAGGGCGAGACCGCTGTGCTCCCAGTCGATGTGGTGGGTGGGCCGGGAGACGTTCGGCGTGGCGGGCAGGACGCCGGCGCGCAGCGCCTCCACCATCTTGATCACCCCGCCGACGCCCGCGGCGGCCTGGGCGTGTCCCAGGTTCGCCTTCAACGAGCCGATCCACAGCGGGTGTTGCGCGTCGCGGCCCCGGCCGTAGACGGCGGACAGCGCCCGCGCCTCGATGGGGTCGCCGAGTTCGGTGCCGGTGCCGTGCGCCTCGACCGCGTCTACGTCGTGCGGGTCCAGTCCGGCCTGGCGCAGGGCCCGCCGGATGACGTCCTCCTGGGCGGCCCGGTTGGGCGCGGTGAGGCCGTTGCTCGCGCCGTCGGAGTTGGCGGCGGTGCCGCGGACCACGGCGAGGACGCGGTGGCCGCGCGCGCGGGCGTCGGAGAGCCGCTCCAGCAGCAGCAGTCCGGCGCCCTCCGCCCAGGCGGTGCCGTCGGCGTCGTCGGAGAAGGGGCGGCAGCGTCCGTCGGGCGAGAGTCCGCCCTGCCGGGTGAAGTCGACGAACATGCCGGGCGTCGACATCACCGCGACGCCGCCGGCCAGCGCCAGGTCGCACTCGCCGTCGCGCAGCGACCGCACCGCCAGGTGGACGGCGACCAGCGAGGACGAGCACGCGGTGTCCACCGTGAGGGCGGGGCCGCGCAGCCCGAAGCAGTAGGCGATGCGTCCGGAGGCGACGCTGGTCGAGCTGCCGGTGATGCGGTAGCCGCCGGCGCCCTGGTTGTCCTCGTACAGGCGCGGCCCGTACTCCTGGGCCATCGCCCCGACGAACACACCGGTGTTGCTGCCGGTGAGGGCGTCCCGGCTCAGGCCGGCCCGCTCGAAGGTCTCCCAGGCCGTCTCCAGCAGCACCCGCTGCTGGGGGTCCATGCCCTCCGCCTCGCGGGGCGAGATGCCGAAGAACTTGGCGTCGAAGCGGTCGGCGTCGTCGAGGAAGCCGCCGCGGGTCGTGGTGGAGCGGCCGTCGGCGAGGTCCGCCGCACGCCAGCCGCGGTCGGTGGGGAAGGAGGAGGTGGCGTCGCGGCCGTCCGCGACCAGCTGCCACAGGTCGGCGGGCGTGCGCACACCGCCCGGGTAGCGGCAGCCCATGGCCACGACGGCGACGGCTTCCTGGTCACCGTCCAGTGGTCCGGTCTGGGGAGTCATCGAAACTCGTGACCTTTCGTGTGGTCCGCCCGGAGCGCCTCGATGAGCGCCGCCGGAGTGGGGTGGTCGAACAGCAGGGTCGTCGGCAGGACGCGGCCGGTGGCCCTGGCGACGGAGGTGCGCAGCGCGACGGCCATACGGGAGTCCAGGCCGAGATCGGTGAAGGTGGCGTCCAGGTCGAGGTCCGCGCCCGGCGCGCGCCCGAGGATCTCCACGGTGAGGTCGAGGACCAGGTCCAGCGGGTCGCCGGACCACTGCGGCGCGGCGTCCTCGGCGGCGGGGCCGCCCGCGGTCGCCGTCGTGTCCAGCCAGTACGGGCGGCGCTGGAAGGCGTACAGCGGCAGGTCCGCCGGGCGGGCCCGCGGGCCGTAGACCGCGAGCCAGTCGACCGGCTTGCCCAGCACGAACGCGGCACCCGCCGCCGTGGCGGCCGTGGCGGCCTCGCCGAGCGTGGCGGCCGCGCCGACCGCGGCGGGCCCGTTCCCGAGGGCAGGCCGGTCCGGCGGCTGCGCGCCCGGGCGGCCCGTGAGGACGGTCGTCCCGTCGTCACGCGCCCCGTCCTCATGGGTCCCGTCGGCCAACTCACGGAGCCGGGTGACCAGTTGTGTGCGTCCGGAGGCGATGACGGCGGCCCGTACGGGCAGCGCCGCGCGGGTCGTCGCCGAGGCGAGGCCGAGATCGCGCAGGTCCACGTCGTCGCGGCCCTCCGGCCGGTCCTCCAGCCGGTCGGCCAGCCGGGCCGCCTGGGCCCGCAGCGCCGCGTCGGTGTGCCCGGAGAGCAGCACGGGCACCGGCTCGACGGACCCGGGGACGGGCTCGGGCGCCGGTACGGGTACGGCGTCCTCGCGCCGGGGCGCCTCGCCGAGGACGGCGTGGGCGTTGGTGCCGCCGAGGCCGAACGACGAGACGCCGCAGACCAGCGGCCCCTCGTCGGGCTGCCAGGCCCGCCGCCGGGTGCTGACGCGCAGCCGCAGCCCGTCGAGGTCGATGTCGGGGTTGGGACGGCGGTGGTTGAGCGTCGGCGGGAGCTCGCGGTGGTGGAGGCTCGCCGCCGTCTTGATCAGACCGGCGATGCCGGCCGCGCCCTCCAGATGCCCGATGTTGGTCTTCACCGAGCCGACCAGCAGCGGCCGGTCCGCGGGCCGGCCCCGGCCGAGGACGCCGCCGAGGGCCCGCGCCTCCACCGGGTCGCCGGCCTTGGTGCCGGTGCCGTGCAGCTCCACGTACGCGACCTCGGCCGGGTCGACGCCCGCCCGGCGGTAGGCCTCCGCCAGCACGCTCTGCTGGGCGGACCGGGTGGGCGTCGTCAGGCTCGCGCCGCCGCCGTCGTTGTTGACGGCCGCGGCCAGCACCGTGCAGTACACCCGGTCCCCGGCGGCGAGGGCCGCTTCGAGGGGCTTGAGCACCAGCACGCCGGCGCCCTCGCCCCGGACGATCCCGTCGGCGCCGCGGTCGAAGGTGTGGCAGCGGCCGGTCGGCGACATCGCCCCGAGCTCCTCGATGAGCCGGTCGCCGGTCGGGGTGAGGTTGAGCTGGACGCCCGCGACCACCGCGGTCGCGCACTCCCCGCGCCGCAGACTGCCCAGCGCCTGGTCGAGGGCGGCCAGCGAGGAGGACTGCCCCGTGTCGACGACCGTGCTCGGGCCGGTGAACCCGAAGAAGTAGGAGAGGCGGTTGGCGAGGAAGGTCCGGGCCGTGCCGGTCATGGAGTAGGCGTCCACCACCGCGGACATCCGGCTCATCAGCGCGTAGTCGTCCGAGCAGGACCCGACGAAGACGCCGGTCGCCCCGCCCGCGGTGGGCGCGATGCGGGCGTCCTCCAGGGCGTGCCAGCACAGTTCGAGCAGCAGGCGCTGCTGCGGGTCCATCAGGGCGGCCTCGTGCGGGGAGATCCCGAACAGCTCCGCGTCGAAGAGTTCGACGTCGCGCAGGTATCCGCCGGGGCGGCGGCCCTCCCGCAGCCCCGTGCCCGGGCCGATGGCGTCGCCGCCCCGGCGGAGCAGCCGCCAGAAGCCCTGGAGGTCGTCGGCGCCGGGGAAGCGGCAGGCCATGCCCACCACGGCCACGGGCGCCCCGGACGCGCCGGCCGTGTCGGTCCGTGTGGTCGTCTCCGTCGGCTCAGCCGTCTCGGTCGGCTCGGTCGGCTCGGCCAGCTCGGTCATGGCGGTTATGTCGGTCAGCTCGGTCATGTCGGTCCCGTCGGCTCTGTCAGTGGCCAGGTCGGTCATGGCGGCCTCCGGCGGCGACGAGGGTGAGCCGGCGCCGTACCTCGTCCACGGCCTCGCGGTCGTCGCGGTCGCCCGGCAGCAGCGCCTGGACGAAGCTGTGCCGGGCGATCACCCGGGGCTGGCGGCGGGCCAGCCGGCTGAGGCCGTCGCCCGGACCGGCCTCCAGCAGCAGGCAGTCGTGCGCGGCGAGCAGGGCGGTGAGCGCCGGTGCGAAGTACACGGTCCGGGCCGCCTGCCAGGCCCAGAAGTCGGGGTCCAGCGCCTGCCGGTCGGGGAGCCGGCCCGGCGTGTAGGCGGAGTAGAAGGGGAAGGCCGGCCGGCGCAGCGGCACCGCGCGGAACCCGGGCAGGGTCGCGCGGACGGCGTCGTCGACCGCGGGGCTGTGGAAGGCCTGCCGGGCCTGCACCGGGCGGCAGATGACACCCCGTCCGTCCAGCTCGCGGGCGGCCCGGGCGAGCGGCTCGCGCTCCCCGGCGAGGAGGAGCTGGCGGGCGGCGTTCACGGCGGCCAGGTGGACGTCCTCGCCGAGCAGGTCGGCGACGTCGTCGGGGGAGGCCGCGACGGCGAGCATGCCGCCGGGCGGGGTGTCGGCGAAGTGCACGACCCGGTCGCGCATCAGGCGTATGCCGTCCTCGAAGCCGAGGATCCCGGCCAGGGTCGCCGCGGCGACCTCGCCGACGCTGTGCCCGAGCATCGCCACCGGACGCACACCCCAGTCGAGCACCATCCGCCCGAGGGCGTGGTTCACCGCGTAGAGCAGCGGCTGGGCGACCGTCACGTCGTCGTAGTCCGCCGACGGCGTCTCGGCGAGCCATGCGCGGCGCAGCCGCGGGCCGTCCGGCGCCAGGAGCCGGAACGCCTCGTCCATCCAGTACGTGAACGTCGAGTCGTGCCCGTACAGGCCCGCGGCCATCCGCGGGTACTGCGCACCCTGACCGGGGAACACGAGGGCGACCGGTGGAGTCGGCTGTTGCGCTGTGAGGGGCATCCGGTACCTTCCTTTCCTGCCTTTCCCGCTGCCGCAATATGGGCCCGGGGATTCGACGTTCGCCTGAGCCTCGATCGAGAGCCGCGGACGGAATCGGGCTCCGTCCGGCGTCGAGCCGCCCCCGAGCAGTTCCGTGCAGACTCGACGGCCGAATGCCGTCGGGCGGAGGGAAATGGTCGTGCCAGCAAAAGAGGTGTTCGTTTCCGGGGTGGGACTTCATCTGCCGTCGGCCATGCCGGCCGAGGAGGCGGTCCGGCAGGGGCTGACCGACGAATGGACCGTGCGGCGCACCCGGATGCGGTCGGTGTGCGTCGGCACGGAGGCCGGGCCGCAGATGGCGGTCCGGGCCGCGCGGGAGGCGCTGCGCCATGCGGACGCCGGGCCCCAGGACATCGACCTGGTCCTGCACGCCAGCAGCTACTTCCAGGGCTACGACCTGTGGGCGCCCGCCTCGTACGTGCAGCGCGAGGCCGTCGGCAACACGTGCCTGTCGCTGGCCGTCGAGCAGCTGTCCAACGGCGGGATGGCCGCCTTCGAACTGGCGGTGGCCTATCTGCGCGCGGACGCCCGCCGGCACAGCGCCCTCGTGACCACCGGCGACCGGTTCTGCCTGCCGGGCATCGACCGCTGGACCAGCGATCCGGGGACCGTGCTCGGGGACGGCGGCACCGCGATCGTGCTGTCCACCGAGGACGGCTTCGCGCTGCTGCGCGCTCTGGTGACGGTGTCCGACCCGACCCTGGAGAAGATGGGGCGCGGCGACGATCCCTTCGCCGCGACTCCGCTGGAGACCCGGACCCCGGTCAGCGTGGAGGAGCCCCGCGCCCGCCTGGTGAAGGAGATGGGCATGTCGGAGCTGATCGACCGGCTGCACACCGGCCAGCGGACGGCCTTCGAACAGGCCCTGCGGGAGGCGGACGTCAAGCAGGAGGACCTCGACTGGACGGTGCTGCCGCACCTCGGCCGCGCCAAGATGGACTTCCAGTTCTTCTCGGCGCTGGACCTCGACCCGGAGCGGACCACCTGGCCCTGGGGTTCGGGCGTCGGCCACCTCGGCGCGGGCGACATGTTCGCCGGCCTCACCCACCTCACCCGGACCGGCGCCCTGCGCCCGGGCCAGACGGGCGCCCTGGTCAGCGCGGGCGGCGGCTTCGCGTGGACGGTGGCCGTCCTGGAGATCCTGTCCGCGGCCTGAACGGCGTCCGGCGGATCACGTCGCGCGGGCAGCACCGCCGCCGCGACGTGATCCGCCGGATCCTTTCCGCCTGCCGTGTCCTGCGTGGACGCACGTCGCGGAGTGCGACGGGTTCCGAAGAACGACCGTCGCACTCCGCGCTCGCGGTGGGCCCGTCCCGGGCGGCCGCGCGGGCGTCAGGCACCTCGGGGTGCGCCGACGAGCCGGCGGCGGTACCCCACGCCGGCGGCCTCGGCCGCGACCTCCGTCACGTACCTGCCGTACGGCGACTTCATCCCCTCGCCCAGCCGGCGGCACGTGTCGGCGTCGATGAAGCCCATCTGCAGGGCGACCTCCTCCAGGCAGGCGATGCGCACCCCCATGCGCTCCTCCATGGCCTGCACGTAGATGCCGGCCTTCAGCAGCGACTCGGCGGTGCCCGTGTCGAGCCAGGCGAAACCCCGGCCGAGTTCGATCAGCTTGGCCTTGCCGCGTTCCAGGTACCACCGGTTGACGTCGGTGATCTCCAGTTCGCCGCGCGGCGACGGGGTGAGGTTCTTGGCCACGTCCACGACGTCGTTGTCGTAGAAGTACAGGCCGGTGATCGCCCGGTCGGACTTGGGTTCGGCCGGCTTCTCCTCGAGCGAGACGAGCCGCCCCTCGGCGTCGGTCACCCCGACCCCGTACCGCTCGGGGTCCGGCACCGGATAGCCGAAGAGGACGCAGCCGTCCACGTCACGGGCGTTGCGGCGGAGCAGCTCGCGGAATCCCGAGCCGTGGAAGATGTTGTCGCCCAGTACCAGGGCCACCGGGTCGGCGCCGATGAAGTCGGCCCCGATGGTGAACGCCTGCGCCAGGCCGCCGGGATGCTCCTGCGCGGCGTAGCTGAGCGAGATGCCCAGCCGTGAGCCGTCGCCGAGGAGCCGCTGGAAGTACGGCAGGTCGGTGGGAGTGGTGATGACGAGGATCTCCCGGATATCGGCCAGCATGAGCACCGACAGCGGGTAGTAGATCATCGGCTTGTCACTGACGGGGAGGAGCTGTTTCGACACGGCCAGAGTGATCGGATGCAGCCGGGTCCCCGTGCCTCCGGCGAGGACTATCCCCTTCATCGTGGGCCCCGGCCTCAGGAGGCCGGACGGTCCTGGTCGATGACGCGCTCCCGGGTCCGGATCTCGCCGGCCTCGGTGCGCACCAGTTCGTCCACCACGGTGAAGGTCGGCTCGAAGTCCACCTTCCCGGCGGCGTCGGTCCGGGTGACCAGGCAGACGTAGTCCACCCGCCAGCCGTCCGCGGTCTTCTCCACGAGGTAGTGGTCGAACCAGTGCCGGGGCACGACCGACCGGTACCGCGGGAGGGCAGCCCGCATCGCCGCGACCATCGCCTCCCGGCCGGCGAGGCGTTCGCCGCGGTGCGCGTGGTCGATGACGCCGTCCTCGGTGAAGGTGTCGGCGAACTCCTCGATCTTCAGGGCGTCCATCAGGCGGCACTGTCGGGCGTAGAAGCCGAGGATCTCCACGTGCTCCTCGGCCGTCACCTTCTGCCGCTCAGCGGTCTGGGTAGCCACGGTGTACTCCTCCTCGGGCAGGGGTTTCCTTCTCCCGAAAGCGTTCTCCGGGCAGCTCGAAACCGGCTGGACTACCGCTGCACCGGAATTCCCGCACCGGGTGTTCCAGTGAGGCTCATGCCGTTCGGGCCATCCTTTCCGGCAAATTGCCGCGGCACTTTCTTTCACACCCGCACTGCCCACCGCACTCTCACTCTCACTCTCACCCGAAACGGAGTCGGAAATGACGTTGCAACAGGTCCGGTCGGAAATGCGTGAGGTCGCCCCGTCGGTCTACGCCTGGATCCAGCCCGACGGCGGGTGGTGCCTGAACAACGCGGGGCTGATCCTCGACGGGGAGTGTGCGGTGCTGGTCGACACGGCCGCCACCGAACGCCGTACCCGGGTCCTGGCCGAGGCGGTGGGCGCGCTGGCGCCGGCCGGGCCGGACTTCGTCGTCAACACCCACTTCCACGGCGACCACACCTTCGGCAACTCCTACTTCAAGCCGCGGGCGACGATCATCGCCCACGAGAACTGCGCCCGTGACCAGATAGCGGCGGGCGCGGGGCTGCGCGGACTGTGGCCGGACGTGGAGTGGGGGGAGACGCCGGTCCTCGGGCCCGACGTGACCTACCGGGGCGACGAGGCCGCCGTCCACTCGGGCGGCCGGCGCATCGCGCTGCTGCACCCGGGGACGGCCCACACCACCGGCGACACGGTGGTGTGGCTGCCCGACGAGGGCGTCCTGTTCACCGGGGACGTCGTGTGGTCGGGGAGCACACCGTTCTGTCTGATGGGTTCGGTCACGGGGTCGCTGGAGGCGATCGGAGGGCTGCGCGCGCTCGGCGCGGAGACGGTGGTGCCCGGTCACGGGCCGGTCGGCGGGGCCGAGTTGCTGGACGAGACCGCCGCCTACCTGAACTGGCTGCTGGAGGTCGCGGAGTCGGGCCTGCGGGCCGGACGGTCGGCGCTGGAGACGGCCCGGTGCACCGAACTGGGCGCGTGGGCCGCCTTCCTGGACGCCGAACGCATCGTCGGCAACCTGCACCGCGCCTACGCCGAGCTCGCCGGAGCGGTGCCGGGTGCGCCGATCGACGTGGCGACGGCGTTCGGCGAGATGACGCAGTTCCACGGAGGCCTCCCGGTGTGCCACGCCTGAGCGACGACGGCCGTCAGACCGGGCCGGCACACGCGAAGGGGGGTGACGCGATCGCGTCACCCCCCTTCGCGCGGAGCAGTCCCACCCGGCAAACCGGGTCCTGCCGACAAGGCGACCCTGCGATGCCAGAGCAGGGCCCGACGCCAGAGCAGGGCCCGACGCCAGAGCAAGCCCGGCCGCCAGGCCAAGCCCGGACGCCGCGCGGGGCCCCGCCCGGCAAGGCGAACCCCAAAGTCAGGGCCAGCCCGGACGCCAGGCCAAGCCCGGACGCCAAGACCGGTCCGGGCGTCAGGGCAGGCCCGGCCAGCCCGCCGTCGCGGGCTGCTCCGGGCCGGGTGGCTGATCCGGGACGGGCCGGCTTCCCCAGCCGGTCTCGGGCGGGGCGTCCGCGCCGGTCGGGTCCCCCCAGCCGCTGCCGGCCGGCCCGGCGTCCGGGCCGCCGGAGCGGCTCCCCCACACGGTCGTCGCGGGCCGGTCCGGGCCGGGCCAGTCCGCGAGGCCCGCCACGACCGGCACGTCGGGGGTGCGCTGTGCCCAGGCGGCCACCGCGGACGGATCCGCGGCGGACCGGTGCAGGCGGGTCAGCAGCGCGACGGTGAGTGCGGCGATCTCCTGCTCGGTCGGCCGTCCGGAACGGATCGTGAACAACGGGTCGGCGGTCATGGCTACATCGGGGGGTTGCCGTGTTTGCGCGGCGCCAGGGAGGCACGTTTGCCCTCCAGCATCTCCAGCGCCCGGACGAGGGTCTCCCGGGTGTGCGCGGGGTCGATGACGTCGTCGACCAGTCCGTGCTCGGCCGCGTAGTAGGGATGCATCAACTCCTCCTGGTAGGACCGGATGCACTGCTCCCGGGTCTCCTCGGGATCGCCCGACGCCGCGATCTCCCGGCGGAAGATGACGTTCGCCGCGCCCTCGGCGCCCATCACGGCGATCTCGTTGGTGGGCCAGGCCAGGGACAGGTCCGTCCCGATGGACCGCGAGTCCATGACGATCCAGGCGCCGCCGTACGCCTTGCGCAGGATCAGCTGGATGCGGGGGACTGTGGCGACGCAGTAGGCGTAGAGCAGCTTCGCCCCGTGCCGGATGATCCCCTGGTGCTCCTGCTCACGGCCCGGCAGGAAGCCCGGCACGTCGACCAGGGTGACCAGCGGGATGTTGAACGAGTCGCACATCTGGACGAAGCGCGCGCCCTTGTCGGAGGCGTCGATGTCGAGGGTGCCGGCCGAGACCATGGGCTGGTTGGCGACCACGCCGACCAGCCGGCCGCCCATCCGGGCCAGCGCGCAGACGATGTTGCCCGCCCAGTTGGGCTGCACCTCGAAGTACTCGCCGTCGTCGACGATCTCCTCGATCACCTTCAGGATGTCGTAGGCCTGGTTGGCCGACGACGGGACGAGGTCGAGCAGGGCGTCGTTCCTGCGGTCCACCGGGTCCGTGCAGGGGACGACCGGGGGCAGGGCGCGGTTGTTGGCGGGGAGCAGCGACAGCAGGTACCGGACGTCGGCGATGCAGGTGTACTCGTCGTCGTAGACGAACGAGGAGACGCCGGAGACGCCGGCGTGGACGTCCGCCCCGCCGAGGCCGTTCATGCTGATGTGCTCGCCGGTGACGGCCTGGACGACGTCCGGGCCGGTGATGAACATCTGGGCCACGTCCCGGACCATGAACACGAAGTCGGTCAGCGCGGGCGAGTAGGCCGCCCCGCCCGCGCACGGTCCGAGGATCACGCTGATCTGCGGGATGACGCCGGACGCCTGGGCGTTGCGGCGGAAGATCCCGCCGTACCCGGCGAGCGCCGTGACGCCCTCCTGGATCCGGGCCCCCGCCCCGTCGCACAGGCTGACCAGCGGGGCGCCGGCGGCGAGGGCCATGTCCATCAGCTTGTGGATCTTCGCGGCGTGCGCCTCGCCCAGGGCGCCGCCGAACATCCGGAAGTCGTGCGCGTAGGCGAAGACCTTCTGGCCGTGGACCAGTCCCCAGCCGACGACGACGCCGTCGGTGTGGGGGCGTTTGTTCGCCAGCCCGAACGCTGTCGCCCGGTGCTTGCGGAACGCCTCGATCTCGAGGAACGTGCCCTCGTCGAAAAGCAGCTCGATGCGCTCCCTGACGGTGAGTTTGCCCTTGGCGCGCTGGGCTGCGGTCGCCTCCACGCTCGGTCCCTCGCGGATGACCGCCTTGAGCCGGGCGAGCTCCTCGGTGCGGGTCCGCAGGTCGTTGCGTTGGACGGCCTCCTCGAGGTCGTCCGGGAGTATCGCGCTCCCGGCCGCCTCGGCGACTGACGTCAGCATGAATGCCCTTTCGTTGCGACATGTCGATGACGGTGACGGAGTGCTGCCGGTGCCGCTCAGCGGAGCTGGCGCACCACCATCGCCGAGTTGAAGCCGCCGTGCCCGCGGGCGACGATCAGCGCGGACCGGATCGGGCCCTGCCGCGGCTCGCCGACCACGAGGTCCATCTCGTACTCGGGCACGGCCTCCCGGACGCCGACGGCGGGCGGGATGGCGCTCCAGAACATCGACAGCAGCGCGGTGGCGACGTCGAGGGAGGCGCCGCCGGCGAACAGCCGTCCGGTCATGGTCTTGGGCGCGGCGACCGGGACGCCGTGCGGGCCGAAGACCTCCTTGAGGGCCTCCGCCTCCACCTGGTCCAGTTCGGCCTCGCCCACCGCGTCGGCGAAGACGACGTCGATGTCGGAGGCGTCCATGCCGGCGTCGCCCAGCGCCATCTCGATGGCGCGCTGCAGGCCCGGCGGACGGCCCGGGGTGCCCGGGTCGAAGGTGGAGGCGTAGCCGGCGATCTCACCGAAGACGGTGGTGCCGAGTCGTTTCTTCGCGCTCTCCGGCGTCTCCAGCACCATGATCGCGCCGCCCTCGCCGGGCACGTAACCGCCGGCCCGCTCGTCGAAGGGCAGATAGGCGCGCGTCGGGTCCGAGCTGCGGCTGATCCGGCCGGTGGCCTGGTGGGCGACCCAGGCCCACGGGCACAGCGTGCTGTCGATGCCGCCGGTGAGCATGAGGTTGGCGCCGTCCCGCAGCTGCCGCCGGGCGTGGCCGATCGCGTCGATGCCGCCGGCCTGCTCGCTGATCACCACGGCGCCGGGCCCGTGCATCTTGTGCCGGATGGATATCTGGCCCGTGTTGACCGCGTAGAACCACGCGAACGACTGGTAGGCGCTGACGTACTCGGGGCCCTGGTGGTGAAGTTTGGCCAGTTCGCGCTGGCCGAACTCGTAGCCGCCGCCGGAGGCCGCGGTGACCACGCCCATCTCGTCGGTGGGGACGTCGCCGCCTCGCACCCCGGCCTGGCGCAGCGCCCAGTCGGTGGCCACCAGCGACAGCCGGGTGATGTGGTCGGACTGCGGCAGGATCCGGTCCTGCAGATGCCGGTCGGGCGCGAAGTCGGGTATCTCGCCGCCGAGTTTGCAGCGGTACTTCGAGATGTCGAACTTGGTCACCCGGCGGATGCCGGACTGGCCGGCCATCAGCGCCCGCCAGTACGACGTCGGACCCAGCCCGTTGGGCGCCGCGATGCCGATTCCGGTCACCACTGCTCGCCTGGTCATCGCTTCGCTCCTCGTACGTTTCGCAGGATCATCGCGCTCTGGAAGCCGCCGAAGCCGCTGCCGACGGTCAGCACGGTGTTGAGCCGCTTCTCGCGGGCCACGTTGGGCACGTAGTCCAGGTCGCACAGCGGGTCGGGTTCGTTGAGGTTGGCCGTCGGCGGGATCAGCCCCTCGCGCATGCCGAGCAGGCAGCCGGCGATCTCCAGCGAGCCGATCGCGCCCAGCGAGTGACCGATCATCGACTTGAAGCCGCTGATCGGCGTGGTGAAGGCGTCCTCGCCGAGGCTGCGCTTGAAGGCGCCCGTCTCGTGCAGGTCGTTCTGCTTGGTGCCCGAGCCGTGCGCGTTGATGTAGTCGATGTGCGGGGGCAGGATCCGCGCCTCGTCCATCGCCACCTCGATCGCCGAGGCCATGTCCTTGCCCTCGGACTCGAGACCGGTCATGTGGTACGCGTTGCAGCGCGAGGCGTACCCGGCGATCTCGCCGTAGATCTGCGCGCCGCGGGCCCGTGCGTGCTCGAGCTCCTCGACGACGACGATGGCGCAGCCCTCGGCCAGCACCAGACCGTCGCGGGTCTTGTCGAAGGGACGGCAGGCGTGCTCGGGGTCGTCGTTGCGGGTGGAGCTCGCGCGGAGCACGTCGAAGCACACCACCGTGATCGGCGAAAGCGGGGCCTCCGTGCCGCCGCTGACGACGACGTCGGCGCTGCCCTCCTCGATCAGCCGGGCGGCGTAGCCCACCGAGTCGATGCCGGAGGTGCAGCCGGTGGAGACCAGGGTGACCGGTCCCTCCGCGCCGGTCTGCGTGGCGAGTTCGGCCGCCATCGAGCTGGGGTTCACGTAGTCGTACAGATGCGGGACGGTGTAACCCTGGTCGACCTCCCAGAGCCGGCCGCCGTCGCTGCCGATGGTGAACTCACGCTCCAGACTGGTGGTGCAGCCGACGGCGGAGCCGAGGGCGACGCCGACCCGGGTGGGGTCCATGACGTCGAACTGCAGGCCCGCGTCCGCGACGGCTTCCCGGCCGGCGACCACGGCGAACTGCGCGGCCCGGTCGAGGCGGCGCACGTCCTGCGGGGTGAGCCCCGACTTCAGCGGGTGGAAGTCGACCTCGCCCGCGATGCGGGAGCGGAAGGCCGAGGGATCGAAGTGGGAGATCGCCCTGGTCGCCGTCCTGCCCTCGGCAAGTAGGCTCCAATATTCCTTGACACCTATGGCACCTGGCGAAATGACGCCGAGCCCGGTGATCACAGCGCGACGGGACACCGATGGCCTCCTGGATCAATGCAGGTTGGTTTGTACGAGAATGCGGCGTCTGGCTAGTGACTCACTCGACAATCACCGCACCGGCACGGCGGACACCTCACGGGCCCGCTGCTCGGCCGCCTGGTGGGCCTCGGCCAGCGACTGCTCGGCGAGCGGCACGAGCGCGGCCATCGCGGGCACCCGGGGGGCCAGCGAGAGCTGGGCGGCGATGATCTCGACGTCCAGTCCGAGACCGGTGCCGAACACGGTCTGCAGGTAGGGGCCGCAGTGGTTGGCCTTCTCCATGGGAGCGCCCGGGCTGTAGCCGCCGCCGTAGCTGGCGACGACGGTCGCGGGACGCCCGGCCAGCGGGCCGGGGCTGCCGTCGAAGGTGATCGTGCGGTCGTTGACCAGCACCTGGTCGAGCCACGCCTTGAGCGTGGAGGGGATCGACCAGTTGTACATCGGGGTGCTCACCAGCAGCGTGTCGGCGGCCAGCAGCTCCTCGACGAGCTCGTCGCGCAGCAGCATGGCGGCGCGCTGGTGGCCGTCGTGCGCGGCCGGCGGGACGAACCCCGCGGTGACGCCCGCCTCGGTCAGCGGTGGCACGGGCACGGCGCCCAGGTCCCGGTAGGTGACGACACCGTCCGGGTTCTCCTTCTGCCACGCCCGGCGGAAGGTCTTGGCCAGTTCCCGGGAGACCGAGCCCCGGGACATGGCGGAGGAGTCGATGTGCAGCAGATGCGGCATGGCTGTCTCCCGAAAGTCTGCGGATGGCGGCAGGGGTCCGTTCACGCCACGGTCGGCCAGCCCGCTCGTGTCACGACGGACCCCGCCTCAAGCGGCCCACCCGCCGGCGCCCCACCGCCCCCTGGCCCCGGCATGCGTCAGGGGCGGGACGCCCACGGCGTTCCCACCCCTGTTGCTCCGCTGCGATCCGGGCCCCCGACTACTCCCTGGACCCGGACGCCCCGGCGTCACGCACTCCTGGCTCCTGGCTCCTGGCTCTCCTACGGGACGAGCGCGGTCAGCAGGACCGACTGGTCGCCCTCGATGCTGCGCGCGCCCTGGTAGTCGAGGCCGGCCTGCTCGAACAGCGCCGCGAACTGGTCGACGCTGCGCCGCTTCCCGCCGCCCATGAGCACCATCAGCAGGTCGACGGCGGTGCAGATCTCCTCGAACGGGCTGTCGCCGCCCAGCAGCATGTCGACGACGACGACCCGGGCCCCGGAGGCCGCGGCCCGCGCGGTGTTGCGCAGGATGGTGACGACGGTGTCGTCGTCCCACATGTACATCATGTGCTTGTACAGATAGACGTCCGCTCCGCCCGGCACGGACTCGCGGCAGTCCCCGGCGAGCAGTTCGGCGCGGGCGGCCAGCGCGCCGCCCGCCCGCAGCCGTTCGTCGACGCCCGGCAGCACCTGCTCCAGCTCGAGCAGCACCCCGTCGATGTCGGGGTACGCCTCCATCAGCTGGAGCAGCAGCTGCCCCTGGCCGCCGCCCACGTCCATGACCGTCTCGCCGGGACTCGGCGCGAGCGCCGCCACCAGCGCGGGCGCGTTGTTGAGCAGGATGGTGTTGGCGGTCATCGCCCGGTTGAAGATCGCGCCGGCCTCGGGGTCGTCGTTGACGAAGTAGCTCTGCGCCTGGGTGCCGAAGACCTTGGGGAAGGCCGCCTCGCCGGTGCGCACGGCGTCCGCGGTGTGGTGCAGCACCGAGACCGGCACGTGCAGCCACCCGAAGCGGATGACGTCGGGGGCGCCCCAGGTGGAGTCCTGACGGATCATCCGCGACAGCTCGGTGTGGCGGAACCGGCCGTCCTCGACGGCCTCGAAGAACCCGTGGCAGGACAGTGCGCGCAGCAGCCGGCCGAGCGCGTCCGGGTCCGCGTCGACGGCCTTCGCCAGCTCGTCGGCGCCGAGCGGCTCGTCGTCCAGCGCGTCGGCCACCTTCAGGTCGACGGCGGCCTGGACGAACTGCAGGGCCGCGAAGCCCATACCGATCCGGTACAGCTTCACCCGGGCTTCGAGGGAGGGAAGTGCGGGAGTGGTCATCGGGTCTCTCCTTCGTGGATGCCCCTGCCTTCGGGCAGGGGTGGGGGTACCTCCCGCTGGCGGGGGGAGAAACGAAGCTCCTGCGGAGGAGCAGGGCGGGGAGGGCCGGTTCGCCGCCAGGGCGGACCGGCGTCCACTGACCACCGAACAACAACCGCCTCTCTCTGCTCCACGTGCGTGCCGGACGGCGCCGGTCGAACGGGTCGTGCCGGACGGTGCCGGTCGGTGCCGGTCGTGGGGGCTCGGTCAGCTGTGCTGGGCCGCGAGCCGGGCGTAGAAGCGGCCCGGGTCGGGCACGTCGTGGCGGATGACCCGGGCCCTGACGCGCAGCCCCTCCCCGGTGCGCACCAGTTCGTCGGTGACGACACAGCTCGGCTCGAAGGTCACGTCGCCGTTCTCGTCGGTGACGCTGACCAGGCAGGTGGCGGTGACCCGGAGCGCGCCGTCCGGCTGCGGCTCGGCCCGGCGGTTCTCGAACCAGTGCCGGATGGTGCTGGTCCCGTAGCGGGAGATGTTCGCGCGCACGCCCTCCAGCAGCGCTGGGCGGCTGCCCAGCTGCCAGGCGCCCTCGTAGCCGAAGGAACAGTCCTCGGTGAAGGTCTGCACGAAGGCCTCGAAGTCGCGCGCCTCCAGCAGCGGCATCTGGTGGGCGTAGAAGGCGGCGATCTCCGAGGAGACATCCGCGTTCTGGCCGGTGTGCTGCTCCGAGTGCTGCTCCGAGTGCTGCAGTGTCGGTGACACGGTGCACCCCTTTCGACGGTCCGGTGGTTTCGCGGGAACCGCACCGTGTCCCGCGCCGATCCAGAGCGGCTGGAGCGTGGGTGAAACGCCCCTGTCGGGGCCCCGTCCCGTCGATCATGGCTGCGGGGACGGTCCGCGACCGCGGACGCCGACCGGGACGCTCCAGCCGGGCGCGACCTCACTTCGAGACCGCTCCCGCACCCTCGGCACAGCACGACCCTTCGATTTCCTCGCACAAGGAGCTGACGACATGTCCGACGGGACGCCGACGAAGAGCCAGGAGGTGCGGCTCGTCTCCTACCCGGACGGCGAGCTCTCCCTCGACCACTTCGAGGTCGCCGTGACGGAGCTGGCCGAGCCGGAGCCGGGTCAGGTGGTGGTCCGCAACGACTGGATGTCCCTCGGCACGGTCTACCGCGACCAGATGCAGTCCTCGCTGGACATCCCTATCCCCGTGTTCCAGCTGGGGCAGCCCATGTGGGGCCGCACGGTCGGCACCGTGGTGAAGTCCGCCAGCCCCGACCTTGCCGTGGGCGACCTGGTCGAGCACTTCAGCGGCTGGCGCGACCATGTCGTGGGCTACGCCGGACAGTTCTTCAGGCGGGACCCCGAACTGCTGCCCGGCAGCGAGTACTTCCTCTCCAACGGGCCCACGGCCTGGCGCGGGCTCGCCGAGATCGCCAAGGTCCGCGAGGGCGACGTGGTGTTCGTCTCCGGCGCGACCTCCGGCGTCGGCTGCCTCGCCGCCCACATCGCCAAGGCGCTCGGCGCGGCGAAGGTCATCGGCAGCACCGGCTCCCCGCAGAAGATCGACTTCCTGGTCCAAGAGGCCGGCTACGACGCGGCGTTCGACTACCACGACGGCCCGGTCGTCGACCGGCTGCGCGAGCTGGCGCCGGACGGGATCACGGTCTTCTTCGACAACGTCGGCGGCGAGCAGTTCGAGGCCGCGGTGCAGGCGGCCGCCCCGGGGCCCGCTTCGCGCTCTGCGGCTCGCTGGCCGCACAGCACGGCGAGGACGCCCGCCCCCGGCTGGACCTCACGAGTCTCATCCCGCGCGAGCTGTCCTTCCAGGGCTTCGCCACCCTGCACACCCCGCAGCAGATCGAGGACTGGAACGCGCAGTTCGGCGCGTGGCTCGCCGAGGGCCGGATCTCCTTCCCGCACACCGTGGTGGAGGGCGGCGTCGCCGCGCTGCCGCAGGCCATGATCGATCTGATGAAGGG
Source organism: Streptomyces sp. B21-105 (assembly GCF_036898465.1). Classification (NCBI taxonomy): domain Bacteria; kingdom Bacillati; phylum Actinomycetota; class Actinomycetes; order Kitasatosporales; family Streptomycetaceae; genus Streptomyces; species Streptomyces sp. B21-105. The sequence continues at coordinate 5,221,629 of NZ_JARUMJ010000001.1, read as the reverse complement.
CCGGCTCTCCGGCACCGCGCTGGTGAGGTTGTCCTGACCGTGAGCACTACGTCCGCAGGCCCGGTCCTGAGTGTGCGTGCGCTCAACCGCGCACTGATCCACCGCCAGTTGCTCGCCGAGCGGTCCACGCTGTCGCCCGCGCAGGCCGTCGCCCATCTGGCCGGGCTGCAGGCCCAGGCCCCCAACCCGCCGTACATCGGGCTGTGGACCCGGCTCGCGGACTTCGCGGTCGAGGACCTGGCGGCCTTGGTCCGGGAGCGGAAGGTGGTGCGCATCGCGCTGATGCGCTCCACCATCCACCTCGTCACCGACGACGACTGCCTCGCCCTGCGTCCGCTGCTGGCCGAGATGCTGGCCCGCACGGTCAAGGGGCAGTTCGGCCGGCAGGTCGCGGGCCTGGCCACCGACGAGATCGCCAAGCTGGGCGCGGAGCTGGCCGAGGAGCGCACGCTCACCTTCGCCGAGCTGGGCGCGCTGATGGCGCAGCGCATGCCGGGGCACGACGCCAACGCGCTGGCGCAGACCGTGCGCAACCTGGTGCCGCTGGTCCAGGTCCCGCCGCGCGGGCTCTGGGGCCACAGCGGGCAGGCCGCGCACACCACCGTCGAGCGCTGGCTGGGCCGCGGGCTCGATCCGGACGCCTCCCTCGACACCTATGTACGGCGCTACCTGGCCGCGTTCGGCCCGGCGAGCGTCAAGGACATGCAGAAGTGGTCCGGTCTGACCCGGCTGAAGGAGGCGTTCACCCGGCTCGGGCCGGCCCTGCGCACCTACCGGGACGAGGCCGGGACCGTGCTGTACGACCTGGTGGGGACGCGGCTGCCGGACCCGTCCGAGGAGCTGCCCGCCCGGTATCTGCCCGAGTTCGACAACATCCTGCTCTCGCACGCCGACCGGGCACGGATCATGGCGGCGGAGCACCGTCCGAGGGTCTTCACCAGCAACGGCATCATCCGCGCCACCTTCCTGATCGACGGCTTCGTGCGGGGCCTGTGGCGGATCGACCGCGCCAAGGACGCCGCCACCCTGGTCGTCGAGCCCTTCGTCCCCCTGGCACGCCGGGACGTCGCCGAACTGACCGAGGAGGGGGAGCGGCTGCTGCGCTTCGCCGCCTCCGGGACCGGGCGCCACGACATCCGGTTCGAGACGGTCGGCTGACACCCGCGCGCCCGCGCCCGCCGCCGCGCGTCCGCAGCCACGCGCCCGCAGCCACGGGTCCCCACCCACGCGTGCGCACCCGCGCGCCCACATCCGAGGAGTCGTCCACCATGAGCGTCGCCACCCTCTCCACCCTCCCCATCCGCGACCTGTCGGCGGCGGCCGGCGAGCTGGCCGCGCTGTCCGCCGAGCACGCCGCGGCCGCCGACGCCACCGGGCGTCTGTCCGCGGACGTCGTCACCGCCCTGCGCGCGAGCGGGTTCGCGCGGCACTTCGTCTCCGCGCGCTACGGCGGGACCGAGGGGAGTGTCGCCGACTTCGTGCGGGGCGTGCTGCGGGTGTCGGCGTCGTGCGCCGCCACCGGCTGGTGCGTCGCGCTGCTGGCCGCGTCCTCCCGCTACGCCGCGCACCTGCCCGAGCAGGGGCACGAGAAGCTGTGGGGGTCGGGCGCCGACGCCCTCGTCGCCACCGGCCTGGTGCCGGCGGGCACGGCCGAGCCGGCCGAGAACGGCTACCGGCTCTCCGGCCGCTGGCAGTACATCAGCGGCGTCGACTTCGCGGACTGGGTGCTGCTGTGCGCGACCGTGTCCGAGGAGGACGCGGGACCGCGCTTCTTCGCGCTGCCCAGGGGGACCTTCGGCGTGGTGCAGTCCTGGGACTGCGTCGGCATGCGGGCCACCGGAAGCCACACCGTGGTGGTGGACGACGTGTTCGTGCCGGCCCATCTGTCCTTCGCGCGCGCGGAGATGGAGACCGGCGTCAACAGCTGGTCCCCGCTGCCCGCGCACAACATCCCCTTCCAGGCGATCGGGGCGACCACCTTCGCCGCCCCCGCCGTGGGCGCCGCGCAGGGCGCGCTGAGGGCCGCCGTCCGCGTGCTGAAGGGCAAGCGGCTCACCGAGGCGGTGCAGATCGAGCTGGTCCGGGCGACCGCGCGGATCGACTCGGCGCGGCATCTGGTCGAGCAGAACGCCGCCGTGATCGACGACCGCACTTTCACGCCAACCTTTTTGGCACGCAATCAGCGCAATGCCTCGTTCGCCGGCGAACAGGCGGCCGAGGCCGTCACGGCGCTGGTGCGCGTGGCGGGCACGGCGGGACTGAGCGACTCGGGTGAGCTGCAGCGCGTCTGGCGGGACGTCACGACGGCGACCAGTCATGTGGCGCTGCGCTACGACATCACCCGGGCAGCGGCGAACTACAGCACGGCACTTATCGAACAAGCCATCTGACGAAACTTGCTTACACGGCCAGATTCCGATGCTTGAATGACCAGGTGATCAGAGTCTTGCTGGCTGAGGATCTCCACATGCTGCGCAGGGCACTTGTCTCCCTGCTGAGCCTCGAAGGGGACATTGAGGTCGTCGCGGAGTTGTCGAACGGCTCGGAGGTCGTGGCGCGCGCCCTGGAGTGCCGGCCCGACGTCGCCGTGCTGGACATCGACCTGCCGGGCACGGACGGGATCAGCGTGGCGTCCGCGCTGTACACGACGCTGCCGGAGTGCCGCACGCTGATCCTCACCGGTCTGGGGCAGCCCGGCCATCTGCGCCGGGCGGTGGCGGCCCACGCCCGGGGCTTCCTGCCCAAGGACGCCGAGCCGGAGCGGCTGACCGCCGCGATCCGGGCCATCGCCAGGGGCGAGCGCGCGTTCGACGCGACGCTCGCCCTCGCCGCGCTGGAGACCCAGCCGGGCGCGCTCACCTCCCGCGAGGTCGAGGTGCTGCGGCTGGCGGCCCAGGGCGAGGAGGCCGCCCAGATAGCGCGCAAACTCCACCTCGCCACCGGCACGGTACGCAACTACCTGACCACCGCGGTCACCAAGCTGGGCGCCCGCAACCGGGTGGACGCCATCAGGATCGCCCGCGAATCAGGCTGGCTCTGACCCACCGCCGGCACCCCGAATCCCGCGCCGCCGCGCCCGTCCCGTATCCCCGTCCCGTAACCCCGCTCCGGACGCGCCCGGCACGAAGGTGTCCCGTAGGCGCCCGCCCCACAAGCGTCCGGCCCGCAGGAACCCGCCGCCCCGTGGACGTCGTCCCACAGGCGCCCGGCGTGAAGGGTCCCGTACCGCAGGCGCCCGGCCCGAGGGTGGACGTCCGGCCCGCGGGCCTTGCGCTGTCAGGACCGTACGGGCGACCGGGGGGCCGGGACCTCGCCCAGGGGCATCTCCAGGCGGAGTTCGAACCAGCCGTTGTCGTCGACGCCGGCCGTGAGGCGGCCACCGAGGCGTTCCACGCGGAAGGTCAGGTTCTTGATGCCGCTGCCGCCGCCCTGCTCCGCGCCCTGGACCGTCCCCGTGCGGACCACGCCGTCGTTGGCCAGCCGGAACCAGACCGCGCCGGCCCGGCGGCCAGTCTCGATCTCGCACCGTCTGACCTCGCTGTGGCGCAGGATGTTGGTCAGCCCCTCGCGGAACACCGTGGCCAGCACGGTGTCCACCTCGGTGGACAGCGAGTCGGACGCCACGTCGACCTTCGCCTGCACGCCCAGCGTCGAGAGCATGGCCTGGGCGGCGCGCACCTCGGCGCACAGCGACATCTCCCGGTAACCGTGGGCCACCGCGCGGACGTCGGCGAGCGCCTGCCGGGAGATGTCGAGGACCTCGGAGATCTCCTGCCGGGCCTGGTCGGCGGTCACCGGCGTCAGCCGGTAGGCGAGCTCGCATTTGAGGGTGATCGTGGACAGGCTGTAGCCGAGCAGGTCGTGCAGGTCACGGGCGAAGCGCAGCCGCTCCTGGGTGACCGCGAACTGCGCCAGCTCGGCGCGGGAGCGGTGCACCTCGGAGACCAGGTCGGTGAGCCGGGACAGACCGAACACGACGAGGCCGGTCAGGATCGTGGACACGGTGGTGTAGGAAACGTTCCGCCAGCCGAGCCCGATGCCGAACTGCAGCAGGTCCGTGCTCAGGACGATCAGGCCGAACGCCGTCCACCCCTGCCGGATGTCGCGCAGCACCAGCAGCGCCGACCCCGCCAGCAGCCCGGGCAACGGGAGCCAGGCCAGCCCGAACTGCAGGAACGGCACATACGTCAGCAGTGCCTGCGCGCCAAGCAGGAACCAGCGGTGCCGGCCCAGCCGCGACGCCAGCCCGGGCGCCACCCTGGGCAGCAGCCGCGGGAAGGAGATGAAGAACTGCAGCGCCAGCACCAGCGCGAGCAGCCCCAGCGCCCCCGCCAGCCGGGGCGCGGGATGCCGGGCGGCCATCAGATAGGTGACGGCGACGAAGCCGAAGGCCAGCAGGACGACCGTGGTGATGCCCGCCGCGATCCTGGGTGCGAGGTGCGCTGCCGTCGCGTCGGTCTCATCGACCCGCAGATCGTTCGGTTCCATAGGTTCCATGCCGTCTCGACCGCTCCCCCGCCCCGAGTCCCAGCTGGTGAAAGCGCACCATACCGGTGTTCTGACAGGCCCTCAAGTCCCTCAACTCGGCGGTATACGACTCGAGATGATCATGTCGCCGACGCTGGACTCCACCCGCCAGTCCAGACCGACGGCCCGCTGGAAGGCGTCCGCGTCACCGACCGGCAGGACGCGGGACTGCAGTCCCATCGCCCGCGCCACGAGCGTCATCGTCTGCTGGAGCGCTCCCACGTCCTTGAGGACGTTGCTGTAGGCGGTGCCGCTGAACTTGTAGGCGGCGCGGGCGAACCGTGCGGATATGCCGATGAACACGGTCGGCTCGCCGTCCGGGCCCGGCTCCCCGGCGCGCGCGGCGCCCGCCAGGTCGGCCGCGGCTCCGGGATCGCCGCCCATGCGCTCCAGGCAGTGGTCGAGCGGGTCGTAGTGGTATGCGCCCGGCGGCAGACAGGACTCCCCCTCGTCGGCCAGCACGTAGACCTCCAGCGCGTAACTGTCGTCGACGCTGAGGTAGGGGCGCTCACTCGTCGGGTAGCCGGCCGGATCGAAGTCGGCCGGCGGCAGCATGGCGCGGACCCGGGCCGCCCGGTACAGCAGCGCGCCGAGCCGGTCCAGCGACAGCTCGCCGTCCTCGACGACCGGCAGGTCGCCGCACTCCAGCACCGCGGTGAGGGACGGGTCGGCGGCCGCCGGCCCGGTCCCCGGGCCCCCGTCGAGGTCGGGCCGGGCGAGCGTGATCCGGTGCGCGGGGCGGTCCGGGTCCGTCGCGGCCGGCGGTTTGACCACCGGCGGCGGGGGCATCCGGCCGACCTGCGCGAAGGCGGCTCCGCGCGGGCGGTCGTAACGCTCCCGACGGCTGCCGGAGTGCACCAGCAGCTCGTCCGGGGACCAGCCGGTGAGCGCCGGATCGCGGTCCTCCGCGAAGGTGGGCTCGGCGGCGCCCGGACCGTGCCCGGTGGGCTGGTCCGCGACCACCAGCACGCCGGCGGCGACCAGATACGACCGGACCGCCTCGGCCACCGGAAGGTGCGGCGCGTCGAAGTCGTCTGCCGCGCCGTCGATCCGGCCCAGCATGCCCATGACGCCCGGGTGGTGCAGCTCCACCTTGTGGTCGACGAGCGACGACTCGACGGCCAGGCCGCCGCCTGGCGCACAGCGGATCACCGCGAACCGCGAGAGCCGGCAGACCCGGCCCAGCAGCGGCTTCAGCCGGGTGAACCGGGCCTGCCCGGAGATCGGCACCACCGAGAGCAGCGGCACCGCGCCGACGGCCAGCGTGCGGACCACCAGGTGCTGCAGCGGCCGGAGTTCCTCCAGCAGCTTCTCGGCGCCGCCGGGCGAGCCCGACGCCGAGGCGAGGATGTTGGGGATGGCGGACGGGCCGAGCTGCATCCGGCGCACGGCCTCGCGCAGGGCGGCGCTGGGCTCCTTGATCCGGAGATCCTCCCAGGGCGTCTCCAGCAGGAGGGCCTCCTCGGGATCGGTGTCCGGATCGACAACGATGTCCGGCCTCAAGGACCACAGATTGACCAATTGGGGGGCGAGACTGCCAAGGTGCACGGCTGATCCAAGGTGGGGGGATAATCGCGATCGCTGGGGAATCACGGGGACGGTCACAGGAACAGGGGGACCGGGTTGAGGTCCTCGTAGCGGGTCGGTTCGGTCAGGTCTTTGCTGCGCACCGGCACGTCGAAGAGACGGCCGGGTGCGAACCGGGCCCAGTGGGGGCGGAGCCCGGGGACGATGACGCGGGCCACCGGCAGCCCTACGTCGGGACGGGTCTGGTCGAGCACGAGCATGTCCAGTCCGGCCTCGCGGACGATCCGCTCCGCCTCGGCGACATCCTCCCGCAGATCGGCTCGGGGCCGGTACGGGTGGGTGTCCGCGTTCATCGCGGGACGCTCCGGATCGGGCCGCAGATACGGGAGTTCGGCGGCCCGGGCGGTGCGCATCCAGCGCAGCACCTCGGCGTCGTCGGTCCCGTAGCCCCCGCCGTCGGCGCCGGCGTCCACGACGTAGGGGAGCATCTGGTTCAGCTCGGTGAGGGCGCGGTGCAGCGCGATCTTCGGGTCGAAGTGCGCGCCGAAGCCGAGTGTGATGTCCTCGTCGGGCTTGTCGGTACGGCGGGACAGCGCGACGACGGTGGGAACGCCGAGGTCGGCGGTGAGGTCCAGGGCCCACACCTCACGGTTCAAGGAGGCGTGGACGGTGCGCAGTTCGGCGATCCAGGGATCCTCGAAGGAGCCGAGGTCCACGCCGGGCCGGCGCAGCCGGTTGTACCACCACAGGGCTACCGCGTCCCGTTCGACGAGTTCCAGGAACCCCTGGAGCACCGCGTCCTCCAGCGATGCGCCCGCGGCCACGCCGTTGGACGTGGCGAGGCAGTACGGACGGCCCGCGAGGCGGGACGCGCCGAAGTACAGCAGGGCCGTGGGCAGCAGCCGGCGCCGCGACTCGGTGAGCGACCACACGGGGGTCCACTCGATCTCCCGGTCCTCGTCGAAGGGTTCGCAGACCTGCTGGAACGCGCCGTGTCCGGCGTTCCAGCGCGCGCGGCCGGTGAACTGGCCGGCGGCGAAGAGCTGGACGGAGTCGGGGTGGACGGCTTCGTCGCCGAGCGCGCCGTAACTCGCGTGCAGCATCGGCTCGTCGCCCTGGAGGTGGCCGCTGTGCCGTTCCAGCACCTCGGCGAGCGCGCTCACCTTGGCCCGCAGCGGGGTGCTGCCCTTGCCCGCGCTGGTGGCGCGCAGTCCGGTGCGCCAGCCGCGCGGGTCGTGGTGGGTCAGGGCCAGGTTGTGCCCGGCGTGGAAAACGTTGAGGAAGGCCGGGCCGCGCGGGTCGCGGCGGATCTCCCGGACGAGGCCGGTGAGCGGGTCCACGTGATGGCCGTAGCGCCGGAGCATCTCCTCCGGGCCCAGGGCCCGGTGTCCGCCGCCGCCCCTGTCCGCCTTGGGGCGGGAGGTCAGCACCACGGGCGCCTCGACCCGGGCGGCGACCAGCGTGGGGTCGCCGCAGTCCGGGCACTGCGGGCGCCGGCTCACCGGGTGGTGACCGCCCGTCAGCATCAGTCCGTTCAGGGTCCACAGCGCGTCCTGGCCGGGGTGGCGCAGCCCGGCCAGCCACTTGACCGCCTCCAGCACGGCCAGGTGGAGTCCGGCGAGCAGGCTCGCCGGAACCGCGCAGGGGCGGCGGGGCAGCGGGCCGGAGCGACCGAGCCCCTGCTGGAGCCGGGCCTCGACCGGGCGGCTGCGCCACAGCCGCTCGGCCAGGCAGGACCAGCACGGGCCGTCCGGCACGCCGAGGAAGGGGCCGATCCAGGTCTCGGTGCCGTGCAGCTGGATCGGCAGCCAGCAGCGTCCGGCCTCCCGGTACTCCCGGTCGAGGTCACGCAGCCGGGGGTCGAGGTAGTCGTCGCAGGCCACCAGGACCAGGTCCGCCTCGGCGGCCGGGCCGGTGCGCAGGCCGGCCGCCACGGCGGCGGTGTGCAGTGTCTCGGGGCCGACGCCCCCCACCGCCAGGGTGTGCACGGTGGCCGCGGGGCGGACGGCGGCGCCGCTGAGACCGGCGGCGTCCCAGTAGGCGCGCTCCGCGGCGTCGTCGGCCCGCGACGCGGGCAGTTCGGCCAGCAGGCCGGCTTCGGTGAGACGGTCGAGCAGCCGCAGCGTTCGCTCGACCGGCAGTCGCCCGGACACCTCGGTGAGGATGGCGTCGCGCGTCCTGGCGCCGTCCAGCAGTTCCGCGAGGTGGCAGATCTCCGCGCCGTGCAACGTGGTGACGCGTCGCCCGGACATCAGGTAGACCGCTTCCCCGGGGACGATCTGGACCGTCAGGTGTTCCTTGAAGCCCAGGCGGGGCTTCTCCGAAGCCGACCGGATCACCGTCAGACCCCGCTGTGGTCCGTGGTGGCGGGGATCGCCGACTCGGCCCAGCAGACGAAGGAGTCGGTGGGCGCGGCCCACGGGCCGGCCGGGTTGTAGTCCTCGATGAGCAGGTCCTCGGAAAGGTGCTGTGCGGACATGGTCTCCCCCTCGATCGGCGGTGTCCCGCGTCGGGCGACGCGGTCGGTGTGACCGTGCGGTGTGACGTCGTCTCGCGGGTCTGTGTTCTCCGCGGCTTCGGCGTCTGACCAGGAGTCTCGCCGAGAGGAGGAGGGCCGCAGTAGTGCCGTGCTCACCGGCCGGTAGTGAAGAATTCATGATCGCCGGATGACGGCTTCAAGCAGGCTTTCGCGCGGGGCGCGCGCCGGGGTGGGTGCAGAGGCGTGCGCCGGGGGGTGCGGGGGTGGGTGTCGGGGGGGGCGCCGGGGCTGCGCCGGGGTGGGCCTACCGCCGCAAACGTGCAGGCCGCGGCCCACGGGGTGTGTCGCCCCGCGGGCCGCGGCCCAGTACCTCTCGCGGTGCGTGACCGTCAGGCGTTCCCCGCCACGGCCTTCGGCTCGGCGCCGGGCTTCGGCTCCGCGCCGGCCTCGCTCTGCGCGCCGTGCGCCGCGTTCTTGCGGGGCAGCAGGAACGTCAGCAGCAGGGTGAGGACCATGCCGCCGACGAACCAGCGCAGCGCGTGGGAGAAGGTGTCGGCGAAGGTGAGCGCGTTGGTGTGCTTGCCCGTCGCGGCGAACACGGCGGCGACCTTCGGGTTGCCGGTGAGCTCGGACGGGGGCTTGGCGCAGCTCGGCGCCTGGACCGTCCAGTCCTTCTCCTTCGCCTGGTCGCTCGTGCACTGCACGAAGTAGTTCACGACCCGGTCCGCGTCCTGCCCGGTGACCGACACGGCCGCCAGGTCCTGGCGCAGCTGCGGGGCCGCCTCCCGGGAGTTGTCGGCCGCGTTGCCGCCCAGGGCGCCGAAGAAGATGACGCTGACCAGAGCCGTGCCGACGGCGAACCCGAGCTGCTGGTTGGTGTTGACCAGACCGGAGGCCGAGCCCGCGTCCTGCCGCGGAGCCTCGCTGGTGGCCATGTCCGGGATCGGGGACATGACCATGCCGAAGCCGAGCCCGAAGAAGGCCAGCGGGAGCGCCATCTTCCAGCTGGTGGCCTCGCTGCCGTAGTGCTCGACCACCCAGATGTAGGAGCCGAGGCCCAGCAGCACCAGCACCGCGCCGAGTTGCAGGAGCTTGCGCCCCATCTTCGCGGCGAGGAAGGCGTACGACAGCGCCGACGTGACGAAGGTGGTGATGCAGAACGGCAGGCTGGTCAGACCGGCGCGGATCGGGCTCCAGCCCAGCCCGACCTGCATGTACAGGCTCCAGGACAGGAAGAACACGCCCACGCCGACGTTGAACGCCAGCTGCACGCTCAGCGCGGAGGAGAAGCTGCGCAGCCGGAACAGGTTGAGCGCGACCAGCGGCGAGCCGTCCTTGCGGGTACGGGCCTGCTGCTGGCGGACGAACACGAACAGCGACACCGGCGTCAGCGCCAGCAGGACGAAGCCCCAGGCCGGCCAGCCCAGTTCGCGCCCCTGGATGAGCGGGAAGACGAGCAGGAACAGGGTGACGGCGCCGAGGACCGCGCCGACGATGTCCAGCCGCAGCGCGACCGGCGCCTTCGACTCGACGATGGCCTTCTGTCCGACGATCAGGCCGAAGATGCCGACCGGGACGTTGATGAGGAACACCAGCCGCCATTCCAGGTCGAACAGGTTCCACTCGACCAGCAGACCGCCGAGGCTCAGACCGGTGAGTGCGGCGAGACCGGCCACCGTGCCGAACATGCCGAACGCCTTGGCGCGTTCCTGCGGCGGGAAGCTGACGTGGATGATGGCCAGGACCTGCGGCACCATGATCGAGGCGAAGCCGCCCTGGAGCAGCCGGGACACGATCAGCATGCTCGGCTCGGTCGACACGGCCGCGGCCAGCGAGGCGAGGGTGAAGCCCGCCACGCCGATCTGGAAGATGAGCTTGCGGCCGTAGATGTCGCCGAGCCTGCCGCCGAGGATCAGCAGCAGGGCGAAGGCGAGCTGGTAGCCGGCGGTGACCCACTGGATGTCCGCGTAGCCGGCGTCGAGGTCGGTTCGGATGGAGGGGATGGCCACGTTCAGGATCGTGCTGTCGAGCATGTCCATGAACGCGGCGACGAGGATCACGGTCAACGCGATCCAGCGCTTGGGATTGAGCTCTCCCTCCCGCTCCCCGGACGACGTTGCTTCCAGAGCGGTCACGATCTTCTCCTTCTATGGGGGGTGTGTGTGCGGCGGATTGGTCGGTCAGAGCAACACGTAGGGATGGGTGTCGCTCGGCGAGTAGGCGTGCGAGGCCACCTCCACCACCTGGGTGGGGCTGAGCGCCATGTAGCTGTGCACGAGGCGCGGGCGGACGGTGACCAGGTCTCCGGCGACCAGCACGGTGTCGAAGCGCTGGCCGGTGTCGAGGTCGTAGTACGCGGCTCTCAGTTCGCCGGAGATCACGAACATCACCTCGGTCTTGTCGAGGTGGTAGTGGTTGCCGCGGCACGGTCCGCCCGGCAGGCAGTCCCAGTACGCGGCGAACCGGTAGGAGTCGCCGTTGGCGAACCTCACCAGATCCCCGGCGGGAGAGGAGAGCCTGCCCGGACCGTCGCCGGGTATGACGTCGCGGAATTTCGTGATGCGCTCACAGCGCAGCTTGTCGGTGACAGCGGAGTTCATAAGGCCCCTCTCGGGTCGTCCCAGCTCGGAACAGGGTGCTGTGCGGCGCTGGAAGCGGCCTTGTCCGCCGCTCGAACCTCGGCCACCAGCCGGGCGACCGTGAGGGCCCGCTCCTGGTGCCGTTCACGAAGACTCCGCTCGGCCCCCGGGCCGCCACGTGTCTGCCGGGTCTGTCGGGTGTTCGGCCGGGTCTGTCGGGTCGGCCGGGTCTGTTGGGCCGGTCCGGCCTGTTCGGCTCGCCCGGCCGGCTCGGTCCGCCGGGGCTGCCCGGCCGGCTCGGTCCGCCGGGTCTGCCCGGCCGGCTCGGTCCGCCGGGTCTGCCCGGCCGGCTCGGTCCGCCGGGTCTGGCGGACAGCGTGCGAGAACGCCCGAACCGCCTCGAGGTACTGGTCCGCGGGGTGCAGGACGAGTTCCTCGGCGCCCTCCGGCCGCTCCACGCGGATCACCGGGCAGTGGTCGGCGGGCGGCGCGTAGGCGCGCTCCACCCGGATCCGCCCCGCGCTCCCCCACAGCTCGTACCCGGCCCGGTAGGCGTGCTCCATGCCGAACACCACCTGCGCGGTGACGCCGTCCGGTGCGGCCAGCAGGACCGCTCCGCCGGTGTCCACGCCGTGCACGGGGTGCCGGCGCAGCCGCGCCCCGCACACCGTGAGCGCGGGACCGAGGAAGAAGCGGGCGGCGAGCAGCGGGTTGACGGCGATGTCCAGCAGCGCGCCGCCGCCGAGGGCCGCGTCGTAGCGGACGTCACCCGGCGGCGGCGCCGGGATGGCGAACTCCCCCGTGAAGCTGCGCAGTTCACCGATGGCCCCGCCCGTGACCAGCTCCCGCACCCGCCGGTGCAGCGGGTGACGGGGGAACATGAAGTTCTCGGCGAGCACCAGACCGCGCGCGGCTGCCAGCTCGAACAGCCGGCGGGTGGAGTCGACGTCACCGGTGAGCGGCTTCTCGCCGAGCACGTGCTTGCCCGCCCGTAACGCCCGTTCGATCCAGTCGGCGTGCAGGGCGACGGGCAGCGGCACATAGACGGCCTCCACCGCCGGGTCGGCGAGCAGACGGTCGTACCCCGTCACGGCGGCGCAGTCGAACCGGTCGGCCATCTCGCGGGCCCGGCCGCCGTCCCGGCTGGCCACGGCCGCCACCCGGCTGCCGGGGTCTGCCGCGAACGCGGGCAGCACCCGGCGGCGGGCGATGTCCGCGCACCCCAGCACACCGATCCGGACCGGCTCCGGGCCCTCGGAGGGCGACCCGTACATCACGGCCGCCCGCTCGTCCCCAGCACGTCGCGCAGGAAACGCCCGGTGTGTCCTTCCGACTGCCCGGCCACCTGCTCGGGGGTGCCCGCGGCGACCAGCGCCCCGCCTCCGTCGCCGCCCTCCGGACCGATGTCCACCACCCAGTCCGCCGTCTTGATCAGGTCGAGGTTGTGCGACACGGCGAGCACGGTGTGCCCCCTGTCGACGAGGCTGTGCAGCACCGCCAGCAGCCGCTCGATGTCACTGGAGTGCAGGCCGGTGGTCGGCTCGTCGAGCAGGTAGAGGGTGTGCGCGCCCGCCCTGCGCTGCAGCTCGTTGGCCAGCTTGACGCGCTGCGCCTCGCCGCCCGAGAGCGTCGTCGCCGACTGGCCCAGCCGCAGATAGCCGAGGCCGACCTCGTCGAGGACGCGCAGCGGGGCCTCGATGGCGGGCTCCCCCGCGAAGAACTCCAGCGCCTCCTCGACGGGCATCGCCAGCACCTCGGCGATGTTCTTGCCGCGGTAGCGGATCTCCAGCGTCTCCGCGTTGTAGCGGGTGCCGTCACAGGTCTCGCAGTGCAGGAAGACGTCGGGCAGCAGCTGCATCTCGATCTTGATGGAGCCGTCGCCGGTGCAGGTCTCGCAGCGCCCGCCCGCCGAGTTGAAGGAGAACCGGCCCGGCTTGTAGCGGCGTTTCTTCGCCTCCGCGGTCTGGCAGAACACCTTGCGGACGCTGTCGAAGACCCCGGTGTACGTCGCCGGCGTCGACCGGCCCGAACGCCCGATCGGCGCCTGGTCCACCCTGATCACCCGGTCGACGTGGTGCAGCCCCTCGATCCTGGTGTGGGCGCCCGGCGCCGGCGCGTCGCCGCCCAGCGCGCTCTCCACCGCCGGGTAGAGGATGTCGTCCACCAGCGTGGACTTGCCGGCCCCCGACACCCCGGTCACCGCGATGAACGTGCCGAGCGGGAAGTCGACGTCGAACCCGGCGAGGTTGTTCTCCTTCGCTCCGTACACGGCGATCCGGCGGTCCGCCGCCCCGGGCCGTCGGCTCGCGGGCACCGGGATGCCGCGGGTGCCGCTGGTGTAGCCGCCGGTCGGCGAGTTCACGTCGTCGAGCAGCTGCTCGGCCGGGCCGCTGAACAGCAGCTCGCCACCGTGCTCGCCGGCCGCCGGACCGAGTTCCACCACCCAGTCCGCGGCTTTGATCATCTGGTGGTCGTGCTCGACGATGAGCACCGTGTTGCCCTGGTCGCGCAGGTCCTTCAGGGTGGCGACCAGTTTCTCGATGTCCCTGGGGTGCAGACCGGTGGTCGGCTCGTCCAGGACGTAGAGCAGGCCGAACATGTCGGTGCCGAGCAGCCCGGCCAGCCGGATGCGCTGCGACTCGCCGCCGGACAGGGTGCGGGCCGGACGGTCCAGGCTGAGGTACTCCAGCCCCATCCGCGTCAGATGGCCGAGCCGCTGCACGATCTCCTCCAGGGCCTGGCCCACGGCGGCACGCTCACGCTCCGCCACGTCCAGCTCCTGGAAGAAGCGCAGCGACACGGAGACCGGCAGCGCCGCCACCTCCGCGATGCCGCGCCCGGCGACCCGGACGGCGAGCTGCGCCGGGTTGAGCCGGCCGCCCCCGCACTCGGCGCAGGGCGCCGGCCGCATGTAGTTCTCCAGCTGCCCGAAGTTCTCCCCGCCCGACTTGCGGTACCGCTCGTAGAGCCATGGCACCACCCCGGTGAACACGACGTCCTTGACCGGGTCGCCGGGCTTGTCGAACTTGCGGGCGCGGACCTTGATGTCGGTGCCGTGCAGCAGCGTGTGCCGCAGCCCCTCGGAGAGGTCCTCCCACGGCGTGCTCTCGTCCTCGCCCAGCAGCTGCGCCACCGCGCGGGCCTTCATCCGCTCCGGCTCGGTGAACGTGGGCCGCCAGGGCGTGATCGCGCCCTCCAGCAGGGAGCGGCCCGGATCGGCGACCAGAGTCGTGGGGTCCACCTCGAGCCGGGTGCCGACGCCCTGACAGGCGGTGCACTGGCCGAACGGCAGGTTGAAGGAGAACGCCCCGTTGGTCATCTCGGGCAGCGCGCTGTCGTGGCCCCGCGGGCAGGCGTCGTCGGCCAGTTCGGTCCCGCACTCGGTGCAGTGCGGGTGTCCGATCCGCGCGAACACCACCCGCAGCAGGTCGTACACCTCGGTGACCGTGCCCACCGTGGAGCGCGGGCTGCGGGAGGCAGAGGAACGCTGGTCGACCGCGACGGCCGAGCACAGGCCGCCGATGTGGTCGACGTCCGGCTTGTCCATCTGGTGCATGAACTGGCGGGCGAAGGTCGACATGCTCTGCAGCTGGCGTCGCTGGCCCTCGGCGTAGATCGTGGCGAAGGCCAGGGACGACTTGCCCGAGCCGGACACGCCGGTGAACACGGTGAGGTTGCGGTGCGGCAGGTCCACGTCGACGCCGCGCAGGTTGTGCTCGCGTGCGCCACGCACCTCGAGCGTCTCCGGCAGCAGGTGCGCGCGGCTGTTGGTGTCGCTCAACGGGGTTTCCTTCCCTACCGTCCCGGCCTGGCGCCGGCGAGTTCTTCGATGACGGGCACGACGGACGCGGGGGACGGCATCGCGGCCACCTCCGCGCGCAGTGCCCGGGCCCTGACGCCGTACGACTCGTCCTCGAGCAGGGCGCGGCAGTTCTCCACGACGGCTTCCGGGTCGATGGGCTGTTCCACCAGCTGGCGGGCGGAGCCGTACGCGGTGACGCGGCGCGCGCTGTCGTACTGTTCGGCGACGATCGGCTGCGGGACCAGCAGCTGCGGCAGCCCCGCGAGGATGGCCGCCATGGTGGAGCCGCCGCCGCAGTGGTGGACCACCAGGTCGCAGGAGGGCAGCACCGAGGCGAGCGGCAGGAACCCGGCCGCCAGCACCGCGTCGGGCAGCGGGCCCAGCTCGGGGACGATGTCCTCGGCGACCGCGACGAGCAGTTCCACGCCGAGCGCGGGCAGCGAGTTGACGAGGTCCTTGAGCACCCGGGCGCCGCCGGCCGCAGGGGCCACCGTGCCGAGTGTGAGCAGCAGCCGGGGCCGCTCGCGTGCCTCGAACACCCAGGACGGCACGGTGGCCGGCGGGTCGTACTGGACGTAGCGCATCGGGACGCCGTGGGCGCCGCCGGCCGGCAGCAGCGAGGCCGGGCAGGGTTCCAGCGCCAGGTCCGGCTCGGGCAGGGCGCCCAGGCCCAGCTCGGTCAGCTCCGGCGTCAGCTCGTCGGCCCCCGACTTGTCCATCTCGCGGAAGTAGCCGAGGCCCACGCCGTGCTCCACCCAGGGAATGCCCTTCAGCCGCGCCACGACGCCGGCCGCGTAGGTGTGCGGCTCGGCGACGATGACGTCGGGCTTCCACTTCTCGGCGACGTCGAGGAGACCGGGCAGGGTGCGGGCGGCGAGCCGGCCGAAGCCGCGGCCCGCCTGCTCCAGCATCCGGGGCTCCTCACGCGCGAACGCGATGGGCTCGCCCTGCCGGTCATGGGCCATGACCTCGCGCATGTGCATCGGGCCGTAGGTCGGGATGAAGGGCATCCCCGAGCCGTTGGCCACGGGGGCAAGGCTCTCCGGTGCGGCGACCAGCACGTCGTGACCCGCCGCGCGCAGCGCCCAGGCCAGCGGGACGACCGGACAGTAGAGCCCGTAGCTCGGGCCGGTGCTCACGAGAATCCTCATGCTGGCCACTCAACTCCCCGCCACTCGAGCCGCACTTGAGCCGCCGGGCCGACGCCACCAGCGGTGCTCGAGCCGCTCCCGCTAGCTTCGCGGGCCATGGAGATCGAGGAGATGGCCGTGCGGGACGCCTACCGCATCCGGCCGCGGATCCACAGCGACGAGCGGGGCGCGTTCTTCGAGTCCTTCCGGGACGAGGAGTTCACCCGCGTCACCGGCCAGGTGTTCCGGCCGGTGCAGACCAATTTCTCCGTCAACCACCGCAACGTGCTGCGCGGCATGCACGGGGTGCGTCTGCCGCCGGGCCAGGCCAAGTACGTCACCTGCGTCCGGGGCGCGGTGCTGGACGTCGTACTGGACGTGCGCGTCGGCTCGCCGACGTTCGGCCGCCACGACGTCAGTCTGCTGGAGCCCCAGAAGGGCACGGCGGTGTTCCTGCCCGACGGGATGGCGCACGGTTTCGTCTCACTGACCGACGACTCCTGCGTCAGCTATGTGTTCGACACCCCGTACATCCCGGGCACGCCCTTCGAGATCGACCCGTTCGACCCGGATCTGGCGCTGCCCTGGCGTCTGTCCGAGGACCCGGTGGTGGCGCCGAAGGACCTGTCGGCGCCGAGCCTGTCCCGGGCCGCCGAACTCGGCATTCTGCCCCGCTACGAGGACTGTCTGGCGCACTATGCCCGGCAGCGCGCTTCTTTCCTTTCGCCTTCGCCCCGGAACGTGATGTAGATCCGAATTCCGAGCCGACCTTCCTAGCCGACCTTCCGAGCCGACCGTCTGATCTGACCGTCTGATCGACCTTCTGTTCTGACCTTCTGAATTCGCCGGAGACAAGGAGTAGTCATGTCGGTGAACGCCGCCGAATCCGCGACCGAACAGTCGACGTTTCCCTACCAGCGCAAGTGCCCCTTCTCCCTTCCCGAGGAGTACGGGCCCATGATGGAGAAGGGTCCGGTGACGAAAGTCAGCCTCATCACCGGTCTCGAGGTCTGGGCGGTCACCGACTACCACCTGATACGCCAGCTGCTGACCGATCCGCGCATCAGCTCCTCGCGCAAGCACGACAACTTCCCCTTCTACTTCGAGGCCCCGCCGGAGTTCCGCACCGAGACCTCCTTCATCGGATACGACGCCCCCGAGCACACCACCACCCGCCGCAAGGCCGCCGTCACCTTCACCAACCGCCGGGTCCAGCAGCTGCGCGCGAAGATCGAGGAGAACGTCGACCTGCGCCTCGACGCCCTGGAGGCGGCGGGCTCGCCGGCCGACCTGCACGAGATCGTCTCGCTGCCGGTCCCGATGTCGATGATCTGCGAACTGCTCGGAGTGCCGTACGAGGACCACGCGTTCTTCGCCGAGCACGGCACCAACCTGCTCGGCGGCCACAGCACCCCCGACCAGCGGCAGGCCGCGATGGTGGAGGTGGGCAGGTACCTGGAGAAGCTGGTCGGCCTCAAGGAGCGCGAGCCCGGCGACGACCTGCTCAGCCGGGCGATCATCGCCTACCGCGACTCCGGCGAGGAGTACACCACCCGCGACCTGGTCAACCTGTGCCGGCTGCTGATGAACGGCGGGCACGAGACCACCGCCAACATGATCTCCCTGTGCACCATGGCCCTGCTGCGCAACCCGGAGCAGCTGGAGCAGCTCAAGGCCGACCCGTCGCTGATCGGCCCGGCCGTCGAGGAACTCGTCCGCTACATCACCATCGGCGACCTGGCCGTGCCCCGGGTGGCCCTGGACGACATCGAGCTCGGCGGCGTGACCATCAAGAAGGGCGACGGCATCCTGTGCCTGGCCCTGCCGGCCAACCGGGACGCCACGGTCTTCGAGCGGCCCGACGAGCTGATCCTGTCCCGCGGCACCCGGCGCCACCTCGGTTTCGGGCACGGCGCGCACTACTGCATCGGCGCGGACCTGGCCCGGGTCGAGCTGGAGATCGCCCTCACCAAGATCTTCGAGCGCTTCCCGGACCTCCGGCTCGCGGTGCCCTACGAGGACATCCGCACCAAGGAGGGCTCCGTCGTCTACGGGGTGTGGTCACTGCCCGTCAAGTGGTGAACACGACTTGAGGGAGGGGGTGCCCCTGGCACTCCCTCCCTCTGCTGTGTCGTGCGGTTGTCGTACGCGGTGCGGTGGTCGTACGCGGTGCGCTGGTCGTACGCGGTGCGGCTGCCGTGCCTCATTCGTGAGGTCTGCCGCGCGATGGCCGTACGCCTCAGTAGTTGCCCAGCCCGCCGCAGACGTTGATCGCCTGCGCCGTGATGGACGCCGCGGTGTCGGTCACCAGGTAGGAGACCAGGCCCGCGACCTCCTGAGGGGTCGAGTAACGGCCCAGCGGGATCTTGGCGTTGAACTTCTCCAGGACGTCCTGCTCCGAGACGCCCCAGAAGTCCGCGTACCCGGACCTGACCCGCTCGGCCATCGGCGTCTCGACGTATCCGGGACACACCGCGTTGACGGTGATGCCCGACTTCGCCAGTTCGAGACCGACGGCCTTGGTGAAGCCGACCACCCCGTGCTTGGAGGCCGAGTAGGGCGACGCGTAGATCACGCCCTGCTTGCCCCCCGTGGAGGCGATGCTGACGATCCGCCCGTAGCCGTTCTCGCCCATCCGGCCGGATGCCAGCACCTCCTTGGTCACCCGGAAGACGCCGTTCAGGTTGGTGTCGATCACGTCGAGCCAGGTCGGCTCGTCGAGATGCGCGATCTCACCGCCGCCGCCCCGGCCGGCGTTGTTGACCAGGATGTCGATGCGGCCGAAACGCTCCACGGCCGCGGCGACGGCGGCACGCACACCCTCGGTGGAGGTCACGTCGCAGGGCCCGCCGGCGACCTCCAGCCCTTCCGCGGTGAGCTTCTCCAGCGTCTCGGCCAGCTTGTCGGCGTCCCGGGCGCACCCGTACACCGCCATCCCCTGCTCCGCGAGGGTCCGGGTCACCGCGAGGCCGATGCCGCTGCTGGCTCCGGTGACGAACGCTACCCGCCTGTCGCTCATCCGATTCCTTCCCGTCCCGTCCCGTCGAAGCCCCTCACGCGAGGGACTTGCCGTTCACGAAGTCCGTGACCGCCTGAGGCGTGGTCAGGTGCTCGATGTCGTCGGTGATGTCGACGCCGTACTCGCGCTTGATCAGGGCCGCCGTCTCCAGCAGGGCCAGCGAGTCGTAGCCGAGCTCGCCGAACGTGGTCCCGCCGATGTCGCCGGCGAGCTGCTCCGACTCGTCCTCGCCCGCGCTGATCCGCAGAATGTCCTTGAGCCGGTCGATCGTCAGTTCCGCCATTTCCATCTCCCGTGTCGGAGGGTTGTGCGTGCTCTGAGAATTTGTTCCGGACGACTCGGATCGTGCTCGCGGCCGCCTGGAAAACCCACCTTCCGAGCAAGCTCCAGCAGCGCTGCCGCGGAAATCGAGCGGCCCCCTCCAGCGTGGACCGCCCAACGACTCCTAGCCTGCGAGGGTGTGTCGGGTGTGGAAAAGCTGAAGCAACGGGAGGACCTCGTTCTTCCCAGCCGACTCGCCGCCTCCGCCCAGCGGACGGCGGGCGTTCAGATGCACATGGACGAATTCGACGCGTGGCTGGCCGAACGGGCGGACGCGCATGACTTCACGGTCGAACGCATTCCGTTCTCCGGACTGCGCGGCTGGAAATTCGAGAACGACATCGGGAACCTGGTGCACGAAAGCGGCAGGTTCTTCTCCGTGGAAGGCCTCTGTCTGCGCGCCCCCGGATCCGCCGACCGGTTCCAGCCGATCATCAACCAGCCCGAGGTCGGCGTCCTCGGGATTCTCGTCAAGGAGTTCGACGGGGTCCTGCATTTCCTGATGCAGGCCAAGATGGAACCGGGCAACCCGGAGCCGCTGATGCTCTCGCCGACCGTCCAGGCGACCCGCAGCAACTACACACAGGTGCACCGGGGCGCGAAGGTCAAGTACCTGGAGTACTTCACGGGGCAGCGGCCGACGCGGGTGATCGCCGACGTGCTGCAGTCCGAGCACGGCGACTGGTTCTACCGCAAACGGAACCGGAACATGCTCGTGGAGGCGGCCGACGACGAGGTCGTCCCGCTCGACGACGACTTCTGCTGGCTGACCCTCGGGCAGATCAACGCCCTGCTGGCCAGGGACAACCTCATCAACATGGACTCGCGCACGGTACTGGCGTGCCTGCCCCCGGTGGGGCCGGAGGCCGGGGCCGCCGACCGGTTCAGCCGCTCACTGGCCGCCTCCCGCGACGCCGACGCCGGCGCGCTGTCGACCACGGCCGACCTGCTGAGCTGGTTCACCGGACTGCGCACCGACTGCACGCTCGAGACCGGCCGGCTGCCGCTCGGCGCCCTGCCGGGCTGGCACCGCGACGACAAGGAGATCAGCCGCGACGACGGCCGCCTCTTCCGGGTGGTCGCCGCCGACGTCCGGGCCGGCAGCCGGGAGGTCTCGTCCTGGTCCCAGCCGCTCGTCGAGCCCGTCGGCCGGGGCCTGTCCGCCTTCCTGGTCAGGGAGTTCGACGGCGTGCTCCATGTCCTCGTGCGCGCCGCGACCGAGGGCGGCTTCGGTGACCGCGTCGAACTGGCCCCGACAGTCCAGTGCATGTCGGCCTGCGAACTCGAGGAGGAGACCTCGCCGTTCCTCGACCACATCCCCGACGCGGGCTCCCCGCGGATCCGCTACGACGCCCTGCACGCCGAGGAGGGCGGCCGCTTCCTGAACGCGGTGAGCCGCTACGTCGTCGCCGAGACCGACGCGGCGGCGTCCGACACACTGCCGCCCGGCCACGCCTGGGCGACGGTGAGCCAGCTCACCGCCCTGCTCCGGCACAGCCAGTACGTGAACGTGCAGGCACGCACCCTCGTCGCCTGCCTGAACTCCCTCGGCTGATGCCGTGACCAGCAGGGAAAGGAGCGGAAGATGGCACTGCGGCGCCCTCGCCCCGTCATCGCGGTGATGTGGTCGGTGGACTGCGACCTCATGCGCTGCGCCGTCGCGCTGGCCGAGGAACACGGCGGCGACCTCGTCCTCGTCCTGGTCGTACGACGGCCCTGGACCCTGCTGCTCGACTGCTCCCTGGCCGCCGCGTTCGACTCCGCCGACCTCGAACTGGAATCCCTGCTCAAGGTCGGAGCCTTCCTGGAGGGCCGGGCCGTGCGATGGACCCTGCACACGGCCTACAGCGACACCGGCGGAATCGTCGCCGGCCTGGTCCGCAGGAGGGATCCCGGCTGGGTCGTACTGGGCCGCCGGCGCTGGCGGCGCACCGCCAGGATGGTGGGCTCTCCCGCCCTCCCCGAGAACACCAAGCTATTGATCGTCTGACGCATTGATCATCCGATGCGTTGCCCGTCCGATGCGTCGATCATCTGACGCGTTTCGTCCGACCCGTTCGCGTCACGCGTATGAAAAACCCATACCTGGGCCCTGTGAACCTCATGCGCATTGGTGACAGCGGCAGTTCCGAGCCTCAATTCCGGTCGTGCATTCTTCGAAGGTAACCGCAGAGGCTGAAAAGAAGCGCCACGTAGAGGGGGAAAAGTTGCTGGAAATAAACGTGCTCGGGCCGATGGAGGCCACCGGGGCCGGCCGGTGCATCGCGCCCACGGCGGCGAAACCGCGCCAGGTCCTCGCACTGCTGGCACTGCGGGCCGGTGAGGTCGTCTCGGTGTCGACCCTGGTCGAGGAGATCTGGGGTGAGAAACCACCGCGGAGCGCGCTGACGACCCTGCAGACCTACATCCTGCAACTACGCAGACTGATCGGCCGGGTCGTGCTGTCGGGCTCGGCGAAGGACGTCCTGCTGACCCGCTACAACGGCTACCTGTTCGCCCCCGAGGCGGTGATGGTGGACGCGCAGCTCTACGACGGGCTCGTCGACGAGGCCAACCAGGCCTCGGAGAACGGCGACCACGTGGAGGCGTACCGGGTGGCCCGCCAAGCCCTCGACCTCTGGTCGGGGGACGCCCTGATCGACGTCCTGCGCGGGGTCCATCTCAGCATCGAGGCCACGCGTCTGGAGCAGAGCCGACTGGGGCTGCTCGAGACCCGTATCGCCGCCGAACTGCATCTGGGCAGGCACCACATGCTGCTCGGCGAACTCGCGGTGCTGGTCGCCCGCAACCCCATGCACGAGAACTTCTGCGCCAAACTCATGATCGCCCTCTACCGCTCGGGACAGCGCTGGCGAGCACTGGAGGTCTACCAGCGCGTGCGCAGCGAACTGGCCGACGAGCTCGGGCTGGAACCGTCGGCGCGACTGCAGCAGTTGCAGCACGCGATCCTGTCCGCGGATCCCGCGCTCGACTTCGTGACTCCGACCACCTTGTTCACCCAGCCGACATGACCGGGTGCGGGAACGGCGACCCACCGCCGTTCCCGCACCCTTGCCGTCTCACCCGGCGTCGCCCGCCGTCACCTTCAGACGGGCCTCGAACAGCTCCGGGCTCGACACGGCGAGCGCCCGCAGCGCCGCGCTGTGCGGCTGGAACTCCGGCTGCGCCACCGCCGCCCGCAGGCTGGCGTTGTCCGCCCAGCGCGCGATGTTCACGTACGACGCCGGTTCGCCGAGCCGGCGGTGCAGGGTGTGCTCGATGAAACCCGGCTGGGCCGCGAAGAACGCCGAGGTCGCGGCGAAGACCTTCTCGAACTCCTCGGCGTCCCCCGTCAGCTGGAACCTGTTGACGAGGGTCACGGGTACCGCCTTCGCCGCCGCGACGACCCGGGCGACGACCTGCTCGTAGCGGGCCAGCGTGTCCCCGGGGCTCGGGCCGTCGAGCGCCGCGTGGATCTGCGGCGCGATCTCGCCGTGCCGGTGCAGTCCGCTGTGCGTGAGCGCCACCGTCGTCCGCCCGGGGCCGGCCGGCTCGAAGTCGACCTCGATGAAGCTCGCCTTCTCGTCGTCGAAGATCGGCTGCCAGTGCGGGCCGACCCGCCACGTCAGCACGATCCGCTTGGACGGGTTCCACTCCACCACCGTGCCCCAGGCGATCTCGGTGCCGTCGGCGCCGACCTCGTAGTAGCGGCCGCCCTCGAAGGGTTCGATGGTGAGCGACACCCGGTCCTCGACGAAGACGTGCCTCTCCGGGAACCATTCGAGCGGACGCTCGGCGAAAACGGCGAAGGCCCGGTCCGCGGGCACGTCAACCGTCACCGTCTTGCGCACGTCGGGGACCTTCTGCGCCTCGGTCATGAGTGCTCCTTGGGCGTTGGGATCATGCCTCCACCCTGGTCGACACGTCTTGAACCTGGACGGAACACCGATGGAACGCGAAACGGTCTGCCGACTTCGCCGGCAGACCGTCACGAAAGATCGACGCTAAGACCAGCTGCCGGAGCCCCCGCCGGCCCCATTGAGGGTGGAGACGCCGTCGGCGTTGAAGGAACCGAGATCAGCTTGCGGAAGCGTTTCCTGCGGCCGTGCTTCTCCCGGGTCCCGGTCCTGAAGGACTCCGTCGGGAACGCCGTTCTCAGCGGAGGTGATCGACGAAAGCGCCCCAGGCACGCGCGGAGAAGGCGAGCGCGGGACCGCCGGCCCGCTTACCGTCCCGGACGGGAACGAGTCCGGGAAGGTTGTCGGCGACAGACGGCGGCCAGAAGTGAGCCGGGCCGTCCTGTTCCCCGTCTCCGCCGTACAGTGAAATCCACGTCGCGTGAGTGCTGAGACGCTCCCGGCGGGAGCGCCGGCCAGGCAAGGAGAGAGGTGGCACCGTGGGCACCCCGGCTCATCACCCCATTCCCGTCCGTCGTGGGCACCTGCGCGAGGCCGCGGAGAGCATCGAGCAGGCCACGGGTATGAGTGTTGAGATCATCGGAGGAACACTGGTGATGTCCCCC
This sequence comes from Streptomyces sp. B21-105, assembly GCF_036898465.1. Classification (NCBI taxonomy): domain Bacteria; kingdom Bacillati; phylum Actinomycetota; class Actinomycetes; order Kitasatosporales; family Streptomycetaceae; genus Streptomyces; species Streptomyces sp. B21-105. Next base: position 5,197,744 of record NZ_JARUMJ010000001.1, on the reverse strand, counting down.
AGCCCGAGCGGCAGGCACGCCGGGATCATCATCGACCTGCGCGATGCCGTTCGGCCCGGGCTTTCGGCCCCCTACGAGGCGTTCGAGAACGTGTCCGTCCCGATGCCCGGTGACCCGGACGACTACGCGACCCCGGATCTGACCATCGGCCCTCGTGCGTTCAAGGACGACGACGGCTGGCTCCTGGACGCCGACGCGGTCGAACTGGCCGTGGAGGTCATCTCCCCGACCGAGCGACTCAAAGGCATCAACGAGAAGACCGCGTGGTACGCGGCCGCGGGCGTCGCGCTCCTCTTGCAGGTCGACCCGCGGACGGGCACGTGGTCGCTGTTCGGCCGGCCCGGGGAAGGCGAGTACCGGAGCGTCGTCCACGGCAAGTACGGCGAAGAGGTGCCGTTGCCCGCCGGACTCGGCGGCGACCTGTCCACGACCGGCCTGGGCCTGTACGGGACCGGACCGGGCCACTGACCAGAGCGTGCTCGTGTACGCGACAGGCACCCCCGGCTGACCTTCGTCCACGACGACACGCCGTGCAGGAAGCGCTGGTCGAAGCGGTCCGCGTGTGGCCCGCCGACCCGCCGCGCGACGCGAAGGGCTGACTGATCACCGTCGCCCGGCGCAAGTTCCTCGACACCGCCCGCGCCGACACCGCCCGCGCCGAGACCGCCCGTCGCCGACACGAGGACCTCCTCGACGAGGAGCCCGCGCCTGGTGTTCAACGAGGGCTACTCCGGTGACGTCGACCTGGCCGCCGAGGCCATCCGGCTCACCCGGCAGCTCGCGGCCGCGATCGCCCCGCCTGAACTCCCGCCCGCGGCACTGAGAGCGCCGCTCGCGGTCGACGCGAGCCTCCCGGCCGCCCCCCTCCCCGCCAACAACGTTCGGCAAAGTCAAGTTGAAGCGACGTGTTCCCCCGGTGCCCGCCCTGTGGAGAGATGGAGGAGAAGCGGGTGAGGTCCCCGGACCATCGCACGGTCGCACTCGCCGTGCTGCGTACGGTCGTTGACGTTGATCTCGTCGTTCGTCGCAGTATTCAGGAGTTGCCCCATGACCGAAGCCTTCCGTTCGCCCCTGTCCCGTCGCGGACTTCTGCGCACCGGCGCCGGCGCCTCTCTCGCCGCGGTCGGACTGGGATACGGCGCCCAGAGCGCGTCCGCGGCGGTGCCGGGAAGCGCCCGGTTCGATCTGTCGCAGCCGTCCTACGACCTGTTCCGAAGCAAGCAGCTGCACAGCGTGCGGGTCCAGCAGAGCTTCGCCTTCGACTCCGTCAACAAGCGCCTGTTCGTGGCCGCCAAGCGCTCGGGGAGCGCGGAGTCGGCCGGCGACCTGTGCATCAGCCAGCTCGACTTCGACGGCAACTACGTGTCGTACATGCACCTCAACGGCTTCGGCCACGGTGTCGCGTTCGCCGTCCGCCCGTCGGGCTCCTCCAGCTACCTGTGGATCGAGACCGAGGCCAACGGCAACGGCTACGGCACCAAGCTCGCCTACGTGAAGTACAGCGCCGGCACCACGCTGGACGCCTCCTCCACCAGCTTCGGCAGGTTCCAGCCGATCTCGGGCGCCACCGAGTACACCTGCTCCATCGACCCCGTCTACAACCGCATGATCGTCCGCTACCACAAGGACGGCGCCAAGCACATCGCGGTCTACGACGCCGCCGACGCCTACCGCGGCGACTTCAGCAGCCCGCTGGCCAAGTTCACCCCGCCGGCGATCTCCGGTACGCCGCAGGGCTACACGCTCTACGGCTCGTACATGTACTTCCTCACCGGCACCGCCTACTCCGACACCAACAAGGATCCGGGCAACACCTACCTGACGAGCATCAACGTCAACACCGGTGCCATAGCCCAGGGTCCGACCCTCACCAAGGCGGGCTCCACGCTGACCTACCGGGAGCCCGAGGGGCTCGCCATCTACCGCACCGACGCCGGCGAGTCGCGCCTGTTCCTCGGCTTCGCCACCGGCGAGGAGGGCGACCGCCGCTCCAGCATCTTCTACAAGAACGACCTGGTCTGACGAGCGGCAGCGCGCGCCACAACGGCCGGGCCCCGGCAACCCCCTGGGAGGGTGGCCGGGGCCCGGTTCGTGCGGGTCGGCCCAGCCGAAGGCCTTGACCGTGTTCCAGTTCACCGCCAGGACGACCTTCACCGGCGTGTTGCCTCAACAACTGGCTCTTCCTCTTCGGCGGTACCGGCCCAGGGCTCCGCAGACACTGGTCAATCGAGAATCGTGAGCACCATGTCAGAGATGTGACGTTCGGAGAGGACGCCTCGCGGGTGCGGACCGGCAGTGCACCGCGAGCGATGGCCTCCCTGGGAAACCTGGCCATCGGCGCACTCCGCCTGGCAGGGCGGGACAACATCGCCGAGGGCCTACGCCTCACGGACGACGGGTTCACCCCGCCCGCATCCGGTGGGTGCTCTCCCGGATCGACGTGCATGACGTCACCAAGAACGTCACCGACCGAGCGGCAGCGCTCCTGCGCGACCACCGTCTGCGCGGCCACGAGTACGCCATCGACGCCGTCCTCGCCGCCGTGGCACGTTCCGCACCCGGACCGGTCACCGTCCTCACCTCCGACCCCGAGGACATCGGCCTGCTCTGCGGGCCGGCCGTCGAGGTCGTCAAGGTGTGACCGTCGGGTGAGGCTCCGCTCCGCCGCCCCGGGTCGGTGAGCCCCCCGGCGAACCTTCACAAGAACCGACCCGTTCGTGCCGTGCGTCCTGATCTACGGTGCCATGAGGCACCTGGAACGGGGAGGAAGCGTGCAGCAGTCGAGGGCGGCGCTCGCCGAGCGGATCGCGGAGCGCAGATACGGGGGTGACGATCCCCGGGCGCTGGTCGGTGAGATGCGGCGGTCGGTGCTGCTGGTGCCGGTGGCCGACGGGGGGCTGTGGTCGGTGCGTTCGGGCGGGGTGCGGTGGATCTGCGGGTTCACCGACGAGGCGGCGCTCGCCCGGTTCGCCCTGCACCACGGGCCCGGCGACCGGCCCGTGGAGTACGCGGCGCTGCTCGGCGCGCGCATCGTCGACGAGATCGTGCCCGCGCTGGGCGAACCCGCCGGTCTCGCCGTCGACATCGCCACCGAGGACGGGTCGATGTTCTTCCCGCCGGTCGTCGGCATCGTCCCGGAGGCGGTCGCCGTCGATGGCGGTGGAGCGGGAGCGGGGAGGCTGTCGTGAGCGGTGAGGGAACGGATCTCCAGCTCGGCGCGGAGGCCGTCGCGAAGTTCACGCAGGGCGTGGGCGCGACGATCGACCAGCTCGGCGAACTCGGCGGCGCCACCGGCTCGGTGATGGGCAAGGGCTTCTCGGAGCTGGCGATGACCCAGATGGAGGCCGGGCACCACGGCCTGTCGGTGGACTTCGAGGACTTCTGCGAGCGCTGGGAGTGGGGTGTGCGCGCCCTGGTGCGCGATGCCAGCGCACTCGCGAGCCGCCTCGGTCTCGCGGCGGGCACCCAGTGGGAGCACGACCAGTACATCGCGGGCTCGTTGAAGGTGGGCGTCAACTCCGTGATGGGCGGCAACCCGCACGCCACCGAGGAGGAGATCACCCGGCAGGACTGGGGCGACGTCTTCAAGCCGGACGCCCTGGACCCGGACTGGAGCGGCGAGTCGTTCGACAAGGCCGGCCAGGACATCGAGCAGACCTGGAAGGACACCGGTCGCACCGTCCTCACCGAGGGCGACGGCGGCCGGCGGTCGGAGCTGCTCAACGACGCGCTCGGCATCTCCGACGACCAGTGGAACCAGGCGCTGGACGACACCTTCGGCCCGTCGCCGGAGGAACGCGCCCAGCAGGCGCAGCAACAGCAACAGGGCGACTCCGGGGGCAACTGACCGTGGGCATCGGCGACTTCATCAGTGACATCACGCCCGACTCGGTCGAGGACGCGGTCGAGGACGGCGTCGCGTGGGTCGGCGACCGGGTCGAGGACGCGGGCGACTGGACGGCCGACAAACTGGAGGAGGCCGGCTGGCAGACCGGCGCGGACTGGGTGCGCGAGCAGTCCCGTTCGGTCGCGAACCGGCTGGGCGCCGACGTCGACGAGATGGACCTCGGGCAGACCGAGGACAAGACCAAGCTGATCTACGGCAGCGCCGACAAGATCCGCTCCACCGCGGAGCAGCTCCGCGGCTTCCAGGCGGCGTTCGACAGCGCGGGCGAGGGCCTGAAGGGCCTCGACTCGTCCCGGCTCAAGGGCGAGACCGCCGAGGCGCTGCGCACCGCGGTCGGCACCCAGCCGCCGAAGTGGTTCACCGGCGCCGACGCCTGCACGAAGGCGGCCGCCGCGCTCGAGGCGTTCGCCGGCACCGTCACCTGGGCGCAGGGGCAGGCGCAGACGGCGATCGACAAGTGGAAGGAGGGCGTCAAGGCCTCCGAGGACGCCGCCGACGCCCACCGCAAGAAGGTCGACGACTACAACAGCGCCGTCGACCGCTACAACGCCCAGCCCGCCGACAAGCGCGACCCCTCCACCCTCCCCACCAAGCCGGCGGCGACCTTCCACGACCCCGGCAAGAAGCTGATGCAGGACGCCCAGGACCTGCTCACCGAGGCCCGCAAGCAGCGCAACTCGGCGGCGGAGACGGCGCGTTCCGCAGTCCGCGCCGCCCGTGACACGGCGCCCGAGAAGCCGTCCTACGCCGAGCAGCTGAACGACGGCATGCAGGAACTGCAGATCATGGGCGACCACGTCGGCGGCGGTCTCATCAAGGGCACCGCCGGCATCCTCAACTTCGTCCGCGGCATCAACCCGATGGACCCGTACAACCTCACGCACCCGGCCGAGTACGTCACCTCCCTCAACAGTCTGGCCGCCGGGCTGGTCGTCGCCGCCAACGACCCCGTCGGCACCGGCAAGCAGATGGTCACCGACTTCATGAAGGACCCCAGCGAGGGCCTGGGACGGCTGCTGCCCGACGTCGCGCTGACCGTGGCCACCGGGGGCGGCGGCGCCGCCGTGAAGGGCGTGCGGATCGCGGAGGACGCCGCCGAGGCCGCACGGCTGCGCCGGCTGCTCGACGACGCCCCGGAGGGGACCCACAACCGCCCGGACGCCGGGCGCACCACCGACGGCACCGACCCGGTGGACCTCGGCACCGGGCGGATGTTCCTGCCCCAGACCGACCTCGTGATCCCCGGCATCCTGCCGCTGGTCTTCACCCGCCGCACCGAGTCCGGCTGCACGGCCGGCCGCTTCCTCGGGCCCGCCTGGACGTCCACCGTCGACGAGCGTCTCCAGATCGACGCCGTCGGCGTCCTGCACGTCACCGCCGACGGGCTGCTGATCCCGTACCCGCACCCGGTCCCCGGCGCGCCCACCACCCCGGAGTCGGGCCTCTCCCGCACGCGTCTCGCCCGGGACGCCGACGGCGACTACACGCTCACCGACCCCGACACCGGCCTGGTCCGCCGCTTCGACGCCCCTTCCGGCGGCGAACCGGGCGGCGACGGCGTCGCCTGGCTGACGGACGTCACCGAACGCAACGGCCACACGATCACCGTCGAGCGCGCCGAGGACGGCCTGCCGCTGGCCCTCGTCCACTCGGCGGGCCACCGGGTGAACGTGGCGTCCGCCGACGGCCTCGTCACCGCCCTGTCCCTGGCCGGCGGGGGCGAGCACGGCGCCGACCTGCCACTGATGAACTACGGCTACCAGGACGGCGACCTGACCGCCGTCACCAGGCCCTCCGGCGCCACGACCACTTTCCTCTACGACGACCGCCGCCGCGTCATCGCCTGGACCGACTCCAACGCGAGCCGCTACGACTACGTCTACGACGACCAGGACCGCGTCGTCGCCGAGGGCGGCCAGGCCGGGCACGTCCAGATCTCCCTGTCCTACACCGGACCGGACCCCGGCACCGGCCACCGGACGACGGTCCTGACCACCCCCGACGGCCGCACCACCCGTCATCTGATCGGCCCCGGCTGTCACGTCCTGGCCACCACCGACGCGCTCGGCCACACCACCCGGTTCCGCCACGACAGCAGGGGCAACCTGTTGTCCCGCACCGACCCGCTCAACCGCACCACCGCGTACTCCTACGACGGGGAAGGCCGGCTCGTCACGGTCACCCGTCCCGACGGCACCGAACTGCGCGTCGTGCGCGGCCCGTTCGGTCTGCCCACCGAGCGGTACGACCCGGACGGCGCCCGGTGGCTGCAGGAGTTCGACGAGCGGGGAAACCGCACGGCGGTCACCGATCCGGCCGGCGGCGTCACCCGCTACACCTACGACGACGCCGGTCTCCTGACGTCGGTCAGCGACGCCCTGGGCGCCACCACCGTCGTGCGCTGTGACGCGGCCGGGCGGCCGGCGGAGGTGACCGACCCGGCGGGCGGCACGACCCGCCTGGAGCGCGACGCCCTCGGCCGCCCGGTCCGCATCACCGACCCGGTGGGCGCCGTCACCCGCCTGGAGTGGCACGCCGACGGGCAGCTCGCCCGGCGCACGGGCCCCGACGGCGCCACCGAGTCATGGACGTACGACGGCGAAGGCAACTGCCTCACCCACCTCGACGCGGCGGGCGGGGTGTCCCGCTTCGAGTACACCCACTTCGACCTCGTCGCCGCCCGCATCCGACCCGACGGCTCCCGGTACGAGTTCGAGCACGACGCCGGTCTCCGGCTCACCCGGGTCACCGACCCGCAGGGGCTCGTGTGGACGTACGCGTACGACCGGGCCGACCGGCTCGTCTCCGAGACCGACTTCGACGGCCGCACCGTCACCTACGGCCTCGACGCCGCCGGACAGCTCACCACCCGGACCGACCGCCTCGGCGGCGTGACCGCCTACGCGTACGACGCGCTCGGCCGGTTGATCCGCAAGGAGGTCGAGGGCCGGGTCACCGTCCACGCCTACGACCGCGCGGGACGCCTGACCCACGCGTCCGGCCCGGACGGCGAGCTGGTGCGCCGCTACGACCGGTGCGGCCGGCTCACGACCGAACTCGTCGACGGCCGCACCCTCGGGCACGCCTACGACGCCGTGGGCCGCCGCATCCGGCGCACCACCCCCACGGGACTGGTCACCCACTACGCCTACGACGCCGCCGGCCGCCCCAGCCGGATGACCGCCGGAGGCCACGACATCACGTTCACGCACGACGCGGCCGGCCGCGAGGTGGAACGCGTCTTCGCCGGCATCGTCACCCAGGCCTCCGCCTGGGACGAGGCCGGCCGGCTGTCCGCCCAGCACCTCACCGCCGGTTCCCGCACCCTCGACGAGCGCACGTACGCCTACCGCGCCGACGGCCGTCTCACCGCGACGTCCGACCTGGTGTCGGGGGCGCGCACCTTCGACCTCGACCCGGTCGGCCGGGTCACCGCCGTCCACGCGCGCGGCTGGAGCGAGCGGTACGCCTACGATGCCGGCGGCAACCAGACCGCGGCCTCGTGGCCCGACTCGCACCCGGGCCACGAGGCCACCGGCGCCCGCACCTACACCGGCACCACCGTCACGCGGGCGGGCGCGGTCCGCTTCGAGCACGACGCCCTCGGTCGCGTCACCCTGCGCCAGAAGGCCCGGCTCTCCCGTAAACCGGACACCTGGCGCTACACCTGGGACGCCGAGGACCGCCTCACCTCGGTGACCACTCCCGACGGCACCCGCTGGCGCTACCGCTACGACCCCCTCGGCCGGCGCACCGCCAAGCAGCGCCTGGCGGCGGACGGCGAAAGCGTGACGGAGGAGATCCGTTTCACCTGGGACGGCTTGACCCTCTGCGAACAGACCACCGTCTCCGGCGACCTGCCCCGTCCGGTGGCGCTCACCTGGGAACACCGCGGCCTGGCGCCCCTCGCGCAGACCGAGCGCATCCTCACCCCGGACGCCCGCCAGGAGGAGATCAACCGGCGCTTCTTCGCCATGACCACCGACCTGATCGGCACCCCCACCGAACTGATCGACGAGTCCGGCGACATCGCCTGGCGCACCCGCACCACGCTGTGGGGGACCACCGCCTGGTCCCGCTCCAGCACCGCCTACACCCCGCTCCGCTTCCCCGGCCAGTACTACGACCCGGAGACCGGCCTCCACTACAACCTGTTCCGGCACTACGACCCGGAGACCGCCCGGTACGCGTCTCCCGACCCGCTGGGGCTCTCGCCGGCGCCGAACCCGGTCGCCTACGTGGACAATCCGCACACCGTCTGCGACCCGTTCGGCCTGTCGCCGTACAAGGAGGGGGAAGGCCCCACCATCGGCGAGTACACCTCCAAGGGCGAGGGGCAGGACCTCAAACGCTCCGCGATGGTGGGCGACGACTCATGGCACTTCAACACCGGCCACGGCTACGACCGGGCCCACACCGGACCGGGCGGAACCACGAACGACCTGCGCACCACCAACCTGAAGCCCGACCAGATCGAGCAGGCGATCGTCTCCGACGTGTACGGATACATGAGGGACGGCGGCGCCGTCCCCCGCGCCGGCACCCCCGGTTTCGCAGGGCCGCTCGACAGGTCGGTGACAATAGACGGGCACGACGTCGGCTACCGGGTCGTCCAGCGGCCCGACGGCGCCTACCAACTGTCCACCTACTGGCTCAATCCGTAGCGGCCGGCTCACCCGATCCCGGCCCGCACCGGCCGCACGGCGGCGCCGGGACCGGCCGTGCCCGTCGGTCAGGGTCCGGGCACCCGCAGCACCGACCCCACGACCACCCTCACGGCCACCCCCGCGAGAACCCCGTGAGAAATCCTCGAGGAGAAGCGAGAGATGCCCGACCCGACCCCCTCGGCCAGGAGCCTCGGCCAGGCGATCGACAGTGCCGACAGCCGTCAGGTCAACGAGGCGACGCGTGACTTCGTCGAGAAGCTCACCTTCGCGACGGCCGACGAGATCCTCGCCATGCTGCGGGACGTCCTCACCGAGGACTGGATGGCCCTCCCGCCCTGGGCCCGCAACCTCGCCTACCGCCTGGCGTGCCTGCAACGCCCCGACGACCCGCTGCTGCTCCGCGAGGCAGCCGCGGACCTGCTCTCCTTCGGCCCTGACTGGGACACGTACGCCGAGGACCTGAGAAGGCGCGCGGCGGAACTGGACTGAGGCCCGGCTATCGTGCGGCTCTCCTTCGACGGCCACTGGCGTGCGACGGTGACGGACGATCCGCTCGCCGTCAGCCCGCGTTTCGACTTCCGGGACTTCCGGGTGCGGGTAGCGGCGTACGCGGACGTCGAGGAGCGCGGGCGGTTCCTGCTGGACACCTTCGGCAGCCGGCCGTGGCTGTGGGACACGCCCGACGAGCTCCACTTCGACAAGGCGGGCTCGGAATTGGTCGGCGCCGAGTTCCAGATCGCCGGCGAGGCCGCCGACCCCGAGGACTGCGCCCGCCTGCCCGCCGCACCCCCCGTCCGCCCGGGCGGCCTTCGCGCGGACGAGGCCCGGGACTTCCATCTGGCGGTGACCTCGGAGCTCTGCCGCGCTCCCGGCGACGCCGCGCTCACCTGCCTGCGCGACCTCGACGTCCTGGACGAGCCGCTGGACGCCCGGATCGGCATCGCCCCCGACGTGGCGCTCCTCGTCCAGCACGGCGCCGTCGTCGGCTGGAGCCTCACCGACCCCGCCCGCTACCTGACCACCGGCTTCGCCGCCCCCGACCCGGCACCCCCCGCACCCGCCACCCGGCGCCTGCTCACCGACTGCCTCGACCTCATCACCACGGAACTCCTCGACGAGGTACGCGACCGGGTCCCGGCCGCCCTGGACCGGCTCCGGGCCCTGGAACGGTCCCTGCGCGAGCAACGCCAGGACCGGCACCGCGTCGACGCCCTGCTGGCCTTCGTCGCCGACCTGGTCGACGACTACGCGACCGGATGACTCCGCCGAACCGCACCCGGCCTACGCGCCGCCGTCCGTCTCGATGTCCGACCCGGCGCCCGACCACCGCGAGTTCTCCCCGCCCGCACGGCCGCCGTGCCGGCGCTCAGCCGCCGTCGACGACGGCGAGGTGGTATGTCGTGTCCACCCAGAAGCCCCCCGTGGTGCGGGCCTTGATCTCGACGACGTAGTGACCGACGGGCAACGGGTCGAAAGCACACCAGAGCCCCCAGGCGACGCGCTTGCGCATCGCCGCGCGGAAGGGCTTCGAGGTGTACTCCCGCATCGGCAGCGGGACTCCGTTCAGGAACGCCCTGGCGTCTACGACCTCCATCACCATCGGCTCGCGCGAGGTCAGCGTCAGCGGCCGCTGCGTGTTGAACACCGGGAAGAACACCGGCCGTCCCGACGGCATCGAACAACGCCGCACCACGCGGCCGCCGTAGGTACCTGCCAGGAACCAGACGTCGTCCGGCTGGCGCCAGCCCGCGAACTCCCCCGTCGTGTCACCGACAGGGCTGCGGTCTTCGGGCGCGGACAACGCCCACTGCCACCAGCGGGCGGCCAGTTCACCGCCCTGCGCGGGCCCCGGTTCCTTGAAGCCGCCCCCCACCGACACGGACTCGCTCACGACTCCCCCTCCACTCGCTCACCCATGCGATCACGCCGCCGATACCCTACCGAGCAGGACGGCGGGAGACGCGACGCGGTGCCCCCGCCGGGGCGGTCGGCGCGCCGCCGTCCTCACGGCCGGGGACGGCGCCGACCGGGGTGGCGCCGGAAACCGCGAACCGCCCGCGACCCCTTCCGGGCTCACGGGCGGTCGCCGGCCGTCGCCCGGCAGGCCAACCTGCTGCCCCCGCGGCGACTACGCGTCAGTCCCCGCATCGACCGGACCAGCTGCAAAAGCCGTCACCGGCATCGAAATCCTCGTGCCCGCAGGCCCTGACAACACGCTCCAGCCACAAACTTCACGGCCTTGTCCCAAAGGCCGGGGCATCCTCGGAGGCGCCCGGTGAACTGCCCCTCACACGGTCATGACCCGGACGTCGTACTGCGGGATCCGCTTGTCCCGCGTTACCAGGGTCATTCCTTCGATCTGAGCCTGGGCGACCAGTATCCGGTCGAAGGGATCCCGGTGCAGCGCCGGGAGCCGACCCGCCCGTACCCCGTGCCCGGCGGTGATGGGCAGGCCGGTGAACTGGCTGTCGCGCACCCGCTCGGCCAGATCTTCCAAACCTTCCAGTTTCCCGAGAGACTGCTTGATGGCGATCTCCCACGGTGATACCGCGCTCACGTACACGGCGGGTTCGGTGTCGAGGAGATCCTTGATCTCACCGGACAGCTCAGCGGAGTCGTCCAGCCACCACAGGACCACGTGGGTGTCGAGCAGCAGCCGCATCAGCGCATCCCGAAAGCGGCGGCGATATCGTCGGGCAGTTCATCGAAATCGTCGGGGATATGGATCTGCCCCCGGAGCGAGCCCCGACCGGTCCGCTTCACCTTGGGACGCAGAGGCACGACCTTGGCCACCGGCTCCCCCGCCTTGCTGATCACGACCTCCTCACCCGTCGCGACCTGCTCCAAGATCCGCGAAAAGTGCGTCTTGGCCTCGTGAACGTTGTATTGACGGGCTGCTTCCATGGCTGCCTCACGATGTGACCAACGAGTGGACCAAGCGCTGGACTGGTGGACTAAGTACTGGACTAAAGGATAGCTCTCCGGGAGGCACAGAGCACTCGTCGCGCTCCCTACCCGGTGATCCCAGCAATGCTCGGGCTCTCTCCTGGTTGCCCTTCTTGATCTCGGCGACAATGTCGAGCCCCTCCTGCAGCGCATGGTCGACCTCGGGTCACTGAAGGCACGGATGCCGCCGGCGTACGTCTTGATGACGTCCGCGACCTGGCGAAGGCCGGCGGCCGTGGCAGCGTCCAGGGCGCGAGCGAGGGGATCCGCTGCCGAACACCACGCTCCCGACGGGCCCGGCCACGATGTCCGGCGCCTTCAGCTCGGCCCACACCGTCTTCCCAAGCAGCGGAGCCGCACCCACCGCAGACGCCCGCCCCGTCACGCCTGCGCACCGGGCGGCGGGCGCCACCTCCCCGACGTGAATGCGCTCAGCAGCTCCCGGCCGGCAACCGTGAACGGATGGTCGGGACCCAGGCTGTGTTCCCGTCGGGCCACGACATCTGTCATCAGCTCTGCCCCCGCCTCCACGTGGCCGAGAGCGGCTCGGGTGCGGGAAAGAAGCTGCTGGACCGAGAGCGGGGTCAAGTAGTCGGGGCCGAAGCGTCGACGGTAGGCCTCGGTGACCAGCCGAATCTCCTGGTCGGCCTGGCCTCGGCGTATCTGCCCAGACGGAAGGGCGAGCGCCCTGCCCTGGAACGGGCGGCCAGTACGAACTGCTCCCATGACGTGACGTGTCCGCCGTCTTGAAGACCTTGAACCTTTTCCCACCGCGCGCTGAAGCTGCGCGGTGGAGCGTCTGGACGAAAATCCCTTGCGGTCGCGGGTGATGATCGCCCTACGGTTGTTCCCCATGACCGTGGAGATGCCCTACCAGCCACTGCCGATCGACCAGTCCGACGTGCGCTACATCCACGGACCCGATTCCGCTCCCCAGCCGGGCGTGCCCGCCGGCGAGACGGTCGAGCTCGAGTGGAGTGGCAGCGAGGTCTACCCGGGAACCTTCCGGAAGTTCTGGGTGCACGTGCCCGCACAGTACGACCCGGCGGTACCGGCGTCCTTGATGGTGTTCCAGGACGGATGGTGGTACCTGGACCCCGCAGGGGAGGTACGCGGCGCGATCGCCCTGGACAACCTCGTTCACCGCGGCGACATCCCCGTCACCATCGGCGTGTTCGTCGATCCCGGTGTCTTCCCCGATGCGGAGAACCCGAAGAACCGCAACACCGAGTACGACGCCTTCGACGACCGGTACGTCACCTTTCTCCTCACCGAGATCATCCCGCAGGTCGCGGAGCGTTACAGCATCGCCCAGTCACCCGAAAGGTGGGGCATCTGCGGCGGGAGCAGCGGCGGCAACTGCGCCTTTACCGCCGCCTGGCTGCGTCCGGACAAATTCAGCCGCGTCATCGGATACCTGTCCAGCTTCGCGCAGATGCCGGGCGGCAACCCCTACCCGGACCTCGTCTCCCGCGTCCCCCGCAAGCCGCTGCGCGTCTTCCTGCAAGGCGGCCACCGCGACCTGCGCTGGAACGAGCCACAGTGGAACTGGCTCGCCGAGAACCTGCGCGTGGCAGCCGCTCTCGCCGAAGCGGGCTACGACTTCCGCCTTGTCCTGGGAGACGGCGGACACAGCCCCAACCACGGCGGTGTCCTGCTTCCGGACGCGCTGCGCTGGCTGTGGCGTCCCAGTTGAGCACACTCCAACCCGAGCAGCTCCGACCCCCCGGGCAAGCCGATCGTCAGAAGATGCGGGTCCAGCGATACACGTTTCGTGGAGCGCAGATCAGCACGCCCTACAACATCGATGAGGTCGATCCCGACGGAGCACGCTTCCGCCGGACGAACCACGACGATGTGGCCTTCGTCGGCCAGGTCAGCGAATACCTCGCCTGATCCAGCGGCACGTGGAGAGCCGGATGCTCGGCCAACGGGCACGTCCGGTTCGGCGGGCGGGGACGGGAAAACCGACACCGGAAACGGCGCACGGCGTCCCGTCCCCGACCCAACACATGGAGCTCGGCCGGCATGGCGCGCTGAACTCCTCTTAGGAGACCGTGAGGAATCGTGCTGCGTGGTGTTCCGCCGTGCCGCGTAGTGACGTTGTGCCTGATCAGAGCACCTGCAGCAGGTTGACCCGTGCCACCCGATGCTGCACCGTCCAAAGGCGTCCGGCCACCGGCTGACCACCGGGAAGGCTGCCACGGGTGGCAAGAGCAGACTCACCGAGATTGTAGGCCTCCCACAGATTCTTCGTACGTGTGCCGGGTCTCCTGCAGGTCGTTCCAGAGACGGCCCCTTCCAGCGTGGCCGGTTGGCTGTCCCCGAGACCGTCCTTCAGGTCCGTTCCTGACCAGCGAAAACCTCTGGCCATCGACCAACCAGTGGTGACAGGATCCGCAGCATGGCCCATGGAATCGAGTCCTACCCCACCCGATGAGCGCCCAGGCAGGCAGTGGAGTCCCCGCCCCTCGGCCCTCCCTGTACGCATACGCGCTGCGCCTGTACCAGTCGAAGCCCGAAGGTCGACTGCCTCACGGTGGCTACCCCTTGCCTGACTCGCCACAAAGGCGCGCAGCGCTGGGTTGGCGCGAGGCCCAAGCAGGTGTGCGGGAGATCCTCGCTCCCCTACTGTCCGATCCGAACACGGTCCGCGCCGCCGACGAGATCCACCGCAGGCTGCACACGTTGGGCATTCAGGATCGTCATGTCCAGGCCGCGATGGCCGATCTGCCTCTGGAAGACACAGCGGCAGCCTGTGCTCTCGGCCGCCGTCTGACACGCACCGGCACCAGCACACTGACCGTGAGCGTCGGCATCGCTCTCCTGGCTCGCCTCGGTAAACCGGAGGACTTTCCCTACCTCAAGGTTCTCGGCCTGCTGAGGGTTCTCGCCCGTCCCGTAATCGGCGCGCTCACCGCCCTCGACTGCCCGACAGCAGCCCTGGTATGGCTGGCCGACCACGCCGAGAGCCGTGCACTGCGCCACCTGATCGACGCGATCGCCGCACGCGATGACCACGACGCCCGCAAATGGCTGATCAACGCCCCTCTCGACTCAGGTGCTGTCGGACCTTCAACCGCCCGCAGGATTGCCGAGGCCGTCCAACTCGCCGACATTCTCAGCGAGGAGCAGATCGACACCCAGGTCGTGGCCCAGGCCGGACGTCTCCTCTCCCGAATGACGGGACTGCGCGACTACCAGCCCGAGATCCTCAGCTACCAACAAGCCATCACCGCCTACGACGCGTTCGTCACACGCTCCTCCCAACTGCCCCCGACACTGGACCACTACGCCACCCTGCTGTCCGTCGCCCTGGACCTGCACAGCGGCCCCAGCGTGCTCCTCGACTCTGGAGGACTTCAAGGACTCACAGGTCTGGCTGAAGGTCGACTCGACCGGCAAGTACGACCTCAACCTCGCCGCAACGAGTACATGGAGAACGGCCACACCCTCGACAAGCAGTCGGCAAGACGGACGAGCAACCGGCGCAGCGTCTGCGCGATCAGCAGACGAACGGGCCGACCCAGGCATGGCCCTACGGCAAGCCGTGCCCGAGCAGTTCTTCAGCCTCCCCGAACCACCGGAGGGCGGAGGACCTGACCGAGTACAACCTCAACAAGAACCAGGCTGCCATCGACGCGTGGAACGTCGGCTGCAGGGGCCGGCGGCACGAACCCTCGGTCAGAGAGCCTCCGAATCCCCCAACGGTACCTACAGTTCAGATTTCGATACCTTCAGAAATCGTGAACTCGCAGGGATTTGACGGCGGCCGGATCGATTCGCTGGGGCTCGATGAGAACGGGGCGCCGGTGGTCGTGGAGTTCAAGCGCGGCACCGCGGCCGGCGTGATCAATCAGGGCCTGTATTACATGGCGTGGCTTATGGCGCACAAGGACGCCTTCCGGCACCTGGTCCGCGACCGGCTCGGGGTATCGGCCGCGTCCCAGGTGCTGTGGAGCGCACCCCGGCTGATCTGTGTCGCCGCCGACTTCACCCGCTACGACGCGCACGCCGTACGCGAGCACAGGCGCAGCATCGACCTGGTGCGCTACCGCATCTTCGACGGCGGCCTGCTGGGCCTGCTGCTGGTCGAGTCCGCACCGGGTTCTTTCCGTCCCGCACTGGCTCGGCGTCAGCGGCGGGAGAGGGAAGAGGCGTCCGATTCCGGCGGAGAAGTCGGGAAGCCGTCGAGGCCAGTGGTTCCGAGCATCGTTCCGGCTTGCCTGCAGGACCTGTATGCCGAGTTGGACGAGGCCCTCACCACGTGGGGCGAGGTCGAGGTGGCTCCGCTCCGGCACTACATCGCCTACCGGCGGATGGTGAATCTCGCCAAGGTAATCTTCCGCCCGAAGCACGAGGTGATCGTGGTCTACCTCAGAGTCGACCCAGACACCGTCGAGTTGGAGGAGGGTTTCTCCCGCGACATGCGCGGCATCGGCCACCTCGGGACGGGCGACCTGGAGGTGCGCATCTCGTCGGCGTCCGACTTGGAGAAGGCGGGCACGCTGATCCGGCGGGCATTCGAAGCAGCCTGACACGCAATTGGCTGGGCCAGCTCCTGAAGGCGTCATCTCGTGGCGGTTCGGTGCTGCCACCTGCTCGACTTGTGGCGAGCGCCATCGCATCGCAGTCCACGTCGCCCAACTCATCCTCGCATTTGCCACCGCGATCTGGCACAACCACAAGACCCGCCAGGCGATCACGCGATTACTGATTCCCAACCTCGAGATCAGCGGCGCCTCCGCCGCTGTCTGGAGCAGGACTGATGCGTTCTCAGGCTTCAAGATTGAGTAGTGCGACTGCAAGGTCCGGGCGTGACCGGTAGTGGTCGGCTGTGGCGGCGATGTTGGTCCAGCCTGGCCTGGCGCATGAGGCCGATGGCGAGGTTCCGCAGGGTGGCCATGATTCGGGGTGCGGTGCCGGTGCGCACGCGGGAGACGTCCTCGGCGTAGGTCACGTCTCTCACATGTCGGCCACGGACTTATCTGCTGGAAGTTGACGCGTTCCGCTCCGAGGGGCGCGATGATGCTGATCTTTATCTATCTGCTTGACACGATATGCGCTGCTTCGAGTCCGGTTCCAAGAAGGAATCCGATGATGAGGTCGGCCCGCCGTTTGAGTCTGCCGAGGGCGGTGGCGATGGCGTCGCCAAGCTCGGTAATCGAACGGAAGGCGCGGTTGGCGATCTCGTCCTTCACGATCTTCCAGAGGAGCTCGACCGGGTTGAGTCCTGGCGCGTAGGCAGGCAGTTGGACGATGTCGAGCCAGGCCCGTTCGCCTTCGGTCCACTCCGTCACGTTGTGGGCGAGGTGGCTGGAGTGGTTGTCCCAGACGAGGGTGATCTTACCGCCGAACCGGACTTTGAGCGCGGTCAGCAGGAGCGGGAAGTCCTCCTTCGTGTAGCCCTTGCCGGGCTTGTACCAGGCGTAGAGACGCGGCTGGTGGCCTGGCCGGTAGGCGAGCCAGCCGACCATGTTGACCCGACCGCGACGGGAGCCGTTGAGGTGCACGACGGGGGTGCACCCGCGCGGACCCCAGGTCCGGCGCATCACCGAGGAGATCGCAGCCCCGGACTCGTCGCCGAAGACGATCCAGCGGTCTTCGCTCACCGCTCGTCGGGATGGGACACCGCCGGCCACGTTTCCGTGCGCCATGCGGCGATCGCCTCCTCGCCCCGCTGAATCGCCCGCGTCTGCGGGACCTGCCATGACCAGCCAAGACGCCGTAGCAGCAGCCATACTCCCGGCAGCGAAAAACGCGGACCGTACTTCTCCTCAATCAGCCGGGAGATCCTCGCCAGCGTCCAGCGCTGGTCCTCCCAGCCGTGGGCCGTAGGGCCCTGACGCAGCAGTGTGATCAGCTCCGCCTCCTGCCCCCCGTCAGGTGCCGGTTCGACGTGGTGTTGCCGCGCTTCGCCGCCAGGGCCTCGTCCCCGCCCGCCGTCCACGCCGCGTGCCACTGGCTGACCGCCTGACGGGACACCCCCAGCCGCTCGGCAACCCATGCCTGCCGCACCCCCAGGGCGATTGCAAAGTCCGTTGATCGTGTGTTGGCGCAGGTCAGTTGAGTCCGAGGAGTGCCAGTGGCCGCTCGTAGGGGCGGAGGGCTGTCGTGCGGAGTCCGGCGGCGATGTTGGTGTGGCCGGCGTTGCGGAGCTGGTTGATGGCGAAACTGCGCAGGGTGGCCATGTTCTCCGGGCCGTGCCCGGTGCGGATCTTCGAGGCGTCCTCGCGAAAGGCGGTGTCCCGGACGAAGTGGAGCCTGTTCTCGATCACCCAGTGCGCCCTCAGGATCTTCGCGATGCGTTCCGGGGATGCCTGGCGGCTGGTCAGGTCGGTGATGACGTAGACGGTCTCGCGGCTCTGCTTACCGGTCTTGGCGTCGGTGCGGTGGCGTACGACCTTGGCGACCTGGGCGGCGTGGGGGAAGTCGACGCCGAGGTCGGTGACGGTCAGGGCCTGCACGACCCGGGTTTCCTTGCGGCCGTGGCCGGTGGTTCGGTCGTAGAACTTCGCCGTCGCCTCGCCCCAGGGCAGCGTTCGCAACTGCTCGTAGAGGTTCTTCTGGTTCCGCTTCACCGTGAAGACGTAGTGCGCTTTCTTCGCCTCGACGAGGAAGCGGGCGTGGTCGCGCTGGGTGTGGAGAGCATCGCCGGTCACGGTGACTCCTTGCAGGTCATAGGGGTCCAGGAGAGCGGCGAAGCACGTGATCTCGTTCGTCTTCTCCGGGACTCGGAGCTGGGTGACGGTCATTCCGGTGCCGGTCATCGCGGCCAGCAGGTGGGCGGCCTGGGTGGCGCCGAGGCGCGAGCCGCGGGCGCTCTTGCCGTCCACGGCGAGGGTGTCCGCGCCGGCCGGGTCGTGGCCGAGGAGGTCGGCCAGACCGCCGGGGCAGGTGTCCTTGATGACCCGGCGGATCGTCGCGCCACTGGGTGGGACCCGGACGGCCAGAGCGGTCGCGGTGCGGGCGCCGAGCCGGGCCAGAACGTCCTGCGGGGCGTCGGTGGCCCACTCATCGATCGCCGCGAAGCTACTCGCCCCGGTCACCACAGCGGAGCAGACGATCAGCAGTACTGCCACGAAGGGGTGACGCTTCCCGCGCCGGCACCGCGGATCGGCCAGCGTGGCCAGCCGCTCGGCCAGCGGACCCGTCGCACAGTGCTGACGGGTGGGCGACTTGACCAGACAGACGGTGGCAGACTGACGGCACATCGAAGCTCCGTTGGGCGCAGGCGACTTGGCAAGGTCACCTCCGCAACGGAGCTTCGTTGCGTCCGGTCGCGCACCCTCCCGGCATCGTCACACCGCCGTGACCTGCACACTCACGAGATCACCGCGACTTTGCAATCGCCCTGGCCGCACCCCTTGTTCGAATAACGCCGCCGCGGCCAGCCGCCCCGCTTCCAACTCCCGTGATCCCGACACAGCCGCCCCCGAAAACCCCATACAACCGGCATACCGCAACCCGAAGTCTTGTCAACACCCCGAAAAAAGATCAGTAGTGGGCAGAGCAATCAAGATTAATTCCGCCTACCAAGGCAAGGGAAATCACTTGAGAAAGCCATCTCTTTCTTGCCCCCTCATAGCCGGGTCTTTTCTGTAGCACAGAAGCCTCTCAATGTTCGATAGCCGGTCGGACTCTATCCATCGGATCTTCCGCTGCCCACCACCTCGCCTACGTGTTTGTGGCGCTCTGGGCCCCTAGGTTCGTATTTTCCATCAAGATCATGATTGAGTTATATTCAGTCACTTATGGCCGGGTAAACCCTCAAGAGCCCCCGCAAGATGCCTGTTAACCTGCGCCGAACCTGTTTCAAGTCTCTTGATGAGGGGTGGGGTGTGAGACGCATGAGAAAGCACGGACTTGCCGTGCTTATGGTTTCGGCAGTACTTGCCGGAGCGCTGCCCGCTGTGGCGGTCGTAGCAGATGGCGATCTGGACCTTCCGAAGCTCAAACAGCCGAAGGCGGTGTCGGTCAAATCGGTGGCCGCGGGCGGCAGCAAACGCAAAGACGCCGCCCACCCCTGGAAGGGTGCGTCCAAGGTCATCTGGCCGGCCGCAGGCAGTATGGACATAGACCTGAACACGGCCTCGGCGGCGGCTCCCATAACGGTCACCCGACTGACCCCGGCGAGTCCGGTGGCTCGTAAACGGGACCCGATCAGCTCGGCCGCAGCGGCCAACCCGCCCAAGGTGAAGGTCACGGTCGCCGACCGGAAGACCACCAAGGCGGCGGGTGTGGAGGGCGTCCTGTTCTTGGTGGACCAGCCTGCCGGTGGGACCAGAGTGGCGATCGACTACTCGGCCTTCCGTGGAGCGTACGGTGGTGACTGGTCAGCCCGGCTGCGTCTGGTCGAGCTTCCCGCGTGCGCTCTCATCACTCCACAGAAGCCCGAGTGCCGTGGCCAGCGGCCGCTGGACTCGACCAACAACACCGAGACTCGCAAGGTCTCCGCCGAGATACCCGGGACCGCCCGGACCGGTCCAGTCCCGTCCGCCCGCAGCAAGGTGATGGCCTCGGGTGCTACGGCCCGGTCCGGAGCGATGGCCTTGGCCGTGACGGCTGACTCCGGTGGCTCTTCGGGCGACTACAAGGCGACACCGCTGGAGGCCTCCAGCGCCTGGAGCGCGGGCGGTTCGACCGGCGCACTCAGCTGGAACTACCCTATCCAGATCCCAGCCGTGCCGGGAGGCCTTGAGCCGGGCATCGAGATCGGCTACAACTCGCAGGCCGTGGACGGCCGTACGGCGGCCTCCAACAACCAGCCCAGCTGGATCGGCGACGGCTGGTCCTACGAGCCGGGCTTCATCGAGCGCAAGTATAAGTCCTGCGAAGACGACAAGGACGGCGGCACCAACACCACCAAGCGCTTCGACCAGTGCTGGTTCACCGACAACGCCGTGCTACACCTGGGCAGCAAGTCCACCGAGCTCGTCTACGAGGCCGGCAAGGGCTGGCACCCGGAGGCCGACTCCGGTGAGAAGGTCGAGAAGCTGACCGGCGCCGCCAACGGCGACGGCGGCACCGCGGGCGTCGACGGAGTCGGCGAGCACTGGAAGGTGACCGCCACCGACGGCACCCAGTACTTCTTCGGCCTCAACCGCCTTCCGGACTGGAAGGACAACGGCACCGCGGCCGACGACCCGGTGACCAACTCCACCTGGACCGTGCCCGTCTTCGGCAACCAGTCCGGCGAGCCCTGCTACAACGCGAACTTCACCAGTGGCTGGTGCCAGCAGGCCTGGCGCTGGCAGCTCGACTATGTGGTCGACACCCATGGCAACGCCATGGCGTACTACTGGAACACCGAGAAGAACAACTACGGCCGCGCCTTCGACGAGTCCACCGGCAAGGGCACCGTCACCCCCTACACGCGGGGCGGCTGGCTGGACCGGATCGACTACGGTCTGCGCTCCGACGCCGTCTACACAGGCAAGCCCATGGGCCAGGTGGCCTTCGGGGTCACCGAGCGCTGCCTGGCCAACTGCACCACCTTCGACGAGACCAACGCCGCGAACTGGCCGGACACCCCCTTCGACCAGTATTGCAAGGACGGGTCCACGGAGTGCAAGGACCAGTTCGCCCCGACCTTCTGGTCGCGGAAGCGGCTGACCTCCATCACCACCAAGGCGCTCACCGGCGGGGTGCCCAAGGAGGTCGACACCTGGACCCTGGCACAGGACTTCCCTGCCTCGGGCGACGGCATATCCACCCCCATGTGGCTGAAGTCCATCCAGCGCACCGGCAAGGCGGGCGGCACCGCCACCCTCCCGCCGGTCACCTTCACCGGCGAACAGCGGGCCAACCGCGTGGACAAGACCGGTGACGAGCTGGCCCCGTTCATCCGGCTGCGCCTGTCGCAGATCACCACCGAGAGCGGCGGCACCCTCGGCGCCTACTACTCGCAGCAGGACTGCACCCCGGACAATCTGCCCCCGGCCGACGGCACCAACACCACCCGCTGCTTCCCGGTGAAGTGGGCCTTCGAGGGCCAGACCGCCCAACTCGACTGGTTCAACACCTACGTGGTCACCCAGGTGGTCGAGGGCGACAACCTGGTGGAGTCCCCGGACAAGGTCACCTCGTACGCGTACCTGGACGGGGCTGCCTGGGCCAAGAACGCCGACGAGTTCACCAAGGCCGAGGACCGTACGTACTCGGTGCCGCGCGGCTACGGCCGGGTGCAGACCCGTACCGGCGCCGCGAGCGACCCGCGCACCCTGACCGAGACCCGCTACTTCCGCGGCATCGACGGAGCCCAGGTCACCGACTACGCCGGGGCCGCGGCCACCGACCGGGAGCAGTTCGCCGGCTTGCCGCGCGCCTCCGCCACCTTCAACGGGGATGACACCACCAAGCTGGTCTCCGCGACCTCCGCCACCCCGTGGCGCTCGGCCGCGGTCGCCACCCGCACCCGCACCGGGCTGCCGGACCTGGTGTCCTACAAGACTGGCATCGAGAAGGAGGAGACGCTCACCACCGTCTCCGGCGGCCAGCGCAAGACCTTGCTGACCCGCACCTTTGACGGCTACGGCATGGTCACCCAGACCTCCGACCTCGGTGACACAGCCAGGACCGGCGACGAGTCCTGCATCACCGCCCAATTTGCCCGGAACACCGCCGCGCACCTGCTGAACCGGGTGTACCGCACCGAGGTGGTCGCCGGGGCCTGCGACAGCGCGATCAGCCGACCCGCGGACGTCATCTCTGACAACCGCAGCTACTTCGACGGCTCCACCACCCCGGGCGCCGCCCCCACCAAGGGCGATGTCACCAGGCTAGAGCAGATCAACGGCACGGGCACCGGCTACGACATCACCAGCACCACCCCGGTCGCTGACTACGACATATACGGTCGGCCGCTGAGCACCACGGACTTCTACGGCAAGAAGACAACCACGGTATATACCCCGGCCACCGGTGAGGTGCCCACCACCACGGTAGTCACCAACCCGCTGGGTCACACGATCACCACCGTGGCCGACCCGCTGCGCGCCCTGCCCCTGTCGGTCACCGACGCGAACAACCGCGTCACCACGACGGCGTACGACGCTCTCGGCCGGGTAACCAAGATCTGGACCCCGGCCCGCTCGGCAACCACCTACCCGGACACGCCGAGCTACACCTTCGGGTACACCGTCCGCAATGACGGCCCCAATGTGGTGACCACCAGCGCGCTGGACCACAACTCCGTCTACCGGACCGCTTACACCTTCTACGACGGCCAGCTGCGCGTCCGGCAGAGCCAGTCTTCTTCGCCCGACGGCGCGGGCCGCCTAGTCAGTGAGACCTTCTACGACACCCGGGGCCTGGCCTGGCGTACCTCGGGCACCTTCTTCGCTAGCGGGCAGGCGGAGCCCGTGCTGGTCACCGGCCAGGAGCTGAATTACCCGGCGTCCACGGACACCGAGTACGACGGCGCCGGCCGGGTCACCGCGGTCATCGCCCGCAAGTTCGGTGACGAAACCAGGCGGACGACCACGACATATACCGGGGACTCGACCACGATCGTCCCCGAGCAGGGCGGTACCACGACGACTTCGCTGACTGACGCCAAGGGCCGCAACACCGAGGTCCGGCACTACACGAACGCCGAGCGCACGGCCTTCCTGGCGACGAAGTACACGTACAACAAGCGCGGTCTGCTGGAACAGGTAAGCGACCCGGCCGGCGCGGTGTGGAAGTACGGCTACGACATTCGCGGCCGACAGAACCACATCGAGGACCCGGACAAGGGTGCCTCGGACATCACCTTCGACGCGGGCGACCGGGCCACCGACATAAAGAACGCCCGCGGCGTCATCCTGCACACCGACTACGACGAGCTCGGCCGCAAAACCGCGCTGAAGCAGGGCGCCACCACCCTGGCCGCCTGGTCCTACGACTCCGCCACCGGTGGCAAGGGCAGGCTCGCCAAGTCCACCCGCTGGATCAACGGCAAGGCATACGAGGAAGCCGTCACTACCTACAACAGCCTGTACCTGCCGGTCGTCAACCAGGTCACCATCCCGGTGGCCCCGGAGACCGGCGCGCTGGCGGGTACCTACAAATGGACCACCAGCTACAACCTCAACACCGGGCAGGCGATGTGGCTGCAGCAGCCAGCGATGGGTGGCCTTCCCTCCGAAAAGATCGCCAACACCTACACCGCCGCGGGCGGACTGCTGAACACAGTGGGCGCGGGCGTCGATCCGCTGGTCTCGACGATGACGTACGACCACTACGGGAGGCCAACCCGGGTCGAGTACGGCGAGTTTGCCAAGCACCTATGGAACTCGTTCGAGTACGACGAGCACACCGGCGCGCTCACCCGCTCGGTGACCGACCGGGAGCTGGCCCCGCAGCGCATCGACAACACCCGCTACACCTACGACCCGAACGGCAACATCACCTCGGTGAAGACCGTCTCCGGTCAGGACACGCAGGCAGTGACCGACACCCAGTGCTTCACCCTCGACGCGCTGCGCCAGATCACAGAGGCGTGGACGGTTGCGCCGGGCATCGCCGAAGGCTGCGCTGCAGCTCCGTCTGCAGCTACCGTGGGTGGCCCGGACGCATACTGGACGACGTACACCTACGGTCCGACAGGTAACCGGAAGACCGAAGTCCAGCACAGGACGCCGTCCGGTCCGACTGGTGACATCACCCGTACCTACGCAGACCCGGTCGCGGGCAAGCACGCCCTGACCTCGGTCAGCCAGTCCGGCCCCTCGGGCTCGCTGACCGAGTCGTACCAGTACAACGAAACAGGCGCGACCAAGAGCCGCAAGATCGGTACGGCGGCCGAGCAGATCCTGGACTGGGACTCCGAGGGCCACCTCGCGAAGACCACCCAGGGCGCCCTGGTGACCGACTACACTTACGACGCCGACGGCGACCGGCTCACCCGTACTGACTCGGCGGGCACCACCCTGTACCTGCCGGGCGGCAACGAGCTGAAGCTGTCCAAGGACGGCACCACGGTCACCGGCACCCGCTACTACAGCGCCGGCAGCACCACGGTGGCCATGCGGACCGGCGGCAAGCTGACCTTCCTGCTGTCCGACCACCACGGCACCGGCACCACCCAGGTCGACGCCTCGACCCTGGCGATCACCCGACGCAAGACGGCCCTGTTCGGCGGCCCGCGTGGTACCCAGCCCACCACCTGGCAGGGCGACCGCGGCTTCGTCGGCGGTGTGCGGGACGCGGACACCGGGCTGACCCATCTCGGGGCACGCGAGTACGACCCGGCAATCGGCAGGTTCGTCTCAGTGGACCCGGTGATGGACAGCACCGACCCGCTCCAGCTGGACGGCTACGGCTACAGCCACAACAACCCGATCACGCGCAGCGACCCGTCGGGGCTGTACGACCCGGACGAGCGGGCGTACTGCCAGCAGAACCCGGACCAGTGCGACGGCGGCAAGGTCAAAAACAAGAAGCCCACCAAGGCACTGACCGCCGACAACGACGGCAAAGGCAACATCAAGACGGTATACGACAAACAGGGTGTCCCACACCACTTGACCAACACGCCTGACGCCTCCGCCGCCAAGGCATTCGACACGCTGAACGACGACCTGAAACGGGCGGGGATGTACTACGACCCCAAGACGGGCAACGGCGTGCAGTACCTGCTCCAGGACGACAGCGCGGCGGGCAAGACCACCCTGGCGAAGGACGCGCCGGTCAAGGACGCCGACGGCAAGCCCGTGCTGCCGGAGACGACGGCCGACTTCGTGAAGGTCACCTGGAAGAACGGCCAGATCGTGAACGTCGAGACGGCGGATGCCACGGAGTCCACGCGGGGCGTCATCGCGAACCACGGTACGATCGACAAGAAGCTCAGGGAGCAGACCCGCACGGTCGTCTTCGTCGCCAAGGACATGGCCCAGGCGACGGAGTACGCCGACTATTACCAGGGCAACCCGAACGTTCGGGTGATCTACCCGACCGGGAACTTCGACACGCACCGTACTCCGGTGCCCCCGCCGTCGTTCAAGGTGACGGCCAAGCCCGGACCGCTGAAGGCACCGAAGGTTCGCGTCGGGCTGCCCATTGTCAGCGGCGCCCTCGCCGTGGCCCAGGCCCCCAGCTACATCAGGGAAGACGGCTGGGGACACGGCCTGTGGAACATGTTCGAGGACACCATCGATCCGCTGGACATGATGGGTGAATCGATCGACCCCTGGTACGACCCCTCGCAGGACCCGGACAACTGGGCCTGATCGCGAGGTCTGACGCATGGCAGAGGCGAGGTGTCCGCCCTCCGGCAGCAGCCGGGGGTGGCACCCCGCCTCGTGCGTTCTCAGCGGTCGGGACGGTCCGTGCGGGACAGCACACCGACGATGGTGTCCGAGAAAGGCTCCCGCCGGGTCTGCGGCAGCGGCACCTCGGTCAGCTTGCCGTCGTAGAGCATCCACAGCCCGAAACAGTCGTCGTCCTCGTCACGGACCAGGACCTGCACCGACCACGGATCGGGCCAGGGCAGCAACTCCAGATGCGCGAACAGGCCGGTCCAATTGCGGCGGATGAACTGGATGACCCAGGTATAGCACTCCTCGGACGGCTTGCCCGATCCGGCGAACACGTTGTCGCCCACCCGGGTGAAGCACTGGTGCCACTCCCGGTTCTTGTCGGGCCGGGTCAGGGGTTCCATCACCCCTTCCGCCCTCCGCGCCAGCACGATGATCTCGGTGTATCTGCTCATGCCAGGAGTATGACCGCTCGCCCATGCCCATTCGGATTCAGCACGGCGGTCGCCGCCAGTGTCAGCGAAGGGCACGCGGCCGTTCGTACGGCCCAGGCGGCACACCTGCGGCAGCGGAAGAAGCTGCGCTACCGGCTGCTGCACAGTGCAGCGATGCGGCCCCGGACTGGCCACCGACGGGCCGACAGCGGCCGAAGGAGCGGGCTGGTCGGGCGTCTGGTCCAGGGCGCGTGGCGCGTGCCCGGAGCGGACGACAGCAGCCTGAGCCAGCCGGACTGCTGGGGCCCAGTCCACGGTCGCGGCGGCTTCACGCGCTTCGATCACGTGGCTGATCGCCTGCAGGGATGTGCGGCTCTCGGCTTGGCCGACGCGAAGGTCCGCCGCTGAGCTGGTGATCCGTTCCAGGTCGATAGGGCGGCCCCAGGCTTTCTCAATCATGGCTGTGGCCTGGTCGAGTGCGGTGGCATCGGGCATGGCGGAACTCCCGGCTTGGGAGGTGCTTCGGGCAAAGGTGATGCCCCGGAAGGCCCGGGGCGCCGGGGTCAGCGGCTGTGGCGTGGGGCCGACAGGCTGGCCGTCCGCTTGGCCCCGAGAGTGTGCGGAATTACTCGACCGGTTCTGTGCCGAATTCGCGGTGCGGCTGCGGGCGGCCATGACGCGGAGGTCGGCGGGTGTCTGCGGGGTGCGTGCGGCGCGGTGGACGGCCTGGGCAACAGCGGCGCGGCGCACGTCGAGCGGGGTCGGAGCCCGAGAGATCTGGGGGCGGTTGGGCCGACTGGGGTGAGCGTGACCAGGTAATCCACCTTGCGGTTGATCTGGTGCCGCTCACGGATCACCGGGGCTGAATCTGTCACGGCGGCTGCCGTCGCGGCGAACAGGTGAGACGGGGTGCAGGCTGTGAAGAACGCCTCCGCGCGAGTGTTCCAACCCGGAGGACCGGCCCATAGCGTGACGGTTTCGTCGTCCCAGTCAGAGAGGCGGTTGTCGATCAGGACGCCTGCTTGCCCGTCGGGGGCGATGATCTCGACGGTGCCGCGTTCGGCCGCGCCGTCGCGAGCCCAGCCGGCATCGGTCAGCGGCCGGACGGCGTCGGCCCAGTACAACGACGGGCTCGTCAGAAAGCGCCCGTTGCCGTCGGTGGCGTCGGCTTCGGCGTAGTCGTGGGCCAGAGTACGGAGCCCCGTGGCGGTCGTCGGCCCGGGTGGGCCGCTTGCCGACGAGCTACTCGCTGACGAAGGGGAGCCTGGCGGCAACGTCACGCACACGCATGGATTGGCACTGCTGTGGCCTCTGCTGCGCAATTCCTGATGTTCAGGCGGTGAGTCGGTACTTGAGCTGTTCGAGGTTGCTGGTGCGGTTGGGCCGAGCGGGCTGCTGGCCCCAGTGGGCGTCGAGGCGGATCATGTTGATCGCGGTGGGGGAGAAGGTACGCACCTCCCTCGGATGGCACGAGGACACCCCGTCCGAACGAGAGCTGTGGCGACTGGGGTGGGGGCTCCTGCCTTCTGGCCAAGGATGTAGCACGCGGTGTGCCCTGCACGCAGGTGCGGTCGCCTGCCAGCGAGGGCTGCTCCGAGCGTGTAGAGACACCCGCGGCAGCCCGCGCTACGGCCTCGCTTCCAGAGCGCATCGCGTCAGGGCTGGGTGAGCAGCAGGGAGATCGACCCGTCGGACGACACCTTGCGCCAGGGGTACTCACACACCATCCGCTCGACCGGAGGGGCGTCGTGGATGATGGTGCGCTTGGGGTAGTCCCGGCAGGTGCCGTGGTTGGCGTACTTCGGGCAGTTCCCGTCGGGCTTGCGGAACTGGTGGGACTGCCACGCGAGCGTGCCCGCGAGTTTCTCCTCGGGCAGGGTCGGCAGGTACTGGTTGCTGAAGTACGAGCCGATCATCCCGCCAGCCAGCGCCAGCGCGAGCAGCGCGCCGACAGCGGTGAACCGCCGCTGGGTATCGGGCCTGTCTGTGGTCCGTGACTGAACGAGTGGTGCGAGCTTGCGCACCGTGAGGAGGCAGGCCAGCACGGCGAGGGCGGTGAGCGTCGCCTGAATCTGCATCATGGTGCGCGGGAACAGCTGAACTTGTTGATCGGCCTCCATGTGGCCGGCCAGCCAGAACCGGATCAGCCATGCACTGCCGAAGCAGGCGAGGGGCGCGATCACCACGGCCTCACGTAGTCCGATGGCGACGGCCACGCCGAGCCCGACCAGGGCCAGCACGGCGTACATGTGGAGCCCGGCGAACTCGCCGAAGCCCGGGTACTCGCCCGGGTCGTCCCAGGCACGGCTGGAAAGCGGGGTTGTGCCGATGTAGGCGGGCTCGGTCAGGGTGTATCCGGAGCACCACTGGTCACGGGTGCTGGCCGCGCTGAGCAGGACGCGCAGGTATACGCCGGCCACGAGCAGGAATCCGGCGAGGGTGCTGCCGAGGAGCAGCAGGCCGCGCCTCGCTCCGGTTCGCCAGGGGAAGAAGAAGAGGGTGGCGATGAGCGCTCCGGGCAGCGACCACAGGTGCCAGCCAGAGTAGACGAGGAAGAGGAGTCCGAACAGCAGGCCGAGGAATCCGCCCCGGAGCGCTGCTCCGCGTGTGGTGAAGTGGGGCGAGGCCCGCAGCCACATCAGCAGTTTGGCGATCAGCGGCACGAGGACGACGAGCACGAACGGGCTGTACGGCTTGTGCGACAGGGTCTGCTGCAGCGCGGGCAGCAGACCGACGGCGAGCGCGGGCAGCGGTGACAGGCACGACCGCCAGGCCAGATAGGCCGCCGGTCCGGTCAGCGCGACGAACGCGATGAAGAGCCACTTGAGCCCGAAGGCCGGCTGTCCGCCGAGGAATCCGGTCTTGGCCGCGTACCCGAGGAGGTAGGGCACAGCCGGTGGGTAGAAGGCGTGCATCGAGCCGGTGTGGAGCACTTCCTCGGCCCAGCCGAGGAGGCGGTTGTTGTCACCGTAAGGGCCATTGATCGGCCACGGAGTGCCCCGCAGCGCGAAGACCTGGCCGGCTCCGAGGAATCCGGTGCTCAACCCGGCGACGGCTGCTGCACCCAGCCGAACGGCCGTCGCCCGCGTCCGCTCGCTGCCCCGCACGGTCGCCCATCCCACGACGGCGACGACGACCAGCACGAGCAGCGCCAGTCGGAACTGAAGGTTCGACAGCCCGCTGACCTGGCCGATCCGCGTGATCGGGCTGTTGCCGACCGTCAGCCCCCAGTAGGTGAAGCCGAGTGCGGTCGCAAGGCTGACCGCCACCTCCCCGGCCGCAGGCCACCAGGGCTGGACCAGCAGCCGGATGCGGATCCTGGTCGCGTGACGGACAACGGGTCGAGGTCTCGCGGGCGGGGCCAAGTCGGCCGCTCTTTCGGGCGCGCCTATGTTCACTGTTGTCTCCAGAACGCGTCGGTCGGCAGGAGAGCGCGGCCGACGCGTGCGTGTGCACGGTGATGAGTCGGCGCCAGCGGACGTCGACAAGTCAGGTGTTGGTCAGGACTGGTGGAGGAAGCTGGAGGGCGGGGGCTGGCTCATTCCCCGCGCCGGTTCGACGCGCTCGTCACGCGTCGCGCCATCTTCTTCAGCCGGGACAGCTTCGACGGGGGTGCGGGTACCGGCTGGATCTTCAGGACGAGCTTTCCCTTCTCCGGGCCGATGCTCACCGTGTGCAGCCGGCCGCTGGCCGCCGGGAGTGGCACGACGTGCCGATCGACCCTGGGCACGTCGCGTCCCAGGGCTTTGCCCAGGCCGCCGCGGGCGGACAGGCCGTGGGTGGTGCATCGCAGGGAGACTTCCCAGGTGCCGGGATCGAGGCAACGCCCTCCGGCGACGGAAGCGATGTCGATCGACACGCGGAAGTCGGCGAGGCCGTAGTCGTAGGTTTCCTTGCCCCGGCTCACCGTGAGATAGGGCGACGACTCAGGCTGCACGGTTACGGCAATCTCCTGCTGTGTCGCGGAGTGCCGCAGCAGGATCTCCGTGGTGAGGTCCTCGGTGTCGACCTGGTCGAGATAGGCGTAGCCGGACAGCTCGACGACGCTTCCGTTCCAGGTGATCCTGTCCACCCGGCGCCGAGGGCTGACGCCCAGCGTCACGTCGGTGATGTCGCACAGCTCCGCGTAGGCGGCGGAGGATGCCGACGGGAACGGTGTGGCCGCGTACAGCCGGCCGTCACGCACCTGGTTCTTGCCCGGGCGGCCGGCCAGATCCCACTCGACGACCTGGGCGAGCTCGTCGAGCAGCCCTTCGCGCAGACAGTGCACCCGCAGCCGCTCCGCGACGTCCAGTTCGGCGCGCACACCGGGGGTGACCCATTCCTTGGCGAACGGCGCGGCCAGGGCGGCGAACTCCTTGCGGCCCGCGTCGTCGGCGTCGAGGTACCGGCGGTCGAAGCGGCGCAGCAACTCGGCCTTGACGTGCCGGGCGACCAGCCGGTCTTGCAGGGTGCCCGGCTCGGTGAGGTCCTTCACGAGGGCCACCACCTCCGCCGCCTGGGCGACCATGGTCGGGTAGTCGAGACCGCCGTGCGTGATGTTGCCCTTATCGCCACGCCCGACGAGGTAGTAGCAGTCGTAGTCGGCAAGGATCGAGATGACCGTGCTGTGGAGGTAGGCGCGGGCGACGAAGTGCTGGTCCTCGCTGATCCGCATGTGCTCGGGGAAGCGGATCCGGTGCTCCTCGATCATGCTGCGCCTAAAAAGTTTGAACGGCATCAGCGTGTAGTAGACGGCCGCCTGATCCACACGGTCCACGTTCTTCACGAAGACCTCGCGGACCTCGGGGCGGATCGCCCGGCCCACGGCCACGAGCTTGGCCAGGACGGTGTCGGCGCCGTTCTTCTCGGCCATGGCGACGAGCCGCTCCAGCGCCTCCGGGCCCAGGCAGTCGTCGCCGTCGAGGAAGAACACATAGCGTCCGGTCGCGTGATCAAGCCCGACATTGCGGGGGCGACTCGGCCCGCCCGACGCCTCCTGGTGGATTACCGTCATCCGCCAGGGCCTGTCCTTGGCCCAGGCGTCGAGGACCTCGCCGCTGCCGTCCGTGCTGCCGTCGTCGACGGCGACGACCTCGAGGGCGTCCATGCCGATGCTCTGCCCGGCCACCGACCTCGTGTATTCAGCTACGAGGGCCGTCCGCCAGCGATGTGACGACCTGACAGCAGAAGGGTGCCCCTGACCTGCGATGATCTGGATTTCCTAGATCAAGAACGTCGCAGAGTGGGGGCACCCGACAGGTGCAGGCTACCGAATGGAATCACCGGCTCGTCGTGCGGGCCGACGGCAAGAACCTGGTCGGGCACGCGGGCGTGGTGCTGCTGCGCCGGATAGCGGACCGCGTCGGGCTGACCCGGGCCCTGACCGCCGCGCTGCCGCAGGGCGTCGGGCCGGGGTGGCGGGATCGCGGGATGGCCCTTGTCCAGCTGGCTTGCGCGATCGTCCTCGGCGCGAGGAACATCCTGCAGGCCGAGCAACTGCAGCATCACTGGCGGCCGTTGTTCCCCTGTCCGGTCTCGGACAGCACCCTGTGGCGCACGCTGGAAGCCATCGACGGCCCGGTCGCAGCCCGGGTGGAGCGCGTCCGTGCCGTGATACGGCGTGGGGTGTGGACGCTGCTCGCCCTGCGCCCCGGCGGGTTTCCCTGGATCTCGGTATGCGGGCGCAAGCTCACCAACTGGTACGTCCTCGATCTCGACGCCACCCTCGTGACCTGCACCAGCAAGAAGGACGGCGCGGCCGGCACGTTCAAGGGCAGCTACGGGCATCACCCGCTGGGAGCCTGGCTGGCCAACACCCGCGAATGCGTGACGATGCTGCTGCGGCCGGGCAACGCCGCGGCCAACGACATCGCCGACCACAAGAGCGTCCTCGCGGCAGCCCTGCACCAGCTCCCGCTGCCGCTGTGGTCGAAGCTGCTGATCCGGATCGACGGCGCGGCCTTCAGTCATGG
Organism: Streptomyces sp. B21-105; assembly: GCF_036898465.1. Lineage (NCBI taxonomy): Bacteria > Bacillati > Actinomycetota > Actinomycetes > Kitasatosporales > Streptomycetaceae > Streptomyces > Streptomyces sp. B21-105. The sequence continues at coordinate 5,165,596 of NZ_JARUMJ010000001.1, read as the reverse complement.
CCTCCTTGAGCATCTGCAGGCGCTGACCACCAGCCGCCGCCGGGTGCGCTGGATCACCGGCTGGGCCATCAACACCGCCGACGAGAGAGCGATCGCACTGCTGCCCGCGGACGTGTGGAGTGACGCGCTGCGCCAGGACGGCGAGGTCCACGAGATCAAGGGCCCGGACGGGGAGAAGGTCACCTACCAGGTCGCCGAGCTGACCGGGGTCCGCGACCTGACCGGCTGGCCCGAGGGGACACGGCTGATCGTGCGCCGGGTCAAACCCTCGCGCCGCGACCTGAAGAAGCTGACCGCGTTCGAGCAGCGCACCGGCTGGCGCTACCAGATCGTCGCCACGAACATCCCCACCCACCAGGGGCTTTCCGGGGTCCCAGGCTCCGGACAGGTGTGGTTCGTCGACGCTCTCTACCGTGATCACGCCGAGGTCGAGGACCGCATCAAAGCGATCAAGAGAGTCGGGCTCGGGCTACTGCCCTCCAAGTCCTTCCAGCTCAACGCCGCCTGGATGCTGGCCGCCACCCTCGCCGCCGACCTCGACGCCTGGACCCGACTCCTCCTCCTGCACGACGAACCCGAACTCGCCGCCGCCGAACCGGAGACAATCCGGACGAAGCTCTATCACCTGCCCGCCCGCCTCACCACCCACGCCCGCCGGCGCACCCTGCACCTCGACCGCACCTGGCCCTGGGCACCCGCGTTCGCCACCGCCTGGCGACACGCAACCGGCCTCCCGGCCGACACCTGACGACCGGCCCCGCCCCAACGACACCGGAGAGGAGGGAACCCGCAGCACCCTCGGGCCCGTGGAACCCGACGCCCCGCAGCGTCACGCGACGGCCCATCCTCGAACGGCAGGGGATATTACGGGCAAGTCGCCGAGCCGACCGGCGTCACACCGCCAGTGAAGAATCGAGGCCGATGCGAGCGTCTGCTCCAGATAGGGCATCGCATTGCACACGGGTATGACCACAGAGACGGTTGGCAGGCGTGATTCAACCATCAAGGAAGCCCCCGTAAAGATCTGCGGATATTACTGTCAGAATAAGGGGCCCATGTGGCTCTTGTGACCGGAGGAGGTTACGAACGGGATGCGATTCCACTTGGTCGCACTGAGTAGCCAGACGCCCAGACCGCGGCCAGCAGGGGGTGGGGCGAATTCGGTCACTCGCCCCACCCCCTACGGTGCAGGCCGCTCCTACTCGAGGTAGAGCCGTCCCTGATCGGGGCCGTCGCCCCCAAGGAAGTTGGACCAGTAGGAACTGGCCGGGTAACCACCGTCGAAGTACGTGCCCATGTTCCTGCGGACACTGACGTTGCCATCGGTGGTGTGCACCACCAGGTCCGAATTGCCGTCACCGGTGATGTCGGCGAAGTACAGGCGGCCTTGGCCCGGCTGGCCAAGGAAGTTCGACCAGTTCGCGGTCATCAGCGTGCCGCCGTCGAAGTAGGTGCCCATGTTCTTACGGACGTTGATGTTCCCGTCCATCTCGTGCACCATGAGGTCGGCTTTCCCGTCACCGGTGATGTCGGCGAAGTACAGGCGGCCTTGGCCCGGCTGGCCAAGGAAGTTCGACCAGTTCGCGGTCATCAGCGTGCCGCCGTCGAAGTAGGTGCCCATGTTCTTACGGACGTTGATGTTGCCATCGGGCGTGTGGACCAGCATGTCGGCCTTGCCGTCGCCGGTGACATCCGCGAAGTACAGCAGACCCTGACCAGGCTGCCCCAGGAAGTTGGACCAATGGGCGCTCATCAAGGTGCCCGTGTCGAACCCGGTCCCCGTCCGGTTGTTACGGCGGACGATGATGTTGCCATCCGTGCCGTGGGAGATGAGGTCCTTGGTACCGTCGGCGTCGATGTCGGCGAAGTACAGCTTGCCCTGGCCGGACTTGCCCAGGAACTGCTGCCAGCCCCAGCTCACGTAGGTGCCCGTGTCGAAGTACGGCCCGGTCGGCTGCTTCCTGCGAATCGCCAGCGCCCCGTCGGGCGTGTGGACGACCATGTCACCGAGGGTGTCGCCGTTCATGTCCGGCTTGCCCGGCGTGCCGCCCGGCGTCCCGGTCGGCTGGGTCCGGCTGATGGGGAACGCCGGCTGGAATGCGATGCCGTCCGCGCCCGGTACCTTGCCGAGCCATCCCTGCACGGAATTGTCGGAATTCCGCGCCCACAGGTCGGCGATTCCGTCACCGTTGAGGTCTCCCGAGGAGCCCAGTGTAGGGAAGTCCGCAGCCTTGACGCCGGAACCGATTTTCACGCGTTCGCTGACTGCGCCCCAGGTGGTCGGGTCGACGTTTCCGTCGCTTCCCTTCTTGCCATAGGCGCGGTAGATGTCGCCCGTCGTGTTTTGGCGGAGCCAGAGGTCCGGCAGGGAGTCGCCGTTGGTATCGCCGGGAGCAACGATGGTGAACTGGTCCCAGTCGCCGTTGCCCACGAGAACAGGCTCGCGGATGTCGAGGGTGTAACTTGCGCGATTGCCGTAATACGCCCACAGCTGCTTGCCCTGCTTGACCAGCAGGTCCGGCTGACTGTCACCGTTGATGTCACCCGAAGCGACGATCTGTTCGGCGTTGTACCAGTGATCGTCGCCGGTCCACTCGTCGCCGAAGTCGCATCCGAGGTCAGGATTCTTCACCGGACAGGAAACGGTGAGTTCTGTGTAGTCGTCGAGGGACACGGCGCCGCGGCCGTTGTTGCGGTAGACCCAGAGCTTGTTCCTCTTGTCCACCTCGTCGTATTCGAACGAGGTGAGATCGTTGTACCCGTCTTGGTTCCAGTCTCCCCGGGACGTGACCTGGCCGTTGACGATCGATATGCCGCCGTTGGCCGCGGCGGAGAACTGCGCGTTTCCCTGCCCGGCGTAGGTGAGCAGTGCATCGTTGGCGTCCAGACTCCAGAAGTCGCTGTTGCCGTCACCGTTCAGGTCGTTGGGGCCGTCCCGCTCGGCGGACCGGTTGGCGTAGAAGAGGTAGGCCGCGGTGTCGGAGAGATTGCCTGCGGCGTCCGCACTGTAGGCGTAGACGAAGTGCGGGCCGGCGCCGGGCGGCGTCAGCTGTACGAACGCAGCGGCTTCATTAGCCGGTGTGTCCGGGTCGTCCGTCGTCACCGGTGCGTCCAGCAGCTTCGGGTCCCAGTCCGTGTAGTAGTAGTACCGGCGCACGTCGGTGACGCCGTTCGGGATGAAGGTGAAGGTGCCGGTGGTGCGTGCCTTGCTCGTGTCGGCCGGCCAGCCCAGTTTGCCGTCGGGGAACTGCGGGGAGCTGATGACGGGCGGCTTGCTCGGGCGGGTGCGGTCGACGGAGAACTTGCACATGGTCGACCAGCCGGAGTAGGCGCCGTCCTGGTCCTTGGCCCGGGTCTTCCACGTGTAGTCACCCGTGGGCAGGCTCGCATCGGGGACGGCCAGCGTGGAGATCTTTCCCTTGGTAGCGGGGACGGTCTGGGTCACCGTCGGCGTGCTGCTGCCGGCCTTGAAGACCTGGAACTCGGCGGTGAGGTTGCCGGCGTCCACGTCGTCGTACTTCGCGAAGAGGCTGACGCGCGTGTTGCCGATCACGCCGCCGGTGAGGCAGGCTGTCCTGGGGTTCGTGCCCAGGCCCGTCGGAGTCTTGGGCGGGTTGTTGTACTTGGTCTCCAGGACCGCGGTTTTGGCGTCAAACTTTTTCCAGCCGAAGGTATCCGTCTCATCGGAGGCGTACATCCCGAGGTTGACGCTCGACCACTTCTTCAGCGCCGCCTCGCGGACCAGGCTTGTGGTGTCGAACTCCAGGTTGCCGGCGGCGCAGTCCTTGCTCCAGCCCTTGGCGTCGTTCACCGTGGCGATCCCGGAGTACTTGGCGGGCTGTCGGTTCCAGGTGGTCTTCGAGGAGATGGCACCGACATGCCACAGCTCCACGGGACGGGCCTGGCAGGACCACGACCAGGTGTTCTTGATCCGGAAGACCGACGACTTGACCTGAGCGCCCCTGATGTTGGACGTATCGAGCTGGAAGAAGGATCGCGACAGCCCATAGGTCTCGTTCTCATACCCGACGCGCACGACCTCCTTAGTGTTCCAATAGGAGGTGTTCGGGTACTTCTTGTAGACGCGCGTCCAGTTCTGCCTCTTCCCCCACGCCCACGAGGGATCGATGTAGACCGGGTACTGCGTATCCGCCCCGGTCAGCAGCTCCTGGTCGGGCTTGATCTCCAGCGTGGAGTCCGTGACCGTCGTAGTCATCTGCGCGTCCTGCGCCCCGGCCTGCGGCTCGAAGACGTCTCCGGGCGCCATCTCCTCCGTCCCAGCTGCTGCGAGAGCCCGGGCGGTCGGAGCGCCCGACGTGGCGGCCGCGGCGCCCGAGGTGGCGGTCGTGGAGTCCCACATGAGCGGGGTAGGGCTGGTGAACACGGTCTGGCCGGCCGGATTGACAGCCGTGACACTCCCCGTCTCGGGGTCCGTAGAGACGTTCAGCCCGACCGTGTCCAGCTTGTACTTCAGCGACGCCAGTTCCGGATTCCGCGCCGCCTCGGCCGTCTTGACGACCAGCAACTGCGAGAAGCCCTCCACCTCCGCCTTCAGCTGAAGGTCCACCCCGGGCAGCACCTCGGCATAGGTAGCCACGTTCTCGACCAGGGTGGGCTTGGCAAGCGTCTTAGAAACCATCTCATTTGGTGAGCCTGCGGTAGCAGATGAGGGTGCAGGCGATGCTGGTAAAGGCGAGGAAGTGGCTGGCTTTGCGCTCGTAGCGTCGGTGCAAGCGCCGGCAGCCGGCGAGCCAGGCCATGGTGCGTTCGATGGTCCAGCGGTGGCGGCCGAGTCGTTGCGAAGTCTCGACGCCCTTACGGGCGATGCGATGCCGGATGCCTCGGCTGGATAACCATCGCCGCAGGTGGGCGTAGTCGTAGCCTTTGTCGGCGTGGAGCTTGTCCGGCCTGCGTCGCCGACGCCCGCGGCGGGAGCGGATGGGCGGTATGCCCTTCACCAGGGGGATCAGGGCCTGGCTGTCGTGCAGGTTCGCCCCTGAGATTCCGACGGAGAGGGGCAGACCGGTCCGCTCGGTGATGAGGTGGATCTTCGACCCGTACTTGCCCCTGTCGACAGGATTCGGACCTGTCATGTCCCCCTTTTCAAGGCCCGCATGTTCACCGAGTCGATCGCACACCGGGACCAGTCCAATTCGCCACGAACGCCGAGCTCGTCGAGGACCAGGCGGTGGAGCTTGGCCCAGACGCGGGCCTTCGACCACTCGGCAAAGCGTCGATGGGCCGTCGCTCCCGACGGCCCGAATGACGCGGACGGCAGCTGCTGCCAGGTACAGCCTGACGTGGCCACGAACACGATCGCGGCAAGAACCTCACGATCGCCATGACGGCGCCGGCCACCGCCTTGAGGCCGCGAGGGCGCCTCCGGCACCACTCGCTGGAACAACTCCCACAACTCATCCGGCACCAGCCGCTCAACGATCCCCACGAGCCACAGCCTACCGAGTCGGCCAAATGAGATGACGTCTTAGGCCAGGTGAGGGTCAGAGTGCGACCGTCCTTCACCCCGGACAGCAGGGGACCGCTTCCCCCACCGGAGAAGGTCACGGCCACGGACGAGGCCTTCGGGACGACGCTGCCGTCCGCAGCAAAGACCAACGTGGGGTCGGTGGGCACCCAAGCGCCGCCGCGCAGCACGCGCACCGGTGTCCCGTACCGCTTGACCGACCAACTGCCGTCAGGCAGCGCCCACGTGTCGGATGACTCGGTCCGCGCAGAGAGCAGTTCGTAGGGCTGGCCCGTGGCCGCAGCCTGCTCGAGAGCGTATTCCTCATCGCTCTTCGAGCCGTCAGAGACGTTGCCCGAAGCGACGGCGGGTACTACTGCGCTCGCGCCGGTGGACAGGCCAAGGAGGCTAGAGGCGGAAATCGCACAAATCAAAGTGAGAGACAATGACCGGGCTGGCCATCTCTTTCTCACCGTACCGTAGCGGGGTCTTACGAGACGCACAAGCATCCTCTCGCTATTCGACAGGTCGGCCGGACTCTAGCGAGTAGTCCTGGGCGATGCATATGACTGCCTACGCGGAAGAAAGAGCCCCACTTCCGCGAGTGAAACAGCCCAAGACTGTTCCGGTGGAAAAGGTGCAAATCGGCGGATCCAAAAAGCCTGATATGGCCGCCAAGAATGCCTGGAAAGGCGTTCCTGAGGCGGCTTGGCCGGCTGCAGGTTTAGCTGAGGTGGAGCTGGCTGCCGGAAAAGTGGTGAGGGAAGTCGCGCCAGCGAAGCCGGCCCGGGCAGGCGGACTGCCAGTGTCTCTTGCACCGGCCGAGGGCACGGACACTCCAGCGAAGAGAAGATGGGGGTAAGGTCGCCGGACGGGACGCGGCCCGCAGGGCGGGCATAGAGGGCCTTCTGCTGTCGGTCGGCCGACGCGACGGTACCGCGAAGGCTGTCCCGGCCAGAGTTCAGGTGGACTACGCCTCCTTCCGGAAGGCCTACGGAGGCGACTGGGCGTCTCGGCTCCGGCTCGTGCAACTGCCCGCCTGTGCACTCACGACGCCGCAGAAGGCGCCGTGTCGGACGCCGAAGCCGCTCGCGACTCACAACGATGTGCTGTCCTCAACGCTCACGGCCACGGTGGCAGTGACGAACGCGACGGTGCTGGCCGCGACGGCGGGCAACGAGGGCCCAGGGGGTGACTATAAGGCCACGCCAAAGGCAGCGGGCTCGTGGAGCGCCCGCAAGTCAACTGGGGCCTTCGCCTGGTCGTACCCGATCGACGTGCCGGACGTTCCCGGCAACATGGAACCGAAGATCTCGCTCGACTACTCGTCGGAGTCGGTGGACGGGCTGACAGCCGCCTCGAACAACCAGGCCTCCTGGATCGGCGACGGCTGGTCCTGGGAGCCGGGCTTCGTCCAGCGCCGCTACAAGTCCTGCAACGACGACAAGACCGACGCGACGGACAACAGCCGGGTCGGCGACCTGTGCTGGTGCAACGACAACGCCCTTTCGAGAAGCTCACGGGCGCCGCCAACGGCGACCAAGGCACCACCGACGTCGACGGTAGGGCGAGCACTGGAAGATCACCACGACCGACGGCACCCAGTACTTCTTCGGACTCAACCAGCTCCCGGGCTGGAGCGATCACGGCACGGCGGCCGACGACCCGGAGACCAACTCGACGTGGACCACGCCTGTCTTCGGCAACCAGGCCGGTGAGCCCTGTTACGCCGCTTCGTTCGCGAGCGGCTGGTGCCAGCAGGCCTGGCGCTGGCAGCTCGACTACGTCGTCGGCCCGCACGGCAACGCCACGGCCTACTACTGGAAGACCGAGAGCAACAACTACGGCCGCAACGTCTCGGAAACCACGGGCGACTCCACCGCCACGCCGTACATCCGTGCCGGCTACCTCGACCACATCGACTACGGTCTGCGGTCGACGTCGGTGTACTCGGCCAAGGCCATGGGCCAGGTGTCCTTCGACGTCAGCGAACGCTGCCTGACCGACTGCGCGACGTTCGACGAGGACCACGCGAAGAACTGGCCGGACGTACCGTTCGACATATACTGCAAGGTCGGCGCGGAGTCCGCGGTCTGCGGCGGGGCGAGGCATGCGCGCAGCCCTGGTCGGAGACCAACCTCGACGACCACTCCCTGACGGTCTCCGCCCAGCTCGTCCAGGACGGGTGGGAGGTCGAGACCTCCGAGCCCAAGACGGACAGCGGCTTCCGCGTGGTCGCGCTCGACGACGACACCGTCAACGTCCTGAAGCGGCACCGCGAACAACAGGACGCGGACCGCGAGGAGTGGGGAACGGCCTGGGTCGAGACCGGCATGGTCTTCACCCAGGAAGACGGATCCTGGCTGCACCCCGGCAAGGTGACCGACCTCTTCGAGCGCCTCGTCGCCGCCTCCGGGCTCCCGCCGATCCGGCTGCACGACCTCCGGCACGGGGCGGCCACGCTCATGCTCGCCGCCGGCATCGACGTGAAGATCGTGTCGGACACACTCGGGCACAGCGACACCCGAATCACGCGGGACATTTACCAGAGCGTCCTGCCACAGGTCGGCAAGAACGCGGCCGAGGCCACCGCCAAGCTGGTCCCGCTTCAGAGGAAGACCCAGGCGGAGGAGGCCCGTCAGGCCACCAAGAAGGCCAAGAACAAGGCGAAAGCCGAGGCCAGGGCCAATAAGAAGAGCAAGCGGAAGAAGCCCAAGAAGTAGGGCACCGGACCACTCCGCTCACCCATCGCTCACTCAAGCCATCTCGCGGCACCCCGGCCGTGTGACGCGCCATGCCCCGAGCAACACAAAAGGCCAGGTCACGGGCTGTGACCTGGCCTTTTCCGGAGCCGCCCTCGGGATTCGAACCCGAGACCTCGGCATCACATCGGCAGCATCATCGCTCCTGGTTCCTCGTCCCAATTGAGACCGAATCGGTGGGGACTGCCGAGGTTGCGAAGCCGCTCCGCTCGCTGGGTTATGAAACCTCGCACATCCCTGGTCAGCACATCTCGCATGGCCGCCCACGCGGCGTGACGGCTGTCTGGAACAACGGGAACCTCGCGCCGCAGCTCGGCCTCGGCGGCTTCTCCCAGCGAATGCGCCCACCGGCCATCCTGCTGCCACGTGATCCACTTGGAGCTTCTGATCGCGTTCTTCAAAGAAGCCACGTTGTACCGATATCCGAGTTGCTTCAGGCAGTAGTCCAGCGCATCCGCTGTCATGGGCTCGTTGGCTGCGAGCAGAACCAGCCGACTCGCCCCTTCCAAATTTCGAGGGCCCGGCAGGGGGCCGTGGCGGTACAAGGAGTAGGTTCCTTGACCGGCCCAACAGAAGCGCCGGTCAGGCGAAAGCACCGCATTGGCACTGGGGACACCGATTTTGTGTCCGTAATCGCTGTGGGCAAGGCGAACGAAGTCACGTACGTGCAGGGGTGATCGGACCGAACAGGCAATCGCGTACATGACCTCTGCATGGCTCTCCCAGCGTGGCCCCCCGCAGCCGCAACGCCTGCTTTCCCATGACGACAGGGCGGCGCCGCAAAGGGGGCAGGCATCACAGGCATCGGCCGTCATCCCGACTCTCCATAACACGAAGCTAAGGAGGTCACCCTGCGCTCCAGTCCAGGGACGTAGTCACCGGACTCGCCAGGACGGGGCCGATGTCCTCTTCGGTGTCGGGACCGACCGCGTCCAAGTAACGGGTGACGGCCTCCTCGTCGATGATCACTAGGTTGTCACCCGACGCAGCCTCGATCAGGCCCTGTGCCTTGCGTAGTACGTCGCGCGGCTTGCGATTCGATCGCCTGAACAACGCATCTACCGCCTCCGACGTGAACGGGTACACGTCCCCTCGCGGCCGATCGTCTTTTTTGCGAGCAGCAGCGAGATACTTAGAAAGGAGCTTGACTGCCGAGTCCAGATCACGAAGCGCTGGCAGGACCACGATCCGGTGCTTGTTGGCCTCCGAGATCTCGAACGTCGGCAGGTCCGCGAGTTCCCAGGCCGTGCCGATGGTTAGTGCTGCTCGAGGATGCATGGTTACCACGATGTTGAGCATGTCGGCCATAGGCAGCGTTTCGAGGATGATGTCGCGGAACCGTTCGGTTTCGAGATCACGCTTGGCCTTCGCCGTAGTGGTGCTCGCGAGGTCCTCCAGCTGGTCGCAGCAGAGCAGGACGTGCTTCATGCCTGCTGCCGCGGCGAAGAGGAGGAACGTCGCGAGATACACAGCGCCGTTCCGGGTCCGCGAAGCAGGCTTGACCTTGTCCAGGTAGTCCTGGGCAACGGTCGAGTCCGCGTCGCACAAAGCCAGGATGAGCTTGTCGTCGGGCGGCCCCAGAGTCCGGCCCCGAAGATCTCGATGCTGCTCGACCACGATCTTCGCCAGGCTCTGCGGATCGTCGGTGGCGGTCCGTGCGACAAGTGCCTCACGTAGGCGCTGGACGAGCGTAAGGCTTGTATTAGCGGCACGGAAATCCGTCGCGTACTCGACGGCCGTGAACAGAGCGGCACTCAGGGAACGGATCTGGGCAGTGTCGAAGCTCGTCAGCAACCCGCAGATCGGTTCCTCGGAGGCATCGTCCTCATCGAGGCCGCAGCTCAAATACGCAGCACGGCCGAAGTCCTCGTTGAGACTCCATGTGAGGTGCTGCATGAGCACAGACTTGCCGAACCCACGGGCGTCAGAGTCGCCCGGGCCGGTACCCGTCGACCACAGGTAACCGAACCGCAGACCGGAAAATGCTGCCCCAAGCACAAATTTCTCGACGGCCTCCTCGAATTTGTCCGCGTTGACGTCCGGCTCGTAGAGGAGTCCGTTCTCTCGCACGTCGGCGCCCCCCAACCGGGCGATGCCCGTGGTCGGGAAGGGGTTTTGACGCAGTCCCCATTGCTTCTTAAGCCAGACGGGGCCCGCGCTACGGGTTGAGGCGGTCATCGTGTCAGGTCTCCTGGGTGGTGGTTGAAGTGGCGTGGACAGTGGGTTCCTGTGCAACGCTGATCACGTTGAACACACGTCGGAGCCCACTCGCACTGGGAATGATCAAGGGCTTGGTCGAAGCAGGGGCGACCCTCAGCGACGCCTGATCGAGGTGAATACTCAAACCAAGGCCGGGGTGCTCGCCTGCGAGAGCTTCCCGCAACGCCAGATCGAACTCGTCGTCGCTGATCCGTTGCTTCCAGCAAACGGCCGCACGCAGCTGCCAGACGGGCAGGTACATGCCACCGGCTGCGTCGGCCCTTTGCTCGCGCCAGATCGCCCAGACGGCGTCGAGGGCTGTCCGACGCACCTCCTTGCCGACTCGCCGGCTGATCGCGACGGCATCGCCGCTACCCGTCACCACGGCGGTGGGCCAGAGCCGCATCGCTGAAGGTCCTGGTGCGTAGTAGCTGAAGTTGGCCAACCCCAGAAACCGAGTCCACCTGCGTAGCAGCTCGAGGCTGATGTAGTCCAAAGGACAGCCGGCCGCGCCAAATACGAACCGGGCCATGGCCTCTTCGCACGTGGTGGCGAACTGCTTTCGGCTGATCTCCTTCTCCCGGGCGCGCGCCCGCTCCTCGAAGCGGCGGACATAGTCGCGGACGCTCTCACTGATGGCCTCGGGCTCCGCAGTCCAGCCGAGCGTGCCCTGAGCTGCCGCGTCCGTAGCGAACGCGACGAACGCGTCAAGGTACGCCGCGTTAGTGCCGTAGCCCGACGCACTGAACCTCAAGAGGGGAATGGTCAAGTGAGTGGTGCTGCTGTCCGGTCGGGCGCCCAGGAGGCGCAGAAAACCCTCGAATTGCGGATGCGTGTTGAGCAGTACGCCAGTGAGCGCGTTGTACGCGGCGCGACCGTCGGCGGCGACAAGCGCCGCCCATCTCTCCCCCGCAGGGGTGAGAGTGAACACCGAATCGGCATGCGCGTATGCGGAGTTGGGACTGGAGGGAAGGATGTGCTTCTCGACCCATCCGAGACGCATCAGCTCCTTGAGGACGTCGACGGTGTTGTGGACGTGCTTCCTGGTGTCCGACCGCGCTAGCTCCCACTTGCGGGCAGAGTACGAGCCGTCCGTATCCCCCTCACGCGCCACCGCAGCAGCTCGGTCGACGAGAGCACGACGCACCTGCTCGAAGGTTGCGCCCTGAGCAACGTTGCCGATGGCGACCTCGATGTACGCGAGGTCCTGCAGCCGTGGAATGCCCACACCCCCGACGCTCACCCTCGGCCTCCGTGGAACACGGTTGCCCGGAACCACCGGGCCGACGTCTGCGAGCTACGGCACGAACGCCCCCTGAGGGGCAGGCAGTGAATGAGGCGCATCAATGCTCCGATGACAAGAGGGGCGTGGCGGATGACAACCACTGTCACCACAACCAACCCACACCACAAGGGAGTTATTAATGTAGGCGCTCTCATGGGGCATGAGAGCCGGAACATATATATAAGAGCCCGAGGTTCTGCCCGATACGCGACGACCAGCCCGCCGAGAATCGCTTCGGGCCGACGGCTGCCCCGCGCTAAGAGAGATCACCACGACAAGCAGCGGGTGAGATGAGATGGCCACCGCCGCAGGTGTCAGTACGCCTCGCTCCGCCCGCGCAGCGCACATGCGGAGATGTCCTGCGCTCGGAGCGAGCAGGCCCCAAGGCCGTCGTGAAGGCCAAGCGGGTGAAGCCCAAGAAGTAGGTCGGCGAGCCGCTCCGCTCACGCATCGCTCACGCAAGCACTTCCACGGCATCCCCGTCGTGCGGCTCGGCATGCCCCGGGCATGAAAAAACCCCAGGTCACGGCGAGTGAGTCCTGGGGTTTCTCGGAGCCGCCTTCGGGATTCGAACCCGAGACCTACGCATTACGAGCTGTCCGGTCTTGATCCAGGGGCGTCCGCGGGCGTCCACCATCGCCACGCCTTACCTGATCACAAGGCTTCATGGACGGTGGTGGACACTGGCGGATCACTCTGGAAAGTGCGGCAACTGAGACTGCAACTGAGACTGAGTGCCCTCCGGGCGACCTAGCTCACGCCCCCTCTTCCGCACCATGATGCTCCGCCGGCCCGCCCGGCCACAGCCATTGCGCGATGGCAGCCACGGCCGCGACCACTCCCGCCGCCACGCCCAGCGGCACTGCCAGACCAGGCATGAGCAACACAAGGAAGGCGATCACCGCGCCCAGCGCAGCCATGCCGAGGATGACGGAGGTACGCCACCTGAACCGGACTCGGCCACGGGGTGTCTGTGAAGTCTCTGCGGCAGCAGCATGCCGCTCGAAACTGAGAAACCTGGATTCACTCGGTAACGTCATTGGCGACCCTTCTCGCACATGGGATGTGGTCAAGCCCGCCTCCGCACTGGGGCCAACCGTGAGCGGGGGCGGGCACAGGCACAGTGTGGCCCATCAAAGACCGAGCGAGCGGGGCGGCAGGCCAGCCCCCAGGGCGTTATCAATTCACTAACGCGAACTCGAATGGCAAATTTAGGTTGCCTGAACATCTCCCTAACCAGGGAGAATATGTCACCCAGCCTCAGCTAGGCATTGCAGTGCAATGCCTAGCACGGTACGGCGGCAAACTGCCCGCGAGCAGGGCGTGCATCCTCGCAACGACTACTGCACCAAAGGCTGCTGGGCTTCGCGGGACCGCAGAGCTGCTTGCCCAGGAGCACCCCCGGCCCCCAGAGGGCGACTCGCGACTTACCCGGTGCACATCACCCCGTGGAGAATATGGGCGCCGAGTGGGTGATGTAACTCACAAGCGATTCAATCTGGAAGCCTCAGCATCCCCGTGTCGCCACGTCTCGGCGAGCGACGAGCACCGGCCGGAGGCTGTGGGCCAGATGGATCGTCTGCTCAAGCGACGTCGATAGGCGGGTGCCGTCACGCCCCCGCGGTTGGAAGGTCGCGGAGGCGTTGTCTCAGCTAGATCGAAGAGCCCCCTGCCGGACTCGAACTGACGACCTTCGCTCTACAAGTTCATCCCGTGGAGCAGCCGGCCTGCTCGCCAGCCACCTGACAGGGGTTGGGCAGCACGTCGATGAGTACCCAAGGATGCGCTCGCGCGCTGACGTTGCCGTCAAGGTCTGTTGTCGCCAGAACGGCGACCTGGGGCGGTACTCGCAATGTCCCTGGCGGGCGGAGGGGCACGTTCGAGTGGCCTTCCATGATGTGTCGCAGTCGATTTTTCCCCGACTGTGCAGGTCACGTGCTACGTCTCTGCATCTCGCCCATTCACCGAGTGCGTATCTGTAGCAGCACGATGTGGCTGACCTCTAGACTTTCAGTCATCGATCCTTCGAACAGTGATCTTTGAGTAGAAGGAGACAGAGATGATCGATGACGTACGTATGCGCTTGTTAGCGCTTTGCTCGCTCCGCATGGAGGGCAAGAGTGTCGATTGGGCACTACTTGCCCGGTGCGCGCTGAAGGGGCATCTCGACAGCCTGTGTGAGGGCTTCATCCCCGAAGAGTCCGCCGCAGCCCGCAAGGCCCTACCCCTGCTCCGCGAGGGACTAAGGGAACGTGCCCTGAGTGAACACTTCGCTCGCGTTCAAAGCGAGCTGGAGCAGGCTGACAGCGCCGGAGCGAGTCTGGTCACGGTGTTGGACCCTGAGTACCCCGAGAATCTAAGGACCGTGGCGGATCTTCCCCCGTTCCTGTTCTACCGTGGGAAGCTCGATCACCAAGCCGACGCACGCTCAGTCGCAGTCGTAGGTACCCGTGACGCTACGGAGTTGGGGCTCTCGCGCGCCCGCAAGGCGGCACGTGAATTGAGTGAAGCGGGATACACCATCTCGTCGGGTCTCGCTCGCGGCGTTGACACGGAGGCGCATCGAACGGCACTGCATTTCGACCGTCGGACTATCGCAGTGATTGGTACGGGTATCACAAAGTGCTACCCCAGGGAAAACTTTGATCTCGCGGAAGAAATCGCCGATCAAGGCCTGATCGTTTCCCAGTTTTGGCCTTCTCGATCTCCCGGCCGGGACACCTTCCCCCGGAGGAACCATGTGACGTCTGGCATCAGCCTGGGAAGCGTCGTAATCGAGGCGTCAGGAACTTCCGGCGCCAAGATGCAGGCACGTGTGGCGGCCGAGCAAGGCCGGCATGTGCTGTTGCTCCAGTCGCTAGTGGATCAGCAGCCATGGGCCCGCAAGATGGTCGAGGCTCAGCGAGCAACCCCCGTGGCGAATACCGAACAGATGATCGAAACCTTGGCGAGCCCTCTTCGAGCGGAGGAGGTTTCGGGCCCAACGCAGCTCCTATTTGACGCCAAGTGATTGCCTGCTGTCGGACAGTAGGATTAACCTCTGCTTGGGGTCCGAGCTGCAAGCAGGGGGTCAAGGTTGTCCTACCGCCGTTTCGTGCGTCCCGACGACCGGAATTGGAGTACTGCGAACTGGGTGCACTGGCTGCGCGAGCAGCATGTTGCGCCTTCAGTCTTGGCTGACGACGCTGGCACTTGCTTCTTGTGTCGAACTCCAACGCCCATAGGCCCCCAAGGCGCGCCCTACCAGCACTGCTACAACTGTCGACACACGTTCTCGTCCGTTCTCGACGGCTTTGTCCCGATTTGTTATTCCCTCCATACTGGCCTTGAGGGAGTCCTGTGGAACGCCAAGAATGAGCCCTCTAACGTCTGGCTAAGACTCCCGTTAGGGTCCCTCCTCTGGACATTTATGGAACGACACCTGGCGTGCATAGAAGGGTTTTACGGCGGACCATTTGACCTGCGCGTAGCTATGCCCTCGCACTCTTCTACACGGAGCGGACAAAGTCACTTAGATGCCCTCATCAAGCACGTGCGAGACTTCTCCGACGAATGGAGCAGGGGGGCTCTGGTTAAGAATGACGCCTCAAAGGCGGGTACTCGGCGCGAGAAGATAGTGCCAGGCTTGTTTACTGCCAGCCCTACGGTTAGAGGTAAACGAGTTCTATTATTTGATGACACATTCACGACCGGCGGATCCATGGCCAGCGCCGCATATGCACTTAAACAGGCTGGCGCCGCATCGGTAGTAGGCCTCTCTTTCGGGCGTCAAATCAAGGCCGAGTGGCGGGATTCCAAAGAATTTGCGACGTCTCTGACCGACAGAGAGTTGGAGATCGATAAATGCGTCGTGCACGGCGGTCGCCCGGCAGACCCCTTTGCACTCTTCTTCCAATAACTCGGCTGACGTACCGAATTCCAGCCTGGCTCAGATTACGACAGGAACCAGGCGACTCGTGAAGCCACGAGCGACAAGCCGTTTGTAGGCTCGGATCGCTTCGTCAGGTACATCTTGCGAGATCAGAAAGCCCTGGGCCGGGTAAATCATCAGCCGCTGCAACGATCCGACCAGCATGTCGACTACACGGCGAGCATCTTGAATTGCGTCGACATACGTGGCAAGTGTCATTGGGGTAGAGGCACTGACAAACTCCACCCCCGGCCACAGCTTTCGCGCGGTGGCATATGCCCGACGCTCCTCATACGGCTTGCTGACGAGCAGAACTGATGAGACGTCGATGCTGTGCTCCACGAGCAGGGCACGGGAGAGCGTGATGTTCTGGCCGGTGTTGCGGGCGTTAGGCTCGACGAGGATGACGTCGGCTGGCACACCCAACTCCAATGCGCGATCCCGGTAGTGCTCAGCCTCACCGCGCGGCATACGGTCCTGCGTGGTCCGGCTGGTGGCGCCTGTGAAGACGATCAGCGGCATCATGCCGCGCCGGTACAGGTCGACGGTGGTGTCGGCGACGCCGAGATCGTGGCTACCGAGACCGATGGCGACCGAGCAGGGGCGCGACTCGTGGTGCATCTGCTGGTAGTCCCACAAGAGCTGTGCGTCCTGCCAGTCCTGCTCCGAGATCACGCTGAATCCTCCGCGCCGTTGTCGCTGGCAGAGTCGGGAACCTTGAACTCGTACTCCCACGCGAAGCGGGAGGCCGAATGGATGCCGACGGCGAACTCGACGACCGTACCGTCCGCCGTGTACGTCGTCCGGTGCAGCTCGACGACCGGCTCGCCGGCCGGGAGCTGGAGGAGCTGCACTTCCTCGGCCGTCGGGACGCGAGCGAACAACGCCTCTTTCATGTGGTCGATCTCGTAACCGGCGTCGTAGAGCACCCGGTATCCGCCGCCACGGCCGGCCGGGCCGGGAGTGGGGTCCACGATGCGCGTCCCCTCCACATGCTCCGGCCGGTAATAACTGGTCAGAGTGTGGGTCGGCTGCGTCCCTTCCTTCACGAGACGGGCGCGGGCGTAGATGTCAGAGCCGACCGGGACGCCTAGGCCCTCCGCCACGAGGCTGCTGGCGATCTCACGGCTCACAGTCTGCGTCTGCTCGTTGCGCTTGTAGGCACGGCCCGACGCTACGCGGTCGGCGATGAACGCGACTTCGTCCCCGTCGCGCCACTTGGCCTTGTCGTACCGGGCAATGCCGAGCCGCTTCAGGGGGGTACGCGACCGCACGACGGTTCCGTGGCCGCGCGTCGACGTCACCAGCCCCTCGGCTTCAAGGGCCTTATAGGCCTGATGGACGGTGGCCTTTGAGCCCTCACCGGCCTCGACCAGCTCCCTGATCTGGGGCAACTGAGCGCCCGGCTCGTACTCACCGCTTCTGATCTGCTCCGCGAGCCTGTCCGCCAGGTCGCGCCACTTGGATGCCACGCCGAACTCCTCTCGATGAGAACCAGTGAAACACAGTCCTAGGACTGTTGACAGTCCCAGGACTACGTGCCATCTTCATCTCAGGCCGCTCGCAGTCCTAGGACAGCGAGCCGGAAGGGGCCTTGTTCGGCCTGCCTCCAGGTCACATCGGTTCGGGATAGCTCGTGCAGTTGGGGCCCCGCATCGGCCGTTGTTTGACAACTGAATGGGGATCACGCCGCCTCTCCTCGGCCAAGTAGGCGGCTACGCGGGACTTCCCGCGTGAGGTACAGCGCGAATCAACCCCGCAGCGTTGCTGCGGCCGGTTGCCTCCGCTGCTCGTCTCGTACGAGCAGCGCTGAGGGGAGCCGGATCACCGACTTCAACGGCGCGCGGCCCCGGTGCTGGAACACCGAGGCCGCTGTTCGGGCCGTTGCCACCTGCTAGGGAGAACACGACCCATGAACCACATCGTCACTGTTCAGGAAGCTGTTACCGCGTTCGAGCCGTGGATAGAGCCCACGGACGCGGAGCTGGACGCCATCGACGCGGAGATGCCCGTCATCCGCGCGGAGATGGAGCTGCTGGACGCACAGATCATCGTCATCGACCGCACGCCGTGCGAGCTGGACGAGCGGCGCATCCGCCGGGCCCGCCGGCGGGTGCTCGCCGCGCACCGCGACCACGTCAACGGCCTGCCCGGTCAGACGGGCGGCATCGCATGAACCTGCACCGCAAGGGCCGCGCCGCCCTCGTGCTTGCGCTGGTCGTCGTGGTCGCCATGGCCTTCCGGGTGTCCTGGAACGCCCTGCGCGACATCGCCGGTGCCATCGGCGCCGACGCCACGGCCGCGACGCTCTATCCGTTCGTCGTCGACGGCCTCATGGCCCTGGCCCTGATCGCCACGCTCGTGCTCGCCGGACGGGACCGGACATTCGCCCTGCGGGTGCTGGCCGCCTACACCATCGCCTCTCTCGTCCTGAACTACGTGCACGGCCTGGTCCCGGAGCTCCACGGTCAGTCGGTCGAGTTGGGCCGAGTCGCGGAGTGGGACGCGGCGAACTGGATGCTGGTGCTGCTCGCCACGTCGCTGCCGGTCGGGTCGATTTACTTCGGCTCGGACCTCGTGGCGAAGGTGCTGCACCACCGCCCCGCCCCGATCGAAGCTCCGACCAGGAATGATGAGGAATCGACTCATACCGATAGGAATCGGTCTAGTTCTGACCTCACGGTATCGACCCCGGCGCCGATCACTCCGAGCCTCAAGCCGCTGCCCCGGCCGGTGGCCGTCGGCTTCCTGAAGTCGACCACGGCGATCAAGCCGGTCCGGGCCATCGAGCAGCCGACCGTGCCGCCGATCGAGCGGCACGCGGTGGCTGCCGAGTCGACCCGACCGCGCGGGGCCACCGGCCGCGTGCCCGAGGCGGCCCGCACGCCGCGCCCGAAGCGCACCCCGGACGAGCTGCTCGACGAGGCGCGGAAGGCCACGGCCGATTGGCCGGACGCCAAGCTGAGCGCCGAGGGCATCCGCCGCGAGGTTCGTACCTCGCCGGCGAACGCTCGTGCCCTGCGCGACACCCTGCGGGCCGAGCGCGGCGTGCAGGTCGCCTGATGACCGCGCTACCCGTCTACCGGTGGCGGCTCGCCCCGGACGGCTACGCGACCTACCGCCAGCTCCGCGCCCTCGGACTCCGTCCCGGTGGTCAGGGGGTGGCGGCTCAGCTGGAGCGGCCCCGGCGCCGACGGGGCCCGCTCGTCGCCTACCTCTACCGCATCGACCGCGCCAAGCCTGTGCGGGCGATGACCCCGGCCCGTTGGGCGGCCCTGGCCAAGGCCAACGCCGCCCGCCGCATCTGCCCCGAGTGCCGCCGCGACGCGGGATACGTCATCCCGCCCTCCCTCGGCATGTGTCCTGCCTGCGCTTTCCCCGACAACGCCCCGGAGGGTGCGTCATGGAACAGCTCCCCGCACAACGCCCGCTGATGGTCGTCCAGCTCCCCGACGGCCGCCACGTCTACGCCGACCCCGCCAACCTGCCCGCGCAGCAGCCCGCCGGGCCGCAGGTGGTGCACATCCACCAGGCGCCGCCGGACCGCACGGTGCAGCGCGTCGCGCTCGGCTCCGGTGTCGGGGCCGGTGCAGTCGCGGCCGGCGTCTACTTCGGCCCGCTGCTCGTCGGCGCCCTGACCGCCATCGCCGCGAACCTCGCGATGCTCGCCTTCATCGCGCTCGTGCTCGGCTGGTCCGTCGTCACCGTCGTCCGCGCCGTCGCCGACGGCGGCAAGGGCACCGGCAGGACCGGCCGCAAGGGCCGCTGAAACACCGTGAGGCCGTAGGCGGCCCGCAGGGCGCCCGAGGGGCCTTCCGGAGGGGGTTTTACCCCCGGGAGGACGTTCGGCCGCCAGAAGCCCCGTAGCGACGCAGGGTGACGGAAGTTTCCGTCCTCGCGCGCACACGCGTAGGGGCCGCCTCGGAAACCAGGAAACCGGAAACACGCTCACTCCGCGTAACACCTGTGTGTGGTGACGGGCCGTCGCAGGGCCCGTCACCACCGACCCACTCATCCCGGAAACGAGGACACCCGTGAGTCACGGACAAGTCTGGCGCACCCATCGTCAGTACGCCGCCACCGCCGCCCGCTGGAGTGCCGAGCACTGGCGCAAGGAAGCCGAGCGCCGCCGCGCCCTGCGTGCCGAACGCAAGCCGCTGGTGCGCGATGCCCGTCGCGCGCTCGCCACCGCACGCGCCATCGACCCCGAAGGCGTCACCCCCATCCGCCACCGCGCGGAGCGCGAACTGCGCACCGCCAAGCGGCGCGTGCCCGACCCGCTGTGGCTGTTCGCCGCCAAGACCAGCGCCACGCTCGGCGCCGCCGGGTACGTGTGGCTGCCGCAGGTGCCCACCCGCGTGTGGGTGTGGTCGGCTGTCGCCCTCGTCGCCGCCGTCACCGCGCTGACCGTGTGGATCGCCGTGCGCGAGCGCGACACCACCGGACTGAAGCCCACCGCCGAGGAGTCGGCGCTGCTGAAGCGGTTGCAGCCGCAGCACTGGAAAGAGCACGCCGAACAGCGCGGGCTGGCAGGCACGCTGACCGGTCGGCCCCGGCTGACCGAAGCCGGGATCGTGTGCGCCGTCCGCCTCGACGGGACGTGGACCGCGACCAAGCTGCGCGCGGCCGAAGACCACATCCGTAACCTGCTCGGGGCCCGCACGAGCCTGCGCGTGCAGATCAAGGCGGGCAAGCAAGGCGGCTGGGCCGAACTGACCTTGCGCACCCGCAGCGCGGCCGACGGCGACGACCTCACGTGGACGCCCGAACGGCGCTCGCTCGGGGTCGACACCGTCACCGGCGAGCAGGTCACCGTGCCGCTCGGGGAGCGGCTGCTGATCGCCGGACGGTCCGGCGCAGGCAAGTCGGTGGCCTCCCGGCCACTGCTGTACGACGCGTCCGAGGGCGACACGAACGCGCTCGTCATCATCGACCTCAAGCGCGTCGAAGGCCGGTTGTGGGACCACCGCGCCCGTGTCGCCTCCACCCCGCGCGAAGTGGTCGACGTAGTCGACGAGCTGGAGACGGAGATGCTGGAGCGGCTCAGCATCCTGCCCAAGGGACAGGACACCTGGACCCCCACGGCAGACCGGCCGCGCATCACGGTCGTCGTCGACGAGGGCGCCGAGGTCATGACGGCCGCCGACAAGGTCCCGTGCGAGACGGAGACCGCAGACGGTAAAACCCGCACCGTGAACCGCTCCGCGCTGCCGGGCCTGGAGTCCATCGCCCGCATGGGCCGCGCGGCGTGCATCGACCTGTGGTGGATGACCCAGAAGCCCACCATCGGTGACGGCATCCCCAAGCAGATCGCCCCGCAGATCGGCGTCTCCATCTGCCTGGCCGTGCGCACGCCGGCCGAAGCGCGCGTGGTCCTCGGTGAGGACGCACAGGCCAAGGGCTGGAACGCCGACGAACTCCCCGTCCCGGGCGTGGCCTTGATCCGCAACGGCAAGCGCAAGCCCGACCCGGTCAAGGTCCGCTACATGGACAAGGCCGTCGTCATCGCCCTGCCCGACCGCACCCCGTGGTCCCGCTCCGTCGCCCCCACGGTGGAAGCCGCGGGCGCCCCGACCCTCACCCTCGTCAAGACCACGGCGCCGGTCGAGCCCGCCCCGGACAGCGCCCTCGCCCGCGTCCTCAAGGCCATCGAGACCGCCGACGAACCGATCCGCCAGAAGGACCTGGTCACCATCACCGGCCTGTCCAAGAGCGCCGTATCCAAGGCCGTGAAGGACCTCACGACCGACGGCATGGCCGTGCGTTCCCTGGACGGCCGATTGACCGCCACGCGCGGCGACGAGTCCGCCGCCGCCTGACCCACCACCAAAGACGACGGCGGCCCCCTTCCGCCAAGAACCGGGGGCCGCCGCCTGTCCGCAGCCATCAACAGACCTGTGGAGGTCTCCCAGCATGACCCAACCCACCGACATCCGGCGAGATGGCGAGCAGCCGTTACTGCTGGACCTGTTCTCCTGCGCCGGCGGCGCCGCCATGGGCTACGCCCGCGCCGGATTCACCGTCCACGGCTGCGACATCGCCCACCGGCCCAACTACCCCTTCCCATACCACCGGGGCGACGCGCTCAGATACCTCGCCCACCTCATCGCCACCGGCGAGATCCGCCGATACGCGTTCGTCCACGCCTCCCCGCCCTGCCAGGCCAAGAACACCCTGACCGTGGGCACCAATCGCTCTCGCGGCTGGGGCGGCACCCACGTGGACCTCGTGGCCCCCACCCGAAACCTGCTCGACAGGACCGGCCTGCCGTACGTCATCGAACAGCCCAACGGACAGGCGGAGATCCGCAAGGACCTGACCCTGTGTGGCGAGATGTACGGGCTCAGAGTCATCCGCCACCGCAACTTCGAGGTGAGCGGCTGGACCGCCGCGCAACCGGTCCACGTGCCGCACCGGGGCCGCGTGCGCGGCTACCGGCACGGCCGCTTCTACGACGGCCCGTATGTGGCCGCGTACGGCAACGGCGGAGGCAAGCCCACCATCTCGGAGCTGCAAGCCGCGCTCGGCATCACGTGGACCGACGTGCGCGAGGAACTGACCGAGGCCATCCCGCCCGCCTACAGCGAGCACATCGGCCGCGCGTACCTCGCTTCCCGCGCGCTTGGGGTGGCGGCATGAGCGAACACCTGCGCACCGCCCTCGGCCTGGCCGCCTCCGGCGTGCCCGCGCTGCCGTTACGAGCTGGGAAGGTGCCGTTCGGCAACTGCCGTCGCTGCGCCGACAACGCGTGCGGCGGCCGGCCGAACATGAAGACCCCGGGTCCCTGCGCCTGCCCGGCGCCCTGCCACGGTTGGGCCGCCGCGACCACCGACCCGGACGTCATCAACTCCGGCATCTGGCGCCGGGCATGGCTGCGCGCGAGTGCGGTCGCCTATCACCCGGGCGGGGCGGGACTGACTGTCGTCGACCTGGACAACCCTGACGCGATCACGTGGGCCCACGAGAACCTGCCCGCTACCCAGACTGTGCCCACCACCCGGGGCGAGCACTGGCTCTACCTCGGTCGGATGCAGTCCGCGAACGCGGTCCGCCCCGGCGTGGACATCAAGTCCACGATGGCCTACGCCCGCTGGCGCGGATTCGGTACCGGCACCATGGCCTACCTGCCGAACAATGTGCGCGCGCTTGCCATGAAGGAGCCCGCCACAGCCCGGCCAGCGCCGCAGGTCGTCACCGTGCCTGCCCCGGCCGGGGGCGGGCAGTGCCGTCACCGCACTCCGGCCTACCTGGACCGTGGCATCTCCATGGCAGAGCAGCGCATCACCGGCGCTACTGGAGGAGTCCACGCCACCGTGTACCGGACGTTCCTCGCCGTGCTCTCCGCGCACGGCCGGTGCGGCTGCCTCACCGACGCCCACATCAGCCGCTTGTTCACCGCCGCGCAGGCCAAGGGCGAATCAGCCCGGCACTGCACCGACGCGTGGACCAACGCCCGCACCAGGTTGGGACTGTGACCATGTCCGACGACGAGAAGAACCCCGCCCGCAAGGTCATCACCGACTACGCGCAGGAGCACTTCCGGTACTTCCGTACCGCTGACGGCACCGTGTACGCGCAGCGGAATGGCCACCCCGTGGCCCGTCCGATCCGCTCTCAGGGCACGACGGGCAGTCATAGGCAGGAACTCATGGTCGGGCTGTTCAAGGACGGGATCGGCGTGTTCAACGGGACCGCTCTCAAGGAGGCGTTGGACCTGATCGAGGCGCTCGCGCTGTACGAGGACGTGCAACCGGTGAACATCCGCGTCGCCCCCGGATTTGATGGGGTGACGTGGTTGGACCTGGGCCGCGATGACGGGAAGTCCGTCCGGATCCACCCCACCGGCTGGGACATCGCTGTCCCGGACCCGCGCGAGGTGTGCTGGCGGCGGACACAGCTCACCGGGGAACTGCCCCTGCCCGTCAAGGACACGGACGGCAAGGGCATCGACCTGTTGATGCGGCTGTGCAACTTCGCCAACGCGGAGACCGAGTGCCTGGCCATCGCGTGGCTGATCGGCTGCCTCGGGCCGTCCGTACCGGTCCCCGCGCCGTTCCTCACCGGGCCCCAGGGTGCCGGCAAGTCCACCGGCGGCCGGATGCTCGTGCGGATCATCGAGGGCATGAGCGGTGACCTACGCCGGGCCCCGAAGGACGAGGAGAACCTGATTGCGGCGGTGGCGGCCGGGTGGGTCACCGCTCTGGACAACCTCTCCCACATGACCCCGGACCTGTCCGACGCCATGTGCTGCATCGTGACCGGAGCCGAGAGCGTCAAGCGGGCCCTGTTCACCGACGGGGACGTCTTCCGCGTCGGCTACCGCCGGCCCCTGCTCCTGACCGGCATCGACGTGGGCGTCATCCGGCCCGACCTCGCCGAACGGCTCCTGCCCCTGCGCCTGGAGCGGCCACGCGTCCGGCGCACCGAAGCGGAACTGTGGGCGGAGTACGCGGAAGTCCTGCCCGTCGTCCTCGGCTCGCTCCTGGACCTCACCGTCAAGGTCCGCGCGGTCGATGCGGAGACTCCCACCGACCTGCGGATGGCGGACTTCGCGCACCTGTGCGCGCAGCTCGACGCGGCAACCGGGCTCGGCGCCCTCACGGCTTACCGGGCCAGTCTGGACGACCTGAACGACGACGTGATCGAAGGTGACCTCCTCGCTCAGACCGTCCTCAGGCATGCCGACTCCATCGAGCCGGGCGGGGCGCAGCGGATGACGTCCACGGAGTGGCTGCACTGCCTCAGCCTCCTCTACAGCGGCGACGATTGCCGTGCCCTGCCCAAGGGGTGGCCGACCACGGGCAAAGTGCTCTCCGACCGGCTCAAGCGCCTTCAGCCCACTCTGGGCGCCCGGGGTGTCCTCATCGACACGGGTCGCACCAGCGAGGGCCGCTACCTCGAAATGACCCGCCTGGCCACCCCGCCCCCACACGAGCAACAGCGGATGCACTGACCCGCACCGCCTGGACAAGCAAGAGGAGCACCAGCGGCGTGGCGTGCTCCTCTTGCTGTTCGGCGCAGCGCGCCGCCTGATGGTCGCGCCGCGCAGCGGCTCCTTCTTCACGCTCTGAGGCGCACCGCACCACAACAGACACCCCCTCTTTTGTCCTAAGAGGGAAGACGCTGCGTCATCTGCGTCATGTGGACCGGAAAACGGCACCTGACCTGTGGCTACAGCCATGACGCAGACGGCGGGCTCTGCGTCATCCTGCGTCATCTGCGTCATGCGATGACGCAGCCCACAACGCACCGATGACGCACCCCCACACGACTGCGTCACACAAAGCCGCAGGTCAGAAGCCTGAATGACGCTGATGACGCAATGACGCAGAAATCCGAACCTCGGACACACACGGCCCACCGCGCTGCCCAGGAGGCACCCCGGATGAGTACCGCGATCGCTGCCCCCGTCGACCGACTCCTGTACAAGCCCGAGGAAGCCGCCGAAGCGCTCGCCGTCGGTCGATCCACCGTCTACGAGCTGATGGCCGAAGGCGCCCTGAAGTACATCAAGTTGGGCCGCACGCGGCGGATTCGGCGTGCTGACCTCGAAGCCTTCGTAGCCGCCCTCGCTCTCCTGCCCAACTGATCTGAGCACACCCTGAGGCACCCCGAGCACTCCGCTCGGGGTGCCTCCCGCATGGAGGAACACGCATGAGTCCCCGGAAGTCGAACCTGGAATCGACCGTCTACTTCGGCGATGACGGCTGGTGGCACGGCCGCGTGACCATGGGCGTGCTGCCCGATGGCAGCCCCGACCGCCGCCACCGTATGGCTCGCACCGAACCCGCCGTACGCCGCAAGGTCCGCGAGCTGGAGAACCTGCGAGAGAAGGGAGGCGCCCCGAAGGCCGGCCGCAAGCCGACCGTCGAACAGTGGATGACGACGTACCTGACCGACATCGCGAGCCTGAAGCTCAAGCCCCGCTCCCTGGACGACTACTGGTCCAAGACCCGCAACGACATCGTCCCGGGCGTCGGTAAGCACCGCCTCGACAAGCTCGCCCCCGAGCACCTCGAGCAGATGTACCGTGCCATGCTCGACGCCGGTCACGCCCCCTCCCACATCGTCAAGGTGCACCGCATCCTGTCGCGGGCCCTGAAGATTGCCCACCGCCGCCGGATGATCGGCGAGAACGTCGCCACCCTGGTCGACCCGCCTTCGATCGACGAGACCGAGGCGAACCCGTTCACTCAGGAAGAGGCCAAGGCGTTCCTGGAAGCCGCGGCCAAGCGGCCCACGTTCATGCGGTGGATCGTCGGCGTCGGCATGGGGTTCCGGCAGGGAGAGACCCTGGGACTGCGGTGGCCATACGTCGACCTCACGGCCGAACTGTTCCACCCCAAGTGGCAGCTACAGCGACTCACGTGGCGGCACGGTTGCGGTAACGCGCACGCCTGCGGGGCGCGTCTGCACCGCTTCGAGCCCTGCCCGCCCGACTGCGCCACGCACAAGAACTACAAGCGCGGGTGCCCGAAGCCGTGCACGGCAACGTGCGTCAAGCACGCGAGCATCTGCCCCGACCGCAAAGGCGGCGGGTTGGCCTTCACACGCCCCAAGACCAAGAAGAGCACGAACCCCGTACCGATCCCGCCCGCCTTCGTCCCCTACCTGATCGCGCACAAGGCACAGCAGGACGAACTACGCGAGGCGGCCGGCGAACTCTGGCAAGAGCACCATGCCGTGTTCACCCGACCCGACGGCCGCCCCATCGACCCCCGCGCCGACTGGGAAGAGTTCAAGGAACTGCTTCAAGAGGCGGGCATCGGAGACCGGCGCCTCTACGACGGGAGCCGCCACACGGCCGGCACGATCCTCAATGAACTCGGGGTCGACATGCCCACGATCATGGAGATCCTGCGCCACACCCAGATCAGTCAGACCCGCCGCTACGTCAAAGGTCGCTCGCACCTCTCGAAGGACGCCATGCGACGCATGGGAGACACGTTCCTGCCCGCCCCGGAGCCTGCCCCTGCGCCCGCAACTGAGACTAAAACTGAGACTGGGAACCGCCGCGCGGCCCGCTTCCGCGCCCGCCGCCGCATCCGGTAAAAGCAAAAGCCCCAGGTCACGGCGAGTGAGTCCTGAGGCTTCGGCAGAGCCGCCTTCGGGATTCGAACCCGAGACCTACGCATTACGAGTGCGTTGCTCTGGCCATCTGAGCTAAGGCGGCGCGCTGTCCGCACCATGGTGCGGTCAGCAACGTCGGTAAGTCTACACAGTTTCCCGGGGTGCTCCGCACCAGCTCCGGGGGTACGGAGGGCCGGGCCGGTCGAGGGACTATCAGCAGCGCTTTCCCCTCGCCGGAGGCGTCCCGTGGAGCAGGTAGGCGTTGATCGCGGAGTCGATGCAGGCGCTGCCGCGACCGTAGGCGGTGTGGCCGTCGCCCTGGTAGGTGAGGAGGCGGGCGGAGGTGAGCTGGCGGGAGAGGGACACGGCCCAGGGGTACGGGGTCGCCGGGTCTCGGGTGGTGCCGACGACGACGATCGGCGCGGCGCCCTTCGCCTCGATGCGTTGCGGCTCGCCGGTGGGCCCCACCGGCCAGTACGTGCAGTTCAGGGAGGCCCAGGCGAGGCCCTCACCGAAGACCGGGGACGCCTTCTCGAAGGACGGCAGCGCCTTCTCCACCTGCTCCGCGGTGGTGAACGCGGCGGGGAGGTCCAGGCAGTTCACCGCGGCGTTGGCGGCCATCAGGTTGGCGTACCGGCCGTCGGCGTCGCGCTCGTAGTAGGCGTCGGAGAGGGTGAGCAGCCCCGCGCCGTCGTCCTCCTTCATGGCCGAGGCCAGCGACTCGCGCAACTGCGCCCACGTGCTCTCGTCGTACATCGCGGCGATCACGCCGGTGGTGGCGAGTGCCTCACCGAGCTTGCGGCCGTCCGGGTCGCCCGCGGGGAGGGGGTGCGCGTCGAGCTTGCGGAAGAAGGCCTTCAGGTTCTCGCCCACCCTGGCGGGAGCGGCGCCCTTCGCGGCAAGCGGGCAGTCGGGCTGTCGCACGCAGTCCTTCGCGAACGACCGGAACGCCGTCTCGAACCCCGCTGTCTGGTCCAGGTTCAGCCGCCGGGCGGGCAGCGCCGGATCCATCGCGCCGTCGAGGACGAGTCTGCCCACCCGGTTCGGGAACAGGCCTGCGTACGTCGCGCCGAGGAACGTTCCGTAGGAGGCCCCCACGTACGTCAGTTTCCTGTCGCCGAGGATCGCGCGCAGGATGTCCATGTCCCGGGCCGCCCCGGCGGTGGAGACGTGACGCAGCAGCCGGGCCGAGCGCGCGCCGCACGCCTCCGCGAACTTCTTGTACGCGCGGACGAGTTCGCGTGTCTCCCGCGGATCGTCGGGGGTGGTGTCCGTCTGCGTGTAGGTGTCCATCTCGGGCCCCTCGAGGCATTCCACGGGCTCGCTGCGGGCCACGCCTCTGGGGTCCACCGCGACCATGTCGTAGCGGGCGCGAACCTCGGCGGGATAGCCGATGCCGGCGTACTGCTGGAGGTAGCCGACCGCCGAGCCGCCCGGTCCGCCCGGGTTCACCAGCAGCGAGCCGAGCCGCTTGCCCGGGCCCGTCGCCTTCTTGCGGGCGACCGCGAGCCTGACATCACCCGCACCCGGCTCCGCGTAGTCGAGCGGCGCCGTCATGGTGGCGCACTCGAAGCCGGGGACACCGCAGCCGCGCCAGGACGGCTTCTGCGCGTAGTACGGCATGAGTGCCGACGGCGTGGCCCGCGGGAGCGCGGCGAGCGCCGCCCTCGCCGTCGACCCGGCGGTACTCGTCGGCTTTTCGGCGGAGCAGCCGGACACGAGGAGCGCGGCGAGCGACACAAGGGTGACGCCGGTGCGGGACCTGCGGAGGGAACGCCTGATGTCCATCCAACGAGCGTAACTGTGAGCGACCGAGCGCATGCGCTGCGTGCACCAAGTGCTCACGGACGAGTGATGCCGTCAATCAAGCAACGCCGTCAGACAACCAACGTCGTCAGACAACCAACGTCGTCAGACAATCCATGTCGTCAGGGCTCACGGGTTCGGCGTTCTCGTCAGCCCGCTCTCAGGGCGAGCGTCATCGCCTCCACCGCGAGCAGCGGGGCCACGTTGCGGTCGAGGGCGTCTCGGCAGGCGGCGATGGCGTCGATGCGGCGAAGCGTCGACTCCGGTCTGCCGGCCCGGGCAAGCCGCTCCAGCGCGTCTTCGGCGTCCGCGTTGGCGATCGCGATGCGGGAGCCGAGCTGCAGCGCCAGAACATCCCGGTAGAAAGCGGTGAGGTCGGTCAGCGCGAGGTCGAGGCTGTCGCGCTGCGTGCGCGTCCTGCGCCGCTTCTGCTTGTCCTCCAGGTCCTTCATGACGCCCGCCGTACCGCGCGGCATCCGGCCACCCTGGACCGCGCCCAGGGCCGCCTTCAGCTCCTCGGTCTCCTTGCCGTCCCGCTCCTCCGCCAGCTGTTTGGCGTCCTCGGCGGCCGCGTCGACGAGCTCCTGGGCCGCTCTGAGGCAGCCGCCGACGTCGTCGACGCGCAGGGGCACCTTCAGCACGGTCGCCCGGCGCTCGCGCGCGGCGGGGTCGGTGGCGAGCCGCCGGGCCCGGTCGACATGCCCCTGGGTGGCCCGGGCGGCGGCCGCGGCGACGGCCGGCTCGATGCCCTCACGCCGTACGAGCATGTCGGCGACGGCGTCGACGGAGGGCGTGCGCAGGTTCAGGTGCCGGCAGCGGGAGCGGATGGTGGGCAGCACGTCCTCCAGGGAGGGCGCGCAGAGCATCCAGACCGTGCGGGGGGCGGGCTCCTCGACCGCCTTCAGCACGGCGTTGGCCGACTTCTCGTTCAGCCGCTCCGCGTCCTCGACGAGGATGACCTGCCAGCGGCCCGTGGCGGGTGAGGTGTAGGACTTGCGGACCGTGTCGCGCATGTCCTCGGCGAGGATCTGCGACCCGACCGCGGCGACGGTCGTGACGTCGGCGTGCGTGCCGATGAGCGCCGTATGGCAGCCGTCGCAGAACCCGCAGCCCGGCATGCCGCCCAGCGCCCGATCGGGGCTCACGCACTGCAGGGCGGCGGCGAAGGCCCGCGCCGTCCGGCTGCGGCCGGCACCCGGCGGGCCGGTGAACAGCCAGGCGTGCGTCATCTTCGACGCCTCCGGCGGGGCGGTGCCGGAGGCGGCCGCGGTGACGAACGCGTCGGCGTCCCGAGCGGCCGCGATCAGCTGCTCGCTCACCTTCTCCTGCCCGACGAGGTCGTCCCACACGGTCATGCGTCACGCCGCCCTTTCGTCACGTTTCGCGCTGCGGGTTCCATTGTGCGGGCCACCACTGACAACCGGGCCGGAGGGCGAGGCGGACGGGGCAGGCGACGCGGGCGGGCCGTCGGCGGGTCCCGTTGAACGGGCCCGCCGCACCCACGACACCACGACAGGCTCGCTCAGCGGCGACGGCCCCGCCCACGGCCGTCCTCGCGTCCCTCGTCGCCGTCGTCCTCGTCGCGGTGCGGTCCCAGCAGTTCGTCCGCGAGTGTGGGCAGATCGTCCAGCGGGGTCTCCTCGGCCCAGTCCGGACGGGGGCGCTGCCGGGGCGCGCCCTCCTCGTCGAGCTGAGGCAGTTCGCGCGTGCGGTCGTCGGTACCGTCCGGACGCGCCCCGCCCCGCTCGGCCCGTCCGCCCCGCTCGTCGCGGAAGAAGCCCGGCGGCACCCGGTCCGAGGGGCTCTCGTCCCTCACCGGAGGCAGTACGGCAGTCTCGTCATCGGGGCCCTGGTCACGCACCGGGGGCAGGACCGCCGTCTCGTCCGCGGCGCCTGCCGGGATCGACGGCTGCGGCAGCTCGGTCGTCACCTCGGCGTCGGCCGCCCACCCTGCGGGCTCCGCCGACGGCCGGGAGGGCTGCTCGGGTTCCTTGTCCATCCGGATCGGCGGCAGCACCGCCGTCTCGTCCACCGGCCCGCCCGACGCGTTGGTCGGAGTCACCACCGGCGTCGGCACGGTCACCGCCTCCGGCGGGACCGCCGGAGCCGCAGCCGCAGCCGCGGCCGGTGCCGGGCGGGGCGGCTTCGGGCCGACCGACGCGGCTGCGGCGGCCTGCTCGGCCGCACGCCGGGCCTGCTCGGCCCGCAGCAGCGCCTCCTCGGCCTTGCGCTGCTTCTCCAGCCGGCGGGTCTCGGCCTCGGCGCGCGCCCTGGCCTCTTCCTCGGCCTGCTTGCGACGCCGCTCCTCGTCCGCCTTGCGGCGGGCCTCCTCCTCGGCGCGGGCCTTCTCCTCCGCGAGGAGCCGGACCCGCTCCTCCTCAGCCCGCCTCCGCGCCTCCTCGGCGCGCAGCCGGGCCTCCTCGGCCTGCCGTTCGGCCTCGCGGCGCTGCGCCTCCTCCAGCTCGCGCCGCTTGCGCTCCTCCTCCTCGGCGCGCAGCTTGGCGAGCTGCTCCTGGCGCTCGCGCTCGAGACGCTCCTCCTCGGCCTTGCGCGCGGCCTCCTCCTCGGCCTTCCTGCGCGCCTCCTCCTCGGCCTTCCTGCGCGCCTCCTCCTGGGCCTTGATCTCGGCCTCGGACAGGGGCAGCAACAGGTCGAGCCGGTGCCGGACGACGGCGGTGACGGCCTCGGGCTCCTGGGCCGCGTCGACCACCAGGTATCGCCCCGGGTCAGCGGCGGCCAGGGTGAGGAAACCGGAGCGCACGCGCGCGTGGAACTCCGCCGGTTCCGACTCCAGCCGGTCCGGCGCCTCCGTGAAACGCTCCCGGGCCGCCTCCGGCGACACGTCCAGAAGGACCGTCAGATGCGGGACCAGGCCGTTCGTCGCCCAGCGCGAGATCCGCGCGATCTCGGTCGGGGACAGGTCACGGCCGGCGCCCTGGTAGGCCACGGACGAGTCGACGTACCGGTCGGTGATGACCACCGCGCCGCGTTCCAGCGCGGGCCGTACGACGGTGTCGACGTGCTCCGCGCGGTCCGCCGCGTACAGCAGCGCCTCCGCGCGATGGGACAGCCCGGCACTCGAGACGTCGAGCAGGATCGAACGCAGCCGCTTGCCCACGGGCGTGGCGCCGGGCTCGCGGGTGAGGACGACCTCGTGGCCCTTGGCCCTGATCCACTCGGCGAGCGCCTCGGCCTGGGTGGACTTGCCGGCGCCGTCGCCGCCCTCCAGGGCGATGAAGAAGCCGTTCGCGGCCGGCATCGTCTCCGGGTCGTCGCCGCCCCGCAGCGCGTCCCGCAGGTCCTTTCGCAGAGGGACGCCGGAGCGGTCGTCGACCTTGGCGAGGACCACGGCGGCCACCGGCAGCAGCAGCGCGCCGACCAGCATGAGCACGAACGCCGCTCCGCCGTGCGCGAAGACGAACCTGCCGTTCTCCAGCCGGTGCGGGCCGATGAGCGCCGCGACGACCGGGGCGAGCAGCGCACCCAGCGCCACCAGGACCCGGACCACGGCGTGCAGGTGCTCGTTCGTCCGCGCGCGGCGGTGGTCCTCGGTCTCCTGGTCGAGCAGCGCGTGCCCGGTGTTGGCGGCGACGCCCGCGCCGACGCCGGCCAGGGTCACGATCAGCAGCACGCTGGTGACGTCCGGGACCAGGCCGGCGGCCAGCAGTGCCACGCCGGTGAAGGCGAGGGCAAGAGCGAGCAGCCTGCGCCGCGAAAGTGACACCAGCACCTTCGGAGCGGTGCGGACGCCGATGACGACGCCGCCGGTCAGCCCGAGGACGAGCAGTCCGTACAGGACCGGGCCGCCGCCCAGGTCCGTGGCGTGCAGCACGGCGACGGCCACGGCGGCGGCGATCGCTCCGGCGACCGCGGCGCAGGCGAGGACCAGCAGCGGGACGGCGCCCGTGCGTCCGCTGTCGACGCCGGTGGCGGTGCGGGGGCGGCGCAGGCCCTCGAGCGGTGACCGCGCGCGGGGGGTACGCACCGCGGGTAGTTCGAGGAACGTCACGATGGACAGCGACCCGGCGAAGAGCCCTCCGGCGACGTACGAGGCGAGAGCCGCCTGATGCTGGTCGAACCAGGCGATGCCGATGCCCAGCAGATTGTTGAACAACGCCGCGGCGACCAGGGTGACCGCACCCACCGGGATCGTCACGAATCCGGTGCGCAGCGACAGGCGGCGCAGGGCGTCCATGTGGTCCGGCAGCGGGCGTACCGTCGCGCCCTCCAGAGGCGGCGCGGGCAGCAGGGCGGGGGCGGCGCTCTCCCGGGCGACCGTCCAGAACCGTTCGGCGACGCCCGTCACGAACACGGTGACGAGCAGCAGGGGCAGCGCGTCGTCGGGAGTCCAGTCGATCCACAAGGGCGCGACGATCAGGAGCGCGGCGCGCAGACCGTCGGCGGCGACCATGGTCCAGCGGCGGTCGAGCGGGCCGTCGGGCGATGTCAGTGACGTCAACGGACCGAGGAGGACCGCCCCGAACAGCAGGGTGGCCAGAATGCGCACCCCGAAGACGGTCGCCACCGCGAACGCCACGCCCCGGTAGCCGCCCCCGAAGGAGGCCTCGGCGATGGCCGTCTGGAGGACGAGGAGGACGAAGACCAGAAGGGCGAGGGCGTCTCCCACACCGCTCACCAGCTGCGCGCTCCAGAGCCGCTTGAGCTGTGGCTCGCGCAACAGCGCGCGCACGGCACGCTCGCGGGAGTCCGCCACCAGGGCGTCGTCCGGGGCCGGGTGGTGGGCCGTTGGCTGCTCGGCTCGCGTCATGCTTTCAGCCTATCGGCCGCGACCGACAGCCCGTGGCCCCCGTCCGGGCGTGCGACAACCCCGACACCAAAGTGATGCCGGGGCCGGTCGTTTCGCGAACGCGCCGTGCGGAATCCGTGCGGAAACCGTGTGCGAACCGTGCCGGATCCGCCGCCTGTAACGCCTGACAGGCACTGAATGCGCGAAAGGGGCGATCCGTCCGGGAGGGGCTGCGGTCCGGGCCGGGCCGGGCCGGTCAGTCCTCGGACGCCGACCGTGCGGCCGTCGTCTTCGTCGCGGTGCTCTTCTTCGCAGTGGTCTTCTTCGCCGTCGTCGTCTTCGCGGCCGTCGTGGTCTTCTTGGCCGCGGCCTTCTTCGCCGGCGCGGCCTTCTTCGCGGTGGTCGTCTTCTTCGCCGGGGCCTTCTTCGCCGTCTTCTTGGCGGGCGCCTTGGCGCGCTTCTCGGCGAGTAGCTCGTAGCCGCGCTCGGGGGTGATCTCCTCGACGCTGTCGCCGGAGCGCAGGGTCGCGTTGGTTTCCCCGTCGGTGACGTACGGGCCGAAGCGGCCGTCCTTGACGACGACGGGCTTTCCGCTGACCGGGTCCGCGCCCAGCTCCTTCAGCGGCGGTTTGGCGGCTGCCCGGCCGCGCTGCTTGGGCTGGGAGTAGATCTCCAGCGCCTCTTCGAGGGTGATCGTGAAGAGCTGCTCCTCGGTCTGCAGCGACCGCGAGTCCGTGCCCTTCTTCAGGTAGGGCCCGTAGCGGCCGTTCTGCGCGGTGATCTCCTGGCCCTCCGCGTCCACGCCGACGACGCGCGGCAGGGACATCAGCTTGAGGGCCTCCGCCAGCGTCACCGTGTCCGGCGACATCGTCTTGAACAGCGAGGCAGTACGCGGCTTCACGGCGTTCTTGCCGGTCTTCGGGGTGCCCTCGGGGAGCACCTCGGTGACGTACGGGCCGTAGCGGCCCTTCCTGGCGACGATCTGGTGACCCGTCTCCGGGTCGGCGCCCAGTTCGAAGTCACCGCTCGGTGCGGCGAGGAGTTCCTCGGCCATCTCGAGGGTCAGCTCGTCGGGCGCCAGCTCTTCGGCGATGTCCGCCCGCTGGTGACCCTCGGCGCCCTTCTCCCCGCGCTCGATGTACGGGCCGAAGCGGCCGACCCGCAGCATGATGCCGTTGCCGACGGGGAACGAGGACACCTCGCGCGCGTCGATCGCGCCCAGGTCGGTGACCAGTTCCTTGAGACCTCCGAGGTGGTCCCCGTCGCCGTTGCCTGCGTCGGCGGCACGGCCCTCGGCCGCGCCCTCGCCGAAGTAGAACCTCCTGAGCCACGGCACGGACTGCGCCTCGCCGTTGGCGATGCGGTCGAGGTCGTCCTCCATCTTGGCGGTGAAGTCGTAGTCGACGAGCCGCCCGAAGTGCTTCTCCAGGAGGTTGACCACGGCGAAGGACAGGAAGGACGGGACGAGCGCCGTGCCCTTCTTGAAGACGTAGCCGCGGTCGAGGATCGTGCCGATGATCGACGCGTACGTGGACGGCCGGCCGATCTCGCGCTCTTCGAGCTCCTTGACGAGGCTGGCCTCGGTGTAGCGGGCCGGGGGCTTGGTGGCGTGCCCGTCGACCGTGATCTGCTCGGCGGACAGCGGGTCGCCCTCGGCGACCTGGGGCAGCCGGCGCTCACGGTCGTCCAGCTCGGCGTTCGGGTCGTCGGCGCCTTCGACGTACGCCTTGAGGAAGCCGTGGAAGGTGATCGTCTTGCCGGAGGCACTGAACTCGACGTCCCGGCCGTCGGCCGCGGTGCCGCCGATCTTGACGGTGACGCTGTTGCCGGTCGCGTCCTTCATCTGGGAGGCGACGGTCCGCTTCCAGATCAGCTCGTACAGCCGGAACTGGTCGCCGGCCAGGCCCGTCTCCGCGGGGGTGCGGAAACGATCACCCGATGGGCGGATCGCCTCGTGCGCCTCCTGCGCGTTCTTGACCTTCGCGGCGTACGTGCGCGGCTGGGCCGGCAGATAGTCGGCGCCGTACAGCTGTGTGACCTGGGCGCGGGCCGCGGAGACGGCCGTGCCGCTCAGGGTCGTGGAGTCCGTACGCATGTACGTGATGTAGCCGTTCTCGTACAGCTTCTGCGCGACCTGCATCGTGGCCTTCGCGCCGAAGCCCAGCTTGCGGCTGGCCTCCTGCTGCAGGGTCGTCGTACGGAACGGGGCGTACGGCGAGCGGCGGTACGGCTTCGACTCGACGGAGCGCACGGAGAACCGGGTGTTCTCCAGGGCGGCGGCCAGGGCGCGGGCGTTCGCCTCGTCGAGCGGGAGGGTGTTCGCGCTCTTGAGTTGTCCCAGGGAATCGAAGTCGCGGCCCTGTGCGACTCGCCTGCCGTCGACGGACTGGAGGCGGGCGACCAGCGACGACGGGTCCGACGGGTCACCGGCGCGGCCGGTCGCGAAGGTGCCCGTCAGATCCCAGTACTCAGCAGAGCGAAACGCGATGCGCTCGCGTTCCCGCTCGACGACGAGACGGGTGGCGACGGACTGGACACGCCCCGCCGACAGGCGCGGCATGACCTTCTTCCACAGGACCGGCGAGACCTCGTAGCCGTAGAGGCGGTCGAGGATGCGGCGGGTCTCCTGGGCGTCGACCAGTTTCTGGTTGAGCTGGCGCGGGTTGGCGACGGCGGCCCTGATCGCGTCCTTGGTGATCTCGTGGAAGACCATCCGCTTGACCGGGATCTTCGGCTTGAGCACTTCCTGGAGGTGCCAGGCGATCGCCTCGCCCTCGCGGTCCTCATCGGTGGCGAGGAAGAGCTCGTCGGACTCCTTCAGCAGGTCCTTGAGCTTCTTGACCTGCGCCCGCTTGTCGGCGTTGACCACGTAGATCGGCTGGAAGTCGTGCTCGACGTCCACACCGAGGCGGCGGACCTCGCCCGTGTACTGGTCCGGCACCTCCGCGGCGCCGTTGGGAAGGTCGCGGATGTGCCCGACGCTGGCCTCGACGATATAGCCGGGGCCGAGATAACCCTTGATCGTCTTCGCCTTGGCAGGCGACTCGACGATCACGAGTCGGCGGCCGCCCTGTGCGGTCTCGCTGGTCGGGGACAACTTCGCTCTTCTCTCCGGTCGAGGCTGGGGCCTCCCCAGGCCTTGCTCCCGGGGTCGGGTCATGGTGACGCTGCGGAGTGTGACGGTACATCCCGCCCCCGTGTCAAACGGGAAAAGCCCGCAACGGCCACTCGAACGGTAACCCGACTACCGCCATTCCTGCCGCCCGGAGTACCGACCGGCCCTTTTCCGTACGACCGGAGGGCGCCTTCCTCCTGATCGGCGTGAGCACACTCACGCCGGCCGAACGCGCGTGCGGCGAGATCGATTCACCGGCGGGCCAGGCACCACACGCCGACCACCAGTGCGGCGCCCGAGGCCAGCAGGGCGAGAGCCGCCGATGCGACAGGGCTCACACCCTGCGCCACGGGCTCCCGGTGCCCCACCCGGACCCCGGCCCACACCAGCAGAGCGCCCCCGAACAGGGCGAACACCATTCCCGCGAAGATCATCGGCACACTCTCCATGATTGCCCCCGCCCCCTTCGCCTGCCCGCCTGCCCGTGCCTGTCCCGACGTCGGCGCAGGCCCCGGCCCCCGCCTCGGCCCCGGCCCCGGCCCCGGCCCCGGCACGGACGCTGCCACGCGCGGGCGGCGAACCGGCGAACCCGAGGTGAACACCTGGACTACGCAGGGGGCGGATGCCGCGCCACCGAGACGGGCCAGGGGCCGGGCAAGCGAAAGCAAGGGCAGGAGAGGTGGGCGTGGAAGCGGGGACGGGGACGGGGACGGGTCGGTGGCGACCACGGCCGGAGGGGCGGAGGCGCGTCCAGCGGGCTCGGTTGGGCGACGGCGCGCGTGTACCGGTGGTGACACGACCGGGCCGTCCCGAGGAGCCGAAATCCGGCCGCTGCACCGCGTCACTGCGCCGGTTCGAGGAACCCCTGCTCCACCAGCAGACGGATCTGGGCCGGAGTGCGGTCCCGCAGCAGCACCGGGTCCTCGCCCACCAACTGGGCGATCGCGTCAAGGATGCGGCCGGCGCTCAGCGAGCCGTCGCACACGCCCGCGAAGCCCGCGCCGACCGAGTCCACCTTGGTCGCCCGGCGCATGCCGCGGTGCTGGCGCAGCACCACGTGCTCCGGGTCCTCCGCGCCGGGGAGGCCCACCTGCTCCTGGACGACCTCCTCGACCAGCCTGAAATGGCCGGCGAGCAGCGCCGCGTCATCGTGCGCCCGCAGGTAGTCGAGCCGCTCGAAGTGCGCCAGGACCGCGTCACCGAGCGGCTGTTCGACCGGGTGCGGCCACTCCTCCACCGTGATCACGGGCTCCTCGGCCGCGGTCCTGCGGAGCGTGATCCAGCCGAAACCGACGGCCTTCACCTTGCGCGCCTCGAACTCGTCCAGCCATGCGTCGTACCGGGCCTGGTACTCGGCCGGGTCGCCGCGGTGGTCACCGGCGTCCCTCAGCCAGAGTTCGGCGTACTGCGTGACGTCCTGCACCTCGCGCTGCACGATCCACGCGTCGCACCCACGGGGCACCCACGACCTGAGCCTGTCCTGCCAGTCCTCCCCTTCCACGTGCTGCCAGTTGGCCAGGAACTGCGCGAACCCGCCCTGGTTCAGCCGTTCCCCCGCCCCTTGAACGAGCGAGCGGCACAGATCGTCCCCGCCCATCCCGCCGTCCCGGTAGGTCAGCCGGGCGCCCGGCGAGATCACGAACGGCGGGTTCGACACGATCAGGTCGTAGGTCTCGTCGTCCCGGACCGGCTCGAAGAGCGAGCCCTCACGCAGTTCGGCCGCCGGGGCCGCGGACAGCGCGAGCGTGAGGGCGGTGATGTGCAGCGCGCGCGGATTGAGGTCGGTCGCCGTCACGCGCGTTGCGTGCTGGGCGGCGTGCAGCGCCTGGATGCCCGAGCCGGCGCCCAGGTCGAGCGCGGCGGAGACGGGCTTGCGCACGGTGACGCCGGCGAGGGTCGTGGACGCGCCTCCGACGCCGAGGACGACGCCCTCGGCGTCGCTGCCGATGCCTCCGGCGCCGCCGACCGCGCACCCGAGATCGGACACGATGAACCAGTCCTCGCCGCCCGGCCCGCCGTACGGCCGCACGTCGACGGTCGCGGCCATCTCGTCGCCGCCCGTGGGGACCAGCCAGCCGCTCTCCACGCACGCGTGTACGGGCAGGAACTCCGCCACGCGCGCGTGCGGGACCGGTTGCTGAAGCAGGAAGAGGCGGGCGAGCGTCTCCAGCGGCGTGTCCCCGCGGGTCGCGCGCAGCGCGGGAACGGTCTCGCTGCGGGCCAGAGCCGCGTAGGCGGGGGCGCCGAGCAGCTCGAGGAGACCGTCCGCGGTGAAGGAGGCCGCGAGCAGGGCCTCCCGCAGCCGGGCCGCGACGTCGGGACGGTCGGCGGAGGGCAGGGGGGACAGGGTGGCGTTACTCACGCCCCCATTGTCCCCCGTCACCCCTGGGGCCGCTCCCGGCCCCAGCCGGTCCGGTCGCGCCGGCTCAGCTCTTCTTCGCGCGGGCGGAGGCGGAGGCGGCCACCTTCTTGCAGCTGTCCTGCTTGGCCATGGCGTCCTTGACGTCGCCCTGCTCGAGGTTCTTCAGCGCGGTGTTGCCGCTCTTGCTGAGCCGGCCGAGATCGGTGGCGATGTCCTGCAGACCGTCGGCGAACTTCCCCTGGTCCTTGGTGTCCAGGGCGTCGACCTGCTTCTTCAGGCCGGCGTAGGAGGTCGAGAGGGTCGTGAGCGCCGCGACGGCGTCCTTCTGCTTCTTCTCGCCGTTGTCGACGCCGGGCGGCGTGCCCGCCTTCTGGACGGCCTGCGCGAGCGCGCTGTAGGCGTCGGACATGTCCTGGAAGGCCTTGGAGTCGGTCTTCTGGACGTTCACGGGGGCGTTGTTGTCCGTGGCGGCCTGCTTGATCGCGGCGTTGGCCGCGTCGACCTTGGCGTCCTGCGCGGGCAGCGCGTCGCAGACCTGCTTGGCCCAGGCGTCGAGCTCCTTGTTGCCTTCGTCGCTGCTGCATCCGGACAGTGCCAGTACCAGTACCGCACCGCCGGACAGTGCGGCCGTGAGCTTCTTGTTCACCGGTTTGGTTCCTTCCATGGCTCTCGGCCCCGGAACATACACGGCAACCGGGCGACAACCCCAGAACGAATGACCGCTATGTGAGCTGCTGAACCATTTGCACCAAGAGAGAGAAGGCTCACGGCGGGGGCACACCGACGACACAGCGGGCGGGCGACGCGTCAACCCGCGTCGCCCGCCCGCCCTTTGAACTGGCCTCCGGTGAGCCGCCCTAGGAAACCACCGCCGGATCGGCCGACTTGGACGCTTTGCCGGCGCTGTTCTCTTCGTCACCCATGGCGATGCCGCGCCGTTTGGAGACGTACACCGCGACCACGATGACGAGGAGCGAGAGAAGCGCGATCACGATCCGCACACCGATGCTCTTGTCGTCTCCGTAGCTGAACTTGATCACTGCGGGAGCGATGAGGAGCGCCACGAGGTTCATGACCTTCAGCAGCGGGTTGATCGCGGGACCTGCGGTGTCCTTGAACGGGTCGCCGACCGTGTCACCGATCACCGTCGCCGCGTGCGCCTCGCTGCCCTTGCCGCCGTGGTGGCCGTCCTCGACCAGTTTCTTGGCGTTGTCCCACGCACCGCCGGAGTTGGCGAGGAAGACGGCCATCAGCGTGCCGCAGCCGATCGCGCCCGCCAGGAACGCGCCCAGCGCCCCGACCCCGAGGGTGAACCCGATGAAGATGGGCGCCAGCACTGCCAGCAGTCCGGGTGTGGCCAGCTCGCGCAGCGCGTCCCGGGTGCAGATGTCGACGACCTTGCCGTACTCCGGCTCCTCGCTGTAATCCATGATCCCGGGGTGCTCGCGGAACTGCCGACGCACCTCGAACACCACGGCGCCGGCCGACCGCGACACCGCGTTGATCGCCAGCCCTGAGAAGAGGAAGACGACCGCCGCGCCCGCGATGAGACCGACGAGGTTGTTGGGCTGCGAGATGTCCATCATCAAGGTCATCGGCGCGCCCGCCCCGGACAGCTTCTCGCCCACGTCCTGCGCGCCGGTCGTGATCGCGTCCCGGTACGACCCGAAGAGCGCCGACGCCGCGAGGACCGCGGTGGCGATGGCGATTCCCTTGGTGATCGCCTTGGTGGTGTTGCCGACGGCGTCCAGGTTGGTGAGCACCTGGGCGCCCGCGCCCTCGACGTCACCGGACATCTCGGCGATGCCCTGCGCGTTGTCGGAGACCGGCCCGAAGGTGTCCATGGCCACGATCACGCCCACCGTGGTGAGCAGACCGGTACCGGCCAGCGCCACGGCGAACAGCGCCAGCATGATCGACGTGCCGCCGAGCAGGAACGCCCCGTACACGCCGAGGCCGATCAGCAAGGCGGTGTAGACGGCCGATTCGAGACCGACGGAGATTCCGGCGAGGACCACGGTGGCGGGGCCCGTCAGGGACGACTTGCCGATGTCGCGCACCGGTCGGCGGTTGGTCTCCGTGAAATAGCCCGTCAACTGCTGGATGACGGCTGCCAGAAGGATGCCGATGGCGACCGCGACGAGTGCGAGGACGCGCGGGTCGCCGCTCTTGTCCTGGATCGCCGCGTCGGTGACGCCGTCGAGGTCGGCGTACGTGCCGGGGAGGTAGAGGAAGACGGCCACGGCGACGAGCGCGAGCGAGATCGTCGCAGAGATGAAGAAGCCCCGGTTGATCGCCGACATGCCGCTTCGGTCGGCCCGGCGCGGGGCGACCGCGAAGATCCCGACCATGGCCGTGAGCACGCCGATCGCGGGCACCAGAAGCGGGAAGGCGAGTCCGGCGTCGCCGAAGGCCGCCTTGCCCAGGATCAGCGCGGCGACCAGGGTCACGGCATACGACTCGAAGAGGTCTGCCGCCATGCCCGCACAGTCGCCGACGTTGTCGCCCACGTTGTCGGCGATGGTCGCGGCATTGCGCGGATCGTCCTCCGGAATGCCCTGTTCCACTTTTCCGACCAGGTCGGCGCCGACGTCGGCGGCCTTGGTGAAGATTCCGCCGCCGACCCTCATGAACATGGCGATGAGAGCGGCGCCGAGTCCGAATCCCTCCAGCACCTTCGGCGCGTCGGCCGCGTACACCAGCACCACGCAGGCCGCGCCGAGCAGGCCGAGCCCCACCGTGAACATGCCGACGACGCCGCCCGTACGGAATGCGATCTTCATTGCTTTGTGCGAGACGGCGGTGAGATCCTTTTCCGGTTCACCTGCCGCCGGAGTCGCTTCCCGCGCCGCGGCGGCGACACGCACGTTGCTGCGCACGGCGAGCCACATACCGATATAACCGGTGGCCGCCGAGAACGCCGCTCCGATCAAGAAGAACAGCGATCTTCCGGCGCGCTGATTCCAGTCGTCCGCGGGCAGCAGCATGAGCAGGAAGAAGACGACGACGGCGAATACGCCGAGTGTGCGCAGCTGTCGGGCCAGATAGGCGTTGGCGCCCTCCTGGACCGCCGCCGCGATCTTCTTCATGCTGTCGGTGCCCTCGCCGGCCGCGAGCACCTGGCGCAGCAGCACGCCCGCCACCACGAGTGCGGCCAACGCCACGACCGCGATGACCACCACCAGGAGGCGGTTGCCGTCGGTCAGCTCCGCGGCTGCGAGGGTTGTCGGGTGATCCAACGGATGAGAGGTGGGAAGCCCCGCCATTCGTCCTCCTTGACGCTTGGGCTGAGCTCAAGATGTGGACGGATTGTAGGTACCGGAACCTGATCAAAACAGTGCCCGGCAAACGAAATTCGCCTTTTCGTCAAGTAATGCCTTCAAGGCATTGATCGTGAATTACTTCACGAATTCCAGTCGATTTCCGCCACTGCATGATTCACTTCTCGTGACTGACTTCTCATGATTCACTTCACGAGATCACTGCAAGCATGCACGAGTCCCCAGGTCCGCGCATGCCAAAGGGCCCCACCGGAGTGGGGCCCCTGGGAAACCGAAACGCTGTGGGCGGCTCGGGACGACTCAGGTCAGCGTGGCCGTGACCGCAGCCGACGGCCAGGACATACGGATCTGCCCACCGTGCTCTCCGGCGGTGACCTCCACGTCGTCCACGAGGCCGCTGATGACCGCGAGGCCCATCTCGTCCTCCTCGACCTCGACCTCCCCGCCGGAACCGGGCGCCCGGTCGCCGGGAGCCGTATGGGGCGCCTCATCGCCGACCTCGATGGAGAACTGTTTCTCCTCCTCGATCAGCAGCACCTTCACGGGCGCGGTGATACCGCCCGTCTGGTGTAGTCCGACGGCGCGGGAGCAGGCCTCACCGACGGCGAGCCGGACCTCGTCGAGAACGGCCTCGTCCACCCCGGCCCTGCGCGCCACCGCCGCCGCCACCAGTCGGGCGGTCCTGACGTGCTCGGGCAGCGCGCTGAAGCGGAGTTCAACGGTGGCCATGCGTCCCCCTCGGAACTACGGGCGTGCTGTCAGGGGGGCCGGGCCGCACAGGCCCGGACCCCCTATGTTGTTCGACCATCCGTGCCGGGCCGCATCGGCCCGGCAGGGGTGGTCAGTCGGTGGCAGCGACCGCTTCGTCGACCGAGGTGTGAATGGGGAACACCTTGGTCAGACCAGTGATGCGGAAGATCTTCAAAATACGCTCCTGGTTGCAGACCAGACGGAGCGAGCCCTCGTGGGCACGCACCCGCTTCAGTCCGCCCACCAGTACGCCGAGCCCGGTGGAGTCGAGGAAGTCCACGCC
Organism: Streptomyces sp. B21-105; assembly: GCF_036898465.1. Lineage (NCBI taxonomy): Bacteria > Bacillati > Actinomycetota > Actinomycetes > Kitasatosporales > Streptomycetaceae > Streptomyces > Streptomyces sp. B21-105. The sequence continues at coordinate 5,122,562 of NZ_JARUMJ010000001.1, read as the reverse complement.
CTCCATGTCGACGACGAGGTGGAAATTCCCGTCGTTCACCAGCTCGACCAGCTGCTCGCGCAACTTGGGCGCGGTATATACGTCGATTTCGCCACCGACCTCGACGACCGTACGATCGCCGACGGTACGGGTCGACAGGGACAGGTCCACGGATCCTCCAGCACCTTGCTATCGAGCGGTCGTCCCTCGGAACACCTGAACAGGAGCCCCCGGGACGGTACGCCAGCCGCGATGGCATTCAATCACTTACCGGCAGGCGTGCACGACGCCTTGGCTCCATTGTCCGTCACGCCAGTGACACACTCGGTGCCGATGGCCAAGAATCTCCGATCCGATCGATCCTCGCCCGAGACCGCGCCCCGCCTGTCTCCGGGCGCGGTCCTCGACCGGCTCGCCCCGGGACCGAGCCGGGCGTCGCGCATCACTCATACGGAGCACTTGCCCCCGCGTGCGGGCCGCCATGCCGTCTGGCCCGACCGGATTCGTTCCGAAGTCGTCGCGGCCGTGCAGGCCTGCGGCATCGAGCACCCCTGGGCCCATCAGGCCCTGGCCGCCGAGCACGCCCTCGACGGCGACTGCGTGGTCGTCGCCACGGGCACCGCGTCCGGCAAGTCGCTGGCGTACCTCGTACCGGTCCTCTCGGCCCTCCTGGAGGGCTCGGAGGCCCCCAACGGCCGCGGTGCCACCACCCTGTACCTGGCGCCCACGAAGGCGCTGGCGGCCGATCAGTGCCGCTCGGTGAAGGAACTCTCACAACCGCTCGGCAACGCCGTACGGCCGGCCGTGTACGACGGCGACACGCCGTTCGAGGAACGGGAGTGGATCCGCCAGTACGCCAACTACGTCCTCACCAACCCGGACATGCTGCACCGGGGCATACTCCCGTCCCACCCCCGCTGGTCCTCCTTCCTGAAGTCCCTGAAGTACGTCGTCATCGACGAGTGCCACACCTATCGCGGCGTGTTCGGCTCCCACGTCGCCCACGTGCTGCGGCGTCTGCGCCGCCTGTGCGCCCGCTACGGCGCCTCCCCGGTCTTCCTGCTGGCCTCCGCGACAGCGGCCGACCCGGGCGTCGCCGCCGGCCGCCTCACGGGCCTCCCCGTGGTCGAGGTGGTCGACGACGCCTCACCCCGGGGTGAACTGGTGTTCGCCCTCTGGGAGCCGCCGCTCACCGAGATGGTGGGCGAGAAAGGTGCACCCGTCCGGCGTACGGCCACCGCCGAGACGGCCGACCTGCTGACCGACCTCGCCGTCCAGGGCGTGCGCACCGTCGCCTTCGTCCGCTCCCGGCGCGGCGCCGAGCTGATCTCCGTGATCGCCCAGGAACGTCTGGCCGAGGTCGACCGCTCGCTCGCCCGGCGTGTCGCCGCCTACCGCGGTGGCTACCTGCCCGAGGAGCGACGCGCCCTGGAGCAGGCCCTCCATTCGGGCGAGCTCCTCGGTCTCGCCGCGACCACCGCCCTGGAACTCGGCATCGACGTCTCCGGACTCGACGCCGTCCTGATCGCCGGCTACCCGGGCACGCGCGCGTCCCTGTGGCAGCAGGCCGGCCGGGCGGGTCGCGCCGGTCAGGGCGCGCTGGCCGTGCTCATCGCCCGGGACGACCCCCTGGACACCTTCCTCGTCCACCACCCGGAGGCGCTGTTCGACCGTCCGGTGGAGTCGACGGTCCTCGACCCCGACAACCCCTACGTTCTCGCGCCGCATCTGTGCGCGGCGGCCGCCGAGCTGCCGCTGACCGACGAGGACCTGCCCCTGTTCGGCCCCGAGACGGAAGGCCTGCTGCCGCAGCTGGAGGCCGCGAAGCTGCTGCGCCGCCGGACGAAGGCCTGGCACTGGACCCGCCGTGAACGGGCCGCCGACCTGGCGGACATCCGCGGCCAGGGCGGTCGCCCGGTCCAGGTCGTCGAGGCCGGCACGGGCCGACTGCTCGGCACGGTCGACGCCGGGGCCTCCCACACCACCGTTCACACGGGCGCTGTCCACCTCCACCAGGGCCGCACGTATCTCGTGCGCTCCCTGGACCTGGACGACTCCGTCGCCCTGGTCGAGGAGGCCAGCCCGCCGTACTCGACGGTCGCCCGCGACACCACGTCGATCTCCGTCCTGGAGACGGACGTCGAAATCCCCTGGGGTCAGGGCCGGTTGTGCTACGGGTCGGTCGAAGTCACCAACCAGGTCGTCTCCTTCCTTCGTCGACGCGTCATCACCGGTGAGGTCCTGGGCGAGTCGAAGCTCGACCTCCCTCCCCGTACCCTGCGCACGCGTGCCGTCTGGTGGACCGTCACCGACGACCAACTGGACGCGGCCCGGATCAACCCCGAGATCCTCGGCGGGGCCCTGCACGCCGCCGAGCACGCGTCGATCGGCATGCTGCCGCTGTTCGCGACCTGCGACCGCTGGGACATCGGTGGCGTGTCGGTGCCCCTCCACCCCGACACGCTGCTCCCGACGGTCTTCGTCTACGACGGCCATCCCGGCGGCGCGGGCTTCTCGGAGCGCGCCTTCCACACGGCCCGCGCCTGGCTGACCGCCACCCGCCAGGCCATCGCCTCCTGCGAGTGCGACGCCGGCTGCCCGTCCTGCATCCAGTCCCCCAAGTGCGGCAACGGCAACGACCCACTGCACAAGCGGGGTGCGGTCCGCCTCCTCACGGAACTCCTGCGGGAGGCTCCACAGGAGAACCCCCGAGCGCCCGCGGAGGAGACGGCGATACCGGCCGCGCATGAGGCAGCGGGACCGGCCGCGGAGGAGACGGCGATACCGGCCGCGCAAGAGACGGCGGGACCGGCCGCGGAGTAGTGGAGGGAAGTGCGTCCGCAGGAGGAGACGGAGACTCCTCCGCGGGCGAAGACGGAAGTGCGTCCGCAGGAGGAGACGGGGGCGCCTGCGCTGGTGGGGGTGCCTGCGGTGGCAAAGGCACCGGGAGTGCCGCCGCCTCCGGTGGTCCCGCCCGCGCCCTGACCTGGGCCGCGAAGGCTCCGCTTCCCGAGGCCGCCGTGACGTCCGCGATCTGACCGACCACGGAGCACCGCACCAGCCGCGCGCGTTGCGCCCGGGCCACCCGGTCCGCCCGGGTGCAAGCCCGTTCGGCGCCGTCCGACCAGTGGTCGGCAGCCGCGAGCGCCGCGAGGTCGGCGCCGCCCGCGGCCCGATGCCGGGACGTCACGGCCTGCCCGAGTGCGAGTACCGCGCCGAACACCACGCACAGCACGGTGATCGCACCGACGCTCCAGACGGTGGCGGAACCGCGATCTCCCCCGCCGCGGCTGCCTGCCGCGAGGCGCCGGAGACGAGTCCACCCCCTTCCGGCGCGACGAAGACCCCCGCGCTGGTCTTCCCGCAGGTCACGGAGGCCCCAGCGCCTCCCGCCTGTTCCAAGGTCACGAAGGCTGCTCCCGTCCGCTGCGAGGCCACTAAGACGCCTCCCGTCCTCTCCGACCTGTCGGAAGCTCCGCCCATCCCCTCCGACGTGGCCGAGGCGGCTCATGACCCCGCCTCCGCTCCCGGGGCCACCCCTGGGGCGTCGACCGCGCCCCCTGCGCCCCCTGCGCCCCCTGCGCCCCCAGGGGTGCCCGGGGTGCCCAGATCCTCTGGGCTCCCGGGGTCTCCCACGGCCTCCTCCGCGGCGGCCACGGCCTCCTCCCGTACCTCGAAGGGCAGCCCGCGCAGCCCGGGCGGCTTCGCGACGACCACCACGCGAACCTGGTCGCCCTCCCTGCCGATCGTCACCCGCGCCCCGCGCGGCGCCGTGGCGCGGGCCACCTCGAGCACCGAGCCGGCCGGGTCCTGACGGGCCGCGGCCCGGGCGCCGGCCCTGGCCGCGTCCACGCACTGGATCTGGGCAGCCATGACGAGCAGCCCCCAGACCAGCGACATCGCGAAAACCACCAGCACCGGCAGCACCACCGCCGACTCCGCCGTCACGAACCCCCAGTCCCCGCGGCCGCGCTGCCGCCGACGCCCGCGCGAGGACTCGCCTCCGTACCTACGCGCCCGCACTGAGCGCCCGTTTCACGAGCGCCTGCAGTTGCTCCGCGACCACATCGCTCGTCACCACCTGGTAGAGAAGCACCGCGAAACCCACGGCCGCCACGATTCCCATCGCGTACTCGGACGTCACCATCCCCGCGTCCCGCCGTGCCCCCTGTGCCCTGCACACCAGGGCGAGCAGCCTTGCCCGCACCGTCCGTACCACCCTTGCCGTCGTCTTGTTCATTTCAACCCCCGTCGTTTCTGGCCCAGTTCGTCCGATTTCAGCTCGGCTCAGTTCAGTTCAGGTCAGGTCTGTCGATCTCTTGTCGTTCGGCTGCTCACCCGCGCCGCTTCGTCATGGCCCACCTCCTCCCAGCACCCCGCCCGCCAGTCCGAGCACGATCGGCAGCACACCGACCGCGATGAACGCGGGAAGAAAGCACAGCCCCACAGGCGCGGTGACCATGACGGACGCCCGCCGGGCCCGTGCCGTCGCCGCGCGCGCCCAGCCGGCTCGGGTGTCGGCGGCGAGCCGGGCGACAGGTGCGGCGGCCGGCAGACCCGACACGGCAGCCCGCTCCAGCAGCCCGGCCAGCGCTGCCGCGCCTGGCGTCGATGCCAACCTCCGCCAGGCTGTGCCCGGTTCGCCTCCCAGCCGTACCTCGGCAGCACCACGCGCCAGCCCGTTGCCGACAGGACCGCCCAGCGCCTCGCCGACCGCCTGAGCCGCGATCACGGGGCCGGCACCCGCCGCGATGCATGCGGCCAGCAGATCCGCGGCGAGCGGGAGCTGCCGTGCGGCGATCCCGGCGTCGTCCTCGCCCGCCGTACCCGTGGCCAGCTGCCGACGCCGCCACCGTCCCAGGCCCACCGCGCCCGTCAACCCCAGGAGGAAATCCGTGACACCGCCGACCGCCGCCCATCCGGCGCCCACCCCGAGGGCTTCAGGAAGCCACTGCCGTACGGCCTCCCGTGGCCCGGGACGCCGACTGCCCGACGTCGACGCGAACACCGGCCCCGACGCCGTGTCCGAGGTCAGCAGTCCGGCCAGCCGCCGACGTGCCCCGCGCTCGCGCCGGACGGTCGCCAGCCGCCGCACCGACCACCACAGGGCCGCCACGATCCCCACGGTCACCCCCAGCCTGTGGACAACTTCCCCGCTCACGCCGCCTCCGCCCTGCGTACGATCCGCAGCGCCCACCACGCCCCGGCTCCCTCCAGCACTCCGCCGACGAGCAGGCAGCCCAACCCCGCTCCGGTGTGCAGCAGGACGTGCAGGGGGTCCGCACCGAGCGCGGCGCCCAGCAGCAGTCCCAGGACCGGCAGGCCGGCGAGCATCACCACAGTGGCGCGAGGTCCTGCCAACTGAGCCCGTAGATCAGCCCGTTGATCCCGCTCCGCTCGCAACGCGGCTTCGAGACGGTCGAGTCCGGCCGCCAGACCCGCACCCTGGTCCACAGCCACCCGCCAACACGCGGCAAGTCCCAGCAGCCCCTCGGCTCCCGGCGACCGCGCGGCGAGCGCCAGGGCCCGCGGCACATCGCCGCCGAACCGCGCCGCCGCCAGCACCGTGGGCTGCACCTCGCCCAGCCCGCCCGAGTCCCGCGCCGCCCACTGCAACGCCTCCCCGGGCTGCCGGCCCGCGAGCACCTCCCCCGCCAGCGCCGCGCACAGCGCGATCACCGCATCGCCCCGACTCTCCCCCGCCCGCCGCGCCTCGGCCGCCCGCCGCGCCCGGCGCAGCAGGGGCACTCCGGCCGCCCCCGCGACGACGGGCAGTGCCGAGCCGCCCAGCACCGCGAGGACCAAGCCGGCGACCGGCGCCCACCATTCGGGCCGCCACCGGCCCCGGAGGCTGCGCAGTTCATCGGCCAGCAGGCGCCAGGCCGGGGGCGGCACACTGCCGACCACGCCGCCTCCGGCGAGCAGCATCTGCGCCCTCCTGGCCCCTGCGTACGGTCCGCCGGTCAGCCAGGCCGCGGCCCCGGCACACGCCACGGCAGCGGCCATGGGCATCTCACTCATCACACCCGCCCACCCCTTCGTCACTCGTCACAGCCCTCTCTCCTTCCTCACCCGTCACAGGTCTCCGGCCCTCCTCACCCGGCGCCGGCCCCCGCCCTCCCGTCACCCGCCATCGCCCCTCCGCTCCCGCTCGTGGCGGCCTTTCCCTCCACTCGCCCACCCGTCCGTCCGCCCTGCTCACCACGCCCACTGGTCGTCCTCCTCGCTCCGCAGCAGTTCCCGCAGCCGCTCCCAGCCCCGCTCCCGGGCGAAGGCGCCGGTCGTCCAGCGCAGCGCCGGCACGGTCCGCACCAGTCCGGTCAGGTCCCGTTCCAAGACGTGCACCTCCGCGATCCGCCGTCGCCCTGCCGGGTCCCGCACCAGGTGCAGGACCACCGACAGCGCCGCCGCCAACTGGCTGTGCAGCGCGACCCGGTCGAGCCCGGCCGCCGTGCCGAGCGCCTCCAGCCGCGCGGGGACGTCGCCGGCGGCATTGGCGTGGACCGTGCCACAGCCGCCTTGGTGGCCCGTGTTGAGCGCGGCCAGCAGATCGACGACCTCCCGCCCGCGTACCTCGCCGACGACAAGCCGGTCCGGCCGCATTCTCAGGGCCTGTCGCACCAGGTCCTCGAGGGTGACGAGCCCCGCGCCCTCCTGGTTGGCGGGTCTGCTCTCCAGGCGGACCACGTGCGGGTGCTCCGGTCGCAGCTCCGCCGAGTCCTCCGCCAGGACGATCCGCTCCCCCGGCCCGACCAGGCCGAGAAGCGCACTCAGCAAGGTCGTCTTGCCGCTTCCCGTCCCCCCGCTGACCAGGAAGGACAATCGTGCTCGCAACAGGGCCCGCAGCACCCGGTCGCCACCCGGCGGGACGGTGCCGGCGGCCACCAGTTCCTCGAGCGTGAAGGCTCGGGGCCGCGCGACGCGCAGCGACAGGCAGGTGCAGCCGACGGCCACCGGGGGCAACACCGCGTGCAGTCGCGTCCCGTCCGGCAGCCGGGCGTCGACCCATGGCCGGGCGTCGTCCAGCCGTCGTCCGGCCACCGCCGCCAACCGCTGCGCGAGGCGTCGCACAGCCGCCGCGTCCGGGAAGGAGACGCCGGTCGGTTCCAGGCCGCCGCCCCGATCGACCCACACCCGGTCCGGGGCGGAGACCAGCACGTCGGTCACCCGGGGGTCGGCCAGCAGCGGCTCCAGAGGCCCGCTGCCGATCAGTTCGGAGCGCAGATGCTCGGCCGCCCCGAGAATCTCCGCGTCCCCGAGGACCCGGCCCTGTTCCCGAAGGGCCTGCGCCACGCGGGCGGGAGTGGGGTCGGCGCCGCTCTCGGCGAGCCACTGACGTACGCCGTCCAGCAGCGCCCCGTCCTCTCCCGTCCGTTCGAGGCCGAGCGGCGCGCTCATGACCTGCCCGTCTCGGTCAGCGCCCGCTCCCAGAACTCCTTGCAGAAGCGGGCGAGGGGCCCGCGCGCGGCCGCGCCCGGCGGCGTCTTCCCGCCGTCCGGACGCAGCAGGCCCGTCTCGACGGGCACCTCGCCGGCCAGCGGCAATCCGAGCAGGCGGGACACCTCGACGTCGTCGAGCCCGGGTGCGTAGGGGCCGCGCACCGCCACCCGCAGGTCGCGCACCACCATGCCGACGGCGGAGGCCACGCGCCCGGCTGCGGCGACGGCGCGCAGTTCGGCGGGGACCACGAGGAGGCCCAAGTCGAGCTGGGCCAGCACCTCGGCGCCCGAGTCGTCGATACGGCGTGGCAGGTCGACGACGACGGTGCCGCCCCTGCGGCGGGCCGCAGCGAGCACCGCGCGTACGGCCTGCGGCGCGACGGCCACACAGTCGCCTCGGTCCCAGCTGAGGACGCGCAGCGAGTGCAGCCTGGGCAGCGACTCCTCCAGGGCGCCACCGCCGACTCGCCCCCGTGAGGCGGCGAAGGCGGGCCAGCGCAGCCCTTCGGCGCTCTCGCCGCCGAGGAGCACGTCGAGTCCGCCGCCCAGCGGGTCGGCGTCCATGAGCAGGGTGCGCAGCCCCTCGCGTGCCGAGGTGACGGCGAGGGCACAGGCGAGCGTGGACGCTCCGGCGCCGCCACGGCCGCCGATCACGCCGACGGTGAGGGCGGGCCGGCCGATGCCTTCGGCGACGTCGGCGATGCGGTCGACCAACCACTGCTCTCCGTCTGGAAGCATCAGGACGTGGTCGGCGCCGATCTCCACGGCGCGCTGCCACACCCCGGAGTCGTCCTGGTCGCGACCGACCAGGACCACCCCGCGCCGGCGGGCGGCACCGCGCACGCGGCGTGCCGCGTCGTCGCCCACCAGGACAAGGGGCGCGGCCTCCCAGCTGCCCCGGCGCTGCGGTGCCGAGTGGTGGACCTCCGGTGTGGCGCCGGCCGCGGCGCACAGGCGCAGCAGGTCGTCCAGGAGGTCCGGGTCCTCCGTGACGATCAGAGGCTTGGCCGGCCGCCCTCCGGTGGTGGGCGGCGGCTCGTGTGCGACGGCTCCGGTCATGTTCTCCATCCCCCTTCACTGCGGGTCGCGCAGTGACTGCGGCCCCGCGATTCACCGATGCGTGGAGAACCGGCGCGCGGCCCTCCGTATGAGCGGCCACCGGAAACCGGCGGCGGGCGTCCGACAAACGGAACCGACCATGTGGAGTCGGCCCGAGCGGATCCGTGGGAATCACGGTGCGACGAACCCGGAAATCTTGTGGATCTTGGTGGAAAACTGTGGACGAGCGGACAGTTGTGAATATCGCCGTCACCCGTACGGCGGCTGGCGCCCGTCCTGCGCGACTCCCGCAGAGCAGTCCGACGACTACGTACCGTGACGCGTCGCGGGCATGCGAAAGAGGCGGCCGCAGCCGCCTCGAGACGGCGCATCCGCCGCGTTCAAAGGGAGAAACCCACCAAAACCCACCCGGACATGCGACGACCCCCGCCGGGGGGGAGAGCGGGGGTCGTCTCCACGGCCGACTCGGGGGGGGGAGGAGCCGGACCGGGTTAGCACGGTCGCGAACGATCCGTGACTTCCATGGTGTACCCGAGAGCCCTCTCAGGCAAACCCACGCGCCCACCTTACGCCGAATGGGCTGCGCCTATGCTCTTGCTTGTGGAAAACCACTCCCTGCCCCGCACCGCGGCCTTCTTTGACCTGGACAAGACCGTCATTGCGAAGTCGAGCACGCTCACCTTCAGCAAGTCCTTCTACCAAGGCGGGCTGATCAACCGCCGGGCGGCCTTGCGTACCGCATATGCCCAGTTCGTGTTCCTGGTCGGCGGCATGGACCACGACCAGATGGAACGAACCCGCGAGTACCTGTCGGCCCTCGTGCGCGGCTGGAACGTCCAACAGGTGAAGGAGATCGTGGCCGAGACGCTTCACGACCTGATCGATCCGCTGATCTACGACGAGGCGGCCTCACTCATCGAGGAGCATCACGTCGCCGGCCGTGACGTGGTCATCGTCTCCACCTCGGGCGCGGAGGTGGTCGAGCCGATCGGCGAGCTGCTCGGAGCGGACCGCGTGGTCGCCACCCGCATGGTCGTGGGCGAGGACGGCTGCTTCACCGGCGAAGTGGAGTACTACGCGTACGGTCCGACGAAGGCGGAGGCGATCAAGGAGCTGGCCGTGTCCGAGGGCTACGACCTCTCCCGCTGCTACGCCTACAGCGACTCGGCGACCGACCTGCCGATGCTGCAGTCGGTCGGGCATCCGCACGCGGTGAACCCGGACCGGGCGCTCCGGCGCGAGGCCGTGGCGCGCGGATGGCCGATTCTCGACTTCCATCGTCCGGTGCGCCTCAAGCAGCGGATCCCCGCGTTCTCCGTGCCGCCGCGCCCGGCACTCGTCGCCATGGCGGCCATAGGAGCGGCGGCGGCCACCGCGGGTCTGGTCTGGTACGCCAGCAGGCGCCGGGCGGCGATGGCCTGAGGGGTCGCCCCACTTGCGTCCGCGACGATCCACCGTACGACGCCGCGCCACAATGACCGTTTTCATTTAATTCGCTGTTGTTTGAGAGTGAAAGTAAAGAACTGGTGCCAGGGCTTCCGCTTGTCGAGGTCCTGGAGTACAAATGACTCAACGGCCCGCGAGACCAAGGACATCCGAGAGGATCACCTTAATAACGCATTTGGCCCCACGGACCGCGCATGAGAACCGGGCACCCACGCGACGTCGACCCGTCGATTACGGGCCAGCCGCACCAGGTGACGGGCAAAGTCCCGACCTGATGGGCATATATCGAGGACGCTTGGTAACCGGGTGATCATGCCAGCGGCGGTACGAGAACTCGTACCGCCGCAACCCTTTGCAGGGCCCCCGCGGGGGGCCTTTTTCATACCCGCCTCACGCGTGCACGGGTTGTCGGCTTGCCGCTCCACCACGCGCGGAGCGTCGTCACGCGGCTCCGCGCTGCAGCGCCTCGCACACCGCCGTCGACTCGCGCGCGCCCAGTTCCACGGCCTTGCCGCAGTGCGTGATCCACGCCGCCATGCCGTCCGGGGTGCCGGACGCGTAACCGTCCAGGGCCGCGACATAGGCGGCCCGGCCGAGCTCGGCGTGTCCCACCTCGGCGGGGCAGACCGACTTGGGGTCGAGACCGCTGCCGATGAGGACGACACGCTGGGCGGCCCGCGCCACCAGACCGTTGTGGGAGGTGAAGGGACGGAGCGCCAGAAGCTCCCCGTGCACGATTGCGGCCGTCACCAGGGCGGGGGCGGACCCTCCCGCGATGATCAGTTCGGACAGGCCCTCGAGGCGGCCGGCCAGCTCGTCCGCGTCCGGCAGCGGCAGTTCGATCAGCGGTTCGTCGACCGCCTCCCCGGCATGGCGCGGCCGCCCGACCTCGTCACCGTTGCTCGCGGCGGCGACAAGGTGCAGCCGCGCCAGCACCCGCAGGGGCGACTGCCGCCAGATGGACAGCAACTGACCCGCCTCCGCGGTGAGCCGCAGCGAGGCGCCCACGACGCGTGCCTCGCCGTCCACGCCGAAGTCGCTGCGTCGGCGCACCTCCTCCAGGGCCCAGTCCGCCCCGGACAGCGCCGCCGAGCCGCGGGCTCCGCGCAGGGCGGCCTCGGAAGTGACCGCGCCGCTGCGGCGACGCATGACACGGTGCCCGTAGACCCGGTCCACGGCCTTGCGGACGGACTCCACGGACTCGGCCACTCCGGGCAACACTCCCAGGGCGGCAAGCGGATCGGCGGACGCGCCTGTCGTACTCATGAGTGCGACATTACGCAACCTGCGCCCACACCCCACGAAGGAGTGGTCTTCTTCACGCCCCGCTGTCACTCAAAGCTATCTATTAACTACGCTTGGTGAACATGAAAATTGCTTTCGTCGGGAAGGGCGGCAGCGGCAAGACGACCCTGTCCTCCCTGTTCATCCGTCACCTCGCTGCCGCCGGCGCACCCGTCATCGCGGTCGACGCGGACATCAACCAGCACCTCGGCCCCGCGCTCGGGCTCGACGAGTCGGACGCCGCCGCACTGCCCGCGATGGGCGACCGGCTGCCGTTGATCAAGGACTATCTGCGCGGCTCCAACCCCCGCGTCGCCTCCACCGAGACGATGATCAAGACGACACCGCCCGGCGAGGGCTCACGCCTGCTGCGGGTGCGCGAGGACAATCCGGTGTACGACGCCTGCGCCCGGCCGGTGGAACTCGACGGCGGCTCCGTCCGTTTGATGGTCACGGGGCCTTTCACGGAAGCCGACCTGGGGGTCTCCTGCTACCACTCCAAGACCGGAGCGGTGGAGCTGTGCCTGAACCACCTGGTGGACGGTCGTGACGAGTACGTCGTGGTCGACATGACCGCCGGCTCGGACTCCTTCGCCTCCGGCATGTTCACCCGTTTCGACATCACGTTCCTCGTCGCCGAGCCGACTCGCAAGGGGGTCTCCGTCTATCGCCAGTACAAGGAGTACGCCCGCGACTTCGGTGTCGAGCTGAAGGTCGTCGGCAACAAGGTGCAGGGCCGGGACGACATCGACTTCCTCCGCGCCGAAGTCGGCGACGACCTGCTCGTGACGGTCGGGCAGTCGGACTGGGTTCGTGCGATGGAGAAGGGCCGACCGCCCCGGTTCGCACTCCTCGAGGACACCAACCTTCACGCCCTGCACCTTCTGCGGACGACCGTCGACTCGGCGTACGACAGGCGGGACTGGGAGCGCTACACCCGCCAGATGGTGCACTTCCACCTCAAGAACGCCGAGTCCTGGGGCAACGAGCGCACCGGGGCCGACCTGGCCGCGCAGGTCGACCCCGGCTTCGTCCTGGGGGAAGGGGTCACCGCCACAGCCTCTGTGTGACGGGCTGGGCCTCCCCCCTTCGGCAGGCGCCGCGTCGGCGGCGCCTGCCGTGTCCGCCGGACGGCACCGGCGGCCGCCGGCGTCGACGATCCCCCTCGGCTACCGCCCGACCGCCGGCACCCCGGGCACGCCCTTGGGCGCCGGGGCCGGGGCGCCGGAGAGGAAGGACGCCCAGCCCTGCTTCGGGGCCTCGCCCACGTCCAGGGTGCGCAGCCTGGCCAGGACCGCCGGGTCCTGGGCGTCCAGCCAGTCGGCCAGCTGCCGGAAGGACACGCAGCGCACGTCGGGTTTGTTGCAGACGTGCGCGACGACCTGCTCGACGGCGCGCATGTACGTGCCGCCGTTCCAGGACTCGAAGTGGTTGCCGATGATCAGCGGTGCGCGGTTGCCGTCGTAGGCCCGGCCGAAGCCCTTGAGCAGGCTGTCGCGCATCTGGTCGCCCCAGTAGGCGAACTTGGTCCGGTCGCCCTGGGTGGCGGTCCCAGACTGGTTGACCATGTAGTTGTAATCCATGGTGAGCTGCTCGTAGCGGTGGCCGGGAAAGGGCACGAGCTGCATGGACAGGTCCCACAGGCCCTGCTTCTTGCCCGGCCAGACCTGGTTGTTGACGCCGCTCGTGTCGTAGCGGAAGCCGAGCCCGCGCGCGGCCGTCATGAAGTTCTTCTGCCCCTCGAGGCAGGGCGTGCGCGCGCCGACGAGCTCCTTGTCGTAGTCGAAGGGCAGCGGGGCCGCCTTCTTCATGCCGGTGTTGCTCTTCCAGGTCTTGACGAACTGTTTGGCCTGGTCGATCTCGTCCTTCCACTCCTCGACGGACCACTCGCCGACGCCGCCGTTCTTGCCGCAGAAGTGACCGTTGAAGTGGGTGCCGATCTCGTTGCCCTCCAGCCACGCCAGGCGCAGCTGCTTCACGGTTGCGGCGATGCCCTGCTCGTCGTTGAACCCGATGTCCGAGCGGCCCGGCGAGTGCTGTGGCGGTTTGTACAGGTCGGCCTTCTCCGCCGGCAGCATGTACACGCCGCTGAGGAAGTAGGTCATGGTCGCGTGGTTGTCCCTGGCGACCTTGCGGAAGTGCGAGAACAGCTTCTGGCTGTCCTCGCCGGCGCCGTCCCAGGAGAAGACCACGAACTGGGGCGGCTTCTGGCCCGGCTTCAGGCGTTCGGCCCTGGGCAGGTGGGGCTGTGCTCCGGTGTACGCGGTGGAGCCGTCGCCGATCAGCCGGACGAGGCTTTTGGGCGCCGGAGCCGGCTTCGCCTTCTCCGCCCCCGACACCCCTTCCTCGGAGCCATGGGAACCACCGGTTCCCGTGGCGCAACCGGCGAGCGATGCGGCTACGGCCGCGGCGACCACTGCGCCTGCGGCGATCCTCTGGGTGGCGGCCATGTTCCGCCCACCTTCTTCCTTCTCTCGGCCAACGCCGACGAGGGCGTTCTCTGATGACGCGCCGGATCGAGCCGACGGCGCCGTCAAGATCGCATAGGGCCGAGAAGGAATTAATACGACAAGCCGACAAAAAGACCACTTCACCCTTTCAGGCGATTCGTTGCCCTATTTGCCACAAAAATCCATGCTTGACCTTTACTCTGCATTACGATCTGTTTACCGAGCGTTGGAATTCATCCCGCCGCTGCATGCCGTGACCCACGGCCGCGACCGCCCCCGCCACAGCCGGGGGACCACCTGTTCCGCGACCGCGCCGCCCCGGAGGAGACGGGAACCATGTCCGCCTGCGTCCCCACCCGCACCACCGCCCACTCGACGCGCACGAAGCGCGTCCAGCAGTCCCACAGTCCGTCACCGCCCCCTCACCGCCGCTTCCACGTCGCGGGCGCCGATGTGTCCGCCTCGATCGCGGTGTTCCTGATCGCCCTCCCGCTGTCCCTCGGCATCGCCCTCGCCACCGGCGCGCCCCTTCAGGCCGGCCTCGTGGCCGCCGCCGCCGGCGGGATCGTCGCCGGCTGGGTCGGCGGTTCACCGCTCCAGGTCAGCGGCCCCGCTGCCGGTCTGACCGTCGTCACCGCCGATCTCATCCAGCGCTACGGATGGCGGACCACCTGCGCCATCACCGTCCTCGCCGGGATCGCCCAACTGGGTCTCGGCTGCCTGCGCGTGGCGCGCACGGCCCTCGCCGTCAGCCCCGCCATCGTGCACGGCATGCTCGCCGGCATCGGCATCACCATCGCCGTCGCCCAGCTCCATGTCGTCCTCGGCGGCAACCCGCAGAGCTCCGTCCTCGACAACCTTCGTGCTCTGCCCGCTCAGTTGGCGGGCCTGCATCCCGCGGCCGTCGTCGTGAGCGCGCTGACGCTGACCCTGCTGCTGCTCTGGCCGCGTATCCCCGGCCGGGCGGGCCGGCTGTTGAACAAGGTGCCCGCCGCGCTGGTCGCGGTCAACGGCGCCACCACCGCGGCCGCTCTCGCCGGCCTTGCCCTGCCGAAGGTCGACCTGCCGTCCTGGAGCAGTCACGCCCTGGCCGGCCTCCCCGAGGGACCGGTGCTCGGGCTGGTGGCCGCCGTGGTCACCACCACGCTCGTCTGCAGTGTCCAGTCTCTGCTCGGCGCGGTTGCCGTGGACAAGATGATCGCCACCCGCCCCGGCCTGCTCGGCTCCCGCTCCGCCCGCGTCGGCCGCTCCGACCTGGACCGCGAACTGCTGGGCCAGGGGGCGGCCAACATCGTCTCCGGCGCGCTCGGAGGACTCCCCGTCGCGGGCGTGGCCGTGCGCAGTTCGGCGAATGTCCGAGCCGGTGCCGCGAGCCGGAACTCCACGATGCTGCACGGCGTTCTCGTAGTAGTCGCCGCGCTGCTGATGGTCCCGATCCTGGATCTCATCCCGCTCGCCTCACTCGCCGCCCTGGTGATGGCCGTCGGCATCCAGATGGTGTCCCTGCACCACATTCGCTCGGTGACGCGCCACCGAGAGGTACTGGTGTACGCCGTCACCACCCTCGGAGTGGTCGCCCTCGGCGTCCTCGAAGGCGTGGCCCTCGGCATCGCCGTCGGGGTCGCGGTGGCCCTGCACCGCCTCGCCCGCACCCGCATCACGCACCACGAGAAGGAAGGAGTCCATCACGTACAGGTCAGAGGCCAGTTGACGTTCCTCGCCGTGCCGCGGCTCAGCCGAATCCTGCACCTCGTCCCGCAAGGAACCCATGTCGTGGTGGAGTTGGACGGCTCCTTCATGGATCACGCCGCCTACGAGTCCCTGCAGCACTGGCAGAAGACGCACACCGCGCACGGCGGCTCCGTCGACCTGGCCGGCCGGCGCTCCGCATTCGGGGGCAGAATCCTCGAACCCGCCGGCGTCGAACACCCGGCTGACGGCCAGGAAGTGGGCGCCGCCCTCGCCGACTGCCGCTGCCGTCCCTGGACGCCTTGGCGC
The DNA here is from genome assembly GCF_036898465.1 of Streptomyces sp. B21-105. Lineage (NCBI taxonomy): Bacteria > Bacillati > Actinomycetota > Actinomycetes > Kitasatosporales > Streptomycetaceae > Streptomyces > Streptomyces sp. B21-105. Next base: position 5,106,907 of record NZ_JARUMJ010000001.1, on the reverse strand, counting down.
AACCACCAGTGCGAACAGCCGCGTTCCGCCCCTTCGTCCCTCGACGAGTACACCGACGACACCGCTGACGGCGACGGCGCAGACGGCAGTGCCGACAACCGTCCCGGCGGCAGACCCGCCGGCTCGGAGCCGACGACGTCGGCCGGGAAGCCGGTCGGACGGCACGGCGAGCCGGGACACGGGGAAGCAGTGCCCGACGGACCAGTGCACGGCTCCGCGCGCGTCACCGGCTCCGGCGGGGCGGTGGCCGAAGCCGGGGTCGACGAGGACCGGCCTGGGGTCGATGGGGCCCGGGCCAGGGTGGGCAGTGCCCGGCCAAAGGACGACGGGGCCGCCGACGCCGACGGGGCTCCTGAAGTCGGCCCGATGCCCGGCATCGAGGCCGCCGCCCGAACCTGGAAGGCCGTTGCCGGCCACGGCGACGCCGGGGCTCACCGGTCCGCCGGTGCCGGCAGAGCCGTGGGGTCCGGCGCCGGCAGAGCCGTGGGTTCCGGGGGCGGAACCGGACCGAGCACGTCCGAGCCGAGCGCACGTCGGCTCGTCCGTGGCATCAGCGCGTTTCAGCGCAACACCGCGCCACTGGTGCGGGGCGAGCTGGCCCGACTGGCACGGGAGGGGCAGCAGCCGTCCCAGCTGTTCCTCGCCTGCGCCGATTCACGGCTGGTCACGTCGATGATCACCTCCAGTGGTCCCGGCGACCTGTTCGTGGTGCGCAACGTGGGCAACCTGGTGCCCCCGACGGGGCAGGAGAGCGGGGACGACTCGGTGGCCGCCGCGATCGAGTACGCGGTGGACGTGCTCGACGTGCGATCCATCACGGTGTGCGGGCACTCGGGGTGCGGCGCCATGCAGGCACTGCTCACCTGCGAGCCCGGCCCGGCGCGCACACCGCTGAGACGGTGGCTGCGGCACGGCCTGCCGAGCCTGGATCGGATGGCCGACGACGGCCGTCCCGTCGCCCGGCTGGCCGGGCGGGCGGCGGCGGACACGGTCGAGCAGCTGTGCCTGACCAATGTCGTCCAGCAGCTGGAGCATCTGCGGACCCACCCGTCCGTGACCCGGGCGTTGCAGGCCGGGACGTTGGAGTTGCACGGGCTGTACTTCCATGTGGGCGAGGCCCAGACGTATCTGCTCACCGGGGCCGAGCAGGGCGGCGGCGAGGTCTTCGACCACGTAGGGGCGACGGACGTGTCCGCCTGAGCCCCCGACGCGCAAGCGTAAACGCACCACGCACCGCTGCCTTTCCGGACTCGGGCGGGAGGGCAGCGGCGCACCGGCCGAGGAAATGAGGAGGTACGCAGACGGGGAGGTGCCGTGATGCGACAACCGATGTGAGAGGGGTTACACCCGCTGAACTCCTCCCGCTCCGTGTCCGTGGGTACGGATGACCCCTGGCTCACCGCGACGGGGGCGAGCACCCTCGCGTCACCCCGACCCTGACAGGTCTAAACCAATTATTCGTCGGCCCTTGTCACCGGCCCCTCAGGTCTGATGAGCTGTGGCCTGGGACACAACGGACACGGACACCCTTCGAGAGGGAGATGTCGTGAACAACGAAAGCCTGGCCAACCTGCTGGGGGAGGAGAGTGGCGTATGACCGAGTCTCCTTCACTTTCCAACCTGCTCAAGGAAGAGCGCAGGTTCACGCCGCCCGCCGAGCTGGCGGCCCACGCCAACGTCACGGCGGAGGCGTACGAGCAGGCCAAGGCTGACAGGCTCGGCTTCTGGGCCGAGCAGGCCCGTCGGCTCACCTGGGCCAAAGAGCCGACCGAGACGCTGGACTGGTCGAACCCGCCGTTCGCCAAGTGGTTCAAGGACGGCGAGCTCAACGTCGCCTACAACTGCGTCGACCGGCACGTGGAGGCCGGCAACGGAGACCGGGTCGCCATCCACTTCGAGGGCGAGCCGGGCGACAGCCGCGCGCTCACCTACGCAGAGCTCAAGGACGAGGTGTCCAAGGCCGCCAACGCCTTGTTGGAGCTGGGAGTTCGGAAGGGCGACCGGGTCGCGGTGTACATGCCGATGATCCCCGAGACGGCGATCGCGATGCTCGCCTGCGCCCGGATCGGCGCGGCGCACTCCGTCGTCTTCGGCGGGTTCTCGGCGGACGCGCTGGCCACCCGGATCCAGGACGCGGACGCCCGTGTCGTCATCACGTCCGACGGCGGTTACCGGCGCGGCAAGCCGTCCGCCCTGAAGCCGGCCGTGGACGACGCCGTCGCGCGCGTGGACAACGTCGAGCACGTCCTCGTGGTGCGGCGCACCGGCCAGGACGTGGCCTGGACCGAGGGCCGGGACGTGTGGTGGCACGAGGCCGTGGACCGGCAGTCGGCCGAGCACACACCTGAGGCGTTCGAGGCCGAACACCCGCTCTTCATCCTCTACACCTCCGGCACCACGGGTAAGCCGAAGGGCATCCTGCACACGTCCGGCGGCTACCTCACGCAGACCGCGTACACCCACCACGCGGTCTTCGACCTCAAGCCCGAGACCGACGTGTACTGGTGCACCGCCGACGTCGGCTGGGTCACCGGCCACTCGTACATCGTGTACGGGCCACTGGCCAACGGCGCGACGCAGGTCATGTACGAGGGCACGCCCGACACACCGCACCAGGGCCGCTTCTGGGAGATCGTGCAGAAGTACGGGGTCACGATCCTGTACACGGCGCCGACCGCCATCCGCACCTTCATGAAGTGGGGCGACGACATCCCCGCGAAGTTCGACCTCGGCAGCCTGCGGGTGCTGGGCTCGGTCGGGGAGCCGATCAACCCCGAGGCGTGGATCTGGTACCGCAAGCACATCGGGGGCGACCGCACGCCCGTCGTGGACACCTGGTGGCAGACCGAGACCGGCGCGATGATGATCTCGCCGCTGCCGGGCGTGACGGCGACCAAGCCGGGGTCGGCGCAGACTCCGCTGCCGGGCATCTGCGCGACCGTCGTCGACGACGAGGCCAACGAGGTGCCGAACGGCGGCGGCGGCTATCTGGTCCTGACCGAGCCGTGGCCGTCGATGCTGCGCACCATCTGGGGCGACGACCAGCGGTTCCTCGACACGTACTGGTCCCGCTTCGAGGGCAGGTACTTCGCGGGCGACGGAGCGAAGAAGGACGACGACGGGGACGTCTGGCTCCTCGGCCGCGTCGACGACGTGATGCTGGTGTCGGGTCACAACATCTCCACCACCGAGGTGGAGTCCGCGCTGGTGTCCCACCCGTCCGTCGCCGAGGCGGCCGTCGTGGGCGCCGCGGACGAGACGACCGGGCAGGCCATCGTCGCCTTCGTCATCCTGCGCGGCACCGCGAACGCGGAGGACGAGCAACTCGTCGCCGACCTGCGCAACCATGTCGGCGCCACGCTCGGCCCGATCGCCAAGCCGAAGCGCGTCCTGCCGGTCGCGGAGCTGCCGAAGACCCGCTCCGGCAAGATCATGCGCCGGCTGCTGCGGGACGTCGCGGAGAACCGTCAGCTGGGTGACGTCACGACGCTGACCGACTCAACGGTCATGGACCTCATCCAGGCCAAGCTCCCCGCCGCACCCAGCGAGGACTGAGCCCGGGGGCTTCTCAAGGCCCCGCGGACACGCTCCACAGGCCCGTCCGGCGCACGCCGCGCCGGACGGGCCCCCCGCGCGCCCGTGCGCCCCCGCGTCCGCACCCGGGAGCACCCGCGCGCCGCTTCTGGGAGCACCCGCACGTCCGCCCCTGGGGGCACCCGTGAAATGCATAAGAGGCGCACGCTCGTGATGCGACCCGACGTGCCATGGGTAGGCTCGGGAAGAAACGTGAACCTCAGGTGCGCCGGGAAGTCTGGTCGGCATGCAGTCAGCCCTGCCCACCGACCGGAGGTCCCCCCGTGAACGCGCCCCGCCCCTCGGCCCCGTCCCCCGCTCCCCGCAAGGTGTTCGGACGGCTCTCCTTCCCCGAACGGAACTTCGTCGCGAACGCCCTGCGCACCGAGACCGTCGGCGGGGTGCTGCTGCTCGTGGCCGCCGTCGCCGCGTTGATCTGGGCGAACGTACCCTCACTGCACGACGCCTACGACAGCGTGAGCCACTTCCACCTCGGCCCGGAGGCCCTGGGCCTCCACCTCTCCGTGGAGCACTGGGCCGCCGACGGCCTCCTCGCCGTCTTCTTCTTCGTCGCCGGCATCGAACTCAAACGCGAACTCGTCGCCGGTGATCTCAAGGATCCGAGAGCCGCCGCGCTCCCGGTCGCGGCCGCTCTGAGCGGCATGGCCGTGCCGGCGCTCGTCTACACGCTCACGAACCTCACGGGCGGCGGCGATGTGAGCGGTTGGGCCGTGCCCACGGCCACCGACATCGCGTTCGCGCTCGCCGTGCTCGCCGTCATCGGGACGTCGCTGCCGAGCGCGCTGCGCGCCTTTCTGCTCACCCTCGCCGTCGTCGACGACCTCTTCGCGATCCTGATCATCGCGGTCTTCTTCACGAGCACCATCGACTTCGCCGCGCTGGGGGGCGCGGTCGCCGGGCTCGTCGTCTTCTGGCTGCTGCTGCGCTCGGGCGTACGCGGCTGGTACGTCTATCTGCCGCTCTCGCTGATCGTGTGGGCGTTGATGTACAACAGCGGCATCCACGCCACGATCGCCGGCGTCGCCATGGGGCTGATGCTGCGCTGCACGACGCGCGACGGCGAGGAGAGCTCCCCCGGCGAGCGGATCGAGCATCTCGTGCGACCGTTCTCCGCAGGTGTCGCGGTCCCGCTGTTCGCCCTGTTCAGCGCCGGAGTGGCGATTTCGGGCAACGCCGTCGCGGACGTGTTCGGCCAGCCGGAGACACTGGGCGTCGTACTCGGCCTCGTGGTCGGCAAGACGCTCGGCATCTTCGGCGGAACCTGGCTGACCGTCCGTTTCACCCGGGCTTCGCTCAGCGAGGACCTGGCCTGGGCGGACGTCTTCGCCGTCGCGTCCCTCGCCGGAATCGGTTTCACCGTCTCGCTGCTGATCGGCGAGCTGGCCTTCGAGGGAGACGCGGCCCTGACCGACGAGGTCAAGGCCGCCGTCCTGCTGGGCTCACTGATCGCGGCGTCCCTGGCGACCGTGCTGCTGAAACTGCGCAACGCCCGGTATCGCCGGATGTGCGAAACGGAGGAGCGCGACGACGACCTCGACGGCATCCCCGACGTCTACGAACAGGACGACCCGGCGTACCACCTGCGGATGGCGGAGATCCACGACCGCAAGGCCGCCGAACACCGCCGGACGGCTGAGGAGATCAGCCGGCGGATCGCCCAGGAGGACGCCGCCGCGCGTCACGGGCTTGCCGAAGTGCCGGGCGGGGCAGGCGAGGACGGCGACCGTCCGGCATGATCTGACGGGACGGTACAAAAGAACCCGGAATCTCAGAGCAGCAGCAGGAGAGGGAGAACGCGATGAGCGCACCCGACGGCAGCCCGGTCGGCGCCGAACGCAGCATCGGCCAGCTGTTCGCCTCGGCGACGACCGAATTGTCGGCGCTGGTGCACGACGAGATCGCGCTGGCGAAGGCGCAGTTGAAGCAGGACGTCAAGCGCGGCGCACTGAGCGGCGGGGCGTTCTCGGTGGCCGGCGCGGTCCTGGTGTTCTCCCTGCCGATGCTGAACTTCGCCCTGGCGTACGGCATCCGGACCTGGAGCGACTGGAACCTCGCGATCTGCTTCCTGCTGTCCTTCGCGGCGAACGTGCTCGTCGCGGTCGTCCTCGTGCTGATCGGCGTGGTCTTCGCCAAGAAGGCGCAGAAGGGCAAGGGAGCGCAGAAGGTGGCCGCGTCCATGAAGGAGACGGCGGGCGTCCTGCAGAACGCCAAGCCGCACCCGCGGCCCGAGCTGCCGCATGAGCGGGCGCCGGAGGCCCTCGAGGCTGTGGCACGCTCGTCGTCATGACGGACCCCGCGTTTCCCTCGCCGCCGCCCGCCTCGCTCGTACGGCCGGGCGCGGTCTTCGGCATGCCGGTCACCCACCGCGAGGTCGCCGCGAACGGCGCGCGGTTCCACATCGCGGAGGCGGGCGACGGTCCGCTCGTCATGCTCGTCCACGGTTTCCCGCAGTTCTGGTGGACGTGGCGGCATCAACTGGTCGCGCTGGCCGAGGCCGGCTTCCGGGCCGTGGCGATGGATCTGCGGGGCGTGGGCGGCAGCGACCGCACGCCCCGCGGTTACGACCCGGCCAACCTCGCCCTCGACATCACCGGCGTGATCCGCTCCCTGGGCGAGCCGGACGCCGCGCTGGTCGGCCACGACCTCGGCGGCTACCTGGCGTGGACTGCGGCCGTGATGCGCCCCAAGCTCGTGCGGCGGCTGGCCGTCGCGTCGATGCCGCATCCGCGGCGCTGGCGCTCGGCGATGCTGTCCGACGTCCGGCAGAGCGCCGCAAGCTCCCACATCTGGGGTTTCCAGCGGCCGTGGATCCCGGAGCGGCAGCTCACCGCCGACGACGGCGAGCTGGTGGGCCGGCTGATGCGGGACTGGTCCGGGCCACGGCTGCCGGAGGACGACGCGGTGGAGACGTACCGGCGCGCGATGTGCATCCCGTCCACCGCGCACTGCGCCGTCGAGCCGTACCGATGGCTGGTGCGCTCGCTGGCCCGTCCGGACGGCGTCCAGTTCTACCGGCGTATGAAGCGGCCGGTGCGGGTTCCCACGCTGCACCTGCACGGCTCCCTCGATCCGGTGATGCGCACCCGCAGTGCGGCCGGTTCCGGCGAGTACGTCGAAGCGCCGTACCGGTGGAGGCTGTTCGACGGGCTCGGGCACTTTCCGCACGAGGAGGATCCGGTCGCTTTCTCCACCGAACTGGTCAGTTGGCTGAAGGATCCCGAACCCGACCGGTGACCGTTCGATCCCGATGGGTACAGCGTTCGGCCGCGTCCGGGCAGTCGGTTCGGCACACCTGTACGACGATCGGCCAAATGCCTGACGCATAGGCCAATTGGCGGCTCCGGGGGCGGTTATCGACCTTGGGGCAGGGGCAGACGTCCGGGTATGGGCTGGACGCACGACTACAGTGACGCAGGACGCAACCGCCGCTCGGCCAGTGGCCTGAGCCCCCACCAACGAGGCGCGGACCCGCAACTGCCGGATTCCGATCTCCGGGTGGGCATTCCGCGCATCCTGCGCCGCCGGGCCCGCTGGGTCTCGGTCCGCCTGCGCCACCCTCGAGGCTGACGCGGGGCCGCCCTCGATCCCGACGCAAGGCGTGTTGAGCCTGACGCAGGGCCGCGTTGAACCTGACGCAGGCCGCGGGCGGCCCGAGGAGAGCGCGGCTGAAGTACGCGGCTAGAGGGCGCAGCTGTCGCTGTCCACCTGCTGGCCCGCGGTACGCCCCGTGGAGATGTCCTGCTGGATCTCGTCCGCGGTCAGGGCGTAGCCGGTGTCGGAGTCGTCCAGGGACTTCGCGAAGACCACGCCGTACACCTTGCCGTCGGGGGTGAGGAGCGGGCCTCCGGAGTTGCCCTGGCGGACGGTCGTGTACAGCGAGTACACGTCACGGCGCACGGTGCCGCGATGGTAGATGTCCGGACCGTTGGCCGTGATGCGCCCGCGTACCCGCGCGGCCCGGACGTCGTACGACCCGTTCTCCGGGAAGCCCGCGACGATCGCGCTGTCGCCGCTCGCCGCGTCCTCGGTGGTGAACCGGAGGGGGGGCGCGTCGAGGTCCGGCACATCCAGGACCGCGATGTCGCGCTTCCAGTCGTACAGCACGACGGTGGCGTCGTACTTGCGCCCTTCACCGCCTATCTGGACGGTGGGCTCGTCGACCCCGCCGACGACGTGCGCGTTGGTCATGACCCGGCGCTCGCCGAAGACGAAGCCGGTGCCCTCCAGGACCTTCCCGCAGCTCTCCGCGGTGCCCATGACCTTGACGATGGAGCGCTGGGCGCGCTTGGCGACCGCACTGTTCGCCAGCGCCGGGTCGGGTGGCTGGACGTCGGTGATCGGCTCGTTGGAGAACGGGCTGAAGACCTGCGGGAAGCCGTTCTGCGCGAGGACGGAGGAGAAGTCGGCGAACCAGGTGTCGGCCTGGGCGGGCAGCGCCCGGGACACCCCTTGCAGCACGTTGGAGCTGCGGACCTCCTTGCCGAGGGTCGGCAGGGTGGTGCCGGCCAGGGCGGAGCCGATCAGCCAGGCCACCAGCAGCATCGCCACGACGTTGACCAGCGCACCGCCCGTCGCGTCCAGCGCGCGGGCCGGGGACCAGGTGATGTGCCGGCGCAGCTTGTTGCCGAGGTGGGTGGTGAGCGCCTGGCCGACCGAGGCGCAGACGATCACCACGATGACCGCCACGACAGCGGCCGTGGTGCTCACCTCGGAGTTCTCGGTCAGCGCGTCCCAGATCACGGGCAGCAGGTAGACGGCGACGAGGCCGCCGCCCAGGAAGCCGATCACCGACAGGATGCCGACGACGAAGCCCTGGCGATAGCCCACGACCGCGAACCAGAGGGCGGCGACCAGCAACAGGATGTCCAGCACATTCACGGAGCTCACCCTGTCATGACCGCCAGTCCAGCGGGACCTGCTTCTCACGGTCCCAGGGCAGCTCCCAGCCCGCGAAGTGCAGCAATCGGTCGATGACGCCGGCCGTGAACCCCCACACAAGGGCTGATTCGACCAGGAATCCCGGGCCGTGGTGACCGCTCGGATGTACGGTCGTGACCCGGTTGCCCGGATTTGTGAGATCCGCCACGGGGACCGTGAAGACCCGGGCCGTCTCGCCGGGGTCGACGACCCCCACCGGGGTCGGCTCACGCCACCAGCCCAGCACCGGGGTGACGACGAAGCCGCTGACCGGGATGTACAGCTTGGGCAGCACACCGAAGAGCTGGACGCCGGACGGATCGAGCCCGGTCTCCTCCTCCGCCTCGCGGAGGGCTGCCCTGAGCGGCCCGTCACCGTGCGGGTCGCCGTCCTCGGGGTCGAGGGCGCCGCCCGGGAAGGAGGGCTGACCGGCGTGGGAGCGCAGGGAGCTCGCACGCTCCATGAGGAGCAGCTCGGGGCCGCGGTCGCCCTCGCCGAACAGGATCAGGACGGCCGACTGGCGCCCCGTGCCGTTCGCCGGCGGGAGGAAGCGGCTGAGCTGGGGTGGCTGGACGGTCTCCGCGGCGTGCACCACCGGGTCCAGCCAGGCAGGCAGCCCCTTCTTGCTGAGCGTCACGGAACCGCCTTGGGTATTGCTCGCTCGCGTCATCGCCACACCGCCCCCCGTTCTGCCGAGTCCAACGCCCGAACACCGGCAGATCGTTCCGCGGATCCCGTTCCGATCACCGCCGCGGCCGACAGCTCCCCGGCCACCGCATCGACCGCCAGAGCGGCAGAGCGCCGCTCACACCCCACATCGAGGGTCATGGCGGCGGATCGCCGAGGACGCCTCGCCTCGACCGCCGGAGTCGGCTTTGCGGTCGCCAGTCCTGCGGTCGCCAGCCCTCCGGCCGTCAATCCTCCGGCCGTCAGTCCTCCGGTCGTCAGTCCTCCGGCTGTCACTCCTCGCGTCATCCGGCCCCCAGCGGCGGGGCCGGCTTGCCGCCCGCGTCCAGGTAGGACTGGGGCGGGTTCAGACGCTGGCCGGGGAAGCCGCCCTTCTCGTACTTCAGGAGCTTCTTCGCCTTTTCCGGATCCGTCTCCCCCTCTCCGTACGCCGGGCAGAGGGGAGCGAGGGGGCAGGCGCCGCATGCGGGCTTACGGGCGTGGCAGATGCGGCGGCCATGGAAGATCACGTGGTGCGAGAGCATCGTCCACTCGCTCTTGGGGAAGAGCGCCGCTATCTCGGCCTCGATCTTGTCGGGCTCGGTCTGCTCGGTCCACTGCCAGCGCCGTACGAGCCGCTGGAAGTGCGTGTCCACGGTGATCCCGGGCCTGCCGAACGCGTTGCCCAGCACCACGAAGGCGGTCTTGCGGCCGACGCCGGGCAGTTTCACCAGGTCCTCGAGGCGGCCGGGGACCTCGCCGCCGAACTCCTCCACCAGGGCCTTGGAGAGGCCTATCACCGACCTGGTCTTGGCCCGGAAGAAACCGGTGGGGCGCAGGATCTCCTCGACCTCCTCCGGGTCGGCGGCGGCCAGGTCCTCAGGGGTGGGGTACTTGGCGAAGAGAGCGGGAGTCGTCTGGTTCACCCGGAGGTCCGTGGTCTGTGCGGACAGGACCGTGGCGACGATCAGCTGGAACGGATTGACGAAGTCCAGCTCGGGGTGGGCGTAGGGGTAGATCTCCGCAAGCTCGCGGTCGATACGGCGGGCACGGCGGACGAGCGCGGTGCGGGACTCGGGCTTCCGGACGACGGTCTTCGCAGCCGTGAGGGCCTTCGCGTCGACTGCCTTCCTGACCGGAGCTTTCTTGACCGGAGCCGACTTGGCCGGTGCTTTCCTGACCGCTGCCCTCTTCGCCGCTGCCTTCTTCGCTGCAGTGGTCCCGACCGCGGCTTTGCCGGCGTCGGTCTGATCCTCGGCAACCCTTTCGGCGGCTGCTCCACCGGTCGTTTCCGCGGCTTTCTCACCAGGCATCTCGTTTGTCACCTTTGCCGTTTTCCTACCACCACCAGAGTTCTGTTCGCCCACAGCGGAAACGCGACGTACAACCACCCGCCCAGCCCCCTAGGCCTGTGCTCTCACCGGCGTTTTGGACACCCGGCCAGCCTAAAGCCCGGGACCGACATCCGCCCCGGACCCTGAAGATCAGCCCCCAATTGGACCCCTGCCGCTTACCTCAGGACATGTGTGCGGCATCCTTGTGACAGATCACACTGTTTGGACCTTCCGGCAGAGTGGGGAACACGGTCCCCTGGTACACGGGGAGCAAGATCCCCCGAGCAGGTCGACAAGGAGAGAACTCGTGGACGACGTTCTGCGGCGCAACCCGCTCTTCGCGGCACTCGACGACGAGCAGGCCGCGGAACTGCGCGCCTCCATGAGCGAGGTGACCCTGGCCCGCGGCGACTCCCTGTTCCACGAGGGCGACCCGGGCGACCGGCTTTATGTCGTCACCGAGGGCAAGGTCAAGCTCCACCGCACGTCCCCGGACGGCCGGGAGAACATGCTGGCCGTGGTGGGCCCCAGCGAGCTCATCGGAGAGCTGTCGCTCTTCGACCCGGGCCCGCGGACGGCGACCGCCACCGCCCTCACCGAGGTCAAGCTGCTCGGCCTCGGCCACGGCGACCTCCAGCCCTGGCTCAACGCCCGCCCGGAAGTGGCCACCGCGCTGCTGCGCGCCGTCGCCCGGCGCCTGCGCAAGACCAACGACGCCATGTCCGACCTGGTGTTCTCGGACGTTCCCGGCCGTGTGGCTCGTGCGCTGCTGGACCTCTCGCGCCGCTTCGGCGTGCAGTCCGAGGAAGGCATCCACGTCGTCCACGACCTCACGCAGGAGGAACTGGCGCAGCTCGTCGGCGCCTCGCGCGAGACCGTGAACAAGGCCCTGGCGGACTTCGCCCAGCGCGGGTGGCTGCGCCTTGAGGCGCGGGCCGTCATCCTGCTGGACGTCGAGCGACTGGCCAAGCGCTCGCGCTAGTGCCGTGACCGTCCCTCGGGGCTGCCCGCCCCCAGCCCCCTGCTGACGCCTCTGAGCGGGCCTCGCCCTCCCGATGGTCATCTGGTGATGTGCGTGCGGGACAGGCCGTCCCGCACGCGCCCACGCCGCGCCACGCCACAGCGCCTCCGGCGGCCTCGCCGCACTCACGGCCCCGCCGCGTCCGCGGTTCCGCCGTACTCGCGACCCCGCCGCGTCCTCGCGCGGCCGAAAAACGGGCCGCCGAGTCGCTCCCCGGGGCAGCACAGTGGGCGCATGACAGAAGCGCTTCCTTCCCGAGGTCTCGACGCCCAGGGGTACATCGCGCGCGAAGGCTCCCTCGCGCGCGTACCGGCGGCCTTCGAGCCGGTCGTCGCAGCCGCCCGGGACGGGCTCCGCGACCTCTTCGCGGCACAGCTGCACAGCGCGTACGTCTACGGATCGATCCCGCGCGGCACCGCGCGCGTGGGGCGCAGCGATCTCGACCTGCTCGTCGTGCTGCGCGCGGAGCCGTCCGCCCGGGACCGCGCGGCGGCCGGTGCGCTCGACGAGACGCTCGACAGCGAGTTCCCGCAGATCGACGGCTGTGGGACGCTCCTGGTCGATCACCCGCGCGTGCTGAGCGACCTGGAGACCCACGACCTGGGGTGGTTCGTGGCCTGCCTGTGCACCCCTCTGCTCGGCGAGGACCTGGCCGAGCACCTCCCGCGCTACCGGCCCGACTCCCTCCTCGCGCGCGAGACCAACGGCGATCTGGCCCTGCTCCTGCCGCGCTGGCGCGAGCGCGTCGCCACGGCCGACTCCGAAGGGGCCCGGCGGCCTCTCGTCCGGTTCATGTCCCGGCGTCTCGTGCGGACCGCCTTCACCCTCGTCATGCCCCGCTGGAACGGCTGGACGAGCGACCTCCACGAGATGGCGGAGGCCTTCGGCGTCTACTACCCGCGACGCGCGGAGCAACTGCGGGCGGCGGCCGTCCTCGGGTACGAGCCGCGGGGCGACCGGGACGTCCTCGCGTCCTACGTCGACGACCTGGGCCCCTGGCTCGCGCGGGAGTACGCGCGCGTGCACGGCGTGAAGGCCCCGAGACCGGCCGAGCAGACCTGATCGGGCCGACCCGGCAGGCCTGACCAGGTCCGTGCGGGCGCCGGCCGGGTCCGTGCGGGCGCCGGCCGGGTCCGTGCGGGTGCCGGCCGGGTCCGTGCGGTGCGGGTCAGATGAGGCCGTGCTCTGTCAGGTACTCCAGCTGGGCCCGTACCGACAGCTCTGCCGCCGGCCACAGTGAGCGGTCGACGTCGGCGTACACGTGGGCGACGACCTCGGCAGGGCTGCGGCGGCCGTTCTCGACCGCCGTCTCGACCTGGGCGAGGCGGTGGGCGCGGTGGGCGAGGTAGAACTCGACGGCGCCCTGGGCGTCCTCCAGGACCGGGCCGTGGCCCGGAAGGACCGTGTGGACGCCGTCGTCGACCGCGAGGGACCGCAGCCGCCTCAGGGAGTCCAGATAGTCGCCCAAGCGGCCGTCGGGGTGCGCCACGACGGTCGTGCCCCGGCCGAGGATCGTGTCGCCGGTCAGGACGGCCCGGTCGGCCGGGAGATGGAAACAGAGCGAGTCGGCGGTGTGGCCGGGCGTGGGGACGACCCGCAGCTCGAGGCCGCCCACGGTGACCACGTCGCCGGCGCCCAGCCCCTCCTCGCCCAGCCGCAGCGCCGGGTCCAGGGCCCGCACCTTCGTGCCGGTCAGCCCGGCGAAGCGGACGGCGCCCTCGGCGTGGTCGGGGTGGCCGTGCGTCAACAGGGTCAGCGCGACGCGCTTGCCGGCCCGCTCGGCGGCGTCCACGACCGCGCGCAGATGACCGTCGTCCAGCGGGCCCGGGTCGATCACGACCGCCAGGTCGGAGTCGGGCTCGGCGACGATCCAGGTGTTCGTGCCGTCCAGGGTCATGGCGGACGCGTTCGGAGCGAGGACGTTGACCGCGCGCGCGGTGGCCGGGCCCGAGAGCACTCCGCCGCGGGGCTGGCCGGGGAGGGCGGCTGCGTCGGTCATGCCCGGGCCCCTTCCGTGACGCCGGGGGCAACACCACGGCGGCGGTCGACGGCCTGCGCGCCACCGTCCGGCCGAGACCGGCGGATACCCGCCCCGCGCGGGCGGGTCGCCACGCGCGTGTCCGTCGTCCTGAGGTCCGTACGGGCGACCGTCGCGCCGAGGACCGTACGGGCGACCGTGTACAGGGCCGTCATGCGGGCCCCCTTCCGGTGATCTCGGCCCCGATCCGCTTGGTGAACTCGTCGTGCCCGGGCCAGGAGAGCACGACCTCGCCCTCCACCATCCGCGCCTCTGCCAGGACGGGGGTGAGATCGAGGTCCGGGGCGGCGGCGAGCGCTTCGGCCGCCGTGGCGTACGGGGCGAGCCGGCGCAGGGTCGCGATGGTGGGCGGCATCATGAGCAGCTCGCCCTTGTCGTAGGAGGCCGCGGCGTCCGACGGGCGGATCCACACGGTGCGGTCGGCCTCCGTGGACGCGTTGCGGGTGCGCTGCCCCTTCGGCAGCGCGGCCACGAAGAACCAGGTGTCGTAGCGGCGGGGCTCGAACTCCGGGGTGATCCAGCGGGTCCAGGCACCCAGCAGGTCCGACCTCAGGACGAGGCCGCGGCGGTCGAGGAACTCGGCGAAGGACAGCTCACGGGCGGCCACCGCGGCCCGGTCCGTCTCCCAGTCGGCGCCCGTGATGTCACCGACGACCGAGTCGGGCGTCGGCCCCGCGAGCAGGACGCCGGCCTCCTCGTAGGTCTCGCGCACGGCCGCGCAGACGATCGCCTGCGCCGCCGTCTCGTCGACGCCCAGCCGTTCGGCCCACCACGCGCGCGTGGGGCCCGCCCAGCGCACGTGCCGGTCGTCGTCGCGGGGGTCGACACCGCCGCCGGGATAGGCGTACGCGCCTCCGGCGAAGGCCATGGACGCGCGTCGGCGCAGCATGTGCACGACGGGGCCGGCGTCGGTGTCCTTCAGGAGCATGACGGTGGCCGCGCGCTTCGGGACGACCGGAGTGAGGTCACCGTCCGCCAGCGCGCGGATGCGTTCCGGCCAGTCCTGGGGAAACCACTGCCCATTCGCCATGGGCGCGAGGCTATCCCGTGGTGGGCGAATGTTCGAGAGCTCCCCGAGGTCAGCGCGCTCCGACGGGACGCCTGCCCGGTGCCGGGGAACATCGCGCCAGACGGGACGGCGGGACGGGCGGACACCTGGGCGGACAGGCGGACAGGCGGGCAGGCGGGCAGGCGGGCAGGCGGACAGCAGGGACCAGACCGCCGGGAGCCGGGCCACCAGGAACCAGGCCGCCAGAGACCAGACCGCCAGGGACCAGACCGCCGGACCGGCAGGCCCTAAGGAGCGAGCTCCACCTGGATCTCGACCTCGACCGGCGCGTCCAGCGGCAGCACCGCGACGCCCACCGCGCTGCGCGCGTGCACGCCCTTGTCGCCGAAGACCTCGCCCAGCAGCTCGCTCGCGCCGTTGAGCACGGCGGGCTGGCCGGTGAAGTCCGAGGCCGAGGCCACGAAGCCGACGACCTTCACCACGCGCGCGACGCGGTCCAGGTCGCCCGCGACCGACTTGACGGCGGCCAAGGCGTTCAGCGCGCAGGTGCGGGCCAGCGCCTTGGCCTCCTCGGCGGTGACCTCGGCGCCGACCTTCCCGGTGACGGGCAGTTTGCCGTCGACCATGGGCAGCTGGCCGGCGGTGTACACGTACGGGCCGGACTGCACCGCAGGCTGGTAGGCCGCAAGGGGCGGCACGACCGCCGGCAGCTTCAGGCCGAGCTCGGCGAGCCTCGTCTCGACCGCGCTCACGCCTTCGCCCGCTTCAGGTAGGCGACGAGCTGCTCCGGGTTGTTCGGGCCGGGCACGACCTGGACGAGTTCCCAGCCGTCCTCGCCCCAGGTGTCCAGGATCTGCTTCGTGGCGTGGACGAGCAGCGGCACAGTTGCGTATTCCCACTTGGTCATGGGGGCGACTGTATCGGCTGGTGCCCGGGGCCCGGTTTCACAGGCCATGTGGCCGATTGCCGCCCCCGTTGTCCACAGCCTCCCGATTGCCTCGGGCGCCGACTGGTTACGCTCGAAGACGTGAGCAGGCTCCAGGTCGTCAGCGGCAAGGGCGGGACCGGCAAGACGACGGTCGCCGCGGCCCTCGCGCTGGCCCTCGCCACGGCTGGGAAGCGGACGCTTCTCGTCGAGGTGGAGGGCCGGCAGGGCATCGCACAGCTCTTCGAGACACAGGCGTTGCCCTATGAGGAACGCAAGATCGCGGTCGCTTCGGGGGGAGGTGAGGTCCACGCCCTCGCCATCGACCCCGAACTGGCCCTTCTGGACTACCTCCAGATGTTCTACAAGCTGGGAGGCGCCGGGCGGGCCCTGCGGAAGCTGGGCGCGATCGACTTCGCCACCACCGTCGCGCCAGGCCTGAGGGACGTGCTCCTCACCGGCAAGGCGTGCGAGGCGGTTCGGCGCAAGGACAAGAACGGGCGGTTCGTGTACGACCACGTCGTCATGGACGCGCCGCCCACCGGTCGCGTCACCCGCTTCCTGAACGTCAACGACGAGGTCGCCGGGCTGGCCAGGATCGGCCCGATACACAATCAGGCGCAGGCCGTGATGCGGGTGCTGAAGTCGGAGCAGACCGCCGTGCACCTGGTCACGCTGCTGGAGGAGATGCCCGTCCAGGAGACCGCGGACGGCATCGCCGAGCTGCGGGCGGCGAAACTGCCGGTGGGGCGGGTCATCGTCAACATGGTGCGGCCGGAGATGCTGGACGAGGACGGTCTGGAACTCGCACGGACCGCGACGCGTTCTTCAGTGGCCCGGTCGTTGTCCGCCGCAGGGCTCGGCGGGGCGCGCCGCGGCGGGCACGCCGAACGGCTGGTGGACCCGCTCCTGCGGCAGGCCGAGGAGTACGCCGAGCGGTACGCCCTGGAGCGTGAGCAGCGCGCGGTCCTCGGCGAGCTGGATCTGCCGCTGCACGAACTGCCTTTGCTCGCCGAGGGCATGGACCTCGCGGGCCTGTACCAGCTCGCCAACGAACTGCGGAAGCAGGGGATCGCATGAGCGCGGACCGGAATCACGACGAGGGGAACACCCGTCGCCGTCTCACCCCCGCGCCCGTGCTCGACCTCGATCCGCTGCTCGACGACCCGGCGACGCGCATCGTGGTCTGCTGCGGCTCGGGCGGTGTCGGCAAGACGACCACTGCGGCCGCTCTGGGGCTCAGGGCGGCCGAGCGCGGCCGCAAGGTGGTGGTCCTCACCATCGACCCGGCGCGCCGGCTCGCCCAGTCCATGGGCATCGACTCGCTCGACAACACCCCGCGCCGCGTCAAGGGCGTGGAGGGGGACGGCGAGCTGCACGCGATGATGCTCGACATGAAGCGCACCTTCGACGAGATCGTCGAGGCGCACGCGGACCCCGACCGGGCCGCCGCGATCCTGGGCAACCCCTTCTACCAGTCGCTTTCGGCGGGCTTCGCGGGCACGCAGGAGTACATGGCGATGGAGAAGCTGGGCCAGCTGCGGGCCCGGGACGAGTGGGATCTGATCGTCGTCGACACCCCGCCGTCCCGCTCGGCGCTGGACTTCCTGGACGCGCCGAAGCGGCTCGGCTCGTTCCTGGACGGCAAGTTGATCCGCGTCCTGCTCGCGCCGGCGAAAGTCGGCGGCCGCGCGGGGATGAAGTTCCTGAACGTCGGGATGTCGATGATGACCGGCGCGCTGGGCAAGCTGCTCGGCGGGCAGCTGCTGAAGGACGTGCAGACGTTCGTCGCGGCGATGGACTCGATGTTCGGCGGCTTCCGTACGCGCGCGGACGCCACGTACAAGCTGCTCCAGGCACCCGGCACGGCGTTCCTGGTGGTGGCGGCTCCCGAGCGGGACGCGCTGCGGGAGGCCGCGTACTTCGTGGAGCGGCTGGCCGCCGAGGACATGCCGCTGGCCGGCCTGGTGCTCAACCGGGTCCACGGCAGCGATGCCGCCCAGCTGTCCGCCGAGCGGGCGCTCGCCGCTGCGGAAAATCTTGAAGAGCCCGGCATTGTGGATCAGGACGGCGGGAAAGCTGGAGTTCGTAACTCTCCCGACACCTACGGCAGTTCAGCACCCGCAGCGCCCTCAGCACTCGATCCGGAGCGCGACGCCCCCACCGAAGCGGACCGGGCCACGCACTCGGACGCCCACCCGGACCGGCCCCGGGCAACCGGAGCCACTGAGACCGACAGGACAGCGACCACCGACGCGCACACCGGCGCGGACGTGGACCGTGCGGACCGGACCGTGGACGACCTCACCGCGGGTCTGCTCAGACTGCATGCGGAACGCATGCACCTGCTCTCCCGCGAGCAACGCACACGGGACCGCTTCACCGCGCTCCACCCGGAGGTGGCGGTGGCCGAAGTGGCCGCACTCCCCGGTGACGTGCACGACCTCACAGGGCTGCGCGACATCGGACAGCGCCTCGCGGCCGACCGGCCGGAGCTGCCCGAGACCACCGGATCCTGAGCCGAGGGTTTTCCTCAGCCCCCTCAGCCCACCGCCGCGAAGGTCTCGTACATCTGGTCGTCGTCGAGCGGCAGGATGCCCGCCCCACGCTCGTACTCCGAACGCGCCGTCTCCAGGAGCCGACGCCAGGAGGTCACCGTCGGCCGCCTGCGCAGCAGTGCCCGGCGCTCGCGCTCCGTCATGCCTCCCCACACGCCGAACTCGACGCGGTTGTCGAGCGCGTCAGCCAGGCATTCAGTGCGTACCGGACATCCGGTGCACACCGCCTTGGCCCTGTTCTGCGCTGCTCCCTGAACGAACAGTTCATCCGGATCGGTAGTGCGGCAGGCAGCCTGCGCACTCCAGTCGGTTACCCAGCCCATACCGGCGCCGTCCTCTCCCGAATCGAGGCTCCCCCACGGCGGCAGCGGCATATTCACCGCCGCCAGTTGAGGACGTTACGGAAGGCGGGCACAGCGCAACACCCCCTTCGGGCCCAATCTTGAATGGCCCGAACGGACTATGCGTAAGCGGCAGATCACCCGGGGGAGTGAGCCTGCGACATGTGCGACTTTCCCGGCGAACGCGACAGTTCAGCTGAGTCACAACGGACGCCGGGTGACACACAAGGCGGATTCGGGCACGCCCCCACCAAAAAAGTCGGGAACCTCCGGAACGATTCGGGGTCGCCGGACGTATTGATACGTAGCCCTGCTGCTGTGACAGTTGCGAGCAGCTTAGGCCAAGGCATTGACGCGTGTCCGGCGAATGAGAACGTAGACACCTCACGTTGCTATGCCGTCAAGTTGGCGGGGTCGGGGCCTCGAACAACGCGGCCCTCGCGGATAGCCTCGCCGCATGACCGAATCGGCCTCTGTCCAGCACTCTTTGCCGACGTGGGACCAGGTGGCCGCGCTGCGGGACTTCATCGACGGACGGACGTACGCGGCCGCAGTTCCAACCATCCGCCTCAACGGGGAGCCGCCTCATGCCCCAGGTTCCGCCCTGGCGCGCGTGGCGGAGGTCAACGGGGCCCTCTACGAAGTCACGTCCTATCTGTGCCGTCGGCTGTATGACGAGCTTGAGAGTGGTCACCTTGGCCCCATCGCCCAAGCATCGTGGGATGCACTCCTCACGATCACCGCGGCCTGGCGCGAGGATCCAGAGCTGCCGGGCTGGGTGAACGGGCTGCTGCCCGTCAAGCGGCGCTGACTGCGAGTTCAGGCAGTCGTGGGAACGCTGACTCCTCGTCGAAGAGTTCGCGCTTCTGAAGACAGTGGTAGAGCTGTCCGATCATGCGGTTGAAGAGGTTGCGCTGGGCAGCTGCGTGCCAGTCGCCTTGTTCGCGTCGGCGCCGGTAGTGGGCTCCGGCTCCTGGCGAGTGGCGGAACGCGGAGAAGGCCCACAGGTAGCCGGCGTGGTTGAGCCGGTCATTCTTCACCCACCGTCTGGTGATGGCGGACTTCTTGCCCGAGGCACGGGTGATGGGAGACGAGCCGGCGTATGCCTTGAGGCCGCGGGCATCGGCGAACCGGGTTCTGTCGTCGCCGATCTCGGCCAGGACGCGGGCGGCGAGCTGGATGCCGAGCCTGGGGAAGCTCAGCAGGATCTCGGCGTCCGGGTGCTGAGGGAAGGCCTCTTCGACCGCCTCGGCGAGCTGGTCAGCGGCCGTGCAGGCCGCATCCAGCTGGATGAGGAGGGCGAGCATCTGCTTGCCGAGCGCGTCCTCGACCAGCGGCGGCTGGTGGGCGCAATCGGCCCGGAAGACCTCGCGGAGGCGTTCGGCCTCGGCTTCGATGCCGCGCTGGCGACCGGCTCGCTTGAGCGCGGCCTGGATCTGGGTGCGGGTCAACCGTGCGGCCCGGGCAGGGGTCGGGGCGGCCTTGAGGAGCTCGCGGGCCTCGGGCCGACACAGGCCGTTGGTCCAGGCGGCGAAGGCGGCCAGCGCGACGGGGTAGTACTCGCGCAGTATGGACCGGAGCTGGTTGGCGAGCTGCTGCCGGTTCCACAAAGAGTCCTGCTGGGCGCGGGCCAGGACGGCGATGGCGCGGCCGAGGTCGGAGTCGTCGGGCAGAGGCCTGTGGGCGTGCATGTCGGTGCGGAGGATGTTGGCGAGGACCAGGGCGTCGCCGGGGTCGGATTTCTTGCGGGAGACGCTGTGCCGGTCGCGGTAGCGGGCGGCGGCCATCGGATTGATCGCGAACACCTTGCGCTTACCAGTCCGCAGCACGGCCACCAGCAGACCGCGGGAAGTCTCGATCGCCACCGGGATCGGGTCTTCTTCGGTGTCGCCGTACTCGGCGAGCAGTTCCAGCAGGATCTTGTAGCCGGCCGCGTCGTCGGTGATGTGCCGCTTGGCCAGCAGCTGACCGGTGTCGTCGACCAGAGCGACATCGTGCGTTCGTTCCGCCCAGTCGATTCCGCAGTAGATCAAGATTACCCTCCCCAGAGTTGGGTGTTTGCGCTGGTCACGAGCGCATGCGGGCCACGCAGCGACCTAATCCCAGGCCTCGACCGCACCGCGGCCGGGCCGCCACCTCACTAGCCGTTCGTGGCACCAGCACGCCCCACGGGCCTCGGTCTGCGCGGGAGCTCAGACGGCTCGGGCGTATCAAGAGGTCACCGTGCGACGGGCTCGCACCACCAACGTCAACGAGTGAGCAAGCAGATTGAAATTGACGACGCCGGACGGCACCAGGTCTCGGTCGAGGTCTCATGAGCCAGGCTGGCTTCAGGAATCCGTCCGGTGCCAACGAAGGCGGTGGCGGCCACGGAGACGCCAGGCGCTGCCTCTCTTGCGATAGGCGTCAAGCGCCCGGTGTGTGACAGGCATCCGCCCGACGCCCACGTGACCGCCACCACCGTTCGCACCAGACCACGCACCGATCTACGTTGAGGCCTCCACGGCCCGGCTGCACTTGGATGTCACGGTCTGGTACTCGAACGCTCCGAGAAGCCCATGCTCCTGCGGAACGCTCATAACTACGGATTAGGCTGCCCTCATGCCAAAGAAGCGCTCGGGCGGTGGTCTGTCGCCAACGCAACAGGCCGCCAAGTTCCTCGGTGTCAGTGTGCTCGCGGGAGCGGTGCTGGCCGGCATCGCCCTGCCCGCCTTCGGGGCGCTGGGCCTGGCCGCCAAGGGGTCGGTGGAGTCGTTCGACGAACTCCCGGCCAATCTCAAGACGCCGCCACTGAGCCAGCGCACCACGATCCTCGACTCCGAGGGCGGCCTGATCGCCACCGTCTACTCACGTGACCGCACGGTGGTCGACCTGAAGAGCGTCTCGCCCTACATGCAGAAGGCGATCGTCGCGATCGAGGACTCGCGCTTCTACGAGCACGGCGCAGTCGACCTCAAGGGCGTCCTGCGCGCGCTCAACAAGAACGTGCAGAGCAGCGGGGTGTCCCAGGGCGCTTCCACGCTCACGCAGCAACTCGTGAAGAACGTCGCCGTCGAGGAGGCGGGCGACGATCCGACGAAGGTCGCGCAGGCCACGCAGCAGACCATCGGACGCAAGATCAAAGAGCTGAAGTACGCGATCCAGCTCGAGGAAGAGCTCAGCAAGAAGAAGATCCTCGAGAACTACCTGAACATCACGTTCTTCGGCGAGCAGGCCTACGGCGTCGAAGCGGCCTCCCAGCGCTACTTCTCCACGCACGCCAAGAACCTCACGCTCCCCCAGGCCGCGCTGCTGGCCGGCATCGTCCAGTCGCCCAGCCGCTACGACCCGGTCAACGACGAGGCCGAGGCCACCAAGCGCCGTAACACCGTGCTGAAGCGCATGGCCGAGGTCGGCGACATCTCCGAGGCCGAGGCGGCCACCGCGCAGCAGGCGCCGCTGGGCCTGAAGGTCAAGAAGCCGAAGAACGGCTGCATCACCGCCGTCCAGGGCGCCAGCTTCTTCTGCAAGTACGTGGAACGCGTCTTCCGCAACGACCCGGTCTTCGGCAAGACCAAGGAGGAGCGGGCGAAGGTCTGGAACCAGGGCGGTCTGACGATCCGGACGACGCTCGAGCCGCAGGCCCAGAAGTCCGTCCAGAGCTCGCTCAAGGACCACGTCTACAAGTCGGACAAGGTGGCCGCGGCCGCGACCCTCGTCGAGCCCGGTACCGGCAAGATCCTCGGCATGGGCCAGTCGAAGCCGTACGGCTACGGCAAGAACGAGACCGAGTACAACTACTCCGTCAACGCCTCCATGGGCGGCTCGAACTTCGGCTTCCCGACGGGTTCGACCTTCAAGCCCTTCGTGGCCGCGGCCGCGCTGGAGGAGGGGCGGCCGGCGAACCAGTCCTACTCGGCGCCGTACCAGATGCCGTACCCGGACACGGTCCAGACGTGCAGCAGCAAGCCGTGGACGAACGACGGCAGGCCCAAGTACACCCTGGAGAACGAGAGCGAGTCCGAGAAGGGGCCGTACCAGCTGCAGAAGGCCATGGAGCTGTCGGTCAACACGTACTTCGTGCAGATGCTCGCCGACATCGGTATGTGCCCCGTGGTGAAGATGACCGACAAGCTGGGCGTGGTCCAGGGCAACGGCACCAAGGTCCCCGAGGTTCCCTCCTCGATGACCCTGGGCTCCACCGGTCTCTCCCCTCTGACGATGGCGAGCGCCTACGCCGCCTTCGCCAGCCGCGGCATGTACTGCACCCCGATCGCCATCGAGTCGATCACCCAGACCGTGGGCGGCACGAAGAAGTCGCTCGAAGTCCCGAAGTCGACCTGCTCGCGCGCGATGAGCGAGAAGACCGCGGACACCATCAACACCCTGTTGAGCGGCGTGGTCGACTCCGGTACGGGTAAGCAGGCCGGTCTGTCCGGCCGCGACAACGCCGGCAAGACGGGTACGACGGACTCCCGCAAGAACGCCTGGTTCGTCGGCTACACCCCGAACCTCTCGGGCGCCGTCTGGGTCGGCAGCGCCACCCAGAAGGTGGAGATGACCAACATCTACATCGGCGGCCGCTACCACGGCGAGGTCTACGGCGGCGACACTCCCGGCCCCATCTGGCGCGACGCCATGACCGGCGCGCTCAAGGGCAAGGAAGCCACACCGTTCAACAGGGTCTTCATCCCGAAGCCCCCGGAGAAGGACCGCGGCGACAACAACGGCAATGGAAACGGCAACGGAAACCGCGACAACAACGGGGACGACAACGGGGACGACGGCGGTTTCCTCAGCGGACTGCTCACCAACGGCGGCAACACCAACGGTGGAAACACCAACGGCGGCAACGCGAACAGGGGCACGAACGGCGGCTTCTTCCAGGGTCAGAGCAACGGCAACGACAACAGCGGCGGACGCGGCTGAGCCCACCGGGCCCAAGAGAACCCACTGAGCCCAAGACGTGAAAACGGTCCCTGACTCCCGTAAGGAGGAGTCAGGGACCGTCCGTTTGAGCACCTGCGGGGCAGCCCCGCCAAAGGTCAGCCCGCGAGCAGCTTCTTGACGACGGCAGCGACGCGGCCGCCCTCCGCCAGACCGGCCACCTTCGGGTTCACGATCTTCATCACGGCGCCCATGGCCCGCGGCCCCTCGGCACCGGCCGCCTTCGCCTCCTCGACGGCCTGCCCGACGATGTCGTTCAGCTCGTCGTCGCTGAGCTGCTTGGGCAGGTAGCCGGCGAGCAGCTCACCCTCCGCCTTCTCCCGCTCGGCGCTCTCGGGGCGGCCGCCCTGCGCGAAGGCGTCGGCCGCCTCCCGGCGCTTCTTCGCCTCCTTGGCGATCACCTTGAGGATCTCGTCGTCGGAGAGCTCGCGCTTCTCCTTGCCCGCGACCTCCTCCTTGGTGATCGCGGTGAGCGTCAGCCGGAGCGTCGAGGAGCGGAGCTCGTCGCGCTCCTTGATCGCAGCGTTGAGGTCTTCCTGCAGCTTCGACTTGAGCGTGGTCATGGGGCTGATTGTCGCAGGTGCGGACGGCCCGACGCCCGGTCATTTACCGGGCGCTGCGGGAAGGCCACCGGACAGTTGGGCCCCGCAGCCCTCAACGGCCGCCGAACGCACACCCGTTGCAGACCGGCGAGGCAGCGCCGTGCACGGCCATGGAGTCCGCCCCCGCCCCCGTTCTCGTCCCCCTCCCCCCTCTCCCCTCCTCCCGCACCTCCACTTCCGGGGACGTGCGGACGGAGGCAGCAGCGCGGTCTGAGACGATGGACGTATGCGCGCGCGATACGGAGTACCACTGTCCATTGCGGCGGTCGGCGCCGCCGGCCTGGTGTACGCGGCGGGTTTCGAGCCCCGCTCCTTCCGCCTCCGACGGGTCACCGTCCCCGTCCTCCCCGCCGGAATGCGCCCCCTGCGCGTGTTGCAGGTCTCCGACATCCACATGGTCGGCGGCCAGCGCAAGAAGCAGCGCTGGCTGCGCTCGCTGGCCGGACTGCGCCCCGACTTCGTGATCAACACGGGCGACAACCTGTCCGACCCGGAGGGCATCCCGGAGACCCTGGACGCGCTGGGGCCCCTGATGGAGTTCCCAGGTGCGTACGTCTTCGGCTCGAACGACTACTACGGCCCGAAGCTGCGCAACCCCGCCCGCTACCTGCTGGAGAAGGCCCAGGGCCGGCACGGCCTGAACGGAAACGCGCCCGCGGTGGACGTCGTCCACAACCCGTGGGAGGACCTGCGCGACGGCTTCGACGCCGCGGGCTGGCTCAACCTGACGAACACCCGGGGCGTACTGAAGGTCGAGGGCGCGTCTATCGAGCTGACGGGACTGGACGACCCGCACATCAAGCGCGACCGTTACACGCAGGTGGCGGGCGGTCCGTCGGAGTCGTCCGACTTCTCGATGGGCGTGGTGCACGCCCCGTACCTGCGGGTCCTGGACCCCTTCGCGGCGGACGGCTACCCCCTGATCCTGGCCGGACACACCCACGGCGGCCAGCTCTGCATCCCCTTCTACGGTGCCCTCGTCACCAACTGCGACCTGGACACGGACCGCGTCAAGGGGCTGTCGACGCACACGGCGGAGGGCCGTACCTCCTACCTGCACGTCTCGGCGGGCTGCGGCGCGAGCCGCTACACCCCGGTCCGCTTCGCCTGCCCGCCCGAGGTGACGCTGCTGACGTTGGTGGAGCGGGAGTAAGGGGTTTCGCCCTTCCGGCACCTGCGGGCATCCCTCGAACGGCCCACCCGTATCGCCCCATATGTCCCGCCCGCCTAGCGTGAGGGCATGACCGCGCCGATACCCAGGGACCTCCCGGACCTGCCCGCAATACCGCGGACCCACGCGCTTCTGCTCTCCTCCGTCCCAGCGTCGGCGGTGGTGACACCCGTCCGCCGCCCGCTGGCCGCCGCGTTCCGCCTGCTTTTGGCCGGCGCGGCGGTTGCCGGCGTGACGCTCGCGTTCATGTCGGGCAGCCCGCTGCGGATGCTGAGCCACTTCGCGATCCAGAGCAACATCCTGTTGGCCCTGGTCACGCTGCTGTCCGCCCGCCAGGCATGGACAGCCCGCCGCCCGCTCCCCGCCGCCCTGACAGGCGCGGCCCTCCTGTACGTCATGATCACCGGCCTCGTCTACCACCTGCTTCTGGCGGACGCGGCCGTCCCCTTCTCACTGACCGGCACGACGGCCCCCACGGGCCGGCACCTGGTCGCCGTCCATCTCCTCCACACCGTGACCCCGGTGGCCGCCGTCCTCGACTGGCTCCTACTGACCGCACCGGGCCGGCTGCGCCTGCGCCGGGCCGCGACGTGGATGCTGTATCCCACGCTCTACCTGGCCTTCTGCCTGACCCGCGCCCAGCTGATCGCACCCGGCACACCGGGCCGCTATCTGTACCCCTTCCTCGACGCCGAGGCCCACGGCTACAAGCACGCCCTGGCCAACGCTCTGCTCCTCGGCCTCTCCTTCTACGCCCTCGCGGTCCTCCTCGTGGCCCTCGACCACGCCCGCCCGAATCCCATCAGCCACCGCGCCAAAACCGGATTTCGTCTCCGGCCACCGGTGGGCTAAAGTAAACGACGTCGCCGCGACAAGCAGGACAAGCAGCGACATCGGGGTGTAGCGCAGCTTGGCAGCGCGCTTCGTTCGGGACGAAGAGGTCGTGGGTTCAAATCCCGCCACCCCGACAGTGAAGTACCAGGTCAGGGGCCTGATCCGCTTAGCGGATCGGGCCCCTGAGTGGTTCCTGGAGATCGCTTGGGAGAAATCTGGGAGAAGATCTTGGTCGGCTTCTCCCAGGAGCAGTCTCCAGTGCCGCAGGAACAGCGGCGCCCGCGCGCCCGATGACCTGCGCATTCGCGAATCCCGGGCTCGTAGCTGACCAGTAATACCGTGCGGGCCGCCCCAACGGTCGTTAGGAACACCGCATATGGCAGGTCATCGCTCAGCCCCTTCTCACGACCGGGCCCGTGCGCTCGCCCAGCGGGTACGTGCGTTAAGGGAAGACCGTGGGTGGACGCGGGAACGGCTGGCGAAGGAGGCAGGCATCGCCGTCGGGACGCTGGGCCGCCTGGAGAGCGCGGGAGCGATCCAGCCAGGTTTCCTGACCGTTGGCGCAGTGGCCGAGGCTCTTGCGGTCTCTCTCGATGATCTGTTCCGGGCGGCCCAGGTCGCGCCCGTCACGCCCGGTCTGTGGTCCGCCGGATACGAAGGGCGGGACATCGACTCGTTCGTCGCCGCGCTCGTCGACAGCCGCATCGGTGTCGTGGCGGATGTACGGCTCACGCCGATCAGCCGCAAGAAGGGCTTCAGCAAGACCCGCCTCGGAGATGCCCTGGCGGAGGCCGGTATTGAGTACGCACCTGCGTGGCCTGGGCAATCCGAAGGACAACCGGGAGCCCTTCTGGGACGGCCGCCTCGAAGTAGGGCGGGCACGCTTCCGTGGCCTGCTGCAGTCCGAGGAGGCCCAGTCCGATCTTGACCGCGTCGCGGAGCACGCCCGGCAGTCGCGGGTGGCGGTGCTGTGCTTCGAGAAGGACGAGAGCCGCTGCCACCGGCAGGTCGTCCTGGAGACGGTTCGCAAGCGGGCCGCCGTGCCGGTAATTCCCCTGGCCTGACTTCGCCCCTTGCTCCTGCACGCGCTCTTGCCCGTAGCGCATGCCTCTCCTCCAATCAGCAGATCGGGAGATCTGTGGAGGGGGCAACCATGGGATCGGGGAGTCGACAGCGCGCACGGATCATGATCACGGTCAAGACCTATCCGGAACTGTCCGCGAAATACCACGAGACGAGCTGCGTGGCCGGCATACGGCTCGACCAGGGAACGCCCCAGCATGTGCGGCTCTTCCCGGTTCCGTTCCGGTTACTGAACGAAGAAAGCCAGTTCGCCAAGTACTCGATCGTCGAGGTCGACGTGCAGCGACACCATGGGGACCGCCGTCCCGAGAGCTTGCGCCCCAACCTGCAGACCCTCAAGGTCATCGAGCGCCTCGGGACAGCGGACGGCTGGCGCGAACGCTTCTCGCATGTTCAGCCCCTCGTGGCGCCGTCCCTGTGCTCCGTAAAGCGGGACCAGGAGCTGCGAGGGACGTCGCTTGGTGTCTTCCGCCCAGAGGAGTTCACCGGCTTCCGCTTCGCTCCTGCTGAGCCCTGGCCAGCTTCGAAGGCGGCCCTGGCAGATCAGTTGGATCTACTCGCGCAGGACCTTCGCCAACTGGAGTGGGTGCCACTTGAGTTCCGGTACAGCTTCCGATGCGCGGATCAGGAGTGCGGTGGTCACGACATGGGGCTGAGGGACTGGGAGGCGGGCGAGTCGTACCGCAAGTTCGTTCGTCACTACGGGAAGGACGGCGTGGAGGAGAAGCTTCGCGAGCGCTGGTTCGACCGGATGGTCACTCCGGAGAAGGCCGTGCACTGCTTCGTCGGAACGTCGCGGCCCGCCCCAAGACGTTCCTGCTGCTGGGCCTGTTCTACCCACGACGGAATATCGGCGAGAACTTCCAGGAGAGCCTGTTCGACCTGTGAGGGTGAGTACGCAGAATGGGGAAACCCGTGGCCACCGTCCCCTGACCGAGGCCGTCGGCTCAACTGCCGGATGCGGCCTGCGGACCTGCCTGAATGTGAGCGTGCCATGCTGTCGTCAACGGAGCTTGGCTTGGCCTCAGTTGATCGTCAGGGGGAGCGGTGGCAGGGCGGGACCTTCGAACGCTGTTCAGCTCGAACGACCGGAGCATCTCCGCCAGTGAGGCGTTCACGAACCGGCAGGCACAGTGGCGAGCGGTGACGGCCGGACTCGCAGAGCACATACGGCACGTGAACAGCGCGAGTTTCGCCGTGGAGGACCTGGAGAGTCCCCGCCGCAACATCCTCGTCTTCCACGGCGTGGGCGGGATCGGCAAGTCCACGCTCTCCCGCAAGATCGAGGCGTCGCTCGCCCGCAGCGAGCACCGCCCCGTGCAGTGGGAATCGCCGTCCCACCTCGAGGAACGGACGCTGCCCGTCCGCATCGACCTCGCGCGCACCGCGGGCATGGATTTCGAGCGTGCCGTCCTCACCATCCGCCTTGCCGTCGCCGCGCTCGGCCGGCCGATGCCCGCCTTCGACCTCGCCCTGCGCCGCTACTGGGAGCACAACCACCCGGGCGAACCGATCGAGGACCACCTGCGCCGGGGCGGGCTGCTGGGCCGCTTCAGCGCCGCTGCCGCTCTGCCCCAGCAGATGCAGTCCGCCCTCAGCGACGTCGCCCAAGCCCTGCTCCTGCCCGGCACCGTCGGCAGTGCGCTCGGTCACGGGGCCGGAGCGCTCATCAAGGCGTTACGCGAACGGCGCCAGTCCGTACGCGCCCTCGCCGGCTGCTCCCGCCTGGCCGACCTCTTGGAGGCCGAGCCCGACCTGGAAGCCCTCAGCTTCTACCCGCACCTTCTCGCCTGGGACCTCGCCCAACTCCCGACCGACAAGGGCGCACTGCCCGTGATCCTGCTGGACACCTTCGAGGACACCGGCGACCGCACGCACCGCGACTTCGAACGTCTGCTCCAACGCATCGTGTGGTTGATGCCCAACGCGTTCTTCGTCATCACCGGACGCAACCGCCTCCAGTGGGCGGAGACGAGCCTGGAGGGGCAGCTCGACTGGACTGGGCCGCACGCGTGGCCCGGTCTCGCAGCCGACACGGCACATGTGGGGCGAGCTGTATCGGGCCGTCAGGTCCTGATCGGCGACTTCTCTCCCGAAGACTGCGAGGACTACCTGCTCCGCAGACTGAGCCGCGACGGGCAGCCACTGATCGACGAACCGGTCCGCCGGATCATCACCGAGCGCTCCCACGGGCTGCCCCTGTACCTAGACCTGTCGGTCATGCGCTACCTGGAACTCCGACGCGGCAGCAGACAACCGCAGGTCACCGACTTCGACCACGACTTCCCCGCCCTGATCGCCCGTACCCTCAGCGACCTGACCGCCGATGAGCGCCACGTGCTCCGCTCGGTCAGCCTGCTCAGCGCGTTCTCCGTGCCCCTGGCCACCCAAGCCGCCGGCATGGACCACGACGCGCCCGCCCTGCGGCTGACCGAGCGCCCCTTCATCCGGGAGTCCACCGCCGGTGTGTGGCCCTTCCATATCCACGACCTGATCCGCTCCGCCATCCGCAACGCGGACGACGGCAGCGACGACCGCTGGTCGGAGCAGGACTGGCAGCGCGCGGCCCGGCGAGCCTTCCGCGCCCTGGAATCACAGTGGCGCCAGGACCTACGACGCGAGCGCACCGTCCTGGTCGGCTGCCTCCAGCAAGGGCTGTTCCTCGCGCGGGACTTCCATCTCGATCTCGACTGGCTCGCCGATGCCGCGTTCCAGTACGTAGGAGACTCGATCTGGGAACCGCTGGCACTCCCCGCCGCCGACGACACGTCGTCGAGCGGCCTACAGACTGCCGCGGACGCCCTGGTGGAAACGCTCAGCGCCATCGCCAGGCGCCAACACGAACATCGTGAACGCACAGCCAGCCGCCTTACAGCCGTCCTCGCGTCGGAGCTGCTCCCCGATGGCCTGGTCGAACTGGCCACGTACTACCTGGCGAAGGCCCAGCGAGACCTCGGACTGACCGATGAATCGCGTCGCGGCATGCAGCGCGTCGCCTCCGCCGACGGTCGGCTCGCTTCCGCGGCTCGGCGCGGCCTGGCACACCTGAGCCGACTGTCCGGAGACTTCCCGACCGCGGTCGAAGCCGCGGGGAGGCTGGGCTGGGAGGGGCGGCGCCATCGGGTGCTGGGAGACGTGTGGTGGGTGCAGGGCGACATGGAGCGGGCGGTAGCCGCCTACCTGGCGGGCCGGAGCGAAGCCGAGGAGCACGGTGTAGTCGGCGAGACCGCCATGGTGCAGGCGCATCTCGCCTTCGCCGTCTCCTTCTCCGATCCGCTTCGGGCCGATGACGAACTCGATCTGGCGGAACGGCTGTTGTCCCACCTCAGCCTGCGCTCCAGCGAGATGACCGCTCGCATCGCCGTGCTCGTACGCGACGCCGGGTTCGCCGCCGACCTGCCCGGCCGGGCGGCCGTACTGCTCGCCGAAATCGGTGTCTCTGGCATTTCCTACGCCGCGGCGAAACTGCAACTGGCCCTGTGCTTTCACCACGCCGTCCTCGACGCCCAGGACGACCTCGCCACCGCGATCACACGCCTGCGCGAACTCACGCAGAGCGGCGACTACGTCTACTACGTCGAGATCGCGCACTTCATGGCCGGCCTTCCGCTTCCCGAGCACACCGCGCGAGCACGGTGGATCGACGGAGAACAACAGACCCGCGAACGATGGCGCCGCCTGGTTACGACACGTCGCAATCACCTCGCCACGACTCGTTAGGCTTTCCACACATGCGCAGATCGCTGGTCAACGAGGCGCGACTACGATCGCCGGTCATGGACTGGCTTGAGCGCACCGCGAAACTGAGGCAGTGGACCAGAAGCGGGACCCGCGCTCCGCACAAGCCGTTGCTGTTGCTGTACGCCCTCGGTCGGTTCCAGCAGGATGCCGCTGGCGAACTGCGGTACAGCGCGGTGGAGGAGGATCTGCAGCGGCTGCTGACCGAGTACGGTCCGCCGAACAGGACGACTCCGGCCTACCCGTTCCACCACCTGGTGAGCGACGGCGTGTGGGAGGTGCGCACCGATCGCGGACCGGGCAGCCCCGGCAGCGGGGTGCGGGAGTTGCGGGCCGCGGAGGCCGCTGGGCGGCTGGCGCCGGAGCTGCGGGCGGCGCTGCGGCGTGAGCCGGAGCTACTCGGCCGGATGGCACGAGTCCTGCTCGACCTGCACTTCCCGCCTTCGCTCCACGCCGACCTGTGCGAATCTGTCGGCCTGGAGCTGGAGCCGGCGGAGACCGGACAGCTCTCGGCCGCCGTGCGGAGGCGGCGGGATCCCCAGATGCGGGAGCGGGTCCTGACGGCCTACGAGTACCGGTGTGCCTTCTGCGGCTACGACGGCAGGATCGGCGCGGTGCCGGTCGGGCTGGAGGCCGCACACGTGCGCTGGTGGGCGTTCGACGGCCCCGACGACGTCGACAACGGACTGTGCCTGTGTTCCCTTCACCACAAGCTCTTCGACAAGGGCGTCCTCGGTGTCGGCGAGAGCCACCGCATCCTGGTCTCCCAGCGCTTCGTCGGCCACAGCCCCGCCGCCCGCGAACACGTCATCGCGCTCGCCGACCGACCACTCGTCGGACCTCAGCCCGGCGCCCACCCCGTCGCCGCGATCCACCGTTCCTGGCACACCAGCCAGGTCTTCCACGGCAGCCCGCGCCCCGCCACGGCCACCTGACCGTCGAATCGTCGACCGCGCCCACTGGTAAGGAGTGCGATACCAAGAGTATGGTCTCTTATATGGTGACGAAGAAGGTAACCGTGACGATCCCCGAGGATCTCCTGGACGAGATCCGCGCGGACGCGGCCGAGCGGGGCCTGTCGGCGTACGTCGCCGAGGCGCTGCGCTTCAAGCGCGACCGGGACCGGCTCCTGGAACTGGTCGACTGGCTGCAGGAAGAACACGGCCCCGTGACTGAGGACGAGCGTGTGGCAGCCCTCGACGAGCTGGAGGATCTCGACGCCGAACACGAGCGGCGCCGCGCCTCCGGACAACACAACGCCGGAGAGGCTGCGTGAAGAAGCGAGTTGGTGAGCACGGGCAGAGGCCGCTCCGTGTCTTCGTCCTGGACTGTGAAGCCCTCTCCCTGGCCGTGCGCGGTGATCGGACGATGATCGCCTGGCTCGACCTCGCGGCGCGAGGGGAGGCCGAAGTGGTGACGTCGCCAATGACCCTGGTCGAGGCGTACGACGGCAGAACGACCGAACAGCGCTGGGACTGGGTACTGTCCCGGCTCCAGGTCGCCGACATCGGGAAGGACGAGGCCCGCCAGGCCCGCCGTCTCCTGGCCGACGCCAAGTTGCACGGCCACAAGTACGCGATCGACGCCGTGCTCGCCGTGATCGCGCGACAGCAGAAGGGACAAGTCACCATCTTCACCTCGGACGTCGACGACCTGGAGAAGCTGGTCCCGGACACCATCGTCGTCAAGAAGGTGTGACCCTACCCGCGCCCCTCAAGGGCCCGCAGCTGGGATGGCACCAGCCCGGGAGTGGGACATCCCGCACGGCTTCAAGCCCAGGATCCTGGCCAGGACTGAAGGCCACGGGCGCAGTGCGCGGGAGTTGGGTCAACGAGGTCCAGGACGAATACGGTGACTTCGTTCGAGCGGGCCGGCCTGCGGACCAATCTCCCGATGGACGGCCCTGGCCAAGTCGCAGAGCACGCAGCTGACATGCCGCAGCAATGAGTGTCTAACTGCGTGACAACGCCGACGAACAGCGACGAACAAGCACGGACGCCAACGGACGATCCGCACAGGTGAGAGCCCCACAACCTCAAGGTGGCGCCCCCACTCAAGTTGCTTCGGGACGAAGAAGTCCGCGCTCCATCCGCTACGGCGATGGCAAGCCTGTGCCCAGCCTGGCGTTCAGGAGCAATTGCAGGACCAGGCGTAGGTGACGAACAAGGCTGCCACGGCAAACGTAGCGGCCGCCACGCCGGCCAGTCGCCCGCGCCGCCCTGGCCTGGCGGGACGAAACAGCTCCCAGCCGCCATAGCCGAGGAAGGCCAGCAAGGCACCACCTACACCGCCGGCGACGAGCGGGCTGCGCTCCCATCCCCAGACGAACGCCAGAGCCAGACCGGCCACGACAAGGCAGGCAACAACCGTCAGCACCACTTCCCCGGCGAGCTCCCCCAAGGGTTCTTTCAAGAACGAGCCCACGCCGCGGATCACGCGCAGGGCACGACTCCGAGCCACAGGAACAGCCACACGCCCCCCAGAGCCAGTCTCGAATGATCGGACCCTACGAAATCGCGACGCGTCGGGGAAGAGTGATCAAAGCCACCTGTTCGGCAGCGCAGCAGCGCCACGACCCACATCCACCACGAAGGCCAGGAACAGCGGGCGCCCGGCATCGACTTATACGACCAGGTGCCGGGTCCCCACAGAGCTACGAATCCCGGGTGCCTCTGACATCCACGGCTGACATCAACGACGCCGGACAGGGACGTACACCAGCGGCTCTGCCCGGCCGTCGCACCAGCCGCCGACCGCAGCCGAAGTGGTTTCGGACCGAACTCCTAAAGCGGGTGTCAGCCCACCTGGCCCGGCTCGAACGGGCTGGCCCCCTCCACAACCGGCCGGTGCTGCGGGTCTACAGCGGGCCGGCCGACGCAGGCAGACAAGCGCACGGCCCCACTACCCCTGACCTGCAAAAACCCCAACTCACCGAGATTATTGAGGGTCCACTGACCTCTCATCATCGTCCGCGCCCGCTTACCTCAATTCAACCTCAGAGAATCTCCGGAATCTCCGCTACCGCCATGCTCCTGACATACGGTCACCGTGTTCGACTGCCGAGAGGGCAGTCCCGGCCGGATGGGTGCCGTTGTGGATACATCTGCACGTCGCGCCGCTTTTCTCACCTCCGCCACATTTCTGATGTGCGCGATCATGAGCGGACCCGCGCTGGCTACGGAGGAGTCTCCGGCTGTTTCGGTTGCCTCAGAAGAAGACCTTGTCATCAACACGGCACCGCCACAGGAGCCCGAGGAGAGCGTCACGGACGTTCCCGACGCCTCGGTCACCCAAGTTCCCAACGACCCGGTCACGGATGAGCCCACGTACACGGGCAAGCCAGTTCCTGGCGACACCCCCAACGCCGAGATCTGCGATCGTGCTGCCGTGTACAGCCCCACTTCGCAGGGCGCGCAATACCACAGGGCGGTCGGGCCCACGAACGCGAACTACAACGCCACCTCCAGAACAGCAAAGTCGACCTTCACGTCGGAGGTTACGGGCGAGGTAGGTGTCTCCGTGAGTGGCGACCTGCAAGCGTCGGTCAACACAATGCTGCTCAAGATCAAGGCCAAGTTCAACATCACCGTTTCGGCGAAACTCACGGCCAAGCTAGGGAACTCCATCTCCGTAGACACCCCGTCCCACAGGACCACGAACGCCACGTATGGTGTCTGGCGGCTCAAGCACACGGGGGTCAGTTACGTGCTCTACAGCAACTGCAAGACGTCGACGAAGAAGACTATCGTCAGTTACTCCCCCTACCGGGTGGGCTGGTACCTGTGGGAAAGCTAAGGGTCCTCGCAACAATCGGAGGAA
Source organism: Streptomyces sp. B21-105 (assembly GCF_036898465.1). Taxonomy (NCBI): domain Bacteria; kingdom Bacillati; phylum Actinomycetota; class Actinomycetes; order Kitasatosporales; family Streptomycetaceae; genus Streptomyces; species Streptomyces sp. B21-105. The sequence goes on along the minus strand of NZ_JARUMJ010000001.1, from coordinate 5,072,331 downwards.
TGGCAGCAACGGTCGTGCTTGCAGGCTGCACGAGCGGCCAGGACCACGCCAAGCCTTCTCCTCACACGTCCCCCGCCCGTTCCACCGTCTCCCCGACAGTCTCGCCGTCATCAACTCGCGCCGAGCAGGTCGCAGGGGAGACCGTGACCAAGGCGCCGGTCCTTCCGGGGGGAGAAGTTGTGGCGCAGGCTACGAACGCCAGCGGCAACAAAGAGCTGGAGATCCGGGACGGGATCAAACCCGGGGAACTGTCGGTCCTCGTGAACTGTCAGGGCAAAGGAACACTGACCGTCTCCGTGGAACCGGTCGGATTGAGCTTTCCCCTCGAATGTGTGGACGGCGAGGTCAGCAGCACCTTCAACCAACTGAACCTGCAGAGTTCCCGCGAACACGCTACCGTCAAGGTGACCGCCCCTTCGCAGGTTCACTGGGCCCTCACCGTGGGACGCTAGAGATCTTCAATCGCTGAGGTGAGGTTCCCCCGCTGCGCGGGAGTGGCCGACGGGTCTGTACGGTGAGCGGCCCTGTCTCACATTCGGTGGTGACGGAGCGTGCCGCTATCCGAGGAGGATGCGGTGCCGAAGCAGGGTGAAGCCTGCTCGTCCGTGCATCTGGCGTGCGATCCGTTTGGTCTTGGTGTTGACGCCCTCGGTGGGGCCGTTGCTGTACGGAAGCGTGAGCGCGGAGTTCACGGCGTCGCGGTCTCGTTCCAGGCCCCGGGTGAAGGCGTGGAGATGAGGCAGGTCGGCTGCTCGGACTTGGGTGATCCAGCGCGTGAGTGCGTCGGCGTTGTCGGCGTGCGGCGTAAGGAGCGGGGCGAAGTCCCTGATATCGGCGGCCAGTTGGGTCATCTCGGGGCAGGCGGTGGTGAGCTTGGCCAGGAGCTCGTGTTGCTCGGCCTTGAGGTTGTCGGGCCTGGTCAGCAGCATCCGGGCGAGCCTGCGCGGGGAGATATGGCTGCGGTCGGCGTCCGCGCGGCCCTGGTTGATGTACTTGTGCAGGAGGTTCAGGCAGCCCGTGAAGCCGAGGGCTTTGATCTCTTCGAAGAGGTGCTTGACGGGGACGCCGGGGTCATCGGCTCGGCGTTTGCGCAGGTGCTCGCGGTAGGGGTCGACGAGGCTGGCGCGGTACTTGGGGACGCGGAGCATGCGCTCAGGCCGATCGGCCCGCGCGTAGCGTTTGACGGTGTTCAGGGCCAGCTGGAGACGGCGGGCGCACTCGAGCAAGCCGACGCCCTGGTCGAGCAGCCCGTGGACCTGGTGCCAGCGTTCCAGGGTGGTCTGGGCTCGGGGCCCGTCGTAAATGGGCGCGTCCAACACGGTGGCCCAACAGGCGCTGTGCGCCTTGACCTCGCTCAGAGCGGCTTCGCACAGGTTGTGCCACACATGCCACCGGTCCGCGACCTGCACCGCGTCAGGCAGAGCGCGCCGGATCGCCTCAGCATAGGTCGCCGAGCCGTCACGGCACACGATCTCGATCCCCGGATGCTCGCGCAGCCACGCCTCCAGGGTGTCGGCGGTGCGGTCGGGCAGCACGTCGATCCGCTCATGAGTCTCGGCATCGATGATCACGGTGGCGCAGCGGTGCCGCCGGCGCAGCGCGAAGTCGTCAACGCCGATCGCACGAGGCACCCGCCCGGTGGGCAACGGAATCCGCAGCAGGGCGCGCAGGGCCGTGTGACGCGACAGGCTCACCGCCAATATCGCCAGCAGACGTGCCCCGGCTCGGCCCGCTAACTCCTCGACAACGGCTTTGACTTGCCTGGTCAGGCGGGTCGTACGCCGCTGGTGCCGGTCCAGGACGCCGGGCACCTGTTCGCGGAAGGTGTGGCGGCAGTCGCGCGTGGGACACACCAGACGCCGCACTCGCACACGGACCACCACCCGTCGTTCATCGACCGGCACGTCCGCGACTGTCCGCCAGTGATAGCCGTGCACGCGTTCCGACGGGGCCTCGCACACCGGGCAGACCGCAGTGACCCGCGGAGTCCGTGCCCGCACCACGATCCGCTCACCTTCGTCGACCACATCCTCGACGACCAGCGGGGAAAGACCCGAAAACACCGTCTGCACACGCTCGTTGACATCCTTCACACGAATGTCAACGACCCTCAAGACTCTCCGTCACCACCGAATGTGAGACAGGGCCGTTCGCTACACAGACCCCGCTCGGGTTCGTGGCCGCGGGGCAGGTAGCGGATGGGTTTTGCGGTAGCGGATGCGGAGTGGCTTGCCGCTACCCGGAAACCGCCTCTGAGCTGCCCGGTAGCGGAGGTAGCGGAAGTAGCGCACTTTCCGCGGGGGGTGGGCAGTAGCGCTGCCACGCGTCGTGCAGATCGCTCGCGTAGTAGCCCTTCATGACGCTCCCGCCAGCCTTGATGTTGCGGGCCGCAATGGGAGTGTTGTCCGCGGTCATGTACTCCCGCAGCATCCGCGACAGCCCGCGGGCATCAAGCGGCTTGCCGCTCATGTCGGCCCACGGCGCCTCTTCGAGGCTGTGCAGCCTGTCGAGAATGGCGACGGTCGGCAGACGGTCGATGCCGTTGAACACGTAGTCGCGCAGGTCCGTGAGCAGACGGATTCCGATGCTGCCCTTATCGCTGGTCTTGGCCGCGTTCACCATCTCGATGACAAGGGCGTGCTCGGTGTCGGCGAGGGCCACCGCATCCTGGTCTCCCAGCGCTTCGTCGGCCACAGCCGCGCCGCCCGCGAACACGTCGTCGTGCTCTCCGGCCGACCGCTCATCGGTCCTCAGCCCGGCGCCCGCCCCGTCGCGGCGGCGCACCGCTCCTGGCACACCAGCCGGGTCTTCCACGGCAGCCCACGCCCCGCCACGGCGTCCTGAGCGGGGCCTGTCGGCGCGGGACCGGGACCGGCTCCTGGAACTGGTCGGCCGTCGTCGCGGCCGTTCGGGGGATACGCGGGCGGCCTCGGAGGCATGTCCGACCCGCGGGGGCATCCCTTGCTGGGAGGAAAGGGAGACATGATGCCGCTCTATCTGTCGAGGTTCAGCTACACGCCGGAGACCTGGGCGAGACTCGTCGGCCACCCCGAGGACCGCGCGAAGGCCGCTCAGTCGTACATCGAGTCCGTCGGCGGCAAGCTCCACGGCTTCTGGTACGCGTTCGGCACCCGCGACGGCTACAACCTGTGGGAGGCGCCGGACAACGTCTCCATGGCCGCGGTCGCCCTGGCGATCAGCTCGGGCGGCGCACTCAGCTCGTTCGAGACGACCGTTCTCCTGACCGTCGACGAAACCATGGATGCCCTGCACAGAGCCGGGCAGGTCCAGTACCGGGCTCCCGGCGCGTAGCGGACCGTTGTGCACCAGGAACCCCGGCCGGTTCACACTCGGCTGCGCCCTCCCTGCCGACGCCGGCTCACCTGTCGGTCGGGTCGCCGCCGTGCGGGATGGCGAAGATCCATTGCTGGGACCACGTAGAGCGACGCTCCTCGAACCAAGGCCGCCATCCGCGCTCGGCTTTGTCATGGGCTGTCAGACACCGTCGGCTGTGCACTGCCTGCACCTCGAACGCTGCCCCGTCGGGCGACTTCTTCAGGCGCCAGCGTTGCTGGGGTTCCGCGTGGGGTTCCCACATCAACAGCTTGGGGTTGTGCGAATCGGTCGTGGAGTCGAGGGCGAGTCCATTGGCAGCCGAGACGATGAGCACCTCACCCTGGACTCCGGTCGGGTGAAGGAACCACAGCTGATGGCGGTCCGCATGCGGTGGCCAAAGGTGCGGCCGTTTGCCCGACTGATTGCCGAGCGCCGTGTCCAGTGCCAGCCCGCAGTCTCGGGCGGTGATCAGGAACGGTCCGGCCGGATCGTTCTTCTTCTTACGCCGCGTCGGGAGGGAGATGTCCTCCACCCCGACGGAGATCCCGGGGAGCCCGAGAGCCCCCAGGCTCAGCCGTATGTTCACCATGTGCGGGACGCTAGCAGGCCGTCAGGTGGTCAGGTGGTCAGGTCGAGGGCGGGCAGGCGGTCGGGGTCGGTGAGGATGTCGAGGTGGGTGATGCGGCCGTCCTGAATGGTGAACGACATGACGGACAGGGCCCGGTCTTCGGCGAACGCCACGACGCCGGGCGTGCCGTTGACCAGCACCAGACGCGCGTTCGCGGCGAAGCGGGCGAAGGTGACGGCCTGGGACGCCACGTCACCCGCGCCGCGGCGCAGGATGCTCGGGACGCGTGTGCCGCCGTCGGAGCGTGCGATCACGTCGGGGTGCAGGACGGCCAGGAGCGCGTCGAAGTCGCCACCGCGGGAGGCGGTCAGGAAGGCGTCCACGACGTCGCGTTTGCGGGCGTTGTCCGTGTCGGCGGCCGGGGTGGCGCCCTGGACGCGACGGCGGGCACGGCTGGCGAGCTGACGGGTGCTGACCGTGGTCCGGCCGAGGACGGGGGCGATGTCGTCGAAGGGCAGGTCGAACATGTCGTGGAGGACGAACGCGAGCCGTTCGTCCGGGGAGAGGGCCTCCAGCACGATCATGAGGGCGATGCCCACCGAGTCCGCGATCAGGATCTCCTGCTCGGGGTCGACCTGGGCCGGCGTGGTGATCACCGGGTCCGGAAGGCGGAGGGATCCCTCCTGCTCGGGCATCGGGTCTTCGCGGCGGGAGGTGCGTGAGCGCAGCATGTCCAGGCAGATCCGGCCGACGACGGTGGTCAGCCAGGCCCCCAGGTTCTTCACGTCGCTCGTGTCGGTGCGGCTGAGCTTCAACCACGCCTCCTGGACGGCGTCCTCGGCCTCGGCGAGCGAGCCCAGCATCCGGTAGGCCACCGCCCGCAGACCGGGTCGTTCCGCCTCGAAACGGTCGGCCAGAAAAATGTTCCCGCTCACCTGTCACACCCCCGTGTCCGGATCCGTCGGTCCAGTGACAGACGCTAACGGATCACGAGGAGAACAGCAGATGAACGCCGCGATCACCGCCACCGCCCGGATGAAGAACCCCGCGCTGGTCCTGCCGGACGCCATGAAGGGCATCCAGAACATCTACAAGGCCATGTACGCGGGCGGCGTCTCGCCGCAGATCCTGGAGCTGGTCCACCTGCGGGCCAGCCAGATCAACGGCTGCAGCGCCTGCGTGTTCGCCGGTGTGGCGGGCGCGAAGAAGCACGGCGAGAGCGACGAGCGCCTGCACGCCGTGGCCGCCTGGCGCGAGACGCCGTTCTTCACCGACGAAGAGCGCGCGGCCCTGGCCCTGACCGAGGCCGCCACCCGCGTCGCCGACCGCTCCGGCAAGGCCGTCCCCGACGAACTGTGGAACGAAGCCGCGGACCACTTCACCGAGGAACAGCTCTCCGCGATCATCCTGATGATCGGACTCACCAACTTCTTCAACCGCATCAACGCCACCATCGAGGAGCCCGCCGGCACCACCTGGTGACCAGCGCCGCCTCGGCTGCGCATCGTGAACTCCCGCGCTCGGGAGTCCTTCGGCACCCCGGCACACCGGATACTCCGGCCCCCCGGCACCCCGGCGCACGTCTCTCAAGCCGCCTCGGCGCGGACTCGGTCCGTGGCGATGGCGTGCAGCAGTGCCTGGTGGTCGGATTCGTTCTGGTCGGCGTAGAGCTCTGCGAACGTGGTCAGGGCGCGGTCGAAGACGTCACGGGAGCCCAGGTAGCCGGCGATCGCCATACGGTCGCCGGAGCGGGCGTGGGCGCGGGCCAGGGTGGCGCCGCAGAGCCGGCCGAAGAGGGACATCCGATGCGGCGACATGTTCTCCGGCACGGCGATGCCCTTCCAGTCCCGCAGCTGGCGGACGTAGAAGTCGCGGCGGCGGCCGTCGAGGCCGGTGGTGCGTTCCCAGCCCAGGAAGATGTCGCTGGTCGCCTGCATCAGCCGCTGGCCGGCGACGACCCGTTCGCCCTGGGTGCGGTGTTCGCCGGCGCCCGCGTAGGGGGCGAGCACCGACTCGTCGGCCTCCTTGGCCTGGAGGAAGAGCGGATCGTCGTCGTCTTTGCCGAGCAGCAGCACGATCCAGCAGCGGGTGCCCACACTGCCCACGCCGACGACCTTGCGGGCGATGTCGGCGACGCGGTACCCCTGCAGGAGGAACCGGCGGTCGGACTGCAGGGACCCGGCGTATCCTCCGACGATCCTGCCGATCTCTCTCTCCATCACGTCGCTCTCGCCGCTCGGCAGCAGGTCGGCCAGCCGGACCAGGAGCGGGGGGTCGTTGGCGATCAGCCGCCGGCCGTCGACCATGTGCGTGAGTTTCTCGACGACCTGCAAGGTGTCGTGCTGCCGGGCCCGTTCCCTGGCCTGCCGCCAGCGTTCGCGGTTCTTGGCGCCGAGTTCCGGGGCGTACGTCTCCTGCAGCTCGTCCGCGTCGAAGCGGCTGTACCAGACCTCGAGGTTGCCCATCTTCGCGAAGCCGCGCATCCGTTCGCGGTAGGCCCGCACGGCCGACCGGACCACCGACGCCCGCTCCTTGGAGCTGAAGCCGTTCGCCCGGCCCGCGATGACGAGGCTGGCCGCCAGCCGCTTGACGTCCCACTCCCAGGGGCCGGGCAGCGTCTCGTCGAAGTCGTTGATGTCGAACATCAGACGGCGTTCCGGAGAGGCCAGCAGCCGGAAGTTGAGCATGTGCGCGTCGCCGCACAGCTGGACCCGGATGCCGGTGCGCGGAGTCTCCGCCAGGTCCGCGGCCATGATGGCGGCCGCGCCCCGGTAGAAGCGGAACGGCGACTCGCTCATCCGCCCGTAGCGGATCGGGACGAGTTCGGGGACGCGCTGCGCGGACTGCGCCTCGATGACGTCCACCGGGTCGGTGCGTTTCGGCGGCGGCGTGAACTCGGCGTGCGCGGACCTCGGTACGTCGGCCCTCGCGGCCCTGCCGCGCTCGGCCCGCTCCCTCGGGGTGCGGTGGCGCCGGTCGTCGTGGCCGTCACGGGTCTTACGGGTCGTGCTGCTCTCGCTCATCTCAGACATCGCAGACGCTCCACACGGGGCGCGGGGTCCTCGTCAGCGCGGTCCCTCGCCGACGCGGTCCTCGTCAGTGAGGTCCTCGTCAGCGAGGTCCCCGTCAGTGCGGTCCTCGTCAGTGGGGGAGGGACCGCGGGCCGGTCAGGCTGCCGACGCGCCCGCCCTCCAACGTATCGCCGCACCGGGCCTCCGGCGACTCAGCGGCTGGCAGTCGGCGGCTCGGCGGTCTGCGGTGTGTGGTCTGCGGTCTCCACCTGCCCCGCCTCTCGACCACGCCGGAACAGTGATCCCGATCACAACGGCGAGGCAGCTGAGAAGGAGGCTCCCGCCGGACCAGCAGCCTTGTTAGCCTTGGCCACAGCCCGGTCGCTGGTGCATCCCCCGTCGCCAGCGGCCGGGCCTTTTTGCTTGCCCGGTAACCGCGGACGTCCCCTAAGGCCCCTGAGGGCCGTCCACGCTGATCGCCTGCGACGGGCAGCGTTCGGCCATGGACCGCACCTCCGGCTCGTCGCCCGTGTCCTCTCGGCCCGGGATCACCGCGCCGAAACCGCCGTCGACGGTGAAGACGGAGGGCACGCGGAAGGCGCACTCGCCGGATCCGTAACACACCTCGGGGTCCACGGACACCCTCGCGCCTCCGGCCCGCCCCCGCTCCGTCTGCATACGTTCTGCCTGCCCGGTGGGCGGGTCACTCAACCGGCCCGCCCGCCACCGCCATCCAGTGCGCGATCCGGCGCAGCGTGGCCTCGTCGACGTGGTCGACCAGGGTGCGGACGGCCGTCACGTCCTCGGTCGTGAGGTCGTGGAGGCCGGCCCTGCTCAGGCCCGCCATGACCACCTGGTGCCGACGGTCCTCCATGCGCTCCGCGTGCCGGGCGTGCCCCGGGCGGCCGCCGCCCGACGCCGAAGCCGCGGAAGCCTCGGACACCGCAGGAGCCTCAGCGGCCGCCGATGTGGTCGGGGGCGGATCGAACCGCGCCCACTCCCCGTTCTTCGCCGGGCCCCACAGGTCGACGGCCGCCTCCTCGCCCCGCGCGCGTTTGACCTGGGTCATCTCGCCGATCGCGTACAGCACCGGTGTGCGGTCGGGGGATTCGGCGGCCGGCCGCCAGGATCCCGAGGACGCGTCGTGGAACATGGCCACCCAGCGAGGCGGCCCCGGCGGGCGCGGACTGCGGGGAGGACGGGCCGAACGGGTCTCCATGACGCTCACCCTTCCGTAACGGCACAACACGGCACGGTAGGGCGACCATATCTGACGGACCGTCAGCTAACCAGGCGTACAGCCCCGCAGTCCCGCAGTCCCGCAGTCCCGCAGTCCCGCAGTCCCGCAGTCCGCTGAGGCTCACTGGACGCAGGGCCGGGGGGCGCCGTCGTCCGCGCCCTCGCGGGTGAGCGTCGCCTCCCGGCGTTCGTTGCAGCGCGGGAGCGGGGCGTCCCCGGCGGCCGGATGCCTCTGGTGTGCCTGGAGGGCGGCGCTGACCAGCGTCATGAGCAGGTCGATGTCCGTCTCGCACTCCAGGCGGACGGTCACCCAGTGCGAGCCCGGCTGCAGCCGGATCGCGGTGGAGTGTCTCAGGTCGCTCTCGAACCGGCGGATCGCGCGGGCCGTGAGATGCAGGTCGACGCTGCGGGCGGAGTGGAAGTGCACGATCTCCGCCCCGGCCGAGCGCAGTGCCCGTCCGGTACCGCAGCTGGGGCGGTCCTCCGCGAGGTCCCGCCAGGTCACCAGTCGTGCCATGGCACGCAAGGCCGCCGTCATGGCCCCATCATGCGGCGCTCACCGCCCGGCCACCAGGGGTTGCGGAAGGGTTCGCCGACCCGGCCGGTCAAGGATCCTTTCGGACGTTCCACCGGGTACCGCGGCGGCCACGCTCAGTTGTTCCAGGACTCGTCATAAGGGTCGCGCGGGGTCGGGACCGGGCGGGCGTCGGTCACCTCGAGGAAGGGGATCGGGCCGCCGTTCACCGGGTCGTGGACGGTGCGGGGCGTGTAGACGCCGGTGACGGCCAGCCAGGTGTCCGGCTGGAGGACCGGCGGGACACGGCCGGTGAGGCCGACCTTGACCGGCTGGGCGTCGGCCGCGCAGCAGTTGAGGGCCATGCGGACCAGGTAGGGGGTGCCGGCGTGGTCCAGGGCCACGAAGCCGGTCAGCCGGACCGTGCGGCCGGCGAGGGTGCGGCCGTGGTCGTAGACGGCGCGGCCGGCGTAGTCGACGACGCTCAGCGGCAGCGGGTCGGCGGCGGACAACGGCGGGTAGGCCAGGGGCTCCTGCAGAGCCGTGCCGGTACGGGTCGCGCTGTACGAGCCCAGGGCGGGCGGGGCGACGAGGATCAGCGCGAGAAGGGGGAGGATCAGCAGCCAGGAGACACGGGGCTCGGGGTGCGCGTCTCCTGGCCGCTGCCCCTCCCCCTGATGCCGGCCTGCCCTGCGGCGCTCGTACCACGCCGTCGCCAGCGCCGTGACGATCAGAACCACGCCGGCCGCCAGCAGCAGCGGGCGCAGGCCGGCCTTGACGTACCGCAGGTACAGGTCGGTGGCGCCGGCGTGCAGCAGGGCCGCGCCGAGGAGGAACAGCACGGCCGACTGGGACTGTCGGTTCACCTGATCTCCTTCGAGGATGCCCCGTCCTTCAGGTCGGGGGGTGGCAGCGGGGCGCAGTCAACCGCCCCGGTACCGCCTAGCGGTACCGGACGCAGGGAACCACAGTGGGACATCAGCTCTCACTCTGCCTGCAAGCCTGGCCCTTCAGGGCCGGGTAGTCGACAGCAGCACCCATCCCGTCAGGACCGCCGACACGATGGCCAGCGCGAAGGTCGCCGGAGCGAAGCGCAGCGCGAAGCCCCGGCCGAACGTGCCCGCCTGCATCGCGAACAGCTTGAGGTCGATCATCGGGCCCACCACCAGGAACGCGAGTCTGGCGGTGAGCGAGAACTGGGTGAGGGACGCGGCGACGAACGCGTCCGCCTCCGAGCAGATGGAGAGCACCACCGCCAGCACGGCGAGGGTCAGGACGGCGAGCGCCGGGTTGTCGGCCGCGGTGCGCAGCCAGCTCTGCGGGGCGACGGCCTTCAGGGTCGCCGCCGCCATCGCGCCCACGACCAGGAAACCGCCCGCGTGCGTCACGTCGTGCCGGACCGAGTCCCAGAAGGCGGCCCCCCTGCTCTCCCCCTCGTGCGGCGCGTGGGCCGGCAGCCGCAGCCAGTCGGTGCGGCCGAGGCGCTGCCACAGCCAGCCCATCGCGCACGCCGCGACCAGGCTCGCCACGAAACGGGCCAGCACCATCTCGGGATCGCGCGGGAAGGCCACGGCCGTCGCCGTCAGCACGATCGGGTTGATCGCGGGCGCGGAGAGGAGGAAGGCGAGGGCCGCGGCCGGGGTCACGCCCCGGCGGACGAGCGCTCCGGCCACCGGAACGGACGCGCACTCGCAGCCCGGCAGCACCGCGCCCGCCACCCCGGCGACCGGGACGGCGAGCGCCGGCCGGGACGGCAGGGCGCGGGCGAAGAAGGAGGGCGGCACGTACACCGCGATCGCCGCCGACAGCAGCACCCCCAGGACCAGGAACGGCAGCGCCTGCACCACCACCGCCACGAACACCGTCATCCAGCTCTGCATCACCGGAGCGGACAGCGCGCGGCGGATCGGGCTCTGCAGCAGCACCATGAGGAGCAGCAGCAGGGTCAGGACGAGGGGCGAGGTGAGGCGCTTGTCCTCGGGGTTCTCCGGGGTGCGCCGGCCGGTGCGCTCACCTGTGCGCTCGCCGGTCGGCGAGGCGTCTTCGGCCTCTTCGACGATGGCCACGGGTCGGGCACCTCCGGGTTCCGGGTATGTTTCTGGCATTCCCTCCCCTTTCCTACGGAAGTCCGGCACCTGGTGTTCACCGAGTTCGTGGAACCCGGCGTACCGGTGAGGCAGTCTTCTCCCTCGTGGTAAGCCTTCCGAATCAGGGTCAGCCGCCGGGGGTCGCCGGCGCGCACATGGTGGTGTGCGGGGACGACGGCCTGGCGCACCGGCTCGCCGCCGAACTGCGGGGCGTGTACGAGGAGCAGGTCACGCTCGTCGTGCCGCCCTCCGAGCGTACGGTGCGGCCGCCGGTCGTCGGTCGGGCCCGGGCGGTGTCGGCGGCGCTGCTCGACCGGGTGGTGAACGCGGCCGTCAACCGGGCGGCGGCCGGCGGCATGCCGCCCGTCACGCCCGCCGCGCCGGGTGAACCAGTGGGCGGGCAGCGGACGTTGGAGGCCGTCGAGGCCACCGAGGCGGTCCTCGCCGAGGCGGGCGTGGAGCGGGCCGCCGCCCTGGCGCTGGTGTACGACGACGACGAGACCAACATCCGGGCGGCTCTCACGGCGCGTCGGCTGAACCCCCGGCTGCGGCTCGTCCTGCGGCTCTACAACCGGCGGTTGGGCCAGCACATCGAGGAACTCCTGGACCAGGCCGCCGCGTTGGCCGCGGCGAGCGATCCCGGCTCCGGGGGTGACAGGTCGTCCGGAGGCGACGGATCGTCCGGGAGCGACGGGCGGTCGGGGCGCTCCGGGCGTACGGGGTTCGCCGGCGGGGACGCGTCGACCACCGTGCTGTCCGACGCCGACACCGCCGCTCCCGCGCTCGCCGCAACCGCCGTCGTCGGCACCAGCAAGGTCGTCCACACGAACGGGCTGCTGCTGCGGGCCGTCGAACGCCCTCCGCACGGTCCGGGCGAGGCCGGTGAGCCTGGCCGCCCCACGCTCGCGCTGCTGTCCGCGAACGGCGGCGACCCGGCCTTCACATACGGTTCCGAGACCAGCGGCGACCAGGGGCCGCTGCTGCTGCCCGACGACGACGCGGTGCGGGAGGCGGCGGCGACCGGCCGGCGCGGCTCGGTCGTGCTGGAGCAGGTCGCCTACTCCGCCGGGACGGCACAGCCGTCCGGGCGGGGGGTCGGGGTGCGGGCGCCGTTGTCCTCGCTGTTCTCCCGGCGGCTGCGGTGGTCCGTGGCCGGGCTGGTCGGCTGCGTGTTCGCGCTGGCGGTGGCCCTGTGGCTGGTGACCGGGATCCATCCGCTGGGCGCGCTGTACCTGACGCTGCTGGACCTGTTCGCCGTCAACGACCCGGCGATCGGGGCCTCCACCGAGCGGCAGGTCTTGCAACTGCTGACCGGGCTGATGGGGTTGCTGCTGCTGCCGGTGCTGCTGGCGGCGGTGCTGGAGGCGCTGGGCACGTTCCGTGGGGCGGGGTCGCTGCGCCGGCCGCCCCGCGGACTGGGCGGGCATGTCGTGCTGCTCGGCCTCGGGAAGATCGGCACCCGGGTGCTGATCCGGCTGCGGGAGCTGAACATCCCGGTGGTGTGCGTCGAGGCCGGGCCCGAGGCGCGGGGGCTCGCCGTGGCGCGGCGGCTGCGGGTGCCGGTGGTGCTGGGGGACGTCACACAGGAGGGCGTGCTGGAGGCCGCGAAGATCCACCGGGCGCACGCGCTGCTCGCGGTCACCAGCTCCGACACCACGAACCTGGAGGCCGCCCTGTACGCGCGGTCGCTGCGGCCCGACGTGCGGGTGGTGCTACGGCTGTACGACGACGACTTCGCGACCGCCGTGTACCGCACCCTGCGGGCCGCGCATCCGCAGGCGCTGACCCGCAGCCGGAGCGTGACGCACCTCGCCGCGCCGTCGTTCGCGGGGGCCATGATGGGGCGGCAGATCCTCGGGGCGATCCCGGTGGAGCGGCGGGTGCTGCTGTTCGCCGCGCTGGACGTGGGCGGGCGGGCGCAGTTGGAGGGCAGGACCGTCGGGGAGGCGTTCCGGCCCGGGTACTGGCGGGTGCTGGCGCTGGACGCCGGGCGGGGTGGGGCGGACGAGGCCGGGGGGGCGGGTGCGGTCGGAGGGTCGGGCGGGGCCGGGGGGCCGGGTGAGGTCGAGGGGTCGGGGCTGGTGTGGGACCTGCCGGACACGTATGTGCTGCGGGGGTCGGACCGGGTGGTGCTGGCTGCTACGCGGCGGGGGCTGGCGGAGTTGTTGCGGCGGCGGCGGCGAGGTGGGTAGGGGGTAGGCCTTTGGGCCCACCCCCTCCTCGCCGGCTCCGCCGGCCAGGTTTTCGCCCCCGCCGCCCCTTCCCGTCCCTTCCCGTCCCTTCCCGTCCCGTCCCGTCCTCGGGGGCTCTGCCCCCGCATCCCCGCTCCTCAAACGCCGGAGGGGCCGACTATGGGGCTCTGCCCCCGCACCCGCAAGGGCTGAAGCGGGCTACTTCACGTGTTTTTCTGCGAACTCCAGTTCCAGGCGTACCTGCTTGATGCGTTCGTCGACCACCAGGGAGCCGTGTCCGGCGTCGTAGCGGTATACCTCGTGCACCGCTCCGCGGGCCTTCAGGCGGTCGACGTAGTTGTCGATCTGGCGGATGGGACAGCGGGGGTCGTTCACCCCGGCCGAGATGTAGACGGGGGCCTGGACCTTGTCGACGTACGTCAGCGGGGACGAGGCCTCGAAGCGTTCCGGGACCTCCTCCGGGGTGCCGCCGAGCAGCGTGCGGTCCATCGCCTTCAGGGCCTCCATCTCGTCGTGGTAGGCCGTGACGTAGTCGGCGACGGGGACGGCCGCGATGCCCACGGTCCACGCGTCGGGCTGGACGCCGAGACCGAGCAGGGTGAGGTAGCCGCCCCAGGACCCGCCGGTGAGGATCAGCCGGGCGGGGTCGGACAGGCCCGAGCCCACCGCCCACTCCCGTACCGCCTCGATGTCCTCCAGCTCGATCAGGCCCACCCGGTGCTTCAGGGCGTCCGTCCAGGCCCGGCCGTATCCCGTGGAGCCGCGGTAGTTGATGCGGACGACCGCGTAGCCGTGGTCCACCCAGGCGGCCGGCGCGGCCGCGAAGGCGTCGCTGTCGTGCCAGGTCGGGCCGCCGTGGATGTCGAACACGGTGGGCAGCGGGCCGTCGGCGCCCGCGGGCCGCTGCACCAGGGCGTGGATGCGGCCGCCGGGGCCCTCCACCCACACGTCCCGCACCGGGACCGAGCCCGGCGACTTCGCCCCCGGCGGGTCGAGGACCACGCCGCCGGCGGTCGAGCGGACCGCCGGCGGCTGCGCGGCCGACGACCACAGGTACTCCACGCTGCCGTCCGGCCGGGCGGTCGCCCCGGAGACGGTGCCCGGCGGGGTCGGGATCCGCTCCAGCCGCGCGCTCGCCAGGTCGTAGCGGAACAGCTCACTGCGCGCCTCGAAGCTGTGCGCGACGAGCAGCCCCGAGCCGTCCGGATACCACTCGGCGCTGACGTCGCCCGGCAGGTCCAGGGCCAGGTCCGTCTCCGAGCCGGTGGCCACGTCCCAGACCAGGGGCTCCCAGCGGCCGCGGCGCTGGTGGCCGATCAGCAGCCGGGTGTCGCCGTCGACCGGCGCGAAGCCCAGCACCTCCAGGCCCAGCTCCTCGGTCCCGCCCCGGGTGTCGTCCAGCTCGGCGACCTCGGTGCCGTCCGGGCGCAGGACGCGCAGCGCCGAGTGCATCGCGTCGCCGTGCTCGGTGTGCTCGACGGCGATCAGCGAGCCGTCGTGGGAGAGGTCGCCCACGCCCGCCGACTCGCGGTGGCGGTACAGCTCGAAGGGGGGCTCGCCGACCCGCGCCACATGGATCGTGGTGCCCTCCTCGTCCGTGGAGCGGCCGACCACCGCCGTGCGGCCGTCGCGGCCGAGCGCCAGGCCGGCCGGGTAGGAGGCGTCCAGGCCCGGCGCGGCCAGTTCGTCCTCGCCGCCCTCGAAGCGCTGACGGCGCCAGACGCCGAACTCGTCGCCGTCCTTGTCGTCGAACCACCAGATCCAGGCGCCGTCCGGGGAGAGCACGCCGTCCGTCGTGCCGTTGGCCCGGTCGGTCACCTGGCGCTGGTCGCCCGTGGCGCGGTCCCAGGCGTACAGCTCGTAGGTCCCGGTCGCGTTCGACACGAAAAGGCAGTGGTCGGGGGCGTCCTCCGCCCAGTCGGGCAGGGAGACGCGCGCGGCGCGGAACCGCTGCTCCCAGTCCGGCCTCTGCGCGTCCGGCGTCGCCATGTCCGGCGTCTCCTCGTACGGCTCGGGTGCGTCGGACCCGTTGCTCTCAGTCATGGCCCCATATTGCCCGCCCGCGCAGGCAATGAGACGCCACCGTCGTCACCCGTGCGGGACTTCCCACCGACTTCCCACCTGGTTCGCACTCCTGGGCCTCACCGTTCCTGTGGACTGAGCAGAAGTGGGTCCTGCTCAGCCGCACGCCCCGGACGGTCTTGGGCGCACCGGTTACCGGCGTACTCGACCCCGGGGCAGCGACACGCATCCGGTGCGTGGTCCGAACCCGGGAGGCCGGCTCCCGCACGACCTGGACATATGGATACGGCCAAAGGTGACGGGGAGGCCCCGGGCCGTCTCGCTGGTGGAGCCGGGGGCCCCGCACACCGGCGCCGTACCCGGCGTCCCAGACCGCACGGTCACCGTAGCCCGAACGACCCATCGCGCCGCAAGCCCAGAAGCCGACCATCGCACGATCGAGCTGAAACGACGTTATACATGCTCCAGAGCGAGCAGCTGACAACCCCCGCCCGGCGGGGGCCCGCGCCCGCCCCGTACCGTGGACGGCGTGTACCGGTTCCTGCTGACGCCCCGCTGGTGGGGGATCAACGTCTTCGTGCTGCTGGCCATCCCCTTCTGCGTGTTCATGGGGTCGTGGCAGCTGAGCCGGTTCGAGTCGCGGGTGGACGGCCATCGCGAGGCGAAGGCGCAGGCCGCCTCGGCCCGCACCGAGGCCGCGCGTCCGCTGGCCGAGCTGCTTCCCGTCGACCAGGAGACCTCCGGCAGGCAGGTCACCGCCCGCGGACACTACGCCGACCAGCTGCTCGTACCGGACCGGGAGCTGGACGGCAGGAACGGCTTCTACGTGCTGACCCTGCTGCGCACCGACGCCGGCAAGGCGCTGCCCGTGGTGCGCGGCTGGCTGCCGGGCGCCGCCGACCCGGCGAAGGCGCCGGCCGCGCCCGCCGGCGAGGTAACCGTGAGCGGCGCGCTGCAGGCCTCCGAGCAGCCCGGCGACAACGGGGTGAGCGCACGGGGCGGCCTGCCGGCCGGGCAGACCGCCGCGATCAGCGCCGCGTCCCTGATCAACCTGGTGCCCTACGACCTCTACGACGCCTGGGTCACGCTCGACACGGCCGACGCGCCGATGACGACGGTCCCGGTGAGCGCGGCCCCGAACAGCGGGCTCGACCTGAAGGCGTTCCAGAACCTGGGCTACACCGGCGAGTGGTTCGTCTTCGCCGGGTTCGTGGTGTTCATGTGGTTCCGGCTGCTGCGCCGCGAGGTGGAGGCCGCCCGGGACGCGGCCCTCGGCATCGTTCCCGAGGAGGCCGAGGAGGCCAAGGAGGCAGAGGTGGCCGAAAAGGTCGCCGGGCCGGCGGTTCAGGAGGAGGCGAGCACGCCCGTCCGGTAGATCGTCCCGGTGCAGGCGTTCGGCACCGTCGCCTTGAGCGTCGGCGCACCGGCCCCGGTCGTGTAGGACACGACGACGCTGCCCTCGGCGGTGCCGTTCGTGCCGTCCTCGGTGAACAGCTGGGCCGAGGCGCCGGACGTCGTCTCACCGGTGCTGCCGGCCGGTTCGGAGGCGGTCGGCGAGGGGGACGCCGTGCCGCCGCTGTCGCCGCCGGAGCCGCCCGTGGTGGGGCAGGTCTCGGAGGGCGCCCACGCGAACTTCACCTCGTAGGCGGAGCCGGGTGCGAGAGTCAGCTGCGGAACGTACAGGGAGGGGTCGGGCAAGCCGGCCGCCGCGTCCCCGGAGGCGTGCTCCACCACGGTGATCCTGGCGCCGTCCGCCGCGCCCTGGGCGTCGAACGTCAGGGCGACGGCGCCGCGGACGCTGCAGCCGGCGGCGGAGGAGTTCTGCACCCGGAAAACCCCGTACACGATGCCCGCCGCGTCGGGGACGGCGACGTCGGGTGCGCCGCCCTCGAGCTGGGCCGGCGTGCAGGGAGGCGCCGTCGCCGGGGCCGAGGCGGCGGGCCCGGCGCCGCTGGAGGCGGCGCCGGCCGCGGACTCCTTGCCCTGGCCGGAGTCGGTGGCGCTGCCCTTGTCCTGTTCACCGGCGCCGCCGGAGGAGTCGCCGACCTCGCCCGAGGAGCCGCCGTCGGGGTTCTTGCCCTGATCGGTGCCCCCCTGCGCCTGTGAGGCCTGGCCGGCGATCGAAGGGTTGGCGTCGGAGCCGCCCGCCTTCGAGACGTGCAGCACTGCGGGGACGGCGGTGCCGAGGAAGAGGGCGGCGGCCGCCATGCCGACGGCCGCCTGCCGCTTGCGGGCCCGGCGGACGGGGACGGCTCGGCGGAGGTGGTCCAGAGCGCCGTCGCGCGGCTCCATCTCCTGGACGACGTCGTGGAGCATCCGGCGCAGTGCCAGCTCGTCCGAGTCGAGCCCTTCGGGGCCCTGGTCGTCGAGGTGGTGGTTCACGGTTGAGTTCCCAGCGTGCGATGGCTTCGGCTCAGGTGTGCGCGGCGAGGTCGTCGGCTGCCGCCGCGCGAGGGGGTCGTCGCGCTCGTGACCGTCGTGGCCCCCGTGGGAGCCGCGCCCTTCGGCTTCCCCGCTCACGCCGGCTCCTCCATGGCTATGCGCAGGGCGGCGATGCCGCGCGAGCCGTACGCCTTGACCGAGCCGAGGGAGATGCCGAGGGTCTCGGCGACCTGCGCCTCCGTCATGTCGGCGAAGTAGCGCAGCACGAGGACCTCACGCTGACGGCGCTGCAAACCCTTCATCGCCTTGATCAGCGAGTCGCGCTCCAGCTGGTCGTAGGCGCCCTCCTCCGCGCTGGCCATGTCCGGCATCGGCTTGGACAGCAGCTTCAGGCCGAGGATGCGGCGGCGCAGCGCGGAGCGGGAGAGGTTGACGACCGTCTGACGCAGGTAGGCGAGGGTCTTCTCGGGCTCGCGGACGCGTTTGCGTGCCGAGTGGACGCGGATGAAGGCCTCCTGGACGACGTCCTCGCAGGAGGCGGTGTCGTCGAGGAGGAGGGCGGCGAGGCCGAGCAGCGAGCGGTAGTGCGCCCGGTAGGTCTCGGTGAGGTGGTCGACGGTGGTGCCGACGGCCGCCGCGCCCTCGGCATCTTCGACGCCGTCGCGCTGACCGGGGACGCGGGTGGGCCGCGCTGCGGGCATGGGCGCGATCACCGGCATGCCGCCGGCCGTGCCGGACGCACGCGGACGGAGGACGCCGAGCGGCGGCCGCAGGGCCGCGCCGCGGGGCGCCACTGGGAGTTCGAGTACCTCTGCCACGCCAGTTGGACGCACGTCCCCCCTGAGGGGTTGTACGCGTCCGGCGTCCTGTTCGCGTCGGCCACGGTCACGCGTACCCGTCTCATGTGTCCCGCTCTTCCCCTGTGTCCCATAGGAACGGGCGTCCCCACGCCCGGACCACCGCGTCCCCGTCGCTGCCACCGCGCCCGGGACGCTGTGATCGTTCACACCTCTGCGCACCCCTGAGGGTGACGGCAAAGACGCTCCCCGCCCTGCGCACGGTTGCGGAGGGCGGGGAGAAAATCTTCGGATGCGCAAGGTGTCCGCTACAAGTGGTTCGGACCGTCGACCGGCTCACATTGCTTGAAAGATCCTACAATTCCGCGACGGCCCCGGCCGTCGGTTTTGCCGCAGGCCCGCTCGACCGCCGCATCAGCAAGTCGGCTCGGCCGCCTCAGGTCAGTTCCGCCGCGAGGAGTTCCGCGATCTGGGCGGTGTTCAGCGCGGCCCCCTTGCGCAGGTTGTCCCCGCACACGAACAGCTCCAGCGCCGTCGGATCGTCCAGGGCCCGTCGTACCCGGCCCACCCAGGTCGGGTCGGTGCCGACCACGTCGGCGGGCGTGGGGAACTCCCCCGCCGCCGGGTTGTCGAACAGCACGACGCCGGGGGCCGTCGCGATGATCTCGCGGGCGCCCTCGACGGTGACCGTGTCCTGGAAGCGGGCGTGCACGGTGACGGAGTGCCCGGTGACCACCGGAACGCGGACGCAGGTCACGGCCACCGGCAGCTTGGGCAGGCCGAGGATCTTGCGGGTCTCGTCCCGCACCTTCATCTCCTCGGACGACCAGCCGTCCGCGCGCAGCGACCCCGCCCACGGGACGACGTTCAGCGCCACCGGGTCGGGGAACGGCCCGGTGCGGTCGCCGACGGCCCGCCGCACGTCGCCCGGGTGGGTGCCCAGCTCGGTGCCGGCGACCATGGCGATCTGCTCCCGCAGCGTCTCCACCCCGGCCCGCCCGGCCCCGCTGACCGCCTGGTACGAGGACACCACCAGCTCGCGCAGCCCGTACTCGGCGTGCAGCGCGCCCAGGGCGACGATCATCGACAGGGTGGTGCAGTTGGGGTTGGCGACGATCCCGCGCGGCCGGACCCGCACCGCGTGCGCGTTGACCTCGGGCACCACCAGCGGCACCTCCGGGTCCATCCGGAAGGCGCCGGAGTCGTCCACCACCACCGCGCCCCGGGCGGCGGCGACGGGCGCCCACTGCGCCGCGACCTCGTCGGGCACGTCGAACATGGCGACGTCGACCCCGTCGAAGACCTCCTCCGACAGGGCCAGCACCTCGACCTCCTCGCCGCGCACGGCCAGCTTGCGGCCGGCCGAGCGCGCCGAGGCGACGAGTCTGATCTCACCCCAGACGTCGGCCCGCTGGGACAGGATCCGCAGCATGACCGTGCCGACCGCCCCGGTCGCCCCCACGACCGCGAGCGTCGGCCGGCGCGTTGCCGAGATCAACGCCCGGTGCCCCCGTAGACGACTGCCTCGTCGCTGTCGGAGTCGAGCCCGAAGGCGGTGTGCACGGCGCGCACGGCCTCGTTGACGTCGTCGGCGCGGGTCACCACCGAGATGCGGATCTCGGAGGTCGAGATGAGCTCGATGTTGACGCCCGCGTCGGACAGCGCCTTGAAGAAGTCGGCCGTGACGCCCGGGTTGGTCTTCATCCCCGCGCCGACCAGGGAGATCTTGCCGATCTGGTCGTCGTAGCGCAGCGAGTCGAAACCGATGCCGGCCTTGTTCTTCTCCAGGGCGTCGATGGCCTTGCGGCCCTCGGCCTTGGGAAGGGTGAACGAGATGTCCGTCAGACCGGTGGAGGCCGCGGACACGTTCTGCACGATCATGTCGATGTTGATCTCGGCGTCGGCGATCGTCCGGAAGATCACGGCGGCCTCGCCCGGCTTGTCCGGCACACCGACGACCGTCACCTTGGCCTCGGAGGTGTCGTGCGCGACACCGGAGATGATGGCCTGCTCCACCGGCTTGTCCCCTTGCTCGATCGGCTCACTGCTGACCCACGTTCCCTCGTGCCCGCTGAAGGACGAACGGACGTGGATCGGGATGTCGTAGCGGCGGGCGTACTCCACACAGCGGTGGAGCAGCACCTTGGAGCCGGAGGCCGCGAGCTCCAGCATGTCCTCGAAGGCGATCCAGTCGATCTTGCGGGCCTTCTTCACCACGCGCGGGTCGGCGGTGAACACGCCGTCCACGTCGGTGTAGATCTCGCAGACCTCGGCGTCGAGCGCGGCGGCGAGGGCGACGGCCGTGGTGTCGGACCCGCCGCGCCCCAGCGTGGTGATGTCCTTCTTGTCCTGGCTGACGCCCTGGAACCCGGCGACGATCGCGATGTTGCCCTCGTCCAGCGCGGTCCGGATACGGCCCGGCGTGACGTCGATGATCCGGGCTTTGTTGTGGACCGAGTCGGTGATGACGCCTGCCTGGCTGCCGGTGAACGACTGGGCGCTGTGCCCCAGGTTCTTGATCGCCATCGCCAGCAGGGCCATGGAGATCCGCTCGCCGGCGGTCAGCAGCATGTCGAATTCCCGGCCGCTGGGCATCGGTGACACCTGCTCGGCGAGATCGATCAGCTCGTCCGTCGTGTCGCCCATCGCGGAAACGACGACGACCACCTGGTGGCCGTTCTTCTTCGCTTCCACGATCCGCTTGGCGACGCGCTTGATGCCCTCGGCATCGGCGACGGAGGAGCCTCCGTACTTCTGCACGACAAGGCCCACGTGCGCTCCTCGCTCAGTTTGTCTCTTTCCGCACATACGCCCTTGTACTGCGGTCGGCTCAGTCTAACGAGCGTCCGAAATCCACCTCCGGGGTACCGCATGGTGAGATGCCGGACGCTCGCTCCGGTGGTCCCTGCCCACTTACGCGCCGGTGATAGCTGTGGATTAAGTTTCAAGGACGTGGAGGACTAGTGTGCGAGCGTGCACGTACTCCTGGTGGAAGACGACGAGCCGGTCGCCGAGTCGCTCAGACGCGGGCTGAAACGGTACGGCTTCGCGGTCGACTGGGTGAGCACCGGCGCCGCCGCCCTCGCCCATTCCGACCCCTACGACGTGGTCCTGCTGGACCTGGGCCTGCCCGACACCGACGGCCTCGACGTCTGCAAGGCGCTGCGCGAGCGCGGCAGCGTGCCGATCATCGTGATCAGCGCGCGCAGCGACGAGACGGACCGGGTGGTCGGCCTGGAGCTGGGCGCCGACGACTACGTGTCCAAGCCGTTCGGGGTGCGCGAGGTCATCGCCCGGATCCGGGCGGTCATGCGGCGCGTGCAGCCGCGCACGACGTCCGGCGCCCCCGCCGACCGGTACGGATCGCGCCTGACGATCGACCGCAAGGCGGCCCGCGTCCACGTGGACGGCGCGGAGATCGCGCTCGCGCCGAAGGAGTACGACCTGCTCGCCTTCCTCTCCGAGGAGCCGGGCGCGCTGATGTCGCGGGAGCAGATCATGGAAGCGGTCTGGGACGCGAACTGGTTCGGCCCGACGAAGACGCTGGACGTGCACGTGGCGGCCCTGCGGCGCAAGCTCGCCGGGATCGTCGCCATCGCGGCGGTGCGCGGCGTCGGCTTCCGCCTGGAGATCCTCGAGGACGCCGAGTCCGCATGAACCGCCAGCTCATCCGCAGCTACATCCTGCTCGTCGCGGTCGCCATCCTGCTGTTCACGGTGCCGGTCGCCTTCACGCTCACCAAGCAACTGCGCGACGACACCGAACTGTCCGTCATGCGCGAGGCCAACACCATGGCGCTGCTGCTGGGCAACGGCGACCCCATCTCGTGCAAGGCGCTGGCCGAGGTGGCCGAGGCGTACGGCGTCAAGACGCCCGGCGACGTCCAGGTGACCCCGACCGGCGCCTGCGCCCCGGACCTGCCGGCGCCCGGCCCGGGTGCGGCGCTGACCCGGGCCGTGCGGGAGAACGAGCCGACGACCGACTGGGGCTCGGACTTCATCTGGGGCAGGTACCTGACCGTCACCGTGCCCGCCCAGGGCGAGGCGGCCGTACGGATCGTCTACTCCACCTCGGACATGACCCGGCGGCTGTGGACGATCTGGGGTTTCCGGGCCGGGCTCGCCGTCCTCGTCCTCGGTGCGGCGGCCGCGGTCGGCGCGTACGCCGCCGGCCGGATCACCGCGCCGCTGCGCGCGCTCAACGACATGGCGAGCAGGTTCAGCGACGGCGACCTCACCGCGCGCTCCCCGGTGACGGGCCCGCCGGAGACGCAGACGCTGGCGCGCACCCTCAACCAGGGCGCGGAACGCCTGGACACGCTGGTCGCCGCGCAGCGCATCTTCGTCGCGGACGCCTCGCACCAGCTGCGCACACCGCTCACGGCGCTGCGGCTGTCGCTGGACAACATCGCCGACGGGGTGGACGACGAATTCGTCCGCGAGGACGTGGAGCAGGCCACGGCGGAGGTGGTCCGCATGAGCCGGCTGGTGAACGGTCTGCTGGTGCTGGCCCGTGCCGAGGCCAAGGTGACGGCCGCGGAGCCGCTGTCGCTGAAGGACATCGTGGCCGAACGGCTGACGGTGTGGAGACCGGCCGCCGACGAGCGCGGAGTCACCATCGCGCTCAGGGGGAGTGGTGTCGACGGCCGGCCGTCTGTGCTGGCCAGCCCCGGTCATCTGGACCAGGTGCTGGACAACGTGCTCTCGAACGCCCTGGAGGTGTCGCCGGACGGGGGGAGGATCACCGTCCGGCTGGAGTCCGGGGCGGGCGACGTGGTCATGTCCGTGGCGGACGAGGGTCCGGGCATGTCGGACGCGGAGAAGTCCCGCGCCTTCGACCGCTTCTGGCGCGGTCAGGGCCTCACCGGGCGCTCCGGTTCCGGGCTCGGCCTCGCCGTCGTCAAACAACTGGTGACGGACGACGGCGGGACGGTGAGCCTCGAGGACGCTCCCGGGGGCGGTCTGTGCGTGCGTTTCACGCTGCGGGCCGCGCAGCGGACGGGGTGAACCGCGCCGCGGACGGGGTGAGCCGCGCCGCGGAGGAGGGGAGCCGGGCCGGTCAGCTCTCGGGCATCGCCGACGAGTGGTGGTTGACGATCAGCCACTTGCCGCCGCGCTTCTCGTACTCGTACGTGTAGCGGGCCTCGACGACGCTCTTCTTGCCGGTGGCCGGGTCGGTGAGGGTGAACCGGTACACGCCGCTGTCCACCGCGGAGTTGCTGTCGAGGATGTTGATGTGCGTCTCGACCTTCTTGCCGACCGGCTTCTTCTCGAGGAAGTGCTCCATGTAGTCCACGATGCCGGCGCGGTCGGTGCGGACCTTGTTGGAGAGGGTGGGCAGCAGGACCGCGTCCTTGGCGTAGCGGTCGGCCACGACGTCCGGGTCGTGGGTCTGCAGCGCGGCGTTCCAGCCGTCGAACAGGGCGGCGATCTGCTTCTTGCCGGGCTTCGAGGACTTCTCGGGACCGGCCGCACTGACTCCGACCGAGACGGTGGCCGCGGTGACGACGACAGTGGCGGTGACGAGGGCGGCACGTATGCGGGTCTTGCGGGTCATCGCAACTCCTGTGCGGCTTGGCGCGGTTGGATGACTCAAGACTCGCGTCCGGCCGGTTAGGGCCCGTGCAACCGCCGTACAGGGGACGTTTAAGACCCTTCCAATTCTCAGGCGGCGCCCCGCCCGTCATTGATCACGAGCGTTGTCGACACCGGTCGATGCCGGTGGCATTGGTTGGCACCGGTGGACACCGACGGTCCTGAACATGGCGAAGACCTCCGGTGCGGTGGCCCTGTCCGGGAAGCCCTGTCCGGGAACACACCGCACGGAGGTCTTCGTGCCCTGTCGAAACTCGCCCTCAGGGGCGGGGCGGCCCTAGGGCCGGGGCCGGACGCCCAGTTGGCCGCCGATCTCCTCGGCCATCACACGGCCCGCCTCGAACTCCAGCGTCTCGTCGCCCAGGGGGGACTGGTCGGTGTCGAGGCCGTCCAGCTCTTCCAGGGGCTGGTCCAGGCGGATGTGCGCGAGGACCGAGTGCAGCGCGCGCAGCGTCGCGGACGCCGTGGAGCCCCAGTTGGAGAAGTAGGAGAACTGCCACCACCACAGGGCCTCGGTGATGCGGCCCGCGCGGTAGTGGACCATGCCGTGGCGCAGGTCGGCGATCACGTCGGCGAGGTCGTCGGAGATCCGGGCCGGCACGGGGGCCTTGCGGGGCTCGTAGGGGTCGAAGACCTCGGAGTAGACGTCGACCGGGTCCAGCAGTCGGGCCAGGTTCTCGCGGAGCTCGTCGGCGTCGGGCTCGAAGCCCGGGTCGGGCTCGTAGCGCTCGTCGGGGACGATGTCCTCGTGGGCGCCGAGACGGCCGCCGGCCAGCAGGAGCTGGGAGACCTCCAGGAGGAGGAAGGGAACCGCCGAGCCCGGCTCGTCGCCCTTGGCCACCTCGGTGACGGCCACCAGGAAACTCTCCACCTGGTCCGCGATCTGGACCGCGAAGTCGTCCGGGTTCGGGCCGGTCGCGTGCAGCGTGGCGTCAGACATCTAGGAGTCGTCTCCCCTCGAAGGCGCGACCGAGGGTCACCTCGTCCGCGTATTCCAGGTCGCCACCCACCGGGAGGCCGCTGGCCAGGCGGGTGACCTTCAGGCCCATGGGCTTGATCATGCGGGCGAGGTACGTGGCGGTGGCCTCGCCCTCCAGGTTCGGGTCGGTGGCCAGGATCAGCTCCGTGACCGTGCCGTCGGCCAGCCGCGCGAGGAGTTCCCTTATCCGCAGGTCGTCGGGGCCGACCCCCTCGATCGGGCTGATCGCGCCGCCCAGCACGTGGTACTTGCCGCGGAACTCGCGCGTGCGCTCGATCGCGACGACGTCCTTCGGCTCCTCCACGACGCAGATGCAGCTCGGGTCGCGGCGCGGGTCGCGGCAGATGCCGCACAACTCCTCCTGCGCCACGTTGCCGCAGGTCGCGCAGAAGCGGACCTTGGCCTTGACCTCCAGGAGGGCGTGGGCGAGCCGCCGTACGTCCGTCGGCTCCGCCTGAAGGATGTGGAAGGCGATCCGCTGCGCGCTCTTGGGACCGACGCCGGGCAGCCGCCCCAGCTCGTCGATGAGGTCCTGGACCACGCCTTCGTACAACGGACTGCCGTCCTTCCTGGGGTTCCTTGCGGTACGTACCGTAGTCGGCCGAGGCCGGTCCGCGTAAGGCGGTCCGGCCCTAGAAAGGCAGGCCCGGAATGCCGCTGCCGCCGCCCAGGCCCTGGGCCAGCGGACCGAGCTTCTGCTGCTGCAGGGTCTGCGCGTTCTCGTTGGCCGCCTGGACGGCCGCGACGATCAGGTCGGCGAGGGTCTCGGTGTCCTCCGGATCGACCGCCTTCGGGTCGATCTTCAGCCCGCGCAGCTCGCCGGAGCCGGTCACCGTGGCCTTCACCAGTCCGCCGCCCGCCTGCCCGTCGACCTCCGTGTTCGCCAGCTCCTCCTGGGCGCGGGCCAGGTCCTGCTGCATCTTCTGGGCCTGCTGGAGCAGCTGCTGCATGTTGGGCTGGCCACCACCGGGAATCACGGTCAACTCCTGTTTTCTACGACTGTCGGGCACGCCTTCGAACGGTTTCTTGCCGCTCGGCACGAGCCTACGTGGTCTGTGCGGGTGTCGCCCCAGCACTCTTTCGAGTGAGTTATGCGTGAGTCCTATACCTGATCAAGGCCCACTTCCAGGCGTAAAAGAGGTGAAACCTTCCTCTTCGCCACCCATTGGGAGGTAGGAAAGGTCCGGCGCATCAGCACCGGGCACCACGCGCGTCGCAGGGCATCGCGGACGTTACGGCGTCACGCAACGTGATCGCTCGGGGTCGGATCGGCCGCATCAGCGGATCAGTCGGATCAGTCGGATCAGTCGGGATCGGGAGGGAGTGCGGGTGGCTCAGCAGCCGGAGATGCAGCCCGAGGGTCCGCCTCAGGACGGGCGGGGCGAGGGCGGCGCGGCCGGGCTGCGGCCGGGCGACCTGACCGGACGGGCGTTTCCCCTGGGGGACTGGGGCGAGCCCGCCGAGCGGCTGGACGAGCTGTACCGGTGGGTGGAGCGGGGGGCGCTGGAGACCGCCGCCTGGTACCTCGCCGACCGGGTGTGGAAACGCCGGGGCGCCCGGGTTCTGCGCACCGGCGCGGCCGCCGGGGCGGTGTGCGGGGCCGCGCTGCCGCTGCTGGATTTGACCCGGGTCATGGGCGGCGTCGCTGCCTGGGGGTATCTGGCGCTGCTGCTGGCGGTGGCGTGCCTGGCCGTGGACCGGTTCTTCGGGGTGACGTCGGGCTGGATGCGGGACGTGGCCACCGCGCAGGCCGTGCAGCGCAGGCTGCAGGTGCTGCAGTTCGACTGGGCCTCGGAGAGCGTCCGGGAGGTGCTGGGCCCGGCCGAGGGCACGGCGAGCGAGGCCGCCGAGCGGTGCCTGGCGGTGCTGCGCCGGTTCTCGGACGACGTCGCCGACCTGGTGCGCACGGAGACGGCCGACTGGATGGTGGAGTTCCGCACCGGTCCCGCGCCCCTGGGCATCCAGACGGCGGTCGCCGTCGGCGGACGGGTGGACGCCGGCGGCGGCCCGGGCAGATTCCCCGCACCCCCGGGAGCGAACGCCCGCCCCAACATGCCCCGCCAACGCCCACCAGAACCCCGCTGACCCCGCCGACGGCCCGCTTTCCCCGGTGTCGGTTTCAGTCGCGGGTGTACGTCAGTTTTTCTCCGGTGCCGGTGTTGACGCGTTGCAGGCTGCCGTCGGGGAGGAGGGTGACCTCCGAGGCGGCGCCCGGGGTGCAGGAGGAGAGGGGCCGGCCGGCGGTGACCTTGGACGGGCCGATACGCAGCGGGCCGTCGCCGCCGGGCCGCTCGGCGAGGGTGGCGCTGAACTCGCAGTGGTAGGAGTCGCCGTCCGCGGCGAGGGCGAGCACCGTGTCCCCCACCTCGCCCTGCGAGATGGTCAGCCGGCGCTTGTTGGTGCCGGTCTCGTTCGTGATCGTGGCGGTCCAGGCGCCGAGGTAGGACACCGGGACCTGCCCCTCCTTCGACGGGGAAGGGGACGGGGACGCGGAACCGGAGGGGGACGGCGAGGGGTCGGCGTCCGGCGAGGAGGAGCCCGCCGTGCGGGAGACCGAGGGACTGGGCGACGGGCCGGCCGCGTCGTCCCCGTCGCCGTTCATGAGCGCGTACACCGAGCCGCCCGCGGCGATCGCGACCACAAGGGCGACCAGGACGAGCAGGACCGTCGTACGGCGGCTGCGGCCCGGCGGGTCCTGCGGACCGGCGGGTTCGTCCGTCCCGTAGGGCCCGTAAGGGGTGTACGGGACGGACGGGCCGCCGGAGCCGCCGGCGTCCGCCGCGTACGGGTTGTAGGGGGCGGGCACGCCCGGCGTCGGGTGGTGGCCGTATCCGGGGGCGGGGGCCGCGGGCTGCTGTGGATGCTGCTGGGGGAAGCCGTAGGCCGGGTGGGCGGGGGCGGGGCCGCCCGCGCCGGACGGACGTGTCTGCCGCGGGACGCCGCCGGGTCCCGCGACCAGCGTGGGCCGGTGGTCCGGCGTGAGCGCGTCGTCGCGCGGGCCGGAATGCTGCGGGGCGGCCCCGGAGGGGGCGGTGGGGTTCCATCGGACGGTGGTGCTCTCGGTCGCGTCCGTGCCTTCCGGGTCCTCCACCTCCAGCAGCCGCACGGCGTGCCGGCCGAGCTGGGCCACCAGGGCGCCGGGCAGCCAGGGGTCGCGGGAGCGGCCGTCGGAGACGGTGTCGTCGACGCCGGTGAGCTCCAGGACGCGGTCGAGGGAGGGGCGGGCCCCCGGGTCCTTGCGCAGACAGCCGCGGACCAGGTCGGCGATGCCCTCGGGTACGCCCGCGAGGTCGGGCTCGTTCTCCGCGATGCGGAACATCAGGGCGGGCACGCCGTTGTCGGCGGAGCCGAAGGGCAGGGCGCCGGTGGCGGCGTAGGTGATGACCGAGCCGAGGCAGAAGACGTCGCTGGCGGGCGTGACCGGGGCGCCCCGCAGCTGCTCGGGGGCCATGAAGCCGGGCGAGCCGATCACCGCGCCGGTCTGGGTCAGCCGGCTGTCGCCGGTCACGCTCTCCAGCGCCCGCGCGACGCCGAAGTCGATGACGCGCGGCCCCTCGATGGTGACCATCACGTTGGACGGCTTGAGGTCGCGGTGGACGATGCCGGCGGCGTGGATGTTGGTGAGGGCGTGCGCGAGCCCGGCGGCAAGGATGCGCACCGACCGTTCGGGCAGCGGCCCGTGGTCCTGGCTCACCACCTGCTGGAGGCTCGGCCCGGCGACATAGCCGGTGGCGACCCAGGGAACGGCGGCCTCGGTGTCGGCGTCGAGGACGGGCGCGGTCCAGAACCCGCCGACCCGCTGCGCGTTGCGCACCTCCTGCCGGAACCGCGCCCGGAACTCCTCGCGCGCCGCCAGCTCGGGCCGGACCAGCTTCACGGCGACCGTCCGCCCACGGTCGGAGCGGGCGAGGTACACCTGGCCCATGCCGCCCGCACCCAGCCGTGCGAGCAGCCGGTAACCGCCGATGCGCTGCGGGTCCCCCTGGCCCAGCTTCTCCATCGCAGCGCCGCCTTTCCCGCACATGTGTGATCGGGACATGTGCAATCCAGCCGAGAATAATCCGGCCGTTCGGGGAGTTGGGCGGCGCGATGTCTACGGTTGCGTAACGGGCTGCTCGAGTCCGTCCAGCACCTTGGACAGGCGTTCCAGGACGTGTACGGCCTCGGCGAGCTCGCTCTCCCCGTAGGCCTGCGCCAACCGGTCGGCGAAGGCCGCGTGACCGGGTTCGATGCGGGCGATCGCGGCCCGTCCCGCCTCGGTGGGGGCGAGCAGCTTGGCGCGCCGGTGGGCGGGGTTGGGCCGGTACTCGGCGAGCCCGCGGTCGACCAGCAGGTCGGCGATCCGCTGCACGCTCTGCCGGGTGATGCCCATCGCGCGGGCGATGCCGGACACCGGCAGCGGGTCGCCGAGGACCGCGCCGAGCACCTGCCACCGGGCGGCGGAGAGCCCGGAGGGGCCGGCCAGTTCCTCCGCGACGGCGAGGAACTGGCCGTTGAGCCGGAAGACCCCGAGGGCGCTGCGGCTCAGCAGCTCCTGGCGCCGCGCGCTCACCGGCCGGCCGTCGCCTTCTCCAGGACGGCGTACGCCTGCGGGTCGGAGTCGTGGAACAGCCGGTACCAGGCGTCCAGCACCTCGCCCTCGTACACGCCGAGCAGGCCGAGGATCTCGCGGGCGAAGGCGACCGGCTCGGTCGGGCCCGCGGTGACCAGCCCGCCGTCCGTCACCGCGTCCGCCTCGGTGTACCGGTGGCCGCCGCGGTAGCCGGTGGCGGCGAGATAGAAGGAGACCGCGCTCGTGTGGTCGCGCTCGTCGAGGAGGCCCTCGCGGGCGAGCCCGGCGGTGGCCCCGCAGATCGCGGCGACAGGGGTGCCCGCGGCGAGGAACTCGCGCGCCTTGCGGGCGAAGGGCGCGAGGTCGTCGCCGGTGTCCCAGAGGTCGGCGCCCGGGAGGATCAGCAGGGAGCTGTCCTCGGGCCGTACGTCGTCCAGCGCCAGGTCTGGCAGGACCCGCAGACCGCCGATGCCGGCCACGGGTGCCGCCGCGGACGCGCCGACCGTCCGGATCCGGTGGCCGCCCCGGGCGAGGTACGCCGTCGCGAACCCCGTCTCCCAGTCGGCGAACGTGTCGTACACGGCGAGATGCACGGGCTTGCCGCTCATGGTTCCTCCTGAGGCCTGGAACCTCACCCGTCCGCGAGATTCATGACAGCATCCTGCCATTTCGACAGTAGACTGTCAAGACTCACCGCTCCCGGCCCCCTTCCCGACCCCCGGCCCCTTCCTGACTTTCGGCCCCCGGTTCCCGCCTCCCGGCAGCCGTCGCCGCTCCCCCCACGCCCGACAACCTGTCGCGGAATCGCCCCGTCCACGGAACAGGACGCCGATACCGCTTCCGCATCGCGGACATTTACGCTCACTGTCATGACCCCTCAGACCGACCCCCGGGCCGGCGCCGCAGTCAAGGCCGCCGACCGCGCGCACGTCTTCCACTCCTGGTCCGCCCAGGAGCTCATCGACCCGCTCGCCGTGGCCGGCGCCGAGGGGTCGTACTTCTGGGACTACGACGGCAACCGGTACCTCGACCTCACCAGCGGGCTCGTCTACACGAACATCGGCTACCAGCACCCGAAGGTCGTCGCCGCGATACAGGAGCAGGCCGCACGCCTGACCACCTTCGCGCCCGCCTTCGCGATCGAGTCCCGCTCCGAGGCGGCCCGGCTGATCGCCGAGCGGACCCCCGGCGATCTCGACAAGATCTTCTTCACCAACGGCGGGGCCGACGCCGTCGAGCACGCCGTGCGCATGGCCCGGCTGCACACCGGACGCGCCAAGGTGCTCTCCGCCTACCGCTCCTACCACGGCGGCACCCAGCAGGCCGTGAACCTCACCGGCGACCCGCGCCGCTGGGCCTCCGACACCGCGACGGCCGGCGTCGTGCACTTCTGGGCGCCCTTCCTCTACCGCTCCCGCTTCTACGCCGAGACCGAGGAGCAGGAGACCGCCCGCGCCCTCGAGCACCTCGAGACGACGATCGCCTTCGAGGGGCCGGCGACGATCGCCGCGATCATCCTCGAGACGATCCCGGGCACCGCCGGCATCATGGTCCCGCCGCCCGGCTACCTCGCGGGCGTCCGCGAGATCTGCGACCGGCACGGGATCGTCTTCATCCTCGACGAGGTCATGGCCGGCTTCGGGCGCACCGGCGAATGGTTCGCCGCCGACCTGTCCGGCGTGGTGCCCGACCTGATGACCTTCGCCAAGGGCGTGAACTCCGGATACGTGCCGCTCGGCGGCGTGGCCATCTCCGGCGCGATCGCGGAGACCTTCGGCAAGCGGCCCTACCCGGGCGGTCTGACGTACTCGGGGCACCCGCTGGCCTGCGCGGCCGCCGTCGCCACGATCGAGGTCATGGCGCAGGAGGGCGTGGTCGAGAACGCCGCGCGCCTCGGCGCCTCCGTCGTCGAGCCGGGGCTGCGGGCGCTGGCCGAGCGGCACCCGAGCGTCGGCGAGGTGCGCGGGGTGGGCATGTTCTGGGCGGTGGAACTGGTCAAGAACCGCGAGACCCGCGAACCGCTGGTGCCGTACAACGCCGCCGGAGAGGCGGGCGCGCCCATGGCCGCCTTCGCCACGGCCGCGAAGAAGGCCGGCGTGTGGCCTTTCGTGAACATGAACCGCACCCATTTCGTGCCGCCGCTCAACGTCTCCGAGTCGGAGGTCGAGGACGGCCTCGCGGCCCTCGACACGGCGCTCTCGGCGGCCGACGAGTTCACCGAGTAGGAGGTGTCCGGGCGGAATTCCCGCAGTTCCCGGAAGGGGCTTGATTTCGTCGAACGCGTAAGCTGGCGTGCTCGTACATAACGACGACCACGCCGCTTTTCCGCACCCGACGAGGAGACGCCTCGACCATGCCCGGCAGCACCGGCAACGGCGCCGTGACGCGCAGCACCCTGCGCCAGCAGATCGCCGACGCGCTTCGCGACGAGGTGCTGTCGGGACGGCTGCAGCCCGGGCAGGAGTTCACGGTGAAGGAGATCGCCGAGCAGTACGGCGTCTCCGCGACCCCCGTCCGGGAGGCGCTCGTCGACCTCTCCGCGCAGGGCCTCCTGGACGCCGACCAGCACCGGGGCTTCCGGGTCCACGAGTACTCCGTCGAGGACTACCGCGGCATGATCGAGGCCCGCAACCTGATCATCGAGGGCATGTTCAGCGCCCTCGACAACGGCCGCCAGGACGGGCGGGACTTCGAGGAGCCGCGGACCGCGGCCGCCATCGCAGGGGTGCGCCGGCGCGGCGAGGAGGCGCGACGGGCCGCGGCCGCCGGCGACCTCACCGTCCTCATCGGCTACGACCTGCGCTTCTGGCGCGAACTGAGCGCCTTCTTCGGCAACGTCTATCTCGCCGACTTCCTGCACCGGCTGCGCGTGCAGTCCTGGGTGTGCACGGTGCAGCATCTGCGCAGGGTGAGCGATCTGCGCGGGTTCCTGTGGTCCGGCCACACCGAACTCGTCGACGCCCTGTACCGCCGCGACAGCGCCACCGCCCGCAGGATGCTCGCCGCGTACAACGACGAGTCCATCGCCCTGCTCGAGCGGCTGGCGGCGGAATGAGCCGGGCGGACGCCCCGGCCGGCCACCCCCCGGCCGGCCACTCCCCCACCGCGCCGTCCGCCGCCCCGGGCACGACGCCCGCCATCGCGCCGTCCGCCGTCCCGGGCACGACGCCCGCCATCGCGCCGTCCGCCGTCCCGGCCGTCGAGTTGTCCGTCGTCGTCCCCGCCTACAACGAGGAACGACGGCTCGGCCCCACCCTGGACGCGATCAGCCGCCACTTGGACGCCCCCGGGAGCCACTGGGGCAGCTGGGAGATCGTGGTCGCCGACGACGGCTCCACCGACGCCACCCGCGAACTCGTCACCGTCCGCCGCGACTCGCGCGTCCGGCTCGTCACCGGCTCCGGCACGGGCCGCCGGGGCAAGGGCCACGCGCTGCGCCTCGGCGTCGCCGCCAGCCGGGGCCGCCGGGTGCTGGTCACGGACGCCGACCTCGCCACGCCCGTCGAGGAGTTGACGCGCCTGGAGCGGGCGCTCGCCGACGGACACGCGGCGGCGATCGGCTCGCGGGCCGTCCCCGGCGCGACCCTCGGCAGCCGCCAGCACCGGCTGCGCGAACTCCTCGGCGCGGCCGGCAACCTGCTCATACGCCGGACGACGCTGCCCGGGACGCACGACACCCAGTGCGGGTTCAAGCTGTTCGACGGCGACAAGGCCCGCACCGCGTTCGCCGCCTCCCGCCTCGACGGCTGGGCCATCGACGTGGAGGTGCTGCGCCACTTCCGGCAGGCGCGCTGGCCGGTCGCCGAGGTCCCCGTGCACTGGTCGCACCAGCCCGGCTCGAAGGTCCGCCCGACGGACTACCTCCGCTTCCTGCGCGACCTCGTCCGGCTGCGCCTCCCCGCGCCGAGACCCGCGGACGTCCTGGCCGCGGTCCTCTTCCTCGCGATGTCCGTCGTCCTCTTCTCAGGCCGCTTCTTCGACCCGGCGCACCGTTACCTCACCGACTCCCTCCAGGACCAGAACCAGTGGGAGTGGTTCTTCGCGGTGACCGCCGACAACATCGCCCACCTGCGCAATCCCCTGCTCACCGACCTCCAGGGCTTCCCCGGCGGCGTGAACCTGATGGCCAACACGACGATGCCGGGCCTGTCGGTGCCGCTGACGCCGGTGACCCTGCTGTTCGGGCCGGCCGTCGCGCTCAGCCTGGTGACGACGCTCGGCCTGGCCGCCACCGCCGTCGCCTGGTACCGGCTGATCGTGCGGCGACTCGTCACCCAGCGGGCGGCCGCGTTCACCGGGGCCGCGCTGGCCGCGTTCGCCCCGCCGATGGTCAGCCACGCCAACGCCCACCCGAACTTCGTCGTCCTCTTCATGATCCCGCCGATCATCGAACGCGCCCTGCGGCTGACGACCGGTCAACGGACCGCCCGCGACGCGGTCGTCCTCGGCCTGATGACGGCCTACCAGTTCTTCCTGGGCCAGGAGGCGCTGCTGCTCGCCGTCCTCGGCATGCTCCTGTTCGCCGTGGCCTACGCCGCCGCGCGCCCCGACGTGGCGCGCACGACGGCCCGCCCGCTGCTGAAGGGTCTGGCGGTGGCCGCCGCCGTCTGCCTCCCCCTCGTCCTCTATCCGCTGGCCTGGCAGTTCTCCGGACCGCAGAGCTACACGAGCATCGACCACGGCACCGCGCCCGGGGTCGCCAACTCGCTGCGCGGGCTGCTCTCGTTCGCCGAGCGCTCGCTGATCGCGGGCGACGCCGCCCGCGCCGACGCGCTCTCCCTCAACGCGACCGAGCAGAACGCCTTCTACGGCTGGCCGCTGGTCCTGCTCGCGTTGGCGATCACCGCACTGCTGTGGCGACGGCCCGCGGTCAAGGCGCTGGCCTGCACGGCGGCGGCCGCGGCGGTGCTGTCCCTCGGCGCCCGCGTCGCCGTGCCCCTCACCGGCGTCACCGTGCCCGGCCCCTGGGCCCCCCTCGCCGGCCTCCCGCTCTTCGAGTCGGTCATCGAGAGCCGGGTCGCGCTGGTCTGCGCCCCGCCGCTCGGCATGCTGCTCGCCCTTGCCGTCGACCGGCTGGCCCACGCCCGCCGGCTCGGCACCCAGTACGCCGGGCTGCTCGCCGTCTGCGTCGCCCTGCTCCCCCTCGTCCCGGCGCCGCTGAGGTCCGAGCCGCGCGCCGAGACGCCCGCCTTCTTCGCGGACGGCGCGTGGAAGGCGTACGTCCGGCCCGGCGAGACGCTGGTTCCGGTGCCGCTCGCCGAACCGGAGGACGCCGAGGCCCTGCACTGGCAGACGGCGTCCGGCCTCGGCTTCCGGATGCCCGGCGGCTACTTCAACGGCCCCTACGGAGACGGCGACCGCACCGGCGTCTACGGCGTCCCGCTGCGCTTCACGGCGAGTCTGCTGCGCGACGTGCGCCAGAGCGGCGTGGTCCCGGTGGTCGACGCGCAGGCCCGCGCGAAGGCCCGCGAGGACTTCGCGTACTGGCGGGCGGGCGCGCTGGTGCTGGTCCCCCGACGGCACGTGGACCGGCTGCGTGAGACGGTGGACGAACTGGTCGGCCGTCCGGGGAGGCGGGTGGCCGGAGTGTGGGTATGGGATCTGCACGAGGGGAGCTGACGCGTGCCGCACCGACTAGTCTTCCCTGACCGGTCAACGCACTGAGTGAGGAGCTCTCTTTGGCCTGTGACCTGTGGCTGGTGCCGCTCGTCGACGTGTTGTGCCACACCCCCGACAACCCCTTCGCGGACGAACTCGCCCAGTACAACAAAGTGCTGGCGGAGGCGGGACTCCCACCGGTGCCGGTGTACCAGTACATGCCGGGCCTGTCCGGCGAGGTCGCCCCGGTCGCGGGCTTCGACTACGACGCCCTGCACTTCCTGCGCCGCGCCTACCTGCTCCAGGTGTGCCAGCTGCCGGTGACGCCGGTGGACGAGCTCGGCGGCGACTACGAGCAGCTGCTGGAGATGTTCCAGGCGACGGCCCAGCAGTCCCACCTGGTCTGGCACTACGACCACGCGGGCGCGTACGTCCCGGTGGACTTCCCGCAGCCGCTGTCGAACGACGAACTCCTCGCGGGCGGCGGCCCGCTGGGCTCCGCGCAGTCGCTGCTGCGGGAACTGGAGTTCGTGGCCCCGTCCATCGGCATCGATCCGGCCAATCCCCCGGCGGCTCCCCAACCGCCCACCGGACCGACGGAGTTGGAGGAGCCGGCTGTTCCGGCGCCGTACGATCCCAGCCCCTTCGCACGCGAGCGGCATGTGTGGCTCGGGCTGCACGCGGCGGCGACGCGGAGTCTGGCGCAGGGGTCGATGATCGTCTTCAGCTGAGCCGCCGCTCCACCGGCACCGACCGCGGGTCGGCTCAGCGTCCGAGCTGGGACAGCCCCTTCTGCACGTCCTCCATGTTCATCACCGGGGTGTAGGTGATCTCGGCCCCGAGGTTGAGGAAGAACGGCTCGCTGAGCACGGGCATCTGCGAGCTGTCCTCCATGTCGAAGACCAAGAAGGCCGTGCGCTTGCCGTGGTCGGAGGTGAAGTAGGCCGCTTCGGGCTTGATCTGCTCCACCGACTCCTGGATCAGCTTCGTGAGGGTCCCGTTCCGGATGGCCTCGTTCGCCTTCTCGGTGTCCATGGACGCCCTGAGCATCATGCGCATCGCTGTCACCTTCCTCTGGTCGGCACACGGATGTCACCCTCAGAGTAGTCCCGTATGCGGCATTTCTCCCTTTCTTAGGGAGGGGCCGAGGGAGGGGCTGAGGGAGGTGTCCGCCCGGTGACACGAGCGGACACCTCCCTGCGGTCACCGCTGGCGCGGCAACCTGATCGTGCGGACGAGGGGCATCTCCGCGTACAGGTCCGGGTCCACGGTCAACACATGCCGTCCGTCCGGCCAGTCGACCGTCGGCCGGGACAGGTGGACCGCGTGCCCGAGCCGCCATTCCACACCGTCACGGAGCAGCGCCCCCACCGTGGACGCGGCCGCGAAGTCCAACTCGACGATCTCGACGGCCGGCAGGGAGCCGACGTGTTCCGCCAGTCCCCTACGCATCCCGTCGGCGGCGGCCAGGCAGAGAGCTGGCACATACACGTGCCGGGTCGGTCCGTGCTCGGTGTTCGCCACGAACTGCGAGGCGAGCGAATTCCCCGAGCCCAGCGCAAGCAGGGCCGACTCGTCGAAGACGACGCCGGTCGAACCGGCCCTCGCGGCGCTCACAGGCCGTCCACGGGACGGCCGGCCTCGAGGTCCTGCCAGACCTTCTCCACCCGGTCGTGATCCTCGTCGGTGAGCGTCACGCCGAAGTGCGTTTCGCAGTACGCCTTCGTCTCCTCGTACCGCTTGCGCAGCTCCTCCTGCGTCGGCGTGGCCCCCGCCAGTTCGGCGATCAGGTCGCGCATGGTCATCCCGCGCTCACGGGCGAGCACCATGAGGCGGTCACGGACGGCGGGGTCGACCTTGACGGTGGTGTCAGCCATGACCACAGTATACCTCTAGTATACCGCTTCGGCCCGTTCGAGCAATGCTGTCATCGTGTTCCTTCCGGTTACTGGAAACCCGGCACGTCACGGACGTGCGGCCGGTGGTCTGCAGAAGGTCGTGAGGGCTTGCGAAGTGCGAGCCCTGCGGCCGCCGTGGGGGCCTGCGTCGGCGACACGTCGGAGGCCCGGGCCTGAACTTTTTCGGGTTCACCCGACGGGGGTTCGCCGTCGTACGCGGTGTCGAAAACCCCGCACTCCCCGGAAAACCGACGCCCCGGCGGATCCCGTCGCACCGCCCGCCGCGGATACCGGGATTCGTCCAGGTCACGCGGGGCCGCGACGATCCGGGCGCCGTCCGCCTCGCCTCTCGCGGCGAGGGTCCGAGCCATGGCGTGGGCGCCGCGCGGAGGGCCGAAGAGGTACGCCAGTACGGCTACCGCGCGCCGGGACGGACTCCCGTGGCGGACAAGGGCGTTGGAGAAGACGGAGACCGCGGGCGTGGGCGTCGTACGATGAATGCGCATCCGGAGTGTGTTCCTCGGGGTGTCGAGCCCCCGGGTGTTGGCGCACCGCGGGGGCGTTTCTCTGGGTGTCGTGACTGTAGAGGCACACAGAGCGACGAGAGCAAAACTGAACCGGTGCATACCGGGCAGAAGTTCGCGTAGTTCACTCCGGGGAGTGAAACGGCGTCCGTCAGAAGACCGCCGTCGGGCCCGCGTTGGGGAACCGGGCCGAGAAACCCGGGGGTTCACGCAAAAAACCCCCGGTCGAAACCGGGGGCAGGTCACCGGGGCGATGCGGCTGCGGGCCGGTCCAGAGTGTCCAGGACCGGCCCGCAGCCGACACGTACCGCCGCCGGGACTACAGGAACGAGTTGATCTCGATCGTCTCGTCCCGGCCCGGGCCCACGCCGATCGCGGAGATCGGGGCGCCGGACATCTCCTCCAGCGCCTTCACGTACGCCTGGGCGTTCTTCGGCAGGTCGGAGAACGACTTCGCCGACGTGATGTCCTCGGACCAGCCGGGCAGGTTCTCGTAGATCGGCTTCGCGTGGTGGAAGTCGCTCTGCGAGTACGGCAGTTCCTCGACGCGCTTGCCGTCGACCTCGTACGCCACGCAGACCGGGATCTGCTCCCAGCCGGTCAGGACGTCGAGCTTGGTCAGGAAGAAGTCCGTCAGGCCGTTCACGCGGGTCGCGTAGCGGGCGATGACCGCGTCGAACCAGCCGCAGCGCCGGTCGCGGCCGGTGGTCACGCCCCGCTCGCCGCCGATCCGGCGCAGCGCCTCGCCGTCCTCGTCGAGGAGCTCGGTCGGGAAGGGGCCCGAGCCGACGCGGGTCGTGTAGGCCTTCAGGATGCCGATGACCCTGCTGATCTTCGTCGGGCCCACGCCGGCGCCGGTGCAGGCGCCGCCCGCGGTCGGGTTGGACGAGGTGACGAAGGGGTACGTGCCGTGGTCGATGTCGAGGAGCGTGCCCTGCCCGCCCTCGAAGAGGACGACCTTGTCGTCGTCCAGCGCCTGGTTGAGGACGAGGACCGTGTCGGTGACGTACGGAGCGAGCTTCTCCGCGTAGCCGAGCAGTTCCTCGACGACCTGGTCGACGGCGATCGCGCGACGGTTGTACAGCTTCGTCAGCAGCTGGTTCTTGGCGTCGAGCGCCGCCTCCACCTTCTGCGTCAGGATGGACTCGTCGTACAGGTCCTGGACCCTGATGCCGACCCGGTTGATCTTGTCGGCATAAGTCGGACCGATCCCCCGGCCGGTGGTGCCGATCTTGCGCTTTCCGAGGAAGCGTTCCGTCACCTTGTCGACAGTCACGTTGTACGGAGTGATGATGTGCGCGTTGCCGCTGATCAGCAGCTTCGACGTGTCGACGCCGCGCTCGTTCAGACCGCTCAGCTCGGAGAGCAGGACCGACGGGTCGACGACGACACCGTTACCGATGACCGGCGTACAGCCGGGGGACAGGATTCCGGAAGGGAGCAGGTGGAGTGCGTACTTCTGGTCGCCCACGACGACCGTGTGGCCGGCGTTGTTGCCACCCTGGTAACGCACCACATAATCCACCGAGCCACCGAGCAGGTCGGTGGCCTTTCCCTTGCCTTCGTCACCCCACTGAGCACCGAGCAGCACAAGTGCGGGCACGCGCGTACACCCCTTCCGGGTGGGGCATGTCCAAGGTCAGGGGCGTACGTGATGGATCGTTCCACCGCGTTCACCGCGAGCGCCGCGACCGTCGTTGGTCGCCCGTTGTCGGACCCGGATGCCCCGGAATAGACGAAGCCCCTGGCGCAATAGCGCAAGGGGCTCTTGCACAAAGATGCTACCCGAGGAAGCGAGGCAAGACCGAGGTGGCGACTTTCGCGACGTCCGATCAGCTGCTGGTGATCATCGATCCGGTCGCCCGGCGCACGGACGGGGAGTCCGTGCGGATCGCGAAAGACGTGCTCAGCGCGGGTGCGGCCAGCACCAAGGTGTGCCTGCCGGAGGACCCGGAGGAATTCGCCAGGGCGCTGGCCCGGCGGGGCTCGCGGCGGCCGGTGGTCGTCGGCGACGACGGTGCGCTGACCCGGGCGGTGGCACTCCTGCACCGGCAGCGGGCGCTGGCCGAGTGCGTGCTGTCGGTGGTGCCGGTGGGCGGCTCCCTGTCCGTCGCGCACGCCCTGGGCGTGCCCACGGGCGCGGTCGCGGCGGCACGGGCCGTCCTGGACGGGGCCGAGCGGCGGCTGGACCTGCTGGTCGACGACAGCGACGGGGTGGTGCTGGGGTCGCTGCGGATCCCCGCGCTGCCGACGGCGTGGGACGTCCTGCCGCCGGATCCCTCGGGGCGGCCCTGGCTTCAGTCGCTGGTCCGCACCCTCGCCCCCATCCGGTCTTCCCGGTCTTCCCGGCGGCCCGCCCGGCCGGACGTCGCCGCCCCGCTCCCGCACGGCCCGGCCCGGCTGCGGGTCGAGGTGGACGGGGCGACCCTGGTCGACCTGGACCAGCCGGTGGAGACGGTGTCGGTGACGCCCCGCGCCTCGGGGACCGCGGAGGTCGTGGTGCGGCCGTCGTCGGTGGGCGCGGAGGGGGCGCCGCTGCAGGCGTACGGCCGGACGGTGACCGTCTCGGGGGCGGACTTCCACTACCGGGCGGACGCCGCGGTGGCCGGCCCGGTACGGCGGCGGACGTGGACCGTGCGGGAAGGCGCCCTGGGGCTGATGCTGCCGGTGCGGTAGCGGTGCCGGTGCTTGCCGCCGGTGCCGGTGCTTGCCGCCGGTGCGGTGCTCGTGGCGGGTGCGGTGCTTGTGACGGTGGCTTCGTCTGCGGCGGTAGTGGCCGGCGGGGCCATGGCCGTTGGCCGACGGCGAACCGGGGCGGAGCCTGGGGCGTCTCTGGGTGCATGGGGCGAAGAGCGGTGGGGTGCGGCGGGTGCGTGATCTCGGCGGCGGCCGGGCTGACGGCCGTCTCCCTGTGGCTCTCCTCGGACCGCACGCGGATCCACCTCGGCAACGGCTTCGAGCAGCAGGGCATGGATCTGAGCGTGCTGGGCACCGAGCTGCCGCTGGTGTTCCTCGCGGGTGCCGCCCTGCCGGTCCTCGCCTACACGGCGATCGCCGGCCTCCTCCACGACCGGCGGGAGCGGCGGGAGCGGCGGGAGCGGCGCCGCGGGCACGCGCCGCGCGGCAGATCAGACGGTGACGGGTAGGCCCTCCAGACCCCGGATCACGAAGTTCGGCTTGCGTCGCGGCTCCGCCGCCAGGGCCAGCGTCGGGGTCCGCTCCAGCAGGGCCGTCATCGACGCGGCGAGCTCGATGCGGGCCAGTGGCGCGCCGATGCAGTAGTGGATGCCCGCACTGAAGGAGATGTGCGGGTTGTCGGCCCGGGTGAGGTCCAGCCGTTCGGGTTCGGCGAACACCGCGGGATCGTGGTTCGCCGAGCCGAAGAGCATGGCGATCTCGGCTCCCCGCGGCACGGTGACCCCGTCGATCTCGATGTCGTCCAGCACCCACCGCTCGAAGAGCTGCAGCGGGGTGTCGTACCGCATCAGCTCCTCGACGGCGGAGGGCACCAGCGAGTGGTCGGCGCGCAGCGCGGCCAGCTGCTCCGGGTTGCGGAACAGCGCCCACCACCCGTTGACGGTGGCGTTGACGGTCGCCTCGTGACCGGCGTTCAGCAGCAGCACCGCCGTCGAGATCATCTCCTGCTCGGTCAGCCGGTCGCCCTCGTCGTGCGCAGCGATGAGCCCTGAGATGAGGTCGTCCCCCGGCTCCTTGCGCCGCTCGGCGATCAGCTCGCGCAGATACGCGGTGAACTCGACGGACGCCCGCACCGCCCTCGCCGCCGTGTCCTTGGACGGGTTCAGCTCGTACATCCCGCAGATGTCCGCCGACCAGGGCCGCAGCGGCCCCCGGTCCGCCTCCGGGATCCCCAGCATCTCCGCGATCACGGCCACCGGCAGCGGCTCGGCGACGTCGCTCAGCAGGTCGCCGCCGCCCGCCCGCGCCAGCCCCTCCACCAGCTCGCCGGCCAGCCTGTGCACGTACGGCTTCAGCCGCTCCACCGTGCGCGGGGTGAACGCCTTCGACACCAGCCGCCGGATCCGGGTGTGGTCCGGCGGTTCCAGGTCGAGCATCCCGTGGTCGTTCAGCGTGTGGAACGGCTCCTGCTCGGCGGGCGGCGCGGTCCGCCCGAAGTCCTCGTGCGTGAACCGGTGCTGGTACGTCCGCCCCAGTCGCCGCTCCCGCAGCAGGGCCGACACGTCCGCGTGGCCCGGCACGAGCCACTGACCGGTGGGCTCGTAGAAGATCACCCGCCCGCGCTCCCGCAACTCTGCGTACGCCGGGTACGGGTCCGCGAGGAACGCGGGGTCCCAGGGGGTGAACGAGAGGTCGTCAGCTGCTGCCATGGACGGACGCTAGCCCGTGCACCGGCGTCCTGACCAGGGGGGTCCTGACCAGGGGGGCCTGACCGTACGCTGCTCGGCCGGAGACCGGGGGCGAAGGCCGGGGGCGCGGACCCGCAAGGCGGTCATCCCGGGGTCACCAGTCTCGCCTCGTAGGCGAACACCGCCGCCTGGGTGCGGTCGCGCAGGCCCAGCTTCACCAGGATTCTGCTCACGTGCGTCTTGATGGTCGACTCCGCGACCACCAGCCGCTCGGCGATCTCCGAGTTCGACAGGCCCTGGGCGATGAGGACGAGGACCTCCGTCTCCCGTTCGGTCAGGTCGCCGTAGGACGCCTGGACGGCCGCGCGGACCGCCCCAGGGGTGTCCGAGAGTTTGGAGAACTCCGTGATCAGACGCCTGGTGACGGACGGGGCGAGGAGCGCCTCGCCGGCCGCCACCACCCGCACGCCGTCCGCCAACTGGCGGGCCGAGGCGTCCTTCAGGAGGAAGCCGGAGGCTCCCGCGCGCAGTGCCTGGTAGACGTACTCGTCCAGGTCGAAGGTGGTCAGGACGAGGACCTTCGCCGTGCCGTCCGCCGCGACGATCTCCCGCGTCGCCTCGATGCCGTTCAGCTCCGGCATGCGAATGTCCATCAGGACCACGTCGGGCGCCAGCTCGCGCACCCGGTGCACCGCCTCCCGGCCGTTCACCGCCTCGCCCACCACCTCGATGTCGGGCATCGCGTTCAGCAGGACCGAGAAGCCCTCGCGGACCATCATCTGGTCGTCGGCGATCAGTACCCGGATCGTCATGCTCCACCCCCGCCCGCAGAGGACCGGGCGGCGTCGGCGGCGGCGGACTCCGTGGCCGCCGGCACAGACACCGGCACCGGCAGGAACACCGTCACCTCGTACCCTCCCTCGCGTGTCGCCTCGGCCGTCATCTCGCCGTTCAGCATGGTGACCCGCTCCCGCATGCCCGTGATGCCGTGCCCGGCGCCGGGCGAGGGCTTGATCAGGGTCGGGTTGGGCGGAGCGCCGTTGACGATCCGCAGGCCGAGCCCGCCCAGAACGTACCCGACCTCCACCCGGGCGCTCGCGCCCGACGCGTGGCGGAGCGTGTTGCTCAGGGCCTCCTGGACGATCCGGTACGCCGAGAGCTCCACCCCCTGCGGCAGCTCGCGCACCGCCCCCGTGACCGCCTTCTCCACCTCCAGACCGGCCCCCCGCACGTTGGCGAGGAGCGCGTCCAGCTCGGCCAGCGTGGGCTGTGGGGCGTCCGGGACGTCGTAGTCCTCGGCGCGGACCACGCCCAGCACCCGGCGCAGCTCGGTGAGCGCCGCCACCGCGTTCTCCCGGATCGTCGCGAAGGCCTTCTCCAGCTCCGGCGGCGGGTTCTCCACCCGGTAGGGGGCGGCCTCCGCCTGGATGGCGACCACCGACATGTGGTGGGCGACCACGTCGTGCAGCTCACGGGCGATCGTGGTGCGCTCCTCCAGGAGGGTGCGCCGGGACCGCTCGTGCGCGGTCACCGTCTGCTGGGCCGTGACCTCCTGCTCGGCCTGCCGGCGGATGTGCCACACGGTGACGGCGAGCAGCAGGATCGCGGAGAAGACCAGCATGGACGCGGTGTTCGTGGCGTAGTGGTCCCAGCCGAAGACGGTCTCGGCGAAGAAGCCGTAGAACGCCGTGAGCAGCCACATCCATGCCGCCGTGCGCGGCCGGGTGCGTATCGCCACGACCGTGAGCACCACCAGGTGGGAGACGTAACTGCCGGGCAGCCACGGCCAGTTGCCGTACGTGGTGCCGATCACGGCGACCGCAGAGGTCGAGGCCAGTGACAGCCAGAACGCGCCGACCGGCCGTACCAGCGTCATCAGCACCGGCGCCAGGACGAGCAGGCCGGTCAGGAAGCCCAGCATGCCGCTGCCGCCGTCGGCGAAGGCGGTCAGCGCGGCCAGCGCGCCGCCCGCCCCGACCGTCGCGTGCCGGGACCAGGCCGCGTACTCGCGCTTGCGGCCCTTCCATTTGCGGGCGAGCGGGCCGGCCTTCTCCTTGCGGGGCAGCGGGCGGTAGGCGAAGGCGTCGTGGAACAGGTCCGTCCGCAGTCCGCGCAGGGCGTCCATCGCCGCCCGGAACTCCGGGCTGCGCGGCCGGTAGGCCTCGAAGGAGTCGTCCGGGTCGCCGGGTTGCGTGGTGTGCGGCTGCGTCGTCTCGGTCACGAGGAAGACGGTAGGTGCATCGCGGGGGCGCGGTCGTCACCAGTGAGAAGGGTCCCGGTGGATCCCCCTCAAGTACTACGCGTCCGAGGGAGCGGGAGGCCGTGAACGCACCTCACGTCCTCACCACGCGAGTTGGGCGATCTCCTCCGCCACCACCGCGCACGCGTCCGCCGCCGGGTCGATCAGCGGGAAGTGGCCGACGTCCTCGAGGAGGGTCAGGCCCACCACCTCGCCCGCCTTCGCCGCCGCGTCCGCGTACGCTTCGGCGACCGCCTGCGGGACGACGTCGTCGCCGCGGCCCTGGACCAGCGTCGTCGCGACGCCCGTGGGCAACAGGAGCGCGGGATCGGCGTACGTCCGCCGCTCCTCGAAGTACTCGTCGCCGCCCAGGAGTTGGCGGGTCGCACCGCCGCACACATCCAGCTTCCCGGCGACCGCGAAGTCGGCGATCGGAGCCAGCGCGACGACGCCCCGCAGCGAGGTCGGGTCACCGGTGCGCCACGGGGAGTCGACGGGCAGGAGATGCCGGGCGGCCGCCCACAGCGCGAGATGGCCGCCGGCCGAGTGGCCGGTCAGCACCGTGCGGCGCGCGTCGGCCTGCGGCACGGCCGTCCGGGCAAGGCCGGGAAGCGCGTCCAGGGCGGCGGCGACGTCGTCGAAGGTGTCCGGCCAGCGCCCCGCGATCGGGGATGTCCCCTCCGGGGCCGGGCTCTCGGCGCCCCGCCGGTACTCCACGTTGGCCACGGCGAAGCCGCGCTGCGCCAGGAAGTCCGCGAAGGGCGTGATGTGCCGCCGGTCGTACGGCGCCCGCCATGCTCCACCGTGCAGCACGACGACGAGCGGAACGGGACCGCCCGGGCCCGCCTGTACCCGCGGGACGTAGAAGTCGATCACCTGGTCGGGGTGATCGCCGTACGCGGTGATGACGTCGGGCTCGACGGGCGGATGCGCGAAGGCCGACGCCTCCTCGGCGGCGGCCCGGGCTGCGACAACGTCGTCCGGCATGCTCCAACCTCTCAGCGGCGAAGAAGATTTGGCGGACCAGGAGAGAATTCGGCCGTTGGC
Organism: Streptomyces sp. B21-105; assembly: GCF_036898465.1. Lineage (NCBI taxonomy): Bacteria > Bacillati > Actinomycetota > Actinomycetes > Kitasatosporales > Streptomycetaceae > Streptomyces > Streptomyces sp. B21-105. The sequence continues at coordinate 5,027,427 of NZ_JARUMJ010000001.1, read as the reverse complement.
CGGGACGGTATCAGGCCCGTGACGTGCGCGGACACGCGGATGTCACGCACGGTGAGAGGTAAACGGTTCTGCTGTTCCGTCACCCCGGCAGGCCCGCCCGCCGGGAAACCCCTGGGCGTACCCCTAGGTACGCCCCGGAGCCCCGGCCGGTTCATCAGCCGACCGGGGCGCTCCGCCGGGTCGACCCGGTTTCCACGCCGGCGTCTCCCGCGTCCGCGTCCGCTTTCCGCTGCCGCTGCCGCGTCCGTCAGGTCAGCCCAGTTCCGCCGCCAGCGTCCGCGCCGCCCGCTCCACGTCCGCGAACCCGACGTACAGCGGGGTGAAGCCGAACCGGAGCACGTCCGGGCTGCGGAAGTCGCCGACGACCCCGCGCTCGATCAGCCGCTTCATGACGTCGCCGGCGTCGTCACAGCGCAGCGCCACCTGGCTGCCGCGCTCCTCGTGACGCACCGGTGTCAGCGACTCGACCCGCCCCTCGGGGACATAGGCGGCGACGCACTCCAGGAAGAAGTCCGTCAGCGCCAGCGACTTGGCGCGCACCGCCGCGATCGACACGCCGTCCCACACCTCGAGGGCCGCCTCCAGCGCGAGCATCGACAGGATGTCGGGGGTGCCGACGCGCCCTCGCGCCGCACCCGCCGCCGGCTCGTACGCCTCCCGCATCCCGAACGGCTCGGCGTGCGAGTTCCAGCCGGGCAGCGGGGAGTCGAAACGGTCCTGGAGACCGTGCCGGACGTACAGGTAGGCCGGCGAACCGGGGCCGCCGTTCAGGTACTTGTAGGTGCAGCCGACCGCGAGGTCCACACCGTGCTCGTCGAGGCCGACCGGCAGGGCGCCCGCGCTGTGGCACAGGTCCCAGACCGAGACCGCGCCCGCCGCGCGCACCGCGGCGGTGAGCGAGGGCAGGTCGTGCAGCCGGCCGGTGCGGTAGTCGACGTGGTTGAGCAGCACGGCGGCCGTGCGCCCGGACAGCGCCCCGGGGACCTCCCCCGGGTGCACCGGGCGCAGCGTGCGGCCGGTCAGCCGGGCCGCCGACGCGGCGATGTAGCCGTCGGTGGGGAAGGTGGCGGCGTCGACGAGGATCTCGTCGCGGGCGTCGTCCACCAGGCGCACCGCGCCCACCAGCGCCTTGAGGACGTTGACGCTCGTCGAGTCGCCGACCACGATCTGCCCGGCCGCCGCCCCCACCAGCGGGGCGATCCGGTCGCCGATCCGCTCGGGCGCCGTCCACCAGCCGCTCTCGTCCCAGGAACGAATCTTCAGGGTGCCCCACTGGCGGCGCACGACGTCCTCGACACGGCCGGGGACGGACCGCGGGAGCGCGCCCAGCGAGTTGCCGTCCAGGTACACGCCGTCGTCGAGCACGAACTGGGCGCGTTTGACGGCCAGTTCGTCGCCCGCGTCCAACTGCTCTGCGGTGCGGGCGAGGTCAGACATGGGACCTCGCCGTCCACAGCTCGGGGAAGACGTTCTTCTGCGCGCGCTTCTCCAGCCAGGCCACGCCGGCCGAACCGCCGGTGCCGGCCTTCGCGCCCATCGCGCGGCGGGTGGCGACGAGGTGGTCGTTGCGCCAGCGCCACACCAGCTCGGCGACGTCCGTCAGCGCCTCGCCCAGACGGGCGACCTCGTCGGACTCGTCGCCCGCGTACACGGCCGTCCACACCGCCTCGACCTCCGCCGAGGGCTCGTAGCGCCGGGAGACGTCCCGCTCCAGGACGGCGGCGGGGATCGCGTGGCCGCGCCGGGCCAGCAGCCGCAGCACCTCGTCGTACAGGCTCGGCTCGTGCAGCGCCTTCTCCAGCTCGGCGTGCACGCGCGGCGCGGCGCGGTGCGGGACCAGCATGGACGCGGACTTGTCGCCGAGCAGGAACTCCATGCGGCGGTACATCGCGGACTGGAACCCGGAGCCCTCGCCGAGCGCCGAGCGGTACGAGTTGAACTGGGCGGGGGTCAGCTGGGCGAGCGGCCGCCAGGAGGCGTTCAGCGCCTCCAGCTCACGGACCGAACGCTTCAGCGCGTCGACGGCCACCGGCACCCGGTCCTCGCGGAGCGCCTGCGCCGCGGTCTCCCACTCGTGGACGATGACCGTGAACCACAGCTCCATCACCTGGGTCGTGACCAGGAAGACCATCTCTCCGGGATCGTCGGAGAGGGTCTGCTGGAGGTGGGTGAGGACGTCCGCCTTGACGTAGTCCTCGTACGGCGTCGTGCCGGCGAAGTCGAGATGCGGGGTCTCGGGCTCCGAAGCCTCGTCGGGCTGAGCCTGCTGGGACATCGCTGTCTCCTGTTGTGCTCCGGGTAGCGGTCCGCCCCTGCCGTTACCGACACGGGGGCCCCGGTCCCCACGGCCACATAGTGCGCAACAGCATCCCGAAAACGCAAGGCCCGTCCGGTCACACCGGACGGGCTGCGCTCGAACACACGGACGAACGCGCAGGTGATCGACTGTCCCAGGGGCTGGCCCCGGGGCCAGCCCCGGGTCTAGCCCAGGGTCTGGGCGGCCGTCGGGGAGGAGTCCTTGAGGAACTGCGAGCAGCGCTCGTGCTCCTCCTGCTCGCCGATCGCCTGCGCGGCGCGGGCGAGGGCGTGCAGGGCGCGCAGGAAGCCGCGGTTCGGCTCGTGCTCCCAGGGCACCGGTCCGTGCCCCTTCCATCCGCTGCGGCGCAGGCTGTCGAGGCCGCGGTGGTACCCCGTACGGGCGTACGCGTACGACTCCACCACACTGCCCCGCTCGAACGCGTCGTCGGCGAGCCGGGCCCAGGCCAGCGAGGACGTCGGGTACTTCGCGGCGACGTCGGCGGGCGCCGTCCCGTTCGCGAGGAGCTCGCGCGGCTCGGGGTCGTCGGGCAGGTGGGTCGGGGGCGGGCCCCCGAGGAGGTTCTCGTGAATCGACATGGCTCCAGTCTCCTCCACTCCCCGCCCCACGCCAGACGCCCGTGCGCGGACCCGGTGTCCCCGGATGTCCCGGACCGGAATCCCCTACCGCGCGCCTGACCGGAATCCCCTACCGCGCTGACCCGGTGTCCCCTACCCGAGGCGCTTGCGCGACCGTTGCCCCTCCAGCGGCGGGGCAAGGACGCTGCCGTGGGTCCTGCACTCCGGCCTGCGGCAGTCCGGCGGCGGCCGCCGCACGGTGAGGAACGCCGTCAGCGAGCCCGCCGCCAGCGCCGCCGCGCAGATCACCATGGCCTGCCCGAACGCCTCGTCGAAGGCGTCCGCCGAGCGGTACGTCTCCGGGCCCATGCCGGTCAGCAGGGGCAGCGCGGCGACCGCGACCAGGCCCGCCGCCCGCGCCGCCGCGTTGTTGACGCCGCTGGCCAGACCGGCCCTGCCGACGTCCACCGAGGCCAGCACGGTCGCGGTCAGCGGGGCGACCAGCGTCACCATGCCGACGCCGAGGACGAGCACCGCCGGCAGCACGTCCGCGACGTAGGAGGCGTCCGGCCCGACCCGCAGCATCAGCAGCATCCCGGCCGCGCACAGCAGCGGCCCGACGGTGAGCGGCAGGCGCGGCCCGATCCGCTCGGCCAGCTCGCCGGAGCGCGCGGACAGCAGCAGCATCAGCACGGTCGTCGGCAGCAGCGCCGTGCCGGCGCCGAGGGCCGACCAGCCGACCACCGTCTGCAGCTGGACCGCGGACAGGAAGAAGAAGCCGCCGAACGCCGCGTACACGCACAGCGTGACCAGGTTGACGGCGGTGAACTGGCGGGAGGCGAAGACGTCCGTCGGCATCATCGGGTCCGGCCGCCGCCGCTCCACGACGACGAAGGCCACCCCGGCCGCCACCCCGGCGCCGCCCGCCGCCACGACGGCCGGCGAACCGCCCGGGGCCTCGATCAGCGCGTACGTCACCAGCGCGAGGGCGAGCGCCCCGAGCGACGCGCCGAGGACGTCGAACCGGCCGTGCGCGAGCCGGTCCCGCGACTCGGGAACGTGCCGCAGCGCCACCGGCACGCACACCGCGGCCAGCGGCACGTTCAGCAAAAACACCCACCGCCAGCCCGGACCGTCCACCAGCCAGCCGCCCAGGAACGGCCCGACGGCCGCGCCGACGCCCCCGAACCCGGACCACAGTCCCACCGCCCGCCCCCGGTCGTCGGGGTGGAAGGACGCCTGGATGAGGGCGAGGGACCCCGGGGTGAGGAGTGCCCCGCCGACGCCCTGCAGCGCCCGTGCGGCGACCAGCACGCCCGCGTTCGGCGCGATCCCGCACAGCAGTGAAGCGACGGCGAACCACACCACTCCCACCACGAACACCTTGCGCCGCCCGTAGCGGTCGCCGAGGGAGCCGCCGAGCAGGATCAGCCCGGCCAGCGTCACCATGTACGCGTTGACGGTCCACTGCAGGGCGGCGAGGTCGGCGTCCAGGTCACGGCCGATGCGCGGCAGCGCCACGTTGACGACGGTCGAGTCCAGCATGGCCATGCTGGAGCCGAGCACCGTGGTCAGCAGGATCCATCTGCCGCGGGGTGAGGCCAGCCGGACGTCGGGCATGCCCCCAGGTATACAGCGAGCCCGGCGTGTCAGACAGGATGCTGACGAACGCCGGGCCCGGTGCGGTGCGGGTGCGGTGTGTTACTTGATCTTCTGGCCCGCGGAGCGCAGGTGCTGCGTGGCCTCGACGACCCGGGCGGCCATGCCCGCCTCGGCCAGCTTGCCCCAGGTGCGCGGGTCGTAGGTGCTCTTGGTGCCGACCTCGCCGTCGACCTTCAGGACACCGTCGTAGTTCCTGAACATGTGGTCGGCGACCGGACGCGTGAAGGCGTACTGAGTGTCCGTGTCGAGGTTCATCTTGACGACGCCGTTGTCCAGGGCGGTCGCGATCTCCTCCGCGGTGGAGCCGGAGCCGCCGTGGAAGACGAAGTCGAACGGCTGGGAGCCGGCCGGCTTGCCGTACTTCGCGGCGACGCCCTCGTTCAGCTCCTTGAGCAGGTCGGGACGGAGCACGACGTTGCCCGGCTTGTACACGCCGTGGACGTTGCCGAAGGACGCGGCCAGCAGGTAGCGGCCCTTCTCGCCCAGGCCGAGCGCCTCGACGGTGCGCACCGCGTCGTCGACCGTCGTGTACAGGGAGTCGTTGATCTCGTGCGAGACGCCGTCCTCCTCGCCGCCGGTCGGGGTGATCTCCACCTCGAGGATGATCTTCGCGGCGGCGGCGCGGGCGAGCAGCTCCTGCGCGATGGCCAGGTTGTCGGCGAGGGTCTCGGCGGAGCCGTCCCACATGTGCGACTGGAACAGCGGGTTGCGGCCCGCCTTCACGCGCTCCTCGGAGACCGCGAGCAGCGGACGCACGTACCCGTCGAGCTTGTCCTTCGGGCAGTGGTCCGTGTGCAGCGCCACGGTGACCGGGTACTTCTCGGCGACGATGTGCGCGAACTCGGCGAGGGCCACCGAACCGGTGACCATCTCCTTGCTGTACTGGCCGCCCAGGAACTCGGCGCCACCCGTGGAGATCTGGATGATGCCGTCGCTCTCCGCCTCGGCGAAGCCGCGCAGCGCCGCGTGCAGGGTCTGCGTCGAGGTGACGTTGATGGCCGGGTAGGCGAACTTGCCTGCCTTCGCCCGGTCGAGCATCTCGTTGTAGACCTCGGGGGTTGCGATGGGCATCTGTCGGCTCCTTGATTGTGCGGTCGGGTTATGCGTGCTGCGGCCCTGACCTAGACCTTGGGGTTCGACGCCGTTGTCGGCCCCATCTTTCCAGACCTGCACGAATGGTCCAGGCCCTGTCCACAGGGCGGGTCAGTCCAGGCCGAGCTCGTCCTTCGAGAAGGCGAACAGGTACGGCACGCCCGCGCCCGCACGGATCTTCTCGTCCGCTCCGGTTGCCCGGTCCACGATCGTCGCGACGGCGACGACCTCGGCGCCCGCCTCGCGCACCGCCTCCACCGCGGCCAGCGGCGAGCCGCCGGTGGTGGAGGTGTCCTCGACGACCAGGACCCGGCGGCCCCTGATCTCCGGGCCCTCGACGCGCCGCTGCAGCCCGTGGGCCTTCGCCGCCTTGCGCACGACGAAGGCGTCCAGCCTGCGGCCGCGGGCGGCGGCCGCGTGCAGCATCGCGCCGGCCACCGGATCGGCGCCCATGGTCAGACCGCCCACCGCGTCGAAGTCGAGGTCCGCGGTGAGGTCGAGCAACACCTGCCCGACCAGCGGGGCGGCCTCCCCGTCGAGGGTGACGCGGCGGAGGTCGACGTAGTAGTCCGCCTCCAGCCCCGACGACAGGGTGACCTTGCCGTGCACCACGGCCTTGTCCTTGATCAGCTGCAGCAGCGCGCCGCGAGCGCCGGGCGGCGTTGTTCCGTTGACGTCCGTCATGCCCCTCAGCTTAGAGCCGCGTCCAGGTCCAGGTCGTGGCGGCCTCGAGCGGCTCCAGGGGCGTGACCAGGCGCGGGAGGGTGTTGAGCCCGTTCGGCGGTCCGGTCTGCGGTTCCACGCACACCGCGGCCTCCTGCTCGTCGTAGACGACGACCCACTTCTCGGGACTGGTCACCTTCAGCTCCAGCTGCCCTGGCCAGACGAGGGTCACGTCGACGCCGCCGGGCATGCCGAAGCAGTCGTCCCAGGGGCCCGGCTTCGGCTCGATGCGCTCGCCGGTCGGCAGATGGTCGTCGCCGCGCTCCTCCTGCCAGGCCGGGTCGAAGGCGACCCGCACCTCCTGGGCGTCCCGGCCGCCGAGGTTGCGGTTGAACCAGGGGTGCCAGCCGATCTGCGCCGGGAAGGAGGAGTCGTACGTCTCGACGGACATCCGGATCGTCAGCGCGTCCTCGGCCAGCGCGACCACCTGGGTGACCAGGCCCGGGTAGGGCCAGGGCGCCACCAGTTCGTACGTCAGCACGACCTCGTCGGCCGTGCGCCGGGCGACCTTCCAGGCGCCGTCACGGGCGGTGCCGTGGATGGCGTTCGGCGCGGCGTTGAGCGGCATCCGGTGGACGGTCGCGCCGTTGCGGAAGTACCCGTCGCGGATCCGGCCGCACCACGGGACCATCGGAAAGCAGCCGAACCGCTCGCCCTGGCGCAGCAGTTCGAGGCCTTTGACGCGCAGTCCCCCGACCCGGCCGCCGTTGCCCGGCTGCACGGTCACCTCCGCGTCGCCCGCGGTCAGCGTGATCTCTTCGTCACTCACGGGACGACCCTACTGGGGCGGTCGGCGGCACCCGAGGATCAGGTCCCGCGGACCGCCCGGACCGGCCCGGCTCAGCCCAGGACCGGTTCGGTCAGGTGGGCCAACCGCGTCGGCGCAGCGCCCTGCCGACCACGATCGCGGACGCCACGACCAGCGCGGCCGCGGGGGCCGCCCAGCGCAGTGTGCTGTTCGGCATGACGGTCTGGGGGGCGGGGACCGGTGCGTAGCGCCCGCGCGGCGGGGCGTGGTCGACCTCCTCGGCGCTGCGGCCGATCATCGTGCGGCGCGCGTGCGCGGCCTCGGCGGGCGGCTGCGCGGGGCCCGTGAGGTCCTCGTCGTCGTCCTCGGAGGAGGGGAACGCCGGCGCCTCGAAGACGGTCGCTGGGACGACGGGTTCGTCGACGTCGTCCGCGATGTCGGGGGCGTCGGGCGCACCGGCCTCCTGGGCGTCGGCGTCAGGGGCGTCGGCGTCAGGGGCGTCGGCGTCGGTGACCGCCGGGCCGTCGCCCGCGGCGCTGCTCCCGGCTCCGGGCCGGTCGTCGCGGTCGGCGGCCATGGCTCCGAGGTTCGCCGCGAATCGGTTGAGCAATCGGGCCACCGCCGAGCCGACCGCCTCGGAGGGCAGTTCCGCGACCCGGCCGTCCGCCGAGGCGGTCCCCTCGAAGCGGAGCGTGGTGCCCGCGTCGGCCTCCCGCAGCTGGAGGGCGAGGGTCAGCTTGACCGACCCGCTGCCGCGGGCCTCCGTCCCGTCGCCCTCCACGGCGTAGCCGCCGTCCTCGCGCGGCGAGACGCGCGCCGTTCCCCGGTAGGTGATGGTGTGACCGGCGATCCGCACCTTCAGGCGGCCCGCGACGGGCTCGGTCCCCACGTCCTGCTGGAGCCCGGGAACCGCACGGGCCACCTGCGCGGGATCGGCGAGGGCCGCCCTCAGTCGCTCGGCCGGAACCGGAACGAACACCTCTTGCTCCATAAGTCCCGAGCCTACCCACGCGGGACCGGAACGCACCCGGCGAAACCGGGATTCCGCCTCCCCCGGCACGGCGCCACCGGCGTCGCGTAGGACCCGCGGCCGCACCGGCGTCGCACCGGAACCTTCCTGCTGCCGGCGGCGCGTCAGTACCGCGGATGCACCAGTGTCGAGGCGGGCACGCCCGCGACCCGGTTCGCCTCGGCCGCCCGGGCGTCCGCGGTCAGGGCCGCCTGGGTCAGCGTGCGCGGGGGGCGCGCGTGGGCGTCGAGGCGCATCGGCGGGCGGGCGTCGGCGCCGGCCAGGACGAAGCCCCAGTCGCGCGGGGCCCGGGACGCGTCGCCGGCGATGCGGTCGGGGCCGGCGATGCGGTCGCCGCTACGCCCGGTGCCGTGACCGGTGCCGCGGCCGTCCACCCGGTAGGGGGCGGTGTGCAGGCCGGCCGCGCGCAGTGTCGCCTCGACCGTCCAGAACACCCGCGGCCGGCTCGTGAGCGGCCCGGCGTGCACCACCAGACGGCCGCCGGGGGCCAGGACGCGGCGGGCAAGACCGTAGAACTCCTGGGAGTAGAGCTTGGTGCTCGCCGTGATGCCGGGGTCGGGCAGGTCCGCGACGACCACGTCGTACGTCGCCGGAGGGGCCTCGCGCAGCCACTGGAAGGCGTCCTCGGCGGCCACGCGGACGCGCGGGTCGCCGAAGGCGTGGCCGTTGAGGCCCGCCAGGGCCGGGTCGGTGCGGGCCAGCCGGACCAGTCCGGGGTCGGGCGCGACGACGTCCACGCGGCGTACGCCGGGACGGCCGAGGGCCTCGCGGGCGGCCAGACCGTCGCCGCCGCCGAGGATCAGCACGTGCGCGTGCGGGCCGCTCATCGCCGGCTGGACGAGGGCCTCGTGGTACCTGCGCTCGTCACGGCCCGCGAAACGGAGGCGGCCGTCCAGATAGAGGTCGAGGGGACGGCCGTCGGCGCCGCCGGTGAGCACGATCTCCTGGACGCCCGTCTGCACCGCGACCCGCACGTCGCCCCCGTACACCGCCTGCCGGGCCGCCCGTTCGAAGTCGTCGACGAGGACGGCGGCGGAGGCGAGGACCCCGAGGACGGCGATGTCGGCGACGAGCAGGAGACAGCGGGCCCGGCAGGTCAGGTCGCGCCGGAACAGGCCCAGCACCAGGGCGGCCCCGGCGACCACGTTGACCGCGCCCACCAGCAGGGAGCTCGTCAGCTGGCCGAGGAACGGCAGGAGCAGGAACGGGAAGGCGAGGCCGCCGACCAGCGCGCCCACGTAGTCCGCGGCGAACAGGTCCGCCACCGCGCCGCCCGCGTCCTGCCGCCGGATGCGCTGGATCAGCTCCATGAGGAGCGGCGCCTCGGCCCCGATGAGCAGGCCGATGGCGAGGGAGAACGCCACGAGGAGGATGCGGGAGCCGTCGGCCCACAGGCCGCCCCGGTCGCCGGTCCAGGCGAACGCCGCGTACAGCGCCATGGCACTGCACCCGCCGACCAGGGCGAGGGTCGCCTCCAGGACGCCGAAGCCGGCCGCGGCGAACCGGCGCAGCCGTTTGGCGACGAGGGAGCCGAGTCCCATCGCGAAGACCATGACCGACAGCACGACGGAGGCCTGGGTGACGGAGTCGCCCATCAAGTAGGAGGCCAGGGCGACCAGTTCGAGTTCGTAGACGAGACCGCAGGCCGCGCAGACGAACACGCACGCGAGGACCAGCAGCCGCCCGGTGTCCGGCCGGACGGAGAGCCGCGCGGGACCCCGCCAGGGCGGCGGGGCGCCAGGCGGGGCGCCGGGCGGGGCACCAGGCTGAGCGCCGGGCGGGGCCGGTGCGTACGGTTCGATCACGACTGCGACGTTACGTCACGGCATGGTCACCCTTCGTCACCCACACGTGTGGAACTCGCGACGCTCCGGCGGTCACACGTTTGAGGCACCGCCAGACCCCGTTGCCGCCATGCCCGTTACCGTCGGATCCCGTTACCGTCGGATCCCGTTACCGTCGGATCCCGTTACCGCCTGACCCCGTTGCCACCGGCACCGCCGTCTCCCCGCTCACCGGCACCCGCATGCCCACCCGTGTCCTCGTCGCCACCAACTGCCCGTCCTGCGGGTACGCGTGCCAGGTGCGCCAGTGGACGTGGCCCTCGTGGCGCTGGGCGAGCAGTGCGGTGAACGCGTGCGGACTGCCGGGGAAGACGCCGACCAGGCCGTGCGGATGCTCGGAGACGAGCGCCAGGAGCTCCTGGGCGCGGCCCGCGAACTGGTCGGGCGAGAGCTCCTCGACGCGCGCCGCGAACTCGTAGTCCCAGCCGCCGATCCGCTTGGCGACGCCCAGCGGGAGCGGGGTGCTGCTGCCGGGGATACAGGCCACCGTCTCCGAACAGCTGGCCTGCCCCTCCTCCAGCAGCACCTGGTGCGACGCACCGAGCAGTCTCAACTGAAGCTTGACGCCGTTCAGTTCGAGGTCGAGTGCGGCGAGGGCGGGCAGCGGTTCACGCCCCAGGGCCCAGGCGAGGTCGGCCGCGCGGGTGTCGGTGTAGGAGGTGTTCAGGGTCGTGAGCATGGGTCGGCTCCGCGGAGACGCAAAGAAAGGGAGGGAAGGTCCGGCGCACCCCGGCCAGACACCGGGAACCGCCCCGGTCAGCCCGGTCTGGGGGAGGTCGTCCGCTCGGGACGCCCGGAGGGGTGTGAGGGGCAGTGTTGGTGTTTTAGAGGGAATCATGAAGTGTGGTGCCGCCACAGCGTTTTTACCCAACTTCGTGGGGTTTCCATCCCTCGGGGGGTCCACAGCTCAACTGTTCAACCACGACGTGCGCCATGCGACGTGACGTGCGTCAACGCGCCCCGCATGACCCGCACGAACGCGGGTAGACGCTCCGGCCCACGCGACATGGTGCGACCGCGGAGCCCGTGGTCGAGCGGGCCCCGCGGTCCGGATGCGGCTCCCCCCGCGGGGAGCTCAGCTGCCCCGTGTCAGCTGCCTCCGCCGCATCCGCCGCCTCCGCCGCAGGACGACCCGCCCCCGCAGGACGACGACGAGCCACCGCCGCAGGAGTGCCCCCCGTGGTGCCCGCCGGAACTGTCGGAGCTGCCCGAACTGCAGGAGACGCCCCCGCCGGCCGCACCGCCGACCCACCAGCTGTCGGAGCCGCTGGAGCTGCCGGAGCTGCTGGAGGAGCGGCCGCGCGACCTGCCGCCGCGGTAGGACCGCGCGGAACTGTGACTGCGCGCGTTGGCCGCCACGGCCACCACGAACCCGATGACGATCACCGCCAGGACGATGCCGAAGAACATGGCGTCACCCTCCTTCCCTGTCCCCCGAAGCGGCCCCCCGTGGGCGCCTCGCGCGACGTCCGAGCGCCGCGTGACCGGGGAATGCCCGCCCCGGCCGGCGGCCAAAGCGGAGTTGAGGAACTTCAGAGGGTTCTCCCGAGAAAGACGCCCCTGACCTGCGAGGAGGAGCAGGTCAGGGGCCGTCGGCTTGATGTTCTCGCCCGCGTACGACCCACGCCAGCCCCATGACCTGCAGCTTCGAGATGAAACACGCTCAATCAGATCGAAGTGTCGGGCAGGGCCCGGCACTTCGGCCGTTGCAGGCATCGGATCCTCACACAACGTCCGGCTGCCACGCGCGCAGTCGGCGGTCCAGGGAACGGCTGCCGCCCGGCGCGGCGGATGCCGGCCACCCGCCTGGCGGAGGCCCGGGTCGCCGCAGGCGGCCGCGCCCACCACACCCGCTGAGGACGAGGACGGTTGGTGGCTGCTCCACGAACTCAGGAGCAGAAGCGGCGACATCGCACGGCTGGCGCAGGGCCAGAACGGCCGGGAAATCCCCGCCGGCGCCCTCAAGCACCTGGAGGCGACCTGGCCGGACCGGTTCACGCGCGCCGACTTCCACACCTTGACCGATCCCCCGCACTCCATGGCGCGGTTCCTGGTCGCCGAGATCGCGACGCCGCACGCCCTGCGGGACGCGCTGCCGCGCGACATCTCGGCGAAGGCCGGCGTCCTCCGAGAGCCGACCCCCGGGCCGGAAGAGCGGGGCGCTCCTGCTCCTCGCCCCGCTGAGGTTCCCGCGCCACGCGGGGGCAGGACCGGCCATGAGTCAGGATGGTCCCCGGAGAATCCACGGGGACGGGTACACGAGTGAGGACGGTGGAGACGTGAACGCCAGGCCACTGCTGAACCGAAGGCTGGACGGACTCGGAACGACGATCTTCGCGGAGATGTCGGCACTGGCGACCGCGACGGGCGCGATCAACCTCGGTCAGGGCTTCCCCGACACCGACGGGCCGGAGGAGATCCGCGAGGCCGCGGTCCGCGCCCTACGGGAGGGGAAGGGCAACCAGTACCCGCCCGGTCCGGGCATCCCGGAACTGCGCGCCGCGATCTCCGACCACCAACAGCACTTCTACGACCTCGTCTTCGACCCGGACACCGAGGTGCTGGTCACCGCCGGCGCCACCGAGGCCATCGCCGCCACCATGCTGGCGCTCCTGGAGCCGGACGACGAGGTCATCGCCTTCGAGCCGTTCTACGACTCCTACGCCGCCTGCATCGCGATGGCCGGCGCGAAGCGCGTACCGCTCACCCTGCGCGCCCCGTCCTTCCGCCCCGACCTGGACGAACTGCGCGCCAAGATCACCCCGCGGACCCGCCTCCTTCTCCTCAACACCCCCCACAACCCGACCGGCATGGTCCTCACCGCCGACGAACAGAGCGCCATCGCCGCACTCGCCGTCGAACACGACCTGCTCGTCGTCACCGACGAGGTGTACGAGCACCTCGTCTACGAGGGCACGCACCGCCCCATCGCCGCCCTGCCGGGCATGCGTGAGCGCACCGTCTCCATCTCCTCCGCCGGCAAGACCTTCTCCTTCACCGGATGGAAGGTCGGCTGGGTCAAGGATTTTTCGCCCACCTATTTACTGGCGAGCTGAGGGCGAACGGGCCGATGCCCGCGAGGTCGCCCGTCTTCTTCGGCTGAGAATCACCTTCGATCCGAGGTTCCGGGCGAGATCATTCTTCGCCAGATCACTTACTAGCCGGACAGGGGGCTCATTTCGGGCGTACGGTTTCCGTCAACCGTGGAGGGAGGCTGGCCATCTCCGAGTTCGAAGAGCTTCATGACCTGGGCTACCTGGGGCGTGATGGACTGAGCTTGGTCTACAAGCTTCTGAAGGAGGAGGCGCGACGGTTCCCCGTGCTCGCCCCTGTAGCGGGGTGGCAGCCGGCAGACTGGGAGGATCTGTTCGGCGACTTCTTCGAGGAACGGGCCGAGGCTGTCACTTCCAACCTGCAGAGCCTGGCGACCGACGACGCGTCCATGGGGCGGCTCCTGCGCAGGTCGATTCGGAACTGGTTGATCGACAGAGCACGTGAAACAGGCCCGGGCGCGTTGCGGCGGCGCTTGGAGGAGGTGCTCTCCGCCGAGCCAGAGTTCGAGCAGGTCCCGGAAGGGCAGCCCGGCGCCAAGCGATGGAGGCTGCCGGGCAGCGGCTGGGCTCCATGGTCCGGTGACACTGCCAAGCTGGTGGAGGCCGCTCAGGCCGTCTCTGCTGTGCGGATCCCGAAGTGGTCCAATACCACGCGCCGGGCGCCGATTGCCGACCGGGCGTCGATCGTGGCCGTGGCCAGCGCAGTCCTGAGCGCAGCTGGTGGCTCCCTGGAGATCGCACAGTTGGTCGAAGTCTTCGTTGCGCGGTTCCCGATCGTGCTGGACCCGGTGATCGTGAGCACGGACGAGGGTTCCGACGGCATCTACCGAGACACAGCGTTGACACCCGAGGAGGCCGTAGTGGCCGCCGAGGAGGAGCTCGATGCAGCAGTGACCGCTGCGGAGATCGTGGGGATGCTCTCCCCGGAGGAACGCCGCATCGTGCCTATCGCGGACCAGCAGGCTAAGGTCCGGGAGCTGTTGGGATGCGGCCGGAGCCAAGCGTCCTTGAAGGTGAAGCGCCTCCGAGAGCGGCTGAAGCAGCTGGTCGGAGATCACGACGTTCACGGTGTAGGGCTGGAGGTGATCAGGCTGTGCAGCGAAACTCAGCAGGAGGAGTGACGCGCGGGCGGTCGGACGCCACGGCGGTTGTGACGTCAGACATGGGTGGACCCGTTCAGCCATGTCACCCGGGAGGACTCCATGAGTGAACCAGTGGTGCCCCAGCGTTTCCTTGATCTGGCCGCTGCGGTCCGGGCTCCGAAAGAGCTGTCGGCTGGAGGCTTGCGAGCAAGGTTCGGCGACCCGGCAGAGGTACGTCTCGCGGTTGGACAGGTGTGGCGTGCACGATGGGAGGAGACCAGTCTCCTCGTACTGGTCCTGGCAATTACTGACCGCGAAGTGAACGCCGTCCCCGTGACGATCGATCCTCCAGGGGAGGACGCAGCCAGCCTGGTGGTAGACGGCACCCGGACCGCCTTCGGCGTGGAGTCGACCGTGTGGGCAGGACTGGCCGGTCCAGTCCCTCTGCGTGTCCTCGACCGCGTGGTGGACCTTTGGGAGCCTGACCTCGTCGCTTGGGCTGCCGAGACGGCGGACGGGGGGGCGCCGTCCGTGCCAACAGGAGCTCGACAGGGCACCGTGCCCGCGTCGGTTTTCGACCCTTCCGAAGAGGTGCGAGCCGAGCTCGAAGACGACCTCGACGCCCTGCGGGCAGCGCCTGGCCTGCCTGAAGCGAAAGGAACAGAAAAGGTCGTCTCGCTGGGAGCACTGTTGAACGGTCTCCCCGATCTGCCGGTGCTGGGAGCAGCGTTGGGGGTCCCTCAACCGGAGGTGATGAGGATCTTGCGGGGCTCAGTTCCTCTGAAGCCGGGACAGGTGGAAGCGGTCGCGAGTGCGACGGGACTTTCCGTTGATGCCGTTGCCAAGACCGTGCGCCCCCTTCCCGCGGCTCTGGTGGCAGCGGCCGAGCATCCCCGTTGGCGAGAGACGTGGATTCGTAGAGCGAAGCGGTTGGGAGTCAGCGAAGAGGAAGCTCGCCTTTCAGGCGGTTATGGGACGCTCGCCATTGCTGCACGCGAAACCGGCGGTGCGGAACCGGACTGGGAAGGGCGACTCCAGCAGTTTCTGCGTGGTGAGGACCTCGCCGGATCGGATGCGTGATGCGGCGGCGTTTCGTGGAGGAAGCGCCTCGGCAGGCGCAGGCCATGCTCGGTGTCATCGAACGGCTTCACCCGGGTTGTCTCGCTGCGCTCCGCGATGACCCCCTGAGTGAGCTGGGCCGCTGGCCTGATGTTCAGGTGGTAATGGAACCCGAGGTCGGGGAAGGACGGTGTTCTGTCGCCGGAAGTTACAGGGACAGGACCGATCCGCCAACGCTTGTGGTTGGCGCTTCCCGGTCGTACCGGCGCCGCGGGTTCACTGGCCTGCACGAGCTGGGGCATCACCTGCAGCAGACGGACCCTGGCCTGGGTCAGGCACTTTTTGCTACGCAGGACTCGGAAGCCTTCGAGGACGCGGCATGCGACGCTTTCGCCGCCCGGGTGCTGCTTCCGGAGGGGGAGATTCCCGAGAACGTGCGCCTACGGGGACCATCCGCTACGGACGTGGTCGAGCTGTTCCAGCGCTCCCAGGCGTCGCGTGAAGCCTGCTGCGTCCGGGCAGCGGAATACCTTTCAGGCGGCGCGGTCGTCCTACTCGACCGTGCTGGCAGCGCAGTCTTCAGTTCCTCCCGAAGCCTGATCCCGCCGGCGCGTGGTTCCGACCAGTCGAGAACCCCCTTGATCGAGAGGGCACTGCGAACCGGAGCCATGGCACAGCACGACAAGACGTACGTCGAGTACCGCTCCGGCAGGGCGGGGGATGTCGTGTACGGGCAGGCAGCTTGGTGCGACGAGCAGTACTTGGTCGCGGTCCTCGTCCCGGACAATGCCCCCTGGCTCAAGTACTCGGCACCACGACCGGGGACCGGTGGTACCTGGTACGGCAGCCAGTCAGTCTGCGAGACATGCGGCGAGGCGTTCGAGGTCAGCGCCCCACCATGTGAGCAGTGCGGCGACGCTACATGCCCCGAAGGGCATTGTGCCTGCACAAGCGCCCGCATGAGCAGGGATCGAGCCTGCGACCGGTGCTTCCTGGTACTGGCGCCGAGCCGGTTCGACGGCACCCGTCGCATCTGCCGCGACTGCGCTTGAGCACTCTCTCGGGATGCCGATGCCCCCTCGGCCGGACGGTTCCCGCGGTGTGACGTCAGGTACTGGTGAGCAGCTACAGGGCTGCTCGGCCCGCTGTGGCGGGCCTGACAGCCGGGTCTGACGCCCCACAAGAGGAATCGAGAAACAGATGGGATATACCCACGACGTCTTGGACGACATCCGCTCCCAGATCGACGCCCACGCCGAGCCGTTGGCAGAGGCCCGCAACCGGTTGGCCTTGGTCCGCTCCGCAGCCACGGCATTCCCCGGATCCCTGCGAACCTACGCGAGTGGATCACTGGCCCAGCACACCTTCATTCACCCGGTCGGCGACGGAGACGGCGGCCTAGTCCTCGACCGCCGCATCTACCCTCGGCTCGGACCCGACGGTGGCGGTGAGACTCCTGCCGACATTACGGCAGAACTCTGCGGGTTGTTGGGCTCCGCGGTTCGCGAGGTGTACCCGAACGCCCATTGCGGGACCTCCAAGCGCGGCCCGAAGCTGACATTCGGCCAGCCGACGGACGGCCAGGACCCCACCGTGGACCTGGTCGTCGCGTTGACCCGCAAGGACGCAGCGGGCCTGTGGATTCCCAACCTCAAGAACGACACATGGGAGGCTTCCGACCCCGAGCGCCACGTCGAGTTGTTCACCTCCGGGAGTCTTTCCTTGCAGCGCACCCGGCGTCGGGTCGTACGCCTGTTGAAGGCGTGGAACAAGCAGTACAGCGTCCCGGGCTTCTCCTCCCACAACCTGACCGTCTGGGCTTGGGAGTTCATCGAGCCCGGCATGGGAATGGCGACCGCGCTGAGCACCGTACTGACGAAGGCGGCCCGACGGGTCGACTCCGGAAACGCCACGGTTGACCCGGCCGGGGTATCGCCGAACGTGCGGCTGCTCGTCCCGCGCGACACCGCGTCCCGCAGGCTGCATACGGCGGCCGCTGGGCTGGATGAAGCGCTCGCCCACGATGACGATCGTGACGCCGTCCTCTCGGCACTGTCTCGGGTCTTCTACAAGTACATCGACGACCCGTCTTCTCGCGGTCTCGCGCAGAAGATCGGGGCGCTGCGCCAATCGGGCCCGGTCTCAAGCGCCCTCCTGGGGCTGAGCGGTCCACCCGTAGCGATCCCCGCAGTCCGCTCGTACGGCGCCCCGGCCGACAGCCGGTGAGTCGGCCCGTCGCGTGGCGAGAGCCGGCCTGGTTCACCAGACCGGCTCTCCGCTTCGCCTTCCAGCGCGGCATCGAAGCCTGCGGCCCGACGGCAAGGATCGTAAGACCTCCCCGCCGGTACCCGGGCGGCTTCGCGCTGGCCGTACACCTCGACCTGCCCGACATCCCCGAGCAGACCGTCACCATCGTCTTCAGCCACTACTTCCCCCATACACCACACATCTACAGTGACGGCCCAAACGAATCACCGCACCGCTACGCCGAGGGAGCCCTGTGCATCTGGTACCCGTACGACCCGGCCGAGCAGCAGTGGACACGCCGTGACGGACCGGCGATCCTACTCGGGTTGATCGTCGCGCACCTGCTCAAGGAAGAGTGGTGGCGCCTCACCGGCGAGTGGCCCGGACAAGAGGCTCCCCACCACACACCCGAGGCCCGCAGCTAGCCGAATCAGGGAGGGCAGCGTGACCACGCCACCGCCACCACCAGCCCTTCCCTCGCCCAGCATGATCACGGCGACGACACCGTCCACCCGACTCCAGCTTCCACATCCCCGTCCCCCGGACCCGGGGCACTGACGTCGGCGCTAGTCTCCGGGGCCGTCCTCGCTGCCGCCATCGCCGCAACCATCAACCTGTGGCTGGCCCGGAGTAGGTCCCGTGAAGAAGAGCGCGGACGCC
Organism: Streptomyces sp. B21-105; assembly: GCF_036898465.1. Lineage (NCBI taxonomy): Bacteria > Bacillati > Actinomycetota > Actinomycetes > Kitasatosporales > Streptomycetaceae > Streptomyces > Streptomyces sp. B21-105. Next base: position 5,009,353 of record NZ_JARUMJ010000001.1, on the reverse strand, counting down.
TTCGCGCGGCCTTCGCGGAAGCCTTCGTCGCCTACACCACCTACAAGGAGATGCCGTACGCCATCCGTCGCCGCCACGCTGATCAAGCCGCAGAAGAACGCGTCCGTCTCTCGGAAATCCTCCGCGAGACCCAAGCCCAACTCGCTTACCATCTCGCCTGGACCGCCCTGGAGTCACCCGCCGTCGGCGACGCCTACAAGAACCTCGTTCAACACCTCCGCCGGACGGCTGGCATTGCAATGCACGAGGCGTGGGAAGCTCCCGCCATCACCAGCGACACTCAGATGAACATCCCACCGGCCGTCATCGACCTCAGCGAACTCGTCCAATACGAGACCGCATACCTCGATGCCGTCCGCGCCCACCTGCACGAGCTCCTACCGTGGTGGAAACGCCTGCGCTCCTGACCCCCATGAGGCTTCCACGCGTGGTGAGATCCGGCGGATCACCGTCTCAAATCCCAAACAGCGTGCACTCGCTGACAGTGCCTCAATTCCGTGGCGCGCTCCTAGAGAAATCCCAAACGGCGTGCACTCAGCAGCGCGCGGCCTACGTCTTCTACTGTCCTTCCTGAAGCCAGGGATCACCGGCTCACTCGTCCGCTGGGAGATCCCGCGACATCAGGAAGGAACCATGTCGTGCAGCTGAGGCTGATGTACGTGATCATTGCGGTCCTCGTGGCGCTTGTCGCCGCTCTGGCCGGCAGCGTCTTGACCGTCATCGAGGGAGGGCGGCCCGCTGCGGCCTTCAAGACTGGGGCAGTGACCTTCGCCGGCTCCCTGACGCTCCTCATCGTGGTCATGGGCGCCCTGGGTGTGGTGGGCTCGTGAGCGACGTAGGTGCCCTTGGAGGGTACGTACATGCCTCCTCGCTCGACGAGGTGCTCGCGAAGGTGCACCAGCACCGCGCGCACCTCTCGCGGCTGATGAACGCTCACGACGCGACTCGCCTCATCCTCGGACTGCTGTACCTGAGCCGAAAAGCACACGCCAATCCCGGCGCCGGCGTACCGACATGGTCGTGGTTGCTGGGGCAGTCGGCAGAGCGCGGTTCGGGAATCCGCGCTGCCGTGAGCAAGTGTCTGAGCCACTGGCTTCCCGCAGCCGACGAGCAGGACCCAGACGTGGGCACGAGGAGCCTGATGCCCGTTCCGCCCTCCGGTTCCGAAGGATCACTGCACGCTCTCATCCAAGCCATCGGCTCCACTCAGCTGGTCAGGCCCCTGCTCGACCACTGCCTCCGTGACCTCTCGGCGGACCAGGCCCAGGCTGACGGCAGCCACTACTTCACGCCGGACGACATGGCCCGCCTCATGGTCGGTGCGGCCGTCCCTCGCGACGGGCACAGAGTGCTGGACCCGGTCTGCGGTTCAGGGGGACTGCTTGTCGAGAGTCACCGCTACGTCCGCGAACGCGTCGGGCTGGACCCGACCATGTCCTTGCAGGGGAAGGAGCAGCACGCCCACACCTCGCAGGTGGCCCGCATGAACTTCGCGGTGCGGGGGATCACGGCCCATGTCTTCCCGCCCGGAGACAGCCTCGCGGAGCCCGAACCCGAGCCGTACGACATCGTCCTGGCCAACCTTCCCTTCAACCAGCGCAACTGGGCGTTGGAGGGCGAGGCAGAGCAAACTCGCCGGTCGGGCTTTGCAGTCCCTGTCGATCCCCGCTGGCCGGAGGAACCGCCGTCCCGAGGGTCCGCCAACCCCGCGTGGATTCAGCACATCGCGCACGCGCTTGCTCCTTCCGGACGTGCCGTCTTCCTGATGGCCGACAAGATGGCCAACAGCAGGCAGCCCGTCACCCGAAGGCTCCGCCAACGTCTCCTGCGTGACGACCTTGTCGAGTGCGTGATCGCTCTGCCGCCTCGCGTGTTCGGTCAGTCCAAAGCCCCCGCCTGTCTGTGGGTGCTCAACAGGGACAAGAGCGCGCGCCCCGGCTGGGGTACCCGGGACCGTCGCCAGCAGGTGCTGTTCGTCAACGCGCGGCGAGCCTTCGAACCGGTCCCGGATTCGAGAGCGCGAAGGCTGGGCGACAAGAACACGGCATTGATCCTGACCACTCTGGCGGCCTGGCGTGGCCTCTCCGAGAACGGTGCCACGGCCTCGCCGTACAACGACGCAGCCGGCTGGTCCCGAAGCTGCTCCACCAAGGAGATCGCCGACCACGAGTCCAGCCTGATGCCGACCTCGTACGCCGTGGAGCCCCCCAGCCCCGAACGGGACACGCGAAGCCGGGTCGAGCAACTCAAGCTCGAACTGGTCGATCAGCTCGACCAGATGCGCGTCCTGGAACTCCGGCTGCTGGACGTCTTGGAGGAGATCTGATGGAAGCCAATGCGCACCAGGTCGCCTCGGATGGGGCGGCTTGGAGGACGACTTCCATCAAGATCGAGCGGCCCCGCATCTACACCACCTCCGGTTTCCTCGACGACGCGACCGCCGAGCAGACTGCAGGAGTCGTCAGCTCGACGTTCGTCCAGAACGGCAGAATCCTCGCGCCCAGGGCCAACGAGTGTCGGCCGGGTGATTCCCCGCCCAGCCGGGCAACCCTCAGGGAGGGCGACCTGGCCGTCGTACTCGTCCGACGGGTGGGCGACTCCGCACTAGTCACCGCCGAGCACGCAGGATGTACAGCGACCAGGTCGATCGGCATCATCCGCGCTGAACCGCACATAGTGCGGTGGCTGCGTATCTGGCTACAGACACCCACGGCGAAGGCTCGCATCGACGAGGACGTGACGGCACACGTCGAGCCCACCGTCAGCCTCGACACCCTCCACCGCATGCCGTTTCCGCTTCCTCCGGCAGACGTAATCAATGCGTACCACCAGACGTTCGGCCTCATCGAGGAGATGACCGCCCTCTATCAGGAGACCGCCCGCAAGGCGGTGGAACTGGCGGACGCCCTCCATGACGACTGGGCGTCGACGATTCCGCCCTGGGAGACACGATCGCTTGCGAATGTCGCCAAACCGAAGACGGGCAAAGGTTCTGAACGCTCGCTTCCCCCGTTGCCCGCAGAACCCACCACCGACGTAACCGATGTAGTGGCCCCTAAAGATCTCTACGACCTCCCCGTGCCCCACGTCCAGAGGTTCCGCCTGAGCAGTCCTGCGAACAACGTCGAGGTGCATCCGCCCGGCACCTTAATGCTGAGCACCCGTTCCGACGGCGCGCACATCGCCGTGCCGAGCCGACCAGCAACACCTCTCAGAGGCGTCGTTGCCGTACGACCTAATGACGAAGAAGACGGTTGGTGGCTGCTCCACGAACTCAGGAGCAGGAGCAGCGACATCGCACGGCTTGCGCAGGGCCAGAACGGCCGGGAAATCTCCGCCGGCGCCCTCAAGCGCCTGGAGGTCACCTGGCCGGACCGGTTCACGCGCACCGACTTCCACGCGACGGCCGAGCCCCTGCATGCCGCGGCGCGACTCGTGGTCGCCAAGATCACAACGCTGCACACTCTGCGGGACGCACTACTGCGCGACATCTCAGCGAAGGCCGGCGTCCTCCGAGAACCGACAACCGAGCCGGAAGAGCAGGGCGCTCCTGCTCCTCGCCCCACTGCGGCCCCCTCACCACGGGGGTATGACCGGCAATGAGTCAGGATGGTCCCCGGAGAACCGACAAGCATCCGCGTGAGAACGGTGGAGACATGAACGCCAGGCCGCTGCTGAACCGAAGGCTGGACGGACTCGGGACGACGATCTTCGCGGAAATGTCGGCGCTGGCGACCGCGACGGGCGCGATCAACCTGGGCCAGGGCTTCCCGGACACCGACGGCCCCGAGGAGATCCGCGAGGCCGCAGTCCGCGCCCTGCGGGAGGGCAAGGGCAACCAGTATCCGCCCGGCCCCGGCATCCCGGAACTGCGTGCCGCGATCTCCGACCACCAGCAGCGCTTCTACGACGTCTCCTTCGACCCCGACACCGAGGTCCTGGTCACCGCCGGCGCCACCGAGGCCATCGCCGCCACCATGCTGGCGCTGCTGGAGCCGGACGACGAGGTCATCGCCTTCGAGCCCTTCTACGACTCCTACGCCGCCTGCATCGCGATGGCCGGCGCAAAGCGCGTGCCGCTCACCCTGCGTGCCCCGTCCTTCCGCCCGGACCTCGACGAGCTGCACGCCAAGATCACCCCGCAGACCCGCCTCCTGCTCCTCAACACCCCTCACAACCCGACCGGGATGGTCCTCACCGCCGACGAGCAGAGCGCCATCGCCGCGCTCGCCATCGAGCACGACCTGCTCGTCGTCACCGACGAGGTGTACGAGCACTTGGTCTTCGAGGGCACGCACAGCCCCATCGCGGCCCTGCCCGGGATGCGCGAACGCACGGTCACCATCGGCTCGGCCGGCAAGACCTTCTCCTTCACCGGATGGAAGGTTGGCTGGGTCACGGCGAACGGTCCCCTCGTCTCCACCGTCCGGACAGCAAAGCAGTACCTGACGTACGTCAGTGCGGGGCCGTTCCAGTACGCGATCGCCGAGGCACTGCGCCTGCCGGACTCGTACTTCGAGAACTTCCGCGCCGACCTCCGCCGCAAGCGCGACCTGCTCGGCGACGGCCTGCGCGCGGCCGGGTTCGAGGTCTACCAGCCCCAGGGCACGTACTTCATCACCACCGACATCACGCCCTTCGGGGAGAAGGACGCCTATGCCTTCTGCCGCGTGCTTCCCGAACGGTGCGGAGTCGTCGCCATCCCCAACTCCGTGTTCTACGACGACCCGGACGCCGGCCGCAGCCAAGTTCGGTTCACCTTCTGCAAGAGGGACGACGTTCTCCGCGAGGCCATCGGCCGCCTGCAACAACTGGCGTCCTGAACTCACAGCCCCTTCGTCCCGAATCAGGTTCAATCAAGATCGGCACCAGGTGGTTTGCTGTTTTGCCTGGTCAGGGCGCGGGGTGCTGTGGTCTGGCGGGTTGGCTCCCAGGCGGCTCCCAGGCGGCTCCCAGTACGGGACGTCGCCGGGGGAGGCATGCCTCAGCCAACGGTTTGCCCCCTTGATCGCGACGTTCTGGCCAGAGGACATGAACTTGTCGCGGCTCTGCTGCCCCTGCTCGGCAAAGACGAAAGAGCCGTTACTGGTAGTCGTTCCCTCCAGCGCCCAGCCCAAAGAACCGCTCGAAGAACTGTGTCAATGTTTCGATCACACTCTTCTTCTTGTCGCTGTGGCCGCCATCGCGACTGAAACGAGAGACGGGGGGCAGGATCTTCGTAATCTCCGTACCAGTCGTACGGATCTGCCCGTCACGGAACGCGGCCGTGATGAACGCCCGCGTCTGCTCGGGCTTGAGTTTTTGCTCCTCGATGATCGCCGCGAGTTCAGTATCTCGCTTCGCCTCCACGTACGCCTGCCACTGTTCATCGACAGCACCGTGCACAGACAGCGAGTTCACGAAGTCTTCAACAAGGTCGCGCTTGCTCCGCAGGCTCGGGCTAGCGTCGACCGCACGCGAGATCTGGGCACGAATCTCTCTGTCCTCACCGACCCCACGCTCGGCCCGCATCTTCTCAACGAGCAACAAGATGTAGTCAACGCCGATCTCGACCTGCTTGACCAGCTCGATCTCGAAGACAACATCCTCGTTGATGCGTTCCTTCTCCGCGGCGGTCTCCGCACGGAACTCGGCGTACAAGTTGAGATATACACTGCGGTAGTCTTGGTGCTTGCGCTCTGTCAACAGGTCCTGGCCGACGAAGTCGTCGAACTCGGTCAGGATGTTGTGCAGCCGCAATACGGCACCAAAAAGGTTGATGAAATCCTTCTGGGCCTGCTCCCCGATGATAGGGGTGCCAAGCGGGAAGGTCCGTAGCAGCTCGGTGACCTTCTCGACGTACTCGCTGTAGTACTCGCTGTAGGACGGCACGATGACGATGCCCTTGGAGTCCCTGTTCCCGAACAGCTCGAGCGCCGCGTTCGTCTCCTCTTCAAGGTCACGGAAGACAACGATATTCCCGTGGCGTTTGACGGAGTTGAGTATCCGATTGGTGCGCGAGTATGCCTGAATCAAACCATGCATCTTCAGGTTCTTGTCGACGAACAGCGTGTTGAGCGTTGTCGCGTCGAAGCCGGTGAGGAACATGTTCACCACGATGACCAAGTCGATCTCGCGGTTCTTCATTCTCTGCGACAGATCCTTGTAATAGTTCTGGAACTTGTCGGTGCTGGTGTCGTAACTGGTGCCGAACATCGCGTTGTAGTCCCGGATTGCATCTTCCAGGAATGTGCGCGCATCTCCGCTCAGTGCGTCGGTGTCAAACGCCTCGTCGTCAAGGATCCCGTCATCGGTGGCCTCGTTCGCGCCGTAGGAGAAGATGATCCCCACCTTCAGCCGCTGATCCGGGGTGAGCGCCTCCTGTTGATGCTTGAACTGCAAGTAGTAGCGCTGCGCTGCCTCGATTGAGGCGGTGGCGAGCAGGGCGTTGAAGCCGCGGACTCGCTTCTTCTCACGAAGCGCCTCTACTTGGCGCCTCGTCCGGGTCGATTCCGCAACATTGACGACAATCGCGTGCTCATAGCTCGTCTGCCGCTTCGTCTTCTGATCGAAGTGCTCCAAGATGTACGTCGTGATCTCGCTGAGTCGGCGCACATCCAACAGAGCGCGCTCCCGATCGATCGCCGAGACCTGCTTATCGTCTGGGTTGCCGACCTTGATCGTGTTGATGTAGTCAATTCGGAACGGCAGGACATTCCTGTCCGTGATCGCGTCTATGATCGTGTACGTGTGCAGCTTGTCACCGAAAGCCTGCTCAGTGGTCTTCAGCAGCGGGTTCCCGCCGCTCGAGGAGTTGACCGGGAAGATCGGGGTACCGGTGAAGCCGAACAGGTTGTACCGCTTGAAGGCTCGCGTGATGTCGGTGTGCATGTCGCCGAACTGCGACCGGTGACACTCGTCGAAGATGATCACAGTGTGGCCCGAGAACACCTCGTGTCCCCGGTTCGCCTGGATGAACGTCGACAGCTTCTGGATTGTCGTGATGATGATGCTTGCGTTCGGATCCTCGAGCTGCTTCTTCAAGATCGCCGTAGACGCGTTCGAGTTGGCGGCGCCTTTCTCGAAGCGGTCGTACTCACGCATCGTCTGGTAGTCGAGGTCCTTGCGGTCGACGACGAACAACACTTTCGCGACATCGGGTAGCTTCGATGCCAACTGCGCAGCCTTGAACGACGTCAGCGTCTTGCCCGACCCGGTCGTGTGCCAGACGTACCCGCCCGCCTCGACGGTGCCAAGCGTCCTGCGGTTCGTCGAGCACTCGATCTTCCGCAAGATCCGCTCCGTCGCCACGATCTGGTACGGCCGCATCACTAGCAGGTCACGGTCGGCTGTCAACACGCAGTACTTCGTCAGCACGTTCAACAGCGAGTGCTTGGCGAAGAACGTCTTGACGAACGCGGTCAGCTCCGCGATCGGCTTGTTCTGCGCGTCCGCCCACCACGACGTGAACTCGAACGAGTTGCTTGACTTCTTGCCCTTTCCCGCGCCGGCAGCTTTCTGGTTGTCCTTCAAGTGCTTTGAGCGGGTGCTGTTGGAGTAGTACTTCGTCAGCGTGCCGTTACTTATCACGAACAACTGCACATACTCGAACAACCCAGAGCCTGCCCAAAAGCTATCGCGCTGGTACCGGTTGATCTGGTTGAACGCCTCACGGATGTCCACCCCACGACGCTTGAGCTCGATATGCACCATCGGCAGACCGTTGACTAGCACCGTCACGTCGTACCGATTAGCGAAACTTGCACCGCCCTCGCCCCGGTCAACCTCGTACTGGTTGATGACCTGCAGACGATTGTTGTGGACGTTCTTCTTGTCGATGAGAGTGATGTTCTTCGTCGAACCATCGTCACGCTTCAGAAGCTGAACGTGGTCATCCTGGACCCGTAGTGTCTTCTCCACGATGCCCTCGTTCTGTCCGGCGATCTTGGTGGAGAAGAACGACTCCCACTCAGAATCCGAGAACGACACGTGGTTTAGTGCCTCAAGCTGGGTCCGCAGGTTCGCGACCAGTTGCGCCTCCGATGTGATCGGGAGGTACTCATACGCCTGCGCCTCCAGCAGACGGATCATCTCCCGCTCAAGCGCCGCCTCCGATTGGTATGCCGCGGCTCCAGAGGCATCAGGGACGTACTCAGCAACGACGGTACTTTCAGCCGAGACGGCTACCGGGTCGTACTTGCGCGCCTGCGCTTCCCTCATGCCGCAGCCTCTTTGAACGTCAAGAGCCGATCACGGTAGTGCTCGTACTGCTTGCGGCGAAATGAGATCTCAGGAGGTAGCTCGAGACTGATGCCCCTGACGAGAGAATCAAAATCGTCGAGCGTCTCAACGATCTTCTCCTGCACTGCCAGATTCGGGACTGGGATCCTGATATCGGCGAGACCAGCCGCTGACAGCCTCTTCACCTTAGCCCGAGACACATGGCGTTCCTTCTGGCGATGAAAATCCCTTGTCTGCACTGCATAAGCGACATACTTAGGATTCAACGGAGAGGTAAAGACAAACGTGTCGTCGTGTGTCGCTACTGGTTCATTTCCTAGCCACGCAACAGCTTTACCCACGTCTTCAACCGTTTCGCCAACACCGGCGAATACTACGCTCCCAGGCTCTGCATACCGGAGTTGATCGTGAAGCTCAACACGGACCTGCCTAACGGCCTCGTTAGTGGAGGTTCCATATTCGGTATAAATCTCACCGTAATGGATACTTGGGATTCCAGAATCGACCACATCGTTCTTGGTGAAACGACGTCCACGCACAAAGGAACCAACGTCACCTAGGCGAGTATACTCCGCCCCGACAGCCTCGCTCACCAACTTATCTCGGTAGTACTGATACTGGCGGTGGCGCGCTTCCAGTTCCGCCTCCAGTTCCGCCTCCAGTTCCGCCTCCAGCTGACTGAAATGATCGAGAACCCCCACGATTTTCCGCTGCGCTTCAAGGGGCGGGACGGGGATTAGGATCTTCGAGAGCGAATCGCCGGAGATGCGACGGACCTTCGTCCCAGAGATAAAGCGACGCTTCTGTTTCTGGAAAAACGTCGACTGGAAGAAGTACGAGACGTACTTCGGATCAAGTCCATGACGAAAAATGTAAGCATCTCCGCTCAGCACGGCCTCCACCTTGCCAAGCCAAGCGGTTGCCTTGGCAACGGCGTCGTCGTCCTCGCTAGTTGTCGCGATCAAGAGGTCTCCCGGCTTCGCGTGGCGAAGCTTGGCTGCGATGACCTGGTCGGTAAATGACTTTGTCTCGGTCGCCCATACGCCATAGGAGGTGTGGATCTGGCCGTAGTGCACTGCGGGGACGCCCTTATCGCGCAGATCCGCTTTCTGCAGTCCCTGCCCGCGCATAAACTCGCCGATTTGACCGAGCGCGCGGTACTCGACTCCGTTGGAAGACAACTCCTGAGAAATTTCGCTGATGCCACTCACGCGGCGCCTCCTCCCGTGATCTCGCTAATATTCTCGACGTTCCAGCCTAGCTCTTCGATCGCTCGCGCATATTCGTTGTCCCGGCTAACCTCGTCAACAACGCCTAGGACCAACTGGAGACAGGGCTTGAATTTCTGGAGCGCTTCCTCTTCGCTTGACTCGCCATGAATAATTTCACTGAGCTCGCGAAATAGTTGATAGCCGTCACTTGAGAAACGTCGCGGAATGATGTTGCGAACTTGATTCACCTTTTCCAATACTACGGAGAAAGGGGCATTTCGTCCGTTAGGCTTCTTTGTGTCAATCTTGGCGATATCGGCCACTTCGAACGTAACGAGCTCGAAGATCTTCCGGAGGTAGATGATCGACCCAGCACCGAGCTGATTCTCGTACGCGAGCTGCGCTCGCTTGACCAGATCCGAGAATGGGCCACGATGGCTATCGACTCTGTCGGCGCGGTCACGAAGATTTTCCGTGTAGCGCTCGACACGCACTTCCGGCGCGAAACTGGAAATATCGCTGTTGCTGCCGATCAGGAACCATATCTCCACGGATGACCGGCACTCGATGCACTGCAGTGTGGCGTCGATACTGATCTGATTGTTGCCAAGGCCCAAACATGACAGCTCATCTCCAGACATGAAGGTTCGCTGAGCATCACAGGCGCGACAATGGAAGTTCCGGAGGACCTTCCCTACCTTGATCCTTTTGTGCTTACCCCACTTCAGTACGTGGCCGTCGAGAAAACCATCCACTTGCATAGTTGCCACAGCGGGAGCGTCGGAGAGGAGTTTAGACAAGCGCATTTCCCCCCGCTTCCAGATCGGAAACGATCGCGTCGATCGACGTGCGCAGCTCTGCCTGCCGCGCCACGATGCGGGCGATCTCGGCGTTCAACTCGACGATGTCGACCTCCGTGCGCGTGTCCTCCGACTCCACATAAGAGGACACAGCGATGTTGTAGTCGTTCGCGGCAATGTCCTCGATGCTGACGAGCGTGGAGAAGTGATCTTCCGGCTCTCGCGCGGTGAACGCATCGAGAATCCTTGCCTGGTGCTCCTCGAACAGCTTGTTCTTGTTGCCAACACGCTTGTACTCGGCTGAGGCGTCGATAAAGAGTACGTCGCTGGAGTTTTTCGACTTCTTCAGCACTAGAATGCACGTGGCGATCGTGGTTCCGAAGAACAGGTCGGCAGGCATCTGGATGACCGTATCGACGTAGTTGTTGTCGATCAGGTACTGACGGATCTTCTTTTCCGCACCCCCGCGGTACAGGACCCCAGGGAACTCGACGATCGCGGCCGTACCGTTGACGGCGAGCCAGCTGAGCATGTGCATCGTGAAGGCCAGGTCGGCCTTCGACTTCGGCGCCAGCACGCCCGCCGGCGCAAACCGCTCATCGTTGATCAGCAGCGGGTTCGCGTCACCTTCCCACCTGGTCGAGTACGGTGGGTTGGAGACGATCGCCTCGAACGGTTCATCGTCCCAGTGCGCCGGGTCAATGAGAGTGTCGCCGTGCGCGAGGTTGAAGTCGGAGTAGTTCACGTCGTGTAGGAACATATTGATCCGGGCAAGGTTGTACGTGGTCAGGTTGATCTCCTGACCGTAGAAACCCCGGCGGACATTGTTCTTGCCGAGCACTTTGTCGAATTTCAGCAGCAGCGAGCCCGACCCGACCGCCGGGTCATAGACCTTGTTAACCTGCTTCTTGCCGACGACCGTGATGCGCGCCAGCAGTTCCGAGACCTCCTGCGGCGTGTAGTACTCGCCACCGGACTTGCCCGCGTTGGCCGCGTACATCTGCATCAGGTATTCGTAGGCATCGCCGAACAGGTCGATCGAGTTGTCCTCAAACCGCCCCAGCGGCAGATCGCCGATGGCGTCGAGCAACTTCACGAGCTTCTGGTTGCGCTTGGCGACCGTTCCTCCGAGCTTGTTGCTGTTGACGTCAAGATCGTCAAACAGCCCCTTCAGATCGTCCTCGCTGTCGGTTCCCAGTGCCGAGCCCTCGATGTTCTTGAAGACCCGAGCGAGCGTTTCGTTGAGGTTCTCGTCCCGTGCAGCGCGCTCGCGGACATTGGCGAACAGTTCCGACGGCAGAATGTAGAAGCCCTTCTCTGCCACCACCTCGTCACGAGCGAACTCGGCCTGCGCGTCGGGAAGCACCTTGTAGTCGAACGACTCATCTCCAGCTTCATGTTCGCCGCGGTTGATGTACGCCGTTAGGTTCTCGGAGATGAAGCGGTAGAAGAGCATGCCCAGCACGTAGCTCTTGAAGTCCCAGCCGTCGACACTGCCGCGCAGGTCGTTCGCGATACGCCAGATCGTCTTGTGCAGCTCTGCCCGCTGGCCTTCTTTGGTGGTCGGTGCCATGTTGCAGCTATTCTCCTCCGCGCCACGGCGCGATCATGTTGCCTCGAAGTGCGCACCTAGGGTACCGGCGACACAGTCGCGGCAGCTGTAGTTACGATCATGGTGGGGTGACTGCAGTTATGGGTGACAGGTTCGGTTAGTACTCCAGCAGGACTTCGCTGTCTGACCTGGTCTTTTCGCCGGGTGGCGGGAGTGTAGCGGGGCTCCGGTCGTGCGGGGGCGGTCTCGCGGAGACCGCCCCTCGATCGTGCGACAACGCCGCAGATAGTGACAGCGGCGGGGCGGCCTCCGAGGGTGATCACCGAGTCTGCCGCCGTGCGCACGGGAACCCCCTCGGCCACCGCCCGCGCGGAGAGCCCGGCTTCTGACAGCGCCCCGCCGGTCGTGAGACCCGAGATGCCTGCGCCCACGACGACCGTCACGACTTTCTCCTCACACCCCAGCTCTCTGCTCAGCTCCGATGCCCACCGATTGCCCCACTGGCGATCCCGCTGACCAGCGCGCGCATCGCCGCGTTCGAGAGAAGCAACGGCCCACGGCTGATGTTCTTGGAGTCGCGCACTGCGGCGTGTCCGCCCATTTCCGCGACTTCCACGCAGTCGTTCGCACCCCCGCTGTACGAGCTCTTCCGCCACCGCGCTTGCGCAAGATCGACGTCGTGCAGGGCGGCCATGCTGGGCATGCTCACTCTTCGAGCTCCTTGCTGATGCGTGCGATGCGGGTGCGGGTCTCCGACGGGTCGAGGGCGGTGCTCCTCAACTGGTCAAAGATGTCCGTGTAGTTCTCCACATCCTGTGGGGACTCGAGATACACGGAGTTCTTGGGATTCTCCAGCCACACCAGGTCCGGCGTGGGGGACGGGAACGTCAGGATGACGAACGGGCCGTACAGCCCGGGATGCGCGCCGAGCGAGAACGGCAGCAGCTGCACGGTGACGTTCGGCCGCTCGCTCGCCTCCACCAGCTTCCGCATCTGGTCGCGCATCACTTCGACGGAGCCGACCGTCCTACGCAGCACGGCTTCGTCGAGGATCGCCCAGAGCCTGGCAGGGGCCTCACCGCCCAGGCGGCTGTTCTGCCGCTCCATGCGGACCCTGACCAGGGACTCGACCTGCGGCGGGGACAGGTCCTTCCTCATCTGGGTGATCACGGCACGGGCGTAGTCCTCGGTCTGGAGCAGCCCCGGCACGAGCATCGGCTGGTAGCTGGCGAGGTGCGTCGCGCCAGCCTCCAGCGCGAGGTACCCGTCGTAGCGCGTCGGGGTGAGCACCGTCGAGTACTTCCGCCACCAGGGCTTCTGCTGCTCCTTGTCCGCTCGCACTAGGTCGAGCGCGTCGGCGCGCCGGTCGTCGTCCTTGACGCCGTACAGGTCCAGCAGTGCCCGGACGAGTACCGGCGTCGTGCCGCGTTCGCCGTTCTCGATCCGGCTCAGCGACCCCTGGTTGACCTCCAGTTGGTCGGCGACCTCGGTGAGGGTGAGCCCGGTCGCATCACGCAGTTCCTTCAGCCGTGCCGCGAGCTGTCGCCGGTACACCGACTGCGGGACCAGGCTTCTCTTCAAGGCCATGCCGGAAGTCTCTCCGTACCGGCGACACCTCTACAACCCATACGGGTCAACTTCACCAGACATATTGCCCAGTTGGTGGTTGCGTCGGCATGCTGTCAGGAGTCGCGGCGCGCGTTCGTACGGGCGTGCGCCGCAGCCGACCGATGGGCGAGCAGGCCACGACCTCGCTACCGGCACGCGCCTTCGCGTCGGTTCTGCACGCCGTACCAGGAGGGTGGGCCATGCCACGGACAACGCTGCTCCGGCAGCTGCTCCAGCAACGGCACCTGACGACGCACGAGGCTTTCGCCGCCCAGTACGAGCGGGCCGCCGCCCGGCTAGCAGAGCTCGACCGAGACCCCCGCCTGGCGTCCCTCCAGGTCTCCCCACGCCAGTTCGACCGCTGGTACGGCGGAGAGTTGCTGACCCTGCCCCGTCCTGACGCCTGCCGAGTGCTGGAGCACATGCTGGGCAGACCCGTGTCCGAGCTGTTCTCCACGGGGGACGACGGCGACTCCGCGCACGACGGCGTCGAGGAACCGCGCACGCGCCAGCAGGTGACGAGTCCTGCTCCGCCACGCGAGGACGACGAGAACCCGCTGGACATCGTCACCCGGACCCGGCAGCTCACGGCCAGCAACGCCGACGACGCGACGCTCGCCTTCCTCGACTCCTCCCTGGAGGGCATCGCCAGCCGGTACGAACAGGACGGGCCGTACGTCCTCCGCCCCCAGGCCCGCCAGGTGCGGCAGCTCGCCCACACCCTCCTCGACGGCCGCCAGCCCCCACGCACGCGCCGGGAGCTCTTCCGCGTCGCCGCCCGCGCCTCCGGCCTGCTCGGCTACATGGCGGTGAACACGGGCGACTTCGCGCTCTCGGAGGCGTACTGCACCGAAGCCCGGGAACTCAGCCGTGAGATCGGCGACCTGGACACCGACCTCTGGGCGTGCGGCACCCTCTCCTTCAGCCTCTACTACGCCGGCCGGTACGACGAGGCGGACGCCTGCGCCGCCGCGGCCGTCGAGCGAGCCCCGCGCCACGCCCAGTGCATCCGCCTGCTCGCCAACGGCCGGGCCCGGGCCCTCGGCAAGACCGGCGACCGGCGTGCCGTCGAGCAGACCATCGGACAGGCACTCCGCCTCTCCGACCTCCACGAGGTGCCCGTCGGTCTGACCTCCTGCATCTCCTTCGAGCCGTACGGACGGGCCAGGACGCTGGCCAACGCCGTCACATCACACGTCGCGCTGCGCAACACGGCCCAGGTACTGCGCGACGCCGAGCACATCGACGATCTGGTGGAGCACTCGCCCTCCTCCTGGAGCCGTTCGCTCGTACGCCTCGACGTCGCCACCGCGCTGCTGCAGCAGCGCACGCCCGACGTCGACCACGCGATGGCATTGGGCCGTGAGGCCCTGCGGTTGTGCGGAGACACACCGATCAGCTCCGTCTACCAACGCTCCCGCGACCTGCACGAGCAGGCCGGGCCGTGGCGTGATCACCCGGCGGTACGCGATTATGGCGACGAGTTCCGGACCTGGAGCTCGCAGCCAGCGGCCCTGGCCGTGGCGTCATCCGCGTCGTAGGCGCCGAGGGGGACGTCGTACTCCGGGGCAGTGTGAAGCCGAAGGAGTACGTCGGGTGCCCCTGCTCAGCGCCGATCCCGCCGCGTTCCCCGCCGAGCCTCCGGCCGACACGCATGATCCGGCGGTCACCGCTGCCCACGACTGGGCGGCGTTCAGCGCACTCGACGAGATGACCGACCACTGGGCACGCCCCGGCTGGTCGGACGGCAGCCGGGCGTACTACTGGATGCTGACCTTCCCGGATGATCAGCGGCTGGCGACTCTCGCCGGGCACTGCCAGGAGGAGCTGGCACCCCTCGGCCTCGACCCGGTGCCGGCGGACGGATTGCACATCACCCTCGCCCGAGTGGGAACGCCGGGCGTCGTCACCGCGGGCCAGCTGGACAGCCTGGCGCGGGACGCCGAGGCGTTGCTGCCCTCCGCGTTCTCCGTACGCGCCATGCCGCTGGCCGGCTCCCGCGGCGCCGTCCGCCTGTCCCTCGGCCCCTGGGAACCCCTGCTCCGGCTGCACCACGCGCTGGCCGAAGCAGGGAGCAGCGTCGGTCTGGCCCCGAAGAAGCCGACGTCCGCATTCCGGCCGCACCTGAGCCTCGCGTACAACAACTGCCGGCGCCCCGCCGCGCCCGTTGTGGAGACGGTCTCAGGGCTTCGCGCTCTACCGGCTGTCGAACTCTCCGTGTCCGCCGTCCAGTTGGTGGAACTCCGCCGTGAGGGGCGGACGTACCGCTGGGATGTGCGGAGGAACGTCGCGCTCGGGTAGCCCGCTGGCGTCCAGGGCGAGAATTACGACCACTTCCTTGCCGATCGCGGTCGGCCGGGCGGACCACGCGGACGCCAACTCCCCGACGAGCAGCAGTCCGAGACCACTGCCCGTCAACTCCTTCACCGACTCCTCCGCGGAGCGTGCCCGGACCCTGGAGACATCCCGTCCCGCGTCATGGACCCGCAGTACCGCCACGTCCCGGTAGACCTCCACACACAGGCAGTCCGGTCCGCCGGCCGTGTGCCTGAGGGCGTTGCCCACGAGCTCCGAGGCGATCAGAACGGCGTCGTCGACCCGCTCCGGCGCGGCACGTCCCTCGAGGAACTCTCGTACGTGTCTGCGCGCGAGGCCCGAAGGCTCGGGGCAATCGGCCAGCTTCACCCAATGACGCCGTGCTGGCGTCCGCCTGCAGAGGCGCTCTTCGTCCACCGCGTCCATCGCCGCTTCTCGTTTCCGCTTGGTACTGGACCGATCAGCCTCGCCACGCCTGAGCCGCGGCGGTACGCCGCGGCTCCGCCTCTTCGCGCGCCGCCGGACGGCGGACGAACGGCGTGCTGACGGCGTACCGCCGCCGACCGCACCCGGCGAGGCTCTTCGTCGAGGCGCCGGTCCTTGGCGTCTCGGCTCACCTGGCTGGAGGTAACGCGGAATGAGCGGCAGTGCGAGGCAGACCGCACCACACGAGGTGCCCCCGGGCACGCACCTGGTGTTGTACGCCTGCCTGCCCGCGTCGCTCGGTGAGGTCGCCGACCACAGCGTGGCCAGCGCACGGCGGTACGTGGCCGATGCCGGCTGGGAGGCGGTCGAGACGTACGTCGACCGGGCGGCACCGTTCGAGAGCCGCGCCCTGTGTGAGGGCTGGCACAACGCTTTGGCCGCGGTTGAGCAGGGGAGGGCGGCCGGGATCGTCACCCCTCTGCTCGTGATGCTGGGCCATCTGGAGGAGGACAGGGCGAACCTCGCTGCCTGGCAGGCTCGGACCGGGGCGCTGATCACGACGCCGTGGGCGGTCGTCGACGCCGCCGACTCCACGGACCTCCGGCGGTCGGCGGCGTGATGACCACTATGCGGCAGGGGTTTCTCCGGCAGCTGCTGGGCCAGGTCGGATGGGTGCTGCGGCATCCGGCGAAGTACGTCGGCCGGTTCGGCTTCGGCGCCTTCCAGGTGCTCCTCCTGCCCGTCCTGGTGACCGGCACCACTTTGACCATGCTCTACACGGGCCAGCTCCTGTAGCTCCGGCCCGTGTCCTCGGCTCCCCTCTCCGGATGCTCCGAATCCATTTCCCCCACGGAATCCGGTCAGTCCGGAGAGGGGTCGCACCGCAGGGTGCGAACGCAGGACCTGGCCGCGCGGCGATGCCACGCGCCGGCCGGGCAGCACGACGAACCGTTCGGATCCTTCCGACAGAAGAGGAAGTGCCATGACCGTCACCACGCTCAGCCCGATCACGAAGACCACCACCGAGTCGTCCACCGCGACGGCCGTCCCCGAGGTGCCCGCCGACCCGTTCGACATCGACCTGACCATCGTCACGGAGGTCGACGCCGACCTGCTTCCCAAGGCGTGCGGCACCGGTGACGGGTGCAAGCCGTCCTGCGCCTCGTCCTGCACGAGCGCCGTCTGACGGCGCTCGTGCACGGGGTCGGGGGCGCTGCCGCTCCCGACCCCGCCCGTTCACAGCACTGATGGCGGAGGCACTGGAAATGGGAAGCGACGGAAAGCTCTACCAGCACACAGGCGTGGCCCTGCTCCGGGCCGCCGCGATGCCGTTGACGGATCTCCCGGGATGGTGGCCCGATCCGTCCGACACGGAGGCGTGCGGCAGGTGGCTGAAGCAGGTGTGGGCCGACGTGCGGTTCGCCGACGCGGTCCGGCAGGCGAGTGGCGATCTCGCCACGCGCGTCGACGCGATCTGCGCCGGACAGTCGGCACGCCCCAAGCAGGTCCGGCGCGCCGCCATGGCCACCGTCCGCTACGTGCTGCGCGCCGCCGGGCGACCGACTCCGTTCGGCCTCTTCGCAGGAGTGGCCCCGGTCAGCGTGGGCTCCACGCCGTACACGAGGTGGGGAGACGCGCACCGGGCCGTGGCGCGGGTAGACACCGAGTGGCTGGACGACGTCATCGTCCGTCTGGAGGGGTGCCCCGACCTGCTGGAGCGCCTGGACGTGGTCCTGAACAACTTGGCGGTGCGTCGCGGCGGACGCCTGCACGTCCCGCACGGCGGACCGATGGGCGCCACCGTCCGGCGCACCAGCGCGGTCCGTGTGATCGAGGGCCTCGCACGTCGGCCGGTCCGCTTCGCCGCCCTCGCCGAGCTGTTGGCCGCCTCCTTTGCCCGAACCAAGCCGAAGGCCATCGGCGCACTGCTCGGCGCGTTGGTACGCGAGAAGTTCCTGATCACCAGCCTGCGGGCGCCAATGACCGACAGCGATCCGCTCTCCCACCTGATCGAGCGGCTGCACGGCGCTGACGCGGGCACGGTCCCCGAAGTCGCACAGGTTCTGCACGAGCTCGAAGCGGTGCAACGCGCCGTACACGAGCACAACCGACTGCCTGCGAACCGCCAGGAGCCGCAACGGCAGGCGTTGACAGCGCAGTTGCGTCGGCTCTCCGAAGCGGGCCGAAGCCCTCTGGCTGTCGATCTGCTGCTGGACGCGGAGGCGCGCATCCCCGAGAGCGTCGCGCAGGAGATGGAGAGGGCGGCCGATGTGCTGCTGCGGTTGACGCGTCGGCCGACGGGCCAGGGCGTGTGGAAGGAGTACCAGGTCGCGTTCTGGGAGCGGTACGGCACCGGCACGCTCGTGCCTGTCAAGGAGGTCGTCGACCCGGCGGCCGGGCTCGGCTACCCGGCCGAGTACCCCGGCAGCCGCATGACCGCGCCGCCACCGGCGCTCTCCGAGCGTGACGAGCGGCTACTGGCACTGGCCTGGCAGACACTGGCCGACGGCAGCGGGGAGATCGTCCTCACCGACGACCTGATCGACCACCTGGCCGACGACGAGCCGACCGGGCAGGCGGCACCGCCCCACGTGGAGATGTGCGCGCGCCTGCACGCCGACAGCCTGTCCGCCCTGGAACGCGGGAACTTCACGCTTACGGTGACACCGGCCCGCTCCGCGGGAACGCTCACCTCCCGGTTCACTCCGGTCGCCACCGGCACGGGACTGGACGAGATCTACCGCCAAGTCCCCGCGGGCGTCGAGAACGCGCTGACCGCGCAGCTGTCCTTCCCGCCGCTGTACCCGCACACAGAGAACGTCGCCCGCGTCCCCGCGTATCTCCCGCACGTGATCCCGTTGGGCGAGCACCGCGGCCCCGACGACAACGATCCGACGTTCATCGACGTCGACGACCTCGCGGTCACGGCCACGCACACCCGCCTCTACCTGGTCAGCATCTCCCGCCGCCGCGTGGTAGACCCGCAGGTCTTCCACGCCATGGCCCTGGACAAGCAACCCCCGCCCCTGGCCCGGTTCCTCGCTCACTTGACCCGCGCCTTCGGCCCCGCCTGGACCGGCTTCGACTGGGGGCCGCATGGCGCACGGCTGCCGTTCCTGCCGCGCGTGCGCCACGGGCGCGTGATCCTCTCTCCCAGCCGCTGGAACCTGACCGCCGAGGCGCTGCCGGGCCGTGGTGCGGACGCACGGGAGTGGGCGGACGCCCTCGGCCGGTGGCGGAAACTGTGGCACTGCCACGGGGCCGTCGAGCTGCGGGAGGACGACCGGACACGGCGGCTGCAGCTCGACGTGCCAGCCCACGCCGTAATCCTGCGCGCCCACCTGGACCGGGAAGGCCAAGCCGTGCTCACCGAGGCGCCGCCCGAGGAGAGCTACGGCTGGATCGGCGGCCACGTCCACGAGATCGCCCTGCCGATGACCAGCACCCGCCCGCCGGCCCCCGACCCGCTCTCCGGCTTCCTGCCCGTTCTCACCAACGGCACCCTCGGACCCGTACCGGGGGCGGCGCAGGCACCCTGGCTGAACGCCAAGATCTACACCCACCCCGACCAGTTCGAGGAGCTGATCGGCACCCACCTCGCGCGGCTCGTGGTCCAGCTGCCGGACGCACCCGAGTGGTGGTTTGTCCGCTACCGCACCCCGCACGACCTCGACCACCTGCGCCTGCGCATCCGCACCCGCAGCCCCGGGCAGCACACCGCCTACACCGAGCTGGTCGCCCGATGGGCCACCGGACTATGCCGCGAGGGACTCACCAGCAGGCTCGTGTTCGACACGTACACCCCGGAGATCGGCCGCTACGGCCCCGCCGCCGCCCTGCGGGGTGCCGAGGCGGTGTTCACGGCCGACTCGGCCTACGCCCTCGCCGCCCTGCAGGGCCTGGGAGCCGACCCCATCGACGGACGCGCGCTGGTGGCGGTCGGCATGGTGGACATCGCCTGCGCCCTGCTGGGCCCCGACGAGGGCATGCGATGGCTGACGAACCGCCCCGCGCCTCCCGCCCATGTCGAGCGAGGCGTCAGCGACCAAGCCATCGACCTCGTTCGCCGCACGACGCCTCGCGCCCGCGGCTGGGGCGACGCGCTCGCCCAGGCTTGGCACCGCCGCGCCGTGGCCCTGGCGCTGTACTGCGAGCGCATCGCCGAGAGCATGGACCTCGACTCCGTCCTGGAGTCTCTCCTCCACATGCACCACAACCGCCTGCGCGGCCTGGACCGAGAGGACGAGAGGATCTGCCGACACCTGGCGCGTCAGTCCGCCGTCGCGTGGGCCGCCTGGCCGGGAGAGAGCCGCTGATGAACAACGACGCACTGCCGACACCCACCAGGCCCGGCTGGGGACAGTCGCTGTACTCCGGCGCGGCGGGAGTCGCACTGCTGCATGCCGTCAGGGCCCGCGCCGACGATGAAGACCGGGACGCGCTCCGGCCGTGGGCCGCCGCCATGGTCAAGGGCCCGATCCAGGCCACCCCCGAAGCATGCGGACTGTACGAGGGCGCCGCAGCCGTTGCCTACGTCCTCAGCTTCTCGCACACGAACACCGCCGCACGCGCCCTGGCGACCCTGGACAGACACGTCGCCGACGTCACGCGCCACCGCCTCGGGCAGGCACACGCCCGCATCGACCGCAGCGCGCTGCCCACGATGGGCGAGTACGACCTCATCAGCGGACTGACCGGGCTGGGCGCGTACCACCTGCACCGCGGCCACAAGACGGAACTGCGAGACACCCTCGCCTACCTGGTGCGACTGACCGAACCGATCACCCTCGACGCGCAACCCCTGCCCGGCTGGTGGACCAGCGACAGCCCCGATCTGCGCCCATCGCCACGATGGCCCGGCGGACACGGCAACCTCGGCCTCGCCCACGGCATCGCCGGACCGCTCGCGCTGCTGGCCACGGCCCTGCGCCACGGCCACACGGTGTCAGGACAGACGCAGGCCATCACCCGGATCTGCGACTGGCTCGACCACTGGCGCACCGGTACCGGCTCGTACACCTGGTGGCCGGGCCTGATCACCCGAGACGAACACCGACGCGGCAAGCTCCAG
The DNA here is from genome assembly GCF_036898465.1 of Streptomyces sp. B21-105. Taxonomy (NCBI): domain Bacteria; kingdom Bacillati; phylum Actinomycetota; class Actinomycetes; order Kitasatosporales; family Streptomycetaceae; genus Streptomyces; species Streptomyces sp. B21-105. The sequence continues at coordinate 4,988,149 of NZ_JARUMJ010000001.1, read as the reverse complement.
AGCCCAGGACCGGCACGCCCGTCCTGGTGCTACGGCACCCCCGGCATCGCCCGCGCCCAACAACTCGCCGGCATTGCCCTCGGCGACCGCGACCGGCAACACCAGGCCGAACAAGCCCTCGCCGGATGTCTGGCTGACGACCGGCAGCTCGCCCAGCTCACCGACGCGTCCCTCTGCCACGGCTGGGCGGGACTCATACAGACCGTCTCCCGTGCCGCCGCCGACGCCATCGACGACGAACTCGCGGCGCGTCTGCCCGACCTGCACGCCCGGCTCGACGAGCACCTGGACCAGAGCGGACTACCGCACGGAGCCGGTCTCATGGACGGCACGGCAGGCATCCACCTGGTCCGTCTCACCGCCCCCGTCAACACGGCGCTCACCGTTCCCTGGGACCGCTGCATGCTCCTCGCGGGATGACGTCGCGAACCGCACCCCGCCCACCAGAGCACATGAGTACGATCTGCCCTCGCCGTACGCACGGCCGGGCACCTTCCGAAAGGACGCGATGAACACGGACACCGGCGCCTCTCCCGAGGACCTGCGCAACCGCCTGGTCGACGCCATCCTGAAACAGGACCCCTCCGGCCTCCGCGACGCACGCGTCGAGACCGCCATGCGGACCGTACCCCGCCACGCCTTCCTCCCAGACGCGCCCCTCCAGGAGGCGTACGCCAACAAGAGCGTGACGATCAAGGAGAACCCCGACGAGGACGCACTCCCGCTGAGCTGCGCCTCCCAGCCCGACGTCGTGCACTTCATGCTGGTCCAACTCGCAGTCCGTGAAGGCGACAACGTCTTCGAGATCGGGGCCGGCACCGGCTACAACGCCGCCCTGCTCAAACACCTCGCCGGACCGTCGGGACACGTCACCACGTGCGACATCGACCCCGACGTGACGGCCTACGCCCGCCGCATGCTGGACGCGAACGGATGCGACGACGTTCGCGTGGTCACCAGGGACGGTGCCCTCGGCGCCGAGGAGTTCAGCCCCTACGACCGCATGATCGCCGCCGTCGGCATGTGGGACCTTCCCGGAGCCTGGTGGGACCAGCTCGCCGTCGGCGGACGCCTCGTGGTCCCTCTGCGATGGCGCGGGCTGTCGCGGTCCGTGGCGTTCCGACGCGAGAAGGACCGGATGACGTCCGACTCCGTGAAGATGTGTGGCTTCCTCCCGGTGATCGGCCAGGACGGAGAGCGGAACGACTACATCGACGACGACCGGCTCGTCAGGCTCTACTGGGACGAGGACCAACCCATCGCCCCAGAACTCCTGCGCGACGCCCTCACCCAGCCGAAATCGGTCGTCTGGACCGACACGACGGTCGGCCCCGTCGAGTCCTTCGACGGCGTCTGGCTTCGCCTGAGCGCCACAGAGCGAGCGACCTGCCGTATCACAGCGAAACCTGCGGCGATGGAGGCCGACCTTCACCGCCCCGCCTCACCCGCCCTGAGCCCCGCCCTTGTCGAGGGCGACTCGATCGCGTACCTCACCGTGGAGCGCACCGCCGAAGACCCGGCTGCCGAACCCCGGTTCCGACTCGGAGCCGTCGGTTATGGCCCGGCCGGCGCCGATCTCGCCGAGCGGATCTGCGCACAGATCCGCGCCTGGAGCCCGGCCAGAACCGTCGAACCCTCGATCACCGCCTACCCCGCGGACACACCGGACAACGGCCTCCCCCACGGAGCTGTGATCGACCGGCCCTCCGTGCGGCTCGTCATCACCTACTGACGCAGGCGGGCGCGGCCGTAGGCAGTCACGGCCGCGCCACCGACACGAGACGAAACGGGATCAGCGCGGCAGCGGAGCGCTGTGATCAGCCCTGCGCGAGGTTCAACTCGCAGTCGGTGCACCGCCGTACGGCCCGTCGGCTCGGGTTGCCCGCGGTGGCAGTCGCCGGAGAAGCAGTGCTCAACCGCTCCCAAAGCCCAGGTGGAGGATTCGTGATCCACCCCCACCGCGGCGACCGTACGTCGTCCTCGGTCATGTGGTCGCACCAGCCGGGCCTGTGCGCGCACCGAGCCGGGGAGATCAGGATCGTGTCATCCGGGTGAGTACGCCAGTCCCTCTTCACGAACGTGCCTACGGAACGCGTGGGCGCCAAGGCGGACGAGCCCGGCGGACATTCGCATCCGAGCCCGATGACGATCCTGCTGCCGCACTCCTCGCAGCGCTCTACTTCCACTGGTCTTGTACCACCCTCACGCGGTGCCGGAGTCGACCCGGTAAACAATCTTCCCCTCGGACTCGGCGAACCCGCGCGACTCGTAGAAGGCCCGTGCGCCTGGGTTGTCGCGGTCAGCCATCCATTCCATCCGGCTGCACCCGGGGCGCGCGGCGGCCAAAGCGCGGAGTTCGTCCATGAGGCGAGCTCCGATGCCCTGCCGACGCAGGGTGTCGCGGACGTAGAGCTCCTTCAGGAACAGGGAGTGCGAGGAGCCGGCGGCCGGCCAGAGGAAGGAATAGGCGGCGAGGCCAACGATGTCCCCGGTCTCGTCCTCGACGAGCAGGGCGGAGGCCAGCGGTGGCACGCCGAAGAGGGCTTCTTCCACTTGGAGGCGGCGCTCCTCGATCGGCTGGATATCTGTGTCGGTCGCCCCGTAGAACCGCTCGATATCCTCGATCAGCTCGGCCATGGCCGGGACGTCCCGCTTCTCTGCGGGACGGATCGTCACGGTCATCGGTGCCTCCTGTCCTTCCTCGATTGCTTCGGTCGCTGCTGCACTCGTTCGTTCCAACGCGTGATCCCCTCCTGGCGGTACGGCACACGCGTCTACGGCGACGAGGCGGCCTGCGCACACGGGTTCCAGCCGTGCTGCCGCAGGGAGCCCTGGACGTGTCGGATGAGGTACTCCAGGTCCGCGCAGTAGACAGACGGGTTCCGATAGCCCTGGGCTTCGCTGAAGCGGTGTGGGAGGTAGCCACCGCCGCACACGTCCACGAGTGGGCAGGCGCGGCACTGCTCGGCGAGCGCTTCCTTGCCGTGCTGCCGGTGCAGCAGCTTCGGATGGGACAGAGCTTCGTCGACGGAGTGGCGGAGGACGTCGAGGCCGAGCCAGGTGGCACCCTCCTCGACCGACCGCAGGGTGTCCACGGCCTCGATGGAGCCGTCGGACTCGATCACGACGCTCGTGGGCGGGGCCAGGCCGAGCGTCTCCACCGAGCCGCGCACGCCAGAGCTGAGGGCCACGATGTCCTCCAGCATCCGGACGCTGTGCCGGTACTCGGGCCGGGCGAGCCAGGCGTCGTACACCCTGCTCATCCACAGCCCGTACTCGGGCACGCTCGGGTCGGAGCGGTGCGGCGGGTCGTCGTGGGTCGCGTGCGGCAGGCCGAAGTCGATCACGGGCGGTTCGAACGCCGCCAGGTAGTCGTGGACCTCCACGGGGTCGTTGGCCAGGTCCACGACGGCGAGCAGCCCCGCGAACAGGTGTGGCCGCGACCGCAGGAGTTCGATGCCGCGCACGGCGGAGGCGGCGCTCGACCGCCCAGTGTGGGTCAGCCGGTGCCGGTCATTCGCAGGTGGCGGCCCGTCGAGGCTGACGCCGACCGCGACCTCGTACCGCTCGAAGAGGTCCAGCCACGCACCGGACAGAAGAGTCCCGTTGGTCTGGAGCTCGAAGAGGACCCGGGTCCCCGTCGGCGCCTCCTCCCGGACGGCCTCCAACAGACCGGCCATGTGCCCGACGCCGACGAGAAGCGGCTCCCCGCCGTGCAGGACGACGTGGATGGTCCGAAGGCGGTGTGCGGACGCGTGCTCACCGATCCGCCGGGCCGCAGCCCGGGCCACAGCAAGGTCCATTCGGGCGGGCAGGCGCCGCGCCGCCTGGTCCTTGGAGTTGAAGACGAAGCAGTAGTCGCAGTCGATGTTGCAGCGGTTGGCGACCTTGAGGATGAACGTCTGAAAAGGTACGGGGCCTTCGGGTTCTTCGGGTTCTGTCATCGAGCGGACGTGCTCACAGCGGCCAGGGCCAGATGAGCGAGGCCGCGTGGGCACCGTCACCGACCCGGCTCGTCGCGCCCTCCTCGGCCTCCAGCCGCTGCCGGACGCGGGCGGCCACGTGGTCCAGGACGGCGGTGCCGGCCACCGTCGGCTCCGTGGACGCCGGGCCGACGGGCGTGATGGTGCGTGGCTCGGTGACGGACGTGGGTGACGGCATCCAACGCTCCTCGTGAGGTACGTGCCGGAGGTGGCACGGTGCGACGGGGTTGAAGCGACAGATCAGCCGGAAACGTAGCATCCTCAACCACCCACCTGGCACAGGAAATTCGGCCACATGGTCGGCGTCAGTCGGACCGCTACACCAGCAACCGTTCGATGTCGTCCACGGACGCGCTCACTCCCAACCGCCGGTACACGGTCACGGCGGCTCGCAGCGAGCCCACGCCGTGACCAGGCCCGTCAATCGTCCAGTCGCAGCGGCCGATGCCCTCCAGTGCCCGCGCCTCCTCCAGCGGGCACTGGATGTCCCGTGCAAGCGTGAGCGCCTGATCGAAGTGCCGACGGGCGGCCGTCGGTTCATCGGAGGTGAACAACAGCATCCCCCAGTGGTTCAGTACCTCTGCCTCGCCGCACCGGTCGTCCAGGCCCCGAAGGATCTCCAAACCGCGTTGGAACGCCTCGGTCGCGCCGTCGCGCTCACCGACGATGCCGCGCGCCACGCCCAGCTCGCTCAGCGAGGCGGCCTCACCTCCGCGGCTGCCGAGTTCGCGGTAGGCGTCCAGCGCCTCCTCCAGAAGCCGGATGGCCGCTGTCGCATCCCCGGAAATGCGGTCCACGACGCCAAGGTGACGGACGCTGGTCGCGTGGCCGAACCGTTCACCGAGCTCGGTGAAGTGCGTCAGGGCCTGGCTGTGTGCCGTCCGCGCTGCCTCGATGTCTCCGGTCAGCCGTCGGATGACGCCCAACTCGTTCAGTGCGTAAGCCTGGTGCACACGGTCGTCCAGCTCCAGGTAGATGTCGAACGCTTCCTGGTGATGCCGCGCGGCGATGTCGTACGCGCCCATGAGGCAGTGCACGACGCCCAGGTCTCGCAGGGAGTTCGCTTCCCCGTACCGGTCGCCGAGTTCTCGGTAGATCGTCAGGGCCTCGCTCTGCGCCTCCACTGCCGCGTCGAACCGGCTCATCTGCCGGTGCGTCATCCCGAGATCGGCGAGCGCGTTCGCTTGTCCGAGCCGGTATCCCAGCTCACGGTAGAGGGCGAGGGCCTCGGTCTGGGCGCGGGCCGCGTCCTCGTTGTCCGCGGTCAGGTACCAGACGATGCCGAGCTGGTTTAGAGCTTCCGCCTTGCCGCGCCGTTCGTCGACCGCTTCGTACGCCGTCACCGCGTCGTTGAGGGCCTCGATCGCCTGTGGGTAGGCAGCCATGAAACGGCGTACGACGCCGAGTTCGGCGAGAGCGTCGCCCCGGGCCCTCTGGTCGCCGGTATGGCGGGCGGCCTCGGCGGCGGTCCGATGGAGCCCAACGGCCTGGTCCCAGGGGCCGGCCTGGCGCAGGAAGGGCGCCATGGCGGCGGCGAGCCGGACCACGAGGTCGTACAGGGCGAGGCCGTTCGCCCGTCGGACGCAGGCCAGGATATTGGCCCGCTCGGTCTCCAGCCAGCTCAACGCGTCCGCCCGCGACTCCAGGGGCGGAGTCTCCACCCGCGAGGCGCCGTCCGGCGCCGGTGGCACTACGGCACCACTGCGCCCGATGTGCCCGTTCACGACAGTGAGAGCGGCCAGGTAGTAGGCGCACACACGCTGTACGGCCTGTGCGTGGTCCATGCTGTCCCCCTCGGCGGCGAGACCGCGAGCGTAGTCCCGCAGGAGATCGTGCAGCCGGTAGCGACTCCCCGGTTGTTCGTCGATCAGGTGGTCGTCGTAGAGCGCCTCGAGGTGCAGACGGGCCGCTACGACCGAGACGTCACCCAGAGCCGCACCGACGTGCGGGTCGAGATCGGTGCCGGGGAAGAACCCGAGCCGCCGGAAGAAGCGCTGCCGCTCCGGCGCGAGATCCCGATAGGAGAGATCGAACGTCGCGGTGACGGCGCGCTCCCCGGCGCGCAGCTCTCCCAGGCGGTCCCGCGCCGCCAGCAGCCGCCCGCGCAGGTCCTCGGCGCTCCAGGACGGATGGTGCCGCAGCCGTGCCGCGAGCAGCGATACCCCCAGCGGCAGACACCCGCACAGCCGCACCAACGGGTCCACCACATCCCGGCCGAGAGCGTCGGCCGGTCGCCCACTGAGCCGTACGAAGAGGTCGACAGCGTGATCCGGCGGCAGTGCGTCCACCGACATGACCACCTCCTCGTTCGCCACCAGCCGCTTGCGGCTGGTCACCAACACCAGGCACCCGCTCCCACCGGGGAGCAGCGGCTCCAGCTGCCGGTAACTGGCCGCGTTGTCGAGAATCAGCAGCGCCTTCTTGTCCGCGAACCTGCTCCGCCACATGGCGGCCCGGGCCTCCGTGACCGCTCCGACGTCATCACCGACGGGAATCTGCTGCGTCGGCACGCCGGCGGCCGCGAGAAGCGAGGCGAGCGCCTCGCCGGCCTGTACCGGAGTACGCCCCGGCGTGTGTCCGTTGAGATTCACGAAGAGCTGTCCGTCGGGGAACCGCTCCGAGAGCAGGTGGCCGGCGTGCACGGCGAAGGTGGTCTTCCCGACGCCGGGCATGCCGTCGATCACGTGAACGGGCAGCCCCTCGCCGCGCTCCTGTGAGGCCCGCACCGAGCCCACCAGCCGCTCCAGCTCCGCGGCACGGTCGGTGAACGCGGCGGTGTCGCGCGGCAACGAACGCAGCACCTGGGCTGCCCCCGGCGGCCCCGTTCCATCCTCCGGTCGCCCCGGAGGGGTGGGAGGCCGAGTCTCGGAGAGTCCGGCGAGCAGGGCCGTCAGCCCCGCCATCGTCACGCCCAGCACGACGAACGAGAACCAGGCGTGCTCCTGTAACCACCCAAGCCAGCCGGGCCACCGCGACTCATCGGACACGGCGTTCGTGACGAGCCCGACCAGCATGGTGGTCACAGCGCCGCCTCCAGCGACGACGGCGATCGCGATCCCGCGCCGGAGTCTCATACAGAGGCCCCAGCAGCCGAGGGAGCGGCCGATTCCCCCCTGGTGCCGCTGATGAGACACCACGCACTGCCAACCGACCTGGTCACGAAGGCAACCCCCGAGTACGACGCCCCAACTTCCCTAACGGAACAGTCCTCGTAGACCTTGGTCAAGGGCGCGTCTGCGCCATGGGGTGCACCAGCTTCCGCAAGGCGCGCTGTCGGCTACGACAACGGCAGGGCTAGGACTCTCAGGCTAGTCGATCAAGTGCGGGATGTTGACCGCGCTGCGTACCATCGGCGGCCGCCCGTCGAGGGCCACTGCAACGTATGCCGCTGGCGATCACACGCCGGAGCTGCGATGGGCGCGGCCCGCCTCTTTGGGCAATCCTGTCCATATTTCCACTATTTCGCCGCAGGCAGACAGGAAAGATCCCGAAACGACTGGCGAACAGCCGTACAGCCATGTCACCCTCCAACACCTTGCCGGAAGACCTGGTCAGCGAAGTGATGCCGATGATCCTGGACGGCCAGTTTCTACCCCACGAGCTCATGGAGGCGCCCCTGCTCCCGCACCACTCCAGCGACCGCTCCCGACCGGACTTGCCGGACCCGGTGTACTGGGTCACCCCGCGTCATCTGGCCGGCGACGACGGTGTGCTCGCCGAACGGACCGGCGACATCCTGTCCGACCTCGGCTGGCGCATGTGGCCCACCTCCCGTCACACCCTTCTGTACGTAAGCCCGGACGGGCTGCGTGGCGCCGAGTGGATCCTCGCGGCCTACCCGTTCGAGCTGGGCGGTCTGCCCGTCGCCTGGCAGCTGAGCGCCCGCGCGCATGCCGCCTCCGCGATGCCGGAGTGGAACGCGTACTTCACCACCGGCGTCTCCTACGAGGCGCTCGCCGATCTCCTCATGGCGCTCGACGCCTGTGAGGGGCCCGACGTCGCCTTCAAGGAGCCCGAGACGGTCCTCGACGCGCTCAGTGTCCGGGGCTGGATCCGCGACGTGGACCGGCCCCACACCACTGCCACGGACCCAGGGTTCTCCTCCTGCGTCTCTCTGGAGATGCTGCCGCCGCTCATCGAGGACGCCGACCCGCGGCCGGATTTGATGGGTTGGCAGGCGTGGGCGGAGCCCGTGCCCGGTGCGCCGTATCTGTGGTGCGCCAGCTTCAGCGCCAGCGTCCCCCATGACCTGGTCGCCGCGTTCGCCTCCTCGCTCGCCTCCCCGGTGCCGGTGCCTCGCCACACTGTGCCCGAGATCGCGGAGGGGCGGCTCACTATCGTCCGCCGCAGCTGACAACACCTGCCGCAGAGGAGCTGCTGGTGTGCGGCCCGTCACCGAATCTCCCCGAGTTGCAGCCGGCCAGACGTATGAGGAGCGTCCCCCGCGCCTGCCCTATGACAGAGAAGGAGAGAGTCTTGTTCTTTCGACGCACTCGCGAGGACCGCGCGTTCCGTGAAGCCCAGCGTGCGGGCCACGAGTTGCTCCTGCGGCTGCAGTCCGCACGACTGTGGCCCGACTGCCCCGAGGCGACCACACAGGCCCCTGCCGCAGAGGAAACGGTGGTGCCTCATTTCCTGCCGCCGGAGTTGCGGGCGCCGTCGCGCCATGAGGTGGCCGGGGTGATAATGCGCTGGCTGCAGCCGCTCGTCGTCGACGGTGAGGTCCGTACGTGCCCCGGGTGCGGCATGTATCGGGACTGGATCGTCTTCTGCATGCGCGACGACTCGGTGTGGCTGCGTTGTCGGGCGGGCCACGAGACGAAGGAGCCCGGCCTGGATGCGGCCTGGTACAACCGCAACTCCGGTCCCGTCGACCGGTTCCACCCCACCCTCGAAGAGGGCCTGCGCCACCTCGGCCACTGAACCCCCGAAACCCCCGCTCCCCTTCGTACTGCCGGCTCCCAGAGGGCCGGCCTGGTCAGACCGTCCGTTTCGCAGGCACGGTCAGGACGATGGCCTGGTGCTGGCCCTCGGTCTTGATGGACTCGGCCAGGTCGTGCAGCTCGTCGGCGCTGAGCATCGGAAACATGTCGGCGGTGGGGTGGGTCTGGATGATGTGCTCCTTGTCGGATGGGGTGCCGGTGGCGCGCCGCAGATGTCCCGCAGCGTCGTCAGATCTGGGGCCGGGCTGTCGTTGATCGGTTGTCATCGGGACTTTCGGTGCTCTCGGTAGTGGGTGCGAGGCGTGCTCGGCCGCTGCGTGAGGGGGCTGGTGCTCACCGCGGCCGGTGAGTGCGGGATGGCGGTGGCGCGGATGTGGGGGGTGTCGCGGCGGTGGCCCGCGCTGTGGACAGGACGTGGGGGATGTGGGGGCTACGGGCTTGTGCGGCTCGTGCACCTGGGCCGGGGGCGTGCCGGTCGCCGAGGCGTTGGATGCGCCAGACGAGAACTTCGGATGCCGATTTGGCGTCGCTCAAGGAGCGTTGCTGGGCTGCCTGTCGGAGGACGGCTGCGGGGTTGTGGCCGGCGGCTTCGGCAGCGGCGAGGGCGGCTGTGAGTGCGGGCCAGGCAGCCTCGGTGAGGATCTGTCCGGAGTGGGAGGGCAGGACCTCGTGCAGGGTGCGGGCGTACCGGTGGACGGTGCTGTCGGAAGGGCGGCGCCCTGCGAGTACGGCGAGGCTGGTGGGGGCGATCTGGTCGTAGGCGGTCTGGAGATGGATGAGCGTTTGGCGGGCGGCGGCCACCTGCCGGTCGTGGTGGTGCAGCGCGCTGCGGCGCTGGGCTGCGAGGACGACGAGAATGGCGACGTCCAGGAGCATGGCCAGGCCGGTGTGGTCCGCGGGCTGGTAGCGCATGGCTTTCAGAGCGCCGCGCAGGGCGCGGGCGTGTTGGTGGTCGGCGTGGGCACGGGTGTGGGCGGCGTGCTCGAAGGCGACGGCGGCGCGGTGGAGTTCGGCCTTGAGGGGGACGGGGGCGTGGGCGGGCAGGGCGTAGAGGACTTCGCTGAAGATGGTCAGGTGGGCTTGGGCAGCGCTGTCGTCGGCGTGATCGAGGTGGTGTGGGATGCGTTCTGCGGCGGCGGTGGCCTGATGCCAAGGGCTGCGGCGGTCGTGGCCGGCTGGTGAGGCTGCCGTGGCGGTGTGCGCTTCGGTGGCGGCCAGACGCTGCTGGATCTGCGGGAGGGACAGGTCGGTGGCGAGGCTGGAGCCGGAGTACCAGATGGGTGTGCCGTCGTCAGGCAGGGCGACCTTGTAGCCGCCGAGGTCGCCGGAGGGCAGAGTGCGTGTTTCGACCTGAAGGCCGGCGTCGGCGAGCAGGTTGAAGAACTCGTCCAGGTCCTTCGCGTGGGAGAGCGCGGTGCGCACGGTGTGCCGCAGCTGCTCACGAGCCGTCCTGTGGTGGCCCAGCCGTTGGGCCTTCTCCTGCTCGGCGCGGGTGGGGCGCTTCGCCGCCGGAGTGCCGGTGGCGGCTTCGGGGCCGCGCGGAACCTGAATGAGGCCGAAGTCCTTCTCGACCCTGGCGAGTTCGGCCATGGCGCGGTGGAAGTCGTTCCAGTTCCGCGGCGGGCGCAGATCGCCGCGGACTTTGGTGGCGACGATGTGGATGTGGTCGTCCGCGTGGCGCACGGCAACCCACCGGCAACCGTCCGGATCGTCCTCCGGTGCGATGCCGGTCGCATCGACCATGCGCCTGGCGATCGTCGCCCACTCGGCATCGGTCAGGATGCGGTCCTCGGGCGCGGCGCGCACCGAGCAGTGCCACACGTGCCCCTCGGGCGCCTTGTCGCCGGCCTGCTCGACCCGCAGATCCAGCGCCTTGGTGAGCTGGCCGAGCCGCTGCTTGTGCCCGGGGCTGTCATACGGGCCGGGGTCAGGAACGAAGTCATCCCAGGAAGCGACGATGTGCTGGTCGGTGTGTTCGTTGGCGCGACCCTTGTCGAAGAGGTACGCCAGGACGCCGTAGGTGTTGTTGCCCGGCTTGACGATGTTCGCGATCAACTCAGGCCGCCCGCCTTCTGCCCGGCTGCCCGGAAGGCCGCGTCGTCGATCGCCCGGACCGTGTCGTGGGCGGTGGCGAGCAGGCGCTCCGCCCGCTGAAGGATCGCGGCGTCCACAGGGTGTGGATCGCCGCCCGAGTTGAGGCGCCGGGCGATCTGGTTGACGTTGTTGCCGATCCGGGCGATCTGCGCCCGCTGGGTGGCTAGCTCGTCGACCGCATCGTCGTAGACCGTGCGAGGAGCGGTGACGGTGATCTCACCGCGGACGCGGGCCATGGTGGCGTCGGCGATGTATCGCGCCATGGTCACGTGCTCGGCTTTCGCCGCCGACTGGATGTCGTGCTTCTCATGGGGCGCGAAGCGGGCGGTGACGTGCTCGGAACGCTGCGCGTCGAGGTTCGCGCGGCGGTGCGGCGTACGCTGCTTGGCCCCCGTGACGAGACCGGTCGGCTGTTCGCCGGCGCTCACCCACTCCTGCTCTGGCACGCCCTCGTGCCGGAGCTGCTCCTCCGCCACCCCCGGGGCGGAGGTGTTCGCGATGGACCGGCCTATGGACGGTCCATCGCCATTGCTTGCTGCGCGTGTGACGGGAGTGGTGACCATCTGCTCTTGGGGGATGGGGAGTTCGGCGTACAGGTCGCGCACGAAGAGATGTCCTTGTGTCGGGGTTGCGGGGGTGGTGGGTTCAGGCGGCACGCGGTTGCGTGTTGAGCTCGGCGAACTGCTCGGCTGCGAGGTCGAGCAGATCCACCAGACGCCGCTCCGGGAGGCGAGCGGCGGTGGCCAGGGCGTCGTCGATGCGCGGGTCGAGGGTGCTGACGGCATCCAGTCCGGCGGCGCGGGCGACAACCAGGCGCAGTTCGGCCGCGAGCCAGGCCCAGTGCTCGGTCGCGGGCACCGGGGTCCCTTCACCGGTCGAGCCCCTGAGCCGGCTCAGGTAGTCGCCGCCGGCGGACAGGATGTCGGGCAGGGGGATGTCGTCGCCGGCCATCCAACGGCCCTGGTCGAGCAGGGTGAGGATGGCGCAACGCAGCATGCTCATCTCGTCGCGTTCCGGAGCGGTGCAGATCGGGCAGCCGTCGTCGCAGGTCCAGGCGGGCACGGTCGAACGGGGCATGGCAGAAGTGCCTTTCAGCGATGGGTGGTTAGAGGTGCGGGGAGAGCGTTCAGTGGGGGTGGCCTGTACGGGCGGGCGCCTGGTGCTCGGCCTTGACCGCGTTGACGACGCTCTGGGCAAGGTCGGTGCCGACCTGGTGGCCGTCGGCACGGACGGCTGCCTTGAGGGAGTCACGCGAGAGGCGACCCGTCCCGTCGTAGATGCGCTCCGCGTACGCGATGAGGGCATCCCGCGGCAGGTCGGGCTTGCGACCCGGGCGTTTCGGCTCCGGCTTTTCGCCGGGCTCGGCACCCGCGTCTCTGCCCGTACTCACCTCCGCGCCCGCATCAGTAGCGGATTGAGGGCGGACGATGGATTCCGGGCGGTCCGAGCGGTGTACGCCTTCGTCGCCCGGATTCGGTACGGCCTCCGGGCGCTCGGGCCTTGCCCGCTTCGTCGCGGCAGTGCGGGGCTGGCTGACTCGGTCTCCGGGCGTCTCCCACCGTTCGGGCAGCGGGAGCGAGGCCAACCGTGTGGCCTGCTGTCGGGTCCCGAGCTTCCGCAGCAGCAGCTCGTCCTGGCGAAGATCACCGTCGACGTCGGCCCTCTCCAGCGCTTCGTGCAGGCGCCGAGTCGCACGCCGACCACGCCCCTTGTTGCGCTTCGTCTCGGGCATCGCTTCGATGCGGAGGATCAACGTGACGGCCCGGCTGATGGCGCGCTCGCGGATGAGTCGTGCGGCATCGGCGTCCTGGTCGTGGATGCCCAGGCGTGCCAGGAGGCGCTCGCGTGCCTGCCGGCCGAGGATCGCGAGCAGGCTGCGTGAGGCGGCCTCGGGGGTGTGGTGGCGTAGCTCGATTCCCATGGCCAGGTGCCAGAGGACTGCGGCCATGACCGGGCCGATCAGGGCGCGGACCGTGCCGCCGACGGGACCGGACTCGGCGTAGGCGGGGATGATCTGGCCTCCGGTGATCACCCATACCAGGACGCCCGGCGGCCCCGGCGCCTGCCTGGGACCCTTCAGGTTCTGGCGCGCCATCAAGGCCATTGCGAACAAGGCCAGTTCAGCGGTGGCGAACATGAAGCCGCGCTCGACGGTGCTGCCCATGTCGAGGTAGTCGGCGGCGAAGCGCCAACTGGTGTCCGCGCTGTAGGCGGTGCAGCCGATCGCGGCGACAGCGGCGACCGGGATGGCGGCGCTACCACGCCGCTGCCCGACCCCGGGCTTCTGGGCGCGTCGGCGCAGCAGCCATCCAGCGAGCAAGGCGACGACGAGGAACGGCGCGCCGATAGCGAGCAGGGACGAGGGTTCGAAGGGGTAAGTCACGCAGCTCCCTGTCGGGTGATTTCCGCGGCGGCGAGGTCGAGGCGCGTCGGGTGGGGCGTGGTGCGGGGCGCATTGCCTCGGGCTCGGCCGTCAAGGCCCACGCGTCGACTGCGGCAGGGTTCGCCCTCGCGGGCATGGCACCACGGGCACCGGACGCCAAGGGCGTCCGGGAGCCCTGCGGCGACGGCGGCCTCGCGTGCGGCACGGGCCGGACGGTAGGGGGCGAGCGCGGCGCGGATTGTCGGTGGGACGCACGATCCGATGGCGCGCACGCGGGCCTCCACGTCGGGGTGCGGGCCACCGTTGGTGAGCTGCCGGTGCGTCGAGGGCGCAGCCGTTCCGGTGGCCACGGCCTGCCGGGTGCCGAGCAGTTCGGCCCGCCATGCGGTCGGGTCGTCGGGGTCGGCGGCCGGCGCGGGGTCGGTGTGCCGGTCGATACGGTCGCGGCGGTACGTGCGCCACGCGCGGGCGACGTCCACGGGCAGGATCGGGTAGGGCGAGTCGAGGACGTGCGCCCGAATCACCTCGCGGACATCCCAGCCGTAGTCCGTGGCGAAGGGGACGTCGTGGAGCAGTTCGTGCCACTGGGCGAGCTGGTCGCGGGCCTCGCCTGGGTCGGTACGGATCGTGCGGGGGTCCAGGCGGCCGATGTAGGCGAGGACGGCGGCGACTTCGCGGCGTTCCAAGGGGGTGGGTTACTCCATTCCTGTCGGTTCGTCGAGGGCGGCGAGGAGGGCGGCGGTGTGTGCTTCGGCGCGGGTCATGCCGCCTGCGAGTGGGGCGGCACCGCCGGGCAGGGCGCGCAGGTTCGGCCGTTCCGGGGTGGGAGTGCGTTCCCGGGCGATCCATGTGCGCCAGTCGGCGCCCCACGCGGCGGCTGGGCGAGGCGCCCACGTCGCCCGGTAGGTGCGCCACTTCTCGTCGGCCGCCCGCAGGCCGTGTTCGCCAAGTCGGGCGAGGTGCCCGTCGTGCCGCAGCCAGGCCCAGGTGGCGTCGTCGATCTCCCACTGGGCGGCGGTGATGAGGGCGGCAGAGCTGCTGCTCTTACCGTTCACCTTCGGTTCACTACCGTTCTGGGGGTCGGAATCCGTGCCCCCGGAGGGCTGGAATCCGGTCCCCCCAGGGGTCGGAATCCGGTCCCCGGGGCCGTTATCCCGCTCCCCTTCGAAGACGTCGGCAGGGTCGGATTCCGCCCCTCCGAGGGTCGGAATCCGACCCCCCGGAGGGGCCGAATTCCGGTCCCCCTCGTCTGCTTGGCCGGCGAGGAAGGAGGCGGCGATCGGGAGGTGGTAATACGTCTCTCCGCGCGGCCCCTTGCGGCCCGCGAGCTGCGTCAGCTCCCCGCTGGCGATCAGCTTCGTGAGGGCGTCGCGCACGGCCGTACGGGAGGCGTTCGCGCGCTTCATGAGGGTGGGCACGGACGCGTACGCGATGCAGCGGCGATCGCGGCACCGGTCGGCGATCAGGGCGAGGACCATGCGGGCGGTGCCCTTGCTGTTGCTGTGGTCCCACACCCATTCGCGGGCGTCGTAGCTCATCGGGTGGCGGCTCCTTCATCAGGGCAGGCGGGTGCGACGGGCCCTCTTCGGGCGGTGCACAGGGTGGGGGTGGGGCACCGTCCCCGGTGCCGACGTGTCGGTGAGGGCCGCGAGGGCGCGGGGAGGGATGAGACCCGGCCACAGGTGATTCCTTGGCCCAGGGCGTGCTGGAGTTCCTGTCCGCGCGGGCCAGCGCTCCAGGCGGAACACCAAGACAGCCACACCCGCGCGCGAAGATCCAGCGTTCGGCCGAGGAACCACACAGCTCACGGCGAACGCGTCCTTGGCTGCGTATCCGAAGCTGCCAGCCGGTGCGCTGATGCCGGTTGCCAGCGGCTGCAGGGCCGCCCTGCGAGCTAGTGCCGGCCGCCCTCGGATCCGCGACGAGGCGGGACCGTTCCTCCGGCTCCGCTCAGGCTGCCTGGACGTAGGTCGAGGTGGAGAGCAGGTCCGCGAGCCGCGCGGCGCTCTGTGGGCTGATCGTCGTCGTGAACCCCGCGCATACGCGCTGGAGAGCGGCGTCCCTCGCCGAGTCCACCTTCTGACGGACGGCGCGGGCTCCTTCGGGGGCGATGACGGGCTGGATGACGGCGGGTTCGGTCTGGCGTTGGGGCATGGGCGTCCTCAGGGCGGCGTTCGGTCGGCGACCCACCGGTGTGTGGTGAGGGCCGGCGGGTTGGCTGGGGAGGTCCATGGTCCGGAGAATCGCCGGTTAGGCTAACCGGCGATCGTCGGCTATGTTGCGCCCTTCATCGCCTCGGTCGGCAGGGCGAATTCCACCGGCCTCGCCCCGTTACAGCGGGTTCTGCTCGATGCCGATCCGGTCCCAGTCCATGTACCGGCCGAACTTCTTCGGCTCGTCGATGACAATCCCGGAGAACAGGAACCGCAGCACCGCGTTGCGCCGCTCGTCCGTCATGTCCTCAGCGTTCCAAGCCGCCCGCGCGCCCGCGCCCGTCAGACCGTCGAGGAGCACCATCGGCCGGACGACGACCTTGCGCTGCGCCTTGGCGATCCGGTCGGTGATCTCCTTGCGCATCTTGCGGTACTCCGCCGTGGAGATCTCCTTCGCGGTCCACATCTGGTTCAGCTCGCCGAGCAGCCGCTGGTCGTCCTCCAGCTCCTCGGTCACGCTCTCGGAGAGGTTGCTGCTGGCGAGTCGGCCGTCCACCCGCAGTTCGCCGAGAAGCTTGACCGCGGCGTCGGCGACGAAGTCCTCCAGCGTCTGGGCCATGATCGACCGGGTGCACTTCTTCTCGTCGTTCCGGCCCCGGCGGTTGCACTGATAGACCGGCCCGGTGCCCTTGGCCGTCCCGGACATCAGCGTCCCGCATCGCCCGCACATCACCAGGCCGCGCAGCAGGTAATAGCGCTGTGCGGGCTTGCTGAGCGCCTCCCGGTACACCGCCGACCGGTACTCGCGCCGCGTCCGTACCTCCGCCCACACGCCCGCGTCGATGATCGCGGGCCAGGTGCCGGGGCCCACCTCCTCCCCCTGATGCATGCGGATTCCGGCGACGTGCCGGGAGTCGAGCAGCGCGCGGACGGTGCCGCCCGTCCATGCATTGCCGCCGGCCGTGTAGATGCCCCGGCTGTGCAGGTCCTTCGCGATCGGTGCCGGGCCCTCCCCCTTCAGGTAGCGGTCGAACACCTCCCGGACGATCTCGGCCTCCTCCTCGACGATCGTCATGCCGTCCTTGGCGTAACCGAACCGCCTCACGCCGCCCTGCGGCTTGCCCTCCCGCGCCCGGTCCTGCATCGCGGACTTCAGCCGCCGCGAGGTGTCGTCCGAGGAGCGGCAGGCGTGCGCGACCTCGATACGAAGGATGAAGCGGTCGTCGGGGTCGGCGAGGTCCCGCCGATTCGCCTCGCCGTGGAGGGTGATTGCCTGGTCGTCGGAGACCTGGAGCAGCTCCTCCAGGTCCCGGGGTTGCCGCATGAGCCGGTCGGGGTGGTAGGCGATGATGTGGCGGAAGCCTCGGTTCCGGGCCTCCTCCAGCAGACGGTCCCAGCCGGGCCGCTTCCGCTTGCGGCTCCACGCCGAGCGACTGTTGTCGACGAAGACATGGGCGGGGTTGATGACCAGGCCCCGGCGCTCGGCGATCTCGCGGCAGATGCGCTCCTGACGGTCGACGCCCGTTTGGTCGTCATCGTCCGCCTGGGATATGCGGCAGTAGATCGCCGCCGGCTCACCGGCGGCGGTGGTGCTGGAGTTGCCCCTGGTGGGCCTGTTGCGCGACATGTGAATGAGTGTACGAACGAGGAGTGGCCTGGGTCACCGGCGCCCCCGGTCTCGTCGCCGCCGTCCGCTCGGCGAAGCAGTACCTGACGTATGTCGCCTCCGGGCCCTTCCAATACGCGGTGGCCGAGGCCCTGCGCCTGCCCGACTCGTACTTCGCGGACTTCCGCGCGGACATGCTGACCCAACGGGACCTGCTCGCGGGCGGCCTGGAGCAGGCGGGCTTCAAGGTCTTTCGCCCGGCCGGCACGTACTTCATCACCACCGACATCCGGCCCCTCGGCGAGAGCGACGGCATCGCCTTCTGCCGCTCCCTCCCCGAACGGGCGGGTGTCGTCGCCATCCCCAACGCCGTCTTCTACGACCACAAAGAGGCCGGCGCACCATACGTCCGGTTCGCGTTCTGCAAACGCGTCGAGGTACTGGCGGACGCGGCGGAACGGCTCCGCAAGGCGTTCGCGGGCTGATCGCCGCCCTGCGGGACTGGTCGACGCGTCCCCCGCCGCCTGCCGCGCCTCGCCCGCCCGGCACTTTCGCGCCGCAGGCCGTCATTTCGGCGCCTGCCGCACCGACAGGGACGGACGTGCAAACCGGAACCGCTCAAGCAAGGATTCCAGGGCTACTGGTCACGCCGCATCAACGACGAGCACCGGCTGATCTACAAGGCCACCGAGGACGGCGTCCTGATCGCACAGTGCCGCTATCACTACGAAAGCTGACGGGACTCGGGGGCCGGGCACAGCACCCTTCTCGCAACTGACCCGCGCCGCACATGAATAGGTGTGCGAACACGGAGTGGGCTGGGCTACCGGCAGCCGGGAAGCAGACCGGTCCGGACAGGCCCTGCGGCCAGCTCACCGCCGGTGCCGGAGATCCGCAGCGGGGCCTGTCGCACGACATGGGAACAGGTAGGCCAACGAGGTGTCGCCTGGGCGAGTGGCCCGCTCGTCATCGGATGACAGGTTCTTCAAAGGTTCTTCATCACCTCCGGCCTACGGTCGGGACGCCCGCCGCGCCCGCGGTCGGGCGCGACAGGAGGCGGGAGAACCGATGAGGACGAACCGGGTGCTGATGGCCGTGGTGACGGCGTCGGTCATGGCGATCACCCTGGCCGGCTGCGGCGGCGAGGGCGACGCCCCGAAGGTCCCGACGGCCGGCGGCGACACGGCCTCCGACAAGGCGTCCGGCAAGACGTCCGGCAAGACGACCGCGCCGAGTGGTGACGACGACGTGGCCGCGTATGTGACCGCGCAGCGCGAGTGGGTGAAATGCCTCCGGGACAACGGCGTCGACGCCCCCGACCCGGACGCCGAGGGGCAGGTCGACTTCGGCGACAACGCGACGCTGAAGAAGAACACGAAGTTCCTGGACGCCTCCGAGAAGTGCGCCTCACTCAAGGGGGCCGTCCCCGAGAGCCTTGAGAACGCCAACCAGCCCAAACTCACGCCCGAGCAGATCAAGGTCAAGCGGGACTACGCCGACTGCATGCAGAAGAACGGCGCCCCCGACTTTCCCGACCCCGGCCCCGACGGGACCGCGCAGGGCTCCGAGTGGAACCAGACCTCGGCGGGAGCCAAGCGTGCCACCCGTGTCTGCGCTCCGATCATCGGCGACCCGGCGGACCAGCCCGCGGGCAAGGGCTGACGATGGCGGAGACGGCTGTGCAGACCGATCACGAGCGCGGGGCTGCTCCCGCGCCGCCGCCGCGCGGTCGGCGCGGACGGCGTACGGCCCTGGTGGCCTCGGCTCTGGTCGTCGTGGCGGCAGTCGCCGTGGTCGGTGCACTGGGCCTCGGCGGAGGCGGGGCCCAGGAGGGCTCCTCCGCCCCGCCCCGCTCAGGCTCCACCGTCCCGGTCACCCGGACCACGCTGACCGAACGCACCACGGTGGACGGCCGGTTGGGCTACGGCACTGAGGTACCACTGCCGGTCAAGGCGACCGGCACCGTGACCTGGCTGCCCGCGGAGGGCACGACCATGGGGCGCGGCGGCACTCTGCTGCGCGTCGACGACCGGCCGGTGGTTCTGCTGTACGGGGCGCTGCCGATGTACCGGGAGCTGGGCCTGACCGTGGGCGCCCGGCAGGGCACCGGGCAGGGGGCCGGGACCGAGGGGGGCACCCAGGACTCGGGCGACCAGGGCCGCGCGGACGAGACCTCCGGGGCTCCGGACCCCTCCGCATCGCCGACGCCAGGCGGGGCCGGGGGGACAGGGGGCACGCTGCGCGGGATGGACGTCCTGCAGTTCGAGAGCAATCTCGCCGCTCTGGGCTACACCGGCTTCACCGTCGACGAGGAGTTCACCGGCCTCACCGCCCGCGCGGTCAAGCGCTGGCAGAAGTCCCTGGGACTTCCCCAGAGCGGCACGGTCGGCATCGGCGACGTCGTCTACTCCGCCGGCAACGTACGGATCGGCCACGCGGGTGTCCGGCTCGGCTCGCCGGCCACCGATGACGCCCTCACGTACACCGGTACGTCGCGGAAGGTCGTCGTCAACGCCTCGGCGGCGGAGGATTCCTGGGCCGTGCGCGGCGCCGCCGTCACGATCGGGCTGCCCGCCGGGACATCGGTGAAGGGCGAGGTGGCCTCGGTGGGAAAGAGCGCGACCGCGCCCGAGGACCGAGGCGGGGAGGGTGGCTCCGCGGCACCCACGGTTCCGGTGACCATCACCGTCAAGGACCAGAAATCCGTGGGACGGCTGGAGAGCGCGCCGGTCACCGTCGAGTACGCGGGGCGGGAACGGGCGGACGTCCTCACCGTGCCGGTCGCCGCGCTGGTCGCCCTTGCCGAGGGCGGCCACGGCCTGGAGACCGCGGACGGCCGGTTCGTCGCGGTGAAGACCGGGCTCTTCGCGGACGGCCGGGTGGAAGTGAGCGGAAGCGCGGTTCGCGAGGGCATGAACGTGAGGATCCCCGAGTGAGCGGAGCATCGACGGTCGTGGAGTTCGACGCGGTCTCCAAGACGTACCCCGGTGGCGTGGCGGCGGTACGGGACGTGAACCTGAGCATCGGACGCGGCGAACTCGTCGCGGTCGTCGGCCCTTCGGGCTCGGGCAAGTCCAGCATGCTGAACCTCATGGGCAGCCTCGACGGGCCCTCCGCCGGGCGGGTGCTGGTCGACGGCCATGACGTGGCGAAGCTGACAGACCGTGAGGTGTCGGCGCTGCGGGCCACCCGGATCGGCTTCGTCTTCCAGCAGTTCCATCTGGCGGTGGGGGTTCCGGTCCTGGACTCCGTGGCCGAGGGGCTGCTGTACGCCGGGGTACCGCTGCGCCGCCGCCGGGCCAGGGCGGCGGTGGCGCTGGAACGGGTCGGTCTCAGCCACCGCGTCCACCACCTCCCGCACCAGTTGTCCGGCGGCGAGCGCCAGCGGGTGGCGGTGGCCCGGGCGGTGATCGGCGGACCCGCGGTTCTGCTTGCGGACGAGCCGACCGGCAACCTGGACTCCGCTTCCGGGGAGGCCGTACTCGGTCTGCTGCGCGAGCTGAACGCCGCCGGGACGACGGTCGTGATCATCACCCACGACCGTGAGATCGCGGCCGGGCTGCCCCGTCGTATCGAGATGCGCGACGGCCGCGTGGTGGCGGACACCGCGACCGCGACCGCGACCACGGCCGCGCCGGGCGAGGCGGTCCGATGACCGACCTCACGACGAACGGCCCACCCGTGGACGACGCCCCACCGGCCCTGCCGCCCGGCCCCCGCGGGGGCGACGGACGTGGCCGCGGACGAGCGAGCGGCGGCGTCGGTGGCACGGGCGGCCGACTGCGGGCCGCCCGCCTCGGTCCTCAGGACATCGTGCGGCTCGGCGGGACCGGGCTGCGGACTCGTCCCCTGCGGATCTTCCTCTCCGCGCTCGGGATCGCGATCGGCGTCGCCGCGATGATCGCGGTGGTCGGAATCTCCGGCTCCGGCCGGGCGGAGGTGGACCGCCGGCTCGACGCGCTCGGCACCAACCTGCTGCGGGTCGCCCCCGGCGACTCACTCGACGGCACCGAGGCAGAGCTGCCCCACGAGGCCGTCGCGATGATCGGCCGCGTTCCGCCCGTGCAGCAGGTCGCCGCCACCGGCGCAACCGGCGCACACATCTACCGCAATGAGCACATCGCCGTCGGACGCACCGGTTCCCTCGAGGTCCTCGCGGCCGACAGGCGCCTGCTTCCTGCTGTCGGCGGCCACGTCCGCCGGGGCCGCTGGCTGGATTCCGCGACCGAGCAGTACCCGGCCGTCGTACTCGGCTCCACGGCCGCGGGCCGGCTCGACGTGTACACACCGGGAACGCGGGTCTGGCTCGACGACCGCTGGTTCTCCCTCGTCGGCGTCCTCGACCCCGTACCGCTCGCGCCGGAGCTCGACAGCGCGGCGCTGGTCGGCTGGCCGGCGGCCCGGACGTACCTGCGCTTCGACGGCCATCCGTCGACGGTCTACGTCCGCGCCGAGGACAGCCAGATCGCGGAGGTACGGGCCGTGCTGCCTGCCACGGCGTACCCGGAGAAACCGGGAGAGGTCCGGATCTCCCGGCCCTCCGACGCGCTCGCCGCCCGCGAGGCCACCGAGTCGGCGCTCACCGGGCTGCTGCTCGGCCTCGGCGGCGTGGCACTGCTCGTCGGTGGCGTAGGAGTCGGCAACACGATGGTCATCTCGGTCCTTGAGCGGCGCCCCGAGATCGGCCTGCGCCGGGCGCTTGGGGCGACCCGCGGCCAGATCCGGACCCAGTTCGTGACGGAGTCGCTGCTGTTGTCGCTCATCGGCGGCCTCGGCGGGACGGTGCTGGGGACCGCGATCACGGCGGCCTACGCCCTCAGCCGCGACTGGCCGACGGTCGTCCCGGTGTGGGCGAGTGCGGCGGGGATCGGCTGCACCCTGGTCATCGGCGTGATCGCCGGACTGTATCCGGCGGTACGGGCGAGCCGACTGTCACCGACGGAGGCCCTGTCCGGCTCCTGAGCGCCCCGTCCGTCGTACGGGTCAGGGGCGGCCTCGGCGAGACCGCCCCTGACGCACCATCAGAGGAGTCCCGTTGAGCACACACGTCCTGGCAGGTAGGCGGGGTGGCCCGCGATGAGCTTCCGGCTCCGGGTACTCGGCCTGCTGATGCTGGTCGCGCTGACCGCCACCGCCGCCACCGCCTGGTTGACCCTGCGTCAGGCGAACCGTCAGGTCCAGGAGAGTGTCACGGCGGGGCGGCAGGAGGTCTCCCGGATCACCGGCGAGCTGCGCGCGTACGGGTTCGCGCACGGCACCTGGGAAGGTCTCTCGCCGACGGTGGACCGCCTGACCGAGGACACCGGCCAGCGCATCCGGGTCGCCACCGAGAACGACGTCCTGCTCGCCGATTCCGACGCGCTCGAGGGCCGTACCCCGCGCCCGGTGAGCAACCAGCCGCCCGTGCTGGTCGACCCGCGTCCCGTCTTGCGGATCCCCGCGGGACAGATACCGCGGGCCTCGATGAAGCGGACGGCGACCGCGATCGCCCAGTACCGCGCCGAAGCGGCGTACGCGGCCTGTCTGACCCGGGCGGGGGCCGAGGTGACGGCCCGGCCGGACGACACCGGCGTGCCCCGGATCAGCACGGAGCGCCGGCCGGAACAGTGCAAGGAGCCGAAAGGCGACTCGGACCCGCAGACTCCGCAGGACCTCGAGGTGATCCGGACATGCGAGTCGGGGCAGCAGTTCGTCACCTGCCTGCAGCGGGTGTTCAACGAGCGCGTGGGCTCCGCGGCCCCGCCACGCCTGGTGATCCGTCTCGGCGTCCGGGACGAGTCCCCGCCCACCGTGGCCGCAGCCCCCACGGTGGCCGTCGCAGGCGGTGTCGCCCTCGCCGCCGTGCTCGGCGCCCTGCTCCTGAGCCGGGCGGTGCTGCGCCCGGTCCGTGCCATGACGCTGGCCGCCGGGGGGCTGGGTGAGGGAGACCTGGGGCGGCGGGTGCCCGTCTCCGGCCGGGACGAGATCGCCCAACTCGGCCGCGCCTTCAACCGGATGGCGGAGTCCATCCAGGCCGGCGAGGAACGCCAGCGCCGCCTCACCGGTGACATCGCCCACGAGCTGCGCACCCCGCTGGCCAATCTGCGCGGCTATCTGGAGGCTCTGCGGGACGGGGTCGTCGAGCCGACCCCCGAGCTGCTCGATTCCCTCCACGAGGAGGCACTGCTGCAGCAGCGGATCGTGGACGACCTGCAGGATCTCGCGCTGGCCGAGGCCGGTGCACTCACCTACCACCGGGTCCGCGTCGACCTGCGCGAGCTCCTCGAAGCCGCCGGCACGGCTCACCGTGCCCAGGCCGACGCGGCAGGTGTCGCGCTGCGGCTGGAGGCGCCGCGACCTGTGGACGTCATCGCCGACGCCGACCGGCTGCGCCAGGTCGTCGGCAATCTGGTCGGCAACGCGCTGAGGGCCACGGCGGCGGGCGGCACGGTGACACTGGCCCTGGCCCAGCACGGCGATCTCGCGTTCATCCAGGTGCGGGACACCGGAAAGGGAATACCCGCCGAGGACCTGCCCCATCTCTTCGACCGCTTCTGGCGGGCGGACACGGCACGGGGCCGCGCCACCGGTGGAAGTGGCCTGGGGCTGTCCATCGCCCGCCAGATCGTGACCGACCACCAGGGGACGATCGCCGTGGCGAGCACCGTCGGCGTCGGCACGACCTTCACCGTCACGCTCGCCACGACCCGGCCGTCGCCGCCCGACGCCGGCTGATCGACCGCTGTCAGGACCCCGCGGGCGCCTGGGTGGGCGCCTGGGTGGGCGCCGAACCGTCCGCCAGGCGGTACCCCCGGCCGTACACGGTCTCCAGATGGCGCGGCCGGGCGGGGTCGTCCCCCAGTTTCCGGCGCAGGTTGCGCACATGGGCGTCCACCGTGCGCTCGAGTACGTCGCTGTCGAAGCCGAAGGCGCGCTCGATGATTCTGGCCCGGGTGAACACCCGCCCCGGCTCGCGGGCCAGAGCCTCCAGTATCGAGAACTCCTTGGAGGTCAGCGCCACCGGACGGCCTGCCACCCGGACCTCGAAGCGGGCGGTGTCCAGTTCGACCGCGCCGACCCGCAGCACCTCGCTCCCGGCCGCGCCGCCCTTCCTGGAGCGCCGCAGCAGCGCCCGTACCCGCGCGGTGAGTTCGCGGGGACTGTACGGCTTGGTGAGGTAGTCGTCGGCCCCCAGGTCGAGGCCGAGGAGCATGTCCTCCTCGGTGCTGCGGGCGGTCAGCAGCAGAATCGGCACCTCGCAGGCCTCGGCACGCAGAATGCGGCATACGTCGAGTCCGTCGACGAGCGGCAGCATCACATCCAGAACGAGGAGATCCAGCCCCGCCGCACGCGCCCGTTCCAGCGCTGCCCGGCCGTCGGCCACGACCTGCACCGCGTTGCCTTCCCGTTCCAGATAAATCCGGATGAGACGAGATTGTTTTTCGTCGTCTTCGGCGACCAGGATGCGCGCGCTCAATGATTCTCCCCAGCGAGGCCCTGCACGATTCCAGCACCGTTGATATCAACGCACCTCCGGAATTCCCACCTCCGGAAATTCCCGGGGCGACCGCACTCGCCGCACGGTACCGCGAGCGGGACCACCCTCGGCGTGGGCGGCACGTTCTCGCCGTCATGGTCCGCCTGGGACGGGAGTGGGCCCGGTGCGCCCCCTCGGTGACGGCCGGCCCCGGAGGACCCGGCGCGCCCGCTCGGCGAGACCGATGGCTGGTGCCTGCCGCTCGCGGATGCCGGGCCGTGCGGGATCTTGCTGTGCCGTGACTCCGGGCGTCTTGAGGCGCTCGGGCCGGCTCCGGCGAAGAGGGGGCCGAACGCCGACGGGCGTCCGTCCACAGGGTGTGGACGGACGCCCGTCTGTGCACTACGGGGAGGTCGCCGGTGCTATTCGGCGCCGTCTTCGGGCTTTTCCTCGGCCTCGTTGACGGCCGACTCCAGGCCCATCTGCTCCACGAGCCACTTGTCGAACTCGATGGCCGCGCGCACCCAGCTCACCGTCGAGCTGACGAACAGCTCGATGTTGACCCCGGCGCCGATCAGCAGCTGCGCCTCACCGATGAGGCGGACGGTGCCGTCGTCGTGGGTGTGGGTGTAGACCTTGGGCCACAGGGTGCGGCGGTTCCAGTCGTCGATCGACTCGAGCAGCTGCACCTTGTCGTCGATCTTGTGGGCCCGGTCGAAGAACGTCCGCACCGAGTAGACCGCCTGGTCACCCTCGCCGCGGAACATGAAGTACGTGCGGAACTCCTCCCACGGCGCCGCGAGGTCACCCTCGTCGTCGACGACGTACTTCAGCTCCATCTGGTCGAGGAGCTGCTTCACGAGGTCCTGATCCGGGACGACGGGGCCCGCCGGTCCACCCTGGGGCTCCGGCTCTGGCTGGCCCCCGAAGTTGGGAATCGAGGACGGGTCGATGGACATACTGAGCACTCCTGCGGTCGTCTGGTTCGTCCGGCCGTCACTGCGACAGACGCACCACCCACCCTCTCTCCCCGGAGCCGTGCGCGGCAACCTGCCTGGCCGACAGGCTCGGCACGGGGCCGAAGAGCGACTACAGCGTCTTGCCCGTCGTCGGGCCGACGAGGAGGCCCTCGCCCTCGCCGAAGGTGTCGACGCGGACCGTGTCGCCGTCCTTGACCTCGCCCGCCAGGATCTCCTTGGCCAGCCGGTCGCCGATGGCCGTCTGCACCAGGCGGCGCAGCGGGCGGGCGCCGTACGCCGGGTCGTTGCCCTCGTCGGCGAGCCAGCCGAGGGCCGCCTCGGTGACCTCCAGGGTGAGACGGCGTTCGGCGAGCCGCTTGGCGAGGCGGTCGATCTGGAGCCGGGCGATCCGCTGCAGCTCGTCCTTGTGCAGCGCCGAGAAGACGACCAGGTCGTCGAGCCGGTTGAGGAACTCCGGCTTGAAAGAGGCCCGCACGACCTCCAGGACCTGTTCCTTCTTCTCCGCCTCGGTGGACAGCGGGTCGACCAGGTACTGGCTGCCCAGGTTGGACGTCAGCACCAGGATGGTGTTGCGGAAGTCGACCGTGCGGCCCTGGCCGTCGGTGAGCCGGCCGTCGTCGAGGACCTGGAGCAGGACGTCGAAGACCTCCGGGTGCGCCTTCTCCACCTCGTCGAGCAGGACCACGCTGTACGGGCGCCTGCGGACGGCCTCCGTGAGCTGGCCGCCCTCCTCGTATCCGACGTAGCCGGGCGGCGCGCCGACCAGGCGGGCGACGCTGTGCTTCTCGCCGTACTCCGACATGTCGATGCGGATCATGGCCCGCTCGTCGTCGAAGAGGAAGTCGGCGAGGGCCTTCGCCAGCTCGGTCTTGCCGACGCCGGTCGGGCCGAGGAACAGGAACGAGCCGGTCGGGCGGTCGGGGTCGGCGATACCCGCGCGGGAGCGTCGTACGGCGTCGGAGACCGCCTGGACGGCCTCCGCCTGGCCGATGAGGCGGCGGCCCAGCTCCTCCTCCATGCGCAGCAGCTTCTGCGTCTCGCCCTCCAGGAGGCGGCCGGCCGGGATGCCGGTCCAGGAGGCGACGACGTCCGCGATGTCGTCCGAACCGACCTCCTCCTTGACCATGGTGTCCTTCGCGGCCTCCTCCTCGGCCTCGGACGCGGCCTCCAGGTCGCGCTCCAGGGTCGGGATCTCGCCGTACAGCAGCTTGCTGGCGGTGTCGAAGTCGCCGTCGCGCTGGGCGCGCTCGGCCTGGCCGCGCAGCTCGTCGAGCTTCTCCTTCAGCTCGCCGACGCGGTTGAGGGACTGCTTCTCCTTCTCCCAACGGGCGGTGAGTCCGCGCAGTTCCTCCTCGCGGTCGGCGAGGTCGCGGCGCAGCTTCTCCAGGCGCTCGCGGGAGGCGGCGTCGGTCTCCTTGCTGAGGGCCAGCTCCTCCATTTTCAGCCGGTCCACGGAACGCTGGAGCTCGTCGATCTCGACGGGGGAGGAGTCGATCTCCATGCGGAGGCGGGAGGCGGCCTCGTCGACGAGGTCGATGGCCTTGTCGGGGAGGAAACGGGAGGTGATGTAGCGGTCGGACAGGGTCGCGGCCGCGACCAGGGCCGCGTCCGCGATCTGCACCTTGTGGTGGGCCTCGTAGCGGCCCTTGAGGCCGCGCAGGATGGCGATGGTGTCCTCGACGGTCGGCTCGGCCACCAGCACCTGCTGGAAGCGTCGCTCCAGCGCCGGGTCCTTCTCGATCCGCTCGCGGTACTCGTCGAGCGTCGTCGCGCCGACCATGCGCAGCTCGCCGCGGGCCAGCATCGGCTTGAGCATGTTGCCGGCGTCCATGGCGGAGTCGCCGCCCGCACCCGCGCCGACGACCGTGTGCAGCTCGTCGATGAAGGTGATGATCTGGCCGTCGGAGTTCTTGATCTCGGCGAGGACGGTCTTCAGCCGTTCCTCGAACTCGCCCCGGTACTTCGCTCCGGCGACCATGGCGCCGAGGTCGAGCGCGACGAGCCGCTTGTTCTTGAGGGACTCGGGCACGTCACCCTTGACGATCCGCTGGGCGAGCCCCTCGACGACGGCCGTCTTGCCGACGCCGGGCTCGCCGATGAGGACCGGGTTGTTCTTGGTGCGGCGGGACAGCACCTGCACGACGCGCCGGATCTCGGTGTCCCGTCCGATGACGGGGTCGAGCTTGCCCTCGCGGGCGGCGGCGGTGAAGTCCGTGCCGAACTTCTCCAGGGCCTTGTACTGGCCCTCGGGGTCGGCGCTGGTCACCCGGCGGCCGCCGCGGGCCTTCTGGAAGGCCTCCTGGAGCTTCTTCGGGGTGGCGCCCTGCCGGGCGAGCACCTCGGCGGCCGGGCCTCCCTTGGCGGCGATGCCGAGCAGCAGGTGCTCGGTGGAGAGGTACTCGTCGCCGAGGTCGCGGGCGCGGCTCTGCGCGTCGGCGACGACGGCCAGCATGTCGCGGTTGGGCTGCGGGGGCGCGACGGTCGACCCGGCCACACTGGGCTGCGAGCCGAGCACCTTCTCGGCCCCCGCGCGTACGGCGGCCTGGTCGGCGTCGACCGCGGCGAGCAGGTCGGTGATGTTCTCGTTGTCCTGGCCCTGCAGCAACGCGAGCAGCAGGTGGGCGGGGGTGAAGTCGGCGTGCCCTTCGGACACGGCCCTGCTGCTGGCCGCGTTGATCGCGTCCCGGCTCCGGTTGGTCAGCTCGGCGTCCACGTTCGCTGTCTCCTCCTTGCGTCAGCGCTCTCCCGGTGCTGACTCAGTCAGCGTACACAAAGTTGAGTCTATTCCGCTCAAGGTGTTGCTCCGTTCTGTCGTGTTCCCCTGGTGTGCGCGGCGGAACCGGGAGGCAGTAGGTTCCGGGGCATGGCCGCACCTCCGCAGGACCCGGGCGCGCCGGACGCGCCGTACCTCGCCTTCTGGCGTGAACGACACCTGTGCACGCTGACCACGACCCGCCCTGACGGCAGTCCGCACGTGGTTCCGGTCGGCGTCACCTACGACCCCGAGCACCGTCTCGCCCGGGTCATCTCCGACGGGGCGAGCAGGAAGGTGCGCAACATCCTGGCGGCGGCGGAGCCGGCCGGGGCGCGGGTCGCGGTGTGCCAGATGGAGGGCCGCCGCTGGGCGACGCTGGAGGGCCTGGCCTTCGTCCGCACGGACCGCGAGCGGGTCGCGGAGGCGGAGCGCCGGTACGCGCAGCGCTACGGGCGCGAGCCGAGGCCCAACCCCACGCGCGTGGTGATCGAGATCGAGCTGACCCGGGCGATGGGACGGGGCTGAGCCGGACGATGGGACGGGGCTGACCCGGCGACGGGACGGGCCGCGTCACCGGACGGCACCGAGACACCGGAAGGGGCAGACGGGGCGTACGGGGCTCGAGCGGCCGGTTGACCGAAAGTAGACCCGTCGAATTCCGGCCAAGGCCTGGTGGGCACATACCGGAAATATCCCCGGAAACTGCAGCGGCGTCACCGTGTTCAGGTCACGGTGACGCCGCTGCGGGGGGAAGCACCTGAGCGATCTTGTTACGACGGGGGAATCGCGTCAGGCACTGCGGGGGGTGGCTGAGATGGTCTTCAGGGGCGGAGTCTCGGGCTCCACCAGCCTGTGGTCACGCTGGTCAAGATTCACAAAGATCATTCCGTACCGGATGGCGCACCGCACGGGCTGTGGCGCCCCCCGGGGTTTGCGCAGGCACCGGTAGGCCCGTACGTCCTCGTCCTCGTCGCGGGTCACGACCACCGGCTCGCCGAACACCGTCACCATCAACGAGTCACCACTGTGGGGGATGGCGGTGACCAGGTCGATGAAGTGCCAGCCGGAGCGGTAGGCGGTGGCCATTTCACGGCGGAAGGAGCGGTCGTCGGGTGGCGTGGTCATGACTCGGCGACCCACGTGCTGTCGGCAGGAGCGGACCAGGTGCTGTCGGCGGGCGTCACCCACGTGCTGTCCGCCGGAGCGACCCACGTGCTGTCGGCAGGAGCGACCCACGTACTGTCCGCCGGAGCCACCCAGGTGCTGTCGGCAGGAGCGACCCACGTGCTGTCCGCCGGAGCCACCCACGTGCTGTCCGCAGGTGCGACCCACGTACTGTCCGCCGGCGCGGACCAGGTGCTGTCCGCCGGAGCCACCCAGGTGCTGTCGGCAGGAGCGGACCAGGTGCTGTCACCGGCCGTCACGACGGTGCCGGCACCCGGGCTCCAGGTACTGTCACCCGCTGTGTCGCCCGTCGTCCCCGCGAGGCCGCTCAGTGCTCCGAAGGCCAAGGCGGCGGAGAAGGCGGCGGCGAGCGCCGAGCGAAGCATTCTCTTATGCATAGTCGGCTTCGTCCTCATTTGAAGGTCACCTCTCCCCCGTCGACTACGACGATGGCCCATTCGGGCACGTCATGGCCACACAATCGATGCATCATGTTCCTGCACGTTCAGGACCCTGGGGGGTGGAGATTTGACGAAAAATGAGGCAAAGCCGACACATCCTCATGCGACTACTGAGCTGTGCGAGGAAGGTCGCCGTCTCTACGGGAACGCACTTCGGACGGGCCGGGTAGCCCGTGCGGACGTGGAGCCGGCCCCGTGTCTGATGGAGTTCGCCCTGCTCCACGCCGACCCTGACGACGCGAACTGGCTCCGTCCGGTTCCCCCGTCGATCGCTCTGTCCCAGCTGCTCAACCCGATCGAGCGCGAGATCACCCAGCGCAGACGGCTGTCGGTGGAGCTCGCCGACGCTTTCGAGCCGTTCATGGCCCTCAGCGCCCAGCCGACGCCGACCACGCATTCCATCACCGTGCTGGAGGGCGTCGACCGGATCAACGCGTCGCTCGACCTGGCCACGTCCCAGTGCCACACCGAGATGCTCACCGTCCAGCCGAGCCGGCGCCGCCTCGAGCACACCCTCGTCCAGGGCCTCGAACGCGACCGCCCGCTGATCGACCGCGGCTGCCGCATCCGGACGCTCTACCAGCACACGGCCCGCTACAGCCCCGAGACGCTGGCGTACGTCGAGCAGTTCACCGACGGCAAGGTGGAGTACCGCACCATCGACGAACTCGTGGAGCGGCTGATCATCTGCGACGAGACCGTGGCCTTCATTCCGACCCGGGACGACGGCCAGGTCGCCCTCGAGCTCCGGCACCCCGGGCTCGTCCGCTACCTGATCAAGGTCTTCGAGTTCATGTGGGGCCGCGCGGTCCCGCTGGCCACCGGCGCCCCCTACGAGACCGCGCCCGACGGCATCACGGACATCCAGCACTCCATCGCCAAGCTCCTCGTCGAGGGGCACGTCGACGAGGCGATCGCCCGTCGGCTGGGCATGAACGTACGCACCTGCCGTGCCCACATCGCCAAGCTCGCCACCGCTCTGGGCAGTGGCAGCCGCGCCCAACTCGGCTTCCTCATCGCCCAGTCGGGGATCCTCAAGCAACAGCCCTGACGTCCGCCTGAAGAACAAAGGTCACGCATGACGACACCGGAGCACCGATACGGCCCGGAGGAACCGTGCACGGCGACGGGCCGGGACCCGCACGCCGGGCGTCCGCAGGAAGCGTTGCGGGAAGCATTACAGGGGACACCGCAGCAAGCACTTCTGGAAACACCGCAGGGAGCACCGCAGTGAGCGCGCCGCCGCACCCCGACCACGGCGTGGAGGACCTGTGCGCCGCCGGCACACGGCTCTACGAACAGGCCCTCCGCCGCGGACGCGTCAAGACCGAGGAGGCCAGGACGGCGGCCCCGTGCCTGCTCTCCCACGGCCTGCTCCACCCCACCGTGGACGACCTGGCCCAACTCGAGCCCGTGGCCCCGGCCGTCGCCCTGCACCGGCTGCTGCGCGCCTCGGGAGCCCGGATCGCCGACGAACGACGCCGTGAGGAACGTCTGTCGACGCTCTTCGCACCCCTGATGCACATCGACGGACGGAGCGCCGCGCCCTCCGACCCCGCCTCGCTGCGGATCCTCAGCGGCACGGAGCTGATCAACGAGGCCATCACCGAGGCGATGGCCGAGGCGACGAGCGAGGTGCTCTGCATCCAGCCGCACGTCCACTACAGCGGCCCGCGCGGCGAGCGGGCGCAGCCCGTCGCCATGGACCGCGACCAGGCACTGCTCGACCGGGGCTGCCGCATCCGCACCCTCTACCAGCACACCCAGCGCCACCAGCCGCTGGTCCTGGCCCGCTACGAGCAGCTCCGCGGGGACGCCGAGGCCCGCACCCTCGACGAGGTCACCGACCGCCTCATCGTCATCGACGGCACGGTCGCCTTCATCCCCGCCGGCGAGGACGGCCGGCTGGCCCTGGAAGTCCGCCACCCCGCCCTCCTCACCTACTTCACCACCACCTTCGACCGGCTCTGGCGGCTGGCCCTCCCGATGTACCCGCAGGCGGTGCACCGGATGTCCCGGGGCGGCGTCACGCCCCGGCAGCAGGCCATCGCGGCGCTTCTCGTCGAGGGCCACACCGACGCCGTCATCGCCGACCGCCTCGGCATGAACATCCGCACCGCGCGCGTCCACATCGCCAAGCTCGCCGCCACCCTCGGCAGCGAGAGCCGCGCCCAACTCGGCTACCTCATCGGGCAGTCGGGGATCCTCGACCGGGACCAGCGCCGGAACCGGGCCCAGGGGCCCGAGCAGGAGGAGGAACCGGAGCGATAGCCGGAGCGGCGGCCTGCGAGGGCGGCGACGAGGGCCGCTGCGAGGGGGCCGGAGCGGCGTCCGATGACGGCGGCGGTGACGGAACCGGAGCGGCGTCCGGTGAGGGGGCCGGTGACGGAACCGGAGCGGCGTCCGGTGAGGGGGCCGGTGGGCCCGAAACGACCGTCTCCGCCACCCCGTGCGGGGCGTTCTCCGCCGCCCCGTCCGACGACCCGCTCTCCCGCGGGCCCCTCGCGTCCTCTTCCGACGGACCGTCGAGGCCCACCTGGGCGATGCGCACGCCCAGTTGGGTCCGGCTCGCCGCGCCCAGCGTCTCCGAGAGGCGGGCGATGTGGGCCCGGCAGGTGCGGACGCTGATGCCGAGCCGCTCGGCGATCACCGCGTCCTGGTGGCCCTCCGCCAGCAGCGCGGCGATGGACTGCTCTCGGAGCGAGATGCCCTCGATCCGGGTGTCGGGAAGCGGAGCGGTCAGCGGGACGGCCAGCCGCCAGAGCCGTTCGAAGACCGTCACCAGGTAGGAGATCAGGGCCGGGTGGCGCAGCTCCAGGGCCATGGTGCGGTCGGTGTTGGCGGGGATGAAGGCGACCGTCCGGTCGAAGAGGATCAGCCGGTCGATGACCTCGTCCAGGGTGCGGGCCTCGACCGTGTCGCCCATCAGCTCCAGGTAGTTGAGCAGACCCTGGCCGTGCCGGGCGACGTGGTTGTAGAGGTCCCGCATGCGCACGCCACGGCCGCGCAACTCCAGGGCACGGTGCAGTCCCTCCGACAGCTCGTGTTCACGCCGGATGCCGCCGGGCTGCACGGTGAGCACCTCGGTCGTGCACGCCTCGGTCGCCGCGTCGAGGGCGGCCTGGATGCGGGAGTCGCCGTCCAGGACGCGGATCGCCGCGCCCTCGCCTGCGCCGGTGCCGCGCGCGGAACTGCCCAGACCGGCGTACCACTCGAAGGCGGCGACCGCCGAGCCCATCCGCCGTTGACCGGCGCTCACCTCGTCGTAGACCCCGCGCAGCAGACGGGTCATGACCTCCTGCGGGGAGGTCGGTACCAGCCAGTCCATGTCGTCGGGGTCGGGGTGCAGGAGGGCCAGCTCCAGGAGGCAGGGAACCGCCTCCGAGTCGGTACGCGCCACCCGACCGCGCCGTACGGCCCGGGAATACACGCGATCCCCGGCCTCGCACAGTCGGTCGGCGCCGTGTGGATGCTCCTTTGCCCCGTGCCTGGCCATCGCGCATCTCACCCCCGCCGTACGCCGCTTCCGGAGCGCAACTATGCGCGGCCCGGACCAGGTCCGCAACACGGCTCCTCCGGCCGAAGGCTGGAAAAACCACCCGTCTGTGCGATTTTCTCCCGGCCTCCTCCCCTCACGTTGCAACAAGCTGACGGTGGTGCAGGACGCCTGCGGCGGTGCATCGTTGATTCCGCTTCCCCTCGGGTGCGTCGCACACGGGGGAGGCAGAACCGACCCGGCCGGGCCACGGGGGAGTCCGGCCGGGCAGCCCGAGGGGGCATCACGGGGGCACCACGAGGGGGATACGAGGGATACGGGGGAACACGGACACCGGCCCGGCGCGGTAGGCGCGCCGAGCCGGTGGTCTTCTCTCCGAGGCCTTCGCGGAACTCCGCCTGCGAGGTCTTCGTGGAACTCCGGAGTCTTCGCGGGGTCCCGCGGGTCGCGGGCGTTGGCCGGTGCGTCAGGCCAGGTTGAGGGCCTGGCAGGCGGCCTTGTACTTGGCGGTGCAGATGTCGGAGACCTTGTAGATGCCGTCCGCGATGACGGTCTGCTTGATGTTCTTCTTCGTCAGCGCGACCACCGTGACCAGCTTGGCCGGAATCGCCTTGTCGGTCGGGCTGTCGACGGTGTCACGGGTGAGGGCCTCGAACTGGAGGTCACGGCCCTGGACCTTGGCGACGGCGGCCTCGGCGGCGGCCTCGGCCATGGCCGGGTAGGGCTTGTAGACGCTCATGAACTGTTCGCCGGTGATGATCCGCTGCACGGCCGGCAGTTCGGCGTCCTGACCGGTGATCGGGGGCAGGTCGCCGTCCTTGACGCCGGCCGCCTCCAGGGCCTTGATGATGCCGCCGGCCATGGCGTCGTTGGCGGAGTAGACGCCGGCGATGTCGTCCTTGCCGATCGCCGCGATCGCCTTCGTCATGTTCGCCTGGGCGACGTCGGGGCTCCACTTGTCGGTGTCGTACGACTTCGCGATCGTGACCCTGCCGTTGAGCTCGCTGAGCGCGCCCTCCTTGAACTGGGCGGCGTTCGGGTCGGCGGGCGAGCCGTTCACCATGACGATCTTGTCGGAGGTGTCGGCGTTGGCGATGGCCTCGACAAGGGTGCGCCCCTGCACCTCGCCGACGAGCTCGTTGTCGAAGGAGACGTACGCGTCGATCGGGCCCTCGGCGAGACGGTCATAGGCGATGACCGGAATATTCGCCTCCTTGGCCTTCTTCACCATGGGCGCGATCGCCTTCGCGTCGACGGCGTCCAGCAGAATGATGTCGACCTTGTCGTCGATCATCTTCTGCATCTGCCGGTCCTGGGTCTTCTCGTCCGAGGCGGCGTTGGCGTAGTCGGTCCTGCCCTGGTTGTCCGTGAGCGCGGCGACCTTCCTCTTGATGATCGGGTAGTCGAACTCCGCGTACCGGGTGTTCGTCTCCTCCGGCATCAGTACACCCACAGTGATCGCGTTGGTCCGCGTCGGTGTCGCGCTGCTGGTCTTCTCCGAGGCCCCCAGCATCCCGCACCCGGCGAGTGAGAGGGACATCGCGGAGGCGACACAAGCTATGGCGATACGACGCATTTCGGGTGCTCACTTCAGGTGCGTTCGGGGCGTTGCGGACCGGGGTGCGGCATTGGTGACCCGGGTATCTGTGCAGCCAACGCGGCGGCGGCCGCCGCCGTCAAGCAGAACCGCTTAACGAAGGAGCAACGTCACACTGCGCTCAGGACGTGAAGACACATGGAGACGAAGCGGAGGCCCTGAAAAGGTCTGACCGGACAAATCGGTCCAAGGCCGGGCTCAAGGAACGACCCGGCCGACACGGACCGCGGCGGGCCGGCGAGGGGCGGCGAAGGCCGGCGAGGGGAGCCGAGAACTCCCGAAGACGTCGGCAGCCCCTCGGCAGCCCCTCGGCAACCGGCTCGGCAACCGGCTCGGTCCTAGTCGGTCTTCTTCAGGACGACGCACCAGTCGTCGCTGCCGATGCTTCCCTGGCCGGTCTGCACCCTTCGCGGCGCGCCGCGGCCTCGCGAGGCTGCTGTTCAAGACGCGTCCGCCCACCGGCGCCGAACTGACCGTGCTCCAGCCGATCCGGGACGACGTCACGCGCCGCGCCGGCATCGACGGCGGCCAGCGCGGCCGCGAGGGCTTCCTCACCGTCTTCGGCGCCTCCGCGCTCCAGGACCGGCCGGTCATCGTCGTCGACCTGACGCAGACCCTGGTGTGCCGGGAGCTGTCCGTCGGCGACGGCACGGTCGCCTTTCCGGCACCGCACACCCCGCGCCACAGCACCCGTACCCCGCCGCGCCGCGCCTCAGCACTCTTATGCGCCCGCGGCCCACCCCGCAGCAACCGCAGCAACCGTCGCAGGGACAGCCGCAGTGGTAGCCGCAGCACCCCGGTGCCAGTGGCGGTGGCGGTGGCGGTGACTGGACCCAGGGCCCGCCCGGGAACTGGCACGGACAGCAGCCGGGACCTCACCGGTGACCCACCGGTGCACGAGATCGGGGCCCGGAGGAAACCTCCGGGCCCCGATCCGTGCCTCGCGGTGCGTCTCAGTCGGACTTCTGCTGCTGCCGCTTCGGCCGCCAGACCACCAGCGCGCTGGTCTGCTGCACCTCCTGGTACGGCACCAGGTCCCGCCGGTAGGAGGCGTGCACCGCGGCCTCCCGCTGCTGCATGGCCGCCGCCGCGCCGTCCAGCGCGGCCTCCAGTTCCGCGGCCCTGGCCTGGAGCGCGGCGACCTGGTTCTCCAGCTCAATGATCCGCTTGATGCCGGCCAGGTTGATGCCCTCGTCCTGCGACAACTGCTGGACGGTGCGCAGCAGTTCGATGTCACGGGCCGAGTAGCGGCGGCCCCGGCCGGCGGTGCGGTCGGGAGAGACCAGGCCAAGACGGTCGTACTGACGCAGCGTCTGCGGGTGCAGACCGGAGAGCTGGGCCGCCACCGAGATGACGTAGACCGGGGTCTCCTGAGTCAGTTCATACGGGTTACGCCGACGGCCGTCCATCACTCTCAAGCTCCCTTCGCGGCCTCGAACAGCTCCGCCCGCGGATCCTCGCCCGCGGTCGCCTCGCGATACGCCTCCAGTGCGTCACGAGCCTTCCCCGACAGGTCCTTCGGGACACTCACCTCGACGGTGACCAGCAGGTCGCCGCGGGTGCCGTCCTTACGGACCGCGCCCTTGCCGCGCGCCCGCATGGTGCGGCCGTTGGGCGTGCCGGGCGGGAGTTTCAGGGTCAGCGCCGGGCCGCCGAGCGTGGGCACCTTGACCTCGCCGCCGAGGGCCGCCTCGGTGAACGTCACCGGCACGGTCACCGTCAGGTTGTCGTCCTTGCGGCCGAACACCGGGTGGGCGCCGACGTGCACGACGACGTAGAGGTCGCCCGACGGACCGCCGCGCTCGCCCGGACCGCCCTTGCCCCGCAGGCGGATGCGCTGGCTGTCCGTGACCCCTGCGGGGATGCGGACCTGCATGGTCCGCGAGGACTTGGCGCGGCCGCTGCCCTTGCAGTCCAGGCAGGGGTGCTCGGCGATCAGGCCGCGGCCCTTGCAGTCGGGGCAGGGGTCGGTCAGCGAGAAG
Source organism: Streptomyces sp. B21-105 (assembly GCF_036898465.1). NCBI lineage: Bacteria > Bacillati > Actinomycetota > Actinomycetes > Kitasatosporales > Streptomycetaceae > Streptomyces > Streptomyces sp. B21-105. The sequence continues at coordinate 4,951,096 of NZ_JARUMJ010000001.1, read as the reverse complement.
CCGCCGCCCGAACCCCGGGCCACCTGGCCGGTGCCGACGCAGGTCGGGCACACGCGCGGTGTGCCGTTCTTGTCGCCCGTACCCGAGCACGCCTTGCACGGGGCCTGTGAGGACATCCGCAGCGGGACGGTCGCGCCCTCGATCGCCTCCGTGAAGGTGAGCGTGACCTCGGTGTCGATGTCCTGACCGCGCCGGGGCTGGGTGCGGGTCGTGCCCGCACCGCCGCGGTTGAACAGGCCGCCGAACACGTCCCCGATGCCGCCGCCGAAGCCGCCCTGGGCGCCGCCGCCCTGAGCGCCGCCTCCGAAGAGGTCGCCCAGGTCGAAGTTGAAGGAGCCGCCCGCGCCCGGGCCCGGGCGGAAGCCGCCGTTGCCGAAGAGGGCGCGCGCCTCGTCGTACTCCTTGCGCTTCTTGGGGTCGCCGAGGACGTCGTTCGCCTCGGAGATCTCCTTGAAGCGCTCCTCCGCCTTGACGTTGCCCTTGTTGGCGTCCGGGTGGTACTCGCGGGCGAGTTTCCGGTACGCCTTCTTGATCTCGGCCTCGGTGGCGTCCTTGGGGACGCCGAGGACCTTGTAGAAGTCCTTCTCGATGAAGTCCTTGGTGCTCATCCTCGACGTCCCTCCTTCCGTCCGCTCATCCGATCAAGCTCAGCCCTCGTCCGGGCCACCGCTCTCCTTGTCGTCGCCCGCCTCCGCCTCGTCGCCCTTCGCCGCCTGCGCGCCGGGCTGCGGCTCGGCGACGGCCACCCGCGCGGGACGGATGGTGCGCTCGCCGATCCGATACCCCGGCTGCAGAATCGCCACGCACGTCGTCTCGGTGACGTCGGGCGCGTAACTGTGCATCAGGGCTTCGTGGATCGTCGGGTCGAAGGGCTCGCCTTCCTTGCCGAACTGCTGCAGGCCCATCTTCGCCGCGACGGTCTCCAGCGATTCGCCCACCGACTTGAAGCCGCCGACGAACTCACCGTGCTCCCGCGCGCGGCCGATGTCGTCGAGCACGGGCAGGAGCTCGGTCAGGAGGTTCGCGACGGCGATCTCCTTGACCGCGATCCGGTCGCGCTCGACCCGGCGGCGGTAGTTCTGGTACTCGGCCTGGAGGCGCTGGAGGTCGGCGGTGCGCTCGCCGAGGGCGGTGCGCACCTGGTCCAGCTGGGCCACGAGACCGGCTGTCTGGTTCGCGTCCCCGGCCGGGGCCGCCCCGTCCGCCGGAGCGGACGAGGAGGCGGCCTTCGGCTCGGCGTCTTCAGGGGTGGCGCCGGAGGGGACGTCGGGCTTCTCCTCGAAGCCCGGGGTCTCCTCCGTCACGCGGCACCGTCCTTGCGCTCGTCGTCCACGATCTCGGCGTCCACGACGTCGTCGTCGGCCTTCGGGGCGTCACCGTGCGGGGCGTCGGCGCCGGGCGCGGCCTGGGCGTCGGCGTACATGGCCTGGCCGACCTTCTGCGAGACCGCGGCGACCTTCTCGGTGGCCGTGCGGATCTCGGCGGTGTCCTCGCCCTTGAGCGCGGCCTTCAGCTCCTCGACGGCGGCCTCGACCTCGGTCTTGACCTCGCCGGGGACCTTGTCCTCGTTGTCCTTGAGGAACTTCTCCGTCTGGTAGACGAGCTGCTCGCCCTGGTTGCGGGCCTCGGCGGCCTCGCGGCGGCGGTGGTCCTCGTCCGCGTACTGCTCGGCCTCCTGGCGCATGCGGTCGACCTCGTCCTTCGGCAGCGAGGAGCCGCCGGTGACGGTCATCTTCTGCTCCTTGCCCGTGCCGAGGTCCTTCGCGGTCACGTGCATGATGCCGTTGGCGTCGATGTCGAAGGCGACCTCGATCTGCGGGACGCCGCGGGGCGCCGGCGGCAGACCGGTCAGCTCGAACATGCCGAGCTTCTTGTTGTAGGCCGCGATCTCGCGCTCACCCTGGTAGACCTGGATCTGCACCGACGGCTGGTTGTCCTCGGCCGTCGTGAAGATCTCCGAACGCTTCGTCGGGATCGTGGTGTTGCGCTCGATCAGCTTGGTCATGATGCCGCCCTTGGTCTCGATGCCGAGGGACAGCGGGGTGACGTCGAGGAGCAGGACGTCCTTGACCTCGCCCTTGAGGACACCGGCCTGGAGCGCGGCGCCGATGGCGACGACCTCGTCCGGGTTCACGCCCTTGTTGGCGTCCTGACCGCCGGTCAGCTCCTTGACGAGCTCGGCGACGGCGGGCATGCGGGTCGAACCGCCGACGAGAACGACGTGGTCGATCTCGGAGAGGTTGATGCCGGCGTCCTTGATGACGTTGTGGAACGGCGTCTTGCAGCGCTCCAGCAGGTCGGCCGTCAGCTGCTGGAACTGGGCGCGGGTGAGCTTCTCGTCCAGGTGCAGCGGGCCCTCGGCGGACGCCGTGATGTAGGGCAGGTTGATCGAGGTCTCGGTGGACGAGGACAGCTCGATCTTCGCCTTCTCGGCGGCCTCGCGCAGACGCTGCAGCGCCATCTTGTCCTTGGCGAGGTCCACGCCGTGGCCGGCCTTGAACTGCTGCACCAGGTAGTCGACGACCCTCTGGTCCCAGTCGTCGCCGCCGAGGTGGTTGTCACCGTTGGTGGCCTTCACCTCGACGACGCCGTCACCGATCTCCAGGAGGGACACGTCGAAGGTGCCGCCGCCGAGGTCGAAGACGAGGATCGTCTGGTCGTCCTTGTCGAGGCCGTACGCGAGCGCGGCCGCGGTGGGCTCGTTGACGATGCGCAGGACGTTGAGGCCGGCGATCTCGCCGGCTTCCTTCGTCGCCTGGCGCTCGGAGTCGTTGAAGTACGCCGGGACGGTGATGACCGCGTCGGCCACCTTCTCGCCCAGGTAGGCCTCCGCGTCGCGCTTGAGCTTCTGCAGGATGAAGGCGCTCATCTGCTGCGGGTTGAAGTTCTTCCCGTCCAGCTCGATGGTCCAGTCCGTGCCCATGTGGCGCTTCACGGAACGGATGGTCCGGTCCACGTTCGTGACCGCCTGCCGCTTCGCGACCTCACCCACGAGGACTTCACCGTTCTTCGCGAAGGCGACGACGGACGGCGTGGTCCTGGCACCCTCGGCGTTGGTGATGACGGTGGGCTCGCCGCCCTCCAGAACGCTGACGACGGAGTTGGTTGTGCCCAGGTCGATGCCGACCGCACGTGCCATGGTGATCTTCCTCCAGCTGACTTGAGTGGAACGGACTCAAGTGTGCACGAAGCTCACCGCGCGGTCAACAGACCTGAGTCGGGCCCGCTCAACTCTTATCCGTTCCTTACACGCAAGGATCCGTTGACCTGCGTCGACACCGCGCGCCCAGGCCGTCGTTCACCGGATTCCGGGTGATGCGCACCGCCCTCGGATTGACGCCGAGGCGCATACACGGGCGCCCGCCGCGCCTCCCGGGCCTCCCGGGCCTCCCGGGCCTCCCGGGCCTCCCGGGCCTCCCGGGCCTCCCGCACATCCCGGGATGCCTGAGCCTCCCGGGAAGCCTGAGCCTCCGGCGCCCGCCGGGCACGCCGGTCGGGCCCGCCGAGCCGGCGCCCACGCGCGCGGGGCGGCCCACCGGGAGGCCCGCCCGGCTGCCCGTACAGGCGTCCACGCGCGCGTGGCGGCCCGTAGACCTGGACCCGCGACAGCCCGAGCGCGACGACGAGTGCCCCGCCCACGACCCATGACACCGCCCGCACCTCGACCACCCCGGCGTGCACCAGCACCCCCACGAGCACCGCACCGAAGGCCGCGAGGCCGAGCAGGACGGCCGCCCCCTGTGCGGTGAGCCCGAGCCGGCGCAGCCGGTGGGCGAGATGGTCGGGCGCGCCGCGCAGCAGGGGCCGTCCGGCCAGCCGCCGCGACACCGTCACCAGCAGGACGTCCGCCGCGCCGACCGCGGTGAGCGCGAACAGCACCCCGGTGCCGACGAGCGGATCGTGCCCCGCGCGGGCGAAGACGGCGGCCGCGGCGAGCAGGAAGCCGGCGAAGAGCGAGCCGCAGGCCCCCAGGGCGACACGCGCGGGAGGCCAGTTGTGCATGAGGAAGCCGGTCAGCGCGGCGGCGAGCACGCTCAGCAGCACCACCAGTCCGCCCATGACCTCGACGGCGACACACGCGGCCACCCCGAAGGCGGTGAGCACGCCGACCGTCCCGGCGACGCCCTCGGCATGGTCGAGCGCCCGGAAGGCGAGGGCGACGAAGGTGATCCAGCCGACGCCCATGGCCGCGGAGACCACCCCGGCGACGGTCCAGGCGTCCCCGTGCATCCCTCCCATCTCCCCGTACGTCTCCCCGTACGGCACCACGAAGGCCGCCGCGACGGCCGTGCCGACGGCCAGGAAGCGCGTCTTGAGCCGGCACACGTCCGCGACCAGCCCGAGCGCGGCGACGGCGCCGCCCGCGACGAGCAGCACCCCGACGCCGTCCCCGAGCGGGGCGACGCCCGTCCGGTCGCCGACGACGGCGACGGCACAGGTGGCGAGTACGACGGCGGCGCCCCCGGACAGGGGCACCCGCCGCTGTCGCTGCCGTCGGTCGATCAGACCGAGGCGCAGGGCGGGCACGCGCAGCAGCGCGGCGAGGACGGCGGCGAGGAACAGGGCGGCGGTGGCGGCAGCGATCCCGTAGAGCACGGATATAAATTAGTCATAAATGTACCAATTTGGTACGAATAACACGGCCGGATTGTCCCCTGATTCCGAGGGAACCCTGAGCGACTCAGATCACTCCGCTCCCCGCTACAGTGCGACGCAGAATAAGGGGTACTCTCAGACGGACTGCATAAGTTACCGCTTAGTAATCTCGATCGAAGTCCCCTCGCAGGCCCGAGGAGCCCCCAAATGCAACTCGCCGCGATCATCGTGTCGCTGGTCCTGACCGTGGTCGGCGTCGCGCTGCTCGCACGCGCCATCGGTCAGTTCGTCCGGTACTTCAAACTGGGCCAGCCGCTCCCGGCCGGCGCCCGGACCGACAACCCCTACGCGCGCAGCGTGACCCTGGTACGGGAGTTCCTCGGCCACACGCGTATGAACCGCTGGGGCATCGTCGGCTTCGCCCACTGGTTCGTCGCCATCGGCTTCCTCACCCTGCCGCCGACCCTGGCGCAGGCCTTCGGCCAGCTCTTCCAGGCCGACTGGACGCTGCCGGTCGTCGGCGACTGGCTGCCGCTGGAGATGTACACCGAGTTCATCGGTGTGATGACGATCCTCGGCATCGTCGTACTCATCGCGATCCGGCTGTCGAACCTGCCCTCGCGCCCCGGCCGCAAGTCCCGCTTCGCGGGCTCCAAGGCGGGCCAGGCGTACTTCGTCGAGTACGTCATCCTCACCATCGGCCTCGCGATCTACACGCTGCGCGGCCTCGAGGGCGCCCTCCACCACGTGGACCACTACGAGGCCGGGTACTTCGCCTCGTACCCCCTGGTGCTGGCCTTCAAGGGGCTGAGCGTCCCCACCCTCCAGACGCTGGTCTACTTCACCGCGATGGTGAAGATCGGCACCTCGTTCATCTGGATGATCGTGGTCTCGCTCAACACCAACATGGGCGTTGCCTGGCACCGCTTCCTGGCGTTCCCGAACATCTGGTTCAAGCGCGAGGCGACCGGCGGGACGGCGCTGGGCGCGTTGCAGCCGATGACGTCCGGCGGCAAGCCGATCGACTTCACCGACCCCGGCGACGACGACGTCTTCGGCGTCTCCCAGGTCGAGCAGTTCTCCTGGAAGGGCCTGCTGGACTTCTCCACCTGCACCGAGTGCGGACGCTGCCAGTCGCAGTGCCCCGCCTGGAACACCGGCAAGCCGCTCTCCCCCAAGCTCCTCATCATGTCCCTGCGCGACCACGCGCACGCCAAGGCCCCGTACCTGCTGGCCGGCGGCGGCAAGGACATGGAGGGCAACGAGAAGGCCTCCGAGGAGCAGCTCAAGGACGTCCCCGCGGCCGCTCTCGCCGAGGCCGAGCGTCCCCTCATCGGCGCCGCCCAAGCGGTATCCGACAGCGGCTTCGCCGCGGGCGGCGTCATCGACCCCGACGTCCTGTGGTCCTGCACCACCTGCGGCGCGTGCGTCGAGCAGTGCCCCGTCGACATCGAGCACGTCGACCACATCGTCGACATGCGCCGCTACCAGGTGATGATCGAGTCCGCGTTCCCGTCCGAGGCGGGCACGATGCTCAAGAACCTGGAGAAGAAGGGCAACCCCTGGGGCCTGGCCAAGAAGCAGCGCCTCGAGTGGCTCAAGGAAGTCGACTTCGAGGTGCCGGTCGTCGGCAAGGACATCGAGGACCTCACCGAGGTCGAGTACCTGTACTGGGTCGGCTGCGCCGGCGCCCTCGAGGACCGCGCCAAGAAGACGACGAAAGCCTTCGCCGAGCTGCTGCACATCGCGGGCGTCAAGTTCGCGATCATGGGCGGCGACGAGAAGTGCACCGGTGACTCCGCCCGCCGCCTCGGCAACGAGCCCCTGTTCCAGGAGCTCGGCATGGAGAACGTCATGGCGCTGAACATGGCGTTCGGCGAGGAGACGGACGACGAGGGCAACGTGACGCCCGAGTCGAAGAAGCCCAGGTCGGCGAAGAAGATCGTCGCCACCTGCCCGCACTGCCTCAACACCATCGGCAACGAGTACCCGCAGCTCGGCGGCGACTACGAGGTCATCCACCACACCCAGCTGCTCCAGCACCTGGTGGACGAGGGCAAGCTGATCCCGGTGACCCCGGTCGAGGGCATCATCACCTACCACGACCCCTGCTACCTGGGCCGGCACAACAAGATCTACACGCCGCCGCGCGAGATCATCGCCAACGTCCCGGGCCTGCGCAACGAGGAGATGCACCGCCACAAGGAGCGCGGCTTCTGCTGCGGCGCGGGCGGCGCGCGGATGTGGATGGAGGAGCGGATCGGCAAGCGCATCAACAACGAGCGCGTCGACGAAGCCCTCTCCCTCAACCCCGACATCGTCTCCACCGCCTGCCCGTTCTGCCTCGTCATGCTGACCGACTCGGTCAACGGCAAGAAGAACGAGGGCAAGGCCAAGGAGTCCATCCAGGTCGTGGACGTCTCCCAGCTCCTCCTGGAGTCGGTCAAGACACCGGTCGACGACGAGCCCCCGGCCGGCGAGACGGAAACCGAGAGCGAGCCGGAGCCCCAGCCGGTGAAGTGACCGCGTAGCCCGGACGCCGTACCGACGCCCCCGTGTCCCCGGACACGGGGGCGTCGCCGTTCCCCTCCCCTCCACCCGCACCTCGCACCCCACACCCCTTCGCCACCCCGTGACACCCCTGAAGAACCCCCCGATCCAGCCCCGTTACTCCCCTTAGGGGATGTCACAGCTCGGCAGCAAAGCCATGTGCGGACGGCGGCCTTGGCACGTCACTCCGCGGGACCAGGTACGTTCGAAGACGTGGCTGGATTCAGGATCGGACGCGGCGCCCGGGACAACCGCGCCCCGCAAACGCGACCGCAACACCCTCCGTACGGGCAGCAGGCGCCCCAGGGACCGTCGCGGCCCTCAGGACCGTCGGGTCCCTCGGGGCCGTCGGGTCCGGCGGGTCCCTCCGGGCCGTCCTACGGCTACCCGTCGGCCCAGCAGCCGTACCCGCAGCGCCCGCAGTACGGCGGCGCGGGCGGCGGTCAGTGGCCGCAGGCGAACGGCGGCGGCCACGGCGGACACGGCGGTGACGAGCCGGAGTACTTCGGCGGCGACGCCCCGTACGGCGCCCCGGGTGGTCCCGGCGGACACGGCGGCGTCCCGCACGACCCGTACGCCGCGAACAACCCGGGCCACACCCAGGCCTTCTCGATCGACGACCACCAGCAGTACGACCCGTACAACCAGGGTGGCACCTACCACGCCGGGTCCGCGCCCGCCGGCCCGGTCGGTCCGCGCCTGCCCTGGAAGGCACTGCTGAAGGGCATCGTCCTCGCCCCGCAGCAGACCTTCCTCCAGATGCGGGACTACACGATGTGGGGCCCGGCCCTCGTCGTCACGTTCCTCTACGGCCTGCTCGCGGTCTTCGGCTTCGACGGCGCGCGCTCGGACGCCATAAACGCGACGCTCTCCAACGCGATCCCGATCGTCCTGACGACGGCCGTCGCGATGGTGCTGAGCTCGCTCGTGCTGGGCGTGGTCACCCACACGCTGGCCCGTCAGCTCGGCGGCAACGGCGCGTGGCAGCCCACCGTCGGCCTCTCCATGCTGATCATGTCCCTGACGGACGCACCGCGCCTGGTCGTCGCGATGTTCTTCGGCGGCGACGCGTCGTTCGTCCAGCTGCTCGGCTGGGTGACGTGGGTGGCCGCCGGCGCGCTGCTGACCATGATGGTCAGCCGCTCCCACGACCTGCCGTGGCCGAAGGCGCTGGGCGCGTCGTCGATCCAGCTGATCGCCCTGCTGTCGATCGTGAAGCTGGGCACCTTCTAACAGCCCACGGCAGTCACGTGAGGGGCCCCCGCCAACGAAAAGGCGGGGGCCCTTCCACGTCCCCGCACCTGACGGAGAGCGACACACACGACCCATTCGAAACCCATCAAAATGTCACATCAACCGCATGTCGCATCACTTCGACTACAGAGTGTCAGATAACGTGACTGCTCCCTACCACCTCGTACTGGGAGTGTGCGTGAAAGCTCGCTTTGGCTTGAGGCGGGGACCGGTGCTCGTGGCCGCCCTGCTGGTCGCCGTCATCGCCATGATCCTTCCGGGAACCGCCGTCGCCGGCACGGACGACGTCCGGGCCCGCGCGGACCACTGGGGCGTGATCACCCGCAACACGATCGGCTCCCCCGTCGCCGCGCTGCGCAACGGGCCGTTCGGCTCGTTCGGCGTGACCGGCACGTCCGCACGGCCGCCGTACGGCCGGGGCAGCCTGGGCATCGAGGTGCTGGGCGCGACGCAGACGGTGAACCCTCAGGTGGTCGAGAAGGTCGATTTCGGCAACGAGGTGGACTTCTACGGCAAGTCGCTGCTGAGCCTGCGCCGAGTGGGATTCCACGTCTTCCAGACGGGCGAGAACATCTCGTACGGCGGCGTGACGAACATGCCGAACATCAGGTTCGAGATCGACCCGAACCTGAACAGCAGCTCCGACTACTCCTCCCTGGTGTGGCTGCCGGCGGCGTCCCCGACCGTGAACAGCTGGAGCCCGTTCCTCGACGCCACGACCACCGGGGGCTGGTTCCTCACGGGCAACGCGGGCACGGTGACTGGCTGCGCTCTGGCCACCCCGTGCACCTTCAGCGCGCTCAAGACCGCGTTCACGTCGCGCAACGCCAAGCCGACCGTCCTGACGGTCGCGGTGGGCAAGGGCCGTGACTTCATGTGGATCGGTGCGGTCGACGGCCTCCGGCTCAACGACTACGTCTACGACTTCGAACCGGACGGCGTGAAGACGCTGCACAAGCGCTGACCGAGAGATGCCACCGACACGGCCCTCCCCATGAGGGCCCTCCGCAGGGGGCTTCGGAGGACCTTCCCTCCAGGGCCCCCTGAAACCATTGCGGACGGAATAGGGACGGGGACGGGGATGCGGTGTCCGCGCGAGTCACGCCCTGTCAGAGGGCGTCCTTCGAGGGCGCGCCCGGCTCCCCCGACCTACGCACCACAGGCAGGACACTCCAAGGGAAGTTGATCCAGTCGTCCGTCCGCTTCCACACGTACTCGCACTTCACGAGCGACTGCGACTTCTCGTAGACGACGGCGCTGCGCACCTCGGCGACGGCGTCCCGGCAGAAGTCGCGGACGAGCCTCAGCGTCTTGCCCGTGTCGGCGACGTCGTCGGCGATGAGGACCTTCTTGTCGGAGAAGTCGATGACGTCGGGAACGGGCGCGAGCATGACGGGCATGTCGAGCGTGGTCCCGACGCCGGTGTAGAACTCGACGTTGACCAGATGGATGTTCTTGCAGTCGAGGGCGTAGGCGAGCCCGCCGGCGACGAAGACGCCTCCACGGGCGATGCTCAGCACGACGTCCGGGACGTACCCGTCGTCCGCGATGGTCTGCGCGAGCTCCCGGACGGCCGTCCCGAACTGCTCGTAGCTGAGGTTCTCGCGGGCCGGCCCCGCGCCGTCCGTGCCGCCGCTCACACCTGGGTCCGGTGGAAGTTCAGGAACGAGCGGGACGCCGTCGGCCCGCGCTGCCCCTGGTACCGCGACCCGTAGCGGTCGCTGCCGTAGGGGTACTCGGCCGGCGAACTGAGCCGGAACATGCACAGCTGCCCGATCTTCATACCGGGCCACAGCTTGATCGGCAGGGTGGCGAGGTTCGACAGCTCGAGGGTCACGTGCCCGGAGAAGCCGGGGTCGATGAATCCGGCCGTGGAGTGGGTGACCAGTCCGAGCCGCCCGAGCGAACTCTTGCCCTCGAGCCGCGACGCGAGATCGTCGGGAAGGCTGACGACCTCGTACGTGGAGGCGAGCACGAACTCCCCGGGGTGGAGGATGAACGGCTCGTCGCCCTCGGGTTCCACGAGCCGGGTCAGGTCGGCCTGCTCCACGGAGGGGTCGATGTGCGGGTAGCGGTGGTTCTCGAACACCCGGAAGTATCGGTCGAGTCGCACGTCGACGCTCGACGGCTGCACCATGGATTCGTCGTAGGGATCGATCCGTACCCGCCCGGCGTCGATCTCGGCCCGGATGTCCTTGTCTGAGAGAAGCACGTCCCGAGGATACGCAAGGCGCGCGGAGCGACCACCATCGGACGACTCCGCGCGCCAGGGCTTACCGTTCTGCGCCCGCCACTACCGCTTCTCGAGCGTCACCGGCACGGCACTGCGCAACCGGGCGCAACGAGGGCACCGGACGAGCCGTCCGGGACCGAGCCGCTCGGCCTGCTGCATCGGGAACGAAGCGGTGCTGAACACATGCCCATCGGCACAACGGACGACGGTGCGCTCCATCAAGTCCATGAGTCCCTTCCCCAAGAGCCGCGTCCGGCTGCTGCTCGCCGGACACTGAAAGCCACATTACGGGACGAACGGGGCGGCCCTCCAGGCGGCACCCCGACCCCGCCCGACCCCACTTCCAGGCGACCACCGTACGCCCCAACTCCGGTCGCCCACACAGCGATCCCGCCCCGCCGACGCAAGCGGGCCCCGAGGCTTCGACGCCCGGGGCCCGGCATGAGGTAGAGTGACGGAGCGTTCCGACACCGGCTCGGACCGGCGTTTTACGCGGGTGTAGTTTAATGGTAGAACATCAGCTTCCCAAGCTGAGAGCGCGAGTTCGATTCTCGTCACCCGCTCCACACGAAACCCCCAGGTCGACGACCCGGGGGTTCTTTGTTGTCTAGACCGGCTAGCGGGGCGCGCACCACATCCGCACCATAAGGGCGCAGCTAGTGCTCTGACCGCATAGGTTCGCCGGGTCGGTGGTCGTGGCGGTTGGATGTGGAGTGACGTCCGATCCGACCGCTGGAGGCGCGGTGGCCGAGCCTGTCCGTGTGCGCAGACTGACCGACCAGGAAGGGCAGAAGCTGCAGCAGATCGTTCGTCGGGGCAGCACCAACTCGGTGCGCTATCGGCGCGCGATGATGCTGCTGGCCTCGGCCGGCGGGAACCGGGTGCCGGTGATCGCCCAGCTGGTGCAGGCCGACGAAGACACTGTCCGAAATGTGATCCACCGCTTCAACGAGATCGGCCTGGCCTGTCTGGACCCTCGGTGGGCGGGAGGCCGTCCCCGCCTGCTCAGTCGTGACGACGAGGACTTCGTCATCCAGACGGCCATCACCCGCCCCACCAAACTCGGCCAGCCTTTCACCCGCTGGTCGCTGCGCAAGCTCGTCGCCTACCTGCGGAAAGTCCACGGCCGGGTGATTCGCATCGGCCGTGAGGCGTTACGCGGCCTGCTCGCCCGCCGCGGTGTCACCTTCCAGCGCACCAAAACATGGAAGGAATCCCCCGACCCCGAGCGCGAGGGGAAGCTAGACCGGATCGAGGAGGTCCTTGACCGCTTCCCGGACCGGGTCTTCGCCTTCGACGAGTTCGGCCCCCTCGGGATCCGACCCACCGGCGGCAGCTGCTGGGCCACGCAGACCAGACCCGACCGGGTGCCGGCCACCTACCATCGCACCCACGGTGTGCGGTACTTCCACGGCTGCTACTCGGTCGGCGACGACACCCTGTGGGGCGTCAACCGCCGCAGGAAGGGCGCCGCCAACACGCTGGCCGCACTGAAGTCGATCCGCGCCGCCCGGCCCGACGGCGCCCCGATCTACGTGATCCTGGACAACCTGTCCGCCCACAAAGGCGCCGACATCCGCCGCTGGGCCAGGAACCACAAGGTCGAACTGTGCTTCACCCCGACCTACGCCTCCTGGGCCAACCCGATCGAAGCTCACTTCGGACCACTGCGGCAGTTCACCATCGCCAACTCCCACCACCCCAACCACACCGTGCAGACACGGGCCCTGCACGCCTACCTGCGCTGGCGCAACGCCAACGCCCGCCACCGCGACGTCCTGGCCGCAGAACGCAAGGAACGCGCCCGCAGCCGCAGCGAGAAGGGCATCCGCTGGGGCGGGCGCCCCAGCGCGTCCGCAGCCTAAAACCGCCCCACGGCCAGTGACTCAGAAACCTCGGAAGACGCCGTCCTCGTCGACGGCGCCGGCGAACTCCTCGAAGTCCATGTTCGCGCCCGAGAGGTTGTTCTCAATGCTCCACAGCTGGGCTGCCACAACGCGGACACCACGCCCACGCTCACCCTGCAGGTCCAGCACGAGGAGTGGCCGTTCAGTCGAGGCGAGGGCTACAGAGTCCGCTAAGACAAGAAGCGGATGCTGGTACGCCGCGGGGATCAGGTCGAGGGCCTGGTTGGATGTCAAACCCCCGTACATCCGGTCATCGACGACTGCGACGTTGGCCAAGAAACCGTCCTTGCTGGGCGAGAACAGCGACGAACGCAGAGCGTCCCACGCACCGTCTGCCGAGAAGTCGGTGCGCACAACGAGGGCTTCCAAAGTGCAGGGGAGCTGATTCATGCGCGGACAGTACCGCCAACCCGGTGAACCAATCCGGTCACAGCACTAGCTGCCCGTGGCCTTCTCGTCGTGGTGCGCGGGGTCGTGATCCTTGCCCTTGTGGTGCTTCGCACGCTCGGCGCGGACCAGGTCGTCGAGCCCGGCCGCGAGGTCCCGCTGCCGCTCCTCGTCGGAGTGCTGGTAGATCAGCGCCGCTTTCTCGGAGGACTGGCCGGCGCGGACCATCGTGTCCTTCAGGGTGGCGCCCGAACGAGTCGAGAGCGTGTGCCCGGTGTGACGAAGGTCGTAGAAGCGGAATCCGTCCGGGAGACCGGCGGCGGTGCGGGCGCGCCGCCACTTGCGGCCGAAGGAGGTGCGCCGGAAGGGAGCCCCTTTCTCACCGACGAAGACCAGGCCGTCAGGCCCCTTCTCGGCGAACCAGGCGAGGTGTTGCTTCACCTCTTTGTGCAGGAAGGTGGGGAGTACGACGGCCCGGACCCCTGCGCCGGACTTGGTCTCGCCAGGGGCGCGTTTGCCGTTGGTCCGCTCGGGTTCGGCGACTCGGACGCGGATCACCATGTCGTCGGGGTCGACGTCCCGGCGGCGCAGGCCGGCCAGCTCCTCGGGGCGCATCGGGCCGTAGGCGCCGAGGTAGACCATGAGCCGCCAACGGATACCGATCGCTTCGGCGAGGGCATCGACCTGGGCCACGGTAGCGATACGACGCTCGGCAGCCGACTCCTTACCCGCGCCCTTGATGCGGCAGGGATTGCGGCTGATCAGTTCGTCGTCGACGGCGGTTTCCATGATGCTTTTCACGAGCCTGTACGCCTTGGCGACCGTGGTCTTCGCGCCCGTGGTGCGCAGGCGTTCAGCACGCCACTCCCGGACACGAGGAGCCGTGATCTCGTCCAGGTCGAGGGTCCCGAACGTCGGAAAGATGTGGAGCCGGAACAGATCTTCGTATAGATCGACGGAGCGAATAGCCAACTCCCGTTCCTCGACCCACTTCTCGGCGTAGATCCGGAAGTTGACCGCACCAGCGTCGGGAGCGCGCCAATCCCCGCGGCTGAGGTCAGCCTCAACCTGGGACAGCCAGATCTCCGCGTCCTTCTTGGTAGCGAAGGTCTCTTCCGCACGGATGCGCTCACCGTCGGGCCCGAGGTACGAGGCCGTCCACTTGCCAGACCGGTACTGGCGCACCGCACCGAAGCGGCGACGCCTCCCCTTCTTGTTGGCCATCAGGCAGCCCTCCGAATGACAGTGCGACGAAGCCGGATCGGCTCGACGGTGCGGGACCGGATGAACTCCTCGACCGCGCTCTCGGGGATGCGGACGTGCCGGCCGACCTTCACGTACCGGATGCGCCGCTCCTCGATCAGCCGCCGAGGGAAGCGGGCGGTCGTGCCGAGCAGCTCGGCGACCTGGTCGACGGACAGGTAGCGGTCGGTCATCGGGTGGGCTCTCCTTCCGTTCCGGGGGCGGGTTCGAGGGATGCGGATAGCCAGGCTTCGGCGCGGGAGAGGCCCGTTCCGGCGAAGACCCAGTGCGAGAGGACGAGGGTGGTTTCCGTCGGCTCCATCGGCTCTGCCTCGACGGCCGCAGCGACTTGGGCGCGGCGCCATTCAGCGCGGGCGTCGCGGAGTGCGCCGAGGGTGGTGGAGTAGCGGCGGGACTTGGTGGAGAAGTGGCCGCGGAAGCCGAGCATGTGGGCCCAGGCGCGCAGGCGGAGCTCGGTGAGATCGGGACGTGCGCCGAGGGTCCACGCGACGCGGATCATGCGTCGGGCGTGGTCGGAGATGCGGACCTGGGCGAGCTCGGCGAGGAACTTGAGCGGGCGATCGAGGGTGCCGGTCGCCGTCTCAGCGCCTTTGGTGGCGTACTTGGCGATGTAGGCGGCGACGGCTCGTTCGGTGAGCTCCTGACCGTGGTCGAAGTCGGCGGATCGGATCGTGCGGACGTCGAGTTGGCGGCCGAAGGCGAAGGTGTGTGCGCGTCCGTCGATGGTCGGACCGTCGACGCGGGCGGCAGTGGCTGCGGCCTGGACGGCGTCCGTCAGGAGTTCCGCCGTCGCCCAGGTGGGTGGTGGGGTGTCGCCGCCTTCCGGGCCGTCGATGCGGATGACCGCGTGGAAGTGCACGGCACCGCGTTTCTGGTACTCGGCGACCTTGGCGAAGGAGATGCGTGCATGGTCGCGGAAGGTGCGTTGGGTGAGGCCGGCGCGCTTGGCGATCTCCCGGCGGAGGTAGATGGAGAAGCGCCGCCAGAGGTGCCCGGCGTGGGCGTTCCAGAGGACGGCCGCTTCGTAGTCGTAGCGGTCCGGGTCGAGGGGTGTGCCGAGCGCGCCGTCGTTCTCGTCGTGCCGGGCGCCGCAGCGGCAGGGGCGTCCGTCGGTGCGGCGGTTGTGGACTGGGCCGAAGCTGGGGGCGGTGAAGGTGGCGAAGACGCGTGGGTGTGTGGCGACCTGGTCCGAGGTGCCTTTGCCGCCGTGGAGTCCGGCGGTGATCAGGTGGTAGGTGTCGCGGCGGTAGGTCTCGGCGCAGGCCGGGCAGCGGGTCGCACGGCGGTTGTTGCAGCGGACGAGGAGTTGGCCGGCCGGCAGGGCGGTCGAGTCGAGGTGGTGCAGGGTTCGGCCGATCTCGCCGGTTGCCGTGTCGACGGCGTATTCGGTGCGGTGGCCGTCGAGACGGACGGGATGGGTGCAGCCACCCAGGCCGGAGAGTTGGCGGGCCAGCTCGGGCATGGTGCCGAGAGAGGCCAGCATGGAGAGTTCCGCCAGCGGGGGCGGAGTCTGCCGGGTGATGATGGTGGTTCCTTTCGGCTGTTTCTGCGGTTGGGAGGGACGGCCCCGGGGCGGCGGGATGCTTGGCGGCGTTTGCCGCCCCGGCGGCCGGTCAGCGCCTGCTGGCGTTGTTGAGCAGGGAGCGCAGGACCACGGCGGCGATGGCCACGGAGATGGCCGTGATGGCGACGGCCGCCAGGAGCGCGGTGAGGACGACTCCGCCGACGAGGACGGCGGCGACCGGGCCCGCGTAGGGGCTGAGCGAGCGGCCGGCGGAGGTCGGAGCCGGGTTGTGCTGGTGGTGCTGCTGCGGGATGAGGGTCGGCGGCGGAGTGGGGACGTCGGGCAGCTTGGGACGGAACATGGCGGAGCTCCCTTTCAGCGGTTGTCGCCGTTGACGACGCCGACCCCGGAGCGGGTGCCGGACTCGATGGCGGGGGCGAGGAAGGTATGGGAGAGCCAGAAGCCGAACAGGGCGATCACGACGGCGACCCACATGCGCACGCCGAGGAATTTGATCGCGGCCCAGGCGATGACGCCCAGGACGAAGACGAGCGGGAGCGAGACGGTCACAGGGGTCTCCTCAGCGGACGCGGCAGCGATGGGTGCGGGCGGCGAGCTCGGCGGCGGCGCGGGTGTCCAAGTCGTTGGAGAAGCCGCAGCGCGGGGCGGTGCAGACGACGGTGTGCTTCTCGCGGCCGCGGCCGTCATAGGCGGTGCCGACCTGGACGGGTCCGATGCGGACGACTCGGCGGAAGCGGCGGTTGGCGGGCATCAGGGCAGCTCCTTCGGTTCGTCGTGGTTCTCGCCGGTGAAGTCGGCGACGTGGTCGAGCAGCCAGCGCCGGATCTCTGCGCCCTCGTACTCGTCGGCGGTGAGGATCACGGGTTCGGCGATGAGCATTGCTTCGGTGAGGCGGTTCTGACGGGTCAGCTCGGCGGCGCGGTTGAGCGTGCGGAGCGTGGACGGGCGCAAGGTGGAAAGTCCTCCGAGATCAGGTGAGTTGGGCTGCGATGGCTTCGGCGAGCGGGAGCGGAACGCCGAGGCGGGTGCGAAGGGTCGGGGTGTCGATGTCCGTCCCGGTCCGGGTGCGGTGGTCGTCGGCGACCTTGCGGGCGAGGGCGACGAGCGCGGGCGGGACGGGGGCGGCGGTGGGCGGTGCGGCCGGCTGTGGAGCGGCGGCGGGCAGCTCAGGGGCGGTCGTCGTGACGGGCGTGGCGGGTGTCTCGTCCTGGTCCGACACCGGCGCCTCGTCGCGGTCCGGGGTGCCGTGCGCGAGGAGTGTTCCGCCGAGGAAGGCGACGGCGGGCCATCCGGCGACGAGGATGCGCAGCCAGGCCGGGACGTCGCCGAGGTCGAGCAGGCCGGCGGTGGCGACGTTCGCGCCCAGCGACGCGGCCAAAGCGACGACGAACCAGCACCAGCCGGCGGCTTTCGCCGTACCAAAGCGCAGCCGCCGCCAGGCCGCAACGAGGAGCAGGTCAACGCTGATCGGATAGGCCCACGCCTTCCAACCGTCCTGCCCGGCCGCCGCAGCGAGGTCGTGCAGGTGGGCGAAGGAGAGCGCGGCAGCGATGGCCGCTTGAATGAGGATGGGGTCGATGCGGATGCTGGGGGTGCGCATCGATCAGTCCCCCTGTGTGTCGGAGGCGCGGCGCGCGGCGGGAGCCGGTTCGGGGCGGTCGAGGGCGACAGGCGGGACGTACGGCCGGAAGGGCATGAGCGCCGGAACGTGTGGGGCGAGGTGGGCCGTTTCGCGGCAGGTGGCCGCAGCAGCGGCGAGGGACAGGTACGGGGTGCGGATGCGGGACCAGCCGCCGGAGGTGTCACCGGCCACAGCCAGGCCCGGCAGCTCGGCGGCGATGGCGCAGGAGGCGTCGACCGCTTCAGGGGCGATGTCCCCCAAAGCCATCTTGGCCGACGCTTCGTCGTTGACGCGGTGGCAGACGCGGCCGGTGAGTTGGGCCCGGAGCATGGTGGCGCCCTTGCCCAGCTCGGCACCGAAGCGCTGCCCGCAGACCTCCAGGTAGATGCCGGCCGCCCGGCCCAGCTGGGCGAGGCGGATGAGGTGGGTGACCATCTCGTCGCGACGTTCCTCGTCCTTGCGGGTCGCGACGAGGAAGAGTTCGGCCACCTCGTCGACGAACAGCACGATGGGGATAGGCCGTTCGCTGTCAGGCAGGCCCCAGATGTCTGAGGTGATCTCCTCGTCGCGGGTACCGGGAGCGATGCCCTGCCGGGCCTTGATGAGGTCGTATCGGTCCTCCATTTCCTTGACCAGGAGGGGCAGCAGCTCGGCCGCCTCGTCCGGGTCGGTGGCCAGCGCGGTGAAGCGGGAGGCGAACGGGGCCAGCTCGACGCCCCGCTTGCAGTCGACGCCGACCAGGGCGACAGGCTGCCGCGAGAGCCCGGCAATGAGGTTCCGCAGGTACATGGACTTGCCCGACAGCGTCGCGCCGAGGACGAGTCCATGCGGCACAGCGCGGTAGTCCCGTAAGAACGCGGTCGCGTCCTCCCTCAAGGCCACCGGCACTTTGAGGAATCCGCCCTCGGTCCGCCGCGGCATGCGCACCTTGCGCAGGACGTCGAAGCCGATGAGGCGCAATTCGACGACACCGGGCTTGACGTCCTTGACGTACACGCCGTGCACGCCCCAGGCGTGGCGGAGTCGTTCCGCCGAGGCGGCGACGTCGGCCGGTTCCTGGCCGGGAGCGAGGCGGAGCCGGACGCGCAGGCCGGTCGTAGTGGGCCGGATGATGCCCCGCCGAGGCGGGACCGGCCGGATCTCCCGACGGCTGGTCGCCTTGATGGCCAACACCCGCAACCGGGACGGCTCGACGGTCAGACCGCAGGCGTCCATGGTCGAGGAGTACGAGGCCAGCAGTCGGGCCACCGAAACCGGCAGCCCGACCGTGGACCAGTACGCGGCCGGGTTGGCGTGCCGGACGTAGGCCGCGCCGCCTATCGCAGCGAGGGGTGCGCCCAACTCGGCCAACGTGATCAGGTCCGTCACGACGATCAGCCCGCCTGAGCGACCGGGACCGGAAAAGCACCCGGCGCGATCGCGGTAGCGCGGTAGGCGATGCCGTGCCGCTGCTGGCCGTTGAACACGCTCTCCCACGGCCGGGCGATGAGCCCCGGCAGGGACACGGGAGCGCCGACGGTCAGGCCCTCCGTCACACCGCTTTCGGGAACGGTGACCTGGATGAGCGACGAGTCCCCCTCGTCGATGAAGACGACGCCGACGGTCATCAGCGCCTCACCACTCACGGCGTCCTTGGCGATCTCACCGGTCTGCCGGTCGCGCACCTTCGGCGCCGGCGCTTCGGTGAGCAGGATCGTCGCGGTCGAGGCGTCAACGCGGATCACACGCACTGAGAGTTCTCCTTCTGAGATGAACCAACCCATCACCTGACAGGTTGACTTAGCAAGTTCGAAATTAGGGATGCCAAGTTGACTTGTCAAGTGGCTTGGCGGTCGTCAACGAGCGGACGCGCTAACGCAAGCGCACCATGAAGCCAGCCACACGAGGAGGGCGGACATGGGCAGAGAACACCGCGCTCAGGAGCCGCAGTCGTGGGATCCACGCGAGCCACAGACACCCGCAAAGCAGCCGGATGACTGGTCAGCACAGCCGCAAGCACCGGCAAGCAGTCCACACGAGAGCGGGGCACTCCGACCAAAGAAGCGACATCGAGTCTTCCTCTGGATCTTCCTAGCCATCCAGATCCTGTTTCTGATCGGCGTGATCATGGGAGCCGCGAGCGGCAGCGGTACGCCCGACGATTGCCAGGGGCTGACGGGCGACAACCTGAAGTTGTGCAAGGACGCCGACGACGTCGGGACCACAATCGGCGTGGGACTCATGATCGGCCTATGGGCTGCGGTCGACGCCATCCTCGGCTTTACCTACCTGGTGTACCGGCTCGCCACACGACGCGCGTGAGCATCAGCCGTCCCAGCCAAGCCACGGTGGGCGTCCCCAGGTTCAGCCGAGTCGGTACGTGTCTTCGAGTTCCTGCCGGTCAGCCGGGAGCAGCACGTCAGAGACTTGCAGAGCCTGACCTGAGGCGTCGCACGCGACGACCAGGACGCTGAGGACGGGCACACCGTCCGGGAGCTCCAGGAGATCGGCCTCAGAACGCTCGGGCAGTCTGGCCGACACCCGCTCCGTCACATGATCGAAGCGAACCTTCTTCCGCGTCTCAAGGTGCGCACGGGTGCCGCCGGTCAGGAGATCGGCACTCTGCAAGGCGGTGCCCTCGACCAGGCCGGCGGGGAAGTAGGACGAGACCAGTTCGACGGGTTCACCGTCCTCCACGACCAGGAAACGGCGCATGAGGACCTTGGCTCGCTTAGGCAGACCGAGCACTGAAGCAACGCGCGCGGGAACCGGTACCTGATCGACAGCGATCAGGCGTCCTGAACTCTGCGATTCATCGCGCTCCAGCACTTCCCGCCCACGGCGGTCCCTCTCCTCGACACCTGCCGGCCGACCGCGCACGATCGTCCCGTATCCCTGCCGGGACTCCAGCCAGCCATCCCGCTTCAGCAACTCAAGGGCCCGCACGACGGTCGGCCGGGACATGCCGAACGCCTGCACCAGTTGATTCTCACTGGGCACCTTCGAGCCCGGTGGGTACGTGCCGTCCTCGATGCGGCCCTGGATCGTCTGGGCGAGGCGTACATACTTGGGTGCCTCCACTTCATACGCCATGAACGCCGCCCGTCGGGATTGGCCAAGTCAACTGGTCAACCAGACTAGCGAGGAATCCGATGGCGCAGTACCGGGTGCCCGCTCCCGCCTCAGGAAGGCCAGGCATCGGCCATCACGAAGGAGACGACCGTTCCGCCGAATCGACTGGGCCCACAGCGCCAGGAGTCGGCGATCGAATCGACGAGGAGCAGCCCGCGTCCGTGCGCGTCGGCCGCGTCCGGTCGCCGTAGGCGGACCCTCGCCGGGAAGCCGGCGTTGTGTACCTCGACCTTGAGCGAGGCGCCTTCCCGGAACCACTCCACTCGCACCCGCCACACCTCGTCCGACTCGCCGTAGAGGATGGCGTTGGTGACCAGTTCCGAGATCATCAGCACGCAGTCGTCGACCGAGCAGGCCGGGTTGTACGGGGCGATGAACTTGCGGAACCAGCGCCGGGACAGGGCCGCGGACTCCGCGACTGGGTACAAGGTCATCGCCCCGAGTCGCGGTGAGTCCTCAGAGGGATAGCGGTCGATCATGTAGGCCATCCGTGCTCACTCCTTGCCGCTACCGTCGCAGTCGAGGCAGCGCCGTTTCGATGCGGCACGGGCACGGTCGTTGACGGCGGAGAGTGCCAGGGCGGAGCGCGAGCTGACCCGCTTCCAACCCCGACCACGGCACGCCCGGCAAGCTAAGTGCCCGCCCTGCACCGACCTCTGACTCGTCACGACCACGCCCCCTTCTCCAAGTGGCCTTAGCCACTGAGTGGATAGTGGCATTAGCCACTTGGGCTGTGCAAGCCGTTCGCTGAAATGGCGTGCTTCATCAGGTGAGGGGGTAGCCCTGCTCGAACGCCCAGCGCTGCGGCGGGTAGGTGGCTTCCGCGAACTCCAACGGCCGGTCCTGCAGGTCGAAGACGACGTGGTGCACGACCAGGACCGGTGAGCCAGGCTCAAGTTGCAGGTCCGCCGACTCCTCGTCGGTCGCCTGCCGAGCACACATGCGGTCCTCGGCGTAACTCCCCTGCCGACCGGTCGTGTTCTCGACGTACATCAGCGTGCCCTCTTGGATCCGCTCCGGGTCCAGGAGCCTGGGCGCCCGCTGCCCGACGTCAGGCGCGAACCACGATGTGGAGAGCGTGATGGGCCCGTCCTGGTTGTTGGTCACACGCCGGCGGTGCACTGCCCGACGATCCTTCACCAGCCCCAGCGCCTCAGCGACGTAGTCGGGCGCATCCAGCCACCCGGCCGACGTGATGACCGCGTACTCACCAGGCGTGTAGATCTTCCCGGTCTGCCGCGCCCGACCGTACAACTCCCGTGCGCGCCGGTTCACTTCGAGACTGCGCACATAGGTGCCCGAGCCCTGCCGCTTCTCCACGAGTCCCTGGTGGCTCAGCGCTTCCAGGGACCGCGCCGCCGTCGGCCTGGACACCTTCCAATTGGCCGCAAGCTGCCGTTCCGAGGGGACCTCATCCCCCGGCCTCAGGTCGCCCCGAAGGATCTGATCGCGGATGTAGTGGGCGATCTGGAGATACTTCGGCTGCGCCTCTTCGATCTGAGGCATGTCCCCTCCTCATCCAAGTGGCTATGGCCACTCGCCACTATAGGGTCGGTGGCCAGACCCGGAACCCGTAATGTTGAGCACATGACGCGGTTGATCGTCGCAGCAGGAGGAGGGGGCGACGCAGTCGCCGCCGCAATGCTTGACGCCGCCTTGTACGGCGACGACGGCCAGGCGGTGATCCTTACGTACGCATGGGACCGCCTGTTGGTCGACCCAGTGCCGGGCCCCCGCGCCCCTTCCGACTTCACAGGACTCTCGCCCCTCACCACATCCGTCCGGTCAGTGCCGGCCGCAGCCCGCCCAATCGCTCCAGCAGGCTCCACGCTCCCCCAACTTGCGGCAGAGCTCCCACACACCTTCGCCCTGATCGACCCACACCACGGCGCCGAAGGCATCACGCGCCAACTCAACGAGCTGATCGGCCTGTTGGCACCGTCTTCGATTGATCTCCTGGACGTGGGGGGTGACATCCTCGCGCGGGGCGATGAGCCGACCCTCAAGAGCCCGCTTGCCGACGCTCTGACACTGGGCGCGTGCTGCCAGGTGAACGCTCCCGTGCGGCTCTTGGTGGCGGGACCCGGCCTCGACGGCGAACTTCCGCTCGACGAGGTGCGCAGTCTGCTCGGCCCCCTCATCCACACATTCAACGCGGAGGACGCGGAGCGCGTCAGCTCAGTCCTGGAGTGGCACCCGTCCGAGGCAACGGGGATGCTCGCTGCGACAGCACGAGGGACCCGAGGCATCTGCCAAGTACGGGACGCAGGACTACCCATCCCGCTCACGGACGCCGGCCCGACGGTCCACGAAGTCGACCTGGACGACGCGCTGAACCGCAACCAACTGGCCCGCGCCATCCTGAAGACCACCACCCTGGACCAGGCCGAGGCGCACAGCCGCGAGATCTGCGGCTACTCGGAAATCGACTACGAGCGCAACAAGGCCGCATGGCTCAAGGATCAGCCAGCGGTGGAGCTGGATCCTGGCACCGTGCTGCCCCAGCTCGACGAGTTCGAGAACGAGGCCCGTAGCCGCGGAGTCACCCACACGACGTTCCGCCACCTCACAGAGGTCCTCAACCTCAACGGCAACCAGCGAGACGAACTACGCCAGATGCTCATCAGCAGCCGGCCGGAGAAGTACTATGCACCACTTTGGAGCATTTTATCCGCGTGTCTAGTCCCAGGTGATGTTTGACGTTCTGGTCCCAGCTGTTGCTTGACGGTGGGCCTAGACAACATCGGAAATCTTGTGGGGCTTGTTCGCCTTCACGTGGCGGACGGGGATGTCGGTGGTCCGCCGGATGACCCGGACCTGGCCGTCCAGGTCGACGCTGATCGTCGTGTCCGACACATGCACGGTCACCGTCTGCCCTGCGTAGGGGCGGCCGAGGGAGACGGTCTGGCGGCAGACCATGACGGTGCCCACAGCGCTGACCCGCCGCTGCACCCGGACCGGCTCCACGCTCGGCCTGGGCGGCGGGCCTGCGGGCCGCAGACCGCGCAGACGCTGGACCTCGTCGGGGCTGAGCGGGTTGGGCCGCACCCGCAGCAGCTCCCGCGAGGACAGGTCGAAGAACGACAGCGTCTCGTCGTCGATGCGGATGCCCACCTGACGGCCTCCGAGGATCTCCGCCGCCAGCACCTGGCGCCCGCCCAGGCCCACCAGACCGCTGTTGTTCACCACCCGGTCGACCTCGACCGCCGCCCCGTCGCCGGCCGGAAGCGGGGCCGGTCCCGCCGCACGTCCGCCCCGGGCAGCCAGCCGTCCCAGATCCGCCACCGACAAGTGCGACCGCACGGTCTTGATCCGTGCTCCCGCGATCAGCAGATGGATCACCGAGGTGTCTGCCCAGAACGTCACCGTCAGCCCTGAGCGGGCCGGGCCAAGCCAGAACTGCTTGCCCGCGACCTGCAGATTCCCACTCGCCGGCACCACCCGCTCGAACTCCACCGGCCCACCGGGCTCCACCGGCACCACTGCCGGGACCACCTCAGGCAGGGCGGCGGGCACAGCCGAGGCTTCACCCGGAACCGGCTCCGGCTCCGGGTCCGGCTCCGGGTCCGGCTCCGGCTCCGGCTCCGGCTCCGGGTCCGGGTCCGGCTCCGGGTCCGGCTCCGGGTCCGGGTCCGGGTCCGCTGGAGGTGTCCGCTGCTGCGGCACCAGCGCCAGCACTCCGGGAATCTTCAGGCCCAGGACGTCCCGCTCCTCCTCGGGCGCCGGCGTGAACCGATCGGCAGGAGACTGCATGTCCAGGGCCTGATGCGGTCGCATCGAGTTGTACTCCTGCACCCACCGATCCAGCGCCGCCTGAGCCGCCTCGATGCTCTCGAACGCGCCGCAGTCGTCCAGAAGTTCGCGCCGCAGTGTCTGATGGAACCGCTCGACCTTGCCCGTCGTGGTCGGCGACGCCGGCTGCGTCAGCCGGTGCGCGATCCCGTTCTCCCGGCAGATCCGGTCGAACAGCACCTCACCGCCCTGCCCGAACCGGTCGGTGAACTGCTTGCCGTTGTCGGTCAGCACCTCCTCCGGCACCCCGAACGCCTGCAAGGCCCGGACGAAGGCCGCGCAGACCGCCCGCCCGGTCGCCCGCTCCACCACCGACGCGATCACGCAGTACCGGGAATGGTCATCCACACCCGTCACGACCTTGGCCTCGGTCAGCTCCCCGGTCACCGGGTCGACCAGCATCACGCCGCCGACAATGTCCATCTGCCACAGCTGCATCGGCCGATCCCGCTGCCAGCGCTTGTAATCCGACCGCTTCCGGCGCCGCACCCCCGGCTCCACCAGCCCATGACGGACCAGGACCCGATACACGGTCATCCGCGACGGCACCGGCGTGACTGTCCCGGACCGCTCCATCACATGAGCGATCCGCCGCGGACCCCACTTCGGGTGCTTGCGCCGCAGCTCGCACACCGCCGCCTCGGCCTCGGCAGAGGCCTGATGCGGACACGACGCCGGCCTACGGGAACGATCCGCCAGCCCCGCCAGACCCGAGGCCTCATACCGGGACTTCCACCCGCTGACCGTCTGCCTGGACACACCCAGCCGGGCGGCGACCTCCGTCACCGTCGCACCCGCCAGCACGGCCAGGACAGCCCGGTATCTCTGCTCGACAACCGACAACTCCACCAGCGCCAATCCCGGCCTCCTGCCACACGCCGCAACGACGTGCACAGAAAAGCCGATCACGGCCACTGTCAACCATCAGCTGGGACCGAAGTGTCAAGCATCTCCCGGGACCGGACAGCATTTTATCCGCGACTGAGTAACAACCTTCTTCACGGGTTCAAGGCGGCTCGCTCCGCTCACCGCGCGCGGCCCGGCCCCCGGCCGGGCCTGCGCTCCTGTCTCCGCCCCGCTCCAGCCCGGCCGGCGCCCGTGCCGCGCGCACAGCAATCAGCCGCTTGCCCTCAGAGAAGGGGCACGTCGTGGCTGGGGCGGTCGGCTACACGGCTTTACGAAGCCACTTTGGCGCGAGCCTCGAAGATCATGGCCCCAACGTCGTGCTTTACCGGGCAGGTCCACAGACTGCCCGACGCGCCGCAAGCTTACGGGGCCATGAGCACTCGCGCCAAAGCAGCGCCACCCCAAAGCCGCTCCGCCGACCTCTCATGGCCGCCCCAGAATTCTGGCCGCGACAACTAGGCCATGATTGCTAATGCTGGCCGGGTAGATTCGGATAGGTGCACTCGAATAATCACCCTGCAAGTCATCACCCTGGAGAAAGAGGTCATCGGCTTCCAATTCCAGCGATGACCCATGATCCTTGAGAGCTGAGTCGCGAGCGTAAGTTGCGGCCTCAAATTCTCGAATACCTGCAACCAATTGCCCAATATCTACACCCAGCCATTCTGCCGCAGTGATAAGACAATCAACATCTTCATGGAGGTCACTCTGGCTAATCCGAATCACTTCATGTTCCAGATCATCGAGAAACTTCCATGCTGCTTGTCCTAGATTAAGACGAAGGGAGGCTCTCTCGACTTGCCCCGGTGCCCGATATCGCTGGGCATAGATTCGAGCAGTAGAGAAGTGGGCCGGAGCAAACACCTGACTGAAGAAGTAATCGCGTAGATGATCTATGAGCCATTCGCGAAATTCACTCCAGCGCGAATGATCAGACATGCCGCGCGTGAACCATAGGTGGGACAACATCCCTTCCTTGCTCGCAATGCGTGCGGAGGGAAAGGCTTGGGTCAGCGACTCTGGGATCCAAGCCTCTTGCTCCATTCGATGGCTCCTGACGAAATCCCAGATGGCTTTCATCCTGCGCTCAGCAGACAACGGCGGCATGACTTTCCACCGCTGCGATCCATTGCCATAAGCGGGATGAAATTCATAAATCCCGGAAGGGAACAGTCGTAGCATAGCTTCGACGAATGCCCTGCGCGTCGCCTTCCCTTTCGGGCCCGAAATAGCTACGGGAGAAGCGAACCGGTCGATGCTAATTTGGGCCGTCTCATCCACTGACCCATCATCCAGCCAGGCCTCCTTCTCGCTTGTTGGAGTCACGAGGCCTGCCAGCACTTCCACTTGCGAAAACGTGACAGCACTGGCCAGAAGCCCTTCGATGGCTGCAGTGTCGGCAGAGAGCCGAAAGGCCACGTAGTCACCGATGGACGCGTTGGCAAACCCCACCAGTGGCAAACTATAGAAGTCGCTTATTTCGATGAAGTCCCCATCTATCGCACGCATAGCCTGACGAATTTCACTTTTGGTGGCTGGCTCGCCAATTTCTTGCGTGTATCGCGTCGCAATCTCCACCGCGTCATCGAAAAGCAGTGTGCGAAACGTGCTAAGCACCTGCAGAACGCACCTCTGGAGCTCGGTAAGCTGATCATCGTAGATCCCCTTCCATAGATCCAGAGGCGACTCGAACGACTGCAGAAGCCCCAGCGCAAGCTCTCGACTGGTTAGAGCCGACGCATCTTCTCCACGTGCAACGCTCGCCACACGGTCGATATAGAAGTGCGACAACCGTGGGTTAAAGTTTCGATGCTTGATAACCTCAACCCATTCCGCCTCTGCTAGAGGTTGCTGCAACACTGGATTGGCTCCGGAAAAAAAGATCTGCCGATATAGAACTTCCGCCCTCTCCAGCGCCGTCATATCCGAGGAGTCCATGATAAGGCGAGATAGATCTACGCTAGTATCCTGAAGTCTCTGATGGTGCATTTTCGCATTCGTCAGGATGTATTCCCGCGTAGTCAGGATCAGACGCAAACTGTCTGAACGGCGGGCGTCCTGGAGCAGTCTGACGATGCGGGCGTCTTCATTCTTTCCATTCAGGAAGGCGGTCCGGAGGGAGGATCCTAGAAAGTCATCGTAGAAGACAACCTGCCGTCTTTCATCGTCCAGAATCTCTTCCGCCTCATCGATGTTGTTGACTGCGACGACAGGATCCCACCCAGCCGAAATGCACTCGCCTATCAGAATTTTCGCAGCCGAAGTCTTTCCCACGCCTGGCGGCCCCGACAGAATTACTGCACCCTCCGATTCAAGAATGCTTCTTGCTCTGTCGACGTCACGGGTGTTAACGAGATAAGCGCTGTCCCTGGCAAGTTCTTCTACAAGGTGCTTACTTCGCCTGATTTCTTTTGAGCGAAGGACGCGCTGCAGATTCAGCGTATTGCCCACCCAGAGCTTGAAATGACGTTGCTCCACTCGGGGATGCCGGGCCAGCATGGACTCAAGATCTTCCCGGCCTAGAATTTGAGAGACGGGAAACTCTTCACTGTATAGCTTGGCAATTTCGTTCTTTCCATGGATGCTGAGAGGCGCAGTTGTGACGGCAAAATAGCGAAAGCTGAGGCGATGGACGCCGCGCTTTGCCTCTTTTTGAAAAGTTGCCCTTAGGCGAGCTAGGGCTGCCGTCGGATAGTGCTTAACCTGTGCTACCGCATAACTTCCCTCCGGCAGCTTCAGGGGAGGGGCGCACGGTCCATTGACCCTTAGATCAACGCCCCCGTCCGCCCCTGCTTGGAACCTCTCTACGTGAACGCCCCACTCTGCGGACAGGAGATCGCAAACGATCTCCTCCGCGTCGCGGTCCGAAAGTTTCCCCCACTGGTACATCCTGGAACGCCTCCCCGAACCCTGACGCGAAGTGTGTCTGTTAGTGGTCGGAATACGCAACCAAGGTGCTACGTCTGAGGGCCCCAGGAGCGACGTGTTTGGTGCTCGCAGTCCCCAAGCTGAGGGCTCAGGCAGCTTCATTGCGGGTCGGCCGTCGTGGCTTGCTCTGGTCGACGGCACCGGCAGCGTGGCGGAGGCCGGTGGGGGTGCAGCGAGACATACGCGTGCGTGATCGATCGGCGCACCCGACGCCGTGGCTGGCTGTCGTCGGCTGAGGCACAGACGAACTCGTATTCAGCTTGAGCAGATGTCATCGTCACCCGCCCGCGGCCGGCGCGACAGGGCTGTGCATCCTGGGCACCATGACGAACCCCGAGGGCCAGTACGTGAAGGTGCACTTCCGACTCGAGATCAAGGACGACTGGCCCCCGGCATCGGTGGAGAGTCTGTGGGCGGTCGACCAAGGCGACGGCACTGCGCGGCTCGATAACATCCCCTGGTTCGTCCGAGGCATTGCCTGCGGGGACATCGTGGCCACGGAGCCCGACGAGGAGGGCGTGCGGTGGGCCGGCGAGGTCGTTCGGCGTTCGGAGAACTGCACCATCCGCCTCATCGTGCTTCGTGACAGCGGTTCGGAAGCCGCACGGCAGAGCGTGCTCAACG
This sequence comes from Streptomyces sp. B21-105, assembly GCF_036898465.1. Lineage (NCBI taxonomy): Bacteria > Bacillati > Actinomycetota > Actinomycetes > Kitasatosporales > Streptomycetaceae > Streptomyces > Streptomyces sp. B21-105. The sequence goes on along the minus strand of NZ_JARUMJ010000001.1, from coordinate 4,922,399 downwards.
CCTTTCACGAACTCGGCGTCTGCGGCGAGGGCATAGAACGCTTCCGCATGGTCGCCTTGGACGTCCCTCCCACCGCCGATCTCGCCAAGGTGCAACGGTTGCTCAACCACGGTGTGGCCAAGGAGTGGTGGGACATGGAAGAAGGGTGCATCACCGCGCAATGGCGAACCGCCTCCGCCGACTGACGCCGTCCACGCGACCCATGGCTGGGCCGTCCCTGGGCCGTCCGACGCTACTCAACAGTGGCCAATGACGACCAACGACGACCACCAGGCACACGACTCCACCGCCCCTGACCAGCAAAAACCCAGCTCACCAAGATCCCCGGCAAGACCCAGGGCAAGAAGACACCTAGGTTGCATCCCGCAGCGAACCCGACAGATTGTGCCACTCGTGACCGCACCCATCGGCGCAATGCCGCGTCCGCCTGCGAGTGTCCGCAATGCTGAAGAGGGCGACGAGCAGGCGGAAGGACTTGGTGAGTTCATAGGCCGGTAGCGCCGCCATCCCGAAACGCCACTTCGTGAGCATCACCGCCGGCGTGTGAGTGGGACGAATGCCAGAACGCGCGATGCTCTCCGGCACATCGTCCTCGCAGGCGCGGGCCTGCCCGCAGAACTCCACCAGTGAGTGCAGGACCTTGCGTTGGCCATCCTCCGAGAGGCCCTCGAACCACTCGACACCCTCGGCCGTCGGCCTGAGTCCCTGCGCGAGCTCGTTCACGACCACCTCGTGGGCGTACAACATCGGTTACCTCCCGAGTCAGTGCAGGCCGACAGTACGCTCACCGATTCCCTGGTGTTCAGTGTGAAGGCGTGAAACCAACGGACTGGTCGAGGTGGAACGCGGAGCCCGGAGCCGTCGGAGTCCAACCCTCACGCAGGGCAAGCCGAACAGCCGCGGCGACACCGGAGGGCAGTACAGGCTCAGCCTCGCGACCGATCCAGTTGCTCGGATGCGGCTGGTTGGTGGTGACCACGAGCGCCGCCCCCGGGGTGTCCGCGTGCTCGATCGCGAACGTGCACGGCGACCAGGCCAAGCCCTGGAAGTACGTCGGCCTGCCTCGCAGCCGCCAACGGTAGGCCGTGCCGTCAACAACTATCCGTCGTGATCCCTTGCGGACCAGTGCCATAGCGTTCCCCTTCAACAGCCACGATGCTGGCGAGCCCGGCCCCGCCGCCCGTCCCCAATTCCGTCTCATTCAGCGCCGTTCGCGGACGTTCAGACCGGACCGGAGGCGGTAGCCACTCAGACGACCGGCCGCCCATGAACGCAGGTGAACGGCCCCATCCGAGACCCCCGAGCCCACCACCACAGTTGGAAAGCGTGCGTCCGCCCCCGCGAGAAGGGGGCGCGCGGCCGGCGCTGGCAGGTCACCTCGTGGCCATCGACAAAGCCCGACCGTCGGTTAGGTCCCGGACGAGTCTCCGAGCCGCCCCCAGACAGGCCGGGGATGAAGCCATCCCTTCAGAGCTGGAACCCCCGGAAGCCGACCGCGCGCTTGAGACCATAGACGCAAGCACTGACAACGCACCCGTCGGCGATCGACCGTTGAGCGGGTGAGTGTCTAACTGAGTGACAACGCAGACGCACAACTGCGGACGCCCACGAACGTCTGCGGACCATCAGGGCAGGTCCGAGGCCCACCGGCTCAAGGCCCAGCTTCCGCCCAAGTTGCTTCGGAACGAAGAGGTCACTTGTGCAGTCCGGCGGCGTCAGGGGTGCGAAGTCGGCGACGACTCTCCATTGCCCTGCCACCTTGGACACCGCATCCTCGGCGTATGCCGGTCTCTCCTGATACCCGTGATCTTTGCCGGTCCGTCTTCGCGCCGGACGTGGTGGAGCTGGCCGTTATTGCTCTGGGGACGTACACCGGGCCAGATGAGACGTGGGTTCATCAGGCCGCCACCAGGCTCAGCGAAGGAGAGCTTCACCGCCTGGCCCACTGGTTGAAGGAGGCTGAGCGGAACCCGGCCACCTTCCGCTGGTACGCCAGCGAACCCACCGACGTGTCACCAGAGACACACCGGTTCGCGGTTGAGTTCACCAACGCGCTGATGGACAAGGATGTCCCCAAGCGGCCAGGGCCGCGGTAAGGGCCGTGCCAGATAGCGCGGGGAGCCACGGGGAACAGCGGTCGCTCACCGAGCACATCCACATGTCGCGACGCCGCTGCGCAGCAGGTCAGCGCGTCTATCGAGGGCGGAGAACCCTAGCTTCCCAAGCTCAGGGCGCTCATCCCGTTTGCAAGCACGTGGCTTCGTCCACGGTCGTCACCCTGTTCCGGCACGTTCCTTCGCTGATGCTTGCCGGGGCGTCGGGCGGTCCAGGTGGACTACCACGGTGGTGTAGAAGCGGTGCACAGCGTCGTCGACGCTGCGGATGAAGCCGGATTCGGCGTTCCCACGACTGCTTCCCATGCTTTTGAACAGGGACAGGCGGAAGCCGGTGATGTGGGTGTCGTTGCTCTTCGGGAGCATGTCCGCCGGCTCCGGGCGGAGCCGTTCCAGCGTGCCCCGTGGCCCCCCGGTTTCTCCTTCGATCAGGGTTTCGATGTGGAGGTCTGCCGGTGCCTCGGCCAGGCGGCGGATGAGGCGTTTGGCCCAGGTCAACGGGTAACCCTGCTCGGGTGCGGGGATCTCGATGGAGTTGCGGAGCTTGCCGGTGCGCAGGTCGGCGCTGATCGCCAGAATTCCGGGTGCGCCCTCGATCCTGAGCTCTGCCTGAAGCCTGCCGTCGACGCAAAGCTGATCGGCCAAGAGGCTGCGGCGAGATTTTGGATCAGCTCCACGCTTGGCGCGCTGGACAGGCAGTACCTTCTGTCCGAGTTCGCCACCGAGGCTGAGGCACATCTGACGGATGAGCCGTTCCCAGCTCTCGACCACGTCCAGGGCACGCGGATCGCCCTGACACAGGGTCTCGTCATCGATTCCGTTGCGTACAGGGACCCAGGCCGCCCCCATGTTCTGGAAGCCGTGGCAGCCGGAGTTCTCATGCCTCAGGTAGTACAGCAGTTCCTGGAGCAGCCAGGCATGTGCCTTGTCTCCGACGCCCTCGTGCCGGATCAACATCTGTGCCTGGTAGGTGACTTCGGCCCAGGACAGGTGCCAGAGAGCCACCTTGTGCTTGCGCCGTCCGTCGATCTTGACGTCGACGAGCGGGCTGCCTTCCAGCGCGACGTCGTTCGACAGTGTGATCACGGCCTCGTAGCCACGGCGTGCGGCGATGTCCGCGTATGCCTGCACCTGCTCAGGTTTAAGGGCGTTGCCGTTGGTCTTGGTCTCCACCAGCGCGGTCCACAGTTTGCCGGCCCGCTCGACACGGACCACCCCGTCGGGGCGTCGCGGTGTATCGCCGTGCGGCAGGGAGACCTCGGTGAACGTCTCCATACGGCCCGACGGTGCTCCGAACGCCGCCGTGATTCTCCGGCCGAACTCGGGCACCTGCGCCATCACCGACAGCAGTACCGACGTAGCGCGCATTTCCCGGTCCCGGTCGCTCTTGAGTACCGACACCGGAAAGAGTCTGGCCTGCTTCCAGGACTCATTGTCCGCCAGAGACTTCCTGGCCACCCTGGGCACAGTGACCTTCTTCTTCGCAGTGCGAGGCCGTGCCGCCTTCTTTGGTTTCACCTCGTCGCCAGGCGGGCGGGGAGCCGGAACCAAGCCTGGCGTCACCTGCTGTTCCTGCTCAACGGCCGGAGCCGGAACAGCCGTATCAGCCTGGTCGCTGCTCTCTGTATCGTTCAGTGCTTCCTCTGCGTCCGCGTCGTCATCGATGTCGACGCCGAAGTCCGCCGCCAGACCGGCCAGGCCGGCGTCGTAGCCCTGTCCGACAGCACGGAACTTCCACTCTTCCCCACGCCGGTACAACTCACCGAAGATGATCGCGCTCACCGTCCCGGCGTCATCGATGGCGAACCGGAGAAGGCTCTCCCCGCCCCCATCGGCCAGTGTCATCTTCAGGTCTTCCAGCTCCCCGAAGCCGGCTCCCTCGTAGCGGCTCGCCGCCACGACGATCCGGTCGATGCCGGACGGGACCGCAGTCAGGTCGAAGCTGATCCGGTCCTCGTCGCCGCTCTCCGTCGGCGTCTTCCCCAGCAGTTGCACACTCCCGTCAGCGGCAACCGGGTTGTTGTAGAAGTAGAAGTCGCTGTCACTGCGCACCTTGCCATTGGCATCCAGCAGCAGAACGGACACGTCCGCATCGCCTTCACCAGTCGGGCTGACCCAACTCAAACTCACAATCACCGAACCGGCGTTCTCGCTCAGTGCCGCCAGCGCCACGTTCGAGCCCTTGACCATCTCATGCATGAAACCCCCCAGATCTCGCAACTCGGGCACTTGGCTGCCCCACCCAAGCCGCCACTCCACGCCGCCGTCATGTGACGTATGGCACAACAAAGGACTGTAGTACCCGATAGTGAGACCGTGGGAGCGTCCGGAAATAACAAGCAGCGAGAGCCAAGGGTCAACAGAGCAGCTCCACAAGCCCCGTTAGCCCCGACCGAGGGGACACACCTCGGACGCGGATCAAGGAGCATCGCTCAGGAACCTGCCGACGCGGCCCCGCCGTCTCACTTTCCGTCTCATTCACCTGCGTTCACGGCCGTTCAGACAAGACCCGAAACCGTCCCAGTGGCGACGGCAAGCCGCCCATGAACCCAGGTGAACGCCCTCGAACGAACGCCCACCGTCCCACCACCACAGTTGGAAAGCGTGGTGGTGGAGCGGACACCTGGACCCCGACATCACGAGTGAAGGCAGCTAGGTTGAGGCCGTGGACGATGACGCAATCACCATCAGGCTCACGCACGATCAAGCGTTCGTGCTGTCGGACTGGCTGTACCAAGTGATGTTCCGGTCCGACGACCTTGAGGGGATTATTCGCGACCGAGCCGTTTGGTCACCAATCCACACGATCTCAGGAACGCTGGACGGGACGCTGGCCGAGGTCTTCATGCCCGACTACGCCCAGCGGCTTGAGGCTGCCCAGGAGCGCCTCCGGATCAGCATGTACGGAGAAGCAGACGAGTCGGCGGCATCAAGCGAGGACGCGGCCGCCACCGCACCACAAGCGCACCAGATAGAGCGGGCAACAACGGGGAACAACGGGGAATGCGGCCAAAAGCAATGAGACCTCGTCCTGGGCATCAGCCCAGCTCAGTGCCTGAGTGGGCCTCGCCTGATCGCAGCTTCCCAAGCTGAGAGCGCGAGTTCGATTCTCGTCACCCGCTCCATGATGAAACCCCAGGTCAGTGACCTGGGGTTTGTCTGTCATCTAGTCCAATTTGAGGGTGGCGTGCCCTAAGTCGAGATCGGGTGGCCACGCGAGGGGTGCTCGGGTGCCACTTTGAGCGACTCCGTCCCCGGCGTCTCAAATGACGAGACGCATTTCGTGTGACCTGCGCCGCTATCGCGTTCAGTGCCTGCGAAGTCGCTTACGCAGAGCGAAAGTTCACGAACCGTGACACACGTACCGGCCGTCATACGCGCGGCTTCACACCGAGGTCGGCAGGCAGACCAGGTACCTCTTGCCGGGGAAGACCGTTCAAGTGTCACCGCACCCCATCGTGATCACGGGGTCCAGCGCCTGGGCGGCTTCGGCTGTCAGCATCTTCGGGATCCCTGCGGAGACGTCGATGCCCGATTCGCTCATCGCTCGATGACAGCGGGGTTGACCGTGTCGGCCGGGGCCGAGCCGGCCGAGCGGACCTCCACCGCGTCGCCGGCGAGGTGCGTCAGGAAATCCGAGCGGTCAAGCTCTCCGACGCCGCTGAGCCTTGCGATTCGATCGCTACCGGGGATGAGCACGTCACCGACCCCCCGACCGCAGTGGCCGAAGCGAAGGCCGCTTCCGGATGCGGCTGCCAGAGTGGACCCGCGTGGCTCGCGTCGAGCGGATCGACACCGTCGGTCCGCAAAGTGGGCGAGCTGTGCATGCCGCGCCGCTCGACCTCAAACCACACATCGTGATCGTCCGTCCCCGACGACCGTACGGACTCACGCCTCGACGGCAGATCAGCGCAGCCGGACCGACGGCGACTCGGTCTACCCTCAAACCTTTTCGGCCAGCACGCGGGGGTGCCCGGCTGCGAGCAGACCGATGTCCTCGACGTCAGAGGTCAGGATGGTCACCCGCCCGGGATGCTGGAGGGCGGTCGCACACAGCATGGCGTCGATGGCGTACTTGTGACCGTGCAGACCCGCTGCTCGCACCAGAGCGGCGGCAGCCTGCGCCACGCCCTGCGTGACCGGCTCCACCCGGAGCCGGGAGAGAGTCCACTTCAGTGCGGCATCGTTGATCTTCGGGTGGATGACCTCGACGAGCACGGCAGCGGAGGTGACGACCGGCAGCTCGGCGTCACGGGCGGCCGTCAGCCAGTCGTGAACCTCCCGGTCCCGCTGCACCGCCTTGGCCAAGCCCTCGCTGTCCAGGACCAGGGCACCGCTCACGCGGCGGCCCCGGCACCCAAGGCACCGCCGGTAAGCCTGGCACGCTTGGCCGCCACAGCCTCCGGGTCGGCCGGACCATGCACCCTGTCGAAATCGGCGATCAGCTCGTCCAGGTTTTCCCGCTCGATCTGCTGCTGCGCCGCCTTCTCCAGGTAGGCCGAGACACCCCGCTTGCCGACCCGCTCACGGATCGCCTGCAGGGTGCCAGCGGTCAGGGTCACGGAGATGCCGCTGGTGGGACCGTCACCAGGGAGGAAATCCACGTCGTCATCAGACATGACTCCAAGTATGCCATTGGAAATGCTATTGCGAGTGATGTGGTCGGTCTCCGATCTGCCATGCAGGCGGTGCAGGGCGCGGGGCTCCGGCTTGGCACTTACTGGAGCCCCAGGCTCCCGTGTTGGCGGGGCGACTACGCCTCGCGGGCCTGCTGCCGTCCCGCGCAGCTATTGCCGCACCTCGGCGTCGATGCCCTTCGCCAGCCTGCGCTGATGCTTCACCGTCGAGTGCTGGTAGATCAGCTGGGCCCGCTCCGAGGACTGGCCGGCGCGGACCATGAGGTCCTTCAACTTGGCGCCAGTGTCGGCGGCCAGGGTGTTGCCGGTGTGCCGGAGGTCGTAGAAGCGGAAGTTGTCCGGCATCCCGACCTTGGCCCTGGCCTTGCGCCACTTCCGACCGAAGGTCGAGCGACGGAAGGGGGCGCCCTTCTCGCCGATGAAGTGGAGGCCGTCCGACCCCTTCTCGGCGAACCACTGCAGGTGGCGACGCAGCTCCGGGAGCATGAAGTCGGGCAGGTAGACGGTGCGCTTGCCCGCCCGGGTCTTGGGGTCGCCGGTGACGCGCCTGCCGTTGGTCAGCTCCGGGGAAGCCTGCGTGACGCGCAGCGAGCATTCGTCGAGATCGACACTGCGACGGCGCAGTTCGGCCAGCTCCTCCGGGCGGAGGGAGGCGAAGGCGCCGAGCAGGACCATCAGGCGCCAGCGGGGACCCATTGCGTCCGCCAGGTCGAAGACCTGCTCGATGGTGGCGGTGGGCCGCTCGTCGGCCTCCTCCTTGCCGGCGCCCTTGATGCGGCATGGGTTGCTGCGGAGGAGGTCGTCGCCGACCGCGGTCTGCAGGATGGCCTTCAGCAGGCGGTACGACTTGGCGACCGTGGTGGCGCCGGTCGCCTTCAGGCGCTCGGCTCGCCATGTGCGGACGGAGGGCGGGGTGATCTCGTCCAGGTCCTTGCCACCGAAGGTCGGCAGGAGGTGCAGGCGCAGCAGGCCGTCGTAGCGGTCGACGGTGGTGAGGGCCAGGCCGCGCTCCTCCATCCAACGGAGTGCGTGCTTCCCGAAGTTGACCGCGCCGGCATCCGGGTCGCGCCATACGTTGCGCTCGATGTCGGCGCGGACGAGGTTGAGCCAGTCCTGGGCATCGGACCTGGTCTCGAACGTCTCCGGGGCGGTGTACCGCTGTCCGTCCGGGCCGAGGTAGCGGGCCTGCCACCGGCCAGAGGCGAGCTTGCGTACCGTGCCGAACTCGCGCCGCCGCTGCGGCTTGCGTGCCGCCATCAGGCCGCCCTCCCGAAGCGGGTACGGACACGGCGGACCGGCGCGACGGTGCGCGCCTCGACGTACTCGGCGATCGCACTCTCGGGGACACGGACCGGGCGGCCGAGCTTCACATAGCGGATGCGGCGCTCGGCGATCAGGCGGCGGACGAAGCGCTCGCCCGTGCCGAGCATTTCGCCGGCTTCGGCCACGGTCAGGAGGCGGTCAGCCATTCGCGGTCACCTCCTGCGCGGTGTGGGCGGTGCGCTGGGAGCGGGAAAGAGCAGAGGGTATTGCGGGTCGGCGCAAGGCCGTTGGGTCCTTTACTCGGGAGTGGTTCGGCGTGGCAGGCCGTTCGGCGGGCGTCGCCCGGGCTACGCGGCGCGGATCCCCTGGAGGAGGGCCAGCGGCGAGACCCGGAGGGCCTGGGCGAGGGCGACAAGGTCGTCGATGTCGCAGCGGCGTTGAGCGCGTTCGATGCGGGACAGCATCGTGTTACGTCCGCGAAGCGATACGGTCCCACATCCTCGACTCGCCGTACCCGATCCTGCCCGTGGACGTCGCCCGCAGATGGCGTGCCCACCGACGCGACCGCCTCGACCGGCACACCGACCCCACTCCACCTGCCGACCCCGACGATCCAGCCGCCTGGTGTGCCGAGCTGCTCCGTGCCCGGAACGCTGTCGCCGCCGGAATGGCCGCCCCGTCGACGCATCGTGCAACCGGTCGTAGTGCGGACGAACACCGATGTGCTGTGTGGCGAGCTGATCGTCGCTGACGAGCATCACGTGGAGATCAGCTCCGAGACGGACGGCAAAGTCTCGTTGCCATGGACGGCCGTGGTGAGCGTGAAACCTGGCAAGACCTGCGACGCAGCGCCGTAGCCCAGTGCTGTCGAGTCGTGGCGTGCGTCCATACGTCATCCGGTAGGACCGCGGGCTTCGTCGAGGTCCGGCTGTAGGGGCATGACGCCCTGCAGGGCCTCGCCGTCCTCGGAGGGAGGGCTGGCGAGATCCGGCCCTCCACGCCGCCTCAGGAGACGTCGTGGATGTTGTGCTCGGCCAGGTCGGACGCGTGCCGAGCGATGGCACGGTAGTCGGCGTCGTCGTGGAGGACGGCCAAGCCGTGGTGGGCAGCGGTGGCAGCGATCACGAGGTCCACCGCCGAGGCACTGCGATGCTCCCCGGCCTGGGCCATACGATGTTGCACCCCGCCGATCCAGCGCCCCGCGTTCTTCGGCACCGACACGTCGGGGTAGAGATCGGTGAACATCTCCACGATCTCGTCGTACTCGCGTCCGGTCCGGGCGCTGTGAAGAAACTCGGTGCGTTGCGCATAGCAGGATGCGATGGCCCCGGCATCGATCGCGTCGTACCAGGCCGATTGCAGTTTTGAATCACGGAGCAGCCGGACCAGGCCGGACGTGTCGAGCAAGTAGATCACCGGCTGTGCTTCTCCGCACGGTGCAGGCGCTCGGCGTCCTCGACGGCACCCCACTCACGCGCACGCTCGAAATGACGGCTGATGCGCGCCGCACGCTCCTGCTGCTCGGCGTAGAAATGCAGAGCGAGATTGACCGCCTCCTTCTTGGTCCTGACCCTGGCCAGAGCCATGGCGCGTTCCAAGGCGTCGTCATCGATGTCGATCTGGGTCACAGACATGTGGCACCTCCCGCACGATGTTGGTGATGTACATAGAAGAATACTTCACCAACATCGACGCGGCCACGCCTTGGTGTCGGATCTGCACTCGCAACGGACATTCCAGGTCAGCCCGGCAGACGACGCCGACCGGTCGGTGCGGAGCGCCGCACGCACATATGACTCGATCGCTGGTGGTGGCCTGCCCATAGCGTGCCCCCACGGTCAGCCGCGGTGTGAACGGGCCCGTGCCACGGTGTCGGCACGATGAATCCGCGCAGGTCAGCGACCATCCGGCCGTGCAAGCGCCATCGCTTCCCAAGCTGAGAGCGCGAGTTCGCTTCTCGTCACCCGCTCTTCTTCAAGCCCCAGGTCAGCGACCCGGGGCTTGTTCCATAGGGGTGTCGTTGCTGCGGTTTGCGAGTACTCCCGCACCCCGAGATCGGGCCCCGCGCAACGGTCGCCGCGCCCAGAGGTAGAGATGCCCGGAAGCGCTGGCCAGCTTCGAGCAGCATCCCTCCGGACGGGGACTACCTCGTCATCACCACGTGGCGTGCCCTGTCGGCCTACCTGGTTCGCGACAGCGTGCAGACCGACCAAGGAGTACGGCCGGGACGGAAGGTGATCCCTAGTCAGTGCCGCCGAGCGCCGTCCCGTCCTGGCCCAGGATGAGGACCTGGGGGCTCTCCTGCGACCTGTCATTCCTCGGCATCTCCATGCCGCCATTCTCTCGCACGCATGCTTTCCCACACGGTGTGCCCCTGGACGAGGGTGATCCACCCTCGTCCAGGAGCACGGTCCGGCGACGGAGGCTCAGTGCGCGGCGCGGCGGGCCAGCGCCCCGCGCGAGCGGGTCACCAGCGCGGCCAGCAGGGCGGCGCCGAGGGGCACGGCCACCAGGAGGGCGGCGAGTGTCTCCCAGGGGACGACGATCGGCACGTACGGCGGGGCGTCACCGGCTCCGCCCCAGCCATGGTCGAGAGCCTCCTGGTAGAAGCGCATCTGCTCGCGCTCCTCGGTGAGCCGCAGCCCGACCGCGGGCAGGACACCGGCAGCCGAGCCGAGGACCACACCCATCGCGGCGACCACACCGCACTGGAAGCCGCTGAGCGTGCGGCGCACCCGGGGCGGGGCGCCGACCGCTGCGAGCGTCTTGAGATCGGCCTCCGCGTCGGCCTGGGCGAGACCGGTGGCGATGCCGGCCGCACCGATGGTGACCAGGCCGGCGAAGACGGTCAGCGCGAGCAGGACGAGCCCGTTCTCGTCGACCCAGCCCTGCTCCACGGTCAGCTCGACGTCGCTGCCGAGCTTGGCGATCTCGGCGTCGAGCTTCTGCCGCTCCTCGGTGCTGGGCATCCGGTCGGTGCTGAAGAAGGCGCCGAGGGGGACGGTGGTCAGCCCGGCGGCCTTGGCGGCGGCGGGGCTGAGCACGCTCTGCAGTCCGTAGGAGTCGGGCGAGCCGGCCACCTGGTAGGCGGGGAAGGACTTCAGCTCGCCCGGGACCGGCTTGTTCTGCTCGGCGGCGCGGTCGGCGGCCTTCAGGTCGGTGATCAGCTTGATGCCGACGGTGCCGTTCCTGCCGACCTGGGGCTTGTGGAAGCTGAGGAGCTTTCCGTCGGCGAGGGCCTTGGCCGCGCCCGGGTCGTCGATGCCGAGGACCTTCAGGAGCGGGGCGTCGGCGATGAGGAGACCGCTCTCGACGTAGATGCCGTTGCTGTCGCGCGAGAGGCAGCGCCAGTCCTTGGCGAGCGCGCGCCGCTGCTCCTTGGTGTACTTCTCCGCCGGGTCGGAGCCGTCGGGGGTGCTGACCCACAGCGGGCACTCGTTGGCCGGCGGGATGACGACCTCGAAGCGGCCACAGCCCTCGCCTTCGCCATACGGGGCGCAGCCGGGCTTGCCGACGGCGATCCGGAACACGTCGGCGCGGACGTCGACGGGCAGCGTCCGCTGCACGGCGTCGCGGACCTCGGGGACGTCCCGGCCGCCCTCCTCGGTGACGAGCGTGGCGACGGCCCCGTACGGCAGGCTGGCCCGGTACTCGGCCAGACTCTGGGCGTCGCGGCTCGCGGCGTACGTCGAGACGGCGACGGTGCCCGCGACGGCGGCCAGGACGGCGGCGACAGCGGGTGCCGTACGGCCCCGGTTGCGGACGGCGTCCCGCAGGGCGAGGCGCGGCGAGAGCGGCAGCCAGCGGCCGGCCCGGCCGAACAGGCCGACCAGGGCGGGCGTCATGGCGACCACACCCAGCTCGGCGATGGCCGAGCCACCCGCGACCAGGACGAACTGGTCGGAGACGACCGAGCCGTACAGGGCGATGGCCGCGCCGAGCAGGAAGGCGCCGAGGCCGATCAGCGGCAGCACGCGGTTGCTGCGGCGCACGCCGCGACGGCCGGTGAGGGAGGCCAGGACGGTCTGCCGGGAGGCGGTGACGGCCGGGACGATCGCGGAGAGCAGGCCGGTGAGGACGGCGAGCGCGGCGATGGCGAGCAGTTCCAGAGGCTTGACGGTGAAGCCGCCGAACCGCTGCCCCATATAGTCCTCGAGGAGCGGCCGGAGGGCGAAGGTCAGGATCAGGGCGAGGACCGTGCCGACCAGGGCCGCCGCGACACCGATGACGAGGCCGCCGCTCAGCATGATGGCCCGGATGTGGCTGCGGGCACCGCCGTTGGCGCCGACGAGGCCCAGCTGGCGGCGGGAACGACGGGCACCGACGGCGAAGGCGGGACCGGCGAGCAGGCAGATCTCCAGCATAGCCAGACCGACGACCGTGCCCACGGCGGCGAGATCGGCGGCGTCGGCGGCCCCGCTGCTCTCGTAGTTGGCCCAGCCTTCCTTCTGGTAGAGCGGCACCTCGGAGTCGGCGGGCGGGTCGAGGGCCACGGCGCGCGAGGTGACCAGGACACCCTTAACGTTGATCGCCTGGACCGTGTTCCACGTGAAACCACCGGACTTCTTCACCAGGTAGGTGGTGGAGACGTCGGGCTTCGGCAGTCCGGCCTTCTCGACCGCCTTGGCGTACGGCGCGAGGAAGGCCCCCGGCAGGACGTTGACCTGCTGTGCCGTGAGGTCGCTGGGCAGCTCGTACGAGCCGCTGATCACATAGGTGCGGTCGAAGCCGCGGGCGGTGAGGGTGGAGCCGACGGACAGTCCGCTGTTCTCCAGGAACCGGGTGGTCGCGGCGACCTCGTCGTTCTCCTCGGGGAAGCGGCCCTCCTGCAGCCGCATGATGCCCCGGGCGACGGGATCGGCGGCGGCCAGCTCACGGACCTCGGCCTGGAGCAGACCGTGCCTGGTGGTCAGCTTGGCACTGCCCCTGCTGTCGGTCAGCACCGTCGAACCGGCCGGGATGGTCTTGGTGACATCGGTCGGGCCGTCGGGCCAGGACTTGCCCGGCGAGTCGTAGTCCCCGGCCGGGGCGTGCTGCTCGCCGATGGGGTCCTGCAGGATGGCCACGCCGGCCGTCCGGGCGTCGGAGAAGCGAGCGTCGGCGGCACCCAGGGTGCGCTCCATCCGCTGCGCGGGGGTGAGTTCGGCGCTGCGCACGGTCAGGTCCAGGGCGCTCACGCCCAGGATCGGCAGCGCGATCATGGCGAGGACGAGGAAGCTGCGGCCCTTGGAGCGCCAGGCGTCACGGCGGGCGATGCGGACCGCGACCCGCCAGGAGTGGAACCAGGTCGTCACCGCTGGGCCGCCCGGCCGGTCAGGAGCGACTCGGCGTCGCTGCGTAGGGTCTGGTCGACGACGGCGCCGTCCCGCAGGAAGACGACCCGGTCGGCCCAGGCGGCGAACCGCGGCTCGTGGGTGACCATGATGCCGGCGGCTCCGGCGTCGCAGCGGGAGCGCAGCAGGGCCAGCACGGACTCGCCGGTCTCGGAGTCGAGGGCGCCGGTGGGCTCGTCGGCGAGGACGAGCCGGCGGTCGCCGACGAGGGCGCGGGCGATGGCCACGCGCTGCTGCTGGCCGCCGGACATCTCGTCGGGGAACCGGTCGGCGAGATGGCCGAGGTCCATCTCGGCGAGGGCGGCGAGGGCCTCGGTGCGGGCCTTGCGGGCCGATATGCCGTCAAGTTCGCGGGGCAGGGCCACGTTCTCGGCGGCGGTGAGGGCCGGGATGAGGTTGTAGTCCTGGAAGACGTAGCCGATGCTGCGGCGGCGCAGGGCGGCGAGCCCCTTGACGCCGAGGGCGGTGACGTCGGTGCCCTCGACGAAGACCTGCCCGGAGGTGGGGGTGTCGAGGCCGCCGGCAATGGTGAGCAGGGTGGACTTGCCGGAGCCCGACGGGCCCATGACGGCGACGAGTTCACCGGGGTGGACGTCGAGGTCGATGCCGCGCAGGGCGTGCACCTCGGTGGCGCCGGAGCCGTGGACGCGGGTCAGGTTCTGCAGACGCAGCACGGGCTGCTGCTGTGTGGACATGGTTCCCCCTCGGGCGTACGCCGGCGAACGGCCGGACGTCGGTGCGACGGACGGTCGTTAGCGGCGCTGTGCGTACGGTATGGGTCTGGTCGGGTGGTTCGGAGTCTTCAGGTGCTACGGGTGGGTCGGGTGGAGCCGGTGGACTCGGTCGTTCGGGTGCTCAAGGCCGGTCGTGAAGGGCGGACATCACGGGCGGTGGCGTGCGGCCCCCTCTGCCCCGGCCCCCGCCCGCGCCCCCATCCCCGCCGCTCCCGCTGCCGCCCCCGGCGAGGCCGGCTCCGGCCCCGCCGCCGGGGCGGTCGACGAGAGACGGATCAGCCGGGACTCGCAGTGGTCGAGCCAGCGCGCCTCGGCCTCGGTCTGGAAGATCAGCTGCTCCAGGACGAGGAGCCAGGCGATGTCGTCCCGCTCCCGGACCCCGTTCTTCTCCACGGCGGTGAGGGCCTGCGCCTTCAGCCGGGTGTAGTCCTGCATGGCCTTCACGGTGTGCCGGCGCTGGGACTGGATGACGTCACGAATGTCGACCCCGGGCGCCCCGACGGCCATGGCCAGCTTGATGGCCAGTTCGTCACGGGCCGGGCTGGTGCGGTCGACGGGGTTCTCGAACCAGCTGCGAAGTTCGACGCGACCGCTGTCGGTGATCGCGTAGAGCGGGTGGCCGGCCTCGTCCTCGCCGTCCTGCACGACCATGCCGTCGCGTTCAAGCCGGCTGAGCGTCGTGTAGACCTGACCCACGTTGAGCGGCCAGGTGGAGCCGGTGCGGGACTCGAACTCCGTACGGAGCTGTGAGCCGTAGCGCGGGCCGTGTTCGAGGAGGGCGAGAAGCCCGTGGCGGATGGACATACCGAGTATGTATACCGAGTAAGTCCGCGCGGACAAGCGTCCTGAGGCGGACGCCGGAGGTCCGACTCAAGGGGGACCCGGGCCGTCGCGAGCCGCTCAGCGGCGGCGCATCCGCACCCCGAGGAAGCCGATGCCGAGGCCCGCCAGAGCCAGCCCCACGCCCAGTGCGAACACCGGAATCCGCCGGTCGGAGAGGTCGAGGGGGGCCTCGGTGCCGGTCCGGTGAGCGGCCACCGACAGCTCCGCAGTCGAGCTCTCGGCGGCCGGGGCGTCCGTCTTGGGTACCGCCTCGACCCCATCGTCCGACTCCTCGGCGGGCTCCTCCTCTGTTGCCGTTTTAGTACGAGCGGGCTTCACCGGGCTCGTGGAGGACGGCGAGCCGGAGGGGTCGGCCGGTCGGCCGGGCCGCTCCCGGCCCTCCCCCGCCGGCGCCCCCCGAGGGAGGCGGAGTCGCTGGGCGCGAGCGCGCCGGGCGGCCCCGACGGCTCGGGGGCCGCGACCCGGGGGTTCTTGCGTTGCTTGAGCCGGTCGGTGGGTGCCGCACCACGACAGGAACTACGGGCTCCCGGCGTCCCCTGCGCGCCCTCCAGTCGCAGGTCCTCCGCGGACGGTCGGCGGGCCTGCACGATCGTGCTCCTGAGCCACGACCGACTGAACCAGGTCAGGAAGCTCGCTACGGGACGCCGCGGGGATGCGACGAGGTCGCCGTCCCAGGCGGTGGTGACCCGCGCCCAGATTTGATGGCACCTCACCCTGAAGGGCGAGGATTCTGGCCTTCTCGATCGTTGCTGTGCCGCCGCGGCACAGGGTGCGGTCGGGAATCCGTGGCTTCCTGTTTCTTCGCGCTGTGCCGGGATTGCTCCAGGTCTTACCGGCGCTCCGCAGGCCGATACCGCCAGTCCGGCGGCCGTCTTCACATTGATCGCGGCGTTGATGTCCCGGTCGTGCAGCACTCTCTTCGGCCGGGCGGCCGGCGATGTCCCGCACCGCGGGCGACGCGACCTTCTGCGGCGGGTCCGACAGCGGTGCCCCGGCCGCACCGCGCTCCGGTGTCGACTGTGAGGAAGATCAGCCATGTTCACACCCTTGACGCCTTGCCGTAACAGGCAGTCTGATGTGCGACGGCGTTCGTTTCGGCCACTTTTTGATCGGTTGTGGTGTGCCTTGTTTCTTTCCTTCACGGGACGGCCAAGGCAGTCGACGGAAGGAAAGACCCTCGATGCGCCGTTTCTGGCTACTTCTCGTCGCCGTGATCCTCAGCCTGGTTCCTCAGGCCCTGGTCACCGGCACCGCGCACGCGGCGAGCGTCGCGATCCTCAATGGGACCCAGTTCACCGACACCACCGGAGCGGTGGTGCACGCCCACGGCGGCGGTGTGATCAAGGTCGGCTCCTTCTACTACTGGTTCGGTGAGAACCGCAACGCGGACAACTCCTTCCGGTACGTGTCCGCGTACCGCTCGACCGACCTGAAGACCTGGGAGTTCCGACGCCATGTCCTGACCCAGGAGTCCGACCCCGAGCTGGCGTCCGCGAACATCGAGCGGCCCAAGGTCATCTACAACGCGTCCACCGGCAAGTTCGTCATGTGGATGCACAAGGAGCTGGCCACCGACTACACCCAGGCCCGCGCCGCCGTCGCCGTATCCGACACCGTCGACGGCGACTACACCTGGCAGGGCAGCTTCCGCCCGCTCGGCCACATGTCCCGTGACATCACCGCCTACGTCGACGACGACGGCACCGGCTACATGATCTCCGCCGCGCGCGAGAACCGCGACCTGCACATCTACCGCCTCAGCCCCGACTACCTCACCGTCGAGAGCCGCGTGCAGCTGCTCTGGCCCGGCGGGCTGCGCGAGGCCCCGGCGCTGTTCAAGCGCAACGGTGTGTACTTCCTGCTCACCTCCGGCGCCACCGGCTGGCGGCCCAACCAGCAGATGTACGCGACCGCCTCCAGCATCACCGGCGCCTGGGGCGACCTGCAGAACGTCGGAGACGCCACCGCCTACGGCTCCCAGACCACGTTCGTCCTGCCCGTCCAGGGCACCGCGGGCACCGAGTACCTCTACATGGGCGACCGGTGGGGCAACTCCTTCAACCAGAACGTCAACGCGTCCAAGTACGTCTGGCTGCCGCTGGAGTTCCCCACGAACACCACGATGTCCATGGACTGGCACGCGCAGATCAGCATCGACACCGCGGCCGGCAAGGTCGACGGCGTCGGCGGCCCCTGGGAAACGGTCGCCGCGCGCCACAGCAACAAGTGTCTCGACGTCCCCAGCAGGTCCCTGGACGACGGCACGCAGATCACCCAGTACACCTGCAACGGCGGCTTGAACCAGTCGTGGTGGTTCAGGGACATGGGCAGCGGATACGTCCAGCTCATGGCCCGGCACAGCGGCAAGTGCCTCGACGTGGCCAACAACTCCACCGCCAACGGCAACCCGGTCATCCAGTGGACCTGCGGCACCGGAAACAACCAGCAGTGGCAGCTCCAGGACGCCGGTGACGGCTGGGTGCGCCTCGTCTCCCGGCACAGCGGCAAGTGCCTCGACGTCTCGGACAAGTCCACCGCCGACGGCGCCAAGCTCATCCAGTGGACCTGCGGCACGGGCACCAACCAGCAGTTCAAGCGCGGCGCCTGAGCACCGACGTCCTCCGCCCCGACGGCCCGGCCGGCTCCCGGCTCCCGGCTCCCGGCTCCCGGTTTCCGGTTTCCGGTTCCCGCTTCCTCCGGCCGGGCCACTCGGCGGTCACCGCCTTGCGACCGCCATCGACATCGACGTACCGAACAGAATCGGTGTACCGAGCAGATTCGGCGTACGGAACAGAACGGAGAGGTGGGCCCCATGAGAGACGAGCAGGTCAGCGCGCTGTCCCGCCGCGGGATGCTCAAGGGCACAGCCGTCACCCTCGGGTTGGCCGCGGCGGGGCTCGCGACCATGCGGCCCGCCTACGCGGCGGACGCCTCCGTCCGGGCGACCTCGCCCGACGGCAGGACGTCCGTCACCCTGTCCGTGGTCGGCGGAGCGCTCCGGTGGTCCGTCCTGCGCAGCGGCGGCCAGGTGATCGACACCTCGGCCCTCGGCCTCAGGCTGAGCAACGGCACCACCCTCGGCACCGACGTCACCGTGATCCAGAACCAGCACTGGACCCTCAACTCCGTCTGGAACCCGGTCTACGGCCGCAACGGGACCGTCACCGACCACTACCAGGAGCAGCGCTGGAAACTCCAGGACAACGTCTCCGGAATCCGTTTCAGCGTCCAGGCCCGCGCCTACGACGCCGGTGTCGCGCTCCGCTACGTCCTGCTCGACACGGGCACCGCCACTGTCGCAGACGAACTGACGACGTTCGTCTTCCCCGACGGCACCACCGTCTACAGCGCACGTGACGAGAACGAGTACCTCCCCGTCGCGCCGGGCTCCATCCCGGTCACCGGCACCTCGAGCACGGACCAGGGCCCCCTCACCGACCTGCCCCTGACCGCCGCCCTCTCCAGCGGTGTCATCGCATGTATCTGTGAGTCGTCCCGGCTGAACTTCCCCCGGCTGATGCTCAGTTCGGTGTCCGGGCAGCCGGGCGCCCTCTCCGCCTTCCTGATGGAGCACACCGCCCGGGGCAGCGGCCCGGTCGCGACGACCTCCACCGTCACCACACCGTTCACCACCCCGTGGCGCGCGGTGGTGATCGGCTCCACCCACGCCGAGCTCGTCGACAACGCCGAACTCGTCCTCAACCTGGCCCCGCCCGGCGCCGTCGCCGACACCTCATGGATCAAGCCGGGCAAGGTATTCCGCTGCGAACTCACCACCGCCGCCGGCATCGAGGGCGTCGACTTCGCCGTGGCCCGCGGCCTCGACTACGTCGAGTACGACGCCGGCTGGTACGGGCCCGAGTTCAGCACCTCGGACGCGACGAAGCCCATCGCCGCCATCGACCTGCCGTCCGTCCTCTCCTACGCCACGAGCAAGGGCGTAGGGGTCTTCCTCTACGTCAACCGCATCGCGCTGTCCGACGCGAACTCCCTCTTCGCCCTGTACAGGAGCTGGGGCGTGACGGGTATCAAGCTCGGCTTCATCAACGACGGCACCCAGGCGATGACCGACCAGATCACCGGCTGGGCCAGGACCGCCGCCGAGCACCGCCTGCTGATCGACATGCACGACGACGTCCGGCCGTTCGGCTACGAGCGCACCTACCCCAACTACATCAGCCTGGAGGGCGTCCGCGGCAACGAGAACTTCCCCACGGCCACCCACAACGTCACGCTGCCCTTCGCCCGCAACATCGGCGGCCCCCTGGACTACACGATCTGCTACGGCCAGTCCCGCAACAAGACGACCAACGCCCACCAGATGGCGATGGCCGCCGTGTACTACCAGCCGCTCAACTTCCTCTTCTGGTACGACAAGCCGTCCAAGTACGCCAACACCGCCAACTGGCCCGGGCTGCCCTGGTTCAACGCCATTCCCACCAGCTGGGACGAGAGCCGCACCCTCACCGGATCGATCGGCCGGCACATCGCCGTGGCCCGTCGGCGCGGCTCCACCTGGTACCTCGGCGCGATGACCGACGAGACGGCCCGGACCCTGTCGCTGCCGCTGTCCTTCCTGGGCGCCGGCGCCTACACGGCGACGGTCTACGCCGACGGCACCCCGGGCACCAGCCCCTACCAGACCCCCGTCGTCGTGAGCACCCGAACCGTCACCGCCGACACGACCCTCACCGTGGCCCTGGCCCCCGCCGGCGGCCAGGCCGTCATCCTCAGGCCGAGCTGATCCCGACGGCCCTGGCTGTCCCGCCCGTCCCGGCTCTCCGATCGTGATCAGGGAGCCGGGTCCGACGGGCCCACGATGGCCCGCAGTGCCGCGAGGTGGCCCTGATATGCGTCGTGGCCTTGCTGCGTCAGCCGGAGCCACACCCGCTGCCGGGTGTCGCGCACGGCCTTGCGCTGCTCGACGTAACCGGCGTCCATCAGCACGGTGACGTGCTTGCTCAACACGGAGGCAGAGAGGTCGAGTTGCTTTTGGACCAGGCCGAACTCCGCCTCGCCCGCGGCGTCCAGGAGAGCGCAGACGCGCAGCCGGATCGGGGCGTGGACGGTGGCGTCGAAACGCTCCAGCCGGTCGTCGCTCTCGGCGCTCTCGGCGCTCACGACGTCTTCCGGTGCAGGCGGACGAAGGCGAGGTGGAAGCCGACGGACACGGCGGCGCCGGTCAGCGAGGCCGCGAGCAGCCACGCCGGCCGTCCCGTGAAGCGGAAGGCGAGCGCCGCCCCCACCAGCAGCACGGGCAGGCCGACCGCGAGCGGCACGGTCGCCCGCTTCGGCAGCACGTCGAACCGCAGCGCCACCCCGGTCCTGTCCCGCCACGCCCTCGCCGCGACGACGAAGAGCGCCACGTACACCGCGGTACTCGTCAGCAGGACGGCCAGCCAGGCGGGGCGCGGCAGCAGCCAGTCCGCCTCGGCCATGACGCCCCCGTAGGTGATCGGAAGCGCGGCGATGTAGAGCGTGAGCGTGACGAAGAACCAGTTCGGCCACGGCGTGGACGCCAGTGCCGCAGCGGACGATCGGATGTGCGCGGTGTCGGCCAGGGCGGCATGTGCCTGCTCCGGCGTCGGTCGTACCCCGTGAGTTTCCATGTCGGAAAGAGTAGCGGACAGTTTCCGATATGGAAAGAGACGAGTTTCCGGCACGGCAAGTGACCGGCTCGGCGTCCACGCGTCCGACGTCGCCGAGAGCAGCGACAGGCACCCAGCGCGGACCGCACCGCAGCGCCGGGACGGCCGACCTCGTGGTGGCCGCCACGCCGAGCTGCAGGGCTGACGCTGCTCCACCGCGACCGGGACTTCGAGTGCATCACCGCCGTCACCGGCCAGGCCCTCCAGTGGTACGGCCCCGAAGCCGGCAAGTAGGCCCGGTGCGGGCGTCGGCCACCCCTCCGTGATCCGATACCGGGTTCCCCTGCCGGGATGTGAGGTGCAAGCTGGAAGGGAGGCCGCCTCGCGATCCCGGAGCGGGCTCGGGACACGCGGTCTCGCCACTCCGAGTGGGCCCCTCGGGCCCGGCAGGAGGGAAGCGGGATGACAGAGCAGGTCACCACCGGTACGCGTTGGCGCCTGTCCGGTGATTGGTTCGATGTGTGCAAGTGCGCCATACCGTGCCCCTGCACGTTCGCGCAGCCCCCGACCTACGGCGACTGCGAAGGCGTGCTGGTCTGGCACATCCGCGAGGGCAGCTTCGGCGACGTGCCGCTCGACGGTCTCAACGTCCTGATGCTCGGCTCCTTCGTCGGCAACCCCTGGGCCGGCACGCACACCGACCCGTACGCCGCGGTCTTCCTCGACGAGCGCGCCGACGAACGGCAGCGCGGAGCGTTGGGAGCGATCTTCGGCGGCGAGGCGGGCGGGTGGCCGGCGCAGTTCGGCGCGATGTTCCACCCCGAGATGCGCGGCATGGACTTCGCCCCCGTCCACGTGGAGATCGACGAGGACCTCGGCGCCTGGCGGGCCGAGATTCCCGGCCGGGTCACGGCCGAGGCCGAGGCGCTCACCGGCCCGACGACCCCGGACGGCGCGCGGGTCCAGGTCCACAACGCGCCGGGCGCCGAGGTCGGCCCCGGCCAGGTCGCCACCTGGGGACGGGCCACCGTCGACCGCGCCGACGCGTTCGGCTTCTCCTGGGAACGCTCGGGGAAGTCCAGCAAGCACTTCAGCTTCGACTGGAGCGGTCCCGACTGACGAGGAACGGTCCGGACCGACATCCGACTGACGAGGAGCGGTCCTGATCGGGCGGGCGTCACAGCGAGTGCGTCACATGTCGTCCATCGACGGCATCGACCCCTGCAGCCCCGGCAGCAGCCAGTCCTGGAACGGGGCGAGCACGGCGAGCACGAGGAACGCGACGCCCACGACCCGGCCCAGCCAAGCGCCACGGGACCACAGCTTCTCCACGAAGATCACCACGGCCAGCAGGGCCATCGCCGCCACGTTCATCACGCCGAGCGGGACCAGGACGACCATCAGTCCCGCGCAGCAGCCGACACAGTAGGCGCCGTGGTGGCAGCCGACCCGGAGGTCGCGGGCGGGCTGCCGGAACCCCGCGTAGCGCACGAGGTGACCCATGGGGTCGCGGCAGTGCCGCAGGCAGACGTACTTGAGGGGGCCGAGCTGGTACAGGCCCGCGAGCAGGAACGCGGCCGCGCCGATCCAGCGTCCGGCGCCCGGACGGTCGTCCACCAGGCCGCCGGTGTAGGCCAGGGCCGCGTAGGCGAGCAGTCCGAACGCGGTCCACACCAGCAGGTATCCGCAGACGAACCCGGCGGTACGCACGGTCCGCGTCCAGCCGGAGGACTGCCGGCCGATCCCCCGCACCCACGTGATGGCCACCGGCGCCATGGACGGCAGCATCATGGCGGCCATCATCGTCACCCACAGCAGCAGGAACAGCGGCAGGGCCATCCCCATCGTGCCGGGCTCGACCCCCATGTCCCGCGCCTGCCCGATCGTCAGCGCCCAGGCGGGGACGGCGATCAGGACGACCAGGAGCCAGGCGACCGCGAGATCCCGCGCCGGCAACAGGCCTCCGCCCGCTCCGGTCGGCGCGGGTGACCTGGCGGGTGTGAAGAGGGAACTGCGGATGTGTCGCATCGGCGTGTCTCCTGCGGATGTGTCCAGGACAGCACGCATCCCTCCGCGACGCGACCGCGCATTCACCGAATCCCTGTCCCCGGACGGCGGCGTGCAGGAGGATGGCCGGCATGCGCATCCGCGTCGACGCCTTCGACCTGCCCGGACTCACCCGCCCCGCCTCCGCCGACGGTGCGACGCCCGCCTGCGGCAACATCCACGTCGCCGTGCAGCGCCGGGACCGTCCGGCCGAACTCCTCGACCCGCAGCCCGGCGACGCGCCGTCCGCGACCTGGACCCTGGAGTGCACCACGAGCACCACGCCGGCCGGCATCGAGGTCGCGGGGCCGTACGTGCAGCACCGGCTGGGCCGGCGGTTCGTCTACCTGTCGTGGGGGACGGTCGACGAGGCGGGCGTCTTCACCATGTTCCGCCGCGCCAAGCTCATGCTCGACGCCGTCCCCGCCGACGTACTCGCCGCCGCGGCCCGCGAAGGGCTGCTGGTCGGACGGCTCGGCCTGACCGACGCGCACGGCGGGCCCCTGTGCGCACGGGTCGAGCCCCCGCACATCACCTGGACCGCCGCACCCTGCCCACCCGGCCCACCCGGCGCACCCGGCCCACCCGGCGCACCCGGCCCACCCGGCGCACCCGGCGGCCAGGACGCCCCCTAAGCGGTGTTCTCCTCCGTCAAGCGACGCCATTCGGTGTCGCCGAGCAGGTACTGGTAGAGGGGGCGGTCCCGGCTGCCGCTGGTGCGGAACGGCTTCCCGTGGTCGTCGATCCGTACGGTGCCCTGACGGCCGCCACTGGACCACTGCAGCTCCACGTACCACTTCACGTCGTGGGCACGGACACGGGCGGTGACGTACAGCACCTCGGGATCGGACCGGCTGACCTTGTAGGGCACACCGCGCTGGCCGGCCCTCGGCACGACGGTGGGGTGACCGGCGTCGAGGTCCGTGGCGAACGACCTCGTCTCCACTCCTCCGCCGCAGCCCGACGACCCCTCGTACGCGTTCCAGGCCGGGGGCGCGCTCGAGTCGACCACACGGACGTGCAGGGACTCGATGACGACGGTGTCGTCCCCGGTGCCCTGTACGGTCAGCGCCACGCGCTGCCCGTCGGCGGCGACGGCGCCGTGCGCCCTCACCCAGCCCGGCACGTCCTGCCCCATCACCGGCGGCGAGACCTGGCCGGGAGGCCGGTCGATCAGGTACTTCCCCTCGCACTGCGGGTCTTCCCAGGCATAGGTGCGGGTGCTCACCGTCAGCGGGACGGCGTCCCCGTTCCGCGGGGACGCGGACGGGTCCTGGGAAGGGCTCGGCCGCGCCGACGGGTGTGTCGGGGAGGTGGCGGCGGAGTGCGGTCCGGAGGAGGTCACGGCGTCGGCCGACCGGCCGTTCTCCGCACCCGCTCTCGCCCCCGCCCCCGTGCCCGAGCCCTTCAGGTCGAGGGTGAGCGCGGTGGTCACGGCCACGGCGGCGGCGGTGCTCGCCGCGATCAGGGTCCAGGCCCACCGTCTGCGGGCGGCCCGCACGAGCCTGGGCAGACGGCGAGCGGGGGAGGGCGTGGTGGCGGTGGGCACGGATTCGGGTGTGGGAACGGGAATGGGTGCGGGGGCCGGGATCGATGGGAGTGCTTCGGGTCGGTCCGCGGGGTTCCGTGCCGCGTCCGGTTCCGCGTCCGTTTCCGGTGCCGCGTCCGTTTCTGTTTCCGTTTCCGCGTTCACGTCCGCGGCCGCGGTCGCCGTCGCGCGCCTGGCGCGTTCGCGGGCCGCGTCCGCCAGGACCCAGCGCCGGTGTAACTCGACCAGCTCCTCGGAGGTCGCCCGGCACACCCGGGCGAAACGGGCGACGGCGGCGTTGTCACCCGGGACCCCTTCCCCCTTGCAGTACCGGTGCAGCGTCGAGGTGCTCATGTGCGCCCGTTTCGCCAGAGCTTCGTAACTCAGGCCGGACCGCTGCTTCAACTCGCGCATCAGCGCCGCGAAATCAGCGATCTCTTCCGCCGCCACCGGTCCTCCATTCCGTTCGACATCCCAGGAGGTTCACGTTTCTCCAGGTGAGAGCCGGTTCGCGCATCCCGTCATCCCGAAAATCCCGGTGGAATGGCGGATGGGACGCCGCACGGCACAGGCTTGGGCCATCCAAGCACGGCATCTCGCCGGACCCGGTGATCGGGCCCGCGCAACTCCGCCTGCGCAGACCGCACTTCCGGCGTGCCCAGCGGCACGTCGCGTACTGGAGAAAGCAGTTCCTCATGCGTACCGCTCCTCGTTCCGTCTCCCGCCGCGCCTCCGCCTCCTCCGTGGTCGTCGCCGCCGCCCTCGCGCTCGTCGGCGTCCAGGCCGCCGGGCAGACCGCGACCGCCGCCACGAAGGAGGCCTCCTCGATCGTCACCTGCACCACGGCCAACACCAGGCTGACGGTCACCGAGGCGGCACGCCCCCTCAGCCACCTGCTGCTCAAGGCCACCAACACGGGCACCAAGTCCTGCTACGCGTACAGCGCCCCCTACCTGCGGGCCGGCGCGGACGCCCAGGCCGTACTGCCGTGGGCCGACGAGAGCACGCCGCAGGCCGTGGTGACGCTCAAGCCCGGCCAGAGCGCGTACGCGGGCATCCTGACCTACTCCCCCGACGGCGAAGGCGGCGCCACGGAGAAAACCCTCGGCGTGTTCCTCGCCGACCGGAAGGGCCACGCGACGGACCAGGAGAAGACCCTGAACCTGCCGAACGGCGGTGTCTTCTTCAACAGCGCCGCCACCGTCACCTACTGGCAGGACAACGCGGCGGACGCCCTCGCCTGGTAACCGCAAGGCGTCGCATCCCGGGCCGCCGATCACCGTCCCGCGCCGACCCGGTCGGTGCTCGCGGTGAACGGAAGGACGGCCCGTGACGAGCCGGCACACCGGCCGCGGGCCGTCCTCCCCGTGGTGGCGTGCCCGGCATCCGCGCGGTGTCGTCCTACCGGCGCGAGTGGCTGGTCAAGGACCTGGTCGCCGGGGTCGTCCTGACCATGCTGCTGGTGCCGCAGGGCATGGCGTACGCCGAGCTGGCGGGCCTGCCGCCCATCACCGGCCTGTACACGACGATGCTCTGCCTGCTCGGGTACGCGGTGTGCGGGCCGTCCCGGATCCTGGTGCTCGGCCCCGACTCCTCGCTGGGGCCGATGACCGCCGCCACCGTGCTGCCCCTGGTGGCGGCCGACGGGGACCCGGACCGCGCCGTCGCCCTGGCGTCGGTGCTCGCGCTCATGGCTGCCCAAGCTGCTCGGCTTCAAGGTCGGGGCGGACAACCTGATCGGCGAGTGCGCCGGCCTCGTGCGCGAACTCGCCGACGGGGCGAGGTCATGGGCTCCGCCGCGTCCTCGACGCCCGGGGCGTGCATCTGGTGTTCGCCGAGCTCAAGGACCCGGTGCGGCGCAAACTGGAGCGGTACGGACTGACCGGCGCCATCGGCGCCCGGCACTTCTTCCCCACCCTGGAGGCCGCCGTCGCCGCCTTCCGGCTGCGCACCGGAGCACGGTGGACGTCCCCCGACGCCGACCTCGACCCCGACCCCGACACCGACCCCGACGCCGAGGCGGGGCCGCCCGCCGGCGAGCGGTGACCGCGGGCGCGCTCGTCAGCGGGTGACGGCATCCGCGCCGGCGCTGCCGGGGGCGAGTCCGCAGGTGCCGGACGTCGTCGCGCCGTCCTGTCCCGTCAACTCGACGACGGTCCGGCCGTCGGCGTCCAGGCTGTAGGCGATCGTGCAGGTCAGCTGGCGCAGGGCGGTGGCGGCCAGGGCGTCCAGGGCGAGGGGCATGCGGGCCGTGGCCCTGCCGGCCGTCGGGCGCCCGATCCGGACCGGCACGCCGGGGAGCGCGGCGGGGAGGGCGGTGTCCAGGCCGGCGGCCCGGTCCTCCTCGCGCGGGCCGGCGAGCAGCATCATGACGAGCTTCTCCGTCGGCATCGGTGCCGACGGCGTGCCGGAACTCTCGTCCGCCGAACCCGCCCCGACGGTCACGGTCGAGACCTTGATCGTCCGTATCACGGGGCGGACCCCGCCGTCGGGGGAGCGGAAGAAGAGCAGTACGTCGGTGCTGTGGGTGAGGAAGGCCTGGACGGTGGCGGGACCGCCCGCCTCGATGACGTCGGTCTCCGGGATGCCGCAGCCGCCGAGCAGCGGAGCACCGAGCACGAGAGCGACCGCGACGGCCGCGGCACGCCAGCGCATCCGCGCACGCCTCATCCGCCGGCCTCCTCCGCCTGGAGCGGTATCTCGACGGTGAAGACGGCGCCGCCGCCCGGAAGGTTCCCCGCGTGGATCGTTCCGCCGTGCAGCTTCACGTTCTCCTGGGTGATCGCCAGTCCCAGGCCGCTGCCCGCCGAGCGGGTACGGGCCGCGTCGGCCTTGTAGAAGCGGTCGAAGATGTGCGGCAGCGACTCGGGGCGGATGCCGGACCCGCTGTCCGCGACCTCGGTGACCAGCACGGGCGGGCCCGGCGGACGCTCCTCGGTGCGCAGGCGCACCGTGACGGGCGCGCCGCCGTGCCGCAGGGCGTTGCCGACGAGGTTGGCGACCACCACGTCGAAGCGGCGCGGGTCGAGGCGGGCCCGGATGCCGCCGGGCAGTTCGACGCGGACCCGGCCGTCGGTCCAGTGCCGGTGCTGCAGCGTCTTGCCGATGGCCTCGGCGACGTCGACCTCGTCGGTGTTCAGTTCGGCCGCGCGGGCGTCGAAGCGGGAGATCTCCATCAGGTCCTCGACGAGCACGGCGAGCTTTCCGGTCTCCGCGCTGACCAGCCGTACGGCCCGCGCGGTGTCGGCGTCCAGGCCGTCCGCGTCCTCGTCGAGGACCTCGGTGACGGCGAGCATCCCGGCGAGCGGGGTGCGCAGTTCGTGCGAGACGTCGGAGGCGAACCGACGGGCGCGTTCCTCTGCCGCACGCAATTCCCGTACGGAACGCTCGAGCTGGGCCGCCGACTCGTTGAACGTGCGTGCCAGGTCCGCCAGTTCGTCGCTGCCGCGCACCGGGATGCGGGTGTCGAGTCTGCCGCTGCCCATGCTGCGGGCCGCCCGGCTCAGTTCCCGCACCGGGCGCAGCACGCTGCGGGCGGCGAGCAGGGCGGGGATCAGCGCGACGACGAGGCCGGGCAGGGCGCCGTCCCGGGCGGCGGTGAGGAGCGCGTCGACGTTGAGCTGCTCGTCGGTCATCCGCATGACGGCGTACAGGACGAGACCGCTGGGCAGCACGCTCGACGCGCTCGCTTTGAAGACGGTGGGCATGGCGATGGTGAGGTAGGGGACGCCGTCCTTGACGACCCGCTCGAAGCTGCCGTGCGGGTCGGCCGTCGCGGCGCGCCGCAGTTCGGGCGTGATGACGGTGGAGACGGGGTTCTCTCCCGAGGAGGCGCGCAGCGAGCCGTACTCGGCGAACACCACCCAGGGGTGCGGCTTGCCCTTGCGGGCGATGTCCCGCAGGACCTCCTGCAGGCCCTCCCTCCGCACGGGCAGCGAGAAGCCCGTCTGCTGGACCTGGTCGCGGAACGACGTGACCGCCGTGTCCTGGGCGGTCTCCAGCAGCGCGTTGCGGGCCTCACGGTAGGTCAGCGCGGCCGTCGTGCCGGCGCTGACGGCCGCGACCAGCATGAAGGCGAGCAGCAGGCGCGTGCGCAGGCCGAACGCCCTGACCCGCGACCGCGAACGCTCTTCGGCGGGCGTGCCGCCACGTCGCTCGTCGCCGTCGTCGTCGAGGCGCGGTCGGTCGCGGCGGAGGCCGGTGGTCACAGCGGCCCGAAGCGGTACCCGAAGCCCCGCAGGGTCTGGACGTAACGCGGGCTGCCGGCCTCGTCCTCGATCTTGCCGCGCAGCCGTGCCACGCACGCGTCGACCAGCCGGGCGTCGGCGTGGTAGCTGTGCTCCCAGACGTGCTCCAGCAGTTGCTGCCTGCTGAAGACCTGCTCGGGGGCGGCGCTGAGGTGCAGCAGCAGCTTGAGCTCCGAGGGGGCGAGGGCGAGCGGCCGGCCGTTCTTGGCGACGGTCAGTCCGGTCCGGTCGACGGTGAGCGCGCCGTACACCTCGATGGCCGGGCGGCCCGGGCCGCCGTCGTCCAGGCGGCGCAGCACGGCCCGGATCCGGGCCTCGATCACCTCGGTGCGGGCGGGCTTGACGATGTAGTCGTCGGCGCCCGCCTCCAGGCCGATGACGACGTCGAAGTCGTCGCCGCGCGCGGTGAGCATGATGATCGGCAGCTGGCTGCGCTCGCGGACCTGCCGGCAGACCTGCACGCCGTTCATGCCGGGCAGCATCAGGTCCAGCAGCAACAGGTCGGGGCGGAACTCGGCGAGCGCGGCGAGGCCGGCCTCGCCGGTCGCGGCCGCCCGTACCTCGTGGCCGCGGCGGCGCAGACCGAGTTCGACCCCCTCGCGTACGGAGGGGTCGTCCTCGATGAGGAGCACGCGGGGCATCGGCGGTTCTCCCTCGATGGTGGTCGGGTCGTGGTCGGTCCGGTCTGCTCGGGTCAGGTCCGGCGCGGTCGCCTGCGCCGGCGCAGGCGCAGGCCGCGCAGCAGCGTCTCGAGTTCGGCGAGCCGCAGCGGACGGGCGAGCAGGGCGAAGGTGAGGACGACGACGACCGCGCCCGCAGTTGCGGCGGCCAGGGAGCCCGCCGCCGCCGCGCCGAGCGCCGCCAGGTGGCCGAGGGCGGTGGCGGGGACGGCGGCGAGCAGCAGCCGGCCGTGCGCGCCGACGGCGGACGAGCGCAGGGGGTGGGCGACGGCCAGCCGGCGGCTCAGCACGAGGCCGGTCAGCACCCAGCCCGCGCACAGCGCCAGCGAGTACGCGGCCGCCATGCCGGTCACCGCCCAGCGGGCCGGCAGCAGGTGTGCGGCGGCCAGCGACAGTGCCGCGTTGAGGGCGACGATCACGAGGTTGAGCAGGAACGGCGTACGGGTGTCGGAGAGCGTGTAGAAGGTGCGGGACAGCACGTACTGGCCCGACAGGGCGACGAGTCCCGGCGCGAAGGCCATCAGGATGCCCGCCATGGCGACCGTGTCGTCGGCGCTGGTCCTGCCGTACCCGAAGACGAGGGCCATCACCGGCTGGGCCAGCGCGAACAGCGCGCAGGCGGCGGGGACGACGGCCGAGGCGCTGACGCGCAGGGCGTGGGAGACGTCGCGCCGCACGGCGGCGGTGTCCCCGTCGGCGGCGGCCGCGCTCATCCGGGGCATCAGCGCGGTCACCACGGAGACGGTGACGATGCCGTGCGGGACGACCCACAGCACATAGGCGTTGTTGTACGCGCCGTATCCGGGGCCGCCCTCGCTGCCCGCGGTCGTGGCCAGCCGGGTGGTGACCCAGTACGCGGCCTGGTTGGCCAGCACCAGCAGCACCAGCCAGCCGGCCGAGCGCAGCGGGCGGGTCAGTCCGCTGCCGCGCCAGTCGAAGCGGGGCCGCCACCGGAAGCGGGCCGCGCGCAGCGCGGGCACGAGGGCGAGCGCCTGGACGACGATGCCGGCGGTCGTGCCCCAGCCGAGCACGGCGGTCTCGGTCGCGGTGAGCGTGTCACCGCCGCCTAGGGCCAGGGCCAGGTACCCGCCGAAGACGGCCATGACGACGACGTTGTTCAGGACCGGCGCCCACATCATCGCGCCGAACCGGCCCCGTGCGTTGAGGACTTGTCCCAGCAGGGTGAACAGCCCGAGGAAGAAGATCTGGGGCAGGCAGTAGCGGGCGAACGCGGTGGTCATGGCCGCCTGCGGGCCGGTGTAGTCGGTGTACGCGTCGACGATCGCGGGAGCCGCCCACACGGCGACCGCGGTGATCGCCAGCAGGGCGACGACGCAGACGGTGACCAGCCGGTCGGTGTACGCGGCGCCCCCGTCGTCGTGCTCCTTGGCGGCCTTGACCAGTTCGGGCACGAAGACGGCGTTGAGCGCGCCGCCGAGGAGCAGCATGTAGACGATCGTGGGCAGGGCGTTGCCTACGGCGTAACCGTCGGCGGTCGGCCCGATGGTGCCCACCGCCGCCGCGACCACGGCGGAGCGGACGAAGCCGGTGGCGCGGGAGACGACGGACCCGGCGGCCATCACGGCGCTGCTGCGTCCCGCGGAGGCCGTCTTCGTCGCCCCTGTCGCCCCTGTCGTCCCCGTCGCCCCCGTCGTCTTTGTCGCGCCCGTCGTCTTTGTCGCGCCCGTCGCTTCCGTCGCGCCCGTCGCTTCCGTCGCGCCCGTCGCTTCCGTCGCGCCCGTCGCTTCCGTCGCGCCCGTCGCTTCCGTCGCGCCCGTGGTCTCCGTCGCCTTCGCGCTCCCCGCGTCGGTCGCTTCGGCGGGTATCGGCGTCCGCTTCATCGGCGGTTCAGGTACGCCTGGAAGGCGCGGTGGAGCGCATGGTTGGCGCTGCCGGTCATCGGTCTCTCCCATTCCCCCAGGGTCTCGACGACCTGTCCCCCGGTGCCGAGCTTCCAGCGCAGCAGTCCGTACGCACGTTCGTCGGGATCGAGAGTGGAGGGTACCCCGCGCATGTCGTAGACATCGGCGCCGAGAGCGTGGGCGTCCAGCAGCATGCGCCACTGCAGGGCGTTGGAGGGCCGGACCTCGCGGCGGTGGTCGGCGGAGGCGCCGGTCTGGTACCAGGCCCGTCGGCCGACCGTGATCAGCGTGTGGGCGGCCAGGACCTCACCCCGGTGACGGGCGAGGTAGAGCCGCATCCGGCCCGGTTCCTCGGCGTTGAGGGCCGCGTACTGACGCTCGTAGTAGGCGAGCGAGCGGCCCAGCCGGAAGCCGTCGCGCCGCTCGGTGATCCCGAGCAGCCGGTGGAACTCGGGGAGGTCCGCCGCGCTGCCGACCACCACCTCCACGCCCTCCCTTTGGGCCCGGCGCACATTGCGCCGCCACTCCTGGTTGAGCCCGGACCACAGGTCCTGCGGGGTGCGTCCGGCGAGCGGCACCTGGAAGACGTGGCGGGGCTGGGCGTCGCCGTCCTCGCCGGTCCCGTCGTCGCCGCAGCGGCGCCAGCCCCGGGCCCGCAGCCGTTCGGCGACGGCGGCGCCGAGCGGGTCGACCTCGCTGGCGAGGACGTCGCCCAGGCGCCGGCCCGGACCGGTGAGCGGCTTGAGCCGGGCGGCGTCCCAGCGCCGGTAGGCGGGCGACGGGCCGATGCGCACGGCGAACGCGCCCGCGCGGCGCAGGTGTTCGAGGAGCAGGCCGAGCCAGCTGTCGACGTCGGGGTCGTTCCAGTCGGCGACAGGGCCTTCGGGAAGGTACGCGAAGTACTTGCGGGTGCCGGGGAACTGCCGCAGCAGCACCAGAGCGACCCCGGTCAGCGCGCCCGCCTCGGGATCCGGTCCCCAGCCGAGGAGTTGGGCACGCCAGCCCTCCTTGACGTCGGCCCAGGACGGGCACTGGAGGAAGCCGGCGCCGAGGGCCGCGCCGTCGGGGGACGCGAGGAAGGCGCGGTAGGTCCCGGCGGTGACGGGGCGCAACGACACGCCCCGGTCCCGGGCTTGGCACACACGGCTGGGCGGCACGAGCAGCGCTGACACAGTCTGAGCCCTCTCCTTCTCCCCCGGACCTGTCGCGGGGACACAGCAGAGGCTCACAGCGGCCCATGACCGCTCCGCACGGTGAATGTGACGGGACCATGACCGTTCCTCACCAGACGCCATCACATTGCTCCGGCGCCGCTGACCTCGGGTTTTCCAGCTCTACAGTCACGACGTCACCGAGTCACCGACTCCGTTCCCGTGCATCCCGGAGGTCCTGTTGCCCCGCATACGCGTATTCGCCCATGCCCGCGTCCGGGCCGCCGCCGTGGCCGCCGTCGTGGCCGCCCTGCTGACGCCGCTCGCCGCCTGTTCGTCGAACGCCGGCCCGAGCGGCTCCGACGCCAAGGGACCGTCGGGCTCCGCCGACGGCCCCGACCGCCCGGTCACGGTCACCGTCACACCGGCGGGAGGGAAGGCGCCGGCGGGCCGGCCCGTGACGGTCACGGCCTCCGGCGGCCGGCTCACCTCGGTGACCGTCACCGACGCCGAGGGCCACCGGCTCGCCGGCAAGGTCGCCGCCGACGGCCGCTCATGGGTATCCGACCGCAAGGCCGTGCCCGGCGCGGCGTACACGGTGACGGCGGCGACCCGGACCGACGGCGGCGGCACCGCCGGGAGCACGAAGGCCGCCTTCACCACGGCCGCGGCGGACCAGGTCAACAAGGTCGACTGGCGACCGGGCGGCAGTGCAACCGTCGGCGTCGCCCAGCCGATCTCCCTGGTCTTCGACCGTCCCGTCAAGAACCGCGCCGAGGTCGAGAAGCAGCTGAAGATCACCACCTCGAACGGCACCACGGGGTCCTGGGGATGGCTGCGCGACTGGTCGGGCCGGGACAGGGTGGACTGGCGGCCCGAGGCGTACTGGAAGCCCGGCACCAAGGTCACGCTGAACGCCGAGCTGAACGGCACCGACTCGGGCCCGGACGGCGGCTGGTTCGTGCGCGACTACACGACCGGTTTCACCGTCGGCGCCCGGCAGATCGTCAAGGTCGACCTCGACAGCCACCAGCTCACCCTCGAGCGGAACGGCGAGACGGTGCGGCGCATACCGGTCTCCGGCGGCACGCCCGGCGGTGACAAGCGTTCCTGGCGCGGCACCGCCGTGCTCATGGCCAAGGAGGGCACGATCAACATGAACTCCGAGACGGTGGGCCTGGGCAACGCCTACGACAAGATGGTCGACTACTCGATGCGGCTGACCTGGTCGGGCATGTACGCGCACGCCGCGCCGTGGAACGCCCGCTTCTTCGGCTCCGCCAACCACAGTTCGGGGTGCATAGGGATGAGCGACGCGAACGCGGCCTGGCTGTACGGGCAGGTGCGGCCGGGCGACCCGTTCGAGATCACCGGCAAGGACACCAAGGGCGTGGTGGCGCCCGGGAACGGCTTCGGCACATGGAACCTGTCGTGGGCCGAATGGCAGCAGAAGAGCGCCCTGCGCTGAGCAGCGGCCGCCCCGACGGACGGCTCAGCCGGGGCCAGGGCCGGGGCCTCCGCCCGCGCGGCCCGCGCGACCCGCGCGGGCGGCCCGCAGCGCCGTGTGGACGCTCCAGCCCGCGACCGCGCCGACCGCGTACCAGAGCAGGTCCGGGGGATTGAAGGTGGAGCCCAGCACCAGGCGGGCGACGGCGCTGCGCCGGGAGAGGTCCGCCGGCACGGAGCTGAGCTGGAGGAACTCGACGGCCCAACTGACGGCCAGCGCGCCGCCGGCGGCCGTCAGGGGCGTCACCCGTGGCGCGAGGGCGACGACGAGCGTGAGCAGCAGGACGGTGTACAGCGCGTCCCCGCCGTACTTGGCCACGTCCCCTGCCGCCACGGCCCGCAGCCCCAGCCCCGCGCCGACGGTCGCCGCCGCGGCGCAGGCCGCCGCCAGCCGGGTCCGCAGCGGGTCGGCGGCCGCGGTGCCGCGGGTCTCGGATATGCGGGTCACAGGGACTCATCCTGCCGGACGGCCGTGCCACCGCCCCACACCCGGGTCGATGACCTCAGACGCCCGTCCCGCCGCCCGTCCACAGGCTCTCCACGGCCCGTGCGGGGCCGCCCACCGCGCGGACCCGCTCCATGGCCACCTGGACGAACGCCCTCAGCCGCGCCGTCTCGTGGCCGGTGGGCCAGACGAAGGCGTAGTCGATGTCCGGCGCGTCCGAGAACGGCCTGAAGACCAGGCCGGGACGGCTGTAGTAGTGCGCGCCGGCCGCCGCGACCGGCGTCACGCCCTTGCCGGCGAGAACCAGGGAGAGCGCGTCCTCCCAGTGCGTCATGGCCTGCCCGTGCGGGATGGGCCGACCCGACGGCGTCTGCCGCGGGAAGTGGTGGTCCAGCCAGTGCGTCGGCACGTTCCCGGCGACCGTCAGCAGCGTCGCCTCCGCCAGGTCCTCCAAGCTCACCGTCGCCCGCCGCGTGAACGGATGCCCGGACCCCATCAGCAGCACCCTCGGCTGTGACACCAACACCGGACCCAGCGTCAGATCCGGCTCGGCCAGCGGGGGTTCGGTGACCTGGAGCTCGACGTCCCCGGTGCGCAGCGGACCGTACGGGTCCGAGATCTGCACCTGCCGGATCTGCACGTCCACATCCGGGTACCGGCGTCCGAACCCCTCGGCGATGCTGTGCAGCAGATGGCCCGTGAACGCGCCGGAGAAACCGATGCGCAGCGAGCCGGTGATGCCCCGCCCGGCCGCCATGGCCCGGGCGACCGCCTCCTCGACGCCCCGCCACGCCGGCGCGAGATCGTCCCCGAGTTGCTCCCCGATGGGCGTGAGCACGACCTGACGGCTGGTGCGGTCGAACAGCTTGGCGCCGATCCGGCGCTCCAGCCGGGCGATGGTCTGACTGACCCGGCTCTGCGAGACGCCCACCCGCTCGGCGGTCCTCCCGAAGTGCAGTTCCTCCGCGAGAGTCAGGAAAATCTCGATCTCCTGGCGTTCCATGACCGGTTCTCCCGCACCTCCTCACGCCTGCGACCTCGAACGATGAGCCCGGCGAATCGATCGTTGCACAGATCGTCCTTGTTGCGCAGGTCCGCCCATTCGACGCTGGGACAGCCAGCGAGACACCAGGAAGGACCCCTCATGGCCGTCACCGAATCCTCACCGCCCGTCCACGCGACGCGCGAGGCCGCCGCACCGCCCGAACCCGCCGCCGACGGCGCCGTCTTCGGCACACACGAGTGGCTGGCGCTGATCACCCTGTGCTGCGCCACCTTCATGTGCGGCCTGGACTTCTCCATCGTCACCGTCGCCCTGCCCGACATCGGCACCGCCCTCGGCTTCTCCTCCGCGGGCACCCTGGGCTGGGTGGCCACCGCCAGCCTGCTGCCGTCGGCGAGCCTGCTGCCCCTGTTCGCCCGGGTCGCCGACCTGATCGGCCGCAAGCGGCTGTTCACCCTCGGCGTCGCCGTCTTCACCCTGTTCTCCCTCGGCGCCGCCCTCGCGAACAGCCCCGGCATGCTGATCGCCGCCCGCATCGGCCAGGGCACCGCCGCCGCGATGATCGCCCCGTCCGCCATCGCCCTGATGACCGGCTACTTCCAGGAGGGCCCCAAGCGTGCCCGCGCCCTGGGCCTCAACGGCGCCGTCATGTCGCTCGGCTTCGTGTTCGGCGCGCTCGGCGGCGGTGTCATCACCAACGGCTTCAGCTGGCGCTGGACCATGGTCGCGCTGTGCGTGATGGGAGCGCTGGCGCTGGCCGGCGCGCTGGCCCTGCCGGCGATCCACGAGTCCGGCGCCGCCCGCCGGATGGACATCCCCGGCGCGATCCTGGCCACGCTCGGCCTGTTCGGTCTGGTCTACGGCATCTCCACCGGCGGTGACGAGGGCTGGACGCAGCCCGCGGCGCTCGGCCCGATCGTCGGTGGCCTGGTGCTGCTGGTCGCGTTCCTGCTGGTCGAGCGGCGCCACCCGGAGCCGCTGGTGCCGTTGTCCGTGCTGAACCGGCCGTCCGTGAAGTGGTCGGGGCTGTTCGGCGTCATCACCTTCGGCATGTGCGCCGGCACGACCGTGCTGCTGAGCCTGTACATGCAGGACGTGCTGGGCTTCACCGCCCTCCAGGCGGGTCTGAGCTACCTCGGCGAGGGCGCCGCCGCCACGCTCGGCGGTATGTACGTCGCCCGGCTGCTCGGCCGGTTCGGCGGGGTGCGGGTGCTGGCCGCGGGCCTGCTCGTCCAGGGTGCCGGCACGGTGGCGATGTTCGCCCTGCCCCAGGACGTGGACCTGGCCGCCCTGCTCGTCACGTCCTCCGTGATGGGACTCGGCCACGTCTTCAGCGTCGTCTCCTTCATCACCGTGATGACCACCGGAGTCACCGAGGAGGACCAGGGCGTCGTCGGCGGGCTGTCGCAGCTGCCGCAGTACCTGGCCGCGATCGGCGTCTCGGGTCTGAGCGCGATCGCCGCCGCCCGCACCGACGCCCTCTCGTCGGGCGCCGTCCCGTCCCGCGCCGACATCCTGGGCGGCCTGCACGCGGGCATGGTCACCGCCGGTGCCGTCGCCCTCGCCGGCGCCCTGCTCGTCGGCCTCGTACTCCGCAAGCGGACCACGGTCCGACCTGCGAAGCGCCGGTAAGACCGGGAGCGGAGCGCCTCAGGCTTCAGCCCGAGGCGCACGTCACAGCGGTTTCACCGCGGAGGCGTGCTCCTGTGGTTCCGCCTGGCGGGGCAGCACCGGCTTCGGCCGCCACGCCTCGATGGTGCGCAGGTAGGCGTAGATGACGGAGACCATCGCCAGGACGAGGAGCGGTCCGTAGAACCACGGGTGCCGGGCCATCTCCAGCGGCAGGTAGCGGTACGACAGCAGGAGCGCGGCGAAGACCGTCGTCCCGTACGCGACCAGCCGGACGCCCGACCGGTCCCAGCCTCGGTCGTGGGCGCGCAGGGCTCCCTCGATCGTGAGCGTGAACACCACGCCGGCGAGGAGGTCCGCGCCGTAGTGGAAGCCGAACCCCAGCGTCGCGGCGAGCGTGGCGACCAGCCAGAACGCGCCGGCGTACCGCAGCGTCCGCGGGCCCCTGCGGGTGTGGATGAAGATCGCGGTGGCCCAAGCCGTGTGCAGGCTGGGCATGCAGTTGCGCGGGGTGACCCCGTCGAACGGCATCGGGTGCGGGGGGCCGATCGGCGGCGGCGTCGTCGGCCACAGATCGGCCACCGCCCACTGCACGCTGGGGTGCGACTCCTGCCACAGGCTGACCGCGGCCCAGTGCTCGCTGCCGTCGCCGTAGGCGAAGATCGGTCCGACCACCGGGAAGATCATGTAGATGCCCGGGCCGAGGAGACCGATCGCCAGGAACGTGCGCACCAGATGATGGCGCGGAAAGCGGCGCTCGGCCGCCACGTTCCGGAGTTGGTACAGCGCGACGAGGACCGCGGCCACCGGCAGTTGGCCGTAGACGAAGTCCAGGACGTTGAAGCCGATCGCGCCGGTGGCCGTGACGGCCCGTCCCACGAGCCACGACGGGTTGCCCAGCGCGTGATCGGCGATCGCCACGTACTGGTCGAGCACCGTCGGGCGGGTGGTGGAGGTGATGAGCAGCCAGGTGTCCCCGGTCTTGCGGCCGGCCATCAGCAGCAGCGCCAGCCCGGCGCCCTTCAGCAGGAGGGCGCGGTCACGGCCGGTGCGGCGCGTGAGCGCGACGACCACGCAGCCCAGGGTCACCCACAGCGCCCCGTTGCCGAAGGGGTGACCCTCCGTCACCTCGATGCCGGCCGCCCACCGGACCAGCAGGAAGCCGACGTCGATGCCGATCGCGGCGCCGACCGCGATGAACCGTTGCCGCCAGTCCACCACCACCAGCATCAACGCCATGCTGGCGTACAGCAGTCCGCCCGATTTCGGCGGAAATATCACCTCACGCGCCTGACTGGTGATCGGCCCCGGCAGACCGTAGTGACGCGCGACGAACTCCAGCACGACAAAGAGTCCGAGCGCCGCCACACCGGCCGCCGCCCACAGGACGGCCTGCGGCCGGCGCCACGAGGAGGACGCGACGCTGCCCTTTATTCGCGAGAACACCCGTGATGGCATAGATATCAATTGTCTGACCAGTGTGTGAGATGTGGGCTGAACAGGTATTTTCGCGCTGTCCGGCCTGCCCTTCCGGTAGAGGGACGGACAAGCAGGGGCGTTCGTCGCGAGTTCGAACATGTTATCGGAGCAGTGCGCGGGCTTCGCAGGAGTGTGTTCCGGTCGTCATTTCGGGCGGGCCGCGGGCCGCAGACCGCGGAGAACATGGTTGCATCACGGCCGCTCGACACCAGGGCCCGCTCGGCCGCGGGGTGCGCAAGCGGACGATCCACCTCGACAGCGTCCGCGCCGACCGGCCCACGGTCGAGCACCCCGCGCACCGGGCCCGCCCGTGCACCGGGCCCGCCCGTGCACCGGGCCCACAACGTCATGGCCCGGGAGGGCAATATCTGTTTTGGCGAAATGAGAAATGGCCGCAGCGCCCCTGGAATATTTCTGGGGTCGCGAACGGCTCGAAGTTATTCGCCGCACAGGGCCGATCACGACGTGCTACTGTCGTTGTCAGTTGCAGGTGTGGTTGCCAGAAGGTCTTTCCGACGGCTGATCATC
Source organism: Streptomyces sp. B21-105 (assembly GCF_036898465.1). Lineage (NCBI taxonomy): Bacteria > Bacillati > Actinomycetota > Actinomycetes > Kitasatosporales > Streptomycetaceae > Streptomyces > Streptomyces sp. B21-105. The sequence continues at coordinate 4,883,783 of NZ_JARUMJ010000001.1, read as the reverse complement.
ACGGCGACACGGAATCCGCACAGGGCGTATTCCTGACACCGTCTCCGAAGGAGAAACACAATGGCTACTGGCACCGTGAAGTGGTTCAACGCTGAAAAGGGCTTCGGCTTCATCGAGCAGGACGGCGGCGGCGCCGACGTCTTCGCCCACTACTCCAACATCTCTGCCCAGGGCTTCCGTGAGCTGCTCGAGGGCCAGAAGGTGTCGTTCGACATCGCCCAGGGCCAGAAGGGCCCGACGGCCGAGAACATCGTCATCGCCTGACACCGGCACAGACGCGTTCTTCGCAGCTGGGGCCCGCACCTGGGGGTGCGGGCCCCAGCTCGTTTTGTTTTCCAGGGCGATTCCGCCCTGTCGTCACCGGCTCGTTCTCGCGATTCTCAGCGCCGTTCACTTTGCTGCGGGAATTCCTTGATACGTGCCCGCATCGAGGAGATCCCGCATGAATCGCGACCGCACGACCCGCACATACGGCCGATCCCGAGGAAGCGCCGCCACCGGCCGTTCCGGTGTTTCGCGCCGCTCCCACGGCTATGGAAACCGGCAGACCGCGTCGGCCGAGTTCGCGCCGCCGAAGACGGTCACGCCCGCGCTGCCGGCCGTCGAGTCGTTCGCCGAACTCGCCCTGCCGGAACCGTTGCTGGCCGCACTCGGCCAGCAAGGCGTGAGCGTGCCGTTCCCGATCCAGGGCGCGACGCTGCCGAACTCGCTGGCCGGCCGGGACGTCCTGGGCCGCGGCCGCACCGGCTCCGGAAAGACCCTCGCCTTCGGCCTCGCCCTGCTCGCCCGCACCGCGGGACAGCGCGCCGAGCCGCGCCAGCCGCTGGCCCTCGTCCTCGTCCCCACCCGGGAACTGGCCCAGCAGGTCACCGACGCCCTCACCCCCTACGCCCGCGCCGTGCGCCTGCGCATCGCCACCGTCGTCGGCGGCATGCCGATCGGCCGGCAGGCGCACGCGCTGCGCGGCGGCGCCGAAGTCGTCGTCGCCACCCCGGGACGCCTCAAGGACCTCATCGACCGAGGTGACTGCCGGCTGGACCAGGTCGCCGTCACCGTCCTCGACGAAGCCGACCAGATGACCGACATGGGCTTCATGCCACAGGTCACCGCCCTGCTCGACCAGGTCGCTCCGGGCGGGCAGCGGATGCTGTTCTCGGCCACCCTGGACCGCAACGTGGACCTGCTGGTGCGCCGCTACCTGACCGACCCCGTCGTCCACTCCGTGGACCCGTCGGCCGGTGCGGTGACCACGATGGATCACCACGTCCTGCACGTCCACGACGCGGACAAGAACCGGACGACGACCGAGATCGCGGCGCGGGACGGCAAAGTGATCATGTTCCTGGACACCAAGCACGCGGTGGACCGGCTGACCGGCCACCTGCTCGGAAACGGGGTCCGCGCGGCCGCCCTGCACGGCGGCAAGTCCCAGTCGCAGCGCAACCGCACCCTGGCCCAGTTCAAGGACGGTCACGTCACGGTCCTGGTCGCCACCAACGTCGCCGCCCGCGGCATCCACGTCGACAACCTCGACCTCGTCGTCAACGTCGACCCGCCCGGCGACCACAAGGACTACCTGCACCGCGGCGGCCGCACCGCCCGCGCCGGCGAGTCCGGCACCGTCGTCACCCTCGTCCTGCCCCACCAGCGCCGCGGCATGACCCGGCTGATGGCCGACGCCGGCATCAACGCGCGCGTCACCCCGGTCCGGTCGGGCGAGGCGGAGCTGAGCCGTATCACCGGAGCCCGGACCCCGTCCGGCGTCCCGGTCGTCATCACCGCGCCGGTGGTGGAACGTCCCCGCCGCTCGTCGTCGCCGTCCCGGGGCCGCCGGGGCCGCCCCGGCCAGGGGCGGCCGGTCGTCGCGGCGGTACGCCGCCGGACGCCGCGGCGGCCCGACCTCGACTCGGCCGCCTGAGACCGGTGCCGGCCGCCGGGGCCCGGGGAGGCAGCGCTCTCCCCGGGCCCCGGCGCGCCCCCGGCACGCCCCGCACCCGACCCACACCCCGCAGCACCCCTCACACCGCACGCAGGAGGCACCTTTGACGCCGGCTCAGACGCAGTACCGCACGGCACGCCCCGCCCCCGCGCCCACCGCCCTGCCCACAGGCCCGCCCACTGCCCTGACCAAGACCATGGCGGACGGCGTCGACGCGCGCCCGCCCCGGGTCAGCGACGACATGACCGTCGAGGTCGCCCTGGCCGTCATGACAGGCGCCCGTGTCGCGTACCTGACCGTGTGCGACGGCGACGACCAGAGCACGGGCATGGTCACCCTGGCCGGGCTCGCCGCCTTCCGCGACAGTTCCGCGTACACGGACCGGATCCGACTGCGGGACGTCGTCCTCGCCCTCTGCCACTGATCCGTCCGGTGCGCGGTTCCGTGACCGTCGGCCGCCGCTCTGCTTCCTCAGGACACGTTCCTCAGGACATGTTCCTCATGACATGTTCCTCATGACATGTTCCTCATGACACGCGGACGGGCCCGCGGCTCACCGGTCGAAGTAGCTGAAGTCGCCCACGGTCCACGCGCCGACGTCCTTGATCGCGACCCGGTACATGCCGCCCGCCTCGGGGATCCCCAGGTTGCCCTGCAGGATGCGGGCCAGATGGAAGTGCAGGTGCGTGGGCGCCTCGCCGACGGTCCTGCCCTGTCGCGGGTCACTGGCGAAGATCTCGGAGAACGGGCCGAGCCGGTCGGAGTCCTTCAGGACCTCCGCCACCCGTTCTCTCCACACGGCCTCCGGCGCCAGCCGGCCGGTGATGACGGCGCCGCCCACGACCACGGTCAGCGACATCTGATTGCTCGGCTCGGACTCCACCGCGGCGGAGATGGCGACGAGCAGCTCATCGGGGTTCGACATGAGAGCACATTTTATGCCGTTGCTGAGACCGGGGTCAGGCCTCCAGCATTCCGGACGTTTCCTCCCGGAGGGTCCGTCTCGTCACCAGAGCGTGAGGGCTTCGGCTTGAGTACGGTCTCTCGCTTCCGTCTGCCGCTGGTGCGGCAGGGTCGCGCGGAGCGCCACGGACGGCTCCCGGCGGCCCCTGGCCGGAGGGGCCGACCGGCGGTAACGGAAGGTCGGCACAGCGGCAAGGCCGACGGATGGTGTTGAATTTCCCTCGGGGCCCTGGTGCCGTACGGCACCAGGGCCCCTCGACGCGTTGCACAGCGAGGTGACATGACAACGGACAACCCTCTCGGTGATCGTCTGGACGACGACGACTACCCCGCATACACGATGGGCCGGGCAGCCGAGATGATCGGAGCCACCCCGGGGTTCCTGCGAGCCCTCGGTGAGGCGCGGCTGATCACCCCGCTGCGCTCGGAGGGCGGACATCGCCGGTACTCCCGCTACCAGCTGCGGATCGCCGCCCGCGCCCGCGAACTCGTCGACCGGGGGACTCCGATCGAGGCCGCCTGCCGCATCGTCATCCTCGAGGACCAGCTCGAGGAGGCGCAGCGCATCAACGCCGAATACCACCGGGCCGCGAACGGGGCGCCCGGCGGTTCCGACTGACCGCTCGGGCACCGGCCGGCGCGGGGTTGTCAGCTGCTCGCTCTGGAGCATGCATAACGTCGTTTCAGCTCGATCGTGCGATGGTCGGCTTCTGGGCTTGCGGCGCGATGGGTCGTTCGGGCTACGGTGACCGTGCGATCTGGGACGCCGGGTACGGCGCCGGTGTGCGGGGCCCCCGGCTCCACCAGCGAGATGACTCGGGGCCTCCCCGTCACCTTTGGCCGTATCCATATGTCCAGGTCGTGCGGGAGCCGGCCTCCCGGGTTCGGACCACGCACCGGATGCGTGTCGCTGCCCCGGGGTCGAGTACGCCGGTAACCAGTGCGCCCAAGACCGTCCGGGGCGTGCGGCTGAGCAGGACCCACCTCTGCTCAGTCCACAGGAAGGGTCGTACGTCCCGGAACCGCGCGACGCCCACACGACGCGGGCGGCACCGCGGGGGCGCCGCCCGGGTGGTGACGGCGCCCGGTCCGGGTGCGCGTCATGCCGACGCCTTGACCCCCGGGCCCGTCGAGCCCACCGGAGCGGTCGGGACGGGTGAGCCGGTCGGGACGGGCGAGCTCACCGGAGCTCCCGTGTTCGCCGCGGCCTCCTGCTCGCGCACGACGCGGCGGCGGCGGGACGGTCCGAGCACCGGGTTGGCGACACCCCAGGCCGCGCCCTTGCAGATCAGTTCCTTGTAGACGGCGGCGAGCCGTCCCGTCAGGGCCGCCCGCACGGCGCGGTCGTCGCCGGTGACGTACTGGATCAGGCCCTCCCTGCGCCCCAGCGAGATGCACTGGTTGAAGTAGCGCAGCGGCGTGTCCGGGAGTTTCCCGCCGGTCAGGCGCGCCGCGATGGCGTCGGCGGCCTGCCACGCCATGGGGACGCCCGAGGCGCACGACATCCGCAGCGGCTTGCCGCCGACGCCGTTCGCGATGGCCGCGTCGCCGACGGCGTACACGTCCGGGTGTGAGACCGAGCGCATGGTGCCGTCGACCACGATCCGGCCGGTGTCGGTGACCTCCAGGGCGGTGGCCTTCGCGATCGGGTGGACGGCGAAGCCGGTCGTCCACACGGTGACCGCGGCCGGTACCGACCCGCGGTCGCCGGTGGTGATCCGGTCGGCCTCGACGCCGGTGACGGCGGTGTGCTCGTGCACGGTGATGCCGAGCCGGCCGAAGACCTTCCGCAGATGCCCGCTGCCCTTGGGCGAGAGCCAGTCGCCGAGGCCGCCGTGTGCGGCGAGGGACACGTCGAGGTCGGGGCGGGCCTCGGCGATCTCGGTCACCGCCTCCACGCCGGTGAGACCGCCGCCGACCACGACCACGGGCTGCCCGGCCGTGAGCTGGGCCAGGCGTTCACGCAGGCGGAGCGCCCCGGGGCGGCCGGCGATCTGGTGGGCGTGCTCGGCGACGCCGGGGACGCCCTGGTCGTTCCAGCCGCTGCCGAGGGCGTACACGAGGGTGTCGTAGGCCAGCTCCTCGGTGCCGTTCGCGTCGACGACGGCCACGGACTTGCGGTCGACGTCGACACCGGTGACCCGCGCGACCTTCAGCTCGACGCCGGTGCCCGCGAACATCTCGTCGAGCGGCCGGGGTGCGAGATCCTGGCCCACCGCGAGCTGGTGCATACGGACACGCTCGACGAAGTCGGTTTCGGCGTTGACGAGGGTGACGGTGACGTCTTCCGGGCGCAGCCGCCGGGCGAGGCGGCCCGCGGCGATGGCTCCGGTGTATCCGGCTCCGAGGACGATGATGCGGTGCTGCTGCATATCTCTGCTCCCTGTCTTGAGCGGCTTCGCCTCCTGAACCGGGCGGCCCGCCGTTTCCTGACAGGTATGGGATGTGAAGCAGCTCACACCGATACCGAGGGAGGCCGGAACGGTCCAGATCGGATCGAAACGACCTCAGAACAGGCCAGAGCGAGGCCGAAGGACGCCCAGAACGGGCTCCCAACAGGCTCAGACCAGGCTCAGGGCGGGCTCAGAGCGGGCTCAGAAGGCGACGATCAAGGGTTCGCCGTGGTCGGCGGTCACCCACTGCTCGGTCGCGCGTTCGAGCTTGTCGGGGTTGACCTGGTTGCGGACCGCGGCGATGCCGTCGTCGTTGACCTCCAGGCACATGACGCCGATGACCCGTCCGTCGACGACCGCCACGACGGCGGGGCCGCCGTTGGCGGTCGCGGCGTACATCTCGATCGACTCGCCGACCAGGGCGCGCTTGGCCTCGCCGGGCTTGAACAGGCCCCGCAGGAACTTCGCGACGGCGAGGGCGCCCTCGAACGCCTTGGCGCGGGCCGGGACCTTTCCGCCGCCGTCCCCGATCGAGACGGCGTCCTGGGTCAGCAGCCGCACGAGCGGTTCGGTGCGGCCGCTGGTCGCGGCCTCCAGGAACTCGTCGATGATCCGCCGGGCGGCGGCCTCGTCGATCTCGGTGCGGGTCCTGCCCTCCGCGACGTGCTTCTTGGCGCGGTGGAAGATCTGTTGGCTGGCGGACTCGGTGAGGTCGAGGATCGCGGCGATCTCCCGGTGCGGGTAGTCGAACGCCTCCCGCAGCACGTACACCGCCCGCTCGTTGGGGGAGAGACGCTCCAGCAGGGCGAGCACCGCGTACGACACCGACTCGCGCTGTTCGGCCGTGTCGGCCGGGCCGAGCATCGGGTCCCCGGCGAGCAGCGGCTCGGGGAGCCACTGGCCCACGTAGGTCTCACGCCGTGCGCGGGCCGAGGTGAGCTGGTTGAGGCACAGGTTGGTGAGCACCTTCGTCAGCCAGGCCTCGGGGACCTCGATGCGCTCGACGTCGGCGGCCTGCCAGCGCAGGTAGGTCTCCTGTACGGCGTCCTCCGCCTCGCTGGCCGAGCCGAGGAGGCGGTAGGCGATGGCCCCCAGACGGGGTCGCGCCGCCTCGAACCGGTCCACTTCGCTCATGGTCAGGGCCATGACCGGGATTCTAGAGCGAACCACCGACGGGGGGGGGCAGCGGACAGCGGCAACCGGCCAACCGACAACCGCCAACCGCCCCGACCGGAACGCCCGACGGATGACAGCCGAAAGGGGGCGAGCGGTGCGGGGCCCTTCGCCTCACTCCTCGCGCCCAAGATCCGCCGAGCCGCCCGCAGAGTCGTCGTACCGCTGCCAGACTGGACGCGACGGACGGGTGCGTCGGAGGTTCGGGCTCCGCACGGATGTTCCCCGGCCGGCGTGCGCGGCCCGCGGCGGCCGGGCGAGAGCGAGGCGGAGCGGCCCATGAACGGTAGAGGCGTCACATCCCGGGGCATGACGCCGGAACGCGTGCCGGAGGACTTCGCGGTCGTCGTCGACGCCCGTGGGGCGATCATGGTGTGGAGCGCGGCAGCCGAGCAGCTGCTGGGGTACGGGGCCGCCGAGGCGGTGGGCCGGCCGGCCGCCGACCTGCTCGCCGCGGGGCTGCCCGAGTCGGCGCGGCGGCATGTCACCGCCGGCCGCCGGGCGACCGGCGAGGTGGCGTTGCGGCACCGCAGCGGCGACCGGGTCGTGCTGCGGCTGCAGGCGACGCCGATGGCGGACGCCGGCCCCGGGCGGCTCTGGCTGGTGACCGGCGCGCGACCGATGGGCGAACCCGAACGGGCCGAGCCGGCCACGGCCGCCCTGTGGGACCTCACCCTCGCGCAGCTCCCCGTCCCGGTGGCGGTCTACGACCGTGACGCGCGGCTGGTGTCGGCCAACGCGACGATGGCCCACGTGATGGGCCTGACCGTCGAGGAGATGCGGGGCCGGACCCTGTGGGAGATCGAGCCCACGGAGCCGTTCGACGAGTACGACCGGCTGCAGCGGCAGGTTCTGCGCACCGGCGAGACCGTGTTCCACGAGGCGCACGGCAGGGCGCCCGGCGAGACCCGGGAACGCGCCTGGTCGATGTTCATCTCACCCCTGAAGGACGAGGCCGGCCGGGTGCTCGGCGTCTCGGCGGCCGTCTTCGACACCACCGAACAGCACTGGGCGCGCCGTCGCCTCGCGGTCCTCAACGACGCCGGCCTGCGCATCGGCAGCGCCCTGGACGTGACCCGCACGGTGGAGGAACTGGCCGACGTGGCCGTCGAGGGGTTCGCCGACTTCGTCACGGTGGATCTGCTGGAGTCCGTCGTCCTCGGCGACGAGCCGGAACCGGTGCGCACGGACCAGCCCGTCGTCGTACGCCGCGCGGCGCAGCGGTCGGTGCTCGAGGGCTGCCCGGAGTCGGTGGCGGCCCCGGGCGACGCCGTGCGCTATCCGGTCATGACACCGCCGATGCGCACGCTGATCGCCGGCCGGGGCGCCCGGCACACGGCCGGCGAGCCGGGGATCCAGGAGTGGATCAGGTCCTCCCAGGCCCGCGCCGAAACCGTCTCGAAGTACATGATCCACTCGCTGATGCTGGTCCCGCTGCGCGCCCGCGGAGTCACCCTCGGCCTGGTGCACTTCCTGCGGCACCGCACCGGGGACACCTTCAGCGAGGACGACCTGCTGCTCGCCGAGGAGATCGTCGCGCGGGCGGCGGTGAGCGTCGACAACGCCCGCCGCTACACCAGGGAACGCCGCACGGCGCTGGCGCTCCAGCGCAGCCTGCTGCCCGTGCGGCCGCGTGAGCTGACGGCGTTGGAGGTGGCCTACCGCTATCTGCCCGCCGGGTCCGGCGTCGACGTGGGCGGCGACTGGTTCGACGTCATCCCGCTGTCCGGCGCCCGGGTCGCGCTGGTCGTGGGCGACGTGGTGGGCCACGGCATCCACGCGTCGGCCACGATGGGCCGGCTGCGGACCGCCGTACGGACCCTCGCGGACGTAGACCTCGCCCCCGACGAACTGCTCACCCAGCTCGACGACCTCGTCCTCAGGCTCGACCGGGAGGAGGGCCCGGAGGCCCGCGGGCGCGCGCAGGACGCGTCCGGGGAGGTCGGGGCGACCTGCGTGTACGCCGTGTACGACCCGGTGTCCCGGCGGTGCACCATGGCCCGCGCCGGGCATCCGCCGCCCGCCCTGGTCACCCCCGACGGCGGCGTGCGGTTCCTGGACCTGCCGGCCGGGCCGCCGCTCGGGCTCGGCGGGCTGCCGTTCGAGTCCGTCGAGGTGGAGCTGGCCGAGGGCAGCCTGCTCGCCCTCTACACCGACGGCCTGGTCGAGGCCGCCGACCGCGACATCGACGCCGGTCTCGCCCTGCTGCACCGGGCGTTGAGCGGCCCGGCCGCGGCGCTGGCGCCGTTGGAGGAGACCTGCGACGACGTGCTGCGCACGGTGCTGAGCGACCGTCCCGGCGACGACATCGTGCTGATGCTGGCGCGCACCGCCGCGCTGGACGCCGACAAGGTGCGCACCTGGCAGGTGGCTCGCGATCCCGCGGCGGTGGCCGGGGCGCGCAAGCTGGCGGGCGAACAGCTGGCCGCGTGGGGACTGACGGAGGCCGCGTTCGCCACCGAGCTGATCGTCAGCGAACTCGTCACGAACGCCGTGCGGTACGGCGGCGACCCCATCGTGCTGCGGCTCATCCGCGACACGTCGCTCATCTGCGAGGTCTCCGACGGCAGCGGCACCGCCCCGCACCTGCGGCGGGCCCGGGTCTTCGACGAGGGCGGGCGCGGGCTGCTCCTCGTCGCCCAGATCGCGGAGCGCTGGGGCACCCGCCAGACGTCCACCGGCAAGACCATCTGGGCGGAACAGTCCCTTCCGGCCGGGACGGAGGAGCCGGCGCCGCCCGGGGAGCCGTCCCAGGAGTCGTCCCGGAGGCAGTCCCGAAGGCAGTCCTAGAGGTAGTCCTCCAGGCGGGCGACGGTGAAGCCCTGTTCCCGGATGTGGCGCAGCATGTTCGCCGTCATCTCGGTCATCGTCGTGCCCTTGAGCTCGGACGGTCCGCGGAAGTGGGCCAGGATGATGTCGCCCGGGTGGAGTTTCTTGTCGCCGCGCTGGTACTGCATGTTCGTGATCTGCATGGACTCGCGCCACAGGACGATCGCCTCGAGGCCGCAGGACGCCGCCGCGGCCCGGGTGTCCTCGTTCCAGTTGCCGTAGGGCGGGCGCAGCAGCCTGGGCGTGGTGCCGTACTCGGCCTTGAGCTTGGTCTGCTGGCCGCAGATCTCCCGCTTCTGGGCGCTCGCGCCCAGGGTGCGCAGGTTCGGGTGGGTCAGGGTGTGGTTCTGGACGCCGTCGCCGAGGTGCTGGAGCGGCTTGAAGTAGCCGTAGTCGGCGCGGATGGCGGCGTCCGTCAGGAACATCGTGAAGGGGATCTTCAGTTCCCGCATCATCGTCACGAACTTCGGGTCCTTCTCGGCACCGTCGTCGAACGTGAGGAAGACGATCTTCTCCTTGGTCGGTATCTCGCTGATCACCGGCACCCCGCCGCCCTCCGCCGGCTGAGGGGACGGCTTGGTCGCGGGCGGCGCGGGCGGCGCGGCGAGCGGTTCGAGCCCCCACTTGCGGTAGGCGGCGGCGGTGGCCGCCTTCGTGTCCGGCGCCGTGCCCGCCCGCGCGCCCGCCTCACCCCGGCCGGCCCCCTTGGCCGACGCGGAGGCGCCGGGGGTGGCGGAGGAGGACGAGGAGTCCGCGTGGGACCGGGTCGTGCAGCCCGTCGCCAGGCCCGTCGCGAGAAGGAGGCAGGCCAGCGCCGCTCCCCTGATCCGCCTGTCCACCGCGCGCCCACCCCATGTCGTTCCGTGCGTTCACCTGTTCGCGTACTTCGTCCTTCTTGACGACGAACACATGTCCGGGGTTCCGTCGCGGACCCGGATGTCACACACCTCACCTGCCTGAGCGCCCGGGCGGCAGGGGCGGGGGCGGAGGCGGGTACGGGAGCGGGAGCGCTGAACACTGCGCGGACGATCTGTCCTAGCATCGGCACATGACCTTGCGTCGCGCGCATGACAAAAGCCACGGCCGCCGCTCCGGGCTGCCCACCGAGCGAGATCCGCGGGCCGACACGTATCCGATGCCCACCGTCCCGTACGGGTGGTACGCCGTACTGCGCGGCCGTGACCTGCGGGCGGGCAAGGTCGTCAGCCTGCACTACTTCGGCCGCGCGCTCATCGCCTTCCGCGGGAGCGACGGACGGGCCGCCGTGCGGGACGCGCACTGCCCGCACTACGGCGCGCACCTGGGCGTCGGCGGGAAGACCGTGGACGGCGCCGTGGAGTGCCCGTTCCACGGATGGCGGTTCGCGGCGGACGGGACGTGCGTGCACGCGCCGTTCGCGGTCCGCACCCCGAAAGCGACCCTGGGCGGCTTCCCGGTCCGCGAGCACAGCGGACTCGTCTTCGTGTACGTCGGCCCCGACCGGTCGGCGGAGCCGGACTGGGAGGTCCCCGGCATCCCGGAGACCACGTCCCGGGAGTACGCCGCACCGGTCGACGACACCTGCCGGGCGCGCGTCCACATCCAGGAGATGCGCGAGAACATCGTCGACGAGTCCCACTTCCACTACATCCACGGCCAGAGCGAACCTCCCGTCCAGGACTGGACGACGGACGGCCCGTTCGCCGAGGTGCGCGGACGGATCCGGCGGCGCGTGCTCGGGTGGGACATCGACAACACCTTCGACGCGTTCATGTACGGACCCGGGGTGATGGTGGTGCGCACCCACGGGCCCGTGCTCTCGGTGACCGCCGTCGCCCTCTCCACGCCCGTCGACGACCGCACCAGCGAACTGCGGATGCTGTATTACGTCCGCAGACCGCGCCGGGCGCCGTTCCTGACACCGGTCCTCAAGCTCGTCTTCCGGGCCGCGGCCCTGGGCGAGGTACGGCAGGAGGCGCGGATCTGGGATCACAAGATCCACCGGGCGCGTCCGGTCCTGCTCCCGCACGAGAAGGGCATCAGGGCGCTGCGCCGCTGGTACGCCCAGTTCTATCCGGAACACCAGAATCCGGAACAGCAGAATCCGGAACAGCGGATCAGGCCCGAGTCCTCCTCGACCCGGGCCTGATCCCGCACGCAAGACGGAGCCGGCGGTGCCGGTCAGCGGATGTCCATGACCGGCGGTGCCTGTCCGTGGACGTCCGCGTCGGCGTCCGTCAAAGCGTCACCTGCCTGCCTCCCAGCGTCACGACCAGGCGGCCGTCCGAGGCGAAGGACCAGCCGAGGGCGCCCGAGTACGAGGCGCACCGGCTGCCGTTGGAGCCCGTCCAGAACTGGTTGGAGCTGTCCGCGTCGCCGATGGTCTTGTCGTTCGAGCCGCTCACCGAGAACCGGCAGGACGTGTTGCCGCGGAAGACCGACGTCCCCGCGTCCCACGAGTAGTTGCGCTGGGCGTTGTCGACGCTCAGGTTGTTCGACACCGCCATGGAGCCCGGGTTGCTGTTGTAGGTGAACCCGTGCTTGCCGTTGTGGAACGCGATGCTGCGCCGCACGACGTGGTTCACGGCGATGTCGTCGCCGCCGAGCTTGTAGCCGTTGCGGTCGCCGTTGGAGTTCACGGTCCCGTCGGAGAGGGTGCCGTTGTTGTAGGACAGGGAGTCCTCGACGGTCACCGGGCCGATGGCTCCGGTGTCGGTCTTGGTGTAGAGGTCCCAGCCGTCGTCGATGTTGTTGTGCGAGACGGCGTACCGGAACACGTTTCCGGTGCCGGTGGTGAGTTTCGCGGCGAAGCCGTCGGCGTCCTCGCCGTCGGAGTCGGCGTTGTCGTGCGACTCGGCGCTCAGGATCAGGTTGCGGGCCGGCCACTGGGCGGCGGGTGTGCTGGAGGCGATCCGGCCGAGCTGGAGTCCCGTGTCGCGGTTGTAGCGGGTCACCGTGCGCTCGATGATGTTGTCGCTGCCGCCGACGTAGATCCCGTTGTCCCCGGCGCGTTCCACGACGAGACCCTTGACGTGCCAGTACGAGCCGAACAGCTGAAGCCCGCGGTTGCTCGAACTCTCGCTCTGCGCCGAGAAGTTCAGCACCGGCGTCTCACCCGGGTAGGCGGCGAGCGTGGTGCGGGCGGCCGCGGTCCCGTTGCTGGTGGCCGGGACGGTGACCGTCGAACCGTAGGCGTATGTGCCGCCGCGCAGGTAGATGGTCCCGCCGGCGGCGACCCGGCTGATCGCCGAGGTGAGGGTGGTCGGCGCGGACTGGGTGCCGGCCGCGCCGTCGGTGCCGCCCGGTGCCACGTAGAGGGCGGAGCCCGCCGGCGGTGTCGTGGTGCCCGTCACGTCGGCGTCGAGGTGGTCGACGTTGGGCAGTCCGGCGGACGTGGTGGGGCTGAGCCGGACGGTGTTGGCGCCGGCGTTGAGCGACACGGTGAGCGTTTTCGTCACCCAGGTCGACCAGGCGCCGGTGGCCTCGAAGGACGGCGTCTGCACCGTCGTGCCGTTGACGACCAGCGAGGCCGGGCGGGCGGCCGCGGTGCCGTTGGCGAAGCGGACGTTCAGCGTCGCCGTGCCGGCCGTGGCCGCGTTCACGGTGAACTGGGCATATCCGCCGGTGGAGTTGGATCCGTTGCAGAAACCGCTGCCGGAGTACCCGGTCCAGTCGGAGTCGATGGTGCCGGAGCAGACCGCCGGGGAGGACTCGGCCTCGTAGCGGGTGGTGGCGGCCTGAGCGGTGGTGCCGGACAACGCGACGATCGCGCCTGCCACCAGGCCGGCGCAGGCGATGACGGGTCTCACAAGCATGTCGTTCTCTCCATCTCCAGGACGGTGCGGGTCGTCTGCCAGAGGTGCGGAAAGCGCTTTCTCCCGGAAGCTAGGGGCGTTGCCCTGAGCACGTCAATAGACGCGTACTTGATTTCAATTCACATAGATGTACGACGGGGGTGGCGGGGGTGGCCGAAAGTGAGGCGAAGTGAGGCAAAGTCCCCGTATCAACCACGGGCGGACAGCCGCCGGGACCCGCGCCACCGCACGGCTCGGCCACGCGTCCACCGCGTGGGCCGGCCCCGCGCCCCCCGCGTGCCGACATCCCTCAACACATTCGCGCAGGAGCATCACACAGGCTGCACACAGTCCTGCTTACGACTCGTTAGCGTGGCCGTTCGACCTCCCGTGCGAACGTGATCAGGTCGCGGCCAGGGCGGAGCGACGGCACGTCAACTAGGAAGACCGCAGATGGACTACTGCTCCTCGTGTCGTCGGCATCTCAACGGAGCCCTGGTGTGTCCGGGGTGCGGTGCCTACGCGCCGGACATCGCCCCGATACCGCCCCACGGGCACGCCGTCCGGGCCGGGACCGCAGGCACCGCGTCGCCGTACGCGCCCACCGCGCCCTTCACCCCGGCCCCCTTCGCCCCGGCCCCCTTCGCCCGGGTTCCCGAGCGCGTTCCCGACCGGGCCCTCGACGTCGCCCTCGGTCTCCACGCCGTCGGAGACATCGACATCGACACCGACGCCGACGCCGGCACCGACGTCGACGTCGTTCTCACGGGCGAGACGGTCTCACCGGCCGTCGCGGCGGTGTCCGAGGCGCCGCGGGGCCGGGCGGCACGGCGGCGGCAGCTGGCCCGCTGGAAGAAGAACCAGCGGCGGGCCGTGGTCGTCACGGCCGTCACGCTCGCCAGCGGGCTGGCGGTCGCCGCGCTGGAGCGGCAGAACGGCGACCGGACCCAGGCGGCCTCGGCGCCCGAGACCCCCACCACCGCCGGTGGGGAGGAACCGACCCTGGAGCACACCGTCCCCACGGTGACCCGGTCCGACAGGCAGCTCAGCCTGCCGTCCGGCACCTCGGGGTCGCGGTCGCGGGGCTCCGGGCAGGCCCGGCAGCAGGGCACGCCGTCGGGCACCCGCCCGGACTCCGCGGGTGCGCCCGCTGACCCGGCGGCGCTGTCAGCGCCGGTGTCCCCGGGGAATCAGCGGGACCACGGATCGTCGACCTACGGCTCGACGGTCGACACGGTGTCCGGCACGAGCGGGCAGCAGTCCTCCGGTTCGACCACGCCCGGCGACTCGGGCACTTCTGACTCGACATCGACATCGACATCGGCATCGGGCTCGGGCTCGGGCTCGGACACGGGCACGGGCACGGGCACGGGCACGAACTCGTCGTCCCCGCCGTCCTCTTCGGATTCCTCGTCGTCCTCGTCGTCCTCCACCTCCGGGAAGGGCTCCGACACGGCGACCACCTCGCCGTCCGACGTCTGCCTGCTGGGCCTGATCTGCCTCAGCTGACCCTGCCCGGGTGCCGGGTGCCGGGTGCCGGACGGTGGGTGAGGCAGCGTCCGGCAGCCGGCGGCGGCTCCGGTGTCCGTCAGGCCGTCAGGCCCGTCGCCCGGCCGTCCGCGTCCCAGCGGACCTCGAGGACGCGCACCACGGCGTCCCGGTCGAGCGGTCCGAACACGTGCGGGAACAGGGTGCCGGCGAGGACCCCGGGCGGCGGAGCGGGGTCGGCCGCCTCCCACGCACACCTCGCGGTGAGCCGTTCCTCGTCGAGCACCAGCGCCAGCAGGGGCCGGGAGGCGGTCCGGTAGAACGCGTTGACGACGGCGAGCGTGGTCTCCACGTCCGGCGAGCAGTGCACGAACCCGTCCTCGGCGAGAGAAGCGGGTGCGTAGGGCCGGTCGGGCTCGGCATTCCACTCGTCCGGGCGCACCACGTGATAAATCATGATCCGTTTATACAACAGCACCCGTACGACGCTGGTCGACCACGCAACGCAACGCGACGCGTAGCGGAACGCGGAAAACTGTTCCGGCCCCTGATCCGTACCTGTGCTACCGTGAGAAAAGTGGCAGTTTCGGTTACCAGAGGCTTCAGAGTGCTCTTTCGACCTTCCGTCGACGGGCACTCTTTTTGTTTTTGGGGCTTTTCTGATGCTGCGACACCGGTTCCGCAAGGTGCGGGCACCGGGCATTGCCCCAAAGGAGATACAGCATGGCATCTGGCACCGTGAAGTGGTTCAACTCGGAAAAGGGCTTCGGCTTCATCGAGCAGGAGGGTGGCGGCCCGGACGTCTTCGCCCACTACTCGAACATCGCCACGTCCGGCTTCCGTGAGCTTCAGGAAGGCCAGAAGGTCACCTTCGACGTGACGCAGGGCCAGAAGGGCCCGCAGGCGGAGAACATCCTCCCCGCCTGAACCGTCGTCTGAGTCTGTTTCAAGCGGACGACACGACCGGGGCCCGCACTCCTGAGTGCGGGCCCCGGTTCATGGCGTCCGGCAGTTTCGAGAAAGGCACCAGATGAACCGCAACAGCTCGGTCCGCTCCCGTACGGACCGGCGCCAGGGCGCGCCCTCCCGTACGGCCAAAGCCGGACGGAGCGGACGCGGGAGCCGACCCGCCGCGTCCGGCGGCGAGTTCGCGGTGCCGGTGACCCTCACCCCGGCGCTGCCGCCGGTCGAGGCGTTCGCCGAACTCGACATGCCCGAGCGGCTGCTGGCCGCGCTCGACGCCGAGGGCGTCACCACGCCGTTCCCGATCCAGGGCGCGACGCTGCCGAACTCGCTGGCCGGCCGGGACGTCCTGGGCCGCGGCCGCACCGGCTCCGGAAAGACCCTCGCCTTCGGCCTCGCCCTGCTCGCCCGCACCGCGGGACAGCGCGCCGAGCCGCGCCAGCCGCTGGCCCTCGTCCTCGTCCCCACCCGCGAGCTGGCCCAGCAGGTCAACGACGCCCTCACCCCTTACGCCCGGGCTCTGCGCCTGCGCATCGCCACGGTCGTCGGCGGACTGTCCATCGGCCGGCAGGCGAGCGCCCTGCGCGGCGGCGCCGAAGTCGTCGTCGCCACCCCGGGACGCCTCAAGGACCTCATCGACCGGGACGACTGCCGGCTGGACCAGGTCGCCGTCACCGTCCTCGACGAAGCCGACCAGATGGCCGACATGGGCTTCATGCCGCAGGTGACGCGACTGCTCGACCTGGTGCGCCCCGACGGCCAGCGGCTGCTGTTCTCGGCGACGCTGGACCGCAACGTCGACCGGCTGGTGCGCAACTACCTGCACGACCCCGTCGTCCACTCCGTCGACCCGTCCGCGGGCGCGGTGACCACGATGGACCACCACCTGCTGCACGTGGAGGACGAGGACAAGCACGCCACGACGACGGAGATCGCCGCCCGCGACGGCCGGACGATCATGTTCCTGGACACCAAGCACGCGGCGGACCGGCTGGCCAAGAAGCTGCTGGCGGTCGGTGTCCGCGCGGCCGCCCTGCACGGCGGCAAGTCCCAGTCGCAGCGCACCCGCACCCTGACCCAGTTCAAGGACGGGCACGTCCGGGTGCTGGTGGCGACCAACGTCGCCGCCCGCGGCATCCACGTCGACAACCTCGACCTCGTCGTCAACGTCGACCCGCCCGGCGACCACAAGGACTACCTGCACCGCGGCGGCCGCACCGCCCGCGCCGGCGAGTCCGGCACCGTCGTCACCCTCGTCCTGCCCCACCAGCGCCGTGAGATGACCCGTCTCATGGCCGACGCCGGCATCACCCCGCAGACCACCCAGGTCCGCTCCGGGGGCACCGAGCTGAACCGGATCACCGGGGCGCAGACGCCGTCCGGCGTGCCCGTCGTGCTCACCCCGCCGCCCACCGCCGAAGCCCGTCCCGCCACCCGCAAGAACCCGGCCCGTGGGGGCGGACAGCGCGGCGGCGGACAGCGCGGCGGCGGCGACCGGAACGGCTCCCAGCGCGGCAACTCCGAGCGCGGCGGCTCCGAGCGTGGTGGCTCCGATCGCAGCGGGTCGGCTTCCCGCCCCCGTCGGCCCGCACAGGGCCGCCGCCGCTCACCCGCCAAGGGCACCGGCACGGCGGGCGGCCGCTGAGGGTCCGCCCGGGGCCCGGCTGATCGCCGGGTCCGGCCCGGCTCACGCCTGGGCGTCCTCCGCCAGGGTGTGCGCGACCAGCGCGTTGGCGTGACCGTGGCCCAGGCCGTGCTCCGTCTTGAGCCAGGAGACCAGTTCCATGTGCCGCGTCAGCGGCGAGGAGCGGATCAGCGTCTTCCACTCGGCGATCGCGCGGCCGTACTTCTTCTCGATGGACGGGAAGTAACTGGCGGGCCCCTGCACGGATGCGGTCATCGCGATCGCGTCCCTTCGTCGTCTTCGTCTCAGCTTCGGCAACCGCTCTTTCCCTCTTCGACCGGCACCGGAGCGCAAAGTGATCGCGGAGCGGACGAAAACGTATGTGACCTGCATCACCCTGTCAGTGGGCCGGGAAGAGGGCGCGGACCTGCCATCCGTGGCCGGACGGCAGCGGGCCGGTGCTCAGGTCTCCGCCCAGCGCCGTGACCCGCTCCCGCAGGCCGACCAGGCCGAAGCCGCCGCCGTGCGCCTCGGCGGGCAGCGGTGCGCCGCCGTGGCCGTCGTCGACCACGGTGACGTCGAGCCGCTCGCCGTCGAGGCCGAGGCGGACGGTGACGGCGGACGCGTCCGCCGCGTGCCGCCGCACGTTCGTCAGCGCCTCCTGGACGACGCGGAAGGCGGCGGCCTGCACCTCGTGCGGGAGGTCGTCGTGGACGGCGGGGGAACGGCGGAGGACGACCCGCTGGCCGGGCCGTCCCCCGAAGTTCTCGACGAGGCCGGTGATGCCGGCCAGGTCGCCGACGGGCCGCCGGTCGGCCTCGGGCGTGTCCCGCAGGACCCCGACCGTGCGCCGCATGGAGGCGAGCGCCTCGGTGGCGGCGCGTTCGATGCCGGCGAGGACCGGGTCGAGCTGCTCGGACCGGTCCGGCCCGGCGGTCGTCATCATGCGTGCCACCTGCGTCTGCACGAGGATCCCGGTGACGTGGTGGGCGACGAAATCGTGCAGGTCGGCGGCGATGGCGAGGCGTTCCTCACGGCGGGTGTCCTCGACGGCGACGGTACGGCGGTAGTCGAGCGACCGCAGGTAGGCGGCGAGCCCGGCGACGAGCAGGACGAGCACCAGCCCGACGACGACGTAGGCGAGCCCCGCGCCGTCCTGGGACCACAGCGGCCAGAACTGGCGGCACGGCGTGGCGAGGAAGGCGAGCGCGTCCAGCCCGCCGCAGGCCAGGAGCCAGCGCGGCGGACAGTGCCGTACGGCGACGAAGAGGAGGCACAGCAGGATGACGAGCTCGCCCGGCCCGAAGGGGGCCGTGCGGCCCTCGACCACCGCCGCGGCCGTGTACAGGGCGGACAGCAGCGCGGGCACGGTGGTGCGCAGCTGCGGGGTGAGCCATGCGGGTCGGCGGGAGGCGGGCCACAGCACGGCGGCGAGGCCGACGACGAGGAGCGCCACCGGACCCCACAGGCGGCCCTCCGCGTCGGCGATCATCAGGTCGAGGACGCAGGCCGCCAGCAGCGCGCCGACCACCGCACCCCGTGCACTGCCCCGCAGCCAGGCTGATCTCATGCTCTTCACGGTAGGCGGGGACGCGGCGAACGGTATCGGCCGAACGGTCGAGGCGGCACGGCCGGGACGGCGGCTACCGTTCCCGGCCCGCGTGGCGGCAGATCCCGCGCGCTGCACTCAGCGCCGGGCCGCAGGGCGGCGGGGGGAACGAGAACGAGCCTCACCCCGTTGACACGGGATGAGGCTCGTTTCCATGGAGCGCCGGGCAGGCCTTGCACCTGCATCTCCCCGCAGGAAGCGGGGCGTCTTTCCTTGGACCACCAACGCAGAGGTCGTTCACCGTTTCTGTTTCCGGTGACCGGCTCAAGATCAACCTTACCCCATTTCCGGAGCCCTGTTGACCAAGTACGGCCGCGAAACGATCAGGTGACGTCCTCGACCTTCAACTCCGGTCCGACGACGAGGGTGACGACCCCCGCAGCGGCCGAAGCATCCGCGGTGGCACGCAGGTTGGGCAGCCGGGACGCGAGAACGGCGGCCTTGGTCTCGAGGCCCGCCGGATAGCTGACGGTCGTCCTGGCCACCGTCGCGGGGGCGTTGCCCGTGCCGGTGACGGTGTAGCCGGCCGTCCGCAGCTTCTCCGCGACGGCCGCCGCGCGACCGGAGACGCCGGTGCCGTTCAGCACCTGGACCCGCACGCTGGAGGCGTACACCACGTTCTTCTTCGCCGCGTCCAACTGCGCCTTGGTGACCTCCTTGTCCTTGGCCAGGGAGGTGAACAGGTCGGCGGCCTGCGGGTACTGCCACACGACGTTGGCAAGGTCGGTGGGCTTGTCGGCGACGCGTCCGTAGTTGGGCACGGTGAGGAAGCTCAGACGCTCGCTGGGGATCCCCTTGAGCTCGTCGGCGAGCCCGTACAACTGCTTGATGCCGGCCATGTCGGGGTCGGTGGTGAGGGACTTGGTGATCGCCTGGAGGAAGCCGTACATCGCGTCGGGGCTGGTGAGCTTGGCCTTGGCCTTCTTGGCCAGCGCGTCCATGAACTCCTGCTGACGCCCGATGCGTCCGATGTCGGAGTTGTCACCGACCCCGTAGCGGGCGCGGACGTAACCCAGCGCCTTCTCGCCCTTGACGGTCTGACAGCCGGCCTCCATGTCCAGACGGGCCTTCTCGGAGTGGATGGCCTGCTTCGGGCAGACCTCGATGCCCTCGAGCGCGTCGACCATTCCCTTGAAGCCGGAGAAGTCGACCGACATGAAGTGGTCGATGCGCAGACCGGAGTTGGCCTCGACGGTCTTGATGCTGCACGCGGCGGCCTCGGCGACCTTGTTGTTGCTGCCGCCGATCGCGAAGGCCTCGTTGATCTTGTAGTGGTGCGGGCGGGACGACGTGCCGTCGCCCTTCTCACACCCGGGTATCTCCACCCACGAGTCGCGCGGAAAGGACACCACCGACGCCCACTTACGGTCCGCCGGTATGTGCAGCACCATCAGCGTGTCGGACTGCATGGTGGTCAGGTCCTTGCCGTACTTGGCGTTCGCGCCGTCACGGCTGTCGGACCCGACGATCATGATGTTCTTCGAGCCGGGGCTGAGGTTCTGCGGCCGGTTGTCGCCCAGCTTGTCGTCGACCTCGGCGGAGGTGATGTTGTCGTTGAGGTCGTACCAGATCCACGCGCCGGCCCCGCCTGCCCCGAGGAGGACGACGGCGCTCACCCCCGCGCCCCAGGCGACGACGCGCCCGCGCCGGGTCAGCCGCGTACCGCCGGACCGGCCCGCCGCCCTGCTCCCCCCGCCTGTCTCCCGCACCGGTACATGCCCACGCCTTCTCGTTCCGCTCACCGGCGCTCGCCCCTCCGCCTCGGCCGTTCCACCCCGTACACCGTGCTCGGATCTCCGGCGTCGGTCACCGCCGAACGCCGAAACCCTGCACACAAGCAGGAATACGTCCGAGAAAGCACAGTCGCCTCAGAAGACGAGCGAACCCACACAAGGGTTGCCCCGACCCGATGTCGGTCAGGAGGTCGGGCGGCTCGGGGCCGGGCAGGTGTGACCGTCGTCCGGCAGGCCCAGCGCGTGCAGCGTCGGCTCGCCGGCCTCGGGGACGACGAAGGCGAAGGCGGCCCGCGTCGACGGGATCCGCAGGGTGCGCTGGTCGCGGAAGGTGAGGCCGGCGTCCAGCTCCCAGGGGCAGGCCGCGCGGTCCAGGGCGGCCACGATCTCCGCGTGGGCCGGCTCGCCGGGGAACGTGCCCGCGTGGCCGGGCAGCTCGACCGTGTCGGTCCAGGTCTGGACGGACACCATCCGCACCTCACGGCACGGGCAGACGAACACCTCCAGGTCGCCGTAGCCGAAGAGGCGGGACCGTCGGCGACTGCGGCTGCGGCGGCTCATCGGGACCACCTCGCGCGGCTCGCCCAGGGCCGCCGTGACGTCGTCCCAGGAGGCGCCTACGTGCACCGGGCCCAGGCGGCCGGTCAGGGCGACGGAGGCGAGGAGGTCGGCGAGCGTCATCGGCGGAGCGTCGCATCGGGTCGGGACCGCTGTCCAGCCGACAGGCATCGGCGGTGGTGGGAGCGCCGGCGTCGGATGCGCTCATGCTCGTGCCCATCCTGCGTGATCACCGCCGCCGACGTCCCGCCTGCCGAAGGGAGTCACAACGGACCGAAGGGAGTTACAGCGGTCCGAGACAGTTACAGCGGCGGCGAGGTCACAGGCCGTACCTTCCCTTCAGGTGGCGCCAGAAGTCGCGGAACATCCATTCTCCTCGTGTGGGTACGGGATTCACGTGCTGTGCGAGGTGATCCGTGCGGTCTGCGCGGTCTGCGCGGTTGTGCGGTCTGCGCGGTCTGCGCGGTTGTGCGGTCTGCGCGGTCTGCGCGGTTGTGCGGTCGTGCACTGCGCTTTGAGCGGTTGAGCGGGCCCGGTTGTTCACTCGCTCGCTCGTTCGTGGGTTGCCGCCCGGAAGGGAGAGGTCGCCCGGCAGGGGTGTCCCGTCCGGGTGGTTCTGGAGCGAGTCCGGGGTCGGGTGCGGGCGGGGGCGTCATCCTGTGCCGGTGTTCCGCTCCCCGCGCGCCCTCCCTGCCCTGACCGCGCTGCTCGCCGCCCTCGTGCTGCTGGCCGGGCCCGCGTGCGTGCCCGTCGGGCGGGGGGCCGGGACGGCGACCGGGGCGTTCGGGGCGTACGTCGGGTACGACGACGTCGGGGTGCGGCGGATCGCCGGGCTGGACGAGTGGCTGGGCGTCGCCACGCCCCGGGTCGGGCACGCCTATCTGCCCGGCGACCGGTGGAGCAACATCGAGGGGGCGCCCGGCTACCTGGAGTACTGGGCGCGGTGGAGGCAGGAGCGCGCCGACCGGATGTTCGTGCTCAACGTGCCGATGCTGGAGGGGACCGAGGACCACGTGCCCGACGCGGTCGTGCGGGAGGAGCTGCGCAGGGGGGCGCGCGGCGACTACGACGGGCACTTCCGGGCGTTGGCCCGGCGGCTCGTCGGGCTCGGGCTGCCGGACGCGGTACTGGTGGTGGGCTGGGAGATGAACGGGACCACGTACACCCATCGGTGCGGGCCCGACCCGCGGGCCTGGAAGCGGTACTGGGTCAGGATCGTGGAGGCCGTGCGGTCGGTGCCGGGAGGCGGACGCTTCCGGTTCGACTTCACGCCCAGCCGGGGACGGGACGCCGTCCCCTGGACCGCCTGCTACCCGGGCGACGCGCACGTCGACGTCGTCGGCATGGACGCCTACGACCAGCCCGCCGGCATGTCCTTCGCGGAGCAGGTCTCCGAGCCCTACGGCCTGGCCGCGCACGTCCGGTTCGCGCGGGCGCACGGCAAGCCGGTGTCGTATCCCGAGTGGGGGCTGTTCCGTAACGGCGACGACCCGGAGTACATGCGCGGCATGCTCGACTGGTTCGCCGCGCACCGGCCGCTGTACCAGACCATCAGCGACTACTGTCCGCACGGCGTGTGGCGGTGCGCCGACAACCCTCGTTCCTCAGCCGTCTACCGCTCCCTGGTGGGCGCGGGGGCGGGACGGGGAACGGGAGCGACGGCAGGGGCGGGAGCGGGGCCGTTCGGCTGAAACCGGGGTGTCCGTGCGGCCGGGTGCCGCCCTTTGACCCGCCACCGGTCTGATGATCCGGAAATGGGACGAGAACATCATGCGCGCTTCCCACGGAGGCGTACGCCTACGCCTACGCGGACGCGGGCGCGCCTCAGCGCCGCGACCGGGGCCGCCTTCCTCGCTCTCCTGCTGACGGCGCTCGCCGCCCTGCCCGCCGCAGCGGGCGGCGACGGACACCGCAACCAGGCCGTCCTGGCCGTCCGCACGCACGAGAAGGCGCGCGAGCGGGTCGACCGGCTGCGCGAGGCCGACGCCCTCCCCGAGGCCGTCGAAAGGGCCGAGGAGCGCCGGAAGGCCGTCCGCTCCGACCTGTGGGACCTGCTCCGGGCGAGGGCCAGGGCGTCCGGCGACCCGGTCGCCGTCGACCCGTCCGGGCGCTCGGGCCGCCGCTGTCCCTTCGGAAGCCGCAGCCGGGCGCCCGAGCAGCACTCCACCGGCTGGACGGCCCCGACGCGCCGCTACTGGCTCTCCGCCGGCTACGCCGCGAAGGGCTCCCGCTGGGCCCGCCGCCACACCGGCCAGGACTTCGCGGTGGACTCCGGCACCCCCGTGTACGCCGTCGGCTCCGGCGTCGTACGGGTCACCACCTGCGGGGACGGCTTCGGCAACCAGGTCCTGGTGCGGCACGGGGACGGCTACTTCACGCAGTACGCCCACCTGTCGCGCATCGACGTGCGCCGGGACCAGCGGGTGGCGGCCGGCCAACGCCTCGGGCTGTCCGGCGCGTCCGGCAACGTCACCGGCCCGCACCTGCACTTCGAGGTGCGGATCACCCCGTACCTGGGGTCCCAGGTGCCGCCCCTGCCGTGGCTGCGCCGCAAGGACGTGCAGGTGTCGGGAGCGCCGGCCCTCCCCTGACGCCCCGACGCCCGAGCACCCGAGCACCCGATCACCCGGACGCCCGATCACCCGGACGCCCGGACGCCCGGGCTCGCGGACAGGTGCCAGGTCGGTGCCAGGTCGGTGTCAGGCCTGGAGGGGGCGGTAGGAGGCCAGGGCCCAGATGACGAAGACGTCGATGGCGATCTGAATGACCGCCCAGACCGGCGCGTACGGCAGGAACAGGAACTGCAGGATCAGGCTCAGCGACGCCAGCACGATGCCGCTGATCCGGGCCCACTCCGCCTTCTCCACCCCCATCAGCAGCCCCCAGCCGGTCGCCGTGGCCACGATGCCCACGATCAGCAGGACCCAGCCCCAGCCGGTGAGGTTCATCTCGTACACGTAGCTGCCGACCCGGGAGTAGACGTCGTCCTCGGCGATCGCGGCGATGCCCTGGAAAATGGCGAGGACACCGCTGACGAACATCAGCACACCGCCGAAGACGACCCCGCCGGCGGCCAGCCCGCTGCCGGCCGGGGGCGCGGCCCAGGCCGGCGTGCCGGTGCCCTGGTGGGACGGGTCCCACACCGGCGACCCGTGCGACGAAGGCTGGGAGTGCGGCTGGTCGCTCATGGGGCTACCCCGTTTCTGTCTCGGCGACTTTCCCTCGACCATCCGTCCGGGTGGGGGCTGCCACCACGGGGGTGCGCCGTTCGGGTGGGCCGGCATGCGGGCGGGACGGTCCGCGCCTTCACTGGAGATGCCGAGAACACGGGTCCGCGAACACGGGTCCGCGATCGACCCGCGATCGACCCGCGACCGGAACCCCCGACCGGAACCCGCGACCGACCCGCTACCGACCTGGAGGCGTGATGGCAACGAACCGCAGAAGCCGGAAGAGGGGACTCCGGGGACTCCGTCCGGCGGCGGTTCGGTGCGCGGCCCTACTGACGGGTCTCGCCGCGCTCACCACGCTCACCGGCTGTTCGGGGGACGACACCCCGTCGTCCGTTGCCAGCAAGGCCGCCTCCGCCGCGAAGTCGGTGGGCGGTCAGGCCACCGCGGCCGCCTCCTCGCTCGCCTCGGAGGCCTCGGAGGCGTTCTCGTCGGCGACGGCGGAGGTGGGCCGCAAGCTCGACGGGATCGAGGGCGGCGTCGACGCCAAGGGCGACGTGAAGCTCGGCACGCCGACCGCCGACGGCGACCGCAGCGCGGTCGAGGTGACCGTCACCAACAGCGCCGACTCGACGAAGTCCTTCGCCGTCGAGGTGGACTTCAAGGACTCCGGCGGCAAGCTGCTCGACTCCGTGCTCGTCACCGTCACCGACGTCCCGGCCGGCAAGACCGCCAAGGCCATCGCCCGCAGCCACCGCGCGCTCTCCGGCGAGGTGAAGGCGGAGGCGGCGCGGGCGGTGCGGTACTGACGCGGACCTGTCCGGACTCCGGCGGGCATCCGCGTCAGGCCGTCCAGAAGGGGACGGCCTTCACATCACGCACACATAACTCCCGGAATTGTGGCCTCCGTCACAGCGGGAGCAGGCCGCGAGTGCTGAAGTGGCGCGATGATCCATCTCGTCATCCGCGTCCTCCCCTTCTGGGTGCGCGAACCCCTGCTCGTCGTCTTCGGCGCCGTCTTCAGCGGCTTCCTCTTCTACGCGGCCGTCCGGGACAGCGAGTGGAAGATGGCGGCCATCGGCGCGGCCGTCGTCCTCTTCACCGCGATCCGCCTGCACACCATCAACCGCGCCCTCCAGGAACGCCGCCAGACCAAGGCCATGGACGGCACGAAGCACGTCGAGCACGCCGAGGGCGTCTAGGCAGGGCGTCCAGGCGGGCGTCTAGGACGGCTCGGGGCGTACCGCCACCTCGTCGCCGACCGCTATCCTCCCCGGCCGCCGGACCTGGAAGTACGCGCCGAAGGCGAGCCCGCCGTCGGCGTCCGCCCGGCGGTAGTCCGCCAGGGTGCGCAGGGGTTCCGGGCCGGCGCGGCGGCCGGTGCGCTGGTCGACCATGGTGATCGCGCAGCGGATCGTTTCCTCCGTGAAGGCCAACTCCGTGCCGGCGACTGCGAGGCGGGCGGCGCGGTCCTCGGTGTGGGGCGCGTCCCAGCCGTCCACGACAAGGTTGGGACGGAAGCGGTTCATCGGGAGAGGGGCGGCTCCCCGGGCGGCGAGCCGACGGTTCAGGGCGTCCAGGCTGGCCCGCGAGACCACGTGCAGACGGCCGGCGTTGCCCTCCGGGGTCCGGACGAGCGTACTCGGGACGCCCAGGAACTCCGTGAGCCAGGCGTGCACGTCCGGGCTGTCCGCCCGCACCGGGTCCCGGCCCGGCGCGCGCAGCGTCACCTCGCCGTCGCTCGACTCCGGGGAGATCAACGCCATCCGGGGGTCACCCCACTGCCAGCGCAACTCGCCCTTCTCGTCGGCGATCGCGTAGGTGCGGTCGTGCGGCACACCGGTCGACGTCAGCGTCGCCTCGGTGAGTGTCGCCCCCGCGCATCCCTTCACCGGGTAGTACGTGATCTCGGTCAGTCGCGCCGTGCTCATCCCCATGCCCCCCTTTTGGTCCTTCGGCCTGATGGGGCGGCAGACCGGCCGCCTCGCTGCCCGCGCCGGCCGCCTCGCTGCCCGCGTCGGCCGCCCGCAATGCGTCGTCCTCCTCCACCAGCAGGTCGTTGAAGCAGGCGTCCACGGCGGTCCAGGTCTGCTGCACGGCAGGTCCCCTCTCGGTCCCGTGAGTTGCTTGCACGCGTTGCTTGCTTGAAGTGCCGCGCTAGTTCCTTTTGAGAACTTACTTGTCGTCCTGTGCACCGTCCATCAACTTTTCGGCGGGCCCGATGAGTCCGAACGGCTCCGCGCACGTACTTCTCTCCGTCCGGATCCCCACCGGGCGACGACACGACGGCGGATTCCCCGACGGGCAGGAGGAACGGTGGCACTTTCACGCAACATGATGGGAACTATTTTCGTGGGGGGCGCGCTGACCCTGACACTCAGCGCCCTCGCGTACCCGTCGATGCTCGGCCTGGACAACGTGTCGAACTCGGGTGACCG
This sequence comes from Streptomyces sp. B21-105, assembly GCF_036898465.1. Lineage (NCBI taxonomy): Bacteria > Bacillati > Actinomycetota > Actinomycetes > Kitasatosporales > Streptomycetaceae > Streptomyces > Streptomyces sp. B21-105. The sequence continues at coordinate 4,857,130 of NZ_JARUMJ010000001.1, read as the reverse complement.
GATCATCGCCAACACCCAGTGGGGGCCCCTGACCGAGAGCGACCGCGCCTTCGTGGTGGCGGTGCGGGCCGCCGGCCTGTGGGAGTACCCGGTCGGGCAGATCGGGCTGCAGAAGGGGCAGAGCAAGGCCGTCCTCATCGCCAGCCAGCACCTCATCGACGGGCACGCGGCGCTGGACGAGAGCTGCCGCAAGCTCGCGCCGATGCTGAACATCACGATCCCCAACGTGGCCAGCCCGCAGCAGGAGGGGTTCGTCAACACCCTCAAGGCGGACCAGGGCAAGCAGTTCGACGTCGACTTCGCCAACATCCTGCGCATGACGCACGGGTCGATCTTCAACACCATCGCGAAGGTCCGCTCGACGACGAAGAACACGCTGATCCGCTCCCTCGCCGACCAGGCCAACAACACCGTCCTGGACCACATCACGGTGATGGAGAAGACCGGCCTGGTCGACTTCGACACCACGCTGTTCACCCAGACCACCCCGCCGAAGCTGCCCAAGGCGGACACGACGCCGCCGGTGCCGCCCGCCGGCCAGCCGCTGATCGTCCTCACCCCACCGCCGAACGCCACCTCCACACCGATCGACCTGAGCGGCGTGAACGGGCAGATCCCCGGCCAGGCCGACAACGGAGGCCAGGCAGGCATCGGCGGACAAGCCGGCACCGGAGGCCAGGCCGGTACGGGTGGCCAGGCCAACAACGGCGGATAGACGCAGACGGCGGGTTCGGCGGGCAGGCTGACCACCCGGACCGGGCAGTCACCCGGACCGGGTGGTCAGCGTGACGCCAGCCAGACGGTCGTGTCCGGCGGCAGCGTTCCCGTACCGGGGCCCTCCAGGGGCAAGGACGCGCTGCTCAGCAGCACCTCTCCGGGCGGCAGCGGCGTCGACGCGTCCGACAGGTTCGTCACGCACCGCCAGCCGTCGGTGCGGGTGAAGGCCAGCACGCCCGGCGCGGGATCCGGCTGCCAGGAGAGCTCCTCGCCGTCGAGCAGCTTGCGGCGCAGCCGCAGGGCCGTGCGGTAGAGCTCCAGGGTGGATCCCTCGACGCCGTCCTGCGCCTCGACGGCGTACCGCGCGAAGGCGGGCGGCTGGGGCAGCCACCCGCCCGCCGCGCCGAAGCCGTACGACGGCCCGGCCGACGTCCAGGGCAGCGGCACCCGGCATCCGTCCCTGCCCTTGCGGGTGCGGCCCGACTGCTCCCACAGGGGGTCCTGGAGGACCTCCACGGGCAGATCGGCCACCTCGGGCAGGCCCAGCTCCTCGCCCTGGTAGAGGTACGACGACCCCGGCAGCGCCAGCATCAGCAGCGTCGCCGCGCGGGCCCGGCGCAGGCCGGCCGTCTCGTCGACGCGCGGGGCGAGGCCGTCCGACAGGAGCCAGCCCCCGGTGTCCGTGCCCGGCGGGAGCATGAGGCGGGAGGCGTGGCGTACGACGTCGTGGTTGGAGAGGACCCAGGTCGCCGAGGCGCCGACGGCCCGGGCGTCGGCAAGCGAGCCGGTGATGACCGCACGGATCGCGTCGGCGTCCCAATCGGCCTGCAGATACTCGAAGTTGAAAGCCTGGTCGAGTTCGTCCGGGCGGGCGTAGAGGGCTCGGCGGTGGCCCGGGACCCATGCCTCGGCGACGGCCGTGCGGGCCGGGGTGTACGCGTCGAGGACGCGACGCCAGTCGCGGTAGATCTCGTGGACCTCGTCGCGGTCGAAGAAGGGGTGCGTGCCGGGCGCCAGCCGGGCGAGGCCTGCGTCGCCGCTGAGCTCCGGCGCGCCCAGGTCGCGCAGAGGCTCGGCGAGGTCCTTGACGAGGGCGTGGGCCACGTCGACGCGGAAGCCGTCGACGCCCCGGTCGGACCAGAAGCGCAGCGTGGTGCGGAAGTCCTCGCGGACCTCCTCGCGGTCCCAGTTGAGGTCGGGTTGCTCACGGGCGAACAGGTGGAGGTACCACTGGCCGTCGGGGACGCGCTGCCATGCGCTGCCGCCGAACACGGACTGCCAGTCGGTGGGCGGGAGTGCGCCGCCCGGTCCGCGTCCGTCGCGGAAGACGTATCGGTCGCGGGCGGGTGTACCAGGGCCGGCGGCCAGGGCCTCCTGGAACCAGGGGTGCCGGTGGGAGGTGTGGTTCGGCACGAGGTCGACGATCACCTTCAGGCCGAGCCGGTGGGCCTCGGCGGTGAGGACGTCGAAGTCGGCGAGGGAGCCCAGGCGCGGGTCGACGTCCCGGTGGTCGGCGACGTCGTAGCCGCCGTCGGCGAGCTCGGACGGATAGAAGGGGGAGAGCCAGAGGGCGTCCACGCCGAGGGCGGCGAGATGGGGGAGCCGGCCGGTGACGCCCCGCAGGTCCCCGAGGCCGTCCCCGTCGGCGTCGGCGAAGCTGCGCGGATAGACCTGGTAGACGACGGCCTGACGCCACCAGTCGGGGCGATGGGGGGAGAAGTCGGTCATACAGGCAAGCCTGTCCGCTGTGTCCGGAAGGTGAACATCGGACTCTTCGGAACAGATCATTCCGCACATGGTGAACATGTGACGGAATTTTGAACTCCCCAGGGTTTGACGCAGGTTGACATGGGTCCGGCATGCACACGACGATGGGTCTCACGCTGTGGCCTCTGTGACACGTGTGGCCTTCGTGGCAGCTGTGACCGATGAGCCCGGCGAACTTCGCCCTTCTCCGCCACCCCCTGCTCATTTACTCCGCTGCTCATCTGCTCTTCTGACGCCTTCGGCTGATGCCGTCTTCTGATCTGACCGGTCAGCCCGGCGACTCGCCAAGAACGGGATTCGTATGTCCATAGCGAGAACTGTCATCGTGCGCCGCCTGCTGGGGGCGGGCGCCGTTTCGCTCACCCTGTGCGCCGCCTCCGTCGCCGCCGCTTCCGCCGCCTTCGCGGGCACCGGGACACCCGGCGGCGACGGCTGGAAGTCCGGCGGCCAGTACCAGCCGGGGACGGGCGCGGGCACCGAGACGGAGACCGACCGCTGCCAGTTCTCGCTCGACGGCACGAAGTTCTTCGACTCGGTGCGCGTCGACGACCAGAACCTCAAGCCGACCGAGGACGGCAAGATCCACGTCAAGGTCCGCGCCGCCGGCAACGCGACGACGTGCACCGCCTCCCTCGCCTCCTACCTCGCCCACGGCTCCAGCTTCCGCACCTCCGGTGAGCAGGTCTTCGTCGACTTCGACACCGTGACCGTCAAGCCCGGCCAGACCGACAGCCTCGACATCGCCGTGCCCGACGCGGGCTGCTTCGCCCAGATCGACCTCTACCGGGGCGCGGTCAAGTTCGACGGCAAGCTCGACGCGAAGGACGGCTTCGTCCACGGCGACGTGCCCAAGGGGCCGGACCGCCCGGTCATCAAGGACAAGCTGATCGCGGCCTGGAACGGCGGCACGAAGGACTGCACGGTCACCGAGCAGCCGCCGGGCACCCCGCCGACCGTGCCGGCGAACACGCCGTCCGGCACGCCGTCGGGCACGCCGTCCGGAACGCCGTCCACCCCGTCGGAAAACGACACCACGTCGCCGTCGCCGTCGCCGTCCCCGTCGACGTCCGACAGCGAATCGGCGTCCCCGTCCGCCTCCCCGTCGACCGACGCGCCCGCCCCCACGCCCAACGGCGGCGGCGGCGACCTCGCGGAGACCGGCGCGAGCAGCGACACGCCCCTGATCGCGGGCGGCGCGGCGGCGCTGCTGGCGGGCGGCGCGGCGATCGTCGTCGCCACGCGGCGGCGCAGGGCCACCCGCGCCTGACCGGCGCGGAGAGTGACCGGACGGCCGTACCTTCATCCGGTGCGGCCGTCCGGTCCCGGGGACGGCCGTTCCGGGGACGGGACGGCCGTTCCGCTGTTCGGCGCGTTCTAAGCGCCTTCCACCGCGGTCAGCCACAGCTTGACGTACCGCTCCACGTCCACGTCCAACGCCACGTCCACGAGGGTCAGTTCGCGCACACCGTCGTGGATCTCGGACTCGCCTGGGCGCGGCCTGCGGTCGACGATCGTCTGGCCGCGGGCCGGGCCGGGGGCGAGGGAGACCTCGACCGGCAGTAGCTCGGTGGTCAGGCCCGCCGGGTCGGCCACCGCACAGAGCGCGCCCGCGTCGCCCAGGCCCCCGGTGGGCGTGGGGTCGCCGGAGCTCGCCGGGTCGCGGTGCGCGAGCAGCGCGCCCGCGAGCTTCAGACGCGGCTCCGCACTCGCCCGCAGCCGCGCCACGTCCGCCGCCGGGACCAGGACCCGCTGGAACACGTCCAGGCCGTACATCGTGATCGGCACTCCCGCGGTCAGCACGATCGCCGCCGCCTCCGGGTCGTGCCACACGTTGAACTCCGCGACCGGCGTGGCGTTCCCCGTCGTCACCGCGCCGCCCATGAACACGATCCGCTCGATGTTGCGGGTCACCTCCGGGTGGGTGCGCAGCAGCAGGGCGATGTTCGTCAGCGGCGCGGTGGGGACGAGGGTCACCGGGCGCGGGGAGGCCAGGATCTCGCGGCGCAGCAGGGTCACCGCGTCCACGTCGACCGGACGGCGGGTGGGGGCGGGCAGACCCAGGTCGCCCATGCCGTCCTGTCCGTGCACGTGCGACGCCGTGCGGACGGGTTCGATCAGCGGCCGCTCGGCGCCCCGGGCGACCGGGATGTCCCCCGCGCCCGCGTGCTCCAGCACGGTCAGCGTGTTGCGGACCACCCCGTCCACATCGGTGTTCCCGGCCACACAGGTCACCGCCCGCACGTCCAGGCCGGGATGACGTACGGCGAACAGCAGGGCGAGAGCGTCGTCCACGCCGGTGTCGCAGTCGATGATCACGGGAATGGGCTGCTCGTTCGCCTCGTTCAACCCGTCCGGTTTGTTCGGCTTGTTCGCCTCGGTCGGCTTGTTCGCCTCGGTCACCAGGGACTCCTTCCGCACCACGGTCGTCCACGACCCTATGCGGGTGCGCTCACTCCCACAGTGCGGTTCCGCGCGCCGCCGCCCGCTCGGCGATCCGCCCGACCAGGTCGCCGACGGGCAGCTCACCGGGCCGGCGGCCATCGCGCAGCCGCAGGGCGGCCCGCTCCGCACGGGCCTCCCGCTCCCCGATCACCGCCTGGTACGGCGCGAGCCGCGCCGCCCGGACACGGGCCCCCAGGCTGCCCTGCTCGGGACCGGCGAGCTCCGCCCGCAGTCCGGCGGCCGACGCCCGGCCCACCAGCTCCTCCGCCGCCTCCCGCTGCGCCTCCGACACCGGCAGCACGACCAGCTGCACCGGCGCCAGCCAGACCGGGAACGCCCCGCCGTGCTCTTCGATCAGGTGGGCGACGACCCGCTCCACACTGCCGACGACACTGCGGTGCACCATCACCGGGCGGTGCTTCGCCCCGTCGGCGCCGACGTAGTGCAGATCGAAGCGTTCGGGCTGGTGGAAGTCGATCTGCACGGTGGAGAGGGTCGCCTCACGGCCGGCGCGGTCGGTGATCTGCACGTCGATCTTCGGGCCGTAGAAGGCGGCCTCGCCCTCCGCCTCCTCGTAGGCGACGCCGGCGCCGTCCAGGACCTCCCTGAGCAACGCGGTGGCTCGCCGCCACAGCTCCGGGTCGGCCACGTACTTGCCGCCCTGGCCCGGCAGCGACAGCCGGTGACGGGAGACGCGGATGCCCAGGTCGGCGTAGGCGCGGGCGATCAGGCCGAGGGCCGCGCGGGCCTCGTCGACCGCCTGCTCCAGGGTGCAGAACACGTGCGCGTCGTTGAGCTGGATGGCCCGCACGCGGGTCAGCCCGCCCAGCACCCCGGACGGCTCGGAGCGGTACATGCCGCCCAACTCGGCGATACGCAAGGGCAGTTCGCGGTAACTGCGGGAGCGGGAGCGGTAGATGAGCGCATGGTGCGGACAGAGACTGGGCCGCAGAACGACCTCCTCGGCTCCCAGCTCCATCGGCGGGAACATGTCCTCGCTGTAGTGCGCCCAGTGGCCGGAGATCTCGTACAGCTCGCGTTTGCCGAGGACGGGCGAGTACACGTGCCGGTAGCCGGCGGCCCGTTCGGTCTCCCGGACGTACTCCTCCAAGGTGTGCCGGACGATCGCCCCGTCCGGCAGCCAGTACGGCAGACCGGCGCCGATCAGGGGATCGGTGTCGAACAGCCCGAGCGCGCGGCCGAGACGGCGATGGCCCCGCTCCTGATCAACGCCCGAACCCTCCCCCTCCCCTTCCGGGCCGTGACCGAGGCCGGGGGCTGGGGCGGAGTGGAGACGGTGGCCGGGGGCGGAGTGGTGGTCGTTCACGGGAGTGCTCCCTCGCTCGGGGTGGGGCGAGGATCCGGGAACGCCGAAGCCCCGGGGTACTCACCCCGGGGCTTCGGACATCCAGTCGTGGATCAGCGCGCCGGGACGTTCTCCGGCGTCGTCGTGAGGGACGGCTGGGCGCGATTCATGCCGGCCACCGTAACAACGGGGGACCGCGGCACACCATCCCTTTTCCCGTCGCCGCCACGCCGCGGCCCCCGCCCCCGTCGTCGCCCCCTCCCCGCCCCCCGTCCACCGCCCGTCCACCCGCCCGCACCAACGGCGGTAACCCGTACGGACCGCCGCGCTGGTCGACCCGGGGCACCGGTGCTGACGTGGGAGAAAGCACCCCGGCTCGCCCGGCGCCGGCACCGGCCCCGGCGCCCGCGCCCACCATGGAGGCACCCCCCGATGACCCGCCGCCGCCCTCTCCTGGCCTCCTCGCTCCTCCTCACCGCCGTCACCGCCCTGACCGCCGTCACCTCCGGATGCGGCACCCTCGGCCTGGAGCATCCGCCGACCGCCGCTCCGGCCGCCCCCACCGTCGAGCGGAAGTCGGCGAAGCCCTCCGCGCCGGCGGCCGCCTCCGCGGGACTGACCGAGGCCCAGGCACAGGCCGCCCTCATCACCGAGCGGGACCTCGGCGCCCCCTGGACCCCGACCCGAGGCGCCGCGACCTGGCGGGACGGGATGCTCAAGGCGACGGCGTCGCCCGCCGACTGCCGGCGGCTCCTCGACGACCTCTACGCCGACGAGCTGCTCGGCGGACCGCCCCGCGCGGTCGTCGCGCTCGACGATCCGGACACCGGCGCCCAGCTCCGCTACCAGCTCACCGGCAGCCGCCCGGCGGACGTGGACCGCACGCTGGCCCGGCTGAGGACGCTGCCGCAGACCTGCGCCCGGTTCACGGCCAGGGCGGCCGGCGGCGCCGTACTGGACGTGCAGGTCTCCGAGCTGCCCCTGCCGGAGGTGGGCGACGTCCGGCAGGGCCTGCGGGTCACGCTGACGCGCTGGGGGAGCGCGGGGGAGAACACGGGGGCGAGCACAGAGGAGAACGTGAGGGAGAACGCCGGAGAAGTCGCCGGGGAGAACGCGGGGGCCCCGATGGTCCTCACCCTGGACGTCGCCGCCGTCCGGGCCGGTGAGGACGCCTTCGCCCTCACCAACGGCGGCCTCGGCGACATCCCCAACGCCGCGACGCAGGCGGCCGTGCAGCTGGGCGTGCGCCGGCTGGCGGACGTCAGGAACCAGGGGCGGGTACAGGTCTGAGCAGGCGGGTCAGGCCGGGAACCAGGCGCGGAGCTGCCGGGAAGAGACGGGCAGGACCAGAAGCAGGTGCCCCCGCTCCCCGCTCGGACCCGCTCAGAAGTCCGGGTCGTCGTCGAACCGCGTGCGGTGCCCGACCACCTCGTGCGCGAGTTCCAGCACCGTGCGGTCCCCCGCGAAGGCGTGCCCCCGCAGAAGCGCCAGCGCCTCGTCCGCGGTGACGCCGAGCTGAGCCATCAGCATGCCGACGGCCTGGTACACCTCGACGTGGTCGGTGGCCAGCGGGCTGAGCCAGAGGCCGTCGCCGTCCGGGCCGTCCTGATCGTCCCGGGGCAGCGCCAGCAGCGCCGCCGTCACGACGTCGGCCACCATCCGCGCGGTGTGCACCTCCTCGACGGCGAGCTCGCCGGGGACGTCACGGTAGAGGTCGAGCGTGCCCACGCACACCGCGCGGTCGCCCAGCGGCAGCGCGTACACCGACCGGACCCCGGCGGCCGCCGCCTGCTGGGCGAACACCGGCCAGCGGCAGGCGTCCCGGCGTGAGGCGAGGTCGGGGGCGACGACCACAGCACCGGTCTCGGCGGCCTCCAGCCCGGGTCCGTCCCCCAGGGTGACCTCCATCTCCAGCACGTACGCCGCCCTCTCCCCGCTCGCTCCCAGCGGCACGGGCATCCCCTCGCCGCGCAGCGACACGCTCGCGCCGCTGACCGGCAGCAGCTTCAGCACGGCGTCGCAGAGCCGCTGCGGCACGTCCTGGGCGACGGCGTCGCCCGTCTCCCGGGCGATGACGTCGGCGATCCGGTCCCGCTCCTGGTCGCCCACGGCCGTCACCTCCGTCCGCCGCCCGCCCGTCGGCCGGTCCGGCCGTACGCCCGCCTGTCCGCCCGTACGTTCGTCCGCCCGGCGGGTGCTCCGTTCGCCGAGTACCCAGGGCCCACCGGGGGAACCGGCAGCGCGGGGGCACTTGGCGGGCGGGCCGGCGGGCGTGCCGGGGCGGGGCGGGAAGCCACAAGGGTGGCTGCGCGGTGCGGGCCCCAGCGTGTAGTCGCGCATCCGGTGACAGTTGACGCTCGTCCCGCTCCGCCACTCCCGGCTCCCCCGACCGCCCTTGCGCCTCTTGCCGTCGGGGCATCCCAGCCCCTAGGTTGAACGGAGAGTTAAGCACGCTTAACCGCTTGCTGACGGAGCATCGCAGTCGCCGACGTTGCGAGGTAGCCGTGTCCGGAAACCGTTCCGCGCACCCTTCCGCACGCCCCGCCGCGCCCTATGCGAGAGCCCTCGTGGCAGCCCTGCTGACCGTCACGGCCCTGATCGCCGCCGCCAACGCGGGTTCGACCGCCACCACCGACAAGGCTCCGGCCGCCCCGACGGCCCAGCAGGACGCACCCGACCGCCACTGACACCGCGGGCGGGCGAGGACCGGGTTCACCCCCGGGTCGTCTGCAACTGCAGCAACTGCCGCTGGACGTGGTCCAGCGCACCCTTGCGCCGGCCCGGCACCCGGGCCCGCAATTCCGCGATCGCCTGCCCCAGCGCCCGGGCCCGCACCACGTCTGGGATCCGTCCCCACTGGTGGTGCGCCCGGTCGGCCGCCGCCTCCACGGCGGGCGCGTCGACCGCCTGCCCGGCCTCGAGCCGGGCGAAGGCGACCGTCATCCAGGTACGGCAGCTGCGCTCGGCGTCCCCCGAGAACATCGCCAGGTCCGCCCGCACCTCGGCCCAGTGCAACGCCTCCTCGGACCCGGGCCCGTGCGACGCCGCCGCGGCCCGCTCCAGCCCTGCGGCGAGAACGTCGGCGTCGGCATGCCGCCCGGCCCGGACGGCGGTGGAGATGGCGTCGTGCGGATCGAGATCCCGCCTCTCCCGCCCACCCCGGGACGCCCCCTCCCCGCCGGACGCCGGGGAGGGAATCCGGGGGCGGGGGGTGACGGGGAGCCCGGGGGTCACGATCGCGGAACCGGCGGGAACGACGAACGCGGAAGCGACAGGCCCAGCCGGACCGGCGGGCGTGGCGGAGACGGAATCGGCGGCCGCAGCAGCGCCGACCGGCAGCCCCGGGGCCTCCCGCGCGACCGAGCCGACCGGGGCGGCCGGAGCGGCCGGAGCGGCCGGAGTGTCTTGCACAGCCGGTACGACCGAGCCGAGCGGCCCGACCGAACCCACCGGGACGACGGAAGCGGCGGGCGCGGCAGAGCCGGCGGCTATGACGGAAGCAGCCGGTACGACAGAGGCGGCACCGGTGGCATAGGCAACAGGTGCGACAGGTGCGACAGGTGCGCCGGAGCCGGCCTGTACGCGAGGGACTTCGGGAACTGCGGGGACACCGGCGGCTGACGGGACAGCGGGAACAGCGGTGGCCGGCAGCCCGACGGAGGACGCGGGCCAGACCGGGCCCCCCGGGCCGACCGGGCCCCCCGGGCCGACCGGGCCCCCTGGGCCCCCCGGAGCGACCGGTGCGCCCAGGACCCCCGGGACAACCGGAACCCTCGCCGCAGGAGCAGCCGGAACTCCCGGAGTGCCCCCTGGAACTCCCGGAACTCCCGGAGCGACCGGAGCGGCGGAGCCGGAGAGCACCAGGTCGCCGACCTCACCGTCCCCGGCGATCCGGGTCAGCGCCGCCTGGTGCAGCCGCTCGATCGCCGGACGGCCCCCGCTGCGCAGTATCGTCGCGACCGCCTTCATATACGTCGGCGCGGCGACCTCCCGCCGTCCCGGGGGCGGCGCGATCCGCCCATAGACGGCGGTCGCGGGCCCGCAGTCCAGCGGGTTGCCGCGCAGCCACTGCCAGGTCTCCGGGTCCGCGCGCAGATCGAGCACGGCCGTCGTCGTCCCGGCCGCCCGCAGCCGCAGCTCCTCCCGGAACCAGTGCCAGGGGAACCCGGTGTAGCGCACGGTGGAGGGCGTCGTCCGGGCGAGCGCCAGATGCGGCAGCCGCTGCCGCCGGTCGAGTTGCAACTGCCCCGCGACGAACAGGGTCAGCGGGCCCGGCGCGGCCGCGGCGGCCCGCAGCCGGGTGAGCACGGCCTGCGGCTCCAGCGGGTCGGCCAGCTCGACGACGTTCGCGGTGTCGGCGCCGGCCAGCACGGGAGGCGGCACCGCCGCCAGCACGGGGAGCACGGCGGCCGCGTCGACCAGACACCCCTTGCCCCTGGGCGAGGCCGCGAGCAGCAGCACGGTTCCGGGCATGGTCCCCTCCCGCATGTCCCCTCCCCTGTCGATCACGTACCTCAGCACCGTAACCGCTGCTGCTGCAAAGGGGAGCCTCAGGACCGCAAACCTCCCCTTACGGGGCCTTCGTCGCCCGCCGCGGAGCGGCAGCCGTGCACCCGACTTGCCACCGCCCCCTCCCAGGTGTGCTCTGGAAGGCAGGGGCGAGGAGAGAGGAGTCCTCCCATGACTCATCCGGCTCATCCGGCTCATCCGGCACACGCGGCGCCCGCGTCAGGCCTTCGGACCCGGTCCGCCCGGCCCCGTACACCCGACGTCTTCAGCGAACGGACCCACCACGCCGCGGAGTGGACGACAGCCGTGGGGCTGGGCCTCGTCTATGGCTACTGGGTCGCGGCCAACAACCGTGCCGGAGGCCCCATCACCGGCTGGAACCTCCTGCTCGGCTTCGTGAGCGCGTTCGCCTTCGCGGCGCTCTGGACAGGCGTGCACGCCCTCGCCCCGCGGATGCGGCGCGAAGTGCACGCCCTGCTGTGGGCGGCGTTCGCCGGCTGCGCCTTCGGCTTCCTCTACAGCGAGACCGACGCGAGCGTGCTGCGGTCGACCGGCTGGGCGCTGACGATCGCGGCGGTCACCTTCGCGACGCTGTTCTTCCGCTTCTACACGCGTGAGGACGCGGACGGACACCGCATCCGCTAGGACAGAACAGCGGACAGAAGAACAGCTAGGACAGAAGAACAGGAGGTCCTGGTCGGCAGATCGGACCGCACCCGGGCCCCGGCGGAACACCGCCGGGGCCCGGGTCTTCCCTCATCCCTCCACTCACCGGCCGGCCGGAACCCACTCCCGGCCGTCCGACGAGGCTCCTGACGACGACGATCCGGAAGCGCTGAAGCTCCAGGTGCCGGAGAAGCTGAACGACCCGGAGCCAGACACCGTGAACGAGCTGTCGGTGAACGGGTCGTCGTCCCAGTTCGTCCAGTCGCCGTCCTTCCACTGGGGGCACGGGTCGGCGCAGTCGGGCACGTGTGCGCGGCCGACGTCCACGAAGGCGGCGCTCGCCCAGCCCTGGGCGCCGTAGAGCCAGTACCAGTCCGGGTTGCCGTTCACGCTCTGGCCCTTGACCATGCACTGCACCAGGTCGTGGCTGCCGGGCGCGAGTGCCGCCACGACCGGCGCGTGGGTCGTGGGTTCCTGTCGCACGTTCAACTCGGTGCGGGAGACGACGGTCCCCCGGACGGGATCGCCGCCGCTGGCGGGCAGGGCCGGCGCGGCGGTGGCGCCGCTCGTCGCGACGGCGAGGGAGCCGGCGGCGAGCAGGGCCGCGGCCAGGGTCCGCAGGGCCACAGTGGTGCGCATGATCGGCCTCCTTCCCCCCAGAACCAGGAAACACCCGTTCGGGTGAACCCTCCACCGGAGGGCATGAGCGGGACGCCACCCGTACGGCCGTCATGGGCTCGCGCCTCCCGCCCCGGAGCCGTTGCCTGAAGACGTGTCCCGAAGCCTGCGGACCGCTCTCTCGGCCGCCCTCATCGCCCTGTGCTGCGTGCTCGTGCCGTTCGGCACGCTCGCGGCCTGGGCGGCGTACGGCCTCACCGACACCCGCAGTTACGTCAACACGATGGCGCCGCTCGCCTCCGACCCGGACGTCCGGGACATCGTCGCCGACACGGTGGGCGAGGGGGTGGCGCGCGAGGCCGGGATGAACCCGCTGTTCCTGCGCGACGCGTTCCGCTCGTTCACCGCGACCCGCGCCTACCGCACCGCGTGGGACGCCGGCAACGAGGCCGCCCACACCGCGGTCATGCGGGCGCTCCGGGACGACCGGGCCGGCCGCGACGGTCGTCCCGTCACCGTGGACCTGGCGACCGTCACCACGCCCCTCAAGCGACAACTGACGGTCGATCACGTCCCGTTCGCCGCGCGCATCCCCATCGAGCACACGCAGGTGGCGCTGCTCCCGTCCGACGACCTGGCCGCACTCCGGAAGGGCTACCACGTGCTCGACGTCGCAGGCTTCTGGCTGCCTCTGGCGGCCGTCGTGTTCGGGGTGGCGGGCATCGCGGTGGCGGCCTGCCGCCGCCGGGCCGTCACGGCGAGCGCCCTCGGGACCGCGCTCGGCGGCGCGTTCCTGGGCCTCGCGATCGCCCTCGGCCGCCGCCTGACCCTCGACGACCTTCCCGACGACGCTCACCGGCCGGCCGCCGGAGCGGTCTACGACGCCCTCACCGCCACCCTGCGCACGGCCTCCTGGCTGCTGCTGGCGCTGGGCCTGACGGTGGCCGCGGCGACCTGGCTCACCCGCCCGGGCTCCCCCCTGACCCGCCTGGTACGACACCGCCGACACCCCGCGGCACCCGCCGCACCCGCCGCCCCCTCCACGTCCCTCACCCCCGCATCCGCCCCGACACCCCCTCCGGAGCCGACGCACGTCAGAGCCTGACCACCCGCCCGGAAGGACACGGCTGGGCTCAGCCCACCCCGCTCGCTGCAGGACCGCGCACCGCGACGCCGGCCAGCACCCGCAGCGCCCGCGCGAGTTCCCCCTCCGGAGCCGAGGCGAGGCCGAGCCTGACGGCGGCCGGGGTGCGCTGCGGGTCGACGGCGAAGGCGGCGCCGGGGGTGACGGCGATGCCGTGGGCCACGGCAGCGGCCGTGAAGGCCTCCGCCCGCCACGGCGCGGGCAGCTCCCACCAGGCGTAGTAGGCGCGCGGATCGGTGCGCACGGTGAACCCGTCGAGGTGCTCGGCGAGATGTCCGACGAGGTGCTCGGCGAGGATCGCCTGCCGGCGGGCGGCGTCCGCCCGCTTCTGCTCGACGAGCCGCCGCACCACGCCCTCCTGCGTCCACCGCACGGCCGCCTCCACGGCGAACCGCCCCGCGCTCCACCCGCCGGACCGAACCGCGGCCGCCACCTCCCGCGTCCGGTGCTCCGGCACGACGAGGAAACCGACGGCCAGTCCCGGCGCGACCCGTTTGGACAGCCCGTCCACCACGTGGACAAGCCCGGGAGCGTGGACGGCGAGCGGGACGGCGTCCGGATGCAGAAAGGACCAGATGCGGTCCTCGACGACGGGCAGCCCCAACCCGACCGCGAGCAGGCCGAGTTCGCGCCGCCGGCCCTCGCTCGTGGTCGCGGACGTCGGGTTGTGGAGCGTCGGCTGAAGATAGAGCGCCGAGAGAGGAGCCGCACGATGGGCGTCGGCGATCGCGTCCGGCCGCACGCCTTCCGCGTCGCCGGCGAGCGGCACGAGGACGACACCCAGCCGCGCGGCGATCTCCTTGACCAGCGGATACGTCAGCTCCTCCACCCCCACCCGGCCGCCCGGCCGGACCAGCGAGGCGAGCGCGGCGGCGATGGCCTGGCGGGCGTTGCCCGTGAAGAGGAACCGGTCCGGCTCCGGCCGCCAGCCGGGCACCGCGAGCAGTTGGGCGGCGGCCTCACGGGCGGCCGGCGTGCCGTCGGCGGCGCCCGGAAGCAGCGCCTCGGTCAGCACGTCGGGCCGCAGCAGCGGCGCGAGCACGGGGGCGAGCAGCTCCGACTGGCCTGGCGCGGAAGGATAGTTGAGCTCGAGGTTGACGGGGGCGGCGGTGGCCGTCTCGACCAGCGCCCGCCCCTGCGCGGCGGGCGGCGCGGCCCGCACGAAGGTGCCCCGGCCGACCTCGCCCACCACCAGCCCGCGCCGCACGAGTTCGCCGTACACCCGCCCGGCCGTCGACGGAGCGACGCGGTGCCGGCGGGCGAACCACCGTTGCGGGGGCAGCCGCTGCCCGGGACGCAGCCGTCCGGCGGCGATGTCGTCGGCGATGCGGTCGGCGATCGACCGGAAGTCGGCCATAGGAACACGCACCTTCCTCAAGAAAAGCCCGCCGATGCTCATTGCACCGAGGACAAAGATTTTATTGCACCGAGCAGCAGGACCGCCCTACGGTCGCCACATGACACCCTTTCTCGCATACGAGGACAAAAGCGCGGATACTTCCCCCTCCCATGCGCTCCCCCTCGTCCTCGTCCACGGCCACCCCTTCGACCGCACCATGTGGGCCCCGCAGATCGAGGCGTTCTCCGCCTCCCGCCGGGTGATCGCCCCCGACCTGCGCGGCTACGGCGCCTCCCCGGTGGTCCCCGGCGTCACCCTGCTCTCCCGCTTCGCGGAGGACCTGGAGGAGCTGCTCGACGAGGTGAAGGCGGAGGCGTTCGTCCTGGCCGGTCTGTCGATGGGGGGCCAGATCGCGATGGAGTGCTGCGCCCGCTTCGGCGACCGCGTCCGCGGCCTGGTCCTCGCCGACACCTCGCCCGCCCCGGAGACCCCGGGCGGCCGGACGTCCCGAAACGAGACGGCGGACCGTCTGCTCGCGGAGGGCATGCGCGGCTACGCCGACGAGGTGCTGGAGAAGATGGTCGCGCCCACCGCGCACCCCGAGGTCAAGGCGCACGTCCACCGCATGATGACGTCCACCGACCCGCGGGGCGCCGCGGCCGCCCTGCGCGGCCGGGCCGAACGCCCCGACTACCGGCCCCTGCTGACCCGGGTCGCCGTCCCCACCCTGGTAGTGGTCGGCGAGGACGACGCGTACACCCCGGTGTCGGACGCGGAGGCCATGCACGCCCTGCTCCCGCACTCCACGCTGCACGTCGTCCGAAGCGCCGCCCACCTGCCGAACCTGGAACAGCCGACGGACTTCAACGAGACCCTGTCCCGCTTCCTGGCAACGATCGAGGCATAGCACCTTCCGGGACGAGGCTGTCGAGGTCGGCATGCGTGGTCTTTGCGCCATGTGCACTCTGAACTCTTGTTTTTACAGTTGGCTGTGTGTTTAGAGTTACCTCCTGCTCTCGGGTCGGCAAGCTGTCATCTGCCCATCTTATCTGGCGGGACGGGAGCTGACGACCGCAAACACACTCAGCAAAACGGGGACCTCGCAACCCGTGCCGCCACACGCCGGTCCCCTTGTTCACGACAAGGGGGATTACTCGAATGCGGAAGTGGTTACTCAGACTCACCCTGTCCACAGTTTTCATCTCTTCAGTTCTGGCAGCTCCGCAAGCATTGGCGCAAGACGCGAAGCCGGCTTCCGAGAAGGTGCCAGGCACCAACGTGCAGCTATCACAGAGCGCGGTACGCGATCCGCAAACACGCGCCCTCGCCGTGGCCGACCCCGCCGCCGTACAGGCCAGCAGCCTGCTATGCGGAAGCGGATACAAGCTGTCCTATGCGGAGGTTCTCCCCGATTCCCGTCGGTTCGGAACCCTGTTCACATACACCAAATACGTGGTGGGCGGGGCAAACGGAGCATGTGCCGTCTTCGACAACAACCTCGGGGTCAAAAAGCGCATGAAGCTGAAAGTGTGCTGGACCACGTGCAAGGTCGATGAAGGCTCGTTTTCACAGTACGCGGGTCCGGTCAAGTACGAGAGCAGCGCCAGCTCCTTCGATCCCGCCTGCGCTGTGGTGAACGCACTGATGTGGGAGGGCAATGTGGCGATCATCGACCGGCAAACGCATGTCGGCGCCTGCGACTGACCATCGCCCTCTCCGCCTCACCCCTCTCCTTCCGAGGTGCACTTTCATGCCTTTGCGTCCGGTGACATCCCTTCCGCTTCTTGCCCTGCTTGTCGTTGTGGGAGCAACGACGGCTGCGTGCGGGCACGAACAGACGAGCGCAGATGCTGCGGCGGTCCCTCCTTCACCAGATGCTCCCAAGACCTCATCGATTGCTGCCACCACAGTGCCTGACAGGACGGAATTGGCCAGGCAGAAGGTGGAAAGGGAACGCCTGCAAAGCGCACCGCCAGGGGTGACCATCACTCCGTCCCCAACCGGTACAGGCACAGTCACGGGCAGCGAGAAGTTCAAAACACCCGTCGCCCGGCACGGGGATGTAACCGTGTACACACCGACGCGGGGTAATCAGGCTCTGACCGTCCCGGTAATGGTGGTTAACAGCGGTAAGGATCGCGCCTTCTACCGATTCCGCATCCGTGTCACGGGGACGGGTGGCTTCGATGCGACGGCAAGCACCTCGGCGGAGGTTGTAGGCCTATACCCCGGCACCTCGTGGCCGACCGTGATGACTGTAAAGGACCCCGGCCACACGCCTCCCGCGAACCCGCGCGTCACCATCGTAAGCGTCGAGCGGGATGCATATAAGTCCGGATAGAACCGCGCGACTCACATCGCCGCCCAGCGCCAACCTGGCACGGAGGTTGGACTTCCTGGCGGCGAGCACCATGCCAAGAATGCATGGCCGTCCGTCCGCCGGCAGCAGTGCGTCCTCGTGCCGGGGTGTACAGCGAAAGCCATGTGCCGCATCGTGCGCCCTTGTCCCTGCAGTACCGTCACCCGCCTTTACGGCTATACCGAACCTTGTCATCAAGGGCGTGTGAGGTGTTGCAACTCTGGCACCATACGCTCGCCGAAACCCGTCCCACTGGCTGATCAACAATCTGCGCTGTCCTGAAGATCAGACTGCCCCCACCGGCAACCGTCAGGGCGGTCTGCCTCTTTCCCCTTATCCGTCAAGCAGTTCAGGAGTTTCGGCATGGCCGACGTGAAAGTTCTCGAAGCACAAAAATGGGTCAACGAGACCTACGGCAGCGTGCCCGGGTACGAGAAGTGCCCGGAAGATGGCAAGACCGGCTGGTCCACCATGTACGCCCTCACGATGGGATTACAGAGGGAACTCGGAATCAGCCCTGTAGTCGCGAATTTTGGCGACGGCACCGTCGCCAAGCTCGCTGCACTCGGCGAGCTCAGCAGCGGATGGGCGAAGAACAAGAATATTATCAAAATAATCCGATATGGCCTGTTCTGCAAGGGGTACACCGGTGGCTACTATGACACCGGCTACTACGACCCGGACATCGTCCTGGCCGTCAAGCACATGCAGGACGACATGGGCCTCTCCCAGAGCGGCGCACTCCCGGCGAAGTTGGTCAAGGCACTCCTCAACATGGATGCCTACGTACTCACGGCTGGCGGGTCAGACGAAGTCCGCTCCATCCAGCAGTGGTTGAACGGAAACTATTGGACGAGGAAAACGGTCAACATAGGCCCTGCCGACGGTCACTACTCCCGAAATGTCCAGCAGAACCTGATGAAGGCCATCCAACTGGAGATCGGAATCGCAGAAGCCGACGCCACCGGAAATTTCGGCGCCGGAACGCAGGCGGGCATCAAGTCCAAGGCCATCGTATCCCAGGGTTCTTCTGGTATCTTCGTCCAACTTTTCTCCGCTGCATGTGTCTTCAACCAACCTATTGTCACTGTCAATTCGGAAGGCGACACCGTTTCGACCAATACGGTGTCTAAAACAACGTTCGACAGCAATCTGGCAACATTCGTCACCGCCTTCCAGCGATTCTCTGCGATATCGGTTACCGGTCGTGGCGACTACGCGACGTGGGCTCAGCTTCTGGTGTCGATGGGCGACCCGGACCGACCGGTCACCGCCTCCGACACCGCCTACACCATTACGCCGTCTCGGGCACGGAAGATGCACGGCGACGGCTACCTGTACGTCGGCAGATATCTCAACGAAGCCTCCTCCGGCGGCGGATCGAAAATGCTTGAAGAGGGCGAACTCGCAAACATCTTCGCCGGCGGCCTGAGCGTGTTCCCAATCTTCCAAGACAACGGCCGGACCCTCCAGGAGTACTACCGGGGCAACGGGTTCAAGCACGGGCAGAAGGCTCATGACCAAGCCGTACATTTCGGATTCAACCGGGGCACGGTAATCTACTTCGCCGTCGATTACGACGCCACCGACGCGGACCTGCCTCACATCTTGGATTATTTCCGCGGTGTCGCGTCAGGCCTCGGAAGCAAAGGGAAGCGGTACGTGCACGGCGTGTACGGGTCTCGAAACGTATGCGCTGAGGTCACCAAGGAGACCTACGCACGCTACTCGTTCGTGTCCGGCATGTCCTGGGGCTTCTCCGGCAACCTAGGCTATCCCTTGCCGTCGAACTGGTCGTTCAACCAAGTCAAGGAATACCAGATCATCGACGGGGCAGACACATTCTGGCTTGACCGTGACGCGCACCGCGCCGGTTCCGACCCTGGCCAGAACAGCATCAACAAGCCGACGTCACCTGCGGATACCTTCATCAACTACATTGAGTCTCTTTACGATTTGGCAAAGGCCTACGGCAAGCGGGACCCGAACCAGCTCGTCATGGAATACATCCGCAGCAACAGCTACGACGACGGACAGTGGCGGGGCCTCATCGGGAAGGTGGACGTCGGCTTCGTCTCTTATGCGAACAACCACAATATGAGCATCTGGACCGAATTCAAGGACCCGTTCACCGGTCAACATCTCGGGACTGAGCACATGATGGCCACAGCGAACGGCCAGTACGTCAAGCCGAACCCCAAGGGGGATATCAGCCTCGGCGACGTCGCCGGTTGGGGCGGTGACCTGATGACGCTGTACGGCGAATGGCGGCGCGACCACGACTCATACGCCTCTGGCGCGACCTACATCAGCGACAAGATGGGCAAGATCGGCATCGCGTCCACATTCGGATTTACCGATCTCGTCGAAGACGCCGACGGCTACCTCATCGCGCAGGCCGTGCGTGGCGGCAAGACCATCGTTCAGGCCGTCCGCGACCACTACCAGGGAAACGGTGGCCTCACTCGATTCCGGGACTACGTGAGCCAGCGGTTCGGCGGCACCATTCGCGAAGCAGCCGCCCAGGCGAAGAAGATCCTGACTGATACTCCCGCCACGACTGACGGAGTCATCCTGGTGGGCGGTCGCATCGGTCTGATCCAGAAATTCGGCGGCGTGCCCACGCTGATGCCGCATCTTCTCCCCGGCAGTCAACTCGACGACTGGTGCAACGCGTTCGCCGACAATCTGGTACAGCACGCCGCCACGGAGACAATCCGACGGGCTGAGTACCAGGCGAACCAGCAACGATTGTTCCGCTCGAAGTAGCGTCAGGTGCATGGTGTCTTCCTTCGCGCTGTTCGGACCGCCCGCGATCACACTCGTCCTCTTCGCCATCGGGACAGTGCCATACGCCTTGTGGGTGGCCTGGAGAAAGCCCTCCAGGCCGGCACGGTGGGCCGTGATCGGAATCGCGGCGGCGATCGCCGCCTACGGGGCCGCGACCGTCTACGGGCTCGCCTTCACCAACCCGCTTGATGTGTGCGGGGACAAGACCGGCGACGGCGTTTACATGGATGCCGGACGGGACTACAGCCTGACATCGGTGCGTGTGGACAGCTTCCCTCCGTCCATCACCTGCCATTGGAGCAGCGGGTACAGCACGGAAGAGGTGTGGTTCTGGGCCCCGCCGCTGCTCTATGTCGGGTTGGCCTGCTCCATCGTCTGCTCCACCCTGCTTCTCATCAACCGCTACAAGTGCAGAAAGGCTTCCTCGTGACAACGAGCTTGACGCGTAGACAGGCCCTCGGCATCGGAGCCGGGGCAACAATCGCCCTGACGACTGCCGGACCTGTAGCGGCCGCCTCTGCTTCCAGTGAACACACGTGGAAACAAGCCCGGTCCGCGAACGGCTGGCATGTCATTGACAGCACCACGACGTACCGGGTGGAAGGCACGAACGTCGAGGTCTCCTTAGCGAGGGGCGACGTGGCTACGGTACTGCTCTACGTGGCCCGCCGGTTCGCGTACGAAGTCGACATGCTGAGGGCTGGCGACCTCCACGGGCACACCATCGATCGGACCGTAGGTGCCTTGTTCGAGTCGAACCACCTGTCGGGCACTGCCATCGCGATCCGTCCCATGCACTATCCGCTCGGCGCCGACGTCAACAGCACCGGTATGAGTGGGACCGAACGGATCGTCGTCGCGGACGTCCTCGCCGAATGCGAAGGCGTCGTGACATGGGGCGGCGACCTGAAGCCGGTGAAGCAGTCCCATTTCCACATCGATGTCAAGCCCGGAGACCCCCGCTTGAAGCGTCTCGCCGCCCGCATCCGAGAGCGGAGCGACGCGCCCGGTGAGGGCGCCGGGTCAATCGACGCCTTCACACCTGCCAGGCGTCGCCTCGCCGCCCGCTCCCAGTAGCCCGTTGCTGACCGGCCCCGCGAAGCTCAGCTGTTCTGGCTTCTGACGGGGCCAGTTGCATGCCGCGTTCAAGGATGCCCCCACCCACCAGGCCAGCCCCCGTTGAGCTGGGCGTATACGTACAAGGGCACAGAGGAATCAAGTTTGCCTAATGGTCCGGGACGTAACTGGACCCCTCTCGAGATCTGGCGTATAACCGACAATCCGCTCCTATCGGAAACTGTAGGTGTCCTGGACAAAGCCGCCGCCGACCGGACGGCGGGCGGCCGCCTGGTGGCCGCTGGTCGTCGCGGTGGAGCGGATCGTGGACGCGACGACCGCGGCCCGGGTCCGCGTGAAGCACGGGGCCGAACCGCCGTCGCGGCAGGAGGTCGCCCAGGTCACGCGGCAGCTGGACGAGCTGGCCGAGGGCCTGCGGGACACGGAGGTCCTGTATCCCGTCCGCACCGACCTCACCGGACCGCCGGACAGTGTCCTGGAGCCGCTGCGCCAGGAGATCGCGGCGGCACGGGCCATCACCTCACCCACCGCGTGACGGCGGGACAGCGCCACGGCGGCACAGCGGGACGGCAGGACGGCGGGCTTTCGAGGCGGTGTTGACACACCCGCATTCCGCGCGCTCACCCCTGCCCAAGATCACCGCCAAGGGCCGCTAACCTTACGTGTCCGTCCTGGCCAGGGATTGACGGCTACAACTCATGCGAAGGGTTGCGCAAATGGGCATTCTCACTCTCCTGCGGAATGCATTCGGCAGGTCCCGCAAGGGGCGCACGGCCGAGGCAGAGGGTGCGGAACAGGTTCCTTCGCAGGAACAGACCGCCGCCGCGGAGCCGTCCGCGCCGACGTCGACACCGACGCCGGCGCAGGAACCGACACTCCCCTCCCCGTCCCCCTCCCCCTCTCCCGAGCCCGCTCCGACGGCCCAGGTCCCGGAACCCCGCACGGAGTCCCCGAACGAGCACGACCTGGTGGCGGCGGCCTTCGACAACGTCGCGGTCCCCAAGCCGACGAGGTCCGAGGAGAACACCGCCACGGAGGCCGCCCCGGAGCCCGAGCCCGAGGCATCCACCGAGGCGAAGCCCGAAGCCGAGCCCACACCCGGGGCACCTGTTGAAGCCGAGGCCGAGGCCGAAACCGGCGACGTGACGGAGGCGTCCACGGAGGCGCCTGCCGACGCCGAGGCCGAAGCTCCGGCGGAACCGACGGCGGACGCTCCGGCCGAGCCGCAGGCGACGGCGGACGAAGCCGCGGACGCGGCTGAGGCGGATGCATCCACCGAGGAGCCTCCGGCGGAGGCCGCCGAGGAGCCCGAGGCACCTGTCGAGGCCGAGGCCGAGGACACCGCCGCCGACACCGAGCCCGAGGCAGAGCCCACGGCTCAGGCCGAGGAGCCGGCGTCCGAGGTCCCCGCCGAGCCGGAGGCAGTGGCGGCCGAGCCCACCGCCGAGGCGGAGCCGGAGACTGCCGCGGAACCCGACCAGGCGGACCAGGCCGAGGAGACCGAAGAGGCCGAGCCGGAGACGGCGGCCGAGGTCGCGCCCGTCGAGGAGCCGACCGCGGACACAGCACCGGAGCCGGAGCCGGAGCCGGAAACGGAGACCGAGCCCGCCCCCGAACCCGCGGCCGCCGACGGCGAGGACGCCCCACAGGGGGCACCCGCACCCGACGACGAGAGCCGCACGGGTGGTGCGGGTGGGAACGAGACCGAGGCCGAAGCCGAGGCCGAGGCCGAGACAGCCGCGGCGATCCCCGCAACGCTCCGCACCGCCCACACCGCCGCCGCCACCGCTCTGGCGAACGTCGGCCTGACCGACGCCCGCGCCAAGGTCTACCTCGTGCTGGACCGCTCCGCGAGCATGCGCGCGTACTACAAGGACGGCTCCGCCCAGGCCCTCGCCGAGCAGACCCTCGCCCTCGCCGCCCACCTGGACCCGGCGGCCACGGTCCCCGTGGTCTTCTTCTCCACGGAGCTGGACGGCACCGGTGAGCTGACCCTCGCCGACCACGACAACAAGATCGACGAGCTGCACGCGGGCCTCGGCCGCATGGGCCGTACCAGCTACCACGCCGCCGTCGAGGCCGTCCTCACTCACCACGACAAGGAAGCCCCGGGCACCCCCGCCCTGGTGATCTTCCAGACGGACGGCGCCCCGGACGCGAAGACCCCGGCCACCCAGTCCCTCACGGACGCCGCGAAGAGCCACCCGGCGGTCTTCTTCTCCTTCGTCGCGTTCGGCGAGCACGACAACAAGGCCTTCGACTACCTCCGCAAGCTGAAGACCCCCAACACGTCCTTCTTCCACGCGGGCCCCACCCCGCGCGAGCTGACGGACGCCGAGCTCTACGAGGGCGTCCTGGCCACCTGGCGCCCCTGACCCGACCGCCCTACCCGACGGCCCACCCGACCGGGCCGCCCGCACCTCCGGCCGCCCGCCTCCCACCCCGTAAAACGGGAGGCGGGCGGCCCACCCATGTCGGCTACGATTTCAAGTTCAAGGCCACAAGACGACCGATCGCCGTAGAACAACCGACTGGGAGCAGCCTCCGATGGCTCGACACCTCATCACCAGCGCCCTTCCGTACATCAACGGAATCAAGCACCTGGGCAACATGGTGGGGTCCATGCTCCCGGCGGACGTGTACGCCCGGTACCTCCGCCAGCGCGGCCACGACGTCCTCTACATCTGCGCGACGGACGAGCACGGCACCCCCGCCGAGCTGGCCGCCAAGGCGCAGGGCATCCCGGTGGCCGACTTCTGCGCGCAGGCGCACGACGCGCAGAAGGCCGTCTACGACGGCTTCGCGCTGGCCTTCGACTACTTCGGCCGCAGCTCCTCCCCGCAGAACGTCGAGATCACCCAGCACTTCGCCCGCCGCCTCAACGAGAACGGCTTCATCGAAGAGCGGGCGATCCGCCAGGTGTACAGCCCGGCCGACGGCCGCTTCCTCCCGGACCGCTACGTCGAGGGCACCTGCCCGCACTGCGGCTACGACAAGGCCCGCGGCGACCAGTGCGAGAACTGCACCCGCGTCCTGGACCCCACCGACCTGATCGACCCGCGCTCCGCGATCTCGGGCTCCACGGACCTGGAGGTCCGCGAGACCAAGCACCTGTTCCTCCTCCAGTCGAAGCTCCAGCACGAGGTCGAGGAGTGGGTCTCCCGTCACGAGGCGGACTGGCCCCAGCTGGCCTCCTCCATCGCCCGCAAGTGGCTGACCGAGGGCCTGCACGACCGCGCCATCACCCGCGACCTGGACTGGGGCGTCCCGGTACCGGCCGACACTTGGCCGGAGCTGGCCGCCGAGGGCAAGGTCTTCTACGTCTGGTTCGACGCCCCGATCGAGTACATCGCCGCGACGAAGGAGTGGTCGGACGCGGCCCCCGCCGGTGAGACCCGCGACTGGAAGTCGTGGTGGTACGAGGCGGACGGCGGCGAGAACCCGGTCCGCTACACGGAGTTCATGGCCAAGGACAACGTCCCGTTCCACACGGTGATGTTCCCGGCCACCGAGCTGGGCGTGCGCGAGCCCTGGAAGAAGGTCGACTACGTCAAGGCCTTCAACTGGCTGACGTACTACGGCGGCAAGTTCTCCACGTCGCAGAAGCGCGGCGTCTTCACCGACCAGGCGCTGGACGTCCTGCCGGCCGACTACTGGCGCTACTTCCTGATCGCCAACGCCCCCGAGTCGGACGACTCGTCCTTCACCTGGGAGCACTTCACGGCCACGGTGAACAAGGACCTCGCCGACACCCTGGGCAACTTCGTCAACCGGGTCCTGTCCTTCTCGAAGAAGCGCTTCGGCGACGAGGTCCCGGCGGGCAACGCGCCCGGCGAGGCGGAGGCGAAGCTCGGGGAGCAGATTGCCGAGCTGCTCGCAGAGTACGAGTCGCAGATGGAGGCGCTCCAGTTCCGCAAGGCGGCCGCCGCGCTGCGCGCGCTGTGGTCGGCGGGCAACTCCTACCTGGAGGAGAAGGCCCCATGGCTGGAGATCAAGACGGACAAGGACGGCGCGGCCCTCACGCTGCGCACGGCGATGAACCTGATCCACCTCTACGCGGTGGTCTCCGAGCCCTTCATCCCGGCGACGGCGAAGATCATGCGTGAGGCCTTCTCCCTCGCCGACGACACGGCGACCTGGGTGACGGCCGACGAGGCCCGGACCCTCGCCTCCGTCCCCGCCGGCACCCCCTTCACCGTCCCGCCGGTCCTGTTCGCGAAGCTCCAGGACGAGGACCTGGCGGCGTACAAGGAGCGCTTCGGCGGCACCGAGGAGTGACCCACTGAGGCGGGGGGAAGCGAAAACGAAGAAGATGTAGAGGAAAAGACGGACGGCTTCCCCCCTCTTCGGCACGTTCACGCCAAGCCGTATGGTTTCCGCCATGGCAGTCCCAGTCCCCGAGGTCATTCCGATCGCCTACGAACCGAGGCACCGCACCGAGTCCATCGGGCGGTACGCGGACGGTCAGTTCCTCGCGTCGGTCACGTACGCCTTCCCCCAGGGCTTCCGTCTCGACGACGGCTGGGAAGAGCACAAACGCCTCTACACCGTGCTGCACACCTTCGACGCCGCAGGCCACTACCGCGCCTCGGACATCTGGTGCGCCGGCACCTGGGCCGAACAGCAGCGCAACCCGGACGGCGACGACTCGGTCCTCACCCGCGCCCGCGTCCGCCTCGCCACCCTCCTGCGCAGCCTGCCCCGCCGCTCCTACACGGACATCGCGATCCGCCCGTTCCAACTCACATACGAGAACGTTTTGTTCGGCCTGGTGATCCGCGAGGACGAGGACGAGGACGGCAATCCCGAAACCTGGGCGGAGCTCTACCCGGACCGCCTCGCCTTCGCCGCCCCCTGGAACGGCACCTACGACACCTGACCGCCCGCAGCCCGCCCCCGCGAGCCGTTTCTCCTCAGTCCTCCGCAGCGTGCGCCACGAAGTCCGCCCAAGCGCCAGGCGCGACCGCCAAGCGAGGCCCTTCGACGTTCTTGGAGTCACGGACATGGACGGTGCCGGGAGTCGTGGCGATCTCGACGCAGGAGTTGCCGTCCGTGCCGCTGCTGTAGCTGCTCCTGAACCAGTGCAGTTCAGAGGCGTCCTCGGTGGAGGCCTTGCGGATCATGTCTCTCCCAGCAGTTGTTCGATGAAGGCGAGCGACTCTCTCGGCGGGAGAGCCTGCGCCCGGATGGTGCCATACCGCAGTTCAAGGATGCGCAGGTCCCTGGCCTCAGCGGTAGGTCGGCCGTTGAACGCACCGTCACTGCGGCCCACGGCCGTACCGTCCGGAAACTTCAGCAACTCGATCTTGCCGTCCACACCCGGGTGGGCATCGGTGTTCGTCGGCATCACCTGAAGGGTGACGTGGTGCAACCGCCCCACCCCCAGCAGATGTTCGAGCTGACGCCTCCACGCCATTGTGCCTCCAACCGGTCGGCGCAGCGGTGTCTCTTCCAGGACGAAGTGGAGGGAGGGTGCCGGGTCGCGCTCGAACACGGTCTGTCGAGCCAGACGGGCGGCCACCATGCGCTCCACGTCGCCCGAGGAGTACGGCGGCTGCGCAGCCTCGATCAAGGCGCGGGCGTGTTCTGGTGTCTGCAACAGCCCATGGACGCTGTTGCACTCGTAGATACCGATCTCAACCGCCTGGGCCTCCAGCTTCCCCAGTTCCCGAACCTTTTTCGGATACCGGACCTTTTTCACGTCCTCCCAGGCCGCCGAGACGAGCCCGCCCGCCGCCAACACCTCGTCGGCCTTGTCCAGGTACTCCTGGCGAGGGATCCGTTTTCCGCCCTCGACCTTGTAGACCAGGTCCTCCCCGTACCCCACGGCCACCGCGAATTCGGCGGCCCGCATCCCCGCCGCCTCTCGCCGCAGCTTCAACTGCCGCCCCACGGTGGTGATGACGGCGACGCCCCACTCGTCGTCCGGATCCACCTCCCACCCCGGCTCGTCCGCCTCGGTCCTGAGTCGTCGTACCTCGCCGTCCACCGACATGCCACGCCCTCCGTCGTCCCACCGTGCCGCAACGCCCGTACCCATAGACCCCACACGGACAGCCCGGACAGCAATGGACAAGCCCCGGACAGTCACTCTACGCATCGACGTCGTCACTGTTCACGGTAAGCGTGCACCGCCACGCTCGGTGACGTGAACCAGAAAACCTCCACCCAACTCCACTCCCCGACCCGTCACTTCAGCGTCCTGCTGTCCCCGACGCCACGCGGTGCCCGCCTTGCCCGGCTCCTCGCCACCGAGTGGCTGCGCACCTGGGAGCTTCCGCACCACACAGCCGAGGCCGCCGCGCACCTCGTCGCCGAACTGGCCGCGAACGCCGCCACGCACGGCCGCCTCCCCGGACGCGACTTCCGCCTCGCACTCCTGGCGCGCGCCGAAACTCTCCGCGTCGAGGTGACGGACACACGAGGTGTCGACCTCCCGCACCGCCGACCCCCCGCCCCCGACGCCGAGGCCGGGCGCGGCCTCCTCCTCGTCGAGGCTTTCGCCGACCGTTGGGGAGTCGAACTCGGCCCAACTCCCCGCAAGATCGTCTGGGCCGAGCTCGATTTCTCACCGGGCTTCAGATAACTGCTCGTGGAACACCGCTGGTTCGATCCGGATCCGGTCGCCGGCCCCCCGGTCGCCGTGGAGGCGGGCCGGTGCCTGCGCCTGTATCCGCGGAACACGCCCCTGGCCCTGCTGGCCCGCGGCACCTGGCTGCCGTACGGGGACCTGTACCACTTCACGCACTCCGCGCACCCCGCCGTGCGCTGGAACTATCTGCCCGCCCTGGAGAGTTCTTTGCGAGGCCCGCACTACCGGCCGCCAGCCCTGCTGCTGGGCGGGTCCGCCGTACTCCGCCGCCACCGCCAGGCCCTCGCGACGGTCACAGCCGACCACCGGACACAGCAGGACACGCGTCCCGGCTCCTCTACGGCCCCAGCCGGATACTCTGCGGACGTTCTGGCCGGGGCACCCCCTGGAGGACACCATGAGCACCAAGGCCGATCACGGACACGAGCTGATCCCGCGTCCCGAGCCGACCCCTGATGCCCTGCGTGCCGCCCTGGCCGTCCTCGCTCGCGGGCCTCAACCGCCATGCGGGTCGCGCGCTCGCGCAGTTCGTCGGAGTACTCACGGGGAGCAGCGATGGTCGGCATCCTTCTGGGTCTTCGATGTCTCCATCAAACCCGGGGCGGTTCAGTTCACGAGGCGGGTGTGCGGGCCACGAGGACGAACTCGTTGTAGGGGAAGACCTTGCCGATCGGCCGGGCGAACGGGAAGGAGTAACTGCGCTCGACGACCAGGTCGGCCTTCTCGGCGTGCGCGCGCAGCCCGTCGAAGTCGACGAAGCGCACATGCGTGGCGTCCGTCTTGTAGCCCGCCTCCTGCGGACAGATCAGCACGACCGAGCCGCCGGGCTTCACCAGCGGCAGGTACTGCTCCAGGATCGAGTTTCCCAGCGTCTCGTCCATGTGCTCCAGGACATGCGCGCACAGCAGGCTGTCGAAAGAGCCCGGGCCGCAGTCCGGGGCCGAGGCCAGCTCGTCCGGCGTGTACGCGTTCAGACCGCGCTCACGGCAGGTCTCGACCGAGGTCGCGTTGTGGTCGACACCCACACTGTCCGGCCCGCAGTTCAGCAGGTTCCGCCCGATGCCGCAGCCGACGTCCAGCACCCGCCCCAGCCGCAGTCGCTTCAGATTCCACCGGTACGGGGCCTGAGTGGGCAGCAGGCGTTTGACCCCCGAGGTCTCCAACCGTGCGAGCCGCTGGGTGTAGTCGGAGGATTCCGTACCGGACATCGACAACCGCCTTCTCTTGTGAGCCAACTCACAGACTAGGTCGCCGCTCGGTTCCCGGCAATGCCGAATGTCAGTCCCGGCCGGCGCCCGCGTGGACTTCTGCGCTCGCCACGATGGCACCGGCCGGCACCGGGCTTCCAGACGGGCTCAAGCCGCCCTTCCCACCGTCACCGGTCCCGCTGCCCTTGCCGGGACGCAGGTCCTTCGACCGCATGGCCTGCCGTTCGACGAGGTGTCAGGACGCCATGGCCGGCAGCAGGGTGCAGGGGTGCTTCGGGGATCTCGCAGGTGGCCTGCAGAAACCACATGCCGTCCCGCGCGACGAGGTCGGACTCGCCCTTGCGGTACAGGGCCAGGCGAGCCAGTTGTTCCGGGGAAGCCATGAACGCCACCTGTTTCATCCGCCCGGACAGGGTCCACAGCGAGACAGTCCGGTCGGCGATCTGCCAGGACAGCATCCGGTCGTCATAGGGCTGTGCGCCCTCGGGCCGGAACGTGATCGGCTTCTCCACCGCCCGCCGGTACCGCTTCGACCACGGCTTGCCCAGGTTCCCGGCCTTCAGATTCGCCGCCAGCGTTCGGTAGGCGTCACAGGTCTTCTTGATGGCGTGCTGGGCGGCCTGCGCACCCAGGCCCCAGCGCTGCTTGATCTCGGAGTAGGTGTGCTCGCGCAGCGCGAAGTTGCGCTTCACGTCCTTGACGAAGGCGACCCCGGACACCCAGGTCGCCGCCTCGTTGCAGGCATGCAGGGTCGCCTCAAGCTCCGCCGCCTGTACCGGCGTCGGCAACAGCTTGACCTGCACCACCAGCTTCATGACACCCGAACCTACACACCCGCCCGCACACACAGGCAGCTTCCGCACATCCGTCCTACCATCCAGCGAGCCACTGACCGTACGTTCGATATCGTCCCGCTCCGCCGGACAGCCCCACGGGCGCTCCGCGCCCGAAACCCCGGACACCGCGACGCTCCGCGTCGCCACCACACGATGCGATTCCTCCCACGCGTAAACGCCTGGGGTTCCTCGCAAGAATGTCGCTGAACCATGAGAACGATGTCCGGGGGAGAAGACCACGCGCCTCGCGTGATCCGCCTCGCGAGTCCTGGAAAGGGGCGGGGCCGCCGACGGCCCGGGAGGTAGGGCACCGGGCCGCCGGCCGTAGGGGGTGGTGGGTCAGTACGCCTTCAGGACGCCCGCGCCCGTCGTCGTCGCCAGGGAGGTCGGCAGGTTCTTCGCCGAGGTCTCCAGGCCCGAGGTGAGGGTCGGGGTCCAGTTGACCGTCGTCTTGAGGTCCTTCGAGGACGCGGCGTTGTAGGCGGCGACGACGTCGGTCACCGTGCCGTTGACGAGGTTGCCGGAGCCCTTGACCGCGCCGGTGCCGTCGCCGCTGAGGAGCTTCGCGACCTTGCCGCCGGACGCCAGCTTCCAGTAGTTGTTCTCGGCGACGACCTGCGCCTTCGCGCGGGAGTTGATGCTGTACTGCGTCACGTAGCCGTTGAGGGGCGTCACGTCGTACAGGTTGTTGTAGATGTGCACCTGGCCGACGCGGGCCAGCGGGGCGCGCTGGACGATGCCCTTCCAGACGTTGTGGTGGATCGAGACCCGCAGCTTGCCGGCCGGCTCACTGTCGCTGCTGCCGATCAGCATCGTCTTGTCGTGGTTGGTGAACTGGTTGCGCGAGACGGTCACCAGGTCGGAGCTCTTGGTGATGTCGAGGGAGCCGTCGTGGATCTGGAACTCGCGGCCGTAGTACTTCGGGTTGACGCTGTCCAGGTGGGGCGCGTCCGTGAACGTGTTGTGGTCGGCCCAGACATGAGTGGCTCCGCGCAGGGTGACGGAGTCGTAGTTGGAGTTCCAGTTGCCGGTGGAACCGTCGGTCGGGTCCCACTGTGGGAAGCAGTCCTCGGTGGCGGAGAAGTTCAGGTTGCGGACGATGACGTTGTCCACGTTCTGGATCTGGAGCATGCCGCCGGAGATCCCGGCGGCCGTACCCGGCACACCGACCAGGCTCGTGTTGGCGGGGACCTTGAAGACGATGTTCTTCGCCTGCTTGGTCTGGGCGGCGGCGCGGGCCTTCTCCTGGGTGCCGGACGGCAGCTTCGACCTGCCGTAGGACGAGGGGTCGTACGCCTTCAGGTACGCCGAGAGCGAGTACCCGGTGCCGGACGCGTAGCTCGCGCAGGTCAGCTTCTTGCCCGAGTCGTCGGTGTTGGCGTCGATCGTGCCCTTGATCTTGATGATCCGGGGGGTGGTGTCGGACGCCGAGCCCAGCGCCTTCACCAGCTGGGCGCGAGTGGAGACGGTGAAGGTGTGCGCCGCGTCGGCCTTGGAGCCGCCGGTGGTGCCCGCGCCGGAGGAAGCCCAGCCGTCCTTGGCCGCGAGCGTCTGGTGGTACAGGTCGACGGGCGAGGCGTTCGCGTTCATCACGACGACACCGGCGCCGACGCCTGCGGCCACCACGGCTGCGGTGATCACGAGGACGCGGCGCGAGCGGAGGGACCGGCGGTGGGAGGCAACTGCCACGGGGAATCCTTACGGGGAGGAGCGGGCTTACGTCCGGTCAGTGGTCGCCATGCGGTGAAGAGTTGCCGCTGATCGCGGATTTTTTCGGCAGGCCCGCACGCCGCGCGATCAAACGCCTTCACGATTCCCCCACCACCCGCTTAAGGTGCGCATCGGGGGCGAACGGCCCCCACGGGGGAGGGATCACCGCAGATCGGCGGTCCGGCGCATGGCCCGGTTCGGACCGGATCGCACCGGATCGGACCGGATCCGGCCGGCCCCCGGGCACAGGGGGCGCGCACGCGATACGGCGGCACGCTCACACACCGGTACACGTCACTTGGGGGACCCACATGGCACTTTTCGGCAACGCGCATCCCATCGACCCCGCGCAGGCGCAGCAGGACTACGCGCGGCTGCTGGGTCAGGGAGAGCAGGTACAGGCCGCGTTCCTGCTGATCCGCGACACCATCCTGTTCACGGACCGCCGGCTGATCCTCGTCGACAAGCAGGGCATCACCGGCAAGAAGACCGAGTACCACTCCATCCCGTACCGCAGCATCACCCACTTCGCCGTGGAGACCGCCGGCACCTTCGACCTCGACGCCGAACTGAAGATCTGGGTCTCCGGCTCGTCCATGCCGATCGAGAAGACCTTCACCAAGGGCGTCGACATCTACGAAGTCCAGGCGATCCTCACCCAGTTCGTGGCGAAGTAGCGTTCCCGCCCCGACCGCCTGGTACGACTACGCGGTGGACCTTCTCCGACCCCACCTCCGTCTGCTCGCCGAGGTCTTCGCCACGGCCGCCCCCGGCGCCCCCTGGGCGCTGGCGGGCGGCTACGCCCTCCAGGCACACGCTCTGATCCAACGCCCGCACGCCAACGTGGACTTGGCGACGGAGAGCGCGGTGCCCATGCCCCGGCTCGCCGAGTCGCTGGGCGCGGCGCTCACCGCCGCGGGCCGTCACGGTGTGGACCTCGAGGACACGGACCCGCTGTCGGCGCACCTGTCCGTGCCCGACCGCGACGCCGACACGGTCCTCCGGTTGGCCCTGCACAAGGAGACGTTCTGGAGCCCGCCCGTCGCGACCCCGTACGGGCCGGCGCTCGCGCTGGGGGACGCCGTGGGCACGAAGATCCGGGCGCTCTACGACCGGGGGCTGGCCGTCGACCTGATCGACGCGCGGGCGGCGTCCGCCCGCTTCACCCACCCCGAGCTGGAGGAGCTGGCCCGCCGTCACGCCCGGGACGACTTCGACCTGCCCGCCCTGCGGACCCGTCTGGAAGGCACCGACCACTTCCCGGACTCGGCGTTCGAGGCGTACGGCCTGGCCGAGGACCAGCTCACCGACCTGCGGGCGTGGGCCCAGGCCTGGTCGACGGACATCGCGGAAAGGCTGCTGGAGGCGGGGGCGTCCCCGGACGAATGAGGGGACGCCCCCGCCGGCCGGCCGACGGTCAGCCGGACGACGCCGCCGACGCCGACAGCTGCTCCGCCGGCTATTCCGACGAGGCCGACGCGCCTGGCTGGACACCGTCGTCCGTGCCGTCGTGGGTGGCGTCCGGCTCGACGGCCATCGTGATCGAGCCGACCACCCCTCTCGCGATGCGCTTCTTGTCGTACTTCAGCTGAAGCAGACCGCCCTGGGTGCCGCTCCGGTCGTAGATCGTGTCCTCGGTGAGCGTGGTGCGCTCGGTGGTGCTGGTGGAGTACGGCGCCACGGCGGACGCGGCGATCACGGACGCCTCGTCGAAGAAGAACTGCCCGGTGTGGCAGGCGTGCCCGCCCTCGTAACCGGCGTCGGTCCACTTCCCGTCCACATGCACCTTGGTGTGGATGTGGACGGTACGGCCCCGGTACCAGCCCGGGAACACCGTCTTGAAGGTGACGCGGCCCTGCCGGTCGGTCTTCCACGTGCCGCGCAGATAGCGCTTGTCGTCGGTCGGCTCCTCGTGCCCGCCACCACCGCCGCCGCCGGAGGGCGGCTCACCGGTCGGGGCGGCCGTGGGGACGTCGGTCGGGGTCCCGGTGGGCGCGTCGGTCGGGGCTCCGGAGGGGGCGCCGCCGCCTCCGGAGGAGAGGCTCTCGTAGCCCGAGTAGAGGCCGAGGGCGTCGCAGTGCCAGATGTCGACGGCGGCGTTCGCGACGGGCTTGCAGGTCTCGGAGTCGATCACTTTCAGGGCGAGGGTGAGGGGGATGCCCTCCTTGTCCTCGGTGATGTCCCGGCGGATCTTGTCGGCGTCGATGTAGTAGGGACCCTCGGTGGTCTCGGAGGTGAGCAGGTAGCAGGCCTCGGAGGAACCGGCGGAGGCCGTGGCCTTGGCGCCGCCCGTCGCGGGCTTCGCCGCGGCCTTCCTCGCGGGCTTCTTCTCACCGGCGAAGGCGCCGGCCGCGAGTGCCCCGCCGGCGCCGACCGCGACGGCCGCGCCCGCGCCGGCCACGACGACCTTGCGGCGCGTCAGATCACGCTTGTGCCGCGGCCCTTGCCGTCCCGCCTCGGCGCTCGGGCTGCCGGTGACATCCTCGTTGCTCGCGTCGTTCGCGTGGCTCGCGTCGTTCTCGTGGTTTCCCGTCATGGCCGCGAAGGTAGGGACCGGGGCTGTCAGGGGCGTGAGAACGACCTGTGGAACGGCAAGGTCAGGCTCAGGCAAAGGGTCGACAGTAGGGTCAACGGCACTACTTGGCTGCGAGCGCCGACGTCCTGCGCGGGGTCGGTGCGGCCGGGCCCCGTCCCAGACCCGCGCGCGCCGCCGCGAGGTGCTCGAGACCCGCCTTCGCCAGCCGGGTCGCCTCCTCGTACTCCACGGCGGTACGGGCCGTGGCCAGCCGGGTGCGGGCCGCACGGTGGCATTCCGCCGCCTGCGTCATCGAGCGCTCCGCCGCCACGTCCGCCCCGGCCCAGGCCCGCACATCCGGCGGGACGAGCCCGCCGGCCAGCCGGACGAGCCAATGGTTGGCTTCGGCCTCCGCGTCCAGGCCGGACGAGGGACGACGACGCCAGTCGCGGCGCTGGGCCACCACGCACAGCACCGCGCCGACGATCAGCAGCACCGACAGCGTGATCGCGAACCCCGTGGAAGCCATCGCCGGCTCCTTTCCCGTCCCGGCCCTCGTCGGCCCCTGGTCTGATCTGGCCTGATCTGGTCTCTTCTCCTCCATGATCGGGCGGCTCGCTGTGCCCGCCCCGAGGGATTCCTGTGGGACTCCGGTGAGGTCTCGGAGAGAGGGGGCGGGCGGCTTCGACGTCGCCTGAGTGGCGAGTACCCAGGACGGGCCCTGTCCAGTCGGCGCCGGGCCGTCCGGCGGGCAGCCCGCCGGACGGCCCACCTCTCGGGAGCAGGGGGCGAGAGCCGTACGTTCCACGGAACACGGGAGTGGCCCGGAACCGATGTCGGTTCCGGGCCACTCCCGTTGGTTCCGCCCGCCCTGACTGCCCGGACGGGCCACCGCCTACTTCGGCTGCGGCTTGCGCACCGACAGGTGCAGCTCCCTCAGCCGGGCCTCCTCCAGCTCCGTCGGTGCGCCCATCATGAGGTCCTGGGCGTTGCCGTTGAGCGGGAAGGAGATGGTCTCGCGGATGTTCGGCTCGTCGGCCAGCAGCATGACGATGCGGTCGACGCCCGGGGCGATCCCGCCGTGCGGCGGGGCGCCGAAGCGGAACGCGCGCAGCATGCCGGCGAACTTGTCCTCGACGGTCTCCCGGTCGTAGCCCGCGATCTCGAACGCCTTGAGCATGATCTCCGGCTCGTGGTTACGGATCGCGCCGGAGGACAGCTCGACGCCGTTGCAGACGATGTCG
The DNA here is from genome assembly GCF_036898465.1 of Streptomyces sp. B21-105. Classification (NCBI taxonomy): domain Bacteria; kingdom Bacillati; phylum Actinomycetota; class Actinomycetes; order Kitasatosporales; family Streptomycetaceae; genus Streptomyces; species Streptomyces sp. B21-105. Next base: position 4,822,291 of record NZ_JARUMJ010000001.1, on the reverse strand, counting down.
TACTGCCAGCCCAGGATGTCCAGCGGGTCCTGCGTCTCCAGGGCCTCCAGACCGCCCTGCGGCATCGAGAACGGGTTGTGCGAGAAGTCGATCTTGCCGGTCTCCTCGTCCTTCTCGTACATCGGGAAGTCGACGATCCAGCAGAAGCGGAAGACGCCTTCCTCGAAGTGCCCGGCGCGCTTGGCGGCCTCGACGCGCACCGCGCCCATGATCTTCGAGACCTCGTCGAACTCGCCCGCGCCGAAGAAGACGGCGTGACCGGCGGCCAGCGAGAGCCGCTTGGTCAGCTCGGCGACGTTCTCCTCGGTGAGGAACTTCGCGATCGGCCCGGACAGCGAGCCGTCCTCGGCGACACGCACCCAGGCCAGACCCTTCGCGCCCTGCGAGACCGCGAAGTCGCCCAGCTGGTCGAAGAACTTCCGGGGCTGCGCGGAGACATCCGGCACCGCCAGCGCACGTACGTGCTTGCCGGCGAAGGCCTTGAACTCCGAGCCCTCGAAGACGTCGGTGATGTCGACGAGCTCCAGCCGGGCCCGCAGGTCCGGCTTGTCGGAGCCGTACTTCAGCATCGACTCGCGGAACGGGATGCGCGGGAACGGCGAGGTGACGTGGCGGCCGCCGCCGAACTCCTCGAACAGCTCGGTCATGAGCTTCTCGATCGGCTGGAAGACGTCCTCCTGCTCGACGAAGCTCATCTCCACGTCGAGCTGGTAGAACTCGCCCGGCGACCGGTCCGCACGCGCGTCCTCGTCCCGGAAACAGGGCGCGATCTGGAAGTAGCGGTCGAAGCCCGAGATCATCAGCAGCTGCTTGAACTGCTGCGGGGCCTGCGGCAGGGCGTAGAAACGGCCCGCGTGCAGCCGGGACGGGACGACGAAGTCGCGGGCGCCCTCGGGGGACGTCGCGGACAGGATCGGCGTCGCCATCTCGTTGAAGCCCAGCGCTGTCATCTTGTGCCGCATCGCCGAGATGACCGACGTGCGCAGCATGATGTTGCGGTGCATGCGCTCCCGGCGCAGGTCCAGGAAGCGGTACTCCAGACGCCGCTCCTCGTTGACCCCGTCCTCGGCGTTGATCGTGAAGGGCAGCGGGGCGGCCGCGCCCAGCAGCTCGACCTCGCCGACCTCGACCTCGACCTCGCCGGTCGGCAGGTCCGCGTTGACGTTCTCCGCGCCACGCGAGACGACCTTGCCGTCGATGCGGACCGTCGACTCCTTGGTCAGCTTGTCGAGGGCCTCGTACGCGGGCGTGCCCGGACGTGCGACGAGCTGCGTGATGCCGTAGTGATCGCGCAGATCGATGAAGAGGATGCCGCCCAGGTCGCGCCGATTGTGCAGCCAGCCGCTCAGCCGGACGTCGGTGCCGACGTCAGAGGCGCGGAGCTCGCCGCAGGTGTGGGACCTGTACCGATGCATCGTCGTTCATCCAGTCTTCGCGGATCGGGGTCTGGGCTTCATGGTGTTTCACGTGAAACAACCCCCAGGGTACCGGGCACGCCACGCGCCCCTCCCCCCATGACCGGGCACCCGCGACGGCCGGGTCGTCCGGCTGGAACGGCGGCAGGAACAGCTGGGGAAGCCGGGGATCAGTGGCATTCTTCGTTCCGGTCTTCTTAAAGTGGGGCAATGCGCACTGGCGAGCCTCTGCCCGCCGTGGGGGAGGTCCTCGTCTCCCTCGCGACCGGCCTGTGGCACTGGGACACCGCCACCGGGCTGGTCACGGTCGACGCCGAGGCAGCCCGGCTGCTCGGTCTGCCCCGGGAGGAGACCGTCCTCACGGAGGCCCAGACCCGGGCCCGGCTGCACCCCGTCGACTGGAACGAGATCACCGGAGTGGTGCAGCTCGCCGTCGCCGAGGGCACCCTCGCCGAGGTGCGGATCCGCATCATGGACGACCGGGGGCGGGTGGTCCGGGTCGTCCGCAGCCGTTCCAAGCCGTCCTTCGACCCGGTCAAGAAGGCGTACGAGCTGATCGGCACCCTCCAGGAGGTCACCGAGCCGACCCCGGGCACCCCGGCCGGGCGGACCGCCGTCACCGGCGACTGGCGCCGCTCACGGGAGGCGTTCCTGCTGGACGCGGGCCGGGCTCTCGCGGAGGCACGGTCCACCGCGGAGGTGCTGCGGGTCGCCGCCGGACTGTCGATGCCGGGCTTCTCACCGGACGGCCTCGCCGTCTTCGGCGTGGAGGGCGACCGGCTGACGATCATCGGCCACCACGGCCACCACGGCCACCACGGCCACCAGTCGGGCGACGAGGACCCCTTCACCCAGATGTCCATCCATACGGACTATCCGGCCGCCGAGGTCGTGCGCACCGGGCGTGCCGTGTACCTGTCCTCCCCGGAGCAGTACAAGGAGCGCTATCCGCTCACCTGGCCGCTGGCCGCGCCCTTCGGCCGTCACTCCTGGGCGTTCCTGCCGCTGACCGTGGCCGGCCGCACGATGGGTGCCTGGATGGCCGGCTTCACCTACCCGGTGGCGTTCACCCCCGACGAACGGTCCGTGCTGACGACGGTCGCCAGGATGCTCGCCCAGGCCCTCACCCGCGCGAGTGCGGCGGAGACCCAGCGCGAGCTGACCGACGGCCTGCAGCGCTCCATGCTCCCGACGCTCGGCCCCGAGATACCGGGCATGACCCTCGCCGCCCGCTACATACCGACCGGCGGCGGCCTCCAGGTCGGCGGCGACTGGTACGACATGATCCCGCTGCCCGGCGGCACGTCCCGGACGAACTCCGGGGGAGCGTCCCGGACGACCCCCGGCGGCGCGTCCAGGATGAACCCGGCGGGCAGCCGCTTCGCCCTGGTCATCGGGGACGTCCAGGGCCACGACGTCCGTGCGGCGGGTCTCATGGGCCAGCTGCGCATCGCGCTGAGGGCGTATGCCGCCGAGGGCCACCGCCCCGACGCGGTCCTCTCCCGCGCCTCCGGATTCCTGCACGGCCTCGCCGACGCGGACGGCGGCGCCGACCTGCGCTTCGCCACCTGCCTGTACATCGAGGTCGATCCGGTGACCGGGGTGCTGGAGGCCGCCCGGGCCGGCCATCTGGACCCGGCGATCCGGATGGCCGACGGCACGGTACTGCTCCGCGACATCGCGGGCGGACTGCCCCTGGGCATCGACCCGGACGCCGACTACCCCACCACCCGGCTCGCCCTGGAACCCGGCGAGGCGCTGATGCTGTGCACCGACGGCCTGCTCGAGACCGGCGGCCACGACCTCGACACCGGCTGGCGGCGCGTCCGCAAGATCCTGGAGGCGCACGAGGGCGACCTCGAGGAACTGGCCGACGCCCTGGTCCAGGCGGTGCACGGCCCCTCGTCCCACCACACCACGGGTCCACTGGCCGACCGCCGCGAGGACGACATAGCCGTACTGCTGCTCTGCCGCCAGGGCGAGGGCGGCTGCGGTCCGGGCGCCGCGCCGCTGCCCGCCCGGCAGCCCGTGCGCCGCTCGATGCTGACGGTCGCGCAGGCCGAACCGGAGCGCATCGCCGTGGCCCGGCAGCAACTGCGCGAACTGCTGCACGACTGGAGCTGCGAGGACCAGGTCGACTCGGCCGTCCTGCTCGTCTCCGAGACCCTGACCAACGTCCTCGTCCACACCGACGCCGACGCGCTGCTGGTCGCCGAGGTCACCGGCGCGCCCGGAGAACGCCGGCTCCGCATCGAGGTCACCGACACCGGCGACGACCTCCCGCACATGCGCCGCCCCGGCGAGCTGGCCTCCTCGGGCCGTGGCCTCGTCCTCATCGAGCTGCTCGCGGACACCTGGGGGGTCGCGCCGCGGGGCGAGGGCAAGAGCATCTGGTTCGAGCTCTACGAACCGTCGGCGACAGTCTCGTAGCGCGTCCGCAGTTCGTGCAGGATCCCGAAGCCGGCCGCGGTCAGGGGCACCGCGAGCAGCATGCCGAGGATCCCGGCCACGGACGCCCCGGCCGTGATCGCGACCATGACCACCGCCGGGTGCATCTGCACGGTCCGGCTCTGGATCACCGGCTGCAGCACATGCCCCTCCAGCACCTGCACGGCGAGCACCACGCCGAGCGCCCACAGCGCGATGACGAAGCCCCGGTCGGCGAGCGCGACCAGCACCGCGACCGCCCCGGAGAGGAACGCGCCGAGATACGGGATGTACGCCCCCACGAAGACGAGAGCGCCCAGCCCCACCGCGCCCGGCACATCGAGGACGAGCAGCCCGACCGTGATGCACACCGCGTCGATGAAGGCGATGAACGTCGTCCCCCGCATGAACCCCTCGACGGCCCGGAAGGCCCGCCGGGCCATGGCCTCGAGGGTGTCGGCGCTGCCGCCCGGAGCGACGGACCGCAGAACGGCGACGGCCCGGTAGGAGTCCCGCAGGAAGAAGAAGACGAGCAGCAGCGCCAGCACGGCCATGGCGATGGTCTCGCCGACGACGCTCACCCCGCTGATGACATTGGAGGCGGCCGTCCCCCCGAACTTGGTGAGCAGCTCCTTCGCATGGGAGGCGAGGTCGTCGAGCGAGGTCCCGGCCGCCCCGAAGTGATCGGCGACGCCCCTCGCCGCCGACCTGAGCGCGGCGACGATCTGGTCCCCGCTGTCGATCAGCGCGGCGACCACGATGTACACGGCCCCGCCGACCACTGCGACGACGGCGACACAGGTGATCCCGGCCGACAGCGACCGCGGCACCCCGGCCGCCACCATCCGCCGGTACAGCGGCCGCAGCAGCGCGGTCCCCAGCAACGCCAGCAGCACGGGTGTGACGGCGGTGCGCAACTCGGAGCAGAGCCTGATCCCGACATACCCGACGCCCGACGCCAGCAGCACCACGGCGCACCAGGCCGCGAAGCGGCGGGCGGGAAGCGGGAGCAGATGCACCGCTCCAGCGGATCACGGCCCCGCCGACTTGTCCTGACCTGACGGCCGCCCGGGTGAACGGGACATGACTCGGACTCAGAATTCGAACGCCCGCGCCTTAAGGGTGAACATCCTTGCTGGCGCAGCCCGTTGCCCCGGCATATGCCTACCGTCCGAGACGGAGGTGATGCTCGATGTACGAGCAGAACAACACACCGCCGCCGAACCGGTCGGCGGCACGGCAGGACGCGATCGAGATCAGCGACTTCGTCTACGCGGCGACCGGCGCACGGGTGCGCAGGCTCACCACTCCGGACGGGACGCATTGGTTCCCGGCAGTCGACGTGTGCAAGAACCTGGGCTACGCACACGTCGGTTCCACTCTGCGCAACATCGCGGACGCAGCCAACTTCGACAGCCTCGAGAGTGTGCTTCAGAGGCACACTCTCAGCATTCCCGCAGGTCGAGAGTGGCGACGAGACATGAATCTGGTCACGCTTCAGGGGTTGATCCTCTTGGTCAACTCCTGCACCAAGCCGGAGTCGCAGCCCTTCAAGACCTGGGTCGCCAGTGTCATCGCCACCATCCAGCGCGACGGCTCCTACGCCCTGGCACCCGCCCCCGTGCAGCCCGCCCCCACCGGGGGTACCGCGTACGTCATGCCGGAGCAGGTCGTCGACGCTCTCGTGCGCCTCGAAGAGCGCAACATGGTGATGGACGAGAGCATGGCCGCCGTCGCCGGGGAGCGCAACGACCTGCTGCGGCAGATCAACCACAGCCTTCAGGACATCGCCGCCGCCCTCAAGCGTCCCGACGACCGCTCTCGGCCCTCACCGGCTCCGGAGCTGACGCCTCAGCAGCTGCTCGCCAAGTGGAGGGCGAAGGACCTGGCCTGCGCTGAGGACGTGCACACCGTGGCCGCCTACTTGGCCCCAGCGCTGCTGCACGGCGGGGCCACGTATCGCGTGGAAGAGATCAGCGCCGACACGGGCCTCTCGCACAAGCGCGTACACGACAGCTTGGATCTGCTGTTCGAACGGGGGTGTGTGCGGCATGCGGGTCACGCACCGGACGGGAGCCCGATCTGCGTACTGCCGTAGCGGCCAGGTGACATGAGACAGGCCCGAAGTCGCAAACCGATGTTGCGGCTTCGGGCCTTGTCGTACCGTACCGGGTTTCCGGCGGGCCGGAGGGCTGAATGAGAGGGCTAGATGCCCTCCTCCGTCATCCCGTGCACGGCCGGGATCGTGCCCAGGCGGCCCTTCTGGAAGTCGTCGAAGGCCTGCTGGAGCTCGTCCTTGGTGTTCATGACGAACGGGCCGTAGTGCGCCATCGGCTCACGGATCGGCTGTCCGCCCAGCAGCACGACCTCCATGTCGGGCGTGTGGGAGTCCTGCTGGTCGTCCGCGCGGACCGTCAGCGAGGAGCCCGCGCCGAAGACCGCCGTCTGCCCCAGGTGGACCGGGCGGCGCTCGGCGCCGACCGAGCCCTTGCCCGCGAGGACGTACGCGAGGCCGTTGAAGTCCTCGCGCCAGGGCAGCGTGATCTCCGCACCCGCCGCCACCGTCGCGTGGACCATCGTGATCGGGGTGTGGGTGATGCCGGGCCCCGCGTGCCCGTCCAGCTCGCCGGCGATGACCCGCAGCAGCGCGCCGCCGTCGGGAGTGGTGAGGAGCTGTACGTGCCCGCCTCGGATGTCCTGGTACCGCGGGGGCATCATCTTGTCCTTGGCCGGCAGGTTCACCCACAGCTGCAGGCCGTGGAAGAGACCGCCGGACATGACCAGGTGCTCGGGCGGCGCCTCGATGTGCAGCAGGCCGGAGCCCGCCGTCATCCACTGCGTGTCGCCGTTGGTGATGGTGCCGCCGCCGCCCTGGCTGTCCTGGTGGTCGAAGATCCCGTCGATGATGTACGTGACGGTCTCGAAGCCGCGGTGCGGGTGCCAGGGGGTGCCTTTCGGCTCCCCGGGCTGATAGTCCACCTCGCCCATCTGGTCCATCATGATGAACGGGTCGAGGTGACGGTAGTTGATCCCGGCGAACGCGCGGCGCACCGGGAAGCCCTCGCCCTCGAAACCGCTGGGCGCGGTCGTGACGGCGAGCACGGGACGTGCCACGGCCTCGGCCGGCGCGGTGACGCGCGGGAGGGTCAGCGGGTTCTCGACGGTCACTGCGGGCATGTCCGTACCTCCTAGGGCGACGTACGTTCCACTTTAGTTGAGTATTGAACTTCCTGCCACCCGTAACAGCGGAAGCCCGGAGGGCATTCCCTCCGGGCTTCCGCCGCACGGCACGGGTGATCCGTCTCAGCCGTACATCCGGCGCATCGCGAACTCGACCATCTGCTCCACGGCCTTCGCGTCGAACACCATCCGGTGCTCGCCCTCCATGTCGAGGACGAAGCCGTAGCCGGTGGGCAGCAGGTCGATCACCTCCGCACCGGTGATCACGAAGTACTTCGACTCCTTGCCCGCGTACCGGCGCAGCTCCTTGAGGCTGGTGAACATCGGGATCACCGGCTGCTGAGTGTTGTGCAGGGCGAGGAAGCCGGGGTTGTCGCCGCGCGGGCAGTAGACCTTGGAGGTGGCGAAGACCTGCTGGAAGTCCTCGGCGGCCAGCTGCCCCGTGGTGAACGCGCGGACCGCGTCCGCGAGGGACGGCGGGGACGGTTCCGGATAGAGGGGCGGCTGCTGCCCGTAGCCGCCATGGCCGCCGGGCATCTGCTGCTGCGGCGACGCGTACTGCTGCTGCGCAGCACCGCCGTCCATGGGCTGGCCGTATCCGTACATGGGCGCAAGAGTACCGAGGCGCGCCGACGGCGGAGCGAGGTAGACCCTTCTCACACTTGGCGGACCGGGGGGTTGCAACTTATTACCGACGGGTAGCATCATCGTAGGTACTTGCTACTTGTCGGTATGTGAACTAGCGCGAGGATCCAGTGCCTCGCCCATCTCTCCAACGGATTTCGGGAGCCGTCGCCATGGGGCACTACAAGTCGAATCTTCGCGACATCGAGTTCAACCTCTTCGAGGTGCTCGGGCGCGACAAGCTGTACGGCACCGGCCCGTTCGAGGAGTTGGACACCGAGACCGCGAAGAGCATCCTCGAGGAGCTGACCCGCCTCTCGGAGAACGAGCTGGCGGAGTCCTTCACGGACGCCGACCGCAACCCGCCGGTCTTCGACCCGGAGACCAACACCGCGCCGGTCCCGGCCTCCTTCAAGAAGAGCTACCAGGCCTTCATGGACTCCGAGTACTGGCGGCTCGGCCTGCCCGAGGAGATCGGCGGCACCACCGCCCCGCCGTCCCTGATCTGGGGCTTCGCGGAGCTGATCCTCGGCGCGAACCCGGCCGTGTGGATGTACTCCTCCGGCCCGGCCTTCGCCGGCATCCTCTTCGACGAGGGCAACGACGTCCAGAAGAAGATCGCGCAGATCGCCGTCGAGAGGCAGTGGGGCTCGACGATGGTCCTCACCGAGCCCGACGCGGGCTCCGACGTGGGCGCGGGCCGCACGAAGGCCGTGCAGCAGGAGGACGGCTCCTGGCACATCGAGGGCGTCAAGCGCTTCATCACGTCCGGCGAGCACGACATGTCGGAGAACATCCTCCACTACGTCCTCGCCCGCCCCGAGGGCGCCGGCCCCGGCACCAAGGGCCTGTCCCTCTTCATGGTCCCGAAGACGCTCTTCGACTTCGAGACCGGCGAGCTGGGCGAGCGCAACGGTGTCTACGCCACGAACGTCGAGCACAAGATGGGCCTCAAGGCCTCCAACACCTGCGAGATGACCTTCGGCGACCGCCATCCCGCCAAGGGCTGGCTGATCGGCGACAAGCACGACGGCATCCGCCAGATGTTCCGCATCATCGAGTTCGCCCGCATGATGGTCGGCACGAAGGCGATCTCCACGCTCTCCACCGGCTACCTCAACGCGCTCGAGTACGCCAAGGAGCGCGTCCAGGGCCCCGACCTGGCGAACTTCATGGACAAGGCCGCGCCGAAGGTCACCATCACCCACCACCCCGACGTGCGGCGCTCGCTGATCACGCAGAAGGCGTACGCGGAGGGCATGCGCGCCCTCGTCCTCTACACGGCCTCGGTCCAGGACGCCATCGCGGTCAAGGAGGCGGCCGGCGAGGACGCCAAGACCGAGCACGCGCTCAACGACCTGCTCCTGCCGATCGTCAAGGGCTACGGCTCCGAGAAGGGCTACGAGCAGCTCGCCCAGTCGCTGCAGACCTTCGGCGGCTCCGGGTTCCTCCAGGAGTACCCGATCGAGCAGTACATCCGCGACGCCAAGATCGACACCCTGTACGAGGGCACCACCGCGATCCAGGGCCAGGACTTCTTCTTCCGGAAGATCGTCCGCAACCAGGGAACCGCGCTGAACTCCCTCGCCGAGGACATCAAGAAGTTCCTCGCGGTCGACACCGGCGGCGAGCAGCTGGCCGGCGCCCGCGAACACCTGGCGAAGGCGGCCGTCGAGCTGGAGGCCATCGTCGGCCTGATGCTGACCGACCTCGCGGCGACCGAGCAGGACGTCAAGAACATCTACAAGGTCGGCCTGAACACCACCCGCCTGCTGCTCGCCTCCGGTGACGTGATCGTCGGCTACCTGCTCCTCAAGGGCGCGGCGATCGCCGCCGAGAAGCTGGAGACGGCCTCCGCCAAGGACCGGCCGTTCTACACCGGCAAGATCGCGGCGGCGAAGTTCTTCGCGGCCAACGTCCTGCCGGGCGTCACCCTGGCCCGCAAGGTCGCCGCCGACGTCGAGCTGGACCTGATGGAGCTGGACGAGGCCGCGTTCTAGAAGACCCTCGGGGCCCACACGGGGGGGGGCGCGCTCCGGACCGCCCGGGGACACGCTCCGGTCACCCCGGGTCAACCCCGGGGCCCGCTGCGGATCACCTCCGGGTCACCCCGGGGATCGCGCTCCGGATCACCTCCGGTCCAACACGGGGGCCGGGTTCCGGGTCACCTCCGACACGCGCTCCGGGGCGTCGTCGGGGACACCCCGGGGGCACGCCCTGAAACGCCTCCGGGGTCATGCCCCGGGGCGCCTCCGGAACCACGCCCCGGGGGTGCCTACCAGGCTCCCTTCCGGGGTCCGTGCCGGGCCGCGTTCCGGGTCCGTCGCCGGACGCAATCGGACTCACCAGGACTCACCGGGACAACCGCGCAGCACTCCACACGGTCCTCACGAGGGCCCGCTCCCATCGCCGGGAGCGGGTCCTCGTACGTCGTTAAGGTGAACACCATGAGCGAACCCTCCCGCTTCGACCGCGGCCACACCGACGACCTCTTGACGTACCTGACGGCGAGCCCGTCGCCGTACCACGCCGTGGCGAACACAGCCGAGCGGCTCGAGAAGGCCGGATTCCGCCAGGTCTCGGAGACGGACGCCTGGGACGCCGGGACGCACGGCGTCTCCGCCTCGGGCAGCGGCGGCCGGTATGTGCTGCGCGGGGGTGCGATCGTGGCCTGGTACGTGCCCGAGGGCGCGGCGCCGCACACGCCGTTCCGGATCATCGGCGCGCACACCGACTCCCCCAACCTGCGCGTCAAGCCGCTGCCGGACACCGGCGCGCACGGCTGGCGGCAGGTGGCCGTGGAGATCTACGGCGGCCCGCTGCTCAACTCCTGGCTCGACCGCGACCTGGGCCTCGCGGGCCGGCTGACGCTGCGGGACGGCACGACGCGCCTCGTCGACGTCGGCCGCCCGCTGCTGCGCGTCCCCCAACTCGCCATCCACCTCGACCGTTCGGTCAACGCCGACGGCCTCAAGCTCGACAAGCAGCGTCACCTCCAGCCCGTCTGGGGCCTGGGCGGCGACGTGCGCGACGGCGACCTGATCGCGTTCCTGGAGGAGACGGCCGGGCTGGCCCCGGGCCAGGTCACCGGCTGGGACCTGATGGCGCACTCCGTGGAGCCGCCCGCCTACCTGGGCCGCGACCAGGAACTGGTGGCCGGCCCGCGCATGGACAACCTGCTGTCCGTGCACGCCGGCACGGCGGCGCTGACGGCCGTGGCGACGAGCGGCGCGGAGCCGCCGTACATCCCGGTGCTGGCCGCCTTCGACCACGAGGAGAACGGTTCGCAGTCCGACACCGGCGCGGACGGCCCACTGCTCGGCAGCGTGCTGGAACGTTCGGTCTTCGCGCGCGGAGGCTCGTACGAAGACCGGGCGAGAGCCTTCGCCGGCACCGTCTGTCTCTCCTCCGACACCGGTCACGCCGTGCACCCCAACTACGCGGAGCGGCACGACCCGACGCACCACCCGCGGGTCAACGGCGGTCCGATCCTCAAGGTCAACGTCAACAACCGCTACGCGACGGACGGTTCGGGCCGGGCGATTTTCGCCGCCGCCTGTGAGAAGGCGGGCGTGCCGTTCCAGCACTTCGTCTCCAACAACTCCATGCCGTGCGGCACGACCATCGGCCCCATCACCGCGGCCCGGCACGGCATCCGCACCGTCGACATCGGCGTGGCCATCCTGTCGATGCACAGCGCACGGGAGTTGTGCGGCGACGCCGACCCGTACCTGCTGGCCAACGCGCTCACGGCGTTCCTGCGGGGCTGACGGCGTTCCTGCGGGAAGGACGGCCGGGCCGGTGAACGCGCCGCCGGCGCATGGGAGTCGACCGCCCGGGTACCCGGAGTCCGGTGGTGACCGGAACGGCCGGTACACCGGACAGGAGGCAACACCATGGGCCTCGGCGGATGCATCATCCTCATCGCCGTGGGAGCCATCCTCACGTTCGCGACCGACTGGGACATGCAGGGCGTCAACCTCGACCTGGTCGGCGTCATCCTGATGATCGTCGGCCTGATCGGCGTGACGACCTTCAGCAGCATCGCCCGGCGCCGCCGCGTGATGGTGCCTCCCGCCTCGACCACGGTGGTCGAGACCGAGCGGCACCACCCCCGCGACGGCTACAGCGACGGCTACGGCGTCTGACCGCGACCGCCGCAACCGCCGTGACCCCCGGCCGCGCCGCGGGTCAGGCCTGCGGGTCGAGGCCGGCGAGAACCAGTGCCAGCCGGTCCGCCGCGCCCTCGGTGAGGCGGACCGGGACACCCCAGTCCTGCTGGTGGACGTGGCAGGCCGGGTACTCGTTGGCCGGGCCGTCGTCGCACGAGGCCGCCATCGCGGAGACGTGCAGGACCCCTTCCGGCACCGCCGGATCGAGCTCCAGCGCGCGGGTCAGGTCCGTGCCCGCGCCCTCCCCCTTCAGCAGCAGCTCGGGCGGGGTGGCGGAGACCAGCAGCCGCGTCGACGGACCGTACCGGGTGTCCAGTTTCTGGCCGGCCGGCGCCTGGAAGATCACGTCCAGCCGCAGCGCGCCCGGTGCGACCTCGGTGGCCGCGCGCCGGGTGCGGTGGGCCACCGCGTCCACCGTGACGGCCTCCTCCGGCAGCCGCAGCCGGGTCAGCCGGTGCCGGGCCGACTCGACGACCACGATGTCCTCGCCGACCAGGACGGCGTCGCTGGGCTCCCTCAAGTCCGTCGCCAGCGTGCTGACCTCGCCGGTCGCCGGGTCGTAGCGGCGCAGGGCGTGGTTGTAGGTGTCGCTGACGGCGACCGAGCCGTCGGGCAGCACGGTGACGCCCAGCGGATGCTGGAGCAGGGCCTGCCCGGCCGCGCCGTCGCGGTGCCCGAAGTCGAACAGCCCGGTGCCGACAGCCGTGTGCACGACGCCCGCCCGGTCGACCCAGCGCAGCGCCGACGTCTCGGAGTCGGCGAGCCACAGCCGCTCCCCGTCCGGCGCGGCGGCGAGACCCGACGGCTGGGCGAACCAGGCCTCGGCGCCCGGTCCGTCGACGAGCCCCTCGTTGGTCGTGCCCGCCACGACGCCCACCGTGCCGTCGGCCGGGTCGTACGCCCACAGCTGGTGCACGCCGGCCATGGCGATCCACACCCGGCCGCCGAAGAGCGCCACGTCCCACGGTGAGGAGAGGTCGACCTCGCGCGCGGGACCGGACGTCGGCGACCCCTGCCACCACTGCCTCCCGGTCCCGGCCAGGGTCGTCACGGCCCCCGAGCCGAGGTCGAGGCGGCGCAGGGCGTGGTTGACGGTGTCGGCGACGACCACGGCGGAGTCGTCGAGCAGGGCGAGGCCCTGCGGTTCGTTGAAGGCGGCCGTCTGTGCGCCGCCGTCGGCGAAGCCGCGCACGCCGGACCCGATCCGGCGCACCACCGTCTCCCCGTCCTCCGCGAGCTCCACGAGCTGGTGCCGCGTGGTGTCGCTGACCAGGATGTTCCCGCCGGGCAGCACCAGCGCCTTGCCCGGGAAGCGCAGCGCGGTCGGCTCGGGCTCCGGCGCCACGTACGGTCCGTCGCCGCGCCGCAGGGTGCCCTTCGCGGCGTGCTCGGCCTCCAGCTCCGCCACCAGCCGCTCGATGGCGTGCACATGCCCCTCACCGGCGTGCTGGGCGACGACGTACCCCTCCGGGTCGATCACGACGAGCGTCGGCCACGCGCGCACGGCGTACTGCTTCCACGTCGCCAGCTCGGGGTCGTCGAGGACCGGATGCTCGACGCCGTACCGCTCGACGGCGTCGACGACCGCCTGGTGTTCGGCCTCGTGCACGAACTTCGGCGAGTGCACGCCGACCACGACCACCGTGTCCCGGTGCTTCTCCTCCAGCTCCCGCAACTCGTCCAGCACATGCAGGCAGTTCACACAGCAGAACGTCCAGAAATCGAGAACGACTATGCGTCCGCGCAGGTCGGCAAGGGTGTACTGGTGTCCGCCCGTGTTCAGCCAGCCGCCCTTGCCGATCAGCTCGGGGGCACGGACACGGACGCGGCGGGGGGCCGGGGCCGGTGAGGAGTCGGTCATGCCTCAAGAGTGCCACCGGCCACCGACAGTCCCGCCCCGGCCCCCGCTCCGCCGGTCGCCGCCGCGCAGTCGGGTCATTCCTCGCGCCGTTTCCCGCCCGGGCCGGGAAGGTCCCGCCGGGCCGGGGAAGCGGTAGCGGTATGAGATTCCTCGTGCGCGACCGGCTGCTCGGCATCGGCGACGACTACTGGATCGAGGACGACCGCGGCGACAAGGTCTACCTCGTCGACGGCAAGGCGATGCGGCTGCGGGACACCTTCGAACTGAAGGACACCCGCGGACGGGTCCTGATCGACATCCACAAGAAGATGCTCGCCCTGCGGGACACCATGGTGATCGAGCGGGACGGCGAGCCGCTGGCCACGATCCGGCGCAAGCGGCTGTCGTTGCTGCGCAACCACTACCGGGTGGCTCTGGCGGACGGCCGCACCGAGCTCGACGTCAGCGGCAGGATCCTCGACCGGGAGTTCGCGGTCGAGTACGACGGCGAACTCCTCGCCGTCGTCTCACGGCGGTGGCTGCACGTGCGCGAGACGTACGGCGTCGACGTCGTGCGCGAGGACGCGGATCCGGCGCTGCTCATCGCGGTGGCGGTGTGCGTGATCCACCTCGCCGACAAGGAGCGGCACGAGGACTGAGGCACGCCTGCGCGTCCCCGCGTCCCCGTGGCAGCGGGCCAGCACGTCAGCGGGTCGGGGGGCGCAGGCCGAGGACGCGGTCCTTGAGGGCCGGGAACAGTTCGCGGGTCGTGGCGACCGCGGCCGGGTCGAAGTCGACGGTCAGGATCTCCTCGCCGGGGCCCGCCTCCGCCAGCACCTCGCCCCACGGATCGACCACGATCGAGTGACCCGCCTGCGGAACTCCGGCGTGCGTCCCGGCCGTTCCACAAGCGAGCACGAACGCCTGGTTCTCGACCGCCCGCGCCCGGGCCAGCAGCGTCCAGTGCGCCCGGCGGCGCTCCGGCCAGCCCGCGGAGAGCACGAAGGTCTCGGTGCCGGCGTCCACGAGGGCGCGGAAGAGTTCGGGGAAACGGAGGTCGTAACAGGTGGCGACGCCGACGGTCGTCGCGGGCAGCCGGACCGTCACCGGGTCCTCGCCCGCGCTCATCAGCACGGCCTCGCCCTTGTCGAAGCCGAAGCGGTGGATCTTGCGGTAGACGGCGGCAAGGTCACCGGCGGGGGAGAAGACGAGCGACGTGTTGTAAAGGGGTCCCTCGTCCCCGGCGGAGCCGCCCGCGGCCGACGCCCGTTCCGGGATCGAGCCCGCGTGCAGCCACACGCCGGCCTCGCTCGCCGCCTTCGCCATCGCCTCGTACGTCGGGCCCTGCAAGGGCTCGGCCTCGTCGGCGAACCGCTCGTAGGCGAACGCCCCGGTCGTCCACAGTTCCGGCAGCACCACGAGGTCGGCGGCGGCCTGTTCTCTTACCAACCCGGCGACCCGCACCCGCCGCGCTTCGACCGATTCGTCCTCTTCTACGGCGATCTGGAGGAGAGAGGCGCGCACACTACCACCGTCCTGGCATTCGAGTAGTCCACACGGGCCTACGATCGTCACACGAAAGCACTGCCGGGGTGCCTCACAGCAGCGTAACTTAACGTTTCGTAGAGACCCGCCGACACCTGCCGACAGCCGCCACCTCCCGCTGGCAACGCCGCCACAGCCCACCCGAGTACCGACCGCCGAGGGGTCCCGTTTCCGTGAGTCTGCATCCCACCCTCCAGCCCTACGCCGACGCCTGGACCCACTCCATCGAAGCGATATCCGAGCTGGTGCAGCCTCTGGTGGAAGCGGACTGGAACCGCCGGACGCCGTGCCCGGGCTGGTCGGTCCGCGACATCGTGTCGCACGTCATCGGGCTGGACTGCGAGATGTACGGCGACCCGCGACCCATCCACACCCTCCCGCGCGACCTGTTCCACGTCACCAACGACCTTCAGCGCTACATGGAGATGCAGGTCGACGTCCGCCGTCACCACACGGCGCCGGAGATGACGTCCGAGCTGGAGTACACGGTCATCCGCCGCAACCGGCAGCTGCGCAACGAGACCCGCCAGCCCCACACGACGGTCCGCGGCCCCCTCGGCACCGAGCTCACGCTCGAGGAGTCGATGCGGCTCCACGCGTTCAACGTCTGGGTGCACGAGCAGGATCTGCGCACTGCCCTCGGCCGGCCCGGCAACCTCGACTCGCCCGGCGCGCACATCGCCCGCGACGCGCTGCTGGCCGAACTGCCGGCGGTCGTCGCCGAGAAGGCCGACGCCCCGCGCAGTTCCGCGGTCGTCTTCGACGTGCACGGCCCGATCGAGTTCCTGCGCACCATCCGCGTCGACATCCAGGGCCGCGGCACCCTGGAGACGGCGCCGGCGCTCGGCCCCGCCGCGGCGTTCACCCTCGACTGGGAGACGTTCGTCCGCCTGGCCTGCGGCCGGGTCACGGCGGACGCGGTCGCGGACCGGGTGAAGGCGGAGGGGGAGCCCGAGCTGACCGCGGCGATCCTGCGGAACTTCGCGATCACCAAGTAGTTCAGGGGGCAGGCCCCGAAGAAGCGGACAACGCGACGGGCCCGCCGTGTGGATCACGGCGGGCCCGTCGCGAACGTTCAGCGGTCGGCCGGGGGTCAGCCCAGTCGGGCGAAGCCGTAGTTCAGCAGCTTCGTCGCGTCGGTGGCGCGCACCGACGCGTTGGTGGAGGCCAGCACCGTGCCCACGACGGTCTTGCCGCCCCGGGTGGCGGCGAAGACGAGGCAGTACTTCGCCTCCGGGCCGGAGCCCGTCTTCACGCCGATGGCACCGCTGTAGCTGCTCAGCAGCGTGTTCGTGTTCGTCCAGGCCCCCATGGTGCGGACCGAGCCGGTCTTGGTGACCGTCTTGGCGGTGTACGACTTGGTCTTGACGACCGCGCGGAAGTTCGCGTTCTTCAGCGAGTTGCTGGCGAGCTTCGTCAGGTCCTTGGCGGTCGAGTAGTTCGCCCCGCGGCCGATACCGTCGAAGGAGTCGAAGTGCGTCCTCGTCATGCCGAGCGTCTTCGCCTTGCTGTTCATCTTGGCGATGAAGTTCTTCACGCGGGCGTCGCGCGTCGTGCCCGTGCCGAACTTGTCGGCCAGCGCGTACGCGGCGTCACAGCCGGACGGCAGCATCAGCCCGTAGAGCAGCTGACGGACGGTCACCTTGTCGCCCACGATCAGGCGGGCGGAAGACGCCGTGTTCGCGACGATGTAGTCGCTGTACGCCTTCTGGATGGTGACCTTGGCGTCCAGGTTCAGGTTGGGCTGCGACAGCACGACGTTGGCCGTCATGATCTTCGTGGTGGAGCCGGTGGACAGCTTGGTGTCCATGCCCTTGTTGTAGAGCGCCGCACCGTTCGCGTTGTTCATCACGAAGCCGGTCTTGGCGGCGATCGTGGGCGTGGCGACAGCCTGCGCGGGTGCCGCGGTGAGGGCTCCGGTCGCGAGCACTGCGCCGGCGGTGACGGCAACGGCTGCGGCCCTGCGGACTCGGATGCCCTTGATAGCGGTTATCAACTGAAATACCCCGATTACGTCGAATGCCCCTGCGATGCGGCCAAGTTCAAAGGGGAAAGAGGTGGGCCGCACATGTGTGACACGTAAGTAGCACACAAAGTTGTGCGCCTGCCGGGCGGAATTTCCGATTACTTGATCCATTCCTTACCCGGACCCGATGACGACGCCCGCCGGACCGCGTGCGCGGGTCCGCATTCTGGACCCGCCCCCCGTTGCGTACGTGTTGTATCTAAGCTGTGGGCATGCAGTCCGCCGCCCCTCCCGCCTCCCTTCCCGTCCCTGCTCCCCTCCCTGCTCCCGTCAAGCAGCCGCCCGCCGCAGACCGCGTGTACGCCCACGTCAAGCAGGGTGTCCTGAACCGCCGTTACCAGGGCGGCGCGCTGCTCACCGAAGGAGAGCTGGCCGAGGCCGTGGGCGTCTCACGCACCCCGGTGCGCGAGGCGCTGCTGCGTCTGGAGGTGGAGGGGCTGATCAAGCTCTACCCCAAGAAGGGGGCCCTGGTCCTTCCGGTCTCCGCGCAGGAGATCGCGGACGTGGTGGAGACCCGGCTGCTGGTGGAGGAGCACGCGGCGCGCAAGGCGGTGCCCGCGCCGGCCGGACTGATCGAGCGCCTGGAGGAACTGCTCGAGAGGCAGCGGGAGCAGACGTCGGAGGGCGACCTGGCCGCGGCCGCCGTGACGGACCGCTGTTTCCACGCCGAGATCGTCCGCAGCGGCGGCAACGAGATCCTGTCGCGGCTGTACGACCAGCTCCGCGACCGCCAGCTGCGCATGGGCGTCGCCGTCCTGCACTCGCACCCGGACCGGATAGCCAAGTCCCTCACCGAGCACGAGGAACTGCTCCGGGCGCTGCGCTCCGGCGACGCCGACGCGGCCGTCGCCGTCGTCCACCGGCACATCGGCTGGTTCTCCCACCTGGCCCGCGGGGAGGTCCGGTGAGCGGCGCGGCCCGCGGCCCGAACTCCACTCTTCCGGGTGACACTCCCCCAGAGGGGACACCCCCGGGTGGACGGAGCGCGATGGCCGTCTGGGGGATCGGTGTCTCGGTCTACTTCGTCGCCGTCATCTTCCGTACGTCGCTGGGGGTGGCCGGCCTCGACGCCGCCGACCGCTTCCAGGTGAACGCCTCGGCCCTGTCCACCTTCTCGATCCTCCAGCTCCTCGTGTACGCGGGCATGCAGATACCGGTGGGCCTGCTGGTCGACCGGCTCGGCACGAAGAAGGTGCTGGCCATCGGCACCGTGCTGTTCACGGCCGGTCAGCTCGGCTTCGCCTTCTCCCCGTCCTACGGCACCGCCCTCGCCTCTCGCGCGCTGCTCGGCTGCGGGGACGCGATGACGTTCATCAGCGTGCTGCGGCTGGGCAGCAGGTGGTTCCCGGCGCGCCGCGGCCCGATGGTCGCGCAGCTCGCCGGCCTGGTGGGGATGGCGGGCAACCTCGTCTCCACGCTGGTGCTGGCCCGCCTCCTGCACGGCGTCGGCTGGACGACGGCCTTCGCGGGCAGTGCGCTGGCTGGTGTGGTGGTCCTGGTGCTTCTCGTGCTCTTCCTGAAGGACCACCCCGAAGGCCACGAACCCGAGCCGTTCCCGCACCGGGGCACCGCGTACGTGCGCCGTCAGATCGCCGCGTCCTGGCGCGAGCCGGGCACCCGGCTGGGCCTGTGGGTGCACTTCACCACCCAGTTCCCGGCGATGGTGTTCCTGCTGCTGTGGGGCCTGCCGTTCCTGGTCCAGGCGCAGGGGCTGTCCCGGGCGACGGCCGGTGAACTCCTCACCCTGGTGGTCCTGTCCAACATGGTCGTCGGCCTGGTGTACGGGCAGATCGTGGCCCGTCATCACGGGGCGCGACTGCCGCTGGCCCTGGGCACGGTGGGCGCGACGGCGCTGATGTGGGCGAGCACGCTCGCCTACCCGGGCGGCCGGGCGCCGATGTGGCTGCTCGTCGTGTTGTGCGCGGTGCTCGGCGCGTGCGGCCCCGCATCCATGCTCGGCTTCGACTTCGCCCGCCCCGCGAACCCGCCCGAGCGGCAGGGCACCGCGTCCGGCATCACGAACATGGGCGGTTTCGTGGCCTCGATGACGACGCTCTTCGCGATCGGCGTGCTGCTGGACGCGACCGGCGACGACTACCGGATCGCCTTCTCCTTCGTCTTCGTGCTTCAGGCCCTCGGCGTCAGCCAGATCCTGCGGCTGCGCGGGCGGGCGCACCGGCGGGAGCGGGAACGGCTGGTGGCCAGCCGCGTGGAAACGGTGCACGTGCCGGCCTGAGGACAGCACCTCCGGCCATCACGCCTGAAGGCGGCACCTCCGGCCGTCACGCCTGAAGGCGGCAGTTCCGGCCGTGCCCGATGTCGGCACGCCTGCCCGTTTCATCAGGGCTGGTCGTGCGAGGAGCCGCGCCCCGGGTGTCCGGAGCGCGGTTTCTCGCGTCGGGCCGACCGCTCAGCCCCAGGTGATCAGTTTCTTCGGCTGCTCCAGGATCGCCGCCAGATCGGCCAGCACCTTGGAGCCCAGCTCGCCGTCGACCAGGCGGTGGTCGAAGCTGAGCGCCAGCGTCGTGACCTGGCGGGGCTTCACCTTGCCCTTGTGGACCCACGGCTGGAGCTTGATCGCGCCGACCGCGAGGATCGCGGACTCGCCTGGGTTCAGGATCGGCGTGCCGGTGTCGACGCCGAAGACGCCGACGTTGGTGATGGTCACCGTGCCGCCCTGCATGGCGGCGGGGGAGGTCTTGCCCTCCCGTGCCGTCGACACCAGGTCGCCCAGCGCCTCGGCCAGCTGCGGCAGGGTCTTGGCGTGGGCGTCCTTGATGTTCGGGACCAGCAGGCCCCGCGGTGTGGCGGCCGCGATGCCCAGGTTGACGTAGTGCTTGACCACGATCTCCTGCGCCGCCTCGTCCCACGAGGCGTTGATCTCCGGGTTGCGCTTGATCGCGACCAGCAGGGCCTTGGCGACGAGGAGGAGCGGGTTGACCCGGAGGCCGTGCAGGTCCTTGTCCTGCTTGAGCTCCTCGACGAGCTTCAGCGTGCGCGTCACGTCGATCGTCACGAACTCCGTGACGTGCGGCGCGGTGAACGCCGAGCCGACCATCGCCGCCGCCGTCGCCTTGCGGACGCCCTTGACCGGGACCCGGGTCTCCCGAGCCGGGTCGTACGAGGGAGCGGGCGCTGCCGTCGGCGCGGTGGCAGTGGCGGTGACCGGGGCCTGGGTCTGCGGCGGCGCGGGCTCGGCCGCCGGTGCGGCCGGGGCCGTGGGAGCCGTCGGGGCCGCCGCCGCGTGGACGTCCTCGCGGGTGATGACGCCGTCCGGGCCGGACGGCGTCACCGTGGCGAGGTCGACGCCCAGGTCCTTGGCGAGCTTGCGGACCGGCGGCTTGGCCAGCGGCCGCTCCTTCACGGCCGGCGTCGCGCCATGGCCGTTCAGCTCGGCCTGGAGCGTCGCCGGAACCCGCGCGACGGTGATCTCCGGGCCCTTGCGCGGACGGCGCTTGGTGGAGGACGCCGCCACGCCGTACCCGACGAGCACGGGTTGCCGGCCCGTCCCGGCCGGCTTCGGCGTCGGCTGCGCCTCGGGCTGCTTCTCCGGCGCCGCCGGCGTCTGCGTGGCGGCCTGCGCCGGCGCCTCGGCGACCGAGGCGGCGACGGGCGCCGCAGCGGGGGCGGCGAGCGCTCCGGCGCCACCCGCCCCGCCCGCCACGTCGACCGCGATGATCGACATGCCCACGTCGACCGTGGCGCCCTCGGGGAAGCGCAGCTCGCGCACCACCCCGTCGTAGGGGATGGGCAGCTCGACGGCGGCCTTGGCCGTCTCGACCTCGCACACCACCTGCCCGTCCGTCACCGTGTCGCCGGGCTGGACGTACCACTTGAGGATCTCGGCCTCGGTGAGCCCCTCGCCCACGTCGGGCATCTTGAACTCGCGTACGGACGCTTCCGTCATCGTCGTCACGACCCTCTCCTCAGTACGCCAGGGCACGGTCGACGGCGTCGAGCACCCGGTCCAGGCCAGGCAGGTACTCCTCCTCCAGGCGCGCCGGCGGGTACGGGGCGTGATAGCCGCCGACCCGCAGGACCGGCGCCTCCAGGTGGTAGAAGCAGCGCTCCGTGATCCGGGCGGCGATCTCCGCGCCCGATCCGAAGAACACCGGCGCCTCGTGGACCACGACCAGGCGGCGGGTCTTCTCCACCGACGTCTGGATCGAGTCGAAGTCCAGCGGGGAGACCGAGCGCAGGTCCAGGACCTCCAGGTTCTTGCCCTCCTCGGCGGCCGCGGCGGCGACCTCCTGACAGAGCTTCACCATCGGGCCGTAGGCGACCAGCGTCAGGTCGGTGCCCTCGCGGACGACCTTGGCCTTGTGCAGTGGGCCGGGGATCGACTCGGTGTTGACCTCGCCCTTGTCCCAGTAGCGCCGCTTCGGCTCGAAGAAGATCACCGGGTCGTCGCTCTGGATGGCCTGCTGCATCATCCAGTACGCGTCGGAGGCGTTGGACGGGGAGACGATCTTCAGGCCCGACACGTGCGCGAAGAGCGCCTCGGGGGACTCCGAGTGGTGCTCGACCGCGCCGATGCCGCCGCCGTAGGGGATGCGGACGACGACCGGCATCTTGACCTTGCCCAGCGAGCGCGCGTGCATCTTCGCGAGCTGGGTGACGATCTGGTCGTAGGCCGGGAAGACGAAGCCGTCGAACTGGATCTCCACGACCGGGCGGTAGCCGCGCAGGGCCATGCCGATCGCGGTGCCGACGATGCCCGACTCGGCGAGCGGGGTGTCGATGACGCGGCTCTCGCCGAAGTCCTTCTGCAGGCCGTCCGTGACGCGGAAGACGCCGCCGAGCTTGCCGACGTCCTCGCCCATGACGAGGACCTTGGGGTCCGTCTCGAGGGCGCGGCGCAGCGACTCGTTGATCGCCTTGGCCAGGGCCAGGTTCTTGGTGGTCACGCTGTCCGCCATGTCAGTTTCCCCCCGTACCCGCGGCGAAGCCGCTGTCGGACTCCGTCGCGAACGACTCCTGGTACGCGGCGAACTGGGCGCGCTCCTCGTCGACGAGGGCATGTCCGTCCGCGTACACGTTCTCGAAGATGGCGAAGTGGTCCGGGTCCGGCATGGCGCGGACCGCTTCGCGCACTCGCCTTCCCAACGCCTCGCTCTCCGCCTCGAGTTCCGCGAAGAATCCCTCGTCCGTGTGGTTTGACGCCTCGAGGTGGCGGCGCAGGCGCAGGATCGGGTCCTTCGCCTCCCAGGACTCGCGCTCCTCGTCGGCCCGGTACTTGGTGGGGTCGTCGGAGGTGGTGTGCGCGCCCATGCGGTACGTGTACGCCTCGACGAGGGTGGGCCCCTCGCCGTTGCGGGCCCGCTCCAGCGCCCACCTGGTGACCGCGAGGCAGGCGAGGACGTCGTTGCCGTCGACCCGGACGCCCGGGAAGCCGTAACCCTGTGCGCGCTGGTAGAGCGGGACGCGGGTCTGCTTCTCGGTGGGCTCGGAGATCGCCCACTGGTTGTTCTGGCAGAAGAACACGACCGGCGCGTTGTAGACGGCGGAGAAGGTGAAGGACTCCGCCACGTCGCCCTGGCTGGAGGCGCCGTCGCCGAAGTAGGCGATCACCGCGCTGTCCGCGCCGTCCTTGGCGACGCCCATCGCGTACCCGGTCGCGTGCAGCGTCTGGGAGCCGATGACGATCGTGTACAGGTGGAAGTTGTTGCTGTTGGGGTCCCAGCCGCCGTTGTTCACGCCGCGGAACATGCCGAGCAGGTTCGTCGGGTCGACGCCGCGGCACCAGGCGACACCGTGCTCGCGGTAGGTCGGGAAGACGTAGTCGTCGTCGCGCAGGGCCCGGCCGGAGCCGATCTGGGCGGCCTCCTGGCCGAGCAGGGAGGCCCACAGGCCGAGCTCGCCCTGCCGCTGCAGGGAGGTGGCCTCGGCGTCGAAGCGGCGGGTGAGCACCATGTCGCGGTACAGGCCTCGGAGGTCTTCGGGGGTGACGCCGGCGACGTACTGGGCGAACTCGGCGTTCTTCGCGTTCTTGACCCGCTTGCCCTCCGGCGTCAGCAGCTGCACGAGCTCGGGCTCGGCGCTCTTCCTGGCGCCGGCGCGGGTGGTGCGCCCGGTGCCGGTGTCGCCGGCCTTGCTTCCGGCGCTGCGTCGCGGCTTACGCGCGGCAGTGCTCTCCACGGTCACGTGTGCTCCTCCGTCGTTTCCGGCCCCCGGGGTTGCCGGGTGGCTGGGGGTCCCCCGGCTCTTCAGGAGCCTGGGGGAGCGGCTCACCTGGTTCCGGCACCCGTGCACGGGGTGGGTGCCGCTCGGCCGGAACAGGCGTGACAGGTGCCCCGGCGAGCGCCCTGCAGTCATCACGTTACCCAGTGCTCCACATAGTTGTGAAACCCCTCCTGACCTGCGTTTTTGCTTGGATTTCCAAGTAAATCGGCAAAGTCGGGAAGGAGCCTGGTCACAGCCTTGCAGGAGGCCGGAGCAACGGCACGTTAACCCGCCCACCCAGGCCACGGGAAGAGTCAGTATCTGAGACCGGGTGGGGGTACGGGCTCCGCCGCGCGCTTGCGGGCACCGCCGAGCATCCCTCGAAACGCTCCCCGAGGTGCCTCGCGAGCTCCGCCTGAACACCGACTGAACACCACCGGGACGCCATCCGGACGCCCCTCGCGGCCGCCGCGGAGCGACCGCCGGCGATCACCTGTGACACCTGTTGACCTCAGGTGCCGTCATGTGACTTTCTGTGACAACGCCCAGCTCACGGCCCTCGTCTCGTGCCCTAGCATCAGGCGCGTGCCGCGCTCCTGTGTACCACCGTCCATGCTTCACGCGCCCCCTTTGAGCGCTCTGCTCCACCGGTACGCCGCCGGTACGGCGCTCGCCTGCGAACCCGTTGACGAAGGGCTGCTCAACCGCGGATACCGGCTGCGCACCACCCACGGCCGGTACTTCCTCAAGCACCACTTCGACCCCGACACCGCCGACCCCGTCTCCGTCGCTCGTCAGCACCGGGCCACCGAGCGGCTGGCCGACCTCGGGGTCCCGGTGGCTCCCCCGCTGCCCGCCCACGACGGACGCACGGTCGCCGTCGTCGGCGGCCGCGTCTACGCCCTCCACCCCTGGGTAGAGGGCCGGCACCGCCACGGCGCCCAGCTCACCGCGGGCCAGTGCGGCCGTCTGGGGACACTGCTGGGGGTGGTGCACTCCAGTCTGGAGCAGGTGATGCGCACGGCGCGCGAGCCGGAGCGCAGTGACCGCACCGCGCAACGCGCTCCGGCGCGCGCGCCGCGGGCATCCGCCCAGCCGAGCGCGGACCCCGCCGACACTTTCGTCCTCATCGACGACCTCCTCGCGCGCGTACGTCGCCGTCGCCCCGCCGACGCCTTCGACGAGCTCGCCCGCCACCGCCTCCTGGAGCGCCGTACGCTGCTGGAACGCCACGCGGACCGGCGTCCGCCGCAGCACACCGGGCCGGTCGGCTGGGTGCACGGGGACTTCCACCCCTTCAACCTGCTCTACCGCGGGGACGCCCCCGCCGCCATCGTCGACTGGGACCGGCTCGGCGTGCAGCCCCGCGCGGAGGAAGCCGTCCGCGCCGCCGCGATCTTCTTCGTCCGGCCCGACGGCACACTCGACCTGCCGAAGGCGAAGGCGTACGCACGCGCGTACCGGCGCGCGGCCTACGCCGGACCCCGCGAACTCGCGGCGGCCGTACACCGCGTGTGGTGGGAGCGCCTCAACGACTTCTGGATGCTGCGCTGGCACTACGAGCGCGGCGACACGCGCGCGGACCCGCAGTTCCCCGCGGCCTCCGCGCTGGCCGTCTGGTGGACACGGCAGTACGACGCCGTCCGCGACGCGTTCACCGGCTGACCGGCCCCGCCCCGAAGCCGCCACGCGCGCGTGGCGAGGCCCGGGGCGCTCAGTTGCCGAGGCCTGCGCCGCCGAGGGTGGTGGTGCCCTGGTCCGCGCCCCCCGTCGGGTCCGGCGAGGCCGGGGCACTCGGCTCGGGGTCCGTGTCGGTCGGCTTGTCCGACGGCTCGGTGGCCGTCTCGTCGTCCGTCGGTTCGTCGCTGGCGGACGGGGACGGCGAGGAGGACGGCGTGCTCGACGGCTTGTACGACGGCGAGTAGTTCTGGTTGTCGTTGGATCCGGTGCCGTCGTCCGTGCTGTCGCCCGTGGACGTGTCGGTCTCCTCGGCGCTCGGCTCCGCGCTCGGGGAGGCGTCCGAGGCGGTCGGCGAGACCGAGGGTGACGTGCTGGTCCCGCCGTCCTTGGCGCCGTCGCCCTTGGTGTTCAGTGCCAGCGCGACGCCCGCGGCGATGGCGATCACCGCGAAGACGGCGAGGATCCACAGCTTGCCGCGGCCGCTGCCCTTGTTGCCGTGGCCCTCGAAGCCGCCGTCGTCACCGCCGCCGTAGCCGGCGGGCAGAATCGGCTGCGGGATCTGCGAGGTGTGGGAGCCGTCCGCGCCGTGCGGCAGCACGGTGGTGCTCGCGAAACCGCCGGAGGGCGTGCCCCGGCCGTCGACGACGCCCACGGGCCCGGTGTTCCAGGTGCCGGTGTGCCCGCCCTGGTCGTACAGCATCTGCAACCCGTACTGGACGAGACCGCGCATCTCCTCCGCCGTCTGGAAACGGTCGTCGGGGTCCTTCGCCAGGGACCGCATGACGAGCCCGTCGAGTTCCGGCGGGCACTCGCCGCCCGAGGTCTGCGACGGCGGCACCGGAATGTCCTGGACGTGCTGGTAGACGACCGAGAGCGGCGTCTCACCGGTGAAGGGGGGCCGCAGCGCGAGCAGTTCGTACAGCAGACAGCCCGTCGCGTACAGGTCGGAGCGGTGGTCGACGGCCTTGCCGAGCGCCTGCTCCGGGGAGAGGTACTGCGGGGTGCCCATGACCATGCCGGTCTGCGTCATCGTCGTGGACGCGCCGTGCAGGGCGCGCGCGATGCCGAAGTCCATCACCTTGACCGCGCCGTTGTGCGTGATGATCACGTTCGCCGGCTTGATGTCGCGGTGCACGATGCCGTGCTGGTGCGAGTAGGCGAGCGCCTCGAGGACGCCGGAGGTGATGATCAGGGCCTGCTCGGGCCCAGGCGCCTCGGCGTTGAGGAGGAGGTCGCGGATGGTGCGTCCCTCGACGATCTCCATCACGATGTACGGCACGCTCTGGCCGCCCACGAAGTCCTCGCCGGAGTCGTACACGGCGACGATCGCATGGTGGTTGAGACCGGCCACCGACTGGGCCTCACGCGTGAAGCGGGCCTTGGACACCGGGTCCTCGGCCAGATCGGCGCGCAACAGCTTGACCGCGACGGTGCGTCCGAGACGCACGTCCTCGGCTGCGAACACCTCGGCCATGCCGCCCCGGCCGAGTCTGCGGGTCAGCCGGTAACGGCCGTCCCCGACGAGCCCTCCGTTGCCCCAGTTCTCCGGCGCATCTGACATACCGCCGCCAGTCGCCTCGGGGTCGGACGGGCCCTGAGCGCGCTGCTGTGCCATCAGTCCTCGCCGTCGTTTCTGCCCGCGGTGCGCGCGGTGTTGTCACGGTCTCCGTCGGCCACGCTACAGCCTCCACGCAATCCTCCGGTCCGGGACGATCGCCATGATGACGACCCGGCCGGGCCCGGACGCGGGTCGGGGACGGACGGGTCATGCAACCCGCACCCCGTGCCGGCGTGCAAATCCTGTGTACCTGCCGTACGGCAGCTGTAACGCTTCCGCGACGCTTCTCTCTCGTAGGGTCACGGAACGGGCACCGAACTTGACGTGTCGGTGCCCTGCGGCAGACTTGGCCGGGAATAGCACTTTGGATCAACAACAGTCAACGGCGCCGAAGGCCTACGGGGGACGCAGAAGATGAGCCACGACGGCGGGCAAGGCCGGTACGCGGGGCGGGCGCTCGCCGCCGGCCGCTATCAGCTGCGCGACCTGCTCGGCGAGGGCGGCATGGCCTCGGTGCACCTCGCCTATGACGCCGTGCTCGACCGGCAGGTCGCGGTCAAGACCCTGCACACCGAACTGGGCCGTGAGCAGGCCTTCCGTGAGCGGTTCCGCCGCGAGGCCCAGGCCGTGGCCAAGCTCACGCACACCAACATCGTCTCCGTCTTCGACACCGGAGAGGACGAGGTCGAAGGGCTGACGACCCCGTACATCGTCATGGAGTACGTCGAGGGCCGCCCGCTCGGCTCCGTGCTCGACGAGGACGTGCGGCAGCAGGGCGCGATGCCCGCCGACAAGGCGCTGAAGATCACCGCGGACGTCCTGGCGGCGCTGGAGATCAGCCACGAGATGGGGCTGGTCCACCGCGACATCAAGCCCGGCAACGTGATGATGACCAAGCGCGGCGTGGTCAAGGTGATGGACTTCGGTATCGCGCGCGCGATGCAGTCCGGCGTCACCTCGATGACGCAGACCGGCATGGTCGTCGGCACCCCGCAGTACCTCTCGCCCGAACAGGCCCTGGGGCGTGGCGTGGACGCCCGGTCCGACCTCTACTCGGTCGGCATCATGCTGTTCCAGCTGGTCACCGGGCGGCTGCCGTTCGAGGCGGACTCGCCGCTTGCGATCGCGTACGCGCACGTGCAGGAGGAGCCGGTGGCTCCCTCGTCGATCAACCGGGCGCTGCCGCCGGCCGTCGACGCGCTCGTCGCCCGCGCGTTGAAGAAGAACCCGAACGAGCGTTTTCCGACCGCGGTCGCCATGCGCGACGAGTGCCTGCGCGTCGCCGCGTCCTTCCAGCCGGCCCCGCCGAGCATCGTGCCGGGCGCGCAGACGGCGAGCGGCGCGGGCGTCGGCTCCGCGGTGTTCCCGCCGGTCGGCCAGGGCACCCCGGCGCCGCAGGGAAGCGTCCAGACGCCCTACCAGCCCGCGCCGAACCCGAACCCGTACGGCACCCCGACGCCGTCCCCCTCCTACGGCTACCCGCAGCAGGGCGGCTACCAGACGCCGGCGCCGCAGTACAACCACCAGCAGGCGCCCACCCCGCCCGGGTACCACCTGAGCCCGCAGGGGTCGGCCGCGGTGGCACCGGGCAGCGCCCGCCGGAGCAGGGCGGTGCTGATCTGCTCGGCCGTGGTCGCCGTGGTGGCGGTCGGCGGCCTCATCGGCAGCCTCGCCGCCGACGGGGACAATGACGACGCCAAGGGCGGCGGGTCCAGCGCCTCGCCCTCGGCGACCAAGGCGGCGGGCTACCGCGCACCGGACCCCAGCAAGACGATCGACGCGACGGAGTGCTCCGAGCCGAAGGAGTCGTACAACGACCCCGCCAAGATCCAGGTCCCGAACTTCAAGTTCAAGTACATCGGCTCGGTCAAGGCGTGCTTCCAGGCGGCAAGCTGGCAGTACAAGATCATCAACGTGGACGAGAACACGTACGGCGACGGGGCGATCATGGACCAGTTCCCCGCCGCGGGGACGGACGTCGACCCTAAGGACATGCCCGAAATCCAGCTGAGGGTGTCCTCGGGCAACCCAGCGTCCTGACGCACGGGGCGCGGGGCCCGGCAGCGAGGCACGGGGCGCGCGGGGGCGGAGCACGGCAAACGGCCCGGCGTCTCGGACGCCGGGCCGTTGTTCTGTCCGGTCGGTTCTGTCCGGTCGGTTCGAGTGGTCGGTTCGGGTGGTCGGTTCGAGTGGTCGGGCTCTACAGGTACGGTCCGCCGGTGCGGCCGCCCGCGCGCGGGTCGTCGCCGCCTTCGTGGCCGACGCCCGGCGGCAGGGCGCGGCGCATCTGCTCCAGCTGGGCGCGCGCGGCCATCTGCTGCGCGAACAGGGTGGTCTGGATGCCGTGGAAGAGGCCCTCCAGCCAACCGACCAACTGAGCCTGCGCGATGCGCAGCTCCGCGTCGCTCGGCGTCGACTCCTCGTTGAAGGGCAGAGAGAGCCGCTCCAGCTCCTCGACCAGTTCCGGCGCCAGGCCGTCCTCCAGCTCCTTCACCGAGCTCGAGTGGATCTCCTTCAGCCGGGCCCGGCTCGCCTCGTCCAGAGGAGCCGCGCGCACCTCCTCGAGCAGTTGCTTGATCATGCTGCCGATCCGCATCACCTTCGCGGGCTGCTCGACCTGCTCCGTCACCGGGATCTCACGGGAGTCCTCGTCGGCGTCGATGCCGCCCATCGCCATGCCGTCCTGGCCGACGACCAGGATCTTCTGGGCGTTCTCCGGCGACCTTTCGTTCCTCGACATCTCCATGCCGCCATTCTCTCGCACGCTCCGGCCGGTCATCGTGCTGCCCCCGCGAAAGACACCCGGCGTTCCCGTTCGGCGGAATCTGTAATGCGACTCCATTTCACGAATGTGAGGCTTGTCGCGTCCTTTTCTTGGCGACTAGGTCTCCTCCGGGGGCCGGGTACTGGGAGGGGGTCACGGACGTGACTCCATGGCAGCGGACGTCGGGCTCGACGTGTACCGGCGATCGAGGGCGCGCGGCGGTGCGCGGACGGAAACGGGCTGGTACCTCCTGCCGGAGTCCCAGGCGCACGGCCGCGGTGGTGCGGACGCCGGCGGCGACGGGCGCGGCGGCGCTCGCCGGAGTGCTCCTGCTGCTGCCGGGCGGCGGGGCCGCGTCGTACGCGGCCGCCCCGGCGCGCTCCGTACCGCACTCCGTCGCACCGCAGTCCGCCACCCCGTCCCCGTCCCCCTCCTCCCGTGCGCCGGACCGGGCGGGCAGCCGGGCGGGCGAAGGACGGCAGCGGCCCGGGCGGGCGGCCGACGAGAGTGAGGCGGCCGAGGACGCGCCCGGTGTGGGCGCAGTGCCCGACGAGCCGGACGAAACGAACGGTACGGACGAAGGGGGCGCGGGCGACGCGGAGGCCGGGGACGGCGACCTCGCCGACGACCCCGCCGCGTCCGCGTCGCCGGGAGCCGCCGTTCCCGCGACCCCGGCCGCGCCGCGGGACGACGTCCGGCAGGCGGCCGCCCAGGGGGAGCGGGCCGACGGTCCCGTGGTGCAGATCCTGCCGCTCGGCAGCGGCCTCGTCCTCATCGGCCTCGGCATCGCCCTCGCCCTCGCGGCGCTGCGCCTGCGGCGCGGGTGACTCCGGCCCGGCGGCCGCGTCGTCCTCAAGGGCCGGGTCTGAGAGGCGACGTCGCAGGGCGACCTCGGGGAGCGACCTCACGTGGGCGATCCCAACAGACGGCCTCAGAGGGCGGGCGTTCTCAGGATGCGCCCTCAGGATGCGTTCTCAGGATGCGTTCTCAGGGGCGATCAGCAGGACCTTGCCGACGTGGCCGCTCTCCTCGACGACGCGGTGGGCGGCGGCCGCCTCACTCATCGGCAGTTCGCGGTCGACGACGGGCCGCACGTGACCGCCCGCGAGCAGCGGCCAGACGTGCTCGCGCACGGCCGCCACGATGGCGGCCTTCTCCTCCCGCGGCCGGGCCCGCAGCGAAGTCGCGCTGACGGCGGCCCGCTTCCCGAGGAGCATGCCGATGTTCAGCTCCGCCTTGACGCCGCCCTGCATGCCGATGATCGCCAGCCTGCCGTTGACGGCGAGGGCCCGCACATTGCGGTCCAGGTACTTCGCGCCCATGTTGTCGAGGATGACGTCGGCGCCGGCGCCGTCGGTGGCCTTCTCCAGCTCGGCGACGAAGTCCTGCTCGCGGTAGTTGATGAGGATGTCGGCGCCCAGCTCGGCGCACCGGTCCAGTTTCTCGGCGGTGCCCGCGGTGACGGCGACCTTCGCGCCGACGGCCTTGGCCAGCTGGACCGCCATGGTGCCGATGCCGCTGGACCCGCCGTGCACCAGCAGCGTCTCGCCCGGCCGGAGGTGGGAGATCATGAAGACGTTCGACCAGACGGTGCTGGTGACCTCGGGCAGCGCGGCCGCCTGCCGCAGGTCGACGCCCTGCGGCACCGGCAGCAGCTGGCCGGCCGGCACGGCGACCCGCTGCGCGTATCCGCCGCCCGCAAGCAGCGCGCACACCTCGTCGCCGACGTTCCAGCCGGACACCCCCGGGCCGAGCGCGGCGATCCGGCCGGAGCACTCCAGGCCCGGGTGGCGAGAAGCCCCGGGCGGCGGGGCGTAGAACCCCTGCCGCTGCAGGATGTCGGCGCGGTTGACGGCGCTGGCCACCACCTCGACCAGGACCTCGCCCTCGCCGGGTACGGGATCGGGGACCTCGTCCCAGACCAGCGCCTCGGGACCACCGGGTTCGGGAATCGTGATCGCATACATGCGGGCGACGCTACTCCTCCCCTGTCCCGCTCTTCCGATCATGGTCCGCGGACGGCGGTGAGGAACACCGGCGAAAAACGACGTGCGATCACCGATGAGTTCCGGTGAAGGTAAAGGTCTCCCCATGCGTAGCCGAGTACGCGGAAGGAACCCCCATGAGCGATCACACCGCCGGCCTGGCGATCGAGACCGCGGGCCTGGTGAAGACGTTCGGCGACACCAGGGCGGTGGACGGCGTCGACCTGGCCGTGCCCACCGGCACGGTGTACGGCGTCCTCGGCCCGAACGGCGCCGGCAAGACCACCACCGTCAAGATGCTCGCCACCCTGCTGCGGCCC
The DNA here is from genome assembly GCF_036898465.1 of Streptomyces sp. B21-105. Taxonomy (NCBI): domain Bacteria; kingdom Bacillati; phylum Actinomycetota; class Actinomycetes; order Kitasatosporales; family Streptomycetaceae; genus Streptomyces; species Streptomyces sp. B21-105. The sequence goes on along the minus strand of NZ_JARUMJ010000001.1, from coordinate 4,790,593 downwards.
GACGGCGGTGAGGCCCGGATCTTCGGCCACGACGTCGTCCGGGACGCCGACGAGGTACGCGGCCGGGTCAGCCTCACCGGCCAGTACGCCTCCGTCGACGAGGACCTCACCGGCACCGAGAACCTGGTGCTGCTCGGGCGGCTCCTCGGACACGGCAAGAAGGCGGCACGGGAGCGGTCCGCCCAGCTCCTTGCGGCCTTCGGGCTCACGGAAGCCGCCGCAAAGCAGGTCAAGCACTACTCGGGCGGCATGCGGCGGCGCATCGACATCGCCGCCTCCATCCTCAGCACGCCCGACCTGCTCTTCCTCGACGAGCCGACCACCGGACTCGACCCGCGCAGCCGCAACCAGGTCTGGGACATCGTGCGGGCCGTGGTATCCCAGGGCACCACCGTGCTGCTGACCACGCAGTATCTCGACGAAGCCGACCAGTTGGCGTCCCGGATCGCCGTCATCGACCGGGGCCGGGTCATCGCCGAGGGCACGAAGGGCGAACTGAAGGCGTCCGTCGGCGCCGGCTCCGTCCATCTGCGGCTGCGCGACGCCGGCCAGCGGGCGACGGCCGAGCAGGTGCTGCGGCTGACCCTGGACGCCGACGTCCAGCGCGAGCCGGACCCCGTGGCGCTGACCGCCCGGCTGAGCGCCGCCGCGCAGGACGGCGCCGCCGAACAGGCCGCCCGGGCCCTCGGCGAACTCGCCCGGGCGGGCGTCACCGTCGACAACTTCTCACTGGGCCAGCCCAGCCTGGACGAGGTGTTCCTCGCCCTCACCGGACACGACACACAGGCCGACGCCGGCAGCCGGACGGCCCGGGAAGGCGAGGAGGCGGCATGAGCACCACGACCACCACGGACGTCCAGGATCTCGCGCCGGTCAGCGCCGAGTCGCTGGCCGAACTGCTCGTCATGAAGGAGCGTCCTCCGCGCCCGAGCCCGCTGTCCGCCTCGCTGACCTTCGGCTGGCGGGCGATCCTCAAGATCAAACACGTCCCGGAACAGCTCTTCGACGTGACCGCGTTCCCGATCATGATGGTGCTGATGTACACGTACCTCTTCGGGGGCGCCCTGGCCGGTTCCCCGGAGGAGTACATCCAGTTCCTGCTGCCGGGCATCCTGGTGATGTCGGTCGTGATGATCACGATGTACACGGGCGTCTCGGTGAACACGGACATCGAGAAGGGCGTCTTCGACCGGTTCCGGTCACTGCCCATCTGGCGGCCGTCGACGATGGTCGGCTATCTGCTCGGCGACGCCCTGCGCTACGCCATCGCGTCCCTCGTCATGCTCACGGTGGGCATCGTGCTCGGCTACCGGCCGGACGGCGGGGTCGCCGGCGTCGTCGCCGGGATCGCCCTGCTGATCGTCTTCTCGTTCGCGTTCTCGTGGATCTGGACGATGTTCGGGCTGCTGCTGCGCACCGAGAAGTCGGTGATGGGCGTCAGCATGATGGTCATCTTCCCGCTGACTTTCCTGTCCAACGTGTTCGTCGACCCGCACACCATGCCGGGCTGGCTGCAGGCGTTCGTCAACAACAGCCCGGTCACCCATCTCGCCTCGGCGGTCCGCGGGCTGATGGCGGGCGACTGGCCGGGCGCCGAGATCACCTGGACGCTGGGCTGGGCGGGACTGTTCGTGCTGGTCTTCGGGCCGGTGACGATGCGGCTGTACAACCGCAAGTAGCTCGGCCCGAGCCGCCTGCGGCCCCGCTGCCGACGCCTTCAGGGGAAGAAGCGGAGGCAGCGGCGGGGGGACGGCGGCGACGAGAGCAGCGGGATCGGCGGGCCGCGGGGTGGAGCCCGCAGCCCGTCTCAGGCCGGCGGGAGCGGTGGGACGCCCGGCATGCCCGGCCCCCCGAGCGTGGCCCGCCCGGGCCCCGGGCCCATCCGCACGATCGCGACGAGCCGGTCCGTCGGCTGAAGCACTCCGATCGCCGGATCGTCGTAAGCGAGCACCCGGTGACCGCGGACGACGCTCACCACCAGGTCGGCCGTCTCACGCGGACCCCGGCCGACCTCGGCCTTGGTGACGGGCCGTTCCACGAGGTCGAGCCCGTCGCCCTGCTGGATCAGGTCCTCCATGACCCTGCCCGCCGCCGGGCTGAGCACGGACAAACCGAGAAGCCGGCCTGCCGCACCGGCGCTGGTGATGACCTCGTCGGCGCCGGACTGCCGGAGCAGCGGCGCGTTCTCCTCCTCGCGGACCGCCGCCACGATCTTCGCCCCGGGATTGAGCTGCCGAGCCGTCAGCGCCACCAACACGGCCGTGTCGTCGCGCTGGGTCGCGATGACGATCCGCCCCGCCCGCTGCACCTCCGCCCGCCGCAGCACGTCGCTGCGCGTGGCGTCGCCGACGACGCCCTCATAGCCCTCGGCCCGGGCCGCGTCGACCACCTTCGCACTCGGGTCGATCACCACGACCTGCTCCTTGCGCAACCCGGAGGCACACGCCGTCCGGATCGCGGACCGTCCCTTCGTTCCGAAGCCGACGACGACAGTGTGGTCGCGCAAAGGGACCTCCGGGATCATGGACATCTGCGGGCTCATGGACACGTGTTGCGGCGTGACGCGCAGCGACCCGCCGGGAACCATGGTGCCCACCGTACGGATCACCATCACAGGGGGCACGCGTTGAAGGACCACGAACGACCGCCGGGACGTCCGGTCAGGCTGTCCCTCTTCAGGTCCCTCTGGTACCGCTCACGCACCGAGGCCCGGGACGACGCCGAGGCCGGCCGCTCCATCACGATGCCCCTACGGGTCGGCACGCCCCCGCTGCTGCAGGTGCTGCGCCGCCTCAGCGTCGCCCTGCTGGTGCTCTCGATCACGACCATGATCGTCTACGCCGACCACGACGGCTACAACGACAACTCGGACGGCTCCGTGAGCCTTCTGGACGCCGCCTACTACGCCACCGTCACGCTCTCCACCACCGGCTACGGCGACATCACCCCGGTCAGCGACGCGGCCCGGCTCATCAACATCCTCCTCATCACCCCGCTGCGCGTCCTGTTCCTGATCATCCTGGTCGGCACCACCCTCGAGGTACTCACCGAACGCACCCGTCAGCAGGTCCGCATCCACCGCTGGCGGGTCCGCACCAGCGGCCACATCGTGGTCGTCGGCTACGGCACCAAGGGCCGGCACGCGGTGCAGACGCTGGTCGGGAAGGGCATCTCCAAGGACCAGATCGTGATCGTGGACGCACAGCGCAAGTCCGCTCTCGCGGCCGGCGACGACGGACTGGTGTCGGTGACGGGGGACGCCACCCGCTCGGAGACCCTGGTGAAGGCCGAGGTCCAGAACGCCTCTCGGGTGATCGTGGCCCCCCAGCGAGACGACACGGCGGCCCTCGTCACCCTGACCGCCCGCCAGCTCAACCGGCGCGCCACGATCGTCGTCGCCGCCCGCGAGGACGAGAACGTGCCGCTGCTCAAGCAGAGCGGCGCGGACACCGTGGTGACCAGCTCCAGCTCCGCCGGCCGACTGCTCGGTGTGTCGATGGTCAGCCCGACCGTGGCCCAGACGCTGGAGAACCTGATGACCCTCGGCAGCGGCCTGGACCTCATCGAGCGGTCCGTCTCCAGGGCGGAGGTGGGACAGACGCCGCGCTCCTGTGCGGACCTGATCGTGGCCGTCGTCCGGGGCAAGCAGCTGCTGGACTACGCCGACCCCCGGCTCACACGTCTTCAGTCGGGAGACCGCGTGATCACCGTCAGCCGGGCCGCGCCGGCCACCGAGGAACAGGGAAGTTTCACGTGAAACACGGACCAGTTTCACGTGAAACGCCGCTGTTTCACGTGAAACAGGCGCCGACCCCGGCCGTTGCCCACGGCAGGTCGAGAAGTTCGGCTTCCTGACCCGCCCGCGCACCACCCGGCGGCACCACGGCGAGGGCATCGGCTGCCGCGATGCCGCGCAGCATCGCCGGCCCGTTGTAGTGCAGCGGCACAGCGTGGTCACCCCGCAGAGACACCGGGACGAGCCGGGTGTCGTACGGATGGCCGTGCGCCGTGTCCCGCAACGGCAGTGCGTACGGCTCGGCCTCCGGGCGGGCGGCCAGAGCGCGCAACAGCGGCTCCGCCAGCGTGAGCAGGCCGGAGACGGCCGCGAGGGGGTTGCCGGGCAGACCGACGAGGTGCTGGTCCTCCTTGGTCCGGGCCAGCAGCATGGGGTGTCCGGGGCGTACCTTCACGCCGTCGACGAGGAGTTCGGCGTCGATGCGGCGCAGTGTCGGGTGCACATGGTCGACGGGGCCCGCGGCGGTGCCTCCGGTGGTGACGATCACGTCGGCGCCCGAGCCGGTGACCGCCTTGTACAGGGCCTTCGCATCGTCGCCGAGCCTACGCACGGCGATGACGTCGGCGCCGAGCGCACGCAGCCACGGGGGCAGCATCGGGCCGAGCGCGTCCCGGATGAGTCCGTCGCGCGGGCGACCCTCGGCGAGCAGTTCGTCGCCCAGGACGAGCACCTCGACCCGGGGCCGGGGGACGGCGGTCAGCGTGTCGTATCCGGCGGCCGCGGCGAGACCGAGCACGGCCGGCGTCACCACCGCGCCGGCGAGCAGCAGCTGATCCCCGCTTCGGCACTCCTGGCCCCGCGGCCGGATGTCCTGGCCGTGCTGCATCTCGCGGATGGGGTGCAGCCGGCCGTTGTCGTCGGTGCGGCCGTGCTCGCTGCGCAGCACCGCGGTGGTGTCCGGGGGAATCCGGGCGCCGGTGGCGATCCGGACGGCTTCGCCGTCGGCGAGGGGTGAGGGGGCCGCGCTTCCGGCCAGCACGCCCTCGTCCCGGACGTGCCAAGGGCCCGGACCGGCGACCGCCCACCCGTCCATCGCCGAGGTGTCGAACGAGGGCAGGTCGGTGAGGGCGGTCAGCGGGGCGGCGAGGACGAGGCCGAGGGCGTCGCCGAGCGCTACCGAGACGGGGGCACGGCGTGCGGCACGGGGCCGTGCCGCACGGGTGGCGATCACGCGAGCCTCGGGCCAGGGGGTCGCCCTGTGGCGGTGCTCCTGTGCGGCGGCCCGATGACCCGACTCCGGGGCGGACGACGGCGGAGTGCCCTCGCTCCCGCTCCGTACCGGACCGTGGCCGCCGGTCGGGCGGGCGGGGCTGTTGCCGTCCTTCACGAGGGCGAGCGCCTCCTCGACGTCGAGGTCCTCGGCGTCGAGACCCTGTCCCGTGCCGCCGGGGGTCATCCGGCGTCCGGTCCGGAGCGGGTGGGTTCGGCAGCGCTGGACTCGGAGCCGGTGGGGCCGGTGCCGGTGGGGCCGGTGCCGGTGGGGCCGGTGCCGGTGGGGCCGGTGCCGGTGGGCTCGGTCGTATGGTCCTGCTCGGCCTCCTGGGCCCAGCGCAGCGCGAGCGCGGCGGCCTTGCGGGCGGCTTCGGCGACGGCCTCGGGCCCTCCCTGGGCCTGCGCGGCCGCGTAACCGACCAGGAAGGTGGTCAGCGGGGCGGCGGGCCTGGCCACCCCGTGCGCGGCGTCCCGGGCGAGGTCGAGCAGGACGGCGGTGTCGACGTCGAGGTCGATGCCCAGTTCGTCCTTGACTGCGGAGATCCATTCATCCAACACGTGGCCATGCTCCCTGATCCGTGCCCTGGCGGAGGCGATGTCGTCCCAGGTGTCGCAGTCGAACGACGCGACGGGGTCGGGGACGCGGGTGAGATCCAGTCCGGCGGTCAACCGGCGCAGGGGCAGCCCGGCGAGACCGCCCCGGTCCGCGGTGAGCACCGCCAGTTCGCGGCGCAGCGCCGCCGTGCGGTACGCGGCGACGAGCGGCTGGTCGCGGCCGTCCCCGTCGGTGAGCAGCACACCCTCGCCCGGTCCGGCGCGCAGGGTGGACAGCAGCCGCCGCACGGTGTCCGCGGTGAGAAACGGCAGATCGGCGGAGAGGACGAGGACGTCGTCCGCCGCGGTGTGACGCAGGCCGGCGTCGAGAGCGGCCACGGGACCCGCCCCGGGCGGGTCCTCGCGCGCCCAGCGCACCGGCCGGGGGGTGGGGCGGCGCTCGGCGACGACGACGGTGGCGCGCGCGTCGGCGCAGGCTCCGAGCACCCGGTCCAGAAGCGCGCGCCCACCCACCCGCACACCCGGTTTGTCGGCGCCGCCCAGCCTGCGGGCGCCGCCGCCGGCCAGCACGACGGCGTCGTAGGCAGCGGCGGACTCGTTCGAGGTCACCTCACGAGTATGCGGTCAGCGCCGGGCATCCGGTCACCCTGGATCTCTGGATCCCTGGATCACAGGGAACGCACGGGTCCGTCCGGACTCACAGGGTGCGCAGCAGCACCGCCGGCTGTTCCACACAGTCCGCCACGTGGCGCAGGAAGCCGCCGGCCGTGCCTCCGTCGCACACGCGGTGGTCGAAGGTGAGGGAGAGCTGGACGACCTGACGCACGGCCAGTTCGCCCTCGTGCACCCATGGCTTGGGCACGATGCGGCCGACGCCGAGCATGGCCGCCTCGGGGTGGTTCACGATCGGCGTGGATCCGTCGACGCCGAACACGCCGTAGTTGTTCAGCGTGAAGGTGCCGCCGGTCAGTTCGCCGGGGGTGAGGCGTCCGGCGCGGCCGGCCTCCGTGAGCCGGGCGAACTCCGCGGTGAGGCCTTCGGCGTCCCTGGCCTGCGCGTCGCGGACGACCGGGACGACGAGTCCGCGCTCGGTCTGCGCGGCGAACCCGAGATGGACGTGGTCGAACTGGACGATCTCGCGGGCCGCCGTGTCGACGCTGGAGTTGAGCTCGGGGAACCGGGCCAGGGCCGCGGTACAGATCCGGGCGAGCAGCGCGAGGAGCGAGATCTTCGGTCCGCCGGCCGCGTTCATGGCGGCACGGGCGCGCATCAGTTCCGTCGCGTCCGCGTCCACCCAACAGGTCGCGTCGGGGATCTCGCGACGGCTGCGGGAGAGCTTGTCGGCGACGGCGCCCCGGACGCCCTTGAGGGGGATGCGGCGTCCGTCGGGCGCGGCGCCCGGCGCGGGCGTCACGACGGTGTCCGGCACGGACTGCGCGGCCTCGGAAGCGGCAGGCGTGGCAGAGGCGCGCAGGGCGTTCTCCACATCGGCCCGCAGGATCAGCCCTTCGGGCCCGGAGCCGGTGAGCTGCCGCAGATCGAGGCCGTTCTCCCGCGCGAGGCGACGGACCAGCGGGGAGATCACGGGGACGGGGCCACCGGACGCCGTGTGCGGTGCGCGGGCAGCACCGGCCTCGGCCGGACCGACCGGCACGACGGCGGGTGCCGGAGCGGCGTCGGTCAGGGCGTGCGGAGCCGCCGCCGCGGCCCGGGAAGGGGCGTGCGTCGCCGGGGGCGCGGTCGGCGGAGTCGGCTGGACCGGCCGCACCCGCCTGCGTCGTGCCGGGGCCTCGGACGTGCCGTAACCCACCAGCACGTTGCCCGAGCCCTCAGCCGATCCCGATCCGGCCGACCCACCCCGTCCACCCCGTCCCTCCCGTCCATCCCGCCCGTCCCGTGCGGACGGGTCGGCGGGTCCGAGTACGTCGCCGGAAGCAGGGGCGCCGACCGCGACCGTGATCAGCGGGGCGCCGACGGGCAGTTCCGTGCCCTCCTCGCCGAAGCGGGCCGTGACCACGCCGCCGTAGGGGCAGGGCACCTCGACCATCGCCTTGGCCGTCTCGACCTCGACGACCGGCTGGTCGACGGCGACCACGTCACCGACCTGGACCAGCCAACGGACGATCTCCGCCTCGGTGAGCCCTTCTCCGAGGTCGGGCAGCTTGAACTCCAGCACCTGTGCCATCAGTTCCCGGCCTCCCACTGCAGCCGTGCCACGGCGTCCAGGATGCGGTCGACGCCGGGCAGATGGTGACGCTCCAGCATCGGCGGCGGATACGGCAGGTCGAACCCGGCGACGCGCAGCACCGGCGCCTCCAGGTGGTGGAAGCAGCGCTCGGTGACGCGGGCCGCGATCTCCCCGCCCGGGCCGCCGAAGGAGCCCGACTCGTGGACGACGACCGCGCGGCCGGTGCGCCGCACCGACGCGGCGACCGTCTCGTCGTCGAAAGGCACCAGGGAGCGCAGGTCGACGACCTCGAGGTCCCAGCCCTCGGCCCGCGCCGCCTCGGCGGCCTCGATGCAGACCGGCACCGACGGCCCGTACGTGATCAGGGTCGCGCTGCGGCCCGGACGCCGCACGACCGCCCGGCCGATCGGCGCGACGTCCGTCGGCTCCTGCGGGTTCCAGACGTCCTTGGACCAGTACAGGCGCTTGGGTTCGAGGAAGACGACCGGGTCGTCGGAGGCGATGGCGGCGCGCAGCAGACCGTAGGCGTCGGCGACCGTGGCGGGCGTGACGACGTGCAGCCCCGGGGTCGCCATGTAGTACGCCTCGGAGGAGTCGCTGTGGTGCTCGACTCCGCCGATGCCGCCGCCGTAGGGCACGCGGACGGTGATCGGCAGCGGCATCCGGCCGCGGGTGCGGTTGCGCATGCGCGCGACATGGCTGATGAGCTGCTCGAAGGCCGGATAGGCGAAGGCGTCGAACTGCATCTCCACGACCGGCCGCAGGCCGTACATGGCCATGCCGACGGCGGTGCCGAGAATGCCGGCCTCCGCGAGCGGGGTGTCCGTGCAGCGGTCCTCGCCGAACTCCTTCGCGAGGCCGTCGGTGACCCGGAAGACGCCGCCGAGGGCGCCCACGTCCTCGCCCAGGACGTGCACGGCCGGGTCGGCTGCCATCGCGTCACGGAGCGCGCGCGTGAGGGCCTGAGCCATGGTGGCGGGCTTGAGGGCGACCGTCGTCATCAGTGCGCGCCTTCCTGCTCGGCCGCGAGCTCGGCCCGCAACAGCGCCTGCTGCTCACGCAACTGCGGGGTGGGTTCGGCGTACACGTGGGAGAACAGGTCCATGGGGTCGAGGACCGCGTCCTGGTTCATCCGGGCGCGCAGGTCGGCGGCCATCTCCTCGGCGGCGTCCCGCACGGTGCGCCGCGCGTCGTCGTCGAGCAGCCCGCGCGCGGACAGTTCGCGCTCCAGCAACTCGATCGGGTCGTGCTCACGCCAGGTCTCGACCTCGGCGTCGGCGCGGTAGCGAGTGGCGTCGTCGGCGTTGGTGTGCGCGTCGATGCGGTACGTCACCGCCTCCACGAGGGTCGGGCCGCCGCCCTCACGCGCGCGGCGCACGGCGTCGGCCAGCACCTCGTGCACGGCGGCCGCGTCGTTGCCGTCGACCAGCCGGCCCGGCATGCCGTAGCCGACGGCCTTGTGGGCCAGCGACGGGGCGGCGGTCTGCTTGGCGAGCGGCACGGAGATCGCGAAGCCGTTGTTCTGCACGAGGAAGACGACCGGCGCCTGCCAGACGGCGGCGAAGTTCAGCGCCTCGTGGAAGTCGCCCTCGCTGGTGCCGCCGTCGCCGACCATGGCGAGCGCGACCACGTCGTCGCCCTTGAGGCGGGCGGCGTGCGCGAGGCCCACGGCGTGCGGGAGCTGGGTGGCGAGCGGGGTGCACAGGGGTGCCACCCGGTGCTCGTAGGGGTCGTAGCCGGTGTGCCAGTCGCCGCGCAGCAGGGTGAGGGCCTCGACGGGGTCCACGCCGCGTGCGACGACGGCGAGGGTGTCGCGGTAGCTGGGGAAGAGCCAGTCCCGCTCCTCCAGAACCAGCGCGGCGGCGACCTCGCAGGCCTCCTGGCCGGTGCTGGACGGGTAGACGGCGAGCCTGCCCTGCTTGGTGAGGGCGGTGGCCTGGACGTTGTACCGGCGACCGCGCACCAGCTGCGCGTACAGCCTGCGCAGCAGCTCCGGATCGGCCTGCGCGGCCGCCCCGGTGCCGAGGACGCGGTACGGCTGCGCGTCGGGCAGCAGCGGCGCGGGGTCGGTACGGGGCTGCCAGGCCGGCGGCGGAGTCGGCCGGTACGCGCCCCGCTGCTCCATGACCGTCATGACGGCACCTCCTCGGAGGAGTGGCTACGGGCGGCGCGTCGGTTGTGATGCGCCTCACCTACCGATTGTTCGGTCGTCGGCACATTTTGGCTACAGGGCCCCTCAGGCTGTGGACAAACGGTTCTCCACAGCCTGAGATGGACGCAGTACGTCCATTCGGGAGAGGCGGGGGGACATGGCACCTGAACAAATGGCCGAAGGGCCGGAGAACGGTGCCCCCCTTCCCCCGACCGGATCCTCGCCCTCGACCGGGGCCCCGCCGTCCGCCGGGGCCCCGCTGCCGCCGCCTCGTCCGCTCGACGCCATCGACCAGGACATCCTGCAGATGCTCCAGGCGGACGGCCGCGCCTCCATACGCTCGGTCGCCGAACGGGTCCACGTCTCCCGGGCCAACGCCTACGCGCGGATCAACCGGCTCATCGAGGACGGCGTCATACGAGGCTTCGGTGCCCGCGTCGACCACGAACGGGCGGGACAGGGCACGAGCGCCTACATCACGCTGACGATCGTGCAGAACTCCTGGCGGACCGTGCGCGAGCAGCTCAGACGGCTGCCCGGCGCCTCCCACATCGCCCTCGTCGGGGGCGACTTCGACGTTCTGCTCCTGGTGCACACACCCGACAACCGGGCGCTGCGCGAGGTGGTCCTCACCCGTCTCCAGGCGATCCCGGAGGTGCTCAGCACGCGCACGCTGCTGGTGTTCGAGGAGGAGGACCTGGAACCGCAGGGCTGAGCCCTACCGGGCCGTCCGCAGCCCCTCGAAGACGAGCCGCACCACCGCGTCCGCCACCTCGCTCTCGACCATCCCGCGTCCGCCGGGCCGGTACCACTCGACGATCGAGTTGATCATCCCGAAGACCAGGCGGGTCGCGAGCCGTACCTCCATGTCGGAGCGCACGTCCCCCTCGGCCGCGGCCGCCCTCAGCAGGTCGGCGACCCGGTGGTCGAAGTCCCGGCGCCGCTCCAGGGCCCACCGCTCGGTGTCGGTGTTGCCGCGCACCCGCAGCAGCAGCGTCACGTACGGCAGTTCACCGATGAGCACCTCGACCATCCGCCGCACGACGTACTCGAGGCGATCCGAGGCGTGCCCCTCGCGCGCGTTCTCCTCGTCGAGGATCCCGAACAGGCCGTCCAGAGCGCGGCTGACGGCCCGCCGCAGCAGTTCCTCCTTGCCGGCGACGTGGTGGTAGATCGACGACTTCGAGATGCCGGCGGCCCTGGAGAGGTGCTCCATGGAGGTGCCGTCGTAGCCGCGCTCGTTGAAGACCTGGACGGCGACGGAGAGCAGCGTCTCCGGGGTGTACGTGTCGCGCTTGGCCATGGTCACGAGGCGCCCTCCCGCCTCTCGGTGGCGTAGGAGTGCCGGTAGAGCGCGAGGGACGGCGCGTAACGCCCGGAGGGGTCGCGTTCGTGCAGGTCGTCGAGGAGGGCGCAGGCCCAGGTGCGGCCGAGCCGGCGGCTCCACTCGAACGGGCCGAGGGGGTAGTTCACACCCAGGCGCATCGCGGTGTCGACGTCCTCCTCGGTGGCGACGCCCTTGGCGACCGCGTCGTGCGCGAGGTCGACGATCCGGGCGACCGTACGGGCGACGATCATGCCGGGGACGTCCCCGATGACGCTGACGTCCTTCCCGAGCGCCTGGAACAGGCCGACCGCCTCGGACATGGTCTGCGGGGAGGTGTCCTGGGAGGAGGCCAGCGCGATGCGGGTGGCCTTGCGGTAGTCCAGGGCGAGGTCGAAGTAGACGACGTCGCGGAACTCCACGGAGGTCTGGCCGTCGGCGAGGGCGAGCTGACCCCCGCCGGGCAGCACCAGCCGGGTGCCGTGGTCCTCGTCGTCCTCGCGGACCTGGATGCCTGCCTCCCGGATCAGCGCGAGCAGCTCCGACGCGGGCCCCAGGTTGCCCTCGGCGACGACGTACGCGGGCGGCCGGGCCTTCTCCGCGGTGTGCGGCTCGGCCCGCTCGACGCCCTCCCGGTAGTCGTACCAGCCCTGGCCGCTCTTGCGGCCGAGGCGGCCCGACTCGACCAGGCGCCGCTGGGCGAGCGAGGGCGTGAAGCGCACGTCCTGGAAGAAGGACTGCCACACGGAGTGCGTGACCGACTCGTTGACGTCCTGGCCGATCAGGTCGGTCAGCTCGAAGGCGCCCATCCGGAAGCCGCCCGACTCGCGCAGGATCGCGTCGATGGTGGCCGGGTCGGCGCCCTGCGCCTCGTAGACGGCGAACGCCTCGGCGTAGAAGGGCCGCGCGATGCGGTTGACGATGAAGCCGGGGGTGTCGGCGCAGGCGACCGGCGTCTTCCCCCAGGCGCGGGCGGTCTCGTACGCGCGCGTGGCCGAGGTGACGTCGGTGGCGTACCCGGAGACGACCTCGACCAGCGGCAGCAGCGGCGCCGGGTTGAAGAAGTGCAGGCCGACGAAGCGCCCCGGGTTGCGCAGGGCGCCGGCGACCGCGGTCACGGACAGGGACGAGGTGTTGGTGGCCAGGAGGCAGTCCTCGCCGACGACGTCCTCGAGTTGCCGGAACAGCTCCTGCTTGGCGTCCAGCCGCTCGACGACGGCCTCCACGACCAGGGAGCAGTCAGCGAGGTCGGCGAGGCTCTCCGCGGGCCGCAGCCGGGCGCGTGCCCCGTCCCGGTCGGAGGCGGCGAGGCGGTCCTTCTCGACGAGCCGGTCCAGGCGGGCACCGATGGCGGCGGCCGCCTCGCGGGCACGGCCGGGAACGGCGTCGAACAGCCGCACGGGGTGTCCCGCGACCAGGGCGACCTGGGCGATGCCCTGGCCCATGGTGCCGGTGCCGACGACGGCGACGGCGCTGCTGGGGTCGAGTCCTGTCATGTGCGCGATCCTCCCGCACGGGGATTTCCACAGATGCGGCAGGCCCCCTTGTCCCGACCGATCGTTCGGTTACTCTAGCCGTGACTGGCTGTTCCTGCCCAGGTTTTCGCCAGGTCATGAGCTCGACGGAGAGTTCTCAAGACGAGGAGTTGGTCCCGCATGGCCGCCGCCGAACCGACCGCGCACGCTCTGATCGCCCAGCACCGGCCCACCCTCGACCAGGCCCTGGAAGCGATCCGCACACGCGCGTACTGGTCCCCCCACCCGGAACACCCCAAGGCCTACGGGGAGAACGGCAGTCTGGACGCGGCAGCCGGCAAGGCCGCCTTCGACGCCCTCCTGAACACCCGCCTCGACCTCGGCCAGCCCGGCACCGACGGCTGGGTGGGCGGCGAGGTCTCGCCGTACGGCCCCGAACTCGGCGTCTCCTACCCGCACGCGGACGTGGACACCCTGCTGCCCGCGATGCGCGCCGGACAGCGCGCCTGGCGGAACGCGGGCGCGGAGGTCCGCGCGGTGGTCTGCCTGGAGATCCTCAAGCGGATCAGCGACCGCACCCACGAGTTCGCCCACGCCGTCATGCACACGTCCGGCCAGGCCTTCATGATGGCCTTCCAGGCGGGCGGCCCGCACGCACAGGACCGCGGCCTGGAAGCGGTGGCGTACGCCTACGCCGAGCAGGTCCGCACCCCCGGCACCGCGGAGTGGAGCAAGCCCCAGGGCAAGCGCGACCCGCTCGCGATGACCAAGAGCTTCACGCCCGTACCCCGCGGCATCGCCCTGCTCATCGGCTGCAACACCTTCCCCACGTGGAACGGCTACCCGGGCCTGTTCGCCTCGCTGGCCACCGGCAACGCCGTCCTGGTCAAGCCCCACCCGCGCGCGGTGCTGCCGCTCGCGCTGACCGTGGGCGTCGCACGCGAGGTGCTCGCCGCGGCCGGCTTCGACCCGAACCTGGTCGCGCTGGCCGCCGAGCGCCCCGGCGAGGGCATCGCCAAGGCGCTGGCCACCCGCCCCGAGATCCGGATCGTCGACTACACCGGCTCGACCGCCTTCGGCGACTGGCTGGAGGCCAACGCCCGCCAGGCGCAGGTCTACACGGAGAAGGCCGGCGTCAACACGGTGCTCGTCGAGTCCACCGCGAACTACCAGGGCATGCTCGCCAACCTGGCGTTCTCGCTGTCCCTGTACAGCGGCCAGATGTGCACCACCCCGCAGAACCTGCTGATCCCCCGCGACGGCATCCGCACCGACGAGGGCCCGAAGTCCTACGACGAGGTCGTCGCCGACCTCGCCCGCTCGGTCGACGGCCTCCTCGGCGACGACGCGCGCGCGAACGCCCTGCTCGGCGCGATCGTCAACCCCGACGTCAAGGCCCGTCTGGAAGCCGCGGCGGGCCTCGGCGAGGTCGCCCTCGCCTCCCGCGAGGTCGGCAACCCGGACTTCCCGGACGCGATCGTGCGCACCCCGGTGATCGTCAAGCTGGACGGAGCCAAGCCGGACGACGAGGCCGCCTACATGAGCGAGTGCTTCGGCCCCGTCTCCTTCGCCGTCGCGGTCGACTCCGCGGCCGACGCCGTGGCCCTGCTGCGGCGCACGGTACGGGAGAAGGGCGCGATGACGGTCGGCGCGTACACCACCGACGGCGAGGTCGAGCAGGCCGTCCAGGAGGTCTGCCTGGACGAGGCCGCCCAGCTCTCCCTGAACCTCACCGGCGGCGTCTACGTCAACCAGACGGCCGCGTTCTCCGACTTCCACGGCTCGGGCGGTAACCCGGCGGCCAACGCCGCCCTCACCGACGGCGCCTTCGTCGCGAACCGCTTCCGCGTCGTCGAGGTCCGCCGAGACGCGTAAAAGGCGCCTGGAAGGCGCCTGGAAGCCCAGAAAACCAGTACCTGTCCCGGCAGTCGCTCAGAGGTGCTGCGGTGCGCCCCCGGCGGCGCTCCAGTGGTACAGCGTCATGGCCACACTGGTCGCGAGGTTGTAGCTGGAGACCTGGGGGCGCATCGGCAGGGCGAGCAGACGGTCCGCCCGCGCGCGCAGCTCGGGGGAGAGCCCGCTGCGCTCCGAGCCGAACGCGAGGAGGACGTCGTCCGGGAGCTCGACGCCCCGGATGTCGTCGCCCTCCGGGTCGAGGGCGAACACCGGACCGGCCGGCAGTTCGTCGACCGCCAGCCGCTCCACGGCCGTCGCGAAGTGCAGCCCTGCCCCGCCGCGCACGACGGTCGGATGCCAGGGGTCGAGCGTGCCGGTGGTGACCACCCCGGTCGCCCCGAATCCGGCCGCGAGCCGGATCACCGCCCCCGCGTTGCCCAGGTTGCGCGGATTGTCCAGAACCACGACCGGGGCGGTGCGGTCAGCCTGCCCGAGTCTGTCCAGATGGGCCTCGCGCGAGGGCCGCACGGCCAGGGCGGCGACCGCGGTGGGATGCGGACGCGGCACCAGGGACGCGTACGTCGCCTCCGTGACCTCCGTCAGCAGCCCGTCCAGCGCCTCGGCCACATCGGGAGCGAGTTCCCCGGCCAGGGCGAGCGCCGCCCGCCGGTCGACGGCGACCGCCACCGGGACCTCGGCGCCGAGGCGCACGGCGTGCTTGAGGGCATGGAAGCCGTCGAGCAGGACGGCGCCACCCGCAAGCCGGCGCCACCGGCCGAGCGCGTCGAGCGGGTCGAGCGGGTCGGGACCTGCGGTCACGGGGTCGGTCATGCGGTGAACCCTACGGGGGCGCCCCCTGCACGGGACCCGCGCCGGGTGCACGGGCCCGCGACCCTTACGTGCCACGTGCCACGTGCCACGTGCCACGTACCCGGCCTGGGTCCTACGCGCGCGTGCCCGGCGTGCCCGGCGTCGTCGCCGCAGGTACGTGCGCGGGATCCGGGTGGTCCTGGCCCCTTGAGCCCGCGGTTCGGCCCCGCGCTTCGGCCTCGTCCCTCGGCACGCCGTCGGGGAGCGGCTGTCCGCGGTCCGGGAGCAGCGCCTCACGCACGCGTGCCGCCCATCCGCCGACCCGGTGCAGAAACGGCGTCGGCAGGAAGACGGAGTCCGTCGCGATCATCGCCAGCGAGAAGAACGGCAGCCCCAGCAGGACCGCGATCACCGCGTGCTCCGCCATCATCAGCGCCAGCAGCACGTTCTTCAGCCGCCGGTTGAACAGGGTGAACGGGAAGGCCACCTGCACGATGACGGTCCCGTACGTCGCGATCAGGACCATCGTGCCGCTGGCAGCCAGCAGGTCGGCGAGCGCGGGCCAGGGCGAGAAGTAGTCCAGGTGCAGGGGGTAGTACGCGGCGGTGCCGTCCTGCCAGCGCGAGCCCTGGATCTTGTACCAGCCGGCCGTCGCGTAGATCAGACAGGCCTCGACCATGATCACGACGAGGGCCCCGTTGTGCAGGACGTTGCCGATCACGTCGAGCAGGATCCGCGGCTCTGCCGACTGCCGGAGGC
Source organism: Streptomyces sp. B21-105 (assembly GCF_036898465.1). Taxonomy (NCBI): domain Bacteria; kingdom Bacillati; phylum Actinomycetota; class Actinomycetes; order Kitasatosporales; family Streptomycetaceae; genus Streptomyces; species Streptomyces sp. B21-105. The sequence goes on along the minus strand of NZ_JARUMJ010000001.1, from coordinate 4,774,426 downwards.
GTCCGGCGGCCCACCACAGGCCCTGCGCGGCCCACGCCGCCCAGAGCAGCGCGGGTATGGTCCACTCACTGGGGAAACGGTCCGCCACGGTCACCGTGACCAGCACCGTTCCTGACGCGGCCCACAGGACGGGACCGACCCGGTCCGTGACCCGTTCGCCCCTCGCGCGTGCCTCCTGCGTACGCCGTGCCCGCCGGGCGTCCAGCGACCACACCCGGCCGCAGCGCAGGAACATCAGGTAGACCGACATCAGGTGCAGAACGTTGTCGCCGCCGTCGCCCATGAAGACGCTGCGGTTCTGCAGCGAGAGCACGCCGACCATGAACAGCACCGACATCGCGCGCGTGCGCCAGCCCAGCAGCAGCAGCGCGCCGGCGACCATCGCAAGCGCGTACACGGCCTCGAACCAGACCTGCCCGTCCGACCACATCAGGACGGTGAACGACCCGTTGCTGTCGATCAGCTGCCGAGCCAGCTCCCAGTCCCACGGACCGTCGGGGCCGTACAGCTCCTGGCGGTGCGGGAACTCTCGCAGCAGGAACAGCAGCCAGGTTGCGCTGAAGCCGATCCGGACCACGGCGCTCTGGTACGGCCCGAGCGCCGACTCGGTGAGACGGGCGATCGCGGCGGACACCGAAAGGGAGAACCGGTTCACCTCGCGCCTCCCTCGGTCGCGCCGTCCGGCACGGACCACCAGGACAGCACGCGGTACACCGGGCTCGTCGACACCTTGTCGGTGCTCCACTTCGGCGGGGGCACATTGGTGGTCCGCGAGCGGACCTGCACCCGCTCCACGACATCGCCTTCGCCTACCGCGCCACGCTCGAGACGCATCACCACGATGCGGCGCAGATACGTCTCAGCGAGGGCGCCGCGCAGGCCGACGGGCCGGGCGGAACTGTCGTGCGTGGCGGTGAAGAAGTCCCAGGCACGACGCAACTCGTTCTGCTGGGTGTGGCTCGGCACCAGATTGCCGTCGATGTCCCGGCCGTCCTGCGCGGACAGGTCGTACCAGCCGGTGGTACGAGACCCGCCGTCCGGGCGGCGGATCTGAGCGCGGACCTGGACGGCGATGTTCTGCTGCAGCGGGTTCGGCGCGAACAGTTTCCAGTTCTGTTCGAACTCCGGATAGATCCAGTCGTCGATCGCCCCACCATGCGCCTTCGTCACCGTGTTCGACGGCGCGACGTGCAGGAACACCATCCCGACGTGCACACACACGGCGACCGCGACGACGGCCAGCGCCAGCGCGGCGCCGACCTGGTACCGCGGCGAGAGCGCGGCCACACCGGTACGGGGCTGGAGATGACGATGTGCTGTCGCGGAGGCGGAGGCGGAGGCAGTGTCCGGGTCCGGGTCCGGGTCGGCATGGGGACCCGGGTCCACATGGGGGCCGGCGCCGGGGTCCGTATCGGGGCCCGAATCGGCGCCGAGGACGAGGGCCGGCTCATCGCCGGTTTCCGCCCCGCGGGCGGGTGCTGGGCCCGCGAGCTCGGTGCGCGGCGCGGGCAGGGCGCCTCTGACCGACGACGACTCCGTCTCCCGCCCGCCTGCCGAGCCCGCCCCGCTCGAGGCGTCGGGTCCACCCGAGGCGTCGGGTCCACTCGAGACATCGGGTCCTCCCGGCGTATGCGGCCCGCCCGAAGGGGCAGGCCCGTCCGGCAGCCCCTGCCTCTCCGCCGTGTCCGGCCCGTCCGCCGAGGTCGGTCCGCGTGGCGTGTCCGCCCGCCGTGGAGCGCCTGAGCCTCCGTCGTACGCGTCCATTCCGCCCCGTTCCCCGATACCGGTCCTCTGCGCGCCCTGCGTCGCGCAATCGCGAACGGTACTCAGCCTCACCCGTCCGGCCCAGCCCTCCCCCACTGCCGCCCGGGCCCCGGCCGGGGTGGGGCGGACAGTCCACGGAGAACGCCCGCAGGTTATCCACAGCGGTTGACACCATACGACGGCCGTCCCACCATGGAATCGCACGGACCGAACGATCGGTCGGGAGAAGGCTCGGGCAGAGCCGAGGCCGAGGCGTCGAGCCGAGGCCCGAGGTCAAGGGGGACAGCATGGCGACAGCAGCCGCCCACCGGACGGCCCGCACGGAGGAAGACGGCCCGCGGCACGACGGCGAGGCGGCCGACGAGGCGACGCAGGAGGCGTACGAGCGTCTCTTCGACGCCACCGTGGCCGCGGACGAACGCATCGAGCCACGCGACTGGATGCCCGACGCCTACCGGGCGACGCTGGTACGCCAGATCGCGCAGCACGCCCACTCCGAGATCATCGGCATGCAGCCGGAGGCGAACTGGATCACCCGCGCCCCCTCCCTGCGCCGCAAGGCCATCCTCATGGCGAAGGTCCAGGACGAAGCGGGCCACGGGCTCTACCTCTACAGCGCCGCCGAGACCCTCGGCGCCAGCCGCGACGACCTCCTCGACAAGCTGCACACCGGCCGCCAGAAGTACTCCTCGATCTTCAACTACCCCACGCTGACCTGGGCGGACGTCGGCGCGATCGGCTGGCTGGTGGACGGCGCGGCGATCACCAACCAGGTCCCCCTGTGCCGCTGCTCCTACGGCCCGTACGCACGCGCGATGGTCCGCGTGTGCAAGGAGGAGTCGTTCCACCAGCGCCAGGGGTACGAACTGCTGCTCGCCCTCAGCCGCGGCACCGAGGAGCAGCACGCGATGGCGCAGGACGCCGTCGACCGCTGGTGGTGGCCGTCGCTCATGATGTTCGGCCCGCCCGACGACGAGTCCGCGCACTCCGCGCAGTCGATGGCCTGGAAGATCAAGCGCCACTCCAACGACGAACTGCGCCGGCGCTTCGTCGACATCTGCGTCCCCCAGGCCGAGTCGCTCGGCCTCACCCTCCCGGACCCGGACCTGAAGTGGAACGAGGAGCGCGGGCACTACGAATTCGGTCCCATCGACTGGACCGAGTTCAAGGAAGTCCTCAAGGGCAACGGCCCCTGCAACGAGCAGCGCATCACCCAACGCAGACGCGCCCACGACGAGGGCGCATGGGTACGGGAGGCGGCCGCGGCCCACGCGGCCAAACGCCTTCCCCGGACGACGGAAGCGGAGCAGGCATGACCCACACCGACTGGCCCCTGTGGGAGGTCTTCGTGCGCTCCCGGCGCGGCCTCTCCCACACCCACGCCGGCAGCCTGCACGCGCCGGACGCCGAGTTCGCCCTGCGCAACGCACGCGATCTGTACACGCGGCGCGGTGAGGGAGTCTCGATCTGGGTCGTGCCGTCCTCGGCGATCACCGCGTCCTCGCCCGACGAGAAGGACCCGTTCTTCGAACCGTCCGCCGACAAGCCTTACCGGCACCCCACGTTCTACGAGATCCCGGAAGGGGTGAAGCACCTGTGACGACGTCCACCGCCGCGGCCGACACACGCACCGCCGCCCTCGCCCTCGGGGACGACGCCCTGGTGCTCTCCCACCGCCTGGGGGAGTGGATGGGCCACGCGCCCGTGCTGGAGGAGGAGGTCGCCCTCGCCAACATCGCGCTCGACCTGCTCGGCCAGGCCAGAATCCTGCTCTCGACGATCGGCGACGAGGACGAGCTGGCGTACCTGCGCGAGGAACGCGCTTTCCGCAACGTCCAGTTGGTCGAACAGCCCAACGGCGACTTCGCCCACACGATCGCGCGCCAGCTGTACTTCTCCACCTACCAGCACCTGCTGTACGCCCAGCTGGCAACCGGACCCGGCCCGTTCGCCGGGCTCGCGGCGAAGGCCGTCAAGGAAGTCGCCTACCACCGCGACCACGCCGAACAGTGGACCCTGCGCCTCGGCGACGGCACCGACGTCAGCCACGAACGGATGCAGCGCGCGTGCACAGCGCTGTGGAGGTTCACCGGAGAGATGTTCCAGCCCGTGAACGGCCTCGAGCTCGACCGGGCAGCCCTGAAAACGGCCTGGCTGGAGTCGGTGCGGGAAGTACTGGGACAGTCCGGCCTGACCGTCCCGGAAGGCGCGCGCTCCGGTGCCTGGAGCGCCGGCGCCGGCCGCGAGGGACTGCACACCGAGTCCTTCGGGCGGATGCTCGCCGAGATGCAGCACCTGCACCGCAGCCACCCGGGGGCGTCATGGTGACGGCGACCACCGCACTGGAGGCGGAACTCCTCGAGATCGCCGGCTCGGTCCCCGACCCCGAGCTTCCGGTGCTCACCCTCCAGGAGCTCGGCGTCGTGCGCGCCGTCCACCTGCACGGCGCGGACACCGTCGAGGTCGAACTGACCCCCACGTACACCGGCTGCCCCGCCGTCGAGGCCATGTCCCTGGACATCGAACGCACACTGCACCAGCACGGCATACGCGAAGTCACCGTGCGCACCGTGCTCGCACCCGCCTGGTCGACCGACGACATCACCGCCGAAGGACGGCGCAAACTCCGGGAGTTCGGCATCGCACCGCCCCGTGCCGTGCGCGAACAGGGACCCGTACCGCTGGCACTCGGGCCGACCCGATCCCTCCGGTCCCCGGCCGCGACCTCCGAGCCGGAACCGGTGCACTGCCCCCACTGCGGCTCAGCCGACACCGAACTGCTCAGCCGGTTCTCCTCCACCGCGTGCAAGGCGCTGCGCCGCTGCCTGGCCTGCCGCGAACCCTTCGACCACTTCAAGGAGTTGTGATGGCCCGCTTCCACCGGCTCCCCGTGGCCGCGGTGGACCGGCTGACCGACGACTCCGTCGCCCTCACCTTCACCGTCCCCGAAGAACTGCGCGAGGAGTACCGGCACGCGCCCGGCCAGCACCTCGCCCTGCGCCGCCTGGCCGACGGAGCCGAGATCCGGCGGACGTACTCGATCTGCTCGGCCGCGCCCGACGCCTCCGGCGAAGGACCGCGCACACTCCGTGTGGGTGTGCGGCTGGTCGAGGGCGGAGCGTTCTCCACCTACGCACTCAAGGAGATCAACGTCGGGGACGAACTCGAGGTGATGACGCCGGCCGGGCGGTTCACCCTCGCCCCGGCCCCCGGCCTCTACGCGGCGGTCGTCGGCGGCAGCGGCATCACACCCGTCCTGTCGATCGTCTCCACGCTGCTGGCCCGCGAGCCCCGCGCCCGGTTCTGTCTGATCCGCAGCGACCGTACGGCGGCGTCGACGATGTTCCTGGAGGATGTAGCCGACCTGAAGGACCGGTACCCGGAGCGCCTGCATCTGGTCACCGTTCTCTCCCGCGAGGAACAGCAGGCCGGACTGCCCTCCGGACGACTGGACCAGGCCCGGCTGACCGCCCTGCTGCCGGCGCTGCTGCCGGTGACGGACGTGGCGGGATGGTTCCTGTGCGGCCCGTACGGGCTGGTGCAGGGCGCCGAACGGACGCTGAGAGAGCTCGGGGTAGCCCGCACCCGGATACACGAGGAGATCTTCCACGTGGACGACGCGACACCCACGGCCCGTCCGGCCGCGCCCGCGCACGCCACCGTGACCGCCCGGCTCGACGGCCGGGGCGGAAGCTGGCCGGTGCACGACGGGGAGTCGGTCCTGGAGACCGTGCTGCGCAACCGGCCGGACGCGCCCTACGCGTGCAAGGGCGGAGTGTGCGGGACCTGCCGGGCCTTCCTCGTAGGCGGCGAGGTGCGCATGGACCGCAACTTCGCGCTGGAGCCGGAGGAGACGGAGGCGGGCTATGTGCTGGCGTGCCAGTCGCATCCGCTGACCGAGGCGGTGGAGGTGGACTTCGACCGCTGAGCCGCCCGGCCTCCCGGGACCCCGGGACCCCGGGACCCGACTGTCGTGCTGTTCCCTTCTCTTCTCCTAGAACGTGTTCTATCTTGACGATCCGTCAGATCTGCCAGCTCTGTCAGATCGGCTGACCCGTCGGGAGGACCGGCCGTGGACTTCACCTTCACCGAGGAGCAGCAGGCCGCAGCCGAGGCGGCCCGAGGGGTCTTCGCCGGGGTCGCCCCCGACGGCGTGCCGAGCCCCGCGCTCACCCAGGGCTCCGCCGTCGCCGACGACCTCGACCGCGCCCTGTGGAACAAGCTCGCCGCGGCGGACCTGCTGAGCCTGATGCTCGACGAGATGTCCGGCGGGGCAGGCCTCGACGCGGTCGCCCTGTGCCTGGTGCTGCGCGAGGCGGGCAAGGTGCTCGCACGGGTACCCCTGCTGGAGACCAGCGCGGCCGCCGCGACCGTACAGGCCTACGGCGCACCGGAGTTGAAGTCCGCCCTGCTCGCCGGCGTCGGCCGGGGCGAGACCGTGCTGACCGTCGCCGCGAGCGGCCGCACCGGCCACGACACCGCCGAGCTCGCCGTCACCGCCCGGCAGGACGACCGCAACGGCACGCCCACGAGCGACGCCGGAGACGGCGCGACGTGGGTACTGGACGGCGTACAGACGGCCGTGCCCTGGGCCTACGAGGCCGACCACGTCCTCGTACCGGCCCACACCGCCGACGACCGCAGCGTCCTCGCCGTGGTCGCGCGTGGACAGCAGGGCGTCGAACTCGCCCCACAGATCTCCACCACCGGCGAGCGGCTCGCAGAACTGCGGCTGGAGTCCGCGCGGCTCCCGGCCCGCGACGTCATCACCGCCGACGGCGCCTGGGACCGGCTGCGCGCACTGCTGGCCACCGGCACCTGCGCGCTGGCCCTCGGCCTCGGCGACCGTGTCCTGGCCATGACCAGCGACTACGCCGGCAAACGCGAGCAGTTCGGACACCCGATCGCCAGCTTCCAGGCGGTCGCCGTCCAGGCCGCCGACCGCTACATCGACCTGCGCGCGATGGAGGTCACCCTGTGGCAGGCCGCCTGGCGGATCGCCTCGGGAACACCCGGCGCACTCCCCGTCTCCGGAGACGTCGCCCTGGCCAAGATCTGGGCCTCGGACGGCGTACGCCGGATCGTGCAGACCGCCCAGCACCTGCACGGAGGCTTCGGCGCCGACGTCGACTACCCGCTGCACCGCTACCACGCCTGGGCCAAGCACCTGGAGCTCTCACTCGGCCCGGCCGCGGCCCACGAGGAGGCCCTGGGCGACCTCCTCGCCGCCCACCCCCTGACCTGACCGCACGACTCAGGACGCGACGAGAGCGCCGACTACAGGACGAAACCCTGCTTGCCCTCGTCCGTGACGACCGGACGCCCCACAGCCGCCCACACCTGCATGCCGCCGTCCACGTTCACCGCGTCGATGCCCTGCTGCACGAGATACATGGTCACCTGCGCCGAACGACCGCCGGAACGGCAGATGACATGCACTCGCCCATCCTGGGGGGCGGCCTCGGTCAGCTCGCCGTAACGGGCCACGAACTCACTGATGGGAATGTGCAGCGCCCCCTCGGCGTGACCCGCCTGCCACTCGTCGTCCTCCCGGACGTCCACCAGGAAGTCGTCGTCCTTGAGGTCTGCGACCTCGACCGTGGGCACACCAGCTCCGAAACTCATGCTCCGACGCTACCCGCAACCGGATCTAGCCGACCAGCTCGGCCAGCTCGGCCTCGCGTGCCCCGACGTCGGCGAGCAGCTTGTCGGCGATCTCGTCCAGAAGGGCGTCGGGATCGTCCGGAGCCATCCGTAGCATCGAGCCGATCGCGCTGTCCTCCAGCTCCCTGGCCACCAGCGCCAGCATCTCCTTGCGCTGGGCCAGCCACTCGAGGCGGGCGTAGAGCTCTTCGCTGGGGCTCGGGCTGCGCTCGGCAGGCGCCGGGCCGGCCGCCCACTCCTCCGCCAGCTCACGCAACAGCACCTCGTCACCACGGGCGTAAGCCGCGTTCACACGGGTGATGAACTCCTCACGCCGGGCCCGCTCCGCGTCCTCCTGCGCCAGATCCGGGTGCGCCTTGCGCGCCAGCTCCCGGTACAGCTTGCGGGCCTCCTCACTGGGCCGCACCCGCTCCGGAGGCTGCACCGCCCGATCCGTCAGCATCGCCGCGGCCTCCGGGAACAGCCCCTCCCCGTCCATCCAGCCGTGGAACAGCTCCTCGACCCCCGGCATCGGCAGCACCCGCGCGCGCGCCTCGGCGGCCTTGCGCTGGTCCTCGGGGTCGCCGGTACGGGCGGCACGGGCCTCGGCGATCTGCGCGTCCAACTCGTCGAGCCGGGCGTACATCGGACCGAGTTTCTGGTGGTGGAGCCGCGAGAAGTTCTCGACCTCGACGCGGAAGGTCTCCACCGCGATCTCGAACTCGATCAACGCCTGCTCGGCGGCCCGCACGGCCTGCTCCAGCCGCGCCTCGGGCCGGGGCTGCTCAGCTTCGGGGGTCGTCACCCGACCAGCCTAGGCCAAGCCCCACGAACCGTCGGCCCACACCGCGGTCCACACCGCCCCCCAAAGCCGGCCCTCGGCGCCACTCCACCCCACCGTGTCGCTCACACCCCCGTCTCGGCCGGGATCCGCCCCGCCCGTACCGCCGCGACGAGGTCCGTGTGGTCCGCCTCGGTGCGGTCGGCGTAGGCGACAGCGAAGCCGGCGATCGCCTCGTCGAGCTCCTCGTTCTTGCCGCAGTAGCCGGCGACGACGCGCGGGTCGGCGGTGTGGGAGTGGGCCCGGGCCAGCAGCGCGCCGGTCATGCGGCCGTAGTCGTCGATCTGGTCGGCGGCGAGGGCGGCCGGGTCGACGCTGCCCTTGCGGTTGCGGAACTGCCTGACCTGGAAGGGGCGTTCATCGACCGTCGTCCAGCCCAGCAGGACATCGCTGACGACCTGCATGCGCTTCTGGCCGATCACCACCCGGCGTCCCTCGTGCTCCACCTGCGACGTCTCGAAGCCGGCGGCCCACAGGTGCGGGACGAGCACCGAGGCGCGGGCCTCCTTCACCTGGAGGACCAGCGGCTCACCGCGGTGATCGAGCAGCAGCACCACATAGGACCTCGTCCCCACACTGCCCGTGCCCACGATGCGGAAGGCCACGTCGTGGATCGAGTGACGGGCGAGAAGGGGGTGGCGGTCCTCGGGCAGGGTGGTCAGATAGTGCTCCAGGGACGCGGCCACCGCCGCGGCCTCGGCGTCCGGGACCCTGCGCAGCACCGGAGCCGCGTCGACGAAGCGCCGACCGCCGTCCTCCGTCGGTTCGGTCGACTTCGCCGCGAACCGCCCGCTGGTGTTGGCCCGAGCCTTCTCCGACACCCGCTCCAGGGTGCCGAGCAGGTCGTGGGCGTCCGCATGGGAGACGAGTTCTTCGTCGGCGATGGCGTTCCAGGCGTCCAGTACGGGCAGTTTGGACAGGATCCGCATGGTGCGGCGATAGGAACCGGCCGCCCCGTGCGCCGCCCCGCGGCAGGTGTCCTCGTCCGCGCCGGCCTCGCGGCCCGCCAGCACCAGGGAGGCTGCGAGGCGCTTGAGGTCCCACTCCCAGGGGCCGTCGACGGTCTCGTCGAAGTCGTTCAGGTCGATGACCAGTCCGCCGCGCGCGTCGCCGTACAGGCCGAAGTTGGCAGCGTGGGCGTCACCACAGATCTGGGCGCGGATCCCCGTCATCGGGGTGCGGGCCAGGTCGTACGCCATGAGCCCGGCGGAGCCCCGCAGGAACGCGAACGGCGTGGCCGCCATCCGGCCGACCCGTATGGGCGTCAACTCGGGGATTCGGCCTCGGTTGGACTCCTCGACCGCCGCCACCGCGTCCGGCCGGGCGGCGTCCAGGCCGAACTCGGCGTGTGCCGACCGCGGTACCCGATCGCGCAGGGCCCTGCCCCTGTCCTTGGGGCTTTCCCTCTCGCCGGGCCGTATGCCGGACCGCTCACCCCGCCACTCACCGGCCCGCTCGGCGAACCCGCGCACCGAGGGAATCCTGCGCGCTCGAACCGTTTCACCCGCCCCGGCCGCCCCGGCCGCCCCGGTCGTTGCACCACCGGTCTCGGTCATCATGACCGCCTCCCCCGCACCCGTACGCCCAGTAGCTCTGTGACGAGCCCGACGAGCCGAACATCAACTTGTGCAGACCGTACAGCCGCCGGCTGAAAGCCGTCAGACCCTGTGGACGACTTCGGGATTGTGGACAACCGGCCCTGCGGCCGAAGTCACGGCGGCGCCCCTCGGGGGGGCGGAGAGTGGCTGTCTGGGACAGCCATGACACCGGGACCACGGTGGCCTACGACCCGCCTCTGGCGGACCGCCGCGGCGACAGCATCCCCGCCTCAGCACTGCTGGCCGTTGTGCGGCAGGCATCCGACGTCCCGTGGACAGCGGCTGAGCCCCGGACAGTGGCCGATCCCCCGGCAGGGCGTCAGCTTTCCGCAGCGGCCGCCACGCCGCGCCGCACCGCCGGCGAAAGGGCCACCGCCCCTGGCACCACGGCCACCGTCATCAGCGGCAAAGTGGCCCACCAGCGCACCCTGGCCGGCGGACAGCCACCCCCGCCATCTGTCGTTCGGCGAGCGTAAACGGGTCGCCCTCGCCTCGGTCCTCGCGATGGACACCCCGGTCATCGTCCTGGGCGAGCCCACCACCGGCCAGGACCACCGCTCCGTCACCCTGCTCGAAGAACTCATCGGGGCCGGTCGCTCGGAAGGAAGCACGCGACTGGCTCGGCACCCTCGCACACACCGCCGCCCACGCCCACGGCACAGGACACTAAGGGCTACGTCACCGAACCCTGAGAGCTTCCTCACAAGCCAGCAGTAGTCCCCAGCCGAACAATCGACCCCCGGCACAGCAACCCAAGATCAGATCCACACACCCAAAAAGTGGACCGCCGACGGCTCCAGCCGTCGGCGGTCCACGTGTTTCTGGCCACACAGAGAAGAACGGGCGGTCTCGTGATCACGAGACCGCCCGTTCCTTCAATGCAACCGGAGCACTTTCGTCGGTGCTCCCTGGTGCGCGAGGGGGGAGTTGAACCCCCACGCCCTTGCGGGCACTGGAACCTGAATCCAGCGCGTCTGCCTATTCCGCCACCCGCGCATTGGGTGTGTCTTCGGGTTTGTGGGCTTTTCGGCCTGTCGCCTTCCGACATGCAGAACATTAGCACGTGCACCAGGGGGCGTTCACATCCCTTTCGGGGGGCAGGGAGCAGGTGGGAGGCCGTCGGGCGTCCCCGTCCGTCTCCGTACGTCTCCGCAAGGACTGGTTCACGTATCAACCTCGTACCTATGGCGGCCGTCTCCCCAGGAGCCGGGCCAGGAGCACAGTCAGGTGCGGGACACTGGTCCCGGGCCGCCTCTACGATCCTGAGCGGAAGCGAGCGTATGCAGCAGGTGTACGAGCGGGCCGTCGACACCGGCGGACGGGGCCGACCGGGGGAACCAGCCGATTCACCGGCGCGTGGATACGATCAGTAAGCAGTACAGACAGGCAGCACAGGCAGCACAGGCAGCAGTACAGGCGAGCAGCACCAGGTAAGCATTACGGCACGGGACAGCAGCCACGACGGAGGAGGTGCCCCATGGGAGTTCTGAAGAAGTTCGAGCAGCGTCTCGAGGGTCTGGTCAACGGCACCTTCGCCAAGGTCTTCAAGTCCGAGGTCCAGCCCGTCGAGATCGCCGGTGCGCTCCAGCGCGAGTGCGACAACAACGCCACGATCTGGAACCGCGACCGCACCGTCGTCCCCAACGACTTCATCGTGGAGCTGAGCACGCCGGACCACGAGCGGCTCAGCCCCTACTCGGGCCAGCTCGGCGACGAGCTGGCCGGCATGGTGCGCGACTACGCCAAGCAGCAGCGCTACACCTTCATGGGACCGATCAAGGTCAACCTGGAGAAGGCGGACGACCTCGACACGGGTCTGTACCGGGTGCGCAGCCGTACGCTCGCCTCGTCCAGCAGCCAGGCTCCGGACCAGGCACCCGTCGGCGGCCGGCAGCACTCCGCGGGACCGGGCGGCGCCGCCGCCTATCCCCGCGCCGGCGCCGCAGCCGCTCCGCCGATGCCGTCCGCCCCGCCGCCCGGCGCCCCCGGCGCCCGTCCCGGCGGCTATGGTTACCCGCCCGCCGCGGGCGCACAGCGGCCCGGCGCGGCAGGCGGCGGCCTGGCCGGGGCTCCGCAGCCCGGGTCCCGCACCCGCCACTGGATCGAGATCAACGGCGCACGCCACCAGATCTCCCGCGCGACGCTCGTGCTGGGCCGCAGCACCGAGGCCGACGTGCGGATCGACGACCCCGGCGTCTCCCGCCGGCACTGCGAGATCCGGACCGGTTCGCCCTCGACGATCCAGGATCTCGGCTCCACCAACGGCATCGTGGTGGACGGGCAGCACACCACCCGCGCTACGCTCCGCGACGGCTCGCGGATCGTCGTGGGCAGCACCACCATCATTTACCGGCAAGCCGAAGGGTGAAGCGGGGGCAATGTCAGAGCTGACCCTCACGGTCATGCGGCTGGGTTTCCTGGCCGTACTGTGGCTGTTCGTGATCGTGGCCGTGCAGGTCATCCGCAGCGACCTGTTCGGTACGCGGGTCACCCAGCGCGGTGCGCGCCGGGAGGCCGGGCGGGCGCAACAGCAGGCCCAGCGCCAGCAGGCGCCACCGCAGCAGCGCCAGCAGCCCGCCGCCGCCGCGGGCCGTACGCGCCGCAACGCACCGACGAAGCTGGTGGTGTCCGAGGGCATCCTCACCGGCACGACCGTCGCGCTCCAGGGCCAGACCATCACTCTGGGCCGGGCGCACGACAGCACGATCGTGCTGGACGACGACTACGCCTCCAGCCGCCATGCCAGGATCTATCCGGACCGCGACGGCCAGTGGATCGTCGAGGACCTGGGCTCCACCAACGGCACGTACCTCGACCGATCGCGGCTGACGACTCCCACACCGATTCCGCTGGGCGCGCCGATCCGTATCGGCAAGACCGTCATCGAGCTTCGGAAGTAGTGCTGCATCATGAGTGAGCGCGAGCGGAGCGAGCACACGGCGGCGGCCGGCACTCAGGGCCCCGGTGTGCTCCCGAGCGGAGGGTGGGCAGTGTGGCTCGACACGACCGGCTGTACCCGGAGCCGACGGGCGAGGTGCGCATGAGTCTGTCACTGCGTTTCGCCGCCGGATCGCACAAGGGCATGATCCGGGAGGGCAACGAGGACTCCGGTTACGCCGGCCCGCGCCTGCTCGCCATCGCCGACGGCATGGGCGGCGCCGCCGCCGGCGAGGTCGCCTCCTCGGAGGCCATCTCCACCATCGTCGCCCTCGACGACGACGTGCCCGGCTCCGACGTCCTGACCTCGCTCGGCACGGCCGTCCAGCGGGCCAACGACCAGCTGCGCTCGCTGGTCGAGGAGGACCCCCAGCTGGAGGGCATGGGGACCACCCTCACCGCCCTGCTGTGGACCGGACAGCGCCTCGGCCTCGTCCACGTCGGCGACTCGCGCGCGTACCTGCTGCGGGACGGCGTGCTGACGCAGATCACGCAGGACCACACCTGGGTCCAGCGCCTGGTCGACGAGGGCCGCATCACCGAGGAAGAGGCCACCACCCACCCCCAGCGGTCGCTGCTGATGCGGGCGCTGGGCAGCGGTGAGCATGTGGAGCCGGACCTGTCGATCCGCGAGGTGCGGGCCGGCGACCGCTATCTGATCTGCTCCGACGGCCTGTCCGGCGTGGTGTCCCACCAGACCCTCGAGGACACCCTGGCCAGCTACCAGGGCCCGCAGGAGACGGTGCAGGAGCTCATCCAGCTCGCGCTGCGCGGCGGCGGCCCCGACAACATCACGGTGATCGTCGCCGACGTCCTCGACCTGGACACCGGGGACACGCTCGCCGGTCAGCTGTCCGACACCCCGGTCGTGGTCGGCGCGGTCGCCGAGAACCAGCTCCAGCTGCACGACAACGGCATCATGCAGACCCCGGCGGGCCGCGCCTCAGGACTCGGCCGCAGGCAGCAGGGGGGCCACGGCGGGGGCGGCCAGTTCGGCCCGCCCGGCTCCGGCGGCGACATCACAGGCTTCATCCCCACCGACGGCTTCGGCGACTACACCGACGACGACTTCGTCAAACCGCGCAAGGGCCGCCGGTGGCTGAAGAGATCCTTCTACGGGGTGCTCACGCTCGCCGTCATCGGCGGCGGCCTGTACGGCGGCTACCGCTGGACGCAGACGCAGTACTACGTCGGCACCAGCGGCGAGCACGTCGCCCTGTACCGGGGCATCAGCCAGGATCTGGCGTGGGTGTCGTTGTCGAAGGTGGAGAAGGACCACCCCGAGATCGAACTCAAGTACCTCCCGCAGTACCAGCGCAAGCTGGTCGAGGCGACGATCGCCGAGGGCAGCCTGCCGAACGCCCAGAAGAAGATCGACGAGCTGGCCGTCCAGGCGTCCGCGTGCAAGAAGCAGGCGGGTACCGGCGCCGCGGGCGCCACCGGCTCGCAGACCGCCTCGAAGACCGGTTCCAAGACCGCAGCGACGACCGGCTCGCAGACCGCTTCGAAGACCGCTGACGGCCAGGGGGGCGGCGGCGCGGGAACCACGCCCGTCTCCCTCACGTCCAAGGCATCGCCGAGCCCCTCGGCAACCGCGTCCCCGTCCGCACCCGCGACCCCCACTCCCACCCCCGGTCCGAGCCTTTCGGAGGAGGAGCAGAAGGTCGTCTCGCGGTGCGGTGAGCAGTAGGCAAGCCGTGAGAGGCCCCGTCACACGATGAGCAGTACTACCAACTCGCCGACGCACCACACGTCCACGATCGGCTCGATCGGCACACCGAGCCGGCGCAACACCGAGCTCGCGCTACTGGTGTTCGCCGTCGTCATCCCGGTGTTCGCCTACGCCAACGTGGGCCTGGCGATCAACGAGCAGGTACCGTCCGGCCTGCTGAGCTACGGGCTCGGGCTCGGTCTGCTGGCCGGCGTCGCGCACCTCGTCGTCCGCAAGTTCGCGCCGTACGCCGACCCGCTGCTGCTGCCCCTGGCCACCCTGCTGAACGGGCTCGGGCTGGTCGCCATCTGGCGGCTCGACCAGTCGAAGTATCTGCAGCTCGCCAAGCAGGCCGGCACGGCAGCGCCACGGCAGCTGCTGTACACGGCGATGGGCATCGCCCTGTTCATCGTGGTGCTGATCTTCCTCAAGGACCACCGCGTCCTGCAGCGCTACACCTATATCTCGATGGTCGGCGCGATCTTCCTGCTGCTGCTCCCGCTCGTGCCGGGCCTCGGGCAGGACATCTACGGCGCCAAGATCTGGATCTCGGTCGCCGGCTTCTCCATCCAGCCCGGTGAGTTCGCCAAGATCGTCCTGGCGATCTTCTTCGCCGGCTACCTGATGGTGAAGCGCGACGCGCTGGCCCTGGCCAGCCGCCGCGTCCTCGGCCTGTACCTGCCGCGCGGCCGCGACCTCGGCCCGATCATCGTCGTCTGGATCATCTCGATCCTGATTCTCGTCTTCGAGACGGACCTCGGCACCTCACTGCTGTTCTTCGGAATGTTCGTCATCATGCTGTACGTCGCCACCGAGCGGACCAGCTGGATCGTCTTCGGTCTGCTGATGTCCTCGGTCGGCGCGGTCGGCGTGGCCAGCTTCGAGAGCCACGTCCAGCAGCGTGTGCAGGCCTGGCTCGACCCGATGAAGGAGTACACGCTCTCCCAGGCGGGGCAGTACGGCCACTCCGAGCAGGCCATGCAGGCCCTGTGGGCGTTCGGCTCCGGCGGCACGCTGGGCACCGGCTGGGGCCAGGGCCACTCCGAGCTGATCAAGTTCGCCGCCAACTCCGACTTCATCCTCGCCACTTTCGGCGAGGAGCTGGGCCTGGCCGGTCTGATGGCGCTCCTGCTGCTGTACGGGCTGATCGCCGAGCGCGGCATCCGCACCGCCCTCGCCGCCCGTGACCCCTTCGGCAAGCTGCTCGCGATCGGTCTCTCCGGCGCGTTCGCCCTGCAGGTGTTCGTCGTCGCCGGCGGTGTGATGGGGCTCATCCCGCTGACCGGTATGACGATGCCGTTCCTCGCGTACGGCGGTTCGTCCGTCATCGCCAACTGGGCCCTGATCGGCATCCTGATCAGGATCAGCGACACCGCGCGCCGTCCGGCGCCCGCCCCCGCTTCCAACCCCGACGCCGAGATGACCCAGGTGGTCCGCCCGTCATGAACAAGCCCCTGCGCCGGATCGCGATCTTCTGCGGCCTCCTGATCCTCACCCTGCTGCTGCGGGACAACTACCTGCAGTACGTCAAGGCGGAAAGCCTCGCCAGCGACACCAAGAACCGCCGCGTCAACATCACGCGGTACGCCACCCCGCGCGGCGACATCATCGTCGACGGCAAGGCGATCACCGGTTCGGTGGAGACCACCGGCGACTACAAGTACAAGCGCACCTGGACCAACGGTGCGATGTGGGCGCCGGTCACCGGGTACTCCTCGCAGGCCTTCGGCGCCAACCAGCTGGAGAAGCTGGAGGACGGCATCCTCAGCGGCAACGACGACCGGCTGTTCTTCCGCAACACCCTGGACATGATCACGGGCAAGGAGAAGGAGGGCGGCAGCGTCGTCACCACCCTCAACGCCGCCGCGCAGAAGGCCGCCTACCAGGGCCTGGGCGACAAGAAGGGCGCGGTCGCCGCGATCGAGCCGTCCACCGGCAAGATCCTGGCGCTGGTCTCGACGCCGTCGTACGACCCCTCGAAGTTCGCCGGGTCCTCCGACAAGGACGCCGAGGAGTGGAACAAGGTCCAGAAGAAGAACAACCCCGACGACCCGATGCTCAACCGGGCGCTGCGCGAGACCTACCCGCCCGGTTCCACGTTCAAGGTGGTCACGGCCGCCGCGGCGCTGGAGAACGGCGAGGTCGAGGACATCGACGACAAGACCGACACCCCGGACCCGTTCAAGCTGCCGCAGTCCACGAACAAGCTCACCAACGAGCACGGCGAGTGCAAGGACGCCACCCTGCGCTACGCGCTCATGGTGTCCTGCAACACCGTCTTCGCGAAGATGGCCGACAACGTCGGCAACGACAAGATGATCGAGCAGGCCGCCAAGTTCGGTTTCAACGAGGCCGAACTGGACACCCCGGTGCGCGCCGCCGAGTCGGTCTACCCCAAGGACAACCCGCCGCAGAACGCGCTGGACGGCATCGGCCAGGGCTCGAACCGGGCCACCCCGCTGCAGATGGCCATGGTCGCCTCGGCGGTCGCCAACGACGGCAAGCTGATGAAGCCCTACATGGTGGACCAGGTCTGGGCGAAGCTGGACCCGCTGGAGACCACGGAGCCCCAGCAGCTGTCCCAGGCCGTCTCGGCGAAGACCGCGCAGGCCCTCCAGAAGATGATGGAGACGGTCGTCGAGGACGCGAACGGCACCGGCGGCAAGGCCAAGATCGACGGCGTGAAGGTCGGCGGCAAGACCGGTACCGCCCAGCACGGCCTCAACAACAGTGAGAAGCCGTACGCCTGGTTCATCTCGTACGCCAAGCTGTCCGACGGCAGCGCGCCGGTCGCCGTCGCCGTCGTCGTCGAGGACGGCGCGGCCAACCGCGGCGACATCACCGGCGGCGGTCTCGCCGGCCCGATCGCAAGGGACGTGATGAAGGCAGTCATCGGCAACAAGAAGTGACCCCCATCACGTCGCCTACACATCGGTGCACGTTGCGATACCGGTCTCGTATCGGGTGACGGGCTTGGCCAGGTCACACAGCTCCGTCCGGGTACGGTATGCCCGGACGGCAGCCTCCGTCCGCACATGTGTGCCGGGCGGGACCGACGGAGAGGGCTGGTAGGTAGCTATGGAAGAGCCGCGTCGCCTCGGCGGCCGGTACGAGCTGGGCCACGTGCTCGGCCGTGGTGGCATGGCCGAGGTCTACCTCGCGCATGACACCCGCCTCGGCCGTACCGTGGCGGTGAAGACGCTGCGCGCGGACCTCGCGCGTGACCCTTCCTTCCAGGCCCGGTTCCGCCGGGAGGCCCAGTCTGCCGCCTCGCTCAACCACCCCGCGATCGTGGCGGTGTACGACACGGGCGAGGACTACATCGGCGAGGTGTCCATCCCGTACATCGTCATGGAGTACGTCGACGGGTCCACGCTCCGCGAGCTGCTCCACTCCGGCCGCAAGCTGCTGCCGGAGCGGACGCTGGAGATGACCATCGGCATCCTCCAGGCGCTGGAGTACTCGCACAGAGCCGGCATCGTCCACCGCGACATCAAGCCGGCGAACGTCATGCTGACGCGCAACGGCCAGGTCAAGGTCATGGACTTCGGCATCGCCCGTGCCATGGGCGACTCCGGCATGACGATGACGCAGACGTCGGCGGTCATCGGCACGGCGCAGTACCTCTCGCCGGAGCAGGCCAAGGGCGAGCAGGTCGACGCCCGCTCCGACCTGTACTCCACCGGCTGTCTGCTCTACGAGTTGCTGACGGTGCGGCCGCCGTTCGTCGGGGACTCCCCGGTCGCGGTGGCCTACCAGCATGTCCGGGAGGAGCCGCAGCCGCCGAGCGTCTTCGACCCCGAGATCACCCCCGAGATGGACGCGATCGTCCTGCGGGCACTGGTCAAGGACCCGAACTACCGCTACCAGTCCGCCGACGAGATGCGCCTGGACATCGAGGCCTGCCTCGACGGCCAGCCGGTCGCCGCCACAGCCGCGATGGGCTCGGTCGGCTACGGCGGGTACGGCGACGGCCACGCCACGACGGCGATGCGCCCGGAGGACGCCGGCGCCACGTCGATGCTGCCGCCCATGAACCCGGACGACGGCGGCTACGGCTACGACGACCGGCCCGACCGGCGCCGCCAGAAGAAGTCGAACACCTCGACGATCCTGCTGGTCGTCGCCGCGGTGCTGGTGCTGGTGGGCGCGGTCCTGATCGGCAAGTGGGTGGTCAGCAGCGACGGCGCCGCGGACAAGCCGTTCGCCGTCCCGAACTTCGTCGGCCAGACCCTGGACCGCGCCAAGACGATGGCCGGCAACGTGGAGCTGACGGTGCAGAGCACCGAAGCCGAATGCGAGAACCAGCCCAAGGGCAACATCTGCACACAGGACCCGGCGTTCGGCAAGGACGTCAACAAGGGCGACACCGTCAAACTCGTCGTCTCCACGGGCGCGCCGAAGGTGGTCGTCCCGTCGGTCCTCGGCAGCAGCCTGGACGAGGCGAAGACGCTCCTGGGGGGCGACCAGTACCAGTTCGAGGTCGAGACGAAGGAAGAGGTGTCCACCGAGGAGGAGGGCACCGTCCTGAAGCAGAATCCGAAGCTCGGCGCGCAGGTGGAGAAGGGCGCCACCATCACCCTCACCATCGCCAAGGCTGAGGAGAAGTCCACCGTCCCCGACGTCTTCAACAGTAGCTGTGACGAAGCCAAGGCCCGGATGGAGCAGAACGGCCTCAAGGGCGAGTGCGTCGAGGTCGACACCCAGGACCAGAACCAGGTCGGCAAGGTCATCCAGACCGTGCCGTCGATCGGCTCGCAGGCCGACAAGGGCTCCAAGGTGCAGATCCAGATCGGCAAGAGCACCCAGACGCAGGTCCCGGGCAACCTCCAGGGCATGTCCCTGAAGGACGCCAAGAAGGCGCTGCGGGACGCGGGCCTGAACGTCGGCAACGTCGCCGGTTCCCAGGACGACGACGCCCAGGTCATCAGCTCCGACCCGGCCCCCGGCAGCACGGTCAACAGGGGGCAGACGGTCAACCTGATCGCCATCAAGAACGGCGACAACAACGGCGGCAACAACGGCGGC
Organism: Streptomyces sp. B21-105; assembly: GCF_036898465.1. NCBI lineage: Bacteria > Bacillati > Actinomycetota > Actinomycetes > Kitasatosporales > Streptomycetaceae > Streptomyces > Streptomyces sp. B21-105. The sequence continues at coordinate 4,754,904 of NZ_JARUMJ010000001.1, read as the reverse complement.
GGCTTCTTCGGCGGCGGCGGCGGCTAGCCGGACGGAGAAACACAGCACGCGGGCCCCGCCGGTCGAGTTCCGGCGGGGCCCGCGCTCTGTCCTCCGACCGTCGAACGCTCGAACGCACGCTCATCAAACGATCGTGTCTTCACTTATGCCGACTCATTTACCGAGCATGATCAACGAAACGGTGCTGCTGGAATCCAAGTCCCTGCGCGCGAGCGTGCGGGACCGGACCGAGGTCCTGGACCGGGTGAAGGCCCTGTCCCTGCTGCCGGACGGGGTGCATGTGACGACGGCGATGGCGGCCGCCTATTTCGAGGTGGGCATCACGGCGATCCGCGCGCTCGTCCTCGATCACCGAGCCGAACTCGAAGCAAGCGGATACCGCGTCTTGTCAGGTGCAGAACTGCGTTGCTTCAAGCAACTCAGTGGGATCCAGTCGCGCACAGCCACCCTCGCCCTCTTCCCCCGCCGGGCCGTCCTCAACGTCGCGATGCTGCTCAGGGACAGCGAAGTCGCACGTCAGGTGCGTGTGTACCTGCTGGACATGGAGGCCCAGGTCCGCGCACACCCTGTGGAAAACTCCGTCAGGAGGAGCGGCACCTCGCTGGACAGCCTCATCGACGACCGCATCGACGAGCGCATCGCCCACATTCTCGGCAAGACCGTCGTCCCCCTGTTCAACGCCCTGATCGAGGCGTCGGGCGAACACCGCAGAGAGCTGATCGCCCTGCGCGCCGACCTGCAGAGCGTGGAGAACCGGCTGCGTCAGCACCGGGCCCGGCTGCGGAGGCTGGAGATCCGCAGCCCTCGGGGAGCCTCGGTCAGGTGAGTTCCCTCGGCGGGGTGCGGTTGGCGTCGACCTTCTCGACCCGCACCAGTTCCCCCCAGACCACGTACCGGTAGCGGGACGTGTACACCGGCGTGCAGGTCGTCAGGGTGATGTAGTGACCCGCCTTGGTCTTCCCGGACTCCTTCGGGACCTGGGCGAGGACCTGCACGTTGTACTTCGAGGTCTCGTCGAGGACGTCGTACACCTTGTAGACGTACCACTTGTCCTTCGTCTCGAAGACGATCGGGTCGCCCTTGTCCAGCTTGTCGATGTTGTGGAACTTCGCCCCGTGGCCGTCGCGGTGGGCGGCGAGGGTGAAGTTGCCCTTCTTGCCCGTCATCGGCAGCGTCGCCTGGCTCGGGTCCGTGTAGTAGCCGGCGACACCTTCGTTGAGGATCTTCGACGAGGTGCCCTTCATCACCAGCACCTCCCCGTTCCTCATCGCGGGGACGTGCAGGAAGCCGATGCCGTCCTTGGTGTCGAGGGCCCCCGGGCCGGTGTCCTTCTCCTGCTCCCAGGTGTCGCGCACCTTATCGCCCTGCCGGTTTGCGTGCCGGTCGGCGACGACATTGGTCCACCACAGGGAGTAGACGACGAACAGGCCGAGCACCAGGCCGACCGTGATGAGGAGCTCCCCGAAGACACTGACGGCCAGGGCGACGCGGCCGCCCCTGCGCCGCGGCGCCGGCCCGGACGCGTCCACACGCGTGTGTTCATCGTGCTCGGTGTCGCCGGTGGTCGCTGCCACGTTCATCTGCCCCTACTCGCTGCACACCTACAGAACCGCACGCTTCCAGAGCCGCACGCCTACAGGACCGCACGCCTATTCGACGAGCGCATCCGGCTTGCCCTTGCTGCGCGGCCGTTCCTCGACCATCTTGCCCCAGACGATCAAGCGGTACTTGCTGGTGAACTCCGGCGTGCAGGTGGTGAGGGTGATGTACCGGCCCGGCCCGGTGAGTCCGGAACCCGGCGGCACCGGATCCAGCACGCTCGTGTTGCTCGGCGCGGTCACCGGCAGCGTCGACGTCATCTTGTAGACGAAGTACTCGTTCTGCGTCTCCACGACGATGGCGTCGCCCGCCTGCAGCCTGTTGATGTACCGGAACGGCTCGCCGTGGGTGTTGCGGTGGCCCGCGAGCCCGAAGTTCCCGGTCTTCGCCTCGGGCATCGCCGTCGCCAGCGGATCCTCGCCGTAGTGGCCGACCATGCCCTTGTCGAGGACCTTCTTGTTGCTGACGCCCTCGGCGATCGGCACCACCACGTCCAGCTTGGGGATGTGCAGGATGGCGAAGCCCTGCCCCGGCGAGAACGTGCCGGGGGCGCGCTTGCCGCTGGCCCAGTCGTCCTGGAGGCTGCTCGCCTCCCGGTCCGCCTGCGCATGGGCCCGCACGTTCGTCCACCACAGCTGGTAGGTCACGAACAGCAGCATCAGCACACCCGTGGTGATGAACACCTCGCCGACCGCCCGGCTGACGACCACGGCCGGGCTCGGCTTGCGCGCCCGCTCCCGGCGTCGCGCCTCGACGCGCGACAGCGGCCGCTCGTCCTGCGCGGGCGCGTCGGACCCGTTGTACGACTCGGACACCTCAGCCGTACCGCCACGACGCCCACGACGGCCCTTTGCGGCCTTCCTGCGGGCCGCACGGCCGCCCGCCGGGGTTCCGGGGGCCGCAGCGTCGACGGAAGCCCCAGAGGCCGGTACGGGTCCACGGCCGAACGCGGCCGACGGTGGTATCCGCAGCGCCACCGTCTCCTCGTCGGCGGGCTGCGGCCGGTACCCCTGCTCCGCGTCGGCGGGCTGCCGGTACGCCTGCTCCTCGTAGAGATCGGCGCCGTACGGATCACCGCCGAAGGACTCGTACGACGCGGCGGCGCCGTACGAATCCTCGCGCTCGGGCCGCAGCGCGGTCACGCCGTGGCCCTGCCCACCACCGGGGCGAGCCCCGCCGACCTCGCCACCGCGCCCTCGTCGCCGCACTCCACCAACCAGTTGGCCAGCATCCGGTGCCCGTGCTCGGTCAGCACCGACTCCGGGTGGAACTGCACGCCCTCGACGGGCAGTTCCCGGTGGCGCAGGCCCATGATGATGCCGTCGTGGGTCCGGGCGGTGACCTCGAGCTCGGCAGGGACCGTCCCCGACTCGGCGGCCAGCGAGTGGTAGCGGGTCGCGGTGAAAGGCGACGGCAGACCGGCGAAGACACCCCTGCCCTTGTGCTCCACCGGCGAGGTCTTGCCGTGCAGCAGCTCCGGCGCGCGGTCCACGACCCCGCCGTACGCCACCTGCATCGACTGCATGCCCAGGCAGACGCCGAAGACGGGAACCCCGGTGTCCGCACAGTGGCGGACCATCTCCACGCAGACGCCCGCCTCCTCGGGCGTACCCGGCCCGGGGGACAGCAGAACGCCGTCGAAACCGTCCTGCGCGTGGGCCGTGGAGACCTCGTCGTTGCGCAGGACCTCGCACTCGGCGCCCAGCTGGTACAGGTACTGGACCAGGTTGAAGACGAAGCTGTCGTAGTTGTCGACGACGAGAATGCGCGCGCTCACTGGTTGTCCACCGTCACATCGTTGAAGGGAAGCAGCGGTTCGGCCCACGGAAAGACGTACTGGAAGAGCGCGTACACCACGGCCACCACCAGCACGATCGAGATCAGCGCCTTCAGCCACGCGTTTCCCGGCAGATGCCGCCAGATCCAGCCGTACATGCCGTCCCTTCCGTCGCACCACGGCACCTGACTCACGCCGTACACCACCAGACTAACGGCGCAGAGCCTTGGGTTCGCCTGCCTCCACGGGCTGGGTGGAGTCCAGGTGCGCCCAGACGATCAGCCGGTGACTGTGGCCCCATTCGGGTTCGCACGTGGTCAACGTCAGGTACCGGCCCGGACGCGTGTACCCCGACTTACGTGGCACAGCGTCGATCACCTCGACGTCCGAGGGCACTGTTTTGTAGGGCCCTTTGTCGATCCGATACGTGAACCAGGTCGTCCCGTCGGTCAGCACCACGGCGTCACCCCGTCTGAGCTCGGGAAAGTCCTTGAACGGGTCACCGTAGGTCCGGCGGTGGCCGGCGACGGAGAAGTTCCCGGTCTGCCCCAGCCGGGCCGTCCCGGCGTAATGGCCCAGCCCCTTCTTGAGCGTGCCGGCCAACGTCCCCTCGAGCACCGGCTTGTTCCACGTGAAACCAAGGCGCGGGATGTACATCACCGCGAAGGGCCGGCCGCTGCGGTAGTCGGGCTGTCGCGCGGCATCGGTAGGGCTCGCGCTCGGGGCGGAGCCGGCGCCCGAGGCGGGGCCAGCGCTCGGGGCGGGGTCCGCGCTCTGCCGCCCCCACTGCTCGTGCAGGACGTCGATCTGGTCCTCCATGGCCCGCTCGGCCCGCACTCCGGTCCAGAACAGCACATAGACGACGAATAGGACGATGACGGCGCCCACGGTGACACACAGCTCGCTGAACGTCCTGACGATCACCCGCACCGACACAGGCGCCCCCCGGCGGCCGCTGCTCCGCTACTTCACAGGCTTGGCGTAGTGCAGATCCACTGTGCCCGAGTAGCCCGGCAGAGTCACCGTCCCGTTCTCGGTGACTTTCCAGCCGAGGCCGTAGACGTTCACGTAGACCATGTAGTTCTGAATCGCCGGGGAGTCCGCGAGCGCCTGCTGCATCTTCTCCGGGTCCCCCACCGCCTGGATCGTGTACGGCGGGGAGTAGACGCGGCCCTGGAGGATCAGGGTGTTGCCGACGCAGCGGACGGCGCTGGTGGAGATCAGCCGCTGGTCCATGACCTTGATGCCCTGGGCGCCTCCCTGCCAGAGCGCGTTCACCACGGCCTGGAGGTCCTGCTGGTGGATTACCAGGTAGTCAGGCTGCGGCTCCGGGTAGCCGGGGAGCTTGGCGGTGGCGTTCGGCGGGGCGTCGTTGAGCGTGACGGTGACCGCACGCCCCTTGAGTTTCTGGGTGCCGGCGCTCTTCTCCAGGCCGGCGAGCTTCTCGTCCTGGGCCTGGGTGCTGCCGTCGTCCGCCTCCGCCAGCGATTCCACGTCGTTACGCAGGGCGCCGTTCGTCTCGTCCAGCTCGCCGTTCTTCTGGCTGCGCTCCTGGATGAGGTCGGACAACTTCAGCAGGGAGGCGTCCGTGCGGATGTTGGTGCCCTTGGCGGTGTTGAAGCTGGTGAAGAAGAGGAGACCGGCGAGGGCGAAGACGCCCACGGTGAGCAGCCGCACCGGCCGGAAGCCGCCGAAGCCGCCCCTGCGGCCGGGACCGGGAGCGGGCGGAGGGACCGCGTCCGGGGCCGCCGAGGACATCGATGGAGAAACGTGTCCGGGATCGGGCGCGGAACCCGTTGATCCCGTCCGTGGGGAGTCGGCAGAATTGCTCAACGTACCCTTATCTCCTTCAGCGCCGTAGAAGCACTACGCTAACGGACGCCCGGGGGAGCCCAGCAGCCCCCTGAATACGCAGCCCCCGAGCCCGACCCAGCACCTGCGCGGCCACGCAGCGCATCGACAGGAGAGACCCTCGTGCCGAAGTCACGTATCCGCAAGAAGTCCGACTACACGCCGCCCCCGGCGAAGCAGGCGACCGCAATCAAGCTGAACAGTCGCGCCTGGGTCGCACCCGTGATGCTGGCCATGTTCCTCATCGGGCTCGCCTGGATCGTGGTCTTCTACGTCACCGACGGCAGGCTGCCCATCGACCAGCTGAACAACTGGAACATCGTGGTCGGCTTCGGGTTCATCGCGGCCGGGTTCGGCGTCTCCACCCAGTGGAAGTGACGGGGGTCCTTCAAGGCCCTCACACCCCTGACGTCACACAGGCGGCACCCGCCGCACACGCCCCGACCAGCTCTGCCCATGGATCTCCACAGAGTTATCCACAGGGGTATCCACACTTGGGGAAAGAAACGAAGATCTGTGGATAACCCCTCGGAGGTTGACGCCGGTGTGACGTAACTACCGGCCGTCATCTTCACTCGAAATCCTGTTCGCCCCCTGCCTGGCCTGCGGAAACGTGAGTCGACGGCAGGGGGCACAGCTGTTCCCGCACTTTGTGCACAAGATTCGCCACACACTGTGGACAACAGTGCGCTCAGGTGAGCTGGGCGGTTCTCAGGAGCGTGACGATGAGGACCACGCCCAGCATCAACGCGCAGGTCCCGAACTGGACGAGGGAGCGGCGCTCACGCGGCGCATACACCATGGCGGCGCCGATGACGAGGCCGGCGACCAGGCCGCCGACGTGCGCCTGCCAGGAGATACCGCTCCAGCCGAACGTGATGACCAGGTTGATCACCAGCAGGGCGATCACCGGACGCATGTCGTACCGCTGACGCCGCACCAGCACCGCGAGCGCGCCGAAGAGCCCGTAGACAGCGCCGGACGCGCCGAGCGAGGCCTGGTTGGGCGCGGCCAGCAGATAGGCCAGCGCGCTGCCGGCGAGCCCGGACACCAGGTACAGGGCGAGGTAGCGGGCCCGGCCCAGGGCCGCTTCGAGAGGGCCGCCGATCCACCAGAGGCTGAGCATGTTGGACAGGATGTGGATGTAGCTGCCGTGCAGGAACATCGCGGTCAGCATCCGGTACCACTGGCCTTCGGCCACGCCCTGGAGCTCGCCGAATCCGACGGTCGGCGTGAAGGCGCGGCCGAGGAGGTCGAACCGCTCGGTGAAGCTGTCGCCGACCGCCAGCTGGACCACGAACATCGCCAGGTTGAGACCGATGAGGATCTTCGTGACCAGGTGCGGGTCGTCGGCCACCGCGCCGCCCGCGATCGTGCGGGGCTGCGAGGCGCTCGGGGCGTGACCGGTGCCGGAGCCCTCGCGGACGCAGGTCGGGCACTGGAAGCCGACCGAGGCGCTGACCATGCACTCCGGGCAGATCGGACGCTCGCAGCGGGTGCAGCGCACGCCGGTCTCCCGGCCGGGGTGCCGGTAGCAGACGGGCAGGCCGCTGTGTGCGTCGTCCTGCCGGCTGCCGGACGCCTGGTCCATATGGGCTCCCAGTGGGTGGTCTGAAGTCGTCGGAGCAGGTGAAGGAACCGCCCTGCTCATCCTTACGGACCAGCAGGACGTTTGGTTCCCGAAGGCCCGCCGCGTATCCGGCCGGACTCAGGTCGTGCGGCGCTCCACGACGACCGACTCGATGACGATGTCCTTCAGCGGACGCTTCGTGCGTGAGTTGGTCTGGACCTTCGCGATGGCGTCGACGACCTTCTGGCCGGCCGCGTCGACGACCTCGCCGAAGATGGTGTGCTTGCGGGTCAGCCAGGCCGTCGGGGCGACGGTGATGAAGAACTGCGAGCCGTTGGTGTTCGGGCCGGAGTTGGCCATGGCCAGCAGGTAGGGCCTGTCGAATCGCAGTTCCGGGTGGAACTCGTCCGCGAACTGGTAGCCGGGGTCACCGGTGCCGTTGCCCAGCGGATCGCCGCCCTGGATCATGAATCCGCTGATCACCCGGTGGAAGACGGTGCCGTCGTAGAGCCTGGCCGAGGACTTCACGCCCGTCTCGGGGTTGACCCACTCGCGCTCGCCGGTGGCGAGTTCCACGAAGTTCCTGACCGTCTTGGGGGCGTGGTCCGGGAAGAGCCGGATCTCGACGTCGCCGGCACTGGTCTTCAGGGTGGCGTACAGGTGCTCGGCCACGATCTTGATCTGCCTTCCGTCGTCTTCCTGTGACCCCGATCCTCGCACGGCACGGGACGGCTGAAGCCGAACCGTCGCTTCCGGATGCCCCCGGGTCCGCCCTGCGCCTTCCGGGCCCCCGGACGGGTCCGTAAGGGGTCCGTAGGGGTTCCGTAGGGGTTCCGTAGGGGGTTTCTACGGTCCGCAGCCGACGCTTCCGGTTCCGGCGCTTCCGGTTACGGAAAACGCGCCGGAGCCCTCCGGGACGGGAGCGAACGGAGCCGATCCGTGGCATCGTCGGTTTTGTCGCCCTGTCGGACCTCTGTTGCCGTTGTGCCGAATGTGCCGAATGCGCCCTGAATCCGTCCGCTATCGCACGTGATCAGCACCCGTATGCCCGCCCACACATGCCGCGACCGCACTCGGCAGGCATGATCCGTAAAAGGGTGGAAAGTCGAAATACCGTACGCCACCGAGGAGGAGGAACCCGTGACCCGCATCGACAGCGTGCGCGCCGCGACCGGCTCGGCGAAGGGAAGCGTGCTGCACGCCGCGGAAGTGGTGGCGCCCTACGCCGACACGGCCAAGGAACGGGCCGCGCTCTACGCGCACGAGGCCCGTGTACGGCTCGCGCCCAAAGTGTCGCTGGCCGCCGAACAGGCCCGCGTCCAGTACGGCGCCCACGTCGCACCGCGCCTGGAACAGGCTCTGACGCATGTCCCGCCGAAGGTCGACCTGGCCGCGCACGAAGCCGCCGTCCGCACCCGTCTGGCCGCCCGGCAGGCGGCCGACTACTCCCGGCCGAGGATCGAACAGGCGGTTGCCGCGGCCGGCCCCGTGAAGGAAGAAGCCGCCTCTCGTGGCGCTGCCGCGCTGGCCGCCCTGCGCGGTCAGGTGACGCCGAAGGAGATCGAGAAGCTGGTGCGCAAGCACCGGCGGCATGCCAGGGCGGGCAAGCTCGCCAAGGCGCTGGCCGTGCTGGGCGTCGCCGTCGGCGGCACGTACGCGGCCTGGAAGTGGTGGGACAAGCAGGCCAACCCGGACTGGCTGGTCGAGCCGCCGGCGGCCACGGAGGTGCCCTCCTCGGGCACCACCCTGACCTCGGTGGACGGCAGCGCCGATCCGGCCGTTCTGGACCCCGAGGTCCAGGCCAAGCAGGCCGAGGAGGAGGCCGCGAAGCGCGACGACCGCGACTGAGCGGGCCGCCTGCCGGAAGCCGACCGGAGGGCCGCCGAGCAGGTCGCCCGACCGACCGCCCACCGGCTTCTCACCACGCCCCAGCACGCCAAAAAGACCCCTCCCATCTGCGTCACCGCAGGTAGGAGGGGTCTTTGTGGTGGAGCCTAGGGGAGTCGAACCCCTGACATCTGCCATGCAAAGACAGCGCTCTACCAACTGAGCTAAGGCCCCGGAAGGTGACGTCCGGCCGATTCGAGCTCGTCCCGGCGGGCGCCGCAGACCAGAGTACCGGGTCACCGGGGGTATCTCGCAAAAAGATTGGGGGTCCCCGCGGATGACCACTCTCCGTAAGATGCTCGGACGTGGTTCGCTACAGCGAACCGCGGTTTCTGGGGAAGCGATGGGGAGACGCAATGGACGCCGCACAGCAGGAAGCGACCGCGAGAGCGCGGGAACTGCAGCGGAACTGGTACGGGGAGCCGCTGGGGGCGCTCTTCCGTAAGCTCATCGACGATCTTGGCCTCAACCAGGCTCGTCTCGCGGGGGTGCTGGGACTGTCGGCGCCGATGCTGTCGCAGCTGATGAGCGGTCAGCGGGCGAAGATCGGCAATCCGGCCGTGGTGCAACGGGTGCAGCTCCTGCAGGAGTTGGCCGCACAGGTCGCGGACGGCAGCGTCAGCGCCGCCGAGGCGACCGAGCGCATGGACGAGATCAAACGGTCGCAGGGGGGATCGGTGCTCAGCAACGCCACACAGACGACGACCAGTTCGGGGGCGCCCACGGTCAGGCGGGTGGTCCGCGAGATCCAGTCGCTGCTGCGCTCGGTGGCCGCCGCCGGCGACATCATCGACGCCGCGGACACGCTCGCCCCGACCCACCCCGAACTGGCGGAGTTCCTCCGGGTGTACGGCGCCGGCCGCACCTCCGACGCCGTGACGCACTACCAGTCCCACCAGAGCTGAGCGGCGGGCCCCGGTAGCCGAAGGGGGTTCGGCAGCCGGACGGTCGGCAGCTCGCGGGGGCGGCAGCCGGCATCGCAGGTCAGCACCGGGCAGCACCGGGCAGCACCGGGCACGGCACCACGTGACGGGGGACACGGGTGCACGGGGGGCGCCTGGAACACCACGGGGGACGCGGGGACACCACGGGGAACGCGAGGGAACCGGCGGAACCGGCGGAACCGGCGGAACCGGGAATTCGGGGGGATGCACGGGGCGCGCGGCGCTCGTGAAGTCCACGGGGGACTCAGGGGTCGTATCGCCCGTCACGGGGGTAGCAAGGGGGAGAACCCTTAGGGGCGAGGGGGAGGAGCGACGCACTGCCATGGGTGAGGTCTTCGCCGCACGGTACGAACTGGCCGACCCGATCGGTCGCGGAGGGGTCGGCGCGGTCTGGCGTGCCTGGGACCATCGCCGCCGCCGCTATGTCGCCGCCAAGGTGCTCCAGCAGAGCGACGCGCACGCGCTGCTGCGCTTCGTGCGCGAGCAGGCGTTGCGGATCGACCATCCTCATGTGCTCGCGCCCGCCAGCTGGGCGGCCGACGACGACAAGGTCCTCTTCACCATGGACCTGGTGGCCGGCGGTTCGCTGGCCCACATCGTCGGCGACTACGGGCCCCTGCCGCCGGTGTTCGTGTGCACGCTGCTCGACCAGCTGCTCTCCGGGCTCGCCGCGGTCCACGCGGAAGGCGTCGTGCACCGCGACATCAAGCCCGCCAACATCCTGCTGGAGGCCACCGGGACGGCACGGCCGCGCCTCAGGCTCTCCGACTTCGGCATCGCGATGCGGCTGGGCGAGCCCCGGCTGACCGACACCGACCTCGTGGTGGGGACGCCGGGCTACCTCGCGCCCGAGCAGATGCTGGGCGCCGACCCCGACTTCCCTGCCGACCTGTTCGCGGTCGGACTGGTCGCGCTGTACCTGCTCGAAGGGGCCAAGCCGGACACCAAGGCCCTGGTCGAGTACTTCGCGGACCACGGAACGCCGGGCGCGCCCAAGAACGTCCCCGAGCCTCTGTGGCAGGTCGTGGCCACACTCCTGCAGCCGGATCCGCAGGCGCGCTTCCGCACCGCCACGGGGGCGCGCAAGGCCCTCGCGGCGGCCGCCGAACTCCTTCCGGAGCCGGGGCCGGACGACGAGATGATCGAGATCTTCGACCAACTCGGGCCGCTGCCCAAGGGGTACGGTCCCGACGGCCCCGTGCCCCGGTCCGACGGCTCGACCACCCGTCCCGAGAACCCCGCGCCCGGGCCCGCCGGGCCACGGGATCCCGCTCGCCCGAGCGTCGCCTCCCTGCCCTCCCGGCCGCCTTCCGCGCCCGCGCAGGCGCCACCCCGGCCCGCCGCTCCTCCGTCCTCCCCCTCGCACGCTCCGGGTCCCGCGTCCGCCCTGTTTCCCGAGCGCACCCCGACTCCCTCGCACGCCCCTTCGCACGCGCCCCCGCACGCCCCCTCGATGTCGGACACCGGCAGCTTCCCTCTGCCGCCGCCGCAGCCGACGTCCGGCTCGTTCCCCGCCGCGCAGGCGTCCGCTCCGGCGTCCCCGGGGCACCCCATGCCCCGTCCTCCCGGCCACACGCCACCGCCCGGCTCCCCCGCGCCCACGTACCACCAGGCGCCCGCCTACGAGCCGATCAACGAGCCCGCGTACGAGGCCTCGTACGAGCCCACGTTCGCCCCGCCCACCCGTGAGCCTCGGGCCGACACCTCATCGACCGCCTCGTACACCGCCCGGGACCCCCGGACGCCGCAGCACGCGCAACACCCGCACCCCCCGCAGCACGCACCTGTGGCGGCGGCTGCCTCGCCGCGGACAACCGGCCGCCGCGGGCATCGCGCCGCCCGCCGGGGACGCCCCGGGCCGCCGGTGAAGGTCGCGGTGCCCCTGCTGCTGCTCGCGCTGGCCTGTTACGCGGTGGGGTTCTGGGCGTTGGCCCGTATCTGAGCCGCGGCCCGGCGCCGCGCGGTCAGGGTCCAGGCCCCGAGCACCGTGAGCAGCAGGCTGCCGGCGCCGATGCCGCCCACCGCCACCGCCTTCATCGCGGGGTCACCGCCCGCCGTCGCGCTGCGCGACGCGTCGACGGTGTGTGCTGTCCCGGCCGCCTCGGGCTCGGGATCCGGGGTGCCGACGTCGAAGATCCCGCGGGGCGCCGACCGCGCCGCGTACCCCGGCCCGTCCTGTGTCCGGCCGCCGACCCGGACCCGCAGGGTCAGCCCGTAGGGGCCGTCCCCGAACCGGTCGCCCACCTGCGCCGCGAGGTGCACCACGAGGTAGTACTCGCCGGCGAACCGCAGGGCCTTGGTGGAGGTGGTGGAGGCGTAGCGGTTGGCGTAGCCGACCGGCGGGAGCGGGGGCAGCGCCGTCGACTTCTGGGTGCCGCCGTACCCCACTGCGGTGTCCTGGATCTCGGCTCGCACCGGGTTGTAGAGCGTCATGTCCAGGGCGTCGACCACATAGCCGGAATCCTTGTCGGCGCTCCCCAGGTCGACCGCGGCGGACACCTGACGGCCCCAGTCCACGGGCACCTTGTAGAAGAGGGTCCGGCCGGGACGATCTCGTCCCTCCAGACGCCCTGCCGTACGGCGGTGGCCCCGGTGAATCCGGCTCCGCCCCGGACGGCCGTCGGCTCGGCCACGGGGGGCGTGGGCGTCGCCGAGTCCCACGCCTCGGGCACGCGCGTGGCGGCCGCCTCCCGCAGGGCGGGCTCGGTGACGGGAGCGAGCTCCAGATCCCAGGCCCCGGCGGCGGGAGCCGTCTCCTCGCCACCGGCACCCGAGCCGGTGCCACGGCCGTCCCGAGTGCCGTCCCCGCTACCGGCCCCGTTGCCGCCCCCGTTGCCGCCGCCCGTCTGGACGCCGGTGCGCGCCACGACCACGTAGTACGTCCCGGCCTTCTGGCACAGGCTCCTGCCGGGGAGCACTTCGCGCGCGCCCCACGCGGTGATCGGCTGCGGGCTCTTGGACGCCCCGACGGTCGCCGAGTCGCGGGAGCAGGAGGCGCCGTCGGCGTTCTGTACGGAGATGCTGACGCCGTCGCCGACGGAGAGGGCGGCGTCCGCCGGGGGTACGGCCGTGACGGCGACGTACGCGTTCGACGTGCCGTCGAGTTCGAGGCGGTAGTAGGCCTTCTCCTGGCTCTCGAGGGAACTGCGGTAGGTCGCGCCGGGATCCAGCCTCACGGCGCCGGTGGTGCCCGTCGCCGCGGGTGCGGGGCGGACGTCGTCCGCGAAGGCGTAGGGCGGGGCGTCCGGTGCCTTCCGCGCGCCAGGCGCGCCCGGCGCGGTCGTCGCCGCCCGCGCGGCCGTCGCCGCCGGCCCGGGCAGCGCGGCCGGGGCCGCGCACAGCACCGCGCCCACGACGGCGGTCCGCACGGCGGTCCGCCACCGGGCCGCCCCGGCACTCCCACGTCGCGCACGCCGGGTCATCAACGCCGTCCCCTCGCCTTGGACCGAATGTGAGCCATCCTGCCCGGCACGCGTGCGTGGCACCCGTGCATTCCGTACGGGCGTCCGGAAAGCCCGCCTTCGGCTGCCCGTTAACCGTGGTCCGGGGGTTACGCAACACAAGACCCCGACCGCGAGCTGCGGCCGGGGTCTGCTCAGTCTTCGGAATCGGTACTCAGGAACCCGTGGGCACGGAGTCGGTCGCCTCCGTCCACAGATCCTGCTCGGCGCGGTCCGCCTGGATCTGGCGGTACACGAGGAGCCCGCCGATGGCGGCCAGTGCGACCAGGAGAAGCTTCTTCACCGCGCTACCTCGTCTTTCCTTGGCGTAGGGGATCTCTGCCGCCCGACTATACACACCGACCGATACCGATCGGTGACCTGCATCCGCCTCTCAACTCCCGCCATCGGCAGCGCAGTAGAAGCGGATCGCAGCACTCCGATCGGAGGGTGATCACATCTCCACCGAGGGCGACTTTCATCCCTTTTAGAACCTGTCAGCTCATGTTCCTGCCGATTTCGCCGCTCTTGCACCCATCCGAGTGGTGTTCATCGGAACAACGCCACGCCACGGGCGTCGGTCCACCACTTCACGGCCTCTATACACATCATGAGGAAAGTACGCAAATCGCCCAACCTGAATGTGAGGGGCCATGACCGACAACCGCGTCATGAAGCTGTGGACCGCCATCGTCACCGCCTTCCTCGCGCTGTGCACGGCGCTCGGACTCATCACGACGACCGCCGCGACGGCCACGGCCCTGACCGGGCCGGCGCGCAGCGCGGAGAGCGTCGGCACCGCACAGCAGCCGGCCTGGCCGACGGCGTCGTCGTCGTCGACCTGGCTCTGGTCCCAGGCCCGCTCCCTGCCCCCCACGATGAAGCAGCGCATCCACGCCGAGGCGCACGGCAAGTCCCCCAGCTGCCGCCACCACGGTCTGCCGGACACGGAACCGGCCGAGCACACGACGTCCTGCACCCCCGAGGATCCCGCCGAGCCGGCCGTCCCCCAGCAGAACTGAGCCCCCGCCTCTCCCCGACGTGACGGCGAACTTGCGTACAGCCCGCACGAGCAGGCCCGGCAGCTCCCCAGGAGCCACCGGGCCTTCGCCGTGCCCCGGCGCCGCCCGGACCAGGTGGCCCAGACTGCTCCCATTCGTACCGTGGCCGACACACACGCCGTCGGGCACAATCGCAGGCATGTCGCCAGCCGAGCCCCAGTCACCGTCCGTCGCGCGACCCCCCTCCACCGACCGGATCTTCCGGTCGCCGGCCGGCATCGCCACGGGAGCGGTGTCGCTCGCCGTCGTGCTGGGCCTCGGCGTCATCGCGGTCGTCAGCACCGGGGGCGCCACGCTGTGGAAGTCGCTGGCGGGGATGCTGCTCGTGGTTCCCCTGCTGTTCGCCCTCACCCTGCGTCCGGCGGTCTTCGCCGACGACGACCGGTTGCGCGTCCGCAACCCGTTCCGCACCGTCACCCTGCCCTGGGAGGCCGTCTCCGGGTTGCGGGCCGGCCACTCCAACGAAGTCTTCGACCAGCTCGGCACCAAGTACCAGTTGTGGGCCATCCCGGTCTCCGTCCGGGGCGTCAGACAGGCCGGATACGAGCAGATGAGGATGGTCGAGTCCTCGCTGGTTCCGGGCGGGCAGCCGCTGAACCGCCGCGGCCTGTTCGACGCGGGCCGGCCGGACCGGCCGACCGCGGAGACGAAACGCCTGCGGCCGAGTTCCGGCAGTGCCATCGACAGCCTGCGCGCGCTCCAGGAGGCAGGCGCCGCGACCCAGGAGGGCCAGGGCAGGCCCGAAGTGCGCTGGGCGTACGAGATCATCGTCCCGGCGTCGGTCGGCCTGGTGCTGCTGTTGACACTGCTCTTCGTGACCTGACGGCCCGCGAGGACATCCCCGGCCGACGTCCCCCTCAGCACGCTCAAAAAAGACCCCCGGACCATCGGTCCGGGGGTCTTCTGGCTGGTGGGGCTAACAGGATTTGAACCTGTGGCCTCATCCTTATCAGGTCGATCACGCCGGATGCGCGTACTGGGTCAATCGACCTTCGGCCTGGGTCGCTGGTCCACTCAGGTTCAGCGTCGACCGCCGTTGTTCGCCCCTGTTGGTGTCAACCACTGGTGTCAGACATCAGCGCCGTACTTGACGACTCTCCTCTGCAGCAGTACATGGACGACTCTGCAGGTGCGCGCGGACAAGCAGCAACACGACGATAACGGTGACCAACTGAGTCGCCGAATCGAGGGCTGCGGCAAGGGGCTGGGCTCCAATCACGCAGCTGACTACTGCTCCGAGCCATACCCATTGGGCGTTGTCAGTGGCTCGTGGAACAGTGGTACTAGCGCCAAAGCTTCCGTGTAGAAGCTGGGCGTTGTGGGTCGGACGGGGCGTGTTCATGTTCCTCCTGGCTCTCTCGGGGCGCACCTGCCTCTCGCCAAAGTGCTCGGGTGCGCCCCGCATCTCGTCTGGGCCTGACCTTTCTACGGCACGCCACTGACATATGAGAGGCCCAATTCCGCTTACAGACACGGGTGTCACTCCCGCGCGTCGTTTCACGTGGAACCTGCTCAACATCAACTGCGCTGCCTAGTCGGGCAGTTCCGCCGGTTGGCTTGCCGATAGTGGCACGCCCGTTGTCACCAGCCAATCTGGATATCCACAGGCCCTGGGTACAACCTCGGTGCCCCTGTGGAGACTTGACCCACAGCTGTGTGGAACCTGCGGGACAGGCCTGTGAGTAGTTGGCCGTGCCACACGAGAAAGACCCATTGACCAGCAGGTTTCCTCGTCCCCAGCTGTGTACAAGAAAAACTTCCCCAGTCGGACCAAGATTGCATCTATCGGTGCACGGAAGCACGCGCCATGAGTCGCGAAGTAAGAGGCACTAGTCGATTGCATCTCTTACTTCGGATGAGGTACTTACGAAGGCTCGCTACCCAGAGGCTGCCCGGGGGGCCGGACATCCGTCGGCCCGAAGCGCCTTAGCTGGTCGAGCCTCTGCAGCACCTGCTCGAACGGTGCCCTGTCCGCCGCCAGCTTCCGCATCATCTGATCCACCGGCGAACGCTGCTCCGCGAGCCTCTGCAGCACCTGCTCGAACGGTGCCCTGTCCGCCGCCAGCTTCCGCATCATCTGATCCACCGGCGAACGCTGCTCCGCGAGCCTCTGCAGCACCTGCTCGAACGGTGCCCTGTCCGCCGCCAGCTTCCGCATCATCTGATCCACCGGCGAACGCTGCTCCGCGAGCCTCTGCAGCACCTGCTCGAACGGTGCCCTGTCCGCCGCCAGCTTCCGCATCATCTGATCCACCGGCGAACGCTGCTCCGCGAGCCTCTGCAGCACCTGCTCGAACGGTGCCCTGTCCGCCGCCAGCTTCCGCATCATCTGATCCACCGGCGAACGCTGCTCCGCGAGCCTCTGCAGCACCTGCTCGAACGGTGCCCTGTCCGCCGCCAGCTTCCGCATCATCTGATCCACCGGCGAACGCTGCTCCGCGAGCCTCTGCAGCACCTGCTCGAACGGTGCCCTGTCCGCCGCCAGCTTCCGGAGCAGGTTTGCATCGGGAAGCGAATTCCCGCACTCGGTCTGGTGGGGCTCACAGTGCTGGGTGCCGCTCAGGCGGGCGAGAGCGGCACTGTAATGGATGCCCTCGTGCCGA
The DNA here is from genome assembly GCF_036898465.1 of Streptomyces sp. B21-105. Classification (NCBI taxonomy): domain Bacteria; kingdom Bacillati; phylum Actinomycetota; class Actinomycetes; order Kitasatosporales; family Streptomycetaceae; genus Streptomyces; species Streptomyces sp. B21-105. Next base: position 4,738,172 of record NZ_JARUMJ010000001.1, on the reverse strand, counting down.
GCGATCTGACGAGCCTTCTGCTTAAGAGAGTTCTTGCCCCTCTTGGTCACAGCCTTCTCCGACCTTGACGAGACCCACACTCTCATCGGTCCATGGCTGTCGCCGGGGTCGATGAATAAACGTGGGCCCCAAGGGCCTTGACCGTCTGTCACTTGCGGTGTGGGCACAAGAACACTGCGGCTCGGCGTACACGGCTTGCCGTCCCAGCAGTGTACCCAAAAGCCCTGTTCCACCAGAGCAACATTCGGTGTCAACCTGTACCCACCACCGCCCCCAGCTTCCATCCCGTCCGCCGTCGACCCACACACCGTGGAGCGGGCGTGGTTCATGGCGTCCAGGTGGAGCGCGCCACTGTACGAACGACCTGGACGCCATGGGCCGCGTCTGCTCGGCTCTGCCTGGGTCGGCGGTGGACGGGATGGGAGCTCCCCGCGCACGCCACTACGGGCCCGCGGTCGGGAACGGCGCCCCCTCCATCCCGGTGCCGGCCGATCCCCCGCCGGAGGCATCGTCTTGACCGTAGGCCGCGCAATGGGGTGATCGACTCATGGCTTCCGGCCCTATCCACATGTGGGCGCGCGTCGGCGGCGGCAGCGCCGAGCGGGCCGAAGGCAGGAGCGCGGGCGCAGCCAGAGCCGGGAAGCGCGCCCGGCGGAGCGGAGCGCAGCCGGGGCTTGATGAGGTAGGGAAACCTGTAACAGGTGATCGTCCTGGGTCATCGGAACCGGTGATCGTCACGGCTCAGCCTTCCAGGAGCTGTCCATTGGGTCAGGCCGTGGAGCGGCGGGTGCGGAGCCAGCGAACCCCCTTCAGGGCGTAAACGGGGGTCATGATCGCGAAGCCAGCGAGGGCGAGCCGGTACCAGAATCCCGTCACAACGGAACCCAGCAGCAGGCCGCTGAATGACAGTAGGGAACCGACGATTTCCAGCAGGTCAAGGCGCGCCTTGGAACGCGTCGCGGATTCGGATCCGCGCAGTCGGCCGATGGCAGGAGCAAGGGCGAGAGCCTGCGTGAGGGCCGCCAGGCCGAGAGCGATCCGAAGTAACCACTCGATTATGTTCACGGCGCGCAATGTATCGCTCTCCCCGGCGTCAGCGGACGAAGATCCGATACGAACGCCCTGGACAGGCTCGGCTGCCTCGTGGTGTAGAACCCTGGTCATGGGGAGTGAGCGGCAGAACCGGATGAAGGCGCTCGGAGCGCACCTGAAAAGGCTTCGCGGTGAGGCTGGTCTGACCGGGGCCGTGCTGGCTCAGAGGGCTGGGGTGGGCCAGCCCACCGTGTCCAAGGTGGAGAACGGACGAATGGTCCCCAGCCTCGACGTGTTGGGCCGCTTGACTCGCGCCCTCGGCCTCGACGAGTCGACCACTCGGGAGGTGCGTGACCTCCTGGTCGCCGTGGAAACCGCTCCGGGCGGTGTGGAGTGTGCAGGCGGTGAGGCACCTACCGGGTCGCCGCTCGATGAAGCGGTGCGGTCTGCTCAGCTGGTCCGCTCCTTCCAATGCGTCGTCCTGCCGGCCATGCTCCAGAGTGCGGAGTACGCCCGACACGTCTTCGACAGCGCGCCGGACTCCACTCCTGAAGGCGTCGGCCGTGCGGTTGCTGCCCGTGTGGAGCGGCAGAGTCTCTTGTACGAGCCTGGACGGGAGTCGGTGTTCGTACTGACCGAGGGCGTGTTGAGGACCTGGCCGGGGAGCCCTGGGCTGATGCTCGCCCAGTTCGATCGACTGTTGGCTGTCGAGAGTCTGCGCACGGTACGTCTTGGGGTCATCCCGTGGCGTCGGTCGGTGCCGGTCATGCCGCGTCACGGGTTCACCTTGTGCGACCGTCGGGCGGTCGTCGTCGAGAGCCTCCGGGGTGAGCGCGCCTTGGACGACTCGGCCGAGATCGCGGCGTACGAGGAGACCTTCGCCTGCTTCGAGGAGGCCGCGATCTTCGGGGCTGAGGTTCGGGAGCTGCTGCTTCGCGTGATGCGGGAGTTTCAGGAGCTGGACCCCTCCACCACCCGATAGAGGAATAATTCCTCAAGATGCCTGGGCTGCGGTCGCGTCTGGGAATACCCTGCTCGCAGCATCGTCTAGACCCCTAGACAGAGAGTGGTGTTCCCCATGCTCAAAAGTTGGTGCCGCATGTTTCCCGGCCTGGCCTGGCAGGTGGCGGAGGCTCGTCATTTCGTTCGCGCCCTGCTCGAGGACGAAGGGCCAGACCTCATCGACGACGCCGTCTTGGTGGTCGGCGAACTGGCCGCCAATGCCGTACGGCACTCGCGGAGCGGCTGGTACCGCGGTTGGTTCCTGGTGGTCGTCGGCTTCGGTGACGACCTGGTGCGCATTCAGGTGATCGACCAAGGCGGCGACGATGAACCCATGGTCCGGAGTGTGCGCAGTTCGGTCGAGGAGGGCGGCCGCGGGCTGATGCTGATCGCGGCCTGTGCCAAGGACTGGGGCGTGCAGGACCGGCCTTCCGGCGGGCGCTGCGTCTGGGCGGAGCTGGCGCGGGTGGGTGTGTGATGGCGTCCCGCTCGGTGGTGGCACGTGGTCGCCTCGTGGACAGTGGAGGGTGAGCCCCCGGGGTGTGCCTCGGCGCAGGGCCGCGTTCTACGTGATCGGCGTTCGTTCCGGGCGGCGTCTCCCGCCCGTACCGTCTAGGGCCCTAGACTCCTGGGTACTTCTAGGAGGTGTGGTCATGTCGGACGAGTTGAAGCGGATCACGGCGATCGATGATCCGTACCTGCTCCTGCGGGAGGTCACGACCCGGTTGGCCGACGCGCAGCAGGAGGTCACCGAGCTGGCCCGGCTCCGTCGGCGCGTGGTCCAAGACCTCCATGCCCAAGGGCTCTCTTACGCACAGATCGCGACGAAAGCCGGACTGAGCCGCGGGCGGATCCATCAGATCCGCCACACCGGGCCGGCGCCGGAAGGGTCCTTCCTCGGGCGAGGTGCGGTCATCGTCGCTACTCCGCTGCGGCGGGACGACGAGCGCGGCCGTACGGTCGTCGCCGTGGACGACGTCAGTTCCGGAAAGAGCCTTGAAGACCTCGCCCGGTCCTACGGTCTCGACGTCACCTCGGAGCACGTGCCTGTGAGCGGTGACATCGACCTCAACCGTGACGGCCTGGTGGTCGTCTGCGGCCCGCGTATGTCTCAGCAGATGTGGGACACCTACGCGCAGGATCCCGTACTGCGCTGGGAACGCGCGGAAGCGGGGCCCTGGACGGTCGTGGACCGGCGAACCGGCACCGTCTACCAGTCAGGGCAGGACAGCGACCCGGCCCGCGCGTACGACGTGGGATACGTCGGCAGGCTGCCGCGCCCCGACGGCAAGGGCTCGCTCCTCGCCATCGCCGGTATCCACACGCAGGGCTCCCTCGGCGTCGTGCAGCTGCTCGCGTCCGACCTGAACGCGCTGTGGGGGCAGGTGGGCGATCATCGTTTCTCCGCGCTGGTGGGCGTCGATTACGACCCCGAGACCAGCGAGCCGCAGTCGGTCGAACTGCTCACCCCCCTCTACCGGCACGACGAGGATCCGTCGGCGTGAGGGTCTCCCTCGACTCGCTGCCCGGCGAAGAGTGGCGGGACAACGAGGACTTCGCGGCCGCCGCTCCTGGGGCGGCCGTTCTCCTCGACGGTGCCGGAGTAGCTGGCGCGGAGACCGGGTGTACGCACGGCGTCGCCTGGTTCTCCGCGATGCTGGGCGGGCTGCTGCTGAGCACCATCACGGCGCACCCCGCCCGGCCTCTCGCCGAGTGCCTCGCCGACGCGATCCGCGCCGTCCGGTCCCTGCATGAGAACACCTGTGACCTGACCTTTCGGGCCAGCCCGACGAGTACGGTCGTCGCCGTCCGGATCGACGCGGGAGCTCTGGAGTACCTCGTACTCGGGGACTCGTCCCTTCTCCTCGCCGACCGGGACGGCGCTACGACCGTGATCACCGACCGCCGCCTGGACGACGTCGGCAGGAGACTGCGTGGTCCGGTCGACGCGCTGCCTATCGGCTCACCGGAACATGCCGCCGCTCTGGCCGAGTACCGGAACGCCCTGACGGGATTCCGCAACGAGCCGGGCGGCTTCTGGATCGCGGGGCCTGAACCGCGTGCGGCTGAACATGCGCTCACCGGGGCGGTGCCGCTGGAGTCGCTGACATCCGTGACACTGCTGAGCGACGGCGCAACGCGACTCGTAGACCGCTTCCAACTCGCCACGTGGGGCGAGACCTTGACCGTACTCACCTCGTCCGGCCCGGCGAGCTCCTCCGCCGCGTTCGAGAGGTTGAGGCCGGCGACCCTGAGGGGCGACGTTGGCCGCGGGGTAAGTCGCAGGATGACGCGACCGCCCTGCACCTGGTGCTGCCGTAGCACGAGCGAGCGCCCTGAGACTCGCACGTATACCCCCCTAGACAGTTGACGGCCCGTCGGGCTATCGTCTTCGTCAACCCCCCTAGACAGTTAGGGCGGGTCGCTCCCTGCACCGTCTAGGGGGGTATCCAGTTCGATGCGACGCTCGTCAAGGCGTCGCCGACCAAGCGAGGTTCACGAAATGCGCGTTATCCCCGTTGACTCCTCGGCTGCGACGCTGCTGGTCACGAAGCTGCCCGAGGTAAAGGTCAGGGACCGTCAGACCGGCGAAATTGCCCTCGACCCGGTCACCAACGACCGGCTCATGGTGCTGGAGCTGGTGTTCATCGCGGCGGGCGGTTCGGACATGATCAAGGTCACCGTTCCCGAGAAGGGCATCGGTGAAGGCCTGGCGATGGGAGCTCCGGTCATCCTGCCCGGCCTCGTCGCCCGGCCGTGGGAGAGCGAGTTCGGCGGCCGCATGCGTCACGGCATCGCCTACCGGGCCGACGCCGTCATGGTCAACGCCCCCGCTCCGGTGCAGGGCTGAACGCCATGAACAACACCATCTGGACGCTGACGCTGTGCCTGCTGGCACTCGCCGCCCTGCTCGTCCTGCGCCGCCGCGCACCGGTCGCGTTCTGGTGGCTGGTCGGCTATCCGTTCGTCGCGCTGCGCGTGCTCACCACCTACCGGGCCACGATGGACGCCTGCGGCCTGACGGTCCCGGCCTCGGCCGTCCGTCGGGCCACGGCCCGGATGATCGGGCGGGAAGCGGCCCCCGTCCCGCCTCGGCGGTCGCTGCCGTGGCCGACCGGGTCCGGGCTCGTGATGCGGCTGCGCATGGCGACCGGGCAGGCTCCCGAGGACTTCATGGCCTCGGCCGACCGGCTGCGCCACGCCTGGGCCGCACACGCCGTGCACATCCGCCCCACCAAGCCGGGCTGGCTCGAACTGCGGCTGATCGGGTGGGACGTGCTCTCCGACGTGCAGCCGGCACGGCGGTGGAAGCCACGCGGGCCGCTCACCCTCCCGATGGCCCTGCGGGATGACGGACGGTGGCACGTGCGGGACTTCCGTGCCGTGCCGCATGAACTCATCCTCGGAGCGACGCAGTCCGGCAAGTCCGTGTACCTGCGGAACCTGGTGTGCGGCCTGGCCCGGCAACGCGTCGTGCTCGTCGGCGTCGACTGCAAATGGGGCGTCGAACTGGCCCCGTTCGCAACCCGGTTGTCCGCGCTCGCCGACACTCCCGACCGGGCGAACGAACTCCTTGACGTCCTGCTGGAAGAGATGGAGGCGCGGTTCCGTCTGATCGGCCTCTCGTCCGCTGCGGGCCCGGACGCCGTGCTCACCTCGGACGTGTGGGGGCTGCCGGACGCGGTCCGGCCGGTGCCGGTCGTGGTCGTCGTCGACGAGGTCGCGGAACTCTTCCTCGCCGCGAGTCGCGACGACGAGAAGAGGCGGGACGCCATGGTCACCAAGCTGATCCGGATCGCCCAGCTTGGCCGCGCGGCCGGCATCTACCTCGAAGTGTGCGGGCAGCGCTTCGGCTCCGAACTCGGCAAGGGAGCGACCATGCTCCGCGCCCAGCTCACCGGCCGCATCTGCCACCGCGTCAACGACGAGTCCTCGGCGAACATGGCGCTCGCCGACATCTCCCCGGAGGCGGCCCTCGCTGCCACCTCCATTCCGGCCGAACGGCCCGGCGTCGCGATCGTCGGCGACTCCTCCGGCGGCTGGTCCCGCGCCCGCTCACCGCACCTGTCCCTCGACGAAGCGGCGGCCGTCTGCCGCGACACCGCCGCCCTGGTGCCGGACCTGCCCCGCCTCGACGCCTTCCGGCCCTCCGTCGCCGTCGAGTCCGCCGGGACGGTCTCTCCCGCCGCCGCTCCGGCCGCGCCCGTCGCCCGCCCGGTGACCGAGTAACCACACCCCTCCCCACGGTCGGCGTGACCGCCTCGCGCCACGTCCCTACCCCTCCCATGCCGCGAACCGGAAGGAAGCCCATGTCAGGCCCCTCGATCGCCGAGGTCAGCGCACTGATCGCCGACCTGGCCGCACTCAGTCAGAACCCGAACCGCACTTCCGCTGAGTACGCGGCGCTCATGAGCCGCAAGGCGGACGTCTTGGAGCGCATCGCGGCCCGCACGCCTGGCGACGCCGAAGCCGCCGAGGTGGCCCGCATGGCCCGTGAGCGTGCCGAGTCGCTCGATTCCGCCAACTGACCGCACGGAAGGGATCGCGAGCCGATGCGTGCCCAGCTCTCCCGCGTAGACGCGGTGATCGTCCAAGCCGTCATCGCCGGTGCCCTGTCCTTCTCCCACCTGCACGACCTCGCCGATGCGGCCGGACAGGGCGGGTGGAAGGCGTGGGCCTACCCGGTCAGCGTCGACCTGCTGTTGGTCGCCGCCTGGCGTCGGATGCGGGAACAGCAGCGCGCCGGGCGTCCTGCCGGGGTACCGCGGTTGTGGTTCCTGGTCGCCCTCGCCGCGTCCCTCGGCGCGAACGTCGCCACCGCCGGTCTCCTCGACCTGGACCACGTTCCCGCGTCGCTTCGGGTCGTGGTGGCCGGCTGGCCCGCCGTCGCCTTCTTCGGCGGAACTCTCCTCGCCCACACCCCCCGCACCCCGGTAGCACCCACGGAAACGGAGACACCCACGGCTCCGGCCCCCGCCGAGGAACCCCACCGTGACGCGCTCCCGGCACCGTCCATCGACCCGGAACCGGCTCCGGCCACCGCCGTCGAGCTGGTACCCGTCCCGGCTCCTATCGCCCCGGCCGTCTCCCTGCCGCCCGCCCTCGTCGACCGCGTCCGGGCCCTGGCCGAGGAGCACCACGCCACCACCGGCCGGCCTGCCAACGCCGACGACGTACGCACCCGGCTCGGCCTGCCCCCGTCCATGACGGCCTCTGTCGCCGCCCACCTCTGAGAAGGGACGACCCCGTGAACCCGCGCTTCCGCAACGTCCGCCGTATCGGCCCCGTGCAGGTTGCTTCCTTCATCGCCCGCGGCCGCAACCGCCACCTCGCCGCCTGCACGGCCCCGCGCTGCGACTTCTCCACCGAGTACGACAGCCGCGCCGCCGCCGAACTCGCCGCCCGTACCCACCGCTGCAAGGCCTGACAGGAGACCGCCGCCATGACCGTCCCGCTCTGGTTCGCCGTGCTCGTCGTCGCCGTCCTCGGTATCCAGCTCGCCCGCCCGCCGTGGTGGCTCGTCGCCCTGCTCCTCCTCGGCGGCTACCTCGTCGCCCACAGCGTCCTCGCCCCCGCTGTCGCCACGCTCCTCGACTGATCCGCAGAAGGGACCACTCTCGTGTTCACGCCGAAGTACCCGCCTCAGGACACCGCCCCGATCTCGACCGCCCCGGTCCCGAACTCCTACACGCCGGTTCCCTACGCGGCTCCTCCCGCCCCGATGCCGTCCGCCCCGGCCTCCAACCGGCCCACGGTCCAGCTCACCCCCGGCAGTGCGCTCGCCCTCGTCGCCGGTGGCAGCGCCGCCGTCCTGGGCGTCGGCGCGGTCCTCGTCTCCATGCTGCTGGCGGTCGCCGTCACCGCCGCCTCGGTGGCCGTGTGCGCGGTCGTCATCCGTTCCATCCTGCTGAAGGGACACAAGGCGTGACCGACTCCGCCACCATGGCGGGCCTGGACTCGGCCACCCTCGCCGACGTGCTGAGGCTGGCCGGGTCCCCCGGCTTCGACCGCGTCCAAGACCAGATCCGCCGAACCGGCGGCTGCACCGACCCGATCCACCTGCAAGGCACCACCGTCACCCGCGACAAGGCCACCGGACGAGTCCTCCACACCTACAGCACCGACAGCGAGCCGGGCGGCCGACTTCGAATCGCCTGCGGTAACCGCCGGGCCTCCCGTTGCCCTTCCTGTGCCTGGACCTACGCGGGCGACACGTACCACCTCATCCGGGCCGGCCTCGTCGGCGACCCGGCAAAGGGCACCCCGCACACGATCCGCGACCACCCCCGCGTCTTCGCCACCCTGACGGCCCCCTCCTTCGGCCCGGTCCACAACCGCCCAGGCAACCGCCCTTGCCGCTGCGGCCGACGACACCCCGAAGACGCCCCCGAGCTCGGCACACCCCTCGACCCGGACGCCTACGACTACGCGGGCGCGGTGCTGTGGAACAACCACGCATCCGACCTGTGGCGCTACTTCACGATCTACCTCCGCCGCGAGATCGCCCGCTTGGCCGGCCTCACCCAGAAGACCGCCCGCGAGACCTCCCGCGTGTCCTTCGGCAAGGTCGCCGAGTACCAAAAACGCGGTGCCGTCCACTTTCACGCGGTGATCCGCTTCGACGGGCCCGAAGGACCCGACTCGCCGCCTCCAGCCTGGGCGACCCTCGACCTGCTCACCGACGCGATCCACGCCGCAGCCGCCCGCGTCGCGGTCGACGTCGCCCCGGCCGGTGACCAGCCCGCCCGAACCCTGCGCTGGGGCACGCAACTCGACGTCCAGCCGATCGGAGCCTTCGGCCACGGCGAGGACATCACCGAGCAGGCCGTTGCCTCCTACGTCGCCAAGTACGCCACCAAAGCCGCCGAGACCACCGGCACCGTAGACCGCCGCGTCGGCAACAAAGAGGCGCTCGTCATCCTCGACGTCCCCGAGCACCCCCGACGCCTCATCGAAACCTGCCTTGATCTCCACCCGCTCTACCCCGAACGCAAGCTCCGGGACTGGGCTCACATGCTCGGCTTCCGCGGCCACTTCTCCACCAAGTCCCGCAGCTACTCCACCACCCTCGGCGCCCTCCGCCAGACCCGCGCCGACTACCGCGCGGCCCAGCAACGCGAAGCCCTCGGCCTGCCCGACCCGTCCGCCACGGAGACAACCACCCTGACCCTTGCCCACTGGTCCTACGCCGGCCACGGCCATACCCCCGGCGAATCCTGGCTCGCCGCCGGCATCCGCCGCGACATCCAACTCAACCGCGAGACCGCACGCGAAGCCCTGAGAGACCAACTCGACGCGGAAGGAGCCGCAGCATGACCACCGCCGCCCCCGAACTGCTCACCGTGCCTGAGGTCATGACCCGGCTCAAGGTCGGCCGCACCAAGGTCTACGACCTCATCCGCACCCGTCGCCTGGTCTCCATCAAGGTCGACGGATGCCGCCGCATCCCGGACGACGCCGTGAGCGACTTCATCCGCCGTGGGATCGGGGAGGCCAACTGATGTCCAAGCGTCGCCCCAACGGCGGGGGAACCATCACGAAGCGCAAGGACGGCCGGTATCACGGGGCCGCGTACGTCACCGACACCGACGGCAACCGCGTCCGGAAGTACGTCTACGGCCGTACGTGGGACGAGACGAACGAGAAGCTCGGCAAGCTCCAGGACCAGGAGCGCAACGGCGTCCCGGTGCCGTCCCGTGCCTGGACGCTCGGCGAGTGGCTGGCCTACTGGCTGGAGCAGGTCATCAGGCCGGAGCGCGAGCACAACACGTACGTCAAGTACGAGTCCAAGCTGCGGCTGTACCTGCTGCCGTACCTCGGTAAGAAGCCGCTGGCCAAGCTGACGCCCGCCCAGGTCCGCACCTTCATGGCCACGCTGAAGCGGGAGAAAGTCGGTGCGTCCACCCGCTTCGAAGTGCTGCGTGTCCTCCGGAACGGCCTCAACGCGGCCATGCGCGAGGAGCTGCTGACGCGCAACGTCGCGCTCCTGGTCGACATGCCCAAGGTCAGCAAGGACAAGGGCACCGCATGGAACGCGCGTGAGGCGATCACGTTCCTTCGCTCGGCCCGCGCCCACCGCCTCTACGCGGCCGGCGTCCTGGTGCTCGTCCTTGGCCTGCGCCGGGGCGAGATCCTGGGCCTGCGCTGGCAGGATGTCGACTTCGAAGCCGGTCAGTTCACCCCGGTCAAGCAGGTGCAGCGGGTCAAGGGCGTGGGCCTGGTGCTGAAGGACCTCAAGACCGAGTCCTCACAGGCTGTGCTTCCGCTGCCGGAGTTCTGCGCCCGCGCCCTGGAGGAGCGCCGGGAGCTCCAGGAACTGGAACGCAAGATCGCCGGTGAGCACTGGGCGCAGGAGGAGGGGCACGACCTGATCTTCTCCGCTGAGCACGGCGGCATGATCGACCCGATGGGCTTCTCCCGGACCTTCGATCGCCTCGTGAAGCGGGCCGGTGTGCGGCGCATCACGGTCCGGCTCGCCCGGCACACCTGCGGCACCCTGCTCGCCTTCCTGAAGGTGCATCCCAAGGTCGCTCAGGCGATCCTGCGGCACAGCCAGATCAGCATGACGATGGACGTCTATACACACGTTGTGGGCGACGGCGAACGGGAGGCCGTGGGGATGCTGGCCGAACTCCTGGAGGACCCGCTTATCGGCTGACCGCAGCCATTCGCGGCCGTTGATGTCAGCCGTAGATGTCAAAGACCCCCAACCATGATCGGTTGGGGGTCTTTGTGCTGGTGGGGCTAACAGGATTTGAACCTGTGGCCTCATCCTTATCAGGGATGCGCTCTAACCAACTGAGCTATAGCCCCGCCGCGCTTTGCGGTGTGTCCCGCGCGCTGACTCCTGAAGATTAGCGCACGACGTGGGCAGTCCCAAAATCGATAGTCACGGGGCCTCGGCCGGGGTGCGGGACGCGCGGACGAGCGGGATCACTCGTCCTCGGCGAGGGTCAGCTCGACGCCGCCGACGAAGCCCGCGGAGAGGTTGTAGATGAACGCGCCGAGCGTCGCGAGGGCCGTCGCGAGGACGACGTCGATGACCGCGATGATCGACGTGAACATCAGGACGTGGGGGAGCGACAGGAACGCCTGGAGGTCGAAGCCGTTCGACTCGTTCGAGCCGGTCGCCTCGGAGATCGTCCCGCCGACCGTCGAGAACACGCCCATGGCGTCCATGACCATCCACAGCATGGCCGCCGCGACGATCGTGCAGATGCCCAGGGCGATGGAGAGCAGGAAGCTCACCTTCATCACCGACCACGGGTCGGCCTTCGCCACCCGCAGCCGCGCCTTGCGCACACGGGGCGTGGTGCGGGCGCCCGTCCGCGGCCGGCGTACCGTGCCGGCCGCCTGGGGCGCCTGGGTGGGGTAGGCCTGCGGCGGGTGGTAGGGCCCCGCGGGCTGCTGCGACTGCCGTTCGCCGGGAAGCGGCGACGCCTCCGGCTTGCCCTGCGCGCCTCGGGTGTCCGTCACGGTTCCCCCTTGGGTCCCCCGCGGGCCCTTGGCCTGAGAGGTCTGGGCGGTCTGGCCGGCCTGCGCGCCGGAGGGTCCCGGGGAACCCTTGGGCGGCTGCGGGCCGGTGGAGGGCGAGTCGGCGGCGGGTGCCTTGATGGCCTTCAGCTGGGTGGTGTGGGTGTCGGCCACACGCCCCTCGGCGCCCGCGCCCCGCGCGTCGGTCGTCCGCGCGTCCCCCGCCGAGGCGGCGGAGCCACGGCCGCCGCCGTTCTTGCCCGTGCCGGCAGACGTACCGGCGCCCGTGGCTCCGCTCACGATGACTCTCTCCTCGTCCTACTCGGCCGAGGGCGACTCACCCTCGTCCGTGCCGGCGGCCTGGGCCGCCTCGGCGGTGTCGTCCACGGCGATCCCGCCGTCGACCTCTTCCGCCTCGCGCCCCGCCTCGGCGTTACGGGCGATGCCGACGACGGCATCGCGCTTGCCCAGGTTGATCAGTTGGACGCCCATGGTGTCACGGCCCGTCTCCCTGATCTCGTTGACCCGCGTACGAATCACACCGCCGCCCAGCGTGATGGCGAGGATCTCGTCGGTCTCCTCGACCACCAGCGCGCCGACGAGGGAGCCACGGTCCTCCACGATCTTGGCGGCCTTGATGCCGAGGCCGCCGCGACCCTGGACGCGGTACTCGTCGACGGCGGTCCGCTTCGCGTACCCGCCGTCTGTGGCAGTGAACACGAACGTACCGGGTCGAACAACATTCATCGAGAGGAGCTGGTCTCCCTCACGGAAGCTCATGCCCTTGACACCCGAGGTGGCACGGCCCATGGGCCGCAGACTTTCGTCCGTGGCGGTGAACCTGATCGACTGCGCCTTCTTGCTGATCAGAAGCAGATCGTCGTCCGCCGAGACGAGTTCGGCTCCGATCAGTTCATCGTCGGAACCGTCCTCCGTCTCACGGAGATTGATCGCGATGACACCACCGGAACGCGGCGAATCGTAATCCTTCAGAGGCGTCTTCTTCACCAAGCCCCCCTTGGTCGCCAGGACCAGGTAGGGCGCCACCTCGTAGGTGCGGATCGCGAGGATCTCGGCAATCGCCTCGTCCGGCTGGAAGGCCAGCAGGTTCGCGACGTGCTGCCCGCGCGCGTCCCGCCCGGCGTCCGGCAGTTCGTACGCCTTCGCCCGGTAGACGCGGCCCTTGTTGGTGAAGAACAGCAGCCAGTGGTGCGTGGTGGAGACGAAGAAGTGGTCGACGATGTCGTCTTCCTTCAGCTTCGCGCCGCGCACGCCCTTGCCGCCGCGCTTCTGGGCGCGGTAGTCGTCCGTCTTGGTGCGCTTGACGTAGCCCCCGCGCGTGACGGTGACGACGATGTCCTCCTCGGCGATGAGGTCCTCGATGGACATGTCGCCGTCGTAGGGCACCAGCATCGTCTTGCGGTCGTCGCCGTACTTCTCGACGATCGCGGCGAGTTCGGCACTGACGATGCCGCGCTGACGGACCGGCGAGGCGAGGATCGCGTTGTACTCGGTGATCTTCGCCTGGAGCTCGTCGTGCTCCTGGATGATCTTCTGGCGCTCCAGGGCGGCCAGCCGGCGCAGCTGCATCTCGAGGATGGCGTTCGCCTGGATCTCGTCGATCTCCAGGAGCTCCATCAGGCCCGTGCGCGCGATGTCGACGGTGTCGCTGCGCCGGATCAGCGCGATGACCTCGTCGATGGCGTCCAGGGCCTTCAGCAGGCCGCGCAGGATGTGCGCCCGCTCCTCGGCCTTGCGCAGCCGGAACTTCGTCCGGCGGACGACGACCTCGATCTGGTGCGCCACCCAGTGACGGATGAACGCGTCCAGCGACAGCGTGCGCGGCACGCCGTCGACCAGCGCCAGCATGTTCGCGCCGAAGTTGGTCTGCAGGTCGGTGTGCTTGTAGAGGTTGTTCAGCACGACCTTGGCGACCGCGTCCCGCTTGAGCACGATGACCAGGCGCTGGCCCGTGCGCGAGGACGTCTCGTCACGGACGTCCGCGATGCCGCCGATCTTGCCGTCCTTCACCAGGTCGGCGATCTTCTGCGCGAGATTGTCGGGGTTGACCTGGTAGGGCAGCTCCGTGACCACCAGGCACTGGCGGTTCTGGATCTCCTCGACCTCGACGACCGCCCGCATGGTGATCGAGCCGCGGCCCGTGCGGTAGGCCTCCTCGATGCCCTTACGGCCCACCACCAGGGCGCCGGTCGGGAAGTCGGGGCCCTTGATGCGCTCCATCAGCGCGTCCAGGAGCTCCTCGTGCGAGGCCTCCGGGTTCTCCAGGCACCACTGCGCTCCGGCCGCGACCTCGCGCAGGTTGTGCGAGGGGATGTTGGTCGCCATGCCGACCGCGATACCGGCCGAGCCGTTGATCAGCAGGTTCGGGAAGCGGGCCGGCAGGACGGTCGGCTCCTGGGAGCGGCCGTCGTAGTTGTCCGTGAAGTCGACGGTCTCCTCGTCGATGTCACGGACCATCTCCATCGACAGCGGCGCCATCTTGCACTCGGTGTACCGCATGGCCGCCGCCGGGTCGTTGCCCGGCGAGCCGAAGTTGCCGTTGGAGTCCACCAGCGGCATCCGCATCGACCACGGCTGCGCGAGGCGCACCAGCGCGTCGTAGATCGAACTGTCGCCGTGCGGGTGGTAGTTGCCCATGACGTCGCCGACCACGCGGGCGCACTTGTAGAAGCCGCGCTCGGGCCGGTAGCCGCCGTCGTACATCGCGTACAGGACGCGGCGGTGGACGGGCTTGAGGCCGTCGCGGACGTCCGGCAGCGCACGCGAGACGATGACGGACATCGCGTAGTCGAGGTACGAGCGCTGCATCTCCGTCTCGAGCCCGACGGGCTCGATGCGCATGACGATGTCGCCGCCCTCTTCAGGGCTGACGGGAGTGTTCTCGTCGGTCATTGCTGGGGGGAATCCTTTCTGACGCGGTCAGCTGAGACCGACTCAGATGTCGAGGAAGCGGACGTCCTTGGCATTGCGCTGGATGAAGGCGCGGCGCGCCTCGACGTCCTCGCCCATGAGGACCGAGAACAGGTCGTCGGCCTGGGCGGCGTCGTCGAGGGTGACCTGGCCGAGGACGCGGTGCTCCTGGTCCATCGTCGTGACGCGCAGTTCCTCGGCGTTCATCTCGCCGAGGCCCTTGAAGCGCTGGATGGAGTCCTCGCGCACCCGCTTGCCGCGCTGGCGGCCCATCTCGATCAGCGCGTCACGCTCGCGGTCGGAGTACGCGTACTCGATGTCGTCCCGGCCCCACTTGATCTTGTAGAGGGGCGGGCGGGAGAGGTACACGTGCCCGGCCTCGACCAGCGGCCGCATGAAGCGGAACAGGAAGGTCAGCAGCAGGGTGCTGATGTGCTGGCCGTCGACGTCGGCGTCCGCCATCAGGATGATCTTGTGATAGCGGAGCTTCTCGATGTCGAAGTCCTCGTGCACGCCCGTGCCGAAGGCGGAGATCAGCGCCTGGATCTCCTGGTTCTGCAGGATCTTGTCGATCCGCGCCTTCTCGACGTTGAGGATCTTGCCGCGGATCGGGAGGATCGCCTGGTACTGCGGGTTACGGCCGGACTTGGCCGAGCCGCCGGCCGAGTCGCCCTCGACGATGAAGATCTCGCACTTGGTGGGATCGTTCGACTGGCAGTCCGAGAGCTTGCCCGGCAGCGACGCCGACTCCAGCAGACCCTTGCGGCGCGTCAGATCCCGCGCCTTGCGGGCCGCCACGCGCGCGGTGGCCGCCTGAATGCCCTTACGGACGATGTCCGCCGCCTCGACCGGGTTACGGTCCAGCCAGTCGTTGAGGTGCTCGTAGACCGCCTTCTGGACGAAGGTCTTGGCCTCCGTGTTGCCCAGCTTGGTCTTGGTCTGGCCCTCGAACTGCGGCTCGCTCAGCTTGACCGAGATGATCGCCGTCAGACCCTCGCGGATGTCGTCGCCCGTGAGGTTGTCGTCCTTCTCGCGCAGCAGCTTCTTGTCGCGCGCGTACTTGTTGACCAGGTTGGTCAGCGCCGCACGGAAGCCCTCCTCGTGCGTGCCGCCCTCATGCGTGTGGATGATGTTGGCGAAGGAGTACACGCCCTCGCTGTAACCGCTGTTCCACTGCATGGCGACCTCGAGGGACAGGCTCTTGTCCCTGTCCTCCGCCTCCAGGTCGATGACGGTGGGGTGCACCGCCTCCCCCTTGCGGGAGTTGAGGTACTTCACGAAGTCGACGATGCCGCCCTCGTAGTGGTACGTGACGGTCTTGACCTCGTCCTTCTCGTCCGCACCCGCCTCGTCCGCCCCGGCGGTGGCCTTCGCCGACTCGCGCTCGTCGGTGAGCTTGATGGTGAGGCCCTTGTTGAGGAACGCCATCTCCTGGAAGCGCCGCGACAGCGTCTCGAAGGAGTACTCGGTGGTCTCGAAGATGTCGGCGTCGGCCCAGAAGGTCACCGACGTGCCGGTCTCCTCGATGGCCTCGTGCTTGGCCAGCGGCGCCGTGGGAACGCCCATCTTGTAGTCCTGCGTCCAGCGGTGGCCGTCGGTCCGGACCTCGACGGCGACCTTGCTCGACAGGGCGTTGACGACGGAGACGCCGACGCCGTGCAGACCACCGGAGACCGCGTAACCGCCGCCGCCGAACTTGCCGCCCGCGTGAAGCACGGTCAGCACGACCTCCAGGGCCGGTTTGCCCTCGGAGGCCACGATGCCCACCGGGATGCCCCGGCCGTTGTCGGTGACCCGCACGCCGCCGTCGGCGAGGATCGTCACGTCGATGGTGTCCGCGTGGCCGGCCAGGGCCTCGTCGACCGAGTTGTCGACGACCTCGTACACGAGGTGGTGCAGACCGCGCTCGCCGGTCGAGCCGATGTACATACCGGGTCGCTTGCGGACCGCGTCCAGACCCTCGAGGACGGTGATGGCGCTGGCGTCGTACGAGGCGGTGACCTCGTGGCTCGAGGTGCTCGCCCCGCTGTTCGCGCCGGCGTCGGTGGACGGGATGTTCTCGTCGGTGTTGCCGGAATCGGCCACGAAGCGCCCTTTCTGGCACAGCACTAGCCGACCTCCGGGGCCCCCTCTGCGGAGGGTTGCCGGAGCGGCTGCGGCATGTTGCGTTGGTAAGCCTTGATCAGCGTTGCTCGACTTCTCCCGGGCGGTCCCCACGTTCGGGGCGGGATTGGCTTCCAGTCTACCGGTAGCACTGACACTGATGGGGGTTTGCCGGTACCTGAGTCCGCATGTGCCGCCCTCAACCGGCGTCTTCCGGGTCCCGATATACGGAAGGGGGCTCCAAGAGGCTCACAGCGGCACTCAGCGCTTCCGGGTGTCAACCCTTGGCTACTTGGGAGTCAGGTCGCCGCGCAGACCCACGCGCGAGTACACGAAACGAAGGCCGGGCGGTCACGACGGGACCACCCGGCCTCACGAAGACGTGACGCACCTCACCCGTAGGTGTCGCCCGGACCGGTGCTTCCCGGGGCCCTCAGAGGGCCGTAGCGGCGCACGGGACCGCCCGGACCCAGCACCTTGATCAACCGCACCGCACCGTGCCCCAGATCCTCGTTGAGACGCGCGACCAGCGTCGGCGCGAGCAGCCGCAGGTTCGTCGCCCAGGCCGTCGAGTCACAGCGCACGACGAGCGTCCGCTCCTCCTCGTCGTACCGCTCGGGCACACAGTGCTTCGCCACGTCCTCGCCGACGATCTGCGGCCACCGGCCCATCACGCCGCCCACCGCGGCCGGCGCCTCCCAGCCACGCTCGTTGAGCAGCCGGTTGATCGCCGCGCCCAACGCCATCGGGTCACGCCCGTCCGCGCGCGCCCCGGAACGCAACCCCGCCCCGCGCCGGACCTGCTTCTTCTGTTGCGCCGCGTCCCCACGCGCGCGTGCCTGCTCCCGCGCCGCCCTCAGCGCCACGCGCGCGAGGTCGACGCCGGACGGCTCGGGCACCCGCTTCGGAGCGGGCTCGTCGGCGGCGCTCATACGCGCTCCACCGACCCCTCGGACACCGTGTACCGCGCCCCGGCGAGCACCTCGGGCACATCGTCGTCGACCGCCGCCGTCACCAGCACCTGCTCGCCGGGAGCGACCAGCTCCGCCAGCCGCTCCCGCCGACGGGCGTCCAGCTCGGCGAAGACGTCGTCCAGGACCAGGACCGGCTCATTGCCCTCCGCCCGCAGGAGGTCGTAGGAGGCCAGCCGCAGCGCCAGCGCGTACGACCAGGACTCGCCGTGCGACGCGTACCCCTTCGCGGGCAACTGCCCGAGCTTCAGCAAGAGATCGTCCCGATGCGGCCCGACAAGGGTGACGCCCCGCTCGATCTCCTGCTTACGGGCCTGCGCGAGGGCGGCCGTCAACTGCTCGTAGAGACCGTCACGCGTGTGCGCCTCACCCGGCGCCGACGGCTTGTACTCCAGGGCCACGGGTCCACCGCCGGGCGCCAGTTGCTCGTACGCCTTGTCGGCCAGCGGCTGCAGGGCGGCGACCAGGTCGAGGCGCCGGGCGAGCAGTTCGGCGCCCACGCGCGCGAGATGCTGGTCCCACACGTCGAGCGTCGACAGGTCCATGGACCGTCCGCCGTGCCGGCGCGCGAGCGCCGCGGACTTCAACAGCGTGTTGCGCTGCTTGAGCACCCGCTCGTAGTCCGAGCGCACCCCCGCCATCCGCGGGGAGCGCGCGGTGATCAGCTCGTCGAGGAAGCGGCGCCGCTCGCCGGGGTCGCCCTTCACCAGCGCGAGATCCTCCGGCGCGAACAGCACGGTCCGCACGATGCCCAGCACGTCACGAGGTCTGACCTGCGACGACCTGTTGATGCGGGCCCGGTTGGCCTTGCCCGGGTTCAGCTCCAGCTCGATCAGCTGCTGCCGCTCACCCTGCTTGACCTGCGCCCGGACGATCGCGCGGTCGGCACCCATGCGGACCAGGGGCGCGTCGGAGGAAACCCGGTGGCTGCCGAGGGTGGCGAGGTAGCCGACGGCCTCGACGAGGTTCGTCTTGCCCTGCCCGTTGGGGCCCACGAAAGCGGTGACGCCCGGGTCGAACGGAACTTCGACCCGGGCGTACGAGCGGAAGTCGGCCAGCGACAGATGCGTGACGTGCATGGTCGTTCGCCGACCTCCCCAGGGCTGTAGATCGCGGTTGTGGAGCGGTTGTGGATCGCGGAGCGACCCTGTGGATTACTTCTTCTCGACGGCGTGGCCGCCGAACTGGTTGCGCAGCGCGGCGATCATCTTCATCTGCGGCGAGTCGTCCTGCCGGGAGGCGAACCGCGCGAACAGCGAGGCCGTGATCGCGGGCAGCGGCACGGCGTTGTCGATGGCCGCCTCGACCGTCCACCGGCCCTCGCCGGAGTCCTGGGCGAAGCCGCGCAGCTTGTCGAGGTGCTCGTCCTCGTCGAGGGCGTTGACGGCCAGGTCGAGCAGCCAGGAGCGGATGACGGTGCCCTCCTGCCAGGACCGGAAGACCTCGCGCACGTCCGTGACCGAGTCGACCTTCTCGAGCAGCTCCCAGCCCTCGGCGTAGGCCTGCATCATGGCGTACTCGATGCCGTTGTGGACCATCTTGGCGAAGTGCCCGGCGCCGACCTTGCCGGCGTGCACCGCGCCGAAGTCGCCCTCGGGCTTGAGCGCGTCGAAGACCGGCTGCACCTTGGCGACGTTCTCCGCGTCGCCGCCGTACATGAGCGCGTAGCCGTTCTCCAGGCCCCAGACGCCGCCGGAGACACCGCAGTCGACGAACCCGATGCCCTTGGCGGCGAGCTCCTCGGCGTGCTTCTCGTCGTCCGTCCAGCGGGAGTTGCCGCCGTCCACGACGACGTCGCCGGGCTCCAGCAGCTCGGCGAGCGTGTCGACGGTCGACTGGGTGGCGGCGCCGGCCGGAACCATCACCCAGACCACGCGCGGGCCCGTGAGCCTGCCCACCAGCTCTTCGAGGCTGTGGACGTCGGCAAGGTCCGGGTTGCGGTCGAATCCGACGACGGTGTGGCCGGCGCGGCGGATCCGCTCGCGCATGTTGCCGCCCATCTTGCCGAGGCCGACGAGACCGAGCTCCATCAGTTGTTCCTTAGGTCGCTGTGTGGCGTGTGAGGCACCTCGTGCCCAGTCCGAGCCTAAACCCGGACCCTCACGCACACCTGTGGGCATACGCGCTCAGACGTACCACCCATCTCGCCGCTCACCTGCGGCTTCGTCCACAGTCCGGAGACCGTTCGGCCACAGCCTGTGGACGACCTCGGGCGACCGCGCCGCCGACCGGACGGCCGCTCAGCCGCTCAGCCGCACGGGCATGATCAGGTACTTGTAGGCGTCGTCCGCCTCCGCGTCCAGCGCGGGCTTGCCGCTGAGCAGCGCGGGCTTGGTGGACGTCGTGAAGGACAGCTGGGCGACCGGGGAGTCGATGGCGCTGAGGCCGTCCAGCAGGAAGGTCGGGTTGAAGGCGATCGAGATGTCGTCGCCCTCGAGCTGGGCGTCGACCCGCTCCACAGCCTGTGCGTCGTCGCTGGAACCGGCCTCCAGGATGAGCACGCCCTGCTCGAAGCTGAGCCGCACCGGGGTGTTGCGCTCCGCGACCAGCGCCACGCGCTTGACGGCCTCCACGAAGGGGGCGGTCTCGATCACGGCGACGGAGTTGAACTCGGTCGGGAACAGCGTGCGGTACTTCGGGAGGTCGCCCTCCAGCAGGCGGGTCGTGGTGCGTCGGCCCGCGCCCTCGAAGCCGATCAGGCCCTCGCCGGAGCCGCCGCCCGACAGCGCCAGGGTGACGCTGTCGCCGCTCGTGAGGGCCTTGGCGGTGTCCAGGAGCGTCTTGGCGGGCACCAGGGCGACCGCGGAGGCCTCGGGGTTCTCCGGCTTCCACAGGAACTCACGGACGGCGAAGCGGTAGCGGTCGGTGGAGGCCAGCGTGACGGTGTCGCCCTCGATCTCGATGCGCACGCCGGTCAGCACCGGCAGCGTGTCGTCGCGCCCGGCGGCGATGGCGACCTGGGCGGCCGCGGAGGCGAAGACCTCGCCGGGCACCGTGCCCGTCGCGTTCGGCATCTGCGGCAGGGAGGGGTACTCCTCCACCGGCAGCGTGTGCAGGGTGAACCGCGAGGAACCGCAGACCACCGTCGCCCGTACACCGTCTGTGGAGATCTCCACCGGGCGGTTGGGCAGGGCGCGGCAGATGTCGGCGAGGAGCCGGCCTGAGACGAGGACCGTGCCCTCCTCCTCGGTCTCGGCGTCCACCGAGACCCGGGCGGAGACCTCGTAGTCGAAGCTGGACAGGCTCAGCTGCCCGTCCTCCGCCTTCAGCAGCAGGCCGGCGAGGACCGGCGCCGGCGGGCGGGCCGGGAGGCTGCGCGCCGCCCAGGCCACGGCCTCCGCGAGTACGTCGCGTTCCACCCGGATCTTCACTCTTGCCGCCTCCTGCTGTTGCCGGCGCTTCTCGCCCTGCCTGGCTTCCGTCGCTGTCTCGGTGTGGTCGGCCCCGGTGCGGGGCAGGACCACCGGGGACCAGTCTGACGCACCGCACTGACAGTAGGTGCCCCTCGGGGTCAAGTCGTGACGAGGGGTAGCCGGGCACCGGAGAGCGAGTTGTGCACAGGACCCCCTTCTAAACGGATTCCTCGCTCTCTCTAGTCGGGAGTAGTAGTAGGGGCTGTGGATACAGTGGATAACTGCGTTTTCGCAGCTCAGGGGCGATATTTTGTCCACCGACCCTGTGGGTGGAGCCGGTGGACAACTCGGGTCTTCTGTGGAGAACGGAAAGTTCTGCACACACCGTCCACAGGGTGGGGCGAGTTCTCCCCAGCTGCGTCCCCAGGTTTGGCCTCGTTTCCCACAGGGCGCTCCGGCACCTTCGTGTGACGCCTTTCACTCGACCCGGTGAGGAGGCGCGGCGAGTTGCCGAACAGTGGACAGAGGTGTGGAGAAGTCGAAGATCGCTGGGGACAACTGGCCGCAGCCTGTGGGTAGTCGGTGGACAACTCCGTGCACAGGCTGTGGATCATTTCTTTGTCCACAGCCTGTGGACATTCTTCGTCCACGAATCCACAGCCAAGTGACCTGGAGAGATCCTCCCGCACCTCGTCCGCCTGTGGACACAGTCTGGACAACTTCGCGGTCCCCAGGGTGTGGACGGAAGAAAGTCACCGAATCTGTGGAGAGAGGCCGTAACCCGGGCCCGTATTCGAACAACGGGTGAGCGCTGTACGAGCGGCGTACGACGGGCGGGCGGCCGTCGTACGCCGGCCGGATGTGCCGTGCGGGACCGCGGGCACCCCGCGAAGGGGTCGCGGACGGTCGTCATGCGGGTTCTGCAGCGGGTTCTGGAGTTGTCCTACCGGCCCTGGAGAGGGCCGCGGACGGTCGCCGGACAGCGGTGGAGGGCGGGCAGGGCGGTGGAGGGCCGGGCGGCGACCGTCCGCGCGACCCGTGGAACGACGAGAAGCGCCCCCGGAGGCTTCTCCAGGGACGCTTCTCGTCGTGCGCAGGCGACGCTGCTCTCCCGCGGGGCGAGCACGCGACGGTGCTCTCCGGGGGCGTCAGCCGTTCTTGATGCGGTTCGTCAGCTCGGTGACCTGGTTGTAGATGGAGCGCCGCTCGGCCATCAGATTGCGGATCTTGCGGTCCGCGTGCATGACGGTCGTGTGGTCGCGGCCGCCGAACAGCGCGCCGATCTTCGGCAGCGACAGGTCCGTCAGCTCGCGGCACAGGTACATGGCGATCTGCCGTGCCGTGACCAGTGCGCGCCCGCGCGAGGTGCCGCAGAGGTCCTCGATGGTGAGGCCGAAGTAGTCGGCGGTCGCGCCCATGATGGCCGTCGAGGTGATCTCGGGGGCGGAGTCCTCACCGCCGGGGATCAGGTCCTTGAGGACGATCTCGGTCAGCCCCAGGTCCACCGGTTGCCGGTTGAGCGACGCGAACGCCGTCACCCGGATCAGCGCGCCCTCCAGTTCGCGGATGTTGCGGGAGATCCGCGAGGCGATGAACTCCAGCACCTCCGGCGGGGCGTTCAGCTGCTCCTGCACCGCCTTCTTGCGCAGGATCGCGATGCGCGTCTCCAGCTCCGGCGGCTGGACGTCGGTGGTCAGGCCCCACTCGAAGCGGTTGCGCAGCCGGTCCTCCAGGGTCACCAGCTGCCGGGGGGGCCGGTCGCTGGAGAGCACGATCTGCTTGTTGGCGTTGTGGAGCGTGTTGAAGGTGTGGAAGAACTCCTCCTGCGTCGACTCCTTGTCCGCGAGGAACTGGATGTCGTCGACGAGCAGGATGTCCATCTCGCGGTACCGCTTGCGGAAGCTGTCGCCCTTGCCGTCCCGGATGGAGTTGATGAACTCGTTGGTGAACTCCTCCGAGCTCACGTACCGCACGCGGGTGCCCGGGTAGAGGCTCCGCGCGTAGTGCCCGATGGCATGCAGCAGGTGCGTCTTGCCGAGGCCCGACTCCCCGTAGATGAACAGGGGGTTGTAGGCCTTCGCGGGCGCCTCGGCGACGGCGACGGCGGCCGCGTGAGCGAACCGGTTGGAGGCGCCGATGACGAACGTGTCGAAGAGGTACTTCGGGTTCAGTCGCGCGGTCGGCTCACCGGGACCCGCCGTCGCCGGTGACGCCGAGGGGGAGCCGACGGACCCGCCCGCGCCGCTCTGGCCGGGGCCGGCCGGGCCGCCGCGGTGCGGGTGCCCGGGACCGGCCGGCGGCTCGGACAGCTCACGCCGGCCGGGGTCGCGCTGGTCGTAGTCGGAGCGCGGCGGCTCGTACTCCGCGCGCTTGCGGTCGTACGGCGGACGGTCCACAGGCTGGGGACGGTAGTCCTGGGACGGCGGCCCGTAGGAATCCTGCGCGGGCGAGCCGTACGGGTCCTGGGCCGGGTGCCCGCCGTAGGAGTCGTGGGACGAGGGCGACGCGTAGGGGTCGCGCTCCGGGAAGCCGAGCCGCTGCTGCTGCCAGCCGTACTCGTCCTGCTGCGGCCGCGGCCAGGCGCCCGGCTCGGGGCGCTGGTACTCCGACGGGTACGCGGGGCGCGCGGTGGGGAGCTGGTCCGCGCGGGAGCCGGGCGGCTGGTCCGGGCGCGTGCCGGGCGACTGGTCGCCGGCCCCGGGGGGCAGCTGGTCGCCGCGGTGCCGGCCGTAGCCCTCGTAACGGCCCTCGTACGCGGACTGGTTCTGGGACTCGTAGCGGCCGTCCGGTCCGTCGTAGGGCGCGGCGGGAAGCTCCGGCTCGTCGTAGCGGGCGTGCTGCGGTGCGGGCGGCGCCGACGGCGACGGGGCCGGGAGCTCGCCGACCGAGTCGTCGACGGTGATCGCGATGCGGATCGGGCGGCCGCACTCGCGGCTCAGCGTCTCACTGACGATCGGCGCGAGGCGGCCCTCCAGGACGGTCTTGGCGAACTCGTTCGGCACGGCCAGCAGGGCGGTGTCGGCGACCAGCGCGAGCGGCTGGCAGCGGCGGATCCAGCGTTCGTCCTTCACCTCGACGCCCTGGGCGCGTCCCTCCCCGAGGAGCTGCTCCAGTACTCGTGGCCACACTGCGGCAAGATCGGCAGGCACGTCAGCCACAGGGCACGCTCTCTCGTGGGTCCCACGAACGTGTGAGTGTGGGACGGTCGGGATTCATTTCGGGCGGGGGCAGGGCAAAGGAACGAATCGGAGTTCAGCCACGGTAGTCAGGGCGACGGGTACGGTTCAAGTTGTTGTCCCCAGGCTGTGGACAGTGTCTCCCTGTGACCGCCGGTTTGACCGGATGGCGTAGCCGCGCGTACCGTAACCAGGTCGAGTTGTCGATGGCTGCTGCCGCCTGCCTCCGATGGGCACAGATCGCGTCAGGTGATCGGGAAGCGGTGCACTCGGGCGTTGACCGCGAGCTACCTCGTGGGCGCACGGTGACAGCCAGGACGGCACCCCGCCACCACCGATTGATTTCTGGAGCCCCCGAGTGAGCAAGCGCACCTTCCAGCCGAACAACCGCCGTCGTGCCAAGACCCACGGCTTCCGCCTGCGGATGCGCACCCGTGCCGGTCGCGCGATCCTCGCGAACCGCCGCAGCAAGGGTCGCTCGAACCTGTCCGCCTGAGCCTGATCAGGTCATGACGTCGTGCTGCCTACCGAGCATCGGCTGAGGCGGCGCGAGGACTTCGCGACCGCGGTACGACGAGGTCGTCGGGCCGGCCGCCCGACCCTCGTGGTCCATTTTCGAAGCGGTTCCACGGACCCGCACGCGCCTGGGGAGAGCGCTCCCCCGACGCGTGCGGGTTTCGTCGTGAGCAAGGCTGTGGGCGGCGCGGTCGTGCGCAACGAGGTCAAGCGCAGACTGCGTCACCTGATGCGCGAGCGAGTCACCCGGTTCCCCCCCGGTAGCCTGGTAGTCGTACGGGCGTTGCCCGGGGCGGGCGACGCCGACCACGCACAGCTGGCCCAAGACCTGGATGCCGCCCTCGTACGGCTACTGGGAGGGGGCGCGCGATGAAGTACCCGCTGCTGGCTCTGATCAAGCTCTACCAGTGGACGATCAGTCCGCTGCTCGGGCCGGTGTGCAAGTACTACCCGTCGTGCTCCCACTACGGCTACACGGCCATCGACCGACACGGCGCGATCAAGGGAACGGCACTCACCGCCTGGCGGATCCTGCGGTGCAACCCGTGGTCGCTCGGCGGCGTGGACCATGTTCCGCCGCGCAAGCGCCCGCGGTGGCACGAAATGTTGCGTGACGCCTGGCGTGCACGCAGGGGCGGGACCTCCGCCGCCGAAACGGCCACCGAAGGCCCGACTGCTTCGAGCCCGGCCGCAGAGACACCGTCCCATGCCCAAGGAGCATGATTAGTGGACACGATTGCCAGCCTCTTCAGCTTCATCACGACACCTGTCTCCTGGGTCATCGTCCAGTTCCACACGGTGTACGGCGCCATTTTCGGCCCCGACACCGGGTGGGCCTGGGGCCTGTCGATCGTGTCTCTGGTGATCCTGATCCGTATCTGCCTGATCCCGCTCTTCGTGAAGCAGATCAAGTCGACGCGGGCCATGCAGACGCTCCAGCCCGAGATGAAGAAGATCCAGGAGCGCTACAAGAACGACAAACAGCGTCAGTCCGAAGAGATGATGAAGCTGTACAAGGAGACGGGCACCAACCCGCTCTCCTCGTGCCTTCCCATCCTGGCGCAGTCCCCATTCTTCTTCGCCCTGTACCACGTGCTCAACGGCATCGCGACGGGCGACCAGATCGGCGTCATCAACGAGCAGCTGCTGGCGAGCGCGCGCAAGGCGCACATCGTCGGCGCTCCGCTGGCGGCGAAGTTCACCGACGGCGCGGCGAAGGTGGAGTCGCTGGGCGCGTCGCTGACCGACGTCCGCGTGGTCACCGCGATCATGATCGTCCTGATGTCGGCCTCGCAGTTCTTCACGCAGCGCCAGCTGATGACGAAGAACGTCGACACCTCGGTGAAGACGCCGTTCATGCAGCAGCAGAAGATGCTGATGTACGTCTTCCCGGTCATGTTCGCCGTATTCGGCATCAACTTCCCCGTGGGTGTCCTCGTCTACTGGCTGACCACCAACGTGTGGACCATGGGCCAGCAGATGTACGTGATCCGCAACAACCCGACGCCGGGTTCCAAGGCTCAGGCCGCGTACCTGGAGCGCCTGTACAAGCACGTCACGCACCACGGCAAGACCCGCAGCCGCGGTGAGAAGGCCATCGTTAAGGCCATCGTGGCCAAGGGCCGCGAGCGCAACGACGCCGAGCGCAAGTTCATCAACGGTCTGACCAAGGTGGGCTTCGCGGCCCAGGCCGACGGTACCGTGATCAAGAGCGAGGCCCAGGCCGCCGCGCAGGCCGAGGACGGCGCGCAGACGAGCGCGGCCGCCAAGCGTCAGCAGCCCAAGCGGCAGTCGAAGTCCCAGCGCCAGTCCACTGCCCCCAAGGCGGCCGGCGAGACCACCTCGCTGATCAAGTCTGACGAGCCGGAGGACGCCAAGCCCTCCCAGGCCGCCGGAGGTGCCAAGCAGGCCACGCCCAAGCCCGGTAGCGGAGGCCGCAGCAAGGCCCAGTCCGGGCAGCGCAAGAGCGGCCCGCAGCGCCCCAAGTCCCCGTCCAAGAAGTAGAAGGAGCCCATCCCGTGACGGAAGGCACCACCTCCGCCGCCGCCGAAGGTGCAGACACCCTGACCCGCCTGGAGCAGGAGGGCGAGATCGCGGCGGACTACCTCGAGGGTCTGCTGGACATCGCCGACCTCGACGGCGACATCGATATGGACGTCGAGGCCGACCGCGCCGCCGTGTCGATCATCAGCGACGCGGGCACCCGTGACCTGCAGAAGCTGGTCGGCCGGGACGGCGAGGTGCTGGAGGCGTTGCAGGAGCTGACGCGCCTGGCCGTGCACCGGGAGACCGGTGACCGCAGCCGGCTGATGCTGGACGTCGCGGGCTACCGCGCCGGCAAGCGTGCCGAGCTCTCCGAGCTGGGCGCGAAGGCTGCGGCCGACGCGAAGAACAGCGGTGAGCCGGTGCGGCTGAAGCCGATGACGCCCTTCGAGCGCAAGGTCGTCCATGACGCGGTCAAGGCCGCCGGCCTGCGCAGCGAGTCCGAGGGCGAGGAGCCGCAGCGCTTCGTCGTCGTGCTGCCCAACTGATTCGGTACGTACATCACCCCGGCCCCGTCTGTTGTGCAGACGGGGCCGGTCTTTGTCAGCCTGGTAGTTCTGGTGGTCGGCGCTCCAAGCGCTGATGCGGTACGGAAGGACGGTCCCCGTGACGGAGGCAGCGGAGCTCCCCTCTGCGCCCGAGGTGGCACGCGAGGTATTCGGCGATCGCTTCGATGATGCGGTCCGATACGCCGAGCTGCTGGCCGAGGCAGGCGTGCAGCGTGGGCTCATCGGCCCGCGTGAGGTGCCTCGCCTGTGGGAGAGGCACCTTTTGAACTGTGCCGTGCTCTCCGAGGTTGTGCCGGAGGGTGTGACGGTGTGCGACGTGGGCTCGGGTGCCGGGCTGCCTGGCATTCCGCTGGCGCTCGTGCGGGAGGACCTGAAGATCACCCTGCTCGAGCCGCTGCTGCGCCGCACCAACTTCCTCACCGAGGTCGTCGAGCTCCTGGGCCTGGACCATGTGACGGTTGCCCGCGGCCGTGCCGAAGAGGTCATGGGCACGATGTCACCGGTCCATGTGGTGACCGCCCGGGCTGTGGCACCCCTGGACCGGCTCGCCACCTGGGGCATCCCTCTGCTGCGACCCTACGGTGAGATGCTCGCCCTCAAGGGGGACACCGCGGAGGAGGAGCTGAAGAGCGCGGCCACCGCCCTGAGCAAGCTGGGCGCGGTGGGCACTTCCATTCTGCAGGTCGGTGAGGGAGTGGTGGAGCCGCTGTCCACGGTGGTGCGGGTCGAGGTCGGGGAGAGCCCGGGCGGTGTACGGTTCGCGGCGAAGCGGGCGAAGGCGGCGCGGACCGGCCGGACCCGGCGACGCCGCTGAGGCGTACTCCACACAAGCTGCCCATCCTCCTCGTCGCGGAGTGTCGCAAGGGTCCGGCCACACGGGCTGTGCATCGTGTTTCACGTGAAACGTCGCTCACTGCTCCAAGGCATCATCAGTCGCGGTCGCGCCGCAGCCGAACCTCGCGACCGCAAGCCTCTCGGTTCACTCGATGAGGTGCGCGAGTTGTCCACAGAGACGGATTTCTCCACAGAAGACCAGGCCTCACTGGTTCACGACCCCGAAGACATGGGAGGCTCTGTTCATTGCGAGCCTGAAGTCGAGGAGAGTGAAGCCTTGCGGTCCGACGCCAACATCGCGGGACCGATGACCGATCCGGTCCCCGGTCCCCGTACCGAGTCGTTCGGGGAGGATGTTTCACGTGAAACACCGCCCCCGATGGATGACACTCCGATCGGTCGTGCTGCCCAACTCGCGGTGGAGGCTCTGGGCCGCGCCGGCGAGGGTCTGCCACGCCCTGAGCAGACCCGTGTGATTGTCGTCGCCAACCAAAAGGGCGGTGTGGGCAAGACGACGACGACCGTCAACCTTGCCGCTTCCCTGGCCCTGCATGGCGGCCGTGTCCTGGTGGTCGACCTCGACCCGCAAGGCAACGCGTCCACCGCGCTGGGGATCGATCACCACGCCGAGGTCCCGTCCATCTATGACGTGCTGGTCGACAGCCGCCCGCTTGCGGAGGTTGTCCAGCCGGTCCCCGATGTGGAAGGCCTCTTCTGTGCCCCGGCCACGATCGACCTGGCCGGCGCGGAGATCGAGCTGGTCTCTCTTGTGGCCCGTGAGAGCCGGCTGCAGAGAGCGATCCAGGCGTACGAGCAGCCGCTGGACTACATCCTCATCGACTGCCCGCCCTCCCTCGGCCTGCTGACGGTCAACGCGCTGGTGGCCGGTGCCGAGGTCCTGATCCCGATCCAGTGCGAGTACTACGCACTGGAGGGACTCGGACAGTTGCTCCGCAACGTCGACCTGGTTCGGGGACACCTCAACCCGACCCTGCATGTGTCGACCATCCTGCTCACCATGTACGACGGCCGGACGCGCCTCGCGTCACAGGTCGCCGAAGAGGTGCGCACCCACTTCGGCGACGAGGTACTGCGGACGAGCATTCCCCGCTCCGTCCGCATCTCCGAAGCGCCGAGCTACGGGCAGACGGTGCTGACCTACGATCCCGGATCGAGCGGTGCCCTCTCCTATCTTGAGGCAGCACGAGAGCTTGCGCTGAAGGGCGTCGGTGTCAGCTATGACGCCACGCACGCCCATATCGGCAATCAGAACAACCCGAACATGGTGGAGGGCGTCCAGTGAGTGAGCGACGGAGGGGGTTGGGCCGTGGCCTTGGTGCGCTGATCCCCGCTGCCCCGACAGAGAAGACGCCGGCTCAAGTCGGCGGAGGGTCCACCTCGCCCGCATCGGGCCCGGTGCTGACGACTGACCGGGGGGTGGCCGCAGCGAAGGTGGCCACACTGCCGGCTGTTTCACGTGAAACAGAGGAGCTGTCCGCGAGCAGCATCCTCGAGACGCCTGCGCCGCCCATCGGCGCGCACTTTGCTGAGATCCCCCTCGACCACATCACGCCGAATCCGCGCCAGCCGCGTGAGGTCTTCGACGAGGATGCCCTGCATGAGCTGATCACCTCCATCCAGGAGGTCGGGCTCCTCCAGCCGGTCGTGGTGCGTCAGGTCGGCCCCGGGCGCTACGAGCTCATCATGGGCGAGCGGCGTTGGCGGGCCTGCCGTGAGGCGGGCCTGGAGGCGATCCCGGCGATCGTGCGGGCCACGGACGACGAGAAGCTGCTCCTGGACGCCCTTCTGGAGAACCTGCACCGGGCTCAGCTGAATCCGCTGGAAGAGGCGGCCGCCTACGATCAGCTGCTGAAGGACTTCAACTGCACGCATGATCAGTTGGCGGACCGTATCGGCCGGTCCCGTCCGCAGGTCTCCAACACCCTGCGTCTGCTGAAGCTCTCGCCGGCGGTCCAGCGCCGGGTCGCGGCCGGGGTGCTCTCTGCGGGGCACGCCCGGGCACTGCTCTCGGTCGACGACTCGGAGGAGCAGGACCGGCTGGCTCACCGCATTGTCGCCGAGGGTCTTTCGGTGCGAGCGGTCGAGGAGATCGTGACGCTGATGGGCTCGCGTCCGCAGACGGCTCAGCGCGCCAAGGGGCCGCGTGCCGGGGGTCGGGTGTCGCCGGCGCTGACCCACCTCGCGACGCGGCTCTCGGACCGTTTCGAGACGCGGGTGAAGGTCGACCTCGGCCAGAAGAAGGGCAAGATCACCGTCGAGTTCGCTTCTATGGAGGACCTCGAGCGCATCCTCGGCACGCTGGCTCCCGGAGAGGGGCCTGTGCTGCAGCAGGGTGTCGTCGAGGGCGAGGCGGAGGAGACGGAGGACTGAGCGGCGGCTCGGCCCGGGGCAGAGCCGTGCCAGAGCCGGGCTGAGGGGCCGGTGAGCGAGCCGTGTCCGGTTGTGTACCGGAACACGGCTCGCTCTTTGCTTGCGGACAGTATCGATGGTCTCGCATGGTGGATACGATGCGGAGAGGTTGTGGCGCATCCACCTGGCAGTACCTCGGAGCGGGAGGCGAGGGCATGCGAACGATGAGCCGGACCGGACTGGTGAGCGCGGGACTGGGACTGGGGGCGGTCGGCGGATTCGTCGGCAGTCTGCTCAGGGAACGGGGCGCTCTGACAGCCGCTCGTGAAGCCGCGGGCGTAGGAAGCGAGGAACAGCCTTCATGGGGCGTCGGCTCGTACCGCTCACGCTGGACAACCTTCAGGACCTTCCCAGACGCTGTCGCTCGTGTGTCTTCTGGGAACTGGATCCCGTCAGGGGCGAGGCCGCGGTAAATGCGGGGACATCCGCTCTGGAGAAGGAGTCCTGGATTTCTGCCGTCCTGCTGGACTGGGGATCGTGCGGCAGGGTCGTCTATGTGGACGACGCTCCGGTGGGCTTCGTTCTCTACGCGCCGCCTGCCTACGTTCCCCGCTCGACGGCCTTTCCCACGAGCCCCGTGTCGCCGGACGCCGTGCAGTTGATGACAGCGTTCATCATGCCGGGGTACCAGGGGCAGGGTCTGGGCCGTGTGATGGTCCAGACCGTCGCCAAGGATCTGCTGCGACGGGGCTTCAAGGCGATCGAGGCGTTCGGCGACGCCCGCTGGTCCGGGCCGGCCTGCGTACTCCCTGCCGATCATCTACTGGCGGTGGGCTTCAAGACGATGCGTTCTCATCCCGCCCATCCCCGATTGCGGCTGGAGCTGCGGACGACGCTCTCTTGGAAGGAAGACGTGGAGATGGCGCTGGACCGGCTGCTGGGGGCGGTCCAGAAGGAACCTGCGTTGCGGCCTCTGTAGAGGCCTGTCGGTACGCCGGTTTTTTCGGCGGGCCGATGTTTCACGTGAAACACGTGTGGGCCAGCCCCGGGGTTGGCCCACACGTGTCTGTCGTGAAGCTGCGCGATGCCTCACGCACGGTTCGTCACTCGGAGATGAAGGTCTCTAGGTCGCGTACGAGTGCAGCCTTCGGCTTGGCACCGACGATGGTCTTGGCGACCTCGCCGCCCTGGTACACGTTGAGGGTCGGGATCGACATGACGCCGTACTTGGCTGCCGTGGCCGGGTTCTCGTCGATGTTGAGCTTGACGATCTCGATCTTCTCGCCGTGCTCGGCGGCGATCGCCTCGAGGGAGGGAGCGATCTGGCGGCACGGACCGCACCACTCGGCCCAGAAGTCCACCAGGACGGGCTTGTCGCTCTTGAGGACGACCTCTTCGAAGTCGGCGTCGGTCACATTCTTCAGGGTGCCGGCCACAGGGGGCTCCTTACTTCTCTGTGCAGGGGGGCGGGGAGGGGGGTCAGACGGTGGTCTTCTCGGGCTCGGCCTGCTCCTCGTCCGCGAGCGCGGCGAGGTAGCGCTCAGCGTCGAGAGCGGAGGAGCAGCCGGTGCCGGCTGCGGTGATCGCCTGGCGGTAGGTGTGGTCCACGACGTCGCCGGCGGCGAAGACACCAGTGAGGTTGGTGCGGGTGGACGGCGCGGCGACCTTCAGGTAGCCCTCCTCGTCGAGGTCGAGCTGGCCCTTGAAGAGCTCGGTCCGCGGGTCGTGGCCGATGGCGATGAACAGACCGGTCACCGCCAGGTCCGACAGCTCGCCGGTCTTGAGGTTGCGCAGCTTCAGCCCGGCCAGCTTCGGGTCACCGTGGATCTCCGCGACCTCGCTGTCCCAGATGAACTTGATCTTCGGGTCGGCGAAGGCGCGCTCCTGCATCGCCTTGGAGGCGCGCAGCGTGTCCCGGCGATGGACGATCGTCACGGACTTGGCGAAGCGCGAGAGGAAGGTGGCCTCCTCCATCGCGGTGTCGCCGCCGCCGATCACGGCGATGTCCTGGTCCTTGAAGAAGAAGCCGTCACAGGTGGCACACCAGGAGACGCCGCGGCCGGACAGGGCGTCCTCGTTCGGCAGGCCGAGCTTGCGGTGCTGGGATCCGGTGGTCACGATGACGGCCTTGGCACGGTGGATAGTGCCGGCGGTGTCCGTGACGGTCTTGATCTCACCGGTGAGGTCCACGGAGACGATGTCGTCGGGGATCAGCTCGGCACCGAAGCGCTCGGCCTGGGCGCGCATGTTGTCCATGAGCTCGGGGCCCATGATGCCGTCCTGGAAGCCGGGGAAGTTCTCGACCTCGGTGGTGTTCATCAGAGCACCGCCCGCGGTGACTGCGCCTTCGAACACCAGCGGCTTCAGCGACGCGCGCGCGGTGTACAGCGCGGCGGTGTAGCCGGCGGGACCGGAGCCGATGATGATCACGTTACGGACGTCGCTCACGGCTGGATTCCTCGTCTCTGGGGACTGCATCGGTCGAGCGGTGGGAGCCACTTGGACTCTCACCCCACCCAACGGATCCTAAGGGGCGCGCATTCCCGGTGTGTCCGGGCACACGGAGGGACGAGACCGCAGGGAACGCCGGCAGAGGGATGATGCGCGACAGAGGATGCCGGCGATGCGTGTGACGGGCGTCAGCGACGGGTGTAAGTGGTCGTCAGCAGAACGTCGGCCGGGCTCGCCGATGCATGATCCACGCAGGTCCTGTCCATGACGTAGGCGTCGACCCGGGTGCTGTCCGAAGTGTCGGGGAGTACGACGAGCAGAGCCGGCGTCCCCTGGTAGGTGCCCTCTTCAGTGGCGAGAGCCGGCTCGCTGCGGCCGATCCCCTGCTGCACGCACGACGGAAGCGTGGGCTGTCGCAGGACTCGGGGCGATCCCTTGCCGGTTTCGCTGCCGGACTCGTCGCCGGTCTCTCCCTGGATGCCCTTGCTCTGCGGGGTGCGGGAGCCTCCGGCCTTGGTCAGGAGAGCGGCGACCTGCCCCTCGAGCTTGCTGGTGGAGAAGGTGTCCGGCACGGCGGTCTGATGCGCCGTGGTGCCCGGGCTCCCGCCGCCCGTGAGGGACGACACCAGGACCGAGCCGAGTCCCAGTGCCGCCGCGGTGAAGACCGCGCCGAGGACGGCTACCCGACGACGACCGAGCCGCGTGCGGCCGCTGCCGCCCTTCTGGCTTTTCCGGCCCGGCCCAGTGGTGGTGCTGCGGGCATGCCCCGCGGGGCGGCCTGGGGCCGTCGTTGTTTCACGTGAAACAGAGGCCGCTTCCGCGTCGGCGGCCGTGGCGCCAAGCAGGGCCTCGGCGGCGAGGGCGGCGTCGATACGGCGGGCGACAGCGCCCGGCATGCGCGGCGGTTCGGGCTGCGTGCCGAGGAGGTCTCGGATCTCCTCCAGCGAGTCATGGACGTCCGCGCAGAGGGTGCAGGTGTCCAGGTGTCGGCGGACGGCGGCGCTCCGGGCGGGATCGAGCAGGCCCTCGGTGAGGTCGGAGATCTCTGCGACGTCCGGGTGCCCGGTCGTGTCTCTCGTGGATGTCACGCCCGCCCACCTCCGCCCTTCACTGCAGTGGAATCGCCTGTCCCGGCGCCGTCCGGACCCTCGACATGAGGTTCCGCTGCCGGTGGGACGGATGTCCCCTGCGCCTGGTTCCGTCCTGACCCCCGTCTTCTGCCGGCCTCGGGGTTCTTGTCGGCGTCACCGCCGCCCGGCCGCAGATGGGTGAGCAGGGGCAGGAGTCTCGCTCTGCCACGGGCGCAGCGGCTCTTGACGGTCCCGGTCGGCACGTCGAGCACCTGGGCGGCCTCGGCGACGGGGTAGCCCTGCATGTCCACGAGGACCAGTGCGGCGCGCTGGTCGGGCGGGAGGGTGCCGAGCGCCTCGATGAGCTGGCGGTGCAGGTCGTTGCGTTCGGCGGGGGCGGACGCGGACTCGTGCGGCTCCAGCAGCTGCTCCAGCCGTTCGGCGTCGTCGACCGGTGAGGTTTTGCGGGAAGCCGCCTTGCGCGCCCGGTCGAGGCAGGCGTTCACCGTGATGCGGTGCAGCCAGGTCGTGACGGCGGACTGGCCGCGGAAGGTGTGGGCGGCCCGGTAGGCGGACACGAGGGCGTCCTGGACGGCGTCAGCGGCTTCCTCGCGGTCTCCCAGCGTGCGCAGGGCCACCGCCCAGAGGCGGTCACGGTGACGCCGTACGAGCTCGCCGAAGGCGTCGGGGTCGCCCTCGACGTGGCGGGCGAGGAGGTCCATGTCGCTCACTGGGTCGTGTGCGGCGCCGTCCGGCATGGGCCTCCTCCCCTTCCGGTGAGACGTCAGCCCGTGAACTTCACGTCGGTGATGGCCTGCTTGTAGCCGTCGCCAGTCCATTGGTCGCGGGCGTTCTTGGGCGCGGCGGTGATCCATACGAGAACGTATCGCGTCTTCACCGCTGTCTTGGCGGGAATCTTCAGTTCCCGACCGGACGTCCGGGCTTCGGCGATCTTCTTCATGGACGACAGAGGAGCCGACGACGAGAGCGAATCGGCCGCGTACAGGCCGGCTGCGGTGTAGTCGCCGCTGTAGAGAAGCCCTATGGAGACCGCTGAGACGTCCTTCTCCGAGCCGAGGTCGTAGACGATGCCCACCCCCTTCTTGTACGGCGCGAGCACGGGCCCCTCGTCGAAGGAGCGCGACCGCCAGTAGGTCGAACTGTCGCCGTCGTAGGTGAGCTTCGCGTCGTTGGCGTGCTGCGGGGTGCCGTCCGGGTAGTACTCGGAGGCATCGTGGATCTTGAGGACACTGACCGGCTTGGGCGCCGTGCTGCTCTTGTCGCCCTCGTCGGTCGTCTGCGTCTGGTCGGTGTCGTCGGGCTTGGCGCGGTCCATCAGGGCGTCCGCGAGTTGCCAGCTGCCGAGTCCGAGCGCGGCGATGAGTAGGGCGGAGACCGCCCACTTCAGGGCCCTGCCGGTGCGGCCCTGCAGCGGAGCCGGCGGCACCGGCACTCGCTGAGCGGCGCCCGGGTGTGGCGCGGGGCGGCCGTAGGTGCCCTGTTGGTACGTCGTGCGCTGGTACTCCGGCGGTGCGGTGAACGCCGGCTCCGGCGGGCGGATGCGGGGCATCTCACCGATCGCCTTCACCAGCTCCTCCGGCGTGGTGCAGGCGGCCTCGTGCCGGGATGCGGTCGCGCCGTCGTTGACGAGCGCGCGCATGGACAGCTCCGACAACCCGCGGTGGACGCCGGCGCGCACCTGGTCGGGTGCGATCAGCCCCACGTCCTTGGGCAGGCCGGACAGCCCGTAGGCGTCGTTCTCGTAGGGCCAGCGCTGCGTGAGCGCCGCGTAGAGCAGGGCGCCGATCGCCTCGGTGTCGGCGCGCTGGGGGGTGTCGGTGGCGACGCCGCGCAGGGCGGCGTTCACGGCGAGGCCGCGGATGCGCCACTGCCCCGAGGAGGTGCGCAGCACGGCGTTGGGGTTCAGCCGCAGGTGCGACAGGCCTTCGCGGTGTGCCGCCGCCATCGCGGAGGCGATCTGACTGACCATCTGGTAGGCGTCGTGCGGCTCCAGCGGACCGGCCGCGAGCAACGCGGTCAGTTCGGTGGCGTCGGGCAGCCATTCGTGGACCACGTAGACGAGGTCGTTCTCCTCGACGGCGTCCAGCACCTGGACGAAGCGGGGATCGCCGAGCAGGGCGGAGGAGCGGGCCGCGGCCAGCACCGAACGGGCCCGTGAATGGTCCGCGGGCAGGATGTGGACGCCCACGGCCCGACGAAGCTTCTCGTCGACCGCACGCCAACTGCTGAAACCGTCCAGACGGGTGACGCACTCTTCGAGGCGGTAGCGTCTGGCGAGCTTGTGACCGCTGTGCAGTTCCGGCGGTGAGGCCTTTCCGGGACGCTCCGTCCCGCCGCTCCCCTGTGCCTCGTCGCTGTCCGTGTCCTGCTCCCGGTTCTTGACCACCCCGTCGGCCGTGGACTGGTCCGCTTGTGCGGTCAGCGGCTCGTCACCGCTGTTGTCTGCCACGTCGACGGCAGCTGTGCTCCGTTCTGCCACCGTCGTTCCTGCCTCCCCATCCATTGCGCGCCGTCCGACCCCGTGCGCGCCGTCCGACGCCGAACCCAATTGTGCCCACAGTCCGCCGCTATGCACGACACGCAGCGGCGGGCGATGGTTGTGCGCCTACCCCTTGTCTCAGCGACCCAGGCGTCCGCGCACCATACCCACGAGCGAGTTGAGCTCCTCGATGCGCATGCGGCGGGCGGCGACGAAGAAGACGCCGAGCAGCAGCGCCCCGCCGGCCAGCAGCGCGGCGAACGAGCCCAGGACGCCCTGGCCGAGGCTGTGGCCGATGCCGTAGCAGGCCGCGCCGCTGATCAGGGCGGCCGGTACGGAGGCGATGCACAGACGGGCGTACGTGCGCAGGACGTGGGAGCCGTCGAGGTCGCCGCCGAGCCGCTTGCGCAGCCGGTTCCAGGCGACGCCGACCCCGATCGCGTACGCCAGGCCGTAGGAGGCCGCCATGCCGACCACCGCCCAGCGGGCGGGCAGGACGAAGTAGCAGAGCGCCGCGGCGCTCGCGTTGACCGCGGCCACGATGACCGTGTTGTAGAAGGGGGTGCGGGTGTCTTCGTAGGCGTAGAAGGCGCGCAGGACGACGTACTGCACGGAGTAGGGGATCAGGCCGAGGCCGAAGGCCATCAGCATGAAGCCCATGTTGGTGGCTTCGCTGGTGCCCGAGGAGCCGAAGATCAGCGTGCACATCGGGATGCCGAGGGCGAGGAAGCCGAAGGCGATCGGCACGATCGCGACGGCGGTGGTGCGCAGGCCCTGCGAGATGTCGTCGCGGACCGCGCCGCCGTCGCCCTCGGCGGCCGAGCGGGAGATGCGGGGCAGCAGCGCGGCCATCAGGGAGACGGTGATGATGGCCTGCGGCAGGCCCCAGATGAGCTGGGCGTTCGCGTAGGCCGCGAGGCCGGTGCCCTCGACCGGCGAGTCCTCGCCGGCCGACGTGGACAGCTGGGAGACGACGAGCGCGCCGGCCTGGTTGGCCAGGACGAACAGGACGGTCCACTTGGCGAGGGTCGCGGCCTTGCCGAGCCCGTGGCCCTTCCAGTCGAAGCGCAGCCGCAGTCGGAACCCGGTCTCGCGCAGGTACGGGATCATCGCGAGGGCCTGCACGACCAGGCCGAGCAGGATCCCGACGCCGAGCAGCCGCTCGGCCTCCGGCGGGATGGTCGTGACCTTCATGCCCGAGTCGGCGGAGGTGCCGTAGACCCAGATGAACATGCCCAGCGTCACGATGATGACGATGTTGTTGAGGACCGGCGTCCACATCATCGCGCCGAACTTCCCGCGCGCGTTGAGGATCTGACCCATCACCACGTGGACGCCCATGAAGAAGATCGAGGGCAGGAAGTAGCGGACGAAGGTGACGCCGACCTCGTTGGCCGCCGGGTTGCTGGCGACCGAGTCGGACAAAAGGCGGATCAGGACGGGGGCCGCGGCGATCGCGGCGACCGTGAGCACGCCCAGCGCCACCATGACCAGGGTGAGCAGCCGGTTGGCGAAGGCCTCGCCGCCGTCCTCGTCCTCCTTCATGGCGCGCACGAGCTGCGGCACGAAGACGGAGTTGAGGCCGCCGCCGACGGTCAGGATGTAGATCATCGTCGGCAGCTGGTAGGCGACCTGGAAGGTGTCGCCGAGGACACCGATGCCCAGTGCCGAGACGATCAGCGCGGAACGGACGAAGCCGGTGAGGCGGGAGACCATCGTGCCCGCCGCCATGACGGCGCTGGACTTCAGCAGACCCGCGGCGCGGCCGCCCTTCTTCGGGGCAACCGCGGCGTCGGGCACGGGAGCGGCGTCGGGCGTGGCGGTGAGGTTCATCGTCTGGTCCACCGCGGGGGAAGGGGACGCCGGGGTCTGATAGCGGGCAGCCCCCGCCGGTCCGCCGGGAGGCTGTGCCGGGCCCGGCACAGCCGGGGGCTCCGCCGAGCCGGCCTGCTGCTGGGGGTGACCGCTCTGCTGCTGGTCCCGGAAGAGGTGGGCGAAGGCGTCGGGCTGGTGCTGCTGCTCGCCGGAGTGTGTCACCAGGTCGTCGACGCCGACGAACCGGGTGGTGCGCGGGTTGTCGCCGTAGGGCAGGTACTGGGTGGGGCCCTCAGGCTCGGGCGCCGGGGTCTGGGCCCACATACGCGGGTCGGGGGCGTACGGGGACTGCGGGGGCGTGCCGTAGAGCGGCTGCGGCGGCTGGTGGGCGCCGGGCGGCGGCGGGGGGTGCGCGGCGCGGTCGTAGAGCGCCTCGGCGACCGGGTCCTGCGCGGTGAGGTCCTGGGACCGGTAGGGGTCCTGGTCGTAGGCGTCCTGGAGGTACATGTCCGCGGGGTGCTGCGGCGGCACCTGTCCGTTCTCGGGCGGCATGCCCTCGGGAGGGCCCGAGCCGCCCGCGGCCTGGCCGCGGTCACCCTCGTACGGCGCGTTCATGGTTACCCCACCTCATCGTCCCGGGCCCACCGGCCACGACATCCTCAACGGTCCACTCTCTCACCCGTGCCGGACGGGTCCGCGCTTTCCGCTGCGGTGTCCGGTGTCCCGTCACTCGGCTGCTGCGGGGTGTCCGGGCCGGTCGGGACGCCGGACTCCTCACCGGTGTGATCCTCGGCATCCCCGGGATTCTCCTGCCCGGCGGCGGGCTCGTCCGCAGCGCCGGAGCCGGCCTCACCGGTCTCCTGGGCCTCGTCCGGTTCCTCGGTCGCCCGGGCCGCGGCGCGCTTGCGCTGGGTGTACATACGGAAGCCCGCCAGCACGAGGAGCAGGACGCCGCCGCCGATGACCAGCATCACGGTGGCCGTGATCTCGGTGACCTTCACCTCGAAGGCGACCGCCTGGCCGTACTTCTGGCCGTCCTCGGTGTACAGCTGCGCGATCACCCGTGTCTGGCCGTTGACGTTGGCGGACGTGGGGAACTTCACCGTCGACGTGTGTCCACCGGAGACGGTGATCCGCTGCTCGGCGTAGTCGTCGCCGACGATCTCCAGACGGGTCGGGTTCGTCGATGTGAGCCGCAGAATCAGGTGGTCGACGCCCTGCACCAGGTTGTTCTGCACCGTCACCGGGATCGTGGCGCTGCGCCCGGAAAGCTTCGTGCCCGACTTGTCGATCAGCTTGACCTGACCGGTGAGCGTGTCGAGGTACGCCCGCACGCTCTGCCGGAAGGCGCTCGCTTCGGTGCTGCGGCCCCGCCAGGAGGTGGACATCTCGCGGTTTATGGCCCGCCCGAAGGGAGTCACCACACGGGCTTCCCGAGCGAGGATCACCTTGAAGTTGTCGAGTTCCTCCTGGGTCTCGGCCATCTGCTCGAATGCCGACCGGGGCAGTTGCTGCTTGCGCAGCGCGGAGGGGTACGAATTCTTCGACGGCACCCTGGTGCTGGCGCGGGGATCGGGCTTGGCCTTGGCGGCCGCCGCGAGCGGCTGGGACTGCGACCAGGTGCCGGTCTGGAGCGTCGTGAGGGCCTGTGACAGCGCCCGGGCCTGGGAAGCGGTCTGCATGCGCTGCGGGGCGACGACGATGCTGCGCTGTTTGTCCGTCTGCAGGTTCAGCTCGAGGCTCTGCGCGAGGAACTCCTGCACGGCGAGCGTGGTCGCGGATGCCCTCGTCAGATCACCCTGGAACGCCGTCGACAGCCGCGCGTCCGCCACCACCGCCGTGGTGCCGCCACCGATCGGCCGGGCTGCGGACGGCGTGTAGGAGAGGTCGCCGTCTGTCAGGCTGTCGCTGCGCGCGATCACCTTGTCGGCGCCGGCGGAGGTGGCGACCTTCACGATCGAGGGGTCGACGGCGCCTTCCACCGGCCAGGCGAAGTCGGTGTTCGGGGTGACGTGGAGCACAGTCTCCACGGTGGTGGCGGCGACGTCGGTGGCGGCCTTGAGCTGGTTGAGCGAGCCGGTGACGCCGGTGCCGTTGTGCGCGAGCGAGGCCAGGTCGGGATCGGCGAAGGGCAGCGCCACGACTTCCTTGCCGGTCACCGCGCTCTGCAGATCGGCGAGCCACTGCTTGGCGACGGCCTGCCGGGTGCCGGCCGTGGGGGCGTCGCCCTCGCCGCGGATCCCGTAGCTGCCGGTCATGGCGTCGACGGATGCCAGTAGGTCCGGGTCGATCACCCAGGTGACGTCGAGTGCCCTGCCGAGGCTCAGGAGCTGGTCGAGGCGGCCGCCGGGAGCGATCTCATGGGCCAGGTCGTCGTTGAGGAAGACCGGCGTCTGCTGGGCGTTCGAGCCGGTCTCCGCCGTCATGTGGACGCCGGAGGTCAGCGGCCACAGCACGGTCGTCCGGGTGCGGGTGCCCGCGGCGTCGGGCTGCCACGGCAGGAACGTCCGCTGCACGCCCAGGACCTGTTCCCACTGCTTGGCCGACGTCTCGCCGGACAGGGCGACACTCAGCGGGTAGACGCCGTCCTTGTCTAGGCCGAGCTTGCCGACGGGGACGGAGATGGTGAAGGGCTCGGCGACGCCCGGCGTGAGCTTGGCGAACGCGGCGACGTACTTGCCGCCCACTTCGGTGCCGTCGGCAGGGAGGGCGTCCGCGTGCCCGGCGGCGCTGTCGATCGCCGAGCGGGTGGTGAGCGGTGCGCCCACGCTCAGGCCCACGTGGGCGTCGGTGACCGCCTGCTTGCCGTTGTTGGTGACGGTGCCGGAGACGGTCACGGTGTCCCCGTCGCCGGGTGCGGCGGGGGTGAGCGAGTCGACGGCGACGGCCACGGTTCCCGCGTCGGAGGAGGCCTTGGCGTGGGACTGGCCGGCGGCCTGCGCGGGCAGCTGAAGGAGACCGGCCAGCAAGGGCACCCCGGCGAGCAGTGCGCCGGTGCGCCGCAGCCACCGGCGGGCAGGTGAGGGATGCATCCCCGGAAAGTCTGCCGCCTCGGCCACGCGTTCGCCCGTCCCTCGTCGTCGTCAGTGGTCGTCGGAATGTGCGTCCACGCATGGTAACGATGCGCGCTGAGGGGAAGTGCCGCGGAGTGCGCCACAAGATCGTGAAAGAACGGTGGACCGTCCGCTGTGTGCCGGTATGAGGGAGGACGTTCTTCTCAGGCCTTATGGTCGGCAAAGCCCTGGTTGGACCCTTACCCCAGGGTACGTCCGGCGGTCGTGAAACAGGGCGGCCTCGGCTCGCCGGGCCACGTACCCTCTTCTGTTGTGCCGAACGCCAACGAAGACAACCTCAGCGCCCTGAGCCAGGTGCAGCACCGCGCGGTGAACGAGCTCCTGCGGGTAGCCCCTGTCGCCGACGACCTCGCCCGCCGTTTCCAGGAGGCGGGGTTCTCCCTCGCCCTGGTCGGTGGTTCGGTACGGGACGCTTTGCTCGGCCGGCTCGGCAATGATCTGGACTTCACGACGGACGCCCGGCCCGAGGACGTCCTGAAGATCGTGCGCCCCTGGGCGGACTCCGTGTGGGAAGTCGGGATCGCCTTCGGCACCGTGGGGCTTCAGAAGGAGGCCCGCGTCGAAGGCGTCGACCGATGCTTTCAGATCGAGGTCACCACCTACCGCTCGGAGGCGTACGACCGCACCTCGCGCAAGCCCGAGGTGTCTTACGGCGACTCCATCGAGCAGGACCTCGTCCGGCGTGACTTCACGGTGAACGCCATGGCCGTGGCGCTGCCCCAGAACGAGTTCATCGACCCGCACGGAGGCCTGGGCGACCTCGCGGCGCGAGTGCTGCGTACGCCGGGGACGCCGGAGGAGTCCTTCTCGGACGATCCGCTGCGGATGATGCGCGCCGCCCGTTTCGCCGCCCAGCTTGATTTCGAGGTCGCCCCCGAGGTCGTCACGGCGATGACGGAGATGGCCGCCCGCATCGAGATCGTCTCAGCCGAGCGGGTACGGGACGAGCTGAACAAGCTGATCCTCTCCACACACCCGCGCAAGGGGCTGGCCCTGCTGGCTGACACCGGCATCGCCGGCCACGTGCTGCCAGAGCTGCCCGCCCTGCGGTTGGAGAGCGATGAGCACCACCGGCACAAGGACGTCTACGAGCACACGTTGATCGTCCTCGAGCAGGCGATCGACCTGGAGGAGGACGGCCCCGACCTCGTGCTGCGACTCGCGGCGCTGCTGCATGACATCGGCAAGCCGCGCACCCGACGCTTCGAGAAGGACGGCCGCGTCTCGTTCCACCACCACGAGGTGGTCGGAGCGAAGATGACCAAGAAGCGGATGACGGCCCTGAAGTACTCCAATGAGCTGGTGAAGGACGTCTCACGACTGGTCGAACTCCACCTGCGCTTCCACGGGTA
Source organism: Streptomyces sp. B21-105 (assembly GCF_036898465.1). Lineage (NCBI taxonomy): Bacteria > Bacillati > Actinomycetota > Actinomycetes > Kitasatosporales > Streptomycetaceae > Streptomyces > Streptomyces sp. B21-105. The sequence goes on along the minus strand of NZ_JARUMJ010000001.1, from coordinate 4,695,596 downwards.
CGGCATGGGCGAGTGGACGGACTCCGCGGTGCGTCGCTATGTCCGGGACGCCGGACCGCTCCTCGACCGGCTCCACAAGCTGACCCGGTCGGACTGCACCACGCGGAACAAGCGCAAGGCGGCGTCGCTCTCACGGGCGTACGACGGGCTGGAGGAGCGCATCGCCCAGCTGAAGGAGAAGGAGCAGCTGGACGCGATCCGTCCCGACCTCGACGGCAACCAGATCATGGAGATCCTGGGCATCGGCCCGGGCCCCGCCATCGGCAACGCGTACAAGCATCTGCTGGAACTGCGCCTGGAGCACGGACCGATGGAGCACGACGCCGCGGTGACCGCCCTCAAGCAGTGGTGGTCCGAGCAGGTCTGAAGCTGAAAGGGGCGGTCATGTTTCACGTGAAACATGACCGCCCCTTTCAGTGGCGGCCGACACTTGAGCGGCCATTCTGCGAGCACCGACGAGAGCGCCGCATGGGGCCTACCCCGTGCGGCGCTCTCGTGCGGCCAGGCGGTGTTTCACGTGAAACACCGCTTGATGCTTGCCGACTGCCTTACTTGGTTGCCTTCAGGCAGAGGACGACGTCGTGGTTGCCGCCCGACTGGATGTATGCGATCTCGGCTTCCGTGACCGTTGCGCACTTCTTGTCGTCGCTGCTGTTGTCGAACTTCCCGACGACCTTGTACTGGGCGTCGGCAGAGGAGCAGTCGACCGTCTTCAGGTCGGGATCAGACTGGCTGCCCTTGTTGTGTACGCAGCTGCCGACGGACGTGGTCTCGGCGTCGGTCTTGCCCATCTGCCACTTGACCACGGCGATGATTATCGCGAGGACTATGAAGCCGACGATGCGCAGCACCTTCTTGCTGACACGCTTGCCGGGGGCCGCCGGCGGGACAGGCGCATACGGCGCCGTGCCCTGCGGCGGGTAGGGTGCCTGGCCCTCGGGCTGGCCGTAGGGCTGCTGGCCCTGCTGCGCAAACGGGTTCTGGCCCTGGGGCGGCGGAGTCGACATTTGGGGGTCCCCCTAGAAACTTAGGTGTGGCGCGAAATCACTCGCGAAGTAAGACGCACGTAAGTTACCGGGCCCCACTGACAACGCCGTACCCGAGAGGGAGTCTGTGTCATTGATGTGACACGCGGCGACGTACAAAGTGGGCCATAGCGCAAGCATTTCCTCCGTAGATAACGGCGATCGTGACCACCAGCGCAGCGGAACGGCCGTCAGGCGGAAGCATCAGGGCGGAGATTGCGGCGGCGCCGACGAACGCGACGTTGAACAGAACGTCGTAGAGCGAGAAGATCCGGCCGCGGAAGCCGTCCTCCACACAGCACTGGACAATGGTGTCGGTGGCGATCTTCGCGCCTTGAGTGGCCAGCCCCAGCACGAACGCGGCGACGAACGCGGCTGTCCGGGCGAAGGGGAGCACCAGCAGGGGCTCCAGGACGGCGGCCGCTGTAGAGCAGACGACGATCCAGCGGAGCGGGCCCAGCCGTTCTGCCGCCGCAGGTGTCACCACCGCCGCGAGGAAGAACCCGGCTCCGGAGACGCCCACCGCGACTCCCAGCAGGGCCAGTCCGTCGTCCGGGTCGGACGACCAGGCGTACCGGCACAGCATCAGCACCATGACGGTCAGGGCGCCGTAGCAGAACCGCATCAGCGAGATCGAGACGAGCGCCCAGGCCGCCTCCCTGCGCCGCGGCTCGGACAGATGCCGCACGCCGGCCGAGAGGCCGCGGGCGGTGCCCCTGAGCGCGGCCGTCAGCCGGGTCGGGTCCAGCGCCCGGCCGGGGCCGAGCAGATCCGCGGCCATGGACAGGGACATGAGCGCGGCGCACAGATACAGTGCGCACGCCAGCAGCACGACCGCGGCGTCGGAGTCCGCGACCACCAAGCGGACGGCGAAGGCGAGACCACCGCCCGCGACCGCGGCCAGCGTCCCGGCCGTCGGCGAAAGGGAGTTGGCAATCACCAGACGCTCACCGTCCACCACGCGAGGCAGAGCCGCGGACAGGCCGGCGAGAACGAATCGGTTGACCGCGGTGACGCACAGCGCGGAGGCGTAGAAGAGCCAGTCGGGCACCTGGCTGACCATCAGGGCGGCCGTCGCGGACGCCAGCAGGGCGCGCAGCAGGTTGCCGTGGAGGAACACCTGCCGGCGGCGCCAGCGGTCCAGGAGGACGCCGGCGAAGGGGCCGACCAGGGAGTAGGGCAGAAGCAGGACGGCCATGGCGGAGGCGATCGCCGCGGCCGACGTCTGTTTCTCCGGGGAGAACACGACGTAGGTGGCGAGCGCGACCTGGTAGACGCCGTCCGCGCACTGGGAGAGCAGCCGTACAGCGAGCAGCCGACGGAAGTTCCCGAAGCGCAGCAGGACGCGCAGATCACGGACGACGGCCATGGGCACAGCCTCACATACGGGGAGGGTCCCCGGGTCGGATACCCGGGGACCCTGTTCAGCCCTGGCAGGAGCGAATTTCTGTTCGGTCGGGCTAGCGCTCGACCTCACCGCGGATGAACTTCTCGACGTTGGCGTAGGCCTCGTCGTCGAAGTACTGGACCGGCGGGGACTTCATGAAGTAGCTCGACGCCGACAGGATCGGGCCGCCGATGCCGCGGTCCTTCGCGATCTTCGCGGCGCGCAAGGCGTCGATGATGACACCCGCGGAGTTCGGGGAGTCCCACACCTCGAGCTTGTACTCGAGGTTCAGCGGGACGTCGCCGAAGGCACGGCCTTCGAGACGGACGTACGCCCACTTGCGGTCGTCCAGCCACGCCACGTAGTCCGACGGGCCGATGTGGACGTTCTTCTCGCCCAGCTCGCGGTCGGGGATCTGCGAGGTGACGGCCTGCGTCTTCGAGATCTTCTTGGACTCGAGGCGGTCGCGCTCCAGCATGTTCTTGAAGTCCATGTTGCCGCCGACGTTGAGCTGCATGGTGCGCTCGAGCCGGACACCTCGGTCCTCGAACAGCTTCGCCATCACCCGGTGAGTGATGGTGGCGCCGACCTGGGACTTGATGTCGTCGCCGACGATCGGGACGCCCGCCTCGGTGAACTTGTCCGCCCACTCCTTGGTGCCGGCGATGAAGACCGGGAGGGCGTTGACGAACGCGACCTTGGCGTCGATGGCGCACTGGGCGTAGAACTTCGCCGCGTCCTCGGAGCCCACGGGCAGGTAGCAGACGAGGACGTCGACCTGGCGGTCCTTGAGGATCTGGACCACGTCGACCGGGGCCTCGGCGGACTCCTCGATGGTCTCGCGGTAGTACTTGCCGAGACCGTCCAGGGTGTGGCCGCGCTGGACCGTGATGCCCTTGTTCGGGACGTCGCAGATCTTGATGGTGTTGTTCTCGCTGGCGCCGATGGCGTCCGAGAGGTCGAGACCGACCTTCTTCGCGTCGACGTCGAAAGCCGCGACGAACTCGACGTCACCGACGTGGTAGTCCCCGAACTGCACGTGCATCAGGCCCGGCACCTTGGTCGCCGGGTCGGCGTCCTTGTAGTACTCGACGCCCTGCACCAGCGATGCCGCGCAGTTGCCCACGCCGACGATGGCTACGCGAACCGAACCCATTCCGGTTGCTCCCTGTGTGTACGAGTGAGGCCCTGAGTGGGCGCTCACGTGGCGGTGTCGTCGGGCGAATCCGTCCCGGGGGTGTCCCCGGGACGGGGCAGGACGCCCGTCGATCCAGATGTGGTGTTCTGCTGAGCGGGCCCCCCGGAGTCGGAACCTTTGAGGTCCCGTCCGGCCCGCTCGCTCTCGATGAGCTCGTTCAGCCAGCGCACTTCGCGCTCCACGGACTCCATTCCGTGGCGCTGGAGCTCAAGCGTGTAGTCGTCGAGGCGCTCCCGCGTGCGGGCCAGGGATGCGCGCATCTTCTCGAGGCGCTCCTCCAACCGGCTGCGGCGGCCCTCCAGCACGCGCATGCGCACATCGCGCGACGTCTGCCCGAAGAAGGCGAAACGAGCGGCGAAGGTCTCGTCCTCGTACGCGTCCGGGCCCGTCTGCGAGAGCAGTTCCTCGAAGTGCTCCTTACCTTCCGCCGTCAATCGGTAGACGATCTTGGCGCGCCGCCCGGTGAGGGGAGCGGCGAGGGCATCCTCGGAGGTGTGTCCCGGCTCTTCGATCAACCAGCCATTGGCGACCAGCGTCTTCAGGCACGGGTAGAGCGTGCCGTAGCTGAACGCACGGAACACACCCAGTGACGTATTGAGTCGTTTGCGCAGCTCATAGCCGTGCATCGGGGACTCGCGGAGCAGCCCGAGGACAGCGAACTCGAGGATCCCGGAACGCCGGCTCATCGTCGCCTCCCTTCGGTCCGCCTCTGCTTATCTCGCGCTGATGTATCGACTCGATACATCACGACGATAGAACGGCGTTCCGGATGCGACAAGGGGGGAAGTGGTGAACGGGATCACATCACCGATTACTTGGAGGCAGGTCGTCCCTTTTGGGGTGAATTTGACGTCTGGGCAGGTTTTGGCGGTGCGTAGTCTGTGCGCCATGCACACCACCGGGACCCATGAGACGCCGGGGGGCGTCGAGGTCCTCGGTGCAGTACGGGTGAATGCGCGACCCACCGCGTCCGTACTTTGGGGGGACAGGAAACCAGCCGCCTTTTCCAGGCGCGCACGGATGCGCCTGCCCGAGGAGTAATCGTTCGATGAGCGAGCACCGTCGCAAACCGCCGCAGCCGCAGGGAGGCGGACGTGCCGCGGCCCGACGCGGCCAGTCCGGTCCGTCCTCCGGCCGCCGCGCGGCACCGCGAGGCGCCACCGGATCTCCCTCCGACTACGGGTTGGGGCAAGGGGCCGGAGGCGAGGAGCAGCCGCTCGGCAGCCGCGCCGACGCCCGACGCACGTCCCCGAGGAACGCGGGCGGACGGCGTAGAGCAGCCGAGCCCGCGGGAGGCCGCCGTGGCGGCTCCACCGGCCCGGCCCGGGGCAGAGGGCGTGCCACGCCCGGCCGGAAGCGTCTGGTCGACTACCCGCGCGCCGGGAAGGACGGCTGGCAGCGCTGGGTCCCGTCCTGGAAGCTCGTCACCGGCCTGTTCGTCGGTTTCGTCGGCAGCCTGGTGGCCGTGGCGGGCATCGGATACGCGATGGTGGGCATCCCGGACATCGCCAAAACGGCGACGGCGCAGAACAACGTCTACTACTGGAAGGACGGCAGCCAGATGGTTGCCACCGGTGGGGAGACGAACCGGCAGAACATCGACCTCTCGCAGATCCCGGAGGAGATGCGCTGGGCGGTGATCTCGCAGGAGAACAAGACGTTCTACGACGACAGCGGCATCGACCCCAAGGGCATCGCCCGCGCTGTGTTCAACATGGCCCGGGGCGGACAGACGCAGGGCGGATCGACGATCACCCAGCAGTACGTCAAGAACGCGATGCTCAACGACCAGTCGCAGACGATCTCCCGGAAGTTCAAGGAGATCTTCGTGTCCATCAAGGTGGGCGCAGAGGTCGACAAGAACCAGATCATGGCCGGCTACCTGAATTCGGCCTACTACGGGCGCAACGCCTACGGCATTCAGGCCGCCGCACGCGCCTATTTCGACAAGGACGCGATCAAGCTCAACCCGGGTGAGTGCGCCTTCCTGTCCGCCATGCTGAAGGGCGCCACGTACTACGACCCCGCCGGCGCGACCTCGGTCGACTCGGTCGGCGCCACGCCCGCCGCCAACAGCAAGCGGGCTCTGCGCCAGATGCAGGACACGCTCGACAAGATGGTCCAGTACGGCCATCTGGACGCCTCGGTGCGCGCCAAGTTCACCACGCTCCCCAAGTGGGAGAACCCCCGGTCGAACACGGACCTCAAGGGCCAGATCGGCTATCTCGTCGACCTCGCCAACGGTTACCTGGTCACCAACAGCAAGAAGACCGGGATCACCCCGGAGCTGCTGCAGCAGGGCGGCTACTCGATCTACACGACCTTCGACCGTGCCAAGGTCACGAAGCTCGAGGAGTCGGTCAAGAAGGTCCAGCAGGCCAACATCAAGCCGAAGCAACGGCCGGAGACGGACACCCACGTGCAGTTCGGGGGGGCGTCCGTGGAACCGTCCACCGGTGCCATCCGGGCCGTCTACGGCGGTGAGGACGCCACCAAGCACTTCACCGACAACGCCGACCAGACCGGCGCGCAGGTCGGTTCGACGTTCAAGCCGTTCGTACTGGCGGCCGCGATGACCTGGGGCGTGCGCGATCCGGATCTGGGGTCGTCGCAGGCGCAGGACGAACGCACGATCGTCTCGCCGGAGAGCCTGTTCAGCGGCAAGAACAAGCTCAAGATCGAGAACTACGACGGTACGGTCTGGAAGAACGAGAAGGGCGAGGAGTGGCTGCAGACGAACGACGGCAACGTCTCGCTCGGCACCCCGCCCAAGTTCAAGATCGACCTTCGTGAGGCGATGCGTGAGTCGGTGAACTCCGCCTTCGTGCAGTTGGGCATGGACGTCGGCCTGGACAAGGTGAAGGAGTCCGCCAAGAGCGCGGGTCTGAAGGAGTCCAGCCTGACCAACAGCGGCTTCCCGTCGTTCTCGATCGGTATCTCCGACCCGAGCGCGATCCGGATGGCAGGCGCGTACGCCACTTTCGCCGCCAGCGGCAAGCAGCGCGACCCGTACTCCGTGGAGAAGGTCACGAGCGAGAAGGGCCAGATCTTCACGCACGAGAACGAGACGAAGCAGGCGTTCACCGCGAAGGTCGCCGACAACGTCACGGACGTGCTGAAGACCGTGGTCGAGAAGGGCACCGGTACCAACGCCCAGTTGCCCGGCCGTGAGGTCGCCGGTAAGACCGGTACCACCGACGGCAACAAGTCGGCCTGGTTCGTGGGCTACACCCCGCAGCTGTCGACCGCGGTGAGCATGTTCCGCTACGACGACGACGAGTCGAACAAGAACCGTACGTTCCTGGAGATGTTTGGAACGGGTGGCCAGAAGAAGATCCACGGTGCCTCGTTCCCGGCACAGATCTGGCACGACTACATGAGCGCGGCGTTGAAGGGCACCCCGGCGAAGGGCTTCCCGGAGCCCCAGCCCATCGGCGAGATCGTCAACGCGGAGCCGTCGCCGTCGCCGTCGCCTTCCGCTTCCGAAACCGAGGAAGAGGAGCCGTCGCCGTCGCCGTCCCCCAGCGAGCCCTCGATCGAACCCTCGCCCTCCTCATCGGAGACCTGCAACCGCTTCTTCGGCTGCGACGACGAGAGCAACGGCGGGACGAACAACGGGAACGGCAACGGCGGCAACGGGGGTAACGGCGGCGGCAGCCCGTCGCCCAGCTCATCGGAGACCGAGGGCGATCCCAGAGGTGGGTTCTTCGGGGGCCCAGCCGGTTAGCCGTAAATCAGCCGGCTCGCAGTCTGGCTTGGGTGTTTCACGTGAAACATGCGCATGTTTCACGTGAAACGAGGGTCGCTCCACCGCACCCGGTGGGGCGGCCCTCGGTGTTTCCCTAGGTCGGTACGGCAGGATGGCGCCTATGCCCAGTGCAGAATCGACGTCGGCGCGAGTGAACGAGCCGGATCCCGTAAAGCCGACCCGTGACGATCCGGTGGCCGCGGCCGGCAGTGAGCTGATCGGAGGTCCTCTCGGCCGGCGAGCCCTGCTGGGGACGTCCTGGTGGACCCCCGTGCGGATCATCGCGCTCGTGGCGATCGGGATGTTCGCCCTAGGACTGATCCAGAAGGCGCCCTGCTACAACGGAGGCTGGTTCTTCGGGGCCACCTCCCAGTACACGCACGCCTGCTACTCGGACATCCCGCACCTCTACCAGGGGCGTGGCTTCGCCGACGGGCTCGTGCCGTACTTCGACAAGCTCCCTGGCGACATGGACTACCTCGAGTACCCCGTGCTGACCGGCGTGTTCATGGAGGTGGCCAACTGGCTGACGCCGGGCAGCGGCAGCATCCAGCACCAGGAGCAGTGGTACTGGATGGTCAACGCAGGGATGCTGATGGCGTGCGCGGCCGTGATCGCCGTCTGTGTGACCCGGACACACGCCCGACGGCCGTGGGACGGCCTGCTGGTCGCCCTGGCGCCCGCCTTCGCACTGACCGCGACCATCAACTGGGACCTGTTGGCGGTCGCGCTGACGGCCCTGGCCATGCTCATGTGGTCCCGGGGACGGGCGGTGGCGTTCGGCCTCCTGCTGGGGCTTGCCACCGCCGCCAAGCTCTACCCGGTCTTCCTGCTCGGCCCGCTGTTCATGCTGTGCTGGCGTGCCGGGAAGTGGCGAGACTTCGGCAAGGCGCTTGGGGGCGCGGTCGTGGCCTGGCTCCTGGTGAACCTGCCGGTCATGCTCTTCGCCTTCGAGGGATGGTCCAAGTTCTACCGGTTCAGTCAGGAGCGCGGCGTCGACTTCGGCTCCTTCTGGCTGATCCTGGCCCAGAACTCCAGCGACCCGCTGACCACCGACAGCGTGAACACGCTCGCCACGCTCCTGGTCGTGCTGTGCGCGGTGGGTATCGCAGCGCTCACGCTGACCGCGCCCCGCCGGCCCCGCTTCGCCCAGCTGGCCTTCCTGATCGTCGCGGCCTTCATCCTGACCAACAAGGTCTACTCGCCGCAGTACGTGCTCTGGCTGGTGCCGCTGGCGGTGCTGGCCCGGCCGAAGTGGCGGGACTTCCTGATCTGGCAGGCCTGCGAGGTCGTCTACTTCCTGGGCATCTGGATGTACCTCGCGTACACGATGGGCGGCGACGCCCACAAAGGCCTGCCGACCGACGGCTACCACTGGGCCATCGGCGTCCACCTGCTGGGAACGCTCTACCTGTGCGGAGTGGTCGTGCGTGACATCCTGATGCCAGAACGGGACGTGGTACGTCTGGGCGGCGACGACGATCCCTCGGGCGGGGTGCTCGACGGAGCGGAGGACGTCTTCGTTCTGGGCGCGGCCGCCCATCCTCCCGGGCACGCCTCGCACTTCGACGGCCACCAGGTGGACTGGGGCAAGCAGGACGTCATCGACAGTTCGCCGTGAGCGAACACCACACCGCGCGGATGTGACAGAGGCCGTACACGGAGGTTCCGCGTACGGCCTCTGTCACATCCGTACGCCGCTCAGCGGTCCACGAGCCGGTCGAACTGGGTGGTGGTGTGCCGCAGATGGGCCACCAGCTCGTCGCCGACGTGCGGCTCCGGAGCGTCCGAGGGCACGAACAGGATGGACACCTGCATGTGCGGCGGCTCGGCGAACCAGCGCTGCTTGCCGCCCCAGACGAACGGGGAGAGGTTCCGGTTCACCGTGGCGAGACCGGCCCGGGCGACGCCCTTCGCACGCGGCATGACGCCGTGCAGGGCCTTGGGGGCCTCCAGGCCCACCCCGTGCGACGTACCGCCCGCGACGACCACCAGGAAGCCGTCGGAGGCCGCCTTCTGCTGCCGGTAGCCGAAGCGCTCGCCCTTGGAGACCTTGGTGACGTCCAGGACGGCGCCGCGGTACTCGGTCGCGTCGTGGTCCCCGAGCCACAGCCGCGTCCCGATCCGGGCGCGGAAGCGGGTCTGCGGGAACTGCTGCTGCAGCCGGGCGAGTTCGTCCGCCTTGAGGTGGCTGACGAACATCGTGTGCAGCGGCAGCCGGGCCGCCCGCAGCCGGTCCATCCAGCCGATGACCTCCTCGACGGCGTCGGAGCCGTCGGTGCGGTCCAGCGGCAGGTGGATGGCGAAGCCCTCCAGCCGGACGTTCTCGATGGCCGCGTGCAGCTGCGCCAGGTCCTGCTCGCTGATGCCGTGCCGCTTCATCGACGACATCACCTCGATGACCACGCGGGCCCCCACGAGGCCGTACACGCCGTCGACCGACGACACCGAGCGCACGACCCGGTCGGGCAGCGGGACGGGCTCCTCACCACGCCGGTAGGGCGTCAGCACCAGGAGGTCGCCGCCGAAGAAGTCCTTGATGCGCGCGGCCTCGTACGTCGTGCCGACGGCGAGGACATCCGAACCCAGTCGGGTGGCCTCCTCCGCCAGCCGGTCGTGCCCGAAGCCGTAGCCGTTGCCCTTGCAGACCGGTACGAGCCCCGGGAACTGCTCCTGCACGTGCTTGTGGTGCGCCCGCCAGCGCGCGGTGTCGACGTAGAGCGTGAGCGCCATGGCCGGACCCGGGACCTTTCTCGTGGCTGCGGTTGTGGGGGAAGTGCGTCAGAGGTGTCAGGGGTGTCAGAGGGTGTCAGAGACATGCAAGCACTGAACGTGACCGGCGTCAGCGGCGCGACATGTAGATGTCGAGCGCCTTGTGGAGCAGCTTGTTGAGCGGGAAGTCCCACTCGCCGAGGTACTCGGCGGCCTGGCCGCCCGTGCCGACCTTGAACTGGATCAGGCCGAAGAGGTGGTCGGTCTCGTCCAGTGAGTCGGAGATGCCGCGCAGGTCGTAGACGGTGGCGCCGAGCGCGTAGGCGTCGCGCAGCATGCGCCACTGCATGGCGTTCGACGGACGGAACTCACGGCCGATGTTGTCGGAGGCGCCGTAGGAGTACCAGACGTGTCCGCCGACGATCAGCATCGTGGCGGCCGAGAGGTTCACACCGTTGTGGCGGGCGAAGTACAGCCGCATCCGGTTGGGGTCCTCGGAGTTGAGGGCCGTCCACATGCGCTGGAAGTACGACAGCGGGCGCGGCCGGAAATGGTCGCGCACGGCCGTGATCTCGTACAGCCGCTGCCATTCCTCGAGGTCGTGGTAACCGCCCTGGACGACCTCGACGCCGGCCTTCTCGGCCTTCTTGATGTTGCGCCGCCACAGCTGGTTGAAGTTCTTGTGGACCTCTTCAAGGGAACGGTTCGCCAGCGGCACCTGGTAGACGTAGCGCGGCTGGACGTCGCCGAAACCGGCGCCGCCGTCCTCACCCTGCTGCCAGCCCATGCGGCGCAGCTTGTCGGCCACCTCGAAGGCACGCGGCTCGATGAAATCGGCCTCGATGTCGCGAAGCCGCTTCACGTCCGGGTTCTGGATGCCGGCCTTGATGGAGGTGGCCTCCCAGCGACGGATGATCACCGGCGGACCCATCTTCACCGAGAACGCGCCCTGCTGCTTGAGGTGCGCCAGCATCGGTTCCAGCCACTCGTTGAGATTCGGCGCGTACCAGTTGATGACCGGGCCCTCGGGCAGATAAGCCAGGTAGCGCTTGATCTTGGGCAACTGGCGGTAGAGGACGAGACCCACGCCGACCAGTTCCCCGGTCCGCTCGTCGAACCAGCCGAGGCTCTCCGAACGCCATTCGGCCTTGACGTCGGCCCAGGCCGGAACCTGCATGTGGCTCGCCGACGGCAGGCTCTGGATGTATGCCAGATGCTGCTCTCGGCTGATCGTCCTCAGGGTCAGGCTCATTCGGGGCGCTCCTCGGGCTGGTGTGTCCCCATGGGTTCAGGGGCTCCGGCTCTCGCGCCGAAGCCTACTGCGCCTTTCGAGCGGCCTGACTGGGCGTATGGGACCTGCGCCCCGGCCCGTGCGCGGCCGGGGCGTTCCGTCTGGGTTCGTGGGTGTTCCGGGTGTCCTACGGGACGCGGGAGGCCCGGGGCGCCGCGGCCGGCGGCGCCGACCGGGTCACCAGAGTCCGCCGAACAGGCCGCCGTGCGCCATGCCGATGAAGAAGCCGAAGCCCGCGGCGCCGAGACCCAGGATCAGACCGAAGCGCTCACGGGTGGTCTCGGAGATCCACTGCCCGTACGCGCCGGTCAGGATTCCCACCAGTCCGGTCCAGGAGCTGAGCAGATGCAGGCTGTGGAAGAACGACGTGATGAAGGCCGTCACGCCGAGCACCAGCGTCACCGCGAGCAGTGCGTGCTGGAGCGGATGGGGTTTGCCGTCGGTGGCGAAGAGAGATCCGGCGGTATTGGGTCGCAATGCCTGTGCCATACGGCACCTCCTGCGGAAGGCGGCGCATCGTAGCGCCATACACACCCGACGTGTACAGATTGACGGTCACCCACGCCGGATTTCAACCGGAAGCGTGTGTGCAGGTAGTCTGTACCCTCTGCACCGGTGTCTGCCCAGGCCATGCCAGGGAGTCCGCCCAGCTCAGATCGAGGATGTCGCCAGCCGACCCCCGATTGTCAGTGGCGGCCGATACCGTTGCGTACGCATCACAACCCTCCTGCCACGGATCGACCGTGGCCGCTGAGTCCAAAGGAGGTGGGTTCCACATGCGTCACTACGAAGTGATGGTCATCCTCGACCCCGATCTCGAGGAGCGCGCTGTCTCCCCGCTGATCGAGAACTTCCTCTCCGTCGTCCGTGAGGGCAACGGAAAGGTCGAGAAGGTCGACACCTGGGGCCGTCGTCGTCTCTCGTACGAGATCAAGAAGAAGCCCGAGGGCATCTACTCGGTCATCGACCTGCAGGCCGAGCCTGCGGTCGTCAAGGAGCTCGACCGCCAGATGAACCTGAACGAGTCGGTCCTCCGGACCAAGGTCCTCCGCCCCGAGACCCACTGAGCTCACGCTCAGCTGATCTCGGGATTCCGAGTAGCAGCACCAGCAGCCAGCAGCAAACCCGCCGAGAGGTTCCCCCATGGCAGGCGAGACCGTCATCACGGTCGTCGGCAATCTTGTCGACGACCCCGAGCTGCGCTTCACCCCCTCCGGTGCGGCGGTCGCGAAGTTCCGTGTCGCGTCCACTCCCCGCACCTTCGACCGCCAGACGAACGAGTGGAAGGACGGCGAGAGCCTGTTCCTGACCTGCTCGGTCTGGCGTCAGGCGGCGGAGAACGTCGCGGAGTCGCTCCAGCGAGGCATGCGCGTCATCGTGCAGGGCCGGCTGAAGCAGCGGTCCTACGAGGACCGTGAGGGCGTCAAGCGCACGGTCTACGAGCTGGACGTCGAGGAAGTCGGCGCCAGCCTGCGCAGTGCCACGGCCAAGGTCACCAAGGCTTCCGGCCGCGGTGGCCAGGGTGGTTACGGCGGCGGTGGCGGTGGCGGCCAGGGTGGCGGCGGCTGGGGTGGCAACTCCGGCGGCGGCCAGCAGGGCGGCGGCGGCGCTCCGGCCGACGACCCCTGGGCGACCGGCGCTCCCGCTGGTGGCAACCAGGGCGGCAGCGGTGGCGGTGGCGGCGGCTGGGGTGGCAACTCCGGCGGCGCCAGCGGCGGCGGCTACTCGGACGAGCCCCCCTTCTAGGCCTTCGGGCCCGGTTGTCCGGGCCCGATCGGGTCGAAGGCGGGTCGTATCCCCACTTCTTGATCACACAGGAGAAACACCATGGCGAAGCCGCCTGTGCGCAAGCCTAAGAAAAAGGTCTGCGCTTTTTGCAAGGACAAGGTCACGTACGTGGACTACAAGGACACGAACATGCTGCGGAAGTTCATTTCCGACCGCGGCAAGATCCGTGCCCGTCGCGTGACCGGCAACTGCACGCAGCACCAGCGTGACGTCGCCACGGCCGTCAAGAACAGCCGTGAGATGGCGCTGCTGCCCTACACCGCCCAGGCGCGATAAGGGAAGGGTGACCGACAAATGAAGATCATCCTCACTCACGAGGTCTCCGGCCTCGGCGCCGCGGGCGACGTCGTCGACGTCAAGGACGGCTACGCTCGCAACTACCTGATCCCGCGGAACTTCGCGATCCGTTGGACCAAGGGTGGCGAGAAGGACGTCGAGCAGATCCGTCGTGCTCGCAAGATCCACGAGATCCAGACCATCGAGCAGGCCAACGCTGTGAAGGCCCAGCTCGAGGGCGTCAGGGTTCGTCTGGCCGTCCGCTCCGGCGACGCCGGTCGTCTCTTCGGTTCCGTCACCCCGGCCGACGTCGCCTCGGCGATCAAGGCTTCCGGTGGCCCCGAGGTCGACAAGCGTCGCATCGAGCTCGGCTCGCCGATCAAGACCCTGGGCGCTCACGAGACGTCCGTGCGTCTGCACCCCGAGGTTGCCGCCAAGGTCAACATCGAGGTCGTCGCGGCCTGATCGCTGCGCTCGCCCGGCTCACAGAGCTGGGAATCGGCTTGAGAGCTGAGAAGGGGCCGTACCCATCGGGTGCGGCCCCTTCTGCTTGCCTGTTTCACGTGAAACGGTCAGAGGCTTGCACCGGTGATGACCCAGCGACCCGAGCGGGCCCGCAGCCAGAGGGTGAGCATCCGCACGGTCATCATCAACGCCATCGCTCCCCATACCGCAGTCAGACCGCCGCCGAGAACCGGCACCAGCAGTGCCACAGGCGTGAAGACGGCCAGGGTGGCCACCATCGCCCAGGCCAGATAGGGGCCGTCTCCCGCACCCATCAGCACACCGTCCAGTACGAAGACGATGCCGCAGAGGGGCTGGGAGAGCGCGACCACGAGCAGAGCGGGCAAAGCGGCGTCCTTCACCGCTGGGTCGCTGGTGAACAGAGGCAGGAACAGCGGCCGGGCAATGACGACCAGCAGGCCGAGCGCCACACCCACGGCGATGCCCCATTCGACCATGCGACGGCAGACGTCCCGCGCCCCTTGGGGATCATCGGCGCCCAGATACCGCCCGATGATGGCTTGTCCGGCGATGGCGATGGCGTCGAGGGCGAAGGCGAGCAGATTCCACAAGCCCAGAGCGATCTGGTGGGCCGCGATGTCGTCGTCCCCGAGACGGGCCGCCACGGCGGTGGCGATCATCAGAATCGCCCGGAGCGACAGCGTTCGGACCAGCAGAGGGGCTCCGGCATGGGCCGACGCCCTGATGCCCGCAGCGTTGGGCCGCAGTGAGGCGCCAAGTCGGCGGGCTCCCCGGATCACCACCGCGAGGTAGACCGCGGCCATGGCCCACTGGGCGATGACGGTACCCCAGGCGGATCCCGCGATGCCGAGATCCGCACCGTAGACGAGAACGGCGTTCAGGGCACCGTTGGCGACGAATCCGCCGACGGCGACATAGAGAGGTGTCCTCGTGTCCTGCAGCCCGCGCAGCACCCCTGTTGCCGCCAGGACGACGAGCATGGCAGGGATGCCGAGGGCCGAGATGCGCAGATAAGTGGTGGCGTACGGCGCGGCTGTGTCCGAGGCGCCGAAGAGGTCCACGAGGGCCGGGGCACCGGGCAGGACGGTGACGATAACGGCAGCGCCCAGCAGCAGCGCCAGCCAGATGCCGTCCATACCCTGCCGGATGGCGGCCTGAAGGTCACCGGAGCCGACGCGGCGGGCAACGGCGGCGGTGGTGGCGTAGGCGAGGAAGACGAAGATGCTGACGGCGGTCGTGAGGAGAGCGGAAGCGATGCCGAGTCCAGCCAGTTGGGCAGTGCCCAGATGGCCGACGATCGCGCTGTCGGCCATGACGAAGAGAGGCTCGGCGACCAGTGCGCCGAACGCCGGCACGGCGAGTGCGAGGATCTCGCGATCGTGCCGCCGCCGGGGGGTTTTGGCTGGCGCGGGAGCTTGTGTCATGAGCACTAATCTAATCGTCCACAGGTAACAGACACAATTGACTTGAGACCCTTACTCGCTGTTGTGTCCCACTCCTTCTCGCGCGCCGTTCGAAGGGATCTTGGTCCGACCGGGCAACTTTTTCTTCTGCACAGCCGGTGGATGGGGAAAGTGCAGGTCAGGGGGGGTAGTTCAGAAAAATCGAGGGCTTGTTCACAGGCCTGTCCACCGGGTCGTGCACAGGTTTGGCGGAGTTCTCCACAGCATCCGGGCCGTCGTCCACATGGCCTGTGGATAACCAGATTGGCTGACGGTGCCCGCGGGCCTACCGTGGTCCGGCGCCCGCTCCGTCCGTCGGCCGAGGAAAGCTCACAAAACCGACGCGCCACAAACGGAGTTGGGTCTCTCAATTGTCAGTGCCGTGCCGTAGAACAGAGGCACGGCGAGGTCCGCTCGGCGGACGGGAGGAGGTGGCTCGGTGAGCATTTCCGAGCCCTTGGACGACCCGTGGGCCGACAGCGGTCCCAGTGATCGTCTGCCCGCCTCCCGGCGAGGGGGGAGCGGCGGCCGTGGACGCGAGGAGCAGCACGAGCGGGGCCGGGACAGCGGCGACTGGGAGGGGGGCGGAACGCCTTTCGAGCGGGTGCCGCCGCAGGACCTCGACGCCGAACAGTCCGTCCTCGGCGGCATGCTCCTGTCGAAGGACGCCATCGCGGACGTGGTCGAGGTTCTCAAGGGCCATGACTTCTACAAGCCGGCGCACGAGACGATCTACCAGGCGATCCTCGACGTCTATGCCAAGGGAGAACCGGCCGACCCGATCACCATCGCGGCCGAACTCACCAAGCGTGGCGAGATCAACAAGGTGGGCGGTTCGTCGTATCTGCACACCCTCGTCCAGACGGTGCCGACGGCAGCCAACGCCGAGTACTACGCGGAGATCGTCCACGAGCGGGCGGTCCTGCGCCGTCTGGTCGAGGCCGGAACCCGCATCACCCAGATGGGATACGCGGCCGACGACGACGTCGACGAGATCGTCAACCGGGCCCAGGCGGAGATCTACGCCGTCACCGAGCAGCGCACCAGCGAGGACTACCTGCCGCTCGGCGACATCATGGAGGGCGCTCTCGACGAGATCGAGGCGATCGGCTCGCGCAGCGGTGAGATGACGGGCGTGCCCACCGGCTTCACGGACCTCGACTCGCTCACCAACGGTCTGCACCCGGGCCAGATGATCGTCATCGCGGCCCGTCCCGCCATGGGAAAGTCCACGCTCGCGCTGGACTTCGCACGCGCGGCGTCGATCAAGCACAACCTGCCGAGCGTCATCTTCTCCCTCGAAATGGGCCGCAACGAGATCGCGATGCGTCTGCTGTCCGCCGAGGCCCGTGTCGCCCTGCACCACATGCGCTCCGGCACCATGACCGACGACGACTGGACCCGGCTGGCCCGCCGCATGCCCGAGGTCTCCTCCGCGCCGCTGTACATCGACGACTCCCCGAACCTGTCCATGATGGAGATCCGCGCCAAGTGCCGTCGGCTGAAGCAGAGAAGCGACATCAAGCTCGTGATCATCGACTATCTGCAGCTGATGCAGGCCGGCGGCTCCAAGCGTTCCGAGAGCCGTCAGCAGGAGGTCTCGGACATGTCCCGTAACCTCAAGCTGCTGGCCAAGGAGCTGGAGGTGCCGGTGATCGCGCTCTCACAGCTCAACCGTGGCCCCGAGCAGCGAACGGACAAGAAGCCGATGGTGTCCGACCTGCGTGAGTCCGGCTCCATCGAGCAGGACGCCGACATGGTGATCCTGCTGCACCGCGAGGACGCGTACGAGAAGGAGTCCCCGCGCGCGGGCGAGGCCGACATCATCGTGGGCAAACACCGTAACGGCCCGACGGCCACGATCACGGTCGCCTTCCAGGGCCACTACTCACGGTTCGTGGACATGGCCCAGACCTGATCGCGCGGCCCCGGTGAAATGAGCTCGACGCGGAGGGCTGCGGCGGGTGGACTGAGCCCATGACGACATCTCAGGAAGGCCTGCTGGCCGGCACCCGACGGGCCCTGCTCCACCGGATCGCCGTGGCTCAAGCGGAAGGTCGGGCCCCGTCGCTCGTCGCCGCGGTCGTAAGGGACGGGCAGGCCGTGTGGCACGGGGCGCGGACCTCGGTAGAGGGTCACGCACCGGACGAGCACGTGCAGTACCGGATCGGCTCGATCACCAAGACCTTCACCGCCGTCCTCGTACTGCGGCTGCGTGACGAGGGACTGCTCGGTCTCGAGGATCCGTTGGAGAAGCACCTGCCCGGCACCGGCGCGGGCGAGGCCACCGTGGCCGAACTGCTGTCCCACACCGCAGGGTTGGCCGCCGAGTCGCCCGGCCCGTGGTGGGAGCGCACCCCGGGCTCGCTGCGTCCCGAGCTCGCCGACGTCCTGGGCGACCAGGCCGTTCCGTACGCGGCCGGACGTCGGTATCACTACTCGAACGTCGGCTACACCGTCCTGGGCGCACTCGTGGAAAAGCTCCGAGGGGTGTCCTGGGAAGAAGCAGTGCGGCGTGAGGTGATCGAACCTCTGGGGCTGAAGCGCACGGGGGTGCGGCCGGGGGTGCCGGCTGCGGGCGGCTGGGCCGTTCATCCCTGGGCCGACGTCATGCTGCCCGAGCCGGTGGAGGACTTCGGGCGTATGGCCTCCGCGGGACAGCTCTGGTCCACGACAGGCGACCTCGCACGCTTCGCCGCCTTTCTGACGCGCGGCGACGACCGGGTACTCGGTGCGGCGACCCTGCGCGAGATGCGGACGCCGTCGGCGCCCGCAGAGCCGGGGGATCTTGCCGAGGGAGCCACCTACGGCCTTGGGCTGCAGATCCAGCACCGTGACGGCCGTCTGCTCGTGGGCCACTCCGGATCGGTGCCGGGCTTCCTGGCGTCCCTCACCATCGGTGTGGAGGACGATGTGGCCGCGGTGGTGCTCGCCAACTGCACCTCCGGCCTCATGACCTCTCAGGTGGCGTCCGATCTCGTGCGCATCGTCGCCGACGCCGAGCCACGGATCCCCGAACCGTGGCGCCCGCTGGCCGAAGTTGACGCTTCCGCACTGGAGTTGGCGGGGCAGTGGTACTGGGGCACGAGCGCTTTCGCTCTTCGGGTCACGGCCGACGGGCTCGTCTCCCTGGGGCCGTTGTCCGGCGGCGGACGGCGTTCCCGGTTCCGGCCGAACGGCGACGGTACCTGGACCGGCCTGGAGGGCTACTACGCCGGAGAGCGCCTGAAGGCCGTACGGCGGCCTGACGGGAGTGTGGACCACCTGGACCTGGGTTCGTTCGTGTTCACGCGCCAGCCGTACGACGTAGGGGCCGCAGTGCCCGGTGGAGTCGACTCCGAGGGATGGCGGGGGATCAGCTGACCGCCACGAGGGGAACGGGCGGTGCCTGGAGCCGACGAACGGGGTGCGCCCTGTTTCACGTGAAACACGGTGCCTCCGCCTCGGCGTTCCGCTCCTGAGGCCCAACCCGTCAGAGCTGCAGCTTGAAACCCACATGTGAGGCCGTGAAACCGAGTCGCTCGTAGAACCGGTGGGCGTCGGTGCGGGTGACGTCAGACGTCAACTGCACCAGTTGGCAGTTCTCCCGTCGGGACTCCTCGATCGCCCACTCCATGAACCGTGTGCCCAGACCGCTGCCGCGCTCGTCGGCGTGCACGCGTACCGCCTCGACGATCGACCTGGTCGCACCACGCCGGGACAGGCCCGGGACGATCGTCAGTTGCAAAGAGCCGACGACGCGCCCCTCGCGGACGGCGACGACCAAGCGCTGGTTAGGGTCGGCCGCCAGTCGTTCCAGAGCGGCCAGATAGGGGCTCAGGTCGTCCGGCGACTCGCGCTGTGCCCCCAGGGGGTCGTCCGCCAGCATCCCGACGATCGCCGGAACGTCCTCTGCGACGGCGGCGCGTATTTCAAGATCTCCCATGCCGCCACTCTAGGCTCATGCGGCGGCGGGTGCCTTGAGGGTCTCCACGACCCGTACGAGGGGGCCGGCTCAGGGTTCTCGGCGCTTCGTCGAGGGCCTCGCGCAGGCCGGTGTCGCTGGTCGGACGGGCTGCCGCGAGCAGCGTCGGGCCGGCTTCGGTGACGCTGGTGCAGATGCCACGGCGGTCGCTGGGGCAGAGGTAATGCTCGAGGAGCCCGCGGTCCTCCAGCCGGGTGACCCGCCGGGTGATGAGTCGGTGTTCCCCCGCGTCTTTGCTCGTCAGCCCCTTCGTTTCGTCAGCCGGCGGCCACGGTCAGGGGAGCGAAACGGCGGCGCCAGTCCCCTGGCAACTCCGGGATGCCATGGGTCATCACGGAGTTGAAGGCGACCGACTCCAGTCCCCGTGCCTTCGCCCACGCCAGCAGCTCCTCGTGCCGAACGTCGATGTCCGTGCGCAGCGGCCGGTCGGTCCGGGCCGCGAGGGAGGCGAGAAGGGATTGCGCGGTCTTCGTGTCCCGGGCGATCAACGGGCCGACGACCTGCGTGTCCATGTTGGGCCAGGCCGCCGAGTAGCCGATGATCCGGCCGTCCTCCTCGGCGACCCGGAACTGGTCGGCGAAGGCGGGCAGGCGGGTGATCACATGGGTGCGGTCGACGCCGAAGACCTCCTCGTCAAGGCGAAGGATCGAGGGCAGGTCCTCGGCCGTGGCGGCACGTGTGGCGACGCCCGCCCGTTGGACGTCCCGACCCGGTGCGTCCGTCGTGAAACGCCCGCGCAGCATTTCCGCCCGGCCGGTGGTCTTGAAGCCCAGTTCCTCATAGAGCGGACGGCCGTTCGGTGTCGCGTGCAGGGTCAGTGGCGTGGTGCCCATCCGGCAGACGATGTGCCGCATGAGGCGTCGGCCGACGCCTTGCCGGGCGTGCCGCTCGGCGACCAATACCATGCCGACGGCCCCGAGGGAGGGAGTGCCGTACGGGCCGTACTCGGTGACGACGCAGGCACTGACGAGGCCCCCGTCGGGGTCGTCGATGCCGTAACCCATTCCGGCCGACAGAAGAAGGCGCCACTTGTGCTCCTCGCGTGGCCACCCCCGGTCCTCGGACAAGTCGGCGCAGGCGGCGAGATCGCGGTGCGTCAGACGACGGATGGGCAGCGCGGTGAGGGACGGAATCGGCACGTCGTTCAGGTTGTCCGACCAGCACTGTTGGCGTCCACCCGTTTCCTTCGGTCGTTTGGGGCACGTGCATTTGGCCGTACCCCTGCCAGACACCGTTGAGCAGCTCTCGGACCAGGCCACTGACGCCAGGCCCCGGGGACCCCGTACTCCGCGTCGCGCCGCTACCGGATCCGGGCGTCAGCCGAGGTCGGGTGCGTGCATCGCGCGAACGCCCTCGATGTTGCCGTCGAGATAGTGCCGCAGCGACAGCGGCACCAGGTGGACGGAGGCGATTCCGACACGGGTGAACGGCACACGGACGATCTCGTACTCGCCGGCCGGTTCCTCGATCTCAGGGCCGTGCCTCTGTGCCGGGTCCATGGACTCCAGACGGCAGACGAAGAAGTGCTGCACTTTCACACCGGTCGCACCGCCGTCGTCGCCGATGTGCTCGACGGTGTCCACGAAGCACGGGACCACGTCGGTGATCTTGGCGCCCAGTTCTTCGTGGACCTCGCGGTGCAGGGCGTCCACGACTGTTGCGTCGTCCGGCTCGACCCCGCCACCAGGCGTGACCCAGTAGGGATCCACACCGGGCTTGGTGCGTTTGATCAGGATCAGGTTGTCGCCGTCCAGCAGGACGGCTCGTGCGGTGCGCTTGACCACGGGTCGGACGGTCATGGGAGAAATGTGGCCCGGCTGGTTCCACGTGAAACATCGTGATGCGTGACCAGACGGACCCACGCTGTGACATCGTGCGGAAAGGGCGTCAGCACCAGTCGGCAGCGGCCGCCAGCAAGCGCTCGTGGGCCCTTGCCACCTGGGGCACCGCCAGCGTTCCGGTGCGCACGACCAGGACGTAGGTGCGCAGCGGAGGCACCGTGGGCTCATGCAGCGCGACGACCTCCCCGCGCTCGAGTGCGGCCGCACACAGATAGCGGGGCAGCACCGCAAGGCCGGCGCCCGCGATCGCGCAGGCAAGCACCGCACGAAGGTCGGGAACGATGACGGCGCCCGATGCCGCTGGGCGGGAGTCGAAGACCGCTGCCCAGTACCGGGAGACCAGGGGAAGCGACTCATGAACCTCGACGACGGGCAGGTTCTCCAGCGCGGACGCGTCCTTGCGGCACGGCGTTCCGGCGTCGATCAGCTCGTCCCACTGAGGGGCGGCGACCAGGACGTGCTCCTCGTCGCACAGCGGGGTGGCCATGAGGAGCGCTCCTCGCGGCCGGGCCGTACTGATGGCGAGGTCATGGTGCCCGGCGGCCACGCCCTCCAGGACCTCCTCGGCGTTCCCGAAGGAGGCGCGCACGGCGAATCCCTGACCGTCGTCGCGGGACGGTCCGGTGAGCGCGGGCAGGGCTCGCTCGGCGGTGAACTCGGGAGGTCCGGCGAGGTGCAGCGTGCGCTCGGCGGACTCGTCGTCCAGGCCGGTCTGAGCGATCTCCGCCAGGGCGTCGAGATGCGGAGCGGCCTTGTGGGCGAGCTCGTCGCCGATGCTGGTCGGGGTGACGCCGCGAGCCTGGCGCAGGAACAGGGGGCGGCCCAATTGGCGCTCCAGAGTGCGGATCTGCGAGGTCACGGCCGGCTGGGACAGGCCCAGCAGAGCGGCGGCGCGGGTGAAGGAGCCGGCCCGGTGCACCGTCACGAACGTGCGCAGCAAGGCCAGATCCATGGCGCTTCCTCCTCTTTCCCGCTTCCCTCCCGGCTCTGAGGCAGGGCTCAACTATAAATAAGTCGATAGGTCTCTGCCGTCAGAGTGATTGGACACTGACACAGAGTCAACTAGCCTTGTGGACGCGGTTCTTCGCGTGCAGAACCGCGGACGGTCCGAGCCACGAGGGGGGAGGCTCGGACCGTCCGTTGTGACCGGGGACGCCTGGAGGGGGGTGCGTAAGCCGGTCATTCCGCCGACTCTTCCAGCGCACGCAGCACGTCCGCCACGAGGTCCTCGACGTCCTCGGCGCCCACGGACAGCCGGACGAACCCCTCCGGTACCGCGTCCCCGCCCCAGCGTCCGCGCCGCTCCGCGGTGGAGCGGACCCCGCCGAAGCTCGTCGCCTCGTCCACCAGGCGCAGGGCCTCGAGGAAACGCTCGGCACGCGCGCGCGTGGGCAGCGTGAAGGAGACCACGCACCCATAGCGGCGCATCTGCTGCGAGGCGACCTTGTGCGAGGGGTCGTCCGGCAGTCCTGGATAGCGCAGTCCGCTCACCTCGGGCCTCCCCCGCAGAGCCTCGGCCACGGCCAGAGCGCCGGCGCTCTGCCGGTCCACCCGCAGCTGCAAGGTAGCGATCGATCGGTGGGCGAGCCACGCCTCCATGGGCCCGGGAATCGCCCCCACGATCTTGCGCCAGTGCCGTACGGCCGTCATCGGCCGGCCGCCACGCCCGGTGACGTAGCCGAGAAGGACATCGCCGTGCCCCGTGAGCTGCTTGGTGCCGCTGGCCACCGAGAAGTCGGCGCCCAGCGCCAGCGGGCGCTGGCCGAGCGGGGTGGCGAGCGTGTTGTCGACGGCCACCAGCACGCCGCGCGCGTGTGCCGCCTCGACCAGCCGGCCGATGTCGCACACCTCGAGCCCGGGGTTCGACGGGGACTCGATCCACAGCAGCTTCGCACCGTCGAGGCGGGCGAGTTGTGCGTTGCCGCCCGTCGGCGCGGTCCGCACCTCGATGCCGAACGCCTCCAGTTGTGCACGCGCCAAAGGCAGTGCCTGGTAGCCGTCATCGGGCAGCACGACGGCGTCGCCGGCGCGCAACTGAGAGAAGAGCACCGAGGAGATCGCGGCCATGCCGGAGGCGAAGACGAGCGTCTCGACGCCGTCCTGCCCCGGCGCCTCGAGCTCGCCGATGGCGTCCTCCAGGCGGGTCCACGTCGGGTTCTCGTCGCGTCCGTAGGTGTAGGGACCCGTGGGCTCGCCCGGCAGGTGGAAGTGGGCTGCGAACACCGGACCGGGGAGGGTCGGCTCGTACTTCACCGGCTCGGGCAGCCCGGCCCGCACCGCGCGGGTGCCCTCGCCGTCGCCCCCCGAAGGGCCCCCGTTCGCAGCGAAACCGTTCATGTCACTGGCCTTCCACATCGTCCCGTACGGCGGCGAGCAGACCGTTGCTCGCCTCCTCCACCATCTCAAGGCACTCCTCGAAGCCTTCCAGACCCCCGTAGTAGGGGTCGGGGACGTCGAGGTCGCCGTCAGCCGGGTCGGCCGGGTCGGACGCAGCGGGTGAGGCGGCCCCCGGGAGACGTCCGGCCTTCGGGCGGGCATAGGACCGCAGCAGCCGTACCTTCGCTGCGTCCTCCGGCGTGGGAGCCAGCCCGCGTAGGGCCCTGAGATGGCCGCAGTCCAAGGCGATCACCAGGTCGAGGCGGGCGAACCAGGACGGCTCGAATCGCCGGGCCGTGTGGTCGAGGGCGTATCCGTGCCCTTCCAGGACGGCGAGGGCACGCGCGTCGGCGTTCTCGCCCGCGTGCCAGTCACCCGTGCCTGCGCTGTCGACCTCGACCAGTCCCTCGAGGCCGGACTCCGCCACTCGCGCGCGGAAGACCGCCTCGGCCATCGGCGAGCGACAGATGTTGCCGGTGCAGACGAAACAGACACGGTAGGTCATCGACTGCTCAGTCCCCGTCCGGCAGGACGACGTTGAGCGCCCAGGACACGACCGAGATGATCAGGCCGCCCAGAACCGCGGTCCAGAAACCCTCCACGTGGAAACTCAGGTCGAACTTGTCGGCCAGCCATGAGGTGAGCAGCAGCATCAGGGCGTTGACCACCAGGGTGATCAGACCGAGCGTGAGAATGAACAGAGGGAAGGTCAGTACCTTCACTATCGGCTTGACCACGGAGTTCACCAGGCCGAAGAGCAAGGCGACGACGAGGAGGGTGCCGATCTTCTTGCCCGTGCTGTCACCGGTCAGGGTGATCTTGTCGAGCAGCCAGACGGCGACCGCCAGGGCACCTGCGTTGGCGATCGTCTTGACTACGAAATTCTTCATGTGTCTGATCGTGGCAGAGAGATCGGCAACGAGCACCGGACGAGGGCGGACAAGGTAGATGAAGGCATTCCGGTTGGATGAACTGGAGGCGGAACGCGCCGCCAATGACGGGGCCTACCTGCAGTTTCTGCGCGAACGGAACATGTCGGTCGGGCTGTACGCGCTCGATGCGGGCACGCATGATCCACAGAACCCGCACAACCAGGACGAGGTGTACTTCGTTGTGAGCGGACGAGCGTCGATCACCGTCGGCCTGGAGACCACACAGGTCGCCCGCGGCAGCGTGGTGTACGTCCCGGCGGGTGTCGCTCACAAGTTCCATCACATCAGCGAGGACCTGCGAGTCCTCGTAGTGTTCTCGCCGCCGGAGGGCTGACCGTCTCCACCGTGCAGCCGAGGTCCGGCCTCAGGGTTCCCTAGGGGATCGGTCAGGGGAGGACAAGGGGTGCGAGGCCCCCGCCGGCACCCCTCTCGGCCCTAGCATCGATGCCAGAACATCGAAATGATCCGGCCCGACAGGAGTGCCGGACCTCGACCGAAGAGAATGAGGACCAGGGCGATGCAAGAGATCTTCTCGGGACTGCCGTGGTGGGTGAAGTGGGTCGCGGTGCCGGTCATCGCCCTGGTCGTGTTCGGCGGGCTGATAGCCAGCGTCGTCGGGTTCGTGATCGGCCTGCTCTTCAAGCTGCTGGTCTTCGTGGCGCTGGTCGGCGGACTGATCTACGTGGTGCGGAAGTTCCTGTCGAGTTCCTCGTCGCGCCGCGACTGGTGAGCGGTGCGGGAGACCGGTGATCGGTAACACGATTCGCCGGTTCCCTCGCCCGGGGGAAGTTTTCCTGACAGTCCGTCTGCACGCGGTGGCAGCCGGTTAAAGTCCGGAACTCGACGCGGGACGATGCCCGCGAGCGGCGTACACCCCCACCCGTGTTCCTTGCACGGACCGCCCCCTCGCCCTTCGAGAGTGACCCTTGGCCATGGTTGACACCGCATCCGCAGAGCCGCACGTGCCTCCCGACCAGCCGCGCTCCCCGGCACCTCCCTTCCAACTCCCCCCTAACCCCGGGGTTCCCGAGCAGCCGCATCCGGCGGCCACCCTGATCGGCTCTGTACAGCGAGCCATGCGGCTGCTGGAATCCGTCGCCGAGCACACATACGGAGCCCCGGCCAAGCAGCTGGCCCGGGAGACCGGTCTGGCGCTGCCCACGGCCTACCACCTGCTGCGCACCCTGGTGCACGAGGGCTATCTGCGCCGGGACAAGGGACTGTTCTTCCTCGGCGAGGCCGCTGAGCGGCTCGGCAGCAGCGGAGCGGCGCAGAAACGTCGCAGCACGGTTGCCGACACTCTCGCGCAGTGGCGCGATTCGATCGGTGTGCCCGTGTACTACGCCCGCTACCGAGACGGCGAGATCGAGATCATGTGCGTCTCGGACACCCCGGGAAATCCGGCGGTGGAGGAATGGGCCGACTTCCGCGAGACCGGACACGCGCACGCCATCGGCCAGTGCCTTCTGTCCCAGCTGGACGAGGACACCCGCCGCGACCACCTGCGCCGCTACCCGGCGCAGTCCATCACCCCCTACACCGTGCGGGACAACCACGCACTGCTGCGGCGCCTGGAACGCATGCGGCGCATGGACCCCGTTCTGGAGCGGCAGGAGTACGCGCTGGGCACGGTCTGCGCCGCCATTCCGATCACCGTGGGCACCACGGCAGCCACCATGGCGATCTCCCTTCCCGCCCATCACGCCGATCGGCTGCTGCCCGCGGCCCGGGAGTTGCAGAACGAGGTGGGGCGACTGTTGGGATCACTCGCGATCTCTATCAGTATCTGAAAACTCACTCCTTGTGATCTGTTGTGTACTTTCTGCAAGATGCGTGCAGTGTCAGATGGTCCATTCCCGGCCAGTCGAAGGCAAATGACGGGGTAAGGCGATGCGCGAGTCCGTACAGGCAGTACAGGCAGAGGTCATGATGAGCTTCCTCGTCTCCGAGGAGCTCTCGTTCCGCATCCCCGTGGAGCTGGGGTACGAGTCGTGCGATCCCTATGCCGTGCGGCTCACTTTCCATCTGCCCGGCGATGCCCCGGTGACCTGGGCTTTCGGGCGCGAGCTGCTCATCGACGGGGTGGGCAGGCCGTGCGGAGAGGGAGACGTCCGGGTGTCACCCGTGGAACCCGATGTGCTGGGCGAAGTTCTGATTCGGCTTCAGGTCGGCGGCGACCAGGCGCTCTTCCGCTCATCGGCTGCCCCGCTGGTGGCCTTCCTCGACCGAACCGACAAGGTGGTTCCGCTGGGCCAGGAGGGGGCTCTCGCCGACTTCGACACCCATCTGGACGAGGCGCTGAACCGCATCCTGGCGGAGGAGCAGAACGCCGGCTGAGGTGACGGTGGTGGTGGGCGGTGCCGGATCCGGGTGCCTCGCTGTGGGCAGCATTGCGCAGGAACGGTTCTTCGTCTCCTGACGGCGCGTGGCCGGCTGCGGGCGCCTCCGGTTCCGACGCGGGCCGCGCCAGCCCTATGTGCGCGGTCCGCGCCGCTCGGCACCGCCCATCCTCGCGTGCGGCCTGTGCGGCCTGTGCGGCCTGTGCGGCCTGTGCGGCCTGTGCTGCGTGGGCCCGCACGTGCTGGGCGAGCCGCTCGGCTGCCCTGGTGGGGTAGCGCGGGAGCTGTCGTCATGGCGGGCCGGCGCAGCGGGGGCCGGACCGGCGGATTTCCGGCCCGGCGAGCGATCAGTGCTTGCGCCGTCTGCCGCGGCCGCCCCGACTCTGGGCCGAAACCGCGGGTGCCGCTCCCGCAGCTCCCGCCGAAGCCGTCGATGCCGCTGGAGACGCCCTCTGAGCTGTTGTGGGCGCCGACCCCGCGGGCGGCCGGTCCGCGGCGACCACGAGGGCCGCCAGAGCCGTCGTGACGGGCACGGAGGCGACCAGGCCGATCGAGCCCACCAGCGTCCGTACGATCTCCTCGGCGACCAACTCGCTGTTGGCGACCGTCCCCACGCTGCTCTGCGCGATCGAGAAGAGCAGCAACAGGGGCAGCGCCGCGCCCGCGTAGGCGAGAACGAGCGTGTTCACCACTGAGGCGATGTGGTCCCGGCCGATGCGGATGCCGGCGCGGTACAGAGCACGCCAGCCCATCGACGGGTTGGCCTCGTGCAGCTCCCAGACCGCCGATGTCTGGGTGACGGTCACGTCGTCGAGGACACCGAGCGAGCCGATGATGATGCCGGCGAGCAGCAGACCGCTCATGTCGATGGACGGGTACAGGCCGTGGATCAGGCCGGTGTTGTCGTCCGTGTTGCCGGTCAGGAACGCCCAGTCGATGAACAGCGAACCGAGGACGCCGATCAGCAGCAGCGAGATGAGCGTGCCGAGCACCGCGACGGAGGTGCGGGCCGAGAGACCGTGGCAGAGATACAACGCGATCAGCATGATGGCGCTCGACCCCACCACCGCCACGATCAGCGGGTTGGAGCCCTGCAGGATCGCGGGGAGGACGAAGAAGTTCAGCACCATGAAGCTGATGGCCAGCGCGATCAGGGCCATGACGCCGCGGAGCCGCCCGACGACCACGACGGCGACCGCGAAGATGATGGCCAGCAACGCCATCGGGACACGGCGGTTCACGTCGGCGACCGAGTACTGGAGGTCCTTCGGCGCGGAGGGCTCGTAGGCGACCACGACCTTCTCGCCCTGCTCCAACTGTCGTGACTGGTCCGGCTGGACGATCTCGGTGAACGTGCGGCCCTTGTCGTCGCCGGTGTCCACCCGGATCGTGGCCTTCTTGCAGGTGCCGCTCGCCTGCTGCTGGGCGGAGGATCCTTCGGCCGTCGAAGTGTCCCCGGTGGGGGTGTCGCCGGAGGCGTTCACCGACGCGCAGCTCACGCGCAGCACCTTGGTGACCGTGGCCTGCTGGGTCTGCCGGTCGAAGCCGACGCCGGTGCGCTCGTGCGCCGGGGCCCCGCCGGGCCACAGCACCACGAGCCCGACCATCACCGCGGCGCCGAACGGGATGAGGATGGCTGCGATGACCTTGCGCAGGTGCTGGGAGACGGGGGCGGCCGGACCGTGACTGTGGCTGTGGCCATGCGTATGCCCCGACCCATGCCCTGACCCGTGTCCTGGCCCGTGTCCTGGCCCGTATCCGTCGTTCCCACCGTTGGCGGCGCCGGCTGAACCGGGAACAGCGCCGGGACCGTGACCGGAATGGGAACCGTGGCCGTGGGAGGCCTCGTGGGCGTGGCCGGGCCCTTGCGCGTCGTCACCGAGGCGGTGGTGCCCGTGGCCGTCATCGTGCCCCTCGCCGTGGCTGTCGGCAGGGCCGTTCCCCCAGCCGCTGTGACGAGGTGCGTCGAAGAACGGATCGTGACCGTTACCGGAATTCTGTTCCCGCCCGTACTCAGGTGGCTGCCCCGGCGATCCCGTCCCGGTGCCCTGCCCCAATCGCTGCCCCTGTCCGTTCCCGCGCCCTTGCGCAGGAGCTCCGCCGGGACCTGGGTCCTGGCCGCCTGGAGTCGCACCACGACCCTGACGACGCAGACCGCCCAGGCCGCCCAACCCGCCGGCGTATCCCGGAGGGTGTGCAGGGCCAGTGCCGTGGGGGCGACCGCGGTCACCCCCGCCCTCAAAACCGCTGTCGACACCGCGATCGACACCGCGATCGACACGGCGGTCTTCTCCGGGGCCGCGTCTGGAGCCGTGCTCGAAGCTGTTGCCGGCACCGGCACCTGGGCCACTGCCGGGACCGTTTCCGGCGGCAGGCCGGCGGGGCGGCTCAGGCGGCGGGTACGGGGGCTGGTGTGTCGTCACCGCCCGATCATCGCAAGAACGAAAGAGGCCCACTGTTCACCGCGCCACAAGAGCCGCTAGCGTGGAGCCACCTTTTGCACACGCGGGAGCTCGGAGCACCGGGCTGAGAGGACGCTGACCTCCGCCTTCGCGATGTTTCACGTGAAACGTCTCTCGAATCGAGTGATGTTTCCCATGAGCGTCGGGAGACGGTAGCCGCTGCGTCGACCGCCGAACCTGTTACCGGGTAATGCCGGCGTAGGGAGTAGGTCTCATGACCAACAAGGACGCACGCACGCCTGCCTCCATGCAGGACGTCACCAGCGAGCACGCGGTCGACGTCAACGCTGTGGAGAGCGGGAGGTCCATCGGCTGGCACAAGGGGTACGTCGAGGGTGAACGCCCCGACCTCCAGGTGCCGGTCCGACAGGTGCACCTCACCAACGGCCGGTCGGTCACGCTGTACGACACGTCCGGCCCGTACACCGATCCGCTCGTCGAGACGGACGTGCGCAGGGGACTCCTTCCGCTGCGCGAGAACTGGATCATCTCCCGTGGCGATACCGAGGAGTACGCGGGCCGTCCCGTCCGTCCCGAGGACGACGGCATCAAGCACACCTCGCCGCGTGGAGGCCTGCGCAACCTGGATGCGGTGTTCCCGGGCCGACCGCGCCTGCCGCGCCGTGGCCGGGACGGCAGGGCCGTCACTCAGCTCGCGTACGCGCGCCGGGGAGAGATCACGCCCGAGATGGAGTTCGTGGCCATCCGGGAGAACGTCTCTCCTGAGGTGGTGCGCGATGAGATAGCGGCGGGCCGGGCCGTGTTGCCGGCCAACGTCAACCACCCGGAGATCGAGCCGATGATCATCGGCAAGCGGTTCCTGGTGAAGGTCAACGCCAACATCGGGAACTCGGCGGTGACGTCCTCCATCGAGGAGGAGGTCGAGAAGATGACCTGGGCGACCCGTTGGGGCGCCGACACGGTCATGGACCTGTCCACCGGGCGCAACATCCACACCACCCGCGAATGGGTGTTGCGCAACTCCCCCGTCCCCATCGGCACGGTGCCGCTGTACCAGGCACTGGAGAAGGTCGACGGTCGCGCCGAGGAGTTGACCTGGGAGATCTACAAGGACACGGTCATTGAACAGGCCGAGCAGGGCGTGGACTACATGACGGTCCACGCGGGTGTCCGTCTCCCGTACGTCCCGCTCACCGCCAACCGCAAGACCGGCATCGTGTCGCGCGGCGGCTCGATCATGGCCGCCTGGTGCCTCGCCCACCACAAGGAGTCGTTCCTCTACGAGAACTTCGAGGAACTCTGCGAGATCCTCGCCGCCTACGACGTCACCTACTCGCTGGGCGACGGGCTGCGACCGGGTTCCATCGCGGACGCCAACGACGAGGCGCAGTTCGCCGAGTTGAGGACGCTCGGGGAACTCAACACGATCGCCAAGCGTTTCAACGTACAGACCATGATCGAAGGCCCGGGGCATGTCCCGATGCACAAGATCAAGGAGAACATCGACCTTCAGCAGGAGATCTGTGATGAAGCTCCGTTCTATACGCTCGGCCCGCTGACGACGGACGTCGCGCCCGCGTACGACCACATCACCTCTGGCATCGGCGCTGCGATGATCGCCTGGTGGGGCACGGCGATGCTCTGCTACGTCACGCCCAAGGAACACCTTGGTCTGCCCAACCGTGACGACGTCAAGACGGGTGTCATCACCTACAAGATTGCTGCCCACGCCGCCGACCTCGCCAAGGGGCACCCCGGTGCGCAGGAATGGGACGACGCGCTGTCCGACGCCCGCTTCGAGTTCCGCTGGGAGGACCAGTTCAACCTTGCCCTCGACCCGGACACGGCACGGGAGTTCCACGACGAGACCCTCCCGGCCGAGCCCGCGAAGACGGCGCACTTCTGCTCGATGTGCGGTCCGAAATTCTGCTCGATGAAGATCTCACAGGACATCCGGCGTGCTCACGGCGGTAGCAGGGCGGAGATCGAGGAAGGCATGGCGCAGAAGTCCAAGGAGTTCGCGGAGGGCGGGAACCGGGTGTATCTGCCCCTGGCCACCTGACGGGGGTGGCCGACGGACGACCCGGGCCGTTCCGAGGCCCGGGTGCGGTCCGCCCGCGTTCCCGGCCGGGGAGGTTCACCCGGCCGGGACCCGGGGACGCGGTGCTTGACTGTGCTCATGACTGCGCGATCCATGAGCAAGGGCGCCAACCTGGCGGTCGACTCGCACGCTGTTCGTGTGGAACTCAGCTGGTCCGAGGGCGCCGGAGGGCCGGACGTCGACGCCTCGGCGCTCTTGCTGACCGCCGACGGACGGGTGCGGGGCGACGGTGACTTCGTCTTCTACAACCAGCCCCGGCACGCGTCCGGGGCTGTGCGGCACCTCGGCAAGCAGCGCGCCGACGGCTTCATGACCGACACGGTGGAGGTGGACTTCAGCGCGCTGGAGCGCGTGATCACGCGGGTGGTGCTGTGTGCGTCGGCCGACGGCGGTGTCTTCGGGCAGGTCACCGGTCTGACGCTGCGGGTGCTGGACACGCACGGGCGGTCCGAACTGGCTCGCTTCGAGATGCAGGCCGACACGGAGACGGCGTTCATCGGCGGTGAGCTGTACCTGCGCGAGGGCCGCTGGAAGTTCCGGGCGGTCGGGCAGGGATACGCGTCCGGACTCGCGGGGCTGGCCACCGACTTCGGGATCACGATCGACGAGGGGCAGGAGCAGGCGTCCGGTCAGCCGGGCAGGGCGCCGCAGGTCCACCCGGACACGCCCCGGGAGGTCCACCCGGACACGCCCCGGGTCGTTGGCCCGGGCGGGCCCTCGGCTGTCCCGTCGGCTTCGGTGACGCCCGGTCACCCAGGCCTGCGGGAGACGGGTGCGGGTGTCACCGGGCCCTCGGGTCCCCGCCTGACCAAGGGGGAGGAGCGGCTTCCCGTGGACATGCGCAAGCGTCTGTCGCTGCGCAAGGAGCAGGTCGCCGTCAGCCTGAGCAAGCGGGGGGCGGCCGGGATCAGCGCCAGGGTCGTGCTCGTCCTCGACGCCTCCGGTTCCATGGCGTTCCTGTACTCCCGGGGGGTGGTGGCGGACGTCGTGGAGCGGATGGCGGCGGTGGTGGCGCAACTCGACGACGACGGGGAGATGCAGGCATGGACGTTCGCCAGCGAAGCCGCTCGCCTTCCCGACCTGCGCTTGGGGGAGCTTCCCGAGTGGCTGCGACTGCATGTGCGCGGGGGAGAGATCAGTCTGTTCCGGCGCGGCAAGAAGCCTCGCAAGGGGATGGAGCCCGGGCAGGTGGACATGCGCTCGGTCGGCATCCAGAACGAGGAGCAGAAGGCGATCGCACAGGTCAGGTCCTTTGTGCGGGAGAATCCGGCACCTGTTCCGACCCTGGTGCTGTTCTTCTCCGACGGTGGGGTCTACCGGGACGCGGCGATCGAACGGGAGCTGCGGGCCGCGGTCGAGGAGCCGATCTTCTGGCAGTTCGTGGGACTCGGCCGGTCCAACTACGGTGTCCTGGAACGGTTCGACACGCTGCCCGGGCGTCGCGTGGACAACGTGGGCTTCTTCGCCGTCGACGACATCGGCAGCGTCCCGGACCAGGAGCTGTACGACCGGCTTCTCTCCGAGTTCCCCAGCTGGATCACGGCTGCGGGGCAGGCCGGCATCCTCTGACGGCCTGCGCCCGTCGGGAGGCGCGTGCCTGCAGCCGTCGGGAGGCGCGTGCCTGCGGCTGTCGGTGGCGCTCCGGTCCCGCACCGCCGTCCGTCGCCTGAGACGGGGCAGGCCGTTGCCGAGCCTCGGCCCCCTGCTTCAGCCGATCCCTGGTGCTGCCTGAGCCGGCTTCAGCCCAACCGGCACCGCCTCGACTCTGGCCATCCCGGCCCTCGGGCGTCGGCCGATGCTCGGGGCGTCGGCCGGTCTGCGTTCCCGGCACCGGCCTGTGGACCTGGCGGCCGGGCGGTGAGGCTTGCCGGGCGGTCTGGCTGCTGGGCTCGCCGGGGCGCACGCCGGACGCCCATTCCGGCGGCCAGGGGGTCGTGGCGGCCAGGGGTGCCAGGGTGCCAGGGTGCTATTCCGGCTGGTGGTCCGGCCCGCCGAAGTCCGGGCTGGAGTAGTCGGGGCTGCTGAAACTGGGCCGTGAGCCGGCCGAGCGGCCGTCGTCGGGGCTGCTGAACCCCGGGCGGTCGTAGCCGATTTTCGGCAGGCGGCTGACGGGGGCGGGCGGCACGGGGTCGCTGTGCACGGGGGCCACCGCCCCCGGAGCGGTGAGGGCCTCCTGGAGGAACGGCAGGATGCCGCGCTCCAGCAGGGCTTCCCGCCAGGCCTCTCTGGCCTGGTCCACCTCTTCGCTCAGTTCGCTGTACGGTCCGGCTTCCAGTGATGGCCGGTTGCGCAGGGCGGTGAGCAGCAGCGCGATGGTGGCGACGAGGATCGCGGCCGCGGCCACGGCCCCGAAGGCCCAGCCCGCCGTGAGCATCGTCTGGGCGAACGCCTGTTGGGGGTCGAGCGCTCTGAGGATGTAGCCGACGAGGAGGAATATCGCCGCCGCGGTCCCGGCGAGGACGGGGGTGAGGACGGCGGCGACCGCGCCGGCGCCGGCGGCTTCGGCGGCCTGGGCCGCCTCCCCCATGCTGTTGGCGATGCCCATCGCGGTCGCGCCCGGCTCCGCGGGGCCGGTCCCGGTGGTGGACGAGGGGCCCGACGGGGTCGTCGGCGCGGGATGGCGCAGTTCCTCGCGGATCTTGACGTAGTGCTGGTACTCGGCCGCCGCGGCCACCGTGATGAGCGCGGAGGCGTTGAGGGCCATGGTGCGCAGTTGTTCGGCGTTGAGTCGCTGTCCCACATCGGTCAGTTCCGGGTGGTACGGGGCGGAGCGCAGCGCCTCGTCGAGGATCCGCTCGTACTCCTGGCGGTCCTCGCTGTGCAGGTGCTGCGGAACGCTGTTCATGTGCATCCCCCGATGCTCCGTAGGGCTTGGGGCTCGCATGCCAACGAGCCGTCGGGCAGAAACGGAGGGGAGCCTGCTACGGATGAACCGATGGTAGAGCGGCGACGGCATGGCGTGACAGGGGGTTTGCCGAAATTGGCCTCTGGCCTGCGGTGACGGTGACGGGTCCGGAGCGGGCCGGGTGACGCACCGTAGGCGATCGGTGACGCTCAGGCGTTCAGGGGCAATTGCTGGACCAGGAGCTTCCCGGCCATCGTCACGCCGCCGTCCATCGCGATGGCCAGCCCGTCGGCGTAGACGTGCGGTCCCTCGACATGCGGCCCGCTGCTGTCCTCGCCCTCCTCGGAGCCGACTTCGCCGAGCAGGTACGGAATCGGGCTGTGGCCGTGAACGATGCGGGTGCCGCCGTACGTATCGAGGAGGGAACGCACGGCGTCGGCGCCGCCCTCGTCGCGGAAGGAGAAACGCTTCGTGAACTTGCGGAACAGGTCCCACACTTCGTCCGCGTCGTTACGCGTGATCGTTTCGCGGACGGTGTCGTTGACCGCCTCGATCGAGTCGCCGTAGTCGAGGTAGGCGGTGGTGTCGGAGTGGACGAGCAGATGGCCGTCGACCTCCTCCATGGCGTCGAGACGGGACATCCACTGCAGGTGGTGGTCCTGGAGCCGGTCCATGTCGTACTTCTGGCCGCCGTTGAGCAGCCAGGCCGCCTGGAAGGTGGCGGTGCCGGCGCCGGAGTTGACCGGGGTGTCGCCGAACCGTTTGGCGCCGAGCAGCAGCAGTTCGTGGTTGCCCATGAGCGCCTTGCAGTACCCGCCGGCCGCGGCGGCCTCGGCGGACAGCCGCATGACGAGGTCGATGACGCCGATGCCGTCCGGACCGCGGTCGGTGAAGTCGCCGAGGAACCAGAGGCGGGCCGTGCCCGCGCACCAGTTGCCGGCCGCGTCGAGCAGCCCCTGCTCTCGCAGGGCGCCGACCAGTTCGTCGAGGTAGCCGTGCACGTCGCCGACGACGAACAGCGGGCCCGGGCCGGTCGCGGGCACCGGCGCCTGGACGGCTGCCGGGTCCACGGTCACCTGGAGTGTGTCGCCGCGACGGTGGATGACGGGCAGGTCGCGCTGGGTCGGCGTATAGCCGTCCGGGTGTTCCAGCGGCTCCTCGATGGGCGGTGCGGCGTTCCCGGGATGGGTGTCGTGGTCGTACGGACCGGTCTCGTTGACGTACGCGGGCACCCGGAAGTCACGCAACGTCGCCGTCCGCTCCACCTCGGGTCCCTGACCGGCCCCCTGAGTCATCAGACCCCTCCACCATCGCGCCGCATCTGCACCCTTCGGGCTGCCTGGTCGCAGCGGCCCGCGGTGCCGTGCGCCCATCATAGGAATGCGGATCGCGCCGTGTGATGACCCAGGGGTGGGGAATCGAGGCGAGGCTCCGGTTCGTCGCGGCTTTCGCCCCGATTGGCCCGGGCTTCGGCAGTCCCCGCCCCTCCCGCACACCGTGTCCGCACCGCCGCACCACCGGACGGCTCCCGCCGGTCGGCGGGGTGGACGCCGGGCGGGGGCCCGGTGAAAGGCGTTGCGTCGGCTGGGACGTGTGTGACTTCGGTGACTGCAGGGGGGAGCGCGATGCGCGGGGGCGGGCGCCGGGGTCTGCCGCGAGGGCCGGCCGGGAGCCTCGCCGTCGTCCGACGGATCGTCCCGGACTCCGGCTGCCCCCGCCGTTCCCCGCGCACCGGAAATCGCCCATACGTGCTGCTTCCTCACCGGCGTTGACGCGACGCGGCCACTCCCGGAACCGGGTCCCCGTGCCCGCAGCGGCTGTCCCGACCGAGGCCGATGGCTTTCCCTCCGGCGCATCCGTGGGCGCCTTCCCCGGGTGCCTTCCCCGGGTGACTCCCCCGGTGGGGTCACCCGGCGGCACGCGGAGGGGTCACCCCTCCGGCGTGGTCGCTCTCAGGCCGGCCGGCCCGGTCACCCCTTCTCCGGTGTCCGGGGCGGGCTGACCGTCGTGCGCGGCAGGCGGCGCTGGGACGACGTTCGCACCATGAGCTCGGTCGGTACCACCTGCTCGACGGTCTCTTCCGACTGGACGCCTTCGATCGCGTCGATGAGGAGCTGCACCACCGCCGTTCCGATGCGGCGCGGCTTGAGGGAGAGGGTGGTGACGGGCGGCTCGGTGTTGGCGTACACCGTTGACTCGCTGCAGCAGACGATCAGCAGCTCCTCCGGGACGCGCAGCCCGTAGCGGCGGGCGGCGGCGAGAAGGTCGGTGCCGTTGGGGTCGAACAGGCCGTAGACGGCGTCCGGCCGGTCCGGGCGGGCCAGCAGCCGGTCGGCGGCCACGGCGCCCGCGCACGGGTCGTGGGCGGGATAGGCCTCGTAGACGGGGTCCTGGCCGACCCGCTCGCACCACCGCAGGTACGCGTTGGTCGACAGGTGCGTGTACGTGTCCGTGGTGGTGCCGGTGAGCAGGCCGATGCGGCGGGCGCCGGCGTCGGCCAGATGGTCGAGGATGTCGAGGACGGCTGCCTCGTGGTCGTTGTCCACCCACGCGGTGACCGGGAGCGCGCCGGCCGGGCGGCCGTCGGAGACGACCGGTAGACCCTGTCGGACCAGCTCGCTGACCACCGGATCATGGTCGGAGGGGTCGATGACGACCGTGCCGTCCAGGGCGACGTTCGACCACACGTCGTGGCGCGACGTCGCGGGGAGGATCACGAGCGCGTAGCCGCGGGCGAGCGCGGCCGACGTGGCGGCGCGCGCCATCTCCGCGAAGTAGGCGAACTCGGTGAAGGTGAAAGGTTCATCCCCGTACGTGGTCACGGTCAGGCCGATGAGGCCCGACTTGCCGGTACGGAGGGTTCGGGCGGCCGCGGAGGGGCGGTAGCCCAGTCGGTCGGCGACCTCGCGGACATGGCGTCGGGTGGCATCGGGGAGCCTGCCCTTGCCGTTGAGGGCGTCCGAGACGGTCGTGATGGACACTCCGGCGGCGGCGGCCACGTCCCTGATGCCCGCCCGGCCCGGCCGGCTGCTTCGGCGTGAGGTTTCCGCGCGGCTCACCTGGTGCTTCCCTGCTGCTGTCATGGCGAGCCGATAGTAGGGCTCATTCGGTGGGGTAGGGCGGACGCATATGCACGCGTTGACAGGCACGTTTCTGCAAGGTGAAAGTGGGTCAAGTGCACTAGAAACAAAGTCAGTTGGCGGTTCCAACCCCAGGACGTGACGTGTCGGCACGGATGAGCCTGCCAACGCACCGATGTTTCGAAGAGGTCTCAACTCACCTGCACGAGGGATGCGCGCCACGGCGTGAGCCACCGGCGCATGGATATAGGTGCGGCGCGCCCCCCGGACGTCCGCCCCTTCATCCGTCTTCATCCGCATACATCACGGAAGTCCCCGCCTCCCGAAGTGGCCGGACGGGGCCTTCCGAGGCGGCCGGACGGGGCCTTCCGTAGTGGCCGGACGGGGCCTTCCGTAGTGGCCGGACGGCGTCCCGCTCCTGCCGGTTCCCCATCGCGGGCTTCTCGCCTGTACGCACCGGGGCCGAATCCTCATAAGGTGAGCAGTATTGAAGCCGGTGGTGTCACGAGGAGGACTGCGGTGAGCGAGACGAGCCCCAAGCTGCGCGCCGAGCTGGAGGGTATCCCCACCTACAAGCCGGGCAGGCCGGCTGCGGCGGGCGGTCCCGTGGCCTACAAGCTGTCCTCGAACGAGAACCCCTATCCGCCGCTGCCCGGGGTGATGGAGAGCGTGACGGCCGCGGCCGCTGCCTTCAACCGCTACCCGGACCTGGCATGCACGGCGCTGGTGAACGAGATCTCCGAGCGCTTCGGCGTTCCGGCCGCGCATCTGGCCACCGGCACCGGCTCGGTCGGCGTCGCCCAGCAGCTGGTCCAGGCGACCTCGGGCCCCGGCGACGAGGTGATCTACGCCTGGCGGTCCTTCGAGGCGTATCCGATCATCACGCAGATCAGCGGCGCGCGGGCCGTGCAGGTGCCGCTGACGCCGGGGGACGTCCACGATCTGGACGCCATGGCCGACGCGATCACCGACCGGACGCGGCTGATCTTCGTCTGCAACCCCAACAACCCCACGGGCACCGTGGTCAGGCGGGCCGAGCTGGAACGTTTCCTGGACCGGGTGCCGCAGGACGTGCTGGTCGTGCTCGACGAGGCCTACCGCGAGTTCATCCGCGACCCCGAGGTGCCGGACGGCGTCGAGCTGTACCGGAAGCGGCCCAATGTGTGCGTGCTGCGGACCTTCTCCAAGGCGTACGGCCTGGCCGGTCTGCGGGTGGGCTTCGCCATCGCCCACGAGCCGGTCGCGGAGGCGCTGCGCAAGACGGCGGTGCCGTTCGGCGTCAGCCAGCTCGCGCAGGAGGCCGCGATCGCCTCGCTGCGCGCCGAGGACGCGCTGCTGGGCCGGGTCGGCACGCTGGTGTGCGAGCGGCTGCGCGTGGTCGAGGCCCTGCGTGCGCAGGGCTGGACGGTGCCCGAGACGCAGGCCAACTTCGTGTGGCTGCGACTGGGCGAGCGGACGGCGGCCTTCGCGGCGGCGTGCGAGCACGCCGGCGTCGTGGTGCGGCCGTTCCCGGGTGAGGGCGTGCGGGTGACGATCGGCGAGAACGAGGCGAACGACATCCTCCTGAAGGCGGCGGAGGGCTTCCGTAAGGAGCTGTAGCGCCCGGTGCGGGTGGTCATCGTCCGGTTGCCAGGGGGTTCTGGCTGGTCAGGACGGGTGTGGGGGGTTTCCGCGAGTGGGCGGGGACCCCCCTTTCTCTATCGAAAGCCCGTACGGCATAATGGCTTGTGAATGTGAACGCATTCACAAGCGTGAGTAAGGAGCGGCGACGTGGACCTGGCTTTGGCGCCGGAGACCCTGGCGCGCTGGCAGTTCGGCATCACCACCGTCTACCACTTCCTCTTCGTCCCCCTGACGATCTCCCTGGCGGCCCTGACAGCCGGTCTGCAGACCGCGTGGGTGCGCACGGAGAACGAGAAGTACCTCAGGGCGACCAAGTTCTGGGGCAAGCTCTTCCTGATCAACATCGCGATGGGCGTCGTCACCGGCATCGTGCAGGAGTTCCAGTTCGGTATGAACTGGTCCGACTACTCGCGTTTCGTCGGCGACGTCTTCGGCGCTCCGCTGGCCTTCGAGGCCCTGATCGCCTTCTTTTTCGAGTCCACCTTCATCGGCCTGTGGATCTTCGGCTGGGACAAGCTGCCGAAGAGGATCCACCTGGCCTGCATCTGGATGGTCTCGATCGGCACGATCCTGTCGGCCTACTTCATCCTCGCGGCCAACTCGTGGATGCAGCACCCTGTGGGCTACCGGCTCAACGAGGAGAAGGGCCGGGCCGAGCTGAACGACTTCTGGGCCGTTCTCACCCAGAACACCGCGCTCGCCCAGGTCTTCCACACCCTGTCCGCGGCCTTCCTGACCGGTGGCGCCTTCATGGTCGGCATCGCCGCCTTCCACCTCTACCGCAGGAAGCACATCCCGGTGATGAAGACCTCGCTGCGGCTGGGCCTGGTCACCGTGGTCATCGCCGGTCTGCTCACCGCCGTCAGCGGCGACGTCCTCGGCAAGGTGATGTTCAAGCAGCAGCCGATGAAGATGGCGGCAGCCGAGGCGCTGTGGGACGGCGAGGCACCCGCCCCCTTCTCCGTCTTCGCCTACGGCGACGTCGAGAAGGGCCACAACACGGTCGCTGTCGAGATTCCGGGTCTGCTGTCCTTCCTCGCGAACGACGACTTCAGCTCGTATGTGCCCGGCATCAACGACGTGAACAAGGCCGAGCAGGAGAAGTTCGGGCCCGGCGACTACCGGCCCAACATCCCCGTCGCCTACTGGGGCTTCCGCTGGATGATCGGCTTCGGCATGACCTCCTTCACGATCGGACTGGCCGGACTCTGGCTCACCCGCCGCAAGTTCCTGTTGCCGCAGCACCTGAGGATCGGCGAGGACGAGGTGCCGCACGTGGTGCTGTTCAGGAAGAAGGCGCTCGGCCCCAAGCTCACGCGGCTCTACTGGCTGGTGTCGATCTGGACTCTGGGCTTCCCGCTCATCGCCAACTCCTGGGGCTGGATCTTCACCGAGATGGGCCGCCAGCCCTGGGTCGTCTACGGCGTCCTGCAGACCCGGGACGCGGTCTCCCCCGGGGTCTCCCAGGGCGAGGTCCTCCTCTCGATGACCGTCTTCACCGCGCTGTACGCCATCCTCGCCGTCGTCGAGGTCAAACTGCTGGCCAAGTACGTGAAGGCCGGCCCGCCCGAACTCACCGAGGCCGACCTCAACCCGCCCACGAAGATCGGCGGCGACTCCCAGGACGCCGACAAGCCGATGGCCTTCTCCTACTAGGCCGAGGGAGCTGCACAGTCATGGAACTGCACGACGTCTGGTTCGTCCTCATCGCCGTCCTGTGGACCGGCTACTTCTTCCTGGAGGGCTTCGACTTCGGGGTCGGGATCCTCACCCGGTTGCTCGCCCGCGACCGGCCCGAGCGGCGGGTGCTCATCAACACCATCGGGCCGGTATGGGACGGCAACGAGGTGTGGCTGCTCACGGCGGGCGGCGCGACGTTCGCCGCCTTCCCCGAGTGGTACGCCACGCTCTTCTCCGGCTTCTACCTGCCCCTGCTGCTCATCCTGGTCTGCCTGATCGTGCGCGGCGTCGCCTTCGAGTACCGGGCCAAGCGGCCCGAGGAGAACTGGCAGCGCAACTGGGAGACAGCGATCTTCTGGACCTCGCTCCTCCCGGCGTTCCTGTGGGGCGTCGCCTTCGGCAACATCGTGGGAGGCGTCAAGATCGACCGGAACTTCGAGTACGTGGGCGGCTTCTGGGACCTGCTCAACCCCTACGCGCTGCTCGGCGGTCTGGTGACGCTGACGCTGTTCACCTTCCACGGGGCGGTGTTCACGGCGCTCAAGACGGTGGGCGACATCCGGGAGCGGGCCCGGAAGCTGGCGTCGAAGGTCGGTGTCGTGACCGCCGTCCTCGCGCTGGTCTTCCTGGCCTGGACGCAGATCGACAGTGGTGACGCCAAGAGTCTGGTGGCCCTCGTCGTGGCGGTCGTCGCACTGATCGCGGCCCTCGTGGCGAACCAGGCGGGGCGCGAGGGGTGGTCGTTCGCCTTCTCCGGCGTGACGATCGTGGCCGCCGTGGCGATGCTCTTCCTGTCGCTCTTCCCGAACGTCATGCCGTCCTCGCTCAACGAGGACTGGAGCCTGACGGTGACCAACGCCTCGTCGAGTCCTTACACCTTGAAGATCATGACCTGGTGTGCGGGGGTCGCCACCCCGCTTGTCCTGCTCTACCAGGGCTGGACCTACTGGGTGTTCCGCAAGCGGATCGGCACGCAGCACCTCGCCGAGCCGGTGCACTGAGTCCGGCGACGGCCGACGCAGGCCGGAATGGGTGGTGTTTCACGTGAAACACCACCCATGAGGAGAGAGGGCGTGTTTCACATGAAACGCGCCCGTCGAGGAGAGGGTGTTTCACGTGAAACCGATTGACCCGCGTCTCCTGCGATACGCCCGGGCCACCCGCTTCCTTCTGGTGGCGGTCGTCGGCTTGGGCGCTGTCGGGGCGGCGCTGGTCATCGCGCAGGCGATGCTGATCGCTGAGGTGGTGGTCGGCGCCTTCCAGCACGGTATGACGGTCGCCGAACTGCGCACCCCGCTGGTGCTATTGGTGGCGGTGGCAATCGGCCGTTCGCTGGTCGCCTGGCTCACCGAACTCGCCGCGCACCGCGCCAGCGCCGCCGTGAAGTCGGAGCTGCGGGGCCGGCTGCTGGAGCGGGCCACCGCCTTGGGGCCCGGCTGGCTCAGCGGGCAGCGCACGGGTTCACTGGTCGCCCTCGCCACACGTGGTGTGGACGCCCTGGACGACTACTTCTCGCGCTATCTGCCGCAGTTGGGGCTGGCGGTCGTTGTCCCGGTCGCGGTACTGGCGCGGATCGTGACCGAGGACTGGGTGTCCGCCGCGATCATCGTCGGGACTCTGCCGCTGATCCCGGTCTTCATGATGCTGATCGGCTGGGCCACGCAGGCGCGGATGGACCGTCAGTGGCGACTGCTGTCCCGGCTGTCGGGGCACTTCCTGGACGTCGTCGCCGGGCTGCCCACGCTGAAAGTGTTCGGGCGGGCCAAGGCGCAGGCCGAGTCGATCCGCCGTATCACCGGCGAGTACCGCCAGGCGACCATGCGGACGCTGCGGATCGCCTTCATCTCGTCGTTCGCGCTGGAGCTGCTGTCGACGCTCTCCGTGGCCCTGGTCGCTGTGACGATCGGCATGCGGCTCGTGCACGGTGAGATGGACCTGTACGTCGGGCTGGTGATCCTCGTGCTCGCCCCCGAGGCGTATCTCCCGCTGCGGCAGGTCGGAGCGCAGTACCACGCGGCAGCCGAGGGCCTCGCGGCAGCCGAGGAGATCTTCGAGGTGCTGGAGACGGCGGTGCCGGCGCCGGGCACGGTTGCGGTGACCGGAGGCGGCCTGGCCTTCGAGGATGTGACCGTCCGCTTCCCCGGGCGGGCCGCCGACGCCGTCTCGCACATGACTTTCACCGTCCGGCCCGGCGAGACGGTCGCGCTCGTCGGGCCGAGCGGCGCCGGCAAGTCGACCCTGCTGAACACTCTGCTCGGTTTCGTGCGTCCGACCGAGGGCCGGGTGCTGGCCGGGGGAGTCGACCTCGCGGACGTCGACCTGGAGCAGTGGCGGTCGCGGGTCGCATGGGTGCCCCAGCGTCCGTACCTTTTCGCAGGGACGATCGTCGAGAACGTCCGGCTGGCGCGTCCCGACGCCGACGACGCGGACGTGCGGCGTGCGCTGGCGGACGCGGGCGCGCTGGAGTTCGTCGACGCCCTGCCCGGTGGGGCCGGCACCGCACTCGGTGAGGACGGTGCCGGGCTGTCCGCCGGGCAGCGGCAACGGCTCGCACTGGCGCGGGCGTTCCTCGCGGACCGTCCCGTGCTGCTCCTGGACGAGCCGACGGCGGCGCTCGACGGGGAGACCGAGGCGGAGGTCGTGGCGGCCGTGCGTCGGCTGGCGGCCGACCGGACGGTGCTGCTGGTCGTGCACCGGCCCGCTTTGCTCGCGGTAGCGGACCGCGTGGTGCGGCTGGAGCCGGCCGCGGACGGGGCCGACATCACAGCCGAAGCCGAGACCGAGGCCGAGGCCGGCCTTGGAGCCGGACCGGGCGCGGCGGCCGGGGCGGTGGCGCACGGCCCCCTGGAGGCCTCCCCCGCGGGCGATCACGACCTTTCGGCGGGGGCGGCGGGGGTGGCGGAGAAGGCGGTCGAGGCCGTCCCGGGTGCGCTGGGGACGCAGCTCGGCGGGAACACCGGCGGGAACACCGGCGTGAGCGGTGGCGGGAAGGACGACGGCGTTCTCGCACGGGTTCGTGCCATGGCCGGGGCGAGGCGCGGGCGGCTCAGTCTCGCGCTGCTGCTGGGCAGCCTTGCTCTCGGCAGCGCCGTGGGCCTCATGGCCACGTCCGGCTGGCTCATCTCGCGGGCCTCGCAGCAGCCGCCCGTGCTGTACCTGATGGTGGCCGTGACGGCGACCCGCGCCTTCGGCATCGGACGGGCGGTGTTCCGGTACGCCGAGCGGCTCGTGTCGCACGACGCCGTGCTGCGGATGCTGGCCGACACCCGGGTCGCCGTCTACCGGCGGCTGGAGCGGCTGGCGCCCGCCGGGCTGCGCACGACGCGCCGCGGCGACCTGCTGTCGCGACTGGTCGCCGATGTGGACGCCCTCCAGGACTACTGGCTGCGCTGGCTGCTGCCCGTCGGCGCCGCCGTCGTCGTCTCGACGGGGTCCGTCGCCTTCACGGCGTGGCTGCTGCCGGAGGCCGGGGCCGTCCTCGCCGCCGGGCTGCTGGCGGCCGGGGTGGGCGTCCCGCTGGTCACCGGCGCGGTGGCGCGCCGGGCGGAGCGCCGGCTGGCCCCCGCCCGGGGCACGCTAGCCGCACGCAC
The DNA here is from genome assembly GCF_036898465.1 of Streptomyces sp. B21-105. Classification (NCBI taxonomy): domain Bacteria; kingdom Bacillati; phylum Actinomycetota; class Actinomycetes; order Kitasatosporales; family Streptomycetaceae; genus Streptomyces; species Streptomyces sp. B21-105. The sequence goes on along the minus strand of NZ_JARUMJ010000001.1, from coordinate 4,651,449 downwards.
GGCCGACCTGCTCACGGGCACGGCCGAGCTGACCGTGGCGGGCGCCCTGCGCTCCCGTACCTCAGAGGTGCGCGAGGCGGACTCCGTGCTCACCCGGATCGCCTCGCGCACGGCGACCGCCACCGCGCTCGGCGACGGACTGACCGCGCTGGCGTCCGGGCTGACCGTGACCGCCGCGGCACTCGTGGGGGCTCGGGCGGTCACGGAGGGGCGGCTGGCCGGCGTGATCATGGCGGTGGTGGTCCTGACCCCGCTGGCCGCCTTCGAGGCCGTCCTCGGACTGCCCGCGGCCGTGCGATACCGCCAGCGGGTGCGCCGGAGCGCGGAGCGGGTGTTCGAAGTGCTGGACTCTCCCGAAGCGGTACGCGAACCCGCGCGGCCCGGGCGGGCGCCCGCGTCGCCGTTCCCGCTCGTGGTCCAGGGGCTGGCGGCCCGCCACGCCGGGCAGAACCGGGACGCCCTCACCGGCGTCGACCTCACACTGACGCGGGGGCGCAGGATCGCCGTCGTGGGTGCCTCCGGCTCGGGCAAGACCACGCTCGCGCAGGTGCTGCTGCGGTTCCTGGACCCCGGCGCGGGCTCGTACACGCTGGCCGGGGTGGACGCCCGCTCGCTGGACGGCGACGACGTGCGCCGGTTCGTCGGGCTGTGCGCCCAGGACGCGCACCTCTTCGACAGTTCGGTCCGCGAGAACCTGCTGCTGGCGCGGAAGGGGGCGAGCGAGGCGGAGCTGAGGGACGCGCTGGCGCGGGCCCGGCTGCTGGAATGGGCCGACGGCCTGCCCGACGGGCTCGACACCCTGGTGGGCGAGCACGGGGCCCGGCTGTCCGGCGGACAACGGCAGCGGCTGGCGCTGGCCCGGGCACTGCTCGCCGACTTTCCCGTTCTGGTCCTCGACGAGCCCGCCGAGCATCTGGACCTGCCGACCGCCGACGCCCTCACCCACGACCTGCTGGCCGCCACCGAGGGCCGCACGACCCTGATCGTCACCCATCGGCTGGCCGGCCTGGCGGCGGTCGACGAGGTGGTCGTCCTGGACGAGGGGCGGGTGGTACAGCGCGGCCCGTACGCGGAGCTGACCGCCGTGGAGGGTCCGCTGCGCCGCATGACCGAGCGGGAGGAAGCCGCGGAGCTCCTGGCGGTGACCCGGTGACCGGAGGGCCCGTGACCGGAGGGTTGGTGGCTGGAAGGTCCGTGGCCGCACGGTCCGTGGGGTTCGCCGCCGCTGTAGGCACGGGCGTGCCGCACGGCGATCGGCACGGCCGTCGGCGACGCAGGAGGCTGTCTGGGAGGGGAGCCGCGTCCGAGAGCGGCCGACCCGTCCTGACCCGGTTCTAGCCCCGCTCGGCGAGCAGCTGCTCGATGACGACGGCGACCCCGTCCTCGTTGTTGGCGACGGTGTGTCCCGAGGCCGCGGCGAGTACGTCGGCGTGGGCGTTGCCCATCGCGTACGACCGCCCGGCCCAGGTGAGCATCTCGACGTCGTTCGGCATGTCCCCGAACGCGACGACCTCCTCGTGGGAGATGCCGCGCTCCGCGCAGCACAGGGCGAGCGTGCTGGCCTTGGAGACGTCGGGGCCGCTGATCTCCAGCAGGGCGCTGGGGCTGGAGCGGGTCACGTTGGCACGGTCGCCGATGGCCAGCCGGGCGACGGTGAGGAAGGCGTCGGGGTCGATCGTGGGGTGGAACGCGAGGATCTTCAGCACCGGCTCACCGGCCCCGGGCGCGTCCTGAGCGAGCAGCTGCTCGGCCGGAGCGAGGTGGTCGGGGATCTCCATGTGCATCTTGGGGTACTCCGGCTCCTGGTAGAAGCCGTACGTCTGCTCGACGGCGTACATGGTCCCGGGCGCGGCCTCGCGCAGCAGCCGGACTGCGTCCAGCGCGTTCTCCCGTGCCAGTTCGCGCACCTTCACGAACCGGTGGGCGCCGGGGCCGCCGTGGAGGTCGACCACGGCGGCGCCGTTGCCGCAGATCGCCAGTCCGTGCCCGTGCACGTGGTCGCTGACGACGTCCATCCAGCGGGCCGGGCGGCCGGTGACGAAGAAGACCTCGATGCCCGCCTCCTCGGCGGCGGCGAGGGCGGCGACCGTGCGCGGGGAGACGGACTGGTCGTCCCGCAACAGTGTGCCGTCGAGATCGGTGGCGATGAGCCGCGGCGGGAGGGCGGCGGCCGGGGTCTCGGGCTGTCGAGTCGCTGAGGTCACCGGGCCATTCTCCCGCAGATGGCCGCACGATCGTGCGAGGGGCCGCCCGCCTGCGGGGCCGAAGCGGTGCAGTCGGCCCGATGCCGAGGGCCGGCGCGGTAGCTCCGGTGCCCGACCGGGCGTGCCGCCGTGAGGTGCTGGTGGCGCGACCGAGCGTGTCGGCCGTGACGCTCGTGGACCTGAGCAGGCGAGAGGCCGTGACGCTCGCCCTGCCGGGTGTGCGGCCGTGACGCTTCGGGGCCCCGGCGGGGTGGGCGGCCGTGAGGACCGGTGGCCCTGCCGGGCGTGGGGCCGTGGCGCTCCGGGGGTGCGGGGAGACACCTCCGGGCCCGACGTAGGCTCGGGGCATGAACCTGCGGCTGAGTACCGTGATCCTTCCCGTCGACCGCTGGCACGAGGGAGGCCGGGCCAAGTGGCGGCGCGCCGAGGAACTCGGCTTCCACGCCGCGTACACCTACGACCACCTGTCCTGGCGGTCCTTCCGGGACGGCCCCTGGTTCGGAGCCCTGCCCACCCTCACCGCCGCCGCCACGGCCACGGACCGCCTGCGCCTGGGCACCCTGGTGACGTCAGTCAAGCCTTTTTCGCCCACCACATCGTGACCTGCGACAATGCGGCCAAGATGTTGAGGACATGTTCGCAGGGCTGGCCGCCTGGCAAACCCTGTGACGGGCAGATGGGCAGACTACCTCGGCCCCCAGCCCCTCGGCCCTTGTAGAAGGCCAATGACCACTCAGCGCAGCTGGGCGAGCGCTTCCATGGCGATCTGCTCGAAGACCTTCTCATCCGCGGCGAAGTCCGAGTCGGGGATCGGCCAGTGCATCACGATCTCGGTGAACCCCAGCTCCCGGTGTCGGCCCGCGAAGTCCACGAACGCGTCCAGGGACTCCAGCGGACGGCTACGGTCCGGTGTGAAACCGGTGAGCAGGACCTTGCCGAGCTCGGCCTCATCGCGGCCGAGCTCAGCGCACGCGTCGGCCAGTTTCTCGAGCTGTCCGCGAATAGCCCGAACCGACTGCTCGGGGGTGCCCGACTCGAACAGTTTGGGGTCCCCGGTGGTCACCCACGCCTGCCCGTACCGCGCGGCGAGGCGGAGCCCGCGCGGCCCGGTCGCGGCCACCGCGAAGGGCAGCCGCGGGCGCTGCACACAGCCCGGGATGTTGCGCGCCTCATGCGCGGAGTAGAAGGCGCCCTCGTACGACACCGAACCCTCGGTCAACAGCCGGTCGAGCAGCGGCACGAACTCGGCGAACCGGTCGCCACGCTCGCGCGGCGTCCACGCCTCCTGCCCGAGCACGATGGCGTCGAATCCTGCGCCGCCTGCACCGACACCCAGCGTGAACCGGCCGCCGGAGATGTCGTCAAGGGAGATCAGCTCCTTGGCGTACGGCACTGGGTGCCGGAAATTAGGCGATGTGACGAGGGTCCCCAAGCGCATGCGCCGGGTGACAGTCGCGGCGGCGGTCAGGGTCGGGACAGCGCCGAACCAGGGTCCGTCACGGAAGCTCCGCCAGGACAGGTGGTCATAGGTGTACGCGGTGTAGAAGTCGAGTTCCTCTGCGCGCTGCCAGGCCGCACGGCCGCCTTCATTCCAGCGGCGGTACGGAAGGATCACGGTGCTCAGGCGCAGACTCATGCCTCAGAGCCTACGGCGGTACTCGATGGGCTCTGGACGTCCGTCACCCTGTGCGGCTCCTGCGTCCGCCGGCTCTGCATCAGGGACGTTCAACCGCGCACCACGCAGCCCCGCAGCGGTCGTCATCTCGTCGACGGGCGATCACCGCCAGGTCCTCACATCAAGGTTCCCCATCACGCCCGATCCGTCAGTTCCGCTGCGTACACACCTGCGACAGCGGCCGCGGTCGCACGTACTGCTGACAACGGCGCTTCCCCGCTCAGATGCCGATGAGCCGGATGGTCACCGCACAGCCGCGCCATGTCGTCGACGTCGGACGTCGGGATGGCCACTGGCCCGGGCTGGTGTAGTGCCATCTCGGCAACAGCCGCGAGCAATAGTCAAGACTTGTGGATCGGCAGTTGCTCAGCTTCGAGTTGATCGGAGCCTGGTGAGTCCTCCGATCGCCGAGAGTTCGTCGTTGAGAGGCTCGGCGGCGGCTGGCGAGGTGATGAGCAGGAGTACCGACACGTCGGGGTGCTCGTCGTCGTAGAGATCGTCTTCCCCGTCGTCTCCGGGAATGGCGTTCGGCTGGATCTGGAGGCGGGTCGTGTCGGCGAGGGTGGCCAGGAAGTAGACGCCGAGGTAGTCGCTCTCGCGTTCGGTGAAGGTCACGTCGAGTCGGTCGGCGAGTAGGCCGGCCAAGTCCTTGGCCGTGTAGGAGTTCGTGCCGTAGGTGTCGGAGACGGTCATGTGGGCATTCTCCTCAGGCCGCGTGGCTTTCGGTGCGTTCGACCAGCAGGCCGTTCTCGAACCGGGCCCCGGCCCGGACGAGTGGGTAACTGTCGTGCGCGGCAAACATCCTGCTTCCTTCACGGGATGTAGGCATGGGCACCTGCCTGATCGGGAGACAGCCGCAGGCCGGTGGACCCTCGCAGCGGTTGTCCGCGACTGCGGCCGCTTCTGCGAGTGGGGCCACCGGCCGGAAGTCCGCTCCGGCCGGTGGCCCCCAGGTAGATCAGTCGGGCTGTCCCGGACGTCGGAACAGTGACCGGATCATGGAGCCTCTACGGCGCCGTTTGTGCCATTCGCTGCGGATGTCGAAGATCTCTTTTTCCAGCGCCTCGTCTTCCGAGTCGGCGGCCCAGTCAACCGCCATCTCCTCGACGAGCAGAGGTGTGTCCTCCTCCGTGGCCCAGAAGTCGTCGGCTTCGAGCTCGTCGACTTTGCCGGTTCGCGGGTCTTCACTGATGTAGAAGGCCCACGAGTCATTGATCTCCGCGGCGAGGAGCAGGTATGACCCCGCGTACTCGCCCGCGGTGATCCGACCGATCCTTCCGTCCTGCGGCCAAGACGAGCGGTCAATCAGTACCGACCCCACCGAGAGATCCTTACGTGGTTGATGTGGAAGTTGAAGTAGTTGTGGTGGTTCTTCGCGCCCCAAGTGAGGTTCGAGGACCGGCCGAACTTACCCTTCCGGGCAGCTGACCGGTAGGAGTACTTGCCCCGCGACCACATCCTGGCTCCGTTGTTGGCCACCCCTCGGACGGCGCCACGGCCGGTCCACATGCGTCCCGCGAGCCAGGCGGTGGCGCGCGTGGCACGGATGCTGCCGCGAGCGTAGTTGAGCTTGTGGGCCAGGCGTGCCACCCGCACCACCCGGTAGGCGCGATAGGCCCAAGCCGCCGCGCCCAGTCCCGGGACAAAGCTGGCCGCGGTCAGCGCGATGTCCCACTTGTACTTCTTGACGAATCGCTTGGTGCTCTTCCAAGCCTTGCGCCAGCTCCACTTTCCGTCGAGGTCGAAGCGGTTGACCGGGTCGGCGTGCACGTAATCGTAGGCGTTGGCATTTCCGCCGTAGACCGGGTCGGTGGACAGGAAGCGTCCGGTAGTCGGGTTGTACAGGCGTACGCCCATCAGCGTGAGTCCTGTGAGGGTTTCAGCGGATCGCTGTTTGCCGCCGAGCCAGCTGTAGCGGGCAGCAGCCTGTCCGCTGCGCGGGTTGCCGTACTCGTCGCTGTCCAGGGCGATGGGCGCCTTGGAGGTGTCCAGCGGTAGCTGGAGGGCGACATCACCGTGGATGTTGGTGAGCTGCAGGACGACATCGCCGGTTTTGCTGGTGGTCGCCGCGAGGTCGCCGGCGGCGGAGTCGACGTTGCGGGTGAGTGTGCCGGTGGCGGTGTCCTCGACGATCCAGCGGGGGTTGTCGCCGTCGCCGTCGTAGTGGTTGAGCTTGGACCCGGTCTGCGTCCAGGTGGTGCCGCTGCTGGTTTCGGTCTTCCAAGATCGGAAGCGGTGGGCGGCGTCGAGCTGCCAGGTCTGCCGCTTGCCGTTCGCGGTCTGCTGGTATGCGAGGTCGTTGGCGAAGTAGCCGACAGTCCCTTGTGTGGGCAGAGCAGTGGTGCGTCCGAACGCGTCGTAGCTGTTGCCGGTGTCGGTGAGGCGGTTGGCGCTGTCGTAGGTGGAGTTCTTGGTGGTGTCCGCGGTGGTGGGGCAGTCGGTCCCCGGCGCCGCGGTGGCTGTGCCGAGGGAGGTGCGGTTGGTCCGCTGGTCGAAGCCGTAGGTACGGCGGGTGCAGACGGTGTCCGCGGTGTCCTGTACCGAAGTGAGCCGACCGACCGCGTCGTAGCCGTAGCTCTGGTCGGACCAGCCGGCGTGGATGGTGATCTGGCCGTGTACGGACTCGGTCACGGTGTCGGTGACCAGGACGGCACCGTCGCTGTCGCGGGTGTAGACGCGGTCGGTCACCGACCCTGTGGTGTCCTCGGTCTGGGTGAGGGTGTAGCCGCCGGGCAACTTCTCGGACGTGACGGATCCGTCGGCGTCGTAGGCGGCGGTGAATACCCCGGCAATGGAGTCGGTGGTCTTCGTCGCCAGACCACGTGGTTCGGCGGCGTGGTCGTAGGTGAAGGTGACGGTCGATGGCGCGTTGTCGGTGCTCTTGACCGGCCGGTCGAGCTGGTCGTACTCGGTGGTGGTCACACCGCCGTCGGCGTCGGTGTAGGAGATCTGTCGGCCGAGCTTGTCGAACGCCTCTGTGATCGTCCCGCCGGTCGGCGAGGTGGTCTTGATGGTCTTGCCGCTCGCCGGGTCGTACTCGGTGGTGCTGTCGGGTACGGCCTGGCCCACGCCTCCGGTGACGCGTGCGGTGGTCGGCCGGCCGGCGCTGTCGTAGCTGGTGGAGGTGGTGCGGGTGACGCCGTTGGCGACGTCGGTCACCTTCACCGCGTTGCCCCACCAGTCGTACTCCGTGGCGGTGGTCGGCAGCTCGGTGGGATTGGTTCCCCCGCCGGTGATCGCACCGGCCGGGCCGACGGAACAGACCAGGTCGGCCCATTCGGGCCGTCCGGCGCAGGCGCCGGTACCCGTGGCGGACCAGTAGGTGGTCACGCGAGCGGCGGCGTCAGAACCGGTGGAGCCGGGCGGAACTTCTTTGGTGACCCGGCTCTGGGCGTCGTACTCGGTCGAGGTGGTGATCGCCAGACCTACCGGGTCCTGGACCGTCTTGGTGGCCACGCCCTTGGCCCAGTCGAATTCGGTCTGGTTTACACGGGTCTCCCCTTGCACGCCCGGGTGCTCGCGTACCTGGGCCCCGGTCGTGACCTTGGTGACCTGGTCCTTGACTGTGGCAGTGCCATCGGTCGGGCGTCCCGAATCGTATTCGTTGACCGTCCAACTACGAGCGGTCACAGGGCTTCCGGCCGCCACCAAGGTGGTGGCACCGGACTTGAGATCCGAGGTCAGGTCGGTCCGGCGCAACGGGCCGAACTCCTCCAGTTCCCGTGTGCCGTCCTCGTTGTAGACCGAGCGGGTGGACAGCAGCTCGGCTCGTTCGGCCGAGGTCAGCTGCCCGATGCCGAGTTCGGCTTGTGTCACCTTGTCGGCGGGAGTGGTGCCCAGTGCGACGGAGCGGTTGGCTGCCGACAGTTCACGGACAGTGTTGCCATGACGGTCGGATTCGCTGGTGGTGACGTGTCCGCCGGGGGTGACACTGTTGACCTCGCGGCCGGATATGCCCAGGTAGGTGACGCCTGCCCGGGTATAGGAGCCGGCGCCGAGGCTGTCGCCGGAGTTGCCGGCTGGTGTCGCGTCGGCGGGGAAGACCGCGGTGGCGTCGGTGGGGACGTCCGTCTGCCCCCAGGCGGCGACATTCGCGGCGGCCATCTGGTACGGGGCGTTGGCCCCGCTGAGTGGAACGTCGTAGACGACGGTGGTGGCGGCCTCGCCCTCGACGGTGTCGGCGGTGCCCTGCTTCAGGCCGGGGCGGGATGCCTTGAGCAGCATGCCGTCACCGGCTGAACTGCTGGATCCGGCCTTGCCGTAGGCGAAGGTCCACGGCAGTTCGCCGGGAGCCGTGACCTGGGTGACGCGGCCCGCGCTGTCGTAGGCGTATTCCGTCTTGAGGGAGGGAGAGATCTGCGGATGCCACGACTGACGGAGCCGTCCCGACTCGTCGTAGAGGTACGTCCTGACCGACTTGCTGGTCGCCGTGGCCGCGCCGGGAGCGGTGGACCACAGCCGGATCTCCTTCACCTGCCCGGTGAAGTCACCGAAGACACTGCTGGTGGCGGTGGTGGAGGCGGCGTAGACGAACTCCAGGGCCCGGCAGCCCTTGGTCGCCGGAGCCGCGGTACAGGCGGCGGCAGTAGCGCCGGAACTCGGCGCGATGACCCGCTTGGGGCGGGCCAGCTTCTTGCCGTCGACGGTCACCGTTTCTGAGACGACGGTGGTGGAGTTCGCCAAGCCGTCCAGCAGCGTAGAGGAGACCTGCCAAGTGGTGGCGGCGGCGTCGGGCTTGGTGAAGGCGGTGACCGCCCCGTCGGTATCGGAGAGCGTGAAACTCCCGCTCACACTGCCCGTGAGCGTGAGGTCTTCGGCGCCGGGCTCGGGGATCCACCCGGTCTTGGCAGCGTTGGCAGTGAAGTGCAGTTCGCTGTCATCGGCGGTGATGACAGCGACGGCGGTTGCGGACGTCTGGCGCAGGTGGCTGTAGTCCGAGTCGGTCAGCTCCGCCGCCGTGCCGGTTGTCCACTCCTTGCCGAAGATGGAGACCTGTCCCTCCTGCTTCGCCCCGGCGTCGGGGTCCGGGAGGACGCCGTACGGTTCACGGACAGGCCGAGGTAGGAGGCATCGCTCTCGGAAAGGGTGAAGTCACCGGTGAGCAGGTTCAGCGAGCCGGGGCCGATCTCGTCGGACGCCGCGCCGGCCGCGTTGCGGTCGACGACGATCGTCAGCGGCTGGGTGCTGCCGGTGGCGCTGTTGGGGCCGGTGAAGTCGGCCTTGATCTGTACGGTGCCGTCGGGGTCGACCGTGCTGGTGGCATTCCAGACGAGCGCGGCGTTCTTGCCGCCGCTGAGAGCCACCGGCCAAGCGGTCAACGCGGTGCCGCCAGAGGTGACATCACCGGCGGGGATCGTCACCCACGGGTCGGCTTCCGAGCGGCGCCAGGGGAAGGAGACGCTGTCGTACTTGGCCGCGTCGGCCTCGGCGACCAGCGGCAGACGGCGGGCAGTACGCTCGCCCTCGCTCGGCTGGATGAACCCGCCGGGGCCCGCGTGGAAGGTGTACTCGATCGCCTCCGACTTGTTGTCCGCCTTGTCGACGGAGCGCACCTGCACGGTGTGGGTGCCGTCACGCGCGGGTGCGATCGAGATCGGCTTGTCCCCAGTGGCACCACTGGTGGCGGTCTTGGTCCAGGTCACGACGTCGAGGGACCATTCGAGCCAGTTGTGGTCCGAGCCGGGCGGGGTGACCGTGAACGTACCGGCCTGGCCCGCGCCCTTGACCCACGCGCTGCTCGGGTAGTCCGCCGAGACGATCTTCGTCGGGGCGGGGGGAGCGGTGGTGTCGACGGTGAAGGTCTTCCACGCCGACCAGCCGGTGTTGTAGTGCACTCCGTCGTAGGGTGACGTGCGGAACTTGTACGTCTTGCCGTTGGCCAGCACCCCGGCGGGGACCGTCACCGAGGCGGCCTGCCCGGACGGCACGAACGGGGAGACGATGACGTCGCCGACCTGGGTGTTGGTGGCGTTGTCGAAGATCTGGAAGGTGCCGTTGACCTTGTCACCGTTGGGGTCGACGAAGGTGTCGCGCAGCGTCGGCGTCACCGTGTTGACGGTGTAGGCGCCGCCGTAGGAGAAGTAGGGCGGGCCAGCTTCCTGCTTGGTGCCGGTGCGCGGCCGGTAGTTGTAAGTGACCACCAGCTTGGGCGGGTTGGCCGCGTTGTTGGCGGAGTTGACCCTCTTCCACTGGGCGGTCACCGTCTCGCTGGTGGCGCGCAGGCCCATGCCGGAAGTGGCGTTCTTCGCCGAGGCCCACTCCTGCACCAGGGTGCTGACGTCGGCGTTGATCCAGCCGTCCGGGGCCGAGGTGCAGGCCGGGTTGCCCTTGGTCTCGGTGGACGTGGCCTTCTTCGCCGTCCAGGCTGGCTGTGCGGTCCAGCGCGAGGCGGTGGACGCCTTGCCGGCGGCCCATACCTCCCAGGACTGGGCGGCGCAGGTCGTGTTGCCGGAGTGGAAGTTGAATAGGCTCAGCTTCGCGCTGGAGACCAGCGCGTCGGAGATCGGCGCGGTGTTCCAGGTGATGAACGACCTGGCGGTGCGCGGGGTGCCGTCGCTGTTCGTCGTGCCGGGGTTGCCGAGGTCCAGTTCGGTGTCGGTGGACCAGTCGACGGTCTCACCCTGCTGTACGTAGGTGTCGAAAACATTGCCCAGCGACGAGGTGGACGGATCCACGGTCACCGGGAAGATCGTCTCGGGGTTGGCGAGGAACTTCGCGTCCGGCGTGATGACGAGGTCGACCGCGCCCTTGCGCTGGACCACCTTCATGTCGACCTTGGCCCGATTGGTGTGCTCGCCGGAGACCTTGTCGACCGTGGCGTCCCACATCACCGGGGCGGGCATGACGGACCGCTTCTTGTTCTTCCTGTCGGTGAACAACAGGCTTCCGTCGGCCTGCTGCTTGACCTTCATCCTCGTGTATTCAGCTACGAGGGCCGTCCGCCAGCGATGTGACGACCTGACAGCAGAAGGGTGCCCCTGACCTGCGATGATCTGGATTTCCTAGATCAAGAACGTCGCAGAGTGGGGGCACCCGACAGGTGCAGGCTACCGAATGGAATCACCGGCTCGTCGTGCGGGCCGACGGCAAGAACCTGGTCGGGCACGCGGGCGTGGTGCTGCTGCGCCGGATAGCGGACCGCGTCGGGCTGACCCGGGCCCTGACCGCCGCGCTGCCGCAGGGCGTCGGGCCGGGGTGGCGGGATCGCGGGATGGCCCTTGTCCAGCTGGCTTGCGCGATCGTCCTCGGCGCGAGGAACATCCTGCAGGCCGAGCAACTGCAGCATCACTGGCGGCCGTTGTTCCCCTGTCCGGTCTCGGACAGCACCCTGTGGCGCACGCTGGAAGCCATCGACGGCCCGGTCGCAGCCCGGGTGGAGCGCGTCCGTGCCGTGATACGGCGTGGGGTGTGGACGCTGCTCGCCCTGCGCCCCGGCGGGTTTCCCTGGATCTCGGTATGCGGGCGCAAGCTCACCAACTGGTACGTCCTCGATCTCGACGCCACCCTCGTGACCTGCACCAGCAAGAAGGACGGCGCGGCCGGCACGTTCAAGGGCAGCTACGGGCATCACCCGCTGGGAGCCTGGCTGGCCAACACCCGCGAATGCGTGACGATGCTGCTGCGGCCGGGCAACGCCGCGGCCAACGACATCGCCGACCACAAGAGCGTCCTCGCGGCAGCCCTGCACCAGCTCCCGCTGCCGCTGTGGTCGAAGCTGCTGATCCGGATCGACGGCGCGGCCTTCAGTCATGGCCTCCTTGAGCATCTGCAGGCGCTGACCACCAGCCGCCGCCGGGTGCGCTGGATCACCGGCTGGGCCATCAACACCGCCGACGAGAGAGCGATCGCACTGCTGCCCGCGGACGTGTGGAGTGACGCGCTGCGCCAGGACGGCGAGGTCCACGAGATCAAGGGCCCGGACGGGGAGAAGGTCACCTACCAGGTCGCCGAGCTGACCGGGGTCCGCGACCTGACCGGCTGGCCCGAGGGGACACGGCTGATCGTGCGCCGGGTCAAACCCTCGCGCCGCGACCTGAAGAAGCTGACCGCGTTCGAGCAGCGCACCGGCTGGCGCTACCAGATCGTCGCCACGAACATCCCCACCCACCAGGGGCTTTCCGGGGTCCCAGGCTCCGGACAGGTGTGGTTCGTCGACGCTCTCTACCGTGATCACGCCGAGGTCGAGGACCGCATCAAAGCGATCAAGAGAGTCGGGCTCGGGCTACTGCCCTCCAAGTCCTTCCAGCTCAACGCCGCCTGGATGCTGGCCGCCACCCTCGCCGCCGACCTCGACGCCTGGACCCGACTCCTCCTCCTGCACGACGAACCCGAACTCGCCGCCGCCGAACCGGAGACAATCCGGACGAAGCTCTATCACCTGCCCGCCCGCCTCACCACCCACGCCCGCCGGCGCACCCTGCACCTCGACCGCACCTGGCCCTGGGCACCCGCGTTCGCCACCGCCTGGCGACACGCAACCGGCCTCCCGGCCGACACCTGACGACCGGCCCCGCCCCAACGACACCGGAGAGGAGGGAACCCGCAGCACCCTCGGGCCCGTGGAACCCGACGCCCCGCAGCGTCACGCGACGGCCCATCCTCGAACGGCAGGGGATATTACGGGCAAGTCGCCGAGCCGACCGGCGTCACACCGCCAGTGAAGAATCGAGGTCAGACCCTTGGCCTTCAACGGCAGCGTGTACGTGTAGCCATCCGCTGTCGGGCGCTGCTGAATATCGAAGTTCCACCCCGCCACCAACTGCCGTTGCCGCTCATAGGACATGGGCGGTCGGCTCGCCTGCCTGCTCCTCTCTTGACGGGCCCCGACGGCGGCGTGCGGATACACGCGAACGATCGTGGAGTCAAAGCGAACACTCAGTCACATATGAGATCACCATCACATGAGAATCTACATTCATCCTGTGCAGTTTCTAGGGTTTGATGAGGTTGACGATGTCAACTCGCCCTACAGAAAGGTCATTTCATGACCGGCTCAACGATGACCCGCGCAGGCAAGCGCGCCATGATCATCGGTACCGCGGCAGCGGCGGCAGCTGTCGGCGTTCTCGCGGTGCCCGCTCAGGCGTCATCCTGGACCAGTCACATCACCAGCGCTGGCAATGACTTCGAGTCACGTCGCTGGACCGACAACGGCGGTTCCACGACTATTAAGTTCACCAGCTGCAACAGAGGTGGCGGCCTCCCCAAAGCCGTGGGCGTGATGCTGCGTAAGGACACCTTCGGGCCTGACCCGAAGTACACGAACGCGAACTTCACCAACTGCTTCAACTCCGGTGCCACATCGAGTGCCACGTGGGACGGCCACGGCAGCGGTGACTACTACTTCGTGATCGACTACGGGTCCAACGTCTACGCTCCCGTGACGGTCCAGTCGGTGGCCGTCTACTACTGATCGGTACCTCGCCGGGCCCCGCTGCACACCATGCGGCAGGGCCCGGCGCCCAGAAAGGTCCTCCATGACTCTCACCTTCCGCGACTGCACCTTCCGCTATCGAGGAGGTGATGACGTCATCCAGAGCCTTGACCTTGCTTTCACTTCTGGAGCCACCGTTCTCCTCGGACCCAATGGAGCAGGCAAGAGCACACTGCTGTCGCTCGGCGCGAGCGCACTGCGCCCACGGTCCGGAGACGTGACATTCGACGGCCTGAGCCCGTGGAACCGCAAACAGTCCGCGGCCTACCGCGCATCAGTGGCGTGGCTCCCGCAGAAGCCTTCGTTCCTCTCGGGGATGACCTGCCGGCAACACGTCACCTACGCGGGATGGCTCAAGGGCATGACGCAGCGCGACGCCTCGAGCGCATCTGGTGAGGCGCTGGAACGTGTAGGGCTTGGTAGGCAGGCGGACCGGAAGGTCAGTGATCTGTCTGGCGGACAGCAGCAGCGTGTCGCAATCGCTCAGGCCCTCGTCCACCGTGCCAAGGTCCTACTCCTTGACGAACCCACCGTAGGACTCGACCCGAAGCAGCGAAGATCTTTCCTTCAGCTCATCGCGTCGCTGCGGAACGAAACGCATGTGATCGTCTCCACCCATGACATCGCCGACATCAGCGAAGCCTTCAGCGACGTCGTGGTCCTTCATGGGGGAAGGGTCCTGTTCAGCGGACCCGTGGCTTCGTTTCTCGCCCGTTCGGGCACCCAGGTCCACTCGGAACGTGCCGCGGAAGACGCCTACACTGCTGTCCTCGAAGGAGGATCCCGGTGATCCTCTGGCATCAGTTGCGTCGTTCGGCGGCCCTATGGGTCATCCTGCCGGCCGCCCTGTTCGTGTACCTGTACATGCAGAGTGCGGTTTCCACCGTTCCATCCCACTACGGAGTCGAGTCGGGCGAGAGCACGATCTACGCTCTGGCCACAGTCGCCCCGGCCGTCGCCGCATGTGCCGCATGGGACTCGGGGCGGATGCGACACATACGCCCCATGTTGACCGCATCCGCACGGTCACGATGGTCGCTGATCCTGTTCATCGGTGCTCCTGCCGCCGCTCTAGGAGCCGCACTTCTTGTCTTCGCCGTCGTACTGGCACGAATCAATACCGGAGTATTTCCTTCCGGTGCCGGATGGACCGCACTGGCACACATGATCATCGTTCCTACCGAGTGGGCCGTGATCGGCTGGTACGCCGGCGGACGTCTTCCCCGAAGTATTGCCGCACCAGCAGCAGCAGCCCTGTGCTGGGCCTGGCTGACGATGCCACATGCCATGTCCAACGCATGGCTGAGGCACCTCGGCGGGTTCATCGACGGAACATCCACCATTACCGATGTCCACCAGCCCGAGATTTACTTCGTGCCATGGATTTTCACCGGCTGTCTCATAGCTGTCGCATGGCTCTTCACCCATATCGGCTCCCGCCGTATCTTCTTCCCCGCCGGCGCAGCGGTCGTCGCAGCAGCACTCCTTGTCGGACATGCCGCAGTCAGCGGATGGGGCTTCAGCAACCCGTCAAGGGGCCGTGCAGTTGATTCCGTATGTTCCGGCACCGCCCCGCAGATCTGTGTGCCACCGGAGTACCGTTCTTACCTCCCGCAGATCCGCCGCAGCACCCGCGATCCGCTCAACGCCCTGGTCGCCGCTGGCGTCACACAACCGAAGCGGATGGAGATCCTCTCGCCGTCAGTGAAACTCGCGCCAGGTGTATGGCGGCTGCACTGGGCACTCCCTGCCCTTCACCAGCAGGCCCAGTACCAAACGGCTGGCGATGTCATGGCGATATCGGCTGTCGAAGGAACTGCAGCCCAGCATGGGAAGCAGGCATGCGGAGGCCCGTCCGCTCCAGAGCTCGTATGGGCCACTGCCGTTGCAGGCGACAAGGATGAGGTACGCCAGATAACCGATCCGCAGCTGTGGAGCCTCGTGGGTCCTGTCCTCGACAAGCCAGTGAAGCAGCAGTCCGCCTGGTTCACGCAGCAGGTCCTCAACCATGCCTGCCTGCTGCAGGGAGCGCAGTGAGACTCTATGTGACAGCAGTGCGGAAGTGGTGGACCGCAGCTGGAGCGATCATCCTGATGGCCGTGGTATGCCAGCTTTCAGGAACGAGCAGTATCGAGCTGCCCGCTCTCAACGGCAGTGGCGTCGCGCCCTTCGCCTACTTCACTCCCCTGCTGGTGTCTTCCGCGGTCCTGTACTGCCTCAACCGACGCGCCGACCACATCGAACGGACCGCTGCAGTTCCTGTCGTCGCTATCGATGCGGCATTCGTAGCGTCCGCCTTCGCCCTGTGTCTGGCAGCGGGTTACATCACAGGCTTCGACACCGCCCGCAACGTCATGCTGCTGACCTGCGTCGGTCTCCTGATCGCCCAGGTGGGCAACACCGCGTCAGGGATCGCTGCGGGCATGATGCTGCTGATCGCCAGCATCGTCGCGGGACGGGGCCCGGCAGGAAGTCATGCCTGGTGGGCTGTGGTCCTGTATCCGTCGAACAGCATCCCAGCGTGGGCCCTGACAGCGGTGCTGCTGGCAGCCGCAGGCATCCGTTCTATGACAGCCTCCGGAAAGCCGTAGCCCCCTCCGGGGTCGTGGTGGGACCACGACCCCGGCCTTTGTCCGGCACGGCACGTCCGGACTTGGGGTTTTCAACATTCGAGACCGGGACGAAGGTCTTCTTCGCCGATCCGTACTCGCCCTGGCAGCGACCCACGAACGAGAACACGAATGGGCTGCTGCGTCAGTGCTTCCCGAAGGACACCGACCTGTCCCGGTGGTCCGCCGAGGACCTCGAAGCCGTCGCCCTGGCGATCAATAACCGACCCCGCAAGATGGTCACGTCCCCTGTGATGGTGTAAGCGTCTTCTCGGTGAGCTGTTTGAACGGGGCGAGGAAACATTGGAAGGCTTCCGGCGCTTCCTTCCATGTACGGCGGTATTCCCGGTACCGCGTGAGCTGTTCGCTCACCTCTTCGAGTTCGACGCGGGTGGCGGTGAAGGCAAGGGCCTGTTCCTCCTTGCTGAACGGGCGTCCGTCGCGGTGGCTGTAGGCGTTGGTGTCAGGCCGGCGCTTGAAGTCCGCGTCGCACAGGAGGGCGACGATGTCGGGTCGGGGTCGGGGTCGGGATCGGATGTCGGTTTCGGGCATACGGGTGCTCCCCTGTACGGGAGTCGGGTGGGTGCAGGCATCAATGGCCCGGCGGATCGCCGGTTTGCCCAACCGGCGATCGTTGGCTATGTTTCGCCCTTTTCCGCCGGTCAGCGCCAGCGGCTGGAGTCGTTCACTGCGCTGGTCGCCGCTGGTGCGTGAGCGCCGGGGACGGCGGCGCCGGTTGCCTCGGACGGATGTGTCGTGAGGGCTCTTGGGCAAGGTGGGCACGCGTTCACCGACGGGCTCAGCCCTTGCCCTGCCAGCCCTGCCGCACCTTGAGCTCCGAAAGACCCACTGCCGCGCCCCGGTCATGGCCCACACACCCATGACGGGACGGGACACTCCCAGGCCGTGCGTGCGGTCGTGATCAGCGCCGCCGTGCCTGTGACGGCTGCGGGGCCGGGGCGGCAGAGGGCGTGTGCTGTGGGGTGTCGGGTCGCTGTGCTGCGCTGTCGGCCCGGGCTGGGCTGTGGGCTTGTGCTGCGCGGGCTTGTGCGCTGGGTGCCGGCCTTTCGCTGAGGCGTTGGATGCGCCAGGCCAGGACTCGTGCGGGGCGGCGGGCGTCGTTCAGGGCCCGCTGGTCGGCGACCTGCTGGAGGAGCCGTTCCGGGTCGTGTCCTGCTGCTTCTGCCTCGGCGAGAGCGGTGGTGAGAGCCGCGAAAGCGGGGTCTTCGATGATCTGCTCGGCGTGCTCGGGCACGACTTGGCGTAGGCGGCGGATCTGCCGTTCCACGGCCTGCTGGGGTGGCTGGCGCTGCGCGAGAGTGGCCAGGGGTGCGGCTGCGGCTTGGTCGTAGGCGGCCTGGAGGTGGAGCAGTGTCTGCTGGGCGGCGGCGACCTGCTGGTCGTGGTGGCGGAGCTGGTGCCAGCGGGCAGCGGCAAGGACCACGAGGATCGCCGCGTCCAGGAACATCGCCAGGACGGCGCCGTCCTTGGGGGCGGGCTCGCGGAGCATGGCGCGTACGGTGCCGCGCAGTGCGCGGGCGTGGTGGTGTTCGGCCATGATGCGGGAGCGGGTGGCGCGCTCGAACGCGGTCGCTGCCTCTCGGAGTTGGGGGCGCAGGGGCTGGGGTGCGAGGAGGGGGAGGGCGTCGAGGGCTTCGCCGAAGGCGGCGAGGTGGGCCTGGGAGGCTTCGTCGTCCGTCTGGTCGAGGTGGTGGGGGATGCGTTCGGCGGCGGCGGTGGCCTGGTGCCAAGGGTTGGGCCTGCGCCGGCCTGGCTGGTCGGCGGGCTGTGGGTCGATGCTCTCCAGGCGCTTTTGGATCTTGGGGAAGGAGAGGTCCGGGGCGAGTTCGGAGCCGGAGAACCAGACGGGCTCGTTGTCGGCGGTGGTGGTGTCTTCGCTGGCGACCTTGTAGCCGCGCACGTCACCCGAGGGGAAGTGGACGATCTCGACGAGTACGCCGTCGAGGTGGTTGAGCAGGTGGACGAACTCCTCCACGCTGGTGGCGGCGGCCACGGCGGTGCGCACGGTGGTGCGCAGCCGTTCGCGGGCGGGCTTGTCCTGGCCGGCGCAGCGGGCCTTCTCCTGCTCGGCACGGGTGGTCCGCTTCGCAGCGGTGCGGTCTCCGCGGACCACTTGGAACAGGCCGTATTCCTTCTCGAGCGGTGAGGTAGTCGTTCCAGTGGCGTGCGGTGCGCAGGTCCGCGCGGACCTTGGTGGCGGCGATGTGGATGTGGTCGGGGGCGTGACGGACCGCGACCCAGCGGCAGCCGTCCGGATCGCCTTGCGGTGCTATGCCGGTGGCGGCGACGACGCGGCGGGCGATGTCGGCCCACTCCTCGTCGCTGAGGATGCGGTCGCTCTCGGCGGCGCGGATCGAGCAGTGCCACACGTGCTGCTCGGGCGCGCGGC
The DNA here is from genome assembly GCF_036898465.1 of Streptomyces sp. B21-105. Lineage (NCBI taxonomy): Bacteria > Bacillati > Actinomycetota > Actinomycetes > Kitasatosporales > Streptomycetaceae > Streptomyces > Streptomyces sp. B21-105. The sequence goes on along the minus strand of NZ_JARUMJ010000001.1, from coordinate 4,633,118 downwards.
CGAGCCGTCTGGCCTGCTTGACGTGCAGGTCGAGGTCGGCCACGAGGAGCTTCCTGGTGGCGTCGAAGTCGTCGGCGCGGCCGGGGTCGGGGGCGAAGCCGTCCCAGGAGGCGACCAGATGGGGGTCGGTGTGGTCCTTGGCCTTCTTCGTGTCGAACAGGTAGCGGATCAGTCCGGCGGTTTCCTTGCCGCTGCGGATCTTCGCGATCATCGGGCGGCCTTCTTGGTGACGGCCTGGTTCGCGGCTGTGGCGATGTGGCGGACGGTGGCGCCGACCGCGGTCAGGGTGCGTTCGGCCTGGGCCAGGACGGCGGTATCCCCAGGCTGTGGATGGCCGCCGGAGTTGAGCTTCTTGGCGATCTGGTTGATGTTGTGGCCGATCTTGGCGACCTCGCTGCGCAGGGCGGTCAGTTCGTCGATGTAGTCGTCGAGCGGGGTTCGCTGGCCGGGCAGGGCGAGGTCGCCCTGGACGTGGGCCATGACGACAGCGCCGACATAGTGGGCGCTGGCGATGTTCAGCGACCGGGCCATGCGCAGGATCTCGGTCTTCTCGTCGACGCTGTAGCGGGCGTCGACACGCTGCTTGCGCTGGCCGTTCGGGTCGGGCTGGCGGCGGCGGGCGACACGGTGCAGCGCGGCGGCTTCGGCAGCGCGCGGCAGCTGGGCGGCGGCGGTGTCGGCGATCTGTTCCCCCTCGGGTGCCCCCTGGCGCCCGAGGTCCTCCGCCACCCTCGGGGCGGAGACTTCCCCGTTGCGGCCGTCCTTGGACGGTCCAGCGGGATACCTTGCTGGCGCGGTTGTGGCTGGAGTGGTGATCATCTCCTGCCGGTGCGATGGGGGTTCGTGGTGCCGGTTGTGCATCGATCGGTTCTCCGTGGGGTGCTGGTGCCGGATGCGTTCGCTGTGCACAACCCCCGTGCCCCTGCGCTCGTGGGCACGGAGGCATGGGGGTGAGCGGGCGGGGTGGGGCGATCGGTTCACTAGCGAGGGTCAGGCGGTGCCGGCGGGGGCTCTGTCGAGTTCCCTCTGCCGCTGGGCGGCTTCGTCGAGTCCGTCGAGAGGCCCGGCCTCGAAGCCGTCGTACGCTGTGGGCTCGGCGTCCTGGCCGGTGCGCTCGGCCTGCAGCTGGTCGCGCAGGGCGCGGGCGCGTTTCTGGCCGATCCGTAGTTCGCTGCGCAGACGCTCGGCGGTTAGCCGGTCGTCGCTCCAGTCGGCGGTCAGGAGTCGGGCCTCGTCGAGGACTTCGGCGTCGGTGCGGGTGCGCGTGCGTTCGGCGGTCGACTTGGCGGTGTCGCGGACCCGACCGGTCGCCCGACGCGGGGCGGCTCCGGTCGACTTCGCTGCGGAAGCCGACGGGGGCGGTCGGGTGGCGGAGGCCGACTCGTCGGCCCCGGTCGGCCTCGTCACGGCCGCCTCGGCGACCTTCACGGCGGCCGACTCGGTCGGCTGCTCGGGGACCGGTTCGGCCTGGTCAGAAGCCGACCGTGCGGCCCGCTCGTCGGCTACCGGATTAACCGACTTGGCAGAGGCTGCTTCGGCGGAGTCGGACGACTCGGGGTTGTGGTGCAACACCTTCGCCACGAGGTCCGACCCGAAGTAGATCGACCCGACCGGGAGCGAGCTCGCCAGCAGTACGAGGGCCCAGTTCGCAGGGTCCCAGTCGGCCAGTCGGCCCCACCGGATCGACGTGGTGTGCAGGGCCGGAATGAGGCCGTGCACGTAGTTCAGCAGGAGACTCGCGATCGTGTAGGTCGCCAGGACCCGCAGCGCGAACTTCCGGTCGGTACCGGTCAGCACGAGCGTGGCGACCAGAGCGAGGGCCATCAGCCCGTCGACAACGATCGGGTAGAGCAGGGCGGCGATGGAGTCGGCGCCGATGGCGCGGGCCACGTCGGACAGCGCGTTCCACGAGACCCGGAAGGCCATGAGGACGACGGCCACCAAGCCGACGACGAGGGTGATGCGTCCCTTGCGGTTCACGCTACGCCCCCACTGGATGTGAGTGCTCGACCGCCGGGGCCAGCGGGCGCAGGGCGGTGCTGACGCGGATAAGGCGGCTGCCGTGGCCGGCGGCCAGGGCTATCGGGCGGAAGGAAGGCAAGACGGCTTCTCCAGGGCAGTGCGATACGGCTCGTCAAGGAGTCGTAGGAGACGTTCGTTACTCGTCGGCTCCCACGCGGCCCCCTCTACAAGGAGGGGACCGCGCGTGAGTGACCGGTGGTGTGAGGTGTGTGCGGGCCCGCGTGAGCCTCTGATCTGCACTTTCCTCGGCGGCGTGAGCCATGTGAGGAGTGTGCGGGGCGTTCTCCGGGGCGTGGTCCGTGAGTGCTCGCGTGAGCTGCCGGTCCAATGCCGGGGTGCCCGTCCGCCGAGCCCCGTTTCCTCAGGAAACGGCGACCATGTGCCGAGCCCTGGCCCGATACCGCACCTGGCGGTTGCCGCCGAGCTCCTGGTCCTTGGTGGCCTGCCCGGCCTCGAACAGACCCTTGAGCACTCGCCGCGCCTTCTCCTGGTCCTTGGCGCTCGGGTCCAGTTCGCCGGTCATCTGTGCGGCCAGCTCCTTGCTGGTCAGTCCGTTGGGTGCGTCGTACAGGAGCTTGTACGGGTCGAGGGGCTCGTCGACCCTCGACGTGCCACGCTGGTGGTCGTGGATCACCGTGAGCGGGCCTATCTCGCCGGTCACCGTCTTTGCGTGGTGAAGTTCGACCACCGTGTTCCCCGCTCCCCCGCTGAGGATCATCACGCTGCCCGCGCCGGCGGTGAACCACGTGGTGCCGTACACCCTGTCCAGAGTCGGACGTCCGCCCGGCTTGGCGTCGGCCGTGGCCTTGCGCTGGTGGTGCAGCTCCAGCAGTTCCGCTCCGGAGCGGAGAAGCTGCTGCCGGGCTCGGTTGTACGCGCCGACAGCCTCGTCGTCGGTGAGCTTGCCGACGATGTCCTTGATGCTGTCGATGACGACGGTGTCAGCGTCGTGGTGGGCGGCTAGTTCGGCGAGGAGGTTCGGCTCGCGGTCGAGCGTGGTCGGCAGGGGCCCGGCCCAGACCACCAGACGGTCCCGGAGGATCTCCTCGTCGATCGGCCGTACCAGGCGGCGCAAAGCGCGGGCGATCTGCGGAGGTCGGTCCATCGCGAGGTACAGCACGCGCCTGCCCTCGGTGACCGGCATGCCGAGCACCAGCCTCTGGAAGCCGAGCCTGGCCATGACGAGCTGGTGCGCGATGGTGCTCTTGCCGACGCCCGGCGGGCCGACCAACATCATGCTTTCGCCGCTCGCCCACCCCGTCTGCTCGGGCGTGCCCCAGATCGGCGGAACCTGGGCGCCGTACTCGCTGACGAAGTCCCAGCCGTCGACGGCGAACCGACCGAGCCTGCCGCTACCGGACACCCCTCGCCCAGCGGTGGTGTCGAGGGCACTCTGCAAGTGCGTGCGTATCTGATCGGGATCGGCACCCTCGGCCCCACTCTGCTGCAAGGTCTGCACTGCCACCGCTTGCAGACGGCGAAGCTCCGCCTTTTCCCGCACGATCTCGGCGTAGTAGTCGCAGTTGCCCGGCCCCGGCGTCGCGATGGCGAGTGTGTGGAGGTAGGCGGCACCGCCGATGCGGGCGAGTGCGCCGATCCGCCCGAGTTCCTCGCCGAGCGCGATGGGGTCGGTGGGCGAACCCTCGTCCCTCAGTGAGAGCACTGAACGCCAGATGTCGGCGTGCGCCGGGTGGTAGAAGTCGGCGGCCTGAAGGATCGGGCGGGCGGCGTCGACAGCCGCGGGGGTGTACATGCAGGCGCCGAGGACGGCCTGCTCCGCCTCCAGGTGGTGGGGCGGCATGGACAGACCAGGGCCCTCGTCGGCGTCGAACCGGGAGTTCGTCTGTGGGGATGCGGTACGGGCAGGCTGGAACGTACCCTGGGGCACAGAACTTCCTCACTCGGTGCCGTACGGGATGGCAGTCCCGGCACCGGGGCAGATCGTTTATGGGCGGTCGTCTGGGAGTCGTTACGGCCTTCGGCGCTCCAACGCCGGGGGCCGCTCCCATGTCTGCGGCTGCCGCGTCTACGCGGCCTTCGCGTACGTCGTGGTCGACATCAGGTCGGCCAGTCGCGAGGCGCTGTGCGGGCTGATCGTCGTCGTGAATCCCGCGCACACGCGCGTCAGGGCTTGGGTACGGGCTGCTGCCTGGGCTTCGCGGCGACTCGGCGTGCGGGGGGCGGCTACGGCGTCCTGGCGGGCGGACGACAGGGGCATGAGCAGGTCCTTGCTGGCGGTACGGAGCTGGCAGGCTCCGCACCGCCGGTCGTTCGATGGGCGGTCTGTCGCGCGCTTGGCCCGAGGCGCTCCAACGCCTGGGCCGTGCGTGCCGCGTACGAAGGACTGGCAGGTCCTCCGAGGCGGCCTTCAGTTTCCGGAGAATCGCCGGTTTGGGTAACCGGCGATCTGCTGCTATGTTGCTCCGCCGCCGCGCCCAGCTGTGCTCCTGGTCTTCGCCTCATCGCCTCGCCTACAGCGGGTTCTGCGCGATGGCGATCCGGTCCCAGTCGAAGACCCCACTCGGCTTGCCGGAGGCGTCGATCACCACGCCGGAGAAGAGAAACCGCAGCACTGCGTTGCGCCGCTCGTCCGTCATCTCCGCGGCGTTCCAGGCGTCTCTCGCGCCCGCGCCCGTCAGCCCGTCGAGTAGCTTCATCGGCCGTACGACGAGGCGGCGCTGCGCCTTGGCGATGCGGTCGGTGATCTCCTTGCGCATCTTGCGGAACTCCGCCGTGGAGATCTCCTTCGCGGTCCACATCTCGTTGAGCTCGTCGAGTTGCCGCTGGTCGGCCTCGACGGACTCGGCCGCCGCGTCGGGCAGCGAGGTCGACGCGAGCTGGCCGGAGACGGTGAGCCTCCCGAGCAGGTCGATGGCGGCCTCCGTGACGAACTCCTCCAGCTTCAGTGCGGCGATGCGCCGCACGCACTTCTTGGTGCCGTTGCGGCTCTTCCGCGTGCAGAGGTACGACGGCACCCCGCCGATTTTCGTGCCGGACATGAGGGTGCCGCAGCGCGAGCACATCACCAGGCCGCGCAGCAGGTAGAAGCGCCGCAGCTCCAGGTTCGTCTGGTGCACGGCGGACCGGTACTCGCGCCGTGCGCGGGTCTCCTCCCACACCCCCTGGTCGATGATCGCGGGCCACTTGCCCGGGCCCACCTCTTCGCCCTGGTGCATGCGGATGCCGGCGACATGGCGGGAGTCGAGGAGCGCGCGGACCGTGCCCTGTGACCATTCCTTGCCGTACACGGTCTTGATGCCGCGCTTGTGGAAGACCAGGGCGATCGCGCTCGGGCTCTGGCCCTTGAGGTACCGGTCGAAGACCTCTCGGACGATCTCGGCCTCGTCCTCCTTGATCGTCACGCCGTCCGTCTCGTACCCGAAGCGGCGCTTGCCCGAGTGCGGCAGACCGTTCTCGACGCGCTCCTTCAGCGCCGACTTGAGCCGCCGGGAGGTGTCGTCGGACGACCGGCAGGCATGGGCGACCTCGATGCGAAGGATGAACCGGTCGTCGGGGTCCGACAGGTCCCGTCGGTTCGCCTCGCCGTGCAGCGTGATCCGGTGCTCGTCGGAGACCTGGAGCAGTTCCTCCAGGTCCCTCGGCTGCCGCATCAGCCGGTCCGGGTGGTACGCGATGACGTGCCGGAACTCGTGCCGCTGGGCACGTTCGAGAAGCTGGTCCCAGCCAGGCCGCTTCCGGCCCCGGCTCCACGCCGACCGGCTGTTGTCGACGAAGACGTGGGCGGGGTCGATGGTGAGGCCCCGGCGTTCGGCGATCTCCCTGCAGATACGTTCCTGCCGATCGACGCCGGTCTGATCGTCGTCGTCTGCCTGGGATATCCGGCAGTAGAGAGCCGCAGGCTCACCTGAGGTTATGGTCGGCTCGTGGGGCCTGGGTCGTCGCATGGGACCGATGGTATGAGCACGGAGTGGGCTCACCCAACTTCCGCCACCCGGTGGCCCTCGCCAAGGAGTTGATCTCGCTCGACGACGTCTCGGGCGGCCGGGTCACACTGGGCATCGGCGCGGGTGGCAACGGCTTCGACGCCACGGTACTGGGCCGGCCTGCGTGGACGCCGCGGGAACGCGCGGACCGCTTCGGTGAGTTCGTACGCTGCTCGACCGTCTTCTCACCGAGGACGCGGTGAGCCACCAGGGCGCCCACTACTCCGCCGACGAGGCCCGCAACATTCCGGGCTGCGTCCAGCGCCCCCGGCTTCCCTTCGCGGTGGCCGCGACCGGGCCGCGCGGGCTGAAGCTGGCGGCCCGGTACGGGCAGGCGTGGGTGACGACCGGCGATCCCAAGCTGTACGAGGAGGGGACCCCGGAGCAGTCGGACGCGGCGCTGCGCGGCCAGCTCGCCAACCTTGCCAAGGCGTGCGCCGACGCCGGGCGCGACGGGGCGGAGCTGGACAGGATCCTGCTGACCGGGTTCACGCCGGACCGGAGCCGGCCGCTGGAGTCCGTGGAGGCCTTCGTCGACTTCGCGGGGCGCCACCGCGAACTCGGCTTCACCGAGATCGTGGTTCACTGGCCGATCGCGGACTCCGACTTCGCCGCCGACCAGGCCGTCTTCGAGGACATCGCGACCGAGGCCCTCACCCGGCTGGGCTGAGGGGCGGGGACGGGCGGGCCATGGCCCGCGGACCAGGTCGACGAGAAAGCTCCGCGCACCGCTGCGGACGACCTCGACGGCCTCGTCGGAGGGACGCCCGCACCGTCCGTGCTGAGTGATCTCCGTTGCGAGCAGGGGCCGTTGCACGTGAGTTACGGTGACTTCGTGCTGAAGACCACCCGCCTCGAGGATGGCACCCCAGCACCCGCGATCACAGCGCCGAACGGCGAACTCGTCCCCGACGAGCGGCACCCCCGGCTTCGCGCTCCTCATGGGTCAGGATCCGGCGGGGCCGCCACCGTCAGCAGCTTCACGCCGATGAAGCCCAGGATGGCGCGGGTCTCCTCGCGGTGGGCCTCACACCAGGTCTCCCGTCGGCCGTCGCCGCCATGGGCCGGCATGTCGTCAAGGCGCCGGACCCGGCTACCAGAGCCCGCGGACGGACGAGACGCACCTGTGGAGACGGCACCTGTGGAGCCGGCACCTGCCGCGCCCGGCGTCGGCGCCGGAGCGCACCGGCTGCGCCGCCGGCCTGCGCGACCCATGCGAAGAGGCCCCGCACCCGCAGCCGCAGCCCTGACTTGACGGTGTCCGCCGCCGCTCGATCCCCTCCACCACAGCCTCCTATCAACCGAGCCGAGAGAAGACACGAATGTTGGAACTGGAAGAACTCGTACGAGACTTCGGCGACCATCGTGCCGTCGACGGGGTGTCCTTCCGGGTGGCCAGGGGCCGGTTGGCCGGGTTCGTCGGCGGGAACGGCGCGGGCAAGACCACCACCATGCGCATGATCATGGGCGTACTGGCCGCGAACGGCGGCGAGATCCGCTGGGACGGCGACCCCGTCACGGCCGCCGACCGCAGGGACTTCGGCTACATGCCGGAGGAGCGGGGCCTCTACCCCAAGCAGACGGTCCTCAGCCAGCTCGTCTACCTGGCCCGGCTCCGAGGCCAGAGCGCCGCCGACGCACGCCGCCACATCCTTGAACTGCTCGACCGTCTGGGCCTCGCGGAGAAGAGCCAGGCCCGGTTGGAGTCGCTGTCCCTGGGCAACCAGCAGCGCGTGCAGATCGCGGCCGCGCTGCTCGGCTCCCCCAAACTGCTCGTCCTCGACGAGCCCTTCTCCGGACTCGACCCGCACGCCGTCGACACGATGGCCGAGCTGCTGCGCGAGTACGCCGCCGCGGGCATCCCGGTGCTGTTCTCCTCCCACCAGCTCGACCTGGTCGAGCGGCTCTGCGACGACCTGGTGATCATGGCCGCCGGACATGTCGTCGGCAAGGGCACCGCGGACGAGCTCCGGCACCGCGACAAGCCCCGGTACCACCTGGTCACGGGAGCTCCGGCCGGCTGGGCGCGCGACGTCCCCGGCGTGACCGACGTCGAGGAGCTGCCCGACGGAGCGTACGTCGAGCTCGCCGCCGACGCCGATCACGGCGCGCTCCTGACGGAGGCCCTGCGCCGCGGACCCGTGCACGCCTTCACCCCTGTCGTTCCCAGCATCGCCGACGTCTACCGGGAGATGACCTCCGCATGAGCACCGTGACCTCGAACTCTGCGCACCGGTCCGAGACGCCGCCCGATCCGCAGGGCACGCCCGCGGCTTCCGGTACCCCGCCCCGTACGGCCGGCACGTCCGCCTGGCGGATCGTCGCCGCCCGCGAGATCTCGGTGAAGCTCACCAACCGCAGCTTCCTGCTGTCGACGCTGGTCACCCTCGCTCTGATCGTGGGTGCGATCGGACTGCAGCTCTACCTGGCGGACTCGATGGGCAAGATCACCGTCGCGGTGGCCGACCAGCAGGCCGGCCGGATCGCCGACCAGGCCGAGCAACTGGCCGTCCAGGCGGACCAGGACGTCGAGATCACGGTCCGGCAGGAGTCGTCCGCCGCTCAGGTCCGCGAAGCCGTGCGGTCCGGCGACGCCGAGGCCGGGCTCCTGTTCGAGGGCGGGCGTTGGGTCCTGGTGGGCGACACCGGTCAGAACGACATAGCCGCCACCTGGATCGGCGCCGCTGTGCAGTCGAAGGCCCTCGCCGACAACGCGCAGGCCGCCGGAACCAGCCTGACGGCCCTCACCCAAGGGGCGGAGGTCAAGCACGTCCTGCTGTCGGCCGACGAGACGCCCGAGGGCGCGGTCCGGATGACGACGTACTTCTTCGGGTTCCTCTTCTACCTGGCCGCCGTTCTGCTCGGCGCCGCGCTGGCGACCAGCGTCGTGGAGGAGAAGCAGAACCGCATCGTCGAGCTCATCGCGAGCTCCGTGCCGCTGCGGTCGCTGCTGGTCGGCAAGATCGTCGGTTCCACGCTGCTGGCACTCGCCCAGATGGCGCTGTTCTGCCTGGTCGGCATCGGCGGTCTGGTGGCCACGGGCGAGCAGGACTTCCTCGCCGACATCAGCTCCGGGCTGGGCTGGTTCCTCGTCTTCTACGTCGTGGGCATCGTCGTCCTGGCCTGCCTGTTCGCCGCGGCGGGCGCGCTCGCCACCCGGAGCGAGGACATCCAGTCCACCACGACGCCGGTGAACGCGATCACCGCGCTGGTGTTCATCGTCGGCGTCACCGTGTCCGGCAACGTGCGCGAGATCCTCTCCTTCATCCCGCTGACCTCGACCGTCACCATGCCGGCCCGTGTCCTGGCGGGAGAGACCGCCTGGTGGGAGCCGGCCGCCGCGCTCGGCCTGTCGATCGCCGCCGCGGTGCTCATCGTCGGGGTGAGCAGCCGGGTGTACCGCCGGGCGCTCCTCCAGACCGACCGCAAGCTCTCGTTCCGTCAGGTCATGAAGCTGACCGACTGACCGCGGACAACGAAGGGAACCACCCGCACCACCACGTCACCCGTACCACCCGCACCCCCGTGCCACCCGCACCCCCGCGTCACCCGTTTCCGTGAAACCGTCCGTGCCAGGTTTCACGTGAAACGGTCATCGGGCGCACCCGCCTAGTTCCGTTCGCGGCACTAGCCACGGGCTGAGAACCGCAGGTACTGCGGGGGCACGGCCTTCGTCAGCCAGACGCCGTTGGCGCTGAGATGGAAGACATGGCCGTCCCGGTGCATGGCACCCGCGTCGACGGAGAGCACCACGGGGCGGCCCCGGCGGGCACCGACCCTGGTGGCGGTTTCCCGGTCGGCCGAGAGGTGCACGTCGTGCCGGTTCATCGGCCGCAGCCCCTCGGCCCGGATGGCGTCCAGCGAGCGGGCCACGGTCCCGTGGTAGAGGTACGACGGTGGGACGGCCGGCTCCAGCCCGAGGTCGACCTCGACGCTGTGGCCCTGGCTGGCGCGGATCCGGGTGCCGTCGATCGCGAAGCGCTTCTTGTCGTTGGCGGCGACGACGTGGTCCAGCTCGTCACGGGTGAAGCGGAATCCGTGGGCGGCGCACGCCGCGATGAGCTCGTCGATCTCGACCCAGCCGGCCTCGTCGAGTGTGAGGCCGATCCGCTCGGGCTGGTGGCGCAGGTGCTTCGAGAGGTACTTCGACACCTTCACGGTGCGTCTGTCGTCCCTGCCGCTGTCAGGACCGTCCTTTTCGTTCATCCACTCAGCATGACGGGAGAGACGCGCATCACGCATTTTGTTTTGACGCCGAGGTTTGATCCACAAGCAACTCGAGTTATCCACAGGGTACTTGATGATTCTGTGGACAACCGACGTACGCCACAACGGAGTTCCCCAACGTCCTGATGGAGCATCACTACTCGAGGCGGGCGGGGCACCCCACCGTGGAACACGGCCCGTTCGGGCGTGAGGGCTTCTCACACGGGCGGACTCACGCGCGCGAGCGCCCTCAACGCCCGCGGCAGGAAACGGGACAGCACGTGCGCGGTCTTCGCCTCCGGAGTGACCGTGACCATCGCATCGTCCTGCACGACCGCGCGCAGGATCGCTTGCGCGACCTTCTCCGGCGGGTAGTTGCGCATCCCGTACAGGCGCGCCGCGCGCTTCTGCCGACGTCGTTCATCCTCCGCGTCGACTCCCACGAAGGTCGCGGTGGCCGTGATGCCGGTGTTCACCAGACCGGGGCAGATCGCCGTAACCCCGATGTCCCGGCCCGCCAGTTCGGCGCGCAGGCACTCGCTCAGCATCAGCACCGCGGCCTTGGAGGTGCTGTAGGCCGGCAGCGTCCTGGAGGGCTGGAAGGCCGCCGCCGACGCGATGTTGACGATGTGGCCGCCCTGCCCGCGCTCGGCCATCGCCCGCCCGAAGAGACGGCAACCATGAATGACGCCCCACAGGTTGACGTCCAGCACCCGGCGCCAGTCGTCGGACGTCGTGTCGAAGAAGGAGCCCGCCATACCGATGCCGGCGTTGTTCACCAGCACGTCCAGCACGCCGTGGTCGGTGTGCACCTTCGCGGCGAGTTTCTCCATGGCCTGCTCGTCGGAGACGTCAACTGCCACCGCCCAGGCATCGGGTGCGCCGACCCGGCGGGACAGCTCGGCGGTGCGGGCCGCGCCGTCCGCATCCCGGTCGACGACGATGACGCGTGCGCCCGCCTCGGCGAACGCGAGCGCCGTGGCCCGTCCGATGCCGCTGCCCGCACCGGTGACGAGGACCAACTGCCCGCCGAAACGTTCGGCATACCGGTCGGCGACGGCACGCACGCGCCCCGGCCGGCCACCGCTCCTGCGGGTCGTCCGGACCGTTTCCACTCCGCTTCCGTTGCCTCCGGCCGCGCTTCCTGCGCTGCTTCCGATGGCGCTTGCGGGGTTGGTTCCGGCGTCGCTTGCGGGGTTGCTTCCGTCCCGTTCCTTCTCGACCGACGAGACGAAGTCGTCGATCCAGGACGCGAGTCGGTCGGGGCGGGTGCGCGGGACCCAGTGTCCGGCAGGGAGGGTGCGCCGCGTCAACCGCGGTACCCACTCCTCCAATCCGTCGTACAGCCGCTCCGACAGGAACCGGTCGCCGAGAGGAGTGATGAGCTGCACCGGCACGTGCGCGTGCGCGTCGGCGCGCGGACGGCGCAGCCGGGTCCTGACGTTGTCCCGGTACAGCCAGGCGCCGTTGGCCGCGTCCGACGGCAGCGAGGGCGTCGGATAGGCGTCGGCGGGAACCTTCTCCACCCGTCGCAGGATGCCCGGCCAGCGCTTGCCGAGCGGCCCGCGCCAGGCGAGTTCGGGCAGCACGGGGGTGTGCAGCAGATACACGTACCAGGACTTGGCTCCCTGGCCGAGGAGTTGGCCGACCCGGCGCGGGGTCGGCTTGTTCACGCGCGTCGCGATCCAGTGGCCGAAGTGGTCGAGGGACGGCCCGGACGACGAGGTGAAGGAAGCGATACGGCCCTCGGTACGCCGGACGGTCACGAACTCCCAGGCCTGCACCGAACCCCAGTCGTGCCCCACCAGGTGCACCGGTCCGTCCGGGCTGACCGCGTCCGCGACCGCCAGGAAGTCGTCGGTCAGCTTCTCCAGGGTGAACCCGCCCCGCAGCGGCCTCGGCGCCTCGGACCGGCCGTGGCCCCGGACGTCGTACAGCACCACGTGGAAGCGGCCGGCCAGCCGGGCCGCGACCTCGGACCACACCTCCTTGCTGTCGGGGTAGCCGTGCACCAGCACCACCGTCGGCCGCCGCGGATCGCCCAGTTCGACGACGCACAGCTCGATCCCGCCGGTCCGCACCCGGCGCTCGCGCGCGCCCTCCAGCATCGTCACTTCTCCTCCGCCCCGGTCGACGCCGACCGCGGTTCGCGTCCGTAAGCCGACGCGTTCGTAACCGACGAGTCCGTAACCCGACGCGTTCGTAACCCGACGACGCTGAATCTGGCACTTGTTAGAGAAGTCGTCAACAGGGCGGGCGTGAGCCGTGCGACCGCGATCCGTAGCTCTCAGGCATGGGATCCCCTACGGGCCCGTACATCTGAGGTCTGAGGCGAAGACGGCTCTGAAGGTTGACGAACTTCGTGGCGTGCGTCACTAATTTTGAGGACGTGACTGTGATCGCGACCGAAAGCCTGAGCAAGCGGTTCCCCCGGGTGACCGCTCTTGACCGGCTCTCCGTGGATGTCGGGCCCGGTGTGACCGGGCTCGTCGGAGCCAACGGGGCCGGCAAGTCCACACTGATCAAGATCCTGCTGGGTCTGTCGCCCGCCACGGAGGGCCGCGCAGAAGTGCTCGGCCTCGACGTCGCGACCAAGGGCGCCGACATCCGCGAGCGGGTCGGCTACATGCCGGAGCACGACTGCCTGCCGCCCGACGTCTCGGCCACCGAGTTCGTCGTGCACATGGCGCGCATGTCCGGCCTGCCGCCCACCGCGGCGCGCGAACGCACCGCGGACACCCTGCGCCACGTCGGTCTGTACGAGGAGCGCTACCGCCCCATCGGCGGCTACTCGACCGGCATGAAGCAGCGCGTGAAGCTCGCCCAGGCCCTCGTCCACGACCCGCAGCTGGTCTTCCTCGACGAGCCGACCAACGGCCTCGACCCGGTCGGCCGCGACGAGATGCTGGGCCTGATCCGCCGCATCCACACAGACTTCGGCATCTCGGTCCTGGTCACCTCCCACCTGCTGGGCGAACTGGAGCGCACCTGCGACCACGTCGTCGTCGTCGACGGCGGCAAGCTCCTGCGCTCCAGCTCCACCACCGACTTCACCCAGACCACCACCACCCTCGCCATCGAGGTCACCGACACCGACGACCACCCGGACGGCACCCGCGCGGTCCGCGACGCGCTCCACGCGCGTGGGGTGGAGGTCGCCGAGGCCGGCAGCGGCCTGCCGGGCGCCGGCCACATCCTGCTGCTGACCGCACAGGGCGAGGAGACCTACGACGTCGTCCGCGACACGGTCGCCGACCTCGGACTCGGCCTGGTGCGCATGGAACAGCGACGGCACCACATCGCCGAGGTCTTCAAGGACAGCGACGCCAGCAGCGACCAGCAGCGGAAGGAGGCCGTCGGCCATGGCAGTTGAACACCCGGTCACCGCCCCCTCGGGCGACCAGACCCGTATCCACAACATCGGCTACCGCAGCTACGACGGCCCCCGCCTCGGCCGCGCCTACGCCCGCCGCTCCCTGTACTCGCAGTCCCTGCGCGGCGCCTACGGCCTCGGCCGCTCGGTGAAGTCCAAGGTGCTGCCGATGCTGCTGTTCGTCGTCATGTGCGTGCCGGCCGCCATCATGGTCGCCGTCGCCGTCGCCACCAAGGCGAAGGAACTGCCGGTCGACTACACGCGGTACGCGATCATCATGCAGGCGGTCATCAGCCTGTACGTCGCCTCGCAGGCACCCCAGTCCGTCTCGCGCGACCTGCGTTTCAAGACCGTGCCGCTGTACTTCTCGCGGCCCATCGAGACCGCGGACTACGTGCGCGCCAAGTTCGCGGCGCTGGCCTCGGCCCTGTTCGTCCTCACCGCGGCCCCGCTGCTCGTGCTGTACGTCGGCGCGCTGCTGGCCAAGCTCGACTTCGCCGACCAGACCGAGGGATTCGGTCAGGGACTCGTCTCCGTGGCACTGCTCTCCCTGCTCTTCGCCGGCATCGGCCTGGTCATCGCCTCGGCGACACCGCGGCGAGGCTTCGGCATCGCCGCCGTCATCGCCGTCCTGACCATCTCCTACGGCGCCGTCTCCACGCTCCAGGCCATCGCGGAGACGCAGGACAGCACCGGATCCATCGCCTGGATCGGCCTGTTCTCGCCGGTCACGCTGATCGACGGCGTGCAGTCGGCGTTCCTCGGCGCCGCATCCGCCTTCCCGGGCGGGGTCGGTCCCACGAACGGAGAGGGCGTGGCCTACGTCCTCGTCCTCCTCGGCCTGATCGCCGCGAGCTACGGCCTCCTGATCCGCCGCTACCGGAAGGTGGGCCTGTGACCACGCTCAGCATCGACCACGTCTCCCGCTGGTTCGGCAACGTCGTCGCCGTCAACGACGTCACGATGACCATCGGCCCCGGCGTCACCGGCCTGCTCGGCCCCAACGGCGCCGGCAAGTCCACCCTCATCAACATGATGGGCGGCTTCCTGGCACCCTCCACCGGCACGGTCACCCTCGACGGACAGCCCGTCTGGCGCAACGAGGAGATCTACCGGCACATCGGCGTCGTCCCCGAACGCGAGGCGATGTACGACTTCCTCACCGGCCGCGAGTTCGTGGTCGCCAACGCCGAACTGCACGGCCTGGGGGCCAAGGCCGCGCAGAAGGCGCTGGCCACGGTCGAGATGGAGTACGCGCAGGACCGCAAGATCGCCACGTACTCCAAGGGCATGCGCCAGCGCGTGAAGATGGCGAGCGCCCTCGTCCACGACCCGTCGCTGCTGCTCCTCGACGAGCCGTTCAACGGCATGGACCCGCGCCAGCGCATGCAGCTGATGGACCTGCTGCGGCGGATGGGCGACGAAGGCCGCACCGTGCTGTTCTCGTCGCACATCCTCGAAGAGGTCGAGCAACTCGCCTGGCACATCGAGGTGGTCGTCGCCGGCCGGCACGCGGCCAGCGGCGACTTCCGAAAGATCCGCCGCCTGATGACCGACCGGCCGCACCGCTACCTGGTGCGTTCCAGCGACGACCGCGCCCTCGCGGCCGCGCTGATCGCCGACCCGTCGACCTCCGGCATCGAGGTCGACGTGGCCGAGGGCGCGCTGCGCGTCCAGGCCGTCGACTTCGGCCGCTTCACCACGCTGCTGCCGAAGGTCGCCAGGGACCACGGCATCCGGCTGCTCACGGTCTCGCCGTCCGACGAGTCCCTCGAGTCCGTGTTCTCGTACCTGGTCGCGGCGTAGGAGGCCTTGGAGATGTACGACCCCACAGTCGCCCGGCTCACGTACCGGGCTCTGCTCGGCAAGCGCCGGGCCCTCATCCTGGGCGCCCTGCCCCTGCTGCTCATCGCGATCTCCGTGGTAGTGCGCGGCCTGGCCGGAGCCGACGACCAGACCGCGTCGGACCTGCTCGGCGGCCTCGCGCTCGCCACGATGGTCCCGATCATCGGCGTCATCGCCGGCACGGGCGCGATCGGCCCGGAGATCGACGACGGCTCCGTGGTCTATCTGCTGTCCAAGCCGCTGAAGCGGTCCACGATCATCTTCACCAAGCTGATCGTGGCGATCGCGGTCACGATGGTCTTCTCGGCCCTGCCGACGCTGATCGCCGGGTTCATCCTCAACGGCAACGGCCAGCAGATCGCCGTGGCCTACACGGTGGCCGCGCTGGTCTCCTCCATCGCCTACGCCGCCCTGTTCCTGCTGCTGGGCACGGTGTCCCGGCACGCGGTGGTCTTCGGTCTGGTCTACGCCCTCGTCTGGGAGGCCCTGTTCGGCTCCCTGGTACCGGGCGCCCGCACGCTCAGCGTCCAGCAGTGGTCGCTGGCCGTCGCCCACAAGACGGCGGGCGGGGACCTGGTCACCTCGGACGTCGGACTGACCACGGCCACGGTGCTGCTGGTCGCGGTGACCGTACTGGCCACCTGGTACGCCGGCCAGAAGCTGCGGACGCTCACGCTCGCCGGGGAGGAGTGAGCGGCCCCTGCCGGGGTTGCCCGGACCGTTCTTGACGGTGACTTCACGGGCGCCTTCGCACACTGGACACAGCACGGCGTGACATGGCATGGCCCGACACGGCTAGGAGGACGGGGATGGCGGACGACATAGCGGCGGACGACGCCCGTAAACGGTCCGAGGAGGGCGAGGTCTGGGACGACCTCGTCCTGGACGAGGACTTCGTACGGGCCGCCGGGACCTCCGAGCCGTCCGCCCGGGCCCGGATGCTCGCCGCGCGGTGGCGCGCTGAGGAGCCGGAGCCCCAGCCCTGGCGGTCGGACGAGCCGCCGGCCGGCTGGTTCTTCAGCAAGGCGCGCCGACGCAGGTGGCGCCGCCGGTAGTGCCGGGTCGGGGCCGCTTTCGCACGGCTGTTTTATTCGGTGGCGTCCGACTCGCCCCCCGGGCACAGTGGTTGTACGCGCAGGGCGCGCGACGCAAGGCGCGCAGGGCCGCAAGGCGCGCGGCGCGGACGGCCGGAGGGGATCCGGCGTCACCAGACCGGGAGAGGAGTTCGGCGATGTCCATGCACGGCAATGCGTCGAGCTCCCTTCAGGGCAGCCGGCGGCGGGTTCCGGAGTAGTTACCCCTCCGACGAACCGCACCGCATACGGGGACTGCCCGGGGCGGCCGCTTCGAGCACGCGATGTCGCTCTCGCGTGGGCCGCCCACCCGGAGGATTGGCCGAGAGGCAAGGCACCGGCTTGCTAAGCCGTGGTCGGGGTGACCCCCGCGCACGTTCGATCCGTGCATCCTCCGCGAGACGTTGTCACTGGGATCGGGCGAGGTTCGGCGCAAGGGTTCTTGAGGGGGTGTTCCCTCCAACGCGCCGGAGACTGCGGGCTGGTTCGGTCCTGCGCGCCGGTGGGGGCCGGTCGCGCGGTTCCCCGCGCCCCTAGCTGCGCTGCTGATCGCTTGCGGTCATGTCTGCGGTTCCTCGTGTCCCCGCTGGCGTGGCTGGTCGCTTGCGGTCATGTTTGCGCAGTTGCCTGCACCTCTCCTTGCGTTGGTTGGTCGGGGTGGGTCAGGGGAGGAGGGGTTCCAGGGTGGTGGCGATGCCGTCGGCGTCGTTGGAGGCGGTGATGTCGTCCGCCACCGACTTCAGTTCCTCGTGGGCGTTGGCCATGGCCACGCCGTGGGCGGACCAGGCGAACATCGGGATGTCGTTGGGCATGTCGCCGAAGGCGATCGTGTCGGCGGCCTTGAGACCCAGACGGCGGGCGGCCAGCGAGAGGCCCGTGGCCTTGGAGAGGCCCAGGGGGAGCAGCTCCACGATGCCCGCCCCGGCCACGGCGACCGTGACGAAACCTCCCGCGGCTCTGCGGGCCGCCTCGGCCAGGGCGTCGTCCGAGAGCTCGGGATGCTGGATGAAGATCTTGTTCAGTGGGGCCGACCACAGCTCGGACGCGTCCGTCAGCGGGATCGACTGCAGGGCGCCCCTGAGCGCGTATCCCTGCCCCACCAGCACTTCCCCGTCCAGACCGCCCCGGCTGGCCGCCAGGTGCAGTGGACCGACCTCTGCCTCGATCTTGGCGAGCGCCACGCCTGCCAGCTGCCGGTCCAGGGTCACCGACGTCAGCAGACGGTGCTCGCCCGCGTGGTACACCTGCGCGCCCTGTCCGCAGACCGCGAGGCCGTCGTAGCCGAGGTCGTCGAGGATGTGCCGGGTCCACGGGACCGCGCGGCCGGTCACGACGATGTGCACGGCCCCCGCCGCGGTGGCCGCGGCGAGGACGTCACGGGTGCGCTGCGAGACCGTGTCGTCGGAGCGCAGGAGCGTCCCGTCGAGGTCGGTCGCGATCAGACGGTGGGGGAACTGTCCGGCGGCAGGCTCGGTGCTCACTTGGCGACCGGCTCCAGGACCTCCCGGCCGCCGAGGTACGGGCGCAGCACCTCGGGCACGTACACGGAGCCGTCGGCCTGCTGGTGGTTCTCCAGGATGGCGACGATCGTGCGCGGGACGGCGCACAACGTGCCGTTGAGCGTGGCCAGCGGGCGGATCTGCTTGCCTTCGCGGACACGGATCGACAGACGGCGGGACTGGAACTCGGTGCAGTCCGACGTCGAGGTCAGCTCGCGGTACTTGCCCTGCGTCGGGATCCAGGCCTCGCAGTCGAACTTGCGGGCGGCCGAGGAGCCGAGGTCGCCGGACGCGACGTCGATGACGCGGAACGGCAGCTCCAGCGCGGACAGCCACTGCTTCTCCCACGCGAGCAGCCGCTGGTGCTCGGCCTGCGAGTCCTCCGGCGTGACGTACGAGAACATCTCGACCTTGTCGAACTGGTGGACGCGGAAGATGCCCTTGGTGTCCTTGCCGTGCGAGCCGGCCTCGCGGCGGAAGCAGGGCGAGAAGCCCGCGTACCGCAGCGGCAGCCTGTCCGCGTCGATGATCTCGTCCATGTGGTACGCGGCGAGCGGGACCTCGGAGGTGCCGACCAGGTAGAGGTCGTCCTTGTCGAGGTGGTAGACGTCCTGGGCGGCCTGGCCGAGGAAGCCGGTGCCGGCCATCGACTGCGGGCGTACCAGCGCGGGGGTGAGCATCGGGGTGAACCCGGCCGCCGTGGCCTGCGCGATCGCCGCGTTCACCAGGGCCAGCTCCAGCAGGGCGCCGACGCCGGTGAGGAAGTAGAAGCGCGAGCCGGAGACCTTCGCGCCGCGCTCGACGTCGATCGCGCCGAGGATCTGGCCGAGCTCCAGGTGGTCCTTGGGCTCGAATCCCTCGGCGCCGAAGTCGCGGATCGTGCCGTGCGTCTCGAGGGTGACGAAGTCCTCCTCGCCGCCCACGGGCACGTCGGGGTGCACGAGGTTGCCGAGTCGCTGCAGGAGTTCCTGGGTCTCGGCGTCGGCGGCGTCGCGCTCGGCGTCGGCTGCCTTGACGTCGGCGGCGAGCTGGCTCGCCTTCTTCAGCAGCTCGGCCTTCTCGTCCGCGGAGGCCTTGGGGATGAGCTTGCCGAGCGACTTCTGCTCGTTGCGCAGCTCGTCGAAACGGACGCCGGACGACCTGCGCCGTTCATCGGCAGACAGGAGAGCGTCGACGAGCGCGACGTCCTCTCCACGGGCGCGCTGGGAGGCGCGCGCACGGTCGGGGTCCTCACGGAGCAGGCGAAGGTCAATCACGCGGTCAAGGCTACCCGTGCGGGGTCGGCGCTCACGACTCCCATTCCGGTCCCGTTCCGAACCGCCGTCCGGTGTTCCGAATCGCGCCTTACGTTCTGTTATGACGTAATTGCCGAGCGTGTCAATAAAGCGCGTCTCACTCCCTGGGACGGATTATGTGACGGGCGTCTCATTGACTCGATTTCCTTGCGGCGCACGGGATTTGAGGGCCGGGTTGTCCACAGGGCTCCGCACCTCGTGTGAGTTATCCACAGGGTGTGCGAAAGCTCTGTGGACATCGGAATGGATCATTCCGATGTCCGCCCGTTCCGGGTCGAATTCCTTGCCCGAACGCCACTCGTAGGCACTTTCGGGTGGAATTGGGTCGCCCCAAGGGATTGATCGAAGGAAACAGGTGGACGAAGGGTGATGTGCGGGTTGCGGGCCGCCTTGAGGTGACACAGGCCGATTTGTCGACTGTGTGGTGCTTCGTTGTCGACTTGTCCCCAGGTCGAGAAGCGAGCCTGTGGATAACTTCTGTGGATAACGAAGATATGCAGGTAGGACCGGCTGGAAGCGGCTAGAAGCGGCCGTCCTGGCAGCGCGCCACCCAGTCCGCCGCTGCCACGAACTCGCTGTCCGAGGTCCCCGGCAGCGGCACGGTGACGTCCGTCGGGCTCACTTCCGCACGCGGATACGAGCCCAGGAAGCGCACCTCGCGGCAGATCCGCTTCAGGCCCATGAGCGCCTCGGCCATCCGGCGGTCGGTGATGTGCCCCTCGGCGTCGATGCAGAAGCAGTAGTTGCCGATGCCGGCACCCGTCGGCCGGGACTGCAGCACCATGAGGTTGACGCCCCGGGTGGCGAACTCGCCCAGCAGGTCGCGCAGAGCGCCGGGATGGTCGTCCCGCTGCCACAGCACCACGGACGTCTTGTCCGAGCCGGTCGGCGCGGCAGGCCGGGCGGGCCGGCCCACCAGCACGAACCGGGTCTGCGCGTTCTCGGCGTCGTGGATCCCGCTCTCCAGGGCGGTGAGCCCGTACCGGGCGGCCGTGAACTCGCCCGCGAAAGCGGCGTCGTAACGGCCCTCCTGGACCAGCCGGGCGGCGTCCGCGTTCGAGGCGGCCGACTCCCAGACGGCGTCCGGCAGGTTCGCCTTCAGCCAGTTGCGCACCTGGGGCTGCGCCGCCGGGTGGGCGGAGACCGTCTTGATGTCCGACAGTTCCGTGCCGGGCCGGACGAGCAGCGCGAAGGTGATCGACAGGAGTACCTCGCGGTAGATCATCAACGGCGTACCCAAGACCAGCGCGTCCAGCGTGGCGGTGATCCCGCCCTCGACGGAGTTCTCGATGGGCACGAACGCGGCCTCGGCCTCGCCGGCGCGCACCGCGTCGAGCGCGGACTGCACCGACACGTAAGGGATCAGCTGCCGGGTGGCCGCCTCCGGAAGCGTGCGCAGGGCGACCTCCGTGAAGGTGCCCTCGGGGCCGAGATACGCATAGCTCGCTGGCATGACCTCACCCTAATGGCCCTTGCGTGTCCGGGCGCATGCGTCTCACCACTCCCCCTCGCAGGAATGAATCCGCGCGCGAAGGCGTAACCTCACGCTGCCGCCGATACAGGAGCGGCCGATGCAGAAGAAGCAGCAGCCCCAGCCGATACAGAAGCAGCAGCCGCCGCCGATGCAGCAGCTGATGCCGCCGCCGCTGTCCGTCGCGTCGCGGTCCCCGCTCGTCGTGCCGGGTCCGGACCGTCCGTCTCACGCCTCCAGCAGTCGCTGTCCCACGTACTCGCCCTTCGCCGCTCCGCCCGGCACCGCGAACAGTCCGCTCGACTCGTGGCGGAGGTACTGCGACAGGGCGTCCCCGCGGTCCAGCTTGCGCTGCACGGTCACGAAGCCGCGCAGCGGGTCCGCCTGCCAGCAGACGAACAACAGGCCTGCGTCCGGAGTGCCGTCCGGGTCGATGCCGTCGTGGTAGGAGAAGGGGCGTCGCAGCATCGCCGCGCCGCCGTTCTGGTCGGGGCGGGTGATGCGGGCGTGTGCGTTGATCGGGACGACCAGATCGCCGTTCGCGTCCGTCTTCTCCAGGTCCATCTCGGTCGTCTCGGTGCCCCCCGACAGAGGTGCCCCGTCCGCCTTCCGCCGCCCGATGACCTGCTCCTGCGCCTTCAGCGACAGCTTCTCCCAGTCGTCGAGGAGCATCCGGATCCGGCGGACGACGGCGTAGGAGCCGTTCGCCATCCACGCCGGGTCCTTCGCGCTGTCCGCCGGGACGAAGATGCGCTGGTCGAAGTCGGCTTCGGCCGGCTTGGGGTTGCGGGTCCCGTCCATCTGACCCATCAGGTTGCGGGCCGTCATGGGGTGGGCGGTCGCACCCGGCGTGCGGTTGAAGCCGTTCATCTGCCAGCGGACCTTCGCCGCGCTGCCCGCGTCCTTTTGGATCGCCCGGAGGGCGTGGAAGGCGACCAGGGCGTCGTCCGCGCCGATCTGCACCCAGAGGTCGCCGTTGCTGAGGGCGGCGTCGAGATGGTCGGAGGAGAAGGCGGGCAGGGGGTCGAGAGCGACCGGGCGCTGCTTCTCCAAGCCGGTGCGAGTGAAGAAGCTGTTGCCGAAACCGAAGGTGACCGTCAGCGAGGACGGTCCGGCGTCCCGGGCGACATCCGTGTCGTCGTGCGCGGCCGCCTCGCCCGCCATCAGCCGTCGGGCCGTCTCCGACCAGCGGCGCAGCAGAGCGGCGGCCTCCTTGCGCCCCGCGCCGGCCGCGAGGTCGAAGGCAATGAGGTGGCCGCGGGCCTGGAGGCCCTGGGTGATGCCGGGCTGATGTTTCACGTGGAACATCGCCTGCCCGGCCCCGACCGAGGACAGAGGGGTCGCCTCTGCGGGTGCCGCCGCGTATCCCGCGGCCGTGCCTGCCGCGCCGAGGACGAGTCCGGAGGCGCCAGCCGCGCCGAGCAGTCGGCGTCGCGTCAGGTCCTTGGCGGGGGTCTCCGTCGAGGCGGGCCGCTGGGTGCTCCCGTCGGCCGGGGCGGCGGCGGTGGCGGTGGAGGCGGGGGTTTCGGGGGCACGGGATCCGGTGGAACGGGTCACGGGGGTGGGCGCCTCGGGGAGGGACTGGTCGGGCATGTGAGGGTCAGCCGATCTGCGCGTTCTTGGATACGGTCACCTGGTCGATGTCGGAGGTCCGCACGGTCACGGCGATCTTCCATTCGCCGGCCATGGGGATCTGTACGCCGTTCGCCGACCAGTGGCCGGTGGTGATGTGGTCGGGGGCGACGGGCAGCGGCCCGATGCTCTTGGACTCGAGGGTGAAGGCGACCTTCACCTCGGGCACGTCGAAGGCACGGCCGTTGGGCCGCGTCACGTACACGTGCATCTCGTTGGCGCCGGTGCGTGCGGGATCGAGGTCCACGCTCACCACGCCCTTGCCGTCGGCGCCGCCGGTGTCGAACGACATGTCCAGGGTGAGGGCGCCCGAGGCGGAGTCTGCCTTGGAGGCCGAGGACGAGGAGGATCGGGTGGCCTTGGCGGCGTCCTGCTCCGTACGGCCGGGCTCGGTCGATGTCAGGACGGTGGTGACGGCGAGCAGGACGACGGCGACGGCGGTCTCGGCGAGCACCGAGCGGCGCAGGCCGAACCTCTCGCCGTCAGCGTCCCGCAGCCGCTTCTGCCGTGCGGCGTCGACGGCTGCCTGCTGCCGGGCGAGCTGTGCGACCCGCTCGCCGCCTTCGGAGCGGTCGGTCCCGGTGCCCTCGGCACCGTTCTTGTCCTTGGCCTCGGAGCCGTCGGAGCCCTTGGAGTCCTCGGAACCTTCGGAGCCCTCGGAACCTTCGGAGCCCTCGGCGCCCTTGGAGTCCTCGGAGCCTCCGGAGCCCCCGGAGCCCTTGGCGGGCGCGGGGCTCTCGGCGTTCCGGGATTTGCCCGAGGCCGCCCCGGCGGCGTCGCCGGTTCCGGCAGCCGCCGCTGGGACACGCTCCTTCTCGCGTGAGGACTCTTCGGATGCGGACGCCCCGGCGGCCGATGGCCCGGCGGGCGACGTTCCGGATGCGGACTCGCGGGCCGCGGTCCCGGCCGTGGTCGGAACCGCTAGCCGCGCCGTCCACCCACGGGAGATGCAGGCGATGCCGACGAGCAGCGCCACGAGCCCGATCTTGACGAGCAGCAGCTGCCCGTAACGGGTGTCGGTGAAGGCGGACCAGGAGCCGAGCTGACGCCAGGACTGGTAGATGCCGGTGGCGACCACGGCGAGGACGCTGCCGAAGGCGACCTGGGAGAACCGCCGGACGGCCGTGGCGTCGACGGGACGGTCGGCAGGCGCGCGGTACAGCGCGACGAGCAGTGCGGCGAGCCCCCCGAGCCAGGTCGCGACCGCCAGCAGGTGCAGCACGTCCACCGGCATGGCGATGCCCGGCTGTAGTCCGGTCGACGCGTGCTCGGACATGGCCCAGCTCGCCGCGAGCCCGGCTGCCACGACGGTTCCGCCGACGGCCAGCCCGAAGGTCAGGTCCCGCTTCTCCTCGGCCTCCCGCTTGTCGTAGGCGCCGAAGAGCACGGCGATGAACAGGGCGGCCGCGGCTAGCAGCAGCAGCCGGGAGACCAGGGCCGCGCCGGTCTTGGTCTGCAGGGCTTCGCCCAGGAGGTCGAGGTCGAAGACGTCCCCGAGCGTGCCTGAGCGGGTGTAGGAGCCGCGCAGGAGCAGCAGGAACAGGGTGGCCGCGGTCATCGCGAGCCAGCCGGAGACGACGAGCCGCTGCAGGGACCGCACTCCGGTGCCGCGCTGCCAGCAGGCCAGCACGAAGGCGCCGCCGCCGACCATCACGATGAACCCGGCGTACGACACGTACCGGCCGAAGCCGTACAGCTGGCCGACGACTCCGCCGCCGGCCTTCTGGTCGGAGACCGAGACGCTGGTCGCGGAGGGGGCGCCGATCGAGAAGGTGTAGGCGCCGGCGACGGGGTGGCTGTCGGCGGAGACCACCTGGTAGGTCACGGTGTACGTGCCGTCGGGCAGCCCCGAGTGCAGTTGGACGGCGTAGGTGGTGCCGCTGACCTCGGAGGGTTTGCCGTCGTCGACCCTGGCGCCCTTGGGGTCGAGGACGCGCAACGAGTCGTCGTTCGTCGAGACGGTCTCGGAGAAGGTCAGCGTCACCTGCGTGGGAGCCTTGTCGACCACCACCCCCTGCGCGGGGTCGCTGCCGGTCAGCGCGGCGTGCGCGGAGGCGGGTCCGGCGCCGGCGAGGAGCGCGCCGGTGACCGCCAGGAACAGCAGCACGAGCATCCGGACGCGGGGGGCGATGGTCTGCGTCAAGGTGGTCCCTCCCTCAGTGGCCGGTCGTCGGGTCGTACGTGGCGGACTTCACCGGGATCTCGACCTCGAGCGGGTCGGAAGCGGCGAAGTGCAGTTCGACGGTCACTGTGCCGCCCTGTACCGGCTTGCTCTTCAGGTTCTCGAACATCAGGTGGTTTCCGCCGCTCTTGAACACGAGTTGACCGTGGGCGGGGATGTCGAAGGCGGTGACCTCCTCCATCGACGACCCGACGGTCTTGTGGAGGGTGACGCTGCCTGCCGCGGTGCTGGTGACGGACGTCAACTCGTCCTGTGCGCCACCCTTGTTGACGATGGTCAGGAAACCGGCGGCCATGGTGGCGGAGACGGGCTGCGGAATGTAGGCGGCACGGACGGACAACTCCGCCCGGCCGTTTCCGTTTCCGTTCCCGTCCCCGTCCGATCCGCATCCCGCCAGCAGCAGCGTCCCGGTGACGACCGCGGAGGACGCGGCCAGCAACCGCGCCCGCCCCGCCCGACCGGACCTTGCCGTACTCACGGGTTCTCACCCTTGATGATCTTGGGCAGGTCCTTGATGTAGTCGTCGACCTTGGCGCTCTCGCCGTACAGGAGGTACCCGCCGTTCGTCTTCGGGGAGAAGGCGACGACCTGGGTGCCGTGGGTCGAGACGATCTTGCCGTTCTTGTCCTTGTGCGGCGCCTCGACGGAGATGCCGAGCGAGCGGGCGGCGGTCTGGATCGTCGCGAACTTCCCGGTCAGGCCGACGACCTGGGGGTCGATGCCCTTGAGCCATGCGCCGAGCGCGGCGGGGGTGTCGCGGTCCGGGTCCGTGGTGACGAACACGACGCGCAGGTCGTCCTGCTCCGCCTTGGGCAGCTGTTTCTTGGCGACGGCGATGTTGCTCATCGTCAGCGGGCAGACGTCCGGGCAGTTGGTGTAGCCGAAGTAGACGAGAGTCGGGTGGCCGTCCGTCTCCTTGCGGAGGTCGTACGAGGCGCCCCGGGTGTCGGTGAGGATCAGGGCGGGCTTGGTGAAGGGCTGGTCGAGCACGGTCGCGGCCTGCCGCTTGCCCTCCTGGGAGACGACCGCCACGGGGCTCGTGCTGTCGTCGGTTCCGCAGGCGGAGAGGGTGAGGGTGGCGGCGGCGAACAGCGCGGCCACGGCGAACGTTTTCTTGCGCATAGAGGAATGTCCCAGATGTGTGAAATCGGGCGGGCGCCGGGTGTACGGCGGTGCCCCCGGGTGTACGGCGGTGCCCCGGGCGTACGGCGAGAACGCCGGGCGTACGGCGAGAACGCCGGGCGTACGGCGAGAGCGCGC
Source organism: Streptomyces sp. B21-105 (assembly GCF_036898465.1). Lineage (NCBI taxonomy): Bacteria > Bacillati > Actinomycetota > Actinomycetes > Kitasatosporales > Streptomycetaceae > Streptomyces > Streptomyces sp. B21-105. The sequence goes on along the minus strand of NZ_JARUMJ010000001.1, from coordinate 4,607,316 downwards.
CGGACGAACCGTGCGCGCGCCCGGTGGCACGCCGTCGAGGAGCCGGCGCGGGCGGTGGCGGCTGCCCGCGCCGGCCGGGGGCTCAGGCCTCGGTGGTGGTCCGACGGCGACCGGCGAGCACGCCGTACGCCACACCGGCGGCGCCGACGACGATGCCGACCACGCCGAGTACGCGGGCGGTGGTGTCGCTGCCGTTCCCGTCGGAGGCGGCCTCGGTCGTCTTGGCGGCGGCCTTGGCGTCGTCGGGCTTCCCGGCGTCGTCGGAAGCGGCCGTGCCGTGGTGGCCGTCCTCGGAGGCGGCGGTCAGGGCGAGCACCGGGGCCGGGTTCTCCGGCTCCTCGGCGCCGGCCGCAGGCACCTCGATCCAGCGCACGACCTCCTTGTTGGAGTACGTCTGGATCGCCTTGAAGACCAGTTCGTCGGTGTCCTCGGGCAGCGCGCCCACGGAGACGGGGAACTTCTGGAAGAAGCCCGGCTTGACGCCGTCGCCGGTGGCGGTCCAGGTGATCTTGGAGACCGCCTCGGAGATCTGCTTGCCGTGCAGCTCGATGGGCTTGGCGAGCTTGGCCTTGGTGACCACGATGTTCCAGCCGTTGATCGGCTCCGGCATCGCGGAGGCCAGCGGGTGATCGGTCGGGAAGGCGACCTCGAGCTTGGTGGTCGAGGCGTTGTCCCGCTCGTTGGGGACCTTGAAGTCGACGACCGCGTAGCCGCCCTTCGCGGCCGAGCCCTCGGCGGCGACGCTGACGTGCGCGAAGGCGGGCGAGGACAGGACGAGCACGGCGCAGCCGGCGGCGGCGGCAGCGGCGGCGACGCGGCAGGCCGTACGGGAAGCAGTGCGGGAAGCGGTACGTGAGGCCTTCATGACAGCGAGCACTCCACTCTGAGTGAGTCCGAGGTGAGGGTGAGGGTGAGGCGTGGGCACGCAGGTGCGCACGCGCGGCTGCCGCACGACGGCGGCCACCCCCACGGTGTGGAGTGCGGGTCGCGTCGCGTCAGGCAGCGAGGCCGAGTACGGATACGTCCGGCGGGCCTCGTCTGATCACCGAGTGCTGGAGTGCGACGGTCCGGGGTGAGTCGGGCGTGAGGAGCGCGGTGCGCGGGACGCGCACTTCGGTGCCCGGCGTGGTGGGCAGCCCCGCGAGCAGGGCGCGCACCAGCGCGAGCGCTCCGCGCAGGGACCGTACGAGCGCCCCCTCGGCGACGCCGTGCGCGGACAGGGCGAGCAGCCGCACCAGGGCCGTGTCGCCGCGACGCAGCAGCCACCCGGCGGCGACGGCCGCGAGGACGTGGCCGAGCAGCATGGGCAGGGACGGCAGCAGCGACAGCGTCGAGCCGGCGGAGGTGAGAGCGTCCCCGGCATGCTGCATCGAGCCCGTCCCGCCCATCCCGCCCGTCCCGCTCATGCCGTTCGTCCCGTGCATGGCGTTCATCCCGCTCATCCCGCCCATGGCGGTGCCGCCGCTCCCCGTGCCGCCGACCGTGCCGTCGCCGGGGGAGTAGAGCCGCGCGTCGACGAGCATCTTCAGGGCCTGAGCCGGACTGATCGGCGCTGCCGTGGCGCCGCACACCAGTCGGGCCGCCCGTTCGACGAGCGAGGCGTCGGACGCGGACAGCGCGGCGGAGGTGGAGGCAGAAGCGGAAGAAACTGAGGAAACAGCGCCCGAAACAGACGTTGAAGCGGCGGCGGAGACGGAGGCGGTGTGCTGCCCGATCCCGAACACGGTGTGCAGCACGGTCTGTCCGACCGCGAGCAGGGCGACGATGCCCGGCAGCGAGCGAGAGCGTCCCGCGAGCGGCGCCACCACCGCGAGCGCGGCCAGGAAGCCCGCGCCCAGGGTCCACAGCGGAACGGCGGCGCAGGAGGCCATCGTGTGCCCGGCGGCGGCCAGCACGACGCAGACCGCGGCGAACACCGCGGCCCGCAGCAGCCGGAGATCGCGACCGGAGCGCTCGCTGGAGGGGGCAGTCATGGCGGGCTCATCATCGCACTGGCCCGACCGCCGCCCCACGGCAGGTCCACCGGGCCCCCGCGATACGGAAGATCATCTTCTGTGATGAGTGGTACGACTGATGCCGCTGCGTCCCACATACACCGATTCCTTGCCTGCGGGCATCCCCCATATGGGCGGCATCACGCGGAATTCACGCTTACATACGGCTGCGGGCGGCAATACGTATCGGTATGTCGAGCCGCAGCCAGGAGGCTGGAGCATGAGCATCTGGTGGTCACTCCATCTGCGGCGCGAAGCCGCGAGCGTGCCGCTCGCCCGCCGCCTGCTGCTCGGCACGATGGAGACGGCGGGCGTCGATCCCGACGTCAGCTACGACCTCTCCGTCGCCCTGAGCGAGGCCTGCGCCAACGCTGTCGAGCATGGTGGGGACACCGCGATCGACGGTTGTTCCGAGGCGTACCGGGTGACGGCCTACCTCGACGGCGAGACGTGCCGCATCGAGGTCGCCGACTCGGGCCCGGGGTTCGCCGGGGAGCGCCCCGCTCCCGCGCCGGTGCGCACGAACGCCGACGCCGAGCAGGGCCGGGGCCTGTTCCTCATCCAGGAACTCGCCGACCACGTCCACATCGGCAACAAGCCGGGGCGGGGCGGCGCGGTCGTGAGCTTCGACAAAATCCTGAAGTGGCGCAAGGACGCCCCGCTGATGGCCGTGTGACCCGACAGCGTGCGTGTGCGCGGGCGACGTCCGCCCTCCGCCTTCGGACCGTCAGACCCGCCCGGCGGAGCACGATTTCAGGTTTGCCGGCACTCACAGGTTCCTCTCAGCGGACATTCAGCCCGCTGACGGCCGGCGTTCCTACTTTCATGTCCATGACGGGACTTCACCAGGACACCTCCATCACCCGGCGGCGCGCACTCGCGGTGACCGGCGGCACGGTCGCGGCCGCCGGACTCGCCACCGCCGGCTGCCAGGCAGCCTTCGCCGACACGGGCACGACCGCCGGCACGACTACCGGGGCGAGCACGTCGGCCTCCGCCGGTTCGACGGACAGCACCTGCATGACCCTGATGACGAGCGTGACGGAGGGGCCGTACTACCTGGACGGCGCCCTGGTGCGCAAGGACATCGCCGAAGGCAAGAGCGGAGTGCCGCTGAGCCTGCGGCTCACCGTCGTCGACGCCACCGACGGCTGCACCCCGGTCGCGGGCGCGGCCGTCGAGATCTGGCACTGCGACGCCTGGGGCTACTACTCCGGCTACACCACCGCCAACCCCGGCGGTTCGGCGCCGGCGGAGAGCGAGGACGGCTCCACCGCGAACGACGGCACCTATCTGCGCGGCTATCAGATCGCCAACGCCAACGGGGTCGTCAAGTTCGAGACGATCTTCCCCGGCTGGTACACGCCTCGGACCTGCCGCATCCACCTCAAGGTGCACACCGGCGGCCAGAAGGAGGACGGCACCTACGAAGGAGGCAAGGTCAACCACACCGGCCAGCTGTTCTTCCCCGACGACGTCGCCGAGGAGATCTTCACCCTGGAGCCCTACGCCAAGCACACCGGCAGCTACACCGTGCTCGCCGACGACATGGTCTACGACGGCGGCGGCGCGTCCAGCGGGCTGCTGACGCTGAAGGCCGTCCACAAGGCCGACCCGTCCAAGGGCTACAAGGGGTTCCTCACCCTGGGCGTCGACCCCGACGCCGAGAACACCGGCGCGGGTGGTGGTGGCGGTGAAGGCGGCGGCGCGGGCGGCACGCCCCCGAGCGGCGCCCCCACGGGAGCCCCGCCGAGCGACGCCCCGACGTCGTCCGCGTCCTCGACGTCCTCGACGTCCTCGACGTCCTCGTGAGGACGGGGCATGCCCAGCCGTGAGGACGAGGTGCTCGCGCAGGCCGCGGTGGCCGCGCTGACGGGCCAGCTGGCGCTGGCCCCCAAACCGGGCCTGCCCGATCCCCGCGACCTGGCCGCCCGGGTCACCCGCAGGGACCACCGCGGGCTGCGCTGGTCGGCCAAGGCGCTCGCACCCGGACTCGCGGCGATGGCCGCGGCCGCCCGCCGCACCGGCGAGCCCACGCCCCGGCTCCGCGCGGAGCTGGGCGCGATCGGACGGTGCACCGAGCACTCGGTGGGCCTCGCCGGCGGCGGGCACCGGGGCGCCCTGTGGACGCTCGGTCTGCTGGTGGCGGCGGCCGCCCTCGATCCCCGGGCGCGGGGCGTAGAGGTCGCCGCGACCGCCAAGCGGATCGCCGCGCACCCCGACCGTGCGGCCCCGCGGCGGCCCTCGCGGGGCGCGACGGTCTCGGCGAGGTACGGCGCGGCCGGCGCCCGCGGTGAGGCCCGCGCCGGGTTCCCGCACGTGCGTAGGGCGTTGGACGCGCTGGCGCGGGCGCGCACCGCCGGCGCAGGCGAGGCCGAGGCCCGCCTCGACGCCCTGCTCACCGTGATGTCGACCCTCCAGGACACCGAACTCCTGCACACCGCCGGGCCCTTGGGGCTGCGGCACGTCCAGGCCGGCGCCCGCGCGGTCCTCGAAGCCGGCGGGACGTCGACGGAAGCGGGCGCGAAGGCCCTGGTCGCCTTCGACACCGACCTCCACGCGCGCGCGTGGAGCCCCCGCGGCAGCGCGGGCCTCCTGTCGGGCGCCCTCTTCGTCGACACCCTCCCGGCCGCCGCAGCGACGGGAGCCGGGTGAGGGGGCGCGGCGCGTCCTCCCCACCCGGCCACCGCGTCACGCCGCGTCAACCGCTCACCCCGGGAACCGCGTCACCCCGTCGCCGTCGCCGGCGCCGGTGCCGTCGCCGTCGTAGCCGTCTCTGTAGCCGCCGCGGCAGTCGGCGTCGCCGCAGCCCGGGCCGCCTCCGCGTCCCGTCCGGCCGCCGCCCTTCGCGCCGCCGGGCCCATGGCGTAGGACGCCGCCACCATCGCCGCGCCCAGCAGCAGCCAGCCCGGCGTGCCCCACTCGACCAGCAGCCAGGTCAGAACCAGCGGGCCGAGGGTGCGGGCCACGGTGACGCCGGTGCCGAACAGGCCCTGGTACTCGCCGACCCGGTCGGCCGGGGCGAGGTCGAAGGAAAGCTGCCAGGAACCCGCGGACTGACCCATCTCCGCCGCCACCTGCAGCACCGACCCCAGCACCAGGATGCCCGCCGCCACCCACGGGGACGCCCCCGCTGACAGGGCGAACACCGCGCAGGAGGCGCACATCACCCAGCCCGCGCGGCGCACCGCGCGCGTGGCGCTCTCCAGCCCGGTCACCCCGCGTGCCGCCCGTACCTGGAACATCGTCACCGCGGCCGTGTTGAGCACGAACAGCGCGGAGACCAGCCAGGCAGGCGCCCCGGTCCGCTCGGTGATCCACAGCGGCAGTACGAGGCTCAGCAGCGGCATCCGTAGCAACAGCACGGTGTTGAGAAGCGCCACCAGCGCATAGGGGCGGTCCCGCAGCACACCCGGGCCGCTCCCGCGCGGACGGATCACCCGGGGTGCCCGGATCGGTCGGATCGGTCGGATCGCCCGGTTCGGCCGGGGCGCCACCCGGGGCAGTGACGCGAGCAGCAGCGCGCACACCAGGAAGCTCACCGCGTCGACGGCGAACACGCCGAGGTACGCCGCGCGCGTGCCGGCGTGCAGCGCCAGCCCGCCGAGCCCGGCGCCCACGGCCAGCCCCGCGTTCAGCGTCGCCTGGAGGCGCGCCAGCAGCCCCGTCCGCTCCCCGGCCGGCACCAGCCCGGCCAGGAGCGCCTGCCGGGCGGCCGCGAGCCCCGACTGGGCGGCCGCGTAACCGCACGCCACGAGGACGAACGGCACGAACCCGCGCACGAGGGCGAACGACGCCACCGCGAGCCCGGTCGCCAGGGCCAGCAGCACAGCCGTCCCCCTCGCCCCATGCCGGTCGGCAAGTCGGCCCAGGGGCACCCCGGCCAGCGAGCCGACCGCCCACCCGAGGGTGAGACCGAGCCCCACGCGCGCGGGGGCGAGACCGATCATCTGCGTGAAGTACAGGGCCGACGTCGTGTAGTACGCCCCGTCCCCGACCGAGTTGCTCAGCTGGGCGAGCGCGAGCAGTCGCCGGGGGCTTGTCCGCTGGTTGCGAGTCTTCGGCATACCCATGACGCTAGGACCCGGGTGGGCCGCTCGACAGCACCAATCAGGGTCCGGAGTATTGGTCCAGTCGAAGTGGTCCGGTCACTCGCCGTCCAGCACCTTCGCCAGCACGTCCAGCGCCTGCGGATAGAGCCGCTCGCGGGGGGTGCCGTACCCGACGACCAGCCCTTGCGCGGATCCGGCGCCGAGTGTGTGCCAGTGATCGCCGAGGCGACCCACCGCCAGCCCTTCGGCCTCCGCCCGCGCGATCGTCGCCGCCTCGTCGCCGACGTCCACCAGAGCGTGCAGTCCGGCCGCGATCCCGCGTACGCCCCGGCGCTTTCCCAGCCGGTCCAGCAGCAGGTCCCGGCGGCGCCGGTAGCGCAGTCGGCACGCGCGTACGTGCCGGTCGTAGGCGTGGCCGTCGATCAGCTCGGTGAGCGCCAGCTGGCCGATCGACTCGGTGTGGTGGTCGCTGTGCAGCTTGGCGTCCGCGACCGGGTCGACCAGGTGCGGGGGCAGTACCATCCAGCCGAGCCGTAGCGCGGGCCCGAGGGTCTTGGAGGCGGTGCCCAGATAGGCGACCTGTCCCGGCGCCATGCCCTGGAGCGCGCCCACCGGCTGCCGGTCGTAGCGGAACTCCCCGTCGTAGTCGTCCTCGATGATCAGCGCGTCACGCGCGCGTGCCCACTCGGTCAGGGCGCGCCGCCGTCCCGGGGCCAGCGTCACGCCCGTGGGGTACTGGTGGGCGGGTGTGACGACCACGGCCCGCGCGTCGCCCAGGTCGGTGACGCGCACCCCCTGCTCGTCGACCGGCGCCGGCGTCACGGTCCCGCCGTTGCGCGTGACGACCTCGCGGTGGAAGGGCAGCCCCGGGTCCTCCATCGCGACCCGGTCGCCGTCCAGCACGCGCGTGAGGAGCGCGAGGCCCTGAACGTATCCGGACGTGATGACGATTCGCTCGGGCGGCGCGATGACGCCGCGCGCCCGTCCCAGGTACTCCGAAAGCGCGGTGCGCAGCTCGATACGGCCGCGCGGGTCGCCGTAGTCGTACGCGAGTGAGGGCGCCGTCGCGATGGCGCGGCGCAGTGCGCGCAGCCAGGCCGCCGCCGGGAACGTCCCGACGTCGGGGCTGCCGGGACGCAGGTCGAACCGCGGCTCACGCGCGTGCGTGGCGGCGTCCAGGGGGTCGGCCGCGGCGGACGGGAGGGCGGCGACCCGGGTGCCCGAGCCCTGCCGCGCCGTCAGATAGCCCTCGGCGACGAGCTGGTCGTAGGCGGCCTTCACGGTGTTTCGGGAGATGCCGGTCTCGGCCGCGAGCCGCCGGGTGGCCGGCAGCCGGCTCCCGGGTGTCAGCCGCCCCTCCCGCACGGCGTCCCGCAGCGCCCGCTCCAGCCCGCTTCGCCGCCCCTCGCCGCTGTCGGGCTCGAGATGCAGATCGACGCCGACCCCGGACCAGAAATCGTTCACCAAGTCCCCCTCCGGACCCTGAACCCGCAACCCTGAACCCTGACATGTCCCCCCGGACGGTGCGGCACCCGGACACGGGAAGGGCCGGGCACTCACCAGTACCCGGCCCCTCACCCGGCCGTCGCCCCGAACCGTCAGCCCTTCAGCGAAGCCATCCAGGCCTCGACCTCGCCGGAGCGGCGCGGCAGACCGTCCGACAGGTTCCGGTTGCCGTCCTGCGTGACGAGGATGTCGTCCTCGATGCGGACGCCGATCCCCCGGTACTCCTCGGGCACCGTCAGGTCGTCGGCCTGGAAGTACAGGCCGGGCTCGACCGTGAGCACCATGCCGGGCTCCAGAGTGCCGTCGACGTACGACTCCACGCGCGCGGCGGCGCAGTCGTGGACGTCCATGCCGAGCATGTGACCGGTGCCGTGCAGCGTCCAGCGGCGCTGCAGACCGAGCTCGAGGACGCGCTCCACCGGGCCTTCGACCAGGCCCCACTCGACGAGCTTCGCGGTGAGCACGCGTTGCGCGGCGTCGTGGAAGTCGCGGTACTTGGCGCCCGGCCGGACGGCCTCGACGCCTGCTTCCTGGGCCTCGTACACCGCGTCGTAGATCTTCTTCTGAATCTCGGTGAAGCGGCCGTCGACGGGCAGCGTGCGCGTGACGTCGGCGGTGTAGTACGTGTGTGTCTCGACGCCCGCGTCGAGCAGCAGCAGGTCGCCGGAGCGGACGGGGCCGTCGTTGCGCACCCAGTGCAGGGTGCAGGCGTGTGGGCCGGCCGCGGCGATCGTGCCGTAGCCGACGTCGTTGCCCTCCACGCGCGCGCGGAGGAAGAACGTGCCCTCGATGTACCGCTCGCTGGTGGCCCGGGCGGTGTCGAGGACCTTCACGACGTCCTCGAAGCCGCGGACGGTGGAGTCGACGGCCTTCTGCAGTTCGCCGATCTCGAAGTCGTCCTTGACCAGCCGGGCCTCGGAGAGGAAGACGCGCAGTTCCTCGTCGCGTTCGGCGGTGACCTTGTCGGTCAGGGCCGCCTCGACGCCCGCGTCGTAACCGCGTACGACGCGTACCGGGCCGGTGGCCTCGCGCAGCCGGTCGGCCAGCTCGCGCACGTCGGAGGCGGGGATGCCGTACAGCTTCTCGGCCTCGGTGAGCGAGTGCCGGCGGCCGACCCACAGCTCGCCGTGGCCGGACAGCCAGAACTCGCCGTTCTCGCGGTCGGATCGCGGCAGCAGGTAGATCGTGGCGGTGTGACCGTCGTCGACGGGCTCCAGCACCAGGACGCCGTCCTCGGTCTGGTTGCCGGTGAGGTACGCGTACTCGACGGAGGCGCGGAAGGCGTATTCGGTGTCGTTGGAGCGGGTCTTCAGGTTGCCCGCCGGGATCACCAGTCGCTCGCCCGGGAAACGCGCGGAGAGGGCGGCGCGGCGGGCGGCGGTCTCGCCGGCCTGGGCGATCGGCTCCAGGTCGCGCAGCTCGGTGTCCGCCCAGCCGGACTTCATGCTCTCGGCCAGCTCGTCGGAGACGCCCGGGTACAGGCCGTTCTTCCGCTGCTTGACGGGCTCCTCGGACTCCGTCTCCGGTCCCGCTGCGGTGGCAGCGTTATCCGGCGCAGCCGGGGTGGGCTCGTCGGCCATGGTCATCCTCCTAGATACGGCACTGGACCCCCTCCATCGTACGGTCGTACGGAAGGGGGCCCAGGCCCGAATGACCACTTACCTTCTGCCGCCGCCTCGCTCGAGGCGGGCCGCCGACAGCACCCACGTGCTCGCCGCCGTCCTGCTCGAGGCGGGCCGTCGGCAGTACCGCGTCCTTGTCGTCGTCCTGCTCGAGGCGGGCTGCGAGCAGTACCGCGTCCTTGTCGTCGTCCTGCTCGAGGCGGGCCGTCGGCAGTACCGCGTCCTTGTCGTCGTCCTGCTCGAGGCGGGCCGTCGGCAGTACCGCGTCCTTGTCGTCGTCCTGCTCGAGGCGGGCCGTCGGCAGTACCGCGTCCTTGTCGTCGTCCTGCTCGAGGCGGGCCGTCGGCAGTACCGCGTCCTTGTCGTCGTCCTACTCGAAGCGGGCTGCGAGCAGTACCACGTCCTCGTCGCTGTCCTGCTCGTACAGGCCGTCCGGCAGCACCGTGCGCAGCACGTGGTCGGCGACCGCCCCGGGGTCCTGGCGCAGCGGCTTGGGCACTCCGGCGGCGGCCGCGTGCAGCCGGGCGAAGGCGCGGTCGGAGGGGTCGCCGGTGCGGTGCAGCAGTCCGTCGGTGTAGAGCAGGACCGTCTCGCCGGGTTCGGCCTCCAGCTCGACGCTCGGCGCCTCCCAGCAGGCCAGCATGCCGAGCGGCGCGGAGACGGAGGTCTCCACGAACTCCGTGCGGCGCTCCCCGACCAGCAGCGGAGGGCAGTGCCCCGCGCCGGCCAGGGTGATCTTGCGCAGGGCGGGTTCGCAGTAGGCGAACAGCGCGGTGGCGGACCGCGCGGGTTCGGTCAGCCGCAGCAGCAGCTCCAGGTCGGACAGGACGGCGACGGGGTCCTCGCCCTCCATCACCGCGTAAGCCCGCAGCGAGGCGCGCAGCCGGCCCATCGCGGCGACGGCGCTCGGCCCGGACCCGGTGACGGACCCGACGGCCAGACCCAGTGCGGCGTCCGGCAGCGGCAGCGCGTCGTACCAGTCGCCGCCCCCGCGCGGGCCGGTGCGGTGCCGGGCGGCGAGCTGGACTCCGGGCACGCGCGGCAGCCGGGACGGCAGCAGCTCCTCGGACATGGTCCTCATGCACGCGCGTGTGCGCTCGAGTTCGACCAGTCGCGCCAGGTGCTCGGCGGCGTACCGGACATACAGGCCGATCAGGTGGCGCTGGCGTTCCCCCGGCTCGGCGGGCTCGTCGTAGAGCCACACGGCTGCGCCCAGCCGGCCCGACGCGCCGTCCGCCTCCAGGGGGAGCGCGTAGCTGGCGGCGTAGCCGAGGCGGGCGGCGACCTCGCGGTGACGGGGGTCGAGGCCGTCCCCGGAGAGCAGGTCGGGCTCGGTGATCTCCCCTTCGCCGCCGGGCAGCCCGTCGAGGATGCGGCCGTAGGACAGGGCGCTGCGCGGGACGGTCTCGATGTGGCCGAGGTCGGCGCGGCCGAGGCCGAGGCCGATGGTGGTGTCGGGGCCCAGCCGGTCGGCGGGCTCGAGGACGACGAGGCCGCGGCGGGCGCCCACGAGGGCGGCTCCGGCGTGCAGCAGTTCCTGGAGAGCGTCCTGCAGCGCGGCCGTGCGGGCCAGGCGTTCGGTGAGTTCGTGCAGTGTGGTGAGGTCCGAGACCCAGCCGGCCAGCCGGTCCGTCAGCAGGGCTCCCGGTCCCGACATGCCGGGCGGGCCGGACGACGGATCAGGGACGGAGGCGGCCGCGGGGACGGCGGAACCGCCCGGGACGGCGGGCGCGGGCGGGACAGTGTGTGCGGGCGACGGAACCGTTGGATCGATTCCGGCCACTTTCGGAGGGTGAGGGGCGTTCATGGCGTCCGGCTCTCGGACCGGAGCGTATTGCTCAAAAGCATCGCAAACCCCCATGTCATTCTGCGCCGCTAGCGGTGTCTCCACATGTACACGCACTCGTGAGGGGATGTCCAGCATTGTCCTGCCAGGGTCGCTGGTGTCCACGGGGTCTTTGGGAGAATCGCGCACGGTTCTTCCGGCTCCCTTGCGAAATTGCAAGATTGGCTTAAAACTGCCTCGGGTAACGGTTGATTGCGGTCGACTGGCCTTGCTCAACGGAGCGTCACAGCGGTCGTGATGGGTACGTACTCGGTAAGGGCCAGGGGTCGTCGGGAGCTCGTCGGGAGCCTCCGGAACCTGGTTGACCGCGCCGGGCGTCATAGTCATCGACGACCGTGCCCCATCCTCCCGTGGCGGAGGCGGAGAGAAATACGTGCGACGTTAAACGCCAGACTTCGCCACCCCACGCCACGCCCGGCATTGAGATGGACGCGAGTCGGACCGAGTGGCCGCGCGAGCAGCCATCGCTCGACCCTGAGGGGTTCCCCCTGTCAACGACAGGGGTGTGATGCGCCAAAAGGTACGCACAGTGAAGTGATCGACACATGGTGTGATGTGGCCCACGGTGTTGCCAGCGGTGCAACGGAAAGGAACGAGCGCTCATGCGCGAGATCCTCGGAAAGCGACGCAGGCTCCTGTCCCAGTCAGGCGACGCGGGACCTGAGTTGATCGACTCGGCACTGACTTTCGCGACGGACTGGCAGTGGCCCGTCCTTCCGGGAGCGGCGGCCGACCAGCGGAGCACCTCCCGCTGCACCTGCCCCGACCCGGAGTGCACGGTCCCCGGTGCTCACCCCTTCGACCCCGGCCTTCTCGCCGCCACCTGCGACGCGCGCATGGTGCGCTGGTGGTGGGGTAATCGGCCGGCCGCACCGATCATCCTGGCCACCGGGGGCGCCGCCCCCTGCGCGGTCAGCCTCCCCGCCCTCGCGGCGTCGCGCGCGCTCGTAGCGCTCGACGGGCAGGGCATGCGCCTCGGACCGGTCGTCGCCTCGCCCACGCGCTGGTTCATCCTCGTCCGGCCGTACTCGATGGAGCAGCTGGGTGAGCTGCTCTACGCCAAGGACTTCGTGCCGGGCTCCCTGCGCTTCCACGGCGAGGGCGGTTACCTCGCCCTGCCCCCGTCGGTGACGGGGAGCGGGGACATCCGGTGGGAGCGGGCTCCTCTGCCCGGCTCGGCCTCGCCCTGGGTTCCCGACGTCGAGGCCGTGGTGGACGCCGTGGTGGACGCCCTCACTCGTACGGGTGTGAGCGCCCCCGAGTTGTAGGGGTGTCGGGCGCGCGCCGGCCGGGACGCCCGCGTTCGCCCCTTATCTTCCGCTACATGAACCTTCGTCTGCTCGCCCTCGGGGGCGTCGTGGCCTGCGCGGTCGCCCTGCCCCTGGCCATGGCGTCCGCGGGGCCGGCCGGCGAGGAAGGCCGTCCGTCCGACCGGGCCGACGTGCACGCGGCCGACAGGCGTTCTCCCGGCGAGGCCGGCGAGCAGGCTGCCGGAACGGTAGGCGAGCGGCCCGCCGACGCGGCGGACCGGCGCGCGGGCGCTGCCGGTGCCCGCGGTGGTGCGCCTGGGACCCAAAGGACCGAGGTGGCCGAAGGGGCCGAGGCGGCTGAGGGGCCTGCGGCCGACGGGCATCGTGGGACCGACGGGAACGCCGGGCGCGGCGCCGACGGCGCGAATGCCGGCGCGGACCCCAAGGCGCCGTCCGCCGCCCCCTCCAGGCCGCTGGTGCTGGGACTCGGCCTGGCCACCGCCGCCCGCTGCGGCCCCGAACTGACCTCCCCCGAGGGGGTGGAGGCGCAGACCTGTGTGCTCTCCCGGGGCGAGGACACCTGGGCGCGCACCTACTACCGCAACGCCACCGGACGCGCTCTGGACGCCGTCCTGAGCCTCATGGGCCCGGCCGGCCGCACCGTGCAGACGCGGTGCCCGGTGGCCGCCGAGGACGAGCCGGAGTCCTGTGAGACGCCCCACGAGCCGAGCCGCGGCACGCCGGCCGCGTACACCGCGGTGACGGAGTTCGCCGAAGCGACGCAAGATGGTCCGCTACTGCTGCGCTCCGGGAGCAACTTCCCGTCGGACACGGGCAGTTGACGTGCGATGTCGGGGTGTGAGCGAGTCCGGAAACAGAAGAACCCGGTTGCTGGCGACGGGGGATGCACCAGCAACCGGGCTACTCGAACGGTAACAAGAGATCGGCGCTACGCAAATTCGATCTCTTGTTTTCATCGGCTTTCCGGACATCGGCGAATCGGCACTTCGGGCCCCGACTCGCCTTGTTCTGGCGGCAGTTGTGAGAGGGCTCACGCCGGCCGTCCGCGTCCGGTCCGCTGACCGGCCGGTCGGCGCGGCCGGTCAGCACGGCCGTCGCCCGTGCCTGTGCGTCAGCTGAGCGTCACCTGTCGGTTGGTCAGGCCGCCGCGCGCGCGACGCTCGGCGGCGGTGAGCGGCGCGTCCGAGGCCAGCGCCCCGGCGAGGCGCTCGGCGAACTCGGCGGCCGGCTTCTCCACGTCGTCCGCGGTGACCGCGCTCGGCAGGTCCCAGACCGGCACCGTCACGCCGTGCGCCCGGAACGAGCCCACCAGGCGCGTGCCCTCGCCGAGGCCGGAACGGCCCGCCGCGTGCAGCCGCGCGAGGGCGTCCAGAAGCTGCTCCTCCGGGTGCGGCATGACCCAGCGCAGGTGGTTCTTGTCCGGCGTCTCGCACCAGTACGCGGCGTCGACGCCGGTCAGCTTCACGGTCGGGATCGCCGCGGCGTTGGCCCGCTCCAGGGAGGCGGCCACCTCCGGCGCGGCGTTCTCCGGGTCCGGGACCCAGAACTCGAAGCCGCTGTGCACAACTGGCTCGAACGCGCCTTCGGCGTCGAGCAGGTCCTGCATCCGCGGACCGTCCGCCGGGGCGCGGCGCGCCTGTACCGGAGTGCCGGGGGCCGCTTCCAGCGCCCGCTGCAGGGTGTCAGCCAGGTCGCGGCTGAGGTCGCCCGACGGCGTGTCGTTCTGCAGGCCGAGCAGCACCGAGCCGTCGTCGCGGCGCAGGGCAGGCCAGGCCATCGGCAGGACGGTGGCCAGCGTGACGGACGGGACGCCCTCGGGCAGGCCGCCCTTCAGCGTCAGCTCCACCGTGGCGGCCGGCACGAGCTCGCGCAGCGCCACCCAGTCGCACTCGCCCGGCAGGCCTTCGAAGGGACGCTGCACCAACTCGGTCACCGCATGCGCGGCGGCCCGGCCGTGGCAGGCCTTGTAGCGGCGGCCGCTGCCGCACGGGCAGGGCTCCCGCGCGCCGACGACCGGGATGTCCGCGTCGGTGGGCTGCGGCCGCTTGGCCGTCGTCTGGGGTCGCTTCTTGGCCATCTGGGTGTCTCCCGGTTACGGCTCGTCTGGTACGGCGGGAGCCTAGCCGTTCGTACCCTCCGTCACGGGAACCTGTGGACGACGCGGCAGTCCTGCACGGCAGTCGGACGCGGCAGTCCTGCGCGCCGGTCCTGCGCGACGGACGGCTCGCGCGGCGACCCGGAGTCGCGCCCCGGTTTCCTTCGCGGGGTCTGCCACGAGGTCTGCCAGAGGTCTGATCCGTCCCCCGGGTCACTCCTTGGAGCACTCATCGGGTCACTGGTCCAGGTCGTCGAAGGCGTCCGCGAAGTCGAGGCCGGGGATCGAGGCCACCGACGGGGCCGCGATCCGGCTGGCGAAGTCGTCGCGCCGACAGCCGGCGTCAGGGTCGTACACGTCCGCGTGGACGACGGCCCAGACCGTCACCTCGCCGCGGGCGTCGTCCCGGACGCCCCAGTCGTCGGCCAGCGCCGTGATGATGTTGAGCCCGCGGCCGCCGTGGGCGGTGACGGAGGGGGTCGCCGGGGCCGGGCGGGTCGGGCCGCCGCCGTCGGTCACCTCGACCACCAGCCGGCCGCCCGGGTCGACCCGCCACGCGGCCCGGACGTCGCCGTCCCCGGCCAGGGCGTCGCCCAGCGGTCTGCCGTGCTTGCACGCATTGCTCAGGAGTTCGGAAAGGATCAGTACGGCGTCGTCGATGACCGATTCCGACACTCCGCCGCTGCGCAGCTGATCGCGCATGCGGTGTCTCGCGTTCCCCACGCCCGCAGGGCCATGGGATACGGCCATGCTCGACGACGCGGGCACCTCCTGTGCCACCACCAACGCCACCCCCGAGACCTCCTTCGCCCCACGCCACGGAGTGGATGCCCCATTGGCCTGTACCGGAAACCGGCCAACGCAGGTCCGACGACGCATTCGCGGGCGACCGAACACACAGCGAACGCGCCGGAGCACTCCCTGTGAGGGCCTGTTCAGTGCGTGGCTGAATTTGGACGGTATGGCTGGAACGGAGAATGCTGTAGGCGCGTGCTGTGGTCAAGAGGTGTGGATGGGGCCAGTGGGACTTCCGTGACTTCTGTGCCTTTCTCCGAACCGATTCCGGCTCCCTCTGAGCGCACGGGCCGGGGCGTTCGGGCCGGCCCGCGGGATCATCGGCCCGATCATCGGCCCAGTCGTCCGAGCACCGCGCGCGGGCGGTTGGTGATGATGGCGTCCACGCCCAGTTCGACGCACAGGTCGACGTCGCCGGGCTCGTTCACCGTCCACACGTGCACCTGGTGCCCGGTCCGCTTCAGCCGCTGGACGTAGGCGGGATGGCTGCGCACGATCCGCATCGACGGGCCGGCGATCCCGACGCCCGCGGGCAGCCGTCCGTCGCGCAGCCGGGGCGAGACGAACTGCATCAGGTACACCGTCGGCATCGTCGGAGCGGCGGCGCGCACCCGGTGCAGCGAGCGGGCCGAGAAGCTCATGATCCGCACCGGGGACTCGGCCGCCGAGGCCGGCGCGTCCAGGCCGAACTTCTTCAGGAGTGTGAGCAGCCGCTCCTCCACCTGCCCGGCCCACCGCGTCGGATGCTTGGTCTCGATGGCCAGTTCCACCCGGCGCCCGGCGTCGGAGACGAGCTCCAGCAGCCGCTCCAGGGTCAGCACCGAGGTCTCCTCGCGGTCCTCGGGCCGGACCTCCCAGTCGGGGTCCTCCTCGCGCGCCTGCCAGGCCTCGCGGGCCTCCATCGTCTTCCAGGAGCCGAAGTCCAGCGCCGCGAGGTCGGCGAGCTCCAGGGCGGAGACCGCTCCGCGGCCGTTGGACGTACGGTTGACGCGACGGTCGTGCACGCAGACGAGATGGCCGTCCGCGGTGAGCCGTACGTCGCATTCGAGGGCGTCCGAGCCGTCCTCGATCGCTTTCTTGTAGGCGGCCAGGGTGTGCTCGGGGGCGTCCTCGGAAGCGCCTCGGTGAGCGACGACTTGAATGTGGTGCTGCCGTGCGTGAGTCACCGCGTCATCGTGCCACCGGCGCGCAGTCGTCTGAGAACCCTCTGAGATGTTTCGAAGATGCGCACTTATTGTGCGCAATACCCCTTATAAAGAATGGCCAAGGACCCACAGGCACCGCTTATGGTGCTCTGACGGCCCGTGGGAAAAGCTGAGACGTACACAGGAGCACCTGCGCAGCTTCAACGCGCCGGGTCGAGAACACAGCGTGCGACAAGCGCGACGAACGCGGTCGAACGCGCAGAACGTGACCTGAGTGCGACCGACGACAACAGCCGTGGATCGAGGAGAAGAGCTGTGAACACCGAGAACGAGGGCAAGAACGAGGGCACCCAGGTACCCCCGGCCCCGTCCGCACCCCCCGTGCCGGTGGATTCTCCCTCGGCCTCCGCGCAAGCGCCCGCGCCGGACGCGGGCGCGCCCACCACCGAGGTCCCGGCAACGTCGGTACAGACGCCGGAAACACCCGCCCACGCGGCGGGCGCTCCCGAGGCGGGCTGGCCGCCGCCCACCGCGCCCCAGGGCGCACCGGCGCCGACGGACGGCGACTGGCCGCCGCCGGCCCCGGCGCAGGCGCCCCCGGCGCCGCACACGGCGACCGCCCCGCCCGCAGCCGCCGTCCCGCACAGCAGCACTCCGTCCGCCTCGGAAGGCGACTGGGCCGGCCCGCCCCCGGCCACACCGGTGTACGCCGACGCGGGCACGCACGCGTACGGCGACGTCGGTGCGGGCACGCAGCCGTACGGCGACGTCGGCTCGGCCGCCGCGGGCGGGGCCGGTGGTACGGGTGGTGCCGGGGGTGCGGGTGGTGCCGACGGGACCGTCTGGGGCGCGTCCTATCAGCAGCCCGCCCCGAAGTCCGGCCGGGGCCGTGGCGGGCTCGTCGCCGCGATCCTCATCGCCGCGCTGGTCGCGGGCGGCCTGGGCGGCGGCCTCGGCTACACCCTCGCCAAGAACGACGACAACACCGGCTCCACCACCGTCTCCTCCTCCACCAACGGCGGCGAGGTCAAGCGCGACCCGGGCACCGTCGCCGGGGTCGCCGCCAAGGCTCTGCCCAGCACGGTGACCATCCAGGCCGAGTCCAGCAGCGGCGAGGGCGGCACCGGCACCGGCTTCGTGTTCGACACCCAGGGCCACATCGTCACCAACAACCACGTGGTCGCCGAAGCGGTCGACGGCGGCAAGGTGACGGCCACCTTCGCGGACGGCAAGAAGTACAACGCCGAGGTCGTGGGGCACGCCCAGGGCTACGACGTCGCCGTCATCAAGCTCAAGAACGCCCCCTCGAACCTGAAGCCGCTCACCCTCGGCGACTCCGACAAGGTGGCGGTCGGCGACTCGACGATCGCGATCGGCGCGCCCTTCGGCCTGTCCAACACGGTCACCACGGGCATCATCAGCGCGAAGAACCGCCCGGTCGCCTCCAGCGACAGCACCGGCAGCTCGGCCTCGTACATGAGCGCCCTGCAGACGGACGCCTCCATCAACCCGGGCAACTCGGGCGGCCCGCTGCTGGACGCCTCGGGCAATGTCATCGGCATCAACTCCGCGATCCAGTCCACCGGCGGCGGCGGTCTGGGCGGCGCCACCCAGTCCGGCTCGATCGGCCTCGGCTTCGCGATCCCGATCAACCAGGCCAGGTACGTCGCCCAGCAGCTGATCAAGACCGGTGAGCCCGTCTACGCCAAGATCGGCGCGTCGGTCTCGCTGCAGGACTCCTCGGGCGGCGCGAAGATCACGGACACGGCCGAGGGCGGTGCGTCCGCGGTCGAGCCCGGCGGTCCGGCGGCCAAGGCCGGCCTCAAGCCCGGCGACGTCATCACCAAGCTCGACGACATGGTGATCGACAGCGGTCCGACCCTCATCGGCGAGATCTGGACCCACCAGCCCGGCGACAAGGTCACGATCACCTACGAGCGGGGCGGCAAGACCCAGACCGTCGACCTGACCCTCGGCTCCCGCAAGGGCGACAACTGACCGCTGCGGCCGCGCTTTCCGCTGCCTCCCACATTCCCTCGGAACGCACGCGCGCGTGCGGCTCGTGAAAATGAGGGAGGCGGGGCAAGCGTCTCTCAGCCTTCCCGAGGCTCGACCGAGCCGGCTGTCCGACTGTCCGGCCGCCCTGCCCGGTCAGCGCACCGGTTAGACGCCCGTCCTGCCGTCGATCAGTTCGCGCAGCACATCGAGGTGGCCGTTGTGCCGGGCCGTCTCCTCGAGCAGGTGCAGAAGGATCCAGCGCAGGTCCACATGACGGCCGTCGCGCGTCGCCCGCTGAGCCCGGACGTCGAGGTCGTGCCGGGCGACCAGTGTGCGGTGCTGCTCGGCGTTCTCGGCGTACTCCTCGAGCAACCGCGCGAGCGGGAGGTCCACGGCGATGCGCATCTCGCGGTCGGGATCCTCGTCGGTCCACGGCCCCTCGTCCTCCTCGCCGAGGAACACCACCCGGAACCAGTAGTACTCGACCCAGCGCAGGTGGCTGATCAGGCCGCTCGCAGTCATCAGCGGCGACCCCGGCAGGGGCGCCTTGCGGGCATCCGCATCGGACAGGTCCTCGCACTTGGCGCGAGCGGTGTCGCGGGCGTAGTCGAGGAAGGTGGTGAGCTGGGTGCGCTCGTCCCACGCGGCAGGCATGTCGTCTGTTCTCGTCATCGCGCCGAGCATCCCGGCCGGCCCCAGGCTTTGTCGAGGCATTTCCGCTGCCGCGGACCACGCCCCCCGAACACCGCCCGCGCGCGTGCAGTCGGAATACGTTCCGTCACTGCAGGACAGCGCCCTCCCGTGCGGGCGCGAGCGCAGTCCACGGCTGGGCGGTCCACTCAGCAGTCGCCTCGATCGGACAGCCAAGCTTCACCGCGAAGTGGCCCCGGCCGCTCTCCACCTCCCACACCGTGGAACCTCGACGGTTGACGACCAAGCGCTGAGTCGTGGGCATGAGCCGAGGCGGAGACCTTCTCCGGGTCACGGCCGCCTCCACCGGCATGGTGGTGATGCGCGGCCCGCGTACCGCTCGCACGGTCCGGCGTATTCCTTCGTGTGCAGGATGAGCGCGTGAAGGCCGAGATCGACGTCGTCGGACGGAACCATGGGCACGGTTGCGGTAGCCGCCGTGGCGAGGAACGCCGACCGCCTGATCCGCGATCCGCTCGGCGCGCTCGGGGACAGCCCGTTGTGGACGACCACGAAGCGGGCAAGGCTCTCTGACAGCTCTTCACCAGCCACCGCGCGACCGGTCTTCTGATCGTTGAGCATTGCTCAGTTGGGGATTCCTCTGATGTAGGCATGGAGCACATGAGGGAACATGCGCTTGGGGAGTTCGGGGCTCCAGACGGCCGCTGGAAGTTGGCTGGTCACTGCCATATCGCCTGTTCTCTGCACGAACAGCCGGCAGATTGGCTCGTGAACGTCAGTAAGGGGCGCCTTCGGAGAAGACGCCCCTTACTCGTATATCCCTTCGCCTCAAGGAGATGCAGACGAGGTTTCGCTTAGTCCCTGCACGCCGCCGGGGATGTCAGCGACACGCGCTTCCCGTCGTGCCACCAGGGCTGTTTGCCTTGGTGCTCTTGGCAGTTGGGCCCGTGGTCGCCGTGGTGGCCGTGGTCGCCGTGGTGCCCGTGATCACCTTCACCGCCAGGTCCCGCAGGACCCTGGGGTCCTTTAGGTCCTTTAGGTCCTTTAGGTCCGACCGGGCCGGTGTCCCCCTTGGGACCCTTAGGGCCCTTAGGTCCGACCGGGCCGGTGTCCCCCTTGGGACCCTTGGGGCCTTGAGGTCCG
Organism: Streptomyces sp. B21-105; assembly: GCF_036898465.1. Classification (NCBI taxonomy): domain Bacteria; kingdom Bacillati; phylum Actinomycetota; class Actinomycetes; order Kitasatosporales; family Streptomycetaceae; genus Streptomyces; species Streptomyces sp. B21-105. Next base: position 4,587,198 of record NZ_JARUMJ010000001.1, on the reverse strand, counting down.
GCGGGTCCGGTGTCGCCCTTGGGTCCGGCAGGTCCGGTAGGTCCGGTGTCTCCCGTGGGTCCGGCAGGTCCGGCGGGTCCCTGGGACCCTTCAGGACCTTGAGGTCCGGCAGGGCCGGTGTCTCCCGTGGGTCCGGCAGGTCCGGTGTCGCCCTTGGGTCCGGCAGGTCCGGCAGGTCCGGTGTCTCCCGTGGGTCCGGCAGGTCCGGCGGGTCCCTGGGACCCTTCAGGACCTTGAGGTCCGGCAGGTCCGGTGTCGCCCTTGGGTCCGGCGGGTCCGGCGGGTCCGGCGGGTCCGGCAGGGCCGGTGTCTCCCGTGGGTCCGGCAGGCCCGGCAGGCCCGGCAGGCCCGGCAGGCCCGGCAGGCCCGGCGGGTCCGGCGGGTCCGGCGGGTCCGGCGGGTCCGGCGGGCCCAGTGGGGCCGGTGGGGCCAGTCGCGCAGATCGGCGTTGTGATGACGTTGTCGTCCAGCGTTACCGCGCCGATTCTCGCAAGGGCACGGCCCTGGATCTTGGCGCCGGTTGTTACCGTGATCGACTGGTCGGCCATGATGGTGCCCACGAAGGTGGAATTGGTCCCGAGAGTAGCGGAGCTGCCCACCTTCCAGAACACGTTGCAGGGCTGTGCACCGTTGACGAGGATGACGCTGCTGGCCGAAGCGGTGGTCAGTGTCGATCCGGCCTGGAAGATGAAGACGGCGTTGGGATCACCCTTGGCGTTGAGGGTGAGGGCTCCGGTGAGTCCCATTGACGACGAGGCCGTGTAGACGCCGGGGACCAGTACCTGTCCGCCGAGATCGGCTGTAACAGCGGCTCCAGGGCCTCGGCCAGCCGCATCGTTGTAGGCGGTGGTCAGATCCGTCTTCGCCTGAGCGGCCTCGGCGTCGGCCACGTGCAGATCGCCGAAGATCTGCCCGGGGCCGGAGGGCGTCGAGGATGAGAAGCCCGTCACCGAAGAGCCAGGACTCAGTCCCACGTCACCGTTGATGACGGTGGGGCCGGTGTTGGTGATCGTGGAACCGGCCAGGACCGCGTAACTCTTGGCCGTCCCCAGTTCGACGGGGGCTTCTGCGGCCTGCGCTACGCCTGAAGTGAGCGCGACCGTGGCCGTGGCCAGCAGCGCTACACCCGGCAAGAGTGCAAGACGTGTCTTGAGGCGATGGATTATACGGATTTTGCCTGGCGAACGGGACGAGTTGGCAACCACTGCCATGGGGGTGACCTTTCTTGTCGCCGTTGAGCTCAGTCGCCCCGGCAAAGGGATTCCGAGCTCTCCTAGTGAGTTCCGGTCAGGCCAGAAGTCGTGTCTCGTGTCGAGGTTCTGCGGCCGTAGCCGTGAATAGAGGTCCGCGGCGCGAGTGCTTGGAGATGGGGTGATGAAACATCACTTACCAATCGAAAACTAGCAATAAGCGTATGAAAGTACATGAAGATAAGAGGCTGAAGGGGGTAAGGGGGTGCGTTTTTTCACCCTGCTGGTGGTGTCGGTGCTTGATTCCGAGCCATCGGCTTGGTCTCGGGAGGCCCGGGCGTCGGCCGGATCAAAGCCGAACCGACCGGCTCAGACAGGCCGTTCCGGGTTCGGCCCTTTCCCGTTCGGAGTAGGTGGTATCGGCTCAGGGGCGAACGAGCACGGCTGCCGTGAGTGCGAGCAAGGCCGGCGTAGCGGCTTGGGCTGGAGCTGCTTTGGCGGGAGTGATCAGGCCCCTTAAGCCTCCGGCGCGTTGGGAGCCTGTGGGCCTGTCAGGTGAGCACGACGCTGGTGCCGTGATCTTCGAGGCTCGCGCCAAGTGGGTGCGTAGGGCCTTGGAGCCGACAGCCCCAGCCACGGCATATCCCTTCTCCAGCGTCAGGCGGCCGATTGCTGAACGTGCGGCCCGGACGCCGGCCGGGCTGGAGCGGGGCGGAGACCTGAGCGCAGGTCGACCGGGGGCCGCTCCGCGGGCGCGGAGCGGGGCGAGCCACCATGAATCAGTAGCAAAGTCGTAACTCGGTAGACACGGACGTTCTGGGGATGCAAACAAGGTCAGCGCAGCCCCCAGGCTTGCTCGCGTCGGCTGGGTGACGCGGGGGCCGGGTGCTGGTGATCGGCGCATTGGGCACGGGTGTGGACAGAGCCAGTGGACCCCGTGTGGACCACGCCCCCCGAGCACCGCCCGCGCCGGGTACTCTGTACCCGCTCCGCCCCAGGTGGGCCGGGGCGTAGGTGGGTTGCCCGAGCGGCCTAAGGGAACGGTCTTGAAAACCGTCGTGGCAGCGATGTCACCGTGGGTTCAAATCCCACACCCACCGCAGCGAAACGGCCCCCGACCAGGAAATACGGTCGGGGGCCGTCGCCGTGGTCCTTGGCTGAAGGACACCGCTGTTCCCTGGGACTTCCCGGTTCATCGGGCACGGTCGGGGCACGGCGCTAGATCCACTCTGCCCAGCCGAAGGTAGATTCGTATGCGGTGCGTACGGCGTTCCGCCCGCGGCTACCGGCCAGGAGCACTACAGCCAGGGCGACGACGAAGAGCGCGGCAAAGCCGCCAGCGATGATCACGCCCGTACTCGGCGACCAAGCCTTCCCCTGCAAGGACGCTTGCGGTGATCGTGATCGCCAAGCCCATGTGGGCGACGGACAGTTCCACACGAAACAGATTCCGCACCGCAGCTCGTGATGCCTGCATGTCTGAGTTGTAGCGCTCTCTTGCTGCATCAGGATCGGCGTTCGGTTTTTCTGGCCCCTGCTGGTGCAAGCGGTTCCCCTCATTTTCCGCTGACCGGAACCCTGGACCTCGGCCGTGGCTCCCCGCCACGCCACCGATCGGCCGGCGATCGCGAACGGTGCCCCCCGCCAGAAGCCTGAGCCCCACGAGGGCCGTCCCTTCTGGTGGGCGCCGGAATCCGGCCAGGGCGTGGCCGGGACGGCTTGTCTGCGTGTCAGGCGTACGCGGTGTCGGGGAGGCCCTCGTCGTGGGTGTCGGCTATGAGTTCGGCGAGGGTGAAGTGGGCCTCCTTGCGCGACAGCCGGTTCTCGACGCGGACGAAGTAGCTGCGTTCGGAGACGCGGTAGACCTGTCTCTGCTGGCGTCGCCGACCCGCGGCGGTCAGGGCCTCTTCGAAGGTGTCGAGCATGTACAGCATCCCGGCCAGCGCTTCGGCCTCGGTCCCTTCGAGTTCGCCGCGGACGGAGTACCGGAAGCCCTCCGCCTCGCCTTCGGTTTGCAGGACGGCCCATCGGGGCATGGTGCTCTCCAGTCCGGTCGGGGTAACGAGCCTTTTCAGGCTGATTCTTGACCAGTCGCGCGCCTGATCATGACCACTTGTTCGTTGTGCCTTGCCCGGGGTGACGTTCCTTTTTCCGACGAGCAATCCTCGGAGGCAGGGGGCTGACGGGCGCTGCGTCGGCCGGTGGGCGGGGTTCACGAAGCTGGGCGGTGGGCCGTCATTCGGGCGGCTGACGCGATCGTTTCCCGGGCCTCGCGGGCCGTCAGGCCGGTGTGGACGGCCGCGGTGATCAGGTCCTCGGTCAGTTCCGCTGCGATGCCGTTCTCGTGGGCCCGGCAGGCCGCCCAGAACAGCCGGGTGTTGCGCTGACCCTCGTGCGCGGCCAGGACGAACTGGATCAGGCCCCGGCCGTGCGCACCGCCCGCCGAAGGCTGCCGTCCCGGGCGGGCGGGGCGCGGCGGTGGGACCAGCAGCCGCAGCAGGGAGGGCGGACAGGGCGCCGGCGGGAGGTGGGCGCTGCCGGGGTCGGCGGCGTAGACGCCGTGGGCGGTGCGGGATCCGGGGCCGACCAGGTAGCCGCCGGCGCCGCGGATGTCGATGCCGGGGGCGAGCCGGCCGGCCGAGTTGGGGACGACGACGTCCGGCGGGCCGGTGAGCCAGAGGTGCCGTCCGCCGGACGGCGTGAGGACGACGACCGTCGGCGGGATCGTGAAGAGGTGCCGCAGGGCCAGTTCGCGCAAGGCCGATGAGGAGTCCGTGCCGGACTTGGTGTCCAGGTCGACGCCGATGAGGTGGTGCGGGGGCAGGCCGCAGGCGATGCCGTATCCGGTGGCCCAGGGGGCGGCGGCGAAGAGCGCGCGAATGCGGGCGGGGTCGGTGGTGGCGTCGTACACGCCGTGGCCGGGGCGGCCGCATTCGCCGTGGCAGGGCGGGGCGGCGGGGGTGGCGGAGGCAGTGGGGGCGTCGCGGGGGTCGTCGTGGTGTTCGGCCCGGTGGGGGGAGCGCAGGGCCGGGAGCTTGGTCCGGGACAGGGGGATGACGGCCAGGCCGCGTTCGGCGGCCGACAGGGCATGGGCGAGGGCCAGCGTGGTGGCCTGCCGGGGGAACCGGTCGGTGGTGGCCATACCTCTATTGTCGTACATATGTTCGAAATGGGGAAGGGGATGGCCGGTGGCGCGGGGGGTCTGCGGCGGTGCGGTGCGGGGCGGGATGCGAGGCGTCGGTGACCTTGGTGAAGGCTTGGCGAAGGCTTGACAGAGGTCGTCATCTGACGGACAGTCAGAAATCCTTCTGTCTTCGGCAATCAGTCTCCTCACGCCTCTCCCGTCCCGGTCCTGGAAGGAGTGCGGTCGTGGACGACGACGATCTCCACGCGCGGCTCAAGGCCTACGAGGGCTGTCCCGCCGCCGTCGCCGGCACCGGCCGGGACCCCGTCAACGTGCCCATGATCCGGCACTGGTGCGAGGCGATGGGCGATCGCAACCCCGCGTACACCGGTCTCGGCGCGATCGCCCCGCCCACCATGCTGCAGGCGTGGATCATGCGTGGCCTGGGCGGCCTGGGCGGCGGGGACGATCCGGCCGCCCAGGCCACCCAGGGGCGTGCGCAGGCCTACGACGAGTTGCTCACCCTGCTCGACGGCGCGGGCTGCACCGCGGTGGTGGCCACCGACTGCGAGCAGGAGTATCTGCGCCCCCTGCGGCCGGGTGACGAGGTCGCATTCGACACGGTGATCGAGTCGGTCTCGCCGCGCAAGACCACCAAGCTGGGCGCCGGCTACTTCGTCACGACCCGGACGGATGTGCGCGTGGCCGGGACGCTCGTCGGCACCCACCGCTTCCGCATCCTCAAGTACGCCCCGGCCAAGCGGACGTCGCGACCGCGCGAGCACCGCCCCCGCCCCGTCGTGAACCGCGACAACGCCGGTTTCTGGGAGGGCGTCCGCGACCGCCGCTTCCTCATCCAGCGCTGTGCCGACTGCGACACCCTCCGGTTCCCGTGGCTCCCGGGCTGCAACGCGTGCGGCGCGGCCGAGTGGGACGTCGTCGAGGCGGGCGGCGCGGGGACGGTCTTCTCGTACGTGGTGATGCACCACCCGCCCTTCCCGGCGTTCTCCCCGCCCTACGCGGTGGGGCTGATCGAACTCGCCGAGGGCGTCCGGGTGATCAGCGACGTGGTGGACGTCCCCTACGACAAGGTGCGCGTCGGCATGCCCGTGGAGCTGGAGTTCCGTACGTACGACGACGAGTTGACGCTGCCCGTGTTCCGCGCGCGTGAGGGAGCCGTATGAAGGCCGGTGACGTGCTGCCGCCGCTGGAGATCGAGGTCACCCGCACCCTGATCGTGGCCGGCGCCCTCGCCTCGCGCGACTACCAGGACGTCCACCACGACCCGGAACTCGCCCGGCAGAAGGGGTCGCCCGACATCTTCATGAACATCCTCACGACCAACGGCCTGGTCGGCCGCTACCTCACCGACCGGTTCGGCCCGACGGCCGTGCTGCACAAGGTGGCCATCAGGCTCGGGGCGCCCAACCACCCGGGCGACACCATGGTGTTGAGAGGCCGGATCGAGGAGGTCGACGGGGACACCGCCGTGGTGCGGGTCACCGGGGACAACGGCGTCGGCCGTCATGTCACCGGCACGGTCACGCTCACCGTCCCGGGAGCGGGAGCGGGAGCGGGAGCGGGAGCGGGAGCGGAAGCCGGGTCGGAGGCGGGGGCTCGATGAGTGTGCGGGAGCGCGATCGGCTCGGGGGGCGGGCCGCCGTCGTCGGGATCGGAGCGACGGAGTTCTCCAAGGACTCCGGGCGCAGCGAACTGCGGCTGGCGGCGGAGGCGGTACGAGCCGCACTGGACGACGCGGGCCTCGTGCCGGCCGACGTGGACGGGATGGTGACGTTCACGATGGACACCAGCCCGGAGATCACCGTGGCGCAGGCCTGCGGGATGGGCGAGCTGTCCTTCTTCTCGCGGGTCCACTACGGCGGCGGGGCGGCCTGCGCGACCGTGCAGCAGGCGGCGCTGGCCGTGGCGGCGGGCGTGGCCGAGGTCGTCGTCTGCTACCGCGCCTTCAACGAGCGTTCGGGACGCCGCTTCGGCTCGGGGGTGCAGCACCGGGAGCCGTCGGCCGAGGGGGCGGCACTCGGCTGGGCGCTGCCGTTCGGGCTGCTCACCCCCGCGTCCTGGGTGGCGATGGCGGCCCAGCGGTACCTGTACGCGTACGGGTTGACGGCGCAGGAGGCCTTCGGCCCGGTGGCCGTCACGGCCCGCCGGCACGCGGCGCACAACCCGGCCGCCTACTTCCACGGCCGTCCGATCACCCTCGCGGACCACGCGGCGTCCCGTTGGATCGCCGAACCCCTGCGGCTGCTGGACTGCTGCCAGGAGACCGACGGCGGCCAGGCCCTGGTCGTCACCTCGGTGGAGCGGGCCCGCGACCTGGCGCGGCCGCCCGCCGTGATCGCCGCCGCGGCGCAGGGGGCGGCCCGGGCCCAGGAGCAGATGACCAGCTTCTACCGCGACGACCTGACGGGCTTGCCGGAGATGTCCGTGGTCGCCCGTCAGCTGTGGCGGACCTCCGGGCTGGCGCCGGCCGACATCGACGTGGGGATCCTGTACGACCACTTCACCCCGTTCGTGCTGATGCAGCTGGAGGAGTTCGGCTTCTGCGCGCCGGGCGAGGCCGCCGGTTTCGTGACGGAGGACCGGCTGCCGCTGAACACCCACGGCGGCCAGCTCGGCGAGGCCTACCTGCACGGGATGAACGGCATCGCGGAGGCCGTACGGCAGCTGCGGGGCACGTCCGTGAACCAGGTGCCGGACGCCGCACGGGCGCTGGTGACGGCGGGAACCGGCGTGCCGACCTCGGGCCTGGTACTGGTCTCGGACGCCTGAGAGCCCGAGTGGCGTCCTGAGAGCCCGAGGACGGACCCAGCGGGTCCGTGCCGCCGGCAGCATCCGGCGATGGCGCGAGGGGTGGCGCGACGGCGGCCTGGTGTGCACGGTCAAGGAGCCCGCGTACGCCCAGGAGCGCACGGCCGCGAGGTTCAGGGGCCCAGGGTCATCCCCGAGGGGTGGAGGGGCCATGGGCTTCCCCGAGGGGTGGAGGGGCCAGGGTCGTCCCGACGGGGAAGGGCCCAGGGCCATCCCCGAAGGGCGATGGGGCCAGGGTCATCCCCGACGGGGGGTGGTGGCTCGTCCACCTGTAGGAGGTGGGGCAGGCGCCACCCCTACAACCTGAGAGGGACGCGTCTTAGGGACCTGCGGCCGATCCGCCCGCCCGGCAGGCGAACCTAGCGTGGAGCCATGACCACATCCGTCTGCACCAGCGCGTCGAACGGCAGGACGCGGCCCTCACCGTATCCGTCCTTCGCCTCGTATGTCAGAGCCCGTCAGCCGGTGCTGCTGCGTACCGCCAGGTCGCTGACCGCGAACCCGAACGACGCGGAGGACCTGCTGCAGACCGCCCTCGCCAAGACGTACGTCGCGTGGGAGCGGATCGAGGACCACCGGGCGCTCGACGGTTACGTGCGCCGGGCCCTGGTGAACACCCGCACGTCGCAGTGGCGCAAGCGCAAGGTCGACGAGTACATGTGCGACGAGCTGCCGGAGCCGGAGCCCGACGTCGGCGGCGACGACCCGGCCGAGCGGCAGGCACTGCACGACGCGATGTGGCACGCGATCATGAAGCTGCCCGCGCGGCAGCGCGCGATGGTGGTCCTCAGGTACTACGAGGACCTCAGCGAAGCCCAAACGGCCGAAGTGCTAGGCGTCTCCGTGGGCACCGTGAAGTCGGCAGTGTCGCGGGCGCTCGGCAAGCTGCGCGAGGACCCTGAGCTGGGACTTGTGAGATAGCGGGCCGAAGTGGTGTTTTGACCAGGGCTTGAACGTGACGGGCCGGGGCTGGGACGTGATCTGATCGATCACCGCCGCCTAGTGACATACCGCGCGGTATGTGCGCAGAATCAGCACAACCGTTACCACCGCGTAGGCAATGTCGCCGCCCTGGGAGGACGCCGTGCTGAGCACCATGCAGGACGTACCGCTGCTGATCTCGAGGATCCTGACGCACGGGGCCACGATCCACGGCTCGTCACAGGTGACCACCTGGACGGGCGAGGGCGAGCCGCACCGCCGCTCCTTCGCCGAGATCGGCGACCGTGCCGCCCAGCTGGCGCACGCCCTGCGCGACGACCTCGGGGTGTCCGGCGACGACCGGGTCGCCACCCTCATGTGGAACAACGCCGAGCACGTCGAGGCCTACTTCGCGATCCCCGCGATGGGCGCCGTGCTGCACACCCTCAACCTGCGCCTGCCTCCCGAGCAACTGGTGTGGATCGTCAACCACGCGGCCGACAAGGTGGTCATAGCCAACGGCTCCCTGCTGCCGCTGCTCGCCCCGCTGCTCCCGCACCTCAAGACGATCGAGCACGTCGTCGTCTCCGGACCCGGCGACCGCTCCCTCCTCGACGGCGCCCACGCGCGCGTGCACGAGTACGAGGACCTCGTCGCGGGCAAGCCGACCGCCTACGACTGGCCCGAGCTGGACGAACGCCAGGCCGCCTCCATGTGCTACACCTCGGGCACCACGGGGGACCCCAAGGGCGTCGTCTACAGCCACCGTTCGATCTACCTGCACTCCATGCAGGTCAACATGGCCCAGTCGATGGGTCTGACCGACCAGGACACCTCGCTCGTCGTCGTCCCGCAGTTCCACGTGAACGCCTGGGGCCTGCCGCACGCCACCTTCATGACCGGCGTGAACATGCTGATGCCGGAGCGCTTCCTGCAGCCCGCGCCACTCGCCGAGATGATCGAGAGCGAGAAGCCGACGCACGCGGCCGCCGTCCCCACCATCTGGCAGGGCCTGCTGGCCGAGCTGACCGCCAAGCCGCGGGACGTCTCCAGCCTCACGCAGGTCACCATCGGCGGCTCGGCCTGTCCGCCGGCCCTCATGACCGCCTTCGACGGGCTGGGCATGCGGGTCTGTCACGCCTGGGGCATGACGGAGACCTCCCCGCTCGGCACCATCGCCCGTCCGCCGGCCCACGCGGTCGGCACCGACGAGGAGTTCGGCTACCGCCTCACCCAGGGCCGCTTCCCGGCCGGCGTCGAGGCCCGCCTCACCGGCCCCGGCGGCGAACGCCTGCCCTGGGACGGCACATCGGCCGGCGAGCTGGAGGTGCGCGGCGCCTGGATCGCCGGCGCCTACTACAACGGCCCCGACGCCGAACCCCTGCGCCCCGCCGACAAGTTCAGCGAGGACGGCTGGCTCAAGACGGGTGACGTCGGCACCATCTCCCCCGACGGCTTCCTCACCCTCACCGACCGCGCGAAGGACGTCATCAAGTCCGGCGGCGAGTGGATCTCGTCGGTGGACCTGGAGAACGCGCTGATGTCCCACCCGGACGTCGCCGAGGCCGCCGTCGTGGCCGTCCCGGACGACAAGTGGGGCGAGCGCCCGCTGGCCACGGTCGTCCTCAAGGAGGGCTCCACCGCCGACTTCACGTCCCTGCGCGCCTTCCTCGCCGCCGAGGGCGGCATCGCCAAGTGGCAGCTCCCCGAGCGCTGGACGATCATCGAGGCCGTCCCGAAGACGAGCGTGGGCAAGTTCGACAAAAAGGTACTCCGAAGGCAGTACGCCGAGGGCAACCTGGACGTCACGCGCCTCTGACGCGTGAAGCGGAGCAGGTCAGCACCCTGACCCCTGACCCCTGACCCCCTGACCTCTGACCCGCTGACCCCTGACCCGCTGACCCGCCCGTCCGGCGGCTCAGCGGGTCACCGGCGTGTTCATCGGCGTGTTCATCGGCGGACGGCCGTGGTCGTCCGGCCCGGCGCCGACCCTCCGCTCCCCCCGGGGGGAGCGGAGAAGAGCAGGCCGGCCGCGGGTCCGAACGGGCGACCGACGCGATCCAGGCCACGACCGCCGCGGACGCTCCGCCGCCGACCGGGACCGGGAAGAAGGAACGGAAACGGCAGCAGGCGTGGGCACGGGAACGGCGGCGGGCGCGGGAACGGGAGACGTGGGATCACACGGACCCTGTACGAAGGGTCGGGTGCCTAGTTGGTGCCGATCCGCGCCAGCAGGTCCACGATCCTGCTCTGCACCTCCGGGCTGGTCGACCGCTCGGCGAGGAAGAGGACCGTCTCCCCCGACGCCAGCCGCGGCAGGTCCGCCTGGTCGACGGCGGCCGTGTAGACGACGAGCGGGGTGCGGTTGAGCTGCCCGTTCGCCCGCAGCCAGTCCAGGATCCCGGCCTGCCGACGATGCACCTGCATCAGGTCCATCACCACCAGGTTCGGCCGCAGCTGTCCGGCGAGCGCGACGGCGTCCGCGTCGCTCGCCGCACGCGCCACCTGCATTCCGCGCCGCTCGAGCGTCGAGGTCAGCGCGAGTGCGATCTCGGCGTGTTCCTCGATGAGCAGCACCCGAGGCGGATGCTGCTCGGTGTCGCGCGGCGCGAGCGCCTTCAGCAGGACGGCGGGGTCGGCGCCGTACGCCGCCTCGCGCGTCGCCTGCCCGAGCCCGGCCGTGACCAGCACCGGCACCTCTGCGGCGACGGCGGCGGTCCGCAGCGACTGCAGCGCGGTGCGGGTGATCGGCCCGGTCAGCGGGTCCACGAACAGCGCCGCGGGGAACGCGGCGATCTGCGCGTCGACCTCCTCGCGCGAGTGCACGATGACCGGACGGTAGCCGCGGTCGCTGAGCGCCTGCTGGGTGCTGACGTCGGGCGCCGGCCACACCAGCAGCCGACGCGGGTTGTCCAGCGGCTCCGGCGGCAGCTCGTCGTCCAACGGCTGCGGGCGCGGCGGATCCGCCACCTCGACGGCACCGCCGGGTCCGTCCAGCGGTTCGGGTCCCTCGGCGGCGTTCTCGTCCGGGGCGCCTATGGCGTACGACCGTCCGGCCCCCTCGGTGCCCGTCCCACCGGCCACGAGCCGCGACTGACCCGCGAGGGACGGCTGGGACTGCTGAGACGGCTGGGTCGGGGCTGACGGCTGGGACTGCTGTGACGAGACGGGAGCGGGAGCGGGAGCGGGCATGGGCGTGGGCGCGGGGGCTGGGGCTGGGGCGGCATGCTGAGTCGGAGCCGCCACGGCCCGCGTCGCCCCCGTCGGCTGCGGGCCGGTGCTCTGCTCGCCCGACGGGTGCGGCCGGGCCGTCTGCTCCGGACGCGTCGCCGGGTCGGGCGGGGTCCCCAGCTTGCGGCGCCGCCCGGACCCGCCCGGGGTGTGCGGGGCGGGGGTGTGCGGGGCAGGTGTGGAGGTCGGCTGCGGGGACGGCAGGCCGGGCTGGGAGCGCTGCGCCGACGGGGCCTGATGGGCATGCTGCACCTGGTGTGCTTGCTGCACGTGCTGGGCTTGCTGGACCTGTTGCACCTGGGCGGCCTGCCGGGTGAAGGGCACGCCCTGCCCCAGCGTCCGCACGCTGATGGCCCGCCCCTGCGTCGAGTTGGGGTCGACGGACGCGGCCATGGCGGCCTCGGCGGGCAACGGCTGTGCCGCGCGCGGCTGTCCGACGACGGCCTCGGGCGGCAGCGGGGTGCCTGTGCTGGGGGTCGACACGGCCGATACGGCCGGGGAGGCCGCGGCAGGCGCTTCGGCGGGGAGCGGCAACCCCTGCCCGGGCACCGGCTGCGCGACGGAACCGGGCTGCACACCCTGCGCCTGGGCCTGGCCCGGGACGGCTTCCGCGGGCTGGCCGACGGCCCGTCGCCGGCGGCCGGTCGGCGCGCTGGTCGGGTGCGGCTGGGGCGGGGTGTGGTCGTCGGCCTGGTCGTGCGGGACGGCGTCATGACGTCCGTGGTCGGCGCCGGAGTCCCCGAGGGGACCGGAATCCGGCACGGGTGCATGGGCCTGCGCGGGAATCGGCGCCTGCGCCGGCATCGGGGCCTGAGACGGCATCGGGGCCTGAGCGGCCGCCGGCACCTGCCCGGGTGCCTGCCCGGGCGCCTGGACCAGGCCCGGAGCCTGCATCACGCCCGCAACCGGTACCGGAACGGGACCGTCGGGCTGCCCCTGCCCCTGCCCCTGCCCCTGCCCCTGATCCTGGCCCTGGACGTGAGCTGGCCCGGATCCGCCGGAAACAGGGCCGGGAGCGCTACCGGGAACGTTACCGGCAACGTCCGTGGTCCGGTCCGCCTCCGCGGGCGGCAGGGCGAAGACCGTGCGGGGCCCCGCCTCCTGCGCGGCGGCACGCTCGTTCGCGGCGGCCAGCGCACGCCGACGGCGCCCGGTCGGCTGTCCGCCCTCCGCCTCGGCGTCGCCCTGGGAGCCCGCACCAGTGTCCGCGCCGGTCGGGTCTGTGCCGGTCGTGTCCGCGCCGGTCATCGCGGGGGCCGCCTCGGCCGACGGGCCCGCGAGAGCCGGCAGCGCCGGTGGCAGGGCGTTCTGCGGCTGCTGACCGTCGGCCGCGTGCAGGGCACGTCGCCCGTCCGTAGCCGGTACGCCCTGGGCCGGTACGCCCTGCGGCGGAACGGTGCCGCCGAGTCCCGTCCCCGAAGCCGCCGTGCCCGCCGCGTGCTCAGCGGCCATGACGACGGCGCCCTCGCTCACTCCGGAGTCGGCCCCCGCGACGGCGAGCTCGGCGGAACGCCCACGCCGCCGTCCGGTGCCGCCCGCACCCTCGGACCCCTCGGGCCGCCCCTCGAACCCCTCGACCTCGCCCACCGCCGGCGGCAACTCGCCCGGCGTCTCCGCGGCGGGCGCGCCATGCCTGCGCCGGCGTCCGGTCGGCACCGTCGCGTCGGCGTCGGCGCCGCCCTCCGCCTCGGGGACGTCGCTCTCCAGGAAGGCGTCCACGGAGGACCGCCGTGCCCGCCGCCGTCCACCGGCGGCCTGCTCGGCCGGGCCCTCGTGCTGTCCCGCCGCGCCGTCGCCCACCGTGAGGGCGGGCAGCGCAGCGGCCGGCGGAGCCGCGACGGCCCCCGCCCCACCGCCCAACGGCACCTCCAGCACGTACGCGCTGCCGCTCATGCCCGGCACCTCGTGCGTCTGCAGCACGCCCCCGTGGGCCCGGACGATCCCCCGCACGATCGGCTCGTGCACGGGGTCGCCGCCGGCGTACGGTCCGCGCACCTCGATGCGCACCACCTCGCCGCGCTGGGCGGCCGCCACCACGACGGTGTTGTCCATGTAACCGCCCGCCGAGACGGGCGCGTTGCCGGTGGCGTCGACGCCGGCGACGTCCGCCACGAGATGCGCGAGCGCGGTCGCGAGGAGCCGCACGTCGACCTCGGCCTCGATGGGCGGCGCGTGCACGGCGAACTGGACCCGGCCGGGCCCGATGAGCTCCACCGCGCCGTCGACGCCCGCGGCGACGACCGCGTCGAGCATCACCTTCGTCCGGACGACGGTCTCCGCCCCCGTGTCGAGCCGCTGGTATCCGAGCACGTTGTCGATGAGGGTGGTGATTCGCGAATAGCCGGCGGACAGGTGGTGCAGCACCTGGTTGGCCTCAGGCCAGAGCTGTCCGGCGTCGTCCGCGGCGAGCGCGGCCAGCTCCCGGCGCAGCTCGTCCAGCGGTCCGCGCAGGGAACCCCCGAGCAGGGTGAGCAGCTGTTCGTGCCGCCCGGCGAGCGCCTCGTACCGGTCCTTCTCCCGCTCGCCGAGCGCGGCGTAACGCTCCTCGCCGGCCGCGATCTGCTCCTCGTGGCGCCCGCGCAGCTCCTCGAGCTCGGCGACGTGCTGCTGGCGCAGTGCGGTGAGGTCGGCGGCGTGCTCCTCGGAGAGCTTCTCCAGCTCGTTCGCGTGTCGCTGCTCGACGGACTCCTTCTCCTCCGCCAGGGCGTCGTAGGGCCGGCGGTCGGTGAAGGTCATGACGGCGCCGACGAGTTGGTCGCCGTCACGCACGGGCGCGGTCGTCAGGTCGACCGAGACCCGGTCGCCGCCCTTGGACCACAGCACCTGGCCGCGCACCCGGTGCTTGCGCCCGGAGCGCAGGGTGTCGGCGAGCGGCGACTCGTCGTACGGGAAGGGCGAGCCGTCTCCGCGCGAGTGCAGCACCAGGGTGTGCAGCTCCTTGCCGCCGAGATCGCTCGCCCGATATCCCAGTATCTGGGCGGCGGCCGGGTTGACGAGCACGATCCGCCCGTCGGTGTCGGTGCCGACGACGCCCTCGGCCGCGGCCCGCAGGATCATCTCGGTCTGCCGCTGCGAGCGCGCCAGCTCGGCCTCGGTGTCGACGGTGCCGGAGAGGTCGCGCACGACGAGCATCAGCAGCTCGTCGGAGGCGGAGGAGTATCCGTAGCCGTCGTAGGCCTGCTGGCCGTTCTCCAGGTTGGCGCTGGTGACCTCGACCGGGAACTCGGTGCCGTCGGTGCGGCGCGCGACCATCCGGGTCGGCTTGGTCCGCCCGCGCGGGTCCATGTGGTCGGGGCGCCGCATGGACCCCGGGATGAGCTTGGAGTCGAACTGCGGCAGCAGATCGAGCAGCCCCCGCCCCACCAGAGCCGTACCCGGCGTCTCGAACGCCTCGAGCGCGATGGTGTTCGCGTTGACGACCGTCCCGTTGGCGTTGACCAGGACCAACGCGTCGGGAAGCGCGTCGAGTATGGCTGCGAGGCGAGCAGCGCCTCGGGATGGCCTGCTGCTCACGAGTCGCTTCCTCCCTGTTACCGCACTCTGCCGACCGCTCGGGCCATAGTGCCAACCGGTCCGCAGCGTGTCACGCGAGGGAGTCTAAGGGCTGGGGTCCCGCCGGTGACGCCGGATGAGAGCGAGCTCGCACGACGAAGTGACCCAGAACGTATGTCCGGCCCCGCCCCGACCCGCCCTGACCGGTCCCCGCGCACGTCGGTCCGCTCCGAGTCCCGCGCCCGGCGCCGCCCGACTTCGCGGGACCTCCGCGCGACCTTTACGGAACCGGTGCTTCCGCCACGCCGACCGCGCCCGCCGGACGCGGGCCGGGGAGGAGCGGCACGAACCGGTCCCACCGCTCGATCTGGCAGCCGTTGCTGCGGTCGAACGTCGCGTCGACGGGACGTCCGGCCCAGCGGCCGGTGACATGGGCGGTGGCCGGCCCGCCGTACCGCATCGTGCAGAGCTCGCCGCCCGGCACGGGCGCGAAGGCGTCCCTGCCCCACCGGGTGTTGCGGTCCACGGCCCCGCAGGCGCCGCCCGGGTCCGGGTGGCTGCCGCGGTCGGGGTGGCAGTACACCTCGAACGTACCGTCCGTCCGCCTACCGCTGTGCCGGACGGTGACAGTGAGGTGATCGCCGCTCATCCGGTCCTCCTCCCGGACCGGCGGCGGCGCGAGCGGGGCACGTCCGCCGGCGGTGGCGGACGCGCCCGCCGTCGTGCCGACGCTCCCGGGACGCGCGGCGTACGCGCTGACGGGGCCCGCGGCCGACGAGGTGATCACGACGGCGCAGACGGCAGAGGCGGTGACGGCGAGGCGTCGAAGCGGGGTGACCTGGAACATGCCGGGACTAACGCCGGGCCGACGGCGACGTTGCGCCCGAAGAAGCGCTTTGCCCTGCGACCCGACTGCCTAGTACCGTGGACGTCGATTGGTGACACCACGCTCGACTGTGTCATCATCTGCACGCACCACTCGCACGCACGCGAGCGGTTGTGCTGGAGGCGTCGCCTAGTCCGGTCTATGGCGCCGCACTGCTAATGCGGTTTGGGACTTACATCCCATCGAGGGTTCAAATCCCTCCGCCTCCGCTCGATCACCGAAGCCCCGGTCCACCCGATCGGGGCTTCGTCGTCCCCGCCCTCGCCCGCAGGGCCCGTTCAGGATGTTTCCGCAGGTCACAAGGGGTACGGCTAACGGATTTCACATGTCGGCGGCAGTCATGTAATGTTCTTCCTGTCGCCGCGATCGGGCCGGAAGGGCCGGGAAGCAAAGACAGAAAAACAGAATAACAAGCACTCGTAGCTTAACGGATAGAGCATCTGACTACGGATCAGAAGGTTGCAGGTTCGAATCCTGCCGAGTGCACACAGATCAAAGGCCCCGCCGGTGCATCCGGCGGGGCCTTTGGCGTCAACGGGTGGCGTCAACGCCCCGGAACGGGCTGTTCAGCCGCCGAGGATGCCCATAGGCAAAAGCGCGTCGTCCGACCAACCTGATCAACCTGACAACTGTGGGGCGCGCCCAGGGACACTCCGGACTCCGGCCGACTCTCAGACAACACGGGTTCAGGGGCCGAAGTGACGGACCAGCAGGTCATCGACTCCCTGATGGAGATGGCCAGGGAATCCGGTGAGCGGGGCTGGTGGCACCCCTATGGCGAACTCTCCGACGGCGTCTACATCGGCCTGTTTGGGTTCATCGACGAATCGGCCCTGCGCCGAGTCGTCGGCGGCCCGGACGTCATGCGTGAACAGCTGGAGCACCTGAAGGCACTCAGCGCGGAGTCGCACATCACGGTGCAGGTCCTTCCGTACACGGCCGGCGCTCATCCGGGTCTGTCAGGGCAGTTCTCCATCCTGCGGTTCGCCGACAGCCCCGAGGCGGGGGTGGTGTACCTGGAGCGGTTCGCCGGCGATCTCTGCCTGGAGAAGCCGTTCGAGGTGTGGCACCACAACGCGAGGTACGACCACCGCCAGGCGCAGGCCCTCACCCCGGACGGCAGGCGCGACTTCATCACCGACATCGCCAGGACGTACGTCGACGCGCCGATCCCGTCCTGAGCGACCTCGCGTGCGGACCATGGGGCAGCGGCAGGCTTCGGCGAGGGAGTCGGTGGATCGTCGGCGGGCTCAATCGAGGGTGGTGAGGTGATGGGCGTCGCCGCCTCGCCACTCGATGAGGAAGATGGTCGCGTCGTCGGTCGTGGTGCCGCCGCGTTCCTGTTTCAGGGCGTGGGAGAGCGCTCGTACCACAGCCCGTACCTGGGGGCGGTCGCGGAGGATCCGATTGGTCCACTCGATCAACTGCTCCTCACCGAACTGTTCTCCACCGGCCTGGTGCTCCTCGAACAGGCCGTCGGTGAAGCACAGCAACCGGTCCCCGGGTTCCAGCATCCGCTCGCTGACCACCGGCTCCTCACCGCCGAAGCCGACCGGCAGCGTGGTCGGGCTCTCCAGCCGGTCCACCACAGCGCGGTCACGGATCAGGAACGGAGCCGGGTGGCCGGCGTTGACCCACTGCAGCCGGCCTGTGGTCACGTCGAGGATCATCATCTGAGCGGTGACGAAGTGGTCTTGGCCGAACTGCTCATTGATGGCCCTGTCCATGAACGCATACACCTGGGACAGATCCGTATGGGCCCGTCGCGTGTGGCGATAGGCGCCGATGGCCACCGTCGCCATGGTCGCCGCGTCCAGTCCGTGGCCCATCGCGTCGATCATGGCCACGTGCAGGATGTCGCCGTTGAGGGCGTAGTCGAAGCTGTCGCCGGCCACGTCGTAGGCGGGCTCCAGGATGCCGGCCACCTCGACCTGCGGCACCGTCATGGACAGCGGGGGCAGCAACGACCACTGGATCTCCGCGGCCACACTCATCGGCGCACTGCGGCGGGCCTGGAAGAACTGGTCGGTGTAGGCGTCCTTGGTGACGATCATGTCCGCGACCAGGCCGGCGAGTCTGCGCAGCAATCGCCTGTCGTCGTCATCGACGCTGTCCAGGGTGACGGCCATCACCCCGATCTGGTCGCTGCCGTCCAGCAGCGGCAGGTACATCCGCACACTGCCGTCCTGCGGCACCTCCACGGTTCTGCGGCTCAGGAACGCGTCGCCTGCGGGGGAGTTCTCGACCGGCTCGGGGCCGCTGAGCTTCAGCCTCCGTCCCGGCAGCGGCACCAGCAGCACCTGCTCGTAGTCCTGCAGGAGGATGGAGACGTCCCGTCCCCCGACCCTGGCCACCTCTTCCGCGACGAGTGGGGCGATCAACTGCGGCGGCATCTCGTGGGCGCGGTCCAGCAGCACCCCCAACAGCCGTTCGCCGAATCCCTCCGACCGGTCCACCCCGACCCGGTCCGGCTGCCGCCCACCGTCCGTCATGGCTGTCTTCTTTCCTTCGTCCCGGGCAGGGGGAAATCACGGGGTGGCAGCGTCCACGCGGTGTTCACCGGGCGGCCCGGTTCCCCTGGACTCGTCGAACCGCAGCCGGTGCGGGCGGTGCCGACCGGACGGCGTCGGAGCTTCCGGCATCCCGACCACGGGTCCCGACGTGGCGCCCGACGCGGCGCCCCGACGCGCGACGCACCCTGCTCCTCTCGGATCCACCCGGCAGGCAGCGGCGAGCAGCGAGGCACGGCGCAGTCGACCGTCACAGGCTCGCATCGCCTACCGGCCCGACGAGCCGATTACGCCATGGGGCGGCATGTCGCCCCGAACGTCGGTCACCCCAAGAGCCTTGGGCGGCTGCGGCTGCGGCTGGGGCGGCGGGAGCACGTCGACCGATGAGCGGGCCAGGGCAGGGATACCGGTCTTGAACGAAGTGGCCGTCGGTGGCCATGGGCGGAACGGATCGCGCCCTGCTCCCGACGGCCGTGCCCGTGGTGCTTCAACGACCCCGGCGTAGACACACCGGGGTCGCCCTTACGGGCCGGTCGCACGTGAGAGTGTGCCGACCCGCTTTCATGGTAGCCCTGGTGAAGATTCCGGGCATATGGTGCTTTTTGGTTCTCGTTGGTCAGGTTTCGTCAGTCTGCGTACGGTCGTTTCCGGAGGACCGACTGGTGACCAGCCAGGAGCGCGCAGGCTCGGCTGCGCGAGCGGTGTCCACCGTGAGGTGGAGGCGGGTTCCGCCGGCCACCGTGCCGACGGGATAGCTGCGCTGCTCGGACGAGGCGAAGCAGCGGCGGAGAACCTCCGCGACCTTGCGCGCGGCCTCGGGGGACGAGGCGACGAGACGCACGTCGACGTTCCCGGCAGGGGGCGGGTCCGGTGACTCCGCGGGGTGAAGCCGTTCCGGCCTGCTCACGGCTTCCCTCGGGGAGCGGGCCGCGTCATCCGCGGTGCCGCCCGGCTCGGCGCCGTCGACAGCGGGCGACGCGGAAGGCTTTGCCGCTCGTCGGTTCTTCGCCCGCAGGCGGCCGGCTCCCGGCAGCGCCTCGCCGTAGCGGTAGGCCGCGATCCTTGCGTCGTGCTGCGCGTTGAGCCGATGGATCAGGGCGATTCCCATGGCGATCACGGCGATGATCAGTACCGCTGTGACGACGGTCTCCACGTCCTCACCTCCCTCGGGCCGAGCGCGCCGGGGCGGTCCTGTCCGGTGGGGGTCGTACCTCTGCTGGTCGCGGTCATGGCGCGAACCTGTCCCCGGGCTCGTCCTGGACGTTCCGGTCCTGTCGCTCACCGAGAACGGCACCAGCAGGGAAGTCGGTGCGCGAAGTGCTCCCGGTATTCCGACCCTACTCCGCCCGAAGCCCCTGTGAGTGCGTGTGACCAGCCGTTCTCCCGGACAGTGCGCCGTCCGGGCCACCGTGCGGGACGTCGCCTCGATACCGGGCACCGTTTGCCGCGCCTCCGGCTGGGTGATCACACGGCGCCTCTCCGGACAGTGCCCCTGGAGCGGGTCCGTGCGGAGGAGGAGCACAGGGGCGACGGTCCCCCCGCCGACGGCCCGGGTCCGTTCGGCGTGGCCGGGGAGTAGGCTCGAAGTACCGAGGATATTCCGCGCACCGGCTTCCATGCTCGTGTCGTTTTCGGCGATCGCATAGGCCGGGCCGACCACGGTCGGCTCGGGGCAGGGTTCGCGTCATGACTGCGACCATTTCCCTCTCGCCGATACTCGAAGATCGGCTGTCCTCCACTACTTCTTCCTCTCTCCGCCTGTCGCTGGCCCCCGTCTGCGCCGCGCCGGCTCTTCTGGACGGCGCCTGGTGGCCCCGCTCCCGTGATCTGGCGGCGGAACTGCCGATCCTGACGGCGGTACTGGATCCGCTGTGGGGGCGGATCACCAGGGTCACGGTGAACCCCACCCAGTGGCCGGTCCTCCCGCGCAAGGTGCCCGTCGCCGGTCACGTCGTGAAGGTGGGCTGGTTCCTGGCCGAGCAGGACCCGCACGAACTGCTGCTGCTCTCCTACCGCACGGGCCGCTGGAACCTGCTGGTGGTCCCGCCGTGGACGGACCCCGTCATGGCCGCCTGGCTGATGGCCGCCGCGAGCGACCCGTGGGGCACGTCGACCGCGAGCCGGTTGATGGAGGAGGCCGTACTTCTGCGGACGGCGTCCGAGACCGACCGGGCCCGGGAAGCGGTCTGGGACTCCGAGGGAGGGCACGGGGCCCGCGATCCGGCCGCGCGTCCACGGAGCCCGGGAGTCATGGCCGAGGGCGGAGTCGAGCCGTTGCACCCGTCGCGGCCCGGCCCTGCGCTGATGGGGATGTGAGGACCATGGAGACCTTTGTGACCCTGGTCGTCGTCATGGCGATGATCGCTCTGGGTGTGCTCATCGTCCACCTGGCGAACCGGCAGCACGCGATCGCGCCGCCGCCTTCCACCAAGGCCGCCCCCGGGGCGACCCTGCGGAGACGCAGCACCTGGAAGGGACTGAGGTGAGTCCCCGTGATCCCCACGATCCCGCTGCTCCCGGGCTCCCTCCTGGCGGACACCAGCAGGGAGCCGATACTCCCCGGCACCGCGGTCCTGCGGATGGAGACGACGCCCCGGCGCACGGGGACGTTCGACGGCGCGTGGTGGCCGCGGTCACGTGATCTCGGGAGTCAACTGTCCGGACTGCTCGCCGTGTTGAGTGCCCGGCTGGGTCCACTCGCCCGTGTCGGCCTCGACGCGGGCGCCTGGGACGAGAGGCCGGGCCATCTTCTCGTCGACGGTCGTACCGTCCGCATCGACTGGGCTGCCGTCAGCGACGACACCATGATCGTCACTCGGGGCGATCAGGACCACTTCATGTTCCTGGTGATCCCTCCGCAGACGGCTCCCTCGCTCGCTCGCGCCGCGATGGCCATGGCCGTACGGGACGACAACGACGCCTCGGCCGAACGGATTCTCGCCGCCACCGGCGTCACCCCCGCCGACCGGACGCCCGTACCGCCCGGCGCTCCCGGCTGGTAGCCCGGCGGGCCGCACTCGCGGGTTCGGTGCCGGAGGTCGCGCGCTCGGGGCGACGTCGGCGGAACAAGCCGACCCGGCGGTCTGCAACGCCTTCCTGGCGTGGGGCCGGCAGGACATCGGGCCGGTTTGAGGTTCCCCCGAGATGCGGGGAAAGATGACAGCAGGTCAGATGGGTCTCATGAGAGGAGCCCGGACGATGCCTGCCCCGAGGAAGTACCCGCTGGAGTATGTGACGGGCGCGTCATCCGGCGACGGCGTCGTAGCCGGGTTCGACAAGCCCCGCCGAGTGCACACGGGCCGACATCCGGAGAAACCGAATCCGGGCCTCCGGCATGCCGCACAACGCCGGGCCGTTGGAGGCAAGACCGGGGTGCCCGCCGGGCCCGACGCCGTCGCACGCTAAGGAGACTCGCGTCGACCGGTGTGCGCGGCGGAGTCGGGCGTGGGAGTCACGGGCAGGAGCTGGGGGCGCTTGGCGGTGCGGCCGTCGCCGGAGGATCGGCCGCGCAGGCGGCGTACGAGCCAGGGGCCGAGGTGTGCGGCCACCCAGCGGAGTTCGGCTCCTGCTGCCTGTCGGCGCGAGGGAACCCTCTGCGGTGGCAGGGGGCGTGTCCAGGTGTCGTCGGTTCCGGGCAGGTGGATGGCGTGGGCGAGGGCTGCGGCGATCCGTTCGTGACCGAGGGGGCTGGCGTGGAGGCGGTCCGCGGTCCACATCCGTGGGTCGGTGGTGGCGGTCTGTCGGCCGGTCTCGGCGACGGTGACCCCGTGCCGGGCGGCCGCGGCACGGATGCGGGTGTTGAGGTCGAACACGCGGGACCTGACGGGCCGGGCCAGCGGCATGATCCTTCCGACGTCGGGGAAGGTCAGCGTCACCACGTGGGTGCCGGCGGCCGTGAGGGCGGCGAACATGTCCTCCAGGTGCCCTGCCACTTCCGCGGCGTCGTACCGGGGCCGGAGCAGGTCGTTGACACCGGCGACGACGGTGGCCAGGTCGGGGCGCAGAGCCAGGGCCGGCCCCAGCTGTTCGGTGTGGACCTGGCCGGCGGTACGCCCTCGTACGGCCAGATTGGCGTACCGGAGACCGGGGTTGACGGCGGCGAGGTGCTCGGCGAGCCGGTCGGCGAAGCCGCGTAGGCCCAGGGTGTCGTCGCCGTCGCCGAGCCCTTCGGTCTGGCTGTCGCCCAGGGCGACATAGCGCAGGTAGTCACCGTTGTGCATGAGTCGTCCGCCTTTCCCGCAGGACAGTCGCGATCCGCAGGCACCAGTCCCGGTGGCCCTGCTCGAATGCGAGGCCGCGCAGGCAGGTCAGGTACGGCCCGATCCGCTCGCCTCTGAGGAGGAACTCCGCTTCGTCCTGCTCGCCGCGCAGTTGTCGCAGCAGCTTGCCGAGCAGTTCGATCTTGCCCTCGGCCGCGGACGCCCGCTCCTCGAGCTGTTCGATCACCGACGCGGTACCGATGCGGTCGGCGACCTGGACCTTGACCAGCAGGTCGTCGCGGATGAACGAGGGCTTCGCCACGGCTGCGGCGAACTTCTCCAGCTCGGCGCGGCCGGCGTCGGTGACGTGGAACAGGCGCTTGTTGGGCCGCGTCTCCTGGATCACCTGCCGACCGGCGACCAGCCCTTCCCCCTCCAGCTTGGCCAGCTCGGCGTACAGCTGCTGGGGCAGGGCGTGCCAGAAGTTCGCCACGCCGACATCGAACGCCTTCGCCAGCTGGTATCCGCTGTACTCGCCGTCCAGCAGCGCCGCCAGCACGGCATGTCGCAAGGCCATCGAGGCTGCCCCCTCGTCCCGGTTCGGCCGTCCGTCTCCTCGAGAGTAGATTACTCAAAGAAATGACTAATCACATCCTTGATTAGAGCGCTGGTCGACGGGGGTCCTGGTCGCCGGGGGTCACTCGCTCCGGTCGTGGCTGAGGCGCAGTTCCTCGCGGTAGGCGTTGGCGAGGGCGGTCGCGCGGGTGAACCAGTCCGTCAGGACGGCGATCTCCTCCACCGAGTATTCGGCGAAGAGGGCGTTCAGGCGGGCGTAATGCGGCTCGTAGAGGGCGTAGACCCTGGCCACCGCCGAGGGGACGGCCGCGACGCGGACCCGGCGGCGGTCCTGGGGGTCGGCCCGGCGGGTGACGTAGCCGGCGCGTTCCAGACGGTTGAGGATGCCGGTCACGGCGCCTGTCGTGACCTGGACGTGTGCCGCGAGGTCGCCGGCCGTCAGAAGGTCCTCGCCGGCCTGAAGGACGTAGCCGAAGCAGGTCAGGTCGGTGACGTTCAGGCCCAGGCGCTGGGCCATCTCCTGCTGCCCGATCATGCTGGCCGCGATGAGGTCGTCCATCGCGGAGAGCGCCTCGGCGGGGGTGGCTGCGGGGCGGGGGGACGGAGGCGGCGGCTCTGGTGTCATCGCGGGGCCGGTTCCTCTCCGGGGCGTTCGAGTGCGTGAGCTCGGCTGAGGGAGCTGCGTGAGCTGCGGGGGCGGTGGCTCGTGGGACGGGGACGGGTTCGTGCTGGGTCCTTGTTATCCGCTTTCGGTTTGTCTTACCTTGTAAGAGGTTTCCAGTATGAACTTCTTAGATAGTGAGGGATTCATGGCCGGGCATGGATACGACGAGGGGCACACGATCGCCGGATGGACCGGCGTGGCGATCGTGGCCGTCGGGGGCTCCGCGGCGGGCGTCGGTGTGTGCGTCGGCTCGGTGCCCGCGCTGGTCGTCGGCGGTGTCGTCCTCGGATTGGCCGCGCTGGTCACCTGGGGGCTGCATCTCGCCGGGTGGGGCAAGCCGCCGGGGGTGCGCCCGCGGTCGGAATGGGGGATGCGGGTACGGGATCCGTGGGCCCGGGAAGGTCATCCGGGGTGTGTCGGGTGCCGGCTCGCCGGGCGCGGGCGCACGGCCGTCACCGCGCTGTCGGTGCCGGGGCCTAGCGTTGCGGGTGATGGCACGGGCATGGAGGTGTGCGGGGCTGCGGTGGTCGGCGGCGGAGGGCCCCGCGCTGATCTGGGACGGGGCCCGTCCTAGCCCGCTGACCTGGGGCAAGCGGGTCTCGTTCGGCGTGGTGGCGGGCGGTGTGCGGCAGTGTGTCGGGGCTCGGGGGAATCCGTGTCCGGTGCGGGCGGCCGTGCCGGGAAGGAGCACGGGGGCCCGGTGCGAGGAGTGCGCGCGGCTGGACCGGGCGCACTCCGTCGCGGCGGACGGGATCGCCGACGACCCGCGCCCCTACCGGGTGTACCTCGCCTGGTTCGGGCCCGGGCTCGTCAAGGTGGGGATCACTGCCGCCGAGCGGGGGCCCGTGCGACTGCTGGAGCAGGGCGCGGTCTGCTTCAGCTGGCTCGGCGTCGGGCCGTTGATGGCAGCCCGCCGCACCGAGGAACTGTTGCGGGCCGCGCTGCGCGTGCCGGACCGGGTTCCGTACGCCGTCAAGCGGGCGGTGCGGTCCGCGCTGCCGACGGGGGAGGAGGAACGGGCGGGTGAGCTGCGCGAGGTGTACGGCCGGGCCGTTCAACTGGGCGACTGGCCCGAGTCGTTGGAGCCCGCGCCGTTCCGATCCGTCGACCATGTACGGGCGTTCGGGCTCGCCGGGGCTCCGGCCGCGTACGGTGAGGTGAGCGAGCTCGTGCCCGGCGGCTCGGTGAGTGGCGAGCTGGTGGCGGCCGTCGGCCCCGACCTGCATCTGGCCGTCGGCCCGAGTCCGGCCGTCGGCCCGAGTCCGGACGTCGTCCCGCTTCCGGCCGCCGATCCGCCCCGATCCGCCGATCCGCCCCAGCCCGCCGACCCGGCCGCGGCCGACCGGGGTGGGGTGGTCGTGCTCGACACGCGGTTGATGCGAGGGTGGGAGCTGGTCCCTGCGGGGAGCGGCGAAGTGGGCTTTCCGGTACGGCGGTTCAGGGGGACGGAGCACCGTCAGGACGGCCTGTTCTGACGGAGGCGCGATCCCGCCCGTTCCTGTGCGTCGCCAAGGTGGATCACAGCCGGGCTCCCGGTCGGCGGCCCATGAGATCTTCGGGGAGTGGGCCCGGCGTCGCACCACGACGTCGCACCCCGACGCCGCAAGATCGGGTGTTCGCGGGCAATTCGCCCCCCAGGGCGAGGGGCGGGGCTGGAGCGGAGCAAGCGCGGAAACCAAGCACGGAGAAAACGCGGAGCAAGCGCTTCCCAGGTGTTGCCTGAGAGGCGCCTGTGCGTTTCTCAGAGAAATCACAGACAAGTGAAAGAGTGCTCTCAGCGGGCCCCGACAGGGTGTTCACCATGACCACGACCTCGCCCCAGGGGCGCACCGAACTGCTGAGGCCGGACGGGAGCCCCGTCCGCGTGCTTGTGGTGGACGACGAGCTGTCGATCACCGAGCTGCTGTCCATGGCCCTGCGCTATGAGGGTTGGCAGATCCGGAGTGCCGGTGACGGCACGGGTGCGATCCAGACCGCCCGTGAGTTCCGGCCCGACGCCGTCGTCCTCGACATGATGCTGCCCGACATGGACGGGCTGACGGTCCTGGGGCGGCTGCGGCGTGAGCTGCCGGACGTCCCGGTGCTGTTCCTCACGGCCAAGGACGCCGTCGAGGACCGGATCGCCGGGCTCACCGCCGGCGGCGACGACTACGTCACCAAGCCGTTCAGCCTCGAGGAGGTCGTGGCACGGCTGCGCGGGCTCATCCGGCGTACCGGCGCCGCCGACCGGCGGTCCGACTCCATGCTGGTGGTCGGGGACCTGACCCTCGACGAGGACAGCCACGAGGTGTCGCGGGCCGGCGCCGACATCCACCTCACCGCCACCGAGTTCGAGCTGCTGCGCTTCCTGATGCGCAACCCGCGGCGCGTGCTCAGCAAGGCGCAGATCCTGGACCGGGTGTGGTCGTACGACTTCGGCGGTCAGGCCAACGTCGTCGAGCTGTACATCTCCTACCTGCGGCGCAAGATAGACGCGGGCCGTGAGCCGATGATCCACACCCGTCGTGGGGCCGGTTACCTGATCAAGCCCGCCGCGTCATGAACGGGCGACGACGGCCGCGTCCGCAGAAGAGACGAGCGGGAAAGCCGCGCACCCTGCGGACCCGGCTCGTCGTCGTGTCGGTGACCCTGATCGCCGTCGTCTGCGCGGTGATCGGCACGGTGACCACCCTCGTGCTCCGGGACCATCTGTACGGCCAGCTCAACGAGCGGCTGGGCGAGGTCGCGGCGCGTGCGGCGCCCCGCGACGGCTTCGCCGGGCCGCCCGGCCCGTCGGCGAAGACCGACACCACCACGCCCGGCCGGCAGCTCGGTCAGCTGGTCACGGGCCCCCAGTCGGACAGCACCATCGCGGCCAAGGTCGTGAACGGCGCCATCACCGAGGCCGCGCGCGGCGTGAAGTCGCAGGACTTCTCGATGGGCAGCAAGGAGCTCACGAAAGCCCAGAAGACAGCGCTCAACTCGGTCTCCCGGGACGACAAGACGCACACCGTGACGATCCCCGGACTGGGCGACTACCTCGTCAAGTACGCCAGCAACGACACCTCCGCCTACTACGTGGCCATCCCCACGGCCGACGTCGACAAGACCATCAACACCCTGATCGTCGTCGAGATCAGTCTGACCGTCGCGGGTCTCCTCGCCGCCGGCCTCGCCGGCACCGTCATGGTCGGCGTCGCCACCCGGCCGCTCCGCAAGGTCGCCGCCACCGCCACCCGGGTCTCCGAACTCCCCCTGCACACCGGCGAGGTGAACCTCAGCGAGCGGGTGCCGGAGTCCGAGACCGATCCGCACACCGAGGTCGGGCAGGTCGGCGCGGCCCTCAACCGGATGCTGAACCACGTCCACGGCGCGCTGCACGCCCGCCAGGAGAGCGAGATGCGGGTCCGGCAGTTCGTCGCGGACGCCAGTCACGAGCTGCGCACGCCCCTCGCCTCCATCCGCGGCTACGCCGAGCTGACCCGGCGCGGACGCGAGGAGGTCGGGCCCGACACCAAGCACGCGCTCGGCCGCATCGAGTCCGAGGCCGGCCGGATGACCTTCCTCGTCGAGGACCTGCTCCTGCTCGCCCGGCTCGACGCGGGCCGGCCCCTGCAGTTCGAGCAGACCGACCTCGTCCCCCTGGTCATCGACACCGTCAGCGACGCCCGCGTCGCCGGCGACGAGCACGCCTGGCGCCTCGAACTGCCCGACGAGCCGGCCCTGGTCTCCGCCGACTCGGCGCGACTTCAACAGGTCCTCGTCAACCTCCTCGCCAACGCCCGGACGCACACCCCGCCCGGCACCACCGTCACCGCGCGCGTGCAGCGCCGCGGGCCGTGGCTGTGCGTGGACGTCCAGGACAACGGCCAGGGCATTCCGCCCGACCTGCTGCCGCATGTCTTCGAACGGTTCGCGCGCGGCGACTCCTCGCGCTCCCGCGCGTCCGGCTCGACCGGCCTCGGCCTCGCCATCGTGCAGGCTGTCGCGACCGCGCACGGCGGCGCCGTGACCGTCGACAGCGTGCCCGGACAGACCGTGTTCACCGTGCACCTGCCCGCGCTCGGCCCGGCCGTGCCCCAGCCCGCACCCGAAACGAGCTGGCAACTCGACTCACAGGTCGAGCACAGTGCCACCACATGGGTGCAACAGGGCGCCTGACGAAAGTCGACGACATGCGAACCGACTCTTCTCCCGGCACCCTGCCGGCGCGGGAGCACCTCCCGGCCGCCACAGCCGGTACGCCTGTCCTGGACGTAGTGATCCCCGTCTTCAACGAGGAGAAGGACCTCCAGCCCTGCGTCCGGAGACTGCACGACCACCTGACGCGGACGTTCCCCTACTCCTTCCGCATCACCATCGCGGACAACGCGTCGACCGACGCGACCCCCTCGGTGGCGCGCCGGCTGGAGGCGCGGATCCCGGAGGTGCGGAACTTCCGGCTCGAGCAGAAGGGCCGCGGCCGAGCCCTGCGGACCGTCTGGTCCGCCTCGGACGCCCCGATCCTCGCGTACATGGACGTGGACCTGTCCACCGACCTCAACGCGCTGCTGCCGCTGGTGGCGCCGCTGATCTCCGGCCACTCCGACCTGGCGATCGGCTCCCGGCTCGCCCGTGACTCCCGGGTGGTGCGCGGGCCGAAGCGGGAGTTCATCAGCCGCGCCTACAACCTGATCCTGCGCGGCTCGCTACAGGCCCGCTTCTCGGACGCGCAGTGCGGGTTCAAGGCGATCCGGCGTGACGTCGCACGGATTCTGCTCCCCTGGTGGAAGACACCGGCTGGTTCTTCGACACTGAGATGCTGGTGCTCGCCGAGCGCGCCGGCCTCCGTATCCACGAGGTGCCGGTCGACTGGGTCGACGACCCGGACTCCACGGTGCACATCGTGAAGACGGCGACCGACGACCTGAAAGGGGTGTGGCGCGTGGGCAAGGCCCTGGCCACCGGTTCGCTGTCCCTCGACCGGCTCCGCCGTCCGTTCGGCGACGACCCGCGCGACCGCGAGATCCAGGACGTGCCGGGCGGCCTGGCCCGTCAGCTGGTCGGGTTCTGCGTCGTCGGCGGACTGTCCACCCTCTTCTACCTCCTTCTCTACAGCGGTTTCCGCCAGTTCGGCGGCTCGCAGATCGCCAACGCGCTCGCCCTGCTGGTGTCCGCGGTCGCCAACACCGCCGCCAACCGGCGCCTCACCTTCGGGGTGCGGGGACGCGGCGGGGCCGTCAAGCACCAGGCGCAGGGCCTGGTCGTCTTCGGTATCGGCCTGGCGCTGACCAGCGGCTCGCTCGTCGCGCTGAACGCGGCGACCTCCGACCCCGCGCACGCGACCGAGCTGGCGGCCCTCGTCGCGGCCAACCTCGCGGCGACGGTGCTGCGCTTCCTGCTCTTCCGCGTGTGGGTGTTCCCCGACCGGCGCGACGGTGACGACCCGGCGACGACGACCGGGGCCGCCGCCATCCCTGCCTCACCCGCGGGCCCGCCCTCAGTGACGTACCCGACGACCACGCCCACGACGCACCCGGCGACGCACCCGGCGACCTCGTCCGCGCCGGCCGGCGGCCACTTCGGGCCGCTGCCCCAGCGCTCGGGCCCGCCGCAGCGGCCGGTAGCCCATCCGCACGGCACCGCCCGGACCACGTCCACGTCCACGTCCACGAGCACGTCCATGAGCACGTCCACGTCCACGTCCGTATCCACGACCCATCTCCGCGCCGGCGAAGCCGCGGACGGCACCTGGAGGGACGCCACCCTGCGGATGCAGCCGGTGCGCCCCCACGACACCGACCCGGGGGACGCCCGATGACCACCCACCTCGACCAGCCGACGGCCGCCTGGGGCGCGCCGCCGGAGCACTCCCCGGCGTCCGCGCGGGAAACCGTCGTCCCGGCCCCCGACTCGGGTGAGCCGAAGCAGCCCCTGCACCGCAGACTGTGGCGGGGCCGCCCCGAGGACCCGCGCTGGGCCCGCCCGGCGCTCCTCGGCCTGCTGGCCGCCACGCTCCTCCTCTACCTCTACAACCTGAGCGCCTCCGGCTATGCCAACTCCTTCTACTCGGCGGCCGTCCAGGCCGGCAGTCAGAGCTGGAAGGCCCTGTTCTTCGGCTCGCTGGACGCGGGCAACGCCATCACCGTCGACAAGCCCCCGGCCTCCCTGTGGCCGATGGCGCTGTCGGTGCGGATCTTCGGCCTGAGCTCGTGGGCGATCCTCGCGCCCGAGGTGCTGATGGGCGTCGGCACGGTCGCCGTCGTGTACGCCTCGGTGCGCCGCCGGTTCAGCCCCGCGGCCGGTCTCATCGCCGGCGCGGTGCTGGCCCTGACCCCCGTCGCCGCGCTGATGTTCCGGTTCAACAACCCGGACGCCATGCTCGCCCTCCTGATGGCCGTGGCCTGCTACTTCACGGCTCGCGCAGTCGAGGACGGCCGGACGAAGTGGCTGGTGTGGGCCGGGGTCGCGATCGGCTTCGCGTTCCTCGCCAAGACCTTGCAGGCGTTCCTGATCCTGCCGCCGCTCGCGCTCGTCCACGCGGTCTGCGCGCCGGTGCCGGTGAAGAAGCGGCTGGGGCAGCTGGCCGTCGCCACGGGCGCGGTGATCGTGTCCGGCGGCTGGTGGGTCGCGATCGTCGAACTGTGGCCGGCCTCCTCCCGCCCGTACATCGGCGGCTCGCAGAACAACTCCTTCCTGGAGCTGACCTTCGGCTACAACGGTCTCGGCCGCCTCAACGGCGAGGAGACCGGCAGCGTCGGCGGCGGCGGTGGCGGCGGGAACACCGGCCAGTGGGGTGAGACCGGCTGGGACCGGATGTTCAACTCCGAGATCGGCGGCCAGATCTCCTGGCTGCTGCCGGCCGCGCTGATCCTGCTGGCCGGCGGTCTGGTGGCGGCCCGGAAGCTGAGCCGGACGTCGACGACCCGCGCCCTGTTCCTGGTCTGGGGCGGCTCGCTGCTGATCACCATGGCCGTCTTCAGCTACATGGCGGGCATCTTCCACCAGTACTACACGGTGGCCCTCGCCCCCTACACGGCGGCCGTGATCGGCATGGGCGCCGGTCTCCTGTGGGAGAAGCGGTCGGAGATCTGGGCCGCGCCGACCCTCGCGGCCTCGGTCGTGGCGGCGGCGGCCTGGAGCTACGTCCTGCTCAACCGCACGCCCGACTACCTGCCCTGGCTGAAGTGGCTGGTGCTGCTCGGCGGGCTGACCGCCGCGCTCGGCCTGGTCTTCGCGGGCCGCGTCAACCGGCAACTCGCGCTCGCCGCGGCCTCCGTCGGCCTCATGGCCGCGCTGGCCGGTCCGACGGCGTATACCCTCAGCACGCTGCAGGAGGGCCACACCGGATCCATCGTCACCGCCGGTCCGGCCGGCGCGAGCATGATGGGCGGCGGTCCGGGAGGTGGCGGCGGCCGGGGCGGCTTCGGCGGCAACGGCGGTGGCCCCGGCGGCCAGAGCCAGCAGAACGGCAACGGCACCGGCAACACGCAGGGGCAGGGCCAGGGGCAAGGCCAAGGGCAGAACCAGCAGGGCGGCGGCACGGGCGGCTTCCCCGGCGGCGGCAATGCCGGTATGCAGGGCCAGGGCCAGAACCAGCAGGGCGGCATGCCCGGCGGGCAGACCGGTGACGGGGGCGGCGGCGGTATGCGCGGCGGCGGTGGCGTCGGCGGCCTGCTGAACGGCGCGAGCGTCTCGGCCGAGGCCAAGAAGCTCCTGGAGGCCGACTCGGGGAAGTACACGTGGGCCGCGGCGGCGGTCGGCGCCCAGAACGCCGCGAGCTACCAACTCGCCACCGGTGACGCGGTGATGGCGGTCGGCGGCTTCAACGGCACCGACCCGTCCCCGACGCCGGCGCAGTTCAAGCAGTACGTGGCCGACGGTGAGATCCACTACTTCATCAGCAGCGGTTCCGGCGGCGGTATGGGCGGCGGCAGCGGTACGTCGTCGCAGATCGCGTCCTGGGTCGAGGCCAACTTCAAGAAGGTGACGGTCGGTTCGTCCACCTTCTACGACCTGA
Source organism: Streptomyces sp. B21-105 (assembly GCF_036898465.1). Lineage (NCBI taxonomy): Bacteria > Bacillati > Actinomycetota > Actinomycetes > Kitasatosporales > Streptomycetaceae > Streptomyces > Streptomyces sp. B21-105. The sequence continues at coordinate 4,555,598 of NZ_JARUMJ010000001.1, read as the reverse complement.
CCCAGAAGTCGGGCAGCTGACGAGGGTCCCGAGGACGGGCTCGAAGCAGCGGGTTCGCGGCGACAGGGCGGTGGCTTGGTGCCACCGCCCTGTCGCCGTCTTCCGGGACGGTGAAGCCCCAGCCCGGGCGGGGCCCGCCCGGCTGCGGAACGCCGGCCGCCGCTTAGCATCGTCCCCAGTGACCGGCGAGTGCAGGAAGGTGCCGTGCGATGGCCGAGACCGCCAAGGATCCCGCCGCGCACACCAGCGTGTGGCTGGAAGGCAAGGCGCGGCGCCGCGGCCGTGGCGGGGGCCGACCCTCCGGGCTGGACCGGGACCGGATCACCGAGGCCGCCGTGCGGCTGCTGGACGCCGAGGGGCCGGCCGGGTTCTCCATGCGGCGACTGGCGGCCGAGCTGAACGTGACGGCGATGTCCGTCTACTGGTACGTCGACACCAAGGACGACCTGCTCGAACTCGCCCTGGACGCCGCCTTCGGCGAGTTGGCGGAGCTGCTGCCCGATCCGGCGGACGACGACGTGGACTGGCGCGACCAGCTGCGCACGCTCGCCCGTGCCTACCGCGACCTGCTGGTCCGGCATCCCTGGCTGTCGCCGCTCGCCGGCTCGTTCCTCAACGTCGGCCCCGACCACCTCGCCTTCTGCCGCGTCGTCCAGCGCGTCGTCCGCCGCACCGGGATCCCGACGCGCGGCCTCAAAGCGGCCATCGCCGCCGTCTTCCAGTTCGTGTACGGCTTCGGCACCGTCGAGGGCCATTTCCTCGCCCGCTGCACGGCCGTCGGCATGACCCCGGACGACTACTTCCGCCACGCGATGAGCGAGGCCGGCCGGGTTCCGCCGGCCGCCGACGTGGTCAAGGAGGCCGAGGACGTCATGGCGGCCCGCGGCGGCGACACGGTGCGGGAGATGTGGGAGCGGGACTTCGACTTCGCCCTGGACCTGCTGATCGCGGGCATCGAGACGATGGCCGAGCGCGGCTGACGGACCGTCCAGTGGAGGGCCGGGCACCCAGGCCGAGAGCCGGGGCGGTCCGGCTCACTCGCCCGCGCGGGTGACCAGGGCGGTCCGGCCTACTCGCCCGTGTCGGTGACCAGGTGTGCCGGGAAGCCGCCGGTGGCCACCGGGCCCCACCGTTCCGGGGTGATCCGGATGATCGACTTGCCCTGCTTCCGCATGGCCTGCCGGTACTCGTCCCAGTCGGGGTGCTCGCCGGCGATGTTGCGGTAGTACTCCACGAGCGGTTCGACGGAGTCGGGGGCGTCGACCACCTCGGCGGCCCCGTCGATCTGGACCCACGGCCCGTTCCAGTCGTCGCTGAGCACGAGGACGGCGACGCGCGCGTCCCGCTTGGCGTTGCGCGTCTTGGCCCGCTCGGGGTACGTGGAGACGACGATGCGCCCCGAGTCGTCGACCCCGCAGGTCAGCGGCGACGCCTGGGGGCTGCCGTCGGCACGCCGGGTCAGCAGGATCGCCCGGTGGCGGGGACGGACGAAGTCCAGCAGCTCGTCCAGGGAGACCTTGGTGTTCGTCGCGATGTTCGGTGCCATGCCCTCAGCCTAGGCCGCGTGAAGTCCCATCAGGCTGACCCCGCTGTGCCTACGCCTGCGGCCGTCGCGATGCCCATGGCAGTCGCCGCCTTGCCCGTGGCTGTCGTCGCTCCCCTGTGCCCGTGTGCCCGTGTGCCCGTGTGCCCGTGGGACGCTGCGCCCGTGTGCCCGTGATCACGCTTCGAGCTGCGGCAGCGCGTCCCCCTGTACCGCCTGGACGTCCAGCTCCACCTTCAGCGTCGTCCCGATGGCCGCGATGCCCGCCTGGACGACCTGGTTGTAGTTCATGGCGAAGTCCTCGCGCCGCAGCTGCGCGGTCGCCCGGAAGGCGGCCCGGGTGCCGCCCCAGAGGTCGGAGCCCGTGCCGAGGTAGGCCAGGTCCAGTTCCACCGGGCGGGCGACGCCGCGCATGGTCAGCTCACCGTGGACCGTCCAGCGGTCGGGGCCGGCCGGGGCCAGTCCGTCCGAGCGGTAGACGATCTCCGGGTACCGCTCGACGTCCAGGAAGTCCGCCGAGCGCAGATGGGCGTCGCGCACGGCGTTGCCGGTGTCGATGGAGGCCGCGCGGATCACCGCCTCCACCCGGGACTTCGTGACGTCGTCCGGGGCGACCTCGACGGCCGCCGCGAACTCCGTGAACCTGCCGTGCACGCTGGAGATGCCCAGGTGCCGGGCAACTGCTGCGACGGCGGAGTGCGCCGGATCGACGGTCCAGGGGCCGGGCGGGGGCAGCTCCGAGCCGCCCTGCCGGGTCAGGGGCACGGTCCCGACCTCCGCCCTTCCGCTCGCCGTGACGATCGCGCTGCGGGCCGCGGGCGCGTACCCGACGGCGGTGACGATCACCGTGTAGGCCCCGGGGGCGAGTACGGTCGCGTCCCGCACGGCCCCTTCCGCGTCGGCCTCCGCGCGCAGCACCTGGCCGCCCGTCATGTCGGTCACCGTGACGACCGCGTGCGACACGGCCCACCCGTCCCGCGTGCGGATCTTCGCAGTCAGTCCCATCTCACGTACTCCTCGACTGGAAACGGCCCGGTGCGGGGACGTACCCCGCACCGGGCCGGAGCGATGTCTGCGACAGCCTGGCCGGTTGCCTGCACCAGGCCTGCCCTGCGTCCTCGTCCTCGTTCTCGTCCTCGTCCTGGCCGCGCGCGGCCCCCGGCTACTGCTCGCCGGGGTGGGCGAGTTCGATGTCGTGGCCGTCGACGCCGGCTCCCGCGACCGTCAGCGCGGTGGCCACCGGCGGGTATCCGGTCGCGATGACCGTGTACTCGCCGCCGTCGAGGTCGGCGAAGGCGTAGGCGCCGTCGGCGCCTGTGGTGGCGGTGCCGACCACGTTGCCCGCCGCGTCCACGAGCGTCACGCGCGCGTCGGCCAGCGGACCGTGGGGCGCCCGGACGACGCCGCGGAGCTGGGAGCCCGCGTCGAGGACGACCTCCGTACGGGTCACGCCGGTGCCGCCGATCTCGACGGGCAGGGCGCGCGGCCGGAACCCGGCGGCGTTCACCGCCACGGTCACCGCGCCCGGCACCAGCTCCGTGAAGGAGAACCCGCCCTGCTCACCGGTGGTCCCGGTGGCCAGCAGATCACCGCGCACATCGGTGACGATCACCATCGCGTCCTTGACGCACTCGCCCGACCCGGCGGCCCGCACCACACCGGTGAGCCCGCTGGTCCCGCTGAGCAGGATGTCGTAGGCCACCGGCTCCGCGCCGTTCACCACGATCGTGGAGGCCTGGGGCTGGAAGCCGTCCGCGGAGGCGATCAGCACGTACGAGCCCGCGCCCGGCGCGTCCACCGCGTAGGACCCGTCGGACCGCGCGACGTGCCGGCTGAGCTGCCGTCCGGTCAGTGAGATCAGGGTGACGGCGGCCTGCGGGACGGGCGCGTTCTCGGCACCTCGGACGAAGCCGTGCACGGAGATGCCGTTCGAGGGGGTCTCCTGGGGCTCGACGGTCTCCGTCCCGGACAGGGCGGTCTCCGCGCCGGACAGTGTCGCCGTGGCGGCCGACGTCTCCACGCCGGACAGGGTGGTCTCCGTGCCCGCCGGGGTGGTCTCCGTGCCGGCCGGGGTCTTCGCGCCTGCCGGGGTGTCGTCCTCCGCCGCCTGTGCCAGCGCGCCCTTGGTCCGCAGCGGGACCTCCCTGATGAAGAGGGTGATCAGGAAGGCGAGCAGCGCCAGCATCGCGGCGATCATGAAGACGTCGGCGATGCCGTGGCCGTACGCGCTCTCCATGACCGTGCGCAGCGGCACGGGCAGCTTGTCCATGTCCGGGATCTGACCGGAGGAGCCGGAGCCGGACGCGAGGGCGGCGTACTTCGGGTCGAGGCCGGCGATGCCGTCCTCGGCGTAGCCGGTGATGCGGTTCGCCATGACGGCGCCGAGCGCCGAGACGCCGATCGCGCCGCCGAGCGAACGGAAGAACGTGACCGTGGAGCTGGCCGAGCCGAGGTCGGACGGGTCCACCTGGTTCTGCGTCGAGAGCACCAGGTTCTGCATCATCATGCCGACGCCGAGACCCAGCAGCGCCATGAAGAGCGCGGTCTTCCAGTAGTCCGTGTCGTAGCGGATCGTGCCGAGCAGCCCGAGGCCCGCGGTGATGAGCACACCACCGCTGACCAGCCACGCCTTCCACTTTCCGGTGCGGGTGATGAACTGCCCGGAGACGGTGGAGGAGACGAACAGACCGCCGATCATCGGGATCGTCATGATGCCCGACATCGTCGGGGACTCGTCCCGGGCCAGCTGGAAGTACTGGGCGAAGAAGACGGTCCCGGAGAACATCGCCACGCCCACGAACATCGAGGCGATCGACGACAGGGTGATGGTGCGGTTGCGGAACAGGCGCAGCGGGATGATCGGCTCGGCGGCCCTGCTCTCGACGAGCACGAACAGCAGCGCGAGCACGACCGAGCCCGCGATCATCGAGTACGTCTGCCACGACAGCCAGTCGTACTTGTCGCCGGCGAAGGTGACCCAGACCAGCAGCAGCGAGACCGCGGCCGAGATGAAGAACGCGCCGGCCCAGTCGACCTTCACGTCCCGCTTCACGACCGGCAGGTGCAGCGTCTTCTGCAGCACGATCAGCGCGATGACGGCGAAGGGGACGCCGACGTAGAAGCACCAGCGCCAGCCCAGCCAGGAGGTGTCCGTGATGACGCCGCCGAGCAGCGGACCGCCGACGGTCGCCACGGCGAAGGTGGCCCCGAGGTAACCGGAGTAACGGCCGCGCTCACGCGGGGAGATCATCGCCGCCATGACGATCTGCGCCAGGGCGGAGAGACCGCCCACGCCGACGCCCTGCACGACACGGCAGGCGATCAGCATGCCCGCGTTCTGCGAGAGCCCGGCGGCCGCCGAACCCAGCACGTAGATGACGAGCGCGATCTGGACGAGCGCCTTCTTGCTGTACAGGTCGGCGAGCTTGCCCCACAGCGGGGTCGTCGCCGTCATCGACAGCAGGGTGGCGGTCACCACCCAGGTGTAGGCGGACTGTCCGCCGCCGAGGTCGCCGATGATCTCGGGGAGGGCGTTGGAGACGATCGTGGACGACAGGATCGCCACGAACATGCCGAGCAGCAGCCCGGAGAGCGCCTCCATGATCTGCCGGTGGGTCATCGGAGCGTCCGCGGCGGAGCCGTGGGATCCTCCGCCGTGCTTCGCGTGGGCCCGCACACCGGCTGGTGTGGTCGTTGCCATGAGCTTCCTTCTCCTACGTCGCTTGTGCGGGTGTACGGGGGTACGGCTGTACGGGTGCTGGATCGGTCTGCATCCGTTCGCGTTCGCGAACAGGGATCGGGGGTGCAGACGGCCGCTGGGCGGGTGGCCGGGGCTCGGGCGGCTCGGGCTCGGGCGGGGGCGCGGCGGACGGCGGTCGGTGGGAGGTGCTCCGGCAGTCGCCGAAGCTGGCGCGCAGCCGGGTCAGCAGCCCGATGAGCCGGCCGACCTCGGCGTCGGTCCAGTCGCCCAACCGATCGGCCAGCAGGTTCGTGCTGCGGCGGGACAGGTCGGCGAGCATCGCGTGACCCTCGGGCGTGAGGTGCAGGATGCGTGAGCGTTTGTCCGCCGGGTCGGGGGAGCGCGTGATCCAGCCTCGCTCGGCCAGGTGCGCGGCGTGCCGGCTCGTCACGGACATGTCGACGGCGAGCAGCTCGGACAGATTGCTCATTCGCATGTCGCCGTGGCTGCCCAGCAGTGCCAGCACCGCGGCCGAGCCGGCCGAGCAGTCCTGCGGCAGGATCCGTCCGAGGCCGCGCTTCACGGCCCCGAAGGCCCTGAGCTGACGCGCCAGCTCCTCGTACTGCGCCTGCTCGGCCATCACACCTCCCGGATTCGTTGCTCGAGGCAACCATAGGAGAGGTTGGTTGCTACAGGCAAATAAACAAGGGCTCTGCGGCCGCAAAAAGTTGGCAAAGGCAAGTATTGCGGGGGTAAATGGGCTGGTGGCGGCTTGGGCGGCCCGAGCGACGCCCCGACCGGGACCGGGTCGGGGCCGGGCAGGGACCGGGTCGGGGCCGGTCCCGCCGACTGGGCAGGGCGCTCCGCGCGACCCGCACTTGGGCCCGACCACCCGTCTTCGCTAGTGTCTCGGCCCATGGCTAACACCCAGGGCCCCCAGGGCAACCACGACCCCGCCGGCAGCACCCAGATGTTCCGCGCGTTCGTCGACGAGGGCGCTCCCCGGGCCGCCGCGCCGGCTCCCGCGCCGGCCGGCCCCCGCATCGGCCTGATCGTCGGCGTCGTCGCCGCGCTGGTGATCGTCGCAGCGGTCGCCTGGCTGGCGCTGAAGTAGCCCGGACGTCCGGACGTCCGGACGTCCGCTCGTCCGTGCACCCGCGCGACGGGTGCACGGCCCATGCCTCCACCCGCCGCCCGCCGCCCAGTCGGCGGGCGGGTAACGGCCCCGCCCGACGCCCGGCCGCCCGCGGTTGCCCGACATCCGGTTTCCCGAGGCCTGGTCGTCCGTGGCCTGGTCGGCACGGCGGTGGTTGCCACGGAGGCTCGCTCTCCGCTGCCGTCTCAGGGCTCAGCGCTCAGCGCCTTCGCAACGGGAAGCCGCCGCGGGCGCACCACGCCAAGGCGCATCCGGCGTCAGGGGCACGGCTTTCCGCCAGCGGTGCGGCACCGGGCCGTCCCCCGCGTAGGGAGGCCCCGACGCCACCGCGGCTCGGACGACCCTGTGCACCGCGCTCTCCCCCTGCACCGGTACGTCCCTCATCGCGCCGCCACCGAGGTGCCGAGGCACAACCGGCGTCCCGCCCGGCGCACCGCGCGGGAGTTTGTCAGCGCCACCGCACCGAGACGTCCCGGGTCTCGATGTGCATGCCCAGCGGTACGCGCCACGCGTCGACGCACACCGTCCAGGTCTGCTCCCGGCGTGCGCCCGCGCGGATCGGGGTCGGGAGCGGGACCGTCGAATCGCGCGTGGCCCAGTCGATGCCGAGTCCGTCGACGATATGGGTGCCGAAGTCGACCGTGCCCGAACCGACGGCTCTGCCACCCGAGTTGTGGAAGACGAGGGTCACGTCCTCGCACCACCGCTGCTCCGTGCTCACGCGGACCGGCCCACTCACGGTGAGGACGGCGGGTTCGCCCGACGGTGGTCCGGACGGGGCCGTGGGGCCGGGCGAGGGCGAGGGTGAGCCCTGGGGCGCATCCGGGGGTGGGTTCGGGGGCGTGCCGCCGACGGGGTCGTCCGCGGCGTCCGGCCCCGAGACGACCGAGGTGCCCGCTGCCTTGTCTCCCCCGGCATCGGCATCGGCATTGCCATCGGCGCCGCTGCCGGCGCCGGGAGCCCGGGCCGTCGTACCCGGACGAGGACCTGAACCCGGACCCTGGCGCGGACCCGGATCCCGGCCCGGTTTTCCGGTGGGGGATCCGCTCTCGCCGTCCAGTGGAACGAGCCGTATCCCGCCCGTCGGCCGCCCGGGGCCGCCCGTCCGGGCCGAATCGCCCGCCGAGCCGAGGGCGACGTAGCCGCCGCTACCGCCGTCTCCGCCGCATCCGGCGAGCAGGCCCGCCGCGCCCACCGCGAAGACGGCGGCCGCCGACGCGCCCCAGAGGGCGCCCCGGCGGCCATGTACCCGTGTCGGACTGCGCATCGCGCCAGTGTGCCTGACGCACCGTCAGTCAGGAACCGTTCCTGTGGACTGAGCAGAAGTGGGTCCTGCTCAGCCGCACGCCCCGGACGGTCTTGGGCGCACCGGTTACCGGCGTACTCGACCCCGGGGCAGCGACACGCATCCGGTGCGTGGTCCGAACCCGGGAGGCCGGCTTCCGCACGACCTGGACATATGGGTACGGCCAAAGGTGACGGGGAGGCCCCGGGCCGTCTCGCTGGTGGAGCCGGGGGCCCCGCACACCGGCGCCGTACCCGGCGTCCCAGACCGCACGGTCACCGTAGCCCGAACGACCCATCGCGCCGCAAGCCCAGAAGCCGACCATCGCACGATCGAGCTGAAACGACGTTATGCATGCTCCAGAGCGAGCAGCTGACAACCCCTGTGCGCCGACCGGTCAGGTCCTGGGGTGTGTTTCGAGAGTCCCGTCTGCCCGGCGACGCCTGGCACGCCCTCCCCCGGAGGGGACCTCCAGCCGCGTTGTCGGGATCACCCCGATACAACCAGTATCGGGGCGACCCTCCGCCTTGCGATCGCACGCACCAGACGCCGCCGGGCCTGCCCTTCGGGCAGACGACGCTACTTTCGAAACACGCCCTAGTCGGAGATGAGGCCCTCGCGCAGCTGGGCCAGCGTCCGGGTGAGGAGGCGGGAGACGTGCATCTGGGAGATGCCGACCTCCTCGCCGATCTGCGACTGGGTCATGTTGGCGAAGAAGCGCAGCATGATGATGCGGCGCTCGCGCGGCGGGAGCTTGGCCAGCAGCGGCTTCAGCGACTCGCGGTACTCGACGCCCTCGAGCGCGGTGTCCTCGTAGCCGAGGCGGTCGGCGAGGGAGCCTTCGCCGCCGTCGTCCTCCGGAGCCGGGGAGTCCAGGGAGGAGGCCGTGTAGGCGTTGCCGACGGCGAGGCCGTCGACGACGTCCTCCTCGGAGACGCCCAGCACCGCGGCGAGTTCGGCGACCGTCGGGGAGCGGTCCAGCTTCTGCGAGAGCTCGTCGCTGGCCTTGGTGAGCGCGAGCCGCAGCTCCTGCAGCCGGCGCGGCACGCGCACCGACCACGACGTGTCGCGGAAGAAGCGCTTGATCTCGCCCACGACCGTCGGCATCGCGAACGTCGGGAACTCCACGCCCCGTTCGCAGTCGAAGCGGTCGATCGCCTTGATCAGGCCGATGGTGCCGACCTGGACGATGTCCTCCATCGGCTCGTTGCGCGAGCGGAAGCGGGCCGCCGCGTAGCGCACGAGCGGGAGGTTGAGCTCGATGAGGGTGTCGCGGACGTACACGCGCTCGGGGCTGTCCTCGGCGAGAGTGGCCAGTCGCAGGAACAGAGAGCGGGACAGGGTGCGGGTGTCGATGGCCCCCGTGGCCGTGAGAGCCGGGGCCGCGGGGGCCTCGGGGGCTGTGACGTCGTCGAGCACGTCGGGCTCGACAGGCGCGACGGGCGCGGACTCGCTCGGCGTGAGCGTGAGCGTGAGCACCTTCGAGCTGCCCTGTTCTGCGGACATGCCACCCCCTTTGGGTCGCGGGACGGTCGCGGCGCAACGCCCCCGCTTGAGGAACGTCAGCCTTCACCTGAATACCGGAGCCGAAGCCCCGGCAAACGCTCTTCCGGCAGAATGTCACATGTCGGCAACACGCTGTAGAGACATGTCGACATGTGAGTGATGAATCAGCCCTGGAAAAAGGGGGTGTGACGGTTTCTCAGCAGGGATCCGCCGAGAAGGGCGAAGGTGGGCGATTCGCTCTCAGCGGTGACCGGTCGGTCGTGCTTGCGATACCCCATCGAGTGACGTGTCGCGCGGCGCCGAAGGGGGGAACCGCGAACGGAGGGTGCCGGGTGCCGGCGTCGGGTCACGCCTCGATGCGGTTGGCGGAGCGCAGTCGCTGGAAGCTGCGTGCCAGCAGGCGGGAGACGTGCATCTGGGAGACGCCGAGCTCCGCGCTGATCTGGGACTGCGTCAGGTTGCTGTAGTAGCGCAGCAGAAGGATGCGCTGCTCGCGCTCCGGGAGCTGGACCAGGAGGTGCCGGACGAGGTCGCGGTGCTCCACGCCGTCCAGCGCCGGGTCCTCGTAGCCGAGGCGGTCGAGCAGGCCGGGCAGGCCGTCGCCCTCCTGGGCCGCCTCGAGCGACGTGGCGTGGTACGAGCGGCCCGCCTCGATGCAGGACAGCACCTCGTCCTCGCCGATGCGCAGCCGCTCGGCGATCTCCGCCGTCGTCGGGGTGCGCCCGAAGGCGGTCGTCAGGTCCTCGGTCGCGCTGTTGACCTGCACCCACAGCTCGTGGAGCCGGCGTGGTACGTGCACCGTGCGGACGTTGTCCCGGAAGTACCGCTTGATCTCGCCGATGACCGTGGGCATGGCGAACGTCGGGAACTGCACGCCTCGTTCCGGGTCGAAGCGGTCGATGGCGTTGATCAGGCCGATGGTGCCGACCTGGACCACGTCCTCCATCGGCTCGTTGCGGGAGCGGAAGCGGGCGGCCGCGTAGCGCACGAGCGGGAGGTTCGCCTCGATGAGCGCTCCGCGCACGCGGTTGTGCTCCGGCGTGCCCGGCTGGAGCTCCTTGAGCTCGCCGAACAGCACCTGGGTCAGCGCACGGGTGTCGGCGCCGCGGCGGCGCTCCGGGGCTGGAGGGACCTCCGGGACCGGAGCGGTCTGTGAGGCCGCCACGGCCGCCACGGCCGCCACGGCCTGCATGGCCTCCACGCCCGCCACGGCCTCCATGGCGGCCTCCATGGCGGGCGCCGGGGTCGAGGCCGAAGCCGGGACCGTGCCCGAGACCGGAACCGAGGCCGGGCCTGCGGCTGGGCCCGAGACCGGGCCGGGAACGGATGCAGGGGCCGACTCCGGGACGACTGCCGGGGGTGCCTCTGTCTGAGGCGGCGCAGTACTGGCCGACACGGTCAACGCCACCTCTTCGTCAGGTCAACAACATCGGTCAACTCATCCATCAAAAGCGGTCATAGCATCACAAGACATGTGCACTGTGTGCAAGCACCCCATAACACCGTGTTGAGGGGTGGAGGTGGGCGCCGACCTCGCACGAGGGCACGCAAAAACCCTCCGCCGGTCCGGCGGAGGGCTCCGTTCGGAAGGGAGGATCGGCGTCCGGCCGGCTCAGGCCTCGTAGTCGGCGACCACCCACGTGGCGAACTCCCGCCACAGCGCGACGCCCGCCTGGTGGGCCGGGTGCTCGAGGTACCGCTTGAGGGCGTCCGCGTCCTCGACCGCCGAGTTGATCGCGAAGTCGTAGGCGATGGGCCGCTCGCTGATGTTCCAGCCCAGCTCCCAGAAGCGCAGCTCGTCGATCTGTCCGCCCAGGGCCCGGAAGGCCGCCTCACCCTGCACCACCCGGGGGTCGTCGCGCTCGACGCCCTCGTTGAGCTTGAAAAGGACCAGGTGGCGGATCATGGGCACTCCCAGTACGTGCGACGACGGTCTCGGCTATCGCGCCCCGTCGGCGAGCCAGGTGAAGAAGTCACCGATGGCCTGGGCCGCGTCCGATATGCCCTCGAAGCCTATCTGGACGTAGTCCGCCGCCTTCGCCGGGTCCGTGATGATCACGTAGAGCACGAACACCACGAGCACGTAGACGGCGATCTTCTTGGCGTTCACCGCCACCTGGCCTCCCCTGTATGTGGCCGCTCGGGCCCCGCTGACGGCGGCGAGTGTATCCGCAAGTGCGATTTACATACCGCTTTTGATCGCCTGTGGCGCGTTCTTGAACCGTTCCGGGGAGCCGTGCGATGAACAGCCGAACGGCGGCACGCGGCGCACGCAAAACACCCTCCTGATTGCGTTTCCGCTGATCAAGAGGGTGTGAGAGCGGTAGCGGAGGGATTTGAACCCTCGGTGACTTGCGCCACACTCGCTTTCGAGGCGAGCTCCTTCGGCCGCTCGGACACGCTACCGAGGGAGACCTTACAGCAAGGTGCGGCCCGGTTTGAAATCGGTTCTGCGGCGGCCGGATCAGCGCTCGCGGAAGAAGTCCGTGAGGAGTTCCGCGCACTCCTTCGCGAGCACGCCCTCGATCACCTCGGCCCTGTGATTGAGCCGTCGGTCGCGGACGACGTCCCAGAGGGAGCCGACCGCGCCCGCCTTGTCGTCGCGGGCGCCGTAGACGACCCGGTCCACCCGAGACTGCACGATCGCGCCCGCGCACATCGTGCACGGTTCGAGGGTCACGACGAGCGTGCAGCCGGACAGCCGCCACGCGCCGGTCACCTCGGCCGCCCGCCGGACGGCGAGCACCTCCGCGTGGGCCGTCGGATCGCCGCCGGCCTCGCGTTCGTTGTGGCCTCTGGCGAGGACCGTCGTGCCGTCAGGAGCCAGCATCACGGCGCCGACCGGGACGTCTGAGCCCCGGGCGGCCAGCCGGGCTTCGTCCAGGGCGAGCCGCATCGCGGCTCGCCAGGGGGCGCGTACGGGGTCGGCCGGCGCCTCCGGTGCGGTCAGCGGACCGTCTCCAGGACCGCCGAAGCGCCCAGGGCGTCGGCGATCTCGGAGAGCGCGTCGTCGGACAGCGCCTTCAGTTCCTTCTCGCTGACGCCGAGGTCGTCGAGGATGGCGGCGTCGCCGACCGGGCCGTGCGGCACGGCTTCCGCGGAGCCGCCGCTCTTGGCGACGTCGGAGCCCTCGTCCTCGTCCTCGTCCTCACCGTCCTCGGTGCCGTCGAGATCCAGGGCGTCCAGGTCGTCGTCATCCGGATCCCTTCCGAGCAGTTCGTCGGTGAGCAGGATCTCGCCGTACGAGCTGCGGGCGGCGGCAGCGGCGTCGGAGACGTAGATGCGGGGATCCTCCTCGCCGTCGATGCGGACGACCCCGAACCAGGAGTCCTCCTGCTCGATCAGCACGAGCACCGTGTCCTCGTCCGGAGAGGCCTCCCGGGCCAGGTCGGCCAGATCCGACAGGGTCTCCACATCGTCGAGCTCTGTGTCGCTCGCTTCCCACCCGTCTTCGGTGCGCGCGAGCAGTGCGGCGAAGTACACCGTGACTCTCCCACTGGTCCTAGGCGTGCCGGTTGGGGTTCCCCCCGGCGGAGGTTGTGGGCGGAGAACTCGGGCTCCGAGCCCCGCCCACTCGGAATCGTGGCAGAAACAAGGCGTCCAGGGGACCTCTTCGGCTCCCTGTGTCCGGTGGTTTTGATCGCACGGCTGTGGTCACACCCGTGGTCACGGTCGTGGTCACGTCCGTGACCGACTCACCAGCGCGCTCGTTGCCGCCACGAGCGGATCGTACGCGGCTTTCCCGTGCGCCCACGCATGCCTGTCCGTGCGGCGCACGCGTGACACCCGTGACGGTGGTGATCTTCCCCGTATGCCCCAAGTCCGGTACGCCGCACGGCCGGGTCATGGCCTGGCCGTGGCCGGGGCATGGGCGGTTCTACCAGCGGAACGTGCGCATACGCATCGCGTGGCGCAGGCGGGCGGTCTTGGCGCGTCGCGGCTGGACCCGGTCGCGCAGTGCACGGGCCTCGGCCAGCTCGCGCAGGAACCGGGCGCGGCGCCGACGGCGCTCCGCGTCGGTTTCGGGCGGCCTCATCGGCGAGTCGCCGTCGGTCGGGTCGGGCAGGTCAGGCATCAGCACACCACCCCGGGTACCCCGGTCCGTCTCCATGACTACCTCCCACTTTTCCCTGTTTCCCTCCCTCCGACGGCCGGTGCGAGGCCAGCGAACGGCCGAAGCCGAGGGAAGGACGAGGGAAGGACGAGGGAGGGGCCGGGGAAGGACCGGGGGAAGGAGGGAAAGCCCGGGGGAAAGGTTCACCGAGTGTGGGGGCGCCGGGCAGGACGGGCCCGGTTACTGTTGTCGACATGCGTCTCCACGTCGTCGACCACCCCCTGGTCGCTCACAAACTCACCACGCTGCGCGACCAGCGCACGGACTCCGCGACCTTCCGCCGGCTGGCCGACGAACTGGTCACCCTGCTCGCCTACGAGGCCACGCGGGACGTGCGCACCGAACAGGTCGACATCAAGACGCCGGTCGCCTCGACCACCGGCGTCAAGCTCTCCTACCCGCGCCCGCTGGTCGTGCCGATCCTGCGCGCGGGCCTCGGCATGCTGGACGGCATGGTCCGGCTGCTGCCGACGGCCGAGGTGGGCTTCCTCGGCATGATCCGCAACGAGGAGACGCTGGAGGCGTCCACGTACGCCACGCGCATGCCGGAGGACCTCTCCGGCCGCCAGGTGTACGTCCTGGACCCGATGCTGGCCACCGGCGGCACCCTGGTCGCCGCGATCCGAGAGCTGATCCGGCGCGGCGCCGACGACGTCACGGCCGTGGTGCTGCTCGCCGCCCCGGAGGGCGTGGCGGTCATGGAGCGCGAGCTCGCGGGCGGCCCGGTCACCGTCGTCACGGCGGCCGTCGACGACCACCTCAACGAGCACGGCTACATCGTGCCGGGTCTGGGCGACGCGGGAGACCGGCTGTACGGGGCGGCCGAGTAGCCTCCGGGCGCCGCGCCGGGCGGCCGGATCTCTGACGGCCGGCCGGTGAGTCGGGCGTCAGCAGCCCTTCTTCGTGGTGGCGCCTGCCGTCGGGCGCGGGGCGGCCAGCGCCGTCAGGGCCTTGGCCGCCTCGGGCCGGCTCGTCAGGGCCTTGAAGCCGTTGCCGATGATCAGGTCGACCGTGGTGCCCTTGCGGGCGGCGTCGGTGCGGCGCTCGGCGGTGCCGAGCTGCGTCGCGAGGACCGGCAGCGAGGTGTTGAGCGAGGACGCGGGACCGAGCAGCACCCCGGTCCCGGTGACCTTCTTGTCGTACTGCTTGGCGGCGTTGCCCACCTCGCCGATCCTGAAGCCGCGTTTCTTCAGCTCGTCGGCGGTCGTCTTGGCGAGGCCGCTGCGGGTGGTGGCGTTGAAGACGTTCACCGTGATCTGGGCGGGCTTGGGCACCGCACCGGGGCCGGCACCGGCACCAGTACGGGCACCGGCTGTCGTGCCCGCGCCGGTGCCCGTGCCTCCGCTTGTTGCGGCGGACGCGGAGGCGGAGGCCGCGGGACCCGCCTTCGTCGTGGTCTTCGAGCAGCCGGACGCAGCCGTGGCAGTGCCCCCGCCGCCTGTGAAGACGTCGATGAGCTGCAGGGTGCCCCAGCCCGCCACGCCGAGCACGGCGCCGCAGCCGACGACCACGACGGCAAGCCGGCCGCGTCGACGATGGGGACGCATGCGGGGGTACTTGTCCCCCGTGATCCGGTACTTGCCGCCCATGCCGGGGGGAGTCAGCATGCTCATGGGCGCAGCGTAGTGCGCCCGGGCTGCCGTGACTAATAAACGATCATCCGACGCCGCGTGGGGTGCGAGAAAGAACCCGAAAGGGTCAATGCGCCAGCCGCTCCAGGCCTCGTCGAGGCCTCGACGGAGGTCCGGCGAAGCCCGTATGCGGCACGGAAGAAGCCCGCTGAGGCCGACCCGCCCGATGTCCGACGGACGCGCGGGGACGCGTGGCCGGCGTGGCGGAGGTGCGGGCGGCGGCCCGGCGGGGCTCAGTCCAGCTCGAGGACGCGGGCGTGCAGCACCTGTCTCTGCTGGAGCGCCGCTCGCACCGCGCGGTGCAGTCCGTCCTCCAGGTACAGGTCGCCCTGCCACTTCACGACGTGCGCGAACAGGTCGCCGTAGAAGGTGGAGTCCTCCGCGAGCAGGGTTTCCAGGTCGAGCTGCTGCTTGGTGGTCACCAGCTGATCGAGGCGGACCGGGCGCGGTGCGACGTCCGCCCACTGCCGGGTGCTTTCCCGGCCGTGGTCGGGGTACGGCCGGCCGTTTCCGATGCGCTTGAAGATCACACGGAAAGCCTACCGGTCCCGACGTTCCGGGCGCAGCCATGGAGACGGAGTGCGACGCTGGAAAAGACGTGATGAACAGTGGCATAACGGAACTAGGGGCTGCTGTGAGCGAGTCGACGAACGCCGGTGACATCGCCGCCGGGTACGCCTTCAGCGGGCCCGCCCTCGACCTGGGCGCCCTGTTGTGGGACGGGAAGTGTCTGCCCGAGGCCGCGGTCCGCATCCCGCTCCCCATGCTGAACAGGCACGGTCTGGTCGCGGGCGCCACCGGCACCGGGAAGACGAAGACGCTCCATCTGATCGCCGAACAGCTCTCGGCGCAGGGGGTGCCGGTGTTTTTGGCCGACGTCAAGGGCGATCTGTCGGGGGTCTCGGCGCCGGGGGAGGCGAACGACCGGGTGCGGGGGCGGGCGGCGGAAGTCGGCCAGAAATGGACGGCAACGGGTTTCCCCGCCCAGTTCTACGCCCTCGGCGGTCTCGGGCACGGCGTCCCGCTGCGGGCCACGGAAGACCCGCCCCCACAGCCCAGACGCACGACCCGGCACAGACCACCCACACCCACTCACCAGAACGCTCTCGAGCACACTCCAACCCGAGCAGCTCCGACCCCTCCGTCGTGGAAACAGGTGGTCGGCAGCGGGATCTTCAAGTCGCTGGCCCGCTCGGTCGGCACCCAGCTCGGTCGGGAGATCACCCGCTCCCTCTTCGGGACGACCCGCAGAAGGCGTTAGCCGCCGACGGGACCAGGACCGGGGGCGGGGGCGGGGGTCGATTCCCCCGGGGCCTTCGCGGTCCCCGCTCTCCCGCACCCGGGACCTGTGGGCCTGCTCTCCCGCCCCCCATCTCCGCCCCCCGATAGCAACCGTTACCGCTCTCGTTTCCCCAGCGGCTGTTGCGGATGCGTCGGTTGCCGGGCGGGAGGCTTGGGAGCCGTGCGGGCGGCTTCCGCGCGGAGCAGGGCGCGCAGGACGGCGTACGGGTCTGTGGGCATGGTGGTTCCTCGCAAGGTGCTGAGTGCTGGGGTGCTGGCAGACGGGTCCGAGGGACGGCGTCGGTCAGCAGCGCAGAACCACCGTGCGCAGGGCGGACCAGGGGCGCGGGGTGTGGGTGTGCGAGGGCCGTGGCGGCGAGGAGAACAGCCGGGTCGCCGGGGTGCCCGGCGGGAGAAGGGCCGGCCGCGGCGGGACGGCGCAGCGGCGGAGACAGGAGGCCGGGCGCAGCGGCGGGGCGTGGACGTCGTATTCGACGATCTCCGAGGCGGTGGCCGGCGGCGCGGCGAACGCGGCGGGAGCGCCAGGCGTGAGCAGGGCGACGAGCACGACGAGCACGCGCAGCCAGGTGCGGCTGCGCGGGTGCCTTCGTGCGGTGTTCATGAGAGGTCATCTCCCCGCGACACGCCCGACGTTCAGCATGCCGGGCGGGAGAATCACCTGTTCGGAGCAGGGTGGCCGGGGGGCGAAGGCGGGGATGAAAGCGTTACCGACGGGGCAGGGGCAGGGGCAGGAGTCAGCTGGTCGGTTTCTGTTTCTCGGCCTGTTTCCCGGCTTTCCTCGCTGTCCCGGTTTTCCCGGCTGCCACCGCTTTTCCGGCCTTCGCGACTTTCGCCGCCGCTTTCATCTCCTGTTTGTGCGCCCGGACCTTGCCCAGCGACTCCGGTCCGGTGATGTCGGCGACGGACCGGAAGGACTTCGGCTCCCCGTAGAGGCCTGCGGCCTCCCGCCAGCCGGTGGGCCGCACGCCGAGCTGTTTGCCCAGCAGCGCGAGGAAGATCTGCGCCTTCTGCCTGCCGAACCCGGGCAGCTCCTCGAGGCGCGCGAGCAGCTCCTTGCCGGTGGCGACGTCCTGCCAGACGGCTGCCGCGTCACCGTCGTAATGCTCGACGAGGTACTGGCAGAGCTGCTGGACGCGCTTGGCCATGGAGCCGGGGTAGCGGTGCACGGCCGGCTTGTCGGAGAGCAGCGCGGCGAAGGCCTCCGGGTCCTGGACGGCGATGTCCTGCGCGTCCAGGTCGTCGGCGCCGAGCCGGTCGGCGATCGTCCGGGGGCCCTTGAACGCCCACTCCATCGGAACCTGCTGGTCCAGCAGCATCCCGACCAGCGCGGCGAGCGGGGACCGCCCGAGGAGCTCGTCGGCCTCGGGATCCTGGGAGAGGTGAAGGGTGACGTCCATGAATCGATGATCCCGCC
This sequence comes from Streptomyces sp. B21-105, assembly GCF_036898465.1. NCBI lineage: Bacteria > Bacillati > Actinomycetota > Actinomycetes > Kitasatosporales > Streptomycetaceae > Streptomyces > Streptomyces sp. B21-105. The sequence goes on along the minus strand of NZ_JARUMJ010000001.1, from coordinate 4,537,968 downwards.
TGGGCGGTCAGCTCGCGCGCCAGTACCCCAGGGCGTGCACCCGCTCCTTCGGGACGCCGAGCTCCTTGCGCACGTACGCCGACAGCGTCCGGGTGGTGTGGGTATCGCAGCCGATCCAGACGTACGGCTCGGGGGTGGCCGACAGCAGTTCGGGCAGCTCGGCCCTGACCCGTTCGACGAGCTCCGCGCCGGCCTCGCGCCGGGGCACGTGCCGTATCTCGTGGCGGGCGGGGTCGGTCCGGAAGGGCAGCCCGCCGTCGGCCTGGCCCTCGAACCAGACGGTGGCCGGTGCGAAGCCGAGCGCGCCCTCGCCCTCGCCGAGCAGCGAGTTGACGGCGGGCAGCGAGGCCGGGTCGCCGATGACGAGGACGTGCGAGGGAGCCGGGGCCGGCGGCACGAAGCCGGTGCCCTGGACGGTCGCGTCGATGGTGTCGCCGGGCTTCGCCGCGCGGGCCCAGTCGCTGGCCGCGCCGTCGTGCAGGGCGAACTCCAGGCTGAAGGCGCCGGCCGCCGGGTCGGGGTCGACCAGCGTGTAGGCCCGCTGGTGCGGCCGGCCGGCGTTCTCGAACCAGAGCCGCACCCAGATCGTCGGGTGGACGCCGGTCGCGGCGAGCAGTCCGCCGTCCGACATGTGCAGCCGGCGGTAGTCGTCGGTGACGTCCTCCGCAGCCGTCACGGTGAGGGTGAAGTCCTTCGCCCGCATCAACTTGAGGACCGCACCCTCCCAGCCCCGCCCCTGTGCCATTCGTTTTCCACCCTTCACATACGATTCCGCGCAAGAACTTAGGATAGCCTAACCTTATAGGTACTATGGGAAAGCTGGGACGCAGGGTGACCACCGAGATCTACCGCGACGCGTGGGGCGTCCCGCATCTGCGCGCCGACGACGCCCGGTCGCTCGCCCGCCTTCAGGGGCTGGTCACCGCACGCGACCGCGCCTGGCAGCTGGAGGTCGAACGTCACCGCGCACGGGGCTCCTCGGCGTCCTTCCTCGGACCCGAGGCCCTCTCCTGGGACCTTCTCGTGCGCCGCGCCCGTCTCGACGACACCGCGCGCCGCTGCTTCGACGACCTGGACCGGCGCGACCCCGAGACCGCCGACTGGACGCGCGCGTACGTCGACGGCGTCAACGAAGGCCTGCGGGAGACGGCGCGCGCCGGCCACGCCCCCGGCCACGCCCCCGAGTTCGCGCGGGCCGGTCTCACGCCCGGCCGCTGGGAACCCTGGACGCCGCTGGCCGTCTGGCTGGCCACGCACCTCCTGTTCGCAGGGTTCCCCGCCAAGCTCTGGCGCGAGGAGGCCGCCCGCCACCTCGGCCCCGAAGCGGTCGGTCTGTTCGCCACGGACGGGCCCGGCACCTCCGGCAGCAACGGCTGGCTGGTGAGCGGCGACCGCACGGTCACCGGGCAGCCGGTCATCGCCGGCGACCCGCACCGGTTCGTCGAGGACCCCGGCGTGTACCAGCAGATCCGCCTGGCCTGCGACGAGTTCGACGTCGTCGGACTCGCCGTCCCCGGCGTCCCCGGCATCGCGCACTTCGGGCACACCGGCACCGTCGCCTGGGCCATCACCAACGCCATGGCCGACTACCAGGACCTCTACCGCGAACGGCTGCGCCGCACCGGCGCCGGAGTCGAGGCGCTCGGCCCGGACGGCGGCTGGCGGAGAGTGTCCCGGCACACCGAACTCGTGCGGGTGGCGGGGGAGGAGCCCGTCGAGGTGGAGGTGCTCGAGACCGAACGGGGCCCGGTGATCGCCGGAGGCCCGGAAGGCCTCGACGACGGCACCTCCGGTATCCCCGACGCAGTCCCCGGCGCCTCCGAAGCAGACGCAGTCGCCGGCGCCCCGGGTTCACCCGACGACGCCCCCGGCTTCCCGCTCGCGGTGAGTCTGCGCTATCCGCCTCGCGTCACGTCCGACCTCGGCTTCCAGACGCTGCTCCCGCTGCTGCGGGCCCGCCGGGTGGCCGACGTGGACCGGGCTCTCGACCAGTGGGTCGAGCCCGTCAACGTCGTGCAGGCGGCCGACACCGAGGGCGGTCTGCTGCACCGGGTCGCGGGCCGGGTGCCGCGCCGCGACGCGGCCAACGGCGCCCGTGTCGTGCCCGCCTGGGAGCCGGGCCACGAGTGGACCGGCTGGCACGAGACGCCCCGCGCGGGGCTGACCGACGGCGTCGCCGTGATGGCCAACCAGCGCGGCCTCGCGGCGCGGCTGGGCGTCGAGTTCGCCGCGCCGCACCGCGCCGAGCGCATCCGGACGCTGCTGGCGGGGCGGCGGCAGTGGTCCGCGTCCGACATGGCGGCCGTCCACACGGACACCCATCTGGCCTCCGCCGAGCCGCTGCTGGCACACGTGTCCGCACTGGACGGCCTGACCGGCCCGGCCGCCGCACTCCGCGAACGGCTGCTGCGCTGGGACCGCCGTATGGACGCCGACAGCGAGGACGCGGGCCGGTACGCCGCCCTGCGCGGCGCCGTCGTCCGCCGGCTCGCCGCGCACCCGGCCTTCGCCGCCCTGACGGCCCCGCCCGCCTACCCGGACGTCCTCCTGCCCTGGCTGGCGCTCCTCCCCCGGATCGGCTTCGCCCTCGAACACCTGCTACGCGCCGAGGAGTTGTACGGCGTCGACCGGGCGCGGCTGGTGCGGGAGGCCCTCGAGGAGGCGGCCGGGCAGCCGGCCGCCCGCTGGGGCGACACCCACCGCCTCGCCCCCTGGCGGGCACTGCCCGACCCCGCGTACCGGGGACCGGCCCTCGACGGCGACCACGACTGCGTGCTGTGCACGTCCTCGGTGCCCGGCTGGACCGACCTTTCCGCCCGCGGCCCCGCCGCCCGCTATGTGTGGGACCTGGCCCGCCGCGAGGACAGCCGGTGGATCGTCCCGCACGGCGCGTCCGGCGTCCCCGGGCATCCCCACCACCACGACCAGCTCCCCTGGTGGCTCGAGGGCGAGCTGGCCCCCGTCGTCACCGACTGGGCGCGGCTGAAGAAGGAGAGCGACGATGGCTGACCGTTCCGTAACGGACTACGAATGTTTCGCGCCGCAGGACGACTCCTCGGCACCGGAGGGCGCATGCCTGCCCACGCCGCACGACGTCCCCGAGGACGTCCCCGACCACACCCCCACACCTCAGTACGTCCACCAGCAGACGGTCGGCGGGTTCGGCGTCGTCGGCGTCCGTCCCGTCGACGCCGAGGCCGACGCGGACGTCGTCCACGGCTGGGTCCGCGAGGAGCGGGCCGCGTTCTGGGGCATGAACGGCCTGACGCGGGACCAGGTCGCCGACGTCTACGCGCACATGGCCGGCCTCGACACCCACCACGCGTTCCTGGTCGAGCTGGACGGCGTCCCGGTCGCCCTCTTCCAGACCTACGAGCCGACCGCGGACCGGGTCGGCGACTGCTACGAGGTGACCTCCGGCGACCTCGGCATCCATCTGCTCCTCGCGCCGGCGGGCGCGCGGGGCGCGCGCAGCGGCTGGTCCTCGGCGCTGATGGGCGTGCTCACCGCGTACGTCCTGCTGGTCCTCGACCGGCCGCGGGTCGTGGTGGACCCCGACGTGCGCAACGAGAAGGCGATCGCCCGCTTCCTGCGGCAGGGCTTCGTGGCGGGCCCGGTCGTCACCCTGCCCGAGATCGACCTGCCGGACGTGTATCTGCCCGAGAAGAAGGCCCAGCTGGCGTTTCTGCGCCGGGAGGTAGCCTTCCCCGCGTGACGGCCCCGTCCACCCGTAAGGCCTCGCGGTGAACCGGATGGCCCTTGCACGCGTACCTATCCGCACGTACGGAAGTACGGGGTACGTGAGTACGCGGGTCTCGAGTCTCGAGCAAGACGGAGCGGTGACGTGAGCGAAGGGCGCGATGGCGGGCGACCCCACGGCCGGCACGACTACGGCCCCGGCCCCGGACCCGCAGGGGTCGGTGCCGTGAGGGTCTGCGGTGGGCCGCGCGCCGGCCGTCGACGGCGGCTCCAGGCGCTGATGCTGCTGGGCGCCGTGCTCATCCTGCTCGGCCTCGGCAGTGGACCGGCCTCCGCCCACGCGGCCCTGCGCAGCGCCGACCCGGCGGACGGGAGCGTCGTCAAGACGTCCCCCGGCTCGATCACGCTCACCTTCACCGAGTCGGTGGGCCTGCTCGACGACTCCTTCCGCGTCTTCGACCCCGACAACCGGCGGGTGAAGACGGGCCGGGCGGGCCACGCCGACGACCGCGCCGACACGGCGCGCGTCACCCTGCCCCGCAAGCTCGGCACGGGCACGTTCACGGTGGCCTGGCGCGTGGTGTCCGCGGACAGCCACCCGATCGCCGGCGCCTTCACCTTCTCCGTGGGCAAGCCGTCCGCCGTCCCGCCGGCCCTGCCCAGCACCTCGGTGGAGAACCCGGCCACCAGCGGCCTGTTCAACATCGGCCGCTACCTCGCCTACCTCGCCGCCGCCCTCCTCATCGGCACCGGGGCCTTCGTCGCCGTCTGCGGCCCGCCGGACGTCCGCCCGCTGCGCAGGCTGCTGATGGCCGGCTGGTGGGCGCTCACCGGATCGACGGTGTTCCTGCTCCTGCTCCGCGCCCCTTACGAGACCGGCGTCGGCCCGGCACAGGCCCTGGACCTTTCCGGCCTCACCCGCACCCTCGGCACCCGCCCCGGCCTGGCCCTGGTGGCGCGGCTCGTACTGCTGGCGGCGGTCGCGGCCCTCCTCCTGCGGCAGCGCGCGCTCCCACAAGGGCAGCGGCCCTCGCGAGCGTCCCTCGTGACCGGCGGCGCGCTGGCCGTGGCCCTGACCCTGACCTGGGCCGCCGCGGAGCACGCGTCGGCCGGCATCCAGGTGCCGACGGCGATGACGTCCTCGGTGCTCCACCTACTGGCGATGGCGGCCTGGCTGGGTGGCCTGACGGCCCTCCTCACCCTGCTCCACCGCGCCTCCGTCCCCTCCTACGTGGTCACCCGCTTCTCCCGGACGGCCGGTTTCTCGGTCGTCGTCCTGGTGGTCACCGGCGTCTACCAGTCCTGGCGCGGTCTCGGCTCCACGTCCGCGCTGACGGACACGACGTACGGCCGGGTCCTGCTCGCGAAGCTCGCCGCGATCACGCTCCTGCTGATGGCGGGAGCATGGTCGCGACGGACGGTCCGCGGCGCGACGACGGCAACGACGGCGGGGACGGCGACGACGCCTGGGAACGTGACGGCCGAGGCGGCCGAGGCGGCTGCGAAGAGCGAGGCCCGGGTGCCGCAACCGGTGGGAGGACGGGCGGCCGCGGCGGCCGACACCGACACCGACACCGACACCGACACGGGAAGCCGTCCGACGGAAAGCGCCCCGACGGAAAGCGTCCCCACGGTGGCCACGCCCCCGGCCGACGAACCGACCCGCACCTCCGCCCCCACCCGCGCCCCCACCCGCCCCCCGGTCGACCCGCGCCGGACGCTGCGCCGCTCCGTGCTGGTCGAGGTCACCGTCGCCGTCGTCGTGCTCGTCCTGACCACCGTGCTCACCGGGACCCTGCCGGGCCGGGCGGCGGCCGAGGCGGCGGCTGCCGGACAGGGCACCGGACTGCCCGTGGCGTCCGTGACCGACGTCCCCTTCTCCTTCGGCTCACCGGGCGTCAGCAGCGTCCAGGGCAAGGTGCAGGTCACCCTCGACCCGGGCCGGGTCGGCGACAGCAACCTTCAGGCCGTGGTCTACGGCCCCGACGGCGGCCTCTCCACCGTGCCCGAGCTGCGCATCTCCTTCACCCTCCCGGACCAGGACGTCGGCCCGCTCGACGCCAAGGTCACCGACAAGGGCGGCTACTGGGGCGCCGACGCCGTCAACCTGCCCATGCCCGGCGACTGGGAGATGAAGGTGACGGTGCGGGTGTCGGAGGTCGACCAGGTGAGCGTGACGAAGCCGGTCCGCATCGAGCGCTGAGGCCGTAGCCGCCTTGGTCGAGGCCGTCACCGCAGCCGTCACCGCAGTCGTCGCCGAGGCCGTCGCCGAGGCCGTCGCCGAGGCCGTCCGACACCGCCCCGGGGCGTATCCGAGGTCAGCGACCCGGCTCCGGCGTGGCGTGGCGGGCGGCCAGGGCGAGTTCGTCCTCCTCGAGGCGGCGCGAGCAGCGCGCGTCGGGGTCGTACGCGACGGCCGTGCTGACGCAGGTGCAGAACACCCGCGTGTCACGGGTGACGCGGCTGGTGACCCGGAAGGACGAGCGGCGCAGGTCGCCGATGGTGGTGACGATGGTGACCGGCTCCGGCTCCAGCACGAGCGGCTCGGTGTAGTCGAGCTCGTGGCGCGCGTACACGAACCGCGGGCGGATCTCCTGCCCGGGCAGCCCGGGCCGCAGGTAGAACAGGTCGATGTGGGCGTCCTGGATCATCTCGAGCAACCGCGCGTTGTTCACGTGCTGCATGGAGTCCAGGTCGCTCATGCGAACCTGACGGAGATAGAGGTGCGGTCGGCGGTCCGGCACGTCGTGGGGCGGGCGCGCGGTGCTCGTGCGACGGACGTCGGAAGCCAGGGCGTGGATCAAGGGGTTGCTCCTCGGAACAGGGTCCCGGCCTCCCGGGCCGGCGTGTGGTCCCGGCGTCGCGGCTGCCGGGACGGCGGGCCCGGCGACGACCGCGAGCCTGCGGTGACTGCGGGGTGGTGGGGGGGGGAGAGAACGGTCGGGTGGTGAGGGTGGTCGGGTGGTGAGGGACGTCGGTTCGTGAAGGTGGGGCCTTCCTGCCTTCCTGCCTACGTGACTTCGTGCCTGCCCGCCTGCCCGCCTGCCTGCCCTGCCCGCCTGCGGGCTAAAGGGCCCGCTCGATCAGGTCGGCCGCGGCGCCCGCGCCCCCGGCCTCAGTGATCTCCCGGCGCATGGCCGCCACGCCCGCGCGGACGTCCCGGTCGGACGACACCCGCAGGACGGCCTCCCGCAGCGCCTCGGGCGTGACGGTCTCGCGCGGCAGATGGACGCCGAGCCGGAGCTGTTCGATCCGGGCGGCGTTGACCCGCTGTTCGGCCATCTGCGGCACCGCCACCAGCGGCACGCCGTAGTGCAGCGCCTCCATCGTGCCGCCCATCCCGGCATGGGTGACGAAGGCGTCCGCGTGGGCGAGCACAGCCAGTTGGGGCACGTGCGGATGGACTTCGACGGTGTCGGGGAGGGGCCCCAGCTCGTCCGGCGTGACGGCGTGGCCGACGGACATCACCACATGCCAGGGCAGCTCCGCGAAGGCCTGGACGCAGGACCGGTAGAAGTCCGGCCGCCGGGTGAACTGCGAGCCCAGCGACACCAGCAGGACCGGCAGGTCCGGCCGCTGGGGCTGCCAGGAGCCCTGGTAGGAGCGGTCCCCGAGCGCGGGTCCGACATAGGCGACGTTGCGTGCCGCGACGGTGTCCGCCCTGCGCTGGAAGGCGCGGGGGAAGAACGCGACGGCGTGTTCCGGGTGCACGAGCTCGAGGATCCGGGCGCCGTCCACGCCGTATTCCGCGAAGGCGGCCGTCAGCTTCCCGAAGCCCGGGATCTGAGGCAGCCCGGGCACACCGAAGAACTCGGGCACGATGCCGTCGTAGGCCAGATGGGTGGGGGACGCCACGACGACCGGCGTCTGCCGGCTCGCCGCCAGCAGCAGTCCGGCGAAGGCGTAGACGTCGCACAGCACCAGGTCCGGACGGTCCCGGTCGAATGCCCGGGTCAGGGCGGGCAGGGAGGCCAGCGCCGTGTCGACGACCCGGGCGAACCCCTCGCCCATCTCCTCCGGCGCCTCCGAGCCGTCCCCCGAGTCCGGGTAGAGGACGGGCTCGGCGCCGGCCGCCTTCACCTGGTGCACGAACTCCTCGGTGACGGCGTAGGTGACCCGGTGCCCCCGTCGTACGAGCTCCTCGACGACCCCCAGCGTCGGATTGACGTGCCCGTGCATCGGAACGTTGAACACGGCGATGTGCGCGGGATGCGGATGACGACCAGGCACGACAGACAACTCCTGTCCGGCGCGGGGCCGGGGCGGTGGACGGGGCGGTGGACGGGGAACAAGGAACGGCGTGCCCGAAGGCGGACGCGGAGTCCCGATTAAAGGCGCTCCGACGCGGTCCGCGTCCGCAAACCTGCTGCAGTGTCACCCCATCAGGGAGCGGTCGCGGCCGGGCGTTGACACCCGTGGGCCGCGCAGGACGTGACCGCCGCCCGGATCGGCCGTTGGAGGGACAGGACCCCGTCCTCCGATGGCCGGCCCCGCGCGGGGCGGCCGCCGCCAGGGACGCCCACGACAGGAGCAGTTTCATGCCCGGATCGCATCTGCCCTTGATGGAAGAGGGCATGGCCCGCTGGCCGTTCGGCCCGCCCAACGCCGGGATCGCCCTCGATTTCACGGGCGTCCCGCCCGCGCTGGACGAGCTGCGGGCGCTCGTCGGCGACCGCTGGAAGGCGCTGCCGCGGCTCACGCAGACCCTGGTCGCCCCCGGCGGACCCCGGACCGGCCTCGCCTGGTGGACCGGCCGGCACCGCTGGGCGCGACGGGACGGCCACGACCTGGGCCGGCAGGTCGACGAGGCGGACGGCACCCTGCGGGAGGCGGTGCGGCTGTGGTTCCACACGCCGTTCCCCGCCGACCGGCCGCCGTGGAGCCTGCACCTGCTGCGGGGCTCCGCCGAGGGGGAGTTCTCCCTCCTCTTCCGGATGCACCACAGCCTGCTCGACGGCCGTTCGCTGACGACCCTGCTGCGGGCCCTGTTCGACGACGGCGGCCCGCTGGACGTCGCCGCCTCCCTGGCGATGCCGGGACCCCGACGGCGGACGGTCCGGCCGGCCCCCTCGCCGGGCGGTCCGCCGGGGCTGCTCACCGCGGGACGCGCGGTCCCCCTGCCGCACCGGGGGGCGCCGGAGCCGGCCTACACGGTCGTACGGCTGCGCGCCGACGTACTGCGGACCGCGCGCGACGCCGCGCCCGCCCGCACGGCGACCACCAACGAGGTGTTCCTGGCGACGGTCTCGGGCGTCCTGCGCGCCTGCCTCTCCGCCGCCGACGCCGCCTCGCCCGCCCTGCCCGGCCCCCGGACGGCATCCGACGGCGACCAGGGGCCGGGGCGCGAGAAGGGGCGGCAACCGGGGCGGGAGCCGGGGCAGGTCTGGCTGTCCGTACCGGTCGACGAACGCCCGGAGGACTGCGGTGAGTTCCTGGGCAACGCGTTCGCCAACGTCCGCGTCCCCGCGCCGGTGACCCTGTCCGACCCCGCGGCCCGGCTGACGGCGTGCACCGGCCTGCTGACCCCCGTCACCCGGCCCCGGCGTACCTCCGAGAAGCTGCTCGAGGGCACGCTGGCGGCGGTACCCGGGGCGACCATGGCCCTGGCCGGCGGAAAGATCTTCGCGCCCGCGTACGCACCGGCCGCCTGCTCCTACGTCCACCTGCGCGAACAGGGCCAGACCCTGGCCGGGCGGCCGTTGCGCCGCGTCACCATCGTCCCCATGGTGCCCCCGGCCGACACGGTGACCTTCGCGCTGGGCGGCTGCACCCGGGGACACACGCTGAGCGTCGCCACGAACTCGGGCAGCCAGGACGCCGAACTGCTGGCGGAGGCCTTCCTCGACGAAGTCACCCTCCTCGCCGAACGCGAGTGAGGAGGCGTCCGCGCATTCGGGAGGTGAGTAGTCGGCGAGCACCTGATGGGTAGTCGCACTCATGTCGCTGTCCGGCGGCCGGCCACAGGCTGGACCCGTGAACGTCACCCGCAACGTCGAACCCCGCGACCTGGCAGACTGGCCGGCCTGCCGTTACCTCGCTCTGTTCTTCTGGAGCTGGGCCGCGCTGATCACGTTCGGCCCCACCCTTGTCCTGGCTGCGCTGTCCGTCGTGTGGATGCAGCCGCTGCCGTCGGTGGTCCCGTCCGCGAAAGTGACCATGATCCAGATGGGCGTCACGTCGGCCGTGCTGACCCCCCTCTACTTCGCCCCCGGCGTCAACCGCCTCGCCCGCTCCGCCCGATGGGCACTGCTGGGACCCCTGGCCGTGACCGTCGTCGTCCTGGTCGTGCTCCTCTGACCGGTCCCCACGCATCTTCAATCCTTGGCTGTGGCCACCGTCACCGCCCGGACCCTCAACGCCACGCGTCCGGGCAGGGCGGTGGCGACGAGCGTGAGAGGTCCCGCCCCTGCGACCACCGTGACGTACACGAGCGGTGTGACGGCCGGTGCGGCTCGGTCCGTCATGCCGACGCTGAACGAGGTCAGGACGGCCAGGGCGATGCCGCTGCCGAGGGCGGTGGCGAGGAGGTGTACTTCGGAGCCGACCTGGTCGCGTTCGTCACGACCACGCGCTGCGGCGGCCCCTCCGAGAGGTTGCGCTGCGGAACGGAATCCCCGCCGGGCACCGGGATCACCTCGGACTGGGGAACACCGGGGTCGCCCTGCCGTCCCTGAGCCAGGTGGACGGCCGTGGACAGAGCGACGTCCGTCACCGAGCGCGCTGGAAACGTGCACGTGGGAAGACCAATGGCTTGCTGCGTCCGGCCCGTACGATGGCGGTACCTCGTGATGGGCGTGAAGGCGCGATGAGCCAGAGCTGGACGGGTACACGCCCGAGCCCGATGTGCTGGTGGTGGACGCGGGCGCGCTCGGCCCGGGAGATGCGTTCGTCGATCAGGAGCATGTGCTTTTCGTCGCGGAGAGCGTGTCCCGTTCGACGGTCGGGCAGGACTACGGGCGCAAGCTCAACCAGTACGCGGCGCGCGGGATTCCGACGTATCTGATCGTGGACGTGCTGACTGGGGAGCGCGTGCTCTACCAAGTGCCGAAGGGCGACGAATACACGTCGGCCGTGCCTTACCGATTCGGTGAGGAGATCAGGTTCAGCCTGGCCGGGGTCGAGGTCACGGTGCGCACTGACTTCAAGAAGATCGGCTGAGGCTGCTCCCCGGGTTTGGCGGCACGGCTCCGTGGCCCTTGCCCGTGGTTTCGTATCCCACTGGAACTGGCTGCATCGCGGCGCACACCGACGAAGGGCCCCACCGCGAACGGTGGGGCCCTTCGACATCGTGCCCGGTGAGGCACTGGCGGAGGATACGAGATTCGAACTCGTGAGGGTGTGGACCCAACACGCTTTCCAAATGTTCGTCCGGGGGTTCGGGGGTGTGCGGGAGCGTTCTGACCTGCGGTGCGGCTGTGGCGGGTGAGGCTCCTGAACGGTGCTGTACGGAGGTGAATGCAACCAGAACTGCAACCATCGTCCGCCTATTTGCCGCTCTCCGGGCCGTACCACTGGAGAGCCTGGCCGGTCACTGCCGCGATGCAGGCGAAGTCGTGGTCGCGGTGCAGGAGGGTGAGCCCTTGCAGCTCGGCCGTCGCGGCGACGACGAGATCCACCGCACCCGCACTGCGATGCTTTCCCTGTTTGGTGAGGGCTTCTTGGACCTGCCAGGCGCGGTCGTAGGCGCGGTCGTCGACGGGAACCCAACCGAAGATCAGTCGCATGTCCTCGATGCCGCGCGCCCTGTCGGCGGCCGACCGGGCGCTGTAGAAGAACTCAAGCTCGGTGATCGGGCAGGTGGCGATGAGCCCGGCGGCTGCCGCTTGGTCCCAGCCGTACTGCTCCGCGTCCTCGCGCATGAACCGAGCGAGCGCGCTGGTGTCGATCAGGAACTGGGCCGCGTTCACCGGCGGTAGTTCCCCTTGTTCTCGAACAGCTCCAGATCGAATGCGCCGTCCCCGGCCGTGGCCCGCAGCCGGGCGAGAGCCAGGGCGCGACGCCGACTCTCCAGCACCTCGCGAAGAGCGGTGTTGACGGTCTCCTTCTTGGTGTTCGTCCCGAGGGCTTTGGCCACGTCCGCGACCAGGTCGTCGTCCAGGTCGATAACCGTACGACTCATGTACGCCTCCTGATATCAAATGTGGGGCCAAGTATATCCCGCGAGGCGCCTGGTGGGGTGGTATCGGGTGCCTCGGCCTGGCCACCGGGTCCTACGCGGGCATCACGCCATGGATGCGGGAGAGAGCGAGGGCGCGTTCCGCATCGCACAGGCGACACGAGGCATCAAGGCAGGGCGGGTCGAGTTCGCGGCGCACACCCACATGTACGGCACGGGCAGGCCCCGATCGGGCCGACCGGCGGGTGCACCTTCACCCTTGACCTGGACGAGCTTCCTCGGTCTGAACCCGGGGCCCACTGAACTGTGCCGGTCCGTGTCCGGTGCCCACGAGGGCGTGTGTCAGCCGACGGGGTAGCCCTGGGCGAGGGCGGACTTGCGGAAGGCGGGGAGCTTGTCGAGGGGGACGGCGAGGTGGCGTTCGCCGAGGCGGGTGCAGTGGGTGCGGGTGCGGCGGTCGGTGGCGAGGAGGGCCGCGACGGCGGCGTCCGCGCATTCGATGAGGTGCATCGGCCCGGTGTCGCGGACCTGGCCGACGCGGCGGGCGGCGTCGGCCAGGAGCGTGGTGACCGTCTGTGGGAGGGGAACGGTGGTGGCGGCGTTCAGGTGGTGGCGGAGTTCGGCGAGATCGCGGCCCGCGTCGACGGCGGTGAGCAGCGAGGCGGGGGTCAGGGTCCACACGCGGTCGCCGGTGCGCTCGGCGAAGGCGTCGAGGAGGAGGGTCTCGGCGGGGGCGAGTCCGTCGAGGGCCACCACGTCGTGGTTGGGGAGTACCTTCAGGCCGCCAGTGCCCTTCGGGGCGGTGTCGGCCGGTGCGGGGGTGGGGAGGTAGGTGGCGGTCTGCTCGGTGGCGTAGGCGCCGAGCGGGTTGAGGCGGAGGGCGAGGAGGCCGTCGTAGCGGCTGATGCAGTCGGTCCAGTCGGCGCCCCAGTTGTCGCGGTAGTCGTCGCGGGCGCCCACCGGCGGCCGGTAGTCCACGTCGATCAGGCCGAGGACCGCGGCGTACTCGAAGAGCACGGCGAGGGTGTAGCGGCCCTGGAGGAGTTCCCAGTTGTGGAACCCGTCGTAGCCGAGGCTGCCGTGTTCGGGGTCTTCCAGATAGAGCTTCCACAGGGCGCGCTCGGTGCGGGCGATCCCGGGATCGTGACCGGCCTTGCGCATGGTGCGGAAGAGTGTGTCGACGTCGGTCCACTCACCGGGTGCACAGGCGGCCAGGGCCGCGCCGACCTGGGCCCGGCGCGGCTTGACGGCGGTGAGGACGTTCGCCGCGCGCTGGCCCTTGATCGCTTCGACGCGGGAGAACTCGTCGATCACGCCGCGGCTGAGCCAGCGCCGCCATAGCAGGGCGAGCGTGTCGTGTGCCGGCTTGGTCAGCGCTGACCTGCCACGTGCGGTCAGCACGAGCTTTCCGGAGGCGAGCTCGGCGAGTCCGCCGGCCTGGAGCAGCAGTGGCCAGGCGAAGGCCGCGATCGGTTCCGCGGCGTAGAAGTCGCCGCCGCTGAGCGCTTCCGCGACCGCCTTGACCGTCGCCGCGGACGGGCGGAGTGTCTTCTCACTGCAGCGCAGTCGGCCCGCCGCGCACAGCTGAAGCACCGCCTTCAGGCTGGCCTGCGCCTCGTGCTCGGTCGGGCGTACCTGACGCTCGTCACGCTCGTCGTGGTCGCTGATCACAGGGGCCCCGTTCCCACGACGTAGTCATAGTTGCCCGCGCCGCAGGTGCGCTCCAGCGTGCGTACGATCTTCCGGGCGTCGTCGCGCGGGCCGTTGATGTAGAACGGCTTCCCCTGGCGACCGAAGCCGATCCGCGGGGCGGCCGGGCCGGGCTCGCCGAGGTGTACCGAGACCTGCGCGAAGTCCGGCGCGGGCTCGAAGCCGAGGGTGCGGGCGTAGGCCACACCACCGTGCACGATGCTCTGCGCCTGCTCCAGGCCGATCCGCAGCGGCGGTTGGTCGAACGCCCGGTAGTAGTCACGTACGTAGGCGTCCAGCGATCCTCCGCCCATCACCTGCGGGCCGACGGTGTCCTTGACACCGAGGCAGTAGACGTCGACGAGGAACCCGCAGACGGTGACCCGGCTGGCACGCTCCTGTCGGGCGATCAGGACCTGGGCGAAACCGGCAACCTCGGGATCCCCGGCGCTCTCGGCGTCGGCACGCACCCAGTCGGGGGCCCCAGACAGCTCCAGGCCGGTGCTCCAGCCGACGCTCACCCAGCATCCCACCACCGGGCGCGCGGTCGGCGCGGCCCCGCTCTGCTGTTCGTGGGCCACCTGGCGCACCAGCGCACTCGCCCGGGCCGGTTTCAGTCCGAGGGCCCGCGCGATCTGCTTCGGCCCGCTGCCCTTCTCCCGCAACGACCGTACCTGGGACAGCAGTTGCGCGTTGTCGTCGTTCACGGGGCCATTGTTCCGCAGCGCCGGGGCGTCAGGTGCGGGGGTTGGCTGTTCCCGTTGTCCCCGGATGGGGGGCGTACGTGGGCACGCGGGCCCGAGCCGGGTGTTTCCCGGCCGCCCGTCCGTGCGGGGGCGGGGTGAAGGCGTTCCCATACGGGTGAGACGGCCATCCGCGGTCCCGCTGCTCCGTAGAGTCGGGTCGGGGCGACACGGCCGCGGGAACAGGGAGGACGGAGTGATGGCCAAAAGCGCGAGGGAGCGGCTGGGCGTGCTGCTTGGCGGGTCGAAGGCGGCGGAGTTCAGCGCCCGGCTCGAAGCACCGGCGGACGGCGTCGGCCTTGAGGTGGCCGGGGTCGGACCAGTGCGTCTGCCGCTGCGCGCGCCGCAGGTGAAGAAGCTGATCGCGGTGGCGCGTCCGGCACTGTTCGGCCGGGGGGAGGACACCCTGAGCGACAGCAATGTGCGCGACACCTGGCAGATCCCGCCGGACCAGGTCACGCTGGGCGGCCGGTCCTGGCCGACGTTGCTCGACGGCGCGCTGGAGTACTTCCGCGACGAGCTCGGGCTACCGGCGTCGACCCGGCTGTGGGCCGAGCCGCACGCGCTCCTCGTGTACGGCAAGGGGCAGTTCTTCCTCCCCCACCAGGACTCGGAGAAGGACGACGCCATGGTGGGCACGCTGGTGCTGTCGCTGCCCTCGGCACACACCGGCGGCGAGCTGGTCATCGGGCACGCCGGGCAGAGCCGGACCTACCGTGCGTCGAAGACGGAGCTGAGCCTGGTGGCCTTCTACACCGACTGCCCGCACGAGGTGACACCGGTCAGGAGCGGCTACCGGGTGACCCTCACGTTCAACCTGCTGGCCGAGCGAGGGGCCCCGGAACGGGAGTCCGGCCCGCTCGACGACATGGCGCACTGCCTGGAGCAACACTTCAACGCACCGGCCAGGCCGCGCCACGGCGGCCGGGCCCTCGCTCCGCCCCGTCGTCTTGTCTACCTGCTCGATCACGAGTACACCCAGCGGGGTCTCGGCTGGGACCGGCTCAAGGGCGCCGACGCGGAGCGTGCCGCGCTGCTGCGCGCCGCGGCCGCCCAGGCGGGGTGCGAGACGGTACTCGCCCTCGCCGAGGTGAAGGAGACCTGGGACGCCACTCCGGCCGGGTACGACCCCTGGGACGACTACGGCTACGAAGAGGAGGACGAAGAGGGAGAGGAAGTAACTGCGGTCGACGGCGCGGGTGCCGACGAGGACTACGAGCTCGGCGAGCTGATCGACGACGAGATCACCCTCGGCTGGTGGACCGGTCCGGACGGCGCCGGCGGCGAGCAGATCTCGCTGTACGTCCGCGACTACGAGAGCTGCGCCAGTACCCCGAGTGCGGACCTGAAGCCCTATGACTCCCAGTACGAGGGCTACATGGGCAACTACGGCAACACGCTGGACCGTTGGTACCGGCGGGCCGCGGTCGTGGTGTGGCCACGAGAGCGGGCCTTCGCGGCGCGCGGCGAGGCCGGATCGCGGTGGGCACTGGAGGAACTGCAGGCCCGAGTCACCAAGGGCGACCGGGACGGCGCCCGCGCCGCGGCCGAGTCCCTCGCGCCGTTCTGGAAGGGCAGTGGTGTACAGCCCGGACAGCTGGGGAGCGCGCTGCGGGTGGCCGAGGGCCTCCAGACGCCCGGAACCGCCGCGATGCTCCTTCATCCGTTCCGGATCGACGCCCTCACTCCGGAACACGCGGACGACCTGGCCGCGGTGGCGAAGCGGTACGGCGTCCCGTGGCTGGGCCAGGTCACCGAGGGCTGGTTCGGCGGCGCGCAGAATCGCTTCGAGGAACACCAGTACGACTGGACCGAGCGGCTTCCCCAGCTGTGTGCGGCGCTGCGCTCCGCCCGGAGTCCGGCGGTCGCGGAGCTGCTGTTGACCGGGGTCTGGGCCCAGGTGGACGGTGAGCTGCCGCTGTGGGCCGAAACCGGGTCGGCCGAGATCCGTCGCGTGCGGTTGGAGCGGCTGAGCCTGCCGCTGCTGCGCATCCTGGAAGCGGCCGACACGCAGCTGCGCGGCCGCATCCTGGCAGCGCTGCGCACCCGCCCGGACACAGTGCTTGAGTGCCTGCTGCCGATGCTGCGCCACGCGGCGCAGGAACAGAAGGAGGGCGAGCCCCGGGCGGCGGGGCTCGGAGCGGTGGCACGGGAGTGCGGGGACCGGCTCGGCGCACTTGTGCGACGGGCGCCGCGCGCCCCGGATGACTGGTCGGTGGCGTGGACCGGGTGCGGCTGCGAGCTGTGTGGCACCCTGGGCACGTTTCTCGGCTCCCGCTCGCGGCGGACACTGGAGTGGCCGCTGGCGAAGGACGGGCGGCGGCACGTGCACAGCAGGATCGACACGGCCGAGTTGCCCGTGGACCATCAGACCAGGCGGCAGGGACGCCCGTACACGCTGGTGCTGACGAAGACCGAGGAACTGTTTTCGCGCGAGCGGGCGACCCGCCACCAGGCCGGAGCCGACCTGACCTGGCTGGCCTCGACATGGAACCTTTCCGGCGAGGCCGGAGTTGAGCCGAGGCCGTAACACGTGGCGTGGTGCAAACGGCTACTGATCTCGGCCGGGCACCGTACGACCAGTGGTTTTCTCGGCCGGTGTTTGCGATCTGCACACAATGATTCGCAGACATTGCTCTACGCAGCGACTTGTTTCGCAGTTCCTGATCGGCGGCCGAGTCGTCGTGGAGTGCCGGGCGGCGAAGCGTCGCGGGTCACCTCGTGTTCGAGAGGCGGATGAGAACGCCGCGGAGATCGATGTCGCCGCGGCCTCCCCGCACCCTCCGAGCGGTCATGTACATCTGCTACATTCATGACATGAGTGAACCGGTGATCGAATCCATGGCGGATGTCCGCAGTCACCTCGCTGACGTCATCGATCGTGCTCGACGGGAGGAAACCCCGACGATCATTACTCGGCGTGGCAAGCAGGAAGCCGTCGTGATCGACATCCAGGAGTACCAGCGCCTGCGTGAGATCGCGGAGAACGCCGAGGAGGCGTGGCTCAACCAACTGGCCGACGAAGCCGAGTCCGAAGGTGCGGAGGGGTCGGTCTCGCTCGAAGAGATGGCCGCCCTGCTGCGCGCCCATCAGGACTGACCTCATGGGGTACGTCACGCGCTTCACGCCGCACGCTCAGCGGGACATGCTCAAGGTCCCGCGCCCGGAAGCCCTGCGCATCCTGTACCGCCTCGCCGAACTCCAGAAGGCGCTGGACGCCGGCGACACCGCCTCCTTCGACATCAAAGCCCTCCAGGGGCACAGCGCCCGCTGGCGGCTCAGGGTCGGCGACTACCGCGTTGTCTACACCGTTGAGGACGGCCAACTGCTCGTGTGGGTCCTGGCCGTCGGCAATCGCCGCGACATCTACCGCCAAGTTCCATAGGTCCTCCGCAGTGCAGGTTGATGCCGACTGCCCGCCGGGGGTCGCGGGGGCGGGTGCCTGCCTGTTTGTCGAGATGTCCTGGATGTCGCCTGTAACGCAACCAAAACTGCAACCGACGCACACCGAAGAGCCGAGCCGCAATTGCGGCTCGGCTCTTCATTTCGCCTGTTCAGGCGGCTGCGGAGGATACGAGATTCGAACTCGTGAGGGTGTGAACCCAACACGCTTTCCAACTGTCCGCGCGGTCGTACAGGGGCGTTCGTAGGGGTTCGCGGGGCAGATCAGAAGGAGTGCGCGTACGACGGTGAACCGTGGAGGCTCTTGGCGTACTGGACAAAGACCAGGACAAGGAGCAGCGCTGAGTCGAGGTGACGACGCCCATGAACTTCGCCCCGGAGAGCCCTCAAGCCCGTTGCTGTAGCAGCTGGCTGACGGTGCGACGGCTCCCGGCAACATCCGCGACTGTGGTCTACTCAGGTCTTGTGATGAACGTTGGGGAACGGCGGCTGTTTCACTTCACGCACGTGCGCCACCTGCCAGACATCCTGTCCGACAAGCAGTTGGTCTCGGACAACGTCATGCAGGGCCGGGGTGGCGTGCCGGTGGAGTGCGGGGACAGAGACGTCAAGGCCGAACGGCGAACACGACGCATAACCGTTCCGCCCCACGGGTGCCCTGCCGATTATGTTCCGTTCTACTTCGCCCCGAGATCGCCCATGCTCTATGTGATCAGCCGAGGCGGCGTGTCCACATACCAAGACGGGCAGGTTCCCCTCGTCTACCTGGTCACGTCCGTGGAGGCTGTCATGGCATCCGGAAGGCCGTACGTGTTCAGCGATGGCAATTGCGCGAATGAGATCACTCACCACTTCACCGACCTGAGCATGATGCCAAGCGTCGTTGACTGGGAGATTATGGGGGCAAGGTACTGGGCGAACACTGTTGATGATGGTGATCGTATGCGCCGCCGCATGGCAGAGCTGCTGGTGCACGAGCACCTTCCCGTGACTGCCCTGCATGAGGCTGCCACCTACGATCAAGATCATGCTGAGCAGGTGCGACGCCTGTTCGGGGAGGCAGGCGCCGAGATTCCGGTGAGTGTCAGACGTGAGTGGTACTACTGACCTAGCGGTAACGAACGAACCCTTCAGGGAAGGACAGCGATGATCACGCGCGGCACCGGCAACCTGCTTCTTGCGGATGTCGATGCCCTTGTTAACACGGTCAATACCGTGGGCGTCATGGGCAAGGGCATCGCCTTGCAGTTCAAGCGAGCCTATCCGGATAACTTCGAGGACTATAAAGCGTCCTGCGATCGCGGCGACGTCACTGTTGGCCGCATGCACGTATACGAGGTCAAGCAACTGAGCGGCCCGCGATTCATCGTCAACTTCCCGACGAAGCGTCATTGGCGTGCGCCATCTCGAATCGAAGATATTGCTTCGGGGCTCGTTGCCTTGCGTGACGAAATCGTTGAACGGGGAATTAAGTCCATTGCTGTTCCGCCTCTTGGATGCGGCAATGGCGGGCTAGCGTGGCGCGATGTTGAACCCCTGATTCGTCAAGCATTGGGAACTATTCCCGGCGTGGAAGTTCGAGTCTGGGAGCCATCAGGGGCCCCGAGCGCCACGTCAATGCCAAATGCTACCAAGCCGCCGGCGATGACCCGCGAACGCGCTGCGTTCCTCGCTGCACTCAACCGTTACATCCAGAGCGGGATTTCGCGGGGGCTGGCATTTGAGCCTCGCGTATCGCTACTTGAAGCACACAAGGTTGCCTACTTCCTGCAGAAGTTGCATCTGCCCCTTATGCTGCACTTCGAAAAGGGGATATACGGCCCGTACTCGCAAATTCTGGACCGGGCGGTTTCGGTCATGGAAGGGCATTTCGTCACTGGTTTTGGTGACGGAACTAGTGGCGCTCAGGCGATCCTGGAGCTCAACAAAGACTCCGTGAACGATGCCGAAGTTTTCCTGAGGAAATATCCGGAATTCGAAGAAATTGCCGCTAGATTCCAAAAGCTAACGGCTGGCTTCGAAGATGCTTTCGGCATGGAGCTATTGAGTACTGTCCTGTTCGCGGCTGAAGAACTAGTGCCGCCTCCACCTAACCCCGAATCCGTGACTGCTTGCATTAGGGGCTGGAATCACCGCAAGCAGCGCCTCTTCACGGAGGATCATGTCCGTACGGCGTGGCAGCGTCTGCGCGATGTGGGCCTCTTGTAATTGACCCGGCCTGCCTTGTTAGGTCGACGGGAAACCGGTCAATGTGGTCAGATTCCTAACCTCCGCTGTGGGATTTTCATTTTGCCTGTACAGAGACGTCTTCGCGTTTCAGTGTGCAGGTCAGAAGGGACGCGCGTACGGCGGCAACCAGTGGCGGCCATTGGTGCGCTGGGTACAGGCTGGAACAACGGCTGACCTCACTGACCAGCGGTTATCGCCACTGGCAGAAGGCAACGGAAGCGTCGTCGCTGGACTTGTAGCGCGGCCATCGTCGCCCGGTCGGGTCGCTGGCTTCGACTCTTCGGACAGCGGCGATCAGGTCTTGTGGTCCGCCACCGCGAAGCGTTGCGAAGACTTCCGACCAGGTAGCCATGCCGTACTCCGTGACCAGGCGAGACACACCGTCGGAGAGAACTGCGGCGGCGCGTACGTCCTCGGTGGGGGTGCTGCCGACAACGGCGTGTGCCGCCGCTTCCGCGCTGGAAGCGGCGACCCAATAGCCGGTGGAAGTGTTGCGAGTCTGTCGCTGTGCGGTGACGAGTCGGCGGAGTGCTGCCCGGTGCTCCGCTGTATGGGTCTCGTACCGTTCGACTTCCGTCCGTAGCTCGGGAAGTACGTCGTCCACCCGCAGGTCGGTGAGCACTGTAAATTCCCGGGCCCCTTCCAGCACGATGGGCGAGTCAGCCAAGATCAGGTGGTCAAGAAAACCCTGTCGCTCCCGGAGGATCGCCACCGTGGCCGACGGCGTTCCGGGGTTGTCGAGATCGCACGCAGGGTGCAGCGCCGCCACTCGTTCGAGGGCACCCGCCAACCCAACTGTTAGCGAGGTATCCGGCCCTGCCAGTCCGGCGATTAGCTGACTGCCCAGATGCGCCACATACCAGGGCACGCCGTGGCGGCATCCGGTGTCTAGGCCCGCTGTGCTGAGTCCGTCCAGCACAATGGCGAGAGTCGGTGTGCAGGCCACCCAATCTTCGTTGGGGGCCGCTCCACCGGGTTGGGTGTCGATTGCGACGCGCATGCTCAGCCTTCGTGTCGGTACAGCGGGGTGACGCGTCGACTCTCCAGCACTTCGAGCGTCTTGGGGTCGTAGCGGCACGAAATTAGGGTGGAGAAGCGGCGAGTCCGTACCTCTCGGTAAAGCTCTGCCAGGTTGTTTTCGAGGTAGTGAACAACCCCGTTCGCCCCGATGGAATGGATGCCAGCGATGTAGAGGAACGTCCCCTTCCCGTCGAGACGGGGGAGGCGTCCCAGATAACCGACATCGCCGGCCGACCCATCTTCATCCTGCGGTGACCGGTGTTCCGTACCGGCCACCTGGTCGACCAGGTGCCACGCACGATCCTTGGCAAACCGAAGGTTGTCGTCACCTTCGAGTACCTGCGCCACGATCGGGGACAGCCGGGGGCCGCAGACGACGACGTGGTTGTCGCGGTTGAGGTTGACGATCCCGGTCGGCGGAATCACCTCGTACTGCGTGTCCAGCTTCATGCCGCCCAACAGCTTCCGCAGATGCTCGAAGTTGTTGAGGTCTTCCCGAGTGACTACCTCGCTGGGGTTCTGGTCAGGGCCCTTGCCCGCTTCGTACTTGCCCCCGAGCGACACCGTCACCAGGTCCGTGCCGAAGAACACGCGCTCGGGCGGGGGACCTGCGGACGCGAGCTGACCCACCCGCCCCCGACTGACGCCTAGCCGCTTCGCGATCTCCGCTTGCGTCAAGCCGGAAGCCTGCGCCTCTTCGATCGCTTCCCGCCGGATGCGGGACAGCTCGTTCACTCGGCTCTGATACCGCGCCATCAGGTCGATTGCGGTCTTGGCGCGGTCAACGGGATCTGTGATCCCAGAGACCTTCTCCATGTCGTCTTGCACGTCTCTCCCAACATCGCCTAGGGGGGCTATCAGACTCTATCGCGAGAGGGGGTTGCGCGCAGCTTGGAGTTTGCCTACGGTACCTAACAAGCGAGACGGCAACCCCCCCTAGGCAAGCTCGGGGAGGTTCTGTCATAGCGGTTTGACCTGCACGAATGCACGCCAATGGGGGTCGCTTGCGGCCTCAAGGGGCCCGGGACAGAGCGGGCCGAGGTAACCGGGTTCCTGGTCAACCGGATGGCAAGGCCGAAAGGCCGACGTCCCCATACGCCTGCAACGGAAGCTCGTGTTTCCGAAGGGGGACATCACGCAAGACCTGCCCCGGCATCAAGCCGTGAGGGCGCGGGATCGACTCCCGCCCGGGGTGCTGGGCCCGCCGCGATACGCGGTGACCGCCCTTAATCCGGTGCGGCGGCACTCCCGGACAGGACAGCCCGCCGCCCGGTCTCCCTCCCGACGTAGCAAGAGGAGAGAACCACCATGCGTATGCGTACTTTCGTCGCCGGCCAGGAAGCGCACGGCGACATGGAGTTCGCGGAACTGTCGCTCGGCATCGACGTCGACCTGTTCCGGGGCCCGCTGGAGTTCGAGACGGACGGCGAGCGTGCGGCCCGTGAGGACGCGGCCCGTGACGTGCTCGCCGACCTGGTTGCGATGGGCGAGGCCGGTGACGAGATCGCCGGTTGGGACGCCCTGTACGCCCACGCGCTGACCCGTACGGTCCCGTTCCTGCGTTCCGTTCGTGGCCACCGGGCGGGGACGGGGGAAGCGGCATGAGCGCCGTGACGCAGAACCTGACGGCCGCGCACGCTGAGGTGAAGGCGGAGATCGCGCGGACCGACGCCAAGACGGCGTTGCTGCTGGCGTTCGTCGGCGCGGTGCTCGCCGGCGCGTGGACGGTCGCCCGTGACCTGCCGCTGAACGTCTCCGCCTGTGTGGCGGGCGGGTGCGGGCTGGCGCTGCTGGTCGCGGCGGCCGGTCTGCTGCTGCGGTCGGTGCGACCCAACATCAAGGGGCGGCACGGTTTCCCGCTGTGGGCGACGCTCACCCCCGAGCAGATCACCGACACCGCCGCGTCCCGGGACCTCGCCGCCGATGTGGCGGGCCTGTCCCGGTTGGCGGTCGCCAAGTTCACCTGCCTGCGTCGCGCGGTCGACCTGACGTGCGCGGGCGGCGCCCTGCTCATCCTGTCCGTCGTGTTCGCCCTGGGAGGTGCGGCATGAGCGGGACCCGCAAGCCCCTTACGAAAGTTCAGATCGGTGTGCTGTCGGCCGCGTTCGTGCCCATGCTCGCCACGGGCGTGATCGGCGGCATCGGGACGTACAGCAACATCGGGCACTCCTACGGCAAGGGCACCGCGCTGGGGGCGCTGGCCGCCGGCGAGGGTGCGACCGCCGTCCTCGCCCTGGTGCTGCTGGGTCTGACCATGCTGGGCCAGTCGTCCCCGCGCATAGTGCGGATGGGGTTGTGGGCGCTGCCGGCCGCCGCATCGGTCATGGGCGCCATGGCCGCACCCGACCCCGGACGCACCGTCATCTACGCCCTCACCCCGATGGGCATGTCCGTCTCTGCGGAAGGCATGGCTTTCCTCGCCCGCCGCATCGTCGTCCACACCGACGGCCGCGACGCGGAGCACGAACGACGCACCGCCGACATCGTCCAGGCCCTCGCCTACCACCAAGCTCGCGCCGCCCACCACCCCAGCGACCGGGTCAAGAAGTGGTCGGAGCGCAAGTCATGGCGGCTCGCCCGCAAGGTCGGGGTCGGGGACGCCGCGCTCGGATCGAGGCTGCTGGACGTCCAGCGCGACCGCGTCACCGCCGGTGCGAACTCCGCGCTCCTGTCGATGTTCGGCGGCACCGACCCGACTCCCGCACCGGTCACGAATGCGGAGGAATCTACCGAGACCATGAGGAAACGGTCTATGGCTGACCTGCCGGAATCGACCCCGCCGCCGATCACGGCGACGGTGGTGCGGGTGCCCGATCCGGTGGCGGTCGACTACACGAAGTCGACCCTTCCGCTCAAGCCCGTCCCCGTCATCACCCCGGCGGTCGACCGGGCGCCGGTCGCCTCGATCGAGAAGCGGACGGTGGCGGCGGAGTCGACCCCGGCCCGCCGGGCGACCGGTCGGGTTCCCGAGGTCGCTCGATCGGCCCGGCCGCGCCGGACCGCTGCTCAACTCCTGGACGAGGCACGCACGGCGACGGCCGATTGGCCGCACGCCAAGGTGACCGCCGAAGGCATCCGCCGCGCGCTCCGCACGTCCCCGGCGAACGCCCGCACGCTGCGGGACACGATCCTCGCTGAGCGCGCCGCCAAGGCCGCCTGATGGCCGCCCGTGTCGCGTTCTTCGACCCGACCGGCGACCGCTACGGCATCCCCACCTACCCGTGGCGGTGCGCGCCGGACGGCTACGCCACCCGCCGGGCACTGCGCGCGCTGGGTCTGCGTCCGGGTGGTCAGCCGGTGGCCGCTCAGGTGATGCGGGGGCGGCATCGCCGTCCGCCGCTGGTCGCCTACCTCTACCGGATCGACCTCGCCAAGCCGGTGCGGCCGATGACGTCGCGCAAGTGGGGCGCGCTGGCTCTGGCGATGCTCGCCCGCCGCACCTGCCCGCTCTGCGGGATCACCTACAGCTACTGCATCCCGACCTCGCTGGGCACCTGCGTGCCCTGCGCCTACCCCGACCCGCACGGGCCGGAAGGGAGCCACTGACCATGGGCAACTCCGAGATACGCCGCCTGGACCGCGAGATCGAGCGGACCGCGAAGAAGCTGGAAGCGGTCCGCCGGGGTGAGTGGTGGCCGCTGACCAGCCGTGAACGGCTGTCGATGACCCGCGCCATGGCCAGGGGCGCGCGCAGCGTCCACAAGGGCCGCAGCACGACCGGCGCCGAGGACCGCATGGACTCCATCGGCTCCGCCGCCGAGACGCGGCTGAACGCGGAGCTGATGGCGCTGCACGGCGAGCGTCAGCGACTGATCACCGAGGCCGCCCGCGCCAAGGCCGCCAAGAAGAAGTCGAGTTGGTGGTGAGCATGACTCACGACCGTTGCCCGGCTGCGCACCCGGAAGACCCCACCCCTTGCGTGGGCGAGGTCGTGGTGAGCGTGCTGGACTCCGGGGGCGCCGGCGCCGACGGGTGCGAGCACCACGGTGCCCGTCTGCTCGCCTCCCTTGCCGGTGGGCGGGTCTACGGCCTCCCGCACGCGGTGCCGGGTACGGCCATCCGCGTGTTCAAGGCCGCCGACGGCATCCGCCCCTTCTGCTGGCTGGACGGCCCCCGCACCGACGCCTCGCAGCTCAGCCACGCCGAGAACCGCGCCCGCCACGGCCGCTGAGCCATCCCCGCCCCGTCCGGCCCGGTTGCCGGGCGGGGGCGCCCTCAACCTCCCGCCCCCGCCGGGGCAGTCAGGAGCAGTTCCAGCATGTCCGAGAACGTCATCCACCTGCACAAAGACACCACCCCCGCCCCGGCCGCTGAGCCCGTGGCGGACACGGCCCCCACGGTGCTGACCGTCGTCCCGGACGCCCCGCCGGCGCGGCCGGTGCCGCTGTGGGTGCGCTCCGGCCGCGCGGTGAAGCGGGTGGCCACCGACGAGCGCACCAAGAACACCGGACGCGTCGTCGTCCGCCACGGCGCCTACGTCGTGGGCGGGGCAAGGATCGTGGCCCGCCGAACCTGGGACGGCCGCACCGGGTCCCGCTACGAGCGGATGATCCGCACGGCCGAAGCCGCGGGGAACCTGGAAGCGGCAGAGGAGTGGGAGGAGCGGTTGCAGCGCTTCCGCGCCGCCCGCCACCACCGCCGCATGGACCTCTTGCACTCCCCGGTGGAGGCCGCCAAGGGCGTGGCCGTCGGCGCGGGCATGGGCATCGGGGTTCTGGTCGCCCTCGGGGTGGTCATGGCCATCAACAACGGCGACATCGGCGACGTCATCACCCCACTGTCGGCCACCATCGACTTCATCGCCCTGCTCATCCGCATCGTCCAAATCGTGTGGGGCCCGGCGCTCACCATCGGCCCGTTCCTCGCCCTGCTCGCCCTGTGGACGGTCGGCAGCAAGCAGCAAGCCGCACCCCAGTGGGCACTTCCCGCGAACGTCCGCAGTGGCGAGGGCGAGCCGATCACCCCGTCCATCGTCGTCAAGGCCCTGCGCGACCTCGGTGTCCCCGCACTGCGCAACGCCATCAAGGAGATGGGCGACGCCGGCGCCTCCATGCTCGGACCGATCACCATCGCCGGATGCGGCATCGAGGTCGACGTCACCCTTCCCTCGGGGGTGTCGACCATCGAAGTGCAGAACCGGCGCCGCAAGCTCGCCGAGAACCTCACCCGGCACGAACACGAAGTGTTCATCACCATCCCCACCGCCGCCCGCACGGTCCGGCTGTGGGTCGCCGACTCCGGCGCGCTGGACGAGCCGATCGGCCCGTCCCCGCTGGTCACCGACGACACCATGACCGCCGACTACACCAAGGGCCGCGCCCCGTGGGGCCAAGACCTGCGCGGCGACGCCGCCGCACTCAGCCTCTACCAGCGACACCTGCTCATCACCGGCCTGTCCAACCAGGGCAAGACCGTCGCCCTGCGCTCCCTGGCGCTGTGGCTCTCGCTGGACAAGTCGGTGCAGTTCCTCATGGGCGACCTCAAGGGCGTGGGCGACTGGGCCATGTTCGACGGCCTTGCCACCACCCTGATCCAGGGCCCCACCGATGAGCACGTGATCCAGGTGACCGAGATGGTCGAGGGCGCGGTGGAGGAGATGAACCGCCGTATCCAGGCGCCTCCCGGCACCACCTTCCCGCCGCTGATCGTGCTGGTCGACGAGGCGCAGGTGGCGTTCATGTGCCCGGCCAAGGACGCCGACAAGCGCCCCTATGGCGGGTCGAAGGCCAATTCGCGGTACTTCATGGCCGTGCGGAAGATCCACAACCAGGGGCGGGCGGTGAACGTGCTGATGTGGCAGGGCACCCAGGACCCCACGAACGAGAACCTGCCCAAGCTGGTTCGCGAGGGTGCCCATACCCGCGCCTCCCTCGCGCTCGGTACCGAGTCGCAGGCACGCATGGCGCTCGGGGACAAGGCCGTCGACGGCGGGGCGGCACCGAACCTGCTCCGTCCGGGTCTGGACCGGGGAACGCTGGTCGTCGCCTCCGACGGCATCACGATCCCGGCCGGACAGTCGTCCATCACCGTGCGCACGCACTACATCGACGACGACGCGGCCGAAGCCATCACCGACCGGGCCAAGGCGCTGCGCGACGGCGTCACCACCCTGCACGCCATCGAGCGGGGCGAGGAGCGTGACCCGCTCGCCGACATCGCGAACGTGGTCGGCGACGCCTCCCGCGTCCTGACTCAGGACGTCCTCAAACGGCTCGCCACGCTCAACACGGACGCCTACGGCGGCTGGTCGTTCATCGACCTCAAGCGCGTCCTGGACGGCACCGGCGCTGAGCCGTACAAGTCCGACGGCCGCATGGTCGTCGGCCGCGACCGCCTCACCCGTGCCCTCGCCAACCGCGACGCGACAGGTTCCGCTTCCACCGCCGAATGACAGGGAGCACGCCCCCGACGGGTCAGGGAGGCAGGGAGAACTCCCTGACCCCCTCCCTGGCCCGCCTCCCTGCACCTGACCTGCACAAATGATCAGCCAGGGAGGTAGGGAGGCACCCCAGGTCAGACCCCTGAAACCCCCTCCACCGGCCCCCTGCAAGGGGGTGTCTCCGCCTCCCTGGCTTACTGCGAGAAGGGATTCCGCATGTACCCCGAGCAAGGCCACCACCCACCCGCCGTACGGGCCGTGGAAGTCCACCACCCCACCCCCACCCCCATCACCCCCGCCCCCGTCGCGCCGGCGCCGCTCGTGCCCGTCCAGCCGGGCACCATCCCGGCGGTGGCGAGCATCGTGCTGCCGGACGGGCGGATCATCACCGGCTACGCCATCGAGCCGACCAAGACCGAACCGGTCGCCGACAAGCCGCCCGTCTCCCGCGCGGCCGTCAACGTCGCCCTCGGGGGCATCGGGTTCCTCGCCGTGTGCGGCGGCCTGCTGATCCTCACCACGTTCATCACCGCCCTGACCGCGCTCATCACGCAGCTCATCACTCTCGCCGCTGTCGTCTTCGGCGGATGGATCGCCGTGCAGGTGTTCAGCGCGGGCGGCGCCAAGGGCGGGACCACGGTGAACATCCGCAAGGCCGTCATCAAGCGCAACAAGTTCTACGGCTGACAGGAGCCCACCCGTGATCCGCCTGCGTATCCGGCGCGCCGCGCTGCCCCGCAACGCGCTCATCCTCACCGACACGCCCCGCCTGGACTGTCCCTACTGCGAGGGCGTGGGCGGCATCCCGCACGACTACGGCAACCACTACGACGGTGAGTACGAGGGCACCGAGTGGGAGCCCTGCCCCTGCTGGACGGAGTGGCGCATGGTCCTGCTGCCGCTTCCGCATCGACCCCGGTGGCTGCGTCGCCGTGACACCGGTCGTGACCCATGGGGGCCCGGCGGCTATGGCGACGAACCGCCCTTCTAGCTACGCCCGTGGGCGGCGGCACTCCCGGACAAGGACAGCCCGCCGCCCACGGTCTCCCTATCCCGACGTAGCAGAACAGGAGACCTACAGCATGACCGAACTGTGCGTTTTCGGCGAGGGCCCCTTGGGGCCTGCCACCCGAACGGGGCGAGTGCCCCGGCCGCGTCTGTTGGATCTGTTCTCGTGTGCCGGTGGTGCCGCCATGGGCTACCACCGCGCCGGGTTCGCGGTGGATGGCTGCGACATCGCCGACCGCCCCAACTACCCCTTCCCCTACCACCGGGGTGACGCCCTCGCCTACCTCGCCCATCTGATCACCTCCGGCGAGATCCGCCGCTACGCGTTCGTCCACGCGTCCCCGCCGTGCCAGCACGGATGCGCCCTGACCGTCGGCACCAACGCCTCACAGGGATGGGGCCGCGCACACGTCGACCTGGTCGCCCCCGTCCGCGAACTGTTGGAACGGACCGGCCTGCCGTACGTGATCGAGCAACCCAACGGCCGCGCGGAGATCCGCAAGGACTTGACGCTGTGCGGCGAGATGTTCGGTCTCGGGGTCATTCGGCATCGCAACTTCGAGTTGGGCGGATGGACGGCCGCGCGGCCGGCGCACGTCCCGCACCGGGGCCGCGTACGCGGTTACCGGCACGGCCGTTTCTACGACGGCCCGTACGTCGCGGCGTACGGCAACGGCGGCGGCAAGCCGTCCGTGGCGGAACTCCAGACGGCCATGGGTATCACGTGGACCGACGTGCGCGAGGAACTGACGGAGGCGATCCCGCCCGCCTACACCGAGTTCATCGGTGCTGCCTGCCTCGCCGCCACGGCGACGTCAGGAGCGGCGGCATGAGCGCGACGCCCGAAGTCCTGCGGGTTGCCCTCGCCCTCGCGGCGGCCGGTGTCCCGGTCCTGCCTCTGCGGGCGGGCAAGGTCCCGTTCGGCAACTGCCGCACCTGCGCGGGCACCCCGCCCCGGTGCGGCGGACGGCCGAACATGAAGACGCCGGGCCCCTGCCGGTGCCCGGCGCCGTGCCACGCGTGGGCCGCCGCGACCACCGACCCGCACGTCCTCACCTCGCCCCTGTGGGCGCCGGTATGGCGTGAGGCGGTGACCGTCGCCTACCACCCCGGCGGGGCGGGGCTGACGGTCGTCGACCTGGACAACGCGGCGGCCGTCGCATGGGCCCACGAGAGCCTGCCCGCGACCCGCGTCGTGTCGACGACGCGCGGTGAGCACTGGCTCTACCGGGGCGCCATGCCGTCCGCGAACGCGGTCCGGCCCGGTGTCGACGTCAAGTCGCTCATGCAGTACGCCCGTTGGCTCGGACCCGGAACCAGCCGCATGACCGTCCTCCCGGCGGCCGTGCGCGCCCTGCTGGTGAAGGAAGACACCACCCCCGCCCCGGGGGAGGTGGCCTCTTCCCTTCCGACCCGCACCCCGTGGGACCGGTCGGTGGCCACCGGGTGCCGCCACACCGAGCGCTACGTCCGCACCGGTCTCGAACGCGGCCTCGCCCTCGTACGGGCCCGCACCGAATCCGGCGCCGGATCACAGGCGTTCGGTGTCGCGCGGTTCCTCGCCGCCCAACACACCGCCTGTCCGGGACCGTGCGGACTGGCCGTACTCGGGGACGCGGTCGTGGCCGCCGCCGTCGCCGTGGGCGTCCCCGAGCCCTACGCCCGCCGTGCGGTCGCCAACGGCCTTGAGGCGACTTCCGGGCGTGCGGCATGAGCAAAGCATCCCGAACCCCCTCGAACGACCCTCAGGGCGCCGGACAGGGCCCGCTACGGCCGACCGTGGGCGAACCGAAGGGCGTCGCCCGCAAGGGCGTCCTTTCTGCCGTTGGCTCTGACCCGCAGACGGTCACCGTCACCGGCATCACCCCGGGGTTGCAGATCCGGTGCCAGGGCGTACCGGTCGCGGACTGGCTCTGTGCCTGCGGGGAGCACGAACGTGCCCGGGGCCGCGCCGCCGTCATCGCTCTGCAAGCCCGCGTCATTGTCGGCATCTGCCCCCACACCACCACCGAAGGGAGGGCCGCCTCATGACTCCACAGCCTGTGGACAGTCCCGACCTGTGGGCCGGACTGCCCACCCTGGAAGACCCGCCCGGCGAGGACGACACGGCACCGGACGTGTGGGAAGACCCCATCCCCCTCACCGGCCGCCGCGAGCGTCCGACGTTCCCCGCCCACGTCCTTCCCGCTTGGCTGGGGGAGTACGTGGCGGCTGTCGCGGAGGAGACGCAGACCCCGGTGGACCTCGCCGGATCGGTCGCCCTCGCCGTGCTCGCCACGGCCGCCGGCGGCCGGTCGGTGGTCCACGTGCGCGGCAACTGGCGTGAGCCCACCAACCTCTTCACGGTGGTGGCGCTCCCGCCCGCCAACCGAAAGTCGGCCGTCTTTGCGCTTCTGACCAACCCGCTGTACGAGGCGGAGAAACAGCTCAAGACCGCGATGCAGCCGGTCATTGTCGAGGCGGAGCTGACGGCGCGGTTGGCCAAGGAAGCGGCGGACAAGGCCGCCGCCAAGGCCGCGTCCGCCGACAGCGACAAGCGGCAGGAGATGGTGGCCACGGCCGTCGGTCTGGCGCAGACGGCCGGCACGCTCACTGTCCCCGCCGAACCGGTCCTGTTGGCGGACGATTCCACCCCCGAGACGGTCACCTCGCTCATGGCGGAGCAGGGCGGCCGGCTGTCGGTGATGAGTGCCGAGGGCGGCATCTTCGACATCATCGCCGGCCGCTACTCCGGCGCCCCCAACATGGAAGTCTTCCTGAAAGGCCATGCCGGGGACCGGTTGCGGGTGAACCGGCAGACCCGCCGCGAGTACATCGACGCCCCCGCCCTGACCATCGGCCTCGCCGTCCAGCCGGACGTGCTGCGCGACATCGGGAAGGTGAAGGGGTTCGAGGGGCGCGGACTGCTGGCCCGGTTCCTGTACTCCCTCCCCGCCTCCACGGTCGGTGAACGCCAGATCATCACCGATCCCGTCCCGGAACAGACGGCCGCCACCTACACCGCCCGGGTCATCGACCTCACCCTGTCCCTGGCGGAGTGGACCGACCCGGCCGTCATCCAGCTCACCCCGGAAGCTGACGCGGCCCTGATCGCCTATCAGCAGCGCATCGAACCGCAGCTCAAGGCACGTGGCGGCAAGCTGGGCCACATCTCCAACTGGGCCGGCAAACTCGCCGGGGCGACCGCTCGCATGGCCGCGCTGCTGCACCTCGCCGAACACGGTGGCAACGGTTACGCCCACCCGGTCACCGCCGCCACCATGGACGCGGCGATCGAGCTGGGGGAGTACTACACCGCTCACGCCCTCGCCGTGTTCGACGTCATGGGCGCCGACCCGGTCCTGTCTCGCGCCCGCAGCGTGCTGGAAGCGCTGCGGGACAACGGATGGGAGGACGTCAGCCGACGGGATGTCTTCACCGTTCTGTCCCGCAGCGAGGTCCCCACCGTCGCGGATCTCGAACCGGCCCTCGCGCTCTTGGAAGACCACGGCTATCTGCGGTCCTACCAGCCGGAGCGCACCGGCAAGCGCGGACGCCCGCCGGCCCCCCGCCTCGCCGCCCACCCGTCCCTGCGCCACGGCGGCCGGTGACCCCTACCCGCGCAGACCCCTCCCGCACAAACCGCGAAATCCGCAATAACCCTGGACGCCCCCGCTGACCTGCGACGCGGCCCTCGCCCCATCCTGGCCGGGGCCCGTCGCACAATCCCGCGATATTCCGCAAAAAACCGAGCACCACCCCACCCACCGGGGCCGGTCACTGGCCGCCCCTGATTTTTGCGGAATATCGCGGGTTTCTGCGGAGCACTGTCCGCCACCGCCCGCACACCACATCACCGCAGGTCAGCAACCCTCCCCGACTTTTCTGCGGATTTTGCGGTTTGTGCGGCGGCACTTGCCCATGAACTCAGCCCCACAGGAGTGAGCCTTGGACGAACACGGCACCCTCGCGCCCCCCGCCGACGACGACGCCACGTTGGTTCTCCTCACCGTCGAAGAAGCCGCCCGCCGACTCCGCATCGGGCGCACCACGTGCTTCGCACTCATCCGCACCGGCGAACTGGAGTCCATCGACATCGGTCGTCTCCGTCGCGTCCCCGCAGACGCACCCGC
This sequence comes from Streptomyces sp. B21-105, assembly GCF_036898465.1. NCBI lineage: Bacteria > Bacillati > Actinomycetota > Actinomycetes > Kitasatosporales > Streptomycetaceae > Streptomyces > Streptomyces sp. B21-105. The sequence continues at coordinate 4,505,571 of NZ_JARUMJ010000001.1, read as the reverse complement.
CGAATACCTCGCTCGCCGACGCGCGGCCAAACGAGCCGCTTGACCACGCCCGGTGCGGCGGCACTCCCGGACAGGACAGCCCGCCGCCCCGGTCTCCATCCCGACACCAAGAAACAGGAGCCTGCCTGTGGCAGAGAAGAAGAAGGGCACCCGCCGCGCCAACGGCGAATCCGCGATCTACTTCGGGAAAGACGAGCGTTGGCACGCCCGTGTACCGATGGGCTACAAGGACAACGGGGAGCCCTACCGCCGACACCTCACGCGCAAGACGCGCGAGGACCTGGTCGAGGAAGTCAAGAAGCTGGAGAAGCAGCGCGACGCGGGTTCGGCGCAACAGCCCGGCAAGGTGTGGACGGTTGAGAAGTGGCTTCAGCACTGGGTCGAGAACATCGCCAAGCCGACCGTCAGCGAGAACACGTACGACGGCTACGAGGTGGCCGTTCGGGTTCACCTCGTGCCCGGTATCGGGAAGCACCGCCTTGACCGCTTGCAGCCTGAGCACCTGGAGAGCCTGTATCGCCGTATGCAGGCCAACGGAGCGCGCAAGGCTGGTACTGCTCACCAGGCTCACCGCACCGCCCGTACTGCCCTCGGGGAGGCTGTACGGCGTGGCTATGCGGCCAAGAACGCTGCCGCGTTGGCCAAGCCGCCCCGGATGGAAGAGGACGAATCAGAGGTTGAGCCCTACTCCGTGGAAGAGGTTCAGTGCCTGCTGCTCGAAGCCAACAAGCGCCGGAACACGGCCCGTTGGATGCTGGCGCTGGCGCTCGGATTGCGGCAGGGCGAAACGCTCGGACTGCGCTGGTCTGACGTCGACCTGGATAACGAGTATTTGAAGCTGCGCCGGAACCGTCTGCGCCCCCGGTACGAGCACGGATGCCCGGAAGCCTCACCGTGCGGCCGGAAGGCGGGGTACTGCCCGGCCAAGGTGCAGGTGCGGCGCGAGACCAAGAACACCAAGTCCCGCGCCGGTCGCCGCGCCGTGCCCCTGCCGGGCCCCCTGGTCGCCATGCTCCGTGCCCACGCCGAGACGCAAGAGCGCGAGCGTAAGGCGGCCGGCGACCTGTGGACCGAGTCGGACTACGTGTTCGCGAAGCCCCTGGGTGGCCCTTTGAGCCCGAACACGGACTACCACGACTGGAAGCGCCTGCTCGAAGACGCGGGGGTCCGGAACGCCCGGCTGCACGACGCCCGGCACACGGCCGCCACCGTGCTCATGCTGCTCGGTGTCCCGGCACGCGTCATTGATCAGATCATGGGGTGGGAGCCGGGCACGTCCGACAGCATGCGAGCGAGGTACCTGCATGTGCCGGACGCCATGCTGAAGGACGTCGCCCGGAAGATCGCCGAAGCCATCTGGGGAACTCCGGAGACACCCGCTGTGGACAAAAACCAGGACAACGAGGTCTGAGACACGACGAAGGGCCCCACCGCGAACGGTGGAGCCCTTCGACATCGTGCCCGGTGAGGCACTGGCGGAGGATACGAGATTCGAACTCGTGAGGGGTTGCCCCCAACACGCTTTCCAAGCGTGCGCCCTAGGCCACTAGGCGAATCCTCCGCGGCAAACAATACAAGACGTTGAGGAGTGCTCGCGAACTCGTTCCCCCCGCTCAGATCCTGTAGCCTGTGCGAAGCCCCTCACGCGGCGCTATCTGACTGAACTCCCCCAGGGCCGGAAGGCAGCAAGGGTAGGTCGGCTCTGGCGGGTGCGTGGGGGGCGCTTGCGTTTTCCGGGGGCTGGGCGTGGGTCCGATGTCAGTGGTCGCCTATAACCTCGTATGTGTGTCTTCCCTCGCGCTGTACCGCCGCTACCGCCCGGAGTCGTTCGCCGAGGTCATCGGGCAGGAGCATGTCACTGACCCGCTGCAGCAGGCGCTGCGGAACAACCGGGTCAATCACGCGTACCTGTTCAGCGGGCCGCGTGGCTGCGGGAAGACGACCAGCGCGCGGATCCTGGCCCGGTGCCTGAACTGCGAGCAGGGGCCCACGCCGACCCCGTGCGGGGAGTGCGAGTCGTGCAAGGACCTGGCCAGGAACGGGCCGGGATCCATCGACGTCATCGAGATCGACGCCGCTTCGCACGGCGGTGTGGACGACGCGCGTGACCTGCGGGAGAAGGCCTTCTTCGGACCGGCCCGCAGCCGCTACAAGATCTACATCATCGACGAGGCCCACATGGTCACGTCGGCCGGTTTCAACGCGCTCCTCAAGGTCGTCGAGGAGCCGCCGGAGCATCTGAAGTTCATCTTCGCCACCACCGAGCCCGAGAAGGTCATCGGGACCATCCGGTCCCGTACGCACCACTATCCGTTCCGCCTCGTGCCGCCGGGGACCCTGCGGGAGTACCTCGGCGAGGTGTGCGGGCAGGAGGGCATTCCCGTCGAGGACGGCGTGCTGCCGCTCGTCGTGCGCTCCGGCGCCGGGTCGGTGCGTGACTCCATGTCCGTCATGGACCAGCTGCTGGCCGGCGCCGCTGACGCCGGTGTGACGTACGCCATGGCCACCTCCCTCCTCGGGTACACGGAGAGCTCGCTGCTCGACTCCGTCGTCGAGGCCTTCGCCACCGGCGACGGGGCCGCCGCCTTCGAGGTGGTGGACCGGATCATCGAGGGGGGCAACGATCCGCGGCGGTTCGTCGCCGACCTGCTGGAGCGGTTGCGGGACCTCGTCATCCTCGCCGCCGTCCCGGACGCGGCGGAGAAGGGGCTGATCGACGCCCCGGTCGACGTCATCGAGCGTATGCAGGCCCAGGCCGGCGTCTTCGGCGCCGCCGAGCTGAGCCGCGCCGCCGACCTCGTCAACGAGGGCCTCACGGAGATGCGCGGCGCGACCTCGCCCCGGCTCCAGCTCGAGCTGATCTGCGCGCGCGTGATGCTGCCCGCCGCCTATGGGGACGAACGATCGGTCATGGCCCGCCTCGACCGCATCGAGCGCGGTGTGCAGGCGGGGGTGGGGGCGGGGCCAGTGCCGGCCATGCCTGCAGCGTCTGCCATGCCTGCAGCGTCTGCCATGCCTGCCATGCCCGCCATGGGATATGTGCCGGGGCCCGAGGTGCACGGCGGTCCCGCCGTCGCCGCGGGGGCTCCCGTCGCGCCCGGCGGCGGGGCCGCGGCGGCCCGCGCTGCCGTACGAGGCCAGGGGCCGGCGCAGGGGCAGCCTCAGGAGCCGGAGACCGGCGCTCAGGGGGCGGCGCCCGTTCAGGCCTCCCCGCCGCCTGCTGCCGTCCAGCCCGCTGCTCCGGCGGTTCCGGCCGGCCGGCCCGTCGAGGAGGCTCCCGTCCAGCCCGCCCCCGGCGCCTGGCCCACCGCCACCGCGGCGGGCAGCGGACGCCGGCCCGGCGGCTGGCCCACGGCCACGCCCGCCGGCGGCGGTCGCCCACCGGCGTCACCGACGGCACCGGCGGCGCCCGCCCCGGCCGCCCCGGTCGCGCAGCCCGCGGCGGGCGCCGCGCCCGCCGGGTACGCGGTGCCCGCCGGCGGTCCCGACCCCCGGATGCTCTGGCCGAACATCCTGGACGCCGTCAAGAACCGCCGTCGGTTCACGTGGATCCTGCTGAGCCAGAACGCCCATGTCGCCGGGTTCGACGGCACGACGCTGCAGATCGGCTTCGTCAGCGCCGGCGCCCGGGACAACTTCGCGAGCAGCGGCAGTGAGGACGTGCTGCGACAGGCGCTGTCCGAGCAGTTCAACGTGCAGTGGAAGATCGATGCCGTCGTCGACCCGTCCGGCGGTTCGGCGCCCCCGCCCGGTGGAGGGTTCGGCGGCGGATTCGGCGGAGGGGGCGGCGGCGCCCCGGGCGGTTACGGCAGCAGCGGCACCGGTAACGCCGGCGGGCACGGCGGCTCCGGCGGTCCGGGAGGCTACGGCGGTGGCGGTGGCGGTGCGCCAGGGTCGGCGGCGATGTCCGCGGCCGCGTCGCCGGCGCCGGCGACGGCCGCGTCCGGCGGTCCCGCTCGCCCGGCGTCCGCGCCCGGCTCGGCGGCGGCCCCCGCGTCCGTCGCCGCCGGACCCGCGCCGACCCGCCCGGCCGTTCCCGAGCCGGTGGCCCCCGAGGACGACACCCCGGAGGACGACGACCCCGACCTCAACGAGTCGGCCCTCTCGGGTTACGAACTGATCGTGCGCGAGCTTGGCGCGACGGTGGTGGAGGAGTTCACCAACGACTAGCGGGATCCTGGAGGAACGCACAAGCCCGAACTCCCCCGCTCTTCGGAAGCCCGCACAAAACGCCGCGGGCTCCGCCGGTTAGGCTGACCCCCGTGAACGTCCTCGTCATCGGCAGCGGCGCCCGCGAACACGCCCTGTGCCGCTCCCTGTCCCTCGACCCCGCCGTCACCGCGCTGCACTGCGCGCCCGGCAACGCCGGCATCGCCGAGGTCGCCGAGCTGCACCGGGTCGACGCCCTGGACGGCGAGGCCGTGCAGGCGCTGGCCGTCGAGCTGGGCGCCGAACTGGTCGTCGTCGGCCCGGAGGCGCCCCTGGTCGCCGGGGTGGCCGACGCCGTGCGCGAGGCCGGCATCCCGGTCTTCGGCCCCTCGAAGGAGGCCGCGCAGCTGGAGGGCTCCAAGGCGTTCGCCAAGGACGTGATGGCGGCGGCCGGCGTGCCGACCGCCCGCTCCTACGTCTGCACCACCCCGGAGGAGGCGGCCGAGGCCCTGGACGCGTTCGGTGCGCCGTACGTCGTCAAGGACGACGGTCTGGCGGCCGGCAAGGGCGTCGTCGTCACCGACGACCTGGAGGCCGCCGCGGCGCACGCGGCTGCCTGCGACCGCGTCGTCATCGAGGAGTTCCTGGACGGCCCGGAGGTCTCCCTCTTCGCGGTCACCGACGGTGTGAGCGTCGTCCCGCTCCAGCCCGCCCAGGACTTCAAGCGCGCGCTCGACGGCGACGAGGGTCCCAACACGGGCGGCATGGGCGCGTACTCGCCGCTGTCCTGGGCCGATCCGAAGCTGGTCGACGAGGTCATGGAGACCGTTCTGCAGCCGACCGTGGACGAGATGCGCCGCCGTGGCACCCCGTTCTCCGGGCTGCTCTACGCGGGCCTCGCCATCACCAGCCGCGGCGTCCGCGTCATCGAGTTCAACGCCCGCTTCGGGGACCCCGAGACGCAGGTCGTCCTGGCCCGTCTGAGGACGCCGCTGGCCGGTGTCCTGAAGGCCGCCGCCACCGGCGACCTCGCCGACCTGCCGCCTCTGCGCTGGAGCGACGACGCGGCCGTCACCGTCGTCATCGCCTCGCACAACTACCCGGACGCCCCGCGCACCGGCGACCCCATCACGGGCCTTGCCGAGGTGGCCGCCGAGGACGCCCCGCACGCGTACGTGCTGCATGCCGGGACGAAGCAGGACGGCGACGCGGTCGTCAGCGCAGGCGGGCGCGTGCTGTCCGTCACCGCGTCCGGCGCCGATCTCGGTGAGGCGCGCGAGCGCGCGTACCGGGCGGTCGCGCGCATCGGACTCGACGGTTCCCAGCACCGTACGGACATCGCCGCGCGGGCGGCGGCGGGCGCGTGACGCTCCGCCCGGGGCCGGCCCCGGGCGCCCTGCCCGCCCCACGCGCCCCCATGCGTCCCACCAGGCAACTCGCCGACTGATCCGAGGCCCCGGGCCTCCACGGGACCCCTCACCGAGGGGCCGTGGAACCCGGGGCCTGATCGTTGCCCTGTGTCATACACCTTTCCCCAAAGCCATTCCATCGAGTGAGCGCTGAGCTATCCGGCTGACGGGGGCCGGAGTGCCAACTAGGGTGCGGCGCAAGCGTCCCGGTCGTCGTTCCGGCACTTGGCCCACCGGCATTGCGATGTCGGTGGCGGGTGCCACAGTGGGGGAGTGAGCACTGCGAAGACAGCCGGGGGACACAGGACTGCAGGGAGGGGGTGAGCTCCGGTCATGACCGGTCTGGGTGTGGAGATGGGCGCGCAGGCGGCGCGCGCCCGGGCACTGGCCGTGCTGCGTATCCGCAGCCGCGCTCTCGCCCTGGCGCTGCTGCCCGCGGCCGCCGCCGTGATCCTGCTCGTGGGCGGATCCACCGGGCATCTCGCGGGCGCGGGCTGGGACGCCGTGCGCTGGGCGGTGTCCGTCGTCGCGGTCGTCGTCCTGCTCTCGGCCGGGGCGGTCGCGCTCGTGGTCGCCCGCGCCCGGCCCGCCGTCAGCCCCACGGTCGCCGTCGCCGAGCAGGCGGCCCCCGACCTGTACCGGCTGGTCCGCGACCTCGCCGACCGGCTGGATGTGCCGGCGCCCTCCGCGATAGCCCTCACGCCGGACTGCGACAGCTGGCTGGAGGACCGCACCCACCGGGCCCACGGTTCACCGCCGCCCCGCGGCGCCGACGAGATAGCCGGTCCGGGCGGCTCCCGCGGCCCCCTGCACCGCCGTACGGCGACGGCGCCCGTGCTCGTCATCGGCTCCCCGTTCCTGTGGTGGATGCGGGTGGGCGAGCTGCGGGCCGTGCTGGCCCCGGTCGTCGCCGGTACCGGCCCCTCCGCCCATCCCGACATAGCCGCGGCCCGGCGGTACGTGCGCGGGCTGGACGCCGCGGTGGCCGGCTGCGCCGAGCGCGCGGGCCGCAGTGCCGTCCTGCGTCCCTTCTGTTCCGGCATCGGCTGGGTCGCGCGGCTGATGCTGCGCGGCTGCCAGGTGCACGCCGGCGAGATGGAGCGGGGGGTGGCCGCCGCGGCAGCCGAGCGCGCGCAGACGGTGGACTACGGGCTGCGCATCGTCGCCCAGGAGCAGGTCGGCCTGGCGTACGCGGGCTGGGACCGGCTCCTCACACGCGTGGCACTGCCCGCCTGGCGGATGGGCCGCTGGCCCTCCCGGCTGGACGCGGGAGTCGTCGCCGCCCTCACCGAGCTGTCCCGCCGCGACCGCCTGGCCGAAGGCTTCGCCTCCCGTCTCGGCGAGCGCCCCGCCTGTGACCTGCTGGAAGAGCCCGGCGTGGTCGACGAGGCCGCGTCGCTGCTCGCCGCCCGCCTCTTCCACGGCGGTCCCGCCGAGCCCGGCCCGCACTGGTCGCCGGTGGCCTGGGACGACTATCCGGACGAGGTCGTGGACCGCAAGTGGCGCACCGACGCGGCCCGCCTCCACCGGGTGCTGGACGCCCTCGGAGTCCGTCGGGCCCCCGACCCCACGGCCGCCGTCCACGCCGGGGGGCCCACTCTGGCCCGCGTCCTGGACCACCTGACCGACACGGCAACCCCGGCGGACGGCCGTTTCGCACCGGACACCCTCCGCCCGACCCCCGCGCCCCCGTCGGCGGACCCGTCCCTCGCGCTGCCGCCGCTGCCGCTGCCGCCGGCGGAGGGTGCCCAGGGGCCGGGCGACCCTCCCGAAACCGAAACCACCGCCGACTCCGCTTCCACGCCCGCTTCCGAGCCGCTTCCGCACCCGGGACCGGCCCCGCGGCCCGAGGCCGGTCCCGACGGTGACGTGCCGGCCGCCAACCCCCGCAGCGCCGCCCTCGCCGCGCGTATCGGCGTCGAGGTCGGCAGGGAGGAGGCGGCGACCGCGGACGCGGCTCCCGTCGGCCCTCCGGCACCCGGGCAGGGGCCCGACGCGGCCCTCTGGGACGACGACGCGCTCCCCCTGTTCCCCCTCCAGCCGCCGCGCACCGACCGGGAGCTGCTCGCCGATCACGTCACGGCGATGGTGTGCTGCGCCGCGATGGACACCGTCGGCGCGACCCCGGGCCTCGACTGGCTGGACGGCCCGGCCCTCCTGGTCGACGGCGAGCGCGTGGCGGACCTCGCCCCCCGGGTCCTCAGCCTCGTCGAGGACGGCGACGCGGTCCCGTTGCGGACCTGGCTGGTGGAGCTGGGGATACGCCCCGAGAAGCCGGTTCGGCTGGGCTGAGGGCGGTTGCGCGGCGAGGTGCCCGGCACCCCGCCCGGCGGGACCACACCGGAGCACCGGGTTCCACTTTCGGCCAATTCGCAACGAATCGTGACTGTCTGCGCGCGTTATGTGATGTGCTGGGATCGAACGAGCCCATGGCATGGGCGCGGGACATAGGACAAGCCGCAGGGGACGGGGCGAGGACGCGCGCAGGACGGCTCGCGGCGGACGCGCGACGGACGGGCACCCGAGGAGCGGCGCAGGACGGACAGCGATGGGCTGACGGCCGCCGCGTCGGCATGAGTTTGCATGAGTCGGCACGATCGGTACGAGCCACCACGGGGCGCAGGGGAGGGGAGCACCATGGGACCCGGACCAGAACCGAAGCACATCCGCCGATGGGAGTCGGGGGCGCTGGCCCACGCCGTGACCGACCCCTTCGGCCAGGGCCCGGTCCCCTGGCTGCGCGGCAGCGAGACGTACTTCGACGACACCGGCCAGGTCGTGCCCTGGTACGTGGACCAGAACCCGGCCCCCGGCACGGCACAGGGCGCCGGCGGCCCCCGCGTCCCCGGCCCGCGCACCGCGCCCGGGGCCAAACCCGGGTCCGGGTCCGGCGCTCCCCGGTCCGCCGACGACGTCCGCCGTCAGATCAAGGGGTTCGTCTCCACCGGCGCGGTCGCCCCGGGCGAGGCCGTCGACTTCCACATCACGGTCGACCCGCCGCAGGAGTTCAGCGTCGACGTGTACCGCATCGGCCACTACGACGGCGACGGCGCGGCCAAGATCACCACCAGTCCGCGCCTCTCCGGGATCGTCCAGCCGCCGCCGCTGACGGCCGACCGCACGGTCTCCTGCCACCACTGGTGGCTCTCCTGGCGACTGCAGGTCCCGTCGTACTGGAACGTCGGCGCGTACGTCGCCGTCCTCACCACCGTCGACGGCTACCGGTCGCACGTGCCCTTCACGGTCCGCGACCACCATCCCGCCGACCTGCTGCTGGTCCTCCCCGACGTCACCTGGCAGGCCTACAACCTGTATCCCGAGGACGGCCGGACCGGCGCCAGCCTCTACCACGCGTGGGACGACGACGGGCGACTCCTCGGCGAGGCCGACGCGGCGACCACGGTCTCCTTCGACCGCCCGTACGCCGGCGCGGGCCTCCCGCTGCACGTCGGCCACGCCTACGACGTCATCCGCTGGGCGGAGCGCTACGGCTACGACCTCGCCTACGCCGACGCCCGCGACCTGCACGTCGGTGCCGTCGACCCCACCCGCTACCGCGGCCTGGTCTTCCCCGGCCACGACGAGTACTGGTCGACGCCGATGCGCCGTACCGTCGAGCTCGCCCGCGACAGCGGCACCTCGCTGGTCTTCCTCTCCGCCAACTCCCTCTACTGGCAGGTCGAGTTGGGCCCTTCGCCGGCAGGTGTTCCGGGCCGTCTGCTCACCTGCCGCAAACGCAGGGGGCCGGGGCGGCCCGTGCTGTGGCGTGAGATCGACCGGGCCGAGCAGCAGCTGATCGGCATCCAGTACGCGGGGCGAGTGCCCGAGCCGCACCCGCTGATCGTCCGCAACGCCGGACACTGGCTGTGGGAGGCGACCGGGGCGGGCGAAGGCGACGGCATCGAGCACCTGGTCGCGGGCGAGGCCGACCGCTACTTCCCGCGGACCGCGCTGCCGCCCCACGAGGACCGCATCCTCCTCGCCCACTCCCCGTACCGCGACAGCAAGGGCGCCCCGCGCCACCAGGAGACCTCCCTCTACCGCGCCCCCTCCGGCGCCCTGGTCTTCGCCTCCGGCACCTTCGCCTGGTCCCCGGCCCTGGACCGCCCCGGCCACGCGGACCCCCGTATCCAGCGCGCCACCGCCAACCTCCTGGACCGCATCTGCAAACGCGACTGACGTCCGTACACCTGACGCCCGCTCGCCCCGCCCCGCCCCGCTGGCCTCGCCCGCCCACCCCTTTGTCACCGCCTACCCCTTTGTCACCGCCCGCCCCACCCCCGCTGTCCTCGGCTGATCCCGATGTACGGGACAATCAGGCCACTGAGACAGAACCACGGGGAGGAACCGTGTCCGGATTCGTAGAAAAGCCCGAGCCCCTTCAGGTGCCGGGCCTGGTGCATCTGCACACCGGCAAGGTGCGCGAGCTGTACCAGAACGAGGCGGGCGACCTCGTGATGGTCGCCAGTGACCGCACGTCCGCCTTCGACTGGGTGCTGCCGACCGAGATCCCCGACAAGGGCCGCATCCTGACCCAGCTCTCCCTGTGGTGGTTCGACCAGCTCGCCGACCTGGTCCCGAACCACGTCCTCCGCACGGAACTGCCCGCCGGCGCCCCCGCCGACTGGGCCGGCCGCACGCTGGTCTGCAAGTCGCTGCGGATGGTCCCCGTCGAGTGCGTGGCCCGCGGCTACCTCACCGGCTCGGGCCTCGCCGAGTACCGGGAGTCCCGCACGGTCTGCGGGCTCGCCCTCCCCGAGGGCCTGGTCGACGGCAGCGAACTGCCCGCCCCGATCTTCACCCCGGCCACCAAGGCCGCCGTCGGCGAGCACGACGAGAACGTCTCCTACGAGGAGGTGGCCCGTCAGGTCGGCGCCGACACCGCCGCCCAGCTCCGCCAGGCGACCCTCGCCGTGTACGGGCGCGCCCGCGACATCGCCCGGGACCGGGGCGTCATCCTCGCCGACACCAAGTTCGAGTTCGGCTTCGAGGACGAGAACCTGGTCATCGCCGACGAGGTGCTCACCCCGGACTCGTCCCGCTTCTGGCCGGCCGACCAGTGGCAGCCCGGCCGCGCGCAGCCCTCGTACGACAAGCAGTTCGTGCGCGACTGGCTGACCTCCGCCGAGTCCGGCTGGGACCGGCACAGCGAGCAGCCCCCGCCGCCGCTGCCCCAGCACATCGTGGACGCGACCCGCGCGAAGTACGTCGAGGCCTACGAGCGCCTCACGGGCGTCGGCTGGGACTGACGGGAAAAGGCCCCGGTCGATGACCGGGGCCTTTTCGATGGAGCGGACGACGAGGCTCGAACTCGCGACCTCAACCTTGGCAAGGTTGCGCTCTACCAACTGAGCTACGTCCGCAACGCGCCGGTGTTAACGTGCCGTGGCGCGAGGCCAACTATACCCAACCCCGCTCCCGCGCGAGCCGCACCGCGGCATGCCGGTTCTCCGCCCCGAGCTTGGAGACGGCCGACGACAGGTAGTTCCGTACGGTGCCCTGCGACAGCGCGGCCCGCTCGGCGATCTCCGCGACGGGCGCGCCGTCGGAGGCGAGTTCGAGCACCTCCGCCTCGCGCGAGGTCAGCGGCGAGTCGCCGGCGGAGATCGCGTCGGCGGCCAACTCCGGGTCGACGTAACGGTTCCCGGCGTGCACCGTGCGGATGATCTCCGCGAGCCGCTGGGCACTCACCGTCTTGGGGACGAACCCGCGCACACCTGCCGCAAGCGCCCGCTTGAGGTGCCCGGGCCGCCCGTGACTGGTGACGATCAATGCCCGGCAGTCGGGCAGTTCGGTGCGCAGGGATGTGGCGACCTTCACACCGTCCGCGCCCGGCATCTGCAGATCCAGGACGGCGACGTCGGGGCGGTGGGCCCGGGCCATCGCCAGCGCCTCCGGACCGGTGGCCGCCTCGGCGACGATCAGCAGGTCGTCCTCCAGGGAGAGCAGCGCGGCCAAGGCGCCCCGGATGAGGTGCTCGTCGTCGGCGAGCAGCACCCGCACCGTCATGAAGTGACCTCTTTCACAGCGTTCTTCGCGCTCAGGGGCACCCGGGCGACCACCCGGTACCCGCCCGTCCCGACGAACCCCGCCTGCAACGTCCCGTCGACCCTTTGGAGCCGCTCCCGCAGCCCGGCGAGCCCCGACCCGCCAAGGCCCGCGCCGCCGGGTACCGGACCGCTGCCGGACTTCGTGCCCATCCCGGAGCCCGTGCCCGCCCCGGAGCCCCTGCGGCTGCCGGGGACGAGGCCGCCCAGGACCCGGCTGCCGGCGCCACCGGACCCGACGTCGTCCCGGTCGGCGTTGCCCGCGACGGCATTGCCCGCGACGGCATTGCCCGCGACGGCGTTGCCCGCGACGGCGTTGCCCGCGACGGTGTCGTCCCGGCCCGTGCCGTCTGTGCCCGTGCCGTCCCCGACGATGTCGTCACCGGCGTCGCCCCGGCCGACGTCGTCCCTGGCGGCGCGCCGGACTGTGTCGCCCCGTCGCGCGTCCGGTGGGGTATCCGGTGGGGCGTCCGGCCGCGCACCGTCGTTCTCCACCGTCAGCACCACGCACCCCTCCGTCCTTTGCAGGGCCACCGAACACCGCTCGGCGTCCCCGTGCCGCAGCACGTTCGTGGTGCTCTCCCGCACCACCCAGCCGAGCGCCGACTGCACCTCGGCGGGCAGCTCCCCGGCGTCCCCGAGCACCTCGCACGCTATCCCCGCCGCCCGCAACACTCCCTGTGCTCCCGCGAGTTCGACCCCGAGGTCGGCCTCCCGATAGCCCCGGACGACGCCCCGCACCTCGCGCTGCGTCTCCTGCGCGATGCGCTGCACCTCGATCATCTGCTCCACGGCGTCCGCCCGCCCCCGCCGGGCCAGCTGCACGGCCAGCTCGCTCTTCAGGGCGATCACCGCCAGGTTGCGGCCCATGACGTCGTGCAGATCCCGCCCGAACCGCAGCCGCTCCTCGGCGACGGCGAGCCGGGCCTCGACCTCCCGGGCCCGCTCCGCCTCCCAGAGCACGGACAGGTTCCAGGCCCCGCAGCGACCGACCAGCAGTGAGAACAGCGCACCGAACCCGGTGAGCACCCCGACCGCCACGATCCCGGAGGGGTCCGGCCCGATCCCGGCGAACGCGGCCATGAGGACCACGGCGAGCGCGGCGGACCGGCGCAGGAACACCGGGACGGGGGCGACGAGGCCGTACAGCAGCCCGAAGGGCAGCAGCGCCGCGCCGATGATCAGCCTGCCCCCCACGGCGTCGGTGCCGCCCAGCGCGGCGAGAGCGAGGGCCAGCGCCAGTTCCAGGCCCAGCAGGACGGCGGCGGGGCGCAGCGCCCGGAGCGGGAGTTCGGCCCGCCCCAGATAGTGGTCGAGGGCCGACCGGGTGAGCCGGTTGGCCTCCACGCACTGCAGGGTTCCCACGAGGAGCAGCGCGCCGCCGAGGGTCAGCGGCAGGGGCCGGCGGTCGATCCCGCCCGCCAGCGGCAGCGCCAGCCAGAACAGGGAGAAGGACCAGGTCGTGAGGTACCAGGTGACCACGCTCTGCAGCTCGACCCGCTCCGCCTTGCTGCGTTCGCACCAGTGGCGTCCGTGCCACCCCCGGATCCAGCCGAACACCGTCCCACCGCTCCTCAGCGCCTCGGCTCCCACCGGAACCACCGCCGTACAGCAAACACCGCGAGCACGAGCCAGGCCAGTGCGGTCGCCAGGGCGCCGAGGGCCTCGTAGGCGGACAGGCTTCCGGTCCAGCCGCCCCGGATCAGGGTGATCACCGGGGACAGCGGCAGCAGTTCGCAGACGGACGCGAGCCGGTCGGGGAGCAGTTCCAGCGGGACGGCCATTCCGGAGCCGGTCAACGACACCAGCACGAACGGTGCCGTGGTGACCTGCGCGCTGTCCACGGTCCGGGTCAGGGCCGCGGTGAGCGCCGCGAGCGCCGCGCACATCGCGAGCCCCGACAACAGCCCCAGGAGGGCGAGCAGGGGCGCCTTCGGGGCCGGCACGTCGAGCAGGACGGTGCAGCCGGCCACCAGCACCAGAGACTGCACCAGCCCCGTGGCCAGGACCGCCAGCGCCGATCCGCAGAGGATCTCGGCGTCCCTCAGCTCACCGGTGCGCAGCCGCTTCAGCACCAACTCCTCGCGACGGGCGGTGTAGACGGACGACAGCGCCTGGTACACCCCGAACAGCAGCGAGAACCCGATGGCGGCGGGCAGCAGCACCAGCCCGGCGGTGAGCCCGACGTCCGCCACGTCCATGTCGTCGACCACCTGGGCGAGGCTGGCCGGCAGCACGAGCGGCACGAACGCGGCCAGGGCGAGCGTGCTCCTGCTGCGCCCGAGAAGCGTCAGCTCGGCCCGCCCGAGGGCGACCATCCGGCCCAGGGGGGTGGTGACCGGTCGGGCGGCTGCCTGAGTGACTGCAGGGGGGACCGCCCGACCGGCGGCGCCTTCCACCGTCGTCCCGCTCCCGCTCATACCGCCCGTCCCACCCACTCCGCCCGTCCCACCCACTCCGCCCGTCCCACCCACTCCGCCCGTCCCACCCACTCCGCTCGCCCCACCCACTCCGCCTGTCCCACTCACTCCGCTCGCCCCGCCCACTCCGCCTGTCCCACTCACTCCGCTCGCCCCGCCCACTCCGCCTGTCCCACTCACTCCGCTCGCCCCGCCCGTCCCACTCGCCCCGCCCACATCACTGGTCCCGCCGCTCCCGCTGCTCCTGCGCGCCTCGCTCATGCCGTTCGCTCCCGCCATGCCGTTCGCCCCCTCATGCCGCGACCTCCGCGCCTCGTCCACCTCGACGGCCCCGGTCGCCCCGGCGGCCCTGGACGCCCCGGTCGCCCTCCGGGTCGTCCGACGCCTCGCGGGCGATGTCGAGGAACGCCTCCTCCAGCGAGGCCGACCGCACGTCCAGTCCGCGCAGCTGCACTCCGGCCCGGTCGGCCCACACCAGCAGCCCGGTCGCCGCCCGCTGCAACTCCCGCGTGCGCAGCCGTACGACACGGCCGTCGACCCCGTGGCCGCACACGCCGAGCTCGCCCAGGGGCGGCAGGTCGCCGACGAAGTACCCCTCGGGCAGCTCGAAGACGATCCGGGAGGGCTGGGCGCCGGTCACCTCCGCGGGCGTTCCGGAGGCGGCGATGCGGCCCCGGTGCAGGATGGCCAGCCGGTCGGCGAGGTTCTCCGCCTCCTCCAGGTAGTGCGTGGTCAGCAGGACCGTCGTGCCGGCGTCGCGCAGCGCGCGCACCAGATCCCAGGTGTCGCGCCGGCCCTCGGCGTCGAGGCCGGTCGTCGGCTCGTCGAGGAACAGGACCTCGGGGTCGCCGAGCACCGCGAGCGCCAGGTCGAGGCGTCGCCGCTCTCCCCCGGACAACTGCTTGACCCGGATGTCGGCCCGTTCGGCGAGTCCGACGAGGGCCAGCGCCTCCTCGGCCGGACGGGTGCCGCTCACGCAGCCGGCCCACATCCGGGCGGTCTCGGCGACGGTCAGTTCGGAGGGGAGGCCGCCCTCCTGGAGCATCACGCCGGTGCGCGGCCGTACCGCGGTCCGCTCGGTGTACGGGTCGTGGCCGAGGACCCTGACCAGGCCGCCGTCCGGACGCGCGAGCCCTTCCAGCAGTTCGACGGTCGACGTCTTCCCGGCCCCGTTGGTGCCGAGCAGCGCGAAGACCTCACCGCGGCGCACGTGGAACGAGATTCCACGGACCGCGGCGAACTCGCCCCCGTACACACGCCGGAGGTCGGTGACCTCGATCACGTGCTCATTCGTGTCCATGCCTCGAGCCTCCCCGCGGAGGGGAGGGTCCGGCAGTGCGAGGTGTCATCGGCGCGTATGACAAATGTCAGACACGCGGCGCTCGGCTTCTCAGGCACTCGGGCTTGGCCACTTGGCACTCGGCCACTCGGGCACACGGGCACACGAAAAGACCCCGGCCCAGTGGACCGGGGTCTGATTCCCGAGCGGACGACGAGGCTCGAACTCGCGACCTCAACCTTGGCAAGGTTGCGCTCTACCAACTGAGCTACGTCCGCATTGCCTCCGACCGCCAGCTGTTAACAAGCACAGCCGCCGATCGGCGCGAGCACCAGCCTACCTGATCCACAAGAGTGGTCGGATCGGCGATGCGGAGCGGGTGACAGGAATTGCACACTGCGCCTTCCCCCTGGAAGGGGGATGTTCTACTACTGAACTACACCCGCGTGTACTCCGTGAGCTGGGCCTTTCGGCCTCGCCCGGCGGCGTGCTCCAGACTCTAGCCGACCGGGAGGGGTGCAGCGCAAGTCGGTTCCCGCCGGGGGCGGGTGACCGGCCGTCGGCCCAGCACTCGGGGTCCAGCACACGGGGCCCAGCTCACTGCGCGTCGGTGAACGCCTCGTAGACCTTCTTGGGGATACGGCCGCGGGCCGGCACGTCCATCTTGTTCGCCTGGGCC
Source organism: Streptomyces sp. B21-105 (assembly GCF_036898465.1). NCBI lineage: Bacteria > Bacillati > Actinomycetota > Actinomycetes > Kitasatosporales > Streptomycetaceae > Streptomyces > Streptomyces sp. B21-105. The sequence continues at coordinate 4,489,588 of NZ_JARUMJ010000001.1, read as the reverse complement.
CAGGCGCGGACGGCGGCGGGGTCGGGGGCGACCTCCGTCTGCTTGTACGCCTTGCCGGACCTCGACCGCTTGCGGCCGGCGTCCACGTAGGGCGCGAGCGCCTTACGCAGTTTCTCGGCATTGCCTTCATTCAGGTCGATCTCGTACGACTTGCCGTCCAGCCCGAAGGCGATCGTTTCCGCCGCTTCCGAGCCGTCGATGTCGTCAAAGAGAGTGACCACGACCTTCTGCGCCACGAATATCGGTCCCTTCGTGCGACAGCTCTGCGATGACGTGCCAGGACGCCGCGGAGATGTCGACTGTTCGCCTGTTATGGGGCAAAGTATCGGCTATTGACAATTCATTTGTACAGTGCCCGGCATTGCAATGTGAAGCCCGACTAAATCTGTCCGCGTGTCCCGGGGCAATAGGGAACGTGGACGCACCCCGGATCTTTCCCTGAAATTTCCACGAAGGCACTGGTCCGATACCTGATCGTGATGGCGCTCACGTAGTTTCCTACAACTCTACTCGCGTAGAAATTTTGTGCGGGTAGTCTGAAGACACCTGTTGGAGACACCTGCAGGAGCCTGCTCAGCACCACACCACCGGGAGTGCCAGTGGCACGCGTCGTAGTCGACGTCATGCTCAAGCCGGAGATCCTCGACCCCCAGGGCCAGGCGGTGCAGCGCGCACTGCCGCGGCTGGGTTTCGAAGGCATCTCCGACGTACGTCAGGGAAAGCGATTCGAACTGGAAGTTGACGGGCCGGTCGACGAGGCCGCCCTCGCCCGCATCCACGAGCTTGCGGAATCCTTCCTCGCCAACACCGTGATCGAGGACTTCACCGTCCGCGTCGAGTCGGAAGAAGCCGTCGCGGGGGCCGCGAAGTGACCGCTCGTATTGGCGTCGTCACTTTTCCCGGCAGCCTCGACGACCGGGACACTCAGCGTGCGATCCGCCTCGCGGGCGCCGAACCCGTCGCCCTCTGGCACAAGGACAAGAACCTCCACCAGGTCGACGCCGTGGTGCTGTGCGGAGGTTTCTCCTACGGCGACTATCTGCGGGCCGGCGCCATCGCGCGTTTCTCCCCCGTGATGGAGCCCCTCATCGAGCAGGCGAAGGCCGGTCTGCCGGTCCTCGGCATCTGCAACGGCTTCCAGATCCTCACCGAGGCGCACCTGCTGCCCGGCGCGATGCTCGGCAACGACCACCTCCACTTCATCTGCCGCGACCAGAAGCTGCGGGTGGAGAACGCGGACACCGCCTGGACCACCGACTACACGGCCGGCCAGGAGATCCACATCCCGCTGAAGAACATGGACGGCCGGTACGTCGCCGACCAGCACACGCTGGACGAGCTGGAGGCGGAGGGCCGGGTCGCCTTCCGCTACCTGGACGTCAATCCGAACGGCTCGCTCAACGACATCGCCGGCATCACCAACGCGGCGGGCAACGTCGTGGGCCTGATGCCGCACCCGGAGCACGCCGTCGAACCCCTCATCGGGTCCGGCCGCACCGACGGTCTCCCCTTCTTCACCTCGATCCTCAAGAAGCTGGTCAACGCATGAGCCGGACGCCTCTGGACACGGTCGAGCACGCGACCGAGACCCCCGACGTCGAGCTGCCCTGGGCCGAACTCGGCCTGAAGAAGGACGAGTACGAGCGCGTGGTCGAGATCCTCGGCCGTCGCCCGACCGGCGCCGAGCTGGCCATGTACTCGGTCATGTGGTCCGAGCACTGCTCGTACAAGTCCTCCAAGGTGCACCTCCGCCAGTTCGGCGAGAAGGCCCCCCAGTCCGACGCCCTCCTCGTGGGCATCGGCGAGAACGCGGGCGTCGTCGACGTCGGCCAGGGCTACGCGGTCACCTTCAAGGTCGAGTCGCACAACCACCCCTCGTACGTCGAGCCGTACCAGGGCGCGGCCACGGGCGTCGGCGGCATCGTGCGCGACATCATCGCGATGGGCGCGCGTCCGGTCGCGGTCGTGGACCCGCTGCGCTTCGGCGCCGCCGACCACCCCGACACCAAGCGCGTCCTGCCGGGCGTCGTCGCCGGCATCGGCGGTTACGGCAACTGCCTGGGCCTGCCGAACATCGGCGGCGAGGTCGTCTTCGACGCCTGCTACCAGGGCAACCCGCTGGTCAACGCCGGCGCCATCGGTGTGATGCGGCACGAGGACATCCACCTCGCGAAGGCGTCCGGCGCCGGCAACAAGGTCATCCTCTACGGGGCCCGCACCGGCGGCGACGGCATCGGCGGCGCCTCGATCCTGGCCTCCGAGACCTTCGACGACGCCAAGCCGTCGAAGCGTCCGGCCGTGCAGGTCGGCGACCCGTTCCAGGAGAAGCTCCTCATCGAGTGCACCCTGGAGGCCTTCAAGGAGAAGCTGGTCGTCGGCATCCAGGACCTCGGCGCGGCCGGCCTGTCCTGCGCGACGTCCGAGCTCGCCTCCAACGGCTCCGGCGGCATGCGCGTCACGCTGGACGACGTGCCGCTGCGGGACTCGACTCTCTCGCCCGAGGAAATCCTCATGAGCGAGTCGCAGGAACGCATGTGCGCGGTCGTCGAGCCGGCGAAGGTCGACCGCTTCCTCGAGATCTGCGACAAGTGGGACGTCATCGCGACCGTCATCGGCGAGGTGACCGACGGCGACCGCCTCGAGATCTTCTGGCACGGCGGCAAGATCGTCGACGTCGACCCGCGCACCGTCGCCCACGACGGCCCGGTCTACGAGCGTCCCTACGCCCGTCCGGACTGGCAGGACGCCCTCCAGGCCGACGACGCGAACAAGCTGCCCCGGCCGCAGACGGGCGACGAGCTGAAGGACCAGGTCCTGAAGCTGGTGTCGTCCCCGAACCAGGCCTCCAAGAAGTGGATCACCTCGCAGTACGACCACTTCGTGCAGGGCAACACCGTCCTCGCGCAGCCCGAGGACTCCGGCATGATCCGGATCGACGAGGAGACCGGCCTCGGCGTCGCCATCGCGACCGACGGCAACGGCCGGTACGCCAAGCTCGACCCGTACGCGGGCGCGCAGCTGGCCCTCTCCGAGGCGTACCGCAACGTGGCGACGACCGGCGCGAAGCCGCTCGCCGTCTCCGACTGCCTGAACTTCGGCTCGCCCGAGGATCCGGCGGTGATGTGGCAGTTCGCGGAGGCCATCCGCGGCCTGGCCGACGCCTGCCAGCAGCTCGGCACCCCGGTGACCGGCGGCAACGTCTCCCTCTACAACCAGACCGGCGAGGCGGCCATCCACCCGACCCCCGTGGTCGCGGTGCTGGGCGTCATCGACGACGTGGCGCGGCGCACGCCGGTCGCCTTCCAGGAGGAGGGCCAGCTGCTCTACCTCCTCGGCGACACCCATGAGGAGTTCGGCGGCTCGGCCTGGTCCCAGGTCGTCCACGACCACCTCGGCGGCATGCCCCCGAAGGTCGACCTGGAGCGGGAGCGGCTGCTCGGCGAGATCCTGATCTCCGCCTCCCGCGACGGCATGATCGACTCCGCGCACGACCTGTCGGACGGCGGCCTGGTCCAGGCGGTCGTCGAGTCGGCGCTGCTCGGCGGCAAGGGCGCGCGGCTGGTCGTCCCGGACGGGCTCGACGCCTTCACGCTCCTCTTCTCCGAGTCGGCGGGCCGTGCCGTGGTGGCGGTCCCGCGGTCCGAGGAGCTCCGCTTCAACGACATGTGCGGGGCGCGCGGCCTGCCCGTCACCCGCATCGGCGTCGTCGACGGCGACACGGTCGAGCTCCAGGGCGAGTTCGCGCTGTCCCTGGAGGAGCTGCGCAAGGCCCACGAGGACACCATCCCGGCGCTCCTCGCGTAGTCGCCGGGGTACCTGTCCAGGTACCCCGCACTCCGTACTCCGGTGAAGGCTCCGCCCGTTCCCACGTTCCCACGTGCCCCGGGCGGGGCCTTCGTCGTGACCGGCGCGAGGGGGTGCCCCCTCGCGCCGGCGGGACGGCCCGGTGTCACCGGCGGCCACTAGGCTCGCCGTCATGCCTCCGGCCAAGAAGCGCGTCCGCGCCTACGACCCCGTCAGGACCCGTGCCGCGGTGCTGGCCCAGTTCGGCAACGTACGGCGGGCCGTGGGCTCCCTCACCCCCGAGCAACTCGCGCTGCCCACCCGGCTGGCGGGATGGACGGTGCGGGAGCTGGCCGCTCACGTGACCATGGCGGTGGAGACCGTCAGCCGCAACATCGAGCGGGACGAACCAGCGAAGGCGGAGCTCACGCTCCTTCAGTGGCCGTTCGCCACCGCCGCCCGTGCCGCCGACATCGGCGAGGGCACCCTGGAGCTCGCCGCGGCCCACCCCGACCTGGACGTCCTCTACGCCCGCACCGAGGAGCGCGTCGTCGCCGCCCTCGCCGCCGTCCCCGGCGACCGGCTGCTGGCGACCCGCACCGGCGCCATCAGCCTGGCCGACTACCTCGTCACCCGTACCGTCGAGCTGGTCGTGCACACCGACGACCTGAACGCGGCCGTCCCCGGTCTGGACGTCCCCTTCGACCGTCAGGCGCTCGCCGCCGCCACCCGGCTCCTCGCCGACGCCCTCGCCGCCAGGGCGCCCGGCGGCGCGACCGAGGTGCGGATCCCGCCGTACGCCGTCGTGCAGTGCGTCGAGGGCCCCCGGCACACCCGGGGCACCCCGCCCAACGTCGTCGAGACCGACCCGCTGACCTGGATCCGGCTGGCGACCGGCCGGGTGACCTGGCAGGACGCCGTCGAGGAGGCGAAGGTCGCGGCGAGCGGCGAGCGTGCGGACCTCACGGCGCTGCTCCCCCTGATGGCCTGATCCCGCCGATGGCCTGAATCCCGGCGCCGGAGCGGAACCGACCACGCCCCCCGCCCCGTCCAACCGGCATGTCCAGGCAGCCGCACAGCCCCACGCCCAGCCGCCCCGCACACGGCGGCCCCACGCGCGGCCCCACACATGGGGATACGCAACCGCAACCGCACCGCTCCCGGCGCCGCACGGCGTTGGCCGCCGCCGTCCTGCTCGTGCTCGTCCCGCTCGCCGCTGCCTGCGGGAGTGAGAAGGCGGGCGGCGAACAGCCCGGCAGTGGGGCGGTGCGCGCAGAGCAGCCCGTCACCGGGGTCTGGTGGAACGTCGACAGCGTCACCGTCGGCGGGGTCGTCCACCGCGCCCCGCCCGGCGCACACGTCGAGATCGAGGACGGGAAGGCGGCGGGCAATTACGGGTGCAACCATTTCACCGCGAAGGCCGCAGTGACGGGCGACAGCGTGCGGTTCAGCAACGCGCGGTCGACGAGGATGGCCTGCGAGGAGCAGCCCATGGCGTTCGAGCGCACGCTGGCCGGCACGCTCGCCGACGGGACCCTCACCGCCGAGGTCGACGGCGCCACGCTGACCCTCGCCACGGCCGACGGCGACCAGGTCCGGCTGACCAGGAAATGAGACCCGGCCGCCGTCCACCGCCCTATTGGTGTGCGACAGCTCACTCATACCCCCGCAACGGGTGCTCGCCGGGCCGCCCCCGGGACCCGTCCGATCCCCGAGTGGATCACCGAATTCCGGTCCTGACCTGGGCGGACGCGCTGATCACGGGTGCCGTGGCCGCCCGATGATCCAGTTACCGGCCGGTATCCCCAATTCGGACCAGTGGTCGATCTCGCCTACACTCGGTGGCGTGCCACGTGGTGACGGTCGACTCAGTCATGATCTGCTCCCCGGTGAGAAGGGCCCCCAGGACGCATGCGGCGTCTTCGGTGTCTGGGCTCCCGGTGAAGAGGTCGCCAAGCTCACTTACTTCGGGCTCTACGCCCTACAGCATCGAGGTCAGGAATCCGCGGGGATCGCGGTCAGCAACGGCTCGCAGATCCTCGTCTTCAAGGACATGGGCCTGGTGTCCCAGGTCTTCGACGAGACCTCACTCGGTTCGCTCCAGGGTCATATCGCGGTCGGTCACGCCCGCTACTCGACCACCGGCGCTTCCGTGTGGGAGAACGCCCAGCCGACGTTCCGCGCCACCGCGCACGGTTCGATCGCGCTCGGTCACAACGGAAACCTCGTCAACACCGCCCAGCTCGCCGAGATGGTCGCCGACCTGCCCAAGCAGGAGGGCCGCACGCCGCGCGTCGCGGCGACCAACGACACCGACCTGCTCACCGCGCTCCTCGCGGCCCAGGTCGACGAGGACGGCAAGCCGCTGACCATCGAGGAAGCGGCCCACCAGGTCCTCCCGCAGGTCAAAGGCGCCTTCTCACTCGTCTTCATGGACGAGCACACGCTGTACGCGGGCCGCGACCCGCAGGGCATCCGCCCGCTCGTCCTCGGCCGGCTGGAGCGCGGCTGGGTCGTCGCCTCCGAGTCCGCCGCCCTGGACATCTGCGGCGCCGCCTACGTCCGTGAGATCGAGCCCGGCGAGTTCGTCGCCATCGACGAGAACGGCCTGCGGACCTCCCGGTTCGCGGAAGCGAAGCCCAAGGGCTGTGTCTTCGAGTACGTGTACCTGGCCCGTCCGGACACCGACATCGCCGGGCGGAACGTGTACCTCTCCCGTGTGGAGATGGGCCGCAAGCTCGCCAAGGAAGCACCGGTCGACGCCGATCTCGTCATAGCGACACCGGAGTCCGGCACCCCCGCCGCCATCGGCTACGCCGAGGCGTCGGGCATCCCCTTCGGCGCGGGCCTGGTGAAGAACGCCTACGTCGGCCGGACGTTCATCCAGCCCTCGCAGACCATCCGCCAGCTGGGCATCCGCCTGAAGCTGAACCCGCTCAAGGAAGTCATCAAGGGCAAGCGCCTGGTCGTCGTCGACGACTCGATCGTGCGCGGCAACACCCAGCGGGCCCTGGTGCGCATGCTCCGCGAGGCGGGCGCGGCCGAGGTGCACATCCGCATCTCCTCGCCGCCCGTGAAGTGGCCCTGCTTCTTCGGCATCGACTTCGCCACGCGCGCGGAGCTGATCGCCAACGGCATGACCATCGACGAGATCGGCACCTCCCTGGGCGCCGACTCCCTCTCGTACATCTCCCTCGAAGGCATGATCGAGGCGACCACCATCGCCAAGCCGAACCTCTGCCGCGCCTGCTTCGACGGCGAATACCCGATGGAGCTCCCCGATCCCGAGCTGCTCGGCAAGCAGCTCCTGGAGACGGAGCTGGCCGCCGGTCCGGCCGCCACGGCCGCGTCCGACGCGATCCGCCGTCCGTAGGCAGCCCCGTCGGCAGCCGTCGCAGTCCGTCATGTCACGTCACACCCCGTCACACCCGCCGTACGACACGAAAGTTCTCACCGTCATGTCTGAGACAACTGGTGCCAGCTACGCAGCCGCGGGCGTCGACATCGAAGCCGGCGACCGCGCCGTCGAGCTGATGAAGGAGTGGGTGAAGAAGACGCAGCGCCCCGAGGTCCTGGGCGGCCTCGGCGGCTTCGCCGGCCTCTTCGACGCCTCCGCCCTCAAGCGCTACGAGCGTCCCCTGCTCGCCTCCGCCACGGACGGCGTCGGCACCAAGGTCGACATCGCGCGCCGGCTCGGCGTGTACGACACCATCGGCCACGACCTGGTCGCCATGGTCATGGACGACATCGTGGTGTGCGGCGCCGAACCGCTGTTCATGACCGACTACATCTGCGTCGGCAAGGTCCACCCCGAGCGGGTCGCCGCCATCGTCAAGGGCATCGCCGAGGGCTGTGTGCTCGCCGGCTGCGCCCTGGTCGGCGGCGAGACGGCCGAGCACCCGGGCCTCCTCGGCGAGGACGACTTCGACGTCGCCGGCGCCGGCACGGGCGTCGTGGAGGCCGACCGGCTGCTCGGGCCGGACCGCATCCGCACCGGGGACGCGGTGATCGCCATGGCGGCCTCCGGCCTTCACTCGAACGGGTACTCGCTGGTCCGGCACGTCCTGCTGAACCAGGCCGGCCTGTCCCTGGACGCGCGGATCGACGAGCTCGGCCGCACGCTCGGCGAGGAGCTCCTTGAGCCCACCAAGATCTACTCGCTGGACTGCCTGGCCCTCACTCGCACCACGGACGTGCACGCCTTCTCGCACATCACCGGCGGCGGTCTCGCGGCCAACCTGGCCCGCGTGATCCCGGACGGCCTGCACGCCGTCGTGGACCGCTCCACCTGGACCCCGGCTCCGATCTTCGACCTGGTCGGCAGGACCGGCTCGGTCGAGCGCCTGGAGCTGGAGAAGACCCTCAACATGGGCGTCGGCATGATGGCGATCGTGCCCGAGGAGTCGGCGGACGTCGCGCTCGCGACGCTGGCCGACCGCGGCGTCGAGGCCTGGGTCGCCGGCGAGATCACCGAGCGCGGCGAGCACCCGACCGGCGCGGAGCTGGTGGGGGACTACGCCGCGTAGCACCGGCGGGACCGGCAGGACTGCCAGGACCGTTGGGACTGGCAGGACCGCCAGGACCACGGGGACCGGCAGGACCACGGGGACCGCCACCGCCGGAAGGCGGGCGAGACCACGTGGGCAGCACAAGACCCGGTCGGCGACCGAAGTCACCGACCGGGTGAGTGCTCAATACCAGGTCAAGCGCCGCGACGGTGTTGCGAGGAGTCCTCGCCGTCATCCTCGTCGTCGTCCCCGTACAGCTCGGCGTACCGGGCGTACGGGTCGTCGTCTTGCTCATCGTCATCATCCTCGAACGGTTGACCGTTCGGCGGAATGTTCGATGGCGATGCGCCCAGCTCTTCGGCCAGGCGCGAGAGATCAGTCCCGCCGCTGTTGTACTTCAGCTGGCGGGCGACCTTCGCTTGCTTGGCCTTGGCCCGGCCGCGCCCCATGGCTCGACCCCCTCAACGACGGGGCTCGACGGCCCCAGGTTGACACGCGTTCATGATCCAGGACGGCCTCTCCATGGAGAGCCCGTCGTAGGGCTCCCACGGTACCTGAGCCCACGCCCGTACGGTACGTCGCCCGTACCACGCGCGTGTGCGCAGCACCCTTCGAGCGCCCCGTCCTCGCTGGTCAGTGGCGATTTTAACCACTTATCGGCGGGCGACCCGCCGGGAGGAGTGAGAGTTCTCTCTAACTTTCCACCGGCCGGTACCGCCGAAACCCCCGGACGGGACGCCCTGAGGCCCCGCCGGAAGATCACCAGCCGCGCGCCCGAGCCGCCTCGTGCATCCGCTGCTCGGCGATCCGGTCGGCCGCGGCGGCCGGCGGAATCCCGTCCTCCTTCGCACGTGCGAAGATTCCGAGCGTGGTGTCGAAGATCATCGCCGCCTTCGCCCTGCACCGGTCGAAGTCGAAGCCGTGCAGCTCGTCGGCGACCTGGACGACCCCGCCGGCGTTCACCACGTAGTCCGGCGCGTAGAGGATCCCGCGGTCGGCGAGGTCCTTCTCCACGCCCGGATGGGCGAGCTGGTTGTTGGCCGCCCCGCAGACGACTCTCGCCGTCAGCACCGGCACCGAGTGGTCGTCGAGCGCCCCTCCGAGAGCGCAGGGGGCGTAGATGTCCAGACCCTCGACCCGGATCAGCGCCTCGGTGTCCGCGACGGCCGTCACGCCCTCCGGATGCCGCTCGAGGATCCTGCGCACCGCGTCCTCGCGGACGTCCGTGATCACGACCTGCGCGCCCTCCTCCCGCAGATGCCGGACGAGGTGGTGGCCGACCTTGCCGACGCCCGCGATGCCGACGGTGCGGCCGCGCAGCGACGGGTCGCCCCACAGGTGCTGTGCGGAGGCCCGCATGCCCTGGTAGACGCCGAAGGCGGTCAGTACGGAGGAGTCGCCCGCGCCGCCGTTCTCCGGCGAGCGTCCGGTCGTCCAGCGGCACTCGCGCGCCACGACGTCCATGTCGGCGACGTAGGTGCCGACGTCGCAGGCGGTCACATAACGACCGCCGAGGGAGGCCACGAAACGGCCGTAGGCGAGCAGCAGCTCTTCGGACTTGATCGTGTCGGGATCACCGATGATCACGGCCTTGCCGCCGCCGTGGTCCAGCCCGGCCATGGCGTTCTTGTACGACATCCCGCGCGCGAGGTTCAGCGCGTCGGCGACGGCCTCCGCCTCGGTCGCGTACGGGTAGAAGCGGGTGCCGCCGAGGGCGGGGCCCAGAGCGGTGGAGTGCAGGGCGATGACGGCCTTGAGGCCGCTCGCACGGTCCTGGCAGAGCACGACTTGCTCATGACCACCCTGGTCCGAGTGGAACAGGGTGCGCAGTACATCAGCAGGTGCGCCGGATACGTCGGTCACTGTGGTGACTCCCGGGTGACTAGCGGCGGTCGGGACACAGGCACCGTAAGGGTGGCGGGCCTGTGTTCTGAGCGTAGAGCCTGCACGGCCCGCCGATCTCGCAGTGCGGGGGATCACCTTCTCCCGGAGTGCCGCCGTGGGACGATTCGCAGGGGTTTCCCCGTCGGCCGAAAGGGGAGGGACAGGGCGTGCCCAAGGTGTCCTCGGTGATCGTCCCGTACGCGGTCTATCTGCGCGTGTACGAGCCGCTGGCCGCTTTCCCCGAGCCCGAGCGCACCCACTGGGCCCGCTACGCCCGCCGTCCCGAGCTGCCCTCCTACCAGGACGAGCTGCGCCGCTCGCTGGCCGGACTGCTGCCCACCCCGCCGGTCGCGGCCCCGGTGCAGGAGAGCGGCGACGCGTTCGTGACCGAGGTGGACGGCGTGCTCTGCGTCTGCCCCTGGCGCACCCGGCTGCGCGGCTGGCTGGCCCTGGCCGAGGTGGACGACGAGCTGCCCCGGCCGGTGCTGGAGGCGGCGCTCCCCGAGGTGGTGCGCCGGCAGGCCGCCCAGGACCACGAACGCTGGCTGGAGAGCAACCCCGACGCCCGCCCGTGGATCCGCACGGCGGCCTGGCAGGTGCCGCTCCACTGGTTCGTGCTGGTCGCCGACGAGGAGCGCGCGTACGAGAAGGGGACCGGGGAGGTCGCCCCGGTGCTGCGCTACCGCACGCCGATGGTCCAGGCGCGTCGCCGGGTGGCCCGGTCGCTGCGCACGCTGAAGGACTCCATGGACGAGGGGCCGCTCATCGAGGGCCTGCTGGACGTGGGCCGCTGGCTGGAGGAATTCCATCCGCGTTCGCTGGTGGAACTGGATTACGGCGGCCTGGTGCACATGCTGCCGGCCGGGGATCTCGAGGAAGATCACTCGGCGAGGGACGTGGCCGAGGGCATCGAGGCGCTGCGGGCCGGGGACGGCGCGGCGGCGGGCGAGGCGTACGCGCGGCTCGTGGAGCGGTGGCGGTCGGTACGGGACCGGCGCTCGGCGAACTGACCGAGCCGAGCCGATCGAGCCGATCGAGCCGATCGAGCCGACCGCACCAGGGTCGATCGTGCTGTGAGCTGACGATGTGACAGATGCGACAGCGCTGTCATTTGGTGACGTACGTCACGGCCGCGAGGCCGTCGAACAGCGTACGGTCGGCGGCACTTCACGGAACTGACGGGACGTAGGTCCCTGATCCGGGCTTTTGTCGCAAGGGTGACGGACCGCACGTACACGGCCCTTGCGCCGGTTGCCCCTCCTCGTGCCAAAATAGGACAAGGAGTCCGGGGAGGACTCCGTCCGCCTACTTATGCTCCATCGTGGGGGGAAAGCTCAGCATTGCACGCTTTGCGGGGTCTGGCGGCTCGCGATCACCCTGTGACTGATCGTCACAGTGGTGTGACTGTCCGCTATGGCATGGTCCATCGGCTTCCGTCGCCGATGAACACCTGGGGGGCAATTCCATCGGTTTGGCCGACGAGGCTGGACGGATGGTGTAGTTGTAGTGCCGAGGACAAGCCGTTCGTCCTATAACCGACTCGACCCGCATCCGCCATTTCGGGCAACGCGGGTCAAGGTGCAGAATTTAGAGGAAAGAACCGAGAACGATCGGTTCTCCCGAGGAGGCCGCTCATGACCGCTCGCACCCCTGATGCTGAGCCGCTGCTGACCCCGGCTGAGGTCGCCACGATGTTCCGCGTCGACCCCAAGACGGTCACGCGGTGGGCGAAGGCCGGCAAGCTCACGTCGATCCGCACGCTCGGCGGGCATCGCCGTTATCGCGAGGCTGAGGTCCGCGCACTGCTCGCGGGTATCCCGCAGCAGCGCAGCGAGGCCTGACAACCGCATATCGGGCAATCCCCAGGTGCACCCACCTGAGCGCACGCCCGAAACCAGGCACCAAGCGACGTGGGTCCTGCCCCAACAGGGCCCTCGCCCATAGGGAGACGTCGTCGATCGCGCTGGACTCCACGGAGTCCGGCGCGATCTTTTTTGTGCGCTCGAGCGCGCTTGGGACCGCTCCCCAGGTGGTATCAGGTGGCTCTGTGAGCGACCTTGTCGGAGTCTGGGGAGGCTCTGGGAGGGTTCCGGGGGGCATCCTCCGGAGTGGTGCAATTGCACATATTAAATTGACCAGTTGTAGGAGAGTGGTAAGAACCCGGGTTTTCAAAACTCATGCAGTGACACCCGTCACATACCAAAGGGCTTGTTACCGGCCAGTCACGTGCGCTAGTAGACGATTGAACCTCACTGTGCCACAGGAGTCCGGCCGTGGGTACGGTCCGCGGCCCACCACTCACACCGGGCGGGCGTCGGTGGCGTCCGCCGCGTTCGTTGCGCCGGCCCGCTCCGCCGCGTCCGTGTCGCGGGGCGGGAGGCTCTCGCCCTCGGCGGTCTCCTGGGTGATCCGCTGGGCGGTTCTGTCGGCGATGCCCTCCGTGAGCCTCTCGGGGGGCCCTGCGGGGGCCTGGACGCCCCAAGGCGCGCCGTCCATCGCCAGTTTCAGCAAACGGTGGCAGATCGGGCAGTGACGGGTCAGGTGCCGGTAGGACGACGCGGCCGACAAGTGCGCGCGGAGCAGGGCCCGCGTCTCGTGCCTGACCGACGCCGTCATGCCCCACCTCCACGCGGGCGCCGCGGGGAACGGGCCCTGAGTTCTGGGGTACCGGCCGAATGTGACGCCGTCAAGGGCGCCGCAGGGCGGTAGCGGCAGCCGGTGGGCGGAAAACGAGGTTGTCCGTCACATGGGTGAGGCCCGCGTCCCTTGTCGGGAAACGGGCCTCGGTCCTTCACTGCGGTCCTGACGGGATTTGCTGTTTCCGATGGCGGCTCCGCCGCGGGCGCGGCCTCCGGCTGGGCCGTGTGGGGGGTGGCGCGCAGGTTGTCCGTCTCATGGCTGAGGCCCGCGTCCCTTGTCGGGAAACGGGCCTCGGTCCTTCACTGCGGTCCTGACGGGATTTGAACCCGCGGCCTCCACCTTGACAGGGTGGCGAGCACTCCAAACTGCTCCACAGGACCTTGCTTTTGCGGCACTTGATGTTGCGTTGCGCTGCGAGAAGGACTGTACAGGAGGGTGAGCCCGGTGGTCGAACTCACTCTCCGTGCAGGGTCCGTCACGGTGCCGCCGCGTCGATCGCCTTCACGATCCGCTTGTCGGAGACGGGGTACGCCGTGCCCAGCGCGTGGGCGAAATAGCTGACCCGGAGTTCCTCGATCATCCAGCGGATGTCCAGGACCTGCTGGGGAACCGGCCGGCCCGCCGGCAACTGCTCCAGCAGCCAGGCGTACTCGTCCTGCATCTCGTGCACCTTCTCCATGCGCGCGGTGTCCCGTTGCACGCCGGTCGGCATCTGCTGCAGTCTCCGGTCCGCCGCCACCAGGTAGCGCATGAGGTCGGGCAGTCGGCGCAGCCCCGCCCAGGTCACGAAGCCGGGCTTCACCAGGGCGTCCAGCTGTCCCCGCACGTCCGCCAGGTTCGCGAGCAGCACGGGGCTGCGCACGCCCTTCAGGCGGCGCTCGCAGGCCTGCCAGGCCGCGAGGACCTGGTGCACCTGGGCGACCGCCCGCACGGTCGTGTCGACGATCTCCGCGCGCACCTTCTCGTACAGCTTGCGGTACGACTCCTCGTCCCAGGCGGGGCCGCCGAAGTCGGCGATCAGCCGGTCCGCCGCCGCCATCGCGCAGTCGTCGAACAGCGCCTGGACGGAGCCGTGCGGATTCGCGGACATCGCGAGCTTTTGAACGTTCGTCAACTTTTCGGATGCGAACTTTGCCGGGTTGACCGGGATGGACCGCAGGATCAGCCGGCGGGTGCCCTTCCACATGGCCTCGGCCTGTTCCGCCTCCGTGTCGAAGAGGCGTACGGAGACGGTGTTCGCCGTCGGCCCGTCGTCGACGAGTGCCGGGTACGCCTTGACCGGCTGGCCGGCGCGGCGGGTCTCGAAGACGCGGGTGAGGGTGCCGATCGTCCAGTCCGTCAGGCCCGAGCGTTCCAGGGACTCGCCGCCCTGCCGTTCGGCGGTGGCCGCTGCCGCCTGGGAGATGGCCTGCCTGGCCTTCGGCTTCAGCCGCAGCTTCAGGGACTCCAGGTCCTTGTCCTCGGCCAGCTTGCGGCGCCGCTCGTCGACGATCCGGAAGGTGATCTTCAGGTGGTCGGGGAGTCTCGACCAGTCGAAGTCGTCGGCCTCGAAGGGGACGCCGACCATCCGTTTGAGCTCTCGGGCCATGGCAGCCGTCAGCGGCTCCTGCAACGGGACGGCCTGGTCCAGGAAACGCTTCGCGAAGTTCGGGGCGGGCACGTAGTTGCGCCGGATCGGCTTGGGGAGGGAACGGATCAGCTCCGTGACGACCTCCTCCCGCAGCCCGGGGATCTGCCAGTCGAAGCCCTCGTCCGTGACCTGGTTGAGCACCTGGAGCGGGATGTGGACGGTCACGCCGTCCGCGTCCGCGCCCGGCTCGAACTGGTACGTGACACGGAACTTCAGCGGGCCCTGCCGCCAGGAGTCCGGATAGTCGGCCTTGGTGACCGCCTCCGCCGACTCCCGGATGAGCATCTCCCGCTCGAAGTCGAGGAGGTCGGGCCGCTCGTGCCGTGCGTGCTTCCACCACGAGTCGAAGTGAGCCCCCGACACGACGTGTTCGGGCACCCGCTGGTCGTAGAAGTCGAACAGCGTCTCGTCGTCGACCACGATGTCCCGGCGCCGCGCGCGGTGCTCCAGCTCCTCGACCTCGCTGAGGAGCCGGCGGTTGTCGGAGAAGAACTTGTGGTGCGTGCGCCAGTCGCCCTCGACGAGCGCGTTGCGGATGAACAGGTCGCGGGAGGTCTCCGGGTCGATCCGGCCGTAGTTGACCTTGCGCTGGGCGATGATCGGGACGCCGTACAGCGTGACCTTCTCGTCCGCCATCACGGCCGCCTGGTCCTTCTCCCAGCGCGGCTCGCTGTACGTCCGCTTCAGCAGATGCCCGGCGAGCGGCTCGACCCACTCCGGCTCGATCCTCGCGTTGACGCGGGCCCACAGCCGGCTCGTCTCCACCAGCTCGGCGGACATCACGAACCGGGGCTGCTTCTTGAAGAGGGCAGACCCCGGGAAGATCGCGAACTTGGCGCTGCGCGCGCCCAGGTACTCGTTCTTGGTGCCGTCCTTCACATCCTTCATGCCGATGTGCGACAGCAGACCGGCGAGGAGGGAGACGTGGACGCTCTGCTCGGGCGCGTCCTCCTCGTTCAGGTGGATGCCCATCTGCTTGGCGACCGTGCGCAGCTGCGTATAGATGTCCTGCCACTCACGGATGCGCAGGAAGTTCAGGTACTCCTGCTTGCACATCCGCCGGAAGGAGGAGGAGCCCCGCTCCTTCTGCTGCTCGCGGACGTACCGCCACAGGTTGAGGTAGGCGAGGAAATCGCTCGTCTCGTCCTTGAAGCGGGCGTGCTGCTGGTCGGCCTGCGTCTGCTTGTCGGCGGGGCGCTCACGCGGGTCCTGGATGGACAGCGCGGCGGCTATGACCATGACCTCGCGGACGCAGCCGTTCTTGTCGGCCTCCAGGACCATACGGGCGAGCCGCGGGTCGACCGGCAGCTGGGCCAGCTTGCGGCCGGTCTCGGTGAGCCGCTTGCGCGGGTCCTTCTCGGCGGGGTCCAGCGCGTTCAGCTCCTGGAGCAGCTGGACGCCGTCCCGGATGTTGCGGTGGTCCGGCGGGTCGATGAACGGGAACTTCTCGATGTCGCCGAGGCCGGCCGCGGTCATCTGCAGGATGACGCTCGCCAGGTTGGTGCGCAGGATCTCCGCGTCCGTGAACTCCGGGCGGGCGACGAAGTCGTCCTCGTCGTACAGCCGGATGCAGATGCCGTCGCTGGTGCGGCCGCAGCGGCCCTTGCGCTGGTTGGCGCTGGCCTGCGAGATCGGCTCGATGGGCAGCCGCTGGACCTTGGTGCGGTGGCTGTAGCGGCTGATGCGGGCGAAGCCGGGGTCGATGACGTACTTGATGCCCGGGACGGTCAGGGACGTCTCGGCCACGTTCGTCGCCAGCACGATCCTGCGGCCCGTGTGCTGCTGGAAGACCCGGTGCTGCTCGGCGTGCGAGAGCCGGGCGTAGAGGGGCAGCACCTCCGTGAACCTGAACTTCTTCTTCTCCAGCGCGTCGGCCGTGTCGCGGATCTCCCGCTCGCCGGAGAGGAAGACGAGGATGTCGCCCTGTCCCTCGGCCTGGAGCTCCTCGACGGCGTCGCAGATGGCGGTGATCTGGTCGCGGTCGGAGTCCTCGGAGTCCTCCTCGAGGAGCGGCCGGTAGCGGACCTCGACCGGGTACGTGCGCCCGCTGACCTCGACGATGGGTGCGTCGCCGAAGTGCCGGGAGAAGCGCTCCGGGTCGATGGTGGCGGAGGTGATGACGACCTTGAGGTCCGGCCGCCGGGGGAGCAGCTGGGCGAGATAGCCCAGCAGGAAGTCGATGTTGAGGGACCGCTCGTGGGCCTCGTCGATGATGATCGTGTCGTAGGCGCGCAGCTCGCGGTCGGTCTGGATCTCCGCGAGGAGGATGCCGTCCGTCATCAGCTTCACGAAGGTGGCGTCCGGGTTCACCTGGTCGGTGAACCTCACCTTCCACCCGACGGCCTCGCCGAGCGGGGTCCGCAGCTCCTCCGCGACGCGCTCGGCCACGGTGCGGGCGGCGATACGACGGGGCTGTGTGTGCCCGATCATGCCGCGGACGCCACGCCCCAGCTCGAGACAGATCTTGGGAATCTGCGTGGTCTTGCCGGAGCCGGTCTCACCGGCGACGATGACGACCTGATGATCGCGGATGGCGGCCGCGATCTCGTCCTTCTTCTGACTGACCGGGAGCTGCTCGGGGTACGACACGGCCGGCACGCGGCCGCGTCGCAGGGCCGCCCGTTCCTCGACCCGGGCGACCTCCGCCCCGATCTCGGCGAGGACGGCGGCACGGGCCTCCGGCTTGCGGATCCTGCGCGCGCCTTCGAGCCTGCGCCCGAGCCGGTGCGCATCGCGCAGGGACAGCTCGGTCAGGCGGGAGGCGAGGCCGCTGAAACCATCGGCGGCGGGAGTGCCCGGAACGGAGGCGCCGGGGGCGGGGTGCGTAGACATACGCGGTCCAGGATCTCATCCCGGCCGAAAAAGCGGCGAGCGCTTTTGGGCGGGCCCGCCCGGCGCAGCCCGCCTTGCGCCCCCGTCCGGTGCACCCGGCCTGGCGCACTATGACGAAAACCCCCTCCGGAGCCCGGAGAGGGTTTTTCGTTCTGGTGGCTGGGGCCGGGGTCGAACCGGCGACCTATCGCTTTTCAGGCGATCGCTCGTACCAACTGAGCTACCCAGCCACGAGGTTTCACGTGAAACCTCAGCGGTCCTGACGGGATTTGAACCCGCGGCCTCCACCTTGACAGGGTGGCGAGCACTCCAAACTGCTCCACAGGACCAAGCTGTTGCGTACGACAGTGTCGCACACGGTGTTGCGTGCCCCCAACGGGATTCGAACCCGTGCTACCGCCTTGAAAGGGCGGCGTCCTAGGCCGCTAGACGATGAGGGCTATCGGCCCGCCTGGGCGCTTCTCAGCGCGTCGGGGACGTCATGAGCATATGGGATGCCGGGGGGTATCGCCAAAACGGTTTACGGGGCCTTCCGGGAGGCGGTCCCGGAGGGGGTCGGGGAGGGGGTAGCGGAGGGCGGGGCGGACGGGCGCGAAGCGGGGCTCGGGGCCGGGCCGGAAGGCGAGCCGGGGGACGGGCTGGAGGCTGAGCCGGGGGACGGGCTGGGGGAGCTGGGGGAGGGTGCGGCGCCCGGCTGGTTCTCCTTCGGGAGGTGGCGGCTCACCTCGGCCGTCGTCAGGCCCAGACCGCCGAGCTTGATCTCGTCCCAGGCCTGTAGGCGGCGGGTGCCGCGGTCGAAGTAGAGGATCGACGCCTCGATCGGGTCGGGGTACTTGCCCTCCACGGCCCGCAGCCCGCTGCCGCCGGTAGACCCCTCGACGCGCAGCCGGGTGCCTTTCCTCATGACCTCCGTCTGCTCGTGGTGGAGGTGGCCGGACAGGACGAGGGGCACCTCGCCGTCGGTGCTGCGGGCGGCCGAGGGCTCGTGGACCACGGCCACGTCGGCCGGGACGCCGGCCGCCCGCTGCGCGCGCAGGGCCTCGGCCAGCCGTGCGCCCGCCACCTCCTGCGACACGACGGCGCCCGGCGCGGTCGAGCGGTCGGGGGTGAACTGCGGGTCGCCGATGCCGGCGAACCGCAGTCCGGCGACGCTGACCGCGCGGCCGCCGTCGAGGACGTGCACGTTCTTCATCCGCTCGAGGTAGCGCTGGGTGACGAGGGAGTCGTGGTTGCCCCTGACCCACACGTACGGCGCGCCCAGCGTGGCGATGGGGTCCAGAAAGCCGTTCTCGGCCGCGCTGCCGTGGTCCATGGTGTCGCCGGAGTCGACGATGACGTCGACCTTGTACTGCTCCACCAGCGAGCTGATGATCTTCCAGCTCGCTGGGTTGAGATGGATGTCGGAGACGTGCAGGACGCGCACGGTGGTCGGGTCCGGCGCGTAGACGGGCAGCGTGGAGGTCACGTCGTAGAGCTTGGTGACGTTGGTGACCAGGCGGGCGAGTTCCTGCTGGTAGACGTCGAACTCGGTGACGATGCTGCGCGCGTTGCCGACGAGCGACGGCGCGGAGGAGAGCAGGCCGGAGAACCGGGGCTCCAGCACCGACTTGGGGTTCCAGGTGGCGTAGGCGGTGGCGCCCGAAGCGGCCAGCAAGGCGAGCGCCAGGCCGCCGGCGGCGAGGGCGCGGCGCGGCCGGCGGTAGACCGCGAGGCCGAGCGTGACGGCGCCGGAGACGACGGCGACGCAGGAGCGGAGCGCGAGGTCGAGGGTGCCGTGCTCGACGTCCCGGGCGACCTCGTCCTGGAGACCGGAGAGACGTTCGGGATGGTCGACCAGGGCCTGGGAGCGGGCGGGGTCGAGCTGGTCGACGTTCACGTCGAGGCGGACCGGCGCGTTGTGGCTGTCCAGGCTGAGCGCGCCCAGCGGGGAGACGTTGATCTTCGTCCCTCCGCTGAAGGAGGGGCGCAGAGTCATCGTGGTGTCCATGGGGCCGACGGGGACGCGGACGTTCCCGACGATCAGCAGCCCGAGCCAGGCGCCGACGAGGACGACGGCGGTCAGGCCGAAGGCGCGCAGCCACGGCCGTGGGGCGGCGGCGAGTTCGGGGACGGTGTTCCGGCGCCGTGCGGGCTCGAGGCGTCGCCGGACTGCGGCGGGGAGGACTGCGGTGGGGAGGCGGACACGGACCATTGGTGGCGTATGCCCCGGTCCGGGCGCGGATATGCGGGCCGTTCGCACGCTCCCCCCGGAGGCGGCGTGCCCGACAATGGGCCTGTGCTGGAGATGACGCGCGAGGAGTTCGAGGAACTGGTGGCCGAGGCGCTGGACCGGATTCCGCCGGAGCTGACGCGGTTGATGGACAACGTCGCGGTGTTCGTCGAGGACGAACCGCCGGCGGACGATCCCGAGCTGCTCGGGCTTTACGAGGGGACCCCGCTGACCGATCGCGGCGAGTGGTACGCCGGGGTCCTGCCGGACCGCATCACGATCTACCGGGGGCCGACGCTGCGGATGTGCGAGACCCGGGCGGACGTAGTCGCGGAGACCGAGGTGACGGTGGTGCACGAGATCGCCCACCACTTCGGCATCGACGACGCCCGGCTGCACGCCCTCGGGTACGGCTGAGCCGTCCGGCGCAGGGGCGCGCGACCCGTGCGTGTCCTCTTGTGGGCGGGGGGAGTTGGGCACCGTGACTTCTTTTACGTCTGCCCCGGAGGTGGCCCCGTGCGCCCCTTGTACCTTTCCGTCCGTCTGGCTGCGACGGTCATGACCGTCGCAGCGGCAGCCGGCTGTATGAGCGTGGGGGACGACGACGGCGGCCGGGCGCAGCCCTCGCACTCCGCCGACCGGCGGGGCGGTGAGGCGGGGGGCGGCGACTCGCGGGGCGCGGGCGGCGGGTCCGGCGTGGGCGCGGCGGGCGGCGACGGCAGGCACGGGCACGGGAAGGGCGCCGAGGGGCGGGCGAGCGCTTCGGCGTCCGCGGCGGCCTCGCCGTCGGCGGGCGGGAGCGCCGCGGCTTCGCCCGGGGCGGTCCGGCCCGGACGGAGCGACAGGCCGGGCGTGCCGAAGCCGAGCGGGGCGCAGCCGCCCGCGCCCACCCGGTCCCCGGACCCGGAGCCGTCGGCGCCCACGCCGCAGCCGCCGTCCGCCACGCCGGAGCCGACGATCGCCGAGCCCTCGGAGTCGGCGCACGAGGGCGGCGACGGGACGGCGCCCCAGCTGGTGGACCGGGAGCCCGCCCCGGAGGCCGGTGTGCCGGTCTAGTCGCGGTCCAGCCATGGTCCAGCCGGCCAGGGCCCGGGCCTTCGGCACGGCCGCCGACACCAGCTGGAATCAGCACCGACACCAGCGCCGGCACCAGTGTCGGCACCGTGCTGAGCTGCGGCGATGGCCTCGGTTTGCCTTCCGCGACCGGGGTGCGTATGGTAGTAGATCGTTTGATCCCATTTGCCCGGCGCCACTGCAGAGCGCGCCGTGTGGCGCGTACTCTCCCTTGCCGTGGCTGACCGCATAGAGGCGGTCCTTGCAATGCGAACACGGAGTTGACGGGCGCGTGCCGAAGAGACTCCGGAAGGTTTCGCATTCGCATGTCCATTTCCAGTACTGATCACGCCGTCATGCCCGAGAACGACGGCGCGACGATCGACGAAGCGGCGATCGAGGTCACCGAGGCCGCCGAGGCCTCCGTCGAGACCCCCGAACTCACCTTCGCCGACCTCGGTCTCCCCGAGGGCGTCGTGCGCAAGCTCGCGCAGAACGGCGTGACCAGCCCCTTCCCGATCCAGGCCGCGACCATCCCGGACGCCCTGGCCGGCAAGGACATCCTCGGCCGTGGCCGCACCGGCTCCGGCAAGACCCTCTCCTTCGGTCTGCCGACCCTGGCCACGCTGGCCGGCGGGCACACCGAGAAGCGCAAGCCGCGCGCCGTCATCCTCACGCCGACCCGTGAGCTGGCGATGCAGGTCGCGGACGCGCTGCAGCCCTACGGCGACGTCCTCGGCCTGAAGATGAAGGTCGTCTGCGGCGGTACGTCGATGAGCAACCAGATCTACGCGCTGGAGCGCGGCGTCGACATCCTCGTCGCCACCCCGGGCCGGCTGCGCGACATCATCAACCGCGGCGCCTGCTCCCTCGAGAACGTGCAGATCGCCGTCCTCGACGAGGCCGACCAGATGTCCGACCTGGGCTTCCTGCCCGAGGTCACCGAGCTGCTCGACCAGGTGCCGGCCGGCGGTCAGCGCATGCTGTTCTCCGCCACGATGGAGAACGAGATCTCCACGCTGGTCAAGCGCTACCTGAGCGACCCGGTCACGCACGAGGTCGACAGCGCCCAGGGCAACGTCACGACGATGTCGCACCACATTCTGATCGTGAAGCCCAAGGACAAGGCGCCGGTCACCTCCGCGATCGCCTCGCGCAAGGGCCGCACGATCATCTTCGTCCGCACCCAGCTCGGCGCCGACCGCATCGCCGAGCAGCTGCGCGACGCCGGTGTGCAGGCGGACGCGCTGCACGGCGGCATGACCCAGGGCGCGCGCACCCGCACGCTGGCCGACTTCAAGGACGGTTACGTCAACGCGCTCGTCGCGACCGACGTCGCCGCCCGCGGCATCCACGTGGACGGCATCGACCTGGTCCTGAACGTGGACCCGGCCGGCGACCACAAGGACTACCTGCACCGCGCGGGCCGCACGGCGCGGGCCGGCCGCACCGGCACGGTCGTCTCGCTCTCCCTGCCGCACCAGCGCCGTCAGATCTTCCGTCTGATGGAGGACGCGGGCGTCGACGCGGGGCGTCACATCATCCAGGGCGGCGCCGCCTTCGACCCGGAGGTCGCCGAGATCACCGGCGCCCGGTCGATGACGGAGGTCCAGGCCGAGTCCGCGGGCAACGCGGCGCAGCAGGCCGAGCGCGAGGTCTCGCAGCTCACCAAGGAGCTGGAGCGTGCGCAGCGCCGGGCGAGCGAGCTGCGCGAGGAGGCCGACCGTCTGGTGGCCCGCGCGGCGCGTGAGCGTGGCGAGGACCCGGAGGCGGCCGTCGTCGCGGCCGCCGAGGCGCTCGTGGAGCAGGACGCGGTGGCGGAGGCGCCGGCCGAGGCCGCGGTGCCCGCGGCGGCAGCGGTCGCCGAGCAGCCCGCCGAGCGTCCCGCGTACGAGCAGCCGCGTCAGCGCCGTGACGAGCGGGGCAACTACGAGCGCCGTGACGACCGTCGCGACGACCGTGGCGGCCGTTCCTTCGAGCGTCGCGACAACGACCGTGGCGGCTTCAACCGCGGTGACCGTGGCGGCTTCAACCGCGACGACCGTGGCGGCCGTTCCTTCGAGCGTCGCGACGACCGTCGTGACGACCGCGGTGGCCGTTCCTTCGAGCGTCGGGACGACCGTGGTGGCTTCAACCGCGACCGTGACCGTGACAACAACCGCGGCGACCGCGGCGGCTTCAACCGCGACGACCGTGGCGGCCGTTCCTTCGAGCGCCGTGACGACCGTCCGGCCGGCGGCTTCAACCGCGACCGTCGCGACGACCGCCGTGACGAGCGTCCCTCCGGTGGTTTCCGCCGCGACGACCGTCCCTCGGGCGGCTTCAACCGTGACCGTCGTGATGAGCGTCCCTCCGGCGGCTTCCGCCGCGACGACCGTCAGTCGGGTGGCTTCAACCGCGACCGCCGCGACGAGCGCCCGTCCACCCACCGTGGCAGCGACCGCCCGTTCAACCGCGACCGTCAGGGCGACCGCCCGGGCTTCCGCTCCGGCGGCCACGAGCGTCCGTACGGCCGTCGTGACGACCACCGCGGCACCGCGCCCGGCGCCGGCCGCCGCGACGACAAGCCGCGCTGGAAGCGCAACGGCTGACGCACCCGCTGACGCCGGCTCACCAGAGTGAACGCCGTGGCCCCCACCGACCGACCGGTGGGGGCCACGGCGTTTTCCGCCCAGGAGCCGCAAGGGCACTTTCTGGCCAAGTTGTGACGTGTGTCACCCCCCTGGTGTGGGAATTGCTGGGGGCATGACAGATGACGGCACTGTGGGCGGCAGCTCTCCCGGGAACCTCTCGGACGAAGAGCGGCTGGCCCAGCTCGGCTACACCCAGGTTCTCGCCCGCCGCATGTCGGCGTTCTCCAACTACGCGGTCTCCTTCACGATCATCTCGGTCCTGTCCGGCTGTCTGACGCTGTACCTGTTCGGCATGAACACCGGCGGCCCGGCGGTGATCACCTGGGGCTGGGTGGCCGTCGGCCTGATGACGCTGGTCGTGGGCCTGGCGATGGCGGAGATCTGTTCCGCGTACCCGACGTCGGCCGGCCTGTACTTCTGGGCGCACCGGCTGGCGCCCCCGCGCTCGGCCGCGGCCTGGGCCTGGTTCACCGGCTGGTTCAACGTGCTCGGGCAGGTCGCGGTGACCGCCGGCATCGACTTCGGGGCCGCGTCCTTCCTCGGCGCGTACCTGAACCTCCAGTTCGACTTCGAGGTGACGCCCGGCCGGACGGTCCTGCTCTTCGCCGGGATCCTGGTGCTGCACGGCCTGCTGAACACCTTCGGCGTCCGGATCGTCGCCCTCCTCAACAGCGTGAGCGTGTGGTGGCACGTGCTCGGGGTGGGCGTCATCGTCGGGGCGCTGGCCTTCGTCCCCGACAAGCACCAGTCGACGTCCTTCGTGTTCGGCGAGTTCGTCAACAACACGGGCTGGGGCAGCGGGGTGTACGTCGTCCTGCTCGGCCTGCTGATGGCCCAGTACACCTTCACCGGCTACGACGCCTCCGCCCACATGACGGAGGAGACGCACGACGCGTCGACGGCCGGACCCAAGGGCATCGTGCAGTCCATCTGGACCTCGTGGATCGCCGGCTTCGTCCTTCTGCTCGGCTTCACGTACGCCATCCAGTCCTACGACGCCGCCCTCGCCTCGCCGACCGGCGCGCCGCCCGCCCAGATCCTGCTCGACGCGCTCGGCGCGACCGCCGGCAAGCTGCTGCTGCTCGTCGTCATCGGCGCCCAGTTGTTCTGCGGGATGGCGTCGGTGACCGCCAACAGCCGCATGATCTACGCCTTCTCGCGCGACGGGGCGCTGCCCTTCTCCCACGTCTGGCACACGGTCAGCCCGCGCACCCGCACGCCTGTCGCGGCGGTCTGGCTGGCGGCGGGCGGCGCGCTGGTGCTGGGCCTGCCCTACCTGATCAACGTGACCGCGTACGCGGCCGTGACCTCCATCGCCGTCATCGGCCTCTACATCGCGTACGTCATCCCGACGCTGCTGCGTGTACGCAAGGGCGACGCCTTCGTGCGGGGCCCGTGGCACCTGGGCCGCTGGTCGAAGGCGATCGGGGTGGTGGCGGTCGCATGGGTGGTCGTCATCACCGTCCTGTTCATGCTGCCCCAGGTCTCCCCGGTGACCTGGGAGACGTTCAACTACGCCCCGATCGCCGTCCTGGTCGTCCTGGGCTTCGCGGGCGGCTGGTGGCAGCTCTCGGCGCGCAACTGGTTCCTCAACCCCGAGCACGAGAAGACCCTCGCCAGAGAGGCCGCACGGGCGGGCGCGCCCGCCAAACCGCCTAACCAGTGACAGATCCCGCCCTCTTCGGGTCCACTGTTGCCCGCTTCCGGTCCGCTTCCGGTCCGCTTCCCGACCTTCGACGCGGCCGTGTCCCCGATACCCGATCGGAGACACGGCCGCCTCCCGCTATGCTCGGGGAGGCAGCATCGCCGGGGCCCTTAGCTCAATTGGCAGAGCAGTGGACTTTTAATCCATTGGTTGTGGGTTCGAGTCCCACAGGGCCTACCGGAGGCCAGGGCCACTCTGTGGTTCTGACCAGCGGTTCCGTGGCCCCGACCAGTCCTCCTGGTCGGGGCCACGACATCTGCGGAGTCCGTCTGCCTGATCGGATGTGCCGATTCGGCATGAGCGCGTTCCATTCCGGGGGCCATCGACTCTGGGCCCGCGTCGGGGAGAGAATCCCAGCGCATTCCTCGTTCAGGAGTTCAGCCGCGGCCTTCGGATCCAAGAGGGCCGACCAGGCCTGCTCGGCGGGAAGAACAAGGGGCGGCCGGGGAGGGCGTACTCGGGGTACCGGACGGATTCGAGGATGCCGGCGGACGTGGCGGCGATCCCGGATCAGCTGATGCGCCTGATCACCCGGGGCGTGAACGGAGTGCGGCGGCCGCTGTCGGCGGGCGGGGGCCCACCGACGTCTGCCTGCGGGATGAACCGGGGGTTCCCCGTGATCACAGGAACCTCCCCGAATCCTCCCAAGTGCCTCACGGTCAGAGGTTTAACCCGACATACGATCAAGCTCACCACGAGATCGACCATTTGCCCGGCGCCGGGGGGGAACCTGGTTAAAGGGCTGCGACGGGCTCGGTCACTCCCTCGAAAGTGAGTGAACCCCCCCATGCGTGACGCGATGGTGCTCAAGGCCCAGAGATTCGTGAACTCCGTCTACGGCAGCCGTACCGGCACGACCGTGGAGGAGAGCGGCGAGGCCGACTGGGCCACCATGTACGCCCTGACCCGTGCCCTGCAGTACGAGCTGGACATCACTCCCACGTCCGACAGCTTCGGCCCCGGCACGCTCTCCACACTGACCGCCAAGTACCCGAAACTCGATCAGGACACCGTCCCCTCCCCGGACTTCTGCCGGCTCATCCAGGCGGGCCTGTACTGCAAGGGGTACGACGGAAGCGACCTCGACGGCACGTACGGCGCACGCGTCCAGGCGGCCGTGACCAGACTGAAGACCGACATGGGCGTCGAGAAGGCGTTTCCCGGCAGTGACCTGACGCCCAAGGTGTTCAAGGCTTTGCTGACCATGGACGCGTATGTCGTCACCGGTTCCGGCTCCGACCAGGTCCGCGGCGTGCAGCGGTGGCTCAACGGCCGGTACGTGAACCGCCAGGACTACTTCGTCGTCGCCAGCGACGGGCAGGTCTCCGGAGCCACCTTCAAGGGGCTGCTTTTCGGCATCCAGTACGAGTTGGGGATGGCGGACGGCACTGCCAACGGCAACTTCGGGCCCGGTACCCAGGGGGGCCTGAAGTCGCACCCCGTGAAGCAGGGCGACCAGAGTGTGTGGGTGTCCCTGTTCTCGGCGGGGATGGTCCTCAACCGGCGGCCCGTCGCCTTTTCCGACTCCTTCGAGTCTCCTCTGGCCGCCGCTGTCCGGGCATTCCAGACCTTCGTCGCCCTCCCGTCGACCGGTGACGGCGACTTCTCCACGTGGGCGTCCCTGCTGGCGTCGTTCGGCGACCAGGCCCGCCAGGGCCAGGCCTGCGACGGCATCGTGAAGATCACGCCCGCACGCGCGGCGACGCTGAAGGCGGCCGGCATCAAGTACGTCGGGCGCTACCTCACCAACCCGAGCGGCAAGTCCCTGCCGGAGAAGGCGATCCAGCCCGGAGAACTGCAGACGATCGCCGAGAACGGCCTGCGCTGTTTTCCCATCTACCAGACCACCGGCGACGACGCCTCCGCCTTCGACTACGCGGCCGGGCGTACCGCCGGGTACGGCGCCATCAACGCCGCCTTGGACCACGGCTTCAAGAACGGGACACGGATCTTCTTCGCCGTCGACTTCGACGCGGTCGACGACCAGATCACCGCGAACGTCCTGCCCCACTTCAAGGGAATCAACGAAGCGATGGCGGACTCCGGCAATCCGTACGAGATAGGCGTGTACGGCTCCCGCAACGTCTGCGCACGGGTCGGCGCGGCCGGCTACTCGACGGCGAGCTTCCTGGCCGACATGTCCTCGGGCTACGTGGGGAACGCCGGTCATCAGCTGCCCGACGACTGGGCCTACGACCAGTTCGTCATCCGCACCCTCGGCTCGGGCGACGCGCAACTGGACATCGACATCGACATCGCCTCGGGGCGCGACACCGGGCAGGGCTCCTTCAACCCGCCGCGCCCCGCCGTGCCGGACGTCGCCTTCGACCGCGGCTACCTGCCGGCCCTGCGCGCCGACCTCTCCCGGTACATGCAGTCGATCGGCTACCCCGACCTGGGCGGCATCGGCAGCGACGCGAAGCTCTACTCCAACTCCCAGGCCGTCGACGTGCTCCAGGACCAGGACGAGCTGATCACCCAGCTGTCGAACACGTACAGCATGCGCAAGTCCCTGATCCAGACGGCGGTCTACTGGGCGATGCGCGAGTACAGCCTTGCCGACCAGGCCGCGGACCAGAAGGTCGTCGGCTATCACCTCTCCGGTTCCGGCACCGTCAAGGACTCGCACACCGGTATCGCCGAGATCAGCGGCACCGACGCCATCCAGGCCTGGAACCACTGCATCGGCTGGGGCTACACGACCGGCAAGCACCTCGATGCGGGTAGGGACGCCGACATCTGGTCCGTGTGGCAGCGGCTGAACAAGGACAACGCGTTCACCGTGCGCACCGTGGCCCTGATCCACCTGTGGGACGTACGGGGCCGGCCGGGCGGCCGGCTGCCCCCCGGCGACCGCGTCACCACCCCGCGGACCATGCGCCTCGGCCTCGCCGAATTCGAGATCACCGAACTCCTGCGCCGCTACCGCGCCTGGGACCCCGACCAGGAGGCGCAGACGCACCAGAGCTTGGCCGTCTACCAGCTCTTCGAGAAGTACAACAGCATCGCGCGCAACGCCTGACCCATGCGCGCCCGTCTGAACTCCGGAATGAGACTCCGTTGAAGCTCAACATCCCCCAGATTCCCCGCAGCAACCGTGGTCGGCAGTCGTCGGCGCCCTCGCACCGCCGTGGCATGGGCCGGCGTGCTCTGCTCGGCCGTGCCGCCGCCGTCACCGGCGCCGCCGCCGTCGCCGCACTGCCCTTCTCCCGCTTCCTCTCCTCCGCACAGGCCGACCAGGACGGCACCATTCCGTCCCGTGTACGGGACGCCGTCAGCAGCGCCCGGGACCGTACCCGGCGCGTGCTGGCGGGGACGCGCTCCCACAACGGCTGGGAGATGGAGAACGTCGCCGACGACGGCGGCACCGTCTACACCCGTCCCGTCCCTGGCACCCCGCTCAAGGGCGTCGCGGTCCGTATGGGCGACGTGGAGACCGTTCTCGTCCACCTGGTACGCCGGTTCCACTACGAGGTCGACTCCTTGCGCCGAGGTGACGTGACCGGCTGGCGCGCCCCGTCGAAGGTCCGCAAGGGCCGCGCGGAGTCCAACCTGGCGTCGGGCACGGCCGTGCACGTCCGGCCGGACTTCTACCCGGTGGGCGTACGAGGCGGCTTCTTCCCGCAGCAGGAGGTCGTGATTCGCGACATCCTCGCCGAACTCGACGGCGTCGTCCGGTGGGGCGGCGACGACCGTACGCCCGACGAGGCGCTGTTCTCCGTCGACGTACGGCCCGGCGACAAGCGGCTGGCCCAGGTCGCGGCGCGGATCCGGGGCTGGCAGCTGGAGCCCGGAGCCGGGGCCGGTGCCCAGGTGAACGTGCTCTCCGGCAGCCGGCGCAAGGCCGCCGAAGCTCTGGCACGTCGCCAGAGCACCGCGGCGTAAGGGTCACGCCGCTGCCCCTCCCCGCCACTGTCGGCCCGTGCTGAGCGGGGAGGGTGCGGGGCCCCCGGGCTGGGGGCCCGAAGCTGCCGCTCGGTGGCCCGCCGCGTGGCTCCCGCGCTGCCGCGGTGAGCCGGTGAGCGGGCCCGAGTGGAGTGGCGAGGACGGTTCTACGATCTCGGGTCATGACGACTCCCGACTGCTACACCTGCCGCAAGGAAGAAGAGTTCGACGACCTTTCACCACGCGAGTGCGTCGTGCACGACCAGCACTGGCGGGTGGCCCATTCCTTCAACACGGCGGTGCCCGGCTGGCTGGTGCTGCTGCCCCGGCGGCACGTCGTCGCAGTCCACGACCTCACCGACGCCGAGGCGTCTGCCCTGGGGATGTGGCAGGTCAAGCTCTCCCGGGCGCTCCGGAGCATCACGGGTTGCACCAAGACCTACGTCGTCCAGTTCGCCGAAGCCGAAGGCTTCGCGCACGTGCACTTCCACATCGTCCCGCGCATGGCGGACCTGCCGCCGGAACATCGTGGGCCCGGCGTCTTCGAGCTGCTCCGGCGGCCCGAGGCGGAGTGGGTGACGGCCGACCAGGCCGACCGGACGGCCCGTCTTCTCCGGGCTCGACTTCAGTGACGGTCAGCTGCGTTCGCCCTCCTCGGGCGCGTCGCCGGACGGCTGCTCGACGACGAAGGATCCCTTGCCGCGCACGGTGACGATGAGTCCGCGCTCGCGGAGTTCCTGTGCGGCCCTCCGTGCCGTGAGCCGCGCCACGCCGTACTCGTCGGCGAGGTGGTTCTCCGAGGGGATCGGTCTGTCCGGAGCCAGCTCCCCAGCGGCGATCTTCTTGGCGATGACGTCGGCCAGCTGCACGTAGAGGGGCCGCGCGCTCATCGGGTCCAGGGTGGCGTCCGACTCTTCTGTATCGCTCATTTGTCCAACGTAGAGCGGTAATGATGTGCACGATCGTGTGGATCCCTCTCTACTTGTATGTAGAGGGCTATAGACCGGTGTAGCTTCCAAGATGGAAAGACCCCGGCGAGGTGAGCTAGACCTCCCGGGGCGTGGCCAACGCTGCATAAGGAGCGTCGACATGCATGACCTTATCCGTCGCACCCTCGAATGGATGCGTCTTCTTCTCGCGCCCGGCACCGGGAAACGGCGTCGCACGCATCGTCAGCGGGCCAGGCTCTGCCTGCACTTCACCGCCGTACGGCACGACCCCGCACCTGTGGGTGCGCAGCTCCCTCTCCACCGTTCGCCGTACGGGCTCGTCGGCTCACTTGACGGCGCGGACTCCGTTCTCGTGCGCCCCTATCTCGCCGCGCACGACCGGGAAGCCGCGCTCCAGCAGCGTCGTCGGCTCGCCCTCGTCCTGGCCGCCGACTTCGGGATCGACCTGGACGGGCACCTGATCGGCGCGCAGGAGGTGGCCGCATGACGAAGCCTGCCTTCTCCTCGTCCCCACGGCTCCTGCCCTGGCCGTCCCCCGACGGCAAGCCCTGCTACCTGGTGACCGACGACCAGGGCAGCCGTCTGTCCCGTCTCGCCGACGAGTTGGAGGCCGAGCAGCTCGCCACGGCCGTCGACGTGCTCGGCCTCGCCCGTCCGCTGCTGGACGACCCCGTGTCGCCGTACACCGAGGTGCGGTATGCCGGTCTCCGGCTCGCCGAGTGTCTGAGAGACGTCCTGCGCGTC
This sequence comes from Streptomyces sp. B21-105, assembly GCF_036898465.1. Lineage (NCBI taxonomy): Bacteria > Bacillati > Actinomycetota > Actinomycetes > Kitasatosporales > Streptomycetaceae > Streptomyces > Streptomyces sp. B21-105. Next base: position 4,459,132 of record NZ_JARUMJ010000001.1, on the reverse strand, counting down.
GCGGAGTCCCGGGGATTGCGGCTGCCCGCGGCGGGCGTCGAAGGCGTCAGACCGCGCTGAGACCGGTGAGGGAGGCCAGCGGGAGCGTGTGCTGGGTCTGCAGGACCTTCGCGCGCAGGTAGCGGACGTTGTGCGGGGTGGTGAAGACGCCGGTCGGCACGCGGTCGTGGACGTCGATGCCCAGTCCCCGCAACTGCTCCGCCTTGTCGGGGTTGTTGGACAGCAGGTCCAGGCTCGTGATGCCGAGGGCGCGCAGCATCTGGGCGGCCGCCGTGTAGTCGCGGTCGTCCTCGGGCAGGCCGAGCGCGGCGTTCGCCTCGTAGGTGTCGAGGCCCTGGTCCTGGAGGGCGTACGCGTCGAGCTTGTTGTAGAGGCCGATGCCGCGGCCCTCCTGGCGGAGGTAGAGCAGTACGCCGCCCGTCGCCGCTATCCGCTCGACGGCCTCGCGCAGCTGGGGCCCGCAGTCGCAGCGGGCGGAGCCGAAGGCGTCCCCGGTCAGGCACTCGGAGTGCAGCCGGACCAGCGGGACCGAGCCCGGGGCCGGCTCGCCGAGGACGACGGCGACGTGCTCCTGGCCGTCGACGAGGCCGTGGAACGTGACCAGTTCGGCGTCGACGGAGTAGCCGTCGTGGAAGCGGAGCGGTACCCGGACGCGGGCGCGCTGGGTGGCGGCGGGGGTGTCGGGCATGCGGGTCTCCCGGGTCCGGAGGGCGGTGGGCCGGGCGTCGCCGGGCGTGAGCCGGGTGGTGCCTGACCGCTGTCTGCGCTGTCTGCTTCAGATTTGAAGCAGTCCCAGCGAGACGAGACCCTACCCATGCTTTAAAGTTGAAGCAACTGCTTTGTGGCCCGGCTCATCCGGCTCGGCGGCTCACTCCGTCCCGGAGCCGGAGCAGGGCGACGAGCGTCTGCGCCACGGCAGGTCCTCGGCGGAGGGGGAGGCCTCGCCGTCGTCCTCGCCCTGGAAGCCGGCGGCGACCTGGGTGAAGATCTCCTCCAGCTGGCCCACCTGCTCGGGCGTGAGCCGGTCGAAGAGGGCGGCGCGGACCGTCTCGACATGGCCGGGCGCCGCGTTCTCCAGGACCCCCAGGCCCTCGTCCGTCAGGACGGCGACGCTGCCACGCTTGTCCCAGCGGCACTCCTCGCGCCGCGTCAGACCGTCCTTCTCGAGGCGGGTCACCGCGTACGTCAGCCGACTGCGGGTGATCTTCAGCCGCTCCGCCAGATCGGTCATCCGCAGCCGCCGTTCGGGGCTTTCGGAGAGGTTCGCGAGGATGGAGTAGTACAGGTGGGGCATGCCGGCCTCCTGCTGGAGGTGCCGGTCGATGGCGTCCTCGAGAAGGAGGTAGCCGGCCATGTACGCGCGCCAGGCGCGCTGCTCCTCGGGGGTGAGCCAGCGGGTCGTCATGCCCCCAGTGTAGTTTTGTTTCAAACTTGAACCAAGATCGCCGTCAGAGTCGGAAGACCCAGCCCGGGAGCACGTCGATGCCGTACCCGTACGTCCTGCTGTCCGCCGCCGTCTCCCTCGACGGCTTCCTGGACGACACCACGTCCGAACGCCTGCTGCTCTCCAGTCCAGCCGACTTCGACCGCGTCGACGCGGTACGGGCCTCCGTGGACGCCATCCTCATCGGCGCCGGCACCATCCGCGCCGACAACCCCCGGCTCCTCGTGAACTCCCCCGAGCGCCGCGCCGCCCGGGTCGCCGCCGGACGGCCGGCCTACCCGCTCAAGGTCACCGTCAGCGGCTCGGGCGACCTCGATCCGGCGGCGAACTTCTGGCACACGGGCGGCGAGAAGGCCGTCTACACGACCGAGAAGGGCGCCGAACGGGCCCGCGCGCTGGGCGTCGCCGCGGACGTCGTCCCGCTCGGCCCCGAACTGGACTGGCGCCGCCTCCTCACCCACCTCCACGACGAGCTCGGCGTCCGGCGCCTCATGGTCGAGGGCGGCGGAACCGTCCACACCCAGCTGCTCCAGCAGGGGCTCGCCGACGAGCTCCAGCTCGTTCTCGCCCCGCTGTTCGTGGGCGACCCGGACGCGCCCCGCCTCTTCGGGCCGGGCGCCTACCAGGGCGGACGGCTGCGGCTCGTGGAGACGCGGCGCATCGAGGACGTCGTCCTGCACCGCTACGAGCCCACCGCCCCCGGCACCGGGCCGCTCGCCGCCGCCGCCGACCGGCACTGGCTGGCTCTCGCCTGCGAGCTGGCCGCCCAGTGCCCGCCCTCGGACACGGCGTTCAGCGTCGGCGCGGTGATCGTGGCCGCCGACGGGACGGAGCTGGCACGCGGGCACTCCCGCGAGGCCGGCGACCCGGTCGTGCACGCCGAGGAGGCGGCGCTCGCAGGGCTCGACCCCGCCGACCCCCGGCTGGCCGCCGCCACCGTCTACAGCAGCCTCGAGCCCTGCGCCCGCCGCTCCTCCCGCCCCGCCCCGTGCGCCCGCCTCATCCTGGACGCCGGCGTGCGCCGGGTCGTCACGGCGTGGCGCGAGCCCGACACCTTCGTGACGAGCGCGGACGGGACCGGCCTGCTGGCGGCCGCGGGCGTCGACGTCCTCGTGCTGTCGGAGTACGAGGAGCGGGCGAAGGCCCCGAACCGGCACCTGGTGTGAGGCCGCAGCCGGGACCCGGGCCGGGGTCGCGGCGGGGGCGCGACAAAGCCTGGTGCTGGGCGTCCCCCGGATGACGTACACTGGAGTCACAACGACGCGGGGTGGAGCAGCTCGGTAGCTCGCTGGGCTCATAACCCAGAGGTCGCAGGTTCAAATCCTGTCCCCGCTACTGAAGGCCGAGGGCCGGAATCCGAAAGGGTTCCGGCCCTCGGTGCGTTCGCCCCGGTGGCCCGTCCTCGCTCTTCGTGACCGTCCGGCCGCCCTGTGCGCCGGGTCTGAGCCGCCGTGTCCACGCGGGTGACGGGTGAGGCGTCCTGAACGAGGGTCAACTCGCCCGTTTTTCGCCGCTGCTGGCCAGAAAGTCCAGGCCAGAAATGTTATTGATCAAGCAGAACAGCTTGGAAACGCACCCCCGGGTCTATTAACGTTCGATAACGCAGCGCGGCCGTCCCAGCCGGCACCAGAGTCGGCTCCGTGCGCACGCGCCGAATCCCGCAAGGGAACCGGGGAACCACCACCTTGGGGTGAATCACGCGGAAGCCTCCGTGAACTCGCAGAGTCCACGGCCGGTATACGCGCGTAGGAGACCTTCCCGCTCCGAACCCGTCAGCTAACCCGGTAGGCGACGGAAGGAAAGGAGTGCGCCCGCGTGGCGTCCAACCCGCCTGCCCCCGAGGCCCCGTACGCGCCGGCCCAGCCCCCCACCGAGACCTTCGGCTACGGCGGCCACCGCACCGACGAGGGCCCCTGGGAGGAGTGGAACCCCACCGCGGAGTCCATTCGCCCGGCACGCGGCAAGCACCGCGTCGCCAAGCAGCGCGGCGGCGGATTCGCCCGCAGCTCCACCGTCCTCGGCGTCGGCGTCATCGCCGCCGTCAGCGCGGGCGGCATGGCCAGCGCCAACACCGGCAAGGCCCCGGTCTCCATCTCCGTGCCCGACCTGCCGAACCTTGCGGACCTGCCGGACCTGCCGGGCGTGGGCTCGCTGATCTCCGACGACAAGCCCGCCCAGGAAGCCGCGCCCGCCCTGTCGAGCTTCGGCTCCGAGGCCGCCGTCGACACCAAGGAGAGCGTCGCCGACGCCGGCGAGGCCCTGCGCAGCCGGATCATGGCCCAGGCCGAGTCTCAGCAGACCCAGGTCGAGGTCAAGGCCGCCGCCGCGGCCGCCAAGGCGAAGGCCGACGCCGTCGTCAAGGCCGAGAAGGAGGCGGAGGCCAAGGCCGCCGCCGCGAAGAAGAAGGCCGCCGAGGAGGCCGCCGCCAAGGTCGAGGCAGCGCGCCTGGCCGAGCTGGCCAAGCAGTACACGCTGCCGACCTCCTCGTACACCATCACCTCGACGTTCGGTCAGGCCGGCTCCCTGTGGTCCTCCGGCTACCACACCGGACTCGACTTCGCCGCGCCCACCGGCACGCTCATCAAGGCCGTCCACACCGGCGCCATCACCGAGGCGGGCTGGGCCGGCGCCTACGGCTACCGCACCATCCTGACCCTGGACGACGGCACCGAAATCTGGTTCTGCCACCAGTCGTCGATCAGCGTCAGCGTCGGCCAGAAGGTCGCCACCGGTGACGTGATCGGCCGTGTGGGCGCCACCGGGAACGTCACCGGGGCCCACCTCCACCTCGAGGTCCACGCGAACGGCAACGCCGAGGGCATCGACCCGGCGGCCTGGCTGCGTAGCAAGGGCCTCAACCCCTGAGCCGTCCCTCTAGGAGGCCTGAGTCGTCCCTCTAGGGGGCCTGGGGAACATCGAGGGACGGCAGCCCTGACGGCCACCCCGACGCCAGGGCTGCCGGTTGTCCGCCTGTTCTTCACCTGTTCTTCTGTTCTTCGTGTCACGCGTGGAATGACGTGCCTGCCGCGTCCGTTGAGACGAAGCATGACTTCTCTGCGCACCATCGGCTCCTCCGACCTCAAGGTCTTCCCGCTCGCCCTCGGCGGCAACGTCTTCGGCTGGACGGCGGACGAGGCGGGCTCCTTCGCCGTCCTCGACGCCTACACGGCCGCGGGCGGCAATTTCGTCGACACCGCCGACTCCTACTCCGCGTGGGTCGAGGGCAACAGCGGTGGCGAGTCCGAGACCGTCATCGGCAGGTGGGTGAAGGCCCGCGGCAACCGCGACGACGTCGTGATCGCCACCAAGGTCAGCCAGCACCCCGACTTCCCCGGGCTGTCCGCCGACAACATCAAGGCCGCCGCCGACGCCTCCCTGCGCCGCCTCGGCACCGACCACATCGACCTCTACTACACGCACTTCGACAAGACCGAGGTGCCCGTCGAGGAGATCGTCGGCGCGCTCGACGAGCTGGTGAAGGCGGGCAAGGTGCGGCACATCGCCGCCTCCAACATCTCGCCCGAACGCCTCCAGGAGTCCCTGGAGTTCTCCGACCGCGAGGGTCTCGCCCGGTACGTCGCCCTCCAGCCCCACTACAACCTGGTCTCCCGCGACACCTACGAGGGCGGCCTCCAGGACCTCGCCGCCCGCATCGGCCTCGCCGCCGTCCCTTACTTCGCGCTGGCCTCCGGCTTCCTCACCGGCAAGTACCGGCCCGGCACGACGGTCGAGAGCGCCCGCGCCGGCGGCGCCGCGGGGCACCTCGACACGGAGCGGGGCCGCAGCGTCCTCGCCGCGCTGGACGAGATCGCCGGCGCCCACGACACCCAGCCCGCCACGGTCGCCCTCGCGTGGCTCGCCGCGCAGCCGACGGTGGCCGCTCCGATCGCCTCCGCCCGCACGGTCGAGCAGCTCCCGGCGCTGCTGGCGGTGGCGGACCTGGAACTGACGGAGGCGGAGATCACGCGGCTGACCCGGGCGTCGGCGTGAGCTGATGTGCGTAGCCGGGGCGCCGGCCCGCGTGACGCAGCAGCCCTCGGCTACGGGTGTGTGACTCGGTCGACTACGGGTGCGGGTTGGTCGCGGGGTGGGGACCCGGCGGATACCCGTATCCGGGAGTGTGGCCGGGAGTGTGGCCGGGCCCGTACCCGTATCCGGGCGTGTGGTCGCTCCTGTGGTCGTTTCCGGAGGTGGGCGGCAGGCCGCCGTACATCGGCCCTTGGCCGTATGCCTGGTTTGGCCCGTACGCCGGGCCCGGGCTGTACGCGCCCGGCGGACTGTACGCCGGACCCTGGCCGTACCCGTACCCGTACGCCCCGTACCCGTGCCCGTACGCCGGGTTCTGGCCGTGCCCGTACCCCCCGTACCCCGGCCAGGGTGGCGGGGGCATCCGTACCGGAGGGGCCGTCATCCGGGCCGCGTGATCCAGGGCGGGGCGGGCGACGTCCTTTCGCCGCCACAGCTCGTTCAGCAACTCCCGTTCGCGGACCAGGAAATCGGCGTTCGCCCGCCCTTTCCGGCCACGGTGGCGCAGGAAGGCGAGGGACGTCGCGTACGCCTCGTACTGCGCCACCTCACGTGCCGCAGGCCTGCCGAGGTGACGCCGGGCGTGGACCCGGGCCAGCCGCCGGGCCCGCATCGAGCCGAGCGCGAACGGTTCGGCCGGGGTGAGCCAGCCGGCGGCCGCGTAGACGGGCAGTTCCTTGCGCACCGTGCGCAGCTCGCGCTGGCGCGTCCACACCACCAGCCAGGTCAGCAGCCCGAACGCGGGCACCATGATCGCCGCGTACACCGCCAAGAACCCGAGTTCGCCGAAGGACGCGGAGCCGTTCCACAGGGCGTGCATGCCCATCGCGAGGAGCAGCCCGGACAGCGGGAGCAGCACGCGCCGCGCATGCTGACGCTCCCCGGCGAGCGCGGCGAAGCCGAAGCCGATGCCGGTCAGGACGGTGAACAGGGGGTGCGCGAACGGCGACATGATGACGCGCACGAAGAACGTCGCGGCGGTGACGGAGGCGATGCCGCTGTCGCCCGTGAGCTGGTCGGTGCCGAAAGCGGTGCCGAGGTAGAGGATGTTCTCGGTGAACGCGAAGCCGGTGGCGGTGATCCCGGCTATGACCACGCCGTCGACGATCCCGGTGAAGTCCCGCCTGCGGAAGAGGAAGACGAGCAGGACGGCCGCGGCCTTGGCGGACTCCTCGACGACCGGCGCTATGACGGTCGCGCCCAGGGTGTCCGCGCCGGACGGGTCGGCGGTCGCGGTGGCTATCCACCGGGTCGCGAAACTGTTGGCGATGATGGCTATCAGCGCCGCCGCGCACGCGCCCCAGGCGAAGGCGAAGAGCAGGTTCCGCCACGGGCCGGGCTCGACCCGGTCGAGCCAACGGAAGGCGGCGACGAGCAGCGGCACGGGCAGCACGGCGAGCCCCAGCCCCACGAGGAGGCCCTCGGTGCCGGTCTGCTCGCGGACCAGGGCGAGGATGACCAGGCCGGACAGGGCGAGCAGGCTGATCAGCGCGCCGTACCGGACCCACCTGTGCTGCCACCAATGAGCATGCCGGAGCACACCGTCCTCGGGCCCGCCGCCGGGGTGCGGCGGCTGCGGCGGAACGGGCGGAAACGGGGAACTGATGGCCACGGCATCGACCCTAACGAGGGAGAGGACGGCGGTGGAGGGAATTGTTCGGTCAGTGATCCCCGGGCTGGACGCGATGCTGTACGCGCCGGAAGAGCAGATCGTTCACCACGTGGCCCTTGTCCAGCCCCTGGCCCTCGAAGCGGGTCAGCGGCCGGAAGCCGGGGCGGGGCGCGAACCCGCCGTCGGCCCGCGTGTTCTCGAAGTCGGGGTGCGCGGTCAGTACCTCGAGCATCTGCTCCGCGTACGGCTCCCAGTCGGTCGCGCAGTGCACGAGCGCCCCCGGCTTCAGCCGTGTCGCGGCCAGGTCGAGGAACTCCGGCTGGATCAGCCGCCGCTTGTGATGGCGCTTCTTGGGCCAGGGATCGGGGAAGTAGACGCGCAGCCCGTCGAGCGAGTCCGCCGGCAGCATCTCGCGCAGCAGGATGATCGCGTCGCCGTTGGCGACCCGGACGTTGCTCAGCGCGTTGCGGTCGGCGAGGCTGAGCAGGTTGCCCTGGCCCGGCGTGTGCACGTCCACCGCGAGGATGTCGGTGCCGGGGTCGGCGGCGGCCATCTGCGCGGTCGCCTCGCCCATGCCGAAACCGATCTCCAGCACGACGGGACGGTCTCCCGCGCCGAACAGCTCGGCGAGGTCCACCGGACGTCCGTCGATGTCCAGGCCCCACTTGGCCCACAGTCGCTGCAGAGCGTCCGCCTGCCCGGCCGTCACCCGGCTGCGCCGGGGCTGGAAGCTGCGGATCCGCCGCTCGAAGTGAGACCCGGCGGGATCGGCCCGCGGCCCGTCGGGGAACCGAGGCTCCCCCTTGGCGCGGGTACGCCGAACGGACTCCCTCGGGTGGTGCTCACCGCTCGGGGAGGACGGGGGGACATCGGGAACGCTCACGGAATCAGACACAGTGCGGTCGATTTTACGGGTACCGCGCGAGCACCCGCGGCCCCGTGATCCCCCGGGCGTCCGCGGTGCCCCCGTGATCCACCCCGCTCCCCACGAGCGCCCGAGGCCCTCGTCGTCCACCCCGCTCCCCACGAGCGCCCCGCCGGATCCGGACCGGTCACACCTGACACGCGTGCGGAACGCTCCCTCACGCGTCGGCCAGTGCGCCCAAGGCTCTGCGGGCCACCTCGCGGCCGATCGGCAGGGAGGCCGTCGCCGCCGGTGAGGGGGCGTTCAGGACGTGGACCGCGCGTGGGCCCTCCCGGATAAGGAAGTCGTCCACCAGGCCGCCGTCCCGCAGGACCGCCTGCGCGCGGACGCCGGCCGACGTCGGTATCAGATCGCTCTCCTCCACCGCCGGAAGCATTCTTCGCACGGCGTCCACGAAGGCGCCCTTCGAGACCGACCGCCGTAGTTCGCCGAGGCCGTACCGCCAGTGCCGGCGGCCCATCCGCCACACGCCGGGCCACGCCGCCGTCGCCGCGGCCTCCCGGGGGCTCACGACGCCCCAGCCGTATCCCTCCCGGGCAAGCGCAGGCACCGCATTGGGTCCGACGTGCACGCCCCCGTCGATGCCCCTGGTCAGATGCACGCCGAGGAACGGGAAGGCCGGATCGGGCACGGGGTAGACCAGCCCTCGCACCAGCTCCGGCCGTGCCAGCTCGTAGTACTCGCCCCGGAACGGGACGATCCGCACCTCCGGCTCGTCGCCGGTCAGCCGGGCGATCTCGTCGCAGTACAGCCCGGCGCAGTTCACCAGCACCCGCGCGCGCACGACGTCACCGCGGGCGGTGAGGACGGCTACCCCGCGCTCCGGCCGCCGGTCGATGCGCACCACGCGCGCGCCGTACCGGATCTCCGCCCCGGACGCCTCGCCCAGTCGCTGCGCGACGGCCGTGTAGTCGCAGACGCCGGTCGTCCCCACATGTATCGCGGCGAGCCCCCGCACCTCGGGCTCGTACTCGGCGATCTGGGCGCCGCCCAGTTCCCGCACGGTAATACCGTTCTCACGGCCGCGCTGGACGAGTCCGTGCAGCCGGGGCAGCTCGGACCGCTCCGTGGCGACGATCAGCTTGCCGGTGACGGCGTGGGCGATGCCGTACTCCGCGCAGAACTTCGTCATCTCGGCGGCGCCGCGCACCGCGTACCGCGCCTTCAGGGTGCCCGGCCGGTAGTAGATCCCGCTGTGGATGACCCCGCTGTTGCGCCCGGTCTGGTGGCGGGCCACCCCCGGCTCCTTCTCCAGCACCGTGACCCGCGTCCCCGGCGCGGCCCGCGTGATCGCATACGCCGTGGCCAGACCCACGATGCCGCCGCCCACCACGAGCACGTCACAGTCGTAAGCGATCTTCGGCACGTGCACCACCTCCCGGCTTCGATAGTGCACTGCGCCACTGACAATCTCTTCAAACCCGATGCGGGACGGCACTCCCCGCCACTCCCCGCCATTCCTCGGCAGCGCGAGAACCGGTGCGCCCGGCTCCCACGCGCCGACGGCCGGAAGACGGCTTGCCGACGGCCGTAGGGCGGCTGAAAGCGGCCCAGAGCGGTAGTGCCGAAGCGACGGCCAGACGTGGCCGGCCAGGGCCCCCTGCTCCGCGTGGTCCCGGCCGGGCCAGGACCCCTGCTCCTCGCGGTCGTGGCCCGACCGGGACCCCCGCTCCGCGCCGAGCGCTCACGCGGGGGTCATGAGTAACGGCCGCGCCCTCTCCCGCAGCTCCATCACCCGCGGTTCGTCGCCGTAGGGCTCCAGCCGGTGCAGCAGGTCCTTGACGTACTCCGTGGTTCGGGCGGACGAGATGCGGCCCGCCACCTCCACCGCCCGCACGCCCTGCTCGCAGGCCGCGTCGAGGTTGCCCGACTCCAGTTCGGCGACCGCCGAGACGACGAGCCGCAGTCCGTGAGAGCGCACGAACTCCTCCGTCGGCTGCGACAGCGCCTGCTCGGTGAATCTGCGTACCTGGCGCGGCGCCTTCAGGTCGCGATAGCACTCGGCGGCGTCGGCGGCGAACCGGTCGTAGGAGTAGAAACCCAGCCAGGACGGATCGTGGTCGCCGTCGCGGGACCGCTCCAGCCAGCCCTCGGCCGCCTTCAGCGCCCCGCCGGCGGCGTGCGCGTCCCCCGCGCGTGCGTGTGCGCGTGCCTCCACCAGCCGGAAGAAGCTCATGGTGCGGGCCGTGGCCAGCCCCCGGTTGCGCTCCAGAGCCGCCTGCGCGAGGTCGACGCCCTCGTCGCCGAACCCGCGGTAGGTCGCCTGGAGGGACATGGAGGCCAGGACGTAACCCCCGAGGGGCACGTCGGCCGCCGCGCGGGCCAGCCGCAGCGCCTGGATGTAGTACCGCTGCGCGGCCTCCTGCTGGCCGGTGTCGAAGGCCATCCACCCCGCCAGCCGCGTCAGTTCGGCGCTCGCGCCGAACAACGCCCGGCCGACCTCGTCGGAGTACGAGCCGAGCAGCAGCGGCGCCGCCTCCACCCGCAGGCACTCCGGGACCATCGACGAACGCCAGTCGCCGCCACCGTACTTGGAGTCCCAGCGTCTGGCGTCCTCAGCGGCCTCCCGCAGCTTCTGCACATCACTGTGGCCGACTTTGAGCGGTGCGCCGGACCCCTCCAGAAGGTGGATGTCGCGGGCTACCGAGCTGTCGGCCGGGGTTATCAGCCATCGTGAGGCGGGCGTCGCGTACGCGCTTACCGCGAACGATCCGGCCAGCGACTGCCAGATGCCTCCCGAGCCGGCCCGGCGGCCCGCGAGATCGAGGCGGTAGAGGTCGGTGGCCGAGCGCACGGCCTGGCCGACGTCCCTGGGGAAGGCGAGGCCCACCTCGGGAGCGGGATCCGCGTCCGCTAGGCCGATCTCGTGGAGCGGCACCGGACGGCCGAGTTTCTGCCCTATGGCGGCCGCGATGAGGTGCGGCGCGGCGCCCTGCGGCACCATGCCCTTCGACACCCAGCGCGCCACGGACGTCTTGTCGTAGCGAAGAGTCAACCCGCGTTGGGCGCCAAGGTCGTTGACGCGTCGTGCGAGTCCTGCGTTGCTGATTCCCGCGAGGGCGAGAACGGCGCCGAGTTTTTCGTTCGGCCCGCGTTGCTCCCTGGACATTGCGCCACCCCTCGACACAGACGGCTGCCGCGCTGGCATAACCATGCGGCATTCGTAAACCCAGCGTAGTTCGCCGCATCCCAAGCGTTAAGGGGCATTCTTCCGGTTGGCGGGATTGTGGTCCGTACGGAAGCGCGGGGGCAGGTACGGACCGTCGCTGCGTGCTCCCGCCCGTGTGGCCGTGCGCCCGGCCGTGCGCTCTTCTCCGGCCATCGGGGGAGCGGTTCCATGGGTCGTGCGTGGGTCGGCCCGCTGTACTGGATCCAGTGGGCTGGGGGACACCGCCGCCTTCATCCCCGCGGGTGGCGGAGCGGTCCGGGAGGCGCCTTCCGTCTCCCGGGCCGACGCGGGTCCGCAAGGGCACGCGCGTGTACGGAGCGTTGCGGGAGCCTGCGCGGAATGCCTCCAACGACGGGGGCAGTCGCGGGATTTGGCCGAAAATCGACCCCACGTTCCCTACGGGACAACGCCTCTCACCATGGAAATTGAGGGCGCGCGCGGCGTTCTGGGGGAGCGTACCGGGGGCGCATTCACGTCGCAGACACCGGGGTGCGCACCACCGCACCCGTCGGCGCCGACGTCCTCACGCAAGCGGTTTCCGCCGATCGCGAGCGGCCTGGCCTCCGTCTGCGGCGCGTTCTTCGTGGCAGCATGGTGAACCGTTCTTGCGGTGCACTCGGTTGTCCACAGCCTGTGGAGGCGTCGATGCGGTGGTTGGTGGGATGGAGCAGCACCGCCGCGGGCGCGTGGGGCGGGTCCGCCGGGTCCGTCGGCTATGACGGCCGGCACGACGCCGACGCGGCGTACGGCGGCCAAGTCGGCTATGAGGGCGAGACGTTGCAGCCGGTCGGCTCCCATCTTCTGTGGGGCGACCCCGATCCGCTGTGGGCGGTCGGCGACTGGCGGCCCGACGAAGTGCGGGTGGTGTCGGTCGACGCGCAGAACCGGATCGCGGTGCTCGGCACCTGCGGTGCGACCGACGACCAGCTGCGTATCGGGCTGTCCGCCGCGCGCGGAGGGGCACTTCGGCATCTGACGGCCTGGCCGGGCAGCTACACGGCGATCGTGCGGGTCGGCAGGCGCCTCACCGTCTGCGGCGATCTGGCGGGCGTACGCCCGGTGTTCCACACCCCCTGGGCGGGCGGCACCGCGTACGCCACGGCCGCCCTGCCGCTCGCCGATCTGGTCGAGGCCAACCTCGACTTCGGCCACCTGGCGGCCCTGCTCGCCGCCCCCGACGTGCCGGCGGCCCTGCACGACTCCACCCCGTACGACGGCGTGCGACGCGTACCGCCGGGGCATGCGCTGATCCTGCGCGCCGGGGCGCGCGAGATCGCCGGGTACGAACCGGTGGCCTCGCTCGCCGTGGCGGCGCCGCCGGCCGATCCCGACAGCGCGGTCGACGCCGTGCGCGACGCGCTCGTCGAAGCGGTGCGCGCGCGTCTGTCCGCGCCCCGGCACGTTCCCGACATCGACCCCGGCCCGGTGCCCGGCATGGGCCCCGCCGAACGGCGTGCCGCGCGCGGGATGCCCATGCCGGGCATCGGCGCCGACCTCTCCGGCGGACCGGCCTCCGGCACGCTGGCACTCCTCGCGGCGGGACTGCCCGGCATGCCGGGCACGCTGCTCGGTCACGGCACGGGCGCGGGCGAACGACTGCTGGCCGTCACCTTCAACGACCTGGCCGTCGGCGGAGACGAGGACGAACTGGAGCGGGCCGGCGCCCTCGCGGCCAACCCCCGCCTGCACCACGTCGTGGCGGCGGGCGCCGAGGAGACCCTGCCGTACGCCGACATGGACGGCCCGCTGACCGACGAACCCGGCCCGAGCCTGGTCACGGTCGCCCGGCACCGCGCACGGCTCGCGGCGGGCAGTGCGGACCACTTCACGGGCTACGGCGCCCGCCAGGTCCTGGACGCCCATCCGGCCCGCCTGGCCGACCTGTTGATGGACCGCAAACGCCGGCACCTCGTGCGGCCCGTGGCAGCGCTCACCAAGGCGGACGGCTCCGTGCTCGTCCCCGCGCGCGTGTACGGCGCGGCCCGCCGGCTGGCCCGTACGCCGTACCGCGCGGGCGTGGAGGGCCTCGCCGAACGGCTTCTGCACCGCAGGTTCGGCTCCGACGACTCCGGAGGCGCGCTCGGGGCGTCCCTGGCGGCCCTCACATGGGGCGGAGCAGGCCCCGCCGCACGCTGGCTGACAGGCGAGGCGCTCGCTGAAGTATCGGTTCGCCTGCAGAGTGCCGCGCACCGCGCCGGCGGGGGACCCGGTCAGCGTCCGGGCGACTACCGCGCGCGTGCGGCGCTCACCCGGCACGCCATGGACCTGCGGGTCCTGGAGCAGGCCGCGGAGATCCGATCCCAGCGACTGCATGCGCCGTTCCTCGACAACCAGGTCGTACGGGCCTGCCGGGCGCTCCCCGAGACCCTGCGCGTGCAACCCGGGGCGCGCGCCGCGATTTTGCGCACCGTCCTGAAGGGCGCGGGCGTCACCGACCTGCCGCCCGGCTGGGGCGCGCCCTCGCAGGCCTCCGCGTCCGCCGCCGCCCGGGCGGGCCTGCGTATGGCCATCGACCCGCTCCTCAACCTCTTCGAGGCCCCGCTGCTCGCGGAAGCGGGGCTGATCGAGGCCCGGGTCGTCCGCAGGGCGCTGCGCGCGGCGGCGGCGGGCGAGCCCCTTCCCCTGGACGGCCTCGCCGACCTGATCTCCCTGGAGATCTGGCTCCGCCGCCTCCTCTCCCGCCGCGGCACCTGCTGGACCGGCACCCCGGCCCGCGCGCGTGCGGTTCCCGCGGGCATCGCCCCCCAGAGACGGGCGGTCTCGTCCGGGGGATGACGGGTGGGTAGTGCCCGGGGGACGACGATTGCTGTTGCTGTTGCTGTTGCTGTTGCTGTCGCTGTCGCTCTTGCCGTCGCCGTTGTTGCCCTTGCTGGGCGCTGCGGCGCGGCGACGCGCGGGCAGCCGTGGGCCTCGCGTCGCGAAATCGTGTGCCCCGTGCCTCGCCCCGGACGACAATGACCCGGTGCGGTACAGAATCCTGGGCGTCACCCAGACCGAGGACGACCAGGGCGTACCCGTACCCGTACCCGGGGCACGACTCCGCGCCCTCCTCACCGCCCTGGCCCTCCGCCCCGGTCGCCTCACCGCCCCGGAGACCCTCATCGACGAGGTCTGGGGCGAGGCGCCGCCCCAGGACGCCCCCGCCGCTCTCCAAGCCCTGATCGGCCGACTGCGCCGCGTCGTCGGCAGGGACACGGTGACCTCCGCTCCGGGCGGGTACCGGCTCGCCGCGACCGAGGACGACGTCGACCTCTTCGTCTTCGAGCGACTGGTCCGCCGGGGCGTCGAAGCCCTGCGGCAGGGGGACGCCCCCGCAGCCGCCCGCTCCCTCGACGACGCCCTCGCGCTGTGGCGCGGCCGCGCGCTCGCCGACCTGCCCGACCGCACGCCCGCCGCTCGTCCGGAAGCCCTCCATCTGGAAGCGGCCCGTGCCCGCCTCGAGGCGGACCTGCTTCTCGGCCACGCCCGCGAAGCCGTGCCCCGCCTGACGGAACTGACCGCCGCGCACCCCTACGACGAACCGCTGCACGCGCTCCTCATCCGGGCCCTGCGCGACTCCGGCCGCGCCGCCGACGCCCTGGCCGCCTACGAGAGCACCCGCCGCACCCTCGCCGACGGCCTCGGCGCCGACCCCGGCCCGGACCTGCGCGCCCTGCACGCCGAACTCCTCGACCCGAACCACCGGGAGTCCGCCCACGGCCCGGAGCCGAGCGGAGGTGCGGAGCCCGGTCGCGGTTCGGCTCCGGAACAGGCCCACCACCCGGAGTCGGCCTCCCACCCAGGACCGGCCCGACCGGCGCCCTCCCCCCACCCCCACGGGTCACCCGTTTCCGGGCGTCCCGAGGAAGCTCCCGGGCCCGGGCGGGGCCGGCCGCGTGCGCCCCATTCCCTGCTCCCGTCCGGGCTTCCCGAACGCACCGGCAACATCCGTCCGCGGCTTAACTCTTTCGTGGGCCGGGAACCCGAGATCGCCGCCATCCGTTCCGAATTGCACAGGGCCCGTCTCGTCACGCTCACCGGACCGGGCGGCTCTGGAAAGACCCGTCTCGCCGAAGAAGCCGCCGCCGGGCTTCCGCAGGCATGGCTGGCCGAGCTGGCGCCGCTCGACCGACCGGAGGCGGTGCCCGGCGCGGTGGTCAGCGCCCTCGGCCTGCGCGAGACCGTACTGATGACCACCGAACTGACACCCGCGCAGGACGACCCGGTCGCTCTGCTCGTCGAGTACTGCGCCTCGCGCAGCCATCTCCTGATCCTTGACAACTGCGAACATGTCGTCGGCGCGGCAGCCGACCTCGCCGAGACCCTCCTCACCCGCTGCCCCGGACTCACGATCCTCGCCACCAGTCGTGAACCTCTGGGCGTGCCCGGCGAGTCGGTCCGCCCGGTCGAGCCCCTCCTCCCCGACCACGCGCGCCGTCTCTTCACCGAGCGAGCGGCCGCCGTCCGCCCGGACGCGGCGACCGCCCTGCGGGACGAGGAGGCGATCGCGGAGATCTGCCGACGGTTGGACGGTCTGCCGCTCGCCATCGAGCTGGCCGCCGCACGCCTGCGGTTGCTGACCCCGCGACAGATCGCCGACCGGCTCGACGACCGCTTTCGGCTGCTCACCTCCGGCAGCCGCACGGTCCTGCCCCGCCAGCAGACCCTGAGGGCGGTCGTCGACTGGTCCTGGGACCTGCTCGACGAACCCGAGCGCACCCTGCTGCGCGAGCTGGCCGTGTTCGCGGGCGGCTGGGACCTGGAGGCGGCCGAGGCCGTGTGCACCGGCCCGGTCGCGGAGCTCGTCGGAGCGCTCGTCGACAAGTCCCTGGTCGTGGCGGCCCCGCACGCGGGGCCGGGTGGCGACGGCATGCGCTACCGCATGCTGGAGACGATCCACGAGTACGCCCTGGAGCGCGCCGCCGAGCAGCCGCGGTCCCGCGCGGCGACGGAGCGACGGCATCGCGCGTGGGTGCGGGCGCTCGTCGAGCGTGCCGACCCGTTGCTCCGTTCCGCCGAACAGCTCTCCTGGATCGCCCGTCTGGAGACCGAGCTCGACAACATCCGTGTGGGCCTCGACCGTTCCCTCATGGCGGGCGACGAGGAGGAGGCCGCCGCCCTGTGCCTCGCCGCGGGCTGGTTCTGGTGGCTGCGCAACTACCGCCACGAGGGCGCGGAATGGACCGACCGCACCCTGCGCCTCGGCGCGGTCCTGGACTCCCTCCAGCCGCCGCGGCCACAAGCCCCCGCCGCCCAGCACGCCACCACCCCTGACGTCACCACCGCACACGCCCCGGACCACACAGCCCCCGTCGGCCCGGCCCCGGCTCTCCCCGCCGACCTGACGGCCCGGATGGCCGCCGTCGACCCCATCGAGGCCTTTCTCACCGCGCCGGACACCCCGCCCAAGGCGGTGCCGGACACCGCGCCTGTGTCCGAAGCCGGGCCCGAGGCGGTGCCGGATGCCGGGCCCGAGGCGGTGCCGGATGCCGGGCCCGAGGCGGTGCCGGACGTCGTGCCCGAGACCGCGTTCGACGTCGCGCCCGAGGCCCCCTCCGGCACCGAGGACGATGATGCCCACCCTCTGTCCGTGCAGCGGACGAGTCTGCGGATGTTGCATCTGTTCCTGCTGTCCGAGTCGGAGCCGAGCCGCACCACGACGGACCCGCGCTACCCGGAGTACCTGGCCCGGCTGCGCGCACGCTACGAGCCGGGAGGCCCGCAGGCGGCGCGGATGCCCGGCCTCATCTGGCCGGTCACGGCCTTCCACATGCGGGACACGGTGGACGTCCGGGGAATCCTCGACCGGGCGGTCGAGAACTGCCGTCGGTACGGCGGCGACTGGGAGCTGGGTTGTGCCCTGATGTTCCGCACGCACATGGTCGTCGACTCCTCGGGCGGGCTGCACGGCGTCGACGACGACCTGGCGGAGCTGCGCGTGCTGAGCCTGCGGGTCGGCGACCGCTGGATGCGGGCCCAGGTGTGCGGCGCGGCCGCCGAGGCGGAGATGGTGCGCGGTCGTTTCACGCAGGCGGAGCACGAGTACCGCGAAGCGCTGCGGCTCGCCTACGAGGTCGGGGCGTACGCCGAGACCCCGTTCCTCATCGCCCGGCTCGCGGAGATCGCCTACCGGTCGGGGGACGTGGACGGCGCCCTGGCCACCCTGGACGAGGCGAGCAGCGCCTCCGACCGCTACGGGGTGCCGGACGTCCGGGCGTTCGTCCTGCTGCTGCGCGCCCACATCGCGCTGTTGGTGGACGACGACGCGGCACACGCGCGCATGCTCTGCGAGGAGGGCCGGGCGGCGGCCGGCGCGGGGACCCCGCCACCCCAGTTCGCGGCGGCGCTGAACATGCTCGACGCGGACCTCACGGCTGTCGAGGCCGGGCCCCGGCACGCCTTGCCGATGGTCGCGGACACCCTGCGGCAGGCGATGGCCGAGCAGTGCGCCGAGGCGGTCACGTCGTCGATCGTGGACGGCGCGGCGGACCTGCTGGCCCGGCTCGGCGACTTCCGGCGTGCGGCAAGGCTGCTCGCGGCTGCCGATGTTCTGCGCGGCCCCCACCCGCGCCCCGCTCCGCTGGACGCCCGCGCCGAACGCACCGAGGCCGCGATCCGTGAGGCCCTGGGCGGTGAGCGCTACGCGGCCGAGCGTGCCCGTGCGTCGCACATGACGTCCGGCGACGCCCTGCGCGAGATCGTCGAGGCCCTCCACGACCACCCGATCCCGTCCGCCACCCAGCCCGCCACCCTGCCTGCCGCCTCGCCTGCCACCCAGCCTGCCACCCAGCCCGCCACCCTGTCTGCCGCCTCGCCCGCCTCCGCCTCCGCCGCCCCGCCCCACACTCGCGCCGGCACCCGCCACCGCACCTGACGCCGGGGGCATCGCCGGCGCCCAGATGTCTACGAGCAGGTGAACCCGGACTCCGCCCAGTCCGCGAGGGCCACCGAGCCGAGGGCGTCGCGCGGCTCGACGACCAGTCGCACCGTCGTCCGGCCCGCGAGATCCACATGGACGGGGACGGCCGGGTCGCCGCCTCTGACCATCCCGGACGACCAGAGCCGGGCCCCGTCGCCGTAGACGGAGAAGGCGACCGCGCCGAGCCGCAGCGTCAGGTCGTCGAGGCCGACCAGCGCGTCGTACGCGGTGCACGCGCGGTTGAGGTCGACGGTGACCCAGGAGCCGCCGTGCACGGTCACCCCACCCTTGTACCGCCGGTCCGCGACGGACAGCGCGGACCGCTGCCACACCCAACTGCTGCCGCGGAGCCGGATCTCGGGCCCGGACCCGTCGCCGACGACGTCGTAAGGCAGCTCGCCCAGCGGATAGACGCTCGGGTTGGGCAAAGGGGCAGGCGGGGGCGTCCGGGTGGGCGTCGGAGCGGGTGAGGCCGGCGGCTCTGGGGCGGTCGGCGCAGACGGACTGGGCGTCGGTGCGGGCGTCGGTGCGGAGGAGGCCGTCGGCGTCGGGGCGGCGGCCGACACGATCACCGGCGGCTCCGGCGCGGGTCGCCGCGCGCGCGTCGGTGCGGCCGTCGGCGCGGGCGTCGGCTCCGCGGGTCGCGCGACCGGCGCGGGGGCCGCGGGGGCGGAGGCCGGCGGCCGTGCCTCGGGCTGCCGCGCGGGGGCGTCGTGGCCGACGAGCGCGAGGGCCACCGAGGCGGCCGCCACCGCGACCACGCCGGCGGCGATACCGGCCTTCACGGGCGCGCCCAGCCCCTCCGAGGCCAACGCACCGCCCCCGGCGCCCACTCCGCTCGAGGAACCGCTCCCGGCGGCAGCTCCCGCGGCGCCCACCGCACCCGCCCCAGCTCCGGCGCCGCCGGCGAGGAGCGCGAGGGCCTTGGCGTAGCCGGCCGCGCCGAACCAGCCGATGACCGCGACCGGCACCACGGCGGGGATGCTGCCGGCCACTTCCTCGATCTGCAGCGCCGCCAGCCGGCACCTGGAACACTCCTCCAGGTGCTTGCGCAGCCCCCGCTCGGCGCGGGTACGCAGCCGGCGACGGGCGTAGCCGCCGAGCTGGTCGGCGTAGCGGGCGCACTCCTCGTCGCTGGTGAGCGTGGCGCTGACATGGGCCTGGAGGTAGGCCTGCTTGAGCCCCTCGCGGGCGCGGCTGGCGAGTACGCGGGTGCCGTTGGCGTCGAGGCCGAAGAGCATGGCGACCTCGCTCGGCGACTCGTCCTCGACCTCGGTGTGCCACAGCACGGCCTGCCAGCGCTCGGGAAGGGACCGGAAGGCCTGCATGGCCATGGACTGCTCGGCCTCGTGCATCGCGCGGACGTCGGCGCCCTGGTCGAGTGTGTCGTCGTCGGACATCTCCGAGGCACGGGCGGACCGTGTGGCGAACAGCGCGAAGTCGTCCACGAGCTGTTCCCGCTTCGCCGACCGGGTCCAGCCGGCGGCCACCCGCCGTACGGAGGTGAGGAGGTAGGCGCGGACGGCGTACTCGGGTCCGGAGCCGCCGCGCACCGCCTGGAGCATGCGGGCGAACACCTCGGCGGTGAGGTCGTCGGCGGTGTGCGCGTCCCGGCAGCAGGTACGGGCGTAGCGGCGCACGGCGTCGGCGTGGCGCCGGTAGAGCTCCTCGTAGGCCGTGTCGTCGCCCGAGCGCATCCGGCCGATCAGATCGGTGTCGGCGGGCGGCAGATCCCGCGGCGGCGGCAGGACGCCGCCGTCGGCCCGCCACTCCCGCTGGGCCGGAACCGTGCCCTCGAAAGCGCGGCCGGGCAGGGACGCCGAGGATGCCGGGGATGGCGCGTGCTCGCCCACGGGCCCGCTCGCGCGTCCGCCCTGTCTCGGCACCTGTTCGTCACGACCGTCAACGCTCATCGCGGAGGACTCCCGCCGTCTGCCCCGCCCGTTCCGCCCGTCCCGACCACCGGGTCAGAGTGCCATATCGGCTTTCGGTCAGGACCCCGTCGGACGGGCCGACCACTGGTCCGTGAGGATCCGTCGCGGTCCGGCACCAAGGCCCCACCCCCGAGGAGGAAGACCCAACGGCCTTGTAGTACACGAGAGTTGGGTCGCACATCCGGAACGCCCCGGTACGGTGGCCGTGGTGAACAGAGTGCGGGGGCCCACTCGGGCCCCCGCACCCCGTCACCCTCACGAGTCAGGAAGGCGTCAGGAAGGCCGCGAGCGCAGACCCTCCAACAGGATGTCCAGCAGTCGCGCCGAGGCCGCCGCCTGCTGCGCCGGATCCGGCAGCGAGGGCGCCGCCGTCGCAATGACCAGCAGCACATCCGACACGGACACGTCGGCGCGCAGTTCGCCCGCCTCCCGCGCCCGATCCACGAGCCGGCCCACCACCTCGAGCAACGCCGTCGCCCCGGTGTCGTCGACGGCCGCCGTCGTGCCGTCCTCGTTGACGATCCGCAGCTCACCGGAGCCCGACTGGCTCCGCTGCTGCGGCACCCGCGCCGTCTCGGCCGGCACGCCTTCCACGCCCGCCACGTCGTCCTCCGCGACGCCGACCCGCAGCACCTGCGGCGGCAGCAGCCGCCCGGCGCCGGACGCCACGGACGTCCGCAGGAAGCGCGACAGCGCCGACCACGGCTCGTCCTCCTGCCCGAGCGCCGAGCGCGCCTGGTCCGTCAGCCGGGAGGTCTCCTCCTCGGCTATCCGCCGGACCAGCACGTCCTTGCTCGGGAAACGCCGGTACACCGTGCCGACACCGACCCGCGCGCGCCGCGCCACGTCCTCCATCGGCGCGCCGTAGCCCAGCTCGCCGAACACCTCGCGCGCCGCCCGCAGTACGTGTTCCAGGTTGCGCTGTGCGTCCACGCGCAGCGGCGCTGTCCGCGCGCCCTCTCCGCGTCCGCCGCCCAGTGCCGTCCCGACCGCGCCGCCGGGCGCGAGGGCCGACGTGGACGACGTCGACGACCAATGCGAATTCTGCATGTGCATGAATAATCCCCCGGTAATGACGTCTCCCCCCGGAGACTTTCCCCGCCATCGAAAGCCGGGGCGTGGAACACAGGGGACGGCCGCTCCGGGCCCGCCCGTCGCAGACCCGCAGAGCGCTTCCCCCCTGACACCCCGTCGTCCCACGAACATAGTTGAGAGAGAGTCAATTCAGAAGGGGCACGTTCCGCACGGAGCGACCCCCGATCGGAGTACGGGGTGCATACGTCCCGAATGCACCCCCACCCGCACCCCGGTACGCGTTACCTGACCTGCGCATCTGTCCCGCACTCCGATGTTTCGGCCAACCCCTCGGCCACCCGACTCGCGGTCACACAAATTGTCGAGGCTGTGGACAAACGCAAGCGCCGGGTGCGTCATGGGATGGTGAAGGAACGTGCGCGCATTCTCGTTGTCGGCGGCGGCTACGTCGGGATGTACACGGCCCTGCGGCTCCAGCGGAGGCTGAAACAGGAACTGGGCCGCGGCGAGGCCGAGATCACGGTCGTCACCCCCGACCCGTACATGACCTACCAACCCTTCCTCCCCGAGGCGGCCGCGGGGTCCATCTCCCCCCGGCACGTCGTCGTGCCGCTGCGTCGCGTCCTGCCCCACTGCCGGGTCGTGGTCGGCGAGGTCACCGCCGTTGACCACGCCAAACGCACCGCCACCTTCACCACCCTCGCCACCGAGGAGGAGGGGGCCGGCCCCCAGCAGCTGACGTACGACGAGATCGTCCTCGCGCCCGGCTCGGTCTCCCGCACCCTGCCCATCCCCGGGCTCGCCGACTACGCCATCGGCTTCAAGACCGTCGAAGAGGCGATCGGGCTGCGCAACCACGTGATCGAGCAGATGGACATCGCCTCCTCCACGCGCGACCCCGCCATCCGCGACGCGGCCCTCACCTTCGTCTTCGTCGGCGGCGGCTACGCGGGCGTGGAAGCGCTCGGCGAGCTGGAGGACATGGCCCGTTACACCACGCGCTACTACCACAACGTCCAGCCCGACGACATGAAGTGGATCCTGGTCGAGGCCTCCGACCGGATCCTGCCCGAGGTCGGCGCCGACCTCGGCCGCTACACGGTCAGTGAACTGCGCCGCCGCAACATCGACGTACGCCTGAACACCCGCCTGGACTCCTGTGCCGGCCGGGTCGCGGTCCTCAGCGACGGCGCCCGCTTCCCCACCCGCACGGTCGTGTGGACGGC
This sequence comes from Streptomyces sp. B21-105, assembly GCF_036898465.1. Lineage (NCBI taxonomy): Bacteria > Bacillati > Actinomycetota > Actinomycetes > Kitasatosporales > Streptomycetaceae > Streptomyces > Streptomyces sp. B21-105. The sequence goes on along the minus strand of NZ_JARUMJ010000001.1, from coordinate 4,436,863 downwards.
CGGCGTCAAACCCCACCCGCTCCTCGCCGCCACCGACCTCCCGCTGAGCGAACGAGGGCGGCTGAAATGCACCCCCCAGCTGACCGTCGACGGCGTCACGCACGCGTGGGCCGCCGGGGACACCGCGGCCGTCCCCGACGTCACCGTCGACGAGCCCGGCAGGGAGACCGCGCCCAACGCCCAGCACGCCGTCCGCCAGGCCAAGGTCCTCGCGGACAACATCGTGCGCTCCCTGCGCGGCGAACCCCTGCAGACGTACGCCCACAAATACGTCGGCTCGGTCGCCTCACTCGGGCTCCACAAAGGCGTCGCCCACGTCTACGGACGCAAGCTCAAGGGCTACCCGGCCTGGTTCATGCACCGCGCGTACCACCTCAGCCGCGTGCCCACCGTCAACCGCAAGATGCGCGTGCTCGCCGAGTGGACCCTCTCCGGGCTCTTCAAACGCGAGATCGTCTCGCTCGGATCACTCGAGCATCCTCGCGCGGAGTTCGAACTCGCTGCCGGTGGAAAGCCTTCTGAAGAGTCTTCCGGCGACCCGAACGGGTCGTCCTGACCGAAACAGGAACTCCACGGGCCACCCCGACGTCTGACGAATGTCGGCCCGGACGGCGGTCACACTGCCAAACTGCTCCCTGCTCCCTGCTCCCTGCTCCCTGCCCGATCCCGAGCGCCCGAGCCCATGCCGAGCCCATCCCCAGCCGCTCACGACCCGCCCCAGACACCCCCCGCCTCCGTCCCGCCCCCTTCCACGCCCCCTCCGAGCCCTTCACAACCCCTTCCAGAACCACGGCGGGCCGGCGCAGGCTCCCGCCGAACCCAGCAGGCCGTCCCCACCAGCTCCACACCCCGGGTGCTGCAACAATGTGCGGCCACCGCCGCGCGGCCCCCGGAGCAGGCCGGGCCCGGAGCCGGCCGACGACGACTACACGAGGCAAGGATTCGTGAACTTCACGCGCTGGAGCGCCCGGCTCCCCGGAACACAGCGCCGCGCCGCCGCGCGGGCCGAGCACCCGGTCACCACCACGGACCGACGCAGCGAGGGCTCCGTGCCCGCGGCCCGCGCCGAACAACTCACCGACGCGCCGCCCGTACCCGCCGTCGACGAACTCCCGGTGCGTGAGGTCCTCGACCGCGTCCCGGCCCTCGTGGCCCTCGTCCACGGCCCCAGCCACCGCCTCGCCTACGTCAACGACGCCTTCAAGGCGGCCTTCGGCGCACGCCGCTGCGGCGAACCGGCCGCCGAAGCCCTGCCCGAACTCCGCGACCTCGGCCTCCTGCCCCTGCTGGACCAGGCGTTGCGCAGCGGCAAGCCCCGCACCCTGAAGTCGCGCAAGGCCCCCGACGGCCGCCACTACACCTTCACCTGCACCCCGGCCGCCGAGGACAACGGCGAAGGCGCGGTCCTGATCTTCGCCACCGACGTCACCGACCACGCGGAGGCCGCCGAACGCCTCAGGACCAGCGAACGCCGCCAGCGCGAGACCGCCGTCACGCTCCAGCGCTCCCTCCTGCCCCAGGAGCTCGAAGAGCCCGACGACCTGCGCATCGCCGCCACCTACCAGCCCGGCGGCACCGAAGCCGCGGTCGGCGGCGACTGGTACGACGTCATCACCCTCGGCGGCGGCCGCACCGCCCTCGTCATCGGCGACGTCATGGGCCGCGGCGTCCGCGCGGCCGCGGTCATGGGCCAACTGCGGACAGCCGTCCGGGCGTACGCCCGCCTCGACCTGCCCCCGCACGAGGTGCTCCAGCTCCTCGACGGCCTCGCCATGGAGATCGACGCCAACCAGATCGCCACCTGCGTGTACGCCATCCACGACCCCAACGAGGGCCGCCTGGTGTACGCCTCCGCGGGCCACCTGCCCATCCTCGTCCGCGACGACCAGGGCACCGTCCTGCGCGCCGACGAGCCCACCGGCCCGCCCCTCGGCACCGGCGGCTGGATGCACGCCTCCGGCTCGATCCCGCTCGGCCCCGGCTCGACGGCCGTCCTCTACACCGACGGCCTGGTGGAGCGCCGTAACGAAGACCTGGACGAAGGCATCGCCGCCCTGGAGCGCGCCTTGGCCGGCGCCACGGGCACCCCCCAGGTCGTCTGCGACCGCCTCGTCCGGTCGGCCGGCGTCACCGCCGACCACGACGACGACGTCGCCGTCCTCGTCCTCCAGCACCCCGCCCGCACCGGACCGGACAGAGAACTGTTCCGCAACGCGGCCCTGGAGCTCCTCGGCGGAGTCGAAGCGGCCCCACGCGCGCGTGCCTTCGCCTCGGGCGTCCTCACCAGCTGGCGCTTCCCCGCCGACCTGCACGACCTGGGCGTCCTCGCCACCAGCGAACTGGTCGCCAACTCGCTCCAGCACGGCATCCCGCCCATGCGACTACGGCTGCGCCGCACCGACCGACGCCTGATCATCGAAGTCACCGACGGCGACGACCACCTGCCGCGCCGCCGCCGCGCGGAACCGGGAGACGAGTCCGGCCGCGGCATCGCCATCGTCGCCACCATCGCCTCCCACTGGGGCAGCAGACGCACTCCGGGCGGCGGCAAAGCGGTCTGGTGCGAGTTCGTCCTGCCGAAACCGACGGACTGACACCGCACGGCTGCCAGAACGACAAACACGGCTGACGGCATGACCATGCAACGCTGACGGCATGACCACGCAAGGCTGCCCGAAACGATCCCGCACGACTGCCGTAACGCCATGAACGGCTGACGGAAAACCAGCGCACGGAAGCAGCCGAACAAGCCGTCCCCGCGCGCGGCACCTAGGCGAACACGCCCCCCGGTGCTACTAGCTCTGCATGGCAGACGCAACGGGCTTTCACCTCAAGGGAAGCGCCCCCGAGCGCTACGAACACTACGTCGCGCCCCTCATGGCGCCCTTCGTCACCGCACTCGTGGACGCCGCGGACCTCTTCCCCGGCGCCACCGTCCTCGACCTCGCCTGCGGCACCGGCTTCGCGGCCCGCGCCGCCGCCGCACAGGCCGGCCCCACCGGCCGGGTCGCCGGCACGGACCTCGACGAGGCCATGCTCAAGATCGCCCAGGCGTGCCACCCGCGCCTCTACCCGGACATCGAGTTCACCGCCGCCCCCGCCGACGACCTGCCCTACCCCGACGCGACCTTCGACGCCGTCCTCTGCCAGCAGGGAGCCCAGTTCTTCCCCGACCTCGACGCCGCCCTGACCGAGACGGCCAGGGTCACCCGCCCCGGTGGCCGCTTCGCCGCCACGCTCTGGTCCGGGCTGGACGACTCCCCGTACTTCCTGGCCCAGTACCGGACTCTCGAGGAGCACGACGGCCAGGAGGCGGCGGCGGTCTTCCGGGCCGCGTTCCAGGCCCCGGGCCGGGTGACCGCCGCCCTCGACCGCGCCGGCTTCCGCTCCACGGCCCGCCGCGACCTCACCTTCGCCATCGGCCTCCCCCCACTGGAGGACTACATCGCCGGCCACCTCTCCTCGATCCCCTGGGGCCAGACGCTCGTCGACACCGCGGGCGACGAGGCCCTCACACGGGCCGCCGAGGCGATCCGCGCGCGGCTCCCCGCATCGACGACCACCTTCCCCTTCACGGCGACCCTGGTGACCGCGATCCGCTGAGCGAACGCACGAACGCACGGGGCGAGGCGGCCGTCGTTCTCGGGACGACGGCCGCCTCTCCCCGCGCGGTGGGCGCGCTCCGCGCGAAGCGCCTCAGGCCTCCGCGGGCACCGGCTGCACGGCGGCGGCCCCACCCCGGGCCACCACCCGCCTGCGCACCAGCCACGGCTGGTCCTGGACGGCGGTCAGCTGCCGCCCCAACCGCAGCGCGAGGTAGGTGATCCCCAGCGAGAACCCGCGGTGGGCGCGCTCCGCGCGAAGCGCCTCAGGCCTCCGCGGGCACCGGCTGCACGGCGGCGGCCCCACCCCGGGCCACCACCCGCCTGCGCACCAGCCACGGCTGGTCCTGGACGGCGGTCAGCTGCCGCCCCAACCGCAGCGCGAGGTAGGTGATCCCCAGCGAGAACAGCAGGAACGTCACGATGTACGGCGCGTGCAGCGAAGCCCCCATCGGACCGCCCACCGCCGGCCCGACAGCCAGCGCGAGCTGCTTCACCAGGGCGAACGCCGAGTTGTACTGTCCCGCCAGCCCGGCCGGAGCCAGATCGGCCACCAGCGGCGCGAGCGTCGGCGACAGCATCGCCTCGCCCAGCCCGAACAGCGCGTACGTCGACACGAACGCGGCCGTCGCCATCGCCTTGCTGCCGTGCCCGAGCCCGGCGTACCCCGCCACGACCCACGCCACGGCCCAGAGCAGCCCCACCGCCGCGATCACCCGCGACCGCTTCTGCCGCTCCACGAACTTCAGCACGGCGAACTGCGCCACCACGATCATCGCCGTGTTGGCGGCCAGAGCGGTCCCGAGCGCGGACGTCGAAATACCCGCGGCCTCGACCCCGTACGCGCTCAGCCCTGACTCGAACTGCCCGTAGCAGGCGAAGAACAGCACGAAGCCCAGCACACACAGCTGCACCATGGCCCGGTTGCCGAGCAGCTGCTTCCAGCTCCCCCGCGCGGACTGCGGGGCGTCTCCCACGCGCGGGGCGCGCGGCAGCCGCACCGTCGACATCACCGCGGCCAGCAGCAGGAACATCGCCGCCTCGATGCCGAACAGCAGAGTGAAGGAAGCGACCCGCGTCGTGTCGACGAGGTGCCCGCCGATCAGCCCGCCCACGCCGAGCCCCAGGTTCTGCAGGAAGAACTGCGTCGCGAACGCCCTCGAGCGCGTCTCCGAGGTCGAGCTGTCCACGATCATCGTCGCCAGCGCGGGCTGCATCACGGCCTGCCCGGCCCCGAGCGCGGCCGCGGCCGCCAGAACGGCGGCGGCGGTGCCGGCCAGTCCCAGGCCCAGCGCGCCCAGCGCGGCGGTGACCAGAGCGGCGAGCAGGACCGGCAGTGGACCGCGCCGCACGATCGCCCGGCCGGCGAACGGCAGCACGATCAGCGCGGCGACGGCGAAGACGGCGAGCACCAGCCCCGCCGTCATGGCCCCCAGCCCACGCACCTGCGCCACATAGACGTACAGGTACGGGACGGTGAAACCGAGCCCGAACGCGCTGAGTGCGTTGCCCACGTGGATCCGGCGCATCGCTGCGCCCATCGCCCTGGTCACGTTCACCTCAATCAGGTAGGAGCCCTCAGTACTTAGGACCGAAGACTTAGAAGCTAAAGTTCGAAGCTAAACTGTACACCTCGAAGGACTTCAACCCGAACGCACCCCGTGCGATACTTGTTCCCATGGGCGACACCCCCGGCACGGCCGGCACCGGAACCGGCCTCGGCCTCGGCAGCGAGCCGACTCTCGAAGAGCAGATCGCCGCCTACCAACGCGAGTTCCAGGACCTCGACCCACAGGTCGAGAAGATCGTCTCGGCGCTCTCCCGCCTCAACCGCCGGATGAACGTCGCCTACGGCCGCCAGACCGCCGACCTCGGCATCAGCAACGCCGAGTGGGAGGTCCTCAAGGCCCTCGTCCTCTCCGGTGTTCCGTATCGCCTGGGCCCGAGCGACCTCGCGAAGCGGCTCGGCCTGACGCCGGCCGCGATGACACACCGGATCGACCGCATGGTCACCGAGGGCCTGGTGACCCGTGAACGGGACGAGACCAACCGGGTCCGGGTGATCGTGGAGCTGACACCCGAGGGCCGGGAGAAGTGGCTGAGGGCCATGCGCATGGCGACCGTCTTTGAGGAAGACCTCCTCCAGGATCTCTCCGCAGAGGAGCGCTCCACCCTCGGCGACGTCCTGACCAGGCTCCTTCGTCGCGTGGAGCACGCCCAGCCGGATGCGGGCGGCCGGCTCAGCGACCTCGACTGAACGGACCGCGCCCGTTCGGCCTAAAAAATCTTGACAGGGGCGGTTGACAGCCCCATCCAGGATCCGTAGAGTTCTTCGGGTTGCCGCGGAGCCGTAACGGTTCTCCGGTAGTACCTCCGCCGCAGCAGCGGCACCACAAACCACAGCACGATCTCCCTCGGGGTTGAATTCGGCGTGCCCGAATTCAATTCGATTCGGGGCCGGCAGCTCGATTAGCAACTGCCGAACGGATCCGCTAAGGTTTGGACGTCGGAACGGCCCAACAGCCGCGAAGACGACTCCCGCTGACCGGGAATCAGGGCCGAAAGGGTCTGGTAGAGTCGGAACCGCCGGAAAGGGAAACCGCGAGATAAGCGGGGAACCTGGAAAGCACCGAGGAAATCGGATCGGGAAACGGTCTGATAGAGTCGGAAACGCAAGACCGAAGGGAAACTGCCCGGAGGAAAGCCCGAGAGGGTGAGTACGAAGGAAGCGTCCGTTCCTTGAGAACTCAACAGCGTGCCAAAAATCAACGCCAGATATGTTGATACCCCGTCCCCGGCAGTGATAGCCGAGGATGAGGTTCCTTTGAAACAAACACAGCGAGGACGTTGTGAACGCCGGGCTTATTCCGCTCGACGTTCCGCTCTCGTGTGTGCGATCCCGATCACGGGAAAACATTCACGGAGAGTTTGATCCTGGCTCAGGACGAACGCTGGCGGCGTGCTTAACACATGCAAGTCGAACGATGAACCACTTCGGTGGGGATTAGTGGCGAACGGGTGAGTAACACGTGGGCAATCTGCCCTTCACTCTGGGACAAGCCCTGGAAACGGGGTCTAATACCGGATACCACTTCCACTCGCATGGGTGGGGGTTGAAAGCTCCGGCGGTGAAGGATGAGCCCGCGGCCTATCAGCTTGTTGGTGAGGTAACGGCTCACCAAGGCGACGACGGGTAGCCGGCCTGAGAGGGCGACCGGCCACACTGGGACTGAGACACGGCCCAGACTCCTACGGGAGGCAGCAGTGGGGAATATTGCACAATGGGCGAAAGCCTGATGCAGCGACGCCGCGTGAGGGATGACGGCCTTCGGGTTGTAAACCTCTTTCAGCAGGGAAGAAGCGAAAGTGACGGTACCTGCAGAAGAAGCGCCGGCTAACTACGTGCCAGCAGCCGCGGTAATACGTAGGGCGCAAGCGTTGTCCGGAATTATTGGGCGTAAAGAGCTCGTAGGCGGTCTGTCGCGTCGGATGTGAAAGCCCGGGGCTTAACCCCGGGTCTGCATTCGATACGGGCAGACTAGAGTGTGGTAGGGGAGATCGGAATTCCTGGTGTAGCGGTGAAATGCGCAGATATCAGGAGGAACACCGGTGGCGAAGGCGGATCTCTGGGCCATTACTGACGCTGAGGAGCGAAAGCGTGGGGAGCGAACAGGATTAGATACCCTGGTAGTCCACGCCGTAAACGGTGGGAACTAGGTGTTGGCGACATTCCACGTCGTCGGTGCCGCAGCTAACGCATTAAGTTCCCCGCCTGGGGAGTACGGCCGCAAGGCTAAAACTCAAAGGAATTGACGGGGGCCCGCACAAGCAGCGGAGCATGTGGCTTAATTCGACGCAACGCGAAGAACCTTACCAAGGCTTGACATACACCGGAAACGGCCAGAGATGGTCGCCCCCTTGTGGTCGGTGTACAGGTGGTGCATGGCTGTCGTCAGCTCGTGTCGTGAGATGTTGGGTTAAGTCCCGCAACGAGCGCAACCCTTGTTCTGTGTTGCCAGCATGCCCTTCGGGGTGATGGGGACTCACAGGAGACTGCCGGGGTCAACTCGGAGGAAGGTGGGGACGACGTCAAGTCATCATGCCCCTTATGTCTTGGGCTGCACACGTGCTACAATGGCCGGTACAAAGAGCTGCGAAGCCGTGAGGTGGAGCGAATCTCAAAAAGCCGGTCTCAGTTCGGATTGGGGTCTGCAACTCGACCCCATGAAGTCGGAGTTGCTAGTAATCGCAGATCAGCATTGCTGCGGTGAATACGTTCCCGGGCCTTGTACACACCGCCCGTCACGTCACGAAAGTCGGTAACACCCGAAGCCGGTGGCCCAACCCCTTGTGGGAGGGAGCTGTCGAAGGTGGGACTGGCGATTGGGACGAAGTCGTAACAAGGTAGCCGTACCGGAAGGTGCGGCTGGATCACCTCCTTTCTAAGGAGCACTTCTCACCGATCCCTTAGGGGTGAGGTCAGAGGCCAGTTCATCGGCGAACGTCCGATGCTGGTTGCTCATGGGTGGAACGTTGATTATTCGGTCCGGTTTCCGGGTCGGAGGCTTGCGAGTACTGCTCTTCGGAGCGTGGAAAGCATGATCTCCGGGCGGGATCGGGTCGGGCACGCTGTTGGGTGTCTGAGGGTGCGAGCGTTTTCGCTTGCCCTTCTGATGCCGGCCCCAGTGAACTCCAGCTCAGGTTGGGGGTGATGGGTGGCTGGTCGTTGTTTGAGAACTGCACAGTGGACGCGAGCATCTGTGGCCAAGTTTTTAAGGGCGCACGGTGGATGCCTTGGCACCAGGAACCGATGAAGGACGTGGGAGGCCACGATAGTCCCCGGGGAGCCGTCAACCAGGCTTTGATCCGGGGGTTTCCGAATGGGGAAACCCGGCAGTCGTCATGGGCTGTCACCCATACCTGAACACATAGGGTATGTGGAGGGAACGCGGGGAAGTGAAACATCTCAGTACCCGCAGGAAGAGAAAACAACCGTGATTCCGGGAGTAGTGGCGAGCGAAACCGGATGAGGCCAAACCGTATGCGTGTGAGACCCGGCAGGGGTTGCGCATACGGGGTTGTGGGATCTCTCTTTCACAGTCTGCCGGCTGTGAGGCGAGTCAGAAACCGTTGATGTAGGCGAAGGACATGCGAAAGGTCCGGCGTAGAGGGTAAGACCCCCGTAGTCGAAACATCAACGGCTCGTTTGAGAGACACCCAAGTAGCACGGGGCCCGAGAAATCCCGTGTGAATCTGGCGGGACCACCCGCTAAGCCTAAATATTCCCTGGTGACCGATAGCGGATAGTACCGTGAGGGAATGGTGAAAAGTACCGCGGGAGCGGAGTGAAATAGTACCTGAAACCGTGTGCCTACAAGCCGTGGGAGCGTCGGACGTCAAGCTTGCTTGGCGTCTCGTGACTGCGTGCCTTTTGAAGAATGAGCCTGCGAGTTTGCGGTGTGTTGCGAGGTTAACCCGAGTGGGGTAGCCGTAGCGAAAGCGAGTCCGAACAGGGCGTTTCAGTAGCACGCTCAAGACCCGAAGCGGAGTGATCTAGCCATGGGCAGGTTGAAGCGGAGGTAAGACTTCGTGGAGGACCGAACCCACCAGGGTTGAAAACCTGGGGGATGACCTGTGGTTAGGGGTGAAAGGCCAATCAAACTCCGTGATAGCTGGTTCTCCCCGAAATGCATTTAGGTGCAGCGTCGTGTGTTTCTTGCCGGAGGTAGAGCACTGGATAGGCGATGGGCCCTACCGGGTTACTGACCTTAGCCAAACTCCGAATGCCGGTAAGTGAGAGCGCGGCAGTGAGACTGTGGGGGATAAGCTCCATGGTCGAGAGGGAAACAGCCCAGAGCATCGACTAAGGCCCCTAAGCGTACGCTAAGTGGGAAAGGATGTGGAGTCGCAGAGACAACCAGGAGGTTGGCTTAGAAGCAGCCACCCTTGAAAGAGTGCGTAATAGCTCACTGGTCTAGTGATTCCGCGCCGACAATGTAGCGGGGCTCAAGCGTACCGCCGAAGTCGTGTCATTGCAGCATGAGGGCCAACGCCCGCTGTGATGGGTAGGGGAGCGTCGTGTGCCGGGTGAAGCAGCACCGGAAGGTAGTTGTGGACGGTTCACGAGTGAGAATGCAGGCATGAGTAGCGATACACACGTGAGAAACGTGTGCGCCGATTGACTAAGGGTTCCTGGGTCAAGCTGATCTGCCCAGGGTAAGTCGGGACCTAAGGCGAGGCCGACAGGCGTAGTCGATGGATAACCGGTTGATATTCCGGTACCCGCTGTGAAGCGTCAAACATCGAACCAGGCGATGCTAAGTCCGTGAAGCCGTTCCGGACCCTTCGGGGAATGGAAAGTGGTGGAGCCGACGGACCAGACTTGTAGTAGGTGAGTGATGGGGTGACGCAGGAAGGTAGTCCATCCCGGGCGGTGGTTGTCCCGGGGTAAGGGTGTAGGACGGTGTGTAGGCAAATCCGCACACCACATAGTCTGAGACCTGATGCCGAGCCGATTGTGGCGAAGTGGATGATCCTATGCTGTCGAGAAAAGCCTCTAGCGAGTTTCATGGCGGCCCGTACCCTAAACCGACTCAGGTGGTCAGGTAGAGAATACCGAGGCGTTCGGGTGAACTATGGTTAAGGAACTCGGCAAAATGCCCCCGTAACTTCGGGAGAAGGGGGGCCACGCTTGGTGAGAGGACTTGCTCCTCGAGCTGGGGGTGGCCGCAGAGACCAGCGAGAAGCGACTGTTTACTAAAAACACAGGTCCGTGCGAAGCCGTAAGGCGATGTATACGGACTGACGCCTGCCCGGTGCTGGAACGTTAAGGGGACCGGTTAGTCACTCTTCGGGGTGGCGAAGCTGAGAACTTAAGCGCCAGTAAACGGCGGTGGTAACTATAACCATCCTAAGGTAGCGAAATTCCTTGTCGGGTAAGTTCCGACCTGCACGAATGGCGTAACGACTTCTCGACTGTCTCAACCATAGGCCCGGTGAAATTGCACTACGAGTAAAGATGCTCGTTTCGCGCAGCAGGACGGAAAGACCCCGGGACCTTTACTACAGTTTGATATTGGTGTTCGGTTCGGCTTGTGTAGGATAGCTGGGAGACTGTGAAGCTCGGACGCCAGTTCGGGTGGAGTCGTCGTTGAAATACCAGTCTGGTCGTGCTGGATGTCTAACCTGGGTCCGTGATCCGGATCAGGGACAGTGTCTGATGGGTAGTTTAACTGGGGCGGTTGCCTCCTAAAGAGTAACGGAGGCGCCCAAAGGTTCCCTCAGCCTGGTTGGCAATCAGGTGTTGAGTGTAAGTGCACAAGGGAGCTTGACTGTGAGACCGACGGGTCGAGCAGGGACGAAAGTCGGGACTAGTGATCCGGCGGTGGCTTGTGGAAGCGCCGTCGCTCAACGGATAAAAGGTACCCCGGGGATAACAGGCTGATCTTCCCCAAGAGTCCATATCGACGGGATGGTTTGGCACCTCGATGTCGGCTCGTCGCATCCTGGGGCTGGAGTCGGTCCCAAGGGTTGGGCTGTTCGCCCATTAAAGCGGTACGCGAGCTGGGTTTAGAACGTCGTGAGACAGTTCGGTCCCTATCCGCTGCGCGCGCAGGAATATTGAGAAGGGCTGTCCCTAGTACGAGAGGACCGGGACGGACGAACCTCTGGTGTGCCAGTTGTTCTGCCAAGGGCATGGCTGGTTGGCTACGTTCGGGAGGGATAACCGCTGAAAGCATCTAAGCGGGAAGCCTGCTTCGAGATGAGTATTCCCACCCACTTGATGGGGTAAGGCTCCCAGTAGACGACTGGGTTGATAGGCCGGATGTGGAAGCCCAGTAATGGGTGAAGCTGACTGGTACTAATAGGCCGAGGGCTTGTCCTCAGTTGCTCGCGTCCACTGTGTTGGTTCTGAAACCACGAACAGCCCCATGCCATGGTCACGGTGTGGTGCGGCTGAACAGTTTCATAGTGTTTCGGTGGTCATAGCGTGAGGGAAACGCCCGGTTACATTCCGAACCCGGAAGCTAAGCCTTACAGCGCCGATGGTACTGCAGGGGGGACCCTGTGGGAGAGTAGGACACCGCCGAACAATCATTGCGAAAACCCCCGTGCCATTCGGCACGGGGGTTTTCTGCGTTAAAAACGCATTTCCGACGCGAAGCACAGGGGCTACTGTGCTTTGCATGTACACGTATGTGGTTCGGGTGGTGCGGCCGGAGGAATGGGCCTCGGTCAAGGCGTTGCGGTTGCTTGCGCTCGAGGATCCGGCGGCCCCGCTCGCCTTTCTGGAAACGTATGAGACGGCTGCGGAGCGGCCGGACTCGTTCTGGCAGGAGCGGGCTGCTGGGGCGGCCGAGGGTTCCGCCCGGGCTCGGCAGTTCGTCGCCGTGGCGGAGGACGGGCAGTGGGCGGGCACGGTCACCCTGCTCGTGGAGGAGGCGGGCAGCGTCGACTGGGCCGGCGAGCCCGTCGAGCGACATCAGGGGCACGTCGTAGGGGTCTTCGTGCGGAAGGAGTGGCGGGGGAGCGGGATGACGCGGGCGCTTCTCGACGCCGCCGCGGACTGGGCCTGGGAACTGGGGCTGGAGCGGGTGCGGCTCATCGTGCACGAGCGGAACCTGCGGGCGCAGGGGGCGTACCGCAAGGCGGGGTTCGTGCCGACCGGGCGGACCGTGCTGTTGGGAGAGGAGTCCCAGGAGACCGAGTACGAGTTCGCCCTCGAGCGGCCCGTCGTGTCAGATCGGGCGTCAGATCGGGCGTCGGGCGGGGTGTCAGACCGGTAGGTCGTGGTGTGGCCAGCGGGCCCTGGCCTGTTCGCGGGAGCGGAGGAGGGCCAGGGTGGGCAGGCCGCGGTCCGTTCCGGCGGACAGCAGGTCCGGCAGTTGGGGGATCGGGGCCACGGCCGCCACATCGTCGAGGACGACGGTCAGTGGTGGGTCGAGGCGACCGGAGGATGACCGTTCGGCCATGCGCCGGCCGCGCTCGACCACGCTGGAGACGAGGGCCGTCAGGAGAGGCATCGCGCCGGGGCTGGTCCTGGGGTCCTCGAGAGATTCACCGAGCACATAAAGAGTGCCCCCTTCGTCCACGAAGGAATCCAAGGCGAGGGCATCAGTTCGGTTGGGAGTGCACGCCTCGCGGATGTTCACCGTGGACAGGGCGGAGAGGGCACGGGCCGTCAGCTCCTGGGCGATGTCCCGGCGTTCGGGGTGAGCGGTGAGGGCGGCTTCGAGCTCGCCGGCCGCGCCCGGGGCGGCCTTGGGGTTCGTGCGCAGGGCGCGCACCGCTTCCTGTACGCCGGTGCCCTGCGACCAGCGGTGGACGTGACGGACCGTGCGGCCGTCGATGGCGGCCGCGTGGAGGTAGCTGCGGAGCAGGGTCTCGGCCGTCTCGGCCACCGTCTGGTCCAGGCGCGCCGTGGGGCGCACGGGGGTGAGGAGCGCGGCCGCGCGGGATGCCGCGGTCGGTCTGTCCTCGCAGCCGGCGACGGGGGACCAGTGGAGGCGGGCGGGGGTGTCGCAGCGGTGGGCCGGGTCGTAGAGGTGGACCGGGCCCAGTTTGGCTCGGCCGTCCTTGGTGTCCTGCCAGAGGGCGGGATCGGAGGTGAGGACGAGGGCCGGGCCCTGGGCGTCCCTGACGGCCTGGGAGGCGAGGGCGTACCGGGCCGCGGGGGGCGCGTAGTGGACCGTCCCGGCTTCGGTGCGGGAGGTCTCCCATCCGTGGGAGGGCGCGGGGACGGCCTCGGCGGACGGGGAGGGCGGGGACGGGGACTGGGACGGGGGCGCCGTCAGGGTGTGCCGGTCTGCCGGCGGGGCGGCCGGCGCGACGGGTTGCGCGGCGGATTGTGTGTGCGGGGCCGGCTCGGCGCGGGTCCCCGGGGCCGCGGCCTGCGTCGGGGTCGCCTCCGTGCGAGGGGTGGGCACCTCGTGGGGCTGGGGCTGGGGCTGGGGCTGGGGCTGAGGTTGCGGGGCGGGGGCGGGAGCCGTGCGGTCCGCCCTTCGGTGTGCGCGTACGGCCCGCCAGCGGGCCAGGGTGCCCATCACGAACACCGTGAGCACGAGCAGGATCATCAGCTGGCCGATGAGCAGGCCCCAGAAGAGGCCGTAGCCGGAGAACTGCGTGGCGTCCGCGTCGGGCCAGGCCCCGGGGACGTCGTGGGGCTCGGCGATGAGGTGGCGCATGGCCAGCGGGGTGCGGGTGAAGGTGACCCCGGACGGCCAGGAGCCGTGGGCGAGGAGGGCCGACAGTCCGGTGGCCGTCCAGACGAGGAGGGTCATGCCGAGCAGGAAGGCGAGTATCCCGACGAGCAGGCCGTCGGGGACGCCTCCCTGCCCGGAGCCCCGCCCGAAGCCCTGTCCGGAACCGTGCCCGGAGCCGTGGCTGTCGTGGCGATGCCCGTCACCCGGTCTCATGACCACCCCGCCCTCTATGCCACCGTCGACTCGGACGAGCCGTCCAGGTCGGAGATGTGCTGTTCCATGAAGGCCGCCGCCCGTCGTTCCTGTTCCAGCTCGGCGGCGAGCAGCGCGTCGTCGTCGGCGATGCGGTCGGCGGACGACTCCGTCATCGCGCGGTCGGTGAAGACCAGGGGGCGTTCCGTCTCGGTGACCAGGTGTTTGACGACCTGGACGTTGCCGTTGACGTCCCATACGGCGATGCCCGGGGTGAGGGTCGGGATGATCTCCACGGCCCAGCGGGGCAGGCCCAGCACCCGGCCGGTGGCCCTCGCCTCGTCCGATTTCTGGGCGTAGATCGTCCTGGTGGAGGCCATTTTCAGGATGGCGGCGGCTTCCTTCGCCGCCGCTCCGTCCACCACGTCGGACAGGTGGTGGACGACGGCCACGAAGGACAGGCCGAGACGGCGGCCGAACTTCAACAGCCGCTGGAACAGCTGGGCCACGAACGGGCTGCTGATGATGTGCCAGGCCTCCTCGACCAGGAAGATGCGCTTCTTCCGGTCGGGGCGGATCCAGGTGTGCTCCAGCCAGACCCCGACGATCGCCATCAGGATCGGCATCGCGATCGAGTTGCGGTCGATGTGGGACAGGTCGAACACGATCAGCGGCGCGTCCAGGTCGATGCCGACCGTCGTAGGGCCGTCGAACATGCCGCGCAGGTCGCCGTCGACCAGGCGGTCCAGGACGAGGGCGACGTCCAGGCCCCAGGCCCGCACGTCGTCTATGGCGACGTTCATCGCCTCCGCCGACTCAGGCTCGGGGTGCCGCAGTTGCTCGACGATGTCGGTGAGGACCGGCTGGCGATCGACGATCGTCTCGTTGACGTAGGCGTGGGCGACCTTGAGCGCGAAACCGGAACGCTCGTCGAGGCCGTGGCCCATCGCCACCTCGATGATCGTGCGCAGCAGCGCGAGCTGGCCCGTCGTGGTGATCGACGGGTCCAGGGGGTTGAGGCGGATCCCCATGTCCAGGGCGGCCATCGGGTCCAGACGGATGGGGGTTATTCCCAGCGCCTGCGCGATGAGGTTCCATTCGCCGACGCCGTCCTCGCCCTGGGCGTCCAGGACGACGACCTGCCGGTCGCGGAAGCGGAGCTGGCGCAGGACGTAGGTCTTCTCCAGGGCCGACTTGCCGTTGCCGGACTCGCCGAGGACGAGCCAGTGCGGGGCGGGCAGCTGCTGGCCGTACAGCTGGAAGGGGTCGTAGATGTAGCCCTTCCCGGAGTAGACCTCGCGGCCGATGATGACGCCGGAGTCGCCGAGGCCGGGGGCGGCCGTGGGGAGGTAGACGGCCTGGGCCTGGCCGGTGGAGGTGCGGACCGGAAGGCGGGTCGTCTCCACCTTGCCGAACAGGAAGGACGTGAAGGCGTCGGTGAGGACGGACATCGGGTCCCGCATGTGAAGCCCCTACCTTCGGATTCCGGTGGCGAACGGGAGGGTGTTCACGAACGCACGGTGGTGCTCCCGGTCGCACCACTCCAGCTTCAGGTACGACTTGCCGGCCGACGCCCTGATCGTCCGCTTGTCGCGGGCGAGCGCCTCGGGATTGCGGGAGGAGACCGTGATGTAGCCGACCAGGTTCACGCCGGCCGCGCCGGACGCCAGGTCCTCGCCGCGCTGGTCGAGGCGGGAGTGGGCGGCGACGTCGCGCGGGTCGACGGTCCGGTTCATCTTGGCGGCGCGGCTGGCCTCCGCGTCGTCGTTCGTCTTCTCCGTGAGCATGCGCTCGATGGCGACCTCGGTGGGTTCGAGGTCCATGGTGACGGCGACCGTGCGGATGACGTCCGGGGTGTGGACCAGCAGGGGGGCCAGGAAGTTGACGCCGACCGGGGTCATCGGCCATTCCTTCACCCAGGCCGTGGCGTGGCACCAGGGGGCGCGGGTGGACGATTCGCGGGTCTTGGCCTGGAGGTACGTCGGCTCCATGGCGTCCAGCTCGGCCGGCCAGGCGTTGCGCCTGGTCATGGCCTGGATGTGGTCGATGGGGTGGTCCGGGTCGTACATGGAGTGGACGAGGGAGGACAGCCGGCCCTGGCCGAGCGGCTGGCGGACGCGGATGTCCGCCTCCTGGAGGCGGGAGCAGATGTCCGTCAGCTCGCGGGC
Organism: Streptomyces sp. B21-105; assembly: GCF_036898465.1. Classification (NCBI taxonomy): domain Bacteria; kingdom Bacillati; phylum Actinomycetota; class Actinomycetes; order Kitasatosporales; family Streptomycetaceae; genus Streptomyces; species Streptomyces sp. B21-105. The sequence continues at coordinate 4,420,699 of NZ_JARUMJ010000001.1, read as the reverse complement.
CATGACGACGGCGAGGCCGGCGTCACGGTCCAGCTTGCGGCCCGACCGCGGGTGGGCGGCGCGGGCCATCGCGTGGGCCTCGGCGGCCAGTTCACGGGTGTAGTGCATGCAGGCGACGAGGTAGGCGCGGTGCTGCTCGCTGCTGGTGGACACCATGGACTGGAGCTGGTCGTAGGAGCGGGCCAGCCAGTCGGGCGACCTCTCGTCCCCGCGGACGGCGACGTCCTTGGCGTGGGCGTCGGGGTCGGCGGGGAGGGTGCGGGCGAGTATCTGCAGCCGGGTGACGAAGCCGTCGCCGTTGGCCACGTGCTTGAGGAGGGTGCCGAAGCGGTCGACGAGGGCTTCCTGGTCCTCGCTGTCGCGCAGGCCGACGCCCGGGCCCTCGATCTCGATGGCCGCGGTCACCGTGCGGCGGTCCGCGTGCAGGAGGACGGCGATCTCGTCGGGGCCGAAGGGGGCGGCCAGCCAGCTGATGCGGCCGATGCCCGGCGGGGGGACGACCTCGACCTCCTGGCCGTCCAGGCGGGTGCCGGCCTCCGAGGCCGCCGAGCGGTACGTGGTGCCCCGGCGGAGGGTGCGCTTGTAGCTGCGGTTGATCTCGAACCACTTGTAGAAGGTGCGGTGCTTGTACGGCACGTACACCGCGGCCAGCGCGAGCATGGGGAAACCGCTCAGCAGGACGATGCGCAGGGCGAGGACGGGGACGAGGAGACCGCACATCATGCCGAGGAACGCGCCGATGACGATGAGCGCGATCTCGCCGGTCTCGCGGTTGCGGCCGACGATCGCGTTCGGCCGGGCGCGGCCGATCAGATATGTACGGCGGGGCGTGATCGCGTGGGACACGTGGGAATCGGTCGTCAACGCCCTTCACCTCCCGTGCGGTTGTTGCTGCTGTTTCGGGTGTTGCCTGCGTGCGGGGTGTTGACGGGGCTGCTCGCGCGGGGGGCGGGTGCGGCGGAGGGGACAGATCCGCTGCCCCCGTTCCCGGTGCGTGAGCTGTGCGCGGCGACCCCGCCGGACACGGGGTTGGCGGGGCGGCCGCCGGCGGATCCGGACGAGCCGCCGTTGTCCGCGCGGGTGCTGTGCGTCTTGATGCCCTGGGCGACCAGGTTCGCCGGGGAGCTGATGACGGCGGCGGCCTTGCCCTCGGCTCCCTGCATGATGCGGTTGTTGCGGCCGTTCGCGATCTCGTCGCCGAAGCCGGGGACGAAGCGGTAGATCATCGCGCTGGCGAAGATGGCGAGCAGGATGATGGAGAGGCCGGAGACGACGGCGGAGAAGGAGTCCGGGCCGTCGGCGGAGGACAGCGCTCCGGCCAGGCCGAGCACTATCACGATGACCGGCTTGACGAGGATGACGGCGATCATGATGCCGGCCCAGCGGCGGACGTGGCTCCACAGGTTCTTGTCGACCAGTCCCGCGTAGACGACCGTGCCGAGCAGCGCGCCGACGTAGAGCAGGGCGGCCCGGATGACGAGCTCCAGCCACAGCACTCCGGCGGCGAGGATCGACACCAGGGACACGACGATCAGCATGATCGGGCCGCCGCCGATGTTCTCGCCCTTGGCGAGGGCCTGCGAGAAGGTGCCGAAGAACGTGTCGGTCTGGTTGCCGGTCGTCTTGGCGAGGACGTCCGTGATGCCGTCCGTGGCGGAGACGACGGTGTAGAGGACGAGGGGGGTGAAGGCGGAGGCCAGGACGGTCAGCCAGAGGAACCCGACGGCTTCGCCGATGGCGGTGGTCAGGGGCACTCCGCGCACCGCCCGCTTGGCGACGGCCAGCAGCCACAACAGGAGCGTCAGGACGGTCGAGGCGGCGAAGACGACGGCGTACTGCTTGAGGAACCGCTCGTTGGTGAAGTCGACGTTCGCCGTGTCCTTCACCGCGTCGCTGAGTTTGTCGACGGTCCAGGAGGCGGCGTCGGCGCAGCCCTTGGCGAGGGAGGAGAGCGGGTCGAGGGTGTCGGAGACGCCGGGGTTGGTGGTGGAGGAGTCCGCGTTGCCCTTCTCGCAGTACTTCTTCGCCTCTCCCGAGATGAGGCTGCAGTCGAGGCTGCCGGACGGTGAGGGGGACGGCGAAGGAGACGAGGAGGGTGTCGGGTCCGCGAAGGCGCGGGTGGCCAGCAGCACGGCCGAGGTTTGGACGGCTGCCACGACTCCGGCAAGCCGGAGCAGGCGGCGCGGCTTACCGGGCATACGTGAACCCTCCGTACTCCTCGATGGCCTTGCTGATCTCGTCGGAGGTGGCGGCCGCATCGTCGCCGGGGACCGGCGCGGGGCCGTCCTGTTGGGTGTCGCCAGCGATCTTCCAGTCACCGTCGGTCCACTGGAGGTCGAAGGTCCAGGTCTTCCACGACGAGGTGACCGGGTCGGTCGAGGTCGTGCCGGACATGCCGATGAGGCCCAGGTACCAGACGGCGACCTTGGCTCCGGCGGCGGAGTAGGCCTGTGCGGTCGTGCCCACCGGCACCACCCGGGAGACGAAGGTGTTGCCCTTCGGGGCGTTGCCGTCGGCGTCGAGGCCCATTCTCGCGAGGAAGTCGGCCGAGTACGCCTGGTCCATCGCGGCCTGCAGTTTGGCCGCGGCGGTGGTGGTGTAGACGGTGTCGACGAGGTCGTGCCGGCTGTTCTTCTGGAACATGCCGGTCGAGCCCAGCGCTACAGCGAAGTTGGCGGCGGCCGACTCGGCTCCCTGCCGGGTGTGGGCGAACCCCGAGGGGATCCCGCCCGTCTTCGACTGGACCGGCTTTGTGCCGGTTGCCTCCGTGCTGGTGGCGTTCGGCTTGCCGCCGGCCGTCGAAGTGGACGACCCGGAAGGGGAATCATCTCCTCCGCGGTTCGCGAAGGCGATCGCCGCGATCAGCACGACGACGACGCCGACGACCGTCACCATGCTGCGTGAGGGGCCGCGCGGGCCTCTGCGGGCCTGGCCGTAGGGGTCGTCCTCCGGGAGCCGGACGCGTGTTCCGCCGTAGCGCGGGCCCTCGTCGGTGCGCGCGGGTTCGCCGTAGTCGTTGTCGTCGCCGGGAGTCATGCCGGGTACGCCCCCTCGTTGCCGTACCGGAACGCGTAGAAGTACGACGGTAGCCGTGCTGGTTCCCGCGCGGGCGCGGTGTGGTGACTCGACATCAGGGACATCAGGGAAACGCAACCTCAGCCGGTGGGCACGACAGGTGGGTGGGGACGGGGGGCCGGGCGTGCCCGGACGGGACTGGGGGTGGTGCGGTGGCCGCAGCTACACGGCCATGCCGTACACGATCGTGAACAGGGTCCCCAGGGAGCCGATGATGAAGACGCCTGTCAGGCCGGCGATGATGAGGCCTTTGCCCTGTTCCGCGCTGAAGGTGTCCCGCAGGGCCGTCGCGCCGATGCGCTGTTTGGCCGCGCCCCAGATGGCGATGCCGAGGCAGAGGAGGATGGCGACCGCCATCACGACCTCGATCATCACCTTGGCCTCGTTGCCCAGGCTGCCGAAGGGCCCCCAGTCGGGAGCGATCCCGCCGATGATGGTGTTGATGTCGCCCTTGTCGGCCGCGAACAGCATGTAAGTCACCGCCCCTGGTGGGTAGTTCTGCCGGCCTCTGCGGGTGTGCAGAGGTCACGTCTCATTCTCGCCGACAAAGTCGCCGTCGTAGTGTCGACTTGGCGTCATTGGCGGGTGGGATTCGTACGAATAGCTCGTATGGTAACTCTGTGTATCACGGCAGGTCACGCCGGGCAACGAGGCCGGAGCGGAACCTGAGGTGTGGTTCCGTCGTTAGCCCACTTCGCGGCCCTGCGCGGATTCTGACGGCCGGTCGGGTGAGCGTACGTTTCGATGGTCTCACGACGAAGGGCGAACGGGCCGCGGCTGGGTGCCGCGGCCCGTTCGCCCTTCGCCACGCGTGGCCCCCACGGCTCACTGTGGCTGTTCGGTGTGACGGATGATGACGAGTGGTGACGGGTGGTCAGGTCATCCGGTGAAGGCGTCCGTCCCCTCGGGGGTGCCGAGGCCGGTGGGGCCGTCGTAGCCGGAGCGGGCGGTGCAGAGGTAGGAGGCGCTGGAGGAGCAGGAGCCGTTGCTGCCGCTGGTGACGTCGTTCAGGGCGGAGGTGCCGGCGGCCGCGTAGGGGTAGGCGGCCGGGTAGTCGCTGCTGCCGGGGGTGCCGGCGAGGGCGTATACGGCGGCGATGATGGGCGCGGAGGCGCTGGTGCCGCCGAAGGTGTACCAGCCGGCGGTGACGCCGTAGGAGTCGTAGACGGAGACGCCGGTCGCCGGGTCGGCCACGGCCGAGACGTCGGAGACGGTGCGCTTGGCGCAGCCGGTGTCGGTCTGCCAGGTCGGCTTGGCGTCGTAGGCGGAGCAGCCCGAGCCGGTGCCCTCGGTGGAGCTGGTGTTCCAGACCTTCTCGGTCCACCCGCGGGAGTTCGAGGACGTGGACAGGGCGGTGCCGCCCACGGACGTCACGTACCTGGAGGAGGCCGGGTACTCGGCCCCGTAGCCCTCGTCGCCCGCGCTGACGGTGATGGCGACGCCGGCGTGCTTGAAGTACGAGGTGTCGTACGAGGTGTCCGAGGAGGACTCGGCGCCGCCGTAGCTGTTGGAGACGAACTTCGCGCCCAGCGTCACGGCCTCGTTCACGGCCTTGCCGAGGTTGGCCATGGACGCGGAGGTGGCCTCGACGAGCAGTATCTTGCAGTTCGGGCAGACCGCGCTGGCCATGTCGAGGTCCAGGGACTCCTCCTCGGCCCAGCCGCTGTCGGCGGAGGGCAGCGAGGTCGTCGAGCCGGTCTGGCTCACCTTCTTGAAGCAGCCGCTGGCCACCGTGCAGGCGGGAAGGCCGTAGTAGGAGCGGTACTTGGCGAGGTCGGCGGCGGCGTTCGGGTCGTCGTACGCGTCGACGATCGCGATGGTCTCGCCGGAGCCGTTGCCCGATGCGGCGCCGGTCAGGCCGTAGGCGTCCTGGAGGTCGGACGGGCCGTAGCCGGTGGGGCCGGCGGCGGCCGCCTTCGGGGTGACGGCGGCGGCCTCGCCGGTGTCGGCGGCGCGTGCCTTCTGGAAGGCGGTGGTGCCGCCGGTGACGCGGAAGGAGTTGCAGGTCAGGTCACCCTTGTGCTTGGGGGTGGCACAGGGGGTGGCCGCCCAGGTGACCTTCGAGGGCGTCGTGTGGGCGGGTGCCGCGTTCGCCTGGGCCGCGGTGCCGAGTCCGGCGAGTACGAGGGCGGCGGCGCCGAGGATCGAGGCGCCGGCGCGGCCTCGTCGGCCGGATCTGACGGGGGTGGCGGGGGAGGTGGGGGAGGCGGGGGAAGTCGTCGTACGCAACGGACAGCTCCTGATGACGGGGTGACAGGGGCGGTGCGGGTGGGGGTGATGCGTGCCACCGGTACGTGGTCCCCGGTGGCGGGCGGCGGCCCACGACGACTGTTCCTTTGTTGAGTACGCGACAACAAGATGCCTGGTGGAATCCTGACTTCCGCAATACCGGAGGGGGCCGGGTGATTGCTGATCAATGACGGGGGGATGGTGCGGCGATGGCCGCCGCTTGACCTATGGGGGCGGATGGTCCCGGTCAAGTGGACGCGGCGTGCCGGGACTTCACCTCGCGTGGTGTCGTCTGCGCCTCGCGCGGTGTCGCCGGCCGCGCGCGTCGATGCCGCCGAGTGCGGGCGGGGTGGCGTCCCGGGTGGGCGGGGGCTGCGTCCCGGGCGGGCCTGTGCTGGCCGCTGCGGGGCATTCGTGCTGGTCGCGCTGATCGTACTGGCGAGCGAAGGGGGAACGGTTGTGCGGGCCGGGTGTGGGTAGCGTCGGGAGAGGTATCTGTCGCTTCTCTCACCTTCGTGGGACACAGTGGATTCGATGAACAGAAACGCGCTGCTCGGTGCGGTCGTGCTGCTGGCCGTCACCTCCGCCTCCGAGGCGGCCGCCGACGGAGGGCCCGGGCCCCTCGGGGTGACGGCCGTCGCCGTGGCGACGGCGCAGTCCGCGAAGGTCGGCGCGCTGTTCGCGGCGGACGACGCGGACGTCGGCAGACTGGCCGGCGGGCACGTCTGCACGGCGTCCGTGGTGCACAGCCCGCACCGCGACCTGGTCGTCACGGCGGCGCACTGCCTGACGAACGCCGAGGACGTGGCGTTCGTCCCCGGCTACCAGGACGGCGAGGCCCCCTACGGGGTCTGGAAGGTCACGAGGGTCTTCCTGCCCGACGGGTGGACACAGGGGCAGGACGAGGACAGCGACGTGGCGTTCGCCGCGCTGGAGAAGCCGGACGGCGAGGGCGTCGAGGACGTGGTCGGCGGCAACCGGTTCACCCCGGGCACCGCCACGGGGGCCACGCCCGTCACCGTGACGGGCTACCCCAGCGCCAAAGAGGCGCCGATACGGTGCGTGAACAAACCCACCGTCCACACCGCCACCCAGCAGCGCATAGCCTGCCCCGGCTTCTCCGGCGGCACCAGCGGCAGCCCGTGGGTGAACGGCTACGGCGAGGTCGTCGGCATACTGGGCGGCCACGAGCAGGGCGGCTCCACGGACGACGTCTCGTACAGCGTGGTCCTGGGGCCGGAGGCCGCGGCGCTGTACCGGGAGGCGACCTCCGATTCCCAGGAGCCCTAGGCGATGGGATGCACGAGCTGGGTGGTGAGCTCGTAGCGGGCGCCGACGACGGCCAGCTCGCCGGCGGAGATCTTCGCGGCGAGGTCGGGCTCGGCGGCGAGACGTGAGCGGACGGCCCGGATGTTGGCGTCGATGGTCGAGTCGACGCGGGCGTCGCCGTCCTTCGTGCGGTCGATGGCCGGGGATATCTGGTCCGCCAGGTACTGGATGTGGGCGGGCAGCCGCTCACCGGACCGGTCTGCCTGCACCGCGGCCTTCACCGCGCCGCACGACTGGTGCCCGAGCACCATGACCAGCGGTATCCCCAGTTCCAGCACTCCGTAGGCCACGCTGCCGAGAACGGCCTCGTCGAGGACCTCGCCCGCGCTGCGGACGGTCATCAGATCGCCGAGGCCCTGGTCGAACACCAGCTCGGGTGGCACGCGCGAGTCGATGCAGCCGAGGACCACGGCGAAGGGCTGCTGACCGGCCGTCAGGCTCGTCCGGACCGCGGGCGTCTCGTCCGGATGGCGCTCGCAGTAGGTGCGCCAGCGCCGGTTGCCCGCGGCGAGTTCCCGCAGCGCCTGGTCGGCGGTGGCGGGCCGGGGCGCGGTACCGCGCGGGGAGGTGTGGCGCGAGGCGGTCGCGCGGGGGGCGGCGGAGGCGGGGGCCGCCGCGAGGGCGAAGCCGCCCAGTGTCGCCGTGCCGGCGAGGCCGCGCAGCAGCGCGCGGCGGGCGGTGGCGGCGGAGGCCGGAGGGTGCTGTACGGATCTGTGGGGGGCGTCTTCAGGGTTCACGCGGTGGAACGTACGTCCGAGCCCGAACCCGGTCGCACAGGTTGCCGAATCATGGCCCCGCATGACGATCTGAGGATCGAACGTTGGGCGATGCTTGGCGTCGGCCCGGGCCGTCCTTTGCACGACCGGCTTGCCGGGGGGCGGGAGCGGCCGCACGGAGACATGCGGCACGGCTCGCCTCCATGGCCAACTGATCGATGTGGCAAGGTCGGTTCAGTGGACGTACTGAAGGCTCAGGACCCTGCGCGGATAGGCGCGCACACGCTTCTCGCGAGGCTCGGCGCGGGTGGCATGGGGCAGGTCTACCTCGGGCGCTCGCCCGGTGGACGGCTCGTCGCGATCAAGGTCATCCGGGACGAGATCGTCGACCACCCGGAAGCGCTGGCACGGTTCCGGCGCGAAGTCGAGACGGTGCGGGCGGTCCGCAGCGCGTACACCGCCAACCTCATCGACGCCTCCCTCGACACGGCGCCTTATTGGCTGGCGACGGAGTATGTGGCCGGGCCGACCCTGGGCGGCGCGGTGCGGGAGCGGGGACCGATGCCCTCGGACAGTGCGCGGAGGCTGCTCGCCGCTCTGGCCGAAGCGCTGGCGAGCGTCCACGCGTACGGAGTGACCCATCGGGACCTCAAACCGCAGAACGTGATCCTCTCGCCGCAGGGGCCGCTGCTCATCGACTTCGGCATCGCCCGAGGGGCCGCCGACACGGCCCTGACGCAGACCGGACTCGCGCCGGGGACACCCGGGTACACCGCACCCGAGGTACTGATCAGCAATCAGGTGGGAGCGGCCGCGGACGTGTTCGCACTCGGGGCGACGCTGGCCTACGCCGTGACGGGACGTCCGCCGTTCGGGTCGGGGCCCACGCATGCGGTGTCGTACCGCGTGGTGCACGAGGACATCGACCTCGGCGGGGTCGAGCCGGAACTGGCCGAACTCATACAGGACTGCGTGGCCAAAGACCCCGATCAGCGTCCCGGGCCGGCCGAGGTGATCGCCCGCTGCGCGGTGACCTCCGCGCTCGCCGAGGATCCGTTCTACGTTCGTCTCACCAGCGACGTCGAGGCCGTGCCGCAGGACCTCCAGTCAGCCAGGGCGGCGGGACTGGTCCCGCCGGGGCACGGAGCGCCGACACCGCCGGCCTACGCGCCGACCGTGGGGCCCGGGTACGTGCCGACGGCCCTCCCCGGATACGTGCCCACCCACGCGCCCTTGGCGCCGACGGCCGCTTCGGAACAGCGACGGTCGCGTCGCACGCCGTGGATCGTTGCCCTCGCGGTCGCCCTGGTCGTGGGGACGGGCACCGCCGTGACGCTGAAGGTGCTGGACGGGAACAGGGCGGGGGGGACGGGCAGCGGCGCGTCGCCCTCGGCGTCTCCCACCGCGAGCGCCGTGTCGCAAAAGGCGCCGGAGTACATCCTGAACGACCGCGTCTCCCGAGATCGCTGGACCCTGTCGACGGAGCCGGCCGATGCCGCGCACGGTATCGGCAAGTGCGCCCAGATCGGCGCGGTCAGTGCGCCGAAGGAACTTCAGTACGGGGTGGACGACGTCGACGATCCGGACTCCCCCACCGTCGCCGACCGAGCGAGAATCACCTTCCGCTTCAAGTACGCGGAGCTCGAGGACAAGAAGCCGGCCCCGTACTACGTCTCGGTGGGCGTGAAACCGCCGCACGAGATCGACGCCGACACGGGCAAGCCGTACGCGGTGATGATGGAGAGCAAGAACATCGGCTACACGAGCAAGCCGGTGGACATCTACGAGCACTGGAAGGACGGCGGGTTCGTCGAGCTGACCTACCCCGACGACTTCCGCAGCCACCTCTCCGCCGTCAAGTCCGATCCGTCGATCCCCGTGGTCAACGACCCGGGTGACTGGACCGCCGTCATCTATCACGTCAAGAGCAGCCCGACCGACTACGAGAGCATCGGTTGCACCGGATTCCGGGTGGGAAACTCATAGACTGACAGGGGCGGGATCCCGCGCGGGCGAGGGGCGGTTGACGGTGCGTAAGGCGTGGATCGTGGCGGGTGCCCTGGCCGGGGCGGGGCTCAGCTTCGTGATGCTGCTCGTCGTCGGCGTGTACGTCGTCGCAGGGAACATCGTCAACGGCGTGGGCGGCAAGAGCGTGGGGCTGGCCAAGGGGGCCGTGCCGGCCGCGTACCAGACGCTCGTGCAGAAGTGGGGAAACCACTGCCCGGCGATCAATCCCGCGCTGCTCGCCGCGCAGCTGTACCAGGAGAGCGGATTCAACCCCAACGCCAAGAGCCCGGCGAAGGCGGAGGGAATAGCTCAGTTCATCCCCGGAACCTGGGCCACGCACGGCGTCGACGGCGACGGCGACGGCGACCGTGACGTGTGGGATCCGAATGACGCGATTCCATCGGCGGCGTCGTACGACTGCGCCCTCGCGAAGTACGTCAAGTCGGTCCCCGGCGACCCCACGCACAACATGCTCGCCGCCTACAACGCGGGACCGGACGCGGTCATCAAATACGGGGGGGTGCCCCCGTACAGCGAGACGCGGACCTACGTGAAGACGATCACGACGCTCGAGAAGTCCTTCGCTGCTCCCGTTTCTCGGGTGGATCCGTCGAAGCAGGCCGCCGGGGCCATCTACTTCGCGCAGAAGAAGCTCGGCACGCCCTATCTGTGGGGTGGGAACGGCACCGCTGACCAGGGGGGACGGTTCGACTGCTCCGGGCTGACCAAGGCCGCCTACGAGAGCGTCGGGATCACCCTGCCCCGGGTCGCCAACGACCAGTACAACGCCGGGCCGCATCCGAAGCGGAGCGAGTTGCTGCCGGGGGACCTGGTGTTCTTCTCCACCGATCTCAACAATTCGCGGGCCATCCACCACGTCGGGATGTACGTGGGGGGCGGGTACATGATCGACGCGCCCTACACGGGGGCCGTCATCCGGTTCGACCCCATCGACACCGCCGAGTACTTCGGAGCCACCCGGGTCACCGAAGATGGCGCGAAAGCGCTCCCGACGACGGTGTGAGGCGGGCCGGAGCCTCAGCGCTGAGCTGCGCCGATCCGTCTCTCTTCGATAACGTCTGAGTGATCATTCAGTGGAGAGTGGAACGTATCAACGGGAGTCGTGCGTTCCTGTTGGAGCGGGCGCATGCGAGCCGCGCCGAGCAGAACACGACGAAGGGGCCGCAGCACCATGGCTGGACTCGCCGAATCCGGGTCGAACCCCGACGTCGACCTGCTTTATGACATCAACGGGCTGGCCAAGGACGCCCCGCACTGGTTCGACCGCATCGTCGAGTTCGTCGGTGAGTACGGGCTGTTGTTCGCCATGATGCTGCTGATCGTGGCGTGCTGGTGGGGAGTGCGCCGCCGGCCGGGCACCGCCGAGGAGGCCGCCTCCTCCGTGGCCGCCCTGGTGTGGGCGCCGCTCGCCGCCGCCGTCGCCGTGCTGGTGAACGTGCCGATAAGGGGGTTCGTCGAGCGGCCGCGGCCCTTCCGCGATCACCAGGGCCTCGAGGTGCTCGTCTCGGGCAAGACCGACTACTCGTTCGTGAGCGACCACGCCACCCTCACCATGGCCATGGCCGTGGGGCTCTTCGTCGCCAACCGGAAGTTCGGGCTCGTCGGGATAGGGGTCGCCCTGCTCGAGGGATTCTGCCGGGTCTACATGGGCGTGCACTACCCGACCGACGTGGTCGGCGGGTTCGCGCTCGGCACCGCCGTGGCGCTGCTGCTGTCGCCGGTCGCCTCCATGCTGCTCACCCCGGTGCTGAGGGCCGTCGACCGGTCGCCCCGGATGGGGTGGCTGGTGCGCAGCCGTTCGGCTCGGGCCGGCGATCGCGAAGGGCTCGCCCGCGGCGCCCGGACCGGGGTCGCCGCGGAGGAGCGGGATCTCGCCGCCTGAGCTTTCCGCTCCGGGCGTCTCAGAGGGCCTGGGGGTAGGTGAAGAAGCCGTTGGGGTCGTAGTGCTGCTTCAGCCGCGTCAGGCGGGGCAGCGCGTCGCCGTAGTAGGCCTTGCGCCAGTTCGTCAGGGCCGGGTCCGCGTAGTTCTGGTAGGCCGCGCCCGAGGCGTACGGGGCCATCGCGCGGTGGGCGGTGTTCAGCCAGGACTGCGCCGCCGTCCCCGCCGTGCCGGCCCGCCAGGACGCGATGTACTGGGCCAGCATGCGTGAGCGGCGGTGGACGAAGGCGGTGGCCAGCGGCGAGACCCGGTTCACCGCGCCGCCCAGCGCCGTCAGCGCGATGCTGCCCGAGCCGCCCCGCACCGATGTGATCTGCCTCAGCAGGGTCTGGATGCCGGCCGCCGAGAGCGAGACGTCGAAGAAGTCCGAGCGGGCCGCGTACGTCTCCCGGCCCAGCGCGCCCTGCGGGGAGCGGCCCGGCGTGGAGCCCGGCAGGTGGCACTGGGCGTCCGAGGTGAAGGACGAGCAGCCGGCGTAGATCTCCATCGCCTCCTCGTACGTGCGTCGGCGCAGGGACACGTTCGTCGCGGGGGCGCCCACCCGGTCCGTGAGGCGGTCGACGGCGTTCTGCAGCTGGCCGTACGTGCCGATGCAGAACGCGGCGACGGAGATGGTGGGGGTGCCGCCGGGGGCGTTCGCCACGTGGAGGGAGGACCAGATCTCGTCGGGCTGGGCCGGGCCCCACTCCTGCCACGCCTTCACCACCGCGGCCGCCTTCGACCAGGGCCAGGTGAGGTAGCCCGTCACCGCCTGGGGCGCGGGGTGCGTCCTGAACTCCAGCTCCGTGACGACGCCGAAGTTGCCGTTGCCGGCGCCGCGCAGGGCCCAGAAGAGGGCGGTGTTCCTCGTCGCGTCGGCGGTGAGCTGTTTGCCGTCCGCGGTGATGATCGTGGCGCGGGTGAGGCTGTCGCAGGTCAGGCCGTAGGCGCGGGAGACGACGCCGTGGCCGCCGCCCAGGACGAGGCCGGAGACGCCGACGGTCGGGCAGGAGCCCGCGGGGATCGTCACGCCCTTAGCCGCCAGCGCCCGGTAGACGTCGATCAGCTTGGAGCCCGCGCCGACCACCGCCGAGCCGCCGCTCGCCCGGACCCGGTTCAGCTTGGAGACGTCGATGATCAGCCGGCCGTCGCCGGAGGACCAGCCGCCGTAAGAGTGGCCGCCGTTGCGGATCGCGGCCTTGATCCGGTGGGCGCGGGCGTAGGCCATGACCGCACGGATGTCGTCGGCGTGGGCGACGTAGGCCACCGCCGCGGGCCTGAGGTTGTCGAAGCGGGTGTTGTAGAGCTGCCGGGCCGCCGCCCAGGAGGCCTCGCCGGGGCGGACCAGCGTGCCGTCCAGGCCGCGGGCCAGGGCGGCCCAGTTCGCGGGGGCGGAGACGCTGGTCGTAGTGAGCGCCGTCGTCCGTCCGGACCTGCCGCCGTTCGCCGTGCACGCGGTCACTGCCGTCGCGAACGCGGCCGTGCCGCCCGCGATGAACGTACGCCGTTCCATGGTGTGCGCCTTCCCTCGGCCGCTGTCGGCTTCACGGAGCGAGACGGGGCCATGAGAGCACAGGTTCCGACGGCCGTCGGCGGTGACGCAACGGTGACGTCCGCCTGGGTCGGTGGGGTCTGTGAGGGGGAGCGGTGGTCGGTCAGCCGGGGGCGTGGGTCTCCGCGTCGGATCTGGCCATGCTTCTCGCTCTGCGGGCCGGGCCGCGCCAGCCGCAGGTGCAGCGGGCGAGACAGAAGCGGCCCTGTTCGACGGTTGTGGTGCGGTGTTCCCCGTCGGTGCGGGGGGAGGGCGAGCCGTCCTGCTGCGTCACCCGGACAACGTTACCCAGCTGCGGCGCCCCGGCTTCGGCCCGGTCCGCGTGACGGGGGCACCCAGCCGTCGTTAAGCGGAGCGACGGGGGGTCTGTGACGGACGTACCGGCTGGGGGTTGGCAGGTCATGGCGGAGCGGGGTCGGAGGAAGACGGGCGCGGCGGTCCGGTCCGGGATCGTGGCCGGGATCGTGGCCGGGGTCTGCGTGTGCGCCGCGGGGTGTTCCGGAGACGGGGCCGCCGCCCCGGGCGGCCGGGACGACCGGGCGGCCGATCCCGTGCGGACGCTGCACCGGGCCGCGGACGCTCTCGTCGCGGCGGGTACGTCGAAGGCGCGTACGTCGATGGAGATGGCCACCGGCGGGACCCTGGTCACCATCCGCGGGCAGGGCGTCTACGACTACCGCAGGCAGCTCGGGCAGCTGAAGGTGCTGCTGCCGCAGGATCCGGCCGGGACCAGTGAGCACCGTCCGATCACCGAACTCCTCGCGCCCGGGGCCCTGTTCATGAAGAACCGGGGAGCCGGGGTGCCGGACGACAAATGGGTGCGGGTGGAGACGGCGACGCTGTCCGACGGGAACCTGGTGACCGGCGGGGCCACCGACCCGTTCGCCGCCGCCGAGGTGCTGCGCGGGACGCGCACGGCGACGTACGTGGGGCGGACCGAGGTGGCCGGGACCGCGGTGCGGCACTACCGGGGCACCGCCGACCTGACGGCGGCCGCCGAGAACGCGTCGGCGGGCGGGCGGGATGCGTTGCGGGCGGCGGCGAAGGGGTTCGCCACGGCTCGGGTGCCGTTCGACGTCTACCTCGACGACGAGGGGCGGATCCGCAAGGTCCGGCACCGGTTCAGCTTTGTGAACGGGCAGCAGCGGGAGGCCGTCGCCGTCGCCTCGACGACCCTGCTGTACGACTTCGGCGCCCCCGTCCAGGTGCGGCTGCCGGCCGCGGACGACATCTACGCAGGGCGCATCGCGGAGTAGGGGCACCGCATGCGCGGAGTGTTTTCGGCCACAGGGCGGTCGTAAGGACTAGCCCGTCCGTGCCATGCGCGCCGTACGGAGCGCTCCCTACTCTAGGAAGCCGGTGACGGCAGAGACGAGGTGATGCGCGTGGCTCCGGGCGGCGGTACGGCAGTTCAGGACCACGTGGCCCTCGCCGAGATCGAACTGTGCGGGGAGCTGATCATCGCGGCCTCGGCGGCCGGGGAGGACCGGCTCAGCATGGAGAGCATCGACCAGGTGCTGCGGGTGGGCGAGGAGGAGCGGGCCGGGAGGGAAGGGGCCGCGGGCTCAGGTGCGCAGTAGGCGGGCGATCGCCTTCGTCGCCTCTTCCACCTTCTCGTCGATCTCGTCGCCGCCCTTGAGGGCCGCGTCGGCGACGCAGTGCCGCAGGTGTTCCTCCAGGAGCTGCAGGGCGAAGGACTGCAGGGCCTTGGTGGAGGCGGACACCTGGGTGAGTATGTCGATGCAGTAGGTGTCCGCGTCGACCATGCGCTGCAGGCCGCGGATCTGGCCCTCGATGCGGCGCAGGCGCTTGAGGTGTTCGGCCTTCTGCTCGTGGTAGCCGTGCACGGCTCCGGCCGGATGCTCGGCGTCCGCGTGCTCGGCGTCCGCGTGCTCGGCGTCCGCGTCCTTGCCGTGCTCCGGCTGTTCGGCGTCGTCCTGCTGTTCGGGGACTTCCGGGTGTTCCGGGGTGGCAGGGGTGAGCGGGTCTGGGGCCGAGAGGGCTTCCGCGTCGGCCTCGGTGGTCGTCATCGTGTCCTCCAGCGCTCCGGCTCCGACATATACCCCTACTGGGTATATGGTACCGAACTTCGGCGGGAACCCGGTCCCCGTCCGGGCGGTCCGGTCGCCCCCCTGCAGACCGCTGCGGCCCATGGGCGACACTGGGGGCGGCCCCATTAGCCGTGGCCGGATGATGCGCCTAGCATCAGCCTGACCGAAACCGATGCATCTTGAGGACCCCAACGTGCGCTTTCGTCTGACCCCCAGGGAGACGAGCTTCTACGACATGTTCGCCGCATCCGCGGACAACATCGTCACGGGCTCGAAACTCCTGATGGAACTGCTCGGGGCGGACCCCGCCGGCCGGGCCGAGATCGCAGAGCGCATGCGGGCCGCGGAGCACGCAGGCGACGACGCGACGCACGCGATCTTCCACCAGCTGAACTCCTCGTTCATCACGCCGTTCGACCGCGAGGACATCTACAACCTCGCGTCCTCCCTCGACGACATCATGGACTTCATGGAGGAGGCCGTCGACCTGGTCGTCCTCTACAACATCGAGGAACTGCCCAAGGGCGTCGAGCAGCAGATCGAGGTGCTGTCCCGGGCGGCCGAGCTGACCGCCGAGGCCATGCCGAACCTGCGGACCATGGAGAACCTCACCGAGTACTGGATCGAGGTCAACCGGCTCGAGAACCAGGCCGACCAGATCCACCGGAAGCTGCTCGCGCATCTCTTCAACGGCAAGTACGAGGCCATCGAGGTGCTCAAGCTGAAGCAGATCGTGGATGTGCTGGAGGAGGCCGCCGACGCCTTCGAGCACGTGGCCAACACGGTGGAGACCATCGCGGTCAAGGAGTCCTGAGCCCTTCATGGACACCTTCGCTCTGATCGTGACCATCGGCGTCGCGCTCGGATTCACCTACACCAACGGTTTCCACGACTCCGCTAACGCGATCGCCACGTCGGTCTCCACCCGGGCGCTGACGCCGCGCGCCGCGCTGGCCATGGCCGCGGTGATGAACCTCGCCGGCGCCTTCCTTGGCAGTGGCGTCGCGCACACCGTCAGCAAGGGGCTGATCGAGACCCCCGACGGCTCCAAGGGCATGGGGATCCTGTTCGCCGCGCTGATCGGCGCGATCGTCTGGAACCTCGTGACCTGGTACTTCGGGCTGCCCTCGTCGTCGTCCCACGCGCTGTTCGGCGGCATGGTGGGCGCGGCGCTCGCCGGCGGTACGGAGGTCATCTGGTCCGGGGTGCTCGACAAGGTCGTCATCCCGATGTTCCTGTCGCCAGTGGTCGGACTCGTCGCCGGTTATCTGGTGATGACCGCCATCCTGTGGATGTTCCGGCGGGCCAATCCGCACAAGGCCAAGCGGGGTTTCCGCATAGCTCAGACGGTGTCGGCGGCCGGCATGGCGCTGGGGCACGGTCTGCAGGACGCGCAGAAGACGATGGGCATCGTGGTGATGGCGCTCGTCATCGGCGACGTCCAGAGCGCCGACGCACCGATCCCGGTGTGGGTGAAGATCGCCTGCGCCGTGATGCTGTCGCTCGGCACGTACGCGGGCGGGTGGCGCATCATGCGCACGCTCGGGCGGAAGATCATCGAACTGGACCCGCCGCAGGGCTTCGCCGCCGAGACCACCGGCGCCGGGATCATGTTCACCACCGCGTTCATGTTCCACGCGCCGATCTCGACCACTCATGTGATCACCTCGGCGATCATGGGCGTGGGAGCGACGAAGCGGATCAACGCCGTGCGGTGGGGGGTCGCCAAGAACATCGTGATGGGCTGGTTCATCACCATGCCGGCGGCCGCGATCGTCGCCGCGTGCGCCTTCTGGATCGTGGATCTGGCCTTCCTCTAGATCCTCCAGATCCTCCAGATCCTCTAGATCCTCCAGATCCTCTTGAGTCGAGGAAAGAGCCCGCCCCCGGGAGCAGGGGCGGGCCCTTTCGTGTGCCTCGCGGTGGCACCGCCATGCAGCACCGCGAGGTGTCCGGTCAGCCGAAGCGGCCCGAGATGTAGTCCTCGGTGGCCTGCACCGACGGGTTGGAGAAGATGCGCGCGGTGTCGTCCAGCTCGATCAGCTTGCCGGGCCGGCCGACCGCGGCCAGGTTGAAGAAGGCCGTGCGGTCCGAGACGCGCGCCGCCTGCTGCATGTTGTGCGTCACGATGACGATCGTGAATTGTTCCTTCAGCTCGCCGATCAGGTCCTCGATGGCGAGCGTCGAGATGGGGTCGAGGGCCGAGCAGGGCTCGTCCATCAGCAGGACCTTCGGCTCCACCGCGATGGCGCGGGCGATGCACAGCCGCTGCTGCTGGCCGCCCGACAGGCCCGCGCCCGGCTTGTTGAGGCGGTCCTTGACCTCGTTCCAGAGGTTCGCGCCCTGGAGGGACTTCTCGACGATGTCGGCCAGTTCGCTCTTCTTGTAGGAGCCGTTCAGGCGCAGGCCGGCCGCCACGTTGTCGAAGATCGACATCGTGGGGAACGGGTTCGGTCGCTGGAAGACCATGCCGACCTCGCGGCGGACCGACACCGGGTCCACGCCCGCCCCGTACAGGTCCTCGTCGTCCAGCAGCACCTTGCCCTCGACCCGGCCGCCCGACGTCACCTCGTGCATGCGGTTCAGCGTGCGCAGGAACGTGGACTTGCCGCAGCCGGAGGGGCCGATGAAGGCCGTCACCGAGCGCGGCTCGACGGTCATCGAGATGTCGTCGATGGCCTTGTGGGACCCGTAGTACGCGCTCAGCCCGCTGACGTCGATTCGCTTGGCCATGTCTTCCACTTCACTTCCCGGTCATATGGATCAGTCGCTGCATGGCCGCTTCAGCGACCGGTCTGCGGGGCCTTCCAGCGGGCGATGCCGCGGGCCACCAGGTTCAGGATCATCACGAAGGCGATCAGCGTGAGCGACGCCGCCCAGGCGCGGTCGTAGGCCGCCGTCGAACCCGCGCTCTGCGCGTACTGCTGGTAGATGTACAGCGGCAGCGACGCCTGCGCGCCCTCGAAGGGGTTGGCGTTGATGAACGGGTTGCCGAAGACCAGGAGCAGGACGGGGGCCGTCTCGCCGGCGATACGGGCGACCGCCAGCATCACGCCCGTGATGATGCCTCCGACGGACGTCGGGACGACCACCTTCAGGATCGTGCGCCACTTGGGAACGCCCAGGGCGAGCGACGCCTCGCGCAGTTCGTTGGGGACGAGTTTCAGCATCTCCTCCGTCGAGCGCACGATCACCGGCATCATCAGGATCGCCAGGGCGAGGGAGCCCGCGAAGCCGAACGGCTGCAGGTCGAGCATCAGCATCAGGCTGAGGATGAACAGGCCCGCCACGATGGACGGGATGCCGGTCATGACGTCGACGAAGAACGTGACCGCCTTCGCCAGACCGCCCCGGCCGTACTCGACCAGGTAGATCGCCGTCAGGATGCCGACGGGCGCGCCGATCGCCGTGGCGAGACCCACCTGCTCCAGGCTGCCGAGGATCGCGTGGTAGATGCCTCCGCCGGGCTCGCTGTCCGCGACCACGCCCATGGAGTGGGTCAGGAAGTAGACGTCCAGGACCTTCACGCCGCGCGCGGCCGTCGTCCACAGGAGGGAGACCAGCGGGACCACGGCCAGCAGGAACGCCACCCAGACCAGGCACGTCGCGATCCGGTCCTTGGCCTGGCGGCGGCCCTCCACCTTCGCGGCGACGCCGTACGTGCCGAGAACGAAGAGGAGGCCGGCGATCAGGCCCCACTGGACCTTGCTGTCCAGGCCCCCGGCGACGCCGATGACGGCCGCGAGGACTAGCGAGCCGGCCGCGATCGCCCAGGGGGACCACTTCGGCAGGCTCGCGCCGCGGAGCGTGCCGGGGGCCTTGTCGGCACTTGTGCTTGCGTGGCTCATGCGTTGGCCCCCGAGTACTCCTTGCGACGGGCGATGATCATGCGCGCCGCGCCGTTGACCAGCAGGGTGATGACGAACAGGACCAGACCGGAGGCGATGAGCGCGTCACGGCCGAACTCCGTCGCCTCGTTGAACTTGCTGGCGATGTTCTGGGCGAAGGTGCCGCCGCCGGGGTTCAGCAGGCTGGCGTGGATGTCGAAGTCCGGGGAGAGGACCGTGGCCACGGCCATCGTCTCGCCGAGCGCGCGGCCGAGGCCGAGCATCGAGGCCGAGATGACGCCGGAGCGGCCGAAGGGGATCACCGCCATGCGGACGACCTCCCAGCGGGTGGCGCCCAGCGCCAGGGCCGCCTCCTCGTGCGTCTTCGGGACCTGGCGGAACACCTCGCGGCTGACGTTGGTGATCACCGGAAGGATCATCACGGCCAGCAGGATGCCCACGGTGAGCATGGAGCGCGGGGCGCCCCGGTCCCAGGAGAAGACGCCGGTCCAGCCCAGGTAGTGGTCCAGCCAGCCGAACAGGCCGTCCATGTGCGGTACGAGGACCAGGGCGCCCCAGAGGCCGTACACGATGGACGGGACGGCGGCGAGCAGGTCGATCACGTACGCGACGGGGCCGCTCAGGCGGCGCGGCGCGTAGTGGGTGATGAAGAGCGCGATCGCGACGGCGATCGGGACCGCGATGACCATCGCGATGACCGACGACACCACCGTGCCGAAGGCCAGGACCGCGATGCCGAACCGCGGCGGCACGAGGCTGGTGTTCCACTCGAACGCCGTCAGGAAGTTCGCGTCGTCCTTGCTGATGGCGAGGCTGGCGCGGTACGCGAGGAACACCGCGATCGCGGCCATGATCGACAGCAGGAAGATGCCCGAGCCGCGCGAGAGGGCGAGGAAGATCCGGTCGCCGGGTCGGGTGGCGCCGCGCGCCGCGCGCTTCTTCTCGTCGGTTGTCGCGGGGGGCGGGGAGGGGGGCGTGGTGGTGGAGGGCGTGATGGTGGAGGTCGTGGTGGGGGGTGACGGGTTCGGCGGGGGTGTGGGGCGTGGGGTGTCGTCGGTGTCCGACGTCTGCGTCTCTATGTCCATGGGGGTCTCCGGTCTGCGGAGCCGCCTGTGGGTGTGGGGCGGCTCGGGTGGGGCCGGATCGCGGGCGGCGGCCCCTGGCGGCGGTGCACCGGACGGGTGCGGTCGGTCCGGTCCGGGTCGCACCCGGCGCCGGACCGCACCGCACCGCTCAGATCAGCTCAGGCCCTCGATGGTGGTGCGGACCTTGGCGATGATGGCGTCGGGGATCGGGGCGTAGTCGATGCCCGCGAGGACGCCCTGGCCGTCCTCACTGGCGATGTAGCGCAGGAACGCCTTGGTGGCCGGCAGGGTGTCGGCCTTGTTGCCCTTGTCGCAGGCGATCTCGTACGTGACCAGCGTGAGCGGGTACGCCCCGTCGGCCTTGGTGTTGTAGTCCAGCTTCAGCGACAGGTCGCTGCCGGTGCCGACGATCTGCGCGGCGGCGACGGCCTTGGTGGCGCCGTCGGAGGAGGCCTTGACCGGGGCCGCGGCGCCGGTGTCGACCGCGACGGTGCCGAGACCGTCCTTGGCGTACGACAGCTCCATGTAGCCGATCGCGCCGTTGGTCTGCTTGACGCCCTGGGCGACGCCGGAGGAGCCGGCCGCTGCCTGGCCGCCCTTGGCCTGCCAGGCCTTGCCGCCGCTGTAGGGCCAGTCGGTCTTGGCGGTGGCGATCAGGTACTTGGTGAAGTTGTCGGTGGTGCCGGACTCGTCCGAGCGGTGGTACGGCTGGATCTTCAGGTCGGGCAGCTTCGCGGCGGGGTTCAGCTTGGCGATCGCGGCGTCGTTCCAGTTGGTGATCTTGCCGTTGAAGATCTTGGCGATCGTCGCTGCGTCGAGGACGAGGTCGTCCACGCCGGAGACGTTGTAGGCGATGGCGATCGGTCCGGCCACCATCGGCAGGTCGATGCCCTGGCCGCCCTTGCAGACCGACTTGGAGGCGGCGACGTCCTCGGGCTTCAGCGCGGAGTCCGAGCCGGCGAAGGCGACCTGGCCCTGCGTGAAGGCGGTGACGCCCGCGCCGGAGCCGGAGCCCTTGTAGTTGACCTGGACGCCGGAGCAGGCCTGCGTGAAGTTCTTGACCCAGGCGTCGATCGCGTTCTTCTGCGCGGAGGAGCCGTCGGCGAGGAGCTGGCCCTTGGCGTCGTCGCACTTGATCGCCCCGGCGGCCGTGGTGGCCGAGGAGCTGCTGCCACTGCCTGCGCCGGTGTCGTCCGAACCGCACGCCGTGAGGGCCAGGGCGCCGGAGACGGCGAGAGCACCGAGGGAGAGAGCCCGCCGGTTCATGCGCGAAAGCTTCACTTGAGGAAGGTCCTTCCAGGAGCCGCCGGCCTGAATCCGGCGGCGTGCGTGCGGTGGGTGCGAAGTCTGTCGGGTGCGAAGTCGCACCGGGTAAGGCTGAAATTAGGCAGACCAGGTGAAGGCGCTCACGGACGGGAGTGAACGGGGAGTGAACCCCTGGGGACGGTGCGGTGAGGCCCCGGAACGCTCACACCTGGGGCGTGGGGGGGCATGGGGCATCGGGCAGGGGCCTCGGGCGTGGGGCAGGGGGGCGGGACCGGTATGAGGCCGGTCCGGGGCCGGTCCGGGATCGGTATGGGGGCTGGTCCGGGGGCCGGCTCCGGACCGGTTCCGGCCTTCGCACCCTTATGTCAGGTGCAGGACCTGCAGCAGTGCGTCCACGAGGGTGCGGTCCCTCGGCTGGGTGAGCCGGTCGCGGGCGGCGGGCGGCGGCAGCCAGAGGAGGCGGTCGACCTCGTCGTTCGGGGTGAAGACCCCGGAGACGGCCTCGGCCGCCCAGTAACGGACCTGCTTGGGGCGGCCGTTCACCTCGTAGCCCACGGTCGGCAGCGGCGCGCCGGGGGCGGCCCGGTGACCGGTCTCCTCCTCGACCTCGCGCAGGGCCCCCGCGAGCGGGTCCTCGTCGCGCTTCAGCTTGCCTTTCGGATGCGACCAATCGCCGTACTTGGGCCTGTGGACGAGACACACCTGCAGCCCGCCGTCCGTCGGGGAACGGCGCCACAGCACGCAGCCGGCCGCCTGGACGGGGGTGGGGTCGGAGGCGTCGTCAGGGTTCCTTGCCGTGCTCACCGGTGCTCACCGCCTGTCTGGTAGGGCTGTGATCTGGTCGGTCTGGGGTGGCTGGTCGGTCTGGGGTGGCTGGTCGGTCTGGGGTGGCTGGTCGGTCTGGGGTGGCTGGTCGGTCTGGTCGGTCTGGGGTGGCTGGTGGGCCTGAGGTGTCTGGTGGGTCAGGTCGGGCAGGTGGTGGTGACGGGTTGTTTCTGCCAGGTGCGCTGGAACTCGTACCGGGCCGCCTCCACCTCGTGACGCTGGTCCGCGTGCAGCACGCCGAGCGCGTATGCCGTCGCGGGTGCGATCCGGGGCGTCCGGGCCGCCTGCGCCGCGGCGGCGGCCGCCTCCGAGGCGTCCCGGTGCCGGTCGAGGGCGGCGCCGGCGGTCAGCAGACCGACGTCGTCCAGCGGAGCGTTCGGGCCGCTCAGGACCTCGCACGCGTACCGGTGCAGGCGCAGCAGGAGACGGACGTGGTGCCAGGGCGCGTCCTGCGGGTGCGGGACCGCGTCCGCCGAGAGGCCGTACATCAGGGCCTCCGCGTTGTAGGGGCTGCCCGCGGTGACGAGCGGCAGCGCGGCGACGGCGTCGGCGAGGCGTTCCTCGGCGGCGGCGGCGAAGGGGCGCAGGTCGGTGGTGGCGGCGGCCGGCGTGAGGGGGACCTCGCTCGCGAGGACGGCGGCCCGGTCCGCGACGGCGTGGAAGCGGGAGGAGCCGAGGGCCTGGAGCG
The DNA here is from genome assembly GCF_036898465.1 of Streptomyces sp. B21-105. Taxonomy (NCBI): domain Bacteria; kingdom Bacillati; phylum Actinomycetota; class Actinomycetes; order Kitasatosporales; family Streptomycetaceae; genus Streptomyces; species Streptomyces sp. B21-105. Next base: position 4,398,089 of record NZ_JARUMJ010000001.1, on the reverse strand, counting down.
CGGTCGAGTGGGCCCGGGTGCGGGCGAGGGTGAGCTGACGGTCCAGAAGGGCGCCGGCCTTCGCCGCGCCGACGGTGAGGGTCGCGCTCTGCGGACCGCGCGCGGCCCCCGCCGTACGGGGGCGGGTCGCCGCCGTGGCAGGAGGGGCGGCGGGCAGCAGGACAGGAGTGCCGGGTGCGACGGGGGCGTCCGGTGTGGGCTGTGTGGCGACAGTGCCCAGAGTGCTCGGTGTGCCCAGTGTGCTCGGTGTGGACGTTGTGACGGTCGTGCCCGGTGCGGGCGCGGACGTCGGCACGCGTACCGCCGACGGCTCCGGGGCCGCTCCGGACAGGCGGTTCAGGGCGAGCAGCAGGCGTTCCAGGCGGGCGCCGTGGGCGTGTTCCAGGGCCAATGTGGCGGACAGCCAGGACAGTTCGGGGCGGAGCGCTTCCGACCACTCGGAGTCGAGGAGGGGACGGAAGGTGCGCAGGGTGGCGCTGATGCGGCGGGCCGAGCGGCGCAGGGCGCGCGCCGCGTCGTCCCGTTCCTCCGCGCCGCCCGCCGACGCGTGCGACGTGCCGTGCGCCGGCGAATGCGACGTGCCGTGCGACGCGCCCTGAGGCGCACCGTGCGATGTCGCGTTCCCCGCCTCGCGGTGCTGGCGCAGCGCGCGGAGGAATTCCGTGGCCTGGGCCCGCAGGTAGCCCTCGAGGGCGTCCCCCGTGGTGACGGGCCCGGCCGCGGAGGCCGCCGTCAGGTCATGGTGTCGCTGTGCCACGCCGGCGCCTCCGGGCGTCTATGAGCATCTCCTGGACGTTGCGCAGGGGGCTGCCCTCCGCGTCGGTGGCGTGCCGGGTCCACTCGCCGTCGGGGCCGAGGTGCCAGGAGGCGGTGGCGTCGGACATGCCTGTTTCCAGGAACCGGTTCAGCGTCGCCCGGTGCGCCGGGTCGGTGACCCTGACCAGGGCCTCGATACGACGGTCGAGGTTGCGGTGCATCATGTCGGCGCTGCCGATCCAGACCTCGGACTCCCCGCCGTTGCCGAAGCCGAAGACGCGGGAGTGCTCGAGGAAGCGGCCGAGGATGGACCGGACCCGGATGTTCTCCGACAGGCCCGGCACGCCCGGGCGCACGGCGCAGATGCCGCGTACCCAGACGTCGACCGGCACGCCGGCCTGCGACGCCCGGTAGAGGGAGTCGATGAGCGCTTCGTCCACGATGGAGTTGACCTTGATGCGGACGTGCGCGGGCCGTCCGGCGCGGTGGTGCTGGATCTCCTTGTCGACCCGGGAGATCAGTCCGTCGCGCAGCGACTTGGGGGCGACGAGCAGGCGTCGGTAGGTCTCGCGGCGGGAGTAGCCGGAGAGCCTGTTGAAGAGGTCGGAGAGGTCCGCGCCGACCTGCGGGTCGGCGGTGAGCAGGCCGAGGTCCTCGTAGAGCCGGGCCGTCTTCGGGTGGTAGTTGCCGGTGCCGACGTGGCAGTAGCGCCGCAGCGTGTCCCCCTCCTGGCGGACCACCAGCGACAGCTTGCAGTGGGTCTTCAGACCGACGAGGCCGTAGACGACGTGGCAGCCGGACTCTTCCAGCTTGCGCGCCCACTTGATGTTGGCGTGCTCGTCGAAGCGGGCCTTGATCTCGACGAGGACGAGGACCTGTTTGCCGGACTCGGCGGCCTCGATGAGCGCGTCCACTATCGGGGAGTCGCCCGAGGTGCGGTACAGGGTCTGCTTGATGGCGAGGACGTCCGGGTCCAGCGCCGCCTGCTCCAGGAACGCCTGCACGGACGTCGAGAAGGAGTCGTACGGGTGGTGCAGCAGGACGTCCCGGCTGCGCAGGGCGGCGAAGATGTCCGGCGGGGACGCGGACTCGACCTCGGCGAGGTCGCGGTGGGTGCCGGCGATGAACTTCTTGTACTTCAGCTCGGACCGGTCGAGGCCGCTGATGCGGAAGAGGCCGGTGAGGTCGAGCGGGCCCGGCAGCGGGTAGACCTCGGCCTCGCTGATCTTCAGCTCGCGCACCAGCAGGTCGAGGACCTCGCGGTCGATGGACTCCTCGACCTCCAGACGCACCGGCGGCCCGAAGCGGCGCCGCATGAGCTCCTTCTCCAGGGCCTGGAGCAAATTCTCGGCGTCGTCCTCCTCGACCTCGAGGTCCTCGTTGCGGGTGAGCCGGAAGGCGTGGTGCTCCAGCACCTCCATGCCCGGGAACAGCTCCTCCAGGTGGGCGCCGATGACGTCCTCGATGGGGACGTACCGGCCGGGGGAGCTCTCCAGGAAGCGGGACAGCAGGGGCGGCACCTTGACGCGCGCGAAGTGCTTGTGGCCGCTGACCGGGTTGCGCACGACGACCGCGAGGTTGAGCGAGAGACCCGAGATGTACGGGAAGGGGTGCGCGGGGTCGACGGCGAGGGGGGTCAGGACCGGGAAGATCTGGTGCCGGAAGAGGGTGAAGAGGCGGGCCTGCTCCTTCTCCGTCAGCTCGCTCCAGCGGACCAGGTGGATGCCCTCCTCCGCGAGGGCGGGGGCGACGTCCTCGTGGTAGGTCGCGGCGTGCCGGGCCATGAGCTCCCGCGAGCGGGCCCAGATCATCTCCAGCACCTCGCGGGGCTGGAGGCCGGAGGCGGAGCGGGTGGCGACGCCGGTGGCGATGCGGCGCTTCAGTCCGGCCACCCGGACCATGAAGAACTCGTCCAGGTTGCTGGCGAAGATGGCCAGGAAGTTCGCCCGCTCGAGCAGGGGCGTGTCGGGGTCCTCGGCGAGCTCCAGGACCCGCTCGTTGAACGCGAGCCAGCTGCGTTCCCGGTCGAGGAAACGTCCCTGCGGCAGCTGTGGGCCGTCGTAGGGGGCCTCCTCGTAGGTGTCGAGGTCGGCGTCGATGTCGGGCTCCAGATCGGAGACGACGGCAGCCACGGTGTGCGGGCGGTGCGCGGCTATGGAGCCCACGGAGGGCTGCGCGTGCTGGACCTCGGCCTGGGTGTCTGACTGGCTCATGTACCTATTGTTCCGCGCGAACAGCGAGACGGGCGCGTCGGAACGTGTGGGCGGGGTCGCGGCGGAGCCTTGGTGGGGCTGAAGTGCCTCGGGAGGCGGCGAAGGCTCGGGCACGGCGGGCTTCATTCGCCGAGCGTCGCAAGGTCGTCTTAACCGACGGTTACGGAGACATGGCGTGCGGGATATCGGGGGGCGGCCTGCGGGGGCGGGGGCGGGGGCGGGGCGGGGCCGGGAGCAGGGTGGAGGGACGTCCCTCACGCCGGATCTCGCGGGTTCAGACCGTGCGGCGGCGCGGCAGCCGGAAGCCGGCGGCGGTCGCGGCGAACTTGGTGGCCAGCTGGCGGGTCGGCGGGGCGGCGGGTCGGGGACACTCCCTGCGTCCAGGCGGGCCGCGACGGTGCCGTGCTTCAGCTCGCGGCTGAACTGGGAGGGGAGACGCCTGGTCAGCGTGAGCAAGAAAGCCGTCATCACCGTGTCCGCCCTCGCGGCCCTCGCCGTCCTGGGCTGTCCGCTCTTCGCCGCAGGCGGCGACTCGAGCGGGGGAGGGAAGACGAACGGCGCAGTGTCTCCGTTCCCGGCCATGAAAGGGCGTCGGCGGCGACGGTGTGAGCCGAGCCCGGGCGCGGGAGGAGGCCGAGCTGTCCCGACGACAGCTCGGCCTCCTCGCGCCTCACGTCTCGGTGCGGTACATCAGGTCCGTCTCGTGGGTGAGGAAGCCCAGACGCTCGTAGACCGACACCGCCGCCTTGTTGTCGGCGTCGACGTACAGCATCGCGGTGGGCAGGCCCTGGGCCGCGAGATGGCGCAGGCCGATCGTGGTGAGGGCCTTGCCGAGGCCGCCGCCCTGGGCGCCGGGGGCGACGCCGAGGACGTACACCTCGCCGAGCTGCTCCTGGGCGTGGACCTTCGTCCAGTGGAACCCGACGAGTGTGTCGCCGCGGAAGGCGAGGAAGAAGCCGGCCGGGTCGAACCAGGGCTCGGACCTGCGGTCGTCGAGGTCGCGCTGGGTGAGGGAGCCCTGCTCGGGATGGTGGGCGAAGGAGGCGGCGTTGACGGCGAGCCAGGCGGAGTCGTCCCGCCCGGGCACGAAGGCACGGACCGTCACGCCCGAGGGCAGCACCGGGTCGGGCAGCTCCAGGTCGGTCAACGAACGCCGCATCTGGCGCAGTTCGCGGAACAGTGTGAGGCCGAGGACCTGGGCGAGGTGGCGGGCCGCGGAGTGGCCGCCGTGGGCCCACACCCGGAGCCGCTTGCCGGAGGCGGCGAGCAGGGCGGAGCCGAGTGCGCGCCCGTGGCCGTGGCCGCGGTGCGAGGGGTGCACGACCAGTTCGGCGGCGGGGGCCTCGACGGAGTCGGTGTCCTCCAGTTGGGCGTAGCCGACGAGTTCGTCCCCGACGGTCAGGACGAGGTGGGAGACGCCCTCGCGGGACCCTCCGCGCAGCTGCAGCCGCCCCTGTTCGGACACTGCCTGCTGGCCGTCCGCCCGGGCGGCCTCGGCGAGCAGGGCGAGGACGGCCTCGGTCTGTCCGGGGGAGAGCGCGGAGTGGGTCTCGATGGATCGGGAGCCGGGGAGCCGTGCGGTGTCGTCGCTGGTCATGCGTCGAGGGTAAGGGGCGGTTGCCGCAAAACGGGGGCAAAGGACAGGGCAAGGGGAAACCAGGTTGTGACCACGAACCCCCTGTCGCGCTACGCGCGTTGACCTTAGGCTGCGCCGGGACGGGAGCCACCGAATTCCAGCCGATCCACAGGGGGGCGCATGCCAGCCACTTCCCAGCCGCAGCCGAGCGACAGACGCGGCCGCCGCCGTACGTACCGTCTTGTCGCGGCCTCCGCCGTTCTCGCGACCGCCGGCGCCCTCGCCGCCGCGCTTCCGGCGGACGCGCACGAGGCCAAGCACGCAAAGCCGCGGCCCAGCCGCTACCAGGACGTGCAGTTGCTGTCCTTCAACGACCTGCACGGCAACCTCGAGCCCCCGTCCGGTTCGTCCGGCCGTGTCACCGAGCTGCAGGCGGACGGCACGACGAAGACGATCGACGCGGGCGGCGTGGAGTACCTGGCCACGCATCTGCGCGAGGCCCGCAAGGGCAACGCGTACTCGGTCACCGCGGCCGGCGGCGACATGGTCGGCGCCTCCCCGCTGATCTCGGGCCTCTTCCACGACGAGCCCACGATCGAGGCGCTGAACAAGCTCGACCTGGATGTGACGTCCGTCGGCAACCACGAGTTCGACGAGGGCGCGATGGAACTGGGCCGGCTGCAGAACGGCGGCTGTCACCCGACGGACGGCTGTTACGGCGGCAAGAAGTTCCGGGGCGCCGACTTCCCGTACCTCGCGGCGAACGTCCTGAACGAGAAGTCCGGCAAGCCGATCCTGAAGCCGTACTGGGTGTGGAAGAAGAAGGACGTCAAGATCGGCTTCATCGGCGTGACGCTGGAGGACACCCCCGGTGTGGTGTCGGCCGAGGGCGTCAAGGGCCTGAAGTTCAAGGACGAGGTCGAGACGATCAACAAGTACGCCAAGGTGCTGCAGAGGCAGGGCGTGAAGTCGATCGTGGCGCTGATCCACGAGGGCGGGCTGCCGGCCTCGGGCTCCTACAACTACGACTGTGACTCGCCGGGCGCGGGCGCCGGCATCTCCGGCCCGATCGTCGACATCGCGAAGAACGTCACGCCGGCGGTGGACGCGCTGGTGACGGGTCACACGCACGCGGCCTACGCCTGCACGATCCCGGACCCGTCGGGCAGGCCGCGCACGGTCACCTCGGCCGCGTCCTTCGGCCGTCTGTACACGGACACCACGCTGACGTACGACCGCTACACCGGCGACATCGCGCGCACGGCGGTCAAGTCGGCGAACCACGTGGTCACCCGGACCGTCGCCAAGGCGCCCGACATGACCGAGCTCATCAGCAGGTGGAACACGCTGGCGGCGCCGATCGGCAACCGCGCGATCGGCTACATCACCGCGGACGTCCCGAGCACGGGCACCGAGTCGCCGATGGGCGACCTGATCGCGGACGCCCAGCTCTGGTACGGCAAGAAGCTCGACGCGGACACCGACCTCGCGCTGATGAACCCGGGCGGCGTGCGGGCCGGCCTCACCTACGCGGCCAAGGGCGCGGAGGGCGACGGCGTGGTCACCTACGCCGAGGGCTTCACCGTGCAGCCGTTCTCCAACACCGTGAACCTGCAGAACTTCACCGGCGCCCAGCTGATCCAGGTGCTCAAGGAGCAGGTGAGCGGCCCGAACGCGACCGCGCCGAAGATCCTTCAGCCGTCCGCCAACCTGACGTACACGCTGGACCTGACGAAGGCCGGCGCGGACCGTGTCGTCACGGACTCCATCAAGCTGAACGGCGCGGCGATCGACCCGGCCGCCACCTACCGCGTCTCGACGAACAGCTTCCTCGCGGGCGGCGGCGACGGCTTCCCCACGCTGGGCCAGGGCACGAACGACCTCGTCGGCGTCGACGACCTGTCGGCCCTCGAGCAGTACCTGCTCGCCAACTCCTCGGCGGCGGGCCCGCTCGCGCCGCCGGTGGCGAACCGCATCACGATCGTGCAGTAACACCTGCTTTTCCCTGCACCCGGCTTTTCCGTACACCCGGCTTTTCCGTACACCCGGCTCTCCGTGACAAGAGGCGGCCGCGTCACCGACGCGGCCGCCTCTTCGGCGTTGGGGCGGGGTCGCCGCCCCCTCGGCGGCGGTTCAGGACGCGGTGGGCGTCCAGTCGCCGAGCCAGTCGACGACCTCCTGGCCGGCGGCCTGGGCGTCGGACAGGTGCGGGCGTTCGCTGCTCGCGGCGCCGGCGCCCGCGCCCTTGTTCTGGTACTCCGCGAAGCGGTCGTCCTTCCAGTGGAAGCCGCTCATGTCGGTCCAGGGCGCGGTCCTGATCGCAGCGCTCAGGGTGCTGTTGCGGACGGTGGTCTGCGGGTCGAGGCTCGCGTCGCCGCCGGCGTGCCAGGGGCGGCCGAGGTGGAAGCTGCGGTCGGAGACGTCCCCGCCGATCGTGGTGTTGGCGATCAGGATGCCCTTGCGTCCGGCGACGGTGCTGGGCGCGGTGACGTAGCCGGCCGAGGTGCCGTTGAAGCGTTTCTTCAGCGTGATGACGGACTTGTCGATCACCGCGGTGGCGCGGCCGAAGATGAAGTCGACGTTGCCGATCACATAGGAGTTCGTCATGTAGACGCGGCCGAGCTTGTCCTTGGACGCGGTGTCGACCAGCAGGGTGTCCTGGTCGCCGCTGACGATGACGCCGTCCAGGAACACCTTGTCGGCGGCGGTGCGCAGGGCGACCGCCTGGCCGGCGATGTCCTGGTGGGCGCCCTCGTCGAAGTCGTTGGAGATGGTCAGGTTGCGGGCCTGGAAGTCGTCCGCCTCGACGGCGACGGTCGCGCTGCCGCCGGTGCCGTACGTGCCGCCGCCCGGCTTGGGGGTGCCCGACGCGTTGTTGTAGACGATCGTGGTGTCCTTGCGGCTGCCGCCGGTGCCCTGGATGGTGACGTGCGGCTTGTTGCCGGGCACCTTCACCAGCTCGCGGTACGTGCCCGGCTTGACGGCGATCACCACGCGCGAGGGGTTGTTCGCGGGTACGGCGTTCACGGCGGCCTGCACGGTCGTGTACTGCCCGCTGCCGTCCTTGGCGACGGTGAGCGTCGCGGCAGCGGCAGCCTTCGTGGTGGTGGTTGTGGTGGCGGCGGTGGTCGTGGCCGTCGTCGTACCGATCGAACTGCGCGGGCCTGTACCCGACTTGAGGAGCGCGGGGACGTCCGCGGTCTTGTCCAGCGTGTACGGGTAGTACGTCTTCGGGTTCCAGGCCGCGCCCGACCCGCCGCTCTCGTTCTTGCCGCTCGTGCCGGAGAACAGGTTGCCGCGCTGGACGAGGGTGGCCGTCGTGTCCCGGACCACGGGATTGGTCATGCCCTGGAAGTAGGAGTTCTCCAGCACCATGTTCGTCTTGCCGCGGGAGTAGTTGCCGTACGACGACTTGATGTCCGTCCCGGCCACGTCCTCCAGGAAGTTGTTGTACAGGTGCGCGTGGGCGACGTTGTCGGTGGACGGGTTGCGCTGCTCGGTCTCGCGGACCCAGTTGTGGTGGATCGTGATGTCGGCGGTGACGTTGGTGGTCCAGCCGATGCCGAACGCCTTGTTCTCCTGGCTCAGCTTGTTCCAGGAGACGGTCAGGTAGGTCGTGTCCTTGCGGCTGTCGATGAGGCCGTCGGCCATGTGCCGGATGTCGTTGTGATCGATCCAGACGTGGTGGGCGCCGTCCATCTGAACGCCGTCGAAATCGTGTTCCTTGTCGTTCCAGACGCCCTGGTAGGCGTCCCGGATCGTCAGGTTGCGGATGATCACGTTGTGGACGCCCTGGCCGAGGAAGAACCCGCCGCCGACGATGTGCCCGGAGGTCCCCGACCCGACGATCGTCTTGTCCGACTGGACCCTGATCTCCTTGCCGACCGGATTCATGTTGATGGCGGCCGCCACGACGATGACGTACGGCTCACTGGCGGTCGCGTACTTCTCCAGGTCGGCGAGGGTCTTCACAGTGACGGTCTTGCCGTTCCGGCCGCCGTAGGTGCCGTTCTGCCCCAGGGCGTTCACCGAGGCGAACCCGTCGGCGGAGGCGGTCGCCCAGGCGGGGGCGGCGGTCGCGGCCGACGCCGTGTGCTGCGCGCCGCTGCCGAAGGCGCCCAGGTCGGTGCCGTAGGCGAGAGCGCCGGCCGCGGTCAGGGTGAGGGGGACGCCCAGCGCGAGGGCCTTGCCGCGCCTGCGGTGCCGACGCCTGGGCGTGCCGCTGATATCGCTCATGTGCGGGATTCCGTTCCGTGGAGGGGCCACCCGTGGGGGGTTCGGGTCGTGGCATGGTCGCCGCCCGGAACGAAAAGGTTGCCGAAGATCTCCAAGGCGTTGCCGACACGTCTCTCTAAGACGTTGCCGACACGTCCCCTAAGGCGTTGCCGACACGTCTCCCGGAGTTTCCGGCGGAGGGGTCGGCGCCCCCGGCAGCCGGACCGTCGCCACCGTGCCGCCGCCGGCTGCTCGCTCCAACGTGACCTGACCGCCCGCCTCTTCCACGGTGCGGGCGACGATCGACAGACCGAGACCGGAGCCGGGAAGGGCCCGCGCGCCGGGGGAGCGCCAGAAACGGTCGAAGACGTGCGGGAGTTCGTCGGCCGGGATGCCGGGACCGTGATCGCGGACGGTCAGCGTCCCGTCGACGAGTCGGACGTCGACCGTGCCGCCCTCGGGACTGAACTTCACCGCGTTGTCCAGGATGTTGACCACCGCCCGCTCCAGCGCGGCCGGCTCCGCCCGGGTGTACCAGGACTCCAGCGACGCGGTGATGGTCAGCTCCGGGCCGCGCAACCGGGCCCGGCGCAGCGCCGACTCGACGGTGTCCTCGAAGGACACCACCTGCACACGCTCACCGCGCTGCCCTTCGGAACGGGACAGTTCCTGAAGGTCGCCGATGAGTGCCGCCAGCTCGGTCATCTGCGCCTTCACGGAGGCGAGCAGCGCCTTCCGGTCCGCTTCCGGGATCGGACGGCCCGTCTCCTCACTGCGGGTCAGCAGCTCGATGTTGGTGCGCAGAGAGGTCAGGGGGGTGCGCAGTTCGTGCCCGGCGTCCGCGATCAACTGCTGTTGCAGCTCCCGGGAGTCGGCGAGGGAGGCGGTCATCGAGTTGAAGGAACGGGAGAGCCGGGCCACCTCGTCCTCGGCGTCGTCCTCGACGGGGATGCGCACGCTGAGGTCCTCGGTGCGGGCCACGTGCTCGACGGCCTCGGTGAGCTTGTCGACGGGCCGCAGCCCCGCCCGGGCCACCGCCAGCCCGGCGGCTCCGGCGCCGACGACCCCGATGCCGGAGACGAGGAGGAGCAGGAGGGCGAGGTCGTTGAGGGTGGACTGGGTGTTCTTCAGGGGGAGCGCGATGAGGAGGGCGGCGTTGGACGTGCTCTGCGTGACCGGGTCGGCGACCGTGAGCCCCGGCAGGATGAGGACGCGTACGTCGTTGCCCTCCGAGTCGGTGCCGTTGCGGAACCTCCCGTGGGTGCTGCTTCCCCGCTTGATGAGGTCCCTGTCGGACTCGGCCACCGTGACCGCGCCGGCGGAGTACGGCGTCACACAGGACTTTCCGTCCTCCGTGACCACCTGGTAGTAGGTGTTGCGCGGCGGTCCGTTGCCGGGGTTCAGCGACGCCTTCGTGGTGCAGTTGTTGACCGCGGACTCGGCCTGGTCCTGGAGCCCCCGCGACACAACCAGGGACTTCTCGAGATCCTGGTCGACCTGGTCGTACAGCTTCCCCTGGACGATGAACCAGCAGGTCACCGACACCGCTGCCACCGCGAACGCCACGGCGGCGGCGACCAGCATCGACAGCCGGGCCCGGATGGGCAGGGTCCGGAACCGCCGTACGACCCTGTTCACTCGGTTCCGCCCTGTCGCAGCACATACCCGACCCCTCGCACGGTGTGCACGAGGCGCGGCTCACCGCCCGCCTCCGTCTTGCGGCGCAGGTACATCACGTACACGTCCAGCGAGTTGGAGGACGGCTCGAAGTCGAAGCCCCAGACCGCCTTCAGGATCTGCTCGCGGGTGAGGACCTGGCGCGGGTGCGCCATGAACATCTCGAGGAGGGTGAACTCCGTGCGGGTCAGTTCGACCGGCCGCCCGCCCCGCGTCACCTCCCGCGTCGCGAGGTTCATGCGCAGGTCGGCGAAGGTGAGGGCGTCGTCCGCCGGCGCCGCGCCCGCGCCGGCCGCCGGAGCGTAGGAACTGCGCCGCAGCAGGGCCCGGACCCGGGCGAAGAGCTCGTCGAGTTCGAAGGGCTTGACCAGGTAGTCGTCGGCGCCCGCGTCGAGCCCGGTGACGCGGTCGCCGACCGTGTCACGGGCCGTCAGCATCAGGATGGGGGTGGTGTCGCCCGCGCCCCGGATACGGCGGGCCGCCGTCAGGCCGTCCATGCGCGGCATCTGGATGTCCAGGACCACCAGGTCGGGCCGGTAGACCGTCGCCTTCTCCAGCGCGTCCGCGCCGTCCACGGCGACCTGCGTGTCGTAGCCCTCGAACGCGAGGCTGCGCTGGAGTGCCTCGCGCACCGCCGGCTCGTCGTCGACGATCAGGATGCGCTGGGTGTCACGGTCGCCTTCGGCGGGGGTCATGGGCGTGGATTCCTCGGGTGCGATGGGACGACGGGAGAGGCAGGGCGTGCTGAACGTGGTGAGCGTCCTCAGCCTCGCACGGTTCCCGGCGGGCGCGTAAAGAGCGGTTTTGCGGATGAGATCAGCCGCGCATGGCCGCGGCGGATGAGATCAGCCGCGCATGGCCGCGAGCCGGGTCAGCGGCACCTTGCGCTGGTGCGGGCGGGCCGCGCTGGTGCGCAGACCCATCAGCTGCGGGGCCGCCACCTCCGGCGCGCGGGCGGCCGCGGTCGATGCGGTCGCCGCGTGCAGCTCGTACGCCACGTCGAGGGCCAGGCCGAGGTCGGCCGCACCGCAACCGGTCACCGTGTGCGAAACCTGCTTGATCACGACGTAGTCCATGACGTACTCCCTGGCTCGGTCGGTCGGTCGGTGGGTGGTGGTGGGTGGTGGTCAGTTGTCGGAGCCGCCGGCCCGCAGCGTGGCGAGGTCGGCCTTGACGGTGTTGATCGGGATGGCGAATCCGAGGCCGACGCTGCCGGCGTCGGAGGAGGACGAGTCGGCCGCGGCGGAGTACATCGCGGAGTTGATGCCGATGATGTCGCCCGCGGCGTCGATGAGCGCGCCGCCGGAGTTGCCGGGATTGAGGGAGGCGTCCGTCTGGAGCGCCTTGTACGTCGTGGTCGACTCGCCGGTGTCGCCGTTGAACTGCCGGCCGCCGAACTGGAACGGCCAGTTGCCGTCCCCGCCGCCCTGCTGTTGCTGACCCTGGCTCTCGTCGGTGGAGACGGTCACGTCGCGGCTCAGCGCGGAGACGATGCCGCTGGTGACGGTGCCGGTCAGGCCCTCGGGGGAGCCGATCGCCACGACCGTGTCACCGACCTTGACGCCGTCGGAGTCGCCGAGGGTCGCCGCCTTGAGGCCGGAGGCGTTCTCCAGCTTGATGAGGGCGAGGTCCTTCTTGCTGTCCGTGCCGACGACCTTGGCGGTGTACGACTTGCCGTCGCTGGTCGTCACCTTGATCGAGTTCGCGCCGGAGATGACGTGGTTGTTGGTGACGACCTCGCCGCCGCTGGTGATGATCACACCGGACCCGGTGGACGTCCCGTTGCCGAGCGTGGCGCTGACCTCGACGACGCTCGGGCTCACCGCTGCCGCGATGGAGGCCACGTCGCCCGTCTTGCTGGAGGGCACCACGCTGGTGGTGGTGGACGTGGTGACCACCTCGTCCTTGCCGGTCAGCTCCTGGATGCCGTAGGCGGTGACGCCCCCGATGGCGGCCGCGACGATCGCCACGGCGGCGAGCAGCGCGAGCGGACCCCGGGTGCGCCTCTTCTTCGCGTGCGGAGCGGGCTCGGCGGCCGGGGGAGCGAGGAGAGCGGTTCCGCCGCCGTGGCCGCCCTGACCGCTGTGGCCGTCGCCGGCGGGAGCCGCCTGGGCCTGCCAGCCGGCGGCGGGTTCGATCGCCGGCTGCCGCACGGTCTGCTGCGCGTCATGTGCGCCGGCGGGCCGGTACGCGGGCGGGGGCGGCCACTCCGGGTTCACCGGGGAGGCTCCCGCCGGGGAGGAGGGCGCCACCGGGGAGGAGGCGTGCTGCCGGGCGCCCTCGTACGGGGCCTGGTACGGGTTCTCGTACTCGCCGCTGCGGCGGATGCTCTCGGTCATGGAAGGAAGCTTGTCGCTCGACCATGAGAGCTCCCTGAGCGCTTGCTGAGAAGCCCGGCAGAACCTCGTGTGCCCGATATGAAGCCGGACGCGGCGGCGGCGCCAGGTCTCTCAGACAGGTCTCATGAAGGCCGTCCGGGCACTGCCCAGGCGCTGTTCAGCCTGACGCAGGCTGTTCGCAGCCGCAGGAACGCCGTGCGACCAGGCGCGACGGGAACACCTTCAGGCGCTCGCGCCGGGACCCCACGACCCGCAGACCGTCGTCCAGGACGAGGTCGACGGCCGCCCGGGCCATCGCCGAGCGGTCCGACGCGATCGTCGTCATGGGCGGGTCGGCCAGGGCCGCTTCCTTGATGTCGTCGAAGCCGATGACCGCCAGCTCGCCGGGGACGTCGATGCGCAGCTCGCGCGCCGCGCGCAGCAGGCCGATCGCCTGGTCGTCGGTGGAGCAGAAGACGGCCGGCGGCCGGTCCGGGCCCGCCAGCAGCTCGAGGGAGACGCGGTAGGCGTCGTAGCGGTTGTAGGGGGCCTCGAAGAGCCGGCCCTCCGTGCTGATCCCGGCCTCGTCCATCGCGCGCCGCCAGCCCTCGACGTGGTCGGAGACCGGGTCGCCGACGGAGGGGGTCTCCGCGGTGCCGCCGACGCAGGCGACGTACGGGTGGCCGTGCTCGAGGAGGTGGCGGACGGCGAGCTGGGCGCCGCCGAGGTCGTCGGTGACGACGGCGACGTCGTCGATGGCCTCGGGGCGTTCGTGCAGCAGCACCACGCGCGCGTCCCAGGCGTCGATCTCGGCGGCCGCCTGGTCGTTCAGCGCGTGGCTGACGAGGATGAGGCCGGAGACCCGCATCCCGAGGAACGCCCGCAGATAGTGGACCTCGCGCTCGGCGACGTAGTCGGTGTTGCCGACCAGCACCATTTTCCCGCGCTCGGAGGCGGCCTGCTCGACCGCGTGCGCCATCTCGCCGAAGAACGGCTGACGGGCGTCCGGGATGATCAGGCCTATGAGATCGGTGCGTCGGGACGCCATCGCCTGGGCGACCCGGTCGGGCCGGTACCCCAGCTCCCTGATGGCGGCGAGGACACGCTCGCGCGTGGCCGGGGCGACCGGCCGGGGTCCGTTGTTGATGACGTAACTGACGACGGCGGTCGAAGTTCCCGCCAGCCGCGCCACATCATCCCGAGTCACCTTTGCCACGCACGGAGTCTACGCGGATGGACCGGCTCTGGGCAGGGCGTGAAGAACCTTCTGCTTGCGGAAGCAACGCCCTGTCCGACCAGGTGCGGGGCCTACTGACGGGTACTACGCCTCCGTCGGGACCTCGGTGGCGTCCAGGGCGGACGCGTTGTCCGCCTCGTCCGCATTTGCCTGGTCCTGCCGGTCCTTCTTCGTCTTGGACTCGTCCGTGGAGCGTTCCCCCTTCTCAGGGGTAACGAATCGGTAACCGACGTTCCGGACGGTTCCGATCAGCGCCTCGTGCTCCGGGCCGAGCTTGGCCCGCAGCCGCCGTACGTGGACGTCGACCGTGCGGGTGCCGCCGAAGTAGTCGTAGCCCCAGACCTCCTGGAGCAGCTGTGCACGCGTGAACACCCGGCCCGGGTGCTGGGCGAGGTACTTCAGCAGCTCGAACTCCTTGAAGGTGAGGTCCAGGACCCGACCCTTCAGCTTCGCGCTGTAGGTCGCCTCGTCGACCGACAGGTCGCCGTTGCGGATCTCCATCGGGGAGTCGTCGTTGACGATCTGCTGCCGGCCCATGGCCAGCCGCAGCCGCGCCTCGACCTCGGCGGGTCCGGCGGTGTCCAGGAGCACGTCGTCGATGCCCCAGTCGGCGGTGACGGCGGCCAGGCCGCCCTCGGTCACGACGAGGACGAGCGGACAGCCGGGCCCGGTGGAGCGCAGCAGCTGGCACAGGCTGCGGACCTGGGGCAGGTCCCGACGTCCGTCCACGAGGATGACGTCGGCGCCCGGGGTGTCGACGAGAGCGGGACCTTCCGCCGGGGCCACGCGCACGTTGTGCAGCAGCAGGCCGAGGGCCGGCAGTACTTCCGTCGAGGGCTGGAGGGCGTTGGTCAGGAGCAGCAGAGAACTCATATGTCTGGTTCCTCCTCGGTCCCTGCGGGGGCCCCTCCCACGCTTCGGGGCGGTGGGGGAGTTCTTGCGGCACTGCGGCACTTCTCTGCGTTCCCGGCAGCTCGTACACCCGCGGTCACCTGGCGTTTCCCGCTCGGTTCCCGCTTCGTATACAACGCGTCCGAAAGCACAAAAGGACCCGGGGGCTGCGCTGCCCGAGTCCTCTGTCCAGCAGAATAGCCCACATGAGCAGCGGTCCGGCAGGTCATGTGGTGCGTTCCACCGTTCGTCCGAATTGCGAGACGGGCACCCGCGCACCATTGCGGACGTTTCTGCCCACCGCCGACGGGGTTTCCATCGATTTCGTATACGACCCGGGTGCGGCCGTATACGACTCCGACGGGTCGGCGGCCCGTCACCCGGTGTTCGTCGTCGCACACGGGTTCACCGGGGACGTGGACCGGCCGCACGTACGGCGGGTGGCGTCCGCCCTCGCCCGGTACGGCGCCGTCGTCACGTTCTCCTTCCGGGGGCACGGACGCTCCGGCGGGCGCTCCACCGTCGGCGACCGCGAGGTCCTCGACCTGGCCGCCGCCGTGGACCGGGCCCGCTCGCTCGGGCACGCGCGCGTGGTCAGCGTCGGCTTCTCCATGGGCGGTTCGGTCGTCCTGCGGCACGCGGCGCTGCACCCGGGGACGGTCGACGCCGTGGTCTCGGTGAGCGCCCCCGCCCGCTGGTACTACCGCGGCACGGCCCCCATGCGCCGCCTGCACTGGATGGTCACCCGCCCTGAGGGCCGCCTCGTCGGCCGCTACGGCTTCCGCACCCGCATCCACCGCCGCGGATGGGACCCGGTCCCGCTGTCCCCGGTGCAGGCGGTACCGAGGATCGCCCCCGTCCCGCTGCTGATCGTGCACGGCGACCGGGACGGCTACTTCCCGCTCGACCACCCCCGGATGCTGGCGGAGGCCGCCGCCGGACACGGCGAACTCTGGCTGGAGCACGGAATGGGCCACGCCGAGCACGCGGCCGACGACGGCCTGCTGACCCGCATCGGGGACTGGACGGTCGCCCGGGCGGGCTAGCCTGACCGTGTACACAGCCGATCGATTGAGGAACCCATGCCCCAGGTCACGGTGCGCTACTGGGCCGCCGCGAAGGCAGCGGCCGGCATCGCCGAGGAGCCGCACGAAGCGGCCACGCTCGCCGACGCGCTCGACGCCGTACGTGCGCGACACCCCGGCGAACTCGCGCGTGTCCTGCAGCGATGCTCGTTCCTCGTCGACGGTGACCCCGTGGGCACCCGCGAACATGAGACGGTACGGCTGGCCGACGGCGGCACGGTCGAGGTGCTCCCGCCGTTCGCAGGAGGGTGAGATGACCGACCAGCCGTACGACCACCAGGGTTACCCGGGCCACCAGGGTCACCCGGGGCAAGAGGGTTACCAGAGCCCCGACGGCCACCAGGGCCACCCGGGTCAGGCGGAGTACGACCTTTACGCCCAGCAGGCGCAGCACTCCCGGCAAGGGCAGCAGCAGGCGTGGCCGGGGCAGCAGCAGGGGTATGACGACCCGCAGGCGCACCTCCAGTACACGCAGCAGTGGCAGGGGCAGACCTGGGAGACCAGCGTCCAGCCCCCGGTCACCGCCGCCGACCCGGCCGGGACCGCAGACCGTGCCATGGCCGCCGACCCGGCCAGGACCGCCTATCTGCCGCCCCAGACGGGCGGCGACTTCGCGTACGGGAATCCGCGGGCCGCCTACGGAGACCCGGCGGAGGCAGGAGCGGACGGCCGACACGCTGCCGCCGCCGACCCGGCGTCTCACGCGTCCGCCGCATCCCACGCGTCCGCCGCGTCGGACCCCGCCGCCCCGGTCGCCCAGCCCGCGGGCGGCACCGGCTCGGGCTACGGCCCCGCCACGTTGGCCGGCAACTCCCGGATCACCGACGCCCAGCGGGCCCGGCTGGAGGGGCGCTCGCCGATCATCGAGCCGGGCATGCAGCCCGCGGCGCTCACCGCGCTGCTCGGTCTGCTGCTCTCGGGCACGGCGGCGATCGGTTCGTACGCCCTTCTCGTCCCGCTCGTCGTCCTCCAGGCGGTGACGGCCGCGGGCTGGTTCCGGCTGAACGGCATGTGGCCCGCACGGCAGGGCATCGCCCTCGCCTTCCTGGGCGCGCTGGTCTCGGACGCGGTGCTTCTCGCCGCCGGCCGGGAGCACGCGCCCGCCGCCATCCTCGGCACCCTGGGCGTCTGGGTCCTGCTCTGCCTGATCCTCCAGCTGCGCTCGCACGCCGACCCCGACGAGCGCATGTACGGGCTGATGGCGACCGTCACCTCCAGTGCGCTGGCGGTCCTCGCCACCGGCCATCTCGGCGCCGACCCGGACGCGGTGTCGGTCGGCGCGGCCGCGGTGGCCGTGGCCGTCCTCGCCCGGGCGCTGCCGCTGCCCACCCCGGCCTCCGTCGTGGTGGCGCTGCTCGCCGCGGCGGGCGCGGGCATCGCGGTCGGCGGGATGACGGGGCTGGGCGCGAAGGGCGCGCTGCTCGGCGCGGGCGTGGCGGTCTGCGCGCTCATCGGCCACCGGGTCGCTAGCTACGACTACCCCTCCCGTTTCGTGCACTTCACGGCGGGCGTCGCCCTGCCGCTGGCCGCGGCCGCGCCCGCGGTGTACGTCCTGGGGCGGGCGCTGGCGTGAGGAAGCCGGGCGTATGTGACCGGGCGTAGTCCGGGCGTATGCAACCCGGGGTAAGGAAGCCGCCGTAAGGCGGTAAGAGCGGTAAGGGTCTGTCACAGGTGATCGACAATCCGGCGGCGGCCCTTTCGACAACGGTTACCTTGAACCGTTGTCAGTGAACTGTTCAGGTCGTCCGGTGGGGGAATATCCGTCATGCGTGCACTCCGCATACTTCTGGTCGTCGTCGTGGTCCTCGGCGGCTTGTTCGTGCTGGCGGACCGCCTGGCCGTGAACTTCGCGGAGGGCGAGGTGGCCGACAAGCTCAAGGCCAACGAGGGCCTCGCCGCCACCCCGGACGTGTCCATCAAGGGCTTCCCGTTCCTCACCCAGGTCGTCGGCGGCTCGCTGGACGACGTCGAGGTGGGCATCAAGGACTACCAGGCGGCGACCGGCACCAGCGGTCAGACGATCCGCATCGGCGACCTCCAGGCGGACATGAAGGGCGTCGAGTTCTCCGGCGACTACAGCTCCGCCACCGCCGCCAGCGCCACCGGCACCGCCTCCATCACCTACGCCGAGCTGCTGAAGACGGCCAAGGCCGAGCCGACCGAGGTGGTGCGGGGCGTCACCGCCAACGTCGTCGGCCTCTCGGACGGCGGCAACGGCAAGATCAAGGTCGCCGTCCAGGCCACCGTGCTCGGCACCAAGCTGCCGCAGCCCGTGTACGTCCTGAGCACGGTCACCGTCCAGGGCGACACCGTCCGCGTGCACGCCGACTCGCTGCCCAGCTTCGGCGGGGTCCGGGCCGCCGAGAACGAGGTGCGCTCGATCACCGACTTCCAGCAGAAGATCGACGACCTGCCCGGCGGCATCAAGCTCGACAAGGTCCAGGCGGGCAAGGACGGCGTCGAGATCTCCGTGAAGGGTTCGAACGTCAGGCTGGCCGGGTAAGGCCGACCACCGACGAACGCCCCCGCCGGTCCGACCGCCGATGGACGGTAAATGTCCGACAGGCGAGACGCGGTCGTCCGCGCGAAAGATCGACGACGGAAACAAGCGCCCGGAACCCGTGCCCCCACGGTCCGGGCGCTTCTGCTTTCCCGGCATGCGGACGATCGCGTCTCACTATGCGGAGCACTGGTGACATGGCCGCCTGTCCGTCCCTACGATCGACGGCATGATGCAGCGACAGGCGGATCTCACGAAGCGGCGGGCAGTAGACCTGTGCCGCGTCGCCGCCATGCTCTGTCGTCCTTTCTGAGCGGAAGCGCCGCCGGCGTTCCGCGTCTCCCCGCCCTCTTCCGAGGGCATCCGTGCGCCGCCGCCGGCGAGCCCCGGTCGCGCACCCCTCTTCGTCTTGCACACCCCCGCCGTAACTGCCCCGGAGGAGAACGAGCATGAGCCGCAGCGACGTACTGGTCGACGCCGACTGGGTCGAGGCCAACCTCGACAACGCCGACATCGCCATCGTCGAGGTCGACGAGGACACGTCCGCGTACGAGAAGAACCACATCAGGAACGCGATCCGGATCGACTGGACCAAGGACCTGCAGGACCCGGTCCGCCGTGACTTCGTCGACCAGGAGGGCTTCGAGAAGCTCCTGTCCGCGAAGGGCATCGCCAACGACACGCTGGTGATCCTCTACGGCGGCAACAACAACTGGTTCGCCTCCTACGCCTACTGGTACTTCAAGCTGTACGGCCACGAGAACGTCAAGCTCCTCGACGGCGGCCGCAAGAAGTGGGAGCTGGACGCCCGCGAGCTGGTCGAAGAGGTGCCCGAGCGCGCCACGACCGACTACAAGGCCAAGCCGCAGAACACGGCCATCCGTGCCTACCGTGACGACGTCGTGGCGGCCATCGGCGCCCAGAACCTGGTCGACGTCCGCTCGCCCGACGAGTTCAGCGGCAAGCTGCTCGCCCCCGCCCACCTGCCGCAGGAGCAGTCGCAGCGTCCGGGCCACGTCCCGTCCGCCCGCAACATCCCGTGGTCGAAGAACGCCAACGACGACGGCACCTTCAAGTCGGACGACGAGCTCAAGGAGCTCTACGCCGACGAGCAGGTCGACCTGGCCAAGGACACCATCGCGTACTGCCGCATCGGTGAGCGCTCGGCCCTGACCTGGTTCGTGCTGCACGAGCTGCTGGGCGTGGAGAACGTCAAGAACTACGACGGCTCCTGGACCGAGTACGGCTCCCTCGTCGGCGTCCCGATCGAGCTCGGCGCCAACAAGTAATCCCACCCGACCGACCTTCTGGTCAGACCCCTCTGGAGAAACACATGTGTGGAGCGAAGGCCGGCGGCCCGGACGCCTCGACGATCAAGCCCGGTGAGACCACGATCCAGGGTCAGGTGACCCGGGACGGCGAGCCGGTGGTCGGATACGTCCGTCTGCTGGACTCGACCGGCGAGTTCACCGCGGAGGTCCCGACCTCCGCCACCGGACAGTTCCGCTTCTACGCGGCCGAAGGCACCTGGACCGTCCGCGCTCTCGTGCCCGGCGGCACCGCCGACCGCACCGTGGTCGCCCAGCAGGGCGGTCTCGCCGAGGTCGCGATCGCGGTCTGAGCACGACGCGCAGGGGCCGTGTCCCACGGGTTGGACGCCCGGGACACGGCCCTTCGCCGTGTCCCGGCCTACCCTGGACGTATGTTGGCCCGCCGACGGCACGTCTATTTCGCGATGATGGGCACCTGCATCACGCTGTTCGTCCTGGCCTGGGCGGTCGTGCGCATCTGGTCGACGCCCGCGGCGGTCGCGATGTGCCTGGTCGCGATGGTCATCCCGCCGGTCGCGGCGATGGTCGCCAACCGCCGCGGCCCCGAGGACCGCTGGTGGGACGACCCCTCGGGCGACCCCAAGTCCGACGAGTGGTGGGACGAGCTCGACGGCAAGAAACGCCGCCCCTAGAACGCCTAGAACGCCTCGGACTTTCGAAGCACGCCCTAGTACACGAGCGCCTGGGTGTCGTCGCCCAGCGCCTCCTGGACGAACACCTGCGCACCCGCGATCCGGACGCCGTCGATGACGTCCTTCTCCGTGATGTTCCGGCGGGCGGCGCACTGGGTGCACAGGGTGAGACGGCCGCCGGCCAGGACGGATTCGAGGAGTCCGGGCAGCGGCGCCGCGTGCGGGAGCTCGAACTCCGCGGCCCGGCCCGGCAGCGCGAACCATGCGGACTCCCCGGTCAGCCACAGGGAGACCTCGACGCCGCTGGCCACGGCGACCGCCGCGACCGTGAACGCCTGAGAGCACCGCTCGGGCGCATCGGCCCCTGCCGTCACCTTGATCACGAGCTTCTTCGCCATGGCCGAATCGTAATCAGGTTCCTTACAGTCGGACGGCCGCTGGGACTACCCGGACATCCCGAGGGCTCGACGCAGGACGAGGCGCTGCGCGGCACCGGCGGCCGGCCGGCCACGAAGGACTTCCTGCCGGTGTCCGAGGCGAAGGAGGACCGCACCACCCTCGGACAGACCGTGGCCCTGCAGAGCCGGCTGCTGAGCTGACGCTCGCGGAGGGCGCACCTCGACAAGGAGGGCGGGGCCCGGCCGCGTAAGCTGGGGCCCGGCCCTGTCGTACGTGTCGCGAGCCGTCCGTACCCGAAACACGCTCATCCGAGGAGCACCCGTGGAGATCTTCTTCGAAGCCCTGCTGGTCCTGGTCTGCGTCGGCGTTCTCGCCTTCGCCGGTCTGACCGTGAAGAAGCTGTACCAGGGCCAGCGCTGAGACCGACCACCTCCAGGAACTGCCACTCATGATCGAGATTCCGTCCGACCTCCACAAGGACCTCGTCCCCCTCGCCTTCCTGCTCGGCAGCTGGGCGGGCGCGGGCGTGCACGACTTCCCGGGGTCGCAGAAGTGCAACTTCGGGCAGGAGGTCACCTTCGCCCACGACGGCCGTGACTTCCTGGAGTACCACTCGCACACCTGGATTTTGGACAACGACGGCAACAAGGTCCGTCCCCTGGAGTCCGAGTCCGGCTTCTGGCGCATCGACGCCGACCGCAAGGTCGAGGTGACGATGGTCCGCGACGACGGCGTGGTCGAGATCTGGTACGGCGAGCTCGCCGACAAGAAGCCGCAGATCGACCTCGTCACCGACGCGGTGGCCCGCACGGCCGCCTCCGGCCCGTACACCGGCGGCAAGCGCCTGTACGGGTACGTCAAGAGCGACCTCATGTGGGTCGGCGAGAAGCAGACTCCCGAGGTCGAGCTGCGCCCCTACATGTCGGCCCACCTGAAGAAGGTCGTCACCCCGGAGGACGTCGAACGCTGGGCGAAGGCCCTCCCCGACGACATGCCGGACGACGGAATCGCCTTCTTCAAGTAATCCCGGACGGACCTAGACTCTTCTGTGTGGTGAGCACTGGAAGCACTGACTGGAAGAGCGACCTGCGGCAGCGCGGATACCGCCTGACGCCGCAGCGACAGCTTGTCCTGGAGGCCGTGGACACCCTGGAGCACGCGACCCCCGACGCCATCCTCGTGGAAGTGAGGAAGACGGCGTCGGGGGTCAACATTTCCACCGTGTACCGGACCCTGGAGCTCCTGGAGGAGCTGGGGCTGGTCAGCCACGCGCACCTGGGGCACGGGGCGCCGTCGTACCACCTCGCCGAGCGGCACCACCACATCCACCTGGTGTGCCGGGACTGCGACAACATCATCGAGGCGGACGTACAGGTCGCCGCCGAGTTCACGGCCAAGCTGCGCCGGAGCTTCGGCTTCGAGACGGACATGAAGCACTTCGCGATCTTCGGCCGGTGCGAGGACTGCACGCTCAAGGGTTCGACCGTCAAGGGTTCGACCGTCAAGGGTTCGGCCGTCAAGGGTTCCCCTGCCGGGTCGTAGGCTTGGCGTCATGAAGAGCCCTCTGCTGTCCCTGCCCGGCGCCGTCCCCGCCGAGGGTGTGGACGAAGGCGTCGCCGGTCACTACGGCGACCTGTTCCGCGAGCAGCGCGCCCTCGCCGACGGCGCCGGTTTCGTCGACCTCTCGCACCGCGGAGTCGTCGCCGTCACCGGCGACGACCGGCTGAGCTGGCTGCACCTCCTGCTCACCCAGCACGTCACCGACCTGCCCGTCGGCCAGGCCACCGAGGCGCTGATCCTCTCCGCGCACGGTCACATCGAGCACGCGCTGTACCTGGTCGACGACGGCACGACGGTCTGGGCGCACGTGGAGCCCGGCACCCAGGAGGCGCTGATCGCGTACCTGGAGTCGATGAAGTTCTTCTACCGGGTCGAGGTCGCCGACCGCACCGCGGACACCGCGGTCGTCCACCTGCCCGCGGGGTCGATCGCGTCCGTCCCGCCGGGCGTCGTGGTCCGCGAGACCGCGCACGGCCGCGACCTCTTCCTGCCCCGCGCCGACCTGGAGTCGTACACGGAACAGGCCGGTCCGCCCGCCGGGATCCTGGCCCACGAGGCGCTCCGCGTCGAGCAGCACCGCCCGCGCCTCGGCTTCGAGACCGACCACCGCACCATTCCCCACGAGCTCGGCTGGATCGGCACCGCCGTGCATCTGCAGAAGGGCTGCTACCGGGGTCAGGAGACGGTCGCCCGGGTCCAGAACCTCGGCAAGCCGCCCCGCCGCCTGGTCTTCCTCCACCTCGACGGCAGCGAGGTCCACCTGCCCGCCGCGGGCACCGAACTCCGTGTCGCGGACGAAGCGCCCGACGGCCGCAAGATCGGCTTCATCACCACGTCCGTGCGCCACCACGAACTCGGCCCGGTCGCCCTGGCGCTGGTGAAGCGCAACGTCCCGGTGGACGCCCCGCTGCTGGCCGGCACGACGGCGGCGGCCCAGGAGGTCGTCGTCGAACCGTGAGAAGCCCCGGGAGATGAGCGCGGTGTCCCGGTCAGTGGGGTATGGCGATCTTCGCCGCCAGCGCGAATCCCGAACCGCTGATCGTGACGGCGGTGCCCAGCGCCTCCAGCGTCCCCGGCATCAGGAGCAGCACCGTGATGCCGCCCAGGAGCGCCGCGACAGCGATGATCACCGCCGCGATCGCGTTGGACATGGGCAACCGTGCCACGGTGGCCCCCCTGTCCCCCGTCCCCGGCGTGGTGCCGGGGCCTTGCCCGTCAGGCAGGTGGTGTTCCATGCCCCATCCCTTCGTCAGCCCAGGTGAGCGGTCGAGCACGGAGCACGCGATGGCAGTCGCGGCCCGTGCGGCGAGAGATGCCCACTGACAGAGCGCGCGAAGCCGCGCCGGGAGGGTTGAAATCACTTACGACGAGAAGGGGAGGACTCCTCCGCCGTTCTCCGTAGGGACGTCACGACTGATGCCCCGGGGGCTGTGGTGATCCCCCGGGGCGATCCACGTCTTCCGGGACCTGCTGCCACAGACCCCGGATGGCCGGCTGTCGCCGACCGCCTTGCCGCTGACTCACCTGGGCTGACAGGGAAGCCGAGCGCAAAGGCCAATCCTCAGCCAACCGAATCGAGTTGGCAACCAACTTCGCTCTGGTTATCCCACCTGGCCGGGATCGATAAACAACTTCCCGGCAACTCGGCATAGATGGAGGAAAGTTGTAGCGTGCGGCCGGGCAGGCGTGCGGCTGGGCACCCGGGGCGGCCGTGCGGGCGGGCCGGGCGGCCGTGCGGGCGGGCCGGGCTCAGATCTCGAGCAGGACCGTGAAGGGGCCGTCGTTGGTGAGGGAGACGCGCATCTGCGCGCCGAACCTGCCCGTCGCCACCGTCGCGCCCAGGGCGCGCAACCGGGCGACGACCTCGTCGACGAGGGGCTCGGCGACCGGGCCGGGGGCTGCCGCGTTCCAGGTGGGGCGGCGGCCCTTGCGGGCGTCGCCGTACAGCGTGAACTGGCTGATCACCAGCAGTGGGGCGTCGATGTCGCTGCACGACTTCTCGTCGTGCAGCATGCGCACCGACCAGAGCTTGCGGGCGAGCTGGTCGGCCTTCTCCTTCGTGTCCTCGTGGGTCACGCCGACCAGGACGCACAGCCCCTCGCCGCTGATCTCGCCGACCGTCTCGCCGTCCACGACGACGCTCGCGCCGTCCACCCTCTGCACCACCGCTCGCATGCGGACCATGATGCCGGGTCGCGGGCGCGGACCGACGACTGGCCCATTTTTTATCCTTAAGCACCTGTCTGGGGCCGTTCGGGGGGACTCGGTCACAAAGCGGCCACTTGGGGTGGCACGATGCTTTCCACACGCCGGTCGAGAGACGGTTGAGGCACATGAGCACACCGAGTACCGAGCGGTCGGCGACACACCGGCCGCCCGCACAGCGCAGCGACAGCCCCGTGCTGCCCGTCGAACCGCCCGAGCAGGAGCTGGCCGGGCTGAGCCTGCCCGAGCTGCGCACCCTGCGCCGGGACGCCCAGCGCGACGAGGCCGACCTCAGTTACGTACGACGGCTGTTGCAGGGCCGGATCGACATTCTGCGCGCCGAGCTGGCCCGGCGCTCGCCGACGGGGGCGGCGT
Organism: Streptomyces sp. B21-105; assembly: GCF_036898465.1. Lineage (NCBI taxonomy): Bacteria > Bacillati > Actinomycetota > Actinomycetes > Kitasatosporales > Streptomycetaceae > Streptomyces > Streptomyces sp. B21-105. Next base: position 4,373,119 of record NZ_JARUMJ010000001.1, on the reverse strand, counting down.
CCGTGGTGGACCGGCTGCCGGAGATCCTCACGGACGGCCCGGCCCGGCACCGTTCCTCCGCACGTCACGTGACCCTGGGCACCCCGCACAGTGAGGAGGGCCGGCGGCTGGCCGCCGACATGCTGGCCGACGTCGAGCTCTCCGACCTCGACGCCCGCACGGACCTCGAGCTGCACGAGGCGATGGCCCGGCTGGTGCGTTACGAGCAGCAGGTCTCCAGCCGCCGTCAGCACCTCCAGCGGACGGCCGACGAGTCCGGCGCGGAGATCACCAGGCGGTACCGGGAGGGGGAGGCGCAGGTGGAGGACCTGCTGGTGTGAGCCCGGCACGAGCAACGGGCCTCGCTGGGCCTCGCCGGCCTCGCCGGCCCGGGTGGCCCAGGCTGCCGGAGGCGGGACGGTGGCCGATGTCTCGGCAGCCCCGCGGCCCGGCGATCGGCGGCCCGTGGCTGTGATTCGGGGGCCGGTGGTCGCGTGGCCCGTGGCCCGTCACCCCTGGCCCACGGCTCGAGGCCGGCGCCCCGCGGCCCGGGGCCCGCGGATCGGCGGCCCGTCGCCCCTGGCTCGTGGTTCTGGGCTCGTGCCCGCGGCCCGCGGCCCGCGGCTCGGCGGCCCGCGGCTCGGCGGCCCGGGGCTCGGCGGCCCGGGGCCCGGCGTCTCGGGGGACGGGTGGCCGGAGGTCGGTGGCTCGGGGGAGGTGGTCGTGGGGCGGCGGAGAATAAATGCCCGCGGTGTCCGGTCGCGGCTGCTTACGGTGATGTCATGACCAGCCGAGCCAGCCGAGCCAGCCGAGCCAGCCTCCCCGTCGACACCCGTCTGATCACCGACTCCGAACTCCCCGACTGGATACGGGCCCTGGACACGGGCTTCCTGATCCCACCGGTCCTCACCGAACAGCTGTTGGCGGAACGCCGAGCGGCCATCTCGGAATCCCGTTCCCGCACGTCGGGCGCCTTCGACGCGGGCCGCTGCGTCGCCACGTTCCGCTCCTTCCCGCAGGAGCTCACCGCCGTCGGCGGCGCCGCCGTCCCGGCCGACGCGATCTCCAACGTCACCGTCTCGCCCACGCACCGCCGCCGCGGCCTCCTCACCCGACTGATGACCGACGACCTCACGGCCGCGAAGGAGCGCGGGGACGTCGTGGCCACGCTCATCGCGGCCGAGTACCGGATCTACGGCCGCTACGGCTTCGGGCCGGCCACCACGACGACCGCGTGGTCGATCGACGTGGCGCGTGCCGGTCTCGACCCGCGCCGGTCGGGTCAGCCGGAGGAGGGCCGGATCGACCTCGTCGACGGCGACGAGGTCCGCAAGGCGGGCCCGGGGCTGCACGAGCGGCTGCGGCGCGCCCAGCCCGGCGCCGTCAGCAGGAGCGACAAGTGGTGGGACATCCAGACCGGGGTGGCGAACCCGACCGGTGAGCCCTGGACCGAGCCCTACTACGCGGTGTACCGCTCGCCGGACGGCGAGGTGGAGGGAATGGTCGCCTACCGGGCCGACGACAAGTGGAGCGATGCCAAGCAGCCGCTGAACACGGCGTCGGTGCGGTGGCTGATCGCGGTGACGCCGGCCGCGGAGCGCGCCCTGTGGCACTACCTGTGCTCCATCGACTGGATCACCCGGGTGAAGTCGGGCTGGCGCTCCCCGGGCGACCTGCTGCCGCTCTACCTGCCGGACCCGCGCGCGGCGACCGTCACCACGCAGGCGGACTGGCTGTGGGTGCGGATCCTGGACGTCGTACGGGCCCTGGAGGCGCGTACCTACGACGCGGCGGGCTCGCTGGTGCTGGAGGTCGTGGACGGGGCCGGCCTGGCCGGCGGCCGCTTCCTGCTGGACGCGACCCCCGACGGCGCTTCCTGCGCGCCGACCACCCGCAGCGCCGACCTCACGCTCGACATCGGTGAGCTGGCGACGCTGTGGCTGGGGGACGAGTCCGCGGGGCGGCTGGCGGCGCTGGGCCGGCTCCGCGAAGAACGAGCGGGCGCCGCGCGGGGGGCCGACGCCCTGCTGCGTACGTCCGGACGGCCTTGGTGCCCGGACATGTTCTGAGAGCTCCCTTCGCCGACGGCGGCTGACTGTGCATCCGTGGCTGTGCATCCGTGGTGGTGCGTCCGTAGCCGTTCTTCGGTGTCACTTCTTCGGTGTCGCTTCTTCGGTTGTCGATGTGAAGTTGTGGCTGTGCGGTGGTTCCGCTGTTCGGTTGTGGCTGTGCCGTTCGCTTGTCGCCGGGTTGCTCACCGCCTGGTCGATCTCCCGGCTCCCCTCCGGAGGGGAGGTCGACCAACCTGCTGGAAATACAGCCATGTTGGATTAGTTGGTTGCCAACTTAGCCCTAGTTGCCTCGACTTGGAAGTGTCTTGGAACCATCTGTTGAACAACTGACGTGACTTGGCGCAAAGTTGTAATGTTCTGGTGTGAAGCAGGAGAGCGCCGTCCTCAACGGCCGGCAGAGATCCCCTCGGTCGCACGAACAGGTGGCCGATGAGCTGCGCGCCCGGATCAGATCCGGTGTGCTCCGGGCGGGCCAGCGCATGCCCACGCAGGCCAAGCTCGCCGAGGAGTTCGGCGTCGAGCGCGGCACCGTACGGCAGGCCCTGCGGATCCTCCAGAGCGAGCACCTGCTGACCAACGTGTCGAAGGGGAGCCCGGCGACCGTCGCGTCGGAGACCGGCGACCCGCCGACCTCCGGTCCGACCTTTCCCCCGCAGCCCACGGCGGTGGCCCTCGGCCCCCGTGTCGCCGCCGCCTTCGCCGCCGCGCACGTCGAGATCGACGCCCTCTGCCTGACCTCCACCAGCCTCACCGCCGCCCTCGGCGAGCCCCTGCGGCAGATTCACGCGGGGCGACTGCGGCCGGCGAAGATCGACGTCCGGGTGCTGCTGCCGTCCCGGGACATCGACCTCGCCTTCCCCACGCCGGTGGACGCCTCGGACGCCGGGCAGCTGCAGCGCACATGGCTCGCCCATCGCAACGCCCAGGGACAGGTGCTGCGGCACAACCTGCGCATGCTGCGCTCCACGCACGGCATCGACGTGCACGTCACCTTCCGCGCGCTGCCCTTCACCCCGCCCGTCAAGCTGTACCTCCTCAACGGCACGGAAGCGCTGTTCGCGTACTACACCCTGAGCCGCCGGCAGGAACGGGACGCCGAGGACGGGCAGCTGGAGATCTACGACGCCCAGGGCTCCCAGTCGATGCTGTTCGGCTTCGAGACGGGCGCCGGGGTGCGGGACACGTCCTTCGTCGAGCAGTCCCACCTGTGGTTCAACTCCTTGTGGGAGACGATCAGTTCGGATCTGACCCTGATGCAATAGCTCCTGGCATGTGCCTCGCCGTGGCGGGCCGGGAGCCGTACCGTTTGTCCTGTGACCGAGGAGAACAGGACCGTGTTCGGCAGCAGACGGATTCCGTTCCAGGAGATCGCCGATGTCCTGCGCGAACGCATCCGGGTCGGCGATCTCAAGGCCGGCGACCGGCTGCCCACCCAGGCGGAACTCGCCGATGAGTTCGGCGTGGAGCGTGGCGCCGTCCGCCAGGCACTGCGGTTACTGCAGGACGACGGGCTGCTCACCAACGTGAGCAAGGGCAGCCCGCCCCGGATCGCCGAGCTGCCGGGGCGGGGCGACGATGAGCCGCAGCCCACGATGGTCGGGCTGGCGCCGCGGCTGACCGAGGCCTTCGCCGCCTCGCACGTGCGCATCGACGCGGCCTGTCTCACCGCCGAGAGCCTCATGATCGCTATGGGCGAGCCCCTCCGGCTGATCTACAGCGGGCAGCTGAAGCCCGCCCGGATCGACGTCCGCGTCCTGCTGCCGTCCCGCGACATCAACCTGGCCTTCCCGGTCGCGGTCGAGGGCCCGGGCGACGCGGACCCCGTCCACCAGCGCTGGCTCTCGATGCGCAACGCCCAGGGGCACGTCCTGCGCCACAACCTTCAGTCTCTGCGCTCGCACGGCATCGACGTCAGCATCGTCTTCCGCGCGCTGCCGTTCACCCCGCCGGTGAAGCTGTACCTCCTCAACGACCGGGAGGCGCTGGTCGCGTACTACATGGTCACCCGGCGGGAGGAGTTCACCGACAGCGGCACCCTCGACATGTACGACGTCCTCGGCACCGGGTCCCTGCTGTTCTCCTTCGAGAAGGAGGCCGGCCGGCGTGACGCCGCGTTCGTGGCGGAATCCCAGAAGTGGTTCGACGCCCTCTGGGAAACCATCACGACGGACCTGACACTTTCCTAGCGACTTCCGACGCGAAGCGGACCGGGCGGGCTGACAGATGGCATCCGAGCACAAGAGCGTGAACGAGGTACAGGACCTGGCGGATCTGCGGGAGCTGATCACCCGCGCGCGGGTCGTCCTGTGGGACTTCGACGGCCCGATCTGCCGGCTGTTCGCCGGCCACTCGGCGGAGCACGTGTCCGGCGGTCTGGTGAAGTGGCTCGAATCCCGGGGTCGGCGCGACCTGCTGACCGGGCCGGAGCGGGGGTCGTCCGACCCGCAGGTCGTCCTGCACGCCGTGAGCCGTCGGCACCCGGACAGCGACCTGCTCGCGGAGCTGGAGGAACGCCTCACCCAGGAGGAACTGAGGGCCGTGGCCACGGCGATGCCCACGGCCTACGCCGACCCGCTGATACGCACCCTCACGGCCCTGGGCATGGGACAGGCGGTCACCACGAACAACTCCCCCCGGACGGTCACCGCGTATATGGCCGGCCGCGGGCTCACCTCCTGCTTCGCGCCGCACGTCTACGGCCGCACACCGGGGCTGCGCCACCTCAAGCCGCATCCGCAACTCCTGAACCGCGCCCTGCGCGCCATGGACTGCGACCCCGGCTCGGCCCTGGTGATCGGCGACGCCCCCTCCGACTTCCGGGCCGCCCGCGAGGCCGGCGTCCCCTTTCTGGGCTACGCCCGCGATGAACGCAAGGAGAAGGCGTTGCGACGTGAAGGCGCATCGCTGACGGTGAACTCGCTGGAGACCGTGCTGCGGGTGGCCCGGGGTCAGGCCTGACTGGCGAGCACCACGAGCGCGACGGCGGCCGTGACGGCCAGACCGCTGTGACGTGCCCGCAGGCCCACCCCGAGCATGAGCAGGAGAACGACGCCCGCCGGGCCGAGTCTCGCCTGCGCCGGAGTCCCCAGCGCCAGGCCGAGAACTTCCCGGGACGCCGCCGTCAACAGGAACGCCGGATCACCCTGGACTCCGGGGTGGGGATCGACGCGCTGGACGTGTTGGGGCTGGGGGCCGCGCTCACCGGCCACGTCAAGGACGCGAACTTTGATTCACCGGGTTCGGTCTTCGTGAACAGCTGGCAGGACTGGTTCGATTCGATCTGGGAATGGCTGGCCTCATAGCCGTGCTGCCGTTACCGAGGCCGGCCCGACGGCGCCCGGCGCCCGGACGTGCCGAGCGGAGGCGCCGGGTGCGAACGGTGGAGCGGATGGACCGGATGGACCGGATGGACCCGGATGGACCCGGATGGACCCGGATGGAGCGGCATGACGGCTGATCTCGGCGATGTCCAGGAAGCGTGGGAACTCCTGGCCGGCAGCGCGGGTGAGTCGGGCGGCCCGGGCGCCGTCCTGTTCGACTTCGACGGCCCGCTGTGCCGGTTGTTCCCGAGCGGCACCTCGACGGTCGTGGCCGACGAGCTCAGGCGGATGCTCGAGTCCTCCGGCGCCCTGGACGTCCTCTCCGACGCGGAGCGCACCGACAAGGACCCGCACGTGGTGCTGCGCGCCGCGCACCGCGCCCGGCACCGCAGGGACCTCGGGGACCTGGTGGCGCGCCTCGACGAGGCGGTGAGCCTGGGGGAGTGCGCCGCGGCCCGCGTCGCGTGGCCCACCTCGGACGCGGCCGCCTTCGTACGGTGGCTGGCGGGGCGCGGGGTGCGGCTGGCCGTCGTCACCAACAACGCGCCCCGCGCGGCCGAGCGCTACCTGCGGGCGTACGGACTGCGCCCGTACTTCGCCGCCGTCCACGGCCGGTCCGCCGACCCCGACCTCATGAAACCGGATCCCGACGTCGTCGAGCGCGCCTTGCGCGACCTCCGCCTCGAACCGGAGGCGGCGGTGATGATCGGGGACACGGCCGCGGACGTCCTGGCCGCGGAGCGGGCCGGCGTTCCGTTCGTCGGGTACGGCCGCAACGCCGAGAAGCGGCTGCGGCTGCGGGACGCGGGGGCGAAGATCGTGCTCGACGCGTACGGCCCGCTGCTGGAGGCGGCCGGTGCGGGAGGCGGCCGGGAAAGTCGTCACCCGTGATGCCGATGTCCCCTTCCTGACCCCGCCCACCACCAGGCACTATGGGCAGGCTCGTTCCGAAGTGGCGCGCCGGCAGGGGGATTTGGTGGCGGAGACATCGCTGAGAAGCAGGATGGCGGCGCGCTGGGCGCAGGTCGAGAGCGCGCTGTCCATGGTGCTGCTGCTGGCCGTCTCCGGGCTCAGTCTGCTGGCCCAGTTCGTGAGGCCCGTGGGCGACGCACTGCAGGGCAACATCTACATCGGCGGGGCGTTGCTGAGCCTCGTCGGCTATCTGCTCTACAGCCAGGTGAACCGGCTGAACGCGGCGCACGACGCCCAGCGTGAGGCCACCGGGAGCCTGCGGGACACCATCGGCGTCCTGAGCGAGCAGGTCGCCGAGCTGAGCGCCGTCCAGCGTCCGCGGGCGGGCGCGGAGGTCACCCCGAACGGGCTGGCGGGCGAGTTCCGGGACGCACTGTCCCGGGTGGAGGACGTGCACCTCGCCGCGCTGGCCTTCACCGGCGAGACCCTGGCGGTCCCGCTGAAACAGCTGTTGGGCAGCCTGCCGCCCAACCCCCGGCGCTCCGTAACCGTCCGGGTGCTGGTCCCGGACTTCACCCAGGAGATCGACGTGCCCGGCCTGGTCCGTGCGGACGGCAGGGCCGCGGACTCCCCCGGGTTCCGGGCGCACCTGGTGAGCAAGATCAAGGGCTACGAGTCGGACCTGAAGGGAATGATCGGCCGGATGCAGCACCACGGCCAGGGCACCCTGACGGTCGAGTTCCGGGTGCTGCACATGTCGCCGGTGCTCAAGCTGTACTTCGTCAACCGCGACCAGGTCTTCGAGGGCATCTACGACAAGATCGAGCTGCGGCCCGACGAGTACGGCCCGCTCCCGGCGACGCAGGGCACGGGCCCGGACGGCGACGACAAGCTGCTCGACCTGCTCGGGTACGACTCGCTGCTGACGCGCTGGCACTGGGACGACGGGCCGCGGGCGCGGGAGGTCATCGACCGCCGCCGGGAGCTCTTCGAGACCTACTGGCGGGCCGCGCGCCCACTGGAGGCGAACTCCGTGCCCGGCGCAAGGAACGGCGGGACCGGCGGGACGGGGAGGCCCGGGAGGAGCGGGACGAGCAGCGCACGGACCGGCGGAACAGTTGGTTCCGGTTCTGGTTCCGCGGGCTGACCGCTCGGCGCTTCCCGGCGGTCCTGCGCAGGCGCCACAGCTTCGGCCGGCGTCACGGACTGGGCCGGCGTGCGGTCTGGGCCGGCACACGGCCTCGGCGGCGTGGCCCGGCGGCCCGTACCGGGCGGCGACCGGGCCCGTAGGCTCCTTCCATGAGTGCGACCGGGCTGCGTGAGCGCAAGAGGCAGCGGATGTACAGGGCCGTGTCGGAGGTCGCCGTCCGGCTCTTCCTCGAGCGCGGTTTCGACGCGGTGTCCGTCGCCGAGGTGGCCGCCGCGGCCGAGATCTCCAAGCCGACCCTGTTCCGGTACTTCCCGGCCAAGGAGGATCTGGTCCTGCACCGGATCGCCGACCACGAGCGGGAGGCGGCGCGTGTCGTCGCCGCCGCCCGCGCCGAGGGTGTCGCGCCGCTGCCCGCGCTGCGCCGGAACTTCCTCGACGGGCTGGCCGCCGAGGACCCGGTCACCGGCCTCAACGACCACCCGCAGGTGCGGGCCTTCTACGACCTCCTCTACGGCACCCCCTCCCTGGTCGCGCGGCTGCACGGCTATCTGGAGCGTTCCGAGGCCGCCCTCGCCGAGGCCCTCGCGGACGACCTGCCCACCGCCCTCGACGCCCGGCTGGCAGCCGGCCAGATCATCGCCGTCCGACGGATCCTCGCCGAGGACACCTGGCGGCGGGTCGCGGCGGGCGAGCGGCTGGAGGACGTACGGGGTGACGCGGTGGCCGCGGCGGAGCGTGCGTTCGACGTGCTGACGGCGGGACTGCCGCAACTCGCCGGGACCCCTGACATCAGCGACGGCCGACCAGGAAACGTAACCGCATAAAAAACGTGACTCGGTAACGTTATTCGCTATCCTTGCCGGATGACGGCACCCGAACCCGCCTCCACGGACTGCGCGAACCCGCCCGACCTCGACACCGTCCTGCACGCCGAACGCGCCCACCACGACGCCTGCCGTGCCGCCTTCGCCGCGATGGTCGAGGGCGCCGACCTCCAGGTCGTCACCGGCGAGGACGTCTCCGCCTCCGGCGCCGACGCCGAAGTCCTCGGCTACCGGCTGCGCAGCCACGCCAAGGCGCTGCACGAACTGCCCGAGGGCCCGCTGTTCTTCGGCCGGCTCGACTTCGCGCCCGGCACGGGCGGGGCGCACGAGGGCCTCGCCCACCACATCGGGCGGCTCCGCGTCAGCGAGCACCCGGCCGCCCCACCGCTCGTCGTCGACTGGCGAGCCCCCGTCTCCCGCGCCTTCTACCAGGCGAGCGTCCGCGACCCACAGGGCGTGGCCGTACGGCGGCGGTTCGGCTGGGCCCCGGGCAGCCGGGGCGACTCCGCCGACCTCACGGGCCTGGAGGACGAGCGGCTGGACGGGGCCGCGGGAGACGGGTGCGGGGGCGGCGGGAACGCGAGCGCCGACATCGTCGGGCCGGGCGGGGGCATCGTCGCGCGAGAGATCGAACGCCCCCGCGTGGGCCCCATGCGGGACATCGCCGCGACCATCCAGCCCGACCAGGACGACCTCGTACGCGGGGGCCTCGCCGCGTCGGTGTGCGTGCAGGGTGCCCCCGGCACCGGCAAGACCGCGGTCGGCCTGCACCGGGCCGCCTACCTCCTCTACACCCACCCGCGCCGCATCCGACGCGGCGGCCTGCTGATCCTCGGCCCCAACCGAGCCTTCCTCTCCTACATCGCCGAGGTGCTCCCCTCCCTCGGCGAGACCGGCGTCCGGCAGTCGACGCTCCAGGACGAGATCGCCGCCGGCCACCGGGCGACCGCCACGGACCCCGAGCGGACCGCCGCCGTCAAACACGACGCACGGATGGCCGAGGTGCTGCGCCGGGCCGTGTACGGGAGGGTGGCGGCCGACCGCGCCGAGGACCTGCACGTCCCGGAGGGCTCCGGTCACTGGCGGATCGCCGGCCCGGCGCTGACGGAGATCGTCGCCACCGTGCTGGCCGAGGAGCCGCCCTACGCCACCGGCCGCGAGCGGGTGCGGGCCCGGATCGTGCGCCTGCTCCAGGAGCAGGTGGAACGCCGCAGCGGGCCCCGTCCGGCCTCCTGGACGCGCCGGATCGAACGGGCCGCGCCGGTGAGCGCCTGCGTGGAGGCGGTGTGGCCGAAGGCGCGGCCGGCGGAGGTGCTGGCCCGGCTGCTCACCGACCCCCAGGAGCTGGCCCGGGCCGCGGACGGACTCCTGGACCCCGACGAGCAACGCGCCCTGCACTGGCCGCGCCCGCCCCGTACGCCGAAGTCGGCACGCTGGTCGGCCGCCGACCTCGTCCTCCTCGACGAGATCGCCGGCCTGCTGGACCATCCGCCGGGATACGGCCATGTCGTCGTCGACGAGGCCCAGGACCTCTCGCCGATGGAGTGCCGGGCCGTCGCCCGCAGGGTCCGCTTCGGCTCGCTCACGGTCCTCGGCGACCTGGCCCAGGGCACCACGGACTGGGCGGCGTCCTCCTGGCGGGTCCAGCTGACCCACCTGGGCAAGCCGGACGCCACGATCGTGCCGCTGACCACGGGTTTCCGCGTCCCGGCCGCCGTCCTCGCCCTCGCGGGCCGCCTGCTCGACCGCCTCGACGCCGACGTGCCCCGGGCCCAATCCCTGCGCCGGGACGGCGAACTGCGCGTCCGGCGGGCCGACCGCGACCTCCCCTCCGCGGTCGCCGCCGCCGTCCGCGACGCCCTCACCCACGAGGGCTCGGTCGGCGTCATCGCCGCGGACTCCCAGGCCGACGCGATCCGCGAGGCCCTCACCGCGTCCGGTGTCCCGGCCGCCGGCCCGCAGGACCCGGCCGCCCGGGTCACGGTCGTCCCCGCGACCCTCGTCAAAGGCCTGGAGTACGACCACGTCGTCGCCGTCGAACCGGCGGCCGTCGCGGAATCGGAGCGCCGCGGCCTGAACCGCCTCTACGTCGTCCTCACCCGGGCGGTCTCCCGTCTGGACGTGGTGCACGAACGGGCGTTGCCGTGGGAGACGGAGGCCTGACGGGCCCGGTCGCCGCGCCGCCGAAGACGCGCGGCCCGGGAGGATTCACAAAGCAGGGGCGTGTCTCGCTCTGCCGCTCTGCCGATCCGTCAGACAGCCGCCACGGCTTGCCTCAGCCGCAGCAGAGTGGTGCGCATGCCGGCCCGGTTGGCCTCCGCCCGGGCCTCGGGACGAGTGCCGGTGAACAGGAGTCCGAGCAGCTCCGTGACGCGCGCACCGGCCCCGCTCCGCAGGTCCTGCCAGTACTCGGTGACGAGGGTCCCTTCACCCTCCGGCTCGAGCCGGTAGCCCCACAGGGCCACCGGCAGACCGAAGGTGCCGACCCGGAACGCGAACTCGTGGGGTCCGTCGGCCACGGTGACCCGGCAGGTCGTGAACCACACCAGAGGCCCCTTGCGGTTGAACCCCACGAATCCGGTCCCCTCGCGTACCGTCGTGCCGCGGTGCCACACGTAGAAGCATTCCGGACTCCATTTCCCCATGTTCCGGAGATGGGAAAGCGCCGCGTAGACCTCTGCGCGGGGAGCGTTGACGACGATGCTTTCCTGTATTTCCCACAGGCGTGCCACAGGGTTTCTCCCGAAAGGTCTCTGAATGTGCCGTGCGTGCCGTGCGTGCGGTGCGGGGAAAGGGTCCCGGTCCGGTCCGGGACCTCGCGGACGGTAATGGCAGGGCGACCGGCAAGGCAATGGCGTGATCGAGATTCCCAGGCAGGAACCGAGCATCACGCCGACGGCCCGATGAGTTTGGCGGCCACGGCGTCGAGGACCCAGTCCAGGCCGGTCGCGAAGGACTCCTCGGCGTCCACGTCCGCGCCGTCGTACACGGCCCTGGCCAGCGCCGGGAAGCGGCCCGTGGCCAACATGCGCGTCACGTGCGGCCCGGAGGCGCGCTGCCACTCGTGCTTGGACAGGCCCGTGGCGCGCTCGGCCCGCAGGTTCGCGATCTCGCGCCTGATCGCGCCGGTGAAGTAGGCGCTGACGGTCTCCACGGCGCGCATCACGGTGTCGACGTCGGCGAGGCCGTCGAGGGCGGACAGTGTGGCCTCGGTCAGGGCGAGGCCGTTCGGACCCAGGGACGGGCGGCCGCCGAGCAGGTCGGCCAGCCATTCGTGCCGGAGGGCGGCCTGCCTCGTGCGGTGGGCGAGGACGCGCAGGGCCTCCCGCCAGTCGCCGGGCTTCTCCTCGGGGAGTATCTCTGCCTGGACCTCGTCCACCATGAGGTCGAACAGCTCCTCCTTGGTGGAGATGTAGCCGTACAGCCGCATCGGGCCGGCGTTCAGCCGCGCGGCGACCTTGCGCACCGACACGGCCTCCAGCCCGCCCTCGTCGGCGAGTGCGACGGCGGCGGCGACGATCCGCTCCCGGTCGAGCGGCACGGGGCGAGTCGGCGGCTCCGGCCGGTCCCACACAGTCATGGTCACACCGTACTCTTGCGATACATCGTCTTGTGTCAATACAGTGTATCGACATGAGACAACGCATCGCGGTGGTCGGCGGCGGTCCCGGCGGCCTCACCCTCGCCCGTGTCCTGCACCGCCACGACACCGACACCGTCACCGTCACCGTCCTCGAACGTGATCCCGCCCCCGACGCCCGCCCCATGGGCGGCACGCTGGACCTGCATGAAGGGCTGGGCCGGGTCGCGCTGGACAAGGCGGGGCTGTCGGCGGAGTTCGAGACGCTGTCCCGCCCCGAGGGGCAGGCCATGCGCATCCTGGACCCGGCCGGGACCGTCCTGCGCGACTGGCGACCCGGTCCGGACGACCGGGCCAATCCCGAGATCGACCGCGGGCAACTCCGTGATCTGCTGCTCGGCCCGCTCGACGTCCAGTGGGGGCGGGGCGTGTCGCAGGTGGTGCCAGGGACCAGGGACGGCGTACGGGTCCATTTCGCGGACGGACGACAGGAGACGTTCGACCTCGTGGTCGGCGCGGACGGCGCCTGGTCCCGAGTCCGCCCGGCGGTCTCGCCGGTGACGCCGCACTACACCGGCGTCACCACGGTCGAGACCTCCCTCGACGACGTCGACACCCGGCACCCCGACCTCGCCGGGCTGATCGGCGACGGTTCCGTGGCCGTGTACGGCGTGAACCGCTCCCTCGTCGCCCAGCGCAACAGCGGCGGCCACGTCAAGGTGTACGCCAAGTTCCGCGCGCCGCTGGACTGGCACACGAACCTGGACGCGTCCGACGCCGTGGCCGTGCGCTCGAGCCTGCTGGCCCTGTTCGACGGCTGGGCCGCTCCCGTCCTCGACCTCCTCCGCCGCGGCACCGCGTTCGTCCACCGCCCCCTTTACGCCCTGCCCGTGTCCCACACCTGGACCCATGTCCCCGGGGTGACGCTGCTGGGCGACGCCGCCCACCTGATGCCGCCGTTGGGGGCGGGCGCGAACCTCGCGATGCTGGAAGGCGCCGAACTCGCCGAGTCCATCGCCGCCGGCCCCGCAGATCTGGACACGGCCGTCCGCGCCTTCGAGGAACGGATGTGGGAGCGGGCCGGCAGGTGGGCGGAGATCACGACGACCGGCCTGGAGCGCCTGGTGAGCCCGGACCCCGCCGAAGCCCTCGCCCTCTTCGACCGGGTCCAGCCCTCCTGACGCCGTCCGAGACCACCGATGACCGGCGCTCGCGAACGGACGCCGACAGCGCCGCCGGAGATCGCCGTCCGGGAGGGCTACTGGATGCGGTGGACGGGCATCGCGTTCACCGCGGCGAGCCGTCCCAGGACGACAGCGGTCTGGACCCACGGCGAACAGACGCCGGCCTGGGGCTGGTGAGAACTGCCCGGGAGCGCGGCCCACGAACACGGCTTCGCGGACTGTCTGTTGGCGATGAGGTCAGCCCGAGAGGGCGCCGTCGACCTGCGACAGCTGCTTCGTCGGCAACGGGTGATCGGAGGTGGAGAGAGTCCGACGTGCTGCTGCCGGACGGCCTTCTAGGGGCGGGCGTAGGGCCGGGTCATGATCTCCATGTTGTGGCCGTCCGGGTCGTCGAAGTATGCGCCGCGTCCGCCGAAGAGGCGGTTGATCTGGCCTGGTTCGGTGTGGTTGGGGTCGGCGTAGTGGACGACCCCGACCGCGTCCAGACGGGCGACCATGGTGTCGAACTGCTCGTCGGGAACGAGGAACGCGTAGTGCTGGGGCTGGATCGGCTCGTCGCGCTTTTCGTAGTAGTCGAGCGTGACGCCATTGCCGAGGTCGACGGGCAGGAACGGCCCGAACGGAGCGCTGACCTTCAGGCCCAGGATCGTGGCGATGAACTCGGCCGACAGCCGACGGTCGCTTGCGTAGACGGCGGTGTGGTTCAACTGGACGCTGGTCGTCGCCGCCGTGGAATTGGGTTCGCGCTGCTGCTTGAGTGACATCTGAGGCGTGTCTCCGGGTCTTGAATCCGCTGGGCAGGGCGCCGTGCGAGGGCGCTGGGAGGGAAGACAGGGAGAATCGGGCGGGGCTCTGGCCCGCCCTGCGCTCACGCCGAGGCCGGGCGCCTCACTCGTGTATGGCCCATGGCCGACCCGGCAGTCACCCGATCGACCCTAGTGCGCACCCTGAGCCGGGGCAACTGTGCCTTCCGGGGCGGCCAGGAGGGTCTCGATCTGTCGGGCCGTGGTCGTGATGATGGTGCTGAGCCATGTGCGGTCGTCGACTCCGGCCGCTGAGGGTGCAGGTGTCCTGTCGTCGCAGTTGACCTGAGCCGGCACGAGGCGGTGGAGCTGAATTCTTGACCCCAAGTGAGGTTGAGGTTTTAGCGTGCCGTGGACGTGATCACTGGCTGACGGCAGAAAGAGATGACGATGATCCTCGTGACCGGCGCGACCGGGAACATTGGAAGTGCTCTGATGAGGGAGTTGCGCCTGGCTGGCGCCGCACCAGTGCGGGGTTTGACTCGTGATGCGGGACGGGCCTCGTTCGCTGAAGGGATCGAAGCCGTTGAGGGCGATCTCGCGCGGGCGGATTCTCTGAAGGCCGCGCTGGAGGGAGCGCGCTCCCTGTTCCTGTTGTCGGGTATGGGTGCGGAAGCAGGGGTCCTGGTGGCTGCCCGGCAGGCAGGCGTGGAGCATGTGGTGCTCGTGTCGTCGATCACGGTGCAGACTCATCCGCATCTGCCTGCGGCCGGCGAGAACCTGGCTGTTGAGCGGTTACTCAAGGACAGCGGCATGGCCTGGACCATACTGCGGCCGACGCAGTTCGCCTCGAACACCCTGTGGTGGGCGCAGTCGATTCGGGATCGGGGCGTGGTTCGAGCGCCGTATGCGGACATCGGTCTCCCGACCATCCACCCTGCGGACATCGCGGCGGTGGCCCGTGCGGCGCTGACCGAGCCGGGCCACCAGGGGCAGACGTATGCATTGACGGGGCCGGAGTGCGTCACGGTCCGATGGCAGGTCGCGGCCATCGCTGCAGCGTTGGGGCAGGAGGTGGCCTTGATTGAGATCAGCCGGGAGGAAGCCCACCGGCAGATGGCTTCCTTCATGGGAGACGAGACCGCGGATGCCGTCCTCGACTTGATGGGCGGGGACGTCAATGACGAATTGCTGAAGGTGCGCGACACCGTTGCCCAGGTCACCGGGTCCGCAGCCAGATCGTTCCAGCAATGGGCGTCGGACAACGGTGCTGCCTTCCGCTGAAACCGCACCTTCGCTGCTGTTGTCCAGGCTGGGTGAGACAGCGGTGCCGAGCTCGTCTCAGTCCACCTGAGCCAACAGGCGAAACGCGTCGGCCACATCACCTCAAGCGGCCCCTCATTCAGGTCACTGCGAGCGTCGACGTACTCCAGCCGGAAGTCCTGAGCCTCCACCAGACACCCCCACCCGGCGCTGTCCATGTACGGCGACCGTAGACAGCCAGGCTGTGGCAGCGGGTCAGGAAGAGCGAGACAGAACAGCAGACGGCCAAGGTCGACTGAGACACACGGGTAGATGGCTCACATAGGCCGAGACCGGCCCACCTGTAGCGTGACAGGTCAGCAGAGACCGGACACAGGGGCGTCGATGCCGGGCCCGTGGAGTGGTGTGGCGCACTTTTGCAAGCAGGTGCTTGCAAAAGTTAGCGGTGGTGGTGCAAGGTGGAGTCATGGCATCGCTCAACGTCGGCAATCTCGGTGACTACCTGCGCGAGCAGCGGCGCAACGCGCAGCTGTCGCTCCGGCAGCTCGCCGACGCCGCCGGGGTGTCCAATCCGTATCTGAGCCAGATCGAGCGCGGGCTGCGCAAGCCGAGCGCGGAGGTGCTGCAGCAGGTCGCCAAGGCGCTGCGGATCTCCGCCGAGACGCTGTACGTGCGGGCTGGCATCCTCGACGCGGAGCGGGACCTGGACGAGGTCGAGACCCGGGCGGTCATCCTCGCCGATCCCACCCTGACCGAGGGCCAGAAGCAGGCGCTGCTCCAGATCTACGAGTCCTTCCGCAGGGAGAACGGGATCGGGAGCGACGACGGCCGTGCGGACGGAACGGGCCTCCGGGCCCACGAGAGCGACGCCGATCCGCAGCAGACGGCCGGTTGACCGGACCAGGGGACCGGCCGCACCGCTGCGGAACCGCACGACCCTCAGCCGAGGACGACGTACTCGTGCGTACTCGGCGCACGCGAACCACGCACGCGAACCACAGACGAACACAGACGAACGTGAATCCGGGAGGACCTTCACCATGGCCATCACCGACGACCTGCGCAAGACCTTCAGCGACCCGACTCCGCTCTACTTCGCCGCGGGCACCGCCGACCTGGCCCTCCAGCAGGCGAAGAAGGTGCCGGGCCTGGTGGAGCAGCTGCGCACCGAGGCCCCGGCGCGGTTCGAGGCCGTCCGCAACACCGACCCGAAGTCCGTGCAGGAGAAGGCCAACGCCCGCGCCAAGGAGGCGACGGCCCGTGCCAAGGAGGCGACCGCCCGCGCCAAGGAGGCGCAGGAGTCCCTCCAGGCCAAGGTCACCGACTTCATCAGCACCCTCGACGGCGACATCAAGAAGATCGGCAGCACCCTCGACGCCGACCTGAAGAAGCTCGGCGAGTCCGCCCAGGACCTCGCCCTGCGCGGTGTCGGCGTCGCCGCCGAGTACGCCGTCAAGGCCCGTGAGACCTACGAGAAGGTCGCCGAGCACGGCGAGCAGGCCGTGAAGACCTGGCGCGGCGAGGCCGCCGAGGAGATCGAGGAGCTCGCGATCGCGGTCGAGCCGAACGCCGAGCCGAAGACGGCGCCGAAGCCCGAGCCGGTCCAGCTCAAGACCGACGAGCCGAAGACCGCTCCGGCCGAGGCCCGGTCCGAGACCGCCGCGGCGAAGAAGCCCGTCGCCCGGAAGGCCCCGGTGCGCAAGCCCGCCGCGAAGAAGACGACGCCTCCCGCCAAGTGAGACCGACGGCCGGGACGGACACGGCAGAAGACGACATACGGACACGGGCCGGGCACTGACGAGGTGCCCGGCCCGTTGTACGGGTAGCGGAAGCGTGGTTGCGGGTACGGTGACCGCGTAGGACACGAGCAGGTCGAGTCCGGGACGAGACGCGTCGAATCAGGTGGTGGGCGTTGTGCTGATGGCAGGCTTCGCGGGGCTGATGTGGCTGCTCTACCTCGCCATGTTGGCTTTCGCCGTGGTGGCACTGGTGATGGCCGCGCTGTTCCGTGACGACGCGTACCGCGCCGCCGACAAGCAGAACAAGGGCTTCTGGCTGATCATCCTCGGCATCGCGGTCGCGGTGAACCTTCTGGTGCCGATGCTCTTCCTGCAGCTCGCGGGCCTCGTCGCCTCGATCGTCTTCTTCGTGGACGTCCGTCCGGCCCTCCGGCAGGTCTCGGGCGGCGGCTGGGGCCGCCGGCGCGGCGGAAGCAGCAGTGACGGCCCGTACGGCCCGTACAACGGCGGACGCTAGGCCGGTCCCGCACCAGGCCGGTCCCGCACCAGGCCGGTCCCGCACCAGACATCACGTACCACGCGCGGCAGCAGGCACAGCAGTGGGCGCAGTAGTGGGCGCGCGGCGCGCAGGGTGCCGCGCGGCGGCGCGTCCCGCGTCCTTCTACGGCACCCGGTCCAGCAGGACGACCGCGACGTCGTCCGTCAGCTCGCCCCCGTTGAGTTCGCGTACCTCGCTCACCGCGGCGCGCAGCAGCGCCTCCCCGCTGAGCCCCTCGGCGAGCTGGCGGCGGATCATCTCCACCATGCCGTCCTGGCCGAGCCGTTCCCTGCCCTCGCCGATCCGCCCCTCGATGAGGCCGTCGGTGTACAGCATCAGGCTCCACTCCGCGCCCAGCTCGACCTGCATCCGCGGCCAGCGGGCACCCGGCAGCAGGCCGAGAGCGGGGCCGTTGTTGTCGTACGGCAGCAGACGCGCGGGCCGGTCCGGGCGGGCGATCAGCGGCGCCGGGTGGCCGGCCAGGCAGAGGCCCGCCCGGCGGCCGTCGGGCGCGATGTCCACCGTGCACAGCGTCGCGAAGATCTCGTCGTCGTCGCGCTCGTGTTCCAGCACCTGCTGGAGCGTGTTCAGCAGCTCGTCCCCGCACAGGCCCGCCAGGGTCAGCGCCCGCCAGGCGATGCGCAGCTCCACCCCGAGCGCGGCCTCGTCCGGACCGTGCCCGCAGACGTCGCCGATCATGGCGTGCACGGTGCCGTCGGGCGTGCGGACGGTGTCGTAGAAGTCGCCGCCGAGCAGGGCGCGCGAGCGGCCGGGGCGGTAGCGGGCGGCGAACCGCAGCGGGGAGCCCTCCAGCAGCGGCGTGGGCAGCAGGCCGCGCTCCAGGCGGGCGTTCTCCTGCGCGCGCAGCTTGCCCTCGGCGAGCCGCCGCTCAGCCGTGTCGGAACGCTTCCGCTCCACCGCGTACCGGATGGCGCGGCTCAGCAGACGGCCGTCCAGCTCGTCCTTGAAGAGGTAGTCCTGTGCGCCCACGCGCACGGCCTCGGCGCCGCGCTCGGCGTCGCCGGATGCGGTGAGCGCGAGCACGGCGTGGCGGGGAGCGAGCCGCAGCACGTGCCGCAGCACGGCGAGCTCGTCGTCGCCGGCGGCCGCGGACGTGCGGCCCGGCACGGGCAGCGCGATGTCCAGCAGGATGCAGTGCACGTCGTCGGTGAGCAGCCGCTCGGCCTCGGTGAGGTTGCGGGCGGTGCGCACCCGGATCGGCCTGCCGTCCGAGTCGGGGAGGTCGCGGAAGATCGGCGCGGCCGTGGGGTCGTCCTCGATCAGCAGCAGCGTGAGGGGCGTGTGCGCGGTGCCCGCACCGGGCGCGGTGATGCCGAGCGCGCTCACGGCTGCATTGCTCACGGCTGCATTGCTCACGCCTGCGGTGCTCACGCCTGCGGTGCTCAGCCCTGCGGTGCTCACGCCGTGGTGGACGCCGTCCACGGGCGGAACGTTGAGCGTTTCGCCCTGCGGGTTTTGCTGCGCGCCGGAGGGGACGGCGTCGTGCGCCACCGTCGTCTCGTTGCGACAGGCCTGCTCTTCCCGGCGACCGGCTTCATTCTCCGAGGGGCCGCCGACTGCGGACACGGCCTGCGCCTGACCACTTTCCACGGCCGGGATCGCTCTCTGCCGCGGTACGGGTACGGGCATCGTCCTGGTTCCTTCCCTCCCCCCGAGGGCACGGTGGGGCGAGGGACCTCGACCCACCGACGGGGACCATAGCGGCAGAAGGCGCTGCAACGGAATGGCGTACGGAACGCAGCTTGATCTCAGGCCCCTGTCATATGCCGCGTTACCTACCGCAGTTGGACAGGCCGATGCCCGGAAGGGAATGACGAACGTCACGTCGCCCCCGTGCCCGGCCGCAGGCGGAGGTGCCCTGGGTCACACGGGTGAGGTCACGCGTCCGGCCGGACGACCCCGAGGATCGGCATCGTGCCCGCTCCCGCGAGCGTGACGGTGCGGCCCGGGCGCGGGGCGTGGATGATCGAGCCGTCGCCCACGTACATCGCGACGTGGCTGGCGTCGCTGAAGTAGATGATCAGGTCGCCGGGGCGCATGTCCTCGACGGCGACGTGCGGCAACTGCTTCCACTGTTCCTGCGAGGTGCGGGGTATCGGCTGTCCGGCGCTCTTCCAGGCCTCGGAGGTCAGGCCGGAGCAGTCGAAGCTCTTCGGGCCCTCGGCGCCCCACACGTACGGCTTGCCCATCTGGGCGGTGGCGAACTGCACGGCCGCCCTGCCCTTCAGGGACGCCGCGCTGTCGATCTCCTTGAGGATCCCGGTGTCCAGCCAGGCGCTCTGCGCCTTCTGCGCGACCTGAGCCTCCAGTTGCTCGAGGCGCTCCTTCTCCTTCTTCTCCAGCTGCGCCTCGAGCTTCTCCGCCGCGGCGATCTGCTTCTCGATCTTCTTCTGGGCCGCCGCCTTGGTCTTGCGGCCCGCCTCCAGCTTCTGCCACTGAGTGGAGGCGTCCTTGGAGTACTGCTCCAAGTCCTGCTGGGTCTGGGTCAGTTGACCGATGAGGCCCTTGGTCGCGCGCTGCCCCTGACGGACCCGGCCCGCGCCGTCGAGGAACTCCGACGGATCGTTGCTCAGCATCAGCTGCGCCTCGTCGGGCAGGCCGCCCGTGCGGTACTGGGCGCGGGCGGCGGCACCGGCGCGGTCCTTGAGATCGTCCAGCTTCTTCTGGCCCGCGACGATCTTCTTCGCCAGCTCGACGATCTCCGCGGACTGCTTCTGCGCCGCTTCCTCGGCCGCGTTGTAGGCGTCGGTGGCCACCGCGGCGTCGTGGTAGAGCGCTTCGAGCTGGGTGCGGACGGCCTCGAGGTCCTTGTTGGTGGCGGTCGAGGGAAGCGCGGGGGCCGACGAACCCGCCGACGGCGCAGGCGTTGGCGTGGGGTTCGGGCTGGCGAACGCCGTGCCGGGCGCCCCCAGCACGGTGACCGCGCAGACCACGGTCACAGCTGCCGCGAGCAGGCCGCGCTTGCCCGTTCCCATACCCCGTCCCCCATGCGTGATTAACCGTCAGTAACTTATGGTGCTCGGGGGATCGTGCCACGTCACGGCCGAAAACTACAGAGGTGACGACAGAACCGGCATCGGCAGTCCTTCCCCTCCTGCCCGCCCCCGCATTCACTCTCCCCGCCTGTGTGACGAACGACTCACGGAGATCGTTCCCGGGGGTGTCGGGGGGACCCCGTCGCCCGGCTGGTTGCCCGGTTGGTCGCCTGCTGCCCGGCCGCTGGTCGCCAGGCGATCGCCGGTGGCCGCCCGCTGGTCGTCCGGCGGCGACGGCCCTGCGCCCTGTGTCTCGGCCACGCCAGGGGAGTTGCCGTCAGTCCCGCGGCGCCAGCGCCGCCCACCGCACCGTCACCTCGCCCTGCCGCCAGCGCGTCGGGCCGTCCGTCACCGGCCAGTCGGCCGTCAGGTCCCGTACCGAGCGCATCCACCGCTGCCGGGCGCCGTACGACGCGTACGGCGCGGCGGCCGCCCAGGCGCGGTCGAAGTCGCGCAGGAAGGCGTGCACGGGCTCGCCCGGCACGTTGCGGTGGATCAGGGCCTTGGGCAGCCGCTCCGCGAGGTCCGAGGGGCGCCGAAGGGAGCCCAGCCGGGTCGCGAACGTGACCGTGCGGGGCCCTTCCGGTCCCAGCGCCACCCACACGTGCCGGCGCCCGATCTCGTCGCAGGTCCCCTCGACGAGCAGGCCGCCGCGGAACCCGGTCACCGGATCGGCCGGCGCGAGCCGCCCGCACAGCCGCCGCCAGACCGCGGCGACCTCGCCCTCGTCGTACTGGCGCAGCACGTTGGCGGCGCGCACCAGGTGCGGCCGCTGGGGGACCGGGATCTCGAACCCGCCGTGCCGGAAGACCAGCCCCGCCCGCTCGTACGGCCGCGCGGCCGCCACCCGGGCCGGTTCGATCTCGACGCCGACGACACGCGCGCGTGGCGCGACGGAACGCAGTCGCTCCAGCAGCTCGACGGCGGTCCAGGGCGCGGCCCCGTAACCGAGGTCGACGGCGACGGGATCGGCGGCCCGGCGCAGGTCGTGGCCGTGTGTCGCGGCGATCCAGCGGTCCATGCGGCGCAGCCGGTTGGGGTTCGTCGTGCCGCGCGTGACCGCGCCCACGGGGCGGGTCGGGGCGCGGGACGTCATGCCTACGAGGGTATGCGGTGCGGCCGCGCGGGATGTCCCACGCGGGAGCCCACGCGGAACGCGGTCGAACGGTTGAGCGAGGGACGGTAATGGCTGGGCAAAAAACGCCGCCGTCGCGGGACGCGCCGGAATGGGAATGTGCCCGTCCGGGTTGCAGCTCCGTGGAGGGCGCCCCACACCCTCCCTCAGGCATGCCCGCAGCGAGGAGGACCGCCACGTGAGCTACGTCAACAAGCTCGGGCGTCGCTCTCAGACCGCGCCGCCGCGGCTCAGACTCCACCGCCGTCCCCGCCGCGTCGCGATGCTCTCCGTCCACACCTCCCCGCTCCACCAGCCCGGCACCGGCGACGCCGGAGGCATGAACGTCTACATCGTCGAGCTCGCGCAGCGCCTCGCCGCGATCAACATCGAGGTCGAGATCTTCACGCGCGCGACGACCGGCGGCCTGCCGCCCGTCGTCGAGCTGGCCCCCGGGGTCCTCGTCCGGCACGTCGACGCGGGCCCCTACGAAGGCCTCGCCAAGGAGGACCTGCCGGCCCAGCTGTGCGCCTTCACGCACGGGGTGATGCAGGCCTGGGCGGGCCACCGCCCCGGCTACTACGACCTCGTGCACTCGCACTACTGGCTCTCCGGCCACGTGGGCTGGCTGGCCGCCCAGCGCTGGGGCGCACCGCTCGTGCACGCCATGCACACCATGGCCAAGGTCAAGAACGCCAACCTGGCCGACGGCGACACGCCCGAGCCCGCCGCCCGCGTCATCGGCGAGACCCAGATCGTCGTCGCCGCGGACCGCCTCATCGCCAACACGACGGAGGAGGCCGAGGAACTCGCCCACCACTACCACGCCGACCCCGGCAAGGTCGCCGTCGTGCACCCCGGCGTCAACCTCGACCGCTTCCGCCCCGCGGACGGCCGCGCCGCCGCCCGCGCCCGCCTGGGCCTGCCCCAGGACGCCCTGATCCCCCTCTTCGCGGGGCGCATCCAGCCGCTGAAGGCTCCGGACGTCCTGCTGCGCGCCGTCGCCGTCCTGCTCGACGAGCGCCCCGAGCTCCGCTCCCGCATCGTCGTGCCGATCGTCGGCGGCCCCAGCGGCAGCGGCCTCGCCAAACCGGAGGGGCTGCAGAAGCTGGCCGCACGGCTCGGCGTCGCCGACGTCGTACGGTTCCGGCCGCCGGTCGGCCAGGAAAAGCTCGCGGACTGGTTCCGGGCGGCGTCGCTGCTGGTCGTCCCCTCCTACAGCGAGTCCTTCGGCCTGGTCGCCATAGAGGCGCAGGCGGCCGGGACCCCCGTCCTCGCGGCCGCGGTCGGCGGCCTCCCGGTGGCCGTCCGCGACGGCGAGACGGGCTTCCTGGTGCAGGGCCACGATCCGGCCCGCTACGCGCGCGTGCTCGAGCGTTTCGCCGACGGCCCCGAACTCCCCGCCCGCATGGGCGCGGCCGCCGCCGCGCACGCCCAGTCCTTCGGCTGGGACACCGCCGCCGCCGCCACCGCGGACGTCTACGCGGCCGCGGCCCAGGCCCACCGCCGTGGCGTACGCTCCGAGCATGGGTGACGTGGAGAAGACGGCCGCGCAGGTCATCGAGGACTTCCTGAAGGACGCGGAGCTGGAGTGGGAGAGCCCGTCGCCCGGCTCCTACGTGGTCCAACTCCCCGGCGCCCGCAAGCTCAAGACGACCGTCTCCCTCATCGTGGGCCGCCACTCCCTCTCCCTGAACGCGTTCGTCGTCCGCCATCCCGACGAGAACGAGGCCGGCGTCCACCGCTGGCTCCTGGAACGCAACCTCAAGCTGTACGGGGTGAGTTACGCCGTCGACCCGCTCGGCGACGTCTACGTCACCGCCCGGCTGCCCCTCGCCACCGTCACCGCCGACGAGATCGACCGCCTCATGGGCCAGGTCCTCGAGGCGGCCGACGGCGCGTTCAACACGCTGCTGGAGCTCGGGTTCGCGAGCGCCATCCGCCGGGAGTACGAGTGGCGGGTCTCCCGGGGCGAGTCGACACGCAACCTGGACGCCTTCGCCCACCTGACCCAGCGCCCGACCGACCCGGAGGACGCGGCGACCGGCTGACCCGGACGGCGCGGTCGGTAGAGCCGGGTGGGCCGGGCCGGGCGGGATGAGCCACGTGGGGCGAGGCAACGCGGGGAGCGGGCCGCCGTCACCGGACGGAGGACTTCCGCCCGCTCCCGCCTTTGTCTCCTCCCCTGCCCCCGCCTCCGTACCGCCCGGGTGTGACCCCCACCAACCTGCGGAAGTGCCGGGTGAGATGGGCCTGGTCGTAGAACCCGGCCGCCGCAGCGACCTCGCCCGGCGGCCGCCCGTCCAGCAAGAGCCGACGGGCCAGGTTCACGCGGCGGGCGGTGAGGTACTGGTGCGGGGCGATGCCGTACGCCCCGCTGAACGCCCGCACCAGATGCGACGGATGGGCCCGCACCAGCCCGGCCGCCTCCTCCAGTGCCAGGCCCTCGACGACCCGCGCGTCGAGCAGTTCGCGCAGGCGGCGGGCCAGGCCGGGATCGCGGCGCGGCGGACCGGGACGCCGCCGGTCCCGCAGATGGACCCGCAGCCGCTCGCCGATCAGCGCCAGCCTGCTGTCGGCCTCCAGCTCGTCCCCGGGCCGCGCGAGCGCGGAGTGCAACTGCCCCACCCGCCGCCGCAGCACGGGATCACGCAGGTCGGGCGCGTCGACGGCGGCCCCGATGAGGTTCTCGCCGAGCACGCCGGCGTCCAGGTACAGGACCCGCTTGCGGAAGCCGTCCGAGGTGACCGGCGACCCGTTGTGCGGCACGTGCGGCGGCAGCAGCGAGACGGTGTCGTGCGGCGTCCCGTGCTCGTGCCGGTCCAGGTCGTAGCGGACGGCGCCGTCGTCGACGATGAGCAACGTCCAGGCCTCGTGGACGTGCATCGGGTAGGCGTACCCGGTGAAGTGGGCGTGGAAGACCTCCACGACGCCCCGCACGGCCGGACGCCAGGCGGAGACCTCCTGCCGGGCTGCCATGCAAGGAACGTACAAGACGGGGACGTCCGCCGATCGGCAGTCTCACCGCATGAACAGTGAACCCATCCGATTCGACACGAAGATCGCCGTCCTGCTGCGCGAGGACCTGGAGACCTGGCAGCGGCTGAACGTCACCGCGTTCCTGGTGAGCGGACTCGGCACGGAGCTCCCCGAGGTGATCGGGGAGCCTTACGAGGACGCGGACGGCGTCCCGTGCCTGCCGATGTTCCGGCAGCCGGTGCTGGTCTTCGAGGGCGCCGAGGAGACCCTGAAGACCGCTCACGCGCGCGTGCTCTCCCGGTCCCTCCCGCGCGCGGTGTTCACGAGCGACCTCTTCACCACCGGCAACGACCGCGACAACCGCGCCGCCGTGCGGGCCGTCCCCACCGGCGAACTGGACCTGGTCGGGCTGGCCGTGTACGGCCCGAGGAACGCGGTGGACAAGGCGTTGAAGGGGGCGCGGATGCACTCCTGACGGCCGCGAGGCCACTGCGACCCACCCGTCAGACGGCGCCGACCTCGGGCTTCGCGGCGCCGACCGGCCGGTCGCCGACCGGGCTGTCGGTGACGGGGGAGGAGGTCCCCGTCGCGGGGCCGTCGGCGAGGACGGGCAGGTCGGCGAGGACGGGCAGGTCGGCGGGGACGGGCTCGTCGGCGGCGAGGGACTCCTCGTCCGGCAGCCGCCGCATCAGCACGGCGTACCCGGCGCCCGCCACCGTCCCGACGACCGCGCACAGCCCCCACAGCCACTCCGCGCCGAACCGGTCGATCACGACACCGGACATCACCGGGGCGACCAGGGACGCCACCGCCCACGACAGCGTGTACATGCCCTGATAGCGCCCGCGGCCGTGGGTGGGGGAGAGCCGGACGACGATCCCCGTCTGCGTCGGCGCGTTGACGATCTCGGCCAGCGTCCACACGCAGACGGTGAGCGCGAAGACGCCCACCGACCCGGCGAACGCGGTGAGTCCGAAGCCGTACCCGGCGAGGACCGAGGAGATCACCAGGAGCCGTCGCGGATCGCGGTGCTCGATGAACCGCGTCACGGGGATCTGCAGCACGACGATGAGCACGCCGTTCACGGCGATCGCCATGCCGTAGTCGGCCGGCGTGAACCCGGCCGCGCCCATCGCCACGGGCAGGCCCACGCCGCCCTGCTGGAAGACGAGCGCCACGAGGAAGGACAACCCGACGACGCTCATGAACCGTCCGTCGCGCAGGACCGTCCCCATCCCGACCGAGTCGCCGTCGTGGACGTCCTTGGCCGTCTGCACGGGCCGCGACTCGGGCAGCTTGAGGAAGACGACGACCGCGCAGACCAGCGTCATCCCCGCCTCGAGGAGGAAGCCGGCCCGGTAGCTGACCTCGGCGATGAACCCGGCGGCCATGGAGGAGACGGCGAATCCGAGGTTGATGGCCCAGTAGTTCAGCGAGAACGCGCGGACCCGGTCCTCGGGCCGCACGATGTCGGCCATCATCGCCTGCACGGCCGGGCGGGAGGCGTTGGAGGCCATCCCGACGAGGAAGGCGACCCCGGCGGTGGCGACCGGATGCTCCACGAACCCGAGCAGCGCCACGGAGGCTGCGGTGCAGGTCTGGGCGACGAGCAGCGTGGGCCGCCGTCCGAGCCGGTCCGCCATGACCCCGCCGCCGAGCGACGAGACGACCCCGCCGAGCCCGTGCAGCGACACCACGAGCCCGGCGTAGGAGGCGGAGTAGCCGCGGTCGAGGGTCAGATACAGCGCCATGAAGGTCGCGACGAACCCGCCGAGCCGGTTGACGAGAGTGCTGGTCCACAGCCACCAGAACTCGCGCGGCAGTCCGGAGAGCGTCTCTCGGACGGCACGTCTCAGGACGGCGACAGGCATGACGGATCCCCCGGATGTAAGCGGCGCAGGCGGCAGTCAGAACTTACGAGGGAAGCGGGGGCGAGGCCACTCGATTAACGGAAACCGTCAATCGTCGTCGTCCGCGGCGGCGGCGTGCCCCCGGTATGTCCGCTGTATGAGCGGATGTACGACCGACCGGAGCCGTCGATTACGCTCGGACGCATGGCCGACGCACCGTACAAGCTGATCCTCCTCCGCCACGGCGAGAGCGAGTGGAACGCGAAGAACCTGTTCACCGGCTGGGTGGACGTCAACCTCAACGAGAAGGGCGAGAAGGAGGCGGTCCGCGGTGGCGAACTCCTGAAGGACGCCGACCTCCTGCCCGACGTGGTCCACACGTCCCTCCAGAAGCGCGCGATCCGCACGGCGCAGCTGGCCCTCGAATCCGCCGACCGCCACTGGATCCCGGTCCACCGCTCCTGGCGCCTGAACGAGCGCCACTACGGCGCCCTCCAGGGCAAGGACAAGGCCCAGACCCTCGCGGAGTTCGGCGAGGAGCAGTTCATGCTCTGGCGCCGCTCCTACGACACCCCGCCCCCGGCCCTCGAGGACGGCACGGAGTTCTCCCAGAGCGCCGACCCCCGCTACGCGTCGATCCCGCCGGAGCTCCGCCCCCGCACGGAGTGCCTGAAGGACGTCGTCGTCCGGATGCTCCCCTACTGGTACGACGGCATCGTCCCCGACCTCCTCGCCGGCCGCACGGTCCTGGTCGCCGCCCACGGCAACTCCCTGCGCGCCCTGGTCAAGCACCTCGACGGCGTCTCGGACGCCGACATCGCGGGCCTGAACATCCCGACGGGCATTCCCCTCTCCTACGAACTCGACGCCGCCTTCAAGCCCCTCAACCCCGGCGGCACCTACCTCGACCCCGAGGCAGCCGCAGCAGCGATCGAAGCAGTGAAAAACCAGGGCAAGAAGAAGTAGGTTGTGTGATCATGCCCTCGACCTGCGCGAATGGCGCGGGGCGGGGGCATTTTTCACGGCCTGGGCCCACTGTGGGTCCTCAGCGCGGGGGATCGTCCGGCGGCAGAGCCCTGTCGAAAGGCTTCCGGGCGCGGTGACTGCTCGGCAGGAAGTGGACGTGCCCCTTCAGTGTCAGTCCCGGGCTGGAGTGCTCTGACCGGATCACGAGAGCCGCAGCCCAGACCGCCGCTGAGGATCTCTAGCCCGTGATGTGGAAGGGAGTGTCGGCGCGACTTTGGCTGTTCAGGCCACGTGCCTCGAACGACTGTGGCTGATCTGAGTTGACACTGTCGTCCGGAACCTTGATCTGTGCAGCGAAGCCGCCATTGGATCCGGCCGTGACGTCGCGGAGATCAATCGTTTTGCCGTACGTCCCGTTAAAGATGATTCGCACCTGTTCTCCGGCGGCAAAACCAGAGCCCGTGATTGTGATGACAGTGCCTTCGGCGGCCGAGTCGGGGCTGGCGACGATGCGGGCGGCTGTTGGGGACGGCTCCGGGACCGATGACGTCGCAGGAAGGGTCTGCACAGGCTGTGAGGTGGTCGGAGGTGATGTGGGTGAGGCCGCGGACGTCTGCTGCGAGGTCGTAGGTACCGCAACAGCGGGGGATTCCTTCGAGGTGCCACCACCCGCGAGCACTGCCGCGATCACCGCCGCTACGACAGTGGCCGCCCCAGTGATAACTGCCGCGATGATCGGTGTGCGGTGGTTGCGGTCGGTCCTTCCGCCCTCACCATCACCGGTGCGGGTGTCGCCGGCGTCAGACACCGCGCTTCCTCCAACAGGTCGTGTTTGGGCGATAGCCGATCACACTACACAGAGGCGCTGTCCGGCGGCCTCCGCTTTCTCGATCGCTCCGCAGAAGCTCTACAGAGGCAATGCGCCGTGCTATCCAACCGCCGTAGCCAGCAGCCATTGAAGATCTCTAGTCAGGCGTCAAGGTGTCCCTGGCAGACTGCCAGGGACACCTTCTCGTTTCTGCCTGGGCCCCCGCATCGCGGAGGGCCGAGACGGCTGCCGCCGCTTCCTCCTCAGGCACGCAGGCGAGGATGACGGCGGGAACCTGCGTCGCAAGAACCTTGCTGCGCCACAGGCTCAGCCCCGTGAGCCGACGCACGACCTGGACGACGTCCATCACACGGACGCCAGGGTCGCTGAGCACTACGTCATGAGGCACGTCGTCGCACACCAGCAAGAAGTACTCGTCTGCCATGCTTTCCCCGCCCTTCTCCGGTTCGGAGCGTACGAGGCGGGGCGAGTTGGCGCAGGGTGAGGTTGGTGCGCCAGTACGCGGCGACCAGCAGGACCCGGTCCTCCAACGGCAGGCTCCATAGCCGTCCCTTGCGGACAGGGTCCGCGCCTTCACGCCGCAACGCGGTGATCAGCTTGCCGACTTCGACACCAACCTGATCACTGGCTCCGTACCTTTTCTGCTGCGGCGTCAACTCCCGCCGCACAGCGGGCACAGCGACGATGGACCGGGCGTCCTGACGTCGGCCGTTCGCCCCTGCTTCAGGTCTGCTCCGCGCCCGCCGGCGCCGGTCCGGCGGCCGTTTGGACCGGCGGACGGGGCGACGTCACGCAGCGACGGCGAGCGGCGGGTGCTCGAGCACGCGGGGCTTGTACTCGACCATCTGGGTGCGGCCGTCGAAGGTGCGGTGCTCGATCATCTCGAGGGCGACGTCCGGATAGCCGTCGTAGATGCGTTCCTCGCCCGTGGCCCCGGTGATCACCGGGAACATCACGACCCGGAAGCGGTCGACGAGTCCGGCTCGCAGCAGGGACCGGCACAGGCTGAGGCTGCCGATCGTGCTGAGGAGTCCCGAGCCACTCGACTTCATGGCGCGGACCGCCTCGACGGCGTCGTCGCGGACGAGCGTGGAGTTGGCCCATGTCAGCGGCTCCTCGAGTGAGGAGGAGAACACCACCTTGGACGCTTGCGTGAGCTCGTCGACCGACGCCTCTTCCTCGGGCCTGAACTCGTCCTGGCCCGCCGGGACCTCGCCGGCGGCGAAGCCCGACATCAGGCGGTAGGTGTTCGCTCCCATCAGGTAGGTGGCCTTGGGCTGCTCGCCGAGCCATGCGAGGTACTCCGGGCCCTCGAGGCCCCAGAACCCGGGCCATCCCTCTCCCGATGCGTAGCCGTCGAGGGAGGTGATGAAGTCGATGAGAAGCTCCGACATGGCGGGTGTCCTTTCCTGGGGTGTCACGAGCTTGGACCGGCCAGGAGCCACAGACTCATCGGCCACGCTGTGGAGCAACGAGAAAACGGGTGACGCTGCAGCCGATCAGGCCGGCGGAGCGGCATCGCTCGCGGGCCCAAGGGCACTGACAAGGACGGGAGCTGCATGTCAGCAGCTCACAGGACACCGATCGGGTCGCCGAGTGGTTGGCCGGGGCGTCCGGGGCCGCGGGTTCACGGCTTAGGGCCGCCCAGGGCGCGCGGCGTGCTGTCCAGCCACTCCCTCCGACCGTAGGAGACCTCCACGTCGCCGATGGTGCGCAGCAGCCCTTTTCTGTACGTCAGTTCGATGTCCATGCTGTGCCTCACCCGCTCGAGACCGACCGTCCGGCTCGGGTGGTGAGCGGGTGGGGCGTGGTGCGGGCCAGCCCCATCCGGTCCCAGATCTCCAGGGTGCGCGGCTGGATGCCGACCGCCTTCGCGTACGGCAGCCGTTCCGGCAGACGGTCGACGACCGGGCAGCGCACGCCGTGCCGACGCAGCTCCGCGGCCGCGCTCAGCCCGACCGGGCCGGCGCCCACGATCAGCACGTCCGTCGTTGCGGCTGTCTCGGTCGTCGCGGTGCCCGCCACCGGTCCTCCCAGCGCAGTTCCCGAACCCGAACTGAAACCCCCTCGCCCCGTCCCGTATCCCATCGTCGCCCGGCGGCCCGGGGACGGCGAGCGGGAGCGGCGAGCGGGGATCTCGTCACCGCCGCGTCACAGATCGACGACCGGCCGAACCCCGTGAACCGTCCCACCCGTCTGTGCCGCTGAGCAGTACGGCGAGGGCGAGCGCCCCCGCCGACCGGAAACCTCGGGGGACGGCATGAACGACATGAATGACGGCAGCGGCGTGAGCGGCCTTGGGCGGGCGACCGGGAACCGGGCAGGGGGAGGGGTGGTCCGGAAGGCCGTGGCTGCCGCAGTCGTCCTCTCGGCCTCCCTCGTCGTGACGGCGTGCCAGCCGACCGAGTCGCCGAAGCCCAAGCCCGCGCAGTCGACGCCCGCGGGTTCCGCGCCCGCGACCTCCCCGTCCGCGACCTCCCCCACCGCCGCCGCGACGTCCACCACGTCTGGCCCCACCGCCTCCGCGACCCCGACCGCCTCAGCGCCCGACGCCCCCGCCACCCCGCCGCCCTCCTCCGCTCCCTCGGCCTCCGCGTCCGCGTCCGCGCCCGCCGGCGTCGCGGCCTGCGCCGCGAAGAGCCTGAAGGTCTCCGCGTGGCAGGCCGCCGAGCGGCCGGTCGGGACGGGGACCGGGGCCGCGATCGTCGAGTTCGTCAACGTCTCCGGGAAGGCGTGCGTGCTCAAGGGGCATCCGTCCGTCGCGGGGGCCGGCAACGGGTCCCCCGAGCACAATTCCCCGCTCGCCGTCACGCCCACCGGGTCTGCCTCGCCGGTCACGGTGGCTCCGGGCGGCAAGGCCTGGACGAAGCTGACCTTCGTGCAGGTGCACGGCGAGGCCGACGGCTACTGCAAGTCCGGCGCGGTCCCGTCCGTGTACCCGACCGTCGTGGTCGGCCTGCCCGGCTCCGGATCGCACCAAGTGGCCCTCGACGACGGTCAGTTCGCCGAGTGCGACGACACGGTGACCGTCACCGCCGTCTCAGCGGTCAAGCCCTGACGACCACGCCGGCCCCGGCTCACACCTCGAGCGGCACCGGATGGATCTCGTCCGCCATGTGACCGGTGCGCTCGTGGACGCGGAGCACGGCCTCCGCCGAGGGGGCCTCGGACAGGCAGTACACGGTTCCGGACTCCGGGTCGGCCCAGGCGCGTTCGAAGTGCACACTCTCCTCACCCTCGATGGCGAGGTCCGCGCGGTGGGCCTCGAGGAGCTGGTCGGCCGTGATGCCGTGCATGCCGTGGTGGACGTCCATGAAGCGGGTCATGACTGCCCGCCCCCTTCCGATCTCGCGCCGGTCTGGGTCTTCACCCCCGCGTATCCATGCTGCGCCCGCCCGCGCACCGGGGCGACCCGGCGACCCGGAGGGCCGGCCCGGGGCACGGACGAGCAGCAGACGGACGAGGGCTCCGGCGCCGGAGGATCGGCGCCGGAGCCCTCGTCCGGCATACGTCGCTCGGTCTTCCTCAGCCGCACTGGCAGGGGCTGCCCGCCTGGCAGCCGCACTGGCACCCGGAGCCGCAGCCGCACGCGCCGATCAGCATCAGGTTCCTGATCTCGGCGGGCTGCTCGGTCGGATGTCGCTGGGTGGGGTCGGAGGTCGGAGCGCTGGGGGACTCGGCCATGGGTTCCTCCCGGAGGCGTAGGGCCTGTGCCCATTCCATGCCCGTTCCCCTGGGCGCATCAACGGCGCACAGTGGCTTTCGCACGCCCTGGGCCGGATCCGCCACGCCCCGGCCCACGCCCCGGCCCACGCTCCGCGGCCCGCCCGCCCCCGGTCTGCGTGCCCCGGTCTGCGCGCCCCGGCCTATGCCTCGGTCCCGGCACCCGCCGCACCTGACGGGCCCGTCGCGCCCGCCGCACCCGTCGTCGGCTGGATCTCCGGCTGCAGGTCCTGCTGGAGCTCGTCCGCGTGCTCGCCCGTCACCAGGAACACCACACGCTTCGCGACGGCCACCGCGTGGTCGGCGAACCGCTCGTAGTAGCGGCCGAGCAGGGTCACGTCGACCGCCGTCTCGATGCCGTGCTTCCACTTGTCGTCCAGCAGGTGCTGGAAGAGCGTGCGGTGCAGCAGGTCCATCTCGTCGTCGTCCTGCTCCAGCTGGAGCGCCAGGTCGACGTCCTTCGTGATGATGACCTCCGCCGCCTTCGCCATCAGGCGCTGCGCGAGCTGGCCCATCTCGAGGATCGTGGCGTGCAGGTCGTGCGGGACCGCGCGGCCCGGGAAGCGCAGCCGGGCCAGCTTCGCCACATGCTGGGCGAGGTCGCCGGACCGCTCCAGGTCGGCCGACATCCGCAGGGACGTGACGACGATCCGCAGGTCCGTCGCCACCGGCTGCTGCCGGGCCAGCAGCGCTATGGCCCGCGCCTCCAGGTCGTGCTGCAGCTCGTCGACCCTCTGGTCGGCCTCGATCACGCTCTCGGCCAGTTTCAGATCGGAGTCGAGAATGGCGGTCGTGGCGCGTCCGATCGCCGACCCGACCAGCCGGGCCATCTCCACCAGGCTGTCGCCGATCGAGTCCAGTTCCTCGTGGTACGCGTCCCGCATCAGGGTTCCCTCTCGTACGTCGTTCTCGGGGTTCGGTCCGGGCTCGGGGTTCGTTCGGGCTCGGGGTTCGGGCTCGGGGTTCGGTCCGGGTTCGGGGTCGCCGGGGTCCGCGCCTGCTGAAGTCCGGGTCCGGCTCGGGGTCCGGGTCCGTCCTTCTCGGGTTCCGGGCTCCACGGTGCCACGGTCCGCCCCGTACGCGTCGATTTCCGTCACCCCAAATGAACCACCACCGGCTCCAAGGTGAACTCTGGGCGACGAGTGTTCGAGGTCGCACCTCCGCAGCTGTGGCCAGGACGGACGGCGTGCCTAACCTGAGGGCATGAACGTGAACGCGGCGGTCGCCGCAGCGGCAGCGATCGCCGGTGTGCTCACCGGTGTCATCGCCATGCTGGCGTTCCGCTGGAGCGAGCGGGAGCAGAAGCGCCCCACGCGCACCTCGCTGCACACGGGCCCCATGCTTCCGCCCGGTGTGGACACCGTCCTGTCCGTCCTGCGCTCCTCCGCCGTCGTGCTCGACGAGGCCGACGCCGTCGTCAAGGCCAGCTCCGCCGCCTACGCCCTCGGGCTGGTACGCGGCGGCCGGCTCAGCGTGGAGCCCATGCTCAAGATGGCCCGGGACACCCGGCGCGACGGCGAGATACGCCAGGTCGAACTGGATCTGCCCCGGCGCGGGACCGGGCGCGGCGAGGCCCTCGCCGTGTCGGCCCGGGTGGCCCCGCTGGGCTCCCGGCTGGTGCTGCTCCTGGTCGAGGACCTCACCGAGGCCCGTCGCATCGAGGCGGTCCGGCGGGACTTCGTGGCGAACGTCAGCCATGAGCTGAAGACCCCGGTCGGCGCGCTCTCCCTCCTCTCCGAGGCCGTCATGGACGCCTCGGAGGACCCGGAGGCGGTGGAACGGTTCGCCGGCCGCATGCAGATCGAGGCCACCCGGCTGACCAGCCTGGTCCAGGAGCTGATCGACCTGTCGAGGGTGCAGAACGACGACCCGCTCGAGGACGCCGAACCGGTCGGCGTGGCCGAACTGGTCGCCGAGGCCGTCGACCGCTGCCGGCACCAGGCCGGCGCCAAGCAGATCACCATGGCCTCGAACGTGGGCGCACCCGACGGGCTCGACCCGTCCGGCGCACCGCACGAGGACGACGCCGCCGGACTGCGCGTCTGGGGCAACCGCGGCCAGCTGGCCGCCGCCCTCGGCAACCTCGTCGAGAACGCCGTCAACTACTCGCCCGCCCGCACCCGCGTCGGCATAGCCGCACGCCGGGTCAACGCACCCGGCGGCGACCAGATCGAGATCGCCGTGACCGACCAGGGCATCGGCATCTCCGACAAGGACAAGGAGCGCATCTTCGAGCGCTTCTACCGCGTCGACCCGGCCCGCTCCCGTGCCACGGGCGGCACGGGCCTCGGGCTGGCGATCGTCAAGCACGTGGCCGCCTCGCACGGCGGGGAGGTCACGGTGTGGAGCGCCGAGAACCAGGGCTCCACGTTCACCCTGCGACTGCCGGAGGCGGGCGCGGCCCGTGACCGCGCGGACCAGTATCCGGACCCGGACGAGGTCGACGACGACGGCGACGACGTCGATGCCCTCGACGAGGTCACCCCCTCCTCCCACCCCTCACCCCGGACCCCGTCCCGCGCCGCATCCCCCGATTAGACATCCCCCGATTCGACATCCACCGATTCGACCGCGTACCAGACGCTTTCCGCCCCGGAGGCCCATCCGTGACCCGAGTGCTTGTCGTCGAGGACGAGGAGTCCTTCTCCGACGCCCTGTCGTACATGCTCCGCAAGGAGGGCTTCGAGGTCGCCGTCGCGACCACCGGGCCCGACGGACTCGACGAGTTCGAGCGCAACGGCGCCGACCTCGTCCTCCTCGACCTGATGCTGCCGGGGCTGCCCGGCACGGAGGTCTGCCGCCAGCTGCGCGGCCGCTCCAACGTCCCCGTGATCATGGTGACCGCCAAGGACAGCGAGATCGACAAGGTCGTCGGCCTGGAGATAGGAGCCGACGACTACGTCACCAAGCCCTTCTCCTCGCGCGAGCTGGTCGCCCGTATCCGGGCCGTCCTGCGCCGGCGGGGCGAGCCCGAGGAGTCGGCCCCGGCGGCGCTGGAGGCCGGCCCGGTCCGGATGGACGTCGACCGGCACGTGGTGACGGTCTCCGGTTCCAAGGTCGACCTCCCGCTCAAGGAGTTCGACCTGCTGGAGATGCTGCTGCGCAACGCCGGGCGCGTCCTGACCCGTATGCAGCTCATCGACCGGGTCTGGGGCGCCGACTATGTGGGCGACACCAAGACCCTCGACGTCCACGTCAAGCGTCTGCGCGCAAAGATCGAGCCGGACCCGGGCGCGCCGCGCTACCTGGTGACGGTGCGGGGCCTCGGCTACAAATTCGAGCCGTAAGCCGTAGTGGCCCGTAAGCCCGTAGGCCGTATGTCGTAGTCGTGCTCGGCCGGGTGAGAACGAAGGAGGGCGGCACCCGTGTCGGGTGCCGCCCTCCTCATGTCCGTGCGGAGCGCGGACAGGCCGTGAACTGGTACGGCCGGGCGTCAGCTGCCCGCTGCCGGGCTGTTCGAGGGGCTCGCCGAGCCGGACGGAGAAGGCGAGCCGGATCCGGCGGTGTCGCCCTCGCTCGCCGACTCCGAGGGCGACTTTGACGTGTCCTTGGAGGCGGACGCCGACGCGCTCGGCATCTTGCTCGGACCCCAGCCGGAGAAGTAGCCCTCGGCCGGCACGACGAAGGCGGCCACCTTGACCGCGCCGGTCTTGCTGAACGTGAAGGTGACGTCCTGCGCGTCGCCGTTCTTGACGGACTCACGGCCGCTCGGCAGGACGGCGGAGGCGTTGTTCGCGCCGCCGATGACGAGCGAGCCGTGGGCCGGGATCGTCAGCTCGCCCTTGCCCTTGGCGGGCTTGAGCTCGGCGGACGTGCCGGTGCCGTCGAGGGTGATGGAGTCGAGCGTCTGCGGATCGTCGTCGGCGTTGAAGACGGTCGCCGAGATCACGGCGGGCCCGGTGGCCTCCAGGTCGGGCTGGGTGATCACGACGACGTTCTGCAGCTTGATGTCGCCGACCTGGGCGGCGGCGTTGTCCGGCTTGATCTCCAGGGTCTGGGAGTCGTTTCCGGCGCCGCAGGCGGCGAGCGAGGCGATCGAGAACGCGATGGCGGAAGCGGCGAGGACGCCGCGTCGAAGGCTGCTGCTCACGGCTGCGGCAACTCCTTGAACGCACGGACGGCTCTCTGTTGAACAAAGCCGCCCTAAGGGTCAGTCAGGGGCCTCAGGTTATCGAGCCCTTCCCGCGCCGCCGCACCCGACCCGCCTCTTCGGCGATCGCGGGCGGAGGGGGTACATCCGTCACGCGTGTCCCAGGAGTCAGAAGCAACCCGTCAGTCACTTTGGCTTCACCAGTCGTCCCCCTGCTCGTCCGTCATTCAGATAAGCGCCGTCGACACGCCCTCGCGGATTTTCCGTGAAGGAATGCGAGACGGTCCGGGGAATTGATCACGGCCCCGGCCGAACGGCCGATGATCAATTCCGGAAACGAACGGTAACGGGCCAGTGGCGCCGAACGGAGTAGCGGAAGTCGCACATGCGCAAGCGGACATATGTGGACGTTCGGCCGATCGGGCGGGCCTCCGGATGCGTGTAACGTACGCGTTTCGCCCCCCTCGGAGAACGGCTCCGACCTGCGAATACCCGCTTCCGGCGACCCTCCGCAGCACGTTCCTGTCGCAGTTGTCAAGCCCCGAGATATGCCCTGACCTGCGAAAACGTCATTCAGGAACCGCAGTTTCCGTGTTACCCTGGATAGCCACGGAAGGGGTACCTGTCACATGACGTTCAAGGTTGGCGACACCGTGGTCTATCCCCATCACGGGGCCGCGCTGATCGAGGCTATCGAAACTCGCCAGATCAAAGGCGTGGACAAGACCTACTTGGTCCTGAAGGTCGCTCAGGGTGACCTGACGGTACGTGTGCCAGCGGACAATGCGGAGTTCGTCGGCGTGCGTGATGTGGTCGGTCAGGACGGGCTGGACCGGGTCTTCGAGGTGCTGCGCGCGCCGTACGCCGAGGAGCCCACAAACTGGTCGCGTCGTTACAAGGCAAATCTGGAGAAGCTCGCCTCCGGCGATGTCATCAAGGTCGCGGAAGTCGTGCGTGACCTGTGGCGTCGTGAGCGCGAGCGCGGACTCTCCGCAGGTGAGAAGCGCATGCTCGCCAAGGCTCGCCAGATCCTGGTGAGCGAGCTCGCTCTCGCGGAGAACACCAACGAGGACAAGGCGGAAGCCCTGCTCGACGAGGTTCTCGCGTCCTGACGCCGGGCCTGGACCGGTCTTCAGCACACTGAGGAACACTGAACTGCCGCGGTGCCCGATGACGTATCCCCGTCGCCGGGCGCTGCGGCATGTTCGCACCCTCGCGAACGGACACCGCCGCGCGCACCCTGCTCGCTGTTTCCGTGCTCGCGCTCTCAGCGCGCTCGCCCTGTGTCGTCCGGTGTGCGTGCCGTCCTGTGTGCCTCCCGGTGCGCACCCGCCGACGAGTCGACCGATCCGTACCGCCCCCACGAGGGTGCTGATCCCCCGATACTTGATGTGCCGGGCCCGGGCTGCCGCCTGACCGGCACGTCACGGAAGGGTCCGGTCAAGGCGTCGCGCCCGGCACTTCCCAGGCCATACCCACGCCAGGCCAGCACACAAACCTGACAGGAACCGATGTCTGACGATTCGCGTCCCTCCCCCGCGCCGGCCCGCACCGCGGCGGTGATTCCGGCCGCCGGGCGAGGTGTCCGCCTCGGTCCGGGCGCCCCCAAAGCGCTCCGCACGCTCAGCGGCACGCCCATGCTGATCCACGCGGTGCGCGCACTCGCCGCGTCCCGCGCGGTCTCCCTCGTCGTCGTCGTGGCCCCGCCGGACGGCGCCGCCGAGGTCAAGTCGCTGCTCGACGCGCACGCGCTGCCCGACCGCACCGACTTCCTGGTCGTCCCCGGCGGCGAGTCCCGCCAGGAGTCCGTGAAACTGGGCCTGGACGCGCTGCCGCCCGGCCACGACATCGTGCTGGTCCACGACGCCGCCCGCCCCCTGGTCCCCGTCGACACGGTGGACGCCGTCATCGAGGCGGTACGCCACGGCGCCCCGGCGGTCGTCCCGGCGCTGCCGCTCGCCGACACCGTCAAGGAGGTCCGTCCGGCCGAGACCGCGGGCGACCCCGAACCGGTCGTCGCCACTCCCGACCGCGCCCGGCTGCGGGCCGTGCAGACCCCGCAGGGCTTCGACCGCGCCACCCTCGTCCGCGCCCACGAAACCGTCACGGACAACGTCACCGACGACGCGAGCATGGTCGAACAACTCGGTCTGACGGTCGTCGTCGTCCCCGGTCACGAGGAGGCCTTCAAGGTCACCCGCCCCCTCGACCTGGTCCTCGCCGAAGCGGTCCTGGCCCGCAGGAGGCTCAACGATGGCTTCTGAAACGGCTCCTGAAACGGCTCCTGAAACGGCCTACGAGACGCCCGTCGGCAGCGTGCCGCTCCCGCAGGTGGGCATCGGCACCGACATCCACGCCTTCGAAGACGGCCGCGAACTGTGGTGCGCCGGCCTCAAGTGGGAGGGCGAGGGCCCCGGACTGGCCGGCCACTCCGACGCGGACGTCGTCGCGCACGCCGCCTGCAACGCGCTCTTCTCCGCCGCCGGACTCGGCGACCTGGGACAGCACTTCGGCACCGGACGCCCCGAGTGGTCCGGCGCGTCGGGCGTCACCCTCCTCACCGAGGCGGCCCGGATCGTCCGCGAGGCCGGTTTCCTCATCGGCAACGTCGCCGTGCAGGTCGTCGGACCCCGCCCCAAGATCGGCAAACGCCGCGACGAGGCCCAGAAGCTGCTGTCGGACGCTGCGGGCGCCCCGGTGTCCGTGTCCGGAGCGACGACGGACGGACTGGGCTTCCCCGGCCGCGGCGAGGGCCTGATGGCGGTGGCCACGGCCCTGGTGGTGCGGCAGGCATGACCACGCCGTCGTGAGGCGCGAGACGTGAGGCGCGAGGACGACGGCGGCGGCGCGAGGGCGCGAGGGCGCGAGGGGACAGGCCGTCCCGCCCTCCCCGGTCCGCCAGACGGTCCGCCAGGGGCCTGCCCGGTGAAGGTGTCGGACATCGCCCCGGGCCCACTACCCTGGAGTGGTGACTATTCGCCTGTACGACACCAGCGCCCGGCAGATCCGTGACTTCGCCCCGCTCACACCGGGTTGCGTCTCGATCTACCTCTGTGGCGCCACCGTGCAGGCCGCCCCGCACATCGGGCACGTCCGCTCGAACCTGAACTTCGACATCATGCGCCGCTGGTTCACCCACCGCGGCTACGACGTCACGTTCATCCGCAACGTCACCGACATCGACGACAAGATCATCGCCAAGTCGCACGACCAGGGCCGCCCCTGGTGGTCGATCGGGTACGAGAACGAGCGCGCCTTCAACGACGGCTACCAGGCGCTGGGTTGCCTGCCGCCGACCTACGAACCCCGCGCCACCGGCCACGTCCCCGAGATGATCGAGATGATGCGCGGCCTGATCGAGCGCGGCCACGCCTACGAGTCCGACGGCAACGTCTACTTCGACGTGCGTTCCTTCCCGGAGTACCTCCAGCTGTCCAACCAGGAACTGGACAACCTGCTCCAGCCCTCGGCGGACGGCGAGACCGGCAAGCGCGACCAGCGCGACTTCGCCCTGTGGAAGTCCGTCAAGCCGGGAGAGCCGAGCTGGGAGACGCCCTGGGGCCGCGGCCGTCCCGGCTGGCACCTCGAATGCTCGGCGATGGCGCACAAATACCTCGGCCCCGTCTTCGACATCCACGGCGGCGGCCTCGATCTGATCTTCCCGCACCACGAGAACGAGATCGCCCAGGCCAAGGCCTTCGGCGACGAGTTCGCGCGCTACTGGGTGCACAACGCCTGGGTCACCATGAGCGGCGAGAAAATGTCGAAGTCGCTGGGCAACAGCGTCCTCGTCTCCGAGATGGTCAAGCAGTGGCGGCCCATCGTGCTGCGCTACTACCTCGGCACCCCCCACTACCGCTCGATGATCGAGTACAGCGAGGAAGCCCTGCGCGAGGCCGAGTCGGCGTTCGCGCGGATCGAGGGCTTCGTGCAGCGCGTCGTCGAGAAGGCCGGGGGAGTCGTCGAGCCGGCCGCCGAGGTGCCGCCCGCCTTCGCCGACGCGATGGACGACGACCTCGGCGTCCCGCAGGCACTGGCCATCGTGCACACCACGGTCCGGCAGGGGAACTCGGCCCTCGCCGCCGACGACAAGGAAGCCGCGGTGGCCCGCCTCGCCGAGGTCCGCGCCATGCTCGGCGTCCTCGGCCTGGACCCGCTGGACGCCCGGTGGGCCGGCGGGGAGAGCCGGGGCGAGGACCTGCACGGCGTGGTCGACAGCCTCGTACGACTCGTCCTCGACCAGCGCGAGTCCGCCCGCGCACGCAAGGACTGGGGGACCGCGGACGCCATCCGCGACCAACTCGCCCAGTCCGGCCTGACCATCGAGGACAGCCCACAGGGCCCGCGCTGGACACTGGGCCCGCGCTAGGACGGATCGGGACAGG
The DNA here is from genome assembly GCF_036898465.1 of Streptomyces sp. B21-105. NCBI lineage: Bacteria > Bacillati > Actinomycetota > Actinomycetes > Kitasatosporales > Streptomycetaceae > Streptomyces > Streptomyces sp. B21-105. The sequence continues at coordinate 4,332,823 of NZ_JARUMJ010000001.1, read as the reverse complement.
TTCGGGCGGATCCGGACAGGTTCTGGCAGATCAGGTGAATCCGTGTAGGTCGGACGCATCCTGGTGCCGCGGCGGGACTCCGCACGGAGTCCCGTCCTTGATCGACTGTGCCGCCCGGCCGTCCGGGCGGCACACTGCATAAGACCGCATACGACATACGTACGACGCTCACGGAGACGAGAGACACATGGCAGCCAACAACCGCCGCATGTCCGGCAAGAAGGGCGCGCAGGTCGGCAGTGGCGGCCAGCGACGCAAGGGCCTCGAGGGCAAGGGCCCGACCCCGCCCGCCGAGATGCGCAAGAAGCACAAGGCGAACCGCATCGCCAACGCCAAGGCGAAGCAGACCGCGCGCCGGCCCGCGCCGCGCGGCCGCGGCGGCAAGGGCACGTCCGAGATGGTCGTCGGCCGCAACCCGGTCGTCGAGGCGCTGCGCGAGGGCGTGCCCGCCACGATGCTGTACGTCCAGCAGTTCATCGACAACGACGAGCGCGTGCGCGAAGCGCTCCAGCTCGCCGGCGAACGCGGCGGCATCCACCTCATGGAGGCCCCGCGCCCCGAGCTGGACCGCATGACCAACGGCCTCAACCACCAGGGCCTGGTCCTCCAGGTCCCGCCCTACGAGTACGCGCACCCCGAGGACCTGGCGTCCGCCGCCTACGACAACGGCGAGGACCCGCTGATCGTCGCCCTCGACGGCGTCACCGACCCGCGCAACCTGGGCGCCGTCGTCCGCTCGGTCTCCGCCTTCGGCGGGCACGGCGTCGTCGTCCCCGAGCGTCGCGCGGCCGGCATGACGGCCGGCGCCTGGAAGACCTCCGCCGGCACGGCCGCCCGCACCCCGGTCGCCCGCGCCACCAACCTCACCCGGGCCCTGGAGGCCTACAAGAAGGCCGGCATCGCGGTGGTCGGCCTGGCCGCCGACGGCGAGCACGAGGTCGGCACCCTGAAGGCGCTCGACGGCCCGGTCGTCATCGTCGTCGGCAGCGAGGGCAAGGGGCTGTCCCGACTGGTCGGCGAGACCTGCGACTTCCGCGTCCGGATCCCGATGCCGGGCGGCGCGGAATCGCTCAACGCCGGTGTGGCGGCGGGCATCGTGCTGTACGAGGCGGCTCGCCGCAGGGCCTGACGCGGCGCGCCGCGGGAGCCTGACGCGGCTCGGGTGGGCTCGGCGGCGTGCCGGCGTCATGTCACGTGACATGCCCGGCGACATGCCCGGGGTGAGGGAACACCCGTCCGCGAGTTCACCTGAACGGGTCAATCCCGGCGCGAAGTGCAACCTTGACGGAGTCCGGACAGATCCAGCGAGTCAAAGCAGTGTCCTAACCACACGTCACTCGGTTAGATGAGTGTGGACACCAGAACACCCCGCACACCCACGGGGGACCGCTCGTCGGGATTCGACGACGCTCCCGCGCTGAGCATGGTGAAGGTGCCGAGCGACCCGGCGCAGATCATCGTCAGCCACGCGAGCTTCCGCGTGCAGCTCAACGCGTCGACGCGGCGTAACCAAAACCCGCGGATCGCCCGGCACGTGAGCGCCATCGATGACACCGCGCGCATGGCCGCCGTCGGGGCGGTGGGCAGAGCGGCCGCCACCTCCGCGGGTCGCCGGCGAGCCGTCGTCTGGAGCGGCAAGTCCGCACCCGACGACACCGGCGCCCACCGACTGCTCCAGGCCGTGCGGGCAGGCAGCATCGGCCACGGCGAACCACCCGCGGCCGACGCCGGAGCCACCCAGGTCATCCCCCGCGTCGGCACCGGCGACCGCGGATACGACGGCGGATACGACCGCGGATACGACCGGGGACACGACAGCGACCTCGCCGCACAGACCCTCGAGACCCCCGTCGTCGGCGCCCAACGCCGGCCCGCAGCCGGCGAGAACCGCATCCTGCCGAACATGCGCACCGTAGGCAGCGCCTACGACGAACCCGCCTACGACGACGCCCGGTTCGAGGACTTCGGCCCCACCAGCCCCGGCCCCGACCCCGACCGCCCCCGCACCCCCCGCACCCGACGCCACGGCGACGACCCGGCCCGCCACGCCTACTTCCCGGGCCGCCGGATGAACCTCGGCGTGGTCCTGCTCCCGCTGCGCATCTTCCTCGGCTTCATCTCCATCTACGCCGGCATGGGCAAGCTCTGCGACCCCGTCTACTTCGACGGCGGCAAACGCGGCTCGATGGTCAAGTGGCTGAACACCCTGCACCCCTGGGAAGTCGCCGAACCCCTGCACCAGTTCGCCCTCCACCACCCCGTCGGCTCCGGCCTCGTCATCGCCTTCCTCCAGGTCGTCGTCGGCGTCCTCACCGTCCTCGGCTGCTGGCAGCGCGTCGCCGCCGTCGTCGGAGCCGGACTCTCCGCCGCGCTCATCGTCACCGTCAGCTGGAAGGCCACACCGGCCTACGACACCCCCCACATCATCTACCTCGCCGCCTGGTCGCCGCTGATCATCGCGGGCGCCCCCGTCTACTCCATCGACGGCCGCCTCGCCGCCGGCGCCTGGCGCCGCCTGGGCCCCCGTTCCGACCTGTGGGAACTGCGCCGCTACGTCCTGCGCCGCGGCACCCTCGTCACCGCGATCGTCGTCGGCCTGACCCTGCTGACCGGCTCCCTGCTCGGCGGCGCCGTCCGCGACGCCGACCGGGTGATCGTCCCCGGCCCCGGCGAGCCCCCTCGCAACGAACTGCCCGGCTCGCCGCTGCCCGAGAAGTCCGGCACGCACAAGGCCTCCCGCAAGCCCGCCGCCTCCACCTCACCCACCCAGGGCGCCACCTCGGCCGCCCCGACGGCAGGCGCCGACAGCGAACCCCCCGAGTCCCGCGACACCGGCACCGGCGGCGGAGCGCCCAGCCAGACCCAGGGCACCGCCGGCCAGGCCCCGCCCGAGCGCTCCGCCCCGCAGGAGCAGGCCCCCAGCACCAGCTCCGGCCCCAGCTCGGGCGGCGCCACCAGCAGCTCCGGCGGCTCGGACGGCGGCTCGAACAGCGGCGGCGGCTCCACCTCCTCCGGCCAGCCCGGCCTGGTCGGCGGCCTCCTCGGCTAGACCGACCCGAAGGCGAGCACGAAGGGTGCCGCGCGCTTACAGCGCACGGCACCCTTCTCCCTTGGTTCAGCGAAGCTCAGCGGCCTTTCAGCGACGCTCAGCGAAGCTCAGTCGCCCTCAGCCTTGACCCTCAGCGAAGCTCAGTCGCCCTCAGCCTTGACCCTCAGTCGGCCCTCGGCGGCCCTGCGCCGCGAGCTCCTTCGCCGCCTCCGTCAGATCCTTCGCGGTGTCGATGGCCCGCCAGTACGCCCCCTGCGGGATCGGGAAACCCGCCAGCCGCCGCTCACGCGCCAGATGCGGGAACGTCGTGCGCTCGTGGTCGCCACGCTCCGGCAACAGCCCCGCGAACGCCGGCGAGAACACATACACACCCGCATTGATCTCGTACGTCGTCGGCGGCGCCTCGATGAAGTCCGTGATGTGACCGAAGCCGTCCGTCTGCACCGCACCCCACGGAATGCGCGGGCGCGCCAACGCCAGAGTCGCTATCGCGTCCCGCTCGGTGTGGAAGTCGGCCATCTCACGCAGCGAGAAACGGGTCCAGATGTCACCGTTCGTGGCGTACCAGGGCCGGTCGGGACGGGGCAGCCGAGCGGCCGCGTACTTCAGGCCACCGCCACGGCCCAGCGGCTCGGTCTCCACGACCGTGGTGACATCGACGGGCAGATCGGCCGTCTTCAGCCAGTCCTGCAGCACCTCGGCGAGATGTCCGCAGGAGACGACGACGTCCGTCACACCCTCCTCGGCGAGCCAGACAAGCTGATGGCCGATGATCGGCGTCCCCGTGCCGGGGATCTCGACCATCGGCTTGGGCCGGTCATCGGTGTAAGGACGCAGCCGTGACCCCTGGCCACCGGCCAGGATGACGGCTTGCGTGGGACGGGACGCGGCGTGCGGATCGGTCATGACCGCACTGTACGTGCCGCCCGTGCGCAGGCAGGCGTGCGGCTCCCCCGGCGGGAGGGGAGCCGCACGGTCCAAAACGGGCACCGGGCCCGTGGCCCTCAGCCGCGCGCCGCCAGGACGCCCGACGCGAACGCCGTGTCACATACCGGGCGGGAGTACGACTGCGCCCGCGACGGACCGTACATACGGACCGCCGCGCGGCCCAGCGCGCGAGCGATGGACGAACAGTGCCGCGCCAACGACGGCTTGCCGTTCACAGCAGCCTGGAGATGGGTCAGGGCGACGCCCGGATCCTTCTCCTGGAGCTCGGACAGCAACTGGTCGCGCAACACGTCCTGCGGGGCCTGGGCGGCCTTCCGCGAGGACTGGTGCGCGGCGGAGACGTCGGAGGCGGTGAGCACCGAATCCGAGGGGCTCCCCGACCAGTTGACCCGGGTGACCGCAAGGGTCCCGGAGAGCACCATGACGACGGGCAGGACGAGCGCGAGCGAGCGGCCGATCCGGCGGGCTGGGCCGCCCCGGCCGCTGCGCGAGCGCTGGGTGGTGGAGTGGTTCGCGGAGTGCTTCACGCGTGAGAGGGTAGCGTGCAGTAATGAGCCAGCGACAATGCGTCACCCGAACGGGGGATGGAGCTGTGCTCCTTTTCGGGTAAGGCGTTGACGATCGCACGCCGAAATGTCCGCTGTGCCGGGGATTCCGCACACACCGAAAAAAGGCCCCGCAGCAGGCTGCGAGGCCTTTTTCACCAACCAGGGTGAATCACCCGAGTTTAATCAGGCGCACATCCACCGTCGTCGCTCCGGTCAGTCCGACAGGCGGGCACCCGTCGACGTCGAGAACACGTGGGTCTCGCCCGCACGCGGCACGACGTGCAGCGTGCTGCCCTTCTCCGGGACGTCACGGCCACCGACACGCACCACGAGGTCCTTCGTCTCGTCGCCGACCTTGGCGCTGCCGTAGACGAAGGCGTCCGAGCCGAGCTCCTCGACCACGTTCACCGTGACCGCGAGACCCTTCTCCACACCGGTGGCCACGTCGAAGTGCTCGGGACGGACACCCACCGTGACCGTCTTGTCGGTGGCGGCAGCGAGCGCGTCACGCTGCACCGGCACCACCGAGTTGCCGAACTTCACACCACCGTCGGTGATCGGCACCTCGACGAGGTTCATCGCCGGCGAACCGATGAAGCCGGCCACGAACAGGTTCGCGGGCCTGTCGTACATGTTGCGCGGGGTGTCGACCTGCTGCAGCAGACCGTCCTTCAGCACCGCCACCCGGTCACCCATCGTCAGCGCCTCGACCTGGTCGTGGGTGACGTACACGGTGGTGATGCCGAGACGACGCTGCAGCGACGCGATCTGCGTACGCGTCGACACACGGAGCTTGGCGTCCAGGTTCGACAGCGGCTCGTCCATGAGGAACACCTGCGGCTCACGCACGATGGCACGGCCCATCGCCACACGCTGACGCTGACCACCGGAAAGCGCCTTCGGCTTGCGGTCCAGGTAGTCGGTCAGGTCGAGGATCTTCGCCGCCTCCTCGACCTTCTGCCGGATCTCCGCCTTGTTCACGCCGGCGATCTTCAGCGCGAAGCCCATGTTGTCGGCGACCGACATGTGCGGGTACAGCGCGTAGTTCTGGAACACCATCGCGATGTCCCGGTCCTTCGGCGGCAGGTGAGTCACGTCACGGTCACCGATGCGGATCGCACCGCCGTTGACGTCCTCGAGCCCCGCGAGCATGCGGAGCGAGGTGGACTTACCGCAGCCGGACGGGCCGACCAGGACGAGGAACTCGCCGTCCGCGATGTCGATCTCGAGCGCGTCGACGGCGGGCTTCGTGGAGCCCGGGTAAATCCGGGTCGCCTTGTCGAACGTAACAGTGGCCATGGCTCTGAGGCCCCCTTCTACCGGCAGGAACGTGCCGGACGATCCGTTGTAGGAAGGTGGTTGGTGTAGTCCACATGAGCGAACTGGGTCAGGACGCTACCCCGCGTTCGCCGGATCTGTCAGTACCCGAAGGCATGTGAACTTCGCGGAAATTCTCGACCGAGGCAGAGCACCGCACTTTTGACCTTGATTCCTGCTTCACCGCCCGCCGCCGGCCACACACAGCCCTGTGAGCTGCGCCTGACCGGTCTTACACGGGCTCCACAGGCTTTCCGGCCGACGGCCCGTCGGTCCGTACCGCATCGGGGGCTCCGGCCGCGCCTACGCGGCCAGCAACCGCAGCCCCTCGTCCCGAAGGTTCACCGCCGCGTTCACATCCCGGTCGTGGACCGCCCCGCACCCGGAACACGTCCACCGCCGCACCGAGACGTCCAGCCGCTCGCCCACGGCATGACAGGCCGAGCAGCGACGGGTCGACGGGAAGAAGCGGTCCACCACCACCAGCTCCCGCCCGTACCACTCGCACTTGTACCGCAGCTGCCGCAACAACTCACCCCAACTCGCGTCGAGGATCGCCTCGTTCAGCCTCGACTTCCGCCGCCGACCCTTGCCGCCCCGCAGCCGCGACAGGGACGCGACGGACAGGTCCTCCACCACGAGCACTTGGTTCTCGCGCACGAGGCGGGTGGTCAGCTGATCCAGCATGTCCCTGCGCACATCCGAGATCAGCGCATACAGGCGCGCGATCCTCTGCCGGACCTTCGCCCGGTTCTTCGGCCTGCTCCTCGGCCGGGTAGAAGCGGAACCGGTAGACGCGGTGACGGGTGTCGGGGGCCCCGGTGTGGGGCTGCAGACGCGTCGCCTTGCGCGTGTGGTGCTTGCGGCGGTCGCCGACGCCGAGCATCTCGCGCTTGATGCGCTCGGCCTCGTCCCCCTTCACCGCTTCCGGCGTCGGCTTCTCCGCCATCCGCGTCATCTCCGCCTCTTCGCGGTCCTCCCCATGGATCCCTCCTTGGCGATCCGATCTTCGGAACAGCACGTCAGACCGATCAACGAACGGGTGCACGGATGGTTACGCACAGTTCTCAGCGGGTTGGAGGGGAGAAGTTCGTGGCCTTCAGAAACGGGGGCTGTGTACAGTGGAGCCGCCTTCGCGTGCGGTGTCGTCACGCGCAGTGCCTCCTTAGCTCAGTCCGGCCCAGAGCGGCTCACTTGTAATGAGCAGGTCGTCGGTTCGAATCCGACAGGGGGCTCAAGGGAAAGCCCAGGTCAGGATGTCTCTGGCCTGGGCTTTTTTGCGTCTCTCGCCTGTCCGGCGTTGCTGTCAGCCGCGCAGGAGGCGGGCGGTTTCCAGCCTGCTCGGCTCCGGGGGGTGCCTCTATGTTCTTCGTCAAAGCACCCTTGTCGGGTTTGGGGTGATTCGGTCTTGCTGGGGTCATGCGGCGAGCTCGACGTCCGCGGGTGTGCGGGCTTCGTAGAAGGTGCCGTCTCGGAGCATGGCGAACAGGACGCTGATGCGTTGGCGGGCGAGGCGGAGGAGGGCTTGGGTGTGGGTTTTGCCGCGGGTTCGTTGCTTGTCGTAGTAGGCGCGGGAGGCGGGATCGGCGTTCATGCAGGCGAAGGCGGAGAGGAACATGGCGCGTTTGAGCTGGCGGTTGCCGCCTCGGGGTGCGTGTTCGCCGTGGATCGAGGTCCCCGAGGACTTTGTGGTCGGGGCGAGTCCGGCGTAGGAGGCCAGGTGGGCGGCGGTGGGGAAGCTGGTGCCGTCGCCGACGGTGACCAGCAGGACGGCGGCGGTCCTGACGCCGACGCCGGGCATCGACGTCAGGACCGGGGAAAGAGGGTGGGCCTCCAGCAGGGCGTTGATCTGGGCTTCCAGGGCCCGGCGCTGTTCGTGGACAGCGGCGAGCGAGCGGGCCAGGGAGGGCACGACGATGTCGAGGGTGCCGGTCCCCGGGACCACGACGGTCTGCTCGTCCAACGCCTCGAAGACATCGTCGATCAGCCGCTGGGCCATGCGCGGGGCTTTGGGCCGGATGAGCTCGACGAGCCTGCGGCGGCCGGCCTTTCGCAGTGCGGCGGGGGAGCCGTAGCGCTCCAGCAGCCAGGTGACGGCCTGGTGGTCGAGGCGGGGGCCCAGAACGCGCTCCAGCGACGGGTGGAACTGGGTGAGCAGGCCGCGTATCCGGTTGGACGTGCGGGTGGCCTCGGCCGCGAGGTCCTGGTCGAAGCCGACGAGCACGGTCAGTTCGGCGGTGATCTCGTCGGTGAGTTCCAGCGAGCGCAGGGTGTGCGGCATGGTGCGGGCCGCATCCGCGATGACCGTGGCGTCCTTCGCGTCGGTCTTGGCCTCGCCCGGATACAGGTCGGCGATCCGCCGCATCGCGAGTCCGGGCAGGTAGGCGACCTGGCAGCCCGTGTCCCGGGCGACCGTGAGCGGGAGGGCTCCGATGGATGCGGGCTGGTCCACGATCACCAGGACGGTGCCGAACTTCGCGGCCAGTTTGTCGAACACCGCCCGCAGTTTCGGCTCGCTGTTGGGCAGCTGCTTGTCGAAGACCTTCTTGCCGGCCGGAGTCAGCCCGTGGCCGTGATGTGAGCTCTTGCCGACGTCCAGGCCGAGGAACACGCCAACGTCTTCGGTGTCGAACATCGCGCCCTTCCAGGGGAGTTGTACGTGCCGGCCTCGGCGGTGGTGTCGTACGCGCGCATCCACGTTATGCAGACCTGCCGCCCGCGACTGTCCGGCGTTGCGCCGGACCGGGCGGTGGCCGGACCTCTCATCAGCGTCTCCGACGGCACCTCCCGAGCCCGGTGACACCACCCCCCAGGTCATGCCTTCGACAGGGGGACACAGTCATGCCGGGCCCGGAGGCCAGCGGCCCTCTTGCAGGACCGCGAAGAACATAACGGGCGGCCGTCCTCGATCTCCCAGAGGCAGTGCTGGAGGACGCGGGCGAGGGTCCAGGCGCGGGCTCGTTCGCGGTCGAGGCCGAGGGTGGCGGTCAGTGCGTCGAAGCGCCAGTGCACGTCCGCCGGGTCGTAGTGGTTGGCGATGGCCGGCAGGAGTTCGAAACCGGGGTCGCCGGCGAGGGGCTGACAACTGCTGCGTGGTTCATCAGTAAACCTCAGTGTTTCTCATCTGCTATCTTGATCGTGTGAAGCTTTCCGAGTGGGCGGCACGCAACGGCGTGCACTACCAGACCGCGTGGGCGTGGGCGAAAGAGGGCCGTATGCCGGTCCCTGTGCGCCAGACGCCATCCGGGACGTGGCTGGTCGACGAGCCCGCCTCGGAGGCATCCGGCCGGGTCGTGGCGTACTGCCGGGTCTCATCGGCGGACCAGAAGCCGGACCTTGACCGGCAGGTCGCCCGCGTGGTCCAAGGAGCTACCGGGCTCGGCCTGCCGGTTGCGCAGGTCGTGACCGAGGTCGGCTCGGGGCTGAACGGGCGGCGCCGCAAGCTGCACCGGCTGCTGTCCGACCCGCAAGCGGCGGTGATCGTGGTGGAGCACCGCGACCGGCTGGCCCGGTTCGGCGTCGAGCACCTGGAGGCCGTGCTATCGGCGTCCGGGCGGCGGCTGGTCGTCCTCGACCCCGCCGAGACCGCCGATGACCTGGTGCGGGACATCACCGAGGTACTGACGTCGATGTGTGCGCGCTTGTACGGGCGGCGGGCTGCGAAGAACCGGGCCGCCCGCGCGGTGGCCGTAGCGACCGGCGAGGCCGCCGAGTGAAGAAGTTCCAGCCGCAGCCCGGGTTCGTGGTCCAGGCGTTCCGCTTCGCCCTGGACCCGAACGCCGCCCAGGAGGCCGCGTCGCGCTCGCACTGCGGTGCCGCGCGGGCCGCGTACAACTGGGCTGTCGGCTGGGTGACCGCCTCGTGGTGGCAGCGGAAGGCCGAGGAGACCTACGGCGTCCCCGAGGAGGACCTGACCGAGTGGCGGCCGTGGTCGCTGCCCGCCCTGCGGAAGGCGTTCAACACCGCCAAGTACACCGACCCGCGTTTCGCGTCCTGGTGGCAGGAGAACTCCAAGGAGGCGTACAGCACCGGCCTGGCAGGCGCGTCGGCCGCGTTCGACAACTACGCGAAGTCGAAGAACGGCAAGCGTCGCGGCAAGCGGGTGGGCGCGCCCCGGTTCAAGTCGAAGCGGAAGGCTCGTCCGTCCTGCCGGTTCACCACCGGCACGATCCGTGTCGACACCGACGGCCGGCACGTGACGCTGCCCCGGCTGGGCACGGTCCGCGTCCACGAGCCGACGCACAAGCTCCTCAACCGTGTCCAGGGCGGGACGGCCCGGATCCTGTCCGCGACGGTCCGGCATGAACGCGGACGCTGGTTCGTGTCCTTCCAGGCAGAGGTGAAGCACGACCTCGAGCGCGTCACGCGCCCGGACGTGACGGTCGGCATCGATCTCGGGGTGAAGACCCTCGCGGTGACGGCCGACAGCACGGGCGAGATCCGCACCGTCGCGAACCCCGGACACTACGACCAGGCGCGCAAACAGTTGCGCCGCGCGTCCCGTGTCGTCTCCCGCCGCCAGGGCCCCGACCGCAGGACCGGCCAGAAGCCCTCGAAGCGGTGGGAGAAGGCCAACGCCCAGCGGAACAAGGTCCACCACCGCGTCGCGAACCTCCGCGAAGACGCCCTGCACAAGCTCACCACGAGTGTCGCGGCCGAGTACGGCACTGTCGTCGTCGAGGACCTCAACGTCGCCGGGATGCTCCGCAACCGGCGCCTGGCCCGCCGTATCGCCGACGCCGGGTTCGGGGAGATTCGCCGCCAGCTCGACTACAAGACCCTCCAGCGCCACGCCACCCGCATGGTGGTCGCGGACCGCTGGTACCCGTCCTCGAAGACCTGTTCCGGGTGCGGCGCGGTGAAAGCCAAGCTGCCGCTGCACGTCCGGACGTACGAATGCGACGCCTGCGGCCTGGTTCTCGACCGGGACGACAACGCCGCACTCAACCTCGCCGCTCTCGCGGCAGCCTGCGTGACTGGTACCGGAGTGGCCGGAGACCAGGACACCGCCCCGGCGGTGTCGAAGCCTCGTGGAGCCGACCACAAGACCCGCGCCACCCGCCCCCGCCGCAAGGCGAGCGCGGGGCGGGCAGGTGGCGCAACCCTGCCGCACCAGCGGCAGACGGAAGCGAGAGACCGTACTCAAGCCGAAGCCCTCACGCTCTGGTGATGAGACGGACCTTCCGGGCCGGAATGCCCGGAATGCTGAGAGCCGCTGAGGCTCTGAGCAACGGTTTGGGGTCGATGGCGAGCCAGGGGGCGCGGTCGGCGGCGAGGACGTTCTCGTAGTGCAGGTCCCAGTGCAGGAGCCGGTCGCCGGGTGCGGTGATGACCTCGCGCAGGGCGGCCGCGCAGTCGGCGATCAGGCGGCGGTCGGTCGGGAGGACGTGTGCCAGGGCGCGGGGGGTCCGGTCCAGCATGGCGTGGGCGATGTCGTCCAGGCGGCGCATGTCCTTCGGTGCGGGGAGGGCTGTCAGGTGGGTGAGCAGGGCGGCGATGACGTGGACGGCTTCGTGGACGTCGTCCAGGTGGGACAGCATGCGGGTCGGGTCGAGACGCTCGAGGAGCATGGTGCCCGTGGGGTCGTCGTGCCGGAGGAGGCGCACGGCGTGGTCGCCGTTCCAGAGGCGCAGGGCGACGGGTTCGCCGGCGCTCTCGTCGTCGAGGAGCTGGAGTTTGAGGACGGCTCTGGTGTCGTCGGCGGTGGTGACGGGCAGGACGAGGGCGCTGACGCCGTGCATGGAGGGGCCGTCGACCTGTAGTTCCCAGTGGTCGAGGAAGCTCTGGGCGAGGTCCGGGAGGGCGGTGATGAAGGCGTGGCCGGCCGGGCCGTTGTACTTGACCTGTTCTGCGGCGAGTGCGGCCGGAATGTCGATCACGTGGGGGACGATACTGGGCCGGGTGAGACGGCTCAGGGGGCGCAGCAACGGTTTTCCGGGGTCGGGCGGGCAGGCGGTGTGGGCGTATGTCCGCGGTGCGCCCGGTACGTATGTGTGGCTGGCGGTTCTGTTCGTGACCACGGTGGCGCTGCACCGTATGTCTCCGGAGTTCGAGCAGGAGTTTCTGCGGCAGCGGTCGACGAACATTCATGAGTTGTCGCGGCATCCGGTGCGGGTGCTGGTGGCGAGTGCGATGTGGATCGACGGTGGGTACTGGGTGCCGTACGCGGTGCTGTACACGGTGTTTCATGCCCGGGTGGAGCGCTGGTTGGGGACGGCGCGGTGGTTGGCGGTGTGTGTGGCGGCGCATGTGCTGGCGACGTTGGTGAGTGAGGGTGCGTTGGCGGTGGCGATCCGGGACGGGCTTGCTCCGCGGTCGTCGGTGGAGACGCTGGATGTGGGGGTGAGTTATGCGTTGTCGGGTGTGGTGGCGGTGCTTTTCTATGGGATTCGTTCGCCTTGGCGGTATGGGTATCTCGTGGGTGTTCTCGTTTTCTATGGTGTTCCGCTGGTGGAGGGGTCGACGTTCACGGATTTCGGGCATTTTGTGTCTGTGTTGATCGGGTTGGGGTGTTTTCCGTTGGTCAGGGGGCGGGAGGGGGTGGTGGGGGGTGGGGTGTTGTCGGTTATGGGGTCAGGACGACTTTTCCGGTGGTTCTGCGGGTTTCGAGGGCGTGGTGGGCTGTGGCGGCCTGGGCGAGGGGGAAGGTCTGGACGGCGGGGGTGAGGCGGCCTGTGGCGGCTTCGGTGAGGGCGCGTTGTTCGAGGGCGCGGAGGCCGCCGGCTTTTTCGAGCATGGCGGGTCCGAGGACCGAGTGGGAGACGCCGTCGACGAAGTGGCCTTTGCCGTCGCGGATGCCTTCGGCGGACCAGCCGAAGACGAGGTGTTGTCCGTCGGGGGCGAGGAGTGCCACGGCTTCGCGGGCGGCGTCTCCGGCCACTCCGTCGAAGACGACGGTGACGGGGTGGGCGCCGAGGCGGGTGCGGATCTTGGCGGGCCAGGTGGTGTCGGTGTAGTCGATGGCGAGGTCGGCGCCGGCGGCTTCGACGAGTGCTGTTTTGTGTGGTCCGCCGGCGAGGCCGATGACGGTTGCGCCGGTGTTGCGGGCGTGTTGGACGAGGAGGGTGCCGATGCCGCCGGCGGCTGCGGTGACCAGGGCGACGGAGTGGGGGCCGAGGTCGGCGAACTGGGCGATTCCCAGAGCGGTGCGGCCGGTGCCGATCATGGCGACGGCTTGTGCGGCGTTCAGGCCGGCGGGGATTTCGTGCAGGCGTTCGGTGTCGGTGACGGCGAGTTCGGCGTAGCCGCCGGGGGCGAAGCCGAGGTGGGCGACGACGCGTCTGCCGAGCCAGGTGTCGGGGGTTTCCTCGCCGAGGGCGTCGACGATGCCGGCGACTTCGCGGCCGGGGATGGTGGGCAGGGTGGCGGGGAGTGGGGCGGGCCCGGGGTAGCCCTCGCGCAGGGCGGTGTCGAGGAGGTGGACGCCGGCGGCCTGGACGGCGATGCGGACCTGGCCGGGGCCGGGTACGGGGTCGTCCACTTCCTCGTAGTGGAGGTTGTCGGCGGGGCCGAAGGCGTGGAGGCGGATGGCGTGCATGCGGGGTCCTTTCGGTGGGGTGAGGGGGCGGGCTGCGTGGGGCGGCTCCAGCCTTCAACCTCAAGTTCGGTTGAGGTCAAGGGGTGAGGGTGGGTGAGGGGATGAGGGGGATGGGGATGGGGGTGGCTGTCAGTGGTGGGGTGCAGCATGGGGGGATGGCGAGGACAGGCGCAGGTACGGGTACGGGTGCGGGTCGGGGCGGGGGTGCGCGTTCGGGGGTGAAGGGGGCGCGGCGGCCGGAGGTGCGGTTGTCGGGGCTCGAGTTGTTCGCGGAGGGGGAGCTGGAGCCGGACGGGGACTATGACGGTGTGGAGTTCCGTGAGCTGGATCTGGCGGGGCAGGACGGCGGGGGCGCACGGTTCATGGACTGTGCGGTGACGGGCTGTGGGGTGGACGGGACGCGGCTGCGCAAGGCTCGGGTCCTTGACTGCGTGCTCACCGGTCTGCGGGGTGTCGGCACGGATCTGGCGGAGGCGACGCTGCGTGATGTCGAGGTGGTGGACGCGCGTCTGGGGGGTGCGCAGATGTACGGCGCGGTGTGGGAGCGGGTGGTGGTGCGCGGCGGCAAGATCGATTATCTGAATCTGCGGCAGGCGCGGTTGCGGGATGTCGTTTTCGAGGGGTGTGTTCTGGTCGAGCCGGACTTCGGGGGTGCGCGTCTGGAGCGTGTCGAGTTCGTCGACTGTGCGGTGAAGTCCGTCGATTTCACGGGGGTGACGTTGTCCGATGTGGATCTGCGGGGTGCGGTGGAGCTGGGTATCGCGGGGGGTGTGGGGCGGTTGTCGGGTGCGGTGATCAGTGCGGCTCAGTTGTTGGATCTGGCTCCGGTGCTGGCGGTGGAGCTGGGGATCAGGGTGGAGGGCTGAGCCGGGTCATTTCAGGCGCGGGAAGCGTGCCTGGAGTGTCCAGATCGCCGGGTTCTCGCCGAGGTCGTCGTGCAGGTCGGTCAGGTCGGCGAGCAGGTCGTGGAGGAAGTCGCGGGCTTCGCGGCGGAGTTCGGCGTGCGAGAAGGTGAGGGGGGGTTCCTCGGCCGGCATCCAGTCGGCCTCGACGTCCACCCAGCCGAAGCGGCGTTCGAAGAGCATGCGGTCGGTGGATTCGGTGAAGTCCAGCTCGGCGTACTGCGGGCGGGAGGCGCGGGAGCCCGCGGGGTCCTGGTCGATCTGTTCGACGATGTCGCACAGTGCCCATGCGAAGTCCAGTACCGGTACCCATCCCCAGGCTGTGGACAGTTCGCGGTCCGCTTTGGTGTCGGCGAGGTAGACGTCCCCGCAGAACAGGTCGTGGCGCAGGGCGTGGACGTCCGCGCGTCGGTAGTCCGTCTGCGGCGGGTCCGGGAAGCGGTTGGAGAGGGCGTAGCCGATGTCGAGCACGTAGGCGATGGTGTCATGACCCGGTGTTCGTGCCGGTGGTCCGTTTAGGATCGCTGGCATGTCCAGTTCCGCGCGTTGTGTCCCGGTGGTGGCCGCGTTATCGGCCTGTGTCCTCGCCTTGGCGGCTTGCGACGGCGGTGCGGGGTCGGGGGGCGGCTCGGGTGGTGCTTCCGGTGGTGCTTCGGGTGTGGGTGATCCGTATTTCCCGGAGGCGGGCAACGGTGGTTATGACGTCTCGCATTACGGTCTCACGCTGTCCTATGACCCGGATGGTGGGCGTCTGACGGGTTCTGCTGTTGTCACGGCCCGTGCGACTGCGGATCTTTCCGCTTTCCGGCTGGATTTCGTGGGCATGGAGGTGGCGGGGGTGACCGTCGAGGGTTCGGCGGCCGAGTTCCGGCGGGACGGCCAGGAGCTGACCGTGCGGCCGTCGGATTCGCTGGCCGAGGGTGAGACCTTCGAGGTGGCGGTCCGCTATTCGGGCAGTCCGCGTACGGTCACCGATCCGGACGGCTCGAAGGAGGGCTGGCTGCGTACCGGGGACGGGGCTCTCGCCCTGGGTGAGCCGGTCGGCTCGATGGCCTGGTTCCCGGGCAATCATCACCCGTCGGACAAGGCGTCCTACGATGTCGCCGTGACCGTCCCGGAGGGGCTGACGGCCGTCTCCAACGGGGAGTTGCGGAGCCGGAAGGCGGCGGGGGGCGGTCGTACGACGTTTTTCTGGCGGACCGCCGAGCCGATGGCGAGCTATCTGGCGACGGTCGCCGTCGGCGAGTTCACGGTGACCGGTTCCACGACCAGGGACGGTCTGCCGGTGTATGTCGCGGTCGATCCGACGCAGGTGGTGGCGAGCCGTGCGGTGCTGGCCCGGCTGCCCGAGGTCATGGAGTGGGCGCAGGACAACTTCGGCCCGTATCCGTTCTCGTCGGCGGGGGCGATCGTCGACCGGCCTGGGGACGCCGGGTACGCCCTGGAGACCCAGAATCGTCCGGTGTATCCGGGTGCTCCCGACCTGCCGACCCTGGTGCATGAGACGGCGCACCAGTGGTTCGGCGACTCGGTGACGCCGAAGAGCTGGCGGGACATGTGGCTCAACGAGGGGTTCGCGACCTATGCGGAGTGGTTGTGGGCGGAGGACGAGGGGGGTGCCACGGCGGAGCAGACGTTCACCGGGCTTTACGAGCACGGCGTCGAGGAGTACGCGGATCTGTGGGACTTTCCGCCCGCGAAGCCGACGAGCGCCGCCCATGTCTCCGACAAGCCGGTCTATCTGCGCGGCGCGATGGTGGTGCACCGGATCCGGCAGACCGTGGGCGATGACGCCTTCTACGACATCGTGCAGGGGTGGGCGGCGGCCCACCGGCACGGGAACGCGGACACAGAGGCTTTCACGGCGTATGTCGAGGAGGCGGCGCCGGACGCGGACTTCGACGGGATCTGGTCGGACTGGCTGTACGGGGAGGGCAAGCCGGAGCTCCCGTGAGCTGCTCGTCAGGCGCGGGGGTGCGACGCTTCGTGTTCGTCGAGCAGTCGGGCGAGGTCGGACGGCCATACCGGCTCGGCGGGTGTGTGCAGTTCCGGTCGGGTCCACCAGCGCCAGCTGAGGATGCCGTCGGTGGCGTGGGCGGCGGCGAGGTCGGGGCCGGCGGGTTCGCGGTGCGGGCCCTGGGTGACGTAGATGTGCTCGCGCTGGCGGATGACGATGTCGAAGCGGGTGAAGTCGTGTTCCCAGGTGCACAGGAGGGGTCCGGGTTGCAGGTCGTTCCAGCCGGTCTCCTCGCGCAGTTCGCGCAGGGCGGCCTCGCGGGGTGACTCGCCTTCCTCGAGTCCGCCGCCGGGCAGTGCCCAGTGGGTGCCGACGTCGGGGTTGTCGTACCGGAAGAGGAGGACGGAGCCGTCGGGGTCGACGACGGCGACGCGGGCGGCGCGGCGCGATCGGGGCAGCGGTTTGCGCAGTACTGCGCAGGGGCGTCCGTGTTGCAGGTCCGGGCGGTGGCCGATGGTCTCGTAGCCGAGGGCGGTCCAGAAGGCGAGGCCGTCGGGGTTGACGTCGAGCACGGCGAGCCGGAGGCCGGTGCGGCCGTCCGCCCGGAACCGCTCCTCGATCTGCTCGGCGATGCGGCGGCCGTGGCCCTGCCCGTGCTCGGCCGCGTCGACCATCAGCAGTCCGATCCAGGGGTCCGGGTCGGCGGGGTCGGGGTGCCGGGCCAGGGTGATGACGACGCCGATCAGCTTTCCTTCGCTGCGGGCCAGCAGTACCTCGACCCCTTCGGTCGCCGCCTGTTCCGCGAGCGCCGCCGCCAACTGCTCCGGCCGGATGTCGTGCGGGTCCGGGAAGTCGCCGCTGAGGGCGTGGAATTCGCGGTTGGAGGCGTAGAGGGCGGTCAGTTCGGTGAGGAGGGGGCCGGGGATGTCGTGGTCGGCGGCGAGGGGGAGGGCAGTCAGGATCATGGGCGGCAGGGTAGGGCCTGCCGGCTGGTCGAACCCGGGCGGGTCGGGGGCCTGTCGGCTGGTCGAACTCTGGCGGGTCGGGGCCTGCCGGTCCGGCTCTCGACGGGTCGGCTCCGGCTGGTCGGCTCTCGACGGGGTCGGCTCCGGCCGGTCGGCTCTCGCCGGGTCGGCTCCGGCCGGTCAGGCTCCGGGGGCGGCTACGGTCACCGCTCCGAACGTGCCCGTGGGGTCCGGCGACCGGTGGAGTCGCCGGTCGGACGCAGACCGCCCGCCCTCCTGACAGGAGGGCGGGCGGTCCGGTGAGGCTGCCTGGGCGCCCCGGTTGTTCGAACGCTTTGTGACGTTCGGGTGGGTCAGACGCTGACGCCGAAGTCCTGGGCGATGCCCACGAGGCCCGACGCGTAGCCCTGGCCGACCGCGCGGAACTTCCACTCCGCGCCGTTGCGGTAGAGCTCGCCGAAGACCATGGCCGTCTCGGTGGCGGCGTCTTCCGAGAGGTCGTAGCGGGCGATCTCGGCGCCGCCGGCCTGGTTGATGATGCGGATGTAGGCGTTGCGGACCTGGCCGAAGTTCTGCGAGCGGTTCTCCGCGTCGTAGATCGAGACCGGGAAGACGATCTTGTCGATGTCGGCGGGGAGGCCGGCCAGGTTGACGTTGATCGCCTCGTCGTCGCCCGCGCCCTCGCCGGTGCGGTTGTCGCCGGTGTGGACGATGGTCTGGTCCGGCGTCTGCTTGTTGTTGAAGAAGACGAAGTGGCCGTCGGAGTAGACCTTGCCCTGGAGGTTGACCGCGATCGCGGAGGCGTCGAGGTCGAAGTCCGTGCCGGTGGTGGTGCGGACGTCCCAGCCGAGGCCCACGGTGACGGCGGTCAGGCCCGGAGCCTCCTTGGTGAGCGAGACGTTGCCACCCTTGGACAGGCTTACAGCCATGGTTGGGAGTCCTTCCCTCGTTGCGTACGGCGTCGTACGGGCTTCGTACGGGCACGAAGCTACAGCTATCCCTATGAACGCAGCGAAGGGTGCTCAAGGTTCCCCGCCACTCCGCGTTTCTTTGCTTTCTTTACCTGGGGATATTCGCGTGACTCGGGCCGGTCCGGAGCGGGAACATGGTGGGCATGTCTGGTCCCTATGTCGTCCGCGGCTCGGTCTCCCTTCCCGAGGCCGAGCTCATGTGGCGTTTCTCGCGGTCTTCGGGGCCGGGCGGGCAGCACGTCAACACCAGTGACTCACAGGTGGAGCTCCGCTTCGACATCGGCCGCACCGAGGCGTTCCCCGAGGTGTGGAAGGCACGGGCGCTCGAGCGGCTGGCGGGGCGGCTCGTCGACGGCGTCGTCACCGTTCGCGCCTCCGAGCACCGTTCACAGTGGCGCAACCGTGAGACCGCCGCCGTACGTCTCGCCGCTCTGCTCGCCGAGGCCACCGCCCCGCCGCCCAAGCCGCGCCGGCCGACGCGGATCCCGCGCGGTATCAACGAGCGCCGGCTGCGGGAGAAGAAGCAGCGGTCCGACACGAAGCGGGGCAGGACCGGCCGCGACTGGTCCTGACGCGGAACCGGGCGGCGCTTCAGGCCCGCCCCAGGGGCAGGACGCCGACCGTCTCGCCGTCGCTCTTCTCGCCGTTCTTGCAAAAGCCCAGCCGCAGATAGAAGTCCTCCGGCCCGTTCTCGCCCTCGTGCCAGGTCACGTACATCTCCTGGGCGCCGCGGCGGCGCAGTTCCGCGGCGACCGACTCGACGGCGAACCGGCCGTAGCCGCGGCCCTGTTCGCCGGCGGCGATGTTCAGCCGCCACAGGCCGGAGCGGAGCAGTGGGGCGTCGCCGGTCCCGCCGGTCCAGTCGATGTCGAGGAAGGCCATCAGGAAGCCGACGGGGCGGTCGCCGTCGATGATCAGGCGGGGCCAGGCGGTGCCCGGTGGATGGACGTAGGCCTCGGCGAGGGACTTCATGACCGGGGAGACCGCGAACTCCTGGTCGGGGCGGACGCGGATGCCGGTCGCGGCCTCGAAGTTGTCCGGTGTGATCTCAGCAAGGCGCGGTCCGGATGCCGTTGCGTCGGCCCTGCCGGTTTTGTCGGCCCTGCCCGTGTCCTCTGTCCTGGCCGTGTCCTCGGTCCTGGCCGTTCCGTCTGTCCGGGCTGTCGCGTGGGTCATGCGAGCACCCTAGGCACACCGGACACAGGGCGGCCACGGCGTTTCCGCGGGGCGTCGGCGGGGTCGGTCGCGGGGCGGCCACGGTGTTTCGGGGTGGCTCCGGTGCTCGTTCGTCGGCGTCAGTCCAGCTGGCGGTAGCGGCCTCGGAAGTAGACGAGTGGGCCGCCGTCCGCGCTCGGGGTCGCGGCGGTCAGGACGCGGCCGATCACCAGGGTGTGGTCGCCCGCCGGGACGCGTTGCTCGGTGCGGCATTCCAGGGTGGCCAGCGCGCCGCCGACCAGGGGGGCGCCGGTGGCCTCGCCGCGCGTGTACGGGATGTCCTCGAAGAGCAGGCGGTCGCTGATGCGGCCCTTCATGGCGAAGCGGCCGGCGATGTGCCGCTGGCTCTCGGAGAGCACCGACACCGCCCAGCGGGGCTGTTCGTCGAGGAGGTCGTCCATCCGGGAGCCGTTGCGCAGGCTGACCATGACCAGGGGCGGGTCGAGGGAGACGGACACGAAGGCGGTGGCGGTCATGCCGACGTCCTCGCCGTCCGGCGCCCGGGGGTCGTCCGGGTCCAGGGACGGCTCCCGGGCGGTCACCAGGACCACGCCGTCGGCGAGCCGGGACATGGCGGCGCGGAACTCGTCGTTGCTCACCCCCTCAGCATGCCCGGAGGGGGTCTTCGGCATCTTCGGCACGGTGTCGATCACGTCGGTGGGCACGCTCGGAACGCTAGTGTCCGTGCGATGCGCGCCGCATCGGACCTCCGCCCGAGTAGGGTCGTAGGACCGTGGACCCATGACCGCGTTCCGTGCGCCTGCGGCTGCTGTCCGTATTCAGGAAACGCACAGGAAAACCGCGGAAACTCCACTCAAATGTTCACGTTCATCTGTGACTTGAGTCACAAGGGGGACTAATTGTTGACCCTGTGTACCGAGTGAGCAGCGCGCTGTGATTCAGTGGCGGAGGCGTCACAACCAGACACACACCGACAACGAAGCACCAGAAACGACGTTGCGCCGAAGACAACCCTTGATTCGCTGCGAAGTCTCGGGGGGAGGGCGAAACACATGGAGACCGAGTCGGAGCCATACGTCCGTCTTGCGTCCCTGCGACAGCTGCACCAGGTCATGGCCGACATGAACACGGCCCGCAGCCTGGCCGACACACTGCAGACCGTCGCCGACGGCGTGGTCACGGCACTCGGGTACGAGCTGGCGTGCGTCAACCTCGTGCGCGCGGACGGTGACCTCGTGGTCGCCGCCTTCTCCGGCAACCCGGCCGCCGAGGCCCTCATCACGGGCCGGGTCGGCTCGCGCGAGTCCTGGGAGCGCCGCCTCGGCATGGGCGAGACCTGGGGCGACCTGATCTTCATACCGCACACCGAGGGCTGGGTCCTCGACGACGACGACGTCCCGCAGTGGTACACCGACGGGCCCGCGCCCCGCTTCGAGGACGAGTGGCACCCCTCGGACCGGCTCTTCGCCCCCATGTACACGCCCGCCGCCGCCGGCAGCGGAGACGCCTGCGGCGAGCTGATCGGCGTCCTGTCCGTGGACCGGCCGCGCAACGGACGGCGTCCCGGCGCGTGGGGGCGCGAAGCGCTCCAGATGTACGCCTTCCAGGCCGCCATCGCCATCAGCAACGCGCGTCTACGTGCGAACATGCAGCGGGCGCTGGTCCGGCTCGAACGCGAGCAGCAGGCCCTGCGCGCCAGTGAGGAATCCTTCCGGCAGGCCTTCGAGTACGCCCCCTCCGGCATGGCGATAGCCGAGATGGGCGGCGACCAGCACGGGCGCATACTCCGCACCAACGACGCGCTGTGCCGCCTGCTGGGCCGGCCCGCCTCCGCGATGCGCCGCTACTCCTTCTCCGACCTCGTCCACCCCGAGGACATAGGCACCCTGCTCCGCACCTCCGCGGAGGGCGGCCGCGCGGAGCTGCGCCTGGGCCGCCGGGACGGCACCTACCTCTGGGTGAGCCTGCGCAACTCCGTCGTCGCCGACGCCGCCGACGGCCCCCGCTTCCTCCTCACCCACGTCGAGGACATAGAGGAGCGCAAGCGCCGCGAGCTGCAGCTCGCCCATCGCGCCTCCCACGACTCCCTCACCGGCCTGCCGAACTCGGCCGAGCTGCGCTCACGGCTGTCCGCCCGGCTCTGTCAGCGGCCCCTGTCGACCCAGCCCGCCGCCGTCGACGCCATGGACACGGCCTACGGCCACGCCGCCTTCGACGCCAACGGCCACGGCTTCGACTACCGGCCCGGCGGCGCCGGGACCTTCGACGGTTACGACCACCATGTGCACACCGCCGCCCCCGAGGACGGACGCGACGACGGTGCCAAGGGTCTCGCGGTCCTCTTCTGCGACCTCGACGGCTTCAAGTCGATCAACGACCGGTTCGGGCACAACGCGGGCGACGCGGTCCTCATCGAGGTCGCCCGCCGGCTCTCCCGCCAGGTCCGCGACGGCGACACGGTCGCCCGGCTCGGCGGCGACGAGTTCGTGATCCTCGCCGACGGCCTCGGCCGCGCCGACGCCGCCGACCTCGCCGTACGCCTGCGCAACGAGATCATCCAGCCGATCCGCGCCGAGGGTCGGGCCGTGCGGGTGGGCGCCAGCTTCGGCATCGGCTGGGCGCATTGCGGGATGACCGCGGACGAAGTGCTGAAGTCCGCGGACGAGCGTATGTACGTAGAGAAACGATCTCGTCCCAAACAGCACAGACGTGCGGGATGAACGCCAGGTCGGCGGTCCTGCCGCCGCTCTGATGCGATCCGAGTCACCCGTTCGGGCGGTGGGGACCGGGTAGGCTCGCAGTTCTCACACGTATGGATACGCGTACGCGTGTCGCATCGGCCCCGCACTGTTGAGGAGTACGAAGGGATGACGCCCGGCAATAACGGCGCGAGCACGCCCGAGGACGACGACCCGTTCGGCTACCTCTACGCCGACGGCCAGGCCAACGGCGCGCAGCCGCCCTCCGGCGGTGGCTACGGCTACCCGAACTCGGTCAACAGAGTGCGTGCGGTCGGCGAGCGCCAGTACGGACAGCAGCAGCCGCAGCGGCAGCAGCAGACCGCGCAGTACGGACAGCCGTCCGGCCAGTACGGTCAGCCGTCCGCGGTTCCGCAGCAGGGCCCGTACGGTCAGCCGAACGCGCACTACGCCGCGCCCGAGAACTTCGCCGGCGGCGGCCCCTCGACCGGCAGGCAGCCCGTGCAGGGCGGCGGTGGCCGCGGTGGCGGTCCCAACACCAAGGGTCTGCTGATCGGCGCGGTCGCCGTGGTCGCGGCGGTCGTGATCGGCATCGCGGTGGCCATGGCCAACGGCGACAAGGGCACGGACGACGACAAGGCGGGCGGCGGGGCCTCCGCTCCGGCCTCCGCGCCGGCGAGCCCGTCGCCCAGCACGTCGAGCACCGGCGACGCGAACGAGGCCGAGCTGCCGGCGGTCGACGCGAAGGCGGTCAGCCTGACGGGCACGACCACGGCGTCCGACGTGAAGGGCGCGAAGGCGGACGGCGGGATCTACGTCACCGGCTTCAACACCGTCGGCGCCGCGATCACCTGGAACGTCAGCAGCATCCCGAAGGACGGCAAGTACACGCTGGACGTGAACTACGGCGTGCCCGGCAAGGACGCCAAGGCCACCCTCACCGTCAACGGCACGGTGCAGACCCGTCCGCTCAACCTGGGGAACTTCGCCCACGCCGCGGAGGGTGACTACGCGAAGGGGTGGACCAACACCTGGGCGAACATCACCCTCAACAAGGGCACCAACACCATCAAGATCTCCTGTGAGCAGGGCAATTCCTGCGACGTCAACTTCGACCAGCTGTCGCTCGAGGCGGGCTGGCGGAGCTAGCGGCAGGACGGGCGGTCGCCCTGGCCCGCCCCGGCCAGGCCCGGCCAGTGGCGGGTGTAGGCCCGATGAGCGAAGGCCCAAGAGACGGTGGCCGACCCGAGGAACGGGTCGGCCACCGTCGTCGTGCGGGCGTACGTGGAATGTGGCTGAGTTTCACGCCAGGTCGGGAGCCACCACCCAGGTCCCCTTGCGCATCACGCCCTTGACCTCGAAGGCGTCGTCCAGCAGGACGAGGTCGGCGTCCTTGCCGGGCTCCAGGGAGCCGATCCGGTCGTCCAGGCCCAGCAGGCGGGCCGGGTTGGCGGACAGGGCGGCGACGACGTCCTCGACGGGGAGGCGGTCGATCGTCACCGCCCGCTGGAAGGCGCGGTCCTGGGTGAGGGTGGAGCCGGCGATGGAGCCGCCCTCCACGAGACGGGCCACGCCCTCGATGACGTCGACCTCCAGCGGGCCGAGCAGATACCGGCCGTCACCGATGCCGGCGGCGTCCATCGCGTCCGTGATGAACGCGACCCGGTCCGGCCCCGCCTGACGGAACGCCAGCGCGAGTGCGGCCGGGTGCAGATGTGTGCCGTCGTTGATCAGCTCGACCGTCACCCGCTCGTCCTGAAGGAGGGCGGCGATCGGGCCGGGGGCACGGTGCCCGAGGGGCGGCATCGCGTTGAAGAGGTGGGTGGCGACGGTGGCTCCGGCCTCGACGGCCTGAACGGTCTGCTCGTAGGTGGCGTCGGTGTGGCCGACGGCCGCGATCACGCCGTGCTCGACCAGCAGCCGTACGGAGTCCAGGCCGCCCGGAAGTTCGGTCGCCAGGGTGACCATCGCGGCGTGGCCGCGCGCCGCGTCGACCAGCTTGCGCACCTCGGCCGGGTCGGGGTCGCGCAGCAGCGCCTCGGAGTGCGCGCCCTTGCGGCAGGGTGAGATGAACGGGCCCTCGAAGTGGATGCCGGCCAGGTCGCCCTGTTCGGCCAGTTCGCTCAGCAGGCCGGCCTGGCGGACGAGGACGTCCATGTCGTCGGTGACGGCGGAGGCGACGAGCGTGGTGGTGCCGTGCGCGCGGTGGGTGCGGACGGCTGTCAGCACGTCCTGTGCCGAGCCGGCGAAGGAGGCTCCGCCGCCGCCGTGGTTGTGCAGGTCGACGAAGCCGGGGACCAGCCAGTGACCGGACACGTCGAGCACGTCGACCGCGCCGGATGCCTCGGACACGCCGGACACGTCGGGGGCGTGTCGCGGGGTCCCGTGCGGGACCACGGCCGTGAGCTTCGTGCCGGTGACGGTGATGCGGCCGTCGGGGACCGTCCCCGTCGGCAGGACCGCCTTGGCGCCGGTCAGCACCTGCGGGCGGTGCGATGTGGTCGATCGCGCAGTTCCCCGCGCCCCTGGGGGGATGGCCATCAGGGTGTTACCTCCATGCCGTCGGTCGTGTCGAGGAGCTCCCGGGCCAGCAGGCCCGCGCCGAGGCATCCGGCGCTGTCGCCCAGGGCCGCCGGAACGATCTCCGGCAGCTTCTGGAAGGTCACCCGCTGTCGGACGGCGTCCCGCAGCGGTGTGAACAAGGCTTCCCCCGCCTCGGCGAGGCCGCCACCGATGACGAGCGTGTGCGGGTCCAGCAGGGTGAGGGCGGTGACCAGGCCGTCGGCGAGGGCGTCCACGGCGCGCAGCCAGACGCGGACGGCTTCCGGGTCGCCGGACGCGAAGGCCTTGGCGCAGTCCGCGGCGTCCGCCTCCGGGTCCCCGACGGCCGCCGCCCACGCCTCGCCGACCGCCGCCGCGGACGCGAACCGTTCCAGGCAGCCGTGCTGCCCGCACGGACAGGGCGCGCCGCCGGGCCGGACGACGATGTGACCGATCTCGCCCGCGAAGCCGTGCGCGCCCGCCTCCACCCGGCCGTCGACGCCGATCGCGCCCGCGATGCCGGTGCCCAGCGCCACGAACAGGAAGCGGTCCGCGCCCCGGCCGGCGCCGATCCGGCCCTCGGCGAGACCGCCGGTGCGCACGTCGTGGCCGAGGGCGACCGGGACGCCGAGGCGTTCGGCGAGCAGGGCGCGCAGCGGGACGTCCCGCCAGCCCAGGTTGGCCGCGTAGACGGCGACGCCGGCGGCCTCGTCGACGATGCCGGGCACGGCGACGCCGGCCGCGGCGGCGGGCTCGCCGAACTGCCGGGCGCCGTGCGCGCGCAGGTCGGCGGCGAACCCGAGGATGCCGGCGACCACGGCGTCGGGGCCGCGCTCGCGGCCGGTGGCGCGGCGCGCCCGGTGCAGCAGTGCGCCTCCCCCAGAGGGGGGACCCCCAGCGCCGATCAGGGCGGCCTTCATCACGGTGCCGCCCACGTCGAGGGCGATGACATGTCTCACGGGGACAGTGTGGACCGCGTACCCGCGAGAGGTCTAGTCCACTCTGGTTTGTGGGGGTAGCGTGCCGGACCGGAGCCCCGGAGAGGTCTAGGCCAGAGCGGGTGGTGTAGACCTTGATCCGGATATCGGTCCATTGGTATGAGCAATCAGTTGGGAGCAGTGCGGTGCAGCGGCGGGCACGGAAGTCAGCAACGATCACGGCGACGGCGACGGCGGTGGCGGCGGGGGTGTCCGCCCTCGGCCTGGCCGCGGTCCTCACCGGCTGCGGACTGACCTCGGGTTCCGGCGACGTCACCCTCAGACTCGTCGCCGCCGACTACGGCGACAGCGGCGCCAACAGCTCGAAGAAGTACTGGGACGGGCTCGTCGCCGCGTACGAGAAGGACCACCCGGGCGTCACCGTCGACGTCAGCGTGTACTCCTGGAACGACGTCGACGCGAAGGTCAAGGCCATGGTCGACGCGGGCGACGCCCCCGACATGGCCCAGATCGGCGCCTACGCCGACTACGCGGCCGACGACCTGCTGTACAAGGCGAGCGACGTGCTCTCCATCCCCGTCGAGGCCGACTTCGTGCCCCAGCTGGCGCGGGCGGGCCAGGTGCGCGGCGTGCAGTACGGCATGCCGTTCGCCTCCTCCACCCGGCTGCTGTTCTACAACAAGACCCTCTTCGCCGAGGCCGGCATCAGCGCGCCCACCACCTGGGCCGAGCTCGCGAAGGACGCGCGGGCGCTCAAGAAGGACGGCGTGAAGTACCCCTACGCGCTGCCGCTGGGCCCCGAGGAGGCGCAGGCCGAGACCCTGCAGTGGCTGCTCAGCGGCCGGGGCGGCTACAACCAGACGGTCAGCAGCTACAGCTTCGACTCCGCCGAGAACGTCGAGACCCTCGACTGGCTGAAGACCGACCTGGTCGGCAAGGGCCTGACCGGGCCGGTCGCGCCGGGCAAGCTGAACCGGGCCGCCGCGTTCGCGGCCTTCGCCGCCGGCGACGTGGGCATGCTCAACGGACATCCCTCGCTGATGAAGACGGCCGCCGCCAAGGGCGTCGAGTTCGGCATGGTGCCGATGCCCGGCCTGGACGGCCCCAGCAAGACCTCCCTGGGCGTCGCCGACTGGATGACCGCCTTCAAGAGGGGCGGGCACGGCGACGAGGTCGGCGACTTCCTCGACTTCGTCTACAGCAAGGAGAACGTGCTGGACTTCTCCCACGAGTACGACCTGCTGCCGGTCACCACCTCAGCGTCCCTGGTCATGGACGCGACCAAGGAGGACGCCGACCTCAAGCCGTTCCTCGCGCAGCTCCCGCTGTCCGAGAGCTACCCCGTCGGGCGGACCTCGTGGGCCAAGGTCAGCGCGCAGATCAAGAAGCGGATCGGCCAGGCCGTGACCGCGAACGGCAGCCCCGCCGACGTGCTCGGCGGCCTGCAGACGACCGCGACGACGCTGGAGAGCGCCGCCGGCGAATGAGCCGGATGTCAGCGGCGGGCGCTACCGTGCGGGCAGGGAGGTGGACAGCCATGGAGGCGGACAGGCACGGAAGCGGGCATGGCGGCGGGCCTCGCGGCGGAGACGGAAGCGACGGGCTGGGGGCGCGGGAGCTCGGCATCCTCGCCCTCGAACGGCGCGGGTTCCCCGGCCCCGGCGCGAAGGAGCGGGCGATACGCGAGAAGCTGGACCTGTCGCCGGTGCGCTACTACCAGCTCCTCAACGCCCTCCTCGACGACGCCCGCGCGCTCGCCCACGACCCGGTCACGGTGAACAGACTGCGCAGGGTACGAGAAGCGAGACGGACCGAACGCTGACCGGGCGGGACGTCAGCGGTGGCGCTCGCTGGATATCGTCCCTGTATGGGCACCCCTGAGACGCACTCCACGGCACCCGGCCCCCTTCCCGTTCCGGTCACCCCGGCGGGCCGCGCGGCGCTCGACGCGATCGTCGGCCGCCCGTCGGCCGCCCTCGTCGCCCTCGACTTCGACGGCACCCTCGCCCCGATCGTCGAGAACCCCGAGGACGCCCGGGCGCACCCCGACGCCGTCCCCGCGCTCGCCGCGCTCGCCTCGAAGGTCGCCGGCGTGGCCGTCGTCACCGGGCGGCCCGCCGAGGTCGCCGTACGCCACGGCGGATTCGCCGGGGTCGAGGGGCTGGGCCGGCTCACCGTGCTCGGCCACTACGGCGCCGAGCGCTGGGACGCCGGCACCGGCGCCCTCAGCGCCCCCGAACCGCACCCCGGTGTGGCCGCCGTTCGGGCAGGGCTCCCGCAGGTCCTCGCGGCCGCCGGGGACCGGCCCGGCATCTGGATCGAGGAGAAGGGCGGCCGGGCCGTCGCCGTGCACACCCGCCGCGCCGACGACCCCCAGGCCGCCTTCGACGACCTGCGCGGCCCCCTCACCGACCTCGCGACACGGCACGGCCTGATCGTCGAACCCGGCCGCATGGTCCTGGAGCTGCGGCCGCCGGGCATGGACAAGGGCGTGGCCCTGCTGGACCACGTCCGTGAGACGGGCGCCCGGTCCGTGCTCTACGCCGGCGACGACCTCGGCGACCTCCCCGCCTTCGCCGCCGTCGAGAAACTGCGCGCCGACGGCGTCCCCGGCCTGCTGGTGTGCAGCGGCAGCGCGGAGGTCGGCGAACTGGCCGAGCGCGCGGACCTCGTCGTCGACGGTCCCGCCGGCGTCGTACGCCTGCTGCGCCAACTGGCGACCCGGCTCACCTGAGCCACGCCCGACAGCCCGGCCGCCGCTCGGCTGCCCGGCCCGGCCGCCGCTCGGCCGCCCGGCCCGGCCGCCACTCGGCTGCTCGGCTCGGCTGTCGCTCGGGCGCTCAGCTGGGCCGCCGCTCGGCCCGGTGGCCGGGCTGCCGTACGACCCGGCAGCCGCTGGGTCCGGCCGTCGCTCGGGCTGCCCGGCCCGGCTGTCGCTCGGGCGCTCAGCTGGGCCGCCGCTCGGCCCGGTGGCCGGGCTGCCGTACGACCCGGCAGCCGCTGGGTCCGGCCGCCGCTCGGCTCGGCCGTCAGCCGGCCGCCGGTCAGTCGGGTTGCCGGTCAGCTCGGCCCGGTTGCTCAGCCCGGCTGGACCGCGCGCAGGGCGGTCAGCTGGTCGAGGAACCAGCGGGCCGGGGGCAGCGCGGTCGCCGCGGCGGACAGCCGCTTCGTGCGCTCGGCCCGCTCCTCCGGCGCCATGGACAGCGCCTCGTGCAGGGCGCGGGCGGTCTCCAGGACGTCGTACGGGTTCACCGTGATCGCGTCCTCGCGCAGCTCCCAGTACGCGCCCGCCTCCCGGGACAGCACCAGCGCGCAGCCCTCGTCGGAGACGACCGGAACCTCCTTGGCGACCAGGTTCATGCCGTCGCGGATCGGGTTGACCAGCGCGACGTCCGCGAGGCGGTAGGCGGCCAGCGAACGGGCGAAGTCGTCCTTGAGGTTCAGCACCACCGGCGTCCAGCCGGGCGTGCCGTAACCGGCGTTGATCTCGTCGGTCAGGTGCCGCACCTCGGCCATGTAGTCCCGGTAGACGGCGAGGTCCTGGCGGGAGGGGTAGGCGAAGGCCACGTGGACGACCCGTTCGCGCCACTCCGGGTGGTCGTCGAGCAGCTGCCGGTAGGCCAGGAGGCCGCGCACGATGTTCTTGGACAGCTCGGTGCGGTCGACGCGGACGATCGCCTTGCGCCCCGCGCCGATCTCCTCGCGCAGCGCCACGATGCGCTCCTCGACGTCCGGGCGGTGCGAGCGCTCGCGCAGGAAGTCGGCGTCCGCGCCGAGCCCGTGCACCCCGATCTCGGTGCCGCCCGGACCGCCGGCGGACTGCTCGCAGCACGCGGTGAAGGCGTCCGCCCAGCGCCGGGTGAGGAAGCCCAGCCGGTCCGCGCCGAGCATGCCCCGCAGCAGCTGCTCACGGATGTCCAGCGGCAGCAGCGCGAAGTAGTCCGGGGGCGCCCACGGCGTGTGCGAGAAGTGGCCGATGCGCAGGTCCGGACGCAGCTCGCGCAGCATCCCCGGCACCAGGCACAGGTGGTAGTCCTGGACCAGGACCGCCGCGCCGTCGGCCGCCTCCTCGGCGAGCGCCTCGGCGAAGGCCCGGTTGTACGTCTCGTACGCGGCCCACTGGCGGCGGAACTCCGCGTCGAAGACCGGCTCCAGCGGGGTCTGGTACAGCATGTGGTGGACGAACCAGAGCACCGAGTTGGCGATGCCGTTGTACGCGTCGGCGTGCACGTCGGCCGGGACGGGCAGCATGCGCACGCCCTCCTTGCCGACCCCGCGCCGGACCGCCTCGCGGTCGCCGTCGGAGAGCGCCGAGCACACCCAGAGCGCGCCCGCGTCGGGGCCGATGGCCGACAGGCCGGAGACCAGTCCGCCGCCGCCGCGTTTGGCGTGCAGCGAGCCGTCCTCGCGCATCTCGTAGGAGACCGGACCGCGGTTGGACGCGACCAGGACCTGAGCAGCACTCCGAGCGACAGTGTCGTGCGTGGTAGCCATATGCCTCACTTGCTTCCCTTGCCCGTGCTATTTCTCCCTTTGTCCCATAAGGGATTGGTTCGGGCTGGACCGCAATCCTCGGATTGGAAGCCCCTTCCTTCGGGCAGGGAGCGGAGTCACAAGCCTCAACCTAGCCCGTCGTTGATGTGCTCAAACGTACGAGGCGACGGTATACGAGGTGCTCCGGCGTCACGGGCCCGTGCGGCGTGGCGCACACGTTGACGCCGCGCGGCAGAAGTTGTCGCCGCGCGGCGAACGTGCTCAGGCCGCCCTGCGGTGGGCGTACTCCGCGATGTCCGTCATGGGCGGGCGTTCCTCCGTGTCCACGGAGTGGGTGTGCGGCTCGAAGCCGTCGGGGCCGCGTTCGAACTGGGTGAGGGCGGGGCGGCCGAGGTGGCCGCGCGCGAGCCGCAGCTGGGCGGTGCGGTAGATCGCCGCCGCCATCCGGCCGAGGGCCTGGCCGTCCTGGTGGCGGTGCTTGCGCACGCCGACGTCGACCTGGGCGAGGGCGTCGAGGCCCACCAGGTGCAGGGCGTCGACCAGCATGCCCAGCTCCACGCCGTACCCGACGGGGAAGGGCAGCTGTTCCAGCAGGCTCCGGCGGGCCGCGTACTCGCCGCCGAGCGGCTGCACGAACCCGGCGAGCTGCGGCCAGTGCATGTTGAGCAGGGGGCGGGCCATCAGCTCGGTGACCCGCCCGCCCTGACCGGCCGCGCCGCCCAGCGGGCGGTCGTACATGGCCTTGACCAGGTCCACGTCCGGGTCGGTGAGCAGCGGGCCGACGATCCCCGAGACGAAGTCGGAGGAGAACTCCCGCAGGTCGGCGTCGATGAAGCAGACCACGTCCCCGCGCGTGACCAGCAGCGAACGCCACAGCACCTCGCCCTTGCCGGGCACGGCCGGTATGCGGGGGAGTATCTCGTCGCGGTGTACGACACGCGCGCCCGCCGCCGCGGCCACCTCGGAGGTGCGGTCCGTCGATCCGGAGTCGACGACGACGATCTCGTCGACGAGCGGGACCTGCCGCATGAGGTCGTGACGGATCACGGCGACGATGTCGCCGACCGTCGCCTCCTCGTTGAGCGCGGGCAGCACGACGCTCACCGACTGGCCCGTGCGCTGCTTCGCGGCGAGAACGCGGTGCAGCGGGCGGTCCGTCAGGGACCAGGTGCGGGTGCTCAGCCAGCGCTCGACTTCTTCCAGCACGTCGGCGGCTCCTCTGTGTTCTCTCGGCGTCTCTCGGCGTCTCGCGTCTCGCGGCATTCTCTCGGCGCGTACGGTCCTGCGTGATCCGTCTCGCGGTTCGGACGACTATCTCAACTGTCCTGGCCTTCGGTTACAGTCTTGGACAACGCCGGTGACCATCGCATGTCAGGGTGATCGGCGCGCACAGATCAACAACCGAATACCGCTCATCCAGAGGGGCAGAGGGACACGGCCCGATGAAGCCCCGGCAACCCTCCAGTCGGTTCTCGTAGATCAGCGATCAGTGTTGATCGTTCAGCGAGGCTCCCGGCTCGGGAAGGTGCCAAATCCGTCTCACGGCGAAGTGCGTCGTGAGGAAGATGAGGAGAAAGGGCCTCGCCTCACATGGCTGCGCAGACTGTTGCAAGCACCACCGACTCTACGACGTCCTCCGCTGTCGACCTCGGTCCGGCCACCGCGTTGAGCTGCCGCGAGTGCGGCCACCGCGTCCCCCTCGGTCCGGTCTTCGCGTGCGAGGAGTGTTTCGGCCCGCTCGAGATCGCGTACGACTTCTCCTCCTACGACACGGAGGAGCTGCGTAAGCGCATCGAGGCGGGGCCCGCGAACATCTGGCGCTACGCGCCGCTGCTGCCCGTCCCGGCGGACGTGGCCGACAAGCCGAACATCAACCCCGGCTGGACCAAGCTCGTGCAGGCCGACAACCTGGCCCGCGAGCTGGGCGTCGACGCCGGGAAGCTCTTCATCAAGGACGACTCAGGCAACCCGACGCACTCCTTCAAGGACCGGGTCGTCGCCCAGGCCATCGAGGCCGCCCGCGCGTTCGGCTTCACCACGCTCTCCTGCTCCTCCACCGGCAACCTGGCCGGCGCCGTGGGCGCCGCCGCCGCCCGCGCCGGCTTCCGCTCCTGCGTGTTCATCCCGCACGACCTGGAGCAGGGCAAGGTCGTCATGGCCGCGATCTACGGCGGCGAGCTCGTCGGCATCGAGGGCAACTACGACGACGTCAACCGCTTCTGCTCCGAGCTCATCGGCGACCCGGCGGGCGAGGGCTGGGGCTTCGTCAACGTCAACCTGCGGCCGTACTACGCCGAGGGCTCGAAGACGCTGGCGTACGAGATCTGCGAGCAGCTCGGCTGGCGGCTGCCCGAGCAGCTGGTGGTGCCCATCGCGTCCGGCTCCCAGCTCACGAAGATCGACAAGGGTCTGCAGGAGCTGATCAAGCTCGGGCTGGTCGAGGACCGGCCGTACAAGATCTTCGGCGCTCAGGCGGAGGGCTGCTCCCCGGTGTCCGTGGCCTACAAGGCCGGGCACGACGTGGTCCGCCCCCAGAAGCCGAACACCATCGCCAAGTCGCTGGCCATCGGCAACCCGGCGGACGGCCCGTACGTCCTCGACATCGCCCGGCGCACCGGCGGCGCGGTGGAGGACGTGAACGACGAGCAGATCGTCGACGCGATCAAGGTGCTGGCGCGGACCGAGGGCATCTTCGCGGAGACGGCCGGCGGTGTGACCGTGGGCGTGACGAGGAAGCTGATCGGGAACGGTCTGCTGGACCCGACGAAGACCACCGTCGTCCTGAACACGGGCGACGGCCTGAAGACCCTGGACGCGGTGGCCGGCACCGGACTCACCGCGACCATCCGCCCCAACCTGGACTCTTTCCGAGAGGCTGGCCTCGCATCATGAGCGTCACTGTTCGCATCCCGACCATCCTGCGCACCTACACCGGCGGTCAGGCCGAGGTCCCGGCCGAGGGCGTGACCCTCGGCGAGGTCATCTCCGACCTGGAGAAGAACCACACCGGCATCGCCGCGCGCGTCCTCGACGACCAGGGCAAGCTGCGCCGGTTCGTCAACGTGTACGTGAACGACGACGACGTCCGCTTCGAGCAGGGCCTCGAGACGGCGACTCCGGACGGCGCCGGCGTATCGATCATTCCGGCCGTCGCCGGTGGCTGACCGACGGTCAGTACCCGCCGGTAGTAACCGTAGGTAACAGCGATTACCGAGAGTTCACGCAATTGCCCTCTCCGCGATAGAAGCGGAGGGGGCAATTCAGTGTGGTTGAGCGCGGTACAGTTGGGGAACCCGGTCCTGATCACGGGTCCCGGGGCCTTTTATTTCCGCCCGCGCCCGACAAGAAGCAGCCAAAGTGCGCGCTGCTTTTGTGGCTTTTGTGGCATTTACAGGGCCCGACTTGCCCTGAATTCTGGCGAATTTGCGCCACATTCCGGATCCCGTACGTCCAGAATTCTCGTCCGACTGACCTGTTGCAGACGGCAGTTGGGCAGATACATTCAGCCGCGGTCGACGCGTTCCGGCGCACGCCCCCAACCAACTGGGGGGTGAGGTCTGACCCGGATCCATGAAGTGTGGGTCTGTGCAAGGGCCAGTAATAGGGGAGTTAGGCATGGCTCAGGGCACCGTCAAGTGGTTCAACGCGGAGAAGGGGTACGGCTTCATCGCGGTCGACGGTGGTGCGGATGTTTTCGTCCACTACAGCGCGATTCAGATGGACGGCTACCGCACCCTGGAAGAGGGTCAGCGGGTCGATTTCGAGATCTCGCAGGGCCAGAAGGGGCCGCAGGCGGACATGGTCCGTCTCGCGACCGGCTGAAGCACGCGCCGACTGACAGCGTCGTTCTTCTGTTTCACCCGCAGTTTCATCTGTAGTTCTACCTGCTGTTTCACCTGCTGTTTCATGTTCGAAGGGCTCGCGCCTCCCGGGGCACGGGCCCTTCGGCATGCCCGGCGGCTGGACGGGATCCCGGGGGCGACGTCCCCGCTCCCCGCCCGCCCCGCCCCTCCCCCCCCCGCCGTCGCCCCCGCCCCCGCCATCGCCGGGCGCGCGGCGGGCCCGGACGCACCCTGTTCACCTGCGGATCGTCCCGAGGCGCTTGCACTCGGCATGGGCGAGTGCTAATCATTGGCGTTAGCACTCTGAAGGTGAGAGTGACAACGAAGGACCGGGTCGGTGAGGCCCGCAGGCCAGGTGGGGCAAGGAACCACCCGGCCGGCGAGCCGTCCGTCGCGGGCGCGGGCGCGGTCCGAAGGAATCACCCCCAGTCCTGGAGGGACCACTTCACATGGCCAAGATCATCGCGTTCGACGAGGAGGCGCGGCGCGGCCTCGAGCGCGGCATGAACCAGCTCGCGGACGCCGTCAAGGTGACGCTCGGCCCCAAGGGCCGCAACGTCGTCCTCGAGAAGAAG
This sequence comes from Streptomyces sp. B21-105, assembly GCF_036898465.1. Lineage (NCBI taxonomy): Bacteria > Bacillati > Actinomycetota > Actinomycetes > Kitasatosporales > Streptomycetaceae > Streptomyces > Streptomyces sp. B21-105. The sequence continues at coordinate 4,298,364 of NZ_JARUMJ010000001.1, read as the reverse complement.
TGGGGCGCCCCCACGATCACCAACGATGGTGTCTCCATCGCCAAGGAGATCGAGCTCGAGGACCCGTACGAGAAGATCGGCGCCGAGCTGGTCAAGGAAGTCGCCAAGAAGACGGACGACGTCGCCGGTGACGGTACGACCACCGCGACCGTCCTCGCCCAGGCCCTCGTCAAGGAAGGCCTGCGCAACGTAGCCGCCGGCGCCAACCCGATGGCCCTCAAGCGCGGCATCGAGAAGGCCGTCGAGGCCGTCTCCGGCGCCCTGCTCGAGCAGGCGAAGGATGTCGAGACCAAGGAGCAGATCGCCTCCACGGCCTCCATCTCCGCCGCCGACACCCAGATCGGCGAGCTCATCGCCGAGGCGATGGACAAGGTCGGCAAGGAAGGCGTCATCACCGTCGAGGAGTCGCAGACCTTCGGTCTGGAGCTCGAGCTCACCGAGGGCATGCGCTTCGACAAGGGCTACATCTCGGCGTACTTCGCCACCGACATGGAGCGTATGGAGGCCGTCCTCGACGACCCGTACATCCTGATCGCGAACTCCAAGATCGCCAACGTCAAGGACCTGCTGCCGCTCCTCGAGAAGGTCATGCAGGGCGGCAAGCCGCTGCTGATCATCGCCGAGGACGTCGAGGGCGAGGCCCTGTCGACCCTGGTGGTCAACAAGATCCGCGGCACCTTCAAGTCCGTCGCGGTCAAGGCCCCGGGCTTCGGCGACCGCCGCAAGGCGATGCTGAACGACATCGCCATCCTCACCGGCGGCGAGGTCATCTCCGAGGAGGTCGGTCTCAAGCTCGAGAACACGACCCTCGACCTGCTCGGCAAGGCCCGCAAGGTCGTCATCACCAAGGACGAGACGACCATCGTCGACGGTGCCGGCGACTCGGACCAGGTCGCGGGCCGGGTCAACCAGATCCGCGCCGAGATCGAGAACAGCGACTCGGACTACGACCGCGAGAAGCTGCAGGAGCGCCTGGCGAAGCTCGCCGGCGGTGTCGCGGTCATCAAGGCCGGCGCCGCCACCGAGGTGGAGCTCAAGGAGCGCAAGCACCGCATCGAGGACGCCGTCCGCAACGCGAAGGCCGCCGTCGAGGAGGGCATCGTCGCCGGTGGTGGCGTGGCGCTCATCCAGGCGTCCGCCGTCTTCGAGAAGCTGGAGCTCGAGGGTGACGAGGCGACCGGCGCCAACGCCGTGCGCATCGCGCTCGAGGCCCCGCTCAAGCAGATCGCCGTCAACGGTGGTCTCGAGGGTGGCGTCGTCGTGGAGAAGGTTCGCAACCTCCAGGTCGGCCACGGCCTGAACGCCGCGACCGGCGAGTACGTCGACATGATCGCCGAGGGCATCATCGACCCGGCGAAGGTGACGCGCTCCGCCCTGCAGAACGCGGCCTCCATCGCCGCGCTGTTCCTCACCACCGAGGCCGTCATCGCCGACAAGCCGGAGAAGGCCGCTGCGCCCGCCGGCGGCGGCATGCCGGGCGGTGACATGGACTTCTGATCGACCGGTTCCGGTTGATCGACTGTCCTTCGGCCCGAGGGCGGTACCCCGGCTACGGCTGGGGTGCCGCCCTCGGGCTTTTCAGTCGGCGTACTCCTTCAGTTCTTCGGTGTCGAGGGTGACGCTCACCGGAGCGGGAAGCGGCACGACGGCACCCCAGGGGTAGGGGTCGGACTGCTGGTAGCGGCCGTCCTTGGGCTCGCTGAACACGACGATCGTGTTGTCGTCGCGGTCGATGAGGAGGCAGACGGGGATGTCGGCCCCGGCGTAGCCGACAGGCTTGTCGATACGGTCGCGCTGGTCGGTGTCCCTGTCGTGGGAGGTGATCTCCACGGCCATGAGGGCGCCGTCTGCCCTGGACCAGTTGCCGTGTCCCTTGAAATGGCCCTTGGGCGCGAGGAAGCCGTCCGTGATCGCGCGACCCTTACGGTATGCCTCGGCCTTGACGCCCCGCTCGGGCACGAGGTTCAGCTCGGGGCGTTGCTGCATGCACTGACGTAGCAGCCACATGAAGTTTTCTACGTGGTTGCCGTCCGGCATGGCCTTGACCTCGAGTTTTCCGTTGATGTACTCCAGCCGGACCGTCTCCGGTGCCCGGCTTGCCAGTTCCTCGAAGTCCTCGACGCTGAGCGGGTCCTTGGTGCGGACCCGTCCATCGACGTATTCGAGCCGCACATGCTCGGGAGCCACTGCGACGAGGTCCTCGAAGTCCTCGAAGGGCATCTGCGGGCGTTCGGCGGTGCTGGGGGTCATGGCGTCGCCTCCTCCCCTCCATCGTGCCTTGGTGTGGTGATGTCGGACGGTAGGAGCGGTCATACGGGTGTCCTCTCCTGTCGTTTCTTCAGCGACATGGCAGCCCGGATCTCCCCCGCACGGGTGTGGATCGCGGAGGCGGGCAGGAGCACGCCCGGGCGTGTGGGTGTGCGCTCGCCGCGACAGCCGCCGCACACGCCTTGCGGCAGGGCCTCCGGCTGTCCCGGCACTCGGCACTCCGCGCACTCCAGCATCCGGCGGGGTGGGCGCGGGGCGGGTCGCTCCGGTGGGAGTTTGTCCGTCAGACGGCGGCGGAGCAGGGCCGCCGGGCTGTGGACGGGGGTGGGCAGCCCGGCGGTGAGGGCGGTGCGCAGCGTCTCCTCCGTCGCTCCTCGCGCGAACCACTCCTCCACCAGCGGTGCGAGCTGCGCGCAGTCGGCGGCGGAGAGGGAGAGGACGGGGGCGGTACGGCCGAGGGCGGCCAGGAGGATGTGGGCCCGGGAGCGGGTGGCGGGCGGGGCCCGCTCGGGTTCCGGGGCGTCTTCCGGTACGCCCCCTCGCGTGAACGTCACCCACCAGCCGTCGTCACGTGCGGTACGGGTGAACCACGTTCGGGTGATCCAGCGGAATTCGCCCGAGGCCGTCTCCATCCGCTCCCGGCCCCGCCTCAGATGCCCGGCCTGCTGGATGCGGTTGAGGGCGGTGCGGAGGGCGCACTGTCCGTACGGGAGCTGTTTGGCCAGCGTCTTCACGGAGATGTCGGTGCCGTCGGGGAGGCGGTCGAGGTACGCGGCGATGGCCGCCTCGCGGGGCGGGAGGTGCGCGAAGTCGTGCTTGGTGCGAGGGAGTTGTCCCGGGGCGGCGCGCTTTCCGTAACCCGGATTGGCCATCGGGTGCGGGAGTTCGTGCGCGGGCGGGAGGTCAGTACTAAGCTTGGCAGCAGCCACAGGTCGAGTCTCGATCGATCTAGTAGGTCAAGCCCCCGCAGGTGTTGGTAGCGCCTGGCGGGGGCTGTTTCGTTGTCCGCACGCTAGAGCGTGGTGACCGTCCGTGGCAAATCGGTCGCTCCGTGTCAACTCGCGGGGAGGGTGGGTGGGTTGAGACCCTCCACCCAATCCGAGCAAAGAGGGCTCGGAGCTGGACGCTTGAGCCTCGGGGGCGGTGCGGGTCAGCCGACCTTGAGGTTCTTCACGAACGCCGCCCACGCCTCGGCCCGGAACGCGAGCTTCGGGCCGAGGGGGGTTTTGGAGTCCCGGACGGGGATGAGGGCGGGGTGGCCGAGGGCGACCTCCAGGCAGTCACCGCCCTGGCCGCCGCTGTAGCTGGACTTGTGCCAGGTGACGGTGGTCAAGTCGTACTCACAGGTGCTGTTCTCCATGCTCGTAATCCTGCGCCACCGACTCCAGCAGGGCCAGGGAATCCTGCGGCGAAAGTGCCGCAGCCTGGAGGAGGTTGAACATCAGGGTGTGTCGGGCGACGGTGGCCGGGTCGTCGAGCAGTTTTCCCATGTCGGGTGCCTCCACGAACGAGAGCGGCGGCGCTTCCTCGAACTCCATGAGCTTCAAAGGGCCGTCCATCGCCGCATGCGCCCCTGCGTCGAACGGCAGTACCTGCACGATGATCCGCCGCTGCCGGGCGAGGGCCAGCACATGGCGGATTGCCTCGGCCATCACCGCCCGGCCGCCGACCACCCTGCGGAGCACCGACTCGTCGAGGATCGCCCACAACAACGGCGTTGTTGGATCGTCGAGGAGGTGCGTCCGTTCGAGGCGGGCGGCCACCAACTCGTCGATCGCGGCGTCCTGGGCTGTCGGTCTGTACGCGCGGAAGACGGCCTCCGCGTACGCTCTGGTCTGCAGCAGGCCGGGAATCAAAAGCTGCGCGTACTGCTTGATCCCCGTAGCGATCGCTTCCGCCTCCGCTGCCTCCGCGAAGTGATCCGGGTATTTGGACTTGGCCAGCGCCCGGCAGTTGCGTTCGAAGAACCCGCCGGTGCCCAGGATCTCGTCTATCTGGACGGCGTATTCGAGCTGCATCCGCCGTGTGCCAGCCTCCAGTTGGCCGATGAACGAGCCGCTGACGAAGAGGGGTTCGCCCAGGTCGGACTGGCTGAGCCCGCCGCGCTCGCGGGCGTGCCGCAGTTCCGCTCCCAGCAGGGCGCGTGGCGACGATGACGGGTCGAGGTCCTTCGGGCCGGACACGGATACCCCCTGGTCCTACAGATGCGGTTGTTGGGACGCCGTATCTCGCCAGGCTAGAGGCGGGTCGGCCACGCTGTGTGGTGAACGGGAACACTCAGCGTGGAGGGATGGGCATGGTGGAGACGAGGACGGGTGACCGGCCCGCGCGGACGGTCCAGGAGGCCGTCGAGCAGTTGCGGGCCGCGCTGGGCGAGGTGGGGATCGTCCTGCCGTCGCTGCGGATCGACCCGGTGTCGGGCGCGCACGGTGACCCGTACGCCCTGATCGATCTGGGCCGCTGCAACCTGGGCGTGGCCTCGCGCATCGCGGCAGCCCTGCGCCGGGCGGGGGGCGAGGCGTGAGGTACGTCCTGGACACGCGCAGCGGCCGGATCGGCGAGGTCATGGAGCGTTCGGAGGGCGCGGTGGTGCTGCGGCCGGTGGGCGGCGGACGGGAGTGGGACTGCCCGCCGGAGGACGTGGGGGAGGCGTCCGCGGACGAGGTGCTGAGCGGGTCCGACGGCGCAACCGTGACGGCCGTTCCGGGAGGGCACGCGGCATGGCGTGACGGTGCTGCACTACGACGCCGACTACGACGGAATTGCCGAGATCACCGGTCAGTCCACGGAATGGGTGGTGGAGCGCGGCTCTGTCCCGTAGCAGGCGCGTGGCCGGGATCACAGGCTCGGGTTCGCAGGGGGTGGAATGGGCCGGGGGGTCGGGGGCGTTCCGTGGGGAGCGCACTCGATGCGTGTGCACATACCAGCCGGTTCACCGTCGTCCTGAGGAGTCCCCCACGTGAGCATCACGCCCCCCGCCGCCACCCGCGCCGCCGAGATCCTTTCCCGTCCGGTGTCCATCAACGGACTCACCGTCCCGAACCGGATCGTCATGGCCCCCATGACGCGCATGTTCTCCCCGGACGGCGTTCCCGGCGACGACGTCGTGTCGTACTACGGCCGGCGCGCCGCCGCCGGTGTCGGTCTCATCGTCACCGAGGGCACCTACGTCGGGCACGACTCCGCCGGGCAGAGCGACCGGGTTCCGCGGTTCCACGGGGCGGAGCAGCTCGCGGGCTGGGCGAAGGTCGCCGAAGCCGTGCACGCGGGCGGCGGGAAGATCGTCCCGCAGCTGTGGCACATCGGCATGGTGCGCAAGCAGGGTGAGCCGCCGTACGCGGACGCGCCCGCCGTCGGCCCCTCCGGCGTCCGGCTGGACGGCACCGAGGGCACCGGCAAGGCGATGACCCAGCGCGACCTGGACGACGTCATCGGCGCGTTCGCCGAGGCCGCGGCCGCCGCCGAGCGCATCGGATTCGACGGCGTCGAGCTGCACGGCGCGCACGGCTACCTCCTCGACCAGTTCCTGTGGGCCGGCACCAACCGCCGGACCGACGCCTACGGCGGCGACCTGGTGGCCCGCACGAGGTTCGCCGCCGAGATCGTGGCCGCCGTCCGCGCGACCGTCTCCGCCGAGTTCCCGGTCATCTTCCGCTACTCGCAGTGGAAGTCGGACGCCTACGACGCCCGTCTCGCCGAGACCCCCGAGGAGCTGGAGGCCCTCCTCGCCCCGCTCGCCGCCGCCGGCGTCGACGCCTTCCACGCCTCCACCCGCCGCTACTGGCTCCCCGAGTTCGACGGCTTTGACCTCAACCTCGCGGGCTGGACGAAGAAGCTCACCGGCAAGCCCGCCATCACGGTCGGCTCGGTCGGCCTCGACGGCGACTTCCTCCGGGGCTTCGCGGGCGAGGGCGCCCCGGTCAAGGGGATCGACGACCTCCTCGACCGGCTGGAGCGCGACGAGTTCGACATGGTGGCCGTCGGCCGTGCGCTGCTTCAGGACCCGGAGTGGGCGGCCAAGGTGCTCGGCGGCCGTCTCGACGAGCTGAAGCCCTACGACGCGGCGGCGCTGCGCACCCTGAGCTGAGCGCCGACGAGCGCTCGACGCCCCCGGCGGTGCCGTCCGCGGGGAACGAGGTCGCTCAGAGGTTGCCGAGCGGCTCGATGTCGACCTTCACCGGGGTGCCCCAGATCCGCAGGACCTCGTAGTCGGTGAACTCGTGCACGAGCCGGTAGGCCATTGCGGGGCGGGACCCGCGGCGCAGGGCGGCGATGTACAGCTCTGCCTCGCGCCGGTCCCGCCGCGGTGTTCCGCAGAGCTGCCACTCCTGACCGTTCCACAGTTCCGCCAGCCAGCGCTGCTGGGGCTGTGGGCGGTCGGCGCGGGTGCCGTACCGCGAAGGGGTGGGGGCGGTGGGGGGCGCCTGCGGCGGCGGGCCGTTGAACTCGGCGCGCCGGGCCGCCCGGCGGCGCGTCTCGCACAGCAGGCACAGGTCGGCGGCGGCCTTGTCGACCGGGCCATGCGGGTGTTCGGCACAGTGGGTGGTCGGGGCCGCGCCGACCACGCTGTCGTCCAGCAGCTCCAGCGCACGCCGCAGATCGGCCTTGACCTCGTGCAGCCGGGCGTCCGGGGTGTCGGTGCTGAGGGCGTCCCCGTGTTCGCCGAGAACACGCAGGGCACGGCCGAGCGCGGTGAGCTGGGCGTGGTTCATGGCCCCAAGGGTAGGGCTCGCGCCGACGAAGGCCCTCGCCGGACGACGGCTCTCACCGACCGGAGCCCGCGGCGGCCCCGGGGCGTGGGCGGGGTCAGCGGTTCGCCCCGCCGCCCCGACTCGAACCCGCCGGCGGCCGTGCCCGGCGGGGTGCCCGTGGCGGCCGTGCGGTCGGGGTGGCCGGGTCGTGTCGGGTGGGGTCTCCGGGGCGGTTGTGTCGGTCACGGGGCCGGGGTGGCTGTGCCGGGTGGGGCGGTCGTGGCGGTATCGGGTTCCGCGTCGGTCGAGATGGCCGTCACGTCGGGCGGGGTGGCCGGGACGGGCCCGGCCGTGGCCGTGGCCGTGGTCGTGCGGGAGAGGGCCGCGGCCGCTGCGCGGACCCCGCCGAAGAGGTAGGTGGCGGCGAAGCCGACGGCGTAGCCCGTCAGCAGGCCGCCCGCGTAGACCGCCGCCGTGGCGCCCGGCCCCCGGTCGCCCGCCAGCAGCGGGAACAGGGCCCAGCCGGACGGACCGATCGCCGTCGCCCCGACCCGGTCGCCGAGCGTCGCGAAGAACCCGATGAAGGCGCCGCCGGCCGCGCCGCCCGCGCAGGCGGTGAGGAAGGGGCGGCCCAGCGGCAGCGACACCCCGTAGATCAGCGGCTCGCCGACCCCCAGCAGCCCGGCCGGGAGCGCCGACCTGATCGTCGACCGCAGCACCGCGTGGTCGCGCAGCCGGACGTACACCGCGGCTGCCGCGCCGACCTGGCCGGCGCCCGCCATCGCCAGCACCGGCAGCAGGACCGTGTACCCCTGCTGCTCGATGAGCGTGGCGTGGACGGGGATCAGGGCCTGGTGCAGGCCCAGCATCACCAGCGGCAGGAAGAGCCCGCCGAGCAGGAGACCGGCGAACGCGCCCGTCGTCGTCAGCAGCCAGTTCGCCGTCGTCCCGATGGCCGCCGAGACCGCGCCGGCCGCGTACATCAGCCCGTACAGCGTGCCGAGGCCGGCGACCAGGACCGTCAGCGCGGGGGTGAGGAGCACGTCCAGCGTCTCCGGGACCCGGCCGCGGCACTGCCGCTCCACGTACGTCGCCAGCAGCGCGGCCGCCAGCGCGCCGAGGACGCCGCCCTGTCCGGGAGCGAGCGTCACCCCGAACGCCGTCACCTTCGCGACCCCCGGATACACGACGATCGCCGCGACCGCGCCGCCCAGGACCGGTGTCCCGCCGAACTCCTTCGCCGTGTTGAGGCCCACGAAGACGGCGATCAGCGCCATGAAGCCGGAGGCTACGGCGGTCAGTGCCGGCGTGAGCCCCGGCAGCAGGCCCGCGTTGAGGAGCAGGCCGTTGACGCCGGCCAGGATCCCGCAGCCGACGAGAGCCGGGACGAGCGGGACGAAGACGGCGGCCAGGCGGCGCAGGACGCGCTTCAACGGCGTCGCGCCGCGCTCGCGCTGCCGCGCCCTCAGCCCGGCGCCGCGTGCCGCGACCCGGTGTGCGGCCGTCAGCTTCTCGAAGTCGGCCGTCACCCGCGTCACCACGCCCGGCCCGAGGACCACCTGGAAGGCGCCGTCGGCCACGACGACCCCGAGCACCCCGGGCACCGCCCGCAGCGCCTCCTCGTCCGCCCGGGACGGGTCGGCGAGGTCCAGGCGCAGCCGGGTCATGCAGTGGGCGACGGAGACGACGTTCGCGGGGCCGCCCACGAGGGGCAGGATCGCGGCGGCTGTGGAGGAGGAGTCGATGCGCACCCCCCGAGCGTGCGGCTCAGTCGCCCGCCGCGCCGAGAGCGGCGCGCAGATGTCCCCCGGACTCCTCCAGAAGGCGGGCGGCGGCCGGCCCGTCCACCCCCGCCAGCACCACCAGGATCGCGGCCTTCACCTCGCCGTCCGTCGTCGCGAGCGCCGCCTCGATCTCGTCGTCCGCCGCGCCCGTGGCCAGCGCGACGATCCGCCGGGACCGGGCGCGCAGCTTGTCGTTGGTGGCGCGGACGTCGACCATCAGGTTCCCGTACGTCTTGCCCAGCCGGATCATCGTGATCGTCGAAACCATGTTCAGCACCAGTTTCTGCGCGGTGCCCGCCTTCAGCCGGGTCGAGCCGGTGAGCAGTTCGGGGCCCACCACCACCTCGATCGCGTGCTCGGCGGCGGCGGCCAGCGCGCTGCCCGGGTTGCAGGCCAGAGCGACGGTCAGCGCGCCCCGGGCGCGGGCGTGGCGCACCGCGCCGACGGCGTACGGGGTGCGGCCCGAGGCGGAGACGCCGATCACGGTGTCGTCGGGGGTGAGGGAGAGCGCCGCGAGGTCCGCCTCGGCGAGCTCGGGGGAGTCCTCGGCGCCCTCGACGGGGACGGTCATGGCCTGCGGCCCGCCCGCGATCACCCCGACGACCCGGCCGGGGGCGGTGCCGAAGGTGGGCGGGCACTCGGAGGCGTCGAGCACGCCGAGCCGTCCGGCGGTGCCCGCGCCCGCGTAGACCAGCCGTCCGCCGCGCGCCATCCGTGTCGCCGTCGCGTCGACGACGGCGGCGATGCGCGGGAGCTGCGTGGCCACGGCGGCGGCGACGCCGGCGTCCTCCGCGTTCATCAGCTGGGCGATGTCGAGGGTGGGGAGGCGGTCGATCTCGGCGAGGTCGGGGCGGAAGGCCTCGGTGGTGAGGGTGTCGAGCGCGGTGCGCAGATCCTGGGAGCCGGCACTGGGGTTCATGGCGATTCCGGTTCTCTCGTCGGCAGGGGCCCGAGGTTGTCGGGGGCCCCGCAACATTTACCGGGTTCCCGCGCGGGCGGCGTGATGGCGCGGGAGGCGTCGGCGGTACAGGAAACATGTTTCTCTGGCCGGCGGCGGGTCGGGAGTGCGCACAATAGGGGCATGGACCCCACCAGCCCTCTGGAACAGACGTTGCACACGGCACGTGCCCTGGTCCTCGCCGACCTGGCCTCGGGCGAGGTCGCCGCGGCGGACGTGGTGTCGATGGTCGAGGACTCGGTCGTGCAGCGCCGCTGGTGGGTCGAGCAGTGGCCGGACGGCGCGGCGTTCGTGGCCGGTCTGGTCGCGCAGGACGTGCAGGACGCGCTGCTGGAGCGGTACGGGCGCTGGCCGCTGTGCCCGGTCTGCGGCTCCGGCGACCCGCACGCCCTCGACGTCGAGCCCGAACTGGGTCCCGACCCGCACTGGGTGTGTCACAAGGCGGGCGTGAAGGTCGCCTCGGTGGGCTCGCTGGGGTCGGCCCTGGGAGGCGGGCCGTCCTCGTGAGGCGCTCATGACCGTCTACATCGACCCGCCGAACTGGCCGGGTCACGGCCGGATGTGGTCGCACCTGGTCAGCGACGTCTCGTACGCCGAACTGCAGGCGTTCGCCGACCGGTTGGGCGTCCCGCGGCGGGCCTTCGAGCGCGACCACTACGACATCCCGTCCCCCCGCTACGCCGAGGTGGTGGCGGCCGGCGCGGTCGAGGTGAGCAGCCGTGAGGTGGTGCGGCTGCTGACGGAGTCCGGCCTGCGCCGACGCAAGGGCGCCAGCCGCGACGAGGCCCGCGACGGTGGTCGGGGCGAGGGCGGCCGGGGCGACGGCGGCCGGGGCGACGGCGTCGTCAGCTGCTGAAGACCGGTTCCATGGTGTGCCACCAGGCCGCGAGGCTGGTGTGGTCGGGGCCGCTGATCTGGACCAGCGCGGGGCGGTCGTAGTACGAGCAGAGGAAGACGTACTGCCCGGTGTCCGACAGGAAGCAGACGACGTCCCCGGCGGAGTCGCCGGTGTTGTTCTCGCGCCAGGTGCCGTAGGCGTCGGTCCGCGCCTCGCAGTCGCCGGGCTGCAGTCGGGCGGCGTAGGACTGGAAGACGGCGTCACGGTCGGACTTGGTCCCGTACATGATGACGCTCGCCTTGCCGGTGCCCGAGACGCCGTACTGGTCGACCGTGGTCACCGTGCAGTACAGGGCGGCGTCCGCGCCCCGCCACTCGGTGTGCGCGCAGCTGTCGCGCGACCACTGGTCGGCGTTGAGCGTGTCGCGCAGGGCGCGCTCGTCGGCGGTCAGTCCGTCGCTCACGTCGTCGTCCGTGCCGCCGCCGTCGCCGGAGCTGCCGTCGGCGCCGCCGTCGGACGTCCCACCGGAGTCGGAGGGGCCGGGGGCGCCGCCGTCCGTGGTCCCGTCGGACGTCCCCTGCGCGGTGCCGTCCGTCGCGCCGTCCGTGCCGCCGTCGCCCGAAGTGGAGCCGGAACCGGAGTCGCCGCCGGAAACGGAACCGGAAACCGATCCGGAAACGGAACCGGAGCCGGAACCGGAGCTCGAGCCGCCGGTTCCGCCGCCCCCGTGGGACGACTGGTAGATCCCCACGACGGCGAGCACCGAGCTGACGACGACCCCGATGATGGCCCACCGCACGCTCTGCCGGGCCAGCCGGTGGGGGTCGGGAGGGTCGGGAGGGTCGGGTGGCGTGGACGGGCCGGCCGTGCTCATGTCGTTCCCCCGATTCCCCCGGCGCGCGCGACCGCGCGCGGCGCGACCGTGTCGGAATTATCCGAAGCGGAGGGCGTGCGCCGGGAGGCAAAGCGACGAAGATCGGCCCCGGCTACGCCAGCTGCGGTCGCCCGCGCAGCTCATACGCGTACTCACCCTCGCCTTCGCCGACCCGGACGAAGCCGGCCCGTTCGAGCACGGCACGCGAGGGGGTGTTGGCGTGTTCGACGACCGCGAACAGGCGTCGTACGTCGTCCCGTGCCAGCGCCCATCCGGCGAGCGCGCGCAGCGCCTCGGTCGCGTAGCCCCGGCCGCGGGCGGCCTCGACCAGGTCGTAGCCGATCTCCGTGCGGCCGTCCTCGTCGGGAGCGGTGTGGAAGCCCATGCTGCCGACGGCCCGGCCGTCCGACCGCCGTACGAGGACGTACAGGCCGAACTCGGGGCGGTGCACGCCGGCCGCGTACGCGGTGGTCAGCATTCCGGCGGCGTCCCGGGTGCCCTCGAACGGGGAGCCCCCGAGCCAGTCGAAGCCCCCGCCCCCGCCCGCCCGCAGTCCCGCGGCGGCCGTGGGGGAGACGCCCACGAGGGTGAGCCGACCGGCGGGAATGCGCGGGGCGGCGGGCAGGTGCGCGGCGGCGGTCACGAGGCCAGCAGTTCCAGTTCGCCCCGCAGGTTGTAGCGGGCCGTGTCCTCCCAGTGCTCGCTCCCGTACGGCGTCCTGAACAGCCGTGGCAGGGCGAGGAGTTGGCGCAGGACGTCCGAACGGCCGGCCCGGAAGGCGTCGTTCGGCACGAAGGAGTACTCCTCGCGGACGGCGGCGGTGTAGGCGGCGTACGCGGACGGCGGCGAGGCGAGGACCGCGAGGTCGGCGTCGCACAGGACCCGGCCGTCGGGGTCGTCGTCGGCCGGGTCGTGGGTGACCGTGAGCCGGACGAGCCGTGCGACCTCTGCCGTCTTCTCCGCGGGCGCGCCGGCCTCGGCGAGGGCGCGCTCGGCGAGACGGGCGGAGCGCTCCTCGTTCTCGGAGCGGTCGGGGAGGTAGACGGCGTCGTGGAACCAGGCGGCCAGCCGGACGACGTCCGGGTCGGCGGCGTGCGCCTGGAGGACGTCGACGCGGTCGAGGACGTCGGTGAGGTGGGTCAGCGTGTGGTAGCGGCGCTGCGGCTCCTGCCAGCGGGCGAGGAGGGCGTCGGCGTAGGGCGCGGGGTCGGGGCCGCCGCCGGGGCCCCGGACCCCTTCCAGGGCGTGGCTGAAACGGGTGCGCAGCGCGTCGAGATCGGCCATGGCCTCATTGTCCCGCCGTCCGGCGTATTCTTAAATTGGACTAGACCTGTAACGTGCCGGGTGCGGGCCGAGCGCCGGGGACCGCCGACGAATGGGGACCCATGAGCAAGCGTGCAGTTCTGGAGGTGATCGCCCTCGACGCCGAGGACGCGGTCGCCGCCCAGGCCGGAGGCGCGGACCGCCTCGAGCTGGTCACCGACATGGCCGCCGACGGGCTCACCCCGCCGGTCGCGGTGTTCGCCGGCGTCCGGGCCGCCGTCGACCTCTCCCTGCGCGTCATGCTGCGGCTGTCCGACGGCTTCGCGGCCGGGGACGTCGACCGCCTCGCAGGGGCCGCCGCCGATCTGCGGGAGGCCGGCGCGCGGGAGTTCGTGTTCGGCTTCCTCGACGGGCAGGGCGCGGTCGACCGGGCGGCGGTGGAGCGGATCCTCGCCGAGCTGGACGGCTGCCGCTGGACCTTCCACCGCGCCCTCGACCACGCCGCCGACCGCGACGCCCTGCGCAAGCAGCTGGACGGCCTGCCCGGACTGGACGCCTACCTCACCGCCGGCTCCCCGGCCGGTGTCGACGCCGGCCTGCCCACGCTGCTCGCCGAGGCCGCCCGGCACGGCGAACAGGGCTACGAGCAGCGCCTCCTCGTCGGCGGCGGCCTGCGCCTCGGCCACCTCCCGCGGCTGCGGGCCGCCGGGATCGACGCGTTCCACATCGGCGGCGCGGCCCGCCCGCACGGCTGGACCGGCCCGGTGTCCGCACCCGCCGTCCGCGAGTGGCGCCGAGCCGTGGACGCCGAACACACCGACCCGACGGGCCACACCGACCCCACGGGCCACACCGACCCCACGGGCCACACCGAGCCGACGGCACACACCGAGCCGACGGCGCGTGCGGGGCAGGCGGAGTGCACCGGGCAGGGCCACGTCGGGTAGGCCGGGCGGGGCCGGTTCGAGGGCCCGCCCGCCCGGGGTGTCGGTCAGGTGAGTTGTCGGGGCAGTGGGGAGGCGTGGGTGACGATGAGGCCGGAGACCGCTCGGGTCAGGGTCACGTACAGGCGGCGCAGGCCCGTCCGTTCGTCCGGCTCCCCGTCGACCACGGCCTGCGGTTCGTCCAGGACGACGTAGTCGTACTCCAGACCCTTGGCCAGCGACGCCGGGACCAGGGTGAGGCGGGTTTCGGCCGTCGTCTCCTCGCCCGGGGCCAGCCACGGGACGCCCGCCGCCGTCAGCGCCTCGGTCAGCGCCGGGATCCGGGCGTCGGCCGCGATCAGGCCCGTCGAGCCCTCGTTGCGCAGCAGCTCCTCGCAGGCCGCGACGACGTCCGCCGCGTCCGCGACCTCCCGGAGGTCGAAGAAGCCGGGGTTCTCACGGACCGACGCGACCGGTGTGAGGCCCGGCGCGATGTGCGGCAGCAGCCGGGAGGCGTAGACGATCACGTCCGTCGGGACGCGGAAACCGGCCGTCAGCTCCTCGACCACCGCGTCCGCCTTGCCGAGGTGCCCGAGGGCCTCCTCCCAGCTCCGGGTCGCCCACGGGGTGGTGCCCTGCGCCAGATCGCCCAGCACGGTCGCCGAGCCCGTGGTGCAGCGGCGGCCGACCGCCCGGTACTGCATGGGCGACAGGTCCTGCGCCTCGTCGAGGACCACATGGCCGAGCGAGTGCGTGCGCTCCACCAGATCCCTCGCCTCGTCGATCAGCACCGCGTCCGCCGCCGACCACCTGGCCGTCTTCACGGACCGCGCCGGCTTCGCCGCCAGGATCGTCTTCTGCTCCTGCTCGCTCAGCACGCCCTCCGCGTGCTCGGCGAGGAACTCCGCGTCCGTCAGCAGCCGCAGCACCAGCTTCGCCGGGTCGACGACCGGCCAGACCTCCTTCACCGCCGCCTTCACCGCGCTGTTGCGGGCCACGGCGTCCTGCACCCGGTCGTCCGGGGCCTCGCCCGAGCGCTCCATCTGCACCAGCACCGCGTGCGCGATGCGCTGCGGCAGGGCCTCGCGGGCGGCCCCGTACCGGATGTCCCGGCCGAGCAACTCCCGCACCATCTCCTCGAGTTCGTACGCCGCAACCCGCCAGCGCCGCGACCCGCGCACCACGACGACCGGCTCGGCCGGCATCCGCACCTGCGCGTAGACGGCCCGCCGCAGCACCTGCGCCATCCTCGCGTCGCCCTTGACGAGCGCCGCCGCGGCGTCGTCCTCGCCCCGCACCTCCACATGGGCCACCAGGTCGTCCACCGTGCCCTGGCGGACCGTCAGCTCGCCCAGCGCGGGCAGCACCTGCTCGATGTAGTGCAGGAACGACTTGTTCGGCCCGATGACCAGCGTGCCGGTGCGCGCCAGCCGCTCACGGTGGGCGTACAGCAGATACGCCACCCGGTGCAGCCCCACCGCCGTCTTCCCGGTCCCCGGCCCGCCCTGCACGCACACCGTGCCGCCCAGCCCGCCGCGCACGATCTCGTCCTGCTCGGGCTGGATGGTGGCGACGATGTCCCGCATGGGGCCCACACGCGGCCGCTCGATCTCCTGCTGGAGCAGCTTGCTGGTGGCGGCGGCCTCGGAGGGGTCGGACAGGTGTTCGTCCTCGTACGCCGTGATGTCCCCGCGCGTGTAGCCGAAGCGGCGGCGCAGCCCGACGTCCATCGGGTCCTTCTTCGACGCCCGGTAGAACGGCTGCGACACCGGAGCGCGCCAGTCGATGACCATCGGGTCGCCGTCGCCGTCGTGCACATGACGACGCCCGATGTAGAACCTCTCCCCCTCCGCGCCCTCCGCCCGGTCCGCGCCCGGAGCGTGCAGGTAGTCGAGCCGGCCGAAGAACAGCGGGGTGTCGCTGAGGTCGGCCAGCGCCTTGATCCGCTCCTCGATCTGCCGCTCCAGGATCTGCGCGTTGACCCAGTTCGCGGTGACGTCTCTGATGTCGAGGGACTCGACGTCCTCCCGCATCGCGCGCAGCGCGGCACGCGAGGAGGCGAGATGGCCGCGTTCGCGGGCGAGCGGGTCGTCGTCGACGGGCGTGCGGGACGAGGACGGCGTGGACAAGGGGGTGCCTCCGGGCCGGGTGGGGGTGGGTGGCTACGGCGATTGCCGTCCGGTTTCCGTCCGGACGGCGGCGCTCCGAGGGGAGGCGGGCAAGAGCGGAGATTCTAGGTGAGCGGCCGAAGGCGCGCCAACGCAATTACCCGGCACCCCTGAGGGGCGCACCCCCTTCCCGTAGGGGACACCCCCGCCCACAGGGATACCCAGGGAGTACGCCGAATGGGGACCTGGGACCGATGCCCCCTTTATGCCGTGGCGCGCACCATGGAGACATGAGTGCAGCGACCCTCACCCCAGCCCCCGGTCGCCCGTCCGGCGCGACCCCCCTGTCCGACGTCCACCCCCACCGCCACCGCCTCGGCGACGCCCTGCGCGCCGTCAAGGTCTTCGTCGGCGCCGCCTTCGACGTGCTCGTCCTCGGCGAGTACCGCGAGGAGGCGGGCGTCCGCCGCAGGTGAAGACCTGCGTCCGCCGCAGGTGAAGACCTGTGGGACCGGCTCACGCCTCGGGCAGCAGGATGTCCTTGTCGTCGAAGATCCGCAGCATGACCAGCAGCAGACGCCCCCGGGACACCATGTACTCCGCCACGATCTGTGAGGTGAGCCGGATCTCCCGGTCCTGATCGCCGACGCCGATCGAGCGTGACACCTCGGTGTACGGGTCGCGGGCCAGTATGCCCACGGCCTTGTCGAGAGCAGCCCTGCGCACCGGGTCCAGGCGATCGCGGTCACGGGCAGCGGGCTCGGTGTAGAGCACTTCGTAGACCTCGGCGTGAGGCATGGAGCCCTCCCTCCCCCTGCCCTGTCATGGTTTGCGTTGCCTTCAGGGTACCGAGCCCGGCCGTTCGCCGTGGCGGTCCGCTCGGGCCCGGCGCTGAGCCCCGCTCACTCCTCCGCTCAGCTGTTCACTCAATCGTCCGCCAGCAGCTCGTCGGCGTCGACGATGCGGTAGGCGTAGCCCTGCTCCGCCAGGAACCGCTGGCGGTGCGCCGCGAAGTCCTGGTCGATGGTGTCCCGCGCCACCACCGAGTAGAAGTGCGCCTGGTGCCCGTCCGCCTTGGGCCGCAGCACCCGGCCGAGCCGCTGCGCCTCCTCCTGCCGGGACCCGAAGGTGCCCGACACCTGGATGGCCACCGTGGCCTCCGGCAGGTCGATCGAGAAGTTCGCGACCTTCGACACCACCAGCACGCTGATCTCGCCCTCCCGGAACGCGTCGAAGAGCTTCTCGCGCTGCGCGTTGGACGTCTCGCCCTTGATGACCGGCGCGTTCAGATGCTCGCCGAGCTCGTCGAGCTGGTCGATGTACTGCCCGATGACGAGGATCTGCTGCCCGGCGAACCGCCGCACCAGCGCCTCCGTCACCTTCCGCTTCGTCGCCGTCGTCGCGCAGAAGCGGTACTTCTCCTCCGCCTCGGCGGTCGCGTACGCCAAGCGCTCCGAGTCGGTGAGGTTGACCCGGACCTCCACGCAGTCGGCGGGCGCGATGTAGCCCTGCGCCTCGATCTCCTTCCACGGCGCGTCGAACCGCTTCGGCCCGATGAGCGAGAACACGTCCGACTCCCGGCCGTCCTCACGGACCAGCGTCGCCGTCAGACCGAGCCGCCGCCGCGCCTGGAGGTCGGCGGTGAACTTGAACACCGGCGCCGGCAGCAGATGCACCTCGTCGTAGACGATCAGGCCCCAGTCCCGCGAGTCGAACAGCTCCAGGTGCGGGTAGACGCCCTTCCGCCGGGTCGTCAGCACCTGGTAGGTGGCGATGGTGACCGGGCGGATCTCCTTCCGCGTTCCGCTGTACTCGCCGATCTCGTCCTCGGTCAGCGAGGTCCGCTTCACCAGCTCGTGCTTCCACTGCCGCGCCGACACCGTGTTCGTGACGAGGATCAGCGTCGTGGACTTCGCCTGCGCCATCGACCCGGCCCCGACCAGCGTCTTCCCGGCGCCGCAGGGCAGCACCACGACCCCGCTGCCGCCGTGCCAGAAGTTCTCCACCGCCTGCTTCTGGTACGGGCGCAGCGCCCACCCGTCCTCGGCGAGCTCGATCGGATGCGCCTCGCCGTCGACGTACCCCGCGAGGTCCTCGGCCGGCCAGCCCAGCTTCAGCAGCGTCTGCTTGATCTGCCCGCGCTCGGAAGGGTGCACGACGACGGTGTCCGGATCGAGCCGGGCCCCGACCAGCGGCGCGACCCGCTTCGAGCGCAGGATCTCCTCCAGCACCGGCCGGTCCGTGGAGGTCAGCACCAGCCCGTGCGCCGGATGCTTGCTCAGCGTCAGCCTCCCGTACCGGTCCATCGTCTCCGCGACGTCCACCAGCAGCGCGTGCGGCACGGGATAGCGGCTGTACTGCACGAGCGCGTCCACGACCTGCTCGGCGTCGTGCCCGGCCGCCCGCGCGTTCCACAGGCCCAGCGGAGTCAGCCGGTAGGTGTGGATGTGCTCCGGCGCCCGCTCCAGCTCCGCGAACGGCGCGATGGCCCGACGGCACGCGTCGGCCTGCTCGTGATCGACCTCCAGCAACAGAGTTTTGTCCGACTGGACGATCAGCGGTCCGTTCACGTACGCCATCCCTTCCGCACCGGCCAAACCTCCAGTGTGCCGTACGACGTGCCGCGACGACGGCCCGCAGCCGTGCGCGGACGTCTGCCCGGCCCTGGGGAACCCCGTGCACCTTCGGCGTCCGGGAGCCGGGCAACCCTGGGGGCTTTCTGCGGGTCTGATCGGGGGAGCAGCGCGATGGGCGCGACGCGGTGAGGGGAATCACGGTATGTCGGTCCTGTCGTTCCGCAGGGGCGCGGTGGGCGTCGGAGCCGCGGCGGTGCTGGCCGCCACCGGCACCTGGGTGATGTGGCCCGCGGGGGTCGACGCGGGGCTGTGGGCCGAGGTGCGGCCGGTGATCGAGGCCCGGGTCGCGGCGGACTCGCGGGGGGACGGCCCCGGCGAGACAGTGCCCGCGTGGAAGGCGCGCTGGTTCTGCCGTGCGGAGGCCCTCGTACTGGAGGAACACGCGGGCGACATAAGGGCCGGCGTCAACACGCTGTGCGTCGAGTACGGGGTGCAGGACCAGAGCCTCGTGGAGTGCGGCGCCGGACAGTACCCGCAGGTCGTACGGCTCCGGCGGGATGCCGCGGCCGACGGCGGCTACCGGGTCGTCTCCCGCGAGGAGCCGCCGGACGGCGAGGGGTACGGCCGGTGGACGAGGGCCCACTTCGGCGTCCTCGTCCGGTCCTCGCTCCACGAGCCGATGCCGTCCGCCGCCCTGGAGTCCGCGGCCCGCACCCACTTCGGCCTGCCGGCGGACGCCTCCGTCGGGTACTGCTGAGCCGTACGGCGGAGCCTTTGCCGCGGTGAGGAACCTGGCGGGGGAACCTCAGTCGTCCGCCAGTTCCGCCACCCCGGTGATCCGGTGCAGCGGGTACGTGCGGACCTCGTCCGCGGTGTGGTCGTACCCCGTCACGAAGCCGCCCTCCACCCGCACCGGCGCGATGACGCGCTGAGTGGCCGAGCCCTCCGCGTTGACGTAGCCGATCCACAGCGCCCCACCGGTGAGGACGGCGGCCTGCATGGTGGCCAGGGTCTCGGCGGCACTGGTGCGGGGCAGCGCGCCCGGGGCGAGCTGGGCCGCGTCCTGCGTCGCCTTGCGCGGGGCGGTCGCGGCCGCGTCACCCGCCCGGACGGCCCGGATCGCCGCGCCGAGCAGCGTGCCGTCGGGAATGGGCGGCCCGTCCGGCACCGGCTCGGGGGCCGTGCGGGGCGGTGTGCGGTGGGCGAGCGCGCGGGTGATCAGGACGTCCCCCTCGGCGGACTCGGCGGCGGGCGCGAAACCCATCGCCCGCAGGCCGTCCAGGAGGGCCGCCGGGTCGGCCTGCGCCGCGAGCACCGTGGGAGCCAGGCGGCGCAGCCGCAGGCCGGCGGCGCGCTTGTCGGCGAGGATCTCGTTCAGGATCGTCTCGTCGTCGCAGCGGACGTACGCCGAGGCCGCGCCCACCCGCAGGTGCCCGTGCCGGCGCGCCACGTCGTCGATCAGATAGGTCAGCGGCTGCGGCACCGGCGTGCGGGAGTGCTCGGCGAGGAAGGTGTGCAGGTCGGAGGCGCTGCGCCCGGCGTCCAGGGCGCGCCGGACGGAACCGGGGGTGAACCGGTAGACGGTCGCGCCGCCCTTGGACTCGACGTCCGCGAGGACGCTCAGCACGTCGGCCAGCGGCCGCCGCAGCGGGCCCGGGGCGACCGCCGTCAGATCCGCCTGGAGCAGGACGTGGTCCAGCGGCTCCGGCAGCAGTGGGGCGAGCAGCCGTGCGGCGGCCGCGGCGGCCACGGCCTGCTCGGGCGGCGAGAGCGGCGCCACGACGGGGGTGGCGGTGGCGGCCCGGTGATGGGCGGGGAGTTTGTCGCCCGGACCGGCCGGAGCGGCGTCCGCGGTCCCTGCGGCCCCCGCGGCGGCCTGCGCGGGCCGGGTGGCGGGCGGTGCGCCGAGCAGGACCCGGCCGTGCGCCGACAGTGCGCCCCGGCCGGTCACGCCCAGCAGTTCGGCCTCCGCCAGGGTCCAGCGCGCGAGCCGGGAACGCAGGTCCTCGTCCCCCTGAGCGGCAGCGGCTTGCCCGGTTCCCGTTCCGGTCCCGGTACCTGTTCCGGTCCCGGTACCTGTTCCGGTCCCCGTCCCGGTTCCGGTCCCGGTTCTGGCTCCCGTCGAGCCGGGTGTGCCCGGTGTCCCGTGCGGGCCCTGTGCGCCGCGCAGCGGACGTTCCCAGCGCAGCCGGGCCAGTACCGCCTCAGCGTCCGGTGCGCCGCCCTCCGGCAGCCCGGCGAGCAGCGTCAGCACCCGATGGCGCACCTCGGGCGCGGCGGACCGGTCGAGACCGGGACCCAGCGCCGACAGCGCCCGCTCCTTGACGTCCCGGCCGCCGACCACCCCCGAGGTCCGGGTCGCCGCCAGCCACGCCACGGCGAGCCCCGCCCACCGCTCGGCCGGCGGCCGCTCCACCCACTCGTCGTACTCGGGGGTCGCCGCGTACCGCTCGTCGGCCTCGCCGTCCGAGGCGAGCAGCCCCGCCGCGTAAGCCAGCTCGACCCAGAACGCGGCCACCGGCTCGGCCATGTCCAGCGCGACGGCCGTCCGCTTGAGGTCGCGGACGCTGATCCCGCCGGCCCGCAGGACCGCGGGACCGCCCTCGTCCCAGTCCTTCAACAGCTCCTCGACGGTCGCCAGCGCCGTGTACGCCTGACCGGCCGCCGTCGCGTCCACCACCTGCGGCGCGTGCACCGCGCGCGGCTCCACGGCCGGCGGCACCGGCTCGGCCGCCCGGTGCGCGCGGCCCTTGCGCAGATGCAGGGCGACCTCACGCGGCAGGACGACCGTTCCGGGCGCCGTCGGCAGCAGCAGGGCGCGGTCGAGCAGCCAGCGCAGCCGCGCCGCCGGATCGGCGGTGACCTGACCGTAGGGCGGCCCCCACACCAGCCGCTCCAGCACTTCGAGGGACTCGGCGGGCGCCCCCGCCAGCAGGGCGGACATCTTCCGGCGATGGGTGAACAGAGCGGTGAGCGCGTCCACGGCCGACACCGAGTCGTGCGTCGACGGCAGCCCCACCGTCGCCACGATCTCCTGGATCCGCCCCGGCGACATGCCCGCCGTCGCCTCCCGCACACTCGGCCCGAGCCCCGTCGGCGACGGGTGCTGCGGGGACGGCGCCAGCAGCTCACGGGCGGTGCGCACCAACCGGAGACGGTCGTCCGCGCCCCATACCAGCGCCTGCTCGCGCAAGGAGGCCAACGCCGCCGGGAGGGCCGCGAGGACGGCCGGATCGCCGGCGTCCCCCGCCATCAGACCGAACAGCTCCTCGCGGGTCGCCGGATCGCCGGCCACGGCCAGCGCCTCCGCGGTCTGCAGCACGAAGCGGTCGAGCCGCTCCAGCGCGCGGACGACGGAGGCACGGGTGCCGGCGCGGGTGGCGAGCTGCGTGAGGTCGGTGGGGACCGGGGTGATGAGGTCGGGGCGGGCGCGCAGCAACGCGGCCAGGGAAGCGTCGTCCCGGGCGCGGAGCGCTTCCGCGAGGGACCGGGGGGCCGACTGGGCCTCGGTGCTCATTCTGCCCACGGTAGCGGTTGACGCCTTCGGGAGCCGCCGTCCCCGGACCCGTGGGCCCCGATGCACTAGCGTCTTCGGCGTGGGGATCGAGAGCGACCAAGTCGTCTACGAGTATCTGAGCCGCGTCGGCGACGTCGCGCAGCAGCGGCAGTTGTCGTCGGCCACCCGGATGCGGCTCGTCTCCGAGCTGCGCAACGAGATCGAACGGCGCCGGGCGAGGTCGCCGGTCGACTCGCCCGCCGCCGTCCGCCGCATCATCGACCGCCTCGGCAGCCCCGACGACCTCGTGACGGCCGCGGCCGAGGGCGGCGGCGCGCCGCAGACGCCGACGCCCTCCGTGCCCGTCCAGCGGGACCGCGAGGCCCAGCAGAAACAACAGCAACAGAAACAGCAACGGAAACAGCAACAGCAACAGCAGAGGCAGCAGAAACAGCCGGAAACAGCGGGGCACCCGGAGAAGCCGAAACAGTCCCGGCAACCGGAGGGTTCGAAGGGGCCCGAGCGGCCGAAGGGGATCCGGCGGATCGTGCCCCGCCCGCGCACCGGCGCCCCGCCGCCCGTCGGCGCCCCCTCCGACGCGGCGTCCCCGCCGCACAGCGCGCCCGCGCACGAACTGGGCGACGGCGGATCCGCCTCCGACTGGTGGCTGCACGAGCCGACCCCGTTCGGCCCCGGCGAGGACATTCCCGGGTTCGTCGGCGGAGTCGAGATCCCCGACCTGCTCAAACCGCCGCCGCGCCGAAAGCCCGAAGACGAGGAGGACGACGAGACCGGCGAGACCGGCGAGGGCGACGAAGAGTCCGCGGCCGTCGCGAAGAGCACCGGACGGGACGACGACACCGCCGCCCCCGCCCGCCGCCGTCGGCTGCGCCTGCCCCGGAGCGCAGGCGCACCGCCGCGCCGCTGGACCAACCCCCTCCTCCTGATCGCCGCCGGTGCGCTGGTCGTGGGCGCGGCGCTCGGGAACTGGTTCGTGCTGGTCCTGGGGTGGCTCATCGCCTACGCCTCACGCCGGCTGACCGAGCGTGAGACGAAGGCGGCGGTCTTCTGGCTGCCCGGCCTCGCGCTCACCGCCGGTCTCGTCTGGCTGTGGGGGCGCTCCGAGGGACGGTGGGGCGCCCCCGTCGCCGAGGGCCACATGAGCGACGCGATCGCCGACACCTGGCCCTGGGTCGTCCGGGGCGCCGCCGTCGCCTCGGCCCTGTTCCTGGCCTGGCGCTCACAGCGACAGCGGTAGGCCGGTCCGGGCCGTGCCACCGCCGCCGGGCTGGTCGAGGGCCGGCCGGGCCCACCGGCACAATGGCCCCCATGACCGCCCCCATGACCGTCCCTCCCGCCCTCACCGTCGGCTTCGACCTCGACATGACCCTGATCGACTCCCGGCCCGGCATCCGCGCCTGCTGGGTGGAGCTGTCCGCGAGGACGGGCACGTACGTCGACGCCGACCTGGTGGTGACGCGGCTGGGGCCGCCGCTGGAGGAGGAGATCGGGAACTGGTTCCCGGCGCCGGAGATACCCGCCGTAACCGCTCTCTACCGTGAGCTCTACCCGGCGTTCGCGGTCGGCGGCAGCCTCGAGATGCCCGGCGCCCGTGAGGCCGTCGCGGCGGTCCAGGCGGCGGGCGGGCGGGCGATCGTCGTCACCGCCAAGTGGGAGCCGAACGCCCGGCTGCACATGGACCACCTGGACCTGCGGCCCGACGCGGTGATCGGCAACCTGTGGGCCGAGCAGAAGGCCAGGGCGCTGCGCGAGCACGGGGCGAGCGTCTACGTCGGCGACCACCTCGGGGACGTCCTCGGCGCGCGCGCCGCCGGAGCCCTGTCCGTCACCGTGCCGACCGGCCCCATCAGCGCGGAGGAACTGCGCACGGCCGGCGCGGACGTCGTGCTCGCCGACCTCACCGAGTTCCCGGCCTGGCTGACCGCCCACCTGGAGAACGCGACCTCCTGGGACGGGGAGAGGCGCTAACCGGCCGCGCCCCGCGCCTGACGCCGCCCCGCGGCGACGGACCGCAGGACGCCCGCGCCGGCGATCAGGAATCCGACGCCCATGAGCATGCTCAGCCCGAACATGTACGTCGGAAAGGGTGTCGAGCCGAGGAACAACGGGGCGACCGTGACAAGTGTGGCCACGGCGCCGACGAAGAAGACGATGGCCCCGGCACGGATCAGTCGGTCACCGGGAGCGGCGGAATTCGCTTGGGTTCTGTCACGCACCCGACCAGGGTAGTTCCCCGCCCAAAGAACGACGAGGGACCGGTGGCGGGCGCCCGGAAGTCGTCCGGTGTGCCGATGTCCCGGTGAGCGGCGGGCGAGGCGCAGGACGTGGGCGTCCCGGCGTCGACGAATCCCGTCCCCCCAGCACAGAGGACCCTCGCCACCCACGGATGGCAGGGTCCTCCTCGGCTCGGGACGGTTCGACTAACGCACGTCCAGCGAAGTCTTCACGAGGTGGCAGGCGTATTTGTCGCCGTCCACCCATGAAACCGGGGTGTCCCCGATCGATTTACGCGTCTTCCATGCGCCGTAGACCGTTATGGAGTAGGGATACTTGGGTGAGTCGCATTGGGCCTTGACGCGATAGGTCCCGAACCCCCTGCTGCAATGGGCGTATCCCCGGTTGCCGTCGCCGATGAATGTGCTGCAGCCGTCCACGGCCGCCTGGGCGGTACCGCCGACAGCGGTCAGCGCGCCCGCTGCCACAGCGGCGACCACGAAGACCCGCAGACCTGCCGCGTACGTCCTCGTCCTCGGTCCGAGCAAGGAATCCTCCGTTGATGATTGGGCCGTCCGGGCCGTATCGGGGCCGTATCCCGGCTGTGTCCGATACGGCCACCACGAGCCGGCTGGTACCGCGTGCAGGAAATTCTTGCGGTAACTCGCCGTCAGACTAGCCAAGTTGATCTCCGGTGAACAGGAGCGTCCGGCGGGCTCGCCGCCGTGCGGCCCATTCGGGGCCGGAAGGGGCCGACAGGCCGGCTGCCGGGACGGTCACGCCAGGCTTCCACACGACTTTCGGCCACCGCCCGGGTAAGCGGGGGCCCGGCTTCGTTTTAAGGCGTGTTGGGTTGGAGAGACCCCCGGTAGGCTGTCATGACGGCAGTTCAACCGGCGTCCGGAAGCGTCCGGGACCGATCGAGGGAGCGTGTGCTTTGCCGACTGGCAAGGTCAAATGGTTCAACGTCGAGAAGGGCTTCGGCTTTCTCTCCCGCGATGACGGCGGCGACGTCTTCGTGCATTCCTCGGTCCTCCCCGCCGGTGTCGAGGCACTGAAGCCGGGCCAGCGTGTGGAGTTCGGGGTCGTCGCGGGCCAGCGCGGCGACCAGGCGCTCTCCGTCGTCGTCCTCGACCCGACTCCCTCGGTCGCCGCGGCGCAGCGCAAGAAGCCCGACGAACTGGCCTCCATCGTCCAGGACCTGACCACCCTTCTCGAGAACATCACCCCGATGCTCGAGAAGGGCCGCTACCCGGAGAAGACGTCCGGCAAGAAGATCGCCGGTCTGCTGCGAGCCGTCGCCGACCAGTTGGACGTCTGAGCCGGCCTGCGCCGGTGGTCGATCAGGGGAAGTCGAGCGCACCGGGGCCGAGGGGCGGGAGCAGTCCCTCGGCCGCGGCGCGGGTCAGCAGTCCGCGTACCGCCGCGTAGCCGTCCTCGCCCAGCTCGGCCGTGAACTCGTTGACGTACAGGCCGATGTGCTGGTCGGCGACGGACGGATCCATTTCCTGGGCGTGTTCCATGACGTACGGCCGGGAGGCCTCGGGGTCGTCCCAGGCGGCGCGCACGGACGCGCGGATCGAGCCGGCGAGCCGGTCGAGGGTCCCCGAGCCCAGGGACCGCTTGGCGATGATCGCGCCCAGCGGGATCGGCAGGCCGGTCGTGGCCTCCCAGTGCTCGCCCATGTCGGCGAGCTTGTGCAGCCCGTAGTCCCGGTAGGTGAAGCGGGCCTCGTGGATCACCAGGCCCGCGTCGACCTTCCCGTCGCGCACGGCCGGCATGATCTCGTGGAACGGCATGACGACGATCTCGCCGACGCCCCCCGGGACCTGCTCCGCCGCCCACAGCCGGAACAGCAGGTACGCCGTCGACCGCTCGCTCGGCACGGCGACCGTGCGGCCCGCGAGCGCTGCGCCGCCCACGGGACCGTCGGCCGGGCCGTCGGTGCCGGCCGCCGCGCGGGTCAGTACCAGCGGCCCGCAGCCACGGCCCAGCGCGCCCCCGCACGGCAGCAGCGCGTAGCTGTCGAGGACGTACGGCAGCACCGCGTACGACACCTTCAGCACGTCCGACTCGCCGCGCTCGGCCATGCCGTTGGTGATGTCGATGTCCGCGAACGTCACGTCGAGCGCGGGCGCGTCCGGGACCCGGCCGTGGGCCAGGGCGTCGAAGACGAAGGTGTCGTTCGGGCAGGGGGAGTACGCGATCCGCAGGGGCCGCTCACGCTCACTGGTCGTCATGCCGGTTCCAACTCTCGAGGACGGGGGCCAGCTTCCCGAACGCCGTCGTCAGCGCGGCCAGCGCGTCGCCGATGCGCCAGGCGGTCCGGTCGCGGGGGCCGACGGGGTTGGACACCGCGCGGATCTCCATGACGGCGGTGCCGTGCGCGTCGGCCGCCTCGGCGACCCCGAAGCCCTCCATGGCCTCGGCGAGGGCCCGGGGATGGCGCGCGCGCAGGGCCGCGGCGCGGGAGGCGGTGCCGGTGACCGTGGAGACGGTCAGGATGGTGCCGACGGCGGCCCCGGTGGCGGCCGCGGCCGCCCGGCGGAGGGACCGGGGCGGGACGTGGGTGACCTGGCCGAAGCCCAGCTCGGTGACCGGCAGGAAGCCGTCCGCGGTCTCCGCGCCCAGGTCGGCGGCGGTGATCCGGTCCGCGACGACGAGGGAGCCGACGGGCGCCTCGGGCGGGAAGCCGCCCGCGATGCCGGCCGAGACGACCAGGCCGTACGGGGCGTCCTCGTATCGTGCGGCGGTCAGCGCGGCCGAGACGGACGCGGCGGCTGGCGCGGGGCCCACCCCGGCGGCGAGCAGGTCCCAGGTCCCGCCCGGGCCGTGCAGGCGGTGCAGGGCCACGCCGGGCAGGTGCACCTCCCGGCCGGGCCCGGGGAACGCCCGGGCCACCGCGTCCCGCTCGGCGGGCACCGCGGTGGCCACGAGGACGCGTGGCGAGGACGTGACTACGCGCGCGGGGGACGTGACTAGTCGTCCTTCTTGAGCTTGAAGGACCACAGGCCGGTCGCCGCCTGGCTCTGCTTCTTGCCGTCGCCCGCCTTGATGGTGACGAGCGTGGAGTCGCCCTGGGCGCCGTACTGGGCGTTGAAGAACACGCTGCCCGGGATCGTGCGGTACGTCTTGTCGCTGTCCTCGGTGAGCGGCTGGCCGTTCATCAGGATCGTCCAGCGGTCGTCGGCCACGTCGGGGTCGACGCCGAAGCGGACGGTCTCGTCCGGGTCGACGCTGATGGACTTGATGTCCTTGTCCGCGAGGCACTTGGTGATCTCGTCCGGCTTGAGGGCCGTGCCCTCCCCGCCGCAGGTGGCCTCGGTGGCGACCGAGTCACGGCCGACGGTGATCGTGGACATCGGGGTCGGCTTGTCGCAGGCCGACAGGACGAGCAGTCCGGCACAAACGGCGCCGGCGGCGGCGACGACACGGCGGCGTCGCACAGCGCCAGGTACATCAGCGGCTCCGCCGCGGGTCATCGTGGTCATGGCGGAAGGCTATCGGGCGCGTCCGGCCGTCCCTTTACGTGGGGTGCGGCGTGGCCGTGTGTCACGCCGCGCGGTTACGCCACGCGGGGCTTCGCGCCGCCGCCGTGCCGCACCGAGGACAGCAGGCCGCGGACGGTGGTCGCCCAGCCCAGCGCGACGACCGCGGCGGCCACCGACAGGCCCACCGCGCCGTTCAGCGGCATGACGATGCCGACCGCGCCGCCGAACACCCAGCACACCTGGAGGATCGTCTCGGAGCGGGCGAAGGCCGAGGTGCGGACCAGTTCCGGGACGTCCCGCTGGATCAGCGCGTCCAGGGACAGCTTGGCGAGGGCCTGGGAGAAGCCGGCGACCGCCGCCAGACAGGCCACCAGGAACGCGCCGAAGAACACGGCCGTCGTGATCGTCGCGCCGAGCACGACGGCGACGACGGTCACGATGATCATCTCCGGTGCTCTGGACCGCAGCCACGCCCCGACGGCCGTGCCGAGCGCGTTGCCGAGGCCGGCCGAGACGGCCACTATGCCCAGCGAGACGGCCGCGCTCTGCCCGGTGAGCGGGTGCTCGCGCAGCAGAAACGCCAGGAAGAAGGTCAGGAACCCGGAAAGCCAGCGCAGGGACGCGTTGGCGCCGAGGGCGTGGGTGACGGCGATGCCGACCGTCCGCAGGCCGGGCCGCTTCTGCTGCTGCCGGTGCGGGCCGTGCAGGTGCTGCTCGTCGGCGGCGAGCAGGGCCACGTCCTCGCCCTTGGCGGAGTCGACCTTGCGGGGGAGTGAGAAGGACAGGAACGTCCCCGCCACGAAGATCACGAAGGCGCCGTAGAGCGGGTAGCGCGGGCCGAGCGCCTGCAGCCCGGCGCCGACGGGCGCGGCGACGCCGGTGGCGAGGAGACCCCCGAGGGTGACCCGCGAGTTCGCTTTGACCAGGGAGAACCCGGGAGGCAGCAGCCGGGGCACCACGGCGCTGCGGACGACCCCGTACGCCTTGGAGGAGACCAGCACGCCGAGCGCGGCCGGATACAGCTCGATGCTGCCGGTCGCGACGGCGCCGGACAGGACGAGCGCGAGGAGCGCCCGGGCGAGCATCGCCCCGGCCATCGCGGCGCGCCGGCCGTGCGGGACTCGGTCGAGCAGCGGGCCGATCACCGGGGCGAGCACGGTGAAGGGGGCCATGGTGATGGCCAGGTAGAGGGCGACGCGGCCGCGTGCCTCGTCGGTGGGCACGGAGAAGAACACCGTGGAGGCGAGCGCGACGGTGATCATGACGTCGCCGGCGCCGTTCACCCCGTGCAGTTCGATCAGCTTGCCGAGGCCGGACTCGCCGGCGCCGTGCGCGTGGGTCGCCTTCCTGATCCCGCGGGCGGCGCCGGTGAACGGGAAGTGCAGGGCACGTCCGACCGCGCGGACGGAACCGCTCTTCCGGCCCGAACCGCTCACTCTGCTCCTCCCCTTGGTCCCCTTCGTCGCACCGATCCCGGTGGCGCCCTGGGGAGTCCGTGCGGCTGCCACCCCGTCATAGTGCCCCGAGAAAGCCGCGCATAGTGCGGTTACCGCGCGTATGGCCGTGTGACGGTCGGCGCGTCGGGCTTCCGGAGTGCTTCCGGTGGGCTTCGGGAGTGCCTGAGGAACGCTTCCCGTGGGCTTGGGAAACGCTTCGGGAACGCTTCCCGTGGGCTTACCGGAGGGGTTCCGGCGGGCTTCGGTAACGCTTTCAGAGGGGTTCCGGCGGGCTTCGGGGGTTTCCGGTGGGTGGGAAACGTCCCGTCGGTGTAGGCCGAGCGTCCGCGAGAAGGTAGCGTGCGTAGCGCGCCGTGGCGATTGTTCTCGGCCGCGCGCCTCCCGGCCATCCCGCAGAATGGATGACAGCAGGCGCGCCCGAGCGCGATCGGGCGCGGACGTCGACGCGGCGCTCCCCCAGTGCCTCAGGCCTGGGAGGTACCCCCAGCCGCTCCGTCCGCACCCGCCGCCTCGAGGGGCGCACCGAGAGACGGCGTAGGAGAGAAGCGATACCTGTGAGCGCAGCGACCACGCGAAGCCGCACCCCCGACCGCCTGTGCGCCGAGGCCGTCGACCTCGCCCGCGCCGCAGCCGAGGAGGCGGCCGCCCCCGGCGTGGTCGGTGAGCACGCGGGCGTCGTCTCGGAGGGCGACCGCGTCGTCACCCACTACTTCGAGTGCAAGGAGCTGGGCTACCGGGGCTGGCGCTGGGCGGCGACGGTGGCGCGGGCGTCCCGCGCCAAGATCGTCACCCTGGACGAGGTGGTGCTGCTGCCGGGTCCCGACGCGGTCCTGGCGCCGGAGTGGGTGCCGTGGAGCGAGCGGCTGCGCCCCGGCGACATGGGTCCCGGTGACCTGCTGCCCACGGACGCGGAGGACCTGCGTCTGGAGCCGGGCTACAGCGGGGAGGACGAGCCGCTGCCGAACTCGCCCGTCTCCGAGGAGATGGCGCTGCTGGCCGAGGCGGAGGACGCGGAGGTGACGCCGGCCGCGCCGGCGAAGCTGGCCACGATCCCGGTCCGGGGCACGATCGCCGCAGTGGCCGAGGAACTGGGCCTGCGCCGGGCGCGGGTGCTGTCCCGCTACGGACTGCACACCGCCGCCGACCGCTGGGAGGACGGCTTCGGACCCAAGACGCCCATGGCGCAGGCGGCCCCCGCGTCCTGTGTGAGCTGCGGGTTCCTCGCCCGCATCGGCGGCTCGCTGGGGCAGGCCTTCGGTGTCTGCGCCAACGAGTTCTCCCCGGCCGACGGCCGCGTGGTGTCCCTGGCGTACGGCTGCGGCGGCCATTCGGAGGCGGCGGTGATGCCCACGCCGCCCCGGCCGGCCCCGCCGGTGATCGACGAGACCCGGGTGGACCCGTTCCCGCTGCGCCCGGCCGCCGACTCGGGTTCGGTCCCGACCGACGCCGACGAGGACGCGGCGGAGCTCGGCCACTCATAGCGCTTGGACCTCCCGCCGCCGGGCCGGACCGGGCCGGGCCGGGAGAGCGTCGGCCGGAGCCGGAGCCGGAGCCGGAGCCGGAACCGGAACCGGAATCGAAGCCGGAACCGAAGCCGGAACCGAAGCCGGGGACGTGGGCGCTTCCGTGAGCGGTACCTTCGTCCTCACGCCGAGGAGAAGAGTGAACGTGAGCAAGTTCGTGCGGCCGGCGCCCGAGGGCGCGGATCCGTTCGGCACGGCACGCCTGCGCCGTGGAGTGCTGGACGCCTGGGCCACCAGTCCCGCCCGCTTCCGGGAGGACGCCAACGCCGAGGAGGATCTCGTCCTCGGCGGTTACCGGGACCGGCTCGTCGTAGAGCTGGCGCAGAACGCCGCCGACGCCGCGGCCCGGGGCGGGGTGCCGGGACAGCTGCGTCTCACCCTGCGGGACGGGGTTCTCGTCGCGGCCAACACCGGCGCGCCCCTGGACGCCGCCGGGGTGGAGTCCCTCGCGACGCTGCGGGCGTCCGCCAAGCGGGAGGAGCGGCAGTCCGCCGTGGCCGTCGGGCGGTTCGGCGTCGGCTTCGCCGCCGTCCTCGCCGTGACCGACGAACCGGCTGTGGTCGGACGGCACGGCGGTGTCCGCTGGGACCTCGCCGAGGCCCGCTCGCTCGCCTCCGAGACCGCCCGGCACAGTCCCGGCCTCGGTGACGAGGTCCGGCGGCGCGACGGACATGTGCCGCTGCTGCGGCTGCCGTTCGCGGCCCAGGGCACGGCCCCCGACCCGTACGACACGGCCGTCATCCTCCCGCTGCGCGACGCCGCGGCGGCCGATCTCGCCGAGCGTCTCCTCACCGCCGTCGACGACGCCCTCCTGCTCGCCCTGCCGGGGCTGGCGGAGGTCGTCATCGAGGTCGGGGACGGCGCCGCGCGCACCCTGCGCCGTTCCGTCGACGGAGAGCTCACCGTCGTCACCGACAGCGAGCGCGGCGTCACCCGGTGGCGGACCGCCGCCGCGCACGGCCCGCTCGGCGCCGGACTGCTCGCCGACCGTCCGGTGGAGGAGCGGCTGCGGCCCCACTGGTCGGTCACCTGGGCGGTGCCCGTCGACGACGACGGCGCGCCCGTCGCGCCCCGCACCACGCCGGTCGTGCACGCGCCCACCCCCAGCGACGAGCCGCTGGGGCTGCCCGCCCTGCTCATCGCTTCCTTCCCGCTCGACACCACCCGCCGGCACGCGGCGCCCGGTCCGCTGACCGACCATCTGGTGCGGCGGGCGGCCGAGGCGTACGCCGAACTCCTCGCCGGCTGGCGGCCGGTGGGCGTCGGGATCATCGACCTGGTGCCCGGCCCGCTGGGCAAGGGGGCGCTGGACGGGGCGTTGCGCCAGGCCGTCCTGGAGCTGCTGCCGCGCACCGCGTTCCTGCCGCCGGCCGCCCCGCCCGCGCCGGAGTCGGCGGCAGCCGGCGAGGGCGTGGGCGCGGACGCGGTGGGGCTGCCCGAGCCCCTGCCCGAGGCACTGTCGGAGGCGCTGCGCCCCCGGGACGCCGAGGTCGTCGAGGGCGCCGGCGCCGACACCGTGCGGGTGCTGGCGGAGGTGCTGCCGACGCTGCTGCCCGCCGGTCTCGAGCGGCGCGTCGAGCTGCGCACGCTCGGCGTCGCCCGGATCCCGCTCGCGGACGTCGTCGACCGGCTGGCCGGCCTGGACAAGGAGCCGGGCTGGTGGCACCGGCTGTACGACAGCCTCGCCGGGGTCGACCCGGACCGGCTGACGGGGCTGCCCGTGCCGCTCGCCGGAGGCGCTTCCCAGGCAGCCGGCTTCGGCGCCGGCGGGGGACGGCGGACGGTCATCGGCCCGCGCCAGGTGCTGCTGCCCACCCCGGACTCGGCCGGTCTCGACGCCGACGTCCTCGGCCGGCTCGGCCTCAAGGTCGCCCACGAGGACGCCGCGCACCCCCTGCTGGAGAAGCTGGGCGCGCTGCCCGCCACGCCGCGCGCCGTCCTGACCACGCCGCAGGTACGGGCCGCCGTCGCCGCGTCCCTGGACGACGACGGCGGCGCCTGGGACGACCAGGGAGCCCCGGACGCGGAGGAGCTCGCCGACGCCGTCCTCGCGCTCGTGCGGGACGCGGGTCTGGAGCCTGGCGACGAGCCGTGGCTCGGCGCGCTCGCCCTGCCCGACGAGGACGGCGAACTGTCGCCCGCCGGTGAGCTCGTGCTGCCCGGCAGCGCCTTCGCCTCCGTCATCCGGGAAGGCGAAGTCGCTTTTGTGGACGCGGAGTTGGCGGAGAAGTGGGGCGAGCAGCCACTCGCGGCCTGCGGTGTCCTCGCCGACTTCGCGCTGGTCCGCGCCACCGACGTCGTCCTCGACCCGGACGAACTGGAGCCCCGGGACGGGGACTTCGCCGAGCCGGACGACGCGGGGCTGCTGGACGCCGTCGACGTGTGGTGCGAGGACGTCCTCGACCGCTTCCCCGACAGCCCGGTGCCGCCGGTCGCCACCGAACTGGTCGCCGTGCGCGACCTCGACCTCGTCGACGAGGACCGCTGGCCGCAGGCGCTCGCCCTGCTCGCCCGGCCGCCGCTGCGGGACGCCCTCGTACAGCCGCTGCGCGTCCTGCTGCCCGACGGCACCCACGAGACGGTACGGCCGTACACGGCCTGGTGGCTGCGCGGGAACCCGGTGCTCGACGGCCGCCGCCCGGCCGGACTGCTGGCCTCCGGCGGTGACCCGCTGCTGCGCGGCCTGTACGACGAGGCCGACGCCACGGGCTTCGACGACGAGCAGGTGCTGCGGGCCCTCGGGGTGCGCACCTCGGTGGCCGCGCTTCTCGACGAGCCGGGCGGCGCGGCCGAGCTCCTGGACCGTCTCGCCGATCCGGAGCGCCCCGTCACCTCCGCCCAACTGCACGGATTGTACGGGGCGTTGGCGGAGCTGGATCCGGAGCAGGTCACCCTGCCGGACGAGCTGAGGGCCGTCGTGGACGGCCGGGTCGAGGTGGTGGACGCGGCGGACGCCGTGGTCGTCGACTCACCCGATCTGCTGCCCTTCACGGAGGGTGTCCCGCTGTTGCCCGTGCGGCCGTCGCGGGCCGCCGACCTGGCCGAGCTGTTCCAGGTGCGGCGGCTCAGCGAGTCCGTGACCGGTGAGGTCGACTCCGAGGGCGCCGAACGCGACGTCCCGGAGCCGGTGCGCGTACTGCTCGGGCCGCGCACGCCCGCCACCTATGTCGAGCACGGGGAACTGGTCGTCGACGGCGTCGAGATCGACTGGCGGCTGACGGACGGCGGCGTCCTGCACGCCGCCACCCTGGAAGGCGTCGCGGCCGGCCTCGCCTGGGCGGCCGGGCAGTGGCCGCGCCGGTTCGAGGTCGCCGCCCTGCTCGAGGACCCGACCCGCACTCAGGAACTGGCCCGCGACCGCTGGTTCGACTGAGACGGACGGGCTCGCCCGGACACGACGGCGAGCGCCCCCGCGGACACCCGCGGGGGCGCTCACGGTTTCTTCGCGAATTCTCCATCGAACGTGCAACCGTCGGACTGGGGTAGGAGTCTTCTCGGGTGAGCGCTGTTTCGTACTCGCTCGCCGACCGTTTCGGGCTCACCGGAGGCACCCGCCGCGGAGCCCCTCGATCCCCTTGGGACACACATGCGCATACGCGCCACCGTGGTCGCCGTCACCGGCGCCGTGGCCCTCTCCGCCCTCGCCGTGCCGGCCGCACACGCCGCCGGCAGCAGCGGGGCGCACGGCTCGATCGACACGCTGAAGGCACTGCACGCGGCCGCCTCCGGCCGGACCGCGTTCACCGGGTCGACCGCCGCCTCGGGCACCCCGTACGCCCTGGACGCCAAGTTCACCGGCGTCAGCGTCAACAACGGCAAGCCGATCGTGGCGGGAACCTCCGGCAAGGTCCGAGCCGCGGTCACCTTCAAGGTCACGCACGGCGCCGGTGTCGACGTCACCGCGGGCGACACCGAGCTGGACGTGTTCATCTACCGCGGCTCGTTCACCGCCCCGGCCAACATCCTCCTCGGTGACGACTACCCGACCTGCTCCAACACCTCGGCCACGGTCGCCACGTGCAAGGGCACGATCGACATCCTCCCGGGCGAGGAGCTGGGCAACGCCGACGCCACCGGCTGGAAGGCGACCGGCTACATCGTCGACTGGAACGACGTCGACCCCTTCGCGGACGACATCGACTACAGCAAGGTCGGCTTCACCGAGAGCGCGAGCCTGACCGCCGCCAAGCTCCAGCGCCACTCCAAGCTCACCGTCAACGCCGCGCCGGAGCCGGTGAAGAAGGGCAAGACGCTCACCGTCACCGGCAAGCTGTCCCGCGCGAACTGGGACACCGGCAAGTACGCGGGCTACTCCGCCCAGCCCGTGAAGCTGCAGTTCCGCAAGAAGGGCAGCAGCGCCTACACCACGGTGAAGACCGTCAGGACCAGCTCCACCGGCGCCCTGAAGACCACGGTCAAGGCGACCGTGGACGGTTACTACCGTTACGTCTTCGCGGGCACGTCGACGACCCCGGCGGCCACTGCCACGGCCGACTTCGTCGACGTGAAGTGACAGCGGGCACGTGACGCCGGGCATGTGACGACGGCCGGTTCCGGATCTCCGGAGTCGGCCGTTCGCGTCATGCGGGTCGTGCGGGTCGTGCGGACGGACCGCGGTCGACCCATCGCCAGCTCACCTCGAGGGCCGCCGCCGCGACCGCCGCCACGCCCACCGCGATCCACGGCATCGTCGGGCCGACCAGTTGCAGCGCGAAGAAGTCCTGCAGCCAGGGGACGATCAGCACGACCAGGAACGCCGCGCCCATCGAGGCCACCAGCAGCACCCGCCACCAGGTGTACGGCCGGGCGATGATCGCCAGCACCCACATCGAGACCAGGAACAGGGTGAGGGTCGCCGCGCTCGTCTCGGCCTCCAAGGAGCCCGCACCCGTGTAGTGGTGACGGGCCATCAGGTAGGTGAGGAAGGTCGCCGCCCCGGCGATCGCGCCGCCCGGGACCGAGTACCGCATCACCCGCCTCACGAAGTGCGGGCGGGCCCGCTCGCGGTTGGGGGCGAGCGCGAGGAAGAAGGCCGGAACGCCGATCGTGAGGGTGGACAGCAGCGTCAAGTGCCGTGGCAGGAACGGGTACTCGACCTGCCAGCACACCACCAGCAGGGCCAGCAGCACCGAGTAGACCGTCTTCACCAGGAACAGCGTCGCCACCCGGGTGATGTTGCCGATGACCCGGCGGCCCTCCGCCACCACCGACGGAAGCGTCGAGAAACTGTTGTCCAGCAGCACGATCTGCGCGACCGCGCGGGTGGCCTCGGAGCCCGATCCCATCGCCACGCCGATGTCCGCGTCCTTCAGCGCGAGCACATCGTTGACGCCGTCCCCGGTCATCGCGACGGTGTGTCCGCGGGTCCGCAGCGCGCCGACCATGTCCCGTTTCTGTTGCGGGGTGACCCGGCCGAACACCGTGCCGTCGTCCAGGGCCCGTGCCATGCCGGTCGGGTCGGACGGCAGCCGCCGGGCGTCCACCGCCGCGCCGTCCAGCCCGAGCTTCGCCGCCACCGCCCCCACCGACACCGCGTTGTCACCGGAGACGACCTTGGCGTGGACGTCCTGCTCGGCGAAGTAGCGCAGCGTGTCGGCGGCGTCCGGCCGCAGCCGCTGCTCCAGCACGACCAGGGCGGCGGCGCGGGCCCCGCGCGCGGGCTCGGGATCGTCGAGGTCGCGGGCGGCGCGGGCCAGCAGCAGCACGCGCAGCCCCTGCTCGTTCAGCCGCTCGGTCTCGCCGAGCGCCGGATCGTCGACCGCCAGCAGCACGTCGGGCGCCCCCAGCAGCCAGGTGCTGCTCTCCCCGTCGCCCTCGTTGAAGCTGGCGCCGCTGTACTTGCGCGCGGAGGAAAAGGGCAGGGACTCGGTGCAGCGCCACTCCTCGGCGTCCGGGTAGGCGTCGATGATCGCCTTCAGGGAGGCGTTCGGCCGCGGGTCGGACTCCCCGAGGGCCCCGAGCACCCGCCGTACGTACGCCTCGTCACCGCCGTCCAGGGTGCGCAGCTCGGTGACGTCCATCCCGCCCTCGGTGAGGGTGCCGGTCTTGTCCAGGCAGACGGTGTCGACCCGGGCGAGGCCCTCGATGGCCGGGAGCTCCTGCACCAGGCACTGTTTGCGGCCGAGCCGGATGACGCCGATCGCGAAGGCGACCGAGGTGAGCAGCACCAGCCCTTCCGGGACCATCGGGACGATGCCGCCGACGGTACGGGCGACGGACTCCTTGAGGTCGTTGTCCTTGACCACCAGCTGGGTGACGATCAGGCCGATCGCGGCCGGCACCATCATCCACGTCACGTACTTGAGGATCGTGGAGATGCCGGTGCGCAGTTCGGAGTGGACGAGCGTGAAGCGGGACGCCTCCTCGGCGAGCTGGGCGGCGTAGGCCTCCCGGCCGACCTTGGTCGCCCGGAAGGCGCCGACGCCGGCCACCACGAAGCTGCCCGACATGACGGTGTCGCCGGGCCGCTTGACGACGGGGTCGGCCTCACCGGTGAGCAGCGACTCGTCGATCTCCAGGCCCTCCGCCTCGACGCACACCCCGTCCACGGCGGCCTTGTCGCCCGGACCGATCTCGATGACGTCGTCCAGGACGAGCTCGGAGGTGGAGACCTCGACGGCGCTCCCGCCGCGGCGGACGCTGGGACGCGCCTCGCCGACGACGGCGAGCGAGTCCAGGGTCTGCTTCGCCCGCCACTCCTGGATGATGCCGATGCCGGTGTTGGCGAGGATCACGAACCCGAACAGACCGTCCTGGATGGGCGCGACGACGAGCATGACCAGCCACAGGACGCCGATGATCGCGTTGAACCGGGTGAAGACGTTCGCCCGGACGATCTCGCCGACCGAGCGGCTGCTGCGCACCGGCACGTCGTTGACCTGACCGCGGGCGACGCGGTCCGCGACCTCCGCGGCGGTCAGACCGGTGGCCGTCGGCACGGAGGTCGGGGCGGCGGTGGCGTCGGTGTGGGCCATGGAACCGACGGTACGTGCGGAGTTCGGGGTTCACCCCCCGAGGAGGCCGAAGATCCGACCTGGGGAGGAGCGGGGTGGTGCCGGCCCATGCCGTGGTTGTAGCGGCTACCCCGGCCCTTCCCCGACAGAAGGGCGCGCCAGGCCCTAAGAGTTTGCCCCTATGAGCCTGCCCCTAAGAGCTGCCCCTATGAGGCGCCCCGGCGAATACGGCGCAGGCGGGTCCCGGCGTCATGCGGCGGAGGCGCCCGCCTGCTTCGTCGCCGCGTCCCGTTTGATCGCCGCGTCCCGCTTGCGGACGTACCAGATGCCGATGAGCCCCAGGCCGGCCCCGGCCAGGCAGGTCCACACCCACCACACGTGGTCGTGGTCCTCGAACCAGCCGTAGAAGGGGAGCTGGGCGAGGAAGAGGACGAACCAGAGGATCGTGCCGCCGGTGATGGTGGCGACCACGGGGCCCTCCAGGGGCTCCGGCGCCTCGTGCTTGGGGGTCCACTTCGCCATGGGGACAGCTTACGAGGCGATCACATCTACGCGCGGAGATGGCCGACCCGGACCTCATATGTTCATACTGAAACCGTTTGTCGTTGACCACTTCTCTTCGTAGGAAACACCGAAACGATGCCCACGCCGGCCCCCGCCAAGGTCCCCGCCCCTGAACAGCCGGGAGCCAGGTCCGCCCACGGCGCTCTCGACCGCCATTTCCGGATCTCCGAGCGGGGCAGCACCCTGTCCCGGGAGATCCGGGGCGGTTTCGCCACCTTCTTCGCGATGGCGTACATCATCGTGCTGAACCCGATCATCCTCAGCAGCGCCAGGGACATGTACGGGCACCAGCTCGACAACGGGCAACTGGTCACCGCCACCTGTGTGACGGCCGCCTTCACCACGCTCCTCATGGGCGTCATCGGCAACGTGCCCATCGCGCTGGCCGCCGGCCTCGGCGTGAACTCGGTGGTCGCGCTCCAGCTCGCGCCCCGGATGTCCTGGCCCGACGCCATGGGCATGGTCGTCCTCGCCGGGTTCGTGGTCATGCTCCTGGTCGCCACCGGGCTGCGTGAGCGCGTCATGAACGCGGTGCCCTTCGGGCTGCGCAAGGCGATCAGCATCGGCATCGGCCTGTTCATCATGCTGATCGGGCTCGTCGACTCCGGCTTCGTCTCCCGCATCCCGGACGCCGCCCACACCACCGTCCCGCTCCAGCTCGGCGCCGACGGTCACCTGAACGGCTGGCCGGTCCTCGTCTTCATCCTGGGCGCGCTGCTCACGCTGGCCCTGATCACCCGCAAGGTGCCCGGCGCGATCCTCATCTCGATCGTCGCGATGACCGTCCTCGCGCTGGTCATCAACGCGGTGGCGACGATCCCGTCCTGGGGCCTCACCACCCCCGAGTGGCCCGGCAACCCCGTCGCCACCCCCGACTTCGGGCTGATCGGCGAGGTCAGTCTGTTCGGCGGGTTCGGCGAGGTCGGCGTCCTGACCGGCGTCCTCTTCGTCTTCACGGTCCTGCTGTCGTGCTTCTTCGACGCGATGGGCACGATCATGGGCGTCAGCGACGAGGCCAAGCTGACCGACGCCCAGGGCGAGATGCCCGGCATCAACAAGGTCCTCTTCGTCGACGGCCTCGCGGTCGCCGCCGGCGGCGCCAGCTCCTCCTCCGCCACCACCGCGTTCGTGGAGTCCACGGCCGGCGTCGGCGAGGGCGCCCGCACCGGCTTCGCGAACCTGGTCACCGGCGGTCTCTTCGCCGTCGCGCTGTTCCTCACGCCCGTCGCCACGATGGTGCCGTCCCAGGCCGCCACGCCGGCGCTGCTCGCGGTGGGCTACCTGATCCTGGCGGGCTCGGTCAAGGAGATCGACTGGGCCGACCACACCATCGCGATCCCGGCCTTCATCACCATGGTGATGATGCCGTTCACCTACTCGATCACCAATGGCATCGGCATGGGCTTCATCGCCTTCGTGCTGCTGCGGCTGGCGGCCGGGCGTGGCCGGGAGGTCCCGGCGCCGATGTACGTGGTGTCCGCCGTGTTCGTCTTCTACTACCTGATGCCGGCGCTCGGCCTCACCCGAGCCTGACGAGGGCCGGCATCCGAGCCTGACGAGGGCCGGCGCGAGGCGGGCTGCCGGGCTCAGGCGCGCCCGTAGAACTCTTCCGTCTCGTCGACCGCGGACTGGAACCGCTCGTCGAAGTCATCGCGAATGAGCGTCCGGACGACATAGTCCTGGACGCTCATTCCCCTTTTCGCGGCATGCTGCCGGAGCCGCTCGAGCAGCTCCTCGTCTATCCGCAGGCTGAGCACACTGGTCCCCATGAGACGAGGGTCGCGGGCACCTACCGCATCTCGGCCCCTTTCCGCTGCCCACTCACTCCTTCGAGTGACGCCGAGGTTTCCGTGGCCAGGGTCACGGGAATCCCTCCGCGCGCCAGCTTGTTTAGCCAGGGTAATGAGTTATGCTAAAGAGATGCCTGACCTCACCCATGGCGACGACGTAGCCGCCGTGAACTCCCTGCGATCGGCCGTGATGCGGCTGTCCCGTCGACTCAAGCACCAGCGGGTCGACGAGTCGCTGAGCCCCACCGAGATGTCGGTGCTCGGCACCCTCTCCCTCTGCGGCAGCGCCACACCCGGCGAGCTCGCCCGCAAGGAGCACGTCCAGCCCCCCTCGATGACCCGCATCGTGGCGCTGCTGGAGGCCAAGGGCCTGGTCCGGCTGGAGCCGCATCCCGAGGACCGCCGCCAGAAGGTCGTCACCAAGACCGAGCAGGCCGAAGCCATGCTCGCGGAGAGCCGCGCCAAGCGGAACGCCTTCCTGGCCACTCTGGTCGACGGCCTCGACGAGGACGAGTGGGCGAAACTGCGTGCAGCCGCCCCCGTACTGGAGAAGCTCGCCCACCTGTAATCCCACGCCGAGGAGGCGACCCTTGAGTTCGGGACCCGGAGCAGACTCCGCCCCCGCACCGACCACCCACGAGACCCTTGCCGGGAAACCCGCCAAGTCACCCGCGTCGCCCGCGTCGTCCAGGTCACCCGCGTCGTCCATGTTCAGCTCCCTGAAGATCAGGAACTACCGCCTGTTCTTCCTGGGCCAGGTCGTCTCCAACATCGGCACCTGGATGCAGCGCATCGCCCAGGACTGGCTGGTGCTCAGCCTCACCGGCTCCGCCACCGCCGTCGGCGTCACGACGGCCCTGCAGTTCCTGCCCATGCTGCTCTTCGGGCTCTACGGCGGCGTCCTCGTCGACCGGCTGCCCAAACGCCGCACGCTGCTGTTCACCCAGTCCGCGATGGCCCTCACCGGCATCGCGCTCGCCGTCCTCAGCCTCTCCGGCCACGTCCAGGTCTGGCACGTCTACGTCGCCGCCTTCGCCGTCGGCCTCGCGACGGTCCTGGACAACCCCGCACGGCAGACCTTCGTCTCCGAGATGGTCGGCCCCGACCAGCTCCAGAACGCGGTCAGCCTCAACTCCGCGAACTTCCAGTCGGCCCGGCTGATCGGCCCCGCCGTGGCCGGCGTGATGATCACCGGCGTCGGCACCGGGTGGGCGTTCCTCTTCAACGGCCTGTCCTTCGTCGCGCCCCTCGCCGGCC
The DNA here is from genome assembly GCF_036898465.1 of Streptomyces sp. B21-105. Classification (NCBI taxonomy): domain Bacteria; kingdom Bacillati; phylum Actinomycetota; class Actinomycetes; order Kitasatosporales; family Streptomycetaceae; genus Streptomyces; species Streptomyces sp. B21-105. The sequence continues at coordinate 4,257,315 of NZ_JARUMJ010000001.1, read as the reverse complement.
TGCTGCTGATGCGCTCGCGCGACCTGCGCGTCGTCGAACGCGCCCCGCGCGGCAAGGGCCAGCTGCGGGAGGGCCTGCGGTACGTCGCCGGCCGCCCCGACCTGATCTGGACGATCGTCCTGGTCGGGTTCGTCAGCACCTTCGGGTTCAACTTCCCCGTCTACCTCTCGGCCTTCGCGGACGACGTCTTCCACGCGGGCGCGGGCGCCTACAGCCTCTTCAACACGCTGATGGCGGTCGGCTCGCTCGCGGGCGCCCTGCTCGCGGCCCGGCGCGGCACGGCCCGGATGCGGGTGCTGGTCGCCGGGGCGGTGGCCTTCGGCGCGATGGAGACAGTGGCCTCCACGGCCCCCTCCCTGTGGCTGTTCGCCCTGCTCATGGCCCCGATCGGAATGTTCGGCATGACGGTCAACGTCACCGCCAACAGCAGTGTCCAGCTGGGCACCGACCCGGCGATGCGGGGTCGGGTGATGGCCCTCTACATGATGGTGTTCATGGGCGGCGCCCCGGTCGGCGCGCCGATCGCCGGCTGGATCACCGACGCGTACGGCGTCCGGGCGGGCATGGCGGCGGGCGGCGCCGTCTCGGCCGCCGCCGCCGTCACGGTCGGCCTGGTCCTGGCCCGGATGGGCGACCTGCGCCTGTCGGTCGGCTGGCACCACGGCCACCCGAGCGTGCGCTTCGTCCCGCGCGCGGACCGGGAACTCGCCACAGTCACCTGACACGGCCGGCACGTCACCCCGGGGGACGCTGCCCGGCGGCACGTCACCCGGGGCCGTGGCCCGGCGGCACGTCACCCGGGGGGCGGCGCGGCGGGGGCGCACCCTCCGGGCCGGCCGGCGTCAAGTCATTCGTTCGGGAGACGCGGCCGGCGGCCCCACCCTCCGGGCCAGCACCTGCCCCGGCCACTGATGGTCGCCGACCGTGTAAGCCTGCGTCGGGGTGAAGCCGTTGGCCTCGTAATAGGCGACGAGCCTGCGGTCGTCGCCGGCGTAGCAGTCCACCCGCAGCAGTCCGACGCCCGCCCGCCGGGTCGCCTCGGCGGCGTGCTCGAGCAGCGCGCCGCCCACGCCGTGCCCCTTGAAGCGCCGGTCCGAGGCCAGCCAGTGGATGTACCGCTCGGGCTCCCCGGGCGGCGGGAGATGCGCGAGGTACGCTCCGGGCGCGTCGGTGAGGGTGAGGGTGGCGGCCGGCTCGCCGTCCGCCTCGGCGACGAACGACCAGCCCCGCTCCAGGTACCGGACGACGGACTCGACCGTCTTCGGGTTCTCCGACAGGGGCTTCGTCCCCCACTGCCCGGGCCGACCCTGGGCGACCAGCCACGCCACGCTGCTGTCGAGCATGGCGAGCATCACCGGGACGTCCTCGGGTCCGCCTTCTCTGATCGTGATCCGCATGCCGTCCATATTGCCGGGCGCGCTGTCGGGCCCGCCGGGAAAATCGGGGGCATGAGACTCTTCGCCGCCGTGCTGCCCCCGGACGACATCGCCGACGAACTCGCCGCCGTGGCCGCCCGGTTGCGCACGCTGCCCGGTGCGGACGGGCTGCGCTGGACGGACCGGGCGGGCTGGCACTTCACCCTCGCCTTCTACGGAGAGGTCGACGACGACGTCGTCCCGGAGCTGTCGGCCCGGCTGCGGCGGGCCGCACACCGCAGCGCGCCCTTCCCGCTGGCCGTGCGCGGCGGCGGCCGGTTCGGGCACGGGCGGGCGCTGTGGGCGGGCGCGGCTGGGGACGTGTCCGCGCTGCGGCTGCTGGCCGACCGGGCGGAGGCGGCGGGGCGCAAGGCGGGCGTGGAGATGGGCGAGCACCGCCGCTACAAGGCGCACCTGACGCTGGCCCGCAGCAGGGACGCGGTGGACGTCCGGGCGCAGGTCGAGGCGCTGGACGCCTTCGCGGGCCGGACCTGGACGGTGGGGGAGCTGGTGCTGGTCCGCAGCAACCTGCCGAAGTCCGGCGTCCCCGGGGAGCAGCCCCGCTACGAACCGGCCGGACGCTGGCCGCTCGGCGGGGCCGGTTAGGCTCGACGCGTGGACCCGAAGACCCGGAACCGGATCATGGCCGGTGCGCTCGTGCTGTTGTTCATGGTGGTGGCGGTGGCGGCGGCCGTCGGAAAGTGACCTGAGCGATCTCAGGCCGACCGCCCGACGGCCGCCGTCGTCACCGTGGGATTCCGCGCCCGCCCGGTGCGGGCGCGCGCCTGCCCGCTACCAGGCGAAGGCCTCCGGCGAGGGGCCCGGGCCGGGGAAGATCTCGTCCAGGCCGGACAGCAGTTCCTCGCTCAGCTCCAGCTCGACCGCGCGCAGCGCCGAGTCGAGCTGCTCCGCGGTGCGCGGCCCGACGATCGGGCCCGTCACGCCGGGCCGGGTGAGCAGCCAGGCCAGCGCGGCCTCGCCGGGCTCGACGCCGTGCTTGTCGAGCAGGTCCTCGTAGGCCTGGATCTGCCCGCGGGTCCCGGCGTCGGCGAGGGCGTCGGCGGCCCGCCCGGAGGCGCGGCGACCGCCCTCGGCCTGCTTCTTGATGACCCCGCCCAGCAGCCCGCCGTGCAGCGGCGACCAGGGGATGACCCCGAGGCCGTACTCCTGCGCCGCCGGGATCACCTCCATCTCGGCGCGCCGCTCGGCCAGGTTGTACAGGCACTGCTCGCTGACGAGCCCGATCGTGCCGCCGCGCCGGTCGGCGGTCTCGTTGGCCTGGGCGATCTTGTAACCGGGGAAGTTGCTGGACCCCACGTACAGGATCTTGCCCTGCTGCACCAGCACGTCGATCGCCTGCCAGATCTCCTCGAGGGGAGTGTCGCGGTCGATGTGGTGGAACTGGTAGAGGTCGATGTGGTCGGTCTGCAGTCGCTTGAGGCTGGCGTCCACGGCCCGCCGGATGTTCAGCGCGGAGAGCTTGTCGTGGTTGGGCCAGGCGTCGCCGTCGGCGGCCATGTTCGCGTACACCTTGGTGGCGAGGACGACCTTGTCGCGCCGGTCGCCGCCCTTCGCGAACCAGTTGCCGATGATCGTTTCCGTACGGCCCTTGTTCTCGCCCCAGCCGTACACATTCGCGGTGTCGAAAAGGTTGATGCCGGCGCCGAGTGCCGCGTCCATGATGGCGTGGCTGTCGGCTTCGTCGGTCTGCGGGCCGAAGTTCATGGTGCCGAGGACGAGGCGGCTGACCTTGAGTCCGGTACGTCCGAGCTGCGTGTACTTCATGGCACTCAAGCCAACGTCTTGGAGTGCGCTCGATGCAAGGGGGATCGGCCGGGCACGGGTCAGTCGCGGGGGAACTCGTCGGTCTTGAGGGTGAGGCCGACCACAGTTCCGGTGAGATCGATCTCGTCGCCGAAGTCGATCTTCGTCTCGGTGACGTACTCGCCGTTCTTAGGCTGGGTGTAGACGTGGCAGCGGCGCTGGTAGGGGTCGGCGATCAGGTAGACGGGAACCTCGGCGGTTGCGTAGGCCGTCATCTTGGGGCCGTAGTCGTTGGCGGCGGTCCCCTTGGAGATCACCTCGGCGACGAACTCGACGTCCTCGTGGCTCCAGCGGTCGTCCTCCGACTTGACGGCACTCTCGGCCATCACCGTCACGTCGGTCGCGAATCCGTTCAGATGCCCCGGGTAGTCGATGCGCACGTCGGACTTCACGCGCTTGCGAGCGTACTTGGGCCGCAATTGCTCGACGATGTCCAGGATGATCTCCCAGTGGGTGTCCCGCTGCGGTGACATGTAGACGGTCCCCTCGACGATTTCGACCTTGTATCCCTCGGGGACGGGCATCGTCTCGAGCCGCTCGAACATCTCGTCGAGCGTGATCGTGTTGTCGCTCTCGGCCATCGTGATCCTGTCTTCGAGGACGGTCATCTTGGCGCTCCTCCCCGGCCGCACCCGCTCGAATGCCGCCGCGCAGTACAACGATACGGACGGCGAAGGGGACACGGCGTAGGGTGCATATGTCGAAGGCAAGTGCTGGGCTCCTCAGCCCGCGTACTCCCCGCCGAGCTCCCACCCCTGGTGCATCGCCTCGGCGAAGGCCTCCGCCAGGCGGTGCTCGCCGCTCGCGTTCGGGTGGGTGCCGTCGTAGGTGTCGGTGTCGATGTCCCAGGCCGGCGGGATCGAGGCCAGCAGGATCGGGGAGTTGCGTTCGTCCAGGTCGGAGGCCGTCTTCGCCAGGAGTTCGTTGAAGAGGTCGACCTGGGCGGCGAAGGGCTCGTCGTTCGCGGCGCGTACGTTGGGGATGACCGGCAGCCACACCATGGCGATCCGGGGGTTCGCGGCGCGGGCCTCGGCCACGAAGGCGCGCGCGTTCGCCGCCGTCTGCTCGGCGTTCGTGTAGAAGCCCAGGTCGATCAGGCCGAGCGAGACCAGCAGGACGTCCGCCCGGGTCGTGCGCACCGCCTCGCGGATCAGCGGGGCCATCTGCTGCCAGCCCTCGCCCCAGCCCGCCAGATGACCCCGGGGGAAGTCGGGGTCGGCGTAGGCGTACGACGTGGGCGCCTCCGCGGCCTTGTCGTAGAGCGTCTCGCGCGGGCCGACCAGGGTGAACGGGCCGCCGTACGCAGCGCACAGGTGCCGCCACACGCGGTAGCGCCAGGTGTGGTCGCCCGTGCTGCCGATCGTCATCGAGTCGCCTACGGGCATGAACCTGAGCATCCGCTCATGATGCTGGATCACGGCGGTGAGCGGGGGCGCGAAGCCCGGCCCCGGGGTGTGAGGCCTGCCACGGAGCCGCGCGAGGTCCGGCCCCCGGGTGTGAGGCCTGCCACGGAGCGTCGAACGGCGGTGCGGGATGGCAGGCTTGTGGACATGCGCCGATCTTTCGCCGTCCGGGCCGGAGCCCTGCTCACCGGAGTCCTTCTCTCGGGTGCCTTCACCGTGCTCGCCGTGTCCGCCGCGCCCGCCGCGTCCGCGGCCGACGGCGACAAGGGCTTCACCGTCGAGGATCCGCGCATCACCGAGTCCAGCGGGCTCGCCGCCTCCCGTCAGCACCCCGGCGTCTACTGGACCCACAACGACAGCGACGACGGCCCCTACCTCTACGCCGTCGACAGCGCGACCGGGAAGACCGTCGCCCGGATCACCCTGTCCGGCGTCGGCACGCCCCGTGACGTCGAGGCGATCTCCATCGGTCCGGGCAACGAGATCTGGGTCGGCGACATCGGCGACAACCTCGGCGGCACCTGGAAGTACGTGTGGGTCTACCGGCTGCCCGAGCCGAAGAAGCTGGTCGACCAGAGAGTCAAGGCCACGCAGTACGTCGTGAAGTACTCCGACGGCGCCCGCGACGCCGAGTCGCTGCTCGTGCACCCAAAGACCGGGCGGGTCTACATCATCGACAAGAAGGAGGACGGCGGGCACCTCTACGAGGGACCGGCGAAGCTCTCCACCTCCGGGGCGAACATCTTCAAGCCCGTCGCCCCCGTCGACCTGTGGGCCACCGACGCCGCGTTCTCCCCGGACGGCTCCCAAGTCGCCGTCCGCGGCTACTTGGGCGGCATCTCCTACGCCTGGAACGGTGGGAAGCTCAAGCGCGAGGGGCGGCTGGACGTGCCGCTGCAACGGCAGGGGGAGTCCGTGAGCTACTCCGCGGACGGATCCAAGCTGATGTACGGGAGCGAGGGCGCCGGGAGTTCGGTGGTGGCGGAGGACGCGCCCGCGGGGGCTTCGTCGAGCTCCAAGTCGCCTTCCGGGGGCGGAGGTTCGAACGCGTCCGGCGACGGCGGCGGGTCCTCGGCCGCGGGCGGCGTCAAGGCCGGCGCGATCGCCGTCGCCGCGCTCTGCGTCGTCGCCTTCGGACTGCGCCGGCTGCGGCGCCGCGGCTGAGTCCCAGGTGGCCGCCCGTCGAGCGGCGGGCGGCTGAGTGCTACTCCGCCGCCGCCCGCCGCCCGCCGCTCGACCAGCACTTCCAGTCCGTCCAGGACTCGCTGCAAGCCGAACTCGAAGTGGTCGAACGCGGGGCTCCAGGTGTCGGCGGCGAGTGAGCCGAGTACCGGGTATCGGCCGGTGGCCATGACCTTCTCGATGAACGGGGCCTGGGCGGCGTAGAAGTCGGCGGTGGTCATGCCCGTCACGCGCTCGGCCGCCTCCTCGTAGACCTGGGTGCGCGCCGGGCTGGCGGCCGGACGGCGGCTGGGGCTTTTTCGCCGCCTTCGGACTGCTGCTGTGGCTGCGGTTCGCGCTGATCTGGGTCGGGGTGTGGCTGGGGCTGCTGGTGCCCAACCCGGAGGCCGCGGGCGGGCTCTTCGCCGTGGCGTTTCCGCTGACGATGATCTCCAGCATCTTCGTCGCGCCGCAGCTGATGCCGGACTGGCTGGGCTTCGTGGCCGCCTGGAATCCCATTTCGTCCACGGCCGCCGCCGCGCGCGACCTGTTCGGGACGCCGGTCGGGGGCGGTGACTCGTGGGTCGAGCAGCACGCGCTGCTGATGGCGGGTGTGTGGCCGCTGGTGCTGACGCTGGTCTTCCTGCCGCTGGCCGTGCGGAGGTTCCAGAAGCTCGGCCGCTGAACGGCAGTCGGGCCGGCAGTCGGGCCGGCAGTCGGGCCGCAGCCGCGGTCACGCGGCGCGGCCTGGCGGTCGGGTCGCGGGCATCGGTGGTGGGGCGCGGCCTGGCGGTCGGGTCGCGGGGTAACCGGTGGCGCGGCGCGGCCTGGCGGTCGGGCCGCCGTCACGGTGGGCGCGGCGCGCGGAGTGTGACGGGGGCCGGAGAACCGCCGTCCTCCGCGAACGGCTCGCCTTACTTCTTGACGTGGTCATGGTGTGTCGGTTTCCTGGGAGGGCGTGGTCGGTGGGAGCGCTCCCATTCGTTCCGGGCCCGCGCCTCCCGAGAGGATGCAGCGAGATGTTCCGCAACAGCTTGCGAAGAGTGCTGTGCGGCGTTGCCGCCGCGCTCCTGATTCCGCTGGGCGCCGGTTTCGCCGGGGCGGCGACCGAATCCGGTGCGGTAACCGCTTCCCGTTCGGTAACCGATTTCGGTGCAGTGACCGCTTCCGGCGTCTCCGGTGTTTCCGGTGTTTCCGACGCGGCCGGTGTCCGTGCGGCCGCTGCCGATGCCGGGGCCGGTTACTGGCACACCAGTGGCCGCCAGATCCTCGACGCCGCCGGGCAGCCGGTTCGGATCGCCGGGATCAACTGGTTCGGTTTCGAGACCGGCAACTACGTTGTGCACGGCCTCTGGTCCCGTGACTACAAGAGCATGATCGACCAGATGAAGTCGCTGGGCTACAACACGATCCGCATCCCGTACAGCGACGACATGTTCAAGAGCTCGACCGTCCCCAACAGCATCGACTTCAGCAGCGGCAAGAACGCCGACCTCCAGGGCCTCAACTCGCTCCAGATCCTGGACAAGCTAGTCTCGTACGCCGGTCAGGACGGCCTGAAGGTCATCCTCGACCGGCACCGGCCGGACGCCGGCGGGCAGTCGGCTCTCTGGTACACGGCGGCCGTTCCCGAGTCGACGTGGATCGCCAACCTCAAGTCCCTCGCCGCCCGTTACAAGGGCCAGGACGCGGTCGTCGGCATCGATCTGCACAACGAGCCGCACGATCCCGCCTGTTGGGGCTGCGGGGACATGGCGACGGACTGGCGGCTGGCCGCGCAGCGGGCCGGGAACGCGGTCCTGTCGGTCAACCCCGCCCTGCTGATCTTCGTCGAGGGTGTGCAGACCTTCAACGGCGTCTCCGGCTGGTGGGGCGGCAACCTGATGGGCGTCGGCCAGTACCCGGTGCAGCTCGACGTGGCGAACCGGGTCGTGTACTCGGCCCACGACTACGCGACGAGCGTCGCCCAGCAGAGCTGGTTCAGCGATCCGGCGTTCCCGGCGAACATGCCCGGGATCTGGGACAAGTACTGGGGCTACATCTTCAAGCAGAACATCGCACCGGTGTGGGTGGGCGAGTTCGGCACCACGCTCCAGGCCACGGTGGACCAGAAGTGGCTGGCCGCGCTGGTGAGTTACCTGCGTCCGACCTCGACGTACGGCAGCGACTCCTTCCACTGGACGTTCTGGTCGTGGAACCCCAACTCCGGTGACACGGGCGGCATCCTGAAGGACGACTGGCAGTCCGTGGACACCGTGAAGGACGGATACCTGACGAGCGTCAAGGCGCCCGGCTTCCCCGGCACGGGCGGTGGCGGGGGCGGGGGAGGCGGCGGCGGTACGGCCGCGTGCAGCGCCGCCTACACCGTCAGCAGCGACTGGGGCGGCGGCTTCAACGCCGAGGTGAAGGTCACCAACACCGGGACCACGGCGCTGTCGTCCTGGAGGGTCACCTGGTCCTGGAGCGGCGCGCAGCGGGTGACGAGCATGTGGAACGCCTCGTACACCCAGAGCGGCGGCACGGTGACCGCGTCCAACGCCGCGCACAACGGCACGGTGGCGGCGGGCGGTTCGACGAGCTTCGGCTTCGGCGGAGCGCCGGGCGGCGGAGGTGTGCCGAGCGTGACCTGCACGGCGTCGTGAGTCACGGCGGCGTGACACAGGCGGCGTGAGAGCGGGGTGCCCGGTGGAGTGTTCGCCGGGCGCCCCGTTCGTCGTGCCGGCCGCGACTCACGGTGAGCTGTGTGCCGTCGTCGTCCCGGCTGTCGGCGGCCGGTGAAGGGTCTGTGAAGCAAACGAGTTCAAAATTGTCGGCCGAAGTGCTTCTTGTGACGGGCCTTCTTCGGAAAGATCCAGCGGGGACCGCGAACCATCCGGTCCAGCTGAACTCCCCATGGCGTGAAGGAACTTCATGAGACGAAGCACAGCCGTACTGTGCGGTGCGACCGTCGTGCTGGCCGGAAGCCTCACGGCCGTCCCGGCCGAGGCCACGACGTCGCAGACCGCCACCCGGACCGCCGCACAGGCGACCAGGGTGACCTGGAAGAAGTGCGCCACGGAAGACGCCCCGACCCTGCAGTGCGCGTCGGTGAAGGTGCCGCTCGACTACGCCAAGCCGCAGGGCCGGACGATAACCCTGGCCCTGTCCCGTGTCCCGCACACCGCGCGGAAGTACCAGGGCCCGCTGCTGGTCAACCCCGGTGGCCCCGGCGGCAGCGGTCTGTCCCTCGCCCCGTTCGTGGCGTCCTCGCTGCCGAAGGCGGTCGCGTCTCAGTACGACGTCATCGGCTTCGACCCGCGTGGCGTGGGCAAGAGCCAGCCCGCCCTGGACTGCAAGCCGGGCTACTTCAACCCGGTCCGCCCGGACTCCGTGCCGAGCACCGCCGCGATCGAGAAGGCCAACCTCGCGCGCGTGAAGGCCTTCGCCAAGGCCTGCGGGACGAAGTACGCGTCCGTCCTGCCGCACATCAACACGGTCAACGCCGTGAAGGACATGGACGCGATCCGCAAGGCGCTCGGCGCCCAGAAGATCAACTACTTCGGCTACTCGTACGGCACGTACCTGGGCCAGGTCTACGCCAAGCTCTACCCGACCCGGGTGCGCCGCATGGTGCTGGACTCGATCGTCGACCCCGGCGGGGTCTGGTACAAGGCCAACATCTCGCAGGACTACGCCTTCGACGCCCGCCAGAAGGCGCTGATGGCGTGGATCGCCAAGTACGACAGCACGTACAAGCTCGGCACGAACCCGGCCAAGATCGAGGCCAAGTGGTACGCGATGCGGGCGGAGCTCGCCAAGCGGCCGGCCGGCGGCAAGGTGGGCGCCTCCGAGCTGGAGGACACCTTCATCCCCGGCGGTTACTACAACGGTTACTGGCCCACCCTCGCCTCGGCGTTCGCCGCCTACGTGAACGGCAAGAACGCCGCCCCGCTCGTCAAGGCGTACGAGGGCATCGCGGCGATCGACGCCTCCGGCGACAACGGCTACAGCGTGTACACGTCCGTGCAGTGCCGTGACGCTTCCTGGCCGCGCGACTGGAACCAGTGGCGCAAGGACAACTGGGCCGTGCACAAGAAGGCCCCGTTCATGGCCTGGAACAACGCCTGGTACAACGCGCCCTGCGCGTACTGGCCGACGAAGCCGATGAAGCCGGTGAACGTCGCCAACAGCAAGCTCCCGCCGGTGCTGCTGTTCCAGGCGACGAACGACGCGGCCACCCCCTACCAGGGCGGCGTCGCGACCCACCGTCTGCTCAAGCACTCCAGCCTGGTGGTGGAGCAGGGCGGCGGCAACCACGGCATCTCGCTGAGCGGCAACGCCTGCCTGGACAAGTACCTGGCCAAGTACCTCACCGACGGCACCGTGCCGCGCGGCAGGGGCGTGGCCGACGCGGTCTGCAAGAAGACCGCCGACCCCGTGCCGCCGGCTGCCGCGTCGGCCGCCGCGCGGTCCACCCTGGCCACCGGACAGCCGGCCACGGCGGCGACCCCCGCCGACACCCTGCACCGGCTGGTCGGCCTCCGCGGCTGAGAGATCTGCCGCTGAACGGAAACACGAAGGGCGCCCGGTCACCGGGCGCCCTTCCTCCGTCTGCCGGAGCGGCTACGGGCCGCTACGAGCCGCCAGGAACGGCTAGAGCTTCTCGATCACGTAGTCGACGCACTTCGTCAGGGCCTCGACGTCCGCCGGGTCGATCGCCGGGAACATCGCCACGCGCAGCTGGTTGCGGCCGAGCTTGCGGTAGGGCTCGGTGTCGACGATGCCGTTGGCGCGCAGCACCTTGGCGATCGCGGCGGCGTCGATCTCGTCCGCGAAGTCGATCGTGCCGATGACCTGGGAGCGCTTGGCCGGATCGGTGACGAACGGGGTGGCGTGCTTCGACTCCTCGGCCCAGCCGTAGAGGCGGCTGGAGGAGTCCTTGGTGCGGGCCGTGGACCACGCGAGGCCGCCCTGGCCGTTGATCCACTTCAGCTGCTGGTCGAGCAGGAAGAGGGTGGCCAGCGCCGGGGTGTTGTACGTCTGGTTCTTGCGGGAGTTGTCGATCGCCGTCGGCAGGCTGAAGAACTCCGGGATGTGGCGGCCGGAGGCGTGGATCCGCTCGGCGCGCTCGATCGCGGCCGGCGAGAACACACCGATCCACAGGCCGCCGTCGGAGGCGAAGGACTTCTGCGGGGCGAAGTAGTAGACGTCCGTCTCGGCGATGTCGACCGGCAGGCCGCCGGCGCCGGAGGTGGCGTCCACCAGGACGAGGGAGCCCTCGTCGGCGCCCTGGACGCGCCGCAGCGGGGCGGCGACACCGGTGGACGTCTCGTTGTGCGTGAACGCGTACACGTCGACGCCCGCCTCGGCGACCGGCTCGGGGTGCGTGCCCGGGTCGGAGGAGATCACGGTGGGGTCGGCCAGCCAGGGGGCGAGCTTCGCGGCCTTCGCGAACTTCGAGCTGAACTCGCCGAACGTGAGGTGCTGCGACTTGTTCTCGATCAGTCCGTGGGTCGCGACGTCCCAGAAAGCGGTCGAGCCGCCGTTGCCCAGGATCACCTCGTACCCGTCCGGGAGCTGGAACAGCTCGGTGATGCCCGCGCGCACCTCGCCGACCAGGTTCTTCACCGGGGCCTGGCGGTGGGAGGTGCCGAGGAGGGACGTGCCGGTGGCGGCCAGGGCGTCCAGCGCCTCCACCCGCACCTTGGAGGGGCCCGCGCCGAATCGACCGTCGGCGGGCTTGATGTCAGCAGGAATCTGGATCTCAGCCACGGAAGGGAGGTTAGCCGGTGCGGGAAACCTGGGCGAAACCTCGTCCGTCGGATGAGACGGCGTTTCCGGCGTCTCACTTTGGTTTCCTGGACGCATGACGGATGTCCGGGACCTCGAGAGTGAGCTGCGGCGGGTCGTTCGGGGGGACGTGGATTTCGGGGTGACGGCGCGGGCGCTGGTCACCATGGACGCGTCCAACTACCGGCGTGTCCCGCTCGGCGTCGTCGCACCGCGGGACGCCGACGACGTGGCGGCCGTCCTGGAGGCGTGCCGGTCGCACGGGACGCCGGTCGTCGCGCGCGGCGGGGGCACGTCCATCGCGGGGCAGGCGACGGGGACGGGCGTGGTGCTGGACTTCACCCGGCACCTGAACCGGCTGGTGTCGCTGGACCCGGACGCGCGGACGGCCGTCGTGCAGCCGGGGCTGGTGCTCGACCGGTTGCAGGAGGCCGCGGCCCCGCACGGGCTGCGTTTCGGCCCCGACCCGTCCACGCACAGCCGCTGCACGCTCGGCGGGATGATCGGCAACAACGCGTGCGGGTCGCATTCGGTGGCCTGGGGCACGACGGCGGACAACGTGCGCGAACTGACGGTGCTCACCGCGCGCGGGGACCGGCTGCGGCTCGGGCGGGGGTGGGCCGGGGCGCCGGACGGGCTGCGGGCGCTGGTGGACGGGGAACTCGCGCGGCTGCGGACCGGTTACCCCGACCTGCCCCGCCGTATCTCCGGGTACGCCCTGGACGCGCTGCTGCCGGAGAAGGGCGCGGACGTCGCCCGCTCGTTCTGCGGTTCCGAAGGCACCCTGGGCGTGCTGACGGAGGCGGTCGTCGCGCTCGTCGAGGCGCCACGCGCGCGTGCGCTCGCGGTGCTCGGGTACGCCGACGAGGGCGCCGCCGCCGAGGCCGCGGCCGGGCTGCTGCCGTACGGGCCGCTGACGGTGGAAGGGATGGCGGTCGACCTGGTGCCGCCGTCCACGGCGGTCGCCCTGCCGCGCGGCGGCGCCTGGCTGTTCGTGGAGACCGGCGGCGGTTCGGCGGACGAGGCACACGCGCGTGCGCGGACGATCGTGCGCGCGGCGGACGCCCTGGACGCGCGCGTGGTGACGGACCCGGCCGGGCAGCGGCTGCTGTGGCGGGTGCGGGAGGACGCCGCCGGCACCGCGACCCGGATGCCCGGCGGCGGCGAGGCGTGGCCCGGCTGGGAGGACTGCGCGGTGCCGCCCGCCCGGCTCGGCGGCTATCTGCGCGACTTCCGCGGGCTGCTCGCGCGCCACGGCCTGCGCGGCACGCCCTACGGGCACTTCGGGGACGGCTGCATCCATGTCCGCATCGACTTCGATCTGTTGTCGGAGGCAGGGGTAGCGCGTTTCCGGCGTTTCTCGGAGGAGCTGGCCGAGCTGGTCGTGTCGCACGGCGGCTCCCTCTCCGGCGAGCACGGGGACGGGCAGGCGCGGGCCGAACTGCTGCCCCGCATGTACGGGGCGGAGCTGGTCGCGCTGTTCGAGCGTGCGAAGGGCGTATGGGACCCGGACGACCTGCTCAACCCGGGGATGCTGGTGCGCCCCGCGCCCCTCGACGCCGACCTGCGGTTCGCCGTGCTGCCCCGCGAACCGGTTGACGTGGCGTTCGGGTACCCGTCCGACGGCGGCGACTTCGCCGCGGCGGTGCGCCGGTGCGTGGGGGTCGCGAAGTGCCGTACGACGGCGGGGGCGACGGGACCTGCGGGGGCTGCGGGTGCGGCGGACGCGGCGGGGGTGATGTGCCCGTCGTTCCGGGTCACGGGCCGCGAGGAGCATTCCACGCGTGGCCGGGCCCGGCTGCTGCACGAGATGCTGGCCGGCGAGCTGGTGACGGCCGGCTGGCGCTCCACGGAGGTCCGGGACGCGCTGGACCTGTGCCTGTCCTGCAAGGGCTGCCGCTCGGACTGCCCGGTCGAGGTCGATATGGCCACCTACAAGGCGGAGTTCCTGCACCACCACTACGCGGGCCGCCGACGCCCGGCCGCGCACTACAGCATGGGCCGGCTGCCGGTGTGGCTGCGGTGGACGGCGCGGCTGCGGGCCGCGGCGGCCGTGAACGCGCTGGCGTCCGTGGGACCGCTGGCGCGGCTCGCGAAGCGGGCGGCCGGGATCGCGCCGGAGCGGGCGCTCCCGCGGCTGCCGCGCGAGACGTTCAGCGCGTGGTGGCGGGGGACCGGGTCCGGGACCGGATCCGCCCCCGGGCGCGGGAAGTCCGGCGATGCGGGCGATCTGGTCGTGTTGTGGCCCGACACCTTCACCGAGCACCTCTCCCCGTCCGTGGGCCGGGCGGCCGTCCGGGTGCTGGAGGCCGCGGGGCTGCGGGTGGCGCTGCCGCCGACGCTGCTGATGCGGGGGCGGCCGGTGGGCGACGGCCGGTCGAGGAGCGCGGCCACGCTGCTGACCGCCCGCCGGGGCCGGGTCTGCTGCGGGCTGACGTACGTCTCGACCGGTCAGCTCGACCACGCGCGCGTGGTGCTGCGCCGCACGCTCGACCTGATGGAACCGGTGCTGGAGACGGCCGCCCCGGTCGTCGTCCTGGAGCCGAGCTGTGCGGCCGCCCTGCGCACCGACCTGCCCGAGCTGCTGCACGACGACCCGCGCGCGGGTCGCCTCGCCGCCCGCGTCCTCACGTTCGCCGAGGCACTGGAACGGCACGCCCCCGAGTGGACCCCGCCCCGCCTGGACCGTCCGGCGGTCGGCCAGACCCATTGCCACCAGCACGCGGTCCTCGGCGACGCGGCCGAACGGCGGCTGCGCGCGGCCGCGGGTCTCACCGGCGACCTGAGCGGCGGCTGCTGCGGCCTGGCGGGCGACTTCGGCTTCACGGCCGGCCACTTCGAGGTGTCGGCGGCCTGCGCGGAGGAACAGCTCCTGCCGTCCGTCCGCGACGCCCCGGAGGCGGCGGTGATCCTGGCCGACGGCTACTCCTGCCGCACCCAGCTGGAGCAGCTGGCGGGGGTACGCGGGAGGCACCTGGCGGAAGTGCTGGCGGAGGGGCTGGAGGGGGAAGACTGACGCGTGCGGGGGCGTCCCTGACGGGCCCATGCGGTCGGCCGTGGCAGGCGTCCGGGGGGGGCGATCCCGGGCACTTGCAACGCGGCTGACGCCCTACGGCCGCATGCCGCCCTCTACGCCGTCACTCCCTGTCCGCCGCCATGATGCCGACGCATTCTTCGCGCGCCGCGTGCAACGACGGTACGAAGGCGGCGAGTTCGGCGTCCGACGACCTGCCTCCGTCCAGTACGGCGCCGACGGCCGTCGCCAGGACGGCGGCTGCCCTGAGGGCGTGCACGTCGGCCAGTTCCTCAAGGAAACCGCCGGGGCGGCCGAGCACGAACCCCTCCTTGCCGGTCGCAGGGTCGACGCCGATGCTGCGGAAACGCCTCCCGCTCATGCAGCGCCCTCCGACCACGCATGGTCCTGTCCCAAGGGGGCGAGGACGGCTGCCCGGCGTGCATCCCGCTCGCGTTCCCACAGGACGACGTACGGCCGGACCAGGGGAAGACCGTCAGCGGCGATGACGTCGTCGCCGTGCGATGGCCGAAGCGTGAGAACGTGCGGACGGACGCCGAGCAACGGTGACACGTCGGCGGCGCGGTGAGCTCCGCGAGGCGGCAGAAAGAGGCTCAGGGTCGCGGCCAGTAGGCTGCGCATAGGTCGACTCCTATTCAGTCGGCTCAGGCCCCGGTGAGGAAGTAGCCGCTTCCCGCCGGGGCCGTTCTGTGTTTCGGAGTTCACCATACCGTGGATAACTGTAGACAACCACGGATGCGCAGAATGCCGTAGTCACCCACGCTGACATCATGGAGCTTGACCGTACGCGGCCCCTGTGGCGGCAGATCGCAGCGGAGATCATCCGGCGCATCAAGGACGGCACGTATCCTCCGGGCAGCCGTGTGCCTTCCACGTTGGACATCGCCCAGGAGTTCGGCGTGGTGAACGCGACGGCGGCGAAGGCCATGCAGCACGTGCGCGTACAGGGCTGGACGCGGGGCGAGGTCGGGCTGGGGACGTTCGTAGCCGATTCCCTGCCGCCGTTTCCCGAAGCCCCCGAAACGCCCGCGTAAGAGATTTCGAGTACCGAGATCACCCAGCCGACGGACGCCCATCTGCGTACCCGTGTGGCGGACACGCGGGCGGTTGGCGGCCTTGGGCCTCGGGCCTGGGCTGTTGGCCTCCTAGGGTGGCCGAAAACGGCCGTTCGAAGGGGCCCCGCCATGAGTCTGCGTGTCCAGTCCATCAGCCGTGACGAGCACCTGGCGTTCGTCGCGGGCCGCCCCTCCGCGAGCCATATGCAGGTCCCCTCGTGGGGGGATGTGAAGCCGGACTGGCAGGCGGAGAGCCTGGGCTGGTTCGACGGGACGGGGGCGCTCGTGGGGGCCGGGCTGGTGCTGCTGCGGCCGGTGCCGAGGCTGCGCAGGTGTCTGGCGTATCTGCCCGAGGGGCCGCTCGTCGACTGGCACGCGCCGGATCTCGTCGAACGCTGGCTGACGCCGATGCTGGCGCACCTGAAGGCGCGGGGCGCGTTCTCGGTGAAGATGGGCCCGCCCGTCGTCGTGCGGCGCTGGAGCGCGGACGCCGTCAAGGCGGCCATCGCCGACCCGGACGCCCACCGGCTGGGGGACGCCGAGCCGACGTCGTACGAGCCGGCCGCCCAGGACGTCGCCGACCGGCTGTGCCGGGCCGGCTGGCGGCCGGCCGCGCGGGGCGGCGAGGAGGGCTTCGCGGCGGGCCAGCCGCGCCACGTCTTCCAGGTGCCGCTGGCGGGACGGTCGCTGGACGACGTCCGCAGCGGCCTGAACCAGCAGTGGCGGCGCAACATCAAGAAGGCGGAGAACGCGGGCGTGAAGGTGGTCCGGGGCGGGGCCGAGGACCTGCCGGCGTTCTACGGGCTGTACCTCGAGACCGCCGAGCGCGACCGTTTCGTCCCGCGCCCGCTGTCCTACTTCCGGCGTATGTGGGACGCGCTGAACGCCGAGCATCCCGACCGCATGCGGCTCTACCTCGCGCACCACGACGGCGACGTCCTCGCCGCGGCCACCATGCTGACTGTCGGCGAGCACGTCTGGTACTCCTACGGCGCGTCCACCGGCCGCAGACGCGAGGTCCAGCCCAACAACGCCATGCAGTGGCGCATGATGGCGGACGCCCACGAGGGGGGCGCCGCCGTCTACGACCTGCGAGGGATCACCGACACGCTGGACGAGTCCAACCACCTGCTCGGCCTGCTCCGCTTCAAGGCGGGCACGGGCGGGGAGGCGGTCGAGTACCTGGGCGAGTGGGACTTCCCCCTCAACAAGCTGCTGCACCGGGCGCTGACCCTGTACCTGGCCCGCCGCTGACGGCTTCGCTGCCTTCCCGACGGCTTCGCTGCCGTCCCGACGGGTCCCCGTCCGCTCGACGGCTTCCCCGCCCGCCCGTTCGTCTCAGAGCCCGAGACAGTGGCATAAAGGGTTTTCACGCCTGACCTGGTCCACTACCCTGAACTCGACAGTGCATCGTGATGAACGAGCCCGAGCCGAGCACCAGGACCGCCCGTGACGACCCCCGACACCGCCCCCGCGACCGCGAGCACCGCCGCTCCCCGGCTTCCGGGCGAGACCCCGGGCCGGTTCGGCTCCTTCGGCCCCCTCGGTCCCGTCGGCCTGGTGCTCGCCGGCGGGATCTCGGTGCAGTTCGGCGGCGCCCTCGCGGTGACGTTGATGCCGAGGGCGGGCGCGCTGGGCGTGGTGGCGCTGCGGCTCCTGGTCGCCGCCGTGGTGCTGCTGGTCGTCTGCCGGCCACGGCTGCGCGGCCACTCGCGCGCCGACTGGGGCACGGTCGTCGCCTTCGGCGTCACGATGGCCGCGATGAACGGCCTGTTCTACCAGTCGCTGGACCGCATCGCGTTGGGTCCGGCGGTGACGCTGGAGGTCCTCGGCCCGCTGGCCCTCTCGGTCGTCGCCTCACGCCGTGCGCTGAACCTGGTGTGGGCCGCACTGGCCCTCGTCGGCGTGTTCCTGCTCAGCGGCGGCGGCGGTGGCGGTCACGGCGAGGGCGGCGATGGCGGTGGCGGCTTCGGCGCGCTGGATCCGGTGGGCGTCGCGTTCGCGCTGGGCGCCGGCGCGATGTGGGCGGCGTACATCGTCTTCAGCGCCCGTACCGGCCGGCGTTTCCCGCAGGCGGACGGGCTCGCGCTGGCGATGGCGGTGGGGGCGCTGCTCTTCCTCCCGCTGGGTCTCGCGGAGTCGGGCGCGAAACTCGCCGACCCGGTGACGCTGGGCCTGGGCGCGGCGGTGGCCCTGTTGTCGTCGGTCCTGCCCTACACCCTCGAACTGCTCGCGCTGCGCCGTCTGCCGGCGTCCACCTTCGCGATCCTGATGAGCCTGGAGCCGGCCATCGCCGCCACCGCGGGCTTCCTGATCCTCGACCAGGCGCTGACCACGGTCCAGGCGGCCGCCATCGCCCTGGTCGTGGCGGCGAGCATGGGCGCGGTGCGGACCCAGGTCGGGCGGGGCAAGGCGGCCGTCCCGGAGGCGTGAGGGCGACTGCGCCGGTCCCTGTTCCTGTTCCTGTTCCTGCCTGTTCCGGTTCCTCTTCCTGAGACGGAGGCGGCCCCGGTAGAAATTAATGCAAGCATGCTTGCTTGTTTTGGGGTCCGCTGCCATGCTCCACCCCATGGCCGACCCCACCCCCGTGCTCGACGACCTGCGTGCCGAAAGCGACGAACTCGACCGCCTGGTGGCCGAGTCGGGAGCGGAGCAGTGGGCGTTGCCGACGCCCGCGCCCGGCTGGACCGTCGCGCACCAGATCGCGCATCTCGCATGGACCGACCGCTCCTCCGTGCTGGCCGTGACCGACCGGGACGCCTTCGCCCGTGAGGTCGAGAAGGCGCTGGCCGCGCCCGGCGACTTCGTGGACAACGGCGCGGCGGAGGGGGCCGCGCAGCCGCCCGGCCGGCTCCTCGCCAACTGGCGCACCGGGCGCGACGCCCTGCAGGCGGCGTTGCGCGCCGCGCCCGCGGGAGCGCGCTTTCCTTGGTACGGCCCGCCGATGGCCGCCGCCTCGATGGCGACCGCGCGGCTCATGGAGACCTGGGCCCACGGCCTGGACGTGGCGGACGCGTTGGGGAAGAAGCCCGCGCCGACCGACCGGCTCCGGCACATCGTGCGCCTCGGCGTCCGCACCCGTGACTTCGCGTTCGGCGTGCACGGACTGCCCACGCCCTTCGAGGAGTTCCGCCTCGAACTGCGCAGCCCCTCAGGACAGTTGTGGACATACGGTCCTGAGGACGCCGACGACCGCGTCACCGGCACCGCCCTCGACTTCTGCCTCCTGGTGACCCAGCGCGCCCACCGCGCGGACCTCGGTCTGCGCGCCGAGGGCACCGACGCCGACCGCTGGCTGGACGTCGCCCAGGCCTTCGCGGGGCCGCCCGGCAGCGGCCGTCCGCCGAAGGAATCGGCCTCGTGAGCGTGCTCCGTGTGGGCAACGCGTCCGGGTTCTACGGCGACCGTTTCGACGCCCTGCGCGAGATGCTCACCGGCGGCGAGCTGGACGTCGTCACCGGCGACTACCTCGCCGAGCTGACCATGCTGATCCTGGGCCGCGACCGGCTGAAGGATCCGGCCGCCGGGTACGCCCGCACCTTTCTGCGGCAGCTCGAGGAGTGCCTCGGCCTCGCCCACGAGCGCGGGGTGCGGATCGTCGCCAACGCGGGCGGCCTCAACCCGGCCGGACTCGCCGACGCCGTACGCGAATCGGCGGACCGGCTCGGCATCCCGGCGCGCGTCGCGCACGTCGAGGGCGACGATCTCGGGAACCGGTTTCCCGGCAGTCTCACCGCGCACGCCTACCTCGGCGGTTTCGGTATCGCCGCCTGTCTGCGCGAGGGCGCGGATGTCGTCGTCACCGGGCGGGTCACCGACGCGGCCCTGGTCACCGGACCCGCCGCCGCCCGGTTCGGCTGGGGGCCGCGGGAGTACGACCGCCTCGCGGGCGCGGTCGTCGCCGGACACGTCCTGGAGTGCGGGACGCAGGCGACGGGCGGCAACTACGCGTTCTTCGCCGACGGCGGCACAGGCACAGGCACCGACGGCGGCACAGGCGCCCGCACCGGCCCCGGCCGTGACCTGCGCCGGCCCGGCTTCCCGCTCGCCGAGATCCACGAGGACGGCAGCTGTGTCATCACCAAACACCCCGGCACTGGCGGCTTCGTCGACGTCGGCACGGTGACCGCCCAGCTGCTGTACGAGACGGGAGGCGCCCGGTACGCGGGCCCCGACGTCACCGCGCGGCTGGACACCGTCCGGCTCACCCAGGACGGCCCGGACCGGGTGCGTATCGACGGCGTGCGCGGCGAGGCCCCGCCGCCCCACCTCAAGGTCGGTCGCACCCGCCTGGGCGGCTTCCGCAACGAGGTCGTTTTCGTGCTCACCGGCCTCGACATCGAGGCCAAGGCGGCGCTGGCGCGCGAGCAGATGACCGACGCGCTCGCCAAGTCGCCCCCGACACAGGTTCGTTGGGAACTCGTCCGCACCGACCGACCCGACGCCGACACCGAGGAGACCGCCGGCGCGCTGCTGCGACTCGTCGTACGCGACCCCGAACAGGCCGTCGTCGGACGGGCGCTGAGCGGGGCCGCCGTGGAACTGGCGCTGGCCAGCTACCCCGGCTTCCATCTCCTCGCGCCCCCTGGCAAGGGCTCCCCGTACGGCGTGTTCGAGGCCTCGTCCGTCCCGCAGGGGGACGTCCAACACGTCGCCGTCCTGCACGACGGCCGCCGCCTGACCGTCCCCCCGCCGCCCGCCGACGGCACCCGCCCGCTCGAGGCGGCGCCGGAACCCGGCCTGCCGGAGCCGCTGCCGCCCGGCCCCGTGCGGCGCGCGCCCCTCGGGCTGGTCGCGGGCGCCCGCAGCGGCGACAAGGGCGGCGACGCCAACGTCGGCGTCTGGGCGCGGACGGACGAGGCCTGGCGCTGGCTCGCCCACGAGCTGACGGCCGACCGGCTGCGCGAACTCCTCCCCGAGTGCCGCTCCCTGACCGTCACCCGGCACGTCCTGCCCCGGCTGCGCGCCCTGAACTTCGTCGTCGAGGGCGTCCTCGGCGAGGGAGTGGCCGCCCAGCACCGCTTCGATCCGCAGGCCAAGGCGCTCGGCGAATGGCTGCGCTCCCGCTGTCTGGACATCCCGGAGGCCCTCCTTTGACGGTCATCACGTCCGCCCTGGACACCCACGGCCCCGACTACCGCGCCCACCGCGAGGCCATGCTCGGCAAGCTGGCCGGCCTCGACGCCGAGCACGCGAAGGCGCTGGCCGGCGGCGGCGAGAAGTACGTCGCCCGGCACCGCGCGCGCGGCAAGCTCCTCGCCCGCGAACGCGTCGAGCTGCTCCTGGACCCCGACACGCCGTTCCTGGAGCTGTCGCCGCTGGCCGCCTGGGGCAGCGATCACACGGTGGGCGCGTCCCTGGTGACCGGCATCGGCGTCGTCGAGGGCGTGGAGTGCCTGATCACCGCCAACGACCCGACCGTGCGGGGCGGGGCCAGTAACCCCTGGTCGCTGAAGAAGGCCCTGCGGGCCAACGACATCGCGCTCGCCAACCGGCTGCCCTGCATCAGCCTCGTCGAGTCGGGCGGCGCCGACCTGCCGTCCCAGAAGGAGATCTTCATTCCGGGCGGGGCCGTCTTCCGCGACCTGACCCGGCTCTCCGCCGCCGGCGTCCCGACGGTCGCCGTGGTCTTCGGGAACTCGACCGCGGGCGGCGCGTACGTCCCCGGCATGTCCGACCACGTGATCATGGTCAAGGAGCGCGCGAAGGTGTTCCTCGGCGGGCCGCCGCTGGTGAAGATGGCCACCGGGGAGGAGAGCGACGACGAGTCCCTGGGCGGCGCGGAGATGCACGCGCGCGTGTCCGGCCTCGCCGACCACTTCGCCGTCGACGAGCGGGACGCGCTGCGCCAGGCGCGCCGCGTGGTGGCCCGCCTCAACCACCGCAAGGCGTACCCGGACCCGGGCCCGGCCGTCCCTCCCAGGTATGACGAGGACGAGCTCCTGGGCATCGTCCCCGGGGATCTGCGCACCCCCTTCGACCCGCGCGAGGTGATCGCCCGGATCGTCGACGCCTCCGACTTCGACGAGTTCAAGCCCCTCTACGGGACGAGCCTCGTCACCGGCTGGGCGACCCTGCACGGCTACCCGGTCGGCATCCTGGCCAACGCCCAGGGGGTGCTCTTCAGCGCCGAGTCGCAGAAGGCCGCCCAGTTCATCCAGCTCGCCAATCAGCGCGACGTCCCACTGCTCTTCCTGCACAACACCACCGGCTACATGGTCGGCCGGGAGTACGAGCAGGGCGGCATCATCAAGCACGGCGCGATGATGATCAACGCGGTGTCGAACTCGAGGGTCCCGCACCTGTCCGTCCTCATGGGTGCGTCGTACGGGGCCGGTCACTACGGCATGTGCGGACGCGCCTACGACCCCCGTTTCCTGTTCGCCTGGCCGAGCGCGAAGTCGGCGGTGATGGGCCCGCAGCAGCTCGCCGGCGTCCTGTCGATCGTCGCCCGGCAGTCGGCGGCCGCGAAGGGCCACCCCTACGACGAGGACGCCGACGCCGCCCTGCGCGCCATGGTGGAGCAGCAGATCGAGTCCGAGTCGCTGCCCATGTTCCTGTCGGGGCGGCTGTACGACGACGGCGTCATCGACCCGCGCGACACCCGCACCGTCCTCGGCCTGTGCCTGTCGGCCGTGCACACGGCCCCGTACGAGGGCGCCCGCGGCGGCTTCGGCGTCTTCCGGATGTGAGGCTCATGATTACTTCCGTTCTGGTGGCCAACCGCGGCGAGATCGCCTGCCGCGTCTTCCGCACCTGCCGCGAGGCGGGCGTGCGCACCGTCGCCGTCCACTCGGACGCCGACGCCGGCGCGCTCCACACGCGCGTGGCCGACACGGCCGTACGGCTGCCCGGCAGCTCGCCCGCGGACACCTATCTGCGCGGCGACCTCGTGGTGAAGGCCGCCGTCGCCGCGGGCGCGGACGCCGTGCACCCCGGCTACGGCTTCCTGTCCGAGAACGCCGACTTCGCGCGCGCCGTCCTGGACGCGGGCCTCGTCTGGATCGGGCCGCCGCCCGAGGCGATCGAGGCGATGGCGTCCAAGACGCGCGCCAAACAGCTCATGGGGCTCGCCCCGCTCGCCGCGGACGAGGTGACGGAGGCCGACCTGCCCGTGCTGGTGAAGGCGGCGGCGGGCGGCGGCGGGCGCGGCATGCGCGTGGTGCGCCGCCTGACGGAGCTGGGCCCCGCGCTGGAGAGCGCGCGCGCCGAGGCCGCGAGCGCCTTCGGCGACGGCGAGGTGTTCGTCGAGCCGTACGTGGAGCACGGCCGCCATGTCGAGGTGCAGATCCTCGCCGACAGCCATGGCACGGTGTGGGCGCTCGGCACCCGCGACTGCTCGCTGCAGCGACGCCACCAGAAGGTGATCGAGGAGGCGCCGGCGGCGGGCCTCGCCGGGCCCCTGGCGGAGGAACTGCGCGCGCTGGCCGTGCGCGCCGCACGGGCGGTCTCCTACGTCGGCGCCGGCACCGTGGAGTTCCTCGTCGCGGACGGCCGCCCGCACTTCCTGGAGATGAACACCCGCCTCCAGGTCGAGCACCCCGTCACGGAGGCCGTCTTCGGGCTCGACCTGGTCGCCGAGCAGATCCGGATCGCCGAGGGCGCCGCCCTGGACGCCGAGCCGCCACGCGCGCGTGGCCACGCCGTCGAGGCCCGCCTCTACGCCGAGGACCCGGCGGACGGCTGGACCCCGCAGACCGGCGTCCTGCACCGCCTGTCCGTCCCCGGGGGAGTCCGGCTGGACACCGGCTACGGCGACGGCGACGCCGTCGGCGTCCACTACGACCCGATGCTCGCCAAGGTCGTCGCCCACGCCCCCACGCGCGCGGAGGCCGTCCGCAGGCTCGCGGGCGCCCTGGAACGCACGGTCCTGCACGGCCCCGTCACCAACCGGGACCTGCTGGTCCGCTCCCTGCGGCACCCGGAGTTCACGTCCGCGCGCATGGACACCGGCTTCTACGACCGGCACCTCGGCGAGCTGACCGTACCGGCGCCCGATCCGCACGCCCCGCTGGCCGCCGCCCTCGCCGACGCCCGCACCCGCTCACCGTTCGGCGGCTGGCGCAACCTGCCGTCCCAGCCGCAGACGAAGCGGTACGCGGTGGGCGGCGAGGAGATCGAGGCGGCGTACACACACGGCCGGTCCGGACTCATGGCGGAGGGCGTCCAGGTCGTCCGCGCGACCCCGTCCCTGGTCGTCCTGGAGTCGGACGGCGTACGCCACCGCTACGAGATCGCCCGCTACGGCGACCAGGTCCACGTCAACGGCGAGACCCTCACGGCCCTCCCGCGCTTCCCGGCCCCGCAGGCCCAGCACGCCCCCGGCTCCCTCCTGGCCCCGATGCCGGGCACGGTCGTCAAGCTCGCGCCCGGTCTCGTCACCGGATCGAGTGTCGAAGCGGGTGAACCGCTGGTGTGGCTCGAAGCGATGAAGATGCAACACGTCATCCCCGCCCCGGCGACGGGCACGGTGACGGCGGTCCGGGTGACGGAAGGACAGCAGGTCCAGGTCGGCACCCTGCTGGCCGTAGTGCAGGACACGTAGGGGTGCGCGGGGCCGCATCGACATGCGGCTCCGCAGCGTGAGCGCGACCGACCACGGACGAACCCGCAGCCGAAGGAGCCACAGTGACGACCCTGATCGAGTCCGACGAGCACAAGGCACTGCGCAAGGCGGTCTCGTCCTTCGCCAGGAGCCACGCCCATGCCCAAGCCCACGCCCACGCCCATGCCCACGCCACCGAGGACGACGGGCTCTGGCAGGCCGCCGCCAAGCTCGGCTACATCGGCGTCAACCTCCCCGAGGCCTACGGAGGCGGAGGCGGCGGCATCACCGAACTCTCCCTCGTCCTCGAAGAGATGGGCGCCGCCGGCAACCCGCTCCTCATGATGATCGTCTCCCCGGCGATCTGCGGCACGGTCATCGCCCGCTTCGGCACCGAGGAACAGAAGCAGGCGTGGCTCCCCGCGCTCGCCGACGGCAGCCGCCTCATGGCGTTCGGCATCACCGAACCCGACGCCGGCTCCAACAGCCACCGCATCACCACCACCGCCCGCCGCGACCCGGCGAGCGGCGACTGGCTGCTGACCGGCCGCAAGGTCTTCGTCTCCGGCGTCGACATCGCCGACGCCACCCTGATCGTCGGCCGCACCGAGGACGCCCGCACGGGCCGCCTCAAGCCCTGCCTGTTCATCGTCCCGCGTGACACGCCCGGCTTCACCCGCCGCCGGATCGACATGGAACTGGACAGTGTGGAGAAGCAGTTCGAACTCGTCCTGGACGATGTGCGGCTCCCGGCGCACGCCCTCGTCGGCGAGGAGGACGCCGGCCTGCTCCAGCTCTTCGCCGGACTCAACCCCGAACGCATCATGACGGCCGCGTTCGCGATCGGCATGGGCCGCCACGCGCTCTCCCGCGCGATCGAGTACGCGCGCGAACGCACCGTCTGGGACACCCCCATCGGCGCCCACCAGGCCATCGCGCACCCCCTCGCCCAGGCCCACATCGACCTCGAACTGGCCCGCCTGATGATGCAGAAGGCGGCCCTCCTGTACGACGCGGGCGACGACGTCGGCGCGGGCGAGGCCGCCAACATGGCCAAGTACGCGGCGGGCGAGGCCTGCGTGAAAGCGGTCGACCAGGCCGTGCACACGCTCGGCGGCAACGGCCTCACGCGCGAGTTCGGCCTCGCCCGGTTGATAACGGCCTCCCGCGTGGCTCGTATCGCCCCGGTGAGCCGGGAGATGATTCTGAACTACGTCTCCCACCAGACCCTGGGCCTGCCCAAGTCGTACTG
This sequence comes from Streptomyces sp. B21-105, assembly GCF_036898465.1. Taxonomy (NCBI): domain Bacteria; kingdom Bacillati; phylum Actinomycetota; class Actinomycetes; order Kitasatosporales; family Streptomycetaceae; genus Streptomyces; species Streptomyces sp. B21-105. Next base: position 4,231,857 of record NZ_JARUMJ010000001.1, on the reverse strand, counting down.
AACCGGCCAGGCGGCCGCACCGGCCCGTAGCGCCCGAACCGGCACACCGACGTGCCCGGCGCCCGAGGAGGAACCATGTTCCGCAGCGCGTACGCAGACGTCCCGCCCATAGAACTCCCCATCCACGACGCCGTGCTGGGCCGCGCCGCCGAGTTCGGCGAACTGCCCGCCCTCGTCGACGGCACGGACGGCACCACCCTCACGTACGACCAGCTGGACCGCTTCCACCGGCGGGTCGCCGCGGCCCTCGCCGAGGCCGGGGTCGCCAAGGGCGACGTACTGGCCCTGCACAGCCCCAACACCGTCGCGTTCCCGATCGCCTTCTACGCGGCCACCCGCGCGGGCGCCACCGTCACCACGGTGCATCCGCTGGCTACCCCCGAGGAGCTCGCCAAACAGCTCGGCGACTCGGCCGCGCGCTGGATCGTCACCGTCTCACCCCTGCTGCAGACGGCCCGGCGGGCCGCCGAACTCGCGGGCGGCGTCGAGGAGATCTTCGTCTGCGACACCGCCCCCGGACACCGCTCGCTGGTCGACATGCTCGGCTCGACGGCCCCCGAACCGCAGGTCGCCATCGATCCGGTGGCCGACGTCGCGGCCCTGCCGTACTCCTCCGGCACCACCGGCGTCCCCAAGGGCGTCATGCTCACCCACCGGCAGATCGCCACCAACCTGGCCCAGCTCGAACCGGCGATCTCCGCGGGCCCCGGCGACCGCATCCTCGCCGTGCTGCCCTTCTTCCACATCTACGGCCTCACCGCCCTGATGAACGCCCCGCTGCGGCACGGCGCCACCGTCGTCGTCCTGCCCCGCTTCGACCTCGAGACGTTCCTCGCCGCCATCGAGAAGCACCGGATCACCGGCCTGTACGTGGCGCCGCCCATCGTCCTCGCCCTCGCCAAGCACCCGGCGGTCGCCGCCTACGACCTGACGTCACTGAAGTACGTGATCAGCGCCGCCGCACCACTGGACGCCGACCTCGCCGCCGCCTGCGCCGAGCGCCTGAACCTCCCGCCCGTCGGCCAGGCCTACGGCATGACGGAACTGTCGCCGGGCACCCACGTCGTCCCCCTGTCCGCCATGCGCGAGGCGCCCGGCGGCACCGTCGGCCGGCTCATCGCCGGCACCGAGATGCGGATCGTCTCCCTCGACGATCCCGGCAAGGACCTCGGCGTCGGCGAGGCCGGCGAGATCCTCATCCGCGGCCCGCAGGTCATGAAGGGTTACCTCGGCCGCCCCGACGCCACCGCCGGCATGATCGACGACGCCGGCTGGCTGCACACCGGCGACGTCGGGCGCGTCGACGACGACGGCTGGCTGTTCGTCGTCGACCGCGTCAAGGAACTCATCAAGTACAAGGGCTTCCAGGTGGCCCCCGCCGAACTCGAGGCGCTGCTGCTCACCCACCCGCAGATCGCGGACGCGGCCGTCATCGGCGTCTACGACGACGGCAACGAGGTCCCGCACGCCTTCGTGGTCCGCAGGCCCACCGCCCCCGAACTCGCCGCGGGCGAGGTCGCGATGTACGTCGCCGAACGGGTCGCCCCCTACAAGCGCGTCCGCCACGTCACCTTCGTCGACGCCGTCCCCAGAGCCGCCTCGGGCAAGATCCTCCGCCGAAAGCTGCGGGAGCGCGCATGACGACGGCCACGGCGCCCCTGATCGGACGCACCCGCGCGCGCGGCGTCGAGACGCTCAGCCTCGACGCGCACGCCACCCGCAACGCCCTCTCCGCGGCGCTCGTCGGCGCGCTCGCCGACGCCCTCGCGGACTGCGCCGAGGACTCCGGCGTCCGCGCGGTCGTCCTCACCCACACCGGCGGCACCTTCTGCGCCGGCGCCGACCTGCGCGACCCGCCCCACCCGGACGCGTTCGTCGGCCTGCTGCGCCGGATCGTCGCCCTGCCCAAACCGGTCGTCGCCCGCCTCACCGGACACGTCCGGGCCGGCGGACTCGGCCTGCTCGCCGCCTGCGACGTCACCGCCGCCTCCACCGCGTCCACCTTCGCCTTCACGGAGGTGCGCATCGGCGTCGCGCCCGCGGTGATCTCCCTGCCGCTGCTCCCGCGCACCGACCCGCGGGCCCTCGCCCGCTACTACCTCACCGGCGAGCGCTTCGACGCCCCCGAGGCCGCCCGGATCGGCCTGCTGACCGCGGCCGGCGACGACGTCGACGCCGTCCTCGCCCCCGTCCTGGAGGGGCTCCGCAGATCCGCCCCGCAGGCGCTCACCGAGACGAAACGGCTGCTCACGGCTAGGGTGCTGGAGGCATTCGACCGGAATGCCGCCGATCTCACCGCGCTCTCGGCCCGGCTTTTCGCCACCGCCGAGGCCCGCGAGGGGATGACGGCCTTCCTCGAACGACGGGATCCCGCATGGGCGCTGTGAGCGCGGTGGACCGCGACCGTGTCCCCAAGCAGGACCGCAGCCGGGCCACCCGGCAGCGGCTGCTGGAGGCCGCCGTGGCCTGCCTCGGCGAACACGGCTGGGCGGGCTCCACGGTCTCCGTCGTCGCCGAACGCGCCGGCGTCTCCCGCGGCGCCGCCCAGCACCACTTCCCCACCCGCGAGGACCTGTTCACCGCCGCCGTCGAGCACGTCGCCGAGGAACGCTCGACCGCTTTGCGCGCCCTGTTCCCGCAGGGCGCGCACGGCGACCGGCGCGCAGTCGTCGCCGCCCTCGTCGACCTCTACACCGGCCCCCTCTTCCGGGCCGCGCTGCACCTGTGGGTGGCCGCCTCCAACGAGGAACAGCTGCGCCCGCGGGTCACCGAGCTGGAGGCCCGCGTGGGCCGCGAAGCCCACCGCACGGCCGTGGAGCTCCTCGACGCCGACGAGTCCGTGCCGGGGGTCCGCGAGAAGGTCCAAGGCCTCCTCGACATGGCCCGCGGCCTCGGCCTCGCCAACCTCCTCACCGACGACGCACCCCGCCGCGAACGGGTCGTGGCGCAGTGGGCGGCACTGCTGGACGAGGCGCTCGGCTGACGAGGGGGCCCAGGCCGCTGTCGGTACCGGCGTCGGTGCCGGGCCCTACGGTGTCGGCATGGGTGACACGTTCCAGACCATCGTCGACCGCGACGCCACACCGCACGACGCACCGCGACTCGCGCGGTCCGTGGTGGACCTGTGGGTGGCCGAGGGCATCGTGCTCGCCGAGGCGAAACCCGGCTGGGGCCTCAGCGACCTGCCGGCCCATCCTCCCGGACCGCACTGGCACAAGGCCGTCGACGACGCCCGCTGGGGCGCCCCGGAAGGCGTCGTCGCGTACACCGAGCGCCACGTCTTCTTCAGCATGCTCGACGCGCGCGACCCGTCGACGAGCTGCCCGCGCTGCACGACGGTCGCCGACGACTCGCTGCTCCTGTCGGAGGCGGTCGAACAGTGGCACCGGACCGGCGAGGCCGACATCCCCTGCCACGCCTGCGGCGAGACCGCCCCGGCGCCCGCCTGGCACTGGTCGGACGACCACCTGGCCCTCGCCCACCTCGGCTTCGAGTTCTGGAACTGGCCCTCGCTCAGCGAGGAGTTCCGCGCCAAGACGGCGGAGCTCCTGCCCGGGCACCGCACCGCGTTCCTCGCCGGCAAGATCTGAGCGGCCGGCCCGGGCAGTCGCTGAGAGGGGCCGGTCCGAGGGGCCGTCCGAACAGCCCGTCCCACCGGCCGACGGCCGCGCCGCCTCAAGGGCCGCGCCCCCTCAGGGGCTGAGTCGCTCCACTCGCCAGCTGCCGTCCGGCTCCGCCGCGTACCGCAGGCGGTCGTGCAGGCGGTTCAGCCGGCCCTGCCAGAACTCCACCGACCGCGGCGCCACCCGGAAACCGCCCCAGTGCGGCGGCACCGGCACCTGCTCGCCTTCCGGGTAGCGGGCCGCCAGCTCGGCGTACGCGGCGTCCAGACCGTCGCGTGAGGCGATCACCGAGGACTGGGCGCTGGCCCACGCGCCGAGCTGGGAGCCGTGCGGCCGGGTGCGGAAGTACGCCGCCGTCTCGTCGCGCCCGGTGCGCCGCGCCACGCCACGCACGATGACCTGCCGGGCCATCGGATGCCACGGGAAGAGCAGCGAGACGTGCGGGTTCGCGGCCAGGTCGCGCGCCTTGCGGGAGTCGTAGTTGGTGTAGAAGACGAAGCCCCGCTCGTCGAACTGCTTCAGCAGCACCGTGCGGGAGCTGGGCCGGCCCTCGGCGTCCGCGGTGGAGACGACCATGGCGTTCGGCTCGAAGAGGTGGGCCTCCACGGCCGCGTCCTTGAACCAGCGGGCGAACTGCTCCACGGGCGTCGCGGCCAGCTCGGCCTCGGCGATTCCCTCGACCCGGTACTGCTTGCGCATGGCGGCGGGGTCGAGCGCGGGACCGGGACCGGCACTGAGGCCCGGTCCGGGGGAGGCGGCGTCTGCGTCGGTCACACGGCCATCCTGCCGCATGGCCCGCCGACGCGGACGACCCACCCGGGCCGGCCCCGAATGGCACTGAGTGCCGCTGCCACTCCCCAAAGGTGGCACTCGCGGATAGGGTGAGATGCCACCCCGGTCGGGTGACCGCCGGCCCTACGGGGCATCACTGGGGAGAGCGCCAGGACCGCGAGTCCCCGCACGTCGACCCGGCTCGACGCGTCCCGGACCGCGGATCCGCCGGCGCCATCCGTCGCACACTCACGAGGAGCCGCCTGATGTCCGACTTCGTACCCGGACTCGAAGGAGTCGTCGCGTTCGAGACGGAGATCGCCGAACCCGACAAGGAGGGCGGCGCCCTGCGGTACCGGGGCGTCGACATCGAGGACCTGGTCGGCCACGTCTCCTTCGGCAACGTCTGGGGCCTGCTGGTGGACGGCGCCTTCAACCCCGGCCTGCCGCCCGCCGAACCGTTCCCGATCCCCGTCCACTCCGGTGACATCCGCGTCGACGTCCAGTCCGCGCTCGCCATGCTCGCGCCCGTCTGGGGCCTCAAGCCCCTCCTCGACATCGACGCCGAGCAGGCCCGCGAGGACCTCGCCCGCGCCGCCGTCATGGCCCTCTCCTACGTCGCCCAGTCGGCGCGCGGCCAGGGCACGCCCATGGTTCCCCAGCGGGAGATCGACAAGGCCCGCTCCGTCGTCGAACGGTTCATGATCCGCTGGCGCGGCGAGCCCGACCCCAAGCACGTCAAGGCGGTCGACGCCTACTGGACGTCCGCGGCCGAGCACGGCATGAACGCGTCCACCTTCACCGCCCGGGTGATCGCCTCCACCGGCGCCGACGTCGCCGCCGCGCTCTCCGGCGCCGTGGGCGCCATGTCCGGCCCGCTGCACGGCGGCGCCCCCTCCCGCGTCCTCGGCATGATCGAGGAGATCGAACGCACCGGGGACGCCGACGCCTACGTCAAGCAGGCCCTCGACAGGGGCGAACGCCTGATGGGCTTCGGCCACCGCGTCTACCGCGCCGAGGACCCCCGCGCGCGCGTGCTGCGCCGCACCGCCCGCGAGCTCGGCGCGCCCCGCTTCGAGATCGCCGAAGCGCTGGAGAAGGCCGCTCTCGCCGAGCTGCACGCCCGCCGCCCGGACCGGGTCCTCGCGACGAACGTCGAGTTCTGGGCGGCCATCGTGCTGGACTTCGCCGAGGTCCCGGCGCACATGTTCACGTCCATGTTCACCTGCGCCCGCACGGCCGGCTGGTCGGCGCACATCCTGGAGCAGAAGCGCACCGGCCGCCTGGTCCGCCCGTCGGCCCGCTACATCGGCCCCGGTACCCGCAACCCGCGGGAGATCGAGGGCTACGGCGACATCGCGAACTGAGCCGAGCCGCAGCCGAGCCTGTCGGGATGGCCGAGCCGCCGCCCCGCCCCGCTGCGAACGGACCGAGAACGCAGGCGACCGTGAAAGGCGGGCGACCGAGAACGCAGGCGACCCGCGAGTCTGGTCCTCTCCGAGGAGGGGCCGGCCGGACGTACCGGCGACTCGCGGGTCGGGTGACTGCGTTGGTCTGGCCGGCTGCGTGCATCACGCACACGCTGGTCCGGCGCCGAACCGAGTACGACGACGGGCTGCTAGCCCGCAGTCACCTCTTCCGTCCGGTATCCATACATCTGCCGAACCACCTCCTTTCCGAAGTGCAGCCACTCTAAGAAGCTCGCCCGCCGGTCTCAAGCGTTTTTCCGGGACGGAGACGACGACACGACCCCGCGGTCTGTCCCGCGGGCGGAATGGGCGGACCTGCGGCTCCTGCCCCGAGGTGACCCGGCGGCGGCGCGACGGTTCCCCTGCCATTCCCTGCCATCTTGCGGGAATCATATGTGGGCTGCGTCACGTTCCAGTTGAATGAGGGCAAGTGAGCGAACCTGCAGGGGGTCCAGGTGAGTGCTTCCCGGCGTAGTGGGACCACCGACGAGCTGGGGCCGGACGAGCCCGAGCAGCCCGGGCGGACGGGCGACGACGGCCCGCCGACCCCGGACGGCACACCGGCCGAGGCCGCTCCGGTCGGCCCCGACGGCGCCGACCTGCTCGCCGCACTGCTGGACGGCATGGACGCGGCACTGTGCGCCTTCGACGGCGACGGCGTCGTCACCCACTGGAACCGCGAGGCCGAACGCATCCTCGGCTGGAGCGCCGCCGAGGCCGTCGGCCGGCACGGCTTCGCCGGCTGGGCCGTCCGCGAGGCCGACGCCGCCGACATCGAGGGCCGGCTGATGTCCGCCATGCACGCGCCCGGCCGCCAGGTGCACGAGTTCGCGCTGGTGACCAAGGACGGCGGCCGGGTCCTCGTGCGCACCCAGTCCGCCGCCGTGCCCGGACCCGACGGCAAGGCCGCCGGACTGTACTGCGCCTTCAGCGAGGTGCACGCCCAGATCGACCTGGAACGCTCCATCGCGCTGAGCGAGGCCCTCTTCGACGACGCCACCTGGGGCGTCGTCCTCGTCGACGCCGACCTGCGTCCCGCCGTCGTCAACGCGCACGCCGCCCGCGCGCTCGGCGTCGGCCGCACGGCGGTCCTGGGCCGCCCGCTGGGCGAACTGCTCAGCCGGGGCGTGGAGGAGCTGGAGGGCGCGCTGACCCACGTCCTCGCCGAGGGCGCCCCGCCCGCTCCCGCGGAGCTGTGGGTCGGCGTGCGCACCGCGGAGGGCGAACGGCGGCGCTGCTGGCGCAGCGGCTTCCTCCGGCTGGCCTCGCCGCTCGCCGAGGAGCCGGTGCCGCTCGGGGTGGGCTGGATCTTCCAGGACGTCACCGAGGCCAAGCAGGGTGAGCAGGAGGCCGCCCTGCTGCGCTTCCGCGCCAACCAGCTGCACCGGGCGGCGCGCGCGGCCGCCGAGTGCGAGGACCCGTCCGAGGCGGCCACCGTCCATCTCGACTTCGCGCTGGCCGGGTTCGCCGACCACGCGCTGGTGGACCGGCCGATGGGCGGCGCGTCCGCCGAGCCGGAGGCCGCCGGGCGGATGCGCCTGATGCGGGTCGCGGCCACCCCGACGGGCGGTCCCGGCCCCAGCGTGCTCACCGGGCACGCGGGCCTCCCCCTGCGCTACGCCGAGGACCACCCGGCGCTGCAGTGCGTCGCCCGGGCCGGTTCCGTGCGGGCCGGCGCGGGTTCGGCGTCGGCCGACGAGGCGCGGGAGTGGGCCCGGGCCCGCCAGTGGCCGGAGGGCACGGTGCACGCCCTGTGCGCGGTGCTGCGCAGCCGCGGCCGCACCCTCGGCGTCGTGACGTTCCTGCGCGCCGCCCGCCGCTCCGCGTTCGAGCGCTTCGACGTGATGTACGCCGAGGACGTCGCCGGCCGGATCGCGGCGGCCCTGGACCTGGCGGACCTGGCCGCGCACGACCACGCGGCCGACACCACCGACGCCACCGACGCGGCGGGCGGGGCGGGCGGGGCGGGCGGGGACGGTACGGCAGCCGGCTGACCCGCGCTCAGTGCGGGTAGAAGATCCGGTCCCGGTACTCCTCCAGGATCCGGGCGTTCCAGTCGAGGCCGCCGTCGACGTTGCCGGAGCGCAGCAGCGGCGGCTCGATGCCGCGCTCGGCGAGCACGCCGGCCGCGGTCGCCATGACGGCCTGGAGGAGCGCCGAGGCGACGACCGTGGAGGCGGGGGCGAACGGCGCGGGGACGGTGTCCAGGGTGAGCTCGGAGTCGCCGACCGCGATCTTCGAGTCCAGGACGACGTCGCAGTGGTCCTTCAGGAACGTGCCGGAGGCGTTCCGGGACCCCGTCTGCGAGGCGTAGGCCACCGACGTCACGCCGATGACCTTCGCCCCGAGGGCGCGCGCCGTTCGGGCCGTCTCCACCGGCAGCGCGTTGCGGCCGGACAGCGAGACGACGACGAGGGCGTCGCCCGCGCGCAGGGGCGAGGTGTCCAGGACGGCGCTCGCGAGGCCGTCGACGCGCTCCAGGGTGGAGCCGAGCGTGCCGGACGCGACCTCGACGCCGGGCACGGCGAGGAGGTTCATCAGGGCGAGGCCGCCGGCGCGGTAGACGACGTCCTGGGCGGCCAGCGCGGAGTGGCCGGCGCCGAACGCGAAGAGCCGGCCGCCGTCGGCCACGGTGTCGGCGAGCAGCACGCCGGCCGCCTCGACGGTCTCCGCCTCCTCGTCGCGGGCCCGCTGCAGCAGGGTGATCGCGGCGTCGAAGAACTGGGCGGCGAGCTTGCGGTCGCTCATCCGAGAGGCCCCTTTGCCATGTCGGTGTCCGAGTGGACGTCCGGGTGGATCCCCGGGTGGATGTCCGGGTGGATCCCCGGGCGGGTGTCCGTGCCGCGGATCACCGTGCGGTCTGGACCAGTGCGGTGTCAATACGGCGGGTGACGGCGGGTGTCGGCGTTCGGCGGGGGCGGTTGCCCGGCTCTTTCCGGTGCCGCGCGCCGCGCGGCTACCGTCCGGTTTCGACGGCACGGCACGCTTGTCGGTGGTATCCGGCAGAATTGGGTGCAGGGCCAGCGCACACGCCGACGTGCCGTCGAGCCTTCGGCAGAGCTAATCGAGGGGCATCAATGTCCGGACTGATCGACACCACGGAGATGTATCTCCGCACCATCCTCGAGCTGGAAGAGGAAGGTGTGGTCCCCATGCGTGCCCGGATCGCCGAGCGCCTCGACCAGAGCGGGCCGACGGTCAGCCAGACGGTGGCGCGCATGGAGCGCGACGGCCTGGTCTCGGTCGCCAGCGACCGGCACCTGGAGCTCACGGACGAGGGCCGGCGGCTCGCCACGCGCGTGATGCGCAAGCACCGCCTCGCCGAGTGTCTGCTCGTCGACGTGATCGGCCTGGAGTGGGAGCAGGTGCACGCGGAGGCCTGCCGCTGGGAGCACGTGATGAGCGAGGCCGTCGAGCGGCGCGTTCTCGAGCTGCTGCGGCATCCGACCGAGTCGCCCTACGGCAACCCGATCCCGGGCCTGGAGGAGCTGGGCGAGAAGGACGGCGCCGACCCCTTCCTGGACGCGGGCATGGTCTCGCTGGCCGACCTCGACCCGGGCGCGGAGGGCAAGACGGTCGTCGTCCGCCGCATCGGCGAGCCGATCCAGACGGACGCGCAGCTTATGTACACGCTGCGCCGCGCGGGCGTGCAGCCCGGCTCGGTGGTGAGCGTGACGGAGTCGGCGGGCGGCGTGCTGGTCGGCAGCGGCGGCGAGGCGGCCGAGCTGCAGGCGGAGGTCGCGTCCCACGTGTTCGTCGCCAAGCGCTGACCGGAGCGGTGGGCCGAGCGCTGACCGGAGCGGTGAGCCGAGGCCGACCACTGCGGTGAGCCGAGCGCCGCGGTTGCCGGGCCGCCGGCGGCGATCGTCGCGGAACGGTGAGCTTTGGCCAACTCCCGAGATGCGTGGGGCAGTTGTGGCATGGCGTCGATCTCGTCGAATCGGAGACTGCCTGTGTCGAATCGCAGCGCCGCGACGCATCCCGTGCCAGGCTGTCGCGAGAGGCATATGACCTGAGGGGGCGGGATGATGTGCCGCGGAGCAGCGGAGGGCCCCGGCGCCGTACGGCGCCGGGGCCTGTCCTCCCCTGTGCTGACCCGGAGCCCCGAGCTCCCAGGGTCATTCCCCTCGGACCGCTTTCCCCGAGCGGTCCGCCTCCCGATGGGAATCTCCCCTCGGCGGCGGGGATCATTCCCTGAGGATGGTCACTCGAACGAGCGGTGTTGTGCGCGGAGAGTGCAATTCTCGAAAGGGCATTCGATAGCCTGAGGTGATTGAAGGCAGTACGAAGGCATCGGCAGCGCAGCGGACGACGGCTAGGGGGTGCCAGGACCTATGGCGCGACGCATCGACGTGACCGGGGCGGGCGGCGTACGTCTGGCGGCCTGGGAGTTCGGCGACCCGCCGAAGGGGATCCCTACGCAGTCCACCGGCGGGCGGGAGGAGCGGCAGGAGCGGCAGGAGCCCGAGCGGGCCTCCGGCGTGCTGTTACTGCACGGCCTGATGGGCCGGGCGTCGCACTGGGCGTCCACCGCCCGCTGGCTCTCCGAGCGGCACCGCGCGGTCGCCCTTGACCAGCGTGGCCACGGGCAGAGCGAGAAGCCGTCGCAGGCCGCCTTCACCCGCGAGGCCTACGTCGAGGACGCGGAGGCGGCCCTCGAGCAGCTCGGACTCGCCCCGGCCGTCCTCGTCGGCCACGCCATGGGAGCGCTCACCGGGTGGCAGCTCGCCGCCAAGCGACCCGACCTGGTGCGCGGCCTGGTCGTCTGCGACATGCGGGCCTCCGCGCTCGGCGCGGCCTCGCAGCGCGAGTGGGGCGACTGGTTCACCTCCTGGCCCGTCCCCTTCGCCACACTCGCCGACGTCCGCAAGTGGTTCGGCGAGGACGACCCCTGGGTGGAGCGCCCGAACCCCTCCCGGGGCGAGTTCTACGCCGAGGTGATGCAGGAGTCGTCCGACGGCTGGCGTCCCGTCTTCGAACCCGAGCAGATGCTCAAGTCCCGCGAGACCTGGGTCTACGACGCGCACTGGGAGGAGCTGACGCAGGTCCGCTGCCCGGTGCTCGTCGTCCGCGGCCTCGACGGCGAGCTCGGCCGCGCCGAGGCCCAGGAGATGGTCCGGGTGCTGCCCCGCGGCGAGTACGCGGAGGTGCCCGACGCCGGGCACCTGGTCCACTACGACCAGCCGGAGGGCTGGCGCGCGGCCATCGAGCCGTTCCTGGACGCCGTCCTCACCGAATCGAGCTGACCGCACCCCGCGCACCCGCGGCCGCCGAGCCCACGCGCCCCCGAGTACCGCCGCCGGTGCCGGTGCTCGGTGGGCCGTCGTCAGCCCTTGCTCACCGCCGTCAGGATCTCCGGCAGCCGGGACGCGGTGCGCGGCGCCGCCAGCCGCAGACCCAGCAGGGTGACGGCCGCGCCGTAGGCCGTGCCGCCCGGCAGCAGCAGCCAGGTCCACGCCTCGCCGCCCTCGGTGACGTGCAGCCAGATCGTCACCGCGATGACCGGCGCGCACAGCAGGGCGGCCGCGACCATCCCGCCGAAGATCGCGATCCAGGCGAGACCGGCCTGGCCGGGGGCGACGTTCTTGTGGCCCTCCTGGGGGATCGAGTAGGGGAAGCGCGCCGAGGTCCAGGCGCCCGTCGCGAGCATCGCGCCGAGCAGCGCGAAGGACAGTCCGAGCACCTCGGGGAGTTTCGGCCAGTCACCGAGCATCGCCGTGGTCAGCACGGTCACCAGCGTCGCGTAGGGAAGGGTGATCACCAGCAGGGCCAGCGCCCGTGCGCGCAGCTCGTCGTAGGCGTCCCGGCGCGAGGAGATGGTCATCGCGACGATCCAGAACGCGGAGGTGTCCTGCCCGAACTGGTTGTACATCTGGATGCCGAGCATCCCCGCGGCGAAGCAGGCGAAGTAGATCGAGCCGGTGCCCTGCAGCGCGTTGAAGACGGGCACGATCAGCCCGATCGCCAGCGAGGTCACCCAGGCGGCCTTCGTCTTCGGGTCGCGCCAGATGTAGCGCAGGGTGCGTTCCATCACCGTGCCGGTGCGCCCGCCCGGCAGCAGCCGCGCCAGGCCCGCCGAGTTCCGCCGTTCGCGCGCAGCCGGCTCGGCGGCCTGCAGGGTGGAGCCGTCGGGCGCGGTCATCAGCCGCGTCAGGCTGCCCGACCAGGCCGCCACCAGCAGCACCAGCGCCGCGCCGCTGACGGCGAGCTGCGCGACGGCGACCCCGTACGCGCCCTCGCTCACCGAGTCGACCGCGCCGAGCGCCGAAGCCGGCGGCAGCCAGCGCAGCACGTCCCCGACCGGTTCGAGCTGCGCCAGCCCGGACGTGCCGAGGCGCTGCGCCCCGAAGTTCACCACCTGCGCCCCGATCGCGATCACGAGACCGCTCAGCACCGCCAGGTCGCGCCCCTTGCGGCTGCTCAGCAGCCGGATGTTGGCGGCGGCCACGGCCCGCGCGAACGCCACGCACACCAGCAGCGCCAGGGCGACGGCGAGCACCCCCACCGCCCAGGCGGCCGCGCCGTGCGCCAGCGAGATCACCGACCCCACCAGCAGCAGCAGCGTGAACAGCGGCCCGATGCCCACCAGCGAGGCCGCCAGCAGCGCCCGTACCAGCGGCCGGGGCCGTAGCGGCAGCATCACCAGCCGGGTCGGGTCCAGGGTCTCGTCGCCGCTGGGGAAGAACAGCGGCATCACCGCCCACCCCAGTCCCAGCACCGCCACCAGCAGCACGACCAGGGCGACGGCGTGGCCGTGCCCCCTGAGCGCGATCAACCCGAGCAGCTGCAACGCGGCGAAGAGCAGGGTGACGACGGCGGAGGCGACGTACGCGGCGCGCCGCCCGCCCGACTGCCGCAGCCCGTTGCGCAGCAGCGACAACTTCAGCCGTACGACGGTGGCGACGAGGCCCGGAGCGGAGGCGCCCGGCGTGGAGGCGCCCGGTGCGGAGGCGCCGGGAGCGGAGGCGCCCGGTGCGCAGGCGCTCGGTGCGGAGGTCGGGTCGCTCATCGGCCCGCCCCGCCGCCCAGCCAGTCGAGGTGGGAGCCGGTGTCCCGGCCCTGCGCCCCGACGAGTTCGAGGAACGCCTGCTGCAGCGAGGGCGCCGACCCGCGCACCTCCTCCAACGTCCCGTGCGCCCGGATCCGTCCCGCCGCCATCACCGCCACCCAGTCGCACAGCGACTCCACGAGCTCCATGACGTGCGAGGAGAACACGACCGTCGCCCCGGACGCCGTGTACCGCTCCAGCACGCCCCTGATGATCTGCGCGGAGACCGGATCGACGCCCTCGAACGGCTCGTCGAGGAAGAGCACTTCAGGGTTGTGGAGCAAAGCGGCCGCGAGCCCGATCTTCTTGCGCATGCCGGTCGAGTAGTCGACCACGAGCTTGTGCTGGGCTCCGGCCAGATCGAGGACGTCCAGCAGCTGGGTGGCCCGCTTGTCGACCTCGGCGCCAGGCAGCCCCCGCAACCGCCCGCTGTAACCGAGCAGTTCACGTCCCGACAGCCGCTCGAACAGCCGCAGGCCCTCCGGCAGCACCCCGATCCGGGCCTTCACCTCGACCGGGTCCCGCCACACGTCGTGCCCGACGATCTCGACGGACCCCTGGTCGGGCCGCAGCAGCCCGGTCACCATGGACAGCGTCGTCGTCTTCCCCGCCCCGTTGGGGCCGACGAGGCCGATGAACTTCCCCGAGGGCAGGTCGAGATCGATCCCGGCGACGGCGACTTGCTGGCCGAACCGCTTCCAGAGGTTACGCACGCGTACGGACGTCATGCCCCGAACCCTACGGCCCGCCCGGCCGGGCGGCCGTGGGCCGCAGGCAGCCGTCGGCCATCAGCAGCCGGGGCCGGCTGACGGAGGTTGTCTGACGGAGGCCGTGGGCCGTCTGAGGCTGTGGCCGGCTGAGGCCGTGGGCCGTCTGAGGCCGTGGGCTAACGGTCCCGTCCGCAGGCGTAGGCGAGCGGTGAGATCAACTCCTCGGCGTCCGGCAGCCAGCGGTTCGCGGCGGTCGGCCGGCAGGCCCACTGCACGGCCCCGCGGGACCCGAACCGGGTGGGCGGCGCGGCCACGTACGTGCCCTCGCCGAGCGTCACGAGATCGAGGGCGGCCGGCGACCAGCCCAGCTTGCGCACCAGGTCAGGCACCTTCGCCGAGGCGCCCGGCAGCACGAAGAACTGCATCCGGCGATCCGGCGTCAACGTGACCGGACCGAGGGTCAGTTCCATCCGCTCCATCCGCGCCAGCGCGAGGAACCCGGCCGTCTCCGGCACGGAGATCGCGTCGAACGTACGCCCGGTCGGCAGCAGGATCGAGGCGGTCGGCTGTTTCTGCCACATCCGGCGCGCGACGGTCGCGCTGCCGGTGGCCTGTGTCGCCCAGTCGGGCCGAGTGGGGTGCGCGCCGGGAACCTCGCAGGCCGCTTCGCCGCAGGAGCAGCGCTGCATCCCGTCGACGGCTTCCAGCCAGGCACCCGGGAACACGTCCCAATGACGTTCCTCGGCGTAGCGAACAGCGGTCTCGAGCAGCGATTCCCCGCGCTGCCTCGGGATTTGAGCGGCGTCGGCGCCCGCGATGGTCTCTTCCACGATGAACACAACTCTAGCGGTCACCAGGGGTTACGCCTGCCCGAATGCGCGGGGGAGGAGCATCGATTCCGCGTCCGGGGCGCATGGGTGCATGGGCGGGGGCGCGCGGGAGGAACGGGCGCGGGAGCGGGTAACCAGGGTGAGGGGGGCGGCTTCCGCCTGTAACCCGGCATTTCCCGTCTTGCCCGGCAAACATCAGCAATCCGCTCATGCCTCGCATTTTCGGTGCGACCGTGGGGCATTGATCTTCTCGGCCGGAACTTTTCGGTGGAAGACACGTCAACCCGGTGTGTGGGCAGGCACCCGCCGCCCCGGTCACCGCAGCCACAGGGGGTAGTGCCCATGGCCGCAAGGCCGCTAGTCGCGCGGCAGCCGAACGAACGGCTGCAGGCGCTCATCCAGGAGGCGGGGTGCTCGAACGCCGGGCTCGCCCGCCGCGTCAACATGTGCGGCGCCGAACACGGCCTCGACCTGCGCTACGACAAGACGTCCGTGGCGCGCTGGCTGCGCGGACAGCAGCCGCGCGGGCGCGCCCCGGCGATCATCGCGGAGGCGCTGGGCCGCAAGCTCGGCCGTACGGTCACGATCGACGAGATCGGCATGGCCAACGGCAAGAACCTCGCCTCGGGCGTGGGTCTCCAGTTCTCGCCGACGGTGCTGGGGGCCATCGAGCAGGTCTGCGAGCTGTGGCGCAGCGACGTGGGCCGGCGGGACTTCCTGTCCGGCTCGTCCGTGGCCGCCTCGGCGCTCGTCGAGCCGAGCCGTGACTGGCTGATCTCCTCACCCGACGCGCAGGTCGCACGGTCCGCGGGGCCCCGGGTGGGACTGTCCGACGTGGCGGCCGTGAAGGCCATGACGCGGGCGCTGGTCGACCTCGACCACCAGTACGGCAGCGGACATGTGCGTCCGGTCGTCGTGCACTACCTCAACAGCGTCGTCTCGGGCCTCCTCGCCGGCTCCTACCGGGAGGCCGTGGGCCGTGAACTCTTCGCCGCCGTCGCGAGACTGACGGAGCTCGCCGGGTACATGGCCGTCGACACGGGCCAACCCGGCCTCGCCCAGCGCTACTACATCCAGGCCCTGCGGCTGGCCCAGGCGGCGGGCGACCGCGGATACGGCGGATACGTGCTGGCCGCGTCCATGAGCCATCTCGCGGCGCAGCTCGGAAACCCGCGCGAGATCGCGCAGTTGGCGCGGGCGGCGCAGGAGGGTGCGCGGGGGCGGGTGACACCGCGCGCGGAGGCGATGTTCCTCGCCGCGGAGGCCCGCGGACACGCCCTGATGGGCGACGTCCGGAGCACACAGGCGGCGGCCGGAAGGGCGGTGTCCGCGCTGGACGCCGCCGCCCCGTCCGCCGGGGACGACCCGGTGTGGATCACGCACTTCGACGAGGCCTATCTCGCCGACGAGTTGGCGCACTGCCACCGCGACCTGGGCCAGGCCGAGGCGGCGGCGCGCTGCGCCCAGGAGTCCCTGGCCGGGCATCCACCGGGCCGTGCGCGTCGGCGTGCGATCGGCTATGTGCTCCTCGCCACCGCGCAGGTGCAGCAACGTGAGATCGAACAGGCCTGCAACACCGGCATGAAAGCGGTCGAGTTGCTGGAGACGCTCCGTTCCAACCGGGGCGCGGAGTACCTCGACGACCTCCAGCAGCGGCTGGAGCCGTTCCGCGACGAGTCGGTGGTAAGGGAGTTCGGAACACACCTGGAGCTGGCGACGGCGGCGTGAACACGGGGGCGCCGCCGCGTGACCGTGCGGGAAACGACGAGGTCCCGCACGGGAGGCGACGAACACGGCGCGCGGCGCTCCGGATCTGTCGCGCACGTCACCGGCGGCCCGGTCAGGAGGGAGATCACGGTCTGAGCTGCGTGGCACGGGGTTCCGGGGAACCGGTAGCGTGAACCGACGATTCCGAAGGTCCCCCATCAGCAGGAGTCCCGGTGACGCAGAGTGGACAGGGCGAGGAGCCCTCGGCGCAGCCCGCGCGCGAAGGCATCGTGCTGCCCTCCGACGGCGGGGCGCCCCTGCTGCCGGGAACGACGCCGGACGTGCGGCGCCCGGCGGCCCGGCCGCAACCGCAGCCGGACGCCCCGTCGGAGCCCCACCCCGGCGGGTACGACGGCGGGCCCTACGGACAGCAGCCGTACGGGCAGGCGGAGGCGCCGCAGCCGTACGGGCAGCAGCCGTACACACAGGGCGACGGGCAGCAGCCGTACGGCCGGCAGCAGCCGGGGTACGGACAGCAGCCGGAGCACGGGCCGGAGTCACAGTACGGACGGCAGCCGGGGTACGGGCGGCAGCCGGAGTACGGGCAGCCGGCGCAGGCCGGCGGACAGACCGCCGGCGGACAGACCTGGGGGCAGCAGTCCTGGGGTCCGGACCAGCAGTCGCCGGTCCCGCAGCAGCCGGACGGGAGCTGGCCGCTCCCCCCGGACCAGGCCCACCCGCAGCACCAGCCCCAGCAGCAGCCCGAGCAGCAGAACCCCCACCAGCCCGAGCAGCGGAACCAGTGGGGCGTTCCGCAGCAGGATCCGTGGGACGACGGCCGCCGGGCGGGGGCCGGGCCGCTCCCGCCCGAGGGCGCACCGGCCCCGGCAGCCCCGGCGTACGGCCAGGGCAGACCGGGCGCGCCCCTGCCGCCGGTCGCGGCCGCGACCGCCCCCGGCGACGAGGGTGCGACGCAGTACATACCGCCGGTCCCGGCCGCGCCCGCCGACGAGGGCGCCACCCAGTACCTTCCGCCGATACCGGCCGCGCCCGCCGACGAGGGGGCGACGCAGTACATACCGCCCGTCGTGCCGGGCGCGCTGCCGCCCGAGGCTCCTGCCGAGTCGACCCACTACCTGGGCCGCACGCCGCAGCACCCGGCTCCCCCGCACACGCAGGGCGCCCCCGGCTCGATGCCGGGCGGGCACCCCGACGCCGAGGCCACCCAGTACATCCCGCCGGTCGCCGCACAGGGCGCCGGCGACCGGCAGCAGCCGCCCGCCGGCTTCGAGAGCCTCTTCCGCGACGAGCCGGCCGGCGACGGCCCGGCCGGCTCGACCCAGTTGCTGCCGCTCTTCACCGACCCGGACGCCCCCGCACCCGCACCCGCCGGCCGGCCGGGCCGTGGTGCTCCCGCCGCCCGCTCCGCCCAGTCCGGCTACGCGCCGCCCGCCTACACCCCGCCGGCCTACACCCCGCCCGGCGACCCGTCGGCGGGCGGTCGCCGCGGGACGCGGAACGACGATGACGGCGGCCGTGGCCGGGGGGACCGCACCGGCTCACGGGTGCCGTTGTTCGCGGCGATCGGCGTGGCTCTCGTGGTCGTCGGGGTCGGCGCGGGCGCGATGCTCGGCGGCGGCTCGGACGGCGGCGACGACAACAAGACGGTGGCCGCGTCGGGACCGGCGACCGGGCAATCCGGGTCGGCGTCCTCGGACGGGGCGGGGGAACAGGCCGCCGAACTGGACAAGCTGCTGGCGGACAGCGGCAGCAGCCGGGCCAGCGTGATCAGCGCCGTCGCCGACGTCAAGGCGTGCGGCGATCTCGCCCGGGCGGCCACGGATCTGCGGGACGCGTCGAAGCAGCGCGCCGGTCTGGTCACCCGGCTGTCCGGACTGAAGGTCGACCGGCTCCCGGACCACACCGCGCTGACCGCCGCGCTCACCAAGGCGTGGCAGGCGTCCGCGTCCGCCGACGACCACTACGCGGCCTGGGCCGACCAGATCGCCAACGACAAGAAGAAGAACTGCAAGAAGGGCTCGGCCCGCACCACCGGCGAGACGCAGGCCGGCAATCGCGCGAGCGGCACCGCGAGCGCCCAGAAGGCGCAGGCCGCGAAGCTGTGGAACGCGATCGCCCGGAAGTACGGGCTGACCGAGCGCCAGCCCACCCAGCTGTGACGGCCCACCCAGCTGTGACGGCCCCCGGCGGCCTGCCGTGGAGTGACCCTCGTCGTACGTTGCGTGACCGAAAGGTGGATCGTGGGGGTCCGTGCCGCTCGCGGGGCGCGGAAACGTACGATCGGTGACCGTGCAAGGTTCGGAGAACTCTTCCCGTCGCGGCCGTCGCTCCCCCACCATGGGCGGCATGCCACTCAACGACATGCCGTGGTGGCGCTGGCGCAGCAATGTGCGCTCCGCGCTGCACATGCTCTCCGATCCGGCGTTCCAGCAGAACGTCTGGCTGGCCGGCGTCGAGGGATACGGGGACGTCACCGACGCCGTGTACCGCCTCGTCGAGGACACCTGGCTCGACAACTGGTCCGCCGAGAAGTACGTCGGCACGATCTTCCGCGACTCGCAGGAGGCGGCGCTCGTCGACACCGCCGTGCTCCGGGTGCTGCGGATCATGCACCAGGTCGGGCCGGACGCCCCGGTCTCCGCGTACGTCGACAACCAGGGCTGGCCGGACGCGGTGCGGGCGGCGCGGGACGCGCACGTGCGGATGGCGGCGAGCGACGGGGACGACCCGGACGCGCCGCCCCGCACCCTCGAGGTCCTGCGGATCATGACGCGGGCGGCGTAGCCACGGGCGGCGTGGCCACGGCCGGTGCGGCCGCCCCTGGCGTGGCGTCGGCCGGTGGGACCGCGGGCGTCGTGTTCCGTCCTGCGGGACGATTGCCGGCGGCGGCGGGGGGTGTGCGACCCTGTCGGGCATGAACGCGCAGTCCGCCCGAGCCGCGGCGACCCCCGCCGACCAGTACGTCCTCACCCTTTCGTGCCCCGACAAGCAGGGCATCGTGCACGCCGTGTCGAGTTACCTCTTCATGACCGGCTGCAACATCGAGGACAGTCAGCAGTTCGGCGACCACGACACGGGTCTGTTCTTCCTGCGCGTCCACTTCTCGGCCGAGCCGCCGGTGACGGTGGACAAGCTGCGGGCCAGCTTCGCGGCGATCGGCGACTCGTTCCACATGGACTGGCAGATCAACCGGGCCGACGAGAAGATGCGCATCGTCCTCATGGTCAGCAAGTTCGGGCACTGTCTGAACGACCTGCTGTTCCGCGCCAGCATCGGCGCGCTACCGGTGGAGATCGCGGCCGTGGTGTCCAACCACACCGACTTCGCCGAGCTTGTGGGCTCGTACAACATTCCCTTCCAGCACATTCCGGTGACGAAGGACAACAAGCAGCAGGCCGAGGCGCAGCTGCTGGAGCTGGTCCGGGAACGGGACGTCGAACTGGTCGTCCTGGCGCGCTACATGCAGGTTCTCTCCGACGACCTGTGCAAGCAGCTCAGCGGCCGGATCATCAACATCCACCACTCGTTCCTGCCGAGCTTCAAGGGCGCGAAGCCGTACCACCAGGCGCACGCGCGGGGCGTGAAGCTGATCGGGGCGACGGCGCACTATGTGACCGCCGATCTCGACGAGGGGCCGATCATCGAGCAGGAGGTCGAGCGGGTCGGGCACGGCGTCACGCCGGACCAGCTGGTCGCGATCGGTCGGGACGTGGAGTGCCAGGCCCTGGCGCGGGCCGTCAAGTGGCACGCGGAGCGCCGGATCCTGCTCAACGGACGCCGGACGGTCGTCTTCCCCTGAGGCGTGTTTCCCAGGGCCCGCACCGTCCTCGCTACATCCGGCTGAGGGCGGCCGCCGCGAACAGTACGTCCCTGATCGCGTCCCGGTCGCCGACCTGGCCCGCCGCAGCCTCCTCCGGGGACACGTGGCCGGCGGCCAGGCGGCAGAACTCCACGTCGTCCATGGCCACATGGGCCACCTCGTCGTCGGCGGGGCCCGCCGCGCCGCGCGGGTCCTCCGGTCCGGACGGGACCGGGAACGCGGGCGAGTCCAGTGGGATCAGCCACTGGCCGCCGCCAGAGCCCTCGATCTCCAGCCGCAGGCTGCGGCCGGGCAGCTTGGGCCGGCCGGCGGACCTCAGGTGCCGGGTGCGTGCGGGCGAGGCGAGTCCGGCGCGACGGCGGGCGGCGAGCGTCTCCGGCAGCATCCGCGCGGCGAGGTCGATCATGCCGTGGAGATGGCGCGGCGCGGGCGGCGCATAGGGGTAGTCGACCGCTTCCGCGATGTCCTCGGCGTGCACCCAGCACTCGAAGGCCCGGTCCAGCATCGCGTCCCGCAGGGGGAGTTCGAAGCCGCCGTACGACACCGGCAGGCCGGCGGGGTCTCCTCCGGAGGAGGACACCGTGCGGACCAGGGCGTGGGTCTGCTCGCGCCACGGGCCGCGCACCGAGCGGTTGGGCGGGAAGCGCGCGCCCGCCCAGAGCGCCTCGGTGCGCTGCGACGGCGTCCGCGTCCGGCTCTTCGTCCGGCCCGGCCCGTCCGGCCAGTCCGGCCCGTCGGGACCGTCCGGCTGATCCGGAGGGCCGCCCGCCGCCGGCTCCCGGTCCGGGTCCAGGCCCAGGTCCAGCGGGTCGTCCAGGCCCAGGGCGACGGCGATCAGGCCGTCCACCGCGAGGAGATGGGCGATGACCCCGGCGACGGTGGTCCGGCGGCTCGTCGCGCTCTCGCCGCGGAACCAGCGCAGCCGCACGGGCGCGTGCCACTCGGCGTCCCCGAAGTCCTGGAGCAGGGCGTCCAGTCGCGCGGTCTCGGCGTCGTACGACGCCGCCCAGGCGGGCACCGGGATGCGCGGCGGACGTCGTTCCAGGCAGCCGTCGAGGACGCGGGTGCGCAGCGCGGGGTCGAGGTCGAGGGACTCCGAGCGATGGAGCAGTCCGACGGCTTCGCGCAGTCGCCGTGCCTCGTCCGCGCACGCGCCGCAGTCGCCGAGATGCACCTCGACGGCGTCCGTCTCCTCGGACGAGCAGGCCGCCAGGGCCCACGCGCCGAGCAGGGACTTGAGGATCGGATGCTCGAGCCTGACCGGTTCCGGTCCGGCCGGCTCCGCCAGTGCAGGCAGCGGCAGCCCGCTGTCCTCCACGGAGACGCGGGGGAGGGGGATGCGAGGGGCGGGCGTGGGCGTGGGTGCGGGCGCGTCCTCGGCGCGCGGATCCCCGGCCGCGTCGCACGCGTTCTCCGCATCGCCCGCGTTCTCCGCGCCGCCGGTCCTGCCTTTGCCGCCCGCGGCTTCCGCGTCCGGTGTGCTCCCCACGTTCCGCGTGCTCCCCTTGCTCCCCGTGCCCCTGTCCCTGCTCTCCGTGCTCTCCCTGTTCTCGTCCGTGTCCTTCGCGTTCTCGCCGCCGTACGGCTCGAAGGCGTGCGGCTCGAAGTCGTCTCGCTCGAAGTCGTTCGGGTCGTTCACGCCGCGCCTCCGTAGCCGGGGGGTGCTCCGGGGGCCGCGGTGTCGTGGGCGGTGGAGAGCAGTTGCAGGCCGAGACGGAGCCGTCGTCGGGCCTCGTCCTCGGTGACGCCGAGGTCGGCCGCGGTCTGGCGGTAGTCGCGGCGCTGGAAATAGGCCAGTTCCAGGGCGGCGCGCAGCGGGGCCGGCATGGCCTGGACGATGTAGTCGGCGCGGGCGGCGACGGACGCGTGCCGCACCCTGCGCTCGAGTTCCTCGGTCGCCTCGGCGCAGCCGTGGCCGGTCTCGGCCAGCGCGGCGGTCTCGGTGGCGCGCAGGCGCTGCACGGCGAGACGGTGGGTCACCGCGGCGACCCAGGTGCGCAGCGGGCCCTGCCCGGGCTCGTAGTCGTCCGGGTGTTCCCAGACGTGGGCGAAGACCTCGCGGGTGACGACGTCCGCGGCTTGCTCGTTTCCGAGCACGCGGTGGGCAAGACCGTGCACGAGCGAAGCGAACCGGTCGTAGAGCTCGCCGAGGGCGGCCGCCTCACCGCGTGCGAGCCGCTGCTGCATCTTGCGGTCCCAGCGGGGCGGTGCGTCCCTTTTCGCCATGCGTCCCCCTCACCGTGTGCGTCCCGTACCTGCGCTTGTGTCCGTGCCGACGTCGTGCTCGTGGCCGTGCCGGCGTCGTGTCGGTGTCCGTGCTCGCGTTCCGTCGCCTCGAATGTAGTCGGCACGTACGACGATGCACGCCCCTTTGTTTCAATGTGCGCCCCCTGTCCGCCGGAGGGTGGTATGGGGCCGCGCCTACCCGACAGACATGGATCGAACCGGACTGCATATGACAGAAACAAGCCTCTTTCTCTCAGTTTCTGTTTTTGCTTGGGCGTTTCGGGGCACGGCCGCTGGGCAGCCGCGCTGCAAGGAAGCGAAGGGACCGCTTCCGTTTACTGCGAGCTACGGCTGGCTACAGCGAGCGAAAGGCGTGAGGGTGGCCTTCAAAGTGACCGTCGGCGAGCAGGGTGGATGGGCCGTGCTGCAGGTGTCGGGCGAGCTGGACCTGGTGACGTCGCCGGTGCTGCGGCAGAGGGTGCACGACGAGGTGGCCGAGGGCCGGCACAGTCTCGTCCTGGACCTCTCCGAGGTGTACTTCTGCGATTCCAGCGGAGTCGGCGTGCTCATCGCCGCCCGCCGCCTCATGCGCTCCTGCCGGGGACGGCTGCGCCTGATCCTCCCCGCGCGCGGTGCGGCCGAGGGCTCCCACGTCAACCGGGTGCTGGGCGCGCTCGGCGTGCGCCGCCTCTTCGACGTCTACGCCGATCTCGCGGACGCCGTGGACGACGGGACGGAACCGCTGTCGGCGTGAAGCCGTCGTTTCGCCACCCGCTCGTCCCGAATCGCCCACGGTCCGGGCACAGGCGGCCCCTTCCCGCTGCCCGGACGCCGTCCGCGTCGTACGCTCCCTGCCGGAAGCACTCTTCGCAGCGCCTTCCACCGCAGTGCCAACCGCAGTGCCAACCCACTGCCCACCGCACTGCCCACAGCGCGCCCACCGACGACGTAAGGCGGCCGGAGAAGACATGGTCAACAGTGAGTACGAACGCAGGATCGCCGCCCGGTTCGCCACCTTCGACCAGGACGGCAACGGCTACATCGACCGCGCGGACTTCGCCGCGGCGGCCAAGGCGGTTCTCGCCGAGTTCGGCGTCGCCGCCCGCTCCGACAAGGGGCAGGCCGTCTACGTGGGGGCCGAGGCGTTCTGGCAGGGCATGGCCGGCATCGCCGACCGCGACGGCGACCAGCGCATCACCCGCGAGGAGTTCGTGACCGGCGCGGTCAAGCGCCTGCGCGACAACCCGGAGCGGTTCGCCGAGATCGCCCGCCCCTTCCTGCACGCGGCCCTCGACGTGGCCGACGCCGACGGCGACGGCCGGGCGACGGTGGAGGACACCGTGCGGGTGCTCCGCGCCCTCGGCGCGCCCGAGGAGGTCGCCCGGGGAGCCGCCGGCGTGCTGGACGCCGACGCCGACGACAAGGTCGGCGAGGCCGAGATCGTCCCGGCGTTCGCCCGCTACTTCACCGTGCCCCAGTAGCGTTCGCGCAGCTTGTACTTGAGGACCTTGCGGAGTGTGTCGTTGCGCGGCAGGGCGTCCACCAGCTCCAGCTGCTCGGGCAGCTTGTGCACGGACAGTCCCGCCGCGCGCAGATACGACGTGACCGCCTCCAGGGTCAGCGCCCGTGCCCCCGGCGGCTGCTCGACGACCGCGCACACCCGCTCCCCGCGCTCGGCGTCGGGCAGGCCGATCACGGCGACGTCCCCGACGCCGGGGTGGGCGGCCAGCAGGTCCTCGATCTCCTTGGCGGAGACGTTCTCCCCCTTGCGGATGATGACGTCCTTCAGCCGCCCGGTGAGCACCAGGTGCCCGCCGGCGGTCAGCCGCCCGAGGTCGCCGGTGCGCAGGAAGCCGTCCGCGTCGAACGCCTCGGCGGTCTGGCCGGGGTCCAGGTAGCCCCGGCACACGGCCTCGCCGCGCAGCCGCACCTCGCCGTCCCCGGCGATGCGTATCTCCATGCCCTCGGGCGGCCGTCCCTCCGTCGTCGCGAGGTTCTCCGCCGTGTCGTCCGGCGCGCCCATGGTGATCATCGGCACCTCGGTCATCCCGTAGCCGTGGGTGAGCTGCACGCCCATCTCGCGCACGACGGCGTGGTAGACCTCCGGCGGCTTGGGCGCGCCGCCGCCCGCGAGCAGCCGCAGCGTGGGGATCACGGGGACGCCCGGCTGCTTGCGCTGCTCGGCGAGGAACATCGAGTAGAACGCCGTCGACCCGCCCGCCACCGTCACGCCGTGCCGCCGGTACTCCGCCAGTGCGTCCGGCAGCGCGAAGTGCTCGAACATCACCGCCGGGAAGCCGTAGAGCAGCAGCATGACGGTGTAGTCGGGGCCGGCGATGTGGGCGTAGGGGAAGGCCATGGAGCCGACGTCGTCCGCCGTGAGGCGCAGCGCGTGGGCGAGGCAGGAGCCGCCCGCGATCAGTGAACGGTCGGTGTGCAGGACGCCCTTGGGGTCGGACGTGGTGCCCGAGGTCCAGTAGATCCAGCGGACCGAGCCGCCCTCGGCGGGCGGGGCGGGGAGGACCGCGGGATCGCCCTGGGGCAGGTCGTCGTAGGCCTCGAAGACGCCCTTCGCGCCGAGCCGCCGGGCCATCTCGGTGTGGTCGAAACCGCGCCAGGTGCCCGGCGTCGCGAAGAACTCCGCCTTCGACTCGCGCAGCGCGAAGCCGACCTCGCGGTCGCGGTAGAAGGGGATGACGGGGGTCTGCACGGCCCCCAGGCGGGCCAGGGCGAAGGACAGCACGGCCGTCTCGAGGCGGGTCGGCAGCTGCCAGGCGACGACGGTGCCGGGGCGTACGCCCATGTCGTACAGCCCGGCCGCCGTCCGCTCGGCGCGCTCGCGCAGCTCGCCGAAGGTGAGGGCGCGGTCGCCCTGGAGGAGGACCCGGCGGCCGGGGGTGAGGTCGGCGCGGCGGGCGAGCAGCTCCCAGAGGGTGCGGGAGTCGCTCAGCTCGTGGGCGGTGGCGGTGGCGGCGGTGTCGGTGTCGTTCACGTCGGCTCCCGGCTTCCTGGCGTAGCTGACGGACAGTCAGATCTGGGCAGAGCGTAGGGCCGGTCGCCTTGTCGGTCCAGGGGGTGCGGGCTAGCCTGCAGAGAGCACAGATCTGACGATCCATCAGATAACACGTCGGGCCGTCCACCACCGGACCACCGGCGTTCCGCCAGGCGGAGGGGAACCATGAGCACCGAACTGCCGCGCATCGTCAGCGTGGACGACCATGTGATCGAGCCCGCACACCTCTTCTCGACCTGGCTGCCGAAGAAGTACCGGGACCGGGGACCGCAGCCCCTCACCGCCGGCATCGGCGAGCTCGCCTACGTCGCCGGGAAGTACCAGATCACGATGGACCCGGACGGCCCGCCCACCGACTGGTGGATCTACGAGGACCTGAAGTTCCCGTACAAGCGCAACATCGCCGCCGTCGGCTTCGACCGCGACGAGATGACCCTCGAGGGCATCACCCGCGAGGAGATGCGGCGCGGCTGCTGGGACCCGAAGGCCCGGCTGGCGGACATGGACCTCAACCACGTCGAGGCCTCGCTGTGCTTCCCGTCCTTCCCGCGCTTCTGCGGGCAGACCTTCGCCGAGGCGCACGACAAGGAGGTCGCGCTGGCCTGCGTGCGCGCCTACAACGACTGGATGGTCGAGGAGTGGTGCGGCGGCAGCGGCGGCCGGCTGATCCCGCTGTGCCTGATCCCCCTGTGGGACATCGGCCTGGCGGTCGCCGAGATCCGGCGCAACGCCGCCCGCGGGGTGCGCGCGGTGACCTTCTCCGAGATCCCCAGCCACCTCGGGCTGCCGTCGATCCACTCGGGCTACTGGGACCCCTTCTTCGCGGTGTGCGAGGAGACGGGCACGGTCGTCAACATGCACATCGGCTCGTCGTCGCAGATGCCGGCCGCCTCACCCGACGCGCCCCCGGCCGTCCAGGCGTCCCTTTCGTTCAACAACGCGATGGCGTCGATGATGGACTACCTCTTCAGCGGCGTCCTGGTGCGGTTCCCGCGCCTCAAGCTGGCCTACTCCGAGGGGCAGATGGGCTGGATCCCGTACGCCCTGGAGCGCGCCGACGACGTCTGGGAGGAGCACCGCGCGTGGGGCGGCGTCCGCGACCTGATCCCCGAGCCGCCGTCGACCTACTACTACCGGCAGATCTTCTGCTGCTTCTTCCGCGACAAACACGGAGTGGCCTCCCTCGACGCGGTGGGGCGCGACAACGCGACCTTCGAGACCGACTACCCGCACGTCGACTCCACCTTCCCGCACACCAAGGAGGTCGCCCTCGACCACGTCAAGGGCCTCGACGACGAGACGGTCTACAAGCTGATGCGCGGCAACGCGATCCGCATGCTGGACCTGGACCTCGACCTGGACCTCGACAAGTAGTCGGCGCGACGGCCGAAGGAGGGGACGAGGACCATGGACCTCTCGGACAGCCCCGAGGACGCGGAGTTCCGGGCCCGGCTGCGGGAGTGGCTGGTCAAGGCGCTGCCCACGCTCCCGCCGAAGCCGTCGCCGGACGACTGGCCGGCCCGCCGCGCCTACGACCTCGGCTGGCAGCGGGCGCTGCACGACGCCGGATACGCCGACGTGCACTGGCAGGCCTCGCCGGGCGTCCGCCTGATCTTCCTCGAGGAGACCGAGAAGGCGGGCGCGCCCTACGTCGGCGCGGGCTTCGTCGGGCTGCTGCACGCCGGCCCGACGATCGCCGCAGAGGGGACGCCCGAGCAGCGGGCCCGCTGGCTGCCGCCCATCCTGCGCGGCGAGGAGGTGTGGTGCCAGGGCTTCAGCGAGCCCGACGCCGGGTCCGACCTCGCGGCACTGCGCACGCGCGCGTGGCGTGACGGCGACGCCTATGTGGTGAGCGGGTCCAAGATCTGGACCTCGCACGCGGAAGTCGCCGACTGGTGCGAACTGCTGGTCCGCACCGACCCGGACGCGCCGAAGCACCGCGGCATCAGCTGGCTGGCCATGCCCATGGACGCGCCGGGCGTCACGGTCCGCCCGCTGCGCACGCTCGCCGGGTCCGCCGAGTTCGCCGAGGTGTTCCTCGACGAGGTGCGGGTGCCGGTCGCCAACCGGGTGGGGGCGGAGAACGACGGCTGGCGCGTGACGATGGTGACGCTGTCCTTCGAACGCGGCACCGCCTTCGTCGGCGAGGTCGTCGCCTGTCGGCGCGTGCTGGGCGAACTCGCCCGCCAGGCGCGGCGCACCGGACGCTGGGACGATCCCGTCCTGCGGCGTCGGCTGGGGTCCCTGAACGCCGAGTTCCGGGCGCTGTGGCGGCTGACGCAGTGGAACGTGAGCGCGGCGGAGGCCGCGCACGGCGGGGTGCCCGGCGTCGGCGGCTCGGTCTTCAAGCTCCGCTACTCGCAGGCGCGCCAGGAGCTGTACGACGCCGCCGCCGAGGTCCTGGGCGACGCGGCCCTCGACGCCGACCGGCCGTGGACGGCCGACCGGCTCTCCTCGCTCTCGTACACCATCGCGGCCGGCACGTCGCAGATCCAGCGCGACATCGTGGCCGAACGGATCCTGGGTCTGCCGAAGGGGAGGTGAACGGTCCGTCATGCGATTTCTTCTGACGGAGGACCAGCGGGCGCTCCGCGACGGGGTGCGGGAGCTGCTGGCGCGCCGGTTCGACCGGGTGGCGCTGCGGGCCGCCGTGGACCGGCCGGGGGAGCTGGACCGGGCGCTGTGGCGGGAGCTGGGCGCGGCCGGATTCTTCGCGCTGCGGCTGCCGGAGGCGGACGGCGGCGTCGGACTCGGGCTGCCCGAGGCGGTGCTGGTCTTCGAGGAGGCGGGCCGGGTGCTGCTGCCGGGCCCCCTGGTGGCCACCCACCTCGCCGCCGGGCACGTGCCGGGCGCGGCCGAGGGTGAGACGGTCGTGGCGGCCGTCGACGGCGGCGGGCTGGTGGAGTGGCTGGCGCAGGCGGACGTCGTGCGCGGGGACGCCGACGGGGCCGTCCCGCTGCGGTCGGTGGACCCGCTGACGCCGCTGCACGCCGTCCCCGCGCGCGGGACGGCCGATCCCGTCGCCGTCCTCCTCACCGCGGCGGAGCAGCTCGGCACCGCCACGCGCGCGTGCGAGCTGGCCGTGCAACACGCCCGGGCGCGTGAGCAGTTCGGTCGGCCGATCGGAGCCTTCCAGGCCGTCAAGCATCTCTGCGCGGAACTGCTCGTGCGGGTCGAGACGGCCCGCGCGGCGGTCTACGCGGCCGCCGTCACCGCCGACCCGGCCGACATCGCGGCGGCCCGGCTGCTCGCCGACGACGCCGCCGTGCGCGGCGCGCGCGACTGCCTCCAGGTGCACGGCGGCATGGGGTTCACCTGGGAGGCGGACGTCCACCTGCTGCTGAAACGGGCATGGGTGCGCACACGGCGTGCAGGTGGGAACACGGAGGGTGAGGAGCTGCTCGCGGCCGATCTGCTGGCCGGCGCGGACCGTTAGCGGTCCTGCCTGCGCGTACGGCCGACGCGGCGGACGGACGGCCGTACGCGTGTCGCGGATCGTGGCATACCGTAAATCACGGAGCGTTGATATCGGGTTGTGTCCGATGCGTGACCCGTCACGGCCCGGAGTCGGCGGGCCGCTCCGGTACCTTCTGTGGGATGCGAGTGGTTCCGAGCATGAGCCATGCCGGCGGTGCCCCTGGGGTGATGCCGGATCCGGCGGTGCGCGCCGCCGCTCGCTGGGCGGACGGGCGTATGACCCCCGCCTGTTCGACTCCCCGCAACGAGCGTCGCACAGTATGCCGCACGGGTACTCCTTCGCGCTGGAATATGCCCGAAGCGCTTGTTGAGGTGACTGTACGTCAACCAAGCTGTCTCGTAAGGGATTCACGTTCCGTCACCCTGCCTCTGGCCGTTGTTCTGGCCATGCAGAAAATGGCTACGATCGTGGCCCCCGTCGTCATGGTGCACACGCGGCTAGCGTGGCTGGCGTGGCGTACGGCCATGTGTCCGCCGGTTCGGATGGTGTGAGCGGTGCAGGTGCTTCAAGTGCAGCTGGAGATCCGGCCCGACCCCGCTGAGGTGGGGCGCGCCCGCAGGTGGGCCCGTTCGCGCCTGGTCGGGTCCGGGATAGGGGACGAGGAGCCGCTCGCCGAGACGTTGATCCTGCTCGTCTCCGAGCTGGTCACCAACGCCGTGGTGCACACCGGCTGTCCGGCCGTGCTGCGGCTCTCCCTGCCGGGCGGGGCGGCCGAGCCGTCCATCGTCCGGCTGGAGGTGGCCGACTCCAGCGACCGGGCCCCGGTGCCCCGCTGCGCGGGCGACGAGGCGACCGGCGGGCGCGGCCTGGCCCTCGTCGACGGCCTCGCGGACCGCTGGGGCTGGAGCGTCGAGGGTGCGGGCAAGCGCATCTGGTGCGAACTGGACCGCTGTGCGGCCCCGGCCGAGTCGGCGGTGGACCGTGGCGGCGCGGCCGAGTGCGCGGGCGTTCCCGAGTGCGCGGGCGGTCTCCGCAAGGAACCCCAACCGGCGTACGGCGGGCTGGCCTACGGGGCGGTCTGACGGGGCGGCCTGGCGGGGCGGTCCGGCGGGTCGGCCTGACGGGGTCGGTTCGGCGGGGCGACGGCGGCGCATGCCGCATGGTGCGCGGCGCATGTCGCACGGCGCACGGGTGCGGATTGTTGCGGGCGGCGCCCGGCAGTCCGGCAGTCGTGGGGCGCGGGTGCAGAAGCGCTGTCGGCTCCGGGCCGGTTCCGGTTCGGTGCGCCCGTCCGTGCTTCCGTGCGCGCCCATTGTGAATGGGGCGTAAGTAATAAATCCCCTTCCGGGTGTTGACGTCCGTTGTCCGTTTGATCACGCTTGTGGTCAGCGATCCGCCGTGAGGGGACGGCGAGGGCCTCGGTGACGGAGGTCCTTGCCGGGTGCGGATCGTGATTCGGCGTCGGTTCCCTCAGGGCCGAGAGGAGTCGACGGGGGTCCTCCGCTCGGGCGTAACCGAGGGCGGGGGACACGCCGGAGTCGGATGGCGGTGCGCGGTGCCGTGCTCGGGGCGGGCAGCCGCGCGCCGCCGACCGGCGCGCGCCGCCAAGCCGTGCGCGCCCTCATCCCAGATCCTCGCTCCCTCACGCTTTCGGGTCAGAGAACCGCCACCGGAGCCACCGGCGTCCCCGTCCCGCCGACGAACGGCTCGGGCATCGCCGACAGCAGGAACGCATAGCGGCCGACTTCTCCACAGGCTGTGGACAACTCTTCGAGATTCCAGTTCTGGCCCTGCAGCATCCCCATCTCCACGAGATCGAGCGCGTGTACGGGCAGCCACAGATCGTCGATCTCCGGCGGGAAGATCTCGAACGTGAGGGTGTCGTTGGCGACGGCCGCCACATCGCGCGCGTGGAACCACTCCGGCGTGCGCACCGACAACCCCGGCGACGGGAACCCGTACCCCTGCCGGTCGCCCGCCAGACAGACCTGGACCTGCCCTGTCCGGACGAGCACGATGTCGCCGGCACGCACGCGCGTGCCGGCGAGCTCCTCGGCCGCCTCCAGGTCCTCCGGCGTCACCGCGTGGCCGCCCGCCAGCCGGTCGACGCCACGCGCGCGTGCCACGTCGAGCAGCACCCCGCGCGAGACCACGTGCCGCACCTTGTCGATGCCGCTGAACTCGGCTCCGCCGTGCGCGGTGACACTGGACGCCGGACGGCCGTTGTAGAGCTTGCCCGAGTGCGAGACGTGGGTCAGGGCGTCCCAGTGGGTGCCCGCCTGCAGGCCCATCGTCACGGCGTCGTCGCTGCACGCCACCGTCCCCGGGCCGAAGATCTCCTGGTTGATCTGCACCATGGTGTGCAGGGGGTTGATCCGTCCCGGGATCAGACCGGTCTGCACCCCGTCCTCCCGCAGCGGGAGGGCGAGCGGGACGCGACGCCCGGAGCGGATCTCGGCAGCCGCCCCGCGGACCACCTCGTCCGTGACGAGGTTCAGCGTGCCGATCTCGTCGCCCGCCCCCCAGCGTCCCCAGTTGTTGACGCGCTTCGCGATGTCGTGGAACTCGGCCGGCAGTGTCATTCCGTGCCTCCCCGGGGCTTGTCCCCGACTGTCCGACAGGTCAATCTGGTCCTCACATCCAAAATCTAACGGTCCGTCAGAAACTGCGGGAGGGGGCTCGGCATGGGGAACTTCCTGGCCGGCAGGAGCATCGCCGTCACCGGCGCGGGGCGGGGCATCGGGCGGGCGGTCGCGCTCGCCGCCGCCGCGCAGGGCGCGCGGGTCGTCGTCAACGACTACGGCGTGGCGGTGGACGGGGCCGCGCCCACGAGCGAGGTCGCCGAGGCCGTCGTCAAGGAGATCGAGGCGGCCGGCGGGGAGGCCGTCGCCGTCGCCGACGACATCTCCACGATGGCCGGCGGCCGACGGCTGGTCGACGTGGCGGTGGAGTCGTACGGGCGGCTCGACGGGGTCGTGTGCGTGGCCGGCATCCTCCGCGAGCGGATGCTGTTCAACATGTCCGAGGAGGAGTGGGACCCGGTCGTCGCCACCCATCTGAAGGGCACGTTCACCGTGTTCCGGGCCGCCTCGGAGGTGATGCGCGCACAGCGCGGCGGCACCCTGATCGGCTTCACCAGCGGCAACCACCAGGGATCCGTCTCGCAGGCCAACTACAGCGCGGCCAAGGGCGGGATCATCTCCCTGGTGCGCAGCGCCGCGCTCGGCCTGCACAAGTACGGGGTGACCGCCAACGCGGTGGCCCCCGTGGCGCGTACGCGCATGTCGGCCGGGGTGCCGACGGAGCTGTCGGAGATCGGCGAGCCGGAGGACGTGGCCGCGTTCGTCGTCTACCTGCTGTCGGACAAGGCGCGCGAGGCCGGGATCACCGGGCAGGTGTACACCGTCGCCGGGCCGAAGATCGCGGTGTGGGCGCAGCCGAGGGAACTGAGGTCCGTCTACGCGGAGGGGGGTTCCTGGACGCCGGAACGGATCGCGGAGTCCCTTCCGGCCTCGGTGGGGGTCGATCCGATGCCGATGCTGGCGCGGCTGGAGGAGATGGCGCGGGCCGCGCGGCAGGGGAGCCGCCCCAACGCCCGGTAGGGCGTGTTTCGAAAGTCCCGTCTGCCCGGGGGGCGTCCTGGTTGGTCGCGCGGATTCTCGCGCCCTGAGGTACACGCGGTCGCGGTCGCCCCTTCTCGAGGAGGTCAGCATGGATTTCGGTTTCACCTCGGCGGACGACTCTTTCCGCGTCGAAGTACGCGACTGGCTGGCCGCACACGCGCCGCAGGCCGCCGACCGGCGGTCCTGGGAACGGGCCCTCGGAGCGGCCGGGTGGATCGGGCTCGGCTGGCCGGAGAGCGGGTACGGGAACCGCACCGGGAGCCTCACCCAACAGGTCGCCTGGGCCGAGGAGTACGCCCGGTCGGGCGCGCCGCCGCGCTCCGGGCACATCGGCGAGAACCTGCTCGCGCCCACCCTGCTCGCGCACGGCACGGACGAGCAGAAGGCGCGCTTCCTGCCGCCGGTCGCCGCCGGCGACGAACTGTGGTGCCAGGGATACAGCGAGCCCGGTGCCGGGTCCGACCTCGCCGGCGTCCGCACGCGTGCCGAACTCGCCCCCGACGGACGGTCGTACCGCGTCACCGGCCAGAAGATCTGGACGTCCCTCGCCCACGAGGCCGATTGGTGCTTCGTCCTCGCGCGCACCGACCCGCACTCACGGCGGCACCGCGGTCTGACGTTCCTCCTCGTGCCTATGGACCAGCCGGGCGGGATCGAGGTGCGGCCGATCCGGCAGCTGACCGGCACCAGCGACTTCAACGAGGTCTTCTTCGACGGGGCGCACGCGCGCGCGGAGCACGTCGTCGGCGCGCCCGGAGACGGCTGGCGGGTCGCGATGAGCCTGCTCGGCTTCGAGCGCGGGGTGTCGACCCTCGCCCAGCAGATCGGCTTCGCCCAGGAGTTGGAGCGGGTCGTGCGCGCCGCCGTGGAGACGGGCGCGGCCGACGATCCCGTCGTGCGCGAACGGCTGGTGCGGCTGTGGGCGGAGCTGCGGACCATGCGGTGGAACGCGCTGCGCACGCTGGGCGGCAACGGCGGGCAGGGCGCGCCGAGCGTGGCCAAGCTGCTGTGGGCGGGCTGGCACCAGCGGCTGGGCGAGGTCGCCGTGCAGGTGCGGGGAGCGGCGGCGAGCATCGGACCGGCCGACTGGACGCCTGCCGCGCCGTACGAACTCGACGACGCGCAGCATCTGTTCCTGTTTTCCCGGGCCGACACGATCTACGGCGGCTCGGACCAGATCCAGCGCACGATCATCGCCGAGCGCGTGCTCGGCCTGCCCAGGCAGCCCAAGGGATGAGGCGGAGGGGAGCAGCGTGATGCGAGGCGTGGTGTTCGACGGGAAACGGGCCGAGGTCGTCGACGACCTTCAGGTGCGCGATCCGGGAGCGGGCGAGGTGCTCGTCGCCGTCTCGGCGGCCGGGCTGTGCCACAGCGACCTGTCGGTCGTCGACGGGACGATCCCCTTTCCCGCGCCGGTCGTCCTCGGGCACGAGGGCGCGGGGGTGGTGGCGGCGGTCGGCGCGGGGGTCACGCACGTCGAGCCCGGGGATCATGTCGCGCTGTCCACGCTCGCCAACTGCGGAGCCTGCGCGGAGTGCGACCGGGGCAGGCCCACGATGTGCCGGAAGGCCATCGGGCGTCCCGGGAGACCGTTCACGCGCGCGGGGCGGCCCCTGTTCCAGTTCGCGGCCAACTCCGCCTTCGCCGAGCGGACGGTGGTGAAGGCCGTGCAGGCGGTCCGGATCCCCGGGACATCCCGCTGACGTCGGCCGCGCTGATCGGGTGCGGGGTGCTGACCGGCGTCGGGGCGGTGCTCAACCGCGCGCGGGTCGGGTACGGCGAGAGCGTCGTCGTCATCGGGACCGGCGGGATCGGGCTGAACGTGGTGCAGGGGGCGCGGATCGCGGGCGCGTCGCGGATCGTCGCGGTGGACGCGAACCCGGCGAAGGGGGCGATGGCCCGGCAGTTCGGCGCGACCGACTTCCTCACTTCGACGGACGCGGTGCGCGAGGTGCTGCCGACGGGCGCGGACCACGTCTTCGAGTGCGTGGGCCGGGTCGAGCTGATCCGGCAGGCGATCGACCTGCTCGACCGGCACGGCCAGGCAGTGCTCCTGGGGGTCCCGCCGGCCACCGCCGAGGCGTCCTTCCTGGTCTCCTCGATGTACCTGGACAAGTCGATCCTGGGCTGCCGGTACGGCTCGTCGCGCCCGCAGCGGGACATCGCCCTGTACGCCGGTCTGTACGGCGAGGGCCGGCTGCTGCTCGACGAACTCGTCACCCGGACCTACCCGGTCGAGGACTTCGAGAAGGCGATGGCGGACGCGGAGGCGGGCCGCGTGGCCCGCGCCGTACTGACGTTCTAGCGGCCCGGCGGTGCCGACCGGTTTGGCGGTTCCTGCTGGTCCGGCGGTTTCGGCAGGTCCAGGTTGTCCACAGGCTGCGGAAAACTTTTCGGGGCGGCATCGGGTGCCGCCCACTACGGTCGACAACCCCGACCTGCTGGCCGCCGGCTACTCCGTCGTGTACGCGGCCGCCGGCGCGGGTTACGCGGCGACGGGCTCGCTGGCGGGCCCGCTGCTCCGGGAGGTCGCGCCGTCCACGGCGATACTCGCCGGAGTGGGTCTGACCCTGACGCTCACCACGATCGGCTGGTGGGGCGAGACCCGTCGCGCCGCCCGCCCGCCACGCCACACCGCCCACGCCGCGACCCTCACCGAAGCGGCAGGCCCGATCCTCAGATCACCGCATGTCATCGACTGAAGTCTGGGACCGGGACGCGGTCGCGGGCAGGCCGCGCCGGACCATGAACGCCACGGGCGATACGACCTGGCACGGGTGGCTACTCCGCGTACTGTGTGACTACATTCAGTGACGGGCGGCCGGGCTGCCGAGATGTCCCGCCGTTCGCTGTCCGTGGAGGCGATTGATGACGTCGTTGGCCCGTCGTGACGTGCTGAAGTGCCTGCCGGTCGTGGCCGGCGCGGCCGTGAGCGGGGCGGTCGGGAGTGGGGAGGCCGTGGCCGGGGGGACCGGGAACGGGGCGGCCGTGACCGGGGCGGTGGCTGCGCCTGCGCGCGATGCCGGGTTTCCGCAGGCGGAGACGCGGCGGGCGGATCCGGACACGGGGCGGCTGGTCACCCGGTTGACCGTCGCGTTCACCGAGTTGGCGGTGCCCGGTGTGGGCCGTGTGCTCACCCGCACCTACGAGGGGTCGGTCCCGGGGCCGACGCTGCGGGTGCGGCCGGGGGAGACCCTGGAGATCACGCAGGTCAACGCGCTGCCGCCGGACACGGCGACGACGCATCATGAGGACGTCAACGTCCCGCACCACTTCAACACCTTCAACCTGCACACGCACGGGCTGCACGTCGATCCCGAGGGCGAGTCGGACAACGTCTTCCGCGCCTTCGAGCCCGCCGGCGCGCCGGGGGAGACGACCACGTACCGCAGCACCGTCGACATCCCCGAGGGGCATCCCGCCGGAACCTTCTGGTACCACCCCCACCACCACGGGTCCACCTCCACCCAGGTGCTGAACGGCATGGCGGGCGTGCTCGTCGTCGAGGGCGACGTCGACGAGGTGCCGGAGATCGCGGCGGCCCGGGAGGTCGTCCTGTGCGTCAGCGAGCTCAAGCTGTCCGGCGAGCGGGTGCCGGACCTGACCTCGCACGGCATCTGGGACGGCATCACCTCGACGTTCCTGGTCAACGGGGCGAAGAACCCCGTCCTGACCATCGCCCCGGGGGAGATCCAGCGCTGGCGGGTCGTCAACGCCGGAGCCCTCAGCGCTCACTTCCTGAGCCTGAGCGGCCTGGAGATGCACCAGATCGCCTGTGACGGCATCACCTTCATGAAACCCGTCGCCACCACCGGCGTGACGCTGCCCATGGGCGGACGGGTGGACCTGCTGGTCCGCGGCGGCAGGCCCGGCACCTACACGCTGACCGGCGGGGGGCCCTCCCGGCACCTGCTGACGCTCGTCGTCACCGGTGCCGCCCGCGAGATGGCGCTGCCCGCCGCCCTGCCCGGCCGGCCCACCGGACTGCCCGAGCCGACCCGCACCCGGAGGCTGATCTTCCGCAGCAGCGAGAACGTCTTCTCAGGCGCCTTCCCGAACGCCTACCAGATCCTCGGCGACGGTGAGACGCCGCCCGCCGACCCCCGGGCCGGCCTCGGCGACCTCGCCTGGGGCCGCCTCTCCGCCGACTACGTCAACCAGCGCGTCCGGCTGGGCGAGGTCGAGGAGTGGACGATCGTCAACGACTCCCACGCCCACAGCCATCACCCCTTCCACCTGCACACCAACCACTTCCTCCTCACCGCCGTCGACAACCGGAAGTTGGCCACACCGGTCTGGCACGACACCGTCGCCGTCCCGCCGAACGGTTCGATCACCTTCCGGCTGCGCGCCGAGGACTTCACCGGACGCTCGATGCTGCACTGCCATCAGCTCCAGCACGGCGACGAGGGCATGATGCAGGTCGTCGAGTACGTGCGCTGAGCGGCCGTCCGTCGCGTCAATCCGACAGGAACCGGCCCCGGTGGAACAGCAGGGGCGGCGGCTCGTCCCCGTCGCCGTCTGCGTTGCCGTCTCCGCCGCCGTCCGTGCCCAGGGCGTTCACCCGGCCGACGACGATGAGGTGGTCGCCGCCCGTGTGGACCGCGTGGATCGTGCAGTCGATCCACGCGAGGGCGCCGGCGAGGCGCGGGGCGCCGGAGACCGGCGCCGGGTCGTGGTCGACGCCGGCGAACTTGTCGGTGCCGCTCGCCGCGAAGGCCCGGCACAGCGCCTGCTGGCCCGCGCCGAGGACGTTGACGCAGAAGACGCCCGCGCGGGCGATCCGCGGCCAGGTCGTGGACGTCCGGCCGACCATGAAGACGACCAGGGGCGGGTCGAGGGAGAGCGAGGAGAACGACTGGCAGGCGAAGCCGGCGGGAGCGCCGTCCGCGTCGGCGCCGTCGGCGGCGGGCGCGGTCACGACCGTCACTCCCGAGGCGAAGCTCCCGAGCACCCGGCGGAACTCGCCCGCGTCCACCGGCGCCCGCTCGTCCTCCCGGACGCAGCGCAGCTCGGGGCGCGGCAGGGGCTCGACCGGTCGGCCCTCCGCCCGCAGATACCGCACGGCCGCGGCCGCCATTCCCGCATGTCCCATCACATCCCCATTGAAGCTGACGGATCGTCAGATAGGAAGGGGTGTGCGGGTCCCCGGTGCCCGGTCTCTCCTCCCCCTGCGGTCAGTGGCGTCAGCGGCCCCGGAAGGCCGCCGCGCGGCGTTCCGTGAAGCTCCGCACGCCCTCCTGGGCGTCCGCCGTCGTCATGTTGATCTCCTGGGCGGCGGCCTCGGCGGCGAAGGCGGTCGTGCGGTCGGCGTCGAGGGAGGCGTTGACGAGCTGCTTGGTGAGGGCCAGGGCGCGGGTCGGGCCGGCCGCCAGCCGGGCCGCCCACTCGCGGGCCGTCTTGTCCAGGTCGCCGTCCGGGACGACCCGGTTGACCAGGCCGAGGCGGGCCGCGTCGGCCGCGCCCAGCGTGTCGCCGAAGAACATCAGCTCCTTGGCGCGCTGGGGGCCCACCAGGCGGGGGAGCAGATACGCGCCGCCGCCGTCGGGGACCAGGCCGCGGCGGACGAACACCTCGATGAAGCGGGCCGACTCGGCCGCCAGCACCAGATCGCAGGCGAGCGCGAGGTGCGCGCCGAGGCCGGCCGCCGTGCCGTTCACGGCGGCGACGACCGGCTTCTCGCAGTCGAGGACGGCGGCGATCAGGCGTTGGGCGCCGACTCGGAGGGTGCGGGCCACGTCCCCGGCGATCCGCTCGCCCGCCGTCGTCGCCGCCGGTGCCGTCGCAGCCGTCGCAGCCGTCGCCGTTGCCGCCGCCGTCCCGCCCCGCAGGTCCGCGCCCGCGCAGAAGCCGCGGCCGGTGCCGGTGAGGACGACCGCCCGCACCTGTGGGTCGGCGGACGCTTCCGCGAGGAGGGCGATCAGGTGGTCGCGCTGGTCGGGGGTGAGGGCGTTGAGCGCCTCGGGGCGGTTGAGGGTGAGGCGGGTGACGTGGTCGTCCGTCGTGGTAAGGATCGAGGGGGCGGGCATGCGTGTCCTCCGTTTCGGCAGGGGTGGGCCAGGGCTATCGGGGACGGCCCCGCCCCTCGTCTCGTCCACCGCCCGGCATCGGCCGCGCTGCGGATCTCACCGGCATACCGCCAGCGCGTCCAGCGCCACCGCGCCCTGCCCGCACGGCAGCACCACCAGCGGGTTGATGTCGAGCTCCGCGAGGTCGCCGCCCAGCTCCAGGGCCATGCGCTGGACCCGCAGCACGACCTCGACCAGCGCGTCCACATCCGCCGGGGGACGGCCGCGGACGCCGTCCAGCAGGGCCCGTCCGCGCAGGTCGTCGAGCATCGCGCGGGCCTGGTCCTCGCCGAACGGCGGCACCCGCACGGCGGCGTCCCGCAGGACCTCCACCAGCACCCCGCCCAGGCCGACCGTCACCGTCGGCCCGAACAGCTCGTCGTGGGTCACGCCGACCACCGTCTCCACGCCCCGCTCGACCATCTGGCACACCAGGACGCCGTCCAGCGCGACGCCCTCGTAGCGGGCGATGTCGGTCAGCTCGCGGTAGGCGTCGCGGACCTGGCTCGCCGAGGTCAGGCCGATCTTCACCAGGCCCAGCTCCGTCTTGTGGGCGATCTGCGCGCCGGACGCCTTCATCACCACCGGGTAGCCGACCAGACCCGCTGCCCGCACCGCCGCCGCCGCGCTGGTCACCAGCTGCTCGCGCGGGACGCGGATGCCGTACGCGCGCAGCAGCTGCTTCGCCGCGTGCTCGCTCAGCTGCTGCCCGGGCCGCATCAGCAGCTGCGCCTTGCGGTAGGACGGGGACAGGGTGCGCGGGGCCTCGTCGAAGGGCGAGCGGTAGTCGCTGACGAAGCGGTGGTGCCGCAGATGGGCGCGGACCGCCGTGACGCAGTTGGCGAGGGTGCGGAAGGTCGCCACCCGGGAGGAGCCCAACAGCACGTCGCGGTAGGCCGGTTCGGTGCCCACCGGGGACCCCCAGACCACGCACACCAGCTTGTCGGTCTGCTCGGCCGCGTCCACCAGGTCGCGTACGAGACGGTCGCTCAGCGGCGGGAACGGGCCGGTGATCGGACAGATCAGGACGCCCACCCCGGGGTCGGCGAGGATCGCGTCGATGATCTTCCGGCCACGGGCGTCACCGACCGGATGGCCGCCGTTGTCGACCGGGTTGGCGACGTTCAGGTACTCGGGGATCCACTGGTGCAGCTCGGCCTGCTTCGCGGCCGACAGGGCCGGCAGTTCGAGGCCGGCCGCGGTGGCCAGGTCGGCGGCGTGGGCGCCGGTGCCGCCCGAGATGGAGTAGATCACCACGCCGGACGCCCGCGGCGGCCGGGCGCGCGCCAACAGGGCCGCCGTGTCCTGCAGTTCGTCCAGGCCGTCGACGCGGATCACGCCGAACTGCCGCATCGCCGCGTCGACGACCTCGTCCGCGCCGGTCAGCTTGCCGGTGTGGGTGGCGGCGGTGCGGGCGCCGGACTCGGTGCGGCCCACCTTGACCGCGACGACCGGCACCCCGCGCCGGGCCGCGCGGTCGGCGGCGAGGAGGAAGGCGCGGCCGTCCTTCAGGCCCTCCACGTAGCAGGCGATCGCGCCGACCTCGGGGCGTTCGGCGAAGTAGGACAGGAAGTCCGCGGTCTCCAGGTCGGCCTCGTTGCCGGTCGGCGCCCAGTGGGAGAGGCGGACGCCGAGCTCCTGCAGCGCGAAGACCGGGCGGCCCTGGTGGCCGGACTGGGTGATGAGCGCGATCGACGGCCCGGTGAGATCGTCGCGGAACCGCTCGAAGGCGTTGAGGTTGGTGTTCGGGCCGAGGAGCCGGACCCCCGAGCGTTCCACGGCCGCCGCCAGACGCTCCTGCTCGGCGGCCCCCGCCTCGCCCGTCTCCGCGAAGCCGGAGGCGAAGACGACGGCGAACCTCACCTTCGTCCCGGCGAGTTGCTCGATCACCGGCACCGGGTCGGCGACCAGCAGGACGGCCAGGTCGACCTGTTCGGGCAGCTCGGCGACGGAGGGCACGCAGGGGATGCCGAAGACGGTCGCACGGGTGGGGTGCACGGGATGCAGCCGCGCCCCCACCCGCTCGGCCCAGTCGACCAGTTGCCGGGTGACACCGGTGTTCGGGCGGCCTTCGGCGTCCGAGGCGCCGACGACCGCGACCGACTCCGGCCGGAAGAACCGGTCCAGGTCGGGGACGTCCGCGTAGAGCGGACGGCCGCTGACGTCGAGGTCGTCCGGCTGGGCCGGCCGGCCGTGGACGGCCGGTCCGGGTTGCTCGCCGCACGCGAGGACCCGGGCCCGGCGGGAGTCGGTGGTGAGGGTGCCGTGGGTTGATCCAAGCATCGGTCCGCCCGCTCCTGTGTGACTGCCATGGGTGACTGTCGAGTAACTGACGCTCTGTCAGGTTACATACCTGACGGACCGTCAGGAACGGTCGTGCACACAGTCGCCGAAACAGGCGCCGGAACTGTTGCCGAAACTGTCGCGGGAACCGTTGCCGCAGCAGTCGC
This sequence comes from Streptomyces sp. B21-105, assembly GCF_036898465.1. NCBI lineage: Bacteria > Bacillati > Actinomycetota > Actinomycetes > Kitasatosporales > Streptomycetaceae > Streptomyces > Streptomyces sp. B21-105. The sequence goes on along the minus strand of NZ_JARUMJ010000001.1, from coordinate 4,191,060 downwards.
CGGAACTGTTGCCGGAACAGTCGTTCACACAGTCGTCCGCACCGGAACGAACGGAGACGGCCGGAGACGGCCGGACCGGGATCGGACCGGGATCGGACCGGGCCGCCTCCGTCGTGTCGTGCAGTGCCGTGGCCACTCCCCGTACCGCGTGGCCACGACGGCACCCCTACAGCACGGCCAGCACTTCCTTGGCCACCCGCTCGCCCGACCGCACCGCTCCGTCCATGAAGCCCATCCAGTGGACGGAGGTCTCCGTGCCGGCCCAGTGGATGCCGCCGACGGGCCGGCGCAGGGCCGGACCGTACTGGGTCAGCACCCCGGGCGCGCCGATGGAGACGGGACCACCGCGTGTGTACGCCTCGTTGTTCCAGCGTTGCAGGACGAACGACGTGGGGGAGGCCGCTTTCGCGCCGAAGTACGTCACGTAGTCCTTCAGAACCGCGGCCTTCACCTCGGCCTCGCTCGCCGCGTCCAGCTTGCGGGCCTCGTCGGCCTCGATGAAGCCCATCAGCGCGCCGTACGAGGCGTCCGGCGGGGAGTTGTCGAAGGTCGAGCTGATCACGCCGGTGTCGCTGACCACCTGGCCGTTGAGGCCGTCGGCCCGCCAGAAGGGGGTGTCGTAGATCGCGATGGCCTTGCCCACCGAGGCCATCGGGAGGCGCTGGGTGAGCTGGTCGCGGTCGGCGGGCAGCAGCGGGTCGTACGTGATGCGCGCGGCGAGCGGCGGCGGCACGGCGACGACGACCCGCTTGGCGGTGACGGTGAGGCCGTCGGCCGTGACGACGTACTTGCCGTTCCCGCCGGACCGGCTGATCGTGCGTACCGGCGCGTTCAGCACCACCCGGTCGCCGAGCGTCGCCGCGAGCTTGACCGGCACGAGCTGGGAGCCGCCGACGAAGCGCAGTTCCTGGGCGCCGTTCGCGGTCTCGGTGAGGCGCTCGAGGGTGCCGGGGGTCGACTCGTTGCCGGCGGCGGCGATGTAGAACAGCACGAAGAGCAGCGAGAGTTCACGGGGCTCGGCCGAGAAGATCGACGTGCAGGCCACGTCCAGCAGGAACTTGGCGGACGGCACGACGGCGTTGGCGCGCAGCCAGCTCTCGAAGGTCTGCCGGTCCCACTCCTCGGCCTTGGCCGCGGTCCAGGGCGCGTCGACCGGGACGGTCTTGGCCATGTCGTCCAGCGAGGCCTGCACGATCGCCGCGTTGGCGAGGCCCGCGACGTCGACCGGCGGGACCGAGCCGAGCGGGCCGTCCGTGGCGTACGGGGTCTTCTTGCCGTCCTTGTAGAGCAGGTTCTTGCCGGTGTTGTAGGTGGGGAAGGTGGCCACGCCCAGGGAGTCGGCGAGCGCCTTGACGCGGTCCTGGGTCGGGCCGATGAACTCGCCGCCGCCCTCGGTCACCCCGCCGTTCGCCAGGGGCAGGTTGACCACCCGGCCGCCCACGCGGTCGCGGGCCTCCAGGACGACGACCGTGCGGCCGGCGGCCACCAGGTCGCGGGCCGCGGTGAGACCGGCCAGTCCGGCGCCGACGATCGCGACGTCGACGTCCCGGGTGGCCGCGGTCGCCGTGGTGGCCGTGGTGGCGGCCGCGGCCGGGCCGCCGGTGGTCGCGGTGAGGGCGGTCGCGCCCGCGGCTACGGCGGCGGTGCGGCCGAGCAGGGAGCGGCGGGACATTCTGGCGGTCGGCTGGCTTTCACTTGCCACGTGCGTCCTCCGACGAGCTTGGGGAGCGAGAGAGGCTGGAAGAGGGTGGAACCTGAAAGATGAACAGGTCTCACATTCTGGCTCCGCGAGAGGGCGCGCGACAACGTTCTCGCCACATCTTGCACAGGTGTAACGAGCAGGTGATTCAAGGGAGTTACCGGCGGTTACGCCGGCGGTTGCAGCGATTGCGCGGAGTCACCGGCTCCGGCGGCGCACCGCCTTGGCGATCTTCTCCGCGTCCATCGCCAGCTCGCGGAGCGTCCCGCTGATGGGGGTGGTGTAGCCGGTGAAGTACAGCCCGGGGGCGTCCTTCGGGGTTCGGGGGCCGTGCGCCACGGGTCTGCCCTCGTCGTCGAGCACGCCGAGGTGGCCGACCAGGCCCTCCAGTGCGCGGACGTATCCGGTGGCCGCGACGACGGCGTCCGGGGAGATCCGGGAGCCGTCGGCGAGGACGACCTCGCCGCCGTCCCCGAAGCTCTCCACGGCGGCGACGATCTCCACCCGGCCCCTGCGCACGGCGTCGATCAGACCGACGTCCTGCACTGGGATCGCGCCCTGCCGGGCCCGGGTGTAGAGGCCGGTGTCGGGGCGCGGCAGTCCGTGCGCGGACAGGTCGGGGACGCTCGCCTTCGCCATCACCCGGGAGATCCGGTCGACGAGGCCGACCGGGAGCCGGCGGATCATGATGCCGCTGTACTGGGCGGCCCAGCCGGCGGTCGAACGGCGCACGATGTGCGGGACCGTGCGCACCGCCAGCCGCACCCGCCCCGCGCCGTTCTCCACCAGGTCGACGGCGATCTCCGCGCCGGTGTTGCCCACGCCGACGACGAGGACGTCCCGTCCGGCGTACTCCTTGCCGCTGCGGTAGTCGGCGGCGTGCGTCAGGTCGCCCGTGAAGTCCTCACGGCCGGGCCACCGGGGCAGACGCGGGGTGTGGTTGTAGCCGGTCGCGACGACGACCGCCGACCCGACGAGCTCACGCCCGCCAGTGGCGCGCAGCAGCCAGCCGTTGCCGTCGGGGGTCCGCTCGACGCGGGAGACCTCGACGCCGGTGACGATCTCCAGCTCATGGAACTCGGCGTACTTCTCGAGGTAGCGCACCAGGTCGTCGCGGGCCACCCACCGCCCGAAACGCCGCGGTATCGCCAGCCCGGGCAGGGCCGACAGACGCCGGGTGGTGTGCAGATGCAGCCGGTCGTAGTGGCGCCGCCAGGACGCGCCCACCCCGTCGGCCTTCTCCACGACGACGGCCCGTATGCCCTGGGCACGCAGCGCGTACGCGGTGGCCAGTCCGCCGGGACCGCCGCCGATGACGTAGACGGGACGGTCGGCCGGGTTCGCGGCAGTGATCGCCTGGCGGGCCGGGCGCGGTGCGGAGTCTTCCATGAGCGCGAGCGTAATCACGCATGCCGTTGATGGGTCTCAGTCAAGATGGGAATCGGTTGCGGATCGATCACGTGCGGGGAGATGTGGGTGCGGCTGGTGACGTAGACCACTCGCTTGTGCGCGAACGGCAAAGAAGACGGCGCGACATCAGGAGCCCGATCCCCCGTGCTCTTCGAGCCGACCGAAGTGCTGCGGTGCGCTGAGAACCAGCTCGCGCATGAGATGCAGCGCGGACGCGGCACCCTGCGCGGGCGCCGCGTCCGGGTCTGGTGCGCTCGCGTTTCGGGCTGCTTGAATGCAACGGTGATCGAATTCGCGGCGATGCTGATCGTGGCCGGACTGATAGGCCGGTTGTTCTGGAGGAAGGTCAGGCAACGTGAGGAGGCTGCTGCTCGGGACGATGTGATCAAGGTTCCCGTCTGCTCCGGCACCCCGCGTTCGAAGGCCGGTGGTTTCGCGGCCGGATGGTGATCGGTCCCACCTCGACGGCCTGGGAGAACCGCGGCAGGGGCGGCGCGGCAGTGTCGCTTCCGGCACGGTTGCGCCAGGTCGGCGTACGTTCCCCTTCGCTGCGCGAAGCGGCTTGGAAGGTGAACCCAGGCTCCAGGATCATCGAGTGCACCTCCTCCGAAGGCGCCGTTCTGGTCTCGGTGATGCCGAACGAGTTGGACCACGTGCTCACGGCCTTGAGCAGGAACAGCACCGCGTAGACGGCGACTTGCCAGGCCCGCACAGGGCCGAGGGTGAGGCTCTCAGGGTGAGTGGTGCGGACGTAGTCGACCTCAAGTCCGAACCCACCAACATACCTGGGGCTGCTCGGCGCCCGACGCCTCTTTCGCTGCCACACCAGCGCCAGACAGGGCCTTCCTCACCTGTGAAGGTGCGGGGAAGGCCCTGCCATCCCGCTGATGGTGCTGGTCCTATGTCGGCTAACTGATGGTCTGGTAGCCGGTGAAGGCTTCGGATGCCACGGTGACCTGTTGTGTGCCGCTAGCGGTTATGCCACGAAAAGCACGGACTCGGCCGGAGTTTGGTGTAGTTGCCCACAGGTCGAGTTTGCCGTCGTTGTCGGCGTCGGGTGCTGCGGTGAGCGTGGGCACAGTGCTCGTGCTCCAGTTGAAGCCGATTTCCGTGCGGTTGGTGACGCCGATGTCATAGCCGTTGTCGTCTTGCCCGCCGTGGAAGACCCAGAGTCCTCCGACGTCAGGGCGGTCGTAGCGGACGACGAGGTCGGCTCGGCCGTCGTTGTTCCAGTCACCGGGGGCAGCCAGGGTGATCTCGTTGATCTTTGAGTCTCCATTGGCGAGGGGGTCGTCGGGGCCGCCCAAGAGGACCGGATCGCGGTCGCTGTCGAGGCGGTCGTCGGTGTTGCCGTAGTAGAGCCAGACGAAGGTGCCGTCGTTGACTACGAGGTCGGGGTATCCGGGGGTGTCCGCGGTGCCGTCGGCATCGACATCCAGAGGGCCGTCGACGTCGCCTACGGCGAGGATCTGCTTGACGCCGTTGCTCCAGTGGTTGTTGGCGCTGTCGTAGACGGTGAGTTCACGTTCGTCGTTGTCGGTGCCGGGGCAGTCGGTGCAGACGAAGCCAGAGCCGTCGTTGGGGTGGATCCGTAGACGGTTGGTGTTGGCGGTGGCATCGTGCTCGAGGGCGATGAGGTCTTCGTAGCCGTCGCCGGTCCAGTCGCCGCGCCGGGTGATGTTGGTGCCTGTCCAGTTTCCGATGGCGGCGGTCTCGGCGCCTTGTGTCAGAGCTCCGTTTCCAGCTCCGTAGAAGCGGTTGAGGGTGCCGTCCTTGCTGATTCCGTATACATCGGTGTTGCCGTCGCCGTTGATGTCTCCGGCCTTGTCGGCTGCCTTGAGGCCGTTGACGTAGAACGGGTAGTCGGTGGTGTCCGACTTGTTGCCGGCCCTGTCCAGGCCAGGGCCCCGGCGTTTGCCCGGATCGCCCCGGCCTGGGCCGGTTGATCATGCTGGCGGGCCCCGGAAGCAGATGAACACGGCACCTGTGGATCATGGAGTTCTCTACGCTGCAAGATCCACGAAGGTGCCGTGTTCGTTCCTCCATCATCCCCTGCCGTCGTTCCCGTCTCTCCGGCGCCCCGCCTGGAGGCCCTCGGCTCGGATGCCGCGCGAGACCAAGTCCGCGGCCTGGTTGCCGAGTTCGAGTCGGTCACCGATCCTCGCGGGGCGTGCGGGGTGCGCTACCGGGTCTCCTCGCTGCTGGCCCTGGTGGTCTGTGCGATGACCCCGGCGGGCCATGACTCCATCACCGCGGCGGCGGAGTGGTGCCGACGTGCGACGCCTGAGGAACTGGCCGCTTTCGGTCTGCCCTACCATCCGTTGCGCGGCCGCTACCGGATCCCGAGCGAGAAGACCTTGCGCACCGTTCTGGGGCGGCTCGATCCCGGTGAGGTCAGCGCGGCCGGCTACGACCACCTGCGGCCCCTGCTGTCCACGGTGTCCCACTCTCCCGAGCCGCTCATGCCCGACGGCGGCATCGAACGCGAACAGCGCCGCGCCCACCGGGCGGCCGCCCGCGCCGAACCGGTGCGCTCCCGGCGCCGGGCCATCGCGGTGGACGGCAAGTGCCTGCGCAGTGCGAAGCGCCCGGACGGCAGCCGCGTCTTCGTGCTCTCCGCCGTCCGGCACGGCGACGGCATCACCCTCGCCTCCCGCGAGATCGGCGCGAAGACCAACGAAATCCCCGAGTTCCAACCCCTGCTCGACCAGCTCGACGACGCCGATCTCAAGGGGGCCGTCGTCACCGCCGACGCCCTCCACGCCCAACGCGACCACGCCACCTACCTGCACGAACGCGGCGCCCACTACCTGCTGACCATCAAGAACAACCAGCGCGGCCAAGCCCGTCAGCTCCACGCCCTGCCCTGGAAGGAGATCCCCGTCATCCACCGTGACGACGCCCGCGGCCACGGCCGCCACGAACAGCGTCTCGTCCAGGTCGTCACCGTCAACGGCCTGCTCTTTCCCCACGCGGCCCAGGTCCTGCGCATCCAGCGCAGACGCCGTCTCTACGGAGCGAAGAAGTGGTCCAGCGAGACCGTCTACGCCATCACCGACCTGCCCGCCGAGGAAGCGAGTGCCGCCGAGATCGCTTCATGGGCTCGCGGGCACTGGACCGTGGAGAACACCGTCCACTGGTGTCGGGATGTGACCTTCAACGAGGACAAGTCCCAGGTCAGGACCCACAACACGCCCTCAGTCCTCGCCGCCGTCCGCGACCTGATCCGCGGTGCGCTCAAGCTTGCCGGGTACGTCAACACCGCCGCCGGCCGCCGAGCCCACACCGAACGCACCCTCGTCCTCAGCCTCTACGGCATCACATGATCAAACCGGACGACCCGGGCAAACGCCGGGGCCCTGCTGTCCAGGCTGCGGGCGTAAAGGTGGTTGCTCCCGGCAGTGGTCGGAGTGAACGTGACGTTGACGCTGCCGCCCGCGGTGTCGGGTGTGGCGGAGCGCACAGTGGGGTCTGTATCCGTCCAGTACTCGTACTTGGTGACGTCGGTAATGCCTCCGCCGGACAGAGCGAAGGTCCCCTTGGTACGCACGCTGCCGGTCACGGCGGGCCAGCCGTCGCTTCCGTCGGGAAACTCTGCGGAGGCCACCCCCGGCGGGCTGGAGGGACGCGTGGAGTCGAAGCTGAACCCGCAGGTGGAGGTGGGCACCCAGGCCGAGTAGGCGGCGCCGTCGTAGGCACGGACCTTCCAGACGAAGTTACCGTGCGCGACGGTCTCCTTAGCTGCCAGCGTGGCTTTGGGGATGCGGGCTCTGGCGACGGTGCCGGAGGTGACGGATACGGTCTGGTCGTAGATCTGGGAGCTGCCGGAGAGGTTGTTGCTGCCCCACAAGCGGAATTCCGCTTTGATGGTGCCGCCGTCGGCGTCTGAGACCTTGGCGGTCAGGTAGACGTCGGTGTTACCGATCGCGGAGTATGGCGCGGCAGTGTCACAGCCGCCGACGCTGGGAGAGGTGTCCAGGCCGGTGGGGGCATTGGGGATGGTGTTGTACTGGGTGGAGAGCACGGCTGACTTGGCGTCGAACTTCTTCCATCCGTAGACGTCGGACTCGTTGGAGGCCGCGAGTTCGAAATTGATAGAACCCCATTTGCCTGCTGCGGCATCCTGGGCGCCCCCGGTCGCGTTGAAGGCGAGGTTGCCGGCCGGGCAGCTGGAACTCCAGCCCTTGGCATCGGTGACGGTGGCCAACTTCTCCTGCCGGGCCGGGCGGTTTTTCCACGTGGTGGAGGTGGTGACGGCGGCGGTGCGCCAAAGCTCGACGGGCTTGGCGGTACAGGACCAGGACCAGGTGTTCTTGATCCGGAACGTAGATTTGATGACCTGCTTGTTCGTATTCCACAGATTCTTGGTGTTCATGCGGAAGTACGAACGGGCCAGACCGTTGGTTTCGTTCTCGTAACCCACGCGGGCTGTGGTGGTACCGCCGTTGAAGCCCGCGCCGTTGTAGTAGGCGGTGGTGGGGTACTTCTTGTAGGCGATGGCCCAGGAGTAGCGTGAACCTTCGACATAGGGGTCGATGTAAACCGGGTAGGTGGTGTCCTGGCCGGTCAGGACGTCAGTGTTGGGCGTGAGCTTGAGCTCACGGTCGCTGACGGCGACCGGTACGGCCGCCTGCTGGGCGCCGGGGCGGGGCTCGAACTCGTCGCTCGCTTGCGGTCGGGTCGATGATTCCTGCGCGGACCTGGCCAGTTTCTGCGCGCCTGCTTGGGTGGTGGAGCTGTCCCACATACGGGGGGTGGGCGCGGTGAAGACCTCCTGCCCCGCCGGATTGGTCGCTCGCAGGTTGCCGTGCTCGTCTGCGGCTGCTGTCAGCCCCTTGGTGCTCAACGGCAGGCTGATCGTGGCGAGCGCCGGGTCGGCGGCGGCCGCCGCGCTTTTGACCACCAGAAGCTCACTGAATCCAGCCGAACCCGCTTTCAGTTTGAGGTCGACATCGTTCAGCACGTTCGCGTATGTGATCGTGTCTCCGTTGACCACCGGCTTGGGCAGTGGTTTGGGCCAGCCGATCGACAGGCTCCGGCCGTTCCGGGTGACGGTCGCCAGCGGGCCCTCGCCCCCGCCGGAGAACCTGACCCCGACCTCGGTGGCGGCGGGGGAGAGAGTTCCGTCCGCGTTCGCCTTGAGTGTGGTGTCGATCGGCACCAGTTTCTGATTTTTGTGCACGAACTGGGGCAGGGCATAGGCGTCCTGGGTGAAGGAGCCGTCCGGATTGGCGAATACCTGCACTGTTTCGGTCCGGTGGGCCATCACCTCCACCGGCTCGCCCGACGTCATTGCCTTCGCCAGCGCGCGGGAATCCGCAGTGGTTTGGGCCCGCGCAGCCGTGCCGAGTGGCGCGGTGGTCGCGTGGGCCGTGGTCTGGGCAGCCATCAGCGAGGCAGTGAGCGCCAGTGCGGCGGCGACGGCCGCGGTTGCGGGCCGTTGCCCGGCGGTCCGGCGTCTGCGACGCCTCTGATGCAAGGTCGGCATTTCTTTCCTCTCGCGAACTGGACGTCTGCCGTTCGGTTATTGCATGCCCTTCTGGGGCGCAATGGTTCTACGTGAATCACGGAGCGCCCGCAATGTTGAATTTCTGGAGGAATGCATTCCGCTTCACGGCGTCGCGGTTCGCGCATGATTGATAATCAGCCAAACATCGATCGGATCTTTTTTCTCGACCCCCAGACGTTGATACCTTCCGTTCGATCTTCATGTAGGCGGCTTCCGGTGGGGGAAATGTGTCTGCTTTACGAGTGAAGGGGACGAGACGTCCCCGCCGTATGGTGACGAGACATGCGAAATGGGTCCGCCGGATCGCCGTATCCTTGGTCGTCTATCTGGCAGCCGGCCTGCTGGGCGGACCGGTGGCCGAGGCGGCGGAGCTGTCACTGGCCAAGCTGACGAACCCGCGCCCGGTTCCTGTCTCATCGGCGAAGCAGAATCGGATTTCCCACCCAGATGAGACGACTGCCCAGCGCTGGAAGGGCGTACTGAAGCCGTCCTGGCCGAAGCCGGGTACTGCCGTGGTCACTGTCCCTGCACGTGGAAATACCCATACCAAGGCGGGGACTCTTCCGCTGCGTATCAGTCCCCACCAGAGCAAGGCTGGGAAGAGGAATCGTGTAACTGTCGCGACTCAGCGCCGTTTCCAAGTGCAGGCTCTGGATCAGAATGCGACCAAGGCCGCAGGCGTGAGCGGCGTGCTGCTGGCAGTACGCCCCCTCCAAGGTGACCAGGGCACGGTTGATGTCACCCTGGACTACTCCGGCTTCCAGAACGCTTACGGCGGCAACTGGGCCTCCCGGCTGACGCTGCACCGTCTGCCCTCGTGCGCGCTGACCACGCCTGCGGTCAAGGACTGCCGCGCATCCGCCCCTTTGCAGAGCGACAACGACGTCAAGGCCGCAACGCTGTCCGCCTCTGTCCCTGTCGACGCGGCGGATGCAAACACGCCGTCCACCGCGCCCGTGACGAAAGCACCCGCCGCGACGCCGTCAGCCAGCGGGCTGGTGGCGAGTGACGGCACGGTCCTCCTGGCCGCCACGGCCGCCGCCTCGGGTGCATCGGGTGACTTCAAAGCCACCCCGCTCGCCCCGTCGGCATCCTGGACGGCAGGCGGCTCCAGCGGCGGCTTCTCCTGGAACTACGACATCGACACCCCGGATGTACCCGGCGGCATCGTGCCTGACCTGAGCCTGTCCTACAGCTCGCAGGCCGTGGACGGACGCACCGCAGCGACGAACAACCAAGCCAACTGGATCGGTGACGGCTGGTCCATGGAGCCCGGCTCCATCGAGCGCAGGTATGTGTCCTGCTCCGACGACATCAAAGACAGCAACGGCACCGACAAGAGCGGGGACCTGTGCTGGAAGAGGGACAACGCTGTCCTCAACCTCAACGGGCAGTCCAACGTCCTGGTCCTGAACAAGGCCACGGGCGAATGGCACCTGGAGAGTGACGACGGCACCAAGATCGTCAAGCTGGCCGGCAGTACTCGCGGCAACGGTGACGACGACGGCGAGTACTGGCGAGTGACCACCCCGGACGGTACCCAGTACTACTTCGGCTACAACCGCCTGCCGGGCTGGACCAGCGGCAAAGCCGAGACGTACTCCACATGGTCCGTGCCGGTGTTCGGCAACCAGACCGACGAGCCGTGCCACGCCAAGGCGTACAAGGACTCCTGGTGCCAGCAAGCGTGGCGATGGAACCTCGACTACATCGTGGACCCGCACTCCGACGCCACCGCCTACTACTGGAACAAGGAAACCAACTACTACGGCCGCAACGTCAATCCGGACACCGGTGCCTCCACCGCGACCGTGTATGACCGCGGCGGCTACCTGGACCACATCGAATACGGCCTGCGATCCGACTCCGTCTACAGTCAGAAGGCCGCGGCCAAAATCGACTTCGACGTCGCTGAGCGCTGTCTGAGCGGTTGCGATGCTTTCGACAAAGACCACGCCAAGAACTGGCCCGACGTACCGTTCGACCAGTCCTGCAAGTCAGGCGAGGAGTGCAAAGACCGGTACTCGCCCTCCTTCTGGACCCGCAAACGCCTCACCAAGATCGACACGTCAGTACTGACCGGAGGCGCCTACAAGCGCGTCGACACATGGACGTTGACGCACCAGTTCCCGTCCACCGGTGACGGCACGGATCCCGCACTGTGGCTGGCCTCCGTCACCCGCACCGGGCACACCGGTACCGGAGACGTCTCCCTGCCCGCGGTCACCTTCAAGGGCCAGCAGCTCGCCAACCGCGTGGACGGCGCGACAACGGGCGGTAAGCCGGACCCAGTACCGCCACTTGTGCGTTACCGCGTCTACGGAATCGACACCGAAACCGGCTCCACCATCGGGGTCACCTACTCGGCACCCGACTGCAAGGCCGGCGACGTTCCCACTCCCTCCTCCAACACCCGCCGCTGCTATCCGGTGATGTGGTCGCCGCCGGACGCGCCGGCCGCCGAATACGAGCCGTACCTGGACTGGTTCCACACCTACGTGGCGACCCAGGTCCTGGAAGCCGACAACACCGGCGGAGCTCCGGTGAAGGAGACCGACTACGCCTACCTGGACGGCATGGCCTGGGGCAAGGACGAAGACGAGTTCACCAAGGCCAAGTACCTCACCTACGGCGACCGCAAGGGATACAGCCGCGTCCAGGTCCGCACCGGTGCCCCCGCCTCGGACAAGCAGACGTTGAGCGAGCATCGCTACTTCCGCGGGATCGACGGTGCCGACGTAGTCGACCACGAAGGCGTCAAGGTCACCGACCACACCTCATTCGCCGGCATGACCCGCGAGGAAGCCGCGTACGACGGGGACGGCGGAAAGCTCCAGAAGACCACCAGCTACACCCCCTGGCACTCCGCGGCCACCGCTACGATGGCCCGCAGCGGTCTGTCCGCTCTCCAGTCGTACGTCACCGGTACCCAGGAGGAGAAGACGCGCACCGCCGTCGGTGACACCTGGCGCACCACCCGCACCGCGCGCACCTTCGACGACTACGGGCTGGTCAAGACCGAGTCGGACCTGGGCGACACGGCCAAGACCGGCGACGAGGAGTGCGCCACCACTTCGTACGCCCGCAATGAGGACAAGAACATCCTCACCCTGGCCAAGGAAGTCCAGACGGTCGCGGTGGCCTGCGGCACGGCACCGAAGCTGCCCGCCGATCTGATCTCCATCGAGCGGCACTACTACGACAACGCCGCCAGCCTGGACACTGCCCCGACCAAGGGCGACATGACACGCCTGGAAGAACAGGACGACAAGGGCACCGGCTACCTGACCACCGCCACCCACACCTACGACATCCACGGCCGCGAGCTGACCGAAACCGACGCGGACGACAACACGACCACCACCGCGTACACACCCCTCACGATCGGGGCTCCCACCTCGATGACCGTGACCAGGCCACTGAACCAGGCCAAGACGCTGGACCAGACCACGAAGACCGAGTACGACCCGACCCGAGGCGTGCCCACTGCGGTGACCGACGCCAACGGCAAACGCACCGAAGCAACCTACGACGGCCTGGGCCGCACGCTGCAGGTGTGGAAGCCCGGTTGGGCCAAGACCGACCACCCGACCCAGCCCTCGGCCGAATACAGCTACACCATCTCCAAGACCGCCGCCAACGCCGTGTCGACGAAGACACTGCAGTACAACGGCTCTTACACCACCAGTCACCAGCTGTACGACGGCCTGCTGCGCGCACGCGAGACCCAATCCCCGGCGATCGGCACTTCCGACCGGATCGTGACCGAGACGCTGTACGACACCCATGGCTGGGCGTGGAAGACCTACGCCGCCTACTACGCCGACGGCGCGCCCGCCAAGAGCCTGAAATCAGCAGCGGACAACGCGGTGCCGGCGATGGTGGAGAACGTCTACGACGGCCTGGGCCGCGTCACCGACGCGATTGCCCGCAAGTACGGCGACGAGCAGTACCGCACCAAGACCGTCCATGACGGTGACCGCACCACGGTCATCCCGCCCAAGGGCGGCACCGCGACCACGGTGGTAACCGATGCACGGGGCCGCACGACCGACCGCCTCGAATACACCGACCCGGCCCGTACGTCCTCGCAGAAGACCCACTACACCTACGGCAAGTGGAACGAGCCGGCGACCGTCACCGACCCAGCCGGCAACACATGGTCGTACACCTTCGACGCCCGCGGTCAGGAGACCGACGTCGACGACCCCGACAAGGGCAAGAGCCACACCAGCTACGACAAGCTCGGCCGTCCTGTCACAGTCACAGATGCCCGCGGCATCACGCTTACCACCGACTACGACGCTCTCGGCCGTGAGATCGCGCTGAGGAAGGGCAGTACCCCCCTGGCGCAGTGGACCTACGACACCATCGCCAAGGGCCAGCTCTCCAACAGCATCCGCTACATCGACGGCAAGGCATACATCTCCGCCGTCGACTCCTACAACGACGCCTACCAGCCCACTTCCAGCACGGTCACCATCCCCGCCGAAGCAGGTGCCCTGGCAGGCGCGTACACCTGGACCTACGGTTACAACGCCTACACCGGCCAGCAGGAATGGATCAAGCACCCGGCCGTGGGCAACCTTCCCAGCGAGCGCCAGACCACTGTCTACGGCGAGGGGAACCTCCCGCAGAAGACCACCGCCGGCTCCGTCACCCTCGTCAACGCCACCAGCCACGACGTCTTCTCCCGCCCCGTGCGCACCGAATACGGCACGCTCGGAAAGAAGGTCTACAGGACTCAGGCCTACGACGAGTTCACCGGCCGCCTGACCGGGCAGACAACCGACCGTGACCTCGCCCCGCAGCGCATCGACGATGTGACCTACGCCTACGACGACGCCGGCAACGTCACCGGCCTCACCACCGCCAGCGGCCAGGACGCCGGCAAGACGGTCGATACCCAGTGCTTCACCAACGACGCCCTGGAGCGCCTGACGGAGGCATGGACCGCCAGATCCGACTGTGCCGCCCAGCCCTCTGCCACCACCGTGGGCGGCCTCGACGCCTACTGGCAATCCTTCACATACGACGCGGTCGGCAACCGCACCGGGCAGACCGACCACGGCACCGGCGCCCTGGCCGGCGCGGACACCACCACCGCATACACCCACAACGAATCCAAGACCGTTCTGCCCCACGCCATGCAGACAGCCACCGTTCGTGGAGGGCCCCACGACGGACAGAAGAGCAGCTTCGACTACGACGCCGCGGGCAACACCACCAAGCGCATCATCGGAACTACCGCCCAGAGCCTCACCTGGGACGATGAAGGACACCTCGCCACCCTCACCCAAACCGGCAGGACCACCAGCTACCGGTACGACGCCGACGGCAACCGCCTGATCGCCAAAGACGCGGACGGCACGCAGACCCTCACCCTGCCTGGCAACAACGAGTTGAAGATCAAGGCGGACGGCACCAAGGAAGGAATCCGCTACTACACCCACGGAGAAGAGACCGTCGCCGTCCGCACAAGCAGCGGCTTCTCCTTCCTCCTTCCCGACCAGCAAGGCACCGCCATGGCGGCCGTCGCCATGACCACTCTCGCTGTCACCCGCCGCAAGCAGCTCCCCTACGGACAACTGCGCTCCGCCCAGACCTCCACCGTCCCCGGCACTCGCGGCTACATCGGCGGCACAGCCGACCCCACAGGTTTGATCCACCTCGGCGCCCGAGAATACGATCCCGAACTCGGCCAGTTCATCTCCGTCGACCCGATCAACGACACCGACGACCCGGCCCAGATGAACGCCTACTCCTACGCCCACAACAACCCCGTCACCAAATCCGACCCATCAGGCATGTGCCTCGCCGACATATGCGGCGTCGGATATCCCATCGGGGGAACCGGCACCGGCCCCAACAATCCCAAGCGATACGTCCAGGACGGCCCTGTCGACCCTGGGGGTAAGAATCACTCTTACTGTCACCGCGGCATGTGCTCCGACGGCCACCCGCTCGGCTACAGCAAGGGCAACATCAGCAAGAAGACATACGACCCGCAGGCGGAAGCTCAAGCCGTCGCGCGGGCCAAGGCCCAGGCCGTCGCGCGAGCCAAAGCAGCCCAAGCCGAACGCCGCAAGAAGAACAGCATCTGGGGCAGCATCGCGGGAGGGCTGAAAAAGGGCTGGAACAACACCGGTGGCAAGGTCGTATCCGCTGTGGGCGATCACTTCTCTGAGCACTGGCGGGACTACGTGAACGCAGGGCTTGTGGTCGGCGGATTCCTGGCAGGAGCAGCGTGTGGTGCGACTGTTGTGTGCGGCGTGGCCGTCGGATTGACGATTGGCGCAAGCACTTATGTGGTGTCAAATGCTGGAACGAAAAACTGGAACTGGTCCAGCTTTGGTATACAGACGGTCGCCTCCGGGGTCGGCGGTGGCGTGGCCGCCAAATATGCGGGTCCGAAGTTCACGGGATTGGTCAGTTCTGTACGGACGCGCGTGTCGCTTTGGAGGTTGGAGAGAACGGTGAGCAATATGAGGAAGGACTTGTATGGCGAATAGTGTCAATCGGCGACTCCGCTGGAAGCTTCTCGTAGGGGTAGCCGTGATCCTGGGTGTTTTTGTTGCCTGTCAGGCCCTCCCGGGTCCGTTCAATATTGTCATCCCGGTGATGATTGCAGTCGGGCTGGGCGGCGCGATAGGCGGGAAACAGCGCAGAGGGTGAATTGATAAATTTCGGTAGCCCTCGAGCTCTCGCGAGGGTTCGCCGACGGAGTCGGTGGGCCCTTTCGCTTGTGCGCCCAGCATGGGCGATTGCTTGGGGGTGTGAGTCCCCTGGGGGAAGGGGTGGTGCTAACCCCGAGCCGGAGGCAAGGGCGTCATCGTGAGGTGGGGTCTGGAGGAAGCCCGAGGCGAGACCTGGGTACCGAGGAACACGAACCGTGTATGAGGCGTGCTGGTCGGGTGAGCCTGCAAGCGAAGGTGAAGCCCGTCACTGCCAAGAGGGCCAGTGCGTAAACGCGGCGGGGATCCAGGGACAGTGATCGTTCTTACCTGGGGAGATCTGTCCGGGTGTCGGTTGTGCTGAGGTGTCGTCGCGCCGACGGAGCGGGCCGGGAGGTCGGCTCTGACCGGGCAGAAGTCAGCAGAGGTCGTAGTACCAGCCGGGATGGCCGCCGGTGCGTGGTGGGCTGGGAAGGGCCCAACATCGAGTGGAACGGGTGATGTGGTGGTTGCTCGTGCTGGTCACGTGGACCGCAGTAAGTCCGCTTCGGCGGTGCCGACCGGGGAGGGACCGGTGCGTTCCGGAAGCGTCCTGGCGGAGCGTAGTGGCCGGTCGGCGCACTCCACGGAGGACGTTCACCGGGAGCGGGAGTCCTCGCTGTGGGAGCGGATGCTCTCCAGGGAGAACCTGCTCGCGGCGCTCAACCGCGTCGAAGTGAACCGGGGTGCTCCCGGGGTGGACGGCATGACCACGGCTGAGTTGCGGCCGTGGATCGCAGTTCACTGGCCTGAAGTCCGGGCTGAACTCGACGCGGGCATCTACCGGCCGGCGCCGGTCCGTCAGGTGATCATCCCGAAGCCTGGCGGCGGCGAGCGGATGCTGGGGGTGCCGCGGGTGCTGGACCGTTTGATCCAGCAGGCCGTCGCGCAAGTGCTCGTGCCCATCTTCGACCCGCAGTTCTCCGGGTCGTCCTTCGGGTTCCGTCCCGGCCGGTCCGCCCATCAGGCGGTCAGGGTCGCGCGGCGGGCGGTGGAGGACGGCAACCGGTGGGTCGTGGACCTTGATCTGGACCGGTTCTTCGACCGGGTCCAGCACGATGTCCTGATGGCGCGGGTCGCGCGAAAGGTTGCTGACCGCAGGGTTCTGAAACTGATCCGCAGGTTTCTGGAAGCCGGGATCATGGTGGACGGCGTCAGGTTGCCGAGCGAAGAGGGGACTCCGCAGGGGTCTCCGCTCTCGCCGGTGCTGTCGAACATCATGCTCGACGACCTGGACCGGGAACTGTTTGGGCGCGGTCACCGGTTCGTGCGTTACGCCGACGATGTGCGCATCTTCGTGCGGAGTGAACGAGCTGCCAGAAGGGTGCTTGTCTCGGTCACGGCCGTGGTCGAGCAGCGGCTGAAACTGAAGGTCAGCCGGGAGAAGTCGAAGGTCGTACACGCCAGGGCGGCAACGTTGCTGGGGTTCGGCTTCTACTTCGCCCGGGGTGGGAAGGTCGGGATTCGTATCGATCCGAAGGCGGTCAAGCGTCTGAAGGACCGGCTGCGGGAACTGACCTCTCGTCGGTGGAGCGTCACGATGGACGAACGCGTCGCGAAGGTGAACCGCTTCACCGCTGGCTGGACGGGCTACTTCCAGCTCGCGGACGGATCTCGTCTGTTCCGGGAGCTGGACAAGTGGCTGCACCGCAGGATGCGGCAGATCCGTTGGAAGGAATGGAAGATCCCCCGGGCCCGCCGGGCCATGCTGCGCAAGCTCGGGATCAACGAGCAGTCCTCCCGTGAGTGGGGGAACAGCAGCAAGGGCTACTGGCGGATCGCGGGTTCTCCTGTTCTCCAGCGAGCGCTGCCCAACTCCTACTGGGACGACCTTGGTCTGCGCATGCTCAAGCCGACCTGGCTCCGGTTGAGATCAGCTGGATGAACCGCCGGATGCGTGACCCGCATGTCCGGTGGTGTGAGAGGAGGGACGGGCGACCCGTCCCTCCTACTCGATTCTGGAGCTGATGGCGGCAGGCCGGCGGCCCGGCTGTTGCGTCAGGTGCTTGCAGGGTTCCACTCGGCGGTGACCTCACCCGTGTAGGGCCAGTGCCGGGTGCCGGGCGAGTCGGGTCCTCCGTCGGACATCGTTGCGGGCGTGGTGAGGGTTTGGTTCTGACCTGGGCGCGCAGGCGTTCATGGCTGAACGCCTGCGCAGGCCGGCCTTGTGGTTCACGCGGTCATGGGCGCGAGGGTGCGTGGGGCGTGGATGCCGTATGCGGCTGCGCTCGTCCTCGGCAGCCTTGCCCACATTCGCGTGCCGCCGCCAGGTTCGTGGGCCTCGCCGAAGCCCCAGCTGCCGTCGCAGGAGCGGCAGACGCAGGCGAGGACTCGCAGGGCCGCGCGGCGGCGGGTGTCGCAGGCTGCGGCGAGTTGGGGGTGCGTGTGGCGGGGGTGACTGTCGTAGACGATCACGCGCAAGGTGTCGGCCCGGTAGCGGAGTGAGACGTGGAAGTTCGGTGTCTCCGTGAACTGGGCGGCCACCGCGGTCAGTTCGCCCACTGCCTGAAGCGCCGGGTCCAGCATGTCGTGCAGGCCGTGCGCCTTGAGCAGCTCACGTGTGGTCGTCCTCGCCAGGGCGGGGCTCGCCAAGGCCGCGGGGAGGGTCAGGTTGTAGGCGAGGGTTTCGGGGACGGGGGCGCTGAAGTCCGCGGGGAAGGTGGGGGCGACGGGGCAGCGGGAGATGGGCATGGGGGCTCCTTGTCGTTCGTGTTCGTGTTCCGGTCGTAGTCGGTGGCTCGTCTCCCTGGCGCGGGCCCACCCCTCCCAGGGGAGGAGCGTGCGGGCAGGCTCGCGCGGTGCACTGCCGACTGCCTTGTGTAGCGGGTGCGTTACCGACCGTAGGGCAATTTGTGGTTCAATTGCCACATGAGATTTAAGATTGACCCGATCGGGTTCCGGCGGTGCTGATACGCGGCAGACTGCTGACGAACCGCACCGGAAGGAACGCCATGCCTCCGAGGACGACGACCACCGAGCGTCAGAAGCGTCTGGGCAGCGAGCTGCGCAAGATGCGGATGGCGGCCGGGATAACGGCCGATCAGGCTGCGGGGCTTCTCGGCGTCGATCGCGCGAAGATCTCCAACATCGAGACGGGCATCCGCACCATCAGTCCGGAGCGGCTGCGCACCCTGGCATGCAACTGTGACTGTTCGGATCCGGTGTACGTCGAGGCTCTCGTCAACATGGCGCGCCCCGGAAGGCGTGGATGGTGGGAGCGGTACCGCGGCTCCCTCTCCGCCGGGCTGTTGGACATCGCCGAGTTCGAGACCTACGCCACGCGCATGCGGACCGTCCACATCGCTCATATCCCCGGCCTGTTGCAGACCAGCGACCACGCACTCGAACTCTTCCGGGCCGTGCTCCCGCCGCTTCCTGAACACGAGGTCGCCCTGCGGCTGGCGTACCGGTTGGAGCGGCAGCAGGTCCTGGAGGGCGCGAGTTCACCCGAGTACGTCGCTGTCGTGCATGAGGCCGCGGTGCGGATGCAGTTCGGCGGGCGAAAGGTGGCTCGCGCTCAACTCGAGCACCTGCTGAGCGCGTCCGAACGGCCGAACGTGCGGCTGCTGGTCATCCCGTTCGCCGCCGGTACGTTTCCCGGCTCGGGGCAGACCTTCAACTTCTTGGAGGGCCCGGTCCCCCAACTGGGCACCGTGCAGATCGACAACACCCATGGGCCGGAATTCCTCGGTGAGGAGGCGCAGTTGGCGAAGTACCGTACTCATCTGGACTGGATGGAGCGCATTGCCCTGTCGCCAGAAGGGTCGCGTGACTTCGTCCTGGATATCGCCAACAGCCTGTGAGGAGCAGTCGGATGGACGACATCAAGTGGGAGGATCCTTTCTGTGGCGAGGGGGCCAGTTGCTTCCGCCTCGGCACCGACCCCGACGGCAACGCCTACATCGCCATAGCCGGTGCCGAGGACGCCTACCTCGTCGACTCCCGGGAGGCGCTCCGGACGATGATCCGCGACATCAAGGCGGGGAAGGCCGATCACCTGCTCTGAATCGGCTGCCCGTTCCTCCGGATGTAGTGGCCCACGCGTGCGCGACGTCCGGGGCCTCGCGGGCTTCCGTGGGGTTCCCGGGTTGCGGTGTCTGACGTACCGTCAGATTTATGGATGCTATCTGGCTCGATGGGGCTGAGTGGCTTGCGGTGCTGCGGATCGGGCTCGGGCTGTGGTGGCTGGAGAGCTGGCGGCACAAGGACAAGAAGGCCTGGTTCGAAGACGGCGCCGGCATCGGCTGGGCGGCGGACGTGGCGGCGAAGCACCGCTGGAGCGCCGTCCGCTCCGGGTTCGCCGCGGTGGTGCGGCCGCGCCCGCGCGTGATGGCGTACGTCGTGGTCTACGCGGAACTGGCGCTCGGCCTCGGCCTGGTCCTCGGGTTCCTCACGCCGGTCGCCCTCGCCGCGGGCCTGCTGCTCAACCTCCTCTACCTCGTCCTCATGATCCACGACTGGGCGGAGCAGGGGCAGAACTCGATGATGGCGCTGATCTCGGCGGTCGGGCTGGGCGGGATGGCCTGGCAGACGTGGTCCCTGGACAGCGCGCTGGGGTGGTTCTGATGGGCACGCCGGCCCGGTACGACCTGCCCGAGGCCGACGCCTTCACCCGTACGTACTGGGACGCCGCCGCCGAGAGTCGGCTGCTCATCCGGCGGTGCGCTGCCTGTGCGCGGGCCCACCACTACCCCCGGGAGTTCTGCCCGTACTGCTGGAGCGAGGACGTCACCTGGGAGGACGCGAGCGGCCTGGCCACCCTCTACACCTGGTCCGTCGTCCACCGCAACGACCTGCCGCCCTTCGGTGAGCGCACGCCGTACGTCGCGGCGATGGTCGATCTCGCCGAAGGGCCGCGCATGTCGACGGAGCTGGTGGGGGGAGCCGAGCCGCGCGCGGGCATGGCGCTGACGGTCGCCTTCCGGGACGGGGCGCCGGTGTTCCGGGCGGTGTCCGAAGGTGGGCCGCCCGCGCCTTGAGGGGCCGTTCACGCCGGGCCGGACGGGTGTTCAATGATCGGATGACCGACATCCGTGAGCCCTCCCCGTCGCCCGTGACGGCCGCGTCGCCCGAGCCCTCCCCGCCCTCCCCGTCGACCGCGCTGCCCGTGGCACCCGTCCTCGAAGGCCACGGGCTCCGGCTGCGGGTGTGGGACCCGGAGTCCGCCGTCGACGTGAACGCCTGGCTGCGCGGGCTCACCGACCCGGAGTTCCTGCGCTGGAACACGCCGCTGCGGATGGTTTCGGACGCCGCAAGCGCACGGAAGTCCCTGGAGGGCAAGACGGCGGACGCCGCCGCCGGACGCGCGATGACGTTCTGCGTCACGGACGCGGCCGACGGGACGGTCCTCGGGCAGGTCGGCGTCAGCGCGATCGAGCGCGTGCCGAGCTTCGCCCGGGTCGGCTACTGGGTGCTGCCGGAGGCGCGGGGCCGGCATGTCGCCACCCGCTCGCTGCTGCTCGCGGCCCGGTGGGCGTACGCCGAGATCGGGCTGCACCGGCTGGAGCTGGGCCACGCCCTCGGCCACGACGCCTCCTGCCGGATCGCCGAGCGCTGCGGATTCCGGTACGAGGGAACCCTGCGCGGGGCGATGTGGGAGGCCGGTCGCACGGACGCCTACCGGGACGTCCACACACACGGGCGGCTGGCGACCGACCCCGAGCCCGAGTCCCCGGAGTCCCCCTGACCGTGCGGTAATTGACGGGCGGAGAGCGGCCTTCGCGCGGCACGATGGGCCATGCGACCTGACGACTGGCACCTCACCCACGACCTCGACGCGTTCCTCGGGCGCGCCGGCGAGTTCCTGCGTTCCCGCCCCGCCCTGCACACGGTCCCGCTGACCGTCGCCGACAGCCTGCGCCGCAGGGGCCCGCACATATACGGTCCGGCAGACCCGCTCTTCGGCACGCTGGACGCGGCCGGTGACGTGCGCGGGGTGTTCTTCCGCACGCCCCCGCACCGGCTCAACATCACGTCCCTGACGGAAGGCGAGGCCGAATCCCTCGCCGAGCGGCTGGCCGCCGACGGTCACCGTCTTCCCGGGGTGTCCGCCGACCGCGACACCGCCGCCTTCTTCGCGGCGGCCTGGAGCCGGAGGACCGGCGTCGAGTCACAGCTCGTCGAGCGGCAACGCCTGTACCGGCTGGGTGAGTTGACGTCTCCCGGAGCGGTTCCGGCGGGCTGGGCGCGGGTCGCCGCCGCCGCCGACCGAGACCTGCTGATCCGCTGGCACGACGCGTTCATGGACGACACGGGGGCGTACAACGGCCAGGACGCCGGCGCCTGGGCCGACTCCCGGATCGCCTACGGCGGGATCACCCTCTGGGAGACGCCCGACGGCACCCCCGTCGCCATGTCCGGCGCCACCCCGCAGGTCGCCGGTCAGGTACGGGTCGCCCCCGTCTACACGCCGCCCGCACTGCGCGGCCGTGGCTACGCGGGCGCGGCGACGGTCGAGGTGAGCCGCGCCGCGCAGGCCGCCGGGGCGGCGGAGGTCCTCCTCTTCACCGACCTCGCCAACCCGACGAGCAACGGCCTCTACCAGCGCATCGGCTACCGCCCGGTGACGGACTTCGCGGTGTACGCGTTCGGGTAGGGGCCGTTGGCGTCTCGCGTTCCCTCCTTCGTTCGGGTGAGGGGAGACGCGGTTTTATGGCGAGGGCCGGAGTTTCGAAGTACTTTCGAAGACATGCCCACCGAAAACGCCGCCGTGAACTTCTCCGAACTGGTCAACAAGAACAGGCAGACGCTCGCTCGGCTCAAGGAGTCGCCTCGGCTGCTGCTGCACCGCAGAGACGGGGAGGATCTCGTTCTCACCACCGCTACCCGGGCCGAGCAGGACCAGACCGTGGTGTCGGCCGCGACGCGGATGCTTGCCGCGTTGGCCCGTCGAGAGCCCGGCAGCATGGAACTTCTGCTGGGCATACTGCCGGACGCCTTCCCCTGGATCCGCTTCCTGCCCGAGGCCGACGTGCACGCGTTCGCCGTCGAACTGGTCGACACCATGCGGGCCGCGGACTCCGTGCGCAACAGTGCGTCCGTCGCGCAGCTGCTCGTCGCCTGGGAGCACACGGCCGAGGTCCACTCGGACCCGGAACTGCTGGCCGCGCTGACCAGGAACCACACGGAGGACTACGGCCCGGCCACGGATCCGCGGGAGGGCCTGTGAGTGCGGGCCGTGGAGACCGCGTCGCACCACCGGCACCTGATGGCCACTGGGAGGTTCGTTTCGCCGACGGGGCCTCGGCGAAGGGCTGGTAGAACCTGGCGCAGCAGGCGCGCGAGAACACCTTTCGCGCCTGGACCACCATGCGGACCGATCCCGCACCGGCCGCCGAGACACCCCGGCATCACCGTCTCAAGGGCAGTCTGGCCCACGGCACCCACCGAGGGCGGACTTGCCAGCAGTGGCAGATAGAGGTGACCGGGGCCGGGCGCGTCTGGCACCTCCTCGACACGTCCCGCGACACCTGCTGGATCGTTTTCGCCGGGACCGGGCACCCGCGTGCAACCGACCGATCCTGAAAGCGGCCTCAGGGCCACAGCAAGTCTGTGGACCACGCCTCGTCCGTGCGGTGGTAGCGCAGGCGGGTGTGGCGGCGGGCGGGGTCGCCCTGGAAGAACTCGGCCTCGTCCGGGCGCAGCCGGTACAGCGTCCAGGTCGGGGACTTGGCCGTCGGGTGGGAGCGGGCGTGTTCCCAGGCGGCCTCCGACGCCGCCGCCAGTTCCTCCGCCGAGGTCAGGACGTCGCTCTGCCGTCCGGTGAGGGCGGCGGCCAGCGCGCCGGTCGAGCGGGCGTGCAGGTCGGCCTGGGCCTCCTCGGAGGGGGCGGACGTGACCGGGCCGCGAACCCGGACCTGGCGGCCCAGCACCGGCCAGTAGAAGGTGAGGGCCGCGTACGGGCGGGCGGCGAGCTGACGGCCCTTGCTGCTGGTGGCGTGGGTGGCGAAGGACCAGCCGGCCGCGTCCGCGCCGTGCAGCATGACGATCCGGGCGTCGGGCAGGCCCTCCTCGTCCGACGTCGACAGGGTCATCGTGTGGGGTTCCCGCTCGCCCGCCGCGACCGCCCGCGCGAACCACTGCGTGAAGAGGGACAGCGGGTCGTCGGGGGCCGACGCCGGGTCGAACGGCGGCAGCTCCGTCACCTCCGGGTCCCACACCCGCAGCGTCCTCAGCAGTTCGTGAAGGTCCTTGGCCATGCACCGAGTATCCGGTCAGTGCCGGGCGAACTGGACCCGGGTCGACTGCACCGCCTCCGGCCGGACGGCGATCCCCTCGACGGTCAGCCGCTCCCCGTAGATGTCGGTGAGCCGGATCGCGCCGCCGCAGCCGGTGCCCTGCTCGGAGAGGAAGTAGTTGTAGTCCGTGCGCGCCAGCCGGATCCAGGAGCCGCCGCTGCGGACCTCGAGCCGGGCCAACGGGTTGCGGTGGCCGATCGCCTGGATGCCGCACCAGTACTGGGTGGAACCGGTCTTGTAGCGGATCGCGATCGTTTCCGACGTGGCCGGGCTCAGCAGGCTCCACGTGATCGGGATGCGGCCCGCCACGAGCGGGGCGAGCTTGGCGAAGGCCTGCCGGCTGAGGTCGAGCTGACCGGGCGCGCAGGGCGCCGGGCACTCGTTGGTGATGCGGACCGTGATGGACGCCCCACCCGCCGCGCGGACCGCCACATAGGCGCCGCACGCCTTCGACGTCTCGTAGTCGGCGGTGTTCATCGCCGCGGTCATCACGTCGGAGGTCGGGCCGAAGGAGCAGGCGCCGCTGCCGTCGCCGGCGTCGTAGGAGGTGGCGACGCCGTCGTAGGAGGCGCCGGGTCGGATCCGTCCCGCGAGCGGACCCGCGCCGGAGGCCGCCCGGGCGGCGGGCGCGGCGGCCTCGGCCGGGCGCCGTGCGGGCGGGGCGGCCGGGGGAGTCGTCTTCCCGCCGGCGGTCGGGCTCGGGCTCGGACTCGGGGACGTCGACGTGGACGGTGTCGGAGAGGCGGACGTCGTCGGCGTCGTCGGCGTGGCCTTCGCGGGCCCGCCCACCGGGGCGCCGGCGACGGGCGTGCCCGCCTCCCGGACGTCGTCGCTCCCGCCGCCGGGGCGGAAGGCCACCACCAGGGACACGACGAGCGCGACGGCGGCCACGGCCACCACGGCGACCACGGGGACGCGGACCGGACGCCGGCCGGGGTGGCGGGAGCGTCGGTGCGAGGAAGCTGCCACGGGAGGAATCCTTACGCGTTTCGGCGAACCACGTCCGGAAGACGACCTCCCGGACCTGGAAACCTCCGAGACGAGATCGAAAACCGAAGACCGAAGGCATCCACCCGTCAGTGGTCGCCGCCCCGGAAAAGGTTGCCGCGCCCCGGCGACTTGTTTCCGGTTGTTTCCGGAGCTGGTGCACCGGACCCGTTTCACCGGACCCCGTTCATCGGACCCGGTTCACGCCTCGTCGCGGTGGGTGAGGCGGCCGTCGGAGAGGTGCCAGTAACGCCCGTGCCGGGTCAGCTGCCAGGTCTCGTCGGCGGTGATCGCCCGCATGACCCATGCGCGGAGCTGGGGGAGGGCCTGTTCGCGCAGGAGAGCGCGGGTGGCGGCACGTGCGCCGGCGTCCACCGGGTGGACGTCGATACCGATGCCCGCCGCGTCGGGATGGATGCCGGCGCCGTAGTTGGAGGGGATCGGGGCGGTCCAGACGGCGCCCAGAACGATGGTGCCGCTGTCCGGCCCGGTGAGGAATCTCAACTGTCCGACGTGGGCCAGGCAGTCGCCGATGCCCTCGTCGACGTCGGTGGTGGTCAGCGGCCAGGCGCGGTGCCTGGGCAGTCTTCGGTTGCGTGCGGACATGGCGAGAAGACTGCCAGCAAGGCCCTTGCCGGCCACGGGGATTTTTTCACCGGAGCGGTGACCGCCTCACCCCCGGCCCAGCACCACCGTGCCCGAGGAGCAGAACCAGCCTCCGGTGCCGGAGGCGACGCCGAGGCGGGGCAGGTCGCCGTCGCGGGTGTGCACCTGGCGGGGGCCCGCCTCGCCCCGCAGTTGCCGTACCGCCTCCACCAGCAGGAACAGGCCGCGCATTCCCGGGTGTTGGGCCGACAGGCCGCCGCCGTCCGTGTTGACGGGCAGCGTGCCGCCCTCGACGCGCAGCCGGCCCTTCTCCACGAGCGGGCCGCCCTCGCCCTTCGCGCAGAAGCCCAGGTCCTCGAGGGTCACCAGCGTCATGTAGGTGAACGCGTCGTAGATCTGGGCGAAGTCCATCTCGTCCGGACGCAGTCCCGCCCGGGCGAAGGCCAGCCGGCCCGAGGTCGCCGCCGGGGAGACCGTGAAGTCCTCCCACTCGGACATCGAGGCGTGCGAGACGTGCTCTCCCGTCCCCAGGATCCACACCGGGGCCGTGCGGCAGTCCCGCACGTAATCCTCGGCGGCCAGCAGCACCGCCGCGCCCCCGTCGGAGCGGACGCAGCAGTGCAGCTTGGTGAAGGGGTCGGCGATCATCGGCCCGGCGAGCACCTCGTCGACCGTGATCGGCGTGCGGAACATCGCGTCCGGGTTCAGCGCCGCGTTCGCCCTCGCCTGGACGGCGACCTCCGCCAACTGCTCGATCGTGGTGCCGTACTCGTGCATGTGGCGGCGGGCGGCCATCGCGTACTTGGCGATCAGGGTGTGCCCGTAGGGCGCCTCGAACTGGAGGGGGCCGCGTGCGCCGAAGGCGAAGGTGCCGGCGCGGCGGCCCGCCCGGATGTCGGCCCGGGGCGTCGCCCCGTACGCCAGCAGGACGGCGTTCGCGTGGCCGGCGGCGATCGCGTCGGCCGCGTGCGCCGCCATCACCTCCCAGGTCGCGCCGCCGACCGAGGTGGAGTCGACCCAGGTGGGGCGCAGGCCCAGGTAGTCGGCCAGCTCGACCGGGGCGAGCGTGCCGAGGCCGGCGGAGGCGAAGCCGTCCACCGTCTCCCGCCCGAGCCCCGCGTCCGCCAGCGCCCGGCGGGCCGCCTGGGCGTGCAGGGCGTACGGGGTCGCCTCGTCGACCCGGCCGCAGTCGGAGAGTGCGACGCCGACGACGGCCACGTTCCGGGTCCGCACGGTCATGAGAGGCCACCTTCCTCTGGGCAACTCGCTGCCGAACTCCTAATATGACGGACCGTCAGATCTGTAGGAAGGGGTGGCCATGGACCCCGGCTTCACCGCCGAGCAGGACGAGATCCGCCGCACGCTGCGCGAACTGCTCCACAAACGCTGCGGCCCCGCGGAGCTCCGGGCCGCCCTCGACGCCCCGGCCGGGCACGACCCCGCGCTGTGGGCCGCCCTCGCCGAACAGCTCGGGCTGCCCGGGCTCGCGCTCCCGGAGGCGTACGGCGGTGTCGGCTGCCTCCGCACCGACCTCGCCCTCACCGCAGAGGAGACCGGCCGCGCCCTCGCGCCGAGCCCGCTGCTCGCGACCTCCGTGCTCGTCGCGCCCCTGGTCCTCGCCCTCGGCGCCGACGCCCAGCGGGCCGACCTGCTGCCCCGGATCGCCGCCGGCACCCTCACCGCCGCGCTCGCCGTGCCCGCGTCCGCCCTCGCCGCGGCCCTCGCGCTGACCGGGCCGGGCGGCGGCGACTGGTCCGGCGGCGGGCGGGCGGGTGGTGTGCAGGCCCGCCGGTCGGGGGACGGCTGGCGGCTGTACGGGGAGGCCGCGCAGGTCCTCGACGGGCACAGCGCCGGCCTGCTGCTCGTCGCCGCGCACACCGGGGGCTTCGTGCGGTCGCGGACCCTGCTGTTCCTGGTGCGGGGGGACGCCGCCGGCGTCGTACGGACGCGGCAGACGGCCCTCGACGCCACCCGGCCGCAGGCCCGGGTTCAACTGCGGGACGTGGCAGCGGAGTTGCTCGGCTCGGAGGAGGCCGACGTGCCCGAAGCCCTTGCCGAAGCAGGAGACTTCGCCGCCGCGTTCCTGGCCTGCGAGGCCGTCGGGGCGGCCGGGCGGGCGCTGGAGCAGACCGTCGAGTACCTCGGGCAGCGGGAGCAGTTCGGACGGCCGATCGGCTCCTTCCAGGCGGTGCAGCACCGGCTCGCCGACGTATACGTGCAGGTCCAGGCGGCCCGCTCCGCCGCGTACTACGCCGCCTGGGCGGCAGGCGGGGACGACGGCGACCACGGCGACGGGGGCGGGGGCGGGGGCGTGGGTCTTGGGCGCCCCGGGGCCCCGGACGGCGCGGGGCGCGGCGCCGGGCGGCGGGAGCGGGTCGGCGGGCTCGCCCTCGCTCAGGCGCTGGAGGCGCTGCGGCGGGCCGCCGCCGAGGGCGTCCAGCTGCACGGCGGCATCGGTTTCACCTGGGAGCACCAGGCGCACCTGTACTTCAAGCGGGCCGCGGGCGACGAGCTGCTGTTCGGGCCCCTGCACCGGCTGCGCGCCCACGCGGCCGAGCGGGCCGGACTGTTCGCACGTACGGAGGTAACGGTGTGATCGGCGTCAGAGCGGTGCAGAAGGTGTCCTCGACCCGGGCCTTCGCGAAGGTCGCCCCGCATGTCATACCCGCCCTCGACCGGGCCGTGCACCGCCTTACCCGGGAAAGGTGCTGCTCAGCGCCCAGCTGCTGCCGGGCGTGATCCTGACGGCGACGGGCGCGCGGAGCGGACGGCCACGGCGGACGCCCCTCGCCTGCATGCCCGAGGAGGGCGGCGGGAGCTGGATCCTGGTCGGTTCCAACTTCGGCCGCAGCGGGCATCCCGCCTGGACCGCCAACCTCCTGGCTCATCCCGACGCCGAGATCAGCTGGAAGGGCCGGAACATCCCGGTCACGGCCGTGCTGCTGACGGGGGAGGAACGGGCCGCGGTCTGGAAGAGGCTGCTGACGTTCTGGCCGCCGTACGCCGCCTACCAGGAGCGGGTGGAGCGCGAGATCCGACTGTTCCGGATCACGCCCCGGCCGTCCGCCTGATCCGCGCCCCTCCTGTCCGCGCCTCGACGGTTGTCCTGGTCCGTGTGTCGCCTGCGGAGGCGGCTCACAGCATGGCCAGGCGCTGTACCAGCAGGAACGCGCCGATCCCGAGCATCGCCGCCCCTGAGGTGCGGGTCACCGCCCGTGCCGCCGCGGGGCGGGCGCGGAGCAGGCTGCGGGCCAGGACGCCCACCGTGAGGTAGACGGCCGCGCAGCACGCCATGTGCAGCAGCCCGAGGAAGGTCGTCTGCGCGGCCACCGGCAGGCGGCCGGCGCCGGTGGTGAGGAACTGCGGCAGGACGGAGAGGTACAGCAGCAGCCCCTTGGGGTTGAGGCCGCTGATGGTCGCCCCGCGCAGGAACACCCGCAGGCCGGCCGCCGCGAGCTCCTCCCCGGCGTCCGGCGTTCCCGGCCGCCGCAGTACGCTCCAGCCCAGCCAGACCAGATACGTGGCTCCCGCCGCCGTCAGCCCGGTCAGCACCGCGGGCGAGCCCGCGACCAGGACCGCGAGGCCCGCCGCCGCCAGCGCCGTGTGCAGCGCGTAGCCGCTCACCAGCCCGCCCACCGCCGCGCCCGCCGAGCGGCCGCGCAGCCCGGCGGAGATCACGTACGCCCAGTCGGCGCCCGGCACGCAGACCAGCAGCAGGTCCACGGCGAGGAAGGAGATGAGGGTTCCCGGGCCCATGGAGGGAACATTAGGCGCGATACGGCCGAAAATGTTTCCGATGTTTTCTCGGTCTCACGTACTGTGGGGGAAGATCTACCTCATGGATGATGTGGACCGGAAAATTCTTGCCGAGCTGCAGCAGGACGGGCGGCTGACCGTGACCGAGCTGGCCGCGCGGGTGCGGCTGAGCGTCTCGCCGTGTCACCGGCGGCTTCGGGAGCTGGAGCGGTCCGGGGCGATCAGCGGCTACCGGGCGGTGGTGGAGCCGTCCTCCGTGGGGCTGACCTTCGAGGCGCTGGTCTTCGTGTCCATGCGCCAGGAGGACCGGGACACGGTCGCCGAGTTCGAGCGGGCGGTGGGCGAGGTGGAGCACGTCCTGGACGCGCAGCGGCTGTTCGGGGAGCCGGACTACCTGCTGCGGGTGGCCACCGCCGACCTCGCGGCCTTCCAGCGGCTCTATGACGAGCGGCTCGCCACCCTGCCGGGTGTGCAGCGGCTGACGTCGACGCTGGTGATGAAGCACGTGGTGAAGGGGCGGGCGCTGCCCGCCTAGGGACAGAGCAGGGCGCCGCGGAGTGCGGCAGGCGGCAGCTCACCTGGGTGAACCGCCGCCCGGCAGACAGGACGTGAAAGGGGAGGAGTGGGGCCCGGCCGGCTACTTCGTCGGCTTCTTGCCGGTGATGCCCAGGTGCACCAACAGCGCCAGGTTCGGCTTGAGTTCAGCCTGCTTGACGCCCCAGGTCTGGAAGCCCTTCTGGTGCGAGGCGACCGCCGCGAGCATCGCGACGAGCGCGCCGGCGACCGCGGCCGGATTCACGTCCTTGTCGACCCGGCCCTTGGACTGGAGTTCGGCGACCGCGTCCGACAGGGAGTTGTTCACCGAGTTGAGGATCTTCATGCGGAGTTTGTAGAAACGCTTGTCGCCTTCGGCGGCGCCGAGGTCGACGACCCTGAGGATCGCGTCGTTCTTCCGCCAGAACTCCAGGAAGCCGTCCACGAGTTCCTGGGCCGTCTGCCAGCCCGCCTTGCCGACCCAGGAGCGGCCCTCGACCAGGGAGGTCAACTCGGCTCCCTCGGCGGCCATTTGCTCGGCGATCTCCAGGACGGCGCCCTCGACGTCGGGGAAGTACTGGTAGAACGTCGCGGGCGAAGTGCCCGCCTTCCGGGCGACATCGATGACCTTGACGTCCCGGTAGGGAGAGGAGCTGAGCATCTCGCTGAGGCAGTCGAGCAGCTTCTGCCGCGTCGCCTGCCCGCGTCGACCGGCCACGCGGCCGTCGACGGTACGCACTTGTCCTGTCATGCCGTCAGCTTACCGAGGGGTGATCGGAGCGCGATTCGGCCGACTGCAAATGGGGTGCGCGGGGGTGCGGAGGCGGCTGTGCCTGGTCTGCGGCTTGCGTGAAGCGCCGTTAGTTTGGCTGCATGGCCGAAAACAGGGCATCGGTGTACGCAGAGGGCGTCCCCTGCTGGGTGGACGCGCAGCTTCCCGATGTGGACGCGGGCAAGCGGTTCTACGGTGAACTTTTCGGATGGGACTTCGAGGCCGCCTACGGTTCCTCGGTGTGGGCCCTGCTGGACGGCGCCCGGGTCGCCGGGCTCGCCCACAAGGCGGACGGGCGGATGCCCACCGTCTGGACGGTCTATTTCGCCACCCCGGACGCGGAGGCGACCGTCCGTCGCATCCAGCGGGCCGGCGGCCAGGTGGTGACGGCGCCGCTCCCGGTCGACGGGGCGGGCGCAGCCGCGCTGGCCGCCGACCCCGAGGGCGCCGTCTTCGGTCTGTGGCAGGCGGCCGGCCACCCCGGCTTCGGTGTGCGGCACCGGCCCGGCGCGTTCGCGTGGGCGCAGCTGTACACGCGTGACACCGAGGCCGCCAACACGTTCTACGGGCACCTTTTCCATGAGGCGCTGTTCGGCCCGCGGGCCGAGCCCGACTTCGGGCGGGCGCCCGTCGGCGACGTCTTCCCGGAGGTCATGCCGCCGCACTTCCTGGTCCATTTCGGTGTGCGGGACTGCGAGGCCGCGCTGGGCGCGGTGAGCCGGCTCGGCGGGCGGGTGCAGGCGGGTCCGTTCACCGCTTCGTACGGAATCGTGGCCGTCGTCACAGACAATCAAGGGGCGTCGTTCGCGCTGCTGCAGCGTTGAGCCGTGTCATTTGCTCGTATATGAAATGAGACACCCCGTTTGCCCCCGGGTTCGCAACCGGCCGCCCGGCCAGGAAGAATCAGGGTGCGTGCCGCCATGGCGGTGCGGTGGTGAGACGCTGCACGGGGCCGCGCGCACACGTGGGTGGCGCGGTTCGTACGGGGAGGTGGCAGGCAAGTGGTGGATCAGCTGACGCAGCACGATCCTCGGCGGATCGGGCCGTTCGAGGTGCTGGGACGGCTGGGTGCCGGCGGCATGGGGCTGGTCTATCTGGCACGTTCGGCCTCGGGTCGGCGCGTGGCGATCAAGACCGTCCGCACGGAGCTCGCCGAGGACCAGCTCTTCCGCGTGCGCTTCACGCGCGAGGTGGAGGCGGCCCGGGCGGTCTCCGGGTTCTACACGGCCGCGGTCGTCGACGCCGATCCGCGCGCCGCCGTGCCCTGGCTGGCCACCGCGTACGTGCCCGCGCCCTCCCTCGAGGAGATAGTGAACGACTGCGGCCCGATGCCGGCCCAGGCGGTGCGCTGGCTGGCGGCGGGCGTCGCCGAGGCGCTCCAGTCGATCCACGGCGCGGGGCTGGTCCACCGTGACCTGAAACCGTCCAATGTGCTCGTGGTCGAGGACGGCCCGCGGGTGATCGACTTCGGTATCGCATCCGGCGTCTCGAACACACGTTTGACGATGACGAACGTGGCGGTCGGCACCCCCGCCTACATGTCGCCCGAGCAGGCCAAGGACTCGCGGAGCGTCACCGGCGCGAGCGACGTCTTCTCGCTCGGCTCGATGCTCGTCTTCGCCGCCACCGGCCACCCGCCCTACCACGGAGCCAACCCGGTCGAGACGGTCTTCATGCTGCTGCGCGAGGGCCCCGACCTGGAAGGCCTGCCCGACGAGCTGCGCCCGCTCATCGAGTCCTGTATGCAGATGGAGGCGACGGCCCGCCCGAACCCGGCCGACCTCCAGGCCCAGCTCGCCCCCCACCTCTTCGGCTCCGGCTCGGACGACAGCGGCACGGCGTCGGCGTGGCTGCCCGAGAAGGCCGTCACGCTCATCGAGACGCGCCGCGGCGGCCGTCCCCCGGTGAAGGCCGCACCCCCGAACCCCCGCGGCGGCCAGGGCGTGGGCATGGCCCGGCCGGCCGCCCCGCCCGTACCGCCCCCGCCCTCCCACGACCCCGTGGTCCTCACCCGTCCGGCGCCCGCACCCGCGCCCGTCGCGGCCCCCGACACCGGCCCGGTCCGGCTGCCGGGCGCGGCGGTGCCGATCGGGCCCGGCCCGCGGGTCGCCGACGTCCGGGCCACGGCCGCGGTGAAGGCGCCGGTGGCCGAGCCCGGCCTGGTCGCCGGCTGGTCCCGCCCACGCCCCGGCGTCAACGGCGCCGACACCACCGTGCCGGCCCCGCAGACCGCGCCCGCGGAGACCCCGGCGGGCTGGCGGCCCTGGAGGTTCCGCATGTCGAACGACGTGTGGGGCACGCCGTCCGTCGCCGGCGACCTCGTCTACGTCACCTCCTTCGAGGTGCACGCCCTGGACGTGGCGACCGGCCGCCGCCGCTTCAAGACACGCGACGTGGCCTGGTCGATGGCGGTCGCCGACGGCCGGGTGCACGCCTCCGACGGCCCCACCCTGTTCGCGCTGGACGCCCGTGAGGGCGGCGACCTGTGGCGGCTGTCCACGGACGCCTGGGTGTACTCGCTCAAGGCCGACCGGGGCACGCTCGTCACCGGCACGCGCGGCGGCGGCGTCCAGGCCTGGGAGGCGTCCAGCGGGCACAAGCTCTGGGAGATCACCGGCTGCCAGACCGACTTCGAGTCACCGGAGGCCGGCCCGGCACTGCACGACGGCACGGTCTACGTCTGGCAGGACGCCCGGCTCAGAGCCCTGGACGCCCGCACCGGCGAGGAGCGCTGGTCGTACCCGATCGGCGACACGGCCTCCTGCGGCGGCGTCCCGGTCCGGGTCACCCCCGCCCCCGACGGCTACGTCTACCTCTCCGCCGGCACCCGGGTGCTGGCCGTCGACGTGGCGAGCGGCATGGTGCGCTGGCACTTCGAGGCCCCGGCGGTGTTCCTGTCCGCGCCGACGTTCGTGCCCGGCCCCGCGGTCACCGGCGGCGGCGTCTACCTCGCCGACTACCTGGGCACGGTGTACGCGATCGACGCCACCGACGGCCGCGACCGCTGGCGCATCGCCACCGAGGCCCGCTCCTCCGTCGACCCCGTGCTGGTGGCCGCCGGCCATGTCCACGTCGGCAGCGGCAAGGGCCTCTACACCCTGGACGCGGTGACGGGCACCCCCAAGTGGCGCTTCCAGGCGGGCGGCGACATCGTGGGCGCCCCGGCGGTCGCGGAGGGCCGGATCCACTTCGGCTCCACCGACCATCTGCTGTACACCCTGAAGGCCGACGACGGGCGGCTGCGCTGGAAGCTGGCGACCGGCGGCGAGATCACCGGCTCCCCGGTGGTCCGCGACGGCGTCGTGTACGCGTGCAGCAAGGACCGCTGCGTGTACGCGCTGGACGCCGAGAAGGGCACGGGCACGGCCCGCACGGCCTGAGGGCGGTGACGCGGCACGATCGGCGCGGGCAGGGGAAGAGTCCCGGCCCGCCGGTCGCTCCCACCCCGGACGTCATGCCGCGCCACGTCACGCGATGCCACGTCACGCCGGAGACCGGCCGGTCGCCGCACGGTGACATGGCCGTGACAGAGAGCACCTAGGCTGGCGGGCATGGATCGACGGGGGCACAAACTCAGGTTCACAGCGGTGGCCGTGCTGGTGGTACTGGCACTGACCGGCTTCTCCAGCAGCCGGGGCCACGGACACAGCAGCGGTCACGGCAGCGGCGGCGGATGCAGCAGCTCCAGCCAGGACCACGACAGCTCGTCCTCGTCGTCGAGCGGCGGCACGTCGGGCTCGCGGTACCACGACTACGACGATGACGACGACGACTACACGGGCGGCACGTCCGGCGGCTCCAGCTCCTCGGACCCGTCCCCGACGGTGCAGGACGCCACCGTGACGCTGCTGAGCTGCGCCTCGCGGACTCAGCCCTACGCCATCGTCGAGATCGCCAACCCGAACGCGACCGGCGGCCGTTTCACCGTGACGGTCGACTTCTTCGACGACGGTTCCGACCGGCTGGAGGAGCAGACGGTGGAGGAGTTCGTGGCGGCAAACGACACGGCGACGATCCGGGTGAACCTGTCCGACCCCGCCGACGCAGCCAAGGTCGACCACTGCGAACCGGAGTCGACCGCACCGGCCGCCTGACGGCCTGATGGAGAGCGGCCTGAGGGCCTGACGGCGCTCACCGCACCCGGAATCCCCCGCCCCGCCGCCCGGCGAACAGCTCCGCCTGCCGCTCGGCGGGCAGGTTGCCCAGCGCGATGAGGTGCGGCGCCTGCGCGTACGCCGTCGCGCGGGCCGCCTCCCGCGCCGACCACAGCGCCCGCACGGTGCCCTGGACGCCGCCCGGCGGATACCCGGCGACGACCGCGGCGCAGGCCACGGCGGCCGGCAGCGCGCCCCCGGCCTCGGTGAGTTCGGAGACGAGGCCGACGTCGTACG
The DNA here is from genome assembly GCF_036898465.1 of Streptomyces sp. B21-105. NCBI lineage: Bacteria > Bacillati > Actinomycetota > Actinomycetes > Kitasatosporales > Streptomycetaceae > Streptomyces > Streptomyces sp. B21-105. Next base: position 4,156,446 of record NZ_JARUMJ010000001.1, on the reverse strand, counting down.
CGCGCCGGGCGGACATCCGTTCCGCGCTGCCCATCAGCATCATCCGGGCGACCTCCCCGTACGGCATCCGCTGCGCGAGCAGCACCGACTCGTACGCGCTGACCATCCCGTAGGTGGTGTGCGGGTCGAAGAACGCGGCGTCGGCCCCCGCGACGACGAACTCGCACTCCCCGAGCAGGTAGTAGGCGCCCCCGCAGGCCATCCCCTCCACCGCGGCGACGACCGGCTTCCACAGGTCGTTCGCCTTGGGGCCGACGGTCAGCAGCGGATCGTCCTGCATGAAGGGCGACCCGGGCTGCGGCACGACGGCGTCCCGGTCGATGCCGGTGGAGAACGCCCGTCCGCCGGCCCCGGTGAGGACGACGGCGCGCACGGAGTCGTCGAAGCGCAGCCCGCGCCAGATCCGCCGGAACGCGTCGGCCGTCTCGAGATCGACGGCGTTGAGCCGCTCCGGCCGGTCGAGGGTGACGACGGCGACGCCGGTCTTCTCGTCGACGTCCAGCCGCACACTCCCGGGCTCACTCACAGGCACGCTCCCGGGCTCCTTCCCGGGCTCACTCCCGGGCGCGCTCATGGGCGCTCCAGGACCCATTGCGGAAGCCCGTCCGCGTCGAAGACGGCCTGTACCCGGGCGCCGATGCGCACCCGGTCGGGCGGGACGGAGCCGAGGGCCGCCCCGGGTTCGCTCACCAGGTTGCCGACCAGCCGGATCCGGGGCGCGTCGGCCAGTTCGACGAGGAGCACGACGTAGGGGGCGTGCGCGGCGTAGTCGGGCAGCAGAGGCGGATGCGGGACGACGTAGGACCAGATCCGCCCGCGTCCGGAGGTCGGCCGCCACTCGCTCGCGAACGAACGGCAGTGCGGGCAGCAGGGGCGGGGCGGGAAGCGGGGCTCGGCGCATTCGGCGCAGGTCTGGACACGCAGTTCGCCTCGGGCGGCGTACTCCCAGAAGGGGGCGCCGTCGGCGTCGGGCACGGGGGTGAGCATCGTGGGTCGACTCCTCGGCGCGTTCAGTTGCGGAGCAGCAGGGCGGACGTCGGGACGCCTTCGCCGGCGGTGACGAGGCAGGTGGCGGCGCCGGGGACCTGGGAGGTGCTGGCGCCGCGCAACTGCTTGACGCCTTCGTTGATGAGGTTGAAGCCGTGGACGTAGGCCTCGCTGAGCCCGCCGCCGCCGGTGTTCAGGGGCAGCCGTCCGCCGGTCTCCAGGGCGCCCCCCTCGGTGAACGCGCCGCCCTCGCCCCGGCCGCAGAACCCGTAGCCCTCCAGGGAGAGCGGGACCAGGGGGGTGAACGCGTCGTAGATCTGGGCGACGTCGACGTCGGACGGGGTGAAGTCGGCGTGTTTCCACAGGTGTCGGGCGGCCGCCCAGGCGGGCCCGGTGAGCGGGTCGTCGTTCCAGTAGTTGACCATGCCGTGGTGCTGGGCGGGCAGGCCCTGGGCGGCGGAGTGGACGTAGACCGGCGGGCGGCGGCAGTCCCGGGCGCGCTCCCTGCTGACGATCACACAGGCCAACGCCCCGTCCGTCTCGAGGCAGTTGTCGTAGAGGCAGAGCGGTTCGCTGATCCAGCGGGAGGACATGTACATCTCGCGGGTGAGCGGCCGGTCGTACATGATCGCGGCGGGGTTCCGGTTGGCCCGGTTGCGGCAGGCGAGTGCGACGTTGAAGAGGTGGTCGCGGGTGGCGCCGTACTCGTGCAGGTAGCGGCGGGCCAGCATGGCTATCTCGTCGGCGGGCCGCAGCAGGCCGAAGGGGCGCGTCCACTGGGCCGGGGTGGGCAGTTGGACGGATGTGTTGGTCCACGGGCGCGGTCCGCTGCCCCGCTTGCGCGAGCGCCAGGCGACGCCCACGGTGGCCTGGCCGGCGGCGATGGCGGCGGCGAGGTGCGCGACGGTGGCGCAGGAACCGCCGCCGCCGAAGCCGACCTTGCTGAAGTAGGTCAGGTCCCCGAAGCCGACGGCCTTCGCCAGCTCGACCTCGTCGGTCTCCTCCATGGTGTAGGAGGCGAGGGCGTCGACCTCGCCCGGGTCGATCCCGGCGTCGTCGAGGGCGGCGAGGACGGCCCGGCAGGCGAGGGCCCGCTCCGACTCGGGAAGGTGCTTGGCGAACGCGGTCTGGCCGATGCCGACGATGGCGGTGGCGTCCTTGAGGGTCACGCTGCACGCACCTCCGCGATGCGAAATGGCGGCTGACAGTCCGTCAGGCTACAGCTAATCTGACGGGCAGTCAGCTAATGGTTCGGCTACTGGCAGGGAGGGAGGCCGTGATGCGCGATGACGCGGACGTGATGCGCGATGACGCGGACGACGCGGACGTGATGCGCGGAGACGTGGAGTGGGGCAGCATCCCGGGGCTGGTGCGCGCGGCGGCCGAGCGGTACGCCGACGCCGAGGCGGTGGTGGAGGGCCGCACCCGGATCGACTACGCGGAACTCGGCGCCCGGGTCGAGCGGGCGGCGGCGGCCTGCCTGGCGAACGGCGTCGAGGCGGGCGACCGGGTCGGCATCTGGGCGCCGAACTCGCTGGACTGGATCGTCGCGGCGCTGGGCGCGGTGTCGGCGGGGGCCGTGCTGGTCCCGGTCAACACCCGCTTCAAGGGCGTCGAGGCGGCGGACGTGCTGCGCCGGAGCGGGGCTCGGCTGCTGTTCGTGACGGGCACCTTCCTCGGCACGTCGTACGTCGCGTCACTGCGGCGGGCGGCGGGCGATGGGGAGCCCACCGGGACCGGGCCGCTGCCGGGGCTGCCCGCCCTGGAACAGGTCGTCGTCCTCTCCGACGACGCCCCGGCCGACTTCCGGGCCTGGAAGGACTTCCTGGCGAGCGGGGACGGGGTCGGGCGGGCACAGACGCGGGCGCGGGCGGCCGCGGTGCGCGGGGAGGACCCGTCGGACATCGTCTTCACCTCGGGCACGACGGGCCGCCCCAAGGGCGCGGTGATCACGCACGCGCAGACCCTGCGGGCGTACGGCATCTGGACCGACCTGGCCGGGCTGCGGCACGGCGACCGCTACCTGATCGTGAACCCCTTCTTCCACACCTTCGGCTACAAGGCCGGCGTGATCGCCTGCCTGATGCGGGGCGCGACGATGATCCCGCAGTCGGTGTTCAACGTGGACACGGTGCTGGCGAACGTGGCCGCGGAACGGGTGTCGGTACTGCCCGGGCCGCCGACCCTGCACCAGTCGCTCCTGGACCACGTGTCCCGGGACAAGCACGACCTGTCGGCGCTGCGGCTGGTGGTGACGGGCGCGGCCGTGGTGCCGCTGCGGCTCGTCGAACGGCTGCGGGGCGAACTGGGCGTGGAGACGGTCCTCACCGCGTACGGCCTCTCCGAGGCGAGCGGCGTCGTCACGATGTGCCGCCGCAGCGACGACCCGACGGTCGTCGCCGCCACCTCGGGCCGCGCGATCCCGGGCACCGAGGTACGGGTGGACGCGGCGCCGGGGGAGCCCGGCGAGGTCCTGGTCCGGGGCTTCAACGTGATGCGCGGCTACTACGAGGACCCGGCGGCGACGGCTCGGACGCTCACCCCCGACGGCTGGCTGCGCACCGGCGACGTGGGCGTCCTGGACGCGGCGGGCAACCTGCGCATCACCGACCGGATCAAGGACATGTTCATCGTCGGGGGCTTCAACGCCTACCCGGCGGAGATCGAGCAGCTCCTCGGCCTGCACCCGGACGTGGCCGACGTCGCCGTCATCGGCGTGCCCGACGCCCGCCTGGGCGAGGTCGGCAGGGCGTACGTGGTGCGGCGGCCGGGCGCGCTGTCCACGTCGGACGACCTGATCGCCTGGTCCCGACGCGAGATGGCGAACTACAAGGTGCCGAGGTCGGTGGAGTTCGTGAGCACGCTCCCACGCAACGCCTCCGGCAAGGTCCTGAAGGGCGAGCTGCGGCGGCTGGAAGGACGTCACACCGGGGAGTGAACGGGCACGGAACCGCCTTGCGGGCTTAATGCTTGCATTAATCTCCGTGCCATGGCTCAATGGGAAGTGGTTCTGGTCGCCGAGCCTGGTTCGAGGCGCTGGCGCAGTCCGACCCGGCCAGTGCCAGGCAGATCGAAGTCGCTGTGGACACGCTGGCGGATGAAGGTCCGGCTCTCGGCCGCCCTCTGGTTGATCGGATCAAGGGCTCTGAGTGGCATCACATGAAGGAGCTGAGGCCTGGTTCGTCGGGCCATACCGAGATTCGCACTCTCTTCGCCTTCGACGCGGTACGCCGAGCCGTTCTCCTGGTCGCGGGAGACAAGGCCGGAGGCTGGAGCGGTTGGTACGAGGTCAACATCCCGATTGCCGAGAAGCGCTACCGGGACCACATCAGCGAGCTGGACACGAGGGAGTACGAATGAGCAGCGTCGGCTGGGAGGAAGTCAAGCGTCGGGTTCACGAGCAGCAGCGGGCCGCCGGAATCCCGGTGATGACACCGGAGGAGAAGCAGGAGGCCAAGGACCGCCTGCTCGCCGAAATCCGGGCCTACAAGCTTGCGGAACTCCGCCGGGAGCAGGATCTCACCCAGCGTGACATCGCCGACTCCATGGGGGTGTCCGCCCCCCGGATCTCGGCGATCGAGCACGGGGAGATCGATCGCACGGAGGTCGCCACCCTGCGCTCCTACGTGCGGGCCCTGGGCGGTGAGCTCAGGATCGTCGCGGACTTCGGGGACACGCATTACACGGTGGCGTGACCTGCCGCGGGCAGCCGACCGGCTGCGGACACGCCTCGGCCGCGACGGCTCCCCCTCCGCGCCGCCGCGGCCGATCCCCGTTCGATGTGGCTCTGTGTCAGGCCGTCTCGTCGGTCGCGTGGAAGTCGGCCGGCTTGTTCAGCGGCTCGGTCGTGGCGTGGAAGTCCTTGGTGGTGATCTCCTCGCCGGCAGCCTCGGCGGTCGGCTTCGAGTCGGTGACGACCGCCGGGGCCTCGGCCTTCTCGCTCGTCGCGTGGAAGTCGGCGGGCTTGACGGTGCCTGTGTTGTCGGCCATGAGATGACTCCTAGGAACGTGAAGCGGGACGGAGCGGAGTGGGGCGAGACCCACCCGGCAGTTCCCCCGTGGATTGCCGGGCGGGTCTCGCAAGGCCGTTCACCCTAGGCGGTGTCCCGGGGCCTGATCCACAGGAACCCCGCCCACTGGTACGGCCGTCGTACCGAGCCGTCTGCCCCCCGACGCGACGGTCCGGCCCAACTGACATTGCCGGACGGCGATAAACAAACGATGAACGCGTTTCGGAAACCGCCGGACGGACGCCCCTCGGACCGTCGGACGAGGCCCCGGCGGATGGGCGTCGGACGAGCCCCGCGTGGCCGTCGGGCGAGCACCCGGCGTGGCCGTCGGGCGAGTGTTCCCCGCGTCCGTCGGACCCTGCCCGGCACGGCTGTACGGACGCCGCCCCGCGCGGTCCGTCACCCCACCGGCGCCGAGGCCAGCAGGGTGCGGACGTCCGCCGCCTCCGGGGAGCGCAGCGTCTCGAACACCGACAGGGCCTCCTTCCAGCACACGCGCGCCCGGTCGAACTGGCCGATGCCGTGCAGGCCGCGGCCGAGGGCCGTGAGGACGTTGGCGCGCCGCCAGTCCCCGCCGATGCCGTGCAGGACGGCGAGGGCCTGTTCGGCGCAGGCCGCGGCGCGGGCCGGGGCGTGGTCGGCGAGATGCAGTTCGGCGAGCCGGAACAGCGTCATGCCGTGCCACAGTTGCTGCCGGGCGTCCTGGAACATGCCGAGCGCGTCGGTGAGCGCCTCCAGCGCCAGGGTGATCTCCCCGCCGCTGGTCAGGGCCAGCCCCAGCGCGTACTTCCCGTTGGCCAGGCGCAGCGCCATGCCGGTGTCGTCGCGCTCGTAGATGGTGACGCCCTGCCGGGCCAGGGACACCGCGCTCTCGGTGCGGCCGGTCGCCAGATGGACCCGGGACAGGTTGCACAGGGCACTGGCCTCGCCCGGCGTGTTCCGGTCGGCGCGGAAGGCGGCCAGCGCCTTCGTGAGGTGCTGCTCGGCCTCGTCGTGCCGCCCGTTGTAGAGGGCGATGATGCCCTGCTGGTTGGGGGCCTGGGCGCAGACCACGGGATCCTGGGCGGCGAGGCCCAGCGTCAGTGCCGCGCCCGCCTCGCGGTCCGACTCCGCGAACTGGCCGGACACGCCGAGGATGTGACTGTGCATCAGGCGCGCGCGGCCCTCCGCGTACGGGTCCCGGGACCGTTGGGCGGCCTCGACGACGGCGGTGGCGGCGCGCACGTACTGGCGTGAGCTGATCCCCGACTCGCCGAGGTCGACGGCCGCGAGGAGCAGATCGGCCGCGCGCCGCAGCATGCCCGCCGACCCGGTCTGCTGCACCGCCGCGAGCAGTCCGCTCGCCTCGCTGAACAGCCAGTCCAGCGCCTGGCCCCGGTCGGAGAAGACCAGCCCCGGGTAGTCGCCGCGGCTCAGGTGGTCCAGCACCCGCTCCCCGGGCCGCTCGATCGCGTAGACGCCCGTCGCGGTCGCCAGATAGAAGTCCACCAGCCGCGACATCGCCACCTCCCTTTCGCCGGGCGGCTGCTCGTCGCGTTCCGCGCACGCCCGGGCGTACAGCCGGACCAGATCGTGGTACCGGTAGCGGCCGGGCGCCGCCGACTCCAGCAGGGAGGTGTCCACCAGGGACTCCAGCAGGTCCTCGGCGTCCTCCGGCGGCAGGTCCAGGACCGCGGCGGCCGCCCGCAGGGAGATGTCCGGGCCGTCCGCGAGGCCCAGCAGGCGGAACGCGCGGGCCTGGGCGGGCTCCAGCGCCCCGTAGCCCAGCTCGAACGTCGCCTTCACCGCGAGGTCGCCCGCCTGGAGCTCGTCCAGCCGCCGCCGTTCGTCGGCCAGCTTGGCCGCGAGCACCGAGACGGTCCAGGTTCTACGGGACGCCAGCCGGGACGCCGCGATGCGGATGGCCAGCGGCAGGAAACCACAGGCCGCGACGACGTCCAGGGCGGCCTTGCGCTCCGACGCCACCCGCTCCTCGCCGACGATCCGGGTGAACAGGGCCAGCGCCTCGTCCGGCGACATCACGTCCAGGTCGACCAGATGGGCCCCGGCCAGGTCCACCATCCGCACCCGCGAGGTGACCAGCGCCGCGCAGCCCTCCGTGCCCGGCAGCAGGGGACGCACCTGGGCGGCGTCCCGCGCGTTGTCCAGCAGCACCAGGATCCGGCGCCCGTCCAGCAGCGAACGGTACAGCGCCGACCGCTCCTCCAGGGAGTCCGGGATCGCCGACTCCGCGGCGCCGAGGGCGCGCAGGAAGGCGCCGAGGACGGTCTCCGGCTCCGCCGCCCGCGCCCCGGCGCCCTGGAGGTCGACGTACAGCTGCCCGTCGGGGAAGACCGGGCGGGCCCGGTGCGCCACGTGCACGGCGAGGGTCGTCTTGCCCACGCCCCCGATGCCCGCCAGCGCCGACACGGCCATCACCCCGCCCGCGCCGGCGCCGCCGGCCGCCGCCAGCACCTCGCTCAGCTCCGTCACGAAGGCCGCCCGGCCGGTGAAGTCCGGTACGGTCGCCGGGAGTTGCGCGGGACGCACCCGCACCACCGCCGGTTCCGCAGCGGGCGCCGACGGCTCGGCCAGCTCCGGGTCGGCCTGGAGGATGCGGCGCTGCAAATCCCGCAGCCCCGCCCGCGGATCGACTCCCAGCTCCTCCGCCAGCAGCCGCCGGGTGTCCGCGTACACCGCCAGCGCCTCCGCCTGCCGGCCGCTGCGGTACAGCGCCAGCATCAGCAGTTCGCGCAGCCGCTCGCGCAGCGGGTAGGCGGCCGTCAGCGCGGTCAGCTCCGACACGGCCTCGGCGTGGCAGCCCTGCTCCAGGTCCATGTCCAGGCGGGATTCCAGCAGCCCCAGCCGCCACTCCTCAAGTCGGACGCGCTGCGCCTCCGCGTAGGGTCCGGGGACGCCGGCCAGCGCCTCGCCGTCCCACAGGCCGAGCGCCCGGTTCAGCGTCTGCCGGGCCCGGCCCAGGTCGCCGGCGGCCCGCGCCTTGTCGGCCTCCGCCGCGAACTCCTGCGCCTCCGCCAGGTCCAGGGCGCCCTCGCCCAGCCCGCGCACGGCGTATCCGCCCGACTCGCTCACCAGGACGCCCGGGTCCAGCGCCTTGCGCAGCCGGGAGGCGTACGTCCGCACCGCCGCCAGCGCCTGCGAGGGCGGATCCTCGCCCCACAGCGCGTCGATCAGCTCGCCGGCCGTCGCGGTGCGGCCCTCGCGCAGCAACAGGGCGGCCAGCAGCGCGCGTTGCTGGGGACTGCCGGTGGCCAGCTGTTCCTCGCCGCGCCGGGCGCGCACCGGGCCGAGCACATCGAAGCGCAGCGCGGCCGGCTCCCCGGCCGCGCCGAAGCGCCTCTGCTGCGGCACACGCGGGCCGCCGTGCTCTGCGCGGTCGTCCATCAGGGCTCCCCTTAGGCATCCGAAGTACCGAGCCCAGTTTGCCCTGTCCATGCCGGAACCGTCAGTCGCGCGAGACGCCGATCACACAGTGGCGTACGGGAGTGCGCAGACCTCACACACTCGGGGCAGACACATCCGGCCACCTCGGCCGACGGGTGCCGACCGCCAGCTAGCTGACGCACCGTCAGATCAGCGCTACCGTGCCTTCCATGGACACCTCACCCGCCGCCCCGTCCGACACCCCATCCGTCACCCCATCCGTCACCTCACCCGCCGCCCGGCCCGGCGCCCCGTCCGCCGCCCCGCCCGCCGCCCGGCCCGTTGCGTCGTCCGTCGCGCCGGCAGCCGTCACGCCGCTTCCGCCGATCATCTCCGTCGACGATCACACCGTGGAGCCGAGCACCGTCTGGCAGGACCGCCTGCCGAAGAAGTTCCTCGACGCCGGACCCCGCGTGGTCCGGGCCCCGCTGAAGGAGATGACGTTCCTCGGCGGCCGCTTCAAACCCGTCATGGGCGAGCCCGGCGACGACGGGCCGATCGGCGACTGGTGGGTCTACGAGGACCTGCACCGGCCCCTCACCCGCCTCGACACCGCCGTCGGTTTCAGCCGGGACGAGATCAAGCTGGAGGTCATCACCTACGAGCAGATGCGCCCGGGCTCGTACGACGTCCCCGCCCGGCTCGCCGACATGGACGTCAACCACGTCCAGTCCGCCCTGTGCTTCCCCACCTTCCCCCGCTTCTGCGGCCAGACCTTCACCGAGGCCGCCGACCGCGAGCTGGGCCTGCTGTGCGTGCGCGCCTACAACGACTGGACGGTGGAGGAGTGGTGCGGCCCGGACGCCCGGGGCCGGCTGATCCCGCTCACCCTCGTGCCGCTGTGGGACGCCGAGCTGGCGGCGGCCGAGGTCCGCCGCAACGCGGCCCGCGGGGTGCGCGCGGTCGCGTTCTCCGAGATACCCCCGCACCTCGGCCTGCCCTCCGTGCACACCGACCACTGGGACCCCTTCCTCGCCGCCTGCGACGAGACCGGCACGGTCGTCGCCATGCACATCGGCTCCAGCAGCCGTATGCCGTCCACGTCCGCGGACGCCCCGCCCGCCGTCGGCTCCACCATCACCTTCGCCAACTGCTGCTTCTCGATGGTCGACTGGCTGATGAGCGGCAAGTTCGAGCGCTTCCCCAACCTGAAGGTGATGTACGCGGAGGGCCAGATCGGCTGGATCCCCTACATCCTGGAACGCGCCGACGTGGTGTGGGAGGAGAACCGCGGCTGGGGCGGGGTCGCCGACAAGGTCCACCGGCCGCCGTCCGAGCTGTTCGCCGACCACGTCTACGGCTGCTTCTTCGACGACGCGTTCGGGCTGCGCAACCTCGACTCCGTCGGCGTCGGCAACGTCCTCTACGAGACCGACTACCCGCACTCCGACTCCACCTGGCCCAGGTCGCGGGAGGTCGGCGAGGCGCAGATGGGGCACCTGTCGCCGGACGTGGTGGAGCGGATCGTGCGGGGCAACGCGATCGAGCTGCTGGGGCTGACCGAGGACGGCCTGTGGAGCCCCCGGTGAGTCTCGCGTACGGCATCCAGCTCCCGGTCCAGTCCCAGTCCACGATGTACGCCGAACCGTGGGAGGCCGACGCCGGACCCGCCGACCTCGTCGAGATCGCCCGCGCCGCCGACCGGGCCGGCTTCGTTTACGTCGCCGCCTGCGACCACGTGGCGATCCCGCGCCGGCTGGCCGAGGCCATGAGCACCGTCTGGTACGACCCCGTGGCCACCCTCGCCCACCTCGCGGCCGTGACGACCCGCGTCCGCCTGCTCAGCCACGTCGCCGTCGTCGGCCTGCGCCACCCCCTCGTCACGGCCAAGCAGTACGCGACCCTCGACCACCTCAGCGGGGGCCGGCTGGTCCTCGGGGTCGGCGCGGGGCACGTACGGGAGGAGTTCGAGGCGCTGGGCGCCGACTTCGAGCGGCGCGGCACGGTCCTGGACGAGACGATCGACGCCCTGCGCGCCGCCCTCGGGCCCGACGAGTTCCCCACGCACCACGGGAAGGCGTACGACTTCGAGGGGCTCGGGCAGCGGCCGCGCCCCGCCCAGGCCCGCGTCCCCGTGTGGGTCGGCGGCTCCTCCCCGGCCGCCGTGCGCCGCGCCGCGCTCAAGGGCGACGGCTGGCTCCCCCAGGGCGACCCGAGGGACCGGCTCCCCGCCCAGATCGAACGCATCCGGCGGCTGCGCGCCGAGGCCGGCGTCGAGGAGCCGTTCACCGTCGGCGCGATCACCGAGCCCCTGTACGTGGGCACGCCCGCCTGGAACGTCGGGCGCCGCACTCTCACCGGGCCGCCGCAGGCCCTCGCCGAGTCCGTGCGGGCCTACCCGACGATGGGCGTCGACCAGATCCAGGTCCGGTTCCGCTGCCGGAGCCGCTCCGAACTCATCGACCAGATCACCGCGTTCGGGGCCGAGGTCGCCCCGTACCTGTGAACCCGACGTAAACGGAGGACAGTCATGGGCAAGGGCAAGGGCAAGGGCAAGGGCAAGGACAAGGGCAAGCTGGACGGGCGCGTCGTCATCGTCACCGGAGCCGCGCGCGGCCAGGGCGAGCAGGAGGCGCGGCTCTTCGCCGAGGAGGGCGCGCGGGTGGTCGTCGCCGACGTCCTCGAGGAGCAGGGCCGGGCGCTCGCCGAGGAGATCGACGCCGTGTTCGTCCCGCTCGACGTCGGCAGCGAGGAGGCCTGGCAGTCGGCCGTGCGTGCCGCGCAGGAGACGTACGGGCGCGTCGACGGCCTGGTCAACAACGCGGGCATTTTGCGCTTCAACGCGCTCACCGACACCCCCCTCGACGAGTTCATGCAGGTCGTGAGGGTCAACCAGGTCGGCTGCTTCCTCGGCGTCAAGACGGTCGCGCCGGTGATGTCCGACGGGGGAACGATCGTCAACACGGCCTCGTACACGGCGGTGACCGGGATGGCGGCGGTCGGCGCGTACGCGGCGAGCAAGCACGCGATCCTCGGGCTCACCCGGGTCGCCGCGCTGGAACTCGCACCGCGGGGCATCCGGGTCAACGCCGTGTGCCCGGGCGCGGTCGACACCGCGATGTCCAATCCCTCGCTGCTGGACCCGGACGCGGACCGGGAGGAGACCGCGAAGGCCATCGACGGGCTGTACCGCAAGCTCGTGCCGCTGGGCCGGATCGGCCGCCCGGAGGAGGTGGCCCGCCTCGCGCTGTTCCTCACCTCGCAGGACTCCTCCTATATCACCGGCCAGCCGTTCGTGATCGACGGGGGATGGCTCGCGGGAGTCGCCGTCATCTGACTGTACGTCAGCTATTGACCCTCCTTGCGGGTGGTGCGACAGTCGGGCCAGCTGATCTGACGGACCGTCAGACTCAGATCCGTGGACTTCAGAACCGGGGACGGTGAACCTCCTTGGAATTCGGGCTCTTTGTACAGGGATACGTGGGCAAGCGCGCCGAGACCGATCCGCTCGCCGAGCACAAGGCGCTGATGGAGGAGGCCGAGTACGTCATCCAGGCGGACAAGGCCGGGTTCAAGTACGCCTGGGCGTCCGAGCACCACTTCCTGGAGGAGTACTCGCACCTCTCCGCCAACGACGTCTTCCTCGGCTACCTCGCCCACGCGACCGACCGCATCCACCTCGGCTCGGGCATCTTCAACCCGCTGGCCCAGGTCAACCACCCGGTGAAGGTCGCCGAGAAGGTCGCCATGCTCGACCATCTGACCGGCAACCGCTTCGAGTTCGGCTCCGGCCGCGGCGCCGGCTCGCACGAGATCCTCGGCTTCCTCCCCGGCATCACCGACATGAACTTCACGAAGGAGATCTGGGAGGAGACCATCGCCGAGTTCCCCAAGATGTGGCTCCAGGACGAGTACGCCGGCTTCCAGGGCAAGCACTGGCAGCTCCCGCCGCGCAAGATCCTGCCCAAGCCGTACGGGAAGTCCCACCCGGCGATGTGGTACGCGGCCGGGTCGCCGCCCTCGTACGCGATGGCCGCCCGCAAGGGCCTCGGCGTGCTCGGCTTCAGCATCCAGAAGGTCTCCGACATGGAATGGGTGCTGGAGCAGTACAAGACGGCCGTCGTGAACGCCGAGCCGATCGGGGACTTCGTCAACGACAACGTGATGGTGACGACGACGGCGATCTGCGCGCCCACCCATGACGAGGCGATCCGGATCGCCGTCGAGGGCGAACTGCACTACCTGCCCTCGCTGGTCTTCCGCTACCACGACACCTTCCCGCGCCCCGAGGGCTTCCCCGTCTGGCCCGAGACGCTGCCCGAGTACAACGCCGAGTTCGTCGAGCTGCTCATCGAGGAGGAGCTGCTGATCTGCGGCGACCCCGACGAGGTGACCCGGCAGTGCAAGCGGTGGGAACAGGCGGGCGCCGACCAGCTGTCGTTCGGGCTGCCGGTGGGGGTGCCCAAGGAGGAGACGCTGCAGACGATCCGGCTGATCGGCGAGCACGTGATCCCGAAGATCGACACGGATCCCGTGCACCGCACCACCCGGTTCCGGAGCGCGTGACGCCGTCGTGGCCTGCGGGCGCGCTGTCGCCGTCGGGGTGCGGGTCGATCCGCGGCCGCGAGCCCGTCGTGGCTGGTCGCGCCCGCGCGGCGGAGCCGCGCATCGATACAGCCCCGCGCCCCTGAGCGGTGCTGTCCGCAACGGAGTTGAGGAGGAGCTCTCATGCTCGATCACGTCATCAAGGGGGCGACCGTCGTCGACGGGACAGGGGCGCCCGCAGTCGTCGCCGACGTCGGCATCCGGGACGGGCGGATCGCCGTCGTCGGCACGGTCACCGAGGATTCCCGTACCGCCGAGGACGGCGCCGGCCTCGTCCTCGCGCCCGGGTTCGTCGATCCGCACACGCACTACGACGCCCAGCTGTTCTGGGACCCGTACGCCACCCCGTCCCTGAACCACGGGGTGACCACGGTCGCCGCCGGCAACTGCGGCTTCACGCTCGCGCCGCTCAACCCCGCCCGCCCCGAGGACGCCGACTACACCCGCCGCATGATGTCCAAGGTGGAGGGCATGTCGCTGGTCGCCCTCGAGGAGGGCGCGCCCTGGAACTGGAGCGGCTTCGGGGAGTACCTCGACGCGCTGGAGGGGCGGATCGCCGTCAACGCGGGCTTCATGGTGGGGCACTGCGCGCTGCGACGGTACGTGATGGGCCCGGACGCGGTGGGCGGACAGCCCGGCGAGGAACAGCTGGCGCAGATCGTGCGGCTGCTGCACGACGCCATGGACGCCGGCGCCTGGGGATTCTCCACCACGCAGTCCTCGACCCACTCCGACGGGGACGGGCAGCCCGTCGCCTCCCGGCACGCCCGGCCCGACGAGCTGCTGGCGCTGTCCCGGGCGGTGGGCGAGCACGAGGGAACCCAGATCGAGGCGATCGTCGCGGGCTGCCTCGACCAGTTCAGCGACGCCGAGATCGATCTGTTCGCCGAGATGAGCGCCGCCGCCGGACGCCCCCTGAACTGGAACGTCCTCACCGTCGACGCGGCTGTCCCGGAGCGGGTGCCCCGGCAGCTCATGGCGAGCGAACGGGCACGCAAGGCGGGCGGCAGGGTCGTGGCGCTGACCATGCCGATCCTCACGCCGATGAACATGTCCCTGGGCACGTTCTGCGCGCTGAACCTGATCCCGGGGTGGGGGCAGACCCTCGCCCTGCCGGTCCCGCAGCGCATCGAGCGGCTCCGCGACCCGGACGTGCGCGCGGAGATGCTGCTGCGGGCGAACTCGAAGGAGGCGGGCGTCTTCCGGCGGCTGAGCGACTTCGGACGGTACGTCATCGGCGACACCTACAGCGCGGCCAACGAGGGCCTCACCGGCCGGGTGGTACGGGACATCGCCGCCGAACGCGGCCTGGACCCCTTCGCCTGCCTGGTCGAGATCTGCGCCGCCGACGACCTGCGCACCGTCCTGTGGCCGATGCCCACGGACAACGACCCCGCCTCCTGGGCGCTGCGGGCGGAGGTCTGGAACCACGAGGACGTCCTGCTCGGCGGCTCCGACGCGGGCGCGCACCTGGACCGCATGTGCGGGGCGCCGTACACCACCCGCTTCCTCGGCGACTGTCTGCGCGGCCGCAAGCTGGCCGGCCTGGAGCAGGCGGTGAAGATGCTGACGGACGACCCGGCGAGGCTGTTCGGGCTGCGGGAGCGGGGCCGGATCCAGGAGGGCTTCCATGCCGACCTCGTCCTCTTCGACCCGGAACGGATCGACGCGGGCAAGGCCACCCTGGTGCACGACCTGCCGGGTGACAGTCCGCGGCTGGACTCGAGGGCCGTCGGGGTGCGGGCGGTGTGGGTCAACGGCGTGGCCGCCCTCCGCGACGACGTGGTGACGGGCGCCGTGCCCGGGCGGGTGCTGCGCTCGGGGCGCGACACCAGGACGGTGGGCACCCGGTGACCGAGGGGCAGAAGCTGTTCGTCGGCGGGGAGTGGGTCGAGCCCGACGGCGGACACCACGACGTCGTCGACCCGGCGACCGAGAGGACCGTCGGCCTGGCGCCGGAGGCCTCGTGCGACCAGACGCGGGCGGCCTGCGCCGCGGCGCGGGAGGCGTTCGGCCCGTGGTCGCGGACCCCGCCGGAGGAGCGGGCGGCGGTGCTGGCCCGGGCGGCCGGCCTCATCCGGGCCCGGCTGCTGCCGTACGCCGAACTCGCGCAGGCAGAGACCGGCGCCACGACCGGGACGGCGCGCGCGATGCAGGTCGGGGTGGCCGCGGCCCGCTTCCGACGCTACGCGCGCGTGGAGCCCGCCGAGTGGCCGATCGCCCCGCAGATCAACGAAGCCGGACCGATGGGGAAGGCGGGCGTGATGGGGGCGCTCGCCGTGCGCCAGCCGGTCGGCGTCGTCGCCTGCGTCACCTCGTACAACAACCCGTGGGCGAACCCGGCGGGGAAGGTCGCGCCCGCCCTCGCCATGGGTAACACGGTGGTCGTGAAACCGGCCCCGCAGGACCCTCTGTCCGTCTACCGGATGGCGGAGGCGCTTCAGGAGGCGGGCGTCCCGCGCGGCGTGGTCAACGTCGTCTCCGGGCGCGCCGTCGCGGTCGGCGAGACGGTGGTGTCGTCACCGGACGTCGACATGGTGAGCTTCACCGGCTCGACGGCCGTCGGACAGCGCATCGCCGAGGTGTGCGGCCGGGACATGCGGCGTCAGCTGATGGAGCTGGGCGGGAAGGGCGCCGCGGTCGTCCTCGACGACGCGGACCTCGCGTCGGCGGTGGCCGGCATCGGCACCACGTTCTCCTTCTACAGCGGCCAGATCTGCACGGCCCCGACCCGGGTGCTGGCACAGCGCGCGGTGTACGACCGGCTGGTGGAGCAACTGGCTGCTTACGCACGCCGGTTGAGGGTCGGCGACCCGAGGGAGGCGGACACGGTGGTCGGCCCGGTGATCTCGGCCGCGCACCGCGACCGGGTGGAGTCGTACGTCGAACTGGGCCGCAAGGAGGGCGCGGTGGTCGTCACGGGCGGCGAACGCCCGCCGCAGGAACACGGGTTCTACGTCGTGCCGACCGTCCTCGCCGACTGCACGAACGACATGCGGGCGGCGCGGGAGGAGATCTTCGGCCCCGTGGTGACGGTCATCCCCTTCGACGACGAGGAGGAGGGCATCGCCCTCGCCAACGACAGCGACTACGGCCTCATCGACTACGTCTGGTCGGCGGACGTGGCCCGCGCCTTCCGGGTGGCCCGGCGGCTCCGGGCGGGCGGCGTCGGCGTCAACACCGTGGGCCGCAACATGGAGGCCCCGTTCGGCGGGTTCAAGAAGAGCGGCGTGGGCCGCGACGTCGGCTCGTACGCGCTGCACGCCTACAGCGAGGTACAGGCCATCGTCTGGCCGGGTTGAGCCGCGCCCGGACGGCGGGCCCACCGGCGGGCCCGCCGTCCGTGTCCGGACACGTTCCTCACAGGTCGAGCACGGCGCGCAGTCCGATCTCTACGGCTTCCATGACCCGCTCGCCCACCGGGCCGAGATCGTCGGTGAACCGAGCGGCGGACAGGGTCCGGAACTCGCCGAGCACGATCGTGCCGACCGAGGGCGCATCCACGGGGATGTCCACGAGTGTCGGCTCCCGTACCTGCTGCGGGTAGATCAGCACACACGTCGCCGACTTGTGCTGGGTGTTGAGTGCGTCGGACGAGATCACCAGAACGTGCGCCGGCCCTCCGGCGAAGGGCAGTGCGTAGACATGACCACGCTTCACCGGCCCGCCACCCGGCCCCAACGCTCCAAGGTCGCCTCTTCGCTCTCGGCGGACTCAGCGGCCGTCGTCACAATTCCGGCCGCTGCGCGCACCTGCTCGGACCTGCCCAGCTCCTCGGCGAGCATCTCCCGGCGCAGTATGCGAGCCGTGTAGGCGGAGGCGTTGCCTTTGGCCTTCACGAAGGACGCCACGTCGTCCGGCAGGCTCATCGTCATGTTCACCGTCATGTCACCATCATACGATGCCCGCGATGAGCATCATGTCGCGTGGGCGGTCGGCAACGGCAGGCGGCGAAGAGTGCCGGTTCCCGGCAGCGAAATCCGTGGCACCGGGCGGCGAGGATCTTCACACTGATTGCCGGACCACGGAGGGAACACCCCATGAGACGACGACACCCCGCCGCCCTGCTCGTCGCGGCCGCCGTTTTGACTCCCGCACTGCTGCTCACCCCCTCGGCGTCAGCCGCGGGCCCGACGGCGGCGGCCTCGGGCTCGGCGGCCACGACCGCGACCGCGACGACCGACACGCCGGTGGACGAGATGTCGGAGGACGACCTGCGCATCGCGGTCCTGCGCATCCTGGCGGCCAAGAACTCGGGCAAGGGGGTCGTGCGCGAGGCCAACAGGGCGCTGGACGCGGGCACCGCGGACGCCCTGCGCGCGTTCCTGAAGACCGGCTACCGGCTCGCCCAGGAGGAGGACGACCGGGTCGCCGTCTTCCGCATCCTCGCGGACAAGAACTCGGGCGAGGCAGTCGTGCGGGAGGCCGCCAAGGCCCTGGACGCGGGCACCCCGGAAGCTCTGCGCGCGTTCCTGGAGACCGGATTCCGGCTCGCCCGCGCCGAGGACGACCGGGTCGCCGTGTTCCGCATCCTGGCGGACCCGAAGATCAGCAAGGCCCTGCGCGCCGCGGCCGAGAAGGCCGTCGGCGGCACCCCTGAGGAGCTGCGGTACTTCCTGGAGGTGGGCCAGTACGAGGTCAAGCGCTGAGGTTCGGGGCCCGGGGCCCGGGCGTGCGGGGCCGGGGCCCGGGCCCCGGGCGGGCGGGCCTCGGGCGTGTTCCGTCGGTGCGCGTCCGGAGCGCGGTAATGCCGACCAGTCGGTATGGACAGTTGCCGTGCCGCCCGGTACAGATGGGGATCGCACCCGCACACCCGGGGGTCGCCACCCCGCGACGACGCCGTCGACAGAGCCGTACGCAGCGAAAGGCCCGCCCATGCGCATCGCCGTCACGATCTTCCTCACCGACGAGACGATCACGCCCGTCCGCCTCGCCCGTGAGCTGGAGCAGCGCGGGTTCGCCGGGCTCTATCTGCCCGAGCACACACACATCCCCGTCGAGCGCACCACCCCGTACCCCGCCGGCGGCGACCTGCCCCGCGAGTACGGCCGCACCCTCGACCCCTTCGTCGCGCTCGGGCAGGCGGCGGCGGTGACGGAGACGCTGGGCCTGGGCACCGGCATCACGCTCGTCGCCCAGCACGACCCGATCGACCTGGCCAAGCAGATCGCGACCGTCGACCACCTCTCCGGGGGCCGGTTCACCCTGGGCCTCGGCTACGGCTGGAACGTCGAGGAGGCCGCCGACCACGGGGTGGAGTGGCGGACGCGGCGTGAACTGGTCCGGGACCGGATGCGGCTGATGCGGGCGCTGTGGGCGGACGAGCCGACGGCGTACGAGGGCGAGTACGGGAGCGTGCGGGCCAGTTCGGCGTACCCCAAGCCGGTGCAGAAGCCGCGCGGGCCGGTCGTCGGCCCGCGCACCCTCGTCGGCGGGGCCGCCGGGCCGAAGCTGTTCTCGCACATCTGCGAGTACGCCGACGGCTGGCTGCCGATCGGCGGCCGCGGCCTCTCCGAGTCGCTGCCCGTCCTACGGGCCGCCTGGGCGGACGCCGGCCGCGACTCGTCCGCCCTCCAGATCGTGCCGTACGCCGTCCACCCGTCCCCGGGCAAGCTCGCCCACTACACGGAGCTCGGCATCGACGAGGTCGTCGTCCAGCTCCCGCCGGCGGGCGAGGCGGAGGTGCTGGGGCTGCTCGACGGGTACAGCACGTACCTCACCGGCGACGCCAGTGGCACCGTGCGATGACCTCGTGCGAGGGACGGACCGGGCGTCCCGTCGGCTGTGATCAGCCCGAACGTATGCTCAAAGGATGACGACTCCCGAGAGCTCCGGTACCGGTACCGGCCCCGTCCCGGGCACGCGCCCCGGCCCCACCGAGAACTCCCTGCGTCGCGCCCTCAAACGCGCTCGGGACGGCGTCGCCCTCGACGTCGGTGAGGCGGCCGTCCTGCTCCAGGCGCGCGGTGAGGCCCTCGAGGACCTCGCCGCGTCGGCCGCCCGGGTGCGGGACGCCGGACTCGAGGCGGCCGGACGGCCCGGCGTCATCACGTACTCGAAGAGCGTCTTCATCCCGCTGACCCGGCTGTGCCGGGACAAGTGCCACTACTGCACGTTCGTCACCGTCCCCGGCAAGCTCCGCCGCGCCGGGCACGGCATGTTCATGTCCCCCGACGAGGTGCTCGACATCGCCCGCAAGGGCGCGGCCCTCGGCTGCAAGGAAGCCCTCATCACCCTCGGCGACAAGCCGGAGGAGCGGTGGCCCGAGGCCCGGGAATGGCTCGACGCGCACGGCTACGACGACACCATCGCCTACGTCCGGGCCGTCTCCATCCGGATCCTGGAGGAGACGGGACTGCTCCCGCACCTCAACCCGGGGGTGATGTCCTGGACGGACTTCCAGCGCCTCAAGCCCGTCGCGCCGTCCATGGGCATGATGCTGGAGACCACCGCGACCCGGCTGTGGTCCGAGCCGGGCGGCCCGCACCACGGCAGTCCGGACAAGGAACCCGCCGTCCGCCTGCGCGTCCTGGAGGATGCCGGCCGCTCCTCCGTCCCCTTCACCTCCGGGATCCTGATCGGCATCGGCGAGACCCACGAGGAGCGGGCCGAGTCGCTGTTCGCGCTGCGCAAGGTCTCCCGCGCCTACCACGGCATCCAGGAACTGATCATCCAGAACTTCCGCGCCAAGCCGGACACCGCCATGCGCGGCATGCCGGACGCGGAACTCGACGAGCTGGTCGCCACGGTGGCCGTCGCCCGGCTCATCATGGGCCCGTCCGCCTGCCTCCAGGCCCCGCCCAACCTCGTCGACAGCGAGTACGAGCGGCTGATCGGCGCGGGCATCGACGACTGGGGCGGGGTCTCCCCGCTCACCATCGACCACGTCAACCCCGAGCGGCCCTGGCCGCAGATCGAGGAGCTCGCCGCGAAGTCCGCGGCGGCCGGCTTCACCCTGCGCGAACGCCTCTGCGCCTACCCGGAGTTCGTGCGGCGCGGCGAGCCCTGGCTGGACCCGCGGCTGCTCCCGCACGTGCGCGCGCTGGCCGACCCGGAGACCGGGCTGGCCCTGCCGGACGCCGTCGTCGAGGGGCGTCCGTGGCAGGAGCCGGAGGAGGTGTTCGTGGCGTCGGGCCGTACGGATCTGCACACCTCGATCGACACCGAGGGCCGCACCTCCGACCGCCGCGACGACTTCGACGAGGTGTACGGCGACTGGGGCGCGCTGCGCGAGGCCGCCGCCCCCGGCATGGCGCCCGAACGCATCGACACCGACGTGCGCCAGGCGCTGCGCACCGCCGCCGACGACCCGACGAAGCTCACCGACGACGAGGCGCTCGCCCTGCTGCACGCGGACGGCCCGGCCCTGGACGCCGTCTGCCGCATCGCGGACGACGTCCGCCGTTCGGCGGTCGGCGACGACGTCACCTACATCGTCACGCGGAACATCAACTTCACCAACGTCTGCTACACCGGCTGCCGTTTCTGCGCGTTCGCGCAGCGCCGCACCGACGCCGACGCGTACACGCTCTCCCTCGACCAGGTCGCCGACCGCGCCCAACAGGCCTGGGAGCTGGGCGCGGTGGAGGTCTGCATGCAGGGCGGCATCCACCCGGACCTGCCCGGCACGGCGTACTTCGACATCGCGAAGGCGGTCAAGTCCAGGGTCCCCGGCATGCATGTGCACGCGTTCTCGCCGATGGAGGTGGTCAACGGCGCGACCCGCACAGGGCTGTCGGTCCGCGAGTGGCTGACGGCGGCGAAGGAGGCGGGCCTCGACTCGATCCCCGGCACGGCGGCGGAGATCCTCGACGACGAGGTCCGCTGGGTCCTGACCAAGGGCAAGCTGCCGGCGGCGACCTGGATCGACGTCGTCACGACGGCCCACGAGCTCGGCATCCGGTCGTCCTCCACGATGATGTACGGCCATGTCGACCAGCCCCGGCACTGGCTCGGGCACCTGCGGACCCTCGCCGGCATCCAGCAACGCACCGGCGGCTTCACGGAGTTCGTCACGCTGCCGTTCATCCACACCAACGCGCCGGTGTACCTGGCGGGCATCTCCCGTCCCGGCCCGACGATGAGGGACAACCGGGCGGTCACCGCGATGGCCCGGCTGCTGCTGCACCCGCACATCCGCAACATCCAGACCAGCTGGGTGAAGCTTGGCACGGAGGGCGCGGCGGAGATGCTGCGCTCGGGGGCGAACGACCTGGGCGGCACGCTGATGGAGGAGACGATCTCGCGGATGGCGGGCTCGTCGTACGGCTCGTACAAGTCCGTCAAGGACCTGATCGCCGTCGCCGCGGCGGCGGGCCGTCCGGCGAAGCCGCGCACGACGCTGTACGGCGAGGTGTCCGAGGAGCGGCGGCGGGCCGCGGCGGCGTCGGACGGGCACCTGCCCGAACTGCTGCCGGTGCTGGACTGAGGGACGGTCCTACAGGATCCCCACAGTACGATGATCGGACCCCTCGTGGTCGTGGGGTCCCGTAGCTGAGGAGATGCGTGCCCGTGCCTGCCCGACGGCTTCCCTCCTGGGCCTGGGTCACCGGCCTGACCGCCGGTGCGATCGCCGCGGTCGCCGTGCTGAGCGCACAGGCCGAGAACGGTCCGCACCCGACGGCGTCGGCGGCGAAGCGGCCGAGCGCCTCGGCGTCCGCGTCCGCGAAGCCGTCGGCCTCGCCGAAGCCGTCCGCTCCGGCGCAGGCGGCCGGGGTGCCCGACAAGTCGGGCACGGGCCGCCGCGTCGTCTACTCCCTCGGGCAGCACCGCGTCTGGCTGGTCGACGCGGACGACACGGCCCGGCGCAGCTTCACGGTCTGGGCCGGCACGGTGAACCCGGCCGTCGGCAGCTACACGGTGTCGGTCCGCAAGGAAGCCCTCAAGGGATCCGACGGCGTGCAGATCGAGCACGTCATGTACTTCTCCGTCGCCTCGGGCATCAACATCGCCTTCTCCAACGCCGTCGACGGCTCCTCCCCACCCCCGGCCGCCGCCGGCGCGCAGACCGGCGGCATCCGGATGGCGAAGGCGGACGGGACCGCACTGTGGGCGTTCGGCGAGACGGGGACGAAGGTCAGGGTCGTCGAGTAGGACCGGCCTCACAGCCCACGGTCACTCAGTTCACAAGCCCTCCACCCGACAGCCGACGCACAGGCCGGAAGCCGCGCCGTGTTCGATTACAGTGACGGACGTCGTACGTACGGACGGTGGCCGGGAGGACTTGGTGGGTGCGACTGCCGGGCCCGTCTGGGGCCGCGCCGAACAACAGGACTTCCGCAGCAGGGTGCGCGGCACGCTGCTGGGCGCGGCCGTCGGCGACGCGCTCGGCGCCCCCGTCGACGGGCTGGGTCTCGAGGAGATCCGGCAGGGACTCGGGCCCGAGGGCGTGGTGGACCTGGTGTCCGCCTACGGGCGGCGCGGCGCGGTCACCCACCTCACCCAGCTCACCCTGTTCACGGTGGACGGCCTGATCCGCGCCCAGGTGCGGCGCGACACCGGCGCGTGGCATCCGCCGACCGATCTGCACCGGGCGTATCTGCGATGGGCGGCCACCCAACGCGACTGGGGCCCCGACCTGCGGCGCAAGGACGACGGCTGGCTCGCCCGCGAGGAGTGGCTGTACGCCCGCCGTGATCCGACCCGCACGCTGCTGCTCGGGCTGGGCGACGACGTGATGGGCACCCTCGAATCGCCCAAGAGCCCCGGCGCGGCCGGGCCGGAGGTGGTGCCCCGCTCGGTGCCGTTCGGGCTGCTCGTCGGCTGGGAGCCGCAGCTCGTCGCACAGCTAGCCGTCGAGTGCGCGGCCCAGACCCACGGCCACCCCACGGCGTATCTCGCGGCGGGCGCGTACGCCGTCACCGTGCACGCGCTGGCGCGCGGCGAGAGCCTGGACGGCGCGGTGCGGCGGGCCCTCGCGCTGCTGGCGGCGCGGCCGGGGCACGAGCCGGTGTCGGAGGCGCTGCAGCGCGCGCTGGGCGCCGTGCGGCAGGGGGCGCCGGAGCCGGCGCGGGTGGAGGAGCTGGCGGGGGCGGGGACCGCGGAGGCGGTGCTGTCCGGCGCGGTCTACTGCGCGCTGGTCGCGGAGGACGTCCGGCACGGGTTGCGGCTCGCCGTGAACCACGGCGCCCCCTCGGGTCCGACCGCGGCGCTCGCCGGCGGTCTGCTCGGCGCGCTGCACGGCGAGACGGCCCTCCCGCCGGCCTGGCTGGCCGAGCTGGAGGGCCGTCCCACGATCCTGGAACTCGCCGACGACTTCGCCATGGAGATGACCCAGGGCCCCGCCCTGCACGGCCCCGCGGGCGCCTCACCGGGCTGGATGGCGAGGTACCCGAGGGGCGGGCCGGGCTGAGGGCGCCTCAGACTCCCGCGGAGGGGGCGCTGCCGGACGGGGTGATGAGTTTGCCTCCGGCCGTGTCCTGCGGCTCCGGCGCCGCCGCCGCGGCTCCGGCCGAGCCCCCGTCCCCGTCCGTGTTGATGGTCTCGATGATCGCGAGGCGCTCCGGGGTGTCCTCGGGCTTGATGAACCCGACGACGATGTAGAGGACCAGCGACACGGCCAGCGGGATCGACACCTGGTACTGGATCGGGACGCCGCCGTCGACGTTCGAGTCGATCGGGTAGTTGACCAGCCAGAAGGCCAGCAGACCCATCGACCAGCTGGTCAGCGCGGCGGTCGGACCGGAGCGGCGGAACGGGCGCAGCAGACCCAGCATCATCGGGATGGCCATCGGGCCCATCAGGCCGGCGACCCATTTGATGACGACCGTGATGATGTCCTTGAACGCGGGGGAGTTGACCTGGGTGGCCGCCGCCATGGACAGCCCGAGGAAGACGACGGTCGTCACGCGCGCCGCGATCAGACCCGACCGCTGGTTCCACTCCCGTGCCCGGGCCCAGATGACGGGCGCGCAGTCCCGGGTGAAGACCGCGGCGATGGCGTTGGCGTCGGAGGAGCACATCGCCATCGTGTGGGAGAAGAAGCCGACGATGACGAGTCCCAGCAGGCCGTGCGGCAGCAGCTGTTCGGTCATCAGGGCGTAGGAGTCGGAGCCGTCCGGCTTGTTGGACGTCACCAGCAGCGGGGACATCCACATCGGGAAGAACAGCACCAGCGGCCACACCAGCCACAGCGCGGCCGACAGCCGCGCGGAGCGCTCGGCCTCCTTGGGGGTGGCCGTGGCCATGTAGCGCTGGGCCTGGTTCAGCATGCCGCCGTTGTACTCGAAGAGCTTGATGAAGAGGAACGCGAGCAGGAACACCGTGCCGAACTGGGCGACGAGCGGTTTGTCGTGGCCCTGGAGCGCCGGCTGGTCCCAGGCGTCGAGGAACCCGATGCCCTTGTCGTTCAGCTTCAGCACGACGGCGACGAACATCGCGATGCCGGCCAGCAACTGGATGACGAACTGGCCGAGTTCGGTCAGCGCGTCCGCCCACAGGCCGCCGATGGTGCAGTAGACGGCGGTGATCGCGCCGGTGATGAGGATGCCCTGGTTGAGGGAGATGCCGGTGAAGACGGACAACAGGGTCGCGATGGCGGCCCACTTGGCGCCCACGTCCACGATCTTCAGCAGCATCCCGGACCAGGCGAGCGCCTGCTGGGTCTTCAGGTCGTAGCGGTTCTTCAGGTACTCCAGCGGGGAAGCCACATGGAGTCGCGACCGCAGCCGGTTGATGCGCGGCGCGAACAGCTTCGAGCCGATCGCGATGCCCAGCGCGATGGGGAAGGACCAGGTGACGAAGGAGGTGACGCCGTAGGTGTAGGCGATGCCCGCGTACCCGGTGAACATCACCGCGCTGTAGCCCGACATGTGGTGCGAGATGCCGGACAGCCACCAGGGCATCTTGCCGCCGGCGGTGAAGAAGTCGCTCACGTCGTCGACGCGTTTGTGCGACCACACGCCGATCGCGACCATCACGCCGAAATAGCCGATGAGCACGGCCCAGTCGAGACCGTTCATGTGCGCCCTCCCAGGGATCAGCCCGGCGCTCATCGTGGGCGCTCGCGCGTGGACACGACAAGTAACCGTGAGGTCAAAGGGAGGTAAAAGAATTCGGTATGCTGTCTTGCGTTCATCCATGTGAACTCAACGCATCAGCTCCCCGGCGTTGACCAGCAACGACTGTCCGGTGATCGCCCGCGCCCGGTCCGACACCAGGAACACCGCCGCATCCGCCACGTCCCCGTCCGTGGCGAGCTCCGGCAACGCCATCCGTCCCGTGAGCCTCCCCAGCACCTCCTGTTCGGACACCCCCTCGGTCTGCGCGGTGAACTGTACGTACGCCTGCACCGGCGGCCCCCACATCCACCCCGGCAGCACCGTGTTGACCCGGATCCGGTACGGCCCGAGCTCCCGCGCCAGCGAGTACATCGCGCTCGTCAGCGCCCCCTTGGAGGCCGCGTACGCCGCCTGCCGCACCTGCGAGGGCGCCGCCACCGCCGACTGCGTCCCGATGAACACCACCGACCCGCCCCGCTCCTTCAGCGCGGGCAGACAGGCCCGCGTCATCCGCAGCGTGCCCAGCAGATTGACGTCCAGCACCGACTGCCACGTCGTGAAGTCGGCGTCCTCGACCCCGCCGAAGTACGAGTCCCAGGCCGCCACGTGCACCACCGCGTCGATCCCCCCGAACCGCTCCCGCGCCAGGCCGGCCAGCGCCTCACAGCTGTGCTCGTCGGTGATGTCGGCGGCCCGGTACGCGGTGCGCGCCCCGGCCGGATCGATCTCGGCCGCGCTCTTCGCGAGGTTCGCCTCGGTCCGCGCCCCGAGCACGGCGTTCCCGCCGTCCCGCACGACCGCGGCGGCGACCTGGTGACCCAGCCCGGCGCCGACCCCCGACACGACGACGGTCCTGCCCTGCAGCGGTGACATGGGGCCTCCCTGCCTCTGGCGCTCTATCTGACGGAGCGTCAGAGTATGGGCCAGTCACCGAGGATGGGGAAGAGCATGAGCGAGGAGACGCACACCGACACGCACACCGAGACGCACGGCGACGCGTACGCCGAGCTGGCCGCCGTCGGCCCCTACGGGGTCCGTCCCGGGCACGCCCTGATCACCATGGTCGAACCACACCCAGGCCACGAGTACGCCTACAACCGCTGGTACGAGGACGACCACTACTACGCCGGCGCGATGGCCATGCCCTGGATGTACGCCGGCCGCAGATGGGTGGCGACCCGCGACCTGCAACTGCTCCGCTACCCCGAGAAGTCGGCGGTCGCCCAGCCCGTCACCGCCGGCTGCTACCTGTCCACCTACTGGATCACCGACGGCCGCCACGACGACCACATGAAGTGGACGGTCGCCATCAACAAGCGTCTCAACCGGGACGCCCGCGTCTACCACGACCGCACCCACGTGTTCACCGCCTTCCAGGACCACGCGACGACGGTCTACCGGGACGGCGCGGCGGGCCCGAGGGACTTCCACGCCCTCGACCACCCCTACGCGGGCCTCGTCGTCGAGGTGGTCGACGCCGATTCGGCGCAGCAGCGCGCCGAACTCCTGCGCTGGCTGCACGCCCGCCACCTGCCCCGGCGGCTGGCCGGCTCCCCGGCCGCCATGGTCACCGTCTTCTGCCCCACCCCGCTCCCCGGCGACCGCATGACCTACGTCAAGCAGGTCGAGGGCGTCGGCACCCGGCTGACCCTCCTGTGGTTCCTGGAGGCGGCCCCCGGCGACTGCTGGGACCCGTACTTCACCGGCCTGGAGGAGGCGGTGGCGGAGTCCGGCCTGGGGCGCGTGGAGCTGGTCGCGCCGTTCATCCCGACGGTGCCGGGCACCGACCGCTACGTGGACCGGCTGCGCTGATCACGGCTGGTCCGTCAGCTCGTCCGGGCAGGGCGTCCCGCGGGGCAGCTGGTAGGGCGCCGCCAGCCGGTAGGTGCCCGCCTCCGGAGCGAGCAGCACCGTCCACCTGTCGCCGTCCGCGTCCTCGGCCGTCTCGAACAGGCACCCGTTGACGTTGTCGAACGTCTTCGGCTCGCCGTCGGAGCGGTCCTTGGACTCCTGCGTCTCCTGCGGCGGCTCCAGGCTCTTGCCCTGCTCGTCCACCACGCTCAGCCACGGCGAGTACGGGATCCGGATCAGGATCCGCCCCGCCTTCTTCACGTCGATCGTCATCTCGCCCTGCTCGGCCCGCTGCACCACCGCGTTCGGCTCGGCGAGCGGGGCGGGACCGACGACCTTGAACAGCTGCCAGTTGGCGTCGCCCCAGATCTGCTCCAGATACGGCAGCCCCCGCTGCACCAGCTCCCGCTCCCGCTCGCCGCCGTCCCCGTCCAGCGCCTCCTTGGGGACGACCACGAAGTGCACCGCCCACCGCTTCAGCCAGTCGCGGTAGTTCGCGGAGTTGAGGGTGTCGTCGTAGAAGAGCGGGTTGCGCTCCATGTCGGCCTGGCGGTTCCAGCCGCGGGCGAGGTTGACGTACGGCGCGAGCGCGGACGCCTCGCGGTGCGAACGGGCCGGGACGACCTCCACCCGGCCCTTCTCCGCGCCGACCCCCTGCAGCTCGTTGACGAGCGGCGCCAGCTCACGCGCCCAGGAGGCCGCCGGGGTCGTCCGCACGACGTCGTCGACCGACTTGAAGCCGATCCAGCCCACGAACGTCAGCGACGACAGGACGATCACGTACCACTTGCGGCTGCGCGGCACGGCGAACGGCAGCGCGGCCATCAGCACCACACCCGTGAACATCATCGCGAGCCGGGTGATGTTGGACCCGATCTGCGAGCTGATCAGCCACACCAGCAGCACCCCGAGCCCGTACACCGCCGCGGTGATCCGCACGGTCTTCCAGTCGGGCGGGACGAGGGCGTAGACCGCCACCGCGGACAGCAGCGGCAGACAGGCCGAGCCGAAGGACATCGGCTGGGTGCCGGAGAAGGGGAACAGCCAGGCGGACAGGGCGACGACCACCGTCGGCGCGAGCCCGAGCGCCCACGCGCCCGGCCGCCGCTTCTGCAGGAACATGGCGACGGCGACTATGCCCACGAAGAGCCCGGCCACCGGCGAGCCCATGGTGGCCAGCGCGGCGAGCGGCGCCGCGCACAGCGCCTTCGCCCACCGTTTGTAGCGCCAGCGGTGCGGCCAGCAGAACACGACGGCGACCGCGCCCAACGCGAACATGTTGCCCAGGCCGAACGTCACCCGGCCCGACGCGGCGTTGCACAGCAGCGCGAAGATCCCCGCGAGCGCGGGCCACACGGGGTTCTTCACCGGTCGGCAGCGCAGCAGGATCAGGGTGAGCAGCCCCGCCGAGATCGTCCCGGCGATCATCATCGTCGTCCGGACGCCGAGCAGCGACATCAGGTACGGCGACACCATGCTGTAGGACACCGGGTGCATGCCGCCGTACCAGGCGAGGTTGTACGCGGAGTCGGGATGCCGGCCCACGAACTCGGCCCACGCGTCCTGCGCCGCGAGATCGCCGCCACTGTTCGCGAACGTGAAGAACCAGACGAGATGCAGGACGCCGGACAGTGCCGTCATGGAGAGCACGAGATGGCGGCGGAGGGGCACGCCCAGCCGGCGCAGACCCGCGCCGAGACGGTCGAGGGCGCCGCGCATCACGCCGTCCCGATCCCGGTCCGAGGACTGGTCCGGGTGCCGGTCCGGGACCCCGTCCGGGTCGCCGTCCGGGATCCGGTCCTGGCCGAGGTCTACCATCGTGCCGCCCGCCGGGTCACGGTCGTGTTCGCCCGACTGGGGTGCGGGCACCCTGGTGCGCGAGCCGGCGTCCCGGTCCTGACCGGCGTCGTCGGCACGTGTCGGCTCCGCAGTGGCCACCTGAAGGCACTCCCCGTGTCCCGTCTTCTGCTCTCGGCCGCGCACCGTTCGCGTCCGCTTCACGGCTACGCCGTTGCGACCGGCAGCCTGTCCCGTTTCGCGACGCTAGCACGCACCCCGCCGGGCGGCTGCCCGACGGGGTGCGGAAGGCGTACGCAGGGGTGTCGCGGGTCAGCCGACGCGGGTCAGCTTGTCCGCAAAGCCCGGCTCGGCCAGGTCCGTCTGCAGGGCGACCGGCACCTTCACCGCGCTGCTGGTGCCGTCGCCGACGGTGAGCGTGCCCACCTGGGTGCCGGCCTTGGCGGTGTGCGGCACCTCGCCGGCGGTGAACGACAGCTTCACCGTCATCCCGGCCCAGCCGACCGCCGAGACGTCCTTGGTGATGACGACGGGCGTGTGGCCGCCGAGCTTGTCGTCCACGTACCCGACGACGTCGCCCTTCTTCAGGATCTTCGCCGAGGTGAGCGCGTCCTCGGCGGCGAGCAGCGCCGTCTTGCTGACCGCGTTGACCGTGGCGAGGATCTTCTGTTTGTGCTGGCCGAGGATCGCGCCGACCAGGGTCACCGACTTCCCGTCGACCTTTTTGCGGGAGGCGAAGAGCAGGTTGCCGCCGGCCGCGGTGGTGCTGCCGGTCTTGATGCCGATCGCGCCGATCTTGAAGGGCAGCTCGTTGTAGTTGTTCCAGTACTTGCCGGTCGGGTCGGTCCAGCTCGCCGCGCTGGAGACGGCGACCAGGGCGGGCTCCTTCACGAACGCCCGGCCGAGCTTGACCTGGTCCTCCGCCGTGGAGACCGTGGTCTCCTTCAGGCCCGAGGGGTCGGTGTACGTCGTGTTCGTCATCCCCAGTTCCTTGGCGGTGGCGTTCATCTTCTTCACGAACGCCTCCACCGAGCCCGCGTCCCAGCGCGCGAGCAGCCGCGCGATGTTGTTGGCGGAGGGGATGATGACGGCCGACAGGGCCTGCTTCTCGGTCAGCTTGTCGCCGGCCTTGACGGTGTTGAGCGTCGACTCGTCGCCGGTGACGTCGTAGCCGCCCTCCTTCTCCGCCGTCGCGTCGACCTCGATCTCCGGGCCTTCCTCCCCGGCCTTCATCGGGTGGTCCTTGGCGATGATGTACGCGGTCATGGTCTTGGCGACCGAGCCGATGGCCACGGGCGTCTGCTTGCCGAAGGCGCCCATCGTGCCGACGCCGTCGGCGTCCATCCAGCCCTGACCCTCGTTCGGCCAGGGCAGCTGCGTCCTGCCGCCCTCGAAGGTGTACGAGCTCTTCGCGGTCAGCGTGAGCGCGGTCGCCGGCAGCGGGCGAACGGCCTGCGCGATCGCAAACACGACGACCAGCAGGAGGACCAGCGGCGTCCAGATCTTGAGCCGTCGTCCGAGGGTGCGCAGCGGGGTCGGCGGGGGCGGCGGGGTGTTCGTCAGCTCGGCCAGCAGGTCCAGCGGCGGCTTCGGCGGCAGCGGCTGCTGCGTGGTCCGCTCGGGGCCGACCTGCGGAACGAGCGCGGTGACGTCGGCGGGCGTCTGGGCGGCGGGCGTCGCGGGCTGCGCGGGCTTCGGCGGACGGGGCTCGTCGAGCGGCTTGAGCGCGACGAACCTGCTGGTCCGCTCGGCCGGCGGCGCGGGCTTCTCGTCGGCGCCGGTTTGCGCGGCGGTGTCGGCCTTCCCGGCGGTGTCGGTGTCGGTCGCGTCGGCGGTGCGGGGCGGGTCGGCTTTCTCCTCGGCCGGCCGGGGCTTGACGTCGCCGAGCTTCAGCATGGTGGTCGGCTGGTCGACGGCGGGCCTGGGCCGGGGGGTCTTGAAGACGGCGGTGGGCTGGTCGACGGGGGAGCGGTCGGCCTTGGCCTCCTCGGACCCGGCGTCGGCGTCGGGCTTGCCTGCGTCGGACGCCCACTTCGGCGCGGGCTTGGCAGCCGGGCCGGTCCTGGCCTCGCCCTCGGGCTCGGCGGACTCCGGGGACTCCGGGGACTCCGGGGACTCGGCGGACCCGGCGGACTCCGGGGAGTCGTCCGAGGCGCCGTCCGGGATCGCGTCCGCGGGTTCGTCGGCCTCCCCGTCGGCCTCCCCGTCGGTCGGGTCTTGCGCGTCGGCCGCTGAGGCGTGCTCAGGGCTCTCGTCGTCCGCCGTGGCCACCCACTGGGCGACCGCCGCCCGCAGACGGTCCTCGCCGCCTCCGGGGGCCTCGGGGGCCTCGTCGCCCTCGCCGGGGGTCTCTGCGGCGTCCGCGGTCCCGTCGCCGTCCTCGGGGTCGTCCCCGGCGCTGTCGGCGGCGCTCTCCTCGGTCGCTGTGGCCGTCCCGGCGTCCCGCGCCTCCTCGGAGTCGCCCGACGTGGCTGCGGGGGTCTCCTCGGCGGCCTCAGGCTCCCCGGGCGGCTCGCTCTCCGCGGATCCCGCTTCGGCGGCCTCGGAGCCGGCATCGGTCTCCGTCTCGGTTCCTGTCTCCGACTCGGTCTCGGTCTCGGCCTCGGAAGCGTCGGCGTCGGCGTCGTTGCTCGCGGCGTCGTTCTCCGCGGCCTCGGGCTTCTCGGGCTCCTCGGCCTCCTCGGTCTTCAGATCCCGTACCGAGAACACCCGCGTCGCCGTGTCCACGCCGCCGCGGGCCGACGAGGGCTCGCTGTCCCGCGCCACCGCGACCCGCGGATCGCGGATCTCGCGAGATTCCCGTGCCTCGGGAACCGTGCCCGCGCTCCCCGACGTCGGTTCTGCCGACGACTCGCGCTGCTTCGACCTGTCGGGGGACTCGCCCGCCACCGATGCCTCCTCGTGTGCCGCACGCCGTCAGCGCGCCTGCCGAACCGTGAACAGCCCGCCCCGGACCCGCCTTGCGGCGTTGTCCGAACCATGTACCAGTGTCGTGTGTAGTGGGCTTGGCTCCTGCGGTAGACGAGAACGACATACCTACTGGTTCCACTACAAACAGGTCACGCACCCTCGACAGATGAATGTGAGAGGGGTCACCCTGTCATTCATCCACGCGGGGAGGCATGGATGGGCAGGAGCCGCAGAACGATTCCGGAAGAGCTTCTTCTGCTGGCGTTGGACCCGACGACGGGTACCACCGCACAGCCGCAGTCGCTCGACCTTGGTCTGGCCGGAGCACAGCTAGTGGAGCTGGCACTGGCCGGGCGGATAGCCCCTGACGGGGATCGTATCGCCGTGGTGTCCCCACGGCCGACTGGAGACCCAACGCTGGACTGCGCGTTGGAGTTGCTGCGAAGGCGTGGCGCTCCCGTACGGGCTGTCCACTGGATCGGCGGGCCGCGTCTCGGGCTACGCCAGACCTACCTCTCGCATCTGGAGCGGTGCGGCATGGTGCATGCCGTGGCGGGCCAGATGTGCGGAGTGCTGCCGACGACTCGCTACCAGGCGACGGACACCGACATCAGCCGGGAGATCAAGGCCCGGCTGGACTCCGCGATCCGCACCGGCGTGCCGCCGGACCCGCGGACCGCGGCGCTCGCCGCGCTGGCGCACGCGGTCGGCCTCGGCAAGCACCTGTACCCGGGCAACGAGGGACGTTCGTCCCGCTCCCGGTTGCGGGATCTGATCAGGCACGACCCGATGGGCGGACTCGTGGCGCACGCCGTGATGGACGTCCAGAACGGCGCGGTGGCACAGCCGCGCCGCAACCAGGCGCCCCCCGGCCGGCAGGCCGGACCGGGAGCCAGGCCCGCTCCGGAACCCGCCCGTGGCGTTCCGGCGCAGCCGCACCGCAACCCCATGGCGCGTGTGGTGGCCCTCTGAACCTTCCAAACCCTCTGAACCCTCCGATTCTTCTGAGCCCTCAGGGACCTCCGAGTCCTCAGGGCCCTCAGACCTGAGACCTGTTCGGGAGCCGACGCGGCCCGCGCGGGACGGTGCGTACACCGCCCCGCGCGGACGTGTGTCGCGAGCCGTCGCGCGCTCTCGGGAGGCGTCGGGAGGCGTCCGGAACCCTTCGGATTCCTGTCCGAACTGGCGCGCAGCAGCCGCATATCCACCGTTTTCCAGCGCCGGAAAGCGCCTTGGTGGCAGTCTGCTGAACAGCAGATACGCAAAGTGTTGAGACAGACACGCAGCCGGAGGTGCACGTCCCGTGGCGTCCAATGTCAATCCCACCGTCAGACGACGCCGGTTGGGCCAGGAGCTGCGCAGGCTCCGTGAGCTCAAGGGCATGACCGCCGAAGAGGTCGCCGAGCGTCTGCTGGTGTCCCAGTCGAAGATCAGCCGGCTGGAGAACGGCCGGCGCAGCATCAGCCAGCGCGACGTACGCGACCTGTGCGGGGTGTACGAGGTCGAGGACCAGCGGATGGTCGACTCGCTGATGGAGATGGCCAAGGACTCCCGCCAGCAGGGCTGGTGGCACGCCTTCGGCGACGTTCCGTACAGCGTCTACATCGGTCTGGAGACGGACGCGGCGAGCCTGCGCGTGTACGACCCGCAGGTGGTGCCCGGGCTGCTGCAGACCCGTCAGTACGCGGAGGCGCTGATCTCGGGCGCGCTGCCGGAGACCGCGCAGACGGAGATCGACAAGCGGGTGCAGGTGCGCCTGCGCCGGCAGGAACGGGTCTCGTCGGGCGAGAACCCGCTGCGGCTGTGGAGCGTCATGGACGAGTCGGCGCTCCGACGCGTGGTCGGGGGCCGAGAGTTGATGCGGGACCAGCTGGAACACCTCGTCGAGCAGTCCCAGTTGCCGCATGTGACGGTCCAGGTGATCCCGTTCGAGATGGGCGCGCATCCGGGTCTCAACGGCCAGTACGCGATCCTTGAGTTCCCCGACACGGCCGACTCCAGCGTGGTCTACATCGAGGGCGTCACCAGCGACCTCTATCTGGAGAAGCCGAACGACGTGCAGAAGTACAGCGTGATGTACGAGCATCTGCGCGCCCAGGCCCTGAACGTGGAGCAGTCCCGCCGGCTCATCGCCGACATCGCCAAGAGCTACGTGCGGTGAGGTCCGGCGAAAAGGGGCGCATGATACGCGATGTCACCAGGGTTATGGAAGTTCCCAAGGGGATATGTCACCCGGTCGAGTGAATAGTCGCTTCGTCAGTCGATGTTGGCGAGTAGCGTCGATCACGCCATCAAGCAACACGGTTGGCGTGAAGACAGCAACTCAACAACTGCACTCCGGAGCAAAAATGGCAATTCGTCAGGGCAGCGCGTACACGTGGACCAAGTCCTCCTACTCCACGGGCAACGGTGCGTGCGTCGAAGTCAAGTCCCCCGCCGTACAGGCCCTGTTCGTCCGGGACTCCAAGGTCCAGGACGGCCCGACCCTCGTCTTCCCCGCCGACGCGTGGAGCGACTTCGTGGCGTCGGTCAAGGCGTAGGGCGGAGGACTTCCTGACCCTCAGCCGGATACCGAACACCACTGCGGAAGCACCACCCACGGGCCCTCTCGTCCAGATCGCCGTCCTAGCCGAGGGGGCCCGTCGCATGCCCGGGCGGCCCGGCCGCCCGCCCGCTCAGCCGAGGCGGCCGGCCCGCCCGCCCGCTCAGCCCAGGCGGCTCTCGATGGCCGCGACCACCTCGGGGGCCTCCGGCTCCGTCTGCGGGGAGAACCGGGCGACGACGGAGCCGTCCCGGCCGATCAGGAACTTCTCGAAGTTCCAGCGGACGTCGCCGGTGTGGCCCTCGCCGTCCGCGAACCCGACGAGCCGCTCGTACAGCGGGTGCCTGCCCTCGCCGTTGACCTCGACCTTCTCCGTCAGCGGGAAGCTCACGCCGTAGGTGGCCGAGCAGAACTGCGCGATCTCCTCGGCGCTGCCGGGCTCCTGCCCGAGGAACTGGTTGCAGGGCACCCCGAGGACGGTGAAACCCCGCCCGGCGTACCGCTCCTGCAGCCGCTCCAGGCCGGTGTACTGCGGGGTGAGCCCGCACTTGGAGGCCACGTTCACCACCAGCACGACCTGGCCCGTGTACTGCGAGAGCTCCGCGGAGCCGCC
Organism: Streptomyces sp. B21-105; assembly: GCF_036898465.1. Taxonomy (NCBI): domain Bacteria; kingdom Bacillati; phylum Actinomycetota; class Actinomycetes; order Kitasatosporales; family Streptomycetaceae; genus Streptomyces; species Streptomyces sp. B21-105. The sequence goes on along the minus strand of NZ_JARUMJ010000001.1, from coordinate 4,121,769 downwards.
CTTGAGGGCGTCGATCTGGACGTCGAGGGGAGAGGTACCGGCATCAGTAGTCATGCTTCGGATGCTAACTCCGAGCAGGACCGTCGGCCCCGGCCGCCGCAGCCGCCGGTCCCACGGGGTCGCCTCCGGCCGCCTCCGCCAGGGTGTCTCCCGCCGGCGTCCGCGAGTACAGCACCGAGCGCCCCGCGCGTCGCCGCTGCACCAGGCCCGCGTCCAGCAGCACCCGCAGATGGCGGCCCACGGAGCCGAGGCCCTGGCCGGTCAGCGCGACCAGCTGGGTGGTGCTCAACGGGCCGGCGAGCAGCACCAGCACCGCGGCACGGCCGGGACCCAGCAGCGCGCCGAGCGCGGCCGGCGCCGCCCCGGCGCGGCCGCGCCGGTCCTCGGCGAGCACGCCGGCGCACGGGTAGACGACGGCGTACCGCTCCCGGCCCTCCCACGACACCCAGCCGGCCTTCGGCGTGACCGGCACGAACAGCAGCTCGGCCCCGGAGATCTCGCGGGGCGGATACTCGTGCGGGTTCACCTGGAAGCGGCTCTCGCCGAGCCAGCGCGTCCCCGGCCGCAACGAGTCCAGCACCGCCGCCCAGCCACCCCGGCTGACCTGCGCCGTCCGCGCGACGACGTCCGCCTCCAGGACGCGCCGGCGGCGCTCCCAGTCCGGCCGGACGTCCGTCTCCCACACGTGCTCCAGCAGCGCGGCCGCCCGCTCGGGCAGGTCGTCCCGGTCCAGGGCGGCGGGCAGTGGCCCGGCCAGCGACGTCCGCAGATGCGCCCGGGCGTCCGCCGGATGGGCCGACCGCACCCGGGCCACGCCCTCCTCGAAGCTCTCGCCGTCCCTCGGCGTGGGCGTCAGGAAGTCGGCGATCCAGCTCCTTCCGAGCCCCGCCCGCACCAACAGCGCCGTCACCGGGTCGGCGGCCAGCGCGGCCCGGTAGCCGGGCAGGTGGACGTGCAGCCACTCCCGCTCGCCGGGATGGTGACCCACCCCGGCGTGCAGCAGCTTCAGACTCGCGAAGGTCTCGGTGAGCGGCGAGATCACGAACCGGCTGCCCGCCAGCGTGTCCGCGTTCACCTGCCACCAGCCCACGCGGCCCCTTTCGTCCCGGACGACCCTCCGCACGACCTTTCGCACGACCGCGAAACAATAACCGGCCCGCTCGACGCCGTCCGAGACTCCGCGCATGTCTCGCTACCGACCGCTTTTCCGCACCCCGGAGTTCACGCCCCTCTTCGTCTCCTCCGCCGCGCACACCGCCGCCTCGACGGTGGGCGGCCTGGCGCTCGGCACACTCGTCTACCGGGCCACCGACTCGCCGCTGCTGTCGGCGATGAGCATGTTCGGGCCCTCGCTCGCCCAGGTGCTGGGCGCGACCCTGCTCCTCTCCGGCTCCGACCGGCTGCCCCCGAGGGCGACTCTGGCGGGGATCTCGCTCGGCTTCGCCGCCACCACCGCCCTCCTGGCCGCCCCGGGCCTGCCCGTCTACGGCGTCCTCATGGTCGTCCTGCTGCAGGGGCTGATCGCCTCGCTCGGCGGCGGGGTCCGCTGGGGACTGCTGAACGAGATCCTCACCAAGGACGGCTATCTGCCCGGGCGTTCGCTGTTCAACATCCTGCACGGGCTGATGCAGATCACCGGATACGCGGCCGGCGGCGTCCTGGTCGCGGCGCTCTCCGCACGCCGGACCCTGCTGCTCGCCGCCCTGCTGTACGCCGTCGCCGCCGCGGTCGCCCGGCTGGGGCTGACCGCCCGCCCGCCGCGCGCCGCCGGCCGCCCCTCCGCCGCCGCGACCCGGCGCACCAACGCCGTCCTGTGGTCCTCCCGGCCCCGCCGCCTCACCTACCTGGGGCTGTGGCTGCCCAACGGTCTGGTCGTCGGCTGCGAGGCACTGTTCGTGCCGTACGCCCCGGACGCGGCGGGCACACTGTTCGCCTGCGCCGCGCTGGGAATGCTGGTGGGCGACGTGACGATCGGCAGGCTGGTCCCGCCGGCGGTGCGCACCCGGCTGGCGACCCCGCTGCTGCTCCTGCTGGCCGCGCCCTACGCCCTGTTCGCCCTGCACCCCGCTCTTCCGCTCGCCGCCGCCTGCGCCGCCCTCGCCTCCGTCGGCTTCGGCGCGAGCCTGGCCCAGCAGGAACGCCTGATGGCGCTCACCCCGCCCGAACTCAGCGGCCACGCCCTTGGGCTGCACTCGTCCGGGATGCTCACCATGCAGGGCGTGAGCGCGGCCCTGGCGGGCACGGCGGCCCAACTCACCTCGCCGGCCACGGCGATGACGGCGATGGCGCTGACGTCGATCGCGGTGACCCTGGCGCTGCACTCCGCGGGACGGGCCGGCGAACGGCAGACGGCACGCACGGGCCCGGCTGAGTGAGCACGCCTCAGCCGTGGGTGTGGGCGTCGGTGTCGGCGTGGTCGGCGTGGGCGTGGGTGTGCGCGACGGCGTGTCCCTTGCCGCGGGCGATCATCCACTTGTTCACCGGCGTCGTGATCAGGAAGGCCACCACGAAGCCGCCGAGGAGGGCCGCCCAGAACAGCCCGTCCGACAGCTGGGCGTCCATCGCTCCCGGCGTGAAGGCGACGATCGCGTTGTCGACCAGCTCCATCACGGCGATCGAGACGGTGTCGGCGGCCAGCGCCACCTTGACGGCGGCCCGGAGATCCAGGCCCGCTCGGCGCACCGAGAACAGGGTGAGGGAGTAGCCGAACAGGAACGCGAGGAGGATCGCGACGACCATGGTCGGCACGTTGCCCCAGCCGAGGACGGTGCCGACGACCATGCCGAGGATCTCGCCGACGGCGCACCCGGTCAGGCAGTGCAGTGTCGCCGTCACGGCCATGCCCCAGGAGGCGTGACCGCGGCGCTGCTCGGACCGGCCGGCCTGTCCGTGGCCGCCGCCGGGGTGGTCGTGCCGGTGTGCCCGGTCGTGCTCGGTGTGTCCGTCGTGCTCGTCGTGCTCGTCGTGCTCGTCGTGAGGCATGCTTCCTGTATACCCCTGGGGGGTATCGAGGGCAAGCAGTAAGCCGTGTGCGCCCCTGTTGGCCGCGTCGCAGCTGCGACCGTGACTGTGCTGTGCACTCCGCCCGCGTGACGGGCCCTGCGCTGGACGATGGCGCCGAGGGCGCGTGGGGTCTTCCGGCGTGGCGGCGTGGCCCGGGACCGTGCGGGGCCTGACAGGCCAATTGCTGGTCAGGGCGGGAGCGTCGCCCGGAACGCCGCCCTCCGGTGCCGCCGCGGGCAGCCGAAAGCGATTTTAAACACCTTCAGAGAACGTTTTCGTTCGCCCCGTTGACACCTTGCGCACCCCCTTTTAGGGTCGCGCCAGCATTCTGGCCAGGTGACGAAATTTCGAACGGTTGAGAGGCAAGTGCCCTGCGCACCACCGGAGTCAGCACACTCATGACCGGAAACCGGTGGCACAGCCTGACGTATTTACAGGTGTGTACCGGCAAACCGGTGAGTGGAGCGGGCGAAATCCGAGTGCGCCGCCGCGCGGGGGCGCTTTTCGGCGATCTGCGGGCCGCAGAGGCGTCCGAATCCCGCCCCTTGCGAACGGCCGGGCGACCCGCCCCTCGCGCCCCTCTCTCCGGCCGTGTTCCCGGTACTCCTCGGGTCCTCTCGTGCCCCTCGCGCTCCCTGTACTCCTCGGGTCCTCTCGCCATTCGGCCGACGTCAGCGAAATCCGCCGACCGTTCATGGCTGTCAGGTCCGCCGCACGGTGCCGCCGGAAGTCGAACGGCCCACGGCCGAGGCCGGGCCGGGCACCCGCCCGTCGCCCGTCCGGCACCCGCCCGTCCGGCACCGTCCGTGCGGCGACCACGGTCGGGTACGCGGCCCCACTGCTTCTTCACCACCGACGGCTGACACTCCGTCACCAACCCCCCTCATCGACGAGAAACTAGGAACGATCGCCATGCGCAACCGAAGAGCCTTCCTCGCCGCCCTCACCGGAGTCTCCCTGTCCCTCACCCTGTCCGCCTGCGGAGAGAGCGGCAGCGGCAAGGAGAAGTCCAAGGGCGGCACCATCGGCATCGCCATGCCGACCCAGGCGTCCGAGCGCTGGCTGACCGACGGCAAGAGCGTCGTCAAGGACCTCAAGGGCTACGGATACCAGACCAAGCTGGTCTACGGGCAGGACGACCCGAAGACCCAGGTCTCGCAGATCGAGGAGCTGATCAAGCAGGGCGTCGACGCGCTGATCATCGCGGCTATCGACAACAAGTCGATGAACGGCGTGCTCGAGCAGGCCGCCGCCGCGAAAATACCGGTGATCTCCTACGACCGGCTCATCCTCGGCACCGCCAACGTCGACTACTACGTCTCCTTCGACAACGAGCAGGTCGGCCGGCTGCAGGCGCTTTACATCATCGACAAGCTCGGTCTGGAGGACGGAAAGGGACCGTACAACATCGAGATTTTCGCCGGTTCACCCGACGACAACAACACCCAGTACTTCTTCGAGGGCGCGATGCACCTTCTGCAGCCGTACCTGGACAGCAAGCAGTTGATCGTCCGGTCCGGCCAGACCGCGCTCAAGGAGGTCACGACCCTGCGCTGGGACGGCCCCACCGCGCAGAAGCGGATGAACGGCCTCCTCTCCGACTTCTATCGGGCCAAGAAGGTCGACGCGGTCCTGTCGCCGTACGACGGCATCTCCCTCGGCATCCTCAACGCGCTGAAGGCGGACGGCTACGGCTCAGGCAGCAAGCCCCTGCCCATCATCACCGGTCAGGACGCCGAGAAGCCGTCGATCAAGTCGATCATCGCGAACGAGCAGTCGCAGACCGTGTACAAGGACGTCCGCCAGCTCGCCTCCGCGGCGGCCGACATGGCCAACGACATCCTCAACGGCAAGACGCCGAAGGTGAACAACAGGCTGGGCTACAAGAACGGCGTCAAGGCCGTGTCCGCCTACCTGCTGCAGCCGACCAGCGTCGACAAGAGCAACTACAACTACGTGCTGGTCGCGGGTGGGTACTACACCGCCGCCGATCTCAAATAGCCGTACGGGGCGGACGTCCGCCGGCACGACCCTCCTCCCCGCTTCACCCGCCCTGGGTGAGGCGGCGGCCGTGCCGTCGGTGAACGCTTGGCGTGGACCGGTCTCCGACGCGGCCTGCCCGACCCGCACCGTGTCGGACGAAGCGGGCCGTACCGAGCAGGCCGTAGCGACCAGGCCTCGGTACGGAGCCGGCCGGGTCGTACCGAGCGGGTCGTACCGAGCGGGTCGTACCGAGCGGGGAGATCTCGTGAACGGGCATTCACCCATCGCGGAACACGGCACGGTGGTCGGCGATCTCCGGACCGCCGCCCCATTGCCGTCCGACAGCATCCTCGACCGGTGGTGCGCACCGAGGGGCGACACCGGTGGCTGAGAGGGCCGGGCCCCCGCAACCGGACCGGCCGACGGGGCGGACCCGGCCGACGGAACGGTCGGGCCCGAAACGGGTGCTCGCCGCCCTCGCCCTGGCGCAGTTCATCTGCAGCTTCGCCGGCTCCAACATGAACGTGATGATCAACGACATCAGCGAGGATCTCGACACCACCGTCCAAGGCGTCCAGGTGGCGATCACGATCTTCCTGCTGGTGATGGCCGCGCTGATGATCCCCGGCGGCAAACTGACCGACCGCTACGGCCGCAAACGCTGCTTCCTGGCCGGTCTCGTCGTCTACGCGATCGGCGCCCTGCTGAGCGCGGCCGCCCCGGGGCTCGGCGTGCTGATCCTCGGCAACTCGATCCTCGAGGGCATCGGCACGGCGCTGCTCATCCCGCCCGTGTACATCCTCACGACCCTCCTCTATCCGGACGTCACCTCCCGCGCCCGCGCGTTCGGCGTCATCATGGCGCTCGGCGGCGTCGGAGCCGCCGCCGGGCCGCTCATCGGCGGACTCATCACCACCGTCATCAGCTGGCGCGCGGCCTTCGTGTTCCAGGCCCTCGTGATCGCGGTGATCGTCTTCCTCAGCCGGCGCATCGACGACCCGCTGCCGCCCGACCGGACCCGCCCCTTCGACATCACCGGAGCGGTCCTGTCCGCCGTCGGCCTGGTCCTCGTCGTCATGGGCATCCTCGCCGCGGACGACAACGTCTGGCTCATGATCGCCCTGCTGGCCGCCGGCGCTCTCGTGCTCGCGTGGTTCTTCCGCTCCGCCCGCGCCAAGGAAGCGTCCGGACGGGAGCCGCTGCTGTCCCTGAGCCTCTTCCGCAACCGCACGTCCGACCTCGGCCTCGTCACGCAGAACGTGCAGTGGCTGCTGCTCATGGGCACGTCGTTCACGGTGGCCGCCTATCTGCAGGTCGTCCGCGGCTACGACGCCGTCCAGACCGGGGTCGTCTTCACCGCGGCCACCCTGGGGCTGCTGGCCACGTCGCTGTCCGCCGAGCGGCTGGCCCGCCGGCACCCCCAGCGCACGCTCATCATGACGGGCTTCGCCATGTCCCTCGCCGGAGTGGCCGTCCTGATCGTGCTGGCCGGGAGCTTCTCCACGGCCTGGGCCTTCGTCCCCGGCCTCCTCCTCATCGGACTCGGCCTCGGCGCCATGCTGACCCCGTCCGTCAACGTCGTCCAGTCGAGTTTCCCCGAGGAACAGCAGGGCGAGATCTCGGGCCTGTCCCGCAGCGTGTCGAACCTCGGCTCGTCCTTCGGCACGGCCATCGCCGGCACCATCCTCGTGGCCGGGCTCAGCAAGGGCGCCTACGCCGCCGCGATGATCACCCTGGCCGCCATCGGGCTCGGCGGCCTCGCCGCGGCGGCACTCCTGCCCCGCGAGACGACGCCCCCGAGCCCCCCGAGCCCGCCGGCCCCGCACGCCACGACGCCCCCCACCCCCCGCACCCCCCGCCCCCGGTAGACCTGCCTGCTGCCTGCCTGCTTGCTGCCTGCCTGGTGTCACCGCCAGATGGACTTCAGCTGCCACGCCTGCAACTGGTCGAGGGTGGCGGTGCCGCCTTCGGCGAAGACGGCCACGCCGGTGCTGGACGGGTCGGGGAAGACCTGATCGGTGAGGGTGACCTGTTCGCCAAGCGCGTTCTGGGCGTACACCTCGACCGAGGAGGCGTCGACGAGGACGTGCAGGCTCAGCGGCCCGCCGTGGAGCGCCAGGGGAGCGCGGTGGACGCCGGAGAAGGTCGGGTCGAAGTCGGTCGCGCCGGAGTCGGTGCGGTCGATGTACACCTCGCCGGTGGTGGTGTCGTAACCGATGCGGGTGCGCTGCCCGCCGCCGGTGAGGACGTCCAGGCCGAAGCGGTCGGCGGTGCCGGCGGTGAGGTCGGCCCGGAGCTCCTGGCTGCCGCCGTGCACCGCGAGCGGGGTGGTGGTGTCCGCGACGCGCGTGCGGGGCGCCCGGGCGCCGGCGCCGCGCAGGCCGGTCAGTTCGCGGACGGGCTGCTGGAGCAGCTGGACCTTGCCGTTCACGGTCCGCAGGGAGAGCTCGCGGGGGAAGGACTGTGCGCTGCGCCACGGGCTGGTGGGGATGGCCTGCCCGTAGTTCCAGTTGTTCATCCAGGCGATCATGACGCGGCGGCCGCCGGGTGCGTCGGTCCACGTGTTGGCGGCGTAGAAGTCCGCGCCGTGGTCGAGCCAGTGGGCGCGCCGGGTGGTGTTCAGGGCGGGCTCGCCGGCGACGGTGAACCGGTCGGCGAGGATGTGCCCCCAGCCGCCGGAGTTGGCGTCCACGATCTGGATCCGGGCCTCCTTGCCCGTGTACGCCTTGGTGTTGAAGGAGGCCCAGTCGAGGTGCTCGGAGTCGGCGCCGGTGACGCTCTGCACGACCTCGCCGTCGACCAGCAGGTTGACGCCGGTCTCGACGGAGGGGGGCTTCGCCTGGGTGTCGGAGAGCACGACCTGGTCGAGGTTCAGGTGGCCCCAGCCGCCCGTGTTGTCGTCGACGACCTTGATCCGGGCCTGCTTGCCCTGGAGGTCGGACAGGTCCCAGGAGGCCCAGTTCAGGGCTTCGCTGTTGGATCCGGTGGCGGAGCGCACCACCGTGCCGTCCACGACGAGCTCCACCGTGGTGGGGGCGTCGGAACTCGCGGGGTGGTAGCCGCCGCCGATGAGGAAGTCCAGGTACTTCTTGTCGATGGTGAAGGCGGGGGAGGTGAGGGTGCCGGTGCCGGCGTCGCCGTTCAGGAAGCTGTTGACGAGGCCGCTGCCGAGGTGGCCGGTGACCTGGTTCTGGCCGGGGAGGGTGCCCCTGGCCGGTCCGGTGCCGAAGGCGTCGCCGGTGGTGGTCCAGTCGCCGATGGGGCTGGTGTAGGCGCTGCCCTCGAAGTCGGCGAGCGTCACCCCGGTGGGCGTCGGCCGGCCGCCCGGGACCGAGCCGGGCCGGTGCGGGTGGTTGCCGCCGCCGACCTTGAAGTTGATGTGGTCGCCGGTCACCGTGAAGGCGGGGGAGGTCAGGGTGCCGGTGGCGGCGTCACCGCCGTGGAAGCTGTTGGCGAAGGCCTTGCCCTCGAAGCCGGTGACGGTCTGCTGGCCGTCCACCGGCCCGGTCGCCGGCGCGCTGCCGAACGCGTCACCGGTCGCCGTCCAGTCGCCGAACGAGCCGGACTCGAAGTCCTGGACGACGGTGCCGCCCGGCGGGGTGTAGACGGCGCCGGCGTCGTCGGAGGCGAACGTCTTGCCGTCGAAGTCGCCGACGAAGTACTGGGCGCCGGAACCTCCCGCGATGCCGCCCGGGTTGAGGTTGACGGCCAGCACCCACTTCGTCTTCTTCGTGTTGCCGTCGACCGGCAGCGGGAACAGGTCCGGGCACTCCCACACCCCGCCGGTGGCGCCGGCCGGGCCGAAGTCGCTCTGATGGGTCCAGTGCTTGAGGTCGGCCGAGCTGTAGAAGGCGATCTTGTGCTGGTCGGCGAGGGCGACCGCCATCAGCCAGCGCTGCGTGGGGGCGTGCCAGAACACCTTGGGGTCGCGGAAGTCGTTCGAGCCGATGTCGAGCACCGGGTTGCCGTCGTACTTGGTCCAGGTGGTTCCGCCGTCGGTGCTGTAGGCAAGGGCCTGCTGCTGCTTGCCGGAAGCTTTCTGCGCACTGGTGTAGACGGCGACGAGCGGCGGGTTGTTCCTCGTGCCGAAGCCGGTGGTGTTGTTCCTGTCGAGGATCACGCTGCCGGAGAAGACCATCTCCTGGTCGTCCTGCGGGAGGGCGACCGGGAGCTGCTTCCAGTGCACGAGGTCGGTGCTGACCGCGTGGCCCCAGGAGATGTCGCCCCAGCTGTTGCCGGACGGGTTGTACTGGAAGAACAGGTGGTAGCGGCCCTTGTAGTAGATGAGGCCGTTGGGGTCGTTCATCCAGTTCTGGGCCGGGGTGAAGTGGAACTGGGGGCGGTACCGCTCCTGGTAGAGGGGGTCGGCCGAGGCCGGCGAGGCGGCGACCATGCCGAGCCCGGACAGGACAGCCAGTGCGGCCAGCAGTCTGCGGCGCGGACGAACGGTTCTGGGCATGACGCTCCTTGCGGGCGGGCGGGCGGGCGGGCGGGCGGGCGGGCGGTCGGGCGGTCGGGCGTGCGGGCGTGCGGACTCGGCTCAGGCCGAGGTGAGGGCTGACACGGGACGCGCGTGGGACGTGAGGGGGCGAGGGGGGAGACGCGATGCGTGACGCGGTCGGGCCGTGACGGATGGTGACGCGGTGGTGACGGGGGCGGCGGCTACGTTCGTGGCCTCGTCCAAGGCCACGAAAGGGTCAACGGGTGCGGGGCAGCACGGCACCGGCGGCTCCGTCACCGGCTGGAAACGTTTCGCCGAAAGTAGGGGCAACCTGTCGCCGAAGTCCAGACCCTGTGCAGGAAAACTCCGGAATGCGAGGATCGGAACGGCTGCTCGGCGCCATCGAACCAAGCCACCGATTCCCGGGAGAAACGTTGCCCAGCCAGCAGGACGACACCGGTCGGCGATCGGCGACCATGCGCGACGTCGCGACCATGGCCGGGGTGGGGATCGCCACCGTCTCGCGGGTCGTGAACGGCAAACCCGTCACTCCCGACCTGGCGGAACGGGTGACGCGCGCCGCCGAGACACTCGGCTACCGCCACGATCTGACGGCCAGCAGCCTGCGCCGGGCCGACCGCCGCACCAGCACCCTCGGCCTGGTCCTGGAGGACGCGGCGAACCCGTTCTCCGCCGCGCTGCACCGCGCTGTGGAGGACGCCGCAGCCGAGCGCGGCCTGCTGGTCCTCGCGGGATCCACCGACGAGGACCCGGTCCGCGAGCGCGGCCTGCTGAAGACCTTCACCGCCCGCCGGGTCGACGGCCTGATCGTGGTGCCCACGGGACAGAACGACAGCGACCTCGACGCGGCCCGGCGCGCCGGCACACCCGTCGTCTGTGCGGACCGCCGCACCACGGCGCCGCAGGTGGACACGGTGACGGTGGACAACCGCGCGGGCGTCCGGGCGGCCGTGAAAAGGCTGCACGAGGCCGGTCACCGGCGCATCGCCTTCCTCGGCGACCTCCGGTCGATCTGGACCGCCGACGAGCGCCACGCCGGGTTCGTGGAAGGGCTCGCCGAGGTGGGCTGCGTCCGGCACCCGTCCCTCGTGAGGCGCGGCCTGCACGGCGCGGAGGCCGCCCGGGCGGCCACCCGCGAACTCCTGGCCCTCGCCCACGCGCCCACCGCGATCGTCTCCGGCCAGAACCTCCTCACCCTCGGGGCCCGCCGGACCCTTCAGGACCTTCGGCTGCAGCGGCGGGTGGCGCTGATCGGCTTCGACGACCTGCCCCTCGCCGACCTGCTCGAACCCGGCATCTCGGTGATCGCCCAGGACCACGCCGCCATCGGCCGGGAGGCCGCGGGCTTGCTGTTCGACCGGCTCGCCGGCGAGGACGGCCCCGCCCGCCACCGCGTACTGCCCACCCGCTACCTCGCCCGCGGCTCCGGCGAACTCCCCGCGCACGCGCCCGGTCCCGCGCCTGCTCCCGAGGGCCGCTGACGGCGTCCCGCGCTTCAGTGCCGAAACCGGCCTGGAACCGAAACCGAACCGGAACCGCTACCGAAACCGATGCCGGTTGCGCTTCCGGTACCGGTTCCATCGATCTCGGTACGATCGGTCTTCGGTGCGAGAGGAACGTCTTCCGCCTCTGCGTGGAGTCAGTGGAGTGAGTGGAGTGAGAGGAGGTGGCATGGGAGTCACCATCGCCGACGTGGCCTCACGGGCCGGCGTCAGCAAGACGACGGTCTCGCGCGTGCTGAATGCCAAAGCGAGATCAACGAGAACACCGTCCTGAAGGTCCGCAAGGCGATATCGGGGCTCGGCTATGTGCCGAGCGCCGGAGCGGTCGGACTCGCCCGCGGCACCACCCAGATGATCGGCATGCTGGTCCCCGACATGGCCTGGGCCTGGCCGGCATCGTGCAGGCGGTCGTCGAAACGCTGGAGACCGAGGGCTTCGGTCTGCGCATGCTGACCTGGAACCGCGGGAACGGCTGGACGGCTTCGTCGACGTCTACGCGGAAGCCGGCGTCGAGATCGGCCGGCGCAGCATCATCTGCGGCGACTTCCAGTTCGAACGCTGCCGGAGCGCGGTGACGCGCGCCGTCGCGGACGGCCTGGAGTTCGACGCGGTCTTCGCACACAACGACCCACGGCGGCCGGCGTGCTCGCCGCACTGCACGAGGCCGGCCTGTGGGTTCCGCAGGATGTCGCCGTGGTGGGCTTCGACGACGTCGAGATGGCGTCGTACGCCTATCCGGCACTGACCACCGTCCGCCAGCCGATGCGGGAGATGGGTGAGGCGGCCGCGCGGCTGCTGCTGGACCACGTGCGCGGATCGGCGGAGGCCGCCTCCTCGTGCATCGTGCCCACCAGCCTCATTGTCCGTGGCTCGACGTCGCAGCCGGGCCAGGGCCGGGCCAGGGCCTGCCGTGGTCCACGGTCGTCCGGTCGAACCCCTGCTCCGTGAAGAGCCGGTGCGCCACCGCGACCACCTCCGCCCGCACCGTCGCGCGCATACGCTCGCGCAGGCCGGGCGGCTTGGGCGGACCGGGCCGAGGTGTCGGGAGCCGGTCCGGTCCGGTCCGGCCGTGACGCGTGGCTATACGGCGACGCCCTGGGCCTGCGTGGCGACGTCGGCCCATTCCTCCCAGGTCTTGAGCCGGTCGGCGAAGACCTGCGGGACGAGGTGCAGCGGGGCGGTGCCGAAGAAGACGCGCAGGGGCGGGTTGTCGGCGTCCACGACCTTGAGCAGGGCCGGGCCGACGGCGTTCGGGTCACCGGACTTGACGTCGCCCCAGCTCGCGGCGACCGCGGCGCGCAGCTCGTCGTAGGCGGGCAGCTGCTCCGCGAAGACGCCGGAGGAGCCGGCCCAGTCGGTCTCGAAGCCGCCGGGCTCGACGAGGGTGACCTTGATGCCGAAGCCGGCGACCTCCTGGGCGAGGGCTTCGGTCAGGCCTTCCAGGGCCCACTTGGAGGCGTTGTATCCGCCCAGGTTGGGGAAGGAGACGACGCCGCCGACCGTGGAGATCTGCACGATGTGGCCGCTGCCCTGGGCCCGCAGGAGGGGAAGGGCGGCCTGGGTGACCCACAGGGCGCCGTGGAAGTTGGTCTCCATCTGGTCGCGGACCTGCTGTTCCGTCAGTTCCTCGACCGCGCCGAACAGGCCGTAACCGGCGTTGTTGACGATCACGTCCAGGCGGCCGAAGTGGTCGTGCGCCCGCTGGACGGCCGCGGTGGCGGCGGCCTTGTCGGTGACGTCCAGGGTCAGCGGCAGGACCGCGTCACCGTACGCGGCGACCAGGTCGGCGAGGGAGTCGGTGTTGCGGGCGGTCGCCGCGACCTTGTCGCCGCGCTCCAGGGCGGCGTGGACGAACTGGCGGCCGAAGCCGCGCGAGGAACCGGTGATGAACCAGATCTTGCTCATGCGAAAACTCCCGTTCGGAACGAAGTGCGTGGGAGAAACTCTACATCGCATTGAGACTAAGTATCAAGAAGAGTCGAAGATGCGTGCTGAAGGTTGGTCTCGCTCGAAGAGAAGGCCGTCGGCAACCGCCGCGACGTCGACCGCCGGGTTCCCGGTCCGTCGGCGTGGTGAATCGGCCGAAGGGCCTGCGCGCGTACCTCAGAGGTGCTTCTTGGCCGAGTCGACGAGACGGCTGATGTTGTCCCGTGTCCGTACTCTCCTCTCGTCCAACTCGGCCCGGGAGTCCGCCTTGGGCAGCTCCGTGATGTCCGCAAGCACTTCTTCCGCTGTTCGGCTCAGCCTGTCGTCGTCCGTCAGCATCTGCACCCGGAACAGGGCCTCTTGGGCACTGGAGCGCAGGTCGTAGGCGCGGATGCGCACCGCGTCGGGGTCCTCCGGCGGAGGCTGCTCATGCTCGCAGAACCACAGATGGACCAGCCCGCGGCGATAGTTGATCAGCGCGCCGGCGTAGGCGGAGTACGCGTCGAGCCGCTCCTGCCGAAGTTTCTCGCGGCGGGTGAGCTGATGGCTCCTGTCGATGGTGCGCTGCTGGAACGCCAGAGTGATCCCCGATCCGAGCAGGGTTCCGAGAACGGCTATCGCGCTGGCGATGATGGCTTCCACGCCTGAAGCTGATCACGTCTCGCGGCAACGCGTGGGTTGCCGGCCCCAACCGGTCGTGCCCCCGGCCGGATTCGAACCCGCGGCACGGCCGCCGCCGCACCCGCTTCACCGCACTGATCAGCCGCCGAAGGCGCGGGCGTTGTCGCGTGCCCAGTCCGCGAAGGTGAGCGTGGGCCGGCCCAACAGCTCCGCCACCGTGCCGGTGGTGGGCCCCGGTCGGTCGGCGTAATCGGCCAGGGAGCCGAGCAACCGGGCGGGGACCTCCTCGGACAGCCCTTGGGCGAGCATGCCCTGCCGTACCTGCTCGGGCGGGAGCTCCTGGAAGGACAGCGTCCGGCCTATGGCGGCGCCGATGAGTCGTACCTTCTCGATCTGGTCGAGGGACTGCGGCCCCGTCAGTGTGTGGATCGCCTTGCTGCCAAGGCTGCCCCGAAGTGCCCGTACGGCGACCGCCGCGATATCGGTCTCGTGAATGGGAGAGGTGGCGGCCCGGCCGTACGCGCCGCGCACCACGTCACCGGCCCTGATCTGGGGCGCCCAGGCCAGCGCGTTGGCGGCGAAGTCGCTGAGGCGGAGGACCGTCCAGTCCAGGCCCGAACTCATGACGACTTCCTCGGCGTGCTGGAACTGGGCGGCGAAACGGGCCTCCCCCGCCGGGTACTGCACGGTGGTGGCCGACAGCAGCACCGCGCGCCGTACGCCTTGCTCGGCTGCGAGCCTCAGCAGTTCGCCGAGGCCGGGCCCGGCGGCGCGCGGGCTGATCTGCAGCGCTTCCACTCCTTCCAGCGCCGCCTCGATCCACTCGGGGTGGAACAGGTCGCCGCGGACCGCTGTCACGCCGTCAGGGAGCCGGGCCACGCCGGTTCCACGCGTGACCGCGGTGACAGCCGTGCCCTCCTGAACCAGTTGGTTCATCACCTGACGTCCTACGACGCCATTGGCTCCGGTGACAAGGATCATGAGATTGCTCCTTCACTCGATGCGCGGATGGAATGGAATGGGGGATGAGGTGGGGTGAGGTGAGGTGAGGTGAGGTTCGGTCACCACGTGACGGGGCCGAGGCCGTCGACGACGATCCCGCTCAGGCCGTCCACGTCGAGCGTCGCGACTCTGACGATCGAGTCGGGCCCTCGGTGGCTGTCAGCCGGCCGAGATCTCGGGTTGTCACCGGCGGGACCGCGACACCCAAGCCGTGCTGGAGTTCGTTCGTCGGGGTGAGCCCGTGGGCCTTCGGCAACCAGCTCACGCCGACCCGGGTGGCCAGCCGGCGAAGGACTCGGGGCCGAAGCGGCCCCATGCCAGGAAGAGAGCCAGGGCGAGGTAGACCAGGTCGCCCACGATCGTCACTCTCTCGCCACGGCGGAGGCGCATGGTCAGCGCGCCGGTGAACAGCAGCACCAGTCCGGTGGCGGCCAGCGGCACCAGAACCGGCGCGATGTCGAGCGCGGCGGGCAGTGTCAGGCCCGCCGCGGCCAGGAGTTCGACGGCGCCGATGGCCTTGAGGGCACTGGGGCTGAAGTCCTCGACCCATCGGGTGGCGGTGCCGCCCGAGGCGGCCAGCTTCTCCTGGGGCACGAACATCTTGGAACTGCCGATCAGGCAGACGGCGGCCATCAGTCCGGCGACGATCCAGAGGGCGAGGTTCATCATCAGCTCCTTGTTCCGGGATTGCCTGCTTCCCCTGGGACGAGACAGCACCCCCTCCTGTGACGTCCCCGAACACCCGAGTCCGGGGAGACGTGGATCACACGGGGGTCGGTGTCACAGGGCGTTGGGCTGTCTCGTCCCAGGGGTGTAGCCACCGGTGAGCAAGAGAACCGAGCACGCAAGAGAACCGAGCACGGAGGAGAACGCAATGGACGCGCGACTGAACTACTTCGCCCACCCGGCCGCCGCCAAGGCCCTCAAGCACCTCATGTCGGCGGGCAGGACGCTCAAGGAGTCGCCGCTGCCGGCCGTCACACAGGAGCTCGTGGCGCTGCGCGTGAGCCAGATCAACGGCTGCGCCGTCTGTATCGACATGCACACCAAGGAGGCCGCCGCGGCCGGCGAGACCATGGTGCGGCTGCACCTGGTGACGGCGTGGCGGGAAGCCACGGTCTTCACCGAGGCCGAGCGTGCCGCGCTGGAGCTGGCGGAGCAGGGCACCCGGGTCGCGGACGCGGCCGGCGGCGTCAGCGACGAGGTCTGGGCGCGTGCCGCGCAGCACTACGACGAGGAGCAGCTCACCGCCCTGGTAGTCCTGGTCTCCTTCATGAACACGGCGAACCGGCTGAACATCATCGCCCAGCAGCCGGCCGGCGACTACGAGGTAGGGCAGTTCCACTGAGTGGCCATCGGTGACCAGCCCGGGGGCGCTGTCGCAAGTCCCCGGCACAGGGCCGTTGCACGGCCCCTCCGACGGACCTCAAGATCACCAGAACGTCCCCGCGACGGGAAATACGGCCGGGTGGGAAGACCTCAAGGAGGACGCGGCGTGAACAAGGTCGAGGAGTTCCAAGAGCTACGGTCCCTGTTGTTCTCGATCGCCTACCGGATCCTGGGCAGCGTGAGCGAGGCCGAGGACGCGGTGCAGGAGACATGGCTGCGCTACGACGGCTCGACGACCGTTCCCACGTCGGTCAAGGCGTTTCTGTCCGCCACGGTGACGCGGATCTCGATCGACGTGCTGCGCTCCGCGCGGGTGCGTCGGGAGGAGTACGTGGGCCCGTGGTTCCCCGAGCCGCTGCTGAACGATCCGTATCAGGATCCGGCGCGCTCGGCGGAACTGGCCGACTCGGTGTCGATGGCGGCGCTGCTGCTTCTGGAGAGGCTCAGCCCGCTGGAGCGGTCGGTGTTCGTGCTGCGGGAGGTGTTCGGCTTCGGGTTCGACGAGGTCGCCTCGGCGGTGGGGCGTTCGGAGGCGGCGTGCCGGCAACTGCTGGTACGGGCACGGCGGCACATGCAGGCCGGGCGGCCGCGGTTCGAAGCGGACCGTAAGGAGCGGCAGGAGTTGGCGACGCGATTCTTCGACGCGCTCCGCGAAGGCGATGTCACCAGCCTGCGGGATCTGCTGGCGGCCGACGTGCAGATGGTCGGGGACGGCGGCGGCAAGGCCCCGCAGCTGGCCAGGGCCGTCGTCGGCGCGGAGAACGTGGCTCGGCTGCTGGCTTCCGTTTTCCCGCTGCTGGCCCGGATCGACGTGACGTTCGAGCCGCATGAGGTCAACGGCCAGCCCGGCGCCGTCTTTCACGACCGGGACGGCAAGGTTCTCCATGCCCTGACCCTCGACGTGCACGACGGGCAGGTCCAGGCCATCCGCTCGGTCATCAACCCCGACAAGCTGGGCCACCTCGGACCGGTTGCCGACGCCTGGGCCATCGACGGCGAGCTGAAACGGACCCGCCGTCAGATGAAATGACCCGGGTCCGGCGCGGGTTCGGCTCGATCGCCTGTCCGGCGATGCTGAGGTCGGGTTCTCGGAGGTTCCCGGCCTCATGTGGGCTGAATCCGCTCTGTCAGGCCCTCGTCCGACGACGAGTCGACGACAACCTTGTAGCGCCGGGCCGGGTCCCCGACCGCCGACCCGACCAGAGCTCGTCGTCGACGGTGACGCGGTCGTCGCCGTATGCCGGACAGTCGTGCTCCTGGACCGATGCGTGCCGTGTCAGTCACCGCATCGCGGGCCCCGACGGCTGCGGCAGCGCGTCTCTAGGCCTGGGCGAGGGGGTGCCTGAGTGGTGCTCCGGCCCGATGGAGGCTGGTGAGGGCCTGCCGGCAGGAGGTGATCAGCCCGGTCTCGAGGTAGTCCGCGCCCAGTCCCTCGCAGTAGCGCCCGACGATGGGCCGGGCCTTGCGCAGGTTGGGGCTGGGCATGCTGGGGAACAGGTGATGCTCGATCTGGTGGTTCAGCCCGCCCAGCGAGATGTCGGTGAACCGGCCGCCGCGCACGGTGCGTGAGGTGAGCACCTGGCGGCGGAGGAAGTCCGGGCGGTCATCGCCCGTCAGGATCGGCCTGCCCTTGTGGTTGGGCGCGAAGAGGGAGCCGAGATAGACGCCGAACAGACCCTGCTGCACGGCGAGAAAGGCGATCGCCATGCCGGGCGGCAGCAGCCGGAGCAGGACGGTCGGATAGACCGCGAAGTGCGCGAACAGCAGGGTGCCGTCGAGCGTTCGGTGCTTGAGTGAGCGGTTGGCCAGCGCCTTCACGCTCGGCGCGTGCAGGTTGAAGCCCTCCAGGGTCAAGGAGCGGGAAGAACAGGAACGCCTGCCGGCGGCCGGGTTCCCTGCCAGGCAGGTCTCACACCGTCGCAGGGCAGCGCAGGGTCGGCGGAATGACGGCCGCGCGCTTCACAGATGAACCCCGGGAACCCCGGGAACCCCGGGGAGAGGGGCGGCTGATCACTGAGGGGCGCTCATCATGCTGACCGGCGAGGTCCCTCGCCAGGCCGCGGTTTCCGTGATGAGGACGGCGACGGTGGCCGGGCCCGGGGTGTCGTCAGCGGTGGCTGCCTCGGCTACGGCCTCCCTGACGGCGCGGGCCACTTGCAATGGATGGTGTCCGGGGGCGACCGCGAGGTGAACCTCGATGTGCCGGCCGGGTGGATCATCATGGTCCTCCACCCTGACCGGGCGGCTGCCCAGCACGGCCGTGAGGCGGGCTACGCCCGGCACACCCGTCGCGACGGCCGCCAGCTCCCCGACGAGTCCCCGCATGGGCCCTGTGCCGGTCACCGAGGGCGGGCTATGCGCGGCCGCAGTTTCCGGCGTGGGCCTCATGGCCGTTGCCGCGGTCCGAGACGTCCCGCCTGCCTCCGGGACCTCACGGAGATCCGTCACGCGCATGTCAGCCGTCACCGTGTCCAGCCCGAGCCGTTCAGTGGCCGCTCCCAGCAGCGCGTTCCTCAATTCGGCGGCGGTCTCCGGCAGCGGCCGCACGAGGGATGCGGTGAAGGCGGCCTCGATGGTGAGCGGGCCAGGCGGTAGCGCGCCGGCCGGCGGACGGACGGCCGGCTCAAACGCGGGTTGGAGCGGCGCCGACCCGATGCGCAGGGACTCCAGCCGGACATCGGGGATCTCGGCGGCGGTGCGCCCGAGGGCCTGGACGGCCGCTTGCTCGGTGATCCACGTCCCGTCGTCGGGCCCGCCGAGCGGGAGCAGTCGGCCCAGGCCGAGCCGGCTTTGTACCGCCTGCTTCCACGCCTCGGTCACTGGCCTCTCACCCTTCTTCTCCACGGCCGCGGTTCTCTTCCCGCGGCGTTCTGCCCGGAGTGTCCGCGAGAGGTCGGGGCGGGGCCTCGGACCACCCCTTCGCGCGCCCTCCATCCGGGCAAAAGGTACTAAAAAGACTATAATCCGAGTAATAGGTGCTCTGTGTGGCCTCGCGAGGGAGGAATATCCCGATGACTGAGAACACCAGCGTCAGGCTCGGCGCTGCGCCCGGTTCGCGCGGCCGGACGACCATCGCCGATGTGGTGGTGGAGAAGATCGCCGGAATGGCTGCACGGGACGTACGCGGCGTCTATGCCCTGGGCAGCGGATTCGCCCGCTCGATGGGATCCATGCGGGAGCGGATGCCCGGCGCCGGCAGCGGCAAATCCGCCACGCGCGGGATCAGTGTCGAGGTCGGCGAGCTGCAGGCGGCCATCGATCTGGAGATCGTCGTCGACTACGGCGTCTCGATCACGGACGTGGCCGCCGCGGTGCGGGAGAACGTGATCTCCGCGGTGGAGCGGATGGCGGGCCGGGAAGTCGTGGAAGTCAACATCACGGTCAGCGACGTGAAACTGCCGGACGACGAGGAGGACGAAGGGGAGGAGCGGCAGCGGATCCAGTAGCCGGGGCGGAACAGCCCACTTGAGTGAAGGAGCGCGAGATGAGCAGGGCCGTGGTGGGCTTGATGGCCGGAATGGCGCTGGGTTTCGCCGCGTATTTCGGTGACTTCTGGGCTTTCCTGCTGGTGCTGGTGCTGGGCCTCGTCGGTCTCGTCATCGGGCGGTTCATGGAAGGTGATCTCGAACCGGGCGACTTCGTCCGCCGCCGGGACCGGCAGGATCGGATCCGCGACGAACGGCGACAGGCTCGGGGAGACTGGCAGCGGTGAGCGGGGAAGCCGATGAGCGTCCGGGCGTCCCCCGCGGGGAGCGTGGGGGAACTGCCGTCACCGACCGGGTCGTCGCGAAGATCGCGGCCCGGGTGGCGCGCGAGGCGCTGAGCCGGTTCGCCGAGTCGGCCGGCCACGTACCACCCGGCCGCCGGACGCCACACGTGAGCACATCCGTACGGCGGGCGCCGGAACGGACCGGCGCAGGCCAGGACGCCGAGTCCGCCGCCGGACGGCAGGCGGTGCTCGGCGAGGCACGGCTGCACATCACCGTCGAACTCGGCTACCCGTCCGACATCGGGGCGCAGTGCGCCGCGGTGCGCCGGGAGGTCACCGAGCGGATCAGGGTATGGGCCGGCATGGAGGTGTCCGACCTCGCGGTATCGGTCGAGCAACTGCACTCGGTGCATACGCGGCACACGGACCGGGAGAGGGTGAGATGAGCGCGAACACCTCGCGGCAGCCGACCGGTGACAGCGACCTCTCCTCCGGTCCGGGACCGGCGGCCCCGTCCGCCGACGGCACCCCGGGGCCGGCCGAGGGCGCTACGAAGGTGATCGACGGATCAGGCCGGTCGGCGCACCGTTTCTGGTCGTCGCGGCGGATTCCCGCGGCCTTGGCAGCGCTGCTGTCCGCCGCGGCCGTCGGATTTCTCCTGTACGACGTGGTCGCGGTGCGGGCAGGCCGGAATGCGATGCGCTGGCGGCGGCGGCTCGCCGAGGAACTGGCCACACGGCCCCTGGACGACGTCTGGATGATCGTCGGGGCCGCGGTGGCGATGGCCCTCGGCCTGTGGCTCTTCCTGCTGGCGGTGACGCCGGGACTGCGCAGGCTGCTGCCCATGCGGCGGCCCACCGGCATCCCGGGGACAGAGGACGTCCGAGCCGGGCTCGACCGCCGCGCGGCCGCCCTGGTTCTGCGCGACCGGGCCATGCAGGTGCCCGGTGTTCAGTCGGCACAGGTCGATGTCGGCCGCCGGAAGGTCAAAGCCCGAGCACGGGCACATTTCCGCGATCTTGAGGAGGTCCGCTCCGACCTGGACGCCGAGCTGGGCGAAGCCGTGACGTCCTTGGGCCTGGCCCGGCAACCCACGCTGGCCGTGCGCGTCCGGCGCCCCAAGAAGGGCTGAGGTGATCCGATGCTCAAGACGGCGAACCGGGTGCTGCTCGGACTGCTCGGCCTCGGACTGTTCGCCCTGGGCGGCGGCGCACTGCTGGGCGCACTTGACCTGCAGCGCCACTGGGATTTCGACGTGCCGGGCTGGTGGCCCTTCCGTGGGCCGGACGATGTGGTGCTGGGCGCCGAGGGACGCACCCGGTGGCGGGAAGAGGACTGGTGGTGGCCGACCGTGATCGCGGTGCTCGCCGTGCTGCTGGCCCTGCTGCTGTGGTGGCTCCTCGCGCAACGCAGACACCGCCTGGACCGTGTCCTCGTCGACAGCGAAGACGGCGTGCCGGCCCGGCTGGGCGGCCGCACGCTGGAGAGGGTCATCGAGGAAGAGGCACAAGCCCTGGACGGGGTCTCACGGGCTCATGTCCGGCTGACCGGCCGACGAACTGCTCCGACCGCACGCGTACGGCTGCTGCTGGAGCCTCACGCTGATCCGGCGCGGACCCTGGGGCAACTGAGCCGCGAGACACTCGCACACGCACGAGACTCGGCCGGCCTGGACCGCCTCCCCTCGAAGGTCCGACTCCGGGAAGCCCGCCACCGCGCCCAACGCGCCACCTAGCCAGGTCCCCTTGGGGCTGAGCCTCATGGTCCTCTTCCTGATCCTGCTCATCGCCGGAATCGCTCTGGTGGCCATCGGCGCGGCCGTCGACGGCATGCCCTACCTGATTTCCATCGGCGTACTGCTCCTCATCGTCGATCTGCTCTACCTGGCGGCCCGCTCCATCTGGCGCTCCACCCGGGGCCCGGCCCGCTGACCGGCTCCCGAAAGCCCCGTCCCCGTCCGGGCCTGACAGCAGCGCCCGCCCAAGGGCCGATCGCCGACAGGTCCGTTGTCAGTGCCTGCGCCTATGGTCTTGAGCGCGCGGTCGGCTTCCGGGGGTCTCCACCTGCTGGTCCGCGAAGTCGGGTAGTCGAAGACCTCGACTTCCAGACCGAGAAGACCAGAGAGAAGCACGGGCGCAAGCGCCGATTCCGGCAACTCATCTCCGGCATGCCGACCGGCAGGCTCCGCGCCCGGCTGACCTCCATGGCCGACGCCACAGGCATCGCGATCATCGCCGTGGACCCGGCCTACACCAGCAAGTGGGGCGCCCAGCACCGGCAAAAGCCGATGGCCGGCCCCACCCGTAGGACCACCCGGCACGATGCAGCGAGCATCGCGATCGGACGACGCGCCCAGCAACACCCGATCCGGCGACGGACCACACCGCCCCGTGCGCACCAGAGCGATGTGCACGGGCAGGGTCAGATCTGGCCGAGGTCGATCTCCACCGGGAAGGGGGCCGCTGCCTTGAGGACCCCGGTGAACACGTCTCCGTCCCGGTAGGCCTTCGTCGCAGGGTCGAGAACGTAGGTGTACACGAGAGGAACGCCTGTCGCGGCTTGCTCGATCCGCCAGTAGAAGCCGATGCCTGCCTTGGCGTACTGGTCGACCTTCACGATCCGGTCGGTGGTCTCCGATCCTGGCGACACCACCTCCGCGACCAGTAGCACGTGCTCAGGGCGGGTGGGGGTGATGTCGATGGTGTAACCGCGGTACACCACGACGTCCGGGCGGCGATTGGTGAGCGGGACGTCTTGAAGCCGGACGTCGGAGTCCGTGTCGGCGTTCCACTCCGGGCCCGCGGCGGCATCCAGGGCGTTCGCCAGAATCCGGGCCAGACGGTTGTGCCGCTTGGAGGCACTCGGACTCACGACGACCATCCCGTCCACGATCTCGATGCCGGCGCACTGCTCCTCGGACCAGGACTCGTACTCCTCCGCCGTGATCTGCTCATGCATCCACGCCGGGGCAACCATCTCGGCCGCCATGAAGCACCTCCCGGACACTGTGCTGCGGGCCCGATCCCGTTGGATTCAGCGTACTGTCCGCCATCCCTCCGGCACGCTGATCTCGCTCCCGCCCTCTTCCCGTCGGCCGGCATCCGACCAGCGAGCCCACGACAAGTGAGGACACGGCGCGGTGCACTCGTCACCAGGGCATCGTCGGCAAGGCTGCATGTGGCGATGTCATGGGCGACGGTGCACCGGGCGTGGGCCATGAGCAGGGTCGCGTCGTCCTTCGTGCGTTCCTGACGGGGGAAGGAGTGCGGGGACGATCTTGTCGCACAGGCACTCCAGACGCTCCTGCCCGCCCTCCTCGCGCGCCGCGGCCAAGTACCCCATCCCCGTCGTGGCCTCGCTCAGAGTCTGCTTGAGCTCGGAAAGGCCTTGATCCATGTCCCTGGCGGCGGACTCCACCAGACCATCGGTCCAGAGCACCACCAGGCTCTCCTCCGGCAGACTCAGTCGGTGGGTGCTGAAAGGCGGATTCGCGGCGCCCAGCGGCGGGTCGCCGTCCACCTCGGGGGAGCGGAGCGTGTCGTCGGGATGGAACACGAGCGGCGGGGGATGCCCGGCCGGTGAGTACGTCAGGGTCCGGGCGACGGGGTCGAACACGGGACGAGACCTCCGGCACCCCCGAGGAAGGCGGCCGCTCGCCGCATGACGAGCCGCAGCACCTGGGCTCCCTCGAGTTCCTCGTCCTGGGCCACGGACAGCCCCAGCCGCACCGGCTGCGTACCCTCGATGTGGTCCCCGGGCCCGGTATCTGTACCCGACACGTCGCCTCCCGCCTGCCGGCGGGGGAGGAGGCGGGCGCGTCCGATTGTCAGTGGCGGCCGTTACGGTCGCCACATGACTGATCGCGACGCTTTCGCCCCCCTGGTCTTCTTCGAGTACGACCACCAGCCCGGCAGTTTCTGCCTCATGCTCACCGACCAGCACATGCTGGACTCCGAGAAGATCTTCACGGACCGCGGGTACGACGGCTGCGGGTACGGCTGGGCCGGCGTGGCACGATCCGCTGTGCGCTCACGCGCCCCCGAACTGACCGGCCGCTTCGGCCTCGACCCGGAGGCGGGCATGTTCGTCGCGTACGGCGAGGACGCGGACGCCCTGCGGGCCCTGGCACCGCTGCTGGTGCAGGCGCTCCAGGACCACCGCCTGCTGGGGGAGTTGATCGACGCCGGCGAGCCGGAATGGTTCGACTGAGGCGGTCGGCGAGGAGGTGCCCGTCGCAGGGAGCGGTATTCCCGGCGAGGCATGGTGGACCTTCCTACCGAGGAGCGCGGCCCCCGGCAGCGTCGGCTGGTGATGTTCGGTGCCTGCTCTCCCGCCCCTCCGAGGGTCTGGAGTTCGGCGCGCGCTCCTACGATGCGCAGACGGACGCCGAGTGATCTACCTGTTCGACACCAATGTCGTCGCCGAGCTCACGACCCGGGCGAAGCCCGACCCGCGCGTCCTGGCCTGGTTCCGGGCCACGGCCCGGCCCCAACCGCTTCCTGAGCGTGATCACTGTGGCCGAGATCGAGGCCGGCGTTGCCGCCGCCCCGGACCCCGCAAGGCGAGCCCGTCAAGCACAAGCCCCCGCTGCGGTACGGCACGAATTCCGTGACCGCACCGCACCGACCGGCGAACCGGAAGCGGCCGCCTACCTCACCATCCACAAGACGCTCAAGGCCGTCGGTACCAGCATCGACCCACCGGACGCCCCGATCGCCGCCACCGCCCTGGCCAACGGCGGGACGGTGGCCACACGCAACATCAAGCACATGGCCCGAACCGGGGTTCTGGTGATCAATCCGTGGGAGCAGCCACTGTAGGTGGCCGCGGGGCCGGTGCTGTATCTGCGCTGTCCCGCAGGAGCCCTCCCGCCCGCTGGACGGAAGGGCCTTTGACCAGGTGTCTCTCTGTGCCCCCGGCAGGATTCGAACCTGCGACACCCGCTTCAGGAGTTTTCCGTGAGCGAGCTTGTGACCTGCGGAAACGTCCACTTCGAGGGGCCTGACCTGGGAAAACACCCCTCCGTAGTTCTCGCGTGTTCATGCGGTTTCCCGGCCCCATGTGTGTTGGATCCGTTCTGCCAGCAGCTTTTGACGGGGGATCCGCTGCTCATGCAAGTGCTTCTGCGGGATGGCCTCTTGCCTCGAAGGGCGAGCCGAAACGTGGTCGGGGGATGCGCCCTCTGTTCTCGACCGGTCACGGTTCTGCTTGCAGCCCCGGGAACAGGGTGCGAGTGCGGTGGGGGTCGGGAGCAATGAAGACCCCGTCGGCCGTGACGAGGATCGCGTCAGGGTCTGTCTGGATGGTGATCGACCCGCTCACGAAGATCTTGCGGTCGTCCGTGCTGGTGACGCGGGCGAGGATCCGCAGAGGTGTCTCCAGTGGGACCGGGCGGTGGTAGCGCATCTGGAGGGAGACGGTCAGGCCGGGCGTTCCGGCTGCTGCGCAGGCGCGGCCCATGAGTTCGTCCAGGAGCATGGCGCTCATGCCGCCGTGGCCGTAGCCGGGCGGCCCTTCGTGGGCGATGCCGAGCGTGCAGTGACCCACCAGGCCGTCGGCGGTGGGCTTCACCTGTACGGGCGGGGCCAGCGGGCTCCCGGCCCCGGTCACAGGGCTGTAGATACGTGTCTCTGTGGGGAACTCGTCCACCTCGGGGATCTCCGCCCGCGACCGCCGTCGGCCCGTCAGCTGGCTGGTGATGGCACGGACGCCGTCCGCCACGCGGTGGAGGGTGTCCGGGGAGGCGGCGGTGCGGACGGTGGCTTCCACCAGAGCGCGCAGTTCGTGGCCGAGGCGGGTTATGGCCGCCCTTTGGTGTTCCAGTTCCTCGGCTGTCGTTCGCGTGGGTTGTGTGGCAGTGCCAATGGGTGGCGGGTCGGTGAGGGAACTGTGCATCGGGCTTCTCGGTGGGGTGGGCTGGTGGAGTGAGTGCCGGGTGGGGTCAGTCATCGGCCCGGACGAAGACCGGCTTCAGGTGCTTCTCCGGCAGTGCGGTCGGCAGGTCCTCCCAGTCGATGACGTGGGAGACGACCTTCTCGGGGGCGACCTTGCCGGAGGCGGCGAGTTCGAGGGCGTCGGGGATGTGGGCGCGGACGTTGTCGCGGGCGATGCGCAGGGTGACGCCGGTGAGGTACATGTCGAGCAGGGGCAGCTCGCCGGGGCGGAAATGGTTGCCCGCCGACTCGCAGATCCCCTCCGGACTCAGGGACTTGACGGCCAGGCCGAGCTGGTCGACGCGGCCGGTGGCCTCGACGGCGATGTCGTAGCCCTGGGGGATCGGTTCCAGGGCTTCGGCGGTGGCGGCTCCGAACGCGCGAGCCAGGGTGCGGTGTTCGGGGTCGGGGTCGACGTAGAGCACCTCGGAGGCGCCGAGCGCGCGGGCGATGTCGCACACGTAGAGGCCGATGCTGCCGCGGGCGACGACCAGGACGCGTGCTCCGGGGCGGGCCTCGAGGTGAGGGGCGACCAGGCGCCAGGCCAGGGACCAGTTGTCGCTGGCGGACGCCATGGCGACCGGGTCCAGCCCGGCCGGTAGCGGGACCAGCATGGCGTCGGCGTAGGGCACGCGGACCAGGTCGGAGAAGAGCCCGCCCCAACTGCCGCCGATCGGTGCGCCGTACATCGCCATGTAGGGGACGGCGGTGCAGTGCGCGGTCAGCCCGGCCCGGCAGCGCTCGCAGGTACCGCAGTTGACGGACCAGGGGACGACGACCAGGTCACCAGGGGCTACGGCGGTGACGGCGTCGCCGCTTTCGACGACCCGGGCGACACACTCGTGACCGAGGGCAAAGGGCGGCTCGATGAAACCGTGCCCGGCCAGGATGGAGGAGTCCACGTCGCAGGAGGTGGCGGCCACCGGTGCGACGATCGCCTCCCCGTCGGACTGGAGTTTCGGGTCGGGTGCCTCGCGCCACTCGACGGTGCGCTTGGCGACATAGGTCAGTTCACGCATCGGTGCGCTGTCCCTTCGCCAATGCCACCAGGTCGTCGTAGCGAATGACGGAGCCGCCCGCGCCCCACGTGCCGTCGGGCTGCTCGTGCACCAGCACCCACACCCGCAGGGCGTCGTCCGGGCCGAGGCCGGCCGCGGCCAGGACGTTCTTGGTCGCCTCCTCGACCAGGCCCGCCTTGCGGCGCTCGGACAGGGCTCCTTGCGGGACGGTGACCTCTACCAGGAAGCGCGGCGCGTCGTCCTCGGCGGTGATCTGGGCACCTTCCGGCAGTTCGGTGAGGTAGCTCCACGCCTGGGCGCGGAAGAACGCCGTGTCGGGTGCGCCCTCCCAGCGCAGCAGTACGGCGGCGAGGTCGCGCTGGATGCTCTGGCGGCCTTGTTCGGTCAGGGCGCCGGCCGGGGCCGTGAGCCGGATCATCGGCATGGGCATACCTCTCTTCGTTTCGTTCGACTCTTCGCTCGACGACGCAGTTCTATGACGGTCGTTATAAGCGACGGTCACGCTAGACTATGACGGCCGTTATAGCCAGTGGGGTCAGAAGGGATCGTGTACGTGACCAAGCCCAGCCCGGCGGCGCGCGAGCGGATTGTGGCCGGTGCGGCCGACATGATCAGCCGGCGTGGTCTGAACGCGACGAGCATCCGCGAGATGGCCAAGCACGCCAGGGCGCCGCTCGGCTCGACGTACCACTACTTCCCTGAAGGCAAGCAGCAGTTGGCCACCGAGGCCGTCCGCTATACGGGCGAGTGGGTCGCGCGCCGTCTGCGGAAGGAGCTGGAGGCGGGGCCGGTCGCCGGGTTGCGGGCGTTCCTCGCCCTGTGGCGCAAGATCGTCGTCGACAGTGACTTCAGGGCGGGCTGCCCGGTTCTCGCCGTCTCCATCGAGGAGCCGCCCACTGACGAGACGCCCCCCGCCGTGGTAGCCGCCGCAGACGTCTTCACCGCATGGGAGAGCCTGCTGTCCGCCTCGCTGCGCGAGCATGGCGCCGAGCGCGAGGAGGCGGTCCAGCTCGCCACCCTCGTCGTCGCGGCCGTAGAGGGGACCGTGGCCATGTGCCGCGCCAAGCGCAGCATCGAGCCCCTCGACCGCACTGCGGAGCAACTGCAGGCGCTGATCCTCGCCACGATCAAGGGCTGAGTCGGCCCGCGCTCGACGCCTCGGGCTTCAGACGCCCAGCGCGGCGCGGACGGCCTTGACCCTCTCCTCCGTGAACACCCCGCTGTCGAGGAGCGGGAGGACGGACAGTACGCCCCCGGACGAGCCCCAGCTGCCCTCGTCGATCACGCGGAAGTTGACCCACCACGTCGGTGACGGCTTCTGCAGTCCGCAGGCCGCCGCCAGTGCGGCAAGGACGCGTTCGATGACCTGGCCTCGTACGTCCGGCTGCCAGGCGGCGTCCATGACCGCGATGTCGATCACCATCACGTCGAGTTCCTGGTCGGCGTCCGAAAGCAGCCGTCCGCCGATCGCCATCATGTCCCGCTCGCGCTCGACGAAGTGCACCTGGAACCCGACGCGGGCGGCCGGAGCCGGCTGTCCCACCTCGGGTACCAGTACCGCGTCCGTCAGCGTCTCGGCCAGCTCGCGGCGCTGCTCCAGGCTCAGGCGGCCCCTCGGGGCGTTCACGGTAATGATCGTCACAACATCCTCCTATGACAGTCGTTATAGAGGTCGGCATATTACACCCGTCTATAACGACTGTCATAGGGGGCGGTGTGGGCGCTCAGTCGGAGATCACGGCGGTGCGGTGGATCCACTCGCTGCCCTGTGCCGCCGTGTGCATGAAGGCGGCCACGTCCGCACGGCTGATTGTCGGGTTGCCCTTCATCGGCAGCCGGTCGTCCGCCCGGTAGGTGCCCTTGGCGGGGCCGTGGGTCAGCCTGGTCGGGTACACCACGGTCCAGTCCAGCCCGCTGGAGCGGATGCTCTCATCCGCGATCGCCTTGTCGGCGTAGATCGACCGCAGCAGCGTGCCGTAGATCAGCTTCTGCGCGCTGCTCGACCAGCCGAAGGTGTGGCCGACACCGAACGAGGACAGCCACACCAGACGGGAGACACCCGCTTCTCCGGCCGCGCCGATCACGGCCGCAGAGGCGCGCGTGAACAAGCCGTCGGCGCGCACCGAATTGCCCCTGCCGAGCGCGGAGACGATCGCGTCGTGCCCGGCCGCCGCGGCGGCGAGGTCGCGGTGCGAGGTGGCGTCGCCGGTGACCGTGGTGACCTGCTCGGCCAGGTCACCCAGGGCCGCCGGATTGCGGACGAAGGCCGTGACCGAGTCGCCGGATCGCACGGCCAGGTCGAGGACATGACGACCGGTGGGACCGGTCGCACCGAGGATCAGCAGCTTCATGACAGGGGGCTTCTTTCGTGTGCGATGTCAGGAGAGGTCGGCGAGGTCTTCGTCGGTGAGGGCGATCGCGGCGGCAGCCATGTTCTCCTCCAGGTGGGAGAGGGATCCCGTGCCCGGGATGGCCAGGGCCACCGGCGATGAGGCCAGCAGCCGGGCCAGGCCGATCTGGGGGACGGTGGCGCGGTGCCGGGCCGCCACCTTGGCCAGACGCTCGTCGTCGAGTTCCCGACCGCCACCCACCGGGAAGAAAGGCACGAAGGCGATGCCGGACTCCTCGCATGCGGCCAGGACGTCCGCTTCGTCGCCCTGGGCGGCGTGGTTCTGCACGGCAGTGACAGGTGCGATGGCGCGAGCCTCCGCGAGATGACCGGTGTCGACGTTGCTGAGGCCGAGGTGACGGATCAGGCCCTCCTCACGCAGCGCCGCGAGCGCCTCGAAGCGCTCGGCGAGGGACTCACCCTGCGGGGGTTCCATGGCGCCGATGCGCAGGTAGACCAGGTCGAGGCGGTCCACGCCCAGGCCGTCGAGGTTGGCTTCGACAAAGCCACGCATGTCGGCCGGGGTGCCGTGGGAGAGGCCGTCGGGGCCGACGACTGGGCCCACCTTGGTGGCGATGACCAGGTCGGACGGGTAGGGGTGCAGGGCCTCACGGATCAGGGTGTTCGCTCGCACCGCACCGCCGGCGCTGAAGTAGAAGTCGGCGGTGTCGATGTGGTCGACCCCGAGTTCGACGGCGCGGCGCAGTACGGCACGGCCGGCCTCGGGGTCGCGGGCGGGACCGCCCATGCCGTCCTTGGAAGGCAGGCGCATGGCGCCGAAGCCGAGCCGGTTGACGGGGAGGTCGCCGCCGAAGCGGAAGTCATTGCTCATGAGCTCCAGCCTGCAAGGCTCGGCATCGGCCGACGAGCCCGTGGCATGTTGCTGCCACCGGCACAATGGACGTATGCCACAGGTCGTGATGCTTCGCGGTGATCTTGAGTTCTGGGCGCGGATCAAGCCCTTGACGGAGTCCAACGACGTGGAATGGGTCAACGTCGCCCGCGACCTCGACACCTGGCCCGGCGCGCGTGAGGCCGCCCGCCTGACGATGCGCCGTGACGGGGCGGTTCAGGCCCGCAAGCTGTACAGTCCCGCCGTGCTCGCCGACGAGCGCGACCGGGAGGCCCTGCGCGAGATGGCCGCCCACGGCATGCGGATCAGGATCGCCGCCACCCCGTTGTCCCGGGGAACCTTCTTCATCGACCGACGAACCATGATCCTCACCAGTCCCATGACGTCCGCCCCGGCCGCTCACGGACACCGCACGTACACCATGAGCGCCGCGCCGGCCTTGGTCGACGGGGCGTACGCGCTGTTCGAAGCCGCTTGGGAGAGCGCGACCGACCTCGCTGCCTTCCTCAGTCCGCAACGGCCCCTGATCGACGCCCAGACCGGCAGGGTCCTGCGCGCCTTGACCTCCGGCGTCACCGACGAGACAGCCGCACGGGAACTCGGCATGTCGCTGCGCACCTACCGCCGCCGGGTCGCCGAACTGCTCGTCACCCTCAACGCGGGCTCCCGTTTCCAGGCCGGAGTACGCGCGGGCGAGTTGGGCCTGATCCGCGGGTGATCGTCGGCATCAATCGGCACGTCGGCCCGCAGCCGCATGTGTGCTGCGAGTACGCCCTCCCGCCTGATGGACGGAATGGCCTCTGACCAGGTGTTTCTCTGTGCCCCCGGCAGGATTCGAACCTGCGACACCCGCTTTAGGAGTTCGATCTACGCCCGCGCCTGGGGTCGTCGTCGGCTGGTCCGGCGGTCGCGTGGGGGTGCTGCTGTGTGCTGCCGTCCGGCCTCGTTGATGTCAACGTTGGATGTCACCGAAACAGCTCCGGAACTGGGCAGACCTCCAGCGGTTCCTCCGGCCGGTCCGCCCACCGCCACCATGTGTGCCGATCGGGGCACCGCCACAGAGACCGGCAGGTCCTCCGACCGTCTTCGTCCCGCTTGGAGAGCAAGAGACCGCCGGACTTCATGGGCTGGCTGCATTCGGGACAGGGCGCGGCGTTCTCGGCCATAGGGCGAACTCCAAGCGGCGCTACCGGTTGATCGGGATCTCGTAGACGATCTCGCAGTGAGCCGCGGGCACCACGATGTCCGCCGTCTCCACGGGCCGCCCGTCGTCGCTGTAGTACGTCCGTCGGATGTGCGTGACAAGCGCGGCCTTCTGGACGCCGAGCAAGGACGCCTCCTCGGCGGTCGCCTGCCGCGGCTCCGGCTGCTCCACGGCGTGGCCGACGGTAATGCCGATCGCGGCCATGCGGTTCACGACGCCAGCCCCTGCGTGCGGCCCTCCCTCGGGGAGGACGACGAGTGTGCCGGCGGTGAGGTCGTACGGCTCCCAACTCGTCGACAGCTGCACGGGCCTGCCGTCCGCCAGGAACTCGTACGTCGTACGGACGCACAGCTCGCCCTCGCCGATGCCCAGCCGTGCCGCGATCTCCGCTGGCGCCGGCACCTTGGCGTCGGTCCGGCTCTCCCAGTCCCCTTGCCTGCCGACGGCCTTCATGTCCACGCGGAAAGGCGACCCGTTGGGCTGCTCACGCGCCGAGGAACGGACCACCCGCACGCGCTGCCGCGGCTCGGCGACGTAGGTGCCCGATCCGGCACGGCCCTCCAACACACCCTGGGAGATCAGCAACTCCTGAGCCCGGCGGACCACGTTCTCGCCCACGCCGTACTCCTCGCCGATCTGGGCGCGGGAGGGCAGGCGGTCTCCCGGCTCCCACACGTGCTCCGCGATCCGTCGCCGGAGTTCGTCGGCGATGCGGAGATAGGGCGGCTGCTCAGGCATATGGAAAATCTAGTCCACTAGCTCTAATCTAGTTAACTAGCTTTACTCAAAGTGATCGCTGGTGACGGAGGCTGCCCTGTGCCCGCTTCGGGAGTTAGCGCTGCGGCCCTCGCCGCCCGGCTGTCCGCCCTCGGGCTGCTCACGAGAGTGGAGGAACACCCCCGGCACACGTCGGTGGAAGCGGAAGTGCCGGAAATGCTCTCCGCCGAGTCGTGGCGGGCGGTCCTGGACGTGGTGGCGGAAGCCGATCGCTTCGGCCTCCTCGCCACCAGCATGAACGGCCGCACCCTCTGGGCGGTCGTACGCAAAGCGGTCCCCACGACGGGCGATGTCGGGGGACCGGGCCATCAGCGATAGGAGCTGAGCAGCGTGCTCAACCGTATCCGCCGTGCCGTCTCGCTCACCAGAGAGCGGCACTTTCCCAGGGGCAGGCACCGCCGCCCCTTAACGGCCTCCGGGCCGTCGGCCGCTCCCGCCGCCTCCCTGCCTCCGGACAGGACGACGGCCGCCCGCCGGCGTGGCTCCGACGGCGTGGACCACCGGTCAACGCTCAGGGGTGAGGACATCGCACTCGTCCGCCCGTACGTACTGGCCTGGGAGAAGCGCGTGAGGGCGCGCGAGGTGGTCGTCGCCCCCTATCTTCCGGCCGACGCGTGGTCGGCCCTGGTGGGGGTTCGCTGATGCGCCCCCGTCGACAGACCCGCGTCACGGACACCTCGGCCGTCCCCTACCGATCGACCGCATGCCGGATCGGCACCCACCACGCCTGCGCGGAGTCCTCTCCGGCCTCGGAGCCGGTCGACCTCCCGGTGGTCTACGAGGCGTGCGACTGCCCGTGCCATTCGATGTCCGGCCAGACGACGCCTTCGGAGGTGCAGCGGTGAGGGAGCGGGTACCTGGCGGCACGCTGGCATCCAACGTCGAGGTGACCGCGGCCACCGTGCAGCGCGGCGACATCATCCAAATCGGAGGCCGTGCCTGCCGGGTGCAGGACCTCTTCCAGCTCTCCCAGGGCGCGAAGCAGATCCTCTTCGACTCGGGTGAGTTGCTGACCATACACACGCGGACCCGGCTCGTCGCCGTGCGGATGATGAGGCGGCGGTGATCCGGTCCGTGTCTCCTCGCCACCACGACATCGCCGACGATCTCCGGCACCAGATCACGACCGGCCGCCTCAAGCCCGGCGAACGACTCCCGTCCGAAACCGGCTTGGCGGACCAGTACAAGGTCAGCACAGCAACGCTGCGGAGTGCCCTCGCGGTGCTCCAGGGCGAGGGCCTCGTCGAGAAGATCCACGGCAAGGGCAACTTCGTCCGCCGCCCTCTCCGCCGGATCATGTACGTCGGTGGCTGGGGGACGCTGGACCCGTGGACCGCCGCCGAAGCGGCCCTACACGTCACCGTTCGCACCGCCACAGTCCAGGCCGACGGACATCTGACGACCTTGCTGAGGGTGCCGACGGGCAGCCCTCTCGCGGAGTTCTCCTGCGTCAGTCACGAGGGGGAGTCACCGCACGGACTGGCACGTATCTACATCCCGCGCGACCTGGCGCCGGCCGGAGTGCTCGACGACGAACCTTCGTGCCCGGAGGCAGTCAGGAGATTCGCCGTACTCGGCCCTCCGCCAGCTGCCGTCCGGGAAACGGTCTGCGCCCGCCCGCCGACGCCGGACGAGTCATCGACCCTGCGAACCAACTCCGCCACGCCAGTTCTGGCGATCACGCGCGTCGCGACCGACCCCACCGGCCGAGTGGTCGAGGCGGCCCTTCTGGTCTTCCCAGGGGACCGAGCCGACGCAGTCTTCACCACCCACCACACGTCCGACGAGAGGCAGACGCCAGGATGACAACACAAAACGAACTGCGCCTTCTCCCGTGGTCGGGCCCGGAGGGCAAGCCCTGCTACCTGAGCACGGATGACAAGGGCGGCTACATGTCTCGCCTGGCGGACAACATCGAAGCGGAGCAGCTCGAAACGGCAGCGATGCTGTTGGAGCACGCTTCGAACACCCTCGATGACCAAGGCACGGACCGGGAGGACCTACGCCGGTTGACCGGTGAACTGATCGGAGCTCTCCGGGACGTGCTCCGCGCAGCAACCAGCCGCGGTCACCTCCTGGGGGTGAGCACACCGCACCGCTTCTGAAACAGCGGCCGTAAGCAACGCCCTGCCGCCGACGACCCTTCGTCTCAACCGGGGAGGGGAGCCCGAGCATGACTCGGCTCCCCTCCCCGCTGCGTTATGCCGGCTAGCGCTGAGACCGGGGCACCGGAACAGAGAAAGCGGCCCCTCTTCGACGGCCTGAACCTCAGCCGACGACAGCCAGCCACGACGGCGGGTGCGCCGACCGACCACGCACGCGTGTGTCTCGCCGCACCTCAACGAGCCTCAGCCACGCTGCCGGTGACGTCGACCAGAGAAGCTGTGACGGCTGGTTCAAGTTGCGACACTGCAACGGCTCCGGAGGCCGCTTGGCTCCTGGGTAACGAGGCAGGTCATGGCCTTACGCGACACAGATCTGGCGGAACGAGTCCACGGGTAGTCCACGGTCGCGAGCCGAGGAACCTAGCCGCGGCGGAGCCGTGCTATGCAGCGGATTCGGCGCCCTCCTGGCTCCCCCTTCTCCATCGCCACCCTCGGCAGCGGGGCACCCGGATCCACCAAAGAGGTCCCTCCAAGCCGTCCCCACAAGGCAGTATCCCGGTATGGATGATTGGGACGCATACACCCTGTCAGTTCACGAGCAACTGACTGCTACAGGATTCGTTCATGTGTGCAAGTGGGCGGGACACTTCGATCCAGAGACCTTCACGAAGTACGAAGAGGTTCTGTCAGCTGCCGAGGATGAGAAACCGATCCAGAAGTTCCTGGAAGAGAACCCGTGGATGCTGATCCAGCAGATGGGAGGAAGCTGCAGATGGATTCGCCCCCAGGTGAGACTGGGTGATGCTTACGTACCCGATTTCCTGGTGGCCAGACTCGACAGCTACCAACTGAACTGGACACTCGTCGAGCTGGAGAGCCCCAGAGCTCCACTCTTCATGGCGAGCGAAAAGAACGCCAATCGACCCGCAGAAAAGCTTCGAGAAGGACTCGACCAGATCACCGAATGGCGGCGATGGCTACGCGCAAACACGGACTATGCTCAGAGGCCGCGTGGAGCCGGGAAGGAAGGCCTGGGGCTTGTCGAGATCGGCGACTGGGCCAACGGACTGGTCATAATTGGCAGACGGTCTGAAATGACGATAGCGCAGCGCAGAACGCGTGATCAGTTGGCTTTTGAGAGCAGGACAAACATTTACACGTACGACTGGTTGACCGACGAGGGTCGCAGAGTCCGCGGACGTGTAGAGGAGCTTGGAGACGGCACCTGCGAAGAGTGCTCGATGTTCCTCTAGCCAGGAGAACGCAGGACAGGGTTGACGGGTCCGCCAACCGCTCAGGCACGCGTGCAGGGCACCCACCACCGGGCCTCAGTCACGCTGTCTGGCGATGTCCGCCAGAGCAAGCCGTTCCGGGGAACCGTGGTTGGGCGGCCTTGAACGATGACCTCGTCGTCCCGAAGTAACTTGGGATGGGGCTGTGCCTTGGGCTGGCGTGGCTCTCACCTGCACTTGCAGTCTGTAGGTGTTCGCGCTTGTCCGCCGTTGTGCGTGGGCGTTGTCACGCAGTTAGACACTCAAGCGTGTCCAGCGCGTGCGTATGGTGCCCCGTGGCGGCCCGCCAGACTCAGGTCTTCTGACCCTTGAGAATGCTCGCGGCAAGGTCGTCGACGGACCGTCGGAGCTCTCGTTCTGACAATGAGTCTTTTGGACCGAACCGCTCGACGTAGAGCGTTGCTCCGTCACCTACGGCGATGGTGAGTTGGGCCTTCCACGCATCGCCGTAGAGGACTTGGCGAGCAGCTGCTCGCCCTTCTATCAGCAGCGGTTCTGCCTTCTCCGGGATCACATCTGTCCCATCCACCGTCTGCTGCAAAGACGCTGTGGTGGGGTAGAAGGCGACTACAAAGCCAGCTGGTTCAGCGGCGCCGTCTTCCGTCATCATCAGATAACAGGAAGCTCCACCGTTCTCCTCAGACATGGGCGACGCTTCCCTGATGCTGAGTTGCTTCTGCATGGCATCGTTCACGAGCTTGCAGACTGTGTCCTCGCTGACCCCGGCGAGGATCGGGGTGCTTCCAGACGTCGCGGCGCTCGCGGAGCCAGAGGCATGCGCGATGGCGTAGCCGATGCCGACACCGACAGCCAAAAAGAGCATCGCGGTGATGGCCAGCCCTCTTGTCAGTGGCCCACGGCGGCGCTTCGTGAAGTCTGCAGCTTCCTTTAGGGGGGCCGCATCCGGGCCGCTCTCGTGTGCTGACGTGTCCTCGCTGACCATGGCGTGAGCATCACATCGGTACTGAGGTTGCTGCCGCGGTGATGCCTGATCGTTACGCACCGTGTGTGAGGCCATCAGCTTGGGAAGCTCAGGGCGTCCAGGGCGTGCTCCAGACCTGACCAGCGACGGGGGGATGTAGACGGACGGGAGACGGTTGATTGCTTCCCCGCTGTTCCCCGTGGTTCCCCGCACGATCTGGCACGAGTCATTCGTCGTCGCTCCGCTCCAAGACCAGGCCCACGGAGCCTTCCTCGAGCCCGTGATTCTCCTCCAGGTGGAGGTGAGCCCCGTCCGGTGTGCTGTCCTGGGCGAGCGTGAGGAGGTGGCCGGCCAGGGTTTTCAGCCCGGCTGCGTTCGCCTCGATGACGATCTCTCCGCCCAGGTTGCGCACCTCGATGCGTGAGCCTTCTTCCCACGTGAAGACTCTGGTGGTTCCGTCGGTCACCGCACTCACGTGAGTGGTCATCGACGGAGCAGCACTGGGTTCAGGGGCCATACCCCAAGCATCGCGTAC
Source organism: Streptomyces sp. B21-105 (assembly GCF_036898465.1). Lineage (NCBI taxonomy): Bacteria > Bacillati > Actinomycetota > Actinomycetes > Kitasatosporales > Streptomycetaceae > Streptomyces > Streptomyces sp. B21-105. The sequence continues at coordinate 4,085,143 of NZ_JARUMJ010000001.1, read as the reverse complement.
TCCAGGTCGGCAGCGACGGCGAGACTGGATGATGACCGCTTCGCCCCGAACTCTCGGCTGAGTGATCATTGAGGTCCAGCGGGCTGGTCAGTTGGCCATGGACGGCTTCTGGCGGTCTGCTGCGGTTGCGTTGGTTGCTGTACTTCGTTGCTGTACCGCAGCGCTCATTGGAGCCGCTCAGCCTGGTCGTACTCGGCTGCCTTGAAGGTGGGCCAGTAGGTGACCTGAGGTTGGGTTCGCTCGATCATTGCCAGCAGGACTTCTCCGTGGAGGATGCGCACTCCAACCTCTGCCCCGTCGTGGTCGGCAAGGTTGTCGACCACGTAGAGGTAGTAGTGCTCTGGGTTTGCCTTGGCGGCCAACACCTGCCGGTGCTCCAACGGCAACGGCACGCTGCGGGCCGAGCGACTGAAGGCCTTCACCTCGATCAGGCGAGGCGGACTCTCGACGTCGTACGGGAGGCCCGAGGTCCGGACGTCCTTGGGATCGCGGCCTGCGGCTCGCTCCAAGGCCATCACATGTGTGATCGCGGCCTGTTCCGTCTCCTTGTTTCCCACGACACCCCCAGTCCGCCGGCCCATGGTGCCTTCAAGTCCTCAACTTGGGAAGCTCAGGGCGTATGAGGCTCCCCCTGGCGCTGACCTGTGGTGGCACGGATGCAAGGCCTGGCCGGCGGTCGACCGGTTTCCCTGTATTCACCGTACGATCCGGCGCGTCTCCGGCATGACCTCCTCGTCCCGAAGCAACTCGGGGTGGACAGCCGCCGCGGTGCGGAACCTTTCGCTTGCCTGCCGGCCACCGCTCGGGAAGCCTCACACGCTCGTCCCTTAGGCGGCAGCACGAACTGGCGGTTGAGCACCGCGCGCCACCACACCAGTTGGTCCGCCGACGACTGCGGCAGGGCACCGCGACCCACGGCGGTCCTGAGGAAAGGGTGGACAGCACGGCCCCTCAGCCTTCCGGGAGCGTCGGCTGGCGGCAGACTCAGCAGGGGACCTGCGGGGGCACACCGTCGGGGGGCGCTCAACTCCTCTGTGAGGGTGTGCCGATCGGCATGTTTGGTGGTTGATCCGACTCGGTAGCATCGGGGTATGCCCACCGGACCTTTGCACGACCGCGCCGTCAACAGCATCGTCAACGGTGAAATCACCCAGGAGATCTTCCCCTGTCGGTGCATGACCGGCGAGGATCACATCGAGGGTCCGGACTCGGTTGACTATGAGGAGGAGCCTGAGGGCCACTCGTTCGCTGGAGCCGAGGAAATTTGGCTCTCCAGCGGCATGGATGAGGACTACGACTTCCGCTAACGACCTTGGGAGCGGTGGCGGTCGGCCCGTGACGTGCGGAGCGCACAACGCTTGCATGGACCTGCGCACACGGCTTCGGAGGCCGCTTGCCGTTCGGGTAACGCACTAGGTCACAGCCCTGCACGTGGCAGATCAGGTGGGGTGAGTCAACGGGTAGGCCACACCTGACTGGACACCGCTTCAGGAGTTCGATCCGGGCCCGCTCCGGCTGGGGTCGTTGACTGGTGGCCTTCGCGCGTGTCGGCGACGGCTGAAAAGTGGACCGGGGGCGGCCCTGTCGGCGGGGAAGTGACTTTGCATCCTGGCGAGCACTGCCAGCTGGGGCAACTCCAGAGATAACCACGCTGTCGATCCACGTGTTCTTGGGGCCATCGCCGTACGCTGCCCGCCGTGGATGTCTTCACAGCCGTGCTGCCTGTAGTCACGCTCATGCTCGGTGCTTGGATGAACCAGCTGAGCGAAGCGAAGAGGGAGAAGTCCGCCCTCGACCGTGAGAGGCAGGTGCGCGAGCTGGATCGAGAGCGATCACGCCTGGATCGGCGCGAGGCGTTCGAACTTGATCACCTTGCGAAGGCTAGCGAGTGTCTGTCTCGCTTGTTCAGTGCTGCGCTCATGGAGCACCTGCACAGGGTCAATGCTGCATCGCCGGTTCCCGAACCAGGCACGTTCGGGCGAGAGACACAGGAACTGGTTCGCTTGCAAGCACTCATCCTCGATGAAGAAATCCGGACCCTCGTCGAGAGTGCCCATCAGCAGCTGTCGAAGTTGGGGTGGGCTGGCCCGGGCACGCCAGAGGAGCTGGGTGATCTCGTTGTGAAGAGTCACAACCACCTCACAGCAGCACAGGAAGCTTTGGCCAGCCGTCTGCGCACGATCTACGGCACCTAGTCACCAGTTGGACACTCACCCGCCGCGGCGCTCGACGTTCTGCGTCTTCGCCTCATCTGTCGGCGGACCGCTGAGCCCAACATCGACTTCTACGTCTGGAAGCGGTTTGTGCGGGATGGTCGGCTCCATGACGCTCGCCATACTCGGTCGCATAGCGGGCCGTGGCACGTTTTCTGTTGAGCGCTTCCCATCTGTTGTATGTATCTCCTTCGGGCGATGGAACTAAAATGAGTGCCCGTGTTGCCGTCATTTATGAATGGGTAAGTGGCTCTCTGGGGGCTTTAGGTAGGGTGCGCCGTCCGATCTACGAGTCGTGTGCTACCGAGACCTAGTTCAGAGTTTCAATGTCCTCCAGAGCGGCATGAGCGAGATTGAGAAATGAGGTTTGTGCTTCCGTGAGAGTTTCTATGCTCTGTTGCAATTGATCGCGGTGATCTATGGCTTCGCCCGGATCGGAAGAATTTAGAGCACGCACGGCTGACGCCATAAGCAGAGAAAGGCGGGTTTGAATCAGAGAGGCTTGATTGGATACGTTGCGGGGTCCCTCGACGTTTACCACGGCCGTGAGCTTATGCAGTGCTGCATTCACCTCGTCCGCCTCCTGTAGCAGTTGACGAGTCGCCTCAGACTCTCCGGCTCCGGGTTGGACTCTTACATGTAGTTTGGTGAACAAGAGCAAGAGCTCCTGTGACTTGGCGTAGAAATCCACGTATGCACTCTGCCGCCGGTCCCTTCTCCATCTGTAGTGCTCTATCTTCTGCTCGCGTATGTGTACGCGATCCGCTGCTTGTTCTTGTCGTAGCTGCGTTCGTTCCGCGGCAGCTTCTTTCCTGCGCTCGAGTCGGGCGCTGATGAAGCCGGTCAGACCACTACCAGCCAACGTTCCGGCAACCCCTACAGTGGTCAGAAGAAGGGAAGGATCAGCCATGCCGCTGATCTTGCCGCAGGCTCCTGGTTTTTGTCCGGGACTTGTTTCTTCTGCAGGCGCACAAGTGCTAGGCCAGGCCGAGGTCGGCAGAGTCTCAATGGGCGAGCCAAGATCTGTCTTCTTGCTTCTGGGCCTTGCCGGGGTTCTCGGGAGCTGGGTATTTGCTGGTCAGGGGCGGTGGGCTAGTGCGCCTAGTGGTCGTCGTTGGTCGTCATCGGCCACTGCTGAGCGACCTCGGACGGCCCAGGGAAGGCCCAGCTTCGGCGCGCTTTGCTGACGGCCAGCGCTGTCGATGCGGCCCGTCTGGATCTCAGCCGACGACAGTCAGCCACGACGGAGGGTGCGTCGGCCGACTGGGCGCGCGTGTGCCTCGCTGCACCCCCACCAGGCTCAGCCACGCTCCCGGTGCCGGCGACCAGAGCAAGCCGTGACGGCCTGCCCGTGACGCCCGCCTGAGCCCTCAGCTTTGGAAACCCTCAAATCTGGTACGCGTCCGGCATAGGCACGGTCGGTTTGACTTCGCGCCCACGCGCGCCGATGACCACCGCTTCCAGGAGGAATCCGTTGCGCCGGACTTCTCCTCCGGCCAACTGGGCGGGTTCTGCCAAAGATCACTGCTGGCTGTGCTGGGCGCTGTCGTTAAGCAGCAGTTGACCTAGTAGATGCAACGCCACACACGTTCGATCGACACGAAGAATCAGCATTTCGCAGTCAGATGCCGCCTCAGCGGGTACGCTCATCAGCAAACCAAAGACAAGAGGATATGAGATGAGTGAGACACTGAACGCCTCAAGGTTGATCAAGTCGGCGCTAATTACTGAACTTTTTGGGTATTTCAACCACCCAATTGACATGTCACTGGACAAGTCTGAGGATTCACCAAGCCACCGACTCACTTTGCTGTACGGGGATAATGGTACAGGAAAGACAACAATCCTCAATCTTCTCTGGAATACACTCAGCGCTTCCCGCGAAAGAGGCCATAGGTCATACTTGGCCAATTGTCCATTCCGCACTCTAACGATCCACTTGAACAATGGCGATGAGATTACTGTAACGAAGACGGATGGCCTTGTCGGCGACTATGTGATCACAGTTCAAGGGCCAGGAGGTGAGGTTCGGCAGCCCTACATTCGTATGCCCGACGGGGTGGCAATGGCCTATCAGGAAGGGGTCGAATCCCGAGAAGTGCACGCTCAAGAGTGGCACTTCCAAAGAGAATTTTCGGCCCGCATTACGCGGAATCGATTGGCCCATAATATGGATCAGACGTTCCTCTTTGGGGAAGAACGTAAAGACAGTTTTGTTGATTACCTGGCCAAACTCAACGCAAACCCCTATTTCCTGGCAGACGATCGTCAGATCTATGGCGACGATATTGGCCATATGCATGGTGTGCGAAGGAAAAGGCCTCCAGAGCCTCAGGAGGAAGGGCCTAACGACACTAAGTCGGCCCTCGGCAAAGAACTCGACCTCGCTATGAAGCGCTTCAACCTCCAAATGCAGCAGTCGGCATTCGCTGGCAGCCAAACGGGCTCAAGGGATACGAACAAGATCTACCTTGAAATTCTCCGACGAGTCGCCGACCGTGATTTCGCGAATGAGGGCGAAGATGAAGCTCCCGTGGAAGCCATGTTGGAGCGTCTCAATAGGCTGGCCAGCAGGACGCAGCGGTACAGTGAGTTTGAACTAATGCCAGCCCTTCGTTCCGAACCTTTTGTCAGCATCCTCAAAGATATACCGACACATAGAGCGGCAGTCGCTGAAGAGGTCATCTTCCCTTACTTGGAAGCACAGGAAGCACGACTTGATGCATTGAAAGAAACCGAAAAACTGATTCGTACCTTTGTGGAGCAGGCAAATGGATTCTTGAAAACCAAAAGACTGGTTTTTGACATGTCTCAAGGAATCCGCGTTCTGTCGTTGGGTTCGGATGAGCAGGAGCTTTCCCCGTTCCAGCTCTCCTCCGGCGAGAGGCAAATCCTGCTACTCCTTACAAATACAACGCTCGCAAGGCAGAAAACACGCCTATTCCTGATCGACGAGCCAGAGCTAAGCTTGAACGTCAAGTGGCAGAGGAAGCTGATGTCAGCCCTCCTGGCCTGCACTGAGGGCAGCGGAATGCAGTTTGTGGTCGCTACTCATTCGATTGAGGTAATCACCGGAAATCAGGACGCTTTGGCGCGCTTGTCTTCGAACTAGGTTAACGGGGGGGCGACATGCTTAAGGAAGTTGATGAGAATCGACGGACTCCAGAAGAGTTGGCTACACAGTTCTATCTGGAGCCAGAGATGCGGGAAGTAATTGTCGAAGGCCGTAGTGATGCAAGCCTCTTGCGATGGTACTTCTCGCAGACGTTTCCCGATACTGACGTGCGGTTTTACGCCGTACAAGATCGGGTCCTGATCGACGATGACACAGTTACGTCCTTTGGGCATCTAGCCGGAAATAATCGAGGTCGAGTAATTGCGACAGCGCAAATTGTTGAAGCGTCGCAAGCTAAACAGACGGGTGGGGCTTTCCTTGCAGATCGCGACTCCGCGAGTATTGGCCTAGAATCATGCCCCACCGTTAATGGTCTGCACTACACAGACTTCACGTCGATAGAATTGTATTTTTTCAATGAAAAATCAATTCGAAAACTGCTGACAGTGACCTTGAGAGCGCCTGCGCAATGTAGAGCTATGGACGTCATTTCCGCCATGACGCCATCATTGACAACCCTTTTCAAGGTGCGTGCCGTCCTGAAGCAAATTCCAGCGCCGACTCCAAAGCTCGCTTCGAAAGTCATCAGCGATATGAAGATTTATCCTGACGGGTCGACAACTTTGGATGCCAAGGAAGCCATACAGAGATCTCAGGGTGGGAATGTCGGCGCACTTATCGAGCAATATGAATCCATACACATTCCCGAAGATGCGGATTGCCGGAACTATATAAACGGTCACGATTTCAGTGCACTGCTGATCCGATTTTTACAGACGAATTACCCCCAGGTATTTCGTGAGGAGAGGAGACCTTTGGCATCTGCATCCACATTGGAATTGGCAATCCTCACAAGCGCGGAAATTGTAGATCTATCCGACACTAGACTATTTCAGCGGCTCGGCGATTTCTTGTCCGGAAAATGATAGGAAATTGATATTTTGGCCTAGTGTGTAACGTTATCGGGCTCTGGTCAGGAAACCATAGGGGTGCTGGACGCGCTCGATGTCGGCGGAGCGACCTTCGAGTGGCGCTTCGGCGCGAATGATCATGGCCCCGTGAGCTTCCGGCCTGTCGGGCAGTCTGTGACCTACCTGGTAAAGCACCTTGGGGCGGAGATCTTCGACGCTCGCGACAAAGTGGCTCCGTAAAGCCGTGGAGCCGCCGCCCCAGGCGCGACGTACTCCTTTTCCGGTCATAAGGCGGCTGGTGCCGTGAGCGCGGCGCGGGTGCCGGCCGGGCTGGAGCGGGGCGGAGACAGGAGCGCAGGCCCGGCCGGGGGCCGGGCCGCGCGCGGTGAGCGGAGCGAGCCGCCTTGATGATGGAGAGAAAGTCTTATCCCGCTGGGATGAGGTGCTTGCCGTCGTGGCTGCGTACGTGGGGGCCGTTGCCGTCCAAGGCATCCAGCAGCCTGACTGCGTAGACCTCGGTCATGCGCTCGCTGACCTCGTCCGGAGTGAGCCAGGAAACGGCGGTGGACTCGCTGGATGTGCGTTCCGTGCCGCCGGAGGGCTTGCAGCGGAAGACCAGGGCGACAACGCCTCGGACCATGTTCTTGTACACGCCGGTGAGTTCGTCCACCTCGACGTGGATGCCAGTCTCTTCCAGGACCTCGCGGACCACGCCGGCCTCCGGAGCCTCGTCGAGTTCGAGCACGCCGCCGGGGAGCTCCCAGGTGCCGTTGTCGGCTCGGCGGATCGCCAGGAGGCGGCCGTCCTCGCGCACCACCACTCCGGCTACGGACACGGAGTGCAGGGGAGGCGGTGTCGCTTCCTGTGGTTGACTCATGTAGAGGAGCTTAGGAGGCAGAGAAGGACTATGGGAACTGCTGCTGGAGGGAGCACGGCCGGGCCTCGGTACGTGCAGATCGCGGAAGAGATCGTGCAGCAGATCCGGGCGGGGGTTCTGAAGCCTGGCGACATGGTGCCGAGTGAATCCGAGCTGGTGGATCGCTACGGCGTATCCGGCGGGACCATCCGTAAGGCCATGGCCGAAGTGCGGGCGAGTGGACTCGTCGAGACCCGGCACGGCAAGGGCTCGATCGTGAAGAACCGGCCTCCTGTGCGGCACCGCTCCTCCGATCGCTTCCGGCGGTCGCTCAGGCAGGGAGGGCAGGCGGCCTACCTCGCTGAGTCCGCCCAGTCCGGTGCCACCGCAAAGGTCAGCGTCCTCTACATCGGGCCTATGGAGGCTCCCGAGGATGCCGCCCAGCGGCTGGGCATCCCCGCCGGCACGCAGGTGCTGGCGCGTCGGCGCCTCTACTTCCGCAACGGCGTTCCGGTCGAGACCGCCACGTCCTACCTGCCGTGGGACGTCGTGAAGGAGATCCCGGAGCTGTTCGCCGAGAACCCCGGTGGTGGTGGCATCTACGCCCGGCTCGAAGATCACGGACATGAGTTCGCGGAGTTCGTCGAGACGCTGCAAGCGCGGCCGGCCTCGAAGGCGGAAGCCTCGGAGCTTGCGCTGAGCCCGGGTGCTGCCGTGGTTCACCTGATCCGGGAGGCCCGTACGACCGCGGGTCTCGTGGTCGAGGTGTGCGACACGCTCATGGCCGCTGATCAGTTCGTTTTCGAGTACCGCATCCCTGCCGACGACTGACGCTCACTCAACTTCTTACAGCCCGTCGCGAGTTCTTCTTCGCGGCGGGTTGACTCATGTACAGGAGTCATGCACTCTTCTTCATGTCACTCATATACATGAGTGGCGAAGTTCAGCATCTATAGAGGAGTGCTCCGCTATGCGTCAGATTCCCGTCGACACCTCCACTGCGATCGTGATGGTCGCCAAGACTCCGCAGCCCAAGGTCAAGGACCGCCGCACGGGCGAGATCGCCATGGACATCGAGTCCGGCGCGAAGCTGATGACGGTCGACGTGATGTTCGCGGCGAACGAGGAGGTGGAGATCCTGTCCATCACCGTCCCGGAGCCCGGGATCAGCGGTGAGCTGGCCATGGGCACGCCGGTCGCGCTCACCGGCCTGGTTGCCCGGCCGTGGGAGAACGATTTCAACGGTCAGAAGCGGCACGGCATCGCGTTCCGTGCGGTCGCGGTCACCTCGCTCGCCAACGTCAACGCCGCCGCAGGACCGAAGGCGGCCTGATCATGACCGGCTTCACGGTCGCTCTGGTGCTGGTCGTCGCCGCCGCGGGTCTCCTGCGGTGGCGGCACCCCGCCTGGTACTGGCTGACCTTCGGGATCATCCTGGCCACGCTACGGGTCCTGGTCCGGTACGGCTCCGTCATGGACGCCTGCGGGCTGACCGTACCGCCCGCGAGATGGCGGCTCGCCCTGGCACGGGCCACCAACCGCCCTATGCCGGAGTCCCGTCCACCGCGCATCCTGCGGTTGCGGCCGACTCGCACCGGCCTGGTCCTACGGCTCAAGCTGCGCCCCGGACAAGACGCCTTCGACGTCGCCGCCGCCTCGGACCGACTGCGCCACTCCTTCTCGATGTACGGCGTCACCTCGCGTGAACTGCGTTCCGGCGTGGTGGAAGTACGGATGACCGGCTACGACGTTCTCAAGCGGGTGCAGATGCCCGCCACGACCGAGACCCGGCCCATGCGGGTTCCCGTCGCCCTGCGGCAGGACGGCTCGGTGCACTACCGCGACTACCGCGCCGTCCCGCACGCCCTCACCCTCGGCGCCACGGAATCCGGCAAGTCCGTCTATCAGCGCAACCTGGTCGTCGGACTCGCCCCCATGGATGTCGCCCTGGTCGGCATCGACTGCAAACAGGGGGTCGAGCTGTTCCCGCTGGCCCGCCGGTTCTCCGCGCTGGCCGACAATCCCGACACCGCCGCCGAACTGCTCGACGCGATCGTGACTCGGATGGCAGACGTCTATCAGCTCATCCGTGCCCAGCAGCGGATCACGGTCGACGTGCCGGACGCGGAGATCGCCGCCGACATCTGGGACTTGCCCGAACATCTGCGGCCCATGCCAGTCGTGGTCCTGGTCGACGAGGTCGCCGAACTCGCCCTGTTCGCGAGCAAGGAGGAGGAGAAGCGGCGGGACCGCATCATCACCGCCCTGGTCCGTCTCGCCCAGCTCGGCCGCGCGGCCGGCATCTACCTGGAGATCTGCGGGCAGCGCTTCGGCTCCGAACTCGGCAAGGGCATCACCATGCTCCGCGCCCAGCTCACCGGCCGCACCGCCCACCGCGTCAACGACGAGACCAGCGCCAACATGGCCTTCGGTGACATCTCCCCGGACGCCGTCCTCGCCGCCATCCAGATTCCGGCCGAGATGCGGGGGATCGCGATTGCGGGTGACTCCTCCGGCGGCTGGCACCGCATCCGGGCTCCGCACACCTCGCTCCGCCAGGCCGTGAACCTCTGCAACCGGCACGCCGACCGCACCCCGGCTCTGCCCGAGCTGGCACCGTTCCGGCCCGCCCTCGCCGGACCCGCCGCCGCTCCCGTGCCGTCGGCCAAGCCTTCTCCGGCCACCGCCTGATCTCTCGCTCGTCCCATCGGCCGGCGCGACCGTCCCTCGCGCCAAGTCCCTACCCCTGCCATGCCTGATGAAGGGAGAACCTGCGTCATGTGCCCCGACTGCGAGGACTTCGCCCGCACCGTCCTGCTCCTCGGCCAGCTCGCCCTCTACGCCGACACCAGCGGCGCCGACCTTGACTTCGTCGACGTCGTCAGCCCCTCCCTGGCCGCATCTCTCCCCGAGCCGCCGACCGGTGAGGAGTCCTGATGGCCGCCCGCCACGGTCTGCGCGTCGACGCCGTCCTCGTGCAAGCCGTCATCGCCGGGGCCCTGTCCTTCGCCCACCTGCACGACCTGGCTGCCGCTGCCGGACAGGACGGCTGGAAGGCCTGGGCCTACCCGGTCTCGGTGGACCTGCTTCTGGTCGCTGCCTGGCGACGCCTGCGCAGTGAGGGGCCGTCCCGGCTGGCCTGGTGCTGGTTCCTCATCGCCCTGTTCGCCTCGCTCGGCGCCAACGTCGCCACCGCCGGCTTCCTCGATCTAGCCGACCCGCCCGCCCTGCTGCGCCTGGGCATCGCCGGATGGCCCGCCCTCGCCTTCCTCGGCGGCACCCTCCTCGCCCACTCCGCCGACCACCGCACATCGACTCCGCCGGCACCCGTCCCGGCCCCGGAACCCGACCTCGCCGACGACCACGAGCCGCACCCAGAACCCACGCCTGACCCGGAGCCCACCCCGGCCCCTGCTTCGGCCCCGGTGGAGGAGCCGCCAGCGCTTCCGCCCGCCGACCCGGTGCCCGCGGTGCCCGCCGTCCTCGTCGACCACGCCCGCAAGGTCGCCGCCGACTACCGCGACCGTACCGGCGCCCCGATCGACACCGACACCCTGCGCGCCCGCCTCGGCGTCCCGCCCCACCTCGCCGACGCCATTGCCGCCCACCTCACCTGACCCGGAAGGAACGACCGATGACCTCCGACCCCGCCGACCTGACCACCGCCGACTACCTCGACAGCGCCCGCGAGATGACCGCCGCCGACCGCCCCTACCTCGCCCACCTGCTCGCCGAGGAAGCCGCCCAGCGCACCACCGACCCGGCCACCGCCGCTGCCATCCGCGCCACCTTCCCCGACCCCACCACCCGTGAGGAGACCGACTGACATGCCCGCCCGCGACCACTTCCACTCCGTGATACGCATCGGCCCCGTACAGATCGGCACCCACCGCGACCGCCACGGCCACACCGCGCACGCCGCCGTCTGCACCGCCGACCGCTGCGGCTGGTCCGCCGACTACTCCAGCCAGACCGCCGCCCAGCTCGCCGCCCGCACCCACCGCTGCCGCGTCCGCTAGGAGACACCCGTCATGCAGGTCCCCCTCTGGTTCGCCCTCGCCGCCGTCGGCTACCTCGGCTGCAAGCTCTTCCGCCCGCCGCTCTGGCTGGTCCTGGTGCTGCTCCTCGGCGGCTACCTCATCGCCGACAGCCTCCTCGCCCCCGTCATCGACACCGCCCTCACCAAGTAGGGAGCCCTCCCATGCTCCGCCCGAAGATCCCCACCATGCCCACCCCGACCGGGCTCATCACCCCGCCCGCCGTCGTCGAGCCGACCAAGGTCACCCCGATGCCTTCGTCGGCGCCCGTCGCCCCGGCCCCGTCCCGCCCGGTCGTCCAGCTCACCCCTGGCACCGCCCTCGCCTTCGTCGGCGCCGGCACCGCCGTCGTCCTGATCGTCGGCGCCGTCCTCGTCTCGATGCTCCTGGCCGTCGCCGTCACCGGCACCTCGGTCGCCGTCTGCGCCGTCGTCCTGCGCTCCCTGATCACCGCCGACGCCAAACGCCGCTGACCGGCCCCCGGGCGGCCCTGATACCGCCAAGCATCCGCCGCCCGGGAGCCGTCCCCACCGATCGATCTCGCAACCGGAAGGAAACCCCAGCATGGCCCACCGGGCCTCACCCACGACACCCAAGGTGACCACGTCCGCCCACCCGCTCGACCCGATCACCCTCGGAGACGTCCTCCGGGTGGCCTCGGCCTCCGACTACACCCGCTGGGAGGACCAGATCCGCCGTACGGGCGGCTGCTCCGACCCGATCCACCTGACCGGCTGGACGCTCACCAAGGACAGGACCACCGGCGAGACGCTGCACCACTACTCCACCGAGAACGAGCCGGGCGGACGCCTCCGCCTCGCCTGCGGCAACCGCCGTGCCTCCCGCTGCCCTTCCTGCGCCTGGACCTACGCGGGCGACACCTACCACCTGATCCGCGCCGGCCTCGCCGGGGACGACCGCCGCGACATCCCCGCCGACGTCCGGGATCACCCGCGCGTCTTCGCCACCCTCACGGCCCCCTCGTTCGGCCCGGTCCACAACCGGCCCGATCACGGCGGCCCCTGCCGCTGCGGCGACCGGCACGCGTCCGACGCCCCGGAGCTGGGCACCGCCCTCGACCCGGACGCCTACGACTACGCGGGCGCCGTCCTGTTCAACAATCACGCCGGACAGCTCTGGCAACGCTTCACCACCCGGCTCCGCCGCGAACTCGCCGCCCGCGGCGGCCTGGCCCGCCGAGAACTCGCCGACCACCTGCGCGTCTCGTACGGCAAGGTGGCCGAGTTCCAGAAGCGCGGCGCCCTGCACTTCCACGCCGTCGTACGCCTCGACGGCCCCGACGGACCCGGCACACCGCCGCCCGCCTGGGCCACGGTCGACGTGCTCACCGACGCGCTCCGGGCCGCCGCCGCGCACTCCTACACCTCGGTCTCCGTCCCGGCCGCCGCCGATCAACCCGCCCGGACGTTCCGATGGGGCCGACAGCTAGACGTCCGCCCGGTCAAGGCCTTCGGGGACGGCTCCGAGATCACCGAGCAGGCCGTTGCCTCGTACGTCGCCAAGTACGCCACCAAAGCCGCCGAGAACACCGGCACCCTCGACCGCCGCATCGGCGAACTCGCCGAACTTGACCGCCACGACGTCCCCGACCACACCCGGCGGCTCATCACCGCCTGTCGCGACCTCGACGCCCTGTACCCGGACCGACGCCTCTGGGCCTGGGCACACATGCTCGGCTTCCGCGGGCACTTCTCGTCCAAGTCGCGCGCCTACTCCACCACCCTCGGAGCCCTCCGCCAGGAACGCGCCGACTTCCGCGCCGCTCAAGAGGCGTCCGCCCTCGGCCTCGACGACCGCGAGCCGGACACCGTCCTCGTCCTGACCGACTGGCAGTACGCCGGCCACGGTCACACCCCTGGCGAAGCCGCCCTCGCCGCCACCATCGCCCGCGACCTCCAGACCAACCGCGAGACCGCCCGCGACGCCCTGCGTGACAGCTTCACCGAGGAGGGAACCGCAGCATGACCACCGTCACCGCTACCGCCGAACTCCTGACCGTGCCGGAGGTCATGGCCCGGCTCAAGCTCGGGCGTTCCAAGGTCTACGACCTCATCCGATCGCACCGCCTCGCCTCCATCAAGATCGACGGCGCCCGCCGCATCCCTGCCCACGCCGTCACCGACTTCGTCCTCGGCCAGATCGAGGAGGCTGCCTGATGGCCAGTCAGCGCAAGCGCAACCCGAACGGCGCCGGCACCATCACCAAGCGCAAGGACGGCCGCTTCCAGTGCGCGGTCTATGTGCTCCAGCCGGACGGCACCCGCGCCCGCAAGTTCGCCTACGGCAAGACATGGGCCGAGTGCGACGCCAAGCGCCGGGAACTGCTCGACAAGGTGGACCAGGGCGTGCCCGTGCCCACCAAGTCGGCGAAGCTCTCCGAGTGGCTGCCGTACTGGCTGGACAACGTCATCAAGCCCCGGCGCAAGCTCAGCACCTTCGACAAGTACGAAGCGCACGTCCGCCTCTACCTGGTGCCCCTCCTCGGCGGCAAGCGGCTCGAAAGCCTCGGCGTCGCCGACGTCCGCCGCTTCCTCGTGCGTCTGGAGAAGGAGACGACCGCCGCAACCGCCAAGGAGTCGCACCGGGTTCTGCGCTCGGCGCTGACCTCCGCCTGCCGTGAGGAACTCATCACGCGCAACGTCGCCAAGCTCGTCGAGCCGCCGCGCACGGACAATCGGGAGTTGCAGCCCTGGAGCCTCGACGAGACGCTCGACTTCCTCGCCGCCTCTCGCAGAGATCCGCTCTACGCGGCCTTCGTCCTCGCCATCGCCATGGGGCTGCGTCGGGGCGAGATCATCGGTCTCCGCTGGTCTGACCTCGATCTCGACAACCGCGTCCTCTACGTCCGCCAGCAGACCCAGCGCCGTCGCGGCGTCCTCTACGACGACGATCCCAAGAGCCGCCGCCGTCGTGTCGTCCCACTGCCTGCGCTCTGCATCGCGCCCTTGCGCTGGCACCGGATGCGGCAGACGGCGGCTCGGGCCAGGGCGGGGGAGACCTGGCAGAAGTCGGGCTACGTCTTCACCACCCGTACCGGTCGTCAGGTCGAACCGCGGAACGTCTACCGCTCCTTCACTCGCGTCGCCCAGTCCGCCGGCCTCCGCGTCATCCGGCTGCATGACGCCCGCCACGGCACCGCGACTCTCCTCACGGCGGCCGGAGTCGCGCCGCGCGTCGTGATGGAGATCTTGGGTCACTCCCAGATCAGCATCACCATGGACGTCTACACCCACGTCGTGCAGGACACGCAGCGCGAGGCCATGAGCCATATGGATCGGCTGCTGCGGAAGAGGCGTCCCGGTCGTGGGTGACCGCCCGCGTTGATGTCAAAAGTGGATGTCAAAGGCCACCTAGGAACGTTCCTAGGTGGCCTTTTCCCTTGTGCCCCCGGCAGGATTCGAACCTGCGACACCCGCTTTAGGAGAGCGGTGCTCTATCCCCTGAGCTACGAAGGCGGGGATCTGTAGGAAAATGTGCAGGAAATAGCGGCTAATGCAGCCGATCCCGGACACATCGGTCCATTGATCCGGCGGTGTGCCAGCGGACTGGCACGCCGCCGCCAGTGTAGCGGGTTGGGGTGTGCAGGCGAGGGGGCTGTCCCGCCCGGCACCAGGAGGGCAGCTGCCGGCCGACTGCGATCCCCCGCCGGAGTCTCATACGGAGATACGGCCGAGGGCCGCCGCCTGCACTCCCTCGCGCTCTCCCTCCTCCTGTCGAGGGCCACGACCGGGACATCCCGTTCGGCTTCCACGTCATCGACGACCCCGTGCAGTCCACGGACCCGACCAAGGTGCACGGCGGACTCGCCCGGGCCATCGCCGTCCGCCAGCCACCCGCCGTTACGCGTGCGGCTGCGGCTGCGGCTGCGGCTGCGGGCGCGGGCGGGAGTCCTCTGGTCCCAGCTCAGTCTGGGGTGCCACTACCACCTGTACGAGCTCGGCCGACGTACGGCCAGGTACGGACCTGGCGGACCGAGGACGAGGACCTCATCCGAGAATTGATCCACTGACTGTTCGTCACCGTCCCGTTTCTGATAGTTGTTTCAGCGGGGTACGGGCACATGCCCGTGGCGGTGTTCCCCGGCACCGCAGGGAGGACGCGCATGAGCACCACCACTCGGGACGAGGTCCTCGCCTGCGAACAGCGGGCAGTGGACCACGCGTACGACTGCTACACCACGAAACTGGCTGAACTGAACGGCACTTCGGCGGCCACTGCCTCGGCGAGCGGCAAGGACGGGATCGCCAACCGGGCCGAGGCGGAGACTCGCGCAGAAGCCTACGGAGGGCTCGGCGACGAAGCCCTGGTCTTCTCCCGCATCGACGCGCCGGAAGACCCGGGAGGAGAACCTCGTCCCTGGTACATCGGACGTAGAGGCGTGCACGACGCCACGCACGAGCCGGTGGTCCTGCTGTGGACCAGCCCTCTGGCGAAGAAGTGGATCGAAACCCGGCCCGAGAACCCGGGCGAAGTGGTCCTGCGTCGGCAACTCCGCTGCGTACAACGGATCGTCGAGAGCTACTTCGACGAGATCTCCCTGCCTACGCCCGTTCCCGTGCCCTTGTCCCTGCCCGAGCCCGCCGCTGTACCAGGACCCCGCCAGGCCGCCGACGACAGCGCGGCGGAAGAGAGGGACGCGTCCCCCGCTCCGGAGCGTAAGCCGGCCCGCACCCCTGACGATGTCGTACAACGCCGGCTGCGGAAGGCGCTCCAGCCCGACGACTTCCTGTTGCGGGAGCTCCAGCGGTCGCGCGGCGGTCGGATGCGGGACATCGTCGAGACCATCCGCCGTGACCAGATGGAACTGGTCACCGGCTCGCCCTCGGACATCCTCGTCGTCCAGGGCGGCCCTGGCACCGGTAAGTCGGCAGTCGGCCTCCACCGGGTGACCTGGCTCGTCAACAACGAGCACTTCAAGGCCCAGGACGTCCTCGTCATCGGTCCCCACCAGCGGTTTCTCGATTATGTTGGACAGGTCCTCCCCACCCTCGGCACCCGGGACGTCAACGCCGTCCAACTGGACGGCCTGTGGGAGGGTGAGATCCTCGGCACCGACTCCCCGAAGGCGCGCTTCGTGAAGTCGGACAAACGCATGGCGGATGTGCTGCGGCGCCGCGTCGAGAGCGACTATCGCCCTGAGGCTCTCGACGCCCTCACCGTTGCGCCCTCCTTCGAGGGTGACGAGCCCGCGATCGTCGTCACCGCCGGCAGTACGACCCTGCGCGTGCCGAAGTCCGAGGTCCTCGCCCTCCTCGAGCGGACCCACACCGGCGAGGGGCCCTTCCGGGAGCGGCGCGATCGTTTCCGCGGCCTCTTCGTCGACCGGCTCCTCCAGGAACTCGCCGACATCGCGCCGCGCCGCGGGCAGGCCGGCACGATCCGCCGCGACCTGGAACGCAACCGCCGGGTCGAGCGCCTCGTCGAACGCATCTGGCCGTCCCCCGGCCCCCGGGAGGCCCTGCGCAGCCTTTACGACTCGGCCGACCTCCTGCGGGACTGCGCCGACGGCATCCTCGACGAGGACGAGCAGGCGGCCCTGCTGCGGGCCCGCGCCGCCAGCGCCGACGACGATCCATGGACCCTCGACGATCAAGTCTGCCTCGAAGAGCTCCGAGTGCTGATCAGCGGCGACACCCCGCCGCGATACGGCCACATCGTCGTCGACGAGGCCCAGGACCTCTCGCCCATGCAGGCCCGCTCCCTGCGGCGCGCTCCGCCGTCGGCGGATCCATGACCGTCCTGGGCGACCTCGCGCAGGCGACGGGCGCCCACATCCCGACGAGCTGGGACCTACTCGGCGCGCTCCTCTCCGACCACGGCGACTGGAGCGTGGCTCAGCTCACCACCAGCTACCGCATCCCCGCCGAGATCATGCAGTTCGTCGCCCCTCTCGCACGGACGATCGCTGCGACCCTGCCGTATCCGCAGGCTGTCCGGGAGGCGGGAGCGGACGCGGTACGGACCGTGGCGACCGAGCCGTGGAAGCTGCTCGACGACACCGTCGCCCACGTGGCCCGGCTGATGGACACCAGCGACGGCAGCACCCCCCGCTCCGTCGCCGTCATCGTTCCCGACGACTCGGACTGGCTGGACGCCATCAGCCGCAGGATCGCCGAAGACGGCGACGGCGAGCGGAACCGTGAGGCCGTATCCGTGCTGGCCGCAGCTCAGGTCAAGGGCATGGAGTACGACCACGTCCTGGTCGTCGAGCCCGCCACGATCGCCGACCGCGGTCCCGCCGGGCTGCGCCAGTTGTACGTGGCCCTCACTCGCAGCACCCAGAGCCTGACCGTCCTGCACACCGCCTCGCTGCCGGAGGCGCTCACCGCTGCCACGGACGCCCCGGCGCCGATGGTGCCTGATGTCCAGCCGGAGGGCGGCGGAGCTGAAAGGCTTCCCCGAATCGGTACCGATGTTCGGGTCGAGGTCGTGGACCGGGCTCCGGGCGGTCGCTACAAGGTCAAACCGTTGTCGCCGGTGATCGACCGACCGCTCGTTCTCACTGTCCGTCACGGCTCGACGCCCCCGCGGCGGGGCGAGAGGCTGGGCTGTTGGGTGTTCGTGAACGAGACGACCCAGACGGTGCTCACCGCCGACCAGCGCGGTCGGTCGCCGGTTTCGGAGCGGATGGCGGGGCGCTACCTCGCGGCACTGGACGTTCTCGGAGAACTGACCGAGAGCGATGGCGACGTTCCCCACGCCCGCAGCCGTCTCTCCGAACTCCAGGGCATGGCCAATCGCGTCCTTCGAAGGGACCAGGCCGACTGGGTCGACGTACTGCACCTGTTCGGTGATGCGGACAGGGAAAGACTCGGAGTCCTTCGCGACCTCGCAGCAACCACCAACCGCGCCCTCAAGGAGGGCACTTTCGACGCAGGCCGACTCGCGGAGAAGCTGGCTGCTTCCGGCTGGGCCAGGCCTCTCGCCGAAGCACGGCGAGACCTCTACGAGCGTTTCGGCGCGGCGACGGAGCCGAACTCCGACGATGCGGCCCCCGTCGCCCCGACGCAACCCGACCAGAAGGAAGAAGTGCGGATGACCACCGCGGACACCACCGCCGCAACACCGGCTGCGACCACGAAGGACGGCTTCCTGCGCGCGCTGGAAGCGGCTGCCGTGGCCGACCGCACGTGCAAGAAGCACGAGGCGGTCCGCCACGCGCTGAAGGCAGCACTTCTCTGGGCGGACCTCGAGCCGGCGGACTCCTCGGTCGTTGACGTCAGCTGCGTCACCAAGCACGGTCTCTTCCTCTACGAGGCCCTGGGCGCAGGCTGCTCCACCTATGCGGACCTGCGATCGGGCGCGACCCGCCTGCTCGAGATCAACCACACACTGCCCGCGCCGGCCGACGGTCTCTACCTCGTTCTCTCCGGACCGCCCGCCGAGGACTGGTCTGTGGACACGATTCGTGACGTCTTCCACGTCAATGTCATCTGGCACAGCCCGGCCGGCTGGAGTGGCGAGAACGCAGACGTCGTTTTTGGCGCCTCTACGTGAGCTCCCCGCCAGGTGGCCGAAGCGCATGTTGCGCCCCAGTGCTACGTGGTGGTCCGCACGTACGGCTCGAGCATCGCCCTGGTGCAGCTGAACCGGGCTCCCAAAGGGGGATGAGCGACATCAACACCGGAACGCTTGACGAGGTCAACGGCAGCTTCGCCACGCTCGGGTGGGCCAAGCCCTTCATCAGCCGTGGCACGGTCACCCGAGAGGTCACCTGGCGGCGGGGCGACATCTCGCGCTCCACGTCCGTGTCCGGCTTCAGGCCGCTAGTGGCCACGCGAGCCGGCGTCGCACTCAAGGGCGCACTCGTCGTCGCCGTGCTCGTCTCGGTGGGCTCCTGCGGTTCCCCGGAACCGCGGGGGTCCGCTCCCGGGACGGACGGCACCTCGGCGGGCTGCGAGATCCGTGACACCACACAGCAGGTCGCCGACCGTTTCTCCGCACTGGGGAAGGTCGTCAGCACCGAGTGGTGTGCGATGGACCTCACCGGCGGCTCGTCCCGCGTCCCCGGCCCGAGCGACATCAGAATGGTCGGCTGCTTCGAGACCACGGCCGCGGACATGCAGAAGATTCTCGGCGGCTCCGGTCGGACATTCCAGAAGGCTGAGCCCGAGGACATTCCCGACCCTCTCAGTGGCTCCGTGGGCGGGAAGACCGAGTGGGTGACCAGCCCCGAAGTGAACGAGGAGATCACGGGCGGTCTGTACACCGCGACGTTCTATTTCGACCGTGATTCCCACAAGGTCCTCTTCGACAGCGTCAACCCGACCCGGACCGCGGACGAGGGGGCCGTGGTCGGAGGCTGAAGCCCCCCGCAGGCCCCCGCAGGCCCCGGGAGGTCTGCCCTCCCCGGCTGCGGCCCTTGTGCTACGGCGGACTGTTCTTGGCATCCGCCCCGGCCGTCAGGCCCGGCAGGCCTGCCAGGCCTGTCAGGCACGCCAGGCTCCGTCCGGCCCGGTCCGGGGGCGTGCCGGGCGGTCAGCGCAGCGCGCTGCCGGACGGGACGTCGAGGAGGCCGGCAGTTCGTCACGGTGCGGGAGGCCTTCCCAGTCGCCGCGGGAGCCGACCGAGAACGCGGCGGTGGTGCAGGCCCGCCGCAGCCGTTCTTCCGCGGGGAGGCCGTCGAGCAGTCCGGACAGGTGGCCGGCGCAGCCGCCGACGGAATCCGTCCGCCGGGCCGCCTCCCGCCGGCCCGGGGGCCGGCGGGAGGCGGGGGTGATCAGGACCTGCCGGACAGGCGCCAGATCTGGTTCCTCTTGGTGGTCAGCGTGCTGCCGGTGTCGCAGGTCCACTGGTGGACGAGGGCGCCGGGGGCGGTGGAGATGGTGCTGACGTCGACGCACTTGCCGCTGTGTACGGCGACGAGCTGGTAGTCGTGACTGTTGCCGAGCGCGGTCACCGGACGGAGGGTGAACCGCTGGTTGCCGCCGCCGGTGCAGGTCCACTGCTGGACGGCGGCGCCGTTGGCGGTGGAGACGGCGGAGATGTCGAGGCACTTGCCGCTGGAGTGGTTGACGACGGTGTAGGTGTCGGCGACGCCGGTGACGGGGTGGAAGTCGAAGATCTGCTCCTGCCC
Organism: Streptomyces sp. B21-105; assembly: GCF_036898465.1. NCBI lineage: Bacteria > Bacillati > Actinomycetota > Actinomycetes > Kitasatosporales > Streptomycetaceae > Streptomyces > Streptomyces sp. B21-105. The sequence goes on along the minus strand of NZ_JARUMJ010000001.1, from coordinate 4,064,915 downwards.
GCTTCCGCAGGTGTTCTGCCGGTACTGGGTGCCGTCGGCGGCGGACCCGGCGGGGTTCTCGAGGCAGAGCGAGCTGTGCTGGGCGACGGCCGTGGAGGAGAATCCGGTCGCGGCGCCGATGTGCAGGTTCTGCGGGGCGAAGGAGATCTCGTCGAGGTGGGGCGCGGAGCTGGACCGCATGGGCTGGCCGATGTCGCTTCCGCCGCCGGAGTAGACGACGCCGATGGTCGTGCCGTCGTAGTTGTAGAGCTGGGAGGCGGTGAACTTCACCGTGTTGGCGCCCTTGGCCAGGGTCACCGGGACGGTGTGGGTGGCGAACTGGTTCCAGTGCAGGGTGCTGGCGAAGTTGACGCGGGTGGTGGCGCCGCCGTTGACGCTGACGTCGGCGTGCTCGGCGTACAGGTCGGGGTTGTAGTGGTTGGAGGGCAGTTCCTCGGCGTTGGCGTAGCGCATGGTCATGGCGTAGGTGCCGGCCGTGGGCGCGTTGACGTTGAGGGTGAGGGAGTTGGCGGTTCCGTTGCCGATGCCGGTGACGACACCGCCGTCCGCCTGGCTGTAGGTGGTGTCGGCGGCCGCGGTGCCGGTGAGGGCGCCGTCCTCGGCCTGATAGGTGACGACGTTGCCGGTGGTGACGGCGTCGCCCGCGCCGAACGGGGTGACGGCCAGGTCGTCCAGGGTCAGGGTGCCGCTGACGCCGGTGACCTCGACCTTGTTGATGCCGGCGGTCAGATGGACCCGGTTGGCGGAGGTGGACCAGGCGTTGGCCGTCGTGCCGGCGAGGATCTGGTCCTCGGCGGCCCTGCCGTTGACGGTGAGGGCGGCCCGGCCGGTGTTGCGGTAGCGGGCTGTCAGGTCCGCGTAGCCGTCCTGCGCGGAGTAGACCCAGAACGTCGCGGACCTGCCGGAGGTGAGGTTCACCGCGCCCGCGCCGGACTGGCCCTGGGCGGTGTAGGCGGCGGCGGCGCTGTGGGAGAGGTTGGCCTGCTCGGCCTCGTAGAGCGTGGTGCCCTGGACGGCGGCGTCCTTGTAGCGCAGGTCGATCTTGTCGATGATGGCGTCGCCGTCGGTCTTCGCGCCGTTGTCGCCGGTGGTGGCCAGGGTGATGGTGTGGCTGCCCGCGGTGAGGTGCACGGTGGTGTCGCTGTGCCCCCAGACCACCCACTGGAAGCCCACCGGTATGTCGATCCGTCTCGAGGCGCCTCCGTCGACCCGTGCGTACACGTTCGTCGGGCCCTTGACGTCCGGGTCCTTGGCGTAGCTGTTGCCGAACACCGACAGGTCGTAGTCACCGGTGGTGGGCACGGAGACGGGGAAGGAGATCACCGTCGTCGAGCCGGTGCGCAGCCCGCCGACGTCCTTGGTGCCGGAGGTGGCGAACCCGCCGACGTTGCCGGTCGTGCCCTCGGTGTTGATGTTGTAGCCGCTGCCGCTGAGGGTGGCGTTCTCCGCCTCGTACGAGCCCGTCCAGGTGCTGTCGGAGGCGGTTGCGCTGCCGGTGCCGCCCGGGGAGACGACCACCTGGTAGGCGGACATGCGGTCGAGGGTGATCGGGACGGTGATCGAGCCGTCCGAGCCCACCGCGACGTCGGCGTCGGAGAGCCGGGTCGGGGTGGCCGCCGCGCCGAGGTAGCCGCTGTAGCGGTCCTGGAACACGCTGACGTGCACGGTGCTGCCGAAGACCGCGGGGTCGATGTTCTTGATGACCGTGTCGGAGGCGCCGCTGGTGCCGCCGCCGGCGAGGATCACGCGGGCCTGCTTCTTGGCCGTGTCCAGGCTCGCCAGGCCCTGGAGGGTGTACGCGGCGTCGGCCCCGGTGCTGGTGACGTCGACGGTGTCGCCGCCCTTCATGGAGCTGTACCAGTTGTACAGCCACCACTGGGCGTTGGGCGTGTTCTGGGCGGCGGCGGAGTCGCCGAGGTTGCCGTTGATGTTCCAGTACGGCAGGTTGCCGTCGACCTTCTCGTCCTCGAGGGCCGCGATCCACTGGACCATCTGGCCGGGGTCGGTCAGGTGGTACCGGTGGGCGTACTCGTTGAGGTTGACGGTGATCGGGGAGGTGATCCCTGCGGCGGTCTCCACCGCGCGGTAGGCGTCGACGGTGCTGCGGACGCCGGCCGGGCTGCCCAGGGTGTGCCAGGTCACCACGTCGGGCAGGCAGTTGTTGGCCTTGCAGTAGGTGAGGAAGCCGCTGAGGGAGGAGTCGCTGTAGCCGGCGCTGTTGGGCCCCGCGAGCCGCGCCTGGGGCCAGAGGCCCTTGATGAAGTTGTAGGTCTGGCGCCACTCGGCGTTGAAGTTGGCCAGTGCCGTCGCGTTGGTGCGCATGCCGTTGAACCAGCCGATGTCGGGCTCGTTGTAGGGCACGAAGACGATGTGGCTCGCGTAGGGGCTGGCCTTCGCCTGCTCGACCTGCTTCTTCATGTTCGCCTGGTATTCGGCGTAGCTCGCGCGCTCGTACGTGTTGCGGTACACGTCCGTCATGTAGATGAAGACGTCCCTGCCGCCGTTGTCGACGAAGGGCTTGGCGATCTCCAGGGCGTCGGAGCCGGGGTGCTGCTGTCCGTCCTGGTACTTGGTGTTGGTGGTCGTCAGCCCCATCCCCTCGATGAGGTTGTCGGTCGGCACGTCCGGGCCGTACAGGCCGTACAGCGCCCCGGAGGCGCCGCCGCGGAAGGCGCCGGTGGTGGCGCCGAGGTCGACGGTGAGGGTGGGGTTGGCGGCGGAGGCCGGTGTCGCGGTCACGGTGGTGACGCCGGCCATGACGGTCAGCGGGAGCAGCGTTCTGGTGATGCCGTGGAGGAGGCGTCTCTTGGCCGAGCGCCTTTGCCCGAGTCTTGGCATGTGCTTACGTCCCTTCAGGGATTGGGCTGGTCGGTGCTGTGCCGGCCCCCGTGCCGGACGTGTGGGTGGGTGTGTGCCGCCGCCCGAGGGTCAGGCGGAGGCGGTGACGGCTGCTCCGGCGGTCCCGGCGGTCCCGGCGGTCCCGGCTGCCTCGGCTGTTCCGGCCGTCCCGGCTTCCGCTCCGCGGCGTTCGTGGTCGCGGGCGAGGAGCAGGTAGGCGGCGGCGGTCCAGGTGTAGGCGCGGTCGCGCAGTCCCTCGCCGGTCAGGGCGTCGAAGTTCTCGGCGAAGCCGGAGGTCTCGCACAGCGCGCGGAAGCGGGCGCTGATCTCGTCCGCGAGGCGGGTGTGCCCGGCGCGGCGCAGGCCGTCCTCGACGAGGACCGTGGTGGGGGCCCAGATGGGGCCGCGCCAGTAGCCGTCGGGCTCGTAGTGGGGCGAGTCGGGATGCTCGGTGGCCAGGCCGAACGCGGTGAGGTGGGCCTCGATGCGTTCGGCGAGCCGGTCGCGGACCGCGCCGGGCAGACGGTCGCCGAGCACGATCGGCATCAGGTCGAGCAGGCTGGCGCTGGCGGTGCGGGCTCCGCCGTGCGCCGGACGGCTCAGGAACCGTTCCCCGTCCCACAGTTCGTCGAGCAGGGCCGCCTGGAGGGCGTCGGCCGTGCCGGCGCGGCGGCGGGCGTCCTCGGGGAAGCCCAGTTCGCCGGCCAGCAGGGCCAGTTCGTCGAGCTGGAGGATCAGCAGGGCGGTGAGGTCGGCGGTGACGGCGAGGCGTCCCGGGTCGAAGGCGGTGGAGTTGTCCCAGCCGCTGTCGTTGCCGTGCTGGTAGTGGGGCAGGGCGGTCCCGGGGGCGCGTCGCGCGGTGAGCCAGAAGTCCGTCCAGCGGGTCAGTCTGTCGTACGCCTCGGTCAGCTGCGCCCGGGTGAGCGGCTCGGGGAGCCGTCGGCGCAGGCGGCCGAAGGCCCAGCCGTGGACGGGCGGTTTGACGAAGTTGTAGAGGACCTCGGAGTGGGTGACGGAGTCGGGGAGCGCGCCGCTGTCGTCCTGGTGGTCGAAGGGGAGGGAGAACTGGTCCCAGGCAAGCTCGGGGCAACCGGGGGCCAGGGCGAGGGCGTTGAAGCAGTGGTCCCAGCTCCACACCTTGTCCATCCAGTGCTTGGACATCAGCACGGCGGGCCGGGTGACCAGGCCGGCCGGGAGCACGGTCGCCGACCACACCACGTAGGAGGCGAGTTCGGCGGCCGGGGTGGCGGCCGAGCGCCAGGGGGCGACCGTGTCGGCGAAGCCGGCGAACGCCTCCCGCGCGGCCTCCCGGACCTCTGCGAACGTCGTGGAGGTGTGGAAGGGCGGTCGTGCGGCGTCGAATTCCTCGATCGCGATCTCCCACGAGCCGTCGGCCCCGGCGGAGACCGTGAGGCCGCGGTCGCCGTCGCCCAGCGCCTGGGAGCCGGAGACGGCGGTGACCGTGCCCGACAGCACGGTGATGCGGTAGCGGCGGCCGGTCTCGTACGAGGTGAACACGTGCGCGTCGTCCACCGGGTCGCGGTAGAAGTAGGTCCCGCCGAACGGGGTCAGGGCATGCGCCGCCGCGGCGACCCGCAGGTCCAGTCCCTCGCCGTGCACGCGCACGGTGTCCGGCGACTCGTAGGCGAGGTCCACGCGCCCGGCGGCGCCGGTCCAGCCGAGCAGGCCCGGCGTCGCCTCGACGGCGGTCTCCGCGCGCCCGCCCGTCGCCGCGTCGAGGGGGACGAGGCGCAGGACGGCGTGCATGCCGTTCTGGTGCGAGACGAGGTGGAGGTCCTCGGCGCGCGTCCGCTCCGACAGCACGGGGGAGACGCCGAACCAGGAGCCGTGCGTGCTGAAGGGGATGTCGTGGACGGAGAAGGCCGGGCCGGCCGGTGCGGCGGTCATGGAGGCGGCACTCATTTCTTGTGCGGGGGTGGTCGGCGGGTTCGCGGTCCGTCGCACGGGACGACGGTGCGCGCGCTGCGGCTCGTGGGGAGCACGGCGGCACTGGTGGGGCCGGCGGCACGGGCGGGGGCCGGTGGGCGTCAGTCCTTGACGGCGCCGGCGGTCACGCCAGCGGCGACGTACCGCTGGGCCAGGACGAGGATGACCGCGGCCGGCAGTGAGGCCACGACGGCGGTGGCCATGATGGCGTTCCACTGCTGGTTGTTGTTGCCGATGTAGTGGTAGATGCCGAGGGTGATCGGTTCGTGCGCGCCGCCGTTGACGAGGGTGCTGGCGAAGATGAAGTCGGACCACGACCACAGGAAGGCGAACAGGGAGACCGTGACGACGGAGTTGCGGCTCATCGGCAGGACGATCGCCCAGAAGGTGCGCAGTGGTCCGGCTCCGTCCGTCTTCGCGGCCTGCAGCAGTTCGCCGGGGATGCCGGACATGAACGCGGTGAAGATGAGGACGGCGAACGGGACGGCCAGCGTCGAGTCGGCGACGATCAGGCCGGGCACGGACTGCAGCAGTCCGAGTTGCAGGTAGATGGCGTAGAAGCCCATCGCCATGATGATGCCGGGGATCATCTGGGCGGCCAGCAGGACGAAGCCCAGGACGCCGCGACCGCGCGGGCGCAGTTTGGCCAGCGCGTAGCCGGCGGGCGCGGCCAGCGCCACGGTCAGGGCCACCGTGCCGAGGCCGATGACGAGACTGGTGCCGAGGTAGGGCAGTTGCTGGTCGACGACGGCCCGGTAGCCCTCCAGGGTCGCGTGGGCGGGGAACAGGTCCGGCGGGCTCTTGCGCATGTCCTGGTCGCGGGTGAAGGACACGTTGAGCATCCAGTAGACCGGGAAGAGCATGACCGCGGTCAGCAGCAGGCCGACGGCCGTCTTCACCCAGGTGCGGCGGCGACGGTTCGAGGCGGTCCGCGCGTGCGTCATGACCGTGCCTGCTTTCTGTGCGTGCGTCATGACAGTGCCTGCTTTCGCTGGACCCGGACGTGGATCAGGCCGAACACCAGGGCGGCGACGACCAGCAGGTTGCCGACGGCCGCTCCGGGGCCGAAGGAGGGCAGCAGATTGCCGAAGCCGAGCTGGTAGGACCAGGTGGCGAAGGTGGTGGACGAGTCGGCCGGACCGCCCTTCGTCATGATCCAGATGATGTCGAAGACCTTGAGCGTGTAGACGAGGCCCAGCAGCAGGGTGATCGCGGACACCGGACGCAGCAGGGGGAAGGTGATTCGCCAGAAGCGCTGCCAGGCGTTCGCTCCGTCGAGCGCGGCCGCCTCGTACAGCCCGGCGGGGATGGACTGCAGACCGCTGTAGAGCACGACCAGGTTGAAGGGGACGCCGATCCAGATGTTCGCGATGATCACCGAGGCCAGTGACCAGGACGGCGAGGTCAGCCAGTTCACCGGGCCGACCCCGACGACGTGCAGGGCGGTGTTGACGATGCCGGAGTCGCTGTTGAGCATCCACGACCAGGTCGACGCCGACACGATGAGCGGCAGCAGCCACGGCACCAGGAACAGCGCGCGCAGGGTGGCGGAGAGCCGGAAGTGCTGGTTGAAGAAGACGGCGAGCGCCAGGCCGATCGCGTACTGGAAGACCAGGCACACGGCGGTGAACACCGCTGTGTGCAGCAGCGCCGGAGCGAACGTCGGGTCGTCGAGGACGGCCCGGTAGTTGGCCAGGCCGGTGAACGGCGCGTCGCCCCGCACGAAGGACCGGACGGTGTAGTTGCGCAGGCTCAGGTCGATGTTGCGGTAGAGCGGATAGGCGTAGAAGAGGACGAGGTAGAGGGTCACCGGGGTGAGGAACGCCCAGGCGGCCCACTGCGGGGAGGCGGGCCGGCGCCGGGCCCGGGTGCGGTCCGGTGTGCGGGCCGGGGGCGGGGCGGCGGACGCCGCCCCGTTCCGGTCGGGCGCCGGCCGGCGGTCCGGCGGCGTGGTCGTGTGCTTCATCGGCTGGCCGGCGTCCCTGTCACTTGGCGGCGGACTGGGCTGCGGTCAGCGCGTCCTTCGGTGACGCTGACCCGCTGAGGGCGGACTGCACGGCCTTCCACAACTGCTCCGAGATCTTGGGGTACTTGGTGCCCAGGTCGTCGCTGGTGCGTCCCTTGGCGGCGTGCACCGCGTCGACCCACGGCCCCAGCGCGGGGTCGGCCGCGACCTGCTTGCCCTGGACCTCGGCGGTGGGCGCCACGTAGGACAGCGTCGTGTCGGTGGCGAGCAGGTTCTCGCTGCTGCTCAGACAGGACACGAGCTTCTGCGTGGTGGCGTAGCGGCCGGTGTCGTCCTGCACCGGGACGGTGACGAACTCACCGCCCGTCGGGGCCGCGGCGTCGCCCCCGGTGGCGGCGGGGACGGGGATGACGCCGTAGTCGAAACCGGCCTTCGCGGCGCCCGCGAGCTGCCAGGTGCCGTTCTCCGCGAACGCGTAGTCGCCGGTCGCGAACTCCTGCCAGCTGGTCGTCTGGGTGTTGTTGATCACCGAGTTGGGGGCGTAGCCCTTGTCCAGCCAGTTCTTCCACAGCGACAGCGCGGAGACGGCCTGCTCGGAGTCGAGCGCGGTCAGCTGTGCTCCGGAGCCCCAGTACCAGGGCAGGAACTGGAAGCTGCCCTCCTCGGTGCCGATCGCGGAGAACGTGATGCCCTTCTTGCCCGCTCCCTTGACCTTCGCGAGCGCCGCCGTCAGCGACTTCCAGTCCTTGACAGAGGAGATGTCCACCCCGGCCGCCTTCAGCACCGCCTTGTTGTAGTACAGGGCGAGGGTGTTGGCGCCGATGGGCGTGCCGTACGTCTTCCCGCCCGACTGGCCGGCCGCGAGCAGGTTGCGGTCGACCTTCGAGACGTCCAGCCCGGTGTCGTCGGTCGAGGTCAGCACGCCCGCCTCCGCCAGCGTCGACACCACCGGGTTGTCGACGATGAGGACGTCCGCGGAGTTGCCCTGCTGCGCCGCCAGCAGTGCTTTGTTCGTGAGGTCACTGGTGTCGAACGCGGTCCGCTTGACCTTCACGCCGGCCGCGGTGCCGCAGCCGTCCAGCAGCTTCGCCCACGCCGAGCTCTTGTCGAACTGGGGATAGGGGTCCCAGATGGTGAACGTGCCGCCGTCCGCGGCCTTCGTGGACGAGCCGCCCGCTCCGGACGAGCACGCGGTGGCGCCCCCGGTGACGGCGACGACGGTCAGGACTGCGGCGGTGAGACGCCGTCCGGCGGATCTGTTCATGGCGTGTTCCTCAATGGTTTTCGGCACGGGTGTGCCCTGGGATCGGCACGGCTGTGCCCGGGGGATCGGCACAGACATGGGTGTGCCGTGGAATCGGCACCGGTGTGCCGGGAGAAGGGTGATCTGAGGGTGAGAGGAGGGGCCGGGGTGACGGCCGCGGGTGCGAGGGGTGGAGCGTGGGGCGCCGGGGGAGGTGCCCCCTGAGGGCTAGAGGTGGGTGGCGGAGCCGGGGTCCGCTCCGGATTCGGCGGGGGTGGGGCCGGCGGGGGTGGGGCCGGCAGGGGTGGGGCCGGCGGGTCCGGTGCTGGCCCGCAGTGAGATCGGCGGGGCGAGGAGGCGGTGCCGGGCCGGTGTGTCGGGGTGGTCGAGCCGTTCGACGAGCAGCTCGACGGCGAGGCGGCCCATCAGCTCCGCCGGCACGTCGGCCGCGGTGAGCTGCGGGGTCACCGTCTCGGCCCACCGGCCGGCCACGACCCCGGTGACGGAGAAGTCGCGCGGCACATGGCGGCCGGCCTGCGCCAGCCCTCGGTAGAGACCGCCGAGCGCGGCCTCGTTCAGCGTGACCAGCGCCGTGGTGGCGGGGTCGTCGTGCAGGATCCGCTCCAGGCAGGCGAGGCCCGAGGCGGCGTCGTCCCCGCAGCAGTACGTCCTGACGGTGAGGCCGCGTTCCGCCGCGGCCTTGGTGAACCCGTCGAGACCCCGGTGGGCCGATTCGTAGCCGGCCCGCAGGAGCTGCTCGGGCCGGTTGACGAAGGCGACCCTGCGATGGCCCAGGTCCGCGAGGTGGTGCACACAGGCCGCCGCCAGCGCCGTGTGGTCCAGCGCCACCCACCAGCTGCCCTGCGGGTTGCCGGTGCGGCCGATGGCGACGGCGGGGAAGTCCAGCGCGGTGAGGTGCTCGAGCCGGTCGTCCTCCAGCCGGATCTCCATCAGGATCGCGCCGTCGACCCGCCGTTCGCCCAGCAGCCGCTGGAACGAGCGGTCGCTGTCCATGCCGCTCGGCGAGAGCAGCACGTCGTAGTCGTAGGCCGCGGCGGCCTCCGTCACGCTGCCGATGAAGTCCAGCTGCATGCCGGTGTAGTGGTTGCCGGCGGGCGGGAAGACCAGACCGATGGTGTTGGTCCGGCCGTTGGCCAGGGCCCGCGCACTCGCGTTGGGCTGGTAGCCCAGCTCGTCGATGACCCGCTGGATCTTGTCGCGGGTCTCCTCGGAGACGGGACGTTTCCCGCTGAGGGCGTACGACACGGTGCTCCGCGAGACACCGGCCCGCTTGGCGATCTCACCGATGTTCACGGGACTCCTTGCCGGGATCGATCGAACCGGTTCGATGATTCTGGGGAACCGAATCGGCTGGTGCCGATCGTCGAACCGGTTCGCGTGAAGTGAAGGTAGGAGCAACCCGGACGGGTGTCAACGCCTCGCGCCGGAATTCTCGTAACGCTCCGGAAACGTCGGCGGGTGCCGGTGCGCGGCCTGCCCCGGTGCGGCGCGGGCCCTGTATTCCACCAGGTCGGGGGGTGATCGGCGGCCGGAGTACACCCCCCCGACCTGCGAGGCGGGGCGGCCGGGCCCTGGAGAGGGGCGGACGTCGGTAGGCGCCGGTCGGCGTCGGGGTCGGCGTGCGGGTCGGCGTCGGAGCCGACGCGGAGCCGCCGCGGGGCGGCGCGGGGACGGCGGGGGTGACGCAGGACGGCAGCGGGAAGCCTGGAAAGGGTCGGTGTGCGGAGTGTTGTCGGCGGGTGTCTCCGGTGCTAGCTTCGTCGAACCGGTTCGATTAACTGTCGTGTCGGGAAGCGAGGGGCCTGGAGCCGATATGTCAGGTCAGCGGGACGTGGGTGAAGCGAGCCGCCGTGTGGAGGTCGGTCTCGATGCGTGCGGCCGTCGCCCGCAGGGCCGGGAGGACGTCCCGCAGGCACTCCTCGGCGGTACGGCGGGCGACGTGGGTGGCCGCGTTCAGGGCGGCGACCGTGCGGCCCGCACGGTCGCGGATCGGGACGGCGATCGCGCGCACCCCCTGTTCGAGTTCCTCGTCCGCCAGGGCGTACGCCGAGGCCGGGTCCGTGGGCGCGGCCAGCAGCACCCGGCCCATCGACGTCGCGTGGGCGGGGAGCCGTGTGCCGACGCCGACGTCCACGCTCGTGACGTGGCTCGCGGCGGTACGGGCCGTGTACTGGATCTCCTCGCGCGACGCGGTCAGCACCGCCAGCGACGTCGTCTCCCGGATGTCGTCGGCCAGTGCCGCCAGGTGCGGAGCCGCGATCCGGGGGAGCGAGGTGCGCGAGAGCGGTGGGAAACCGAGGGCGAGGACCTGGGGGGTGAGGGCGAACGTGCGGGGGGTGGCCGGTCTCACCAGGCCCAGGTGTTCGTAGGTGATCAGCGCCCGGCGGGCCGTCGCCCGAGCGAGGCCCGTCGCCTTCGCGACCTCGGTGAGGGTGAGTTCGGCCCTGCCCTCGCCGAACGCCGTCAGGACGGTCAGGCCCCGGGCGAGGGACTCGATGAACTCGCGGCCCAGTTCCTGCTTGGACGCCCCCGTCCAGACGGCAAGTCCCGCGGGCGGCGGGCCGGACCGGGCGGCCGGCGCCCGGCGCAGTTCGTCCTCCATCGCCGCGACGGCCGTCCGCAGCCGCGGGAGCAGCGTGCCGCGCAGATCCGCCGCCGTGTGCCGGCTCGTGTGGCTGACGACGCTCGCCACGCACGCGATCCGCCCGGTGCGCGGGTCGCGGACCGGGACGGAGACGGCCACCAGGCCCGCTTCGATCAGCTGGTCGTCAAGGGCGCAGTCCTCGTCCGCGGCCAGCGTCGTCCGGCGGGCGAAGCCGTCGTCGTCCGAGAGCGCGGGGGGCGGTGGCGGCACGGCCGGGAAGGCCCGGTCGTCCGGGTCCGCCGTGCGGCGGGCGCGCCAGGACCGCCACTCCTCGTCGGTCCACTCGGTGGCGAACAGCGGTCCCGGCGCGGTGCGTTCGGCCGGCAGCAGGTCGCCGATGCGAAAGCTCAGGGACATCGCGCGGCGACGGGTCGCCTGGTGGATGAAACGGATGCCGTCGCCGTCGGCGACGGCCAGGGACACGGACTCGTCCAGTTCGTCGGCCAGGGCGTCCGCGTGCGACGACAGCAGCGCGGGCAGGCGCAGGGCGGCCAGATAGGCGTTGCCCAGCTCCATGACGCGGGGGGCCAGCACGGCGTCCCGGCCGTCGAGGCGGACGTACCCCATGCGGGCGAGGGTCGCGACGATCCGGTCGACCGTCGAACGCGCCAGACCGGTGCTCCGCTCCAGCTCGCTCGGACTCGCCGTGCCGCCCGCGCCGGTCAGCTGCCGCAGCACGGCGACCCCGCGGATCAGCGGCGTGACCGCCTCCGCCGGAGCGGCGGCCCGGGGCGGCGGGGCGGGTGCGGGCGTCCTGGTCGCGGGCATGGGGTGGATTCTCCGATACGGGTGGTACGGGTGGTACGGGCTGCACGGGCGGTACGGGGGCGCGCCCTACGGTAGCCCGGGGCCGACCCCGGCACCGGCCGGTCACCCGGTGCCGGGGCCGGGGCTGGGGCCGTGGCCCGGGTCGGGGCCGACCTGCCGTCCCCCCTTGCCTACCGTCTCGTCACCCGCACCCGGTATCCGTCCTCGGGGTCCGCCTCCGTGACCGTGATCCGGATGCCCCTCTTCAGGTCCTTGAAGGTCCCGCCCGGGGCGAAGGGGGCGTCGGAGAGTTCGGCGTGGACGTTCGGGCTGCGGGTGCAACCGCCGCTGTCGGGGCTGGAGTCGTAGACCGTCACCGGGCCCATGCCGGTGTCGACGTCGGCGTCCACCTTGTAGACGAGGACGCCGGGGCGGCACACCGACTCGTCGTTCCCGCCGCGTGCGCGTGTCTCGACGGCGTACCCGGTGCGGTCGGTGAGCGGGACGAAGACGAGTTTCGGGCCGCCCGCGCGCGCGAGGGGCGTCAGCCGGTACTCCCGCGTGCCCGGTGTCGCCGCGCAGGCGATCTGGGAGGCGTCCAGCCAGCCCAGTTTCCACTTGTGCCAGCCGAGCAGGTCGTTGTTGGCCCCCCAGTCCTCGCTCATGATGTCCCAGTGGCCGACGGCCCCGCCGCCCTCCTGGGTGTAGAGGTCGGGGAGGCCGAAGACATGGCCGTTCTCGTGGGGCAGGACCCGGTAGCCGGTGCGGTCGTAGGAGCCGGAGCCGTCGTCCTGGCGGGAGTAGACGAACGAGGCGTTCGCGACCGACACCCCGTCGGCGACCGGCGCCTCCGCGTTCCCGGCGAACGTCACCGACAGGACCGTGTCCAGCGCGGAGGGGCCCGCGTTCGGGGTGATCAGCACGTTCAGGAGGTCGTACGCGCGGAAGTCCACCGCCGGGTCCGCGGCGCCCACGATGTCCTGGACGAGTTCGCGGTACCCGGGATCGAAGGGCGCGCCGCGCTCTATGCCGTACGCGTGGAACGACTTGGGCATGCGCAGCCAGCGCCGGACGGGCGTCTCGGAGCGGTAGTCGAGACGGCCGTAGGACGCCGTGCGGAACCACTGCTCGGTCTGCGGGAAGAACTCGCGGTAGCGGCTGAGCGCACTGCCCCGGCCGGGCGCGTCGGAGAAGTCGACCATGAGGGTGAGGGCGCGGACGACGCCGGTGGAGCGGGAGTAACCGCCTGCGGTGGGCACGCCTTCGGACATCTGGACGGACGCGCCCCCGCTGATCATGCAGGGGGCGAGGGCGGAGGTGCGGGCCACCGTGAGGGGGCCGGCCCCTGCCGTCGTCGAGCCGGGGTCCGGGGCGAGGTGTCCGCCGCCAGCGGACGAGCTGAGGGCGAGCGTCAGGACGGTGACGGAGGTGAGCGCGGCGGCGCGGCGGCGCGGGCGTATCCGGCGGCGGACAAGGTCCCGGGCGCTGCGCGCGGGCTGCGGCTGCATGCGGGGGCCTTTCGCTCCGGGCAGCCACCGGTCACCGGCTGCGTCCTGATCACTGCCTTCTCGTCGCTGCGGTCTCGTCACGGCGGTCTCGTCGCTGCGTCCTGATCACCTCCTGATCACCCTCTTCCGGAGCGCACGCGGGCGCGCGCTGAAAGAGACCGATCGTGGGTTACCGGTCGGTAGGGAACGCGGTAGAGATTGTGGTCCAGGTCACATCGAAAAGTTCCGGATCCGGGAAATAACCGGGGACGCCGTCCCCGTTTGGCTAGAGTGAAACGGGGATTCGATCCCCGGATCGCAGCACCAGCCGTCCGTGACGCACCACGCGTCACACGAACGACAGACAGGAGTACGCCGTGCAGACCGCGACCGCGATCCCCGCAGAGCGCAAGGCGACCCGGCCTCGCGCCGACGCCCTGCGCAACCGGGAGCGGATCGTCTCCGCCGCCCGCGAGATGCTCACCGAGTTCGGCCCCGACGTGCCGCTCGACGAGATCGCCCGCCGGGCCGGCGTGGGCAACGCCACGGTGTACCGCAACTTCCCCGACCGGGATGCTCTGGTCCGCGAGGTCGTCTGCTCGGTGCTGGACCGTACGGTCCGGGCCGGACAGATCGCCCTCGCCGAGACCGGCGACGCGTTCGGGGCGCTGGAGCGGTTCGCGCACGCCGCGGCCGACGAGCGGATCAGCGCGCTGTGCCCGATGGTCTCCGGCGCCTTCGACGAGCACCACCCCGACCTCCAGGCCGCCCGCGAACGCGTCGAGCGGATCATCGAGGAGGTCATGGACCGCGCGAAGGCGGCCGGGCAGCTCAGGCCCGACGTCGGCGTGGGGGACGTCATGATCGGGGTGGCCCAGCTCAGCCGGCCCCCGGTCGGCACGGCATGCCCGAGCGCCGACCGGTTCGTCCACCGCCATCTCCAGCTGTTCCTGGACGGACTGCGGGCTCCCGCCCCCTCCGTGCTGCCGGGCGCGGCCGTGACCATGGAGGATCTGCGCCGGTCCTGAGCGGCCGGCCCCTGACCGATTGGTTTTCCGTACCCCGGCAGTCACCACCGAGCAGTCACCACCGAGCAGTCACCACGAGGACGTGTCACCGAGCGGCTGTCACAAAGGCGTGCGGCCGGCCGTCATGGAAGACGTGCCACCTCGTCACTCCGCCGCCTCTTCTCCCTTACTTCAGATCGTTCCGTTTTTCCGTCACGAAGTCCCGAAGCGGGTATTCCCATGTCTGAAACAGCCCAGAAGGCCTCGGCCTCGGCCCCGGTCCCCGGCAAGGGGAGCGGGCCGGACGCCAACCGCTGGAAAGCGCTGGCCTTCATCGCCCTCGCCCAGTTGATGGTCGTCCTCGACGCGACCATCGTGAACATCGCGATGCCCTCCGCCCAGCAGGACCTGGGCATCTCCGACGGCAACCGGCAGTGGATCGTCACCGCCTACGCCCTCGCCTTCGGCGGTCTGCTGCTGTTCGGCGGCCGCATAGCCGACCTGTGGGGCCGCAAGCGCGCCTTCGTCGTCGGCCTCGGCGGGTTCGCCGCCGCCTCCGCGCTCGGCGGCGCGGCCGTCAACGAGGCGATGATGTTCGGCGCCCGCGCACTCCAGGGCGCGTTCGGCGCGCTGCTCGCGCCCGCCGCGCTCTCCCTGCTCGCCGTGATGTTCACCGACGCCAAGGAGCGCGCCAAGGCGTTCGGCATCTACGGTGCGATCGCCGGTGGCGGCGGCGCCGTCGGCCTGATCCTCGGCGGCTTCCTCACCGAGTACCTGGACTGGCGCTGGACGTTCTTCGTGAACATCCCGTTCGCGATCGTCGCCGCGGCCGGCGCGTACTTCGTCATCCGTGAGCCGGAGGGTGGCCGCAACCGTTCGCCGCTCGACATCCCGGGCGTCATCCTCTCCACCCTCGGTCTGGTCTCCCTGGTCTACGGGTTCACCCGCGCCGAGTCGGAGGGCTGGAGCGACTCCACGACCATCGGCATGTTCGTCGCGGCCGCCGTCCTGCTGGGCGCCTTCGTGATCGTCGAGTCGAAGGTCAAGGCCCCGCTGCTGCCGCTGCGCGTGATCACCGAGCGCAACCGCGGCGGGATCTACCTCTCCCTCGGCCTCGCGATCATCGCGATGTTCGGTCTGTTCCTCTTCCTTACCTACTACCTGCAGATCGTGAAGGGCTACACGCCGGTCAAGACCGGCTTCGCCTTCCTCCCGATGATCGCGGGCATGATCACCGGCTCCACCCAGATCGGCACCCGTCTGATGACCCGGGTCGCCCCGCGCCTGCTGATGGGCCCCGGCTTCCTGGTCGCCGCCCTCGGCATGCTGCTGCTGACCAGGATGGAGATCGACACCTCGTACACGACCGTGCTGATGCCGGCGATGCTGCTGCTCGGCCTCGGTATGGGTACGGCGTTCATGCCGGCCATGTCACTGGCCACGTACGGCATCGAGCCGCGGGACGCCGGTGTCGCCTCCGCGATGGTCAACACCTCGCAGCAGGTGGGCGGCGCGATCGGCACGGCCCTGCTGAACACCATCGCCGCGTCCGCGACGACCTCGTACATCAAGGACCACGTCGCCGGCGCCGCCTCCGAGCCCCAGCAGCAGCTGGTGCAGCTGGAGGGCATGGTGCACGGCTACACCAGCGCCATCTGGTTCGCCGTCGGCATCCTGGTGGCGGCCGCCGCCATCGCCCTGACCTTCATCAACGCCGGCAAGCCGGACATGGGCGCGGTCGCGGGCTCGGGTTCGAAGGACGCCGAGGACGCGGTGCCGGTGATGGTCCACTGACCCGTTCGGGCGACTGAACAGGTCCTAGCGGAGCCAGGGCAGGTCCGCACCCGCTTCATTCGGCTGAAGTCCCTCGGCGATGATCTGCATGATCTCGCCGAGGGACTTCTGCTGTTCCGGGGAGAGGCGGTCGAACAGGGCGTTGCGCACGACGGCGACATGGCCGGGCGCGGCGCGCTTGAGCATGTCCAGGCCCTGGTCGGTCAGTACGGCGAACTGGCCGCGCTTGTCGGAGGGGCAGTCCTCGCGGCGCACCCAGCCGTTCTTCTCCAGACGTGCGATGGCGTGCGAGAGGCGGGAGCGGGTGATCTTGGCGTGCATGGCCAGTTCGGTCATCCGCAGCCGTCGCTGGGAGGACTCGGCGAGCTTGACCAGAAGGCCGTAGTAGACGTGCGGCATGCCCGCATCGCGCTGCAACTGCCGGTCCATGTGGTCCTCGAGCAGGGTGGTGGCGTGCACGTAGAAGCGCCAGACGAGCTGCTCCTCTGCGGTGAGCCAGCGATGCTGCGGCTGCTCGTCGACGGATGTGGGTGCCTTCTTCATGTGCTCCACTGTAAGCGCCCGCTCCTTGAATTTTAAATCATTTGGGAATATGCTCATGGCTGTTGACGTTTTATATTTCAATCAATCATCGCTGATCGACGTCGTGCAGGAAGCCCGGTTCGGTCCGCGTCCCTGGAAGGAGTAGCCGCCATGTCTGCCGCAGCTCAGGAGCGCACCCTCCCCCAGGAACGCATGCCCACGCTCTATCTCAGTCATGGCGCCCCGCCGCTCGCGGACGATGCCGTCTGGCCCGGCGAACTCGCCGCCTGGTCGGCCGGCCTGCCCCGCCCCAAGGCGATTCTGATGGTCTCCGCCCACTGGGAGGAGGCCCCGCTCGCCCTCGGCGCCGTCGACCCCGTCCCTCTGGTCTACGACTTCTGGGGTTTCCCCGAGCACTACTACCAGGTGACGTACGACGCCCCCGGCGCGCCCGCGCTCGCCGAGAGCGTGCGCAAGCTGCTGCGCGCCCCGGGCATCCCCGTACAGGACATCCCCGACCGCGGCCTCGATCACGGCGCATACGTCCCGCTCGTCGAGATGTTCCCGGCCGCCGACATCCCGGTCCTGCAGATCTCCATGCCGACGCTCGACCCCGTGAAGCTGATGGACATCGGCCGCAAGCTCGCGCCGCTCCGCGACGAGGGAGTCCTGATCGTCGGCTCCGGTTTCTTCACCCACAACCTGGCCGCGCTGCGCCACCCCGGCGGGGGAGTGCCCACCTGGTCGGAGGAGTTCGACGACTGGGGCCGGCGCGCACTGGAGACGCGTGACTGGGACGGTCTTCTCGACTTCCTCCACAAGGCCCCGGCCGGCCGGTACGCCCATCCGCGCACCGAGCACTTCGCCCCGCTCTTCGTGACCATGGGCGCCGCCGAGGTGACCGGCGAGCTGGACGCGCAGAAGCCCGTGATCGACGGGTTCTGGATGGGGCTGGCGAAGCGGTCGGTGCAGTTCGGCTGAGGAGCGGGACGGCTCGTCGGGACCGCGGGCGACGGCCGCCCGTCTGCGTCTGCGGTGTCGCGTCGGCGGTGAATCGCGGCCGTGTCGGTGCTGCGTCGGCGCTCAGAGGTCTTTCTCGTACCAGGCCACGTCCCAGTAGCGGCCGAACTTCCGGCCGACCTCCCGGTAGGTGCCGACGTGCCGGAACCCGAAGCGTTCGTGCAACCGCACGGACGCTTCGTTGGGCTGTGCGATGCCCGCGTACGCGCGGTGCAGGTCCTCGTCCGCGAGCGCTTCGAAGAGCGCCTTGTAGAGCAGTGTGCCGATGCCGCGCCCGCCGGCGTCCGGAGCGACGTAGACCGTCACCTCCACCGAGGTGGAGTAGGCCGCCTTTGGGCGGTAGGGGCTGGATGTGGCGTAACCCAGGATCCTCCGTGAGGTCCGTTGCCGAGACCCCCGGATGTCCTGTGAGTCCGTTTCTGTGGCAACCATCAGACGGTAAGGCCCGTCTACAGGGTGGGAGAGCAGCCAAGGACGTCGTTCTTCCGGACGGAAGACCGCCGTGTCGAATGTGATGGGCGTCTCACGTACGTAGTGGTTGTAGAGGCTGGTGAGGGCCTCGAGGTCAGCCTCGGTTCCTGGTCTGACCTGCACTTCTGTACGTTCCGACATCATCGGCCCTCCTCGAGTGGGCAGACAGGGTACTGCAAGATCATCAAATTCGGGGTGCTGGTGGGGAATTCTGTCCTGATTCCAGTCGTTGTTTCCATCAGATGCCGGGCACCCGAGGAGAGTCCCGAGTTCCGAGAGTGACCAGGTGTCTGAAGGGCCACCCGCCGAACCTCCATCGCAAGGGAGCACGCATGGCAACCCGTGCCGTCGCCCGCCGCAAGTCCGCCACCGGCGAGACGAGCAGCGCGGCCCGCAGTGTTCGCGCCCATGGCGGCGAGATCGCCGACCGCGACCTGGTCGGCATGTATCTCGACGAGATCGCGCGCACGCCCCTGCTCGACGCCGCGAAGGAAGTCGAGCTGTCCCAGATCATCGAGGCCGGCGTGTTCGCACAGCAGGTCCTCGACGGCGAGGAGAAGTCCAGGGCGGAGGCCTCCCGCGAGGAGCTCGAGGCTCTGGTCGCGGACAGCGAGCGGGCCAAGGACGTCTTCATCCGTTCCAACCTGCGCCTGGTGGTCGCGGTCGCGCGCCGCTACCCCCGCAGCGGCCTTCCCCTCCTCGACCTCATTCAGGAGGGCAACGCGGGCCTGGTGCGCGCGGTCGAGAAGTTCGACTACCGCAAGGGCTTCAAGTTCTCCACGTACGCGACCTGGTGGATCCGTCAGGCCATCACCCGGTCCATAGCGGACCAGTCGCGCACCATCCGTCTGCCCGTCCACCTGGTGGAGGAGCTCGGCCGGATCCGGCGCGTACAGCGCGAGTTCAACCGTGAGAACGGCCGCGACCCCGAGCCCGCCGAGATCGCCGCCGAGCTCGGCTCCACGCCGGAGCGCGTCACCGACGTGCTGGACTGGGCGCGTGACCCGGTCTCGCTGAACATGTCGGTCGACGACCAGGGCGAGACGCAGTTCGGCGACCTGCTGGAGGACACCTCCGCGGTCTCGCCCGAGCAGTCCGTCCTCACTCTGCTGCGCAGCGAGGAGCTGGACGGCCTGATCGACCGTCTCGACCCGCGCACCGCCTCCATCATCAAGATGCGCTACGGCATCGACGACGGCCGCGAGCGCACCCTGACCGAGGTGGGCAAGGAGCACGGTCTGACGAGGGAGCGCATCCGCCAGATAGAGAAGCACGCTCTGCTGGAGCTGAAGAAGCTGGCCCGCGACACGGGCTTCGAGGCGGCGGCGTAGCAGGTCGTCGGCCCCGCCCCGGCGGAGGGGGAGGCCGGTTTGTGCGGGTCCCACAGGGGTGCCGGGCGTGCTGTGAGCGTGCTGTGATGTGGGGTTTCCGCCCGCGTGCGCCCGGCGGGCGGGGACCGCGCAAACATGGCGCGGGAACGCCGCTTCAATCGGCGGAAGCGGGGAAAAAGACTTCTGAGCACGGGAGTTCGAGCCCATCGGACCCCGTAGCTCTCCCAAGATCTTCGCACTGCGCGAGTGAGCCAAGTCCCGACGCACATCCCCCCGGTGCCGGGACTGTCCAGAGCCGGGCTTCGGCGCCTCTCCCCCCAGGCGGCCGGAGCCCGGCTCCTTTTCGCCGTGCGGGAGTTGCGGGCGCACATGACAGGCCCTCGGACGCGACCCGCTCGGGCACGCCGAGAGGCGGGGCACCCCGTACCTGAACCACGGGGTGACCCGCCCGAATGGCAGATTGTGCCACATGGGCATAGCCTGCCGACGTGATCAGCTCGACCCCCTCCGCCGGCTCGGCTTCGCTGACCGAGCGGCGCAAAGCGGCGACCCGGATGGAGATCGCCCGGGCGGCGGCCGGCCTCTTCGTCAGCCGTGGCCTGAAGGCGACCCGGGCCGAGGACATCGCCCAGGCCGCGGGTATCGCCCCGCGCACCTTCTACCGGTACTTCGCGACCAAGGAGGAGGCGGTCGCCCCCCTCTACTCGGCGGGCGCCGAGCGCTGGGCGGAGGCGTTGCGCGAGGCCCCGGCCGAACTGCCGGTGCCGCAGGCTCTCGAACACGCCGTGCGGCACACCCTCGTCACCGGCCGCGGAGTGTCGGCCGCCTCCTGGGAATGGGTCCGCACCCTGATCCGGCTGGCCGGCGCCAGCCCCGCCCTCGGGAAGGTGTGGGCGGAGGTCTGTCACAGCTCGGAGACCACGATCGCGGAGGTGCTGGCGGAACGCGCGGCGGCCACGCCCGGTGCTGCCGATGAGCCCCATACGTCCACGGAGGCGGCACCACCGGGCGAGGCACCCGAAGGGTCCGGCGTCCCTGCCTCCGACGTGCCGCCCACCTCTCCTCGCCAGCGCTTCACGGCCGCCGTGGCCAGTGCCGCCGTCCGGGTCGCGGTGGAGAGCTGGGCGGCGACCGACGCCGCGCCGACCGGTCCGCGCGGCCCGGCCGAGCTGGCGCTGCACAACCTGCGGGCCCTGCACGGGTTCGCGTGGGAAGCGAGCCCTACGAAGGCGAGCCCTGCCAAAGCAAGCCCTGCGAAGGCGAGCCCTACGAAGGCGAGCCCTACGAAGGCGAGCCCTGCGAAGCCGACGTGAAGCCGCTCGACGGACCGGATCCGGATTCCGCCGCGCGTGCCAGGCGTCCGCTCAACTCCCGTGCGCAGTCCGCCAGTTCCTGCGGCTCGCGGACCGAGAACTCGTACCCCAGCATGGCGAACCGGACCGCTGTCCACTCCACCGGATCGCTGGTGGTCCCCCGCATCCGGCATCGACCCGCCCCGCTGCCTGGCCCTCCGCCCGCCGCCCCGTCGTTCGCGCCGCCGTCCTCCCCGTCTGCCGTCCCGGGCGGGTGCGCGACCGGTCTGCCCAGCCAGGACGGCAGCCGGGACGCCACCAGTTCGGCCGGTGCGTCGATGACGACGTCGTACGTGTACTCGTCCGTGTCGGGGCGCCGTTGGATGGACTGCCGGAGGTATTCCGCCGCACTGCCTGTCGGGAGCTCGCGCGGCGTGAAGCGGGAGCCGGTCGCGAAGGGGTCCCGGACCCGGTCGACGCGGAAGGTCCGCCAGTCCTGGCGGTCGATGTCGTAGGCCACGAGATACCAGCGCCGGCCCGTGGACACCAGCCGGTAGGGCTCGGTCAGACGCCGCGACTCCGTGCCGTCCTTCGCGCGGTAGGCGAACCGCAGTCGCTCCTGCCCGGCGACCGTCGAGGCCATGACGGTCAGCGTCTCGGGTGCGATGCTCGCGCCGTCCCCGCTGGTCAACGGTGTGGTCGCGGCCTGGAGGGTGGAGACGCGGTGGCGCAGCCGGGCCGGCAGCACCTGTTCCAGCTTGGCGAGGGCCCGTACGGAGGCCTCGTCGACGCCCTCCAGTGCGTGCCCCGCGCCCGCCCGGAGTCCGACGGCGATCGCCACGGCCTCCTCGTCGTCGAGCACGAGCGGTGGCATCGCCTTGCCCGCGACCAGCCGGTATCCGCCGTCCGAGCCCTTGCTGGCCTCGACGGGATACCCGAGTTCGCGCAGTCGGTCGATGTCCCGCCGGACCGTGCGCCGGGAGACCCCGAGGCGGTCCGCGAGCTCGCCGCCGGGCCATTCGCGGGGCGTCTGGAGGATGGAGAGGAGTTGCAGCAGCCGAGCCGGGGTGTCCGTCGTCATGTTTCGAGGATGCCTCACCACTAGGACACGATCTGACCTATTGCGGTCCTACAGTCATACCCATGAGCGACACGGACACCTCCACTGAGAACGAGAACGAGGCGGCGGCACCCGCCTCTCGGGCCACCGACCCCGGAACCCCCGCGACGGCATCGGACGCGAAGGCATGGGACGTGACGGCATCCGCCGTGAAGGCATCCGACGTCACGGCCGCGCCGGGCGACCGCCGCCGCTGGTTCGCGCTCGCGATCGTGATGACCGCGGCTTTCATGGACCTCGTCGACGTCACCATCGTCAACATCGCGATCCCCTCCATCCGGGAGGACGCGGGCGCGTCCTGGAGCCAGATCCAGTGGATCACCGCCGGTTACGCGCTCGCCTTCGCCGCCGGGCTCATCACGGGCGGCCGGCTCGGCGACATCCACGGTCGCAAGCGGCTGTTCCTCATCGGCATCGGCGGCTTCACCGTCGCCTCCGCGTTGTGTGGCTTCGCGGTGAACCCGGACATGCTGGTCGCCTCCCGCATCCTGCAGGGCGGCATGGCGGCGATGATGGTCCCGCAGGTGCTGTCGATCGTGCACGCCACCTTCCCGGCGCACGAGCGGGGGAAGGTGTTCGGGCTGTTCGGCGCGATCGTGGGGCTGGGAGCGGTCTCCGGCCCGCTGCTCGGCGCACTGCTGACGGAGTGGAACCTGTTCGGGCTGGAGTGGCGGCCGATCTTCCTGATCAACCTGCCGGTCGGTATCGCGGGACTGATCCTCGGCAGCCGGTTCATCACGGAGTCGAAGGCCCCGAAGGCGCTGAAGCTGGACCTGGTGGGCGTCGTCCTGGTGACCCTCGGTCTGCTCATGCTCCTCTACCCGCTCACCCGCGGCCGTGAGCTCGGCTGGCCGGTGTGGGGGTACGTGTCGATGGCGGGCGCGCTGGGCGTCTTCGGCGCGCTGGTCGCCTACGAGCGGCGCAAGGCCGCGCGGGACGGCTCGCCGCTGATCGAGCTCACCCTCTTCCGGGTGCGGAGCTTCGCGGCGGGCGTCGCCGTGCAGACCGTCTTCGGGATCGGCCTCGGCGTCTTCTTCCTGGTGTGGACCCTGTACATGCAGACCGGCCTCGGCTGGAGCCCGCTGAAGGCGGGGCTGACCGGCGTCCCGTTCTCGATCGCGGTGTCGGTGGCCGCCGGGATGTCCGTCCAGAAGCTGACCCCGCGGTTCGGGCGGAAGGTGCTCCAGGCGGGCGCTCTGACGATGACCGTCGGCGTGCTCCTCTACATCTGGGAGTCCGAGCGCTACGGCCTCGGCATCGCACCCTGGCAGATGGCGCTGCCGCTGGTCGTGATGGGCGTGGGCATGGGCCTGATCTTCGCCCCGCTCACCGACGCGGTGCTGTCCGAGGTGCCGCGCGAGCACGCCGGCTCGGCGTCGGGACTCATCAACACCGTGCAGCAGATGGGCAACGCGCTCGGTCTCGGACTCGTCGCGGTGGTCTTCTTCGGCGAGATCGGCGACCGGCTGGCCCCGGCCGAGGTCGGCCCCGCCTTCGTGAACGCCTTCCAGCACGCGCTGGGCTGGGTGGCGCTGGTGATGTTCGGGATCTTCCTGCTGATGTTCGCTCTGCCGAAGCGGTCCGCGCAGCACATGGAGGGCGTCGAGGACGTCCCGGAGGCCGCCCCGTCCGAGGAACCGGCGCGGGAGAAGGAACACGAGTTCGCCGGCTGAGCTTGAGCCCGCCGGCTGAGCAAGACGCCGCCGGCTGAGCTTGAGCCCGCCGGCCGGGGCCCGTCACCGCAACGGAGGCGGGCCCCTTCGCGTGTGTCCGTTCCTGCCCGCATCGCGCCCGAACTTGTTTACTTATCGGCGATCCGGGCGTAACCTCCGTGGCGAAACCACACGTTCGGGCATGAACGTGATAGCGGTCGGAGGGGAACGGACATGTACGCACCGGAGCGGCAGCAGGAGATCCTGCGGCTCGCCCGCGATGGCGGCCGGGTGGACGTCCTGTCACTGGCCGAGGAGTTCCAGGTCACCGCGGAGACGATCCGCCGCGACCTGAAGGCCCTCGACCGCGCCGGTCTGGTGCGCCGTGTCCACGGCGGCGCCATACCGGTCGGACGCCTCGACTTCGAGCCCGACCTCGCCGAACGCGAGGGCACCTCCACCGACGAGAAGGACCGCATCGCCAAGGCGGCCCTCGCCGAACTGCCGGCCGAGGGCACGATGATCCTCGACGCCGGCACGACGGTGGCCCGGCTGGCCGCCGCCCTGCCGCTGGAGGCCGAGCTCACCGTCGTCACGCACAGCCTGCCCATCGCGGCCCGTCTCGCGGACCACCCCGGGATGCAGCTCCATCTCGTCGGGGGACGCGTACGGCATCGCACCCGCGCCGCCGTGGACGCCTGGGCGCTGCGCGCGTACGGCGAGATCCGCGCCGACGTCCTGTTCGTCGCCGCCAACGGCTTCTCCGCCGAGCTCGGGCTGACCACTCCCGACCTCGCCGAGGCCGCGGTGAAGCGGGCGGCCGTCGCAGCCGCACGCCGCGTGGTGCTGCTCGCCGACTCCTCCAAGCACGGCCAGGAGCACTTCGCCCGATTCTGCGACCTGAGCGACGTGGACCTGCTGATCACCGACAGCGGGCTCAGCGACGACGACATGGTCGCCGTCGAACGCGGCGGCACGGAAGTGGTACGAGCATGAGCGGCACCAAAGGCACCCGCGGCACCCATGGCGGCGCGGGCGTGATCCTCACCGTCACCCCCAACCCCTCCCTCGACCGCACCTACGAGATCCCCGCCCTGGACCGCGGCGAGGTCGTCCGCGCCACCGGTGAGCGGATGGACCCGGGCGGCAAGGGCGTGAACGTGTCGCGCGCGGTCGCGGCCACCGGAAGGCGCACGGTCGCCGTGCTGCCCCTGGGCGGCGCGCCGGGCGCGCTCGTCGCCGAACTGCTCGACGCGCAGGGCATCGAGGTAGCGCCGGTCCCGGTCGCCGGAGCCACCCGCTCGAACATCGCCCTAGCCGAGTCGGACGGCGTCCTGACGAAGATCAACGCGCCCGGCCCCGAGCTGTCCGCCGAGGAACAGGAACGGCTCCTGGCGACGGTGCGTGAGCAGTCCTGCGGCGCGGACTGGATCGCCTGCTGCGGAAGCCTGCCCCGCGGGCTCACGCCCTCCTGGTACGCCGAGGTAGTCGCACGGGCGCACGCCGCAGGCGCGCGCATCGCGCTGGACACCTCGGGGCGTGCGCTGCTCGAGGCGCTGCGGGAGCGGCCCGACGTGGTGAAGCCGAACGCGGAGGAGCTCGCGGAGGCCGTCGGACGCCCCCTGGCGACCGTCGGCGACGCGGTGAAGGCGGCCGAGGAGCTGCGCGCAATGGGCGCCCGTGCCGTGCTCGCCAGCCTGGGCGCCGACGGGCAACTGCTCGTGGAGGACACGGGCACCTGGTTCGCGAGCGCCCGCGTGGACGTCGTCCGCAGCAACGTCGGAGCGGGCGACTCCTCCCTCGCCGGCTTTCTCGTCGCCGGCGGCAGCGGCCCGGCGGCACTCGCCTCCGCCGTCGCACACGGCGCGGCCGCCGTCCAGCTGCCCGGCAGCGTGATGCCGACCCCGTCCGACCTGGATCCGGCGGCGGTGACGGTGACGGCGGAGGTGCCGGTGGACCGTCGACTCGGCGAGCCGGTTTCATGACGACGACCCACGCGCGCCCCGCGACGCCCGGCACACCGGCCCCTGAACGGCGAGGTGCCCCGCCGCCTGAACGGCGAGGTGCCCCGGCACCCGCCGCTCCCTACGGCCGGCAGGGCATCCTGAGTCGCCCTGCCGACCAGGGGTCGCAGGACCCGAACCCTCCCGCGACCCCACGGAGGCCGGGTCCCCCCAGCCCCGCCTCCGACCTCCCCACCTCCCGTTTTCCCGCCTTCGACCTCCCCGCCCCCTCTCCCTCCCATCACTCCACGCCCCGGGCAATACGCGTGCGAAGGAGCCCGCGATGAGCGACATGATCACCGCGGACCTGGTCGACCTCGACCTGTCCGCCGAAACGAAGGAAGCGGTGGCGCGGTCCCTCGCCGAGCGCATGGTGGCCCTGGGCCGGGTGACCGACCTCGACGGTTTCCTCGCCGACGTGGCCGCCCGCGAGGCCCAGATGCCGACCGGTCTCGACGGCGGCATCGGCATCCCGCACTGCCGCAGCGCCCACGTCACCGAGCCGACCCTCGCCTTCGGCCGCAGCACGGCGGGCGTCGACTTCGGCGCCGCGGACGGCCCCGCCGACCTGATCTTCCTCATCGCCGCCCCGGCCGGCGCCGACGACGCCCATCTGACGATCCTGTCGTCCCTGGCCCGTCAGCTGATGAACACCGAGTTCACCGACGCGTTGCGCGCGGCGGGCGACCCGGCGGCCGCGGCGGTCCTGATCCGCGGCGACGAGGCTGCGGCCCCCACGACGTCCGAGACCCCTGCGACGTCCGAGGATCCCGAGACGTCCGAAGACTCCGTGCCGGCGTCGGCGGCGGCCTCCGCCGACGCCGGCACGGCCCCCGCGGCATCTCCTGCCGCCCCCGGGCCGGCGAGCGGTCGCCCCTTCCGGATCGTGGCCGTCACCTCCTGCCCCACCGGCATCGCCCACACCTACATGGCGGCGGAGTCCCTGGAGAACGCGGGCCGTGAGGCGGGCGTCGAGCTGGTCGTGGAGACGCAGGGCTCGGCCGGGTTCTCCCGGCTCGACCCGGCGGTCATCGCCGACGCGGACGGTGTGATCTTCGCCCACGACGTGCCCGTACGGGAGAAGGAACGGTTCGCCGGCAAGCCGACCGTCGACGTCGGTGTGAAGGCCGGCATCAACAAGCCCGCCCAGTTGATCGCCGACGTGCGCGGCAAGGCCGAGCGCGGCGAGGTCACGGCGAGCGCCAAGGGCGGCGGCACGCCCGTCGAGCGGGCCGGCGAGTCCGGCGACGGCTATGGCACCAGGCTGCGCAAGTGGCTGATGACGGGCGTCAGTTACATGGTCCCGTTCGTCGCCGCGGGCGGTCTGCTGATCGCTCTGGGCTTCGCGATCGGCGGCTGGGAGATCAACAAGGCGCCCTCGGTCATGGAGCACTTCTCCTGGACCCAGGTCGACAGTTGGGGCGCCCTGCTCTTCCAGATCGGCGGGGTCGCCTTCGGCTTTCTCATCCCGGTCCTCGCCGGCTACATCGCTTACGGCATGGCCGACCGGCCCGGCCTCGTCCCCGGCTTCGTCGGCGGAATGATCGCCTCCAACATCGCGGCCGGCTTCCTCGGCGGCCTGGTCGCCGGTCTGCTGGCGGGCGGCGTCGTCCTCGCGATCCAGCGGATCAGGATCCCTCCGGTGCTGCGCGGCATCATGCCGGTGGTGGTGATCCCGCTGATCTCCTCGCTGGTCGTCGGCTTCCTGATGTTCGTGGTGGTCGGCAAGCCCATCGCCGAGGCCCAGAAGGGCATGACGGACTGGCTGGCCGGGCTCTCCGGCACCAACGCCGTCCTGCTGGGCGTGTTGCTCGGCCTGATGATGTCCTTCGACCTCGGAGGTCCGGTCAACAAGGTCGCCTACGCCTTCGCCACGGCCGGTATCGCCGTCCAGGACCCCAGCGACTCCGCGATGAAGGTCATGGCCGCGGTGATGGCGGCGGGAATGGTGCCGCCGCTGGGCATGGCGCTCGCGACCGTCGTCCGCAAGAAGCTCTTCACGCCGACCGAACGCGAGAACGGCAAGGCGGCCTGGGTGCTGGGCGCCTCCTTCATCTCCGAGGGCGCGATCCCGTTCGCCGCCGCCGACCCGCTGCGCGTCATCCCCGCCTCGATGGCGGGCGGCGCGGTCACCGGCGCCCTGTCCATGGCCTTCGGCGCCACCCTGCGCGCCCCGCACGGCGGCGTCTTCGTGGTCCCGCTGATCGGCAGCCCGTTCCTGTACCTGCTGGCCGTCGCGGCTGGCGTGTGCGTGACGACGGCCGTGGTCGTCGTCCTCAAGGGCCTGCGCAAGCCCCTCGCCGGTACGGGGACGGCGGAGCCCGGGACGACGGAGGGGACCACGTCCGCTACGGCGTCGGAGCCGAAGCAGCCGGTGGCCGCATAGCACCCGACTCGACCACGCGCCCTCGCGCTTGAGCACGCAGGCCCCGGGCTCGCAGCGCGCGGGCCCCGGTCCTAGCCTGCGGCCCCCGGCCACGGCCCCGTGCGGTCTTCGCCCGCAGCGGCCGCGTATATCCGCCGGTGTGGGTGACCTGCGAGATTCGTCACGGTCCGGGGCCGAAGCCCCGGGCCGTGGTGTGTACTGGCGGTATGCCCGTGCATCTCACGCCCGCACTGTTGACGGCCCTGACCGTTCTCGCCGTGGCGTCCGTCGCCTGGCTGCTCGTCGTGACCCGGGTCCTGCGCCGTATGCGGGCACGCGCTGCGGCGCACGCGGCACTGCCCGCCGTCCCGGTGCTTCCCACCCTTCCCGCTCACCCGGCCCATCCCGGCCTTCCAGGTCTCCGGGGTCGGGCGCGGACCGGTCCCCACCGGGAGACCGTCGAACTGACGGTGGCGGAGGAGGACGCGTTCGCGGGCCTCGTGCGCCGGCTCGGCGACGGCCGCTGATTCCGGGATTCCGGCCGGACGCCCCGTTCCTCAGGACACCTGGGCGGCCCGGCGCTCCATCGCATCGCGTGCCGCGTCCTCCGACGCGTACACCTCGCACATGTGGCGGCCGTCGGGCGTCGCCGTGTGCTCGACCTCCCACAGGGAGATCTCCCGGCCGTCGCGCAGCAGGAAGGCGTGCTCGTAGAGCGAGTAGCCGAGGCCGATCCGGCCCGCACGGCAAGGGCGCCCGAAAGCCTGGGTGATCTGGTGCGCGAACGCCGACTTCAGCAGCGCTGTCGTGTCCGCGCCGGGCTGATCGGCGTTCTCCGCGCGGCGCAGCAGTCTGCGCGCGTGGTCCGCCGAGTCGTCCGGCACGTACATGTGGCGGGGTGCGGGCACCGGCGACAGCTGTACCAGCACCGGCAGTTCGAAGTCCGGCGTGTCCGACGGCAGGGGCAGCCGGGCCGTGGCGGCGCGCAGCTCCTCCTCGTCGACGTACACCTCGTGCTGCGGCTCGCTGCCCGGTGCGGTGTTGTGCACCAGCTCCCACAGCGTGAGCGCGCAGCCGTCGGCCAGCAGCCAGGTGTGCCGGTAGGTCTCCCGGTGCAGGCCCGCGCTGTGGTGCGCAGAGTGCAGGGAACTGTCGTGGGCCAGCGCGCAGTCGAGCCGCCGCAGGGCCTCGTCGGGCAGTTCGAAGGAGTTCAGGGCGCGACCCAGCAGTCGCGCGAGGTGCTCCTCCGGAGACTCGGGCGACTCGGCTGGTTCGTACGCTGTGGTCTCGTACGGAACGCTCAAGGTTTCTCCCGGCGTTGCTGCATGTCACCTTGTGGGTGCATACCGTAGCCCCTCGGTCGGACATCATGTCCGGGAACCGAGAAAACGTACGTCGAGGAAAACGCTCGGGCCGCGCGATCGGTTCCCGCGCGGCCCGTCATGCCCTCAAAAACCGCCGGTCATACGGTCAGACCGCACTTCCGGCCGTCCACTCGGCCCACGACAGGTTCCACCCGTTGAGCCCGTTGTCCGGGGCCACCGTCTTGTCGGGGGAGTTCTTGACGACCACCACGTCACCGATCAGCGACTGGTCGTAGAACCACTTGGCGGGCGTGTCGCCCTGCGCGCCCCGCACGTCGGCGAGCCCCACGCAGCCGTGGCTGGTGCCGGTGCGGCCGAAGGGCGGATTGCTCTTCCGGTACCAGTAGTTGCCGTGGAGGAAGGTGCCGGACGCGGTCAGCCGCATCGCGTGCGGGACATCAGGGATGTCGTACTCGGAGCCCAGGTTGACCGTCCGGCTGTTCATCCGCGTCTGGGTGAACTTCTCGGAGATCACCATCTGGCCGTTGTACGTGGTGTGCTGGGCGTCGCCCGACGAGATCGGGACCGTCTTCAGCGCCCGGCCGTCCCGCACCACCGTCATGGTCTGCGTGTTCACGTCGACCGTCGAGACCTGAGAACGCCCGACCGTGAAGGTGACCGTCTTCTTCTGCACACCGTGCAGACCGTTCGCGCCCTCCACCCCGTCCAGGTCGATCTTCATCGTGATCTTGGAGCCGGCCTTCCAGTACTCCTCGGGCCGGAAGTCCAGCCGCTGCGCGCCGAACCAGTGCCCCACCACCTGCTGTCCGCTGCTGGAGGTGACCGTGATGTGCGACTGCACGGCCTTCTTGTCGCCGATGGCCTTGTCGAAGGCGAAGGACACCGGCATCCCCACGCCCACCGTCGTGCCGTTGTCCGGCGTGTACGTGCCGATGAAGCTGTCGGCCGAAGAGACCGTGGTGAAAGTGGAGTTGGCGGCAGCGGTCCTGCCGCTCGAGTCCTTCGCGATCGCCGATATCCGGTACTTCGTCCCGCGCTCCAGCTGCTCCTTCGGCTTCCAGCTGCCGCCGTCCGCCGACAGGACGCCTTCGACGGCCTGCCCCGACCCGGCCACCGTCATCTTCACCTCGGTGAGCCGGCCCTCGGCGACCTTCACCCCGGTCGTGTTGATCGACGCGCCCGTCGAGCCGTCCTGCGCCGAGATGACGATCTTCGCGGTGGACGTCTTGACGGCGCTCGTGCCGTTCTTGCCGCCCTTGGCGTTCTCGTCCTCGGCGCTGGCGCTGCCCCCGCAAGCGGTCAGGGTCAGGGCGCCGACGATCAGGGCCGCACAGGCTCCCACTGCGCGCCGCGCTGCTTTGTCCGCCGTAGTCACGGGCTGCTCCAACTTCGTGTGAGGTGAGTGATCCGTGCCGGTATCCGTGCCGGTATCCGATCCGGTACGTGGACAAGGAGGGCCTCGGCGGCCGACGGGGTTCCCTCCGATCCCCGTTGACGCCGTCACGTGACAGAACCCGGACAATCGCCCTCGGCGAGCACACCCCCGTGACAATCACCCGTCCCCGAGCGCCCGTTGCCGGTGACGAGCGCCCGTCCCCGAGTGTCCGTCAACCGGCCCCGTACAGCTCCCGGTACGACGGCCAGGTCCCGCCCGGTACATCCATCGACTCGGCGGCGCGCACGGCTCGCACGATCGCCCGCGTCACCATGTCCGCGCCCGCCGCGAGCACGTCGTTCAGGGCGAGCGGGTTGCCGGGGTCGAGCGGACGCGCGCCCGTCGCCAGCGTGAACACGGTGTCGCCGTCATGCAGCAGGTGCACCGGCCGTACGGCACGCGCGATGCCGTCGTGTGCCGTCCCCGCCAGCTTCTGCGCCTGCGCCTTGGACAGGTCCGCGTCGGTGGCCACCACCGCGAGCGTCGTGTTGAGCGGCGCAGGGGCGTTCCTCGCCGCGCTCTCGGCCAGCCGGCGGCGCGCGGCCTCGTGCACCCGCGCACTCGGGTACGTCACGCGCCCCTGGAAATACTCCCCGTACAGCACTCCCGTATCCGGATCCAGCACCGACCCCACGGCGTTGGCCACCACCAGCGCGGCCACCGTGATCCCCGACCCGAGGACGACGCCGGCGGTGCCCACCCCACCCTTCATCGCCCCGACGGCCGCGCCCGTCCCCGCGCCGACACAGCCCTCCGGCACCGGTGCTCCGGGCTCGCAGGCCGCAGCCGCCTCCACCGCGGCCCGGCCGGTGGCCGCGTCGGGGCGGGCCCGGAAGTCGCCGCCCCGCCCCAGGTCGAAGACACAGGCGGCGGGCACCACCGGCACGACGTGCCGTGGATCCGGGCCGACCGGGATCCCGCGCCCCTGCTCCTCCAGCCAGGCCATCACCCCGGACGCCGCGTCCAGCCCGTAGGCGCTGCCGCCGGTCAGCACGATCGCCTCGACCCGCTGGACCAGGTTGCGCGGATCGAGGGCGTCGGTCTCCTTGGTGCCGGGACCGCCGCCGCGCACATCGACGGCTGCCACGGCACCGCCCTCCGGCGCGAGGACCACCGTGGTGCCGGTGAGCCACCCGCCGCCCGTCCGCGTGGCATGCCCCACCCGCAGGCCGGGGACATCCGTCAGAGCGTCAACTGTCATGGAGGCAGTCTCGCCCAGCGCCCCGGCCTCCGGGCCGCACCCGACCTCTGTTGGTCGGGGTCTTTGCGGACGATCTCCGGTTCGCCGCCGAGCACGGTGGTGGCCCAGTCGACCAGGCGGCCGGCGAAGCCCTGGTCCGCCCAGACCGGCCCGGCACGGCCGGCCGGCGGGGCCGTACTCTTGAGGCATGAGCAGCCCCTCCCCCGAGCGGCGCGACCCGAAGGCCGCGCTGAACTTCGACGACCCGCTGGACCGGCAGTCCTCGGACGACACCGACCAGGGGTGGGGCGAGCGACCTGCCGCCGACGGGGACAGCGCCGCCGACCTCAGGCGGTTCCTCGACGAGAAGCCGCCCCACCACATCTGAGACCGCACGGGCCGCACGGGCCGCACGGGCCGCGCAGGCTGCCGGACGCCGCTTCGCGCGGCCCCCCGGCGGCAGTGCCGTCGCTATCGCTCGCTGTGGCCGGTGCCCCGCTGGGCGACCAGGGCGTCGCGGATCTCCTTGAGCACCTCCAGCTCGGTCACCTCGATGATCTCCCGTGTGCCCTCCTTGGCCTTCCTGCGGGCCTCGACCTTCGCCAGGTACTTCGCCATGGGCAGGACCATCAGGAAGTAGACGACCGCCGCGGTGATCACGAACGTGAGGGTCGCGCCGAGGACGGACCCCCACAGGATCCGGACCCCGGTCGCGCTGTCGCCCGTCCCGGTGCAGGGGTCTTTGATGCAGGAGTAGTAGCTGTCCAGGTTCTTGGTGCCGACGGCTCCGACGACCGGGTTGATGATGCCCTTCACGATCGAGTTGACGATGTTCGAGAAAGCCGCGCCGATCACCACCGCGACGGCCAGATCGACGACGTTGCCTCGCATCAGGAAGGCCTTGAAACCCTGCAGGACGCTTGCCTTCTGTTCGCTCACCTCGGGGACACTCCTCGCATGTACAGGTTGTGGAACAAACAGCTCCGCAACCTACGTCACCGCCCGGCACGGGTGTCCCACGAGGTCCCTCGACGGGGGGATTTGACGTCAGCACAGGGTCACCGACAGCCGCGCGGCGGCGCTCGCGCCGGCCAGCCGCGCCGCGGTGGACCGGGGCACCGACAGCACGACCAGCGCGCCCGCGTCACTGACCGGCCCGGCATCGCCGGCCGGGACGTCCAGCGGCTCGGGGACCCTGGTCACGAGCGCTCCACGGGCGACCACCCGGGCGGTGGCGCCCCGCACCGTCTGCTCGGCGGCGATGACGTCCACCCGGTCACCGGGGCGCAGCAGCCGGACGGCGGCGGCATCGGCGATCCGCACCGGGGCCGACACCTTCCTGGCGGCGCGCGGGACCGGGGCGGGCGCGCGCGCCGCCGACTGCGCGCGGGCCGACGGGCCGGTTCCGCTCCGCTCCGACGGGTGTCCGCGCACCGGATCGCCGATCCGCGGCCCGGCCGCCACCAGCGCGACGGCGGTGACGGCGAGACCGGCCGCGAGAGCCCGCCTACGACCTCGGGCCAGCCTGCCCACCGGACTCAGCCGGTACCGCCCGCATCGGACGCGCACCGGAGAGAAGGGCGGCACCTCCCGGTTGGCGGGCGCCTCCGCGCCGGAGAAGAACGGGCGGGAGGGTGACGGATCCGCCGGGGGAGCCCCGGGGCGGCGGACGGGCCTGGCGGGGAAGGGTGCGCAAGACAGGGGAGCGGAGAGAGGCGAGAAAGACACGAAGGGGTCACCACCTGCGACGAGGGACGGGCTTGCACAGCCACGATGGGCCTTCGCGCCGTCCCCCGCCGGAACCGGTGGACCACCCACGGGTTGTGGACAACTCCCTCACCCGAACGAGGAGTTCCGCCCCCGGCCGCTCCGCCACACCCGCTACTCCCGCCTCACCCGCCGGAGTAACAGCACCCGCCACCCCGTACACCCCACCCCCGCACCACCCCCGCCTACGGCAGCTCGAACCCCGGGTTGAGTCCGCCCAGCGCGTTCCTGCACAGGCAGTCGCGGTCCTGCGTCGACGGCAGCGCGGCCACGGCGTCGAACAGCACGCCCCGCAGCCGGTCCACGTTCGCCGCGAACACCCGCAGCACCTCCTCGTGGGAGACGCCCTCGCCGCTCTCGGCGCCCGCGTCCAGATCGGTGACCAGGGTCAACGATGTGTAGCAGAGCTCGAGTTCACGCGCCAGCGCGGCTTCCGGGTGGCCCGTCATGCCCACCACCGACCAGCCCTGCGCCTGGTGCCACAGCGATTCGGCACGGGTGGAGAACCGCGGCCCCTCGATCACGACGAGGGTTCCCGCGTCCACCGGTTCCCACTGCCGGTCGCGCGCCGCCTTGAGAGCCGCCGCCCGTCCGGTGGGGCAGTAGGGGTCGGCCAGCGACACGTGCACCACCTCGGGCACCGTGCCGTCGGGCAGCGGCAGTCCGTCGAAGTAGGTCCCGGTCCGCGACTTGGTGCGGTCGACCAGCTGGTCGGGCACGAGGAGCGTGCCGGGCCCGTACTCGGGGCGCAGACCGCCCACCGCGCACGGACCGAGGACCTGACGCACGCCGACCGAGCGCAGCGCCCACAGGTTGGCCCGGTAGTTGATGCGGTGCGGCGGCAGATGGTGGCCGCGTCCGTGCCGGGGCAGGAAGGCGACGCGTCGGCCGGCCACCTCGCCGAGGAAGAGGGAGTCGCTGGGCGGCCCGTAGGGGGTGTCGACCTGGAGCTCGGTCACGTCGTCCAGGAACGAGTAGAAGCCGGAGCCGCCGATCACACCGATCTCTGCGTTCGCCTTGTTCGCCATGCGTCGCACCCTAACCGCACGGGGAAACGCCGAGGACCCCGCCGTCGGACGACGACAGGGTCCCGTAAGAACTGGCGAAAGGCGCCCCGGAAGGCGTCCGAAAAGCGCCCTACGCGGCGGAGCTGCTGCCGGCGGAGGTGCCGCTGCTCGACGACTTGGAGTCCGAGGACGACGAGGACGACGAGGGGCTCGTGCTCGACGACTTCGTGTCGGAACCGGACGTCGACGGCTTCGAGGACGACGACGCCGGCGAGCTGCTCGACGAGGAGCCGCGGCTGTCGTTGCGGTAGAAACCGGAGCCCTTGAAGACGATGCCGACGGCGGAGAACACCTTCTTGAGGCGGCCACCGCAGTCGGGGCACTCGGTCAGGGCGTCGTCGGTGAACTTCTGCACCGCCTCGAGGCCCTCGCCGCACTCGGTGCACTGGTACTGGTAGGTCGGCACTGTCTTCCTCCTGGCACTCTCACTCAGTGAGTGCTAACGACGGTCTATCTTGACGCATTCCACGGGATCAGTCCACTGTCACCGGCACGCGGTGACCGACGCCACGTGCGACGGTGCGTTCGCGGGGGCGTGCCGCCAGCCGCGACCGCAGGGCCAGCAGGGTGATCAGGGCCAGCATCGTGCCGCCCATCGGGACAAGGAAACCGGAGCCGCCCCACAGGCGGTCCTCGAGCTGTCCGGCGATCGTGACGGCGGCCGCCTGGCCGAGCGCCACCGCGCCGGTCAGCCAGGTGAACGCCTCCGTGCGGGCGCCGGCCGGGACCAGGCCGTCGACCAGGGTGTAGCCGGTGATCAGCGCGGGCGCGATGCACATGCCGACCAGCAGGCCGAGGCCCGCCAGCACGAGCACCGAGTGCGCCGCCCACAGACCGGAGGCGACGAGCGCAAGCGCGGCGTAGGCGACGACCAGCCGCCGCTGCGGCGCGGCCTTCCAGGCGACGGCCCCGCAGACCAGGCCGGAGAGCATGTTGCCCGCGGCGAACGTGCCGTACAGGACGCCGTTGAGGCCGGGCTCGCCGATCGACTCGGTGAACGCGGCCAGCGAGACCTGCATGCCGCCGAAGACGGAGCCGATGCCCAGGAAGGTCACGACCAGCACGCGCACACCGGGGACGCGCAGCGCCGAGGAGTGCTCCACGCGCGCGTGCCCGGCGGCGGCGATCTGGGGCTGCGTGCCGCGCTGCGCGGCGAACAGCAGCCCGCCGAGCAGGGTCAGCGAGGCCTCGGTGAGCAGCCCCGCGGCCGGGTGCACGGCGGTGCACAGGGCGGTCGCGAGCAGCGGGCCGAAGACGAAGGTGAGCTCGTCGGTGACGGACTCGAAGGCCGCCGCGGTGGTCATCAGGGGCGAGCCCTTGAGCCGCACGCCCCAGCGGGCCCGCACCATGGGGCCGACCTGGGGCACCGAGGCGCCCGTGGGCACGGCCGCCGCGAACACCGCCCACAGCGGCGCGTGCGCGAGGGCGAGGGAGGTGAGCGCGAGGCCCGACACGGTGTGCACGAGGACGCCGGGGACCAGCACGGCGCGCTGCCCGTAACGGTCGGCGAGACGGCCGCTCCAGGGCGCGAACAGCGCCATGGAGACACCGGTGACGGCCGCGGCGGCGCCGGCCGCGCCGTACGAGCCGGTGGTGTGCTGCACCAGCAGCACGATGGACAGGGTGAGCATCGCGAACGGCTGGCGGGCGGCGAAGCCGGGCAGCAGGAACGTCCAGGCGCCGCGCGTGCGCAGCAGCTGCCCGTATCCCGGGCGGACGGATGCCGGCGAGTGCCCCGGGCGGGCGGGTGCCGGCGAGTCCTTCGACGGATCGGTGGTGACCGTGGATGCCACGGCCCGTGCCTTTCTGCCGCCTGGTAGCGCGGCCCCGTCCGGAGAGCGGGGGCGCCGAGAGCTGTCCTCTTGCGCGTGCTGCGGTAGATGCCGGTCTCCGCTGCGAGGGGTGTCCCGGCCGCCATACGGTCGCGCCAGCTCTGCGTCAGGCAGAGTTGGTTCGATCAAAGTGCGCCTTCATCGTACAGGGATCAAAGCGCACTCCACCTGTGAAAAGGAGCACCGCGGAGTCGGGCGCCCTCGGAAATGCGGGGGCGTGAACGGTGTGAAACGCGCACTCAACGGGTGTCGCCGCCGGTGCCCAGCCAGCCGGCGAGCTTGCCGCCGCGCGCGACGGCGCGCAGCCGCTTCTCGGCCGCGTCCCGGACGGGGTCGGTGGCGACGACGAGGAGTTCGTCGCCGTGCCGCAGGACGGTCGCCGGGAGCGGCACGAACGAGGTCCCGTCGCGTACGACGAGGGTGACGGCGGCCCCGGCCGGCAGCCGCAGTTCGTCGACCTCGACGCCGTGCATCTTCGACTCCTCGGGGATCGCCACGGACAGCAGGTGTCCGCGCAGCCGCTCCAGCGGCGCCGACTCGACGCCCAGGTCGGCGGCCTCGGGGTCGCCGCCCAGCCGCAGCGTGCGCGCCAGCCAGGGCAGTGTCGGCCCCTGGACCAGGGTGTAGACGACGACCAGGACGAAGACGATGTTGAAGATGCGGCGGCTGGCGTCGACGCCGTTCACCATGGGGATCGTCGCCAGGATGATGGGCACGGCGCCGCGCAGCCCGGCCCAGGACATCAGCGTCTGCTCCTGCCAGGGGACCCGGAACGGGGTCAGGCACAGTACGACGCTGAGCGGGCGGGCGACCATGGTGAGCACCAGGCCGATGACGAGCGCGGGCAGTACGTCGTCACCGAGCTCGTGCGGGGTGACCAGCAGGCCGAGCAGCACGAACATGCCGATCTGGGCGATCCAGCCGAGGCCGTCGGCGAACCCGCGCGTGGCGGGCCAGTGCGGCAGCTTGGCGTTGCCCATCACCATCGAGGCGAGGTAGACGCCGAGGAAGCCGCTGCCGTGTGCCAGCGAGCCGGCCGCGTACGCGGTGACCGCGATCGCCATGACGGCGATCGGGTAGAGGCCGGAGGCGGGCAGTGCCACGTGCCGCAGGCCCCAGGAGCCCAGCCAGCCGACCGTGAGGCCGATGGCGGCGCCGATCGCCAGCTCCAGGAGTATCTCGGCCAGCAGCAGGTACCAGTGCTCGACGGGGCCGGCCGTGGAGAAGGCGACGACCAGGATGACCACCGGGGCGTCGTTGAAGCCGGACTCGGCCTCCAGGGTGCCCGTCACGCGCGCGGGCAGGGGGATCTTGCGCAGGACGGAGAAGACCGCCGCCGCGTCCGTCGAGGACACCACCGCGCCGATGATCAGCGCCTGCCGCCATTCCAGTCCCGTCACGAAGTGCGCGGCCGTGGCCGTGACGCCGACGCTCACCGCGACCCCGGCCAGCGCCAGCGCCGTGGCGGAGGGCAGGATCGGCCGGACCTCCTTCCACTTCGCGCCCAGGCCGCCCTCGGCGAGGATCACGACCAGGGCGGCGTAGCCGATGACCTGGGTCAGTTCGGCGCTGTCGAAGTGGATGTCGCCGATGCCGTCCTGGCCCATGGCGATGCCGATCCCCAGGTAGACGAGCAGGCTGGGGAGCCCGCTGCGCGAGGAGATCCGGACCGCTGCCACGGCGACGAGCAGGACGAGGGAGCAGGCGAGCAGGAGCTGGTTGAGGTGGTGGACAGTCAGCGGCCGTTCCCTTCACCGGCGCGCGCGCCTCGGGCACGGGCGCACATGTGCACTGGTCACATCGGACACGAAGCTGAGCGCCCCGGATCCAAGTACTTCATTACCTTACCTAACTCTTGACGATTTCTTGACACTCCGCGACGTGAGGTCGAACATCCTTCCGCGCCAGTACTCGACTCCGCGTCAAGTCGCGCGAACCCCTGCGCCTATGGTTGCTCCAGCACTCAATCGAAGGACAGCCCGCCTGCCGCTAGTGTGAGGACAGCAAGGACAGCGATGCCCCCCAACACCACCGCCACATCGGGTGACAAGCCCGTCAAGTCCGGCAGGAAGAAGGGGCGCAAAGCCCGTTTGATCGTTCTTGTACTGGTGCTGGCGATCATCGGAGGCATCGCCTACGGCGCCTACTGGTCCATCAGCACGGTCCGCGCGTCCTTCCCGCAGACCACGGGTTCGATCAAGCTCGAGGGCCTTTCCGGACCGGTGAGCGTCCAGCGGGACGGTTACGGCATCCCGCAGATCTACGCGGACTCCGACGCGGACCTGTTCATGGCGCAGGGCTACGTACAGGCCCAGGACCGGTTCTACGAGATGGACGTCCGCCGGCACATGACCTCCGGGCGGCTGTCCGAGATGTTCGGCAAGAGCCAGATCGACAACGACGAGTTCCTGCGCACCCTGGGCTGGGACCGGATCGCCAAGACGGAGTACGACACCAAGCTGTCGGCCGACACCAGGAAGTACCTCCAGGCGTACGCCCAGGGGGTCAACGCCTACCTCAAGGGCAAGGACGGCGCGGACATCTCCCTGGAGTACGCGGCCCTGGGGTTCACCAACGACTACAAGCCCGCCGAGTGGACCCCGGTCGACTCGGTGTCCTGGCTGAAGGCGATGGCCTGGGACCTGCGCGGCAACATGCAGGACGAGATCGACCGCGCCCTGATGACCAGCCGCCTCGGCCCGCAGCAGATCGCCGACCTGTACCCGCAGTACCCCTACGGGACCAACCAGCCGATCGTCCAGGAAGGGCAGTACGACGAGCTGACCAAGACGTTCGAGCAGAGCGACGGCAACGACGGCAACGACGGCAACGACGGCGACAGCGGCTCCGGCGACGGCAGCGGCTCTGGCGACACCTCGGGCGGCTCCGGGTCGGCCCTGCAGAGCCAGCTCGCGGGCCTCTACGACGTCCTGGACGACCTGCCCACCGCCGTCGGCGTGAACGGCAACGGCATCGGCTCCAACAGCTGGGTCGTCGGCGGCGCGCACACGATCACCGGAAAGCCGCTGCTGGCCAACGACCCGCACCTGTCGGCGTCGCTGCCCTCCGTCTGGTACCAGATGGGTCTGCACTGCCGGAAGGTCTCCAGCACCTGCCAGTACGACGTCGCCGGCTACACCTTCGCGGGGATGCCCGGCGTCGTCATCGGCCACAACGCGGACATCTCCTGGGGCATGACCAACTCCGGCGTCGACGTCACCGACCTCTACCTGGAGAAGCTGTCCGGGGACGACGGCTACCAGTACGACGGCAAGGTGAAGCCGTTCGTCACGCGCGAGGAGACCATCAGGGTCGCCGGCGGCGACTCCAAGAAGATCGTCGTCCGGCAGACCGAGGACGGGATGCCCCTGCTGTCCGACCGTGACGACGAACTCGTCGACGTCGGCAAGAAGGCCACCGTTGAGGGCGAGGCGCCCGACCGAGGCGACGGCTACGGCGTCGCCCTGAAGTGGACCGCCCTGGAGCCGGGCACCACCATGAGCGCCGTCTTCGCCATGAACAGGGCGAAGGACTGGAAGGACTTCCGCAAGGCGGCCGAGCTCTTCGACGTCCCCTCGCAGAACCTCGTCTACGCCGACACCCAGAACCACATCGGCTACCAGCTGCCCGGCAAGATCCCCACGCGCGCGAAGGGCGTCGACGGCTCGGTCCCGGCGGAGGGCTGGGACTCCAGGTACCGGTGGCGGCAGTACATCAAGTTCGACGAGCTGCCCTACGAGTACGACCCCGCGCGCGGGTACATCGTCACCGCCAACCAGGCCGTGATCGACAAGGACAAGTACCCCTACACGCTCACCACGGACTGGGGCTACGGCGCGCGCAGCCAGCGGATCACCGACCTGATCAAGGGCAAGATCAAGGGCGGCGGCAAGATCTCCACGGACGACATGCGCCAGATGCAGCTGGACGACGACAGCCAGATCGCGAAGCTGCTCCGGCCGTACCTGCTGAAGATCAACCTGAAGGACCCCGACGTCCGTGAGGCGCAGGACCTCCTGCAGGGCTGGGACTACAGCCAGGACGCCGACTCGGCGGCCGCCGCCTACTTCAACGCGGTATGGCGCAACATCCTGAAGCTGGCGTTCGGCAACAAACTGCCCAAGGAGCTGCGCGTCGAGGACCAGTGCCTGTGGGTCGACCCTGTCAACACCACCGGTCCCGTCGACGACACGGACAAGGTCCGCGAGTGCGGACAGCGCGACGCCGACCAGGCGCAGCCGGACGGCGGCGACCGCTGGTTCGAGGTGGTGCGCGCACTCGTCGAGAAGAAGGACAGCCCGTGGTGGACGACGCCCGCCGTCGGCACCCGCCCCGCGGCCGTCAACGACCGGGACAAGCTGTTCGAGCGGGCCATGATCGACGCACGCTGGGAGCTGACCGCCAAGCTCGGCAAGGACATCGACACCTGGAGCTGGGGCCGGCTGCACCGCCTGTTCCTGAACAACCAGACCCTGGGCACCAGCGGACCCGGCTTCCTGCAGTACATCCTCAACAGGGGCCCCTGGGAGCTCGGCGGCGGCGAGGCGACGGTCGACGCGACCGGCTGGAACGCGGCCGGCGGCTACGGCGTCGTGTGGGTGCCGTCGATGCGGATGGTGGTCAACCTCGACGACCTCGACAAGTCGAAGTGGATCAACCTCACCGGCGCCTCGGGGCATGCCTTCAGCGCCCACTACACCGACCAGACGGACAAGTGGGCCGACGGTGAGCTGCTCGACTGGTCCTTCGGCAAGAAGGCGGTCGACGGCAGCACCGTCGACACCCTGACGCTCGAGCCTTGATGGTCGAAACCTTGACGCTCGAACCCTGACCGACCAGGCGGACGACGGGCCCGCCGCGCACGCGCGTGGCGGGCCCGTCGTCGTCTCAGGCGAAGCGACGCACCCCGGACGGCGTGACCACCGTGTGCACCGGCCGGTCGTGGGCCTCCGCCGGCAGACGGTCGACGACCTCGCCGTCGTACAGGAGCACCACCAGCGAGGGACGCGCGCCAAAGGCCGCCAGCCGGGCCAGCACGCGGTCGTACGAACCGCCGCCGCGCCCCAGCCGCATACCGCGCGCGTCGACCGCGAGGCCGGGCAGCAGCACCACGTCGGCGCCCGTCACCGCGTCCGGGCCGAGGCGCTCGCCGGCCGGCTCCAGCAGGGCCGTCCGGCCGCCGTGCCGGACCGGCGCGAGCGAGCCCTGCCCGGCGTAGGCGCCCCAGTCCAGGTCGTTGTCCGGCAGCAGTGCGGGGAGCAGGACGCGCACGCCCCGCGCGTGCAGCGCGTCCAGCAGCGTCAGGGTGCCGGGTTCGCTGCCGACGGAGACGTACGCCGCCACCGTGCGCGCGTGCGCCAACTCGGGCAGTTCTCCCGCGCGCTCGGCCAGGGCGACGCCCGCCGTACGCACGTCGTCGGTCGTCAACGCGTTCCGCACGGCGAGGAAGCCGCGCCGCAACGTACGTTTGTCAGGCTCCGGTTCGCCTTCGAGATGGCTCATGTGTCACTCCCGCACTGTTCCCGCACCGCTCGCGCACCGCTCCCGCGGCACTCCCGACAGCTTCAATATGTTCATATGGTCATGAATTGAGCAGAGTTGCAGATTCCTCTCAAAGCCACCGGGTAGAGTTGCCGTCATGACTACGTCACACCCACGGATCAGCAAGGCTGTCATCCCCGCAGCCGGTCTCGGCACCCGGTTCCTGCCGGCGACCAAGGCCACTCCCAAGGAGATGCTGCCGGTCGTGGACAAGCCTGCTATCCAGTACGTGGTCGAGGAGGCCGTCTCCGCCGGTCTCGACGACGTTCTCATGGTCACCGGCCGCAACAAGCGCCCCCTCGAGGACCACTTCGACCGCAACTACGAACTCGAGTCGGCCCTGCAGAAGAAGGGCGACGCCGCGCGGCTCGCCAAGGTCCAGCAGTCCAGCGACCTCGCGACCATGCACTACGTGCGCCAGGGCGACCCCAGGGGCCTCGGCCACGCCGTCCTGTGCGCGGCCCCGCACATCGGACAGGAGCCGTTCGCCGTCCTGCTCGGCGACGACCTGATCGACCCCCGCGACCCGCTGCTCCAGCGCATGATCGAGGTACGGGAGCAGCACGGCGGCAGCGTCGTCGCCCTCATGGAGGTCGCCCCCGAGCAGATCCACCTCTACGGCTGTGCAGCCGTGGAGACCACCGTGGACGGCGACGTCGTCAAGGTGACCGGCCTCGTGGAGAAGCCGGACCCGGCGGACGCCCCCTCGAACTACGCCATCATCGGCCGCTATGTGCTCGACCCGGGCGTGTTCGGCGTGCTGCGCGAGACCGAGCCCGGCCGCGGCGGCGAGATCCAGCTCACCGACGCCCTCCAGCAGCTCGCGCTGGACGAGAAGGTGGGCGGCCCGGTCCACGGCGTCGTCTTCAAGGGCCGCCGCTATGACACCGGCGACCGCGGCGACTATCTGCGGGCCATTGTCAGACTCGCGTGCGAACGTGAAGATCTGGGTCCGGACTTCCGGTCCTGGCTTCGCCGTTACGTCACCGAGGAGCTGCAGCAACCTTGAGCACCGCCGCGCCCCGCCCCGCCGGCCAGGACCGTCTCTGGTCGGTGGACGAGCATCTGGACGACATCCTCGCCGCCGTCCGCCCGCTGGAGCCCATCGAGCTGCAACTGCCCGACGCCCAGGGCTGCGTGCTCGTCGAGGACGTCATGGTGCCGGTCGCGCTGCCGCCCTTCGACAACAGCTCCATGGACGGCTACGCGGTACGGGTCGCGGACATCGCGGGCGCCAGCGAGGAGTTCCCCGCCGCTCTGGACGTCGTGGGGGACATCGCGGCGGGACACCAGGCCGACCTGCTGCACGTGGGACCCGGCCAGGCCGCCCGGATCATGACCGGCGCCCCGCTGCCGGGCGGCGCGGAGACCGTCGTTCCCGTGGAGTGGACCGACGGCGGGCTCGGCGAGGGCCCGGTCGGCGGGATGCGGGCCCGCAGCCTCGCCCCCGAGCAGGCCTCCGGACAGGTGCGCGTGTACCGGCCCGCCGAGGCACGCGCGCACGTCCGCGCGAAGGGCAGCGACGTGCGGGCGGGGGACCGGGCCCTCGAAGCCGGCACCGTCCTCGGCCCGCCCCAGATCGCCCTGCTCGCCGCGATCGGCCGCGGCTCGGTGCGCGTGCACCCGCGCCCGCGCGTGGTCGTGATGTCCACCGGCAGCGAACTCGTCCAGCCCGGCGAGCAGCTCGGCAGCGGCCAGATCTACGACTCCAACAGCTTCGCCCTCACCGCCGCCGCCCGCGACGCCGGGGCCATCGCCTACCGGGTCGGCGCGGTCGCCGACGACGCCGACACCCTGCGTTCCACCATCGAGGACCAGCTCGTGCGCGCCGACCTCCTGGTCACCACCGGCGGGGTCAGCGTCGGCGCGTACGACGTGGTCAAGGAGGCCCTGGAGCACGTCGGCGACGAGGACGAGGAGGGCGGCGGCGTCGAGTTCCGCAAGCTCGCCATGCAGCCCGGCAAGCCCCAGGGCTTCGGCACCGTCGGCCCCGACCACACCCCCCTGCTGGCCCTGCCCGGCAACCCCGTGTCGTCGTATGTCTCCTTCGAGCTCTTCGTGCGGCCCGTCATCCGCACCCTCATGGGACTCGAGGACGTCCACCGGCCCACCACGCGCGCGAAGCTGACCGCCGACGCGGCGCTGACCTCGCCCAAGGGCCGCAGACAGTTCCTGCGCGCCACGTACGCCGACGGAGCCGTCCGCCCGGTCGGCGGCGCCGGCTCCCACCTGGTCGCCGCCCTCGCGCACGCCGACACGCTGATCGTCGTCCCCGAGGACACGGAGTCCGTCGAGCCGGGCGCCGACGTCGAGGTGGTCCTCCTCCGCTGAGACCTCCTGGTTGGGA
Organism: Streptomyces sp. B21-105; assembly: GCF_036898465.1. Lineage (NCBI taxonomy): Bacteria > Bacillati > Actinomycetota > Actinomycetes > Kitasatosporales > Streptomycetaceae > Streptomyces > Streptomyces sp. B21-105. The sequence goes on along the minus strand of NZ_JARUMJ010000001.1, from coordinate 4,020,951 downwards.
GTACCGTGTCGCGCACAACAGGCCCCCGCGCCGCACCGCGCCGGGCCCGGACCGGGAGCGCCACACGATCATGAGTACGCAGGACCGACTGACGCACATCGACGACGCGGGCGCCGCCCGCATGGTCGACGTCTCCGGCAAGGACGTCACCTCCCGCACCGCACGGGCCAGCGGACGCGTCCTCGTCTCGCCCCGCGTGGTCGAGCTGCTGCGCGGCGAGGGAGTCCCCAAGGGAGACGCGCTGGCCACCGCGCGGATCGCGGGCATCATGGGCGCCAAGCGCACTCCCGACCTGATCCCGCTGTGCCACCCGCTCGCCGTCTCCGGTGTGAAACTGGACCTGTCGGTCGCGGACGACGCCGTGGAGATCACCGCCACGGTGAAGACGACGGACCGCACGGGCGTCGAGATGGAGGCCCTCACCGCGGTCTCCGTGGCCGCGCTCACCGTCATCGACATGGTCAAGGCGGTCGACAAGGGAGCGGTCATCACGGACGTGCGCGTGGAGGAGAAGACGGGCGGCAAGTCGGGCGACTGGAGCCGGACATGACACAGGACGCGCCCCCCGGCACGACCCCCGGCGCGTCCGCCGGCGTGCCGGCCGACGGCGCAGGGTCGGCGCTGCTCGCGCCGTACGGCGCGCTGGTGGTCACCGCGTCCAACCGCGCGGCCGCCGGCGTCTACGAGGACCGGGGCGGCCCGCTGGTCGCCGAGGGCCTGCGCGGTTTCGGCTTCACCGTCGACGGTCCGCAGGTCGTGCCGGACGGCGACCCGGTCGAGGCCGCGCTGCGGGCCGGCGTCGAGGCGGGCTACGACGTGATCGTCACCACCGGCGGCACCGGCGTCTCGCCCACCGACCGCACACCGGAGGCGACCCGCGCGGTGCTCGACCTGGAGATCCCGGGCATCGCCGAGGCCGTCCGGGCGTACGGCCGCGACAAGGTGCCCACCTCGGCGCTGTCCCGCGGCCTGGCCGGCGTGGCGGGCGCCACGCTGATCGTCAACCTGCCGGGCTCCACCGGCGGAGTGAAGGACGGCCTCGCCGTCCTGGGTCCCCTGCTGATCCACACCGTCGACCAGATCCGGGGCGGCGACCACCCCGGACCGAGCCAGGGAGGTGCGAGCTGAACAGCCCGTCCTGGCCCGTGGAACTGGTGGAGGGCGACGTCGTCCTGCGGCCGATAAAGCTGCGCGACCAGCGGGTCTGGCGCGAGGTCAACCGACGCAACCGGGACTGGCTGCGCCCCTGGGAGGCGACCATCCCGCCGCCCGCGCCGAGCGGGCCGATCGCGCACCGGCCGACATACCGCCAGATGGTCCGGCACCTGCGCACCGAGGCGCACGCCGGTCGGATGCTGCCGTTCGTCATCGAGTACCAGGGGCGGCTCGTCGGGCAGTTGACGGTCGCGGGGATCACCTGGGGATCGATGTGCTCCGGGCACGTCGGCTACTGGGTGGACGAATCGGTGGCCGGCCGCGGAGTGATGCCGACCGCCGTGGCGCTTGTCGTCGACCACTGTTTCCGCACCGTCGGACTGCACCGCATCGAGGTCTGCATTCGACCCGAGAACGGGCCCAGCCGCCGCGTGGTGGAGAAACTCGGATTCCGCGAGGAAGGGCTGCGGCCGCGCTATCTCCACATCGACGGGGCCTGGCGGGACCACCTCGTGTTCGCGCTGACGTCGGAGGAGATCCCGGAAGGCCTGCTGAGCCGCTGGCGGCGCACCCGCTCCACCAGCCTCCCCCGCGACCACAAGAACGCCTGACACCGGTACGCCTGACGCCTGAGCATCTGATGCCTGAGCACCTGACGCCGCGACACCCCGGGAATGCCGGCGGGAATCGCCTCGCGTGTCCGCAGTCCGGGAAATTGAATAAGTGTTCGAAAATGATCGGAGGTTGACCGTCTGAGGCGGGGAATTCGCCCCCTCGGCGGCCTGCTGATCGCATCGGTCACAAAAAAAGTTCGAAATATCAGCCGGATCGTGCGACACACCGACTCAATTGGCGGATGGCCTCACGCAAACCCCTCTACCGTGTGAGTCGTGAGCAGCAGCGGCCTCATCTACGCAGTCATCGTCGGGGCCTGGGCCGCCTACTTGGTGCCTATGTGGCTCCGTAGGCAGGACGAGCTGAACGAGGCCCGTCCGACGGAACGCTTCAGCACCGCCATCCGGCTGCTGTCCGGACGGGCGGGCATGGAGCGCCGGTATGCCAAGGACCTGAAGGCGCGCTCCACCCAGGAGGGGGAGCCCGTCGCCGACGCCTCGGACGCCGTCACCGACTCGGTGGACGTCCGGTCCTTCGCCATGCCCCCGACCCGTCCGCAGGTGACGGCGGAGCGAGCGCCGGGCCGCCCGGAACCGGCGCGGGAACAAGTACGTGAACCGGCGCGCGAGCACGCGCGCGAACCGGCGCGTGAACCGGCGGGCAGGCCCGCGCGGGAGCACCGCGACCAGACCGCCCGCCCGCCGCACGACCAGGCGCCCGCGGGTCACACGCCCGCCGCCCTCGCTTCCGGCGCCCAGGCCGCCGCGGGCAGGCGGGTGCCGGACGCCCGGCGCGCGGCCTCCGCGCAGGCGGCCGCCGCCCGCGCCCAGCGCTCGAAGTCGCTCGCCCGCCGCCGGCGCACCACCGTGATGCTGTTCTTCGCCTTCACGATCGGCGCGGTCGTCGCGGCGGTCGGCGGCCTGGCGTTCCTCTGGGCGCCCGCCGTGCCCGCCGTCCTGCTCAGCGCATACATCGGGTATCTGCGCGCCCAGGAGCGCCGCCGCTTCGCGTTCCAGATGGACCGCAGGCGCGCCGAGGTCGCCGCGCAGCGGCTGCGGGAGCGTCAGCCTCGCCGGCGCGCGCCCGCGCCGGCGAACGCGCCGTCCGCGGACCCCGGCCCCGACGCCGGTCCAGAGGAACCGCACGCGGACCCCGAACCGCAGACCGACCCCGGCCTGCTGGCGCTCGCCGCGGACCGCAGGGCGCTCGTCGAGCAGACCGACCACGCGGAGTGGATCGACCAGCAGCGCGAGCGGCAGCGACGCCCCGGCCACGGCGACAGCTGGGACCCCGTCCCGGTGCCCCTGCCGACGTACGTGACCGCCCCCGTCGCACCCCGGGCCACCTCCGACGTGGACCTCGGAGCGGCGGACGCCTGGAGCTCGGCCCGCTCCAGCTCGGTCGCCCCCGAGCACGACACGGCGGACGCGGGGGACGCGACGGCCACCGGGCCGGACGACGCCGACGGTGCGCGGGACGACGCGGCGGCGGCGGACAGGGACACGGAGGACGGCGAACGCAGCGACGCCCGCCGCGCGGCCTCGGCCCGGCGCTCCCGCGAGCGCGGACGCACCCCGCTGTTCGACCAGTACGAGGACGGCGAGCGCCCGCGGGCCGCCAACGAATGATCTCCGGCGCCCCGCCTCCGGCCTCGGGGAACGGATTTCCAAGCACGCCGAAGGGGATGCTAGAGTTTCACTCGTTGCAAGGGCCTGTGGCGCAGTCTGGTAGCGCACCTCGTTCGCATCGAGGGGGTCTGGGGTTCAAATCCCCACAGGTCCACTGCACTGCACTACAGGGCCGTTCGCGGGTTAGCTCGCGAAGGGTTCACGAGATCCCGGTCAGACGGTCATCGTCTGACCGGGATCTCGTCGTTTGGGCTGCGGTGAGTACGGAGTTCAGTCCATCGGGCCGCCGCTGGGAAGTGTGGTTTCCCTGGTCGGGTGGATCGAGGGTGGAGACGTGGGCATGCCGCGGGAACCGCAGGCGTGGAGGCGGGTTCCTGCGGTCCTGCGACATGTCGATCTTCAATTGCGGGGCGTGCACGGTCTCAGGGGCTGCGGCTTACGCCTTGCGGGGCGGGCGTGGATGCTTCCCGGGCCGGGGGGTGGGGGAGCAGGTCCTCGCCGGGTTCGAGGTCGAGGCCGGTCCGAGCCCTTTCTTGCCGGCAATGAGGAAGCATTCCACCGGACAGGCCGAAGGGTGCCCCGGCCTTCAGGCCGGGGGTGAATCCGGTTTCCCGCGTAGCGGGGCAGGAGAAGCCGGATCGCCGTCAGGGCGATCCGGCGTCCCGGAGGCTTCGGTAGCACGTCGCACTACGGAGATCAGCCATGAGTTCAGAGAGCGGTCGTCAGCCGCAGCAGCAGCCACGGCGAGTGCGTGCACGTCGTCGGGAAGGCGGAGGTTCACATGCTTCGTCATGGTCCCATTCTGACATCGGCTCCAATGTGAAGCTATGATGGGACCATGAGTCGTTTCCGGATGTACCCGACGCGCGAGCAGGCGGAGCAGATGCTGCTGCACTGCGCGCACGCCCGGTACGTCTGGAACCTCGCCGTCGAGCAGCACTCCCACTGGCGCAGGTGGCGCAAGTCCGCCCCCGGTTTCGCCGAGCAGTGCCGCCGGCTCACCGAAGCCCGACACGACAACGAATGGCTCGGCACGGGCAACGCCGACGTACAGCAGCAGGCCCTCAAGGACTTCGCCAAGGCCAAGAACGCCCGCTTCACCTCAGGGTTCGGCGAGCCGACCTGGCGCAAAAAGTTCCGTCACGAAGGCTTCCGCGTCATCGGCACCGACCGCGTGCCCGAGTGCAACGAGGACGGCTCGCCGAAGCTGAACACGAAGACCGGCAAGCAGGTCATGGGCCGCTCCGTCGTGGTGCAGAAGCTGAACCGGCGCTGGGCCCAGGTGAAGGTGCCCGGCTGCGGCTGGGTCCGCTTCCGCCTCACCCGCGACCTGCCCAGCGCGAAGACGTTCCGGGTCACGTTCAGGAACGGCCAGTGGCACGTTGCGTTCGCCGTCATCCCCGAGCCGATCGACGCCCCGGGCACGGGCGAGGTCATCGGCATCGACCGGGGCGTGAAGATCACCGCCGCCCTGTCCGACGGCCGCACCCTCAACTGCCCGCAGCTCACTGTCAAGGAACGTGCCCAGGTCCGCAAGCACGAGCGGCGCGCGGCACGGGCGAAGAAGGGCAGCCCCGAGAAGACGGCCGAGTACGCCAAGGCCGCCAAGTTCAAGGCCCGTGAGGCGAACCGGCGCAAGGACTGGTGCGAGAAGACCTCGACGATGCTCGCCCGCTCGTATGACCTGGTGCGGTTCGAGAAGCTGAACGTCAAGACGATGACCCGCTCGGCGAAGGGGACCGTCGAGCAGCCCGGCAAGAACGTCGCTCAGAAGTCCGGCCTGAACCGGGCGATCCTCGCCCAGGGCTGGGGTCTTCTGCGGCAGCGCACCGAGCACAAGGCCCCCGGCCGCGTCGAAGACGTGCCCGCCCCCTACACGAGTCTGCGGTGCAGTGCCTGCGGATGGATCGACAAGAACTCGCGCAAGAGCCAAGCCGAGTTCGTCTGCTCCTCCTGCGGCTTCACCTGCAACGCGGACACCAACGCCAGTATCAACGTCGCGGCAGGACAGGGCGGGATTCCCCGCCCCCGGCGATCAGCCGGTGCCGGAAGGATGACACCCCCCAAGGGGTCGAGCGTCCGTGAACCTCAGCCCATATGGGTTGGAATCCCTCTCTTTTAAGAGGGGGAGGATGTCAATTCCGTGATGTTCTCGACCATGACGGCGATGGCGGCCAGGAGTGTTGGGGCGACGCGTTCGTGACTGCGCCCCGCAACCGTCAGGAGCGCATCCGCATGACCGGAGGACGGGGCCGCAGCGTGCCGCCGCGGGAACTGACGAGCAATGCTCAGTACTTGGGGATCAGCTCCTGTGAAGGACGCGCGAAGGGCGTTCCTCCCCGAGTGAGTGATCGACAAGTCACCGAGTACGCCCGCGCTGCGAACGCGGGTCGGGAAGGCACGCCCGTGCTCAGCGCAGTCGAAGAAGACGGCACCACCGAGACCGGTTCCCTGATCGATGAAAACCTCGGGTCAGTTGTCGGTGTCGCGCATCAGGCGTATGGCCTTTCCGAGGTTGCGGCGGAGGCTGGAGACGGCCGAGGAGACGGCGCCGATCTGCAGGCTGAGCTGTCCGTCGCGCGGGCCTATGCTCATGCTGCGCCGGCTTCCGGGGATGCTGTGCCGGAGGGGGCGGCGGGGTACATCGGGGCCGAGCGCGCTGCCGAGGTTGCCGCGGGCGGTCAGTCCGTGTGCGGTGCAGCGCAGGGAGAGGTGCCAGGCGCCGTTGTCGAGGGGCTGGCTGCCGGAGGCGGTGGCGAGGTCGATGGTGGCGCGGAAGCCGGCGCGGCCGTAGTCGTAGGTTTCCTTGCCGCGGCTGACGCTCAGATGGGGGGTCTCGATGGGTTCGGCAGGCAGGGTGATCTCGCGGCCGGTGCCGGTGTGGCGCAGGATGACTTCGGTGGTGAGGTCGTCGGTGTCGACCTGGTCGAGGTAGGCGTATCCGGAGAGCTCGATCCGGCCGCCGTGCCAGGCGAGGTGTTCCACGCGGCGTCGGGGGCTGGCGCCGATGGCGCAGGCGGTGATGTCGCACAGCTCGGTGTAGGCGGCGGGGGGTAAGGGGGCCGCCGCGTAGAGCTTGCCGTCGCGGACCTCTGCCTTGCCCGGTTGGCCCGCGAGATCCCATGCGATGACCGAGGCGAGTTCGTCGACGAGCCCTTCGCGCAGGCAGTGCACCCGCAGCCGCTGGGCGAGAGTCAGCTGGGCGAGGATCGCCGGGCTGACCCACGCCTGGGCGTAGGGCCGGGCGAGGGTGACGTACTCCGCGCGCAGTGTGCCGTCCGCGTCGAGGTAACGGCGGTCGAAGCGGCCCAGCAGTTCGACGTGGACGTGGCGGCGTACGAGCTGGTCGCGGAGCGCCCCGGGCCCGGTCAGCTGGGTGATCAGGTCGACCATCTGTGCCGCCTGCTCGACGATGATCCTGTAGTCGAGGCCGCCGGCGGTGATGTTCCCGTCGTCCCCGCGCTTGACTACGTAGTAGCAGTCGTAGTTGCCGACGATGGAGATGACCTTGCTGTGGAGGTAGGCCTGAGCGACGAAGTACTGGTCTTCGCTGATCCGCATGTGCTCCGGGAAGCGGATCTGATGCGTCTCGATCATGTCCCGGCGGAACAGTTTGAACGGCATCAGGCTGTAATAGACGTCGCCCTTGGCAAGATCGACCTTGTCGACGTTCTTGGCGAATAACTGCTTGGGCACCTTGCGCCCCACGCCGATGAGCTTGGCCAGTACGGTGTCCGAGCCGTTCTTCTCGGCCATGGCGACCAGCCGCTCCAGGGCCTGCGGCCCGAGACAGTCATCACCGTCGAGGAAGAAGACGTAGGTGCCGCTCGCGTGGTCGAGGCCGACGTTGCGCGGCCGGCTCGGCCCGCCGGACGCCTCCTGGTGGATGACCTCCATCCGGAATGCGCTCTGGTCGGCCCAGGTGTCCAGGAACTCGCCGCTGCCGTCGGTGCTGCCGTCGTCCACGGCGATGACCTCGATGGCGTCCGCACCGATGCTCTGCTGCGCCACTGACGCGAGGGTCCGCTCCAGGTAGGGCATCGCGTTGTAGACCGGGACAACCACAGAAACTGTAGGAATGGGCGAAGTGGTCATTGCGTGGACACCCCCGTGACCGAGCTATATATGTCATCTTACCTGACGAATTCACAGAACCTGGCGGTTCTTTGACGGTCGGTCACCTTGTGGAGAAAGGGTGCTTCAGACGCGCAATGCCGGTGCGTTAGGGCATCCAGTGCAGGTCAGATGGGGCGCTTGGCGGCCCTCAGTGTGCAGTGGACGTCACTGGGTGTGCGAGGGCGGTCCCGTTGACGGACCTCGAGGGTGTTCTTGGACGGCTTCTTGACGCGTTGGCACTGCCGGTTGCGCCGGGCTGGGGGGAGGGCTTTCCTGGGCGGGGCCTGAGGCCGTGTGAGCAGCCTCAGGCGCTGAGAAGTCCGAGGAGGCGAGCGGCCTCAGGGGGCCCCGGCGGCCTTATGGGGCGAGCGGCTTGGCGAAGCAGCGGCTTTCGGGGTAGGCGCGGTAGTAGCCGAACTTCGTGCACGGCTCGTAGCCGCTGGAGGTGTACAGGGCGATGGCCTCCGGCTGCTCGGTGCCGGTCTCCAGCACCATCCGGACACGGCCCGCGTCCCGGGCGCTCTCCTCCAGCGCGGTGAGCATCCGGCGTGCCAGACCGCGCCCGCGCATGTCCCGGACCACGAACATCCGCTTCAGTTCGGCGTCGCCGTCCTGGTTGCCCTCGCCGTTCTCGTCCCGGCTGCGCCAGCCGCCGGTGGCGACCGGGCGGTCGCTCTCGTCGTAGGCGATGAGATAGACACCGTACGGCGGCTGGAAGTCGGACGGCGCGAGGACGGTGGCGTCGCCGCCGTCGCCGTAGCGCTCGTGGTACTCGGCCTGGACGTCGTCGTTGAGCTTGACCGCGTCGGGATGGTCGAAGGGGACCGGACGTATTCTCACGCCGAACACAGTACGTGTAGGCACAACCGAACCTTCGGCGTCCCCTGTACGGCCGGGAACGGGACCCGGTCCGGGGCGGCGCCCGGCGGCCGGTATCGTGCCCGGGTGCTGACCGTGACCTCCGTGAACGTGAATGGACTCCGCGCCGCCGCGAAGAAGGGCTTCGTCGAGTGGCTCGCGGACACCTCCGCCGACGTGCTGTGCCTCCAGGAGGTGCGGGCCGAGCCGGAGCAGCTGCCGGAGACGGTCCGGGCCCCCGAGGGCTGGCACGTCACCCATGCCCCGGCCGCCGCCAAGGGCCGCGCCGGCGTCTCCCTCTATACCCGCCGTGAGCCGGACGCCGTCCGCGTCGGCTTCGGCTCGTCGGAGTTCGACGGGTCCGGCCGCTATCTGGAGGCCGACCTGCCCGGTGTGACGGTCGCCTCCCTCTATCTGCCCTCCGGCGAGGTCGGCACCGAACGGCAGGACGAGAAGCTCCGCTTCATGGGCGAGTTCCTCGCGTACCTCAAGGAGCTGCGGGCCCGGGCCGCCGCCGACGGCCGCGAGGTCCTCGTCTGCGGCGACTGGAACATCGCCCACCAGCAGGCGGACCTGAAGAACTGGCGCGCCAACGCCAAGAGCTCCGGCTTCCTCCCCGAGGAGCGCGCCTGGCTCGGTCAGGTCCTCACCGCGACGGACGGCGGCTACGTCGACGTCGTCCGCGAACTCCACCCGGAGACGACGGGCCCGTACACCTGGTGGTCGTACCGGGGCCGTGCCTTCGACAATGATTCAGGTTGGCGGATCGACCTTCAGGTGGCGACGCCCGGTCTCGCGGCCAAGGCCGTCAAGGCGCTGGTGGAGCGGGCCGCCACGCACGGCGAACGCTGGTCGGACCATGCCCCGGTGACGGTGGCCTTCGACCTGTAGACGGCCCCCCGTGACCGCCGCGGCCCCGTCAGTTGTCCTCGTCCTCCTCCTCGTCTTTGTCCTTGTCGTTGCGCAGCCGGCGGTCCATGGCGAGGGAGACTTCCGCCTCGACGACGCTGCGGGCCAGGGGGCGCAGGCGGGGGAGTTCCTGTTCGGTGGCGTGGCGCAGGATGAGGTCGGTGAAGAGTTCGGCGAGGGCGTCGGCGTGGGCGCGGACGCGGACGCCCGCCGCGAGGACCTCGGCGAGCGGGATGCCCTCGCGGACCAGGGCGGTGGAGACGTCCAGCAGGCGGCGGCTGATGTGGACGATCTCGTCGCCGTCGGTGCCGAGGTAGCCGAGTTCGAGGGCGGCGGCGAGGTTCTCGGGGGTGGCCTGGCCCTCGAAGCGGGCGGCGAGCTCCTCGGGGGTGAGGCGGACCGGCTCCTCCTCGGTGGGGCCGCCGACGCCGATGAGGTCGGCGACATCGCGGCCCTGGTCGAGGGCGTCCGCCAGCTCCGCGATGCCGGTGAGGGTGTGGCCGCGTTCCAGCAGGGCGGCGATGGTGCGCAGCCGGGCCAGGTGATGGTCGTCGTACCAGGCGATGCGGCCCTCGCGGCGGGGCGGCGCGAGCAGTTTGCGTTCGCGGTAGAAGCGCAGGGTGCGCACCGTGATGCCGGCCTTCGCGGCCAGCTCCTCCGTTCGGTACTCCCTCTTCTCCGTCACGGCCGAAGCCTATGTTGTACCGCGGGTAACTTTCCTTCCCCCCGGGCCCTACCCATCGGTACGGACCTGCTCTACGCTCCCACTGCGCCAGTGTTCACTGGCGCAGTGGCGAGAGTGGCGAGAGCCGCACGGCAGGAGGCTTCGGGATGACCGAACACGTACGGGTGGCGGTGATCGGGTCCGGCTTCGGCGGGCTGGGGGCCGCCGTGCGGCTGCGCCGGGAGGGGATCACCGACTTCGTGATCCTCGAGCGGGCGAGCAGCGTCGGCGGGACCTGGCGGGACAACAGCTACCCCGGGTGCGCCTGCGACGTGCCCTCCCACCTGTACTCCTTCTCCTTCGCCCCGAACCCCGACTGGCCGCGCACCTTCTCCGGGCAGGAACACATCCGCGCCTACCTGGAGCACGTCACGGACGTGTTCGGGCTGCGGCCGCACCTGCGGCTGGACTCCGAGGTGCTGCGGATGACCTGGGACGCGCGGGAACTGCGCTGGGACGTCGAGACGAGCGCGGGACGCTACTTCGCCGACGTCGTCGTGTCGGCCACCGGGCCGCTGTCCGACCCGAGGATCCCTCAGATCCCGGGCCTGGACTCGTTCCCCGGCAAGGTCTTCCACTCGGCCCGCTGGGACCACGACGCCGACCTGGCGGGGCAGCGCGTCGCGATGGTCGGCACCGGTGCCTCCGCCATCCAGATCGTGCCCGCCCTGCAGCCCGACGTGTCCCGGCTGACGCTGTTCCAGCGCACCCCGCCGTGGGTGATGCCCCGCGTCGACCGGGCGATCAGCGGCGCGGAGCGCGCCCTGCACCGGGCCCTGCCGGTCACCGCGCAGGCGCGCCGCGGGCTGCTGTGGGGCATCCGGGAGCTGCAGGTCCAGGCGTTCACCAAGCGGCCGAACCAGCTCGGTTTCGTCGAGAAGCTCGCCCGGCAGAACATGGCCCGTGTCATCAAGGATCCGGTGCTGCGGGCCAAGCTCACCCCGGACTACCGCATCGGCTGCAAGCGGATCCTGCTGTCGAGCGCCTACTATCCGGCCCTCGCGCAGCCCAACGTGGACGTCGTCGCGAGCGGACTGAGCGAGGTGCGCGGGTCCACGCTGGTCGCCGCCGACGGCACCGAGGCCGAGGCGGACGTGATCGTCTTCGGGACCGGGTTCCACGTCACGGACATGCCGATCGCCGACCGGGTGGTGGGCGCCGACGGGCGGACGCTGGCGGAGAGCTGGAAGGACGGCATGGAGGCCCTGCGCGGCGCCTCCGCCGCCGGCTTCCCGAACTGGATGACGATCATCGGCCCCAACACGGGCCTCGGGAACAACTCCATGATCCTCATGATCGAGTCCCAGCTGAACTACCTGGCCGACTATCTGCGCCAGCTGGACGTCCTCGGAGGCAGGGCGGCCCTGGACGCCCGCCCGAGCGCCGTGCACGCCTGGAACCGCCGGGTGCAGGACCGGATGCGGCGCACGGTGTGGAACACCGGCGGCTGCACCAGCTGGTACCTGGACGCGAACGGCCGCAACACCACCGTCTGGCCGGGCACCACCTCCGAGTTCCGGCGTGCGGCGCGGCGGGTGGACCTCGCCGAGTACGAGGTCCTGCGAGCGCCCACGGCCCCGGCCGCCCCGGCCGGCCCGCGCACGGCGGACAGCGAGGTGACGGCGTGAGTGCCCGCCGCGACCTGACCGCGGTCTCCGCCGACGGCACGTCCCTGCACGTGGAGGTGCACGGCCCCAAGGGCGCGCCCGCGGTCGTCCTCGCGCACGGCTGGACCTGCTCGACCGCGTTCTGGGCGGACCAGATCCGGGACCTCGCCGCCGACCACCGTGTCATCGCCTACGACCAGCGCGGCCACGGCCGCACCCCGGCGAGCCCGGCGTGCAGCACGGACACGCTCGCCGACGACCTGGAGGCGGTGCTCACGGCGACGCTCGCGCCCGGTGAGAAAGCGGTGATCGCCGGGCACTCCATGGGCGGCATGACGGTCATCGCGGCGGCTGCCAGGGACGCGTTGAGGGAGCATGCGGCTGCGGTCCTGCTGTGCAGCACCGGCACCTCGGGGCTGGTCGCCGAGTCCACCGTGCTGCCCCTGCGGCCGGGCCGGCTGCGGACCTGGCTGACCGGGCACGTCCTCGGCTCCAGGGCGCCCCTCGGACCGGTCACGCCCGTCGCGAAGCGGATCCTCAAGTACGCCACGATGGGCGCCGGTTCCGCCCCGCACATGGTGGACGCGTGCGCCCGCATCGTGCACGCCTGTCCGCGCAAGGTGCGGCACGCCTGGTCGCACGTGCTGCGCCTGCTCGACCTCGACCACCGGGTACGGGAGTTGAGCGTGCCGACGGCGGTGATCGTCGGCACCGGCGACCGGCTCACCCCGCCGGTGCACGCGCACCGGATAGCCGCGGCGCTGCCGCACTGCCTCGGCGTCACCGAACTGCCCGGCCTCGGCCATATGACGCCGGTCGAGGCGCCCGAGCTGGTCACCGGCCGGATCCGGGAACTCGTCACCACTTACTCGCAGTTGAAGGAGGGCGCATGAGCAGGGTGAGCCTCGAGGGACAGGTCGCCGTCGTCACGGGGGCTGCGCGCGGCGTGGGCGAGCTGCTGGCCCGCAAGCTTTCCGCGAGGGGCGCGAAGGTCGCTCTGGTCGGGCTGGAGCCGGACGCGCTCAAGCGGGTCTCCGAGCGGCTGCACAGCGACAGCGACCACTGGTACGCCGACGTCACCGACCACGAGGCGATGGTCCGGGTCGCGGCGGAGGTGAAGGAGCGCTTCGGCAAGGTGGACATCGTGGTCGCCAACGCGGGCGTCGCGGGCGGCGGCCCGTTCGCCGACTCCGATCCGCAGTCCTGGCGCCGGGTCGTCGAGGTGAACCTGATCGGCTCGGCGGTCACCGCGCGCGCCTTCCTGCCGCTGCTGAAGGAGAGCCGCGGCTATCTCCTGCAGGTCGCCTCGCTGGCCGCGATCACGCCGGCGCCGATGATGACCGCGTACTGCGCGTCCAAGGCGGGCGTGGAGGCGTACGCGCACTGTCTGCGGGCCGAAGTCGGCCACCAGGGCGTGCGGGTGGGCGTCGGCTATCTGTCGTGGACCGACACCGACATGGTGCGCGGGGCCGATCAGGACGAGGTGATGCGGGAGTTGCGGCAGCGGCTGCCGTGGCCGGCGAACAAGACGTACCCGCTCGGTCCGGCCGTCGACCGGCTCGTGGCCGGCATCGAGCGGCGCTCGGCGCACGTGTACGGGCAGGGATGGCTGCGCGGCATGCAGGGAGTGCGCGGATATCTGCCGGCGCTCATCGGTACCGTCGGGCAGCGCGAGATGCGGCGGTTCGCGCCCCGGCTGCAGGGGATGCGGACGGGCCTGGTGGGCGCGGGCGGCGCCGCTGACGAGGAGTCGAGGGCTACGCAGCGTAGTTGATCGACATGCGGGGCGTGACCGCCCGTGTGAGTCTGGTCGAGGCCCCACCACGGGGCCTCGACCCCTCTCATCTCCTACAGGAGTGAACCCACATGGGTATGAAGGACAAGTTCCAGGACCAGACCGAACAGTGGCAGCAGCAGGCCAAGCAGAAGGCCCAGCAGGCCAAGGAGCAGGTCCAGCAGCGTGGCGGCAAGCAGCGTCCGGGCGAGCGCCCCGGCGAGCGGCCCGCGGACCGCTCCGGCGACCGTCCCGGTGAGCGTCCGGGCGAGCGGTCCGGTCAGCGTCCCGGTGAGCGTCCCGGTGAGCGTGCCGGCCAGGAGAACGAGCGGATGCGGCGCGAGGACGACGATCGTCTCGCGCAGGACTACGACATGTAGTCACCGCTGATCTGCCGGCCCAGGCCGGCGACTCGGGGCGTCCTTCTTCCGGAAGGGCGCCCCGAGCGCGTCTCGACCCTTGCTCTCAACTCCTGCTCTCCGTGCCGCGCGGCGGCAGTGGCGGCCGGGACCGGTCGGGGACGACGGTGAGGTCCGGCGGGCTCGCCGGGGGCGTGACGGTGAGCAGGTCGAGGGCCAGCCGTACGGCGTCGTCGAGTTGGGCGTAGCGGCCCTCCGCCCAGTCGAGCGGGGTGCGCAGGGCCTCCAGGTCGGGGGTGACGCCCCGGTTCTCCACCGACCAGCCGTACGCGTCGAACCAGGCCGCGTTCATCGGGACGGTGATGACGGTGCCGTCGCCGAGCTGGTGGCGGCCGGTCATGCCGACCACGCCGCCCCAGGTGCGCTGGCCGACCACCGGGCCCAGCTTCAGCAGTTTGAAGGCGGCCGCGATCATGTCGCCGTCCGAGGAGGTCGCCTCGTCGGCGAGCGCCACCACCGGCCCGCGCGGCGCGTTCGAGGCGTACGACACCGGCTGGGCGCCTCGGGTGAGGTCCCAGCCGAGGATCGTGCGCGTCAGTTTCTCCACGACCAGCTCGCTGATGTGGCCGCCCGCGTTGCCGCGCACGTCCACGATCAGCGCGGGCCTGGACACCTCCATGCGCAGGTCGCGGTTGAACTGGGCCCAGCCCGAGCCGCCCATGTCGGGGATGTGCAGGTAGCCGCAGCGGCCGCCGCTCAACGCGCGGACGACGGCCCGGCGTTTGGCGACCCAGTCCTGGTAGCGCAGGGGGCGTTCGTCGACGAGCGGGACGACGGCCACCCGGCGTGCCCGGCCCGCCTCGCCCTCGGCCGGGGCGAAGGTGAGCTCGACCGTGGTACCGCCGGCCCCGGCCAGCAGCGGGTACGGGCCGGTCACCGGATCGACCGGCCGGCCGTCGACGTGGGTGAGCACCGCGCCCTCGCGGATGCCGGTGCCGGCCAGCGGTGAGCGGGCCTTGGAGTCGGAGGAGTCGCCGGGCAGGATCCGGCGGACGGCCCAGCCGGCGTCCCGGCGCACGAGGTTGGCGCCCAGCAGGCCCTGGAGGCGCTGGTAGTGCGGCGGCCCCTCGTTGCGGCGGGCGGCGGTGACGTAGGCGTGGGAGGTGCCGAGTTCGCCCAGTACTTCGCGCAGCAGGTCGGCGAACTCGTCGGGGGACGCCACGCGTTCGACGAGCGGGCGGTACTGGTCGAGCACCGCGTCCCAGTCGATGCCGCACATTCCGGGGTCCCAGAAGTAGGCGCGGATCAGCCGGCCGGCCTCCTCGTACGCCTGTCGCCATTCGGCGCCGGGGTCCACCTCGTGCAGGATGCGCCGCAGGTCGATCCAGACGGTGGAGTCGGGGTCCCCGGTCTCGGCCGACGGCACCGCCCGCAGGTCGCCCTCGTCGACGACGACCAGCCGGGTGCCGTCACCGCTGAGGGCGAACCAGTCGAGGTGGTCGACGAGTTCGGACTTCCTGGCCTTGCCGATGCTGAAGTGCTCCAGCGTCGGCCGGCCGCTGGTGTCGTCCGGGTTGGCGAACGTCTCGCCGAGCGCGCCGGAGATCGGCCAGCGCAGCCACACCAGTCCGCCGCCCGCGACGGGGTACATCGCGGAGTACTTGGACGCCGGCACGGGGAAGGGGGTGACCCGGCTCTCCAGCCCCTCGGCCTCGACGGTCACGGTCCCGTCGCCCGTCTCACCGCCCTCGCCGTCCTGCAGCGGGTCCAGCCCGCCGGCGGCCGGACGGCCCTCCGGGGTCAGCGCGAAGGGCGAGGGGGTGGCCGAGGACAGCGGCACCAGGTACGGGCGGCAGCCGAGCGGGAAGGACAGGTCGCCGGTGTGCACGTCGTACACCGGGTCGAAGCCGCGCCAGGACAGGAACGCGAGGTAGCGGCCGTCCCGGGTGAAGACCGGGTTCTCGTCCTCGAACCGGCCGTCGGTGACGTCGACGATCAGCCGTTCACCGTTCGCCGTGCCGGGGACGCGGGCCATCTTGATCTGCCGCAGGGAGCGGCCGATGCCCGGGTGCGACCAGGTCAGCCAGCTGCCGTCCGGTGAGAACGCGAGGTCGCGGACGGGCCCGTTGACCGAGGCGATCAGCTCGGTGACCTCGTCCTCCGCGGGCTCCCCGGGCTCCCCGGGCTCCCCGGGCTCCCCGGGCTCCCCGGGCTCCCCGGGCTCCCCGGGCTCCCCGAGGGAGCCGTCCTCGGGGTTCCGGCTCACGTCGACGAGCAGCAGCCGGCCGTCGTGCGAGGCGATCGCGAGCCGTTCGCCTTCCGGGTCGCACACCATCTCGAGGACCCGCCCGAGCCGTCCGGAGGCCAGCCGGCGCGGCGCGCGGTCGCCGCTGGCCCGCGGCAGGTAGGCGATCTCGACGGCGTCCTCGCCGTCGGCGTCGGTGACGTAGGCGACCTGGCCGCCGGGGCCGAGCATCTCCGGCAGCCGCACCCGCACCCCGGGGGTGTCGGTGATCGTCCGGGCGGGCCCGTCCCGGTGGGTCAGCCAGTAGAGGCTGCCGCGGACGACGACGGCGCTCGCGCGTCCGGTCTCGTCGACGGAGATGCCGTCCACGTGCTGGGCCGCCGGGATCTGGTAGGGCCGCCGCCCGGCCCGCGGCCCGCCGAGGCGCACGTCGAGGCGGCGCGGCGCGGAGCCGGCGGCGAGGTCGTCGACGATCCACAGCTCGCCGGCGCACTGGTAGACGACGCGGGTGCCGTCGCCGGCGGCGTGCCGGGCGTAGAAGGCGTCGTGGTCGGTGTGCCGGCGCAGGTCGGAGCCGTCGTGGGCGCAGGAGTACAGGTTGCCGACGCCCTCGTGGTCGGAGAGGAAGGCGATGCGGTCGCCGACGAAGAGCGGGCACGCGAGGTGTCCGTCGAGGCCTTCCAGCAGGCGCCGCCCGTGCAGCCACAGGCGTCCGGTGGCGCCGCCGCGGTAGCGCTTCCAGGCGGCCGGCTCGTGCGGGGGAGTGCCGGTGAGCAGGAGGGTGCGGCGCTCGCCGTCGACGTCGGCGACCTGGAGGTCGGAGACCGGGCCCCAGGGGAGCTTGCTGCCGGGCGAGCCGTCGGTGGGGACCTTGTAGGACCAGGTGAAGTAGGAGAACGGCTCGCCGTGGGAGGCGACGGCGAGGATGTCGGCGTTCCCGTCCGGGTCGGCGGGCGTCCAGCCGCGGACCTGGGTGTCGGAGCTGCCCCAGTACGTGAGGCGCCGACCCGGGCCGCCGTCCACCGGGAGCACGTGGATCTCCGGGACGAGGCTGCGCCAGCTCGTGTACGCGATGTGGCGGCCGTCGGGGGAGAAGCGGGGGTGTCCGGCCTTGGTGCGGTCGACGGTGAGCCGCCAGGCCCGCCGGGGGTCGTCGAGGGGGGTCAGCCAGAGGTCGTCCTCGGCCACGAAACACAACAGGTCACCGCTGAGATGGGGCAGACGCAGATAGCTCACCTCCCCATGCTTTTCCGGGGGATGGAACGGAGCAACTTATGGCAAAGGCGCGTCGCGAACGATCACGCGGCGATCACGTGGCGATCGCGCGGCGAGCGCGCCGGGGACCGGGTGGGCGACCGGATGGGCCGCCGGGTGAGCCAGGACACGTACGAAACAGTTTCGTTTCGAAGCTGGATGCGCTACATTCGGCGTGTACGAACAGGAGACTGTGGCGGTGCGGAGTGGAAGGGTGAGCGGAATGACCGAGGTCGCAACGGCGCGTCGCAGCCGCATCACTCCCGAGCGCGAGGCCGAGCTGTACGAGGCCGTGCTCGAACTGCTCCGCGAGGTCGGCTACGACGCCCTCACCATGGACGCCGTGGCCGCCCGCACCAGATCCAGCAAGGCGACGCTCTACCGCCAGTGGGGCGGCAAGCCCGAGCTGGTGGCGAAGGCGGTCCGTCACAGCAAGCCGGGCGGTTCCCTCGACGCGATCGACACCGGGTCGCTCAAAGGCGACATGCACGCCCTCACCCTGCGCTCGGACGACTGCCAGATGGAGCAGAACTCCGCGCTCATGCGAGGGCTGGCCATGGCCGTCCACGAGAACCCTGACCTGCTGAAGGCGTTCAGGGAACACCTCATCGAACCGGAGCTGGCCGCGTTCCGCCGGGTGCTGGCACGGGCGATCGACCGGGGGGAAGTCCGCGCGGACAACCCCGCGACCGAGTTCGTGATGCACATGATGATCGGCGCGTTCGCGGCCCGCACACTGCTCGACGAGCAGCCCCCGACGCAGGAGTTCCTCCTCTCGTACATCGACGCCGTGGTGCTCCCCGCCCTCTGCGCGCCGAACCCCTCCACCTGACCGTCCCCACGGTCCTCCCCACCACCTGACGTCACCGCTCACGTCGTCGGGCCGATCACCCCTGCCTCCCCGCCGGGGTGGTCAACCCTGCCCCCGGGCCCGCGCCGACAACCGCGGCCCCCACACCACGACCTGACCGGGAGTACGCCTCCGTGGCCACGTTCCTTTATCGACTGGGCCGGCTCGCCTTCCGCCGCCGCCACTTCGTCGCCCTCGTCTGGGTGGCGCTGCTGACCCTCGCAGGCGTCGGCGCCGCCTCCGCGCCCGCAGCCGGGACAACCTCCTTCTCCATACCCGGAGTCGAGGCCCAGAAGGCCTTCGACCTGCTGGAACAGCGCTTCCCGGGAGCCAGCGCCGACGGCGGGACCGGGCGCATCGTCTTCAAGGCGCCAGAGGGCCAGAAGATGACCGACGCCGCCAACAAGGCGACCGTCGACAGAGCCGTCAAGGCCCTCCAGGACGGCTCCGAGGTCGCCTCCGTCACCGACCCCTTCACCACGAACGCGGTGAGCAAGGACGGGACGGTCGCCTACACCTCCGTGAAGTACGACGTCCCCGGCATGGAGCTGAAGGACTCCACCCGGGACGCCCTCGAGGCGGCCGGCGAGTCTGCCCGGGCCACCGGACTGACCGTCGACGTCGGAGGCGACGCCCTCCAGGCCGGGGCCGACCCCAGTGCGATCGGCGAGGTCATCGGTCTCGCGATCGCCGCCGTCGTCCTCGTCCTCACCCTGGGCTCGCTGGTCGCGGCCGGACTGCCGTTGCTCACCGCGATCATCGGCGTCGGCATCGGCGTCTCCACCATCACCGCCCTCGCCAAGGCGCTCGACCTCGGCGACACCACCTCCACCCTCGCGCTGATGATCGGCCTCGCCGTCGGCATCGACTACGCGCTGTTCATCGTCTCCCGCTACCGCAGCGAGCTCGCCGAGGGCCGCGACCGCGAGGAGGCCGTCGGCCGTGCCGCCGGCACCGCCGGCTCGGCCGTGGTCTTCGCCGGTCTCACGGTCGTCATCGCCCTCGCGGGCCTCGCCGTCGTCAACGTGCCGATGCTGACCAAGATGGGCCTCGCCGCGGCGGGCACGGTCGTGGTCGCCGTCCTCATCGCGCTGACCATGATCCCGGCGCTGCTCGGCTACGCGGGCAAGAAGATCAGGCCCACCGGTGAGAAGCGCGGGGCGGCCGCCGCGAAGGGCGAGCAGTCCGGGCAGGCCGAGACCGCCAAGCCCGGGCTGGGCGTGCGGTGGGCGAGCTTCGTGATCCGCCGTCCGGCCGCCGTGCTGCTGCTCGGCGTGGTCGGTCTCGGCGCGATCGCCGTCCCGGCCACCCGGCTGGAACTGGGTCTGCCCGACGACGGCTCGCAGCCGACGTCCACGACGCAGCGCCGGGCCTACGACCTGCTGTCGGAAGGCTTCGGACCCGGGTTCAACGGTCCCCTGCTGATCGTGGTCGACGCCCAGAACAGCGACGACCCCAAGGCCGCGGCCACCTCGGTGACCGACGGGATCAAGAAGCTCGGGGACGTCGCGACGGTCACCCCGGCGGTCTTCAACAAGACCGGCGACACCGCCACGATCACCGTGATCCCCGGCTCCAAGCCGTCCTCGGCCCAGACCGAGGACCTGGTGCACGCCATCCGCGACCAGGGCGCCGACGTCAGGGCCGACACCGGCGCGCAGGTCCTGGTCACCGGCACCACCGCGATGAACATCGACTTCTCGCAGAAGCTCAACGACGCGCTGATCCCGTACCTGGGCCTGGTCGTCGGGCTGGCCTTCCTGCTGCTGATCGTGGTCTTCCGCTCCGTCCTGGTCCCGCTGAAGGCGGCCCTCGGCTTCCTGCTCAGCGTGCTCGCCGCGCTCGGCGCCGTCGTCGCGGTCTTCCAGTGGGGCTGGCTCGGCGGTCTGATCGGCGTCGAGGAGACCGGCCCGATCATGTCGATGATGCCGATCTTCATGGTGGGCGTGGTCTTCGGCCTCGCGATGGACTACGAGGTGTTCCTCGTGACCCGGATGCGGGAGGCGTACGTCCACGGCGAGAGCCCGAGCCAGGCCGTCGTCACCGGCTTCCGGCACAGCGCCAAGGTGGTGGCCGCCGCCGCGATCATCATGATGGCCGTGTTCGGCGGCTTCATCAGCTCCAGCGAGTCGATGATCAAGATGATCGGCTTCGGCCTCGCGATCGCCGTCTTCTTCGACGCGTTCGTCGTCCGCATGGCGATCGTCCCGGCGGTGCTCGCGCTGCTCGGCAAGCGGGCCTGGTGGCTGCCGAAGTGGCTGGACCGCGCCCTGCCCAACGTGGACGTCGAGGGCGAGGGACTGCGCACCCCCTCCGACGCGGGCGAAGAGGACCGCGAACTGGTCCGCGTCTGACGCGTCGGACCGCCTGAAAGACCGCCGGTGAGGGCTCCGTGGGGACGGGGCGCCCTCACCGGCCCTTTTATGCGCGCTTCCGGTCGTGACCCACTATCGGGTGACGGCCTCCCGTGCTCGGGCCGGACGGGGCCGGTGCCCCAACGGGTCCGGCGCCTTCAGGACATAGATGGACATGGAAGGCTACTGTCACCGGAATGTGCATGATTCGTAACGTGCAGCGGTATTGAGCCACTTGGGACGGGCCGGCTGGGTCACTCTGGTTCTGCGGCCGAGGGGCCGCACACCGCACCAAGCAAGGAGACCTTGTGTCCGTTTCCTCTGTTTCCGCCCGTCGTCTCACCGCCGTCGCGATCGTCGCCGCCGCTGTGACCGGGGCGGCGACACTGCCGGCGTCGGCCACCGCAGCCTCGCGTCCGAGCCGGCCGCAGGTGGAGATCAGCGCCGTGCACTACGACGCACCGGGTCGGGACGACCGCTCGGCCTTCTCCCTGAACAAGGAGTGGGTGGAGCTCACCAACACCACCCGTCACTCCGTGAACATGGACGGGTGGACGCTCTCCGACAACCGCGGCGACAAGTACACGTTCCGCCACTACCGGCTGGCCCCGCGCGCCACGGTCCGCGTCCACACCGGCGTGGGCCGCGACACCCGCAGCGACCTGTACCAGGACCGCCGTCGCGAGGTGTGGGACAACCGCGCCGGCACCGCCACCCTGCGTGACGACCACCGCCGCCAGGTGGACCAGGAGTCGTGGGGCCACAACCGTCACCACGGCAACGACCGCCACGGCAACGACCGTCACCACGGCAACGACCGTCACCACGGCAACGACCGTCACCACGGCAACGACCACCGCTGATCCGGTCCCACCGCGCGCGGCGCGCCCGACCCCTTCCGGGGCGGGCGCGTCGCCGTGTCATGCCGCGGGTCCGCCCGCGGCCCGTGCTCAGCCGGTGAAGGTGATGTACACCTTCTCTGGCAGCAGGGCGATGGCCCGCTCGTCCGCGGTGTCGACGGCCCAGCCGGTGTCGGAGACCGGACAGGGGTCGCGGTCCCACCGTCCCGGCCCGCTGCCCACGCGAAGCGCGGCGGCCGGCGCGTGGGCACGACCGAGCCGGTCGGCGACCTTCCGCAGCAGCACGACGCCCGCCTGCCCGACCAGATTCCTGCCGTCGGCCCGCCCCGCGAGCCGACTGTCCCAGCTGGTGACTTTCCCTCCGAGGGCGCCTCTCCCTGACGACGGTTTTGATCTGGACAGTCCAGACCGTCGCAAATGGGAGGCGCCCTTGTGCTGTCAGGGCGTCAGCTCACCTTCCCGGCTGAACACATGAGGTCAACATCACACTCTGTCCGCAGGACACGCACCATTACAACGAACTGCCCCAGTCCTACCAGGGGTCAGCGAACCTACAGAAGACCGGCAGTGACGGAGCATCAGTGCCATTCGGGCGGCTGGTCGGCGCACAGTGCGAGGCACATGTCTCCCGGCTCCGCTGCGCCCGCCCGTCGCCGTGCGGCTCCCGCGATGAAGCAGGATACCGTTGGCTCGCTTGGCCTATTGAATGACTGTCTCAACAAAATCAGGGAATCTCATGCCTGGCGATTTCACGCTGCGCTGGTCCCACGGCAGCGTCGGTGAGCTGCTCACCGGCCGCAACAACAGCCTGGGCCTGCTGAGGCTGTGCCTGGCGCTGGCCGTGGTCCTATCGCACGCCCGCGTCCTCGGCTACGGCGGGAAGGAATACCTTCACAGTTTCAGTGGAGGCCAGGCCGACCTCGGCAAACTCGCGGTCTACGGCTTTTTCGTGCTCTCCGGGATCCTCGTCACTCGCAGCGGTGGCCGCCTCCCTGTCGGCCGCTTCCTCTGGCACCGGGTCCTGCGCATCCTGCCGGGGTTCTGGGTTTGCCTTCTGGTCGCCGCCTTCGTCATAGCCCCGTACCTGTACTGGCGTGTCCACTCCACGCTCAACGGCTTCAACGGACCCCGCGGCCCACTCGACTACATACGGGTCAACTGGGCCGTCTCGACGAACCAATATGACGTAGCAGACATAATGACCCGTGCGCGCTCAGCCGGCCAGGTCCACAACACAGCCTTCAACGGGGCGCTGTGGAGTCTGCGGTATGAATTCCTCTGCTACCTCGCCGTGGCCACCCTCGCATTCGCCGGCATCCTGACGCGGGCCCGCCGAGCCGTCTTGCTGATAACGGTGGTGCTCGGTTGGTTGGTCGTACGTCAGGCAAGCACGGGCCGCTACTGGGCCGGCCCGTACGATGCCCGCTACCTGCAAGACATCCACATTTTCCCCTTCGCGCCGTTCGGCACGTCATTCGTCATCTATCTCGGTTTCGCCTTCGCCCTGGGCGCGCTCATCGAGGTCTATCGCGAACGGATACCTGTCAGCGATCCCTTGGGCTTCGCTTCCCTGGCCGTCCTGCTCGGCAGTCTCCACTACGGCTACCTCTTCACAGTGGGCATTCCGGCCTTCGCCTACCTCTTGGTGTGGCTCGCCATCCGCCTGCCCGCTTCCTTCCGGCGCGTCGGTGCCCGCAACGACTACTCGTACGGAATTTACATATACGGCTTTCTCGTCCAGCAGACTCTTGCCATGCTCGGCTACAACCGGTGGGGTATGCCTGCCTATCTTTCCCTGACCCTGGTCGTCACCCTGCTGTTCGCCGTTGCGTCCTGGCACCTCGTCGAACGCCCGGCCATGCGACTGAAAGACCTCCGCTTCGGCAAGGACCGTCACGACAGGAATGGCCCCGTTCCGGTGATCGGCAGGCGAGTGGTCCCGGCGTCGGTCGCCGAGGCTGTTCCTGCGCAACGGTAGGACGGTGCGCGTGCCGCACGGAGCAGCAGGGTGAGGGCGGCAGGCCGGCACGGCGGGCGATCGTGACGGCTTCGGTTGAAGGCGGTCGGCGTCGCCGTGCCGGACGGCATGCGCCTGCTGAGCCGACGGGGCTACGAGCGGCGCGGGCCGCCCGCTGGGTGCGGTCGCCCGCTCCGAGGAGCACCCTGGAAGCAGAGGCTTCGGAGGTGACCGTCATGACCCGCACCGCAACGCGCACCGCAGTCGGCTGGCATGTCGAGCTGGAGTTCGAGGAAAACGACCGGCACACGCGCGCGGCCGCGCTGGTACGGCTGCCCGACGGGACCGAGGTGCGGTCCCAGGGCCACGCCAGCCGGCACACCGTGGACGCCGACCAGCCACGGGTCGGCGAGGAGATCGCCGGCGCCCGGGCGCTCAACGACATCGCCATGCAGCTGCTGACCAAGGCGCACACCGAGATCGACGACGCCTCGGGACGGACGTCGCACTCGATCAACGTGTAGACGTCGCCGTCACGCCATCGCCGTCCGCAGTGCCCGGAGCAGCGCCTGTGCCCGCGGGTCCGCCGTCACGCTCGATCGGAAACCGTTGGTGACATAGGCGAAGGCGATCCCCGACTCGGGGTCGGCGAGGCCGAGGGCGCCGCCGCGGCCCGGGTGGCCGAAGGCGCGGGGGGACAGCAGCGGGGAGGCTGCGCCGTGCAGCATCGGGCCGAGGCCGAACCGGGTGTGCACCACCAGGACCCGGTCCGGCCCCGACGACTGCTCGCCGCGCGCCAGTTCCACCGTCTCCGGCCGCAGCAGCCGCACCCCGCCCTCCACCTCGCCGATCAGCGACGCGTAGAAGCGGGCCAGGCCGTCGGCGGTCGCGATGCCGTTGGAGGCGGGCAGGGCGGCGGCCCGGTACGCGGCGTCGTTCTCGTCGGGCAGCGGGGTGATCGCGGCGAAGGCGCGGCGGGTGAGGGAGGCCGGATCGGCGTAGGCGGCGGTGACGGCGGGCTTGGGCCGGGTCTTCAGCGCGCCGGTCTGCGCCGGGGCCGCCACCTTCCCCACGCGCCCCGCACGCCCGCCCCGTGCCGCCGGCAGTCCGAGCCACAGGTCGGCGCCGACCGGCCCGGCGATCTCGTCGGCGATCCACTCGCCGACCGGCCGTCCGGTGATCCGCCGCACCAGCTCGCCCGTCAGCCAGCTGTAGGTCTGCGCGTGGTAGCCGTGATCCGTCCCGGGCTCCCAGGCCGGCGCCTGCGCCGCGACCGCCGCCGCGCCGAGGTCGGGGTCGGTGGCCTCGGCGGGCGTCAGCGGCCGGTCGAGGACCGGCACGCCCGCGCGGTGCGCGAGGACGTGCCGCACGAGGGTGCGCTCCTTGCCGGCCGCCTTGTACTCGGGCCAGTACGTTCCCACCGGCGCGTCCAGGTCCAGCTCGCCGCGCTGGTGCAGCAGCAGGAGGCCGGCGGCGACCACGCCCTTGGTCGCCGAGCGCACGATCTGGGCGGTGTCCCGCTCCCAGGGGGCCGTGCCGTCGACGTCCTTCGTGCCGCCCCAGAGGTCGACGACCTTGCGGCCGTCCCGGTAGACGGCGACCGCCGCGCCCCGGTCGCCGAGGACCTCGAAGTTCCGTGCGAACGCCTCCCGGACCGGCTCGAAGCCCTCGGCCACCGCACCGTTCACGTCCACGCCCGCACGCCCTCTCGCAGATCGCCTTCAAGCGACGTCACATCGCCTTCAACTCCTCGGGGAACGCCCGGGGCGAGCCTGTGATTCCTGCGCCACGTCAGCCGAGAAGGATCGTTACGTCGATGTTGCCGCGGGTGGCGTTCGAGTACGGGCACACCTGGTGCGCCGCGGCGACCAGCTTCTCCGCGAGGCCCGGGTCCAGGACGGGGAGCGAGACGCTGAGCGCCACCGCGAGCCCGTAGCCCTTGCTGCTGTTGGGGCCGATCCCGACCTTGGCCGCCACCGTCGACCCCGCGAGGTCGTAGCCCGCCCGGTTGCCGACCAGGATCAGCGCGTTGTGGAAGCAGGAGCTGTAGCCGGCCGCGAAGAGCTGCTCCGGGTTGGTGCCGTTGCCGTCGCCGCCCAGCTGCGGCGGCATCGCCACCTTCAGTTCGATCTGGCCGTCCTGACTGGTCACGAACCCGTCGCGGCCCCCGTGCGCGGTGGCCTCGGCGACGTACATGATCTTCGTCGGCCGGGTGTCGGCGATGCCGTTCGTCCCGGCGGCCTCGTTCGCCCCGGCGGTCTCGGTCGTCGTGCCGACTGCGGCGCCCTCTGTCACGGCGGTCCCTCCCCAAACATCTTCCCCGATTACATCGTGCACAAGGTACCGGCCGGTAGGTAGGCGTGTCCGGGGCAGGGGCAAGTAACCCGCGGTAACTCTGTGTGGGGCCGCGGAGCTGTCCGGCCGGCCGGACAGGGCCGGTACTAGCGGGCCCGCTCCGCCGTCGGGTGCGCCCGCTCCGCGAGGCCCCACAGCTCGTCGCGCAGCCGCGCGACCTCCGCCGTCTCCAGCCCCGTCGACGCCAGCAGCGCCCCGGGGACGCGCTCCGCACGCCCCTTCAGCTCCTCGCCGGGGCCGGTGCACGCCACCAGGACCGAGCGCTCGTCTTGCGCCGAGCGCTCCCGGCGCACCAGCCCCGCCGCCTCCAGGCGCTTCAGCAGCGGCGACATCGTGCCGTAGTCCAGCCGCAGCGCCGACGCCAGGTCCTTGACCCTCGTCTCGCCGCGCTCCCACAGCACCAGCAGCACCAGGTACTGCGGGTAGGTCAGGCCCAGCTCGTCCAGCAGCGGCCGGTAGGCGGCCGTCACCGCGCGCTGGGCCGCGTACAGCGCGAAGCACAGCTGCTCGTCGAGGAGCAGCAGCGAGCGGTCGGCGGCGGTTTCCTCGTCAGTCACGCGCCCATTGTCGCGGAGCGCGGGTCGAACCCGAAGGGCAGCTCCAGCCGGTGGGCGCGCATGAGGGTGTCGTCGGCGAGCAGCTCGCCCGTCGGGCCGTCCGCCGCGATCACGCCCTCGCTGAGGATCAGGGCGCGCGGGCAGAGCTCCAGGGCGTACGGCAGGTCGTGCGTGACCATCAGCACCGTGACGTCCAACGCCCGCAGGATGTCGGCCAGTTCGCGGCGCGAGGCGGGGTCGAGGTTGGAGGACGGCTCGTCCAGGACGAGGATCTCCGGCTCCATCGCGAGGACCGTCGCGACGGCCACCCTGCGCCGCTGCCCGAAGGAGAGATGGTGCGGCGGACGGTCCTTGAACTCCGCCATGCCGACCTGCGCGAGCGCGTGGTCGACCCGCGCCTCGAGGGCAGCCCCCTTCAGTCCGGCCGCCGCCGGTCCGAACGCCACGTCCTCGCGGACGGTCGGCATGAACAGCTGGTCGTCCGGGTCCTGGAAGACGATGCCGACCTTGCGCCGGATCTCGGCCAGGTGCCGCTTGCCCACGGGCAGTCCGGCCACCGTCACGGCGCCGGTTCCGCCGGTCAGGATGCCGTTGAGGTGCAGCACGAGCGTCGTCTTGCCGGCGCCGTTCGGTCCGAGCAGCGCGACCCGCTCCCCGCGCGCGACGGAGAAGTCCACGCCGAACAGGGCCTGGTGGCCGTCGGGGTAGGCGAAGGCCAGACCGGCCACCTCGAGGGAGGCCGGCCCGTCGAGGGAGGCCGGCCCGTCGGGGGAGGCCGGCCCGTCGGGGGAGGCCGTCAGGTCGGGCGAGGGCGTCACATCAGTCACAGCGTCCATCCCAACACGCAGACGACGAGGGCGGCGAACGGGAGGGTCAGCGCGTACGACCACTGGGCCCGGGACGCGGTCACCTCGTCGATCACCGGCATGGATCCGGCGTACCCCCGGCTGATCATGGCCAGGTGCACGCGTTCGCCGCGCTCGTAGGAGCGGATGAACAGCGCGCCCGCCGACTTCGCGAGCACTCCCCAGTGCCGCACCCCGCGGGCCTCGAAGCCGCGTGACTCCCGGGCGATCCGCATGCGCCGCATCTCGTCCGCGATGACGTCGCCGTAACGGATCATGAAGGAGGCGATCTGCACGAGCAGCGGCGGCAGTTTCAGCCGCTGCAAACCGAGCAGCAGCTCCCGCAGTTCGGTGGTGGACGCCAGCAGCACGGACGCGGCGACGCCCAGGGTGCCCTTCGCAAGCACGTTCCAGGCGCCCCACAGTCCGTCGACGCTGAGGGGCAGTCCGAGGACGTCCACCCGCTCGCCCTCCGCCACGAACGGCATCAGCACGGCGAACGCCACGAACGGCGCCTCGATCAGCAGCCGCTTCAGCAGGAGCCGGGCGGGCACGCGCGCGCGATGCGCGACGAAGGCCAGCAGCAGCGCGTACAGGCCGAACGCCCACATCGCTTCCCGGGGCGTCGACACCACGACGACCACGAACGCGAGGACGGCGGCGAGCTTGGTGTGCGGCGGCAGACCGTGCACGGGCGAGTGTCCGTGCAGATACAGCCGGTGGGCGTGGCCTGCTCCCATGGCCGTCAGACGTTCTCTGCGACCGTGGGCGACGCGTCGTCCGCGCCGCGCCGCCTGCGCACCGTCCAGAACACGGCGCTGCCCCCGACGACGGTCACGCCGACGCCGATGACGCCGGCGAGGCCGCCGGACAGGCGGGCGTTCGTCACGTCCTTGACGCCGTAGTCGGCGAGCGGGGAGTCGGAGGCGGCGTGCTTCTCGGTCTTCGCGTCGATGCCCTTGTCGGCGGCGACCTTCTCCAGGCCGTCGGGGCTCGCGGAGGCGTAGAAGCTGACGAACCCGGCCAGCACGAGGGAGGTGACCAGACCCGCCGCCCACAGCGTGCGCCGGGACGTGCGCGCCGCCACCGGGGCGACGGGCCCGCCGCGCGCCCCGTCGGCCGCGGGCGCGTCGACGAGTTCGCCGTTCACCCGCAGCCGCAGTGTCTGCCGCAAATCGCGGGCGCCGTGGACGAGGTCCGGCCGCACCGCGAGCACGGCGCCCACGGTCAGCGCGGTGATCACGGCCTCGCCGACGCCGATCAGCACATGCACGCCGATCATGGCGGTGGCGACCTTGCCGATGGCGACGTCGGTGGTGCCGCCGATCCAGTACAGGAACGTGAAGGCCACGGCGGCGGCGGGCACGGACAGCACGGCGGCGACGAAGGACGCGGCCGTGACGGACCGGCGGCCGCGCGGCAGCACCTTCACCAGGCCGCGGAAGACGGCGTACGCGACGACCGTCGTCACGATGGCCATGTCGGTGATGTTCACGCCGAGGGCGGTGAGCCCGCCGTCGGCGAAGAGCACGCCCTGCATGAGCAGGACGACGGACACGCAGAGGATCCCCGTGAAGGGACCCACGAGTATCGCGGCGAGCGCACCGCCGAGCAGATGGCCGCTGGTCCCCGCCGCGACGGGGAAGTTGAGCATCTGGACGGCGAAGATGAAGGCCGCGACGAGGCCGGCCAGTGGCGCGGTCCGGTCGTCGAGCTCACGGCGCGCGCCGCGCAGGCTCACGGCGATGGCGCCGGCGGCGACCACACCGGTCACGGCGGAGGTCGGGGCGTCGATGAATCCGTCGGGTACGTGCACCCGACGATGATAGTGGCTTGATGCGAACGATTCGCAAGAGCGAGAAGCTTGTGCATCGCCGGCGCGCTGCAACGCGTGGCGGTGTGTTGCGGTGCGTCACGGTGTGCCGCGCCGCATCGCGCAGATGAGGTAGACACGCCCGGAGGGGCGTAATGCGGAAAATATGGGACATTGGAGGGGAGTGGACGCACAGCTTCCGCACAGGTAACGCTGCGTGAGAGGGTTGGCCGATGTCTGTAGTCGAACAGTACGCGCGAGCCCATATCGTCACGGACGCCGACCAGGTCGAGGAGGAACGGACGGCCGTTCCCGTCGTCCTGCGCTACGACCCGGACAGCGACCCCCGCTCGGTGCGGGTCGGACTGCCCGACCGGCACGAGTGGACGTTCTCCCGCAAGCTTCTCGAACAGGGCCTGCGTGCCCCGGCCGGCACCGGAGACGTGCGCGTGTGGCCGTGCGGACGCGTCCAGGCCATCGTGGAGTTCCACTCCGAGCACGGCGTCTCGGTCGTCCAGTTCGAGTCGAAGACGCTGGTGCGGTTCCTGCGCCGCACCTACACGGCCACCGCCGCCAAGGCCTCGGCCAAGGCCTCGGCGCGCCAGCAGCCCGTCAGCCCCTAGGGCTGTGGCCGTCAGCCGCCCAGACGCAGCAGCGACGCGACGATCGGACCGGCCGTGTCCCCGCCGTGGCCGCCCGCCTGGACGACGCCCGCGGCCGCCAGGTCGCCCCGATAGGCGGTGAACCAGCCGTTGGGCTTGTCCTGGTTGTCGACCTCCGCGGAACCCGTCTTGGCGCCGTAGTCGGGGCCGAGGCCCGACATCGCCTCGGCGGCGGTGCCGGCCGCGGCGGTGTAGTTCATCAACTCCCGCAGCTGGGACAGCGTGGACGCCGACATCGTGCGGGAGGCCTTCGCCAGCGTGCGGTCGTCCACGGACGGGGCGACCAGGTACGGCTGGTGGAAGGAGCCCGACTTCACGGTCGCGGCGACCGACGCCATGTTCAGCGGGTTCATCCGGACCCCGCCCTGCCCGATCAGCGAGGCCGCCATCTGCGCCTTCGACTGCACCGGCACCGAACCGTCGAAGGACGGCACGCCGATCGCCCAGTCGTTCATCGACAGACCGAACACCTGCTGCGCCTGCTTGGTCAGGCTGTCGTCGTTCAGCTCCGGCGCCTGGCTGATGAAGGCGGTGTTGCAGGAGCGCGCGAAACTCGCCTTGAACGTGCCGCCGGTGATCTCGAAGTCGTCGTCGTTGTGGAACTTCCAGCCGCCGTAGGTGAAGGTCTTGGGGCAGGGGTGCGTCTTGTCCGCCGACGCCAGGTCCTTCTCGATGAGCAGCGACGACGTGATGACCTTCATCGTGGAGCCGGGCGCCAGCGCGCCGTTGAACGCGGTGTTGAAGCCGTGACCGGCGTTGGCCACCGCGAGGATCTCGCCCGTGGAGGGGCGCAGTACGACGACCGACGACTTCGCGGTCTTCGCCACCTGCTGCTCGGCGGCCGCCTGGAGGCCCGGGCTCAGCGTGGTCTTCACGGTGCCCGGAGTGCCCTTGCTGAGCTCCAGCAGCGTCTTGTCGGAAACCTTCTTGGCCTTGGCCGCCTTGCCGCGGACGACCTGGAGCTCGACGCCCGCCTTGCCGCCCGCCTTCTTGCCGTACTTCTCCCGCAGCCCGTCCAGCACCGGCGCCAGCGAGGGGTACTTCGCGGTCGTCAGCTCTCCGCCGTCGCGGTCGACGGCCTTGACCGGCGGGGTGCCGGCCGGGCCGGTGACGAGCCGGTCGCCGTCCTGCAGATCCGGGTGGACGACCGACGCGTGCCAGTCGACCTGCGCCTTGCCGTTCTTCGGGTTGCGGACCACGGTGAGCGAGCCGGTGTACGACAGCGGCTTGCTGACGTCCTTGTACGTCACGGTGCCCTTCACCGAGAACGGGACCCTGGCGCCCGTGGCCTGGCCGGCGCTGAGGGCGACGCCGGTGACATGGGCGTCCTTGGCGTAGCCGGTCAGCAGGGCGGAGGCGGCCGCGGCGTCGTCCGTGGCGGCGGCCGCCTGGGCCACCTTGCCCCCCTGCCAGGCCGTGAGGAACCGCTCGGCCACGGTCTTGGCCTCGGCCGCCGACGGGGGGTCGGTCCGGATCCACAGCGCCTGCTTGCCGTCGTCGGCCGCCGCCCCGCCGACGTACAGCGCGTAGACGCCGAAGCCGGCGCCCGCGACCACGACGGCGATCATGCCGCCGGCCACGACGGGACGCCGCTTGCCGCGCTGCTCTTCGACGCGCCTTCTCTTGCCCACTGCGTGCGATCCTCCGGATCCCCAGGGGCTTCCCCCCGCCCCACTGCCCTCGTTGCCCTCACCGACCCCAACGACGGCAACAGCCTAGAGTCCCGTCCTGTGGGTTTGACGTCATAGGTGACGTCGGCCACTCCGATTTCGGTTTCAGCCGGCCCCCCTCGCTCCCGTTCCGGTTGCGGTTTCAGCGGCCCGCTGCTCCGGTTGCGGTTTCAGCCGGCCTGCAGCACCCGCACGACGATCGGCCCCGACGCGTCGACGCCGTGGCCGCCGTCCTGGGTCATCGCGGCGGCCGCGACGTCGCCGCGGTAGCCAGTGAACCAACTGTCGGACCGGGCCTGCCCGTCGACCTCGGCGGAGCCGGTCTTCGCGCCGATGCGGGAGCCGCTCAGCCCGGCCATCACCTCGGCCGCGGTGCCGCTGGTCGCGGTCCGGTTCATCATGGAGCGCAACTGCTGGACGGTGCTCGACGACAGCCCCTTCGCGTGGGCCGGGTCGCGGTCGTCGAGGCTCAGCGGCACGATCACCGGCTGCCGGAAGACGCCGGTCATCGCGGTCGCCGTCACCGACGCCATGTTCAGCGGGTTCATCTGGACCTTGCCCTGGCCGATCAGGCCGGCCGCGGTGTCCGGGCCGCCCGCGGCCGGGACCGAGCCGTCGAACGAGGGGATGCCGGTCTGCCAGTCGAGGCCGATCCCGAAGCGGTCCCGGGCCTCGTTCGTCAGCGAGTCGACCTTCACCTCGTCCGCGAACTTCACGAACGCCGTGTTGCAGGAGCGGGCGAAGCTCTCGGAGAGGGTCGCGCCCTCGTTGGGCTTCATGCCCTTGATGTTCTTGAAGGTCTGGCTCTCGGACACGGCCGAGGACGGGCAGGGCGCGGGGCCGTTCGCGGTGGTGAGCCCGTTGTCGATGAGGGTGGCCGCGCTGATGATCTTCATGGTGGAGCCGGGCGCGACCTCGCCCAGGAACGCGGCGTTCCAGCCGTCGGTGCGGTTGTTGGCGACCGCCAGCACCTCGCCGGTGCTCGGCTTGATCGCCACCACCGAGGACTCGGGGTACTTCTGGACCGCCTTCTCCGCCGCCGCCTGCACGCTCGCGCTGAGCGTGGTGGGCAGCTTGCCCGCCTTGCCCTCGGCGAGCGTCAGCAGCGAGGTGTCGGCGGTGTCGGGGGTGGCGTGCCGGATCGCCAGCTCGATGCCCGGCGTCCCGCCCGCCTTCGCCCCGTACTTGGTGCGCAGCTGGTCCAGGACCGGCCCCAGGGAGGGGTACTTCTCCTTTGTCAGCACCTTGCCGTCCCGGTCCACGGCCTCGATCGACGGCGCCGACGAGTCGCCTGTGACCAGGGTGTCGTCCATGTTCTTCAGCGCGGGATGGACGACCGACGGCTGCCAGTCGACCAGCGCCTTGCCCGTGCTGACGCCCCGCACGACCGTCAGCCGGCTCCGGTAGGCGAGCGGCTTGGACTTCCCGTCGAAGGACACCGTGGCTTTCACGGAGAAGGGCACGGTGTCGCCGACGGCGTTGCCCGGTGTGATCTTCACGCCGGTGATGTGCGCGGCCTGGCCGTACGAGGTCAGCAGCGGCCCGGCCTTCTCCGCGTTGTTGGTGAGGTCGGCGGCGGCCGCGGCCTGTCCCTTCTCCCAGGCGGCGAAGAACGCGGCGCTGGTCTTCTTCACCTCGGAGTCGCTCGGCGGTCCGCTCTTCACGGCCACCGGCTCGGCGCCTCCCGGCCCGCCGCTCCCGCCGGTGTCGCTCAACGCGTTCACGATGTTGAACGCTCCGTAGCCGGCCCCGCCCACCATCACGACGAACACCGAGCCCACGATCGCCGCCTTGGCACCCTTGCGCATGGTCCGCGCCCTCCCCGTCCTCCCCGTGGCGACCCTCGCGGGCCCTTTCTGAACGCGTTCAGAAATCTGCGCTCAGCCTCACAGTAAGCGCTCCCAGGGCATGCGGGGCAAGAGTTTCCGCAATCGTTAGACCCATGTGTCCAGCCACATCCGTGAACGCCAGTCGTCGATCGGGATCGCCTGGCCCGTGTGCAAGGGGAAGAAGTAGACAAAGTTCCAGGCGATCAGCAGGATCAGGACGCCCGCGCCTGTGGCGCCTGCCACCCGGCGGGTGTCGCTGGAGCCCGGGGGCCGACCAGGGCGCCGATCATCATGGCCACGGCCAGACACAGGAACGGCAGGAAGACGACGGCGTAGAAGAGGAAGATCGTGCGTTCCTGGTACATGAACCACGGCAGGTAGCCCGCCGCGACGGCGCAGACGATCGCGCCCGCCCGCCAGTCACGCCGGAACAGCCAGCGCCACAGCACGAACAGCACCGCGAAGCAGGCAGCCCACCACAGCAGCGGGGTGCCGATGGCCAGCACCTCACGCGCGCACTTCTCACCCGCGTCCGTCGGACAGCCGTCCACGCCGGGCGCCGGGGACTCGTAGAAGTAGGAGACCGGCCGGCCGAGGACGAGCCAGCTCCACGGGTTCGACTGGTACGTGTGCGGCGACGTGAGATGGGTGTGGAACTCGTACACCTCGTGCTCGTAGTGCCACAGGCTGCGCCACCAGTCGGGGAACAGCCACGTCCAGCTGCCGCCCTTGCCGTCGGTGGCCGCCCAGTTGCGGTAGTAGCCGCCCTTGCCGTCCGTGGCGGACAGGATCCAGCCCGTCCACGACAGCAGGTACGTGACCAGCGCGACCGGCACCGTCGCCAGGAACGCGAGGCCCGTGTCCCGCTTCAGCACCGCCAGGTACGGCTGCCGGGCGCCCGCCACCCTGCGCGAGCCGACGTCCCACAACACCGCCATCACACAGAACGCGACCATGATGTACAGGCCGTTCCACTTCGTGCCGATGGCCAGGCCCAGCATCAGGCCCGCCGTCCAGCGCCACGGACGCCACCCGATGCGCGTCGTCTCCGCGACGTGCGCGTCCGGCCGGTAACGGCCGTCGGCGTCCGGCTCGAGCGCCGCGGCGAGCCGCGCGCGGGCCCAGTCCCGGTCGGCCACCAGAGCGCCGAACGCCGCCAGCACGAAGAACATCAGCACCCCGTCGAGCAGCGCCGTACGGCTCATCACGAAGTGCAGGCCGTCCACCGCCATCAGCGCGCCCGCGAGACAGCCGAGGAACGTGGACCGGAAGAGCCGGCGGCCGATCCGGCACAGCATCAGCACACTGAGCGTGCCGAGCACCGCCGTCATGAACCGCCAGCCGAACGGATCGAACCCGAAGAGCAGTTCGCCCAGCCCGATCACGTACTTGCCGACCGGCGGATGCACGACGTACGCCGCGTCCCCCGGGATCGGGACATGACCGCCCGAGGAGAGGATGGCGCTGTTGGCGTTCTTGTCCCAGTTGACCTCGAACCCGCGATGGACCAGCGCCCACGCGTCCTTCGCGTAGTACGTCTCGTCGAATATCACCGCTTTGGGGCTGCCCAGGTGCCAGAACCGCAAGCCCCCCGCCAGCAGTGTGACCAGCAGCGGCCCCAGCCAGGACGACCAGCGGACGATCCGGTCCGCCCACCCGTACGGCACGCCGAGCGCCTGCCACAGCCGCGGGCTGGGCTGCGCGAACGGCGGCAGCAGACGCTCGCGGACATCGGCCGAGGACTGCGCCGGGTATCCGAAACGGCGCAGCCGCTGCTGCCACGACGGCCGCCGGTCGTGCGGCGCCGGGCCCTGCCGATAGTCCGTGGAGTCCATGGAGGACGCGGTACTGGTCACCGCGCCATCGTAGGGAACACCTCTGTGTGAATCCCGTGTCTCTCCCCCTGCGAGGATGGAAACGTGACAGCCACGCCCCGAACCGCCCCCGGAGTCCTCGTCCTCGCCGGCACGCCGATCGGCGACGTCGCGGACGCCCCGCCGCGCCTCGCCGACGAACTGGCCTGCGCCGACGTCATCGCCGCCGAGGACACCCGCAGACTGCGCCGGCTGACCCAGGCCCTGGGTGTGACGCCCAAGGGACGGGTGGTGTCCTACTTCGAGGGCAACGAGTCCGCCCGCACACCCGAGCTGGTCGAGGAACTCGTCGGCGGCGCACGGGTGCTGCTGGTCACCGACGCCGGGATGCCCTCGGTCTCCGACCCCGGCTACCGGCTGGTCGCCGCCGCCGTGGAGTGCGACATCCGCGTCACCGCCGTCCCCGGCCCGTCCGCGGTGCTCACCGCGCTCGCCCTGTCCGGGCTGCCCGTCGACCGGTTCTGCTTCGAGGGGTTCCTGCCGCGCAAGGCGGGCGAACGGCTGTCGCGACTGCGCGACGTCGCCGACGAGCGCCGCACCCTCGTCTACTTCGAGGCCCCCCACCGCCTCGACGACACCCTCGCCGCGATGGCCGAGGTGTTCGGTGCGGACCGGCGGGCCGCCGTCTGCCGCGAGCTGACCAAGACGTACGAAGAGGTCAAGCGCGGCCCGCTCGGCGAACTGGCGGAGTGGGCGGCCGAGGGCGTGCGGGGCGAGATCACCGTCGTCGTCACCGGCGCGCCGCAGCGCGGGCCCGCGGAACTCGACGCGGCGGAACTGGTGCGGCGCGTACAGGTGCGCGAGGAGGCGGGCGAGCGCCGCAAGGAGGCCATCGCAGCCGTCGCGGCCGAGGCCGGACTGCCCAAGCGCGAGGTGTTCGACGCGGTGGTGGCGGCCAAGAACTCCGGCGCGCTGTGACGGCTGCCCGGGCTTGTGCCGTGACGGCTGTCCGGCGTGCGCTGTGACGGCTGTTACCCGGGTGGTGTGAAGGGGCTCACACCCACTCTGAGCAGGGCGCATGTCGTCTGAGCGTGCGCCCCATGCGCGGGCAAAGGACCCCGGCCCCTGGGGCAAGGGACACCCAAATCGCCTTCAACAGTGCACAGGTCGAGTGCATTCGCCGCGGGGGAGGCGTCCACTGGACGACGGGACGTGAAGCGTCCCACCAGCGGACCACGGGAGCGGCCATGAGTGACTTCACAGGGCAGACCGGCCTCCGCGGCGGTGCGAGCGCCGTCGTCAACGAGTCGTACTCCTTCGCCTGCATGCGCTGCGGGCACGGCTGGGAACAGTCGTACGAGATCGAGCACCACACCGACGCCGACGGCCACGAGTTCGTCCTGTACGTGGCGGACGGGCGTGTCGTGCCGTCGCCGCTGAGCCGGCCGACCTGCCAGAACTGCGACGGGCACCTTGTGCGCATCATGCGGGCGGGGCAGGTCTCCTCGGTGCTGAGCGCGGCCCGTCAGCGCACGGCGCCCCCGGCCGGACCGGTCCAGGCGCCGGTGACGGCGGCCGAGGGGCAGGCCGAAGGGGCCCCGGAGGGACAGCCGCAGCACCACTGGCACCTGTCCGACCTGCTGCACCCCTTCCGCAAGGCGAGCTAGTCCGGGCCGGCCGGGGAGGGCGGCCCCTTCCGTAGGATCGGGGCATGTCTTCGAACTCCGCCGACCGCGCCGACAAGAGTGCCGCGCCGCCGCTTCCGGCCCCCCTCGGGGTGCCGGTCGCGGACTCCCACACGCACCTCGACATGCAGTCGGGCACGGTGGACGAGGCCCTCGCCAAAGCCGCGTCGGTCGGCGTGACCACGGTCGTCCAGGTCGGCTGCGACGTACGCGGCTCCCGGTGGGCGGCCGAGACGGCGGCGGCGCACGACAGCGTGCACGCCGCCGTCGCCCTGCACCCGAACGAAGCGCCGCGGATCGTGCACGGAGATGCTGGGGGCACCTCCCAGCCCCCAGGGGCTGGGGGAGGTTGGTCGCGGCAAGGTGCGCGGACGGCGGGAGGCACGGCGGCGCTCGACGAGGCGCTCGCCGAGATCGACCGCCTCGCCGCGCTCCCGCACGTCAAGGGCGTCGGCGAGACGGGCCTCGACTTCTTCCGCACCGGCCCCGAGGGCAAGGAAGCCCAGGAGAGCTCCTTCCGCGCCCACATCGAGATGGCCAAACGGCACGGCAAGGCCCTGGTCATCCACGACCGCGACGCCCACGCCGACGTCCTGCGCGTCCTGAAGGAGGAGGGCGCCCCCGAGCGGACCGTCTTCCACTGCTACTCCGGCGACGCCGAGATGGCCGAGATCTGCGCCCGCGCCGGCTACTTCCTGTCCTTCGCCGGCAACGTCACCTTCAAAAACGCCCAGAACCTCAGGGACGCCGTCGCCGTGGCCCCCGCGGAACTGCTCCTGGTGGAGACCGACGCCCCGTTCCTGACCCCGGCGCCCTACCGCGGACGGCCCAACGCGCCCTACCTCATCCCCGTCACCGTGCGCGCCATGGCCGCCGTGCGGGGCGTCGACGAGGAGGTCCTGGCCACCGCTCTCGCCGCCAACACGGCACGCGCGTTCGGGTACTGACCCGCACACGCGCATCGAACACAACGCTCGGTAGCCGCGCCACTTTGGAGAGTGACCGTCGCTCCGCTAGGTTCTGGGGGCCCGATCCGGACCCCACCCCTGGAGTGTCGGCGTGAGCAACTCGCAGTACCTCGAGTACGGGCCGTACGGCGGCGGGACGCAGGGCGACCTGCACACCGCCGAAACGGTCGCGTACGGCGTGTACGCGGCGCCCGGGACGTACGACGACACGTACCGCCCCTCGTACGAGGAGTACGAGCAGCCGCCCTACGAGCCGCACGACCTGCAAGGCCCGCGTGAGCCGCACGAGCCGTACGACGCACCGCCGTTGCCCTCACAGGCACAGGCACAGGCACAGGCCCACGAACAGGCACAGGCACAGGGCGTGGGGCGGCGGGCCGAGCGCCGGCGCCGGGCACGCGATGCCGAGCGCCCGGAGTCCGCGATGCGCCGGCTGCTCCCGCAGGCGCTCGTCGTCGCGTTCCTGGCCGGCGGCACCACCGCGTTCGTCGCCGACGACAAGGCGGTGGAGCTGACCGTCGACGGCAAGCCGCGCACCCTGCACACGTTCGCCGACGACGTGGGCGAACTCCTCGCCGACGAGGGCGTGCGGGTGGGCGAGCACGACGTGGTGGCGCCCGCCCCGGGCACCGACCTGGCGAGCGGCGACGAGATCACCGTCCACTACGGGCGGCCCGTCCGGCTCACCCTGGACGGGCAGCGGCACGAGTGGTGGACGACCGCGCACACCGTCGAGGAGGCGCTCCGGCAGCTCGGGGTGCGGGCGGAGGGCGCGTACATGTCCGTGTCGCGCTCCCAGCGCATCGGACGCGCCGGGCTCGAGCTGGCCGTGCGCACCGAACGTTCCTTCACCGTCATGGCCGACGGCCGGGCCCGCACCATCCGCACCAACGCGGCGACCGTGCGCGAGGCGGTCGCGGCCGCCGGGATCACCCTGCGCGGCGAGGACACCACCTCCGCCCCGCCCGGCAGCTTCCCGCGCGACGGCCAGACGGTCACCGTGCTGCGGATCACCGGCTCCGAGGAGGTCCGCGAGGATCAGATCCCGTTCGCCGTGCGCCGTACCGAGGACCCGTCGCTGTTCCAGGGCACGGAGGTGGTGGAGCGGCCCGGACAGCCCGGACTGCGGCGCATCACCTACGCCCTGCGCTCCGTCAACGGCGTGCGGCAGAAGCCCCGGCGGATCCGCGAGGAGATCGTGCGCGAGCCGCGCGAGCAGCGGGTGAAGGTCGGGACGAAGCCGCTGCCGTCGTCGGTGCAGGGAGCCGACGGCCTGAACTGGCGCAGCCTCGCGGCCTGTGAGTCGGGCGGCCGGCCCGGCGCGGTCGACCCCTCGGGCACCTACGGCGGGCTCTACCAGTTCGACACCCGCACCTGGCAGAGCCTCGGCGGCAGCGGACGGCCCCAGGACGCTCCGGCGGCCGAGCAGACGCACCGCGCGAAGAAGCTGTACGTGCGCCGCGGCGCGAGCCCCTGGCCGCACTGCGGACGACGCCTGCACGGCTGACCGCGTCGCACGGCCTCGCACCGCCGCACGGCCTCGCACGGCGGCGGTGCGGGGGCGTCCCTGCCGCCCCGTACCCTTGTCCCGTGAGCAGCAGCCCCCCCTCCGACGCCCTTCTGGGCCCCGCCGACATCCGTGAGCTGGCGGCCGTCCTCGGCGTGCGGCCCACCAAGCAGCGCGGCCAGAACTTCGTCATCGACGCGAACACCGTCCGCCGGATCGTGCGCATCGCGGACGTCCGGCCCGACGACGTGGTCGTCGAGGTCGGCCCCGGGCTCGGCTCGCTCACCCTCGCGTTGCTGGAGGTCGCCGACCGGGTCACGGCCGTCGAGATCGACGACGTCCTGGCCGGCGCGCTGCCCGCGACGATCACCGCCCGCATGCCGCAGCGCGCCGAGCGGTTCGCGCTGGTGCACTCCGACGCGATGCACGTGACCGGGCTGCCGGGCCCCGCCCCCACCGCGCTCGTCGCGAACCTGCCGTACAACGTGGCCGTGCCCGTGCTGCTGCACATGCTGGAGACGTTCCCGAGCATCGAACGCACCCTGGTCATGGTCCAGTCGGAGGTCGCCGACCGGCTCGCCGCGGGCCCCGGCTCGAAGGTGTACGGCGTGCCGTCCGTGAAGGCGAACTGGTACGCCGACGTCAAGCGGGCCGGCGCGATCGGCCGCAACGTCTTCTGGCCGGCGCCGAACGTGGACAGCGGGCTGGTCTCGCTGGTGCGGCGGTCCGAGCCGATCAGGACCACGGCGTCCCGGCGCGAGGTCTTCGCCGTCGTCGACGCGGCCTTCGCCCAGCGCCGCAAGACCCTGCGGGCCGCGCTCGCCGGCTGGGCGGGCTCGGCGGCCGCCGCCGAGACGGCCCTGGTCGCCGCCGGGGTGTCCCCGCAGGCGCGCGGCGAGGCCCTCACCGTCGAGGAGTTCGCCCGGATCGCCGAGCACCGGCGGCAGGACCCCGCGTGAGCGCCCGCGTCACCGTGCGGGTGCCCGCCAAGGTGAATGTGCAGCTCTCGGTGGGCGCGGCCCGCCCGGACGGCTTCCACGACCTGGCCAACGTGTTCCTGGCGGTCGGCCTGTACGACGAGGTCACGGTGACCCCGGCCGACGCGCTCCGCGTCACCTGCGAGGGCCCGGACGCCGGCCAGGTGCCCCTGGACCGTACGAACCTGGCGGCGCGGGCCGCGATCGCCCTCGCCGAGCGGTACGGCCGCACCCCCGACGTGCATCTGCACATCGCCAAGGACATCCCGGTCGCCGGGGGCATGGCGGGCGGCAGCGCGGACGGCGCGGGTGCGCTGCTGGCCTGCGACGCGCTGTGGGGCACCGGCGCCACCCAGGGCGAACTCCTCGACATCTGCGCCGAGTTGGGCAGCGACGTGCCGTTCAGCCTGGTCGGCGGGGCGGCCCTCGGCACCGGGCGCGGCGAGAAGCTGACGGTCCTGGAGACCGGCGGCGCCTTCCACTGGGTGTTCGCGATGGCCGGGCGGGGGCTGTCGACGCCGGCGGTGTTCCGGGAGTTCGACCGGCTCACCGAGGGGACGGACGTCCCCGAGCCGGTCGCCTCGAACGCGCTCCTGGACGCCCTCGCCGCAGGTGACCCCGACGCCCTCGCGGCCACCGTCTCCAACGACCTCCAGCCCGCCGCGCTGTCCCTCTTCCCGGAACTCGCCGACACCCTGGCGGCGGGGCACGCGGCGGGAGCGCTGGCCGCGCTGGTCTCGGGCTCGGGGCCGACGACGGCGTTCCTCGTCCGTGATCCGGGGGCGGCGGAGACAGTGGCCGAGGCCCTGCGCGCCTCCGGCACCTGCCGAGCGGCGCGGGTGGCGTCGGCGCCGGCGGCGGGGGCGACGGTGCGCTGAGGGGTGGCTGCGGTCAGAGTTCGTCGATGGCGGTCAGGTCGATGACGATGTCGTAGGGTTTGTCGACCTTGACCTGGTCCCGATGCATCCCTGTGTGAACGTACGCCTGGGTGAGCGGGTCCAGCTCGTACACATGGACGAGAGCCCTGTTGTTGGTCCCGCTCTGCTCGACGCGCCAGAAATTCGGGATTCCGGCGGCCGCGTACTTCTGTGGCTTGGTCGTGCGGTCCCGGGATTCCGAGTCCGGTGAGACGACCTCCACGGCGAGGAGCACGTCCTCGGCCCGGTAGCTCGTCTGATCCGGCCCGGTGACCGCGTCGGCGCGGATCACGCTGACGTCCGGTTCGGGGCCGTTACGGGTGTCGAGGACGATGGTCATCTCGCGGCTGACCTTCAGCTCGGACGGCAGTCCCGTGCGCAGGCCCCAGACCAGCAAGTCGATCATGTTGCCGTGAAAGCGGCGCTGCGGACTCACGAAAACCAGGCTCCCGTCGATCAGCTCGGTGTGCGGCGGGAGATCAGGCAGCGTGAACAGGTCGTCCACGGTGTAGCCGTCCTGCGGCGGCACCGGCCACTGGACGCGGCGCTTGACGGACTCGGCGGTCATGGTTCCTCCCATGGACGGGATCCTGCTGCCCGACCTCCACGGTAGCGGCCCGATGCCGAACCGGTCATCACAAAGAGTGATGGGACCCTCGCGCCCGGTGCCTCACCCGTCAGGCCGTAGGCTTAAAGGCTGTCCGACCCCGATGCGCAGGAGTGAAATGGCCGTCAATCTGGTCAATGTCGAGAACGTCAGCAAGGTGTACGGGACCCGTGCGCTGCTCGACGGCATCTCGCTCGGCGTGTCGGAAGGGGACCGGATCGGGGTCGTCGGCCGCAACGGCGACGGGAAGACCACGCTGATCCGCATGCTCGCCAAGCTGGAGGAGGCGGACTCCGGCCGGGTCACGCACTCCGGCGGGGTGCGCCTCGGCGTGCTCACCCAGCACGACTCGCTCGACTCGACCGCGACCGTCCGCCACGAGGTCATCCGGGACATGGCCGACCACGAGTGGGCCGGCAACGCCAAGGTCCGGGACGTGCTCACCGGGCTCTTCGGCGGGCTCGACCTGCCCGGCTTCCCGCAGGGC
The DNA here is from genome assembly GCF_036898465.1 of Streptomyces sp. B21-105. Classification (NCBI taxonomy): domain Bacteria; kingdom Bacillati; phylum Actinomycetota; class Actinomycetes; order Kitasatosporales; family Streptomycetaceae; genus Streptomyces; species Streptomyces sp. B21-105. The sequence continues at coordinate 3,978,993 of NZ_JARUMJ010000001.1, read as the reverse complement.
CTGGACACCGTCATCGGCCCGCTCTCCGGTGGTGAGCGCCGCCGTATCGCGCTCGCCAAGCTGCTGATCGAGGAGCAGGACCTCATCGTCCTGGACGAGCCGACCAACCATCTCGACGTCGAGGGCATCTCCTGGCTCGCCCGGCACCTGCGCGAGCGCCGTTCCGCGCTCGTCTGTGTCACCCACGACCGCTGGTTCCTCGACCAGGTCTGCACCCGCATGTGGGACGTGCAGCGCGGCGCCGTCCACGAGTACGAGGGCGGGTACTCCGACTACGTCTTCGCGCGCGCGGAGCGTGAGCGCATCGCCGCGACGGAGGAGACCAAGCGGCAGAACCTGGTCCGCAAGGAGCTGGCCTGGCTGCGCCGCGGCGCGCCCGCGCGCACGTCCAAGCCGCGCTTCCGCGTCGAGGCAGCCAACGAGCTCATCGCGGACGTGCCGCCGCCGCGCGACAGCAGCGAGCTGATGAAGTTCGCCTCCTCGCGGCTCGGCCGGACGGTCTTCGACCTCGAGGACGTCACCGTGCAGGCCGGCCCCAAGGTGTTGCTGAAGCACATCACCTGGCACCTCGGCCCCGGTGACCGCATCGGCCTGGTCGGCGTCAACGGCGCCGGCAAGACCTCCCTGCTGCGGGCCCTGGCCGAGGCCGCGCGCACCGAGGGCGAGACCCAGCCGGCGGCAGGCAGGGTCGTCGTCGGCAAGACCGTCAAGCTCGCCTACCTCTCCCAGGAGGTCGCCGAACTCGACCCGAACCTGCGGGTGCTGGAAGCCGTGCAGCAGGTACGCGAACGCGTCGACCTCGGCAAGGGCCGGGAGATGACCGCCGGGCAGCTGTGCGAGACGTTCGGCTTCAACAAGGACAAGCAGTGGACGCCGGTCGGCGACCTGTCCGGCGGCGAGCGCCGCCGGCTGCAGATCCTGCGGCTGCTGATGGACGAGCCCAACGTCCTCTTCCTCGACGAGCCCACCAACGACCTGGACATCGAGACCCTCACCCAGCTCGAGGACCTCCTCGACGGCTGGCCCGGCTCGATGATCGTCATCTCCCACGACCGTTTCTTCGTCGAGCGCACCACGGACCGCGTCTTCGCCCTCCTCGGCGACGCCGCGCTGCGGATGCTCCCGCGCGGCATCGACGAGTACATCGAGCGCCGTCAGCGCATGGAGGAGGCCGCGGCCGCCTCCGCCGCCCCGGCGGTCGCGCAGAAGGCCGCGCCCGAGAAGAGCGCCGCCGACCAGCGCGCCGCGAAGAAGGAACTGCAGAAGATCGAGCGGCAGTTGGACAAGGTCGCCGAGAAGGAGACCAAACTGCACGAGCGGATCGCCGCCCACGCCACCGACTTCGCGAAGGTGGCCGAACTCGACGCCGAACTGCGCGCGCTGGCCGGTGAGCGCGAGGAACTGGAGCTGCGATGGCTGGATCTCGCCGAGGACGCGTGAAGGGTGCGTGAAGGCGCATAACGACGGCATCACGGGGCGGTCCTCCCTTGGGAACAGGGGTGGAGCAGCCCCGGGCGCCGTCGGTGCCGGGTGATAGAAAGAGCCGTCCGAGAACCTTCTGAGGACGGCTCCGGGTGGTCACTGGCCCGGAGGCGTGGCTAAAAATCAGTGACCAGGGGGAACACGCCGATGGCCCAGCCGCCCAGTCAGCCGCCGCAGCCCGGCGGTTTCGGAGCACCGCAGGACCAGCCGCAGCAGCAGCCGCTGCCGCAGGGTGGCTTCGCGGCTCCGCAGATGCCGCCGCAGCCGCTCCAGGGTCCGCCCGCCCAGCCGCCGCAGGCCGGCTACGGCTACCCGCAGCAGCCCGGCCCCTACGGGCAACAGCCCCAGCAGTCCGGCCCGTACGCGCAACAGCCCCCGCAGCCCGGCCCCTACGGGCAGCAGGGACCGTACGGGCAGCCCGCCGGCCCCTACGCCCCGCAGCCCGGCTACGGCTACCCGCAGCAGCCCCAGTTCCCCGGCGCGCCCGGCGCCCCGGCGGGCGGACGCAACCCCTTCAAGGGGCGGCCCGCGCTGGTCGTCGGGGCCGCGGTCGCGGCGCTGCTGATGATCGGCGGCGTGGTGTTCGCGGTCACGAACGGCGACGACAAGGACCCGAAGAAGCCCGTCGCCGGACCGAGCGGCGACGACAAGGCCACGAGCGCGGCCCCGGTCAACCCCGGTGACGGCGACGGCGACGGCGCCGACGAGCAGGACTTCAACGCGGGCCGGGGGGCCGGTGAGGCGAAGGTGCTCTGGTACAAGGAGGCGCCCGACGCGCCCGCCTCCGGCGCCGAGGCCCCCGGCATGTGGATCACCTCGAAGGCGGCCGTGAAGGCGGCCTACAAGCAGCTCGTCGCGTACAACGTGGCGGACGGCAGGCCGACCTGGCCCGCCCTCACTTTCCCGCAGAAGATCTGCGCGGTCACCTCGCAGCGCACGGCCGACGACAAGGTCGTCGTCGCGTACATGAGCGGCACCAGCAGCCGCGCCAAGTGCAACCAGCTCCAGCAGGTCGACCTCGGCACCGGCGCCAAGGGCTGGACGGGCGTGGTCGCGGACGGCGCGCTGTTCGACAGCGCGATCAGCATCGAGCTGTCGCTGGCCGGCAACACGCTGATGGTGGGCCGCTCGCAGTCCGGGACGGCGTACGACGTCCGCACGGGCAAGAAGCTGTACGACAAGCAGAAGTACGGCGACGCGTGCTTCCCGACGGCGTTCGCGGGCGGCACCCGGCTCATCTCGGTGGCGTCCTGCGACGCGACCAAGACCACCGAGCACGACGAGATCCAGGAGCTGGACCCGGCCACCGGCAAGGTCAAGTGGACCCAGAAGTTCGACAAGGGGTGGAGCGTCCGCAAGACGTACTCCGTCGACCCGCTGGTCGTCTACAGCACCAACGAGGACAAGAACTCCTGGAACATCTCGACGTTCAAGGCGAACGGCTCCTACCGCTCGCAGGTCGGCTTCGACGAGGACTTCGCCCCCGACTGCGACTCCGGCTTCCTGCAGCGCAACCTCACCGGCTGCCAGGGCACGGCGTCCGACGCCGACACGCTCTACCTGCCGACCGACGCGAAGAGCGGGCCCAACGAGATCGTGGCGATCGACCTGGCCACCGGCAAGGAGAAGTGGCGGGTGAAGTCGCCGGCCGACGAGGCCATGCAGCCGATGCGGATCGACGGCGGGAACCTCGTGGCGTACGTCCAGCCGTCGTACGACGCGCCCGGTCAGGTGGTGACGATCCCCACGGCGGGTTCCGCGCACACGCCCACGAAGCTGCTCCAGCTGCCCGAGAGCACGGTCAAGATCGAGAGCGGCATCTACTCCCGTGCCGTCGACTGGGTCGGCGGGCGCTTCTACCTCTCCACCACCCGGCTGACGGGCAACGACGACACGAAGGAGAAGCTGATGCTCGCCTACGGCAAGTGAGGCGAGCCGCCGTCCTCCCGGCTCGCGCCGTTCCGCCGGCTCCGGCTTCCGCCGCCGTCCGGGCCCGCCTTCCGCGGGCTTCCCCGCCCTCTCCGCTTTCCCAGGCTTCCCGAGCTTTCTCCTGAGGTACCCACACCATGACCCAGCCCCCGAACCAACCGCCGAGCCAGCCGCCGAACCAGCCCCCGCAGCAGGGCGGCTTCGGCCCGCCTCAGCCGCCGCAGGACGCGACGCCGCAGGACGCCGTTCCCCAGGACGCCGTCCCGCAGGACGCTCCGCCGCAGCCGCACGCGCCGGACCTGTCGAAGGCCCCCGGGCCGCAGTCTGCGCCCCAGCCCCCGGCCCAGGCGCCGGCCCCAGGGCAGGTGCCGCAGGCTTCGCCGACTCCTCCGACGACTCCGCCGCCGTCGGCTCCGTCCGGGCCGCCGCAGCCTCAGCCGGGCTACGGCTACCCGCAGGCCGCCGACGGGCCGGGCCAGCCCGCCGCGCCCCCGGCCGGCGCTCCCGGCTACGGCTATCCGGCGCAGCCGGGGGCTCCCGCCCCCGCCCCGTCGGCGTACGGCCAGCCGCAGCCGAACCCCTACGGTCAGCCGCAGCCCAACCCTTACGGCCAGCAGAGCACGGCCTACGGCCAGCAGCCGGGCTACGGCTACCCGGGTCAGCCGGGTCAGCCGGGTCAGCCGGGTCAGCCCGGGTACGGCTACCCGGGGCAGCCGACCATGCCCATGCAGCCGCAGGTCGTCGCGGGCGGCGGCTCGGCGGGTTCCGGCCGGAAAATCAACGCGCAGGTGGCGATCATCGTCGCGGCGGTCGTCGCGATCGCGCTGATCGTCGGCGGCGGCGTCTGGTACGCGAACTCCGACAGCGGCGGCAAGAAGAAGGAGGAGGCGAGCTCCGGCGGCGCGAACGGCGGCGGGGGCGACAAGGGCGACACGGGAGGGGGCACCGGCGGCAAGACCTCCGGCGGCAGCGAGAAGGCGCCGGCCGACCCGTCCTCCGACGTGCTCTTCAAGCTGCCGATGCCGGTGGTCAAGAAGGACGACAGCGTCGGCGTCCGGGGTTCCTGGCTGACCGACAAGGCGTACGTGAAGACCGGCGTCGACGGGATCACCGGCTACGACCAGGTCAAGGGCACCAAGCTCTGGACGATCGCGCTGCCGGGCCCGGTGTGCGAGGCCAGCAGGTTCGCCACCGACGACCACCGCACCGCGATCGTCTTCCAGGCGAGCGCCGCCGAGACGGCACGCTGCGACCAGATCGCGGCGATCGACCTCGCCGCGGGCAAGCAGCTGTGGAAGAAGACGGTCACCTCCGGCGACTACGTGATCGACTTCGACAACGTCACGGTCAGCGCGAACACGGTCGCCGTGGGCAGCTCGGACGGCGGCGCCGCATTCGACATCGACTCCGGCAAGGTGCTGTGGTCGCCGAAGCCGGCCGACACCTGCCACGACGCCGGCTACGGCGGCGGGCCCAAGCTGGTGGCGGTGCGCAAGTGCGGGGCGTACGACAACCCCGAGCTGCACATCCAGACCATCGACCCGGTCTCCGGGAAGGTGCTCTCCGAGTACAAGCTGGCCACGGGCATCGACTACGCGTCCGTCGTCTCCAGCGACCCCCTGGTGGTGGCCGCCGACGTCGGCGACAGCGCCGGGGACGGCAGCGGCATCTCGGACTTCTTCTCCATCGACAACAAGACCGGCAAGCTGCGCACCCGCATCTCGGTGCCGGGCGCCGAGTACGCGGCCGACTGCGAGGGCATCACCAAGGTCGAGGCCTGCACGGGCCTGGCCGTCGGCAACGACCGCATCTACGTGCCCACCGAGGAGCACGACGGCAGCGGCACCTACAGCAGGACGAACGAGGTCGTCGCCTTCGACCTGGCCACCGGCAAGCAGACCGGCCAGCGCGCGGACGCGGGCGACGGCTACACGATCTACCCGCTGCGGATGGACGGCGGCAACCTGATCGCCTACAAGCGGCCGCCGTACGACAAGGGCGGACAGGTCGTCAGCGTCGACGGCGGTACGTTCAAGCAGACCGTGCTGCTGGAGAACGCGGCCACGGACGAGGTGCACGACCTGGAGATCAGCCTGTCCCCGGAGTACTCCGAGGTCGTCTTCGGCCAGGGACGCCTGTACATGTCGGAGGTGTACGCCGACGACAACGCCACCTCGGGCGGCGACCCGGAGTACCTCGCCGTCGGGTTCGGCGCCGCGGCCGGCTGACCGTACCGAGCGTCCTGCCGGCCCCGCCCCCGAGTCGATGTCCGCTCAGGGGCGGGGCCCGCTCATTTATCGCCAATATCGCCAACGTCGCCCTCGTGACGGGAATTTCGGCGATCCGGGCAGTTCTCGCCGGTAGGGGGAGCGCAACGTCGAACAAGCGTGTAGCTTCCGGGGGCATGAAGACAGGGGTGCCGGGGGGCGCCCTTTGTTCGTCCGCGTGGGTCTGCGTGGGTGCGTGTGGGTCCGCGTGGATCCGTGTGGGCATCCACGGGGGGACTGGGGGGTTGCTCGATGGGAGTGCGGCTGATGGTGGTCGACGACCACCGCCTGCTCGCCGAGGCGCTGGCCTCGGCGCTCAAACTGCGGGGGCACCGGGTGCTCGCCGCGGCGGCGCCGGCCGCGGGGGCGGCGGAACTGGTGATCACCCGCGCCCCCGAGGTGTGCCTGCTGGGCACGGCTGCCCCGGCCGAACCGGGCGTCTTCGACCCGGTGGTCCGCATCAAGCGGGAGCGCCCGCAGGTGGCGGTCCTGGTCCTCGGACCGGTGCCGAGCCCGCGCGGCATCGCCGCGGCCTTTGCGGCGGGCGCCTCCGGCTACGTACGCCACGACGAGCGCATAGAGGGCGTGGAGCGGGCCATCATGAAGGCGCGGGCGGGCGAGGCGGCGGTGGCGCCGCAGCTGCTGCAAGGCGCGTTCGGCGAACTGCTGAACCCGGCCGCCCAGCCCGACGACGAGGGGCAGCGGCTGCTGCAGATGCTCACCCCGCGGGAGGTGGAGGTCCTGGTCCGGGTCGCCGACGGCGAGGACACCCGGCTGATCGCCGCCGGCATGGGCATCGCCCCCTCCACGGCCCGCACCCACGTCCAGCGGGTCCTGATGAAGCTCGGCGTGGGCTCCCGCCTGGAGGCGGCCGCACTCGCGGCGCGCACGGGTCTGCTGGACCGCGCCGGGCCGTTGCCGCACACGTCCCGCGACCGGGCGACGGAAGCGGAGTAGGGCGTGCGAGCACGCACGGTCATCGGACGGGGCGCGCGGCTCGGGGTGCTCATCGGGGCATGGCCCGCGGGGGCGGTCGGCGTTCTGTGCCTGGTGGCGGCGTTCGTCTTCCTGACCGGCGGCCTTTACGGGACTGCGTGGGCGCTGACGACCGCGGGCGTGTACGCGGCGCTGGGGAGCATGGCGGTGGGCGTCGCCCTGGGCACGGCCACCGGTCTCGCCCTGGCGATCGCCCCGCGCGGCCTGCTGGTGCGGGCTCCGCTGCGCGGCCTGCTGGCGGCGCTCACCGCGGGGCTGCCGGTCGCGGCGCTGCACGTCGCCTTCCTGACCGGAGGCGGCTACACGCTGGCGAGTTACCCGCTGTCGACGCACTTCGTCGACGGGGCGGTCATCCTGACGATCGCCCTGGTCGCGGCCGCGCGAAGCGGTGAGATCGCCGGGTACGGCACAGATGCGACGACGAGCGGGGCGAGGGACGATGCCGGGTCAGCGGAAACGGAAGCGGAGCGCGGCGCCGGCGCCGCGCACTGACGGCCGCTGGGACGTGCTGCTCGAGACGCGGGACCCGTCCGAGCTGCGCGCGACGCTGCTGCGCATGCGTGCGGAGCAGCCGTGCGTTGACGCGGCGGCGGTGCGGGTCGACACGCTGTGCGGCCGGTCGGACCGTCCCACCGCGTACCGGCTGAGCCTGTTCGTGCCGGCGCCCGGACCCCCGCCGCCCATACGGGGCCCGGGCGCGGGGTAATTCGGGGCGGTCCCCGTCCGCGGCTGTCTAGGCTTTCTCCATGCCCACCCAGGAAATGCAGCGGATCACCGCCTTCATGTCGGCCTTCGCCCGCCGCCAGGCGGCGCGCGTCGTCGACCTCCCGGGCGGGTTCGCCGTGTACGACGACTCCTTCGCGCATTCCCACGCGGACAACCAGGTCGTCATCGACGCGGCCGTCGACCCCGAGGCGGTGCCCGCCCTCGCGGAGCGGGCTCTGGGGCATCTGCCGTTCCGCATGGTCTCCGTCCTCGACGACGACGTCGCCGGCGCGTGCGTGGAGCCGCTGACCCGGGCCGGGTACACCCACTCCACCCTGCTGGTCATGCTGCACACGGGCCCGGTGCCGACCGACGGCGGAGCGGCGCGGGAGGTGGACCTCGACGCCCTCCGCGTCCCCCTCGCCCGGCGCTGGCGGGGCTTCCTCCCGGACGCCGACGACGAGGTCGTCCGCCACCTCGTCGACCGGCGCGAGGCGCGTCGCCGCGGGGCCGACGTCGTCCGGTTCCTCTGCTCCCGTACCCAGGAGGGCGAGGTCGCCTCGTGGGCCGACCTCTACATGGACCCGGCGGCCGGCACGGCCCAGATCGAGGACCTGGTCACCTCGGAGGCCCACCTGAGGCGCGGCCACGGCGACGCCGTTCTGAGCACCGCCCTGCGCATGGCCGCCGACCAGGGCTGCGGGACCCGGTTCCTGACGGCGGACGAGGCGGACTGGCCCCGCCACTGGTACGAGCGTCGCGGTTTCCGTGTCGTCGGCCGCTCGCACTGCTTCGAACGGAGCTGACTCGCCGGTGACTGAGGTGCGTATCGGACAAATACCGCATACGGTGTGTAACCGTACCGTTTCGTTCAGTGACGGAATGGCGTCGCGAAGTGACGAAACACGCCACTCAGCCGAAAAGGGAATGCAATGCGCAAGCTTCACCAGACCGTTCTCGTGGCCGCCATGATCGCCAGTCTCGGCATGGCCGGGGCCGGGATCGCCTCCGCCGGCGTCTCCGGCTCGGACGGGGACTCCCGGCAGTGCACCAACCACGCGGAGAACGTCTCGTTCGGTCTCATCAACATCCCGAACCTGAACCTCCCCCTCTTCGGCGGCACGTCGAACCAGACGGCGACCCAGCAGATCTGCAACAACGGCGACGACGCCGTCAACGTGAACGTCGCCGAGCGGGACGACTAGGACAGGTCCGGCCGGGCACGGCCATGACGTGGGGCGGCTCCGGGTTCCGCAAGCTGGGATCCCGGAGCCGCCCCACTGCGCGACCGGCATGACCGGCACGACCGGCGGGCCGCAGCCCCGCCGCTACCCGCCCCGCCGCTACCCGCCTCGCGGCTGGTCCCCCTCCACTGCCTCGGGCGCCTCGGGCGGGAGCTTCGGGGTGACCGGCGCCGCGGGCCGCAGCTTCAGCCAGGCCAGGAAGAACAGGCCGAGGGCCAGCATCCCGAGCCCCGTCCACAGGTTGATGTTGATCCCCTGGGCCTTGTCGATCGCCGCGTCGCCGTCCGTGAGGCCGGCGATCGCGACTACCACGCCGTACAGGACGAACAGGCCGCCGATGATGCGGCGCAGGTCGAAGATGCGGGCCGCGGTCGCGGACTTCTCCTCGAGCTCCGTGACCTCGCGCTGGACGTCGGCCTCGGACCAGCCCGCCCGCCGCAGCCGCTCGGCGGCCTCGTCGCGCTCGGACGGGTCGAATTGCTCGGACCGGTCGAATTGCTCGGACATGGTGTCTCCATCCTCCCGCAGGTGTCGTGAGGGCTCAGAACGAGAACGGGATGTAGTACAGGGCGGCCAGGATCACCGCGCCCCAGCCCAGCAGCGCGGGCCGGCGGTACCAGGCGTCGTCGCCCGCCGCGGGCGGTTCGGCCATCCCGGGGGAGACGGTGCCGTAGACCAGGCCCTGCAGCTCCTCGTCCGTCTTGGGGGCCGTGAACAGCGACACCGCCACCATCACGACGGCGCCCGCCACGAAGCCCGCGATCGCGGAGACGAAGTTGGCGCCCTGGTCGGTGGGGATGCCGATGACGTCCTGCTTGTAGAGGACGAAGTAGTTCACCATCGCCGCCGTGGTGCCCGCGAGCAGCCCCCAGAAGCCCGACTTCTTCGACGCCCGCTTCCAGAACATGCCGACGACGAAGACCACGAACATCGGCACGTTGAAGAAGCTGAACAGCGTCTGCAGGTAGCTCATGATGTTCGAGAAGGACGACGCCAGGAACGCCGTGCCCACCGAGGCCGCCACCCCGATCGCCGTGATCAGCCGGCCGAAGCGCACGTAGTACGCGTCCTCCCGCCCCCGCACCACGTACTTCGCCCAGATGTCGGTGGTGAACACCGTGTTGAAGGACGAGACGTTCGCCGCCATGCCGGCCATGAACGCGGCCAGCAGGCCCGTCACCGCGATGCCCAGCACGCCGTTCGGCAGCAGCTGCTCCATCAGATAGGGGATGGCGTCGTTGTACTGGAGGTCGGAGTCGGCGGTGCCGATCTTCGGCACCAGCACCGCCGCCACCAGGCCCGGGATCATCACCAGGAACACGATGAAGATCTTGGGGAAGGCCGCGATGAGCGGGGTGCGCTGCGCCGCCGAGAGGTTCTTCGCCGACAGCGCGCGCTGCACCTCCGCGAAGTTGGTCGTCCAGTAGCCGAAGGACAGCACGAAGCCGAGGCCCAGCACGATCGTCAGCCAGTTCGCGCCCAGCGGGTTGGCGCTGCCGATGCCGGTGCCGCCCCAGGCGGTGACGAAGTCGTCCCCGTGGGACGCGGTCAGCTTGTCGGTGAGGCCGTCCCAGCCGCCCACCTTCTTCAGGCCCAGCACCGACAGCGGGATGAGGGCCGCCAGGATCACGAAGAACTGGAGGACCTCGTTGTAGATCGCCGAGGAGAGGCCGCCGAGCGTGATGTACGCCAGCACGAAGAACCCGGCCACCACGATCGCCACCCACTGCGGCCAGCCCAGCAGCGCCTCGACGACGATGGCCAGCGCGTACAGGTTCACCCCGGCGATCAGGATCGCGGCGAACGCGAACAGGGCCGAGCTCAGCAGGTGCGCCGCCTTGTCGAAGCGCAGCAGCAGCATCTCCGGCACCGAGCGGACCTTGCTGCCGTAGTAGAACGGCATCATCACCAGGCCGAGGAACACCATCGCCGGGATGGCGCCGATCCAGTACCAGTGCACGGTGTACGCGCCGTACTGCGCGCTGTTCGCGGCCATGCCCAGGATCTCGGTGGCGGCCAGGTTCGCCGAGATGAACGCGAGACCGGTGATCCAGGCGGGCAGCGAGCGGCCCGAGAGGAAGAAGTCGAGGGAGGTCTTCACCGAGCGCCGGGCGGCGAAGCCGATACCGAGGACCACGACGAAGTAGATGCCGAGGATCGTGTAGTCGAGCCAGTTCGTGGGGAGCCGTAGCTCTGCCGCCAGGTAGGTGGGGGTTCGCATGCACTGCTCGCTTCGCTTGGTGTTCTTTGTTTGGTTGTGACGATGACTCGCGTGGGGGTTTATGGTTTTATGTGTTCGGTTCTGTTTGATGCTTCGCTAGGTGTACCGATCCGGGTCCGCGGGCCCGGGGTACGGATGGAGAGTCGCGGTGAAGAAGACCTCGACCCGGCTGGCCGACGGTCGTGAGCTGATCTACTACGACCGGCGCGACGACGTGGTGCGCGACGCGGTGGACAAGCGTCCGCTCGAGCGCACGGTCACCACTTCGGAGGTACGGCGCGACCCCCTGCTCGGGGATTCCGTCGCCATCGCCTCGCACCGGCAGGGGCGCACGTACCACCCGCCGGCCGACGAGTGCCCGCTCTGCCCTTCCGAGGGCGACCGGCTGAGCGAGATCCCGGACTCGTCGTACGACGCCGTCGTCTTCGAGAACCGCTTCCCCTCCCTCGCCGGCGACTCCGGGCGCTGCGAGGTGGTCTGCTTCACCTCCGACCACAACGCGTCCTTCGCCGACCTCACCGAGGAACAGGCGGCACTCGTCCTCGAGGCGTGGACGGACCGCACGGCCGAGCTCTCGAACCTGCCCTCCGTGGAACAGGTGTTCTGCTTCGAGAACCGCGGCGCCGAGATCGGCGTGACGCTGGGGCACCCGCACGGGCAGATCTACGCGTACCCGTTCACCACCCCGCGCACCGCCCTGATGCTGCGTTCGGTCGCGGCGCACAAGGAGGCGACCGGCGGCGAGAACCTCTTCGACGCCGTGCTGGGGCGTGAACTCGCCGGGGCCCGGGTCGTCCTGGAGGGTGAACACTGGGTCGCGTTCGTGCCGTACGCCGCCCACTGGCCGTACGAGGTGCACCTCTACCCCAAGCGCCGGGTGCCCGACCTGCTGGCTCTCGACGAGGAGGCGCGCACAGAGTTCCCCAAGATGTATCTGGAACTCTTGAGGCGCTTCGACCGGATCTTCGACGAGCCGGACGGAGGAAAGGGCGAGGGCGCCGCGTCGCAGACGCCGTACATCGCCGCCTGGCACCAGGCGCCGTTCGGCGCGCTGGAGGAGTTCGAGGGCGTCAACCGCGACGACTTCGCGCTGCACCTCGAGCTTTTCACGATCCGCCGCACGTCCGGCAAGCTGAAGTTCCTCGCGGGCTCCGAATCCGGCATGAACGTCTTCATCAACGACGTGCCCCCGGAGCGCGCGGCCGAGCGACTGCGAGAGGTAGCGAGTTGATGAACAGCGGCAAGTATCTGGTCACGGGCGGCGCGGGATACGTCGGCAGCGTGGTCGCCCAGCACCTGCTGGAGGCGGGGCACGAGGTCGTCGTCCTGGACAACCTCTCCACCGGTTTCCGCGAAAGCGTCCCCGCCGGCGCCGTGTTCGTCGAGGGCGACATCCGCGACGCGGCCGAGCACCTCGACGCCTCCTTCGACGCCGTGCTGCACTTCGCCGCGTTCTCGCAGGTCGGCGAATCCGTCGTGAAGCCCGAGAAGTACTGGGACAACAACGTCGGCGGCACCATGGCGCTGCTCGCCGCGATGCGCGAGGCGGGCGTGCGCAAGCTCGTCTTCTCCTCCACGGCGGCCACCTACGGCGAGCCGGAGCAGGTCCCGATCGTCGAGTCCGCGCCCACCCGGCCCACCAACCCCTACGGCGCCTCCAAGCTCGCCGTCGACCACATGATCAGCGGCGAGGCCGCCGCGCACGGGCTCGGCGCGGTCTCCCTGCGGTACTTCAACGTGGCCGGCGCGTACGGCGCGCAGGGCGAGCGCCACGACCCCGAGTCGCACCTCATCCCGCTCGTCCTCCAGGTCGCGCAGGGCCGCCGCGAGGCCATCTCCGTCTTCGGCGACGACTACCCGACCCCCGACGGCACCTGCATCCGCGACTACATCCACGTCGCCGACCTCGCCGAGGCGCACCTCCTCGCCGTCGCCGCCGCCGTGCCGGGCGAGCACCTCATCTGCAACCTCGGCAACGGCAACGGCTTCTCCGTCCGCGAGGTGGTCGAGACCGCCCGCAAGGTCACCGGCCACCCGATCCCCGAGGTCATGGCCCCGCGCCGCGGAGGCGACCCGGCCGTCCTGGTCGCCTCCGCGGCCACCGCCCGCGAACAGCTGGGCTGGAACCCGTCCCGCGCGGACCTCGCGGGCATCGTCGCGGACGCCTGGGCGTTCGCCCAGCAGCTCGCCGACGGCACGACGCCCGCCGACGGCACGACGAAGGAGCGGTAATGGGGGCACAGCAGGTCCGGGACGGCTTCGTCGAGCTGTACGGCGCGGAGCCCGACGGCGTCTGGGCGGCACCCGGCCGCGTCAACCTCATCGGTGAGCACACCGACTACAACGACGGCTTCGTGATGCCCTTCGCGCTGCCGCACACCGCGGTCGCGGCGGTCTCCCGGCGCGAGGACGGCCGGCTGCGGCTGCACTCGGCCGACATCGAGGGCGGCGTCGTCGAGCTGGAGCCGGACGCCCTGACACCCGGGTCGGACGACGGCTGGGCCTCCTACCCCGCCGGCGTCGTCTGGGCGCTGCGCGACGCCGGACACCCCGTCACCGGCGCGGACGTCCACCTCGCCTCGACGGTGCCGACCGGCGCGGGCCTGTCCTCGTCGGCGGCGCTGGAGGTCGTGGTCGCGCTCGCGCTCAACGACCTGTACGAACTCGGGCTGCCGAGCTGGCAGCTGGCCCGGCTGTGCCAGCGCGCGGAGAACGTCTACGTCGGCGCGCCCACCGGCATCATGGACCAGACCGCCTCCGCCTGCTGTGAAAGCGGCCACGCGCTGTTCCTCGACACCCGCGACCTCTCCCAGAAGCAGATCCCGCTCGACCTCGCGGCCGAGGGCATGCGCCTGCTGGTCGTGGACACCCAGGTCACGCACGCGCACAGCGGCGGCGAGTACGGCAAGCGGCGGGCCGGCTGCGAGAAGGGCGCGGCGCTGCTCGGCGTCGACGCGCTGCGCGACGTCCCCTTCGACGGTCTCGACGCGGCGCTGGCCCGGCTCGGCGACGAGGAGGAGGTCCGCCGGCTGGTCCGTCACGTGGTCACCGAGGACGAGCGCGTCGAACGCGTGGTGCGGCTGCTGGCGTCGGGCGACACCCGCGCCGTCGGCCCGGTCCTCACCGAGGGCCACGCCTCCCTCCGGGACGACTTCCGGGTCTCCTGCCCCGAGCTGGACATGGTCGTCGAGACCGCCGTCGCGGCCGGCGCACTCGGCGCGCGGATGACCGGCGGCGGCTTCGGCGGCTCGGCGATCGTCCTCGCGGACGCCGCCGACGTCGACACCCTGACCAAGGCCGTCGAGGAGGCGTTCGCGGCCGCCGGGTACAAGGCCCCGCGCGTCTTCGAGGCGGTGCCGTCGGCGGGGGCGCGCCGGCTGGGCTGAGCGGTTCGGCGTCACGGCGCCGGGGTGCGGCGGTCTCCCGCCCCCACCCCGGTGCCGTGTCACCCGGCGCCCGCCGCACCCCGGTGTCCGCCCAGCTCCTGTTCCTGCGTCAGCCCTGTTCCCGGGTCAGCCGCTTCGTCAGCGTGAACTCCGTGACGCCCGGCGGATAGTCCTCGATCACGCACACCACCTCGTAGCCCCGCCGCCGGTAGAAGTCCGGCGCCTGGAAGTCCCAGGTCTCCAGGCGTACGCGGGCGCAGCCCCGTTCGTCGCGGGCGACGCGCTCCGCCTCGGCGAGGAGCCGGGTGCCCAGCCCCGCGCCGCGGTGCCGGTCGTCGACCCAGAGGTAGGCGACGTGCAGCCAGGCCGTCCAGGTGTGGCCCACCAGCCCGCCGGCCAGTTCGCCTCCCGGCCCCGAGGCCCACACGTGCAGCGGAGACTCGCGTTCGGCCGGGGTGCCGCGCAAGGCGCGCAGCACCGGGGAGGCCTCCGTGTTCGTGGCCCGCAGCCGTGAACGGAGAAGATCGCGACGAGTCCTGTCTACTTCTGTCTCAAGACGAAACATGCGGCACACCATAAACGCGCGGGTCCACCAGTTCTGCCATTTGCCTTCCGCTCTCCGCCCGCAGCCCTACCCTGTGAACAGCATCGGTGGGGGTCGGTGTCGATCAGGGGGCGAGACAGTCGGGTACGACGCCTGCGGTGGGGTAGCTGTCTCCGCGCGGCGGTGGCCGTGCGGTCCTGGCCTCCCCGTCGGGGCGTCCTGCCCGCGGCGGTCGTCCGTTTCCCGTCTCCGGACCTTTGGGGTATCCCCTGCTCCGTCAAGGAGCTCGGGGAAGGGGGTTTCGTGGTTCGCATTCGTGTACTGGTCGTCGACGACCACCGTATTTTCGCCGAGTCGCTCGCCGCGGCGCTGGCGGCCGAGCCCGACGTCGACGTGTCCGCGGCCGGCAGCGGCCCCGCGGCGCTGCGCAGCCTGGAACGCGCGGTCGCCGAGGGACGCCGGTACGACGTGCTGCTCGTCGACGCCGACCTCGGCGGGCTGCCGGGCATACGGCCCGCGGTGCCCGTGCAGGAGGTGGGGGAGGACGGCCCGGTCGACGGGATCCCCCTGGTCGCCGGCGTCCGCGTCGCACAGCCCCACATCCGGATCGTCGTCCTCGCCGAGAAGGACGACCCGCAGCGCGCGGCCTGTGCCCTGCAGGCCGGGGCGTCCGGCTGGGTGGCGAAGGACTGCTCGCTGTCCCGTCTGCTGACGGTGATCCGCGGCGTCCTGCGCGACGAGACGCATCTGCCCGCCGCCCTGCTCACCGGCGTCCTGCGGGAACTGACGGCCGCCCGCAAGCACCGCACAGAGAGCGAGCGGCTGGTGGAGTCCCTCACGCCGAGGGAACGCGAGGTGCTGCGCTGCATGGTCGCGGGTCTGGGCCGCAAGGCGGTCGCCGAACGCCTGTTCCTCTCCCCGCACACCGTCCGCACCCATATGCAGAACGTGCTCGGCAAGCTGGGAGTGCACTCCACCCTCGCCGCGGTGGCCCTCGCCCGGCGCGCCGGGGTCGGGCCGGCGGACCTGGGGCAGGCCCTAACCGGGGATGTTGTCGAACGGGGCGGTCAGCTGGCGTAGCAGGCTCGCCAGGTCGCCGCGCTGGGACGGGGAGAGCTCGGCCAGGATCGCCCGCTCCTGGTCGAGCAGCCCGGCGAGCGCCTGATCGGCGCGGTCCTTGCCGTCGTCCGTGAGGCGCACCAGCACCCCGCGCCGGTCGCTGGGGTCCGGCAGCCGCTCCACCAGGCCCTTCTTCGCGAGCCGGTCGATGCGGTTGGTCATCGTGCCCGAGGTGACCAGCGTCTGCGTCAGCAGCTGCCCCGGCGAGAGCTGATAGGGCGCCCCCGCGCGCCGCAGCGCCGTCAGGACGTCGAATTCCCAGGGCTCGAGCTGGTGCTCGGAGAACGCCAGCCGGCGCGCCCGGTCCAGGTGCCGGGCAAGTCTGCTCACGCGGCTGAGTACCTCCAGCGGCTCCACGTCGAGGTCCGGGCGCTCCCGGCGCCACGCTGCGACCAGCCGATCGACCTCGTCCTCCATGACGATCAGTGTAGTGGTTGTGTCGACGTGAAGTCTCTTGATGTCGAACATCTTGACGTCAAGATAAAAGCCGGAGACAGTGACGATCATGACGACCAACCCCACCTGGGATCCCGCCCAGTACCTACGCCACGCCGGCCACCGCGCCCGCCCCTTCGCCGACCTTCTCGCCCGCGTCCCCGACCTCCCCGGCGACCCGCCCCGCATCGCCGACCTCGGCTGCGGCCCCGGCAACGTCACGGCCCTCCTCGCCGACCGCTGGCCCACCGCCCACGTCACCGGCTACGACAACTCCCCGCAGATGCTCGCCGACGCCGCCGCCCACGCCGGCCCGCGCCTCGACTTCGCCCACGCCGACCTCACCGACTGGACGCCCCCCGAGACCTACGACCTCCTCGTGTCGAACGCCGCCCTCCAATGGGTCCCCGGCCACCTCGACGCCCTCCCCGGCTGGATCGACGGCCTCGCCCCCGGCGGCTCCCTCGCCCTCCAGATGCCGCACAACACCGACGCGCCCCTGCACGCCCTCATGCGCGACCTCGCCGACAGCCCCCGCTGGCAGAGCCGCCTCGGCCACGTCCTGCGCCGCGAGGACTCCGTCCACGCCCCCGGCGTCTACCTCGACCGGCTGACCCGCACCGGCTGCACCGCCGACGTCTGGACCACCACCTACCTCCACGTCCTGCACGGCGAGGACCCCGTCCTCGACTGGGTCGCCGGCACCGGCCTGCGCCCCGTCCTCGACGCCCTCGCCGACGACCCCGACGCCCGCGACGCCTTCACCGCCGCCTACCGCGACCAGCTCCGCGCGGCCTACCCGAGCGCGCCCTACGGCACCGTCCTGCCGTTTCGCCGCCTGTTCGCCGTGGCCACGAAGGACGGAGGCCCGGCATGCTGACCGCCGTCGACCACGTCCAGCTCGCCGCCCCGCCCGGCTCCGAAGACCTCCTGCGCCCCTTCTACACAGGCGCCCTCGGCATGACCGAGATCCCCAAGCCGCCGGTGCTCGCCGCACGCGGCGGATGCTGGTTCCAGGCCGGCGCCGTCCAGCTCCACCTGGGCGTCGAGCCCGGCTTCCGGCCCTCCCGCAAGGCCCACCCCGGGCTGCGGGTCACCGGCATCGACGCGTACGCGGCCCGGCTGGCGGACCACGGCGTCCGCGTCGAGTGGGACGACGCCCTGCCCCGACACCGCCGCTTCTACGCCCAGGACCCCGTCGGCAACCGACTGGAGTTCCTGGAACCCGACCCGCCGGAGGCCGGCGAGGAGCCGGGCGGGTTTGAGCGGCCCCAGCAGGGACACTCGCAGGACACAGACCACACGCAGACCCCGCAGACCTGACTGGGAGTGATGGACAGTGGCAGGCGAGCAGAAGTCCAAGGCGAAGATGGAACAGGCCAAGGGCAAGGCGAAGGAAACGGTCGGGCGCGCCGTGGGCAACGAGAGGCTCGAAGCCGAAGGCCGCGCCGACCAGGCGAAGGGCGACGCCCGGCAGGCCAAGGAGAAGACGAAGGACGTCTTCAAGCACTGAGCCGGGCCCAGACCCGCCGCAGGCCCCCCGTCCGTGGGACGGGGGGCCTGCCGCGGGTGTGTGTCGTGGCCGACGGGTCGTGCCGGCGGCTCAGCTCTTGCGGTGCCCGATCAGCCGCGGCTTGGCCTCCAGGCCGTCCAGACCGTGCCACGACAGGTTCACCAGATGCGCCGCCACCTCCGCCTTCTTCGGACGCCGCACGTCCAGCCACCACTGACCGGTCAACGCGACCATCCCCACCAGCGCCTGCGCATACAGCGGCGCCAGCTTCGGATCGAAGCCGCGGCTCTTGAACTCGCGGCCCAGAATGTCCTCCACCTGCGTCGCGATGTCCGAGATCAACGACGCGAAGGACCCCGTCGACTGCGGGATCGGAGAGTCCCGCACCAGAATGCGGAAACCGTCCGTGTACTCCTCGATGTAGTCCAGCAGCGCGAACGCCGCCTGCTCCAGAAGCTCCCGCGGATGGCCCGCCGTCAACGACGACGTGACCATGTCCAGCAGCCGGCGCATCTCCCGGTCCACGACGACCGCGTACAGCCCCTCCTTGCCGCCGAAGTGCTCGTACACCACCGGCTTGGACACCCCGGCCTTCGCCGCGATCTCCTCCACCGACGTGCCCTCGAAGCCCTTCGCCGCGAACAGGGTGCGACCGATCTCCAGCAACTGCTGCCGGCGCTCGGCCCCCGTCATGCGGGTACGCCGTGCGCGCCGCGGCTTCACATCACTGCTGGGACTGGAGTTACTGCTGGGATCGGTCGCCACGCCGTCAATCATGCAGCCTCAGCGGCCGCCTTCCCCTGCCGGGAGCCGTCCCCGTCCGTGATACGGCGCGAATCGATACGCGAGCGTGACGGCCAGCGCACGTCGTACGCCCAGCCGAGCATCTCGAACCACCGGATGAACCGGGCCGAGGAGTCCACCTGGCCCCGCATCACCCCGTGCCGCGCCGACGTCGGATCGGCGTGGTGCAGGTTGTGCCAGGACTCGCCGCAGGACAGCACCGCCAGCCACCACACGTTGCCGGACCGGTCCCGGGACCTGAACGGACGCTTGCCCACCGCGTGACAGATCGAGTTGATCGACCACGTCACGTGATGCAGCAGAGCCACCCGCACCAGCGAACCCCAGAAGAACGCCGTGAACGCGCCCCACCAGGACATCGTCACCAGACCGCCCACCAGCGGCGGGATCGCCAGCGACACCACCGTGAACAGGATGAACTGGCGCGAGATCGCACGGATCGCCGGGTCCTTGATCAGATCCGGCGCGTACTTCTCCTGCGAGGTCTGCTCCTCATCGAACATCCATGCGATATGAGCCCACCACAGGCCCTTCATCAACGCCGGGACCGTCTCCCCGAACCGCCACGGCGAATGCGGGTCGCCCTCCGCGTCGGAGAACTTGTGGTGCTTGCGGTGGTCCGCCACCCAGCGCACCAGCGGACCCTCCACGGCCAGCGAGCCCATGACCGCCAACGCGATCCGCAGCGGCCGCTTCGCCTTGAACGAACCGTGCGTGAAGTAACGGTGGAAACCGATCGTGATGCCGTGGCAGCCGAGGAAGTACATGAAGACCATCAGCCCCAGGTCCAGCCAGCTCACCCCCCATCCCCAGGCCAGCGGCAGAGCCGCCAGCACCGCCAGGAACGGGACGACGATGAAGAGCAGCAGAGAGATCTGCTCGATCGAACGCTTCTGCTCACCACCGAGAGTGGCGAGCGGCGCGGAACTGTCGGCGGATGGCTTGGAAGGGTCTTCGATCACATTGGAGCCTGTGGTCATGCGCGTCCCCTGGGGGGTCTGGGAATGGGGGAGGAGCCGTACCGCCGGAACCGCACGGTACTTCCTACGGTCCCGTAACCTACGGCATCGTAAGTATGGCAGTGCGCCGCCTCGCGGCAAGAGCCCGCCGACCTGCGCGTCCCCACAGACACCTATCCTTGGAGTCGGTCGGACAGCGCGGTCCGCTGAGTTTTCTTCCCGGATGTCCGACCCCGTATGCGACGCCTGCCCGCGGGGAGGATGTCCGAGTTCCCGCTTGGACGAGCTTCAACACTGCAAGGAGCCGCACCTGTGAGCAGTGCCGACGACCAGACCACGACCAGCCCCGAGCTGCGCGCCGACATCCGCCGACTCGGCGACCTCCTCGGCGAGACCCTCGTCCGGCAGGAGGGACCCGAACTCCTCGACCTGGTCGAAAAGGTCCGCCGCCTCACCCGCGAGGACGGCGACGCCGCCGCCGAACTGCTGCGCGGCATCGAACTGGAGACCGCGGCCAAGCTGGTCCGCGCCTTCTCCACCTACTTCCACCTGGCCAACGTCACCGAACAGGTCCACCGCGGCCGCGAACTGCGCGAACGCCGCGCCGCCGAGGGCGGCCTCCTCGCCCGCACCGCCGACCGCCTCAAGGACGCCGACCCCGAACACGTCCAGCAGACGGTCCGCCACCTCAACGTCCGCCCCGTCTTCACGGCGCACCCCACCGAAGCCGCACGCCGGTCGGTACTCAACAAGCTCCGGCGCATCGCCGCGCTCCTCGAGACCCCCGTCATCGAATCCGACCGCCGGCGCCACGACACCCGCCTCGCCGAGAACATCGACCTCGTCTGGCAGACCGACGAACTGCGCGTCGTCCGCCCCGAACCCGCCGACGAGGCCCGCAACGCCATCTACTACCTCGACGAACTCCACGCGGGCGCCGTGGGCGACGTCCTCGAGGACCTGACGGCGGAACTGGAGCGCGTCGGCGTCAAGCTCCCCGACGACACCCGCCCCCTCACCTTCGGCACCTGGATCGGCGGCGACCGCGACGGCAACCCCAACGTCACCCCCTCCGTGACCTGGGACGTCCTCATCCTCCAGCACGAACACGGCATCAACGACGCCCTCGAGACCATCGACGAACTGCGCGGCTTCCTCTCCAACTCCATCCGCTACACCGGAGCCACCGAGGAACTCCTCACCTCCCTCCAGACCGACCTCGAACAACTGCCCGAGATCAGTCCCCGCTACAAGCGCCTCAACGCAGAAGAGCCCTACCGCCTCAAGGCCACCTGCATCCGCCAGAAGCTCGAGAACACCAAGCAACGCCTCGCCAAGGGCACCCCCCACGAACCCGGACGCGACTACCTCGGCACCGCCGAACTCCTGAACGACCTCACCCTCATCCAGACCAGCCTGCGCGAACACCGCGGAGCCCTCTTCGCCGACGGCCGCATGAACCGCACCATCCGCACCCTCGCCGCCTTCGGCCTCCAACTCGCCACCATGGACGTCCGCGAACACGCCGACGCCCACCACCACACCCTCGGCCAGCTCTTCGACCGCCTCGGCGAGGAATCCTGGCGCTACACCGACATGCCCCGCGAGTACCGCACCAAGCTCCTCGCCAAGGAACTCAGGTCACGCAGGCCCCTCGCACCCGTCCCCGCCCCCGTCGACGCCGCCGGCGAGAAGACCCTCGGCGTCTTCCTCACCGTCAAGCGCGCCCTCGAAGTCTTCGGACCCGAAGTCATCGAGTCCTACATCATCTCCATGTGCCAGGGCGCCGACGACGTCTTCGCCGCCGCCGTCCTCGCCCGCGAAGCCGGCCTCATCGACCTCCACGCCGGCTGGGCCAGAATCGGCATCGTCCCCCTCCTGGAAACCACCGACGAGCTCAAGGCCGCCGACACCATCCTCGAGGACATGCTCTCCGACCCGTCGTACCGCCGACTGGTCGCACTGCGCGGAGACGTCCAGGAAGTCATGCTCGGCTACTCCGACTCCTCCAAGTTCGGCGGCATCACCACCAGCCAGTGGGAGATCCACCGCGCCCAGCGCCGCCTGCGCGACGTCGCCCACCGCTACGGCGTACGCCTGCGCCTCTTCCACGGCCGCGGCGGCACCGTCGGCCGCGGCGGCGGCCCCTCCCACGACGCCATCCTCGCCCAGCCCTGGGGCACCCTCGAAGGCGAGATCAAGGTCACCGAACAGGGCGAGGTCATCTCCGACAAGTACCTCATCCCCTCCCTCGCCAGGGAAAACCTCGAACTCACCGTCGCCGCCACCCTCCAGGCCTCAGCCCTGCACACCGCCCCCCGCCAGTCCGACGAAGCCCTCGCCCGCTGGGACGCCGCCATGGACGCCGTCTCCGACGCCGCCCACGCCGCCTACCGCACCCTCGTCGAAGACCCCGACCTGCCGACATACTTCCTCGCGTCGACACCGGTGGACCAGCTCGCCGACCTGCACCTCGGCTCCCGGCCCTCCCGCCGCCCCGGCTCCGGCGTCTCCCTCGACGGCCTGCGCGCCATCCCCTGGGTCTTCGGCTGGACCCAGTCCCGCCAGATCGTCCCCGGCTGGTACGGCGTCGGCTCAGGACTCAAGGCACTGCGCGAAGCCGGCCTCGACACCGTGCTCGACGAGATGCACCAACAGTGGCACTTCTTCCGCAACTTCATCTCCAACGTCGAGATGACCCTCGCCAAGACCGACCTGCGCATCGCCCAGCACTACGTCGACACCCTCGTCCCCGACCACCTCAAGCACGTCTTCGACCGCATCAAGGCCGAACACGCCCTCACCGTCGCCGAAGTCCTCAAGATCACCGGCGAACGCGAACTCCTCGACGCCACCCCCGTCCTCAAGCAGACCTTCACCATCCGCGACGCCTACCTGGACCCCATCTCCTACCTCCAGGTCACCCTCCTCAAGCGCCAGCGCGACGCCGCAGCCGCCGGCGCCGAACCCGACCCCCTCCTCTCCCGCGCCCTCCTCCTCACCGTCAACGGCGTCGCCGCAGGCCTGCGCAACACCGGCTGACCCCCCCCACACACACCACGAGGGGCGCCCCCGAGTCCGTACGAATCCGTACGAACCCGGAGGCGCCCCTCGCCCGTCCCCACACCCCAACCCGCCTGCTCCCCCACCCGCCCCGCTCTCCCCGACCCGTCCCACTCACACCGTCACGAACGCCGCCGTCAGCAACGCCACCCCCGACCCCGCCAACACCCAACCCGCCCGCACCCGACCCAGACCACCCGCCACCACAACCGACGCCAACAACAACGCCCCACCGAACGGCACCCACGCGTACAACACCCCCGCAGGCCCCGAACGCACCGCACGATCACCACCCGGCTTCAGCACCACCGTGTACGTCCGCCCCTCACGCACCGCCACCGACTCATCCAGCACCACCCGCGCCCGCGCCCTCGACCCCCCCGACAACGGCGTGTACGGCCCCACACACCTCCCCCCGGCACACCCCGTCACCGCCACCGTCCCCTGCTCCCGCCCCTTCGTCAGCATCACGTGCTGCGCCGAACCCCAGGAACCCCACACCCCCGCCACCAGAATCAGCACCGCGAGCACACCCATCACCGCACACCGCCCCCACCGCAGCACCACCGCCGAAGCAGAACCCCCGGCGGCCCCCCGGGCCGAGGCCGCGCCCCCGGCGGCCCCCGAGCCCGCGACCCGGCCCTTGGCGGACCCCTTGGCCGAATGCTTCCGGGACGGACCCCCACGGCGATGCGACGAGACTGCAGAGCCAGACATGGCCGGGATCATCAGCCATCACTGAACCAACGTCAACCTCGCCGGGAGACAAGTCACGAGTTGTACGTGCTTTGCGCCCCCTCCAGACCCTCCAGCACCAACGCCTCCATCGCATCCGCCGCCCGGTCCACGAAGTAGTCCAACTCCTTGCGCTCCGCCGACGAGAAATCCTTCAGCACGAAATCCGCCACCTGCATCCGCCCCGGCGGACGCCCGATCCCGAACCGCACCCGGTGATACTCCGCACCCATCGCCTTCGTCATCGACTTCAGACCGTTGTGCCCGTTGTCCCCGCCACCCAGCTTCAACCGCAGCACGCCGTAATCGATGTCCAACTCGTCATGCACCGCCACCACGTTCGCCAGCGGCACCTTGTAGAACTCCCGCAACGCGTTCACCGGACCACCCGACAAGTTCATGAACGACATCGGCTTCGCCAGCACCACCCGCCGGCTCCCCACCCCCGGCGGACCGATCCGGCCCTCCACCACCTGCGCCTGCGCCTTCCCCGCCCGCTTGAACCGCCCCCCCATCCGCGTCGCCAGCAGATCCGCCACCATGAACCCCACGTTGTGCCGGTTCATCGCGTACTCCGGCCCCGGATTGCCGAGACCCACGAGCAGCCACGGCGCGTTCGCATCCATCGTCACCTGCATGTCTCCTTGATACGCGCAGACCGCCGCCCCCCGAAGGGAACGGCGGCCGACGGAGAATGAGCTACCGGAAAATCAGGCCTCGGTGGCCTCGGCCTCGGCCTCAGCCGGAGCCTCCTCCGCCTGAGCGGCCAGAACCTGCAGAACGACCGCGTCCTCGTCGGTCGCCAGCGTCGTGCCCTCGGGCAGCGGGATGTCCTTGGCGAGGATGGCCGCGCCGGCCTCCAGGCCCGCGATGGAGACGGTGACCGACTCGGGGATGTGGGTGGCCTCGGCCTCGACGTTCAGCGTGCTCAGCACGTGCTCGAGCAGGTAGGCACCCGGCGCCAGGTCGCCCTCGGTGTGCACGAACACCTCGACGTTGACCTTCTCGCCGCGCTTCACCAGCAGCAGGTCGACGTGGTCCAGGAAGCCCTTGATCGCGTCACGCTGCACGGCCTTCGGGATCGCCAGCTGCGTCTTGCCCTCGATCTCCAGGCTCAGCAGCACGTTCGGCGTACGCAGCGCCAGCTGCAGCTCGTGACCCGGCAGCGTGATGTGCACCGGCTCGGCACCGTGCCCGTACACCACGGCCGGAACCTTGTTGGCACGACGGATACGACGGGCAGCGCCCTTGCCGAACTCGGTCCGGGACTCGGCGGCAAGCTTCAGCTCAGCCATGTTCACTCCTCGTAGAACGGGGGAAAGGTGGTCACCCGGCCAAACCATCGGCCTGCTACGAAGAGCGCGTCGATAACGGACCGCCGTACACACGCGCCACACACACGCGTACGGCCTCCCTCGCCGAGCAACTGTCACAGCTTACGCAGCGGGAAGGCCGTACACGAAATCGATCTAGAACCTGCCCCGGAGGACGCCCCGGAGGACGCCCCGGAGCATGCCCCGAAGGGCAGCCGTCACTGCTCGTCGAACAGGCTCGTCACCGAACCGTCCTCGAACACCTCACGCACCGCGTTCGCGATCGTCGGAGCGATCGACAACACCGTGATCTTGTCCACTTCCAGCTCACCCGGTGTCGGCAGCGTGTTCGTGAACACGAACTCACTCACCTTCGAGTTCTTCAGACGATCCGCCGCCGGACCCGACAGCACACCGTGCGTCGCCGTCACTATGACGTCCTCCGCACCATGCGCGAACAACGCGTCCGCAGCCGCACAGATCGTGCCACCCGTGTCGATCATGTCGTCCACCAGAACACAGACACGGCCCTTGACCTCGCCCACGACCTCGTGGACCGTCACCTGATTCGCCACATCCTTGTCACGCCGCTTGTGCACGATCGCCAGCGGCGCACCCAGACGGTCGCACCAGCGGTCCGCCACCCGCACCCGGCCCGCGTCCGGCGACACCACCGTCAGCTTGTCGCGGTCCACCTTCCGGCCCACGTAGTCCGCCAGCAGCGGCAACGCGAACAGATGATCCACCGGACCGTCGAAGAACCCCTGGATCTGGTCCGTGTGCAGATCCACGGTCAGGATCCGGTGCGCACCCGCCGTCTTCATCAGATCCGCGACCAGCCGCGCCGAGATCGGCTCACGCCCACGGTGCTTCTTGTCCTGACGCGCATAGCCGTAGAACGGCACGATGACGGTGATCGAACGCGCCGAAGCCCGCTTCAACGCATCGATCATGATCAACTGTTCCATGATCCACTTATTGATCGGAGCCGTGTGGCTCTGGATCAAGAAGCAGTCCGCACCGCGCGCCGACTCCTGGTAGCGAACATAGATCTCACCATTGGCGAAATCGAAGGCCTTCGTCGGGACGACCCCGACACCCAGCTGGTGGGCGACCTCCTCGGCAAGCTCGGGGTGGGCGCGGCCGGAGAAGAACATCATCTTCTTCTCGCCGGTCGTCTTGATCCCGGTCACAGCACTGTCTCCTCAGAGGTGTCTCAGCTGGATGTCGAGAAACCTCGCCGCTGGGCGCGACGGGGCCGTCTCAGCTGGTGGGGTGCGGGTGTGCACTTATCACGGTACGCCGTGTTCGACGTGCCCGTTTCCGGTCAGCTTTCGCCTTCGCCCTGACGAGAGGCCGCCTCGGCCGCCTTCGCCGACGCACTGCCCGGACGCTTACGGGCCACCCAGCCCTCGATATTCCGCTGCTGACCACGGGCCACGGCCAGCGAACCGGGCGGCACATCCTTCGTGATCACGGACCCGGCCGCGGTGTACGCACCGTCCCCGACCGTGACCGGAGCCACAAACATGTTGTCCGAACCCGTCTTGCAGTGCGAGCCGACGGTGGTGTGGTGCTTGCTCTCCCCGTCGTAGTTCACGAACACGCTCGCCGCACCGATGTTGCTGTACTCACCGATCGTCGCGTCACCCACGTACGACAGATGCGGAACCTTCGTCCCCTCACCGAGCGACGCGTTCTTCGCCTCCACGAACGTACCGATCTTGCTCTTCACCCCCAGCCGCGTACCGGGACGCAGATACGCGAACGGACCCACCGACGCGCCCGCCCCGATCTCCGAGTCGTTCGACACCGTGTTGTCGACCCGGGCCCCCGCACCGACCACCGTGTCCGTCAGCCGGCTGTTCGGACCCACCTCGGCGCCCTCGCCCACATGCGTGCTCCCGTGCAGCTGCGTACCCGGATGCACCACCGCGTCCCGCTCGAACGTCACCGTCACGTCCACCCACGTCGTCGCCGGGTCGATCACCGTCACACCCGACAGCATCGCCGCGGCCAGCAACCGGTCGTTCAGGATCCGGCGCGCCTCGCTCAGCTGCACCCGGTTGTTGATCCCGGCGATCTCCCGGTGATCGGCGGCCACCGACGCACCCACCCGATGACCGGCCTCACGCAGAATCCCCAGCACGTCCGTCAGATACTCCTCGCCCTGACTGTTGTCCGTGCGCACCTTCTTCAACGCGTCCGCGAGCAGCTGCCCGTCGAACGCGAACACCCCGGAATTGATCTCCCGGATCGACAGCACCGCGTCATCCGCGTCCTTGTGCTCCACGATCGCCGTCACGGCCCCGGAAGCCCCGTTCCGCACGATCCGCCCGTACCCCGTCGCATCCTGCACCTCGGCGGTCAGCACGGTGACCGCGTTGCCGTCCGCGTGATGCGTCGCCGCCAGCTCCGCAAGCGTCGCACCCGTCAGCAGCGGCGTGTCACCGCACACGACCACCACCGTGCCGTCCACACCGCCGCCCAGCTGCTCGAGCCCCATCCGCACGGCGTGCCCGGTGCCGTTCTGCTCCTCCTGCACGGCGGTGCGCACGGCGGCGTCGACCTCGGCGAGGTGCGCGGTGACCTTCTCGCGCGCGTGTCCGACCACCACGACCAGGTTCTCGGGGTCCAGTTCACGGGCGGCGGCCAGCACGTGGCCCACGAGACTGCGGCCGCAGAGCTCGTGGAGGACCTTCGGTATGGCCGACTTCATACGGGTTCCCTCACCCGCTGCGAGTACGACGACGGCTGCCGGGCGGATGGCGCTCACGGAGTTGCCCTTCGGCTGTGGAGAGGTGGGGACATCCGAAGGATACCGGGGCGTTTTCCGGCGGACATGAGAGCGGGCCCCGCCCCCATGTTGGGGCAGGACCCGAACTGTGCTTTGCTCCCGGGGGAGGACTCGAACCCCCATGATCAGATCCAAAATCTGACGTCTTGCCCTTAGACGACCCGGGATTACCCTTATGTCCGATTTCGTAGATCACTCGGACAGGCAGCACCTACTATGCCGTACCAGGCACCCTCGATGCGACGGTACAGGTCAACTCCTTGCCGTACTTTGATGCCGAAGCGCCCGCGGTAGGTGTCTCCCGTGTTCTTGCGCCCGGTCTGCGGATCGTGCGGCCCAGTAGAGGGCGACACCCGTGAGGAATAGTTCCCGGTCCGACAGGGCCCCGATCGCTGCAGCCGCCTCCCGCTTTGCGGCCTCGCGCTCCTGCTCGCGAGAGGCCCTGAGCCGCGCCAGTCCCGCGTTCATGCGTTCTCGTTGTTCCTCGGGTGTGCACTTGGGCTCCGGATGGGGCAGATCTCGTACCCAGAGTGACACCGAACTCTTGGAGCATCCCAGTTCCGCCTGGATCTGGTTGTACGTCCAGCCTTGCTGTCGTAGCTCTCGCGCCCTCTCGCGGAGGTCGTCCTTAGCGCGCGGGCGTTTCGTCCATTCAGGGGGTGGCTCGCCCTCGACGAGTCGTTGCAGCGTCTCTTTGTTGTGGACCTGAAGCTCGTCGCGGATCTGCCGGAGGCTGAGCCCTGCCCGGCGCAAGGCCAGCGCCCGTTCCCGCAGCCCCTCGAAGTCGGCGTACTTGCCAGTCGCATGTGTCATACGCATACCGTCCGGGCGGAATGTGGGGTTCCGGGGTCGAACGGTTCTGGTTCATCCGTTCGAGGGATAGCGGGGGTTTCGATGCGTTCGGTTACGGTGCGTGGTGGGGGGCGGTCGCGGAAAGTCGCCGGAAAAGGCGGGGGGTGCGCCCGTAGGCTGGGGGCATGACCATGACGGGGGAAGAGGACACGGCGGTCCGGGGAGGGCCGCTGTGGTGGGCCAGACGGCGTAGCGCGGTGTTCGACTCGGGGCTGGGGCTCGTGTCGGCTGTGGAGTGCGCGGTGGAGGGGGTGCCGTTCGCGCGGGACGCGGGGCTTCCTGTGGCGGTGGGGGTGGTGTTCGGTCTGCTGGCGGGTTCGGTGCTGGTGGTGCGGCGGAGGTGGCCGATCGCGGTGGTGCTGGTGGCGATCGCGATCACGCCGGCGCAGATGGGTTACCTGATGGGCATCGTGGGGCTGTACACGCTGGCGGCGTCGGAGTTGCCGCGGCGGATCATCGCCTCGTTGGCGGGGATGCAGTTGGTGGGGACGTTGATCGTGACGTTCGTGCGGGTGCGGCAGAGTCTGGATCAGGGACGTCTGACGATCGGGGACTGGTTCATTCCGTTCGCGGCGATCACGACGTCGTTGGGGTTGACGGCGCCGCCGTTGTTGCTGGGGCTGTATGTGGGGGCGCGGCGGCGGTTGATGGAGAGCTTGCGGGAGCGGGCGGACAGTCTTGAGCGGGAGTTGCAGTTGCTCGCGGAGCGGGCGGAGGAGCGTGCGGAGTGGGCGCGTAACGAGGAGCGGACGCGGATCGCGCGGGAGATGCACGACGTGGTGGCGCATCGGGTGAGTCTGATGGTGGTGCATGCGGCGGCGTTGCAGGCGGTGGCGCGGAAGGATCCGGAGAAGGCGGTGCGTAACGCGGCGCTGGTGGGTGACATGGGGCGGCAGGCGTTGACCGAGTTGCGGGAGATGCTCGGGGTGTTGCGTAGTGGGAGTGGCAGCGGGGTGGAGCGGGTGGCGGCGGCTTCGGTGGTGGTGGGGGTGGCCGCGGTGGTGGTGGAGGAGGGTGAGGGGCCGTGTCTGGCGGAGTTGGAGGAGTTGGTGGGGCAGTCGGCGGCTGCGGGGATGGTGGTGGATCTGTCGGTGGAGGGCGAGGTGCGGTCGTACGCGCCGGAGGTGGAGCAGACGGCGTATCGGGTGGTGCAGGAGGCGTTGACGAACGTGCACAAGCATGCGGGGGGTGCGAAGGCGCAGGTGCGGTTGGCGCATCGGGTGGGGGAGATCGCGATGCAGGTGGAGAACGGGGCGCCGCCGGAGGCGGGGTCGGCGTCGTCGGCGGGGTTGCCGTCGGGGGGGAATGGGCTGGTGGGGATGAGGGAGCGGGTGGTGGCGTTGGGCGGGGTGTTTGTGTCGGGGCCGACGGAGGCGGGGGGTTTTCGGGTGTCGGCGGTGATTCCGGCGTCGTAGGCGGGTGGGGTGGTGGCTGTGTGTCCTGTCCGCTTGGCGCGCGGGCGTGGGTCGGGGGTCAGGTTGCGGTGAGGCGGGTGGGTTGGGTGCCGGCGGTGAGGGCGTGGAGGGCTTGGTCTATGTCGGGGCCGAGGTACCAGTCGCCGGTGTGGTCGAGGGCGTAGACGCGGCCTTCGGCGTCGATGGCGAGGAGGGCGCGGTCGTCGGCTTCGGCGCCGAGGGGGGCGACTTCGGTGTCGAGGGCGCGGCCGAGGTCGGCGAGGGTGCGGGCGAGGTGGAGGCCGTGGAGGGGGTCGATGTGGAGGGTGGTGGGGGCGATCTGGCGGCCGGGTCCGGTGGGGGTGATGGTGAGTCCGCCGAATTCGGCCCAGGCTTCGACGGCGGCGGGGAAGACGGCGTGGCGGTGGCCGGCGGGTGAGGTGTGTTCGCGGAGGGTGTCGGCCCAGATTTCGGCTTGTTTGATGTCCCAGCGTCCGGGTTGCCAGCCGGCGGCGCGTAGGGCGGCGTCGACGGGTACGGGGAAGCGTGTGGTGGAGGTGCGGTCGGGGTGCATCTGCCCTTCGTTCGTGGTGCGGGTGCGGGTGCGGGTGCGGGTGCGGGTGCGGGTGCGGGTGGGTGTGCGGGTGCGGGTGGGGGCGGGGGGTGGTTCAGGTGTCGTTTGCGGGGTTGACGACGCGGACGCCGAAGTGGGCGCTGAGGGCGGTGCAGGCGCGGCAGGGGGTGGCGAAGCTGCCGTGGAGGGGGTCGCCGTCCTCGCGGATGTGGCGGGTGGTGAGTTTGGCTTGTTTGAGGGTTTTTCTGGCTTCGCCGTTGGTCATGGGGCGGCGGGCGGCGCGTCTGCTGCGGGTGGCGTCGGCGGCGGTGATGTGGCGGGAGATGAGGAGGGCTTCGGCGCAGCGGCCGGTGGAGCGGTCGCGTTGGGCGCTGGTGAGGGTGTCGAGGAAGTCCTGGACGAGGGGGTGCAGGGGTGGGGGTTGGTCGCCGCGGGCGGCGGTGCCGGTGAGGGTGGTGCCGCGGACGGAGAGGGCGGCGGCGACGGTGGGGAGTATGCCGTCGCGGCGGTGGTGGAGGGTTGGGGGGTGGGGTGTGGTGGTTGCGGACCAGCCGATGCGGGGGTCGCCGGTGTGGGCGGTGTGCAGGTCGTCCGGCCTGCCGGTGTGTGGCCCCGTCTGTGTGGTGTTCATGATCGTTTCCCCTCCGTGCATCCCCCCGGAGGTCACAGGGTGCCAAATGGCGGGGCTGGTGCGGTAGCTGGGGCGGTGCGACACGCCAGGGGGTGGGGTGGGTCGTCACGGCGGGGTGACGGCTGGTCACGGAAGTGGAGGGCCGGTGACCGCTGTCGTCGTACCGCATAGGCTGTCGCCCCGTGAGCGCGTGGTTGACGCGCGTCGGAGATCGTTGGAGACAGTCGATACGGGTCGTGGCGGTTCGGGTCCGGAAGCGGAGCCGGTTGTCGCGGGTCGTACAGAGTGCCGCAGGGGGCAACCGCCATGACGTCAGGTCGGCTCGGGCTGGGGGCTCCTCCCGGCCGCCAGGTGGGGGGACAGGGGACGCCGCCGAATGCGGCCTATGCGGGGCAGGTCGTGCATTTTCCGGATCCGGTCCGGGCGGCGCGGCACCCGAGGGGTGTGCGGGTGGATGAGCGGGGTTATCCGGATTTCTCGCCGTATGCGCGGGCGGTCGCGGAGATCGCGGATCCGCCGGAGGGTTTCGGTGTGGACGAGTTGCGGTTGACGGATTATGTGTCGGCGAACGCGGCGTCGGCGGCGTCGGGGCACGAGTTGTGGGACACGGTGCCGGCGGTGGCGACTCCGCATGGCTGGACGTGGCATCACGTGGTGGGTTCGCGGCGGCTGGAGTTGGTTCCGGTCGAGGTGAAGGCGTTGCTCAGGCATCACGGTGGGGTGTCGACGGCGTTGGTGGATCAGGGGAAACGGGGGACGCGTCCGTTGCAGGAGACGCGTCCGGCGCATTTCGGTCTGCCGAAGTCGGGTGTGGCGGTGTCGGAGTCGCAGGTGCAGGGGGTTGAGGAGGATCTGGGGTATCGGCTGCCAGGGGCATACCGGTCGTTCTTGAAGGCGGCGGGCGGGTGTGCGCCGGTGGGTGCGGCGTTGGACGCGGAGTTGGGTCTGTTGGTGGATCAGCCGTTCTTCACGGTGCGGGACGAGGCGGCGGTCAATGACCTGGTGTATGTGAACAAGTGTCTGCGGGACCATTTGACGAAGGACTATCTGAGCGTCGGTTTCGTGCAGGGCGGGTTGCTGGCGGTGAAGGTGCGGGGCGAGCGGGCCGGTTCGGTGTGGTTCTGCTCGTACGACGATGTGCGGGACGTGGATCCCGGGTGGTCGCCGGCGGAGCGGATGGAGCGGTTGTTGTTGCCGTGTGGTGAGGACTTCGACGTCTTTCTGTCGCGGTTGGCGGGTAATCCGCCGGAGTTGGCGACGGTGGCGAATCTGATGGTGGACGGCGGGTTCGCGCGGGCGGTGCCGGCGTCTTCGGCGTCTTCGGCGGGGGAGTGAGCTGGCGATGGTGACGTTCGCGCAGGCGCAGGAGCGCGCCGAGGAGTGGGTCAACGGGGATGTGCCGGCGTATCAGCATCGTGAGGTGCGGGTGCGGGAGTTCGAGCTCGGGTTCGTGGTGTGGGCGGAGGACCGTGCGGAGGGGCCGCGGTCGGACGGGGGTGCGCAGCGGCTGGTGATCGCCCGGGACAGCGGGGAGGCCACGTTGTGGCCTTCGGTGCCGGTGGGTGAGGTGATTCGCCGGTACGAGGAGGAGTACGGCCGTCCGGAGGGGCCGGTGGACGCGGTGCCGGCGCCTGCGGCGCGGGTGGATCTGAATCAGACGTCGTTCTTGTTGTCGCCGCCGGAGTGGTTGCAGGAGGCGGCGGACCGGATGGGGATTCCGGATCGGCGGGAGCCGGGGTCGGGGGCGGCGTCGGACGCGGGTTCGGGTTCGGGGGCGTCGTCGGGGCCGGGTTCGGGGTTCGGTGCGGGTGCGGGTGCGGGTGCGGTTGTCGGTGGTGATCCGTCGCTGCCTCGGACGCAGGGGGGTGTGCCCGGGAGCGGGCTGCCCGAGACGCACGCCGGGGTGCCGACGGGTCCGGCGCCGGGTGCCGGTGCTCCCGCGCCTGTTCCTGCCCCTGCCCCTGCCGCTGCTCCGGCCGGTGCGACGCCGTGGGCCGGGACGGACACCAACGCCGACGCCGGTGACGACCGTTCCGTGCCGCTGCCCGCGACGGTGTTCGCGCCTCCGCTGAGCGGGTCCGACGACGAGACTCGGCCGCCGACGGCCGCGCCGGACGCCAAGACGGCGTTGATGTCGGGTGGCAGTCAGCTTCCGGCGACGGCCGTCGCGCCCGCGCTCGGCGATCCGGGTGCTTCGGGTGCGCGGGGTGCGCAGCAGGCGGCGTCGGGGAGCGCTCCGGCCGGGCCGTCCGCGACGCCTCCGCCCGCGGCTCCGACGCCTCCGCCGACGGGTCCGGCGGGGTCGTCGTACGGCTATCCGCAGGGTGCGGATGCTCCTGGTGCTCCTGGTGCGCCGGGTGGTCCGCAGCCGCCGGCCGGTCCGGGCGCCGCCGCGCGCTCGCTCGCGCCGAACGCCGGGGACATCGCCGATGCGGCGACCAGCAAGGCCGCGCCGCCTCCGCGTCGCAATCGCGGTGCGGGTGCGCCGCCGCCTCCGCCGGGGCTGCCCGGTGCGCCGGGCGGGCGGCCGGGCGGCCCGCCTCCGCCGCCGTCCGCGCCGTCCGGCCCGGGTGCGCCGGGCACTCCGGCGGGCGGTTATGTGCCGACGCAGCTGATCTCCGCCCTCGAGCCGGGTGCTCCGGGTGCTCCCGGTGGCCCGGGTGCTCCTGGCGGTCCGGGTGGTCCGGCGGGTTCCGGTCCTGCGGGTCCTCCTGGTGCGCCCGGTGCTCCGCAGGTGCCCGGTGCGCCGAACCCGCCCGGCGGGACGCCTCCCGGCGCGGTGCATCATGCCGCGACCATGTTCGCCGACCCGGGTCAGCAGGGTCCGGGTGCCGCTCCGCAGCCGCCGGGGGCTCCCGGCGGGAACGGCTCGGCGGGCGGTGGGCAGGGCGCCGTCCACCATGCCGCGACGATGCTGGCCCCTCCGTCGACCGGCGGCCCGGGCGCGCCCCCGCCCCCGCCGCAGGCCCCCGGTGCTCCCGGTTTCCCGGGTGGCGGTCCGGGTGTGCCGCCGGGGCCTCCCGGGACGCCTCCGGGCGTCCCGCAGCCTCCGATGCCGCCCGCGCCCGGTGCGATGCCGCCCGGTGCGATGCCGCCGCCGCCGGGCGGGCCGGTGCCGGGGCAGCCGCCGTCGTACGGGTATCCGCAGCAGCAGGGTCTGCCGACGGTCGGGCCCGGTTACCAGGCCGTGCTGCGCTTCCGGGCGCAGGACGGTTCGGAGCAGCAGCTCATCCGGCGTTCGGCGCCGGGCACCCCGCACCCGGAGTGGCAGATCTTCCACGAGTTGCGGGCGATGAACGTGCCGCCGGACCAGGTGCTGGAGCTTCACACGGAGTTGGAGTCGTGCGAGCTGCCGGGTGCGTACTGCGCGCGGATGATCCGGGAGCAGTGGCCGCAGGCGCGGATCACGAGCATTGCGCCGTACGGCACGGATCATGCGAGCCGGCAGCAGGGCATGCAGCAGTTGCTTGCGCATCAGGGCGAGTTGCACCAGGTGGCGGACGGTCCCGCGCGTCCGGGGCCGGTGCGTGCGCCGCTGGCCGCGGTGCAGCCGGTGCCGCCCGTGCCGCCGGAGGCGATCGGGCAGGAGCTGGCGGCGGTGTTCGGGCCGGCGGTGTTCCGGTTCGAGCAGGCGGCGGTGTCCCGGCAGGGTGTGCCGCCGGTGGTGGCGCACACGCTGGTGGTGGCGGGTCTGCCGGCGGACATGGGGCCGTTCTTCTGGGCGCAGGCCCAGCCGGGGCGGCCGGTGCCGACGTTGGCGGAGCTGGCGGCGGAGCGGGGTGTGCAGCCGGCGTCGGACGCGGGGTCGTACCTCGTGATGGGCAGCGACTTCGGCAAGGCGATCTGTGTGCAGTACGGGACGGCGAACATCGTCGCGGTGCCGGTGGAGGCGGGTCTGGGCGGTGCTCCGGTGCCGCCGCAGTTCGTGAACACGGGGCTGCCGGAGTTCGCGCGCTGTCTGGCGCTGCTGGGGCGGATGTGGCGGCTGCGGTTCGGTCTGAACCAGGAGCAGGCGGGTCGCTGGACCGTCGACTTCCAGGCCCAGTTGGCCTCGCTCGACCCGGCGGCGCTCGGTTCGCCGGAGAGCTGGTGGTCGGTGCTGCTGGAGCAGATGTGGGACGGACTGTTGTGACCGGTCGTCGCTGAGCCCCGCAGCACACAGGGCGCAGGGCGCAGGGCGGTGAAGGGGTCGGGTCCGGTCGGGAGACCGGGTCCGACCTTTTTGTGTCCGGGTGGTGCCGGGTCGGTGTCGCCGTTGACCGTGACCTGTACGCGGAGTGTCGCGTTATGAACACTTACGCCCGATACATCAAGATATGCGCGAAATCATCATGTCGTGTCCGTCGGGTGGCGAGGGGTTCCAGGATGAGCAGCGCATCGGTGTCACCGCCGGGGTTCGTGACCGTTCGCGGCCGCGGCTACCGTCCCGAGCAGGTCGAGGCGTACACGGCCGCGCTCTGTGCCGACCGGGACGCGGCGTGGGAGCGGGCCGCCCGGCTCACCGTCCTCGCGCGGCAGATGGAGGAGGAGGCCGAGCGGTTGCGCGAGGTCGTGACAGGGCTCGCGCCGCAGACCTACGAGGCCCTGGGCGAGCGTGCGCAGCGCCTTCTCCAGCTCGGGACCGAAGAGGCGGCGGACGTCCGCGCGCGTGCGCGGCGTGCGGCGGCGGACGATGTCGCGCACGCCGAGACGTGCGCCCTCGAGACGCGCCGGGTGGCGCAGGAGGCGGCCGACGCGCTGCGCGCGGAGGCGGAGGAACGCGCCCGCCAGCGGCTGCTCGCGGCGCGCGCCGAGGCCGACGAGGTCCGCATCGACGCCCGGCGCGAGGTGAAGGAGTACCGGGGGGAGGCGCTGGCCGCCCTGCGCGAGGTGCGGCAGCGCACCGCCGCGATGCTCGCCGAGCAGCACAGGGAGCACGCCGAGCGGTGGGCGGCGGTGGAACAGGAGGCCGCCGAGCGGGCCGCCGCCCTCGACGCGCGGCATGCCGGGGCGGTGGGGCGCGCCGAGGCGGCGCTGTCCGAGGCGAAGCAGGCGCTCGCCGAGGCCGAGGAGTGCGCGCGACGCGGTCAGGAGGACGCACACGCACGTGCGGCCGCGATCCTCGTCGAGGCGCGCGCCCGGGAGGAGTGCACCGAGCGGGAGACGGAGCGCGTCCTGCGGGAGCACGGCGCGCGCGGGGAGGACGTCCAGGCGCACATGGATCACGTCCGCAACAGCCTGACCGCTCTCACCGGCCGCGCGATGGACTGACGACCGCCCCGCCCCCGCCGCGCCCACCCCACCGCGCGGTGCGGCGGCCGGTGATCCGGTCGCCCGACGATCTCCGTGCTTGTTCGTCCCGCCCGCACGTGAGGGGGATTCAGTCGCCCCTGCGGACCGCGCCCGCCAGGATCGAGCCCTCCACCTCCTCGTACCGGCGGCGGTGTTCCTCGGCCTTGCGGTGGCCCGAGAGCACCGTCCCCAGCCAGCCGAGGGCGAAGCCCAGCGGGACGGTGACGATGCCCAGGATCGTCGGGACGCCGACCGCGAGGGCGGACAGCCGGGCCACCAGCTGTGGGCGAGGGAGTTGGCGCAGACGAGGATCATGCCGGCGACCGAGGCGAGGACGGTGAGGAAGATCGCCGTCGTGACGGTGGTGGAGAGGAGGGTCTCGACGGTGGACCTCTCGGCGCCGAACGCGGCCCGGGAGCCCAGCGGGTAGGCGGTGTTGCCACGGGGTCCGCCCGGGCGATCACCGCGCGGCCGACGAGGCGCCCTCCGTGCCCTCCGTGCCCTCCGTGTCCTTCGCGCGCCGCCGCGCCCTCGAGCCCTCCGTGTCCTCCGCGCCCCGCCCCGTGCATCTGCGTGCCCCTTGCATCCATCTGCCGGAACTCGGCTTTCCACTTGATCCTCACGTGACGGGAGGGCGCAGTCTGTGCGGAGCGGAGGGTGGAGAGACCCCCGAGTGCCTCTCCACCTGGCGGTGGACAGCCCCTAGGGGTCTCTCCGCACTACGGCTGGGGGTGGGTTCCTTCCGTCGGAGGAGGAGAACCCCCCGCCGCCGTCCTTAACCTGGCTTTACGCCGTCGACGGGGGGCGTACGGGGACCGGCGGGGCGGACAAGCCCACCCACGGGGGGTGGGGTTAACCCCCCGGGAAGACGGGCCCGGGCACCAGCGCGCGGGACCGCCTCCCGCCGACACACTTCTCGACGTAGCGCATCACCGCTCGGCACCACCGGGCACTGCTCGGCACCACCGGGCCGACGCGCTGCTCGTCCACCGCAGATCCTGACTTTCGACTGAGGAGACTGACCGTGACTTCGGCTGTGACCATTCCCAGGCACGGGGGCACTGGAGGGCGTACGGCCGTTGCCGCCCGAGCGCGACAGGTCGTCAAGGCGTACGGGTCCGGGGAGACCCGGGTCGTCGCCCTCGACCACGTCGACGTGGACATCAACCGTGGCCAGTTCACCGCGATCATGGGCCCCTCGGGGTCCGGCAAGTCCACGCTGATGCACTGCCTCGCCGGTCTCGACACCGTCTCGTCGGGCCAGATCTACCTGGACGAGACCGAGATCACCGGGCTGAAGGACAAGAAGCTCACCAAGCTGCGCCGGGACCGGATCGGGTTCATCTTCCAGGCGTTCAACCTGCTGCCCACCCTGAACGCGCTCGAGAACATCACGCTGCCCATGGACATAGCCGGCCGCAAGCCGGACAAGGCGTGGCTGAGCCAGGTCGTGGAGACCGTCGGGCTCGCCGACCGCCTCAAGCACCGTCCCACCCAGCTCTCCGGCGGTCAGCAGCAGCGCGTCGCCGTGGCCCGCGCCCTCGCCGCCCGCCCGGAGATCATCTTCGGGGACGAGCCCACCGGAAACCTCGACTCGCGCGCCGGCGCCGAGGTCCTGGGCTTCCTGCGCCGCTCGGTGGACGACCTGGGCCAGACCATCGTGATGGTCACGCACGACCCCGTCGCCGCCTCCTACGCGGACCGGGTGCTGTACCTCGCGGACGGCAGGATCGTCGACGAGATGTTCAAGCCGACCGCCGAGACCGTCCTCGACCGCATGAAGGACTTCGACGCGCGGGGGCGTACGTCATGACCGTGCTGAAGACCTCGATGCGCAACTTCTTCGCGCACAAGGGACGCATGGCCCTGTCGGCCGTGGCGGTCCTGCTGTCCGTGGCGTTCGTCTGCGGGACGCTGGTGTTCACCGACACCATGAACACGACGTTCGACAAGCTGTTCGCCGCCACCTCCTCCGATGTGACGGTGAGCGCCAAGGGCGCCTCCGACAGCGGCGAGACGACCGCCGACAACGGGAAGCCGCCGGTCATGCCGGCCTCCGTGCTCGACGAGGTCCGCAAGGCGCCGGGCGTGAAGTCCGCGGAGGGATCGGTCTTCACCAGTGCGGCGACCGTCGTCGACGCCGACAAGGACAACCTGTCGCCGTCCAGCGGCGCGCCCACCATCGTCGGCGGCTGGAACGCCAACGAAGCCCGCACCATGAAGATCACCGAAGGCGCGGCGCCCAAGGGCTCCGACCAGATCATGGTCGACGAGGACACCGCCGACAAGCACGACCTGAAGCTCGGCGACGATATCGGCGTGATCACCGCGGTCGGCACGCACCACGCGAAGATCTCCGGCATCGCCGCCTTCCAGGTCACCAACCCCGGCGCGGCGATCTTCTACCTGGACACCGCGACCGCCCAGAAGACGCTGGTCGGCGAGGCGAACGTCTTCACGAACGTCAACGTCACGGCCGCGGCCGGGGTCAGCGACGAACAGCTCAAGAAGAACGTCGCGGCCGGGATCGGCGCCGACTACAAGGTGCAGACCGCCAAGGAGACCGCGGACGCCAACCGCAAGGACGTCGGAAGCTTCCTGGACGTGATGAAGTACGCGATGCTCGGCTTCGCCGGGATCGCCTTCCTCGTCGGTATCTTCCTGATCATCAACACCTTCTCGATGCTGGTCGCGCAGCGCACCCGCGAGATCGGCCTGATGCGGGCCATCGGCTCCAGCCGCAAGCAGGTCAACCGGTCCGTGCTCGTGGAGGCCCTGTTGCTGGGCGTCGTCGGCTCCGTCCTCGGCGTCGGCGCGGGCATCGGCGTCGCGGTCGGCCTCATGAAACTCATGGGCATGACCGGCATGAACCTGTCCACGGACGACCTGACGGTCGCCTGGACGACGCCGGTGCTCGGCATGGTCCTCGGCGTCGTCGTCACGGTGCTGGCGGCCTACCTCCCGGCCCGCCGCGCCGGCAAGGTCTCCCCGATGGCCGCGCTGCGCGACGCCGGCGCCCCGGCCGACGCCAAGGCGGGCGTCGTGCGGGCCGTCATCGGTCTGCTGCTCACCGCCGGCGGCGGCGTCGGCCTCTACCTCGCCTCCGTCGCCGACAAGGCCGCCGAGGGCTCGATGTGGCTGGGCGTCGGCGTGGTGCTGAGCCTGATCGGCTTCGTGGTGATCGGCCCGCTGCTGGCGGGCGCGGTCGTCCGGGTGTTCGGCACGGTCCTGCTGAAACCCTTCGGCCCGGTCGGACGGATGGCGGAGCGCAACGCGCTGCGCAACCCGCGCCGCACGGGGGCCACGGGCGCGGCCCTCATGATCGGCCTCGCGCTCGTCGCCTGCCTGTCGGTGGTCGGCTCGTCCATGGTCGCCTCGGCCACCGAGGAACTCGACAAAAGCGTCGGCACGGACTTCATCATCCAGAGCGACAGGGGCCAGCGCATGACCGCCGACGCGGTGCAGGCGATCAAGTCGGTCCCGGGTCTGGAGCGGGTCACCGAGTACAAGGGGACCCAGGCCGACTTCACCACCCCCGACGGCAAGACCCTCGACGACACGTCGATCACGGCGGCCGACCCGACCTACGCGACCGACCTGCGCGTCGAGACCGTCGCCGGCAAGCTCGCCGACGCCTACCGCCTCGACTCGATGTCCGTCCACGAGAAGTTCGCCGAGGACCACAAGATCAAGCTGGGCTCCCAGATCTCCGTGGCCTTCAAGGACGGATCCACCGCCCGGCTGACGGTCCGCGCGATCACCAGCAGCGACGGCGTCATCGACCAGGGCGCGATGTACACCTCCATCGACACCCTGAAGAAGTACGTCCCGGCCGGCAAGCTGCCGCTGGACCAGCTGGTCTTCGCCTCGGCGAAGGACGGGCAGCAGGACGCCGCGTACACGGCCCTGAGGGCGGCGCTGCACGACTACCCGCAGTACGTCGTGCGCGACCAGACCGACTACAAGCAGGAGCTGAAGGACCAGATCGGGCAGCTGCTGAACCTGATCTACGGCCTGCTCGCCCTCGCGATCATCGTCGCCGTCCTCGGCGTGGTGAACACCCTGGCCCTGTCGGTGGTGGAGCGCACCCGGGAGATCGGCCTGATGCGGGCGATCGGTCTCTCCCGCCGCCAGCTGCGCCGCATGATCCGCATGGAGTCGGTCGTGATCGCCCTGTTCGGCGCCCTGCTCGGCCTCGGGCTGGGCATGGGCTGGGGCGCGACCGCCCAGCAGCTCCTCGCCCTCCAGGGGCTGGACGTCCTCGACATCCCGTGGCCGACCATCATCGGCGTGTTCATCGGCTCCGCGTTCGTGGGCCTGTTCGCGGCGCTGATCCCGGCGTTCCGCGCGGGCCGCATGAACGTCCTCAAGGCGATCGCGACGGACTGACGCACAACCCGCGGGGCACAGGCACGGCCCGGCACTGAGACGGACGGGGGTCCTCTCAGCGCCGGGCCGTCCGTGCTGTTCCCGCCCGTCCGGCACTTGGGCCCGTCCGGGGCTTGAGGACGAGGCCATCGGAGGCGCTTGAGGACGCCCTCGGAGGCGCTTGAGGACGAGGCCCTCAGGGG
This sequence comes from Streptomyces sp. B21-105, assembly GCF_036898465.1. Taxonomy (NCBI): domain Bacteria; kingdom Bacillati; phylum Actinomycetota; class Actinomycetes; order Kitasatosporales; family Streptomycetaceae; genus Streptomyces; species Streptomyces sp. B21-105. The sequence continues at coordinate 3,938,188 of NZ_JARUMJ010000001.1, read as the reverse complement.
CAGGCCGCCCCCGGGGTTGTCCACAGCCCTCGGCCGGGTTGTCCACAGCCCCCGGCGAACCGCACCGCCCCCGTCGTACTCTGGACACCCCCGGCCCGTGACACGCGTCGGGCCCTTCGTGTTGCCCACCCCGGACCGGCTACGCCCGCACCCCCGGACGTACCCCGGTCCCTCGGACGGAAAGCCCTCCATGAGCCTGCACGGTCTGCTCGACGCCGTCGTCAAGGACGCCGCCCTCGCGGAAGCCATCCCCGCGGCCGCCGACGGCAACCGCATGCACGTCGATCTGGTCGGTCCTCCGGCGGCCCGCCCCTTCGCGATCGCCGCCCTCGCCCGCGAGACCGGCCGCACCGTCCTCGCGGTGACCGCCACCGGCCGCGAGGCCGAGGACCTCGCGGCCGCCCTGCGCTCACTGCTCCCGCCGGACGGCGTCGTCGAGTACCCCTCCTGGGAGACGCTCCCGCACGAGCGCCTCAGCCCGCGCAGCGACACCGTCGGCCGCCGCCTCGCCGTGCTGCGCCGACTGGCCCACCCGCGCCCCGACGACCCGGAGACCGGCCCCGTCTCGGTGGTCGTCGCACCCGTCCGCTCGGTGCTCCAGCCGCAGGTCAAGGGCCTCGGCGACCTGGAACCGGTGGCGCTGCGCTCCGGCGGGACCGCCGACCTGAACGAGATCGTCGAAGCGCTCGCCGCGGCCGCCTACGCGCGCGTGGAGCTCGTCGAGAAGCGCGGCGAGTTCGCCGTCCGCGGCGGCATCCTGGACGTGTTCCCGCCCACCGAGGAACACCCCCTGCGCGTCGAGTTCTGGGGCGACGACGTCGAGGAGATCCGCTACTTCAAGGTCGCCGACCAGCGCTCCCTGGAAGTCGCCGCACACGGCCTGTGGGCCCCGCCCTGCCGTGAACTGCTGCTGACGGACGACGTCCGCACGCGCGCGGGTGTCCTCGCCGAACAGCACCCCGAGCTGGGCGAACTGCTCGGGAAGATCGCCGAGGGCATCGCCGTCGAGGGCATGGAGTCCCTGGCCCCGGTGCTCGTCGATGACATGGAACTGCTGATCGACGTCCTGCCCAAGGGCGCGATGGCCGTCGTCTGCGACCCGGAGCGGGTCCGTACCCGCGCCGCCGACCTGGTGGCGACCTCGCACGAGTTCCTGCAGGCCTCCTGGGCGGCCACGGCGGGCGGCGGCGAGGCGCCCATCGACGTCGGCGCGGCCTCCCTGTGGTCGATCGCCGACGTCCGCGAACACGCGCGCGAGCTGGACATGATGTGGTGGTCGGTGTCGCCGTTCGCGGCCGACGACGAGCTGGACGACGGCACGCTGAAGCTCGGCATGCGCGCACCCGAGACCTACCGCGGCGACACCGCCAAGGCCCTCGCCGACACCAAGGGCTGGCTCGCCGACGGCTGGCGCGTCGCCTTCGTCACCGAGGCGCACGGCCCGGCCGCCCGCACGGTCGAGGTGCTCGGCGGGGAGGGCGTCGCCGCCCGCCTCGACAGCGACCTGACCGAGCTGAGCCCGTCCGTCGTGCACGTCTCCTGCGGTTCGATCGACTACGGCTTCGTCGACCACGCGCTGCGCCTCGCCGTCCTCACCGAGACCGACCTGACCGGGCAGAAAGCGGCCGGCAAGGACGGCGCGCGCATGCCCGCGCGCCGTAGGAAGACCATCGACCCGCTCACCCTGGAGGCGGGCGACTACATCGTCCACGAGCAGCACGGCGTGGGCCGCTACATCGAGATGGTGCAGCGCACCGTCCAGAGCGCCACGCGCGAGTACCTGGTCGTGGAGTACGCGCCCGCCAAGCGCGGCCAGCCCGGCGACCGCCTCTACATCCCCACCGACCAGCTGGAGCAGATCACCAAGTACGTCGGCGGCGAGGCCCCCACCCTGCACCGGCTCGGCGGAGCTGACTGGACCAAGACCAAGGCGCGCGCCAAGAAGGCCGTCAAGGAGATCGCCGCCGACCTGATCAAGCTGTACAGCGCGCGGATGGCGGCCCCCGGCCACGCCTTCGGCACCGACACGCCCTGGCAGCGCGAGCTGGAGGACGCCTTCCCCTACGCGGAGACGCCCGACCAGCTCACCACCATCGCCGAGGTCAAGGACGACATGGAGAAGACGGTCCCGATGGACCGCCTGATCTGCGGCGACGTCGGCTACGGCAAGACGGAGATCGCGGTGCGGGCCGCCTTCAAGGCCGTCCAGGACGGCAAGCAGGTCGCCGTCCTCGTGCCGACGACCCTGCTGGTGCAGCAGCACTTCGGCACGTTCAGCGAGCGGTACGCGCAGTTCCCGGTGAAGGTGCGCGCCCTGTCCCGCTTCCAGACGGACGCGGAGGCGAAGGCCACCCTGGAGGGGCTGCGCGAGGGCTCCGTGGACGTCGTCATCGGCACCCACCGTCTGTTCTCCTCCGAGACGAAGTTCAAGGACCTCGGCCTGGTCATCGTCGACGAGGAGCAGCGTTTCGGCGTCGAACACAAGGAGCAGCTGAAGAAGCTCCGGGCGAACGTGGACGTCCTGACGATGTCGGCGACCCCGATCCCGAGGACGCTGGAGATGGCGGTGACGGGCATCCGCGAGATGTCGACGATCACCACGCCCCCGGAGGAGCGCCACCCGGTGCTCACCTTCGTCGGCCCCTACGAGCAGAAGCAGATCGGCGCCGCCGTCCGCCGTGAACTGCTCCGCGAGGGCCAGGTCTTCTACATCCACAACCGGGTCGAGTCGATCGACCGGGCGGCGTCGAGACTGCGCGAGATCATCCCCGAGGCGCGCATCGCCACCGCGCACGGCCAGATGTCGGAGTCGGCGCTGGAACAGGTCGTCGTCGACTTCTGGGAGAAGAAGTTCGACGTGCTCGTCTCGACGACGATCGTCGAGTCCGGCATCGACATCTCCAACGCGAACACGCTGATCGTGGAGCGCGGCGACACCTTCGGCCTGTCCCAGCTGCACCAGCTGCGCGGCCGAGTGGGCCGTGGCCGGGAGCGCGGCTACGCGTACTTCCTGTACCCGCCGGAGAAGCCGCTCACGGAGACCGCCCACGAGCGGCTCGCGACGATCGCCCAGCACACCGAGATGGGCGCCGGCATGTACGTGGCGATGAAGGACCTGGAGATCCGCGGCGCGGGCAACCTGCTCGGCGGCGAGCAGTCCGGCCATATCGCGGGCGTCGGCTTCGACCTGTATGTGCGGATGGTCGGCGAGGCCGTCGCGGACTACCGGCGTCAGCTGGAGACCGGCGAGATCGAGGAGGAGCCGCCGCTCGAGGTCAAGATCGAGCTGCCGGTCGACGCGCACGTCCCGCACGACTACGCGCCCGGTGAGCGGCTGCGGCTGCAGGCCTACCGGGCGATCGCCTCCGCCAACTCGGAGGACGACGTCAGGGCGGTCCGTGAGGAACTCGTCGACCGGTACGGCAAGTTGCCCGAGCCGGTGGAGAACCTGCTGCTGGTGGCGGGGCTGCGGATGCTGGCCCGCGCGTGCGGCGTCGGTGAGATCGTGCTCCAGGGCGCCAACATCCGCTTCGCGCCGGTGGAGTTGCGCGAGTCGCAGGAACTGCGCCTGAAGCGGCTGTACCCCGGGTCGGTCATCAAGCCGGCCGCGCACCAGGTCCTCGTGCCCCGCCCGAAGACCGCGAAGGTCGGCGGCAAGCCGCTGGTCGGACGGGAACTCCTGGGCTGGGTGGGCGAGTTCCTGGCGACGGTCCTGGGTTCGTAGCAGAGGGGGCTGACAACTGCTGCGTGGTTCATCAGTAAACCTCAGTGTTTCTCATCTGCTATCTTGATCGTGTGAAGCTTTCCGAGTGGGCGGCACGCAACGGCGTGCACTACCAGACCGCGTGGGCGTGGGCGAAAGAGGGCCGTATGCCGGTCCCTGTGCGCCAGACGCCATCCGGGACGTGGCTGGTCGACGAGCCCGCCTCGGAGGCATCCGGCCGGGTCGTGGCGTACTGCCGGGTCTCATCGGCGGACCAGAAGCCGGACCTTGACCGGCAGGTCGCCCGCGTGGTCCAAGGAGCTACCGGGCTCGGCCTGCCGGTTGCGCAGGTCGTGACCGAGGTCGGCTCGGGGCTGAACGGGCGGCGCCGCAAGCTGCACCGGCTGCTGTCCGACCCGCAAGCGGCGGTGATCGTGGTGGAGCACCGCGACCGGCTGGCCCGGTTCGGCGTCGAGCACCTGGAGGCCGTGCTATCGGCGTCCGGGCGGCGGCTGGTCGTCCTCGACCCCGCCGAGACCGCCGATGACCTGGTGCGGGACATCACCGAGGTACTGACGTCGATGTGTGCGCGCTTGTACGGGCGGCGGGCTGCGAAGAACCGGGCCGCCCGCGCGGTGGCCGTAGCGACCGGCGAGGCCGCCGAGTGAAGAAGTTCCAGCCGCAGTCCGGGTTCGTGGTCCAGGCGTTCCGCTTCGCCCTGGACCCGAACGCCGCCCAGGAGGCCGCGTCGCGCTCGCACTGCGGTGCCGCGCGGGCCGCGTACAACTGGGCTGTCGGCTGGGTGACCGCCTCGTGGTGGCAGCGGAAGGCCGAGGAGACCTACGGCGTCCCCGAGGAGGACCTGGCCGAGTGGCGGCCGTGGTCGCTGCCCGCCCTGCGGAAGGCGTTCAACACCGCCAAGTACACCGACCCGCGTTTCGCGTCCTGGTGGCAGGAGAACTCCAAGGAGGCGTACAGCACCGGCCTGGCCAACGCGTCGGCCGCGTTCGACAACTACGCGAAGTCGAAGAACGGCAAGCGTCGCGGCAAGCGGGTGGGCGCGCCCCGGTTCAAGTCGAAGCGGAAGGCTCGTCCGTCCTGCCGGTTCACCACCGGCACGATCCGTGTCGACACCGACGGCCGGCACGTGACGCTGCCCCGGCTGGGCACGGTCCGCGTCCACGAGCCGACGCACAAGCTCCTCAACCGTGTCCAGGGCGGGACGGCCCGGATCCTGTCCGCGACGGTCCGGCATGAACGCGGACGCTGGTTCGTGTCCTTCCAGGCAGAGGTGAAGCACGACCTCGAGCGCGTCACGCGCCCGGACGTGACGGTCGGCATCGATCTCGGGGTGAAGACCCTCGCGGTGACGGCCGACAGCACGGGCGAGATCCGCACCGTCGCGAACCCCGGACACTACGACCAGGCGCGCAAACAGTTGCGCCGCGCGTCCCGTGTCGTCTCCCGCCGCCAGGGCCCCGACCGCAGGACCGGCCAGAAGCCCTCGAAGCGGTGGGAGAAGGCCAACGCCCAGCGGAACAAGGTCCACCACCGCGTCGCGAACCTCCGCGAAGACGCCCTGCACAAGCTCACCACGAGTGTCGCGGCCGAGTACGGCACTGTCGTCGTCGAGGACCTCAACGTCGCCGGGATGCTCCGCAACCGGCGCCTGGCCCGCCGTATCGCCGACGCCGGGTTCGGGGAGATTCGCCGCCAGCTCGACTACAAGACCCTCCAGCGCCACGCCCCCGCATGGTGGTCGCGGACCGCTGGTACCCGTCCTCGAAGACCTGTTCCGGGTGCGGCGCGGTGAAAGCCAAGCTGCCGCTGCACGTCCGGACGTACGAATGCGACGCCTGCGGCCTGGTTCTCGACCGGGACGACAACGCCGCACTCAACCTCGCCGCTCTCGCGGCAGCCTGCGTGACTGGTACCGGAGTGGCCGGAGACCAGGACACCGCCCCGGCGGTGTCGAAGCCTCGTGGAGCCGACCACAAGACCCGCGCCACCCGCCCCCGCCGCAAGGCGAGCGCGGGGCGGGCAGGTGGCGCAACCCTGCCGCACCAGCGGCAGACGGAAGCGAGAGACCGTACTCAAGCCGAAGCCCTCACGCTCTGGTGATGAGACGGACCTTCCGGGCCGGAATGCCCGGAATGCTGAGAGCCGCTGAGGCTCTGAGCAACGGAAGGAGGCCGGGCCTTCTCTTCTTCTCACGTCACGCTTCTCACGCTGAACCGTCCGCGGAGCGGCAAGCTCCGCGGACGGTCACGACAGCTCACGGACCGGACGGGGGGATCGGCCGACTGGGCCGGTCTCGGCAGGAAACCCGGCGTGCTACTTCGGGTTCTCGGGCCGGTCCTCGTCCATCCCCATGCGCTCGTGCAGCTGCTGCTGCCCGGAGTCGACCTGGGACTCGTACTTGTTGCCCGTCTTCTCGTTGATCCGCCGCTCCGCGGCGTCGGACATGTCCCTGGTCTTTTCCTGCGCCGCCTTGTTGCTCTTGAACCTGTCGAAGATGCCCATCCAGAGCTCCCTTCCCGAAGGTGACTCTCCACCGACGATATTCCCGTGATGTGCGATATGCCCACTTGGGACCGTTGTGGTCTGGACCTCCCGACTGCTTCCGAACGCCCCCTCGCTAGGGTGTGTCCGGACCACGTCAGGGGAATCCGCCCCGTGCGGGGCGGGCAGCGGCCATGCAGGGGAGGGACGCGTGAGACGTCTGAGGGCTGGGACGGCGGTCGCCGTCGCGTTGATGTGCGCCGTGCCGCTGACGGGCTGCAAGCAGCAGACCACCGGCGCGGATTCCGGCGGTGCGGGCTCCGGTGGCCCGGGCGCCACGGCGGGCGCCGGAAAGGCAGGCGACGGGGCGGCCCTCGCGGCGGCCGAGTCGCTGCCGGTGAAGGGGCGCGCCCCCAAGACCGGCTACGCCCGCGACCGGTTCGGCTCCGCCTGGGCGGACACGGACTCCAACTCGTGCGACACCCGCGTTATCTCTATGCTTCGCGGCGCCATCGCGGACTTTTCGCAGCTCATCCAGGGGGTGGTGTGGTATGCCTACTGAGAGGCACATGAGGCACAGCAGTGGAGGACGGCGTGTCCTCATGGCATCCGCCGTCGTGGTGGCCGCCGGATTTGTGGCCACCGGTTGCAAGGACATTGCTCCACCTGCGGACAGCGGACCTTCCGGCCCTGCCGCTTCGGCCGTCGGCAACGGTCGGGCTGTGAACCCGCTGGACAATCCGGACGGCACGAAGCCAGGGCTGGCGGCGATCACCTCCACCGCGGATGAAGCCAAGGCGCGGTCGTTGATCGAGAAGGTGGCGACGAAGGGGCGCGGCCCCAAGACGGGGTACGAGCGGGACAAGTTCGGCTACGCCTGGATGGATTCGGCTCCGGGCGGCATTCCCTTCGCCCGCAATGGGTGTGACTCGCGAAACGATCTCTTGAAACGCGATGGCGAGAGTGTCCGCTTCCGGGCTGGCTCTGACTGCATCGTCACCACCATGACGCTGCACGATCCGTACACCGGGAAGACGATCGAGTGGGCCAAGTCCCGCGCGACGACAGTCCAGATAGACCACGTCATGCCGTTGTCGTACGACTGGCAGATGGGTGCCTCGCGCTGGACGAAGGGCAAGCGGGAGGATATCGCCAATGACCCGCTCAACCTGATCCCGGTGGACGGACCGACCAATGGCGCGAAGAGCGACTCGGGGCCCGCGACCTGGCTGCCCCCGAACAAGCAGATCCGTTGCTCCTACGTGGTGCGCTTTGCTCAGGTGTCGTTGAAGTACGACCTCCCGGTTACCCCGGCGGACAAGGCGATGATGCTGAAGCAGTGCGAGGACTGATGGGGCTGCAGTGACCTGGGAAAATGCGATCGAGCTTCGGGCTGTGTGACGCGTACGCTCCGTACCGTGGCTGACCGCATACAGAAGATCGTGACGAAGCTGCCGGACCTGAAGAGTGTCACTGACGTGTGGAAGGTGGCTGACCGCAGTCTCGCGAGGGGGGATGCCGCGTTCCTCGCGGACCTCGGCATCGCGCTCGCAGGTGCTTACGGCTCCGACGCCGGGCGGATCTGGCAGTGCAGGAGCGTCTTCGACTATCTGCTCCGGCTGCTGGCCACCACGTCCGGTCCCGGGAACGTCGCCCAGGCGTTGCGGCTGGTCTCCTCTGCGGGGGCTGCTGACGGGAAGCTGGACCGTTACGCGGCCTCCCTGCTGGCCTCCAGCCAACCGGCAAAGGAACTGGCGGTGGCGTTCACCGGACACGCCACTGAGGAACTGCGTGCGTGCCTGGTCCATGAGCTGGTGCTCAGGGGTGCCGGCGTTATGGAGACCCCGGGGATCGCAGGGTGGGCGATGTCGCCGCACTGGAGGCACCATCCGCTGGGATGGCTGCCGTTGGCGCTGTCCGATGTGGAAGGACAGCCGGATCTGCCGAGCTACGGTGCCCGCGGCGGCAGTCATTCGATGCCGTACGACCCGTCGGCAGGCAGCAAGGTGCGGGGCGATGCTGGGGCGCATGTGCCTTCGGCCGAGGAGACGACGACCGAAGCCGCGGCCAAGGGCATCGGCGCTGCTGTGGCGAACTGGGCCGAGGAGTCGAACGGTCGGATCGAGGCACGAGTCTTCGATCTGGCAGCTCCTCTGGAGGCCGAGTCGGTACCGAGCATGTTGCTGGGACTGGGGCTGGAGTGCCTGAAGGGAGCGGGGAAGAAGACCGCCCTCTCGGTCGCGGCCTGCCCACCGGACCAGGCGTGGCGGGTCCTCTTCGCTGCCGCGTCCACGGGAGGTGCCTACAACTCTGGTATCCGTGGGGCCTACGGCCGTCTGGCCGCGTGGCAGTCTCTGGCCAGCCTCTCCGGAATCGCAGAGGGCGACCCTGTGGAGGAGGTCGAGGCACGTGCACGGGAATGCGCCTGGTATGGCTTCGGGGCCGAAACCAAGTGGTTCGAGCGTGTGGCCTGGGACATCGGTCTCGCCGCGGTCTCTCCGGAACGCCGACGGCTGGCAATGTTGGCCGCGACGGACACCGATTGAGCATGACCTGGACTGTGCATTGGCGAAGTCCTGACCATTTTGCGCCGGTGTTCCTCGTGGCTGTCCGGCAGACGGCACGAAAGCCAGACAGCCACGAGGGGCGGCGGCACAGCATGGATCTACGGAGACGGAACGGCCCGCATGGCACGGCGGAGACTGACACGCGCGGCGGTGAGATCGTCTTCTGTCCGACTCAACTGGCCTTCCAGGGAGGTGATCCGGGCCTTGGCCTCTGAGAGCTCCTGGCTCAGGGCGGTGTTCCGCTGCTCCAATTGCTGCACCCGCTCGATCAGCTCGTTTCGGTCCACCTCGTCCAGCTCGGCGCCGAGAGACAGCCGGACCCGGGTCCGGAGGCGGTCGCGTTCCTTCTTGAGGTCCTTGATTTCTTCGCGTGCCAGGGCGAGATCCGTCCGCAGCCCGGTAGAGGAGACCTGTCGTGTCTCCGGAACGGGGAACTTGTCACGCACACGCACACGCTCTCGCTGGGCGGCGGTGCCGTCCTGAACGGCCTGGTGCACCTGGGGCTGGTTGTAGACGAACCACGTGGACACCGCCGCGTCCCGCGCCACCTGGGCTACGGTGATACGCAGTCCCGAGCGGAGAAGGCCGTCCACTGCATCGAGCGCGCGCTTGGTCTTGTCCTCGCTGTCCTTGGCGCGGCTGGCGCGCAGGCGCTCGACCCGTGTGTTCCGGTCATTGCTGCCGGAGGCGGCGGGACTTCTCATTCGGGGCTCCGTGTCGTCAGTGCCTGCAAGGGGACGAAGGCCGCTGCGGAGCGGGCCTTGCGCAGCTCGCGCGAGGCGGATTCGACGACCGCGCGCTCCTCGGCGGGCAGCGCGTCGAGCTTCCTTCGCATCTCGTCGGCCGACTTCGAGTACGCGAGGATCTGGTCATCGAGATTGCGAACAACCCAGTCCGCTGCCTCCATCGCTAGAGCGGCTTCCTTGTCGGCCCGCAGGTCCGCGATCTGCTGTTCCAGGGCCGGGAGGTAGGAGGGGTCGGGCCGGTAGAAGTCGCAGCCCGCGCACTGGAAGCGGATGCGGCAGTGCCCGCCTCCGGCCTTGACGTTGCTCGGCTCGGTGCAGCCGCCGTACGGAACCCCGACGCTCTCCACTTCGTAGGCCAGTGGGTCGCTGAAGCCACGGGATTCTCCGTGCCGGTCCACGGCGAGCGACGCGACCGTTCGTACGGCTTCCTGTTTCCGGCTGAGGGAGACCTTGTAGTACCCCATGGTGACGTCCAGCGACCGGTGGTCCATCAGTTCTCGAAGGACATCGGGGCGAGTGCCCGCGTCTGCGTGGCGTTGAGCGTAGGCGTGACGGAAGCCGTAGGGGACGATCTTGGTGCGGTCATATGCCAGTGGTTCGCCGTTGTCGTCCAGGCGCTCGTCCCAGATGGTGGGGATCAGCTCGTCGACCCAGATACGGAAGATGCGGCTGCAGAACTGTGACGCAGTGAGGTGACGGCGGCGGGGACGGTTGCGTTGACCGGGAGAGGGAAACAGCCACTGGGTGCAGGCCGGCACCGGGGGGAGAGCCTTCAGTTCCCTCTGCCAGGCCTCGATCTCCCGGGCGGTGCTCTCGGAGATCGGCAGGCGGCGGCCGTGTCGGCGACGCTTGTGGTTGTCGTAGATCAGCGTCGGCTTGCCGTCGATCCACTCCAGGCAGTCTCGCCGCAGGCTGGTGACCTCGCCCGGGCGGCGCCCTGTGTCCCTCAGGACTGTGTAGACCACCTGGTACATGCGGGCGAAGTCCGCAGTGGCCCAACCGCCGCTCTCGTAGGCCGTGGACCTGCCCAGCAGGTTGATGTGCGCATCGAGTTGGGCGATGACATGTTCGGGAACTGCTCGGCCGATGTCGTCCTCGGTCACCTCGATCGCCGCGATGGCGTGAAAGCGGGGATTGACGGCGAACCCGCCGGGGATGTGGTCCATCATCCCGGCTTGCCGGGCGAACTCCAGAAACGCACGCCAGCGCCGCAGCAGCGCTCGCCTGTGGCTCGTCGAGTGGTCGTGCCCGTCCTCGGGGCGTTTGCTGATGCGGAAGTGGTCCACTACGGCGTTCATGTCCGCCATCGACAGCCGCTCAGGGGCGTCTCCCTCGGGGCGGTGAGACAGAGCGGCCGACGCGATCGTCGCGGCGTACACGGTCTGCCTCAGCTCCAGAACATCGGGTCGTGCAGTGCGCCTGTACTCCTTGACGAGTTCCCGCAGCCACGTCTGTCGTGCGGGCCGGAAGTCGATCACGCCATGAACGGCTTTGTACTTTCTGCCCCGACCTGCAGTGAGGCCCACCAGCGCGCATTCCCAGACGTCGCCCGAGGTGGGGTCGGCACATTCGAACTCCGCCCGGGCACATCGGATGTGAAGGAGGACGCTGTTGAGGACGCCTCTGGCAGCGGCGGGGAGTTTGGAGGAGAAGCCGGAGTCGAGGCTCAGGAGGGAGTCGAGCTCCTGCGGGAGGCTGGCCACGATGCGGCGCACGCGTTGGGGGACGAGGCTGATTCCAGCGTCGTCGCGTTGCTGAAGCCCATACAGAATCTCGTGTCGCACGGCCGGGGAGACCCGTGCCAGCGAGAACTGGGAGACCCCTGGCTTCACTCCGTCCGTGACGTTCGGCCGTCGACGAGTCACCACCGGGGCGTACGTCGTGTCGAAGTCCGCAGGATTTTTTCTGAGGAGACGGGCTTTGCGGCAGGCGTCGCAGCGACTGCCATTACTTCCGACGTGCGTGGAGCAAGCCGCGACTACGCAGGTGAACACGTGGGTCGTCGGATTGTCTGGATCAGCTGTGAACAGTGCCTTGGCCGGATCCCATTCGGTCGCTCGCCAATCGGAAGCGAGGCGTTTCGCGAGCCAGGCGGACCAGTCGGCGAGCGCGGTTGACTGCGAGGGAATCGTGGCGAGCACGGGGCTCGATGTCATCGCGCGATCTCCAGGGTGAGGCTGTCGACGGCCGATCGAAGGTCCTCGTCCTGAGCGTGGAGATAGACAGCCGTGCTGGCCGACGACGCATGCCCCAGCAAGGTCTGTACGACATCGGGTGCCACGCCGCTGCGGATCCAGCGGGTTGCCGCTGTATGCCGCATCACGTGCGGTCGGGCACGCAGGCCGCAACGGTCCCCGATGCGCTCGATGACCTGCTTCGCGTTCGAGTACGACATCGGACGGCCCGCCCAGCCGCCGACGAGATTCACGAATACGTAGTCGCAGCCTGCCGCTCCGGAAACGTCTTCCCGCTCGGCCAGATACTCGCGGTACCGGTGAACGGCGGTCTGAACTAGGGGCACCGCACGGTGCCGGCCGGCCTTGGCGCGTGCCCCGTTCTCGTTGTCCTGGCGGGGACGGACGTGCAGGTGGGCACCACCGGTCCGGCAGCCGAGATGTGTGGAGTCCGGGAGCAGGTGCATGTCCTCACGCCGCAGCCCGAGGGCTTCGCCGATGCGGAGGCCCGCCTCCACCAGGACGGTCAGCAGCAGCCGGTCACGCGCGGTGCGAGCGGCATCGAGCATCTGGTCCATCTGGGCACCGGTGAGAGTCTGTGGCGCCCGCTCGATCTCCGGCGCCTTGAGGACACGGGCTTTGACCATCAGATGCTGGCCGCCCTCGCCGGGGTCGAAGCCGGCCGGGGCATGGGTGAGGAAGCGCGGTTCGCTGAGACGCGCCGCGACCTCGTGATCCACATGGCCCTGGACCGCGCAGAAGCGGAGAAACTCGCACACCGCGGTGAGCGTGGCGTTGACCGTCTTTCCGGACGGAGGCCGGCCATGTCGTGTCGGTGTCCGTTCGACGTGGAACTTGAACAGGCTCATGTCACCGAGCCGGATGGTCTTCCAGTCGATGCCTCGCTCCGCGCACCAGCTGAGGAAGCGACCGACCCTGGGGATGTACGCGCGCTGTGTCTGTGGCGATCGACCTGCTCCGCGCAGATACAGGGAGAACTCGCGGGCCTCGGGATGAGGCGCGTACGTCTCCTCGTCGACCAGGAGCCAGGTGATCTCGCCGGTGGTGGGCGATACGGCCTTCTCTGTGCGTAACGTCACGGGATCTGCCCTCTGTCTCCGATATCACTCATGTGCCTCATGGTGTGACTGATAACGGCAAGGGACAGGGATCGGTTACGGCTGTGCCTCATGTGCATCGCGTTGAGGAGAGAGATAGAGATAACCCGCGACGACATCCTCAAGCGGGACCTGGACAAGGTTGAGTTCACCGGCGGCGTCTGCAAGGTGTCCTCCGGGGTGCTGGAATCGGATCCGTACTCGGGGAAGGCCGTGACCTACCGGCGGGGCAGCAGCAAGGTCGACATCGACCATGTCGTCGCCCTTTCCGACGCCTGGCAGAAGGGCGCCAAGTACTGGGACGCCGCCAAGCGGATAGCGCTTGCCAACGACCCGCTCAACCTCCTGGCCGTTGACGCGAGCACCAACCGTTCCAAGGGGGACGGTGACGCGGCGACGTGGCTGCCGCCCAACAAGGCCTACCGCTGCACGTACGTCGCGGCGCAGGTCGCGGTGAAGCGGAAGTACGAGCTGTGGGTCACCGGGGCGGAGAAGTCCGCGATGGAGAAGGTGTTGGCGGCCTGCCCCGGGCAGCGACTGCCCGGCGGGGGCAACCCGACCAAGGCCCCGGGCCGTTTCCACGCGGGGTGAGCGCACCCGAGGGCGACGGCTGACGGGGCACGGCCACTGCGTTCCGGGTGAGCCGTACCGGCTGGCGGCTAGCGGCCGTACGGGTAGCCCTGTTGGTACGGGTTGGGGCCGGGGTGGCCCGGTCCGTAGGCCAGGGCCGTTCTGGGGGTCTTCTTGTCGAACATCGCGAACAGCAGCATCCCGGTCGCCATCATCACGGTGATCAGGAACATGCCGCCGAAGTACGTGTTCGAGCCGTCGTCGTCGGTGGCCGCCGTGCTCCAGATGATCGCCACCTCGTACAGCGCGAACGAGCCGAAGGCCAGCCAGTCCGAGGACAGCCCGCGGCGGATCCCCACGTAGAGGAACGGCACCCACGCCAGGAAACCCAGCGAGAGCCACACCAGCAGCACCCAGGCGAACCGCTCGAACCAGCCGCCCTCCAGCCGTCTCACCGTGCCGGTCACGGTCGTCGTCGGCATCGTCATGTCGCCCCCCAAGGTCACCAGGGAGCAAGGGTAGGACATGGGAGGCCCGCATCAGGCCGCCGCTTCTTTACCGTGACGTAAGTGAATCTTGTGGCGCTGCGGACGCCCCCTTTCCCGTTCGCGGGGGCGCCACGGGTTACGGTGCGATCCGCCTCCGGTGCCCAGGGCGTCGAGCCGACGCCGTATCGTCGTACCGGTCAAGGGGAGACGCACGTACGACGGGGCCGTGACACCGAGGCCGTCGTACGCACAGACGAACGATGGGGTGGGGATCGCATGGCCGAGCACCGGCAGTCCAGGAAGCGCAGATACATCACGTGGGGCGTGGCCGGCGCCGCCGTCCTCGCGGGCGCCGGGATAGCGGCGCAGACCTCGATGGCGGCCACCGTCTGGCCGGCACAGAAGACGTACACCGGGCGCGCCTTCGACGCCTGCACCGCGCCCTCGCTGGCCGCGATGAAGGCCTGGAAGAAGGACGGCTACTACGGCGGCGCCGCCGTCTACATCGGGGGCAAGAACCGCGGTTGCGCGCAGCCCAACCTGACCGCGTCCTGGGTGAAGTCGGTCAACACGCTGGGCTGGAAGCTCATCCCGCTCTACGTCGGCGCGCAGCCGCCGTGCCAGACAGGCTCCAGCCCCGAGAAGATCACCGCCTCCACGGCCACCTCCCTCGGCGCCAAGGACGCGGCGGACGCCGTCGCCAAGGCCTCCGCGCTCGGCATGAAGGCCGGCAGCCCGGTCTACCTCGACATGGAGGCGTACGACATCACGAACAAGTCGTGCAACGACTCCGTGCTGGCGTACGTCCGCTCCTTCAGCAAGACGCTGCGTGCCAAGACGTACCGGGCCGGCTACTACGGGTTCAGCAGCTCCAGCGCCAAGGCGATCGCCACCGCGACGAACAAGACGGACCTGCCGGGCAACCTCTGGTACGCCCTGTGGGACAAGAAGGACACCACGACCACGGACTGGCCGTGGGGCGCCACCCAGTTCACCGGCCACAGCCGCGGCCACCAGTACATGGTCAACAGCAAGGAGACCCGCGGCGGTTACACGATCACCGTGGACCGGGACTCCTGGGACGCGCCGGTCGCCCTGGTCGGCTGACACCGTCCCGGGGCGGTTGCCGGCGCGCCGGACCCGTCCGGCCGACCGCTCGCACCGACGAGCGGGTGGCCGGCGGGCGCGGCGGTGCGGGAAGTCCTGGCGAATCGTTGGTCGAATGGGTTGGCCGCAGCCGCGCCACTGCCTACCATCGATCACCGCAAGACCTTGTGCACCGCCGCACAATCTCCTCGGGAGGCTTCCTTGCACCGCCGTCGTCGCACCGCGCTCCTGCTGTCCGCCGTGATCGCGGCGGCCCCTCTCCTCACCGCCTGCGGCAACGACGCGCATCCGGGCGCGGCGGCCGTCGTGGGCGGTCAGCGGATCACCGTCGCGCAGCTGGAGAGCCGGGTGGACGAGGTGCGCTCCGCGCAGCGTGCGGCCGTCACCGACGACACCCAGTACGCGCAGGTCATCAGCCAGACCGGCGCGCTGACCCGGGACACCCTGCACGGCATGGTCCTCGACCAGGTGCTGCACCGCGCCGCCGAGGACGCGGGCATCACCGTCACCCCTCGTGAGGTCCAGGACATGCGGACCGGCCTGGAACAGCAGGCGGGCGGTGCGAAGGGCCTGGAGACGGCGTGGCTGCAGCAGTACGGCATCCCGCCGCAGCGCCTCGACGAGAACCTCCGCCTCCAGCTGGAGGCCCAGAAACTCGCCGCCCAGCTCGGCACGAACACCAGCCAGCCCGCCTTCTGGAACGCCCTGTCCAAGGCGTCCAAGGCCCTCGGCGTCGACCTCAACCCGCGCTACGGCAGCTGGGACGCGCAGAAGGTGGCCCGCGTCGACGCGAAGACCCCGTGGGTGCGGGAGGTCACGGCGTCCGGGACCAAGCAGCAGACGACATGATCGTGTGATGGTGTGACCGGTGGGCCTGCCCTGTGGACAACTCCTGGGGCTGTCGACGGGCGTGGGTTACGTTCGGGGTGTGAACGCAAACAGCTCCGTCGATGCCCACGCCGCAGTCACCGCCCCGGGACGCGTCGTCCTGCTCACCACCAGCCACCGCGTCGCCCCCGGCCTGCTGTCCTGGCCCGCCTGGCAGGCCCTGCGCGCGGCGGACCGGGTGCTGTGCGCGGACGGCGCGCACCCGCAGCTGCCCTATCTGCGGGACGCGGGCATAGCCGTCGAGGAGACCTCCCCGACCGCCGAGGAGCTCGTCGCCGTCTGCGCCGGCGGCCGCACCGCGGTGGTGGTGGCGACCGGCGAGGGCGAACCGGCCCTCACGGACGGCCTGGCCCGGCTGGCGGGCTCCGGCCGGGTGTCGATGCCGGAGCTGGAACTCCTCCCCGCCTCCTACGACCTGCCCGGCGCCCGGCTGCTCGACCTCGTCCAGGTCATGGACCGCATCCGCGACGAGTGCCCGTGGTCCTCGCAGCAGACCCACCAGGGCCTGGCGAAGTACGCGATGGAGGAGGCGTACGAGCTGGTCGAGGCGATCGAGGACGGCGACCGCGACGAACTCCGCGAGGAACTGGGCGACGTCCTGCTCCAGGTGGTGTTCCACGCCCGCATCGCCGAGGAGGACGAGGAGTCCCCCTTCTCGGTCGACGACGTCGCGGGCACCATCGTCGCCAAACTCGTCCACCGCCACCCCCATGTCTTCGGCGACGCCACCGCCACCACACCGGAGGAGGTCAAGGAGCACTGGCTGCGCACGAAGGCGGTCGAGAAGCGCCGGGCGTCGGTGACCGACGGCGTTCCGCTGCACCAGCCCTCGCTGGCTCTCGCGGCGAAGCTGACCGCGCGGGCCCGGACGGCGGGGCTGGACGTACCGCTGCCGGCCGTCGAGGGCGTCGGCTACGAGCTGCTCGCCCTCGCCGCCCGGGCCGAGTCGGAGGGCGTCGACCCGGAGGCGGCGCTGCGGGCGGCGGCCCGCGCCTATCGGGACGCGATCCGGGTCACCGAAGGGACCCTCGACGGTCTCTCCTCAACTCCGCCCTCATCTCCGCCCGCGTCTCCGTCCTCGTCCTCCCCTTCGTCTCCGGCCCCGCCCCCGGCCCAGGCCCCGTCCTCGGGCGAGTGAGCGTGACCGTGCACCTCGAGAAGCCCGTTACGGTCGGGGAGTGAGCGACCCGATCCACCACATCGACCCGAACGCGGCGAGCGACCCGACCCGCCTGTCCCGGCAGCCCCCGGCAGCCGCTCCGCCCGCACCCGAGCTCTTCACCTGGGAGTTCGCCACCGATCCCTACCCGGCCTACGCCTGGCTGCGGGAGCACGCCCCGGTGCACCGGACCGAGTTGCCGAGCGGGGTCGAGGCCTGGCTGGTCACCCGGTACGCCGATGCCAAGCAGGCCCTCGCCGACCAGCGGCTGTCCAAGAATCCGGCGCATCACGACGAACCCGCCCACGCCAAGGGCCGGACCGGTATCCCCGGCGAGCGCAAGGCCGAGCTGATGACGCATCTGCTCAACATCGACCCGCCGGACCACACCCGGCTGCGGCGGCTCGTGAGCAAGGCCTTCACCCCGCGCCGCGTCGCCGAGTTCGCGCCGCGCGTGCAGGAGCTGACGGACCGGCTGATCGACCGGTTCGCCGCCGAGGGCCGGGCCGACCTCATCCACGACTTCGCCTTCCCCCTCCCCATCTACGCCATCTGCGACCTGCTCGGCGTCCCCGAGGAGGACCAGGACGACTTCCGCGACTGGGCGGGGATGATGATCCGGCACGGCGGAGGCCCCCGCGGCGGCGTCGCCCGGTCGGTGAAGAAGATGCGCGGCTACCTGCTGGAGCTCATCCACCGCAAGCGCGCGGAGCTGCCCGCGGAACCGGCCCCCGGCGAGGACCTCATCTCCGGTCTCATCCGCGCCTCCGACCACGGCGAGCACCTCACGGAGAACGAGGCCGCCGCGATGGCCTTCATCCTGCTGTTCGCCGGCTTCGAGACGACCGTGAACCTCATCGGGAACGGCATGTACGCCCTCCTCACCCATCCCGCCCAGCGCGAGGCTCTTCAGCGCTCCCTCACCGAGGACGGCGGCGACCGCTCCCTGCTCGCCACCGGCGTCGAGGAACTGCTCCGCTACGACGGTCCCGTCGAGCTCGCCACCTGGCGGTTCGCGACCGAGCCGGTCCGCATCGGCGGTCAGGACATCGCACCCGGCGATCCCGTCCTGGTCGTGCTGGCCGCCGCCGACCGCGACCCGGCCCGCTTCACGGACCCCGACACCCTCGACCTCTCCCGCAGTGACAATCAGCACCTCGGCTACGGCCACGGCATCCACTACTGTCTGGGCGCCCCGCTGGCCCGGCTGGAGGGACAGACCGCGCTGGCCACGCTGCTCACCCGGCTTCCCGACCTCCGACCGGCGGTGGACCCGGCCGAGTTGAGATGGCGCGGCGGCCTCATCATGCGCGGCCTGCGCACGCTCCCGGTCGAGTTCGCCCCGGAGCCCGCCGCACGCTCCGGCGCCTGACGCTCCCGTCCGGACCGGAACGGCAGGGGCGGGTCTGACCGGGTGCCAGCCCGGATTGTGACCATGTGGCGAAGCGAACGTGACCGATCCTCAAGTCTGTGATCTTCACGTGATCTGCGCGGCATTAACTTGTGACAAGTGATCGTCTGCCGATACGTTCACTCGTCAGCGCGACGCGTCAGCTCACTCGCCCGCGCCGGCACTGCTGTCCAGAGAAAGGCCCTCGCATGCTCTCCGGGAACGGCCGTCACCGTCGCCCCCGCCAGGCCCCCGCGCTGCTCGTCGCGGCCGGGGTGACCGGCTCCGCCATCGCCATCCCGCTGCTCGCCGCCTCCGGCGCGAGCGCTGCGGACGGCACGGTGTGGGACAAGGTGGCGCAGTGCGAGACCGGGGGCTCGTGGAGTGCCGACGACGGCGGCGACGGCGAGTCCGGCGGCCTGAGCCTCACCCAGCAGGACTGGAACACCTACGGCGGACTCGACTACGCGGCGAGCCCCGACCTGGCCAGCCGCAACCAGCAGATCGCCGTGGCGCAGAAGGTGCTCGCCGCCAAGGGCATCGGCGCGTGGGGCACGTGCGGGCTGACCTCCGGGCTCACCAAGGAGAACGGCGCGCTGACCGTGGACACCGGCGTGGCGGGCGATTCGTCAGGAACGTCTGGCTCCTCTGGTTTGTCTGATCTGTCCAGGGGCTTGTCGGGCTCTTCGGGTTCCTCGGGGTCCTCGGGTCCGTCGGGTTCGTCGGGCTCTTCGGATTCCGGCAACGACTCGACCGGTTCCAGCGGTTCCAGCGGTTCCAGCGGTTCGACCGGATCATCGGGCTCGTCCGAGTCGTCCGACTCGTCCGGTGATTCTCCGAGTTCATCCTCACCGTCGCCTTCATCTCCTTCATCCCCATCTGTCGTCACGGGTGACTCCGACGGCACCGGCGGCCAGGGCGACCCTCAGGCCGGCGGCGGCTCACCCGCGGACACCCCGGAAGCGGGCGACTCGGACAAGTCGGGCCAGGAGGTGGGTTCCTGGAGCCTCGTCGACACCGGCTCCCTCGGCTCCGGCCGCCATCGCGGCGCCACGGCCGACGAGCCCGCGGCCAAGAGCGCCGACCCCTCGACGGGCGGCACGTCCACCGCCTCGGCGGGCCGGCATGCCGCCGCCACCTATGTGGTCCAGGAGGGAGACTCTCTCGCCTCCATCGCCGACTCCCTTGGCCTCCACGGCGGATGGCGCGCCCTGTATGCCGAGAACAAGGACGTCATCGGCGCCGACCCGAGCGACATCCTGCCCGGTCAGACCCTCGACACAGGGGCCCAATAGGGCGCAAAGCCCAAGAAGGACAGCGGGAGTTCACGACATGCTTCGCGCCGAATGTCCGATTTGGCGAAAGTGTGGGATGAGTCTCAGAAGCCCTGATCGTCTTTGAAATTCCGTGGATCGCGTGTCTACGGTCGTGACCGCTCGGCAATCCGAGCCCCGGCCGCCGCAACGCCGAATCCTGCCAGCGGCTCCCCGGGAACAGTCGTCGCGTCAAGCGCCGTAGGCAGGAGCGGGGGACCCAAGGTAAGTGCCGCGCCGGGAAGTCGCCGGAGCGGCTCGGGGTGAAGTCACCCCTCCCACGGAGCGCAGTCTCCGGCGGAGGAGTGGCCGGGCAACTCACACGGCCCGAACCCGACAGCTCACCTCGCAGGCGTCGGTGAGGGGATCCACCATGCTGTTTTCCGGTAAGGGCAAGCACCGTCGTCCGTCCAAGGCCAGCCGCGCCGCCGCCATGGCCGGCGTGACCGGTGTCGCCATCGCCGCCCCGCTGATCGCGACCGGCAACGCCTCCGCCGCCACCGCCTCCGAGTGGGACGCGGTCGCCCAGTGCGAGTCCGGCGGCAACTGGTCCATCAACACCGGCAACGGCTACTACGGCGGCCTGCAGTTCTCGTCCTCCACCTGGGCCGCGTACGGCGGCACGCAGTACGCCTCGCAGGCCAACCAGGCCTCCAAGGCCCAGCAGATAGCCATCGGCGAGAAGGTCCTCGCGGGCCAGGGCAAGGGCGCCTGGCCGGTCTGCGGCAAGGGCCTGTCCGGTGCCTCCTACGACGGCGCCGGCGCCGGCTCCTCGAACTCCGGCTCCTCCAACTCCTCAGGCTCGTCGGACAGCGGCAGCAGCACCCGCTCGACCGAGCAGAAGAGCAGTTCCCGCTCCACCGACCGTCCGGCGGCCGCCAAGAAGTCCAAGACGGTCACCACCCCGACCGGCAAGAAGGTCAAGAAGGGCGACGGCGAGTACAAGGTCGTCAAGGGCGACAGCCTCAGCTCCATCGCCGAGAAGCACAAGGTCGAGGGCGGCTGGCAGAAGCTGTTCCAGCTGAACAAGGACATCGTCCAGGACGCCGACCTCATCTACCCGGGTCAGCAGCTCCACCTGAAGTGACAGCCGGCCGCGGACGAAGCCATCGTGCCCGCCTGGTGAAGGCCGGCGCCTGAGGACCTGGTGAGGGTCCCCCCTCGTCTCTTCGTCTCTCGTCCCCCTGGCCCACGGCCACCCTGATCCCCCGTCCCGGTGCGTGTTCCCCCGTACGCACCGGGACGGGGTTTTCTCTTGCGCCCTTCCGGCCCGCCGCCCGCCGCCGCCCGCGGCCCTTTCGTGCGCTCCGGCTGCGACCCTTCCGGAGTGCGCGGTGTTTTCTGGCCTTTTCGGCCGCTTTCCCTTGCTGCTTTGTTCCGAGCGGGAACAATGTGTACGGTCAGTCCGTCCACGGGACGGTCGGTCGGTGGCCGACGCTCCGGAGACGGTTAGGCTCTAGGCGCAAGGCCACGCGCCGCGCACTTTCAGCGTCACATCCCATGAAGGAGATGCTCGTGCCGTCCATCGACGTCGTCGTAGCCCGGGAAATCCTGGACTCCCGAGGCAACCCCACGGTCGAGGTCGAGGTCGGCCTCGACGACGGCAGCACGGGTCGTGCCGCCGTCCCGTCCGGCGCCTCCACGGGCGCCTTCGAGGCCATCGAGCTGCGCGACGGTGACCCGAACCGCTACCAGGGCAAGGGCGTCGAGAAGGCCGTCCTGGCCGTGATCGAGCAGATCGGCCCGGAGCTCGTCGGCTACGACGCCACCGAGCAGCGCCTGATCGACCAGGCGATGTTCGACCTGGACGCCACCGACAACAAGGGCTCCCTCGGCGCCAACGCGATCCTCGGCGTCTCGCTCGCCGTCGCCCACGCCGCCTCCGAGGCGAGCGACCTGCCGCTCTTCCGCTACCTGGGCGGCCCGAACGCGCACCTGCTGCCCGTTCCGATGATGAACATCCTGAACGGCGGCTCGCACGCCGATTCCAACGTGGACATCCAGGAGTTCATGATCGCCCCGATCGGCGCGGAGTCCTTCTCCGAGGCGCTGCGCTGGGGCGCCGAGGTCTACCACACCCTCAAGAAGGTGCTGAAGACCAAGGGCCTGTCCACCGGCCTCGGCGACGAGGGCGGCTTCGCCCCGAACCTGGAGTCCAACCGCGCCGCGCTCGACCTCATCATCGAGGCCATCCAGCAGGCCGGTTACGTCCCCGGCGAGCAGATCGCGCTCGCGCTCGACGTCGCCGCGTCCGAGTTCTACAAGGACGGCAAGTACGAGTTCGAGGGCAAGTCCCGCTCGGCCGCCGAGATGACCGAGTACTACGAGGAGCTCGTCTCCGCGTACCCGCTCGTCTCCATCGAGGACCCGCTGTACGAGGACGACTGGGCCGGCTGGAAGGTCATCACCGACAAGCTGGGCGACAAGGTCCAGATCGTCGGCGACGACCTCTTCGTCACCAACCCGGAGCGCCTGGCCCGCGGCATCGAGGAGGGCTCCGCCAACGCCCTGCTCGTCAAGGTCAACCAGATCGGCTCGCTGACCGAGACCCTGGACGCCGTCGAGATGGCCCAGCGCAACGGCTTCAAGTGCATGATGTCCCACCGCTCCGGCGAGACCGAGGACGTCACCATCGCCGACCTCGCCGTCGCGGTGAACTGCGGCCAGATCAAGACCGGCGCCCCGGCCCGCTCGGACCGCGTCGCCAAGTACAACCAGTTGCTGCGCATCGAGGAGATCCTCGACGACGCCGCGGTGTACGCCGGCCGCTCCGCCTTCCCGCGGTTCCGCTCCGCGAACCACTGAGCGCGGCTCGGCGAACCGCTGAGCACAGCAACGGCTGACCCCACCCGGGGTAAGGCTTAGCCAGTCGCACGAACGTCCCCGTACTCGGTCCCGTACCGTGTGCGGGGACGTACGCACGTGGGAGACGGGAGGCGCAGCACATGGCCGTGAAGGACCGGGACCGTTTCTCCACCGCGACCAGGATCAAGCTGCTCGGCGAGCAGACCGCGGCCCGCGTCTACCGTTCGCAGACCAAGCGCCAGGCCCGCCGCTCCCGCCTCACCGGCCGCGCGGCCCTGCTGGCGCTCGTCCTGTGCACGCTGATCGTGGCCCTGGCCTACCCGATGCGCCAGTACGTCTCCCAGCGCGCCGAGATCGCCGAGCTGGAGCGCGAGAAGCAGCAGGCCGGCGAACGCGTCGAGCAGCTGCGCGACCTCAAGGCGCGCTGGCAGGACGACGCGTACGCCGAGCAGCAGATCCGGTTGCGGCTGCACTACGTGCTGCCGGGGGAGACCGGCTACATCGTCGTCGACCCGGACGCCGCCAGGCAGTCGCGCGCCGACCTCGGGGCGGCCGACCGCCCCTGGTACTCCAATGTCTGGGACGGGGTCGACAAGTCCGACGCCTCCGACCACTGACCGGTCGCCCGGCCGTTCCGTCGACCGGCCGCTCCGGTCGACCGACCGATGGACCGACCGACTGGCTGACTGACTGACCGGTGGCCCGCTCGATCGACCGGATCGCCCGAGTGACCGGTCGCGCCCGCCCGCCCGACCGACTGACCGATGGAAAGACAGGTATGCAGACGCCCCCGCCGACCACTCCGCGCACCGAGCCCACCGACGCGGACGTCGAGGCCTTCAAGCAGCAGCTCGGACGCCCGCCGCGCGGCCTGCGCGCGATCGCGCACCGCTGCCCGTGCGGCCATCCGGACGTCGTCGAGACGGCCCCGCGGCTGCCCGACGGCACCCCCTTCCCGACGCTGTACTACCTGACGTGCCCGAAGGCCAACTCGGCGATCGGCACGCTGGAGGCGAACGGCGTGATGAAGGAGATGACGGAGCGGCTGCAGTCCGACCCCGGGCTCGCCGCCGCCTACCGGGCCGCGCACGAGGACTACGTCCGGCGCCGGGACGAGATCGAGGAGCTGAGGAACTTCCCCAGCGCGGGCGGCATGCCGGACCGGGTGAAGTGTCTGCACGTTCTGGTGGCTCACTCGCTGGCCGCGGGCCCGGGCGTGAACCCGCTCGGCGACGAGGCGCTGGAGATGCTCCCCGAGTGGTGGCGCAAGGGCGCCTGCGTGACCCTTCCCCAGCCGGTCGAGGGGGAGGCCCCGTGACGCGGGTCGCCGCCGTCGACTGCGGCACGAACTCCATCCGGCTGCTCGTCGCCGACGCGGACCCGGAGACCGGCGAACTCGTCGACCTGGACCGCCGGATGACGATCGTCCGGCTCGGCCAGGGCGTCGACCGCACCGGCCGGCTCGCGCCCGAGGCGCTGGAGCGGACGTTCGCCGCCTGCCGGGAGTACGCGGCCGCCATCAAGGAACTCGGCGCGCAGCGGCTGCGGTTCGTCGCCACGTCCGCCTCCCGGGACGCCGAGAACCGGGAGGAGTTCGTGCGCGGGGTGCTGGACATCCTGGGCGTCGAGCCGGAGGTCATCACCGGCGACCAGGAGGCCGAGTTCTCGTTCACCGGCGCCACGAAGGAGCTCACCGGCCGCGACGACCTGGCCCGGCCCTACCTGGTCGTGGACATCGGCGGCGGCTCGACGGAGTTCGTCGTCGGCGACGACCGGGTGCGCGCGGCCCGCTCGGTCGACGTCGGCTGCGTGCGGATGACCGAGCGGCACCTGGTCGTGGACGGGAAGGTCACCGACCCGCCGTCCGAGGAGCAGATCGCGGCGATGCGCGCCGACATCGAGGCCGCCCTGGACCTCGCCGAGCGGACGGTCCCGCTGCGCGAGGCGCGCACCCTCGTCGGCCTGGCCGGGTCGGTCACCACGGTCTCGGCGATCGCCCAGCAACTGCCGGAGTACGACTCGGCGGCCATCCACCACTCGCGCGTCTCGCACGACGAGGTCCGGGCGATCACCGGGCGGCTGCTGCGCTCGACGCACGCCGAGCGGGCGGCGATCGGCGCGATGCACCCCGGCCGGGTGGACGTGATCGGGGCGGGCGCCCTGGTACTGCTGGCGATCATGGAGCGGACCGGCGCACAGGAGGTCGTCGTGAGCGAACACGACATCCTCGACGGCATCGCGTGGTCGGTCGCGTAGTCCTCGGCCGGGCCGCTCCGCGCACTCTGCTGAGCAGGCAGGATGCGCGGATGAGCGGTCCTGGGGGCCCTTCGGGGCCCCTTCGGTGCGTCCGCGCGACAGCCCGCCGGGAAAGTTCGTGAAGTTCTTCACAAGGAATTCGGCCCTGTCGGAGGACGATCGTGTCCCGGTTGACCCTTCCGCGGGCCCAACCCTCGTGTGAACGTGTTCAAAAGCGACGGACGGGGGCGTCTCGCGGGTCTCTCACGAGGGCCTCGCGAGGCCTGTCGCGGGACGCTCACAGAGGCCTTCCGGAGCCGGAGAGGCAGCTCACGCGGCATTGACAACGCCATGCCCTGCACGCGGGTTCCCGCTCTCCGTCATGATGTGGATCACGTGGGCCGCGGAGGATAGCACACACCCCCGACAAGCTTGTGAAGGGGCTCACGAGCGACCCCCCTGAACCGGGTGGATACTCGATGGCATGAGCACCACGGAGCGTCCCAGGATCCTCGTAGTAGGCGGTGGGTACGTAGGCCTGTACGCAGCTCGGCGCATTCTCAAGAAGATGCGCTACGGCGAGGCGACCGTCACGGTCGTCGACCCCCGGTCGTACATGACCTACCAGCCCTTCCTCCCCGAAACCGCCGCCGGCAACATCTCCCCGCGCCACGTCGTCGTCCCGCTGCGACGCGTGCTGCCGAAGGCGGAGGTCCTCACCGGCCGGGTCACCACCATCGACCAGGACCGCAAGGTCGCCACGATCGCCCCGCTCGTGGGCGAGGCGTACGAGCTGCCCTTCGACTACCTGGTGATCGCGCTCGGCGCGGTCTCCCGCACCTTCCCGATCCCCGGCCTCGCCGAGCAGGGCATCGGCATGAAGGGCGTCGAGGAGGCCATCGGCCTGCGCAACCACGTCCTGGAGCAGCTGGACAAGGCCGACTCCACGACCGACGAGGAGATCCGCCGCAAGGCGCTCACCTTCGTCTTCATCGGCGGCGGCTTCGCCGGCGCCGAGACCATCGGTGAGGTCGAGGACCTGGCCCGCGACGCGGCCAAGTACTACAAGACCGTGTCCCGCGAGGACATGCGCTTCATCCTCGTCGACGCCGCGGACAAGATCCTCCCCGAGGTCGGCCCGAAGCTCGGCCAGTACGGCAAGGCCCACCTGGAGAGCCGCGGCGTGGAGATCTACCTCTCCACCTCCATGGACTCCTGCGTCGACGGCCACGTCGTGCTGAAGAACGGACTCGAGGTCGACTCCCACACGATCGTGTGGACGGCCGGCGTCAAGCCCAACCCGGTCCTCGCCCGCTACGGCCTCCCGCTGGGCCCGCGTGGTCACGTCGACACCGCCCCCAGCCTCCAGGTCCAGGGCACCGACTACATCTGGGCCGCGGGCGACAACGCCCAGGTTCCCGACGTCGCCGCCCGCAAGGCCGGCGTGGAGAACGCCTGGTGCCCGCCGAACGCGCAGCACGCGCTGCGTCAGGCCAAGGTTCTCGGCGACAACGTGATCTCCGGTATGCGGGGCTTCCCGCAGAAGGACTACGAGCACTCCAACAAGGGTGCGGTGGCGGGCCTCGGCCTCCACAAGGGCGTCGCGATGATCGTCATGGGCAAGGTGAAGATCAAGCTCAAGGGCCGTCTCGCCTGGTACATGCACCGCGGCTACCACGGCATGGCGATGCCGACCTGGAACCGCAAGATCCGCGTCTTCGCCGACTGGACCCTCGGCATGTTCCTCAAGCGCGAGGTCGTGGCGCTGGGCGCGCTGGAGTCCCCGCGCGAGGAGTTCTACGAGGCCGCCAAGCCGGCCCCGGTCGCCGCGAAGCCGGCCGCCGTCAAGACCGAGAACGAGAAGGCCAACGCTTCCTGACCTCAGGTCACCCGACCTCGGGCCTGCGGGCCCACGGTCACTGAACACCCCCGAAGGGGCCGTCCGCCATCCGTGGTGCGGACGGCCCCTTCGGCGTCCCGCGGCCGGGGCGCGGCCGTCGCAACGGCCCGGAACCGGACATCAGCGTCGTGCGCGCAGAGGCCGCCACCGGCCTGGACCGGACCCGCTTCCAGGCAGCCGACGTCCTGCCGGCCGTCGAGGTGGTCTCCCCGGACTCCGAGGCCCGCGGCCGCGACACCAAGCCCCACAAGTACGCAGCCGCAGGCATCCCGAACTTCTGGCTGGTCGAGCTGGCCGAGGCGAACCAGCAGCCCTTGGTCCGCACCTTCGAGCTCGACCCGGTGACCAGGACCTACGGATTCACCGGCACCCACCGCGACCTGCTCGACGTGGACGTGCCCTACGGCATCGACATCGACATCACGCCCGAAGCCCTCGACGCGCTCTGACGCGTCCGTCCCCGTTTCCGGTCTCCGCCGACGGCACCGGCGTGCGGCGTGTGCCGTGTGGCGTCCGGCGTGTGTCGTGTGCAGGTATTTTGCCCAGCCGTGACGGCGTCGCGGGACTGGACACCGCACCCCTTCGTGTTTACGTGGTGACAGGACATTCCGGGATCACCGTCACGGAGGTGTGCATCATGGCTGACGCCGCGCAGCGGCTCCATGGACTCGTCGAACAGCTGCTGGGCGCCCCGTTCCCGCTGCGCGTCCGCGCCTGGGACGGTTCGCAGGCGGGCCCGCCCGGCGCCCCCGTCCTCGTCGCACACCGCCGCAGAGCCCTGCGCCGTCTCCTCTTCAAACCCGGCGAACTGGGTCTCGCCCGCGCCTGGGTGGCCGGCGACGTGGACATCGAGGGCGACCTGTACACCGCCGTCGACCTGCTCTCCGGTCTCGTCTGGGAGCGCGGCGACGACGCCCGCACCCTCTCCCAGGCCCTGCGCGACCCCGACTTCCGTGCCGCCGTCCGCGGGCTGCTGAAGCTCGCCGGCCCCCCGCTGCCGCCCGCCCCGCCCCGCGAGGAGGTCCGCAGAGCCCGGCACCTGCACACCCGGCGCACCGACCGACGCGCCGTCAGCCACCACTACGACGTCGGCAACGACTTCTACGCACTCGTCCTCGGTCCGTCCATGGTGTACTCCTGCGCCTACTGGGAGACCCCGGACGGCACTCTCGAGGACGCCCAGCGCGACAAGCTCGAACTCGTCTGCCGCAAACTCGCCCTGACACCCGGTCAGCGGCTGCTGGACGTCGGCTGCGGCTGGGGCTCGATGGCGATCCACGCGGCCCGCGAGCACGGCGCGCACGTCGTCGGGATCACCCTCTCCCGGGAGCAGGCGGCCTACGCCCGCAAGCGGGTCGCCGACGCCGGCCTCACCGACCGGGTCGAGATCCGCGTCCAGGACTACCGGGACGTCGCCGACGGCCCGTTCGACGCCGTCTCCTCCATCGGCATGGCCGAACACGTCGGCTCCGACAAGTACCTCGCGTACGCGCGCGACCTGCACGCACTGCTGCGGCCGGGCGGCCGGCTCCTCAACCACCAGATCGCCCGCCGCCCGCAACGCGACGAGAGGGCCTACGACGTGGACGCCTTCATCGACGCCTACGTCTTCCCGGACGGCGAACTCGCCCCCCTCGGCACCACCGTCGCCCACCTCGAACGAGCCGGCTTCGAGGTCCGCGACGTCGAGTCGATCCGTGAGCACTACGCCCTCACCCTGCGCCGCTGGGTGACCCGGCTGGAGGACGGCTGGGAGCGGGCCGTCCACCTCGCCGGGCCCGCCCGCGCCCGCGTCTGGCGGCTGTACATGGCCGCCTCCGCGGTCGGCTTCGAACGCAACCGCCTCGGCGTCAACCAGGTCCTGGCCGTCCGGACCCCCGACTCCGGGCACTGTGGGCTGCCGCTGCGCGCCCGCACCTGGAACTGACCGACAACACGACAGAAGGGCCCGGCGTCGTGAGGACGACACCGGGCCCGACCGCTTCCGCCGCTACTCGGACTTGATCGCCGTCAGCATGTTCAGGCGGGACGCCCGCCGGGCCGGCCAGAGCGCCGCCAGGATGCCCACCGCCGCCGCGAGCACCAGGAAGACCGCCATCCGGCCCCAGGGCACGACGAGTTCGTAGGTGGGCATCTTCGTGCCGAGCAGTTCGCCCGCAGCCCAGCCGAAGAACACGCCGAGGCCGATGCCGAGCACCCCGCCGAAGAGCGAGATCACCAGCGACTCCAGCCGGACCATCCGCTTCACCGACCGCCGGTCCAGGCCGATCGCCCGCAGCATGCCGATCTCCTGCGAGCGCTCGAAGACGGACATCGCGAGGGTGTTGACGACGCCGAGCACCGCGACGATCACGGCCATCGCGAGCAGCCCGTAGAGCATGTTCAGCAGCAGCGTGAACATCTTCGCGATCTCGTCGGAGAGGTCCTGCTTGCTCTGCACCTTGATGGCCGGGTTGGAGCCGAGGGCCTTCTCCAGCCGGTCCTTCGTGCCGTCCGAGACGCCGTCGGACGTCTTGACCATGACCTGCATGTCGGACGGGTCCTCGACGTGCGGGGTCAGCGCCGAGTTGTCGAGGAGGATGCCCCGGATCAGCTCGTTGCTCTCGTACACCCCGGCGACCGTCAGCCGCTGGCTCTTGCCGTCCTCGTAGTGCACCGTGAACGCCGAACCGGCCTTCCAGCCGTTGTACTTCGCGGTGCCCGCGTCGACGACGACCTGCGAGCCGCCCACCGTGAAGGCGCCGTTGGCCATCGGGAGGTCGGTGAGCTCGCCGAAGGCGGGACCGTTGACGCCGGTGAGGTACTCGGTCTCGCCGTTGATGCGGCCGGGCGCGTTGCGCATCGGGCTGGTGGCGGTCACCCCGTCGGCGGTCTTCAGCTTCGCGTCGACGTCCGGGGAGAGTTGGTTGCCGTTGGCCATCGACACGACGTAGTCCGCCTTGATCGAGGCGGACGCCATCTTGTCGATGGACTTCTGCAGGCTGCCCGCCATCACCGTCATGCCGGTGATCAGGGTCAGGCCGATCATCAGCGCGGAGGCGGTGGCCGCCGTGCGGCGCGGGTTGCGCACCGAGTTCTGCCGGGCCAGCTTCCCGGACACCCCGAAGATCCGCAGGGCCGGCGCGGAGGCCGCGATCAGCGGGCGGGACAGCAGCGGGGTGAGGATGAAGACACCGATGATCAGCAGCACCGCGCCGAGGCCCATCGGAGCCTGGCCGGCGGAGCCGTCCATCGTCGTCGCGGCGAGGACGACGGCCACGCCCGCCGCCGAGAACAGCGCGCCCAGCGTGTTGCGCAGCACCAGCGACCTGGTGGTCGCGGCGGCGTGCACACTGCTCATCGCGGCGACCGGCGGGATCTTCGCGGCCCGGCGGCCGGGCAGCCAGGCCGCCACCATGGTGATGACGACGCCGACGGCCATGGCGGTGGCGACCGTGCCGGGGGTGACGACGAGCGGCCCGTCGGGGACGGTCGCCCCCAGCGTCCCCAGCAGCGAGCGCAGTCCGGCGCCGATGCCGATGCCGGCGACCAGCCCGGTCACGCCGGCGACCGTGCCGACCACGAACGCCTCGATCAGCACGGACCGGGTGACCTGCCGGCGGGAGGCGCCGACGGCCCGCATCAGCGCGAGCTCCTTGGTGCGCTGGGCGACCAGCATCGTGAAGGTGTTGGCGATGATGAAGGTGCCGACGAACAGCGCGATGCCGGCGAAGACCAGCAGCCCCTGCTTCAGCCCGCTCATCGACGCGGAGATCGCCTCGGCCTGGGAGTCGGCCAGTTGACGGCCGGTGGTGGTCTCGACCCGGTCCTTGGGCAGGGCGGCGTCCAGCGCCGACTTCAGCGCGCTCTGCGAGGTCCCGGCGGCCGCCTTGACGTCGATCTCGTCGTACGTGCCCGGCTTGCCGAAGAGGGTCTGCGCGGTCGCCGTGTCGAACAGGGCGAGGCTGCCGCCGGCGGCGACGTTGCCGTCGTCGGTGGTGAAGACGCCGACGATCGTCGGAGAGAGGACGGGGCCGTCCACGGAGATCCGCACCGTGTCGCCGACCTCGTACCCGGCCCGCTCGGCGGTCCGCCAGTCGATCAGGACCTCGCTGCGGCCGCTCGGGGCGTGCCCGGATTCGAGCGGGTACCGGGCGTCCTTCTCGCCCCAGTAGTTGCCGCCCTGCGACTGGAAGCCGCCGCCGACGAGCTTGCCGTCCTTGTCGGCGATCGCGGTGAAGCCGGTGACCACGCCGGTCGCGGACGCGGCGCCCGGGGCCTTCGCGCTCTGCTCCAGCAAGGCCTGGGTCAGATCGGGCGTCTTGACGATGCGGTCGCCGACGTCGGGCTGCGACTCCGCGGTGACGGCGACGTCGACCTGGTCGAAGCCCTTGGCGGAGCTGTTCTGGAGGGCGTTGGACAAGGTGTTGGTGAAGACCAGGGTCCCCGACACGAAGGCCACGCCGAGCATCACGGCGAGCACGGTCATCAGGAGCCGGGCCTTGTGCGCGAGCACGTTGCGCAAGGCGGTACGGAACATGGGTGTCGTCTTCTCAGTCCTGCTCGTCGGCGAGCGGTCGGTCCCGGTCCGGGTATCAGCTGGTGCCGGCCCCGGACCGGGATCAGCTGGTGCGGCCCTTGGCGTCGAAGCGCTTCATGCGGTCGAGCACCGACTCGGCGGTCGGGCCGTGCACCTCGTCGACGATCCGTCCGTCCGCGAGGAAGACGACCCGGTCCGCGTAGGCCGCGGCCACCGGGTCGTGGGTCACCATCACCACGGTCTGCCCCAGCTCCCGCACGGAGTTGCGCAGGAAGCCCAGCACCTCGGCGCCCGAGCGCGAGTCGAGGTTGCCGGTCGGCTCGTCGCCGAAGATGATGTCCGGCCGGGAGGCCAGGGCGCGGGCGACGGCGACCCGCTGCTGCTGACCGCCGGAGAGCTGCGAGGGCCGGTGGCCGAGCCGGTCGGCGAGGCCGACCATGGCGATGACCTTTTCCAGCCACTCCTTTTCCGGCTTTCGGCCCGCGATGTCCATCGGGAGCGTGATGTTCTCGCTGGCCGTCAGCGTCGGCAGCAGGTTGAACGCCTGGAAGATGAACCCGATCTTGTCCCTGCGGAGCTTGGTGAGCTGCTTGTCCTTCAGCGACCCGAGCTCGGTGTCGCCGATGCGGACGGAGCCGGAGGAGAAGGTGTCGAGACCGGCCACACAGTGCATCAGGGTGGACTTGCCGGAGCCGGAGGGCCCCATGATCGCGGTGAACTCGGCCTGCCGGAAGTCGACCGACACCCGGTCCAGGGCGACCACCTGGGTCTCGCCCTGCCCGTAGATCTTCGACAGGTCCGTGGCGCGCGCGGCCACGGCGGTGGTCCGTTCGGCGAGGGGGCTGGTGGTCACGGGAAACGGGCTCCTGACGGGAGGGTGGGGTGTGCCAAGGGGACGTGCACCATCGTCCCGCCCGTCCGCCGCCGTGTAGTCAGCCGCTGTTCCGGTTCTGAGGGCAGACTCGGGACGGACCAGAGGCCGCGATGTCATACCTGGGGATGACCCCGGATCCGGAAGGGCGGCCTCCGGTGACGGCTTCGGGGGCGACCCCAAGGGGCGGTCTCGAGCGATCCCGGGAGCGGCTTCGCCCGGTCTCGGAGACGGTCGGAGAGGCGCTGTCACCAGGCCGACTTGGGGGACATTTCGCCTCGACGGTTCGTCAAGAACCGGTGGAGCAACCTTGTCCGGGCGGTGAAATTCCGTCATTCCGTATGCGCAGGCGGTTTCCGCGCGTCAGGCTACTGGCAAGTGCGGATGGCCGATTCCGTGTGCTGATGCACCCTCAGGCGTCAATAAAATAAGACAACATGAGGTCTGCTCGTCCGCTGTTCGGGGGACGGATCCCGATAGGGTCGGAAGCTCCAGCGGAGCCTTGGGCCTGCCCAGATGGTGGAATGCAGACACGGCGAGCTTAAACCTCGCTGCCCCTACGTGGGCGTGCCGGTTCAAGTCCGGCTCTGGGCACTTCCGCGGTCACCGTGGGTGACGCGCGGGAACGCTTGGTTGCGAAGGGGTCGCCGGCCGTCGCCGGTCGACCCCTGACGCGCGTTGCGTACCCGACGTGTGCCGTGACCACTGACCGTTGACACCCGCGGAGCGGGAGCGCAGACTCGACTCGGATCACATGGTGAAGAAATTTTCACTGTGCGAACAGTGCTCGGCGGCTCCTCGCGGGCTCTCGCGGGTCCACGCCGTCCTCCTCACACCTCCTCACACCTCGTCCCGTCCTCGTCCCGTCCTTGAAGGGAAACGCCCGATGCGCACGACTGTCGGCATCGTCGGCGCCGGCCCCGCCGGCCTCCTCCTCGCCCGTCTGCTGCACAACGCCGGCGTCGACTCGGTCGTGCTGGAGAGCCGTGACCGCGCCTATGTGGAGCAGCGGCAGCGCGCCGGGATCCTGGAACAGGGCACGGTGGACGTGCTGCGCGCGGCGGGCGCCGGGGAGCGCATGGACCGCGAGGGCCTGCGGCACGACGGTATAGAACTGCGATTCGACCGCCGACGTCATCGCGTCGACTTCCCCGCGCTGACCGGCGGCCGGTCGGTGACCGTCTACGCCCAGACCGAGGTGTGCAAGGACCTCATCGCCCTCCAGCTGAAGGAGGGCGGACCGCTGCTGTTCGAGGCGGAGGCCCTGGCCGTGGAGGACGCCGACACCGACCGCCCCCGCGTCCGCTTCCGGCACCAGGGCGTCGAGGGCGTCCTGGAGTGCGACTACGTCGTCGGCTGCGACGGCTTCTGGGGCGTCGCCCGCAAGGCCGTCCCGGCCGAACTGAGCCGCACCTTCGAACGGGCGTACCCGTTCGGCTGGCTCGGCGTCCTCGCCGACGTGCCGCCCTCCCACGACGAGCTGGTCTACGCCCGCCACGACCGCGGGTTCGCGCTGCTGTCCATGCGGTCCCCGTCCGTCTCCCGTCTCTACCTCCAGGTGCCCGAGGGCACGGACGCCGAGTCGTGGAGCGACGAGGAGATCTGGGACGAGCTGGAGCGGCGGTTCGCCACCGACGACGGCTGGCGGCTGGAGCGCGGTCCGATCACCCAGAAGTCGGTCACCCCGATGCGCTCCTACGTCCACGAGCCCATGCGGCACGGCCGGCTCTTCCTGGCCGGGGACGCGGCCCACATCGTGCCGCCCACCGGGGCGAAGGGGCTGAACCTGGCCGTGGGGGACGTCGTCACCTTCGCCCGGGCGCTGACCCATCTGCGGGAGACGGGATCGTCCGAGCTCCTGGACGCCTACTCCGCGACCTGTCTGCGGCGCGTGTGGCAGGCCGAGCGGTTCTCCTACGACATGACGACCCTGCTGCACCCCGCGCCGGACGCGGACCCCTTCGAGAGCCGTCTCCAGCTCGCCCGTCTCGAGCGGATCGCCTCCTCCCGGGCCGCCGAGACCGATCTGGCGGAGGGGTACACCGGGTTCTCGTTCGAATGACCGAACGCCGTGACGCGTCCGGTCTCCGCGAGATACCGGGCATGTCGCGGGTTGGTCATGATCGGAGCCCTTCCGTGCCGGGAATCACGACGCCACGTAGCGTGTTGCGCAGCATTACGAGGGAAAGATCCTCCCCAAGCACTAGGGTCAATCCTTTGCCTACCCATTACCCTTGAGCTCAAGGCCGCGCAGTGTGGCCATGGAGGAGTGCAATGAGGAGCAGAAACCCGGTCTTCTCGCGACGGGGGTTCAGCCGCGACAACGGCTACGCGGGCTTCAACGCCGCGCCGCAGGCCGGGGGACCCGCAGTCGGCACGCAGCAGGGCAACCCCTACGCCCAGCCGGCCGGCAACCCGTACGCGCAGAACCCGTACGCCCAGCAGGACCTGCAGCACGGCGCCCCGCCGCAGGCCCCGGCCGCCACCGGCCGGATGACGATGGACGACGTCGTCGCGCGCACCGCGACCACGCTCGGCACCGTGGTCGTCACGGCGATCCTGTCGTGGCTGCTGCTGCCCGTCGACGAGGCCAACATCGGCAAGTCGTACGGCATCGCCATCGGCGCCGGTCTGGTCGCGATGGTGCTCGCCCTGGTCCAGTCGTTCAAGCGGCGCCCGGCGCCCGCGCTGATCCTGTCGTACGCCGCTTTCGAGGGCGTCTTCCTCGGCGTGATCTCCAGCGCGGTCTCCACGTACATCGCGGACGGCGTCGTCGCCCAGGCGGTGCTCGGCACCATGGCGGTCTTCGCCGGCGTGCTCGTGGCGTACAAGGCGGGCTGGATCCGCGTCAACCGTCGCTTCTACGGCTTCGTGATGGCCGCCGCGATCGGCTTCGTCCTGCTGATGATGGTGAACCTGCTGTTCGCCGTCTTCGGCGGCGGTGACGGCCTCGGCTTCCGCAGCGGCGGCCTCGGCATCGTGTTCGGCATCATCGGCATCATCCTCGGCGCGTGCTTCCTCGCCCTGGACTTCAAGCAGGTCGAGGACGGCGTGGCCTACGGCGCCCCGCGCGAGGAGGCCTGGCTGGCCGCCTTCGGCCTCACGATGACGCTGGTCTGGATCTACATGGAGTTCCTGCGACTCCTGTCGATCCTCAACAGCGACTGAGCCGACAGCGGCTGACCGGCGGCGCGCGAGCGCCGGCGCACGAGAGTGAGAAGGGCCCCGGGATCACGATCCCGGGGCCCTTCTTCGTCTGTCGCGTGCGCGCCTAGAGCAGTTTGCGCGCGGCCCTCCTCAGGTCGTACTCGTGGATGATCGCTTTGGCGTGGCCGTACGCGAGATTGTGCTCGGCGCGCAGCCAGCTGACCTTCTCCTCGAAGCGGAGAGCGGGGCCTTCGTCGACGGTGCGCAGCCAGTCGGCGACTTCACGACCGGTGCAATGGGGGATGCGGGCGAGAATGTTGCGGTGGGTCTCCTCGGAGAGGACATGGGACATCGGCGCCTCCGGTAGCAAAGGGGATGTAAGCCGGTCCTCAGGTCACCGTGCCTGACTGTTCGCCCGTTGGCAACAGTCCCGCTGCGACGCGTAGTCTCGCGGCGTGGCTGATACGACGTCCCTGACCCGTGCGGTGGATCACTTCGCCGATCGCCTGCGGGCCGCCCCGCAGAGCCGGCTGCAGCGCGGCGCGGCCGCCGAGGCGCTGGCTCTGGCCAGGGAGTTGGCCCGGCGGGCCCAGATCGTCGAGGAGCCCGGAACGCCCCTGCGGGAGATGCCCGACGTCGGCATGTTCGCCGCCGCCGACCAGATCACCGTCGCCGCGCACGACCTGGCCCTCGTACTCACGGACGAGGGCCAGGTCGACGAGGCTGTGGAGTTGGTGGCGCAGGCGCAGAAGCGGGCGGGTGTGTGACGCCCGGATCCCGAGAAACGCCCGGGACCCGCGGGACCCGGCAAACGCTCAGAGGCTCGCTATGACGCGGTCCGCCAGGATGTAGACGCTGTCCCCGCCGCACTGGAACGTCAGGGTGTAGGCGCCCGAGATGCCCGACCCGCCCAGCAGGAACGGCGTCTGGCCCGCGGTCAGGGCCGCGGAGAGCCGTTCGGCCGTCTCGCGGTGGCCCGGGGTCATGCAGAGCGTGGTGCCGTCGGCGAAGACGTAGACGTCGAGAGTGCCGAGCGGGCCCGGCCGGACGTCGGTCAGCTCGATCTGCGACGAGGCGAGCTCCTCGAGGGCGGCGACCGTGCGCTCGTGGTCGTTCACCACGGGTGACTGCACCGGCACGAAGTCCGGGTGGGACGGGTGGCGGCGGCGGGCGGCGGCCAGTTCGGGCGAGTCCCCGGTCAGTTCTCCGGCCAGCTCCCCGGCGAACTCGTCAACGTCCGCGGCCGACTCGGCCACCGGCTCCAGCGGCTCCAGGCCCAGCAGGTCGGCCTGGCGGGGCAGGAACAGCTCGCTGTCGGGCAGACCCAGCAGCGACGGGGCGTCGGAGGCGTCCCGCGCCTCCTGGGCGGCCCAGAACGCCCGCGCCTCGGCGAGCTCCCGCTCCCGCTCCTCCGCGAGCGCCTCGGCGACCGCCGCGCGTATCTCGGCCGCGTCGGCCGTGGTGCGGGCGGCCGGCACGAAGCCGCGCAGATCCGCAGCCGTGTCCTCGGCATTCCTGGCGAGCTGGAGGTGCAGGGCGGCGACCTGTCGGCGCAACTGCATGAGGGTGCGCAGGACGGCGACGCCCACGGCGCCCGTGGCGGCCGTGGTGACCAGCAACGCGATCGGCATGGCGCTCACTGACGTACTCCCGGTTTCAAGTCGACCCCCGACTTCCTACATCAGCTTGAAGGGCGGACTATCCAGCTGTCAGTGCGTAACGTCACGAAACGGACAGGACTTTGGTCCTCCGGTTTACTGCCGAACGGCGCTGAGCTGGGTGAACCCCTCCTAGGAGGGAGATAGGTCACATCCTGGGGGAGATTGGATCACAGAACGGCCCGGAGTCCGGGTGCTTTCCGGACTCCGGGCCATTTCGTCACAGTAGGTGCCGAAGAGGTCACGCACGGCTGGTTTCGGGCGCGTCGCTCAGGGCTGGTTCAGCTGAGGCGCTCGATGACCATCGCCATGCCCTGGCCGCCGCCGACGCACATCGTCTCCAGCCCGAACTGCTTGTCGTGGAACTGGAGGGAGTTGATCAGCGTGCCGGTGATGCGGGCGCCCGTCATGCCGAAGGGGTGGCCGACGGCGATGGCGCCGCCGTTGACGTTCAGCTTGTCGAGGTCGATGCCGAGGTCGCGGTAGGAGGGGATCACCTGCGCGGCGAACGCCTCGTTGATCTCGACCAGGTCGATGTCGTCGATGGTGAGGCCGGCCCGGCGCAGGGCCTGGTTGCTCGCCTCGACCGGGCCGAGGCCCATGATCTCGGGGGACAGGCCGGAGACACCGGTCGACACGATGCGGGCGAGCGGGGTGAGGCCGAGCTCGCGGGCCTTGGTGTCGCTCATCACGACGACCGCGGCGGCGCCGTCGTTCAGCGGGCAGCAGTTGCCGGCGGTGACCAGGCCGTCGGGGCGGAAGACCGGCTTCAGGCCCTGGACCCCCTCGAGGGTGACGCCGGCGCGCGGGCCGTCGTCCTTGGCGACGACCGTGCCGTCGGGGAGCGTCACCGGGGTGATCTCGCGCTCCCAGAAGCCGTTCTTGAGGGCTTCCTCGGCGAGGTTCTGCGAGCGGACGCCGAACTCGTCCATGTCCTGGCGGGTCACGCCCTTCGTGCGGGCGAGGTTCTCGGCGGTCTGCCCCATGGCGATGTAGGCGTCGGGGACCAGGCCGTCCTCGCGCGGGTCGTGCCAGGTCGTGCCCTCCTGCTCGGCGACGGCCGAGGTGCGGGCCTCGGCCTCGGCGAAGAAGGGGTTGCGCGTGTCCGGCAGGCTGTCGGAGTTGCCCTTGGTGAACCGGGAGACCATCTCGACGCCCGCCGAGATGAAGACGTCGCCCTCGCCGGCCTTGATGGCGTGCAGCGCCATCCGGCTGGTCTGCAGGGACGAGGAGCAGTAGCGGGTGATCGTGCAGCCGGGGAGGTGGTCCATCCCCATCTGCACGGCCACGATCCGGCCGAGGTTGTTGCCCTGCTCGCCGCCGGGCAGGCCGCAGCCGAGCATCAGGTCGTCGATGTCTCTCGGGTCGAGCTCGGGGACCTTGGCGAGGGCCGCCTGGATGATCGTGGCGGTGAGGTCGTCCGGGCGCAGGTCCTTCAGGGAGCCCTTGAAAGCGCGGCCGATGGGCGAGCGGGCGGTCGAGACGATGACGGCTTCGGGCATCACGGCTCCATTGGCGAGATTCTTACGGCGTCGTACGGGGACGGCTTCCCTGGGAAGTTACCCGCACGTATGGGCTGGGTCACGGGGGTGACGGTGTGACCCTGGCCGCAATTTACTAAGCGCTTGCTTTTGCCTTCGGCGGTGGGGCCGGAATCGTGCGGGCGGGTTGCCGGGCGGACCTGGGGGCTGTGCCCCCAGGTCGGCCCGGGGGCTGTGCCCCCAGGCCCCCTGTCGGCCCTGAAGGGGTCTCGTCCTCGATCGCCGGACGGGCTGGTATGCCTGCTCGGCGGTCAGGCGTTCGTCGAGGAGGTCGGCTCCGATTCCGACACCCGCCGCCGGCGACGGCGCTTCAGGAGGGCCCACGGGCCCCGGGGGCCCGTCGGTATCGCGGCCGTCACCTCGGTGCCGGGCTCCGAGGCCGCTTCCGCCGCCGCCCGGGCCACCGGCAGGAAGCCCTCGTGACGGGAGGCGTCCGGGCGTTCCTCGTCGGCCGGCCAGAGGCCGAGCGCCGCGCAGACCGTGGGCAGCACCGCCATCGCGGCCGTCGCGTACCCCTCCGCCGACGGGTGGTAGTGGTCGGGGCCGAACAGCTCACGCGGGTTCGCCTCGAACTCGGGGCCGAGGAGGTCGCCCAGCGACACCGTGCGGCCGCCCTGCTCGACCGCGCCGATCGTCTGGGCCGCCGCCAGCTGACGGGAGGCCCGGCGGGCCAGCCAGCGCAGGGGCTGCTGGACCGGCTCGATGGTGCCCAGGTCCGGGCAGGTGCCGACGACGACCTCCGCGCCGGCCGTGCGCAGCCGCCGTACCGCCGCGGACAGATGCCGCACCGAGCGGGTCGGGGGCATCCGGTGGGTCACGTCGTTCGCCCCGATCATGATCACGCAGACGTCGGGCGCCCCGTCGGTGTCCGACAGGACCAGCGCGACCTGCCGGTCGAGGTCGTCCGACTGGGCCCCGGGCAGCGCCACGTTGCGCAGCTCCACGGGGCGCTCGGCGACCGCCGCCAGCCCGGAGGCCAGCAGGGCGCCCGGCGTCTGACCGGAGCGGTGCACGCCCTGGCCCGCCGCGGTGGAGTCGCCCAGCATCGTCAGCCGCAGCGGCTCCCTGCCGGGCCCGGGGGCGTCATAGGCGACGCCGTAGCGGCCGTCCGCCTGGGGGACGTGCGGATGCGCCCCGTTGTTCACCTGGCGCCGGGCCAGGTGCATCTCCGCCAGCACCAGACCGGCCGCCGCCGCACCGGCCAGCCCGAGACCGCCGCCACCGTAGGCCGCGCCGGCCGCGATGCGCCGGGCCACTCTCGCCCTCGACATGCTCGTCATGCCTCGACGCCACCTCCTCGTGTCCTTACACCCACTCCTTGCCCCGTACGGACGGTCGTCCAATCTCGACGAGGGGTGAACATGCCGCTACGGTCGGAGCCCGCCCCGTACTCTGGCGTAACCACTACGACCACTGTTTTTGCAAGCAACCGGAGACAACGGTGCAATTCCACGACTCGATGATCAGCCTCGTCGGCAACACCCCGCTGGTGAAGCTCAACAGCGTGACCAAGGGCATCCGGGCGACCGTCCTGGCCAAGGTGGAGTACTTCAACCCGGGCGGCTCCGTGAAGGACCGCATCGCCCTGCGCATGATCGAGGCCGCCGAGCAGAGCGGGGAACTGAAGCCCGGCGGCACGATCGTCGAGCCGACCAGCGGCAACACCGGCGTCGGGCTCGCCATCGTGGCCCAGCAGAAGGGCTACCACTGCATCTTCGTGTGCCCCGACAAGGTGTCCACGGACAAGATCAACGTGCTGCGGGCGTACGGCGCCGAGGTCGTCGTCTGCCCGACCGCCGTGGATCCCGAGCACCCGGACTCCTACTACAACGTCTCCGACCGGCTGGTGCGTGAGACGCCGGGCGCGTGGAAGCCGGACCAGTACTCCAACGCGAACAACCCGCTCTCCCACTACCACTCCACCGGTCCCGAGCTGTGGGAGCAGACGGAGGGGCGGATCACCCACTTCGTGGCGGGCGTCGGCACGGGCGGCACCATCTCGGGCACCGGCCGCTACCTGAAGGACGCCAGCGAGGGCCGGGTCCAGGTCGTCGGCGCCGACCCGGAGGGGTCCGTGTACTCCGGCGGTTCCGGACGGCCGTACCTCGTCGAGGGCGTCGGCGAGGACTTCTGGCCGACCGCCTACGACCGTACGGTCGCCGACGAGATCGTCGCGGTGTCCGACAAGGACTCCTTCCAGATGACCCGGCGGCTCGCGAAGGAGGAGGGCCTGCTGGTCGGCGGCTCCTGCGGCATGGCCGTCGTCGCCGCCCTGCGCGTCGCCGAGCGGCTCGGCCCGGACGACGTCGTGGTCGTCCTGCTGCCCGACAGCGGCCGCGGCTACCTCAGCAAGATCTTCAACGACGAGTGGATGGCCGACTACGGCTTCCTCGAGGACGAGGGTCCCAGCGCCCGCGTCGCCGACGTCCTCAACGACAAGGTGCACGGCGCCATCCCGTCCCTCGTCCACATGCACCCGGACGAGACCGTCGGCGAGGCCATCGAGGTGCTGCGCGAGTACGGCGTCTCGCAGATGCCGATCGTGAAGCCGGGCGCCGGGCACCCCGACGTCATGGCCGCCGAAGTCGTCGGGTCGGTCGTGGAGCGGGAGTTGCTCGACGCGCTGTTCACCCAGCGGGCCTCCCTCGGCGACCCGCTGGAGAAGCACATGTCCGCGCCGCTGCCGCAGGTCGGCTCCGGTGAGCCGGTCGGCGACCTGATGTCCGTGCTCGGCACGGCCGACGCGGCGATCGTCCTCGTCGAGGGCAAGCCCACCGGGGTCGTCAGCCGCCAGGACCTGCTTGCCTTCCTGGCCAAGGGCGGGAAGTGACGTCTGCGTGACAGGGGCCGTGATTGCGGGGAAACCTGCGGTGAACGGCCCCTTCGGGCGCTGAACTTCCGTTTCCCCACTGAAGTGGTGGACTTCGCGGAAGTGGTACGCGCGTGTCACGTCCGCGCAGCACCCGGTTAACACGCGTCCGGCATCGTGATGGGTGTCGGCAGGGAGCGGCTCCCCGGCCGGCACCGAAACGGCGTCACGGACCTCCGGAGCGGCTCCCGGACCTTCCACGGACGCCACGGACGCGGCGACCGGGCCTGACCCGGCCCGCGTCCCACGCGGGGACCGCCGTCGTCCCGCCCCCCGTCAAGGGGGTGCGGCGGTCCCCGCGCAAGCTTCCCCCACGAACGGTCGTGCCGACGGTCACTCCTCCCAGTCGCCGTCCTTCGAGGAGCGGCGCCGACCGCGGAAGAGACCGGGGTTGCTGCGGGCGGCCTGGACCACGTTGACGCCGACGATGCCCACCCAGGAGACGATCAGGCCCGGCAGTCCCTCGGTGCCCACCCCGATCGCCGACAGCGGGACCGCCAGCACCAGCGAGACGATGCCGAAGCCGAAGCGCTCGCCCCACGAGTCCGTCGCCTGCGGCGAGCGGGAGTCGCGGGCCGCCGCCATCTGCTGCTCCGCGAACTGCCTCCGCACCCGGCGCTCCACCGCGCCGTCGATGCGCTGGTCGACCTTCTCGAGGAACGATTCCACCAGCGCGGACTCGTACTCCTCGCCGAGTTCCCTGCGGGTCTGCAGTGTGGCGTCCAGATCCTTCTTCAGGTCCGTGTCCCGCGCTTCCACGGTGGTCTCCCGTCCCGTCCGTTGCCCGTCGTACGCACCAGGCTAGAGAGCGCGCCCGCCCGGCGCACTGGGGAT
Organism: Streptomyces sp. B21-105; assembly: GCF_036898465.1. Lineage (NCBI taxonomy): Bacteria > Bacillati > Actinomycetota > Actinomycetes > Kitasatosporales > Streptomycetaceae > Streptomyces > Streptomyces sp. B21-105. The sequence goes on along the minus strand of NZ_JARUMJ010000001.1, from coordinate 3,896,084 downwards.
AGCCCCCCTCTCCGGGGTCGGGGGCGCCGGAGCTGTTCGACCACCCCGACATCACGTACCGGACGCCGCATCACTTCGCAATTGAAGAAACGGTATTGAAGGAACGGTACGGACTCGGCGCAGGCGTCTCCCGAGTCGCACGATTTCCTGATAATTTCCGGACAATTGGCGCCCCATTTCATGTGCCCCGTTGTCTCCGTTGTCAAGGCGCCGCCCGACATGCGTCGCATTTGGCTCGGAGCTAGCCTGGAATCAGCGACAGGAATCAGCGACAGGAACGCCCGTTCCCAGAGCTGGAGTTGAGCATGACATCAGCCTGCCCGAGGGTGTCGGAAGGATTGACATGGCAGACACACTTCCCAACCCGGCAAGCGACAATACGACCCGCTTCGAAGCCGCGCCCGAACCCGACGGAACCCTGATCCCGATACCCTCGGAAGCGCCGCAGGGAAAGGCGATCCGAGACGATGCCCAGATCACCGTCAGTGCACGTCAGGGAAACGGCTACTACGTGACCGTCTACAACGGTCCGCCTGACCGGCGGAGCGAGGTCGACGACGTCATCAATGATCTCCTGACGGAGGCGGGAATGAAGGAGATCGAAGACGCGCTCGCCTTCGGTGCGGCGCCCGCGATTCTGCGCTATGTCAGTTCTGCCGCCGGCGTGTTGGCCTCGGTGCTCACCACCTCACCCCTGCTGAACGAGCAACTGTTCAGAGGCGTCATGGACGATGGGACGGCAGTGACCTACATGGTGCTCACCCCCCACAGCTAGCCCCTTAGCCCCTTCCGGTACTGCCGTCTCCCTTGCCTGGCTGTATGACGTCATGCAGAGTGCGTGATAGCTGAATAATCCCGTCGACGGCTCGGTTCGCGGGCGGCTGAAGGGGGAGCGGGCATGAGCGCGGAGACGGACCCGGGGACGGGACCGGGGCCCGGGACGGGGCAGGGGGCGCCGACGGGGCCGGGTGCCGGCGGGTCGGGTGGGGGGCCGTCGGACACTCCGGGGGCGCGGCTGCAGACGCTCTTCGAGGGCCATCGGCTGACGCCGACCCAGCGGCGCATCGCGCACAGCATGGTGCGGCGCGCCGCCGACGTGCCGTTCCTCTCCAGCGTGGAGCTCGCCGAGCTGGCCGGGGTCAGCCAGCCGTCCGTGACCCGCTTCGCGGTCGCCCTCGGCTTCGACGGCTATCCCGCCCTGCGCAGGCACCTGCGCGAGGTCGCGCCCGCCGACCGGACGCCGGGCTCGGCCTCGTGCAACGCCTACCAGCAGGCCGTCCAGGCGGAGATCGAGAACCTGCGGCACCTGGCCGAGCTGCTCGCCGACCCGCGGCCCGTGCAGCGGGCGGGCAGGCTGCTGGCGGCCTCGCGGCCGCTGCCGGTGCTCGGACTGCGGGCCGCCGCCTCCCAGGCGTACGGCTTCGCCTACTTCGCGGCCAAGGTGCATCCCGACGTACGGCTGCTGCACGAGGGCGGCACGATGATCCACGACCGGATCGACGCCGCCGTCCGGGCCGGCGCCTCCGCGCTGCTCTGCTTCGCGCTGCCCCGCCACCCGCGCGAGGTCGTCGACACCCTCGCCTACGCCAAGGAGGCCGGGCTGAGCGTGGTGACGGTCGCCGACTCCGCGTTCGCGCCGGTCGCCAAGGTCTCCGATCTGCTGCTGCCGGCCGCCGTCGGCACCGGGCTCGCCTTCGACACGGCGTGCGCGCCGATGCTGCTCGGGCGGGTGCTGCTGGAGGCGATGTGCGACGACCTGCCCGACGCGCAGGCCCGGCTGGAGGAGTTCGACGCACGGGCGGCGACACGCGGCCTCTTCGTGGAGTAGACCCGCCCCCGTCCCGGAACTCCCGGATCGCCGGACTTTCAGGTCGCCGGACTCTCAGACTCGTCTCACGTTCGCTGACTACGCTGTACGGCCACGAGTGGGAGCCGGAATGACGAGGAGGCAGGCGTGGCGCGCGGAGGGCAGGGGCTGGCTCGGGTGGCCGTCGTCGTACGGGCCGGAGCAGCGCCGTTGTGGTGGTGCGGGGTGTTCGCGGCCGGTGTCGGGGTCCTGGTGCCCGGCCTGACCGGGCGACGGATCGGGGTGCTGGCCGGAGCCGCGTTGTTCCTCGTGGCGGCGGCGGTCACGGCGCTGCGCGGCCGCCGCCGGTTCACGGAACTCGGGCGTGGCGCGGTCCGTGCGGGCAAGCACGACGTGCTCCAGGACCGGGCGGTGACCGTCCGCGTCTGGCGGCGCGGCCACCGCCGGTGGCTGCTGCCGGCCTTCCTCGCCGCGCTGGGCAGCGCGTTCGCCGTGCCCGCGGCCGGTGGCATGCTGCTCGCCGGCTGCGGGGTCGGGCTGTGGCTCAAGGCCGCCTGGCTGGGCCGGCTCGAGCGCGCCGACGACGCGCTGTTGTGGGTGTGCGTCGACTGGCTGGACCGACGCGGCGGACGCCCCGCCGGAAAAACCGTCGAGGCGTACCGCAGCACCGGCATCGCGGCGGGCGACGCGGCTCCGGGTGGATCCCGCCGCCGCGCCGCCGCACTGGTCTAGGACCTGTCAGTCCCTCACACCTCGAGGTCCTCCTCGATCCGCTTCAGCTGGTGGCGGGCCATCGCCAGGTTGGCCCGCTTGGCGTCCAGCACCAGGTAGAGGAAGAGGCCGTTCCCGCCGCGGCCGCTGATCAGCCGGATCAGGTGGTACTGGTCGGACAGGGTGATCAGGATGTCCTCGATCTGGGCCTTCAGCCCGAGGTGTTCCATGGTGCGCATCTTGGCGCGCACCACGTCGGTGTTGCCGGCGGCGGCGACGTTCAGGTCGAACGTCTTGCTGCCGCCCATCGTGCCCAGCGCCATGCCGCTGGTGTAGTCGACGAGCGCGACTCCGGTGGCGCCTTCGATGGAGGCGAGCGCCTCTTTCAGGCAGGTCTCGGTATTGGCCATGACTGTGCTCCTCGGTTCCTTCAAATTTCCGTGGTGGTGCGCGCGTTGGTGGTGGCTGGGCCGCGCGCCGATCTGGTCGGTAAGGTCGTGGGCTTCGCCGGGGTCCGCACCGGCGCCTTCGCGGGCGGCTTCAGCGGGGTCTTCGCCGGGGCGGCCGCCGCAGCCGCCCGCGCCACCGCCTCCCGCGCGTCGACCAGCTCCCCGATGCGGGCGCCGGCCCGGCGTCCCTCGAGGTGCAGCCGGCCGATGTTGACGCGGTCCTGCGCCAGCAGCGTCAGCACGGCGTTCTCGCCGGCCGAGTACGTCGAGACGTAGCCGTACCGGCCGCGCACGAGCAGTTCGCGGAAGTCGCCCTGGCCGGTCGTGTCCGCCATCCGCATCGCCACACCGAGGGCGGCGGCGGTCAGCGCGGCGAGCACTTCCGGCTCCACGCCCGGGGTGTCGTGGGCGAGGACGAGTCCGTCCACGCCGGCCGCCAGCGCGCCGGTCAGCTGGGGCACCCGGGCCCGCAGTCGCCGCAGCTCGTCGAGTATCTCGGGCGCGGAAGCCATCAGCTCGCTCCTCTCGGCGCGCGGTCGCTGCCTTTCAAAGGGCCTCCAGCGCATCCCTGAGCCTCTTCAGCAGAGTGATGTCGGGGTCGTTGACGCGGGGCAGGGCGATGCCCTGCGGTGCGTCGGGGACGGGGGGTACGGGGAGTCCCGCGACTGCTTGGGCTCCCGTCGTGAGGGCCCCGGAGGTGGCGGGTGGTCCGGGCGCCGTGGGGCCGTCGGCCGGGCGGCCCGTGGCTGTGGGGGACGCGGTCGCGGGGAGCGCGTGGCGGGGCGGGAACCCGGTCGGCAGGCGGTGCGGGCCGGGCGGTGGGAAGAGCGCGGTGACCAGTCCCGCGGCCGCCAGCCGCCGGGCGTCCACCAGCGTGTGGAAGGCCTGCCGGCCCAGCTCGCGGGCGATGTCCGGCGCGGTGCGCACCCCGTCGGCGAGAGCCAGCACCGCGCTCTGCCGGGCGGTCGGCGCGGGCGCGGCGACGGACTCGGCGCGGCGCAGCGGCGAGCCGTCGGTCGCCGGGTCGGGCCACAGCCGGTCCAGCAGCGCGCGCCGGCGCAGCGTCTCGCGCTCGACCGCGCCGACCGGGACGGGGCTGAGGGCGCCGAGCCGGTGCCGGGTGCCGTAGTGGAAGCGGCCGGGCGTGCTGCTGGGGGTGAGCGCGAAGTACGCCGCGTCGAACACCGCCTCCAGCTGGCACAGTTCCAGCGCGCCGCGCGGGACACGGCCGGCGTCGAGCAGCAGCCGCGTCACGTCGTACTCCTCGTCGGCCCGCTCCACGGCGTCCTGCCAGACGGCGGGGGAGAGGGTGCCGTGGGCCAGGAGGAGCACGTCGAGGCCCGGGGCGAGAGGACTCTCGGCGTGCACCACCCGCCCCTCGGCGAGGTAGAGCGAGCCGCGCTCGCGCTCCAGGACGCCCGTCGCGCGTTCGGCGGCGAGCCGGGTCAGCATCGGCGACAGCCCGCCGCCCTGCCCCCGCGCCGTCGACTTCTCCCGGACGGGCAGCCGGGGCGGCGGGGTCGTGCCCGGCGGGGTCGTTCTCACCGCCGTCATCCCAGCACCAGCCGTTCGGCCATCTCGCCCAGCCTGATCCGCGCCAGTGCGAGGTTGCCGTCCGACCGGGCCAGCCACACGTGCAGGAACACGCTGCTGTCGAAGGACGTCGGCACGAACCGGAGCACGTGGTAGCTGTCCCGGTTACTGATGATCAGGTCCTCCACCGGGGGATCGGCGGGCGCCGCCGGGACGGCCCCGGCCGCGCCCTCGCGGTCTTCCCGGCCGTCGTGACCGAAGGGGCCGCCGTGGCCGTCCGGTGTGAACGCCCGCTGCTCCGCCGTCAACCGGGCGACCTCCGCGGCCTCGGCGGCCGCCGCCTCGTGGTCGCCGCCGGGGAACTCCCCGACCGCGCCCAGGGCCAGCCCGCTCGTCCAGTCGACCAGCGCCGCGCCCCGTGCGCCGGGCAGCCGCATGGCCTCCAGTAGACACTCGTCGATTCCGGGCACCGTGGCTCCCCTCCCGCCCGCCGTTCGGCTGAGTGATGGAGACGCTACGCAACGTGTGTGCCAGGGGTGAGTCTTCTGGCATTTTCCAGCGGAACATGCGAAGCGGTGACTAAGGTGGGTCGACTGACCACTTTCCGTGGCTGTGTGACGCCCCACAGGTCCCTTCAATACCGCGCCCACGGGCGCACGCCACCGGCCCACGGGCTCGCGCAGGGTGGTGACGGCGGGCGGCGCGCGCCCCGGCGGACCCGTTCGGCCCCCGTCCCGCTGCTCGGCCGCACGCCCGCACGCCCGCCGTGTCACTTCCGTCCCGCCGCCCGGTCGCCTCTCTGTCCACCGCTGGGGAGGTGTGTCGTCGCGCGGCCGTATTGACTAGTTCTATTCAGCGGGTCAGGATGTGAATATCGGCAGTAAAAGCCCGCCGGGATCACCCGTCCGCAAGGAGGCAGACCATGTCAGGACCCCGCCCCGTACGAGCGCCGCGCGGTACGGAACTGAGCGCCCTGGGATGGCAGCAGGAAGCCGCCCTGCGGATGCTGCAGAACAACCTCGACCCCGAGGTCGCCGAACACCCCGACAAGCTCGTCGTCTACGGCGGCACGGGCAAGGCGGCCCGCGACTGGCGCTCCTTCGACGCGATGGTCCGCACCCTGCGGACCCTCAAGCAGGACGAGACGATGCTCGTCCAGTCCGGCCGGCCGGTCGGCGTGATGCAGACCCACGAATGGGCGCCGCGCGTCCTCATCGCCAACTCCAACCTCGTCGGCGACTGGGCCAACTGGGAGGAGTTCCGCCGCCTGGAACAGCTGGGCCTGACCATGTACGGCCAGATGACCGCCGGTTCCTGGATCTACATCGGCACCCAGGGCATCCTCCAGGGCACCTACGAGACCTTCGCCGCCGTCGCCGCGAAGAAGTTCGGCGGCACCCTCGCCGGCACGATCACCCTCACCGCCGGCCTCGGCGGCATGGGCGGCGCCCAGCCGCTCGCCGTGACGATGAACGACGGCGTCGCGATCTGCGTCGACTGCGACCCGCGCGCCATCGACCGCCGCATCGAGCACCGCTACCTGGACGTCAGGGCCGACAACCTGGACCACGCGCTCCAGCTGGCCGTCGAGGCCCGCGACCGGCGCAAGCCGCTCTCCATCGGCGTCCTCGGCAACGCCGCCGACCTCGTGCCGCAGCTGCTCGCGATGGGCGCGCCCATCGACATCGTCACCGACCAGACCTCCGCCCACGACCCGCTGGCCTACCTGCCCACCGGGATCGACTTCGAGGACATGGCCGACGCCGCCGCGAAGGACCCGGCCGGCTTCACCACCCGGGCCCGCGAGTCCATGGCACGGCACGTGGAGGCGATGGTCGGCTTCCTGGACGCCGGCGCCGAGGTCTTCGACTACGGAAACTCCATCCGCGGCGAGGCCCGACTCGCCGGATACGACCGGGCGTTCGCCTTCCCCGGCTTCGTCCCCGCCTATATCCGCCCGCTGTTCTGCGAGGGCAAGGGACCCTTCCGCTGGGCCGCCCTGTCCGGCGAGGCCTCCGACATCGCCAAGACCGACAAGGCGATCCTCGACCTCTTCCCCGAGAACGAGTCCCTGGCCCGCTGGATCAAGCTGGCCGGTGAGCGCGTCCACTTCCAGGGCCTGCCCGCCCGGATCTGCTGGCTCGGCTACGGCGAACGCGACAAGGCCGGCGAGCGCTTCAACGACATGGTGGCGTCCGGCGAACTGGCCGCCCCTGTCGTCATCGGTCGCGACCACCTCGACTCCGGTTCCGTCGCCTCCCCGTACCGCGAGACCGAGGCCATGCTCGACGGCTCCGACGCGATCGCCGACTGGCCGCTGCTGAACGCCATGGTCAACGTGGCCTCGGGCGCCTCCTGGGTCTCCCTCCACCACGGCGGCGGCGTCGGCATGGGCCGCTCCATCCACGCCGGCCAGGTGACCGTCGCCGACGGCACCGCACTCGCCGGCGAGAAGATCCGCCGGGTCCTCACCAACGACCCCGGCATGGGCGTCATCCGGCACGTCGACGCCGGGTACGACATCGCGGAGTCGGTCGCGGTCGAGCGGGGCGTGCGGGTGCCCCTGCGTGAAGGTGACGACGCGTGACCTTCCACAGCATGTGGGCGGAGCTGCTGCCGATCGGCCGCAGCTCCGCCTCCGGCGGCTACCGCCGCTACGCCTGGACCGCCGCCGACGCGGACTGCCGGGCCTGGTTCCGGGAACAGGCCGAGGCGCGCGGGCTGACCTACGAGGTCGACCGCAACGGCAACCAGTGGGCCTGGCTCGGCGACCCGGCGGCCGGGGACGCCGTGGTGACCGGATCGCACCTCGACTCGGTGCCCGACGGCGGCGCCTTCGACGGCCCGCTCGGCGTGGTGTCCTCCTTCGCCGCCCTCGACGAACTGCGCGCCCGCCGGGCCGAGTTCGCCAAGCCGCTGGCCCTGGTCAACTTCGGCGACGAGGAGGGCGCCCGCTTCGGGCTCGCTTGCGTCGGCTCCCGGCTCACCGCCGGACAGCTCACCGTGGCGCAGGCCCACCGGCTCACCGACGGCGAGGGCGTCACCCTCCCGCAGGCCATGGAGGCCGCCGGGTACGACCCGGACGCCATCGGCCCGGACCCGGAGCGGCTCTCCCGCATCGGCGCGTTCGTGGAACTGCACGTCGAGCAGGGCCGGGCACTCGACCTGAGCGGCGACCGGGTGGGCGTCGCCAGCGCCATCTGGCCGCACGGGCGCTGGCGGTTCGACTTCCGGGGCGAGGCCAACCACGCCGGAACCACCCGCCTCGAGGACCGGCGCGACCCGATGCTGCCGTACGCGGAGACCGTCCTCGCCGCCCGCCGCGAGGCCCGGCTCGCGGGCGCCGTCGCCACCTTCGGCAAGATCTCCGTCGAGCCGAACGGCGTCAACGCCATCCCCTCCCTGGTGCGCGGCTGGCTCGACTCCCGCGCCGCCGACCAGGCCGCCCTCGACAGGGTCGTCGACGGCGTGGAGCTGGCCGCCCGCGACCACGCCGCCGCCCACGGCATCGACCTGGACGTCGTCCGCGAGTCGTTCACGCCCGTCGTCGAGTTCGACCACGCGCTGCGCGACGAACTGGCCCGCATCCTCGGCAAGGACAGCGACGCCCGGCTCACCGTCCCCGTCCTCGGCACCGGCGCCGGACACGACGCCGGAATCCTCTCCGACCGCATCCCGACCGCCATGCTGTTCGTGCGCAACCCCACGGGCGTCTCGCACTCCCCGGCCGAGTTCGCCGCCGAGGACGACTGCGTGGCCGGGGTGCACGCTCTCGCCGACGTACTGGAAGGACTGGCCTGCCGGTGACCCCCACGCAGCGGACACGGACGTACTGGCTGGAACACGCCTGGCTCGACACGAACGTCGAGCCGGGCGTCGTCCTCACGGTGTCGACGGGCGGCGGCTCCGGCGCGGGGACGGACGGCCGCAGCACCGCGGGCCGCATCACCGCCGTCCGCACCGGCGTCGACGCCCCGCCGCCCGACGCCGAGATCCTGCGCGGCCTCACCCTGCCCGGCCTCGCGAACACCCACAGCCACGCCTTCCACCGCGCCCTGCGCGGCACCGTCCAGGTCGGCTCCGGAACCTTCTGGACCTGGCGCGAGGTCATGTACGCGGTCGCCGACCGGCTCACCCCGGACACCTACCACCAGCTGGCCCGCGCCGTGTACGCCGAGATGGCGCTGGCCGGCATCACCGCCGTCGGCGAGTTCCACTACCTGCACCACGCCCCCGGCGGTGTTCGCTACACCGACCCCAACGCCATGGGCGAGGCGCTGATCGAGGCCGCCGCCGAAGCCGGAGTGCGCATCACCCTCCTCGACACCGCCTACCTGTCCTCCGGCTTCGGACAGCCCCCCAACGCCCACCAGCTCCGCTTCTGCGACGGCGACGCGGACGCCTGGGCCGAACGCTCTTCACTTCTCAAGGAACGGGATCACGCACGGATCGGGGCGGCGATCCACTCCGTACGGGCCGTGCCCGCCGACCAGCTGGCGACCGTCGCCCGCTGGGCCGACGAGCGCCGGGCGCCGCTGCATGTTCACCTGTCCGAGCAGACCGCCGAGAACGACGCCTGCCGGGCCGCCCACGGGTGCACGCCCACCCGGCTCCTCGCCGAGCACGGCGTCCTCGGCCCGCGCACCACCGGCGTCCACAACACCCACCTCACCGACGACGACATCGCCCTGCTCGGCCGCTCCGGCACCGGCACCTGCATGTGCCCCACGACGGAACGGGACCTCGCCGACGGCATCGGCCCGGCCGTCGCCCTTCAGGCCGCCGGCTCGCCGCTCTCCCTCGGCTCGGACAGCCACGCCGTCATCGACCTGCTCGAGGAGGCGCGCGCCATGGAGCTGAACGAACGGCTGCGCACCCGCACCCGCGGCCACTGGACGGCGGCCGCCCTGCTGCGCGCGGCCTCCGCCGACGGCCACGCCGCCCTCGGCAACCCGGACGCGGGCGTTTTGGAGGCCGGCGCGCCCGCCGACTTCACGACGATCGCCCTCGACTCGGTCAGGACAGCGGGCCCGCTGCCCCGGCTCGGCGCCGAGACGGCCGTATTCGCGGCGACCGCGGCGGACGTACGGCACACGGTCGTCGCCGGCCGGCACGTCGTACGCGACGGGGCGCACATTCTCGTACCCGACGTGCCGCAGGCCCTCGCGCGGGCCGTCGCGGCCCTGCACGCCTGACACCACCACCGGCGGCGGCCGTCGACCCCGCCATCGACCCCGCCATCGGCTCCGCCCCCGCCCGCGCCTCAATCCCCGCTTCCATCCCCGTCAGCCACGAGGACACGACGATGAGCAGCAGCACCGGCAGGACCGGCACCACCACCGCCATCACCGACATCGCCACGCTGGTCACCAACGATCCCTCCCTCGGACGGGGGTCCCCCCGCTCGAGCGAACTCGAGAGTGGCTCTCCCCTGGGCCTGATCCGGGACGCGGCCGTCGTCATCGACGGCGACCGCGTCGTGTGGACCGGTGAATCAAGCAAAGCACCCGCCACTGACAACCGGGTCCGGGCCGACGGCCGTGCGGTGCTCCCGGGCTTCGTCGACTCCCACTCCCACCTGGTCTTCGCGGGCGACCGCACCGAGGAGTTCAACGCCCGGATGTCGGGGCGGGCGTACAGCGCGGGCGGCATCCGCACGACGGTCGCCGCCACCCGGGCCGCCACCGACGCGGAACTGGAGGCCAACCTCACCCGTTTCCTCACCGAGGCGCTGCGCCAGGGCACCACCACCTTCGAGACCAAGTCCGGCTACGGCCTGACGGTCGCCGACGAGGCACGTGCCCTGCGTCTCGCCGCCGCCCACACCGACGAGGTCACCTACCTCGGCGCCCACATCGTCTCCCCCGACTACGCCGACGACCCGGCCGCCTACGTCGCCCTGGTCACCGGCGAGATGCTCGACGCCTGCGCCCCGCACGCCCGCTGGATCGACGCGTTCTGTGAGAAGGGCGCCTTCGACGGCGACCAGGCCCGCGCGATCCTCACCGCGGGCAGGGCGAAGGGACTGCACCCCCGCATCCACGCCAACCAGCTCTCCCACGGCCCCGGCGTGCAGCTGGCGGTCGAGCTGGACGCGGCCAGCGCCGACCACTGCACCCACCTCACCGACGCCGACGTCGACGCGCTCGCGAACGGCGACACGGTCGCCACGCTGCTGCCCGGCGCCGAGTTCTCCACTCGGGCCGAGTGGCCGGACGCCCGTCGGCTGCTGGACGCGGGCGTCACCGTCGCCCTGTCCACGGACTGCAACCCGGGCTCGTCCTTCACCTCGTCCATGCCGTTCTGCGTCGCGCTCGCCGTGCGGGACATGGGGATGACGCCGGACGAGGCGGTGTGGTCCGCCACCGCCGGCGGGGCCGCGGCCCTGCGTCGCACGGACGTCGGCCGCATCACCCCCGGCGCGTACGCCGACCTGATCCTCCTGGACGCGCCGAGCCACATCCACCTGGCCTACCGGCCGGGCGTGCCGCTGGTCTCGGGGGTGTGGCGGCGAGGCGTACGGGTCGTCTGAGGCTCCCGGCCGGCGGGGGAGTCGGCGGCCGCCCGCTCCCGGTCCGCCGCCGACCGTCCCCACGCCGTGCCGACGAGCACCAGCACCGCGCCCACGAACCCCGGCCATCCCGGCCGGTCCCCGGCGAGCGCGATGCCCACGGCCGCCGCCCACACCGGCTCGGTCCCCAGCAGCAGGCTGACCCGGGACGGCGACGTACGGCGGACGGCCCACATCTGCACGAAGAACGCGAAGAGGGTGCAGAAGACGGAGAGGTAGACCAGGCCGGCCCAGTCCCCGGCGTCGAAGTCCGCGGCGGCGGCCCACGGCGAGGCACCCGCCCCGGGCACGGCCACCAGCACGGCGAACACGGCGACGGCGCCGCCCAGTTGCACGGTCGTGAGGGACAACGCGTCCGAGCCACGCACCGACTCCATCCGTGCCATGGCCAGCACGTGCACGGTACGGGCCACGGCCGCCCCCAGCATCAGCAGATCCCCTCCCGACGGAGCGGAGAACCCGGCCCCCTGCGTCAGCAGGGCCACGCCCGCCACCGACAGGCCCGCGGCCGCCAGGAACGCGCCCGGCAGCCGTACCCCGCGCACCCGGCTCTCCGCGAGGGGAGTGAAGACCATGGTCAGGCTGATGATCAGCCCGGCATTCGTGGCGGACGTGTGCACCACGCCGTACGTCTCCAGCAGGAAGATCCCGGCGAGGACCAGCCCCAGCAGTCCGGCCCCCCGCAGTTGCGTGCCGCTCAGTCCGCGCAGTCGCCTCCACCCCACGGCCACCAGCACCGGCAGCACCACGGCGAACCGCAGCACGAGCACCGCGAGCACGGTGTGCGCCGTGGTGACGCCCTTGGCGGCGAGGTAGCTCGACCCCCACACGACGGCGACCAGCAGCACGGGGACGTCGGCGAGCCGGCCGAGCCGGGAGGCGGCGGAGGCAGGTGAGACAGGGGGGACAGGGGGGACAGGAGGAACAGGGGGAACAGGGGGAACAGCGGAGACGGGCACGGGGCTCCTCATGAGCAGATCACGCGGCCGGTCCAGCGGCGCTGCTGGTCACAGGGGCCGGGTCAGCGTAGCCGTCGCGAGGAATCCGGCCAGAGGATTTCACCAAGAGGACAGGAGCAGCGCGGACACGCCGACGTCCGCGCCCGGGTGATCGTCCAACAGTCAACAGTCGATCGCCTGGACGCGGACGGCACCGGTGTCCGCCGGACACCGGTGAAATCGGCGTAGCTCCGCGCTTCTCGCTCTTCGGTCCGCGGCCCGTGGGCCTACTCCTCGACCGTCAGGCCCTTCCGCAGCCGTACCAGCGTGCGCGACAGCAGCCGCGACACGTGCATCTGTGAGATGCCGAGTTCCTCGCCGATCTCCGACTGGGTCAGACCCGCGACGAAGCGGAGGGAGAGGATCTGGCGGTCACGGGAGGGAAGTTCGGCGATCATCGGCTTCAACGACTCGACGTACTCGATGCCTTCGATGCCGTGGTCCTCGTAGCCGATGCGGTCGGCGAGGGCGCCTTCCGAGTTGTCCTCCTCGGGCTGAGCGTCCAGCGACGAGGCGGTGTACGCGTTCGACGCGGCCATGCCCTCGACGACCTCGTCGCGGGAGAGGCCGAGGCGTTCGGCCAGCTCCGCGACGGTCGGCGCCCGGTCGAACTCCTGGGCCAGCTCGTCGCCCGCCTTGGCGAGGTCGAGCCGCAGCTCCTGGAGCCGGCGCGGGACGCGCACGGACCACGACGTGTCACGGAAGAACCGTTTGATCTCGCCGATGATGGTTGGCATCGCGAAGGTCGGGAACTCGACGCCGCGCGACAGTTCGAAGCGGTCGATCGCCTTGATCAGGCCGATGGTGCCGACCTGGATGATGTCCTCCATCGGCTCGCTGCGGGAGCGGAACCGGGAGGCGGCGAACTTGACCAGCGCGAGGTTCAGTTCGACGAGGGTGTTGCGGACGTACGAGTACGCGTGCGTGCCCTCTTCGAGGGACTCGAGGCGCGCGAACAGGGTCTTGGACAGGGCCCGCGCGTCGACGGGTGCGATCTCGTCGTACGGGGGGATGTCCGGGAGTCCGGCGAGGAGGTCGGTGGGGTCGACGTCCTGCACCGCGTGCTGTGCGATGGGTTCCAGACTTTTCAGTTCCGGAGGGGGTGTCGACGTCGCTCCGCGGGTAGGCGGTGCGTCGAGCCGGGGTGACATGAGTCCTCCATCGTTCTCGGCGTATGGCTGCCGATGCCAGTGAGCGCACTTCGGTGTGCGGCGCCTCCAAAGCCGGCCGTGTCGGTTACGTGTTCCCCCTAGCCCTACCCGCTTTACTTGACCGATCGCAAGTGCATTTTGTAGGGTTATGTCCGTTTGTGTGTGATTGTTCGGGTGTTGGGTCAGAGGGCGAGGGCGTAGGGTGCGAGAGCGTCAGCAACCAGTTCACGACCCCGGGAGAGAGACGGCATGGACCGCGGGACGGTCGGCAGCGCACAGTCTGGCCGGCTTCTGGTCGAGGTGCGCCAAGAAGGCTCGAGTGCCGTGGTGACCCCGGCGGGTGAGTTGGATCACCACACGGCCGATCTGTTGCGTGAGCCACTCGACGACTGCCTTTCCAGAGGCCTCAGCCGGCTGGTCGTGGACTGTGAGCGCCTGGAGTTCTGCGACTCCACCGGGCTCAACGTGCTCCTCGGCGCCCGACTGAAGGCGGAGGCGGCCGGTGGCGGAGTCCATCTGGCCGGCATGCAGCCCGTGGTGGCGCGGGTCTTCGAGATCACCGGCGCGGACGCGGTGTTCACCGTGCACGACACGGTGGCGGCGGCCCTCGCGGACGACGACGGCGAGCGCGACGGACGTGACCGCGACGAGCGTGACCGCGACGGGCGTGGCGGGGACGGCTGAGCTTCGCCGTCCGTGCGAAACGGGTGGAAACGGGGCGGGGGCGGGGGGTGTTCCACCGGTTCCCCAGGGCAGGAGACATCCTGAACCCGAACAAGTCGGCGGTGGCGTCGACACACATGCCGTTCGGCTACGTACAGACTGTAGTGATCGACTGTTGAACTGTGAACCGGTTGAATCGGGGAATCGGTGAGGTGAAGCGCTGATGAGCACCACCCGGCCTTACTCGCCGGGCGACCGCGGCCCGGAGTCCAGCGGCGCTTCCGGGGCGTCCGGCGCTTCCGGGGCGTCCGAAGGGGGCCCGCAGGAGGCCGGTGCGTCCGGAGGGGGCACGGCAGCCGTGGCCTCCGCGTCGTCCGACGGCCCCCAGGTACGCAGACTGAGCTTCGAGGACGCCAGCGGCGTCGTCCCGCTCGCCCGCGACTTCGCCCGGCAGGCGCTGTACGCCTGGGGCTGGCTGCCCGCCGCCACCGCCGACCAGCGGGCCGCCGCCGAGGACGTGCTGCTCGTCGTCTCCGAACTGGTCACCAACGCGTGCCTGCACGCCGAGGGGCCGGACGGTCTCGTCCTCGGCTGCGACAAGAAGGTGATCCGCGTCGAGGTCTCCGACCGCGGCACGGGCCAGCCGGCCCCGCGCACCCCGCACCGCGCGGGCCGCCCGGGCGGCCACGGCATGTTCATCGTGCAGCGCCTCTGCCTGGACTGGGGCGTCGTCCGAGCCCCCGGCCTGGCCGGCAAGACGGTCTGGGCGGAACTGGGCGCCCCGGCCTGACGCCCCCTGTGGTTCCGGCCGTTCACACCGTCACCGCCGCCTTGGCCGTCACCGCCGCCTTGGCCGTCACCGTCACCGCGGCGACAGTCGTGCCGCTGGGCTCCCGCACTCCTTTGGGCCCGCTGAACCCGGGCGTCGGATCGGCGCAACTCCGGCGCGCGCCTTCTCTTCCCTCCTCATCGCCCCGGGCGTACCTTGACGGCTCAATCTGATGCCTCGTCAGTAAGGGCGGGGCGGTGGGAGTGAGGGGACGGGACCGTGTCGAACCGGAAGCGAACCGCCGCGCTCGCGACTGCCGCGGCCCTGGCCGGCGTGGCGGTGGTCTGGACGGCCGCCCCCGCGGCCGTGGCCGAGGTCGTGAACGTCAACTACGCCTGCAAGACCCCGATCGGCGACAAGAGCGCCGTCTCGCCCATCGACGTCAAGGCCGTCAAGAGCGGCGGCGGTTATCGGATCACCATGTCCTGGCAGAAGGGCGTGTCCTCCAGCCCCGTCGAGCTCGGCGCCGGTTCCATGAAGCCGAGCGCCACCGTCAAGCTGGGCGGCGCCGACAGCGGCACCCTGAACGTCACCGGGCCCGCCAACCAGGCCGCGATCCCCGAGAACACCCCCATCAAGATCAACGACCTCAGCGGCACCTACACGCCGAAGAAGTCCGGCAAGGTCACCTTCACAGCGGGCGTGCTCACCATCAAGGCGCTCGGCACGACCACCACGTGCACGCCCTCCAACACCCCGGGCCCGTCCCTCACCCTCGACGTGACGGCGGCGGGCGGCGGATCCGGTGGCGGCAGCTCCAGCGGCGGCAGCACGGGCTCGGGCGGCTCCGGCGGCGATCTCCCGCAGACCGGCCCTGAGGACTCCGCGATCGCCCTCGGCACCCTCGGCGGCACCGTACTGCTCGCGGGCGCGGCCGGCGTCCTGTGGCTGACCCGGCGCAACCAGCCGACGCACGCCCGCCACTGACCGCCCCGCACCGCCCCGCACCCCCGTACCGCCCCCCGCGCACGAGTGCTGGAGCCGCCGATGCCGTACCCCGCAGCCCGCGCCCCGCTGCTGTCCCTGCCGCGGTCCTTGCGGCTGGTCCTGCTGCTGTCCCTGCCGCTGCTGCTCGCCGCCGTGCCCGCGGACTCCGGCGGGGGCTGGTCGGCGGCGCCCTCGGGAGGCGGACGGCCGTCCTTCTACTTCGAGGGCGTGCCGGGCGCGGTGCTCCAGGACACGGTGGCCGTCAGCAACCGGGGCGCCGAGCCGCTCACCGTACGGCTGCGGGCCGCCGGCGCCGGTCTGCGCGTCGCGTTCGCCGGGCCGGACGCCCTCGCCGTCCCCGCCCGCACCCGCGCCGAGGTCCCCTTCGCCGTGACGGTCCCGGCGGACGCCCTGCCCGGCGACCGCGCCGGCGAGATCGTCGTGGGGGACTTTGCCGGCCGGGAGGCCGCCGTCCCGCTGCTGGTCCGGGTCGGCGGTCCGAGGCTGGCCGCACTGACCGTCGAGCGGGTGGCCGTGCACGGCGACCGCATCACGTACGAGCTGGTCAACCGCGGCACCACGGTCCTCGTCCCGCGGCTCGCCGTGCACGCGGACGGCGTCCTCGGAGCCGTCCTCGACCGGCCCCCGCGCACCCTGCCCGTCCGGTTGCCGCCGGGCCGCCGCCTCGCCCTCGACGAGCCCTGGCCGGACCGCCCGGCCCTGGACGCCGTCACCGTGCGCCTGACGGTCACCGCCCCGGGCGCGGCGCAGGCCACCGGGCGCGCGTCGGCCCGCTTCGTGCCGTGGGCCGCGGCGGCGGGCGCGGCGGCCGGCGCGCTGTCCGCTGCGGCGGCCGCCGTGGCCGTACGACGACGTCGGCGCCGCCCGGCCGCCGCGGAAGCCGAGTCGAGAGGAGCGCCGGCGTGAGAGGCAAGCCGCGGAGCACGCTGACGGCGACGAGCCCGACCGTGCTCCCGTCCCAGCTGCTGCTCCTGTTGCTGACCCTGACCCTGCTCCTGCCGTTTCTGTCGCCGTCGGCGGCCGCCGCGGTCCCGCGGGCCGCCGCCGGCAAGCCGGCCCTCACGCTGTCCACCGCCCAGGCGGGCGCCGGGGGTTCGGTCACCGTCAACGGCAGCGGCTGGCGGCCGCGCACGCTGGTGATGCTGCTGATCTGCGGGCAGGCGACGCCGGCCCGGGGGGTCGTCGGCGGGACCAACTCCTGCGCCAACGCCGACGGTCGCGCCGTCACCGCCGACGCCGACGGCCGCTTCAGCCGGCCGCTGCCGGTGGCCGAACCGCCGGCGCCCTGTCCGTGCGTGGTGCACGCGGCCACCGCGACCGGCGCGAAGGCGCAGGCCGACGCGGTGTTCCAGGTGGCCGGGCACCCCGTCCGGCCGCTGCCCGCGGCGACGACCGGCGGACGGCTGTCGGTGCTCACCGACACCCGGCTCGAGGGTTCCGGCGGTCTGCTCACCTGGTTCGGCGCGCCACCCTCCCGCACGCTCGTCTTCACCGTCGGCAACGTGGGCACCGGCCCCGTCGAGAACCCCGTCTTCCGCGTCGGCACCGCGCACGGGGTGTTCGCCCCGCAGTGGGACGAGCGCCAGTGGTCCGGCACGATCCCCCCCGGCGGGAAGGCCCGCGTCGAACTGCCCGTGGAGCTCGCGGCCGGCGCCCACGGCGACTACGCCGTCTCCCTCGAATACGGCGGGAGGGTCCTCGCCGAGCAGCCGTGGGGCGTCGGCCGCCCCTGGGGCGTGACCCTCTTCTGGATCCTGCTCTGCCTGGTGGTGCCGGCGGCGCTGTTCCGCGTCGGGATGGCCGTGGTGGACCGGGTGCGCCCCCGTCCGGCGGACCGGCAGCCGGCTCACGACCCCCGCCCGAGGCGCCCGAGGCGCCTGCGGCGAGGCCGGGCCCCGGAGCCCGCGCCTCCCGTCCTGTCGAACGCGTCCCTGCCGTGGTTCTCCCCGGACAGCGCTCCGGGCGCGGCCTCCCGCCTCAAAAGCCCCGCAGGCCCCGCAACCTCCGCAGGCTCCATAGCCCCACAAGCCTCACAAGCCCCACAAGCCCCACAAGCCACACGACTCCCCACAGGAAGGGATCCACGTGAGTGAGAGAGCCATGTCCTCCGAGCGGTCGCCCGCCCGGAAGCGAGCGGCCGCGGCGGGCGCCGCCGTCATGCTCACCGGGGCGGCTGTCCTGCTGGGTGCGACCGCCGCACCGGCACAGGCCGCGGAGGTCGCCTACGCCACCAAGTGCGTACCGCCCTCGGGCATCGGCCTGCCCGACGTCAACGGCACCACCAAGGTCGAGATCAGCGCGCCGGCCACCGCGAAGGTCGGTGACACCGTCGACGTCGTCTGGAAGTTCACCCAGGCCGCGTCGAAGAACCCGGACATCATCGACCTGCCCGCGAACTCGGTACAGCCGTCCGGCACCCTCAAGGCGGCCGGCGCGCAGAGCGCGGACATCGCGGTGCAGGGGCCGCGCGAGAACCCGGCGATCCCCAAGGGCGGTGCGATGACGCTGTCCGACATGAAGGGCACACTGAAGCTGACGGCGGCCGGACGGGTGACGCTGACGCCGGACGCCTACGTCGTCAACGCGCTGTCGACGGACACCAAGTGCGCGCCGACGGAGGCCGTGCAGCCCGCGGCGACCATCACCGTGACGGCGGGATCGGGGAGTTCGGGATCGGGTTCGTCCTCGCCCAGCGCATCCCCCGACCCCTCGAAGAGCCAGTCACCGTCGCCGAGCGCGTCCCCCACGCCCAGCGGCTCCCCGTCGGCCTCCGGGACCGGCGACAGCGGCGCGACCGACTTCACCGGCAAGGCCGTCGACATCCCGTACACCTGCCAGTCGCCGATCGGCGTGAAGAAGGCGACCTCGCCCATCCAGATCAACGCCAAGAAGAACGGCGGGAGTTACGACCTCACCGTGCAGTTCAAGAAGTCGGTCATGGACAGCCCGATCGACATCCCGGCCGGCAAGGTGAAGCCGATCCTGCAGGTCGTGCTGGGCGGCGCGGACAAGGGTTCGGTGAGGGTGGAGGGCCCGCTGAACGCGGCGCCGATCCCGCAGAACAGCCCGATCCAGATCCCGGACCTCAAGGGCGTCTACAAACCCGGCGCGACCGGTGAGTCCACGCTCTCCCCGGGTGTCCTCACCGTCGAGGCCATGGGCACGACCACCACCTGTACGCCGGACAGCACGGCCGTCTCCCTCACGCTGAACACCGCGGAACAGGCGAGCGGCGCGTCCGGCGGAGGTGGCTCGTCGTCCGCGGGCGGGTCGACGTCGACGAGCGGCGGTCTCGCGGAGACGGGCTCCGGCGACCACGGCGCGCTGAAGGCCCTGGGACTCGTGGCGGGCACGGCGATCCTGCTGGGCGGCGCGGTGTTCACGTTCATGCCCAGGAGGAGGGCGGACTGAGCCGCGCGAGGACGAGGACGACGACGGAGGGCCGCCGCACCCACCCGGGTACGGCGGCCCTCCGGCAATCCGGGAGCGGACGTCAGCGCACGTCCGCCTCCGTCAGCACGGCAGTGGACGTCAGTGCACGTCCCCCATGAGCTCCTTGACCTTCTTGCGGAACATCCACACCGCCGCGCCGGCGATGACGGCGAGCAGGGCCTCCAGGGCCACGATGCCCGTTCCGTTGAGGTCGACGCCGGCGATGGACAGCAGGCCGGTCGTGGCGTCGCCCGCGGTGACGGCCAGGAACCAGACGCCCATCATCTGCGAGGCGTACTTCGCGGGCGCCATCTTCGTGGTGACGGACAGGCCGACCGGGGAGAGCGTCAGCTCGCCGACGGTCTGCACGAAGTAGATCGCCGCCAGCCACAGCGCGGCCGCCTTGTGACCGCCCTCGGCGATCGCCAGCGGGGCCAGGAACAGGAAGAACGACGCACCGACCAGCACGAGGCCCATCGCGAACTTCGTCGCGGTGCTCGGCTCCTTGCCGCGCCGGGCCAGCGCCAGCCAGGCCCACGCGAAGAGCGGCGCCAGCGCCATGATCAGGACCGGGTTGACCGACTGGTACCAGGAGACCGGGAAGGCCCAGCCGAAGACGCTGTTCTTCGCCGAGGACTCCGCGAACAGGGACAGCGTCGAACCGCCCTGGTCGTAGATCATCCAGAACACGGCCGCGGCGACGAAGAACCAGACGTACGCCGTCAGCTTGGACTGCTCGGCGCTGTCCAGCTCCTTGTCCCGCTTCATCCGGGCGATGACGAGGACCGGGATGACCAGGCCGGCCACCGTGATCGGCACCAGCAGCCAGTTCAGCGTGTAGACGCCGGAGACGCCCACGACGGCGTAGAAGACGATCGCAACGGCCGCCCAGAACGCGGCCTTGCGCAGCGTGGCCGCCTTCTCCTGCGCCGACAGCGGCGTGGGGACGAAGTCCGAGCGGGCGCTCAGGCGCCGGCCGCCGAGCAGGAACTGGGTGAGGCCCAGGCCCATGCCGAGCGCGGCGAGCGCGAAGCCCAGGTGCCAGTTGACGTTCTCACCGATGGTGCCGATGATCAGCGGCGCGGCGAACGCTCCCAGGTTGATGCCGATGTAGAACAGCGTGAAGCCGCCGTCCCGGCGCGGGTCGTCGGGCCCGTCGTAGAGGTGGCCGACCATCGTGGAGATGTTGGCCTTGAGCAGGCCCGAGCCGATGGCGACCAGGCCGAGACCCGCGTAGAAGGTGCCGGCGTTCGGCAGCGCGAGCGTCAGATGGCCGAGCATGATGATCGCGCCGGCGACCGCGACGGTCCTGCGGGGGCCGAGCACGCGGTCCGCGAACCAGCCGCCGGGCAGGGCGAGCAGGTACACGAGCGACAGGTAGACCGAGTAGACCGCGGTCGCCGTCGCGGCACTGAGATGCAGGCCGCCGGGGGCGACCAGGTACAGCGGGAGCAGGGCCCGCATGCCGTAGTAGGAGAAACGCTCCCACATCTCGGTCATGAAGAGTGTGGCCAGTCCGCGAGGGTGGCCGAAGAAGGTTTTCCCGGAGCCGGCCGTGCCCGGGCGGACCGAGTCCTTCGTCAGGCTGGACGCCATGTCGTTCCTTGCTGCTCGGGACGCGCCGCAAGAGCGTTGCGCGCCCGGTGGGGGGCTGGCCGGCACCGGCGGACCGCGTCGCCCACCCCTACGCCCGGGGGAGTCCGCTCCGGGTCGCGAAGCGGTGGGCGGCGACCACCGGGATCGACGCCCCCTCGTCGGAGGCCCGGCCACAGGTCGCTTTTCGGGGCCGGCGGACCGGCCCGCACACAGAAGAGGCACAAAGAAGAGACCCTCAGCGTCGAGCCGACCGCCAAAGGTCCTTGTGCACTACAACTACAGGCGTTCTTTCACCATACGACAGCACAACGCCGCATATAGAAGGACTTGCGACACGAATCACAGGTGATCAAGGAACCGTGGCCAATACTTCGAAGGTCCCCACTGTGATGCCATCCCTCGACCGAAGGTCCGTACCAACACCCGCGGTCGTCCCGCGGTCGTCCGCCGGTCGTCCCACGGTCGTCCACGGTCCTGCGGTCCGGAATGTCCGAGGTAAGAAAGCGCGTGGGCGATCACACCTGGACCGCCGCCCGCCGCGGACTACCATCAGCTCATGACCCGAGTACTGCTCGCCGAGGACGACGCGTCCATCTCGGAGCCGCTGGCCCGCGCCCTGCGCAGGGAGGGCTACGAGGTCGAGGTGCGCGAGGACGGCCCCACCGCGCTGGACGCCGGAATGCAGGGCGGCGTCGACCTGGTCGTGCTGGACCTCGGTCTGCCCGGCATGGACGGCCTGGAGGTGGCCCGGCGGCTGCGCTCCGAGGGCCACGCCATCCCGATCCTGATCCTGACCGCGCGCGCCGACGAGGTGGACACCGTCGTCGGCCTGGACGCGGGCGCGGACGACTACGTCACCAAGCCCTTCCGGCTGGCCGAACTCCTCGCCCGGGTCCGGGCCCTGCTGCGGCGCGGCGCGTCCGAACCGCAGCAGCCGCCCGCCACGCACGGCGTGCGCATCGACGTCGAGTCGCACCGCGCGTGGATGGGCGAGGACGAACTCCAGCTCACCGCCAAGGAGTTCGACCTGCTGCGGGTCCTGGTGCGCGACGCGGGCCGGGTCGTCACCCGCGACCAGCTGATGCGCGAGGTGTGGGACACGACCTGGTGGTCGTCGACCAAGACCCTCGACATGCACATCTCCTGGCTGCGCAAGAAGCTCGGCGACGACGCGGCCAACCCCCGCTACATCGCCACCGTGCGGGGTGTGGGCTTCCGCTTCGAGAAGAGCTGACTGCTCCGCCGGGGTCGCCGGGGCGACGCGCGTCACCATCGACTCGGCTTGTGCGGGATGCGCGTCCTCGGGCCGACGGGGGGCCGGTCGCGCAGTTCCCCGCGCCCCTCGAGGGCGCTGTGCAAACCGCTCTCGTCACGTCACCGCCCCGGAGGGCACCGTGCGCCGCCGTCTGATCCAGTCCACCCTTGCCGTGGTGCTCGTCGTCATCGCCGTGTTCGGGGTGTCCCTCGTCATCGTCGAGACCCGCACGATCAGCAACAGCGCCCAGGAGCGTGTCGACTCCGAGGCGCTGCGGCTGGCCAGCATCGTGGACAGTCGGCTGGTCGGCTCGGAGAACGTCTCCCCGGACATACTGCGCGACCAGGTCACGCAGGACCGTTACGCCGAGGTCCGTATCCCCGGCCGGCCGGTCATCCAGGTCGGGACCAAGCCCACCGGCGACGTCATCAAGGCGCAGGCCAGCGGCGAGGAGGGCGAGACCGTCCTGGTCCAGGAACCGCGCTCCACGGTGACCCGGGAGGTCGGCCGCACCCTGCTGATCATCGCCCTCGTGGCGCTGCTCGCGGTGGTCGCCGCGGTCCTGCTGGCCATCCGCCAGGCCAACCGTCTCGCCTCGCCCCTGACCGACCTCGCCGAGACCGCCGAACGCCTCGGCTCGGGCGACCCGCGCCCTCGCCACAAGCGGTACGCCGTCCCCGAGCTGGACCGGGTCGCCGACGTCCTCGACTCCTCCGCGGAGCGCATCGCCCGCATGCTCACCGCCGAACGACGGCTCGCGGCGGACGCCTCCCACCAGCTGCGCACCCCCCTGACGGCGCTCTCCATGCGCCTGGAGGAGATCACCCTCACCGACGACCTCGACACGGTGAAGGAGGAAGCCACGATCGCGCTGACCCAGGTGGAGCGTCTGACGGACGTCGTGGAACGCCTGCTGACCAACGCCCGGGACCCGCGCACCGGCTCCGCCGTGACCTTCGACCTCGACGAGGTCATCCAGCAGCAGCTCGCCGAGTGGCGGCCCGCGTACCGGGGCGTCGGCCGGGCCATCGTCAGCTCCGGCAAACGGCATCTGCGCGCGGTGGGCACGCCCGGCGCGGTCGCCCAGGTCCTGGCCGCCCTGATCGAGAACTCCCTCATGCACGGCGGCGGCACGGTGGCGCTGCGCACCCGGGTCACCGGCAACCAGGCCGTCGTCGAGGTGACCGACGAGGGGCCGGGGGTCCCGGCCGACCTGGGGGCCCGCATCTTCGAGCGGGCGATCAGCGGCCGCAACTCCACCGGCATCGGCCTGGCCGTGGCCCGCGACCTGGCGGAGGCCGACGGCGGCCGCCTGGAGATGCTGCAGGCACAGCCCCCGGTCTTCGGCCTCTTCCTGTCCCGCACCGCCCCGCAGACGCGCAAGGCGAACGACGAGGAACCGACCGTCAGGTAACCGCCGACTTCCCGGACGGCCCCGGCCCGCCGACTTCCCGGTCGGCCCCGGCCCGCCGTGTCGCGGTCGGCCCCGGCCCGCCGTGTCGCGGTCGGCCCCGGCCCGCCGTGTCGCGGTCGGCCCCGGCCCGCCGTGTCCCGGACGGCCCCGGGCCTGTCGTCTCCCGGTCGGCCACGGGCCTGCCGTCTCCCGGAAGGCCACCGACCGGCCGGCTTGCGGGGCGATCACGGGGCCCGTCGACGACCGAGCGGCTCCGGGTCCGCCGTGTCGCGGGCGGGCACTTGCCTGTCGTCTCCCGGAAGGCCACCGACCGGCCGGCTTCCCGGGCGATCACGGGCCCGCCGATTCCCGGTCGGCGCCGGGCCCGTCGACGACCGGACGCCCCGGCCCCGCCGACCTCCCGGACGGCCGCGACCCCCACGGATGGCTCAATGGCGCAGCAGCTCAGCCGACCCGCTGCGAAGCCTTCGGGGTGGGCCTCCTGCCCTGCTCGGCCACCGCGCGGAACGACTCCGTGCCGGGCGTGGGCGCCGTCACAGCCTCTGCCGCGGCGTCCGGCCCCGCGTCCGGCCCGGCCTCCGTCGCAGCCTCTGTCACGGGCAGCGCGCGGAAGACCCAGGTCCGGTAGGACCAGAACCGGAACAGCGTCGCGACCCCGATGCCGACGAACTTGAACACGTTGTTCTGCAGCGGGCTGTCCCAGCCGAAACCGTAGGTCGCCACGAACAGCAGCCCGTTCTCGATCACCGCGCCCACTGCGCTGAACAGCAGGAACAGCGTCAGTTCCCGGGTCCGCCCGCCCTTGTCGCGGTCACGGTAGGTGAAGTAACGGAACCCGACGTAGTTGAAGAGGATGGACACGAACGTCGCGAGCAGACTCGCCCGCACCACCTGCAGATCGGTGAGATGGCGGACGAGGTTGAACACGCCGAGGTTGACCAACAGCCCCGCACCGCCCACGGCTCCGAACTTGGCCAGCTCGTGGACGAGCCTCTTCAGCCCCGAGGAACCATGCGCCATGGTCGTACAGGCCCCCGTCCGGGTTCGGTTTCGTCAACCCAGCCATGCTAACCACCACTCCTGCCGGTTTCCTGTGGTGCCGCTCACCGGACCGCGCCCGACGGGGCAGATGCGGCGATACGGCGGGTATGAGCAGGGAAAGGGCCCGGTAAGAGGCGCGGGATCCGGCCGCGGTGGCGTGGCCGATACCCTGGGGGCGTGACGTTCCCGGTAGTCGGCATGGTCGGCGGGGGCCAGCTCGCTCGTATGACACACGAGGCGGGCATCCCGCTCGGCATAAGGTTCAAGCTCCTCAGTGACACCCCTCAGGATTCCGCGGCGCAGGTCGTGAGCGATGTCGTCATCGGCGACTATCGCGATCTCGACACGCTCCGCGAATTCGCACGCGGGTGCGATGTGATCACCTTCGATCACGAACACGTTCCCACCGAGCATCTTCGGGCGCTGGAGGCGGACGGCATTCCCGTCCGCCCGGGCCCCGACGCGCTGGTGCACGCCCAGGACAAGGGGGTGATGCGCGCCAGACTCGACGCGATCGGCGTCCCGTGCCCACGGCACCGGATTGTGACGGACCCGGCCGACGTGGCCGCCTTCGCCGCCGAAGGCCTGGCCGAGGGCGCCGAGGGCGACGGCTTCCCGGTGGTCCTGAAGACCGTCCGCGGCGGCTACGACGGCAAGGGCGTGTGGGTCGTCGACTCCGCCGAGGAGGCCGCGGACCCCTTCCGGGCCGGCGTCCCCGTGCTGGCCGAGGAGAAGGTCGACTACGTGCGCGAACTCGCCGCCGACGTCGTGCGCTCCCCGCACGGTCAGGCGGTCGCGTACCCGGTCGTCGAGTCCCGGCAGGTCGGCGGCGTCTGCGACACCGTGATCGCCCCAGCCCCCGGCCTGGACGAGGCCCTCGCGCTGCGGGCCGAGGAGATGGCGCTGCGGATCGCCAAGGAACTGGACGTCGTCGGCCACCTCGCGGTCGAGATGTTCGAGGTCCGCGACGCCGACGGCTCCCACCGCGTCCTCGTCAACGAACTGGCGATGCGCCCGCACAACTCGGGTCACTGGTCGATGGACGGCGCGATCACCTCGCAGTTCGCCAACCACGTCCGCGCGGTCCTGGACCTCCCCCTCGGCGACCCGCGCCCGCGCGCCAAGTGGACGGTCATGGTCAACGTCCTCGGCGGCGACTACCCGGACATGTACTCCGCCTACCTGCACTGCATGGCCCGCGACCCCCAGCTGAA
Source organism: Streptomyces sp. B21-105 (assembly GCF_036898465.1). Classification (NCBI taxonomy): domain Bacteria; kingdom Bacillati; phylum Actinomycetota; class Actinomycetes; order Kitasatosporales; family Streptomycetaceae; genus Streptomyces; species Streptomyces sp. B21-105. The sequence goes on along the minus strand of NZ_JARUMJ010000001.1, from coordinate 3,870,472 downwards.
GATCCACATGTACGGCAAGGACGTGAAGCCCGGCCGCAAGGTCGGCCACGTCAACACCTACGGCGACGACCTGGACGACGTCCTCGAACGCGCACGTCACGCAGCCGGTTACCTGAGAGGCACGATCACCGAATGAGCCCTGTCGTAGGCATCGTCATGGGGTCGGACAGCGACTGGCCCGTCATGGAGGCCGCAGCCCAGGCCCTCGACGAGTTCGAGATCGAGTACGAGGTCGACGTCGTCTCCGCGCACCGCATGCCGCGCGAGATGATCGCGTACGGCGAGCAGGCGGACGGACGCGGCCTCAAGGCGATCATCGCGGGCGCCGGCGGCGCGGCCCACCTGCCCGGCATGCTCGCCTCCGTCACCCCGCTGCCGGTGATCGGCGTGCCCGTGCCCCTGAAGTACCTGGACGGCATGGACAGCCTGCTGTCCATCGTGCAGATGCCGGCCGGCGTCCCCGTCGCGACCGTCTCCGTCGGCGGCGCGCGCAACGCCGGCCTGCTGGCCGCCCGCATCCTCGCCGCCCACGACGAGGAGCTGCTCGCCAGGATGCGCGAGTTCCAGCAGGAGCTGGGCGACCAGGCGACTGAGAAGGGCAAGCGCCTGCGCGCCAAGGTCGAGGGCTCGAACGGCTTCGGCTTCGGGAAGTGACGGGCGACGTGAGCGAGCCGACCTCACTGGCCGCCGCCCGCGAGCTCCTGCGCGAGTTCCCGGTCGCCGACGGCCACAACGACCTGCCCTGGGCGCTGCGCGAACAGGTCCGCTACGACCTCGACGCCCGCGACATCGCCGCCGACCAGCACGCCCACCTGCACACCGACATCCCCCGGCTGCGCGCGGGCGGGGTCGGCGCGCAGTACTGGTCGGTGTACGTGCGCTCGGACCTGCCCGACGCGGTCCCGGCGACGCTGGAACAGATCGACTGCGTACGGCGGCTCGTCGCCCGCCACCCGGGCGACCTGCGCGCGGCGCTGACGGCCGCCGACATGGAGGCGGCGCGCGCGGAGGGCCGGATCGCCTCGCTGATGGGCGCGGAGGGCGGCCACTCCATCGCCAACTCGCTGGGCACGCTGCGCGGGCTGTACGCGCTCGGCGTGCGCTACCTGACGCTCACCCACAACGACAACGTGGACTGGGCGGACTCCGCGACCGACGAACCGGCGGTCGGCGGCCTGTCCGCCTTCGGCCGCGAGGTCGTGCGCGAGATGAACCGCGAGGGCATGCTCATCGACCTCTCGCACGTGGCGGCGACGACCATGCGCGACGCGCTCGACGCGACGAGCGCACCGGTGATCTTCTCCCACTCCTCCGCCCGCGCGGTCTGCGACCACCCGCGCAACGTCCCGGACGACGTCCTGGAGCGGCTGCCCGCCAACGGCGGCATGGCGATGGTGACGTTCGTGCCGAAGTTCGTCCTCCAGGCGGCGGTCGACTGGACGGCCGCGGCCGACGACAACATGCGCGCCCACGGCTTCCACCACCTCGCCACCACCCCCGAGGCGATGAAGGTGCACCGGGCCTTCGAGGAGAGCCACCCCCGCCCGATCGCCACCGTCGCCACGGTCGCCGACCACCTCGACCACATGCGCGAGGCGGCCGGCGTCGACCATCTCGGCATCGGCGGCGACTACGACGGCACGGCCTTCACCCCCGAAGGACTGAACGACGTCTCCGGCTATCCCCGCCTGATCGCGGAGCTCCTCGACCGCGGCTGGTCGACCGCCGACCTCGCCAAGCTGACCTGGCAGAACGCGGTCCGCGTGCTGGGTGCGGCGGAGGACGTGGCCCGGGACCTGCGGGCCACGCGCGCGCCGTCCCACGCCACGATCGGGTCGCTGGACGGGTGACCCCGTCCGAGGCGGGCGGGGAGCGGCCGTCCCCGCCCGCGTACCCCCGAACGCCCTGTCCACCAGGAAGTACACCGCCCCCCGTGCGACGGTGACCGTACTGCTGATCGACGTACGGAGACCCGTCATGGCCGACCTCCAGGACGAACTGCGGCCTTTTCCCGAGGCCGGCGAGCTGGACGACGAGGCGCAGACGGCCCCCTCCCCGGCCGGCCCCCGCACACGGAGGGAGACCGGCCGCGAGGAGACCGACGCCGCCGCGCCGGAGGCCGTCCCGGAGCCGGAACACGAGCCGGAAAACGAGCCGGAAAACGGGCGGGGGCCGGAGGCGGAGCCGGCGGGCAGCCCGTTGGAACGCGCCCGGACCCTCCTCGCCGTCCACCCCGTCGCCGACGGCTACAGCGGACTGCCGTGGGCCCTGCGCCACCTGTCCTGGTACGACCTCCAGCTCGGCGAGAGCGCCGTCGACACGGACGTGCCCCGGCTGCGGGAGGGGCACGTCGGCGCGCTGCTGTGGTCACTGCACCCGCCCGAGGGCCGCACCGCCGAACGGGCTGTCGGCGCGGTCCTGGAGCAGCTGGACCACGCCCGCTCGGTGATCGCCGCCCACCCCGAGGGGCTGCGGCTGGCGCTCAGCGCCGGGCAGGTCATCGACGCACACCACTGCGGCCGGGTGGCCGTCGTGCTCGGCCCGGCCACGGCCGCCGCGCTGGACGGCTCACTCGGCATCCTGCGGTCGCTGCACACCCTCGGGCTGCGCGTCCTGAACCTCGTCGACGCCTCCTGGGCGGGCGAGGCGGGGCTGACCCGGTTCGGCGAGGAGGTCGTGCGAGAGATGAACCGGATCGGGGTGCTGGCCGACCTCTCCGGAGCCTTCGACGCCACGATCCGCCGGGTGCTGGCGCTCTCCAAGACGCCGGTGCTCTGCACCCGCTCCGCCGCCCGCGCGCTGCGCCCGCACCCCGGCAACCTGCCCGACGAACTGCTCGCCGAGCTGGGCGCGGCCAAGGGACTGTGCCTGGTGCCGCTGACCGCCGAACAGACCGGCCCGAGCGTCCGGGACGTGGCCGACCACCTCGACCACGTCCGCGCGGTCGCCGGCCGGGACTGCGTCGGCCTGTCCGGCACCTACGACTCCGGTGCCGCCCACCCGCAGGGCCTCGCCGACGCCTCCGGCTACCCGCACCTGATCGCCGAGCTGCTGGACCGCGGCTGGCCGGAGACCGACATCGCCCTGCTGACCTGGGGCAACATGCAGCGCGTCCTGCGCACGGCCGACTTCGCGGCCCGGGCCGCCCGGGACCGCCGGGAGCCGCCGACGGCGGGAATCGCACAGCTGGACGGCCGCCGCGACGCCTGACGGGACCAGCCGAGGGGTCAGGACTGTTCACGCGCGGTCGATGCGGCAGAGGCAGAACGGATGCCCGGCCGGGTCGGCGTACACCTGGAAGTCCTTCTCCTCCCGGTCCTCCAGGTCCAGCGGGCGGGCGCCGAGCGCCAGCACCCGCTCATGGGCGGCGTCCATCTCCTCCCAGGTGGCGCCGCCGTCGAGGTCCAGGTGGAACTGCTGCGGGTTGCGGTCCGCGCGTGGCCACTCCGGCGGGGTGTACCCGTCCACCTGCTGGAAGGCGATCCTGGGGCCGTCGGGGACGCGCAGGACGATCCAGTCGTCCTCGCCCTCCTCGCCCTCCCCGGCGTCGAGGGAGCCGCCCAGGACCGCCGCGTAGAACGCGGCGAGCGCGCGCGGATCGGGACAGTCGAGGACGACGGAACGGAAACGGGCCACGGGCGGCGGCATGGGAACCCTCCTGGCTCAAAAGCGGCGGTATGCAGCGGCACAGGCAGAACGGGTGCCCGGCCGGGGCGGCGTACACACACACTCCGGCGCCGTCCGGGGCCCCCGCCAGTCGGGAGGGCGGCCCCGCAGGTCCGCGCCGCTCCCGCCCCAAGACGCGCCGGTACCGGGCGAAGTAGCCCACTGCGAAAGGCAGTTCACCGCGCGAAGCAGTCCCCCGCGCGAGGTGGTTGACCGGCCGTCGCACAGGCCGGTGGTGCAGAATGCAGAAAGACGCCGGTTCGGCCGACTGAGCCTCGGCCGAACCGGCGTCGCCCGCACGAGTCCGCGAGAGCGCGGATGTCAGGCCGTCGGGCGGCCCATCCCCCGGTAGGTCCAGCCGGCCTTGCGCCACAGCTCCGGGTCGAGCGCGTTGCGGCCGTCCAGGATCAGCCGGGTCGTCGCGACCTCGCCGAGCGCCGCCGGGTCCAGCTCGCGGAACTCCCGCCACTCGGTGAGATGCAGCACCGCGTCGGCGCCCCGCACCGCCTCGAGCGCCGAGGGGGCGTAGCCGAGGGTGGGGAAGAGGCGGCGGGCGTTGTCCATCCCCTTGGGGTCGTACACCGTGACCTGACCGCCCTGCAGATGGATCTGCCCGGCCACGTTGAGCGCGGGGGAGTCCCGGACGTCGTCCGAGTCGGGCTTGAAGGTGGCGCCGAGGACGGCGATGCGCTGCCCCAGGAACGACTCGCCCCCCAGTGCCTGCCGCGCGAGCTCCACCATCCGCCCCCGCTGGCGCATGTTGATCGAATCGATCTCGCGCAGGAAGGTCAGCGCCTGGTCGGCCCCGAGCTCCCCGGCCCGGGCCATGAAGGCGCGGATGTCCTTGGGCAGACAGCCGCCGCCGAACCCGATCCCCGCCCGCAGGAACTTCTTGCCGATCCGGTCGTCGTACCCGATCGCCTCGGCCAGCTTGGCGACGTCGCCGTCGGCGGCCTCGCACACCTCCGCCATGGCGTTGATGAAGGAGATCTTGGTGGCGAGGAACGAGTTCGCGGACGTCTTCACCAGCTCGGCCGTGGGGAAGTCCGTGACGACGAACGGGGACCCCTCCCCGACGGGCGTCTCGTACACCTGCCGCAGCAGCGCCTCCGCCCGCTCGCTGCGCACGCCGACGACGATCCGGTCCGGGTGCAGCGTGTCCTGCACCGCGAAACCCTCCCGCAGGAACTCCGGGTTCCAGGCGAGCTCGGCGTCCGCACCGGCCGGCGCGAGCCCGGCGATCATGCGGGCCAGCCGGTCCGCGGACCCCACCGGCACCGTCGACTTGCCGACGACCAGCGCGGGCCGCGTCAGATGCGGGGCGAGCGAGGCGAGGGCGGATTCGACGTACGACATGTCGCACGCGTACTCGCCGTGCTTCTGCGGCGTGTTGACGCAGACGAAGTGGACGTCGCCGAACGCCCCGACCTCGGCCCAGTCCTGGGTGAACCGCAGCCGGCCGCTGGACCCCTCGAACCCGGCGACGTGCCGGCGCAGCAGCTCCTCGAGACCCGGCTCGTACATGGGCGTCTCACCGCGCTCGAGCATCTCGATCTTCTCGCGCACCACGTCGAGAGCGAGCACCTCGAAGCCCAGCTCGGCCATGGCCGCGGCGTGCGTGGCGCCGAGATAGCCGGTGCCGATCACGGTGATCTTGAGGGCCATGAATGCTCCTGTGGGGGATGCCGTCGCTGCGCGCCCGAGCATAGTCGGGGCGTGCGGACGCCCTTCACCGGGCAGATCCCGGGGCAGACCCCTGTCGCCAAGGTCACGTATCCCCCAGCCTCGGCGGCGCTTTAAAATTTGAGTTACTTAACGGTAGTTAGCACGGTGACCGCAGCGTCTTTGGAGCGTGAGACACCTTGGCCGGATCGGCTGATTTCGACCTGTACCGCCCGTCCGAGGAGCACGACATGCTCCGCGACGCCATCCGCTCGCTCTCCGAGGCGAAGATCGCGCCGTTCGCCGCCGCGGTGGACGAGGAGGCGCGCTTCCCGCAGGAGGCGCTGGACGCGCTGGTGGCCAGCGACCTGCACGCCGTGCACGTCCCCGAGGAGTACGGCGGCGCGGGCGCCGACGCCCTCGCGACGGTCATCGTCATCGAGGAGGTGGCCCGCGTCTGCGTGTCCTCCTCGCTGATCCCCGCGGTCAACAAGCTCGGCTCGCTCCCGGTGATCCTGTCCGGCTCCGAGGACCTGAAGAAGAGGTACCTGTCGCCGCTCGCCAAGGGCGACGCGATGTTCTCGTACGCGCTCTCCGAGCCGGACGCGGGTTCGGACGCCGCCGGCATGAAGACCAAGGCGGTCCGCGACGGCGACCACTGGATCCTCAACGGCGTGAAGCGCTGGATCACCAACGCCGGCGTGAGCGACTACTACACGGTCATGGCCGTGACGGACCCGACGAAGCGCTCCAAGGGCATCTCCGCCTTCGTCGTCGAGAAGTCCGACCCGGGGGTCTCCTTCGGCGCCCCGGAGAAGAAGCTCGGCATCAAGGGCTCCCCGACCCGCGAGGTCTACTTCGACAACGTCCGCATCCCGGCCGACCGCATGATCGGCGAGGAGGGCACCGGCTTCGCGACGGCGATGAAGACGCTCGACCACACCCGCATCACCATCGCCGCGCAGGCCCTCGGCGTCGCCCAGGGCGCCTTCGACTACGCCAAGGGCTACGTCCAGGAGCGCAAGCAGTTCGGCAAGGCCATCGCCGACTTCCAGGGCATCCAGTTCATGCTCGCCGACATGGCCATGAAGATCGAGGCCGCCCGCCAGCTGACCTACGCCGCGGCCGCCAAGTCCGAGCGCCTCGACTCCGACCTCACCTTCCAGGGCGCGGCCGCCAAGTGCTTCGCCTCGGACGTGGCGATGGAGGTCACCACGGACGCCGTCCAGCTCCTCGGCGGCTACGGCTACACCCGCGACTACCCGGTCGAGCGCATGATGCGCGACGCGAAGATCACCCAGATCTATGAGGGAACGAACCAAGTCCAGCGCATCGTCATGGCGAGGAACCTGCCGTAGTCGTTCGTGCAGGTTTCGTGCAGGTGGGAGGCCCCGGCGGGCGTGCGTGTGCCGGGGCCTTCGCCCTACGGCGGCTCAGTCCTCGAGTCCCTCCGAGATGCGGCGCTCGCGCAGTTCCATGATCGCCCGGCGGCGGGCCAGGCGGTGGGTGCGGCGGATCTGGGCCTCCTGGAAACGGCGCTTGTCGCGTTCCGTCTCGGGGAGGACCGGCGGGACCGTGCGCGGCTTGCCGTCGGCGTCGACGGCGGCGAACACCAGGTAGGCCGAGCCGACCTGGGTGGCCGGTGCGGACTCGTTCCAGCGTTCGGCCAGGACCCGCACCCCGACCTCCATCGACGTCCGGCCGGTCCAGTTGACCTGCGCCTTCACATGGACGAGGTCGCCGACGCGGACCGGCTCGAGGAACGCCATCTCGTCCATCGACGCGGTGACGGCGGGGCCGCCGGAGTGCCGGCCGGCCACGGCGCCCGCCGCGTCGTCGACGAGCTTCATGATCACCCCGCCGTGCACCGTGCCCAGGAGGTTGGTGTCGGCGTGGGTCATGATGTGGCTGAGGGTGGTGCGGGACGCCGACGTGGGCTTGCCCGGGATGTCCGGGGTGCTGCCCGAGTCCGCTGCGGTGACCTGGTCTGTCATGTCCTCCACCTTAATGATGCGGGGGACAAGCCGGGACTTTGTGTCAGCTTGGCAACAGCGGGGCCCTGATTCTCCGACGGCCCTTGTACGGCACACGGCACTGCCCTGCACACTGTTCCGCATGAACGATTGGCCCGAGGGATGGTCCGACAGGGACCGCGGCAACCGGTACGGCGGCGGCAGCGCGAACGCGCAGCCCGAGAGCCCGCGTGTCATGCGGCAGGTCCGCCGCGGTCCGGCCGCCCCGCCGCAGGGCGCCGGCGTCCCGCCGCAGCCGTCGTACGTCAACGGCCAGGGATACGGCGACTACACCGACGCACGGCAGACCGGGTACGACAGCGGCTACAACACGGGCCAGGTCTACGGCGGCGACTCCGGCGGCTCCGGAGGGGACGGCGGCTACCCCGGCGGTGAGCCGCGGCCCGCGCCGAACTGGCGGCGCCGCATCAAGTGGACGGCGATCACCGTCGTGACCGTGCTGGTCGTGACGACGGTGGGCACCTACTTCTGGGCCGACGGCAAGCTCAAGCGCGAGGTCGACCTGTCGAAGGTCATCGACCGGCCCGAGGGCGGCGACGGCACGAACTACCTGATCGTCGGCTCCGACAGCCGTGAGGGCATGTCCGCCGACGAGAAGAAGAAGCTGCACACCGGCTCCGCCGAGGGCAAGCGCACCGACTCGATGATGATCCTGCACGTCGGTTCCAACGGCGACACGCTGGTCTCGCTGCCGCGCGACTCGGACGTCGAGCTCCCGACGTTCGTCGGCTCCGAGTCCGGCAAGACGTACAAGGGCACCGGCCGGCACATCAAGCTGAACGCCGCGTACGCGACGGACGGCCCGGAGCTGCTGGTGCGCACGATCGAGTTCAACACCGGCCTGCGCATCGACCACTACGTCGAGATCGGCTTCGCCGGCTTCGCGAGCATCGTGGACGCGGTCGGCGGCGTCGAGATCACCATCGACAAGGCCTTCAAGGACAAGTACTCCGGCGCCGACTTCCAGGCGGGCAAGCAGACGCTGAACGGCGAGGAGGCGCTGGCATTCGTCCGCACCCGCCACGCGTTCGCCGCGTCCGACCTGCAGCGCACCAAGAACCAGCAGAAGTTCCTCGCCGCCCTCGCGCACGAGGTGGCGACCCCCGGCACGATTCTGAACCCCTTCAAGCTGTACCCGACGATGAGCGCGGGCCTCGACTCCCTCATCGTCGACAAGGACATGGGGCTGTACGACCTCGGGTCCATGTTCTTCGCGATGAAGGGCGTCAACGGCGGCGACGGCACCTCGCTGAACATGCCGATCTCCGGCTCCTCCGGCGGCAACCTCGTCTGGGACAAGGCGAAGGTCAAGCAGCTGGTGAACGAGCTGAACAACGACGAGAAGGTCACCGTCACCGGCAACTGACCCGGACCACCCGCTCAAGGGAAAGGGGCGCCCGCACCGGGCGCCCCTTTCCGTGTTCCGGCGGCTCCGCGTCACATCGCGGCGCCCGCCATCGTGCGGCACATCTCGGCGCAGCGGCGACAGGACTCCGCGCAGCGCGTCATCTGGGGATCGTCCGGCATGGCCATACAGGCCTCGGCGCACATGTCGCACGCCTTGGCGCACATCGCGCACATCTCGGTCGACATGGGCGAGCGCCGCATCATCATGTCGGCGCACATGCGGGTCGTCTCGGAGCAGTCCAGCAGCGCCCGCATGATCTGCATCTGGGCCTGGCCGCCCATCTGCATGCAGGAGCTCATGGTCTCCTCGCACATGCTGTGGCAGGACATGCAGGCCTCGACGCAGTCCTGCATCTGGCTGCTCATCGCGTTCATGGTTCCGGGCTGGGTCATGGCTCCTCCTCGTGGTGAGGGGCCCGTGCGGGAGTGAGGGGGCCGGCCGGGCGGGCCCGATACGTGCCCTTCCGTCCTACGCCTTCCCACCGGTCCCCGCCATCGGGGACGGGGCGCTCCCGCCTACGAGCACCCCACCTCGTCGCCGCGTACGACGGAGAACTCCCCGTCCTCCGCGTCGGCGGCCCGGACCGTGCGCACGCCCCGGAAGTCCGCGCCGGCGGTCACCCTCAGCGTCGGCCCGAGACCCTTGACGGCCCGCAGCTCGCTGTGCGGCAGGGCGGTCGCGAGGGACTTCGCGGAACGGTCCCAACGCGGGTCGTAGGCGACGACCGTGCGCCGTACGGTCGGGTCGGCCGCGCTGACCGGCCGCCCGGTCGTGCGGAAGCCCGTCGCCGCGAGCGCCGCGTCCACCCGCCCGCCGAGTCCCGTGGTGCGCGTGCCGTTCTCCACCTGGACGTGGATCTGCTGCGGCGCCACCTCCACGCGCGCGGCCCGGCCCTCGCGCCGCCGGGAGTGCGCGGCGAGGGGCTTGTCGTCGCGCAGCGCCCGGAAGAGACGCCGCGACTTCACCGCGTCCCACTTCAGCGTCGAGCCGACACCCTTCGCGACATATCCCATGTCCCCGATGGGGACGGTGACGAACTCGGAGGAGGACGGGGAGAAGGTGCGCATCGCCCGCCCGAGGTCCAGCAGTTCCTCCGCGCCGAAGCCCCGGTCGGCCCGCACCGAACCGAGCACCGCCCGCGTCACGTCACGGAACCTCAGTGGGTTCAGCAGCACCCCGGAGGAGGTGGCCCGGTCCAGCAGGGCCGCCAGGAACCGCTGTTGACGCTTCATCCGGCCGAGGTCGGAGGAGGCGTCCGCATGCCGTGCGCGCACGTACTGCAGGGCCTCGCCGCCCTCGAGGGTGTGCGCGCCCGGCTCCAGGTCCAGGCCGGTGTACGCGTCCTTCAGGTGCGTCGCCGTGCAGATCTTCACGCCGCCGAGAACGTCCACGGTCTTCATGAAGCTGGTGAAGTCGACCTCCAGGTAGTGGTCGATCTTGACGTGCGTCATGTTCTCCACCGTGCGGACGGTCAGCTGCGGCCCGCCCTCCGCGTAGGCCGCGTTGATCCTGATCGGGTGGCCGCGGTGCGCCTTGCCGGTGACCTGGTCGGTGTGCGGCGGCGTCTCGGCGTAGGAGTCCCGCGGGAGGCTGACCACGCTGGCCCGCTCCCGGTCCTCCGAGACGTGCACGATCATGATGGTGTCGGTGCAGTGGCAGGGCGCACCGCCCAGGCGGTACCGGCGGCGCTCCGCCGCGCTGATCCGGTCACGGCCGTCGGTGCCGACCAGCAGCACGTTCATGCCGTGGCCGGCCCGCGGACGGTTCTTCATGTCCTTGAAGGGGTCGACGCGGGCGATGCCGGCGTCGAGGCTGCTCAGCACCGAGTGGCCGATGCCCGCGGAGGCGAGCAGCACCACCGAGAGCGTGGTCGCCGCCCGTACGGCCCAGCGGGGGCGCCGCCGTCGCACGAGGTGAGGGGGCACGCGGCGCCGCGGGCGGGGGCGGCGCGGGAACCGGGGCGGTGTGGCGGGCATACGGGCACCTCCGGGCGGCGGCCGTGGGTGGGGGGAAGCCGTTGGAACGGTAGGCCCATACGATCTGCCGACCGGTGCAGCACACCCGGCGGGGCGGGCGCTGTCCCCCGTTCGCGGTAACGTGAGCCCTCTATGAACGCCAAGCCCGACGTGCAGCTCCCCGCCGTGTCCGTCATCATGCCCGTCCTCAACGAGGAGCGGCATCTGCGCGGAGCCGTCCAAGCGATCCTCGCGCAGGAGTACGCCGGCGAGATGGAGGTCGTGATCGCCATCGGTCCGTCCACGGACCGGACGGACGAGATCGCCGCCCAGCTCGTCGCGGAGGACCCCCGCGTGCACACGGTCCCCAATCCCACCGGGCGCACGCCCGCCGCCCTGAACGCCGCGATCAAGGCCTCCCGCCATCCGATCGTCGTCCGCGTCGACGGGCACGGGATGCTCTCGCCGAACTACATCGCCACCGCCGTGCGGCTCCTGGAGGAGACCGGCGCGCAGAACGTCGGCGGCATCATGCACGCCGAGGGCGAGAACGACTGGGAGCACGCCGTCGCCGCGGCCATGACCTCGAAGATCGGGGTCGGCAACGCCGCCTTCCACACGGGAGGGCAGGCCGGCCCCGCAGAGACCGTGTACCTCGGTGTCTTCCGGCGTGAAGCGCTGGAGCAACAGGGCGGCTACAACGAGGAGTTCATCCGCGCCCAGGACTGGGAGCTGAACTTCCGGCTCCGGGAGGCCGGCGGCCTCATCTGGTTCTCGCCGGAGCTGAAGGTGTCGTACCGGCCGCGGCCCAGCGTGAAGGCGCTCGCCAAGCAGTACAAGGACTACGGGCGTTGGCGGCACGTCGTGGCCCGCTACCACGAGGGTTCCATCAACCTGCGCTACCTCGCCCCGCCGGTGGCGGTGTGCGCGATCGCCGCGGGGATCGTGGTGGGCGCCGCGCTCACCCCGCTGGGCTTCGTGATCCCCGGCGGCTACCTCGTGGCGATCGGCGCAGGGTCGCTGCCGGCCGGCAAGGGGCTGCCGGCGAAGGCGCGGCTGCAGATCCCCGTCGCCCTCGCCACCATGCACATGTCGTGGGGCTTCGGTTTCCTGACCAGCCCGAAGGCACTGGCCAGGAAGGTCATCGCGTCCCGGCGGCCGGCGGTCCTCAGCGACGCGCACTGACACCGTCGCCGTACTGAAACCGTCGCCGTACCGGCCACCGCGCGCCGCCCGCTCGCGCGAACCGCGAACCGCGAACCGGAGCGCGCGGACGGCGCGCCCCGCCGCGCCGTCGCCTCGTCGGGTCCCGGACTACCAGGTGTAGTCCGGGTCCACGTGCATGCACTGGCTGGTGTCGGATGCGTTGATCGCCCCGGCCGTGTCGGGCGTCTTGTCGTTCTTCACCGGCGCCTTGTACGCCGTCCCCGACCGCCAGTCCGCGCCGACGACGACCGTGACGCCGGAGACCTCGGTGGACTTCTTCACCTGGCCCGCCGGGATGCCGAGGGACTTGGCGACCGCGAGGGCGTCGCCCTGCAGGTCGGCGCTCGGGTAGCGGACCACGGTGGTCGCCTCGGCGGTGGCCCGCGAGGTGTCCGCCACGGCCTCGGTGAAGCCCTTGCCGGTCAGCAGTTCCTTCACCGCCGTCGCGCGCCCGCGCACCGCCGCCAGCGTGCTGGAGGACGTCCCGTTGTGGACCTGCACCGCGATCTTGTCGTTCGCGGCCGCCGGGTCCGTGACCGTCGGCGACGGGCTGGCGGTGGCCTTCTTCGCGTCCTTGCCGTCGAGCGCGATGTCCTCGCGCACCAGGCGCCACAGCTGCTTGGCGTCCTCCGTGGGCACCACCCGGTTGCCCTGGTAGCGGTTGGGCATCGTCGTCATCGTGATGCGGTCGGTGGGCACCTTCTGCAGTTCGCCCGCCAGGTCGTACATCTTGGTGATGGTGTCGAGTCCGTCGTCGACGGTGATCGCCTTCGTGGCCGCCTCGGCGAGCTTGCGCAGCTTGTTGGGGTTGGTCAGCCTGGCGTTGGCGCGCAGCTCGCGGACCATCGAGTTCATGTACATGTGCTGCGCCTTGGCGCGGGCGAGGTCGGTGTCGTCCTCGAAGCCGTAGCGGGTGCGCAGCCACTGCAGGGCCTGCTCGCCCTTGACGGGGTGGGTGCCCTTCTCCAGCTTCAGGCCGGACCCCTTGCCGGTGCTGGTGTGCGAGTGGACGTTGGCGTCCACACAGACCGGGACGCCGCCGATCGCGTCCGCCATCGAGACGACACCGGCGAAGTCGATCATCATGAAGTGGTCGATGTGGATGTCGGTGAGCTTCTCCCAGGTGGCCACCGTGCAGCCCGGGCCGCCGCGGCTGAGCGAGGCGTTCGTCATCTCGCCCTGCAGCGCCCGGTACGTCGTCCCGTCGTCGGGGTCCGTGCACTTGGGGATGTCCAGCAGCGTGTCGCGCGGCATGCTCACGACCGACATGTTGCTGCGGTCCGCGGACACGTGCAGCAGCATCTGGACGTCCGCGAGCGGGGGACCGCCGAAGTCGTACTTGGCGCCGCCGAGTTTCTGGTTCTCCGCGTTGTCCCGGGCGTCCGAGCCGATCAGCAGGATGTTCAGGGCCTTCTGGCCGGCCGAGTTGGCCTTGGTGTCGGCGGCCCGGTCCTTGGCATCGCCGAGGTTCAGGTCGTCGCTCTTGATGTTCGCGTTGAGGTGTTCGTAGTAGAGGTATCCGGCCCCCGCGCCGCCGAGTATCACCACCGCGAGCACCGTCGCCGACCAGCGCAACGCGCGTCGACGCCGGCGTTTGCGGTCCGTCCCGCGGGCGCCCGTGCGCCCGCCGCCGGCTCTGTCGTCCTCGCCGGATGCCTTGGACGACTTGGACGACCTGGACGACCTGGACGCCTTGTGGTCCTGCGGTTCCCGTGCGGTCAGCGACATCGTGTCCTCGACCGCGGGAACCTTCCCCTGCACCCCGCTGTTCCCCGCCATTGCCCCTGCCCCTCCCCGTCGTGCGCCTGAAACGGGCCCGTCCCGCGTCAAGTCAGACGCACGACGGGCCCGAAGGGTTACCTACTTGGCGCACTGGACCTTGTCCGCCGTGGACTTCTCCACATCCGGCGTGGCCACCGTGGAGGAGTTCATCTTCACCCCGGCGCCCTTGAAGTCCTTGCCCAGGATGAGGGTCATCGTCGGCAGTCCCTGCGCGTTGGTGACGCTCTTGCCCGGCTTCATCGCCGCTCCGGACAGGCCCATGATGTCGGCCAGCCGGCGTGCCTGGTCCGCCTGGGCGGGCGCGTACTCGAGGGTCGTCGTGGCCTGGACGGCACCCGCGTTGCCGGCGTTCTCGGACTTGCTCACGTCCGCCTCGGTCTGCAGCCAGGTCAGCTGCTCCTGCGCGCTGCCGGCGGGGGCGCCGCCGTTGAGGATCCGCACGCGCACGTCGGAGGCGGCGGACTTGGTGCCCTTGAGGCGGGCGGCGACGGCGGCCTTCTCCTTCGCCGCCTGCTGCGTCACCTCGGTGAAGGACGTGTCGTTCGCGATCATCTGGAAGACCTGCGGCGCGCGCGTCTGGTCGACGACGACGGTCGCCTTGACCTTCTCGGCCGGGTTGTCGATCACGGGCACCGTCAGGAACGTGATGTTCTTGGTGGGGACCTTCTTCAGCTGCAGTGCCACGTCCTTCAGCGTGCTGACCTTGCCGATGCCGGTGTCGACGGTGAGCGCCTTCGTGGCGGCCTCGGCCAGCCCCACCAGCTTCGTGGGGCTGGTGAGGGTGTCGCTGGAGGACATCTTGCGCATGAGGGAACTCAGGAACTGCTGCTGCACCTTGATGCGGTCGAGGTCGCCCTGGTTGCCGAAGCTGTGCCGGGTGCGCACGAACGCCAGCGCCTGCTCACCCTCGACCACCGACTCGCCGGCGGGCAGCTTCAGCTTCGACTCCTTGTCGTCGACGGCCTTGGCGAGGCACACCTCGACCCCGCCCACCGCCGTCGTCAGCGTCTTCACCGCGTTGAAGTCCGCCATCATGAAATGGTCCACCGTGATGCCGGTGACCTCCTTGACGGTTCGCATGGTGCAGCCCGCGTCCCGGCCGTACTGGCCGAGGCTGGTGTTGAAGCGTTGGTTCTGCGTGCCCGGAATGTTCTTCTCGCTGCCGTCGGGCTGCTTCGTCGGGCAGTCCGGGACGTCGACGATCAGGTCGCGCGGGATGCTCAGCGCGGTCGCGTTCGTACGGTCCTTGGAGACGTGCAGCAGGATGTTGGTGTCGGCGTGGCCGACACTGCCCTTGTCGCCGTACCCCTCGTTGCCCTTGCCGGTGCGCTTGTCGGTGCCGATGATCAGGATGTTGAAGGCCTCGTCCTTGCTGAAGCCGCTCTTGCCCGCGCTGCCGACGTCCGTCGTGGTGACGTTGCCTTCGAGGTGCTTGAGGTACAGGTAGCCCGCCCCGGCGACGCCGATGAGGACGAACGCCATGGTGCCGCCGGTCCACACCAGGATCTTCTTCGCCTTCGACTTCTTCTTCACCGGCCGTCGGCCGCGCCGGTTCGCCGGTTCCTCAGGAGGCGCGCCCCGGCGTCTCCTCGGGCCAGGGACGTCCGAGCCCGCGCCCGGCGCCTTCTGGGGCGACGACGACTCGCGGTCCGGCGCCGCCGTACGGGCGCGCGCCTGCTCCGGGCCTCCGACACGGTCCGCGGCGGATCTGCGCGGTCCGGGGACGGCCGACTGCGCTCCGGAAGGGCTCAGTCGCAGTTCGTATTCGCCGGTGTTCGGGTTGAGTACCCACTGGTCTGCGGGGTCGATGTCGTCCGCCCGCCCACGGCCTTGCGCGTCCACGATTGTTCGAATCCTCCGTCGGGGCCACGCGGCGCCTCTCCCCCTCTAAAGGCGCTCGGGTCTCGGTCACTCGGTGCGCGACCCCAGGTAGGACCTCGCGGCCGGGTGCACCGGGTCGCTCACACTATCCGCCCCGTGCGGGGTCGAGCGACGGCCGTGACACATTGCACGCCCCTACAACCGGGCAATCCATCCCATTTCCTGGAACTCCAGTTCCCCGGCAGTGCTCCCTTTGGCAAGCGCTTTACCCGCAGTGGTCCTGCGCTGCGGTGTTTCCTCGGAACGTGGGGGTCGGTGGAGTGGGTGAAACCGTCCCGAAAGCCGATCCGTCCGCGGTTGTCGGCTGATACGGTCCGTGGTCGCCCGACTCCGGAGAGGGTGATTTCGTGGGAATCTTCTGAGAAACGGCGACCGGTGTGTCGGTCCGCAGCCGTTCGAAGAGCTTCTCCGCCTCAGGCTCCACCAGTTGGTCACGATTCGCGTCGTGGACATACGACTCGCGTGGAACAGTCAGAAACTGCACATGTTCGGTGGGAATTTTCCGCAGGCCGCGCACGAGTTCATACAGACCGCGCAGACTCGCCAGATCCGGATCGGTGGTGAGCGAGGACGTCGCCGAGTCCAGCAACGGATACAGCTTCACCGGGTTCAGCAGGACGTCATTGCTCTGCACCTTGTTGACGAGCGCCCCGAGAAACCGTTGCTGCCGTTCCATCCGGTCGGTGTCACTGCCGTTGCCGAGCGACTTGCGGGCCCGCACATACCCCAGCGCCTGCTCCCCGTTCAGCGTGACCTTCCCGGCGGGCAGCCGCAGCTTGGCGTCCTTGTCGCTGATCGGCTCCTTCAGACAGACCCGCACTCCGTCCACGGCGTCGACCATGTCCTTGAACCCGCTGAAGTCGACGACGACGTGATGGTCGACGCGCACTTTGGTCAGCTTCTCCACCGTCCGGATCGTGCAGGCCGAACCGCCGCTCTGGAAGGCGTAGTTGAACATCGCGAACGTCGGCTCGGCCCGCTTGCCGTCCCGCCGCAGGCACTCCGGCACGTCCACCATCAGGTCGCGCGGCAGCGAGACGGCGGTAGCGCTGCGCCGCCCGGCGGCCAGATGCAGCAGGATCGTCGTGTCGGACCGCTCGGTCCCGGAGTCCCGCCCGTACTTCTCGTTCCCGTCCCCCGAGCGTGAGTCGGACCCGATGAGCAGGATGTTCTGCGCGTCCTTCACCAGCGAGGTCGGCCGCTCCCTCGCGTACCGCTGGAGCTCCGCCGCCGCCGCGTCGTCGGGCGTGATGTTCCCGTCGAGCTTCACGTAGACGGCCCAGCCGCCCACCCCGACCCCCAGCACCACCACGGCCCCCGCCGCCGCCCCGTACCGCACCCACCGCCGCCGGCGCCGCCGCGCGAGCCCCCGCCCGTCGGCGGACGCCCCCGCCCCCGGCCCGAGGGGCCCGCCCTCACCACCGGAGTACGTCACGTCCGATCCACCCCTCCGCTTTCCGGTCCCACCACGGCCGTACGAGCGCGTAGAGCTGCTCCTACGACGATGACCCGAACCCCCGGAGGAGGCCGCCGGACGCGAGCCGAACGGGTGACGACACGAGAGCAGCCCGTCCGGCGTTCGAGGACGAGGCCCCTTCAGGGCCGACAGCGGAGGCCCGACAGCGGCAGCCCCCGCCTACCTCGCCCCCACTGCGGCGGGGGGCCGGGTGGGCCCATGGCTACCGAGCCGTCGCAGACACCCGCTCCGCCTCGATCCGCCTCGCCACGACCTCCTCGCCGGCCTCCGCGAGGTTCCGGCAGAGCACCACCGACCCCCCGCTCGCCAACGGCGCGTAGAGCCCGGCGCTGAGCCCCTCCCAGGTGTCGTACGGCAGCCCCGACAGCAGCCGCGCCCCGGGCCCCGTCAGTCCCAGCTCCGACGCCTCCGCCCGCGCGCGTTCCACGATCTCCGCGCCGGTGTACTCCGCCCCGGCCACGATCAGCGCGGGCTCCTCGGGGTCCACGGGAGCGTAGGGCGCGAAACGGTCCCCGAAGCTCGGCACGTTCACCGCGTAGTCCTCGTACCCCTCGGGAGGCCCCGGCACGAACCGGCGCCCGAGCGGGGCGAGCGACAGCGCGTACCGCTCGCCCCGGCAGGCCAGCCCCGCCTCGAACCGGCCGGGCCCGGCGACGACGAGGTCGGCCCGGCCGGGGTCGCCCTCCACGTCCGCGACGACGCCGACCGAGGCGCACGCCAGCAGCCACACCGCCGTCTGCCAGTGCGCGGGCAGCAACAGCGCGACCCGGTCGCCGGGCTCGACGGAGAGTCCGTCCTGGAGGAGGTTGGCGGTCTTGGCCACCCAGTTGGCGAACGTGGCCACGGACAATTCGACCCGCTCGCCCGTGGCGTCGTCGTAGAAGGTCACCAGGGGGCGCGCGGGATCGGCGGCGAGCGCGGAACGCAGCAGGTCGGCGGGGGTGCGATCGGTGGCAGTCACCCACGCAAGATTACGCGCCGCGCGCCCCGCGACAGCGGTCCCGGGGCCCGTCCGGGGCCACCGGTTCGGCGGAACGCATCCCGACGGTCCGTCAACTCCCCGATGGACAGAAAAGTATGACTATGCCCAGGATCGGTGGCATGCGTGGATTGCTTGCTACCTCGATCGGTGTCACCTGTGCGGCGGCTCTCGCCCTCCCGCTGACGCCGCCCGCCAACGCGGCGACGGTGCGACCCGCGCCGACCGCGGAGGCGGCGCCCACCGGGACGACCAGGGCCACGAGCCCCGACACCGCGACCACGGGATCCCTTCCCGACCGCCCGGAGCTCCGCGAGCTCCCCGAACTCCCCGCCCGCCCAGCCCATCCCGAACTTCCCGCCCGCCCAGCCCATCCCGAACTTCCCGCCCGCCACGAACTTTCCGCCCGCCACGAACTCCCGGGCAGCACCCAGTCGCTGCCCCTGGCTCCCCTCACCCGCGACCGCGCTCTCGCCGGCGCGGCGGTGCAGGGCCTGCCCCGGCGGGACGTCCGCCGCTTCTCTCTCCTCGGCGTCGTCTGGGACGACCCGGCCGCCGAACTGCACGGCCGCGTCCAGGTCCGAATCCGCCGTACCGGCGCCGACTCCTGGTCCGGCTGGCAGGACGTCGAGACCCACAACGCCGACCACGGCGCCGACCCCGGCACGGCCGAGAGCGCCTCCGGGCGGGTCCGCGGAGCCACCGCCCCGCTCTGGGTCGGCGACTCCGACGGCGTCGAGATCCGCGTCCATCCGGACACCGAACGCCGCACGGAGGACACGGCCCGGGGTGCCCAGAACCTCACGGCCACCGCACCGCTGCCCTCCGGCCTGCACCTGGAACTGGTGGACCCGGGGGCGGCGGCGCCCGAACAGGTCCAGGCGGGCCCACCGCGCGGCCGCGCGCTGACCACCCGGACGGGCCGGGCGGTCGCCCCCGAACCCCCGGAGGCGTCACAACCCCTGGACGACTTCAACTCGGTCGTGCCGGGCGAGCCGGTCGTGCCGGGCGAGCCGGGCGGGCCGGTCGTGCCGGGCGGGCCGGGCGGGCCGGTCGTGCCGGGCGGGCCGGGCGGGCTGGACGAGCCGGTCGAGCCGGGCGGGCTGGACGAGCCGGTCGAGCCGGGCGGGTTGGATGATGCGGTCGAGCCGGGCGATCCGGTCGACGCGGAGAACGCGGCCGACACGAAGTCGGCGACCGGGCTGTCCGCCGAGGTGACCCAGGCGTCCGCCGCCAACGCCTCCCTCGCCCCGCTCGGCGCCGAACAGATCCCGGCACTGGACCGCGCGGGCACCGAACGCGAACTGCTCGCCCTGCGCGGGTCCGAGCTGACCGCGGCCCAGCGGGCGAAGCCGTACATCGGCCCGCGCCCGGGCATCATCACCCGCCGCGGCTGGGGCGCCGACGAGAAACTGCGGGAGAGCGGTTTCCGCTACACGACGACGGTGAAGGCGGCGTTCGTCCACCACACGGCGTCGGGCAACGGCTACTCGTGCTCACAGGCCCCGTCCGTCATCCGCGGTATCTACCGCTATCACGTCAGGAGCATGGGCTGGCGGGACATCGGCTACAACTTCCTCGTCGACAAGTGCGGCAGGATCTACGAGGGCCGTGCCGGGGGAGTGGCGAAGCCGGTCCTGGGCGCCCACACCCTCGGGTTCAACACCAACAGCATGGGGATCGCCGTCCTCGGCACGTTCACGTCCGCCAAGCCGAACTCCGCCGCGGTCAACGCCGTCGCCCGGCTGACGGCGTGGAAGCTCGGCCTCTTCGGGGCGAACCCGAAGGGGAAGACCTACCTGAAGTCCGGCGGCGGCAACCTCTACGCGAAGGGCAGGAACGTACGGCTCAACGTGATCTCCGGCCATCGTGACGGGTTCGCCACGGAGTGCCCGGGCAAACAGCTCTACGGCAAGCTCGGCTCGGCCCGCTCGACCTCGGCGGGCTACCAGGGACGCTGAAGCGCGGAGGAGCGGGAGCGCTGACGCACCGACGAGATGAGACGTCCTGGCCGACCGGTTCACCCCGGTCGGCCTCGCCGTCTCGCCGTCACATCGTCTCGCCGTCCTGGGGACGGTCTGCAGGGGCCGGGACGCAACGCCGACAGCCTGGAAGTCGCCGTACGACGGTCTGCATACACCGGCCGGTCGAAAGACAGTTCGCCCGGTCCCGGCAGGAAGCGGAGACGAAGGTGACAGAAGCGATCCTCCTGGTCGCCGGCAAGGGCACCCGGCTGCGCCCGCTCACGGTGCGCACGCCCAAACCGGTGGTCAGGGCGGCGGGGGGTGCCGTTCCTCGCGCACCAACAAGCGCACCGGCCGCGTGGTGAGCCCCTCTGGAGCGGCTCGCCCTCGTGGTGCGCCCGGCGCGCCCCCTCCGCGCGGAGCGGGGCCCTCACAACGTCCCGATGTCCCACCGCGGCATCTTCGGCGCCCGCCGAGCCGGCGTCCGCCCACTCAGCAGGATCAACCGGGCCGCGCGGTGCCGCTGCCCCGCATACGGCTCCAACAACTCCAGCATCACCGAGTCGTCGGCGTCGCGGTCCCCGGCCAGCGCCCATCCCACGATCCCCGGCAGATGCAGATCCCCCACGGTCACCGCGTCCGCCGCGCCGTGACTGCGCTGCACGGTCTCCGCCGACGTCCACGGCCCGATCCCCGGCACCACTTCCAGCCGGGCCTGCGCCGCGGCCGGCTCCATCCGCAGCGACTCCTCCAGCCGCCCCGCCACCCGGACGGCCCGCAGGATCGTCGACGCCCGCTTGTCGTCGACGCCCGCCCGGTGCCACTCCCACGACGGGATCAGCGCCCATGTCCGTGGCGCCGGCATCACCCACAGCCGCCCGTCGGCCGCGGGTCCGGGCGCGGGTTCGCCGAACCCCCGGACCAGCAGCCGCCACGCCCGATACGCCTCGTCCGTCGTGACCTTCTGCTCCAGGATCGACGGGATCAGCGACTCCAGCACCAGCCCGGTCCGCGTCAGCCGCAGCCCCGGACGCCGGTGCCGGGCCACGGCCACCACGCGATGGCGGGGCTCGAAGGCCTCCGGCGCGTCCGCCGCCCCGAGCAGCTCCGGCAGCTGCTCGAGCAGCCACTCCGCCCCCGGCCCCCACGCCTCGGCGCGCACCGCCCCGTCGTGGGCGGCCACGCGCAGCGTCCCCGGCCCGGCGGGAGTGAGGCTGGCCCGCCACACGGACCCGTCCGGCGTCGCCCGGAACGTCGGATCACCCGGCCCGCGGCGCAGCGGCCCGAGCACCAGCCCGAGGTCGAGCGGACCCTCGGGCGCCCAGTGCCGCACCCGCCCCGGTGCCGGAGCCTGCCGGGGCACCCCGGAGGGCACACCGACATGACCGCCGCGCACGGTGGTGCGGGTGGGCCGGGGAGAGAAGCGTCCTGCCACAGGCGAAGTCCCGGGTCGTACGAGAAGGAGTCGGTCAAAAGGAGATGTCGGACGAGAGGAAGAAGCCGGACAAGGCAAAGGGTCGGACGAGCGAGCGGTCAGCGCACCTCGACGAAGTCGGCCACCTCCCGCTCCCCGCGGACCCGCGGCTCCTCGGCCGCGTGTCCGACCGCCACCGCGCCCATCGGATCCCAGCCCTGCGGCAGTTCGAGGACCTCCCGGACCACGTCCCGGCAGAACATCGTCGACGACACCCACGCGGACCCGAGTCGCTCGCCGGCCAGCGCGACCAGGAAGTTCTGCACGCCGGCGCCGGCCGCCACCACGAACATCTCCCGCTCGGCCGCGTCCCGCCGGGCGTCCCCGTAGGTGTGCGAGCCGTCCATCACCAGACAGGGGACGACGAGATACGGCGCGTGGCGCAGGACGTCGCCCCGCCGCACCCGCTTCGCGATGGACTCCTCGGACTTGCCGTCCCCGCGCAGATCGGCGATCCACGCGTCCCGCATGGCGTCCAGCAGCCGGATCCTCGACGCCTGCGACTCGAGCAGCACGAACCGCCACGGCGTGGTGTGATGCGGCGCCGGCGCGGTGACGGCCGCCGCCACCGCCCGCCGGACCGCTCCGGGGTCGACCGGTTCGTCGGTGAAGGAGCGCACGGTCCGACGCTGGGTCACGGCCAGCCGGACCGCCTCGGAGGTCCCGAGCCGGAACATGTCGTCGCGCGCGCCGCGCACCATGGCCCGGGCGCCGGCGGCGGCCTCCGCGGACGCCGCCGTGTCGTCGTCGGGTACGACGACGTGCCCGAGTCCACGCACCACGGCCACGGGCAGCCCGGCCGCCTTGCCCTTCACGAGGTCGCCTGCGGCGGCCAGTTCGTCAGCCGTGGCGACGACCGTCGCGCTGAGCGGGTTGCCGTACGCGTCCGTGCCGCCGCGCAGGTCGTCCAGCACCCGTACGCCGGCGGCGCCGATCGCGACGTCCGTGAGCCCGGCCCGCCACGGACGCCCGAAGGTGTCGGTGACGAGGACGCCGACGTCGACGCCGAGCGCGTCCCGCAGCCCGTCCCGCAGCGCCCGCGCGGACGCGTCGGGGTCCTCGGGCAGCAACAGCACCGTCCCGGCGGGGGTGTTGGAGGCGTCGACGCCCGCGGCGGCCATCACCAGGCCCTGCCGGTTCTCGACGATGCGCAGCGCTCCGCGCCGGGCCACGAGCCGGACCGTCTCGGCGTCGATCGCGGCCTCCCGGTCGTCCGCCCGGACGATCCGGCCCTCCGCCTTGGACACGATCTTGGAGGTGACGAGCAGCACGTCCCCGTCGGCGAGCTGCGGCTCGGCCGAGGCGATCAGCTTGGCGAGGTCGTCGCCGGCCCGCACTTCGGGCAGCCCGGCCACCGCCCAGACCCGGTAGCCGTTCCCGGAGGACCCGCTCATGCCGCCCGCACCTCCTCCGCCAGCCGCAACGCCTCCCGCGCCATCTGCGCGGTCGCGTCGAGGTCGGTCATCATCAGCGGGACGGCCCGGCAGCGGACCCCCGCCGCCTCCACCCGCCCGACGGCACCCGCGTCCACCGTGTCGACGAGCCAGCCGTCGAGCAGCCCCGAGCCGTAGTGCTCGGCCACCGCCGCGGCCGTCGACTCGACGCCGACCGCGGCCAGCACCTTGTCGGCCATACCGCGCACCGGGGCGTCGCCGACGATGGGGGAGAGGCCCACCACCGGTACGCCGGCCTCGGCGATCGCCTCACGGATGCCGGGCACGGAGAGGATCGTGCCCACGGAGACGACCGGATTCGACGGCGGGAAGAGGACGACGTCCGCCTCGGCGATCGCCTCCAGCACCCCCGGCGCCGGCTTGGCCTGCTCGGCGCCGACGGGTACGACGGCCACAGCCGGCACCGACGCGCGCAGCCGCACCCAGTACTCCTGGAAGTGCACGGCCCTGCGCTCGCCGTCGACCTCGACGGCGACATGCGTCTCGACCCGGTCGTCCGTCATGGGGATCAGCCGCACTCCCGGCTTCCACCGGTCACACAGCGCCTCGGTGACCGCGCTCAGCGGATATCCGGCGCCGATCATCTGCGTCCGCACGATGTGCGTGGCGAAGTCGCGGTCGCCCAGCCCGAACCACCCCGGTCCGGCTCCGTACGCCGCGAGCTCCTCCTTCAGGTGGAAGGTCTCGTCGGACCGCCCCCAGCCCTGCTCCTCGTTGATGCCGCCGCCGAGCGTGTACATCACCGTGTCGAGGTCCGGGCAGACCTTCAGCCCGAAGAGATGGATGTCGTCGCCGGTGTTGCCGATGACCGTGATGTCCGCGTCCGGCACGGCCTGCTTCAGACCGCGCAGGAACCGGGCACCGCCGATGCCGCCTGCCAGAACCACAATGCGCATGACGGCAAGTCTCGCAGGCGGCGCCGACAGCGCGACGGCCGGTTGTGGACGACGGGCCGCTTGTGGACATCCCGCTCACCCGCCCGAGCGCCTCGCCCCCCGCCCACTCCCGCCGACGCCCCCACAGGCACCCGGCAGACGCCCCGACGGACGACGGACGGACCGCCATCACGGACCGCCCCGACGAACGTCCGACGGCATGGCGACGACGTCGGAGCGGCAGAGGTCCCCGGCAGCGCCTCGCGCCCGCAAAGCCCCCGCGCCCCTACGCGCCGAGGGCCGTGCAGGCCACGGCGGCGGACGCGCCGGCCGAGGCGCTCCGCGACGCGGTGCGCATGGGCATCTCCGTGAGTCCGGGGAAGTACACGTGCAGACTCACCGCCGGCTCCAGCGCGTCGTTGACGACCTCGTGCGCGTACCCGGGCGCGAACACCCGCTGGGCGCCGGCCGCCAGCACCCGCTTGCCGCGCTCCGTGCGCTCGGTCAGCCCGCCCTCCAGGACCGTGAGCACCCCGGAGGAGGGGCCGTGGTCGTGCAGTCCGCTGCCCTGGCCGGGCAGCCAGGACAGCAGCCACACCTCGTAGCCCGGGCCGGTGCGCAGCCGGTGGTACCAGCGGGTCGTCGCGTCGTAGCGGACCAGGTGCTCCCACTGGGAGCGGTCTTCCGCGACGGAGCGGGCCAGGCCGACGAACTCGGCCACGGTGGCCGGGTGCTCGCGCGGCGCCTGGAGGAGGTGCGGGACTTCGAGGATGTCGCCGGCGATCTGGAGGTCGCTGTCGCTGTTCATGGGGTGCGGTGGTTCCTCGGAGGAAGAGGTGGAAGAACGTGGGGGCCGGCGGGGTGCCGCGTACCGTCCGCCCGGATCACGGGTGGATCAGCGAGGCCCTGGTGCGGGCCGGAGGGAGACAGCTGCCGAGTCGCGGTGGACTCGACGGGTACAGCCGGAGCGCGTTGGGCTCAACAGCTGGAACAGCGACAACAGCTACAGCGAGCGCGGGCAGCACCGTGGGACCCGGCGGAGCCGGTCGAGGTGAGTGCCAAGTTCGCGAGCATGCCCACTAGGACAGCGGCTCACACCTCCACTGTCAACTCGACACCCAGGATGTGGGACGTGGTTCACCTCATCAGGTTCATCTCCGAGGTGAAAGGTTTGTGCACCCACCGACCGGGACACATGGCGCACATGCCGGGCGCGAGCCGCACGGCGATCCGTGATCGGGCTGTGATCCGCTTCGCTTCCGCGCGCGTGCCGCAACGAGATCGAACCTCTGGGCGTCTTTCCCCGCACAAGCACCGCGCGGGGCCGGCGGCCCTCCGGGGCTCCATCTGCGTGTCAAGGTTTATGGCGATTTGAACACTTACCGCACGGCCTTGGTTCCGCAGAGTGAATAAGGGGCCCAATAGCAGATCTCAGCTTGACTCGCCCGGAGCAGCACACTTGTAATTTCACTCGTGTCGTTCAGCCGGAATCGGTAACGGCCACGTCACGGGGACGCGAAAGACAGAGCGAGGGGCGCACATGACCGAGCTGGTGCAGCAACTGCTGGTCGACGTCGACGACGCGGACGAGGAACTCGGCTGGCAGGAGCGCGCGCTCTGCGCCCAGACCGATCCCGAGTCCTTCTTCCCCGAGAAGGGCGGATCCACCCGCGAGGCCAAGAAGGTCTGCCTCGCCTGCGAGGTCCGCTCCGAATGTCTCGAGTACGCCCTCGCGAACGACGAGAGATTCGGCATCTGGGGCGGCCTGTCCGAGCGCGAGCGTCGCCGACTGAAGAAAGCCGCGGTCTGAGCGCCGCCCGCCGAGCGCAGGAGCGGCGGCACGGCACGCCGACAGTGAGGCACAGGGGTCCGAGCGGCCCGTCGCAGGTGGGTTGTCCACAGGCGGCGGGCCGTCGCCCTGCCCAGCCGATAGTGTGGGCGCTCGTCCGAGACACCCCGCCGCACCCACACGGCGCAGGCGTCCACCGCAGTCCAGCGAACCGGGGCCCGTACCTCGATGTCCGTGCACAGCCACACGGCAGCCCGCCAAGACGGCGCTGCCACACCTGAGTTCCCGCGTCATGTAGTGACCGCGGTGATCGTCTCCCACGACGGTGCCCGCTGGCTGCCCGACGCGCTCGCCGGGCTGCTCGGCCAGGAGCGCCCCGTCCAGTCCGTCATGGCCGCCGACACCGGCAGCTCGGACGACTCCGCGCGACTGGTCGCCGAAGCCCTCGGCGACGACCGCGTCCTGCACCTCGCCCGGCGCACCGGGTTCGGCCAGGCCGTCGAGGAGGCCCACCGCACGGCCCCCGTCCTCACCCCCGAGGAACTGCCTTACCTCAAGCGCCCCAGCGGCTGGGACCCCGTCACGCGCACCTGGCGCGACGACGCCTACGACCTGCCGGAACTCCCGCACGGAGAGCCCGTCCAGTGGCTCTGGCTGCTGCACGACGACAGCGCCCCCGAACCCGACGCCCTCGCCGAACTGCTGCGCGTCGTGGAGAACGAACTCGAACTCGGCCGGGACGACGTGGCCGTCGTCGGACCCAAGCTCCGCGGCTGGTACGACCGCCGCCAGCTCCTCGAGGTCGGCGTCACCATCGCCCACTCCGGCCGCCGCTGGACCGGCCTGGACCGCCGCGAACAGGACCAGGGCCAGCACGACCACGTACGGTCCGTGCTGTCCGTGTCCACCGCCGGCATGCTGATCCGCCGCGACGTCTTCGAACAGCTCGGCGGCTTCGACCGCCGCCTCCCCCTCATGCGGGACGACGTCGACCTGTGCTGGCGCGCCCAGGCCGCCGGCCACCGCGTCCTCATCGCCCCCGAGGCCGTCGTACGGCACGCCGAAGCGGCCTCCCGCGAACGCCGCACCGTCGACTGCGCGGGCCGCACCAGCGCCTCCCCGCACAAGGTCGACAAGGCCGGCGCCGCCTACACCCTCCTCGTCAACAGCCGCACCGCCCTGCTGCCCTGGGTCCTGGTGCGCCTGATCGTCGGTACCCTGCTGCGCACCGTCGCCTACCTCGTCGGCAAGGTCCCCGGACAGGCCCTCGACGAGATCCGCGGCCTGCTGGGCACCCTGCTGCGGCCCGAGCGGATCATCGCCGGACGCCGCACGCGCGGCAGACCGACGGTCGACAAGGACGAACTGCGCCCCCTGTTCCCGCCGCCCGGCGCGACCGTGCGGGCCACCGTCGAACAGGTCGCCGGCGACCTGTTCGGCTCCTCCGACCCCGAAGCCGTCTCCGGAGCGGGCCGGCACGGCGGCGCCGTCGAGTCTGGCCCCGGCGGCGACGACGCCGACTTCCTGGAGATCGAGCAGTTCGCCCGCCTCAAGCGCATCGCCCGCAAGCCCGGCCCGGTGCTCTTCCTGGTCCTGCTTCTCGTCTCCCTCGTCGCCTGCCGCAACCTCCTCGGCGGCGGCGCGCTCGCCGGCGGCGCCCTGCTGCCCGCCCCGCCCGACGCCTTTGACCTGTGGGCGCGCTACACCGACGCCTGGCACGCGGTGGGCGCCGGCGGCACCGCGTCCGCCCCGCCCTACCTCGCGATCATCGCGACACTGGCCACCCTGCTCCTCGGCTCGACCGGCCTCGCCCTCACCCTGCTGCTCGTCTGCTCGGTGCCCCTGGCCGGCGTCGCCGCCTACTTCGCCTCCCGGCCGCTCGTCGAATCCCGCCTGCTGCGCGCGTGGGCGGCCGTCGTCTACGCCTTCCTGCCCGCCGCCACCGGCGCCCTCGCCGGCGGCCGCGTCGGCACCGCCGTCCTCGCCGTCCTGCTGCCGCTCATCGCCCGCGCGGCCGTCGCCGCCAGCGGCCTGACAGGACACTCCGGCGGCCCCGGCAGCTGGCGCGCCACCTGGGCGTACGCCCTGCTCCTGACGATCACCACCGCCTTCACCCCGATCGTCTGGCCCATCGCCCTGATCCTCGGCCTCTCCGTCCTCGCCGTGCGCCGCGCCGACATCGCCGCCCACGGCCTGCGCTTCCTGGCCCAGCTCGGCACGCCCCTGCTGATCCTCGCGCCCTGGTCCCTGTCCCTGCTGCCGTTCGGCTTCTTCACCCAGGCCGGCCTCGACGACGGCCCGTCGGCCGCAACCGCGCTCGACCTGCTCGGCGCGAGCCCCGGCGGCCCCGGCACCGTCCAGGGCCTCATGCTGATCGGCATCGTGCTGGCCGCACTGGCCGCCCTGCTCCGTTCCGAACGCCACTTCGGCATCTGGGCGGCCTGGGCGGTCGCCCTCGTGGGCCTCGTCTTCGCCGTCCTGTCCAACAACTCGACCTGGGCCGGCCCCGCCACCCTCGTCTACGGCATCGCCCTCCTCACCGCCGCCGTCATCGGCGCCGAGGGAGCACGCACGCGTGTCGCCGAACAGAGCTTCGGCTGGCGCCAGCCGGTCGCCGTCCTCATCGCCTTCGCCTCCGCCGCGGGTCCGCTGCTCGTCGCCGCCGGCTGGATGATCGGCGGCGCCGACGGCCCCCTGGAGCGCCGCGACCCCGTCCAGGTGCCCGCGTTCGTCGCCGAAGAGGCCGGCGGCCGCGACCAGGCCCGCACCCTCGTCCTCGACAGCGACTCCGCGGGACACGTCGGCTACATGCTGGTCCGCGGCTCCGGCGCGCGCCTCGGCGACGCCGAACTCGCCGCGGCCGACGGCGAGAACGCCCAGCTCGACAAGGTCGTCGCCAACCTCGTCGCCGGCTCCGGCGCCGACCAGAGCGACCAGCTCGGCAAGTTCGCCGTGGGCTACGTCCTCGTCCACAAGGGCGCGCCCCGGGAGGTCGCGCGCGTCCTGGACGCCACGCCCGGCCTGAAGCGGCTCAGCCAGCAGAACGGCAGCGCCCTGTGGCGGGTCGACCAGGAGGTCTCCCGCGCGGCCGTCGTCCCCGCGTCCGGCAAGGGCACTGCGGTCCCGGTCGCCGCGGGCCCCGTCGACATCCACACCACCCTCCCCGCCGGCTCCGGCAGCCGCGTCCTGCGCCTGGCCGACGCGGCCGCCGACGGCTGGACGGCCACCCTCGACGGCAAGCCCCTCACCCCCACCACCGTCGACGGCTGGGCCCAGGGCTTCGAACTGCCCGACTCGGGCGGCACGCTGAACGTCACCTACGACGACCCGTTCACCCACACCGCCTGGCTGTGGGCGCAGGGCCTGCTCTGTGTCGTCCTCGTCGTGCTGGCCCTCCCCGGCCGCCGCCGCGACGTCGACGACGACCTGCCCGAGGAGGACCTCGTCCCCGCCCAGGCCGTCGAGGGCGAGGGCCGCCGCGCCCGCCGCCTGCGCGCCCAGGCCGAAGCCGAAGAGGCCGGCCGGGACGGCGAGTTCCCGGTCCCCGAGCAGGAGGAGCAGCCGCCCGTGGCGGTTCCCCAGCAGCAGTCCTACGGCGAGTGGAGCGGGCAGGACCAGCCGGCCTACGCGAGCGCCGAGTACGGCGGCCACCCGGCCGGCCAGTACCCCGGCGCCCAGCAGTACCCGGCGGGCGGCTACGACCAGCAGCAGCCCTACGACCCCTACCGGACCGGCCAGTACGACCCGTACGCCTACGACGGCCAAACCCAGCAGGCGCCGTACGACCCGAACCAGCAGCAGCAGGGCTACGATCCGTCGGCCTACGACCCCTCGGCCTACGGCCAGGGCGGCTACGACCCCGCCTACGACCCCGCCTACGACCCGGACCGGCACCCCCACGGCACCGGCAACGAGCGCCCCGACGGGAGCCAGCAGTGAACCGCACCACCCTGTCCCTCATCGCCGGCACGGCCGCCCTCGCCGCCGTCACCGGGTTCGCCACGCTCAGCGGACCCGAGGCTCCCGGGCAGAACACCGCCAAGGCGACCGCCGAACTGCCCGTGGAGCGCACCAGCCTGCTCTGCCCCTCGCCCAGCAGCTCCGACCTCGCCGAGACGTCGTACACGTCCTTCACCCCCGTCACCAAGGGGACCGCCGTCGGCGGCACGGCCGAACTCACGGCGGCGACAGGAAAATCGGCGGATCCGACGGACACGGCGAGCGGCAAGCCGGGGGACAAAACGGGAAGCAAGGCCGAAGACAAGGCCAGCGGCAAGACAGGCGACAAGGCGAGCGGCAAGAAGAAGGCCGCGAAGCCCGTCGTCGCCCCCAAGGCGCCCGGCACCCCGGCCGTCGGCGTCACCACCGGCGCCGACGCCCCCGCGCTCCTGGGCGCCGCCGAGGGGAAGTTCGCCCCCGGCTGGACGGTTCAGGAGACCACCGAGGTCGCCGCCGGCGTCGGCCGCGGCCTCCAGGGCCTCACCTGCACCGCGCCCGACACCGAGTTCTGGTTCCCGGGCGCGGCCACGTCCGCCGACCGCACGGACTACGTCCACCTCACCAATCCGGACGACTCCGCCGCCGTCGTCGACATCGAGCTCATCGGCAAGGACGGTGCCCTGGCGAGCACGGTGGGGGAGGACATCGCCGTCCCCGCGCACTCCAGCGAGCCGATCCTGCTGTCCACGCTCACCGCCGAGAAGCAGGAAGACCTCACCGTCCACGTCAAGGTCCGCAGCGGCCGCCTCGGGGCAGCCGTCCAGGCCCTGGACGCGAAGCTCGGCGGCGACTGGCTCGCCTCCTCCGCCGAACCGGCCGCCACCCAGGTCATCCCCGGCATCCCCAAGGACGCCACCGCCGTACGCCTCATCGTCCACGCGCCCGGTGACGCGGACGCCGACCTCAACGTCCGACTGGCCTCCCCCTCGGGATCGATCACCCCGGCGGGACACGAGACGTTGCACGTCAAGGCCGGCATGACGGCCTCCGTCGACCTCGGCGACGTCACGCGCGGGGAAGTCGGCTCCCTGATCCTCACCCCGACCGACCAGTCGACGCCCGTGGTCGCCGCCGTACGGGTGCTGCGCGGCAAGGGCGACAAGCAGGAGTCGGCGTTCATCCCGGCGGCCGCCCCGGTCGGCGGGCGCGCGTCGGTGGCCGACAACACCGCCAAGGGCGCATCCCTCTCCCTCACCGCGCCCAAGGGCGCGGCCAAGGTCAAGGTCACCGCGTCCGCGGGCAGCGGCGGCGGCACGTCCGCCTCCCAGACGTACACGGTCGCGGCGGGCACCACACAGGAGGTCCGACTCCCCGTCCCCGCCGGCCTGAAGGGCACCTACGCGCTGACCGTCGAACCCCTCACGGCCACCCCGGTCTACGCCGCGCGCACCCTGACGGCCACTCAGGAAGGCGTCTCGGGCTTCACGATCCAGACCCTCCCGGACGACCGGGGAACGGTCGCGGTACCGGAGGCCGACGAGGACGTCGCAGTGCTGCAGAGGTAACCCGAAGGGGTTCCTCCGTCCCCCGGAAGGGGGACGGAGGACGTGCGGGCGCCAGTGCGGCGCTCAGTCCTCGCCGTAGCGCGGATCCACCGTCTCGGGCGTCAGTCCGAGCAGCTCGGCGACCTGCTCCACGACCACCTCGTGCACCAGCGCGGCCCGTTCGTCGCGTCCCTTGGTGCGGATCTCGACCGGCCGCCGGTAGACGACGACCCGCGCCCGTCGTCCCTCACGCGCGGGGATCGTGCCGCCCAGCGGGACCGCCTCGTCGTTCCACGGCTCCGCCGCCGCGTCCAGGCGCGGCACCTCGAGAACCATGAAGTCGATGTCGGTGAGCTGCGGCCATCGTCGTTCCAGCCGGTCCACGGAGTCCTGCACGAGATCGGCGAACACGTCGGCGCGACTGGCGGCCAGCGGCACCTGGGGCGGTGCGACAGGCCCCCGCATTCCCCGCCCATGGCGATCGCGACGACGGGGTCCTGGGCCGGCGGCAGGGGGCGGTACGGGGCTCTCCATCACTACTGAAGCGTAGTCCCCGCCGTGACCCGTCGCCCCGCCCACACGCCTCCCCGCACGCCTCCCCCCGCGGCCCCCGCCGTTGGGGCCACCACAGCCCGTCGCCGACCCGCAGCCACCGCTTGTCGCAGGATGACCATTCCAGCCAACGTTGGGCTCGAATCCGTATCTCTCCGAGACCGGTGAGCTCATGGCAATTGATGCTGTTTGTGCCGAGTAGTGACCGCGAGCCGACAGGTTCCCACCCTTAACGACTGGTGTTGACGCAGGTCAGCGGGGTATGACTGAACCGGCGCGTGGGGCGTTTCACAACCCGACACGGTGGAGTGACCTGGTGGAGAGTCGTCGCGGCCCGCTCAAGAGTGCGGTACCGTCCAACATCGTGAGCCCTGTACGTCGCTGTTCGCGCACCGCCTGCGGCCGACCCGCCGTCGCGACGCTGACGTACGTCTACGCCGACTCGACCGCGGTCCTCGGCCCGCTCGCCACCTACGCCGAGCCCCACTGCTACGACCTGTGCGCCGAGCACTCCGAGCGCCTCACCGCCCCGCGCGGCTGGGAGGTCGTCCGGCTCCTCGACAGCTCGGCCCCCGCCCGCCCCAGCGGAGACGACCTGGAAGCGCTTGCCAACGCGGTTCGCGAGGCCGCCCGCCCGCAAGGGCGTGCGACCGGAACCAGCGGCGGCGCACGCTCGGCGGACCCGATGGAGGTCGCCCGCCGCGGCCACCTGCGGGTCCTGCGCTCACCGGACAACTGAGCAGCCGCACCCTCCGACCCCTCACGCAGCGACGCACCTCCCTGGACGCGCACGCTCACCACGCGACGCCGCAGCGGGTCCGCAAAGAGACGGCAACCGCTTTCACCACTCGGCCGCCTCGGCCGAGCTGCCGACGCTCCCTTCCGAGCCGCCCGACGCAGGCCCGGAAGGCGCAGGGAGTCAGCCGTTCGGTCCACCGCGCGCCACCCGGCGACCCCCCACCGCACACCGAACAGGCCCGGGTAGTTTGTGGTGACCCACAGGACTTCAGGAAGGTTGGCCGTGGCTGCTGATCTGTCGCAGATCGTCAAGGCGTACGACGTACGCGGACTGGTCCCGGACCAGTGGGACGAGTCCCTCGCCGACCTGTTCGGCGCGGCCTTCGCCCAGGTGACCGGCGCCCGGGCGATCGTCGTCGGCCACGACATGCGCCCTTCCTCGCCCGGCCTCACCGACGCCTTCTCCCGCGGCGCGGCCGCCCGTGGCGTGGACGTCACACAGATCGGCCTGTGCTCCACGGACCAGCTGTACTACGCCTCGGGCGCGCTGAACCTGCCCGGCGCCATGTTCACCGCCTCGCACAACCCGGCCCAGTACAACGGCATCAAGCTGTGCCGCGCAGGCGCCGCCCCGGTCGGCCAGGACACCGGCCTGACCGAGATCCGCGAACTCGTGGAGCGCTGGACGGACACCGGCGCGGCTTCCTCCAGCACGGCCGCCGGCACGGCCGACACGCATACCGGCCCGCCGCAGGGAACGATCACCCGGGCCGACACGTTGAACGACTACGCGGCACACCTGCGCGCACTCGTCGACCTCACCACCATCCGCCCCCTCAAAGTCGTGGTCGACGCGGGCAACGGCATGGGCGGCCACACCGTCCCCACCGTCTTCGAGGGCCTGCCCCTGACCCTCGTCCCCCTGTACTTCGAGCTGGACGGCACCTTCCCCAACCACGAGGCCAACCCGCTCGACCCGGCGAACCTCGTGGACCTCCAGAAACGGGTCCGCGACGAGGGCGCCGACCTCGGCCTCGCCTTCGACGGCGACGCCGACCGCTGCTTCGTCGTCGACGAGCGCGGCGAACCGGTCTCCCCGTCCGCGATCACAGCCCTGGTGGCCGTACGCGAACTCGCGCGCAACGGCGGCAGGGGCACCGTCATCCACAACCTGATCACCTCCCGGTCCGTCCCGGAGGTGGTGAAGGAGAACGGCGGCACCCCCGTCCGCACCCGCGTCGGCCACTCCTTCATCAAGGCCGAAATGGCACGCTCCGGCGCCATCTTCGGCGGCGAGCACTCCGCGCACTACTACTTCAAGGACTTCTGGAACGCCGACACCGGCATGCTGGCCGCCCTCCACGTCCTCGCGGCCCTCGGCGGCCAGAACGGCCCCCTCTCGTCCCTCGTCGCCGAGTACGACCGCTACAGCGGCTCCGGGGAGATCAACTCGACGGTCGCCGACCAGGCCGGCCGCATCGCCGCGATCAAGGCGGCGTACGGCCCCCGCGAGGACGTCACCCTGGACGAACTGGACGGCCTGACCGTGTCCTGCGCCGACTGGTGGTTCAACGTCCGCCCCTCCAACACCGAGCCCCTCCTCCGCCTCAACGCGGAAGCCCGCGACGAACAGACGATGAACAGCATCCGGGACGAGGCCCTGCGCATCATCCGAGCCTGACCCCTCCTTCCCCCGCCGCCCGGAGCGCTCCCGGCGGAGGGCCGCGACCACGGCCCTCCGCACCCCCGCCCCGCTCCTCCGCCCGCCTCACGGACGTCCTCCCGGCCCCGCTGCGCCCGGCCCACCAGCCCGTCTCCGGTCTGCTTCGCCCGGCCGACGGACGTCGTCCCACCCGGCCCACCAGCCCCTCCCCGGCCCGCACCGCCCACCACGCCGGACCCCCGCGGCCCCACCCTCACCAGCGGTACGCTGACCAGGCACATCCGCACGCCGGACGACACCCCGCCCGCCCACCTCGAAGGGACACCCCCATGCCGCTCGAAGCCGGCCTCCTGGAGATCCTCGCCTGCCCCGCCTGCCACGCCCCTCTCAAGGAGCAGGACACCGAGCTGATCTGCACGGCGCAGGACTGCGGCCTGGCCTACCCGGTGCGTGACGACATCCCCGTCCTCCTCGTCGACGAGGCCCGCCACCCCGCGTAACGCGCCCACCCCGCGTGACGCGCCCCCGCACAAGGCGCCACGCCCCGTGCCCCGCCGGCGCACCGCACCCCCGGCCCCGAAACCGACGACGCCCCAGGCGATCGGAGACTGCCGCCATGCTCGACGACTCGCTGCTCGACACGCCGGAGGCCCTTACCGAGGCCGACCGCAGAGCCCTCCTGCGCGGCGCCGCCGAAGCCGGCGCCCGCGTCCGCACCGCCGTCCGGCACGCGGCCGAGGCCGGCGTGAACGACCTGGCGCCGGACGGCCGCCCCCGCGCGATCCTCATCGCAGGACCCGGCGCCGCCGCGGTCTGCGTCGCCGACCTCCTCGGCACCCTCGCCGGCGCCGCGTGCCCCGTCATCCGCCTGGCGCCCACCGGCGTCGCCCCCGTAGCGGGCGCCCTGCGCTGGGAACTCCCCGGCTGGGCCGGCTCCGTGGACCTCCTCCTCATCGCCACCCCGGACGGCAGCGAACCCGGCCTCTCCCTCCTCGCCGAACAGGCCTACCGCCGAGGCTGCACCGTCGCCGCCGTGGCCCCCGCCCAGTCGCCGCTCAGCGAAGCGGCCGTCGCCGCGCACTGCCTGTTCATCCCCCTGGCGACCGCCCCCTACGAGCAGGACGAGCAGCCCCCGGTGGCCGCCTCCGCGCCCGGCGTCCTGTGGGCCCTGCTCACCCCGCTCCTCGCCCTCCTCGACCGCATCGCCCTGATTCCCGCCCCGCCCGAGGTGCTCGAGAAGGTCGCCGACCGGCTCGACCAGGTCGCCGAACGCTGCGGGCCCGCTGTCGCCACCTACAGCAACCCGGCGAAGACCCTGGCCGCCGAACTCGCCGACGCGCTCCCCGTGATCTGGACCGAAGGGACCTCGGCCGGACCCGCGGGCCGCCGCTTCGCCGCCGCCCTCGCCGAACTTGCCGGACGCCCCGCCCTCGTCGCCGAACTCCCCGAAGCCCTCGCCGAACACAACGCGCTGCTGGCCGGCCCGCTCGCCGCCAGCGCCGACCCGGACGACTTCTTCCGCGACCGCGTCGAGGAACCGCCCGCCCTGCACGCGCGCGTGGTGCTGCTGCGCGACCGTCCGATCGGCGGCCTGACCTCCGCCCCGACCGCCCGCGAACTGGCCCTCAGCCACGACACGCCGATCAGCGAACTCGAACCCGAGGAAGGCGGCGAACTCGTCACCCTCGCCGAACTCATCGCCACCACGGACTTCGCCGCCGTCTACCTGGCGCTCGCCTCGGGAGCCTGACGAGCCGGCGTCGAAGCCGGGGAACAGCCGCCCGCAACCGACCGCCGACGCCCGACGCCGCCCCGTCCACACCCCGCACAACGGACCGACCGACAACCGACCGACGGACCGAAGACCGAAGACCGACCGAAGACGGACGGACAGGCAGAGAGAGACCGCATGGACCGCCTCGACAACACCGTCCGCCCCTACGCCTGGGGTTCCCCCACCGCGATCCCGCACCTCCTCGGCATCGAGCCCACCGGCGAACCGCAAGCCGAGATGTGGATGGGCGCCCACCCCGGCGCCCCCTCCCGCACCGACCGCGGCACCCTCGTCGACGTCATCGACGCCGACCCGCGGCGCGAACTCGGCGAACCGGCCGTCGCCAGATTCGGCCCCCGCCTCCCCTTCCTCCTCAAACTCCTCGCCGCCGGCGCCCCCCTCTCCCTCCAGGTCCACCCCGACCTGACCCAGGCCAAGGAGGGCTACGAGGACGAGGAACGCCGAGGCGTCCCCGTCGACGCCCCGCACCGCAACTACAAGGACGCCAACCACAAGCCCGAACTCATCTGCGCCCTCACCGAGTTCGACGGCCTCTGCGGCTTCCGCCCCCCGGCCCACGCCGCCGACCTCCTCGACGGCCTCGGCGTCGA
This sequence comes from Streptomyces sp. B21-105, assembly GCF_036898465.1. NCBI lineage: Bacteria > Bacillati > Actinomycetota > Actinomycetes > Kitasatosporales > Streptomycetaceae > Streptomyces > Streptomyces sp. B21-105. The sequence goes on along the minus strand of NZ_JARUMJ010000001.1, from coordinate 3,834,046 downwards.
CTCCCTCAAGCCGTACGTCGACCTTCTGCACGCACATCCCGAGGAAGCCGCCCTGCGCGAAGTGTTGACGGCGATCCTCACCGCCGACCCCGCCGAGACGGCGCACACCGTCACCGCCGCGGCCGCCGCCTGCGACCGCCTCGGCGGCGCGTACACCCCCTACGCCGGCATCGCCCACCACTACCCGGCGACCCAGGCGTCATCGCCGCCATGCTCCTCAACCACGTCCGACTCCAGCCCGGCGAGGCCCTGTTCCTCGGCGCCGGCATCCCGCACGCCTACCTCAACGGCCTCGGCGTCGAGATCATGGCCAACTCCGACAACGTCCTGCGCTGCGGACTCACCCCCAAACACGTCGACGTCCCCGAACTCCTGCGCATCGTCCGCTTCGAGCCCGCCGACCCCGGCGTCCTGCGCCCCGAGGCCGCCCCGGACGGCGAAGAGGTCTACGACACCCCCACCGACGAGTTCCGGCTCTCCCGCTACGTCCTCGCCGCCGGCGGCCCCGCCCACGACCTCACCCGCCCCACCCCGCAGATCCTGCTGTGCACCGCAGGCGCCGTCCGCGCGGGCGAGCACACCCTGACACCGGGCACGTCCGTCTTCGTCCCCGCAGGACACAAGGCCGAAGTGAGCGGGGCCGGTACGGTCTTCCGGGCCACGGTCGTCGCATGACCCCGCTCACGACGACCTGACGCAGCACCGCCGGACGGGGCTGCAACAATGGCCTCCCGGCAAAGGACGGGCAAAGCCGCAACAGGCCGCGCCCAGCACGGCGTACGCATGAAGGCGAAGGGACAACGCGGACACATGAGCGCGTCAGGCGGCACCAGGGCGATCGTGGCGGCACTCGGCGCCAACCTCGCGATCGCGGCATCGAAGTTCGTGGCGTTCGCGTTCAGCGGCTCGTCGTCGATGCTCGCCGAAGGCGTGCACTCGCTCGCCGACTCCGGCAACCAGGCCCTCCTCCTCATCGGAGGCAAGAAGGCCCAACGCGAAGCCACCCCCCAACACCCCTTCGGCTACGGCCGCGAGCGCTACATCTACGCCTTCCTCGTCTCCATCGTCCTCTTCTCCGTCGGCGGCATGTTCGCCGTCTACGAGGGCTACGAGAAGATCCAGCACCCGCACGAGATCGAGCACTGGTACTGGCCCGTCGGCGTCCTCGTCTTCGCGATCATCGCCGAAAGCTTCTCCTTCCACACCGCCATCAAGGAGTCCAACGAACTCCGCGGCAAGCTCTCCTGGACACAGTTCGTCCGCCGCGCCAAGGCCCCCGAACTGCCCGTCGTCCTCCTCGAGGACTTCGGCGCGCTGATCGGCCTCGTCCTCGCCCTCGGCGGCGTCGGCCTCGCCCTCCTCACCGGCGACGGCATCTGGGACGGCATCGGCACCGTCTGCATCGGCGTCCTCCTCATCCTCATCGCCCTCGTCCTCGCCGCCGAGACCAAGTCCCTGCTGCTCGGCGAGTCCGCCGGCCTGGAAGACGTCCAGAAGATCGAGGCCGCGATCGTGGACGGCGACACCGTCACCGGCGTCATCCACATGCGCACCCTCCACCTCGGCCCCGAGGAACTCCTGGTCGCCGCCAAGATCGCCGTCGAGCACGACGACACCGCCACCCAGGTCGCCACCGCCATCAACGCCGCCGAGGCCCGCATCCGCGCCGCCGTCCCCATCGCCCGCGTCATCTACCTCGAGCCGGACATCTACAGCGAGACGGAAGCCGACAAGGGACCGGACGCCGAGGCCACCCCGGGCGGCCCCACCCGCCCCCCGACCGACCACTGACCCACCACCGGCAGAACCCCCGACCCCACCCGACAGGACCCCCGGAAACCACCGGCGGGTCCTGTCGCCGTTCCCCACCCACTCCCTCGACCCGACCGGATCCGGCCGGGTCCAGCCCGATCCGACGGCATCCGACCGGACGCGGACTGGGGCCGCCCCGCACCCGCGGTGTAGCTTGGAAGGGAGCCAGACGTCGCTGCTGATGGCGGTCGGGCGGTCCCCAGCGGACCGTCCGAGGGAGAGAGGGCCTCCGACGGACTGCGCTGCGCGTACGCGGGCATGCCTGTGTCCTCCTGGGACCATCTGTGTCCGCCGCCGCGCAGACCAGCCGTACCCACACCTCGCCCCGACCCCCGAGGAGCAGCACACCATGACGACTGTCGACCACCGACAGGACTTCAAGGTCGCCGACCTCTCCCTGGCCGCCTTCGGCCGCAAGGAGATCACCCTCGCCGAGCACGAGATGCCCGGCCTGATGTCGATCCGCAAGGAATTCGCCGCCGCCCAGCCGCTGGCCGGCGCCCGGATCATGGGCTCGCTGCACATGACCGTGCAGACCGCCGTGCTCATCGAGACCCTGGTCGCGCTCGGCGCCGAGGTCCGCTGGGTGTCCTGCAACATCTTCTCCACCCAGGATCACGCGGCCGCCGCCGTCGCGGTCGGCCCGAACGGCACTCCCGAGAACCCGCAGGGCGTCCCGGTCTTCGCCTGGAAGGGCGAGACCCTGGAGGAGTACTGGTGGTGCACGGAGCAGGCGCTGACCTGGCCGAACAGCCCCACTGGCGGCCCGAACATGATCCTCGACGACGGCGGTGACGCCACCCTCCTGGTCCACAAGGGCGTCGAGTACGAGAAGGCCGGCAAGGTCCCCTCGGTCGACACCGCCGAGAACGACGAACACCGCGTCATCCTCGAACTCCTCAACCGCACCATCTCCAACGGTTCGCAGAAGTGGACCCAGCTCGCGTCGGAGATCCGCGGCGTGACCGAGGAGACCACGACCGGCGTCCACCGCCTCTACGAGATGCACCGCGACGGCACCCTGCTGTTCCCGGCGATCAACGTCAACGACGCCGTCACCAAGTCGAAGTTCGACAACAAGTACGGCTGCCGCCACTCCCTGATCGACGGCATCAACCGCGCCACCGACGTCCTGATCGGCGGCAAGACCGCCGTCGTCTGCGGCTACGGCGACGTCGGCAAGGGCTGCGCGGAGTCCCTGCGCGGCCAGGGCGCCCGAGTGATCATCACGGAGATCGACCCGATCTGCGCGCTCCAGGCGGCGATGGACGGCTACCAGGTCACCACGCTCGACGAGGTCGTCGAGACGGCCGACATCTTCGTCACCACGACCGGCAACAAGGACATCATCATGGCCTCGGACATGGCCAAGATGAAGCACCAGGCGATCGTGGGCAACATCGGCCACTTCGACAACGAGATCGACATGGCCGGTCTGGCGCAGATTCCGGGCATCGTCAAGGACGAGGTCAAGCCGCAGGTCCACACGTGGAAGTTCCCCGACGGCAAGGTGCTCATCGTGCTGTCCGAGGGCCGCCTGCTGAACCTGGGCAACGCCACCGGTCACCCCTCCTTCGTGATGTCCAACTCGTTCGCGGACCAGACCCTGGCCCAGATCGAGCTGTTCACCAAGCCCGAGGAGTACCCGACCGACGTCTACGTGCTGCCCAAGCACCTCGACGAGAAGGTCGCCCGCCTCCACCTCGACTCGCTCGGCGTCAAGCTGACCACGCTCCGCCCGGAGCAGGCCGCGTACATCGGCGTCGAGGTCGACGGCCCGTACAAGTCGGACCACTACCGCTACTGAGCCCGTAGCGCCGGTCCACAGCAGCACAGAGGCAGGCCCCCGCACCCCCGTGTCGGGGGCCTGCCCCTTCGCTCCCTCGGACCGGACCGCCGCGGCGCCCCGACCACCCCGTCACACCCCAGGACCCCCATGCCCCGCGGCCGGTATTCGCTCCACGACCCGCACGACCGCACTCCCCTCGCTCACGAGCACTTCCAGTGCGCCCCCGGCCCCTCCGGCTGGCGCTACGTGTCCCAGCTGACCACCCCCACCGGCGATCACACCGGCTCCGTCGACCTCACCCTCGACGACCTCGGCCGCCCCCTCCGCCTCGAACTCCACGCGAGCAACTGGCAAGTACGCGGCGCCGCCCTGAACGGCGTCACCTGGGTCCGCACCGACCCCACCGGAGCCCACGCCACCGAAGGCAACGTCCCAGCCCACGCCTTCACCGGCACCTCCCCCGCCTTCCTCATCGCGACCAGCCGACTCCTGCGCCTCACCCCCTCCTCCGCGGCAACCCGCGTACGCCTCGTCGCCTTCACCGACCCGGTACTCGCCCCACGCACCGTGGACCAGTCCTGGGCCTTGCTGAAAAGCGAAGCACACGCCACTGACAACGGCCCCCTGACCGTGGACGAATACCAGGTCACAGCCCTGGACACAGGCGAACAGCACACCGTGCACCTCGCCGGGGACGTCGTCCTCGCCGCCCCCGGCATCGAGCTCGAAGACCTCGAGACACCCCCCTCGGCCTTCGACTGACCCGCACCCCGGCCTACGCCGGTGGCACGAACCCGGTGCCCGGCCCCGCGGCCCGGTCGACGGCGGGCTCCTGCGACGGCGCCCCGGCCGCCACGACCGGCGGGACATACGGAGCCGGCGGACCGTACGCCATCGCCACGCCCCCTGTACCCACCACCGGCACCGCCACCGCCACACCCCCGAACGTCCGCCGCGCCTCCCGGACCTGCCGCTCCTGCACGACCGCCGCCAGATACGCGGCAGGCGGCACCCCCGGCGGCACCGGCGCCCCCGTACGCGACGCGAGCTCACCCGCCAGCCGCACCCCCATCGCCCAGCCGACCTGCGGATCCAGCTGACCCATCCGCCCCAGGTACTGCCGCACCGCCAACCACAGCCCGTCCGGCACCGTCGACAGATCGAGCCCCTGGAACCGACCCGCCAGCCAGGGCGGAGGCGGCGGCACGAAACCGGACCGCGCCGCGGGCACCCGCTCCCGCACCACCAACGTCCCGGCGAAGACGTCACCGAGCCGTCGCCCCCGCGCCGACACGAGCGAGGCGATACAGGCCACCACCCCGAGCGTCAGCAGAATCTCCACCACCCCGATCGCACCCCGCACCAGCGCGTGCCGGAACCGGATCGGCCCGCCGTCGTCCCGTACCACCCGCAGACCACAGGCCAGCTTCCCCAGCGACCGCCCATGACTGAGCGTCTCCACCGCGATCGGCCCGCCCACCAGTACCAACAGGAACGTGGCGATCGACAGAGCGACCTGCGCGGCCTCGTCCAGGGACGCCGTCGACACCACCACCACGATGCTCACGACGACATAAGCCGTGAACGCCACCACGAGGTCCAGCAACGTGGCCAACCCCCGGCTGGGCAGCCTGGCGGGCCGCAGCTCCAACGCCACCGCTTCACCCGTCACCAGCTCACTCACGCCCGTCATCCCTTCCCTGGCCTGCCCCGCGAACCGCCAGTCTGCCAAGCTGAGGGCACTTCGCGCCGCAGTACGACAAGCTGACATCCAACGCCGGCCGCCGACGAACAGCCGAGGAGCAGGCACACCGATGGACCTCGACGTCTTCGTCTCCGCACACCGGGCCGAATGGGACCGCCTCGACGCCCTCATGCGTCGCCGACGCACCCTCACCGGCGCCGAGACCGACGAACTCGTCACCCTCTACCAGCGCACCGCCACGCACCTCTCCCTCATCCAGTCCAGTGCCCCCGACCCCCAGCTGACCGGACGGCTCACCCAACTGGTGGCACGCGCGCGCAGCGCGGTGACAGGTACCCGCCGCGCCTCGTGGCGCGATGTGACGCGCTTCCTCACCCAGGGCTTCCCGGCCGCGGTCTACCGGTCACGCCACTGGTGGGTGCCCACAGCGCTGCTCTCCACCGCTGTCGCCGCCCTCCTGGGCTGGTGGATCGGCACCCATCCGGAAGTACAGGCCTCCATAGCCGCCCCGGGCGAACTGCGCGACCTCACCCGGCCGGGCGGCCTCTACGAGACGTACTACTCGAGCCATCAGGCCGCGGCGTTCGCCGCGCAGGTCTGGACCAACAACGCGCAGGCCGCCGCCATGTGTCTGGTCCTCGGCGTCTTCCTCGGCCTGCCCGTCCTCTGGATCCTCTTCCAGAACATGCTCAACCTCGGCATCGGAGCCGGCCTGATGTCTTCGGCGGGCCGTCTCGACACCTTCCTCGGTCTCGTCCTCCCGCACGGTCTCCTCGAGCTGACGGCGGTCTTCGTGGCAGCCGGCACCGGACTCCGGCTCGGCTGGACCGTCATCGACCCGGGTCCCCGTACCCGGCGCACCGCGCTCGCCGAAGAGGGCCGCGCCGCGGTCGGCATGGCGATAGGCCTCGCTCTGGTTCTCTTCGTCTCCGGCGCCATCGAAGGCTTCGTCACCCCCTCCGGCCTGCCCACCTGGGCCCGCATCGCCATCGGCATCGCCGCCGAACTGGCCTTCCTGGCCTATGTCTACGTCCTCGGTGGCAGGGCCGCCCGGGCCGGCGACATGGGCGACGTCGAGGCTGCCGAGCGCAGCGCGACAGCACCGACGGCCGCCTGATGTGCGACCGCCCCCGATGAACTGCTAGTCTCCTCTTCGCCTCGCAAACACCGTTGACACGGCGTGCGTAAGGAGGTAGATTCGAACAGTTGCCTGGAACTGGACGCAGTCCGGTCGGCAAGAGTGAGTATCTGTCAGCCTCGTGAATCTCTGATTCCACAGAGGCCTCCCGACAAGTCGGAATCGAATGGCCGGTCAGACCGTCCTGAAACTTCTGATAAAGTCGGAACCGCCGGAAAGGGAAACCGCGAGATAAGCGGGGAACCTGGAAAGCACCGAGGAAATCGGATCGGGAAACGGTCTGATAGAGTCGGAAACGCAAGACCGAAGGGAAACTGCCCGGAGGAAAGCCCGAGAGGGTGAGTACGAAGGAAGCGTCCGTTCCTTGAGAACTCAACAGCGTGCCAAAAATCAACGCCAGATATGTTGATACCCCGTCCCCGGCAGTGATAGCCGAGGATGAGGTTCCTTTGAAACAAACACAGCGAGGACGTTGTGAACGCCGGGCTTATTCCGCTCGACGTTCCGCTCTCGTGTGTGCGATCCCGATCACGGGAAAACATTCACGGAGAGTTTGATCCTGGCTCAGGACGAACGCTGGCGGCGTGCTTAACACATGCAAGTCGAACGATGAACCACTTCGGTGGGGATTAGTGGCGAACGGGTGAGTAACACGTGGGCAATCTGCCCTTCACTCTGGGACAAGCCCTGGAAACGGGGTCTAATACCGGATACCACTTCCACTCGCATGGGTGGGGGTTGAAAGCTCCGGCGGTGAAGGATGAGCCCGCGGCCTATCAGCTTGTTGGTGAGGTAACGGCTCACCAAGGCGACGACGGGTAGCCGGCCTGAGAGGGCGACCGGCCACACTGGGACTGAGACACGGCCCAGACTCCTACGGGAGGCAGCAGTGGGGAATATTGCACAATGGGCGAAAGCCTGATGCAGCGACGCCGCGTGAGGGATGACGGCCTTCGGGTTGTAAACCTCTTTCAGCAGGGAAGAAGCGAAAGTGACGGTACCTGCAGAAGAAGCGCCGGCTAACTACGTGCCAGCAGCCGCGGTAATACGTAGGGCGCAAGCGTTGTCCGGAATTATTGGGCGTAAAGAGCTCGTAGGCGGTCTGTCGCGTCGGATGTGAAAGCCCGGGGCTTAACCCCGGGTCTGCATTCGATACGGGCAGACTAGAGTGTGGTAGGGGAGATCGGAATTCCTGGTGTAGCGGTGAAATGCGCAGATATCAGGAGGAACACCGGTGGCGAAGGCGGATCTCTGGGCCATTACTGACGCTGAGGAGCGAAAGCGTGGGGAGCGAACAGGATTAGATACCCTGGTAGTCCACGCCGTAAACGGTGGGAACTAGGTGTTGGCGACATTCCACGTCGTCGGTGCCGCAGCTAACGCATTAAGTTCCCCGCCTGGGGAGTACGGCCGCAAGGCTAAAACTCAAAGGAATTGACGGGGGCCCGCACAAGCAGCGGAGCATGTGGCTTAATTCGACGCAACGCGAAGAACCTTACCAAGGCTTGACATACACCGGAAACGGCCAGAGATGGTCGCCCCCTTGTGGTCGGTGTACAGGTGGTGCATGGCTGTCGTCAGCTCGTGTCGTGAGATGTTGGGTTAAGTCCCGCAACGAGCGCAACCCTTGTTCTGTGTTGCCAGCATGCCCTTCGGGGTGATGGGGACTCACAGGAGACTGCCGGGGTCAACTCGGAGGAAGGTGGGGACGACGTCAAGTCATCATGCCCCTTATGTCTTGGGCTGCACACGTGCTACAATGGCCGGTACAAAGAGCTGCGAAACCGTGAGGTGGAGCGAATCTCAAAAAGCCGGTCTCAGTTCGGATTGGGGTCTGCAACTCGACCCCATGAAGTCGGAGTTGCTAGTAATCGCAGATCAGCATTGCTGCGGTGAATACGTTCCCGGGCCTTGTACACACCGCCCGTCACGTCACGAAAGTCGGTAACACCCGAAGCCGGTGGCCCAACCCCTTGTGGGAGGGAGCTGTCGAAGGTGGGACTGGCGATTGGGACGAAGTCGTAACAAGGTAGCCGTACCGGAAGGTGCGGCTGGATCACCTCCTTTCTAAGGAGCACTTCTCAGCCGGTCCTACGGGACTGGTTCAGAGGCCAGTTCATCGGCGAACGTCCGATGCTGGTTGCTCATGGGTGGAACGTTGATTATTCGGTCCGGTTTCCGGGTCGGAGGCTTGCGAGTACTGCTCTTCGGAGCGTGGAAAGCATGATCTCCGGGCGGGATCGGGTCGGGCACGCTGTTGGGTGTCTGAGGGTGCGAGCGTTTTCGCTTGCCCTTCTGATGCCGGCCCCAGTGAACTCCAGCTCAGGTTGGGGGTGATGGGTGGCTGGTCGTTGTTTGAGAACTGCACAGTGGACGCGAGCATCTGTGGCCAAGTTTTTAAGGGCGCACGGTGGATGCCTTGGCACCAGGAACCGATGAAGGACGTGGGAGGCCACGATAGTCCCCGGGGAGCCGTCAACCAGGCTTTGATCCGGGGGTTTCCGAATGGGGAAACCCGGCAGTCGTCATGGGCTGTCACCCATACCTGAACACATAGGGTATGTGGAGGGAACGCGGGGAAGTGAAACATCTCAGTACCCGCAGGAAGAGAAAACAACCGTGATTCCGGGAGTAGTGGCGAGCGAAACCGGATGAGGCCAAACCGTATGCGTGTGAGACCCGGCAGGGGTTGCGCATACGGGGTTGTGGGATCTCTCTTTCACAGTCTGCCGGCTGTGAGGCGAGTCAGAAACCGTTGATGTAGGCGAAGGACATGCGAAAGGTCCGGCGTAGAGGGTAAGACCCCCGTAGTCGAAACATCAACGGCTCGTTTGAGAGACACCCAAGTAGCACGGGGCCCGAGAAATCCCGTGTGAATCTGGCGGGACCACCCGCTAAGCCTAAATATTCCCTGGTGACCGATAGCGGATAGTACCGTGAGGGAATGGTGAAAAGTACCGCGGGAGCGGAGTGAAATAGTACCTGAAACCGTGTGCCTACAAGCCGTGGGAGCGTCGGACGTCAAGCTTGCTTGGCGTCTCGTGACTGCGTGCCTTTTGAAGAATGAGCCTGCGAGTTTGCGGTGTGTTGCGAGGTTAACCCGAGTGGGGTAGCCGTAGCGAAAGCGAGTCCGAACAGGGCGTTTCAGTAGCACGCTCAAGACCCGAAGCGGAGTGATCTAGCCATGGGCAGGTTGAAGCGGAGGTAAGACTTCGTGGAGGACCGAACCCACCAGGGTTGAAAACCTGGGGGATGACCTGTGGTTAGGGGTGAAAGGCCAATCAAACTCCGTGATAGCTGGTTCTCCCCGAAATGCATTTAGGTGCAGCGTCGTGTGTTTCTTGCCGGAGGTAGAGCACTGGATAGGCGATGGGCCCTACCGGGTTACTGACCTTAGCCAAACTCCGAATGCCGGTAAGTGAGAGCGCGGCAGTGAGACTGTGGGGGATAAGCTCCATGGTCGAGAGGGAAACAGCCCAGAGCATCGACTAAGGCCCCTAAGCGTACGCTAAGTGGGAAAGGATGTGGAGTCGCAGAGACAACCAGGAGGTTGGCTTAGAAGCAGCCACCCTTGAAAGAGTGCGTAATAGCTCACTGGTCTAGTGATTCCGCGCCGACAATGTAGCGGGGCTCAAGCGTACCGCCGAAGTCGTGTCATTGCAGCATGAGGGCCAACGCCCGCTGTGATGGGTAGGGGAGCGTCGTGTGCCGGGTGAAGCAGCACCGGAAGGTAGTTGTGGACGGTTCACGAGTGAGAATGCAGGCATGAGTAGCGATACACACGTGAGAAACGTGTGCGCCGATTGACTAAGGGTTCCTGGGTCAAGCTGATCTGCCCAGGGTAAGTCGGGACCTAAGGCGAGGCCGACAGGCGTAGTCGATGGATAACCGGTTGATATTCCGGTACCCGCTGTGAAGCGTCAAACATCGAACCAGGCGATGCTAAGTCCGTGAAGCCGTTCCGGACCCTTCGGGGAATGGAAAGTGGTGGAGCCGACGGACCAGACTTGTAGTAGGTGAGTGATGGGGTGACGCAGGAAGGTAGTCCATCCCGGGCGGTGGTTGTCCCGGGGTAAGGGTGTAGGACGGTGTGTAGGCAAATCCGCACACCATATAGTCTGAGACCTGATGCCGAGCCGATTGTGGCGAAGTGGATGATCCTATGCTGTCGAGAAAAGCCTCTAGCGAGTTTCATGGCGGCCCGTACCCTAAACCGACTCAGGTGGTCAGGTAGAGAATACCGAGGCGTTCGGGTGAACTATGGTTAAGGAACTCGGCAAAATGCCCCCGTAACTTCGGGAGAAGGGGGGCCACGCTTGGTGAGAGGACTTGCTCCTCGAGCTGGGGGTGGCCGCAGAGACCAGCGAGAAGCGACTGTTTACTAAAAACACAGGTCCGTGCGAAGCCGTAAGGCGATGTATACGGACTGACGCCTGCCCGGTGCTGGAACGTTAAGGGGACCGGTTAGTCACTCTTCGGGGTGGCGAAGCTGAGAACTTAAGCGCCAGTAAACGGCGGTGGTAACTATAACCATCCTAAGGTAGCGAAATTCCTTGTCGGGTAAGTTCCGACCTGCACGAATGGCGTAACGACTTCTCGACTGTCTCAACCATAGGCCCGGTGAAATTGCACTACGAGTAAAGATGCTCGTTTCGCGCAGCAGGACGGAAAGACCCCGGGACCTTTACTACAGTTTGATATTGGTGTTCGGTTCGGCTTGTGTAGGATAGCTGGGAGACTGTGAAGCTCGGACGCCAGTTCGGGTGGAGTCGTCGTTGAAATACCAGTCTGGTCGTGCTGGATGTCTAACCTGGGTCCGTGATCCGGATCAGGGACAGTGTCTGATGGGTAGTTTAACTGGGGCGGTTGCCTCCTAAAGAGTAACGGAGGCGCCCAAAGGTTCCCTCAGCCTGGTTGGCAATCAGGTGTTGAGTGTAAGTGCACAAGGGAGCTTGACTGTGAGACCGACGGGTCGAGCAGGGACGAAAGTCGGGACTAGTGATCCGGCGGTGGCTTGTGGAAGCGCCGTCGCTCAACGGATAAAAGGTACCCCGGGGATAACAGGCTGATCTTCCCCAAGAGTCCATATCGACGGGATGGTTTGGCACCTCGATGTCGGCTCGTCGCATCCTGGGGCTGGAGTCGGTCCCAAGGGTTGGGCTGTTCGCCCATTAAAGCGGTACGCGAGCTGGGTTTAGAACGTCGTGAGACAGTTCGGTCCCTATCCGCTGCGCGCGCAGGAATATTGAGAAGGGCTGTCCCTAGTACGAGAGGACCGGGACGGACGAACCTCTGGTGTGCCAGTTGTTCTGCCAAGGGCATGGCTGGTTGGCTACGTTCGGGAGGGATAACCGCTGAAAGCATCTAAGCGGGAAGCCTGCTTCGAGATGAGTATTCCCACCCACTTGATGGGGTAAGGCTCCCAGTAGACGACTGGGTTGATAGGCCGGATGTGGAAGCCCAGTAATGGGTGAAGCTGACTGGTACTAATAGGCCGAGGGCTTGTCCTCAGTTGCTCGCGTCCACTGTGTTGGTTCTGAAACCACGAACAGCCCCATGCCATGGTCACGGTGTGGTGCGGCTGAACAGTTTCATAGTGTTTCGGTGGTCATAGCGTGAGGGAAACGCCCGGTTACATTCCGAACCCGGAAGCTAAGCCTTACAGCGCCGATGGTACTGCAGGGGGGACCCTGTGGGAGAGTAGGACACCGCCGAACAATCATTGCGAAAACCCCCGTGCCATTCGGCACGGGGGTTTTCTGCGTTCCTGAGACTTCGACATTGTTTTTGACGGGCTCTCCCACCGGAGAGCCCGTCGTGCGTTAGAGGCGTCCGGCTGCTTTCAGTGCGAGGTAGGCGTCCGCGAGTGCCGGTGCGAGTTCATCCGGTGTGGCGTCGACGACGGTGACGCCATGCCTGCGGAGCCGCTCGGCCATACGGTGCCGCTCGGTTTGGGCCTGGGCGGCGGCTGCTGCCTCGTACACCGCGTCGGCGTCACCGCGTGAGGTGGCCATGCGGGCGATGTGCGGGTCGGCCACTGACGCGACGAGGACCGTGTGACGTCGGGTGAGTTGCGGCAGGACGGGGAGGAGGCCTTCCTCGACCGGGGCGGTGTCCAGTGTCGTCATGAGGACGATGAGGGAGCGGCGGGGCGCTGTGCTCAGGGCTGCGGCGGTGAGACCGCGGGCGTTCGTTTCGACGAGTTCTGGTTCGAGGGCCGCCATGGCGTTGACCAGGGAAGGGAGGACGTCGCGTGCGGTCCGGCCCTGGACCAGCGCGCGTACCCGGCGGTCGTAGGCGAGGAGGTCGACCCGGTCGCCGGCCCGGGACGCCAGGGCGGCGAGGAGGAGTGCCGCGTCCATGGAGGCGTCGAGGCGGGGGGCGTCGTCCACTCGGCCTGCGGAGGTGCGGCCTGTGTCGAGGATCAGGAGGATGTGCCGGTCGCGTTCGGGACGCCAGGTGCGGACCGCGACCACGGAGTGGCGGGCCGTGGCGCGCCAGTCGATGGAGCGGGTGTCGTCGCCGGGAACGTATTCGCGGAGGCTGTCGAACTCGGTGCCCTCGCCGCGGGTCAGGACGCTGGTACGGCCGTCGAGTTCGCGCAGGCGGGCCAGTTTCGACGGCAGGTGCTTACGGCTGGTGAACGGAGGGAGGACCCGTACGGTCCAGGGGACCTGATGGGCAACCTGGCGTGCGAAGAGGCCGAGGGGGCCGTAGGAGCGGATGGTGACGCGGTCGGTGCGGTGGTCACCACGGCGGGTGGGGCGCAGGCGGGTCGTGACGCGGCGGCGTTCGCCGGGCGGGACCGTCAGACGGTGGCGAGAGGCTTCCGTCTCCGTACCGGGCTGCCAGCTGCTGGGAGGCCAGGCGTCGCGCAGGTGGGCGCGCAGGGTGCGGCGGGACGGGTTGGTGATGGTGAGGGTGACGTCCGCGGGGTCGCCGAGACGGGCGGTGGTGTCGCCGGAGCGGGTCAGGGCGAGTCGGCGTACGGGGGCGGCCAGCGCGAAGTCGCAGGCGCAGGCCAGGGCCAGCGGGGCGTTGACGGCCAGGATGCCCGTCCAGCCGGGGCCCCAGATGCCGACGGGGAGGGAGCCGAAGGCCGCGAGGAGCGCGGTGCGTCCGGTGAGCGCCATCAGCGGGGGACGGGGACGTGGGCGAGGATCGCGTTGATGACGGAGTCGGCCGTGACGCCTTCCATTTCGGCCTCCGGGCGGAGCTGGACGCGGTGGCGGAGGGTGGGCAGGGCGAGGGCTTTGACGTCGTCCGGGATGACGTAGTCGCGGCCGGTGAGCCAGGCCCACGCGCGTGCGGTGGCCAGGAGGGCGGTCGCGCCGCGCGGGGAGACGCCCAGGGTGAGCGAGGGCGATTCGCGGGTGGCGCGGCAGACGTCGACCACATAGGCGGTGATCTCCGGGGAGATCGCCGTCTTGGCGACGGCGGCGCGCGCCGCCTCGAGGTCGGTGGGTCCGGCGACGGGGCGTACGCCGGCGGTGTGCAGGTCGCGTGGGTTGAAGCCTTCGGCGTGGCGGGTGAGGACGTCGATCTCGTCCTGGCGGGAGGGGAGCGGGATCGTCAGTTTGAGAAGGAAGCGGTCCAGCTGGGCTTCCGGGAGGGGGTAGGTGCCCTCGTACTCGACGGGGTTCTGCGTCGCGGCGACGAGGAACGGGTCGGGGAGGGGCCGGGGCGTGCCGTCAACGGTGACCTGGCGTTCCTCCATGGCTTCGAGGAGCGACGACTGGGTTTTGGGCGGGGTGCGGTTGATCTCGTCGGCGAGGAGGAGGTTGGTGAAGACCGGGCCGGGCTGGAAGGAGAACTCGGCGGTGCGGGCGTCGTAGACGAGGGAGCCGGTGATGTCGCTCGGCATGAGGTCGGGGGTGAACTGGACGCGTTTGGTGTCGAGTTCGAGTGCGGCGGCGAGGGCGCGGACGAGCAACGTCTTGGCCACTCCGGGGACTCCTTCAAGGAGAACGTGTCCGCGGCAGAGCAGGGCGACGACGAGGCCGGTCACGGCGGGGTCCTGGCCGACCACGGCCTTGGAGATCTCGGCGCGCAAGGCTTCCAAGGAGGCGCGGGCGCGGCCCTGGTCCCCGGTGGTCCCGGCGTTGTCAGTGGTCGGGTCCATCATGGACGGCGTACCTCTCTTTCGAGGGCGTCGAGTTGGTCGGCGAGGGCGATCAGGGCCGCGTCGTCGCCGGGCGGCGGGCCGAAGAGGAGGGTGTGCAGGGCCTGACCGTTGCCGTGGAGATGGGCGGTCAGGGCGGGGAGGAGGGCCTCGGGCGCGTCCGCCTGGGGTACGGGGACGCCCAGGAGAGGGGCGAGGCGGGTGCGGGTGGTGGAGCGGAGAGCTGCGGCCGCGCGGTCACGGGCGTCGGCTTTGCGGTAGAGGCGGGCGCGGCCTTCGACGGTCTCGGAAGCGCGGATCGCCACAGGGAGTTTCTCGGGGACGAGGCGGCCGAGCCGGCGCGCCCGCCACAGGGCGGCGAGTGCTGCCGCGACGAAGAGTTGCAGGGTGCCCCAGAGCCATCCGGAAGGGAGCAGATCGAAGAAGCTCTCCTCGTCGTCCGGGTCGGTGGCGGTGGTGTCGGCGAGCGAGGGGAGGTACCAGACGAGATGGTCGCGGGAGCCGAGGAGTTGGAGGGCGAGCGAGGCGTTGCCCTGCTGGTCGAGGCGGTTGTTGTAGAGGATGTCTGGTGCGCCGAGCACGAGGGTGTCGCCGTCGCCGGTGGTGTCGGGGACGCGCAGCAGGGTGGCCAGGCGCTCGCTGGGGTAGCACTCGTCGGCATCGGGTCGCCGAGTGGTGTAGCGGACGCCGCCGGTGTCGGCGGTGCCGGCGCGGCGCGCGGCGGGCAGGGTGCAGTCGGGGGAGAGCGCGGAGTCGCGGCTGTTGGCGGGGTCGGCGGTCACGCCGGGCGCGAGGGTGCCCACGGACCAGCTGCTGGGCGCGACGAGGACGGTGCGGCCGCCCGAGCCGGCTGTCGCCGCGTACAGCTCCCTTTGCTGATGCTCGGTGAGGAGGTCGGGGGCGGCGACCAGGAGGGTGGTGTCGGGGGCCGCCGCGGTGCGGGCGTCGGCCAAGGCGGTGACGACGCGGGTGGTCACGCCGTGGTCGGCGAGGAGTTCGGCGATCGCGCGGCTGCCGTAGGGGTCGGGGGAGCGCGGGTCGAGGGCGCCGTGACGGGCGTCGGACTGCAGCGCGGCGAGTGTGATCGCCGCCGCCAGGAGCAGCGTGAAGGCGAGGACGAGCCCTCGGGCGCGGGTCCACAGCCGCAGGGCGGTGGGCGAGGCGGAGGTGGTGGGGGGCTTGGCCTTGGTCGTCATCCGGCGGCTCCCTGGCGGGAGGTGTGGGCCGCGTTGTGGAGGCTGTTGGCTGTCAGCTCGGGTTTGGCGCGTTCCAGGTCGAGGTCGAGTGCGGCCATGCGCGCGTACGACTGCTTGGTCGCCCGGCGGCCGCCGTACGTCACGTCGTCGAAGTCGCGGGCGGCGGCGCGCAGCCCGTCGGTGTGGGCCGGCAGGCTGCGGCCGGCCTCGGCGGCGGCCTCGTCGGCCGTGCGGCCGGGGTGGGCGTCGAGAAGGGCGCGTTCCTCCAGGGCGCGCACGACGGCGCGCATGCGTTCCTGTACGGCCTGGTTCCAGTGGCCCTGCGCGGCGTGCGCTTCGGCGGCCGCGCGGTGTTCGGCGGCGCTGCGGGGACGGTCGTCGAACAGTGCGGGCGTGGAGGTGGGGCGGCGGCGCGGTGCGCCCAGGCGCCACCACAGGGCGCCGACTACGGCGATGACGGTGAGGACGACGACCAGCAGGCCGAGTGTGCCCCCGGGGGTGGCGGTCGACGCGGTGTCGAACAGGTCGCCGATCCAGTCCCAGAGGGTGTCCAGGGTGCGCTGGAAGAGGCCGGGGTCGTCCTGGTGGTACAGGTCCTTGGACAGCTCGCGGCGGGCGGCCTCCCGCGCGGGGTCGCGGGGGATCGTCAGCGGCGGTTCGTCGCCCGAGCGGGCCAGGGACAGTGCCGCGCCGTCGCCTGCCCGAAGCAGGGCCCGCACGACCTTGTCGGCTGTGTGGCACAGGGCCGCCGGGCCTGCGTCGGTGAGGCCGGTCAGGGCCCGCAGGGGCAGGCCGTCCGGGTGCGGTACCGCTGTGAGAACTCCCCCCGTCGGTCTCACCGCATCAGCTCCGCGGGGTGGTGCCGGGGGCGGGGGAGCCGTAGTCCTGGAGGCCTGCGGCGCGGGCCAGGTCGAGGTCGAGGGCCTCGCGGCGGATGCGCTGGTCGATGTAGAGGAGCACGATGACGCCGGCCGCGATCGGGAAGGTGATCATGGAGCCGATGACGGAGCCGACGCCGCTGACGATCAGGTACGTCCAGCCGTAGTCGCTGCTCGCCTCGACCATGCCGCCGATGCCGCCGTCACTCAGGGCTGCCCCGAGGAGAGCGAAGGGCACGACGACGATCATCGCGATGATGTTCGAGATGAGCAGGGCGAGCAGCTGGATGCCGAAGACACGCCACCAGGAGCCGCGGGTGAGTTTCGCGGAGCGGCTGAGGGCTTTCTTGATGCCCTGCTTCTCCAGCATCAGCGCGGGCGAGGCCAGGCAGAAGCGGATGAGCAGCCAGAGCACGAGGACGACCGAGCCGAGGATGCCGAAGGCTTTCAGCGCGGCGCCCCCGTCGGGGTTTCCGGCGGCGCTCGCGAGGATGCCCGGCAACAGACAGACGAGGACGATGCCGGCGGCGATCAGCATCAGCAGGAAGATCAGGCCGAACAGCCGGGGCAGTCGCGGGCGGGCGTCGCGCCAGGCCTCTTTGAGGGTGACCGGTTTCCCGAGCACCGCGCGGCTGGTGACGGTGGTGAGCAGAGCGGTCGCGATCACGGTGCCGATGAGGCTGATGAGGAGGACCGGGCCGGAGGCGCGCAGCGCGTCGCCCATGGCGTTGAGCTGCTCGTCGGCGGTGGCGCTCGGGTCGCCGAGGGCTGTGGTGTCCGTGGCGTCGTTCAGGAGCAGGCCCTGCAGCAGGACGATGAGCACCTCGATGACGACCGCGACGGACAGGGAGATGCCGAGGACCGTGCGCCAGTGGGCTCGCATGGTGGCCACGGCGCCGTCGAGGATCTCGCCCACGCCGAGCGGGCGCAGCGGGATCACGCCGGGCTTGGCGGCGGGCGGCGGGCCGCCCCAGCCGGGACCCCAGCCGCCGGGCGGACCGTAACCGCCGTAACCCCCGGGGGCGCCGTAGCCTCCCGGGCCGCCGTAGCCGGCCGGACCTCCGGGGTGTCCGCCCGGACCGCCGGGCGGGTAGGGCACCCGGTTCTGGGCGGGCGGGGGCGGAGGAGGCGGCGGTGGGGGCTGGGCCGGGTTCTGCAGGCCTGCCGGCGCGGACCACTGGCCGGGAGGCGGCTGTTCCTTGGACCACTTCGTGCCGGGGCTCTGCGGGTTCGCGCTCACGTCCGGCTGGTCCGCGGGCTGATCGCCGGCGGGCCGGGCCGCGGGCTCGGCGGCGGGCGACGCGCCGGGCTCCTGTCCGTCGGACGGGGCGGATCCGGGCGAGGCCCAGCCCGGAGTGTCTTTCATCGTCGCTCCTTCACGGTGCCCGACCGCGGGCGCGGCGGCAGGTTGGGAGCCATCGTGCCATGGGGTGCTCACCGGGTGACCGGCCGCGGTACGGGCCGCACACCTTCAATGGTCCCTCGGATAGGGGGCAGACTGACTTCATGGCTGATCAGTACGCGCAATCCGGCGAGGACAAGGTGCCGGCCGAGATACCTGCGATCCGTTGGGAGGAGCTGCCGGAAGGTCCCGTGCTGGTCCTTCTCGACCAGACGAGACTTCCCGCCGAAGAGGTCGAAACGGTGTGTACGGACGCGTCCGCGCTGGTGGAGGCGATCCGGTCGCTGGTTGTGCGCGGGGCGCCGTTGCTGGGGATCGCCGGGGCGTACGGCGTCGCGCTCGCCGCCGCACGCGGCTTCGACGTGGACGAGGCCGCGAACGCGCTCGCGTCGGCCCGGCCCACCGCGGTGAACCTGTCCCTGGGCGTGCGCCGGGCCCGCGGCGCGTACCAGGCCGAGCGTGCCGCGGGCGGCGACCCGGGCCAGGGAGCGCGCGCCGCGCTGGAGGCCGCACGGCAGTTGCACCGGGAGGACGCCGACGCCAGCGCCCGGATGGCCGCACACGGACTGGCGCTGCTCGACGAACTCCTGCCCGGCGGCGGGCACCGGATCCTCACGCACTGCAACAGCGGGGCGCTGGTGTCGGGCGGCGAGGGGACGGCGTTCGCGGTGGCGCTCGCGGCGCACCGGGTGGGGCGGCTGCGCCGGCTGTGGGTGGACGAGACCCGTCCGCTGTTGCAGGGTGCCCGGCTCACCGCGTACGAGGCGGCGCGCAGCGGCATGGCGTACACCCTGCTGACGGACAACGCGGCGGGTTCGCTCTTCGCGGCGGGCGAGGTGGACGCGGTGCTGATCGGGGCGGACCGCATCGCGGCTGACGGGTCGGTGGCCAACAAGGTGGGGAGCTACCCGCTCGCGGTCCTCGCCCGCTACCACCATGTGCCGTTCATCGTGGTGGCGCCGGTGACCACGGTCGATCCCAGCACGCCGGACGGGGCGTCGATCGAGGTGGAGCAGCGTCCGGGGTACGAGGTGACGGAGACCGCGGCGCCGCAGGCGCCGGTGACGGGAGCGGGCGGAGGGGTGCCGGTGGCGCCGCTGGGGACGCAGGCGTACAACCCGGCGTTCGACGTGACGCCGCCCGAGCTGGTGACGGCGATCGTCACGGAGGAGGGCGTGATCTCGCCGGTGACGGCCGACGCGCTCGCCGAGCTGTGCGCAAGGGCGGGCCGGGGCAGTGCTGAGGACGGGGGCGGGGGCGGTAGAGGTGGCGAGGGCGGGGCCAGGGGCGAGGCTGAGTCCGGGGAGCCTGAGCTGTCCTGATCCCGAGTTGTTCTATGAGCGGGCGGGCTGGCCGGCGATCAGGAGGGTCGTGCCGGCGGGGCGGAAACCCAAGCGGGCGTAGATGCGGGCGACGGACTCCTGCGCGTAGGCGAGGAAGACCGTGTCGACGTCGTGCTCGCGGGCGTGGGCTGCCAGGGCCGCTGTCACGGCGGCGGCCAGGCCCTGTCGTCGGGCGGAGGGAAGAGTGCCGACGCCGCCGATCTCCGTCGCGCCCGTCGCCGGGTGGTAGTGGCCGACCGCCAGGGGGACGCCGTCCGCGGCGAGGGCCGCGACGAGTGTCTTGTGCCCGGCGCGGAGCGTGGGGCGCACGGCGGCGACCGTGCCGTCCCCGGTCACCTCCCCGGTCAGTCTGGACAGCTCCGCACGGTCGGCCGGGCCGGTGCCCGGCTGCTGGGCGAAGGCCAGGCGGGGCAGGGCGAGGGCGGCAGGCAGCGCGGGATCGTCCGCGGTCAGCACGCGCAGCGTCACGCCGTCCGGGAGCGGTGGGGCCGGGAGCGGACAGTGTGCCGGGAGCGCCATGAGCGGGCGCTCCAGCACCGTGAGGCCGGCGGCTTCGATCAGGGCGCGCAGGGCCGGCGCGGCCTCGGCCAGCCACTCGAATGCCTCCGGCACGCCGAGCTCCCGCTGGCGGGCACGCACCCGTGCGATGTCGTCGGCGCCGATCCGAGCCGCGCCCCGCCCGGCGGGCTGGGCATGGCCGGGACCGCCGTAGTACGGGGCACCCGGCTCCTCGCGCACGAACAGGCGCAGCGGGCCGAAGTCCTCGGCGGCGGCGAAAAGGAGGGGGACGGCCGCGTAGTACTCCTGGATGCGGTCGTGCAACGAGTCACCCATGCGGCGCATCCCACCACTGGAGGACACCGAGACGCACGAGGATTTCGCCACCGGACCGCTCCAGGATCACTCTCCCACCACTCCTGGACCTGCCCGGATGGAGAGGAACGGGCCTTCAGGACGCGGCGAAGGTGCGGGAGTTCATTCGGTAGAGCAGACTCTCCGCACCGCTACCGTCGGCCCATGTGCCGCTGAGCACGCCGCCGATCCGCTCGACGGCCCGCTGGGATCGGACGTTGTCCCGCCCCACCAGGAACGTGACAGTGCCGACGAACTGGGAGGCGTGCCGGATCATGAGGTGCTTGAGTTCCCCGTTGTACTTCCCGCCCCAGTGCGACCTGGCGAGGAAGGTCCAGCCGATCTCGATCTCGTCGTGTTCGGAGTCGTACCCGTGATACCGGGAGGAGCCGATCAGCCGACCGTCCTCCCTGTCGATCACGGCGAGAGCGCCCCGAGAGACAAGTGCCTCATGGAAGAAGCGGGTGAACTCGTCCCTCCGATGGCGGTCGCGGGCCGGATGCTGTTCCCAGACGAGCGGATCGGAGGCGACGGCGTACAGATCGTCGAAGTCCGCCTCCCGCAGAGGCCGGACGTCCACGAGTGCGCCACTCAGGTAAGGCTGGAGGTCGAAGGGCATGGGCCAAGGCTACCGAGGCGGGCCGACATCGGCGGCTGACACCGGCGTCGGCGGCCCGGGGCAGACAGTGACCGGTCCGTACGACTATCGTCACTGGCCGGTGAGCCTTCTCACCTGCGCCTCCTTCACTGTTACGAGAATGGGATGATGTCGTTTATGAAGGGACGAGTCCTTGTCGTCGACGACGACACCGCACTGGCCGAGATGCTCGGCATTGTGCTGCGTGGTGAAGGTTTCGAGCCGTCTTTCGTAGCTGACGGCGACAAGGCGCTGGCCGCTTTCCGTGAGGCGAAACCCGACCTGGTGCTGCTGGACCTGATGCTGCCCGGCCGGGACGGCATCGAGGTGTGCCGCCTGATCAGGGCGGAGTCCGGTGTACCGATCGTGATGCTCACGGCGAAGAGCGACACCGTCGACGTGGTCGTCGGACTGGAGTCCGGCGCCGACGACTACATCGTCAAGCCGTTCAAGCCGAAGGAGCTGGTCGCCCGCATCCGGGCCCGGCTGCGGAGGTCGGAGGAGCCGGCGCCCGAACAGCTCGCCATAGGCGACCTCGTCATCGACGTGGCCGGTCACTCCGTGAAGCGGGAGGGCCAGTCGATCGCGCTGACCCCGCTGGAGTTCGACCTGCTGGTCGCCCTGGCGCGCAAGCCCTGGCAGGTTTTCACCCGCGAGGTGCTCCTCGAGCAGGTGTGGGGCTACCGGCACGCCGCCGACACCCGCCTGGTCAACGTGCATGTACAGAGGCTGCGCTCGAAGGTCGAGAAGGACCCCGAGCGGCCGGAGATCGTGGTGACCGTCCGTGGCGTCGGATACAAGGCAGGACCCAGCTGACATGTCAGGGGACAGCGCCGCTTCGGCCCCCGGACGGTCCGGGGCCCGTCCGGAGCGGCCTGTCGGCCGTGGGACAGCGGGTTCACGCTTCGCGCGCCTCCTCGAAGGCGGGCTGCTGCGGGGCGGGGTGAAACACAGCCCCGTCCTCAGGCTGCTGATGCGGTGGATACGGCGGCCGCTGCTGCCGGTCATGCGGCTGTGGCGGCGCAACATCCAGCTGAAGGTCGTCGCCACGACCCTGCTGATGTCGCTCGGGGTCGTTTTGCTGCTGGGCTTCGTCGTGATCGGGCAGGTGCGCAACGGCCTGCTCGACGCCAAGGTCAAGGCATCGCAGAGCCAGGCCACCGGCGGGTTCGCGGTGGCCAAGCAGAAGGCCGACGAGGCCGCCGGTACGCCCGCCGACGGCGGCACCCCGGCCGACGGCCGCACCTCGCAGAACGTCAGCGAATGGATGAGCGAGCTCGTGCTGTCGCTGTCCAGCGGCGGCCAAGGCGCCTTCGACGTGGTCACCCTGCCGCCCGGCTTCGACAACGGCGGCGGATACGGACCGCGTGCCTCCGGATACGTCGACCCCAACAAGAGCGTTCCTCAGAACCTCCGCGCGCGGGTCAACACCGGCACCGGCGCATTCCAGAGCTACTCACGCATCATCTATCTCAACGACAAGGAGTCCCAGCCGGCCCTCGTCATCGGCAAGCAGGTCAACGACCCCAACAGCGACCCATACGAGCTGTACTACCTCTTCCCGCTCACCCAGGAGGAGAAGTCGCTGAGCCTGGTCAAGGGCACACTGGCGACCGCCGGACTCTTCGTCGTCGTCCTCCTCGGAGCCATCGCCTGGCTCGTCGTGCGGCAGGTCGTCACCCCCGTGCGGATGGCCGCCGGGATCGCCGAACGGCTGTCCGCCGGACGGCTCCAGGAACGGATGAAGGTCACCGGCGAGGACGACATCGCACGGCTCGGCGAGGCCTTCAACAAGATGGCCCAGAACCTCCAACTGAAGATCCAGCAGCTGGAGGACCTGTCACGGATGCAGCGGCGGTTCGTGTCCGACGTCTCACACGAGCTGCGGACGCCCCTGACAACCGTACGCATGGCCGCAGACGTCATCCACGATGCCCGAGTCGACTTCGACCCCGTCACCGCGCGGTCCGCGGAACTCCTCGCCGACCAGCTCGACCGGTTCGAGACGCTCCTCGCCGACCTGCTCGAGATCAGCCGCTTCGACGCCGGCGCCGCCGCCCTCGAGGCCGAGCCGATCGACCTCAGGGCCATCGTGCGGCGCGTCGTCAGCGGGGCCGCGCCGCTCGCCGAACGCAAGGGGACGACCGTCCGCGTCATCGGCGACCAGCAGCCCGTCGTCGCCGAGGCCGACGCCCGGCGCGTGGAACGCGTGCTGCGCAACCTGGTGGTCAACGCCGTGGAACACGGCGAGGGCAAGGACGTCGTCGTCAAACTGGCCGCCGCGGGCGGAGCCGTCGCGATCGCCGTCCGCGACTACGGCGTCGGACTCAAGCCCGGCGAGGCCACCCGCGTCTTCAGCCGGTTCTGGCGCGCCGACCCGGCACGCGCGCGTACCACCGGCGGCACCGGCCTCGGACTGTCCATCGCCCTCGAGGACGCACGACTGCACGGCGGCTGGCTGCAGGCCTGGGGCGAGCCCGGCGGCGGCTCCCAGTTCCGGCTGACGCTGCCCAGGACCGCCGACGAACCCCTGCGGGGCTCGCCGATACCGCTCGAGCCCAAGGACTCCCGCCGCAACCGCGGCGAACTCGACGACGCCGGTCAGCCGCGCCGCGGCGGCGAGAAGAGCGCCACCGTTCCGGTGCAGCCCGCGCGCGAGCAGCAGTCGGCCGCCCGGACACCGCTCGCCCCCCGCACCGCCGCCCCCACCGCCGACCCGACGGCACTGCCCGGCAACGGCGCGCGCGTGGTGCCCCGCACGGGCACGGCGACGGGGACGGGGTCGAACCCTGGTGGCGGAGCGCGGCACGACGAATGGCCGGATGACGGGACGACGTCTGCGGGCGAACCGACGGGTGCCACGGTGGACACCGGCCGGGCCGACCCGGGGGACACGACGGGCGCAGGAGCCGCCGGAGGCACGGCGCCCGCCGGAGGCGCGGGCCGGGCGGACGGCGCGGCCGAGAGCGCGGACAAGCAAGGGGAGGCATCTCGTGGGCGCTGACCAGCGCGGAGGGGAAACCCAGCGCACGCCGGGGCGCGCGATGGCGTACGCCGTCTGCGGAGTCGTCCTGCTGGCCGGGTGCGCATCGATGCCCGACAGCGGCGACCTGCGCGGGGTCGAATCCACCCCGGGACAGGACACCCAGGTCCGGGTGTTCGCCATGCCGCCCCGCGACGACGCACAGCCCCTGGAGATCCTCCAGGGCTTTCTGGAAGCGCTCACCAGCGACGACCCCAGCTACTCGACGGCACGCCAGTACCTGACCGGGAAAGCCGCCCAGAAGTGGCGACCAGAACGGTCCACGACCGTCCTCGCGGACGGTCCGGCGACCATGACCGGACCCGCCGGGAACCGGGAGGGCGACGACCGCTCGTACATCCTGTCCGGCTCCAGGGTCGCCGTCGTGGACGCCCAGCAGGCCTACACGCCCGCCTCGGGAGACTACGGACAGACCATCCACCTCACCCGCGACACCAAGAAAGAGCAGTGGCGCATCGACGCGCTCCCCGACGGCGTCGTCATGGGTAAATCGGACTTCCAGCGCAACTACGTGTCCGTCAACAAGTACTACTTCGCCTCCGACACCGCCGTCGAGGGATCCGGGCAGCCCGTGGCCGTCGCCGACCCCGTCTACGTCCGCGGCCGGGTCGACCCCATGACGCAGATGGTGCGCGCTGTTCTCAGCGGCCCCACCAGCTGGCTCCGCCCCGTCGTCAGATCGGGATTCCCCAGCGGGACCGCACTCGCCAAGGGCGTCACCTCGCTGACCCCCGACGACCAGAACAAGGTCACCGTCCCGCTGAACGACAAGGCCGCCCACATCGGCCAGGCCAAATGCGACGAGATGGCGGCCCAGCTGCTGTTCTCCCTCCAGAGCCTGGCCCCCACCGTCGGCGAGATCGCGCTGCGCGCGGGCGGCAGCCAGGTGTGCTCCCTGTCCGAGGACCAGGCCAAGACCGTCGCCGCGCGCGGCTCCCACAGCGACCCCGGCTACCTGTACTTCATCGACGGCCAGCACCGCCTCGTCCGGATGGCCGCCGGCAGCGGCAACGCCAAAGCCGACCCCGTCCCCGGAGCCCTCGGAGCCGGCGCCACGGCCCTGCGCTCCGTGGCGGTCGCCCGAGACGAACGCAGCGCCGCCGGAGTGGCCCTGGACGGCAAGGCGCTCTACGTCACCTCCACCCTCTCCGGCAGCACCGTCGGCGACCCCGTCCTGCAGAGCACCGGCAAAACGGAGTCCGACCGGCTCACCACCCCCAGCTGGGATGCCGAGGGCAACCTCTGGGTGGCCGACCGCAACCCCGCCGACCCGCGGCTGCTCCTGCTGCAGAAGGGCGGCGGAGAGCCACTGAAGGTGCTCACCCCGGGGCTCGACGGCCGTGTCGACGCCGTGCGCGTGGCCGCCGACGGCGTACGGATCGCCCTCGTCGTGGACAAGGGAGGCAAGCAGTCCCTGCTCATCGGGCGCATCGAACGCACCGGCGGCGCCGAACCGCCGTCCCTGTCGGTCCAGGAACTGCGTTCCGCGACACCCGAGTTGGAACAGGTCCGAGCGGTGTCCTGGGCCGGTGACAGCCGGCTCGTGGTGGTCGGACGGGAAGCCGGCGGCGTCGAACAGGTGCAGTACGTACAGAGCGACGGCTCGATCCCCGAGGCGGGCACACTGCCCGGACTCACCGAGGTCACCAGCATCGCCGCCTCCGAGGACAGCGACACCCCGCTCTTCGCGACCTCCAAGAACGGTCTGCTGTGGCTGCCCGGCGGAAGCGGGTGGCGGACACTGAAGGAGACCGCTTCAGTGACGTTCTACCCGGGATAGATCCTTTCCGCTTCCCCGTTCCTTACTTCGTCGAGTTCATCGGCCGGTCTGCCTGCGCGGGTACATCGGCCGACCTCTCTCCCCGGATTCATCGGGTTCATCGGGCCGGTCTTCGGGTTCCGCGGATTTCGGCGGGTCGCGTCGCGCTGCTCCGAGGCGAAGCGGAGAGGCCGCCCGGTTTTCGGTCGCTGTTTCGTTTGCATCGGCCAATTGCGCCGTATGCCGTCCCGCCGAGTCGACCACAAGGACGCCGGGCAGTTTTCCACAGGGTTTTCCACAGGGGTGGTGATCCGCTCCCGAAGTCGGCACAGTGGTCGACGTGGAAGGCGCTCGCAGGTGGTGGCAGGAACTGGCCGGCCTGGTACTGCCCGCCGAGTGCGGGGGCTGCGGAAGGGCACGCACGGTGCTCTGCCCGCCATGCCGAGCGGCGCTGTGCGACACCGCGCCGTTCCGGGTGCGCCCCGTGCTGGAACCACCCGGGCTGCCCGCCGTGCACGCGTCGGCCCGATATGCCGACGAGGTCCGGGCGGCGCTGCTGGCGCACAAGGAACGCGGCGCGCTGGCGCTCACGCGACCGCTCGGAGCGGCGCTGGCGGGGGCTGTGCGGGCGGGGATGAGGGAGGCGGGGGTGGGGTGGGGGGAGGGGGCCCAACCCCCCGGAAACGTTCTGCTGGTCCCCGTCCCCTCCGCCCCCGCCGCCGTCCGGGCTCGTGGTCATGATCCGGCGCGGCGGATCGCGCTCGCGGCGGCCGGTGAGCTGCGGCGGGCCGGGGTGCCGGCGCGGGTGGCGGCGGTGCTCCGGCAGCGGCGGCCGGTGGCCGACCAGTCGGGGCTCGACGCCCGGCAGCGGCTGCACAACCTGGTCGGCGCGCTGGCGGTGGCGCCAGGCGGAGCGCGGCTGTTGAGTGGTGGTTCGGTGGTCCTCGTCGACGATCTGGTGACGACCGGCGCTTCACTGGCGGAGGCGGCCCGTGCGGTCCGGGCGGCGACCGGGGCGGTCGTATGGGCGGGGGAGACCGGCAGCGCGGGGGCGCCGGGGGGCACGGGTCGCCTGGATGCGGCGGTGTGCGGGGAGCCTTCGGGGCCGGCGGGTGGGGCGGGAGTCACGGCGGGGCCGTACCCGGGACGACGGGCGGATGGGCTGCCGTGCCCGGACCGTGGACGAGGGACCGGCGGGGCGCCGGGCCCGGAGCCTGGACGACGACGGGCGGGCCCGGGGCAACGGGTGAAGGGTGGAGAGGGCGGGGAGGAGATGGCGAGGGAGGTGTGTGGTGGAGGTGCGTGGGCCGTGTACGCGGGCGTCGCGAGGGAAGGCAGAAGAGAGGAGTCGTCCGGAGCGAGGGAGGCAGACGTCGACGGGACGGACGGGACGTGTGCGGCACCGGTGCGATCAGCCGGAGCGACGGCGGTCGGGGGCTCCTCGGGAACCGCGAGAACCGCCGGTCCGCCGGATGCCGGTCTGTCGCATGCCGGCGCCGGTGGCGTGCTCTGCGCGGCCGTGGTCGCGGCTTCGCCGACTCTTTAGAAATAAACCGGAACTGACGGAGATCTTGCGTCGTTGCAGGTAATGAGAGAGTCAATTCACCTGAACGGAGGTACGCCGCAGTAGAGGGTGACGACATCCGTCCGGGCGAGATATGTTCGGTTGTGAGGGAAAGCCGCAGGCCACACCTCTCAAATCCGAATGCCGTGCTGCGGTTTTGGTCATCACCCGCAGCACATGGGGTGTAGATCTCGCCGATGGGGGAGGAGGAGGTGGAAGTCGCCAAGTCGGAGGTTCCGGTGCTCACCGGGGCCTGGTGCAAAAGGGAGACGCTCCGCCAGAGAAGCGGAGTGTTCCGGGAACGGAGTTCTGCGTGGACATCGTCGTCAAGGGCCGCAAGACCGAGGTGCCCGAGCGGTTTCGCAAGCACGTGGCCGAGAAGCTGAACCTGGAGAAGATCCAGAAGCTCGACGGCAAGGTGATCAGCCTCGACGTCGAGGTGTCCAAGGAGCCCAACCCCCGACAAGCCGACCGGTGCGACCGAGTGGAGATCACGCTCCGCTCGCGCGGCCCGGTGATCCGGGCGGAGGCGGCCGCCAGCGACGCGTACGCGGCACTCGACCTGGCGGCGGAGAAGCTGGACGCCCAGCTGCGCAAGCAGCACGACAAGCGATACACGCGCCGCGGTGCCCGCAGGCTGTCCGCGGCTGAGGTTCCCGACCACGTCCCGGGTGTGGCGACGCTCAACGGCAACGGCCGTCCCGTCTCCTCCGAGGAGTCGGAGAGCGTGCCGACGAAGCGCATCGGTTCGCTCGAGGTGCAGGGCGACGGCCCCCTCGTGGTCCGTGAGAAGACGCACGTCGCAGCCCCGATGACGCTCGACCAGGCCCTCTACGAGATGGAACTGGTCGGACACGACTTCTATCTGTTCGTCGACTCCGAGACGAAGCAGCCCAGTGTCGTCTACCGGCGGCACGCCTACGACTACGGCGTGATCTACCTCGACACCGACCCGATGGTGGCCCAGGCGCACTCACCCGAGGCGGGTGGCGCGCTGGGCGGCTGACGCGCCCGGTGACAGCTGAGCGGTGTGCCCCTGGAGCGCGCGTGCGCCCCCAGGGGCACCCGTGCGCGACCCCTCGGGCGGCTCGCTCTGTCACCGCGTTGTCGTCCGGGCATGGAATCATGGCAGGGCGGCCCAACCGATGGGCCGTTGCCTTGGGTTGGCGATGGCTCAGGACCACGGCCGCAGCCTTCAGGGGGAGGAACGATGGCGGACAGCTTCGGACCGATGCGTGACGATGATGCCCACGAGGGTGGCGTCGGCATGGGCCCGGACGCGGGTGATGACGGCACTTCACGCAAGGAGCCGATCAGAGTCCTTGTCGTGGACGACCACGCCCTGTTCCGCCGCGGACTGGAGATCGTGCTCGCGGCCGAGGAGGACATCCAGGTCGTCGGTGAGGCGGGTGACGGCGCCGAGGCCGTGGACAAGGCGGCCGACCTGCTGCCCGATATCGTGCTGATGGACGTGCGGATGCCCAAGCGCGGCGGCATCGAGGCGTGCACCTCCATCAAGGAGGTCGCTCCCAGCGCGAAGATCATCATGTTGACGATCAGCGACGAGGAAGCGGACCTCTACGAGGCGATCAAGGCGGGCGCGACCGGTTATCTCCTCAAGGAGATCTCCACGGACGAGGTCGCCACCGCGATCCGTGCCGTGGCCGACGGGCAGTCGCAGATCAGTCCCTCCATGGCGTCGAAGCTGCTCACCGAGTTCAAGTCGATGATCCAGCGGACCGACGAGCGCCGCCTCGTCCCCGCGCCGCGGCTGACGGACCGGGAGCTGGAGGTGCTCAAGCTGGTCGCCACGGGGATGAACAACCGTGACATCGCCAAGGAGTTGTTCATCTCCGAGAACACGGTGAAGAACCATGTGCGCAACATCCTGGAGAAGTTGCAGCTGCACTCCAGGATGGAGGCGGTGGTGTACGCGATGCGGGAGAAGATCCTCGAGATCCGCTGACGCGGGCCCGCCTGATCCGATCGGCTGAGTCGGACGGGTCGGACCGGTCCGTCGGGTGACGTCGGCCCGAACCATCGGCGGGATCCGGTCCGGGCCGTCGTGGGCGGCCGGGTCAGCTGAGTGCGCGGGTGAGTTCCCTGGCGAGAGGTTCGCGCAGCTCCGGGGCGTCCACCCGCTCCACGCGCACGTCCGTGCAGTCCACCCAGGTCGCGGCTTCGAGCAGGGCCTGGGCGACCGCCGGGACCGCCTTCGCGCCGTCAAGGGTGACCTGCTTGGCGACCAGGGTGCGGCCCTCGCGGGCGGGGTCCACACGGCCGACGAGCCGGCCGCCGGCCAGGACCGGCATCGCGAAGTAGCCGTGGACCCGTTTCGGCTTCGGGACGTAGGCCTCCAGGCGGTGGGTGAAGCCGAAGATGCGCTCGGTGCGCGCCCGTTCCCAGATCAGCGAGTCGAAGGGGGACAGGAGCGTGGTGCGGTGGCGGCCGCGCGGAGTCGCCTGGATCGCCGCCGGATCGGCCCATGCGGGCTTCCCCCAGCCTTCGATCGTGACCGGGACCAGGCCGGAGTCGGCGATCACCGCGTCGACCTGTTCGCCCTTGAGACGGTGGTAGTCGGCGATGTCCGCGCGCGTGCCCACACCGAGGGACCGGCCGGCCAGGAGGACGAGGCGGCGCAGGCATTCGGCGTCGTCGAGTTCGTCGTGCAGCAGGGTGGTGGGTACGGCGCGTTCGGCCAGGTCGTACACGCGCTTCCAGCCGCGGCGCTCCACGCAGACCACCTCGCCGTACATCAGCGCGCGTTCCACGGCGACCTTGGTGCCCGACCAGTCCCACCACTCGCTGGTCTTCTTTGCTCCGCCCAGGTCCGTCGCGGTGAGGGGGCCTTCGGCGCGGAGTTGCTTGAGTACCTGGTCGTACGTGCCCTCGGGGAGGGCGTGGTTCCAGTGCGGCCGGTTGCGGTAGGCGCGGCGGCGGAAGGCGAAGTGCGGCCATTCCTCTATGGGAAGGATGCAGGCGGCGTGGGACCAGTACTCGAAGGCGTGGGCGTTGTGCCAGTAGGCGTGCTCGACCGCCTTGCGGCCCACGGCGCCCAGGCGGGCGTAGGGGATCAGTTCGTGGGAGCGGGCCAGGACCGAAATGGTGTCGAGCTGGACCGCGCCGAGGTGGCGGAGCACGCCACGGACGCCGGCCTTGCGGTCGGGCGTGCCGAGGAAGCCCTGTGCGCGCAGGGCGATGCGGCGGGCTTCGTCTGCGGAGAGCTCGGCTGCGGGGCGCGGGGTCGTCATGGTGGGCACGATAGGCGGTGGGTCTGACAGTCGCCGATGAGCTGGGGGTTCGTCGGATTGGTCGGGTGTGGGTGGGGCGTGGCGGGCGTGGGGTGAGGGTTTGCGGTGCGTGGGCGATGGTCGGTGGCGGTGGGCGTCAGTCGTCCGACGGGGCGGGTAGGTACGGTGCGGTGGACGGGAGTCCGAGGTCCGAGGGGAGCAGAGAGGCGAGCCAGCAGTCTCGTCGTACGCCCTTGTTGTCGATGGCCGAGCGCAGGGTGCCCTCCGGGGTGAAGCCGGCGTGTTCCGCCACCGCGCGGGAGGCGGTGTTGCCGACTTCCGCCCGCCATTCGACGCGGTCGACGCGGAGCGTGGTGAAGGCCCAGCGGGTGGCGGTGAGGGCGGCCTCGGTGGTGTAGCCGCGGCCGCGGTGTTCCTTGACGGCCCAGAAGCCGATCTCTGCGGCGTCCGGGGAGCGCATGGTGAGGCTGAGTACGCCGGTGAGGGTTTTGCCGGGGAGGAAGACGCCGAAGGTGAACATCGCGCCGGTCGCCCAGCCCTCCGGTGCGATCAGCTCGACGAAGCTGCGCGCGTGCTCGGGGAGGTAGGGGGAGGGGATGGTCGTCCAGCGCTGGATGTCGGGGTCCTGGGCCGCCGTGTAGACGGCTTCGGTGTCCTCGGGCCCGAGGGGGTGCAGGACGAGGCGGGCGCTGGTGAGGGTGACGGGCGGGTGCTCCATCGGCCGATTCTGCTGGGAGGGCGCGGTGGCCGCCATCGGTTTGCGTCGCGTGAGCGGGTGATCACAATTCGCGCACTTCGTCAGGCGGACGCGGCACCATCGGCGGGGCTCGTCCGTTGTCCTCTTTGAAGAAGATTTTGGTGAAGCCGCGCAGCGGTGTGCAGTCCTCGTCGCGGCAGGCCTCCCGGCGTGGTGGGGTCCTCGCATACGATGGCCGTTGCTCAATGAGTCACATGGAAACCGTCCGTCCTAGGCCCGACCGGCAAGGAGACCAACCCCCGTGTCCGTCCTCTCGAAGATCATGCGTGCAGGCGAAGGCAAGATCCTGCGCAAGCTGCACCGCATCGCGGACCAGGTCAACTCCATCGAAGAGGACTTCGTCGACCTCTCCGACGCCGAGCTGCGGGCCCTCACCGAGGAGTACAAGCAGCGGTACGCCGATGGTGAGAGTCTGGACGACCTGTTGCCCGAGGCGTTCGCCACCGTGCGCGAGGCCGCGAAGCGCGTGCTGGGCCAGCGCCACTACGACGTGCAGATCATGGGCGGCGCGGCCCTGCACCTCGGCTATGTGGCGGAGATGAAGACCGGTGAGGGCAAGACCCTCGTCGGCACGCTGCCCGCGTATCTGAACGCGCTTTCCGGCAACGGCGTGCACCTGATCACGGTCAACGACTACCTGGCCGAGCGCGACTCGGAGATGATGGGCCGCGTCCACAAGTTCCTGGGCCTGGAGGTCGGCTGCATCCTGGCCAACATGACGCCGGCCCAGCGGCGCGAGATGTACGCGTGCGACATCACGTACGGCACGAACAACGAGTTCGGCTTCGACTACCTGCGCGACAACATGGCGTGGGCGCAGGACGAGCTGGTCCAGCGCGGCCACAACTTCGCCATCGTCGACGAGGTCGACTCGATCCTGGTCGACGAGGCGCGCACGCCGTTGATCATCTCCGGCCCGGCCGACCAGGCCACCAAGTGGTACGGCGACTTCGCGAAGCTGGTGACGCGCCTGAAGAGGGGCGAGGCCGGCAACCCGCTCAAGGGCATCGAGGAGACCGGCGACTACGAGGTCGACGAGAAGAAGCGCACGGTCGCCATTCACGAGAGCGGTGTCAGCAAGGTCGAGGACTGGCTGGGCATCGACAACCTCTACGAGTCGGTGAACACGCCTCTGGTGGGCTACCTGAACAACGCCATCAAGGCGAAGGAGCTCTTCAAGAAGGACAAGGACTACGTCGTCATGGACGGCGAAGTCATGATCGTCGACGAGCACACCGGTCGTATCCTGGCCGGTCGCCGTTACAACGAGGGCATGCACCAGGCGATCGAGGCGAAGGAAGGGGTGGACATCAAGGACGAGAACCAGACGCTCGCCACGATCACCCTGCAGAACTTCTTCCGCCTCTACAAGCGTCACGACCACAACGGCAAGGAACAGCCCGGCCTCTGCGGCATGACGGGTACGGCGATGACCGAGGCCGCCGAGTTCCACCAGATCTACAAGCTCGGCGTGGTGCCGATCCCGACGAACCGGCCGATGGTCCGCAAGGACCAGTCGGACCTGATCTACCGCACCGAGGTCGCGAAGTTCGAGGCGGTCGTCGACGACATCGCCGAGAAGCACGAGAAGGGTCAGCCGATCCTCGTCGGCACGACGTCGGTCGAGAAGTCCGAGTACCTGTCGCAGCAGTTGTCCAAGCGGGGCATCCAGCACGAGGTGCTGAACGCCAAGCACCACGAGCGTGAGGCGTCGATCGTCGCCCAGGCGGGCCGTAGGGGCGCGGTCACGGTGGCCACGAACATGGCCGGCCGTGGTACGGACATCAAGCTCGGCGGCAACCCCGACGACCTCGCCGAGGCGGAGCTGCGCCAGCGCGGCCTCGACCCGGAGGAGCACATCGAGGAGTGGGCGGCCGCGCTGCCCGCCGCCCTGGAGAAGGCCGAGCAGGCGGTCAAGGCCGAGTTCGACGAGGTCAAGGAGCTGGGCGGGCTGTACGTCCTCGGCACCGAGCGGCACGAGTCGCGTCGGATCGACAACCAGCTGCGCGGTCGTTCCGGCCGTCAGGGCGACCCGGGCGAGTCCCGTTTCTACCTGTCGCTGGGCGACGACCTGATGCGGCTGTTCAAGGCGCAGATGGTCGAGCGTGTGATGTCGATGGCGAACGTGCCGGACGACGTGCCGATCGAGAACAAGATGGTCACGCGCGCGATCGCGTCCGCGCAGTCGCAGGTGGAGCAGCAGAACTTCGAGACGCGTAAGAACGTCCTGAAGTACGACGAGGTGCTCAACCGTCAGCGTGAGGTCATCTACGGTGAGCGGCGTCGCGTGCTGGAGGGCGAGGACCTGCAGGAGCAGATCCACCACTTCATGGACGACACGATCGACGCGTATGTCGGCGCGGAGACCGCCGAGGGCTTCCCCGAGGACTGGGACCTGGACCGGCTGTGGGGTGCCTTCAAGCAGCTCTACCCGGTGAAGGTGACGGTGGAGGAGCTGGAGGAGGCGGCCGGTGACCGGGCCGGTCTGACGGCCGAGTTCATCTCCGAGTCCATCAAGGACGACATCCGCGAGCAGTACGCGTCGCGGGAGTCGCAGCTCGGCTCGGAGATCATGCGTGAGCTGGAGCGCCGGGTCGTGCTGTCGGTCCTGGACCGCAAGTGGCGTGAGCACCTCTACGAGATGGACTATCTCCAGGAGGGCATCGGCCTGCGCGCGATGGCGCAGAAGGACCCGCTGGTCGAGTACCAGCGTGAGGGCTTCGACATGTTCTCCGCGATGATGGACGGCATCAAGGAGGAGTCCGTCGGCTACCTGTTCAACCTGGAGGTCCAGGTCGAGCAGCAGGTCGAGGAGGTCCCGGTCGAGGACGCGCCGGTCGACATGGACAAGCAGGACGTGGTGCCGGCGCAGGCGGGTTCGCGTCCGGAGATCCGCGCGAAGGGGCTGGACGCTCCGCAGCGCCGTCAGCTGCACTTCTCGGCGCCGACGGTGGACGGCGAGGGCGGCACGATCGAGGGCGACTTCGAGAGTGACGACGATGAGCCGGTCCGTTCCTCGGCCGACGGTCTCACGCGCGCGGAGCGCCGCAAGCAGGCGAAGACGGGGCGGCGCCGTAAGAAGTAACCGCCGGAAGTATCCGCGACAGGCAGCGGAGCGCACGGTCGTTGCGGCGGCTGTGCAGCGGTTGAGGGCCGGGTCACCTGCGGGTGGCCCGGCCTTTTCGTGTTCTGGGGCCTTGCGTGTGCCGGGGGCTCCGGGGGCCTTCCGTGTTCGGGGGCTCCGGGGGCCTTCCGTGTTCGGGGGCTTTGCGCGCGTCGGGGGTGGGGTTCGGGGGTGGGCGGGTTCAGGCGTGGCGGGTGTGGGGCCTGCGGGGGCCGTCGAGTTCCACGGCGGTGCAGCGCCAGCGGCGGTCCGTGCCGAGTTCCAGGCGGAAGGCCATCGCGCGCAGGCGGTCGCCGGCGCCGATGCGGGCGAAGGCCTCGATGGCACCGGGGCGCGGGACGTAGTAGCCGATGTCGCGGACGACGGCACGGACGCCGTGGGTGGTGCGCAGGGGGCCGCGTTCGGCGAGGTGGGCGAGGTCGTCGTAGGCGCGGCCGAGGGTGTGCCGGAGCATGAAGTGGACGGGGCGGCGGCCGGTCAGGACGGCGAGGAGGCGGTCCGCGAAGAGGTCGGTGGGCCGGGGCTGGGCGAGAGGACGACGCGGGGTCTGGACGGGGACGGCGGCGAGGGCGAGGGGCGTGGGGGGCGGGGGCACGGGGAGGGTGGCGGGAGCGGCCGGGTGGCCGTTTGCTGGACGGTTCTGGGCCGGCCGCCCGTTGCCCGGCTGCCCGGCGGCAGGGTGGGTGGGGGCGGGGGCGGGGGAGCCGGCGGTGGGCGGGACGGCCGGGGTGCGGGGTGGTGCGGTGCGCGGGGCGCCGCCGTCGGGGGTGCGGGGCGGGGCGCCGCCCGGGCGGCGGGTGTCGCGGCGGCCGGGAGGACGGGCGCCGGGAGGGCGGGCACCAGGGTGGTGGGCGCCGGCTGGGTGGGCGCCGGGGTGGTGCTGTGTCCTCGTCATGACCTTGTCCATGGGGGCCCCCGTTCGATGGGTCTTGGAGCTCTGCGTCTACCGAGTGGTAACTTGCTGCTGTGGATCTTGTACGGGGTCGTGGCCCGCTGCGGCAAGCAAGCGTCGGGGCGGGCGCGAGGTGCCGGAGGGTTCACCTATCAGGGGTGGGTCAGAGTGCCCGAGGCCCGACGTCATGGGCCGGCACCGGGTGAGAACCGGGCGCCTGAGTTGACGTCCGCCGGGGTGTGGGCAGGGACTCGAAAGGGGACGCCCGCACGTATCCTGAAGGCCCTCCGGAAGGTGCGGAACCGTGCTTCCCGGGCGCCGAGTCCGAGTCGGCGATCCGAGCCGGCGACCACGAGAAGAGCGGCCAGCCATGCGCGTCTACGTCCCCCTGACCCTCCCCGGCCTCGCCGAGGCGCACAAGACGGGTGAGCTGGGAGCCGGACCGCTCGTCGCGTACGCCGTCACGCCCGCGCTGCGCGAGTGGTACCGCTCCGATGACACCGAGGAACTGGAGTACGCGGCGCTCGGCAGGGCGGCGCTCGCGTCGCTGCGGCTCCTGGACGCGGACCCGGACGCGCCGCGGCGGCGGGTCGTGGTCGCCGTCGACGTGCCGGACCGGATGGCCGCCGTCGAACCCGGCCCCGGGCCCGACGACGGGCCCGACCCGGACGGGCCGGGCGAGGTGCGGGTGAGCGGTGTCGTACGGCTGGCCAAGGCTGCCGCGGTGCACGTCGACGCCCACGAGGCGGAGGCGGACGTGACCGCCGCCGTGCGGGCGCTCGCCGCGGCGGGCGGCGGGGACGACGACGCGCAGGTCGTGGTGGACGGGGCCGAGGACCACGAGCTGCTCTGGTTCGCCCCGCAGGAGATCGCGAGCCTGCTGGGGTCCGGGGACTGAGCGCGCGTCGCCCGGCACCATCCCGGACCAGCCCGGATTCTCCGGACCGCACTGTTCCCTAGGGTCGCGCTCCGGGACGTTTCGGGGTCCGCCGGTCACTTGACTGTCGGTGGTGGCGGGTACTTTTGCAGACATGGGGAAGCAGCAAGCGGCGCACATCGTCTGGGACTGGAACGGGACGTTGTTCCACGACAACGACGCGATCATCGGGGCGACGAACGCGGCGTTCGTCGAGTTGGGGCTGGAGCCGATAACACTGGAGCAGTACCGGGCGCTGTACTGCGTGCCGGTGCCGAGGTTCTACGAGCGGCTGATGGGCAGGCTGCCCACCGACGCCGAGTGGGAGCTGATGGACGGAGTCTTCCACCGGTACTACGCCGAGCACCGGGTGCGGTGCCGGCTCACCGAGGGTGCGGCGGAGCTGCTCGCCGGATGGCGGTCGGCGGGGCACAGCCAGTCGCTGCTGAGCATGTACGTGCACGATGAACTCGTACCGCTGGTCCGGGGGTTCGGGATCGAGCCGCACTTCGTCCGGGTCGACGGGCGGATCGGGCCCTCCGGGGGCAGTAAGGCCGAGCACATGGTGCGTCACCTGGCGGCGCTGGCCGGGGTGGAGCCGTCGCGCACGGTGGTGATCGGGGACGCGGCGGACGACGCGGTGGCCGCGCTGCACGCCGGGGCGAAGGCCGTGCTGTACACCGGCGGGTCGCACAGTCGGGCCAGCCTGGAGGGGGTCGGGGCGCCGGTGGTGGACTCGTTGGGGGAGGCGGTGGAGATGGCGGGGCGTATCGCGGCGTAGGCCTCCGGCGGTGGGGTGGTTCTCGAGGAGCGCTCAGGGTGGGGGCGGTGGTCGGGGGCGGGGCGTGGGGTGGCCCCAAGGTGTTTCGCCCCCGCCGCCCCTACCCGTCCCATCCAGGGGCTCCGCCCCTGCCCCGGCGGGGAATGCGTCCCCTGCACCCCTGCCCCCCTGCGTCCCCGGCGGGGACTGCGTCTCCCTGCACCCCTGCCCCGGGGGGACTGCGTCCCGTTCCGGGCTGGTGGTTCTGTGCAGAACGTCAAAGTTCTGGTCCCTGTTTTGTACACATACGGCTCATGACGGGGGACCTGGGGGGAGCGATAGCCTTAGTGACGTGATCAGCGCGATATCTCGCGGGGGCGTTGTGGCCCCTGCCCTGCGCCCGGTGTGTGCGGACCATCTCCGCGGCCGGGCGGCGGACGCTGGTCGGCGCGGGCGGGACAGGGGCGCAAGGAGCCCCGGGACGCCGTACACACCCGGCGCGAAGAGCGTGGCGCGGAGAGCAGCGTCACACGCCGGAGTGGTGTCGAGAATGGCCGATAACCCCCCGCTCGTCTCACCTTGCGGCATAGCGTCGGAGCGGACCGGAGACCCCGGCCCGTGGCGTCGGGTCGCAGGGGAAGAGCCCGTACTTCCTTCTACGTCACGCAATGGCGCGCGACAGGAGTCAGAGGACAATGCAGACCAAGCTGGACGAAGCCAAGGCCGAGCTGCTCGAGAGGGCGGCGCGGGTCGCTGAGAACAGCCCGGTCGGGGGGCATCTACCGACTGGGACGACGGGCGAGGGCACTGAGGGAACCCCGGACCACGCCGCTCTGCTCGCGTTCCTCCAGCGCTACTACCTGCACACCGCCCATGAGGACCTGAGCGACCGCGACCCGGTCGACGTCTTCGGAGCGGCGCTCTCGCACTACCGGCTGGCCGAGAACCGGCCGCAGGGCACCGCGAACGTGCGGGTGCACACGCCGACCGTCGAGGAGAACGGCTGGACGTGCAGTCACTCCGTCGTCGAGGTGGTCACCGACGACATGCCGTTCCTGGTCGACTCCGTCACCAACGAGCTGACCCGGCAGGGGCGGGGCATCCACCTCGTCATCCATCCGCAGGTCATGGTGCGGCGCGATGTGACCGGCAAGCTCATCGAGGTGCTGAGCGTCCCGCCGGCCGCCGGGGAGCTGCCGCACGACGGGCATGTGGAGTCCTGGATCCACGTCGAGATCGACCGTGAGACGGACCGTGCCGACCTCAAGCAGATCACCGCCGATCTGCTGCGCGTCCTGTCCGACGTCCGGGAGGCCGTCGAGGACTGGGAGAAGATGCGGGAGACCGCGCTGCGCGTCGCCGACGGGCTCCCCGAGGAGCACGTCCCCGGCGATCTGGCGCGGCCCGACGTCGAGGAGGCCCGCGAGCTGCTGCGCTGGCTGGCCGACGACCACTTCACCTTCCTCGGCTACCGGGAGTACCAGCTGCGGGGCGACGACTCGCTGGCGGCCGTCCCCGGCACCGGGCTCGGCATCCTGCGCTCCGACCCGCATCACGCCGACGGTGACGCCCACCCCGTCAGCCCGTCCTTCGAGCGGCTGCCGGCCGACGCCCGGGCCAAGGCGCGGGAGCACAAGCTGCTGGTGCTGACCAAGGCGAACAGCCGGGCCACCGTGCACCGGCCCTCCTACCTCGACTACGTCGGTGTGAAGAAGTTCGACGAGGAGGGCAACGTCGTCGGCGAGCGGCGCTTCCTCGGGCTGTTCTCCTCCGCCGCGTACACCGAGTCGGTGGCGCGGGTGCCGGTCGTGCGGCGCAAGGTCGCGGCCGTGCTGGAGGGCGCCGGGTTCTCACCCAACAGCCACGACGGACGCGACCTGCTCCAGATCATGGAGACCTACCCGCGCGACGAGATCTTCCAGACGCCGGAGGACGAGCTGCGGTCCATCGTCACCAGCGTCCTCTACCTCCAGGAGCGGCGGCGGCTGCGGCTCTACCTGCGGCAGGACGAGTACGGGCGCTACTACTCCGCGCTCGTCTACCTGCCCCGCGACCGGTACACCACGGGTGTCCGGCTGCGGATCATCGACATCCTCAAGGAGGAACTGGGCGGGACGAGCGTCGACTTCACCGCCTGGAACACCGAGTCGATCCTGTCCCGGCTGCACTTCGTGGTCCGCGTCCCGCAGGGCACCGAGCTGCCGGAGCTGTCCGACGTCGACAGGGAGCGCATCGAGGCGCGGCTGGTCGAGGCGGCACGCTCCTGGGCCGACGCGTTCCAGGAGGCGCTCAACGCCGAGCTCGGCGAGGAGAAGACCGCTGAGCTGCTGCGGCGCTACGGTCACGCCTTCCCCGAGGGCTACAAGGCCGACCACACGCCGCGCGCCGCGGTCGCCGACCTCGTCCATCTGGAGCGGCTGACCGAGGAGCGGGACTTCTCGCTCAGCCTGTACGAGCCGGTGGGCGCCGCGCCCGGCGAGCGCCGCTTCAAGATCTACCGCAAGGGTGACGCGATCTCCCTGTCGGCGGTGCTGCCGGTGCTGAGCCGGCTCGGCGTCGAGGTGATCGACGAGCGGCCGTACGAACTGCGCTGCTCGGACCGCACGCACGCGTGGATCTACGACTTCGGCCTGCGCATCCCCAAGGCGCTGGCCGGCCCCGGCGGCGACTTCCTCGGCGACGACGGGCGCGAGCGGTTCCAGGAGGCGTTCTCGGCGACCTGGACGGGCAAGGCGGAGAACGACGGATTCAACGCGCTGGTGCTGGGCGCGGGGCTGTCCTGGCGGCAGGCGGTGGTGCTGCGCGCGTACGCCAAGTACCTGCGGCAGGCCGGGTCGACGTTCAGCCAGGACTACATGGAGGACACACTCCGCACCAACGTGCACACCACCCGGCTGCTGGTGTCGCTGTTCGAGGCGCGGATGTCGCCCGACCGTCAGCGCGCCGGGCGGGAGATCGTCGACGCGCTGCTCGAGGAGCTCGACGCGGCGCTCGACCAGGTGGCCTCGCTGGACGAGGACCGCATCCTGCGGTCGTTCCTCACCGTCATCAAGGCGACCCTGCGCACCAACTTCTTCCAGCAGCGCGCGGACGGCGGGCCGCACGACTACGTGTCGATGAAGTTCGACCCGCAGGCCATCCCGGACCTGCCGGCGCCGAGGCCCGCCTTCGAGATCTGGGTGTACTCGCCGCAGGTGGAGGGTGTGCACCTGCGGTTCGGGAAGGTCGCGCGCGGCGGTCTGCGCTGGTCCGACCGGCGTGAGGACTTCCGGACCGAGGTGCTCGGCCTGGTGAAGGCGCAGATGGTGAAGAACACCGTGATCGTGCCGGTCGGCGCCAAGGGCGGCTTCGTCGCCAAGCAGCTGCCCGACCCGGCCGTGGACCGTGACGCGTGGCTCGCCGAGGGCATCTCCAGCTACAAGACGTTCATCTCGGCGCTGCTCGACATCACCGACAACATGGTCGGCGGGGAGGTCGTGCCGCCGGCCGACGTCGTGCGGCACGACGAGGACGACACCTACCTGGTGGTCGCCGCCGACAAGGGCACGGCGACGTTCTCCGACATCGC
This sequence comes from Streptomyces sp. B21-105, assembly GCF_036898465.1. Taxonomy (NCBI): domain Bacteria; kingdom Bacillati; phylum Actinomycetota; class Actinomycetes; order Kitasatosporales; family Streptomycetaceae; genus Streptomyces; species Streptomyces sp. B21-105. Next base: position 3,793,538 of record NZ_JARUMJ010000001.1, on the reverse strand, counting down.
CAACCAGGTCGCCGAGTCGTACGACTTCTGGCTCGGGGACGCCTTCGCGTCGGGCGGCTCTGCCGGCTACGACCACAAGGGCATGGGCATCACCGCCCGCGGCGCCTGGGAGTCCGTGAAGCGGCACTTCCGCGAGCTGGGCGTGGACACGCAGACCGAGGACTTCACGGTCGTCGGCATCGGCGACATGTCCGGTGACGTGTTCGGCAACGGCATGCTGCTCAGCGAGCACATCCGGCTGGTCGCCGCCTTCGACCACCGGCACATCTTCATCGACCCGAAGCCGGACGCGGCGACCTCGTACGCCGAGCGCCGCCGGCTGTTCGAACTGCCCCGCTCCAGCTGGGCCGACTACAACGCCGAACTGCTCTCCGCGGGCGGCGGGATCTTCCCCCGCACCGCCAAGGCGATCCCGGTCAACTCCCACATCCGGGAGGCCCTCGGCATCGACGCGGGCGTCACCAAGCTGACCCCGGCCGACCTCATGAAGGCGATCCTGCGGGCGCCGGTGGACCTGCTGTGGAACGGCGGCATCGGCACGTACGTGAAGTCCGCCGCGGAGTCGAACGCCGACGTCGGCGACAAGGCCAACGACCCGATCCGGGTGGACGGCGCCGACCTGCGCGTCAAGGTCGTCGGCGAGGGCGGCAACCTGGGGCTGACCCAGCTCGGCCGGATCGAGTTCGCGCTGCACGGCGGCCGCATCAACACGGACGCCATCGACAACTCCGCCGGCGTGGACACCTCCGACCACGAGGTGAACATCAAGATCCTGCTCAACCGTCTGGTCGCCGAAGGGGACATGACCGTCAAGCAGCGCAACAAGCTGCTCGCGGAGATGACCGACGAGGTCGGCGCGCTCGTCCTGCGCAACAACTACGCGCAGAACACGGCGATCGCCAACGCCCTCGCCCAGTCCAAGGACATGCTCCACGCCCAGCAGCGCTTCATGCGCCACCTGGTGCGCGAGGGGCATCTGGACCGGGCCCTGGAGTTCCTGCCCACCGACCGGCAGATCCGTGAGCGTCTCGGCGCGGGCCAGGGCCTGACCAGCCCGGAGACGGCCGTCCTGCTGGCCTACACCAAGATCACGGTGTCGGACGAGCTGCTGAACACCTCGCTGCCCGACGACCCCTACCTGCGGACGCTGCTGCACGCGTACTTCCCGACGGCGTTGCGCGAGCGGTTCCCCGAGAGCATCGACAGCCACCCGCTGCGCCGTGAGATCACCACGACCGTCCTGGTCAACGACACGGTCAACACGGGCGGCACGACGTATCTGCACCGGCTGCGCGAGGAGACCGGCGCCTCGCTGGAGGAGATCGTGCGGGCGCAGACCGCGGCCCGGGCGATCTTCAGCTCGGCGCCGGTGTGGGACGCGGTGGAGGAGCTCGACAACCGGGTCGGGGCCGAGGTGCAGACCCGGATCCGGCTGCATTCGCGGCGGCTCATCGAGCGCGGCACGCGCTGGCTGCTCAACAACCGGCCGCAGCCGCTGCAGATCGCGGAGACGGTCGAGTTCTTCGCCGAGCGCGTCGAGCAGGTGTGGTCGCAGCTGACGAAGCTGCTGCGGGGCGCGGACCTGGAGTGGTGGCAGCGCATCCACGACGAGCTGACCGCGTCCGGCGTCCCCGACGAGCTGGCGACGCGGGTGGCCGGGTTCTCCTCGGCGTTCCCGGCGCTGGACATCGTGTCGGTGGCCGACCGCATGGGCAGGGACCCGCTGGACGTCGCCGAGGTGTACTACGACCTCGCCGACCGTCTGGAGATCAGCCGACTGATGGACCGGATCATCGAGCTGCCGCGCGCCGACCGCTGGCAGTCCATGGCCCGCGCCTCCATCCGCGAGGACCTGTACGCGGCGCACGCGGCGCTGACCGCGGACGTCCTGGCCGCCGGCAACGGGACCTCGACGCCCGAGCAGCGGTTCGCGGCGTGGGAGGAGAAGAACACGGCGATCCTGGGCCGGGCGCGCACCACGCTGGAGGACATCCAGAGTTCGGAGACGTTCGACCTGGCCAACCTGTCGGTGGCCATGCGGACGATGCGCACGCTGCAGCGAACGCATTCGTGAGCGGTGACGGCACGTCACCGGCAGCTGCGGTGAACGGCCGCCGCAGGCGGTGAGCGGCAGGCGGTGAGCGGCAGGCCGTAGGCACACGCGAAGGGCGCCCCCGAGTCGATTCGGGGGCGCCCTTCGCGCCTTCGCGCCTTCGCGTATGTCGTTCGCGGCGGCCGAGGCAGCCGAGGCGGCCGCCGCTCACTTCGCCGCCGTGGGCGTGGAGGTCACGTCGCCGTGGGCGCCGCGGCTACTTCGCCGCGGGCTTCTTCTTGCCGTCCCCGGTGAAGGCCTCGTACGCCTTGATGACGTCCTGCGCGGGCCCGTCCATGCGCAGTTCGCCGCGCTCCAGCCACAGGGCCCGTTCGCAGGTCTCCAGGATCGAGCTGTTGCTGTGGCTGACCAGGAACACCGTGCCGGCGTGCTCGCGCATCTGCCGGATGCGTTCCGCGGAGCGGCCGCGGAACTTGGCGTCGCCGGTGGCCAGCGCCTCGTCGATGAGCAGGACGTCGTGGTCCTTGGCGGCGGCGATGGAGAACCGCAGCCGGGAGCCCATGCCGGAGGAGTAGGTGCGCATCGGCAGGGAGATGAAGTCGCCCTTCTCGTTGATGCCGGAGAAGTCGACGATCTCCTGGTAGCGCTCCTTGATCTGTTCCCGCGTCATGCCCATGGCCAGGCCGCCGAGATAGACGTTGCGCTCGCCGGTCAGGTCGCTCATCAGGGCCGCGTTGACGCCGAGGAGGGAGGGCTGGCCGTCCGTGTAGATCTTGCCGCGCTCCACCGGGAGCAGTCCGGCGATCGCCTTGAGCAGCGTGGACTTGCCGGAGCCGTTGGTTCCGATCAGGCCGATCGCCTCGCCCTTGTAGGCGACGAAGGAGACGTTCTTCACCGCGTGCACGGTGCGCACGCCGGCTGCCTTGTCGGCCTGCTTGCGGCGCACGATGCGGTTGAGGGCGGCGGTCGCGCTGCCTTTGCCGCCGACCGTGCCGTTGACGCGGTACACGATGTCGACGCTGTCGGCGATGACGGTGGGGGCGCGTTCGGCGGCGACGAGCGCGGGGGGCTCGTCGGCGAGGTCGCGGATTTCGTTGCGGTCTGCGATGTCAGCCACGTCCGTACGTCTCCTCGGCCTTCCAGAAGTAGATGAACCCGCCGATGCCGGCGGCCAGCGCCCAGCCGGTGGCGACCAGCCACACGTGCGGCGGCAGCTGGCTCGCGTGGAAGGTGTCGATCAGCGCGAAGCGCATCAGGTCGATGTACACGGCGGCGGGGTTGGCCCGCAGCAGGTCCGCGGCCCAGGACGGCATGCCGTGGTGCTGCTCGACCAGGTTCTCGATGCTCCACATCACACCGGAGATGTACATCCAGGTGCGCAGGATGAACGGCATCAGCTGGGCGATGTCCGGGGTCTCGGCGCCCAGCCGGGCCATGATCATGGAGATGCCCGCGTTGAACACGAACTGCAGCGTCAGGGCCGGGACCACGAGGAACCAGGAGAGGGACGGCGGGACGCCGACGCCGAGCAGGATGAACACCAGGGCGGGCATCGAGAACATCAGCTGCTGCAGCTGTTGCAGGCAGAACGAGATCGGCAGCGCGGCCCGCGGGAAGTGCAGGGCGCGCACCAGGCCGATGTTGCTGGAGATGGCGCGGGTGCCGGTCATGATCGAGGTCTGGGTGAACGTCCAGACGAACACGCCCGTGACCAGGAACGGGATGAAGTCCGCCACGCCCCGCTTGGTGTTCAGCAGCACACCGAAGATGAAGTAGTAGACCGCCGCGTTCAGCAGCGGGGTCATCACCTGCCAGAGCTGGCCAAGCTTCGCCTGGCTGTAGGTGGTGGTGAGCTTGGCGGTCGCGAACGCGGTGACGAAGTGTCGGCGCGCCCACAGCTGGCGGATGTACTCCGGCAGCGTGGGCCGGGCGCCACTGACCGAGAGGCCGTGTCGGGCCGCCAGGGCCGCGAGGTCGCGGTGGGGCGCGGCCTTTGTGCGGGGCGGTGTGTGGAGGACCTGACTCACATCCGCTGCTTTCACTCGGGGAGGGGGCTCGGGCGTCGGCGCTCCCGCCGTCGTCCGATCGTTTCCTTGCGCTTCTCTTCACGTTTTCTTACGTCGGGACGGGACCGTATCGTCGCAACGTGAGAGTAGGCCGATTGGACGTCGGAACGCAACCGTTTCGTCGTAACGCCCTATGCTGGTCGCATGACGACGAACGCGACGAACGCCGACGGAGCAGGGGCGCGCCCGCGCCGCCGGGCCCCCGCGGGTGCGGCCGTGCTCCGCGAGGATGTGACGGAAGCCATCCGGGCGGCCGTGTTCGAGGAGCTGGCGTCCGTCGGGTATGCCCGGATGTCCATCGAGGGCATCGCCCGCCGGGCCGGCGTGGGCAAGACCGCGGTCTACCGGCGCTGGCGTTCCAAACTGCACCTGGTCCTGGACGTCGTCTCGGTGATCGCCGTGCAGGGCCTGCCGGCCCCGGAGACGGGCAGTCTCGAGGGCGACCTGCGCATGCTGTACGAGGTGACCTCCCGGGCGTTGCGGCACCCGGTGGCCTCGCAGATCATCCCCGACCTCCAGGCCGAGGCGGCCCGCAACCCCGACATCGCCGAAGCTCTGCAGAAGGCGCTGAAGGAGGGGCAGGAGGGCGTCGCCCTGAAGATCGTGGCGGCGGCGGAGCGGCGCGGCGAGGTCCGTGCCGGGCTGAACGCGGAACTGGCGCTCGATCTGATCTCGGGTCCGCTCTACTGGCGTTCGGTGGTGATCCGCAGCCCGAAGCTGCCCAAGGGATACCTGGGGGCGCTGGCCCGGGCGACCGCCGAGGCGATCAGGACGCTGTGACGCCTCCGGCGCGGCACGGCGTCATCATGATGAATATCGCTTTTGGGTCCAATCTGTTCATCATGTGATGTCAGTCCCCGTGACGGGTGCACGCGCCGCGCACAATCGGCGGGTGGTGTGCGCACGCTCGCGGCCGACGCGCCGTACCGAAGTCCTGGCTGTCACCGTCCCGGCGGCCGTCATGCTCGCGGTCGGTCTCTGGGGGCTCGACCGCGGCGGCATGTGGCGCGACGAGGCCGTCACCTTCCAGGTCGCGCGGCGGACCGTGCCGCAGATCTGGCGCCTGCTGCACGGGGTGGACGCGGTGCACGGCCTGTACTACCTCGTCATGCACGCCGTCCTCGCCGTCCGCCCCGGTGAGGTCGTCCTGCGCCTGCCGTCGGTGTGCGCGGCGGCCGCGGCCGCGGGCCTGGTCGCCGCCCTCGGGGTGCGGCTGGCCCGGCCCCGGGTCGGCCTGTGGGCGGGCCTGCTGTACGCGGCGACCCCGCTCGCCGGTCACTACGCCCAGGAGGGCCGCTCGTACGCGCTGGTCGCGGCGGGCGCGGCCGGCGCGACGCTGCTGCTGGTCCGGGCGCTGGACGGTGGCGGGGCCGGGCGGGGGTGGTGGGCGTATGGAGGCGTCCTCGCCGCGACGTGCCTGCTGCACGAGCTGGCGGTGCTCGTGCTGTGCGCCCACGCGATCACGCTGGCGCTGCTGCGGGCCCCCCGGGCGGTGTGGCGGCGCTGGTCGCGGCCGACCGGCGCGGCGGTCGCCGTGCTGCTGCCGCTGGTGCTGGCGTCGCGGCGGCAGTCGCGTCAGGTGGAGTGGCTGCCGGCGCCGGACTGGGAGAGCGCCGAAAGGCTGCTGCGCGGCTTCACCGCCGGCCCGGACGGGTCGGTGTTCTGGGGCTGCGTGACGCTGATGGCGGTGGGGCTGCTGTCCGGGCGGACGGCGGCCGTCATGGCGCCGGTGATGCTGGCGCCGCCGGCCGTCCTGATGCTGACCTCGCAGGTGATGCCGCTCTACCACGAGCGGTACGTGCTGTACGCCCTGGCCGGGGCGCCGCTGCTGATCGCGGCCGGGGCCGACCTGGTGGTCCGCCGGCTGGGCGCCCTCGCCGGACGTTCCTCGCGTTCCCGGGCCGTCACCGCGGCCGGCGTCCTGGCCGTGACGCTCGTCTTCGTTCAGCTGCTTCCGCTGCACCGGTACTACCGCACCCCCGCGCACCGCGCCGACAACCTCGCGGCCGTGTCCGCCCTGGCGGCCGGCGAGATTCGTCCCGGCGACCCGGTGCTGTTCCTGCCGGCGCTCGGGCGGCGGGCGGCGCTCGCGTATCCGGAGGGGTTCCGCGGGGTGCGGGACCTGGCGCTGGGAGCGCCCGGAGCGCGGTCCGGCACGCTGTACGGCCGCGAGGTCGGCCCGCGCGAGTTGCAGCGCAGACTCGCCGGCGTCGACCGACTGTGGGTCGTCGCAGAGCCGTACGCGCTGCGCTCGCGCTGGTTCCCGGGCGACCCGACCGAGCGTCTGAAACTGGTCGCCGTGGAGGAGCGGTTCATTCCGCGGTGGGAGCGTGAACGGTCCGGCGTGACCCTGCGCCTCTACGTCCGCCGCAGCCCGGGGACGACGGCGCCGACCGGCGGCTCCCCGCCCTCGGACGGCCTTCGAGGGTCCGGCGGCTGACGGTTCCCGGCGTCCGGTGTCCGGCGACTCCCCGGTGTCAGGGGTCCCGCGTCCGGCGGCCCTGCGGTGTCCAGACCCCGAGGCGTCTGTTCGCCCCGGCGGTTCCTCGGCGCCCGGCGGACTCCGGGGCCGGGCGGCGGCTCTGCGGTGTCGGCGGCTCTGTGGTTTCCGGTGTTTCCCGGGTGTGGCGGTTCCCCGGCGTCCGGTGTCCCGCGGCCGGCGGCCCTGCGGTGTCACGTGTTTCCCGGGTGTCCGGTTGCCCCTGCTTTCCGGTGTCCCGGGTCCGGAGGCCCCCGATGTTCGGCGGCCAGCGGTCAGCGGTCCCCCGGCGTTCGGCGTTCGGCGGTCCCCCGGCGTTCGGCGGTCAGTGGCCCGTCGGGGTTTCGTCTTCCGGCGTCGCCGTGTCCAGGGCAGCGGTGAGATGGTCGAGGCGGTCGCGCAGCTCGCCGATCTCGGCGGGGTCGAGGCCGGTGGCGGTGACGATCCTGCGCGGGACCTCCACGGCCCGCTCGCGCAGCGCCGCGCCCTGCGCGGTGAGCCGCACCTCCACCGAGCGCTCGTCGCGTGCGCTGCGCTCACGGCGCACCAGACCGGCCGCCTCCAGGCGCTTGAGCAGCGGCGAGAGCGTGCCGGAGTCCAGTCGAAGGTGCTCGCCCAGCCGCTTGACGGGCAGCGCGCCCCGCTCCCAGAGGACCAGCATCACCAGGTACTGCGGGTAGGTGAGCCCGAGATCCTTGAGGATCACGCGGTAGACGCCGTTGAAGGCGCGCGACGCGGCGTGCAGGGAGAAGCAGATCTGGCTGTCCAGGCGGAGCCAGTTCTCCGTGGCGTTCTCATGGCCCGTGGCCTTCTCATGGCCGGCGGGTGGCAGCGGAGCGGTCATGTCCCCAAGGGTAGCCCTTACACGCTATTTGGTTGTGCCCAATTGAATTGTGTGCTCTACTTCTGGATGTGAGGCGGCCGGACCGGGCCGCCGGATCGACCTGAGAGGGATGGATTTCCATGGACGCGCTCTACACCGCTGTCGCCACCGCCACCCACGGCCGCGAGGGCCGCGCCGTCTCCTCCGACGGCAAGATCGACCTGGCGCTGGCCATGCCCGCGGAGCTGGGCGGCAACGGGCAGGGCACCAACCCGGAGCAGCTGTTCGCCGCCGGTTACGCCGCCTGTTTCGGCAGCGCCCTCGGCCTGGTGGGCCGCCAGGCGAAGGTGAACGTGAGCGACGCCGCCGTGACCGCCGAGGTCGGCATAGGCCAGCAGGGCGAGGGCTTCGCGCTCAAGGTGACCCTGCGCGTCGAGCTGCCCGACACGGTGGACGAGGCGACCGGCCGCAAGCTCGTCGAGCAGGCCCACCAGGTCTGCCCCTACTCCAACGCCACCCGTGGCAACATCCCGGTCGAGCTCGTCATCGAGTAGTCCCCAGGGGCCTTCGCGGACGGCTGCCGAGGCCCCGGCGTCCCCCGGCCCCCGGAGGCAGCGGTCCCGCTCCCTCCGGGGGCCGCTCGCGTGCGGCAGCCGCGGCCGAGAACGCGAGGCCGCGCTACCAGCGACCCCCGGCCACCGCCCCGACGTACGGCCCGCAGCACGCGACCGCCAGCGGAACGGCCGCGGTGAGCGCCCACCGGCTCCACACGGCGGCCCGCCGCTCGCGTTCCCAGCCGGCGACGATCGCCGCCGCCCCGACGGCCGCCGCGGCGCACGCGACCGGGTCCACGAGCAGGATCAGCCCGTACAGCGCGCCCAGCCACGCGTACCCCCAGCAACTCCTGAGGCCGCTCGGGCCGAGATAGCGGACCCGGCAGCGCACCGCCCCCGCGCGCGCGGCCGTCGCGGCCCAGACCCAGAAGGCCAGTCCCACGGCGAGCGTCGAGGGGTGACCGAGGTCGCCGGCGGCCGCCGTCCAGCCGAGGTGTCCGCGCCACACCAGGGCCATGGCGACCAGGCCCAGCGCCGCAGCCCAGGGACGGCCCGTCAGCACGCGCGCGAAGCGGCCGATGCCGGTCAGCAGCACCAGCAGGTTGAACGGGCCCGCCACCGCCGTGCGGCTCAGCGGGTCGTGCCAGTACGTGAGGGACATCGCCGTCCAGAGCACGACGCCGACGAACCGGTAGGGCGTCAGGGGCCAGGGGGTGCGGGCAGTGGGGCGCATGCCACGCGCCTTCCCTGTCACGGCGCGTTGTTCTCGGCGGCTAGGCCGCACGGGGGACGTCCGTGCGGGGTCAGCGGTGTTCCGCTCGTCGCGCCGAGCGGTCGACGGCCCTCGGGATCCGGACGACCCCTCCGTCCCCCCGGGCGCCGCCGTCACCGGCACCCGTCCCCGGGCCGGCACCCGACCCCGGGCCGTCACCGGCACTCGTCCCCGGGCCGTCACCGGCACTCGTCCCCGGGCCGTCACCGGCACCGGCCCCCGTTGCGGAGCCGTCACCCGCATCCGCACCCGTACCGGTGCCGCCGCTGACGGTCACCGTCGCCTCCGGCGGCTCGCCGAGCAGGAACCGCCGGACGACGCGCTCTGCGGCACGCCCGTCGTCGTACTCGCAGAACCGCTCCCGGAACACCGCGCGCAGCCGGGCCGACTCCTCGTCCCGCCAGGCGCCGGAGGTGAACGCCTTCGCCAGCTCCTCGTCGGACCGCGTGACGTGTCCCGGCGGCTCGGCGGTGATGTCGACGTAGGCGCCCCGGGTCGCCCGGTACGCCGCCCAGTCGTCGGCGTGGATCACGATCGGCCGGTCCAGGACCGCGTAGTCGAACATCAGTGCCGAATAGTCGGTGATCAGGGCGTCGGCGGCCAGCAGGACGTCCTCGACGTTCGGCTCGTCCGTGACGTCCGTCAGCGCGCCGCGCCGGTGCAGGTCGCGCAGGACCAGCGCCCGTTCGTGATGCCGGGCCAGGCTCGGGTGCAGCCGCACCAGCAGCCGGTGCCCGGGGCCGAGGGACGCGGTCAGCGCCTCCAGGTCGACCCGCCAGACGTGCCGTCCCCTGCGGTAGTCGCGCAGCGTCGGCGCGTAGAGGACGACCGTCTCGCGGACGTCGATGCCGAGCCGTTCGCGCAGCGCGGCCCCGCGCCCGGCCCCGCCGCTCACCAGGACGTCGTTGCGCGGGCTGCCGCTGCGCAGTGACGCGAAGTGGCAGGGGTAGGCGCGCTGCCAGACCTCCTCGGAGTGCCGGTTGGCGACCAGGCTGACATCCCACCGGTCACTGCGCCGGAGCATGCCCCGCACGTTCGTGCCGTGCCGGGACCCCGGACGGTCGAGGAGGTCCAGCGCCATGTGCTTCAGCGGCGTGCCGCGGTGCGTGTGCACATGCACCGAACCCGGCCGTTTGACCAGGTCGCCGGCCCAGTTGCAGTCGTTGAACCAGTGCGTGGCGCGCGCCATCACCCGGTAGTAGCGCCAGGACCCCGTCGTCACGCACTCGATGCCCGGCGGCACCCGGTCCAGCGCCTCGGGACGCACCACCCACACGCCCCGCACCCGCGGGGCGAGTTCCGTGGCCTTGGCGTGGATCGCCCGCGGGTCGCCGTTCACGGCGCGGCTGTGTCCGGCGGAGTACACGGCGAGCCGCGGGTCGAGCGGCAGCCGCAGCTGGAAGCGGTACCAGGACCGCTTGACGTGCCGGGCGATCAGGCCGCACAGCCGGCCGGCCGTGCGCGCGGCCGCCTTGCCGCCGCGTCGCCACAGGACGAGACCGAGGTGGACGCGGTGGTGGGGGGCGAGCGCCAGCAGCCGGATCTCGGCGCGGCGGCTGTCCGGCGGCGGCGTGAACCCGGGCGGCACGTGCCGCCGGTAGAAGGCCCGGATGTGCCGGTAGAACTCCTTGCGGTCGCCGCGCAGCACGCGTTCGGGGCGGGCCACGGCGAACAGCATGTGGTCCAGGGCCCGCTCGAACAGCAGCGGCCGCGCCCAGTCGAGGCCGGGCCGCTCGGCGAGGAACGCGAACAGGCCCTCGTACTGCTCGAAGATGTCGAAGTGCTTGCGCCCGGGGGTGCGGGTGATCGCGCCCTGCCGCCGCTGCCGGTACTCGACGCCCACCCGGTCCAGGCAGGCGATCCGCTCCGCGGTGACCATGCTCTGGTAGGTGACGGGCGCGTCCTCGTACAGCCCCGGCCGGTACTGGAAGCCGTGCCCGAGGAAGAAGTCCCGGCGGTAGGCCTTGTTCCAGGCGACCAGGAACAGCCGCAGGTACTCGGGGGAGCTGCGGATGTCGAAGGTGTCGGCGCCGGCCTGTTCGAGGAGGTCCGCCGCGTCGCTGCGGCCCGCGCGGCCCCACCAGTGGGTGCGTACGTGGTCGAAGACCAGGATGTCGGGGTCGCGGGTCGCGTCGAGCCGGTCGGCGACCGCCCGCAGCAGCCCGGGCGTGTAGCGGTCGTCGCTGTCGAGGAACAGGACGTAGTCGCCGGTGGCGTGCTGCAGGCCGGCGTTGCGGGCGCGGCCCAGGCCCACGTTCTCCGGCAGGTGGACGGCCTTGACGCGCGGGTCGCGCGCCGCGTACTCGTCGAGGATCGCGCCACAGCCGTCGGGCGAGCAGTCGTCGACGGCGATCACCTCGAGGTCGTCGAACGACTGGTCCAGCACGGAGTCGAGGCACTCGCGCAGGAATCCCTGCACCTTGAAGACGGGGACGATGACACTGAAGCGGGGCACGAAGTCAGCTCCTCGAAGAGGTCGGCACGGCGGCGGGCGCGGGCGTGCGCCGGGCGAGCGGAACGGCGGGCTCGATGCGCTCGGCCGGCTCCCCGAGCAGCACCCGGCGCACCACGCGCTCGGCGGCGCGTCCGTCGTCGAACTCGCAGAAGCGGGCGCGGAACCGGGCGCGCAGCTCGGCCGCCTCCGCCGAGGCCCAGCGGCCGGAGCGGAACACGTCGGCCAGCTCCTTCGGGGTGCGGGCGACCGGTCCGGGCGGGGAGCCCGGGAAGTCGAAGGTGACGCCGCGCGTCTCGCGGTACACGTCCCAGTCGTCGGCGTACACGACGACGGGCCGGTCGAGGTTGGCGTAGTCGAAGACGATCGACGAGTAGTCGGTGACGAGGGCGTCCGCCGCGAGACAGACGTCCTCGGACGAGCGGTGCGCCGTGACGTCGATGATCCGCCCGTCGCGCGGACGGGCCCGCTCGTCGTCGTGGAAGTAGTGGGCGCGCAGCAGGATCACGAAGTCGTCGCCGAGGGCGTCGCAGAGCGCCCCGAGGTCGAGCCGGGAGTCGGATCCGGCGTCGTGGTCGCGGTGGGTGGGCGCGTACAGGACCGCGGTGGCGCCCTCCGGGACGCCCAGCTGTCGGCGCACCCGGCGTACGTCGTCCGCGGACGCGGTGTAGTAGACGTCGTTGCGCGGATAGCCGTACTCGAGCATCTCGTAGGAGGACGGGAAGGACCGCTCCCACACCTCGGTGGAGAGCCGGTTCGAGCTGAGGTTGAAGTCCCAGCGGTCGATCCGGCCGAGGAGGCGCTCGAAGCTGCCGGTGGTGGCGGCGACCACCGGATGCTCGGCCTGCTCGACGCCCATCTTCTTCAGCGGTGTGCCGTGCTGCGTCGACAGGTGCACGCTGCCGGGGCGTTTGACGACCGCCCCCTCGAAGTTGGCGTTGTTGACGAGGTACTTGGCGCGGGCCAGCACCTGCCAGTAGCGGCGGCTGCCGATGACGGCGTGTTCGACGCCCTCCGGCAGGGTGTGCGCCCGGTCGGCCTCGACGAGGAACACCGAGCGGATGTGCGGGGCGAGTTCGGCGGCCTTGGCGTGGATCGCGGCCGGGTTGCAGGCGTAACCGCGGCCCCAGTAGGCGCAGTACACGGCCAGGCCGGGATCGATGCTGCGGCGCAGCTGGCGCCGGTAGTACAGGCGGGTGCGCAGGCCCCGCGCGCGCGGGATGCGCCGGAGAGCCGACGACGCCTTCCGGTTAGCGCCGCGCAGCGGCCGGAACGCCGTGTACGCCCCGGCCGCCAGTAGCCGGTGCTGCACCCCGAGGCTTCCGGCGGGCCTGCGGTGACCGGCCGGGCGGTGCCGCCGGTACAGCCGGCGCGCGCGGCGGAAGAAGGCCCGGCGGATGCGTCCCGGCAGCCGGGCCGGATGCGCGGCGGTCTTCAGGACGGCCGCGAAGAGCTGGTCGAACAGCGCCCCCGACCGGTCCTCGGACAGCCCCTGCTCGGCCGCCCGGGTCAGCACCAGAGCGGCCTGGTCCAGGAGTTCCAGGTGGTGCGCGCCCGGCCGGTTCAGCGGGTCGCCCTGACGCCGCAGCAGATGCCGTACGACGACCGACCGGCTCACGGCGACCCGGCCCGCGTGCACGCTGACGAGGCCGCCGAAGCCGACGTCCGTGAAGTGCCCGTCGGGGAAGGCGAGCCGGTGCTCGGCGAGGAAGGAGCGCCGGTAGAGCGTGCCCCACACCGGCAGATGCAGCCCGGTCAGCAGGGGGGCCTCGTCGGGGGCGAAGGCGCCGGCCGGAGTCCTCGCGGGCAGGGCGGCCGACGGCGCGTGCGGCCCGCCCTCCCACCAGTGGACGCGTTCGTGCTCGGCGTACAGGACGTCCACGTCGCCGGTCTCGGCAAGGCGCGCGTCCAGCGCGGCCAGGGCGCCGGGGGCGAGGGTGTCGTCGCCGTCGAGGAACAGCACGTACGCGCCGGTCGCCGCCCGCAGCCCGGCGTTGCGGACGCCGGCGGGGCCCGACGCGGGCGGCGCCTGCACGGGCGCCACCCGGCAGTCGCGCGCCGCGTACCGGACGGCGGTGCCCGCGGCCACGGCGTCGGGTGCGTCGGCGACCGGGATCAGCTCGAGATCGCCGAAGGACTGGGCGAGCACGGAGTCCAGCGCCAGGGACAGCCTGCCCTCCCCCAGCCGGGTATCCACTCGGCCGGGGGGACCCCCGTCGCCGTAGGACGGGACGATGATGCTGAAGCGGGGCATGCTGCTCTTTCTCCGTCTGCTCGGTGGGCTGCTCGGTGGGGCTGCTCGGTGAGGTGCCTGATGCTCAGGCCTTACGGACCCGGCCGGGGCGACCGGCCGGTCGCCAGGTGCGGGGCCGGGTCGGGGTCGGCCGCGACGAGCCGGTGGGCATGGGGGACTCCCGGGGGGCGAACGGTGGTCAGCGGCGTTCGGTGACGGCCGGCGGACCGGAGGGATGCGGCACCGTGGCGAGCGGCGCACGCCCCGACCCGGCCGGCGCCTCCGACGGCGCGGCGGACGGCGCCGGACGGCGCTCGGCGAGCGGCACGGCCGGCGGCACGGCCGTCTCGCCCAGCACCACCCGCCGTACGACGCGCTCGGCGGCCCGTCCGTCGTCGTGCGGGCAGAACCGCTCACGGAACGCGGCCCGCAGCTGCGCCGAGCGGGAGCCGCGCCAGTGCCCGGTGGTGAAGATGTCGACCAGTTCGTCCTCGCTGCGCGCGACCGCGCCCGGCGGGAAGGACCGCAGGTCGAAGTAGGTGCCGCGGGCCGCCTCGTACGCCTCCCAGTCGTCGGCGTGGATCACGATCGGGCGGTCCAGGTTGGCGTAGTCGAACATGAGGGACGAGTAGTCGGTGAGCAGGGCGTCCGACGCCAGGCAGAGGGACTCCACGCTGGGATGGTCGCTGACGTCGATGACGCCGGGCGTGCCGCGCTCGAGCGGGCTCTCCTGCCAGTAGTGGGCGCGGGCCAGGACGACGAAGCGCGGTCCCAGCCGGCGCATGACGCGTTCCAGGTCGAGGTGGCAGCGTTGGACGCGGCGGTAGTCGCGGTGGGTGGGCGCGTACAGCACGGCGACCGTGCCGCGCGGGATGCCCAGCGACTCGCGCAGCCGGGCCACGTCCGCCCCGGTCGCCCGCAGCAGGACGTCGTTGCGGGGATAGCCGTACTCGAGGGTCTCGTAGCGGCCCGGGTAGACCCGCTCCCAGGTCAGGGTGGTGTGACGGTTCGCCGACAGGACGTAGTCCCACTTGTCGACGCCACGCAGCAGCTCCGCGAAGTCCATGTCACGGGCGGCCGCCGGACGCTCCTGGAGGTCCAGGCCCATGTGCTTGAGGGGAGTGCCGTGCTGGGTCTGCACGAAGACCTGGCCGGGGCGCTTGACCAGCCGCCGGTCGAAGTTGACGTTGTTGACGAGGTACTTGGAGCGGGCCAGCGCCGTCCAGTACGCGGCCGTGCCGGGGCGCACCTGGCGCGGCCCCGGCGGGACGGCGCCCCGGTGCTCGGGGCGGGCCACCCACGCCGTGCGCACCTGCGGCGCGAAGGTGCGGAACGCGGCCTCCAGCGCACCCGGGTTGCAGCTGTGCCCGCGGCCCCAGTAGGCGGCGAACACGGCCCGGTCGGCGCGCAGCGGCAACCGCAGCTGCACCCGGTAATGGGCTTGCAGGACGGCCGCCTTCAGGGCGCGGGCGAGTTTCGACACGGCCTTGTGCGTGCGCCGGCGCACGGTCATGGACGCCTGGAGCGCCCGGTAGACGCGGTGCACGCCGAAGTGGACCAGGGTGTGCCGCAGCCGCGAGCGCAGCGGGAGGGGGGCGCCGGGGGTGCGGTAACGGCGGTAGTGGGCGCGGGCCTCGCGCAGGAACTCGGCGCGCGAGCCACGCGGCAGGCGGTCGCGCTTGGTGAACACCGTCGACAGATGGTCGATCATGCGGCGGAACAGCACCGGCCGCCAGTGGGCGAGTTCGGGGCGCCGCTCGAGGAACGCGAAGAGCCGGTCGTACTGTTCGAAGACGTCGAAGTGGCCCCGGCTGGTGGTGGACAGGATGTTGCCCCGGCGGCGCTGGCGGTAGTGCACGCAGACCCGGTCCAGTGTCGCGATCGACGTGGCGGCCAGCAGCGCCGGATACGTCCACGGGGTGTCCTCGTAGTAGCCGGGCGGGAAGACCAGGCCCTCGCGCTCGACGAACTCCCGCCGGTATGCCTTGTTCCAGGCCACCATCATCACCAGCAGCAGCCCCGGCCGGTCGGCCAGCCGGAACGGCGCCGGGCCCGCCTGGTCGAGCTGGTCGGCGAACTTGTTGCGGACCGACTCACCCGTCCAGTACGTGCTCGCGTAGTCGTAGACGAGGACGTCCGGCTCGTCCGTCTCCCGCAGCCGGTCGGTGATCGCGCGCAACGCGCCCGGGGTGAGCGTGTCGTCGGAGTCGAGGAACACCAGGTAGTCGCCGGTCGCCCGCTCCAGGCCCGCGTTGCGGGCCCGCCCCAGACCGACGTTCTCCGGCAGGTGCACGGCACGCACCCGCGAGTCCCGGGCCGCGAACTCGTCGATGATCTCGCCGCAGGCGTCCGGCGAGCAGTCGTCGACGGCGATCAGTTCGAGGTCGGCGCACGACTGGGACAGCACCGACTCGAGGCACTCGTGCAGGTACGCCTGAACCTTGTACGCGGGAACGATGACACTGAACCTGGGCAAGGGACATCCATGGGTCGGCGCGGGCGGTAGACAGGGCCTTGCCCGGAAACGGCCGATGGAGTGACGTGGTTACGGTTTCTGTGGCATACGGGGGAATTACGGGTGAACGGAGCAGGGCGGACCGGTGACACTGTCCGGTCCGCCCCGCCGCTCGCGGCTACTTGACCGCGCCCGCCATCACCCCCGACACGAACTGCCGCTGGAACGCGAAGAAGACGGCCAGCGGGATCACCATCGAGATGAACGCGCCGGGCGCCAGCACGTCGATGTTGTTGCCGAACTGCCGTACCTGGGTCTGCAGGGCGACCGTGATCGGCTGGCTGCCGGCGTCGCTGAACACCAGCGCGACCAGCATGTCGTTCCACACCCACAGGAACTGGAAGATCGCCAGTGACGCGATCGCCGGCCCGCCGAGCGGCATCACGACCCGTGCGAACAGCCGGAGTTCGCCCGCCCCGTCGAGACGGGCCGCCTCCAGCAGCTCGCGCGGGATCTCCGCGAAGAAGTTCCGCAGCAGGAACACCGCGAAGGGCAGCCCGAACCCGACGTGGAACAGCACCACGCCCATGATCGACCCGAACAGGCCGATCTTGCCGAACAGTTCGGCGATCGGGATCAGCGCCACCTGCACCGGCACCACCAGCAGCCCCACGACGCCCAGGAACCACCAGTCGCGGCCAGGGAACTCCATCCACGCGAACGCGTAGCCCGCGAGCGAGCCGATGACGACCACCAGGACCGTCGCCGGCACCGTGATCAGCGCGGTGTTGACGAGCGAGTCGGTGATGTCGCCGTTCTCCAGCAGCTTCTGATAGCTGTCGAAGGTCAGCTGGGAGGGCTTGGCGAACACCTCCCACCAGCCGCTGGCGCTCATGTCCTCGGGGGGCCGCAGCGAGGAGATCAGCAGCCCCACGGTCGGCACCAGCCAGAACAGGCCGACGACGATCAGGAAGGCGCGGACCAGCCCCCTGTTGAGCTTCTCCATCACCCAGGCGAGTCGCTTCGTCACCGCCGCACCTCCCGCCGCAGCCGCCGCACGTTGAACCACATCACCGGGATCACCAGCAGCAGCAGGAACACCGCGATCGCGCTGGCGACGCCGGGCTGGTCCTCGGAGAACCCCTTGCGGTACAGCTCCAGGGCGAGCACGTTCGCGTCGTCCTGCGAGGAGCCCGGGGCGATGATGAAGACCAGGTCGAACACCTTCAGCACGTTGATCATCAGGGTGACGGCGACCACCGCGAGGACCGGCGCGAGGAGCGGCACGGTGACCCTGCGGAACACCTGCCACTCGTTGGCGCCGTCCACGCGTGCGGCCTCCAGCAGCTCGCGCGGCACCCCCGCGAGACCCGCCGCGATCAGCACCATCGCGAAGCCCGCCCACATCCAGATGTACGACCCGATGATCGCCGGCGTGACCAGCGAGGGGCCCAGCCAGTCCAGGCCGTTGTACGCCTCCGTGAAGTTGCTCGCGGGGAGCCGCAGGAGAGCGCCGTCGGCCTCGGCGGGAAGCGTGAAGGTGCCGTCGTCGGCGGCCTTCGTCGACGCGACCACCTTGCCGTCCTTCACCGCCTCGATCCGCATCCCGGGGTAGCCCTGCTCGGACGGGTCGGGCGCACCGAGCGTGCCCACGCCCTTGCCGCGGGTGAAGTCCTGCCAGGCGGTGCCGGTGACCTTCCCCGGCTCGGCGGGCGCCGCCACGGCCCGCTTCGCGTCGCTCGGCATCTGGTCGGGGGCGACGCCGACCAGGGGAAGCGCGACCGGCTCGCCGGCCCGCACCGCCGACCTGGTGACGAAGCCACCGCCCTGCTGCGGCCGCAGCGGCGAGTCGCGGCCCGGGTGCGCCTTCGGGAACGCCGACGCCTCGGCGAACGTGTCGTGCACGCCCACCCACACCGCGTTGGCGACGCCCTTGTCCGGGTCCTGGTCGTAGACCAGCCGGAAGATGATGCCGGCGGCGAGCATCGAGATCGCCATCGGCATGAAGACGACCAGCTTGAACGCGGTGCCCCAGCGCACCCGTTCGGTCAGCACCGCGAAGATCAGACCGAGCGCGGTCGCGATCGTCGGCGCGAACACCACCCAGATGACGTTGTTCTTCAGGGCGGTGCGGATGCCGTCGTCCGTGAAGAGGGCCTTGTAGTTGTCGAATCCGGCGAGGCCGTCGCCGGACTGGTCGTAGAAACTGCGCACGACCGAGTACCCGATCGGGTAGACCACGAGCGCGCCGAGCAGCACGAGAGCGGGCAGCAGGAACAGCGCCGCCACGGCCTTGCGGGTGCCGGTCACGCTCCTGCGGAGACGAGGAGGGGCGGGGGCTCCCGGAGCCCCCGCCTTCGCGGGCGTCGTCACGCCGCGTCAGTTCCCGTACGCCGCGGCCGCGCCCGACTCCAGGGTCGCCTGGGTGCCGGCCACGTTCGTCGGGTTCTTCAGGAAGTCCTGCAACGCCTTCCACTCGCCCTTGCCGGGGGTGCCGCCGAAGGCCTGCGGGGCCTGGTCGGACATGTCGAAGCGGAAGTCGTCGCCGGCCGCGATCAGCGACTTGGCCATCTTCTGCTGCACCGCGTTCGGATACGCCGAATCCGGCACGTTCTTGTTCGGCGAGAGGTAGCCGCCCAGCTTCGCCTGGATGGTCGCCGCTTCCGGGGAGGCCAGGAAGGTCGCCAGCGCCTGGGCCGCCTCGGAGTCCTTCAGGATCACCGCCGCGTCACCGCCGGAGACCACCGGCGAGCTGTCGCCGACCGCCGGGAACGGGAACACCTTCGCGTCCGTGCCGACCTTCGCGCCGGCCTGCACGATGTTGACCTGCGCGAAGTCACCCTCGTAGACCATGCCCGCCTTGGGCTGGTCGCCGCCGGAGAACGTCTGCGTCACCGACGTCGGGAAGTCGGTCTGCAGCGCGCCGGCCGCGCCGCCGGCGACGTAGTCCTTCTTGCCCCACGCCTGCGCCAGCGTCGTCAGCGCGGCCTTCACGGACGGGTCCGTCCACTTGATCTCGTGCTTGGCCAGCTGGTCGTACTTCTCCGGGCCCGCCTGCGAGAGGTAGATGTTCTCGAACCAGTCGGTCAGGGTCCAGCCGTCGGCGCCGCCCACCGAGAACGGTGTGACACCGGAGTCGTACACCGTCTGCGCGGTGGTGAGCAGCTCGGCCCACGTCTTGGGCTCGGACGCCCCCGCGTTCTCGAAGACCTTGGCGTTGTACCAGATCAGCGACTTGTTGGCGGCCTTGTAGTAGACGCCGTACTGCTTGCCGCCGATCTTGCCGATGTCCTGCCAGCCCTGCGAGTAGTTCTTCTGCAGCTCCTTCAGCGCGGCCGCGCCCAGCGGCTTCGCCCACCCCTTGTCCACGGCCTGCTTGATGGCGCCCGGCTGCGGGAGCATCGCGACGTCCGGCGGCTGGCCGCCCGCGACCTTCGAACCCAGGAAGTTGATGATGGGGTCCTGGGCGGGCACGAAGGTGACCTTGGCGCCCGTCCGCTTCTCGAACTCCGCGAGGACCTTCTTGAAGTTGGCCTGTTCGGCGCCGGTCCAGACGGCGGCCACCTCCAGGCTCTTGCCGTCCAGCTTGGGAAGGCTGACGGAGGCGCCGCTCTCCTTCGGCGTCGCGCCGCCGTCGCTGCTCTTGTCGTCGTCGCTGCCGCAGGCGGTGAGCGAGAGCGCCAGGGCCCCCGCCAGGAGCGTGGCCGCCGCCCTCACGGTCCTGCGTGTCCGGATGGTGTTGCTCATACCGCGCATCACTGCCCCGTTCTTCGTTCGTCGTCGAACGTTGAGCGCTGTCCCGTGCCAACTGGTCTACGCCGGGTGCCGGGGGTCGGCAAGACCGCCCACGCTGTCAAGCGGGGATCGTGACCACGTCGTGATCGTGAGTGACTCCGGCGCGGCGGGCCCCCGGCGGCCGGGCCTCACACCCCCGACGGGCTGGACCGGGCGGTGTGCCGGCCGGCCGCCCTCTCCAGGGCGCTGGCCAGGAGCGCCAGGTCGGTGGGGCCGTTGCCCAGTTCCCGCACCGGTCTGCGGGTGGGCGGATCGCCCATGCGCCGCCAGTCCAGGGGACCACGGTGGGGCGCAGGGTCGCCGTGCGGGGGATACGACCGGTGACCCGGCCGCCCTGGAAGGGCGTCGTACGGCCGTCCGCGCACTGGAGGCGGCCGCGGCCCGGCGCCGGTTCGTCCGGGCCGGAGCCCGGCGCGTCGAGGGTGACGCGCACGGTGGCACGGCGGACCGGCTCGGACTGAGCGGTCCGGCCGCCGGGCCCGGTCGCGGCCACCAGGTGGACGCCGAGCCGCTCGCCCTCGCGGGCCACCGCCTCCAGCGCGCGCATCACAGAGCCGGCGGCGGGCCGGCCCGGGGAGCCCAGGGCGGGGGAGACGAGCGCGTCCAGATCGTCGACGACGACCACCAGGCGGGGCAGCGGGGGCGGCGTCTCGGCCCGCTGACGGGTGGCCGCGCCGGGACGCAGCCGGAGCGTCGCGCTGGGCGGGGTGTCCAGGTCGGCGGCGCCCGCGCCCGCGCCGGCCGGGGGTGTTCCCGGCGCGCGCTGGGGGACGATCCGGCCGGAGACCGCTCGGTGCGTGTGCCGCGTGTGCCACTCAGCGAAGTCGGAGCGGCCCAGCAGCTCGGCCCGCCGCTTCAGCTCGGCGCTCAGCGACTGCGCGAACTCCCGCATCCGGACCGGGTCGTTGGCGGTGAGGTGGGCGCTGACGTGCGGGACGTCCGTGCACACCCGCAGGCCGTCGCCGGCGCTGCCCTTGCCGACGGTGTCGCGGCCGTCCAGCAGGATCACTCCGAGCCGCTCGGGGCGCTCGGCGGCGGCCAGCGAGGCGACGAACGCCCGCAGCAGCTCCGTGCGCCCGCTGCCGCCCGGTCCCTCGATCAGCATGTGCGGGCCCTCGGCCACGAGGTCCACCCCGACCGGGCCGCGCGGGCCCGCGCCGAGCACGGCCCACACCCGTCCGCCGAGCGCACCGGTGTCGTCGGCGGCGTCCGCCCAGCGGGCCATCAGGGAGGCGGGCGTCGCCCGGGCGAGACCCAGTTCGTCCAGCAGCCGGGCCGACGGCGGCAGCGGCGCGGACACCCGCGGGTGCCGGTCGCCCGCTCCCGCGCCGTCCGGGCGCAGCGGCGCCAGCGCCCGCGCGAACCGTTCGGCCCAGGCGGCGGAGACCGCGTCCACCGCGCCGACCGTGCCCGGTCCCACCGGGCCGGGCCGCTCCGTGCGCGCCCCGGCCGGCGCGACCCGCAGCAGCCGCAGCGCCGTCGCCACGTCCCCGCTGAGCAGTGCGACGGCCCCGCACGCGCGGAACGTGGGCGCCGCCGCGCAGGCCGCCTCGTAGGTGTCGGTCACCGGTGAGGAGGGGGAGGCGGCGGGCGTCTCGGCCAGGCACACGACGTGTATCCCGGCGCGCGGACCGGCCGCCGCCAGCCGTGCCACCGCTTCCCGCAGATCGGCGCCGCCGGGGTCGCCGTCCACCACGACCACCGTGTACGGGCCGCGGAAGCCGCCGTCGGCCGACTCCTCCGGCACCGCCCACGAGGGACGGCGACCCGCGCTCCGGGGCGCCGGCACCGAGCCGGTCCCGCCGCCCCACGACCCGCCTGCGCCGTTCGGGCTACCGGGCCCGCTCGCGCCGACGGACCCGCCTGTTCCGCCCAGTCCCGTCCTGCCGGGCCCGCTCGCGCCGCCTACGCCGCTCGCGCCGCCTACGCCGCTCGCGCCGCCTACGCCGCTCGCGCCGCCTACGCCGCTCGCGCCGCCTACGCCGCTCGCGCCGCCTACGCCGCTCGCGCCGCCTACGCCGCTCGCGCCGCCTACGCCGCTCGCGCCGCGGGACCCGCCTGTTCCGCTCGCCCTCGCACCGCCGGACCCGCTCGCGGTGTCGGCGAGGGAGTCCTCCAGCCGGCGCAGGAGTTCGTCGGCGCGGGCCGTGGCCTGGTCGCGGTCGTAGGCGAGGAGCAGCCGGCAGTCCTGTCCGTGTCCGGGGCGCAGATGGGGCAGCCAGCCCAGCCAGGACCACTCGGCGCTGCGCTCCTCCTCGGAACGCGACCGGTCCGTGCTGATCAGGACGATCTCCAGGGCGTCGGGGGAGTGCAGCGCGGCGAGCTGGGCCAGCACCGCGCGCGCCAGCCCGGACAGCCGCGGGCGCGGCCCGGCCAGGCCGAGCGCGCCGACCTCGCGCAGCCCCGCCGTGACGGGCACGGCGGGCAGCAGCCCCGAGCCGTCGGGCGCCGCCCGGTCGGCCGTGCCGAGCCGCACGGTGAGCGCCTCCGGGTGCCCCGTTCCGCGCTCCCACAGACGGGGGCCGGGGCCCAGCGCCGTCAGCAGCAACGCCGCCGGGTCCGGCCAGGTCTCGGGCGCGGCGGGCACGGCGGCCGACGGCCGGTCCTCGGCCGTGGCCGTCGCCTCGTCGGGAGCGTCGGCGGCCGCCTCGTCCTGGCCGCCGCCGCGGCCTGCGGTCAGCCGCCGCGCCCAGGCGGAGAGCCCGCCGCGCCGGCGCACGCCCGCGGGGACGTCGGTACCGCGCAAGGGGGTGCCTTTACGGCCGGCGCCGGCGTGCCCGCCCTCCCCGGGGTCGCCTGGGCCGCCGGGGGTGTCACCGAGCGGAGAGAAGGAGCCGGCGGGTGTGCCGGAGCCGGAGTGGGGGGTCGCGGGGTGGGTGGTGTGCGGGCCGCGCGCGCCCTCGTCGTACGCGGCCGTGAACGACCCGAGGCCCGCGTGGCCGCCGTGGGTGGCGGCGGATCCCTCGCCCGTCGCGCGCGCGGGTCCGTCGCCGGCGGGCCGGTTCTCGATGCGCGGCGCGGCGCCCTGGCCCGGCACGACATGCGACGCGAGGGGGATGTCCCGGGCGCCCCGCAGCCGTTCGCCCCGGACGTCCCCAGAGGCGTTCCACTCCGCGGTGCCATAGGCGTGGCCGGTCTCACCGGACGGCCCGGCGGAATCGGCGGGTCCGGACGGCCCGGTGAGCCCGGACGGCCCGGTGGTCCCGGTGAGCCCGGACGATGTGGTCGGCCCCGCCGACCCCGCCGGTCCCACGTGCCCCGTAAGGCTCGTTCCCGAGGAGGCGTCCGGCCGGCCGAGCGGGCCGCCCTTGCCCGGTGTGCCGTCCGTCGATGCGCCGACCGGCGGTCGCCCGGCGGTGGGCTCGGCCGTGGACGCGGCCGCCGTGTCCCCGCAGGGCACCCGTACGTGCCCTTCGCCGTCCGGCGTCGTCGCCACCCGGGGGCCAGGGCCGCCGCGCGGGGCCAGCCGCAGGGCCGACTCGCCGACGCGCAGCAGGGCGCCGGGGTCGAGGCGCACGGGACGGGCCTGCACGCGCGTGCCGTCCAACGCGGTGCCGTTCGTCGAGCCGAGGTCGGCGACCGTGACCCGGCCGTCGGCCGAGAGCGTCACCGCGCAGTGCAGACGGGAGACGTCCGGATCGTCCAGCGGGATGTCGGCGTCGGCGGAGCGGCCCACCCGGACCTGGCCGCCATGCAGCAGATGAACCCCGCCGGCGTCGGGCCCGGCCACCACGTGCAGGCGGGCCGGGGCCTCGTCGACCTCGGGATGCGGCTCGGGGTCGGCCGGCGCGCCCAGGGACAGCACCGCGCCGTCGATCAGCGGGGGCTCGCCGAGCGTGCACCGCCGGCCGTCGAGCCGCTCCACGCCCGCGTACAGCACGACCACCGCGGCGGACGACGATGCGGACGAACCCTCCCCGCAGACGGCGGCGGCCAGCGCGGACGCCACCGCGGCCAGAGCCGTGCCGGCGGGAGCGGTGACCAGTACGTCGCAGCTCGCGGCCCGGGCCCGGACGTCGGCTGACGGGCCGGGCGGGCCCTGCGGGTCTACGACGGTCAGCCGGATCTGCATCGCCGTCAGCGGTCCCTTCTGCACGGGCGCGGGCTTCCCCCCACCCCACACGAGCACAGCGGCCAGTACTGCAGGCATCCTCGCACCTGTCACTGACAACGTGCCCACCCGCCGGGGACAAGTGATCTTGATTGGTCGGCTCTGCCCGCAAAAGTGCCGGACAAGTGTGCCGCCGATGATCAGTTGAGATCGGTCACGTCCGGCTCGGGCAACCAGGACGACCGGGCAAAACGTCTTTCCTTCGAAATGTGACGACCGCCCCGTGTCCGCATCGCGGCACTACAGTGGGTCGGAACACCGGCAGGACAGCCGAGCGGGACCGGGAAGTCCGGCGGATCGGCGGGACTGGCAGGACTGGCAAGCAGGCAAGCAAGCAGCAGGGAGCGCATGACGTGCGGCCGGTAGGCAGCAAGTACCTGCTCGAGGAGCCGCTCGGACGCGGCGCCACGGGCACCGTCTGGCGAGCCCGCCAGCGAGAGACCGCGGGCGCCGAGGCGGCCGTGGCCGGCCAGCCCGGGGAGACCGTCGCGATCAAGGTCCTCAAGGAGGAGCTCGCGAACGACCCCGACGTCGTGATGCGCTTCCTGCGGGAGCGGTCCGTGCTGCTGCGCCTGACCCACCCGAACATCGTCCGGGTCCGCGACCTGGTCGTCGAGGGCGACCTGCTGGCGCTGGTCATGGACCTCGTCGACGGCCCCGACCTGCACCGCTATCTGCGCGAGAACGGCCCCTTCACGCCCGTCGCCGCCGCCCTACTGACCGCGCAGGTCGCCGACGCGCTCGCCGCCAGCCACGCCGACGGCGTCGTGCACCGCGACCTGAAGCCCGCCAACGTCCTGCTGATGCAGAACGGCGGGCAGATGCACCCGCTGCTCACGGACTTCGGCATCGCGCGCCTCGCCGACTCTCCGGGTCTGACCCGGACCAGCGAATTCGTCGGCACGCCCGCGTACGTGGCCCCGGAGTCCGCTGAGGGCCGCCCGCAGACCTCCGCCGTCGACATCTACGGCGCCGGCATCCTGCTGTACGAGCTGGTCACCGGCCGTCCGCCGTTCTCCGGCGGCTCCGCGCTCGAGGTCCTGCACCAGCACCTGAACGCCGAGCCGCGCCGCCCTTCCACGGTCCCCGACCCGCTCTGGACGGTCATCGAGCGCTGCCTGCGCAAGAACCCCGACGACCGTCCGAGCGCCGAGAACCTCGCGCGCGGGCTGCGCATCGTCGCCGAGGGCATCGGCGTGCACGCCAACTCGCTGCAGATCGCCGCGGCGGAAGGCGTCGGCCATGTGCTCGCGCCCGACCCGGCGCCCGCCGCCGTGCCGGGCGGCGGCTACGACCCGAACGCCGCCACGAGCGTCCTGCCGCACACGAGCGGCCCGGCCGGCGCGGCCGATCCCACCGCCGTCCTGCCCCACACGGGCGGCCCGCAGGGCGCGGCCGACCCGACGGCCGTCCTGCCGCCGGTGCCGTCGGACCAGTACGGCGGGCCGGCGCAGCCGCCCGAGCAGCCGCACCCCTGGCAGACCCAGATGCAGGGCGCCCGCGACCGCAACGAGCAGACGCAGGTCCAGCAGTACCTCGACCCCGGCGAGGACCCGCTGCGCCGCCGCCCCCAGCGGCAGGTCTCCCGCCAGCCGCAGCAGCCGCCGCAGCCCTACCAGCAGCAGCGGCCCCCGCAGCATCAGCAGCAGCGGCCTCCGCAGCGCCCGCAGCCGCAGGCCGGCTACGGGTACCCGGGGCAGCCGCCGCAGCAACAGCAGCAGCAGTACGCGCCGCCCCAGCAGCCTCAGCAGCAGCCCCAGCGGTACGCGCCGGCGCCGACCCCCCAGCAGCAGCCGCGGCAGCGGCCGCAGGCCGAGCCCCGGCCGCCGCGCGAGCCGCGTCAGCGCGGCGCCAACCCGATGAAGATCCCCGGGCTGGGCTGCCTGAAGGGCTGCCTGTTCACGATCGTCATCCTGTTCGTGGCCGGCTGGCTGGTCTGGGAGCTGACCCCGCTGCAGGACTGGATCGGCACAGGGCAGAGCTACTGGAAGCTGATCAGCGGCTGGTTCGACGACATCACCGGCTGGATCGGCGAGCTGGGCTCGAGCTCCGGCGGCAGCGGAACCGGCTGACCGGTCCAACGGCTCCGCTCCGACCGTGAGTCTGTGGACTTGTCGACATCTGGCGGGTGATTTCCGTCTCCGCGGTGAAGGTTGGCTCCCAGGACGCGTACTTTGATGGGCAACACGCGTCTGTAGGAGCAGCCTTGGCACGGAAGATCGGCAGCCGGTACACCGCCCACCAGATCCTGGGACGGGGCAGCGCCGGCACGGTGTGGCTGGGCGAGGGACCGGAGGGCCCCGTCGCCGTCAAGCTGCTGCGCGAGGACCTCGCCTCCGACGAGGAGCTCGTGGGGCGCTTCGTGCAGGAGCGCACCGCGCTGCTCGGCCTGGAGCACCCGCATGTGGTGTCCGTCCGCGATCTCGTGGTCGACGGCAACGACCTGGCGCTCGTCATGGACCTGGTCCGCGGCACCGACCTGCGCACCCGCCTCGAGCGTGAGCGCAGACTCGCGCCGGAGGCCGCCGTGGCGATCGTGGCGGACGTCGCCGAAGGCCTGGCCGCCGCCCATGCGGCCGGGGTCGTGCACCGCGACGTCAAACCGGAGAACGTGCTCCTCGACATGCAGGGCCCGCTCGGCCCCGGCGGCTCGCACCGTGCGCTGCTGACCGACTTCGGCGTCGCGAAACTGATCGACACCCCCAAACGGACCCGCGCCACCAAGATCATCGGCACGCCGGACTACCTGGCGCCGGAGATCGTGGAGGGCCTGCCGCCGCGCGCCTCCGTCGACATCTACGCGCTGGCGACGGTGCTCTACGAGCTGCTGGCGGGCTTCACCCCGTTCGGCGGCGGCCACCCGGGCGCGGTGCTGCGTCGGCACGTGACGGAGTCCGTCGCCCCGCTCCCCGGCATCCCGGACGAGTTGTGGCAGCTGATCGTGCAGTGCCTGGCGAAGGCGCCGGCGTCCCGGCTGCGGGCGTCCGAGCTGGCCGCCCGGCTGCGCGAGCAGCTGCCGTCGCTGGCCGGGATGCCGCCGCTGGACGTGGACGAGCCGGACACCGAGCCCGAGGGCGGCGAGCCGGCCGAGACCACGCCTGCCGCGTCCGCCGCGCCGGCCTCCGCCCGGCGGGAGCGGCGGGGCTCGGTCCCGCTGGTGCCGGGCGCGAAGCCGGACTCCAACCGGGACACCCACACCTCCATGCGGGTGCCCGCGCCGGACGAGCTGGCGGGCGGGGCGCACGGCACGGCGCGGGTGCCGAGGGCCGCCGGGGCGCCGCGCCCCGGCTCGGCACGGAACCGTTCCGCCACCCGGCGCCGGCGCGTCACGCTGAGCGTGGCGGCGGCCGCACTGGTCGCGGCGGCCGGGATCGGAACGTGGGCGGCCACCTCCGGGAACGACGCGGGAGCGACCCCGCAGGACACGAAGAGCACCTCACCAACGGCTACGCCGTAGGGGGATTCCCGAAGCGCCTGAATGCCGAACGGCGGAGGCGAATTCGTTGGATCTCCCTGGCGCGTGAATGGGAGGCGGACAGATGTGCCGCGCCGTCCGCGCCGGTCTACTCGGCCCTGCTGTTTGCGTGTCGGCGCCTCGCGGTCGGTGGGCACGTCCGGATGGTTCGAAACGGGAGTGTCGCACTGATCTGGCGCGGCTCACGCCAATGGGCTCCGTGCCGTCTGTACTGCAACCTCAGCGGCGCACGGCACTCTTGGTGGAGCAGGGGGCGCTGCGCTTGGTGATGGTGTCTTGACGGGAGGTAACTGAGGGGCTTTGGATGTGAGGAACTTGTGGATCACGTGAATACGGGGGCGTGTCAGTGCAGTTTGAGCGGGGCAGCAGAGGTTCGAAATGTCATGCTCATGCCTCATGGAGGGGATTCGGCGCGGTATCCGCCGCTTGCGCTGCCCTGCTGGCGGTTCTCGTCGCGCCCGTTCAGGAGGCGTCTGCTTCTCCCTTTGCGGTTACAGCCAGCCCTTCCCTCGAGGGGCGGCAGGCGTTGGCAAAGGCCGAAAAGGTGGGTCGGCAGGTCGAGGTGATGGGGGAGCGTTCAGAGCGGACCACCGTCTATGCCAATCCTGATGGCCTTACCTTCACGTTGCAGGAGTCGGCGGTTCCGGTGCGCGTGGCTAAGCCGGGAGGAGGTTGGAAAGCGCCAGATGCAACGCTGGTCAAACGTTCCGACGGCTTGGTGGAGCCCAAGGCGGCCGCTGTGGGCATACTCTTTTCAGGTGGGGGCGCGGAGGCGCCGCTCGCCCGGATCGAGGATGAAGGAAAGTCGATGGAACTGCGGTGGTCCGGGGCGCTTCCGGAGCCGCAGATCGAGGGGACCAGCGCTCTGTACGCGGGAGTGCTGCCGGGCGTGGACCTGAGAGTGAATACGACGCCGGAGAGCTTCCAACCGGTATTTGTGGTCAAGACCGCCGAAGCAGCGGCGAACGCGAAGCTGAGAAAACTCACGTTCGGGCTCAAGACGGTGGGCTTGGATGTGCGCGAAGGAGCATCCGGCAACCTTGCGGCCGTGGACGACAGTGGCCGTACGGTGTTCAAAGCGCCTCCGGCCCAGATGTGGGACTCGGCAGGCGTGGCCTCCGGGACGCAGACGCAGTTGACGACGGTCGAACGGTCCGGGATTAATGAGGCGCAGTCGACTGCGCAGTCGGAGACGACGCCATCGGGTTCCGGATCGGAGCCGGGTCAGGGCGACACCGTGACCCGAATGGAAGTCACGGTCACCAAAGACTCGCTGTCGGTGACTCCGGACGCGGAGATGCTCACGAAATCCAAGGCGTCTGTTTTCCCTCTATTCATAGACCCGACTATCACGTGGGGCGAGTCGGAGCGCACACTACTGCGCAGCGACGGCTACGAGTCGTACGGTTGGGGAAATGGCGACGACGACCGTGGAAAAGGCGTCGGTAAGTGCGGCACCTGGGCTGGCTACTACTGTGGTCCCGGCTATACGCAGCGCCTGTACTTCGAGTTCTCGCCTGCCAGTTTGAAGGGCAAGAAAGTTCTGGACGCCACGTTTCGGGTGACGGAGCCCTGGGCGTTCCAGTGTGATCCACGTTGGGTTGACCTGGTTCGCACGAACAACATCTCGTCCTCCACCACGTGGTCGACACGGCCGGCGGAGCTGGACCTCATGGTGGACCGCTATATCTCAGCTGGGCGTGGTTCGCTGTGCGCCCCGGATTCGCCGGACGCCCCCATCGAGTTCAATGACAGCGCGGAGGAGAAGGACGAGAACTTGACGCCAACGGTGAGCAACTTCGCTGCGGGCAAGTTCTCTATGCTCACGCTCGAGGTCCGGGCGCACGACGAGTCTGACGCCTCGGCGTGGAAGCGGTTCAAGAACGATGCCGTAATCGCAGTGAAGTACGTGGGGCTGCCGGCAACGCCCACCGAGGTCGGTGTAGTCACAGGTTCTTCCTATGTGTGCTCGAGCAGCTCGGCATCTCCGAGTATGGTGTCCGATCCGACGCCGCTGGTACAGGGCAAGCCAAGGACTGCCTCCGGCGGTTCGGTCGGCGCAAGTCTCCGAATCCGGTGGCGGACGGAGAAGTACAGCGGTACGACTTGGACTGTCGCCCATACGGACATCGACGGTCCGACCTCCGGCTATGTCGGGGACTCGGTAAAGCAGTCGAGGAGCCTGCCGGCGCTACAGGAAGGCGTTCTCTACCGTTTGATGGCCGTGACCCTCTCGCATTACGAAGATGGCAGTAACCGCCTGAATTCCGTTTATAGTACACCCTGTTATTTTAAAGTTGATCCGACCGCGCCCAAGGCGCCGCTGGTGACCATCGGTTCCCCATATGCGGAGTGCACGACGAACGCCTGTGCGGGCCGGGGTGGGCCAGGCGTGAAGGGCACATTCACGTTCGCGCCTGCGCCGGGGGAGACGAACATCGCCGGCTACCAGTACAGGCTGTCCGGTACGGAGGCGTGGTCGGCCGACCTGGTGGGCTTGACCAGGTCGGTCGCTATCACGCCAGAGAGGGGAGGCCTGGCCACGCTGTATGTGCGAGCCAAAGACAGCGTCGGCACCGGCCGCTACGGCGCGGAGACGGCGGTCGATTTCCTGGTGAGTGCGGGCGAGGGGCCCGTAGGACGGTGGCATTTCGGGGAGACGAGCGGTGCTGCGTTGGACTCGGCGACATCCGACGGTGAGGACAACGCCACGCTGGCAGGCGGCGCGGTGCGGGACGACAGGGGGCGCCGTGGGGTGATCACGAGAGACTCCACTGGCCTTCCGCTGGAGACGCCGGTCACTGATGCGGGCTTGTCCTTGAACGGGTCCACTGCCTACGCCCAGACGAGCGCCCCGGTTCTCGAGACCCGCTCGGCCTTCACCCTTTCCGCTTGGGTGCGGTTGGAACGCGACGACCGCGACGCCGCAGTGCTCTCGACAAGGGACGGCGTCAGTAGCCCGTTCCTCCTGGAGTACGAGGCACGTAACAAGACCTGGTGCTTCGGCATCCGGCAGCCGGGAGCCACCGATATGTACACGGGCCAGTACGCGGTCTACCCGGCGCAGTTCGGCGTGTGGACGCATTTGGCCAGCACCTACGATCCGGCGACGGGCAAGCTGATGCTCTACGTGGACGGCCGACAGCAGTACCAGGGCCAGAGCGTGGCGGGCTCGTACCCGTCGACCGCTCCACTGAGTTTCGGACGGCACGAGTTCAGCACGGGCCCCGGGTATTATTTCCAGGGATCGATCGACGAAGTCGCTGTCTGGCAGCGTGCGCTGACTGCGCGAGAGATTGCTGACGAGGCCCGACTGCTGGTGGCGGGTGACACATTCACCGGCGTCGAACTGGTAGCGGACTGGAACGCCGAACGCGCCACGGGCACGACTATCCCCGACAGCACCTCTGGCTACGGCAAGAGTTTGGCCCTGACGTCTGGTACAACGCTGGGGGAGGGCGCCGCGATGTTCGACGGGGTCGACGACTCGGCGACCACGGCGGGCCCGGTGGTGAACGAGCATGGTGCGTTCACGGTGACGACCCTGGTGCAACTGGATGCTGCGAAGATCCTGGCCAAGGATGTCGGTTACGTTGGGCAAGTTCTGGGGCAGCGCACGGCGGACGGGTCCTCGTGGGGCTTTTTCTACCAGCTGACCGGCAAGCAGACGGTATGGGATGAAGAGGCTCTGGAGGAGCGGACCGTTCCCGTCGGATATTGGCACTTCGGGCGTCTCAACGATGACGGCAGCTTCTCATCCGTTGTCTCCGACGACGCTGCCGAGTTGGGCAGCCCGGTGCGGTTGACCGGCATGTACGACTCCCTGGAGGGGACTGTCGGTCTCTACCTCGGGCACAACCAGAACGGCAGTGCACGATCCTTCACGGTCAAGCTCGGTAGCGGCGATTTCACGATCGGTAAGGGCTTCACCGCCGGCGCTTGGAAGCACTACCTGCCTGGTCGAATATGGGAAGTGCGGCTGTGGGCCGGCGCCATGGCCAGTAGCGCGCAAGTCGATGAGAGCGTCGGCGACTGAAAGAGATCGGGGGGAGCAAGGCTGCCCCCGTTATGTTCTTCGCGGTCCTGCAAGAGGGCCGCTGGCCTCCGGGCCCGGCATGACTGTGTCCCCCTGTCGAAGGCATGACCTGGGGGGTGGTGTCACCGGGCTCGGGAGGTGCCGTCGGAGACGCTGATGAGAGGTCCGGCCACCGCCCGGTCCGGCGCAACGCCGGACAGTCGCGGGCGGCAGGTCTGCATAACGTGGATGCGCGCGTACGACACCACCGCCGAGGCCGGCACGTACAACTCCCCTGGAAGGGCGCGATGTTCGACACCGAAGACGTTGGCGTGTTCCTCGGCCTGGACGTCGGCAAGAGCTCACATCACGGCCACGGGCTGACTCCGGCCGGCAAGAAGGTCTTCGACAAGCAGCTGCCCAACAGCGAGCCGAAACTGCGGGCGGTGTTCGACAAACTGGCCGCGAAGTTCGGCACCGTCCTGGTGATCGTGGACCAGCCCGCATCCATCGGAGCCCTCCCGCTCACGGTCGCCCGGGACACGGGCTGCCAGGTCGCCTACCTGCCCGGACTCGCGATGCGGCGGATCGCCGACCTGTATCCGGGCGAGGCCAAGACCGACGCGAAGGACGCCACGGTCATCGCGGATGCGGCCCGCACCATGCCGCACACCCTGCGCTCGCTGGAACTCACCGACGAGATCACCGCCGAACTGACCGTGCTCGTCGGCTTCGACCAGGACCTCGCGGCCGAGGCCACCCGCACGTCCAACCGGATACGCGGCCTGCTCACCCAGTTCCACCCGTCGCTGGAGCGCGTTCTGGGCCCCCGCCTCGACCACCAGGCCGTCACCTGGCTGCTGGAGCGCTACGGCTCCCCCGCCGCACTGCGAAAGGCCGGCCGCCGCAGGCTCGTCGAGCTCATCCGGCCCAAAGCCCCGCGCATGGCCCAGCGGCTGATCGACGATGTCTTCGAGGCGTTGGACGAGCAGACCGTCGTGGTCCCGGGGACCGGCACCCTCGACATCGTCGTGCCCTCCCTGGCCCGCTCGCTCGCCGCTGTCCACGAACAGCGCCGGGCCCTGGAAGCCCAGATCAACGCCCTGCTGGAGGCCCACCCTCTTTCCCCGGTCCTGACGTCGATGCCCGGCGTCGGCGTCAGGACCGCCGCCGTCCTGCTGGTCACCGTCGGCGACGGCACCAGCTTCCCCACCGCCGCCCACCTGGCCTCCTACGCCGGACTCGCCCCGACCACAAAGTCCTCGGGGACCTCGATCCACGGCGAACACGCACCCCGAGGCGGCAACCGCCAGCTCAAACGCGCCATGTTCCTCTCCGCCTTCGCCTGCATGAACGCCGATCCCGCCTCCCGCGCCTACTACGACAAGCAACGAACCCGCGGCAAAACCCACACCCAAGCCCTCCTCCGCCTCGCCCGCCAACGCATCAGCGTCCTGTTCGCCATGCTCCGAGACGGCACCTTCTACGAAGCCCGCACACCCGCGGACGTCGAGCTCGCCGCATGACCCCAGCAAGACCGAATCACCCCAAACCCGACAAGGGTGCTTTGACGAAGAACATAGAGGCACCCCCCCGAGAATCGAAGGCATGCGTTAGCGGCCTGCGTACGGCCAGTGTCTCGACATTCTCTGGCGTGCCCATCTCAAGAACGTGGAGCGCGGTGTCGTGCCACTCTGCCCTTGCCATGGTTGCTCACTTTGCCGCTCGTCGTGTATCGCGAACGTGATCGGGGTTGGATGAGGTCACTGTATCGACGGCTTGAGACCGCGTTTGAGATCTGCGGCATGGGACGATCGATATGTGACTCGACTGGTAGACCGTGGCCGCTTTTTGGAAGAGCTTGAGCGCGACTGTTGGCCGGCCCCGCTGATGCAAGTCGCCTCGTTGCGACGGTGCATGACCTGCGGCGTCGGCCGATCGGCCAGCTGACCGTTGAGGACATGCGTCTGCTGATCGGGTAGAACGTGGGACTCGACTATCTGCTGCCGCTTGCGCTGGAGGTCCTGCGCGACGATCCGATGGCCGAGGGCGACATGTACGAGGGCGATCTGCTGTCCGTGGTCGTCACCAGAAGTCCAGCGGTCTGGAACGAGTGGCGCGAGCCCGGCCAGGAGCTGGGCGTGATCGTCTCGGGGCTGACCGATTTGCCGCCGTCCTTGACGCAGGAGGCCGGGAGATTTCTGGCCCTATAGGTCTTCGGCGCGGGCCGGCGTGAGCGCTCGGTTCGGCGTTGCGGCCCTTCACTTCACGGACCTTTCCGCGCAGGGCGTCATGGATGCGTTCGACCGTTCCATCGTCGTGCCACCACGTGAAGTACCAGTACACCGTCGGCCACGGCGCGAAGTCCTTCGGCAGCTGTCGCCAGGCACACCCGGTCCGCACCACATAGAAGATCGCATCCACGATCCGCCGCCGCGGATGCTTCTCCCGCCGTCCGCCCTTCGGCCCCACCCGCGCCGGCGACAGCAGCGGCTCCCCCAACGCCCACTGCTCGTCCGTCAAGTCCGACGGATACCCACCCCCAGTACCACTCACGGCATGCTCAACGACCACTCCAGCAACCGGGCACGGCAGATCGCAAACACGGTCTGAGATCCGCTTGGCGATGTTTCTGCGGACAGCGCTGACCGATGCGGGCGTGTTTTTCAGTCGGGCTGGATGTCAGCTTGCGCGGTGGCAGCCCGATTAATAGATTGCCCCGACGTTACAGTACGGGCGAAAGGATTCCGTCAATTCGTCGATAATTCTTAGGTTCGCATTTTTTGTTGTGCTTCTGGGGTGGAGACTGGGATTGAATGGATCGGACAAGAGGGCTGCGAGGGGTGACGCGGTTCGTCACGGCTACCGGCAGGCAGCCTTATTCGACTATTCAGGTTTGAAGAGTGCCCAGTTGCCCGGAGTGTCCCGTGAGTGACGCTCACCGGAGCCTGCCGTCTGTCGGGTCCGTTAGGCTGGAGGCGTGGCAGTCGTCGATGTATCCGAAGAGCTCAAGTCCCTCTCCTCGACCATGGAGTCGATCGAGGCCGTTCTGGACCTCGACAAGCTGAGGGCAGACATCGCCGTGCTCGAGGAGCAGGCGGCCGCGCCGTCCCTGTGGGACAACCCGGACGAGGCGCAGAAGATCACCAGCAAGCTCTCCCACCTCCAGGCCGAGGTCAGGAAGGCCGACACACTGCGCGGGCGGATCGACGATCTCGCCGTGCTGTTCGAGATGGCCCAGGAGGAGGACGACCCGGACACCCTCGCGGAGGCCGAGGTCGAGCTCACCTCCGTCAGGAAGGCGCTCGACGAGATGGAGGTGCGCACGCTGCTCAGCGGGGAGTACGACGCCCGTGAGGCGCTCGTCAACATCCGCGCGGAGGCCGGTGGCGTCGACGCGGCCGACTTCGCCGAGAAGCTGCAGCGCATGTACCTGCGGTGGGCGGAGCAGAAGGGCTACAAGACCGAGGTCTACGAGACGTCGTACGCCGAAGAGGCCGGCATCAAGTCGACCACGTTCGCCGTGCAGGTGCCGTACGCCTACGGCACGCTCTCCGTGGAGCAGGGCACGCACCGTCTGGTGCGCATCTCGCCGTTCGACAACCAGGGCCGCCGCCAGACCTCCTTCGCTGGCGTCGAGATCCTCCCCGTGGTCGAGCAGACCGACCACATCGAGATCGACGAGTCCGAGCTGCGGGTGGACGTGTACCGCTCGTCCGGTCCGGGCGGCCAGGGCGTCAACACCACCGACTCGGCGGTGCGCCTGACCCACCTCCCCACCGGCATCGTCGTCTCCTGTCAGAACGAGCGGTCGCAGATCCAGAACAAGGCGACCGCGATGAACGTCCTCCAGGCGAAGCTGCTGGAGCGTCAGCGCCAGGAGGAGCGGGCCAGGATGGACGCCCTCAAGGACGGCGGCAGTTCCTGGGGCAACCAGATGCGTTCGTACGTCCTGCATCCGTACCAGATGGTCAAGGACCTGCGCACCGAGTTCGAGGTCGGCAACCCCGAGGCCGTGTTCAACGGTGAGATCGACGGGTTTCTGGAAGCCGGGATTCGCTGGCGCAAGCAGCAGGAGAAGTAGGTTTGTCGACACGGTAACCGCCCCTGATTCAGGGGCGGTTTGCTTTTTACGTCACATTCACAGCACCAACATCGCGCAAAGCGCCCTGACTTGGACATTGCGTACGCAACGGCCTTGACGCTGCTTTGAAAAATGGGGAGGGTGCAGTGTGGCATGCGTATCTCCGGGGCGCATGTGAACCGGGGGTTTTCGCCAGATCTCAGCTGCCCCCGTCGATCACAGCCCCCGGCGCGGCCTCATCGACGATTCAGCTACTGGGGGTAGCAACCATATGACCAAGAAGACGCGTATCCGGGTCGCGCGCATAGCCGCCGGCGCCGTGATCGCCGCGGGCGCCTCGCTGACGGTGGCCGATGTCGCCTCCGCCACCGGCAACGACGGCGGCCTCAGCGGCCTCGTCTCCACGTCCGGCGGGGGCGACGTCACTCCGCAGACGGGCGAGGAGCCCTGCCCGATCGCGGTCTGCACGGATGGCGGCTCCGAGAACGGCGGCTCCGAGAACGGCGGCTCCGAGAACGGCGGCTCCGAGAACGGCGGCTCCGAGAACGGCGGCTCCGAGAACGGCGGCTCCGAGAACGGTGGCTCCGAGAACGGTGGCTCCGAGAACGGTGGCAGCCAGAACGGCGGCAGCCAGAACGGCGGCTCCCAGAACGGCGGCTCCCAGAACGGCGGCTCCCAGAACGGTGGCTCCGGCAACGGCGGCTCCCAGAACGGCGGCAGCCAGAACGGTGGCTCCGGCAACGGTGGCAGCCAGAACGGCGGCAGCCAGAACGGTGGCTCCGGCAACGGTGGCAGCCAGAACGGCGGCAGCCAGAACGGTGGCTCCGGCAACGGTGGCAGCCAGAACGGTGGCAGCCAGAACGGTGGCTCCGGCAACGGTGGCAGCCAGAACGGTGGCAGCCAGAACGGTGGCTCCGGCAACGGTGGCAGCACTTCCTCGACCGGAGGGTCGACCGGATCCACCACCGGTGGTCCGGACACCGACGGCACCTCCACTCAGGAGGAGGGCAGCTCCGCGCTGACCGACACCTCGGACTCCACCTCCGACGCGGCCGCCCAGGGCGGCGGCAAGGAGCTGGCCGAGACCGGTGCCGGCGAGACCACGTTCCTCATCCTCGGCGCCGCCACGATGATCGCCGGTGGCATCGGTTTCCGGGTGCTGCCGCGCCTCGTGGCCGGCCGCGGCGGAGCCGCTGCCTGACGGTGAGCAGCCGTACACGCACGTGACGTGACAGCGAGGGGCCCGGAGCGATCAGCTCCGGGCCCCTTGTCACGCGTATGCGCGTGTGTGGCTGTGGCGGGCGGGCTAGGCGGTCTGGTGGGCGAGCAGCGCCACTGCCGCGACCAGCACCACCAGCAGCGCGATCAGCGTCATCGGGTTCAGCCCCGCGAAGAAGTTCTCCTGCTGCTGCAGCCGCTCGCGGTTCGCGCGGCACACGGGGCACCGGCCCTCGCTCACGGGGGCCGCGCAGTTAGCGCACACCAGCCGGTCGTACGTCATGCGCCTCGCCCTCCTTGCACCGGTTCCATGGACACAACGCCTCCGGGGGCGCGAACGTTCCCCTTCCACTGTGCCAGGTTCCTCCGGTGGCCGCGCGGCTCACTCGAAGAGCAGAGGGCGCACAAAGTCCCGTACAAAAACGCACAAGCCCCACCCAACCCCTCCCGACGCCTGCGCCGCCCTCCCCGGTTCGCGTATGGTCACGCTCATCTACCCCCGGCGACCCGTGGTGCATCCGTGATCCGATTCGACAACGTCTCCAAGGTCTACCCCAAGCAGACCCGCCCCGCACTCAGGGATGTCTCCCTCGAGGTGGAGAAGGGCGAGTTCGTGTTCCTCGTGGGATCCTCCGGTTCCGGCAAGTCCACCTTCCTGCGGCTGGTGCTCCGCGAGGAGCGGACCAGCCAGGGGCAGGTGCACGTCCTGGGCAAGGATCTCGCGCGTCTGTCCAACTGGAAGGTGCCCCAGATGCGCCGCCAGCTGGGGACGGTGTTCCAGGACTTCCGGCTGCTGCCGAACAAGACGGTGGCGGAGAACGTCGCCTTCGCGCAGGAGGTCATCGGCAAGTCGAAGGGCGAGATCCGCAAGTCCGTGCCGCAGGTGCTCGACCTCGTCGGGCTCGGCGGCAAGGAGGACCGGATGCCCGGTGAGCTGTCCGGCGGTGAGCAGCAGCGCGTGGCGATCGCGCGCGCGTTCGTGAACCGGCCCAAGCTGCTGATCGCGGACGAGCCGACCGGAAACCTCGACCCGCAGACCTCCGTGGGCATCATGAAACTGCTCGACCGGATCAACCGGACGGGCACGACCGTGCTGATGGCCACGCACGACCAGAACATCGTGGACCAGATGCGCAAGCGCGTCATCGAGCTGGAGAAGGGCCGCCTCGTGCGCGACCAGGCGCGCGGCGTCTACGGCTACCAGCACTGACTGCCCCCGCCATCGCCCCCGCCCTCGCGGACGTCCCCGGAAAGGCCTGAACAACTCGCCATGCGCGCCCAGTTCGTACTGTCGGAGATCGGCGTAGGTCTCCGCCGCAACCTGACGATGACCTTCGCCGTCATCGTCTCCGTAGCCCTGTCCCTGGCGCTGTTCGGCGGGTCGCTCCTGATGAGCGACCAGGTCAGCTCGATGAAGGGCTACTGGTACGACAAGGTCAACGTCTCGGTCTACCTGTGCAACAAGAGCGACGCGGAGTCGGACGCCAACTGCGCCAAGGGCGCGGTCACCGCGGACCAGAAGAAGGACATCCTCACCGACCTCAAGAAGATGTCGGTCGTCGCCACGGTCACGTACGAGACGCAGGACGAGGCGTACAAGCACTACAAGGAGCAGTTCGGGGACTCCCCGCTGGCCAGTTCGATCACGCCGGACCAGATGCAGGAGTCGTACCGCGTCAAGCTGAAGGACCCGGAGAAGTACCAGGTCATCGCGACCGCCTTCGACGGGCGCGACGGTGTGCAGTCGGTGCAGGACCAGAAGGGTACCCTGGACAACCTCTTCGAGTTGCTGAACCTGATGAACCGGGCCGCTCTCGGGGTGATGGCGCTCATGCTCATCGTCGCCCTCCTGCTGATCGTCAACACGGTGCGGGTGTCGGCGTTCAGCCGTCGGCGCGAGACGGGGATCATGCGGCTGGTCGGCGCCTCCGGGTTCTACATCCAGGCGCCGTTCATCATGGAGGCCGCTGTCGCAGGGGTGATCGGCGGCGTGCTGGCCTGTGTCTTCCTGGTCGTCGGCCGGTACTTCACCATCGACCACGGCATGGTCCTGTCCGAGAAGCTCAACCTGATCACCTTCCTGGGTTGGGACGCCGTCCTGACGAAGCTTCCGCTGATCCTCGCCGCGAGTGTGCTGATGCCCGCCCTTGCCGCTTTCTTCGCGTTGCGCAAGTACCTGAAGGTGTGACGCACGCCCCGAGAGCCGTACGGTCAACCGTCCTTACCGTCCGTCGCGTTCCCCTAGACTCACCGCCATGTCAGGCCGTGACCTGTTCTGTCAGCCCCGCCGTTTCGGCCGCGGGGCCGCGCTGACCTTGGTGTTCGCGAGTGTTCTCGTCGCCGGTGCGGCGACCGGGTCGCTGCCGCGGGGGCCGGGCGACGGGCCGCGGAGCGCCTCGGGCGCCGCCCCCGCCACAGCCCCGGCAGGTCACGCGGAGGACGTCGCGCGGGCCGCCGAGGAGGCCGCCGCCGACGGCAAGTCCCCCATGGAGGCCGCCGAACAGGCCGTCAGCCGCAGCGGGGACCGCTGGGCGGCCGTCTACTCCCCGGGCGAGTACGAGCAGTTCGAGGAGTCCCTCGACGGCCGGTACACCGGCGTGGGCCTGGAGGCGCGGCGTGAGCGCAGCGGTCGGACAAAGGTCACCAAGGTGCAGCCGGGGTCGCCGGCGGCCGCCGCCGGGGTCCGCCCGGGCGACCGGCTGCGCACTGTCGACGGGCGGTCCGTCGACGGGCTCCCGGTCACCGAAGTCGTCGCGTTACTGCGCGGTGACGCCGAGGACGCGTCCGCCGGCACCCCCGTCCGGCTCGGGCTGCAACGCGGCACGCGCGTGTGGACCGAGACCGTGCGCCGGGCGCTGCTGTCCACGGACTCCGTCACCGTCCGTGAACTCGCCGACCGGGTCACCGTCGTCACCGTCGCCGCGTTCACCAAGGGCGTCGGCAGGGCCGTGCGCGGCGCCGTGCGCAGGGCCCCGGCCGGCGGCCGGATCGTGCTGGACCTGCGCGGCAACTCGGGCGGCCTGGTCACCGAGGCCGTCACCACCGCCTCCGTCTTCCTCGACGGCGGTCTCGTCGCCACCTACGACGTCGACGGCGACCAGCGCGCCCTGCACGCCGAGGCGGGCGGCGACACCCGCAAGCCCCTGGTCGTCCTCGTCGACGGCGGCACGATGAGCGCGGCCGAACTGCTCACCGGCGCCTTGCAGGACCGCGGCCGGGCGATCGTCGTGGGGTCGCGCACCTTCGGCAAGGGCTCCGTGCAGATGCCGAGCCGGCTGCCCGACGGCTCGGTCGCCGAGTTGA
Source organism: Streptomyces sp. B21-105 (assembly GCF_036898465.1). Taxonomy (NCBI): domain Bacteria; kingdom Bacillati; phylum Actinomycetota; class Actinomycetes; order Kitasatosporales; family Streptomycetaceae; genus Streptomyces; species Streptomyces sp. B21-105. Next base: position 3,753,650 of record NZ_JARUMJ010000001.1, on the reverse strand, counting down.
CCGTCGGGCACTACCGCACCCCCTCCGGCCATGCCGTCGACGGCCGTGGCATCACGCCCGACCTGGAGGCGGAGGACGGGGCACTGAGCCGGGCCGAGACCGTGCTGAGCGGACTCGGAAACGCGTCCTGAGCGACCCCCGGCCCTACCCCGGATCGACCCCCGGCCCTACCCCGGATCGGCCCCCGGCCCTACCCCGGATCGGCCCCGGCCCGACCGCCGGTCCGGATCCACCCGTAATCGGCTTTCCCTCAGGCCCCTTCCGGGTGCGAAAATGGCGGGACTATGAGCAAGGGAATGTACGTACCGAAGGAGTCCCAGCCGAAGCAGGGCGGGGCGGCAGCGTCCGGCAAGGCCAAGGACGGCAAGCGCAAGATCGTCGCGCAGAACAAGAAGGCCCGGCACGACTACGCGATCATCGACGTGTACGAGGCCGGTCTGGTGCTCACCGGCACCGAGGTGAAGTCGCTGCGCCAGGGCCGCGCCTCGCTGACCGACGGCTTCGTGCAGATCGAGGGCGACGAGGCGTGGCTGCACGCCGCGCACATCCCCGAGTACAGCCAGGGCAGCTGGACCAACCACTCCGCGCGCCGCAAGCGCAAGCTGCTGCTGCACCGCGAGGAGATCGACAAGCTCGCGGTGAAGTCCGAGGAGACGGGGCACACGATCGTGCCGCTCGCCCTGTACTTCAAGGACGGCCGGGCCAAGGCGGAGATCGCGCTGGCGCGCGGCAAGAAGGAGTACGACAAGCGGCAGACGTTGCGCGAGCAGCAGGACCGCAGGGAGACGGACCGGGTGATCGCGGCAGTCAAGCGGAGCCAGCGGCACGCCTAGGAGCCGTCGGGTAGGACCTGTCCGGGCGGGTGGGGCCTGTCCTTGCGGGCGGCCCACGGGGAATACGGTGGCATCGGCGGGCGTTGGTCACGTACGATGGCACCTGTGCCCCGCAGCGGGCACGGGCCCTCCTCGGAGGGCGTTTGAAAAATCAACATGGGGATGATCGGTTTCGACAGCGACTGTTGAAGCAGGGGAAGCGTGTCGAGGAAGCGGCAATGATCTCGTAAACCATATGTCGCAAAAAATAATCGCCAATACCAAGAGCGATTCCCAGTCCTACGCCCTCGTTGCCTGATAAGCAGTGAGTGTAGGACCCTTAATGGGTGTCAGCCCGGGAGTGTTCCCGATCCGGATCCTGGCATAATCTAGGGAACTAAACCATCGCGCCCGGTCACGGGGTGTGATGGGAAATCAAACAGTGACTGGGCCCGTCGGCGACTTGTTCGCGTGATCACCGGGGCCGAGAAAATCACAGCGAACTGCACACGGAGAAGCCCTGATTTAGCACCGTTGGACGCGGGTTCGATTCCCGCCATCTCCACTTCATCCCATGTGACATGAAGACCCCGCTCCCTGAGGGAGCGGGGTCTTTTTGCGTCTCGCGTGTGCGCGTGCATACATGCCATGCGTGCGGCCGGTGCTACGCGCGACGCCTCGACCGCCGCTGCCGACGCTGTCGCCGCCATCGCCACCGCCGCCACTGCTGGCGTACCCATACACGGGCGATCGCTTGGTGTCGGAGTGCGGTCAGAAAAGCAGGCAATCCGACATCCATCAAGATGTATTTTCCGGCCATGCCTGGACGGGCGCCCGGCGTGTCTCTCCGGCGGGCCTCTTCATCCCCTCCTGTCACGGGTGTGGCGAAAGAGGCTGGTCTTTCCGGTGCTCGCCGCCCGCCCGTGCGGCGCCCGCCGGTTCCCGGGCGACGGGACACCGGCCCGGCGGCCCGGTGAGGGGAGAAAACCGGCCATAGGCATGAGCATGACTTGTGTCCATAAATGACACAACGCGAATGCCCGGCCTATGCCTGCGCTAGGTTCGTGGATCTGAGCGCAATGGGATAAAAGGGGCGCGAGGGCTGGGTGGGGGCCTGGTTCCGTCGACGTGGGCTCGGGGTCGTAGGCGCACCCGGAACAGTTCTGTGGGGGGTAGTGCGCACGTGAAGAATTGGCGAGAAGAAGCCCAACCGGAGTGGCCGAAGGCCGCATTCCCGACGCGGGACGTGGCGGCCGCGGGAGGCGGCGGAAGATACCGCTCGCTGATGGACGTACCGCGTGAGAACGGCCTCCCGCAAACCTCGGAGGGCTCGAAAGAGGGGCCGCCCGGCAACGAACGCTCGGGCGATCTCCGGGACCCCTGGGGCGAGGAGACCGGCGGTCCGCCCGGGGAGGGCGCTGATCCCGGCGAGGTGACGGTCCAGCTCGACCCGTTGAAGCAGGGGCGGTCGGACGGCCCCGAGGCCGCCTCCGACGTCCCGGTCTTCGTCGACGAGTCCGGCCGCCGCAGCCGTACGTTCCGCCGCATCGGCATCTTCGTGGGCATCGCGTGCGGGGCGTACGCCGTGGTCATCGTGGCCGCGCTGCTCTCCGGCAACGCCGGCGCGCCCTGGCTGCCGGTACCGGTGCCGGGCCAGGCCGACGACAGGCCGGCGGCCGGCGAGGTGGACAGCTCCTCGGCGCCCGACGACTCCGCCTCCTCCGGTCCCGGAGCGCCGGACTCCGTGCGTCCCGGCGGGACGGGGGCCACGGCTTCCGGGGCCGCCGCCGGACCGGGCAAGCCGGGGACGAGCAAGGCGCCGGGCGCCTCGGGGAGCGCCGCGCCGACCGGCGGGGCGTCCGCGACGGCCCGGCCCTCGGCGAGCGGGGCCGTCCGGCCCAGCACCGGCCCGACGGCCACCGGGTCCCCGGCCTCGGGTCCGAGCGGCCCGGTGGTCGCGCCGCCGGCGTCCACACCACCTCCGCCGCCGGCCAGCACGCCCGCGGGTTCCCCCTCGCCGGCCTCCTCCCCGTCCCCGGTGGGCGGCGGCTCCACCACCGTCGCCGGCGGCCCCGCGGAACCGGCCCCGGGGGCTTCGACCCCGGCGGCCTGAAGAACGCCGTGAGCGCTGTGAGCACTGCCGACCCACGGCGTGCGGGCGGGGACGGTGTCCCGGGGCGGCGCACGGGAACCGGGGCAGGAGCGCGGACCCGCGGCAGGCACGGGAGCAGTGGTTCCGTCCCGCGCGACGGAGCGCCGCACCGCTCCTGACGTGCTCGGGGCGACCCGGCCGGGACGGTCGACGATCCTGCCGGGCCGCGACGCCGGCTGTCCGGTTCGGCCGCGCCGGTCAAAGGTTGCGGCTCGGCTGTGGCGGTCATCGGTTGGGCTCCGCCCGGTTGCCTTCGCCTCTCAGCCGCCCGCTTGCCCCGTGCCACCGTCCTGTCCGGGCCATGGATCTGGGGTGTCCTGCTGTCCGCCGTCCGTCGGGGACCCGCGATCCGTCCCCTTGTCCGCCGTCCGTCCGGAGCCTGTCCCCCGCTCCCCGCTCCTTGCCTCGCGCCCGGAGCCAGTCGCGAAACCCTCGTCCGACTCTCGTCCCCGGAGATCCAACTCTCATGGCACCACATACCAGCCGGCGTTCGGCCCGACGGTCCGCCGTCAGGCATTCCGCGCCCCCGTCGGGCGGCCAGACCGCCTCCGCCTCCGCCTCCGCCGCCTCGCCCGGAGGTGAGCCGGGCGCGGGGCGAAGGTCCGTTCGGCGGTCCGGCGCACGGCGCGGCCCCGCGCACGGTGCGGCCCCGCCGTCCGGACGCCGCCGTCTGATGCCCCCGCTCAGGCTGCGCCGTCTGCTGCCGCTGCTCGTGCTCGTCGCGATGATGGCGATGCTGATGCTGCGCGGCTATGTGCACAGCGAGATCCTCGCCGACCACCGCATCCGCCCCGAGGCCGCCTCCGGCAAGGTGCCCGAGAAGATCCTCGACGGCGGCCCGGTCGTCGACACCCGTGGCGGACAGGAGACCAGCCTGCAGGTGCCGGACCACCGGATCGTGCTCACCTTCGACGACGGGCCCGACCCCACCTGGACCCCCAGGGTCCTGGACGTCCTGAAGAAGCACCGTGTGCACGCCGTCTTCTTCATCACCGGCACCATGGCCTCCCGCTACCCGGACCTGGTCCGGCGGATGGTGGACGAGGGCCACGAGATCGGCCTGCACACCTTCAACCACCCCGACCTCTCCTACCAGTCGACGAAACGCATCGACTGGGAGCTCACCCAGAACCAGCTGGCACTGGCGGGCGCCGCCGGCATCCGGACGTCCCTCTTCCGGCCGCCGTACTCCTCCGGCGCGGACGCCCTAGACGACGAATCCTGGCCGGTCACCCGGTATGTGGGGACGCGCGGTTACCTCACCGTCTTCACCACCACCGACAGCGAGGACTGGCGGCGGCCGGGCGTGCGGCAGATCGTCCGCAACGCCACGCCCCGGGGCGGCAAGGGCGCCATCGTCCTGATGCACGACTCGGGCGGCGACCGCCGGCAGACCGTCCAGGCCCTCGACGTCTACCTGCCCGAACTCATGCGGAAGGGCTACAGGTTCGAGAACCTCACCGAGGCCCTCCACGCGCCCAGCGCGCACACCCCGGTCACCGGGGCCGACCTGTGGAAGGGCAGGGCCTGGGTGTTCCTGGTCGAGGCCTCCGACGACATCACCGCGGTCCTGGTCGTCGGTCTCGCCGTCATCGGCGTCTTCGTCTTCGCCCGCTTCGGCCTGATGCTGCTGCTGGCCGCGATCCACACCCGCCGTACCCGCCGCCGGGGCTTCGTGTGGGGTCCCGACGCGCCGGTCACCGAACCGGCGTCGGTGCTCGTCCCGGCCTACAACGAGGCCAAGTGCATCGAGAACACGGTGCGTTCGCTGATGAAGAGCGAGCACCCGATCGAGATCCTGGTGGTCGACGACGGCTCCAGCGACGGCACCGCCCGCATCGTCGAGGACCTGCGCCTGCCCGGCGTCCGCGTCGTGCGCCAGCTCAACGCGGGCAAGCCCGCCGCCCTCAACCGGGGCATCGCCAACGCCCGGCACGACCTCATCGTCATGATGGACGGCGACACGGTCTTCGAGCCGTCCACGGTCCGCGAGCTCGTCCAGCCGTTCGCCGACCCGAAGGTCGGCGCGGTCGCCGGCAACGCCAAGGTCGGCAACAAGGACACCCTCATCGGTGCCTGGCAGCACATCGAGTACGTGATGGGCTTCAACCTCGACCGCCGCATGTACGACGTCCTGCGCTGCATGCCCACCATCCCGGGAGCCGTCGGGGCGTTCCGCCGCAGCGCGCTCGACCGCGTCGGCGGCATGAGCGACGACACCCTCGCCGAGGACACCGACATCACCATGGCCATCCACCGGGACGGCTGGCACGTCGTGTACGCGGAGAAGGCACGCGCCTGGACCGAGGCCCCGGAGTCCGTCCAGCAGTTGTGGTCCCAGCGCTACCGCTGGTGCTACGGCACCATGCAGGCGATCTGGAAGCACCGCCGCGCCCTCGTCGAGCGCGGTCCCTCGGGCCGCTTCGGACGGGTGGGCCTTCCGCTCGTCTCCCTCTTCATGGTCGTCGCCCCGCTCCTCGCGCCCCTCATCGACCTGTTCCTCGTCTACGGCCTGTTGTTCGGCCCGACCGGCCAGACGATCGCGGCCTGGTTCGGCGTGCTCGCCGTCCAGGCGGGCTGCGCGGCCTACGCGTTCGTCCTCGACCGCGAGCGGCTGACCCCGCTGATCTCCCTCCCGCTGCAGCAACTCCTGTACCGCCAGCTGATGTACATCGTGCTCCTCCAGTCCTGGATCACCGCGCTCACCGGCGGTCGGCTGCGCTGGCAGAAACTTCGCCGCAAGGGGCAGGTGGCCGCCCCGCCGGGTGCGGTGGCGCCGACCGCGAGCCTGGACGGGGGTGCGGCCCGATGAGCACCGAGCCGAGGACGCAACCGAGCGGCCGGCCGGGCAGTCGGTCGAAGGTCAGTCGGGTGGTGGGCAGTGGGGCGGTGGACAGTACGGCGCTGCTGCCTCAGCTGACCGAGAAGGCCGAGCAGGCTGAGGAGTCCGGGCAGCCGGGTGCGGCGGCGGGTACGGAGGCAGGTGCGGAGGCAGGTGCGGCCACGGGTTCGGAGGCGAAGAAGAAGAGCGGCGGACGCGACCGCTACTTCGACCTCCTCCGGGCGATCGCCCTCTTCCGTGTCGTCTTCTACCACCTGATGGGCTGGGTCTGGCTCCCCGTCGTGTTCCCCTCGATGGGCGTGATGTTCGCGCTCGCCGGCAACCTGATGGCCCGCTCGCTCACCCGGCGCCCCGCGCTGGAGGTCGTGCGCGGCCGCATGCGCCGCCTGCTGCCGCCGCTGTGGCTGCTCGGCGCGGTCGGTGTGACCGGCATGCTGGCCGCGGGGTGGGGCCCGGACGAGGAAGGGCGCCCCGGCTGGTGGTGGCTCCACCTCGCCTACTGGGTCCTCCCGCTGAGCGACCCGCCGTACGGCGAGTCCCTGCCCGGCGTGCACCAGCTGATCGGCGACGGCTGGGCCGCCGACATGGGTGTGCCCCTGTGGTACCTCCGCGCCTACCTCTGGTTCGTCCTGCTGTCCCCGCTGCTGCTGCGCGCCCTGCGCCGAATGCCGTGGCCGACGGTTCTCGCGCCGCTCGCGCTGTCCGCCGCGCTGGAGTTCGGCGCGCTGTCCCTGCCCGGCTGGCGGCTGCAGGCCGGCCTCACGGACCTCGGCGCGTTCGGCGCGTGCTGGCTGCTGGGCATGGCGCACCAGGAGGGCCTCCTGCGCCGTCTGCCCCGCTATGTGGTGCCGTCCCTGGCCCCGGCGGTGGCGGCGACCGGTCTCTGGTACGCCCTCGGCCATCATCTGCGGGAGGGCCACGACCTCGACGACATGCCGTTCGCGCAGTCGCTGTGGTCCTTCGCCGCGGTGCTGCTGCTCCTGCACATCAGCCCGTCCTGGAGCGAGTGGCCGGCCCGGCTGCGCCGCTGGGACCGGGTGATCACGCTGCTCAACTCCCGTGCGGTGACGATCTATCTCTGGCACAGCGTGTGCATCGGCGTCGTCGAGGCGCTGTGGGACCGGCTGTGGGCCGTCCCGTGGCTGGAGGCCGACGCGGGCTGGGTCCTGGAGAGCCCGTGGCCCCAGCTGCCGTTCGTCTGGCTCCTCACGGCGGGCTGCGTCGTCTGCTTCGGCTGGGTCGAGGACCTGGCGGCCCGCCGCAGGCCCCGTCTGTGGCCGGACGGACGCGTGGGGGCGCATCGCGCGTGATGGACGGTAAGAGGCAGGTCAAGCGGGTCGGCTGTCGATCACCGGGGCCGCGGCCGTGTGGAAGACTGCCCGCGTTGCGCGAGTGAACAGTCGTTCGGCTGGTGGGGGAGTGAGTGCCGGTGAGCAAGCGGCAGATGCGAAGCATGCTGAAGTCGATGGCGGGAGGCGGGCCCGTCGAGCTCACCAGTCCGCTGGCCTCGGTGAAGAAGCTGGCCCGGCTCGCCTTCGTGGCCCAGCAGTTCGGGTACGAGTACGCGGACGCCGGGTACGGGGGCTCGCGGGGCAACGCGCTGAAGCTGCTGATCGTCCCCGACCCCGGCCCGCAGGCACGCGCGCGTGCCGCGCAGAACTGGGCGCAGTACCCGAACGCGCACGACGGCTTCTCCCTGCCGCCGCTGGTCCCGGACGCCTTCGAGCTCCTCAAGACCCGCATCACCTTCGACCTCACCGGCAAGCAGGCCGAGAAGCGGATGGGGTACGGCGCGCTGGGCGCGACCGTGGGCTGCGTGGTCCTCGGGATACGGCTCGGTGCCACGGGCGCCGACTTCGCCGTCGCCGTCGTCGTCTGGGTCGTCCTCATGGCCGTCTGCGGGGTCGGCTTCGCCGTCAACCGGAGTCGCAACGCCAAGGCCGGCGCCCGGCTACGGGCCGCCGGCTTCGCCCCGGTGACCGACGCGACGGGCCGGCTGCGGTATCTGCCCCCGGGGATGGGCGCGGGACCGGGAGCAGGACCGGGGACCGGTCACGGCCGGACCCCGTACGGCGGCGGAGTCCCGGCCCAGGCGCCGGCCTACTCCCCCGCCCCGGCGCCGACGTCGCCCCCGGCCCAGCCCCCGTACGGTCCGTACGGCACCGCCCCGGCGGCGGCCCCCGGGTACGGCTACCCGCAGCCGCAGCCCCCGGCGGGCGCCCCCGGGTACGGCTACCCGCAGCCGCAGCCGCAGCCGCAGCCGCAGCCGCAGCCGCAGCCGCAGCCGCAGCCGCACCCCCACCAGCAGCCCGGCCCGTACGCCCAGCCTCAGTACCAGCCGCCCCACCAGCCCGCCACCCACGCCCAGCCCCAGCCGTACCCGCAGGCTCCGCACCCGTACCCGCAGGCCCCGCAGCCGTACCCGCAGGCCCCGCAGTACCCCCAGCCGCCCGCCCCCCACAGTCGTCCGCACCAGGGCTGAGCCCTCCCGGGACCTCTCACCGGGTGTGCGCACAACGTGAGAGCAACGTTCCTTTCCGGTCACCCACAGCCACAGCACGGAAACGCGCCCTCCCTACCTTCGGGAGTCATCACCGCTCATCCCCCCGGACCACCTGAGCCCGGAGCACGTGGAGGCGTCATGACAGCCCCGAGTACAGCCCCCGCACCGCCGTCCCCCTCGAAGAAGGGGAGCCGCTGGATCGAGGAGTGGGACCCGGAGAACGAGACCTTCTGGAACGAGAAGGGCGAGAAGATCGCCCGCCGTAACCTGCTCTTCTCCGTACTCTCCGAGCACATCGGCTTCTCGATCTGGACCATGTGGTCCGTGCTGGTGCTCTTCATGGGCCCGGAGTACGGCCTCACCCCCGCCGACAAGTTCCTGCTGACGTCGATGGTGACGCTGGTCGGAGCGGTGGTGCGGGTGCCGTACACCTTCGCTGTCGCGATCTTCGGCGGCCGGAACTGGACGATCATCTCCGCCGCCCTGCTGCTGGTCCCCACGGTCGCCGCCTTCGCGGTGATGGAGCCGGGGACCTCCTTCAACACCTTCCTGCTGGTCGGCCTGATCGCGGGCATCGGCGGCGGCAACTTCGCCTCCTCCATGACCAACATCAACGCGTTCTTCCCGCTCCGCAAGAAGGGCTGGGCGCTCGGGCTCAACGCCGGCGGCGGCAACATTGGCGTGCCGGTCCTCCAGCTGATCGGCCTCGCCGTCATCGGCGCGAGCGGCGGCCCGCGCGTGCTGCTCGGGATCTACATCCCGCTGATCGTGATCGCCGCGACCCTGGCCGCGCTGTTCATGGACAACCTGACGTCCGTGAAGAACGACACCGGCGCGGCGATCGACTCCGCGAAGGACGCCCACACCTGGATCATGTCCTTCCTGTACGTCGGCACGTTCGGCTCGTTCATCGGCTACAGCTTCGCCTTCGGGCAGGTCCTGACGAACCAGTTCGGCCGGACGCCCCTCCAGGCGGCCTACCTCACCTTCATCGGCCCGCTGCTCGGCTCCCTGATCCGCCCGGTCGGCGGCTGGCTGGCCGACAAGTACGGCGGCGCGCGCATCACGCTCTACAACTACGTCGGCATGGGCGCCGCCACCGGCGTCCTGATCTTCGCCAGCATGCAGAAGTCGCTCGGACTGTTCGTCACCGCCTTCGTGGCGCTGTTCGTGCTCACCGGTCTCGGCAACGGGTCGACGTACAAGATGATCCCCGGCATCTTCCACGCCAAGGCCCTCGCGAAGGGCCTTCAGGGCGAGGACGCGGCCGCCTACGGCCGGCGCCTGTCCGGCGCATCCATGGGCCTGATCGGCGCGGTCGGCGCGCTCGGCGGCGTCGGCATCAACCTGGCCTTCCGCCAGTCGTTCCTCTCCTACGGCTCCGGCACCGGCGCCTTCGTCGCCTTCCTCGCCTTCTACGCGGCCTGCTTCGCGGTCACCTGGGCCGTATACCTTCGCAGCCCGGCCGGCCGGGTGACCGCCACCGGTTCGGCATCCGAGGCGAAACCGCAGCTCAGCTATGCCAAGGTGTGACGTAACACGGGCGACATGAAGCCGAACCGAGCCTGTCACGCACCGTTGACAGGCTCGTCGGCATGTAGGTCGGACGCAACGTGACTGCGGGACGAGAGCTATGCACCAGGAACAGCAACAACCGGCCACCGGCCACCGGGGCGCCGTCGAACACGGGCCTCTCGCGGGCTTCACCGTGGGCGTGACGGCCGCGCGCCGGGCCGAGGAGCTCGGCGCGCTGCTCCAGCGGCGCGGGGCGGCGGTGCTGCACGCGCCCGCCCTGCGGATCGTGCAGCTCGCCGACGACAGCGAGCTGCTCGCCGCCACCAAGGAGCTCATCGACCAGGCCCCCGACGTCGTGGTCGCCACCACCGCCATCGGCTTCCGCGGCTGGATCGAGGCGGCCGACGGCTGGGGACTCGGCGAGCAGTTGCTCGCCCGCCTGGGTGGGGTGGAGCTGCTCGCCCGCGGTCCCAAGGTGAAGGGCGCCGTCCGGGCCGCCGGGCTGACGGAGGCGTGGTCGCCGTCCAGCGAGTCCATGGCCGAGGTGCTCGACCGGCTGCTGGAGGAGGGCGTCGAGGGGCGCCGGGTCGCCGTCCAGCTGCACGGCGAACCGCTGCCCGGGTTCGTGGAGTCGCTGCGTGCGGCGGGCGCCGAGGTGGTGGGGGTGCCCGTGTACCGGTGGATGCCGCCGGAGGACATCTCACCGCTCGACCGGCTCATCGACGCCGCCGTCGCGCGCGGCCTGGACGCGATCACCTTCACCAGCGCGCCCGCGGCCGTGTCGCTGTTCTCCCGGGCGGAGGAGCGCGGACTGCTGTCCGAGCTGCTCACCGCCCTGCGCCACGACGTGCTGCCGGTCTGCGTCGGCCCCGTCACCGCGGTGCCGCTGCAGGCGCGCGGCGTGGACACCGTCCAGCCGGAGCGGTTCCGGCTCGGGCCGCTCGTGCAGCTGCTGTGCCAGGAGCTGCCGACCCGGGCCCGGGCGCTGCCGCTCGCCGGTCACCAGGTGGAGATCCGCGGCCACGCGGTGCTGGTCGACGGGGAGCTGCGGCCGGTGCCGCCGGCCGGGATGTCGCTGCTGCGGGCGCTGTCGCGGCGGCCGGGGTGGGTGGTGCCGCGGGCCGATCTGCTGCGGGCGCTGCCCGGGGCGGGCCGGGACGAGCACGCCGTCGAGACGGCGATGGCCCGGCTGCGGACGGCCCTCGGCGCGCCCAAGCTGATCCAGACCGTGGTCAAGCGCGGGTACCGGCTGGCGCTCGATCCGGCCGCGGACGCCAAGTACGCGGACGTCTGAGCGGTTTGCCCGCCCCCGGGGCCGTGACTGCCCCGGGGAGTGCGCCCGCACGGGGTGGTTATCGGTCTCCCGCGCTGGCACTGTGAGGGGAAGGGTTCTTCCGGGAGAACGCCCAAGGCGGTGGCGCATGGCACTGGGGACGGTCACGGACTTCCACGAGCTGCGGTTCGACGCCGGGCGGTGTTGTCTCGACCTGCTGGCGACCAGTCATCCCCAGGAACATCTCGACGGCGTCGCGCCGTTGTGCGCGTGGATCCGCGGCTGCGGGCTCGTCCCACCGGGCACCCCGCTCACCCACGCCGACCCCAGCTGGCCGCCGGCCTTCCGGGAACTACGCCGCAATATAGGACAGTTGGTGCACGGATGGCTGGCCCACACGGTCGCCGCCCCGCACGACCTCGCGCTGGCCCAGGTCAACGCCGCCGCCCGGATCGCGCCGCCCGCCCCGTGCGCGGTGCGTGGTGAGGACGGTGCGCTGGTGCGCGAGTTGGACCGGCCGCCGGGCTGTGCCGCGCTGCTCGCCGCGGTCGCCCTGGACGCGGTGGAACTGCTCACCGATCCGGTCGCCCGGGCCGGGCTGCGGCGGTGCGCGGGCGACAACTGCCCCATCGTGTACGTCGACACCTCCCGGGGGCGCCGCCGGCGCTGGTGTTCCAGCGAGGTCTGCGGGAACCGGGAACGGGTCGCGCGGCACCGTCGGCGCGCCGCGCTCACGCGCGCCTGAGGGCCCGTCGGGTGACCGTCCGGCCGTACTCCGGGTGACCGTCCCGGTCGCACTCCGGGTGACGGTCGTGCCGTACTCCGGGTGACTGCCCGGCCCTACTCCGGGTGGCGCGTCCGCCCCGGATTCTGCCGACCTTCCGGCTGTGCCCGGCTGACCGTCCGCCAACTGCCCTGCCGGGTATGCGGCTTTCGTGGAGCCGGAGCCCGTCGATCGTCGAAGTGATTTCGATTACACACCGTTTACCCGTGGCGGTCGACGGGCACGCGGCGCGTTCTTGTCGGTGTGGCGGATTTGTAAAGAAAAGACGGTGGGAATGTGCCGCCATGTCCCCCTCGTCATGACACCCGGAAGAAAAGTGTCCCCGCGGTTTGAACGCTCAACACCCCCCTTGCGTACCCGTCGTCGAGCGACCGAACGGGGGATCCCCCGGACACCGGAGGTGGGCGTGCGCAAAGATGCGGCCGTGGCCAATGAACGTGGATCGAGGGCCCGACATCGCATGTCCCAGCCCTCGGAACCTGACGAGGAGCTGATGCGTGCTCTGTATCGGGAGCATGCCGGACCCCTGCTTGCGTATGTCCTGCGCCTGGTTGCCGGAGATCGGCAGCGTGCCGAGGACGTCGTGCAGGAGACGCTCATCCGTGCCTGGAAGAACGCCGGTCAGCTCAATCGGGCGACCGGATCGGTACGCCCCTGGCTGGTGACGGTCGCTCGTCGCATCGTCATCGACGGCCACCGCAGCCGGCAGGCCCGGCCGCAGGAGGTCGACCCGTCGCCGCTGGAGGTCATTCCTGCGGAGGACGAGATCGACAAGGCGCTGTGGCTGATGACGCTGTCCGACGCGCTCGACGACCTGACCCCGGCCCACCGGGAGGTGCTCGTCGAGACGTACTTCAAGGGGCGTACCGTCAACGAGGCGGCCGAGACGCTCGGCATACCCAGCGGCACCGTGCGCTCACGGGTGTTCTACGCCCTGCGGTCGATGAAGCTGGCTCTGGAGGAGCGGGGGGTGACGGCGTGATGAGCATTTACGGGGGGTTCGGAGCAGGTGGGCCGGGTATGTCTGGCCCCATGCAGGGATCTGTGGGATCTCCGAGCCCGAGCGAACACGAGACCGTCGGCGCCTACGCCCTCGGCATCCTCGACGACGCCGAGGCGACCGCCTTCGAGGCGCATCTCGCCGGCTGTGAATGGTGCGCCCAGCAGCTCGACGAGCTCGCCGGGATGGAACCGATGCTGGCCGCGCTCGCGGACCTGCCGGGTTCCGGCACCCCCGCGATCGGCGACTCCCTGTCCGCCCGTCCCAGCCCGCGCCTCGCCGAGCGGCTGGTCGACGAGATCTCCGAGCGCCGCGCGCGGGGGCGCCGCCGTTCCTTCTTCCTGGTGGCGGCCGCCGCCGCGCTGATCATCGGCGGCCCCCTCACGGTGCTGGCCGCGACCGGCGGCGACAGCGGGAGCACCGGCGTCCAGGCGGGCTCCACCAAGTCCGCGAACTCCGCCAAGGACGCCTTCGACGCGCTCGCCCAGCGGGTCTCCGCGACCGACTCCGCCAGCAAGGTCTCCGCGACCGTCGCCATGGGCGAGAAGACGTGGGGCACGGAGATCGGCGTCGAGCTGACGAACGTCAAGGGCCCGGAGAAGTGCTCCCTCATCGCCGTCGGCAAGAACGGCGAGCGCGAGACGGTCTCCTCCTGGTCCGTTCCGGAGTGGGGCTACGGCCTCCCCGGCGCCAAGACCGAACAGGCCAAGAACCCGCTCTACGTGTCGGGCGGCGCGGCCTTCAAGACCAACGAGATCGACCACTTCGAGGTCATGACCTTCGACGGCAAGAAGCTGGTGCAGGTCGACGCGTAGGGGAGCATGGCTTCCCGGGCCCCCTTGGCGTACGGTTGACGGCTGCCCAGCACGTCAGAAGGGGGCCCGGTGGCCGCTCAGGCACAGCAGGAGACCGTGGTCGGATCGGTCGACGAAGCCGCACAGGATTCCATGGGGGATTCGGTGCGGGACCGAGAGATCAAGGTCGAACAGGTACACCTCGACCGGGTGTACCGCCGCCTCGAGGAGAAGATCCACGAGGCGGAGTTCCTCATGAACGACGCGGCCCAGCGCGGCCAGGTCGGCACGCCAGGCGCCCTCGCCGAACGCGACGCCCAGGTCTTCCGGGCCGGCGTCCACCTCAACCGGCTCAACAACGAGTTCGAGGACTTCCTGTTCGGGCGGATCGACCTGCTGCTCGGCAAGGACGGCAAGAGGGGCCCGGACGGCGCCTACACCGCCGTCGAGCCCGCCGAGGGCGCCGTCCGCCCCGACAGCACGGCCGACATCGCCGAGACGCTGCACATCGGCCGGATCGGCGTCCTCGACTCCGAGTACGCGCCGCTGGTCATCGACTGGCGGGCGCCCGCGGCCGCCCCGTTCTACCGCTCCACCCCCGTCGACCCGGGGCGTGTCGTGCGCCGCCGGGTGATCCGCTCCAAAGGGCGGCGCGTCCTCGGCGTCGAGGACGACCTGATGCGTCCCGAGCTGAGAGCGACCCTGGACGGCGGTGAACTGCCCGTCATCGGCGACGGCGCCCTCATGGCCGCCCTGGGCCAGGCCCGCAGCCACACCATGCGCGACATCGTCGCCTCCATCCAGGCCGAGCAGGACCTCGTCATCCGCGCCCCCGCCGCCTCCGTCACGTACGTCGAGGGCGGGCCGGGCACCGGCAAGACCGCCGTCGCGCTGCACCGGGCCGCCTACCTGCTCTACCAGGACCGGCGCCGGTACTCCGGCGGCATCCTGATCGTCTCGCCCACGCCCCTGCTGGTGGCGTACACCGAGGGCGTACTGCCCTCCCTCGGCGAGGAGGGCCAGGTCGCCATCCGCGCCATCGGCTCCCTCGTCGACGGCGCCGAGGCCACCCTGTACGACTCCCCGGCGGTGGCCCGGGCCAAGGGGTCGTACAGGATGCTGAAGGTGCTGCGCAAAGCCGCCCGCGGCGCCCTGGAGAACGGCGGCGCACCCGAGCACGGTCCCGGCGGCGGCCGACGCACGGCCCAGACGACCCGGGCGACCCGGGCGACGCAGACGACCCGGACGCCGCAGGCCACGCAGCTCGGCTTCGACGAGCCCGACCAGGCCGCCGAGCCCGACGAGGCGCCCGTGCCGACGGGCACGCCCAGCCGGCTGCGCGTCGTCGCCTTCGGCCGCCGGCTGGAGCTGGAGGCCGCCGACCTGCAGCGTGTCCGGCACAGCGCGCTCAGCGGCACCGCTCCGGTGAACCTGCTGCGCCCCCGCGCCCGCAAGCTGCTCCTGGACGCCCTGTGGGAGCGCTCCGGCGCGGCCGGCCGGCACAGCGACCCGGAGCTCGCCGCAGAGCTGCGCTCCTCCTTCGACGAGGACGTGAGCACCGAGGACGCCTTCATCGCCTTCCTCGACGCCTGGTGGCCCGAGCTCACCCCGCAGGCCGTCCTGCGGGCCATGGCCGACGAACGGCGGCTGGGCCGCTGGGCGCGCCGGATCCTCAACCCCGGCGAGGTCCGCAAGGTCGCCCGCTCCCTCAAGCGGGACGGGCTCTCCGTGCACGACATCGCCATGCTCGACGAGCTCCAGGCGATCCTCGGCGCCCCGGCCCGCCCCCGCAAGAGACGCGAGCTCGACCCGCTGGACCAGCTCACCGGCCTCGAGGAGCTGATGCCGACGCGCGAGGAGACCCAGCGCGAGCGCGCCGAGCGGCTCGCCCAGGAGCGCACCGAGTACGCGCACGTCATCGTCGACGAGGCGCAGGACCTCACCCCGATGCAGTGGCGCATGGTCGGCCGCCGCGGCCGGCACGCCACCTGGACGGTCGTCGGCGACCCCGCCCAGTCCTCCTGGTCCGACCCCGACGAGGCCGCCGAGGCCCGCGACGAGGCCCTCGGCACCCGCCCCCGCCGCCGCTTCCAGCTGACGGTGAACTACCGCAACCCGGCCGAGATCGCCGAGCTGGCCGCCAGGGTGCTGGCCCTGGCCATGCCCGGCGCCGAGTCCCCGTCGGCGGTCAGGTCGACGGGTGTCGTGCCTCGCTTCACGGCCGCCCGCGGCTCCCTGGCGCCGGCCGTGCGCGCGGAGGCCGAGCGGCTCCTCGCGCGCGTGGACGGCACCGTCGGCGTCGTCGTCGCCATGAACCGCCGTGAGGAGGCCAGGCGCTGGCTGGCCGGTCTCGGGGACCGCGTGGTGGCGCTCGGCAGCCTCGAGGCCAAGGGCCTGGAGTACGACGCCACGGTCGTCGTCTCGCCGGCGGAGATCGCCGACGAGTCGCCGGCCGGCCTGCGGGTGCTGTACGTCGCCCTCACCCGGGCGACGCAGCAGCTCACGGTGGTGTCCGGGGAGCGGGACGAGCCGGACGCGCACGGGGTGCCGGACCTTCTGCGCGACTGATCGAGGTGAACTGCCCGCACGGGAATGGCGTTCGGGCATCCGTTTGTTAGCCTGGTCGTGACACCGGCTCGATCCAAGCCCCCGGGCCCAACCTTCGTCGCTACGAGCGACCACTTGCCGCGAGGCGAGCATGGCGGGTCGGTGTCATGAACGTGAGAGAGGCCCGCATCATCCGTGATGCGGGCCTCTCTCGTGCCGCGGCCGCAGGTTCATTGAGAACAAAACGATCGCAACTCGGGGCGGCTTTCCCGTACTCGTCGGTAGGTGCGACGATCGGACCGCAAACCCGCGACCCAGCAGTGCAGAGGAAGTCGGCCATGGCAACGGCGCCCAGCGTCTCCTACTCGATGACGGTCCGGCTGGAGGTGCCCGCGAGCGGAACCGCGGTCTCCCAGCTCACCGGGGCCGTCGAGTCCCACGGAGGCTCCGTGACCGGCCTCGACGTCACGGCGTCCGGCCACGAGAAGCTCCGCATCGACGTCACCATCGCCGCCACCTCCACCTCCCACGCCGACGAGATCGTCGAGCAGCTGCGCGGCATCGAGGGCGTCACCCTCGGCAAGGTCTCCGACCGTACGTTCCTGATGCACCTCGGCGGCAAGATCGAGATGGCGTCCAAGCACCCCATCCGCAACCGTGACGACCTCTCGATGATCTACACGCCGGGTGTGGCCCGGGTCTGCATGGCGATCGCCGAGAACCCCGAGGACGCCCGCCGCCTCACCATCAAGCGCAACTCCGTTGCGGTCGTGACGGACGGCTCGGCCGTGCTCGGCCTCGGCAACATCGGCCCGAAGGCCGCGCTGCCCGTCATGGAGGGCAAGGCGGCCCTCTTCAAGCGGTTCGCCGGCATCGACGCCTGGCCGCTGTGCCTGGACACCCAGGACACCGACGCCATCGTCGAGATCGTCAAGGCGATCGCCCCCGGCTTCGCGGGCATCAACCTCGAGGACATCTCCGCGCCCCGCTGCTTCGAGATCGAGGCCCGGCTGCGCGAGGCCCTCGACATCCCCGTCTTCCACGACGACCAGCACGGCACCGCGATCGTCGTCCTCGCCTCCCTCACCAACGCCCTGCGCGTCGTCGGCAAGGGCATCGGCGACGTGCGCGTGGTCATGTCCGGCGCGGGCGCGGCCGGCACGGCCATCCTCAAGCTGCTGCTCGCCGCCGGCGTCAAGAACGCGGTCGTCGCCGACATCCACGGCGTGGTCCACGCGGGCCGCCCGGACCTCGTCGACGCGGCCCCCGACTCGGCGCTGTGCTGGATCGCCGACAACACCAACCCCGAGGGCCTCACCGGCACCCTGAAGGAGGCCGTGCGCGGCGCGGACGTCTTCATCGGCGTCTCCGCCCCGAACGTCCTCGACGGCGACGACGTGGCCGCGATGGCCGAGGGCTCGATCGTGTTCGCGCTCGCGAACCCCGACCCCGAGGTCGACCCGGCGGTCGCCCGCCAGACAGCCGCGGTCGTGGCCACCGGCCGCTCCGACTTCCCCAACCAGATCAACAACGTGCTGGTCTTCCCGGGCGTCTTCCGCGGTCTGCTGGACGCCCAGTCCCGCACCGTCAACACGGAGATGATGCTCGCGGCGGCGAAGGCCCTCGCGGACGTCGTGAGCGAGGACGAGCTCAACGCGAACTACATCATCCCCAGCGTCTTCAACGACAAGGTCGCGGGCGCGGTGGCCGGCGCGGTGCGCGAGGCCGCCAAGGCGGCCGGGGCGTAGGCCTCGTAGGCTTTGTCACCTCTACAGGCTCTGTCGTGCGGCACGCGGGGGCCGGGGCGGTCTGCGACGGGGGCCGGGGCGGTCTGTGACGATCGCCACGACGGCCCCCGCGTCGGCGCGTCGCGGAACCCCGCGCCGTGGACGGCCCTCTAGGGTTGCGCCCGAGCCAAGCGCTCTCGTGTGACTCCCAAGGGTTGTCTCACGACTCCGAGCGGGTGCCGGATTGGCTTTCCCGCCGCAGGTAGGGGCAGGATGCGTCCCTGGGCGCGAGCACAACGACTTCGCTGTGCCCCACAGGCGGCTCCGCCGCGTGGCACGCCTCAACGGCAAGAAGAACACGGGAGTAAGAACATGAACCGCAGTGAGCTGGTGGCCGCGCTGGCCGACCGCGCCGAGGTGACCCGTAAGGACGCCGACGCCGTTCTGGCCGCGTTCGCCGAGACCGTCGGCGAGATCGTCGCCAAGGGCGACGAGAAGGTCACCATCCCCGGCTTCCTGACCTTCGAGCGCACCCACCGTGCCGCTCGCACGGCGCGCAACCCGCAGACCGGTGACCCGATCCAGATCCCGGCCGGCTACAGCGTCAAGGTGTCCGCGGGCAGCAAGCTCAAGGAAGCCGCCAAGGGCAAGTAGGCCTTCGCGTACGCGACGGTATCTGCGTACGAGGCTCAGCAACGCGAATGGGGCGGCTCCCCTCGGGGGAGCCGCCCCATCGTCGTACCCGTCACAGCGCGCGGGCCGGCGCTGGACCTAGCCGAGCGCCTTGCCCGGCAGTTCCACCTTCGCGCCGAGCTCCACCAGCTTCTCCATGAAGTTCTCGTAGCCGCGGTTGATGAGGTCGATGCCGTGCACGCGGGAGGTGCCCTGGGCCGCGAGGGCGGCGATCAGGTACGAGAACCCGCCGCGCAGGTCGGGGATGACCAGATCGGCGCCCTGGAGCTTCGTGGGACCCGACACGACCGCGGAGTGCAGGAAGTTGCGCTGCCCGAAGCGGCAGTCGGAGCCGCCGAGGCACTCGCGGTAGAGCTGGATGTGGGCGCCCATCTGGTTGAGCGCCGAGGTGAAGCCCAGCCGCGACTCGTAGACCGTCTCGTGGACGATCGACAGGCCCGTGGCCTGGGTGAGGGCGACGACCAGCGGCTGCTGCCAGTCGGTCTGGAAGCCGGGGTGCACGTCCGTCTCCAGCGCGATGGACTTCAGCTGGCCGCCGGGGTGCCAGAAGCGGATGCCCTCGTCGTCGATCTCGAACGCGCCGCCCACCTTGCGGTAGGTGTTCAGGAACGTCATCATCGAGCGCTGCTGCGCCCCGCGGACGTAGATGTCGCCCTCGGTGGCCAGCGCCGCCGACGCCCAGGAGGCGGCCTCCAGACGGTCCGACAGGGCCGCGTGGTTGTAGCCGCCGAGCTTGTCCACACCGGTGACGCGGATCGTGCGGTCGGTGTCCATCGCGATGATGGCGCCCATCTTCTGCAGCACGCAGATGAGGTCCTCGATCTCCGGCTCCACGGCCGCGTTCGAGAGCTCGGTGACGCCCTCCGCCAGCACCGCCGTCAGCAGCACCTGCTCGGTCGCGCCGACCGACGGGTACGGCAGCCGGATCTTCGTGCCGCGCAGCCGCCGCGGCGCCTCCAGGTACTGCCCGTCCGCCCGCTTCTCGATCGTCGCGCCGAACTGCCGCAGCACCTCGAAGTGGAAGTCGATGGGCCGCCCGCCGATGTCGCACCCGCCGAGGCCGGGGATGAAGGCGTGGCCGAGACGGTGCAGCAGCGGACCGCAGAGGAGGATCGGGATGCGGCTGGAGCCCGCGTGGGCGTCGATGTCGGCGACGTTGGCGCTCTCGACGTAGGTCGGGTCGAGCACCAGCTCGCCCGGCTCCTCGCCCGGACGGACCGTCACCCCGTGCAGTTGCAGCAGACCGCGCACGACCCGCACGTCACGGATGTCCGGAACGTTGCGCAGCCGGCTCGGCTCACTGCCCAGCAGGGCGGCGACCATGGCCTTGGGTACGAGGTTCTTCGCACCGCGGACCCGGATCTCGCCCTCGAGCGGGGTGCCGCCGTGGACAAGCAGTACGTCGTCAGAACCATTGACGGTCATGTGTCTCGCGTTCCATGGATGGTGGATCAGGGCAGGGCCGTTGGGGTGGGGGCAGGGCCAGATGAAACAGAGTAATCGCCGTGGGCCCCTGCGCCGTAAGCCCGAGGACGGCTCAGGATCGTCATGGCTGTGTCACAACACGAACGGTTCCCCGGCGGGCACACAAGGTCACCGCGGGCCGTGCGTGCGGCCCGTGCGCCCGGTCCGCGTCCGTGCGCCCGCCCGGTTCCCGGCGCACCCCTCGGCGGACGTCCCACCGGCCCGCACTTCCCCGTTCTCCCGCGCGCGCCACCGCCCCCCGCATTGCCTCCCCAATCCGCGGGAAGATGCGGGATCATGTGTGGCATGACCGAGGTGTCCTCGCTCACAGGGCGGCTGCTCGTGGCCACGCCCGCCCTGGCGGACCCGAACTTCGACCGTGCGGTGGTGCTCCTCCTCGACCACGACGAGGAGGGCTCGCTCGGCGTCGTCCTCAACCGGCCCACCCCGGTGGGCGTCAGCGACATCCTGGAGGACTGGGCGGACCTCGCGGGCGAACCCGGCGTCGTCTTCCAGGGCGGCCCGGTCTCCCTCGACTCGGCCCTCGGGATCGCCGTCATCCCGGGCGGCGCGGCCGTCGACGGCGCCCCGCTCGGCTGGCGCCGGGTGCACGGCGCGATCGGCCTGGTCGACCTGGAGGCCCCGCCGCAACTCCTCGCCGCGGCGCTCGGCTCCCTGCGGATCTTCGCCGGGTACGCCGGCTGGGGGCCCGGCCAGCTGGAGGACGAGCTCGTGGAGGGCGCCTGGTACGTCGTGGAGTCCGAGCCCGGCGACGTCTCCTCGCCGTCCCCCGAGCGGCTCTGGCGCGAGGTGCTGCGCCGCCAGCGCAACGATCTGGCGATGGTCGCGACCTACCCGGACGACGCCTCTCTCAACTGATGCGCGTGAGCATCCCGGCCCGGCTTAAGTACGCTTGGCGCCATGAGCACTCTTGAGCCTGAGACCCAGCCCCAGCGAGGCACGGGGACGGGGACCCTCGTGGAGCCGACGCCGCAGGTGTCGCACGGCGACGGGGACCACGAGCGCTTCGCCCACTACGTCCAGAAGGACAAGATCATGGCGAGCGCCCTCGACGGGACGCCCGTCGTGGCGCTGTGCGGCAAGGTCTGGGTGCCGGGCCGCGACCCGAAGAAGTACCCGGTGTGCCCCATGTGCAAGGAGATCTTCGAGTCCATGGCGGGCGGCGGCGACGACAAGGGCAAGGGCGGCGACAACAAGTAGCCGGCGGAGCTTCCAGGGCCCCCGAGGGCGTGCGCCGACGCGCCCCGGAGGCCTTCGGCGTGTTCACGGGTCACCGGTTGGTCCAGACCTCTTGTGGGTGGTATCTCACGGCACTGGCCTCCGGTGCGTGGTGCCGAGCGGTGCGGCCGTGGCGCACGCCGCTGCCGAGGTCTTTCGAAAGCGGTTCCCGGACCCTTTGAAGGACTGACGTGATGTCTGTGATGGATCTCGTCCCCGCGCCCCGCACCGTCGAGGGCCCCATGCGCTGCGGTGTCGTGTTCGACGAGGACACCACCCTGTGGGCCGCCCCCGGCACACAGACCACCGAGCTCTGGCTGCGCGCCACGCTCGGCGCGGCGCTCGGCCTGACCCTGCGGCCCGGACCGCCGGACGCCCGCGGCGGCGTACGGCTGTGCCTGGACGACACGCTGGAGCCCGAGGCGTACCGGCTGAGCGTCGTCGCGACCCGGGGCGTCGAGATCCGCGGCGGGGGCCCCGCCGGCGTCTTCTGGGGCGCCCAGACGCTGCGCCAGCTCCTCGGCCCGGAAGCCTTCCGGCGCGCTCCCGTCCGGCCGGGGATCAGGTACGGCGTCCCGCACCAGATCGTCGAGGACGCCCCCCGGTTCCCCTGGCGCGGCCTCATGCTCGACGTCGCCCGGCACTTCATGCCCAAGGACGGCGTCCTGCGTTATCTGGACCTGATGGCGGCGCACAAACTCAACGTGCTCCACCTCCATCTGACGAACGACCAGGGCTGGCGGATCGAGATCCGCAGGCACCCCCGGCTCACCGAGGTCGGCTCCTGGCGGGCCCGCACGAAGATCGGCCATCGCGCCTCGCCGCTGTGGGAGGACAAGCCGCACGGCGGCTTCTACACCCAGGACGACATCCGGGAGATCGTCGCGTACGCGGCGCAACGGCACATCGCCGTCGTCCCCGAGATCGACGTTCCCGGTCACTCGCAGGCCGCGATCGCCGCGTACCCGGAACTCGGTAACGCCGACGTCGTCGACACCACCGCCCTCTCCGTCTGGGACACCTGGGGCGTCAACCCGAACGTCCTCGCCCCCACCGACCACACCCTGCGCTTCTACGAGGGGGTGTTCGAGGAGGTGCTGGAACTGTTCCCGTCAGAGTTCGTCCACGTCGGGGGTGACGAATGCCTCAGGGACCAGTGGCGGCGTTCACCGGCCGCGCAGGCCCGCATCGCGCAACTCGGCCTCGCGGACGAGGACCAGCTGCAGTCCTGGTTCGTCCGCCACTTCGGCACCTGGCTCGCCGCGCGCGGGCGGCGGCTCATCGGCTGGGACGAGATCCTGGAGGGCGGGCTCCCCGATCGGGCGGCCGTGTCCTCCTGGCGCGGCTACGCGGGCGGGATCGCCGCCGCGCGGGCCGGGCACGACGTGGTCATGTGCCCCGAGCAGCACGTGTACTTCGACCACCGGCAGGCGGCCGGCGCGGACGAGCCCGTGCCGATCGGCCACGTGCGCACCCTGGAGGACGTCTATCGGTTCGATCCCGTTCCCACGGAGTTGACGCCGGCACAGGCGCGGCACGTGCTCGGCACGCAGGCCAACCTGTGGACCGAGGCGATGGAGGACCACGCGCGCGTGGACTACCAGGCCTTCCCCCGCCTCGCCGCCTTCGCCGAGGTCGCCTGGAGCGATCTGCCCGCCCCGCGGGAGCGGGACTTCGCCGGCTTCGAGCGGCGGATGCGGGCCCACTACGCGCGGCTCGACGCCCTGGGCGTCGGCTACCGCCCGCCGGGCGGACCCCGGCCGTGGCAGCGGCGCCCCGGCGTCCTCGGCCGGCCCCTCGAGGGACCGCCCCCGAACCGGTGATCCGGGGCGTCACACAGAAACCCCGGCAGGGTCACCGAAGAGAGGCAATTCACGCGCACCGGTGATGCCGTGCGAAAACGGACCATCTCCGCGACGAGGTGGGCGAATGCCTCCTAGCGGACCCCCGCGCTCGGGTGTCGCGAAGATGTGCCAGAGTTGCCACGTCCGCCCTGTCAGCACGTACCGTACGGCAACACAGGTGGGACCAGGTGGGGCAGCGGGAAGGGGCAGCCGGTCATGAGCACGCACGCACCGCAGGCGGCGCAGGCCGTCACGCTGCCCACGACGCTGGACGACGCCGTGGCGGCCCTCGCGGCCATGCCCGCGGCCGTTCCCGTGGCCGGTGGAACCGACCTGATGGCCGCCGTGAACTCGGGCCAGCTGCGTCCCGCCGGGCTCGTGGGCCTCGGCCGGATCAGCGAGATCCGCGGCTGGCAGTACCAGGACGGCCACGCGCTGCTCGGCGCCGGACTCACCCACGCGCGCATGGGCCGCCCCGACTTCGCCGCCCTGATCCCGGCGCTCGCCGCGGCCGCCCGCGCCGCCGGTCCGCCGCAGATCCGCAACGCGGGCACGCTGGGCGGCAACGTCGCCTCGGCCGCACCCACGGGCGACGCGCTGCCCGTGCTGGCCGCGCTGGAGGCGACCCTGATCGTCGCGGGCCCGGGCGGAGCCCGCCGGGAGGTCCCGGTGTCGCACCTGCTGGCCGGCATGGAGATGCTGCGCGGCGGCGAGCTCATCGGGTACGTGCGCGTGCCCCTGCTGCACGCCCCGCAGGTCTTCCTGAAGGCC
The DNA here is from genome assembly GCF_036898465.1 of Streptomyces sp. B21-105. Lineage (NCBI taxonomy): Bacteria > Bacillati > Actinomycetota > Actinomycetes > Kitasatosporales > Streptomycetaceae > Streptomyces > Streptomyces sp. B21-105. The sequence goes on along the minus strand of NZ_JARUMJ010000001.1, from coordinate 3,729,690 downwards.
ACCGGCCGCACCGGTCCGGGTCGCGCGACGGCCTCCGTGGCACTGGTCCTCGACCCCGCACGGCGCGGGGTCAGGTGCGCGGTGGGCGCCATAGCGCCGATGCCGCTGCGGCCGCTCGAGGCCGAGCAGTGGGTCGCCCGGCTGATCGACTGGGACAACAGCCGCACGATCGTCCCCGAGGCCCTGACGGCGTTCGGCGAGTACGTCGCCGCCGCCTGCATCCCCGACCCGACGCCCGGCGTGGACGGCTCCGTGCCGGAACTTCCGCCCGCCGTACTGCACCTGCGGCGCACCGTCGCCGCACTGGCCCGACGAGCACTGGGGAGGGCGCTGTCGTGACCGACGACCAGCAGGGACACGGACAGGGCCCCGGCCCGGGGCCCGCCGGACAGGAGAACGGGCGGGACCAGGGCGCGCCGCAGGGCGCCGGCCGCTGGGACCCGCTGCCCCACGGGGACTACGACGACGGCGCGACCGCCTTCGTGAAGCTCCCCGAGGGCGGCATCGACGCCCTTCTCGCGGGCCGCGGCGACAGCCCGCTCGCCGCGCCGGGCCACGGGTACGTGCCGCCGCAGATAGCGGTGGCGCCCCCGGCGGACGACGCCGCCACCTGGGCGGCCCCGGCCGGCGGCAGCGACTGGCCCGTCGCGCAGGACACCCCGCAGACGGTGGGCGACGACCGCTTCCGGTACAACCCGGGCGCGACCGGCCAGTGGACGTTCGAGGACACCTCGGCGGGCCAGGGCGCACCGGGGTCCGCGCCCGCCCCGGGCCACGACGTGACCGGCCAGTGGTCGATCCCCGTCGCGGGCGGCGACCTTCCCGACGAATCAGGAGAGTTCACCGCGTCGTCCCTGGTCGAGCAGTGGGGCAGTACGCCCCCGGCCACCCTGCCCGGCGGCGCGCCCGCACCCTGGGCGACGGACCCGGCCGGCACGGGGCACCAGACCTGGGCGCAGCCCACGGACGAGGCCGTGCCCGCCGTCCCTCCGGCGACGGACCCGGCGACGGACCCGGCGCCGTACGGCCACGCACCCGAGCACCTGCCCCCGCACGAGACCGGGACCGCGTTCACACCGGAGCACGACCCGTCGGCCGCGGCCCCGGGCCGGGTCCGCCCCGGCGCCGAGTCCGCCGGCCGGGACCCCCTCCCGAGCGGCGTGTTCGCCGCCCCGGAGATCTCCGCCGAGGCCTACACGGTGCCCGCCGACGGGCCCGCCGGGACCGCCCGGCAGGCCCCTGAGGCCGAGGGGGGCGCCGAGACGTCCGGGGAGCCGGATCCGGCCCGCGACGCTGTCCACGGCCTCGCGGAAGCCGTCCACCGGCCCGCGCAGTCGCCCGCCGAGGACGACGACGCGCTCTCCGGCGACGCCCCGCAGACCCCGCGACCGCACGCCATGGACGCGCACGCCGCCGACGCGCACGCCACGGATCCGCACGCCGCCGACGCGCAGCCTGCGCCGGGGGCGGGCGAGGACGCCGACGACGTCCCGCCGCCGTTCCACGAGGAACACCCCCTCGCCGGTTACGTGCTGAGCGTCAACGGCTCCGACCGTCCCGTCACCGACGCCTGGATCGGCGAGTCCCTGCTCTACGTGCTGCGCGAGCGGCTCGGTCTCGCGGGCGCCAAGGACGGCTGTTCGCAGGGCGAGTGCGGCGCCTGCAACGTGCAGGTGGACGGACGCCTCGTCGCGTCCTGCCTGGTCCCGGCCGTCACCACCGCCGGCAGCGAGATCCGTACCGTCGAAGGGCTGGCCGTCGACGGACAGCCCTCGGACGTGCAGCGGGCCCTCGCCGCCTGCGGGGCCGTGCAGTGCGGCTTCTGCGTGCCCGGCATGGCGATGACCGTGCACGACCTGCTCGAGGGCAACCCGGCGCCGTCCGAACTGGAGGCCCGCCAGGCCCTGTGCGGCAACCTGTGCCGCTGCTCCGGGTACCGGGGCGTCCTGCGAGCCGTCCAGGACGTCGTCGCCGAGCGGCAGGCGCACGCCGGCTCCGACACCGAGACGGACGGGGACGAAGCACGTATCCCCCATCAGGCGGGCCCGGGCGCGGGCGGCGTGCACGCGTCGGCGTTCGAGAACCCGGCACAGCCCCACCCGCATGACCCCGCCTACGGACAGGGCCAGGACGGAGGTCAGGCGTGACGAACGAGACAGCCACCGCGACGACTCCAGTGGAGGCGGCGCCGGCCCCCGAGCCGGTCCCGCACGGCCTCGGCGTGTCCCTGCCGCCCGCCGACGCGCGCGCCAAGACGGAGGGCACCTTCCCGTACGCGGCCGACCTGTGGGCCGAGGGCCTGCTCTGGGCGGCCGTCCTGCGCTCACCGCACCCGCACGCGCGCATCGTGTCCATCGACACCTCCCACGCGCGTGAGATGCCCGGCGTGCGGGCCGTCGTCACCCACGAGGACGTCCCGGGCCGCGCGCTGCACGGCCGGGGCAGGGCCGACCGGCCGGTGTTCGCCTCCGACGTGGTCCGCCACCACGGCGAGCCCATCGCGGCCGTCGCCGCCGACCACCCCGACACCGCGCGCATGGCCGCGGCGGCCGTCATCGTCGAGTACGAGACGCTCGACCCCGTGATCGACCCCGAGCTGGCCTTCGAGGCGGAGCCCCTGCACCCCGACGGCAACCTGATCCGGCACATTCCGCTGCACCACGGCGACCCCGCCGCGGCCGGCGACGTCGTCGTCGAGGGCCAGTACCGCATCGGGCGCGCCGACCCCGCTCCCATCGGCGCCGAGGCCGGCCTCGCCGTGCCCCGCCCCGACGGCGGCGTGGAGCTCTACCTCGCCTCCACCGACCCGCACACCGACCGCGACACGGCCGCCGCCTGCTACGGCCTCGACCCCGAACGGGTGAAGATCGTCGTCACCGGCGTGCCCGGGGCCACCGCCGACCGCGAGGACCAGGGCTTCCAGCTCCCGCTGGGCCTGCTGGCACTCAAGACCGGCTGCCCGGTGAAGCTCACGGCGACCCGCGAGGAGTCCTTCCTCGGCCACGCCCACCGCCACCCCACGCTGCTGCGCTACCGCCACCACGCCGACGCCGAGGGCCGGCTGGTGAAGGTCGAGGCGCAGATCCTGCTGGACGCCGGCGCCTACGCCGACACCTCCGCCGAGGCCCTGGCCGCAGCCGTCTCCTTCGCCTGCGGCCCCTACGTCGTGCCGAACGCCTTCATCGAGGGCTGGGCGGTGCGCACCAACAACCCGCCGTCCGGCCATGTGCGCGGCGAGGGCGCGATGCAGGTGTGCGCCGCCTACGAGGCGCAGATGGACAAGCTGGCGAAGCGGCTCGGCGTCGACCCGGCGGAGCTGCGGCTGCGTAACGTCATGGCGACCGGGGACGTCCTGCCGACCGGTCAGACGGTGACCTGTCCCGCCCCCGTCGCCGAACTCCTCCAGGCGGTCCAGGAGTTCCCCCTCCCGTCGCTGCCCAAGGACGCGCCGGAGGAGGACTGGCTGTTGCCGGGCGGACCCGAGGGCGCGGGCGAGCCGGGCGCGGTGCGCCGCGGTGTCGGCTACGGCCTGGGCATGGTCCACATGCTGGGCGCGGAGGGTGCCGACGAGGTCTCCACCGCCACCGTGAAGGTCCAGGACGGCGTCGCGACGGTGCTGTGCGCGGCGGTCGAGACCGGCCAGGGCTTCACCACGCTGGCCCGTCAGATCGTCCAGGAGACGCTGGGCGTAGACGAGGTCCACGTGGCCCCCGTGGACACCGACCAGCCCCCCGCGGGACCCGGCTGCCGGGGCCGTCACACCTGGGTCTCGGGCGGCGCGGTGGAGCGCGCGGCGAAGATGGTCCGCACGCAGTTGCTCCAGCCGCTGGCGCACAAGTTCGGCATGTCCACGGAACTGCTGCAGATCACCGACGGCAAGATCACCTCCTACGACGGCGTCCTGTCGACGCCCGTCACGGAGGAGATGCAGGGCAAGGAGCTGTGGGCGACCGCGCAGTGCCGCCCGCACCCCACCGAGCCGCTGGACGCGGCCGGCCAGGGCGACGCCTTCGTCGGCCTCGCCTTCTGCGCGATCCGCGCGGTCGTGGACGTCGACATCGAGCTCGGCTCGGTGCGGGTCGTGGAACTCGCCGTCGCCCAGGACGTCGGCCGGATCCTGAACCCGGCCCAGCTCGCCGCCCGCATCGAGGCGGGCGTCACGCAGGGCGTGGGCATCGCGCTCACCGAGAACCTGCGCACCCCCCGCGGCCTGATCCGCCACCCCGACCTCACCGGCTACGCGCTGCCCACGGCGCTGGACGCCCCGGACATCCGGATCGTCAAACTGGTCGAGGAGCGGGACGTGGTCGCGCCGTTCGGGGCGAAGGCCGCCAGCGCGGTCCCGGTCGTCACCTCGCCGGCGGCGATCGCATCCGCCGTCCGCGCGGCGACGGGCCGCCCCGTGAACCGCCTCCCGATAAGGCCGCAGGCCGCAGTGGTGACCGACCGATGAGCAACCGATGAGCGACCGGTGAGCGGCCCGGCGGCGGACGGTCTGTCGGGCGATCGCGGACCCGACCCCCGGCAGCCCGAAGCCCGGCAGCCCGACCCCCGGCAGCCCGAAGCCCGGCAGCCCGACCCCCGGCAGTACGAAGCCCGGCAGCCCGACCCCCGGCAGTACGAAGCCCGGCAGTACGAACCCCCGCCGAGCGCCGGCAAGTTGCTGCTCTGGATCCTGCTGTTCGTGACGGCCGCGCTGGCCGTGGTGCTGGGCGGCGTGTACTTCACCTGACGGGCACTCACGGCAGCGCGTGAACATGAACACGGGGTGGGACCGGGCGATTCGGGTGGGCAGGCAACGCATCGGGTCGCCGTGACGTCTTCCGGTATGGACCGGTGCCGGTGCTGCGGGCGAAACCCCCGGCGCGGTCGGGCGTCGTCGCTGGTCGGAGCCGTTGTCAGTGGGTCCGCGTAGGCTGCGGAGCAGTGGGACGGCGCACGCAACTTCCGCCAGGGGGACCCTATGGGCACGACCAGGACCACCACCGTCATGACGACGATCACTTTCACCGAGGACCAGCTGAACCGGTACGTCGCACCCGCCCCGGCACCCCGCCGGCCGGCGGCGGTCGGCATCCTGGACGCCGACCGCCTGGAGACGGAGTCCGTCCTGTTCGACCAGATGACGGGAGAGATCTCGACGACGTACTTCTTCCACGACCGCCTCGACCTGATGGACGCCACGCCGCTCGCCCCGTCCCTGGAGAAGCTGCTCCGCTGCGCCACGGCGGTGGACGAACTGGCGGCCCTGCGCGGCCAGTTCGCCTGTTACGCCGGCCGGCTCGGACCGAAGGCGGTGACCGAGGCCTCCCGGCGGCTGCTGGCGGTGTTCGAGGCGGGTGCCGAAGGCCCGAGCGGCGCGTCCGCTCTGTTCTGGAAGCTGGCCGCGGTGATCCGTCCGCTGGCCCTGGTGGCCGGCCCGGTCACGGCGTCCGGCATGGTCCTCGACCTGCCGGTCCGGCTGCTGGACGAGGAGTTCGGCTCCGCCGGCGTCGTCCGCTTCGAGGACGTCGACCTGCCCGACGTCCTCGCGCACGCTCCGACCCGGCGCTTCCTGCGCGGGAGGGGCCTGCCGGAGGAGGCCGTCCCGTTCTCGCTGGAGACGGACCTGCCGTTGCAGACCCTCGCCGAGCACAGCGCAGACGGCTGGGCGGACGGCTGGGCAGCCGACGGGGCAGACGACTGGGCCGGCGCCGGGGACCGGCTTCCGGCGCACGCCGACCGCCTCATCCGTCTGGGGAACCTCGTCGAGGACACCAGCCTCGTCGTGGACGGCGCCACGGGCGCGGTGCTGTGCTGGAGCGAGACGGACCTCACCCTGCGTCCGCTCAACGCCGACATCTCCAGCCTCGCGTTCACCCTCTGGCTGCTGAGACACGAGCGGGCCCTGGACGCGGTGCGCGAACTGACCGAGGCCTACGGCCGACTCGCCGACACCATGTCCCGCACCCTGGCCGCGACCGACCCCGTCGCCCCGGTCGCCCCGGTCGCCCTGCGTGCCCCGGCCGACCCCGCGGACGCCTGACGAGCCCTCGACGCACCGCAACGCACACCACGCTCCGTCCGGCACGCTCTGCCCTGCTCGGCGGCACCTCTCTCCCGGCCGGCGTCCAGGGCGTTGCTGTCGGTCCCGGCAGGCCTGTCCCCACGGCCCCAGGGCGCGGCGGGCGGGCGACTCGGGAGTTCGCGGACCGTACCGGCCGGTTCCGTACCGGCCGGTTCCATTGACGCGCTCTTGATCGACACTTATCTTTTGCGCGAAGTTGCGAACAGTGTTCGATTTCTCGAACGACGTTGGCGCTCCATTCCACCCCCACCCGCCGGCGCAGTTACGCGGCACCAGATGTCATCGGGCGTGACGCGACCCCTCGGCCGAAGGGTGGCGTCCCCCCGCTCCCTTCCGCATGTCTTCTCCACGGGATGTGAACCATGCACAGCGTGAGACCTCAGAGCCGCCGCGGATTCTGGACGGGCGCTCTGGCCGCCGTGGCAGCCGCCTCGTTCCTGGCGGGCGTCGCCGGTCCGGCGACCCCCGCACAGGCGGCGGAGATCACCGACGGCCTGGCCCTCTGGTACAAACTCGACGCCTCCTCGGGCGCCGTGGCGGTGGACTCCTCGGGGCACGGCAGGAACGGCACCGTCAACGGCACCGCGGGCTGGTCGGGCACCGGGGAGGGGCTCACCTTCAACGGGTCCAGCACCTACGTCGAAGTGCCGGACAACATCATGAGCGGCATGAACGCGATCACCGTCTCGATGGACGTGCAGATCGACGCCGCCCAGGCCACGCCGTACTTCCTCTACGGGTTCGGCAACACCGCGAGCAGCGGCGCCGGCAACGGGTACCTGTTCGCCACCGGCGACTCGTTCCGGGCCGCGATCGCCTCCGGGAACTCGACGACCGAGCAGAACACCCGGACCTCCGGCGCGCTGCAGCGCTCGGTCTGGAAACACGTCACCTACACCCAGACCGGTACCACCGGAGTCCTCTACGAGGACGGTGTGGAGAAGGCCCGTAACACGTCGGTCACCCTCACCCCCGGCTCCATCGGGTCCGGCCTCACCACGGCGAACTACATCGGCAAGTCGGTCTACACCAGCGACAAGCTCTTCAAGGGCAAGATCCGCGACTTCCGGGTCTACAACCGCGCGCTGGCACCCGCCGAGGTGCTCGACGTCAGCGGGAACACCACCGGCGTCGCCGCGGCCACCCACCCCCGGCTGAAGATCGCCGCCATCGTCGACGACGCCCACAGCAAGATCACCCTCCCGCTGACCGAGGGCACCGACCTCACCACGCTCGCCCCGCAGTTCACCGTCGCCCAGGGCGCGTCCATCAGCCCGGCCTCCGGCACCCCGCGCGACTTCACCGAGCCGCTCACGTACGAGGTGACCGGCTCCGGCGGCGAGAAGCGCACCTGGACGGTCGAGGCGCTGGAGATGAAGAGCCCGGTGCTGCCGGGGCTCACCGCAGACCCGAACATCGTCGCCTTCGGCGACACCTTCTACCTCTACCCGACCACCGACGGCTTCGCCGGCTGGAGCGGCACGCAGTTCAAGGCGTACTCCTCCAAGGACCTGGTCCACTGGACGGACCACGGCGTCGTCCTGGACCTCGGACCCGACGTCAGCTGGGCCGACGCCCGCGCGTGGGCCCCGACGGCGGCCGAGAAGGACGGCAAGTACTACCTCTACTACTCCGCCGACACCAACATCGGCGTCGCGGTCTCCGACTCGCCCACCGGCCCGTTCACCGACCCCCTGGGCAAGCCGCTGATCGCCCGCGGGGCCTACACGGGCCAGATGATCGACCCGGCGGTCTTCACCGACGACGACGGCACGAGGTACCTCTACTGGGGCAACGGCCGGGCGTACGTCGTCCCGCTCCACGACGACATGGTCTCCTTCGACGCCTCCAAGGTCACCGCCATCACGCCGAGCGGCTACAACGAGGGCTCCTTCGTCATCAAGCGCAACGGCACCTACTACTTCATGTGGTCGGAGAACGACACCCGGGACGAGAACTACCGCGTCGCCTACGCCACCGGCACCTCACCCACCGGGCCCTGGACCAAGCGCGGCGTGATCCTCGAGAAAGACCTCGCCCTCGGCATCAAGGGGACCGGCCACCACTCGGTCGTCCAGGTGCCCGGCACCGACGACTGGTACATCGCCTACCACCGCTTCGCCATCCCCGGCGGTGACGGCACCCACCGCGAAACCACCGTCGACAAGCTGGAGTTCGACTCGGCCGGCCTGATCAAGAAGGTCGTCCCGACCCTGAGCAGCGTCGACCCGGTCTCCGTCGGCGCCACCCTGCCGACGCACACCGACCGTTCCCTCCAGTCGGTCAACTTCCCCGGCCGCTACGCCGCCGTCCGATCCGACAACCTCGGCTACGTCGACCCGGTGACCGTCGCCAGCACCCCGGCGGTGAAGCAGAGCGCCACCTTCACCGTCGTCCCCGGCCTGGCCGACCCCACCTGCTACTCGTTCCGCGACTCGGCCGGCCGCTATCTGCGCCACATGGACTTCAGGATCCGCGCCGACGCGAACAACGGCACGGCCGTCTTCACCAAGGACGCCACCTACTGCGCCCGGCCCGGTTCGGTCGCCGGCTCGGTCAGCCTGGAGTCCTACAACTACCCCGGCCGCTACCTCCGCCACTACAACTACGAGCTGCGCATGGACACCTTCCAGAACACCGCCACCTTCCGCGCCGACAGCTCCTTCAAGGCAGTGACCCCCTGGGCCTGACCCCCCGGCCCTGACAGCACCCCCGGCCGACGGAAGGGCGACACCCCAAGAGGGGTGCCGCCCTTCCGTTCTCCCTGGTCACACACCAGAGACCGCGACGGGATTCCGGGCGGTCGGGCGGTCGGGCGGTCGGCCCGGCGGTCGTCGGGTGTGCGGCCGGGTGGTCGATCGGGTGTGTGGGCCGGTGGTTGACGGGGCGTCCGGCCCGGTGGTCGACGGGATGGACGGGACAGACGGGACAGGGGGCTGGTGACCGGCCGGGCGTACGACCTGGTGCCCGGCCTGCTGGCCAATCGGGCGTCCGGCCCGGTGAAACGCGTGGCACCCGGCACGGAGACCCGACACCGCCGTGATCGCGCGGTGGCTGCGGGTGTTGTGAGCTGGGTCCCACCCGCGGGCGACGCGGCCTCGTCGGCGCGTTGACATCCGGGCCGCCGGTAGGGTGGCCCGGTTGTCATACGTAGCCGAGTAACGAGCAGCCCGACCCCCCGAACCGGAGACCGTGACTACCACCGCCGCCACCTCCACCTCCCACCACCTGTCGCCCGCCTTCCCCGGCCGCGCCCCCTGGGGCACCGCCGGCAAGCTGCGGGCCTGGCAGCAGGGGGCGATGGAGAAGTACCTCCAGGAGCAGCCGCGCGACTTCCTCGCCGTCGCCACCCCCGGCGCCGGCAAGACGACGTTCGCGCTGACCCTCGCCTCCTGGCTGCTGCACCACCACGTCGTGCAGCAGGTGACCGTGGTCGCGCCGACCGAACACCTGAAGAAGCAGTGGGCGGAGGCGGCGTCCCGCATAGGCATCCGGCTCGATCCCGAGTACAGCGCCGGACCGCTCAGCAAGGACTACCACGGCGTCGCCGTGACCTACGCGGGCGTCGGCGTGCGTCCGATGCTGCACCGCAACCGCAGCGAGCAGCGCAAGACCCTCGTCATCCTCGACGAGATCCACCATGCCGGCGACAGCAAGTCGTGGGGTGAGGCGTGCCTCGAGGCGTTCGAGCCGGCGACCCGCCGCCTCGCGCTCACCGGCACGCCGTTCCGGTCGGACACCAACCCCATTCCGTTCGTGACGTACGAGGAGGGCGACGACGGCATCCGTCGGTCCGCCGCCGACTACACCTACGGGTACGGGTCGGCGCTCGCCGACCACGTCGTGCGTCCCGTCATCTTCCTCTCCTACAGCGGCAACATGCGCTGGCGGACAAAGGCCGGCGACGAGATCGCGGCCCGGCTCGGCGAGCCGATGACGAAGGACGCGATCAGTCAGGCCTGGCGCACCGCGCTCGACCCGCGCGGCGAGTGGATGCCGAGCGTGCTGCGCGCCGCCGACCAGCGCCTCACCGAGGTCAGGAAGGCCATCCCGGACGCCGGTGCGCTCGTCATCGCCTCCGACCAGGACTCCGCCCGCGCCTACGCCAAACTGATCCGGGAGATCACCGGCTCGAAGGCGACCCTCGTCCTGTCCGACGACACCGGCGCGTCCAGCCGCATCGACGACTTCAGCGGCAGCACCGACCGCTGGATGGTCGCCGTGCGCATGGTGTCCGAGGGCGTCGACGTGCCGCGCCTCGCGGTCGGGGTGTACGCCACCACCATCTCCACACCGCTCTTCTTCGCCCAGGCCGTCGGACGTTTCGTGCGGTCCCGGCGGCGCGGCGAGACCGCCTCCGTCTTCCTCCCGACCGTGCCCGACCTGCTCGGTTTCGCGGGGGAGATGGAGCGCGAGCGCGACCACGTCCTCGACAAGCCCAAGAAGCAGGGCGAGGAGGATCCGTACGCCGAGTCCGAGAAGGAGATGGACGAGGCGAACCGTGAGCAGGACGAGGACACCGGCGAGCAGGAGCAGTTCGCCTTCGAGGCGCTGGAGTCCGAGGCCGTCTTCGACCGGGTGACGTACAACGGGGCCGAGTTCGGCATGCAGGCCCACCCGGGCAGCGAGGAGGAGCAGGACTACCTCGGCATCCCGGGGCTGCTGGAGCCCGACCAGGTGCAACTGCTGCTGCAGAAGCGGCAGGCCAAGCAGATCGCGCACAGCAGGAAACGGCCGGACGCCGAGGCCGACCTGCTGGAACTGCCCGCCGAGCGGCGGCCGGTCGTCTCGCACAAGGAGATGATGGAACTGCGCAAGCAGCTCAACACCATGGTCGCCGCGTACGTGCACCAGAGCGGCAAGCCGCACGGGGTGATCCACACCGAACTGCGGCGGGTGTGCGGCGGACCGCCGAGCGCGGAGGCGACGGCCGGGCAGCTGCGCCAGCGCATCGCCAAGGTGCAGGAGTGGGCGACCCGGATGAAGTGACTCCCGGCCGGGTCTGCCGGGTCCGCGGGGTCCGCGGGGTCCGCCGCGACTGCCGCGGCGCCACCTCGCGACCCGCGACCCGCGACCCCGCGGTGTCGTCAGCCCAGTCAGCAGTCAGCCCCGTCAGCCCCGTGCGGCGTATCAGTACCTTGGGGCGCGGGCGACGCTGCCACGCTCCGTACGTATCGGGATAAAAGCAGGTAGTCCATACCGGCCATTGACCGGATTCTGGACGGAGCCTTCCGCTCAGCGAACCGGCTTCGCTACTGTCCCGCTACGCACACGCCCCGTGGCAGCGCCGCCGCGGAGCGCAGCCGTGAAGCGACCGGGCCCGGAACGCCGGACCCGTCTGTCGATCGGAGGCCTCTGTGGCGCGTCACTGACGGGACTCGGTGACGCCCCGCCGCGACGGAGGCAGCCGACCTCACCACTTAAGGAGTGGGCGTCGTGACCGCGGAGACCTCTCAGACGCTCGACCGGGGACTGAAAGTCCTCAAGCTGCTGGCCGACACCGACCACGGGCTGACCGTCACCGAGCTTTCCAACAAACTGGGCGTCAACCGGACCGTTGTGTACCGGTTGCTCGCCACGCTGGAGCAGCACGCCCTCGTACGGCGTGACCTGGGCGGACGAGCCCGGGTCGGCCTCGGAGTGCTGCGGCTCGGCCGCCAGGTGCACCCGCTGGTGCGGGAGGCCGCGCTGCCCGCGCTGCGCTCACTCGCCGAGGACATCGGAGCGACCGCGCATCTGACGCTGGTGGACGGGACGGAAGCGCTCGCCGTCGCCGTCGTCGAGCCGACCTGGACCGACTACCACGTGGCGTACCGGGCCGGGTTCCGGCATCCGCTGGACCGGGGGGCGGCCGGCCGGGCGATCCTCTCCGCCCGGCAGAAGACGGCGCGCAGCGCGGACGAGCCCGGCTACACGCTGACGCACGGGGAGTTGGAGGCCGGCGCGAGCGGCGCGGCAGCCCCGCTGCTGGGCGTGACCGGCGTCGAGGGCAGCGTGGGCGTGGTGATGCTGGCCGACGCCGTGCCGGAACGGGTCGGCCCGCGCGTCGTGGACGCGGCACGCGAAGTGGCGGAGGCGCTGCGCTGACCGCACCCGGACCACCCGCACCCGGACCACCCGCAGCCGGCCCGCCCGGCGGGAGCGGCTGGAGCGGCCCGCCCGGCGGGAGCGCCGGGCGTGAAGAGTGAGCGTGGACGTCGTCCAGGAGGCGAGCAGGCCGCGAGCCGCGGCACCTCGTCACGTTAGATTGACTCCGTGCTCTCTCGCCTCTCACGCCCGCGCGCTCTCGCCGTCTGCGCCCTGCCCCTCGTGGTGCTGCTCGCCACGGCCGCGTTCGCGCCGCTGCCGTTCTCGGTGGCACAGCCGGGCATGACGGCGAACGTCCTCGGCGACAACAAGGGCACCCCGGTGATCACGATCTCCGGCGCGCCCGTGCGGGGCACCAGCGGACAGCTGCGCATGACGACGATCGAGGCGACCGGCCCCGACACGCGCGTCTCGCTCGGTGACGTCCTCGACGGCTGGTTCCGCACCGACCAGGCGATCATGCCGCGCGACGCGGTGTACCCCAGCGGGGAGAGCACCAAGGAGATCGAGCGGCACAACACCGAGCAGATGGAGGACTCCCAGGACGCGGCGACCCAGGCGGCGCTGGCGTATCTGAAACTGGGCGAGGACGACGTCAAGGTCACCCTGAAACTGGCCGACGTGGGCGGACCCAGCGCCGGACTGCTGTTCTCGCTCGGCATCGTCGACAAGCTGGACGGCGACGGCGAGGGCGGCGACCTCACGGGTGGCCGCACGATCGCGGGCACGGGCACCATCGACGCCGGCGGCAAGGTCGGCGCGGTCGGCGGGGTGGCCCTGAAGACCCAGGCCGCCCGGCGGGACGGCGCGACCGTGTTCCTCGTCCCGAAGGACGAGTGCTCCGACGCGAAGTCCGAGCTGCCGAAGGGGCTGCGGCTGGTCCCGGTCACCACGCTCAAGGGCGCGGTGAGCGCGCTCGTCGCGCTGGAGAAGGGCAAGGGCTCGGTCCCCAGCTGCTGAGCGGCGGCTCCGCACCGACCGACCCGCCTCTGCAAGGCCGTCCGCCTCGCCCGCTACCGGTCCCCAGCTGCTGAGCCCCTACCGCTCCCGGTCGGCCGCGTCCTCTCCGGGCCGTCCCGGTGCCAGCTCCGCCGCCTGCTCCACGAGCGGGATGATCCGCAGCGGGACGGGGTTCTCCATCACGATCGCGGTGGACGCCCGGACGATGCCGTCGAAGCCGACGACCCGGTCGATCACCCGCTGGAGATCGGCGTTGGAGCGGGCCACCAGCCGGCAGAGCATGTCCCCGCCGCCGGTGGTGGTGTGCAGTTCCAGCACTTCCGGCACGGATCCCAGGTGGGCCCGCACGGCAGCCCCCCGGCCCTGCCGGATCTGGAGTGTGGCGAAGGCGGTGACCGGGTAGCCGAGGGCCGCCGGATCGACGTCGGGGCCGAACCCCCGGACGACGCCGTTCGACTGAAGCCGGTCGAGCCGCGCCTGCACGGTCCCGCGGGCCACGCCCAGCCGCCGGGACATCTCCAGCACCCCCAGACGCGGCTCCCGAGCCAGCAGGACGATGATCCGGCCGTCCAGACGATCGATCCCCATGCCGTAGGCCTCCACGATGGTCACCCTGTACAGAAAGTCCGCCGAAACCGCCGAGCGGCTGCACAGACTGCCCAGGCGATACGCGAACTATTGCGCACCTTGCAGGGATGGCGCGAGGCTTTCGCTATGACGCAGACCACATACCTCACTCCCGACACCGCGCGGCAGGCAGACCCCTTCCCGGTCAAGGGAATGGACGCGGTCGTCTTCGCCGTGGGCAACGCCAAACAGGCGGCGCACTACTACTCCACCGCCTTCGGCATGAAGCTGGTCGCCTACTCCGGACCGGAGACCGGCAGCCGTGAAACCGCGTCGTACGTGCTCACCAACGGCTCGGCCCGCTTCGTCCTCACCTCCGTCATCAAGCCCGCCACCACGTGGGGCCACTTCCTGGAGCGGCATGTGGCCGAGCACGGCGACGGCGTCGTCGACCTCGCCATCGAGGTGCCCGACGCCCGCGCCGCCTACGCCTACGCCGTCGAGCACGGCGCGCGCTCCGTCGCCGAGCCCTACGAACTGAAGGACGAGCACGGCACGGTCGTCCTCGCCGCGATCGCCACCTACGGCGAGACCCGGCACACCCTCGTCGACCGGTCCGGCTACGACGGCCCCTACCTCCCGGGCTACGTGAGCGCCGACCCGATCGTCGAGCCTCCCGCCCAGCGCACCTTCCAGGCCGTCGACCACTGCGTCGGCAACGTCGAGCTCGGCCGGATGAACGAGTGGGTCGGCTTCTACAACAAGGTCATGGGCTTCACGAACATGAAGGAGTTCGTGGGCGACGACATCGCCACCGAGTACAGCGCGCTGATGTCGAAGGTGGTGGCCGACGGCACGCTCAAGGTCAAGTTCCCGATCAACGAGCCCGCCGTCGCCAAGAAGAAGTCCCAGATCGACGAGTACCTCGAGTTCTACGGCGGCGCCGGCGTCCAGCACATCGCGCTCAACACCAACGACATCGTGCAGACGGTCCGCACGATGCGGGCGGCCGGGGTGCAGTTCCTCGACACCCCCGACTCCTACTACGACACCCTCGGCGAATGGGTCGGCGACACCCGCGTCCCCGTCGACACCCTGCGCGAGCTGAAGATCCTCGCCGACCGCGACGAGGACGGCTATCTGCTGCAGATCTTCACCAAGCCGGTCCAGGACAAGCCGACCGTCTTCTTCGAGATCATCGAACGCCACGGCTCGATGGGCTTCGGCAAGGGCAACTTCAAGGCCCTCTTCGAGGCGATCGAACGGGAGCAGGACAAGCGCGGCAACCTGTGACCCGCCGGCCGGGCAGCCGGACGCCAGGTCGGCCCGGCTAGTCCGGCAGGTCGGCCGGGGGCGGCTCCTCGCCGAGGTCGGCGAGGGCGGCCCGGGCCGCCGGACCGAACAGGGGCGAGAAGTACGGGTTGAGCCGCAACGCCTCCTGAAGGTGCCGCCGCGCCGGACCGTCCTTCCCCAGCCGGCGCTCGATCACCGCCAGATGGTGCAGGTACGGCGCGCTGTGCACCGCGCCCCCGTGCACCCGGTCGGTGGCGATCGAGGCGAACCTCAGCGCCTCCTCGTCGTCCCCGGCCCGGTGCAGCGCCCAGCCCAGCGCGTCCGCGACGGCGACGCCCGGCTGCCGCCGCCACTCGGCCCGCAGCCGCAGCACCGCCGACGCCGGGTCCCCGTGGTCCGCCTCGAACCGGCCGAGCGTCAGCTCCCCGTCGACGCCGCCCGCCGCCCCCTGCCGGACCAGCGCCCGCAGCCGGTCGTACTGCACCCGCGCCGCCTGCGCCAGCCCCAGCGACTCGTACAGCTCGCCCAGCTCCAGCGCGTACTGCGGCAGCGGCTGCCGTTCCAGCGCCACCCGGTACGCGCTCAGCGCCTCCGTCGTCCGCCCCAGCGCCGCCAGCGCCCTGCCCTGCCCGGCCTGCGCCGCCCGCTGGTCGGGGTCGAGCCGGACCGCCTCCTGGAAGTGCCGCAGCGCGTCCTCCCGCTCACCGCGCTCCCAGGCGAGCTGTCCGGCCCGCTCCAGCCACGCTGCCTGCTCGGCGGGGGAGACGGCGGCGGCCGCCGCGTCCGCCAGCGCGGCCTGGGCGTCCTCACGCCGGCCCCGGTCCCAGTAGACGCCCGCCGCCCGTCCCCGCACCGCGGGACCGGAGTGCAGCGCCGTCAGCGCGTCCAGGGCCTTCAGCGCCTTCTTGTAGTCCCCCATGCCGGTGTACGCGTCGATGAGCTGCGGATACGTCGTCCAGCGCTTCGGGGCTGCCTTGCGCGCGGCCTCGCCCCAGCGCAGCGCGGCGGGGAAGTCCCGGCGGGCGTTGGCCAGCGCGGCCAGACCGACGACGGCGTCTGCGTTGCCCCGGGGGCGGGCCTTCAGCGAGGTCCGCAACGCCCGTTCGGCCTTCGGATACAGGACGGCGACGTCGGCGGTCCGCCGGCCCTGCTCGAGGTACGCCGTGCCGAGCACCGCCCAGGACCGCGCGTCCCGGGGACGCTCCCGCACCGCACGCTCCCGCTCCTCGACCAGCACCGCCAGATCGGACAGCGCGGCCGCCACCCCCGCCCGGACCGCCGAGCCCGCCTGCGCCCCGGGAGCCGGCACCGGCGCGCCGCGTTCCGCAGGCTCCTCGCCGGGCAGGCACATCAGCACCCCGCCGCCCACCATCAGACAACCCACCAGCGAGCCGACGGACAGCCGCCGCCACCGACCCGCCCGGGAGACGTCCCCCGGGGCCTCGGCGCCCTCCCTCGCGGCTACGTCGGCGGCCTCTGCGGCGGCCTCTGCGGCGGGTTCTGCGGCGGCTGCCGCAGAGGCCCCCGCGACGGCCCCCGCGACGGCCCCCGCGACGGTCTGCGCGACGGCCCCCGCAGGAGTCCCGTCGGGGGCGGTGCGCTCTTCGGCGGCGCGCTCCTCGTTCTCCATGGCGCTCACTGTGCGTCAGTACGACGACCGTGCGACGTCAGCCTGAGGCTCCCCGGACGGGGGTTCACACCGATGGCCCCCGGGTGCGAACCTGTGATCATGGGCCGTTGGGAAACACCACCCGAAGACGACACCGCACCCTCGCGCAACACCGCACCCACGCGGAACACCGCACCGGCGCACGACACCGCACCGACCGGCGACCTGCTCGACCGGCTGCGTGACGGCCTGCCCGCCGAGTCCGTTCTCACCGATCCCGACGTCACGGCCTCCTACGCCAACGACATGGCGAGCTTCTGCCCGGCCGGCGCCCCGGCCGTGGTCGTGCTGCCGCGCACCGTCGAAGAGGTGCAGCACGTGCTGCGCACGGCGAGCGAACTGCGCGTCCCGGTCGTCCCACAGGGCGCCCGCACCGGCCTGTCCGGGGGCGCCAACGCCTCCGACGGCTGCATCGTCCTCTCCCTGATCCGGATGGACCGCATCCTCGAGATCAACCCGGTCGACCGGATCGCCGTCGTCGAACCCGGCGTCGTCAACGCGGCCCTCTCCCGTGCCGTGGGCGAGCACGGCCTGTACTACCCGCCCGACCCGTCCAGCTGGGAGACGTGCACGATCGGCGGCAACATCGGGACTGCCTCGGGCGGCCTGTGCTGTGTGAAGTACGGGGTGACGGCCGAGTACGTCCTCGGACTCGACGTGGTGCTCGCCGACGGACGGCTGATGTCCACCGGCCGCCGCACCGCGAAGGGCGTCGCCGGGTACGACCTCACCCGCCTGTTCGTCGGCTCCGAGGGCTCGCTGGGCGTCGTCGTGCGGGCCGTCCTGGCGCTGCGGCCGCGGCCGCCGCAGCAGCTGGTGCTGGCGGCCGAGTTCGACTCGGGCGCCGCCGCCTGCGACGCGGTGTGCCGGATCATGGCGGGCGGACACGTGCCGTCCCTCCTCGAACTGATGGACCGCACAACCGTCCGCGCCGTCAACGCCCTGACCCGCATGGGCCTGCCGGAGACCACCGAGGCCCTGCTGCTCGCGGCCTTCGACACCCCCGACCCGGCCGCCGACCTCGCCGCCGTCGGCGCGCTCTGTGAGACGGCCGGCGCCGTCCGGGTGGTCCCCGCCGACGACGCCGCCGAGTCAGAACTCCTGCTCCAGGCACGGCGGTCCTCGCTCGTCGCGCTGGAGGCCGTCAAGGGCACGACGATGATCGACGACGTGTGCGTGCCCCGCTCCAGACTCGGCGAGCTGATCGAGGGCGTCGAACGCATCGCGCGCGGACACGGGCTGACCATCGGGGTCGTCGCCCACGCCGGAGACGGCAACACCCACCCCACGGTCTGCTTCGACGCGGCGGACCCCGACGAGTGCCGGCGCGCCCGCGCGTCCTTCGACGAGATCATGGGCCTCGGCCTCGAACTCGGCGGCACCATCACCGGCGAGCACGGCGTCGGCGTGCTCAAGAAGGAGTGGCTGGCCCGCGAGATCGGCCCGGTGGGCGTCGAGATGCAGCGCGCCGTCAAAGCGGCCTTCGACCCCCTGGGCATCCTCAACCCGGGCAAGCTGTTCTGAGACCGGGCACGCTGTGGCGAGCGCCCCGGCTCCCGCCGGGGCGGCTCACTCACCGTCCCGGGACTCGTCCGACGGCCACGGGTCGCTCAGCCACAGATCGTCCGCGGGCGTCGGGGCGAGCAGCTCGGCCAGCCCGTCGTCGATGCCGAGCCGGTCGCCCTCGGTACCCGGGGGCACCACCCGCAGTGTCCGCTCCAGCCAGGCCGAGACCTGCGCCGCCGACGCCTCCAGCAGGGCATCCCCGTCGGGCGAGCTCAGCGCCATCAGCACCACGGCGCGCCCTGCCGACTTCGTCGGCCACACCCGTACGTCCCCGTACCCGCACGGCCGGAACACGCCCTCCACCAGCAGCTCGCGGGCGAACGTCCAGCCCACCGGGTGCGCGGAGTCGGTGTGGAAGGTCACGTGCACGGCGAACGGGTCGTCGCTGCGGTAGACGAGCCGGGCCGGCACCCGCACGGCGCGCTCCGGCGACAGGATAAGTCTGAGTTCCAGCTCGCGCTCCACCACGGTGTGCTGCATGTCGTTCTCCTCTCGTCGACGGACCCCGTTCGCGGCCCGTGGGCGTGCCCGTGAGCGGGCTCGTACGAGTGGAGAGCGGACAGCGCCGCAACCATTACGCGGGTCTGCGGAAATTCTTTCGGCGGATTTCCCGGACCGGCCCGGTCCCTGGACCCTCAGAGTCCTCTGCGCACGGTTCCGAACGTGTGAAGAGCGTGCACGGGGTTGCCCGGAAAGGGGCGGGTCCGACAGGACTGGCGGTGGGGCTTGCGTCCGTCTGATAGATGTGGAGCCCCCCAACCCACCCCCGAGCAGATACGGGACGACGGACATGAGCGCCCCAACCCCGGCACCCGGCGACGACAGGCCCCGCGAGGGGTATTACCCGGACCCCTCCATCCCTGGATACGTCCGGTACTGGAACGGTTCCGCGTGGGTACCGGGCACCAGCCGGCCGGCGCCGTCCGACGGCCGCCCGCTCACGGCTCCGTCCGGCGCGCCCGCCCCGGTCGAGGAGACCGGCCCGCACTTCTTCGACGAGGACCCCGCGCCGGCCGGTCCCGCCCCGGTGAACCCGTACGGCGGCCACCCCGAGCCGGCCTCCGCGTGGGGCGCCGACCGCTCCCACCAGTCCGGCTTCGGCGGCGACCAGGACCGCCGGGTCTCCTGGGGCGCCCCGCCGGCCGCCGACCCGAGGGTGCCCTCGCCCGCTCAGGCACAGCCCGAGGGCGCCGCGACGAGCACCGACGGTATGACGACGATCCCGCCCGCGCAGCCGGAGTCCGGTGAGGGCGCTGGCGCGGGCGCCGGGGACGTGGTCTCCGGAGGCACGTTCGTCTTTCGCCGGCCGACCGCGGGCGGCGGGGGAGCGGGGCCGGCCGTCCCTGCCCCCTCCGCTCCCGCCGGCCACACCCCCGACCGGGGCACCGTCACCTTCGGCCCGCCGGCCCAGCGCACGGGCGTCCCCGACGGTCAGTACCCGCCCGCCGCCCAGGGCCCGACGACCGCGCCCGCCGCCAACGCCCCCGCGCCCCCCGGATTCGGGGCGGGCAAGGCGGCGGCCGACCGGGCGTCGGCCGCACCGGGAGCGGGCGTCCAGGCTCCGCAGGGACCGGGCGTCCAGGCTCCGCAGGGGCCCGCGCAGATCCCGCCCGCGCAGAACCCCGGTTTCCCGTCCGCCCCCTCGGCGTCCTCCGCGGCTCAGCCCGCCGGTTCACCCGTCGCACGGATGCCCGCCCCCGCCCCTGCCCAGCAGCCCGCGTCGGGCGTGCCTCACCAGGCCGCCGGCCCGGGCGGCCCCGCCGCCCCGATGGCCGCGGGGTCCGGGGGCGGCCAGCCCTCCTGGGCGCAGCAGGTGCACCGGCTCACCGGCGCCGAGGACGGCCCCGTCACACCCTGGAGGCCGCCGGTCGACGACGTCTTCCAGGCCGCCGCCCGGCGTCAGGCCGAGGCTCGTCCCGCGGGCCTGGGCAAGCGGCTGGCCGCCCGCCTCCTGGACACGCTCGTCCTCGCGGCCGTCACCGCCGGCGCCGCCCTGCCGCTCGGCGTGCGCGCCCTCGACCACGTCGACGAGAAGATCGACGCGGCCAAGCTGAGCGGAGAGACCGTCACCGTCTGGCTGCTGGACGGCACGACGTCGGTGTACCTGGGGATCGTCCTCGCCGTCCTGCTGGTGTTCGGGATTCTCTACGAGGCGCTGCCGACCGCCAAGTGGGGCCGCACGCTGGGCAAAAAGCTGTTCGGTCTCCAGGTGCGCGACATCGAGGGCGGCGAGCCCCCGTCCTACGGGGCGGCCCTGCGCCGCTGGCTGGTCTACAGCGTGCCCGGCCTGCTCGCCGTCGGCGTGGTGGGCGTCCTGTGGGGGCTGTTCGACAGGCCGTGGCGCCAGTGCTGGCACGACAAGGCGGCACACACGTTCGTCGCCGGCTGACCGGCACCCCGGCACCCCGGCACCCCGGCACCCCGGCACCCCGGCACCCCGGCACCCCGGCACCCCGGCACCCCGGCACCCCGGTGGACCGTACCCCCGGACGGCCGCTCGCCGGATGCGGAGCCGGGGGGTTCGCGGTCGACTCGGGGGCATGACCAACGAACCGCCTCCCGGCCCCGGCGGCGGCGAGCCGCCGGAGGACGACCCGCTCAGGAAGCGGCCGCCGCAGCAGCCCCCGCACGATCAGGGGCTGCCCCCGTACGGCCAGGGCCAGGGCTCGCCGTACGACGCCCCGCAGGACCCGCACTCGGGCACGCCCGGCGACGGCGGCTCCCACGACGGCGGCCCCTACGGCAGCGGTCCCCACGGCGGCGGTCCTTTCGGCGGAGGCCCTTACGGGGGTGCCGGCGGAGGCCCCTACGGCGGTGCCGGGGGCGACCCCTACGGCGGCTACCCCGCGGACCCGCTCGCCGGGATGCCCCCGCTCGCGGACAGCGGCCGGCGCACGTTGGCCCGGATCATCGACATGATCCTCGTCTTCGCCGTGGTGTCGCTGCTGGCGTGGGCCTTCGGGGTGGCGCAGTACACCGTGGACGCGGACCGGATCGAGTTCGGCAAGACCTTCGGACGGGAGCTCGTCGCCGCGATCCTGTACGTCGCGTACGACACGGTCCTCACCGCCAGGACGGGGCAGACGCTCGGCAAGAGGTGGCTCGGCATGCGGGTGGCCAACCTCGACAACGGCTCGACGCCCTCCGCACAGACGTCCCTGGTGCGCGCCCTGGTGCTGTGGGTGCCGTTCGCGTTCTGCTGCGCCTGTCTGTGGACGGCGGTCTGCGGCGGCTGGAGCTACTTCGACAAGCCCTACAAGCAGGGTCTGCACGACAAGGCGGCCAAGACGGTGGTGGTCGCCACCGGTTGACGCGCAGCCACCGGGCAGCGACCGCAGGCGGCACGACGGCACGACGAAAGGACCCGCAGTCGGAACGCGGGCCCTTCGTCGTGCTGGTGTGTGCGGGTCAGGGGGCGGTGGGCTCCCGGACGGGCTCGGGTGTCGAGGCGACCGAGGCCGGGACGGGCAGCGTCGCCGGCCTGGTACCGGGCGTGGGCGTGGGCGCGGAGACCATGACGGGCGCGGGCCGGTTCGCCGTGGAGCGGGCGACGGGGGCCCGCCGGGGCTTCGCCGTCGGCACCGTCATGGCGACGAGCACGCCGAGGGCGACCGCGGCGACGACGACGACGGCGATCCCGGGGCCCGAACTGGTCTGCGACAGCAGCAGCATGGCGAGCGTCGAGAGGATGACGGTGCAGGAACCGTACGTGAGCTGTGCGACTGTCGGACGAGGCATGGCAATCGTGTCCTCGGGAGCGGGGGCGGTCTCGACTCTATTCGGCTGCATGCCCGAGCGGAACGAGCGGTAAGCGTGACCTAACCCACGGTGCCGGAGCACAGGGGGCGCACGGAGTCATGACGTCCACCAGGTGGACTGTCCCGCGCGCCCGGACCGGCCCGCTCCTTGCGGGGAGTGTGCCGAGAAACCGTCACATGTCCGCAATGCGAACAGCGGCTCCTGATAGTGCACTTGACCTGTCCAAGTCAAGGTCTGTCTTTTCTTCTTAACCAGTAGTCAAATGGCGTCACTTGACTACACGCGTATAACAGCGCGCGGACTTTCCTTGACAGGAATCCCCCGTACCGCGCGCGGACGCGTGCGTGGGAGGACATCAAGTGACCAGTAGATCCTGGACGTTCCGCACGGCCGCCACGGTCGTCGCACTCGCGGCGGCCACGGCGACGTTCACGACGTTCGCCGTGGCACAGGCAGCCGAGAACCCGGCGCAGTCCCCGGCAGCGGGCCGGCACGACCCGCAACCGGCCAAGGCCCGTACGCACGACTTCGACGGGCCGCTCAGCAAGACGCAGGAGGCACAGCGCGAGGAGGCGCTCAAGGAGGTCATAGCCGGCCGGACGTCGGTCAAGAACCGCGACGGTTCGAAGGTCGTCCAGCTCAAGAGCAAGAAGGGCGACAGCAAGTTCGTCGAACTCGGCCGCGAGAAGACCGACAAGATCTTCACGATCCTCGTCGAGTTCGGCGACCAGGTCGACAGCCGCTACGGCGGCACGCCCGGCCCGCTGCACAACCAGATAGCCAAGCCGGACCGCAAGCAGGACAACTCCACCGCCTGGCAGGCGGACTACGACCAGAAGCACTTCCAGGACCTGTACTTCGGCGAAGGCAAGAACACCGAGTCGCTCAAGAAGTACTACGAGAAGCAGTCCTCGGGCCGCTACTCGGTCGAGGGCGAGGTGACCGACTGGGTCAAGGTCCCCTACAACGAGGCCCGGTACGGCCACAACGACGCCACGACCGGCGCCTGGTACGCGGTCCAGGACGGCGTCAACGCCTGGGTCGCCGAGCGCGAGGCGGCAGGCGCCTCCGCCGCCCAGATCAAGGCGGAGCTGGCCGAGTTCGACCAGTGGGACCGCTACGACTTCGACGGCGACGGCGACTTCAACGAGCCCGACGGCTACATCGACCACTTCCAGATCGTGCACGCCGGCGAGGACGAGTCCGCGGGCGGCGGCGCGCAGGGCGAGGACGCCATCTGGGCCCACCGCTGGTACGCCTTCGGCACCGACGCCGGCTCCACCGGCCCGGACACCAACAAGCTCGGCGGCGCCCAGGTCGGCGACACCGGCATCTGGGTCGGCGACTACACCATCCAGCCGGAGAACGGCGGCCTCGGCGTCTACGCGCACGAGTACGGCCACGACCTCGGCCTGCCGGACGAGTACGACACCTCCGGCGGCGGCGAGAACTCCACCGGCTTCTGGACGCTGATGTCCTCCGGTTCCTGGCTGGGCACCGGCAAGGACACCATCGGCGACCTGCCCGGCGACATGAACGCCTGGGACAAGCTGCAGCTGGGCTGGCTCGACTACGACGTCGCCACGGCCGGCAAGAAGTCCAACCACACGCTGGGCGTCGCGGAGTACAACACCAAGAACCCGCAGGCCCTCATCGTCCAGCTGCCGGACAAGACCGTCACCACCGAGGTGGTCGCCCCGGCGCAGGGCAAGTCCCAGTGGTGGAGCGGCAGCGGCAACGACCTGCGCAACTCCCTGTCCCGTCCGGTCGACCTGACCGGCAGGTCCGCCGCGAGCCTCACCCTCGACGGCTGGTGGGACATCGAGGCCGACTACGACTACCTCTACACCGAGGTGTCCACCGACGGCGGCGCCAACTGGACGCCGATCGACGGCAAGCTGGCCGACGGCAGCGCCATCACCCGTGACGGCAGCGGCAAGCCCGCCCTCACCGGCTCGGTCGCGGCCTACCAGAAGCTGACGTACTCGCTGGACGCCTACGCGGGCAAGAAGGTCGACCTGCGCTTCCGCTACCAGAGCGACGGCGGCGTGGCCCTCAAGGGCTTCGCGGCCGACGGGATCACGGTGACCGCGGACGGCGCGACCGTCTTCTCCGACGACGCCGAGTCCGAGGACACCGCGTGGACGGCGAACGGGTTCTCCCGCATCGGCGCGTCCATCACGGACGACTACCCGCAGTACTACATCGCGGAGAACCGCCAGTACACGTCGTACGACAAGACCCTCAAGGTCGGCCCGTACAACTTCGGCTTCACGACGTCCCGTCCGTCCTGGGTCGAGCACTACCCGTACCAGAACGGTCTGCTGATCTGGAAGTGGGACACCTCGCAGGTGGACGACAACACCAGCCAGCACAACGGCACGGGCCTGATCCTGCCCGTCGACTCGCACCCGACGCCGATGAAGTGGGCCGACGGCACGTACATGAACAGCAGGATCCAGTCCTTCGACTCGACCTTCACCCGCGCCGCGACCGACGCGTTCACGCTGCACAAGGCGGGCGTCGCGACCAAGGTCAAGTCGCGGATCGGCATCCCGGTCTTCGACGACGGCACGTCCACGTACTGGGACGCGAAGACCCCGCTCGCGGGCGTGAAGATCACTGACACCAACACCCGCATCAAGATCGTCAAGGAGCCGTCGGACGGCTCGACGATCAGCCTGCAGGTCGGACCCTCGGCGAAGTAGTCGACGTCTTCGCAGGTCAGACGCGTATCGGCGGCAACCCCCTGGCGGGTTGCCGCCGATCGTGTTTAGGTGCCTCCTGTGCTTCTCTTATTGACACCGGTACCGACACCGACTCTGACCAGCGCATCGGCGCCGCCTCCGGCGCCCATGCCGATAACGACGCGCACGGGGGTGTGACCGCATGGCCGCAGGAGGCTTCTGCAAGCTGCCCGACGGCATGGTCGTGGTGGCCTTGAACCTGCCCCGCCCCGCCGCCCGGGAGGGCCTCCCGGGCCCCTCCACGGACGTCCGCTTCCTCGTCCACGCCCACAACCGCGCACGGGCTCTGACCCGGCTCCGCAACCTGGGTCTGCGGGCGGTCTACCTGCGCGGCAACGCGGCGCCCCCCACCCCGGACGAGATCACGGCCGTCCTGCACCACCCCGACGGCCTGGTCTGGCGCACCACCCCTGACAACGGTGTCCCCGTCGCCGGCGGCGGCCCCGCGGGCCCCCAGCTGTGGCGCCCCGTCCGCGCCCTGCGCGACTCCGCGGCGGCGTAGGGCCCCGGCCGGCGCTCCCGGAGCGGATCAGTACGCCTCCACCACCCGCACGTCCTCTTCCGTGACCACGCCGTCCACGATGCGGAACGAGCGGAACTGGAACTCGCCGAGGCCGTCGGTGTCGGCGGTGGAGACCAGGACGTAGTGCGCGCCGGGCTCGTTGGCGTAGGAGATGTCGGTGCGGGAGGGGTGGGCCTCGGTCGCGGTGTGCGAGTGGTAGATGACCACCGGCTCCTCGTCGCGGTCGTCCATCTCGCGGTACAGCTTGAGCAGGTCGCCCGAGTCGAACTCGTAGAACGTGGGGGACATGGCCGCGTTCAGCATCGGGACGAAGCGCTCGGGGCGGTCCGTGCCCGCCGGGCCCGCGACCACGCCGCACGCCTCGTCGGGGTGGTCCTTGCGCGCGTGGGCGACGATCCGGTCGTGCAGGTCCTGGGTGATGGTCAGCATGGTCGCCAGGATAAGCAAAGGGGCCGTTCCGTACCGAGGAGTGGTACGGAACGGCCCACATCGCGGACCGCCCGGGCGTCCCGCCGCAGGGGACGCCACGAGAGCTCCCTGCGGCGCAACGCCCGTCCGGCGTCCGTCCGGCGTCCGTCCGGCGTCCGTCCGGCGGTCAGCCGACCTTCTCGAACTCCGGCTCGCGGCGGTCGGTGATCTGCGGGTTGCGGTTCTTCAGGACCGCCCAGCCGAGGCCGAGGGCGGCCGCCCAGCCCGCCATCACGTACAGACAGACGCGCGAGTCGGCGTCGTACGCGATCAGGCCGGTGACGAAGAGCAGGAACACGATGGCCACCCAGCTGAACGCGGAGCCGCCCGGGGCCGGGAAGCTGGACGCGGGCAGCCGGCCCGCGACCACCGCGCGGCGGTACCGGACGTGGCTGATCAGGATCATCAGCCAGGTCCAGATGCCGGCCGCGGTGGCGACGGAGGTGACGTAGCCGAAGGCCTTCTCCGGCACGACGTAGTTCAGGATCACGCCGATGCCCATGAAGAGCACCGAGACCGTGATGCCGAAGGCCGGCGCCTTGGACGCGGACAGCTTGCGGAAGACCACCGGGGCCTCGCCGCTGTCGGCCAGGTTGCGCAGCATCCGCCCGGTCGAGTACATGCCGGAGTTGCAGGAGGACAGCGCGGCCGTCAGCACGACGAAGTTGACGATGCCCGCGCCCGCCGGGATGCCGATCTTCGCGAAGGCCACGACGAACGGGGAGGCCCCGGCGGTGAACTCGGTCCACTTCACCACGCACAGGATGACGGTGAGCGCGCCGACGTAGAACAGCGCGATCCGCCACGGCAGCGTGTTGATCGCCTTCGGGAGGGTCTTCTCCGGGTTCTCCGACTCACCGGCGGTCACGCCGACCAGCTCGACCGCGAGGTAGGCGAACATGACGCCCTGGAGGGTCATCAGGGACGAGCCGACGCCCTTGGGGAAGAAGCCGTCGAAGGCCCACAGGTTGGAGACGGCGGCGGTGTCGCCGGCCGAGCTGAAGCCGAAGGTGAGGACGCCCAGACCGATGACGATCATCCCGATCAGCGCGGTGACCTTGACCATCGAGAACCAGAACTCGAGCTCTCCGAACACCTTCACGGAGATCAGGTTCACGCCGAAGAGGATCACCAGGAAGACCAGGGCCGTGACCCACCGGGGGACGGCCGGGAACCAGAACTGGACGTAGATCGCGGCGGCGGTCAGCTCGGCCATGCCGGTGACGACCCACATCAGCCAGTACGTCCAGCCGGTGAAGTACCCGAAGAACGGGCCGATGAACTCGCGGGAGTACTCCGCGAACGAGCCCGACACCGGGCGGTACAGCAGCAGCTCGCCGAGCGCCCGCATGATGAAGAAGACGATCACGCCGGCGAGGGCGTACATCACGATGAGACTGGGACCGGCCTTGGCGATGTTCGCCCCGGCGGTCAGGAAGAGGCCGACGCCGATGGCGCCGCCGATGGCGATCATCTGGACCTGGCGGCTGCCGAGTCCGCGTTCGTACCCCTCTTCGGGAGTGTCAGTGACGGCGGTGTCAGTGACCTTCTCGGAGGACATGTGTGGTGCGCCTTTCTCCATGCCGATCCGGGCCTCTCGTCGGCCTCGGATCGGTTTCGATCCCCCCGGACTGATGGAGCGGTGCCTGGCCGGCGGTCAACCGGCTCGGTGGCGCACCCGGCGGAACATACGGGTGGTGTTCGCCGGGCGGTCGTGAAGATCTATCACGCCCGCAATATCGATCAGCGGAGGGCCGTGTGGCGCACGACACCAGAAGAAGCGGATGAACGTGACACAAAGAGGACACTCCCGGCCGTCACGTTGACGCGATCGTTATCCGGATTTGAGCGTCCTCTGAGTGAACGGGAAACACGGGCGAACCGACGCGAAACGGTTACGGCATCAGGGTGGTCACCAGGGTCTCCTGGAGCCCGCCCAGCCACAGGTACGCCATCACCATCGGCTTGCGCGGGTCCTCGTCCGGCAGCCGGTAGAGAAGGTCGGTGTCCTCCTCGGCGGTGATCTCCAGCCGGGAGCCGATCGCCAGCCGCAGGTCGTTGAGCGCCCGCAGCCACTGCTGGGACTCCTGCGGCGTCAGCTTCAGCACCGCCCCGCCCCCGGCGGCCGCCTCGGAGGCCAGCGCGTCCAGCGAGCGGATCACGGTGAGGGCGTTCTCCCGCTTGCCGGCCCGCAGGTCGTTCTCCGTGTAGCGGCGGAACTCGGCGGAGTGCGCCTTCTGCTCGTCCGCCTCCCGGGGGCCCGGTGTCGCCTCCGGGTCGGTGTAGGCGTCCGGGAACAGCCGCCGGAGCACGGGATCGGCGGGCGGCTCGCTCGGCCCCTCGGCGAAGAGCTCGGCGAGCGGGTCGTCGGGGGCGTCCTCGGCGGGGCCCGGGCCGATCAGCTCCAGGAGCTGCACGGCCAGCGACCGGATGATGGAGATCTCGACGTCGTCGAGCGCGACGGCCGCGCCGCCGCCGGGGAGCGGTTCGAAGTGTCCAGGCATATGAGGGGAGGCTACTTCCGGTCCTGCTGGAGGGTGGCCCACAGGCCGTACCCGTGCATGGCCTGCACGTCGCGTTCCATCTCCTCGCGGGAACCGCTGGAGACGACCGCCCGGCCCTTGTGGTGGACGTCGAGCATGAGCTTGGTGGCCTTGTCCTTCGAGTAGCCGAAGTACGCCTGGAAGACGTACGTCACATAGCTCATGAGGTTGACCGGGTCGTTGTGCACGATCGTGACCCAGGGGACGTCCGGCTCGGGTACGGCGAAGACCTCCTCCGCCGACTCGGTGCGTTCGATCTCAAGGGGAGCGGGTGACGTCACAAGGCCCATGCTGCCACGCCGCACCGAAATCGTCACACCGACGAAAAGGGGGTAGCATCCTCGTCATGAACACAGCGGACCTTGGGCTGCCGGTGCGAGTCCCGTCGACGGCGCTCTTCACGGACCAGTACGAGCTGACGATGCTGCAGGCCGCGTTGAAGGCGGGCACCGCCGAACGCCGCAGCGTGTTCGAGGTATTCACCCGCCGCCTGCCCGAAGGCCGACGCTACGGCGTCGTCGCCGGCACCGGCCGCGTCCTGGACGCGGTGGAGAACTTCCGCTTCGACGACGACGTCCTCGGCTTCCTGAGCGAACGCGACATCGTCGACGCGGCGACCCTCGACCGGCTCGCCGGATACCGCTTCTCGGGTGACATCAGCGGCTACCCCGAGGGCGAGGTCTACTTCCCCGGCTCGCCGATCCTGCGCGTCGAGGGCACCTTCGCCGAATGCGTCCTCCTCGAGACCGTCATCCTCTCCATCCTCAACCACGACTCCGCGATCGCCGCCGCGGCCTCCCGTATGTCCTCCGCCGCGGGCGAGCGCCCCCTCGTCGAGATGGGCGCCCGCCGCACCCACGAACTCGCCGCCGTCGCCGCCGCCCGCTCCGCCTACATCGGCGGCTTCACCACCACCTCCGACCTCGCCGCCGGCTTCCGCTACGGCATCCCCACCGTCGGCACCAGCGCCCACGCCTTCACCCTCCTGCACGACACCGAGCGGGACGCATTCCAGGCCCAGATCGACTCCCTCGGCCGCGGCACCACCCTCCTCGTGGACACCTACGACGTCGCCGAAGCCGTCCGCACCGCCGTCGAGATCGCCGGACCCGAGCTCGGCGCCGTCCGCATCGACTCCGGCGACCTCCTCCTCGTCGCCCACCGGGTACGCCGGCAGCTCGACGACCTCGGCGCCACCCACACCCGCATCATCGTCACCTCCGACCTCGACGAATACGCCATCGCCTCCCTCGCCGCCGCCCCCGTCGACGCCTACGGGGTCGGCACCCAGCTCGTCACCGGCTCCGGACACCCCACGGCCTCCATGGTCTACAAGCTCGTCGCCCGCGCCGAGTCCGACGACCCGGCCGCACCGCTGGTCCCCGTCGCGAAGAAAACGACCGGCGGAAAGACCTCCATCGGCGGCCGCAAGTGGGCCGCCCGCCGCCTCGACCCGCATGGCGTCGCCGAAGCCGAGGTCATCGGCACCGGAGACGTCCCCGCCGAGCTGGCCGGACGACAGCTCCTCGTCGACCTCGTCAGGGCCGGCGAGGTCCTCACCCGCGAGCCCCTCGACACCGTCCGCGACCGCCACACGGCCGCCCGCGCCGGACTGCCCCTGTCCGCCACCCAGCTCTCCCGCGGCGAACCCGTCATCCCCACGGAGTATGTACACGCCCCGTCGGGTAACTAGGGCCTGAGCCCGACGGACGCGAGCCCACCGGGCCCGAGCCCACCGGGCCCGAGCCCACCGGGCCCGAGCCCACCGGGTCCCGCCCGACCCTGCCCACGACCCCGTCGCCCCCGGCCCGCCCCCCTCCCGTACCGCCGGCAAAGTCTCTAGGCTCAATTACTTCACCCTCCCCGGCTCGCAAGAACCGGAGGACCCCCACCGAAGGACACCGCCCATGCGCCGCGCCTTGATCGTCGTAGACGTGCAGAACGACTTCTGCGAAGGAGGCAGCCTCGCGGTGACCGGCGGCGCCGACGTGGCCGCCGCCATCACCGAACTCATCGGCCAGGCCCCCGCCGGATACCGCCACGTCATCGCCACCCGCGACCACCACATCGCACCGGGCGGCCACTTCGCCGACAACCCCGACTACGTCCACTCCTGGCCCGCACACTGCGTCGCCGGCACCGAAGGCGTCGGCTTCCACCCCAACTTCGCCCCCGCCGTCGCCTCCGGCGCCGTCGACGCCGTCTTCTCCAAAGGCGACTACGCCGCCGCCTACAGCGGCTTCGAGGGCACCGACGAGAACGGCGTCAGCCTCGGCGACTGGCTGCGCGACCGCCAGATCGACGAAGTCGACGTCGTCGGCATCGCCACCGACCACTGCGTGCGGGCCACCGCCCTGGACGCCGCCCGCGCGGGCTTCCGCACCCAGGTCCTGCTCTCCCTCACCGCCGGCGTGGCCGAGGACACCACCGACCGCGCCCTGGCGGAAATGCGCGCCGCAGGCGTGGAGCTGACCGGAAAACCTGTCGTCTGATCCGCCCGCAAGCCGGTTAACGTTTCCGCAAGGTGCACCCAACTTGCCCCCGAGGAGACGGTGTTGACGCAACCCACGCACGTAAGGCGCCCCACACTCGAAGACGTCGCCCGACAGTCAGGAGTCTCGAGGTCGACCGTCTCACGGGTGATCAACGGGCAGACCCCGGTGCGGGCGGAGGTCGTCGACCGGGTCCGGCGCGTCGTCACCGAACTGGGCTACATCCCCAACCAGGCCGCCCGGCAACTCGTCACCCACCGCACCGGCACCATCGCCGTGGTCGCCGCCCAACCCGAGAACCGCCTCTTCCTCGACCCCTTCTTCGACCTCCTGCTGCGCGGCGTCCGCCGCGAGCTCGCCCAGCACGGCGCCCAGGCCGTCCTGCTGTTCGTCGACGAACCCGACGACTACCCACGCGTCGCCGACTACCTCGGCGGCGGCCATGTCGACGGCGCCATCCTGTTCTCCCTGCGCCCCGGCGACCGCCTGCACGAGATGACCGCCCGCCTCGGCCTGCCCGCCGTCTTCGGCGGCCGCCCACTCCTGCACGAGGGCGACACCGTGCGCAGCCACGCCTACGTCGACGGCGACAACCGCGGCGGCGCCCGCCTGGCCGTACGACACCTCACCGCCCTCGGACGCGAACGGATCGCCACCGTCGCCGGTCCCCACGACCAGGAGACCTCCGCCGCCGACCGCCTCGCCGGCTACCACGACGTACTGCCCCACGCCCCCGCCACCCTCGTCGAACGCGCCGACTACACCCGCCAGGGCGGCGCCGACGCCATGGCCGCGCTGCTCGACCGCCACCCCGACCTGGACGCCGTCTTCGTCGCCTCCGACCTCATGGCCGCCGGCGCCCTCACCACCCTGCGCGAACGCGGACGCCGCGTCCCCGCAGACGTCGCCGTCGTCGGCTTCGACGACCTCACCGCCATCGCCGAGGCCACCGACCCACCCCTCACCACCGTCCACCAGGACGTCCCCGGAATGGGCGCACTCCTCGCCCGACTGCTCATACGCAGCGAAGCGGGATCCCCCCGCCCCCGGTCGGCCATCGTCCCCACCCGCCTGGTACGCCGCGCCTCCGCCTAGCCGCACCGCTGCCACTGCCGCTGCCACCGCCCCCTGAGCAGTGCATCTCAGCCAGCGGCCACAACTCGTCCATCATGTGGGATCACCTTCCAGGAGGCGGACCGGGAATCGATACGATGAGCCCATGGTTCTGAACGACGTGAGCGACAAGACGCCGGGCACACTGCTCGTGGCGCGGCTGCACGTCGACCTGTGCAGGCTCGCCAGCGCCATCTGTTGACGCCGGCCCTGCCGCCCGGCCGTGAGCCGCGGCGTCCTACTCGCACGTACGCATCCGCGCTGCCCACACCTTCCGACAGGAGCCCTCAGCCATGGCCATCGAGGTCCGCATCCCCACCATCCTCCGCCAGTACACCGACGGTCAGAAGGCGGTGGAGGGAAACGGTGACACCCTCGCCGCGCTGTTCACCGACCTCGAGACCCGGCACACGGGCATCCACGCCCGCATCGTGGACGACGGCAAGCTGCGCCGCTTCGTCAACGTGTACCTCAACGACGAGGACGTCCGCTTCGTCGACGGCATCGACACCAAGCTGACCGACGGCGACACCGTGACCATCCTGCCGGCCGTCGCCGGCGGCATGGCCTGATCGGCCGCCGTACCCCATGCGCTACGACTCCCCGCTGGCCGCGGTGGGCAACACCCCTCTGGTGCGCCTGCCGCGGCTCTCGCCGTCCGCCGACGTCCGCATCTGGGCGAAGCTCGAGGACCGCAACCCCACCGGCTCCGTCAAGGACCGCCCCGCCCTGCACATGGTCGAACAGGCCGAGAAGGACGGCCGCCTCACCCCCGGCTGCACCATCCTCGAGCCCACCAGCGGCAACACCGGCATCTCCCTCGCCATGGCGGCCAAGCTCAAGGGCTACCGCATCGTCTGCGTGATGCCCGAGAACACCTCGCAGGAACGCCGCGACCTGCTCGCCATGTGGGGCGCCGAGATCATCTCCTCCCCGGCCGCCGGCGGCTCCAACACCGCCGTCCGCGTCGCGAAGGAACTCGCCGCCGAGCATCCCGACTGGGTGATGCTCTACCAGTACGGCAACCCCGACAACGCCGGCGCCCACTACGCCACCACCGGCCCCGAGATCCTCGCCGACCTCCCCTCCATCACCCACTTCGTCGCCGGCCTCGGCACGACGGGCACACTGATGGGCGTCGGCCGGTTCCTCCGCGAGAACAAGCCCGACGTCAAGATCGTCGCCGCCGAACCGCGCTACGACGACCTCGTCTACGGCCTGCGCAACCTCGACGAGGGCTTCGTACCCGAGCTGTACGACGCCTCCGTCCTCACCACCCGCTTCTCCGTCGGCTCGGCCGACGCCGTCACCCGCACCCGGGAACTCCTCCAGCAGGAGGGCATCTTCGCCGGCGTCTCCACCGGCGCCGCCCTGCACGCCGCGATCGGCGTCGGCGTCAAGGCGCTGAAGGCGGGGGAGAGCGCCGACATCGCGTTCGTCGTGGCGGACGGCGGCTGGAAGTACCTGTCGACGGGCGTCTACACCGCGGCCACCACGGAGGAGGCGATCGAGACCCTCCAGGGCCAGCTCTGGGCATAGCCCGCGGACCGGGACCCGGACGCAGAAGGGGACCCGGACAGCCAGAGGACGAGGTAGCCGGATCCGGACGGTGGGCAGGCCTCAGGCGGTCAGATGACGGACCTGGTCCCACAGGGCCGGGTCCACCACCCCCACCCGGCGCCGGAACTCCCGCACCGGGACCTGACGCAACTCCTCCGTCTCCAGAAAACTCGGCCGCCCCTGCGCGTCCCCGACGGCCCCCGGCGGCAACCGGATCACCCCGGGCCGATCGTCCCGGTACTTACTGGTGATCTTCGCGACGGTCACCCGGTCACCGCGCACCGCCAGCACCAGACACGGCCGGTCCTTGGCCCGTCCGTCGCGCGCAGCGCCCCCGCCCGCCCGCGACCGCTGCGCGTCCTCGAACGGCACGTTCGCCCACCAGATCTCCGCCGGCTGCGGCCGCCCCGCCCGATCACGCCCCCGCGCCGGCCGTCCCGCCACCGGACGCTTCGGCCGACCGGGCGGCCGCCTCCCGCCGCCCCGCGGACGCCGCCCGCGACCCCAGCCGTCCACGAGCGCGGCGACGAGCGCCAGCAGTACCACCGCCGCGAGCGCGAGCCACCAGGACGTGTCCATGCGACGACGTTACCGGCGGCCCCACCAGCGCGCGACCACCATCGCAAGCTCCCTCCGACACCCCGCACGCCCCCGGTCCAGCCGAACCGGTGACAGCACAGGTGAGTTCGCCCACAACGGCCCCTGGCGGAGGAGCGACCCGGGGTTTTGCGCCTTACGCTCGACGAACCGCACGACCCCCGTCGCCCCATGTGACGATCATTCGTTCACGGTCCCCTCCCGGACCCTTCCCGGTTACCCGCCAGCGGAGGTTTCTGCTTTATGAAGCTCACCGTCGTCGGCTGCTCGGGGTCGTTCCCTTCCGTGGAATCGGCCTGCTCGAGCTACCTCGTCGAGGCCGACGGCTTCCGGCTGCTTCTCGACATGGGCAACGGCGCCCTGGGCGAGCTGCAGCGCCACTGCGGTCTCTACGACCTCGACGCGATCTTCCTGAGCCACCTGCACGCCGACCACTGCATCGACATGTGCGCGTACTTCGTCGCACGCTACTACCGTCACGACGGCGGGCGCTGCGACCCCATCCCGGTCTACGGCCCCGAAGGCACCGAGCACCGCCTGACCACCGCCTACGCCGACACCCCCTCGGCCTCCTCCATGAGCGAGGTCTTCGACTTCCACACGGTCAAGCCGTCCACCTTCGACATCGGCCCCTTCACCGTGCACACGGAACGCGTCGCCCACCCCGTGGAGGCGTACGGCATCCGCATCGAACACGGCGGCAGATCACTGACGTACTCCGGCGACACCGGCGTCAGCCCCGCCCTGCTGGAACTCGCCCGCGACACGGACCTGTTCCTCTGCGAGGCCGCCTTCACCCACGGCAAGGAGAACATCCCCGACCTGCACCTCAACGGCCGCGAGGCCGGCGAGACGGCAGCCCGGGCGGGCGCGCGCAAGCTCGTGCTGACCCACATCCCGCCGTGGACCGACCCCCAGGTCAACCTCGAGGACGCCCGCGCGGTCTTCGACGGCCCGGTGGCACTGGCCGCACCGCGCCAGACGTACCAGATCTGAGACCCCGCACGCAGACGAAGACCCCCGGAGCAGTTCAGGGCTCCGGGGGTCTTCGCGTGCGCGTGTCCGTATCCGTGTCCGTGGACGGGGTCTCCGCCTACGCCTTCGTGAGGTCCTCGACCTCCTCCTCGGGCTCCCGGCCCGGGGTGGGGAGGTTCCACTTGATGATGGCGAAGCGGAAGACCGAGTAGTAGATCGCCCCGAAGACCAGGCCGATCGGGATGATGAGCCACGGTTTGGTGGCGAGATTCCAGTTCAGCGCGTAGTCGAGGAAGCCGGCCGAGAAGTTGAAGCCGGCGTGGACCCCCAGTCCCCACGTGACGGCCATCGAGATCGCGGTCAGCACCGCGTGGATGACGTACAGGAGCGGGGCGATGAACATGAACGAGAACTCGATCGGCTCGGTCACACCCGTGACGAAGGACGTCAGCGCCAGCGAGATCATCATGCCCATCACGGCCTTGCGGCGCTCGGGGCGGGCACAGTGCGCCATCGCGATGGCCGCCGCCGGAAGACCGAACATCATGATCGGGAAGAAGCCGGACATGAACATACCGGCCGACGGGTCGCCGTGCAGGAAGCGGTTGTAGTCGCCAGTGAAGACCTGACCGGCCGCGTCCGTGAAGTCACCGAGCTGGAACCACGCGACGGTGTTCACGAACTGGTGCATGCCGATCGGAATGAGGGCGCGGTTGACCAGGCCGAACAGGGCCGAGCCGACGGCTCCGAGGCCCGTCATCCACTCGCCGAAGTGGGTGATGCCGTCACCGATGGGCTCCCACACCAGCGAGAAGAAGACACCGACCAGGGCCCCGACGAAGGCCATCAGGATCGGCACCAGACGGCGGCCGTTGAAGAAGCCGAGCCAGTCCACGAGCTTCGTGCGGTGGAAACGCTGCCACATCAGGGCCGACAGCAGCCCCATGATGATGCCGCCCAGAACACCGGGGTTGTTGTACGAGGCCGCGACGATCTGGCCTTTCTCGATGTGCTCCTCGGTGAGGGGGAACGCCTCGAGCACCTTGCTGTAGACCAGGAAGCCGACCAGCGCCGCCAGCGCCGTGGAGCCGTCCGACTTCTTGGCGAAGCCGATGGCCACGCCTATACAGAACAGCATCGGCAGGCTGCCCGTGATGGCTCCGCCCGCGGCGTTGAAGACGGAGGCGACCTTGTCCCAGCCGAGGCCGTCCTTGCCGAAGATGTCATCCTGGCCGAGCCGGACCATGATGCCCGCCGCCGGCAGCACGGCGATGGGCAGCTGCAGGCTGCGGCCGACCTTCTGCAGGCCTTGGAACAGGCCGGATCCCCACTTCTTCGCGGGGGCCGCCGTGGGCGCGGTGGCGGTGCTCATAGACGTCCTCCATCGGTGATGGTCTACACCACTCAGTGGTGTAGACCATGTTGTAGCACGGTGAAGGCGAGATAAGGAACCCGTCAAACCAGCAACCGACGAACTACGCCCCGTGCCCGATCCCGGACCTTCCCCCGACACCCGCCGAGCACACGAAAAGACCCCCGGAACCGAGTTCCGAGGGCCCTGCGACCACTACGCGACGGACGAACAGCGTCCGCCGGACCTCCCTCAGGCCTTCGTGACATCCTCCCGCTCCTCCTCCGGCTCCCGCCCCGGCGTCTTCAGATCGAACCTCGTGATCGCGAACCGGAAGATCACGTAATAGACGACCGCGAAACACAGCCCGATCGGGACGATCCCCCACGGCCGCGTAGCCAGGTTCCAGTTGATGACGTAATCGATCAACCCCGCCGAGAAACTGAACCCGTCATGCACACCCAACCCCCACGTCACCGCCATCGACACACCCGTCAACACCGCATGCACCGCAAACAACAACGGCGCGACGAACAGGAACGAGTACTCGATCGGCTCGGTGATGCCCGTCACGAACGACGTCAACGCCACCGACAACATCAACCCCCCGACCTCCTTACGGCGGTCCGGCCTCGCACAATGCGTGATCGCCAGCGCCGCCGCCGGCAACGCGAACATCATGATCGGAAAGAAACCCGAGGTGAACTGCCCCGCGTCCGGGTCGCCCGCCAGGAACATGTTGATGTCACCGTGCACCACCGAACCGTCCGGCTTCGTGAAACTCCCGAACTGGAACCAGATGGGCACGTTCAGGAACTGATGCAACCCGATCACCAGCAACGCCCGGTTCGCCACACCGAAGATCCCCGCACCCCACGCGTCCAGCCCGTCCAACCAGTCGCTGAAACTCTCCAGAGCGTCACCGATCGGCGGCCACACCCACAGACACAACGCTGCGAACGCGATCGCCACGAACGCCATGATGATCGGCACCAACCGACGCCCATTGAAGAAACCCAGCCAGTCCACCAGCTTCGTCCGGTGGTACCGCTGCCAGAAGAACGCCGTCAGCAACCCCATCACGATCCCGCCGAACACCCCCGGATTCTGATACGTGAACGCCCCCACCGTGTTGTCCGTCGCCTGACAACCGATGTTCACAATCACCTTCGAACCCGGCCCACAGTCCTCCGGAAACTGCCGCAACACGTTGTAATAAACGAGGAAACCCGCCACCGCCGCCAGCGCCGTCGAACCGTCCGACTTCTTCGCCATCCCGATCGCCACACCGACACAGAACAACAAGGGAAGCCCGAGCGAACCGTCGAGCAGCGCCGCGCCCGCACCCGCCATCACCCTCGCCACGTCCGTCCAGCCCAGCCCGTCGTCCCCGAACACATCAGGCTGACCCAGCCGGTTGAGGATGCCCGCGGCCGGCAGCACCGCGATCGGCAACTGCAGACTCCGACCCATCTTCTGCAGACCCTGGAACGCACCCTGCCAGCGCCTGTGCGCAGGACTGACCTCGGACCCGGCGCTCTCGGCACTCATCGTTTGGCGACCGCCTGTCAGGTGGTGTAGACCAGCTACGGACGACTGGGGATACTGTGACGCCATCCTTCGGCACACACCCCACAACCGCTCGCGAAGCTGGGCCGACTGTGGGTTACTGCCACCGAACGGCCCGACACCACCCGGCCCGGCACCACCCGGCCCGGCACCACCCGGCCCGACACCACACAGACGCCGCTGCACCAGGGAACTCAGGGAGACCCACCATGGCCACCAAGGCTGAGAAGATCGTCGCCGGACTCGGCGGCCTCGACAACATCGAAGAAATCGAAGGCTGCATCACCCGCCTGCGCACCGAGGTCCACGACGCCTCACTCGTCGACGAAGCCGCCCTGAAAGCCGCAGGCGCCCACGGCGTCGTCAAGATGGGCACCGCCATCCAGGTCGTCATCGGCACCGACGCCGACCCCATCGCAGCGGAGATCGAAGACATGTTCTGAGCCCCGCGACATGATGTGAGCCCCGCGCCCACACCCCGCGCCCACACCCAGCGGCTCCCACGGGGCTCCACCCACCACGGGCGGAGCCCCCACCCCGCTACCACTAGGCTCAACGCCATGTCTCGCATCGACGGCCGCACCCCCGAACAGCTCCGCCCCGTCACCATCGAACGCGGCTGGAGCAAGCACGCCGAAGGCTCCGTCCTCGTCTCCTTCGGCGACACCAAGGTCTTCTGCACCGCCACCGTCACCGAAGGCGTCCCCCGCTGGCGCAAAGGCAGCGGCGAAGGCTGGGTCACCGCCGAATACTCCATGCTCCCCCGCGCCACCAACACCCGAGGCGACCGCGAATCCGTCCGCGGCAAGATCGGCGGCCGCACCCACGAGATCTCCCGCCTCATCGGCCGCTCCCTGCGCGCCGTCATCGACTACAAAGCCCTCGGCGAGAACACCATCGTGCTCGACTGCGACGTCCTCCAGGCCGACGGCGGCACCCGCACCGCCGCCATCACCGGCGCGTACGTCGCCCTCGCCGACGCCGTCACCTGGGCCCAGGGCAAGAAACTGATCAAAGCCGGCCGCCAGCCCCTCACCGGCACCGTGTCCGCCGTCTCCGTCGGCATCGTCGCCGGCATCCCGCTCCTCGACCTCCGCTACGAAGAAGACGTCCGCGCCGAGACCGACATGAACGTCGTCTGCACCGGAGACGGCCGCTTCGTCGAGGTCCAAGGCACCGCCGAGGCCGAGCCGTTCGCCCGCGACGAACTCAACTCCCTCCTCGACCTCGCCGTTTCCGGCTGCACCGAATTGACCGCGCTCCAGCGCACGGCACTTGATACCGTCCTCGCAAAGTAAAGAGCACACCAAGAACGGCGGCGGACGCGGGCAACCGGTCCGCCCGCCGTCGCGTCTAGGCCAGTACACCGACGGGGGCCTCCTGGGCCTGACAAGGGGAGGAACACAGTTATGTCCACGGCCGCGAGCCGACGCCCACTCCGGCGTCGCCGAACCGTCATCGCCGCCACCACGGCGGCCGTCGCCCTCACCCTGGGACTGACGGCCACCGGCTGCGACGCGGTCAACAAGGCCCTCGACTGCGTCCAGACCGCCGACTCGATCGCCGACAGCGTCACCGACCTCCAGCAGGCCGTGGAGAACGCCGCGAACGACCCGACCCAGACGCAGGAATCGCTGACCTCCATCGAGAACAACCTCGACAAGATAGGCGACAAGACGGACAACGCCGACGTCAACAAAGCCGTCGACAACCTGCAGAAAGCCGTTGCGAACGTCCGCACCGCCATCAAGAACGGCGACAACACCCCCGACGTCAGCCCCGTCACCGACGCAGCCGGCGAACTGACCAAGGTCTGCACCCCGTAGGACCGGGCCCACCCGGCCTCACGGGGCGGCCGGGATACTGGTGGACATGACCCGCCTGATCCTCGCCACCCGCAACGCCGGAAAGATCACCGAACTCAGGTCGATCCTCGCCGACGCAGGCCTGCCCCACGACCTCGTCGGCGCGGACGCCTACCCCGACATCCCCGACGTCAAGGAAACCGGCGTCACCTTCGCCGAGAACGCCCTCCTCAAGGCCCACGCCCTCGCCCAGGCCACCGGCCACCCGGCCGTCGCCGACGACTCCGGCCTCTGCGTGGACGTCCTCAACGGCGCCCCCGGCATCTTCTCCGCCCGCTGGTCCGGCCGCCACGGCGACGACAAGGCCAACCTCGAACTCCTCCTGGCCCAACTGTCCGACATCGCGGACGAACACCGCGGCGCCCACTTCGCCTGCGCGGCGGCCCTGGCCCTCCCGGACGGCACGGAACGCGTCGTCGAGGGCCGCCTGACGGGCGTCCTGCGCCACACGCCCGAGGGCACGAACGGCTTCGGCTACGACCCGATCCTCCAGCCCGACGGCGAGACGCGCACCTGCGCGCAACTGACGGCGGAGGAGAAGAACGCGATCAGCCACCGAGGCAAGGCGTTCCGAGGGCTGGTACCGGTGGTACGGGAGTTGCTGGGCTGAGCGAGCAGCTGAGCGAGCAGAGGGGCCGCCAGGTCTGGCGGCCCCTCTGAGGTGTGCGGCCGGTGGGACTCGAACCCACACGGGTATGATTAACCCACTGGGACCTAAACCCAGCATGTCTGACCAAATTCCATCACGGCCGCTCAAAAACGGTCATCGTGCTCGACCGGCGGCCATCAGTGTACGGGTCTCGCGTCTCACCCGGCGAGTGGCACTGCCCTTGCGACGGCACCACGAAGCCGTCAAGGCGTGGCAGTTCGGGGACAGATACCCGAGGTTCTTCTCGTGCAGTCCATTCCCGTCGGTCCGCCGTCACGCGCGAAACGTGAAGCGGCCCGCGTCGGGGTGTCCGACGCGGGCCGTCTGTCTGTGCCGTCTGCTTGCGCCGTCTGTCTGCGCCGCCTGGCTGCGGGGGAGGGGATCTCAGATGCCCAGGTCCTTGATGATCTTGGCGACGTGGCCGGTGGCGCGGACGTTGTAGAGGGCGTGTTCGACCTTGCCCTCCTCGTCCACCACGATCGTGGAGCGGATGACGCCCATGTACGTCTTGCCGTAGTTCTTCTTCTCGCCGAACGCGCCGTACGCGTCGAGGGCGGTCTTGTCGGGGTCGGCCAGGAGGGTGACCTTCAGGGACTCCTTGTCGCGGAACTTGCCCAGCTTCTCGGGGCTGTCCGGGGAGATGCCGAGGACGTCGTAGCCGGCGGCGGTCAGGAGGTCGAGGTTGTCGGTGAAGTCGCAGGCCTGCTTCGTGCAGCCGGGGGTCAGGGCGGCCGGGTAGAAGTAGACGATGACCTTGCGGCCCTTGTGGTCCGACAGGGACACCTGGTTGCCGTCGGCGTCGGAGAGGGTGAAGGCGGGGGCCACGTCCCCGGGCTGCAGTCGCTCGCTCATCGGTCCAGCGTAACCGGGGGTCCCGGCGGTGCGGGCGAGGGTCGAGCTGACAGACTGTCCGGAACAGGACCAGGTGACTTCGGAGGCTGACTGTGGCGGAGACGTCGGACACCAGGACCCCGGCGCAGATCGAGGCGGACATCAGGGCCCGTCGCGAGGTGCTGGCGGAGACGCTGGACGAGATCGGGGTGCGGGTGCACCCGAAGACCATTGTCGGGGACGTCAAGGCCAAGGTCGTCGCCAACGTCGATCACACCCTCGGCCGGGCGTATGTGCAGGTGAACCGGGTGGTGAGTGATGTGAAGGCGCAGTTCGTGGACGAGGAGGGCGCGCCGAGGCTGGAGCGGGTGGTGCCGGTGGCGCTGGTGGTCGTCGGGGTCGTGGGCCTGCTGGCGTTCGGTCCGCGTCGTCGCAAGGGCTGATCCGCGAGGGCCGATGCGCGAGGGCCGATCCGCAAGGGTTGATCCGCTCGGGCCCGTGTTCGGCGCCTTCGCAACCCCGCTCGCTCACGGATGTGTCGTGGGCAGGTAGGTTCAGTGGTGTGAGCGCCAAGAGAGACGACCTCGATCCGCAGCACGACAAGCTGCCCATCCGGATGCTGCACGACCGTGTGCTCGTGCGGCAGGAGGCCGGTGAGGGTGAGCGGCGTTCGGGTGGCGGGATTCTGATTCCCGCTACTGCGGCCGTCGGTCGCCGGCTGGCGTGGGCGCAGGTGGTGGCGGTGGGGCAGAACGTGCGGACGGTGGAGCCGGGTGATCGTGTGCTGTACGACCCGGAGGACCGTGCGGAGGTGGAGGTGCGGGGCGTGGCGTATGTGCTGATGCGGGAGCGTGATCTGCATGCGGTGGCCGCGGACCGGTTCGAGGGGTCGGAGGACTCCACGGGGTTGTATCTCTGATTGCGTGGCCGAAACGGGCTGCTGGAAGGGCTGGTGACGACGGTCACCAGCCCTTTGTGCTGTGTCTTTGTCGCGGTGGTCACCGACCGCCCGAGCGGTTATTCGCGGCGGGTGGGCGTGAGCTGGGGGCCGACGGTCGTGCCGGTCGAGTTGCCGGTGTCTCCGCCTGCGCCCCCGCCGCCGTCGGCGCCGCCGCCGTTCGATGTGCCGCCGTCGGTGGTGCCGGAGCTGGTGCCGTCGGTGGTGCCGTTGGTCGTTGTGCCGCCGTTGGTGGTGCCGGTGGAGGTGCCGCCGTTGGTGGTGCCGCCGGTGGTGCCGGTGGTGGTGTCTCCGGTGGTGTTGCCGTTGGTCGTGCTGCCGCCGCCGGTCTGTCCCTGGGTCTGGCCCTGGGTCTGTCCCTGTGTCTGGCCCCTGGTGCCGGCGCTGGGGGTGCTGCCGCCGGTGTTGTCGTCGGAGGGTTCGTCGGGGTCGTCGGCGGGGTCGGTGGGGGTGGCGGTGTCGCCGCCGCCTTCTTGGAGGGTGAGGTCGAAGTCCTTGGCGGGGCTGCCCTTGAGGGCTTCTTCGGTGAACTGGGCCCAGATCTGGGTGGGGGCGTCGCCGCCGTTGATGCGGGGCAGGCCGAGGGCGCCCTTGAGGGACTTGTGGTGGGCGGTGACGGGGTCTTGGCCCATGACGGCGACGACGGTGGCGAGGTCGGGGGTGTAGCCGGCGAACCAGGCGGCCTGGTCGTCTTCGGCGGTGCCGGTCTTGCCGGCGGCGGGGCGGCCGACGGCCTGGGCCTTCCTGGCGGTGCCGTTCTGGACGACGCTGCGCAGGACGGCGGTGGTGGTGTCGGCGGCTTCGCGGCTGACGACCTGGGAGGCCTTGTAAGGGGGGAGTTCGACGACGTCGGAGCCGTCCTTGGTGACCTTGCTGATCATCGTGTAGACGCCGTGCTTGCCGTGGTTGGCGAGGGTGGCGTAGGCCTGCGCCATGTCGAGGACGCTGGCGTTGGCGGTGCCGAGGGCGATGGAGGGGTAGGGCTGGAGGTCGGGGGTGTCGGTGGGCAGGCCGAGGGCGATGGCGGTCTGCTTGACCTTGGCGGGGCCGACGTCGACGGCCATCTGTGCGTACACCGAGTTGACGGATTTGTCGGTGGCGGTGCGTACGTTGATGTCGCCGTAGTTGACGTAGTCCTCGTTCTCGGGGTCGTAGACGGGGCCGCTCCAGCCCTGGACGGGGCGTTTGTTGGTTCCGTCGTAGATGGTGTTGGGGGTGATCCTGCGGTTGTCCTGGGTGGTGGAGTCGTTCTGGACGGCGGAGGTGAAGACGAACGGCTTGAAGGTGGAGCCGACCTGGAAGTCCTGGCGGGTGGCGTTGTTGGTGTACTGCTTGACGTAGTCGATGCCGCCGTACAGGGCGAGGATCTTGCCGGTCTTGGGTTCGACGGCGGCTCCGCCGGCGCGGACGTAGGTGTCGACCTTGCGGTTCTTCTGGTCGAGCTTCTTCATCAGCTGGTCGTTGACGGCGTCGACGAAGGCGTTCTGCTTCTTCTTGTCGAGGGTGGTGGTGATGCGGTAGCCGCCGGCGTCGAGTTCTTCCTGGGTGACGATCTTGTTGTCGCGCAGGTAGTCCTTGATGGCGTTGACGAGGTAGCCGCGCTGTCCGGACATGCCGTTGTCGGCGCCGGAGGTCTCCTTGGGGCTGGGGAACTTCATGCCGGTGCGCTGGGTCTCGGTGAGCCAGTTCTTGGTGACCATGCCGTCGAGGACGTAGTTCCAGCGGGCTTCGGCGGCTTTGCGGTTCTC
This sequence comes from Streptomyces sp. B21-105, assembly GCF_036898465.1. Classification (NCBI taxonomy): domain Bacteria; kingdom Bacillati; phylum Actinomycetota; class Actinomycetes; order Kitasatosporales; family Streptomycetaceae; genus Streptomyces; species Streptomyces sp. B21-105. The sequence goes on along the minus strand of NZ_JARUMJ010000001.1, from coordinate 3,685,733 downwards.
GGGGTGGGCGATGACGTCGTATTCGCTGGGGGCGTTGACGAGGGCGGCGAGGTAGGCGCCCTGGGCGGGGGTGAGCTTGAGGGCGTCGACGCCGTAGTAGGCCTTGGCGGCGGCTTGGATGCCGTAGGCGTTGCGGCCGAAGTAGCTGGTGTTGAGGTAGCCCTCGAGGATGTCGTCCTTGGAGGTCTCGCGGTCGAGTTTGATCGCGATGAAGAACTCCTTCACCTTGCGCGTGGCGGTCTGTTCCTGCGCGAGGTAGTAGTTCTTCACGTACTGCTGGGTGATCGTGGAGCCGGACTGCTTGCCCTTGCCGGTGGCGGTGTTCCAGCCGGCGCGCAGCATCGCCTTGGGGTCGATGGCGGACTCGGTGTAGAAGTCGCGGTCCTCGGCGGCGAGGATGGCGTGCTGGGCGTCCTTGGAGATCTGGGCGAGTTTGACGTTCTCGCGGTTGACCTTGCCGTCGCGGGCGATCTCGGTGCCGTCGGCGTAGAGGTAGACGTTGGACTGTTTGGTGGCGAGGGCGTTGGCCGGTGGGATCTTGACCATGGAGTAGCCGAGGAAGAAGAGGCCGGCGAGGAGCAGGACGCCGAGGACGAAGGTGGCGAGGATCATTCGCCAGGTGGGCAGCAGGCGGCGCCAGCCGGTGCGCTTGGGTCGCTTCACCTTGTTGCTGCTCCCTCCGTCACCCGCCTGGGGCTCTCCGGGGGCGGTGCCCTCGGTCGGCTGTTGCGGCTGCGGCTCGTCGCTCATGTGTTGCAGGACTCCTGGTTCGCGTCGTACGTGCCCGTACGCCTTGTACGTCTCGTACGCCTCGTTCTTCTTCTGTGCCCCCTGTTGAAGACTCTCGCACCGGGCGTTCCGTTCCCGACAATCCACGCGTGTTGTGCGGGAAAAGGTGTGGCTTGCGGTGGGGGCGGCGCACTAGGCTCCTGCGCTTCGGTGTCGCAGGGGGCACCCAGGTGACTACTGAGCGAGGGGGAGGGTTGCCTTGGGATCGGCGCGGTTGTACGCGGCCGTCGCGGCGGGGGGTTTTCGAAGGTACGCGACGTATCGGGTGGCGACGGCTGCGGGGGTGTTCACGAACACTGTTTTCGGCCTGATCCTTGCCTACACATATGTGGCGTTGTGGGATGAGCGGCCGCACTTGGGGGGTTATGACCAGGCGCAGGCGGTGACGTATGTGTGGCTGGGGCAGGCGTTGTTCGCGACGTTGGCGATCCAGGGCGGCGGTTTCGAGACGGATCTGATGGAGCGCGTTCGCACGGGTGAGGTGGCGGTCGATCTGTATCGGCCGGCTGATCTTCAGGTGTGGTGGCTGGCGACGGATGTGGGGCGGGCGGTGTTCCAGTTGTTGGGGCGGGGGGTGGTTCCGTTCGTGTTCGGGGCGTTGTTCTTTCCGACGGCGTTGCCGGACGAGGTGGGGGTGTGGCTGGCGTTCCTGGTGGCGGTGGCGCTGGCGATGGTGGTGAGTTTCGCGATCCGTTTCCTGGTGGCGTTGAGCGGTTTCTGGCTGCTGGACGGGACGGGGGCGTTGCAGTTGTTGATGATCTTGGGGTTGTTCTGTTCGGGGATGGCGTTGCCGTTGAACGCGTTTCCGCAGCCGTTGGGGGACATCGTGATGCTGTTGCCGTGGTCGGCGTTGTTGCAGACGCCGGCGGATGTGCTGATGGGGCGGGTGGAGGTGTGGTCGGCGTTCGCGTTCCAGGCGGGGTGGGCGGTGGTGCTGTTGGCGGTGGGCCGGTGGGTGCAGGGGGCGGCGACGCGGCGGGTGGTGGTGCAGGGTGGGTGAGGGCGGCGGTGTAGCGGGGCGCGGATGGCCGGCGCAGGACGGCACGTCGACGGAGGGCGGCCGGCCGGCAAAGGGCGGCCGACCGGCGGAGAGGGGCCGGCCGGCAGAGAGGGGCGGGCTGGTGGAGGGGGTGCGGGCGTACCGGTTGATCGCGGGGATGTGGGTGCGTTCGACGTTGACGTACCGGGTGTCGTTCGCGGTGGCGGTGCTGGGTGGTCTGCTGGTGACGGGGCTGGACTTTGTCGCGATCTTGTTGATGTTCTCGCGGGTGGATGTGCTGGGCGGTTACACGTTGCCGGAGATCGCGTTTTTGTACGGGTTGTCGGCGACGTCGTTCGGGGTGGCGGATCTGGCGATCGGTTCGGCGGGGCGGTTGGGTACGCGGGTGCGTGACGGGACGCTGGACATGTTGCTGGTGCGGCCGGCTCCGGTGTTGGCGCAGGCGGCGGCGGATCGTTTCGCGTTGCGCAGGGTGGCGCGGATCGTGCAGGGCGGTCTGGTGCTGGGGTGGGCGCTGGTGTCGCTGGATGTGGCGTGGACGCCGGTGAAGGTGGTGCTGGTGCCGGTGACGCTGGTGTGCGGTGGGGTGATCTTCTCGGCGGTGTTCGTGGCGGGTGCGGCGTTCCAGTTCGTGGCGCAGGACGCGGCGGAGGTGCAGCACGCGTTCACGTACGGCGGGCAGACGTTGTTGCAGTATCCGCCGACGGTGTTCGGCAAGGAGTTGGTGCGTTCGGTGACGTTCTTGCTGCCGCTGGCGTTCGTCAACTGGGTGCCGGCGGCGTATGTGCTGGGGCGGCCGTATCCGTTGGGGCTGCCGGGGTGGGCGGCGTTCGCCTCGCCGGTGGCGGCGCTGGTGTGCGCGGCGGCGGCGGGGCTGGCGTGGCGGGTGGGACTGAGGTCGTATCGGAGTACGGGGAGTTGAGTGTGACCGAGGACGCTTTCATCGAGGTGGACCGGGTCGAGAAGGTTTTCGACGTGCGCAGGAGGGCGGGGCTCCTCAGGCGTGAGCTGCGGCAGGTGCGGGCGGTGGACGGGCTGTCGTTCTCGGTGGCGCGGGGGGAGATGGTCGGTTACATCGGGCCGAACGGCGCGGGCAAGTCGACGACGATCAAGATGCTGACGGGGATCCTGACGCCGAGCGGTGGGCGGCTGCGGGTGGCGGGGATCGATCCGTCGCGGGAGCGGAGGCGGCTGGCGCATCGGATAGGGGTGGTGTTCGGGCAGCGGACGACGCTGTGGTGGGATCTGCCGCTGATCGATTCGTACCGGCTGATGCACCGCATGTACCGCATCCCGGACGGGCGTTACCGCGAGAACCTCGACCGGCTGGTGGAACTGCTGGACCTGTCGGCCCTGTTGGAGGTGCCGGTGCGGCAGTTGTCGTTGGGGCAGCGGATGCGCGGTGACATCGCGGCGGCGTTGCTGCACGATCCGGAGGTGCTGTATCTGGACGAGCCGACGATCGGTCTGGACGTGGTGTCGAAGGCGCGGGTGCGGGAGTTCCTGCGCGAGTTGAACGCCGAGCGGGGTACGACGGTGTTGCTGACCACTCATGATCTGCAGGACATCGAGCAGTTGTGTTCGCGGGTGATGGTCATCGATCACGGGCGTCTGGTGTACGACGGTGCGCTGGCGGGGCTGCACGAGGTGGGTGAGAGCGAGCGGACTCTGGTGGTGGATCTGGAGCGGGAGTCGCCGCCGATCGACGCCGGGGACGCGGCGCGGGTGGTCAGGGTCGAGGGTCCGCGTCAGTGGCTGGCGTTTCCGGCGTCGGGGTCGGCGGCGGCGCTGGTGGCGCGGATCGCGGCGGAGTATCCACTGGTGGACCTGTCGGTGCGGGAGCCGGACATCGAGGCGGTGATCGCCAAGATGCTGTACGGGGTCGGGGGCGGCGGTGGGGTGGAGACCGGGGACGGCGGTGGGGTGGTCGCCGGGGACGGCGCCGAGGAGGGGGACGGGGGCGGCGGCGGGGCCTCCGGGGGGCGGGAGACCGTAGTGCCGGGGCCCGGGAGCTCGTAGGCTGCCGGTATGACCGACGACGCAGCCCCGGACCGTTCTGACCTCCGTGCCTCCGACGCCGATCGTGAGCGGGTCGCCGAGGTGTTGCGCGACGCGGTAGCCGAAGGCCGGCTGGACATGGCGGAGTTCGAGGAGCGGCTGGAGCAGACCTACCAGGCGCGCACGTACCGGGAGTTGGCACCGATCACCCGTGATCTGCCGGCACCGGGGGTCGTGGCTCCGCCGGTGGTGTCGTTGCACAAGGAGCCGGTGCCGGACGGGAGTTGGGCCGGGCGGATCGTGGGCGGCGAGGGTTCGTCGACGTGGGCGGTGGCGGTGCTGTCGGGGTTCCAGCGCAAGGGCCGCTGGACGGTGCCGCGGCGGTTCACCTGCGTCGCCTTCTGGGGCGGCGGGGAGATCGACCTGCGGGAGGCGGACTTTGCGGCGGGGGAGGTCGAGATCAGCTGTTTCGCCGTCATGGGCGGGGTGCAGATCACGGTGCCGCCGGGGGTGGAGGTCGTCGTGCGCGGCATCGGCGTGATGGGCGGCTTCGACCAGCGGGAGAGCGGTGCGGTGGGCGAGCCAGGGGCGCCGCGGGTGGTGGTGACCGGGTTCGCGTTCTGGGGCGGCGTCGGTGTGGAGCGCAAGAAGACGCGGGCCGCGCGGCGGCAGGAGAAGCTGGACCGCAAGGCGGCGCGGCGCGAGTCGCGCGCCGCCTTCCGGGACGACGTGCAGGAGGCGCACCAGCGGATGCTGGAGGGCCACAAGGACCTGCTGCGAGGACACGGGCCCGGGCAGGGGCTCGGGCACGCTCTCGGGGAGGAGCGCGGGCGCCGCGAGGAACGGCGGGAGCAGCGGCGAGTGGAGCGGCGGGAGGAGTACGGGCGCCGGGAGGAGCGGCGGCAGCGCCGCCACGAGGATTAGGCGAGGCGGGGTCGTGGGCGGGGCGGTCGTCGTCAGAGGCGTGCGGGGGCGGCAGGGCCGGCGAGGTCGCTCAGGTCGACGGTGCGCGCCATCGCCCGGTAGCCGCGGTCGCTGGGGTGCAGATGGTCGCCGGAGTCGTACTCGGAGCGCATGCTGCGCGGGTCGTAGGGGTCGCGCAGCGCCTTGTCGAAGTCGACGACCTCGTCGAACAGGCCGCCCACGCGGATCGCCGCGTTGACCTGCTGCCGGACGCGCTCGCGGGCGTCGGTGTAGCCGCCGTGGCCGCGGAACGGGGTGAGGGTGGCGCCGACGGCCCGGACGCCGTGGGCGTGGGCGCGGTCGACGAGGGTGCGCAGGCCGTCCAGGATCGCCTGCGGGCCGGTGGGGTTCGGGTCGCGCAGGATGTCGTTGATGCCGAGGTCGACGACGACGGCTTTCACGTTCGTCCGGTCGAGGACGTCCCGGTCGAAGCGGTTGAGGCCGCTGGCGCCGCGCTCTGGGTCGTCGGCGAGGACGCGGTTGCCGCTGATGCCCGCGTTGACGACGCCGTAGCGGGGGGTGTCGCCGTCGGCGGGCCTGCCCGTCGCCGTGAGCGCGGTGCGCAGGCGGTCGGCGAGGACGTCGGGCCAGCGGCGGTTCTCGTCGGCGGTGGAGGTGACGCCGTCGGTGATGGAGTCGCCGAAGGCGACGACGGTGCCGTCGGCCTCGTTGCTGAGCACGTCCAGCGCGGTCAGGTAGCGCCAGTGGGCGCTGGTTGTGGTGAACGTGGCCCCGGTGACGTCCTCGGTGGACTCGCCTGTGGCGATGTAGCTGGTCTGCCGGGCGCGCGGGTGGTAGGTGACCGGGCCCGCGGAGGAGGGGGTGTAGGTGCTGACGAGGATGTCCGTGTCGTGCGGGACGACGACGGCGACGGCGTCGCTGACGGCCTGCCCGCCCGCCGGGACGACGACGGTGGTGGATCCGCCGAAGGTGAGCCGGCGCAGGGTGGCGGGGTCCGCGGCGGCGCTGCCGTCGTCGTCCGCGACGGCGAGCGTGGCGTGGGTGACGGTCAGCGGTCCGCTGCCGTAGAGGTTGGAGAGGGCGACCCGGGCGCCGGTGCCGCCGACACCGGTGTGCACGACGTTGCGTACGGTGCGGCCTGCCGTGCCGCCGGTCTCGGTGCCGGGTTCCCCGCCGGCCGGTGCGGCAGCCCAGGCCCCGACCCACACGCCGGTGGGGACGGCGTTCCCGGCGGAGCGGCCCCCGGAGCCGGAGCCGGAGCCGATGCCGTCGCGGGAGCCGTCGATGGAGGTGACGCTGACGTATATGGCGGCGGACACGCCCACGACGAGGGCGACGATCGCTGCCAGCAGGGCATAACCATGATGCTTGGCGGTCATGCGGGTGTGGTTCTCCTCGTGCGGGGAGCGGTGCTGCTCCGGATGATGCGTGCGTGCACCGACGGGGCACGTGTTTCATGCAGGAGTTCACCGTTGAGCTCCCCCGTCTGACAGACGACGGGAACTCTTGTTCCGTTCCGGGAGTCGGTCAGGCAGGGACCATTATCAGCGTGCGGGACGCCGGCGGTGCGCGGCCGATCGGAACGGGTGGAGCGGATGGATCGTACGGAGGAACCGACGGGCGCCGGAGCGGCCCGTGCCGGGGCGACCCGTGCCGGAGCGGCGGACCCCGGGGCCGCAGGCACGACACCGGCGGGCACCGGGGCGGCGCGGGCGATGACCGTGTTCAGCGCCGCGGACGAGGAGAAGCGGCGCGGGGTGCGCCGGATGAAGCTCACCGCGGCGGGGCTGCTGCTGTTCGTGGCGGTGGTGTACGTCCTCGCCGAGTGGGCCGCGCACCGGGGGGCGGGCCCGTGGGCGTCGTATGTCGCGGCGGCCGCGGAGGCGGGCATGGTCGGCGCGCTCGCCGACTGGTTCGCGGTGACGGCGCTGTTCCGGCACCCGCTCGGCCTGCCCATCCCGCACACGGCGATCATCCCGAACAAGAAGGACCAGCTGGGCGTGTCGCTGGGTGAGTTCGTCGGGGAGAACTTCCTCTCCGAGGACGTGGTGCGGCAGCGGCTGCGGTCGGTGGGCATCGGCACCCGGCTGGGCGCCTGGCTGGCGGAGCCCGAGCACGCCGACCGGGTGACGGCGGAGCTGGCGACGGCCCTGCGCGGCGCGCTGACGGTGCTGCGCGACGCGGACGTGCAGGCGGTGGTCGGCGAGGCGATCACCCGGCGTGCCGACGCGCAGGAGATCGCGCCGGGCATCGGGAAGCTGCTGGAGCGGATCGTCCGGGACGGCGGCCACCGGCGGGCCGTGGACCTGGTGGTGTCGCGGGCCTACGACTGGCTGGTGCTGCACGGCGACTCGGTGATGGGCGCGGTGGAGGGCGGCGCGCCCGGCTGGACGCCCCGGTTCGTGGACCGGCGGATCGGTGAACGCGTCTACAAGGAGCTGCTGCGGTTCTGCGCGGAGATGCGGGACATGCCGTCCCATCCGGCCCGGGGCGCCCTCGACCGTTTCCTTCGTGACTTCGCCACCGACCTGCAGTCCGACACGGAGACGCGCGCGCGGGTGGAGCGGCTGAAGGGCGAGGTGCTGGGCCGGGGCGAGGTGCAGGATCTGATCGCGTCGGCCTGGACGGCCGTCCGCTCCATGATCGTGGCGGCCGCGGAGGACGAGCGCAGTGAGCTGCGGCTGCGGGTGCGGGCCTCGCTGCTGTCGCTGGGGGCGCGGATGGCGACCGAGCCCAAGGTGCAGGAGAAGGTCGACAGCTGGGTGGAGGGTGCGGCGGTGCACGTCGTGACGACGTACCGCAAGGAGATCACCTCGCTGATCACCGACACCGTGGCGGGCTGGGACGCGGAGCACACGACGCGCAAGATCGAGGCCAACATCGGTCGTGACCTGCAGTTCATCCGGATCAACGGCACGGTGGTGGGTTCGCTGGCCGGGCTGCTCATCTACACGGTGGCGCGCTCGCTGGGGGCGTAGCGGCGCGCTCGCCCCGGGGCGTGGTCGCGCGCTCGCTCGGGGCGTGAAGGGCTCGGGGCGTAAAGGCCGCGGCGGCGGGAACCCGACCGGCGTTCCGCTCGATGTGGAGCGTGCCGAGGAGGGAGCCCATGACCAGCGCAGAAGCCGCGGAAGCCGCAGTGCCGGCCGGGAGAGGCCGCACGATCACCACCGACATCCCTGCCCGTCTCGACCGGCTGCCGTGGTCGCGCTGGCACTGGACCATCGTCTTCGGGCTCGGCACGGTGTGGATCCTGGACGGCCTGGAGGTCACGGTCGTCGGGAACATCGCCGCCCGGCTGTCCGAGCCGGGCAGCGGCCTGCCCATCACCTCCGGTCAGGTCACCGGCATCGCGGCCGCGCTGTATGTGGCCGGTGCCTGCCTGGGCGCACTGTTCTGGGGCCGGCTGACCGACAAGTGGGGCCGCAAGAAGCTGTTCATGATCACCCTCGCGGTGTATCTGGCGGCCACCGCCCTGACCGCGATCTCCTTCGACACCTGGTGGTTCCTGCTGTTCCGGTTCCTCACCGGCTTCGGCATCGGCGGTGAGTACGCGGCGATCAACTCGGCGATCGACGAGCTGATCCCGGCGCTGTACCGGGGACGCGTCGACCTGATCATCAACGGCAGCTTCTGGCTGGGCGCGGTCGGCGGTTCGCTGCTGTCGATCGTCGCGTTGGACACGGACCTCTTCGCGGCGGACGTGGGCTGGCGGCTGACGTTCGCGCTGGGCGCCGTCCTCGCTCTGGTGATCCTGCTCGTACGGCGGCACGTTCCGGAGAGTCCGCGCTGGCTGCTGATCCACGGCAGGGACCGGGAGGCCGAGGACATCGTCGGTTCGATCGAGCGGCAGATCGAGTCGGAACGGGGGAAGCGGCTGCCGCGGGCCGAGGGCGAGCTCACCATCCACCAGCGTCGCAGCGTCTCCTTCGTCGAGATCGGCCGCACGGTGTTCTCCGACTATCGGCGCCGTTCGTTCCTCGGCTTCTCCCTCTTCATCGGGCAGGCGTTCCTGTACAACGCGATCACCTTCGGCTTCGGCGCGATCCTCACCAAGTTCTTCGACGTGCCGAGCGGCAACACCGGCTACTACTTCGCCGTCATCGCGATCGGCAACTTCTGCGGCCCGCTGCTGCTGGGCAAGCTGTTCGACACGGTCGGCCGGCGGGTGATGATCTCCTCGACGTATCTGCTGTCCGGTGTGCTGCTGTTCGGCACGGCGTGGCTGTTCGACCAGGGCTCGCTCAACGCGACGACGATGACGGCCTGCTGGTGCGCGGTGCTGTTCTTCGCGTCGGCGGGCGCGTCGAGCGCCTACCTGACGGTGTCCGAGGTGTTCCCGATGGAGACCCGCGCGATGTCCATCGCGTTCTTCTACGCCCTCGGCACCGCCGCGGGCGGCATCAGCGGCCCCCTGCTGTTCGCCAGGCTCACCGACACGGGCAAGGTCGGCGACACGGTCCTCGCGTTCTCCATCGGCGCGACCCTGATGTGCCTGGCAGGGCTGGTCGCGGCGTTCCTCGCGGTCAAGGCCGAGCGACGCTCCCTGGAGGACATCGCCAAGCCCCTGACGGCGGCGGCGACGAAGGCCCGCGAGGCCACGAAGCCGGGCGACGGCGGCGCGCGAAAGGCGACCGCCTGATCCGTCCGTGGTCAAGAGCGTTCCGACGGAGCTGCACCGCGCTGCGACCGGGTGAAGCTCGGCGGGCGGGGCGGGGCGGGGCCGGGCGGGGGCGGGGGCGGCCCGAGCTGCGGCCGCCCGCCGTCCGGCCGTCCGGCTGCCCGGCCGTCCGGCTGCCCGGCCGCCCGCCGTCCGGCTGCCCGGCCGCCCGCCGTCCGGTCGCCCACCGTGCGTTCGGCCTCGTGACCGCTGACCTGCGGGTTCCTGGCCCGGTCCCGCGAGCTATTCGACCGTCCCCCGGGTGCGTCCCCGGCGGCGCAGGAGCAGCAGGCCGCCGGCCACGGCGGTGATCCCGGTGGCGGCGCTCCAGGCGGCGAGGTCGGCGGCGCCCGTGGTGGCGAGACCGCCCCCACGCCCTGCGGCGGCGGTGTCGGCGGCGGAGGCGTGGCCGTCCGGGGACGCCTGCGCCCCCCGGCCCGCCGCGTCCGCCGGCGACGTCGACGCGGACGAGCCCGCCGCCGGGGCCGCGGCCCGGCCAGAGCCGCCGGAACCGGAACCTGAACCGGACGCCCCGGCCGCCGCCGACAGGCCTCGGCCCCCGTCCCCGCCCCCGTTCGGGTCCCGGTCGCGGGTGAACGTCAGGGTGCCGAAGCCGAGTTGGTCGTAGCCGCCGCTGTTGGGGCCGTAGTCCCCGCCGCCGCCCTCGGGCGCGGACTTGGCGGCGGCACGGGTGAGGTAGGTGGCGGAGAGCCCCCGGCGCCGGGTGTAGTGGTTGGCGATCATCGCCCAGATCGGCCGGGTCATCGCCGGGTCCGTGCGGGCCGCGTCGGACGCGGTCTCCGTCCCCGACCAGCCGCCGATCGCGCCCTTGCGGCGGGTGTTGGCGGTGTAGGCGACATCGCCGCCGAGGCTCCATCTGGCCACGTACTGGGCGCCCTTGAGGAAGCGGTTGTCGTCGTAGCCGTACAGGTCGATGCCCTGGTTCCAGGCCATCTCGCAGAACGTGCCCATCAGGCCGACGCCGAGCAGCGCGTGGCCCTGGTCGCGCCCGGCCTCCAGCCACTCGCCGAGGCCGTCGTCGTGCACCACCGGGATGGCCTTGCGGACGGCGCCGAGCCCGGAGCCGTTCTTGAAGTACTCGACGGCCTGTTCCACCCGGGCGCTGTCGTCGCAGAAGATGCCGGTGGCGAGGACGCAGGTCATGGCGGCGAGGTCCCAGTTGGGCCAGTAGTTGGTGACCACGGCGCCGTTGTGGTTGACGAGGAAGCTCTCGCTGAGCGGGGAGAAGACGGTGGTCAGCGTCTTCTGGAAGCGCTCGAGTTCGAAGCCGGCGTGGTCGCGTACGAGTTCGGCGGCGTTGGCGGCCTGGTAGCCGTAGAGCCCGGCGGCGAGGAACCGGTCGGCGGAGCCCGCGAGCGAAGTCAGTTTCGCCGACCAGGCGTTGAGGATCGCGACGGCGGTGTCGGCGTGGGCGCGCTCACCGCTGACGTGGAACCGCAGACCGTTCTGGTAGGCGGCGTGCAGGTCGTGGTACAGGGTCGCGTAGTTCTGGGGTGAGCCGCCGCCGCGGTACACGATCGTCTGCGGGTTGGCCGTCCAGCCGCTGTTCGCATGCCGGTTGGCGGTGAGTCTGGCGTATCCGGCCGCGTAGGGCGCGGCGCCCGCCTTCACCTTGGCGGCCATCCGGGCCAGGTCCGCGCCGGTGTGCAGGAGCCCGGGGTGGGCGTACCCGGCCGCGGTCGCCGACGGGGCCGCGGTGACACCGACGGCGGCCGCCCCGGCGACCACACCCGCGGCCTTCAGCATGCTCCGGCGGCTGACGCCACCGTCCTGTCGAGGTCGGTTCAGATGCATGCACGGGAGACGGACGGGACTGCCCCCGATAACGAAAACCGGACCCCGTCACGACAGGAACAGGTTCGAACTACCTTGCGCCATGCGGTTAGTTCCCGATAGGAACTCAGTTGCGGGCAAGTAAGTTCCCATAAGAGACTCACGGGGGAGAGCGCAGTATGACCGAGACACCGACGGTCCCGGAGCAGGATCGCCGCAGTACCCACCACGCGACATCCCCACCGGCCGTCTTCTGGCGCTACTGGGCTGCCGCCACCGTCAGTGACGCGGGCACCGCCGTCACCGCCCTCGCTCTGCCCCTGGTCGCCCTCACGGTCCTCGACGTCACCGCGCTCCAGGCCGCCTTGCTCGCCGCAGCCGGACAGATCTCCTGGCTGCTGCTCAGCCTGCCGGCCGGAGTGATCGCCCAGCGCGTCCCGCTCCGCCGCTTCCAGGTCACCCTCGATCTCGTACGGTTCGCAGCCGTCGGATCCCTCCCGCTCGCCTGGTGGCTCGACGGGCTCACCTACCCGCACCTGTTGCTCGCCGCTCTGGTCACCGGCGCCGCGACCGTACTCTTCGACATCGGCAACTCGACGTTTCTGCCCGCCATCGTCCCGGACCGGCAACTCGCCGCCCGAAACAGCCTGATGTCCGGCACGCACGCCGTCACCGAGACCGGAGGACCCTCCGGGGGCGGCCTCCTCGTGCACGCCGCGGGCCCGGTCGGCGCGCTCCTCGTGGACGCGGCCAGCTACCTGCTCTCAGCCGTGCTGCTGCGCACTCTCCCCGAACGCCGTCCCGCCGCCCGCACCGGCGACGGCGCCCTCCGGCTGATCCGCGAGGGCTGGACGTACGTGACGCGGCACCGGGTGATGCTGCCCTGCATGCTCTGGGCCACCGCCACCAACTTCGTCTGCGCCGCCCTTCTCGCCCTCACACCCCTCTACCTGGTCCGTGAGGCCGGACTGACGCCCGTACAACTCGGCGTGGTGCTCGCCATGGAGGGAGTCGGCGCGCTCGCCGGATCCGCCGTGGCGGTCCGACTGACCCGGCGGTTCGGCACCGCCCGGGGGCTCGTCGGGGCCGCGCTGGCCGGCGGCGCCGCCGCCCTGCTGATCCCGCTGACCACGTCCGCGGCCGACGCGTACTGGTTCGCCCTGGGCAACGCCGGCTTCGCCTTCGGCGTCGTCATCGGGTCGATCGCCACCCGCACCCATCGCCAGACCGAGTCCCCGCCCGAGCTCCTCTCCCGTGTCATGGCCACCGTCCGCTTCGTCTCCTGGGGCGCCCAGCCGCTCGGCGCCCTCACCGCAGGCCTGCTCGCCACGTACGCGGGGACGCACGCGGCTCTGTGGACGGTGTGCACGGCCGCGCTCCTGCCGCCGCTGTACCTGCTCGCGGTCCCGGTCGGCCGCCGCCGGGACCTCGCCTGACACAGACGCCCCAGACTTCGCCCCAGACTTCGCCCCAGCGAGAACGGACCCGAGTTGACCGCCCTCACCACCCTCACCACACCCGACGGCACGACCCTCGCGTACGCCGACGAGAAACCGTTCCTGTGGACTGAGCAGAAGTGAGTCCTGCTCAGCCGCACGCCCCGGACGGTCTTGGGCGCACTGGTTACCGGCGTACTCAACCCCGGGGCAGTGGTGGACCAGGGACCGAGGCACCCACCTCCTGACGGGCCGCCGGCGTCGCGAGGCGGCACGGCGAGGCACGGCGCGGCCCCCGCCGCCCGACCGGTCACGTCGGGAGGCGGGGGCCGGTGATCTGCCCGTGCGGTGGGTCAGCGGCGGGGCAGCGGTGGGTCAGCGGGTGGTCGTGGTCCGGTGCTCCTTGAGGGAGCCGCAGTTGGAGCCCGTCACCGCCACCGTGGTGTTGCCGATGCTGCCGCCCCAGTCGACGCAGAGGTTCTTGCCGATGACGTAGGAGGGGCCGGCGAACGAGGTGTAGCGACCGGAGTCGCTGTCGCCTTCGTTGGTCTCGGGGACGTAGATCCAGGCGGCCATGTCCATGGCGGTGCCGGGGTTGTTGCGGATCGTCACGACGCAGTTGTTGCCGTTGCCGGCGTTGTAGGCGAGGTAGACGGTGCCCAGCGTGCCGACGGCGGCGGAGTTCACCGTCTTGTAGCCGCTTCCGCAGACTTTCTGCGGGGTGGTGTTGGGTGCGGCGGAGGCGGGTCCCGCGAGAGCGGTGGTGGCCGCCAGGGCCACAGTGGCCAGCGCGGCGGTGCCGAGCATGGAGTGCGTGAAGCGCATATTTCCCCCGTGTGTGCTTAGAAGTCGGTTACTCCTGCCTTAAGTGACGGGTGTGGCCTTCGGCTGGTTGTGCCGGGGTGACCGGCATTTTCGGTCATAACTGGCGGCCCGATTGGCCGAGTTGAAACGCAACCGAACGCCCGCGAACCGTGCGCGCAGGTGAGGGCGGGCGCGCTGCCGACTCCGCCCGGTCGCCGCCCGGTCGCCGTCCCCGGTCGCCGTCCGGTCGCCGACCGGCCGCCCCTGGTGGTCATGAATGTGTGGCTCGTTGCTCAACCTCCGGTGCTTGTGGCGTCGCGGAGTCGAGTGCTCGGGCAGAGGTAGAAGAGTTCGGGATCTCCCTCGTCCAGGCCGTGGAGCAGACCGGCCGGGTGCCAGCTGGCGCGTTGTAGTAGCTGCTGCATGGGGTGGTTGGAGACGTTCGTCGAGGTGAACAGCTTCGTGGTGGTGCATACGGTCTCGACGGCCGTGAGGAGACGTGCGCCCACACCTCGTCGGCGGGCGCTGGGGGCGACCATCAGCATGGTGACGAAGCCCTGCTCGAAGAAGGTGTACTCCAGCACGCTGTAACCCAAAGGTCCGGATGAGTCTCGGGCCATGAGGACCACACCCTGTTCGCACCAGCGCCGGATGTTGTCCCGTCGTGTGTGATCGCCTGCTGCCGCGACGGAATCGATCTCGGCCAACGAGGGCCAGTCCGATGAATCGGCGCGGCCCACCTGAAGCCCGCTGAGCTTCTCGACGTCCATGGGATGCATCGTGGCAGCGTATGGGCGGTCGGTGCTCGCCTCTCGGGTTCGGCGGGGCTTGATTCCCTTCTTGTGGTGCCACCCCCTGGTGCGCACGCACCCGGAAAGCGGCCAGCGCGCGCTGTTCGTCAGCGAGCTGTGCCTCGCCCGCATCGAGACTCCCGGCACCGAGCACGCGCCGGTGACGGCGGTCGCCCCACCCCGCCCTGCTGACCCCCTCGCCCCCGCCCAACACCCCACGCCCCACGCAGCGCCCCGACCCGGTCAGCTGCGCTTTTCCCTCCTGCCGGGCCCGGACCGGCCGGGTCGCCATCACCCAACGGACGGCCATGGCCGCCACGCGCCGGACCGGGTGATCACCGCCCAGGCCGACGCCATGGCGAGGCGAGGCGAGCCCGTTGGGCGTAGGCGGTCTGCGCGGACCACGGACCGCAGACCCCGGAGCGCGGCCCACGACACGAGGCGCTCGCCCGTGTCGTGGGCCGCGACCAGGACCGGCTACGGCGTGAGCCGGTTCGGCCCGCGGAAGAGGAACGTGGCCTCACGGATGGAGTCCAGGCCGAGCATGACCATCAGCACCCGCCCGAGGCCCATGCCGAGGCCTCCGTGCGGCGGGCACCCGTACCGGAACGCGTTCATGTAGTCCTGCATCGGCTCGGTGCTCATGCCCTTCTCGTCGGCCTGCTTCAGCAGCACGTCGTGCCGGTGCTCACGCTGAGCGCCCGTGGTCACTTCCAGGCCCTGCCACAGCAGGTCGAAGCTCAAGGTCACGCTCGGGTCGTCGGCAGGCCGCATGTGGTAGAAGGGCCGGATGCCGACCGGGTAGTGCGTGATGAACACGAACTCGTGTCCGGTGGTCTTCCTGATGTGAGCCGAGATGCCCCGCTCGCCCTCCGGGTCCAGGTCCTCCTTGACCCCTGCCGGGTCCCAGCCGCCCTGGCGCAGGATCTCGTGCGCCTCGGACATCGTGATCCGGGGAAAGGGCGTCGTGGGCACGGTGACCTCGACGCCGAAGTGCTCGGCGATCGCCTCGCCGTGCGCGTCGGCGACCTTGGCGATCGCGTGGGCGAGCATCTGCTCCTCGAACGCCATCACGTCCTCGACGCCGTCGATCCAGGCCAACTCCACGTCGACGCCTGTGAACTCGGTGGCGTGCCGGGAGGTGAACGACGGCTCGGCGCGGAAGACCGGCCCGATCTCGAAGACCTTGCCGATGCCGGCCGCGATCGCCATCTGCTTGAAGAACTGCGGCGACTGAGCCAGATAGGCGTTGCGGCCGAAGTAGCCGAGCTTGAAGACCTCCGCGCCGGACTCGGAGGCGGTGCCCATGAGCTTGGGGGTGTGCATCTCGGTGGCACCCTGCGCGTATGCGTACTCGCGCGTGCCCTGTTCCAGGGTGGTCTGCACGGCGAACATCAGCTGGGGGGCGGGACGGCGGCGCACGTCAAGGAAGCGCCAGTCCATGCGCTGCTCCAGGCCGGTGTGCTCGTCGATCGGCAGAGGCGTGGCGGCCGGGTTCAGGACCTCGACCGCTTCGGGGACGATCTCCAGGCCGCCGAGCTTGACCTGGGCCGCGTCGACTACGCGGCCGGTGATCCTGACGGCGGACTCGGATGTGAGGCCTTCGAGCCGGGCCTCCAGTGGCCCGTCGTCACGCTTGTGGGTCACCTGCACCATGCCGGTGTGGTCGCGCACGATGACGAACTGCATCTTGCGCTGCAGGCGGAGGGTGTTCACCCACCCGCAGACGGAAACGGTACGGCCGACGTGTTCTCGCAGGTCGGAGACGTGTACGCGGCTGTGGATCATTCGGGTCCTCCGAGGGACTTCGTCATGATCCCTTGGGAGTGCGGGCGAGAAGGGCAACTCGCGGTGCCACCGCACTTTCGCCGCCACAGAGCGGCGGCCTCATTCAGGCCCGGTGACGGGGGCCGGCCGGCGGGGCATTGGACCCCCAGGCGGGGTCGTTCCTCCCCGCGCTCAGGAGGGTCTTCACCTCGGGACGCGAGACCACCTTCCCAGCTTCCGGCGACTCTCTCCGCTCGCGTGATCCCTGGCTACTCGTCTCCATCGACGCGTTGCCCAGCAGGATACGGAGCGTGCGGCGGCGGTGCCAATCAAAAACCCGCTCGCAATGGGCCAACCTGCCGTGAGCGCGGCCATGCGACGGGAAGTGGTCGCCGATGCCGAGAGCGGATCGGCTTGCGGAACCATTCGGGTTCCAGATCCGAGAGTCGGCCCGGACCCAGGAGGTGTACGTCGGCGCCTGCGGCTCGGGCGTCTCCTGCGACCGCCCACCGCCATCGTTCGATCCAGCCGTATCCGGCAGGCGGAAAGCGTAGCCACCGGGAAAGTCGCAGACGCCGACGAACACTATGCCTCCGGTGTTCCGTCCGCCGAGATACGGCGGAAGCCGAGGTACGGGACGAGTGATTCGGGCAGGACGATCGAGCCGTCCTCTTGCTGGCCCTGTTCGAGGAGCGCGGCCAGGGTGCGGCCGACCGGGAGGCCCGAGCCGTTGAGCGTGGCGACCGGCTTGGGTTTTCCGTCCGCACCGCGGGTGCGGATATTCGCGCGCCGTCCTTGGAAGGTGCCGAAGTTCGAGACCGACGAAATCTCGCGGTAGGTGCTCTGGCTGGGGAACCAGACCTCCAAGTCGTAGGTGAGCTGGGCGGAGAAGCCCGTGTCACCTGCGGCGAGGGTGACGACGCGGTAGGCGAGGCCCAGCTCCTTCAGGCAGGCTTCGGCGTGGCCGAGCAATTTCTCCAGCTCGGCGTCGGCCTCCTCGGGATCGCAGATCCGCACCATCTCCACCTTGGTGAACTGATGCTGACGGATCAGGCCCCGGGTGTCGCGGCCGTACGAGCCGGCCTCCGAGCGGAAGCACGGAGTCTGCGCGGTGATCGCGACCGGGAGGTCGGAGGGCGGAATGATCTCGTCGGCGTAGAGATTGGTGAGCGGGACCTCGGCCGTCGGGACCAGGAACAGTTCACGGTCTGCGACGCCGGTCTTGAACAGGTCCTCCTCGAACTTGGGCAGCTGGCCCGTGCCCGTCATTGTCTTGCGCGTGACCAGGAACGGCACCGAATGCTCGACGTAGTCGTGCCGGCGGGTGTGGAGGTCGAGGAAGAGCGTGGCGAGCGCCCGTTCAAGGGCTGCCCCGGCTCCTCGCGACACGGCGAAGCGAGGGCCCGACAGCTTCGTGGCCCGAGCGAAGTCGAGGATGCCGGTGGCCTCGCCGAGATCGACATGGTCCTTTGGGGTGAACGAGAACGACGGCGGGGTACCGACCCGGCGGACCTCGACCGCGAACTCCTCGGAGTCGCCATCGGGTGTCCTGTCGTCCGGGAGGTTCGGGATGGTGAGGAGGAGCGTGCGGAGTTTCTCCTGCACCCGCTCCTGCTCGGCCTCGATCTCGCGGACCTGTTCCTTGACCTCGCGGGCGTGCTCCTTCAGCTTGGAGATGTCCCCGCCCTGCCTCGCGGTCTGCTGGACCTCGCTGGCCACCCGCTTGGACTCTGCCCGCAGCTCGTCGGCCGAGCGGATGTTCTGGTTTCGCCGGGACTGGAGACTCTCCAGCGCGAACAGGTCCAGCGAGTATCCGCGGCGAGCGAGGCGACGAACCGCTTCGGCACCCATTTCGAGAAGGGCGCGGGCATCATGCATGAGGGGCTTCCTCTTTCTCCGGTTTCCCCGGCAAGTGGCCGATCGCGTCGAAGGTAGCAACTGCGGTACCTGGCCCGATCCCCAATTTCGCGGCACCGGCGTGCGAGCGGCGTCGCGACTGCGCGTCACTCTCGGGTGCGCACCCATCTGCTGGAGACGCCTGAAGTCATTGCGATCAGGTGGTGAGAGCGATCCGGCCCGTCATGAGCACCTCGTGGTTGGCGAAGAGCGCGTCGAGCTCGAATCGCCGACGGATGTACGCCGTCCACTTGGCGTCCGGCAGATTCGCGTACGCGGTGACCACGCGCGCGCGGCTTGCCTGCGTGAGGATCCATCGGGCCTGGTCCGGGCTCTGAGGTCGGCCGCCGAGGTCGCGGGCGAGCCGCCACAGCTCCTCGCCGTCGGACTGCTCGTCGACGACGGCGACGAGTCCGATGTCGCCGAGGCCGCGTGAGTCACTGGAGTGGGTGGTGTAGGCGACGGTGAGGTGGTCGAGGGAGAACACGGTGACGCGGCTGGTCGCGGTCAGCTCGGTCAGGGACACGAAGGTGGGTCCGTTCTGGCGCGTGGAGGGGCGGGACGGCCGGCCGTGGGAGGACGGCCGACCCGCTGTGACGGAGAGGGAGTGGTCAGCAGCCGTCGCCGTCCCCGCAGCAGGTGGGCGGGTTGCACTCGGCGGCGGTGCCCCACAACCGCTCGTCGACCTCGAACCCGGCGGTACGCAACCGGCCCACGACGTCGATCATCAGCCCACGCGTGCGGACCTTGGCGTTGGGCTGGTGGTGCAGGAAGTAGCCGAAGCTGCGCTGGCACCAGTCGGCGTACCAGCCGGTGTGCAGGATGAGGGTGTGCCAGCCGGGATCGACCAGCCGCGACGGAGCCATCCTCGCCCCGTCGCCGCTGCTCCCCATGACGAAGACGAGGGCGAGGGCCTGGTCGATGACCCGGTCGGCGACACAGCGTTCCAGGCCGTACTCGTCGGCGCAGAACGCGGCGAGCGTCTCGAACTCCGTGTCGGTGACCAGGGAACGGCCGGTGCGGGGCTTGGTGGCGACGGTGAGGGCCATGAGATGGGCTCCTTTGCAGCGGAAATACTTTGCTTCCGCGGTTGGAGTATTGGCAACGGCGCGTACAAGGTCCTGGGGTAGCCGTACTGCTGGCATGAGAGTCCCGAGAGGTAGCAGTGCGATGCCGCATTCCGTCCACTCCGTGGCCGCCCGGCTGGGTATGGGGTGAGCCGACAGGAGCCAATGGGCGGCGGCCGACTCGCGGTCGGCGCGTGAGTGGATGAAGATCCCCGGTTCTGGTTCGGCGGGACGCGGAGCCCGCCTTCTCGTGTCCGTCACCGTGCCGAAGCTAGGGGTGCGGTGTGCTCCACCACCAGTGATGTGCACGAATGTGCACTTCACTTAAAATGCCCCGTCGGATGCTTTGCCACCTTGACGGAACAGCGTGTATCCGAGAAGTTGGTGCACATCGGCGCACAGCATCGACAACGGAGGCGACCATGCGCTTACGGTTCATCGGGATCGACCCGGATACGGGAAAGAACGGGTCGCCGACAGCATGGGTGGATCTGGAGACGGCGGACATCGTGATCCAGAGCTACACGGCGGACGAGCCGACACGAGCTCAATGCGTGGA
The DNA here is from genome assembly GCF_036898465.1 of Streptomyces sp. B21-105. Taxonomy (NCBI): domain Bacteria; kingdom Bacillati; phylum Actinomycetota; class Actinomycetes; order Kitasatosporales; family Streptomycetaceae; genus Streptomyces; species Streptomyces sp. B21-105. Next base: position 3,666,251 of record NZ_JARUMJ010000001.1, on the reverse strand, counting down.
CAACCCGGCTCCCGGACATGTGAAGGGCATCCCCGACCACGAGACGGTGGTGCGCATTCCGGCTCGCCTGGTGCCGATCCTGCGGGAGGCCTGCGATGTCGCAGAACGTACCCAGCTTTGACGAGCTGATGGACGCCGCGCAGCTCTCCGCCGTGCACCTGGAGATGCGCGATCAGTACGCGGTCGGCGACGAGGCCGACGACTACGACACCTGGCTGCGCACCGGCCTGCGGGACACGGATCCCACTTCCCGGTACTGGGCTCCGTGGGTCGCCCTGATCTCCCGAGCGGTTGCCCGTGGAGTGGTGGTACGACGTGCTCGCATCGTGTCCGAACCGGTCACCGACTACGTCCGCTACGAGCACGCCGGAACCGTCGTCAATCTGCACGCAGGCGAACTCGTTCGCTGGCTGCCCCGTAGAGGGGCGGCGGACCTGATGCTGCCCGGTGCCGACCTGTGGATCTTCGACGACACACAGGTTCTCTTCAACCACTTCTCGGGCGACGGCGACTGGAGCGGTGACGTTCCCATGGAGCTACGCACCGAGCCGACTACCGTCAAGCAGTGCTCGGACGCCTTCGAGGCAGTATGGGAGCGCGCCGTCCCGCACGACGACTACGAGATCCACTGACAGAAAGCAACTTCGGCCAGGTCATGTCCACTTCCCCGTCCTCCTCCGCCCAGGCCGCTCGCGAGAACGTGGCGCGACGGCTGCGCGATCTGAGAAGGAATGCCGGCCTCACGGTCACCGAGCTGGCCTCGCGATGCCACTGGCACCATTCGAAGACCTCCCGCATCGAGAACGCCAGGACGCCGGCGTCCCCCGCGGACATCCGCGTCTGGTGCCACGGGACCGGCGCGGATGACCAGGCCGAGGACCTGATCGCAGCCTCTCAGGACGCCGAATCCCTCTACCGTGAGTGGCGCCGACGCGTACGGGCAGGCCTTCGCAAGCTGCAGGACAGCTACGTGGAGCTCTACCGGTCCACCGACCTGCTGCGAACCTACTCCCCGGTGCTGGTGCCCGGGCTGTTGCAGACAGAGGGATACGCACGGGCGTTGTTGAGCACCAACGCACGCCTCCTCGGCGTCCCCGACGACGCGGCCGAAGCAGCGACCGCACGCCTCCAGCGCTCCCAGATCATCCACGAGTCCGGCCATCGCTTCGTGATGGTCGTCGAAGAGGCCGTTTTGTACTACCAGTTGGGCAACGCGGACGCGATGGCGGCGCAGCTCGGCTACCTGCTGACCGCCGGGGCACTCCCGACGGTGTCCCTCGGAGTCATCCCGATGTCGACGCGCGAACGGACTCTTTGGCCACAGGAGACGTTCGACGTCCACGACGACACCCTGGTATCCGTCGAGCTGATCTCCGCCGAGGTGAACATCACCCAACCTTCGGAGATCGGCTTGTACATCAGGGCTTTCGAGCGGCTGCGCAGCATGGCCGTCTACGGAGCTGAGGCCCGGAACTTGATACTGAAGGCGATCGAGGCGCTGCAGTAGCGACCCATCACCGACTTGGCGGTCAGACCCGACCTGTCCAAGGAAGGCCCGGTCATCTGGTTGCTGCATGACAGGCCGGAGAAACGTTGGGACACCCCGGCCCGGCGGGTGATGTCAGTGTCGGCTCATAAGCTCGTGTCATGGACGAGGCAGGGATAGTCACGGGGGAATCGGTCGGCAGAGCTTGGTCGTTCCTGATCGCGGGGGAGGATCGACAGTTCCAGGGGAACGCCGGCTACGAGGACATCATCGAGGAGTCCTACAGCTACGACTCCACGGTGGGCAATCATCGACGGGTTGCGCTGGATGACCTGGTGGTGGTCCGGAGCGGAGGCGAGGCACTTGGCATCGGCTACGTCGAGCAGTTGGAGATTTTCCCGAATCAAGAGAAGCTCCGGAGCAGATGCCCTGGTTGCGGGAGCACCGGCTTCAAGGAGCGGAGCTCTGTGCTTCCCAGGTTCAGGTGCAGTCCGTGCGGAGAATCTTTCGACGACCCTTCGACCGAGACGATAAAGGTGACCTCCTACCGGGCCCACTACGGAGGCACCTGGCAGGCTCTCGAGGGCTGCCTCGAAAAGGCCCTGCTCTCCGAACTCAGCCTGACCAATTCCGACCAGCAGTCGATCAAAGCCTTGGACTACTCCGGCGTCCTTGCGGCCGTGGCCTTCAGAGGCGTCCGGCTTCCCCGCAGGAGACCGGCATCCGCCGGCGTCCGGCTTCGTCCCTTTGCGTTGCCCGGCGGGCGTCGGCGCACGACGGTGGCAGTACGACGGGGACAGGATGCGTTCCGTCGGGCGCTGGTCCGTCGATACGGGATGATCTGCGCGGTAACGGGGCCAGCTCCCGCGGAAGTGCTCCAAGCCGCCCATCTCCGAGCTTTCGCGATCACGGAACAGCACAGAGCGGAGGAAGGTCTTCTCCTACGCTCGGACATCCATCACCTCTTCGACAGCGGGCTTCTGGCCATCAGGCCTGAAGACTTTATCGTCCAAGTCGCCCCGAGTCTCAGCGGCTACCCCACGTACAGCGAACTGGAAGGCGCCTCGCTGCGAATCGCGGACACGGACCTGATCGACCGGAGCGCTCTGGCAGAGCACTACGAGTCGACCGTGGCGACTTGGTGATGGGAGAGGGCTCTGCGATACGGTCTGAGGATCCCTCAGTCCTCGGCATCCCGCTGCACAGCACATATGAAGGCGAACCAAGCCTCGCTGTGCACAACGATCTCAACCCCTCTTGCCCTCTTCGAGTCACGAACCAGGGCGCGGTCGTCCATCAGCGCGCACTCGACGCACTCGCCTCCCGCACCGTTGCTGTACGACGACGTGAACCACGTCGGACGACCGTTCTCGCTGGGCGCTGCAATGCTCACCTTGCGTATTCCTTCAGGACGGTTTCGATCAGGTGGGCCGAACGCTGAGGGCTCAGGGCTGCGGCCCGTAGGCCGTCGAACGCTCGGGTGTACTCACGGACATGATGCTCGCCCTCCAGGTAGACCGCATCGGTGATCCCGTCCCGGTAGACGATGTCGGGGTCCTCCGGCGCGGGGAAGCCCAGCATGGTGAATGAGCCCGTGGCCGGATAGGTGCCGGAGTCGAAGGGGAGGACCTGAAGGGTCACGGAGGGCAGTCGGCCGGCATCCAGAACCCGTTCGAGCTGATCACGCATCAGCGCGCGGTCCCCGATGACGTTGCGCAGAGCGCCTTCGTTCACGATGAACCAGGCCTCCGGAGCGTCGGGCCCGTTCAGCAGGGCCTGACGCTCCATGCGCACCTGAACGGCCCTGGCGATGTCCTCGGCGGACATGTGCGCGCCGGTCTTGTGGAGCTCGGACGCGTAGGCGCTGGTCTGCATGAGACCGGGCACCACCTCGCACTGGTACTGGCGGAAAGCTGAAGCCTCCTGCTCCAGGCCGATGTAGATGTTGAACCATTCCGGCACACCCGAGCCGTGGACCTGCCACCAGCCGCGCATCCTGGCCTGCCGGGCGAGCGACTTGAGGAACTCGCGCAGCTCTTCGCTGGTCACGTAGAACCGGCACAGGGCGTCGATGTCCGACGGCTGGACCCGGCCGCTGCCCGTCTCCATGCGGTTCACCTTCGAGCCGCTCCAGTCAAGGGCCGCGCCGACCTGGGCACAGGTCAGAGTGGACTGCTCACGGAGCTTCTTCAGCTCGATCGACAGACGGCGACGGCGTGCGGTGGGTGATCCGGCCATATCAACCCCGTTCCTGGTAGCGGGTGTTCAGTCTGGCGCCAAGGGGTGTGCTTGCCAATCACTCGGAAGTGGGAATCCCGCCGTGCACATTGCACAAGGGGATGCGCCGGCTGCACTCTGAAGACAGAGCAACTCATCGTGATTCCCCGTGACAGTGCGTGCTCCACGGGGTGTCACCTGCGACGACAGGGGTTTTCGTGGGAGAGGACGCGTGCATGACGCGCAAACCGTGGGATCTGGCCTTCTGCGCCGAGCCGGCCGAGGTCGCAGCGCTGCGCCGGGTCATGCGTCTGCACCTCGGCATCTGGGGCCTGCACGAGGTCACGGACGAAGCGCAGTTGTGCGTCAGCGAGTTGGCGGCCAACGTCATCACGCACGTCGGCCCCGGCACGCCGGCCACACTCGCGGTGTCGATGAACGGGGTGCATCTGCGCATCGAGGTCCACGACCCCGACACCCGAGCCCTGCCCACCCTCCTCGACGCGAACTCGGAATCGGAGGGTGGCCGAGGCATGGCCCTCGTCGACGCTGTCGCCGCACGCTGGGGTGTACGGCTCCAGCTCGATCGGAAAGTCACCTGGTGTGAGCTGGCGACCGGTCTCACGTCGCCGAACGGCCATGTCGAAGGCCCCGGAGTTCGCCGGGCCGAGGCCCTTCTGGCGTCCTACGCGGATGGGAGATCGCCGCTCCGATCCGGACCGGGGAGACTCGGGAGGGCCATGAGCGAGGATTCGGTGATCACGGCCATCGCGGACTTCCTGCACTGGCTTCGCGTCCACGGTTGCGACGTTGATGAAGCCCTGGACCGTGCTCAGATGCGCTACGACGTCGAACTGGGCAACCGCGGCGACGGGGTCTCACGCGCATCGACCGTCTGACGGCGGCCCCGCCGAAAACATCCGCAACGTGCGCGGCGAGCAGAAGTGCATCGTGCAGGCCACCCGACATCCCTGCCCTGGGAGGGCGGGTCTGCATCAGGGCGACAAGCCACTGCTCGCCACATCACCGTGAAGGGTCGTGTCAACGCTCCAGGAGGTTCGCGAAGAACCCCACGTCCGGATCCTCTGGAGTGCCGACGAGCAGCGCCCGGTCCAGCAGGACGTTGTTGTGCTCGCAACTCGTCTCCGGGAGCATCACGCAGGCGTGGCAGGCAGCCATGTTCGTGCCACCGATGCCGGACACACCGCTCTCCATGCAGAGCGGATCGGAGGAGCACCACTCGGCACGGCGGACGGCGGAGCGGACCGTCTGATCCAGCAGATGCGGTTCGCCTTGTGCGACCAGGCCGCCGAGGCTGCCCGCCGAGTCGCTCGTCGCCGTGTAGATCAGGATTCCGGCCATGTCGTCGTCCGCGTACAAACGCTCGCGGAGTGCCGCCGCCGGGTAACCCGCCTCCAGGCTCCACTCGTTGATGAGCACATGGGCAAGTGTGTGGAGCAGCACCATGCGGGGGGAAGCGGGTGACTGGACGGCCTGGTGACGGTCGCCCGCCCTCTCTTCCAACATGCGCTGATGGGCATTGCGCAGACGTTCCGCGCGGGTCGCCACGCCGACCGCCCGCTCCCAGGAGCCGAGCCGCTGTTCGTCCAGGCGGAGGAACACCCCCTCGCCATGGACAACCATCGCCGGGAGCCACGGCAGAGGACCGTCGGCGAGCGGCACCTCCCTCGCCTCGGTGGACGAGTCGGGATCGGCGAGCCGGGTGAAGGCCTTCAGAGCGCGTACCTCGCGAAGCCGCTTGACCAACATCGGGTCGCCGACGCCGAGAGGCTTCAGCACGGCAGTGTCTCCCTCCGGGGGCTCGCAGAGGAACTGCTCGCCGCGGGTGTGCTCGCTCTCCTCGTTCCCGGCGCGGAGACGCTCGTACTCCTTGTTGCGCAGAGCGCGATAGCGGTGGTCGAAGGTGGGAGCCGTGTCGCCGTCGGGGTCCTCTTCGCGCTCCGCGTCCAGGAGCGTCATCACCACTTCCAACGGGATGGGCGCCTTGCCCTTGAGGGCGGCCTTCAGATACCCCGCCACCTCACTGCGGTCGGCGCACTCGCGCAGCGCGTCCCAGTGTTCGGCGAGCGGGTCCGAACGGCCGTCGCTCCACGGAGGGATGGACAGGGCCGACTTCAACACCGGCTGCCATACGGTGGAGGAACCGCGCTGGAGGGTACGCAGGGGCAGCCCGCATGTCTCCTTCGCTGAATTCCCGAGCCAGGGACGAGCGCCCTGGCACCTGAGTCCGAGGTCCTTGAGTGCCGCCTTGCGGAAGGATCCCTCCATCGAGGCCTCGGGCTTCGGGGTGCAGTCGCAGGAGACGACGATCGAGCGGAGCGAGGACGTACGGCCGGACGAGCGCAGCTTGAGCTTCCCACCGCACTGCTCGGCGACGGCCCCCGGTTCGGTGGACCGGTGGATCCAGTGCCAGTACGGGAACTCGTCGAGGTGCCCGGCTTCGCACGCGACGACGAAGCGGGAGGGGACCAGGGCGACCTCGCAGGTGCCGCAGACATTGCGCCCTTCCGGCGGGTTGAAGTCGCGATGTCGCTGGAGTTCGGCGCACTCCGGGCAGGAGTGCATCTGAGGGAAGCGCCGGACCCGCATGCCGTCCTTGCTGTCGTCGCCGGACGCGGGGGGCAGCCGGAAGTAACCTACGTCGAGGAGCCGAGCCAGCCGCCGTTCGTAGATCCGAGGAGCTTCGTCCGTCGGCCAGCTCTTCTCCGCGTCGTCCAGACCCGAGACGACGAAGGATTCCTGGTCGACCGCGATGAGCGAGCCGACGCCGTAGGTGGTGATGGCCTGAGCGCGGCGGACCGAGCCCCTCCGGGGCAGGTTGTGGGCCGGCGTGCCGCTTTGGCCTGTGCGTCGGCGGCGGGCGGGGGGCGGGGTCATCGGCTTCCCTCCAGGAACAGTGCGGACTCGGCGTCGACGTCGCGCAGGCTCCACAGCGTGGGCCATGCCTCGGGGCCGTCCGTCTCGTCGTCGTACGACTTCAGGATCGAGGGGGAGCGGTTGCCTCGCTGAGGTTCGAAGAGCAGGCCGCTGTGGTTGTCGGCCTCGTCACGCCACCAGTTCAGGAACTCGTCGAACGCCCGGGACACGGCAGTGCTCTCCTTGCTGTCGACTGCTCCGACACGGTCGAGGATGACGTCCTTCACCGTGCTCTCGAGTACTTCCACGTACGACTCGACCTTGGCGGCACCGTCGTTGGGGCGGGCAGCCGGGATCAGGATGCGGGCCAGGGCCACGATCACCGCGTGCAGACCCCGGTCGCGGGCGCGCGCGGAGAACGGGGTGACCGAGGTCGACTCGACCTCCCGGTAGAGAGCCGAATGGAAGTGCTGGAAGCTCTCGTAGTGTGAACGGTCGCGTGAGCGGGAGGAGTTGAGCATGACCGCTACCAACCCCGGGTGCGCGCGACCGACGCGGCTGGTGGCCTGGATGTACTCCGCCGTGGTCTGCGGCTGGCCCATCACGGCCATGAGACCGAGGCGGTCGACGTCCACGCCGACCGCGATCATGTTAGTCGCGAGGAGGACATCAACGGCGTCCTCGTCGGGGTAACACTTCTCGATGCGCTTGAGACGGGTCGGGATCTCGCTGGCGTCGACACGACTCGTCAGCTCCGAGTAGTTGGGGATCGGTCGGACCTCTTTCCCCTCGCGCTCGGCGAGCAGTTCCAGATACGCCACCACGTCGTCGTGGACCTGAAGTTCGGCGGCCGAGAGCAGCCGCAGGCTGTTGAAGTAGCCGACAAGGCTCCAGTACGTGTCCTTCACCCTGTCGTCCTCGGTGTCCGCGTGCATCGCCCGGTGCAGCAGCGTGGCGTACGTGCGGATCAGCAGCGTGGACTGGCTGGTGCCGGGGGCCAGGAGGCCGATGTAGCGGCGACTCGCCTTCTCCTCGCGAGGGGTCTCCACCGCGAACCACGAGTCGCGCGCGTCCAGGCCGGCGGGCGGAAACTGGCGTACGCCGCGGGCGAAGAGGTGCTTGCCCTGATCGGCGGCGCGACGGATGGTCGCGGTGGAGGCGATGACCTTGGGCTTGTTCGCGAGGGCGTCCACCGCCGTCTCGTAGAGGCCGGTCAGGGTTCCCAGCGGGCCTGAGATCAGGTGGAGTTCGTCCTGGACGATCAACTCGGGCGGCGGAGTGGGGTCGTCGGTGTCGTTCCGGTTGAACAGCGCCGCGGTGGCGGGACGCCACGGCATCGACGCGAACTTGTCGACGGTGGCGATCACCAGCGTCGGCCGTGCCGCGTACACCGCTTCGTCGACCAGGTGGACGGGCAGTCCGTCGGCGAAGTCGCAGTCTTCGGCGGGGCAGCGGACGAACATCCGTCGGGCTTCGACGTCGGCCTCGTAGTGGCGCGCGTCGAGTCGCTCGCCGCACCAGGGACATGCGTGCAACTGGACGGGGTTCTCCTTGGCGAGGCTCCTGCCGAGGTTCCGCCGCAGCTCTACAAGCTTCTCGTCTGCCTTGGCCAGCGTGTTGGGGGTGGCCGAACGGCCCACCCACATGCCGACGGAGAACTCCTCTGTGCCCAGCTCCGGGGTACGGCGACGCAATTGTTCCATCGCGCAGAGCAGGATCGCCGCGCGCTCGAACTGCTGAAGGGTGAGCAGTCGCAGCGTGTACCGCATGATGACTGTGACCCCACCGCCAGCCGCATTCTTTCGGATACGGCGCAGGAACGACGTGAAAGCGATCAGGCCGAGATAGGCCTCCGTCTTGCCACCACCCGTGGGGAACCAGAGCAGGTCGGAGAGCTTGCGATCGTCGTGGCTCGGGTCGTCGACCCCGGCCAGGCAGAGCAGCACGAACGCGATCTGGAACGGGCGCCACCGGCCCTTGGCCAGGTCGGGCGTACCGACCCGCCCCTTCCGCACCCAGTCGCTGCGGGCGCGCTGGTCGGCCATGGCACGGTTGGCCAGCCGGAACGCCCGCATCAGCTCGGGCTTGGTCCGCAGCAGTTCGATGCCCTCCCGGATGCGTCCGAGAGCCTCGTGGCAGGCTGCCACCTGCTTCCGCGCGGGCTCCTCGTGGTGTGTGCCGGCCAGTGCCTCGGCCTCGTCCCGCTTGCGGTCGATCCACCGCTCGTACCCCGAGGCGAGATTCTCCAGCGCGGCCAGGATCTCGGCGTCAGACTTCTCCGCCAGCTCCAGCATGGATAGTGCCGAACTGTCGATCTCCGGGTTGGAGTCGGTGAGCAGCACCTCCACGGACGGTACGAACTGGCTGCGCACCTCGGGGACGCCGCCGTCGGTCGTGTCGGTCACCCCGATGGGCGACGGGGTCCAGTCCCATTCCGCCGAGCAGCCGTGCCCGACGGCGAAGGTCGGTGCGTGCCGGTGCAGCAGCCGACTCATGGCGATCTCCGGGTCGTGGGAGGTCGTCCTGGCGGACCGTTCGACGAACGCGGTGGAACCGTCGGCGGCGCGGACCCGAAGACCGCACTGGAACAGGGAGAATGCGTCTTTCAGGTCATACTTGCCGACCTGTTCCGCGTTGATCAGGGTCACCGTGACGCTGACCACTCCTCGTGGATCGGGGCGACGGACGATCGCGTGCAGGTCGACCTTTCTGTCGGCGTGCAGCCGAGTCTGTACACCGCTGCCCGGCACGGTGACGTCGAGCGTGTGGTCCGGGAGGTCGAGTTCCTCCCGCCGCCAGTGCTCCCGCTGGGCGGACAGGGTGCGGGCCTCGGCCCGGCGTGCTTCGACCGGCCTGCCGTCCCCGTCGGTCGGACGATACGCGGCGGCGCGCGTCGAGACCACGATCGTCCTGCTTATGTCCGGGTCGACCGCAAACGTCAGGCCCATGGAGGAGGGCCGACGGTCTCCGGGCCGCCCCGGGTCCCGCTCCGCGCCGGACTCCTCCACACTGTCGCGGGTGAGCACAGGCGCGGCGTCCAAGCCGTCCTGCTCGGCGGCCTCCTCCTTCCGAGCCTCCGCCGCTCCCGTGTCCGCCGAACCCGGGTACAGCACCCCGGTCGGGTAGCGGTCGATGGGAGTGTCCTGGGTGAGGATCTCGTTCCGGTCGTCCTTGTCCGCGTCCTCGGCGGGGCCGAGGAGTTCGCGGCGGAGCCCCACGAGGAGATCTTCGTCTCGCACGCGGTAATGCTCGCTGTGCCCGTCCGCCCCGTTCGTCACGTGTTCCGCTCCTCGTCATGGTTCGTCCACCGGTACCGTCCGATGCCGGTGATCCTGGGGGCGATCCACACGCCCCGGTCGCCGAGACCGGCGTTGGCGCCGGCCGCGGTGCTGCCCGTCACGGTCTCCGTAGTGTCGATCCGCAGGCCGTGGATCTCGGCAGGCCAGGAGGGCTCCCACGTTCTGCTCACCTTCTGCACGCGGAACAGGTCCTCGCGGAACCGCCGCGAGGTCTCGCCGATCTCCCGTCGTTCGTGCAGCAGGGCGTAGGGCGGGCTCTGCGACTCGCCCATGGGCATGTCGTGCCGCTTGCGGAGCACCACGGCGTGCCCGGGTGCGACCCGCTCCAACAAGTACGTCTGGATGTCGCGGGCGTCCCCTTCGGCGCCCGGCGGGTCGTCCCGATCCACGTCGCCCGCCTCGGCGACGATGCCGAATCGTTTGTACGACTGCCAGCCGCCGAGGTAGCGCCGGCCCACGCCTCGCTTGCCCGTCCGTCCGAAGTGCGGCAGCTCCGGGGGTTTCACGTGGTACAGGTCCTGTCGGGCACGGGTCATCGCCACGTAGAGGGCGCGTGCCTCGGCCGGCAGGTCCAGGTCGGCCGCGTACCGGCGTTCGAGTTCCTCGACACTGGGAGGGGTCAGGAGGATCACCCGGTCGAACTCCAGCCCCTTGGCCCGGTGGACGGTCGAGACGACGATCCGGGTGGGCTCGGGGTCGGCCGCCTCGTCGGGGAATCTGCCGGCCGCGACCGCGTGCCGCAGTCGGACGAGGTCGAGCACGCCCCGCGCGGACCCGCGGGCCGCCCGCCGCAGGACGGGCCACAGCATCGAGGGGTCCGGTTCGAACGGCAGGGGGATCTCGGCGAGCAGGGCCCGGAACCGGTCCGCGCTGAGAGCTGTCGCGTCGGTACGACGAAGCAACTCGGCGACCCAGTACGGCACGGGACGTTCTTCGAGCGGACGCCGCAAGCGGTGTTCGACGCCGTGCGCGTGCAGCAGCTCGGCGACCACCAGGGCTTCGTGGTTGTCGCGGGTGAGGATCGCGCACGTGTCGGACAGATCACGCAGCCCGGACAGGGTGAACTCGTCGTCGAGGTCGCCGATCCCGTTCGCCGGGTCCACGAGCAGCTCGCGCAGCTCGCCGTATAGCGTGCCGGCTTCTTCCCGATCGGTGAGCCGTTGGAGACGCGGGCCGTGCGTCAGCGCCACCCGGGCCTCGTCGGTCGTGGCCCGGAAATTGCCGGTGAGCTCCAGCTCCACCAGGTCATCGGGGTAGGAGACGCGCAACCAGTCGAAGAACCGGCCGGTCTCGTCGAGCCGTTCGGCCGGGTCGGCGATCTGGAACCCGTACACGGACTGGGCCATGTCCCCGACCACCGTGAAACCGCAGCTGTCCCGGTATCGGTCGAGCAGCGTCTCCACCAGTTCGCGACGCACGCCCAGCAGATCTTGCACCTCGTCCACGACGACGTGAGAGGGCGGATCGGAGTCGCCGATCTCCAGGGCTCCCTTCTCCACCGCGTCGACCGCCGCGGCGATCCGCTCGTCGAAGCACGTGCCCTTCCAGTCCCCGTCCGGATGTGCCTTGGCGAGCACTCCGTACGCCCAGGCGTCGAAGGTCTGCGCCCGCACCCGGCGGGCCCGCTCGCCGTGCCGGGCGATCCGCTCGCGCAGCTCGCGGGCGGCGGCCCGGGAGAAGGTCAGGACCAGGATCTCGGCGGCCTCCAAAGCCTCCTCCGGGTCCTCGTGGCCACACAGCGCGTCCAGCCGACGCACCAGCGTGTGCGTCTTGCCGGCTCCGGCGCCCGCCGTCACCAACACCCGTGCGCCCCAGGGCTGTTCCACGACGGCCCGCTGCTCGTCCGTGAGCAGGGGGCTGTCCAGATAGGCGTCGGTCACCTACGGCTCCAGAGGTGTTCGAACTGGGTGAACGCGAGCTGGGTGTCGAAGTTCGCGATGTTGTCGCTGACGTTGAGGATCAGGCAGGTCGGCTTGCCACCGTTCTTGGGGCCCCGCAGACCGCGACCGATCATCTGCTGGTAGACGTTGGTGCTGTACACCGGGCGTGCCACGACCACGACACGGGTGGCGGGGGCATCGAATCCCTGCGTCAGCACGCCGTAGTTGGTGAGCACGCGGATGCGCCCTTCCCGGAAGTCGTCGATGCGCCTACGACGGTCCTGCATGCTGCTGGTCGAGTCGACGGCCGCGGAGGGCACGCCCCGGTCGTTCAGCAGGGCGGCCAGTGAGTTGGCGTGGTCGACGGAGGTCGCGAACAGCAGGGTCGGCCAGTCCTCGGGAAGGCCGGCCACTTCCTCGACGATACGGAGGCTGCGTGCGTGGTCCTCCGCCAGGCGCTGCTCGGCCGAGCGGGAGAGCATGGCCATGCGGTCCGCCTGGACCTTCTCGTCACTGGTCAGCTCGATGCTGCCGCCCTCCAGGGTGCGGTGCTCGACCTGAGCGAGCATGCCCCACTCCTGGAGGTCCCGGTAAGGGTTGCCCGAGGGGAAGACGCCCTCGTCCAGACGGCGTCGGCCGAAGCGGCCCACCAGACGGCCGGTCTCCTCCTCATTGGTGTTGCGGAAGGGGGTGGCGGTCAGACCGAGCAGATGCCGTCGGGTCTCGTACTGCGTGAGCCCCAACTTCCCCAGGATGTCGGTGTATCGGGGCGAGATCGCGGTGTGCGCCTCGTCCACGATCACCAAGGAGGCCTTCCGCAGCCACTCGTAGGCGTCGCCGTCCAGGCACCGCTCCAGCTTGGCGTCGGTGGCCACCACCAGATGCGGGTGCCCCTGGACGTCACCGGCCTCGTTGCCCCCCCAGAGCCGGCTGATCGTGAGCGGACGTTCCGCACCCACCTTGCCCCAGACGAACTTCCAGCTCTGTACGGCCTGCTCGCACAGTTCCTCGGTCTGTGCGATCCAGAGCAGCGGCCCCTCCAGGTCGCCCACCCGCTTCACCCAGCGGATCACGGCCTCGGCCGTGACCCGGGTCTTGCCGGCACCGGTGGGCAGGGAGAGCATGGCCCGCTGCGGCGCCAGTCGGTCGAGCAGGGTGGTGATGTTGCGGACCAGATCCTCCTGGTAGTCGTGGAGCGCGGGGAAGTCCCGCGGCCCGTCGACGGTCTCGGAGGCGGGCGGGGACGGCGTGCGGGAGCCCGCGAAGGTCATCGGCAGGCCGAGACCGGACACGAACGAGATCGCCGCGGCCGAACCCCCATAACCGACAGGCGCGTTGGGGAGCCGGGCCTGGATGTCACGGGCGTGGTGGTGCAGCACCCTGTCGCCGCGCGCGTTGAATGCCATCTGCGCGACCCGGTGCGCGGACGGCTCCGTGCCCCCCGTCGCCTCAGCCTCGGCGTCCAGCAGACCGTCCGGCAGCCCCGAACGGAGAGCCTCGGCACCGATCAGCAGCTCGATCTTGGTGACCACGTCCGTCGCGTCACGTACGGCCTTCACCGCGGCCTGCACCGCGCTGTCCCGTGCCATCTGTTCCTCACGTTCCAGGACCGTCCGGCAGCCGCTCGCGCCAAGTCCGAGTTCCAGCTCGCGGTCGATCAGCCGGAGCATCGGCTCACGCTCCAGGGGGAGCCGGACCTTGACTGTGGTCCCTTGTCGGATCGCGTCCAGAGCACGGGACTTGGTGCCGTTGTCAGTACGGGTCACCTCCTCCAACTCCGTGCACCGTTGGACCAGACTGCCGCGCAGGGCGCTGCCGAGCCGCTGGCGCAGCGCGGGATACAGCTCGACGAGCGGGACCGGTTCGCCCTCGGGAACCTCGCGGGTCTCACGAGTGATCGCACCCTGGTAGGACTTCATGCCCCACTGCTCGATCATCAGCTCGGCGTCGGCGGCCGTCCCCACGAGCAGCGTGGGGAGCTGCTCCGCACGCAGGGCACGGTACTCGGACGCGCCGACGGCGACGACGATCTCGTCATCGGGGCGAGTGCTCCAGGTGTCGCCGATCCGACAGCGGGTCAGGGAATCCTCGGGGAAGTCCGCACCCAGTCGAGTGAGCATGACGTACGTGTTGCCGACGAACCTGTCGTCCTCGCTGCGGGTCAGCTCCAGCAGGAGCGGTGCCCAGAGCTCGGCCGGTACGTCGTCGACCGTGGTCGGCAACCGCAGTTTCCGGGCCTTCTCGGGGGACAGGTCGGCCACCGGCAGGATGTCGCGGTAGGAGGCCAGCTGAGGTCCGACCGCTTCTGCCAGCGGCTTGACCCCCCGGGAGGTGAGGACCGTGCCGTGCTTCCTGAGCATCCAGCGGATCGGTGACTCGACGGCCTGCCGGGTGCTCGACTGTGCGCCGATCTGACGCGTCCAGTTGTCCACCACGGCGTCGTCCGGCAGGGCTTTGAGGAAGGCTGCGCGGGATTCCTCGGAAAGCGTGGGGAACAGGTGCAGCGGTCCGCCGATGGGCGCTCCCTCCACCTTCAACCGGTTGAGGGTGGGCCTGGGGGCACGCTTGTCCAGCCCGTGCAGGTAGGTCGCGTGGACTGCCTCCCGGTACTCTTCGAACCAGGCCTCACCCTCGGGCCGTGCCGTCGTGGGTCGTTCCCTCGGCCCTACCTGGCGGAAGACAGCGATGTCGTCGGAGTGGAAGCGCATGTCGACGGCGACGCGCGGGTCACGCTCGGCGCTCACCACCGCGCCCGGCAGCATGCAGTCGCGCAGTGGCCGGAACCTCCCGTCGGCCGTCCGCACCCGCAAGGTCCGGGGGACGTCCGGTACGTGTTGGAGCACGGTGTCGATCAGCCGGTGCCCGCCGGCCTGACGGAAGAGGTTCCAGAAGCGCTCCCAGTCGCCGTCGCCGTAACCGTCGAGGCCCCGGTCGAGGACGCTGACGAAGCGGCCCTCCACATCGGCCTCGCGAATGCCGAGCGCGTCGAGGGCGGAGGCCAGTTCGGGGTCCTCGGAGATCTCGGGCACCACGTACACGAGGGATTCGCGGGGCCCGTCGTCGTCGGCGCGGCGGAAAACCTGACCGGGGACCGGCGGCACCATGCCGTGCTCCTCGGTGAGCACGATCCGTGCCCTGCGCGCCTCTTCGACGTAGGACGAACCCGTCCGGACCATGTCCGCCAGGATGCGGACGGCGGTCGCGGAAGTCACCGCGGAGCCGTCCGAGACCAGGTTTTCCAGCCACTCGCGGACGCCTGACCGCTCGTGTTCGGCCGCGTCGAGCACGTGCTGGACCTTTCCCGAACGGAGGATGTTGACCTCCGCCGCGGGGTGCAGCCAGTTCGACGGTCGACCGGGTGTCTCGTGCCACATCCGCGCCCAGGTCGTGATGCGATCCTTGTCGAGGCGTGGGGGAATCCGCAGTTCGGTCGGTACGCGAAGTACGCCTTCCTGATCGGGCAGCGAGGGGCGGCAGGCGGCCCGCTTCCAGATCTCCTGGGTGAGGAAGTCGTCGGCCCAGCTGATCGATTCCTTCGTACGCCCGGGCAGGAGCGGGAGGTATGCGGCGGGGTCCTCCGCCGGCGACAGGGCCGGGAGGGAGTCGACCACCAGGGCTGCGGAGACCCTGATCATCTCCTCGTTGAACGCGGAGGAGTCCAGCAGGTTCTGCCGGTCCTCGTTGGTCTTCCACGCGCCGTTGAGGATGCCGCTCAACGACATCTCGTACTTGGTGGGGAAGAAGGACCAGAAGCGGCCACGTCCTCGGGACCGACTGAGGTGGAGTCCGCTGTCCGTGTCCTTCTCGAACGCCGGTACCGCCCAGGCGAGTTCGAGATCGAGACGGTCGTGCAGTTCACCGGCGTCGGCACGGGCGGCCCGGCCGGGCTCGTACCTGGTGGTGAAGACCCGCCACCGGGTCTCGCGGGGCGATCTGCCCGTGCGTTCCTCCCGCACCGTGTGCAGGTTCCCGTCCCGCTCGGTGGTGAGCACGCGATGGGCCGGAGGAAGCGTCCGGCGGTCCTCCAGTACCACCCTCGCCACGTGCGGGGAGAGGAGCTGGAACCCGAGGGGGAACTCCTCGCGGCTCGCCCCGGTGGAGGTCTTCCCTCCGTGCATGTCCAACGCCAACCTGCCGGCGGCCCCGGGGAGCAGGGGCAGCCGCACGACGGTGGTGGCCCAGCCGAGCAGCTCGTCGAGCACGGGGTCCGCTGCCCGCTCGGCAGCCTCGTCGAGCGGGCGGGCCATCCGCAGCACCGGCGCCTCGAACCGGTCGCCGAGTCGTTTCCGCACGCCGGGGACCGAGCGGATCTGTTCGCATGCCCATTCGCGATCGAACCCGAAGGCCCCCGAGATGCTGAAGAACTGAGGGGTATCGGTGACCACCAGAACGGACTTGACTCCTACGCCGAATCGACCGATCTGGCCGCCCCTTTTGCGGGACATGCTCATACGGAGAATGGTTTCGGCGCCCTCGGCCGTCACCGGTGAACCCTCGTTGGCGCAGTAGAGATGGGTGGCGGTGAGAACCACATGAGTGGTGCCACCGGGCGCGTCAGCGATTTCGTCTGCGGCGTTCTGGACGAGCTCGAAAAGTTGCCTGTCCCCGTACCCGCCCTGGGTGATACGGCGTTCGCCGTTGGCGTGCTCGGGAATCAGCCCGGGGTCGACCTCGTACGTCTGGAGAACACGCGAGGACTGTTCCAGGACGGTCGCGATGACCGGCGACAGCGGCGACGATGACTCGGACACTGCTTCTTCACGGCTCCTGCGGTGGGAGGGACGACGGGACGAGGAAGGGGGTGAGCGGAAACAACGATGCGAATCTGCTCTGAAGTGCGCAGATGAGGACGCCAGGCCGAGGTGCCGCCGGGTTCCGGAGGGCTCGTCCAGGGATTTCACGGTCGAACCTCACGGGCTTCGGTGAATCCTGGAACCGCACATCAGGATTCGTCGAAATCCACGGGCGTGAGCCCGGAAAAGTTGTAGATCTGCTTCTTCCGTGCGTCGTCTCCGTCTGATAAATACTGGAGTTCGAGGCAGTGGATCTCACGCCCGGAAAAAGGTTCGAAAGTGTACGGGAGATCCTTCTCCCCGGAAGACTCTTCCATGACGTTCCGTTTCCTCCTGTTTCGTTTCCGGGTTCTCGTTCCACGAGAGTTTCCGGGAAATTTCACGATGAAGACATGGCTGTGCCGTATGCCGCTCAATAATTCCTGAGCCAGGAGGTAGAACCGCCTTCAACGACCCTAGCAGGTTCACTCGTTCGGGGGATTGGATTTAACGAGCCGACTTCCGGAGGGTGGAATTCCGATTCACTGCAAACGATTGCGATCGGGAAAGTTACGCTTCGGTCATTGTGCGCCGGATCGGCATATTGTGAATGAATAGGACATGTGTGGTCGGCGGTCGACGCCGAGGTCTCGTCAAGCGTTTGTTGACGAGGGGTTGCCTGTCAAATTAGCCTGTTCGGGGCCGTGGACACAACGGCGGAGACACAAGGAGTTAGGGGGCACATGGAGGCCGCTGAGGAGTTCGGGCCCTGGCTGGCCCGTCAGCTTGCGATCTCGAACATGAGCCAGACGGAGCTGGCGAAGGAACTCAAGATGACCCGCGCGGCGGTCTCCGCCTGGGTCACCCGGCGTTCCGTGCCGCGTCCCTCGGTCATGGCGCAGATCGCCGAGGCGCTCGGTACGGACCTCGGCACGGTTCACACGCGCACCGCTGACACCCAGGCCGGTCTGCCCGTCACCTGGTACCACCGACCGGGCTACCGGGACGGAGGGCGCGACGGCGGCAACGCGGCGGCCTTCGCCTTCGACGCGGACGTTCAGGTCCTCGCGCGCGAGACCTGTCAGAACAGCCTCGACGAGCGGCTCGTGCACAACGGCCGTCCGGTGCGCGTGCGGTACACCATCCACGAACTCACCGGCGGGAAACTGGAGGCCTTTCGTGCCGCGATCCTCTGGGACGAGCTCCAGCCCCACTATTCGGCCGTGTCCGAGTCGTCCGCGGATCAGAAGGTCGGCCGGGTCGTGGACGCCGGCGTGCGCGACATGTTCGAGAAGGGTCGTCTGATCCTGCTGCGGGTCGACGACTACAACGCCTCCGGTCTCACCGGAGACGATTACGACGACGGAAAGTTCGCGGCCGTCGTCCGCCGACAACTGGAGAGCCTCAAGTCCGGTTCCGGAGCCGGCGGCTCGTACGGTCTCGGCAAGGCCACCCTCTGGGCGACCAGCGCACTGGGTCTGGTGCTGATCAACTCCACTCTCTCCGTCCCGCACGAGGGACGTACCGAGCGTCGTGTCATCGGACGGTTGGAACTGCCGTGGCGTTCCGTCGGCGGCACCGCGTACGCGGGCCCCGCCTGGCTCGGACGCCCCGACCCCGAGACGCCCAACGCCGAAGTCGTACGGTCCTGGTGGGCCGACGAGGAGACGGTCGAACGCCTTCACCTCACGCGTGACAGCGAAGAGCCCGGCACGTCCTTCCTCATCGTCGGCGCCCACGACGTGGCGAGCCTCGCCCCGGCCAATGACTCCTCCGCCGAGACCGAGACCGACGGCGACGACGACGGCACCCGTGACATCAAGAACATGCACAAGCGCCTGGTCGAGGCGCTGGGTCGCGATTTCTGGGCGGCCATGACCGGAGGCGGCCCCCGCCTCCCGCTGCTGGAGACCTCGGTGCGCACCTTGCGCAACGGCGAGGTCGTCGTGGAGGAGCAACAGGTCGACCCCGTGGAGGAGGAGCCCTCTCGCAGCAGGGCCCTACGAGCTTTCTACGAGGGCACGACCGTGGACCGGCTCACCGAGTCCGGTCAGGTCGCGCTCCGTACCGTCCCGTTCAAGCTTCCCCTGTCCGGCGGTCGGCAGGGCACCCTCGGCGTCCATCAGGGCGTGCTCCTCGTGACGGAGGGCGAGGACAGGGACGGGACTCCGAACCAGGTCCACTCCCTGCGCGGCAACCGGATGACCATCAAGAAGTCGTCCGTCCACGGTCTACCGCTGGGCGTCACGGCCTTCCAGGCGGTGCTGTTGGTGGGGCACGCGGCGGGGGAGTCGGCGCCCTTCGCGAAGGAGGCCGAGGAGTTTCTGCGGGCCGCCGAGCCGCCCGAGCACGACCGATGGGGCCAGACCGAGGAGTTGACGCTCCGCTGGTCCCACAGCGCCCACCATCGGATCGCCCGGCTCACCACGGACGTCAATTCCGCGGTGAAGGAACTCGTCGTCCGCACCAAGCGCCCCGGATCGCAGGAGAGCACCAAGCTCCGCAAGAAGCTCACCGTCCCGCGCAAGTCGACGCCGGCCAAACGCCCGGCGGGTTCGGGCCTGCCGGAACTCTCCGAACTGGACGCCACGATCGGTGAGAAGAGGGAATGGCGTATCACCGCAGAAGTGAAGTTGCCGCGCGCCGACGAACTGCCCGCCATGACCCCGATGGTCCTTCTCGACGTCCGCTCCGGTGGACGGCCACGGCTCGACTGGGCCGAACTCGTCGCGGTGGAGGGCTGCGAGGTCCGGGACGGCGTACTCCACTTCACGCCCGGTGTCCGTCGGGCCGTTTTCCGCGGCGCGACCGATCCCACCAGCCATCCGGTTCGCACCGAACTGTCGCGACTCGTACTCGAGCTTCGTGCCGGGAGTGAGGCATGAAGTTCTATCCGTACAAGAGGCTCAACCGTCCCATTGCGCTGAGGGTGACCTCGGTCTCCCTGAAGCTGCCCGACGGTTCGCGTGACCGTCTGGACACCTCGTCCTTCTCGACCCCCAAGCGCACTGTCGCCCTGGGCGTCGCCCAGCACGAGGACTGGGTGACGGCCCGGATCGCCCTGTCCGCCACCTTGCCGCCCGGGGCCACGGACGCTGGCGCCCCGTGGAGCGAGCTGCGGGTCCTCGCGGTACTGACCGACGGCGACACCAACGTGCGTACCTCCGTGGACCTCACACAGGACGGCCCGGACAGCAAGGAGTGGTCCGGGACGATCGACGTACGCCGTGACGACCACGCGGGCCGCGCCTCTCTCACGGTCCACGCTGTGGCCACCGTCGACGGCATCCCCGGCAGGGCGATCACCGAGACGGATGCCGACTGGAAGATCGACACCACGGCGGAGGAGCCGCTCGAAGGCCTGGCCCTGGACGTGAAACGGACGGGCTTTTCCAAGAGCGCCCGTGAATGGCTTCGCCCGTACGCCGACGCGCCCTGGATCGTCGACGCCTCGGGCCGGCTTCCCCTGGTGATGATCAATACCGACGTGGAGGGGTTCGCGGACCTTCTCGACGGTGAAACCGGCGGGATGGAGAACAAGGTCCACGAGTTGTTGCTGTCCCAGATGGCCACGGACGTGTGGACGGCCGTCTTCCACAGCGCGATCGGCGATCTGGAGATCGAACCCGATGGGTCGCCGGTCTTTCCCACCGACTGGAGAGGGGAGGTGCTGCGGGACATGCTTCCCGACGTGGTACCCGGCCTCCGTCCCGAGGACGCCCTCCACCAGGTCCAGCGCCGACGGACCCAGGACGCGGGATGGGCCGAACTCCAGACCCGCATCCATTACGCGGCCGTACGTCGAGCGGGAGCGCGCCAGTCGCTCACCAACATGCTGCGCGCGCTCCAGCGGAACAATTGGGAGGACCAGCCGTGAACGACCGGTACCAACGCCTCGCACCTCAGCACATGCCGGAGCGACTCGGTAAGCTCTCCGCCACGGCCGCCGACCCCTTTCTGACCGAGGATCTCCTGCGGGGGATCCAGGGGCACGGTGGAGTCGACCTGGCGAAGGTCGTCGAACCATTGTCGGAGGACGATCCCCGCTGGAAGGTGGAACCGCTGCGGGGGCTGATCGAGGACGCTCCTTACAGGGGCACGGAGAACCGGACCGCGGCCGACGCGTGGCTGGCCCCCCGACTTCATGCCGCGCTCCGTATCAGTCGGCGGGAGGCCGCCGACCAGCGGATCTGGAATCACCTGGCAGTGGGCGTCGCCCCGGACTACGTGGCGTGGCGGCACATGGGCGCGCCCACGGCGAAGAGTCCCGAGCCTCGCATAAGCCCGGCCCGATTCAAGGGCGTCGCCGACCGCCAGTGTTTCTCGCGTCTGTGGTGGGCGGCCGAACTGTTCCGTAACGGTCCGGACTACTCGCCGGTAAAGGTCGCCTGTTCCAACCAGGACCTGATCCACACCGTCCTGCGCGTGTCCCTCATCGACCACCGGCCTACAGCCCAGGCGCTGGTCCGGCTCCTCCAGAAGGGGATCGCCACCACCGGCCGGGAGATCAACGGCCTGATGGCAGCGATCAACACCGCCGGTGCCACCCTCGTCTACGACGCCATGGCCGAGGATGAGCCGAGAGATCCCGACGATCTGCGGCGCTGGATCGCCGAGGCCGAGAACGCCCCTCCGGTGGCCCGCCACGATCCGCCGAGCGGCCCCGACGAAGATCCTGTGCCCGAGGCGTCGATCGAGAAGCTGACGGACTACTTCGCGGAACTCTTCGAGACGGCCCCCGTCAGGGGGAAGACCCCCCAGGCATGATCCGCGGGGCTCACCCGGCGGTGTGCGGGTGAGTCTCCAGATCCTTGCGTCGGCGGACCTTCACCGGTTCGCTCGGAGGACGCCAGTTCTCGAGCTTCGCAATGGCCTGCTCCAGCCTGGCATCGGCCTCCTTCTCGCTCAACTCCGGTTCGAGCACATGCCGGAGTACATGCAGGGCGAGCCGGGGCGGCACCGCGTTACCGATCTGTTGGGATCGGTCGCCGCCCCGCCAGGGGTACGCGACGGGAAACGTCTGGAGCACCCCGGCCTCGGCGAGTTCGAAACGGCTGAACTCAGGGAGGTCCGTGTCCGTCCCCTTGTGCACGAGCCGGTTGCGGGACACCTTCCCGGTGACCGTCGAGGACGGCACGTCGTGGTCCCGACGCCCGCGCGCGCCAGGGTCGCCACCGGTGCCGTAGTTCGAGACCACGGTGAAGGCGGGGCGGTCCGGCAGGTTCAGGTCCGGTGCGATGTCCCGAACCTTCTTCAGGGCGGCCTCAATGGACACCCAGGAGTCCTTCGGCTTTTCCTTGCTATTGCCGACGGTCTTCTCGTCGATGTCCCAGAGCAGCCCGTCCGCGGGATCAGCGCCCCGGGCGGCAGCGGGAACGCCGCCGGGCCGATAGCGCTCGTGGGTCTCCTCCAGCTCCGGGATGTCGGTCTTTCCGAACCTGGCCATGAGCACGGCACGCCGGCGGGTCTGCGGAACGCCGAATGCCTCGGTGTGCATCAGCTGTCTACGGGTCCGGTAACCGAGGGTGGCCAGCACCTTCTCGTACTCTTCCCACACCCGCATCACAGCGGGCACCTGTTCCAGCACGACGGCCTCGTATGGCACCAGTCCCGGGCGGCGACTTCGTTCGATCACCCACCACAGCGGTTGGAGAACGAGCCCGGTGCGTTCGTCGCCCAGCTCCTCCAACCTGACTCGATGCGCGTCGAGGGCCTTCTCCAGTGAGACGAGAGTGTCGAAGAGCGTCTTGAGGTCGGCGTCCCGACGGACGAGGTGAAGCGGCGCCTCCGGCGTCTTCAAGGCGATCTTGATCTCCACGGCCGAGCAGCCGTGCTCGGCGAGGTTCTTTCTGGCTGCCTTGCGGGTGACCGAGCGGACCGCCTCGACCTCACGCTTCGCGGCTTTGACCGTTTCCGCCTCGGCTGCCCTGTGCTGCAGTTCCTCGGAGATCCTGCGCCAGGTACGGAAGACCTCACGCCAAGGCGTCGACTCCGAGCGCACGGCGTCGTGCAGCCGTGCGATGTACTCCAAGACGTCGTCCAAGGCCCTGCGGCCAGCGCCGTGGCCGGCGACGGTGAACGTCTGACAGGGCGGCCCACCGGTCAGCACCTGGGCGTGCGGGAAGTGGGCGGCGCGGAACTCCCTCACGTCGCCGGCGAAGGTGTCCATTCCCGCCGCCGCACGGGTCTCGCAGGCATCCTCGTCCCACTCGATCCCGGTGACGTGATGACCGAGGACATCCGCCGCCACATCCAGACCTCCAGGCCCTGCGAAAAGATCCACGATGCGGAAAATCGCAGGTGAGGAGGGTGTGTGCTTGGCGTGGCTCATGTGCGAGAAGTGTAGCCGGCTGTCAGGTGTGCCATTGCCCACGGGCTACTCCCCGCCCGAGGACCGCAGCGCGGTCGCTATCGCCACGCCGAGTGCCCTGCCGACCGGCGGAGGGGTGGCATGGCCGATCTGCCGGTATCGGGCGGTCTTCTGTCCCGTGATCTGCCAATCCGGGGGGAACGCCTGGACGACGGCGGCCTGGTCCACCGTGATTTTCGGCATGTGTGCCACATCGTCCGAGCGGGGCCATACGTAGTCCGGTCCCGGCACCTCGTCGGCGAACGCGTTCCCGTTGATCCCCATGCGCGCCCAGGCACGCTTCGTGCCCGTCGGACCGACGTCGGCACCGCCCCGGTTGTCCGAGCCGCCGACGAGCGTCGGAGCCACGGCACTCGCCTGATCCGCCCAGGCATCGGCCTCCGTCCAGCCCCGCGCCGCCATGGACTTCCGTAGCGCCTCTCCGACCGGGACATGCGTGTCGACCGTCGGCCCGGGCGGCGTGAAGCCGTCGAACCAGGGCTCTTTGAGCGCCACCAGGACGCCCTGCTCACGGTCCTGCGGCACACCGAAGTCCGCTGCGTTCAACACGAACCAGCGCAACCGGTAGCCGAGGTGGGCGAGTTCCTCCGAGACGAACCGGCGCACCTCCTCGTACGCGGGCGAGTGCACGAGTGCCGGCAGGTTCTCCAGGAGCAGCGCGCGCGGTTGGATTCCGTGGACGAGGTACACCGCGGCTCGCAGGAGGTGCAGCTCGGGCTCGCTGTCCGAGCGTCCCACGGCAGCGGAGGACCGCACTCGCGGTAGACCGGCCGAGAGCAGATCGACGTCCAGACTCTCCCGGTGTTCGTCCGGCACGAAGTCGATCAGATCCTCGCGGACGACGTTCCAGTGAGGGCGGTTGGCCAGGAGCGTCTCGCACGCCTGCTGCTTGTCGTCGAGGAGCAGCGTCGGCGTGAAGCCCGCGCTCTCCAGGCCCGACGCCAACCCGCCCGCACCGGAGCAGACGTCCACGAACGTGAGTCTGTCAGTCAACCGTCTTTCCCCCTCGGCTCGTTCGCCGATTATCCTCCCCCACCTCCCGCCTGAGGACGGCACTCTCCCGCATCTCGCGTCTCCTGCGGTCGACCGTGGTGCGCACCGTGTGGGCGACTTCCTCCGGCCGCGTGTGCTCCCAGAACCTCAACACCGTCCACCCTTGAGCGGTCAGGTGCTCGGTCGTCTCCCGGTCCCGCGCCATGTTGCGTTCCAGCTTGGTCCGCCACCACTCCGCGTTCGACTTGGGGTGGGTGGCGTGCTGCGGACAGCCGTGCCAGAAGCAGCCGTCGATGAGGACCGCCACCTGGGCCCGGGGGAACGCCACATCGATCCGTCGTCGTGGCATTCCAGGGACGGGGTACTCCACGCGGTAGCGCATACCCTCCGCGTGCAGCAGCCGTCGCACGGCCAGCTCGACACCGGTGTCCTTGCTCGGCTGCCTGCTCATGCGGGCTGAGACGCCGGGAGAAGAGGGCGTAACGCTGTTCACTGTCGTCACGCCTCACGAATGCATGGGGTCACGGTCGATGATCGTCCTGAACGGGGCTCCCGCCACCGGCTCCTCCCGTGGGCGGGCGTTGCGGGCCGAGAGTCCCCGGAGCGCCACGGTGCCGGTCTCAGGCCCCTGATGTGCCGTGACACGTTGCATAGCTGTTTCCCGACCCGCACCAGCATCCCGCCCCCCGCTCCGGCGGCCATACCGCGGCCCGGCCCCGGGCTGCCAAGGTCGTCGCGTACTGGGGGAGCAGGTTCGCGTCCCCCGGAGATGAGGCCTCCGAGGCTGCGAAGGCCTCGTAGGAGGGGACCGTGCCGGTCACGATGCCGAGGTTGGGCGTGCCGGAGGCGGCGAGTTCGCGCAGGGACGCCTCTATGGTCGCCAGGTGCTCCTCGTGCGAGGGGTATTCGTCCGACAGCGTCGGGTACGCCCCGAGCAGCTCTGCCAGCTCTCCCGTGGGCCAGTGCAGGACCGCGACCGGGAACGGGCGGGACAGTTCCTCCCGGTACGCGCCGAGTTCGGCGCGGAGGCGGGAGATCTCGGCCTGCAGCTCGGCCGGGTTGTCCGAGCCGAGGGACCACACGCGCTTGGGGTCGTGGAGTTCGTCCAGGGGGACGGGGGAGGAGTGGAGGGTGTCGGCCAGCACGTCCCAGTCGTCGTGGGCGGCTCCCAGCATGCGGCGTACCCGGTGGCGGCCGAAGAGCAGCGGGTGGGAGGCGTGCGGCGGGGGTTCCGGGACGTCCGCCAGGAGCAGGGTGACGCCCTCGGTGAACGTCTTGTGCGCCTCCTCCAGCTCGTCGTGGGCCTCCAGCGACTCGGCGACGATGACCCAGGGGGCCGGGTCGCGGGGGGCGGTGGCGCGGATGCCGTCGATGATCGCCCGGGCCTCGGCCTCGTGACCGTACTCCCACAGGTTGGAGGCCTTCAGGGCGCGGATCAGGTGGGGGCTCTCCAGGGTTGCCGCCTCCTGTCCGTCCGAGGGGGACAGGAGGCGGTCGTACAGGGTCGTCGCGGCGGGGCGGTCGCCGGCCAGTTCCAGGTGGGCCGCGGCCTGCAGCAGCAGGGCTTCGGCGTCCTCGGGATACAGGCCGGCGGTCCGCTCCAGGCGTGCCGCTTCGGCGGTGTGGTCGACGTTCTCGGCAGGCGTGTCGGGGCGCATGGGTGACACGGTAGCGCCGCCCGCCGACAAAGGAGAGATACCTGCTGGCCAGCGACCACATCGCCGCCCCGCCCACCCGGAATCCGCGCCGGACGTCCTAGATCGTCACCCCGTCCACCTGAAGGGTCTGCACCGCGCCCGCCGCGAACGGGACGCTGATCGACTTGCCGCTCAGGTGCGTGTCCGAGTGGGCTGCGTAGAGGTCGCCGGAACCGTTGGTCACCGTGTTCCAGCGGGGGACCAGCCCCCCCGATCCGCCGCTCACCGTGGTGAAGCGGGAGAGGTCGAAGGTGAGGGTCTGGGCCGACGACGACGTGTTCGCCGCGACGATCACCAGGCGCTTCGCCGTCTTGTCGATGGCCGCCGCCGCGTAACTCACGCCCGTGTCGAGGACCGTCATGCCGGGCCGGATGTGACGGCTGAACTGGGCCATCACGTAGTACTTCGTGGTGACCGCGCCGGCCGCCAGCGTGTCGGGGTCGTACCGGATCATCGCCCAGCCCGCCGACGGGTCCATGACCTGCCAGTAGACCCACGCCGTCGGGTGCAGCCAGCGGAAGTCGTAGAGCAGGTTGCTCGCCATCGTGAGACCGGTGCCGTCCTTGTCACCGGTCTCGGAGTTCCACAGCGCCTTCTTGCCCGTCGTCACGACGTCCGTGTACAGCAGGTCACGGCGGCCGCCGGAGCCCTGGTAGCCGTGGACGTTGACCCGGTTCACGTACCCCTTCGTCGTCGCGGAGAAGGAGTTCCAGGTGGTGCGGGAGAGGTCGTAGCTCGTCTCGTCGGAGGCGGAGATCTTCGTCGCGGTCAGTCCGCGCTTGTCCAGCTCGCTGCGCATGTACGGGAGCACGGCCGCCTGCACGGCCGCGTCCATGTGGCAGCCCTCCTGCGTCCCGGTCGCCGTCCACCAGGACGAGGACGGCTCGTTGAAGGGGCCTACCGTCGCGAAGTTCACGCCCCAGTTGTTCTTCGCGCGCAGGGCCACCGCCGCGAGGTGGGAGGCGTGCTGGCGGTAGTTCCAGGACTGGAGGTTGTTGCCGCCGCCCGACGCGCCGGACGGGTTGTGGTTCAGACACATCCACCACATGGGGGAGTTGGCGAACAGCTCGGTCGTCGCGCCGCGCGACACGGCCTTCTGCAGCATCGCGCGCTGGGTGGCGTCCGCCGTCCAGTCCCAGGCCGAGGACGTCGGGTCCTCGTTGTTCCAGTCCTGCCAGTAGCCCTCGATCTGCTTGAACCCGGGGATGTTGGGCGACTCCGCCATCGACGTGCTGCCCACGCTGTTCCAGCTGCACGCGCCCAGGTTGTAGCGGGCGATGTTGAGGCCGAGGCCGGGCAGGGTCTTACCGCTGTAGGACACCGACTTGGTCGTGAAGAAGATGTCGGCGAAGTCGTCGCGCGCGCCGAAGACGTTCGCCCACCAGGCCAGGGAGGTGCCCCAGCCCTCCCAAGTGCCGTAGGTCGTCGAGGGGTTGACGGCTATCGTGGAGTCGGCGCGGGCGGTGCCCGTCGCGAGCGCGCTTCCGAGGAGCGCGCCACCCGTGGCCGCCAGCAGTGTTCTGCGTCGGATCATGACTTCTCCGCTTCATGACAGCGATCGACCGCCGGTCGTCCCGCCGGCGTCGTCGGAATGCGTCAGTGCGATACGTGCGTGCACGCTCGTCTGCGTGCGGTGGAGCGGTGGTGCGTGCGTGCATGCCGGTGTGCGTGCGTGAAAGCGTCGGGTAAGTGGATGCGTGAGTTCCGCGTTGCTCGGTGCGTCACGAAGCATCGGGCGTGGTCCGTGGTGTTGTCGAGAGTTCTGGCAGCCCTTTCTCAAACCTGTGGAGAAAGGGGTGGAAGGGGTTCGAGGGGACGAACGGGCGAAGTGTGGACGGTCCGTTTATGTGCGGGTCTGGAGACCTTGTCCCCTTCCCTCTATCGTGCCCGCGTGCGGACATCCCCCGGACAGCGGACCCGCGTCGGCCGACGCGTCCTCCTCCGTCGGCGCGTCCCCGTCGTTCGGCACAGCACCCGGCGGCGGCGCGCCCGTTGCCGTCCAGCGCTGTGGACCGGTGCCGAACTCCTCGTCACCGCCGGGGTGCTGGTACTCCTCCTCGTCGTCCACCAGCTGTGGTGGACCAACCGGGAGGCGAAGGACGGCGCCGAGCGCAGGGTGGCGGCCCTGGAGCAGGAGTGGGGGAACGGCGAGGCGGACGATCCGCAGGGCGCCGCCGGTGACGGGGGCCCGGGCGCCGACACCGCCGCCGGCGACCCGCCCGGCGAGGGCGACGAGGGCGGCGCAGGCGCAGGAAGGCCCGACGGCCGTAGCGGCTCGTCGTCGGCGGGCGACGCGGGGAGCGGCGTCCCGCGCTCCTCCCAGGCGTACGCGGTCCTGCGCATTCCCCGGCTCGGCCTGCGGGTGCCGGTCGCCGAGGGAACCAGCAAGCAGAAGGTCCTCAACAAGGGGTACGCGGGGCACTACAGCGGCAGCCAGCAGCCGGGCCAGCAGGGCAACTTCGCGGTCGCCGGGCACCGCAACACGCACGGTGAGCCCTTCCGGTACCTCAACCGCCTGGGGAAGGGCGACAAGGTGGAGGTGGAGACCCGGGACGCCACCTACACCTACCGCGTCGACAAGGTCCTGCCGCAGACCTCACCTCGCGACGCGGGCGTCATCGGGCCCGTGCCCCGCTCCCTCACGAAGCCCGGCCTCGGCTACGGCGTCCCCGGCCGCTACCTCACCCTCACCACCTGCACGCCCGAGTACACCTCCCGGTACCGGCTGGTCGTCTGGGGCGTCCTGGTCGCCGCGCAGCCCCGGCCCCGCGGTTAGGACGACGCCGTCGCGCCGGGGCTCCCGGGGCTCCCGGGGTTCACGGCTCGCCCCGCGCTCCCCGCGTCCCCCGCGCTCCTTGCTCTCCCCGCGCTCCTTGCTCTCCCCGCGTCCCCGTCGCGCCCCGCAGATGACGAAGGTGACGCTGATCAGCAGCGCCCACGAGACCCACTTGGAGAGGGCGACGGGCTCCCAGCCGTCGAGCTGGTACGGGTAGGTCCAGGCGCCGAGGTAGGTGGCGATGTTCTCGGCGAGCCAGAGGAAGAAGCCGATCAGCGTGAAGGCGAGCGCCAGCGGCATCCGGTGCCGCAGCCTGCCGACGGTGAAGTGCGCCCACGTCCCCGCCGTGGCGGCCAGCAGCAGCGCGCCGAGCGGCAGCCGCAGGTCCGGCAGCCAGTGATGGCTCAGGAAGTTCACGTACAGGCCGACGGCGAGCACGGCGGTGGAACGGGCCCGGTAGCGGGTGAGCGACAGGTCGAGCAGCCGCCAGGACCGGCAGACGTAACTGCCGACGGCCGCGTACATGAAGCCGCCGTACAACGGCACTCCGGCGATCTTGGTGAGGCCGGGCTCGGGGTAGCTCCACGAACCCACCCGCACCTTCACCAGCTCGAACGCGAGCCCCAGGAGATGGCAGACGGCCACCACCGCGACCTCCCGCCGGGACTCCCAGCCCAGGAGCCACGCGACCGCGGTGAGCAGCACGCCGTACGCGAGGAGGAGGTCGTAGCGGGCCACCGGGAGGACCGGGAGCAGCCTGGAGACGGCCATGCCGCCGAGCAGCGCGACCGCGAAGGCGCAGCAGCGCGCCTGCACCCAGCCGAAGCGTGCCAGCTGACCGGCGAACGTCCTGACCCCGCGGGCCACTCTCCTGTGCATGCGGGGCCGGCCGTGCATGTGAGGCTGATCGTGCCTGTGGTGCAGGTTCTCCCTGTCGTCCCTGTCGTCCCTGCCGTGCCTGCCGTGCCTGTCGTGCAGGTGCATGGTCATGTAGAGCGGTCCGGCGGGGCGGGCGGTTGCGGACCGCGTCGCGGTGTACCGCCCCCCGGCCGCTACGCGCCCTCCTCCAGGGCCTCGCGGACGGCGGTCAGGACGGCGTCGGTGTCGGCGCCCAGGGCGCGGGCGGACGCCGTGAAGTCACGGGCCAGCGTGGCCAGTTGCTCGGGGTCGGGGCGGGCCGGGCGGGCCCGGGGCGCCGCCACCCGGGAGCCGGCGCCGCGCCGGGTGCGGATCAGCTCGGCGGCCTCCAGTTCGCGGTAGGCGCGGGCCACCGTCCCCGGCGCCAGACCCAGGTCGGCGGCGAGCTGGCGCACGGTCGGCAGCCGCTCGCCCTCCGTCAGCCGGCCGGTGACGATGAGGGCGGCGAGCTGGGACCGGATCTGGTCGTACGGGGGCACCTGGCTGGTGGTGTCGACGCGTACCGCGGGCTCACTCATCGCCGACGGCCCGGGGTGCGACGACGGTGAACAGGCACCAGCCCAGGGTGAACAGGGCGAGCAGCCCCAGGGGGTAGATGACCAGCGCGGTGACGTTGCCCAGCATGCCGGCGCAGGTCGTGTACGACAGCACCCGGCCGATCATGCCGAGGACGATCAGCAGCTGGCTGGAGACCAGCAGCCCCCAGGCCCCGGTGATCGCCCAACTGCGGTCGTGGCGCCGCAGGTTGTCGCCGGGTCGGTGCGCGATGCGGCGCAGCGCCCACACGCAGGCGGCGGTGCCGAGGGCGAGGGCGGCGAGTGCCGGGGCGGCGTAGTGGAGGCCGGGCCACGGGCCGAGGATCCGGGGTCTGCCGACGGCGCAGACGACGGTGAGGCCACGGCCGGCCCGGCCGTGGACGTCGGGGGAGGCCATGAGGGTCCCGATCGTCAGCAGGACGGTGATGCAGGCCGCCTCGAAGACCAGCAACGGCGCCATCCGGGGCGGTACGTGGTCCCGGACCCGGCGCGGGGCGAGGGCGGCGGTGCGGACCGCTTCCAGGGGAACCGGGGTGAGGGAGTCGCCGAGCAGGACCCCGCCGACGGCGCACAGTCCGAACGCGGTGACCGCGCTGAGGAAGCGCATGGCGAGGTCGTCGCTGTCCCAGGCGGCCAGCGGCTGCGCGACGACGACGCCCAGGGCCAGGCCGGCCCAGCGGGCGCAGAGGTCGGCGCGCGCCAGCAGTCTCTCGGGCGGGACGGTGTCGAGCATGGCGGACCCCCCGGTCGGGTACTTGTATCAACTGGTGGGTACAAGATGCCGGGAGCGGAATCTTGTGTCAAACCCCTGATACAAGTTGCCTCGTCGGCGTGACCTCGGCAGCGCGCTGAGGCCGTCGCGAGCGCCCACGCGGGTCGCGGAACCTTTGCCGCGTCCCGGACGTCCTCTTGGGGGCAGGGGAGGAGACGCATGCCGCACAACCGGTTCGCCGCGCGTCGCGCCGTCATGCCCTTCCTGCTCCTGCCCCTCCTCGTCCTCGACGTGTCGCTCCTCGACTCCGGCGGTCTCACGGCCGCCGTCGCCCTCGCCGCGACCGCCGCCGCCTCCTCCGCGCTGACGGTCTGCGCCGTCGTCGCCGCGCGCAGCGTGCCTCGCGTGCCGCCCACCCGGGTGCGCACGGCGATCAGGGACCGGGCCCGGCGCACGGCCTTCCTGCCGCAACGCGATCCCGACGCGTCCGGCCGGCCCCGCCCCCGAGCGCCCGGTCACGCCCTCCCGGCGACCGCCGCGTAGGGCCGAGTCCGACGTCGTCCGACCTTGTCCGACGTCGTCGTCCTCGTGGCCCCGCGCGGGTCGTCATGCCGCCAACCCCGTTGTCCCCGGCACGACGAGACCCCCGGAGGGCTCCTCACCCATGTCCGTTTTCGCCAGCCTGGTCGAGCACCTCGCCGACCTGCTCCACCCCCTGTTCGGCGCCGCCGCCGCGGCCGCCGCGATCGTCCTGTTCACCGCGCTCGTACGGCTCCTCGTCCATCCGCTGTCCCGCGCGACCGCCCGAGGGCAGAAGGCCCGCGCCGCCCTGCAACCGAGGATCGCCGAACTGCGCGGGAAGCACGCGAAGGACCCCGAACGGCTCCGGAAAGCCGTGCTGGAACTGCACGCCGAGGAAAAGGTGTCACCGCTCTCCGGCTGCCTGCCCAGCCTGCTCCAGGCGCCCGCGTTCCTCGTGCTCTACCACCTCTTCTCCAGCACCTCGATCGGCGGCGAGAGCAACGGGCTGCTCGACCACCGGCTGTTCGCCGCGCCCCTGGGCGACCGCTGGGCGGACGCGCTCACCGGGGGCGGACCGGTCGGCGGGGCCGGGCTGGTCTACCTCGCGCTGTTCGCCGTCGTGGCCGCGGTCGCCACCTTCAACTACCTGCGCGCCAAGCGGACGCCGCTGCCCGTGACCGGCGGTGGCGAGGACGTGCCCGGCTTCGGCGCCCTCACCAAGGTCATGCCGTTCATGTCGTTCCTCACCCTGATCACCGTGGCGGTCGTCCCGATGGCCGCCGCGCTGTACGTGATCACGTCCACCACGTGGAGCGCGGTCGAACGGGCCGTCCTGTACCGATGACCGTCCCCGCGTCCCCGCGTTCGTCCGGTGACTCCGGGACTCCGGTGACGACTTCGGTGACTTCGGTGACTTCGGTGGCTTCGGTGACGGTCCAGTACGTGAACCGGGTATTGCGGAGCGAACGCCGGGCTTGGACGATCGACCAGTCCTCCGATGGCTGCACCCGTCGGAGGACGATCCGCGATCCAGGGAGACGGTCATCATGAAGTTGCTGCGAGTCGGTGCGAAGGGCACGGAGCGTCCCGCGCTGCTCGACTCCGAGGGGGTCCTGCGGGACCTCTCCGCAGTCGTCCAGGACATCGACGGGGCGCTGCTCGCCGACGACGCGGCGCTCGGCCGGGTCCGGGCCGCCGCCGAATCCGGGGCGCTGCCGGCGCTGGACGCCGCCGGGCTGCGGATCGGACCGCCGCTGGCACGGATCGGCAAGATCGTGTGCATCGGGCTGAACTACCACGACCACGCCCGGGAGACCGGGACCGAGCCGCCCGCCGAGCCCGTGATCTTCTTCAAGGCGGCGGACACCGTCGTCGGGCCGCACGACACCGTGCTGATCCCGCGCGGGTCCGTCAAGACCGACTGGGAGGTGGAGCTGGCCGTCGTCGTCGGGCGCACGGCCCGCTACCTGAAGTCGGCCGAGGAGGGGCTCGCGCACGTCGCCGGGTACGCGGTGGCGCACGACGTGTCCGAGCGGGAGTTCCAGATCGAGCGCGGCGGGACCTGGGACAAGGGCAAGAACTGCGAGACGTTCAACCCGCTGGGCCCCTGGCTCGTCACGGCGGACGAGATCGCCGACCCGCAGGACCTCTCCCTCAGGCTCTGGGTCAACGGGGAGCTGAAGCAGGACGGCACCACGGCCGAGCAGATCTTCGCCGTCGGGGAGGTCGTGCGGTACGTCAGCCAGTTCATGACGCTGTACCCCGGGGACGTGATCAACACGGGGACGCCGGCCGGGGTGGCCCTCGGGGCGCCCGACCCGAAGCCGTTCCTGCGGGGCGGGGACGTGGTGGAACTCGAGATCTCGGGGCTGGGGCGGCAGCGGCAGGTGTTCGGCGACGCGTAGCGCTCCGCTGGGTCGGCCGGCGGACCACGGGGGCGGGGGACTCGTGGTGGGCGGGTGCGGGTCGGGAGTGGCTGGTCGCGCAGTTCCCCGCGCCCCCAAAGGGGGTTGCCCAGCCGCCCCCTTCGCCCCTGCCGTTCGTTACAGGTACTTCTCCAGGAACTGCTCCAGGGCCGCCACCACGAAGCGGTGGTCCTCGAGTTGGGGGAGGCCCGAGACCGTCACCGCGCCCACGACGCCCACGCCCTCCACGGTGACCGGGAAGGAGCCGCCGTGGGCCGCGTAGACATCCGGGTCGAGGCGGGAGGACTCCTCGAACGTCGTCCCCTTGGCGCGGAAGCGGGAGCCCACCAGGTACGACGAGGCGCCGAAGCGTTCCACCACCCGGCGCTTGCGGGCGATCCAGGCGTCGTTGTCGGGGGTCGAGCCGGGCAGGGCGGCGTGGAAGAGCTGCTGGCCCGACCGGTGGATGTCGACGGCCACCGGCGCCTGGCGCTCCCGGGCCAGCTCCACCAGCAGTGAGCCGAGCGCCCACGCGTCGTCGTGGGTGAACTGGCGGAAGACCAGCCGACGTTCCTGGGTCTGCAGCTCCTCCAGGGTCGGGGTGATCTCCGGGGTGAACTTCGGGGTGATCTCGTGGGTGCCCATTACAGCGTCACCGCCACCTTGTCTCGTGCCGAACGGCGGGCCGCCTCCAGGACGTCGAGGGCGGCGGCCGCCTCGACGGCGGTCACCGGGCCCGGGCCGCCGTCGATCAGTGCCTTGGTCACCGCAGCGTAGTAGGCCGGGTAGTCGCCGGGGAGGGTTTGCACAGGGCGTCCACCGCCGGTCAGCGGGGACTCTCCGGCGCCGACCCGGCCCCACAGCTCCTCCGGTTCCGTACCCCAGCCGGCCGAGCCGGTCGAGCTGCTCAGGCCGTCCGAGCCGCCGGGCCGCAGGCCCTCGCGCAGTGCGGCCTCCTGGGGGTCCAGGCCGTACTTCACGTACCCCGCCCGCGAGCCCAGCACCCTAAAGCGCGGGCCGAGTTGGGCGGTCGTCGCGGAGACGTGGAGGTGGGAGCGGACGCCGTTCGCGTGCGTGATCGCGATGAACGTGTCGTCGTCGGTCTCCGCGCCCGCCCGGCGGACGTCCGCCTCCGCGTACACGCGGACCGCCGGGCCGAAGAGCACCAGCGCCTGGTCGACGACATGACTGCCGAGGTCGTAGAGCAGACCTCCGATCTCTGCCGGGTCGCCGGACTCCCGCCAGCCGCCCTTCAGTTGCGGCCGCCACCGCTCGAACCGCGACTCGAAGCGCTGGACGTCGCCCAGCGCGCCCTCGTCCAGCAGTTTGCGCAGGGTCAGGAAGTCGTTGTCCCAGCGCCGGTTCTGGAAGACGGACAGGAGCAGCCCGCGCTCCTCGGCGAGGGCGGCCAGCGCACGGGCCTCGGCCGCCGTGCCCGCCACCGGCTTGTCGACGACGACCGGCAGACCGGCCTTGAGGGCGGCGGTCGCGAGCGGCACATGCGTCTTGTTCGGGGACGCGACGACGACCAGGTCCAGCTCGCCGGACCGGGCGAGGAGGTCGTCCGGGGCGGCGGCGAGGCGCACGTCCGGGAACTCGGCGCGGGCCTGCTCCTGCCGCTCCGGGTACGAGGTGACCACCGTGTCGAGCACAAGGCCCTCGGTGGCGGCGATCAGCGGGGCGTGGAAGACGGAGCCCGCGAGGCCGTACCCGATCAGGCCCACGCGCAGAGGAGTCCCGCCGGTCCCGCGGATCCCGTCAGTCCCGTCAGTCCCGTCAGTCCCGTCAGTCCCGTCAGTCCCGTCAGTCTTGCGTGCAGTCATGAGCACCACTTTCGCACCCCGCAGGCCGGCCCAGCTCCTCCTGGCCCCGCTGTTCGGCCGGGAGTCCGGCTGAACCGGAGTCGAACCGGAGTTGAACCGCAGGGGCCGACCGGCGGGCGAGCCCGGTACGCCGAACGAGGGGGAACCGAAGGGCGAACGAGGGAGATGCGTACGGCCGTGCGGTGTGGCGGGGCGGTCCGGTCGGATCATCGTGCAAGCTCACGTGTTCATGCGACTGTGCCCGCCTGTCTTCCTCTGTCTCGCCGCGGCCGCCGCCCTCCTTCCCGCGCCCGCGTACGCGGAAGTCCCCGTGCCCGCGTACGCGGAAGCCGGACCGGGTTGTGCCGGGTCCGGCGCCGACGGCTTCCCGCTCACCACCCGTCTGCGCGGCGGTCCCGACTCCTACCGGCCCGGCGGCGGATTCGGCGCCTGGTACCTCGACCTCACCAACACCACCCGCCGCACCTGTGACGACGTCCACCCGGTCGTCGTCCTGGTCGACGAGGCGCACCTGCTGAAACCGGATCAGCCGCGCCTGGAGTTCTACGCCGGCGGACGGCAGCACCCGGTCCGCTTCGAGCTCACCGACGACGACGAGCTGGTCGGCGTCTTCGCCGACGAGCACCGGTCCGGCTCCGGCGGCTTCTCAGGGTTCCGGGTGGGCCCCGGCCGCACCCTCACGGTGAAGCTGCGGCTGGCCCTCGCCGCGGGCACCGCCCCGAACGTCGTCACCGCCAACGCGGCGGTCGTCCAGCGGCACGGTGACGACGGCGACTGGGTCGGGCAGTCGAACGACTACCGCTTCACCGTGGGGACCGCCCCCGGCACCCCACCCGAAACGGAACCCGGACGCGACACCGGACCGGGCACCGAACCCGGTGCCGACACCGGACCGGGCACCGAACCCGGGACCGGGAAGGCCGAGCCGGGCTCCGGTTCGGCCGCCCCGCAGACCGCGCCGCCCGTCACGCCCTCCCCCCGCCCCTCCGCCGCCGAAACCGGGGCGCTCTCCCTCGCCGATGAGGCCGCCGAGCTGGCCCGCACAGGCCTGTCCTCACCCGCCGCCCTCGGCGTCGTCGGCTGCGGCTTCCTGATCGTCGGCGCGGCCCTGTTGCTGGCCCGCCGACGACGCTGACGTCGCGGGGCGCGTCCCAGCAGGTGGACGGCCCGGAAGCGGCCATTCCCCAAGATCGGCCCTGTGATTAGGGTGGGGCGCACGCAGCGACTGCGTCCTCGCGCACGGCAGGGAGATCCCGCACATGGCAGACCGCAAGCCCATCGAGTCATGGCTCACCGACATGGACGGTGTGCTCATCCACGAGGGCGTGCCGATCCCCGGCGCCGACGCCTTCCTGAAGAAGCTGCGGGAGTCCGGCAAGCCCTTCCTCGTCCTGACCAACAACTCGATCTACACCCCGCGCGACCTGCACGCCCGGCTGCGCCGGATGGGCCTGGACGTGCCGATCGACAACATCTGGACCTCCGCGCTGGCCACCGCCCAGTTCCTCGGCGACCAGCGGCCCGAGGGCACGGCGTACGTCATCGGCGAGGCGGGCCTGACCACCGCGCTGCACGACATCGGTTACGTCCTCACCGACCACGAGCCCGACTACGTCGTCCTCGGCGAGACCCGCACCTACTCCTTCGAGGCGATGACGAAGGCGGTCCGCCTCATCAACGACGGCGCGCGTTTCATCTGCACCAACCCGGACGAGACCGGCCCCTCCGCCGAGGGCGCGCTGCCCGCCACGGGTGCCGTCGCCGCGCTGATCACCAAGGCGACCGGCAAGAACCCGTACTTCGCGGGCAAGCCGAATCCGCTGATGATGCGCACCGGGCTGAACGCCATCGGCGCCCACTCCGAGACCAGCGCGATGATCGGCGACCGCATGGACACCGACGTGCTGGCCGGGATGGAGGCCGGCATGCAGACGTTCCTGGTGCTCACCGGCCTGACCAGGCCCGAGCAGGTCGAGGATTTCCCGTACCGGCCGTCGAAGATCGTGGACTCCATCGCGGACCTCGTCGACCGGATCTGAACCCGCGGCATCGACCGGACCCGAGACGCGCGGCCCCGACGGGACCCGAAACGCGCCCTAGGGCATCCGAAACGCGCGGCGCGGACGGGATCCGAAACCCGCGGGGCCGTGCCTGCCACCCGTGCGGAGCAGGGAAACCCCGCCAGGGGATGCGTCCGGCGGCCCGGCGGGGGACCCTCCAGAGAGCTGGAGGTTCACGATGAGTTCACTGAAGGTCGCTCTCTGTTCGGGCGCCGCGGCAGCTGTCGCGGTGCTCGTCCCCGCCGTGCTCGTCCCCATGGCGTACGCCCCCACGGCCCACGCCTCGGGTGACGGCACCGTCTCGGTCACCCCGTCCAAGCCCTCGCCCGGCGCCGACATCACACTGAAGGTCACGGGCTGCGCCGGCCGCACGGCCACCGCGACCTCGGACGCCTTCGTCTCGGACGCGCGGCTCAGCGGTTCCGGCGGTTCGCTCGCCGGCGACACGCGGGTCCGCTCCTCCGTCGCGGTCGGCGGCTACGACGTGCGGATCACCTGCGTCGACTTCACGGTCAAGGGCCGGATCAGCGTCGTCGCCCCGTCGCCCGCCGATCCGTCGCGGCCGCGGGAGTCGCCCGGGCATGCGGTGCTGGACGAGCCGACGGTCGCCGCCTCTCCCGTCGCCCCGGTCCGCGCGGGCGGCGGCGGGACGGCTCCGCTCGCCTCCGTGGAGGAGGCCCGGGTGGACGGTCCCGGCGCGGTGCAGGCGATCATCGGGCTGGTGCTGGCGGGCGTCGCCGTGGCCGCCGTCGTCTTCCGCGGCGTGCGGCGGAGACGCAGGACGGACTGAGCCGTGTCCGACCGCGAACGTGACCGCGACCGGGACCGCGACCGCCATCGAGATCATGACCGCGACCGTGAGCGCGGGCGTGCTTCCGGCCGCGTGCTGACCGGTCTGGCCTGGGCGGTGCTGCTGCTCGGGCTGTGGTTGTGGGGGCGCGAGGTGACCGAGGTGCGGCCCGGCGGATCCGTCCCCGCCGCCAGCGACATGGCCGCGGCCGGCCGGCCGCCGGTCCCGCTCCCACCGGCCGCAGCGCCGTTGGGACAGGCGCTGCCGCGCCGCGTCGACATCCCCGTGCTGGGCGTGCAGGCCCCGGTCGTCGCCCGCGGCCTCGACGGGAACGGGGCCGTCGACCCGCCGCCCTTCGACCAGGCGGGCGTCGTCGGCTGGTACGCCGGCGGCGCGAAACCCGGTGCGCGGGGCGCCGCCCTGCTGGTGGGGCACGTCGACACCGAGACCCGGCCCGCCGTCTTCTACAAGCTGAGCACGCTCAGGGGCGGCGAGAAGGTTCGCGTGGTCCGGGACGACGGGAAGGTCGCCGAGTTCACCGTCGACGACGTCGAGGTCGTCCGGCGCGACCGCTTCGACGCCCGGCTGGCCTACGGCGTCCGCCGGGCGGGCCGCGCCGAACTGCGCCTCGTCACCTGTGGCGGCGTCTTCGACCGGGCCAGCCACAGCTACACGGCCAACGTGATCGTGTCGGCGTACCTGACCGGCACGAGCGCGTGACGTCTCTGCTCTTGCCGTTGCTGTTGCCGTGAACGGACGAAGGCCCCTCGCTCGCGCGAGAGGCCTTCGTCGTCTGTGCGCCGCCAGGGACTCGAACCCCGGACCCGCTGATTAAGAGTCAGCTGCTCTAACCAACTGAGCTAGCGGCGCTTGCACTGACGTCGTAACTCTACAGGACCGGAGAGGGTGTTTTTGACCGTCCAGGGCCCCGGGCCGACGGGTCGGGAGAGTGCCGCGCACATCGCCGCTTACGTCATTCGGACCGTCAGCATGCGCGTCGACAAGACAGTTGCGAAACTGGCGAATGTGAGCAGTCGCGGACATTTCCAGCTGAGGTGTGAGGGGAATCGCATGGAGCCTCCGGTGTTCGAGGAATTCGATCCCGAGAGCGACTGCGACTGCCCCGGGTGTGCGGCACACCGACGGGTGCCCCGGAATTCCCCGTCCGGCCCGTTCAACGGCTTCCCGTCCGCTCACCGCGCCCTGGTCGTGGCCGCCGCGACGGCCGCGACGGCCGCGACGGCCGCGACGACGGTGACGGTCGCGGCGCCCGCCGCCGCAGCTCCGCAGACCCCCGACCGTCCCGGCGTTCCCGCAGGTGACGAGCCCAAGACGCCTCAGGGGGTGAGGACCCCACTGTACGGTCCCGCGGGGCAGCCGGCGCGTCCCGACGGGGTGGCGGAACCGGTCATAACGCCTCCGACGACCCGCGCCGACATCATCAGACGGGCCAAGGAATGGGTTTCGGCGCAGGTGCCGTACAGCATGCGCGCCTACTGGTCTGACGGATACCGGCAGGACTGCTCCGGCTTCGTCTCCATGGCCTGGGGTCTGCCCCGGAACGAGTGGACGAGCAGTCTTCACCAGTACGGGACGAGGATTTCCAAGGAGGAACTCCAGCCCGGCGACATTCTGCTGTTCCACAATCCGTCCGACCCCGAGAAA
Source organism: Streptomyces sp. B21-105 (assembly GCF_036898465.1). Taxonomy (NCBI): domain Bacteria; kingdom Bacillati; phylum Actinomycetota; class Actinomycetes; order Kitasatosporales; family Streptomycetaceae; genus Streptomyces; species Streptomyces sp. B21-105. The sequence goes on along the minus strand of NZ_JARUMJ010000001.1, from coordinate 3,626,954 downwards.
GGCTCGCACGTCGTCCTCTTCGGCGGCTGGACGGACTACACGCACAGTAACTACATCGTGTACGAGCAGACCCGTCCCGCCGCTCGCAGCCAGGCCACTCCTTACGCCTACTGGAGCCATTCCGACCGCTACATCCCCTATCGCTACAAGGGCCTCGGTCAGGCAGGGCAGGACGCGAAGGCAGGGCAGGACGCGAAGGGCGGGCGGGACGCGAAGGGCGCCGGGGAGCAGTCCGGCGCCATGAGCGGGAACCCGGGCGCGAACGCGGGCCCGAACACGGGCGAAGGCGGGGACAAGCCCGGCGGGCGACAGGCCGCGCTGCCGGCGTTCCCGGGACGGGCGGCGTTCGGACCCGGCGCGGTCGACAAGCACATCACCCTGCTCGGCCGGCTCCTCGTCGAGCGCGGCGCCGAGCGCTTCTACGCGTCCGGACCCGGCCCGCGCTGGACGGCCGCCGACGGCAGGGCCACCCGGGCCTTCCAGCGGGCCCAGGGCTGGCGCGGCCCCGACGCCGACGGCCTGCCCGGCCCGCGGACCTGGGCACTGCTGGTCACCGGCAGGGGCAGGGACATCACGACCCGGCACGTCCCGCCGGTTCCGCACATCCCCCCGGTTCCGGGGCCACCCGCCGCTCACACCCCCTCGGCGCCGCGCGTCCCCGCCTATCCGGGCCGGGCCGTGTTCCGGCCCGGCGCGCAGGACGCGTATGTCACCGAGTTGGGGCGGCAGTTGGTGAAGAAGGGATTCGGCAGGTCCTACGCGACGGGCCCGGGACCGCGCTGGGGCGAGGCGGACCGGCGAGCGGTCGAGGCCTTCCAGCGCGCCCAGGGCTGGCGCGGCGGCGCGGCCGACGGCTACCCGGGCCCCGAGACCTGGCGGCGGCTCTTCTCGTAAACCGCCGCCCCCGCACGCCGTCCCCGGGCTCACCGTTCCCCGTACACCCTTCCCCCACACACCGTTCCCCGCACACCGTTCCCCCCACTGTCATGGCGTATCTGGCGCGGAGGCTGGAGGCACGCAATGCACACGACCACTTCTCCCACACCCGAGTCCGAGGGGCCGTCCAGGCCCGCGCGGCTCATCCAGAACGAGGCGACCACCGAGATCCCCGTCCACCTGCTGTTCCGCGACGAGCCCGAGCCGTGGCCGGTGCCGCTCGGACCCGCCGTGGTGGCCGGCCGGGCGGGCACCGGGGAGCAACCGAGGCTGCGCCGGCCGATGACGGCGAAGCCCCGCCCCGGACCGCAGCCGGACCCCGAGCTGGCGGAGCGGCCGGCCAGGGTGCTGCCCGGCGCCGTGGGAGTGCTCGCCGGGGTCTGCGGCGTGACCGGCTGTGTGGCCGCCTCGTGGTGGGCCGGGGTCCTACCTCCGCTCGCGGTGGCGGCGCTGCGGCTGCCGGGGATCGCCCGTGCGGGCCTCGGTCCGGCGCAGTGGGCGGCGTACGCGGGCGCGGGCACGCTCGCCCTGTTCGGCTTCGGCGGTCTCGCCCGCGGCCGGACCGGGCGTGCCTGGGTGCTCGGCCTGTTCGGCCGCTACCGGGGCACGGTGCGGCGCACCGGGCTGCTGTGGGTGAACCCGCTGCTGCTGCGCCGCCGGGTGGACGTGCGGCTGCGGCACTGGCGCAGCGAGCCGTTGTTCGCCGCCGACGGCAGCGGGGTCGCGCTGCGGGTGGTGGCCCTGGTGGTGTGGCGGGTGCGGGACACGGCGCGGGCCACGCTGGGGGTGGAGGACCACGAGACGTATCTGCGTGAGTGCGTCGAGGCGGCCCTGGCGCGGATCCCGGTGGAGACGCCGGGCGCGGGCCGGGGCTCGGTGGAGGCGGCGGGGGAGGCGCTGACCCGGCTGGTCGCGCGGGAGGCGGGGGTGGTCGGCATCGAGGTGTTCTCGGTGCAGCCGGTCCGGGTGGAGTACGCCCCCGAGGTCGCCGCCGCGATGCACCGCCGCCGGATCGCCGCGCTCGACGCCCAGCACCGGGCCACCGTGCTGACCTCGGTCGTCGACTCGGTGGAGGACACAGTGACCCGGCTGACCATGCGCGGGCTCGTGGAACTGGACGACTACGAGCGCAAGGCGCTGGTGAAGGACCTGACCGTCGCCTTCTGCGCGGGCCGGGAACAGTCGCCCTGACGGCCCCGTCGAACAAAACGGAACTGCGATCGCCCTGACGGCCCGTCGAACAGAACCCGCGACGGCTATGGACATGTTCAGCGCTCGCCCATAATCTCGAACTTGGTCTAGACCTGCATTGCTCGGCTCGGCTCAGCTCGTCTGGGATCAGCTCGGCTCGGCTCACTGAACTCCCCACGTTCTCCAGGAGCGGCAGCATGCGCAAAAAGACCAAGTGGTACGCCGCCGCGCTCGGGCTCACCACGGCGGGGGCCCTCGTGTTCACCGCCGGCGGCGCGAGCGGCCACGGCTACACCGACCTCCCCGTCAGCCGGCAGAAGCTCTGCCAGAACGGTTCCGTCACCGGCTGCGGCGACATCCAGTGGGAGCCGCAGAGCGTCGAGGGCCCGAAGGGCTTCCCGGGCTCGGGCCCGGCGGACGGCCGGATATGTTCCGGCGGCAACACCCGCTTCGCCCAGCTCGACCGTCCGCGGACGCCCTCGGGCGGGGCGTGGCCGGCCACCCGGGTGAACGGCGGCCGGAGCTACGCCTTCCGCTGGCAGTTCACCGCGATGCACGCCACGACCGGCTTCGCGTACTACGTCACCAGGCAGGGCTGGAACCAGAACCACCACCTGGCCCGCTCCGACCTCGACCTCACGCCGTTCCTGACCGTGCCCTACGGCGGTCAGCGGCCCCCGTCGACCCTCTCGCACAGCGGCACGCTGCCGTCCGGGCTCAGCGGACGGCACATGATCGTCGCCGTGTGGACGATCGCCGACACGGCCAACGCGTTCTACGCCTGCTCCGACGTCGCGTTCTGAGCGTCCGACCGGTTTTCCTGAGCATCGCTTGAGCTCCCCCGGGCCCGCGCACGGGTACGTTCCCTGCACGCCGGCAAGACCAGGCCGGCGTGGGGGAACATCTCAGAACACCGGGGGAGCTCATGGAAACGTTCTTCTATGTCGTGCCGAGCATCGTGATCGCCGTCATGCTCTTCCTCGCGTACAAGACCCTCGGCCGGACCCGGCAGGTCAGAGCGGCCTGGGACAGCGGGGTCACGGCCGAGGGCCGTTGTCTGCGGACCTACACGCGCACCAGCGGCGGGGGCGGCGACACCTCGGTGAGCACCACCCTGCACCACGTCTACGAGTTCACGACGAGGGACGGCCGCGCCTACCGCTTCGACGAGGGCGGCGGTCCGGGCACCGTCATCGAAGGTGACATCGTCACCGTCTTCTACGCGCCGGACCACCCGGAGGGGGCCACGGCCCAACGGCCGAACCGGGGGAGGCTCGCCGCGGGCACCGGCTGTCTGCTGGCCCTCTGCGCCGTGTTCATCGCCTTCTGCATCGGCTTCATGGTCTTCGCCCACACCTTCTTCTCCGAGGCGGACAGCATGATGCCCTGACGGTGCGTTCCCTGACGCCGCACATCCGACGGCGCGGGTCCCCCGGCTCTCCCTGGCTCCCCCCGACCCTCCACATCTGACGATACGTCAACTACCGTGCGCGCTCATGGAGTCCACCAGGAACACCGGTACCCGACCCGGGCCCGGATCCGGTACCGTCGCCGAACTCGTGGCCGCCCGCTGGGGCGACCGCCGGCCGGGGCTGTGGTGCGAGGACACCGTCCTCACGCACCACGAGGTCGCCGCCGGCGCCGCCGCCCGGGCGGCCCTGCTGACCGACCTGTTGCCGCCGGACGGCCCGCCGCACCTCGGGCTGCTGCTGGACAACACCCCGGAGTTCCCGCTCTGGCTGTCCGCCGCCGCCCTTGCCGGGGCGGCCGTCGCCGGGATCAACTCCACCCGGCGCGGCCCCGAGCTGGCCCGGGACGTTCTGCACACCGAGTGCCGGCTGCTGATCACCGAGCACGCCCACCTGCCGCTGCTCAGAGGGCTCGACCTGCCCGGCGTCCGCCTGCTGATCACCGGTACGCCGGAGTACGACGCGCTCCTCGCCCCGTACGCGGACGCCCGCCCGGACCCGTCCCGTGCCACGCCCGCCGACCGGCTCCTGCTCTACTTCACCTCCGGCTCGACCGGCGCCCCCAAGGCCGCGATCTGCACCCAGGGCCGACTGGCGGCCGCCGGGCGTTCCCTGGCCGGGCAGTTCGCCGTCGGCCCGGACGACGTGCACTACGTCTGCATGCCGATGTTCCACGGCAACGCGGTGATCGCCGACTGGGCGCCCGCGCTGACGGCCGGCGCCGGCGTGGCGCTGCGGCGGCGGTTCTCGGCGTCCGGTTTCCTGGCGGACGTACGACGCCACCGCGCGACGTACTTCACCTATGTCGGACGGGCGATCCAGTACGTCCTGGCCACCGAGCCCGGCCCGGACGACCGGGACCACGCGCTGCGGCTGGGCTTCGGCACCGAGGCCGGAGCGGTCGACGCCGCCGCCTTCGAACGGCGGTTCGGGGTCCGGCTGGTGGAGGGGTACGGCTCCTCGGAGGGCGGGGCGGCGGTGCAGTGGTCGCCCGGCACTCCGCCGGGTGCCGTCGGCAGGGCGGGCGAGGGGCTCGTCGTCCTCGACCCGGAGACGTGCGAGGAGTGTCCGCGGGCCGTGTTCGACGCGGCGGGACGGCTGCTGAACGGCGACGCGGCGATCGGGGAGCTGGTCAACCGGGGCCCGAACCCCTTCGAGGGCTACTGGCGCAACCCGGCGGCGGAGGCGGAGCGGCGCCGGAAGGGCGGCGCGTACTGGACCGGCGACCTCTTCTACCGGGACCGCGAGGGCTTCCTCTACTTCGCGGGCCGCACGGACGACCGGCTGCGCGTCGACGGCGAGAACCTGGCCGCCGCGATGATCGAGAACATCCTCGCCCGGTACGAGGGGGCGGACGCCGTCGCCGTCTACGCCGTGCCGGACCCGGTGACCGGCGACCAGGTGATGGCGGCGCTGGCCGGGACGTTCGACCCGGCGGGCTTCGCCGGGTTCCTGCTCGCCCAGCCCGACCTGGGCACGAAGATGGCGCCCCGGTTCGTGCGGGTGGTGGAGCGGATGCCCGTCACCGCGACGAACAAGATCCACCGGGCGCTGCTGCGCCGCGAGGGGCCGCGCTGCGCCGACCCGGTGTGGTGGCGGCCGCCGGGGGAGTCCGCCTACCGGAGGCTGACGGCGGGGGAAGCCGAAGGGCCCCTCGTGTTCACGAGAGGCCCTTCATCTGTGCGCCGCCAGGGACTCGAACCCCGGACCCGCTGATTAAGAGTCAGCTGCTCTAACCAACTGAGCTAGCGGCGCATGACTCTCGCCCTCCGCCTTCGGCGGCCTGCGACGAAGAAAATACTACCTGGTCCGCGAGGGTGCTTCCGACCACGCGGCGGCACCCCCGGGGACGCGCCTCAGATGGCCAGCGACAGCAGGACCGGCGCCGCGTTCCTGTTCAGGGTCTCGGCGGCCTGGCGGAGCCGGTGGGCGTGGGCGACGGGCAGGGAGAGGGCCAGACAGCCCGCCGTGGAGCCGGCGGTGATCGGGACGGCCGCGCAGACCGTGCCGACCGCGTACTCCTGGAGGTCGAGCACCGGGACGGTGGGCGCCTGGGCCTCCAGACGGGACAGCAGCAGCCTGTCGCTGGTGATGGTGCGCGAGGTGAGCCGGGCCATCTTGTGCCGGGAGAGGTGGTCGCGGCGGCCGTTGTGGTCGAGCTGGCCGAGCAGGCTCTTGCCGAGCGCGGTGGCGTGCGCGGAGCGGCGGAAGTCGAACCACTCGTTGACGGACGGGGTGGCGGGGCCGTCCGCGTACTGGGTGATGGTGACCTCGCCGTCGACGTACCGGCTGATGTAGACGGCCGCGCCGACGGAGTCGCGCAGCCGGTCGAGGGTGTGCTGGAGCCTCGCGCGCAGGGCCTGGTCGTGGTCCTGCGCGGAGCCGAGGCGGGTGAGGGCGTCACCGGTCACGTACACCCCGTCGGCGAGTTGCTCGACGTATCCCTCGCGGCGGAGCATCCGCAGGAGCGTGGTCAGGCGCTCCGGGCTGAGGCCGGTCAGGCGGGCGAGTCGGCTGTCGGTGATTCCGGTGGGGTGCCGTGCCACGCTCTCCAGGACGCGCAGGGCGTGCTGGGTCGAGTGGTACGGCGCGGTCGGCTCGTGTTTCAGCGCCACGGTTCCCCCTGCGCTCGCGGTGTCGGCTGCGCTTGCCTATGGGCCGTAATCCGGTCAGTGAACCGTTATCACGATAACCGGCGACGGGCCCGCGGGGAGGGGTCTCGGCGGGATTGCCGACCCCCTCTCCAGCAGACTGTTCCTTTGTCATATGCCAGAGGCAGGAACCGGAGGAATTGGAGGAATTGGAGGAATCAGAGGCAGGAACCGGAGGAACCGCCCAGCCCGCTCCACGGCACGGCGCTCCACGACACGGCGCTCCACGGCATGGCGCGTCACAGCACGGTGGCACGGCGCGTCACAGCACGGCGCTGAGGAACTCCCGTGTCCGGTCCTGCTCCGGGTCGCTGAACATCTTCTCCGGCGTGCCCGACTCGATGACCCGGCCCGAGTCGAACATCAGCACCTGGTCCGAGATGTCCCGGGCGAAGCCCATCTCGTGGGTCACGCAGAGCATCGTGATGTCGGTGGTGCGGGCGATGTCCCGCAGCACGTCCAGGACGCCGGCGACCAGCTCCGGGTCGAGCGCGGAGGTCACCTCGTCCAGCAGCAGGACCTGCGGCCGCATCGCCAGCGCCCGCGCGATCGCCACCCGCTGCTGCTGGCCGCCGGACAGCTGGCTCGGGTACTTGTCGATGTGCTCGGTCAGGCCGACGAGTTCGAGCAGCTCGCGCGCCCGCTGCTCGGCCTCGTCCCGGGACAGGCCGAGGACGGTGACGGGCGCCTCCGTGATGTTGCGCAGCACCTTCATGTTCGGGAAGAGGTTGAACTGCTGGAAGACCATCCCGATGTTCTTGCGGACCTCGCGGACGTGCTTCTCGCCGGCCGGGACGAGTCTGCCGTCGCGTTCCTCGTGGGTCAGGTACTCGCCGCCCACCCGGATGGTGCCCTCGTCGGGCGTGGCCAGGGTCATCAGCAGCCGCAGGATCGTCGTCTTGCCGGAGCCCGACGGGCCGATCAGCGTGACGTGCTTGCCGGAGTCGACGGAGAAGTCGAGCCGGTCGAGGACGGTGTGGTCGCCGAACCGCTTGGTGACCTTGTCGAAGCGGATCAGCTCACTGCCGTCCACCGGCGGGTTGGCGAGGGACTCGGCGGACTGGGCGGACCGGACGGACTCGGCGGACTCGGCGGACTGGGCGGACTCGGCGGACTCGACGGACTCGAGGGGCTGCGCGGGATCGGTGTCAGCGGACAAGGCGTCGCTCCAGGGCTCGGATCAGAAGGGAGGCGGGGTAGGCGATGACGACGAACGCCACGCCGACGACGGTCAGCGCCTCCGTGGTGAAGGTCTCGTTGCTGAAGGTCTGGGCCTCGCCGAGCATGTCGAAGGCGCCGATCGTCGCGATCATCGGAGAGTCCTTGAGCATGGCGATGACGTAGTTGCCCAGCGGCGGGACGACCCGGCGGATCGCCTGCGGGAGGATCACCACCCGCCAGGTGCGGCCCTTGGACAGGCTCAGCGCCGTGGCCGCCTCCCACTGGCCGGCGGGCACGCCGTCGATGCCCGCGCGGTAGACCTCGGCGGTGTAGGTGGAGTAGTGCAGACCGAGGCCGACGATGCCGGTGGTGAGCGGCGACATCGAGAGGCCGAAGTTCGGCACCACGTAGAAGAGGAAGAACAGCTGCACCAGCAGCGGGGTGTTGCGGATGAACTCCGTGACCGCGACGACCGGCCAGCGCACCCACACCCGCCCGGACCGCTGGGCCAGCGCCCACACCAGTCCCAGCGCGAAGGCGATCAGCGTGCCGACGGCCAGCGCCTGGAGGGTGACGAGCACGCCGTCCCAGAAGCGCGGCATGAAGTCGTCCACGACGTTCCAGTCCCAGTTCATGCCGTGCCTCCTGCCGCGGACCGCGAACCGGCGGGCAGGTGTTCACCGCGGGCGTCGGACGTGCGGGTGCTCCCGCCGGATGTTCGGGTCGTTCCACCGGCCGTGCGGGTGGTCCCGCCGGGCTTCTCGGGCAGCTGCCCGACCCCCGCCTTGGCCCTGCGCTCCAGCAGCCGCATGCCGCGGGTGATGAGGAACGCGAGGACGAAGTACAGGACCAGCAGCAGGGTGTAGACCGGGGTGGTCTCGTTGGTGCCCAGCCGGACCAGGTTGCCGGCGAACGTCATGTCGGCCACGGTGATGACCGAGACCAGGGCGGTGCCCTTCAGCAGCTCGATCAGCAGGTTGTTGAAGGGCGGGACCATCTCGGGCCAGGCCTGGGGCAGTTCGATCAGGCGCAGCCGCTGCAGCCGGGTGAAGTTGAGCGCGACGCCCGCCTCCTTCTGCGCCGGGGCGACGGCGGCCAGGGACCCGCGGACGATCTCGGAGCCGTAGGCTCCGTAGGTCAGGCCGAGCGCGCTGACGCCGGCCCACATGGGCACCAGCTGCCAGCCGAACAGGGGCAGCGCGAAGAACATCCAGAACATCAGCACCAGCGCCGACATGCCCCGGAAGACCTCGAAGTAGATCCCGGCGACAAAGCGGACGATCCAGTACCGCGAACCGCGGGCCAGTCCGATCGCGAACGAGACGGCCGCGCCGAGGGCCGCCGCGTACACCGTCACCTGGACGGTGACCCAGATGCCCGGCAGGAACCAGGTGGTGAAGAACTCGGAACTCATCATCAGCCGCACAGCTCCTTCGCCGTGAGGTCCGTCATGTCGGCCTTCTCGAAGCCGAAGGGGCCGACGATCCGCAGGAGTTCCCGGTAGTCGTCCTTCTTGAGCTTCAGCAGCTCCTCGTTGAACGCGTCACGGAAGTTCTTCTCGGACTGCCGGAAGGCGAAGCCGCCCGCGCCGTATGCCGGTTCGCCGTCCACCACTGGCTGGAACGGCTCGGTCGCGGAGACCCGTCCGGAGCTCTCCACCGCCGACTTCACCGTGATGCGGGTGCCCGCGAAGGCGTCCACCCGGCCCTGGGCGACCGCGTCCAGACCGGCCACCTGGTCCGGCAGCACCAGCACGTCGCCGATGCCCGCGGCCTTGGCGTAGTCGATCTGGGCGTACGCCTTCCCGGAGGCGAGCTTGAGCCCCTTCTTCTTGACGTCGTCGTACGTCTTGATGCCGTGCGGATTGCCCTTGCGGACGATGAAGGAGTCCAGCATCAGATAGTCAGGGTCGGCGAACAGCACCTGCTCGCACCGGACCGGGTTGATGTACATCCCGGCGGACACCACATCGAACTGCCGGGCCTTGAGTCCCGGTATGAGGGCGCCGAAGTCCACCGGGACCGGCTTCACCTCGTCGATGCCGAGCCGCTTGAAGATCACCTTCGCGATCGCGGGCGCCTCCCCGGTGGCCTGCCCGTCGTCCCCGACGTACCCGAAGGGCGGCTCGCTCGCGATGCCGATCTTCACGGACCCCTGCTCCCGCAAGGCGTCCAGAAGGCTGCCCCCGAGAACCTTTCCGTCGTCCGGGACGCGACTGCAGCCGGCCGCCCCCAGACCCGCCGCGGCGCTCAGCGACACCGCCGCGACGAGCAGCGAACGGCGGCTGGGTCCTCTGTGGGGTCGGGGGCCGGTTCCTGATCTGTGTGCTTGTGGTCGAGCCATGGGCGCGCCGCTACCCGGCTTCCGGCGAGTTATGCGGATCGCTTCCGGCCCCGTTCGTCACGAGGGAGTGCGCGAAGGGCCTCGCGTCACCCGCTGCCCGGACGCGGGACGGCTGCCGCCGACGCGACGGGACGACCACCGGCGACGCGGCGGGACGACCACCGCCGGCGCGGCGGGACGCGATCGGATTGACCCATGAAAACGGGACTGCAATGCACCCTTCGGCGGGTCTTTCGGCGGCATAGATTCATCTGTGACGGGTCCGAACGGCCGCAGGCCGGCAGCCGCCCACCGTCCATCGCCCACCGATCTCCGGGAGTTCCCATGACCAGCCCCCTCGTCTCCAGCCCTCTCGTCTCCAGCCCCCTCGCCGTCAGCCCCCTCGTCGTCCGCTCCGGTGAGGCCGAGACCCTCCAGGACGGCGCCCTCAGCCTGATCACGCTGCTCGCCGACGCGGACGCCACCGGCGAGGCCCTCACCGCCAACAAGGCGACGTTCTCCGAGGGCTCGCCCGGCGCCCCCGCGCACTTCCACACCAAGGCGACCGAGGTGTTCTACGTCCTGGACGGCCGGATGCGCTTCCTGGTCGGCGACGAGGTGCGCACGCTGGACCGGGGCGACTTCCTGACGGTCCCGCCGACCGTCCCGCACGCCTTCGCGCCGGCTCCCGGCAGCACCGCCGAACTGCTCGTCCTCTTCACGCCCGGACTGCACCGCTTCGACTACTACCGGCTGCTGGAGCGCGTGCACCAGGGCGAGGCGAGCGTCGAGGAGATCCGCGCGAGCTCCGAGCACTACGACAACCACTACGTCGACAGCGTCCTCTGGCGTGACGAGCTGCGCCGGACCGCCCCGGACAACGCCTGAGCCGCCCCGGGCGACGGACACCCACGCGCTGGGGACGTCAGTGTCCGGGCACGTACCCGCGTCGCTTGTCGACCACGTTCCGCAACGGCCGACCCACCGCCCACCGCTCGAACAACTCGACGAACTGCGCGCCGAGATCGTCCCGCCAGCCGACCGTGTCACCGCTCATATGGGGTGAGATCAGCAGCCCCGGCACCCGCCACAGCGGGCTGTCGGCAGGGAGCGGCTCCGAGGTGAGGACGTCCAGAGCGGCGCCGGCGATCCACCGCCGCTCCAGGGCCTGCACCAGCGCCTCCTCCACGACCAGCTGTCCGCGGCCCACGTTCACGAACCGGGCCGAGGGCTGCATCACGCCGAACCGCCGAAGGTCGAACATGCCGCGCGTCTGCTCCGTGAGCGGGGCGGCCGCGACCACCCAGTCGGCGCGGGCCAGCAGCCGGTCCAGGTCGTCGGGGCCGTGGATGCCGGTCCGCGGGACGCGGCCGACGACCGCCGCGGTCACGCCGAGCGCCTTCAGCGTGCGGGCGACGGCCCGCCCGATCGGCCCCGATCCGACGACGACCGCCCGGGTCCCGGCGACCCGCCGGCCCTCCCGGTGCCGCCACTCGCCCCGCTGCTGGAACTCCCAGGTCAGCGGCAAGTCCTTCGCCATCGCCAGTACCAGCGCGGCGACGTACTCGGCGATCGGCTCGTCGAAGACGCCGCGGGCGTTCGTCACCACCGCGTCCGACGCGGTGAGTTCGGGACACATCAGGTGGTCCACGCCCGCGCTCGCCGTGTGCACCCAGCGCGGCCGCGGGCCCTCGCCCGGCCAGGCGGCGCGCACCGCGTGCGAGGTGAAGTCCCAGACCAGCAGGACGTCGGCGGCCGGCAGTCGCTCCGCGAGCGAGGCCTCGTCGGTGTGCACCACCCGGACCCGCCCGGTGAGCCGCCCGAGCCGGGGCGGCGGATCGGCGTCGAGGACGAGGAGCGTGGGAGGAGTGGCGGGAGACGGCGCGGCGGGAGACGGGGGGACGGCGGCCATCCGGTGTCCCTTCCCCGGCGCGTCTGACGTGCGCGGATTCCGACCTGCGCGGATGGACCACGGTGGCACCCGGACCCACCGTCGTCAACACGGCTGCGCCGGCGGCGCCTTGCCCGTCCCCTCCGCAGGGGCCCCGGCGGAGCCGACGGGCACCGGGGGAGTGCACGGCCGGAGCATGCGGAGCGCCCCCGCGACCGGTGGCCCCGCCGCCCCACCATCCCAGCGACCCACCGCCCCAGCGACCCCCCGCACATACCGCTCATCTCGGCCAACCAGGTGACCGCGTGGGCGGCGTTGCGCCGACTGGGTACCCGGGCGATGGGACCGTGGAGTGCTGCTGGACATCCCGGCGCGCGCGTGCGGCCCACCGAAACCGCCGGAGGCCGGCCCGCACCGCCGGACCCGCCGCCGGCACTGCCGGAAGAAGAGCAGCAGGAAAGGCTGGACATGACCGCACTCGGATTCCTCTACCCGGGCCACTCGGCCGAGGACGACTACCCGCGCATGGAGCAGCTCCTGGGCAGCGACGTCCGGCTGGACCTGGTCCACACCGACGTCGGCGAGGACGCCCACCGGGTCGACGCCCTGCGGCAGAAGGGCGCGACCGAGCGACTGGCGGACGGCGTCGGGCAACTGCGGCTCGCGGGCGTCGAGGCGATCGTGTGGGCGAGCACCAGCGGCGGGTTCGTGCACGGCTGGGAGGGCGCCCAGCAGCAGGTGCGCGCGCTGGCCACCAGCGCGGGGACGCCGGCCTCCTCGACCTCCTTCGCCTTCGTGCGGGCCGCCGGGGAGGTCGGGGCCGCCCAGGTGGCCGTCGGGGCGGCCTACCCGGACGACGTGGCCGCCCTCTTCGCCGACTTCCTCGCGGTGGGCGGCGTCCGGGTGACCGGCGTCCACAGCGCCGGGATCGTCACGGCGGCCGAGGTCGGCGCGTGGGGCGAGGCGGAGGTGCTCGCCCTCGCTCGCGCTGCCGACTCCCCCGAGGCGCAGGCGGTCCTGCTGCCCGGCACCGCCCTGCACACGGTCGCCTGTCTGCCGGAGCTGGAGAAGGAGCTCGGCAAGCCGGTCCTCACCGCCAACCAGGTCACGGTGTGGGAGGCGTTGCGCCTCACCGACCGGCGGGTGAACGCGCCCGGGCTCGGCACCCTGTTCACCCGGGAGCCCGTCGTCCAGGTGTGAGGCCCGGCACGAGGTGCGTGGCCCCGGTACGAGGTGCGGGCCCCGGTACGAGGCCTCGTATCGCCGTCGTCCCGTGTCCCCGCCGGGAATAAGCGGGGACAGCCTCCTGTTAGCGCTGCGAGGACAGCACACGGCTGACGACAGGAGGACCCCCGTGGCCGCAGAAGAGACGCCGGCAGAGGCCGAGCCGGCCGACCCGACGGCGGCGGACGGGATCCGCGGCACGGCACACGGCAGCGCCCCGACCCCCCTGTCCGTACTGGACCTGGTCACCGTCGGCTCCGGCAGCACCGCCGCCGACGCCCTGCGCACCAGCGTCGCCCTCGCGCGGTTCGCCGAGTCGCGCGGCTTCCACCGCTACTGGGTCGCCGAGCACCACTCGATGCCCGGCGTCGCCTCGTCCTCGCCCGCGGTGATCCTCGCCCACCTCGCCGCCCACACCGACCGCATCCGGCTCGGCTCCGGCGGCGTGATGCTGCCCAACCACGCGCCCCTCGTCATCGCCGAGCAGTTCGGCACCCTGGAGGCGCTGGCCCCCCGCCGCGTCGACCTCGGCCTCGGCCGCGCCCCGGGCACCGACGGAGGAACCGCGGCCGCCCTGCGCCGGACCGCCACCCTGCGCGAGGGCGCCGACGACTTCCCCGAGCAGCTCGCCGAGCTCACCCGCTTCCTGGACGACGACTTCCCCGACGGCCATCCCTACCGCAGGGTGCACGCCATCCCGGGCCCGATCCAGGGGACGTCCCCCGGCGGAGTGCAGTCGGCGCACCGGCCGCCGATCTGGCTGCTCGGCTCCTCCGGCTTCAGCGCCCGCCTGGCCGGCACGCTCGGTCTGCCCTTCGCCTTCGCGCACCACTTCTCCGCGCAGAACACCGTGCCGGCCCTCGACCTGTACCGGGCGTCGTTCCGGCCCTCCGCGGTGCTCGCCGAGCCGTACGCCCTGATCGGCGTCTCCGTGCTCGCCGCCGACGACGAGCGCGAGGCCCGCCGCCAGGTCCTGGCCACCGGCGTCAACATGGTCCGGCTGCGCAGCGGCCGCCCCGGCCTGTTCCCGTCCCCCGAGGAGGCGCAGGCGTATGAACTCGGCCCGTTGGAGCGCGAGTTCGTCGACTCGTGGACGGCGAACATCATCCACGGCACCGCCGACGAGGTCCGCACCGGCCTCGACGACCTGCACAAGCGCACCGGCGCCGACGAGTTGATGCTCACCAGTCACGCCCACCGCGGCGCCCTGCGACTGCGCTCCTACGAACTCGTCGCGGACGCCTACGGGTTGCCGACCGCGTAGGACTCGGCGGTCCCGCGCAGCTCGGAGATGCGGTCCGGCGAGACCGGGCGGGAGTACAGCCAGCCCTGCCCGGTGTCGCAGCCGATGCTGCGCAGCCGGGTCGCCTGCGCGGACGTCTCCACGCACTCGGCGGTGACGGTCAGCCCCAGCCGGTGGGCGAGGTCGATCATCGCCTCGACGACGACCTGGTCTGCCGGGTTCGGCGGGGTGGCCCCCTCCTTGTCGCTCTCGTACTGGAAGCCGCGCACGAAGGACCCGTCCAGCTTCAGCACCGACACCGGCAGCCGGCTCAGATAGGCGAGGTTGGAGTAGCCGGTGCCGAAGTCGTCGATCGCGATGCCCACGCCCATGTCGCTGAGCGCCTGCAACGCCTGCAACGGCCGTCCCGCCGAACCCATCACCGCCGACTCGGTCAGCTCCAGCTGGAGCAGGTGCGGCGCGAGCCCGGTCTCGGCGAGGATCTCCGCCACGTCGGCCACCAGGTCGGAGTCCCACACCTGACGCACCGCCACGTTGACGCTGACGAACAGCGGCGGATCGTCCGGATTGTCCAGTTGCCACTGCCGTGCCTGGCGGCAGGCGGTGGCCAGAACCCATCGGCCGAGCGGGACGATCGAGCCGTCCTCCTCGGCCAGCGCGACGAACCGATTCGGCGACAGCAGTCCGAACCGGGGGTGGTCCCAGCGGACCAGCGCCTCCACGCCGCGCAGCCGGCCGTCCGACATGCCGACCAGCGGCTGGTAGTCGAGCCGGAACTCGCCGCGCTCGATGGCCGGACGCAGCGTGGAGGCCAGTGCCTGCCGGGTCATCAGATGGGCGTTGCGCTCGGGATCGAACAGCGTCCAGCGGTCCTTGCCGTCCACCTTCGCCCAGTACAGAGTGGTGTCGGCGGCCTGCATCAGACCGGTCGCGGTGGTGCCGGCCGCGGCCCGCTCCACCACCCCGATCGACGCCGACACGTTCAGCCGGTGCCCGGCCAGGTCGAAGGGGGCCTGGAGCGCCTTGAGCACGGACTCGGCGAGGTCGGCGAGCTGGTCGGTGCCGGTGGAGTCCTCCACCAGCAGGGCGAACTCGTCCCCGCCGAGCCGGGCCACCAGCGGCACGCTCGGCCTGGTCCGCCCGGCGTTCTCGGCGCAGCCGTTCAGCCGCTCGGCGACGGCGGCCAGCAGACGGTCGCCCACCCGGTGGCCGAGGGTGTCGTTGACCGCCTTGAAGCCGTCCAGGTCCAGGTAGCACAGGCCGATCCGGCCGGTGCCGCCCTGCTCGTACGCCTCCGCCTCGGCCTCCGCCTCCAGCGCGGCCGACACCCGCTCGAAGAACAGCGTGCGGTTGGCCAGCCGGGTCACCGGGTCGTGCATCTGCAGATGCCGCAGCCGCGCCTGCAGGTCACGCTGGGCGCTGACGTCGGCCACGGAGAGCAGCACCCCGGGCGTCTCCGCCCCCGCGGTCTGCGCCTCCAGCGGTGAGACGGTGACCTGCGCCCACAGCGCGTGCCCGTCGGGCTGCTTCAGCCGCCGGGTGCAGCGCAGCTTGGCCCGCCGGCCGCGCAGCACCTCGCGGTAGGCGTGCCGGATCCGGGCGTCGGAGGCCAGGTCCAGCAGGTCGGAGGCGACCCGCCCGGTCAGTGGGACGCCGCCGCCGCCGAGCAGTGCGCCGAGCGCGGCGTTGGCGTCGACGATCCGCCCCTCGCGGTCGACGACGGCCATGGCGAGCGGCGCCGCCGCGAAGACGGACCGGTAGGCCGCGGGCCCGCCGCTCGTATTGTTGAGGTCACTCTCTGTGACGGCTGACCGGTCGAGGTCTGCCGCGGGCGTCGGCCCTTCGGACGTTCCGCTCACCGCTCGCTCCCGCAGTGCACTCGATCTCTGTCCGTGCAGGAAAGTCTGCCGATCATAGAGGCTGCCCGGGGACCCGCGCAGCCCATGCCCAGTGTCCCGGAACAACCCGCCGTTCTGACAGATCGTTTCTGCCCGCACCTGGACCGGTTCTGCGGGCTCGCGACCGCTTGTGACGTTCCGTGAGAATTCCGGGGGTGTCGGGGCGGTGCGGGGGCGGCGCGGGGCGGTGCCGGGGTGATGCCCGCTTTCCGCGTCCTCACTCGTCTGGTGCAGAAAAACAGGGCGCAATACGACAAACACACACAGTCTGGGTGACGGTGTCCCGTGAACCGCCCCCGGAGGTCTTCGTGCCGCGACTGCCGCGACCCGTGCGCCTGCTCCCGCGCCCCCGACTGCGCGGTACCGCGTCCGTCTTCACCACTCTGACCGCGCTCGCCGCGACCTCCCTGATCGGCAACCCCTCGGTGGCCGAGCCCTTCTCCGCCGAGCCCTGCGCCCTGGCCCGCACCGCGGCCCACCACTCGGAGGGCCTGGACACCTGGAACGCCGCCTACCCCCGCCCGGCCCGCTCGCTGGACGCGGTGATGGTGTTCCTGTCCTTCCCCGACTGGACCCCCTCGCCCTCCCCCGCCGAACTGGCCGCCGACCACTTCCCGGCCACCAGCCGCTTCTTCGAGCAGGCCTCGTACGGCAGGTTCTCCCTGCGCTCCCATCCGCTGAAGCAGTGGATCCGCATGCCGAAGCCGTCCACCGCCTACGCCATACGGCGTGACTGGAGCCCCGAGGGCCGGGCCGCCTACCTGCACGACGCCCTGGCCGCCGCCGACCCCCACGTCGACTTCTCCCGCTACGACGTCGTCTACTTCGTGGCCGATCCGGACGCCCCCGGCGTCGACTCGGACGCCACGAAAGTCGTCAACCTGGACGACCCGCTGCACGCCGACGGCACCGACATCCGCCGGGTCGTCACCGTGTTCGAGAAGCATCCCCCGGACCGGCTCGTGCTCGCCCACGAGACCGGCCACGTCTTCGACCTGCCCGACCTCTACCACCGCCCCGTCGACGGCAAGGGCGACTGGGACACCTACGTCGGCGACTGGGACCTGATGGGCAGCCAGTTCGGACTCGCCCCCGACCTGTTCGCCTGGCACAAGTGGAAGCTGGGCTGGCTGGACCCGCGCCAGGTGCTGTGTCTGCGGAAACCCGGCCCGACCCGGCTGACGCTGGAACCGCTCGCCGCCGCACCGGGCACGCCGACCGCCCAAGCCCTCACGCGACCACCGGCCGCCGGGTCCGGCGAGCAGGCCGCACAAGCCCTCGGGCAACCGGCCCCCGCCCCCGCGCAGCCCCCGGCCCCCGAGGTGCCGGCCCCGGTACAGCCGGCCCCCGCCCCCGTGCAGCCGGTCACCGCGCCGCCGGCCCCCGCGCGGTCGGCTCCCGTGCCCGGCGGGGGCGCCAGGCTCGCGGTGGTCCGGACCGGCCCCGACAGCGCGCTCGCCTTCGAGGCGCGCGGCCCGGTGGGCAACGACCGCGCCGCCTGCCGCGCCGGCATCCTCGTCTACCGCGTCAGCAGCGCCGCCCGGTCGGGCCGCGGACCGGTCGAGGTGCTGGACGCCCACCCGCGCACCGAGGCCTGCTGGGAGAACTCCGTCTATCCGCCGCTCGCCGACGCCCCGGTCGCCCTCGGCGAGAGCTTCACCGTCCCGGGTGAGGGTGTCCGCGTGGACGTGGAGAGCCGCTCGGCGTCGGGGGCGTGGACGCTGCGAATCACCCCCAGGGCGAAGCACTGACGGCACGAGAAAGGCCCCCCGCTCGCGCGAGGGGCCTTTCACTGTCGTGCGCCGCCAGGGACTCGAACCCCGGACCCGCTGATTAAGAGTCAGCTGCTCTAACCAACTGAGCTAGCGGCGCCTGCTGACGTCGTAGACCTTAGCATCCTGGTCGGGGGGAGGAGAAATCGATATGCGCACCGCCGAACGGGCCGCTCGCACCGCCGCCCACAGCAGGATCTCGGGCCCCGGAAGCCAGGGATGACGGGAGTCCGGGGCGACCACCCAGCGGGTGCCGCACCCCGGATCCGACGGCACCAGCGCGGGCACGGTCACCGCGTCTCCGGTGCCGTGACACAGCAGCGGGGGCACGGTCGCGGCCCGGCCGTCCCGGCGCCCTTCCGCGCCCCACTCCTCCCACTCCAGCAGCGAGGGCAGCCGCTGGGCCGTGCCCGGCGCCGCGAACAGCAGCGTCCGGCCGCGGAACGCGGCGACCGGTCCGGAGCCCGCCCCCTCGCCCCACAGCCGGTCGAGCATCAGCCGCCCGAACACCGCCGGCGCGCTGACGACGTCGAACACCGCGCCGCACGGCAGGACGACCGGCGCGTGCGGCCGCTCCTCCCAGAAGGCGAGCGTGCTGCGCGGATACGTTCCGGCGGAGGCCAGCCAGGCGGCGCCGTCCGGGGTGACGCCGAGGGCTTCGTCGTATGCGCTGCTCATGCCCACATGTGTACCGGCTGTGAGCAGGTGGTTTCAAAGGGTTGCGCGAAATCGGGACGGCAGGGACGCGGAGGGAGTATCTTGCCCGCCCGGCATATGCCACTGGTGAGGTCGTGTGTCGCCGCACCTCAGACGGGGTCGGCGTGCCCCCGTCCGTCGGCGTCGCCCCGCAGAAGATCCCGGCCGAACTCGACCATCTTCTTCGCGTAGTCCTCGGTCCACTCGGCCCGATCGGCGATGTCCGCCGTCGTCAGCCGGTCGAAGCGGCGTGGATCGGCGAGCTGCGCCGCCGCCATCGCCTGGAACTCCAGCGCCCGGTCGGCCGCCGCCCGGAACGCGAGCGTCAGCTCCGTCGCCCGGCTCAGCAGCGCACCCGGATCGTCTATCGACTCCAGGTCGAAGAAGTGCTCAGGGTCGCCGGCCGCCTCGGCGGGCTCGAAGAGCAGGGGCGCGGGGCGTAGCCGCGGTTCGTTCCGACGCGGCGTGGGCTCCGCCATGTCTTCTCCTCCTCGTACGGTTCGGATGCGGACCGCCTTCCATTCTCCCCCGATGGCGCAAGAGACATTCGGCCCGGACTCTCAAGGCTTCCCGACGACCCGATGTTCCCCGAGACGCGCCAGCACCGCGCGGCTGGCCTCCCAGCCCTGGGAAGACGGGATCACCAAATTGACCTCCTGGGGTCGGAGCTGCTCGTGCTGGAGTGTGGGTGGTCTGTGCCGGGTCGTGTGTCGTGGCTGTGGGGGCTTCGGTGGGGTACTGACGTTCTTCATCGAACGGGTGACCTTCACGGGTGGTGCTCGTTGGCGGCGAAGGACCTCAAGGCGCGCTGTCGGGGACGGTCTTTCGCATTCCGGTGAGGCGTGGGCGGTGAGTAAGAGAGAGCTGACGCCGCTGTCGTCTTCGCGGTGGGCGGGGGCGATCACCAAGGCCACGCACGGCCAGTGGGCGCTGGCCCGCCGCTGCCGGTCGGCGAAGGGCGCGAAGAATGCACCCGGGGGATACCGGTCCCGGCGGGAGTGGCATGCGAAGTCGCGGCGGCTGCGAGTGCTCGAACACCGGCTGGCTGTTGCGCGGGCCGACCGTGAGGGCGGCATCGTGCACGTCGTACGCGGCGGCAAGCAACTGGCCGGCACCCGTCACCACCTGGACGAGGTCGGGCTGACGGAGTCCGGATGGCGGGGACGGTGGGAGGAGGAGCGCTGGTTCTGGACGAGGCGCCGGGCGAGTCGCGCCCCCCGCGTGGACGAGGTGAAGCACATCGCGAACTCGCGGACCGGGCGACGTGGGGCCGCGTTACCGGGGCCGCCGCGGTCACTCCGGGAGGTCGGGCCTTCTTCGCCGCCCCCCCCACGCACCGTCAGAAAACCGAGCCTCTTACGGCGTAACGGCGGATATGAAGGTCATCGGCGACCGCTACGAGGAGCCATCGAGAGGGAGGCGGTGAGCATGTACTCGAATCGCCCGCGTCAAGTTACCGTTCGGTTCGATCGAGACGCGGTCCCGGTAGCGTTTCGTTCTTTTCGTTCCTTGCCCAGCGCTTGACGCCGGAGACGGCTTGCTACAAGATCGCGATCGCAGAAGCCGTCAACTCCCTTTGCCTACAGGGCTTTTGCGCTTGCGGCGGCAGCCCTACCCGACCCCCACGCCCGTGCGCGCAAGTCCTTCACCCACCTTCCCGTGCACTTTTTCGCGCTCCAATTTCATCATTCGCGAAAAGAGGGAAGGTCGCTTCAGCCTGCCCGAAAAATGCATTCTCTGTACGCTCGCTGAAATCCCTTCAAAGCTGACCGGCAGTGTTGACTGCGTAAGTGGTGAGTGCCATATTCATCACGTCAGAAGGCATCGCCCCTCGAATGCAGAGGTTCCTTCCGTGCTGGAACGCATTGGGCGCGATGAGGCCCCGATAGTGCCATCATGTCCACGTGATTCCTGGCATGCAGAGTCGCACCTGTCTGTATACGTCAGGTTTTCCGTGGGGAGAGGACGAGAATGAACAAGAAGTTGTGGACCCGTCCACTGGCTACGGCTCCGTTCCTAGCCGCCGTGATTCTTTTCTCGGCGAACCCTGCCCAAGCGGTGGGAGGTTGCCTCCGTGACGGGGACACGGATCAGGTGAAAATCGCTCCGAAAGCTGCTTCATTCAAGGAGCAAGCCAGGTCCGTGGCGCGGCAGCAAGACCGGAACAGCTGGCAAGACGTGGTCTGGAGGGGGACTGAAAAGAAGTGCGCATCCAACTCTCCGGGCAACTGCAATTACTCCTGGAGCGTCAACAAGACCACAAACTTTGGTTGGGCTGTAGGTGGTCAGGTCAGCCTCGGTAATGCTAGTTCGCCGAGCAAGAAGTGGTACAACTTCGTTTTGTCTCTCATCCCCTCGATCCAAAAGTCGTCCACGATCAGCACCACGGAGACGTTCGAGCAGCCGATCCCCCCTAATGGGTTTGGTCAGCCGTGGCAGGTGGTCCAGCGTCGGTGGAAGTCGGGCGACTATGTGGGCGGATGGGTCAACCAGAACAAGACATGCACCTTTGGCCTCAACCAGGCCGGTCACGTATACACCTGGGACCCGAACGTGAGATGGGGCTACTGGCAGGCCAACATCCGGGAGCGAGAGTACGACGGGATCGCGGTGAACGGTAAACTCTGACCTCACATCCGCGCCATGCTCGTCACCCGTAAGCCGGGGTGACGAGCATGGCGCGGATCACTGACTTCGGCTCAGGGGCCGTTGCGTGATCACGTTTCGTCCGGAGCGCCGTGTCGGCCCGTCTTCGGAGGGGAAGTCCCGGTTCGGGCGGGCGGGGCTTTCTGCTGGTCAGGGGCGCCAGGACACGCGGTGCTCCAGGAAGTGAAGGTACGTGGTGAGCATTGCCTCCCAGCCGTCCGGGAACTTCACGAGGGTGCCCAGCTGGACCGGTTCCGTCGACGGGTACTCGTCCAGCAGGTCGACGACGCCCGCCCGGCACACCACCACGCACGCGTGCCGGTGACGGGAGGCGAGGACGCACAGCCGGCCGGTCTCCAGATGGAAGGCGGTGGCGTCGGGGCGGCCGGAGAGCGGGTGCAGGATCACCGTGACGTCGAACTCCATGCCCTGCAGCCGGTTCGCCGTGTCCACCGTCACATCGAGGACGCCCAGTTCCGCCAGGGCCGCACGCACCGCCGCAGCCTGGTCGCGGTGCGCGGTGCCGACCGCCACCCGGCCGGCCGTGAGCGGGGTCGGGTCGGCGGAACGCTCCGAGACGGCCGCCCCGCCCCGGTCCAGCAGCCGCCGCACCACCGTGGCGACCGCGCGCACCGCCTCCGGGTCGGTGCGGGGCGTGTGCCGGGCGGGCAGCTCCAGCAGGCCCCAGCCGGACTCCGCCGCCTCGTCGATCACCCGGTCGGCGCCGGAGCCGTCCGACGGGACGGCGAAGGACAGACGGCGGTCGCCGTGCCCGGTGCCGCTGCGGAACGGCGTGTACGGGTAGAACGCGGCGGAGACCAGCGGCGCGGCCGACGCCGGGAGCCGCCAGGACACCGGCAGCCGGTGCTGCGGCAGCTCGGGATTGTGCGCGAGGAGGGTGCTCACCGCCGACGCCGACGGGTCGTACGACAGCCCCGCCCACTGCTCGCCGCCGACGATCGAGAACGGGTCCAGCTGCCCGGGATCGCCCACGAACAGCGCCCGCTCGAACAGCCCGGCCACGGCCAGCAGCCCGTCCGACCGCATCTGGTACGCCTCGTCGACGATGGCGTGCCGCCACGGCTCGTCGGTCTTCACATGCGCCCACTTGGCGGCGGTGGAGATCACCACCGGCAGCCCGGCCAGCTCGCCCGCCTTCGCCGACTTCCGCACGTTCGGCAGCTGGTCGAGCGCCTTGTCGTAGGGGTCGGCGTCACTGCTGTGGAGCCGCCCCACCGGCAGGTCGGGGCTCTTCTCGGCGAGTCGCAGCACCAGGTCGTCGACCTGCGCGTTGGTCTGCGCGACCACCATCAACGACCGCCCCGCGTCGGCCAGTTCGAGCGCCGCCCGGACGACGAGCGTGGACTTGCCGGCACCCGGCGGGGAGTCCACGACCACCCCGCGCGCGGTGGCGTGCAGGGTGTCGCGCAGGATCGCGTCGGTGGCGCGGGCGGCGGCGGTACCGGGGTCGAGAGCGGCCTCGGCAGTCACAGGACGTCCTCCTGGGTGACGGAGTCGGGG
Organism: Streptomyces sp. B21-105; assembly: GCF_036898465.1. Taxonomy (NCBI): domain Bacteria; kingdom Bacillati; phylum Actinomycetota; class Actinomycetes; order Kitasatosporales; family Streptomycetaceae; genus Streptomyces; species Streptomyces sp. B21-105. Next base: position 3,604,333 of record NZ_JARUMJ010000001.1, on the reverse strand, counting down.
GCTTCGGGCGCCTGCTCACCGGGCGGACCGCCGTGCGTCCACGGGGTGTCCTCCGGGTCGGGCAGCTTCGCGCCGCCGCGCTGCTCGTGCTCGAAGAGGGTGAAGCAGAGCCGGTCGCCCTTCTCCGGCACCGACCCCGCCTCGGGCTCCTTGCCGCGGCCCATCTTGTCGACGATCCGCAGCACGACCAGGTCCTCCGCGGGCCGCTCCACGAACTCGGCCGCCTGCGGCTTCCCGTCCAGCGACCGGTACGCCTTCGCCCGCTCGGCGAGATGCGGCCGGTCGTCCGTCCGGACCGTGACCAGCGGGCGGGGGGTCGGCCGCCTGCCCTCGCCGTACGCCATGACGACGTCGACGACCTCGCCCGCGAAGGCCTCCCCGGCCAGTCGGCGGCCCGCCATGGCCAGCGGGTCGTCGAGCGCCTCCTGGGCCTCCAGCCGGGCCTGTTCGCGTTCGCGCGTGGCGAGCTTGTTGGCTGCGGTGACCGCGTCGTCCCGGCGCGGCTGCGGGGGTTCGCCGGCGACCACCCGGTCGCGGTGGCCGGTGAACGACCAGCGGTCGCGCGTCCACCGCTCCTCGACGTGCGCGCCCTCGGGCAGGGTCCGCAGCAGGTCCAGGCCCGCCCACACCGCGTTCCAGGTGGGCAGCGTCCGGCTGCGCACCAGCTCGTGGATCTCCCGCTCGGCGGCGGCGAGCGCGCCCAGCCGGTCGTCGGCCTGCAGGCCGTCCTCGGCGGCGGCCAGGGCGGTGCGCGCGCGGTCGTAGCGTTCGACGGCGGGGGCGAGCAGCTTGTTGTCGAACGCCGGGTCGGTGGCCGGACCGGCCGGCGGGCACCGCAACTGCCCGTCGGCGTCCCGCGCGAGCTCCGCGTGCAGCGCCGCCCGCGCGCCCGTCTCGCCGGGCGGCGGGTCGATCCAGGCGAGCAGCGCGCCGAGGTGCTGGTCCTCCAGGCTGGACTGCCCGGTCGCCCAGTGCCGGCCCAGCACCTCCGTGAGGGCCAGCAGCAGCGAGGAACCGGGCACCCGGGACCTCTCCCCGAAGTGCGTCAGCCACCGCCCGAGCAGCGGCACGCGCGGGGGTGCGGGATGCGGAGTCTCCGGGTCCTGCTCGGCCGTCCGCCGGAAGCGCATGGAGCGGCCCAGCAGGCGCACGAGGTCGACGCCCGCGCGGCTCGGGACGATCAGCTGGGGCGCGTCGGCGCACAGCTCGACCTCGACCTTGACGCGCTTGCCGGTCTCCGGGTCGGTCTCGGCCCGCTCGGCGGCCTCCACGTCGTCGGCGTAGGAGTCGAGGTAGGGCAGGACGACGTCGGCCAGTTCGGCGAGGAACGCGAACCGCAGGTCGCGGTCGCGTGGCTGCGGCACGACCAGTAGCCGCGGCGCGTCCCGGTCGGTGCCGACCAGCGCGCCGAGCGGGGCGCCGGACTCACCGGCCGTGGTCAGCGGCACGAACACCAGCGGCCGCTCGGACAGATGCCGGTGCCGGACGGTGGCGGCGGGCTGGGCGCGGCCGGTGGCGACGGCCTCCAGCCGGGCCAGGGCGGTGATCAGGGACACATCGCCCCCAGGGCCTCCCGGCGCAGCTCCGCGGCCCGGCGCAGGGCGGCGACGGCTGGGTCCCGCGGATCGCCGGCCTCGCCGCGGGCCGCCGCCAGGACGTCCTCGACGGTGCTCAGCCCGCCCAGTTCGGCCCGCACCGACCGGCCCAGCGAGGTGACCGCGCCGGCCGCGCGGGAGCGGTCACGGCAGTGGAACGCCAGCTCGCAGGCGGCCAGGCACTCGGGCGCGTACGCCGCGGGGACCGCCTCGACGGCCTCGGTGAGCTGCTCGGCGGGCAGCTCGGGGGAGAAGCAGACGCCGTCGGGCAGCGCGTCGGCGATCTCCTGGATCCGGGTGAGGCGCGCGAGCTGGCGGCGGGTGACGGCACGCTGCTTGCGTACGTCCACGGCGGACGCGGTGGGCAGGTTGGAGAAGTCCTTGGGGCAGACCAGGAGCACCCGGTCGCGTACGCGCGGGGCGGGCTCCAGACGGGCGGCGACCTCCTCGAGGGCCAGCACGTACACGGCGGCCTGCCGGGCGGCGGCGCCCACCTTCGCGGGGTCCGCCGCGCCGTCCAGCATCGGGAAGGACTTGATCTCCACGACCGTCCAGCTGCCGTCCGGGTGGACCACCACGGCGTCCGGCTCGAGGAAGGCGGGGGAGCCCGCCACGTCGAGGGCGATCATCGGGTGGTCGAGGAGCGTCCAGCCGCCGGACCCGGACCCGGCGGCTTCGGCGGCTTCGGCCGAGGCCGAGGCGGCCTCGCGCAGCGCCAGCGCGGTGCGGGCCGTGCGGCCCTCGGGGCCGATCGCGGACAGGTCGGGCACGGCCGCGCCGACGGGCGGCGGCGCGGCCGGGTCCAGCCGTTCGTGCACCAGCCGCAGCAGTTCCGCGCCGCCGTCCGCCTTGACCTTCGCCTCGAAGGCGTTGCCGCGGGTGAGGGCGAACTGGGACTGGCCGAAGGCCGACGGCGAGCCCAGCGCGCCCGCCAGGGCCGCCTTGTTCACACCGGCGCCGTCGAGTATGGCGCGCCGCTTGCAGCCCGGGTTCGCGGCGAGCGCGGCGAGAGCGCGCGCGTCCAGCGCCTTGGCCGGTGTGTCGGGGCCGCGCAGCTCAGCGAGCCGTTGCCGGAGCGCCGTCCCCCGCTTCCGAGGGAGAGGCGTCCGGTTCGACTCCGGGGTGGAGCCGTGACTCGCGCTGCCGTGGAATTCGCTCACCCGGGGAAGTCTGGCATCCGCCACTGACAACCGAGGCCGAAGGGGAGGGGGAGTCCGCCGGGAGAGCCGGGGCGGGCGCCGGGGTGCGGGACGCGAACCACACCCGGGCGCGGTCCGCGGAGCGCATCGCCCACGGCGTCAGCAGCAGTCCGACGCCCATCACGGCCGCACCGGCGGCGGCGTCGAGGAAGTAGTGGTTGGCGGTGCCCATCACCACGAGCGTGGTCACCAGCGGGTAGACGACGGCCGCCGTCTTCGCCAGGGGAGTGCGGCCGTGGCGCCACAGCATCACCCCGCACCACAGGGCCCAGCCGACGTGCAGGCTCGGCATGGCCGCGTACTGGTTGGTCATGCCGCCCATGCCGCGCGGGGCGCTGGCCTCGCTGCCCCACCAGCCGTACGAGCTGTACTGGGCCATCGTGTCCACGAAGCCGTGCCCCGCCGACAGCAGCCGGGGCGGGCAGGTCGGCATCAGCGTGAAGCCGATGAGGCCGATGGCGGTCGACACCAGCAGCCAGGTGCGGGCCGCCCGGTAGGGCAGCGTCCGGGACCGGAACAGCCATACGAGGATGGCGGGGGTGACCAGGTAGTGCAGCGACGCGTACCAGAAGTCGGCCGGCACGCCGATCCAGGCGTGGGCCGTGAACAGCCGGTTCAGCGGATGCTCGGCGTTGAGGTACAGGGCCTTCTCGACGCGCAGGATCGCCAGACCGTGGTCGACGGCGGTGGAGACGTCACCGCGCGCGAGCAGCCGGCCCCCCGAGTAGCAGAGGTACACCAGCACCAGCAGGGGCAGCTCGGTCCACCAGCGCAGCCGTGCTGTCCGCGGGGCCGCCTCGGTGCCTGGTGTCTCGGTCTGCGGCATCCGATTGCCTCCCCCTTCTGGTGGTGTCCGGTCGCTGTCTGGTCGTATGTGCGGTCGCTGCCCGAGTGCTGTCCGGGCGCCGATTCGGTCACTGCGGCGCCGGTGGCACGGGATGTGCCACTTTACGGCCGACGGACGCGCCCCTCACGAGGGGCCCCGGATGTCAAAGACGCTGAGATCGCCCGCCGGGTTGCCCCTGTCCAGCGTGAGCGATGATGGAGGGGATCCGCCCCCGTTTTTCCCCTGGTCCCTCCCAGGGTTCTCCCGGAAAGGTCCCCCATGGCACCGCGCATCCTGCTGGCCCGGCACGGGCAGACCGAGTGGTCGCTGTCCGGCAAGCACACCGGCCGGACCGATGTGCCCCTCCTGGAGGAGGGCCGCCGGGGGGCCAAATTGCTGGGGGAGCGGCTGCACCGGCCGCCCTTCGACGGCCTCGCCGACGCCGAGATACGCACCAGCCCGCTGGTCCGCGCGCGGGAGACGTGCGCGCTCGCCGGCTTCGGCGAGCGCGCCGAGGTGTGGGACACCCTGATGGAGTGGCACTACGGCGCCTACGAGGGGATGACCCCCGCGCAGATCCAGGCCGTCCGGCCCGGGTGGCTCATCTGGCGTGACGGCGTTCCCGAGGGGGAGACCCTGGCCGAGGTGACGGCCCGCGCGGACGAGGTCGTCGCCTGGGCCCGCTCGGCCGACCGGGACGTGGTGGTCTTCGCCCACGGGCACATCCTCCGCTCCATCGGGGCACGCTGGCTGGGTCTGCCGCTGGACTTCGCGGCGCGGATCCGTCTGAACCCCACGTCGGTGTCGGTCCTGGGCTGGGCCTACGGCGAGCCGGCGATCGAGAGCTGGAACGACCTCGGCCACCTCGTCTGACCCGTCCGGCCACGCGCGCAGGGGCGGCAGGCCGCCGCTCACACCGTCCGCCACTCGCACGGCCCGCCGCTCACACCGTCCGCGGCGTCGAGGCGTGCCGCTCCAGGAACGTAGAGACGCCGCCCGCCCTGCGGTGCGGCAGCAGCACCCGCGCCGTCCCCGCGAGCATGGTCTGGATCCGCGACGACTGGACCTGGTCCAGCAGATCCAGGACCCGCAGCCCCGCGACCGCGGCCTCGTCGGGACGTCCCCCGCGCGCGAGGTCGTCCGCCAGCTCGGCCGTGTACAGGGCGATGTTCCGGGTGAAGTGCGGGTCCTGGAGGTCCGCGGCCCGTCTCGCGTGCCGGGCCGCGCGCGGCCAGTCGCCCAGCGCGGACCAGCACTGCGCCGTGAGCCCCTCCAGCTCGGCCTCGCCGTAGAAGCTCATCCACTCGGGGTCGTGGTCGCAGCGGTCGCGGTCGTAGAGGGCCTGAGCGCGGACGAGGGCCTGCTCGCAGCCGGTGCGGTCGGCGAGCCCCGCCCAGCCGCCCGCCTCGCGCAGCGCCAGCAGCGACATCAGCCGGGGGGAGCCCAGCGGGCGGGCGACGCGCTGGGCGGCCTGGGCGGCGCGGACGGCCTCGCGGGGGCGGCCCGCGTCCCGCGCGAGGAACGCCGTGTTGCAGAAGGCGTGCGCCTCCAGCGCCTCGTCCCCGGTCACCCGGGCCGTCGCCAGAGCCTCCGCGTAGTGCGAGCGCGCGTCGTCGAACCGGCCCGAGTCGTGCGCCAGCCAGCCCACCGAGATGGCGAGTTCCCCCGCGCCCGAGTGGAGCCGGTCGGCGGTCGTCTGCCGGGTGGTCCCGGCGTCCAGCAGCGCGAAGGCGGCGCGCAGCGGAGCGGCCGCGCGCCGGTAGAGGCCGTCGGCGCCGTGCCGGTCGTCCAGCAGCCGGATTCTGCGGACCGCTTCTTCGAGTGCGCCCGCCTCGCTCGATCCCGCGCGACGTCCCCGGCGTGCCGCCGCCGAGGCGTCGTGGGCGAGGGAGAAGGGGCCCAGGGTGGCGGCGGCCATGGTGGCGCCTCCGCCGGTCATGAATGCGCGACGCAGCACGTCGCTCTCCTCGTGGTCGTGGTGCATGTCGTACGGGTCCTGCGTGTCATACGGCTCGTGCGCCCGGCGCGTCTCATCCGCGTGCCGCTCGTCACCGGTGGCGCGCGCCGGTCCCGCGGGGTGAGCCGCGGGGGTGTCCTCGGTGCCGCGCGCCCCTCGGCCGCGTACGGACGAGCGGGGCGCGAACCCCAGATCGGCGAGTGTGCGGCCGGGGAACATGTGCAGGAACACCCGCTCGTAGGCGTAGTTGGGGCAGCGGATCTCGCCCGCCTCGACCCGCCCGATGTAGCGCGCGTCACAGCTGACCCGCTCGCCGATCTCGCGCGCGGCCCGCCGTACCAGCGCGGCGAACTCGCCCGGCGAGCGCTGTCCGCGCAGTTGCCGGAAGACGGAGTTGGGCCGTGCCGGCCGGTCGGGCCGAGCTGGGGTCACCGTTGACGACGCCATGGCCGGGTCCTCTCGTGCGAACCGTCGAACCATGCCGGACCAGGGGTGAGTTGTCCGAGTGGCACCCTTGTTCCCGGCGGGCAAGAACGTACCTGCTGTGGTCGGGCCGCCATGCGGTGTTTGGCTACAAAACGGATATCTCATCCGCGATCTGCCATGAACTGCCATCCTTTGCGGCGGACTTCCGCCGTAGCCCTTGACGCCATGACGCGTTGAGCCCTGTGGACTACGGGCGGGCTGTGCGGTGGAGGCCGGAATGGAGACCAGCCAGAGCAACGATCGTCGTATGTCGTCGGTGGCGGCATGCGACCTGGTGACGGTGGGGACCCGGCAGGGGTTGGAGGCGGTGGACATCCTGCGGCGCGGGTCGGCCGGGGACGCGGTGGGTCCTGTCCTGCACGACGGCGGCGGCGACACGCTCGGCTTCGTGGTGCCGCCCGGCACCGCGGCGGCGTGGGACGTGCCGGGCAGCGTCTGCACCAGGACCGACGGCCGGCGACTGAGACCCGCCCCCGAGCCGCCCGTCGAGGGCTCGGACTGGCTGGTGCCCCCCGGCCAGGCGGACCTCGCGACGGATCCGGCGGTGCTGCGCCGCGCGCTGGGCGAGGCGGCCCGGCTGATCGAGGCGGCGGACAGCTGCCGTTAGGCCGTGTCCGCCCCGGGCCCCCGGGTGCGCGGTGAGCGCCGGGTGCGCGGGGTGCCGTCGCGGCCTGCGAAAATGCGGGCATGGGAAAGTCCAGGAACACCCGGCGCGAGAGGGACGCCGACGCCGTCGTCGAGCCCGTCGACGGCGGACTCGCCCGGCTCGTACCCGACCGGGACCGGCCCCGCGCCTGGACGCTGCTCATCGACGACGCCCCCCAGTCGCACGTCGACCTCGACGATCCCGGGCACCTCTCCTTCGAGTACCAGCGGCGCCTGGGCCATGTCATCGACCTTGCCGCCCCGGCCGGCAAGCCCCTGCATGCCGTGCACCTCGGCGGCGGCGCGTTCACCCTCGCCCGGTACGTCGCCGCCACCCGCCCCCGCTCCACCCAGCAGGTCGTCGAACGCGACGCCGCCCTCGTCCGCCTGGTGCGCCGGGAACTGCCGTTGGACCCGGGGGCCCGGATCAGGGTCAGGGCCCTCGACGCGCGCGAAGGTCTCGCCAAGGTGCCGGACGGATGGGCCGATCTCGTCGTGGCCGATGTGTTCAGCGGCGCCAGGACCCCTGCCCACCTCACCTCGACCGAGTTCCTCGACGAGGTCCGCAGGGCGCTGAGGCCCGGCGGGGTCTACGCCGCCAACCTCGCCGACGGCCCGCCGCTCGCGCATCTGCGCGGCCAGATCGCCACCGCCGCCGCCCGCTTCCTCGAACTCGCGCTGGTCGCCGACCCGACCGTGCTGCGGCGCAAACGGTTCGGCAACGCCGTGCTCGTCGCCTCGGACCTGCCGCTGCCGATCGCCGAACTGACCCGTCGGGCCGCCTCCGATCCGCACCCCGGCCGGGTCGAGCACGGCAGGGCGCTGACCGACTTCACCGGCGGCGCGGCGGCGGTGGCGGACGCGTCGGCGGTGCCCTCACCCGCGCCGCCCCCCTCGGCGTTCCACTGACGGGACCGGCGCGGAGCACTGCGGAGGAGCGAGGCAGCGCATGCCGACCGGGGGTCAGGCCGCCTGGTGGCCGGTGCTGTGGTGTGTGGCGGGGTGCTGTCGGGCGGCGGTCTTCTGCCAGGTGCGGCACACGGCGATGACCCCGTCGTAGCTGACGGTGAGGGTGGTGAGGGCGAGCGCCATGAGGCTGTCGCCGTGGTGCATGGTGTGGGTGAAGTGCAAGGTGGCGGTGGTGGCTATCGCGGGCAGGGCGAGACTGCCGGCGGGGCGGCGAATGGTTTTTGCGCGCTGGTACCAGGTGCTCCACATCTGCTTGGGCGGGATGACGCTGAAGCGCCATCCGCTGGCGGCCGGTTCGTCGGTGACGATGCTGAGGTGGTCGGTCACGTCACTGTCCTTGGGGAGGCGGGCGGGTTCGCCGGTCGGTGCGGCTGTGGCGGCGGCGTGACGCTCAGCTGTCTTCATCGTCGAAGCCGAAGTCGAAGAGGTCGTCCTCGTACGCGGCGTCGAAGGGCGCGTCGAGGGGGTGTGTCTGTGCGGCCAGGTCTCGTTCGCGGGAGAGGACGCTGGTGGCCCGTTTGATGGCCCACAGGTCGCGGGCGATGACGTGTTCGTCGCCGAAGGGAATGTCGCCGGTGAGGGCTTTGTAGAGGTGGCGGCTGGCGTCCCAGGGCTTCTCTATGAGCTTGCCGCTGTCGACGCGGACGGCCATGCCGTGGCCGACGGCGACGGGGAAGATCGCGGAGTTGAGGACGTGCTCGGTGAAGTGCACGGCGACGGGGACGGCTCCGCCGAGGACGGCCTGGGCGATGGCGGAGCTGGTGTCGCGGGGGAAGATCGGTTCTTCGTAGTGCTTGCGCAGAGCGGGCGCGAGGTGTTCCAGGTCGCGGGGCAGGACGATGTAGTTGGGGTCGGGGTCGGCGACCAGGGGTTCGCCGGTCATCGCCTGCCAGCCGTCGGCGAGGGTCAGTCGCCAGGAGCCGGAGCAGTCCGACAGCAGGGCGGTTCCAGCGGTGACCACGGCGGCGTAGAGGGGGCGGCCGGGAACGAACGTGAGGATCGACAGCGACGTGGCGCTGGTGTCGTTGGTGGAGAGCCAACGGCGCAGGCAACCGCTGTCGGAGACGGAGACGACGGGCAGGCCCTGGGTGATGCAGGCGCGGAAGCGGTGAGTGCGCTCCTCCAGGCAGCCGTCGGCGCCCAGTACGGTCACCCGCTTACCGGAGGTGTTCAACGCTTCGCGCAGGTTCTTCTCGACGGCTTCGGTGAGGCGGCGCCGGGCCTGGACGGCTCTGTCGTTCCAGTATTCGGTCTGGCTGGCGATGCCCGAAGGCGGTCGGTTCCGGTCGGGCTGCCACAGGGTGCGCAGGGCGAGGACCTTTTCGAGTTTCTCGGTCTCGGGCAGCTCCTGGGTGAGGTCCTGGCCCCGGGCGGATTCGCGTCCCAGGGCTTGGAGTTCGGCCAGCGCGGCGTGTGCGGCGCGGGCTGTTATGCCATCTGCGCCGAGGGGGACCAGCTGACCGTCGCCGTCGAAGGGGAAGTACACGCGAACTCCTTGTTCGTCCGGGGTGTGCACCCCGTGGTGTAGCGGTGTGCACTCGTCTGATCTCACTGTGTAGCGACACACCATACTTGATGTAGTCGTGTAGTTCGTAAAGAGCATCCCACTTGCTACTACATCAACGAATCGACATCGATGAACTTCATGAGGTGTTGTAACTCACAGCCAGAGCTTGACTCTCGGTGAGTCAGAACCTATGTGCGCAATAAAAATGTTACGCACAGTACATCTCGTAGTTCTGTAGTGGCTTAGTGTGTGAGGCGTTGTCAGCAAGGGCGCTCGGCCGACACGCCGCTCGCGCCCGTGAACCGGGAACGGCATGCCCTGTCCCTGACACGAGCAGGGCATGCGGCCCGATGAAGGGAAGGCACATGCCCAGGAAGAACGAGAAGCCCGAGGAGAAGGACCAGCAGGTTGTGGTGTCGGTCCGTTTCCCCCGTCACCTCCTGGACCGCATCCACGCCATCGCGGCGGTGGAGTCAACCAGCGCCAACGCCGTCATCAGGGCGGGGATGGACGCCTGGGTGCGCGACCGGGTGGCCGGCGCCGACTTCCGCGCGGCGAGCGAGGCCTACATCGCCTCGGCCCAGCGGCAGGTGGCGACGGCGCTGCAGGAACGCCCTTCGGGCGGACCGGGCCAGCCGTAGGGATGTCACCACTGTCGGATCCTGCAGGCGATGTGCGTACTTCAGGCTCCATGACTGATCCATGCACCGGTCTCTCTCGAGCCGGGGCCCCTTGGGGGCCCCGGCTTCGCTGATGCCCGCCCCCGGCCGTCACGCACCCGGTTTCAGCGTGGTCGGCGCCGGAGCGTGATTGCTCTGGAGAACAGATCTAAGCGGACCCGACCATCCGATGGCGCTCCTTCCAGCAACCGTTTTCGCAGCCCCTCGACCAGCGGCACCCGGCGTGCTCGTCAGCGGATTTGCAGTGGCGCAACGCCACGGTTCGCCACCCCGCGCCCGAAGGCGCTACCCGCGCGCAAGCTGGCAATCCGCCAGTCCGTACAGGTTTCAATGAAAATTTGCGGAAAGGTGCAATTTCACCTGCAGTTGCAAGGGTGACGCAGATCACGCAGCCTGCTTTTGCGTGCCGGCCCGTCCGGGCAAGGTCCGGCCCCGATGGCGCTGTCCATCACTCCGCGGAGTGGGCGCGAAGCCGGCGCCGCCTGAGGTCGCCCAGCCGCATCAGTGCCGGCCTCGGTCAAGGGCCGGACGTGGCGAGCGTGGCGTCGAAACCGTCAGCGGCCTGTTCTCCCGGCTCGTCGCCTTCGCCAAGGCCAAGGGGCTCGGCCGGTTGTCCACGTGGCCGGGCGATGCGGGACAGGCGGTGTCCCGGCGGAGCCACGAACTACGCGGACGCCGCTTGCTGCGGCCCCGTCCTTCAGACCGGCTTCACCTTCGGGTTGTGTCCCGTGTCCGGGCACGCAGAGGGCGCGGCACGCCCCCACGGCGTGCCGCGCCCCTCCCCCTGCCCCCCGGGTCAGGCGGTCTCTGTGCAGTCCCGGCCACCGTCAGGCGGCCTCCACCGCCCACAGGCGGTTTCGCGCCACCGTCAGACGGTGGCGGCCCGGCGGTCAGGCGGTCTCGGCCTCGGGCAGCGAACCGGTGCGCGCCGCCTGGCTGTACCAGAGGGCGCTCGACTTCGGCGTGCGGGTCAGCGTCGCGTAGTCCACGTACACCGCGCCGAACCGCTTCTCGTAGCCGTACGCCCACTCGAAGTTGTCGAGCAGTGACCACAGGTAGTAGCCGCGCACGTCGGCGCCGTCCGCGATCGCCTGCCGCACGGCAGCGAGGTGGCCGCGCAGATAGGCGATGCGCTCCGGGTCGTGGACACGGCCGTCCGCGTCGGGCTTGTCGTCGTAGGCCGCGCCGTTCTCCGTGATGTACAGCGGCAGGCCCGGCGCCTCCCGGGTGTAGCGCATGATCAGCTCGTGCAGACCGGTCGGGTCGATGGACCAGCCCATCTCCGTGCGGTCGCCGGGCGTCAGGTGGAACGCGACGTCGTCCGCGGCCGGCCACGGCGAGTGGTCGCTCGCGCCGTGACCGTCCGAGCGGGGGCCGCGCACCGACGCGTCCGCCGCCGAGACCAGCGTGGGCGTGTAGTAGTTGAGGCCCAGCGCGTCCAGCGGCTGGTGGATGGCGCGCAGATCGCCGTCGAGGACGTACGACCAGTCCGTCAGCGAAGAGGTCGCCGCGAGCAGCGTCTCGGGGTACGCGCCCCGCAGGATCGGACCGTGGAAGACCCCGTTGGCGAGGTCGTCGATCTTCTGCACCGCGGCCAGGTCCGCCGGGTCGCCCGGGGACAGCGGGCGTACCACCGAGGAGTTGAGGCTGATGGCCACCGCGTTGCGGGCCGGCATGGCCGCGCGCAGCGCCGACGTGCCCAGCCCGTGCGCCAGGTTCAGATGGTGCGCAGCCTTCAGCGAGGCCACCGGCTCCGTACGGCCCGGCGCGTGCACCCCGGACGCGTAGCCCAGGAAGGCGCTGCACCACGGCTCGTTCAGCGTGATCCAGTTCTCCACCCGGTCGCCCAGCGCCTCGCCGACGATCTGCGCGTACTCCGCGAACCGGTAGGCCGTGTCCCGCTCCGGCCAGCCGCCCGCGTCCTCGAGCTCCTGCGGGAGGTCCCAGTGGTAGAGGGTGACGGCGGGCTTGATGCCCTTCGCCAGCAGCTCGTCCACCAGACGGCGGTAGAAGTCCAGGCCCACCTGCACCGCGGGACCGCGGCCGGTCGGCTGGACCCGGGACCAGGAGACGGAGAAGCGGTACGCCGACAGGCCCAGGTCCGCCATCAGGGCGACGTCGTCGCGGTAGCGGTGATAGTGGTCGACAGCGATGTCACCGTGCTCGCCGCCCGCCGTCTTGCCGGGGGTATGGCTGAAGGTGTCCCAGATCGAGGGGGTACGGCCGTCCTCCCGCACCGCCCCCTCGATCTGGTACGCGGAGGTCGCCGCGCCCCAGAGGAAGGCGGGGGGAAAGGTCACCGGAGAAACGGGCTCAGGCATGGAAGCGCTCCCATGAGTGGTCGTCGAGACCGACGGAGGTTGAGGGGGGAAGTGGTGCGACGGGGGGCCGAGGCGGCGGTGACCCGGCCCCCGGGAGATTCATGGACGCATGACGGCCGTCGCCTGGGCCGCCGACGCCGTGAGCGGTGGGCGTCCTGGTGTCGGTGCGATGGGCGTCCTGATCGCGCGGGGGCGACTCAGCCCAACTCAGCCCTTCACCGCGCCCTGCATGATGCCGCCCACGATCTGCTTGCCGAAGATCGCGAAGACCAGCAGCAGCGGCAGCGTGCCGAGCAGCGCGCCCGCCATGATCAGGGACTGGTCCGGGGTGTAGCCACGGCCCAGGCCCGCGACGGCGACCTGCACGGTGGGGTTGCCGGTCTGGCTCAGCACCAGGAACGGCCACAGGAAGTCGTTCCAGGTCTGCACGAACATCAGCATGCCGAGCACCGCCATCGCGGGCCGCGCCGCGGGGAACACCACGTGCCACACCACGCGCCAGCTGCTCGCGCCGTCCACCCGGGCGGCCTCGATGATCTCGTCGGGCAGCGCCTGGATGAGGTACTGCCGCATGAAGAACACGCCGAACGCGCTCACCAGCGAGGGCAGGATCACCGCCTGCAGCTGGTCGGTCCACTCCAGCTTGGCGACCATCATGTACAGCGGGATCACGCTCAGCTGCGGCGGCACCATCATCGTGCCGATCACGATCAGCATCAGCGCGCCCCGGCCCCGGAAGCGGAGCTTGGCGAAGGCGAACCCGGCGATCGTGGAGAGGAACACGATCGTCGCCGCCGACGTGCCCGCCACGATCGTCGTGTTGACGAACGCCGTGCCCAGGTTCGCGTCGTTCCAGGCCACGTCCAGGTTGTGGAAGAGGTTCGAGCCGAACACGAACGGGGGCGGGTTCTGCGCCAGCCGGTTGTTGTCCCGGGAGGCGGCGATCGCCGTCCACACCAGCGGGAACAGCGACACGATGGTGAACACGGTCAGGATGATGTAGGCGATCGGGCCGCCGTGCATGTGCCCGCCGGCCTGCGCGGACTTCGGGCGCCGCACCTTGCGGGCCTTCGGCACGGCGTCCTCGGGTTCCGCGGTCTTCGCGGTCGTTGTCGTCGTCGTCACGGCCGGTACTCCTAACTACTGGCGCGCAGCCGGCGCGAGATGACGTAGTTGACGATGCCGACCACGATCAGGATCAGGAACATCGTCCAGGCGATCGCCGAGGCCCGGCCCAGGTGCTGGTTGACCCAGCCCTGCTCGTACAGGTACAGGCCCAGCGTCTGGAACTGGTGCTCCGCGCCGCCCGACGCGCCCTTGTTGGCGTCGAACAGCAGCGGCTCGCCGAAGACCTGGCTCGCGCCGATCGTCGACACGACGACCGTGAACAGGATCGTCGGCCGCAGCGACGGCAGCGTGACGTGCAGGAACTGCCTCCAGCGGCTCGCGCCGTCCAGCGCCGCCGACTCGTACAGGTCCTGCGGGATGGCCTGCATCGCGGCCAGGTAGATCAGCGCGTTGTAACCGGTCCACCGCCAGATGATGATCGACGAGACGGCGATCTGCGACGGCCACTTGTCGTTCTGCCAGTCGATCGCGTCGATCCCGACGAAGTGCAGCGCCCAGTTGATCATGCCGTAGTCACGGCCGAAGAGCAGGACGAAGACCAGTGAGGCGGCCGCGATCGAGGTCGCGTACGGCGCGAGCATCGCGACCCGGTAGAAGGTCGAGGCCCGCAGCTTGTAGTTCAGGATGTGGGCGATGCCCATGGCCATCAGCAGCTGCGGAACGGTGGCGATGATCCCGATGGTCAGGGTGTTCTTCGCCGCGTTCCAGAAGAAGTCGTCGTCGAAGATGCGCGTGTAGTTGCGCATCCCCACCCACGTCATGTCGGTGGGCGCGGTCAGCTCCACCTGGTGCAGCGAGGCCCAGCCGGTGTAGAGCAGCGGGAACAGGCCGAACGCGAGGAACAGCAGGAAGAACGGCGAGACGAACGCGTACGGGCTCCAGCGCTTGTCCCGCTGCCAGCGGCGGGAGAGCCGGGCCCGACGCCGCTGATCCGCGTCCGTGAGGACGGCGGGCGGGCGGCCCGGGGCCGCGCCCCCCTCCTTGGCGGGGGGCGCGGCGGTGTCGTGGCGGGTGGCCATTCGGGTCACTTGTCCAGGTTGTTGTCGATGGTCTTGGTCGCCGCTTCCCAGGCTTCCGCCGCCGACTTGCCCTTCGTGACCAGGATGACGCCGTTGTCGCTCAGACCCTGCTGGATGATCTGGTCCTTCGGGCCGATCACCTGGACCGGGGCGGTCTTGGCGGCCTCCGCGAAGATCGTGCCGATGTTCTGCTCACCGGTCATCTGGTTCTTCGCGTCGGTGACTTCGGGCATCGTGTACGCGCCCGGCGCGCTCGGGAAGTTGCCCTGCACCTTGAACAGCTTCGCCTGCTGCTCGGGCGCGGTCAGCCAGGCGGCCAGCTTCTCGGCTTCCTTCACGTTCTTGCCGGCGGAGGGCACGCCCAGGAAGGCGCCGCCCCAGTTCCCGGACTTCGGCGCCACCGCGACGGCCCACTTGCCGGACGACTCGGGCTTCGACTTGCCCTTGATCGTGCCCAGCATCCACGGCGGGCAGGCGATGGTGGCGAACTTGCTGTTGGCGATCGTCGTGTCCCAGGCCTGCTGGAACTGCGTCTGCGGCTGGACCAGGCCCGCCGCGGCGGCCTTCGCGGTCAGGTCGAAGCCGGCCTTGATGGCGGGGTTCGTCTTGTAGATGATCTCGCCGGAGGAGTCGTAGAACTTCTCCTTCTCACTGCTGAGGACCGCGTTGAGCAGCCCGCCGGGGGAGTCCATGAAGTACGTGCCCGCGGGCGCCTTCTTCTTGAACTGCTCGCCGACCGAGAGGAACTTGTTCCAGTCGCCCGCCCACAGCGCGCCGACCTCCTTGGGGTCGGTGGGCAGACCGGCCTGCTTGAAGAGGTCCGTGCGGTAGCAGAGGGCCATCGGGCCGACGTCGGTGCCGAGGCCGATCGTCTTGTTGTCCTTGGCCGTGGCCTGCGCCCACTTCCACTCCAGCCAGTTGCTCTTGCTCACCCCGGCGGCCTTGGACATGTCCTGGAACTTGGACGCCTGGGTCGCGACGACCTCGGCGATGTTGGCCACTTCGATGGCCTGGACGTCCATCAGACCGCTGTTGGTGGTCAGGTGGTTGACGAGCGCGGGGTAGTAGTTCTCGTTCCGCTCGATCACGTTCTCGGCGATCTTGATGTTCGGGTTGAGCTTCTCGTACTCGGCGTAGAGCCCGGCCTCCTTGTAGCCGAAGGTGCCGAACAGACCGAGAGTGATCGTGGTCTTGCCCTTGCCGCTGCCGGACGACGAACCGTCGGAAGCCTTGTCGTCGCCGCCGTCGTCGGCACAGCCGGCCAGCAGGCCGGCGCCCAACGACGCGACGGCCGCGAGGACAACCGCCCGGCGGGCGGTTCGGGTACGTGCTCGCATTACGTCCTCCTGTTGCCCTGACGTGCCGACCCCCCGGCCAACTGCAATGTTGGGCCCGTCAGTTACTCGCTGCGGCTCGGGCGGGGAACGTGCGGGATGTGTATGTGTCAGGTACCGTGGGAGCGCTCCCACAGGTGATGTGTTGAAGAGTCGTCGGTTCCGGCGGGGGTGTCAAGGGTGGGAGCGTGGAGAGATGCGTTCAGTTATCGGCCTGTTAGCTAACCAGGTGAAGCGGCGCCCATAAAGCACAGTTCGGCATAAATGGTCCGCCGGATGTCTGAAGTGACGCGGATCCGAGGATCCCGGTCGGCGGCAGGCGTCAGCGGGTCCCGGGCATGGAGCCGGGGCCGGGGGCCGGGGGCGTCGGGGGGTCGGGCCCGCGGTCACCGGGGCTCCCGGCGACCGGGGGCCCGACGGGCAGGACTGTTAGATTCCAGGCGAGTGCGAACGACGGAAGGCGGAGCCCATGGCAGGCCACGGAGTACGGGGGCGCAGCGGGGGCCGGCCGACCCTGGAAGAGGTGGCCGCGCGTGCCGGCGTCGGCCGGGGCACGGTCTCCCGGGTGATCAACGGTTCGCCGAGGGTCAGCGACGCGACCCGCGCGGCGGTGGAGGCGGCTGTCGCCGAGCTCGGCTATGTCCCGAACACCGCCGCCCGCGCGCTCGCGGCCAACCGCACGGACGCGATCGCCCTCGTCGTCCCCGAACCGGAGACCCGGTTCTTCGCCGAGCCGTACTTCTCGGACATGCTGCGCGGCGTCGGCGCGGAGCTCGCGGAGACCGAGATGCAGCTGCTGCTGATCTTCGCGGGTAGCGATCGCGAACGCCGCAGGCTGGCCCAGTACCTGGCGGCGCACCGGGTGGACGGCGTCCTGCTGGTCTCGGTGCACGCCGACGACCCGCTGCCCGATCTGCTGTCACAGCTGGAGATCCCGGCGGTGATCAGCGGCCCGCGCTCCGCCGCGGAGACGCTCCCGTCCGTGGACTCCGACAACTACGGCGGCGGCCGCTCGGCGGTCGAGCACCTGCTGTCCCGGGGCCGTACCCGCATCGCTCACATCACCGGCCGCCTCGACGTCTACGGCGCTCAGCGGCGCGTCGACGGCTACCGGGACGCGCTGCGCGACGCGGGGCACCCGGTGGACGAAGGGCTCATCGCCCTGGGCGACTTCACCGAGGAGGGCGGTCACCGCGCGATGCGCGAACTCCTCGCCCGCACCCCCACGCTCGACGCGGTCTTCGCGGGCTCCGACGTCATGGCGGCGGGCGCCCGCCAGGCCCTGCGCGAGGCGGGCCGCCGCATTCCGCAGGACGTGGCCCTGGTCGGCTACGACGACTCGGCGATAGCCCGTCACATGGACCCGCCGCTGACGAGCGTGCGGCAGCCCATCGAGGAGATGGGCCGCAGAATGCTGGACCTCCTCCTCACCGAGATCGCGGACCGCCGCCCGGCGGTCTCCCGGGGCCTGGAGCGCCGACAGGTGGTGCTGGCGACGGAGCTGGTGGGCCGGACGTCTTCCTGACGGACGGACGGACGTGCACGAACGGGTTACGGGGGCCGGGGCCCGGGGACGTCAGGCCTGCCCGGGGCTTTCGGAACGCCACCTGATCTCGCCGTCCTGCTCCTCCCGTGTGGGGGAGAGCCCGGCCGCGGCGGCCACCGCGGCGGAGGCCCGGTGGTCGGGGTGGACATGGGCGACGACCGTCCGCACGTCCTTCTCCCGCAGCCATCCGACGAGTCCGCGGGCCGCCTCGGAGGCGAGGCCGCGCCCCTGCCAGGGGACGCCCACGACCCAGGCGATCTCGGCCTCGGTCCAACCGGTCACCGCCCCTTGGCCGGTCACCGTCGCCTGGACCGTCCCGGCGAGGCTGCCGTCGCCGCCGCTGTGGCCGTCGTCCCGTGTCCGCAGCACCCAGTTGCACCAGGAGACGGACGGGTCGGGGGAGCCGGCGACGAGGCGCTCGTAACGGGCGCGGAGCTCCTCGGGCGTGCTGGGCGCGCCGCCGATGAAGGTGTGCAGGGCGGAATCGGCGAGGACGACCGCCATACGGGCCGCGTGCTCGACGCGCAGCGGGAGGAGATCGAGCCGGGCGGTGCGGATCGGCTCGGGGCGGAAGGTTGGGCACATGAGGCTGCTCCCGGGAAACACATCAGCCGGTGACCTCCCTTACGGGAAGTCACCGGCTGATGACTCAGGGTGAGTGACGGGACTCGAACCCGCGGCATCCTGGACCACAACCAGGTGCTCTACCAGCTGAGCTACACCCACCACGTCCGGCAGTTGACTTTGTGGTCTCCCTACCGGCCGAGAAAAAGTGTACAGGGTCCGCAGGGGTGCTCGCGCACGGCTTTCTACGGGGCGGGCAGGACGTGCTTCGCGGCGATCGACTTCGCGGTGTCGGAGTCGGGCCCGGGCTGCGGCACGAAGACCGCTTCGCGGTAGTACCGCAGTTCCGCGATGGACTCGCGGATGTCGGCGAGGGCGCGGTGGTTGCCGTTCTTCGGGGGGCTGTTGAAGTACGCCCGCGGGTACCAGCGCCGGGCGAGCTCCTTGATGGAGGAGACGTCCACGATCCGGTAGTGCAGGTAGCCCTCGAGGGCCGTCATGTCCCGGGCCAGGAATCCGCGGTCCGTGCCGACGGAGTTCCCGCACAGGGGCGCCTTGCCCGGCTCCTTCACGTGCTCGCGGACGTACGCCAGCACCTGCTCCTCGGCAACGGCGAGCGTCGTGCCGCCCGCCAGCTCGTCGAGCAGTCCGGACGCGGTGTGCATCTGACGCACCACCTCCGGCATCGTCTCCAGCGCCTTGGCCGGCGGCCGGATGACGATGTCCACGCCGTCGCCGAGGATGTTCAGCTCGGAGTCGGTGACGAGGGCGGCAACCTCGATGAGAGCGTCGTCCGACAGCGAGAGGCCGGTCATCTCGCAGTCGATCCACACCATGCGATCGTTCATGCGACCCACCCTAAAGCTGACGTCGGCTTTTGATGCGTCCGCGGCAGGCCCGGGGCTCGCCGGCCGTGGACGCGGACGCCGGACGGGGCGAGATGCCCGTCCGGCGTCCACACACTGCTGTCATCCGGTCACAGACCGCTGCGCTGCCCCGGAAGGCTCGCGCGCGACGCCAGATAGGAGTCGCGGGCGTGCTCGGACGGCAGCGACGCCGACGCGCCCACCGGGCCGGCCGTCGCCGCGGCCGTGCGCCGGACCTGCGGCGGCACCGGGCCGGGCGTCTCCGGGTACGACGACGGCAAAGGCGGCGGTGGCGGCGGCGGCTCGCTGTCCGGCGAGCGTTCGGTCTGCGGCCTGCGCGCCCGGTAGGCCGCCCGGTACGCCGCGGGCGACGAGCCGAGCTGACGGCGGAAGTGCCCGCGCAGAGCCACCGGTGAGCGGAAGCCGCACCGGCCCGCGACCTCGTCCACCGAGAAGTCCGAGGTCTCCAGCAGCCGCTGCGCCTGCAGCACCCGCTGGGTGATCAGCCACTGCAGCGGCGCGCTGCCGGTCAGCGACCGGAAACGGCGGTCGAAGGTGCGGCGGCTCATGTAGGCGCGTGCCGCCAGCGTCTCCACGTCGAACTGCTCGTGGAGGTGCTCCAGCGCCCAGGCGACGACCTCGGCCAGCGGGTCGGCGCCGATCTCCTCGGGTAAAGACCGGTCGAGATAGCGCTCCTGACCGCCCGATCGGCGCGGCGGGACGACCAGGCGACGGGCCAGCGCGCCGGCCGCCTCGTTGCCGTGATCCGTCCGCACGATGTGCAGACAGAGGTCGATTCCGGCCGCGGTGCCGGCGCTCGTCAGCACGTCGCCGTCGTCCACGAAGAGTTCTCGTGGATCGACGTGCACCGACGGATAGCGCTTGGCCAGCGTCGGCGCGTACATCCAGTGGGTGGTCGCCGGCCGGCCGTCCAGTAGGCCTGCCGCGGCCAGCACGAACGCGCCGGTGCACAGGCCCACGATGCGGGCGCCCTCTTCGTGCGCCCGGCGCAGTGCGTCGAGCGCGTCCTCCGGCGGCGGCGAGGTGATCGAACGCCAGGCCGGCACGACGACCGTGCCCGCCCGCGCGATCGCCTCCAGGCCGTGTGGCGCGGTGAGTTCCAGGCCCCCTGTGGTCCGCAGCGGGCCTTCTTCGCCGCCGCACACCAGCAAGCGGTAGCGCGGCACGCCGGCGTCCTGGCGGTCAATCCCGAACACCGACAGCGGAATGGAACTCTCGAAAATGGGGCCGCCGCTGAACAGCAGCACCGCGACGATCTCCTTGCGGCGTCGCCCGGAGAGCTTCCGGGCCGCGGCTTCCGGCGCGGCAGTGGAGTCGTGGCTCATCCTGCTAAGCCCCCCTCGGTGGTCGCGGCGCCCCTAACTTGTCGGGCTTGTCGCTCCTGCACGTTTCCCCTCGGTCCTGCACGAGTCCCCCGCCGTAGACAGTCAAGATCGAATCTAACGTGTCGCACAATGCCGGCGTGGCCAGTTCACCACCCGGCGGATTGTCGACATGGCAACTTGGCGTGAAGCATTCGATCACGAAGCGTTGCACTCGTGGGCCGTGCAGGGAAGTGCGCCTCGGTGTGGTGGCCAATCCCCGTAGGGTGCGCAGGGCCCCGAAGACCCTTTCCGTGCAGGTGGAACGGGGGGTGGGGGGTAGTTACGGCAAGAGAAGCGCACGGACCGGAAGTTGGCTGAAAAGAATCGGGTCCATGTGTGAAAACCGGTCAACCGACCGGTGAGTTTCCCCCGGAGTGACGACCGCCACGGTGCGACCCCGATCCGGCCCGCTGGCGGCGCCCGCGGTGGTGTGCCTGCGGCGCCTGTTCCTCGGCGAGCGACCGGGCCGGATACCGCTCCGACCGGCGCAGCAGCAGCCGGCAGACGGCCGTGACGGCGGCGAGGCCGACGGCGGTTCCGGTCGTGCCGGCCAGTGACGTCCCGTACCAGAGAAGGATCACCGGGACGAGGACGCAGGTGAAGGCCGCCCAGCGGATCAGGTCGGTGGTCCGGTCGTCGCCGGGGCGGTTCTCGGGGCGGACGCGGGGCGACGGCACGGGGCGGGCTCCTTCCCGGACGGCGGGGCGACGGGCTACTGGCGACTGGCGGCGGGGTGGCTGCGGCGGGGTGACTGGCGGTCGGCGGTGGCGTGACTGGAGAGCGGGACGAGGGGCGGTCGGAGGCGGGGCGGGCGGGTGATCGGGTCGTGGGTGGCCGGCGGCGGGCGGGCGGCCGGTCGTGGGGCGGGCGGCCGGTCGTGGGGCCGGTGTTGGTGGGGCGGGTGGCGGTGGGGCGGGCGGCGGTGCAAGGGGTTCAACGCCTGCTCGAGCCGTCGGTCACTGCCGCGGCGCGTCCGGTGCGAGCGAACTCTGTGCAAACCGCCTGTACGGGGCAGCAACCATTGCGTTACGGGCGTCCGCTCGTGCATGCTCCCTGGAACCCCCACCGAGGGTGTGCGGGCTCTGGGCCCAGGAGGCGTGCCGCCGTACCCTTGGGGGTACGGGGTTGGGAAGACCGTTCCCGGACAGCTCCGCCGCTCACCGCCGTCGCACCCGTATAAGGATCGATACGCCGAGACAGCCATGGCCGGTCACGAATTCTTCGAACCAGCGGACCGTAAGCGGCCCGTCGCCGATCCCACGGCGGCCGAGCCCCTGGCGGCGGAACAAGCACGTCATTCCTGCGATCCCGCCTTCAAGCACGGCGTGGTCGTCGGCTTCGACGGCTCCACGTCCAGCGAGCGCGCTCTCGCGTACGCCATCGGCATGGCGCATCGCTCCGGCTCGGGGCTGATCATCGTCCATGTCGCCAACCGGCTGCCCACCACGGTGTGGGCCGGCTGTGAGCCGCCGGTCTTCGTCGACGTGCCGGACCATCGCACCGAGGTGCTCGGTCTGGAGTTGGCGTGCGCGGACTACCTCGCCGAGGTGCCGTGGATCCTGGTCGAGCGCGGCGGTGACATCTGCCACGAACTCGAAGAGGTGGGGCGGGAGTACGAGGCCGACGCGATCGTCGTCGGCTCGACGCACGGCCTCGTCGGGCGGATCTTCGGCTCCGTCGCGGGGCGGCTCGCGAAGCGGGCGAAGCGACCCGTCGTTGTCATTCCGTAACTCGCCCTTCTCCCAGGTGAGATGAGATGTGGGTACCCCCGGCCGTACCCCCGCCCCTTGTGTCGCGCAGCGCGAAACTACTGACGCGTAGGGGTGTTTGTGCCTTTGTGAAGGGCATATATCGCTCACACAACTGCACATGCCTGAAGGGAGCCCCGCCGTGGACAACGACGTCTCTGCGGGAAGCAGCACCACCACGATCGCCGGCCGACTCGCCCTGGGTGTCACCCTGTTGGCCTTCGGCCTCGGGTACACCGACCTCATCGACGGTGTGACGGCTGCGGACGCCGTATCGATCGCCCACTACATCGGCGGCGTCGCACTGTTCGTCGCCGGCCTGTTCGCCCTCCGGGACCGTGACTCGGCCACCGGCACCGCCTACACCGTCCTCGGCGCCTTCTGGTTCACCTGGGCCGTCTCCGCCGGAACCCAGATCTCCGACAACGCGGCGGGGCTCTTCCTGCTCCTGTTCGCCCTCGTGGCGCTCTCGCTGACCCTCGCCGGCGGCGACCAACTCGGCCAGGGCGCCTACGGGTTGTTCTGCGCCGGGCTGGTGCTGATGGCCGTCGCCCGGTTCGCCGACAGCGACGGTCTCACCAAGGCGGGCGGCTGGTTCGCCGTCGCGGCGGGCGCGGTCGCCTGGTACGCGGCGACGGCGGCGCTGGCCCACTGGCCCACCGCGTTCTCCCGACGCGCTGCCCGCCCCGGAGTGACGGCCGCGGGCTGACCGGCAGCCGGCGCCGGGGATGCGGGCGTCCCCGGCGCGAGAACGGCCCCCCGCGTGCAGGTGGCGCACGCGGGGGGCCGCTCGGGGTCCGGGCCCGGGTTCGTGTCCGGGTTCGTGGTCGGGTTCGGCTCGGCTACTCGACCGTCACCGACTTGGCGAGGTTGCGGGGCTTGTCGATGTCCCGGCCGAGCGCCTTCGCCGTGTAGTAGGCGAGGAGCTGGAGCGGGATGCCCATCAGGATCGGGTCGAGCTCGTCCTCGTTCTTCGGGACGACGATCGTCTGGTCGGCCTTCTCCTGGCACTCGTGGGCCACCGCGAGGATCCGGCCGCTGCGGGCCTTGATCTCCTCCAGTGCCGCGCGGTTCTTCTCCAGCAGGTCGTCGTTCGGGACGATCGCGACCGTCGGCAGGGCGGGCTCGATGAGGGCCAGCGGGCCGTGCTTGAGCTCGGAGGCCGGGTAGGCCTCGGCGTGGATGTACGAGACCTCCTTCAGCTTCAGGGAGGCCTCACGGGCCACCGGGTAGCCCCGGACGCGGCCGATGAAGAGCATCGAGCGGGCCTCGGCGAACTCCTCGGCCAGCTTCTTGATCTCCTCCTCCTGGGAGAGGATCTCCGCGATCTGGCCCGGCAGCTTGCGCAGCCCCTCGATGATCCGCTTGCCGTCGCGCACCGACAGGTCGCGGGTGCGGCCCAGGTGCAGGGCGAGCAGCGCGAACGCCACGGTGGTGTTGGTGAAGCACTTCGTCGAGACGACGCAGACCTCGGGGCCCGCGTGCACGTACACGCCGCCGTCCGCCTCGCGGGCGATCGCCGAGCCGACCACGTTGACCATGCCCAGCACCCGGGCGCCCTTGCGCTTCAGTTCCTGCACGGCGGCCAGCACGTCGTACGTCTCACCGGACTGCGAGACGGCGATGTACAGGGTGTCGGGGTCCACGACCGCGTTGCGGTAGCGGAACTCGGAGGCGGGCTCGGCGTCCGCGGGGATGCGGGCCAGCTCCTCGATCATCTGGGCGCCGATCATGCCCGCGTGGTACGAGGTGCCGCAGCCGAGGATCTTGACGCGGCGGATCTGGCGAGCCTCGCGGGCGTCCAGGTTGAGGCCGCCGAGGTGCACGGTGGAGAAGCGGTCGTCGATGCGGCCGCGCAGCACGCGGTCCACGGCGTCGGCCTGCTCGTGGATCTCCTTGTGCATGTAGGTGTCGTGGCCGCCCATGTCGTAGGAGGCGGCCTCCCACTCGACGGTCGTCGGCTCGGCCGTGGTGCGGGTGCCCTCGGTGGTGTACGTGCGGAAGTCGTCGGCCTTGAGGGTGGCCATCTCGCCGTCGTCGAGGGTGACTATCTGACGGGTGTGGGCGACCAGCGCGGCGATGTCCGAGGCGACGAACATCTCCTTCTCGCCGATGCCGAGGACGACCGGCGAGCCGTTGCGGGCCACGACGATGCGGTCGTTGAAGTCGGCGTGCATGACGGCGATGCCGTAGGTGCCCTCGACCACGCGCAGCGCCTCGCGGACCTTGTCCTCGAGCTTGTCGGCCTGGGAGCGGGCGATGAGGTGGACGAGCACCTCGGTGTCCGTCTCGGAGAGGAACTCGACGCCGTCGGCCTCGAGCTTCCTGCGCAGGTCGGAGGCGTTGTCCACGATGCCGTTGTGGACGACGGCGACCTTGAGGTCGGCCGACATGTGCGGGTGGGCGTTCACGTCGGACGGGGCGCCGTGGGTGGCCCAGCGGGTGTGCGCGATGCCGGTCGTGCCCTTGAAGCGCGCCGGGACCTTGGCCTCCAGGTCACGGACCCGGCCCTTGGCCTTGACCATCTTCAGGCCGGCCGTCTTCGGGGAGGTGACGACGATGCCCGCCGAGTCGTACCCGCGGTACTCCAGGCGCTGCAGTCCCTCCAGCAGCAGGGGCGCGACGTCGCGCTTGCCGATGTATCCGACGATTCCGCACATATAAGGGTATCCCCAAGCTTTCGATCAGCCGTAGACGATGCGCCGCAGCTGTCGGAGCGAGAGCTCCGGCGGTGCGACCGCCCGGTATTTCAGGTCCGCCTCGATCTGTCCGAAGATCTCCGCGTTCACCAGACCCTGGGCCTGGAGCTCGCGGTGGCGGCGACGGACGTAGTTCTCGGTCGTCTCGTCGAAGTAGGCGAGCACATCCTGGATCACCCGCAGCGCCTCGCCCCGCTGGAGGGGCGTGGAACGCGTCAGGTGATCAACAAGTTCGTCGTGCACCCGGTAGATCCTGGGGTACCAGAGCCGGTTTCGCAAGAAACCTGCCCGGTTTCGGGCAGGTGTGGGGCGAGGAGCCCCTGGCGGAACGTGGGATGTGTTATGAGCGTCACATGCGGTGCAGGACCGCCTGCTTGGCCAGCGCGAACTCGTCGTCCGTCAGCACGCCGTCGCGGTGCAGCTCGCCGAGCTCGCGCAGTCGGCGCAGCAGGGCGTCGTGGTCCGGGCCGGGCGCGGGCGAGGGCACGGCCCCCGGCGGCAGGCCCGGCGCGGACGACACGGACGACACGGACGACGCCGACGACGTGGAGGACATGGACGATGTGGACGGCGGCAGCGCGTTCTCGGGGGCGGCGGCCGGGTGGGGCAGCCGGGCCTGCACGGCAGCGGCGACGAGCGCCATCAGGGGGTCCTTCTTGAACCCCCACAGTTCCACGGCGTTGGGGTCGTACTTGGCCGGCGCCTTCGTCGGCGCGTGCCGCAGCCGGAAACGCAGGCAACCGTTCTCGAGACCGACCGCGGGCTGCCACTCCACGCCCTCGATCTCGGCGACGCCGATACTGCGGGCGCCGCCCGAGGACTTGGACTCCTCCGTCTTCCAGTTCCACTCCAGGCGCACCCGCTCACCGTCGAAGCCCGCGGTGCCGTCCCCGGCGGAGACCGACAGGGGCACGGAGGGGCCGGGCAGTAGATAGGCGTGGACCGGGCCGGCCGGGACCCCGTCGAGCAGCAGCGCCCGGCGCACCTCGTCCACGAGGTATTCGGCGACGCCGTACCGGTCGGACTCGACGGTCAGCTGGTAGGGGTCGTGCGGTTCGGTCAGCCGGCCGCCGGTCGCGTGCAGCAGGGGGTCCGCGCCGTCGCGCAGCCGAAGCCTGAGCCGTCCGGTCTTCTTGCCCTGCTCGAACGAGACGCCGGCCAACGCGCCCAGGGGAACGGTGAGTTCGCCCAGCGTCCGGCGGAGCAGGCTGACGTTCTTGTCCCGGCCCGGGGTCAGCCGCAGGGCGTCGCCGTCGAAGACCCATGTTCCGTCGCGCTGGATGATTTCCGCCATGGGGGGATTCTTCCAAACGCGGCGACGGGCGCCCCCGGGGACCGTACCCGGGGGCGCCCGCGCGCCCGATCAGAACCCCGCGACGGGATTTTCCAGGGTGCCGATCAGCTGGAGGGCGCCCGCCGGGTCCGCCAGGTCCACCATCTGCCTGTTGTCGCGCAGTTGGAGCCGGTTGAGGCAGGACAGGGCGAACTCGGGGGCGAACAGGTCGTACTGGCGGAACCGGTCGGCCAGTTCGGGGTGTGCCTCCTGGTAGGCGCGGGTGACCTCGGCGACCGTGCGCCAGAAGCCGTCCTCCTCCAGGATTCCCTCGTCGGCCAGGCCGGCGGCGAGGAAACGGAAGAAACAGTCGAAGACGTCGGTGAAAACGGACAGCAGCTTCGTGTCGTCGGGCACCTCGACGCGGATGCGCCGGACCTCGGGCGGCAGCACCGCGTCCGGGTCCAGGACGGCGATCTCCTCGGCGATGTCCTTGTAGACCGCCCGCTGCACCACCCCGTCCTTCAGCACCAGGATCGTGTTCTCGCCGTGCGGCATGAACACCAGGTCGTAGGCGTAGAAACAGTGCAGCAACGGCGTGTAGTACGCCTCCAGGTAGGCGCGCAGCCATGCGGTGGGGCGCAGGCCGGACTGCTCGACCAGCGCGCCCGCCGCCGACCTGCCCTCGTGGTCGACGTGGACCAGAGCGGCCATGGTCGCGAGCGACTCGCCGTCCCGGAGGGAGGTCACGGGGCTCTCGCGCCACAGCGCGGCCAGCATCTTGCGGTAAGGCGAGTGGCGGTCAGTGGCGGCCTCGTACTCCAGGTGCCGGTAGCCGACGGCGGCCCGCTCCCGGATGATCGACAGGCCGCTCGCCTTCAGCACCGGGTCGTTGTCGATGAGCTGGGCCAGCCAGTCGTTGATGGCCGGCGTCGCCTCCATGTAGGCGGCCGACAGTCCCCGCATGAAGCCCATGTTCAGCACGGACAGGGCCGTCTTCACGTAGTGCTTCTCGGGGTGGGAGCGGTTGAAGAACGTCCGGATGGACTGCTGCGCCAGGTATTCGTCGTCGCCCTCGCCGAGGCACACCAGGTTCCCGCGGGCGATCTCGGCCGCGAAGGTGACGGAGAGCTTGTTCCACCACTGCCAGGGGTGGACGGGGATGAGGAGGTGGTCCGACGGGTCGAGGTTCCGCTCGCGCAGGATCCCGTCGAACCGCTCGACCGTCTCCTCGCCCAGTTCCTCGCGCACGAACGACTCGTACGAGATCCCGACGCCGGCCGTGAACGCGGCCCGTGAGCGGTGGGCCGCCAGCCACACCAGCCGGACCGGGCTCGCCGTCTCCGGGGCGTACGACAGGTACTCGTGGACGCCGAAGCCGAGCCGCCCGTTGTTGGCGACGAAGCAGGGGTGTCCCTCCGTCATCCCGGTCTCGATGGCCTGGAAGCCGCTCCTGACCAGTTCCGCCGACGTGACCTGCGGCTTGGTCAGCTTGAAGCAGGTGGAGGAGAGGGTGGAGGAGATCTCCTCCAGGTAGACCGGCAGGATCGCGTCGCTGAGGCCCAGCGTCTTCTGCAGCTCGATGAAGAAGTCCAACGCCTCCAGCGGGAGTTCGGCCCCGTCGCGGGTGCGGGTGATCGAGCCGGCGTCCACCTGCCAGTGGTCCAGGGCGCGGCGGACGGCGGTGAAGCGGTAGGCCGTCAGCCCGTCGTCGCCTCGGACGACGTACCGGCCGTCCTGCTTCTCGGGGGTGATCAGGTCGGGGGTGATCAGGCGCTCGTGCGCGAACTCCGCGAGGGCCTTGCGGACCAGCAGGCGGTTGGCCTGAGCCCAGCGTTCGGGGGAGAGGTGGGACACGGCGTCGGCGAGGCTCATGCCGTCACCCCCGTGGCCGCGGCGAACTGCTCGCGGGTGCAGAAGCTGAGCAGCGCCGGCTTCTCCGGCTTCTGGATCTCCCGCTCGGCCACGAACCCGACGGCCTCGTTCAGCGCGTGCACGGCCTCGTTGGACACGTCCGGTTCGACGACGACGCGGGCGACGGCCGGGTCCTCGAAGAGACGGGCCATGACGGCGGTGATGACGGCGCGCGTGAACCCGTGCACGGGCCGGTCGGTGGGGGCGACCAGGAAGTGCATGCCGACGTCACCGGGCTGCGGCTCGTACAGGCCGACCAGCTCGCGGTGGCGGGGGTCGTAGTACTCCATGAGGAACGCGGGCTCGCCGTCGTGCAGGCCGAGCAGCGCGTGGTGGTGCTCGTCGGCCGCGATCTCCATGTAAGCCCGCTCGACGTCGACGAGTCGCGCCTCCCGCATCATCCAGTACGCGGCTTTGGGGTGCGTGACCCAGCGGTGCAGCAGCCCGGCGTCCCGGAGGGGGTCGAGAGGACGGAAGGAGAGCGGACCGACGGCGGCCGTGGGGGTGGCGTCCGTGTCGGCGGAGGCGGCCGTGGCGCGGGCCGTGGCGGTGCCGGTGACGGTGTTCATGCGCCGAACTCCTGGAACGCGATGGTCTTCTCGACGGGGTAGTACTCGCTGCCGAGCAGCTCGCGGATGAGGTAGCTGTTGCGGTAGGCGCCCATGCCGAGGTCGGGCGAGGTGACGCTGTGCGTGTGCACGCCCGCGTTCTGCAGGAACACGCCCCGGCCGGTGACGTCGACGGCGTAGTTGCGGCCGATGTCGAAGTTGCCCCGGGAGTCGTAGCGCAGCCGGTCCCGGACGGGCGCGAGGAACTCCGGCTCGGCGTACCGGTAGCCGGTGGCGAGGACGAGCCCCTGGGAGGTCAGCTCGAAGTCCTTGCCCTGCTCCTCCTGGCGGAAGGACAGCGTGTAGGCGCCGTCGGCGTAGGACGCCCCGGTGAGCGAGGAGTTGGTGAGCAGCCGGGTGGGGACGGGGCCGCCGAGGTTCTTCTGGTAGAGCAGGTCGAAGATCTCGTCGACGAGGTCGCCGGCGATGCCCTTGAAGAGGCCCTTCTGCTCGGCCGTGAGCCGGTAGCGGGTCTGCTCCGGCAGCTCGCGGAAGTAGTCGGCGTACTCGGGGGAGGTCATCTCCAGGGTGAGCTTGGTGTACTCGAGCGGGAAGAAGCGCGGCGAGCGGGTCACCCAGTTGAGCCGGTAGCCGTGGACGTCGATCTCGCTGAGCAGGTCGTAGTAGATCTCGGCGGCCGACTGGCCGGAGCCGACGAGCGTGATCGACTCCTTCTTCTGCAGCTCCGCCCTGTGCTGGAGATAGCGTGAGTTGTGCGTGAAGTCGCCGCCCAGTCCCGCGCAGACCTCCGGGACGTACGGCGGCGTGCCGGTGCCGAGGACGAGGTGACGGGCGCGGAACTCCTCGCCGGCGGTCGTCCGTACGACGTACAGCTCGTCCTCGTAGGTCACCTCGGCGACGGTCGTGGAGAACCGCACGCTGCTCAGCTGGTCGGCGGCCCAGCGGCAGTAGTCGTCGTACTCGACGCGCAGCGGGTAGAAGTTCTCGCGGATGTAGAACGAGTAGAGCCGGCCCTTCTCCTTCAGGTAGTTGAGGAAGGAGAACGGGGAGGTCGGGTCGGCCAGCGTGACCAGGTCCGACATGAACGGGGTCTGCAGGTGGGCGCCGTCCAGGAACATCCCGGAGTGCCACTCGAAGTGCGGCTTGGACTCCAGGAAGACGCCGTCGAGCGCGTCGATCGGCTCGGTCAGACAGGCGAGGCCGAGGTTGAACGGGCCGAGCCCGATGCCCACGAAGTCGTGGATCTGGGTCACGGGCGCGGGCTCGGGCTCAGGAAGCGCGGTCAAGGGAGTCTCCCAGGTACTGCTCGGCGTGGCCGGCGATCAGGTCGAGGACGGCCCCGATGTCGTCGGTCGTCGTCTCGGGGTTGAGCAGGGTGAACTTCAGGTAGTTGCGGGCGCCGACCTTGGTGCCCGCGACCACGGCGTCACCGGAGGCGAACAGGGCCTTGCGGGCGTACAGGTTGGCCCGGTCGATCGCGGCCGGGTCGGTGACGGCGGCGGGGATGTAGCGGAAGACGAGGGTGGAGAGCGACGGCTGGACCACGACGTCGTAGCGCGGGTCGGCGGCCAGCAGGTCGAAGCCTTCGGCGGCCAGGTCGCAGACCTCGTCGAAGAGCCGGCCGATGCCGTCGGCGCCCATGGTCCGCAGGGTCATCCACAGCTTGAGCGCGTCGAACCGGCGGGTGGTCTGCAGGGACTTGTCGACCTGGTTGGGGATGCGCTCGTCCACCATGCGGCGCGGGTTGAGGTACTCGGCGTGGTAGGTGGCGTGGCGCAGCGTGGCCGCGTCCCGCACCAGCACGGCGGACGAACTCACGGGCTGGAAGAAGGACTTGTGGTAGTCGACGGTGACGGAGTCGGCGCGCTCGATGCCGTCGATGCGGTTCCGGTGCTTCACGGAGGCGAGCAGCCCGCAGCCGTACGCGGCGTCGACGTGCATCCACGCGCCGAACTGCCGGCACAGCTCGGCGATCTCGGGCAGCGGGTCGATCGAGCCGAAGTCGGTGGTGCCGGCGGTGGCGACGACAGCCATCGGGACGAGTCCGGCCCGCTCGCAGCGCTCCAGCTCGCGGGCGAGCGCGACCGTCTGCATGCGCTTGTCGTGGTCGACGGGGACGGAGACCACGGCGTCCGGCTCGAGGCCCAGGAGCTTCGCGGACTTCTTCACGCTGAAGTGGCCGACGTCGGAGGCGAAGACGCGCAGTCTCGCCGGGGAGTCCGACTTCGCCTCCTCGCGGGCGAGCAGCAGTGCCTGGAGGTTGGACTGGCTGCCGCCGGAGGTGAACACGCCGTCGGCGGCGGGCCCGAGGCCGATGCGGGCGGTCGTCCAGTCGATCAGCTTGCGCTCGATGAGGGTGCCGCCCGCCGACTGGTCCCAGGTGTCCAGGGAGGAGTTGACGGCGGACAGGACCGCCTCGCCCAGCACGGCGGGGATCACGACCGGGCAGTTGAGGTGGGCGAGGTAGCGCGGGTGGTGGAAGTAGACCGCGTCACGGAGGTACACCTCCTCCAGCTCGTCGAGTACGGCGGTGGTGTCGCCCAGGGGCCGGTCGAGGTCGACGGCGTCGATGCGGGGCGCGAGGTCGTCGACCGTGATGCCGGTGAACGGCCGCTGGATGGTGGCCAGTTTGGCGGCGACCCGCTCGACTCCTTCGGTCACGGAGCGGCGGTACCGCTCAGCGGTCGTGTCATTGAGCAGGTGCGAGCGCATGGTGGGGTCCTCCGGGGGTGGGGACGGGGCGGGGTCCGCGGGTGGACGGCGAAGGGGCGGAATCGAGGATTCAACTTAGGTTAGCCTAACCTAAGTTGAGCGATCGAGGTCGTGCCTGTGCCGTGACCGTGATCACGACCGTGCCCGGCGCAACTGTCCGCGCGGGCACGGTGGTCGGGACGCCGGGACGCCGGGACGCCGGGACGCCTACTCCGCCTCGCGGAGCTGCTCCTCGCTCATGCCCTGGCGCCAGTACCCGACGAAGGTGACCCGGCGCCGGTCGATGCCGCGCTCCTGGACGAAGTGCCGGCGCAGCGCCTTCACGCACCCCGACTCGCCCGCGATCCAGACGTACGGACGCGTCGCGGCCGGCAGCCGGGCGGCGCGCACGGCGTCGACGGAGCCCTCCCCGACCGACCAGGTGACCTCGGCGTCCGCCGCCGTCGCCAACTCCCGTACGTTTCCCGCGTCGTGCGTCTCCAGCCACACCCGGGCGCGTTGCCCGGCCGGCAGGGACTCCAGGATCGACGCGACAGCCGGCAAGGCGCTCTCGTCGCCCCACAGCAGCACCAGGTCGGTGTCGTGCGGCGGCCGGAACCGGATCGCCCGGTTGTCGGCCACGGCCGGGCCGAGCAGCACCACCCGGTCCCCGGCGGCCGCGCGGGAGGCCCACGCGGAGGCGGGACCGGCCGGGGTGTGCAGCACGAAGTCGATGTCGATCTCCCGGGTGCGGCCGAGCGCGTCGCGGCGCAGGGCGCGCAGGGTGTACGACCGCATCACCGCCCGCACCCCGTCCGGCAGTTCACGCCACGCCTGCCACCAGCCCTCCCCGAGTCCATAGGGGACGGCGGGCGCGTCCTGCCCCGGGTGGGGCAGGAACAGCGACAGCGACTGGTCGCGCCCGTCGGAGAGGAAGTGCTCGAGGTCCTCCCCGGCGAAGGTGACCCGGACGAGCGACGACCCGGGCCGTCCGGTCCGTACGACCCGGAGCGAGAAGAAGCGGAAAGGTGCGGCGACGGCCGTGGTCACGGGGGTGCTCCTGTCGGCGGGGAGGGGTGGCCCGGCTGCGTTCACCCGAGCCGCCCGAGGGTCAGGAAACCTTCTTCGCCTTCTCCAGCGCGGCGGCGAGGTCGTCCAGCAGCGGCACGCACTTGTCGTACGACAGGATCGGCTCGGGCGAGCGCGCGATGACCTGGCCGGCCTTCACCGCGGGCAGCTTCTTCCAGGTCGCCTCGGTGATGTCGGCGGGCTGGATGGTCGAGGAGCGGTCGTCCATCATGATGATGTCGGCCGGGTACTTGTCGACGTTCTCCCAGCTCAGCGACTCGTACCAGCCGCCACCCTGGGCCTTGGCGCTCTCCGGCGGCTCGACGAAGTTCACGCCGAGGGACTTGAAGTACTCCAGGTCGACGGAGAGGTCGGTGCCGGAGACGTAGAACAGCTCGGCGCTCGCGGAACCGGCCATCACCTTGATGTCGGGCTTGGCCTTGGCGGCGGCGCGCAGCCGGGCCGCGGCGGCCTCGAACTTCTTCTTCGCGTCGGTGACCGCGGTCGCCGTCATGTCGGCGCCGAGCGACTCGGCCAGCTCCCACATGCGCTGCAGCGGCGCGGTCAGCTGACGGTCGTAGACCGAGACGGCGACGCTCGGGGCGAGCTTCGCGATCTTGTCCTTGGAGGCCTCGGGGACGTACCAGAGGGTGCCGGCGCTGTCGAACGTCGTGGAGATGAGGACGTCGGGCGCGAGGGCCGCGTACTTCTCGACGTTGAACTCGTCCCAGACGTTGCCGAGGACGGTCACCTTGCTGACGTCCATGTCGCCGGCCTGGACGTCGGCCTTGCCCGCGGCGGTCTTCGTCGGGCCGAAGACGCCCTTGACCTGGATGCCGTAGTCGAAGAGGGCGGCGGCGACGCCGGTGAAGGCGACGATGTTCGCGGGGATCGCGTCCAGCTTCACCGTGGTGCCGCGGTCGTCCTTGAAGCTCCAGGGACCGGACTTGGCGGAGGCGCTCGCCGGCGATCCGGAGCCCGTGGCCGTCGCGTCCTCGTCCCCGCAGGCTGCGAGCGCGGCGCCGAGGCCGAGGGCGCCACCGGCGGCGAGGATGCCGCGGCGGGAGAGACGGGCGGCTCTGACGTTGGACATGTCTCTGGCTACTTTCGGACGGGGTGGATCACCCGAGGACGGTTCGAAGGTAGGTTAGCCTAACCTCATCTGTTGTCCAGAAGGCGGCCCCGGAGAGCGGGACGCCGTGAGCGGTGTCTGCCCGCTTTCCGAGCACAGCCTGTGTATCGAGGGTGGAGAGAGCGCCACGGGGGTGGACCGGGTGTGGTTCGCTCGTTTCCCCGGTGAAGCGAAGAACGGCGCGGCGGCCTCGTGAGTCGTCAACGAGGCCGCCGCGGTAGGGGAGTTGTCGGACGGGCGAGCGCGCGGGGTGCGTGGGGCAGGGCTGTTTCCAGCCACCCACGCATGCGACGCGGCACCCTTGGGGCGTGCCGGTGCCGCCGGCCCCGGCGGACTCCCGGCCAGCCCCCCGGCCGACACCCGGCCGTCCCCCCGGCCGACTGCCGCGCCGGATCAGTCCGTCAGGCCCAACTCGCGGGCGATCAGCATCCGCTGGACCTCACTGGTGCCCTCGCCGATCTCCAGGATCTTGGAGTCGCGCCACATCCGGGCCACCGGGTACTCGTTCATGAAGCCGTAACCGCCGTGCACCTGGGTGGCGTCGCGGGCGTTGTCGACGGCGATCGTCGACGAGTACAGCTTCGCCAGCGCGGCCTCCTTCTTGAACGGCTCGCCGGCCACCAGCCGCGACGCCGCGTCCCGCCAGGCGAGACGGGCCGTGTGGGCCTTCATCTCCATGTCGGCGATCTTGAACTGGATGGCCTGGTTGGCGCCGATCGGACGGCCGAACGCACGCCGTTCCTTCGCGTACTTCACCGACTCGTCCACACAGCCCTGCGCCAGCCCGGTGGCCAGCGCCGCGATGGCGATGCGCCCCTCGTCGAGGATCCGCAGGAACTGCGCGTACCCGCGCCCCTCCTCGCCCAGCAGGTTCGCCGCCGGGACGCGCACGTCGGAGAAGGACAGCTCCCGGGTGTCGGAGGCGTTCCAGCCGACCTTCGAGTACGGGCTCGCGACGGTGAAGCCGGGGGTGCCGGACGGCACGATGATCGCCGAGATCAGCGGCCTGCCGTCCGGCTTGCGGCCCGTCACCGCCGTGACGGTGACCAGCCCCGTGATGTCGGTGCCCGAGTTGGTGATGAAGCACTTCGATCCGTTGATGACCCATTCATCCGTGTCGGGGTCGAGGCGGGCCGTCGTACGCGTCGCGCCCGCGTCCGAGCCGCCGTCCGGCTCGGTCAGCCCGAACGCGCCGAGGATCTCGCCGGAGCACAGCCGCGGCAACCACTCCCGCTTCTGCTCCGGCGTGCCGAAGAGATGGATCGGCATGGCGCCCAGCGAGACGCCCGCCTCCAGGGTGATCGCCACCGACGAGTCGACCCGCGCCAGTTCCTCCAGCACGAGGCCGAGGGCGAGGTAGTCGCCGCCCATGCCGCCGTGCTCCTCCGGGAACGGCAGCCCGAACAGGCCCATGCGGCCCATCTCACGGACGATCTCGTAGGGGAACTCGTGCCGCTCGTAGAAGTCGCCGATCTTGGGCGCGACGACGTCGTGGGCGAACTCCTCGACGGTGCGGCGGAGTTCTTCCAGTTCGGGGGAGAGACGGTGGTCCATGGCGGGGTCACTGCTCCTTGTGGGGCTGTGTCGTGTTACCGAGGGCTCGTACGGTGCGGGACGGGCTGGGTCGGCCCAGGTGGCCGGCCATCCACTCGCTTGTGGCGACGAGGCGGCCGAGATCGACCCCGGTGTCGATGCCGAGGCCCTGCAGCATCCACACGAGGTCTTCGGTGGCGAGGTTTCCGGTGGCGGACCTGGCGTACGGACAGCCGCCGAGACCGCCCGCCGAGGCGTCGACGGTCGTGACGCCGTGCCGGAGCGCGGCGAGGGTGTTGGCGAGCGCCTGCCCGTAGGTGTCGTGGAAGTGCACGCCGAGCGCGCCGGTGGGCACGCCCTGTTCGTTCAGCGCGGTCAGCAGGGCCCCGACGTGGCCCGGGGTGGCGACCCCGATGGTGTCGCCCAGGCTCAGCTCGTCGCAGCCCTGGTCGAGCAGGGCGCGGCAGACCCGCACGACCTGGTCGACCGGCACCGCGCCCTCCCACGGGTCGCCGAAGCACATGGAGAGATAGCCGCGCACATGCACGCCCTCGGCCTTCGCGCGGGCCACCACCGGCGCGAACATGGCCAGCGCCTCGTCCACCGTGCGGTTGAGGTTGGCCTTGGCGAAGGACTCGGTGGCGCTGGCGAAGACGGCGATCCGGCGGGCGCCCAGGGCGAGCGCCCGGTCCAGTCCGCGTTCGTTCGGCACGAGCACCGGCAGCGCCGCGTCCACGTCGCTCAGCAGCGGGAACAGCTGCTCGGCGTCGGCGAGTTGGGGCACCCACTTCGGGTGGACGAAGCTCGTGGCCTCGATGGTGGTGAGGCCCGCGCCGGCGAGCCGGTGCACGAACTCGGCCTTGACGGCCGTCGGCACGGTCGTCTTCTCGTTCTGCAGTCCGTCGCGCGCGCCGACCTCGTGGATCCGCACCCGGGCCGGCAGGTCCAGGTCCGGGTCCGGTACGACCATGGGGAGTGTCATCGGTCCTCCTGTGCCGGGACGACGGCTGCGGCCGCGGCCGTGGCGGCCGTCGGGGCGGTGGACAGGTCGGCTGCCGGGGCTGCGGTCGGATCGGCCCCCGGGTCGCCCGTCGGGGCAGTGGCCGGGGCGATGACGGCGAGCACCTGGTCCATGGCGACCGTCGAGCCCGGCGACACGTCGAGCTCGGCGACCGTGCCGGCGTGCGGGGCGGAGATGACGTGCTCCATCTTCATCGCCTCCACCACCAGCAGACTCTGACCGGCGGCCACCTCGTCGCCGACGGCGACCTTGACGACCGTCACCGTGCCCGGCATGGGCGCGGTGAGCGAGTCGGCGCCCGCGCGGGCGGCGCCGGTGAGAGCGGCGGCGACCGGGTCATGGTCGCGCACATGCCAGGCGTCGCCGTCGCGCCCGATCCAGTCGGCGGCGACGTGGAAGGTGTGCCGGACGCCGTCCAGCGTCACCGACACGCGGTCGCCGGTGACGGAGTGCGTGCCGCGCGGGGTGTGCTCCACCGGGTCGGTGACGCGCAGCGGGAAGGAGACGGGCCTGGGCGTGCCGCCCAGCCGCCAGCCGCTGGGCACCGAGAACGGGTCGACCCAGCCGTCGCCCACCGGGCGCAGGGCGTCGAGCCGTACGGCCGCCGCGGCCTCGTACACCGCCTCCGGCACGTCGGTGGAGACGAGCGACTCCGCCTCCCGCTCCACCAGCCCCGTGTCCAGATCGCCCGCCACGACCGCCGGATGCGCCAGCAGCCGCCGCAGGAACCCGGCATTGGTCTGCACGCCCAGCGTGACCGTCTCCGCGAGGGCCGCACGCAGCTTGCGCAGCGCGGTCGCCCGGTCCGGGCCGTAGGCGATCACCTTGGACAACATCGGGTCGTAGAGGCTGCCGACCTCGGCGCCCTCGCTGAGCCCGGAGTCGGTGCGCACACCGTCGCCCTGCGGCTCGTGCAGCCTGAGCACCGTGCCGCCGGACGGCAGGAACCCGCGCGCGGGGTCCTCGGCGCAGATCCGCGCCTCCACCGCGTGCCCGGTCAGCCGGACGTCCTCCTGGCCGAAGGACAGCGGCTCGCCGGCCGCCGCCCGCAGCTGCCACTCCACCAGGTCGAGGCCGGTGACCAGTTCGGTGACCGGGTGCTCCACCTGGAGGCGGGTGTTCATCTCCATGAAGTAGTACGCCGACGGGTCGTCGCCCGGCACGATGAACTCCACCGTGCCCGCGCCCCGGTACCCGCACGAGCGCGCCGCCTGCACGGCCGCCTCGCCCATCGACGCGCGCGTGGCCTCGTCCAGCAGGACGCTCGGCGCCTCCTCGACGATCTTCTGGTGCCGGCGCTGGAGCGAGCACTCGCGCTCGCCGAGGTGCACCACGTTGCCGTGGCCGTCGGCCAGGACCTGGATCTCGATGTGCCGGGGGCGGTCGATCCACCGCTCGACGAGGAGCGTGTCGTCGCCGAAGGAAGCGCGGGCCTCACGGCGGGCGGCCGCGATCTCCTCGGCCAGCGCCGCGGTGTCCCGCACCAGCCGCATGCCCTTGCCGCCGCCGCCCGCGCTCGGCTTCAGCAGCACGGGCACGCCGATCTCGTGGGCGGCGGCGACGAGCTGGTCGTCCGTCAGACCGCTGCCGCTCGAACCCGGCACCACCGGGACCCCGGCCTCCCGCACGGTGGCCTTGGCCCGGATCTTGTCGCCCATCAGGGCGATCGCCTCGGCGGGCGGCCCGATGAAGACCAGCCCCGCGTCGGCGCAGGCACGCGCGAAGCCCGCGTTCTCGGCCAGGAAGCCGTACCCCGGGTGGACGGCCTGGGCGCCGGTCCGCGCGGCCGCGTCCAGCAGCCGCTCGACCGACAGATAGCTGTCGGCGGCGGACGGCGGGCCGATCCGTACGGCCGTGTCGGCCTCCCGGACGTGCCGGGCGTCCGCGTCGGCGTCGGAGAAGACCGCCACCGAGCGCACGCCCATGGCGCGCAGCGTGCGGATGACGCGGACGGCGATCTCGCCCCGGTTGGCCACGAGCACTGTGTCAAACATGAAGTCCCCTCCTCACATCCGGAAGACGCCGAACCGGGGCTCGCCCAGCGGCGCGTTGGCGCAGGCCGTCAGGGCCAGGCCCAGCACCTGCCGGGTCTCCTGCGGTTCGATGACCCCGTCGTCCCACAGCCGGGCGGTCGCGTAGTAGGCGTTGCCCTGCCGCTCGTACTGCGCGCGGATCGGGTCCTTGAACGCCTCTTCGTCCGCCGCGGGCCACTCCTGGCCGCCGGCCTCCAGCTGGTCGCGCTTGACGGTGGCGAGGACGGAGGCGGCCTGCTCGCCGCCCATGACGGAGATCTTGGCGTTGGGCCACATCCACAGGAAGCGGGGCGAGTAGGCCCGGCCGCACATGGAGTAGTTGCCCGCGCCGTACGACCCGCCGACGACGACCGTCAGCTTCGGCACGCGCGTGCACGCCACCGCCGTCACCATCTTCGCGCCGTGCTTGGCGATGCCCCCGGCCTCGTAGTCCTTGCCGACCATGAAGCCGGAGATGTTCTGCAGGAACACCAGCGGGATCCCGCGCTGGTCGCACAGCTCGATGAAGTGGGCGCCCTTCTGGGCGGACTCGGAGAACAGGATGCCGTTGTTGGCGACGATCCCGACCGGGTGGCCGTGGATCCGGGCGAAACCGGTGACCAGGGTCTGCCCGAACTCGGACTTGAACTCCGCGAACCGGGAGCCGTCCACCACGCGCGCGATGACCTCGCGTACGTCATAGGGGGTGCGGGAGTCGACCGGCACGGCGCCGGTCAGCCCGTAGGGGTCGACCTTGGGCTCCACGGACGGCCGCACCTGCCAGGGCAGCGGCCCGCGCGCGGGAAGCGTGGCGACGATGTTCCGCACGATCCGCAGCGCGTGCGCGTCGTCCTCGGCGAGATGGTCGGTCACACCGGAGATCCGGGAGTGCACCTCGCCGCCGCCCAGTTCCTCCGCGGTGACGACCTCGCCCGTGGCGGCCTTCACCAGCGGCGGCCCGCCCAGGAAGATCGTCCCCTGGTTGCGCACGATGACGGCCTCGTCGCTCATGGCGGGCACGTACGCACCGCCGGCCGTGCACGACCCGAGGACCGCCGCGATCTGCGGGATGCCGGCCCCCGACATCCGGGCCTGGTTGTAGAAGATCCGCCCGAAGTGCTCACGGTCGGGGAACACCTCGTCCTGCATGGGCAGGAACGCCCCGCCGGAGTCCACCAGGTAAAGACACGGCAGGCGGTTCTCCAGCGCCACCTCCTGGGCGCGCAGGTGCTTCTTCACCGTCATCGGGTAGTAGGTGCCGCCCTTGACGGTGGCGTCGTTGGCCACGATCACGCACTCGCGCCCGCTCACCCGCCCGATCCCCGCGATGACGCCGGCGGCCGGCGCCTGCCCGTCGTACATCCCGTCGGCGGCGAGGGGGGCGAGCTCGAGGAAGGGCGACCCCGGGTCCAGGAGGGTGTCGACCCGGTCCCGGGGCAGCAGCTTGCCGCGCGCGGTGTGCCGCGCCCGCGCCTTCTCGCCGCCCCCGAGCCGGGCCGCGGCCAGCTTGCCGCGCAGCTCCTCGGCGAGTGCGCGGTGCGCCTCCTCGTTGGCCCGCCAGGCCTCCGACGCGGGGTCGCCCGCGCTCGTCAGCTCCGGTGCCTCTTCCATTCTCGCGGTCCCCTCACGCCAGTGATCGACTGTTAATGAGCGTTAACCATTTCCTCCAGGTTAACGACCGCTAACCTCCCTGTCTAGAATTGCTCCCATGGCCACGAGAACCGACGCCCCCACCCGGCGCGAGCAGATCCTCAGGGAGGCCGCGCGGCTGTTCGCCGAGCGCGGCTTCCACGGCGTCGGGGTCGACGAGATAGGCGCCGCGGTCGGCATCAGCGGCCCCGGCCTGTACCGGCACTTCCCCGGCAAGGACGCGATGCTCGCGGAACTGCTCGTGGGCATCAGCGGCCAGCTGCTGACCGGCGCCAGACGCCGCCTGGCCGAGGCCGGCACCGACGCCGACCGGGCGAGGCCGGACGCCGACCGGGTGGGGACGGACGGCAGCCCGGCGGAGGCGGAAGGCAGCCCGGCGGAGGCGGTCCTCGACTCGCTCATCGAGGGGCACATCGACTTCGCGATCGACGACCGTCCCCTGATCACCCTGCACGACCGTGAGCTGGACCGCCTGCGCGACAGCGACCGCAAGCTGGTCCGCCAGCTCCAGCGGCAGTACGTCGAACTGTGGGTGGAGGCGCTGCGCGCGCTGTACCCGGACCTCGCCGAGCCCGCCGCCCGCTCCGCGGTCCACTCGGTCTTCGGCCTGCTGAACTCCACCCCGCACCTCGGCCGCCCGGGCTCCCTCCCCGGCCGCGCGGCCACGGCGCAGCTCCTGCACCGCATGGCCCGCGGCGCGTTCGCGGCGGCGGCGGGTGTCTGACGCCCGGCCGACCCAGGCGGTGAGCTCGCCGCGGCAGGTGACGCACGCGCTCCTTGCCGAGCACTCCGTTCGGGCACGCGCGCCCCGTCCGGGCTCTGCCCGGATCCGGCCTGACCATCACCGTGCCTGTCGTTCTGACGTAGTCCGGGCGAACGGGTGCGGCCTCCGTGAGGGGCGAGGTGTCCGAGGAGCTTGGGGCGATGGTGGGGAACGATTGATCCGGGTCAGTCCCAGTCTCCGGGGTCGGTTACCTCGATCAGCGCGGCCAGCTTGGCGCGGTCGTGGAAGGCGCCGCTGAGAATCAGCCCGAGCTCCCGCAGCGCCGCCTCGTCATTGCCGTAGACGCACATCATCCCGGCCTCGGGGTCGAAACCGCCGATCCGGTCGGCCAGCTCCGGCGCGTGGACGCGCACCGCAGTGTGCGCGACCGCGTCCCAGCTGTAGCCGCTGACCTCCTGGCCGACGGCTTCGAAAAGGTCGCTCGCCTCGGCGAAGTGGTTGTCGCCGAGGATCAGGCTGTAGTTGCCGGGCGATGTGTCGAAAAGGCTCAGGGGGGCGAGGTCCGCGTGATCGATTGCTTCAGTCATGCGCGCATCCTGGCATGACCCATCGACAGGCCTTCCCGCCTACAGGTTTGCGCGATGTCGAGCGGGAAACGGACCCGCCGGACAATCCCTAGAGCAGGTGGTCTGCCTTGCCCGCCTTGATGTCCAGGATGAGGGTGCGGAGGGCTTCGCGGGTGTCGGTGAGGGGAGTGTCCTCCTGGCCGGCGACGGCGATGTAGGCGTTGCCGTCGAGATCGGTGCCTATGCGGAAGCAGTTGTTGCCCTCGCCGCAAAAGGGGTCTTCCCAGGTGATGTCGTTTCTCACGGCTGTTCCTCAGAGTTGGCGGGCGATGTCGTGCATGAAGTCACGTGAAGCCTGTTGGTCCAGCGATTTGGCATGCCACCAGTCATATGGGCACGGCATTTGGCGAGTTGTGCCTTGGCGTGAGTGAACTCTCCGCCATGTGCGGAGTCCAGTTGGACGGTATCCAGTTGAGGGACGGCACCGTGGGCGTACAGAACCGCATGTCCCGCGCCCGGGAAAGCGCCGACGTCGGTGGTGAGGACGCGGATGTCGATACTCTCTCGTTCGGACATCTCGCACAGGTGCTGGAGTTGCTCCCGGGTGGTGCGTCTCCCTCCGAACTGCATGCGCAGGGCGCATTCGTGGACGTACGCGATGTAGTGGACGGCGTTGTCACAGTGGGGCATCGGCGGGGCCTGCGAGCCGAGCACCGGCACCCGGATGTGGGCGGTGCTGCCGCGTGAGGGCGCCCGCGCCTACGGATGCCCACCTGCCGCAGGCGACCGTCAGTGACTGCCGAGTGGTGGCAGTCGGCGCTCCATGAATCTGGATCTCGTCCGGCGTGTGGTCACGGCCGAGCCCCACTGCGGGCAGCGGAGCCGGGCCGTGACTCGTCCAAACCTCTGCGGAGGCACGGGGAGCGGGTCAAAGAAATGGGTCTGCGGCGGGTGCGCGCCCTCACCCCTTGCCCGCGATACGTTCGCCGGTCGTGGCGTCGATCGCGATGTCCTGCTTGCCACTGCCGACAAGCCAGACGGGCCGCCACTCTCCTTTGACCTGCTGGGCAAGCAGCAGGGCAGACTCACTCGGCAGCCCCGTTGCGGCCTTCGCCAACACCTTGGCCTTGGCCTTGTCGACGGTCACTCGCGGAAGCACCGGATCGTCGACGGTTCTGGCCGAGAACCCGATGACCCGTCCCGTGGTGGTGATCGTAAGGTCGAGGCGCATCGGCATCATGAC
Organism: Streptomyces sp. B21-105; assembly: GCF_036898465.1. Classification (NCBI taxonomy): domain Bacteria; kingdom Bacillati; phylum Actinomycetota; class Actinomycetes; order Kitasatosporales; family Streptomycetaceae; genus Streptomyces; species Streptomyces sp. B21-105. Next base: position 3,562,463 of record NZ_JARUMJ010000001.1, on the reverse strand, counting down.
CTTGTCCGCGTAGCGCCGGTACACCACCGTATAAGCCATCGTCGGGCCGTCGCCGATGGAGCGGACCCGCTGATCACTGCCCGCCACATTGCGAGGGAACCACTTTTGCGCGAATTGTGCCGCAACTGCCGTGACTTCGTTCTTGTTGAGACTCCCCGCGTCTCCACGGGTGTTCGAGGACCAAGCACTCTCAAGGGTCTTCGCCGGCCAAGTACCGGAGATGGTGCCGTGGTTCGTCGTCGCGGTGATCTGCAGACGGTTTCCATCTTTATTGGTCTCGGTCTCCCGCACCTGTGTATCACTTCCGAAGACCCCTCTGGCCGCGGCGGTAATCCACTCGTCGGCCTGGACGGCGGATTCGGCAAGAGCACGCTTCTGGTCATCCATGGCGACGATGTCGACCCGATCGATCCGGGACTCGAAGACGCCCCCGATGGCCAGCACAGCGAGTGCGCCAAGCGACGTGCCCCATGCGAGGTCGCGCAGCGGTTTGACTGATTGCCGCCGCCAGTAAATCCAGAGGGCGCCCGCCAGGGAGCCCAGTAGCGCGCCGGTCGCATTGGCCGCAAGGTCCGTCACACTGCACGAGCGGCCCAGATGCCCGGCCGACTGCGCGATTTCCACCGTCCCGCTGAGGGCCCCGAAGGCAGCCGCGACCGTCACTGGCCTTTTGAAGAGAAGGACGGCCAGCAGCGCACCGGGGGCGAAGAGGGCGATGTTCAGCAGGGAACTCGCTGACGTGAACAGATGGGTGGGTGCGCCGGTGTCGCATTGCCAGGATTGCAAACCGGCGTCGCCCGGCAGCAGAGTAACGGCCAAGATGCCGGCCAGGTATGCGGCGACAGCCATTCTGAGGGGCCACGGTTTTTTCCTCGCCTTGGCCACGAGAGCAGTAGGCACCGCAATGAGCGCAGCGAGGATAAGAAAAGAGAAGATCAGGCCTGGCACAGCAGCAATAGATGCTTCAATCATGTTGGAGCCTTCGAAAAACACGCGACCGGGGTGCTGGTCCAGCACCCCGGTCGTTGCGGGAGTGGGCTAGCAGACCTCAAGGTTGGGTGTGTAGTAGTTGCCGGTGCTTGCCTTCATGTAGCCAGCGATCGAGCACTCGGGAACGTCGGACTTCCGCTTACCGCCCCAACTGTGTGACAGCGTCTGACCCGAAGAGATCGACTTCTGGGTATCCAGGTACAGCGCAGCCCCCGTGGTCATTGCGAGCTGAATCGTAACCTTACTGCCACCGGTCTTCTTGTAGCTGGTGGCGGAGTAGTACAGGCTGCAGTTGCCACTCACGAGACACCCGTCGTCTCCGTGGATGCTCAGCACCCCGTTGGACAACTTCGTGCTCTTGGAACCGTAGGCGAAGGCGCTCGTCCCTGTCAGCACGAGTACACCCGTCATCGCGGCCACGATCAGCTTCTTTCTCAACACTTTCGTTCCCCCTTCGCCATGGCTCAGATCTGTGCATTGGTTGCAAGATCAACAACACGGCGACCATAGGCACCGCGGACTGGACGGAACAAAGTCAAGTGTCGAGGTTGGCTCGATACGTCGCGGTTTGGCGTGATCCCGTCAACTAGCGTCATCCGGCAGGGCTTCGGCGTAATCGGCGGGCGTCCGTTTCGTGATCACTTGAGCCCGAGCAGGGCGAGCGCGCGGTCCGCGTTGCGGGCGTTGTGTCGCAGAGCGGCGGCGATGTTGGTCGCGCCGGCCAGTCGCAGGGCGCCGATGGCGACGTTGCGCCAGGTGGCCATCGCCCGGGGCGCGTTGCCGGTCCGCAGCTGTGAGGCGTCTTCGGCGAACGTGGTGTCTCTGACGTGGTGCAGTGCTTCGATCTGCCAGTGATCAAGGATCAGGATCGCCAGCCGGGCGGGGCCGGCTTGCTCAGCGGTGGGGCTGGTGACGGCGTAAACGGTCTTGATGGTGGTTCTGCCGGTCTTGCGGTCGTGCGGCGGCGCTTGATCTGGACGGCCTGCCGGGCTCCGGGGAAGAGCAGGCTGTTGACCGTGGCCACCTTGATCCGTCGGATCTCCGCGCGGCCGTGGCCGGTGGGCCCGGCGAAGGTCAGGCCGGGCAGGAACGACGTCTCCAGGTACCCGTTGGCCCGCTCCACCAGCCCTTTCGCTTCCGGATCGCGAGGGCGGGTCTGGAAGATCCGGCAGGCCAGCAGCCCCGCAAGCGCGGTGAACTCCACGGTCAGGTGCCCACCCGGCCCACACCCGCCCCCTCAAGCCGCTGAACAGCAGCGACGCGCATCGGCAGACCTATCTACAGCTGCCGTAGCCGACAGGCCCCTTTCCGCCTACAGGAGGTGGTCTGCCTTGCCCGCCTTGATGTCCAGGATGAGGGTGCGGAGGGCTTCGCGGGTATCTGTGAGGGGGGTGTCCTCCCGGCCGGCGATGGCGATGTAGGCATTGCCGTCGGGGTCGGTGCCTATGCGGAAGCAGTTGTTGCCCTCGCCGCAGAAGGGCTCTTCCCAGGTGATGTCGGTTCGCATGGCTGCTCCTCAGAGATCATGAGCGATGTCGCGGATGAGGTCGCGTGAGGTCGGTGACGTCAGCGAGGCGTCGTCCATCCAGTCCAAGTGGGCACGGTACTTCGTGAGTTGGCCTTCCGCTCCGGTGAACTCCGGCCCATGTGCCGAGTCCAACTGGACGGTGTCCAACTGGGGCACGGTTCCGTGGGCGTACAGCAGCGCGTGTCCCGCCCCGGGGAAGCCGCCGACGCTCGTCGGAATCACTCGGACATCGACGCTGTCCTGCTCGGACTGGGTGGCCAGGTACTCCAGTTGTTGGCGGGTCACCTTGGCACCGCCGTAGGGCATGTGCAGAGCGGCCTCATGGACGTAGGCGGTGTACGGCAGGGGATCGGGCCGCTGAAAGACTTTGCGACGCTCCATGCGGTGATTTACCCGCAGTTCGACCTCCAGCCGGCTCAGGGCAGGAAGTACAGCGGTGAAGACAGCACGGGCGTAGTCCTCGGTCTGGAGCAGTCCGGGCACGTGCATGATCTGAGCGGTACGCACGCGTGTCGCATGCCATTCCAGTTCGGCGATGTCCAGCAGGCCGGCTGGGAGAGTGCCGCGATACTGTTCCCACCAGCCTTTCTCCCCCGTGACGGCCATGGCCGCCAACGCCTCGACGTAGCTCCCGTCCGTACAGGCGTAGTTGCAGGCCAGGGTGCGGACTCGTTCGACGGAGAAGGGGCGGATTCCCGACTCCATGTTGGACAGTCGGGTTCGGTCGATGCCCAGGAGCCCAGCGGCGTACTCCGTGGTGGCTCCCGCTGCGAGGCGCATCTTCCGCAACTCCGCACCCAATCGCTTCTGCCGCTCGGTCGGCGTACTTCTCGTGGCCATGCTGCCCCTTCATGCGCGGTGGTGCCCAAGTCTGCCGGTAGGGAACTCACTCGTCCACCAATAAGGGGGGGTAATTATCTCCAATCGCATGGACAATGTGACTCTTCGATCTCTATAGTCGGTGATGGATCGATCGCCAATCCGTTACGACCCTCCGGAAGCGCATCACGCGTGCCTGCCCGCTTTCTCCTCCCCTGGGAGGGGTGGGCCCGCGTCAGGGAGACAAGCCACCGGCACGGGCCTTGGCGGCGATCGAGCTGTCCGGGCGGCATGACTTCACGCCCGCTCGATCCCTGTATCACGACACGACACAGGAGTTGCCGTGCAGTCAGAAGCCGCGTCCGGCCCCTCTCCCGCCCCTCGGTGCAATTTCACCGCGGGCCCCTCGCCCACGTTCTCGGGGTTCTGCCTGTCCCCGACCCTCGCCCCCACCGAACTCCCCTTCAATCCTCCCCTCCCCGAGTCTCTGTCCTGCAGCCTCACCCTTCCCGCCGCTTCGCAGAGCCCCGGAATCGCCCGTGCCGCCACGCGCACGATCTTGCGCGCGCACGGCCTGACGGAACTGACGGCCGCGGCCGTGCAGGTGGTGAGCGAACTGACCGCCTGCGCCTGCCGGTTCTCACCGTCCGCTCAGGTGTACGTGTCGCTTCGCTACCGGGACGGAGCGATGCGTATCACGCTCTACGACGACCATCCGCGGCACGCCAACGTTTATCTGGAGGCCGCCTGCGAGATGCACCGAGGCGTGACGCTCCAGGTGTTGGACCAGGTGGTGCGAGCCTGTGACGGGGAGTGGGGAATCGGCGGGAACTGCGAGCCGAGCACCGGCACCAGGATGTGGGCGGTGCTGCCGCGTGAGGGCGCTCGCGCCTACGGGTGCCCACCCGCTGCAGGCGACCGTCAGTGACTACCAGGCGGTGGCAGTTGGGCGCTTCATCACTCGCCATTGGTTCCGGCGAGGTCACTTGGTCCGCCGGAGCGGAACCAGACGCAGCGCGATCGCGCCAAGACGCCGACTGCCTGCGCACCTGCTTCCGAGCCCGGTCCAGCGCCGCTAAACTGCACGCGCGAGCGGTCAGGTCGGCGTGGCCTCATGGGGCCCTGCTCTTCAGGGGGGACCATCATGCGTTCGGGCCGGCTCTCCTTACGTACCTCGCTGAGTCACCGCATCAGACACGAGCGGCAGATCCGTTCCCTGCACCGTGAGTACGCACAGCTTCGTTCCTCGGCGGCGACCACGGACAGCCCCGCAAGCATTCTGTTTCGGGACGGACTGGCCGTGTTGCCTGAGTTCTTCGATGCGGCCCAGGTCGACCGCATGAGGGCGGCTGTCCCCTCCGTAGAGGAATGCAGACTCTCCCCCGAGGGCACACTGACCCGCTTCTATTCCGACGCGGCGACCATTCCGGAACTGAGTCCCTTTTTCGCGTGTGATCTCGTCACCGACACCATGCGAACAGTACTCGGCCCCAGAGTCGCCATGCACCGATCGACCGTCCAGTACCGCATTGTCGAAGGCCACACCGGAGCCTTCGAGCATTTCTTCCATATCGACTCCTGGCGTCCCCGCTACAAGGCGTTTCTGTACCTCTGCGATGTGACGGAGGCCAATGGCCCCTTCACTTACATTCCCGGAACGCATTTCGGGACCTGGCGGAGACGCTACGACCGAGACATCGCCCGTGTTTTTCAGGCCGGTGTGGACGGATACATCCATGATGAGGCCTCGGCCTATGTCGGCTGTCTCTGGCCGCACGAAGAGGCGGCCCTCTGTGCCCGGCTGCACACCGAGCCCCGCACCGTCACCGGAAAGGCCGGAACACTGATCCTTTTCGACGCCAGAGGCCTGCACCGGATTCGCCCGTTGGTGCACGCCCCCCGGATCATCCTCTCCAGCTACTGGATCCGTGAAGGACAGCACACGTGACCGCGCAGGCGGCCGACGGACTCGCTTTGGCGGGTGAACTGGACATCCCCGTGCACGACTTCACGCCGCCGGATCCGGCGCTTGGGCGCTCCGTCTACCTCCAGGGACAACTGCACGCCAATGAGAGCGCCGCCATGCTCGTCCTGCACGAACTGGTGCGCAGACTACGGTCGGCCGCGCCTGCCAACCAGGTACGCGTGGTCCCCAACGCCAATCCTGTCGGCTGGAGTCGTTACCTCACGTCCGGGGCAACCGGCCAGGGGCGCATCTCAGCCGGTGGCATCAACTGGAACCGCATGTTCACAGATCCCCGCCAGCAGGGCGGGGCCGTCGACGCGTCCTTGGCCTCCACTCTTTGGCGGCTCTCGGACACCTACGACGTCATCATTGACGTCCACACCCCCGAGTTCGGCTGGCCGCACCTCTACGCGACCTCCGCTGACCGTCGCCTCGTCACACTGGACGACATTCCGCACGTCATGTACGGGGACCCGACACCAGGAGCCTTCGACGAATGTCATCTGCGCCTGCGTGCCCATGGTGACGGGGCCGTGCGGACCTCCGTCACCCTGGAGATCCCCAGCCACGAACTGCCGACCGACGCGCTGGTGTCCCACTGGTCGGACCGGCTGATGCGAGAGATCGACGCGCAGTCGAAAGATCTTGACGCCCAGGGAGCGCCGCAGTTCTCGGGCACCATGACCGATCTGGTTCCCCGCATCTCGGGAGCCGTCGTCCTTCACTGCCGGCCGGGAGAACCGCTGTCGGCCGGGTTGCCGATACTGACCGTTCGAGGCAGGAAAGGCGAATCGGAAACGCTGATCGCTCCCTCGGACTGTGTCCCGGTGTGCTTTCGCAGGGCGACCGTCGTGGAGGCTGGATACTGGGCGTGCAGAGCGATTTCCCTCCACTGAAACCGTCGAAAAGACAGCGAACAACAGGAAGTAACACATGCGTGCAGCGGTGGCGATCGAAAGTCTCAAGGACAATCCGTATTTCGCCGAGAGAGTCAAGGGAATTGCGGACGAGGTGAACTATCTGCCCGCCCGGCCCGATCACGATCAGCTGCAACTACTCCTCGGCGAGTACGACCTGCTGGTCATCGGCGCACGCGAGCGGATCACCGGGGACATGGTGAGGCAGGGATCGGTACGCGCCAGTGTCGTCGGCACACTCTCAGTCGGCACGGACCACCTGGACCTGCCAGCACTGGCCGAGGCGGGTATCCACGTCGAACGCTGCCCGACAGCCAACGTTCAGTCCGTGGCTGAACATGCCCTCACGCTTCTCCTCGCTCTGTCGAAGCATCTGAAGTGGGGCGACAAGCTTGCTTCCGACGGAAGGCCGCGTACGGAACTCCCGTCGCTGCCCTTCGAGGTGAGTGGCAAGACCCTGGGACTGATCGGTTACGGGAACATTGGCAAAACTCTGGGAAGGCTGGCGTCCGCGATCGGAATGCGGGTGGTCGCCACCAGTCGTAGCAGGCAGTCCGGAACCGAGGGCAACGTGCGGTTCGCCACTCTGCGGAATGTCCTCGAGGAGAGTGATCTGCTCTCGGTCAGCGTGCCCCTGACCGAAGGGACCCGCGCCTTCCTCGATGCTGACACCCTTGCCGACGTGCGACCAGGTGCGATTCTCGTCAACACGTCACGGGCCGAGGTCGTGGAGGAACAGGCCATCCTCCAGGCCCTTGACAGTGGGCGTCTCGCGGCATACGGCGGTGACTACGACCACGCGGCACCCGAACTGGTGAAACGGCCCAACGTGATCGTCACACCGCACGTGGCGGGTCTGACGGTGGAGTCCAATGACCGCCTCGACAACGAACTGATCGACAGACTCGTGGCGTACCTGAAGGGATGAGGATGCTCACAGCGCTTCCGGTCAGCGATACCGCCAATGACTGGATCGGGCTCATCGCGAACCTGGCCGGCATCGGAGGTGTCGTCGTCTCCGTTGTCATCCTGCTCCGCGTCCAGCGGATCAGTACGGCCAGAAAGGACGAACGGGAACTGGTCTCCAAGGCTCTGCGGCTGCGAGATCTCAACTCGTCGCTCACGGCCGACGCCGAGACACTGGACGGAAGCGCGACACCACGACAACAAGAACTGGTCAAGTCCGACCTGCTGAAGCTCAGCGCGGAACTCGAGGCGGCCACTCGCATACTCGTACCGGGAACCACCGACGGCCCCAGCCTCACGGGTACCCAGCTCTATCGTGACGGGTACTGGACGGACGCCTTCGCCAGTGACGCCGTAAAACGCGTGACACGGCGCTTGTGCATCGTTACGTGGCGCAACTCGCGGGTGCTCAATGTCGGCTTGTTGGAGGAGATCTTCCGTCAGCTCAAGAAGCACCCGCACCTTGTGGTCGAGGTCTTCGCGGTCGCATGCGACGCCAACGACGAGACATACACGAGCATGTCCAAGATGCTCACCCTGGGCAGTTCCGACGTGATGCGACGCGAGCAACAGCACTACCGTGACGTCTTGAGCGACATCTGCCGTGACCGAGTGGCTGAGGGGACTCTGCAACCGGAGGTGGTGGACCGCTTCCGGTACTTCGAGACCCGTGTCGGCCCGGTCATGCACTGCATCATCGCGGACGACGACGCCTACTGGGGAATCAACTTCTTCATGAACCCCGGATCGGGAGCCACCGAACTTCTCAACCGGGCTTACATCACCTCCAACTGCCGGAGTGAGTTCGGTCGGAAGGTAGTGGAACAGGTCGACATCATGCGCCACATGGATTCGACGAGCAGGTACACCCTTCACCACTGAACTGGAACGCTTCCGGGAGCACATGCCATGCACATCGACCTGGTCTTCCCTCCCGCCCATGATCCCGCGATGCCGCACTCCGCACTTCCTCTGCTCAAGGGGTACGTCGAGCGGAACTCCGGACACACCGTCACATGCCACGATGTCAATCAGAGATTTTTCTTCGGCCTTGTGGGGGGCGGGCAGGCCGTCGATCTCGAATCGTACCGCGAGGGGTACTTCCGGGCGGACGAGGTCGCGCCGGCTGTTCTGTCGGCCCTGAGTTTCGACTCCTGGATGAAGGAGGCCTTTTCGCGCTGGGCCGACCAGCACGAGGGGTATGCCATCTCCTTACGAGGGCTGCGTACACCGTACGACCGCAGAGAGCCGGAGTCCGTTCGGCAGTTCGCCACGGCCGACCGGACGCCCTTCGACTCTCTCTACGCCGAACTGCTGCGAGGGGTCGGACCAGTAGTCGGCATAAATCTCAGCGTGGAGGACCAGATCCTCCCCGCATTCCGACTCGCATGGTGCATCCGACGCGTCCATGGTGCCGCCTCCCGCATCATCTGGGGCGGTTCCCTGCTAGCCCGAATACATCCGGTGATCGCCGCTGAACTGGATGAGTTCTGGGACCACTTGGTCATTCGGGAAGGCGACATACCGCTGCTGTCCCTGCTCCAATCACTGGACAACGGCGAGCCGTTGCCTATCGACGAGGATCGCGTCGTCTCCCGGACGACCACCAGGCCTGGCCGTGGAGCCATCCTCCACCCGTTCACCAGCCGCAGTGTCACGCCGATCGAGCAGACGGGCGGAGCGGACTTCACCGATTATCCGGTGAGGAGCTACCTCAGCCTCACTCCCATGCTGCCGGTCCTCGCGAGCCGGAAATGCTACTGGGGAAAGTGCAGTTTCTGCACAATCCATGAGTCCTGGGACCCGCTAGCCCGGCAGCGTTCCGCTCACAGTGTGGCGGAGGACATCGCTGCGCTGTCCACCGCACATGGAATCAAGCACTTCCGGTTCGTCGACGAGGCCATGCCCCCGGACCTTCTCGACGAACTCCTCCCGCTCATCGAACCGCACCATATCGCCTTCGAGATCTACGCGATCGCGGAGCGCCGATTCCGGGACGCCGACTTCGTGGGTCGCCTCGGACGAGCCCGGTGCCGCCAGGCCTATTTCGGTCTGGAGTCGGCGGACGAGGCTGCGCTCGTCGCGCTTGGGAAGAGGATCAACCAGCATCGACACTATGCGGACATCTTCGGAAACTGCGCCACAGCGGGGATTCACGTGTACACCTACACCCTTTTCGGATTCCCCGGATCGTCCGACCTCGCGGAACAGCGGACGGTGGACTACCTCATCCATGAGAAAGCCGTCCAGTCGGCGACCATATCCAGCTTCATACCGGTCACGGGCTCGCCGTTCGCCGTCGACAATGCGGGGCGTTTGGCCCACAACCTCCGTATGACCGAGGACTTCGAGAATGTGACCATCGGTCTCGCCGGGGAGGATCTGGCGCAGAAGGCGAACGGTATCGCGGCGGCCGCCGTCGACGCGGTCTACGCCGCTCGACCCGACCTGGCTCTCACAGCCTTGCTCAACGACGAGATCCGGTTCAGCCTCTCGGACCGCTTCGGATCGGGCTTCGCCGCTGCTGCGGTCTCCTCGGGGAGCCTGGACCTCGGAACCCTGATCCGCGAAGGCGACGAGGCGATGAAGAGGGAACGGATCGACAGAGCTCTTGAAGCTTGATCACAGTCCGCGCCGGCAGGTAGGCCGCCCGCCTGCGCCTACGTGACGAGCGTTACGGGCGTCGGTTCCCGAAGGGTCTGGACGGCCTTCGCTACCCGCCGGTACGGTGACTTCTGAGCGAGCGCTTAGCCGTCGGTGACCGCAACCACCAATTGAGGACCCCTACGGCGAGCGACCAGGTACGCGAGAGCGGCGCCGGCTTAGGCGCACAGAAGGGTGGCGGCGGTGCGCCGTACGGTGTTCAACGAGGACCACGAGGCGTTCCGGGAGACTCTCCGCGCCTTCATCGAGGCCGAGGTCGTCCCGGTCTACGACGAGTGGTTCGCAGCCGGCCAGGCGCCGCGCGACTTCTACTACAAGCTCGCCGAACTGGGCGTCTTCGGCATCCGCGTGGACGAGGAGTACGGCGGCGCCGGCATCGACTCGTACAAGTTCGAGGCCGTCCTGTACGAGGAGACGGCCCGCGCGGGCATCACGTTCGGCGGTTCCGGCGTGCACGTGCTGCTCGGTCTGCCGTACATCAAGCTGCTCGCCACCGACGAGCAGAAGAAGCGCTACCTGCCCAAGTTCGTCTCCGGCGAGGAGATGTGGGCGATCGCGATGACCGAGCCGGGCACCGGCTCCGACCTCGCGGGCATGAAGACCACCGCCAAGCTGAGCGAGGACGGCACGCACTACGTCCTCAACGGCTCCAAGACCTTCATCACCGGTGGCGTCCACGCCGACCAGATGATCGTCTGCGCCCGGACCGACGCGCCCAGCGCCGACGACCGCCGGCACGGCATATCCCTCCTCGTGGTGGACACCAAGTCCGAGGGCTACTCCATCGGCCGCAAGCTGGACAAGCTGGGCCTGAAGACCTCCGACACCGCCGAGCTGGCGTTCGTCGACGTCAAGGTGCCCGTCGAGAACCTCCTCGGCGAGGAGAACAAGGGCTTCTACTACCTCGGCCACAACCTCGCCTCCGAGCGCTGGGGCATCGCCTACGGCGCGTACGCGCAGGCCAAGGCCGCCGTCCGGTTCGCCAAGCAGTACGTGCAGGAGCGCACCGTCTTCGGCAAGCCGGTCGCGCACTTCCAGAACACCAAGTTCGAGCTGGCCGCCTGCCAGGCCGAGGTGGACGCGGCCGAGGCCGTCGCCGACCGCGCCACGGAGGCGCTGGACGCGGGCGAGCTGACGCCGGCCGAGGCCGCCAGCGCCAAGCTGTTCTGCACCGAGGTCGCGCACCGCGTCATCGACCGCTGCCTCCAGCTGCACGGCGGCTACGGCTTCATGAACGAGTACCCGATCGCCCGCCTGTACGCGGACAACCGCGTCAACCGCATCTACGGCGGCACCAGCGAGATCATGAAGTCGATCATCGCCAAGGACATGGGCCTGTAAGGCCCCGGCCCGCCACGCCTCGCCGCCGGTCCGGCAGCTACTGCCCGGTACAAACTGGACGCCATGAACCACGCACTGCAGGATCTCCTCGATCTGCTCGACCTGGAGCAGATCGAGGAGAACATCTTCCGCGGCCGGTCCCGGTCCGCCGTCGTCCCGCGCGTGTTCGGCGGACAGGTGGCGGCCCAGGCGCTGGTCGCCGCCGGGCGGACGGTCCCGCAGGACCGGCCCGCCCACTCCCTCCACGCGTACTTCCTGCGTGCGGGGGACCCCGGCGCGCCCATCGTCTACGACGTCGAGCGCATCCGGGACGGCCGTTCCTTCACCACCCGCCGGGTGGTCGCCATCCAGCACGGCCGGCCGATCTTCTCGCTGTCGGCGTCCTTCCAGGCGTACGAGGAGGGCCTCGACCACCAGGCGCCGATGCCGGCCTCGCCGGACCCGGTGACTCTGCCCACCTCCGAGGAGCGGCTGCGCGGTTACGACCACCTCGAGCCGGCGGTCGTCGAGCGGTTCCTGGAGACCCGCGAGGCCATCGACCTGCGCTATGTCGAAGAGCCGCCGTACGGCAAGTTCGGCGAGCCGCGCGAACCGCACTCCCAGGTGTGGTTCCGCACCAACGGCAAGCTCGCGGACGACCCGCTGCTGCACGTCGTCCTCGCCACCTACGTCTCCGACATGACCCTGCTCGACTCGGTCCTGCTCGCGCACGGGCGCGGCGGCTGGGCCGTGGGAGACGTGGTGGGGGCTTCCCTGGACCACGCGATGTGGTTCCACCGGCCGTTCCGCGCCGACGAATGGCTCCTGTACGACCAGGAGTCGCCGTCCGCGCACGGCGGCCGCGGCCTCGGCCAGGCCCGCATCTACACGCAGGACGGCCGGCTCGCGGTGTCGGTGATCCAGGAGGGCGTGGTCCGCGTCCCCCGGGAAGACTGAGCCCCTGTCCTGAACCTCCGTCCGTGATCCCCCGGCGCTCGTCCTACAGACCCGCCTCCGCGAGCAGGTAGGCGACCATCGGGTCGTAGTGGCGCGGGCTGACGACGTGGTCGTCCAGGGGGACCGCCACCTGGACGACGCCCTCCGCCTCGCCGATGAACAGCGCCGGGTCGTTGCAGTCGGCGTAGCCGACGGAGTCCACGCCGTGCTGTCCGGCGTAGCCCGCCCAGCCGTGGTCGGCGACGACCAGGTCCGGCAGCGGGCGCCCCGCGCGCTCCAGCGCCGTCAGGATCGCCTTCATCGGCTCGCCCGAATGCGTGTGCCACAGCGTCGCCCCGTGCTCGAGCACCGCCACGTCGGCGACCTGCCAGACGTACCCCTCGTCGGTCTGCAGACCCGGCGGGATGACGACGATCTCGCAGCCCGCCGCGCGCAGGGCGGCGGCGGTGGCGCGGTGCACGTCCAGCAGGCCGCCCGGGTGGCCGGTGGCGAACAGCACCCGCTGCCGTCCCTCGGCCGCCTTGCGCAGCCGGGCCGCCATCCGGTTCAGGCCGTCGACCGTCAGCTCGGGGTCGATGGTGTCCTGTCCGTGGCGGTGCTCGGGATCGTCGTTGACGCCCACCCGCTCCGCCATCACCGCGAGCACGTCCTGCTCGTCGGTCCAGCGGTCGCCGAGTTCCAGGCCCAGCCAGAAGTTGCGCACGCCGTTCGCGAGTTGGCGGTAGTGCGAGAGGTTGTTCTCGCGCGGGGTGGCGACGTCCCCGGCGATACGGGTTCTGACGAGGTGGTCGACGAGTTCGACGCGGCTGGGCGTCGCGGATATCGGCATGGTCTCCATTGTGAGGCAGGCGGCTGTGCGCCGTCCCCGCTGTTCCGGACGCTGGGACACGCGTCACGCACTCCCCGTGCCGGTCCTTGCCGATTCCGGCCCGTCCTTGCCGATACCGGAAGGTCGACGGCCCCCTGATGGACGAAACGTACAGTTCGCAGCCGTCGCAGGGCTGCCTAGGGTTGACGGGAGCCCCCGACCCGGTCCCCGTAGGTCCGGTCCCCGTAGGGTTTGGCGACAAGCAGTGCATACGCGACGAAGTGTAAGAAAGAGAGCATTCGGCCATGAACGGCAACGAGACGCCCCGCGGCCCCGTCGACTCGTCCCGCATCCCGCGGTACGCCGGCCCCGCGACCTTCGCCCGGCTGCCCCGCCTCGACGAGGTCGGCCGCGCCGACGTCGCCGTCGTGGGCGTGCCGTTCGACTCGGGCGTCTCGTACCGGCCGGGGGCCCGCTTCGGCGGCAACGCGATCCGTGAGGCGTCCCGGCTGCTGCGCCCGTACAACCCCGCGCAGGACGCCTCCCCCTTCGCCCTCGCCCAGGTCGCGGACGCCGGCGACATCGCCGCGAACCCCTTCGACATCCATGAGGCCGTGGAGACGATCGAGGCGGCCGCCGACGACCTGCTGGGCACCGGCGCCCGCCTGATGACCCTGGGCGGCGACCACACCATCGCGCTCCCGCTGCTGCGCTCGGTGGCGAGGAAGCACGGCCCCGTGGCCCTGCTCCACTTCGACGCGCACCTCGACACCTGGGACACCTACTTCGGCGCGGAGTACACGCACGGCACCCCGTTCCGCCGGGCGGTGGAGGAGGGCATCCTGGACACCGAGGCGCTGTCCCACGTCGGCACCCGGGGCCCGCTCTACGGCAAGCAGGACCTCACCGACGACGAGAAGATGGGCTTCGGCATCGTCACCTCGGCGGACGTCTACCGGCGCGGCGCCGATGAGGTCGCCGACCAGCTGCGGCAGCGCATCGGCGACCGCCCGCTCTACATCTCCATCGACATCGACTGCCTCGACCCGGCGCACGCCCCCGGCACCGGCACCCCGGAGGCCGGCGGCATGACCTCCCGCGAGCTCCTGGAGATCCTGCGCGGCCTGGCCTCCTGCAACCTGGTCTCGGCGGACGTCGTCGAGGTGGCCCCCGCGTACGATCACGCGGAGATCACGTCGGTGGCCGCGTCCCACACGGCGTACGAACTCACCACGATCATGTCCCGACAGATTGCCGAGGCTCGCGCGAAGTGACTCACGACCACGACCTGGTGCTCCGCCCGACGGCCGCGCAGACGGAGGCGGCACTGAACCCTCCGCCCGGCCGCACCGGCGGAGACCTCGTCGTGGAGACCCTGGCCGGGCTCGGCGCGACGACGGTGTTCGGCCTGCCCGGCCGGCACACGCTCGCCGTCTTCGACGCCCTGCGCCGCTCCTCGCTGCGCTATGTCGGCCTGCGGATGGAGAACAACGCGGGCTTTGCGGCGGACGGGTACGGCCGTATCACCGGCGAGGCGGCCCCGCTGCTGCTGTCGACGGGCCCCGGCGCGCTCACCTCCCTCCCCGCGCTCCACGAGGCGGCGGCGGCCTCCGCCCCCGTCCTGGCGATCAGCAGCCAGGTCCCGACGGCCGGACTGGGCGGCGGCCGGCGCGGCTATCTGCACGAACTCCCGGACCAGGCGGCCTCGTTCAGGGGTGTCGTGAAGTCCGTCCACCAGGCCCGCACCGCGTCGCAGATCCCGTCGGCGATCGAGGCGGCCTGGAAGTCGGCGCTGACGGTCCCGCACGGCCCGGTGTGGGTGGAGATCCCGCAGGACGTGCTGCAGGCGCCGACGTCGATCCCGGTGGTGACGGGCGGCGACGCGTTCCCCGACGAACTGCCGCCGCGCCCCGAACTGACCGCCGTGGCAGCCGACCTGCTGTCGCGCGCGGAGCGCCCGGCGATCATCGCCGGAGGGGGAGTGGTCCGGGCGGACGCGTCGGGCAAGCTGAAGCAGCTGGCGGAGCGGCTCGACGCCCCCGTCGTCACCACCCCCGGCGGCAAGGGCGCGTTCCCCTGGACGCACCGCCTCTCCCTCCAGTCATGGCTGGAGGACCGCCACACCACGGACTTCCTGGAGGACGCGGACGTCCTGCTGGTGATCGGCTCGGGCCTCGGCGAACTCTCCTCCAACTACCACACGTTCAAGCCCCGCGGCCGCGTCGTCCAGATCGAGGCCGACCTCGGCAAACTGGAGTCCAACCACCCGGCGCTGGGCATCCACGCGGACGCCCGCCTCGCGTTGCAGGCGCTCCTGGAGACGGTGCAGACCCGGCAGGACGAGACCGCGCCCGGCCGGGTACGGGACCTGCTCGCGAAGGTCGCCGACCGCATCGCCGCCCAGGACCTCACCCTGGAGCAGGAGGTGCTGGCGTCGGTGCGCAGGGCGTTGCCGGCCGACTCCCCGTCCTTCTGGGACATGACGATCCTCGCCTACTGGGCCTGGTCAGCGTTCGACGCCAAGGGCCCCAACCGCCTGCACTCCGCGCAGGGCGCCGGCGGCCTCGGCTACGCCTTCCCGGCGGCGCTGGGCGCGGCGGTGGCCGACCCGACCCGCCCGGTGCTCGCCGTGTCGGGCGACGGCGGGGCCCTGTACTCGGTCGCCGAGCTGGCCACGGCCCGCCAGCACGACCTGAACGTCACCTGGCTGATCGTCGACGACGGCGGCTACGGCATCCCGCGGGAGTACATGACGGACTCCTTCGGCGCGGCCACCGGCACCGAGCCGGCCCACCCGGACTACGCGGCACTGGCGGAGTCCTTCGGCGTGCCGGGCGTGCGGACGTCCCCGGCCACCCTGGCGACCGACCTGGCAAAGGCCCTGTCCGAGCCCGGCCCGTCGGTCGTCGTCCTCCCGGTCGTGCTGCGCATGTTCGCGCCGACGCACCTGGGATCGGACTGATCACCCGGTCGGGCGTGCGCGTCGACCTCACGGCATGTGTTCCGTGAGGTCGTAGCAGTCTCCGTCCGGGCCGATGTCAGTCGTGACCACTACTCTGGGCCGGGAATGGAGGACAGCATGCTGCTGAGGTTCCGCGTCGCGAACGTACGGTCCCTGCGAGACGAGCAGGAGCTGTCCTTCGTCGCGCCCGGCGACGGACAGGCCGGGTCGGGTGTGTCAAATTAACCTCGCGCTTTCACGAAGTGGGCTGTCCGGCAGGCGGTCAGGAAAGCAGAAAGTGCCTCTGACCAGCAATGCCGGTGATTTAGTGCATCGGTGCAGGTGGGACGCTGTGCTGCTGGCGGTTTTGGGCGGGTAGACCCATGGGATGCATGAGGGGATTCGCCCCGATCTGATGATGCGCCAGATGATCTCGGGACATGGCAACGGGGCTCCCGGTAGGACAGGAGATCGACCAAGATCCGACTGTCTGCAAGGGAGCCCCGTTGGGCGCTCAGTCTGCCATCGCTGCTGCCTCAATCGTCATGTCGACGCCCCGGCCAGTGTCCCCTCGAAGTCCCCGAAGACGGTTGGAGCCGCAGTTCGGCGACCGGATCCGACTCGGCGTACTCACTGAGGAGATCACCCCCGAAGTGGTCGACGAGGTACTGGAGTTGACCGGAAGGGCCGAGCGCCGCCGCAGGCTCCTGCCGGCCCGCGCGGTGGTCTACTTCGTCCTGGCTCTCTGCCTGTTCAGCAGCTCCGACAGCACCGGGCCGCCGGGATACCGGGTGGTCCTGCGGACCCTGACCGAGAAACTGCGGCACCTGCCGGGCGGCCTCGTCCAGCGCCTGCCCACCAGTTCGGCCCTCACCAGAGCCCGCCAGCGCCTGGGCGACAAGCCGTTCCAGGCGCTCTTCGAACGCCGGTGCGGCGCCCAGGCGACACCCGCGACCCCAGGAGCGTTCGCCTTCGGCCTGCGGCTGGTCGCCTGGGACGGCACCGCGCTGGACGTACCGGACACCGCCGGGAACGCTGCCGCGTTCGGATTCACCGGCCGCGACGGCACCAACAAGAGCGGAAACCCGCAGGTCAGACTGATGTCTCTGATCGAGTGCGGCACCCACGCCATCATCGACGCGGCCTTCGACTCGATCGCCAGATTCAGCGAGCACAAGCTCGCCCGACGCCTGCTTGCCTCCCTGCGGCCGGGCATGCTGCTGCTGGCCGACCGCAACTTCGCCGGCCACGAGTTGTGGGGCCTGGTCGAGGCGACCGGCTGCCACCTCGCATGGCGGATCAAGAAGAACCTCGTCCTGCCACCGCTGTGGGTGCTGCCCGACGGCTCGTACGTGTCCGTCATGCCCACCCCCGCCGAGGGCCAGCGCCTGGGCAACGCCCGCTTCCACGGCCGCACCCCGACAGGGCTGCCTCAAGGACACCTCGTGCGCATCATCGACTACACCGTCACCGTCCGGTCCCAGGACAGGCCGGCCCTAACCGAGAAGTTCCGCCTGGCGACCAGCCTGCTCGACCACCGGCAGGCGCCCGCACGGCAGTTGGCCCAGCTCTACCACCAGCGCTGGGAGATCGAGAACGGCTTCGCGGAACTCAAAAACCGGCTACGAGGCGCCGGCTTCATCCTGCGCTCCAAGACCCCCGAGCTCATCTGCCAGGAGGTCTACGCACTCCTCACCGTCTACCAGGCACTGTCCGCGCTCAAAGTCCACGCAGCCGAACAGGGCGAGGTCGATCCCGACCGGATCTCCTTCACCACGATGGTGCAGCTCGCCCGGCTCACAACCGCCGGACAGACCGCAGCGAACCCGCAGATCCTGTGCACCGCCCGACTCGAAGTCGTCCAGGAACTCCTCAACGACCTCCTTCCCCCACGCCGCGACCGCCGCTGCCAACGACTGAAGAAACCACCGAGGAACACCTTCGAAGCCAAACGCCGGGACGAGCCCCGCCCTCCCAGCCGCGTCAGCTACTCACTCAAAGTCACGGGGAACCCAGGACACCTATCCTCACCTGCGGAAACACCCTAAATCACCGGCATTGCTCTGACCAGCAAGAATGAGGATTGTCGAGGTCCTTGTTCCTGCCACCGCCGGAGGCACTTCCCAGGTGAAGCACTCTATCGGGTCCTACCCTCGTGTCCGTGTCCAGGACGACGGCCGTCAGGTTGTCTCCCAGGCCGGGTCGGTCCTGCTCGTCGAAACGGTCCGCAAGACCGGTCTTGACCAACATATCCCTGGCTCTGGCTCCGTGGCGCAAGCCGCGGGCCGTCCACGATCCCGGCAAGGCCTTCCTGGACGTCGCCCTGGCGGTCGCACTGGGCGGGGACTGCCTCGCGGACGTCGCGATGCTGCGGTGTGAGCCGTCTTCGGGCCGGTCGCCTCCGACCCGACCGTCTCCCGTCTGATCGACATCCTCGCCGCCTCCGGCGAGAAAGCCCTGCGGGCCATCCGGTCCGCACGCTCCGAAGTCCGCAACCGGGTCTGGTCGTTGGCCGACGAGAACGCCCCGGACGCAGACGGCCAGGTCATCGTCGATCTCGACGGCGTCCTCGTGACCGCGCACTCCGACAAAGAGAACGCGGCCGCGACCTGGAAGAAGACCTACGGCCATCACCCCCTGACGGCCTTCGTCGACCACGGCCCGGGCGGAACCGGAGAACCGGTCGCCGCCCTCCTACGACCGGGGAACGCAGGCTCGAACACCGCTGCCGACCACATCGCCACCGCCCAAGTCGCCCTCGCTCAGATCCCGAAGAAGTACCGGCAAGGACGGCAGACGCTGATCCGCACGGACTCCGCCGGCGGCACCCACGACTTCGTGACCTGGCTCGCGAAACGAGGTCGATGGCTGTCCTACTCGGTCGGCATGACGGTCACCGACGCGATCCAGGGGCAGAGTCGGGCTCCGCCTCCGTCGAGTGAATCACAGTGAACAAGGGAACCATCCGGGCCTTGCCACCCGGCCGGGCCGCCAGCCCGGAGGGGTGGCTGAGCGCACCGACCGCTGACCGGGCTGGGATGGGGCGGAGCCGTCGTGGTACTCCGAGCCGGGGAAAGCCCGGCGCATGGGGAAGGACGGCAGCGGTTTCGAGAAGGCTGGACCGGGTGCGGACTCGGGTGAAGGACAAGCATGTGCTGCTGCTGGTCAAGGCGTTCCTCAAGACCGGGGTAATGACCGAAACCGGCCACTTCGAGGACAACCCGACTGGCACGCCGCAAGGAGGCGTCCGGTCCCCACTGCTGGCCAACATCGCCCTGAGCGCGCTCGATGAGCACGCTCACGGGCCGTGGCGGCCAGGCGGGGCCATGGGCAGCCCCGTAAGTCGCGCCCTCCGCCGCCGGAGGGGACTGCCGAACTGGCGGATCGTCCGCTACGCGGACGATTTCGTCGTGCTCGTGTTCGGCAGCTGTGACGATGCGAAAGCCCTGCGCGAGGAAATCGCTGATGTGCTCGCGCCGCTGGGACTTCGGTTCTCCGAATCCAAGACCCGCGTCGTGCACATGAGCGAAGGGTTCGACTTCCTTGGGTTCCGCCTCCAGTGGAAACGCAAGCGAGGTACGGACAAGTGGTACGTCTACACCTTCATCGCCGACCGGCCCATCCGGTCCTTGAAGGACAAGATTCGTGCCCTGACACCCCAGGGCTTGATCAAGTTCCGTGAGTGTCCGGGTTGTTGGTGATGCCCAGGATGGCGAGTGCTCGTTCTGGTTCGTGGCGGAGGGCTCGGGTGGTCTTGGCGATGTTGTCGGCTCCGAGGATCTTCAGGGTGCCGATGGCGAGGTTGCGGATGGTGGCCATGGCGCGGGGTGCGGTTCCGGCGTGAATAGTCGAGGCGTCCTCAGCGAACGTGACATCTCGGATGTAGTGGGAGGAATTTTCGATTCCCCAGTGCTCGCGAATGGCGGCGGCGAGGTCGGCGGGGCGGGTTTGATGGGCGGCGAGGCTGGTGACCGCGTAGACGTTCTCGCGGGTTTCGGGCCGGCCGGTGGGCTTGCGGCGGCGGTGGACCCGGATGGCGAGGTGGGCGTGGGGGAAAGCGATGCCGCCGAGGTTGTCGGCGATGGCGCAGGTCTTGATCGAGCGGGACTCGCGGCGGCCGTGGGCGGTGGCGGAGGCGGTGTGCTGGACCTTGATCGATGTCCAGGGCAGGGCGGCGAGCTGGGCGTAGGCGGTGGGCTGGTTGGTCTTGATGACGGCGATGTAGTGGGCCTTCTTCGTCTCGACCAGCCAGGTGATGTTGGCCTTCACCGAATGGAGGGCATCGAAGGTGACGACGGTGTCGGCGAGGTCGAGTGGTGCCAGCAGGGGCTTGAAGTGGCGCACTTCGTTGGTCTTCGCACCGACTTCGACCTGGGCGATCGTGGCGACGCGGTCGTGGGTGACCGCCGAGAGCAGGTGACGGCGCGGCGTGTCCAGGCGGGCTGAGCCCTTGAGGGCCTTGCCGTCCACGGCGATGACCTGCCGCGCTCGGGCCTCGGGCACGTCCGCGGACGCGGTGATGCGGTGCCGGTCGGCCAGGTAGGCGCCAACGGCCTGGTCCAGGGCGTCGCCGTCAAGTGCCTGAAGGACGCGTCCGAGAGTGACCGGTTTGGGGCTGCGCCGCCAGCCGAGCAGGTGACGGCGTACCCCGAGGGACGCCAGCAGCGAGTTCGTGGCCCGCTCGCCGAACTCGGCGAGTTCGTCGATGCTCTTCGCGCCGCAGACGGCCGCGCAGGCGCACACCAGCAAGATCGCCGTCAGCGAGTACCACCGGCCCCGGCGTGAGCGCGGATCCGGAACCGATTCGAGGTAGGGACGCAGGTCAGCGATCCGGTCCGCATCCAGCGGCCCCAGCTTCTCCAGCACGGCAGGGATAGGGGAAGATGCAACAGCAGGCACGGGACGTCCTCGTGATCATCTGGCTTCGACACCACAATGATCACGAACCCCCGTGCCTGCTCTGGTATCCGCCCCTACCGGCCTGATCGCCAACCCTCCACGCAATCACGGAACTTGACGGAGCCCTGCTGACACCCAGGTTGTCGCAACAGCCACCCAGGGACGTGCTGAGACGGCTCAACCGGATCATGCGCGGCTGGTCCAACTACTTCAGATACGCAGTCGCCAAGAGCACCATGTAAACCCTCGCCATTTTCGTCTGGCGGCGGGTTGCCCGGTGGTGGATGCGGCTGCACCACTGGAGCTGGACCGATCTTCGAAGGCACCTCACCGACCACACAGGCCGGTGGCGGATGCCTTCATCAGACGGGGTCGAACTGTTCAACCTCGGCCGGGTGCCAACCGAGCGATACCGGTACCGCGGCAACAAGATCCCAAATCCCTGGACCCTGGCCAACCACGCCTGACGGCAGAGACCGTGGAGAGCCCGGTGCGTGGAAACGCGCACGCCGGGTTCGGCGAGCGGCCCGCAGAGACGGACCGGTGGCGACACCGGCACCGCGCTGCGGGTCGACTCAACCACCCCGGGGCCCAGTTGAGGATCACGGACGCGGACGGCATGCGGATCACCTGCTTCGCGACCAACACCCCCCACCGGCCGCTCGCCGCCCTCGAACTCCGTCACCGACTGCGGGCCCGGGCCGAGGACCGCATCCGAGCCGCCCGGGCCACCGGCCTGCGCAACCTGCCCCTCCACACAACAGCCCAGAACAAGATCTGGCTGGAGATCGTCCAGATCGCCCTCGACCTGCTGGCCTGGATGCCCATGCTCGCCCTCACCGGCACGACCCGGCTCTGGGAACCCCGCCACCTGAGATTCCGCCTGCTCTCCGCAGCCGCACAACTCGTCACCACCGGCCGACGCCGCATCCTCCGCCTCGCCCGTCACTGGCCCTGGACCAGCGAGATCACAGGCGCCCTCGAACGGCTCGCCCTCCTGCCGGACCCCGATTGAACAGCAACTTTCCCGCCCCTACGAGAAAAACAGCTCAGTCCGGAGCAGTGGAACCCGGCGCCCACCCGAGGCGACACCCGGGCCACTGGCCTGCCCTTCACCAGCCACCGAAAATGAAACGGCCCACCGACTCCGTCGGCGGACCGTCATGCAAGATCGAGGCTAGATTCTCTGAGTCAGCAGCATCTTTCCGTCGCCACCGAGGACCAGGACGTTGCGGGCGACGCCGTCTTCGCCCTTGCCGTGGTCGCCATCCCACCAGGTGACGAAGCTTCGTGCGAGTTCGTTGGCCTGCTCGCGGCTGGCTGCGTCGTATTCGGTGCTCAACTCGAGGTCGTAGTCCGTCCTCGTTAGTTGTGCCACGATCAGTTTGGACACATGCTGAGCTAACTCCCTCCTGCCGTTGGCATCCGCCCAAGAGCGGAACGCCCGCATCAAGTCCGCGTCCTCGGTGCGGCTGGTGATTGCGGCGGTTGGGGGACTGGCAGGCCTGTTGGCAACGCCGTCCAGGCAGCCTTGCACCCAGGCGCCCCGGTCAGCCTCGGCTTCGGTGGCTTTGGCGTCGAGGGCCCGTCGTGTGCAGCCACCCCAAACGGTTTCACGTACAGCCGCTCCTTTACCCTGCGAGTCGTAGATGGCCTTCCCTGTTCTATGCCCCGCACCGTAGGCCACCGCGTAGGCCGCATCTGTCTTACTCGGTAAGGCCGAACCCTTGGGGGCTTCTGAGCGAGCGCACCCCGCCAGGGGGATACAGAGCACCCCTACGGTCATGACAAGCGCGGTACGTACTGTTGTCCTCATTGCTCTCCCCTACTCGCCTTTGTCTCCAAGTGGAGAGATGGAACCCAGCGCCCATCCGTTCCACCGAGATGCGGCCAAAACGTCGAAAGGGCTCGTGAACTCGGCAATCTCCTGGTTACGGTCTAGCCCTGACCACGAGCGGATCTTTGTCCGGCTGACCACCGGACTCGCTCGCATGTCCACTACTGGGGGAAGCCCGTTTCATGCGATTACGTACCTTGCCGACGATAGCGCTCGGCGCCATCGTGATTCTCGCTGGCCCAATACCCGCCCATGCCGCCACTGTGTCGGCCGCGCCCTCGGGTACCGTCCCGAGTCCTGTGGTGACGTCGGACGACATCACCGGTTCGCCATCGGCGGTTCCGACCCCGTCCGCCACCACGTTGGCTCCCCCCACCCTGACAGCACCGCCAGGCTCGACCACCACGCCACCGGGTCACCCGGTCCGGTCCAGTGACCCCACGGTGCCGCCCGCACCCACTGAGCCGCCCGCTCCCACGACACGACTGACCTCGGCAGGTGCCGGTGGACTGGATGCGTTCTGGTCCGAGGAGCGCATGGCCCAGGCCATCCCGGTCGAAGAGCAGGAGGCGCGCGAGACGACGCCACCAGCCAGTGTGCGCGAGCAGGGACCGCGTCCGTTCTCCCCCTCGCACCCGTTCGAGGGGATCAAGGAAGTCGGCACCTTCTTTTGGGCCGAAACGGATGAGAATGGTGAGCTGTTCTACCGGTTCTGCGGCGGCACGGTGGTGAGGTCTCCCGGCAAGAACCTGGTGGCCACGGCCGCACACTGCTTCGATGGCAATGACCAGCAGCAGGCGCTCGCCTTCGTTCCTCAGCACAGCAAAAGGAACCCAAAGCCCCACGGTGTCTACCCGATCCAGAAGGGACAGATCTACGCGGACCCGCGCTATATGAGGAAAGGCGGGGACAAGGCGTACACCAACTTGGACTTCGCCATCCTGAAGACCGGCGCCCGGTCCGACGGAAAGCTCGTCCAGGATGTCGTCGGAGCCATCGAACTTGGCATCAACACCGGCTTCGACCACCCCAAGACCCGCGTCATCGGCTATCCGGGCTTCGCGTCGAAGCAGGACCCCCTGGACTGCGTGACACCGGCCAAGAAGTTCACCACGGGAAACGATGGCGAAGTGAAGGGCGGCACCTTCACCGAGGTTAACTGCGACGGCTATGTCTCCGGGACGTCCGGCGGGCCGTTCATTACCGCCGGCTCCGAGTCCCCGAAGCTCATCGGTGTGACCGGCGGCTGGAAGACCGGCGGCACCAGCGCCGACACATCATACTCGTCCTATTTCGGCGACGAGATCAAGCGGATCTACGACGCAGCCGTCGCTGGCCGGATACCCGCACCCATCGTGCTCCCTGCGGCTTCCATGTGGAAGCACGCCAAGGACATCCAGTCCGGCTATTTCACTCTCAACGGGGCCGTCGAGGACGACCGCATGGACATGGTCGTCATGTGGACGGACGGCGAACTATCGCTTTACCGCGGAGCGGATAAGAACCTTAACTACTTCGACCGCGAGTTCACTCTACAGAAACCCAACGACCTGTGGGCCGACCATGCCAAGCAGGTGGTCGCCGGTGACTTTACCGGGGACAACGGCTCGGATCTCATCGTGCGCTGGTCCGACGGAGAGGTGACGCTGTACCCCTCAGTGGACGAAAAGGGATTCCATGGCGAGAAGCAGCTCGTCGCCAAGAACGCCACGTGGGGCCAGTATGCGGTTTCCCTCACGGCAGGCCGCTTCGGTGGAAATCAGTGGCAAGACGATCTCGTGGTCCGCTGGTCGGACGGTGAACTGACCGTCTACCAGAATACGGGCGACAAGCTCGGCAAAGAGATTAAGGTGCACGGGCGCAATGAGACGTGGACGCACGCTGTGGAGCTGGGCTCCGGCGACTACTCCCATGGGGATGTCTGGGATTTGGTAGTTCGCTGGTCGGACGGCGAGGTCACTTGCTACGGCGATTTCTCCGGCAACGGGCTTGGCACCGAGCACAACTGGAAGCCCGCGAACAAGCTGTGGACCCACGCCATGATCGTCAGTGGTGGTGACTATTCGGACAATCCCTGGCCGGACGACACCATCGTGCGCTGGTCCGACGGTGAGCTGAGCCTGCACGTCGACGGAAACGCCTCCGGGATCGGCAGGGAGAATCAATTGGTTGCTCCCTAGACATTCACGACGGCGCTTCATCAGCGCATTCGTTCCACTGGAGAAATGAAGAAATACCTCACCCTGGGATCCTCTGCAGGGATGGCTATCGTCGCCAGCAAATCTCCCGCCGCCGGCAATTTCCACACGTACACGAAATCCGCCTGCCCGGCCGGCGGGAGGAACTCCGGAAATGCACTCTGCTCCGGTGGATGGTCGGCAATTATACGTCACAAAGCCATGGTGAACTGTCTGGCAAGTGACGGCCGGACTTGGGTGAGCGAAGGCCCTGTACACCGAGGCAATACCTCCATCGCCACATGTGGAACAGTCAAGGATACATACGTCCATACGATCAGCCGCCGGAGAGGGTAGCTGTGCCTTAGTGCCGAGGCAACGCTGAGCCGCAGTATGTCGTGGCACATCCCGTCCTTCTGTGTTTTCTTAAGCGTCACCGTTGCGTCGACCGAGGGGTTACAGGGCCCCTTCCATGAAATCCGAGGATGAAAGCGAGGAAATATGCGTTCTCTCAGGACAGCCGTCGTCGCTAGTTTCACCGGAGTAGCGTTAGCATCGGGAATGTTCGCAGCAACATCGGCTGAAGCAACCTCTGTGGCAATTACCACAGCGTCGGCATCCAGCGCAGGCTGCAGGGTGTGGACGAGCGGCCAGACCGGAAACGTCAATTGCCCGCGCTACCTCCCCAGTGCCGTCAGAAGACACCGCGCAGTCGTCACCTGCATGAGCCGAGACGGTGGCGGCCTCAGGTGGGAGGTCAAGGGTGAGTGGTGGTACTGGGGGAGGACCTCGTCTGCGTCCTGCGCCGTCAACCGAAATGCTGTGGTGGCTTCTGTCCGCGTTGAATTCTCGTTTCGCGGTTGAGGCGTCTTGGCAGGACAACGAGCAGGCTGAGCTGAGGAAATGAAGCACCTGAACTGCTACGCGACGTCCGGCGTCGAATGATGTCAGGAACTGATCACTTGGCTCGGTAACCGCCGTACACTAAAACGGTTTTCGTCTGAACATGTGCTTTGACCGAGAGTCACACACGTTCAGTACGAAGGCCGTGCGGATTGTCAACGGCCAGCGAGATGCCCAGGTGGCCGGGCGTCGGGTGTCTGGGCTGGTTCCATCAGAAATCCATGCCTGTGGCCAGCGGTGCTCCTGGGGGTGGGGGCTGCCGGCTGTTGTACGGCCAGCAGGACCAGCGGACAATGCACACAAGCTGATCAGCCAGTTCCGCGACGTCCTAGTTAACGGCTGATCGGCTGCGTCCAGGGGCTCGCAAACAGGTGCTCGCCTGTCTCGGTGCTCGTTCTCGTGGACCTTTTCTCGTCCCGTCAGCGCGAGTTTCGAGAGCGATTCTTCTCATGGCGCTTGCCTGTGAGACCGACGGCAATCCAGCAGGCCATGATCACGGCACCGATAATCAGACTCTTCTGGGGAAAAACGAAGCCTGTCATAATGACCAGGAAAGATATGAGCATGATGCCTCGGGGCGTGTTCAGGAACCGGTCGGCGGCAAGGACCGTGTCGAGGAATTTCGAGGAAGTTGCAGAGCTGTGTTCTTCGGTCATTTGTACACTTCATCTCTCCGTGTCCTTTGTTCTTGGCTGCGAAATGGGCCATCCCTCTCGGGGGCTGCGAGCTTCAGGCCGCCTTGGCTGCGGCGACATGCTGCGCTCGGCGCGCCAGTTCACGCACAGGCTGGGCGGTCGGGTGCCGACGCAGTTCCGTGCTCATCGTGCGGAAGTGGTCGTCGCCACGGTTGGATGAGACGTGTTCGTACTCGTCCAGGAATCGTGACCAGCTCTCGCAGGCCGCGTCCAGGTGACCGACACGCAGCTGGCGTTGCGCAAGAAGCGCGTAGGCGTGTACGCGGCCCTGGCGTTCCTGCTTCGGCTGCAGGCGGATCGACTGTTTCAGGGCTTTGATCGAGCCCGTGAAATCCTTCTCCTCGTAGAGGACGTGGGAGACATGGAAGAGGTAGGCGGTCTGGTCGTAGCCGCCGATCGCATCCCTGCGGTTGTCAGCTTTCGACAGCGCGGCCTCCGCCTCCTTCAGACGGGCGTGGGCTTGTTGCGTCAGGCCCACCATGGCCGCGGAGTGGGCCTGCTGGCCGCGTAGAAACGCCACGAGACGCGGGCCTGCGGAGGGGGCTGCTTCTGCTGCGGAGTCCGCGAGTTCCAAAGCCTTGGGGCCGTAGCCCAGGTTGGAGGCCTGGAGTGACATGCCGCGCAGGGTCCTGCAGTAGGTGACGTGGTCTTCCGCCTCGCGGGCCAGGCCGAGGGCCTGGACGTAGTAGCGCTGTCCGAGGCCGTGGGCCTTCTCGTACATGGCCATCCAGCCGGTCAGGTACGTGAGGTCGGACGCGGCGGCCAGCATGTCCCTGCGTACGGGTTCCGTGGCCTGTGCCCGGAGCCATGGGCCGACGGTGTTGACGAGGAACGCGGACGCCATGGGCATCGCGTGCCCGGCACCGAGTTCGTCGAGGATGTCTGCGATCCGATCAGTCATCGTGCGGATCGACTGCACCTGTGAGGAGCCGATACGAACGGTCTTCTTGCCGGGGGTCACCGAT
Organism: Streptomyces sp. B21-105; assembly: GCF_036898465.1. Lineage (NCBI taxonomy): Bacteria > Bacillati > Actinomycetota > Actinomycetes > Kitasatosporales > Streptomycetaceae > Streptomyces > Streptomyces sp. B21-105. The sequence goes on along the minus strand of NZ_JARUMJ010000001.1, from coordinate 3,535,111 downwards.
TCATCAGCCGCTCGCGCGGGGAGGGCGAACGCCGGAACCGACAGTGCGGCAGAGAAGACCGTGGCAGCCAGCACGCTGCGGCGGGACGGATCCATGGTTGCCCTTCCGAGGTCGATCAACTCCTCGACAGTGTCAGCGTTTTGGGACCCCATGAGTGACGGTGCGGGCTTCAGGCCGGCTTCCGCGTGGGTGACGGGTCGTCCCAGCCGCGCCGAGAGAGCCTCGACGATCAGCGCCCTGACCTGGGGTTTTGGCTGGACTCCTGCAATCCAGTGCGCTACTGCGGTGCGGTCGTACGTAAGGGCGAGTCCTGCCTGAGGGCCGAGGCGGTTTACCTGCTGCGCGAGCTGGGTCCTGGTCCATCGTGCCTGGTCAAGCAGGTTGTCCAGGGCGCGGTTGGGGGTGCGCTTCCGTGCCATGTCCTCAACTCCCGACGGCTTGCGTGGTGTTCAACGACGTCGTTCACGGTGTTCACGGTCCCACCGGTTTCCAACGGTACCTGCGGAGGGTGTCCGAGCGGTTACATCTTGCACAGGCTCGAAGTGATCTCGGCCGAAAGCAAGGACCCCCGCGACCGCTTGCGACGGCCCGGGGGCATGGCCCTCAACAACTCTGGAGTTGAGAACGTGTTGCACCATATCGCTCACTTCATCGCGCCGCTGCTGCGGCTGCTCTGGCCCGCCTCCGGGCGGCACCGGCTCTCCGTCGGCGCAGGGGAACTGCATGCCGCCGTACCTGCCTCGCCCGTCGCACCCTGCCACCGCCCCTCCCCCCACACAACCCCCCTCTGCGGCGAGGACTCCCGGCTCGTCCGCCCCTATCTCCTTGCCCACGAGCAGCGTGGGCAGGCCAGGCGGCAGCGTGCTCGCCGTCGGACCCTGTGGCTCGCCGTGCACGGCATCGACGTGGGGCCCCGACGCATCCACGGTGTCGATGTCGGCTCGCGCCGCAGCCGGGGGGCCGAGGTGGCCGCCGCATGATTTACATCAGCCACGACGCGACCGTCCCCTCGGTCAGCCGGCCCCGTCTCCTCCCCTGGGCCAACCTCGACGGCAAGCCCTGCTACCTCGTCACCGACCACTCCGGCACCGGCCGTCTCGCGCGCCTCGCCGACGACGTCGAAGCCGTGCAGCTCGGCATGGCCGACGACCTTCTCGGTCACGCCGTCGATCTCCTGGGCGACGGCAAGGCCACCGCACCCCAACTCCGCTACCTCGCGGCCCGATTGACCGAATCACTTCACGACGTGCATCGCATCGCCCGGAGCAGGGGAGCACGCATCCCTGTGCCCCGCGACGACGAGGCCCCCGACGCCGTCCTGGAAGAGGACCCCGGCGTCTGACCCGCTACCCTCGCCGCAGCTGCTCGTCGCCGCGACCGGCGAGACGGACCTGGGTGCCGTCACCTCCGAGCCCGAGCGCTTCCACCCGTGGCGCGGTGTCGAACCGGATGGAGAAGGCACGCTGCGGCGGGAGTTGCGGACCGCCGGGCTGCTTGTGGACGGTGCCGACCTGGTCGCGCCCGCGCCGCTCGGGGAGCAGCAGAAGCTCCTCGGCGTGGTGCTGCGGCCGGCTGCCCTGTTCAACGTCGTACGGCACTGCGTGATCCCGATGGCCGTCGAGTCGGGGGCGGATGGCGGGGCCGTGCGGACGGGGAAGGCCGTCGCCCGGCATCAGCACCACCGGACCGCCGAGAAGGTACGCGGACTGCTGACCGGGTGGGCCCGTGCCGGGCGGGACATGTTGATCGTTGGTACGGTCCCGCCATGCCTGATGCGAACCCCTCGTCCGCCACCGGTCCCGATCCCGGTCCCGTCACCGCCGACGACGTGCGGGAGGCCGTGCGGCGGGCGACGGACGTGATCCGGGGCGCGCGGGAGGCCGGCTGGGACGTCAGGGCCGGTTCCCTGGAATGGAGTTGCTGGGAGACCGTCGAGCACCTCGCCGACGATCTCTTCGCCTATGCCGCCCAACTGGGGCCCGAGGAACCGTCGTCGGACGCCGAGGTGCCGTTCGTCTGGAGCCGTCGGAATCCCGCCGGTCCCGCGAACGTCGTCTTCGCCGACCGGGCGGCCGGGGCGGCGGGCCTCGCACAGGTGCTGGAGGCCTGCGGGGCGATGCTGGCGGCGATGGTGCGCACGACCCCGGCGACGGTCCGCTCGCACCACGTCTTCGGGCCTCCGACCCCGAGGGCTTCGCCGCCATGGGCGTCGTCGAGACGCTGGTGCACCTGCACGACGTCGCCGGGGGGCTGGGAGTGCGGTGGGAGCCGGACGCCGGTCTGTGTGGCCGGGTGCTGGCCCGCCTCTTCCCCGACGCCCCCGCGGACACCGACCCGTGGCCCACTCTGCTGTGGGCCACCGGCCGGGGGGAGCTGCCGGGACGCGCACGTCTCACCCGGTGGCGCTGGTACGGGGCTCCGCGCGGCGCGGGCGGGGAGTAGGGCGCGCCGAACGCCCCGGCCCGCCCCCGCGGCGGACTACCAGATCGCCTCGACCCATTCCGGGTGGTCGATGAACGGGTTGCGGTTGTGCTGGTAGGTGTCGTAGATGGTCTGGTTGCGCTTCTCCTCGAAGGCGCTCGGCGGGTCCTCGTCGTTCCACTGCTTGAGCACGGAGAGCTTGCCGATGTACGGGTTGCTGCCGTTGTTGACCTTCTCGTTGGGCTCCAGGTCGGCGAAGCCGTCGCCGCCGTCGTAGCGGACCGCCATGTAGAGGATCATGCGGGCCACGTCGCCCTTGTCGGCGTCACGCGGCTCGAAGGAGTCGGAGTCGGTGAGGCTGCCGCCGCCGCCCGAGACGGTGCTGCCGCCGTTGTCGAAGTCCTTGTTGCCGCGGATGCTGTTGACCTGGACGTCCGCGGGGCGCAGGTGGTGCAGGTCGGTGCCGGGGCCGGTCACCTCGCCGAAGTCGCCGTGCGACTTGGCCCAGGTGTGCTCGCGGTTCCAGTCGCCGAGGTCCCCGCCGTTGAGGGACTTGCTCCGTGAGACGCCGCTGTACAGCAGGATCACGTTGCTGCTGTTGTTCGGGTCCTGGTCGGTGACCTTCAGGGCGTTCCAGACCGCGGAGTACGAGATCTTCGAGACGTTGGCGCTGATGATCGTGTGCAGGGAGGACTTCAGGCTCGCGCCCGTCTTGCCGACCGCGTTCTTGTAGTACGTCGAGTCGTAGGCCGTCGTGGTCGCCGCGGCGGGGGTCGCGGTGAGCGTGGGGGCGGTGATGCCGACCAGGACGGCAGTGGTGGCAAGCGCCACCGACTTCCATCGGCGTATGCGTGTCGCCAGCATGTGGGGTGTCCGATCTACGCGGGTTGATTGAAGGCGGCAATCGGGAGAGTGACATGCACATGCGGCCATGGCAATGAATCTGACATGTCTTTCAGATGACGAGAACCGGCAAACTGTCCTTTGTCTACGCGAGTTGACGTGCGTAAACGGCCTCCGACTCGAGCCGGGAGTCGGAGGCCGTCGGGGATGTGCGTGTCAGTTCGGTTCAGTTCAACTCACGTCGGAGGCGTCCAGCCGGTAGACGGTGGATGCGGTGGACGTGGTGGATGTGTCGGCCTCGGAACCGGCCTCGGAGGTCGACGTCGCGCCGTACTCGCTCGCCTGCACCGCCGTGCCGTTCTTCTGCACCCACGTGGTGATCTCGGCCAGCAGGCTGTTGTTGCCGCCGCCCGGACCGCCACCGCCGCCGAGCTGGATGTAGTGCAGCTCGCCCTTCTTCACCAGTTCCTTGAGCCGGGTCAGCGTCATCGCGTTGTCGGAGCCGGTGAAGCCGAACATCGAGATGACGGGCTTGCCGGTGCTGAGGATCAGCTGCCCCGCGCTCTGCGAGTTGGACACCGCGATCAGCCAGGTGGCGCCGTCCTGGTTCTTCTCCAGGTACGAGACCAGCCCGCTGTCGGCGCCGCCCATGCCGCCGCCTCCGCCCACGCCGCCTCCGCCGGGGCCGTCCTGCCCGCCCGGTGCGCCGCTCGCGTCGCCGCCCTGCGGGAGTTCGCCGGTGCCGCCGCCCGGCGTGATCCGGCCGTTGCCGCCGCCGGGGGCCTCCCCGCCGGCCTGGCCGCCCTGTTGCGTTCCGTTCTGCTGGGTGCCGCCCGTTCCCGGTGGTTGGCCGCCGGGGCCGCCGCCGCTGTTGCCGCCGCCCCCGCCGAAGCCGCCCCGGCCTCCGCCGGGACCGCCCGTGCCGCCGCCGGTGGAGGGGCCCGCCGTCGGGTTGGTGCCGCCCATCATGCCGCCGGAGGAGCCGAAGGCCGGCGAGGCCGCGTACGCCGTCGGACCCGCGAGGGCCGCCACGAGCGCCGCCGCGACGGACACGCCGAGCAGCCGGAACCTCGTACCCGAGTTCGCGGACCGCAGGACGAGCAGGCCCACGAGCGCGAGGACCATGACCACGCCCACCGCCGGCCAGAGCCAGGTGTTCCAGCCGGTGGCCCGCCGCAGCAGCACGATCGCCCAGACGCCGGTGACCGCGAGTCCCGCCGGCAGCACCCACGACCAGCGGGCGTCGCCGCCCCGGAAGGCACGCCACAGCAGGACGCCGCCGCCCCCGCACAGCGCGGCGATGCCCGGGGCGAGCGCGGTCGTGTAGTAGGGGTGCATGGTGCCCTCGGCCAGCGCGAAGGTCAGGTAGTGCAGCACGAGCCAGCCGCCCCACATCACCAGCGCTGCACGGGTCGCGTCGGTGCGCGGGGCCTTGCCGCACCGCACCAGGCCGGCGACGAGCGCCACGCCCGCGAACGGGATCAGCCAGGAGATCTGGCCGCCGAGGACGTCGTTGAACATCCGGCCGACGCCCGCGGTCCCGGCGAAGGTGCCGCCCCCGCCTCCGCCGCCCCCGCCGTTGCCCTCGCCGCCGAGGACCCGGCCGAGGCCGTTGTAGCCCATGATCAGGTCCCAGGCGCTGCCGTCGGTCGAACCGCCGATGTAGGGGCGGTCGTCGGCCGGCACCAGAGAGACCGCCGTCGCCCACCAGAAGCTCGACACGGCCAGCGCCACGGCTGCCAGCGCCAGGTTGACGGCCTTCTTCCGCCAGCCGAGCCCCGACGCGTACAGGTACACGGCGAAGACGGCGGGCAGGGCGATGTAACCCTGGAGCATCTTGGTGTTGAAGGCCAGGCCGAAGCAGACCGCGGAGCCGATGACCGGCAGCAGCCTGTCGTCACGGGTGGCGCGCAGGGCGAGCGCGGCGCCCGCCACCATCAGCAGGACGAGGATCGTGTCGGGGTTGTTGTCGCGGTTGATGGCGACGGTGATCGGCGTCAGCGCCAGCACCAGAGCCGCGACAGCTGCCGCGACATGCCCGAACGCCCGCTTCACGGACGCGTGCAGGATCCAGATCGTGCCCAGCGCCGCCGCGATCTCCGGGACCATCATCTGCCAGGTGCCGAAGCCGAGAACCCGGCAGGACAGGCCCATGATCATGAGCGCGAACGGCGGCTTGTCGACGGTGAGGAAGTTCCCGGCGTCGAGCGAGCCGAAGAACCACGCCTTCCAGCTCTGCGTGCCGCTGTAGACGGCGGCGCTGTAGAAGCTGTTGAGGCTGTTGCCGGACAGGTTCCAGCCGTACAGCACCCCCGCCAGGGCCAGGATCGCGAGCAGCGCGGGCAGCGACCAGCGGGGCGCCTTCTCCGGCGGGGGAGGGGAAGGGGGCGCCGGGGACACGGGGGCGGACCCGGCGGAGGTTCCGGCGAGGGGCCCGGCGGACCCGGGGGCGGACCCCGCGGGAGTCGCCGGCGGGCGGGGGAGGGGATCGGTCGCAGATGTCACCACTGCACGATGCGCACGGCCGATGAGCGAGGGCTGTGCTCCACCTGGGGACCGGCTGTGGGGCCGGCCGTGGGACCGGCTGCGGGACCAGCTGTGGGCGGCTGAAAACCGGTGAGAGCACCTCCGTCGTGGCGCGAACTCCCCCTCGTGGTGCGCGATTTGTCTCCGCCTCGCGACGAACGTGTCACGAACTCCCGTAGCTCGAACACGGGTACAACTATCGGTCAGGTGTGTGGGTCAACCTCGCATGACTCACTGGACCGCAAGTCGCAGAAGGGGACTGGTCGCCACGGCGCTCGGCGCCGCCGTCCTCATCACCGGCGTGGCCACCGCCGCGCCCGCCTCCGCCGCCACGCCCACCGTCACGTGCACGTCCAGCAAGGCCGCTCTCGCCGCCAAGCTGAAGAAGGACATCACCGCCGCGCTGGTGGGCCGCAAGGGCACGATCGCCGTCGGTCTCTACGACCGCACCACGAACACCACCTGCACCCTGCGCGCCTCCACCGCCTACGACTCGGCCAGTGTGGTCAAGGTGACCGTCCTGTCCGCGCTGCTGTGGGACGCGCAGAACAGCCGCCGCGCGCTGACCAGCCGCGAGAAGTCGCTCGCCACCGCCATGATCACCAAGTCGGACAACGCCTCCACCTCCACCCTGTGGAAGCAGCTCGGCGTGACGAAGATCAAGAAGTTCCTGACGGCCGCGAAGATGACGCAGACCAAGCCCGGCGCGAACAACTACTGGGGACTGACCCAGATCACCGTCACCGACGAGCAGAAGCTGCTCAAACTGATCCACGCCCACAACACGGTGCTGACCGACGCCTCCCGCTCCTACGTCACCACCCTGATGGGCAAGGTCGTCTCGGCGCAGCGCTGGGGCACCCCGTACGGCCGGCCCGCGAACGTGTCCTGGCACGTCAAGAACGGCTGGCTGTCGCGTGCCACGCAGGGCTGGCGGGTGCACAGCGTCGGCACGTTCAAGGGCGGCGGCCACGACTACGTGATGACCGTCCTCACGCACGGCAACAGCACCATGAACTACGGCATAGCAACCATCCAGGGCGTCGCCAAGGTCGTCCACAAGGACCTGGCCGCCTCCTGAGCGAGAGCGCGCCCGCGTGCGTGATCCCGTCCGTCGGGCACCGGCCCGTCACCGCGGCAATGCCCCGGTGACGGGCCGGTGACCGTTCGTGGTCTCCGCAGGCGTGCCCCGTGCGCCGAGGGGAGGCCGAGGAGAGGATGGACGCGCCAGGCACGCGGAGGGATGAAATCCGCACCTCCGGACGTTGGTGCCTTCCGGTAGATCAGATGCGATCAGGTCTGTCCGAGGAATTCGAGGAAGCGGAGGCACCGGCGTGGGCGAGCAACGGGGATGGGCACGACGGCTGGCGGGATACGCCCGGCGCCACCCTGCGGACCTCGCCCTGGCCCTCGGCTCCTCGCTGCTCGGCATGGCCGTCATGGCGCTGGTCCCGCTGGTCACCAAGGTGATCATCGACGACGTCATCGGCGACCACTCCCGTGACATGGCCCCCTGGGCGGGCGCCCTCCTCGGCGCCGCCGTCCTCGTCTACGCCTCCACCTACGTCCGCCGCTACTACGGCGGCCGTCTCGCCCTCGACGTCCAGCACGACCTGCGGACCGACATGTTCGAGACGATCACCCGGCTCGACGGCCGCCGCCAGGACGAGCTGTCCACCGGCCAGGTCGTCGGCCGCGCGACCAGCGACCTCCAGCTGATCCAGGGCCTGCTCTTCATGCTCCCGATGACCATCGGGAACCTGCTGCTCTTCCTGATCTCCCTGGTGATCATGGCGTGGCTGTCGCTCCCGCTCACCCTGGTCGCCCTCGCCGTCGCGCCCGCCCTCGCGTACATCGCGGGGCGCAGCCGGACCAAACTCCACCCCGCCACCTGGTACGCACAGGCCCAGGCGGCGGCCGTGGCGGGCGTGGTCGACGGCGCCGTCAGCGGCGTACGCGTGGTGAAGGGCTTCGGGCAGGAGGAGCAGGAGACCGGCAAGCTCCGCGAGGTGGGCCGCCGGCTCTTCGCCGGGCGGCTGCGCACGATCCGCCTGAACGCCGCCTACACCCCCGCCCTGCAGGCCGTGCCCGCCCTCGGCCAGGTCGCGATGCTGGCGCTCGGCGGCTGGCTGGCCGTGCGCGGCCACATCACCCTCGGCACGTTCGTCGCCTTCTCCACCTACCTCGCCCAGCTCGTCGGCCCGGTCCGGATGCTGGCCGTGGTCCTCACCGTCGGCCAGCAGGCCCGCGCGGGCACCGAGCGCGTCCTGGAGCTCATCGACACCGAACCGTCGATGCAGGACGGCGCCAAGGCGCTCCCCGCGGACGCCCCGGCGACCGTCGAGTTCGACGACGTCTCCTTCGGCTACGACCCCGAGCGTCCCGTCCTCGACGGCCTCAGCTTCGAGATCCGCCCCGGCGAGACCCTCGCCGTCGTCGGCTCCTCCGGCTCCGGCAAATCCACGGTCTCGCTGCTGCTGCCCCGCTTCTACGACGTCACCCGGGGCGCGGTCCTCATCGGCGGCCATGACGTGCGCGAGCTCACCCTCGACTCGCTGCGGGCCGCGATCGGCCTGGTCCCCGAGGACTCCTTCCTCTTCTCCGACACCATCCGCGCCAACATCGCCTACGGCCGCCCCGACGCCACCCAGGAGGAGATCGAGGCCGCCGCCCGCGCCGCCCAGGCCGACCGGTTCGTCGCCGAGCTGCCCGCGGGCTACGACACCAAGGTCGGCGAGCACGGCCTCACCCTCTCCGGCGGCCAGCGCCAGCGCGTCGCGCTCGCCCGCGCGATCCTCTCCGACCCGCGCCTGCTGGTCCTCGACGACGCCACCTCCGCCGTGGACGCCGCCGTCGAGCACGAGATCCACGAGGCGCTGGGGCAGGTCATGCAGGGCCGCACCACGCTGCTGATCGCCCACCGCCGCTCCACCCTGGGCCTCGCCGACCGCATCGCCGTCCTCGACGCCGGTCGGCTCGCCGACGTCGGCACCCACGAGGAGCTGCAGGAACGCTCCGCGCTCTACCGCCGGCTGCTCACCGACCCCGACGAGCTCGGCGGCGTCTCGCCCGGCCACGCCCAGCCCGCGGACCCCGGCGAGGACACCTCCGTCCGCGACGAGCTGGACGCCGAGTTCGACGCCGAGCGCGGGGTCACCCCCCGGCTGTGGACCGGCGACCGCGAGCCGAAGGACACTGCGCTGTCCGGCACGCCCGCCACCCCCGAGCTGCTCGCCCAGGTCGAGGCGCTGCCCCCGGCCGCCGACACCCCCGACGTCGACGAACGGCAGGCGGTCCGGCCGGAGGCGTCGTACGGCCTGCGCAGGCTGCTGAACGGCTTCGGCGCGCCGCTCCTCGTCAGCCTCGCGCTGGTCGCCACCGACGCCGGGATGGGCCTGCTGCTGCCGGTGATGATCCGGCACGGCATCGACGAGGGCGTGTCACAGGCGGCCCTGGGCGCCGTCTGGGCGGCCTCTCTGCTCGCCCTGCTGGCGGTGGGCGCGCAGTGGGCCGCGCAGACCGGTGAGATCCGGATGACGGGACGCACCGGCGAGCGCGTCCTCTACACGCTCCGGCTGAAGATCTTCGCCCAGCTCCAGCGGCTCGGCCTCGACTACTACGAGCGGGAGCTGACCGGCCGGATCATGACGAGGATGACGACGGACGTCGACGCCCTGTCCACATTCCTGCAGACCGGACTGGTCACCGCCTTCGTCTCCGTCGTCACCTTCTTCGGCATCATGGTCGCCCTGCTGGTGATCGACGTGCAGCTGGCGCTGGTCGTCTTCGCGACGCTACCGCCGCTGATCATCGCCACCTACTTCTTCCGCAAGGCCAGCGTGAAGGCGTACGAGCTGGCCCGCGAGCGGGTGTCGACGGTCAACGCCGACCTCCAGGAGTCGGTGTCCGGGCTGCGGATCGTGCAGGCCTTCCGCCGCGAGCGGGACGGCGCGGCACGGTTCGCGGAGCGCTCCGACAGCTACCGCGAGGCGCGCATCCGGGGCCAGTGGCTCATCTCGGTCTACTTCCCGTTCGTGCAGCTGCTGTCCTCGGTCGCGGCGGCGGCCGTGCTGATCGCGGGCGCGGGACGGATCGACGCGGCGACCCTCACCACTGGCGCGCTGGTGGCCTACCTGCTCTACATCGACCTGTTCTTCGCCCCCGTGCAGCAGCTCTCGCAGGTCTTCGACGGCTACCAGCAGGCGACCGTCTCGCTGGGCCGCATCCAGGAACTGCTCCGCGAGCCCACGTCCACGCGGTCCGCCGACCGGCCGCACGAGGTGCGCTCGCTGAGCGGCGAGATCGCCTTCGAGGACGTCCGCTTCCGCTACGGCAGGGAGGAGGAGGCCCTCAGCGGGATCGACCTGCGCATCCCGGCCGGCCAGACCGTCGCGTTCGTCGGCGAGACCGGCGCCGGCAAGTCGACCCTGGTCAAGCTGGTGGCCCGGTTCTACGACCCGACGGGCGGCCGGGTCACCGTGGACGGCCGGGACCTGCGCTCCCTCGACCTGACCTCGTACCGTCACCGGCTGGGCGTCGTGCCGCAGGAGGCGTACCTGTTCCCCGGCACCGTCCGCGACGCGATCGCCTACGGCCGGCCGGACGCCTCCGACGCCGAGGTGGAGGCGGCGGCGCGGGCGGTCGGCGCGCACGAGATGATCGCCACGCTCGACGGCGGCTACCTCCACGAGGTCGCCGAGCGCGGCCGCAACCTCTCCGCCGGCCAGCGCCAGCTGATCGCGCTGGCCCGCGCCGAACTCGTCGACCCGGACGTCCTGCTCCTCGACGAGGCCACGGCCGCCCTCGACCTGGCGACGGAGGCCCAGGTCAACCAGGCCACCGACCGTCTGACGGGCCGCCGCACCACGCTCGTGGTCGCCCACCGGCTGACCACCGCCGCCCGCGCGGACCGGGTGGTGGTCATGGACCACGGCCGGGTCGTCGAGGACGGCACCCACGACGAGCTCCTCGCCCTGGACGGACGCTACGCGCGGCTGTGGCGGACCTTCGTCGGCGCGGCCGAGCCCGAGGAGCCGGTCAGCGCGTTCCGGTGAGCGCGTTCCGGTGACGGTCGTGCAACCATCGGCACACCTCCGGCGTCCGTACATCAGTACGGGGATCGCGCGTACGGCCGGCCCGGCACCTGGTCGGCTGTCGCGCACGGCGGACACGGGAGGGGGCCCGGACCGTGAGCACAGGCGCGGAACGCGCACGGAGCACGGCGAGCGGGGCGAGCAGGGCGAGTACGGGGAGCGCAACAGGCGCGGCGAGTGCGGGGAGCGCTGCAAGCAGGGCGAGTACGGCGAGTACGACGGTCAGAAGAATGACCGCGGCGCTGGCCGTGCTGCTCGCGGCCGTGGTGCTCGCGGTCGCCGTCCCGGGCAGCGCCCAGGCGGCCCCCGCCGGGTCGTCCTGCACCGGCCGCAAGGTGCGCACCCTGTCCTTCTCGACCGGCTCCGTGCTGCTCTACCGGGACGGCGGCGTGGTCTGCGCCGTCACCGTCCAGAAGCGGCCCGGCGTCAATCGGCTGGTCTCGGTGAGCATCCAGGCGCGCGGACTGGTCGCCGTGCACAAGTCGCGCATGGACAGACGCAGTTCACCGGTCGCCAAGACGCACGCCGGCCACCGGCGCGTGCGGGTGACGGCAGCGGTGGGCAGCGGCTCGTACCGGTCGGGCTGGTTCCTGTGCTGACCCGTGCGCCGGCCGGCCGGACCTCGGTCTGCTCGCCGCCCCGCTGATCCGCGCGCCGGCCCCGCCGCAGTCCTGATGCGTCAACTCCCTCTGGTGTGACTCGTGTTGCTCCGATAGCTTCCGGCGACGCACATCTGTCTCACAAGGAGGGTGCACGCGCATGCGCAAGGCGCTCAGATGGCTGCTCGCGCTCACGGTGCTCATAGGCACGCTGAGCACGGCGGGAGCGGCGACCGCCGCCCCCACGCCGGAGGCCACCGACATCAAGGACCGGCTGCTCGCGGTCCCGGGCATCAGCCTGATCGAAGAGAAGCCGTACCCGGGATATCGCTTCTTCGTCCTGAACTTCACCCAGCCGGTGGACCACCGGCACCCCTCCAAGGGCACCTTCCAGCAGCGCATCACGGTGCTGCACAAGGACGTCAGCCGCCCGACGGTGTTCTACACCGGCGGCTACAACGTCTCCACCAGCCCCGGCCGCCGCGAGCCCACCCAGATCGTGGACGGCAACCAGGTCTCCCTGGAGTACCGCTACTTCACCCCGTCCCGTCCGGCCCCCGCCGACTGGTCCAAGCTGGACGTCTGGCAGGCCGCCAGCGACCAGCACCGCGTCTTCGCCGCGCTGAAGAAGATCTACCCGGAGAACTGGATCTCCACGGGCGGCTCCAAGGGCGGCATGACGGCGACCTACTACGAGCGCTTCTACCCGCGGGACATGGACGGCGTGGTCGCCTACGTCGCCCCCAACGACGTCGTCAACGACGAGGACTCGGCCTACGACCGCTTCTTCGCCTCCGTCGGCACCAAGGAGTGCCGCGACCGGCTGAACGCCGTCCAGCGCGAGGCGCTGGTGCGTCGGGAGCCCCTGGAGCGCAGGTACGCGGCGGACGCGGCGGAGAACGGCTACACCTTCACCACCGTCGGCAGCCTGGACCGCGCCTACGAGGCCGTCGTCCTCGACTACGTGTGGGGCTTCTGGCAGTACAGCCTGCTCTCCGACTGCGGGTCGATCCCGGCGGACGCGGCCAACGCGACCGACGACGAGATCTGGAGCTCGGTCGACGCCGTCTCCGGCTTCTCCGCGTACGCCGACCAGGGCCTCGCCACGTACACGCCGTACTACTACCAGGCGGGCACCCAGCTCGGCGCCCCCACCATCCGCTTCCCGCACATCGAGAAGCGGTACATCCGCTACGGCTACCAGCCGCCGCGCAACTTCGTGCCCCGCGACATCCCGATGCGGTTCCAGCCGGGGGCGATGCGGGACGTCGACACGTGGGTGCGGCACAACGCCCGCCACATGCTCTTCGTCTACGGCCAGAACGACCCGTGGGGCTCGGAGCGGTTCCGGCTCGGCAAGGGCGCGAAGGACAGCTACGTCTTCACCGCCCCCGGCCTGAACCACGGCGCGAACGTGGCCGGCCTGGTCGCGGACCAGAAAGCGCTGGCCACGGCCCGCATCCTGGACTGGGCGGGCGTCCCGGCGCCGGCGGTGTCCCAGGCCAGGCCGCTCGCGAAGTTCGACGCGAAGCTGGACGTGCGCGACGTGGAACGAGAGCCCGCACTGCGCCCGTGAGCGCACCCCTGAGGAGCTGAGGAGCTGAGAAGCTGAGGAGCTGAGGAGCGAGGCCGTGGACGCCGGACGCAGGCGTCCACAGCCGGCGTACACCTCCCGCACCTGCGCCGAATGCGGCCACATCGACAGAGCGAACCGGGTCTCGCAGGCCTGGTTCGCGTGCCGGTCCTGCGGATTCGTTGATCATGCAGACCGCAACGGCTCCCGCAACATCCGCGCTCGCGCGGAAGAGTTGTGGCGACGCGGGGCGCAGTCAACCGCCCCAGACCCACCCCCGACACCCGAGGGCGGGACCGGACGCAAACGCAGCACCACAGCCAGTGGCGCCCGCTGTGCAAGCCCGGGACTTTAGTCCCGGGTCGTTGACTACGTCAGGCCGTGCCCGATCGGGTACAGCACGCGCGCCGGGTCGTCCGCGCGCTGCACGGGCGCGGGCAGCTTCCCCTGTGGCCGGACCGTTCCGGTGATGACGCGTGCGGCGGCCCGCAGTTCGACGTCGGTCCAGCAGTACGTCGCCAGGCACGCCGTGACGGACGGCAGGTGTGCCACGTCGTAGGGGTTGCGGACCGCCACCGCGATCACCGGCCGACCGGTCGCCGACAACCGCTCGACCAGCGTCTTCTGCGCGCTGTCCGCCGTGACGTTGTAGGTCGCGACCACCACGGCGGCCACGCCGTCCGCCGCCGCGACCGCCTGCGCGATCGTCTCGGCGGAGGGGTCCGTGCCGGTGGGCAGCGTCGTCGTGCGGAAGCCCTGTGCGGCGAGGGCGGCGGCCAGGACGCCGGTGGGCGGACCCGTGGTGCCGGTGGGCGAGGCGGGATCGGCGCCGACGACCAGCAGCGAGGGGTGGGTGCGGGGCGACAGCGGGAGCACGCCCCCCGTGCGGCCCTCGTCGCCCTCGTCGCCCTCGTTGACGATAAGCGTCGTCGTGCGCTCGGCGAGCAGGTCGGCCGCCGTGAGGTGCTCCGGGGCGCCGACGGTCCGGGCGACTGCGTCCGGGGCGGTGTACGGATCGTCGAACAGGCCCAGCCGTTCCTTCAGCCTCAGGATGCGCAGCACCGCCTCGTCGAGCCGCCGCACGGTGAGCTCCCCGTCCCGGACGGCCCTAAGGACGGCGTTCCAGGCGACGTCCAGCCTGGGCGGGTTGAGCAGCTGGTCGACGCCCGCCTTGAGGGCGAGCACCGGCACCCGGTCGTCGCCGTACTTCGTGCGCACGCCCGCCATGTCCAGGGCGTCGGTGACCACGACGCCGTCGTAGCCCAGCTCCTCGCGCAGCAGCCCGGTGACGACGGGCCGGGACAGGGTGGCCGGGTCGCCGGAGGCGTCCAGCGAGGGCACCACGATGTGCGCGGTCATCACGGAGTCGACGCCGGCCGCGACCGCCGCCCGGAACGGCGCCGCGTCCAGCGCCCCCCACTCCTGCCGGGTGTGGGTGATGACGGGGAAGCCGGTGTGGCTGTCCACGGCGGTGTCCCCGTGCCCGGGGAAGTGCTTGGCGGTCGCCGCCACCCCCGCTGCCCGGTAGCCCTCGATCTCCGCCGCGACCAGCGCGGCCACCGCGTCCGGGTCGGTGCCGAAGGAGCGGACGCCGATCACCGGGTTGGCCGGGTCGACGTTGACGTCGGCGACGGGGGAGTAGTTCTGCCGGACGCCCATCGCCCGCAGTTCGCGTCCCGCGATCCGGCCGAGGGTGCGGGCGTCGTCGCGGGAGCCGCCCGCGCCGATCGCCATCGCGCCGGGGAACAGCGTGGCCGGCCGGCCCACCCGGCAGACCACGCCGTGCTCCTGGTCGGTGGAGATCAGCACCGGCAGACCGCGCGGCTGCCGCAGCGAGGCCCGCTGGAGCCCGTCGGAGAGGTCCGCGATCTGCCGCGGGGCACGGGTGTTGTGCGCCCACGCGAAGTAGATGACGCCGCCGAGCCGGTAGCGGGCGAGCAGCTCGGCCCCGGTGCGGACGCCGAAGTCGGCGAGGTTGGCGTCGGCGTCGGCCGCGTCGGGTGCGGTCGCCGAGTGGCCGTGCACCCGCGAGACGAAGACCTGGCCGACCTTCTCCTCCACCGTCATACGGGAGAGGAGGGCGCGCGGCCGGCGCTCGTCCGCGTGCGCGGGGCCGCCGACGGCGAGTGCGGCGGTGACGCCGGCGGTGGCGGCGAGAACGGTGCGTCGGGAGGGCATCGGCGCTCCTTCCGGTGGGGGAGTGACGGGGCGGGGCACCGGTGCCGCACGCTACCCGCGCGGACGCCTCCGTCGGCGTATTGGAAGGGGGCGCGCCGACGTGCCGGTGCGCTGAGGCCGAGTCGTGTCGGCGTGCGGGTGCGCTGCGACCGGGCAGTGCTCGCGTCGGCCGGCGGTGCGCCGTGGGGGAGGGGGCGCGCCCGGCCTCCCACCCCGTCGGCGCGGGCCCGTGGGCCGTCCCCCGTGGGTGCGGGCCCGTCCCCCGACGACGCCGCCGACCCGGCCGTTCACCCGCAGGGCGACCCGGCCGTTCACCCGCAGGGCGTCGTCTCGACACTCGTCCATCCCGTGGACGTACCGGCACCGCGGCCGCGCGGCGCGGGATCATGAGGGGCATGGTCCTCGTCGACATCCCCGGTTCCAAGTCCATCACCGCCCGCGCCCTGTTCCTGGCGGCGGCCGCCGACGGCGTCACCACCCTCCAGCGCCCGCTCCGCTCCGACGACACCGAGGGGTTCGCCGAGGGCCTGACGCGGCTCGGCTACCGCGTCGGCCGGACGCCCGACGCCTGGCAGATCGACGGCCGGCCGCAGGGTCCGGCGCTCGCCGAGGCCGACGTCTTCTGCCGGGACGGCGCGACCACGGCCCGCTTCCTGCCCGCCCTCGCCGCCGCCGGCCACGGCGTCTACCGCTTCGACGCCTCCCCGCAGATGCGCCGCCGCCCGCTCCTCCCGCTCACCCGCGCCCTGCGCGACCTGGGCGTGGACCTGCGGCACGAGGAGGCGGAGGGCCACCACCCGCTGACCGTGCGGGCGGCCGGCGTCGAGGGCGGCGAAGTCGTGCTGGACGCCGGCCAGTCCTCCCAGTACCTCACCGCGCTCCTCCTGCTCGGCCCGCTGACCCGCACCGGCCTGCGCGTCACCGTCACCGACCTGGTCTCGGTCCCGTACGTCGAGATCACGATCGCGATGATGCGGGCCTTCGGCGTGGAGGTCGGACGGGAGGGGAACACGTACGTCGTCCCGCCCGGCGGCTACCGCGCGACGAACTACGCGATCGAGCCGGACGCCTCCACCGCGAGCTACTTCTTCGCGGCGGCCGCGCTGACCGGCGGCGAGGTGAGCGTGCCGGGCCTCGGCGCTGGCGCGCTCCAGGGCGACCTCGGGTTCGTTGAGGTGCTGCGGCGGATGGGCGCCCGCGTCGACGTCGGCGCGGACCGCACCACCGTGGCCGGGACCGGCGAACTGCGGGGCGTCACCGTCAACATGCGGGACATCTCCGACACCATGCCGACCCTCGCCGCGCTCGCCCCCTTCGCCACCGGCCCGGTGCGCATCGAGGACGTGGCGAACACCCGCGTGAAGGAGTGCGACCGGCTGGAGGCCTGCGCGGAGAACCTGCGGCGGCTCGGCGTCGAGGTGGCCACCGGCCCCGACTGGATCGAGATCCGCCCCGACACGGACGGCCCCCGCGCGGGCGGCGCTCCCACGGGCGCCGACATCAAGACCTACGGCGACCACCGCATCGTCATGTCCTTCGCCGTGACCGGGCTGCGCGTCCCCGGAATCTCGTTCGACGACCCGGGCTGCGTCCGCAAGACTTTCCCCGGCTTCCACGAGGCGTTCGGGGAGCTGGCGAAGGCACTGCGGAAGGACGCCGACGGGTGACCGCGACACTGGAGGGACCGGTTCTCGAGGGCGCGCTGGTGCGTCTGGAGCCGCTGGAACACCGGCACGCGGCCGGACTTGCGGCGGCGGCCGAGGAGAACCGGAAAACGTACGCCTTCACCTGGGTCCCGCGCGCGGACGAGATGGGCGACTACGTCGACGCCCAGCTCGCCCGCGCGGCGACCGGCCGGCTCGCGCCCTACGCGCAGATATCCCTCGCCTCCGGCCGAGTGGTCGGCGCGACCGCGTACCTGGAGCCGCGTTCCTGGCGGACCGACGAGCAACTCGACGCCGTGGAAGTCGGTTACACCTGGCTGGCCGGCTCCGCCCAGGGCACGGGCGTCAACGCCGAGGCCAAACTGCTCCTCTTCCGACACGCCTTCGAACAGTGGGGCGTCTCCCGGGTGGACCTGAAGACGGACGCCCGCAACAGCCGCTCCCGCGCCGCCATCGCGAGCGTCGGCGCCCGCTTCGAGGGCGTCCTGCGCAACTGGTCCCGCTCCTGGGCGCCGGGCGAGGACGGCCTCCTGCGCGACTCCGCGATGTTCGCCGTCACGGCCGACGAATGGCAGGACTGCGAGCGGCGGCTGGCGCAGCGGGTGGCGCGGTTCCTGCCGACGGCAGGGTGAGCACGGCGACGGACGCGGCACGGCGCTCCGCCCGGCCCGGAGAGGGCCTGCCCCCTCCGGCCCCCACCAGGCCTCACGCCGAGTCGTTCAACAGCTGTCCCAGGTGTGCGCGTCCGGCGTCCAGGAGGCCCTCCAGCGGCTGGGCGGCCTCGTACCAGCGCTTCTCGTACTCCCAGCACAGCCACCCGTCCCACTCGTGGCGCGCCAGCACCTCCACGCACTCGGCGAGCGGCAGCACTCCGGCGCCGAGCGCCAGCGGCGTGGTGTCGTCGGCCGACGCGATGTCCTTGACCTGCACATAGCCGAGGTACGGGGCGAGCGCCGCGTACGTCTCCTGCGGCTGCTCGCCGCCCAGCCAGGTGTGCATCACGTCCCACAGCGCGCCGACCTGCCGGTGCCCGACGAGGCCGAGGACGCGGGTGGCGTCCGCGCCGGTGCGATGGGAGTCGTGGGTCTCCAGCAGGACGCGTACGCCGAGGTCGGCGGCGAACTCGGCGGCGACGGCGAGCCGCCGGGCGGCGACGGCGTCGGCCTCGTCGGGGGACTGCCCGTCCGCGCCGCCGGGGAAGACGCGGACGAAGGGCGCCCCGAGATCGCGGGCGAGACCGGCGAGGGCGCGGATCTCCTCGATGACGGGCTCGTCGCTGCCCGGCGCTGCGACGCGCGCGTACCCGGCGAGCCCCAGCACCTCGACGCCGGCCGCCTTGAACGCGGCGGCGGCTTCGGTCCGTTCGTTGGGACTCAGACCCGGATGGACCGGCTCCTCGGGATGGGCGCGCAACTCCACGCCGTGATAGCCGTGCGCGACCGCGAGCCGCAGCACCTGGGGAAGGGGCAGACCGGGAACACCGAGAGTGGAGAAGGCGAACTTCATACCCCCACTCTCACCCGGGCGGCGACGCGGGTCCAGTGGGACCGGAGATCGCTGATTTGCGGGGTGCTGCGGGCCGCGCGATCCTGAGATCGCAGCCATGAGCGAGTGAGCCGGGTTGCTCGCGCGTACTGCCTTCGGCGAAGAACGCCAGGATTCATCCACCTTGTCTGTCTTGCCGCACCCTTGTGTGGCCACACCCATGCGACCCACGCGCCGCGACAGAGCGACGCCGTCCGGCCGGGGCCGGACAGCGAAAAGAGGGAGAGACCATGAGCTTCGACGGGGAGTTCACGTTCTGCATGCACAGCTCCGGACTGCCGACGCCCGCGCAGGCCCTGGAGTCCGGCGGGGAGGTCCTCGAGTTCCTCGAAGAGGTCCACCACGCGGCGGAGGCCGCAGGAGGCATGGAGATCACGCTGGCAGCCCTGGAGGCGGCCGGATTCACCGGACTCGGTGGGATCGCCGCGGAAGCGGCCGCCGTGACGGCCGCGGCATACGCCGGCGCGGTCGCCGGGTGCCTAGTCGCGGCGACCGGTTCCACGATCTTCGACCTGCTGTCGCAGACGAACCACAGCTCGGGTGTGGTCCAGAACGTGGTCGTCGCCGCCAACGACCAGGGCGTGGCCGTGCCGGACGGTTTCGCGGTCGCGTAAACCCTCCGAAACCGACGACGCAGTCACCCACCGGACACCCGGCCCCTGCCCGAGATCGGCGGCCGCCCCGTGCCCGACGCACGCCGGGCGGCCGGCCAGCGCCCGACGCTCACCGCCTCGGCGGCGTCCCGCTCAGCCCTCGGGCTCCGATGCCCGTTGCCCCGACGGGGCCGCCGTTCCGTATGGCCTCCACGGGCTCGGCCCGCTCGTGAGGCGGCGGCATTCGCGGCGGTAGGCGGCGGCGTACGCGGCGGCGTGCGCGGCGGCCGAGGTGTACACGGCGCCGGAGGCGTACGCGGTGGCGGCGTCAGTCTCGCGGCACCCCCGTGGACCCCCGCACCATCAACTCGCCCCGCACCACGGCGATTCCGCCCGGCGGGGGCTCCTCGCGGCCCATCGCGATGCGGCCCGCCCGAGCTCCCGCCTCGGCCAGCGGCAGCCGTACGGTCGTCAGGGAGGGCACCGCGTCGACGCTGAAGGGCAGGTCGTCGAAGCCGGCCACCGAGACGTCGTCAGGGATGCGCAGGCCCGAGTCGCGCAGGGCGGCGCAGGCACCGAGGGCGACGGAGTCGTTGGCCGCCACCACCGCCGTCAGGGACGGGTCCCGGCGCAGCAGCTCCAGCGTCGCCTCGTAGCCCGCCCGCCGGTCGTAGGGCCCGTGCACGGTCCAGCGCGGGTCCTCCTCGATGCCGGCCGCGGCCAGCGCCGCCCGGTGGCCCTCCAGCCGGTGCCGGGTGGTGGTGCGCTCCTCGGGTCCGGCGATGTAGCCGAGCCGGCGGTGTCCGAGGCCGAGGAGGTGCTCGGTCAGTTCCCGCCCGCCTCCGCGGTTGTCGAAGGTCAGCGCGATCGCCGCGGTGTCCGGGGCCGGCGGACGCCCGCACAGCACCACGCGGGTGCCCGCCTCGCCCAGCTTGCGCAGCTTGGCCGCGACGGCGGCCGCGTGCGGCTCGTTCTCCATGGCCCCGCCGGTCAGCACGACGGCCGCGGCCCGCTGCCGCTGAAGCAGCGTCAGATAGGTCAGCTCCCGCTCGGGCGAGCCCCCGGTGTTGCAGACCACCGCGAGCCGTTCGCCTCCGGCCCGGCCGCCCGGCCCCCCGATCTCCGACTGGATCGCGCTCGCCATGATCCCGAAGAAGGGGTCCGCGATGTCGTTCACCAGGATGCCCACGAGGTCGGAGGTCGCCGCCGCCAGCGCGCTCGCCGGTCCGTTCAGCACGTAGTCCAGCTCGTCGACCGCCCGCAGCACCCGTTCCCGCGTGGAAGCGGCTACGGGGTAGTTTCCGTTCAGCACGCGCGACACCGTCGCGGGCGAGACCTGCGCGCGGGCCGCCACGTCCGCCAGGGTCACCGTCATCTCGTCAGTCCTCCGGTCACGCATCTCGTCGTACGTCGTCATCCGCATCCGCCCTGGTGGACCGCACCATGGTGAGCGCGGTTCCGGGCGTGTCGAGCAGACCTTACGGCCCGGGACCCCTGTTGTTCGCCCCCTCGAACAACTCGGGATGGACACGGTCTTGTCCGGACCACCGGTCAGAGGCTAGCTTCTTCCTGTATAGAAAGCGCTTGCTGTACCGCTGATCAGGAGTGAGGCGTACGCGGCGCGCACAACCGCGTACGGAACGCGCAGGCACGCTGCGCACGACGCCTACGAAGGGATCGACGTGACACGCAAGACGGTGCGTATCGCCATGAACGGCGTGACCGGGCGCATGGGTTACCGCCAGCACCTGGTCCGCTCCATCCTCGCCCTCCGCGAACAGGGCGGCCTCGACCTCGGCGACGGCACCGTGCTGTGGCCGGAACCGGTCCTTCTCGGTCGTCGGGAGCATGCCCTGAAGGCGCTCGCGGAACAGCACGGACTGGACCCGCGGAACGTCTCCACCGACCTCGACGCGGTCCTCGCCGACCCGACCGTCGAGATCTACTTCGACGCCCAGGTCACCTCCGCCCGCGAGGAGGCGATCCGCAAGGCCGTCGCCGCCGGCAAGCACATCTACACCGAGAAGCCCACCGCCACCGGCCTCGACGGCGCCCTGGAGCTGGCCCGGCTGGCCACCGCCGCGGGCGTCAAGCACGGCGTCGTCCAGGACAAGCTGTTCCTGCCGGGCCTGCTCAAGCTCAAGCGCCTCATCGACGGCGGCTTCTTCGGCCGGATCCTCTCCGTGCGCGGCGAGTTCGGCTACTGGGTCTTCGAGGGCGACTGGCAGGCCGCCCAGCGCCCGTCCTGGAACTACCGCGCGGAGGACGGCGGCGGCATCGTCGTCGACATGTTCCCGCACTGGGAGTACGTCCTGCACGAGCTGTTCGGCCGGGTGAAGTCCGTCCAGGCGCTCACCGCCACCCACATCCCGCAGCGCTGGGACGAGCAGGACAAGCCCTACGACGCCACCGCCGACGACGCCGCCTACGGCGTCTTCGAGCTCGAGGGCGGGGCCATCGCGCAGATCAACTCCTCCTGGACCGTCCGCGTCAACCGCGACGAGCTCGTCGAGTTCCAGGTCGACGGCACCGAGGGCTCGGCCGTCGCCGGACTGCGCAACTGCCGCGTCCAGCACCGCTCCGCGACCCCCAAGCCGGTCTGGAACCCCGACATCCCCGCCACCGAGGTCTTCCGCGACCAGTGGCAGGAGGTGCCCGACAACGGCGAGTTCGACAACGGCTTCAAGGCCCAGTGGGAGCTGTTCCTCAAGCACGTCTACGCCGACGCTCCCTACCACTGGGACCTGCTGGCCGGCGCCCGAGGCGTCCAGCTCGCCGAGCTCGGCCTGAAGTCCTCCGCCGAGGGCCGCCGCCTCGAGGTCCCGGAGGTCACGCTGTGACCCTCCAGCTGCCCGACGCGAACGGCGGCCTGCGGACCTACGAACCCCGCACCGAGCCGCTCGCCCTCACCACCGGCGCGCCCTTCACCTCCCGCACGGTGTACTCGGCGGCGCACGTCGTCGCCGACCCGTTCGCGGACGTGTCGCCGGACTCGCCCGCCGCCGTCGACTGGGACGCCACCCTCGCCTTCCGCCGCCACCTGTGGTCGCACGGGCTCGGCGTCGCCGAGGCGATGGACACCGCCCAGCGCGGCATGGGCCTGGACTGGGCGGGCGCGGCCGAGCTGATCCGCCGCTCCGCCGCCGAGGCCAAGGCCGTCGGCGGCCGCATCGCCTGCGGCGTCGGCACCGACCAGCTCACCGCCGGCGGGACGCTCGCCGAGGTCCGCGCGGCCTACGAGGAGCAGCTCGCCCTCGTCGAGGCCTCCGGCGCACGCTCCATCCTGATGGCGTCGCGCGCCCTGGCCGCGGCGGCGACCGGCCCCGAGGACTACCTGGACGTCTACGGCCACCTGCTGCGCCAGTCCGCCGAGCCGGTGATCCTGCACTGGCTGGGCCCGATGTTCGATCCGGCGCTGGACGGTTACTGGGGCTCGTCCGACCTGGACGCGGCCACGGACACCTTCCTCGAGGTCATCGCCGTCCACCCCGACAAGGTCGAGGGCATCAAGGTCTCGCTGCTGGACGCCGGGCGCGAGATCGACATCCGGCGCCGGCTGCCGCAGGGCGTGCGCTGCTACACCGGCGACGACTTCAACTACCCGGAGCTGATCGCGGGCGACGAGCAGGGCTTCAGCCACGCCCTCCTCGGCATCTTCGACCCGCTGGGCCCGCTGGCGGCGGAGGCGGTCCGCGTCCTCGACACGGGGAACGTAACGGGTTTCCGCTCGTTGCTGGATCCGACGGTCGAGCTCTCCCGCCACCTCTTCCAGACGCCCACCCGTTTCTACAAGACGGGCGTGGTGTTTCTGGCCTGGCTGGCAGGCCACCAGTCGCACTTCACGATGGTCGGCGGACTGCAGTCGGCCCGCTCCCTCCCGCACTTCGCCCGCGCCTACGAACTCGCCGACGGCCTCGGCCTGTTCCCGGATCCGAAGCTGGCCGAGGAGCGGATGAAGAACGTGCTCGCCCTGTACGGAGTGACCCAGTGAGCAGCCCGGATCTGACCCGCTTCTCCATCAACCAGATGACGGTGAAGCAGCTGTCGCTGCCCGAGCTGGTTGCCGCCTGCGGTGACCTGGGCGTGACGAACGTCGGCCTGTGGCGCGAGCCCGTGCAGACTTACGGCGTGGAGGCGAGCGCCAAGCTGGTCCACGACGCCGGCCTGACGGTGACGACCCTGTGCCGCGGCGGCTTCCTCACGGCGATCGACCCGGACGCGCGGGCGGCGGCCCTCGCCGACAACCGCCGGGCGGTCGACGAGGCGGCGGCCCTCGGCACCGAGGTGCTGGTCCTGGTCTCCGGCGGCCTGCCCGCCGGCTCCAAGGACCTGCACGGCGCCCGCGAACGCATCGCCGACGCCCTCGCCGTCCTCGGCCCCTACGCCGAGGAACACGGGGTGAAACTCGCCATCGAGCCGCTGCACCCCATGTACGCCGCCGACCGCTGCGTGGTCTCCACCCTCGCCCAGGCCCTCGACCTGGCCGAACGCTTCCCGGCCCACCAGGTCGGCGTCACCGTCGACACGTACCACATCTGGTGGGACGACCAGGCTCCCGCCCAGATCGCCCGGGCGGGCGCGGGCGGCCGCATCCACACCTTCCAGCTCGCCGACTGGACGACCCCGCTCCCCGAGGGCGTCCTGACCGGCCGCGGCCAGATCGGCGACGGCGCGATCGACATGCGCGAGTGGCAGGGGTACGTGGAGGCGGCCGGCTACACGGGCGCGATCGAGGTCGAGCTGTTCAACGACGGCCTGTGGGCGAGGGACGGGCGGGAAGTCCTCGCCGAGACCGCGCAACGCTTCGTGTCCCACACGGCAGCCTGAGGCAGGCAGCGTGACGCTCCGGTGGCCTGCCCGCTCCTGATACGAACGGGCAGGCCACGGTCGTAGGATCGGGCGCGACACCCCGACGAACGGACGCCGCCGCCCATGTACGTCAGCCGGATCCTCGTGAAGGACATCAAATCCTTCCACGGCCCCCGCGAGGTCGACCTCGTCCTGACCCGCCCCGACGGCAGTCACGCCGGGTGGACGGTGCTCGCCGGTCGCAACGGGTCGGGCAAGACGACGCTGCTGCGGGCCATGGCGCTGGCGCTCAGCGGTCCCGCGGTGGCACGGGGTCTGGTGCCGGGCTTCGAGAACTGGGTGACCGAGCACAGCACCGCGGGGGAGGTCAAAGTCGAGATCGTCCGGGACGCGAACCACGACCGGTTCTCGCAGGGCCGCCCCCCTGCCGGCGCGGTCCCCGCCGGACTCCGCTGGACCACGCCCCGGGACGGGATGGCCGGCCGGGTCCCCGTCCGCAGAGGCGTCCTTCCTGGTCTGCAGGAGATCAGGTACACCAAGGCACAGACCAGCATCGCCCGTCGCGGGCCGTGGGCGGACAACCCCGCGGGCTGGTTCAGTGCGGCCTACGGGCCGTTCCGGCGGATGGCCGGCGGTTCGGGCGAGGTGCAGCGGCTGATGCTGACGTCCGGGCCCGTGGCCAGGCACGCGAGCCTCTTCCACGAGGACGCCTCGCTCGCCGAAGGCGTCGCCTGGCTGATCGAGCAGCATCTGCGCGCGCTGGAACGCCGCCCGGGCGCCGCCAGGTTGAAGCGGTTCGCGCTGGCACTCCTCGGCGACGGACTGCTGCCGGACGGCTACCGGATCGTCGACGTCGACTCCGACGGCCTATGGGTGGAGCGGCAGGGCAGCCGCTTCCCGATGCGGGAGATGAGCGACGGATTCCGTACCGTGGCCGCTCTGGTCGTCGACGTCCTCAAGCAGTTGCACGACGCGTTCGGCGCCGACCTGTGGGAGTCGGGCCTCACGGAGGTCGACGACGGGTCGATGCGTCTGATGACGCCGGGTGTCGTCATCATCGACGAGATCGACGCCCATCTGCACGTCTCCTGGCAGCGCCGTATCGGCCCGTGGCTGACCTCCCACTTCCCCCGCATCCAGTTCATCGTCACCACCCACAGCCCGTACATCTGCCAGGCCGCGGATCCCGGCGGTCTGATCAGACTGCCCGGCGTGGACGAGGCGCTCCCACCCGAGGTCATCGGCCAGGACCTGTACGACCGGGTGGTGTACGGCAGCGGCGACGACGCGGTCCTCTCGGACCTGTTCGGCCTGGACACCCCGTACTCGGAGCGCGCCGAACGGGCCAGGGCCGAGTTCGTGGACCTGGAGGCACGGATCTACGACGGGACCACGTCCGGCGAGTCGCTGGCGCGCTACAAGGAGCTGAAGGCACGGCTCGCGAGTTCGCCGTCGGCCCGCGTGGACGAGGTGTCGGCCCACCTCCACCGCCTGGCGGAGGAGATCGCCGAGGGGGCGAAGGACGCCGAGGGCGCGAAAGACGACGCGGAGTGATCCGTCTGCGCCGTGCCCTCCTGCCCGCGGCCACGACGGAACGACTGGCGGACTACACCGCCGAAATCCGGCAGCGGGCCACGGAGAAGGAACGCAAGGACCGGGCGAGGGAACTCTGGGCGAACCGCCGGCAGGTCCGCCCCGCACTCGTCGCCGGGCTCGCGGAGATGGCGCCCGGCCGCGAACGCTGCATGTACTGCGGTGACAGCCAGGGCACCGACATCGACCACTTCGAGCCGAAGAGCCTCGCTCCGCTGCGTACCTTCGACTGGCTCAACCATCTGCTCGCCTGCTCGTTCTGCAACAGCAACCAGAAGCGGAACCTCTTCCCCACCGCGGCCGACGGCAGCCCGCTGCTCGTCGACCCGTCGGCCGAGGACCCGTTGGACCACCTACGGCTGGTGCTCCCGCTCGGAACGTACCGGGGGCTGACCGACCGGGGGCAGGCCTGTATCGAGGTGTTCGGCCTGAACACGAGAGCAGTCCTGGTGGAAGGCCGCAGGGACGCCTACGCGACGGCCAGGCACTCCATCGAGCTGTGGCGCATAGCCATGGACAGGGGACAGCGTGACAAGGCGACGGAAATCGTCCGGGTCACCTGGAACCGTCCCCTCATCGACGTGCTGGTCGCCATGTTCCATCAGTCCGGCCATCCGGCGGCCGACGCCCTGTTCGCGGGGGAGGAGGAGATCCTCGACCTCCTCCTCGACGCCGAACTGCGGTCCGCGTTCCTGCATTTCAGGGGCCTCAGCTACTGACGGCGCTACGCCGAGCACGCTATGCCGAGCGCTCCCTGTCCGCCGCCATGATGCCGACGCATTCTTCGAGCGCCGCGTGCAGCGACGGCACGAACGCGGCGAGTTCGGCGTCGGACGACCTGCCGGCCTCCAAAACGGCCCCGACGACCGCCACCAGGACGGCGGAGGCCTTCAGCGCGTGCGCGTCGGCCAGTTCCTCCAGCACGCCGCCGGAACGCGCGACCACGAACGACTCCTTGCCCGTGGCGGGGTCGACGCCGAGGCTGCGGAACCGTCGCGCGCTCACGCGGCGGCCTCCGCCGGGACGTAGTCCTGTCCAAGGGTGGCGAGGACCGCCGGGCGCCGCCGTTCCCGCTGGAGGCGCCCGCGGTCCAGGGCGTCGCGTTCGCGTTCCCAGACGGCGAGGTACGGCCTGACCAGGGGCAGGCCGTCGGCGAGGATCACGTCCCCGGGGCGCGGCCGCGTACGACGGGCGTGAGCGGGTTGCTGCGCGGAGACCGCCGGGAACGGGTCGGGTGCGAGGCGGCGGCGCGCTCCGCGCGGCGGCAGGAAAAGGCTCAGGATGGCGGCCAGTAGGCTGCGCACAGGTCGACTCCTCTGTAGTCGGCTCAGCCCCGGCACGGAAGCTCTCACCCTTCCCGCCGGGGCGTTCTCGTTGGGCGGGCCTCATCGTATCGCCTTGTATCGATTCGTAGCGAGACGTATCCCAAAGTGTGAGTAGCACTCCCGTTGCCTAGCGTCGACTTCATGAACCCCGACGCTGAGATCGACCACGGAGCGCCACTGACCCCGTACCGACAGCTGGCCGAGATTCTGCGGGCGCAGATCCAACGCGGCGACTGGCAGCCCGGGCGGATGCTGCCGAGCGAGGCTCAGCTTGTGCAGAAGTACGGCATCGCGCGGACCACCGTGCGGCGAGGTCTCGGCCTGCTGGCGGACGAAAGCTGGGTGTACGCCGTTCCACAACGCGGATGGTTCGTCTCCGACCCCCTGCCGCCCGCTCCCGAGAGTGGCGAAGGGGCCACCCTCCGCCAGGTGTGAGCGGATGGGCGGCCCCTGTTGACGCCTGGGCGTGACGCGGCGCGTCAGTCGGGCAGGCGGTCCAGCAGCCAGGTGCACAGCTCCTCGGTGATCCCGGTGTGCGGCGTGGTCGTCGACGAACAGACGAAGTCGTCCAACTCGCTCTCGTCCGGGGACAGTTCGTCGACCTTCGCGTACAGGTCGGCCTGCGTCTCGATGTCGCGGATGGCGACCGCGCTCACCGACGGCACGAAGCACACCTCCTCGTGCCGCAGGTCCACCGTGCCGCCGAGCTTCTCCATCGCGTCGGCGAGGATCTTGTACGTGTGCAGGGTGCCGCCGGGCGCGCCGTCCAGCTCCGGGAAGCCGTCGGTGGTGATGGTGTCGTCGGCCTTGGGGAAGCGCCGGTTCAGGTAGGCGACCGTCACGTCGTCGCCCTGGGCCTGCGTGTAGAAGGTGGTGCCCGGGTAGATCCGGTCGATCCGCAGCGCGATGTCACCGGGCGCGACGTCCGGCAGGCCGATCCCGTCGCCGCGTCCGTTGGCGATGGCGATCGTGCGGGGGATCCGAGGCCAACCGCCCACCCGGTCCAGCGCCGCCAGGAACTCGGTGCGCTCCGGGGCGACGCCGATTTTCCCGGTGTCCTTGTCGTAGTGGCGCCACAGCATCTGACGGGCCGCCGGGCTGTCCATCTGCTTCGCGAAGTCGTTGGCGAACGGGATGAAGTACGAGAACGCCTGCACGCCGATGGGGATGGACGCGCCGCGGTGCGGGCTGTCGTAGGAGAAGTACAGCGCGGTCTGGTGATGCACCCGCTGCCTCTCCAGCTTGGCCAGCGCGTAACGGGTGACGATGCCGCCCATGCTGAACCCGCCGACGACCAGGGGGGCGTCGCCCTGCTTCTGGGCGTTGGCCTGCATGACGGCGGCGACGGCGGCTTCCGCGTTGTCCAGGATCGACGCGCTGCGTTCCTCGAACCCGAGCAGGATCACGTCCCTGCCGCGGCGGCGCAGTTCGCTGATGAAGGGATGGCCGCCCTCCAGCCCCTGGTACAGCTTGTCGAGCTCGCTGCGACCGAGCTTGAATCCGTCGGCCATGATCACGGGGCGGACGAGATTGCCGGGGGTGTCGTTGCCCTCGCCCCGGAAGATCCAGGCGAAGCCGTTCGGCAGGGTCCAGTCCTCGTGGTCAGGCACCTCGACGGGGCGGGCGGGTTCGGCGGTGACGGCGGCACCGAGGGTGAAGGCGCCGACGTTGGGCTCGGCTGTCTCCGACATGGTCGTACTCCTTGCGGGAGGGGCGGTGAACGACCACATCATGGAGGGCGATTTGCCCGTGTCACCCGTTTGACCAGCGCGGTTCATTACAAGTGATGCAATGGGCCCGGGAGGTGTTTGATGCGTCCGGCATGTGCCTTTGGCCCGTTCTGTTCGCTCCGCCGTTCGCACCGCGCTGTGGGCGTCGGAAGGGCTGCCAGAAATTTCCGGAAGCCGTGCAACCCTTCCGCGACTCCGCGTGTCATACGTGGCGTCAGGGCTTCTGGAGGGGGATCCGGGGGGATCGCGGGGGTTCTGGTACGGAGGGGAAAAGCCGAGGGGGCCTGGTCGATGGACCAGACCCCCTCGAAGCTTTTGCGCCGACCGGCGCCCCCCGTCGGCGGGCCCCCTCGGCGGGTCTCAGAAGAAGACGCCGCACCTGAGCAGCACGTTCGCGTACGGGCGGGCCTCGCCCGTGCGGACGATCAGCCGGGCCCCCGCCGACAGCTCCTTCAGCTCCTCGTGCGGGACGTACGACAGTGCCCGGAAGCGGTCCGCCAGCAGCCCGGCCGCCGCCGGGTTCGCCTCGCGGACCTCCTCCGCCGCCGTCGCCCCCTCCACGACCAGTTCGTCGAGCAGCCCGTCGACCACTTCCGCGAACGAGGGAATCCCCGCCCGGAAGGCGAGGTCGACGACCCGGGGGCCGTCCGGTATCGGCATGCCGACGTCGCACACCAGCACCCCGTCGCCGTGCCCCAACTCGGCCAGCGCACCGGCGAGATGACGGTTGAGGATCCCGGTCTTCTTCACCGGACCTCACCGTCCCCGGAAGCGAGCGCCTCGACCTCGTCCGCCGTCGGGAACGACTCCTGCGCGCCACGCCGGGTCACGGCGACCGCCCCGACCCGCGCCGCGTACGCCGCGGCCTCGGCCAGGGACGCGCCCGTGCCCAGCTTCCACGCCAGCGCCGCGGTGAAGGAGTCACCCGCCCCCGTCGTGTCGACGGCGTCCACCTTCACGGACGCGATCGGGGCGACGCCCTCCGCGGTCGCCACCAGCGAGCCTTCCGAACCCAGCGTCACGACCACGGACTTCGGCCCCCTGGCGAGCAGGGTCCGCGCCCAGTCCTCGGGCGACTCGCCGGTGGCGGCGTCGCCGAGGAGCACCTTCGCCTCGTGCTCGTTGACGATCAGCGTGTCGCAGGCCGCGAGCAGCACGGCGGGCAGCGGACGCGGCGGGGAAGGGTTCAGCACGAAGAGGCTGCCCGGCTCCAGGCTCGCCGCCACCGCCACGACCGTCTCCAGCGGGATCTCCAGCTGCGCCGACACCACCCGGGAGGACCGGACGAGACGGCCGGCGTCCTGGACGTCCGCCGGCGTCAGCCGGCCGTTCGCGCCCGGTGACACCACGATGCTGTTGTCGCCCGACGGGTCCACCGTGATCAGCGCGACGCCGGTCGGCGCCCCGCCCACCAGGACGCCCGCCGTGTCGACCCCGGCCGCCCGCTGCGAGTCGAGCAGCAGCCGGCCGTGCGCGTCGTCGCCGACCCGCGCCAGCAGGGCCGTACGCGCGCCGAGACGGGCCGCCGCGACGGCCTGGTTCGCGCCCTTGCCGCCGGGGTGGACCGCCAGGTCGCCGCCGAGCACCGTCTCTCCGGCCTCCGGACGCCGCTCGACGTCGATCACCAGGTCGGCGTTGGCCGACCCCACGACCAGAAGGTCGTAGTCGTACATGAAGTGACTCCCCTGCAACGTGACGTGAGGCGGGCGGTCCCGAGAAGGGTGACCGCCCGCCTTCGTGTTCGGTGTCAGCCGCTGAACCCGGCCACGTTCTCCTTCGTGACCACCTTCACCGGTACCTTCACCGTCTCCTCGACCTTCTTGCCCTGCAGCGCCCGCACCGCGTTGTCCACGGCGATCTTCCCCAGCTGCGACGGCTGCTGCGCCACGGACGCGTACAGCGTGCCCTGTTCAACGGCCTTCAGCCCGTCCGGAGTTCCGTCGAACCCGACGACCTGGATCGACGTGCCGGCCTTCGCGCCGAGCGCCTTGATCGCGCCGAGCGCCATCTCGTCGTTGGCGGCGATGACGCCCTGCACGTCCGGGTGGGCCTGGAGCAGGTTCGGCATCACGTCGAGTCCCTTGGTGCGGTCGAAGTCGGCCGGCTGCTGGGCGACCACCTGGATGCCCGGGTAGGCCTTCAGCCCCTTGGCGAAGCCCTCCGCCCGCTCCCGGGCCGCCGACGTGCCGGCCTGGCCCTGGAGGATCACGATCTTGCCGGTGCCGCCCAGCTTCTCGGCGACCGTCTTCGCGGCCAGCTCGCCCCCCGCCACGTTGTCGGAGGCGACGAGCGCGTCCACCGAGGCCTTGTTGACGCCCCGGTCGACCGCGATGACCGGGATCTTCGCCTTGTCGGCGGCCTTCACCGAGTTGCCCGCCGCGTCCGAGTCCACCGGGTTGACGATGATCGAGTCGAGGCCCGAACTGGTGAAGTTCTGCAGCTGGTTGGCCTGCTGCGAGGCGTCGTTCTGCGCGTCGGTGACCGTCAGGTCCACGCCCAGCTTCTTCGCCTCGGCCTTCGCGCCCGCCTGGATCTGCACGAAGAACGGGTTGTTCAGCGTCGACAGCGCCAGACCGATCCGCGGGTTCGCGGTCGACGAACCGCCGCCGTGCAGGAGCGAGGTCGCGCCGACGATCGCCACGGTCACGACCGCCGCGAGTCCGTACGTCGCCGCCTGCCTGCCCTTGCCGCCGCCCGAGCCGAACCCGGCCGTCACCGGGGTCGCCCCCGCCTTGCGGCGCACGGTGTCCAGCAGCACCGCCAGCGCGATGACCACGCCGATGACGACCTGCTGCCAGAACGCGGAGACCGACAGCAGGTTCAGGCCGTTGCGCAGCACCGCGAGGATCAGCGCGCCGATCAGGGTGCCCGACGCCTTGCCCGTGCCGCCGGCGAGGGAGGCGCCGCCGATGACGACCGCGGCGATCGCGTCCAGCTCGTAGCCGTCGGCGGCCTGCGGCTGCGCCGACGACAGCCGGGCAGCCAGCACGACGCCCGCCACGGCCGCGAAAACCCCGGACAGCGCGTAGATCGCGAGCTTCTGCTTCTTCACCCGCAGACCCGACAGCCGGGCCGCCTCCTCGTTGCCGCCGATGGCGCACATCGAGCGCCCGATGTACGTGGGGCCGAGCACGAACGCGGCGAGCAGACCCATCACGATCATGACGAGCACCGGCGCCGGCAGCCAGCCGCCGAGCGTGTCGCCGAGGTGCGAGACCGAGTCGGGGAAGGCGATCGGGGAGCCCTCGGAGATCACCAGCGACAGTCCGCGCGCCACGGACAGCATCGCGAGCGTCGCGATGAACGGCGGCAGTTTGCCGTACGCGATGAGGAAACCGTTCACCAGACCGGCCGCGATGCCCGTGGCGACGGCCAGCATCACCGCCAGGACCACCCGCACGCCGTGCTGGGTCGCGCTCCAGGCGAGCACGGTGGCCGACAGCGCCGCCACTGAGCCGACCGACAGGTCGATGCCCGCCGCGACGATCACGAAGGTCACGCCGAAGGCGAGGACGGCGGTCACGGCCGCCTGGACGCCCACGTTGAGCAGGTTGTCGGTGGTCAGGAAGTCGCCCGACAGCGCCGACATGGCGATGACGAGGACGATCAGCGCGGTGAGCGCGCCGTTGCCGAGGAGCAGACGGCGGACCGCCGCGCGCCTTCGCCGCCCATGAGGCGGAATCAACCCCTCCGCCTCATCCCGCAACCGGATCGTGATGTGCGGCCGCCGGAGGGACGCCGACGCGCACGAGGCCTGTCCTAGGCTGCCCCTGTCGTCACGGGTGGCATGCCCGTGCCAATCGAGAGGGGAGAATCGAATATGCGCGCAGTCCGGATACTCGGTGCGTCCATGGGGGCGGCCGCCCTGGTCGGGACCTCGTTCGTCGTCGCCACTCCAGCGTCCGCGGCGAGCTGTACCGCCAAGGCCCTCGAGACCGTCGTCATCCGGGCCACGAAGAGCACTGGCGGCACGGGTCTCGCCCAGCTCAACAAGGGCCAGAGCGCGCCGGCCGACTGCACGATGCACTACGGGACCTCCTCGTACGAGAAGTGCGGCATCGTCAGCAAGCGCTGGGTGAAGGTCACGAGGAGCGGTGTCACCGGTTATGTGGTCGGCACCTGCGTGATCGTCGACAGGGACTGACCCCGGCTGCCCGCCGGACCGGACTGTCGTCGCCCGCCGGGCCGTGCTGCCGGTTCCGGGCGGACCGGGTTGTCGGTGCCGGGCGGTACGGTCGGTTCATGTCCCAAGAGACGGGGGCCGCCCAGGCGGCGGGCGAGCGGCGGACGGCCACGCTGGAAGGCGTGCTCGAGCGCATCACGTACGCCAACGAGGAGAACGGCTACACGGTCGCCCGTGTCGACACCGGCCGGGGCGCGGGCGACCTCCTCACGGTCGTCGGCGCGCTCCTCGGCGCCCAGGTCGGCGAGTCGCTGCGCATGGAGGGCCGTTGGGGCTCCCATCCGCAGTACGGCAAGCAGTTCACCGTCGAGAACTACACGACCGTGCTGCCCGCCACCATCCAGGGCATCCGCCGCTATCTGGGATCCGGCCTGATCAAGGGCATCGGGCCGGTCTTCGCCGACCGCATCACCCAGCACTTCGGCATGGACACCCTGAAGATCATCGAGGAGGAGCCGAAGCGGCTCGTCGAGGTCCCCGGGCTCGGCCCCAAGCGTACGAAGAAGATCGCCGACGCCTGGGAGGAACAGAAGGCGATCAAGGAGGTCATGCTCTTCCTGCAGACCGTCGAGGTGTCCACCTCCATCGCGGTCCGCATCTACAAGAAGTACGGCGACGCCTCCATCTCCGTCGTGAAGAACCAGCCCTACCGGCTCGCCGCCGACGTCTGGGGCATCGGCTTCCTCACCGCCGACAAGATCGCCCAGTCCGTCGGCATCCCGCACGACAGCCCCGAGCGGGTCAAGGCCGGCCTCCAGTACGCGCTGTCCCAGGCCACCGACCAGGGTCACTGCTACCTCCCCGAGGAGCGGCTGATCGCCGACGCCGTGAAGCTGCTCCAGGTCGACACCGGCCTGGTCATCGAGTGCCTCGCCGGCCTCGCGGCGCCCCCCGAGGAGGGCGAGGACCCCGGAGTCGTCCGGGAGAAGGTCCCGGGGCCGGACGGCGGAGCGGCACAACCCGTCACGGCCGTCTACCTGGTCCCCTTCCACCGGGCCGAACTCTCCCTCTCCGCCCAGCTGTTGCGCCTTCTGCGCACCGACGAGGACCGGATGCCGGCCTTCCGTGACGTGGCCTGGGAGAAGGCGCTGGCCTGGCTGAAGTCCCGCACGCGGGCGGAGCTCGCCCCCGAGCAGGAGGCCGCCGTCAAGCTGGCGTTGACCGAGAAGGTGGCCGTGCTGACCGGCGGCCCCGGTTGCGGCAAGTCGTTCACCGTCCGCTCGATCGTGGAGCTGGCCCGCGCGAGGAAGGCGAAGGTCGTACTGGCGGCGCCCACCGGCCGCGCCGCCAAGCGGCTCGCCGAGCTGACCGGCGCGGAGGCGTCCACCGTCCACCGCCTGCTGGAGCTCAAGCCCGGCGGCGACGCGGCCTACGACCGCGAACGCCCGCTGGACGCCGACCTGGTGGTGGTCGACGAGGCGTCGATGCTGGACCTGCTCCTTGCCAACAAGCTGGTCAAGGCCGTGCCGCCGGGCGCGCACCTGCTCTTCGTGGGGGACGTCGACCAGCTGCCCAGCGTCGGCGCGGGCGAGGTCCTGCGCGATCTGCTGGCCGACGGCAGTCCGGTTCCGGCGGTGCGGCTCACGCGCGTGTTCCGCCAGGCACAGCAGTCGGGCGTGGTGACCAACGCGCACCGCATCAACGCCGGACAGCACCCGGTCACCGACGGCATGAAGGACTTCTTCCTCTTCGTCGAGGACGACACCGAGGAGACCGGCCGCCTCACGGTGGACGTGGCCGCCCGGCGCATCCCGGCCAAGTTCGGTCTGGATCCGCGCCGGGACGTGCAGGTGCTGGCGCCCATGCATCGCGGGCCGGCCGGCGCCGGCGCCCTGAACGGCCTTCTCCAGCAGGCGGTCACGCCCGGCCGCCCCGACGTGCCCGAGAAGCGCTTCGGCGGCCGGGTCTTCCGCGTCGGCGACAAGGTCACCCAGATCCGCAACAATTACGACAAGGGGAAGAACGGTGTCTTCAACGGCACTGTGGGCGTGGTGACCTCGCTCGATCCGGTCGACCAGCGGCTCACGGTGCTGACCGACGAGGACGAGGAGGTCCCGTACGAGTTCGACGAGCTGGACGAGCTGGCCCACGCGTACGCGGTGACCATCCACCGCTCCCAGGGAAGTGAATATCCCGCGGTGGTGATCCCCGTCACCACCGGAGCATGGATGATGCTGCAGCGGAATCTTCTGTACACGGCCGTCACCCGCGCGAAGAAGCTGGTCGTCCTCGTCGGCTCCCGCAAGGCGATCGGCCAGGCGGTGCGCACGGTGTCGGCGGGCCGCCGCTGCACGGCCCTGGACTTCCGGCTCGCGGGCCGGTGACCTGAGCCGGCCGCCCGAGCGATCCGCGGCGGCGGCGCGGGGCGGCGGGGGCGGCGAAAAAATGATCGATCAAATGAGTCACGAAGGTCACAGAGCACTTCCCAGGCCGTGACCGAGGCGGCAGGATGAGCTGGTTGGCGGCACTGAGTGCCGTCGATGAGCCCATTGGTCGACCCCGAGTGCACTCTCGTGCGCCAAATGGGGGATGGTAGAGACAGTCAGGGCAACCTCGAAGAAGAGGCACAACGTCGGTGAGGGATGACGTGAGCGACAACTCTGTAGTACTGCGGTACGGCGACGGCGAGTACACCTACCCGGTGATCGACAGCACCGTCGGCGACAAGGGCTTCGACATCGGGAAGCTCCGCGCCCAGACCGGTCTGGTGACCCTGGACAGCGGCTACGGCAACACCGCCGCCTATAAATCCGCCATCACCTACCTTGACGGCGAGCAGGGCATCCTCCGGTACCGCGGCTACCCGATCGAGCAGCTGGCCGAGCGGTCGACCTTCCTCGAGGTCGCCTACCTCCTGATCAACGGCGAGCTGCCGACCGTGGACGAGCTCTCCGTCTTCCAGAGCGACATCACGCAGCACACCCTGCTGCACGAGGACGTCAAGAACTTCTACCGCGGCTTCCCGCGCGACGCGCACCCGATGGCCATGCTGTCGTCGGTGGTCTCGGCGCTGTCCACGTTCTACCAGGACAGCCACAACCCGTTCGACGAGAAGCAGCGCAACCTCTCGACGATCCGGCTGCTCGCCAAGCTTCCGACGATCGCGGCGTACGCCTACAAGAAGTCGATCGGCCACCCGTTCGTCTACCCGCGCAACGACCTCGGCTACGTCGAGAACTTCCTGCGCATGACGTTCTCCGTGCCGGCCCAGGAGTACGACCTCGACCCGGTCGTCGTCTCCGCGCTCGACAAGCTGCTGATCCTGCACGCGGACCACGAGCAGAACTGCTCCACGTCCACGGTCCGCCTGGTCGGTTCGTCCCAGGCCAACATGTTCGCGTCGATCTCGGCCGGTATCTCCGCCCTGTGGGGCCCGCTGCACGGCGGCGCCAACCAGTCCGTGCTGGAGATGCTCGAGGGCATCCAGGCGGGCAGCGGTGACGTCGACTCCTTCATCCGCAAGGTGAAGAACAAGGAGGACGGCGTCCGCCTGATGGGCTTCGGCCACCGGGTGTACAAGTCCTTCGACCCGCGCGCGAAGATCATCAAGGCGGCCGCGCACGACGTCCTCTCCGCCCTCGGCAAGTCCGACGAACTGCTGGACATCGCCCTGAAGCTGGAGGAGCACGCGCTCTCCGACGACTACTTCGTCTCGCGCAACCTCTACCCCAACGTCGACTTCTACACCGGCCTCATCTACCGGGCCATGGGCTTCCCGACCGAGATGTTCACGGTCCTCTTCGCCCTCGGCCGCCTCCCGGGCTGGATCGCCCAGTGGCACGAGATGATCAAGGAGCCGGGTTCCCGCATCGGCCGCCCGCGCCAGATCTACACCGGCGTGGTCGAGCGCGACTTCGTCCCCGTCGAGCAGCGCTAGCGCCTCCGGCGATGAGCGGGCGGTACCAGACGCCCTTCGCATGACGTCCGACTGCCCGGGACCAGCGTCCCGGGCAGTCGCATGTCCGGAGGCAGACGCTGCCGGGTGCTGGTGCGGTGCGGGTGCGGGCGGAGGTCAGGTCCTCGCGGGTGCCGGAGACGGTCGGCTCGCGGATGAGCCCGACCGGCGAGGCGAAGACGTGGAAGATCGGGCGCCCGTCGGCGGTGGTGTCCGGGCGCTCGCGCGACGAGGTGAAGTCGACCCTCAGGTTCCGCCGTCCGGGGGCGGCGATCGCGGAGTCAGGCGGGGGCTTCGGGGGTGAAGCGGTAGCCGATGCCGGGTTCGGTGATGAGGTAGCGGGGCCGGGAGGGCTCCGGTTCGAGTTTGCGGCGGAGGTTGGCGAGGTGCACGCGCAGGTAGTTGGTCTCCTTCTCGTAGCGGGGCCCCCAGACCTCATGGAGGAGTTGGCGTTGGGTGACCAGGAGCCCGGGGTGGCGGACGAGGATCTCCAGCAGGTGCCATTCGGTGGGGGTGAGCCGGATCTCGCCGGCTGCGGTGGTGACGCGCTTGGCGGCCAGGTCGACGCTGAAGGCCGCTGTGGTGATCACGGGCTGTTCGTCGGCGGGGGTGGCGCGGCGTAGGGCGGCACGGATCCGGGCGAGGAGTTCGCCCATGCCGAAAGGTTTGGTGACGTAGTCGTCGGCGCCGGCGTCCAGGGCGTTGATCTTGGCGGTCTCGTCGTGGCGGGCGGACAGGACGATGATCGGGGCGGTGGACCAGCCGCGGAGGCTTTCGACGATGTTGATGCCGTCGAGGTCGGGCAGGCCGAGGTCGATGACGGCCAGGTCGGGGGCGGCGGAGGCGGCGGCCCGCAGGGCGGTGGTGGCGTCGGGGGCGGCGTTGGTCCGGTAGCCGCGGGCGGTAAGGGCGATGGTCAGGGCGCGCAGCAGGTGGGGGTCGTCGTCGACGATGAGGATGCGGGTCATGGTGCTGTGGGGAGGGTGAGGGTCATGGTCAGGCCGCCGCCGGGGGTGTCGGTGGGAGTGAGCGTGCCGTTCATGGCTTCGGTGAAGCCGCGGGCGATGGCCAGGCCCAGGCCGAGACCGTGACGGGTGGTGTGGTCGTTCAGTCGCTGGAAGGGCGTGAACATGAGTTCTCGCTGGTCGGCGAGGACACCGGGGCCGTGGTCGGTGATCTGCAGGCGAATCACGTTTCCTTCCTGGCGGGCGTGCACGTGCACGGGTCGGCCGGGTGGTCCGGCGTCGAGGGCGTTGGCGACCAGGTTGGCGATGACGCGTTCCAGCAGGCCGGGATCAGCCCAGGCAGGCGGCAGGTCGTCGGGGACGTCGACGTCGACGGCGCGTCCGGGAGGTGGCTGGGTGTGCAGGAGGGCGGCGGCTGTGATCTCGTCCACGGCGGTGGCGCGGGGGTGGACGCTGAGGGCGCCGACTTGCAGGCGGCTGAGCGCGAGGAGGTTTTCGACCAGGTCGTTCATCTTGTCGGCGGAGGCGTCGACGGTGGCCAGGAGTTCGGCTTGCTGGGCGTCGGTGAGGCCCAGGTCGGGCTCGCGCAGGCTGGACACGCACGCTTTGATGCCGGCGAGCGGGGTGCGCAGGTCATGGCCGACGGCTGCCAGGAGGGCGGCGCGCAGTTTGTCGATCTCGGTCAACTCCCGTGCGCGGGCGGCTTGGGCGGCCAGGCGTTCGGCTTGCAGCGCGCGGGCGGCGGCGGTGGCCAGCAGGGTGAGGAAGCGCTGGTCGGCGGCGAAGACGGCCGGGCCGTCCGCCACCAGCCGCAGGCGCTCCCCGGCCGGTGCGGACAGTGTCGGATCAGCCGACGGCGGGTCGCCGGCGACGGCGACCGGGTGTTCGCCGTCGGCGTCGCGTTCCAGCAGCGCGGCGCCGGTCATGCCGAAGGTGTCCCGGACGTGCTCCAGCACCACGCTGAGCGGCCGTTGATCCAGAGGGGCCTCGGTGATGCGGGCCAGCAGGGCGGCCTCGACGCCGCTGCGGGCGGCGGCGGCGCGCTGCCGGGCGGCCAGGTCGACCGTGACGCTGACGGTAGTGGCGACCGCCACGTAGACGGCCAGGGTGATGACCAGGTCGCGGTTCTCGACGCTCAGGGTGTGGAAGGGCGGGACGAAGAAGAAGTTGACCAGCGCGTCTGAGGCCACGGCGGTGGCCAGTGCCAGGCGCAGGCCGCCGGTGGCGGCCACGAGGACCACCGCGGTGAGGTAGATCAGCACGGTGCTCGCCAGCGACAGGGAGCCCCGCACGGGCACCAGGGCCGCGGTGAGGACCGCCAGGCTCGCCGCGACGGCGCCGGCCGTGGCCAGCCTGCGGCCCGTACTCGTGCGGCGCCGTTCACCGTGGTGTGTCGGATCCCGCCTCTCCATGATCGAACGCTAACCGACCGTCGCCCCGGCGCCAGGTGAGGCGGGACCCGGCTGTCCTTCGGTCAAGCGGTCGCTGGAGTCCAGCTGCCACGGCACGCTGGTGACCATCACCCCGCGCTGGAACAGCAGCCGGGCCTTGAACCGCAGCGCCGACTGGTTGTGCAGCAGATGCTCCCACCAGTGGCCGACCACATACTCGGGGATGTAGACGGCGATGAGGTCCTGCGGGTGCTCCTCGTGCAGGCGGGCGATGTGCCCCAGGACCGATCCGGTGATGTCGCGGTACGGGGAGGCGATCACCGTCAGCGGCACCGGGATCTCCCGCTCCTCCCACTCCGCGCGCAGTGTCCGCTCCTCCTCCTCGCTGATCTCGACGGTCAGCGCGGTGAGGGTGTCCGGGCGGGTGGCGCGGGCATAGCCCAGCGCCCGCAGGGTGGGAAGGTGCAGCCGGGAGACCAGCACCACCGCGTGGATACGGCTGGGCAGCACCATGCCGCCCGGCTGCGGCCTCAGCTCGCGGGCCACCCGGTCGTAATGGCGGCGGATGCCGCGCATCATCGCGTACAGCACCGGCATGGCGATCACCACGAGATAGGCGCCGTGGCTGAACTTGGTGACCAGGACCACTACCAGCACGAGCGCGGTCAGGCAGGCTCCCACCGCGTTGATCACCCGGGAGCGGTGGATGCGTGGACGCCGCACAGGATCGGCCGATCGGGCCAGCTCCCGGTTCCAGTGCCGGACCATGGCGGCCTGGGAGAGGGTGAAGGAGGTGAACACGCCGAGGATGTAGAGCTGGATCAGACGGGTCACCGACCCGTCGAAGGCATAGATCAGGACGCCGGCGACCATGGCCAGGATGACGATGCCGTTGGAGAACGCCAGCCGGTCCCCGCGGGTGTGGAGCTGCCGGGGCAGGTAGCGGTGCTCGGCCAGGATCGCCGCCAGCAGCGGGAAGCCGTTGAAGGCGGTGTTGGCCGCCAGGATCAGGATCAGCGCGGTGGCGGCCTGGATGTAGAAGAACATCACCGAATGCGTGCCGCCGAACACCGCCGCGGCGATCTGCGCGATCACCGTGCGCTGGGTTCCGGTCGCGCAGTTCCCGGGGAAGCCGACCAGTTGGCAGGCGTCGTCCACGTAGTGAACGCGGCTGATCACGGCCAGCGCGGTGATGCCGGCGAACATGATGATCGACAGCCCGCCCATCACTGCCATGGTGGTGGCCGCGTTGCGTGACTTGGGGGGCTTGAACGCCGGTACTCCGTTGGAGATGGCCTCCGCTCCGGTCAGCGCCGTGCAGCCGGAGGAGAACGCCCGCAGCGCCAGCAGCATCAGTGCCGTTCCGGTCAGCCCCACGTGCCCCGGCTCCGCCCGGACCTGCCAGCCGGCGCTCTCGGCCACCGGCGCGTGACCGAACGCCGACTGGAGCAGTCCGATGACGATCATCGCCAGCACGCCCACGACGAACAGGTATGTCGGCACCGCGAACAGCCGGCCCGACTCGCGGACGCCGCGCAGGTTCATCGCGGTCAGCAGCACGACGAAGCCCAGGTTCACCATGACCCGGTAGGCATCCAGCGCGGGCACCGCGGAGATGATGTTGTCCACCCCGGCCGCCACCGACACGGCAACCGTCATCACGTAGTCCACCAGCAGGGCCGAGGCCACGACCAGCCCGGCCCACGGGCCGAGGTTGCGCGAGGCCACCTCGTAGGAGCCTCCACCGGAGGGATAGGCCTGCACCACCTGCCGGTAGGACAGCACCACGACCGTCAGCAGCACCACCACTGCGGCCGCCACCCACGGCGCCAGGTGCAGATAGGCCAGCCCGCCCAGCGTCAGCACCAGCAGGATCTCCTGCGTCGCGTACGCCACCGACGACAAGGGGTCACTGGCGAAGACGGGCAGGGCGATCCGTTTGGGCAGCATCTGCTCGCCCAGACGGTCACTACTCAGGGGGCGGCCCACGATCAGCCGCTTGAACGGTATCGACACAAGCGGCAGCCAACGCGCCCGTCCCCGTGCCGCCCGAATCTTCGCGCCTTCTTGACGCCGCCGTCGTCGGTCTTCACGCGGTCTTGGCGGACCGCTGCCGGGACGGGAGCTCCACGTCCTTCTCCTGCCGACCGGGTCGTCGGCCGACGACCCGCGGGCTCAGCCGACCCGGCTCGCGGGCTTTCCGTGTGCGGGCATACGGAAGGCGCCCCGGCGCCAGTCCCCCCACGGGCCGACGACCAGGGCGCCTTCCCATGTCCCGGTGCGGATTCCCCCCACGGGATCCGGCCGGGCGTTGTGAGGACAGCGCCTGAATTCGCTGTTTTTCCTTACGGTATGCGGTTGTTGTGCCTGCGGGTGAGCAGAACGAGCAGAACTGCCCTACCACCGCAGTGTGCGGCCTGCCGGGACAACGCACGCTGGGAGGGCCGCTCAAAGCTTCCCGGTGTGCGTGCCCCGGCAACGCATCGCTGAGGAAGTCCCCCAAGACATCCTCAGACGTCAGGGCACGCCCCCCAAGACGCTTCCTGACATCGTCAACTTAGACCTTCGAACCCCTTCGATGGTTACCTTCACATCACTGTGATCTGTGTCTCTTGCATATGTCCGTTAGATGCGCAAGAGACCGGATACGGCGATCGGGGCCCAAGCGTAAGGATGATGCGCGAGCCTTGTGAAGAGCTTATGTGAGGTACGCGCAGGACTCCAGGGTTCTCGTCGAAAGGCCTGGTCCTACTCGGCGGTACGGTCCGTCCTCACTTGAAGGCGCGCAGCCGCAGGCTGTTGGTGACGACGAACAGCGACGAGAACGCCATCGCCGCCCCCGCGATCATCGGGTTCAGCAGTCCCGCCGCGGCCAGCGGCAGCGCCGCCACGTTGTAGCCGAAGGCCCACACCAGGTTCCCCTTGATCGTGGCGAGGGTCCGCCGGGACAGCCGGATCGCGTCCGCGGCCACCCGCAGGTCGCCGCGCACCAGCGTCAGGTCGCTCGCCTCGATCGCCGCGTCGGTGCCCGTCCCCATGGCCAGTCCCAGGTCGGCGGTGGCGAGCGCGGCCGCGTCGTTGACCCCGTCCCCGACCATGGCGACGACTCGACCCTCGCCCTGCAGCCGCCGCACGACGTCGACCTTGTCCTCCGGCAGCACCTCGGCGACGACCCGGTCGATTCCGACGGCCTCCGCGACCGCCTCCGCGACCCTTCGGTTGTCCCCGGTCAGCAGCACCGGCGTGAGCCCCAGCGCCCGCAGCTCCCGCACCGCCTCCGCGCTCGTCTCCTTGACCGTGTCGGCGACCGCGAGCACCCCGCGCGCCACGCCGTCCCACCCGGCGACGACGGCCGTCATACCGCCCCGCTCGGCCTCGTCCCTGGCGCGCGCCAACTCCTCGGGCAGGGACGCGAACAGGCGTCCCACGGCCACCTCGCGGCCCTCCACCAGCCCGCGCACGCCCCGGCCGGGCACGTTCTCGAACCGTTCGGCCGCCGGCAGCCCGCCGACCCGCTCCTCGGCGCCCGCGGCCACCGCCCGGGCGACCGGGTGCTCCGAGGC
The DNA here is from genome assembly GCF_036898465.1 of Streptomyces sp. B21-105. Classification (NCBI taxonomy): domain Bacteria; kingdom Bacillati; phylum Actinomycetota; class Actinomycetes; order Kitasatosporales; family Streptomycetaceae; genus Streptomyces; species Streptomyces sp. B21-105. The sequence continues at coordinate 3,492,622 of NZ_JARUMJ010000001.1, read as the reverse complement.
GTGCTCCAGGGCGCCCGCGAGCCGCAGCAGCAGCCGCTCGTCCACGCCGTCGGCGACGACGACGTCCTGAAGGGTCATCCGTCCGGTGGTGACGGTGCCGGTCTTGTCGAGGACGACGGTGTCGACGCGGCGCGTGGACTCCAGGACCTCCGGGCCCCTGATGAGGATGCCGAGCTGCGCGCCACGCCCGGTGCCCACCATGAGCGCGGTGGGCGTGGCGAGCCCGAGCGCACACGGGCAGGCGATGATCAGCACGGCGACGGCCGCCGTGAACGCGGCGACCGTGTCGCCCGTCGCCACGAGCCAGCCACCGAAGCAGGCGAGCGCGAGCAGCAGCACCGCCGGCACGAACACGCCGGAGATCCGGTCGGCCAGCCGCTGCACCTCGGCCTTCCCGTTCTGCGCCTCCTCCACCAGCCGCGCCATACGGGCGAGCCGGGTGTCCGCGCCGATCCGGGTCGCCTCGACGACCAGCCGGCCGCCCGCGTTCACGGTGGCCCCGGTGACGGCGTCGCCCGGCGTGACGTCCACCGGCACGGACTCACCGGTCAGCATGGAGGCGTCCACGGCGGACGTGCCCTGTACGACCGTCCCGTCGGTGGCGACCTTCTCGCCGGGCCGCACCACGAACCGGTCCCCGACCGCCAGCCGGTCGACGGGGATCCGCACCTCGCGCCCGTCCCGCAGCACGGCGACGTCCTTCGCGCCCAGCTCCATCAGCGCCCGCAGAGCCGCTCCCGCGCGCCGCTTGGAGCGGGCCTCGAGATAGCGGCCGAGCAGGATGAAGGCGGTGACGCCGGCGGCGACCTCGAGATAGATCGTCGAGGCGCCGTCGGTGCGGGAGACGGTGAGCTCGAAGGGGTGCCGCATGCCGGGCATCCCCGCGTCGCCGAAGAACAGCGCCCACAGCGACCAGCCGAGCGCGGCCAGCGTGCCGACGGAGACCAGGGTGTCCATGGTGGCCGCGCCGTGCCGCAGGTTCGTCCAGGCCGCCCGGTGCAGCGGTGCGCCGCCCCAGACCACCACCGGGGCGGCGAGCGTCAGCGAGAGCCACTGCCAGTTGTCGAACTGCAGGGACGGGACCATCGCGAGCAGCACGACAGGCGCGGCGAGCAGGGCGCTGACGAGGAGACGGTGGCGCAGGTCCGTCAGCTCGGGGTCCCGCGGGGCGTCGTCGGCCTCCTGCTGGGCGGGCTCGGGCGCGGGTTCCTCGGCCGTGTAACCGGTCTTCACGACGGTCGCGATCAGGTCGGCGACCTCGACGCCGGCCGGATAACTGGCCCGCGCCTTCGCGGTCGCGTAGTTGACCGTGGCGGTCACGCCGTCCATGCGGTTGAGCTTCTTCTCCACCCGTGCCGCGCAGGAGGCGCAGGTCATCCCGCCGATCAGCAGCTCGACCTCGGAAGGGGGAGCGGCTGTCGCGGACTCGGCGGCGGAGGTGGCGGTGCTGGTCATGTCCGTACTCCAGAAAACGGACCGGGCCGTACGGAACCAGTATCAGCTGGTCGGCACGGCCCGGTGAATGCCTCGGGATGGGGAAGCGTCGGCTCGGACCCGGCGGTGCTGCTCGGGCCGGGCGGTCCTGCTCGGGCCGGGCGGGCCTGTGCTGACCCGGCGGTCGGCTCAGACCCGGCCGGTCAGCTCGAAGCCGGCCTCGTCGACCGCGGCGCGCACGGCCTCCTCGTCGAGCGGGGCGGCGGAGACGACCGTGACCTCGCCGGTCGAGGCGACGGCCTTCACCGAGGTGACGCCGGCGAGCTCCGAGAGCTCGCCGGAGACGGCGCCCTCGCAGTGGCCGCAGCTCATGCCGCTCACCTGGTAGACGGCGGTCACGGAGCCAGGGGTGTCGGTTGCAGCGGTCATGTCGTTCTCCTCGTAGAGGCGGCTGGGGCGGGCGGCGTCGCTGGGCCTGCCGTTGTCGAGAGTATACCCCTAGGGGGTATTAACCAAAGGGGAGGGTCGACGCGCCGCGGGTCCGGCCCGTACCCGTGTTCTCGCCGAGCGGTCCACCGGCGACGATGTACCGCAGACGAGACGGCGAGATCTACGGCGAGATCTACGGCGAGAGCGGCGACGGGAGCGCGGATGCGAGCGGTGGTCTTCGAGCGGTACGGCGAACCGGCCGAGGTGCGTGAGGTGCCCGACCCCCGGCCCGCCCCTCATGGGGTGGTCGTGCGGGTGGAGGCCACCGGTCTGTGCCGCAGCGACTGGCACGGATGGATGGGGCACGACCCGGACATCGCCCTGCCGCACGTGCCGGGGCACGAACTCGCGGGCGTCGTGGAGCAGGTCGGCGAGCTGGTCACCCGACGACGGCCCGGCGACCGGGTCACCGTCCCCTTCGTGTGCGGCTGCGGCAGCTGCCCCTCCTGCGCGGCCGGCCATCACCAGGTGTGCGAGCGCCAGACCCAGCCCGGCTTCACGCACTGGGGCTCCTACGCCCAGTACGTGGCCCTGGACCATGCCGACGTCAACCTGGTCGTGCTCCCCGACGACCTGTCGTACGCGACGGCCGCCTCCCTCGGCTGCCGGTTCGCCACCGCGTTCCGGGCGGTCGTGCAGCAGGGCCGGGTCGCGGCCGGGGAGTGGGTGGCGGTGCACGGCTGCGGTGGGGTGGGCCTCTCAGCCGTGATGATCGCGGGGGCGAGCGGGGCGCACGTGGTGGCGGTGGACGTCTCGCCGCAGGCCCTGGATCTCGCGCGGGCGTTCGGCGCGGCGGAGTGCGTGGACGCGTCCCGGGTGCCGGACACGGCCGAGGCGGTCCGTGAGCTGACCGGCGGCGGCGCGCACCTCTCCCTCGACGCCCTCGGCTCCCCGGCCGTCTGCGCCGCCTCGGTCAACGGCCTGCGCCGCCGGGGCCGTCATGTCCAGGTCGGACTGCTGCCCTCCGCCGACGGCATGACGTCGGTGCCGCTGGCCCGCGCCGTCGCCCTGGAGCTGGAGATCCTGGGCAGCCACGGCATGGCGGCGCACGCCTACCCGGAGATGCTGGAGCTGGTCAGGGCGGGCGTGCTGCGCCCCGACCTGCTGGTGACGTCCACGATCACGCTCGACGCCGCCCCGGCGGCGCTGGCGGCCTTGGGGGCGAGCCCGGGCGCGGGGATGACCGTCGTCGAGCCGTGGACCTGAGACCGGGTCGCTGTCATGTGCCCCACGTCAGGGGTGGGGCACAGGGCGGCGCCGGGGTCACCCCCGGCGGGTCGGTCAGCGGCGGTCGGTCAGTGGCGGTCGGTCAGTGGCGGTCGGTCAGTCCGGCCTGCGGCCGCGGTTGCTCGGGCGGGAGGCGACCCAGGCGTGGACGGTGTCGGCGTACCAGTAGGGCTTGCCGCCCTCGACGCGGTCGGGCGACGGCAGCAGTCCGTGTTTGCGGTAGGACCGGACGGTGTCCGGCTGCACCCTGATGTGCGCCGCGATCTCCTTGTAGGACCAGAGCCTTCGGTCGGTCATGAGCCGCCCCTTCTCCACGCGCGCGGGGCGGCGGCCGGGAGGCCGCCCGGGGGAGCCCGGCGCTGCGCTGACGATCAACGGGCCTGTGCCCCGTGAGCGCGGTGCGGTTACCTGGCGGGCGCGGCTGTTGACGGTGTGTGACACAAGGTCCGCGTATACGCGACATGTGTGACGGGAAGGGGGTGTTTGTGACACGAGCGATGCAAAGTCGCGCGTGGTGTCCAGTGGTGTGGGTGGGGGTCTCCGGTGGGGTCCGGTGGGATCCGCGAGAAAGCACCCGCGGGTGCGGCCGGGGGAGGGTGCGTGTGGGCGATGGGAGACGGGCCGGGCCCGGTTCGACGGGAGACGGGCCGGGCCCGCTGCGACAGGCCCGGCCCGACCCCGTTCCCCGCCATCCCCCCGGTACGTCCCCGTCCGCCGGACCGGGCCGGATCCACCGCATGGGCCGGAGCACCGCATGCGCCTGATCGGCCGGGTCGACCGGAACGACCGGATCCAACTGGCAGGACCCCAGCCTGTATTCAGCCAATGCGCCCGGTCTTGGAAAAATGCGCACCCGGTCCGGACCAATCACCGGCCGGTGCCGGCAGCAGCAGGCTGGTCGCCTCGCCGCTCAGCCGGTCCGCAGCCGGTGACGCCGGTTCCGGCAACCGCCTGGCCTGCGCGAACTGCTTCGGCGTGCAGCCCGTCATCGCCTTGAACTCGCCGCTGAGATGGGCCTGGTCGTAGAAGCCGCACAGGGCCGCCGTCTCCGCCGCGCTCCGCCCCTCGGCGAGCAGCCGTCGGGCCCGTTGCAGCCGCAGCACGCGGGCCGCCGCCTTCGGGCCCAGCCCGATCTGCTCACGGAAACGGCTCTCCAGCTGCCGTACGCTCCAGCCGACCTCCTCGGCCAGCCGGGGGACCGGCAGCGCGCCGTCCGTGCGCACCAGCAGCGACCATGCCCGCGCGACCCGCTCCGATCCCGGCGCGGCCGCCCGCCGCCAGCGGTCGAACGTGTCGTCGAGCAGCGCGAACCGCCGCTCCCAGCACGGCAACGCGGCGAGGGCGGCGGTGAGTTCGCCGAGGGGTGAGCCGAGGGTGTGCGGCAGCTCGTCCGGATCCACCGTGCGGTTGACGAGCTCGTGCTGCGGGGTGCCGAACAGGGCGAACGCGGCCCACGGGGTCAACAGCACCTCGATGCCCGAGAACCGTCCGCAGTGCTCCCCGACGGCGGGCGTGGTCGTGGGCCCGCAGTACACGGAGACGAGGGTGTCGGGCGCCTGCCCCGCTCGCCAGATCCGCACCGGCTCGTCGAAGCCCAGCAGCAGGGTGGAGGCCCCGATGGGCGCTTCGAGCCGCCGCCGGGGCCGGGGCATCACGAGCCGGATCCCGCGGTAGCTCATCACCCCCGGCCGCAGCCGTGGATGAGGAAGCGCGGTCACGAACTCCCAGGAGCCGCCCGGCCCTTGCTCGGACCGGGCGCGTACCATCCGTGCAGCCATGGGCGCTTATGTTGCTCCAGCGCGCGTGGCACCGCCAGGGTTGCCGCAGGCCCGCCGTGATCCGCCCCGATCCGCCCCGATCCGGCCGGGGTCGGATCAGAGAGGATCGGGGCCGGATCAAAGTGGGCGGGACGGGGCCCGGCGGGCCGCCCGGCGGACCCGCCTACCTCCGCAGGCGCCGCAGCTCGTCACACGCCGCACCACCTCAGGCGCCGCAGCTCCGCAGGAACGCCCGCGTGCGCTGGGCGATCGGCAGCGGGGTGTCCGGTGCGCAGGGGTACATGTCCTGCTCGACGATCGCGAACAGGTCCACGTCCAGCTTCTGCGCCGCCTCCAGCACGGGCCCCAGCGCCGGCACGCCGGCGGGCGGCTCGCACATGACGCCCTGCGCCACGGCCGGCCCGAACGGGGTCCCCTTGGCGCGTACGTCTGCCAGGATCTCCGGGTCGACCTGCTTGAGGTGCAGGTAGCCGATGCGCTCCCCGTACGTCTCGATCAGCTTGACGCTGTCGCCGCCGCAGTAGGCGTAGTGGCCGGTGTCCAGGCACAGTGACACCAGGTCGGAGTCGGTGCCGTCCAGGAACCGGGCGACGTTCTCCTCGCTGTCGACGTGGGTGTCGGCGTGCGGGTGGACGACGATCTGCAGGCCGTACCGCTCCCGCACCTCCTTGCCCAGCCGCTCGGTCAGCGAGGTCAGGTTGCGCCACTGCTCGGGCGTGAGCGTGTCGGACTCCAGCACCTCGCCGGTCTTGTCGTCCCGCCAGAAGGACGGGATGACCACCAGGTGCCGCGCCCCCATCGCCTGCGCGAGCACCGCGTTGTCGGCGACGTGCGCCCAGGTCTTCTCCCACACGGCCTCGCCGTGGTGCAGGCCGGTGAAGACCGTGCCCGCCGAGACCTTCAGGCCGCGCTTCGACGTCTCCTCGGTGAGGACTGCGGGGTCGGTCGGCAGGTACCCGTAGGGGCCGAGCTCGATCCACTCGTAGCCGGACTGCGCCACCTCGTCGAGGAAACGCTGCCACGGGACCTGGGCGGGATCGTCCGGGAACCAGACGCCCCAGCTGTCGGGGGCCGATCCGATCCGGATGCGGGAAAGTGAGGACTGAGGTGACAACGACGTCATGGCCGCCAGAGTGCGGTCTCACCGAAGGGGTGTCAAGGCCTGGTCCGAATGTCTGGACAAAACATTGACAGGGCCCGCCGTGCGGGGCTACAAAGCCTGAGAGCCGATACGGGACGTGTGCCGAGAACATGCCACGAGCGGCGTCACGGGGACGACTCTCGGAGGCGACCCGCGACTCGCGGAGGCTACTCACGGAGACGACCGACACGAAGGGAAGTCGATGGCGTACGACCTGATCACCATGGGGCGGATAGGGGTGGACCTCTATCCGTTGCAGACGGGCGTCCCGCTCCCGCAGGTCACGTCCTTCGGGAAGTTCCTGGGCGGATCGGCGACCAACGTGGCGGTCGCCGCGGCCCGGCTCGGCCGGTCCACGGCGGTGATCTCGCGCACCGGCGACGACCCCTTCGGCGTCTTTCTGCACGAGGCCCTGCGCGGCTTCGGCGTCGACGACCGCTGGGTGACTCCGGTGCCCGGCCTGCCGACGCCCGTCACCTTCTGCGAGGTCTTCCCGCCGGACGACTTCCCGCTGTACTTCTACCGGCAGCCCAAGGCGCCGGACCTCGAGATCGCCGCCCACGAGCTCGACCTCGACGCCGTCCGCGAGGCCCGCGTCTTCTGGGTCACCGGCACCGGCCTGAGCGAGGAGCCCAGCCGCACCGCGACCCTCGCCGCCCTCGCCCACCGTGACAAGGCCGGCATCACGGTGTTCGACCTCGACTGGCGCCCGATGTTCTGGAGCGACCCCGACGCCGCCCGCCCGTTCTACGCCGAGGCCCTGAAGCACGCCACCGTCGCCGTCGGCAACCTCGACGAGGTGGAGGTGGCGACCGGCGTGCGCGAGCCCCGGGCCGCCGCGCAGGCGCTGCTGGACGCCGGCGTCGAGCTCGCCGTCGTCAAGCAGGGCCCCAAGGGCGTTCTCGCCGTCGACCGCACGGGCGCGTCCGCCGAGGTCCCGCCGCTGCCGGTGAACGTCCTCAACGGCCTCGGAGCCGGCGACGCCTTCGGCGGCTCCCTCTGCCACGGCCTCCTCGCGGGCTGGGACCTGGAGAAGACCATGCGGCACGCCAACGCCGCCGGCGCCATCGTCGCCTCCCGGCTGGAGTGCTCCTCGGCGATGCCGACGTCGGACGAAGTGGCCGCGGCGATCGAGGCGGGAGCCGTCCTGTGACCACCGTCGACGTCTCCGAACTCGTCCGGCTGCGAAGCCACCGCCCCGAGGCGATCGCCGAGGCCGCCGCCCGCCGCACCCGCAGGCCGCTGCTGGGCGACTCCGGCCGGCTGATGATCGTCGCCGCCGACCACCCGGCCCGCGGCGCGCTCGGCGTCGGCGGGCGCAGGCTGGCCATGGCCAACCGCGCCGACCTGCTGGAACGCCTCTGCCTCGCCCTGTCGCGCCCCGGCGTGGACGGCGTCCTCGCGACCGCCGACATCCTGGACGACCTGCTGCTGCTCGGCGCCCTCGACGGCAAGGTCGTCATGGGCTCCATGAACCGCGGCGGCCTCCAGGGCGCCTCCTTCGAGCTCGACGACCGCTTCACCGGCCACCGCGCCGAGGACATCGAGCGGCTCAACTTCGACGCCGGCAAACTGCTGCTGCGCCTCGGCTACGACGACCCGGGCTCCCTCACCACGCTCGAGACCACCGCCCGTGCCGTCGACGACATGGCCGCCCGCGGACTCCCCCTCTTCGTAGAGCCGTTCATCAGCCGGCGCGGCCCCGACGGCAGGCTCGGCAACGACCTCTCCGCGGAGGCCGTCACCCGGTCCATCGCCATCGCCTCCGGGCTGGGCGGCACCTCGGCCTACACCTGGCTGAAGGTGCCCGTCACCGAAAACCCCGACGACATGGCCGAGGTCATGCAGACGTCCACGTTGCCCGCCGTCCTGCTGGGCGGCGAGGTGGGCGACGACCAGGACGGCGCGTACGAGAAGTGGCGCGGGGCCCTGCAACTGCCCACCGTCCAGGGCCTGGTGGTCGGACGTTCGCTGCTGTACCCGGCGGACGGGGACGTCGCCGCCGCCGTGGACACCGCCGTAGGACTGCTGTGAGGACCGCATGAGCCAGGACCTGTACCTCGCGCGCGGGACCACCGCGCACGCCGACTACGCGCTCGACATCGATCCCGCACGAGCGGGCTGGGGCTACTGCAGCCTGCGGGTCGTCGAGCTGGAGCCGGGCGGCGGGCACGTCTTCGACACGGGTGACAGCGAATGGATCGTGCTGCCCCTCGAAGGCGCATGTACCGTGCGCACAGATCAAGAAGAGTTCCAACTCCTGGGCCGGGAAACGGTGTTCGCGTCGGTCTCCGACTTCGCGTACGTTCCCCGGGACGCCCGGGTCCAGATCGCCTCCGGCGCGGGAGGCCGCTTCGCCCTGGCAGGAGCGAAGTGCGAGCGACGACTCCCCGCCCGCTACGGCCCCGCGCCGGAGGTCCCCGTCGAAGAGCGCGGCAGCGGCAACTGCGCCCGTCTGGTGCGCAACTTCGCCTCCGCCGACGCCTTCGACTGCGACAAGCTGATCGCCGTCGAGGTCGTCACACCCGGCGGCAACTGGTCCTCGTACCCGCCGCACAAGCACGACGAGCACCGGCCGGGCGAGGAGGCCGAACTCGAGGAGATCTACTACTTCGAGATCGACGGCCCGAACGGCTTCGGCTACCAGCGGGTGTCCCCCTCTCGCGAGGGCGGCGCCGACGTCCTCGCCGAGGTGCGCTCCGGCGACGCCGTGCTCGTCCCCGACGGCTGGCACGGACCGGCGATCGCCCAGCCGGGGCACGCCATGTACTACCTGAACGTCATGGCGGGACCGGGGCAGACCCGGGAGTGGCGGATCTGCTTCCACCCGGACCACGTAGAGAGCACAGGGGGTTACCGATGACGGCGCAGACCTCGGCGGCGCAGACCTCGACGACGCGGCTGACGGTCGCCCAGGCGCTGGTGCGCTTCCTCGCCGCCCAGTACACCGAGCGCGACGGCGTACGGCAGCGGCTGATCGGCGCGACCTGGGGCATCTTCGGCCACGGCAACGTCGCGGGCCTCGGCCAGGCGCTGGTCGAGTACGCCGACGACATGCCGTTCCACCAGGGCCGCAACGAGCAGTCGATGGTCCACGCGGCCGTCGGCTACGCCCGCCAGTCGAACCGGCTGTCCACCCACGCGGTGACGACGTCGATCGGCCCCGGCGCGACCAACCTGGTCACCGGCGCCGCCCTCGCCACCGTCAACCGGCTGCCGGTCCTGCTGCTGCCCGGCGACGTCTTCGCCACCCGGGTCGCCGACCCGGTGCTCCAGCAGCTCGAAGTCCCCTACGCGGGCGACGTGTCGGTCAACGACTGCCTGCGCCCGGTGTCGAAGTACTTCGACCGGATCACCCGCCCGGAGGCGCTGATCCCGGCGGCGCTGCAGGCGATGCGCGTCCTCACCGACCCGGTGGAGACCGGCGCGGTCACCCTCGCCCTGCCGCAGGACGTCCAGGCCGAGGCCTACGACTGGCCCGAGGAGTTCTTCGCCGAGCGCGTCTGGACGGTCCGCCGTCAGGGCGCCGACCCCGTCGAACTCGCCGAGGCCGTACGGGCGATCAGGTCGGCCGAACGCCCCCTGGTCATCGCGGGCGGCGGCGTCCACCACAGCCGCGCCGAGGAGGCCCTCGCCGAGTTCGCCGAGGCCACCGGCATCCCGGTCGCCTCCACCCAGGCCGGCAAGGGCTCGCTGCGCCACGACCACCCGCAGGACGTGGGCGGCGTCGGCCACACGGGCACCGCGACCGCCGACGAACTGGCCCGCACGGCGGACCTGATCATCGGCGTGGGCACCCGCTACACCGACTTCACCACCGCCTCCAACACCCTGTTCGCGGGCGACGGCGTCCGCTTCCTCAACCTCAACATCGCCTCCTTCGACGGCCACAAGCTCGCCGGCCTGCCCCTCGTGGCGGACGCCCGCAGCGGCCTCGGCGAGCTGACCGAGGCGCTGCGTCCGCACGGGCACCGGGTCGCGGACGCCTACGTCTGCGCGTACTCCGAGGACAAGGAACGCTGGGAGCAGCGCGTCGACGCCTGCTACGAGGCCGACGAGCCCGACGTCCGCCCGACGCAGCCGCAGGTGCTCGGAGCGCTGGACGCCCTCGTCGACGAGTCCGACGTGATCATCAACGCGGCCGGTTCGCTCCCCGGCGACCTGCACAAACTGTGGCGGACGCGGTCCCGCGACCAGTACCACCTGGAGTACGGCTACTCCTGCATGGGGTACGAGATCCCGGCCGCGATCGGCGTGAAGCTGGCCGCCCCGGAGCGCAACGTCTGGGCGCTGGTCGGCGACGGCACGTACCTGATGATGCCGACGGAGATCGTGACGGCCGTGCAGGAGGGGATCGCGATCAAGATCCTGCTCGTGCAGAACCACGGCTACGCCTCGATCGGCGGCCTCTCGGAGTCGGTGGGCGGCGAGCGCTTCGGCACCGCCTACCGCTACACCGCGGACGACGGCACGTTCACCGGCGCCCCGCTGCCCGTGGACCTGGCCGCCAACGTGGCCAGCCTCGGCATGCGGGTGCTGCGCGCGAAGACGGTCCGCGAACTGCGCGAAGCCCTCGCCGAGGCGCGCCGCGCCGACACTCCCACATGTGTCTACGTCGAGACCGAAACGGCCGACACTGTGTCGGGGCCGCCGCCCGCGCAGGCCTGGTGGGATGTACCTGTGGCCGAGACCGCGACGCGCGCGTCCGCGGTGAAGGCACGTGAGCTGTACGAACGGCACGTCTCTACCCGACGCCGCCATCTGTGAAGGAGCACTCGGTCATGACGAAGATCGTCAACCACTGGATCGGCGGCAAGACCGTCGAAGGCGCGTCGGGTTCGTACGGGCCGGTCACCGACCCGGCGACCGGCGCCGTCACCACGAAGGTCGCGTTCGCCTCGGTGGACGAGGTCGACTCCGCGGTCGCGGCCGCGAAGGACGCCTACGCCACCTGGGGCACCTCCTCGCTGGCCAAGCGGAGCACCATCCTGTTCGCGTTCCGGGCGCTGCTCGACGCGAACCGGGACGCGATCGCCGAGCTGATCACCGCCGAGCACGGCAAGGTGCACAGCGACGCGCTCGGCGAGGTCGCGCGCGGCCTGGAGATCGTGGACCTGGCCTGCGGGATCACCGTGCAGCTGAAGGGCGAGCTGTCCACCGAGGTGGCCAGCCGGGTGGACGTCGCGTCGATCCGCCAGCCCCTCGGCGTCGTCGCGGGCATCACGCCGTTCAACTTCCCGGCGATGGTCCCGATGTGGATGTTCCCGATCGCGATCGCCTGCGGCAACACGTTCGTGCTGAAGCCGTCCGAGAAGGACCCGTCGGCCTCGCTGAAGATCGCCGAGCTGCTGTCCGAGGCCGGCCTCCCGGACGGCGTGTTCAACGTCGTGCAGGGCGACAAGGTGGCCGTGGACCGTCTCCTGGAGCACCCGGACGTCAAGGCCGTGTCCTTCGTCGGCTCGACGCCGATCGCCCGCTACATCCACACCACCGCCTCCGCGAACGGCAAGCGCGTCCAGGCGCTGGGCGGCGCGAAGAACCACATGCTGGTCCTGCCCGACGCGGACCTGGACGCCGCCGCCGACGCCGCCGTCTCCGCCGCGTACGGCTCGGCGGGCGAGCGGTGCATGGCCATCTCCGCGGTCGTCGCCGTCGGCGCGATCGGCGACGAGCTGGTGGAGAAGATCCGCGAGCGCGCCGAGAAGATCAAGATCGGTCCCGGCAACGACCCGACGAGCGAGATGGGCCCGCTCATCACGGCCGTCCACCGCGACAAGGTGGCGTCGTACGTGACGGGCGCGGCGGCCGAGGGCGCCGAGGTCGTCCTCGACGGCACCGGCTACACCGTCGACGGCTTCGAGGACGGCCACTGGATCGGCATCTCCCTCCTCGACAAGGTGCCGACCACCGCGAAGGCCTACCAGGACGAGATCTTCGGCCCGGTGCTGACCGTGCTGCGCGTCGACACCTACGACGAGGGCATCGCCCTCATCAACGCCTCGCCGTTCGGCAACGGCACCGCGATCTTCACCCGGGACGGCGGCGCGGCCCGTCGCTTCCAGCTGGAGGTCGAAGCCGGCATGGTCGGCGTGAACGTCCCGATCCCGGTCCCCGTCGGCTACCACAGCTTCGGCGGCTGGAAGGACTCGCTCTTCGGCGACCACCACATCTACGGCAACGACGGCACGCACTTCTACACCCGCGGCAAGGTCGTCACCACCCGCTGGCCCGACCCGGCCGACGCCCCGGCCGGCGTGGACCTGGGCTTCCCTCGCAACCACTGACCCTGACCTCGACCACCCCCCACGAACGACGACGCCCTGCCCCGTCCGGGAGGCAGGGCGTCGCCGTGCGTCAGCCGTGCGGCGTACGCGTCAGCCGGTGTCGCCTGCGCGTCAGCCGGCGGTGGTGCCGGTGCCGCCGCCGGCCTCCTTGACCATCTCGGTGAGGTCGCCGGTCTGCGCGGCGGGCGGCGCCTTGACGGGGGCCGTCTGGCCGAACTTCTCGAAGTCCATGGTGACCTTCATGGTGCCGATCTCCTGGATCATGCGGACCGGCAGATCCTTGTCGCCGACCCACACCTCCATGGTGATCGAGGTGGCGCCGCCGGTGAGCGAGCCGAAGAGATTGTCCTTGTCGCCGTACGCCTTCTTGAACTTGCCCATCCCGGCCTGGTCGATGACGGCCCGGTAGTGCGTGGCGGACTTGCCGTTGATCTTCTCCGAACCGAGGTTCTCGACGTCGTCCGCGTACTTCAGGCCCTTCATGGACGCCGACGGGCTGCCGTTGCTGCCGCTGAGCGCCTGCGCGCCCTGCTGGCCGAAGACCGCCGAACCGTCGATCTTCATCCACTCCTTGCCCTTGAGCGGGCCGGAGGCCTGCGGATCGACGTCGTAGTAGTACGCGCCGTCCACGAAGAGCATGCGCATCTTCGGAGCGTCCTGCAGCTGCTGCATCTGCGCGGCCGCGGTGTCCATCAGTACGTCGAACGCGTAGCCGTCGCCCCAGGAGTAGGTGCCCTCCATCGCGACCGGAGCGCCCGAGCCCATGGAGGTGGTCATCTTCACCTCCGCCGAACCGAGCTTCTCGGTGCGGTCGGTCGCCCGGCCGAGCGCCGCCATGATCGCGTCCGTGCCGTCCACGGCCTTGGCCGCGTCCTTGACGCCCTCGCTGCCGCACCCGGCCGTCGTGACCAGGGCCGCCACCGTGACCGCCGTCCAAGCCCCCGCGTACTTCGCCTTCATGAGTCCCCACCCCTGTGCTTCGTCTGTGACCCCGACCCTAATGGGTCACACTGACACGACCTCATGCCGGACGTCGCCTCACTTTCTGGCCGGAACCCGGCGCACCCCTCCACGCAAGCGTCGCGCCCGCAAGCGTCGTGCCCCGCAAGCGTCGCGCCCCGCGGGTGCCGCGTGTACCGCGTCCGCGGTATGCGGCGACGGCCGTGTACGCCTCGGGGAGGTCCCCGGGTTCGGTCTGCGGTCGACAAGTCCACGACAGGTTGACCCCGTACGGTTGAAGCATGGATCTTCGACTGCCCGGTCTGCGAGGACCACGGCGGCCGCGACGGCTCCTCGCCGCCGTGGCCGCCGTGGTCGTACTCGCCGGCGCCGGTACCTGGACGGCCGTCGCCGACGACGACACGCCCGCGGTGCACCAGACCGACCGGGTCATGGCCGTGGACGGCGTACGCCTGGACACCTCGTACTTCACCTCCGGCGCCGCCGGCCGCCGTCCCGCCGTCCTCCTCGCGCACGGCTTCGGCGGCAGCAAGGACGACGTACGGCAGCAGGCCGAGCAGCTCGCCCGCGACGGGTACGCGGTCCTCACCTGGTCCGCGCGCGGCTTCGGCAAGTCCACCGGCCGGATCGGGCTCAACGACCCGAAGGGCGAGGTCGCCGACGCCTCCAAGCTGATCGACTGGCTCGCGAAGCGGCCCGAGGTCCGGCTCGACAAGCCCGGCGACCCGCGCGTGGGCGTGGCCGGCGCCTCCTACGGCGGCGCGATCTCCCTGCTCGCCGCCGGGTACGACGACCGCGTCGACGCCATCGCCCCCGCGATCACCTACTGGAACCTCGCGGACGCCCTGTTCCCCGACGGCGTGTTCAAGAAGCTGTGGGCCGGCGTCTTCTTCAACACCGGCGGCGGCTCCGCCCGCTTCGAACCGGCGCTGGCCGCGATGTACGAGCGGGTCGCCGAGTCCGGCGCCCCGGACGCCGCCGCACGCGCCCTGCTCGAACAGCGCTCGCCGTCCGCCGTCGCCGGCCGCATCAAGGTCCCCACCCTCCTCCTCCAGGGCCAGACCGACTCCCTCTTCACCCTCGCCCAGTCGGACGCCGCCGAGAAGGCGATCCGCGCCAACGGCGCGCCCGTCGACGTCGACTGGATCGCCGGCGGCCACGACGGCGGCGACCGGGAGACCTCCCGCGTCGAGGCCCGCGTCGCCTCCTGGTTCGACCGCTACCTCAAGGACGACAAGTCCGCCGACACCGGCCCGGCCTTCCGCGTCACCCGCACCGGAGGCGTCGACTCCACCGACGGCGCCGCCCAGCTGCGGGGCGCGAGCGCGACCGCCTACCCGGGCCTGACCAGCGGCGACCGCTCGTTCCCGCTGACCGGCCGTCGCACCGAGCAGTCGTTCACCAACCCGCCCGGCGCCACCCCGCCCGCCGTCTCGGCCTTGCCCGGACTGGGCGGCGGCGGCCTCTCCCAGCTGTCCGCCCTCGGCGTCGGCGTCTCCCTCGACTTCCCCGGCCAGTACGCCGCCTTCGACTCCGCGCCGCTCGCCGACGACCTGCGGGTCACCGGCTCCCCGACGGTCACCGTCCACGTGAAGTCGACGACCGACACCGCCGTCCTCTTCGCCAAGGTCTACGACGTCGGCGGCGGCGGCAGCCAGGTGCTGCCCTCCCAGCTCGTCGCCCCGGTCCGCGTCGACGGCGCCAAGGCCGGCAAGGACGTCACGATCACCCTCCCGGCGATCGACCACAAGGTAGAGGAGGGCCACCGGCTGCGCCTGGTCCTCGCCTCCACCGACCTCGGCTACGCCTCCCCGATGAACCCGGCGACGTACACCGTGTCGATGAAGGGCGAGCTGAAGGTCCCCACCGCCCCGGCCGTGACGACCGCCGCCGCCCCGCTCCCGTCCTGGGTCTGGTGGCTGCCCCTCACCGGCGCGGCACTCGCGCTCGCCCTGCTGCTGACGGCCCGCCGCCGCACCGCCACCCCCGCCCCTGACCCGGCGCTCGCCGACGTCCCGCTACGGATCACCGACCTGAGCAAGAAGTACGCGAACGGCGACCGCTACAGCGTCCGCGAGCTGTCCTTCCAGGTCGATAAGGGCCAGGTCCTCGGACTGCTCGGCCCGAACGGCGCCGGCAAGACGACGACCCTGCGCATGCTGATGGGCCTGATCACGCCCGACGGCGGCGAGATCCGAGTCTTCGGCCACGCCGTCCGCCCGGGCGCCCCCGTCCTCTCCCGCGTCGGCTCCTTCGTCGAGGGCGCCGGCTTCCTGCCGCACCTGACCGGCCGGGAGAACCTCGAGCTGTACTGGCGGGCCACCGGCCGCCCGGCCGAGGACGCCCACCTCGACGAGGCCCTGGAGATCGCCGGCCTCGGCGACGCCCTCGCCCGCGCGGTGCGCACCTACTCCCAGGGCATGCGCCAGCGCCTGGCCATCGCCCAGGCCATGCTCGGCCTGCCCGACCTGCTCATCCTCGACGAGCCGACCAACGGCCTCGACCCGCCGCAGATCCGCGAGATGCGCGAGGTGATGATCCGCTACGCGGCGGCCGGCCGCACGGTGATCGTCTCCAGCCACCTCCTGGCGGAGGTCGAGCAGTCCTGCACCCACCTCGTGGTCATGGACCGCGGCCGGCTCGTCCAGGCCGGTCCGGTCGCCGAGATCATCGGCTCCGGCGACACCCTCCTCGTCGGCACCGCCGTCCCCGTGGACGAGCCGATCGTCGAGAAGATCGCCGCGCTGCCCGGCGTGGCCTCCGCGCTCCCCGCCGACGACGGCCTGCTGATCCGCCTGGACGCCGACGGCACCGCCCGGCACCTGATCGCCGAACTCGTCCGGCTCGACGTGCCGGTGACCTCCGTCGGCCCGCACCGCCGCCTCGAGGACGCCTTCCTCACCCTGATCGGAGGTTCCGCATGAGCACGCTCACCGAGGTCGCCTCCGGCTACCGGCCCGGCCGCACCCTGCCGCTGCGCGTCGAGCTGGTCCGCCAGCTCAAGCGCCGCCGCACGCTGGTCATGGGCGGCATCCTCGCCGCCCTGCCGTTCGTCCTGCTCATCGCCTTCGCCATCGGCGGCGAACCCGGCGGCCGCAACAACCAGGTGTCCCTGATGGACACGGCGACCGCCTCGGGCGCCAACTTCGCCGCGGTCAACCTGTTCGTGTCGGCGGGTTTCCTGCTCGTCATCCCGGTCGCCCTGTTCTGCGGGGACACCGTCGCCTCGGAGGCCGGCTGGTCCTCCCTGCGCTACCTCCTCGCCGCACCCGTGCCCCGCGCCCGCCTGCTGTGGTCCAAGCTCGTCGTCGGCCTCGGCCTCAGCCTGGCCGCGATGGTCCTGCTGCCGGTCGTCGCCCTCGCCGTCGGCAGCGCGGCCTACGGCTGGGGGTCGCTGGAGCTGCCCACCGGCGGCGCGCTCGACCCGGGCACGGCCGCCCAGCGGCTTGTTGTCGTGGTCGGGTACGTCTTCGTCTCCCAACTGGTCACCGCGGGGCTGGCGTTCTGGCTCTCCACGAAGACCGACGCCCCCCTCGGCGCGGTCGGCGGCGCGGTCGGCCTGACCATCGTCGGCAACGTCCTGGACGCCGTCACCGCCCTCGGCGACTGGCGCGACTTCCTGCCCGCGCACTGGCAGTTCGCCTGGGCCGACGCCGTCCAGCCCACCCCCGAGTGGTCCGGCATGATCCAGGGCACCGCCGTCTCCGTGACGTACGCCCTGGTCCTGTTCGCCCTGGCCTTCCGGGGTTTCGCCCGCAAGGACGTCGTCTCCTGACAACTCCCGGGTCACCGGAGGATCACCCGCCGGTCTCGAAGGCCGTCTTCCGTGCCCGGTTCGAGACGTATCCGCAACTCCCCATGTCGCACGTTCCGGCCCCCTGGCGCGTCACAGTCACAGAGACGACGGACACAGGGGGCACCGACATGAACAACCATCGGGCACCGGCACTGCTCGCCTTCACGGCCGCGGCGGCACTGCTGCTGACCGGCTGCGGCGCGAGCGCGGACTCCGGCGGCAGCAAGGCCGCGGACGGAACCGCCGGCCACAACGAGGCCCTCCCCGCGCCGAGCGCACCGCGCGGCGGCGAGCAAGGCGACGCGAAGGACGACGCGAAGGGCGACGAGCAGGGTGACGACGGACGCTCCGACCGTCTCTCCACCTTCGCCCTCGACGTGGACACCGCGTCCTACGGCTACGCCCGCCGCACCCTCGCCGAAGGCCGCCGCCCGGCCCCCGCCACCGTCCGCCCCGAGGAGTTCGTCAACAGCTTCCGCCAGGACTACGAACGCCCGGACGGCAACGGCTTCTCGGTCACCGTCGACGGCGCCCGCACCGGCGACGACGACTGGTCCCTGGTCCGCGTGGGCCTCGCCACCCGCACGGCCGCGCAAGCGGGCGAACGCCCGCCCGCCGCCCTCACCTTCGTCATCGACGTCTCCGGCTCGATGGGCGAACCCGGCCGCCTCGACCTCGCCAAGTCCTCCCTCGGCACGATGGCCGATCGCCTGCGCGACGACGACTCCGTCGCCCTCGTCACCTTCAGCGGCGAGGCCGAGACCGTCCTGCCGATGACCCGCCTCGGCGAGCACCGCGGCCGCGTCCACGACGCCGTCGACGGCCTGGAACCCACCGACTCCACCAACCTCGGCGCCGGCGTCGAGACCGGATACGCCACCGCCGTCGAGGGCCTGCGCAAGGGCGCCACCAACCGGGTCGTCCTGATCTCGGACGCCCTCGCCAACACCGGCGACACCGACGCCGACGCGATCCTGGAGCGCATCGACACCGCCCGCCGCGAACACGGCGTCACCCTGTTCGGCGTCGGCGTCGGCAGCGACTACGGCGACGCCCTGATGGAACGCCTCGCCGACAAGGGCGACGGCCACACCGTCTACGTGTCGGACGAGACCGACGCCCGCAAGGTCTTCTGCGAAGACCTCCCGCGCAACGTCGACCTGACCGCCCGCGACGCCAAGGCCCAGGTCGCCTTCGACCCCGACACCGTCGCCGAGTTCCGCCTGATCGGCTACGACGACCGCCGCGTCGCCGACGACGACTTCCGCGACGACGGCGTCGACGGCGGCGAGGTCGGCCCCGGCCACACGGTCACCGCCCTCTACGCCGTGCGCGTCAAGCACGGCGCCGACGGGCCCCTCGCCACCGCCACCGTCCGCTGGCTCGACCCCAAGACCCGCACCCCGCACGAGAACGCCGGCCGACTGGAGACGGGCGCCCTGCACGACGACCTCGCCGACGCCTCCGCCCGCTTCCGGGTCACGGCGACGGCCGCCTACTTCGCCGACGCCCTGCGCCGCCCCACGACCCCGCTCCCGGACGCCCCCGATCTGACCGAACTCGAGGAAACAGCCCGCACGTTGGCGAAGAAAACCGAGGACGCGGACGTCACCGCCCTCGCCGACGCGATCGCCGACGCCGACCACCTGGACCTGTAGGAGCGGGGAGGAGCCTTGTGATCGACAAGGCCCGCCTCCGACCGGGATTGCGTAGCGTGCCCCGATCGGCCCAGCGCACCGGCCGCACCCACCGTGCGCCCCCCTCACCTGCACGCGTACGTGCCCCCGCGCACCGGCACCGTGCTGCCGAGAATGGTCGGCGGATCCTTCGGCCCGGGGTTCTCGCCCCGGGCGAGCAGCGGCTGGTCCTGGTGCACCTTCTTGAAGAGCGCGTCCGTCTTCCGGTCGTCCCAGGCCAGCGCCGAACCGATGCCCACCGAGGCCGGGGCGAATCCGCCGATCGGCACGGTCGTGAACTCCGTCGCCGCGTCCGGCAGCCTGCGCAGCGCCGCCGCCTCCTGGACGAGCTCGTTCAGCGAGAACCCCTGCGAGCCGCTCCCGAGGAGGGTGCGCATCAGGTGCAGGGTGCGCCGCGGGTCGCCGAGCAGCTTGCGTTCCTGCACCTCGCGCAACGACTGGAACAGGAAGCGTTGCTGACGCTGGATGCGGCCGAGGTCGGCGCTGGTGTCGACGTGCCGCGAGCGAACGTACTGCAGCGACTGCCCGCCGCCGAGCCGGTGCTTGCCCGGCTTGAGGTCCATGCCGGTGGCGAGGTCCTTCAGTCGCCGCGGCGTGCACACCTCGACGCCGCCGACCTCGTTCACGGAGTCCATGAAGCGCCGGAAGTCCACCTGGACGAACCGGTCGACGTTCAGCCCGGTCATGGACTCGACGGTCTTGACGGTGAGCTCCGCGCCGCCTTCCTGGTACGCGGCGTTGAGCTTCGCCGAATGCGCCTTGCGCTGCTTGCCGTCCGGGGCGCGGTACTGCGGGATGTTCGCCCAGGAGTCACGGGGCAGGCCGATCACGCTGACTCGGTCCCGCCGCGCCGAGAGATGGATCAGCATCAGGACGTCCGTGCAGCCGCAGGCCTGGCCGCCGGCGTGGAACTTGTGCTTCTCGTCGGCGGAGATGGTGTCCCGTTCGTCGGTGCCCATCACCAGGACGTTCATCGCGCGCGGGGAGTGCTCCCGGCCGGAGAGCACGGAGGAGCCGAGCAGTGCGCCGGTGGCGGCCAGGACGATTGAGGGAATCGCCAGCCGACGTGGCAGTAGGTTTCTCTTCGTCGTCACGCGCCGCACGCTAGAACAGCGGGCCGCCGATGATCCGGCGGCCCGCTGCCCGGGTGGAGAATCCACCCGGGGGCCCAGGAAAAGAACCCGTTCACCACGTCGGACTCAGTGGTGGGCGGCAACGGCGTGGCCAACGGCTGACGCCCTCCCCGGCACCGCTCGCCGGACGGTCCCTGCCTCTTTCGGCGGACCGTCCGGCTTCGTTCTTCTCCCGGCGATTTCCCTGATGTTCTGTCAATTTCTGCTGCGCCGCTCAGGCGAATCGTTTCTCCCTGTTGGGTCCGGCGGGTCAATTGTATGAAGGCGTTCGAGTGAATAACCGGACGGCACGCGTTTCTGAGTTTCTTCGATCGTCCATCTGTCGTTTGCAGCCTGCGAGTCATGGTGCGAGCCGTTCCAGTTGCGTTCGCTCGGTTTCGACCGTCATCTAGGCATGACCGCAGAGAAGGGAAACCCATGAAGAAGAGTGCTGCTGTTGTCGCGGGTCTGATCCTGGCCCTGGGCGGGGCCGCCCCCGCCTTCGCCGACGCCGGTGCCAACGCCGCTGCCATCGGCTCGCCGGGTGTCCTGTCCGGCAACATCGTCCAGATTCCGATCCACATTCCGATCAACGTGTGCGGCAACTCGATCAACGTCATCGCCGCTCTGAACCCGGCCGGCGGCAACTTCTGCATCAACGACTGACGAAACGTCATTCCCGGCCTTTCAGCCGGGTCCGGGCCGGCCTTGGACGACTTCCGTGTGGTCCGAGGCCGGCCCTTCCCACTTCTCCGAGCAGGAAGACCACGAGATTGCGACAGACCCTGAGCAGGGGAATGGTCGCGGCCGCCGCCGCGACGAGCATTCTGTCCCTGTGCGGGGGCGGCTACGCCCTCGCCGACGCGAACGCCGTGGGGGCGGCCAACAGTTCACCAGGATCCCTCGCGGGCAACCACGTCGAGGCCCCGCTGCACATCCCGCTGAAGGTCTGCGGGAACTCGGCCGACGTCATCGCCGCGCTCGACCCCGCGTTCGGCAACGCCTGCGCCGCGCATGCCGGCGCCAACCGCGCGCACGGGACACCGCACGACGACTCCGACGACGAGGAGTCCGGTTACGGCGACTCCGGCGACGAGGAGCCGGGTTACGGCGACTCCGGTTACGGGGACTCCGACGAGGACGAGCCGGGTTACGGCGACTCCGGCGACGAGGAGCCGGGTTACAGCGACTCCGGATACGGCGGCTCCGGTCAGGGCGGCCACGGGCACGGAGACGACTGCGGTGGCTACGGCGACACGTGCGGCGGCGGAGGCCACACGCCTCCGGGCGGCGGTCACGGCCACGGCACCCCGTCCGGTGGCGGCCACTCGACGCCTCCCGGCGGAGGCCACTCCACCCACCCTCCGCACGGCGGTCACAGCTCTCCTCCCGGCGGGGGGCACTCGACACCTCCCGGCGGGGGTCACTGGACGCCTCCCGGCGGGGGTCACAGCTCTCCTCACGGCGGGGGTCACTCGACGCCTCCCGGCGGGGGCCACTCGACGCCTCCCGGCGGGGGTCACTGGACGCCTCCCGGCGGGGGTCACAGCTCTCCTCACGGCGGGGGTCACTCGACACCTCCCGGCGGCGGCCACTGGACGCCTCCCGGCGGAGGCCACAGCACCCCGCCCCCGCACGGCGGGCACTCGACCCCGCCCCCGCCCGGAGGCCACAGCACCCCGCCCCCGCACGGCGGGCACTCGACACCGCCTCCGCACGGGGGTCACAGCACGCCTCCGCCCGGAGGCGGGCACAGCACCCCGCCCCCGCACGGCGGGCACAGCACGCCCCCCGGCGGCGAGCACACCGCGCCCCCGCACAACGGCGGTGGCGGCGGGCACACCCCGCCCGAGCTGCCGCACACCGGCAGGGACAACGCGGCGCTGCTGGCCGCCTCCGGCGTCAGCGCGGCGCTGATCGCGGGCGGCGTCGTGCTGTACCGGCGAGGCAGGGCCGCCTCCCGGCGCTGAACGCACCCGGTGCCGACCGCCCGCGCGGCCGGCGTCCACGCCACACCCTGGGCCTGCCGGTGGATCAGATCGCAATGGCTGCGACCTGATCCACCGACAGGCCCTTCTGCCGCGTCCACCCGACAGGCCCGTGCCGCGCTCAGCGCCGCACGGACTCCGCCGCCCCGCGTCGGCCCGGCGCCGGGATCGCCCCGCCCGACAGCCCTGTGCGCAGCCGGCGTTGCACGCCCTGCACGAGCGTCCCCGCCGTGAAGGTCGCGCCGTGCACGAAACGCATCGCCGGCCCGAACCCGGCGGCCGTGACCAGGCCGGCCATGAACAGTCCGGGGCAGGACGACTCGAAGTCCCGGCCCACCTCGGGGGAGCCGTCGGCCACCGTGGCCAGTGCGTCGCGCAGCGGGCCGGAGAGGAGTCCGAGCCGATCGCGGGTCGCCCGGAAGCCGGTGGCCGCGATCACGTGCTCGGTCTCGAAGGGCTCCGCGCCCGTCACGTCCAGCCGCACTCCGCCGTCCGCCGCGACCGCCGCCGTCACCTCGTGGTCGAGGCACACCTCCACGGCGCCCTCCACCCGGTCGCGCACCCACCAGGCGCCGGCCGGTCCGAGCGCCGTCGCCGCGATCCGTGCGCGGGTCGGCTCCGGGAGCCGCCGGTAGAGGCCGGGGCGTTCGGCGTAGAACCAGTTGCGCCAGCCGCAGCCGAGGCCGCTGTGCGGGGAGCGGGCCGACCGCCACCACGGGCGTTCCCAGGGCGGCGGGACGTCGTTCCAGCGCAGCCGGTCGGAGCGGGCCAGCACGCGGACCCGGGTGCCCTGTTCGGCGAGCAGCGCGGCCGTCTCGAGGGCGGCCTGCCCGCCGCCGATCACGGTGACGTCCCGGCCGCGGAAGCGTTCGAGGTCGCCGTGGTGGCTGCTGTGCGAGACGAGCGAGGACGGCAGCCCGCGCAGGGCCGCGGGGATCTCCACGAACGGCATCACCCCGACCGCGAGAGCGACCGTGCGGGCCTGCACGGTCTCGCCGTCCTCGGTGACCGCCTCGAAGCCACCGGGCAGCGCCGCGACGCGGACCACCGTGCGCTCGTCCACCTCGGGGACGGCGTTGCGGGCGAACCACAGGCCGTACTCGGCGAACGTCTCCACGGGGATCGGCTCTCCGTGACGGGCCGTCATGCCCCGGGTCGCGCAGTACGCGTCGAGCCGCCAGCGGGCCGCCGGGTCCGACAGGTTGGACGCCCACGGCTCGGACTTGAGGAACATCCCGCCCGGCATGTTGTCGCGCCAGGAGGCCATCGGCCGGCCGAAGACGCGCAGGCTCAGCCCGGCGTCCGCGGCGTGCGACGCGATGGACAGGCCGTACGGGCCCGCTCCCACCACCAGCAGGTCGTACATCAGCAGCTGCTCGCTTTCTCGTCGTCGGTCGGTCCGGCCGCGGCCGGTGCGGTGCGCCCGCGCTGTCCGGCGGGTCCGGTCTGGGTGCGCAGGCGGGTCAGGGAGGACGGGGGCGGCGGTGACTGGCGGACCACGCGGGGCCCGTCCCCGGCGGCGGCCGCCGGGCCCAGCCCGCGCAAACGGTGGAGCAGTCGGCGCACGACGTGCGCGCCCCACAGTCCCCACATGGCCCGGCCGGGAGCGGTGTCGTCGCCCGTGTGCCAGGCCAGTTCGCGGCCCCGGCGCGTCGGTCGCAGCGCGGCCAGCGGCGCATAGTTCTCCACGACGAACGTCCGTCCGGGCTGTGGCTCCCCGGCGGGCAGCGGACGGTGCGTCAGGTCCAGGTGCTGTGCGCGGACGACGTCCACTCCGGCGGAGTCGGTGAAGAGCCGGAACTGGGCGCCCGGGCGTGGGTTGAAGTCGAGCAGGTGGTACTCGCCGGTGCCGCCGCAGCGGCGGAAGTCGAGGTCGAGGATGCCTCGGTAGCCGAGGGTGCCGACGAGCCGCTCGGCGTGCGCGCGCACCTCGGGGTTCTCCGTCCACTCGCCGACCGCGGTGAGCCCCGCCCCGCGCGGCCACGCGCACAGCTTGCGGCCGGGACCGCCGGCCCGTAGGGCGCCGGAGCGGTCGGCGTACCCGTGGAAGAACCAGTCACGGTCGGGACCAGGTGGCAGGAAGGCCTGGAGGAGCAGCCGGCTGCCCGCCTCCTCGGTGCGCAGATACAGTTCGCGCGCTTCCCGCGGGGAGCGCACCAGCGCCGTGCTGCGCAGCCCCGAACCGGCGGGGAGCAGCCAGGGCCGGCTCCACTTCGCCACCACCGGCAGGCCAAGCCGCCAGGCCTCGGAGGCTGCCTGTGCCGCGCTGTCGGGGATCACCGTGAGCGGGTGCGGCACGTCCGCCGCCGCGCACAGGGCGACCAGTTCCGCCTTGTCGGCGACCCGTTCGGGCACCGCACCGGGCTGCTGCGGCAGCAGATAGGCGGGCGCCAGCTCGGCGCGCCGCCGGCTCACCGCGATCGCGCCGGCGTCGTCCATCGGGATGAGCACGGCGGGCCGTTCGACGCGGGTCGCCACCCGCAGCAGGGCGGCGGCGATGTCGGCGTGGGTGGCGCCGGGCGGCGGCGGGGGATGCGACTCGCGTACGAAACGGGAGGCGCGCACGGGACTTCCGGTCGCGTCGGCGACGACGTGCACGTCGATTCCGGCCCGGCCGAGCGAGCGCACGGCGCCCAGCGTGCCGTGGTGGAAGGGATTCCGGTCGATCCGCAGGAGAACGGCGGGGACGCGGGTGTCGAGCAGCGACTGAGGCATTTTCAGCGGATCCTTCGGCTCGGTTCACCGATACGGGCGATCAAGGCACTCGAAAGCCGTATCGGAGGTGGCGTCATTCCTTTTCGTGTGACTTTCATATGACTGAGTGTCAGTAATGCGCGGGCAGTGCGCGTTACGCGAGAGTGGAGAAAGGAGCAGGCATGACTCCACAACAGCGACGCGCACGGTCGCGGCGGCTTGCCGTCGTCGCGGCCGCCGTCGCGGCGTCGGCCGCCCTGGCGTCCGGACCTGGATTCGCCGCGGGTTCGGGGGTGCTGCGGGTCGGCGATCCTCCCGCTCCCACCCCGACCGTCCCGATGCCCGCCGCACCCGAACCGGCTCCCGCCCCGACCGTCCCGATGCCCGCCGCACCCGAACCGGCTCCCACCCCGACCGTCCCGATGCCCGCCGCACCCGAACCGGCTCCCGCCCCGACCGTCCCGATGCCCGCCGCACCCGAACCGGCACCCGCCCCGACCGTCCCGACGCCCACTCCGGCCGTCCCCGTGCCTGCCGCGCCCGAACCGGCGCCCGCCGCGGTCGAACAAGCCGTCCCCGCCCCGGCCACCACCCCGGAGGCACAGGCGAGTCCGGAACAGACCCCGGGCGAGTCCCCGGCACCGGCCCCGGGCGAGTCCCCGGTGCAGATCCCCACGCCCCCGGCCCCGCCGACCGAGGCCGCCGCCCCCGCCTTCGGCGCCTACCTCGACTACGGAGCCAGCGGCGTGGCCCGCATCGCCGAGCTCAGCGCCTGGCTGGGCGGGTCCGAACTGCGCGTCGGCCACACCTACCTGCCGGGCGACCGCTGGCACAACATCGAGGGCCCGGCCGGCTTCCTCGACGTGTGGGCGGACTGGCGGCTGGAGAAGGACGACCGGATGCTCGTCCTCAACGTGCCCATGATGGAGCGCAACGAGGAAGGCGTCTCCGACTCCGAGGTGCGCCGGCTGCTGCGGCAGGGCGCGGACGGCGAGTTCGATCACCACTTCACGGCTCTCGCCGAGCGGCTGGTCGCGCTGAAGGTGCCGGACACGGTGATCGTGCTCGGCTGGGAGATGAACGGCATCACGTACACCCATCGCTGCGGGCCGGACCCGGAGGCCTGGAAGAAGTACTGGAACAGGATCGTCACCGCCATGCGTGCGGTGCCGGGCCAGAAATTCAGATTCGATTTCACGCCGACGCGCGGCAAGGACGCCGTTCCGTGGACCGAGTGTTATCCGGGGGACGACACGGTCGACATCATCGGAATGGACTCGTACGACCAGCCGACCGGTCTGTCCTTCGACGAGCAGGTGAGTGAACCCTACGGGCTGCAGGCACACGTGGACTTCGCCAAATCCCACGGCAAGCCCATTTCCTATCCCGAATGGGGACTCTTCCGCAACGGCGACAACGCCGAATACATGCGGCGCATGATCGCCTGGATGGACGAGCACCGGCCGCTGTACAACACGCTGACCGACTACTGCCCGCACGGCGTGTGGCAGTGCGGGCAGAACCCGCGGTCGTCCGACGTCTACCGTTCGCTGCTGTCCGGCCGCACCGACGAGCCGGTCACCGAGCCCACGACCCCGGCGCCCACCACGGACCCGACGACCCCGCCCACGACCGAGCCGCCCACCACCGATCCCACCGGCGAACCCCCGGTGAACTGCACGCCGATGGACCTCGGCGACTGGGTCGAGTACTGGCTCGGCGGCAAGCTGTGCATCCGCCTGGACTGGTGGTCGCGCAACGGGTGAACCGATGTGCGGTGGCGGCCGGCCCGCGTCAGGGCCCGCCGCCACCGGCACGCTCCCTCCGCTGCTCCAGCCGGAGCAGCAGCTCCTTGCCCCGCCGCCGCGCCGCCACGTCGCACGCGACCGCGGACAGCAGCGGCGCGGTACGCCGACGGGCCAGCAGCAGCCGCTGGTTGACGACCGGTTCGGGCCGCCAGTGATGCTTGTACGGCTCGTCGCCGCGGAGCAGGCTCAGCGCGGCCCGCCCACCGTCGCGGGTGTGCTCGGCGCACGCCTCCAGCAGCATCACCGCCACGTCCGCCTTGCGTTCCCGCAGCCGCGGATGGGCGCCGTACAGGTAGCCCCCGGCCAGCCGCCGCGACAGCAGCGTCAGATCCACGGCCACCACGTCGTCGTCGAGCCGGAACTCGGTGACCACCGCGGCTCCGGAGCGCACCATCGGACCGACCGAACGCACCAGGTGCTCGCAGAACCGGTCGCGCAGGTGCTCGCCCGTCACCTTCCGCCCCTGCCACTGCAGCCGGTGCAGCTCCAGCAGCCGCCGCAGCGCCGCGTCCACCTCCTCCGGGCGCACCGCCTGGCGCTGCACGCCGAGCGCGGTCAGCTTGCGCAGTTTGGCGCGCACCCGCTGGGCCTTCGCCGACGGCAGCCGGGCCACCAGCTCGTCCATGGGCACGGCGGGCAGCTCCAGGCACACCGAGTCGCCGACCCGCCGCCGCGGCCCGCGCCAGTGCTCGTAGACGCGCTCCACCGCACCGCCCGGCCGCACCTCGCGGAAATCGACCAGCGCGGTGCGGGCGGCGGTCGCGAGGGCCTCGGTGAGCGCGCCGACGGCCCGCTCACCGTGCTCGTCGTCGACCAGGACGTCCCCGTAGTCGGAGATCGCCCCGCCAAGCGGCACGAGCGCGGGCACCGGCCGGCGCACGGCGGTCAGCGGGGCGACGGCCACGAGTTCCGCGCCGTCCCGGACCAGCTGCAGCCGCAGCCGGCCGGGGCGGCCGTACGACAGCCACCACGAGTGCAGCCAGGCGTGGCTCTGGAACGGGGTGGCCGTCGCGCACCGCTGGTAGAGCCGGTCCCAGGCCGGGGCGAGGGCGGCGAAGGCCCGCTCGTCGGTGACGACCTCGGTGGTGAACGTCGCCTTCACAGCGCCCCGTGGGCTTCGGCGGCGAGGGCCGGCCCGGGGACGGCGGCGGGGAGCGCCCCCTCGTCCTGCGTACGCTTCTTCGGCCGCACCAGCAGGACCAGCCCGCCGAGCAGTCCGCCCGCGCTCGCCCCCACCGCCCCGGTCAGCACGGGGGACGGCGAGGAGGGCCCGGTCGGCTTCACCGCGCGGGCGAACTGCTGGAGTTCGACGTTGGTGGTGGCCTGGGAGCTCTTCGCGTGCTGGGTCAGCGAGCGGGACACCGCGTTGGCCATGTCGGCGGCCAGGTCGGCGCGCGGCGAGGTCGCCGTGATCGAGACCATCGGGGCGTCCGGCGAGGTCGCCGTCTGCACGCTCTGCTGAAGTGTTCTCACCGGCACGCCGGCCCACACCTGCGCGTCCCCGAGCACCGCGAGCTGGGTGGCGACCCGGCCGTAGGCCTGCGCGAAGCCGAGCGCCGAAGCCGGGTCGGACTTCGCCGTGGGGACGGCGACGACATAGGCGGTGGCCGTGTACACGGGCGGCTTGACGACACCGTAGGCACCGCCGAGCGCGCCGCCGACGACGACTCCGGCCGCGAGCAGGGCCCAGGGCGGGAGCGACTTGGCGCGGCGCGGGGCGGCGGGACGGCGAGGGTTCTCGGTCATGGGGAACTGACTCCCTGGGGTGTAGGGGAAGCGGAGGACGACTGGGGTGGTCCGGAAACGGTGGTCGCGTACACGTCCATCAGCTGGGCGGCGCTGCGGGCGATGTCGTAGTGGAGCGCCGCCTCGGGCGCGGCGCGCGGACCCGGGGCGGGCGCGCGGACCTCGGACAGCGCCCGGACGAACGCGTCGGCGCCGCCGGTCACCCGGCGCGCGCCCGGCGCCGCCCGCGCGGGCAACTGCTCGATCGCGGGACAGGAGGCGTAGAGCACGGGCAATCCCGACGCCAGCGCCTCCACAACGGCCAGCCCGAAGGTCTCCTCGGCGGACGGCGAGACGAACACGTCCATGGCACAGGCGAGGGAGGGCAGGTCGGGGCCGGGAGAGCCGTCCGCCACATAGGGGCGCTCGCCGGCGAACAGCACCCGGTCGGCGACCTGGGCCTCCTGCGCGACGCGCCGCAGCACGTTCTCCTCCGGGCCGCCGCCGACCAGCAGCAGCCAGTGGTCCGACGGGAGCCGGGCCAGTGCGCGGATGACGACGTCGAAGCGTTTGCCGGCCGTCAGGCGTCCCACACCGCCCACCACACAGGCGTCGTCGGGCAGCCCGAGACGCCGGCGGGTGCGCAGCCGGGCCGCCGGATCGAAGCGGAAGCGGGCCAGGTCGATGCCGTTGGGGACGACCTCGATCCGCGGCTCCGGCACACCCCAGCCGCGCAGCCGGTCGGCGACCGTGGGGGAGACGGCGACCGTGGTGCGGCCCAGCCGCTCGCTGGCCAGATACAGCGCGCGCACCCCGGCGGTCAGCGGCCGGCCCTCCAACTGAGACTCGCCCAGGGAGTGTTCGGTGGCCACCACCGCGCGGACCCCGGCGAGCCGCGCGGCCAGCCGGCCGTAGACGCAGGCCCGGTACAGATGCGTGTGCACGAGGTCGTAGCCCCCGGAGCGGACCACCCGGACCAGCCGCGGCAGCGCGCCCAGGTCGCGGTTGCCGGCCATGCCCAGATGGACGACCTTGACGCCGTCCTCGGCGAGCCCGTCGGCCACCGACCCCGGGTTGGTCAGCGTCACCACCTCGCAGTCGACCGGCAGATGCCGCAGCAGCAGCCGCAACTGCTGCTCGGCGCCGCCCACGCCCAGCCCCGTGATGATGTGCAGCGCCTTCACCGCAGCCCCTCGACGGGACGCCGGCGCAACCGGTGCAGGCGGTACTTCAGGAACAGCCGGACGGTGTCGTCGCCCTGCCCGACATGGACCCGCGGGAAGGCGAGCGGGCCGTTCAGCGGGCCGGGGTCGATCGCGCAGGCGTAGGAGTAGCCGGCCTCGTCCACGGCGTCCACGGCACGCCGGTCGACCGTGCCGTACGGGTAGCAGAAGCCGTCGATCTCGGTCCCGAGGAGGGCGGCGAGGGCGGCTCGGCTCTCGACCGTCTCCGCCTTCAGGGTGCTGTCGTCGGCCCGGGTCAGGTCGACGTGGGTGAGGCCGTGCGAGCCGATCTCGACGCCCTCAGCGGCCGCGCGGCGGATCCCGTCGGCGGTCAGCAGGGGTTTGCGCGGACCCAGCGGGTCCCAGGCGTTGTCGCCGCCGAGCCGGCCGGGCAGCACGAACAGGGTGGCGTTGCAGCCCTGCCGGCGCAGCACCGGCAGCGCCCCGGTGAGGAAGTCGGCGTAGCCGTCGTCGAAGGTGAGGCCCACCAGGTCGCGGCCCTCGCCCCGGGCGCGGGCGGCCAGCAGCTCCGCCATGGAGACGCCGCGCAGTCCACGCCGGCGCAGCCACGCCAGCTGCTGCTCCAACCGTCCGGGGGTCACGGTGATGCGGTAGGGGTCGTCGGAGCAGTCGCTCACGGAGTGGTACATCGCCACCCACGGGACGGGGGCGCGGGTGAGGTCAGGAGCGGCCATGGGAGAGCTTTCGGGTCGCGGAACGTACGGAACGGAAGGCGGAGACGATGCCCTGGGCGCCCAGGGCCCGGCCCACCAGCAGGAAGACGACGGTCACGGTGAGGCCCCCGACGGCGAGCGCGCGCACCGGGTCGGCGAACCGCATGGCGGCGAGCGCCCCCGCGAGGGTCGCCACCACGGCCGCCCGCACCGGCCGGCTCAGCTCGCGCAGCACGCCCCGGACACCGATCGGGACGTTGCGCGGACCCATGCCGGCCAGCAGCACCAGGGCGGTGACGGTGATACCGGTCGCGTTGGCGACGGCGATGCCGTACACGCCCCAGGCGCCGACGCTCAACGCGCCGATCCAAGACGTCACGACGATCCCGCCGGCCATCGCGCCGACCGGGTACCAGGAGCCGCGGCCCCCCGAGAAGTACGAGCGGACCAGCACGCCCACCAGGGTCTGGCCGAGCAGCCCGAGCGCGTACACCCGCATGACGCCCGCCGTCGCCAGCGTGTCCCCGCTGGTGAACGCGCCGCGCTGGAAGAGCAGTTCGACGATCTGCGGGGCGCACGCCACGACCGCGGCGGTGCCCAGCAGCACGATGCACGAGGCCAGCGCCAGATCCCGCTCCACCCGGTTGCGGGCCCGCTCGGCGTCCCCCTCGGCCAGCGCCCGCGCGACGACCGGGAAGGTCACCGTGCACACCATCACCGACAGGATCATCGGCATCTGCGCGACCTTCTGCGCGTAGTTGAGGTGCGAGATCGCCCCCGCCGGAAGCTGGGAGGCGAGGAAGCGCTCGATGAGCGTCTGGGACTGCCGGCACAGCGCGAAGAGCAGGACGGTCGCCAGCAGCTCGGTGTCCAGCGGCCGGGGCTCCTCCTGTCCGACGGGCCCCACCGTGGCCGTCCGCCCCCTGCGGAGCCGGCCGATGAGCGAGGGCAGCTGCACGAGGACCATCAGCAGCCCGCCCACCGCCACCCCGGCCGCCGCCGACCGCACGCCCCAGCGCCCGCCCAGCACGTACATCCCGGTGACGATGCCGACGTTGTAGGCCACGTAGATCGCCGCGGGCGCCACGTACCGCCGGTGGGCGCGCAGGGCCGCGCTGCAGTACCCGGCCAGGCCGAAGGTCACCGCGCAGGTCGCGGTGAGCCGGGTGCAGTCGACGGCGAGCGCCGGGTCGGGGAGGCCGGGCGCGAGGACGTCGACGACCTGCGGGGCGGCGCCGACGAGCAGCGCGCCCACCGCGACGAACGCCAGCGACAGCCGGGGCAGCGTGCCCGCGACCAGCGCCCGGACCGGGTCGCCGGGCGCGCCCTGGGAACGGCGGGCCAGCGCCATGCTGAACGCCGGGATGAGGGCGAACGCCAGTCCGTCCTCGATCAGCAGCGTGGCCGCGAACTCGGGCACCGTCCACGCGACGAGGAAGGCGTCGGTGTCGCTGCCCGCCCCGAAGAGCCGCGCCAGCGCCTGGTCCCGGACCAGCCCGAGCAGGGCCCCGGCGACGGACAGGGCGGCGGTGACGAGCGCGGCCTTGGCGAGGAAACCACTGGAGGCGGCGGGGAGTTCGCCCGCCTCTCCGGCAGCCTCGGGGTCCGTCTCCCCGGACCGGGCGGCGGACCGCGCGGGCGGCACGGACACGGGCCCGTCCGCGCGGGGTGTCCGAGGAGGCGTCACGGTCATCCTGCCCGCACTCCCTCGAGGCCGAGGTCACGGCCACTGCCGCTGTCGTTGCCGTTGCCGTTGCCGTTGCTGTTACCGGCGCCGGCGTCCGCGCCGACCAGCGCCCACCAGGCGACGATCCCGAAGACGACGGCGGTCAGCACCGTCGACGGTCCGCCGATGTCGGCGTACGCGAAGTCGATCAGCTGCCAGACCAGCAGGCCGCAGGCGAACAGCGCACAGTCGAGACCACGGCCGGAGCGCCGGGCGCGCAGCCACCCCCGCAGCCCGCACGCCAGCATCGCCAGCCAGCCGCCGGCGAGGGCGAGCAGTCCGATCAGGCCCTGTTCGCCGAGGACCAGCAGATACATGTTGTGCGGGGACAGCAGCGGCTGCCGGACGAAGCCGGAGCCCGCGCCGTCGGTGTCGCTGCCGGACGACAGCGCGAGGGAGGCGTGCGCGTCCCGGTGCTCGGGGAAGCCCTTCAACCCGACGCCGGTGAGCGGCTGTTCGGCCCACATGCCGACCGCGGACGCCCACAGGGTGTACCGGTCGACGACCGACTGGTCCGGGGCGTCCGCGACCTGCGTGATGCTGCTGACGCGTTCCTGGAGCATCGCCGAGCCGACGCCGAAGCCGCCCACCAGGACCACCCCGGCCGCGACCGCCGCCGCGCCCACCTTGAGCGCCCGGCGCAGTCCGGCCAGGGCCAGCTGGACCGTGCAGGTCAGCGCGGTCGCGATCCACGCCCCCCGGCTGAAGGAGAGCGCGAGCGGCGCCAGCAGGGCGAGCGCGGCGGCGGCGGCGACCGCCCGCTGCCGCGCACCGGAGCCGCCGAGCGCCAGACCGACCGCGCAGACCAGCCCGAAGGACACGACGGTCGCCATGCCCATCACGTCCTGCGGCCCGAAGGTGCCGACCGCCCGGATCGTCTCGCCCTGGTAGGAGGCGCCGGTCCCGGTGACGAACTGGTGGACGCCGACGGCCCCCTGCCAGCCCGCGAGCCCGACGAACGACCAGGCGAGCAGCCGCAGGTCGGCCCGGTTCCGGACCAGCAGCACGACGGCCGCCGGGACCAGCACGAAGATCTGCAGATAACGGCCGAGCCCGGTGAGCCCCGCGCCCGGCGAGGACGCGCCCATCGCCGCGAGAGCGAGCCCCGCGACCGGCATCCCGAGGACCACGGCCGCCGTACGGGACAGCGGGCGCACCCGCTGCCGCAGCAGCCGCACCACGCAGAACAGCACGACCAGCGCGGACAGCGCGTCGGCCGGCCCGGCGCCGCCCTCGCCGCCCGGGGAGGGGGAAGACCGAGCAGGGCGATCACGGCGACCACCGGCAGGACCGGCGACAGCGTACGGGCGCGGGCGCGGTTGCGGGGCAGCGTCAGCGGAAGGGGCGGGGCGAGGGTCATCGGCGGTTCAGCTCCCGGTCGGTCGCACGAGGGCGGCCGCGGTGCGCAGCAGGATGCACACGTCCTGCCACAGCGACCAGTTGTCGATGTACGCGTTGTCGAAACGGGCCCGGTCCTCGATCGAGGTGTCGCCGCGCAGCCCCTGCACCTGGGCGAGGCCGGTGATGCCGGCCCGCATCCGGTGACGGGCCGCGTAACCCGGGTAGGTCTGGCTGAACTGGCCGACGAAGAAGGGGCGTTCGGGGCGCGGTCCGACGAGGCTCATGTCGCCGCGCAGGACGTTCCACAACTGGAGCAGCTCGTCCAGCGAGGTCTGGCGCAGAAAGCGGCAGAAACGGCTCATCTCGCGTTCCCCGGCCACGCTCCAGCGGGTCGCCGACTCGTGCTCGTCGACCGGGCGGTGGGTGCGGAACTTCAGCAGGGTGAAGGGCCGGCCGTCCTTGCCGATGCGCTCCTGCCGGAAGACCACCCCGGGTCCGTCGGTCAGCCGCAGCACGGCCGCGCACAGCAGCAGCAGCGGACTCACCAGCAGCAGCAGCGCCCCGGACACCACGACGTCCAGCAGCCGCTTGCCGAGGCTGCCGCGCCGACGGGCGCCCATGTCGAGGCGCCGGCAGGAGAACCCGGCCAACTGCTCGCGGCTCGCGTACGACGGGATGTCGGCGTCGACCTCCCACACCGTGCAGCCCGATTCGGCGAGCGCCCGCAGCAGCGGACCCTGCACACCGCGCACGCCGGGGTGGACGCACAGCACGTCCCGCACACCGTTCTGGATGAGGGCCCGCTGCACCTCCTGACCGGAGGTCAGCACCGGCAGCCCCTCGCAGCCGCCGGGGCTCTCGGCCACGATCCCCACCGGCCGGACCCCGCACCGGGGATGCCGCAGCACCGCGGCGGCCACCCGCTGCGCGGTCGCGGCGGGGCCGATGACGAGTGCGGCGCGCGGCCGGCGCAGAAGCGCCCGGCGCCGGCGCAGATGCACGACCGCGCGGGCCGCGCAGCCGACCGAGGCCTGTGCCGCGCAGCCGAGGACCAGGGTGCGGGCCGACAGCGCGTGCGCCGGGTGCCATGCCGCGGCGAGCGCGCCGAGCGCCAGCCAGGCCACCGCGATCCGGCCGCACACGGCGGGCAGTTCGTCCAACACCCCCGCCACCGGACGCGCGCGCCGAGGGCGCAGCAGTATCGTCGCCGTCACCAGCAGGGCCACCAGTAACGGGCGGCGCTGCGCCCCGGTCAGGGCCAGCCCGCCCGCGAACGCGGCGAGCCCGTCGGCGAGCAGCAGCGGCAGCGGCGACACGGGCCGCGCCGGGGGCCGGCGGACGGGGAACCGGAATCCCGCCGCGCTTCCTCGCCGCGCGATGACCGAGACGGGCGAGTATCCGGCCTGCGCGCCGGGAGAGGGGACGGTGCTTTCCGCAGTCACGAGTGGATGGACTCCCTGCACTCGGTGGGCGCGACCGGCGCCCCGTCGATGGTCGTGAGCAGCTCCCGGTACACGCCCTCGACCGCCTCGGCCGTGCGCCGCACGTCGTGCGTGGCCAGGACGTGCCGGCGCCCCTGGTGGCCGAGCGACTCGCGCAGCAGCGGGTCGGGCAGCAGTGCGCAGACCGCGTCGGCGAGCGCCGCGGGGTTCTCGGCGGGGGCCAGACAGCGCTCGACGAGTTCGGCGGGCAGGCTCTCCCGGGCGCCGTTCACGTCGGTCACCACCACGGGTCTGCCGCAGGCCATCGCCTCCAGCGGGGCCAGCGCCATGCCCTCCCAGCGCGAGGGCAGCACCACCAGATCGGCCGCCTGGTACCAGGGCACGGCGTCGGCGACGGCCCCGGCGAACAGCACCGACTCCGGTGCGTGGGACCGCAGCCGCGCCGCGTCCGGACCGTCGCCGACCAGCACCAGTCGGGCGGCGGGCGTCCTGCGCACGATCGTGTCCCACGCCCGCAGGAGTACGTCCTGCCCCTTCTGCCGGCACAGCCGGCCCACGCACACCACCAGCGGTGCCGCCGGGCCGACGCCGGGCAGCAGCGAGGCACGCACGGTGTCGACGGGGGCGGGATGGAAACGCCCGGAGTCGATGCCGTTGGGGACGACGCTCCATCGCCCGGCGATCCCCGCACGCCGGCCGGCGTCGCGTTCCGCCGCGCTCACGCACACCAGCCGGTCCGCCCACCGCGCCCCGAACCGTTCCCAGGTGAGGGCGAGCGCCGCGGTGGAGCCCCCGACGGCCTCGAAGGACCAGGCGTGCGGCTGGAACACGGTCGGGATCCGGCCGCGCACCGCGAGCCGGCCGGCCAGCCCCGCCTTCGCACTGTGCGCGTGCACGAGGTCGGGGCGTACCCCGGCGATCAGGCGTGCGAGCCGCCGCACCTCGCCGGGGAGGGAGGGCCCCGGCGACCGGGTCGCCGCCCAGTGCTCCGTCCGCGCGCCCAGGGAGCGCAGTTCCCCGGCGAGCGCGCCGGCCGGACAGGCGACGGTGACGTGCAGACCCGCCGCGAGCTGGGCCCGCGCCAGGTCGGTCACGACCCGGGCGACCCCGCCGTCCACGGGCTGGGTGAGGTGCAGGACCCGGGTTCTGGCGTCGGGTTCTGGCTGGTGCATTGCGCGGATTCCTCGCTCACGGTGGCGCTCGGGACTGCGGAACGCGCCTGATTACTTCTTCCGTGTGTCGACGGCTACGAAGAGCGCCCCGGCCCACGCCGCGTCCCGGTGGGAAACGAGCCGGACGGCCAGCTGGTCACCGCCGCGCCGCAAACCCCTGCGGAGATCGAACACGTCGGAGTCGTAGCCGAGCGTGTTGACGTACGCCGGTACACGCGCCGCCGGAGCCTCCCCCGGCTCGCTGATCGTGGAGTTCAACACATCGTCAGATGGATTGACCGGGTCGGTGAGCGCGACGGCCTGCCCGCCACCGGTCGACAGCATGAGCGAATCACCCGAACGGCCGCGGTCGCCGTCGTAGGCCACGAGCCCCGCCCGGCCGCCCGCGCCGGGCGCGATGTGCAGCCCGCGCAGCCGGATCTCCTTGCCGGCGGCGGAGCCGAGGGTGTCGAAGCCGTCCCACACCGACAGATCGCGCAGCGGCTCCTTCGGGTCGCGGTACGCCACCACCAGCGTCCAGCCGCCCCACGCCCCGGTCGTCGAACGGCCCATGGCCACGTTCACCTGGGCGACCGTGTAGAGGCCCTGGCCGCTCCGACGCACCAGCCGGGTGACGTCCGCGGAGGCCTGGAAGGCGTCGGCGCCCTGGGCGACCCGGTGGCCGACGACCGTGTCGGCGAGCACCGCCTTGTACGCCCCGCCGGGCTCGGCGATGAGCACCCTCCCGTTGTCCTTGGGCGGCTTCTGCTCGCCCACGCGCAGGTTGCCGCCCCAGTACAGGCGCGCGTACGTCACCTGTGCGCCCTTCGGCAGACGGACCTCCGCCCGGGAGGAGTTGTAGGTGTTCGGGTCGCTGTCGACGTCGACGTAGAACATGTCGAAGCTGTTGTTGACGCCCGCCCCGCCCCGGCGGACGGAGGGGCAGGAGGGCACCGCGCGGACCGCCGGAGCGGCCCGGCAGCTGATGGCCGCGTTGGCCGCGCGGACGATCCCGCCGTGCTGTCTGGCGTGGTAGCGCTGCTGGAAGGCGAGGCTCTTCGCCTCCGGGGCGGGCGGCGCGCCGGCCGCACGGGCGCCGGACGGCGCCCAGATCGAGGCGAGGGCGAGGACGCCGACCGTCGCGCGGCGCAACAGCGGACCCAGGGAATTGCGCATGACCGGCAGTGGCCTTTCGTGCGATTTGCTTGCTATAGGCGTGCGGCAGATGGGGCGCAACTCTAACTTCTGTCCGGATTAATCCGTAGAAACAGGACAAGTGTGTCGGAATGGTGAAGCGAGGTCTCCGGCGACATCACTCTTTTGGCGGCACAACTCCTGTGGTTGTGGCGCGTTGACTTCAGCGCCGGGCATCCCCGCCCAGTGCTTGTGTCAAAACCCCCAAGGAGCACCTCTCCATGTCGCGTATCGCGAAGGGCCTGGCCCTGACCTCCGTTGCCGCCGCGGCCGTCGTCGGCGCCTCCGGCATCGCCACCGCCGACAGTGGCGCGAACGCCGTCGCCGCGCACTCCCCGGGCGTGCTCTCCGGCAACGTCGTCCAGGTTCCGATCCACATCCCGGTCAACATCTGTGGCAACACGGTCAACGTGATCGGCCTGCTGAACCCGGCGTTCGGCAACACCTGCGTCAACGACTGACGTCACCTCACCCGGAGGTCACGACACGTCATCCGCTGAACGGCCGCCCTTCCGCCAGGAGGGCGGCCGTTCGCGTTCGCGAAAGGCGTTACCCCGAACGGGGGGAGGGGCCGCGACACGCTCGGCAGTCCTTGACAGGCCTTCCCACCTGCGACGAAGCGGGCGGGACGAGATTGTCGGCGGTCACGCAGCGCAGGTGATCTGTTGCGGAGTGCGACTCCTTTTCGCACGGTGGGCACGAGACCCGACGCAATCGAAAGGATTTCCCATGCGTGGTCTGCCCGTACGGCGTATCGCTTCCACCGCTCTGTGCGCCTCCCTCGTCCTCGGCATCACCGCCCCCGCCGCCATGGCGGCCGACGGAGCCGCGGCCCGTGAGCGCATCGCCGCGGCGTCGGATGCGCCCGTCCCCGGCGCCGCCGCGCTGCTCGCCCGGGTCGAGAGCCTCGGCCGCCTCGGCGCCGTGGTCACCCCCGTCACCGACCTGCTCAGAACCGTCCTCAAGGCCGACGACGGTCAGCTCACCGCCGACCAGGCGACCCAGCTCGCCGGCGCCGTGAAGACGGCCGTAGCGAAGATCACCGCGACGGCGACCCCGACCCTGCCCGCCGACCCGCCCGACCCCGCCGACCCGCCCGTCACGCTTCCGGCACCACCGGCCGACCCGGCGCTTCCCGCAACGCCGGTAAAGCCGGTAACGCCGGACGGTCCGGCAGCCCCGGACGCTCCCGCGCTTCCGGCAGCTCCGGCAGCTCCGGCCCTTCCTGCCGCCGACCCGGCTGCCGCGCTGCCGGCGAGCCCGGCCGCTCCCGTGATTCCGGCCGCCTCGGGGCTCGCGGACTCCGCGCCGACGCCGGCCGTCGCGGCCGCAAAGCCGAAGGCGGCCGCTGCCGACCCGGTGCCTGACGCCCTCGTCGCCGTGCAGAAGGCCGTCGACGACCTGCTGGCGGCGGCGATGTCGCTCGATGTCGACGAGATCGCGTCTGCGGTCACCGGTGTGGTGGACGGCCTCCTCGACCTGCTGTCCGGGACGCTGGCCGGGCTCGGCCTGACCCCGCCGAGCCGGCCCGCCCTTCCGGCGGAGGAGCCTGCCGTCCCGGCGGATGAATTCGCCGTCCCGGCGCAGGCGCCCGCCGCGCCGGTGCTTCCCGCGGCTCCGCCGCCCGCGGCCCCGGTGCTGCCGGCCGCGCCGGCTCTGTCCGTGGGGCCCGCGGCTCCGGCGGTGCCGGCGCTGCCCGCCGGCTGACGGCCGCCGCACGGCACTTCTCCGCAGCTCCGCACCTTTCGCACCCCGGCTCCGAAAAGGGCGCCGGGGTGCGGAAATTCCTGCGCACACGGTTTCCGCATCGGACGGGGCTCGTTAGGCACGGCGTCAGAATTTCCCCTGGTGACTTGCTGTGCCGACGCGCAGAGTCGCCGATGAAAGGAATCCGATGAAGTCCCTGAAGGCCGCCGTCGTCGCTGCCGGATCCGTGATTCTCGCCGGCGTCGCTGCGCCCGCGTTCGCCGCCCCCGCCGCCCCCGCCGACCTCCCGCCCACCAGCCTCAACGGTGCCGTGGACACGCTGGCCAGGGGGCCGATCAACGTGGAGGACGCGCTGCCGCTGCAGCACCAGTCGGACGCGCTCGACACCGAGAACAAGGACTCCGTCCTGCACACCGTGAACGGCGCCGCCGAGGCACTCAACGCCCACAACCCGCTCCTCGGCGGGCTGCCGTTGCAGGGCTGAGACGCCCGCCGCCGCAGGGCCGGTCCCCGTCACCGACGGGACCGGCCCTGCGCGCTGTTCGAGACCGGTCGAGCGGCGCGTCCCTCGTTCGTGTGGAGCAGCGCACCGGCGTCGCCCGGTCGGGTGAGAACGCGCTCGAGGGCCCTCCGGCACGCCGATAGGGTCGCGCGGTGACCTCAACCCCCAGCGCGACCCGGCCCTTCCGCGTGACCGATCTCGGCACCCTCGTCGTGATGCCGTGGAGCGGCGAGGCTCCCGACGGCAGCGACATGCCCTACCTCCTCGCGTACTCCCTCGGCGACACCGCGGAGGGCCCCGAGGGGACGGGCCTGGCCATCGCGCGGCTGCTCAGCGACAACGGCGTGCCCGTCGGCGGCGGCGTCGTCGACGGCACCGAGCGGCCCAGCCTGGCGTTCAGCCTGCTGGTCGAGTCCGGCGCGGCCGTCCTGGACATGCCGGGACTCAACGCCCGGTGCCTGCCGCCGCGGGAGTGGCTCGCGGCCGTCGAACAGCGCGGCTACGCCTACCTCGTCCTCACCTGCCGCGCCTGGCCGGAGGCCATCCCGGGACAGGCCGTCACGCCCGAGGCGCTGGGCGCGTTCGCGGGCGCCGAGGAGACCCTGACGGCGGCGGCGCACATCGCCCTGCCCGCCCGCCGCCTGCGCGGCTGATGAGGTCGCGGCCGACGAGGCCGCCGCGGCAGCCGGAAGCGGTGGGCGGCGGCCGCGCGTTCGCCCTGCTGCTGGTGCTGGCCGGCGCGGCGGGGCTGCTGGCGTCCTGGGTCATCACCCTCGACGAGTTCAAGCTGCTGAAGGACCCCGGGTTCACTCCGGGGTGCAGCCTGAACCCCGTCGTCTCCTGCGGCAGCGTCATGCGGAGCGACCAGGCCGAGGCGTTCGGGTTCCCCAACCCGATACTGGGCCTGGTGGCCTACGGCATGGTCGTGTGCGTCGGCATGAGCCTGCTCGCCCGGGCCGCCTTCCCGCGCTGGTACTGGCTGACCTTCACCGCCGGCTGCCTGTTCGGCGTGGGGTTCGTGTCGTGGCTGCAGTTCGAGTCGCTGTACCGGATCAACGCGCTGTGCCTGTGGTGCTGTCTGGCATGGGTCGCCACGATCCTCGCTTTCTGGTACGCCGTCTCGTTCGACGTACGACACGGGTTTCTGCCCGTTCCGGCCGGTGTGCGGACGTTCTTCGCCGAATTCACCTGGGTGCTGCCGCTGCTGCACATCGGGACCATCGGGATGCTGATCCTGACCCGGTGGTGGAGTTTCTGGACCGGCTGAGCGGCGCGGCGTCAGTACTCACGCGGTAGCACTAATACGGCAGCCGGGGGGAATGTGCACTGATGCCGTTTTCCGGCTCGTTACCCGGTACGGACGTGACGCCTTGCCGTTCACCTGTGGAACTCGCCTGTCGAAAGGGACCGTACCCGAGATGAAGTCGACCACCCGAGGAACCCTCGCCGCAGTGATCACCTGCGTGGCCGCCGCCGCGGGCGCCGTTGCTTCCGTGACCCCGGCCGCCGCGATCGGCACGGTCCCCGTCCTCGTACCGCTGGACGGCGTCGAGAAGTCCCTCAACGCGGAACTGCCCGCGGTCGGCGGCGAGATCCCCCTGCCGACGCCGGCCGCGCCCGAGAGGCCGCGCTTCGTGGAGGGCCGGCTCATTCCGGACCGGGTCGTTCCGCCGCTGCCCGTCGCCGCCGGACTGCCCGGCCTCGGGGTCCAGGGGCCGCTGCCGAAGGTCCTCGGAGCCGACCTCGACCACGTCGGCCTCGACGCCCCCTCCTCAGACCTCCGCACACAGGGCCCGGGCCTGGCGCTGGACGCCCCGCTCACCGCACCCGACCCGCAACGCTTCGGTCTGCCGGCCCTCCAGCAGCCCCAGGTCGGCGTGATCACCCCCGTGCTGCAGACGGCGCCCGGCGCGGACCTCGGTCTGGGCGAAGGGCTGTAGACGCCGTCCCACGACCCACTGACCGACTCCGACTGACTGACGGACCGCCACGACCACGGGCCCGGACGCCTCGTCCCGGGCCCGTCGCCATGTCCGTCGCCATGTCCGTCGCCATGTCCGTCGCTGTACCCGTGGCCCTCTTGGTCGCCGTGCCCGGGCTCCGCGCTTCGGCGGGCCGATCGAGGGCCGGGCGGTGACCAGTCGGCCCACCGGACGGTTACCCCCACGAAGGCCCCACCGGACCACGGGGGCGAGCGATCCCGGACGAGGAGCACACCATGGCCGTCAGCGTCGACGCAGTACCCGTGACCGCGCCGCCGGCAGGCCCGGCAAGACCCGCCGCACCGCGCCGCACACGACGACGCGACCTGCTGCGCGGGCTGCTCGGCGCCTCCGCCGCCCTCGCGATCGTCCCCGTCGTCACCGCCACCCGGTCGCGCACCCGGGCGGACGGCGGCCCCGCGGACACCTCCTTCGAGGAGACCTACCGGGGGCGGCGCATCCTGGGGCTCCTCACCACGGCCGGGGCCGCGGGCGCGGGCCACGCCGAGTGGGCGATCACGGTCGACGGTCGTCCGCTGCACCTCATGCGCCGGGCCGACGGCACCTGGCTGAGCATGGTCGACCACTACCGCTCGTACGCCACTCCGCTGGAGGCGGCCCGGGCCGCCGTCGACGAACTCGGCCCCGGACAGCGGCTGCGCGAGGCGGGCCCGGCACACCACGACGACACGCACATGGGGGGACACCATGGCCTACATCC
Organism: Streptomyces sp. B21-105; assembly: GCF_036898465.1. Classification (NCBI taxonomy): domain Bacteria; kingdom Bacillati; phylum Actinomycetota; class Actinomycetes; order Kitasatosporales; family Streptomycetaceae; genus Streptomyces; species Streptomyces sp. B21-105. The sequence continues at coordinate 3,450,826 of NZ_JARUMJ010000001.1, read as the reverse complement.
GTAAGGACGTCAGCACGCTCACCGCCGCCGAACGGCGGCGCTTCGTGAACGCGCTGCTCGAGATCAAACGCAAGGGGGAGTACGACGAGTTCGTGCGGATGCACATCGAACACTACGTCGCGGACGGCGAAGGCGGCTTGCGCAGCGCTCACATGGCGCCCTCCTTCCTGCCCTGGCACCGCAGGTTCCTGCTCGACCTGGAGGAGGCGCTGCGCCGGGTCGACTCCTCGGTGACGGTGCCCTACTGGGACTGGACGCGCCACCGGACCACGACCGCCGCGCCCTGGACGGCGGACCTGCTGGGCGGCAACGGGCGGCGCTCCGACCATCAGGTGACCACCGGGCCGTTCGCCTACGCGACCGGTGACTGGACCATCAAGGAGAACGTCACCGACGGCAAGTTCCTCACCCGGGACCTGGGCCGGGCCGCCGCTCCGATCGGCCTGCCGACCGCCGCCGACGTGGAGTGGGCGCTGAAGGACCCGGTCTACGACGTCTCGCCCTACGACTCCACCCTCACCCGGGGCTTCCGCAACAAGCTGGAGGGATGGGGGACCGGCTCGGGCAGCGCCGCGTGGCGCAACCACAACCGGGTGCACCGCTGGGTCGGCGGGGTCATGCTGGGCGGCGCCTCCGTCAACGACCCCGCCTTCTGGCTGCACCACGCCTTCGTCGACCTGCTGTGGACCCGCTGGCAGAGCCGCCACCGCGACCACCGCTATCTGCCGGCCGAGCCGCCGGGCCCGACCAGCGGCCAGTACCGACGGGTCGTCGCCCGCCGGGAGAAGCTGCCGCCGTGGGACGTGACGCCGGATCAGCTGGAGGACATGTCCCGGACCTACCGGTACGCCTGACGTCCCCGGCCCGGGTCCTCGGTCACCGGGGCACGGCGGGATGCCGGGGCACGGCGGGAGGACACGGGAGGACAGGGGAGAGCCCCGGCGCTCGAGGTGCCGGGGCTCTCCTGGTGGTGCGTACGGTGCGTACGACCGGGGTGTACGCGCGAGGCGTACGGACGACTGCTCAGCCGCCGTAACCGCTGCCGCCGTGGCCGTGCTTGTCGTGGTGGTCGCCACCCTTGTCGTGGTGGTCGCCGCCGACGTTGGCGCAGGTGTTGCCGAAGGCCGGGTTCAGCAGGCCGATGACGCTGATGGTGTTGCCGCAGACGTTGACCGGGATGTTGATCGGGACCTGGACGACGTTGCCCGACACGACACCCGGCGAGCCCACGGCCGCGGCCTGCGCACCCGCGTCCGCCATGGCCAGGCCGGCTCCGCTGACCACCACGGCGCTGGTGCCGAGAGCAACAGCGGCGACCTTCGCGATGCGAGACATCACGTTCTCCTTAAGTGATTCGGTACGTGCGGCGGCAGGGGGCGCCGTCGCACGCCCCGTTCAACGCCGCCGCCCCCGACCGGTCACGGGACGGCCGTACGGATCACCCTTTTTGGACAGGGAGTAGTACAGACGGGTGGCTAGTGCGACTGGAGACAGGTCGCGACGAAGTCGGCCAGGGTGGCGATGGACTGCAGACTGTCCAGGCTCAGGTCCAGCGCGGCCACATCGACGCCGTAGCGCCGGTCGATCGCGCCCAGCAGGGCGACGCCGGCCAGCGAGGTGAGGCCGATGCGCGGACCGAACAGGTCGGCGTCGGAGGGGAGTTCCGCGACGAACGTCTCGTCCAGGCGGGCAGCCTCGGCGATCATCGAACGGATCTCCCGTTCCACCGCGGCCCGGTCCGGGGTGTCGCTCACGCCTTGGTGTCCTCTCGGTCGAAAACGTGCAGCCACGCGGGCGGCTCGGGCAGGTCGCCGTGCAGGGACCTGCCGAGGACCGCACCCGCGGCGGTGTCGGCGGTGGCGGCGGTGGCGTCCGTGCGGCGCAGGCCCGCCTGGCGGAGCAGGATGCGCATCTCGAGGTTGGCGTCCGTCGGGCGCAGCGTCACCCGGAACTCCTCGGCGCCGGCCGTGCGGGAGCGCTCCATCAGCCGGAACAGGAATGCGGCCGCAGCGCCCCGTCCGGCCACCCGGCAGGAGAGGGCAAGCAGCGGCACGGACCGGACGGCGGGATCGGTGCCGTCGACGAGGGCGGCACCGATGACGCCGTAGTCGCCGAAACGGTCCGTCATGGCGGCTGTGAACAGCTCGTGCCCCGCGAAGACGGCTAGTTCGCGCAGCCGGTCGGGGGTGAGGCCGGAGGAGTTCAGCCGGTGCGTGCGGGCGGCGAGCTCCAGTGCGCGCGGGATCTCCTCGGGTGTGGCGGCGCCGACGGTGAGGCGCATGCCGCACCAGCGCAGGAACTCCTCGCGGGTGCCCTGGAAGCGCTCGCCCTCGGCCCGGCGGGTCTCCTCGGTGCGGTAGCGCTGCACGCGCGCGCGGGACTCGGGGGTCTCCTCCCGGTCCTCGAAGGCGGCCAGCAGCGCGGGGACCTCCGCGGGGTCGAGGGTGCGCACGCCCGGCAGCAGGGCCTCGACCTCGGCGCGCTCGTAGGGCGAGTCGTCGACCAGGAGCAGAGACTCCACGGCGATGCCGAGGTCCTTCGCGATCGCGCGCAGCGACTCGCTCTTGTCCTGCCAGGAGACCTGCGGGGCGAGGAAGCGCGCCCGCAGGTCGGGCACGTCGTCCAGCCGGTCGAGCACCGAGGGCGCGCTGCGGCTGGCGATGCTGCTGAGCACGCCGCGGGCGGCCAGTGCGTCGATCGCGGCGAGGGCGGCGGGGCGGGGCGTGGGCAGGTCGTCGGTGGCCGACTCGACGGCGATCTCGTCCCACAGCGTGCCGTCGAGGTCCCAGACGACGCACTTGACCCGGTCGGGGTCGAAGCCCTCCGTGCCGGTCATCGGACGCCGTCCTGCTCCGGCAGGAACAGCTTCATCGCCAGGCTGGTGGGGTCGAAGCCGAACTTGCGGTAGACCGTGCGCATCGGGACGTTGCCCACGTGCACCCGGCCGACGACCTCGGTGATGCCGTTCGCCAGGCAGAACTCCAGGCCCGCGGTGAGCAGGAGTTCCGCGACGTCGCTGCGGTTGTCGACGGGGGACACCGCGAGGGAGCGGAAGTTGGCGTAACGGTCGCCGGTCATCGCGTTCTGGTTGATGCTCACCCAGCACCAGCCGACGGGCTCCCCGCCCGGCGCATTGGCGACGATCATGCCCTCCTTCGACTTCTCCATGGCCCGGCCGAGGCGGGTCGCCCAGCGCTCGGGGTCGTCGATGGCGTCCTCGCCGAAGGAGACCCGGGCGATCTCGGCCTCGAACCGTCCGATGGCCGGCAGATCGCGCTCGTCGGCCTGACGGGTGACGTACGGCTGTGCCCGCTCGGCGAGGGCGGCCCGGTCGTCGTCGTCCGGGGGGCGCCAGCCGTGGACGCGGCCGGAGGGGGAGGTGGGGGAGGTCGGGGACGTAGGGGAGGCGGGGGCCGTGACGGGTGCGGGCGGCGTCGGGGGTGTGACGGGTGTCGGGGCGGGGGCCGCGTCCTGCGGGGTGGGTGCCGGTGGCGGGGCCGGGGGCGTCGGGTCCTCCGCCGGGACCAGGCGGCCGGGGCGGAAGGGGCCCTTGCCGCAGCTCGGGCAGCCGTCGGCGCGCAGGGCGGCCACCGACGTCCAGCGGGCGCCGGGGCCGACGCGGATCCGGGCGTCGCACGCCGCGCACGTGTACTCGCGCTGCCGGGTCCGCTTGTCGCCCGTGTAGAGGGGGCCGCTGAACTCGCCCAGATGGGAGGGGGCCGTCGAGGTGGTCGTCAGGAGATGCTGGAAGAAGCCGACGCCGCCGAGGATGCCGCTGCCCTCGTACTCGTTGAAGTTGCGGATGTAGCCGTTGGTGACCAGGCCGAGCGCCATGATCTCCCGCTGCACCTCCAGCATCTCGTCCGGGCTCTTGCCGCCGAAGGAGAAGAAGACACTGTGCGCCGGACCGGGCCGCAGGCCCTCCACGGCGCGGGAGAGGAAGAGCCGGGCGCCTTCCGGGGTGTACGGCGGGTCGGTCATGGCCACGTCGTGCTGCCCGTGCAGCGCGGTGGGCAGCGGCAGCCGAAGATCGTGCCGGACGGTCTCCACGCGCGTGCCGAGACCGGCCGCCGTCTTTTGGATGTGGTCGAGGATCTCCTCGGAGATGTCCACGACGGTGACCTGCTCGACGATGGGGCCGCCGAGCACATCGCCCACCACGGCGACGGCGAGCGAGATCAGGTCGTCGTCCCCGATCAGCAGGAGCGAGCCGCCCGGCAGCGCGCCGGCCGTGAGCAGCGCGAGTACCCGGCGGACCTTGGTCTCGGCCGTGCAGTGCGACTGGTCGATCGCCATGTCGGCGGCGGGACCCGACTCCATCAGCGCGCGCAGCCGCCGCACCGCCTCGTCCAGCACGTCGGGAATGACCAGCTCGCGGCCGTCGCAGGCGCGGCAGGTGGCGTCGAGGACGAGGTCCATGCCGAGCCGGGCGACGAGCTTCTCACCGGCCTCGGTCAGCCGCGACGGGCGCTGCGTGGTGACGAGGCCGCGCCGACGCAGCTCGTTCCCCAGGGCGGCGACGATCGGGACGGGCAGCCCGGTGGCCCGGCTGAGGTCCTTGGTGGAGGCGGGGGCCAGCCGGCGCAGGGCGCGCAGGACGGACCGCACTCCCGGCGGACCCTCCTGGAGCCGGACGGCGTCCGCGACTTCCGTGAGCACGGACTCGGCGGGCACGGATTCGGTGGTGCTGCTCCCAGGGTGCCGACGCGCGTTGGTCACAATGCTGCTCCAGGCAAGCTGTTCGATGGATTGCGGGACCATCCAGTATACGGGCTGGTAGGCGGCCGAACGGACCCACTCCCGCAACGCGGAAACAATGGGAGATCGCGTTACGAAAGGGAAAGCGGAGAAATGTTTTCCGAAGTGTTTCGTCAGCGGTTGTGCGGCGATTCCGGAAGGTGGCGGACGGTTCGCGGAAAGAATACGAAACAGCTTCCGTGACGGCTTCTGCAACGGCTTCTGCAAGGGCTTCCGAAACAGTCCGGAAGGATTTCCGGCGGAATGTCTCGAGTGTCCCTGGGCCCCCTTGACAGAGGGCATGCGCGAGCCGTAGGGCATCCCGGATGCTACGCTGGGGGCCACCGAGCGCCTATGTGAAAGGAGACGGGGGAGGCTGTTCGTCACCCCCGGTTCCCCATGACCAACTCCGCCAGCCTCGCCACCGAGGGTATAAACGTCGACGATCTGTGCTCTTATGCGGTCGACGTATGGGTGAGCGACCACAGCATCCTGACCGACGAGGAGCGCCTCCTCAAGGTGCTGCGCACGGCCGCCGAAAAGGGTAACGCCACGGTTCTCGGTGAGGCGTCGCACGTTTTCCCGAACGGTGCGGTCACCGCCATTCTGCTGCTTTCCGCATCGCATCTGAGCATTCACACCTGGCCCGAATTCAGCCTGGCCAACGTGGATCTCCTCGCCTACGGTCGGCTGAACGGCGAGCGGATGATGCAGAGCGTGGAACTCGGCCTTTCGCCGACCCGGATCAACGTCACGCGCATGCTGCGCGCCGTGCACTGACCCGTTCCTTTCCTTCCGGCACCGGGCCCGTGATCTCCGTACCGGCGGGTTCGTGATCTCCGTACAGGTGGCGTGGGCGGGCCTCGGCGACGCCCACGCGGATCTGCTGACGCTCCTCGATCCCGTGGAGCGCGGCCGCCACGAGGAGACCGCCGCCCCGGCCGACCGGGCCCGCTTCCTCGTCGGCTGCGCCCTGAGCCGTCTGCTCCTGGGCGAGCTGCTCGACCTGCCCCCGGCGGACGTGCCGTTGCGGCGTGTGTGTCCCCGCTGCGGCGGACCGCACGGAAAGGTCCGGCTGGACGTGCCGGACGACCCCGCGCCGTACGACTTCTCCGTGACCCACAGCGGCGCCCTCGTCGGCGTGGCGGTGTCCCCGGACGGGGCCGTGGGCCTGGACGTCGAGGACGTCGACGTGCCCCTCGACGTAGACGCCGCCGCACGGACCGCACTGTCCGGGTCCGAGCTCGCCGCCCTGCACGCCCTGCCCCCCGCCGAGCGCCACCCCGCCTTCCTGCGCGTCTGGACCAGAAAAGAGGCCGTGCTGAAGGCCCTCGGCGTGGGCCTGCGCCTGCCGCTGCGCGGACTCGAGGTCTCGCCGCCCGAAGCACCCCCGGCCCTACTCGCCTGGCCACTTGCGCCCCCCGCCCACCCCGCCCCACACCTGACCGACCTGCGTCTGTCCGACCTGCGTCTGGCGGACCTGCTCGTCGACGGCGTGCACCCGGCGACGGTGGCGACAACAGTGCCGGAGACAGGGGCGGCGGCGGGGGCCCGTGGCGCCGTGAGCGGACCAGGAGACCTGCGGGTCGTCCCGCGCGACGGATCGGCGATACTCGCCGCGCACAGCCGCTGAACGGGCGGGGGAGCGGCGATGGGTCGGCGACGGGGAGCGTCCAGGCCACGGTCGCCGCAGTTCTCAAAATGCCCTCGCGGGCAGCGGAAAACCCTCCGTGAATGATCTCGCCAAGGGGTTAAGCGTGCTCTGAGCAGCAAAAATGCCCTCCCGGAGGGAGGGCGGAGACTTGCGCCCCCGGCAGGACTCGAACCTGCGGCCAAGCGCTTAGAAGGCGCCTGCTCTATCCACTGAGCTACGGGGGCCGATGTGGTGGCCTCGTACGTGCTGCCCGGGTGTGGGCTGATCCGCGACGTTGCCGGGGACAAGGATAGGGCTCCCGGTTCCTTGTCCCGGTTGCTTCGCCTCCGTGGCTCAATGTGGAGGTTCGGTGAAGCGGTCCTGATAATCGCAGGCAGGTGCGAATCGTGCACCGCTTTTGGCGTCCCTGGCCACGGGTGTTGTGCACTCGTTATGCCTGCGCTGCGCCTCTGTCCCACTCGTGCCTTCCGTCCCTTGTGTCCTATCGGCGCGCAGACATGCCTATATGCTTCATAAATCCCCTAAAATTGGGCATTCTTCGCGTGTGGTGACCTTGGACGTAAGGCCTCAGCTGCTCGACGCACTCTCCGCCCTGCGCGACCGTGTCGCCGCCGCACGCTTCCCGCTGCCCCTGACAGGGGCCCTGCGCGCGCGTGCCAACCGCGACGAACTGCTAGCCCAGCTCGACGACTACCTGGTGCCACGGCTCCGCCAGCCCGACGCGCCGTTGCTGGCGGTGGTGGGCGGCTCCACCGGCGCCGGCAAGTCGACCCTCGTCAACTCCCTGGTGGGGCGGCGCGTCAGCGAGGCGGGCGTGTTGCGGCCGACGACACGGACCCCGGTGCTGGTGTGCCATCCGGAGGACCATCACTGGTTCAGCGGCATGCGGGTGCTGCCCGGACTCGCCCGCGCGTGGGCCCCCCATCGGGAGTCGGCGGACGATCTGCTGCTCACCGGAGAGAACGGCAGACCCGTGCTGCGGATCGAGACCGCCGACACGCTCCCGCCCGGTCTCGCCCTTCTCGACGCGCCCGACATCGACTCGCTCGTCGCCGACAACCGCGTACTCGCCGCCGAACTGATCTGCGCCGCCGACATCTGGGTGATGGTCACGACGGCCTCCCGCTACGCCGACGCCGTGCCCTGGCACCTGCTGCGCACCGCCAAGGAGTACGACGTCATGCTCGTGACCGTCCTCGACCGGGTGCCCCACCAGGTCGTCTCCGAGGTGTCCCGGCAGTACGGCGCCCTGCTCACCAAAGCCGGGCTGGGCGAGGTGCCGCGCTTCACGGTGCCCGAACTGCCCGAGTCGGCCTGGGGCGGTGGGCTTCTTCCGGCCACCGCCGTGGCGCAACTGCGCGCCTGGCTCGTCCACCACGCCCAGGACCCGGCCGCCCGCAACCACGCCCTCGCCCGCACCGCCCACGGCGTCCTGAACTCCCTCAAGGCGCGGATGCCCGAACTGGCCGGCGCCGCCGCCGCGCAGTACGCGGCCGCACTGCGGCTCACATCGGCCGCCGAGGCAGCGTACGACAGCGAGTACACGCGCGTGCGGGGTCGTCTGCAGAACGGCGCGGTCCTCGCGGGCGACGCGCTCAAACGCTGGCGGGCCTTCCCACTGGACTGCACCGCCGGTGAACTCCTCGACGCCCTGGTGGAGAGCCTCGCCACGCTGCTGCTGTGCGCGGTCACCGCCGCCGACGAACGCGTCGACGAGGCCTGGCGTCGTGAACCGGGCTCACAGGCCGCGGAGCTGACGGTCCAAGACGCCTCCCCGGAGAGCGCCGAGCACCGCATCGGCCTCGCCGTACGACGGTGGCGGCGCGAGCTGGAGGAGTACGCCGAGGACGAGGTACGTGCCCTGGCGCGGGGCGTCACGCTCGACGCGGAGTCGGTCGCCGCCCTCGTCGCCACGGCGCTGCTGGGCGGGCGCAGGGCGCGTTCCGCGGGCGAGGGGCTCGCCGAGCGGATCGGCGCCCACGGGGCGCTGCGGCTGCGCGACCGGGGCGGGCGGCTGCTCGCCGAACACCTCGACCGGGTCATGCACGCCGAACGAGAACGCCGGCTCGCCCCCCTCGACGGACTCGACGTCCACGCCGAACCCCAGGCCGAACTCATTGCCGCGCTGTCCGTACTGCAGAAGGAGAGGTGACCGGTGACCGCCGTCACTGACCAGGACCACACGGACCAGACAGGCCACACGGACCAGACAGGTCACACGGAACAGACAGGTCACACGGACCAGACAGGCCACACGGACCAGACAGGTCACATGGAACAGGAGGAGAAGGAAGGCCCGGGTCACGAAAGCCACCAGGAGCACCAAGAGCACCAGATGGACCAGGAGAATCAGGGGCGTGAGGACCGGCAGCGGCAGCAGGAGGACCGCGGCGTCCAGGAGTGCGCCGAGAGCACGGCGCAGGAGCCGACCGGCCACGCGCGCGTGGCCGACGGGACCGAGGACGACGTCCTGCCGCGTCCGGACGCCGACGAGGACTCCGACGAGGCCTGGGACGACGGTCTCATCGCCCGTCGTGTGAGCGAGGCCGCCGCCGCTGAACAGGCGGCGGCGGCCGACAAGGCGGCTCGGTCCGGCGGCGGAGGCGGCGCCCTGCCCTCGACCCCGCTCGTCTACGACGCGCCGCTGCGCTCGCGGCTGGAGGCGCTGCGTGAACTCGTGGGGCTCTCCCGCACGCGCCTCGACAGCAGGACACTCGCCCAGGCCGGCCGGGTCCTGGACGAGGCGGCCGCCCGGCGCCGACACTCCGGGCAGCACACCGTGGTCGCTCTCGCGGGCGCAACCGGCAGCGGCAAGTCGCAGCTGTTCAACGCCCTCGCCGGCGTCACGATTTCGGAGACGGGCGTTCGCCGGCCGACCACGTCGTCGCCCATTGTGTGCAGCTGGAGCGACGGCGCGTCGTCCCTCATCGACCGGCTCGGCATCCCGGGCCGGCTGCGCAGACGGCCGGTGCAGAGCGCGGAGGCGGAGGCGCAGTTGCGCGGGCTCGTCCTGATCGACCTGCCTGACCACGACTCGGCGGCCGTGCGGCACCGTGAGCAGGTCGATCGGGTGCTGGCGCTCGTGGACGCCGTCATCTGGGTCGTCGACCCGGAGAAGTACGCCGACGCCGTCCTGCACGAACGGTATCTGCGGCCCATGGCCGGGCACGCGGAGGTCATGTTCGTCGTCCTCAACCAGGTCGACCGGCTGCCCGGCGAGGCCGCCGAGCTGGTCCTGGACGATCTGCGGCGGCTGCTCGACGAGGACGGCGTCGCCCTCGGCGAGTACGGCGAACCGGGCGCCACCGTGCTCGCACTGTCCGCGCTGACCGGCGACGGCGTCGGCGAACTGCGCGAGGTGCTGGGCCAGTTCGTCGCGGAGCGCGGCGCCGCCGCCCGGCGCATCTCGGCCGACGTGGACGCCGCGGCCTGGCGACTGCGGTCCGTCTACGCCACCGGACGACGCATCGGGCTGAGCGAGGAGGCGCGGGACGAGTTCGCCGACCGGCTGGCGGACGCGGTGGGCGCCACCGCGGCGGGTGAGGCCGCCGAGCGCGCCTGGCTGCGCAACGCCAACCGCGCGTGCGGGACGCCCTGGCTGCGGCTGTGGCGATGGCATCAGGACCGGCGCGACCCTCCCACCGGACGGCTGCCGGTCCGCGCCCAGGCCGACGAGGAGGCCACTGCACGGCAGCGCGTCGAACAGGCGGTGCGCACCCTGTCGGAGCGGGCCTCGGCCGGGCTGCCGGCGCCCTGGGCACAGGCCGTCCGGGAGGCGGCGGTACGTGGCGCGCAGGGACTGCCCGAGGCGCTGGACGACCTGGCGGCGCGGGCCGGGCTGCCGCCGGGACGACCGCCCCGGCCGGGCTGGTGGCCGGTCGCCGTCCTGGCGCAGGCGGGCATGACGCTCCTGCAGGTCGTCGGCGGACTGTGGCTGGTCGGTCAGATCGTCGGAGTCATGGCCCCCAACCTCGGGGTTCCGGTGCTGTTGATGGTGGCCGGCATCGTCGGCGGCCCGCTGGTCGAGTGGAGTTGCCGCATGGCGGCCCGGGGACCGGCCCGGCGGTACGGGCACGACGCGGAACGCCGGCTGCGGGAGGCGGCAGCCGGCTGCGGACGGGCCCGGGTGCTGGACCCCGTCGCCTCGGAACTGCTGCGTTACCGGGAGGTGCGGGAGCAGTACGCCAGGGTCACAGGGGCGGTGGCGGGCGCGCGGTGAGGTGAGGGGGTGCGCGGTGAACGGGCGCACGGTGAAGCGGCGCGCGGACTGGGGCCTCAGGGGTCCTGACCGTTGAGCGGGCCGGTCGTCTGAGCCTGGACGGTCGGGCGGGTCCGGTCTTCTGGGACCCGAGACCGAGGAGCGGATCCGCTGGGGGTGAGCTTCGGGAGCACGGGCGTGGATCACTCGTCCGGGTGGTGGAGTTTTCCACAGGCGGGCGGTGGTCCACAGTGCTCGGCGGGCCCGGCCCGACGGAGGCAGTCTGGCTTCGCGGCGGTCGCGACGGACGCGGTCGCCGCGAACGGCGCTGACGGCACACGGTGAACACCACCGCGGCCGTCGCGGCGGACGCAGCCGTACGGGACGGGCCCGTGCGTGTGACCGGGCGGCACGACCGTCCGGGCGAAGGAGGGGTTCGCGTGAACGAGACGATGGTCTGCGCAGTGGGCAACGTGGCGACGCAGCCGGTCTACCGGGACCTTGCGGCGGGTGCGTCGGCGAGGTTCCGGCTGGCGGTGACCTCGCGCTACTGGGACCGGGAGAAGAGCGCCTGGACCGACGGACACACCAACTTCTTCACGGTCTGGGCCAACCGGCAGCTGGCCCAGAACGCGATGGCCTCGCTGAACGTCGGGGACCCGGTGATCGTCCAGGGGAGGCTGAAGGTGCGCACGGAGTCTCGCGAGGGGCAGCAGGGCTGGACCTCCGCGGACATCGACGCCGTGGCGATCGGCCACGACATCGCACGGGGCACGTCGGCATTCCGGCGGCAGGGCCGTGCCGAGTCCGCGGCGGCAGGACCGCCGCCACAGCCCGAGCCCGACTGGGCGACCCCGGTCGCCGCTGCGGCGGACGCGAAGTCCGACGACGCACGGCGTCGCGAGCCGGCGGGGGTGACCTGAACCGGCCCGGCGATCCGCAGCGGAGTGCAGTGATGACGGTCAGTCAACAGTGGGTCGTGGCATATCGACGCATCCGCGCGGAGCGACGGAGTGGACAAGTCGACATGTCGCACCCTCGAGCCGATCGGTGGACGATCTTGGGGATAACGATTCCGAGTCGGATCGGTGATCCGACGAGATGACCGGCAGGCGTGGTGCGCGGCGTCTCTAGGATGCCGGACGTAGCTCACTGGGGCTTCTGATTCTGCTGGTGGGACCGTACCCCCACATCAACGGGTCCTGCTCGAAGGGGAATTGTGTGATTTCTTCGTTCTCCGCGTTGTTCGCACGCGGGCGGGGCCCGGTCCGTCTCGCGGCGGCGTCCGTGGCGGCCGTGACGTCCGGCCTCGTCGCCGTCGGCGTGCTCGCCACCGCGGGCACGGCCGCCGCGACAGAGATGACACAGAGTCAGGGCGGGGCCACCGCGACGATCGGCGGCCTCAAGACCTACGGTCCCGCCCTGGTCCATGCCGACGGCGGCGACCAGGAGGTGTCGGCCGGCCTGTTCGAGATGTCCGTCGAGGGCGGCGGCACCCTGCAGACGTACTCCGTCGACCTCTACAACCCCACGCAGAGGGACGCCAAGTACCACGAGACGCCCTGGAGCGGCACGCTGCTGGCCGCCAACCGGAACGCGGGCCGCATCCGTTGGATCCTGCAGCACTCCTACCCCCAGATCAACGATCTCGCCTCGCTCGCCGAGAAGGCCGGCATCGGCGGCGGCCTCACCGAGCAGGACGCGGCCGCCGGCACCCAGGTGGCCGTCTGGCGCTACTCGGACGGCGCGGTGGTCGACGCCGTCGACCCGCAGGCCGAACGGCTCGCGGACTACCTGCAGAAGGCCGCCCGGGTCGTCGCGGAACCCGCGGCCTCCCTCACCCTCGACGCGCCCGCCGTGTCCGGCCGCCCGGGCGAACTGCTCGGCCCGGTGACGGTCCACACCAACGCGACGAGCGCGACGGTGGCACCGCCGGTGGACGCCGCCACCAGCGGAGTGCGGATCGTCGGCAAGGACGGCAAGCCGCTCACGGCCGTGTCGGACGGCAGCCAGCTGTTCTTCGACGTGCCCGCCGACACGGCCGCCGGCTCGGCCGAACTGACCGTGCAGGCCTCCACCACCGTCCCGGTCGGCCGAGCCTTCACCTCCGACAGCCGCAGCCAGACCCAGATCCTGGCCGGCTCCAGCGAGTCCACGGTGTCGGCGACCGCGAGCGCGGCCTGGGCCCAGAAGGGCGCCATACCGGCACTGTCCGCGGCGAAGAACTGCGCGAAGACCGGCGTCGACATCGCCGCCGCCAACCCGGGCGACGAGGCCTTCACCTTCGAGCTGATGGGGCTGCAGCACACCATCCCCGCCGGCGGGTCCAAGACGGTGACGGTCCCGCTGCAGGAGGACCAGGCCTACGACTTCTCGATCGTCGGCCCGCAGGGCGACCAGCACAGGTTCACCGGCGTCCTGGACTGCCGCACGCAGTCCGACGAGGTCGCCGACCTGACCACCCAGACCCTGAGCGAACCGAGCCCGGCCACCGTGGGCGGCGTCTCCACCGCGGACGACACCGACCTCGCCGCGACGGGCGGCAGCAGTGCCACCCCGCTCATCGCGGGCACGGCCATCGGCCTGGTGGTCATCGGCGGAGCGGCGCTCCTGTTCATCGGACGGAAGGAGAACGGCTCACAGAGCTGACCGGCGGCCTCGGGCTCAGGTCGCGGGGCGCAGCCTGTCGTACCCCACGAAAGTGAAGACGCGCTCGCCCGGCTGCAACGGCCGGGACGGTCCCCGGAAGCGGTGCACGCCCACGGACTGAAACTGCTCCTCGTCCGTGACCCACTCGCGTTCGAAGCCCCGCTCCTCGAACCACCCGCAGATCAGTGGAACCCGGTCCGGGGCCTTGCGATTCCTGGTCCAGATCACCCGGCCTCCGGTCGCGCACAGCTGCGTGCAGGCGTCGACGGTCCGTTCGATGTCCGGATCTGTGATGTTTCCGAACACTCCGCAGAGCAGCACGAGGTCGGCCGGCGCCATCCCGGCGTAGTGATCGAGGAGCGAGGCGTCGCCGGCGACGACCTCGACCTGTGCGAGACCGGCCGACCGCACGGCGTCGAGGGCCGCGTCGACGTTGTGCCGATCAAGCTCCACCAGCCGCGCCCGCACGTCCTCGCGACGCGGGTGACCAGGCAGAACGCCCAGCAGATCGCGTCCCTGCCCCGCGCAGAGGCTCACCACCCGGAGCGGGCCGGGCGGACAGTCGTCCAGTGCCAGCCGCACCTGTTCCCGCACCGTCGACAGGCGCCGGGCAAGCGGCGAATCCGGGGCGTCGTACCGGTCGTGCCACCTGTTCCAGTCCACCCGGGAGACCCTAGAAGAAGGCCGACCGCGGACTCCAGCCGATTTCCACCCCGATCCAGGCGCATACTGAAGGCAATGACAAAACCTTCTGCACCGAAGCGTCACTTGCCCACCAGCCCCTTCAAGGCGCCGACCACACTCGTGCCCAAGCACTTTGCCGTGGGCGACCAGGTGACACACGACATGTACGGCCTCGGCCGAGTGATCGGCATCGAGGACGGGATCGCCGCGCTCGTGGATTTCGGCTCGGCACAAGAGCGGATCCTGAGCCCCTACGCCAAGATGACCAAGCTCTAGCACCGCACCGCACCGCACCGCACGGCACCACGGGCGGCGTGCCGCGACAGAACACTGCCGCGGCCGCCCGCCGACCACTGGCACCGCTTGCCGATCAACGGCACCGCCGGCGCCCCGCCCCCGGGTCCTCCCGGCGAAAACCCCAGATCAAAGCCCCCTGCCCGGACGGGTTTCCCCCGAGGGGTAGCCGTCCGGCAAGATGGGGTGTATCTGCCCACTGCCAGATTTCAAGCTGCCGGACGGTTTCTCTTGGCTGAGTACATCTACACCATGCGCAAGACGCGCAAGGCACACGGCGACAAGGTCATCCTTGACGACGTAACGCTGAGCTTCCTGCCCGGCGCGAAGATCGGTGTGGTCGGGCCGAACGGCGCCGGTAAGTCCACCGTTCTGAAGATCATGGCGGGACTGGAGCAGCCCTCCAACGGCGACGCGTTCCTGTCGCCCGGCTACAGCGTCGGGATGCTGCTGCAGGAGCCGCCGCTCGACGAGTCCAAGACCGTCCTGGAGAACGTGCAGGACGGCGCGGCTGAGATCATGGGCAAGCTCAAGCGCTTCAACGAGGTCGCCGAGCTGATGGCGACGGACTACTCCGACGCGCTGCTGGACGAGATGGGCAAGCTGCAGGAGGACCTCGACCACGCAGGCGCGTGGGACCTGGACACCCAGCTCGAGCAGGCCATGGACGCCCTGGGCTGCCCGCCCGGCGACTGGCCCGTCACCAACCTCTCCGGCGGTGAGCGCCGCCGCGTCGCGCTGTGCAAGCTGCTGCTCGAGGCGCCCGACCTGCTGCTTCTCGACGAGCCCACCAACCACCTGGACGCCGAGTCCGTGCAGTGGCTGGAGCAGCACCTCGCGAAGTACCCCGGCACCGTCGTCGCCGTCACCCACGACCGGTACTTCCTGGACAACGTCGCGGGCTGGATCCTGGAGCTCGACCGCGGCCGGGCCATCGGCTACGAGGGCAACTACTCCACCTACCTGGAGACGAAGCAGAGCCGTCTCAAGGTCGAGGGACAGAAGGACGCCAAGCGCGCCAAGCGTCTGAAGGAAGAGCTCGAGTGGGTGCGGTCCAACGCCAAGGGGCGTCAGGCCAAGTCCAAGGCCCGTCTCGCCCGCTACGAGGAGATGGCCGCCGAAGCCGACAAGATGCGGAAGCTGGACTTCGAGGAGATCCAGATCCCGCCGGGCCCGCGCCTGGGCTCCATCGTCGTCGAGGTCAACAACCTCTCCAAGGCCTTCGGTGACAAGGTCCTCATCGACGACCTGAGCTTCACGCTGCCGCGCAACGGCATCGTCGGCGTCATCGGCCCGAACGGCGCCGGCAAGACGACCCTCTTCAAGATGATCCAGGGATTCGAAGAGCCCGACTCCGGGTCCATCAAGGTCGGCGACACCGTCAAGATCTCGTACGTCGACCAGAGCCGCGAGAACATCGACCCGAAGAAGTCGCTGTGGGCCGTGGTCTCCGACGAGCTCGACTACATCAACGTCGGCCAGGTCGAGATGCCGTCACGCGCGTACGTCTCCGCGTTCGGCTTCAAGGGGCCCGACCAGCAGAAGCCGGCCGGTGTGCTCTCCGGCGGTGAGCGCAACCGTCTGAACCTCGCGCTCACCCTCAAGCAGGGCGGCAACCTGCTCCTCCTCGACGAGCCGACCAACGACCTCGACGTGGAGACGCTGTCCTCCCTGGAGAACGCGCTGCTGGAGTTCCCGGGCGCCGCGGTGGTCGTCTCCCACGACCGGTGGTTCCTGGACCGGGTCGCCACCCACATCCTCGCCTACGAGGGTGACTCCCGGTGGTTCTGGTTCGAGGGCAACTTCGAGTCGTACGAGAAGAACAAGATCGAGCGGCTGGGCGCGGACGCCGCGCGTCCGCACCGTGCCACCTACAAGAAGCTGACCCGGGACTGATCGATCTTGCGGCACACTTACCGCTGCCCGCTGCGCTGGGCGGACATGGACGCGTACGGCCACGTCAACAACGTGGTCTTCCTCCGCTATCTGGAGGAAGCCCGTATCGACTTCCTGTTTCGTCCGGAGAAGGACTTCCAGCAGGGGTCCGTGGTGGCGCGCCACGAGATCGACTACAAGCGGCAGCTCGTCCACCGGCACACGCCCGTGGACATCGAGCTGTGGGTCACCGACATACGGGCGGCGTCCTTCACCATCTCCTACGAGGTGAAGGACGGCGACGACGTGTACGTGCGGGCCTCCACCGTCATCGTGCCGTTCGACTTCGCGACGCAACGGCCGCGCCGGATCACCGCCGAGGAACGCCTCTTCCTCGAGGAGTACCAGGACGACGACGCCGAGAAGGCCGTCGCCGCATGACGGTGCTCCACCTCGCCGACGAGGGGGAGGCCGCGGACCTCGCGGCCTTCCTCTCCCGGCTGCTCCACTACGACCGCGGAGCCGCGGTGCGGCTGCAGGCGGCGGGCACCGCGCTCGCCGTCTTCGGACGGCCGCCGTCCTTCGAGGTGCTCGCGATCCGCGCGGTCCGGCTCGCCAAGCCGTACGAGGACGGCCTCGACGTCACGCTGGACGTGACGGTGTCGGCGGGGCAGCTGCTGGAGGCGGTGGCCGAGAGCGCCGCCACGGTCGGCGTCCCCGCCGCGGTCACCGGGCCGCCGTGGGCCGGCGTGCTGCCGCCGCGCGGCGGGTGGCGGCCCGAGGCGGGCCTGCCCGCGCCGGACGCGCTGCGGGCGGCGGTCGGTGCGGTCGTCGCCGAATTCCGGTCCCGCACCGAGGAGTTGGCGGCCGAACTGCGGACCCGGGCCGAACTCGACCGGATCGGACGGGAGATCTGGTCCCGGACCATCGGGGACACCGGACTTCCCGTGCGGGCCGTGCACGCGGCCCAGTCGCTCGGCTTCCTCCGGCCCGCGGCCGGCCCCGGGGACCTGACGCTGCTCTCACTCGGCGGGTGGCTGCGGCTGCGGACCCCGTACGGGTCCATCGCGGTACGGCGCGCGGGACGGCTCGGAGCGCTCGACGTCAGCGTGCGCTGACGTCGTCGTCCGACACGTTGCGCGTGACGTCTCCCACACCTTGCCTGGTCGTCCGACACCGTCGCGCGCTGACGTCGTCCGACGCCGTCGGCGTGCCTGGCCCTGACGTGTCTGGCCCTGACGTCCCGTGCGGCATGTCGGGGGTCTAGTCCGGGGTGTTCACCATCGACGCCGCCGCGTACGTCAGGTACTTCCACAGCGTGTGCTCGTGCTCCTGCGACAGGCCGAGTTCGTCCACCGCGACCCGCATGTGCGCCAGCCACGCGTCGTGCGCCGCCCGGTCCACGGCGAAGGGGGCGTGCCGCATGCGCAGCCGCGGGTGACCGCGCTGATCGCTGTAGGTCGTCGGGCCGCCCCAGTACTGCATGAGGAACAGAGTGAAGCGCTCCTCGGCCGGGCCCAGGTCCTCCTCCGGGTACATGGGCCGCAGCAGTGGGTCCTCGGCGACACCCTGGTAGAAGCGGTGGACCAGCCGGCGGAAGGTCTCCTCCCCGCCGACCTGCTCGTAGAAGGTCTGCTCCTGCAGCGTGCCGCGCCGAATCTCTGTCACGCCTCCCATGGTCTCAGACGCCGCGACGGAGGACTCGAGGCTTAGGACCTGCCCAAGGACCCGCCCTTCCCGGATGCTCGCTTCGGGGGGCCGCGCACCGCACAGTGGAGTCATGGGTGTCCACGATCTCGAACCCGCCGGTGCGGCCGGCCTCGCCGCCTCCGCGCGGGCCCTGCTGGTGCGGGAGATCGAGGCGAGCGGATCGTTCGCCGCCGACCCGCGATGGCGGGAGGCCTTCGCGACGGTGCCGCGCCACCTCTTCGTGCCGTACTACTACGTCGCCGGCCCCGGCGGCTACGAGCGACGCTGGGGCGAGAGTCCCGACCGGCGCGTCAGGGAGCGCTGGCTGCGGGGCGCGTACGAGGACACCCCGCTCGCCACCCGGCTGCGCGACGGCGTGCTGCTCTCGTCCAGCAGCCAGCCGTCGCTGATGGCGCTGATGCTGGCCGAGCTGCGGGTCGAGGACGGCGACCGGGTCCTGGAGATCGGCGCGGGCACGGGATACAACGCGGCGCTGCTGTCGTACCGGCTCGGCGAGGAGAACGTCACCACCGTGGATCTGGATCCGGAGATCACCGAGTCCGCTCGCCGGCATCTCGCGGCCGCCGGGTACCGGCCCGCCGTCGTCACCGGGGACGGGGCGCGAGGGGTTCCCGAACGTGCCCCCTTCGACCGGATCATCGCGACCTGCACGCTGGCGTCGATCCCGCGCGCCTGGCTCGCCCAGTGCGCCCCCGGGGCCCTGATCCTCGCGCCGCTCGCCACCGGGCTGATCGCGCTGACGGTCCGGGACGCCGGACACGCGGAAGGGCGGTTCCTGCACACCCCGGCCTACTTCGTGCCGCTGCGCGGGTCGGACCGGCCCGACCCGGAGCCGGTGACCCCCGCGGGGGTGCCCGGCCGGGCCAGGGAGAGCGACCGGTTCCGCTTCCTGCTGTCCCTGACCCGGGAGGCCCTCGACCCGCAGGAGGCGTGCTCGTTGTGGGAGCGCGAGGGCATGCCGGGACGGGAGCGCTACGGCATCACGATCGGCGGCGGACACGCGTGGGCGTGGCTCGACGATCCGGAGGGGCCGTACGCATGGCCCCTGCCGGGATCGTCGGGCCCCGATCTGATCGAGCTGTGACCCGTGACCCGCTCTCCCGGCCGGGAGAGCGGCCCGAGGAGGCGGGGCGGCGGGTCAGCCGCGGCGGACGGTGATCGTCGTCCAGGCGCCCACATGGACCTGGTCGCCGTCCTGCAACGGCACCGGGACGAACGGCTGGATCGGCTCCTCCGAGCCGTTGACCGTCGTGCCGTTCGTCGAATTCTGGTCGACGACGGCCCAACTGCCGTCGGGCTGCTGCACCAGCACCGCGTGCTGGTGTGAGACGCCCGGGTCCTCCGGCGGCACCGACAGGTCTATGTCGGGGGTCTCGCCCGTGGAATGGCGGCGGCGGCCGATGGTGATCTGGTTGCCGGTGAGCGTGCGCTGCTGCTCGGGCGAGTACGCGGGCAGGTTCAGGCCCGCGGCCTCGGGACCCGAGCGGTGCATCATCGCCATGAAGTACGAGCGGTCCGGACCGATGGTCGCCGTCCAGGTCGTCGGCTGCTGCTGGAACCCCTGGTCGGGCGGGGGCGGGGCCTGTGCGGCCCCCGTCTGCGGGTAGCCGTAGCCACCGCCGCCCCGGGGCGCGCCCTGACTCCTGGGGTCCCCCTGGCCGGGGCCCGTGTGCGACGGCGGGGAGATCACCCAGTCGTCGTCACCCCCGCCGAAGGGCAGGCCGCCGGGCTGCTGCCGGCCGGTCTCCTGCGGGTAGCCGGGCGGGGACGGCGGGCCGGACGGCTGGTAGGCCTGCGCGACTCCGGGGCCACCGGGGCCACCGGGACCGCCCTGGCCGCCGTGACCTCCGGGGCCGCCCTGGCCCGGGAAGCCGGGACCTGCCGTGGTCGTCGGTCCGGGCGGGCCCGGCCGCGAGGGCTCGCCGCCGAAGCCCGAGGGGCCGCCCTCACCGGGACGGGCCGGGCCGGGGGGACGGCCGCCGGGTCCGGAGGGCTCACGTCCGAAGGGGTCGCCGGACGGGCCGGACGGCTCACGTCCGAAGGGATCGGCGGACTGGCCGCCCTGTTCGCGCCGGTAGGGGTCCGAGGGCGGGCCCGGCGGCTGCCCGAAGGGATCGCCGGACGGACGGCCGCCGGGGCCGGGTCCGGCACCGGGGCCGGAGGGCCCACGGCCGAAGGGGTCGCCGCCAGGAGCGGTGGGGGGACCGCCGAAGGCGCCCGCCGGGGGGCCGCCGGCGGGACCGGGTGCGCCACCGGGCCTGCCCGGTGCACCGGGGCCGCCCGGCTCACGTCCGAACGGCGAGGGTGCGCCGGCCTGTCCCGCGGGGCCGCCCACGCCGCCGGGACCGCCCTGCCGTCCCGGCTGCTCGCCGCCGAACGGCGGGCCCTGCGGAATCGGTTCCGCGGGACGGTTCACCTGCGACGGGCGGGAACCCTGGTACTCGAAGGAATCACTGCCCCCGTAGGACGGCGGCGGTGGCTGGAACCGCCCGTCGGACCCCGGCCCGCCCGGGCCCGGCGCCCCCGGACCCTGCCCGCCGGGACCCATCTGACCGGGGCCACCAGGACCGCCCGGGCCGGGGCCCGGCGTGCGCGGGGGAGCAGCCGGGGTGTACGAGGTCGCGGTGTTGGTGAGGAAGTTCCACCGGCACTCCTCGCAGAACGGCGCGCCGCCCTCGCGGGGCGTGCGGCACTGCGGGCAGAGCTCGGGTTCGTGGCCGGGCGCCGAGGGCAGGCGACGTCCGTCGGGCCGGCCGCCGCCCTGGCCGGGCGGGGGCGGCGGGAAGCCGTAGCCGCCGCCCGCGGTGGGGGGCGGCGGGGGCGGGGGCGGAGGCACGGCACCGGCCATGCGGTGACCGCAGACCTCGCACCAGTCGTCGGAACCCGACTGGTGTCCGTTCGGGCAGGTCGGCATGTCGGCGCGTCCCCCTCTCTCCTTCGGTGTCCCAGAAGCCTTCGGTGTCCCAGAAGATCGTTCAGGTCACTTCTTTACACGAACAGTCTTTGTGGACCGGGTCTCGAGCGTCATCTCGTCGGCGTCCGCGACCTTGGCCTTCAGTCGCACAGTACCCGTCGTGGCATCGACCACGTCCACCACCTTCGCAAGCAGTTTCGCAGTATCCGCGTTCCCCGAGACGCTGGCGAGCTGGACCGCGCGGCCCAGTTTGGCCGTTGCTCCATCCATATCGCCCGCTTTGCGGAGATCGAGCCCCTGTTGGATGACCTGTGCCAGTTCGGCCTGGCCGGTGTAGTGGGCGACCTGAGGGTTGATCGACGTGGAAGCGGCCATGTCGTCGGTCCAGACGGCCTTCACCAGCCCCTGCGCACCCAGGTTCCGGACGCTCCCCGCGGCCTCCGGGATCACCAGCGAGACCCGTGCGGCGAGCATCTCCTGGCCGACGTTCGCCGCCGGGACCTCGACGCACACGTGGTAGTCACGGGACTCGTCGCCCCAGGAACCGGTGGGGTAGTCGCCAGCGCGCGGCCCCGCCTCCGCACGGCGCCCGGTCAGTTCCTCGACCGTCGGAGCGACCTGCTTGACGAACTTGACGACGGTGCCGACCGGGGTCCACAGGCGCAGCGCGACGTCCGCGACCTCCTTGCCCATCGCCGCCTCCATCATCTGCGTGAAGTCGGCGGCGAGGCCGGCCGGGTCGGCGACGATGTCGGCGGTGCCGAGCAGGGCGGACGCGATCCCTGTGACTTCTTTCACTTCCCAGTCGGTGCCCACGCCACGTGCGTCACAGGTGAAACGTCCGGCGCAGTCGTCGAGGGCGGCCTTGAGGTCCTGCGGCGACTCGTGCTCGTTGCGGCCGTCGGTGAGCAGGATGCCGTGCCGGATGGCGACGTCCGCCGTGGACAGCAGCCGGTCGGCCAGCCGCAGCCAGGTGCCGATCGCGGTGCCGCCGCCCGCGCTCAGCCGGCGCAGCGCCTGCTTGGCCTGGGCGCGGGTGGTCGCGTCGGCGACCGCGAGGCGGCCTCCGCCGGGGTAGACCTCCCTGGCGACGTGCGTGCCGTCGATCACCGAGAAGTGCACCCCGTCGCGCAGGGTGTCGACGGCGGCGGCGGTGGCGTCGCGGGCGTTGCGCATCTTGGTCGGCGGGTAGTCCATCGAGCCGGAGCAGTCCACCATGATCGCCACCGCGGCGGACGGGCCCTGGCTCGGCGAGTACAGGTGCGGCGCGGCTGCTGCGCTGCCCACCGTGCCGCCGCCGGTGGCGGTCACCGTGACGATCGCGTTGACCTCGCGGCCGCCCTCCGGCAGGTACTCGTTCTGGTAGACGTCCACCGAGAACTGCGGCACGTTCGACTTCGAGAAATTGGCCATGCCTACTCAAATCCCCCTCGGAAACCCCACGTCGGTGGGGCGATGTGTGGACACGGACCGGTCCCCTCCGGTCCGCACGCGTGCTTCCCCGTTACTGCCGTTGCTGCCGTTGCTGCCGTCGTTTCAGCGATTGCCGTGGTTGCCGTGATCACCACCGTGCATCCCGGGGCTCGCGTGATGCCCGTGATTCCCGGGTTTCCCGTAGTTCGTTCTGCGGCCTCAGGCCGATCCTGCCCCCTGCGCGGGGGCGGGGAACGGTACGACGGCCACTGTTACGTTGTCGTGGCCCCCGCCGTCCAGGGCGTGGCCGACCAGGACGCGTGCGCTGTGCAGCGGCCGGGTCGAGGCGTCCGGCGGGACGACGCCCGCCATCTCCTCCGCGGCCTCGGCGTAGTTCCACAGGCCGTCCGTGCACACCACCACCACGCCGGGGCGGTCCGGCTTGAAGGAAGCGGTGTGCGGCTCCAGTTCGTAGGCGTCGGCGCCGAGCCAGCCGGTGATGGCGTGGGCGCGCTCGTCGGCGTAGGCCTCCGCCTCGTTCATCAGGCCCGCGGCGACCATCTGCGCCGCCCACGAGTCGTCCTCGGTGAGGCGGGCCGGGGGCGAACTGCGGTCCTCCGGGACCCAGTAGGCACGGCTGTCGCCGACCCATCCGACGACCAGCAGCCCGGCGGTGACCACCGAGCCCACCAGGGTGCAGGCGGGGGCGTTCTGGTGCGGGGCGTGCTCACGGGCCGTGGCGGGCTCCTCGGCCAGCGCGTTCACCGCGTGCGAGGCGGCGACGATCGCCTCGTGCATGGCCTGTTGGGGGTGCGTGCCCTGGGGCAGAGCGGCCAGCAGCGTCTCGCTCGCCGCCTTCGACGCGGCGAGGGAGGCGTCGTCCGGGCGGGTCGCGGAGGACACGCCGTCGCAGACGATCGCCACGAGCGCCGGCGAGCCGTCGGGCAGGGCGGTGCAGCCGAGGCCGAAGGCGTCCTCGTTGCGGTGGTGGCGCAGGCCGCGGTCGCTGACGGCGGCGATCGGGCCCGACTCCCGTTCCATGTGGTCGCGTTCGCGCGGCTGGGCGTGGCCGCAGTTCTCGCAGTACCCGTCGCCGTCGACCCGGCCCGCACGGCAGGCCACGCACACCTTCGCGGTCTCCGCCACGACGGCTGCCTCGGCCGCGACCCGAGGGTCCGGCGCCTGCAGGGCGTACTCGTCCGGCTCAGCGGGACGGTCGAACCGGACACCGGAGGCGTCACCGACCCCGGGGCCGGCAGAAACGCCGGAGACGTCAGCCGCACCCCGGCCGCCGGAGACACCGGGGTCGCCGGAAACACCGGAGACGCGCGTTTCCCGGGCGGCGTGGGCTTCCGGGGCCGCGTGCGCTTCCCGGGCTTCGTGGACCGTGCCGCCGCTCTCCAACGGAGCCGGCGGCGCCGAGCCGTTCATCGTCAGGGTCGGGTGGTCGTCCGGGCTCGGCGGTACGACGGACAGGTTGTATCCGCACGCACCGCAGAAGCGGTCACCGGCGTCGAGCGGCTCCGCGCAGCTCGGACACGTCGGCAGGGCGGCCTGCCGGGGCATCTGCGACATCAACTACACCCACGTCCGGGGGCGGTAACGATTGGCACGTTCCACCAGGTCGATTCTCTCCTCACCGCCGGTCGCCAGCCGGGCCAGCGTGCGGTAGGTGCGCTCCAGTCCCAAGCGCAGCCCCCGTTCGTCCAGTCGGCTGCCGAGCAGCACCCGGGCGGCCGGTCCCGCGCCCTGGCCACCGGAGAGTATCCAGTCGAGGGCGCAGCCGAGGACTTCGGCGGACAACTGCTCGCGCCGCGTCGGGTCCAGACCGTACGCGTCCAGCGCCTCGACCTGGGCCGCGGCGGCGGTGAGGTCCTCCAGGAAGGGTACGTCGGAGGCGGCGGCGGTCCGCTGCCGGAGTCTCGCGCGCACGGCGGCCACCCGGGCCGCGGTGTAGTGGATGGAGGACTCGGGCACCGATTCCAGCGTCCGTACGGCGCCGCCGCGGTCGCCGGCCGCGAGCTGCACGCGGGCCAGGCCGAACGCGGAGCTCACATAGCTCGGGTCGGTCGACCACACCAGCCGGTAGTACTCGGCGGCGTTGTCCAGCTGCCCCAGCACCTCCGCGCACAGGCCGAGCGCCAGCTTCGGCGTGGTCTCGCCGGGGAAGGCGTCGTAGATCGCGTCGAAGGCCAGCGCCGCGCCTTCGTGGTCGCCGGTGACCAGCGAGGCCACGCCCCGGTACCAGACCACCCGCCAGTCGTCGGGCCGTTCCCCCTCCAGTTTCGCCAGCGACATGAGGGCCGCCTGGTGGTCGCCGTTCTCCAGCCAGGCGCGGATCTGCCGCAGCCGGGTCTCGACCGACGGCGCCGGCGCGGCCGCGAGAACCGTGATCAGTTCGCCCGGCGCGGACGCCAGCAGACCCGCGAGGAAACCCGCGTTGGGGTCGGTGGGGTCGACATGCGGAGCGGGCAGGACGAGGGCCGCGGCGGGCGCGGGAACGGCCCTGACGAGACCGCCGGCGATCGGCAGGGCGGGAACACCGGGTGCGGAAACACCGGGCGAGGGCGCACCGCCGGGCGCGATGGCCCCGCCCCCGCCCGCGCCCGGCAGCGCGGGACCGGTCCGCGGTGCGGGGAACGGACCGGTCGCCGTGGCGGGAGCGGCGGCGAGGGCGGCCGTGCGGCCGGGACCGCCGCCCGGTGCCGCCGTGGACCGGGCGCCCCCGAACAGCCCGCGGGACGGGACGGCGACGCGCGCGCCCAGCCGCGACACCTCCCCGTCCAGCTTCGGGAACAGCTCGGTGTCCGTGACCTTGACCTCCGGTCCGAACAGCGTCGACAGCGCGGGCCGCGCGCGGCCGCTCTGGAGGGAGACGACCTCGCGCAGTACGCCCGTCAGCTGCTCCGCCATCTCCTGGGCGGAGGCGAACCTGCGGTCCGGGTCGGGGTCGGTGGCGCGGACCAGGAACCGGTAGAAGGACTCGTACTGCCGGAAGACCTCGATGTTGTCGGGGTCGGGCAGCGAGTCCGCGAAGACGGTCGTGTAGCCCTGGAAGTCGAAGGTCAGGACGGCGAGCGTACGGCCCACCGTGTACAGGTCGGAGGCGACCGACGGGCCGACCTCGGCGACTTCCGGCGCCTGGTAGCCGATCGTGCCGTAGATGGCCGACTCGTCGTCGTCCATGCGTCTGACGGCGCCCATGTCGATCAGCTTGAGCTCGTCCTGGCTCTGGATCGCGTTGTCGACCTTGAAGTCGCAGTACAGCAGGTTGCGGCTGTGCAGATGGCCGAGCGCCTCGAGCGCCTCGATGCCGTACGCGCAGGCCTGCTCGACGGGGAGCGGATCCCGCTTGCCCTGCGGGGTGCGCCGGTCGTTGGCGATCTCCTTGAGGGACTTGCCGCCGATGTACTCCATGACGATGTAGCCGTCGAGGGAGCCGGTGCGCTGGTCGAGATGTTCGACGAAGCTGTAGATCCGCACGATGCTGGCGTGCTCGATCTCGGCGAGGAAGCGCCGCTCGGAGATGGCCGCGGCCATCGCGTCCTGGTCGCCGGTGTCCAGGAGGCCCTTCAGGACGACCCACCGGTCGCCCACCGGGCGGTCGATGGCCAGGTAGATCCAGCCGAGCCCGCCGTGCGCGAGGCAGCCCACGACCTCGTACTGGCCGTGCACGACGTCACCGGCCTTCAGCTTCGGCGCGAAGGAGTACGGGTGGCCGCACTTGGTGCAGAAGCCCTCCGTGCGGCCTTCTCGCTCGCCGCGCGAACGGCCCACCGGGGCACCGCAGTCGGAGCGCGAGCAGAACCGCTTGCGCTCGGGTACCTCGGGGTTGTCCAGCACCATCGAGCGGGGGTCCGGCTTCGGCACCTGCGGCACCATGACCAGTCCGGCGCCCAGCCGGGCCCGCCCGGAGGAGCTCGACGTCGAGCCGGAGCTGCGCACCGACACCGACCGGCCCGTCGACGTGCCCGAGAGCGAACGCGACAGCCGCCCGGACACCGAGCGGCGGGACTTCGCCGACTGCGACGCCGTACGCGCGCTGCGCCCGCTGGAACGCGAACTTGCGCTGCCCGACGAGCCCTTGCCGCCGCCGGTCACCCCGGTCGGCGGCGAGCCCACCAGGCCTGCTCCGGAGGAGGTGCCCCCGGACGCCACGACAGGGGCCAGACCGCAGGTGTCGCAGTACAGCTCGCCGCCGCCCACGTCCTCGTACGACCCCTCGCAGCCCGGCCGCTGACACGCCTGCCCTGCCTGACTCATGGCTACTGCTCCCCCCTGTGGTCCTGAGGTCCGCCCTGCTCCGGCACGCGTGGCGCGGTGAGCAGTTCGGCGGCCGCCTGCTGGAAGCGCAGGACGGCCTGTTCGGCGACGCGCAGATCGCAGGGTGCGCTCCACAGCATGCGGCGCGCCGCGTCATAGCGCTCGATGAGGAACGGGTCCTCGGCGAGCCCGTGGCGGGCGACCTTCGCCTTGTACGCGTCGAGACGGCCGCGCAGCTCCGCGCGGACCGCCAGCGGCTGGGTGACCGCGCCCAACGACTCGCGGGCGCGCAGCAGTTCGTCCTCCGCCTTCTGCTCCAGGGACTCCAGGAGCGGGGACAGGCGGTGCCACTGGGCGTGCCGGCGGTACTCGGCGGCCGTCGCGAGCTGCTCCTGCAGCGCCGTCGGCGGGCCGCTGACCACCGGCACCTCGGTGGCGGCGATCTTCGCCAGCACCTCGCCGCGCGCGGCGCGCGCCTCGGCGAGGGTGCGGTCGGCACGGCTGAGGACGTCCCGCAGCCGCACCAGCCGCTGCTCGGCGTCCTGCCG
The DNA here is from genome assembly GCF_036898465.1 of Streptomyces sp. B21-105. Lineage (NCBI taxonomy): Bacteria > Bacillati > Actinomycetota > Actinomycetes > Kitasatosporales > Streptomycetaceae > Streptomyces > Streptomyces sp. B21-105. The sequence continues at coordinate 3,423,887 of NZ_JARUMJ010000001.1, read as the reverse complement.
GACCGTCAGAACGGCGTCGATCTCCCGGCGCACGTCGTCCAGGGCGCGCGCCTCACGGTCGTACACCGTGGTGTCGGGACGGCCGCCGCCCGGCGCCGAACTGCCCTGCGCGGGCGTCCAGTAGGCGAGCGGGTCCGACACCACCTGCTCGCGCAGGTCGGTCAGCGTGCGGGTGATGCGCTCCAGGTCGTCGCCCGCGGGGTGCTCGCCCGGGCGGACGCCGACGGAGTGCGCCAGCCGGCGGGTGCGCTGGAGCTCGGCGGCCAGGAGGTCTATCCGGGCGGGCAGCGCCGACCACACCGCGTCGGCGGCCACGACCAGGTCCAGCGACGACGCGTACAGCTCGTTCATCCGGTCGACGAGCGTCGTCAGGGAGAAGGTCTGGCTGAGCTTGCCCGTGCCGTGCAGCGTCGGCGCGTTGGCCGTCGCGGCCGACGGACCCGCGAGCGAACCGGCGACGGTGACGGACTCGCCGCGCAGCAGTTCGGTCAGCTCCGCCAGGTCCTCGCGGCTGGACCAGCGGCGGCGCGAGCGGATCTCACGGGCGCCGCGCAGGGCCGCCGTGTACGCGTCGAAGTACGCCCACAGCAGGGTGATCGACGTCTCCGCGGACGCCCAGCGCTCCTTGGTGACGCCGGTGAGCTCGGCGCCTTCGAGGAGCCTGCGGCCCGCGTGGTCCTGAAGGGCGAGGAGCGAGGTCTCGATCGCCTCGTGTTCCGCGCCGAGCCGCGCCAGCGCACGGTCGACCTCGTCCCGGTCCATGACCGGCCCGGGGGGTCCCGTGACGCCCATCGATCACCTCTCGCTGCTGTGTCGGTTCCGCTGCCTGCGCTGTCCGCTGCCTGCCCTGCTCCGCCTGCCCCGCCCGTCTGCTCGTCCGCCTCCCCCGCCCGCCTGCCCGGCCCTTCCCGCCCGTTCTGTGCGGCCGGCCCGTCGGTGATCGCTCCGGCGTGCCGCCCGGTGGCGGCCCGTCAGCTCGTGCGCAGGTACTGCGGCGGTGTGGGCGGTCGCGACGTGGCCGCGTCACCGCCCAGTGTGGCCGAAAGCCACTTGTCGTACGACGTCTGCCAGCCGCTCGCGCTGTACGCCACCAGGATCTGGTTGACCCGGCGAACCAGATCACTCGCGCTGCTCTTCATCGCCACGCCGTAGTACTCGGTCGTGAACGGGGCGCCCTTGAGCTCCACCGTCGGGTCCTGCGCGGCCTGACTGGCCGCGAGAGCACCGTCGGTGACCACCGCGTCGACCTCGCCGAGCTGCAACCGCACCAGACAGTCGAGCTGGTTGGGGACCGTGGCGATGGTGGCGCCGGCGGCGAGCTTGCCGGTCTTCTGGTCGTCGGCGAGCCGGGTGTAGGCCGTCGAACCGGCCGCCGCACAGATCTTCTTCTTCGCCAGCGTGGCGTCGTAGCCGTCCACCGCCGAGGACTTGGGGGCGAGGACCTGCTGACCGGTCTTGAAGTAGGGCGCGGAGAACGCGACTTCGCCGAGCCGGCTGCAGGAGATCGTCATCGTGCGCACGACCATGTCGACCCGGCCCTCCTGGATGGCCGGGATGCGCTGGTTGGTCGGGATGGCCTTGAACTGGACCGCCTTCGGGTCGCCGAGGATGTCCTGCGCGATCCGGTGGACCAGGTCGATGTCGAAGCCCTCGAGCTCCGCGACGGAGTTGTTGGGATCGCGGTAGCCCCAGCGGTAGCTGTTCTGGTCGACGCCGACGATCAGCTTGCGCTTCTCGCCCTGCCGGGCCTTGATCGCGGCGATCGTCGCACCGTCCGCGCTCGACGGCGCCAGCGTCTGCTTCTCCGGGTCCGTGCAGGTCGCGTCGGCCGCCGGGGTACCCGAGGCGATGCCCCGGCCGCCCTGGCCGGCTCCCGCACCGGCGGCCGGTCCGGAGCCGGTCCACGGCAGCAGCAGCGCGAAGGCCAGCGCGAGGGCGCACAGGCCTGCCATCGCGCCGACTCCGCCCCAGCCCCGCAGGCTCGCCCGCACACGTCGCACACGCATCGTCACGCCCCCCATCACCGGTACTCCGACAGCCTGCGGCCGATGCCGAGGAGCGCGCCCGCCGCGCCCAGCACGGCGAGCACGGCGGCACCGATCGGCAGCCCCGTCATCGCGTCCAGACCGCCGCTCGCCGCCTTACGGAACTCGAGCCGCTCGTGCTCCAGCGCCGTGGCGAGATTTGCGTCGACGCTGTCGAAGCACGCGCCCGTCGCGTTCTTCCCGCCGATCACGAGAGCCAGCGCCTGCTCGTAGTTGCCGTTGTCGTCCTGCGCGCGGGCCGCGGAGTGGCGCTCTTTCCACTCCGCCATGTTGCTCTCGGCCGACGTGACCGGCTTCTCGCCGGCCTCGTCGTCGGCGAGCTTCGCCGCCTGGGCGAGGCCCTTGCCGAGGTCGGTCATGTCGGTGTTGAAGGAGTGGTCGTACTTGTCGAGCGTCACGTCCTTGCCGTCGGCGGTCACCTTCACCGTCTCGGCGCCGCGCGCCACCAGGGTCAGGTTCTCGTTCCCCCGGGCCTTGAGGGAGGCGATCCGCGCGTCGTGCAGCACGTTCAGCGAGCGGACGCCGTGGTCGTAGGAGTCGTCGAGCCCGGCGCGCGCCACACTGTGCCCGACCACCAGCCACAGCAGGACGACCGTCGTGGTGGCCGTCGCGGCGACCAGGCCGTGGTTCAGGACCCGGTTCGTACGGCGGTAGTTGCGGTGCTGCGCCCAGGCCAGGCCCGCCAGCGCGAGCACGCCGAGCACGATCGCCGCCCAGGGGTAGGGGGTGGCGTCGCCGTAGTCGTCCTGCAGCCGCCGGTTCTCGCTGTCGTAGAGCTCCTGGGCCGCCGGGAGCATCTCGTCCTGCATCTTCTGGTTGGCGTAGCGCAGATAGGCGCCGCCGACCGGGAAGCCCTGCCGGTTGTACGTCCGCGCGCGCTCCACCAGACCCTTGTACTCGGGCAGCATCCTGTTCAGCTTGACGATGTACTCGGTGGAGGCGGAGTCGGCGTCGGCGCTGTTGGCGGCGTTGACGAGCTTCTCGGCCGCGTTGTCGATGTTCTCCTCATAGCGCTGCCGGGACGTCGCCGTCTCCTGGCCGCCCGCCAGGAAGCCGTCGGAGGCGGCCGTGTTGGCGCCCGCCAGCGACCGGTAGATGTCGGCCGCGGCCGAGCTCAGCGGCTGGCTCTTGTGCAGCACGTCGTCGGCGGCGGCCGCGCGGTCGGTGGTCTGCCACGCCGTCACCGCGCCGAAGGCGAGGACGAGCAGGGCGAGGACGGCGCCGATGACACGCAGCCGCCCGGGCTCGGTGGTCGCCGCGGCACGGGCCCTGTCGACGCCCTCGGCGAAAGCCGTCCGGCGCGGGCCGGACGGCGTCGGCACCGACGCCTTGACCGGCGCTGTGACCGGCGCCTTGACCGGCGGTGGTGCCGTGCTGGTTGCCGGATCTGCCACTGTTCGACCTCCCCCATGGTCATCTCCCGCCGGTCAGTATCCCCGGCGGGAGCGGTACTGCGCACCGGCCTTCACTGGATCTTGATCAGATCGCAGTCACCCCTGCCCATGAATACGCCTGGGGCGGGTGTTCGGTTCCTTCCCGGGGGCGTGCGTCGGCTTCGGTGCGCGGGGGCGTCCTGCCTGGTCGCGCGCCCCGCTCCCACGGCGGAAACGCGCGTCCCGATGCGAGAACGCGCCCCCCGTGGCAGACCTGCGCGTCCCGTGGCAGACCCGAGCGCCCTCGCCAGACCCGCGCGCCCTCGGCGGGGGCCGCTCAGCCTTCGAAGAAGGCGCGCGACCACGGTGAGTTTCATGCCTTGTTGACCCTTCACTCCGGTGAGAGTGACACCTTCGGCGAACGCCTTCTGCGTGAAGAAGAAAGCGACGCCGGGCCTCGCCGTCGGCAGGACGACCTGCTGCGGGGTGCAGGTATGCGGTTGTGGGGGTGTGGGGGTGTGGGGGATCCGGAGGGTGCGGTGGTGCGGGGTGCTGGTTCTCCTCGTCGCACCGGTGCCCCTGCCGTTCACTCGAACGAGGGTGCTGAGCCGTTCCGCTATTTCGCGGGGGTCGACGGTGCGGCCGTCCGCGGTGGGGTGATCGGCGTCGCCGCCGCGGACTGCGGGGAGTCGGCGTTGGCGTACACGGAGGGGGCCGCGACCGCCGCCGACGGATCCGCCGGGTCCTCCGTCGCGGGGGCGGTCGCGCCGCCCACGATGCGGATGTCGGCCGCCTCGAAAGCGCGCTTTACGCGCCAGCGCAGCTCCCGCTCGACCGTCAGGGACTTGCCCGGCATCGTCTTCGCAGAGACGTGGACCACCATCGAGTCGAGCAGGACGCTGTCCAGGCCGAGGACCTCGATCGGGCTCCACAGAAGCTCGTTCCAGGGCTCTTCCTTGCTCATCTTCTCGGCGACCCCGTCCAGGGTGGCCTTCACCCGGTCGAGGTCCTCGGACGCCTTGACGGTCACGTCGACGCCGGCTGTCGCCCAGCCCTGCGAGAGGTTGCCGATCCGCTTGACCTCGCCGTTGCGGACGTACCAGATCTCCCCGTTGGCGCCGCGCAGCTTGGTCACCCGCAGGCCCACCTCGATGACCTCGCCGGAGGCCACGCCCGCGTCGATCTGGTCGCCGACGCCGTACTGGTCCTCGAGGATCATGAACACGCCGGAGAGGAAGTCCGTGACCAGGTTGCGCGCGCCGAAACCGATCGCGACGCCCGCGACACCGGCCGAGGCCAGCAGCGGGGCCAGGTTGATCTCGAAGGTGCCCAGCACCATCAGCGCGGCCGTGCCCATGATCAGGAAACTCGCCACCGAGCGCAGCACCGAGCCGATCGCCTGCGAGCGCTGACGCCGCCGCTCGTTGTTGACCAGCAGCCCGCCCAGCGCCGTGCCGTCGACCGAGGCGACGGTGCGGTTCATCCGGTCGATCAGCTTGGTGATCGCCCGCTGCACCACCACTCTGAGCACCACCGCGATCACCAGGATCAGCAGCACCCGCAGCCCGATCGCCAGCCACGTCGACCAGTTCTGCTCGACCCAGCTGGCCGCGTTCGTCGCGCTCTCCTGGGCGTCCTGGAGGGACGGCACCGTCACCGTGGACGGCGACTCCGAGGGAGTCGGCGTCGGCGACGCGTCGGCGGCCAGTAGGACGGCGTGCAAGGACACGGCAGGTACCTCCAGGTGCTGCTACTGCTGCGTCCGGTGCGGCGGTCGAAGGCGACACGCTCGACCAGGTCACGGAAAGGTCACCGGACAGACAGAACCACCACACTAACGGGGCATCGTGAGTGGTTCGGCGCGTTCGGTGAAGGAGAGACGGTCCTCACCCGTGCTTGCACAGGCCATGATCCTGGGGAGACAACAGGGTGTGGTCGAAAACACTCCCAGCCCGTTACCGGCACATGGTGGCGCGTCCAGCAGGCGAGAGGGGAGACTGACCACAGATCGTCCCGGCGCGAGCCACGCGCCGCCGACGCCCAAGGAGGCATCCGTGCCGCACGTCCTGGTCCTCAACGCGTCGTACGAACCACTCGGCGTCGTACCGCTCCGCCGCGCGCTCGTCCTCGTCCTGGAGAACAAAGCAGTCTCCCTCGAGGAATCGGGCGCCTTCCTGCACAGCGCGACCGTCACAGTCCCCGCACCCAGCGTGGTCCGGCTCAAGCGATTCGTCCGGGTTCCCTACCGGGGGCCCGTCCCGCTGACCCGTCGGGCGCTGTTCGCCCGGGACGGGGGCCGGTGCATGTACTGCGGTGGCGTCGCAACCAGCGTCGACCACGTCGTCCCGCGCAGCCGCGGGGGCAAGCACGTGTGGGACAACGTCGTGGCGTCCTGCCGTCGCTGCAACCACACCAAGGCCGACCGGCACCTCGTCGAGATCGGCTGGCGCCTGCGCCACAAGCCCGCCCCGCCCTCAGGCCTCGCCTGGCGCATCATCGGCACGGGTCACCGGGACCCGCGTTGGCTGCCGTACCTGCAGCCGTACGGCGCGGACGACGCCCTGGCCAGGATCGACGGCATCTCCGCCTAGCCGCTCGGGCGCGTGCCGTGCGTGCCGTGCGTGCCGTCGGCGGAGCCCGCCCGGGGCTCCGCCGACGGCCCCGGGCGTCAGGCGGCGACGTTGTGGCTTCGCAGCAGCGCGGTGTACGCGCCTTCCGCGGCGCGCCCCTCGAGGGTTCCCGGCGGAGTGTGGGCCAGGAACGTGTGGGTGGTCCCGTGGTGCAGGACGGCTCCGCCGTACATGACCGTGACGTGGTCCGCCTCCTCCGCGAGGTCGGCGACGTCGTGCGTGGACAGCAGGACCCGCACGTCACCGGTCAGCCCGCGCAGGATGTCGCGGAACACGCGGCGCTGGTAGGGGTCCATGCCGGCGGTCGGCTCGTCCAGCAGCAGGACCCGGGCGCCGTGCACCAGCGCCCCGGCCACACCGACGCGCCGCAGCTGGCCGCCGGAGAGCTGGCTCGTGCGGGCGTCGATCTTCTCCGTCAGCTCCACCCGGGCGAGGGCCTTGCGTGCCTGTTTCCAGGCGTCCGTGCGGTTCATGCCCTTGAGCCAGCCGATGTAGGCGACGTACTCGCGGGCCGTGAGCGTCGGCATGGGCACGATGTCCTGTGGCATCCAGGCCACGGCCTGCCGGTACGCCGCGGTGCCGGCCGGCGCCCCGTCGAGGGCGACGTGCCCCTTCTGGGGGGTGGTCACCGAGGCCGCGAGCTTCAGCAGCGTCGACTTGCCGGCCCCGTTGGGACCGAGCAGCACGGTGAGGCCCTCCGGCAGGCTGTAGGAGAAGTCCTGCAGCACGGGCTGCTTCCAGCGCCGGTAGCCGTAGGTGCAGTTGCGGAGTTCGAGTGTCACGCTGTTTTCCTCGACGAGCGGATCTGGGCGGCGAGTCCGAGGGCGAACACCACCAGGGAGGCGGCTGCTGCGAACAGGTCGTCCGCAGGGAGCGCGATGACGGTCCACGAGCGCGGGACGTTCCCACGGAACCCGATGACGGCGACGGTGACCAACCATCCCACGGGGAGCATCACGGCTCCTTGGCCGACCCAGGCGCGTCCGAGCAGCATGAGGCCGGTCAGGAACAGGGCGTTGCGCCCTCCGGTCGTGGCCGTCCCGGTTCCCTGCAGGGCGCTGACGACGAGGCTGCACAGCACCGCGGCCGCCATGACCCCGGTGACGAGCAGGTTGTCGAGCCGGGTCACGGACCGTACTCCGGAGACCTCGGCCGCGGGCAGCCGGGACTCCAGCACCGCCATCAGGATGGCGAAGAGGGGCACCGGGACGAACAGGGCGAGCGCGACCCTGGGACTGCCGGTGATGGCCGGCAACAGCACCGTGGCGTCCTGGACGGCGTAGAGGGCGGCGGTGAAGACGGCGAGGGCGAGCGGCAGCAGCGTGTGCCCCCGCCGGGCCGTGAACCACCACCTCACGACGGGTTCCCCTGACAGGTGTCGAGCTGCTGCTTGATCCACTTGGTCTGCTCGGCCGCGGGTTCGGCCAGCACCCGGGTGACGTCGGCCTTGATCTGCTTCTCCAGCTGCCGGTCCTCGGGGTTCATGCCCTCCTGCTCCCGGCGCATCTGGTAGGCCTTCGCCTGCCCCGTCTTCGTGGCGGCCCACAGCCAGGCCGAGTGCGCGGTACGGACGTCGACCTCCTCGCAGCGGAACTTCAGCGAGCGCACCACGACCTGGTACACCGCGTCGCCCCGCTGCATGGGCACGGTCAGCATCATGCGCCATTCCGTGTCCGTGGACGCCTTCTGATGGCGGCCGTCGACGTAGCCGTCGGTGATCAGCTCGGGCCGGGCCGAGGTCGCCCCGGCGTCCCGCAGCACGCTCAGCGCCTTGGCGCTGGCGCTCTGCGCCTTGGAGAGATAACGCTCGTTGAACTCCGGCACGCACATGCGCGGCGCGCTGCCGGTGCACGCCATCGCCACGTTCCCGGTGGTGATCGGCGGAGTGGCCGACCAGTCGGCGGTGATCCGGTAGGCGCCGAAGGCGCCGCCCACGGCGACCGCGGCCGCGAGGGCGACCCGGAGCAGGCGCCACCCGTAGGGCAGCCAGAGGAGGAGCAGTCCGACGGCGATGCCGCCGGCCAGCAGCATCGGGGCAGCCGCCGTGACGAACCGGGGCACCTCGCCGAAGCCGATCGTGCCGAACTGCCCGGACACATGGCGGGGCCAGTACGGCAGCATCGCCCGGGTGAAGGCGACGACGAGCCAGTCGGCCACGGCCAGGATCGGCGTGGCGATGATGCGGGGAGCCCAGCAGCCCACGGCGAATCCCACGATCGCGTGTGCGACGCATATCACCATCGCCGCGAGCGGCAGGCGCAGGCTGTCGAGGCTGGGCATGGTCGCCGACCGTGCGAGTGAGACCGCGGGGGGAAGAAGGAGAACAAGCCACGAGAGCGCGATCACCGGGGCCAGGATGTTGGCCGCGATCCGATAGCGGGAACGGGCAGGAGCCAAGGCCCATATCCGTGCGCTTTTCAGACGGCCACTCTCCCAGCAGGCAAGTCCCGCGGCCGTCGCATAAGCCAGTGCATAAAGTGTCGTCAGTGGCTCTGCGACAATGCTCGGCGCGTAATGGAAGTAACTCGAGAGAGGGGCTGTCTGGCCTACGACATAGTAAAGGGATGTCAGTAGGAGAATAATGGGCCCAGCCCATCGCACACTACCGCTGCGCAGAGTGGTGCTGAATTTCATGCAGTCTCACCGAACCACTTGTCGGCCGGAGAGGGGCGCCCCGTGCGGGACGCCCCTCAGGGCTGGTCTGTCAGCCGTCTAGTCAGCCTTGGTGGTGTCCACCGACACGGTGCGCACGCTCAGCTGCGGGCCGAAGGTGGAGCCGCCGATCTTCATGAGCTTGAAGTAGTAGTCGCGCATGCCGGACGGCAGGTCGGTCCACTCGCCGTTGCTCGTACCGCCGTTGAAGCAGGCGGTGAACGTCTTGTTGTCGTAGGCCTCGTCAGGCTGGAACGAGATGTCGTTCCAGATCTGCACGTCGGTGCTCTTCGAGCCGTCGGTGGTGCACCCGGTGAACTTCACCTGCGAGTACAGCTCGTCCGACCAGCGGCGGGACTCGAAGCTGGCGCTGGCGCCGGTTATGGAGCTGCTCCAGTTGGCCTCGGCGATGGGGGCCATCGCCAGAGTGATCACGGCGGCCGTGCCGACGATCGTGGTAATACGCGTACCGCGCTTCATGCTTTCCCCTGTTTCAATGTGCGTCAAGCACGGGGTCAGGCACTTGTGAAGTTGCGAACACACTTCCCCCACATTCCCCGTCCCCCGTGCGGCTGAGGGTTCTTCAGCCCGTTTCTGGAAAGTATCAGTCCGCTTCGTGAAAGGTCAACTTCTTTCAAGGGGTGCGCTGTTGCCTCAACACTGTCGTCGAGTTGTCTAAAGTAGGGCGATTTTTCACCGTCTGGATTGTGGCGGGGTGTTCCGAATTTACCCATTGATCTTGCCGGTATCGGCGACGGCGCCGGCGGCGGCCGTGTCGCTCGGCCGCCCCGTTTCGCCACGTCGCAGGTGTGAACCCGACGCGTCCGTTGCCATGGCGCCCGGATGGGGCACGGGGATGTGGCAGCGTGTGACGCGGCGCGTCGGCCGCGGACGTTCAGCGCGGCGTCCAGCGGGATGTTCAGCGGGGCGTTCGAGGGGACGTCTGGCCCGGCGTCCGCTGGGTAGGGCTGCGGTAACCGATGTCGTATCCGATGAGGAGGCCACCGTGATCGCGCCGCCCCGGTCCAAACGCCCGGCGGAGCTCTCCGCCGCCACCGAAGACGTCCGCCTGTGCGCCTTCAGCGCCGAAGGAAGCTGCGCCGAACCCCCGCTGACCAGCGAACCCCCGCTGCCCCACGCCGAGCCCCTGACCAGCGAACCCCCGCTGCCCCACGCCGAGCCCCTGACCAGCGAGCCGCCGCTCGCCGCCGCGGACTCCGACTCCACGAGGCCGTAGATGACCGCACCCCCCGGGGAAGAGCTCGCCCGGCTCGCCGCGCTGCACGGCGTGGCCACCTCCTACCAGCCCTCCGCGGACCGCACGGTCACGGCCTCCGCGGCCGCCGTCACCCGCGTCCTGGCAGCCCTCGGCGTCGACGCGGGCGCGCCGCGGGCCGTGCGTGCCGCGCTCGCCGCCCGGGAGGCGCAGCTGCGTGAGCGACTGCTGCCGCCGACCGTGGTGTGCTGGAGCGGCAGCCCGCCCGAGGCGCTGGCGGCCCTCCCCGAGGGCAGCCGGCTGCACGTCGAGACCGAACAGGGCGAGAGCCGTGACGGCATCGCAGAACTCCCGCTCGGGGTACACCGGTTGACGGTCACCGCACCCGACGGCCGGACCGGCGCGTCCCACCTCGTCGTCGCCCCGGCCCGCCTGCCCGCGCCCGCCGGACGGTCGTACGGGCTCCTCGTCCAGCTGTACTCGCTGCTCTCCCGCCGCTCGTGGGGCATGGGTGACCTGGGCGACCTCGGGGAACTCACCGGCTGGGCGGGGCGGACGCTCGGCACCGGATTCGTGCAGGTCAACCCGTTGCACGCGGCCGTGCCCGGCACCCCCACCGACCCCTCCCCCTACCGGCCCTCCTCCCGGCGCTTCCCCGACCCGGTGCACCTGCGCGTCGAGGGCGTCCCCGAATACGCGTACGTCCCGGACGACGCCCTGCGCGCCGCGCTGCTCGAGCGGGCCGGCCGGCTGCGCGAGGCCGTCCTGGACAAGGGCGAGCTGATCGACCGGGACGCGGTGTGGCGGCTCAAGCGGGAGGCCCTGGAACTCGTCGCCCGCGTGCCGCTCGGACCCGGCCGGCGCGCCGCCTACTGCGACTTCCTCGCCGAGCAGGGGCAGGCCCTGGAGGACCACGCCACCTGGTGCGCCCTCGCCGAGGTGCACGGCTCGCAGTGGCGGCAGTGGCCGTCCGGACTGCGCGACCCCCGTTCGGCCGAGACCGCCCGCGCGCGGGGCGAGCTGATGGACCGCGTCGACTTCCACTCGCGGCTCGCCTGGCTCACCGACGAGCAGCTCACCGCCGCCCAGCGCACCGCGCGCGAGGCCGGCATGCCCGTCGGGATCGTGCACGACCTGGCGGTCGGCGTGCATCCCGAGGGCGCCGACGCGTGGGCGCAGCAGGAGTACTTCGCCGCCGGCATGTCGGTGGGCGCCCCGCCGGACGCCTTCAACGCCCGCGGCCAGGACTGGGGCCTGCCGCCCTGGCGCCCCGACCGGCTGGCCGCTTCCGGCTACGCCCCCTACCGCCGGCTGCTGCGGGCGCTGTTCCGGTACGCCGGCGCGCTGCGGATCGACCACGTCATGGGCCTGTTCCGGCTGTGGTGGGTCCCGCGGGGCGAGCCGCCGACCGAGGGCGCCTACGTCCGCTACGACGCCGAGGCCATGCTCGCCGTCCTGGTGCTGGAGGCGTCCCGGGCCGGCGCGGCGGTGATCGGCGAGGACCTCGGCACCGTCGAGCCGGGCGTGCGGGAGGCGCTGCGCGAGCGTGGGGTGCTCGGCACGTCCGTCCTGTGGTTCGAGCGGGACTGGGAGGGCGACGGACGTCCGCTGTCGCCCGACCGCTGGCGGGCCGACTGCCTGGCGACCGCGACCACCCACGACCTGCCGTCCACGGCCGCCCGGCTCACCGGCGAGCACGTCGAACTCCGCGACCGGCTGGGCCTGCTGGCCCGGCCGCTGGAGGAGGAGCGCACCGAGGCCGCCAACGACACCGGCGAATGGCTGGCCGAGCTCAGCCGGCTCGGACTCCTGGCCGGCACCGGCGGCGGCAGCGACGCCTCCTCGGAGGAGGCCGAGGTCCAGGCCGTCCACCGCTTCCTGCTGCGCACCCCGGCCCGCATGATCGGCGTCTGGCTGCCGGACGGCGTCGGCGACCGCCGCCCGCAGAACCTCCCCGGAACCTGGGACCAGTACCCGAACTGGCGGCTGCCCGTCGCGGACGCCGAGGGCCGCCCGGTGACCCTGGAACAACTGACGGCCTCTCCGCGACTGCACGCACTGATGGACGTCCTGCGGGAACGGGGTCAGGACCCCCCGCCCGGCGACCCACCCGGCGTCCCGTCCGGCGACCCGTTCGGCGAGCAGCCCGGCGACGCGCGGGAGGGGGCGTGACGGCCGCCCCGCGCTTCCCCCGGCGACGCCCGGGCGGGGACGTGACGGTCGCGCGCGCCTCATACGGCACCCCGGACGCGCGCGTCGCGACGCCGTTCGCTAACTTGGGCACCGTGGACAAGAAGAACGCCCTGCGCGCCGGCGCCCTGGCCGCCGGTACGACGCTGATGATGCTGCTCATGTCGTCCCCCGCGCTCGCGCTCACCCGCGACGACGGCGACGACCCCGGCCCGGGTCTCAGCGTCATCGAGACGCTGGGCCTCTACGTCGCGGCCCCCCTCGTACTGTTCGCGCTGATCGCCGGACTGGTGTGGGTGCTGGACAGGTCGAAGGACCGGGGCGACGACACCAGCTCCAACATCTCCGTCCGGGGGAAGGCCAAGCCCGCCAAGGCTTGAGGTTCCCGTTCTCGGCACGCTCCTCGAGGGCGCCGGTCCCACCGCACGTACGCACAGACCGTGCACGGCGGGACGGGCGCCCTCGCTGTGTGTCCGGACCGAAGGGCGGCGGGCCGCAGTCCGGAAATCCGTCGACAGGCCGGGCGGCTCGGCGGGCAGGCTGGTGCGCATGACCTACCGAATCGAGTCCCCCACCGTCCGGTGAGCGCCCCGGACGATCGGAAGGGGACCCGCTGGTGTTCCAGTGGGCCGTTTGGGACGACGGCGCGCCACCGCGGGAGCAGGCCGCGGCCGCCCTGCGTCGGCTGGCCGAGGAGGACTCGAAGCGCTACAGCCGGGTCAGCGGCGGCACCCGCGAGCGGGCCGAGGAACTCGGCTTCGCATGGCCCTTCGACACCAGACCGGACGGGCCGGGACGGGCGGGATCGGGCGTCGTCAGCCTCGCGGGGTCTCCGTGGACAGCAGCAACTCCCGCAGCAGGTCGGCCAGTCGGCCGGCCTGTTCGGCGTTCAGGGCTGCGGCCAGGGAATCCGTCTGGACGGCGAGGCCCGCGACGACGGCACGGTCGACGAGTTCCAGTCCGCGCTCGGTCAGCGTCACCTGGAGGCCGCGGCGGTCGTGCGGGTCGGGGGAGCGACGCAGCAGCCCGGCCCGCTCCAGCTTGTCGAGGCGGCCGGTCATGCCGCCGGTGGTCAGCATGAGCGTCGCCGAGAGCTGACGCGGCGAGAGGGTGTAGGGCTCGCCGGAGCGGCGCAGAGTGGCGAGTACGTCGAACTCGCCGCGGGCGATGCCGAGTGCCGCGTACGCCTGCTCCGTACGGTCGCCCATCGCGCGGGCGATCCGGCCGATGCGGCCGAACACCTCCATGGCGGCGGTGTCGAGGTCCGGCCGCACCGTCGCCCACTGCTCGGCGATCGCGTCGACGGGGTCCTTGCGCGTGACGTCCTTGCGCGTGCGGTCCTTGCGCGAGGGGTCCTTGGGCGAGTGCGCCGCAGGCGGGGAGTCTGCCGGCGTGGGGTCCGCGGGCGTGGGGGACTGGCTGCTCATGGGGTGAGTATCCGCCCGCCTTCGGTGACCCGCAAGAAAGTGGCTCACGAACTAGCGGATGACAGACAAGAGACTTGCAAGTAAGTAGCTTAGCGCTAAGCTACCTATATGAAGAGGTCAGCCACCGTCCTGCTCACCGCCCTCGCCCCGATCTCCTGGGGCACCACCTACGCCGTCACCTCCGAGTTCCTCCCGGCCGACCGGCCCCTGTTCACCGGCCTGATGCGGGCGCTGCCCGCCGGGCTGCTGCTGCTCGCGCTCGGCCGGGTGCTGCCGCGCGGGGTCTGGTGGGGGAAGGCCGCGGTGCTCGGCGCGCTGAACATCGGCGCCTTCTTCCCCCTCCTCTTCCTCGCCGCCTACCGGCTGCCCGGCGGCATGGCGGCCATCGTCAGCTCGGTCGGCCCGCTGCTCGTGGTCGGCCTGTCGGCGGTGCTGCTGAGGCAACGGCCCACCGCACGGACCCTGCTCACCGGCGTGGTGGCCGTGTTCGGCGTCGGCCTCGTCGTGCTGAAGGCGGCCGGGGCGCCGGACGCGCTCGGGGTGGTCGCCGCGCTCGCCTCCACGGCGTCGATGTCGGCCGGAACGGTCCTGACGAAGAAGTGGGGCCGTCCCGAAGGGGTCGGCCCGCTCGCCCTCACCGGCTGGCAGCTCACCGTGGGCGGCCTGCTCATCGCGCCGCTCGCCCTGCTCGTCGAGGGCGCCCCGCCCGCGTTGGACGGCCGTGCGGTCGCCGGCTACCTCTACCTCGCCCTGGCGAACACGGCGGTCTCGTACTGGCTCTGGTTCCGCGGCATCGGCCGCCTCAGCGCCACCCAGGTCACCTTCCTCGCCCCGCTCTCGCCGCTGACCGCGGCCGTCGTCGGCTGGGCGGCGCTCGGCCAGTCGCTGACGCCCGTGCAGCTGACGGGCATGGCGCTGGCCTTCGCCGCGACGGTGGCGGGGCAGCTGACGCCGCGGCGGCCGCCCGTGCCGGCCGCGACCCGCCCCCGCGAGGACCTCGGGGCCGCCGCCGACCTCCCGCCCGCGCGGGCGGCCGCGGGGAAGTGAGACGCGGTGAGGTGAGGTGAGCATGCGGCGAGGGCGCCCGGTGTGATCACCGGGCGCCCTCGCCGTCGTCCACGCGCCGACGCACGCGCTGTGTTGCGTACGCGCCGCGTTCCGCCGTACCGCGTCGACTAGCGCGCGTCGGCCGCCTGGGCATTCAGCGCGCGCTCCACGCCCGAGCGGGACTCGGAGACGAGGCGGCGCAGGGCCGCGTTCGGCTCGGCCGAGGCCAGCCAGGCGTCCGTGCGGTCCAGGGTCTCCTGGGAGACCTGGACCGCCGGGTAGAGGCCGACCGCGATCTGCTGGGCGATCTCGTGCGAACGGGACTCCCAGATGCCCTTGACGACCTCGAAGTAGCGGTCGGTGTACGGCGCGAGCAGCTCACGCTGGTCGGTCTGGACGAAGCCGCCGATGACCGCCTCCTGAAGGGCGTTGGGCAGCTTGTCGTCCTCGACGACCTGCGCCCACGCCTCCGCCTTGGCCTCCGGCGTCGGACGCGCGGCCCGCGCGCTCGCCGCGTGCCGCTCGCCGGCCGCCGTGCGGTCGCGCTCGTACTCGGCGGCGATCTCCGCCTCGTCGAACCGGCCGACCGCCGCGAGCCGCTGCACGAACGCCCAGCGCAGCTCGGTGTCGACAGCCAGGCCCTCGATCGTCTGCGAACCGTCCAGCAGGGAGTCCAGGAGGTCCAGCTGCTCCGGCGTGCGGGCGGTGGCCGCGAACGCGCGCGCCCAGGCCAGCTGGTGGTCGCTGCCCGCGGCGGCGGACCGCAGATGGGCGAGCGTGGCGTCCGTCCAGCGGGTCAGCAGTGCCTCGCGGGCCGTCGGGTCGGCGTACAGGTCGACGGCGAGCTTGACCTGACGGTGCAGCGACTGGACCACGCCGATGTCCGACTCCTTGCCGATGCCGGACAGCACCAGGGACAGGTAGTCACGGGCGGGCAGTTCGGCGTCCCGGGTCATGTCCCACGCCGACGCCCAGCACAGCGCGCGCGGCAGGGACGCCTCGAAGTCGCCCAGGTGCTCGGTGACGAAGGCGAGCGACTGCTCGTCCAGCCGGACCTTGGCGTACGACAGGTCGTCGTCGTTGAGCAGGACGACGTCCGGACGGCGCTTGCCGACCAGCTGCGGGACGGCCGTCAGCTCGCCGTCGATGTCCAGCTCCACGCGCTCGTCGCGCAGCAGCTTGCCGCTGTCGTCGTCGAGGCCGTACAGGCCGACGGCGATGCGGTGCGGGCGCAGCGTCGGCTCGCCCTTCGCACCGGCCGGGAGCGCCGGGGCCTCCTGGCGGACCGCGAACGAGGTGATGACGCCCTCGGCGTCCGTCTCGATCTCGGGGCGCAGCACGTTGATGCCGGCCGTCTGCAGCCACTTCTGCGACCACGTGGCGAGGTCACGGCCGGAGGTCTCCTCCAGCGCGCCGAGCAGGTCGGACAGCCGCGTGTTGCCGAAGGCGTGCCGCTTGAAGTACGCCTGCACGCCCGCGAAGAACTCGTCCATGCCGACGTACGCCACGAGCTGCTTCAGGACGGACGCGCCCTTGGCGTACGTGATGCCGTCGAAGTTGACCAGGACGTCGTCCAGGTCGCGGATCTCGGCCATGATCGGGTGGGTCGAGGGCAGCTGGTCCTGTCGGTAGGCCCAGGTCTTCATGGAGTTGGCGAACGTGGTCCACGAGTGCGGCCAGCGCGAGTCCGGCGCGTACGCCTGGCAGGCGATCGAGGTGTACGTGGCGAACGACTCGTTCAGCCACAGGTCGTTCCACCACTCCATGGTGACCAGGTCGCCGAACCACATGTGGGCCAGCTCGTGCAGGATCGTCTCCGCGCGTACCTCGTACGCGGCGTCGGTCACCTTGGACCGGAACACGTACTGGTCGCGGATGGTGACCGCGCCCGCGTTCTCCATCGCGCCCGCGTTGAACTCCGGCACGAACAGCTGGTCGTACTTCTGGAACGGGTACGCGTAGTCGAACTTCTCCTGGAACCAGTCGAAGCCCTGCCGGGTGACCTCGAAGATCGCGTCCGAGTCGAGGAACTCGGCGAGCGAGGGCCGGCAGTAGATGCCGAGCGGCACCGACTGCCCGTCCTTCTCGTACACGCTGTGGACGCTGTGGTACGGGCCGACGACGAGCGCGGTGATGTAGCTGGAGATCCGCGGGGTCGGCTCGAACACCCAGACGTCGTCCTTGGGCTCCGGCGTCGGCGAGTTGGAGACGACGGTCCAGCCGGTCGGCGCCTTCACGGTGAACTGGAAGGTCGCCTTGAGGTCGGGCTGCTCGAAGGACGCGAACACCCGACGGGCGTCCGGTACCTCGAACTGGGTGTAGAGATAGGTCTGTTCGTCGACCGGGTCGACGAACCGGTGCAGACCCTCACCGGTGTTGGTGTACGCGCAGTCCGCCACGACCCGCAGGACGTTACGCCCCTCCAGCAGGCCCGGCAGCGCGATCCGGGAGTCCTGGAACACCTCTTCGGGGGCCAGCTCCTCCCCGTTGAGCGTCACCTCGTGGACGGCCGGGGCCACCAGGTCGATGAAGGACGCGGCACCGTTTTCGGCCACGTCGAAGCGCACGGTGGTCACGGACCGGTAAGTGCCGCCCTCCCGCGCGCCGGAGAGGTCGAGATCGACCTCGTACGAGTCAACGGTGAGCAGCTTCGCCCGCTGCTGCGCCTCTTCGCGAGTCAGGTTTGTGCCAGGCACGCGGTCATCTCCTCGATATGTGTCGGTTGCGTCATCCTTCCACGAAGTCCGCCCACGCTGGAGTGGCTACGGTTTGGCTACTGCGGGTAGTATCGGGGGTATGAAGATCAGTGTGAGTCTGCCCCAGGAGGACGTCGCCTTCGTCGATGAGTACGCGGCCAGAACCGAGGCCGATTCGCGGTCCGCCGTGATACACGCTGCCATCGAGCTGCTGCGTGCCGGCCAGCTGGAGGCCGAGTACGCGGAGGCTTTCCAGGAGTGGGACGCGGGCGAGGACGCCGGGTTCTGGGACAGGTTCGCGGGCGACGGGCTGGTCGATGAGGCGAGGTGACATCTGTCTGGTCGACTACGAGCCGACGCGGGGCAGCGAAGTGAACAAGGCGCGCCCCTCGGTGATCGTGTCCAACGACGCCGCCAACCGGTCGGTCGAGCGCCACGGCCGAGGGGTGATCACCGTGGTGCCCCTCACGTCGAACACGACGCGCGTCCTGACGTTCCAGGTGTTCCTCGGCGCGGACGAGTGCCACTTGCCCAAGGACTCGAAGGCTCAGTGCGAGCAGGTGCGAGCCGTGGCTCCGGAGCGGATCCTCGCGCGGATCGGTGCGGTACCACGACCGCGCATGGCGGAGATCGACGGCGCACTCCGGCGGCACCTCGCTCTCTGAGCGCACCGTCTGAGCGCACCGCAGGGTTGGCCGCCGAACACCGGCGGCCACCCCTGCGCACGTGTGCGAGGGCGTCAGCCCTTGAGCTCGTCCGCCACCAGCTCCGCGATCTGCACCGCGTTCAGCGCGGCGCCCTTGCGCAGGTTGTCGTTGGAGATGAACAGGGCGAGGCCGTGCTCCACGGTCTCGTCCCGGCGGATACGACCCACGAAGGACGGGTCCTTGCCGGCCGCCTCGAGCGGCGTCGGGATGTCGGTGAGGACCACGCCGGCGGTCTCGGACAGCAGCTCCGTCGCACGCTCCGCCGACAGCGGACGGGCGAAGCGGGCGTTGACCTGGAGGGAGTGCCCGGAGAACACCGGGACCCGCACACAGGTGCCGGAGACCCTGAGGTCCGGGATCTCCAGGATCTTGCGGGACTCGTTGCGGAGCTTCTGCTCCTCGTCCGTCTCGCCCAGGCCGTCCTCGACGATCGAGCCGGCGAGCGGGACGACGTTGAAGGCGATGGGACGCTTGTAGACCTGCGGCTCGGGGAAGTCGACCGACCCGCCGTCGTGGGTCAGCTTGTCCGCCTCAGGCACCACCTTCTGCGCCTGGCCGTGCAGCTCCGCCACGCCCGCCACGCCCGACCCGGACACCGCCTGGTACGTGGCGACCACCAGCGCCTCCAGGCCGGCCTCCGCGTGCAGCGGCTTCAGGACCGGCATCGCGGCCATCGTGGTGCAGTTCGGGTTGGCGATGATGCCCTTGGGGCGGTGCGCGATCGCGTGCGGGTTCACCTCGGAGACCACCAGCGGAACCGCGGGGTCCTTGCGCCAGGCGGACGAGTTGTCGATCACGACCGCGCCCTGCGAGGCGACCTTCTCCGCGAGCGCCTTCGACGTCGCGCCACCCGCCGAGAACAGGACGATGTCCAGCCCCGCGTAGTCGGCCGTCGCCGCGTCCTCCACCGTCACGCCGTCCAGGACCGTCCCCGCCGAGCGGGCCGACGCGAACAGGCGCAGCTGCGTGACCGGGAAGTCCCGCTCCTTGAGGATCCTGCGCATGACCGTGCCGACCTGACCGGTGGCTCCGACGATTCCGACCCTCACGGCGACTCCCTCTGTCCGTCCCATTTACGTGCGTGTTGCCTGGCCCAGGCCATTCCATGATGCGGCCGACCCCGGCCCGCCTGTCCAATTCTTTGCCCCGCATGCCCGAGGGCTGGGACGCCCCGCCGCGCCCGCCGGTTACGGAACTCCCTCCCACACCCCGCTGAACTGGAGGAATTCGCCCCGCGCCCACCCCGCACCGCAAGCCGTGCTGCCGCACGCGCCGGTGTGACGTACGCCTCTGCGCGATCCCCCACGGCTCCGCCGAACGTTTCCGCGGCCCACGGCGTCATAGAGGAAACGCGGTAGGGAGGGGTGGCTGTGCTGCGCAGAAGGGCCCACCGCGTCCTGGGGGAGGACGGGGCCGTGTCCGGCGACGACCCCCTGGACGCGGCGCAGGAACGCCGGGTGCGGGCGGTGCTCGCGCTCGGCGGGATGCCGCAGGCGGACCTGCCGGACGGGGTGCAGCAGGTCCGCCTGCGGCTGCTGGAACGCGCGGCGAAAGGCTACGAGGCGCCGCGCGACGTCTCCGCGTGGGCGGCGGTCGTGGCCTCCAACCTCGCCATGGACTGGCATCGCGCCAAACGCCGTCAGGAACGGCTGGGGGAGCGGCTGGCCTCGCTGCGCCAGCACGAGCCCGCCTCGGGCGAGGACACCAGCGTGCTCTCCCTCGCCGTCGCCCAGGGCCTGGACGAGCTGCCCGACGCCCAGCGGCAGGTCCTCGTCCTGCGTTTCTACGCCGACCTGCCGGTGCGCTCGATAGCCCGGGAGCTGGGCGTCCCCGAGGGCACCGTCAAGAGCCGCCTGCACACAGCGGTCCGGGCGCTGCGCGCCCGCCTGCACGAGGACGAGGTGGTGTGACGTGACCGCGGAACACGAGGGCCGCGCCGGTCTGGACGCGCTGATGGCCGCGATCGTCGACGAGCCGCTGCCGTACGAGAGCCGCGCGGACGACGCCTTCATGGCGGAACACCGCTCGGCGACGGCCGACCTCGCGCTGCTGCGCGAGCAGCTCGGCGCCCTCGCGGACGCCCTCACGGCGGACCCGGCGGCCCGGGCGGAGCAGCGGGCCGACCCGGCACACCGGCCCGGGCGATTCCGGCGCCCCCGGCCGCCCCGCGCGTCCCGGCTCCCCTCGCCGTCCCGGCCCGGGCCGGCGGCCCGGCTGCGGCCTCTCGTGCTGCGGGCCGCGTGCGTCGCCGCCGCCGGCGCGACGGTCTTCGGGGTCGGGTGGGGGGTCGTCCAGGTGGGGCACGGGGTGTCCGACGACGCCGACGGGAAGGCGAGCGCCGCGAGCGACGCGGGCGCGGGCGCCGACGGGTCGGGGGCCAAGGGCACCGAGGACGCCGGCAGCCCGCTCGGCGACCCCGGGTACCTCGTGTGCGCCCGGCTCGTGGTGGAGGGGGAGGTGACGGACGTCCGCCCGCTGCCCGGTACGACCCGCGAGCGCGTCACGCTGCGCGTCACGCACGCGTACCGGCCCGCCGTGAGCTCGCCGGAGGCGGGTTTCGACCTGGAGCACGACACGGACCCGCTGCCGGCGGCGGGCGACCACGTGCTGGTCGCGCTGGGGCGGGGGTCGGCCACGCCCGACGTCTGGGCGGTCGGCGAGGCCGACATCGTGCCCCAGCGGACCGCGCTCGCCCGAGCCCTCCCCGAGACGGCCGGCCTCACCTGTGACGGAACCCCGCCCGGCTGACCGGGTGACGGGCCGACCGGGCCGCCGGGACGGGTCGGGTCGCGCGGCGCGTGCCCTGACGGGGCCGGTCGGCGGCGGGAACGGCGGGGGGCGGGCGCCCTTACGGACGCCCGCCCCCACTGCTGTGCTCGGTGTTACGTGTTACGGGGTGACCTTCTCGATCGCCACGCTGCCGGAGCCCGCGACGGTGCCCCGCGCGTTCACGAGCTGGACCTGGCCGAAGAAGGCCCGGCCCTCGGGCGCCGCGGCCGCGGCGGTGACCGTCGCCTTGACCGACGTCGAGGCGCCCGTGCCCAGCTTCACCGGCGTCGACTCGTCGACGGCGACGGCGCCCAGGGAGGACGAGAAGAACACGTCCAGGTAGTCGTACGCCGTCGTGCCGGCCGGGACGGAGTAGCCCGCGACCTCGATGGTGTACGTGCCGGCGGCGGGCGCCGGGATGGAGACCGCCTCCTCCGAGTCACCGTCGGCCTGCTGCGCGACCTGGTTGCCGGCCGCGTCGAAGACCGTGAGGTCCAGGTCGGCGGAGGCGTCCGAGACGTTGCCGATGGAGACGTCGAGCGACTTGGCGCCCGCCGGGACCTCGACCGTGGTGGTCTGGGTCTCGCCGTTCGCGATGGTCGGACGGGTCGCCTTGGACGAGCCGAGCGGGCCGCCGGCCAGCTTGCCGTCGATCGCGGCGAAGTTGTTCGTGACCTTCCAGGAGGCGGTGGCCGGGGTGCCGACCTTCACCTCGGGCACGGTCACGGTCGCCGGGTCGAAGGCAGCGCCGTAGACGGTGGCTTCCAGCTTGTACGGGTTGTCCAGCAGCGGCGAGGTGCGGCGCGACTCGACCTCGATCTCCCAGACGCCGGCCTGCGGGTTCAGGTACGAACGGGCGTCCGGCCGGCAGCCGTTGGTGTTCGGGTAGTTGCTGTAGCAGTAGATCGTGGAGCTGTCCTCGACCGCGACGCCGTACGGGTGGATCGAGATGAACCGGGTCTGGCTCTTGTCCTTCAGACCGCCGATCGCGACCTCGAACGACTTGGCGCCCTCGGGCACGGTCAGGAAGTACGACTGGAAGCTGTTGCGCTGCACGGTGTTCGACACGGCGAACTTGTGCTTCAGCGGCGTCGAGACGACGACCGTGTTGAGGATCTGCTTGTCGACGCCCTCGGTCTTCGGGTCGTCGACCTCGAGGATGGCGCTGGCGATGCCCGCGGCCCTCGGCTTGGCCTGGATCCGGACCGTCACCGGCTTGTTCAGCGGCAGCTTCACCTCGTCGTCGCCGAGGATCTTGAAGGTGCCGGCGGCGTTGTTCTCGAGCTCCAGCTCGTGGCGGACCGCCGTGGCGGGACCGGACGTACGGGTGATGGTGACGTCGTACGTCTTCTTCTGCC
Source organism: Streptomyces sp. B21-105 (assembly GCF_036898465.1). NCBI lineage: Bacteria > Bacillati > Actinomycetota > Actinomycetes > Kitasatosporales > Streptomycetaceae > Streptomyces > Streptomyces sp. B21-105. The sequence continues at coordinate 3,401,777 of NZ_JARUMJ010000001.1, read as the reverse complement.
CGGCCTTCAGACCGCTCTCGCGGTCGTAGATGCCGGTGCCGAAGCCCGGGGTCTTCAGGGCCTGGTCGAGCGCGGTGTCGACCGGGGCCTTGACGGTGTAGTCGTGGGCGGTGGCGCCCTTCCTGATGGACTTCCAGGCGTCCACGACGTCGATGGCGCCAGCGCCCTCCTCGTACGCCTGCACACCCTTGATGTGGTGGGCGGTCGAGGTGAGCGCCGTGCGCAGGATCGCCGGGGTGAGCGCGACCTTGTGCTGCTTGGCGGCCGAGATCAGCAGCGCCGAGGCCCCCGCGGCCTGCGGGGAGGCCATCGAGGTGCCCTGCAGCATGGAGTAGCCGGCCGGCAGCTGGTAGCCCGCCTCGGCGACCGGGGCGCCCGGCAGCCAGGTCTGGGTGGTGTTGATCGCGGCGCCGGGCGCGACGAGCGTCGGCGTGAAGCCGCCGTCCTCACGCGGGCCGCGCGAGGAGAACGGCAGCAGCGCGTACTTCTTCGTCACCTGCGAGCCGTAGTTGGCCGCCCAGGTCTCCTTGGAGATGCCCGCGCCGACCGAGATCACCTTGTCGGCCAGACCGGGGTCGCCGATGGTGTTCGCGCCGGGGCCCTCGTTGCCCGCGGAGATCACGAGCTGGACGCCGTAGGTGTCGATGAGGCGGGTGTACAGCTCGGCGCGCGCGTTGTTGCCGTCGTTCAGACCCGGCAGACCGCCGATCGACATGTTGACGATGTCGACGCCGCGGTTGACGACCAGGTCGATCATGCCCTCGGTGAGGGCCACGTTGGTGCAGCCCGGACCGAAGACGCAGGCGCGGGAGGAGACGAGCTTCGCGCCGGGCGCGGCGCCGTCCATGTTGCCGCCGAACAGGCCGTTCGCGGCGGTGATGCCGGCCACGTGGGTGCCGTGCTCGCTGGCGATGAGGCCGATGTTGGCGAAGTCGGCCTTCTTGCCGACCCAGTCGCCGCCGAACGGGTCCATCGGCACGTCCTTGCGGATCTGCACGACGAACGGCTGCCGCTCGGCGATGTCGGTCTTCGGGTCGTCGGTGCCGAAGTACCCGACCTGGTAACCGTCCTTGTACGGCTTCATCGCGGTGTCGTCGCCGAAGTCGCCGTTGTTGTTCACGTCGACGGTGACGGTGCCGGCGGCCGCGTCGTACAGGACGCCCCACACGTCGGTGGTGTCGCCGTCACGGTTGACGTCGCCCTTGGCGTCGCCGCCGGCGGTGGCGGACTCGCGGAACAGGTTGACCTGGTACGAGCCGGGCTTCGCGGTCCAGGTCCGGCCGCCGAAGGCGAAGCTGGGACCGGACACCGAGGTCGTCATCGGGCGCCACGAGGCGTCGCCGTCGAGGATCGGGTCGGTGGCCGTCACCCAGTCGACGATCTTGCGCTCGCCGGTGGTGGTCTTCTGCAGCGCGGGGTGGCCGAGGTCCACGCCGGAGTCGAGGATGCCGATGGTGACGCCGCGGCCGTCCGCCTTCGGGTTCTTCTTCACGAAGTCGACGGCGCCCGTCTCGAAGGACGGGTTGTACGGGTTCTCGGCGGGGGTCTTCCTGCCCGGCGCGGGGTAGGTCTTCGCCTTCGCGGCGGACTTCGCGGACTTGGCGGTCGTTGCGGTGTCCGCGCTGGGCGCCGGGTCGTCGAGGACGATGTCCTGGCGCAGGTCGATGGCATGCACCGAGGACAGCTTGGCGGCCGCGGCGATCGCGGAGTCGGCCTTGCCCGTCGGGACGGTGGCGCGGACGTAACCGAGCTTGTCGTAGGACTGGCCCACGGAGCCGCCCTTGACCCCGTCCAGCTCCTCGGCGACCTGCTCGGTCTGGCCGGGGGCGGTCGCGACCATCAGCGTGACGTTCTTGTCGCCGGCGGCCTTGGCCTCGGCGAGGAGGTCGGCGTCGTCGGAGCCGAGCTTGTCGTGGGCGGACTTCACGCCCGGGTCGGCCGTGACCGGGGCCTGGCCGGCGTCGGCGGAGAAGGCCATGGGTATCGGTCCGGCCGCGGACAGCGCGGCCACGAGTCCCGCGGCCACGGCTATCCGCGCCACGCGTCTTGCGCCCGATATGGGTTCACGCTCGGGGGTGTGGGTCATCGGCATCCCTTGTAGGTAAAGGAACGAGCAGCACGTGAACAGGCCGTTCCTGCCTGATCACGGTCCTCCGGAACGCGCTCCCGGATGACCGCAAAGTTTTGCCTAAGAGTCAGTTGTTTGGGGAGAGTTGATGGAATCGAGATGGATGTTTGGGGAAAACCCTCTATGAGCCGACTGTGCACGCGCTGTCCGACCGCTCTTCCGCCGCCGTCGGGGCCGCGGTGCGGGCGGCAGCCGAGCGGACGGAAAACCCGCTGCCCGGGCCGGCCGATGCGGCTACCGTCCGGGTATGCGCAAGACGTTGAGGGTGGCGGCCTACGCCGTCTGTGTCCGCGACGGCCGGCTGCTGCTCGCCCGCTCGCCGGCTCCCGACGGCACGCCCGAGTGGGTGCTCCCCGGCGGCGGCATGGAGCACGGCGAGGATCCCCTCGACACCGTCGTGCGCGAGCTCGACGAGGAGACCGGCTACCGCGTCGAGGTGACCGGCCTGCTCGGCATCGACTCCGCCCGCCGCACCTTCGGCCGCACCTTCCGCCCCGCCCTCGGCCGCAAGGGCCTGCGCGGTCCCGAGGACCATCACGCCGTCCGCGTGCTCTACGAGGGGCGGGTCGTCGGCGGGGAACTGCGCCACGAGGTGAACGGCTCCACCGACATGGCCGCCTGGCACGACCTGGACGCGGTCGCCTCCCTCACCCGGGTCCGCCTGGTCGACACCGCGCTCGCACTGTGGCGGGAACGCCCGGTGACCGGCCGGACTGCCGTGCCGCCCGGAGGATGAGACGCCCGAGGAGGGGCCGTCGGTCCCGCTCCGACGGCCCCTCCTCTCCCCTCCTGATGCCGCCCCGGTCGGCACCGGTCGGTATCGGTCCGCTCCCGGCCGGGCCCCTACCGGGGCAGCACCACGACATACGCGGCCGGGTCGCGGTCGCCCGACGCCATCAGGGCCGTGCGGACCACCGCCGCCTGCTGTTCGCTCGCGTCCCGCAGCTTTTTCGGCGTGACGTACACGACGGTGATACCCAGACGCTCCAGGTGTTCCCGCTTGCGCGCGTACTCGGACCACAGCGCGTCCTCGTCCTGGCGCGGGGCCCGGGTGTCCAGCTCCACCGCCACCGCCTGGTCCGGCCAGTAGGCGTCCAGGCCGCCGAGGTGGGGGCCGCCCGGCAGGCGCAGGTCCACGTTCCACACCGGGTCGGGCAGGCCGTGCTCGTGCACCATCGCGTACAGGCGGTCCTCCGCGATCGCGCGCCCCTCCGCGAGCAACGCGTCCACGGCGTCCACCACGTGCGGCCGGCTCAGCAGCTTCGCGTCGTTCAACTCCCGCACCACGGCGGTCGGTTCGCAGTGACCCCCGCGTACCGCCTCCGACAGCAGCCGGCGCACCAGGACCGCGTCCGTCAGAGCGGCCACCGCGTCGGCCAGGGCGCGCGGCACCGGCGCCACCGGGACCCCGGTCGCCTGCTCGGGCGCCGGCAGCGAGGCCGTGCGGACGACGTGCGCGCAGCCCGTCGAGCGCAGTCGGCGCAGCCGCGGCACCAGGACGTCGACGTGCTCCAGCGAGGTCAGCGGCGGCGCGGACGCCAGACCGCGCAGATTCAGGGCGGCCAGCCCCGTGATCATCGCGTCCCGGTACACCGGCCGGTGCGGATCCCCCGAGGCGGGCTGGGACGGCACCCCGGGCGCCGACGTCTCACGGGCCGCGTACATCAGCACCGCGTGCAGCCGCTCCTCGCTGGTGGGCGGTCCCGGGTGGAGCAGGTACACGCCGGGCAGCACCTGCTGCCAGGGCCCGCCGGGACGGCACTGCTCCTCGGCCTCGGCGGACGCCACGCCCTGCGAGCGGAGACGGGCGGCGGTGGCGACGCGGCGGTGGATGTCGGAGAGGCGGCGGACGGGGCGGGGGGACGCCGAGGGGACGCGGGGGAGCGGGGTGTTGTGGTTCATGCATCGGGGATTCCGCGCTCGCCGGGCCGATTAACCGCTGTTACACGCTCGTCGACAAATCGGGACAAGTTCGCCCTAAAGGACGGGTGTTCGGGTGCCGAGTAGGCACCGAAAACCCCTGGTCCCGAATGAGGGGGCCAGGGGTTACGGGTCGGATCGGCGGAATTCCGTAACGGTGACCGTCGGCAGAATTCATGGCCAAAGGCAGGCCTCGCAGGAAGGCGTCCGGACCGGCTGGCGGCGCCCGGGCCGGCTGGGACGGGCTCAGGCAGGCTCGGACAGGTCCTAGTCGGCCGCGTTCCCTGCTTCGGCTCCCGTTTCGGCCTCCGCTTCGGCCCTCGTCTCGGACCTCGCTTCGGCCCTCGCGTCGTACGCCTGCCCGCGCAGGCCCCGCGCATGGTCGTCCCACGCCTCGAGGACCAGCCGGCGCAGCGCCGGGGGCGCCGAGTCGTGCGCGGCCAGCCAGACGTCCGTCTCCACCAGCGTCTGCGGGGTGTCCTGCAGGGACGGGAACAGGCCCTTGACGATGGTCATCGCGATCTGGATGGAACGCTCGGACCAGACCCGCTCGATCGCGGCGAAGTACTTGTCCCGGTACGGCGCCAGCAGCTCCCGCTGCGAGGGCTGGCCGAACCCGGCGATCGTCGCCTCGATCAGGGCGTTGGACAGGGCGTCGGACTCCACCACCTGCGCCCACGCCTGGGCCTTCACCGCCGCGGAGGGGCGGGCGGCGAGGCAGCGCACCTGGTGGCGCTTGCCGGACGCGGTGTCGTCACGCGCCAGTTCGGCCTCCAGCGCCTTCTCGTCCGCGTACCCGTGTGCGGCCAGCGGCTCCAGGAACGTCCAGCGCAGCTCCTGGTCCACCTCCAGCCCCTCGACCGTCGACGTGCCGTCCAGCAGGCCCTGCAGCAGCGCGAAGCCGGCCGGGCGCTCGGCCGTGCCGGCGAAGAACCGCGCCCAGGCCAGCTGGTGCTCGCTGCCCGGCTCGGCGGCGTACAGCTCGCGCTCGGCGCCCTCGGCCAGCAGCCGCGCGCCGGTCTCGCGCAGCGGCGGCGCCACGTAGTGCACCAGCGCCGACTCCGCCCACGCGTGCAGCATCTGCAGCACGCCGATGTCCGACTCGCGGCCCGCGAAGCGCAGCACCAGCCCGATGAAGTCCCGCGCGGGAAGCAGCGCGTCCCGCGTCATGTTCCACAGCGCCGACCAGCACAGCGCGCGCGCCAGCGGGTCGGTGATGTCGCCCAGGGAGGAGCGCAGGGTTTCCAGCGAGGTCTCGTCGAAGCGGGTCTTGCAGTACGTCAGGTCGTCGTCGTTGACCAGGACCAGCTCGGGCGCCTCCTGGCCGGCCAGGTCCAGGGCGATCGTGCGCGGCCCGTCGACGTCCGCCTCGGCGCGCGCGTACCGCACCAGACGGCCCTCCTCGCGGCGGTAGAGACCGACCGCCACCCGGTGCGGCCGCAGCTCCGGGTGGGACTCCGGGGCCTCCTGGAGCACCGCCAGCTCGGCGACCCGCCCCGACGGGTCCAGCAGCACCTGCGGGGTCAGCGAGTTCACGCCCGCCGTCTGCAGCCAGGACCGCGCCCACGCGCCCATGTCCCGGCCGCTGGTCTCGCCGAGCACCGACAGCAGGTCGCCGAGGCCGGTGTTGCCGTACGCGTGCCGCTTGAAGTAGCGGCGGGCGCCCTCCAGGAACGCGTCCTCACCGACGTAGGCGACCAGCTGCTTGAGGACGCTGGCGCCCTTGGCGTAGGTGATGCCGTCGAAGTTGAGCTTCGCGTCCTGGAGGTCGCGGATGTCGGCGGTGATCGGGTGCGTGGAGGGCAGCTGGTCCGCGCGGTAGGCCCAGGCCTTGCGGCGGTTGGCGAACGTGATCCAGGCGTCGGAGAAGCGCGTCGCGCCGACGCTGGCGAAGGTGCCCATGAAGTCGGCGAAGGACTCCTTCAGCCACAGGTCGTCCCACCACACCATGGTGACGAGGTCGCCGAACCACATGTGGGCCATCTCGTGCAGGATGACGTTCGCCCGCGCCTCGTAGGAGGTCTTCGTCACCTTCCCCCGGAAGATGTACTCCTCGCGGAAGGTCACCAGGCCCGGGTTCTCCATCGCGCCCAGGTTGTACTCGGGCACGAACGCCTGGTCGTACTTGCCGAAGGGGTACGGGTAGTCGAAGTGGTCGTGGTAGAAGTCCAGGCCCTGCTTGGTGATCAGGAAGACGTCGTCGGGCTCGAAGTAGGGGGCCAGCCCCTTGCGGCACATCGCGCCGAGGGGGATCTCCAGCGTCGTGCCGTCGCCCAGGTCGCGCGTGTACGTGTCCGTCACGTAGTGGTAGGGGCCGGCCACGACACAGGTGATGTACGTCGAGATCGGCTTCGTCTCCGCGAACCGCCAGACCCCGTCCGTGAGCTCCCCGGCGCCGTTGCTCCACACCGTCCACTCCTCGGGCGCGCGCACCTCGAAGCGGAAGGGGGCCTTGAGATCGGGCTGCTCGAAGGTGACGAAGACCCGGCGCGCGTCGGCGGGCTCGTACTGCGTGTAGAGGTAGACCTCGCCGTCCTCCGGGTCGACGAAGCGGTGCAGGCCCTCGCCCGAGCGGGAGTACGCGCACCGGGCGTCCACCACCAGCTCGTTCTCCGCCGCCAGGTCCTCCAGCAGGATCCGGGCGCCGTCGAAGACCTCGCCGGGGTCGAGGTCGCGGCCGTTGAGGGAGACGGACGTCACACTCGGCGCCATCAGGTCGGCGAAGGTCGACGCGCCGGGCTCGTTGCAGCGGAACCGGATCGTGGTGACCGACCGGAAGGTGCGCGGCGCGTCCCCGGACCGGTCTCCGGTCGTCCCCGAGCTGTCTCCGGTCGCCGACCGGTCGTCGACCGCCGAACGGACGTCGAGGGACACGTCGTACCCGTCGACGGACAGCAGGGCGGCCCGCTCCCGGGCCTCGTCGCGGGACAGGTTCTCACCGGGCACGGGCGGTACTCCCTCACTGCGTGGCGCATGGGTCTGACGGACAGGAGCGATCCTGTCATGCGCCCCTGACATCGGGCAGCAGGGAATGTGCGGCACGGGCGGCGGTGTTGACCCGGGAAAGCCGTGCCTGTTGAGGATCTCTGAGGAGAGACATGTCGGAGAAGACCCCCGTCGACTTCTGGTTCGATCCGCTGTGCCCGTGGGCCTGGATGACCTCCAGGTGGGTGCTGGAAGTGGAGAAGGTCCGTGACATAGAGGTTCGCTGGCATGTGATGAGCCTCGCCGTCCTCAACGAGAACAAGCTCGACGAGCTGCCCGACGAGTACCGCGAGATGCTGGCGGTCCAGGCCTGGCAGCCGGTGCGCGTGGTCACCGCCGCCTGGCAGCTGCACGGCGAGGACGTCCTCGGCCCGCTGTACACCGCCCTCGGCACCCGCATCCACAACAACGGCGAGGGCCCGACCGTGGAGGCCATCGCCGGCGCGCTGAAGGACGTCGGCCTGCCCGCCTCCCTGATCGACTACGCCGAGCAGTCGGACTTCGAGTTCGACGCCCAGCTGCGCGCCTCCCACAAGGAGGGCATCGAGAAGGTCGGCCAGGACGTCGGCACCCCCGTCATCGCCGTGCCCGGACCCGACGGCGAGCAGATCGCCTTCTTCGGCCCCGTCGTCACCCCCGCCCCCCAGGGCGAGGAAGCCGCCCGCCTGTGGGACGGCACTCTCGCGGTGGCCTCGGTCCCCGGTTTCTACGAGATCAAGCGCACCCGGACCAAGGGCCCCGACTTCAGCAACCTGTGAGGCCTCAGGATCCCGCCGGCTCGGCAGACGTCCGGAACTCCTCCGGGAGGTCGAAGCCGGCCCTCCAGTTGAAGTAGGACTGCACCCGCACACAGCCCTGGCGGGTGCAGCGCCGGTACTTGTCGACCTCCGCGCCGCGCACCCGCCCGAGCGCGTAGATCCGCTCGGCGTCGTGCAGGCGCCGGAAGTGCTGCTCGGTGTCCCCGCAGTTGGGGCACCGCCTTTTCGGAAGACCCATGCGGAACACTGTCACCCGCGACGGCGTCCGCCGGGAACCTCCCGCGCCGTCCGGGCATCGCGACTCGCACGGTCGCCGTACGGGAAAGGCGGTCGGCTCGACCCGGTCCTGAGGGACCGGGTCACGTCGACGCGGTGGCGAGTGCGGGGCCGACGTACTGGTTGGCGGGGCGTGGCAGGCCGTACCGCTCGCGCAGGGTCGTGCGCGGGCCGTACCCGGTGCGCAGCAGTCCCCGGGTGCGCAGGATCGGGACGACGTGGTCCACGAAGGCGTCGAGGCCGGAGGGCAGGACCGCGGGCATGATGTTGAAACCGTCGGCGGCCCCTTGCCGGAACCAGGTCTCGATCGTGTCGGCGACCTGCTCGGGCGTCCCCGCGAAGGTGTGATGCCCGCGGCCGCCGCCGAGCCGCCCGATCAGCTGCCGCACGGTGAGACGTTCGCGCCGGGCCAGCTCCACCACCAGCGTGTAGCGGCTCTTCGCGCCCTCGATGGCCTCCTCGGGCGGCAGGACGGCGGGCAGCTCCGCGTCCAACTCCAGTGTGCCGGGGTCCAGTTGCAGCAGCGACTCCAGCCGCCCCACGCCGTGCGTGTACACGATGTGGTCCTCGAGGACGCGTTCGTGCGCCCGCGCCTCCGCCTCCGTGGAGCCGATCACCGGCACGATCCCGGGCAGCACCTTGACGTGGCCGGGATCGCGGCCGGCCGCCGCCGTGCGGGCCTTCAGGTCGGCGTAGAAGGCCTGCGCGTCGGCGAGGGTCTGCTGGGCCGTGAACACCGCCTCCGCGTACCGGGCGGCGAACACCTTGCCGTCCCCGCTCGAGCCCGCCTGCACCAGCAGCGGGTAACCCTGCGGCGAACGCGGGACGTTGAGCGCGCCCTCGACGCTGAAGTACGTCCCCCGGTGCCGGGGCGGATGGATCTTTCGGTCGTCGCCCCAGACGCCGGCCGCCTTGTCGGCGACGATCGCGTCGTCCTCCCAGCTGTCCCAGAGCTTCAGCGCCACGTCGAGGAACTCGGCGGCCCTGGCGTACCGCTCGGCGTGCGCGGGCTCGGCGTCGAGACCGAAGTTGCGCGCGGCCTCCGTGCCGGCCGTGGTGACGATGTTCCAGCCGGCCCGGCCGCCGCTGATGATGTCCAGCGAGGCGAACCTGCGGGCCAGGTTGTAGGGGGAGTTGTAGGAGGTCGACGCGGTGGCGATGAGGCCGATGTGCTCGGTCGCCGTCGCCAGTGCGGTGAGCAGCGTGAGCGGCTCCAGCGCGCCGGCCGGCCGCTGGGCCAGGTCGCCCCACAGCTGCGGTCCGTCGGCGAGGAACAGCGAGTCGAAGGCGCCGCGCTCGGCGATCCGGGCCAGATGGACGTAGTGGCTCAGCTCGACATGGGCGTACGGATCGCTCTCGGGCAGCCGCCACGAGGCCTCGTGGTGACCGGTGTTCATGAGGAACGCGTTGAGATGAAGCTGGCGGGGCATGGGGTGTCCTTCAGGCAGTCAGGAGGGGGAGGGGAAGAAGGCGGGGGAGGGGAAGGGGAGGGGAAGGGGAGGGGAAGGGGGGACGAACGCCGGGAAGACTCAGCCGGTCCGCCGTTCGAGGACGAGGCCCGGGCAGCCCCCCGGCCGGCATCGGTGCGGCTGGCCGGCATCGGTGGGCCGGCATCGCCAGGCCTCGGCCGGCCCGTGTCGGCCTGGCTCAGCCGGCGTCGCCGGTCACGCCCAGCGCCGTCAGCAGCCGCTCGCGGTACTCGCCGAGCAGCGGATCCCGGTACGAGCGCGGATGCGGCCGCTCGATGGTCAGGTCGAGCCCGATCCGGCCGTTCTCGAGGACGAGGACGCGGTCGGCGAGCACGATCGCCTCGTCCACGTCGTGCGTGACGAGCAGCACGGAGGGCCGGTGGCGCTCCCACAGTTCGCGCAGCAGGCTGTGCATCCTGATCCGGGTGAGCGCGTCCAGCGCCCCGAACGGCTCGTCGGCCAGCAGGAGTTCGGGCTCGCGGACCAGGGAGCGGGCCAGCGCGGCGCGCTGCGCCTCACCGCCGGACAGCTCGTCGGGCCAGGCCCGCTCGCGCCCCTTCAGCCCGACCTCGGCGAGAGCCTCGCGACCCCGGCGCTCGGCCTCCTTGCCGTCGAGTCCCAGCAGGACGTTCGCCAGCACCCGCCGCCAGGGCAGCAGCCGCGAGTCCTGGAAGACGACGGAGACCCGCTCCGGAGCCGTCAGCTCTCCGCTCCCGGCGACCGCGTGGTCCAGGCCCGCGACCGCCCGCAGCAGGGTGCTCTTGCCGGATCCGCTGTGCCCGAGCAGGGCCACGAACTGCCCGGCGGGGATGTCCAGGTCGACGGCGTCGAGGATCGTGCGTCCGTCGAACGACCGGGTCAGCCCGCGCAGCCGGACGGCGGCGGCGGTACGGGTCAGCTGCTCAGTGTGCGGCGCCATGACAGCACCCTCCGTTCGACGAGACGGACCGCGCTGTCGGAGATCAGACCGAGGACGCCGTAGATGAGGAGACCGACCAGGATGACGTCCGACTGGCCGTAGTTCTGCGCCTGGAACATCAGGTAGCCGAGGCCGCTGGTGGCGTTGATCTGCTCGAGGACGACCAGACCGAGCCAGGATCCGGTGACGCCGAGCCGCAGTCCCACGAAGAATCCGGGCAGCGCCCCGGGAATCACGATCTCCCGGATGAACCGCACCCTCGACAGCCCCTGCACCTCGGCGAGTTCGACGAACCGGTGGTCGATGCCGGACAGCGCGGCATGTGTGTTGAGGTAGATCGGGATGTAGACGACGATCGCGATGATGGCGATCTTGAAGGTCTCGCCGATGCCCAGCCAGAGGATGAACAGCGGGATCAGGCCGAGGGTCGGGATCGCCCGGTTGAGCTGCACGGTCCCGTCGATCAGCGCCTCCCCGGTCCGGGACAGCCCGGATGCGAGGGCGAGCGCCACCCCGGCGGTCAGGCCGATCGCGAAGCCGTATCCGGCGCGTTCCAGCGAGGTCAGGACATCGGTGGCGAGCGTGCCGTCGCTCCACAGCCGGGCGCCGGTCTCCAGCACCGTCCAGGGCGCGGGGACCGCCGCGGGGTCGAGCCGCCCGGCGGCGGAGGCGGCGGCCCACAGGGCGAGGACGACGAGCGGTCCGATCATGCGGGCGGCGGGCAGGCGTTTGCCGGGGGAGAGGCCGCGGCGGCGGCGTCGGCGGGGCTCCGGTCCGGCGGTGGCGACCGGAGCCGTGCTCAGGGTGGTGGTGGTCATGGCGGTCACTTCCGGTATTCGGCGGCTACGGACTGCGCGGCGATGCCTTCGAAGCGGTGGTCGAAGAGCGAGGAGACGTCGAACTTCTTCACGAAGCCGCCCTCAGCGAGCAGATCGGCGGTCTCCTGCTCCCACCGGACGGCCTCGGCCCAACCGGGCGGGAACAACGGCTTGTTGGCGAGCGTGGTGATCGCCCGGGCCTGGCCGAGGTTCAGGTTCTGCGTCTTGACGTAGAACTCCTCGTTCCATACGTCCGGGTGCTCGTACTGCCACACCTGGCCCTGCGCCCACTGCGGGATGTACGCGGCGACGGCGGCCGCCTTCGCCCTGTCGTTCAGCACGGACGCCGGCGCCCACAGCAGGTTGAGCAGGTCGACGACGTCGGTGGTGACGGTGCGGGCGCCCTTCGACTCGTACTGCTGCAGGTAGGCCGGCGCCTGGGTGTTGGCGAGCGGGGCGACGTCGACCTGGCCCGACTGCAGCGCCGTGAGGAACTGGTTGCTGGTCAGCGGGACGAGCTTCACGTCGTCGTACGCCAGGCCGGCCTTCTTCAGCGCCCGCAGCAGGACCACGCCTTGGGCCTGTCCCTGCGAGAACGCCATTCTCCTGCCGCGGAAGTCCGCCACGGTGCGGATGTCGCTGCCGGGCTTGGTGGCGAAGAGGTAGTTCGGCTTCCGCGTGACGTTGATCGCGACGATCTTCGCGTCGTAACCCTGGAAATGCGCCTGGATCGGCGGAATTCCCGCGTTGTTGCCGAGGTCCAGGGACTTCGCGCGGAAGGCGTTGATGACGTCCGGACCGGCCCCGATGTTGAGCCAGTCCGACACCTCGAACGGCAGCGCCGGCAGTCTCGCCAGCTTGAACTGCAACTGCTGGACGTTCTGGAACGAGGCGATCTTCAGACTCGTGCCGGCGGGCACGCTGTCCGAGAGCGGGGCGGCCAAGGCGCCGTTCCCGCTCGCGGCGGCGCTGCTGTCGGCGCAGCCGCTGAGACCGGCGACACCGGCGGCGGCGCCGAGCAGAGAGGTGAGGAAGACGCGTCGGTCATAGGTGGCAGGCACGACAGGACCCCCAAGGGGAGAGCAGTGGAAAACGCAGATGGAACACAGGAGCCGGCCGTCGCAGCAGGACGGTCCCGGCCAGAGGAACGCGCACGCGGAGGGCCCCGCGCGTCAGCGGACAGAGGATCCCGCGCGTCAGCGACAGGGAAGACTGCGCGCGTCAGCGACAGAGGATGATCGCGCGCCTCAGCGTCAGGGAATGACCGCGTGTCAGCGGCAGAGGGTGACCGCGCCTCAGATCGGCCGGCGACAGGTGGCCGAGCCCTGGCGTCGCAGGTCGACATGGCGACGCGACGTGAGGTTCCTGGACTGGTCGAGGGCTGGCATGACCGAAAGCGTAGGGCGGTGAACCCGAATCCCACCAGTCCACTAGGATTTAGTTGGCGGGAGTTCACAATCCCGTCGCAGACGGAAAGGTGAGCGAAACATCCCCACCTCAGTGATCGGCGTCACGTCATGTTCGGTGTAACCGGCATTCTTTGTGTGGAGCCCACCAAGCCGTGGCCGCCCGCTTTGTCGAGCGTTGACGGTGAGCGGCTCGACCGCGCTGGGATAGCGTCGCCGTGTCCCGATCCGCCCCCGATCCCCGCGGAGTCCCCATGAGCACCGCCGCCGCCACCCCCGCACGCCCCGGAAAGGTCCTCGCCGACCTCCTCCCGGCCTCCCGCGTCCGGGACCTCGCGCTCGTACTCGGCGGCGCCGCGCTGACCGGACTCGCCGCCCAGATCGCGGTCCCGATCCCCGGCAGCCCCGTTCCGGTGACCGGCCAGACCTTCGCCGCGCTGCTCGTCGGCACGACCCTCGGCGCCCGTCGCGGAGTCTCCTCGCTCGCCGTCTACGCCCTGGCCGGCCTGGCCGGCGTGCCGTGGTTCGCCGACGGCACCTCCGGCATCCGCGTCTCCTTCGGCTACATCCTCGGCATGATCCTCGCGACGGCCGTCGTGGGCGCCCTCGCCCGCCGTGGCGCCGACCGCTCGGTGCCGCGCACGGCGGGCGCGATGCTGCTGGGCGAGGCCGTCGTCTACGCCGTCGGCGTCCCGTACCTGGCCTACGCGGCCGACCTCTCCGCGTCCCAGGCGATCGCGGCCGGCCTCACCCCCTTCCTGATCGGGGACGCGGTCAAGGCCGCCCTGGCGATGGGCCTGCTGCCGGCGGCGTGGAAGCTCGTCAAGCGGTAGGGGTCGGCAACGCATTCCGGCCGGCCTGCCCGGCCGGTGCGGAAGAGGTCCGCCCGGGTCGTCCAGCGACGCGCCCCGGCGGACCTCTTCCGCGTTCTGCCGCGGTCCTCGGGCGATCCAACGGACAGGGGGCCCGCCGAAGCGGACCCCCTGTCACCGGACCTGCGCACTGACTGGAACAGCCCTGGCTAGCCCTTGTCGACCGGCGAGCCGGCAGCGGAGGAGGAGCCGATCGCGGAGTCCGAGGGAGCGGAGTCCGAGGGAGCGGAGTCCGAGGGGGTGGAGTCGGAGCAAGCGGCGGTAGTGGCGGGACCGGTGGGGGAGTGGCCCGACAGCCGAGCCCCGGAGCCCCGCTCCTTCACCACGGCGATGGCGACCACCACCGCGGCGACGAGCAGCGACAGCAGTACCGTCGTCCGTCCGCTGCTCTCGCCCTCGGTGTCGGTCAGCATGTAGCCGAGCACGAAGACGATGAGTGCGGCGGTCGCCCAGGTCAGATACGGGTACAGCCACATCCGCACGACCAGCTTCTCGGGCGACTCGGCCTGGATGATCTTCCGCATCCGCAGCTGGGAGAAGCAGATCACCAGCCAGACGAACAGCGCCACGGCGCCGCTGGAGTTCACCAGGAAGAGGAAGACGGAGTCCGGGAACCGGTAGTTGAAGAAGACGGCGACGAACCCGAAGACCACGGAGGAGACGATCGCCGCGAGCGGGACGCCACGGCGCGTCGTCCGGGCGAACACCTTCGGCGCGTCGCCCCGCTCGCCGAGCGAGAAGGCCATGCGCGAAGCCGTGTAGAGCCCCGAGTTGAGGCAGGACAGCACCGACGTCAGCACGATGAAGTTCATGATCTGACCGGCGTGCGCGATCCCGAGCGAGTCGAGGGCGGCGACGTAGGAGCCCTGCTCCTTGATGGACGGGTCGTCCCAGGGCAGCAGCGTGACGACGACGAAGATCGAGCCGAGGTAGAAGACGCCGATCCGCCAGATGATGCTGTTGGTGGACTTTGTGACGGCCCGCTGCGGGTTCTCGGACTCGCCGGCCGCGAGGGTCGCGATCTCACTGCCCATGAAGGAGAAGACGACGAGCAGCACGCCGGTGAGGATCGCGCCGGGTCCGTTGGGCAGGAAGCCGCCGTGCCCGGTGAGGTTGCCCAGTCCGGCCTTGTCGCTGTCGACGCCGGGAAGCGCGCCGAACACGGCGAGCCCGCCCACCACGATGAACGCGCCGATGGCGACGACCTTGATGCCGGCGAACCAGAACTCGAACTCGCCGTACGAGCCGACGGAGACGAGGTTGGTGGCGGTCAGCACGACCATCACGATGAGCGCCCAACCCCACTGGGGAACGGCGGGCATCCACCCTTCGAGGATCTTGGCCCCGGCGGTGGCCTCCACGGCCAGCACCACGACCCAGAAGAACCAGTACAGCCAGCCGATGGAGAACCCGGCCCAGCGTCCGAGCGCGCGGTCGGCGTGCGCCGAGAAGGAACCCGAGGTCGGATTGGCCGCGGACATCTCCCCCAGCATGCGCATCACCAGCACCACGAGCGTGCCGACGAGCGCGTAGGAGAGCAGGATGCCCGGCCCGGCGGTGGCGATGCCGGAGCTGGAACCGACGAACAGCCCGGCGCCGATGACGCCACCGATGGCGATCATCGACAGATGCCGGTTCTTGAGACCTGCCTGGAGTCCGGGACCGGGTTCTCCCGGGCCTCCGGGGCCTGGTTCTGCCTTGGTGAGGGTCGGCTGCGAAGTCATGGGGGTGTCTTTCCTTTGCGCCGCGTGAGGGGAATCAGGGGGATCGTGCGGTGGGGGGCATACAAGCCGGTCCAGTGAATCCGAGGTGAATGACTTCAGGAACCTTTGATCTCATATCGTTACTTGAGGTTTTCCTGAGCTTCCATGGGATCCTTGAGCGTTTCCAGACGCGGCACCCGGCGCTGCTACCCCGCGGCCCCCGTGTCACACTCGTCCCATGCGCGTGTATCTCGGCTCGGACCATGCCGGCTTCGAACTCAAGAACCACCTTGTCGAATGGCTCAAGGCGGCGGGCCACGACCCGGTCGACTGTGGACCCCACATCTACGACGCCCAGGACGACTACCCGCCCTTCTGCCTCCGCGCGGCGGAGAAGACGGCCGCGGACCCCGACTCCCTCGGCATCGTGATCGGCGGCTCCGGCAACGGCGAGCAGATCGCCGCGAACAAGGTGAAGGGCGTCCGTGCGGCGCTGGCCTGGAGCGAGGAGACCGCGTCCCTCGGCCGCCAGCACAACAACGCCAACGTCGTCGCGGTCGGCGCCCGCATGCACACCGAGGACGAGGTCACGAAGTTCGTCGAGACCTTCCTGGCCACTCCGTTCTCCCAGGACGAGCGTCACATCCGCCGCATCGACATGCTGGCGGACTACGAGACGTCCGGCGACCTGCCCCCCGTCCCGCCCCACCACCCCCAGCGGTAACCCTCCGGCCGCAGGCGGAAGGCGCCGCCCACCCGACCGGACCCGGCGGGTGGGCGAGACGGATCCCGGGCGGCCCGGGCGGGGAAGGAACACACCGGTGCCGGAAGGCCACACGATCCACCGACTGGCGCAGGACTACGCCCGCTTCGCCGGCCGGCCCCTGCGAGTGAGCAGCCCCCAGGGCAAGTTCGCCGCGGCGGCCGCCCTCCTCGCCGACGCTCCCCTGACCCGCACCGAGGCACACGGCAAGCATCTGTTCCTCGGCTTCACCGCCGACCGGTGGATCCACATACACCTGGGCCTCTTCGGCAAGGTCACCTTCGGTCCGGCCCCCGCGCCGCCGCCCACGGACACCGTCCGGCTCCGCCTCGCCGACCCGACCTCCTACGTCGACCTGCGGGGCCCCACGACCTGCGCCCTCATCGGGGACGACGAGAAGCACGCCGTTCACGCCCGCCTCGGCCCCGACCCGCTGCGCGCCGACGCCGACCCGCAGGCCGCGTACACCCGCGTCTCCCGCAGCCGTACCACGATCGCCGCGCTCCTCATGGACCAGAAGGTCATCGCCGGCGTGGGCAACGTCTACCGCGCCGAAGTCCTCTTCCGGCACGGCGTCGACCCGTACCGCGCGGGCCGCACGGTCACCCCCGCCGAGTGGGACGCGATCTGGTCCGACCTGGTCGCCCTCATGCACCAGGGCGTCCGCGACAACCGCATCGACACGGTCCGCCCGGAGCACACCCCGGAGGCGATGGGCCGCCCGCCACGGGTCGACGACCACGGCGGCGAGGTGTACGTCTACCGCCGCGCCCACCAGCCCTGCCACCTGTGCGGCGACGCCGTCCGCACCGCCGACCTCGCCGCCCGCAACCTCTTCTGGTGCCCTACCTGCCAGAAGAACTGACCTCCCCGGCCGGGCCAGAAGCCGTGCGGCAGCCAGAGCCCCGCGACCACCCCCTCCCCGGCCGGGCTAGAACCCGTGCGGCAGCCAGGGCGCTGTGACCTCCCCGAACCCCAACGCCGCCTCTGCCAGTGCTCCCGGCCTGATCTCCCGCACCCGGCCGGCCGTGCCCAGCGCCGCCAGGCTCACCCCGCCGAGGTAGGCCGCCCCCAACTCCCGTACGGACAGGGCAAGGTCGGCCGCGTCGGACGTCCGCGAGCACACCGCGCCCTTGACGTCCCCGGAGAGCCGCCAACGCCCGGAGTTCCAGGGGCAGAAGGCGTCCTCGACGTCCAGCACCACGTCCACCGGCGCCTGGTACGTCCGCGCTTCCAGCGCCGCGCCGACCTCCACGAGCCGCGCGTACAACGCGTCCCGCACCCGCAGTTCGCACCGCCGGACATCGGAGACGAGATGCTGCCACCCCTCGTCCACGGGCCGTCCCCGAACCTCCAGCGAGGTGGTCAGGTCGATCCCGAACAGGAACCGCCACAACGCGGCCTGCGACAGCGCGTCGACCGCGGCCAGATCCTGGAGCACCACCCGACCGTTCTGCCCGCTGTGCCGCCACTCGGGACGCACCCGGAAACGGGCGTAACCGCTCACCTCGCCGTTTCGTTCGGCGACCACGCACTGCAGCGGCGACGCCCCGCCCCGCGAACTCTCCGGATCGAGCACTCCGAGCCGTTCCCAGCCGGGCCGCCGCGCGAGCATCCCGGCCCGGCCGGCCACCGTCCGCGCGTACACCGCCTCGCACACCGCCAGTTCCACGCCGGGGTCCGCGTACCGCAGCCGTACCTCGTCCGTGCCGTCCGGGACGGCCAGCCGCACCCGGCTGGTGTCGATCTCGGCGTACAGCCCGAAAGTCGCCGCGGCGAACCCGAACCGTCCGTAGATGTCAGGCTCGGAGGCGGTGAGAACGGCGAGCGGCCGCCCCTCCGCGCGCGCGTCGTCCAGCAGCCGCCGCATCATCGACGTCAGAATCCCGCGCCGCCGGTGCGTCGCGCTCACCCCGACCATCGTCACGCCCGCCGCCGGCGTCGACGCCCCGCCGGGCACGGTCAGCCGGAAGTCGTACGCACCCGCCGTCGCCACACACGCGTCGCCGTCCCACACACCGAGGCAGCGGTCGTACGGGGTGAGCGACCGGTAAAGCTCCCGCTCCTCGGCCGGCTCGGGGACCCCGCCGAAGGCGCGCACCAGAGCGTCGTACCACGTGTCCCATTCGTCCTGCCGCAGCACCCGCATCCCGGTCGTCGTCGCCCGCGCCGCTCCACCGTGACCCGCCTCACCCGTCTCACTCGTCATGAGCTCATGCGTAGCAGCCCGAACGGGGTCGAGCCAGGGAATTTCGCCCTCTTGGCGGCGCGAGCGCTTTCCGTGACGTTCACTGTGAGGGCGAACCTCGGACGGGGGACAAGTGGGACCTCCCGTGCCAAGCGGCGGGTTGGATGGATAGGGTCCCGAACTAATGGCAGCAGGACGACAGCGGCGCGCGGAAGCCGAGACGTTGACGGCCCGGTTGAAGCACTTGATGCACCGGGTCCGCACCGGCGTGCGCAGAAGCGCCGTCGACTACTTCCGCGGCGACGGCTCGGACTGGATCGCCCTCGCCTTCCTGCTGCTCACCGTCCCGCTGATCGCCGCCACCACCCTCGCCAACTCGGTGTGGTGCTCCCCGGCCGCCCTCGTCCTGCCGATCGTCGCCGGTGGCCTGCTGCTGCGCCCGTCGAGTCTGCTCGGGCTGTACGCGGCGGCCGCGACCGCCCTCATCGTGGAGTCGGTGCGGCTTGGCCCCTATACGGACGGCCCCTCCCGGGTCACGCCCGGCGTGGTGCTCGTGGTCGCCGCATGCGGTTTCTTCGGACTGCTCATCGCCCAGTTCCGCAGCCGCGTCGGCGTGCCCTGGCGGCGCGGCGGAACCATGCTGTTCGACCTGCGCGAACGCATCCGCGTGCAGAGCAAGCTGCCGGGTCTGCCGCCGGGCTGGCACCGCGAGATGGCGCTGCGGCCCGCGGGCGGCCAGTCGTTCTCCGGGGACTTCGTCGTCGCGGCCCGCACCAACGGCGGCCGCACCCTGGAAGTCGTCCTCACCGACGTCTCCGGCAAGGGCATGGACGCCGGTTCGCGCGCGCTGCTGCTGTCGGGCGCCTTCGGCGGCCTGCTCGGCTCGCTGCCCCCGCACGCCTTCCTCCCGGCCGCCAACGGCTACCTGCTGCGCCAGGACTGGGACGAGGGCTTCGCGACCTCCATCCACCTCGTCCTCGACCTCGACTCCGGCGACTACGAGCTCTACTCGGCCGGCCACCCGCCGGGCCTCCAGCTCAGCGCGGGCAGCGGCCGCTGGGAGGAGAAGGCCGCAGAAGGCCCCCTCCTCGGGGTGTACGACGGCGCCCAGTTCGACCCGGTGAAGGGCTCGCTGCGCCCCGGTGACGTGCTGATGCTGTTCACCGACGGCCTGGTGGAGACCTCCGACCGGGACATCGTCGAGGGCATCGACCGCCTCACCGGCGAGGCCGACCGCTATGTCGCCGGCGGCTTCCAGGGCGCCGCCTGGCACCTGATCGAGGCCGTCGCGAAGGACGTCAACGACGACCGCGCCCTGCTGCTGATCTGCCACGAGGGCCCGACGGCCCAGCCGGCAACGCTGTCCTGAACCGTGAACTCCGACGAAATCCGAGCTCTGACGAAATCCGAGCTCCGACCACATCTGAACGCCCGCCAGAACCGAGCTCCCGCGAACCGTGAGCTCTCCCGACGAGAGGGGACCGTCCTGCTCACCCTGCCCGAGGTCGAGGCCCTCGCCCGCGACGCCCACGAGGGGCAGACCGACAAGGCGGGCCGCCCCTACGCCGAACACCTCCAGGCGGTCGCGGAGGGGGTACGCGCGCGTGGCGGCGACGACGACCAGATCGCGGCCGCCTGGCTGCACGACGCCGTCGAGGACGACGCCCTCACCGAGGCCTGGCTGGCGGCGGCCGCGCTGAGCGACCGCACGAAGGCCGTCGTCCTCGCCCTGACCAAGCGGGCGGGGCAGACGCCCGAGACGTACGCGGCCCGGGTCCTGGCCACGCCGGGCGCCCTGCTGGTGAAGGAGGCGGACCTGGCACACAACGCGGACCCCACCCGGCTCGCCACCCTGGACGAAGCCACCCGCACGCGGCTGACGGAGAAGTACGCACGCATGCGCGCACTCCTCGGCCTCGCCACCCCTCCGGAGCGACGCCCCGGCCTCGGGCACGAAGATGCCTAGCCCCCGAGCCGTCCCGCCACCTGCTGCGGTTCCTCCTCGAGCCGCTCGCCCTTCTCGAGCCGCCGGCTCTCCGCGGGCCGCTCGCCCTGCTCGCTCTTCTCGCGCTCGCGGGCGAGCCGGGCGGCGTCCCGCTTGAAGGCCCACTCCATCCTCGGCTCGATCACGAACCGGAAGGCGCGTCGTACCGGCGGGGCGCACAACAGGGTGACGGCCACGGCCACGGCGACACTGACGGCGATCTCCCCGAGCGGGCGGTGCAGCGCGGGGTGCTCGAACCAGCCGCGGTAGTCGGCGGTCCTGATGAGGAAACCGTGCAGCAGATAGCCGTACAGCGTGCCCGCGCCGAGGACCGTGAACCACGTCGTGCGGCCCGGCACCCAGGAGAGGAAACAGGCGCTCAGCAGCAGCGAGCAGCCGAACAGGGCGAGCTGCATGACGGGCCCGGCCCACCAGGGAGCGCCCAGCTCCTGCGCGGAGTCGCGGTGGTAGAGCCAGGAGACGTTCATCCGCGGCACCGCCCAGTAGGCGAAGGCCAGCGCGAACGCCGACACCGGCACGGCCGCGATCCGCACCGCGCGCCGGCGCACCAGGCGGAAGTGCTCGGGCTTGAGGCACAGGCCCAGCACGAAGAACGGCAGGAACTGCAGTACCCGCTGGAGGTCCAGGTCGTCGCCGATGGCGGGGGTGACGGTCGCCAGCATGGAGAGGCCCAGCGCCAGCGGCAGCGGATGCCGGACGAGCTTCCAGGCCGGGGTGGTGAGCCGCCAGACGAACAGTGCGCACAAGAACCAGGTGAGGTACCAGGGGTCGAGAAGGCTGATGTCCTGGGCGGGGTTGTGGTCGACGTAGCGCCGGAAGACGGGGTAGGCGGTCTCGAAGACGACGTACGGCACGGCGATGCCGGTGATCAGGCGCTTGAGCCGGGCGGGGCTGCCGTCGAAGCTTCGGGAGAAGAAGCCGGAGATGACGATGAAAGCCGGCATGTGGAACGCGTACACGAACATGTAAGCCGCCTGCAGCACCCGGCTGTCGCCCTTGAGCGGCTCCCAGGAGTGCCCCACGGCCACCAGCACGATCGCCAGGTACTTGGCGTTGTCGAAGAAGGCGTCACGCGGCGCGGTGGTCCGCGGGGCCGGGCGCTCGGCGGATCTGTCCCGGGACCGGTCGCGCCGACCGCGTGGACCGTTCTGGTCGTGCTGGCCCTGCTGACCCTTCTGACCCTTCTGAGCTTTCTGAGCTTTCTGAGCCTTCTGGTCGTGCTGGTCGTTCTGGTTCGGGGACGAGCGCGTGCTCGGAACAAGAGACGAGGCGGCGTGGGACATTTGAGGCACCCTAGTGCCGCGCGCGGCAATGCGTAAAACGCCGCTGGTCATTCCTCGTATTTCTCTTCGACGGCACGGCCGACAGGACGGGATGGGGCGGGAGACCATCCGTGATGTCACATTTCATCCCGACTAAAAGGTGCAAAACGCCGCTTGTGGGCCGGTAGTTGATGCACGGCACCGCCCCTGCGGCCACAATTCGAAATAACTGCGCAGGCATTGTGTGGACAAGGAAACCGAGCCCCCCAATTCCCGCTCCCGGCATATGGGTCGGCACATGAGTCGGCACGCGCGTCGGCGCGTGATCCGAACAGTCCGCGGCATGTCGGCGACCGACCGGCCGCGCGATGATGCGTCATGGGCCGCATAGGTGAGCCGGGTTGGTGGCACGATGGTCTCGGGAGTGCGGACCGACCGAGGGCGTGTGATCAGTTGTGGCCATCTCACTGTCAGTGGTGCTGCTGTTGGCGATCATCCTGGTGGTACTGATCCGGGGCGGGTCGATCAAGGCCGGCCCGGCGATCGTCGCCATACTGTTCGGCTTCTTCCTCGCCTCGACCGGCATGGCCCCGTCGATCCAACGCTTCCTCGACTCGCTCGCCGACACGATCAACTCGATCAGTTTCTGATCCTGGCGACCGCCGCGCGAAGGGCTGGAACGCCCCCAGGGAACGCCGAAGGCCCGAGGAGAGGAAATCGCCCTCTCACCCGGGCCTACGTCGTGCAGAGCGGGCGACGGGAATCGAACCCGCGTAGCTAGTTTGGAAGACTAGTGCTCTACCATTGAGCTACGCCCGCACACGTCGCGCCGCAGGTCAGCCGACCGCGGCACTGCAGGCATCGTAGCGGGTCGGCGCCCCCTGTCGCACACCGCGTTTTCCGTGTCCCCTCGCGGGCCACCCCGGGGCTCGGTAAATGCGGCGGTCAGACGGCCTGCGGGCATGTACCCTACGTGTCGCACCAGACGGGGTGTGGCGCAGCTTGGTAGCGCGTCCGCTTTGGGAGCGGAAGGCCGTGGGTTCAAATCCCGCCACCCCGACCAGTACCGCGGCTCTCGCCTGCCGTCACCGGCCATCTCCGCGATCACCTCGCTTGATCGCCTTTGGGGCGTGTCCCTGCTGCCGTTACTATGCAAGCTGCACGCCCGTGTGTCTCTTCCTGCTGAAGTCCTCCGGGCGGCGAATTTGCGGGAGCCGGTCTGGCTCCGGCGGAAACCAAGATGTCAGCCCCCAAGGAGACCGAACCGTGAAGAGCGCCGTGGAGACCCTGAACCCGACTCGGGTTCGGCTCAGCATCGAGGTGCCCTTCGAGGAGCTCAAGGACAGCCTCGACGCGGCGTACAAGAAGATCAACCAGCAGGTCACGGTGAAGGGCTTCCGTAAGGGCAAGATTCCCGCCCGGGTCATCGACCAGCGCTTCGGCCGTGGCGCCGTGCTGGAGGAGGCCGTCAACGACGCGCTTCCGAAGTTCTACACCGAGGCGGTCAACGAGGCCGAGATCGACGTCCTCGGCCAGCCCGAGGTCGACATCACGGAGCTGAAGGACGGCGAGACGCTGAACTTCACCGCCGAGGTCGACGTCCGTCCCGCCCTCGAGCTCCCCGAGGACTTCTCCTCCATCGAGGTCGAGGTCGACGCCGTCGAGGTGACGGACGAGGACATCGACAAGTCGGTCGAGCAGCTCCGTGAGCGCTTCGCCTCGACCTCCCCGGTCGAGCGTGCCGCCGAGGACGGCGACGTCGTGACGGTCGACCTGGAGGCCAAGGTCGACGGCGAGGTCCTCGAGGACGGCGTCGCCAGCGGCGTCTCCTACACCATCGGCTCGGGCGAGCTGCTGGAAGGCATCGACGAGGCCGTCAAGGGCCTGGAGGCCGGTGGCGAGACCACCTTCACCTCCGAGCTGAAGGGCGGCTCGGCGGCCGGCAAGGAGGCCGAGGTCACCGTCAAGGTCACCCAGGTCGCCGCCCGCGAACTCCCCGAGCTGGACGACGAGTTCGCGCAGCTCGCCTCCGAGTTCGACACCCTCGACGAGCTCCGCGCGGACAGCCGCAAGCGCCTCGAGAACATGAAGCAGTACGACCAGGCCACGCAGGCCCAGGAGCGCGTCCTCGAGAAGCTGCTGGAGCTCGTCGAGGTGCCCGTCCCCGAGAAGCTGCTCGAGGACGAGGTCAACACCCGCAAGCACAACCTGGAGCACCACCAGCTCGGCCAGATGGGCCTCGACCTCGACAAGTACCTGGAGATCCAGGGCAAGACCGCCGAGGAGTTCGAGACCGAGACCCGTGAGGCCGCGGTCAAGGGCATCAAGACCCAGTTCGTGCTCGACGAGCTCGTCAAGCGCGAGAAGCTGAACGTCAACCAGGAGGAGCTCACCGAGCACCTCATGCGCCGTGCCGCCTCCTCCGGCATGTCCCCCGACCAGTTCGCCCAGGCGGTCGTCGAGGGCGGCCAGGTTCCGCTCCTGGTCGGCGAGGTCGCCCGCGGCAAGGCGCTGGCCACGGTCGTCGAGTCCGCCACGGTGAAGGACACCAACGGCGAGGTCATCGACCTGGACGACGAGGACGAGGACGAGGCCGCTCCGGAGGCCGCCGAGGCCGCTGCCGAGACCGAGGAGACGCCCGAGGAGAAGCCCGAGGCCTGAGCCTCGAGCGGTTTCTGAAGCAGGTGCGACGGGCCCCGGGACTTCTGTCCCGGGGCCCGTCGTCCTCCCCGGGGACGCGGGAAACGCGTGAGCGGCCGACGCCCGCCCGCGGCCGGAACCCGACCGGTACCCGCCCCGCGGCCCGGGCCCCGGGTGCCGTACCCGTCCCGCGACCCGGCCCCCCGGGCTACGCCCCCGGCGAACACCCAGCTCTCCGGGATTCCCCGAAGGGACCCGCGCGTTAGGGTCCATGAATACGAGGGCAGGGGAGTCCCCGTTGCCCCCGGCAGTACACGTGAGACGGCCCGGCGCCGTCGTAAGACGAGCAGGTGGATACGTGACGAATCTGATGCCCTCCGCCGCCGGCGAGCCTTCCATCGGTGGTGGCCTCGGCGACCAGGTCTACAACCGGCTGCTCGGCGAGCGGATCATCTTCCTCGGCCAGCCGGTCGACGACGACATCGCCAACAAGATCACCGCACAGCTGCTGCTCCTTGCCGCCGATCCGGACAAGGACATCTACCTCTACATCAACAGCCCCGGCGGTTCCATCACCGCGGGAATGGCCATCTACGACACCATGCAGTTCATCAAGAACGACGTGGTGACCATCGCGATGGGCCTGGCCGCCTCCATGGGCCAGTTCCTGCTCAGCGCGGGCACCCCCGGCAAGCGTTTCGCGCTGCCGAACGCCGAGATCCTGATCCACCAGCCCTCCGCCGGCCTGGCGGGTTCGGCCTCGGACATCAAGATCCACGCCGAGCGGCTGCTGCACACCAAGAAGCGCATGGCCGAGCTGACCTCGCAGCACACCGGCCAGACGGTCGAGCAGGTCACCCGCGACTCGGACCGCGACCGCTGGTTCGACGCCTTCGAGGCCAAGGAGTACGGCCTCATCGACGACGTCATCCCCACGGCCGCCGGCATGCCGGGCGGCGGCGGTACCGGGGCGGCCTGAGGGTCGCCGCTGACGGCGGCAGGGCCGCCCAGGGCGCTCCCCGGAGCCCCCTGAGCCCCTGATCCCTTCCAGGGCTCCAGGAGCCCGCTGAGGCCTCCCGGAGGCCCGGGAAGCCCTCCGGGGCCCCCGGGCCACCCGGAGCCTCCCAGCGGGGGCCCGCGGCCCCCGGAAGCCGTCAGCGCCCCTCTCCAGCCCCTTCAGTCCACCGCCCCAGCCCTCTCTCCAGGAGACACCGTGAACGACTTCCCCGGCAGCGGCATCTACGCCCGCACCGAGGCCGAATACACCGGCCCCCGCGCCGAGTCCCGTTACGTCATCCCGCGCTTCGTCGAGCGCACCTCCCAGGGCATCCGCGAGTACGACCCTTACGCGAAGCTCTTCGAAGAGCGCGTGATCTTCCTCGGCGTGCAGATCGACGACGCCTCCGCCAACGACGTCATGGCGCAGCTGCTGTGCCTGGAGTCGATGGATCCGGACCGGGACATCTCCGTCTACATCAACAGCCCCGGCGGCTCCTTCACGGCGCTGACCGCGATCTACGACACCATGCAGTTCGTGAAGCCCGACATCCAGACGGTCTGCATGGGCCAGGCGGCCTCCGCCGCCGCGATCCTGCTGGCCGCCGGTACGCCGGGCAAGCGCATGGCCCTGCCGAACGCGCGCGTGCTGATCCACCAGCCGTACAGCGAGACCGGCCGCGGTCAGGTCTCCGACCTGGAGATCGCCGCCAACGAGATCCTCCGGATGCGCGGTCAGCTGGAGGACATGCTGGCCAAGCACTCCACCACGCCGATCGAGAAGATCCGCGAGGACATCGAGCGCGACAAGATCCTCACGGCCGAGGACGCGCTGTCGTACGGCCTGATCGACCAGATCATCTCCACCCGGAAGATGAACAACGACAACCTGCGTTGACGCACGAGGTCGTCCGGTGCGGCCCCCCTCGGTACGGTGTGACGCGGTCCGTGTCGCAGTGAACCGTGCCAAGGGGGGCCCGAACGGGGGGCCAGGCAAGGTACCGTCGGAATAAGGCAGCACCAGGAGCCGCTGGATTCGTAAGCGTCCAGTCGTCTCCCAGGCGAAGGGGAAGCACACCGTGGCACGCATCGGTGACGGCGGCGATCTGCTCAAGTGCTCGTTCTGCGGCAAGAGCCAGAAGCAGGTCAAGAAGCTCATCGCAGGGCCCGGTGTGTACATCTGCGACGAGTGCATCGACCTCTGCAACGAGATCATCGAGGAGGAGCTCGCCGAGACGAGCGAGGTCCGCTGGGAGGAACTCCCCAAGCCTCGCGAGATCTACGAGTTCCTCGAGGGCTACGTGGTGGGCCAGGAGCCTGCGAAGAAGGCCCTGTCGGTCGCGGTGTACAACCACTACAAGCGCGTCCAGGCCGGCGAGAACGGCGGGGGCCAAGGCCGTGAGGACGCCATCGAGTTGGCGAAGTCCAACATCCTCCTGCTCGGCCCCACCGGTTCGGGCAAGACGCTCCTCGCGCAGACCCTCGCCCGGATGCTGAACGTCCCGTTCGCCATCGCCGACGCGACGGCGCTGACCGAGGCGGGATACGTCGGCGAGGACGTCGAGAACATCCTGCTCAAGCTGATCCAGGCGGCCGACTACGACGTCAAGAAGGCCGAGACCGGGATCATCTACATCGACGAGATCGACAAGGTCGCGCGCAAGAGTGAGAACCCCTCCATCACGCGTGACGTGTCGGGCGAGGGCGTGCAGCAGGCCCTGCTGAAGATCCTGGAGGGCACCACCGCCTCGGTGCCGCCGCAGGGCGGCCGCAAGCACCCGCACCAGGAGTTCATCCAGATCGACACCACGAACGTGCTGTTCATCGTGGGCGGCGCGTTCTCCGGTCTGGAGAAGATCATCGAGACCCGGGCCGGCGCCAAGGGCATCGGCTTCGGGGCGACGATCCGCTCCAAGCGCGAGCTGGAGTCCAAGGACCAGTTCGAGGCCGTCATGCCCGAGGACCTGGTCAAGTTCGGCATGATCCCCGAGTTCATCGGCCGGCTGCCCGTGATCACCTCGGTCCACAACCTGGACCGTGAGGCGCTCCTGCAGATCCTGATCGAGCCGCGCAACGCCCTGGTGAAGCAGTACCAGCGGCTCTTCGAACTCGACGGCGTGGAGCTGGACTTCGAGCGCGAGGCGCTGGAGGCCATCGCCGACCAGGCCATCCTGCGCCAGACCGGCGCCCGCGGTCTGCGCGCCATCATGGAGGAAGTCCTCCAGGCGGTCATGTACGAGGTCCCGTCCCGCAAGGACGTGGCCCGCGTGGTCATCACGGCGGACGTCGTCCTCTCCAACGTCAACCCGACCCTGATCCCGCGCGACGCCCGCGGCGGCCGCGGCCCGGGCGAGCAGAAGACGGCCTGATCCGCACCCGTACGAGACGGCACGGCGAAGGGGCCCCGGTCGACCGGGGCCCCTTCGCCGTGTCCTGAGCGGTGCTCCAGGGATGTCAGGCCTTGACGCGGACCACGTCGCGCAGCTTTGTGGTGATGTCGATCGCCACGTCCTTGGTGATGCTCTTGGTGTTGTCGCCCGGGGACACCATGGCGATCGTGCTGTAGTCGGCCCAGATGCAGAACCAGTCGGTGGAGTCCTTCTTGGTCAGCGAGTTGACGCTCTTCAGCGACTGGCACTTCATGACCGCGCCGTCGATGTCGGCCTCCTCGGGCTGACCGATCAGCTCGGTCTTGCCCTGGGTGCTGCTCGACGAACTGGAAGAGTTGCTGCTCTTCTGCAGTTCCTTCTGGATGGCGGCGAAGTAGATGTCCAGCGACGCCTCGGGGTTCGCGATCTTGCCGTAGCCGCCGAGCATCGAGAACCCTCTGGCCGTCAGGAGCTCTGCCTGGCTGGGCAGGTCGGCGGGGTCGGGGTTCTGCGGGTCGTAGTCGCCGAAGTCGGCGGTCGACCACTGCCCGATGACGGCCTTGCCGTCCTTGACGCCGCTGGCCGCCAGGGACTTGGTCATGTCTCCGTCGGTGGTCTCGCCGCCCTTGCCGACCCGCTTGTAGTCGGTGAGCGCCGTCGCCGGGGTGTCCAGTTTGTGCGGGCCGTCGTCCTTCAGGCCGCCTGCGCCGCCGCCTGCGCCGAGCACGAAGTAGGCGCCCACGCCGATCGCCGCCACGACCGCCACCGCGCCGATGACCAGGCCCGTCTTCTTGCCCCCGCCGCTCGGCGGCGGGGGCTGCGGGACGCCGTAGGGAGGCTGGCCGTAGGGCGGCTGCTGGCCGTAGGGAGGGGGCGGCTGCTGACCGTACGCGGGCTGCTGGCCGTAGGGCGGGGTCTGCGGGGGGACGCCCTGCGGGGGCTGGGCGGGATAGCCGTAGCCGGGCTGCGGGGCGGGGGGCTGCTGGGGGTAGCCGTAGCCGGGCTGGGGCGCCTGCGGCGGCTGTCCGTACGGCCCGGGCTGTCCGTACGGTCCGGGCTGCTGGGGCTGCCCGCCGTACGGGCCCGGCTGGTGGTGACTCATTCCGGGGTTCCCCTCCAGATGCTTATGTGATTTTCACATCCTGGCTCAAAGGCGTCACCTG
Organism: Streptomyces sp. B21-105; assembly: GCF_036898465.1. Taxonomy (NCBI): domain Bacteria; kingdom Bacillati; phylum Actinomycetota; class Actinomycetes; order Kitasatosporales; family Streptomycetaceae; genus Streptomyces; species Streptomyces sp. B21-105. The sequence continues at coordinate 3,373,137 of NZ_JARUMJ010000001.1, read as the reverse complement.
CACGTCGGCGGGGGCCCCACCGTTACACGGCAAACACGTTTCGGGACGGCCCCGTGACACCCCTAAACTGGGCCCGTGACCGAGAACGCTCAGCAGCAGCCATCAGCGCCCCACACCGAACTGCCGACCCAGTACGCGCCGGCCGATGTAGAGGGGCCGCTGTACGAGCGCTGGGTAGAGCGGGGCTACTTCGAGGCGGACGCCAAGAGCGAGAAGCCTCCGTACACGATCGTCATCCCCCCGCCGAACGTCACGGGCAGCCTGCACCTCGGGCACGCCTTCGAGCACACGCTCATCGACGCCCTCACCCGCCGCAAGCGCATGCAGGGCTTCGAGACGCTCTGGCAGCCCGGCATGGATCACGCGGGCATCGCCACCCAGAACGTCGTCGAGCGCGAACTGGGCAAGGAGGGCAAGTCCCGTCACGACCTCGGCCGTGAGGCGTTCGTCGAGCGCGTCTGGCAGTGGAAGGGCGAGTCCGGCGGCCAGATCAGCGGCCAGATGCGCCGACTGGGAGACGGCGTCGCGTGGTCGCGTGAACGGTTCACCATGGACGAGGGCCTGTCCCAGGCCGTCCAGACCATCTTCAAGCGGCTCTACGACGACGAGCTCATCTACCGCGCCGAGCGCATCATCAACTGGTGCCCGCGCTGTCTGACGGCGATCTCGGACATCGAGGTCGAGTACCAGGACGACGACGGCGAACTCGTCTCCATGAAGTACGGCGAGGGGGACGACACGATCGTCGTCGCCACCACGCGCGCGGAGACGATGCTCGGCGACACCGCCGTCGCCGTCCACCCCGACGACGAGCGCTACCGGCATCTGATCGGCAAGCTGATCCGGCTGCCGTTGACGGACCGTTCCATCCCGGTCGTCGCCGACACCCACGTCGACCCCGAGTTCGGCACCGGCGCGGTCAAGGTGACCCCGGCGCACGACCCGAACGACTTCGAGATCGGCCAGCGGCACGACCTGCCGTCGCTCACCGTCATGGACGAGCACGCGGTCATCACCGCCCACGGCCCGTTCCAGGGCCTGGACCGGCTCGAGGCCCGCTCCGCCATCGTCGCCGCGCTGCGCGCCGAGGGCCGGATCGTCGCCGAGAAGCGCCCGTACGTCCACTCCGTCGGCCACTGCTCGCGCTGCAAGACCACCATCGAGCCGCGCCTGTCCATGCAGTGGTGGGTCAAGGTCGGCCCGCTGGCCAAGGCCGCCGGAGACGCCGTCCGCGACGGCCGCGTCAAGATCCACCCGCAGGAGATGGAGAAGCGCTACTTCGACTGGGTCGACAACCTCCACGACTGGTGCATCTCACGGCAGTTGTGGTGGGGCCACCGCATCCCGGTCTGGTACGGCCCGAACGGCGAGGTCGTCTGCGTCGGCCCCGACGACGAGGCACCGACCGGCGAGGGATGGCGTCAGGACACCGACGTCCTCGACACCTGGTTCTCCTCGGGCCTGTGGCCGTTCTCCACGCTCGGCTGGCCCGAACAGACCGAGTCGCTCGCGAAGTTCTACCCGAACTCCGTCCTGGTCACCGGCTACGACATCCTCTTCTTCTGGGTCGCCCGGATGATGATGTTCGGCCTGTACGCGATGGACGGCACCCCGCCGTTCCACACCATCGCCCTGCACGGCATGGTCCGCGACCAGTTCGGCAAGAAGATGTCGAAGTCCTTCGGCAACGCGGTCAACCCGCTGGACTGGATGGACAAGTACGGCTCCGACGCGCTCCGGTTCACCCTCGCGCGCGGCGCCAACCCCGGCGTCGACGTCCCGATCGGCGAGGACTGGGTCCAGGGCTCGCGCAACTTCGCCAACAAGATCTGGAACGCCACGCGCTTCGCGCTGATGAACGGCGCCACGGTCGACGGCCCGCTGCCGGACGCCTCGCAGCTGTCGGCGGCCGACCGCTGGATCCTCTCCCGGCTCAACTCCGTCGTCGCCGAAGTCGACGCGCTCTACGAGGACTACCAGTTCGCGAAGCTCTCCGACGCGCTGTTCCACTTCGCGTGGGACGAGGTCTTCGACTGGTACGTCGAGCTGTCCAAGACGACGTTCATGGCCGGCGGTGAGCCCGCGAAGGTCTCCGGCCGCGTCCTCGGCGAGGTCCTCGACGTCACGCTGAAGCTGCTGCACCCGATCGTCCCGTTCGTCACGGAGACCCTCTGGACGACGCTGACAGGCGGCGAGTCCGTCGTCATCGCCGAGTGGCCGACCGCTGTGTTCGTTCCTGGGGCTGACGCCCCGGGGGGCTTCCGGGACGCCGCCGCGGAGCGTGAGATCGAGAGCCTCCAGTCGGTCATCACCGAGGTCCGCCGCTTCCGTGCCGACCAGGGCCTCCAGCCGGGCCAGCGGGTCCCCGCCCGCCTGACGCTCGACGGCACGGCGCTGGCGTCCCACGAGGCCGCCATCCGGCAACTGCTGCGCCTGCAGCCCGAGGGCGAGGGCTTCTCCGCCACGGCGACCCTGCCCGTCGCGGGCGCCACCGTCACGCTGGACCTCTCCGGCACCATCGACGTGGCCGCGGAGCGCAAGCGGCTCGCCAAGGACCTGGCCGCCGCCGAGAAGGAGAAGGCCCAGGCCCACGCCAAGCTCGGCAACGAGGCCTTCCTGGCGAAGGCCCCGGACAATGTGGTCGACAAGATCCGCACCCGCCTCGCCAAGGCGGACGAGGACATCGCCCGCATCCAGGCCCAGCTGGAGCGCCTGCCCGAGGCGTAGGACACCGCGACGGACGAGGGCCCCCGGGACCGGCACAGCCGGCACGGTTCCGGGGGCCTTCGCCCACCTCCGCCCGTCTCCGCCACCTCCGCCCACCTCTGTCACCGCCCGTCCGTAGACTGGGCCCGTGAGCGAGCTCCCCCCGAACGGCAACCCAGACGACCTGCCCGCCCCCTTCGAACCCCTCGATCCCTTCGACGAGATCATCGCCGAGGAGACCGACCGCGATCCCGACCTCGCGGTCATCGAAGCCGGCAGCCGCACCCTGCGCACCCAGGGCGGCGCCCCGCAGTCCGACACGCCCGCGCGCCCCGCGGACCCGGAGGTCGACAAGGCCCTGCGCGAGGTCGAGGCCGAGCTGGCCACCCGCTGGGGCGAGACCAAGCTGGAGCCCTCCGTCGACCGCATCGCCGCGCTGATGGACGTGCTGGGGGAGCCGCAGCGCTCGTACCCCTCCATCCACATCACGGGCACGAACGGCAAGACGTCGACCGCCCGCATGATCGAGGCGCTGCTCGGCGCCTTCGAACTGCGCACCGGCCGCTACACGAGCCCCCACGTCCAGTCGATCACCGAGCGGATCAGCCTCGACGGCGCACCCGTCTCCGCCGAGCGGTTCGTCGAGACGTACGACGACATCAAGGCGTACGTCGAGATGGTCGACGGCATGCAGCCCTACCGGCTGTCGTTCTTCGAAGTGCTGACCGGCATGGCCTACGCGGCCTTCGCCGACGCGCCCGTCGACGTCGCCGTGGTCGAGGTCGGCATGGGCGGCTCGTGGGACGCCACGAACGTGATCGACGCCGACGTCGCCGTCGTCACGCCCATCGACCTCGACCACACCGACCGGCTCGGCGAGACGCCCGGGGCGATCGCCGCCGAGAAGGGCGGGATCATCAAGCAGGACGCCACGGTCATCCTCGCCCAGCAGCCCGTCGACGCGGCGCAGGTGCTGCTGCGCAAGGCCGTCGAGGTCGACGCCACGGTCGCCCGGGAAGGGCTGGAGTTCGGGGTCGTCGCCCGCCAGGTCGCCGTCGGCGGACAGCTCGTCACCCTGCGCGGCCTGGGTGGCGAGTACCCCGAGGTGTACCTGCCGCTGCACGGCCCCTACCAGGCGCACAACGCCGCCGTCGCGCTCGCCGCCGTCGAGGCGTTCTTCGGCGTCGGCTCCCAGCGGCCCGAACCGCTCGACATCGACACCGTCCGCAAGGCGTTCGCGGCGGTGTCCTCGCCGGGCCGCCTCGAGGTCGTCCGGCGCTCCCCGACCGTCGTCCTGGACGCCGCGCACAACCCGGCCGGCGCCCGCGCCACCGCCGAGGCCGTCGGCGAGGCCTTCGACTTCTCCCGGCTGATCGGCGTGGTCGGGGCCAGCGCCGACAAGAACGTCCGGGGACTCCTGGAGGCCTTCGAGCCGATCTTCGCCGAGGTCGTGATCACCCAGAACACCAGCCATCGCGCGATGGACGCCGACGAGCTCGCCGCGATCGCCGTCGAGGTGTTCGGCGACGACCGCGTCCAGGTCGAACCCCGGCTGCCGGACGCCCTCGAGGCGGCCATCACGCTCGCCGAGGAGGAGGGCGAGTTCGCCGGCGGGGGCGTGCTCGTCACCGGTTCCGTCATCACCGTCGGCGAGGCCCGACTGCTCCTCGGGAAGGGCTGAGGACCCATGCGCACTCTCTGCTCCTCGACCCTGATCGGCGAGTTCTTCGTCATCGGCTTCGCCGGCCTGGTCGCGATGAAGGACGCCGACCTGTCCACGTCCACGGTGTGGACGGTCTGCGGCGTCGCCATGCTCCTCAGCGTGCTGCTGTGCGGCGTGGTCACCCGGCCCGGGGGCGTCGCCCTCGGCTGGGCGCTGCAGATCGCTCTCGTCGCGTCCGGGTTCTTCGTCCCGATCATGTTCTTCTTGGGCGTGCTCTTCGGCGCCCTGTGGTGGGCTTCGGTGCACTACGGCAGAAAGGTCGACGAGGCGAAGGCCCGCTTCGCCGCGCAGGCCGCCGGCCCCTCCCCGGACCCTGCTGACGCTGTGTGACAAACGCCGGGACACGCCCTGTAACCTCATCCCACCGCACACGCCGGCGCCGCCACCCGGCGCCGGCGCATCGGCACAGCACACCGGCAGTAGAAACAGCACACCAGGCAGTAGAAGGAGTCACCTCGTGAGCCAGCGCACCCTCGTCCTGCTCAAGCCCGACGCCGTCCGTCGTGGCCTGACCGGCGAGATCATCAGCCGTATCGAGCGCAAGGCCGGCTGGCGGATCACGGCGCTGGAGCTGCGCACCCTGGACCAGGACACGCTGGAGCAGCACTACGGCGAGCACAAGGGCAAGCCCTTCTACGAGCCGCTGGTGCAGTTCATGGCTTCCGGCCCGGTCGTCGCGCTGATCGTCGAGGGCGAGCGGGTCATCGAGGGCGTGCGCGCGCTGGCCGGCCCGACCGATCCGATCGCCGCCGCGCCCGGCTCCATCCGGGGCGACTACGGTGTGATCGTCCGCGAGAACCTGATCCACGCCTCCGACTCCGAGGAGTCCGCCGAGCGCGAGGTGAAGATCTTCTTCCCCGGCCGCGCCTGATCCGAGGGCTTTCGCGGCGGCCGAGCGGGCGATCGAGGGAACGTGAGCCCCCGAACGCCCGTCTCCGGAAGCGAACCCACACAGCATCTGCAAACAATGGCGGAGACCGCTCCGCAGTGTTCGTGCAGGCGCGTTTACGATGGAAGCCTTCACGTCACAGCACCCACCTCGCCGACCTGAAAAGCCCTCAAAGCTCATGGAAGGCCAGTCGAATCCTGATGGGGAACTCAATGTCGTTCATCGGCCGTGACATGGCTGTCGACCTCGGGACCGCCAACACGCTGGTGTACGTCAGGGGTCGCGGGATCGTACTCAACGAGCCGTCCGTCGTCGCGATCAACACCAACACCGGTGGCATCCTCGCGGTCGGCGCCGAAGCGAAGAAGATGATCGGGCGCACCCCCGGCAACATCGTTGCCGTGCGCCCGCTGAAGGACGGCGTGATCGCCGACTTCGAGATCACCGAGCGGATGCTCCGCTACTTCATCCTGAAGATCCACAAGCGGCGGTATCTGGCTCGGCCGCGAGTCGTCGTCTGCGTGCCCTCGGGCATCACGGGCGTCGAGCGCCGCGCCGTCATCGAGGCGTCGACCCAGGCCGGCGCCCGTCAGGTGCACATCATCGAGGAGCCCATGGCCGCGGCCATCGGCTCCGGCCTGCCGGTCCACGAGGCCACGGGCAACATGGTGGTGGACATCGGCGGCGGCACCACGGAGGTCGCGGTCATCTCGCTCGGCGGCATCGTCACCGCCCAGTCCATCCGCGTCGCGGGTGACGAGCTGGACAGCTCGATCATCCAGCACATCAAGAAGGAGTACTCGCTCCTCCTCGGTGAGCGGACGGCTGAGCAGATCAAGATCACGATCGGTTCCGCCTATGACCTCGACGACGACCAGCACACCGAAATCCGCGGCCGGGACCTCGTCTCCGGGCTGCCCAAGACCGTCGTCATCTCGGCCGCCGAGGTGCGCAAGGCGATCGAGGAGCCGGTCAACGCGATCGTGGACGCCGTGAAGACCACGCTCGACAAGTGCCCGCCGGAGCTGTCCGGCGACATCATGGACCGCGGAATCGTTCTGACCGGCGGCGGAGCCCTGCTGCGCGGGCTGGACGAACGGCTGCGCCGCGAGACCGGCATGCCCATCCACATCGCGGAGGACCCGCTGGACAGCGTGGCGCTCGGCTCCGGCAAGTGCGTCGAGGAGTTCGAGGCGCTCCAGCAGGTTCTGGACGCCGCGCCGCGCAGATGACGTAACGCTTCGATTCCGCCGTACGGGATGATCCCCTCTCGTGCGGCGGATCGTTGATCCAGAGGCATAAGCTCCCACAAAGCGCCCTTGGCCATGTCGGCCCGGGGCTACCCGAATTACCGATTCCGCCTCCCGGAACCCGACACCCGCTTCCTGACCTTGCTTCTGATTCCTGAATCCTGATTCCTGTTCTTGGTTTTTCTCTCGAGGAAGGGCACGGCCGCCGCACGTGAGGGACACACGAGAGAGCCGGCTGCTCCTGGTGCTGCTGATCGCCGTCGCGTTCGCGCTGATCACGGTGGACATCCGCGGCGGGGAGGACTCCCCGGTCGACGGCGCCCGGCAGGCCGCGGCCGCGGCCTTCGGCCCGATCGAGGACGGCGTGGCGTCGGCGGTCGACCCCGTCGGCAACGCCGTCTCCGCCGTCCGCGACTCCGGCGAACGCCATGACCGGCTGGCCGCGCTGGAGCAGGAGAACGCGGCTCTCAAGGCGAAGCTCGGCAGCGACGACCGCAACCGCAGCCGGCTGGCACAGCTCGACAAGACGCTGAAGATCGCCGGCGCCGGTCAGTACGGCATCAAGGGCGCGGAGGTCATCGCTATAGGAGCGGCCCAGGGCTTCTCCTGGACGATCACCATCGACATCGGCGCGCGCGACGGCGTCAGGCGCGACATGACGGTCCTCAACGGGGACGGGCTGGTCGGGCGTGTCACCACCGTCGGCCCGAACACCGCGACCGTCCTCCTCGCCAGCGACCCCGACTTCACGGTCGGCACCCGGATGGAGGCGTCCGACGAGCTCGGCTTCGCCTCCGGGCAGGGCGACCGGCCGCTGCGCGTCGAACTCCTCAACGGCAAGGCCGACGTGAAGAAGGGCGACCGGCTGGTCACGTTCGGCTCGCAGGCCGACAAGCCCTTCGTGCCCGGCGTCCCCGTCGGCGTCGTCTCCCGCGTCGACCCCTCCGGCGGCGACCTCACCCGCACCCTCTACGTCACGCCGTACGTCAGCTACACCAAGCTCGACATCGTGGGCGTCGTCGTCGAGGCCCCGAAGAAGGATCCGCGCGACACCGTGCTCCCCTCGAAGCCCAAACCGGTCCCCACGCCGACGGTGACCGTCACGGTCATGCCGAGCGCGAACGCACCCGAAGACGGCCAGCAGCAGTAGGAGCTGACAACCATCATGCGCGTCAACCGGATCCTGCTCTCCGTCCCGCTGGTAGTGGTCGCCCTGGTGATCCAGGTGAGCGTCCTCGCCCGGCTCCATCTCCCGGGAGCCGTCCCCGACCTGCTCCTGCTCACCGTCCTGGGCCTCGCCATGGTGTACGGCCATGTCGGCGGCGCCCTCATCGGCTTCGGCGCCGGTCTGCTCGCCGACCTGGCGCCCCCCGCCGACCACGCCGCCGGCCGCTACGCCCTCGTGCTGTGCGTCATCGGCTACCTCGCCGGGCTCGCCAAGCCCGAGACCGGGCAGATCAAGTCGGCCACCGGACCGATGGTCGTGGTGGTCGGCGCGGCCATCGGCTCCACCCTGCTGTACGCAGGGGTCGGCGCCCTCGTCGGCGACACCGCCGCCCGTCATGTCGGCCTCACCGGGCTGCTGTTCACGGCCGCCCTGTACGACCTGCTGCTCGCGCCGTTCGTCGTCCCCGCGATCATGTTCCTGGCGCGGCGCGCCGACAACGACCCCCTCGCGGAGACCAACTCCGCCGCCAACAGCCCCGACATCTCCTCCGGCTGGCTCTCCTCCGGGACCGGCCTGCGGATCGGCGGGCAGCGCGGCGGACTCAAGCTGAAGGCGGCCAAGTCGCGGGCGACCCGGGCGGGCCGCATCAAGGGGGTCAAGCGGCTGTGAGCACCGGGGCCCGCACGCGGAGCGCACCAGTCGACGAATCACCCGAACGGGGTACGGCCAGGCGGAACGGGGCCTCACAGGCCGATCGTTCATCATTCGTCCGCGCACACATGTTCGCGCACCGAGAGACGCACCGGGAGACGCGCCGAGAGGCGCACCGAGAGGGGGAGCAGCCGCAGTGACCAACATCCCCGAGACCGGCCGGACCCCACGGGTCCAGATCCGGCTCGTCGTGATCCAGATCCTCGTCCTCTCCCTGCTCGGCACCCTCGGCGGCCGCCTGTGGTACCTCCAGATCCGGGAGGGAGCGGCGTACGCCAAGGAGGCCTCCGGCAATCACGTCCAGCAGGTCGTCGAACCCGCGGTCCGCGGCTCGATCCTGGACGCGCGCGGGGTCCCCCTCGCCGACAACGAGACACGGCTCGTGGTCTCCGCCTCCCGCACCGACCTGCTGAAGCAGAAGGACGACGGCAAGGCGGTCCTGGCCAAACTCGCGGGCGTCCTCGGCATGAAGCCCGACGAGGTCGCGCAGAAGGTCCGGCTGTGCGACGCGAAGACCCCCCAGCCCTGTTGGAACGGCTCGCCGTACCAGCCGATCCCCATCACCGACGAGGCGACCGCCAAGCAGGCTCTCCAGATCCGCGAGCGCGCCGAGGACTTTCCCGGCATCACCGCCGAGCCCGAGGCCGTGCGTCGTTACGCGGCCCCCGGCAACGCCAACACGGCCCAGGTCCTCGGCTACCTCTCCCCGGTCACCGACGAGGAGATCACCAAGGCCCAGGACAGCGACTCGCCCTACCTGCGCTCCGACCAGGTCGGCCGCTCCGGCCTGGAGCGTCAGTACGACAAGCAACTGCGCGGCAAGGCCGGCGTCACCCGCTACGAGGTCGACAACCTCGGCCGCGTCATCGGCGAGGCCGAGGCGGACGAGGCACAGCCCGGCGCCAACCTCGTCACCAGCATCGACGCCCGCGTCCAGCGGGTCGCCGAGTACGAGTTGAACAACGCGATGAAGATCGCCCGCACCCAGTTCGACAAGATCACCGGCGAGAACTACAAGGCCGACTCCGGGGCGGTCGTGGTGATGGAGGCCAAGACCGGCCGCGTCGTCGCCATGGCGTCCGCGCCCGCCTACGACCCCAACGTCTGGGTCGGCGGCATCTCCGCCAAGGACTACAAGAAGCTCACCGGCAAGAACTCCGACTACCCGCTGCTCAACCGGGCCATACAGGGTCAGTCGGCGCCCGGTTCGACGTTCAAGGTGGTCTCCACGGCCGCCGCGGTCGAGGCGGGCTACGAGTGGGACGGCGGCTACCCGTGCACCAGCTCGTACTCGGTGGGCGGCCAGGTCTTCAAGAACTTCGAGGGGGAGAGCTTCGGCCCCATCTCGCTCGGCCGGGCCCTCGAGGTCTCCTGCGACACCGTCTTCTACGGCCTCGCGGACCGGGAGTGGAAGAAGGACGGCGGCATCAACCCGAAGAAGGGTGAGCCCAAGGACTACTTCTACAAGGCGGCCCACCAGTTCGGCCTCGGCAAGGAGACCGGCGTCGACCTGCCCAACGAGGTCACCGGCCGGGTCCCCGACCGCCAGTGGAAGGAGTCCTACTGGAAGGCCAACAAGGCCTCCTGGTGCAAGTACGGCAAAAAGGGCGGCACTTACGTCGAGATGATCGCGTACGAGAACTGCCTCGAAGGCAACAAGATGCGCGAGGGCGACTCGATCAACTACTCCATCGGTCAGGGCGACACCCTCGTCACCCCGATCCAGGAGGCCGTGATCTACGGGGCGCTCGCCAACGGCGGCACGATGTACACCCCGACCATCGGCAAGGCCATCGTCAGCGCCGACGGCAAGACCGTCCAGGAGATCAAGCCCAAGCCCAAGGGCAGGCTGCCGGTCGACAAGGCCACGATCAAGGGAATGGACGCCGCCCTGGAGGGCGTGGTCACCCGCGGTACCGCCGCCTGGAAGTTCGGCGGCTGGCCGCAGAAGGAGATCCCGCTGCACGCCAAGACCGGTACCGCCGAGGTCTACGGCAAGCAGACGACGTCCTGGCTCGCCACATACAGCGAGGACTACACGGTCATCATGACGATCGCCCAGGCCGGTACCGGCTCGGGCGCCTCCGGTGAGGCCGTGCGGCACATCTACAACGCGATGTACGGCGTCTCCGACGACGGCAAGATCGACAAGAAGAACGCCCTGCTGCCCACCCCGCAGGCCGGCCTGCCGAAGGTCCAGGCGGACGGCACGATCAAGCCCCCGAAGATCTCCAAGGACCCGGCCAAGGAGCAGCGCGCCAGCCAGCAGACCGCTCCCGAGCCTGACGGGACGCAGACCGCGGCCACCGTCCAACAGAACACCGGCGCCAACCGCGACACCCGCAGGCGACGGCGCAAGAGGGGAAGCCGGAGGATGTGCACATGACCGGCGCGAACGGTTTCTCCGTCTCCGGATACGGGCCCGAGCGGGCCGGCTGGACCCGGGTCTTCGCCCGTGACTCGCTGGCCCGGCGGCTGGACTGGCCGATTCTGATGTCGGCGGTCGCCCTGTCCCTGATCGGCTCGCTCCTCGTCTACTCGGCGACCCGCAACCGCACCGAGATCAACCAGGGCGACCCGTACTACTTCCTCCTCCGCCACCTCATGAACACCGGCATCGGGATCTGCCTGATGATCGGCACGCTCTGGCTCGGCCACCGCACCCTGCGCAACGCGGTACCGGTCCTCTACGGCCTCTCGCTCATGGGCATCCTGGCCGTGCTGACGCCGCTGGGCTCGACGGTCAACGGCGCGCACTCCTGGATCGTCGTCGGCGGCGGCTTCTCGCTCCAGCCCTCCGAGTTCGTGAAGATCACGATCATCCTGGGCATGGCGATGCTGCTCGCGACCCGGGTCGACGCGGGCGACAAGCTCTACCCCGACCACCGCACGGTGCTCCAGGCCCTCGGACTCGCGGCCGTCCCCATGCTGATCGTGATGCTGATGCCCGACCTCGGGTCCGTCATGGTCATGGTGCTGATCGTGCTGGGTGTGCTGCTGGCTTCCGGAGCCTCCAACCGCTGGGTCTTCGGACTGCTCGGCGCGGGCGCGGCCGGCGCCGTCGCCGTCTGGCAGCTCCACATCCTGGACGACTACCAGATCGCCCGCTTCGCCGCCTTCGCCAACCCCAGCCTCGACCCCGCGGGCGTCGGCTACAACACCAACCAGGCCCGCATCGCGATCGGCTCCGGAGGTCTCTCCGGCGCCGGTCTGTTCCACGGCTCACAGACGACGGGCCAGTTCGTCCCGGAACAGCAGACCGACTTCGTCTTCACCGTCGCGGGCGAGGAACTGGGCTTCCTCGGCGCGGGCCTGATCATCGTCCTGCTCGGTGTGATCCTCTGGCGCGCCTGCCGCATAGCGCGTGAGACGACGGAGCTGTACGGCACGATCGTCGCCGCCGGCATCGTGGCCTGGTTGGCCTTCCAGTCCTTCGAGAACATCGGGATGACCCTGGGGATCATGCCCGTGACGGGCCTGCCGCTGCCCTTCGTCTCCTATGGAGGCACGTCGATGTTCGCCGTCTGGGTGGCGGTGGGTCTGCTGCAGTCCATCCGGGTGCAGCGGCCGATGTCCGCGTAAGCACGCGGAGACCTTGCGCTTTGCCCGAGTCAGGCCGGGATCCGGGCCCGTACGCCCTGCCGTACGGGCCCGACTCCGACTAGATTCGATTCATGGCGGAGACGAAACGCGAGATCGAGCGCAAGTACGAATCCGATGACAGTGGACTGCCCGACCTCACCGGCGTGGCGGGAGTCGCGTCCGTCCTCGACCAAGGCGTCGCCGAGCTGGACGCGACCTACTACGACACGTCCGACCTGCGGCTGGCGGCGGCCGCCATCACCCTGCGCCGCCGTACCGGGGGATCCGACGCCGGCTGGCACCTGAAACTCCCCGTCGCCGCCGGCGTCCGGGACGAGATCCGGGCCCCGCTCTCCGACACCGTGCCCGAAGAACTCGCCGGGCTGGTCCGTGCCCGCGTCCGCGAGGGACAACTGGTACCCGTGGTGCGACTCCGCTCGGACCGGGACGTCCGCCATCTCCTCGACGCCAAGGGCCGGCTGCTCGCCGAGGCCAGCGTGGACGCCGTCCGGGCGGACCGGTTGTTCGGTGGCGAAGGCAGCGCCCAGTGGACCGAGATCGAGGTGGAGCTCGCCGACGGCGGCGATCCCGCCCTCCTCGACAAACTGGAGAAGCGGCTGCGGAAGGCCGGCGTGCGGCCCTCGCGGTCGGCCTCGAAGTTGGCGCGGGCCCTGGCGGAGACGGCGCCCAGGAAGAAGCGGGCCAGGGCGAAGGCGGCGGCCGAGGGCGACGACGGGGCGAAGACGGCGGCGGAAGGGAAGGGCGGCGCCAAGGGGAAGGGCGGCGCCAAGGGGACGTCGGCGGTCGAGGCGAACAGGACGGGACGGCGGGCCCCGGACCGGGAGCCCGTGACCGCCGGTGATCACGTGCTGGCGTACGCCCGTGCCCAGCGGGACGCGATCCTCGCGCTGGATCCGGCCGTCCGCCAGGACACCGAGGACGCCGTGCACGACATGCGGGTCGCCACCCGCCGGCTGCGCAGTACCTTCCGCTCCTTCCGCAAGGTCCTGGACCGGGCCGTCACCGACCCGATCGGCGTCGAGCTGAAGTGGCTGGCCGGCGAGCTGGGCGTGGGCCGCGACCAGGAGGTGCTGGCCGAACGCCTCACGGACGGCCTCGCCGACCTGCCGCACACCCTCGTCTCCGGCCCGGTCGGCGAACGACTGCGGACCTGGGCCAAGGCACAGCACCACGGTTCCCGCCGCCGGCTGCTGGGCGTCCTCGACTCGGCGCGCTATCTCACCCTGCTGGACACCCTGGACGCGTTCGTCGCCGACCCGCCGCTGCGGACGGCCGCCGAGGGCAAACCGGCGAAGGTGCTCGCCAAGGCCGTGCGCAAGGACCTCCAGAAGGTGTCCGACCTCGTCGAGCAGGCCTTGGCGGCGCCGCCAGGCCACGACCGAGACGAGGGGCTGCACGAGGCGCGCAAGAAGGCCAAGCGGACCCGGTACGCGGCCGAGACGGCCACCCCGGCGATCGGCGGTCCGGCCAAGGCGCTGGCCAAGTCCATGAAGTCGCTGCAGAGCCGGCTCGGCGAGCACCAGGACAGCGTCATGGCCCGGCAGACCCTGCGCGAGCTGTCCGCCGTGGCGCACGCGGCGGGGGAGAGCGCGTTCACGTACGGGCTCCTCTACGGACGGGAGGAACGGCGGGCCGAGCTGGTGGAGAAGGAACTGCCGGCGGTCTGGGAGAGGATCCGCGGGGCGACGGAGGTTTGACGGCCGACCGCTACGGATCTTTCGCGGGTGGGGGAGGCCTTCGGCCGGGTTACGCTAGATGGTCACCCCCCAGCCTTCGCCCGGGGGACCCCCAGTCAGCTCACGAAGGTGCCCCCGCGATGTCTGTCGAGTCGGTCTTCCCGCAGCTCGAAGCACTGCTCCCGCATGTGCAGAAGCCGATCCAGTATGTGGGCGGCGAGCTCAACTCCACGGTCAAGCCCTGGGAGTCCTGCGACGTCCGCTGGGCGCTGATGTACCCGGACGCGTACGAGGTCGGCCTGCCCAACCAGGGCGTCATGATCCTCTACGAGGTGCTGAACGAGCAGGAGGGCGTCCTCGCCGAGCGCACCTACAGCGTGTGGCCGGACCTCGAGGCGCTGATGCGGGAGCACGCCGTCCCGCAGTTCACCGTGGACAGCCACCGTCCGGTGAAGGCCTTCGACGTCTTCGGCCTGTCCTTCTCCACGGAGCTGGGCTACACCAACATGCTGACCGCCCTGGACCTGGCCGGCATCCCGCTGGAGGCCAAGGACCGCACGATCGACGACCCGATCGTCCTCGCGGGCGGCCACGCGGCCTTCAACCCCGAGCCGATCGCCGACTTCATCGACGCGGCGGTCATCGGCGACGGCGAGCAGGCCGTCCTCGACATGACGAAGATCATCCGCGAGTGGAAGGCCGAGGGTCGCCCCGGCGGCCGCGAGGAGGTCCTCTTCCGCCTCGCGAAGACGGGCGGGGTGTACATCCCGCGCTTCTACGACGTCGAGTACCTGCCGGACGGCCGTATCGCGCGCGTGGTGCCGAACAGGTCGGGCGTGCCGTGGCGGGTGTCCAAGCACACGGTCATGGACCTCGACGAATGGCCCTACCCCAAGCAGCCGCTGGTCCCGCTCGCCGAGACGGTCCACGAGCGCATGTCGGTGGAGATCTTCCGCGGCTGCACCCGCGGCTGCCGTTTCTGCCAGGCTGGCATGATCACCCGCCCGGTGCGCGAGCGGTCCATCACGGGCATCGGCGAGATGGTGGAGAAGGGCCTGAAGGCCACCGGCTTCGAGGAGGTCGGCCTGCTCTCCCTGTCGAGCGCCGACCACAGCGAGATCGGCGAGGTCGCCAAGGGCCTCGCGGACCGCTACGAGGAGGACAAGATCGGCCTGTCCCTCCCCTCCACCCGCGTGGACGCCTTCAACGTCGACCTGGCGAACGAGTTGACGCGCAACGGCCGCCGCTCCGGCCTGACGTTCGCCCCCGAGGGCGGCTCCGAGCGCATGCGCAAGGTCATCAACAAGATGGTCTCCGAGGACGACCTGATCCGCACCGTCTCCACCGCGTACGGCAACGGCTGGCGTCAGGTGAAGCTGTACTTCATGTGCGGTCTGCCCACGGAGACGGACGAGGACGTCCTGCAGATCGCCGACATGGCGATGAACGTGATCGCCGAGGGCCGCAAGGTCTCCGGGCAGAACGACATCCGCTGCACGGTCTCCATCGGCGGGTTCGTGCCCAAGCCGCACACCCCCTTCCAGTGGGCCCCGCAGCTCTCCGCCGAGGAGACGGACGCGCGCTTGCAGAAGCTCCGGGACAAGATCCGCGGCGACAAGAAGTACGGCCGCTCCATCGGCTTCCGCTACCACGACGGCAAGCCCGGCATCGTCGAGGGCCTGCTCTCCCGCGGCGACCGCCGCATCGGCGCGGTCATCCGGGCCGTCTACGAGGACGGCGGCCGCTTCGACGGCTGGCGCGAGCACTTCTCCTACGACCGCTGGATGGCCTGCGCCGACAAGACGCTGCCCGCCTTCGGCGTGGACGTCGACTGGTACACGACCCGCGAGAAGACGTACGAGGAGGTCCTGCCCTGGGACCACCTGGACTCGGGCCTCGACAAGGACTGGCTCTGGGAGGACTGGCAGGACGCCCTCGACGAGACCGAGGTCGAGGACTGCCGCTGGACCCCCTGCTTCGACTGCGGCGTGTGCCCGGCGCTCGACACGCACATCCAGATCGGCCCGACCGGCCGGAAGCTGCTGCCGCTCACGGTCAAGAAGGACGCTGCGACCAGCGGCCACGGGCACTGAGGCGAGCGAAGCGCTGCGGCGATCGCCGAGGCCGTGGCTGACGCCACGGAGGACGAGGTGGCCGCGGCGCTCGGGTCACTTGGGGCGCTGAGAGGGCGAGAGCGGCGTGCCGTGCCCATGTGCTGAGAACGCCGCTGCCGTCGCCCGAGGGCTCTTCGCGGATCCGGTCCGAAGGGGAGAACGGGTCTGGGGGCGCGCCCGATCGCCCGGAGGCCCGCAATCGGCGGCAGCTGCCTTCGGGGCTCTCAGCGGGGCGGTGGAAATCGCACAAGCGGCTGGACAGCTGGGCCGCTCGTGCAGCGTGACGGACCTTGCGTCCAATGCGACCGGCGCACTACTGGGCTCCCTGGCAGGGGCCCTCTGGATCTACCGACGGCGGCGATCTCCAGGCAAGCCGCTGCGTGATCTCGCATGGGGCACTTCGCTTGGCGCGCTCGCCGTGTTGGCCGTTGGGGGCGTATTCGAGTTACGGATCGACCGGGTCGACAGCGTTGCGATGGATGACCAGAAGCGTGCTCTCGTTGAATCCGCCGTCCAGGCCGACGAGTGGATTGCCGCCGCGGCCAGGGGGGTCTTCGGGAGTGATACGCAGGTGCGGGAGACCCAGACCAATAAGGATGGAAACCTTCTGAAGATCACTGCGACCACGAACCGTGGCACCATCTCTGGTACGTGGCCGGCAAAGACCCTGGAGAGCGCTGGTGGGGCCTGTGCCGCCCGAGGATGCATCGGTCGGGAGGGGGCAGTCCTGGCTGGTCAGGTCTGGCAGCCGCAGGCTGATGCCGTTTTGGCCGCGCTGACGGTGACGGTGGGGTCTGTCGGTGTCTCGGCGTCGGTGCAGCAGGCGTTCACCCCGCAGCAGGAGTCGGCCGATGTGTTCGTCCGAGCGTCGGGCCGGGGCGCCGTCGGCTTGGACGCGCGGACGATCGCGGAGTGCATGCCGTCGGCGACCGTGTGCGTCGGAATGATCTCGACGTCGGTGAACCCGGCCGTTTCCAGGCCCGCGCGGTACTCCTCGAAGGAGAGCGCGCCCGCGATGCATCCCACGTAGTCGCCGCGCTCCGCGCGCTGGGCCGGGGGCAGGGAGTCGTCGGCGACCACGTCCGACACGCCGATCCGGCCGCCGGGCTTGAGAACCCGGTAGGTCTCGGCGAAGACGGCGGGCTTGTCGGTGGACAGGTTGATCACGCAGTTGGAGATCACGACGTCGATGGTGTCCGCGGGCAGCGGGATCGCCTCGATCGTGCCCTTGAGGAACTCGACGTTCGTCGCGCCGGCCTTCTCGGCGTTGGCCAGGGCCAGGGTGAGCATCTCGTCGGTCATGTCGAGGCCGTAGGCCTTGCCGGCGGGGCCGACGCGGCGGGCGGAGAGCAGGACGTCGATGCCGCCGCCGGAACCGAGATCGAGGACGCGTTCGCCCTCGCGCAGTTCGGCGACGGCGGTGGGGTTGCCGCAGCCGAGGGAGGCGGCCACGGCCTCGGCGGGCAGGGTCTCGCGCTCGTCGGCGGCGTACAGGGTGGAGCCGAAGTTCTCGTCGACCTCGACGGGCTGGGGCCCGCAACACGTGGTGCCGCCTTCGCTGACCTGCACGGCTGCTGCCGCATAGCGCTGACGGACGGTTTCCCGCAGATCGGTGGACTGCTCGGACATGGATGTCTCCTGAGTGACTGGGCGTGGCAATGGCACTGGCGATGGCATGGGCACTGCCCTGAACGGCTTGTATTGACGTTCATTGATTCAACCTTGCGCCCTGGATCGAGAAACGTCAACATAGAAGCATGTCGAATCACGAACTGAAGATCCTGGACCGGAACGGCGACACCGCCTGTTGCGAGGGGCTGGCCGCAGCGCCCCTGAAGGACGAGCAGGCCGCCGACCTGGCGAAGGCCTTCAAAGCCCTGGGCGACCCGGTGCGTCTGCGACTCATGTCGATGATCGCTTCGCGGGAGGGAGGGGGGTGTGCGTATGTGAGCTGACCCCTGCCTTCGACCTCTCGCAACCCACGATCTCGCACCATCTGAAGCTGCTCCGGCAGGCGGGGCTCATCGACTGCGAACGTCGCGGCACCTGGGTCTACTACCGGATCCTGCCTGCCGCCCTCGACCGTCTGGCCGGGTTCCTCGCCGTGCCGCAGCGGTGACCTTGCCGACCTGCCTGAAAGATACTTCTAATCGACGTATCGGACTCTTTACGGCGTTCCGATGGGGTATTCCTCGCGTGGTACGGACAGCCGGACGCGGGTCCCGTGTGACGTTGACGCCCGTGAGACACCAGACGCTGTGCCTGTGCATGATCGTCAAGGATGAATCGCAGGTGATCGCCCGCTGCCTGGAGTCCGTCCGCCCCCTCATCGACTACTGGGTGATTTCGGACACCGGTTCGACGGACGGGACGCCGGACCTGATCAGGG
Organism: Streptomyces sp. B21-105; assembly: GCF_036898465.1. Classification (NCBI taxonomy): domain Bacteria; kingdom Bacillati; phylum Actinomycetota; class Actinomycetes; order Kitasatosporales; family Streptomycetaceae; genus Streptomyces; species Streptomyces sp. B21-105. The sequence goes on along the minus strand of NZ_JARUMJ010000001.1, from coordinate 3,354,908 downwards.
AGGCGCTCGACGGCATTCCGGGCGAGCTTCACGAGGAACCCTGGGTCGACTTCGGGCACAACCGGACACGGAACATCCGGCACGCTCTCGGCATGGCCGACTACGTGCTCACGCTCGACGCCGACCACGTCCTGCGGCAGGACGCCCCGCTGCCTCGGCTGACGGCGGACTCGTACATGCTGCGCTACGACAACCCCCGCACCCAGCACCGCTTCAAGCACCTCATGCGGGGCGACCGCGCGTGGCGGTACGAGGGCGTCGTCTACGAGTACCCCCGCACCGAGGACGGTCCCGACCGGCAGGAGAACCTGGACGCGCTCGTCATCGAGGACCACGCGGACGGCGGCTGCCGCAGCGGCAGGTCCGAGCGCGACGCGGGGCTGCTGCGCGCCGAGTTGGAGCGCGACCCCGCCAACCCACGCACGGTCTTCTACCTCGCCAACACCGAACGTGATCTGGGGCATGCGGACGAGGCGATCGTGCTGTACGAGCGGCGGGCCGAACTGGGCGGCTGGGGGGAGGAGGTGTACTGCGCGCTCCTGGAGGCAGGGATCCTCCGGGCGGAGCGGACCGACGACTGGCCCGGGGCCATGGACGCGTTCTCCCGCGCCTGGGAGTCCCGTCCCGCCCGGCTCGAAGCCGTCTACGAACTGGCTTCGCGGCTGCGCCTGCGGAGCCGGTACCACACGGCGTTCTCCCTGCTCGGTGCGGTCGTGGGCCGTCACGAGCCGGACGATCTGCTCTTCACCAGGTCCTGGGTGTACCGGTGGGGACTGCTCTTCGAGTTCTCCGTGTGCGCCTACGGCGTCGGCGACCACACGGCCGCCGTCCGGGCCTGCGACGCGTTGCTGGCGATGCCGGACCTGCCCGACGCCGTCCGCAGGCAGCTCGAGAGCAACCGGAAGCTCTCCCTCCCGCACGTCGAGGCCGGGTCGGGGCATGCCACCCCGGTACGCCGTCCGAGGGCGGCCCGGGCCGGGAAGGCCGCGCGGGACCGCGAGCCCTAGCCGGCGGTCAGTGCCGCTGGTCCTCCTGACGCTCCTTCATGACGTGTCCGCACCCGTCCGTGTTGGGCCGTTCGGGTCGGCGTGTTCACGCTGGTGCATCCACCGAGCCGGTTGTCGCGTCTACCTCCACATGGACCTGCAGAAACCGATCGCCCCACCGCCCGTGCAGCCGTCCGCGTCCGACGACCGGGCTCTCGAAGGCTGTCTGGTCGTCGCGATCCGGCTGCCCCTGCGGATCGTCGTGCTCGTGCTGGTCGTGCCCGTGCGGATGGTGTGGGACGTGCTCGTGGTCGCGGGGCGGTTCCTCCGGGACACCGTGCTGCGGCCGTTCGCGCGGGCCCTGCTCTGGCTGGGGAAGGCGCTGTTCGTCCTGCCGCTGATCGGGCTGTGGCGGTACGTCCTGACGCCCGCGGGCAAGGCGCTCGTCTGGCTCGGGCACGTGCTGCTGGTCGTACCGGCGCTCTGGCTCCATCGGTACGTCCTGACGCCGGTCGGGCAGGGCATCGCCTGGCTGGCGCGGGTCGTCGGGGCCGGGTTCGGGTGGGTGTACGCGCGCGTGCTGACGCCCGTGGGGCACGCGCTCGCGTGGCTGGCGAAGGGAATCGGAACCGTCCTCGCCGCTGCCGGGGCCGGCGTGTACACGGCCGTCACCTGGCTGTTGCGGTATCTCGTCGGCGTCCCCGCCCGCCTGCTCCACACGTGGATCCTCGCCCCGGTCGGCCGGGCCGTCGCCTGGTGCGCGCTCGGTGTGGGGCGGCTGGTGGGTCTGCTGGTCAGCGGGGTCGGGACGGCCCTGTACCGGACCGCGTACTGGACCGCTCGGATCCTGGTCGTGCTGCCCGCGGCCGCCCTGTGGCGCTGGGTGTTCGCCCCCGTCGGCCGTTTCCTCGCGGTCGTCGCCCGGGAGGTGGGGGACGCGCTCGGGCAGGCCTGGCGGATCGCCGGACGCATCTCGCTGGCGGTCGGCCGGTTCCTCGGGACCCTCCTGCGGTGGATCTTCGTCGAGCCGGTGCGCTGGGTGTACCGGACCGTCCTCACCCCGGTCGGGCACGCCGTCCGCGACGCCGTGCTGCGGCCGGCCGCGCGCGCCGCGCGCGGCGTGGGCCGGGCCACCCGGCAGGCGCTGGCCGCCGCCCGCGAGACGGCCCGGCAGGCCCGCGCCGACGTGCGGCGGCTGCTCTTCGGGAAGCCGCGGCAGCCGGCGGCGGTCGGCCGGCGGGAACCATCGAGGGGCGAGGCACGTACTCTTGGTAGCAGGACGACCGCTCTCACGAAGGACTGAACGACACTGGGCAAGCGACAGCCCGAAGGCCCGCCGCCCGCACCCGCGGTGCAGCGCATCCGACTGCGCTACACCAAGCGCGGCCGCCTCCGGTTCACCAGCCACCGTGACTTCCAGCGCGCCTTCGAGCGTGCGTTGCGCCGTGCCGAGGTGCCGATGGCGTACTCGGCGGGGTTCACGCCGCACCCGAAGGTGTCGTACGCCAATGCCGCACCCACCGGCACGGGCAGTGAGGCGGAGTATCTGGAGATCGCGCTCACCGCGGCGCGGGACCCGGAGAAACTGAGAGTCCTGCTCGACGAGTCGCTGCCCACTGGGCTCGACGTCGTCGACGCGGTCGAGGCCCGGACCTCGGGGCTCGCCGACCGGCTGACGGCCTCCGTGTGGGAGCTGCGGCTGGACGGCGTGGACCCGGCCGTCGCCGACCGTGCGGTGGACGCCTTCAACGCGGCCGACGCCGTCGAGGTCCAGCGCACGACCAAGAACGGCGTCCGTACCTTCGACGCCCGTGCCGCGGTCGTCCGACTGGAAACGCACAGTGAACCCGCTGATAGGCCGACCGACCAGCCCTGTGCGATACTGCGGCTGGTTGTTCGGCACGTGACGCCTGCCGTACGACCCGACGACGTCCTGTCCGGTCTCCGCGCCGTGGCCGACCTGGCGCCGCCGGTCCCCGCAGCGGTGACCAGGCTGGCGCAGGGGCTGTTCGATGCAGAGACCGGCACGGTGACCGACCCGCTCGCGCCCGACCGCGAGGCAGTTCAGGCCCACACAACGGCCGAACCCGCTGCCGCCGCGAAGGCGCCCGCGTAGGGAAGGTTCCGCGAAGGAACGTACGTCGTAGCGCCGCCCTCGTACTCGGGAGCCACCTGGGTCGGGCGGCGAACCGACCAGAAGACTTTCGCCAGGCCGTACGCATTCGGCGTACGGAACCGGCGAGACAGGACACAGAAAGCTCCCGTGCGGCGCCCGCGCCCCGGACGGCGGCACCGCGCATCGCGCGAGCCGCGGACGTCAACGGCGGTCGATCCTTCGTGATCGCCGCCGGACCAGGCGCGGCGCCCGGGAGCCTGACGGGAGAAACGCCCGCATGCTCGAGCCAACCGAATCCACAGAGTCCGTTCCGGACTCCGATGCGAACACCCCCAGCGACACCCTGCCGCCGCGTCGTCGGCGCCGTGCCGCTTCCCGGCCGGCGGGTCCGCCGGTCGCCGCCGCCGACTCCTCGGCCGAGATCACCACGCCGGCCATACCGGCGGTGGAGTCCGCCGAGCAGCTGGCGGAGGAGGACCTTCAGGACGTGACCGTCCCGGAGGAGAAGGCCTCCGCTGACGCCGAGGCGCAGGAGCCCGAGGCCGCGCCCCGTACGCGCCGCCGTGCCACCCGCCGTGCGTCCGCGCCCGCCGGCGCCCCGGCCGCCGTCGAGGCCGCCGAGACCGTCGTGCCCGTGGCAGCGGCGGAGGAAGCTCCCGCCGAGCAGGCCGAGGCCGAGGCCGTGGCCGTGGCCGAAGAGGCCCCTGCCGAGGACGCCGCTCCTCGCCGTACCCGCCGTCGGGCCACGCGCCGCGTGTCCGCGCCGGCCGAGGAGACCGCGGCCGAGGTCGTCGAGCCCGTCGTCGAGTCCGTCGTCGAGCCTGCCTCCACGACGGCCGTCGCGGAGCCCGAGCCGGAGCCCGAGGCGCCCGTCGAGGCCGCCCCGCGTGCCCGTCGGCGGGCCACCCGTCGGGCGACCGCCCCCGCCGGAGCCCCGGAGGCCGAGACGCCCGCCGCCGCCGAGGCCGAGACGCCCGCGGCCGCTGAATCTGTGGCGCCCGCCGCCGACGAGACGCCCGCCGCCGACGAGACGCCCGCCGAGCCCGCGCCCCGCGCCCGTCGCCGCGCGACCCGCCGCGCCGCCGCGCCCGCCGAGGCCGAGGTCCCCGAGGCCGTGAAGGCCGAGCCGGTCGCCGAACCCGTCGAGTCGGCCCAGGCAGCCGCTGCCGAGACGCAGACCAAGACGAAGGCAGTCGCGAAGGCACCCGAGGCCGCTGCCGCCGCCGATGCCTCCGCCGACGACGAGGACGCCGGTTCCCGGCGTGGGCGACGGCGCGTGGTGCGCCGGGCCGCGGGCGGCTTCACCGCGCCCGCCCAGGAGCGCGCGGAGTCCGACGCGCCGAGCCGCCCCGCGCGGCCCGCGGTCGCCGTGTTCCAGGCGCCCGTGTTCGCCGAGCCGCAGTTCCAGACCCCGCAGCGGGCCGCCGCCGAGGCTGCCGCCGCGGAGGCCGACGCCGGCGAGGAGGAGCCGGAGGAGCGCGAAGAGGTCCAGGAGGCGGTGGAGGAGCCGGCCGGTTCGCGCCGCCGCCGTCGTCGTCGGGCCGCCGGATCCGGCGACGAGACCGAGGCCGAGGCCGAGCGCACCGCCGCGCCCGCCGCCCCCGTCGCCGAGGTCGAGCCGGAGACCGAGCCGGAGGACGCCGACGAGCCCGCCGAGGACGTCGCCGACGGCGACGACGAGACCGAGGAGACCGGTTCGCGCCGCCGTCGCCGCCGGGGCGGCCGTCGCCGTCGCCGTGGCGACGCCGCCGACGGCGAGGGGGACTCCGGGGACGCCGACTCCGACGAGTTCGCCGCAGAGCAGGCCGAACAGAGCGCGCAGGACGCCGAGGACACCGCCGAGCAGGAGGACGAGGACACGGAGGACGACGAGGCGGGCGGTTCCACCGCCGGAAGCCGTCGCCGCCGTCGCCGTCGTCGTCGCGCCGGGGACTCGTCCACCGAGGCCGAGCCCGGCGACGGCGACCCGGAGCGCACCGTCGTCAAGGTCCGCGAGCCGCGCAAGCCCTCCGAGCCGTCCGACGAGGTGCAGTCCATCAAGGGCTCGACGCGTCTGGAGGCCAAGAAGCAGCGCCGCCGGGAAGGCCGTGAGCAGGGCCGCCGCCGGGTGCCGATCATCACCGAGGCCGAGTTCCTGGCCCGTCGCGAGGCCGTCGAGCGGGTGATGGTCGTCCGCCAGAGCGGCGAGCGCACCCAGATCGGCGTCCTCGAGGACAACGTGCTCGTCGAGCACTACGTCAACAAGGAGCAGGCCACCTCGTACGTCGGCAACGTCTACCTGGGCAAGGTCCAGAACGTGCTGCCGTCGATGGAGGCCGCCTTCATCGACATCGGCAAGGGGCGCAACGCCGTCCTGTACGCCGGCGAGGTCAACTTCGAGGCGCTCGGCATGGCCAACGGGCCGCGCCGTATCGAGGCCGCCCTGAAGTCGGGCCAGTCGGTCCTCGTCCAGGTGACGAAGGACCCGATCGGGCACAAGGGCGCGCGTCTGACCAGCCAGGTCTCCCTCCCGGGGCGTTACCTGGTGTACGTGCCCGAGGGCTCGATGACCGGCATCAGCCGCAAGCTGCCCGACACCGAGCGGGCCCGGCTGAAGACGATCCTCAAGAAGATCGTCCCCGAGGACGCGGGCGTCATCGTGCGCACCGCCGCCGAGGGCGCGAGCGAGGACGAGCTGCGCCGTGACGTCGAGCGGCTGCAGGGCCAGTGGGAGGACATCCAGAAGAAGGCGAAGAACGGCGGCAACGCCCCGACGCTGCTGTACGGCGAGCCGGACATGACCGTCCGGGTCGTGCGCGACATCTTCAACGAGGACTTCACCAAGGTCATCGTCAGCGGTGACGAGGCCTGGTCGACGATCCACGGGTACGTCTCGCACGTCGCCCCCGATCTCGCCGAGCGGCTGTCGAAGTGGACCTCCGAGGTCGACGTCTTCGCCACCTACCGGATCGACGAGCAGCTCGCCAAGGCGCTGGACCGCAAGGTCTGGCTGCCCAGCGGCGGTTCGCTGGTGATCGACCGGACCGAGGCGATGGTCGTGGTCGACGTCAACACCGGCAAGTTCACCGGGCAGGGCGGCAACCTCGAGGAGACGGTCACCAGGAACAACCTGGAGGCGGCCGAGGAGATCGTGCGTCAGCTGCGGCTGCGCGACCTCGGCGGCATCATCGTCATCGACTTCATCGACATGGTGCTGGAGTCCAACCGGGACCTGGTGCTGCGCCGGCTGCTGGAGTGCCTGGGCCGCGACCGCACCAAGCACCAGGTGGCGGAGGTCACCTCGCTGGGTCTGGTCCAGATGACCCGCAAGCGGGTGGGCCAGGGTCTGCTGGAGTCGTTCTCGGAGACCTGTGTGCACTGCAACGGGCGCGGTGTCATCGTCCACATGGAGCAGCCGACCGCGGTCGGCGGCGGCGGGAAGCGCAAGAAGCGCGGCCGTGGCGGCGACGGGCACGCCCACGAGCACGAGGCGGCGGTCGACGTCGTCGAGCCGCTGGGCGTCGAGCAGGAGGCGGAGAGCGAGGCCGAGGTCGCCGCAGAGGTGGCCGAGCCGGTCGCGCTCGCCGCTCCGGAGTTCGCGCCGGACGAGGAGCTGTACAGCAGCATCGCCGAGGCGGAGGCCTCCGCCACCCGTGGCCGGGGCCGGCGTCGGGCGAGCCGCAGGGCGTCCGCCCCGGCGGGCACGCCGCGAGGCGGCGCGTCGCGCAGGACGGACGGTTCCGAGGCGTTCGGCGCGGCGGAGACCGTCGAGGCGGCCCCCGCGTCGCCGGCGGCTCCCGAGACGCTCGTCGAAGCGCCCACCGCGCAGGAGGTCACCGCCGAGGCGGCGGCCGAACGTGTGGTGCGGCCCGCCGAGGCGGCCGCGGCGCACGCCGAGCCGGTAGCCGTCGAGGACCCGGTCGTCGAGGCTCCGGCCGATGAGACCCTGGTCGTCGACGAGGCCGCACCCGTGGGCCGTACCCGGCGTCGCGCCACCCGCAAGGTGTCCGCGCCGGCCGGTTCGCCCGCGGGGGCGGAGGCCGCCGTGGTGACGGTCGTCGAGCCGTCGCCGGGACAGGCCCCGGTCACTCCGCAGGAGCAGCCCGAGACCGAGTCCGTGGCTGAGCCGGTCGCGGAGAGCGCGGCGCCGGCCCGTCCGCGGCGTCGTGCGGTGCGCAAGGCCACCGCGCCCGCCGCGCCCACCGCGGCCGAAGAGACGGCCGTCGTGGTCGTCCCGTCAGCCCCGGCCGCCGAGCCCGAGGCGGAGGTCCCCGCTCCCGAGGACACGGAGGCGGCTCCGGCCAAGAAGACGGCCGCTCGCAAGACGGCCAAGAAGGCCACGGCGAAGAAGGCCGCCACGAAGAAGACGACGGCGGCCAAGAAGGCGGTCGCGGAGAAGACCGCAGCCAAGAAGACCGCAGCCAAGAAGACGACGGCCAAGAAGGCCACGGCGAAGAAGACGGTGGCGGCCCAGCAGAACGCGCAGTCCGTCTCGGTCGCGGCCGAAGAGGACTGACCCGCTCACCGGCGCTTGTGCCCTGTCCGTTGTCGGACAGGGCACAAGCGCTTCGGCCCTCACCCACGGGTGTGAACCATCAGGAGGAAACAGCGATGATCGGCCTCGTGCTGGCGGCCGGCGCCGGACGGCGTCTGCGGCCCTACACGGACAGTCTGCCCAAGGCGTTGGTGCCGGTGGGGCCCGCGGGCAGGGAAGGCGAGCCCACGGTCCTGGACCTGACGCTCGGCAACTTCGCCGAGATCGGGCTGACCGAGGTCGCGGTCATCGTCGGCTACCGCAAGGAGGCCGTGTACGCGCGCAAGGCGGCGCTGGAGGCCAAGTACGGCCTCAAGCTCACCCTCATCGACAACGACAAGGCCGAGGAGTGGAACAACGCCTACTCCCTGTGGTGCGGTCGTGACGCTCTCAAGGACGGCGTGATCCTCGCCAACGGCGACACCGTGCACCCGGTGTCCGTGGAGAAGACGCTGCTCGCCGCCCGCGGCGAGGGCAGGAAGATCATCCTCGCGCTGGACACCGTGAAGTCCCTCGCGGACGAGGAGATGAAGGTCGTCGTCGACCCCGAGCGGGGCATGACGAAGATCACCAAGCTGATGGATCCGGCCGAGGCCACCGGCGAGTACATCGGCGTCACCCTCATCGAGGGCGACGCGGCTCCCGAACTGGCCGACGCCCTCAAGGCCGTGTGGGAGACCGACCCGCAGCAGTTCTACGAGCACGGCTACCAGGAGCTGGTGAACCGCGGCTTCCGTATCGACGTGGCGCCGATCGGCGACGTCGAGTGGGTGGAGATCGACAACCACGACGATCTCGCCCGTGGACGGGAGATCGCGTGCCTGTACTGACCCGGCTGATCCCCTCGCCGCTCGTCGTGGACATCCGCCCGGGCGCCCTCGACGACCTCGCGTACGTCCTTGCCGACGAGCGGATCTCGCACTCGGGCAAGCTCGCGGTCGCCGTCAGTTGTGGCTCGGGCGCGCGGCTGCGTGAGCGGCTGGCCGCCTCGATGCCGGACGCCACCTGGTACGAGGTGGGCGGCGGCACGCTGGACGACGCGATCAGGCTGGCCGGCGACATCAAGGCCGGCCACTTCGACGCGGTTGTGGGCCTGGGCGGCGGCAAGATCATCGACTGTGCGAAGTTCGCCGCGGCGCGGGTGGGCCTGCCGCTGGTCGCGGTGCCGACGAACCTCGCGCACGACGGGCTGTGCTCGCCGGTCGCCACCCTCGACAACGACGCGGGCCGCGGCTCCTACGGCGTGCCGAACCCGATCGCCGTGGTGATCGACCTGGACGTCATCCGCGAGGCCCCGGTGCGGTTCGTGCGCGCCGGCATCGGCGACGCGGTGTCCAACATCTCGGCCATCGCGGACTGGGAGCTCGCCAACCGGGTCAGGGGCGAGAAGATCGACGGTCTCGCGGCCGCGATCGCCCGCCAGGCCGGCGAGGCCGTGCTGCGACACCCGGGCGGCATCGGCGACACCGGCTTCCTCCAGGTGCTGGCCGAGGCGCTGGTGCTCAGCGGCATCGCGATGTCGGTGTCGGGCGACTCCCGCCCCTCCTCCGGCGCGTGCCACGAGATCAACCACGCCTTCGACCTGCTCTTCCCCAAGCGGGCCGCCGCCCACGGCGAACAGTGCGGACTCGGCGCGGCCTTCGCGATGTACCTGCGCGGAGCCCACGAGGAGTCGGCCTACATGGCCCAGGTGCTGCGCCGGCACGGACTGCCCGTCCTGCCCGAGGAGATCGGCTTCACGGTGGACGAATTCGTCCGCGCCGTGGAGTTCGCCCCCGAGACCCGGCCCGGCCGCTACACGATCCTCGAACACCTCGACCTCGAGCCCGACCAGATCAAGGACGTCTACACTGCCTACGTCAGGGCCGTCGGCGGGTGAGACCCGGCCGGTTTGACCCCTCGGTCCAGGCCCCGTAACCTGGATCGTCGGCGTGTCGAGCGGCGCGCCACATCCCCGTAAACCTTTTCCTCCCGGGTACTTCGGTGGCCGGGAGAGGCCCGCCCATGGGTTTTGCCCGGCGGCTGGACTGCGGGGGTGCCGTTCCTGAGTAAGAGAGTGAGATCCGCGTGTACGCCATCGTGCGCAGCGGTGGTCGCCAGCACAAGGTTGCTGTCGGCGACATCGTTGAGGTTGACAAGATTTCCACTGCCAAGGTTGGCGACACGGTCGAGCTCTCGACCCTCCTCGTTGTCGACGGCGACGCTGTGACCAGCGACCCGTGGGTGCTGGCCGGTATCAAGGTCCAGGCCGAGGTCGTGGACCACCACAAGGGTGTGAAGATCGACATCCTTCGCTACAAGAACAAGACCGGTTACCGCCGTCGTCAGGGCCACCGCCAGCAGTACACGGCGATCAAGGTCACTGAGATCCCCGCGGCTGCGAAGTAAGGGACTGAGGAGAGATGGCACACAAGAAGGGCGCATCGTCCACCCGGAACGGTCGCGACTCGAATGCCCAGCGGCTCGGCGTGAAGCGCTTCGGCGGTCAGGTCGTCAACGCGGGTGAGATCCTGGTCCGCCAGCGCGGCACGCACTTTCACCCCGGCGCGGGCGTCGGCCGTGGCGGCGACGACACGCTGTTCGCCCTGCAGGCCGGTTCGGTGCAGTTCGGCACCCACCGTGGCCGCAAGGTCGTGAACATCGTTCCGGTCGCCTGAGTCAGTACCTGATTCATGGCTTGACCGAACGTTTCGCGAGGCGGACCTCACTTCCCTGGTGGGAAGGCGGGTCCGCCTTTCGCGTGTTGGAGCAGTAGGCATCAGATAGACCAGTAGAGACCCGTACGTTTTCGTAGTGCTGGAGGCACCCACCATGACCACCTTCGTGGACCGCGTCGAACTGCATGTCGCCGCGGGTAACGGAGGCCACGGCTGTGCCTCCGTCCACCGTGAGAAGTTCAAGCCGCTCGGTGGCCCCGACGGGGGCAACGGCGGCCGTGGCGGCGATGTGATCCTGGTCGTCGACCAGTCGGTCACGACGCTCCTCGACTATCACCACAAGCCCCATCGCAACGCCACCAACGGCAAGCCCGGCGAGGGCGGCAATCGCTCCGGCAAGGACGGTCAGGACCTGATTTTGCCGGTCCCGGACGGCACGGTTATCCAGGACAAGGCCGGCAATGTGCTGGCCGACCTGGTCGGCCACGGCACCTCGTACGTCGCCGCCCAGGGCGGCCGCGGTGGCCTCGGCAACGCGGCCCTCGCTTCAGCCCGCCGCAAGGCGCCTGGATTCGCGCTGCTCGGCGAGCCCGGTGACCTCCAGGACATCGTCCTGGAGCTGAAGACGGTCGCGGACGTGGCGCTCGTCGGCTACCCGAGCGCGGGCAAGTCCTCGCTGATCTCCGTCCTGTCCGCAGCCAAACCGAAGATCGCGGACTACCCGTTCACGACCCTCGTGCCGAACCTGGGCGTGGTGACGGCCGGCTCCACGGTCTACACGATCGCCGACGTGCCGGGCCTGATCCCGGGCGCCAGCCAGGGCAAGGGGCTGGGCCTGGAGTTCCTGCGCCACGTCGAGCGGTGCAGCGTCCTGGTGCACGTGCTGGACACGGCGACCCTGGAGTCCGAGCGCGATCCGCTCTCCGACCTCGACATCATCGAGGAGGAGCTCAAGCAGTACGGCGGCCTGGGCAACCGGCCGCGGCTCGTGGTGCTGAACAAGATCGACGTCCCGGACGGCAAGGACCTCGCCGAGATGGTCCGCCCGGATCTGGAGGAGCGTGGCTACCGCGTCTTCGAGGTGTCCGCGGTCGCCCACATGGGTCTGAAGGAACTGTCCTTCGCACTCGCCGAGATGGTGGGCGCGGCGCGAGCTGCCAAGCCGAAGGAGGAGGCGACGCGGGTCGTCATCCGTCCCAAGGCGGTCGACGACGCGGGCTTCACCGTCTCGCTGGAGGAGGACGGCCTGTTCCGCGTCCGGGGCGAGAAGCCCGAACGCTGGGTGCGCCAGACCGACTTCAACAACGACGAGGCCGTCGGCTACCTCGCCGACCGGCTCAACCGCCTCGGTGTGGAGGACAAGCTGATGAAGGCCGGCGCCCGTGCCGGAGACGGTGTGGCCATCGGGCCCGAGGAGAACGCCGTCGTCTTCGACTGGGAGCCGACGATGATGAGCGGCGCGGAGATGCTGGGCCGACGTGGTGAGGACCACCGCTTCGACGCCCCTCGCCCGGCCGCGCAGCGCCGCCACGACCGGCAGGCGGAGCGGGACGAGGCCGACCAGGAGTTCGACGACTTCGAAGCGTTCTAGGGCGGAGATCCGGCGTCCGGCCCGGACGCCGGATCTCCGGTCCCCGCCCGACTGCACGGTGTCACGCAGTGCCCTGGCCGTGCGCGCCGCTTCGAGCAGGCCGCCACCTTGCGAGGTGACCAAGGCGCGGAGCGCTGTCGGCGCGGGGCGCACATGGCGACGGTCCGACCCTCGATGAACAGTGCCCGGTACTTGCACGACCTGTCACGACGAAGGGCCCGTCGGCTCCCCAGGGGAGCCGACGGGCCCTTCGTCGTATCGGTGACCCGCCCGAAATCAGGACACCGGTGCGGGTTGCGCGTCGAGGCCGGTGGAGGAGGGGTCCTCCGACTTGCGGGACGGGCCGGAGGCCTGGGGCTCGGCCCCGCTTCGCCTGCCGAACCGCGGGTTCGCGCCGATCAGCGGCAACGTCAGGATGCCCAGGAACATCGGTGCGAACATGTACCGCGCCAGCGGGGCCGGGTTCGCCACCACCACCGTCAGCTGGAGCGACAGCGTGACCGCCATCAGGCCCACAGGCGCCCAGGACCGCTGCCGGCGCGAGAACACCCAGACAGCGGCATACGCTGCAAAGCACCAGGTGGCGCCTCGGAACAGCAGCCACTGCAGCTGCGGCGTCTTACTGGCCTTCCACGTGAAGTACGCCACGTCGTGCAGGTGGTCGTTGAGCGGACGGATCTTCAGCTCCGGGCGGTACGGGCTGTCCCGCATCTCGGGGTTCCAGTTCGTCCAGCCGAACAGGTTTTTCGGCACCGACGGGACGCTGATCAGCGTGTTGCCCGCCAGGTCGGCCGGACCCGGGAACGGCGACCAGGCGATCTGCGAGCGGCACAGCCGCGCCCCGATCATCTGGTCAGGCGTCCGCTTCAGGACACGCGTCCACAGGTCTATCAGCTGGGTGTTGAGCTGCGCGGCCTTCTTACGGTCCATCGGCTTCTGCATCGCCCAGTCGGCGTTGTAGCAGTTGGCCGCCCTGCCGCTCCAGTGCGACAGCGGCGCCACCTTCGCCATGAGCTCCGTGTCGGCCTTGGTGAAGGTCTTCGGGGCCTTGCCGTAGACGACCGCGATGTCCGCATAGTTCATCGCGTACACCTGGTCCTTCGTCGGCGTGATCACCCCCAGCGCGGGATAGACGACGAGGTTCAGCAGGCCCGAGATCAGCACCGGGATCACCGTCGCGACCAGCAGTGCCTTGCGCATCCGCGGCAGTACCAGCAGCAGCACCGGCGCGGCGATGACCGCGACGAGCAGGCCGTTGTTGCGAAACAGGCCCATGCACAGGAAGCCGAGGAACAGGAGTGCGATCTCGTTACGGAATGCCTTGTCCCGCACGGACTGCTCGTCGCGCATGCGGCGCGCGACGAGCCGCCCGGCCGCTCCGAATGCCAGAACCGCGCCGATGGCGAACGGCACGTCCTTCCAGACGAAGATCGTGAACGTGCCCAGCGACGGCAGAGCCGCGCAGACTATCGCGGCCCACGCGCTCCACTTGCCCGGCACCCCGAACTGCCGCAGTGTCACCGTCACATAGGCCAGCGCGGCCGCCATGGCGATGGACTGAGCCAACGTGAGGATCGCCAGATCACCGGTGGTCTGCAGCGAGAGCCAGACCAACCCGTCATAGGCCACCGAGTGGTTGGACATCCAGTGACCGGTGGTGACGTGCCACACGTACGAGATGGAGTCGTAGCTCATCCCACCCGGATAGAACGCCGCCCACCAGAGCAGGAAGATCGCCTGCGTGACGGCGTAGACGGCCAGGGGTAGCCGACGCTCCTTCGGGATGCGTTCCAGACGCTCTCTCAAACGCACTGTGTCGAAGGAAATCGTGGGTGCTTTCAACGCTGCTCCGCGGGTTCAAGAGGGGGGCGGTCGGGTTGCGCGAGTTCCAGCATCCGAGTGATCACCCGCTCGGCGGCATGCCCGTCGTCGAGGTCGCAGAACACGTCCTTGAACTTGCGATAGGCGTCCGTGTACGAGGCGCTGATGCCCTCGATGTCGGCGAGCGCGTCGATGAGTTCGTCCGAAGTCTGCAGGAGCGGACCGGGGGCCCGCTTCTCGAAGTCGAAGTAGAAGCCACGCAGCTGGTCGCGGTAGTACTCCAGGTCGTACGTGAAGAACAGCATGGGACGGCCGGTGTTCGCGAAGTCGAACATGAGCGACGAGTAGTCCGTGACCAGCACGTCGGTGATCAGAAACAGCTCGGCGATGTCCGGGTAGCTGGACACGTCGAAGACGAAGCCGTCACCGGTGCCGGGCACCGCGTCGACGATGTTCGAGTGCTTACGGATGAGGAGAACGTGGTCGTCACCGAGGCGCTCGGCCGCCTTCTTCACGTCGAGCCGCAGATCGAACTTGTAGTTGCCGGCCTGGTAGAACTGGTCGTCCCGCCAGGTCGGAGCGTACATCACGACCTTCTTGCCCTCCGGCAGCCCGATGCGCTCGCGCACGGTCCGCGCCCGGTCCTCCGTCTCCTTGGAGAGCAGGACGTCGTTGCGCGGGTAGCCCGACTCCAGGATCTCGCCGTCGTACTGGAACGCACGCTTCATGATCGGCGTCGAGAACCGGTTCGGCGACACGAGGAAGCTCCAGCTCGGCGTCTCCTCCGCGACCTTCGACAGGTACGAGCGGTCGGCGAACTGGACACTGTCGATGTCGTGACCGATCCGCTTGAGCGGAGTGCCGTGCCAGGTCTGCACGATGACCTGGCCCTCGCGGCGCCGGATCCAGTGCGGCAGGTGCGTGTTGGTGACGACGTACCGGCTGCGGCCGAGCGCCTCGTACCACTCGCGGCTCCAGCGCCGGATGACCTTGACGCCCTTGGGGATCTCGGCGCGGCGGTCCTCCACGACCCAGATGTGCTCCATGTCGGAGCCCTGGCGCAACAACTCCTCGTAGACCGCGCGTGGCGAGTCCGAGAACTGGCGGCCGGAGAAGGAGGCGTACAGGACCGTGTCCCGCAGCGGGGCCGTGCGTGCCTGCTCGTACACGGTGGTGCGCATGTCCCGCTGACGGAACCAGCCGAACTCGTCGGGGCCCAGGTCGGGCGCCGCCTCGATCAGGAGCCGGTCGAAGAAGCGGTGGGTGAGCGTGTAGTCCCGGCCGCGGAGGGAGAAGTGCATGGGCAGGGCATCGAGCGCCGACGGCACGACACGGACCGGCACCTCGACCCGGGTCCGGGTGGAGCGGGCGAACAGGTACCAGCGGCCCTGGCGCAGCGGCACCTCGCTGAGGCCGTCGGGGACGGGCAGGAAGTCGGCCCGGAAGGCGCCGTCGGCGACAGTGGTCGGGTGGGTGTGTTCCTCGGCGTGCCGACTGTGACGCAGCACGATCTCGACCGGCTCGTCCTCGGACACGGGCAGTGAGCCCGTCAGGACGATCCGACCCTCGGCGGTGACGGAGAGTTCGCCGATCATGGGCTGCACGGGCTGGGTGCGCAACGCCAGGCGCCCCACGCCGTCGTCGGTGACTGCCGCGACGCGCCCGCCCCACTCGGCGGTCGGTCTGCCGTCGAGCGAGTGCTGCGAAATCAGGTCGTTCTGGCCGCGGCCGACGGCCACGGAGAACCCGCGCTGGGAGTCGCCGATCAGCAGCTCGGCCGTCCACTTGTCCACGCTCTCCAGGTTCACGGAGTCGCGGCCCTCGACGTCCAGGTCGGCGAGCGGGACCCGGAGAGAGAACTTTTGGCCGGCAGCGCGCTCCACCGGGTACTCCAGCGTCGCCGCCGTCGAGCCGTGCTTGAGACGCAGGGCGAGCGCCGCGTCGCCGACGGCGGCCTCGTGACCGAGGTCGCCGGTCAGTTCCAGGACCCCGTCCACGGCCTGGTGGCCGGTCAGCCTGGCGCGGACCCGCTCGACACGCACATACAGGTGATCGTCGTTGACGAAGGGGACCACCCGCACGTCCTTCTCCACCCAGAACGGGGCCGGGCTCTCGGCGCTGCCGCTCTCGCCGGCCTTGAGCCGGGTGTGGCGCACGATGCCCTGCTGGACGGTGGCGACGGTGACCCGCCACACGGCGTCACGCCAGCCACCGCGAGCCCTGAGCTTGGCCGGGTCCAGATCGAGGGAGAAGCCAGACCAGTCGTAGTTGTGCAGCGACTGACCGGAGGTCTGCGTGGCGCGCGAGGCCTGGGTCCGGCTGGGCCGCACCAGGACCGTGCGCCGGCTGCCGGTCTCGCGCAGCATCAGCACACGCAGGGTGGTCGGCTGCGGGCGGGGGGCGGCGAGGTTGCGGATGTAGGCGTGGCCGTCGACGTGCAGTCTGCCGTCGCGCCAGACGATCTCCTCGGCGCGGGCACGGGCGGCGAAGTCGGAGTCCACACGCAGCACCGAACGGGGCACCATGCGCTTCTTGTCGATCACCGGGTAGTCGGCGAAGTAGCGCAGGCCCTGTCGGACCACCGGCACGGCCCGGCCGGTCTCGCGCTCGTACGCGACGAGCTCCATGAGCTCGTCGAGACGACTCTCACGGATCAGGTGGCACTTCAGGCGCAGTGAGACCGGCAGCCGGGGCATGACCTGTGGGTCGACCCGGCTGAGGAAGTCGGCGGCGCCGGACATGAACAGTTCGCGGAACTCGTCGCCTGCCTGGTCGAGGACGCCCATGAAGAGCGGCAGCTCATCGGTGATGAAGATCTCGTCGTACCAGCGCTTGTGCTGGGCGTACGCCTCGCCCGGCTCGCCGGCCAGGAACCGGCTCACGGAGGCGCACGACTTTATGCGGTCGCGGACGTTGACCGGCTCGGTGCGGCGCTGGGTGATGGAGGGGGCGCCGCCGGTGCGCTGGCGCCACAGGTAGACCGGCTCGCTGAGCACGTCGACGGCGGAGGCCAGGAAGTGCGCGGGCAGGGTGACCGGGGCGTCCTCGTAGAGGATGCCCGGGAATTCGAAGGCGTGCTTGTCCCAGAACGAGCGGCGGAAGACCTTGTTCCAGGCCGTGCGGTCGTAGACGAGGTCCTTGTCGCGGCTGATGTGGGTCCGCCTGCGGTCGGTGCCCAGTCGTTTGGCGTGCAGCGGGGAGCTCAGGATCTCGCCGGCCTTGAGCAGGTTGACGTTGCCGCTGACGAAGTCCGAGCCGGACTCCTCCAGACTGGCGATGCACCGCTGGTAGGCGTCGGGCAGCACGATGTCGTCGCTGTCGACGAAGGCCAGGAACTCGGTGCCTTCGGTCAGATGAGCGACACCGGTGTTGCGGGCCGGCCCCAGACCCTTGTTCTTCTGCACGACGACCCGGAACCGTTCGTCCTTGGCCGCCCACCGCTCGGCGATCGCCAGGCTGCCGTCGGTGGAGCCGTCGTCCACGACGATCGCCTCCCAGTCGGTGAACGTCTGGTCCGCGATCGACTGCAGGCACTCGTCGAGGAAGAGTTCCACGTTGTAGGCGGGAACGACTAGTGACAGACGGGGAGACATCTGGGGTACTGGGCCTTTCTCAGGTGTTCGTTTGCGGCGGCGGCAGCCGGGCTCGTCCACCACGCTAGCTCTAGCCGCGTGCGGGACTGCTCGGACGCTCCGGGGAGACGGCCACCGGTGGAACCTGCTCCTGGTCGAGGAATACCCTGCGGACCAGCCGTTCGGCGGCCCGGCCGTCGTCGTACTCACAGAACCGCCTGCGGAACTCCGCCCGTGCCTTCGCCGCGCTGTCGTCGGACCAGCGTCCCGAAAGGAAGACGCCGAGGAGGTCCTCCTCGGTTTCCACCACGTGGCCCGGTGATTCGACGTGGATGTCGAAGTACGTGCCGCGGGTGGCCCGGTAGATCTCCCAGTCGTTGGCGAAGATCACGATGGGCCGGTCCAGCAGCGCGTAGTCGAACATCAGCGACGAGTAGTCGGTCAGCAGGCAGTCGGCCGCGAGGTACAGCTCCTCGATCGAGGTGTGTCCGCTCACGTCGACGATGCGGGAGCCGTCGGCGGCGCCGGCCCCCGTGACCAGGTTGAAGTAGTGGGCCCGTGCCAGCACGGTGAAGTCCTCGCCGAGCCGCTCCGCGAAGTGCTCCAGGTCGAGCAGCGGCCGTGGGCGCACGTGGTAGTCACGGTGGGTCGGCGCGTACAGCACGACCTTGGCGCCGGGGGCGAGGCCGAGCTTCTCGCGGGCGCGCGCCCGGTCCTCGTCGGTGGCGTTCACCAGGACGTCGTTGCGGGGGTAGCCGTAGTCCAAGGAGGTGTACTCGGCCGGGTAGGCGCGTTCCCAGACGGCCGTGGTGAAGCTGTTCGAGGAGACGCTGTAGTCCCAGCGGTCGACCCGCTGCATCAGCGTCTGCATCTCCAGGTCGCCCTGGGCGATCGGGTAGTCGACCAGGTCGACGCCCATCCGCTTGAGCGGCGTGCCGTGGTGGGTCTGCACGTAAACCTGGCCCGGCCGCTTCAGCACACGGGTGGGGAAGTTCACGTTGTTGACGAAGTACTTGCCGCGGGCCATCGCACGCCAGAAGCCGAAGGAGCCCGGGTGGACGACGGCGGTGCCGGGCGGCGGGGTGCTGCGTGAGCCCGCCTTGAGGACCCAGACCGTCTTGATCTCCGGGGCGAGTTCGAGCAGCTTCTGATGCACAGCCGCCGGGTTGCAGGCGTAGTCGGTGTTCCAGTACGCGGCGAAGACGGCGACGTCCTTCTTCACCGGCAGCATCCGCTGCGCCCGGTAGTAGCCCGCCAGGACCGCGGTGCGCACCGGCGGCTTCAGTTTGCCCGGGAGCCGGCGGGCCTTGCGGGCGGCGGAGCGCAGCGGCCGCGGCAGCCGGCGGGCGGCCCGGGCGGCGAGCGACGTCCGGCTGCCGCCCGTCGGCTCGCGGTAGCCGGCAGGGCGGTGGGCCCGCTCGGCCTGCGCCCATCGGGCACGGAATTCGGCCCGCGCGTCGTCGGGCAGTCGGCCGGGGGACTTGTCGATCACTCGCAGGTGAGTGGTCATTCGCTCGAACAGCGCGCTCTGCCAGCGTGCGAACCCGGGGTGGTCGGCGATGAACGCGAAGACCAGCTCGTACTGGTCGAAGACGTCGAAGTGCTTGCGGTTCGTGGAGTGCAGGATGCTGCCCTGGCGCCGCTGGCGGTAGTGGACGCAGACCCGGTCCAGGACCGTGATGGTCTCGGCGGCCACCAGGACCGGGTAGGTCCACGGGGTGTCCTCGTAGTAACCCTGCGGGTAGACGAAGCCCCAGCGCTCCACGAAGTCGCGGCGGTACGCCTTGTTCCATGCGACCTGGAGCAGCCCGAGCAGTTCGGGGTTGTCGTCCAGGCGGAAGGTTCCGCTGGGGCTCTTGGCGAGTACCGAGCGCTTGGCGTTGGGGGTGACCCGCCCGTCCCAGTGGGTGCGCGAATAGTCGAAGACCAGCAGATCCGGGTCGTCGGTCTCGTTCAGGCGGCGGGCGATCGCCTGCAGGGAGCCCGGCAGCAGCGTGTCGTCGCTGTCGAGGAAGAGCAGGTAGGCGCCCCGGGCACGGGCCATGCCCGCGTTCCTCGCCCGGCCGAGCCCCACGTTCTGTTCCAGCTGCACGGTCACTACACGCGGGTCCGCCGCCGCGTACTCCTCCATGATCTCGCCGCAGGCGTCGGGCGAGGCGTCGTTGACCGCGATGACTTCGAAATCCCCGAACGACTGGCTCAGCACGGAGTCGAGGCAGTCACGCAGATACGCCTCGACGCCGTAGGCCGGCACGATGATGCTGAACCGAGGGTCGGGAGTCGCCTCTGCGGCTTGCGTGGGAGTCATGTGGGCTTGGGCCTTCGGAGGGGTTTTCGGCGGGCTGGGAGTCTGCGGGGCGTGAAACCGGGCCCCGGCGCGTGACGATCACTCGGATCTGGTCAGGGCGTACCCGAGCAGGCGGCGTACGGCGTCCGAGCGGCGGTGGCGCAGTGCGCCGGGAAGAAGGGTCAGCGCGTGCAGCCGCATGGACAGGTGCCGCCGGGCGGACCGGGCGGCCTTGGACCAGCCGTGCTGGTCGAGTTCGTCGGCCACCTCGTTGAAGAACCGTACGGCCTCGCCGAAGCGGGCGCCCGTCAGGGCCTCGGCCGAGGAGAGGCTGTTCGAGTGGCGCCGGTAGTGGAAGGCCGGCGCGGGGTCGACGACCAGCTTCTCACCGCGCCGGATCAGCTCGATGATCAGGGCGAGGTCCTGGATGACGGAGAGGTCCTCGCGGAATCCGACCGCCTTGACGGCGTCGGCGCGCCAGCAGATCGACGGGAAGTACAGCCAGTTGCCGCCGAGCAGGTTCGCGGCGAGGGACTCGCCCGAGAGCACCAGCCGGCGGCCTTCGTTCTTCGGTGCGTAGAGCCGCCGCTTGACCTCGTCGCCGAGTGAGGTGGACGGGTTGCCGTGCTCGTCGATGACCTCGACGCCCGGTTGGTAGATCGCCGCGTCCGGCTCGGCCTCGACGGCCGCGCGAAGCGTCTCGACATACGTCGGCATCAGCAGGTCGTCGCTGCCGAGCATGGTGAAGTGCGTCGACTCGACCAGCTCCACGCACTTGCGGAAGTTGCCGGTGATGCCCAGGTTCTGTTCGTTGCGCTGGTAGTGGACCCGGCTGTCGCCGAGGGAGGCGAACCACTCCGGTACGCCCTCCTCAGCGCCGTCGTCGACGACGGTGAGCCGCCAGTCCTTGTCGGTCTGGTCCAGCACGCTGCGCACTGCTTCCTGCATCAGGACGGTGTCGCCGTAGTGCGGCAGCATGATGTCGAGGGTCTGCACCTGGCTCACTTGCCCTTCTGCGCCGGACCGAGCGAGGAGCGGCGGCTGAATGCGAGGAGCAGGATCATGCCTATGCGGCCGAGGTAGAGGGTGGCTCGCCACGGGGACTGGCTCGGTGTGCCGGTCACGCGCGCGCGCATGGCGACGGGGACCTGTTCGACGCGGTAGCCGGCCCGCAGTACGGCGATCGTGGACTCGACGGTGTCGCCAAGGTACTCGACCGGGTACCAACGGGCGAACGCCTCGATCAGGTCGCGGTTGCAGGCGCGGAAGCCGGAGGTGACGTCGGTCAGCTTGGTGCGCGCCATGCGGGAGAGCCAGAAGGCGAGGACGAGCATCGCCCAGCGGCGCGGGCCGCGGGCCTGGTACTCGCCGGTGCCGGCGAACCGGGCGCCCATGACCAGGTCAGCGCCGGTCTCCAGGTGGGCCAGCAGTTCGGGCACGTTGCGCGGGTCGTGCTGGCCGTCGGCGTCGACCTGGACGGCCACGTCGTAACCGCGGTCGTGCGCGAACTTGTAGCCCGCCCGCATCGCGCCGCCCACACCGAGGTTGTACGGCAGCTTCATCACGGTCGCGCCGGCGGCACGGGCGACGGCGGCCGTGTTGTCGGCGGAGCCGTCGTCCACGACGAGGACGTCCACACCGGGAAGTGTGGTATAGACCTCTTTGACGACGTCGGCGACGCCGTCGGCCTCGTTCCACGCGGGCATGATGATCAGTACACGCTTGCCGTCGATCACTTCAGGTTCCCCCGTTCGGCTGATGCGGTCGGGGTCTGCTGCGAGGCGGGCCGGGACCGCAGCTCCTGGACGTCGATACGGAGCAGGGCCACTTCCTCGGACAGTGTCCGGCCCTCCTCCTCCAGGTGGCCGACCTCCCAGCTGAGCTGGAGACACACGATGAAAAGGAAGGCCACACTCAGGAACAGGATGAGGCTGACGCCCGAGGCGACCCCGACCGCGCGGGCCACCGAGTCCAGACCGGAGGGGAAGAAGCCGAGCGGGATGATCACCAGGCCGGTGACCACCCACAGGAAGGCGTACTTCTCCTTGAGTTTGCGGCGACGCAGCAACTCGCCGATGCACAGGACGAGAAAGATTCCGGTGACCGAGGTCAGCATCCACAAACTCATGCTGCACTCCGGTGTATCGGACGACTCATGGAAAGGGCCTGTCTACTCTTCCAGGGAATTTCCGGGGATGGGCGGCCGCAGAAGGAGGCCGCCGGACTGCAGTCCGCTCGTCCGTCGCATTTTGTCGTCATGCTTACGGAGAGCGACAGAATTAATTCTTAGGAGCGCAACGAACGGTAGCCTACACGAGCGCGAACGGTGAGAGTCATGCAGGCGACCACCGCGAACGACCCTGCCGCGTACGCCACTTCGACCCGTGTCCGCAGCGGAAGGGAACTCAGGGTGACCGCTACCAGCACCACCGTTCCCACGATCCATGACATGAGCTGCATGCGCGCACCTCCGCTTGTCAGCAACGCCTGCCCCAGCACCATGGCCAGCATGTACAGCGTCGTGCCGAGCGAGAGCCAGGCGAAGTCGGCCGCCTCCAGCACGTCCGGCGCCCCGAACACGGTCGGCAGCAGCGCCGGTCCGATCGCCACGGCGCCGAGGCCCCCGGCCACGCCGAGGCCCCCCGTGACGGACGCGGCCCGCAACAGCAGCCGCCGGTAACCCTGCGTGTCCCCCTCGGCCGCGGCCGAAGAGAGCCCCGCGAGCAGCGACACCTGGAAGGCGCCGAAGACGAACAGCGGCACCCGGGCCAGGACCAGGGCGGACAGCAGCGCCGCGACCAGCGCGTCGTCGTCCGTCGAGATCAGCTTCGTGCTGATCACCGCGATGTTCACCAGCAACTGCGCCAGAAGGGTCGATCCGACGAGCAGCCCCAGGTGCTCGATCAGGTCCCGCCAGTGTGCCGACGACCCCCGCTGAGCGCCCTGGAAGACCGGCCCGATCGTGGCGACCACGGCCAGCAGCGGGGCCACCGTGAGGACCGACGCGAAGGCGAACGCCGAGTCCACTCCGGCCACTGCGAGCCCGCCGGACAGCACGATCCGCAGCAGGCCGTCCAGGCCGAGTTGCATGCCGTACGCCTGGAAGCGGCCCAGTCCGGCCAGGACGCCCCGCGTGACGTACGCGACAGCCAGCGACATGAACGCCATGCCGAGCGCGAGGACCAGGCTCGTGTCACCGTGGAAGAACAGGTCGGCGAGCCGCTGAGCGAAGAGGGCGAGCGGCACGAGCACCACCGCGAGCAGCCCGAAGGAGAGCACCGCGCCGCGCCGCAGCACCGGGAGCGCTCCGTCGCCACGCACCACGCGGCCGGCCACGATCCGGGTGATCTCCTGCTCGACCGGGAAGAACAGCCCCAGGCCGATGGAGAAGACCACGGTCCACAGGACCGAGAAACTCGCCATGTCGTCGACGGCCAGCGAGTGGCCCGCCGCCGCTAGATGGACGTAGCTCGCCGCGCCGAGCACCGCCGTGCCGGCGCCCACGAACGCCGTGCCTTGCGGCAGGGCCGTGGTGATGCGGTCCAGTAGGCTCACGCGCCGGTCCGCCCGCCTGGAAGGGTCACCTTCAGGGCCTCGTCGAGCTGATTACGCCAGTGCGGCTGAACCGCCACACCCGCCTCGGCCCACCGGTCGTGGGCGAGCACGCTGTACGCGGGCCGACGGGCCGGCCGCACGAACTTCTCCGACGTCGTCGGGCGCACCCGTTCCGGGTCGAGCCCGGCCAGTTCGAACGCGGCCCGTGCCAGGTCGAACCAGGTGCCCGTGCCGGACGCGGTGCCGTGGTACACGCCCGCCGGAGCCCCGCCCGCCACGGCCGACTCGCCGAGCTCCGTGATCTGGCGGGCGAGCGCGACGGTCCAGGTCGGCTGGCCCAGTTGGTCGTCGACCACGTCCACGGTCTCCCGCTGCTCGGCCAGGTTCAGCATCGTCGCGACGAAGTTGCGCCCATGGGCGCCGTACAGCCATGCCGTGCGCACCACGTAGCCGTGCTCGGGCAACAGCTCGGTCACCGCCTGTTCGCCGACGAGCTTGCCGCGTCCGTAGGCGTTCACCGGCGAGGTCGGGGCGTCGTGCCGGTACGGCTCGGTGGCGTTTCCGGGGAAGACGTAGTCGGTGGAGACCTGGATGAGGACGGCGCCGCTGTCCGCGCACGCCTCAGCGAGCATTCGCGGGCCCTCGCCGTTGATCCGGGTGGCCGCGGCCTCTTCGGCCTCGGCGCCGTCCACGTCGGTCCACGCGGCCGCGTTGACCACGACGTCGTGATCCGCCACCGCGGCGCGGACCGCGGCGGCGTCGGTGACGTCCAAGTCCTGGCGGGTCAGCGCGGTGAGGCTCCGCGCCCCGCCTGCCGAGATCATCTCGGTGAGGTCACGGCCGAGCATGCCGCCCGAGCCGGTGAGCAGCCAACGGGTCATTCCGGAAGCGCCGCCTTCGCCTTGAGCGGCTCCCACCAGGCGCGGTTGTCGCGGTACCACTGGACGGTGTCGGCCAGGCCCTGCTCGAAAGTGACGAGCGGCGCGTAGCCGAGCTCCTTCTGGATCTTGGCGATCGACAGGGAGTAGCGGAGGTCGTGCCCCTTGCGGTCGGCAACGTGCTCGACCATGTCCCAGCCCGCCCCGCACGCCGCGAGGAGCATGCCGGTGAGTTCCTTGTTGGTGACCTCGGTGCCGCCGCCGATGTGATAGACCTCACCGGCCCGGCCGCCGCGCAGCACCATCTCGATGCCCCGGCAGTGGTCGGAGACGTGCAGCCAGTCGCGCACGTTGAGGCCCTCGCCGTACAGGGGCACCTTCTTGCCGTCCAGCAGGTTCGTGGTGAACAGCGGGATCATCTTCTCGGGGAAGTGGTACTGCCCGTAGTTGTTGGAGCACCGTGTGACCACGACGTCCATGCCGTGTGTGCGGTGGTACGACAGCGCCAGCAGGTCCGAGCCGGCCTTCGAGGCCGAGTACGGCGAGTTGGGCGCCAGCGGCCAGTCCTCGGTCCACGTGCCTTCGGTGATCGAGCCGTACACCTCGTCGGTGGACACGTGCACGAACCGGCCCACGCCGTGGCGCTTCGCCGCGTCGAGCAGCACCTGGGTGCCGAGCACGTTCGTGGTCACGAAGGGCGAGGAGTCCGCGATCGAGCGGTCCACGTGGGATTCGGCGGCGAAGTGCACCACCGCGTCCTGGCCGCGCATCACGTCGTCGACCGTCGCGACGTCGCGGATGTCGCCGTGGGCGAACGTGTAACCGGCCTTGTCGGCGACCGGGGCGAGGTTCCCCTCGTTGCCGGAGTAGGTCAGGTTGTCCAAAACCGTGACCTGGGCCCCCTCGCCCGAGGGCAGCTCGCCGAGAAGCAGTGCCCGCACGAACTGTGAACCGATGAACCCGGCACCGCCGGTGACAAGAATCTTCATAGGAACCCACATTCTATAGTGCGTCGTGTCGCCCGCTGTTCAGCGGGCCGTTTCGCCGGGGGGTGGCGTGAGCGGTCCGTGCCCTGCCGTAGGCTGCGGGCCCATGCGTGGAATTCTGCTCGCCGGTGGTACCGGTTCCCGACTGTGGCCGATCACCCGTGCGGTGTCGAAGCAACTGATGCCGGTCTTCGACAAGCCGATGATCTATTATCCGCTGACCACCCTTGTGAGGGCCGGACTGCGGGACATCCTGATCATCACCGGCCCCGCCGAGCGTCCCCAGTTCGAGCGGCTTCTGGGTGACGGATCCGACATCGGACTGAACATCCAGTTCGCCACGCAGGACCACCCCAACGGAATCGCCGAGGCATTCGTCATCGGCGAGGAATTCATCGGCGACGAACCCGTCGCGCTTATCCTCGGCGACAACATCTTCCACGGCGCCGGCCTCGGCCGGCAGCTCGCCCGGTACAGCGACCCCCAAGGCGGCGTGGTCTTCGCCCATGCCGTCTCCGACCCGACCGCGTACGGTGTCGTCGACTTCGACGAGCAGGGCCGCGCCCGCTCGATCGAGGAGAAGCCGAAGAACCCCAAGTCCCGCTACGCCGTACCGGGCCTGTACTTCTACGACGGCCGGGTCGTCGAGATCGCCAAGGGCCTCAAGCCGAGCGCCCGCGGCGAGCTGGAGATCACCGACGTCAACAAGTACTACCTCGACCGCGGCGAACTGCAGGTCTCGGTCCTCGACCGTGGCACCGTCTGGCTCGACACCGGCACCTTCCAGTCACTCGTCCAGGCGTCCGAGTACGTGCGGGTGGTCGAGGAGCGACAGGGCATGAAGATCGGCTGCGTCGAAGAGGCCGCCTGGCGTGCCGGGTTCATCGACGACGCCCAGCTGCGCACGCTGGCCGAGCCGCTGACCAAGAGCGGGTACGGCGACTACCTGCTCGACCTGCTCGCGTACGAGGCCTGAGAGAGAACGGAAACGGTTCCATGAAGGTGAACCCCCTTGGCATCGAGGGCGCCTGGGAGTTCGTCCCCCAGCAGTACGGGGACGCCCGCGGCCTCTTCCTGGAGTGGTACAAGGCCGAGCTCATGGCCGAGGCCGTCGGCCACCCGCTCGACCTGAAGCAGGGCAACCTCTCGGTCTCCGCTTCGGGTGTCGTGCGCGGCATCCACTTCGCCGACGTGCCGCCCGGCCAGGCGAAGTACGTCACCTGCGTCCGCGGCGCCGTCCTCGACGTGATCGTGGACGTCCGGGTCGGCTCGCCGACCTTCGGCCGCTGGGAGGCGGTGCGCCTCGACGACCAGGAACGCCAGGCCGTATACCTCTCCGAGGGCCTCGGCCACGGCTTCTGCGCGCTGACCGACGACGCGACTGTCACCTACCTCTGCTCCGAGGGGTACGCGCCCGAGCGCGAGCGGACCGTCCATCCCCTCGACCCTGCGATCGGCGTCGAGTGGCCGGTCGCGGGCCAACCCGAACTGTCCGCCAAGGACGCCCAGGGCCCGACGCTGGCGGAGGCCCGCGAGGCGGGCCTCCTGCCGGTGTACGAAGAGTGCGTGGCCTTCCGCGCCTCGCTGGCGAACCGGGGCTGAACCCTTCCGGCAGTGGCCCGGCCGTCCCTGGAGGGGTGGTCGGGCCGCCGTCTTCGGCCCGACCACCTTGTCTTCCCTGTTCCCGCAGCAAGCCTGTCGCTTCCTCCGGCGGGCCTGTCCGACCGGCGAAACCGGAGGGCGGCACCGCCCCGCGCTCGCGTAGATTGCGAGGCAGCGCCGTCGCGGGGGAGCACGCGGCGTGCAGGACAGCCAAGTGAGGACGACCAGGTGACAGTGGCAAGAAAGCGCGTGGTGGAAGCCCGCAGGATCGTCGTCAAGGTCGGCTCCTCGTCGCTGACCACCGCCTCGGGCGGCCTCGACGCCGACCGGGTCGACGCGCTCGTCGACGTCCTCGCCAAGAGCCGCAGCGGGGGAGAGAAGGAGATCGTCCTCGTCTCCTCCGGGGCCATCGCGGCCGGGCTCGCCCCGCTGGGGCTGCGCCGCCGCCCCAAGGACCTCGCCCGGCAGCAGGCCGCTGCCAGCGTCGGCCAGGGGCTGCTCGTCGCCCGCTACACCGCCTCGTTCGCCCGCTACGCCGTCCGAGTCGGGCAAGTGCTGCTGACCAGCGACGACATGAGCCGCCGCGCCCACCACCGCAACGCCTCCCGCACCCTCGACAA
The DNA here is from genome assembly GCF_036898465.1 of Streptomyces sp. B21-105. Classification (NCBI taxonomy): domain Bacteria; kingdom Bacillati; phylum Actinomycetota; class Actinomycetes; order Kitasatosporales; family Streptomycetaceae; genus Streptomyces; species Streptomyces sp. B21-105. The sequence goes on along the minus strand of NZ_JARUMJ010000001.1, from coordinate 3,327,724 downwards.
GCTGCTCGCGATGGGCGCCTTCCCGATCGTCAACGAGAACGACACCGTCGCCACCGACGAGATCCGCTTCGGCGACAACGACCGGCTCGCCGCCCTCGTCGCCCACCTCGTCCACGCCGACCTGCTGGTCCTGCTGTCGGACGTCGACGGGGTCTACGACGGGAACCCCAGCACGCCGGGCACCGCGCGGATCGCCGAGGTGCGCGGGCCCGAGGACCTCGCGCACGTCGAGATCGGCAGCGCCGGCAAGGCGGGCGTCGGCACCGGCGGCATGGTCACCAAGGTCGAGGCCGCCCGGATCGCGGCCGCCGCCGGCATCCCCGTGGTGCTCACCAGCGCCGTCCACGCGGCGGACGCCCTGACCGGCGGGGACACCGGCACCTACTTCCGGCCGACCGGCAAGCGCTCCGCAGACCGGCTGCTGTGGCTCCAGCACGCCTCCACCCCGCAGGGCTCCCTGACTCTGGACGACGGCGCGGTGCGCGCGGTCGTCGAGCGGCGCACATCGCTGCTGCCGGCCGGGATCGCGTCCGTCGAGGGCGAGTTCAGCGCGGGCGACCCCGTGGAGCTGCGGGACGCCCGGGGGCGCGCGGTGGCCCGTGGTCTCGTCAACTTCGACGCCAAGGAGATCCCCCAGCTGATCGGGCGGTCGACCCGGGACCTGGCACGCGAACTGGGCGCGGAGTACGAGCGTGAGGTCGTCCACCGGGACGACCTGGTGATCCTCCACCCGTAAACACGCTCGAACGATCCGTACCGGTGGGGGACGTTCCGTGAAACCGCCCCGCGAAGGCGTGCGGCCTGCTCAACTTTGACTCAAGGACACGGCCGCGGGCGACTGCGGTGAAACGCGGGACACCCGCACGAGCGCTGCGTAAAGGAGGCCGTCGTGAGACGAGTGCGCCCTGGGGTGGCAGCGGCTCGTGGGAGTACCGGCGGGGCCGGTTCGGCCGCGCCGCGCCCGCCCGGTGAGGAGCGCGCCCTGACCAGCGTGGCCGCCGGTGAGCGCTACCGGGCGCAGGAGGTCGCCGAGCCGAAGGGCGGACAGCCCGTGGAGGTCGCGCGACTGTGGCACGTCACCCTCAGCGTCTCCGGCGAGGAGGCCCCGGTGCAGGAGGTCCGGCGGGCTCTGGAACAGCTCGCCCACGACCATCCCTTCCTCCTGACCAGTAGATACGCGGGTGATCACGCCGAGATCCGGTACTGGGAGGAGGCCCGCGACCTGCATGACGCGGCGGCCGTCGCCCTGCGTCTGTGGGGCGAGCACCGCCAGACGGCCGGCCTGCCGCCCTGGGAGATCGTCGGCCTGGAGGTCATCGACCGCCAGACCTACCACCAGCGCATCTCCGAGGGCTACGGTCCGGCCCCGGCGACGCCCGTAGGGGTCCACCCCTACTGACGACTCCCGCTGCCGCGCCCGAGGCGTCCCTGCCCGAGGCGTCCCTGCCCGAGGCGTCCCTGCCCGAGGCGTCCTTGGCCGGGAAGTCTCGGGGTGTGGAACGAGCGGTGAACGGGCCGGTGCGGCGCACTACCCTTCCCCTATGACCACGCTTTCGCCATACGACTCCATGTCCCCGGTCACCCGGGCCGCCTACCGCGCCAAGGCGGCCGCCGCCGACCTCGCGCCGCTGCCCCGGGCCGCCAAGGACGACGCGCTGCTCGCCATCGCGGACGCGCTGGAGGTCCGTACGAGTGAGATCGTCGAGGCCAACGCCGAGGACATCGCCAGGGCCCGCGAGGCCGGCACCAGCGAAGCGATCGTCGACCGGCTGACCCTCACCCCGGAGCGGGTCCGGGCCATCGCCTCCGACGTGCGCGACGTCGTCGCGCTGCCCGACCCGGTCGGCGAGGTCGTCCGCGGCTCCACCCTGCCCAACGGCATCGACCTGCGCCAGGTGCGCGTTCCGCTCGGCGTCGTCGGCATCGTCTACGAGGCCCGTCCGAACGTCACCGTGGACGCCGCGGCGCTCTGCCTGAAGTCGGGCAACGCGGTCCTGCTGCGTGGCTCCTCCTCCGCCTACGAGTCGAACAGCGCCCTCGTCCGGGTGATCCGCGACGCCGTGGGCGGAGCCGGGCTGCCCGCCGACGCCGTGCAGCTGGTGCCCGGGGAGGGCCGCGACAGCGTGCGCGAGCTGATGCGCGCCCGCGGACTGGTCGACGTCCTCATCCCGCGCGGCGGTGCCTCGCTCATCCGGACCGTGGTCACGGAGTCCACCGTCCCGGTCATCGAGACCGGCACCGGCAACTGCCACGTCTACGTCGACGCCCACGCCGACCTCGACATGGCGATCGACATCCTGATCAACTCCAAGGCCCACCGGGTCAGCGTCTGCAACGCCGCCGAGACGCTTCTCGTCCACCAGGACATCGCCCCCGCGTTCCTGCCCCGCGCCCTCGACGCCCTCGCGGAGGCGGGCGTGACCGTGCACGCCGACGAGCGGGTGCTGGCGTACGCCGAGGACTCCAAGGCGACCGTCGTCGAGGCGACCCCGGAGGACTGGGAGACCGAGTACCTCTCCTACGACATCGCCGCCGCCGTGGTCGACTCGCTGGACCGGGCCGTCGAGCACATCCGGTTGTGGACCTCCGGCCACACCGAGGCCATCGTCACCACGTCGCAGCAGGCTGCCCGCCGTTTCACCCAACTGGTCGACTCCACCACGGTGGCCGTCAACGCCTCCACCCGCTTCACCGACGGGGGCCAGTTCGGCTTCGGCGCGGAGATCGGCATCTCCACGCAGAAGCTGCACGCCCGCGGTCCCATGGGGCTGCCGGAGCTGACCAGCACGAAGTACATCGTCACGGGCGACGGACACGTACGGCGCTGATCCGGGCGGCGGGAACGCCCCGAACGGGCCAGTGCGCCCCTGCGCGACGAAAGCCGTGAGGGGCGTCTCATACGGCCCATGAATTTTCCCGCCGTCTGCCCAAACCGACCCCCCAGGTCTACTCTGGACCCGTGCCGGAGGACGTGGGGGGTACGCCGTTCCCTGACGGCTGGGAGCCCGACGACGAACACGACCGCGGGGTGTCGGACGAAGAGTTCGCCTCCGTGGTCTTCGACGAGGCCTTCGTACAGGCGGCAGCGGTGCACGAGCCGACCGCCGTCGAACGCCTCCTCGCCGCCGCCGAGGCGAGAGCCGAGGCCTCGGAGGCCGAGGCCCGCAGAGCCCGCGCCAGAGGCGACCGCTACGAGGACATCTACGGCGCGGACGATTTCGGCCATGATCCGGAGCTCGACGACCCGGACGACGCCGACCTCGCCGAAGCGTGGGAGCGCCGCTACGGCACCCACGGGCCCTACGGCAGACAGGTCCGCTGGCATCGCCCTGTGGCCTGGATGCTCGCCCTCGTCATGGGCGTCGGCATGGTCGCGCTGGCCTTCGCCGCGGTCTACCGGGGCACCTCCTCGGGCAGCCGTGAACAGATGCCGTCACCACCCGCCACGACCGGACTCGAGCAGGGGAGCGTGCCACCGCCGTCCGCACCCGCCGACCAGTCCCGGCCACCCGTCTCGGCGGTCCCGCACACGCCCTGAACGCCTGTGCGACGCAAGGCAGTACGGCTCGTACGTGCGCGGACGGGAAGCCGGTGAGTCTCTGTCGCAACTTGGCGTGAGGCAGGGCGTTTACCCGAGGTCCGTGCGACCTACCCTGAAAGTATGGCCGGGCCTGGAGACCCACCGGAGGGGACACCCGAGGGCACTCCCGGAGGTGAGGACGAGTACCGATCCGTCGTCTTCGACGAATCGTTCATCCGAGCTGCCCGCATCCAGGAGTACTCCGCGCACGAGCGCCTGGCCGACCACGCTCCCGCCGTCCGCCGCCGCCCCGCGCAGCGACGCGGCGGCGGCCTGTCCCGGCAGGCCCTGCTGCTGGTACTGCTGATCGCCATCGCCTTCGGCACCGCCGTCTACATGGGCGTGCGCAACCCCTACCAGACCCAGGCGGCCCGCCGCACCGCCGAACCGCTGCGGATGACCGTCATCCCGCTCGCCCCGCAGGGCGCCGTGCCGGGGGCGACCGCCCCCGAATCGCTCTTCGCGCACAGCCCCGCCGCGCAGTTCCGCATCGGTGCCGAGGGCGTGCCGCTGCCCGCCTCCCGCCGTACCTCGCACTTCTCCGACAGCCAGGTCGTGACCGCCCTGACCACGGCGAAGGAGTACATCGTGCACTCCTCCCTCCATCCGGAGGTGCTCACCGGGCAGCATGTGCGGCCCGTGCGGGCGCTGATCGACGCCGACCAGCTCGACCAGTTCGACGAGAGCTTCAGCCACCCCGCCGCCGACGGCCGGCACGCGCCGACCGGCTGGCTGGTCCGCTTCGACCCCGCGCTGGCCCAGCTGGCCGACCGTGAGGTCCGGGTCCAGGGCACCTTGCAGGCCGCCGAGACCGATTCCCAGACCCTCGAGGTCACCGCGGACCACACGCTCGTGTACGCGCTGCGGCCGGCCGGCGCCGCCGCCGGCACCCCGGCCTCACTGTTCACCGTCCGCCGTGAGCTGCAGTTCCGCTTCGACCGCGAGGACCTGCGCACCCACCAGCTCCAGCTGATCGTGTCCTACGTCCAGGCGGGGCCGCTCTCCTGCGCCGAGGACTCCACGAACCACCTGCGGCCGCTGCTCGCCGGCCAGACCGCGAAGACGGGCGGCCCGGCCGGCACGGACCCCTACGCGACCGGTGGTGCGACGGCCCTGTGCGGTGCCCTGGCGACGAGCGCGCAACCCAGGGTGTGAGCCCGGGGCAGGGGAGCGCAGCCGTTCACTTCCCGCCGCGCGGCGGCGTGTCCTTCGGGCCCCGCGCCCCGCCCTCTCCGTCCGCCCCGCCTTCCCCGTCCGCTCCGTCGGCTCCGTCCGAGCCGTTGCGCGGCCGGTCCTGCGACGGATTCGGGCCGGTGAAGCCGTCGAAGCCGCGCCGGACGCGCCCGCCCAGGCCGCCCGCACCGCCCGCTATGTCGGTGACCAGCTTCATCAGCGGGTCCTTGGAGCTCTTGACGCTCGTCGCGTAGTGGGCGGCGGACTCCCGGAAGGAGTCCGTCACCGAGGTGTCCTTGTCCTCGCTGCGCCGCGGGTAGTGGCCGTCCATGATCCGCTGGTGGTCGCGGGACTCCGCCCACTTCTTCAGCTCGGCCGCGCGGACCGTGGTGAAGGGATGGGTGCGGGGCAGCACGTTGAGGATCTTCAGCACGGAGTCGCGCAGGTCGCCGCCGGCCTCGTACTCCTCGGCCTGCTTCAGGAACGCGTCCACGTTCATCTCGTGCAGGTGGTTGCCGCCGGCGATCTTCATCAGGCCCCGCATCGAGGCCTTCAGGTCCTGGCCGACGAGGAGACCGGCGCGGTCGGCGGACAGCTCCGACTTGCGGAACCACTCGCGCAGCGCCGTCACGATCGCCATGATCGCGAGGTTGCCCAGCGGGATCCAGGCGACCCGGATCGCCAGGTTCGTCAGGAACAGCAGGATCGTGCGGTACACGGCGTGCCCGGACAGGGCGTGGCCCACCTCGTGACCGACGACCGCGCGCATCTCCTCCTCGTCGAGCAGCTCGACCAGACCGGTGGTGACCACGATGATCGGCTCGTCGAGACCGATGCACATGGCGTTGGGCTGCGGGTCCTGGTTGACGTACATCGGCGGGACCTTCTCCAGGTCCAGGATGTAACAGGCGTCCCGCAGCATGTCGTTGAGGTGCGCGAACTGCTGGTCGGAGACCCGCACGGAGTCGGACAGGAACAACAGCCTGAGGCTGCGCTCCGGCAGCAACCCGCTGAGCGCCTTGAACACCGTGTCGAAACCGCTCAGCTTGCGCAGCGCCACCAGGGCCGAACGGTCGGCGGGGTGCTCGTACGCACGTGAGGAGATTCCCGGAAAGCGCCTGCGCTGCCTGCTCGGCACGTGCTCGTGGCCGGCGCCGTTGTGCTCGTGGCCGTCGTCGGACATGTCTTCCCCCATGTGCGTCTGTGTGGCCCTTTACATGACCCTTTACGGACCCTTGTGCGGTCCTTTGCGCCCCCTAAGCAGAGGCCAGCCTAGGCGGAGTTACCGTGGACGGGCACTACACCGAAGGAGTCCCGCCCCATGGAGCACCATCCCGCAACCGCCTGGCTTTCCGATGCCGCCGGCGCCGCCCAGCAGCAGGGGGCGGGGAATCTGCTCCGCGTCGTACTGATCGTGATGTTCCTCGGCTGTGCGCTCACCGCGTGGTTCGTGTTGCGGGGCTACAAGCGGAAGGACGACTGAGCCGTCGGGAAGGTTCCCGATGGCGGAGTCGGCGTGATCTCCGCCGAGCCGCCCGTTTACGATGGGCCGACGTCTTTACTCCGCGCTCCCCCACTCTCGACCTCGCTCGAGCGGGGGGACCTCCATCGGATAGGTCCTGCCGAAGATGAGCCTTCACAGCGCCGCTGCCCAGTTGGTCACCCTCGCCGCCGAGGGCGAGGAGCACGGCGGCAACCACCAGAGCCTCGACCCGTTGGTCACGGGCGGCGGTGCCTTCATCATCCTGATGCTCCTGCTGTGGATCACCACCCGTTTCAACCGCGACCGCTGAGCCCCGGGTGTTCGACGACGGGCAGTCCGGCATAGCGGGGCACTCCGGGCATCCGTCGGCCGGGTCCCCACGACCGGGCCGGTAGGGTCTGCACGCATGGGAGAGCAGGACATGGCCACCGGCCCGTCGAACTCCGGCAGGCGCCGCCTCGGCGTCATGGGCGGCACGTTCGATCCGATCCACCATGGACACCTCGTGGCGGCCAGTGAGGTCGCCGCGCAGTTCCACCTGGACGAGGTCGTGTTCGTCCCGACCGGCCAGCCCTGGCAGAAGAGCCACCGCAGCGTCTCCCCGGCGGAGGACCGCTACCTGATGACGGTCATCGCGACCGCCGAGAACCCGCAGTTCTCGGTCAGCCGCATCGACATCGACCGCGGCGGTCCCACCTACACCGTGGACACGCTGCGCGACCTGCGGGCCCTCAACCCCGAGACCGACCTCTTCTTCATCACCGGCGCCGACGCCCTGGGCCAGATCCTGACCTGGCGGGACAGTGCCGAACTGTTCTCCCTCGCGCACTTCATCGGCGTCACCCGGCCGGGGCACAACCTCATGGATCCCGGTCTGCCCGAGGGCGGCGTCTCGCTCGTCGAGGTGCCCGCGCTCGCGATCTCCTCCACCGACTGCCGTGTGAGAGTCGCCAAGGGCGACCCCGTCTGGTACCTGGTGCCGGACGGCGTCGTGCGCTACATCGACAAGCGCGAGCTGTACCGCGGCGAGTGAGCCGAGAGGGGCACCGGTGAACGACCGACACGACGCGGGGTACGGGGACGACCAGTACGAACTCGTCGGCTACGACGAGTACGGCAGGCCCGTCTACCGGCCGGCCGCGCCCCAGCAGTTCCCACAACACTCCCCCCAGCAGTCCCCCCAGCAGTCCTACGACCCGTACGGGCAGCAGCAGTACCAGGGGCAGCAGGGGCAGGGGCAGCAGGGGTACGGCTACGACCCGTACGGCACGGGCGGGCAGCAGACGTCCGGCTACGACCCGTACGACACCGGCCCGCAGACGTCCGCCCCCGCCTACGACCCTTACGGCACCGCGACGCAGACCCCCTACGACCCCTACGGGCAGACCGCCGCCGGGCAGCAGCCCAGGGCGGAACAGGCACGCACCGCCGAGCAGACCGCCTACATCCCGCAGCAGGCCGGCCCGGCCGAACCCCGGGCCGGGGCCGGCGCGGACGACGCCACCGGGCCGGGTCCCGGCGGCGCGGCGACGGACGCCCGGGACGACCAGGACGCCGCCGGAGCCCCCGGACCGGAGCAACGGGAGTACCACACCGAGCAGTTCGCGTTCGTGGAGGAGCCCGACGGCGACTCCGAGGACGTCATCGACTGGCTGAACTTCACCGAGAACCGCACCGAGCGCCGTGAGGAGGCCAAGCGGCGTGCCCGCAGCCGGCTCGTCGCCCTCGTCGTGGTCCTGGCGCTGGTCGCGGTCGGCGGTGTGGGCTACCTCTGGTACGCCGGGAAGCTGCCCGGTCTGTCGTCGTCCTCGGACTCCGGCACCGGCGCCGCGACCGCGACTGCCGCCCAGAAGCGTGACGTGGTCGTCGTCCACCTGCACGACACCGCCGGGGGCGGCACCTCCACGGCGCTGCTCGTCGACAACACCACCACCAAGCAGGCCACCACGGTCCTGCTGCCCAACTCCCTCGTCCTCACGCAGGACGACGGCACCACGACCACCCTCGCCAAATCCGTCGACGACGACGGCTCCGACGGAACGCGTGGCGCGCTGGACACCGTGCTCGGTACCGGCATCCAGGGCACCTGGCGTCTCGACACCCCGTACCTCCAGAACCTCGTCGACCTCGTCGGCGGCATCGAGGTCGACACCGACACAGCCGTGCCCGGCCCGAAGGCCAAGAAGGGCGAGGCACCCCTCGTCGCCAAGGGCGAGAACCAGACCCTCAGCGGCAGGATGGCTGTCGCCTACGCCACCCACCGCGCGGAGGGCGAGGCCCAGAACGCCCAGCTGGAGCGGTTCGGCCAGGTCATGCAGGGTGTGCTGCGCAAGGTGTCCTCCGACGCACAGGCCGCCACCGTCACCGTGCAGACCCTCGCACAGATCCTCGACCCGTCCCTGACCGACAAGGATCTCGGCGCTTTTCTGGCCGAGCTCGCCGAACTCGCCAAGGGCGGCGACTACAAGACCGCCCTGCTGCCGGTCCAGGCCGACGGCACGCTCAGCGCCCAGGCCGGTGCGAGCGTCGTCAAGGACGTCCTCGGCGGGACCGCGAAGAGCCCCGACAAGGACGCGGCGGTCAGTGTCCTCGTCCAGAACGCCAGTGGCGCCAGGGCCAACACCGAGGACGCGCGCGTGGTCCTCCTCAACGGCGGTTTCACCTTCGTTGAGGGCGGCGCCCCGTCCGACACGAAGGCCGACTCCCAGGTCCTGTACGCGGACGCCGCGGACAAGGAGAACGCCGTCGAGGTCGCCAAGACCCTGGGGCTGGACTCCGACGTTGTGAAGAAGGGCGCCGTCTCCGGGAACGCCGATGTGGCGGTCGTCCTGGGCAAGGACTACAAACGCTCCTCGACCGGATGACCCGACGGGAGCGCGGTAATCACGTGGGGGGCCGTCGGCGGTCCGTGAGACCCTTGGGGACAAGTGTCCGCCGACGGAAAGCCACGTAGTGACCGCCACCGACCGCTCCATCGATCTCATCAACACCGCCGCCCAGGCGGCAGCCGACAAGCTCGCGCACGACATCATCGCCTACGACGTCAGCGACGTGCTGTCGATCACGGACGCCTTCCTGCTGGCCTCCGCACCCAACGACCGCCAGGTCAAGTCGATCGTCGACGAGATCGAGGAGCGCCTCCAGAAGGAGCTCGGCGTCAAGCCGGTGCGCCGTGAGGGCGACCGCGACGCCCGCTGGATCCTGCTCGACTACGTCGACATCGTCGTGCACGTCCAGCACAGCGAGGAGCGCGTCTTCTACGCCCTGGAGCGGCTGTGGAAGGACTGCCCCGAGCTGGCGCTGCCCGCAGACGCCCTCGCGACCCGGGGCAAGGCCCAGGAACACGCCAAGCTGCAGGCCGAGGAGGACGAGACCGCCGGATTCGAGGACCTGCGGTGACAGCTCCGGAGCAGACGGCGACCCGTCAGCCACGTCGGGGCCGTCGGGTCATCCTGTGGCGGCACGGCCAGACCGCGTGGAACGTCGAGCGCCGCTTCCAGGGCACGACGGACGTCGAGCTGACCGAGACCGGTAGGGCTCAGGCCCGTCGTGCCGCCCGGCTGCTCGCCTCCCTCAAGCCCGACGCCCTCGTCGCCTCGGACCTGTCGCGGGCCGCCGACACGGCCGCCGAGCTCGCCGCGCTCACCGGCCTGGCCGTCACGCACGAGGAGTCCCTGCGCGAGACGTACGCGGGCGCGTGGCAGGGGCTGACGCACGAGGAGATCATCGCCCGGCACGGTGCGGAGTACGCCGCGTGGAAGCGCGGCGAGCCGGTGCGCCGCGGCGGCGGTGAGCTGGAGACCGAGGTGGCCGATCGCGCCGCCCCCGTCGTCGTTCGGCACGCCGAGAAGCTGCCCGAGGACGGGACGCTCGTCGTCGTCAGCCACGGCGGCACCATCCGCACCACCATCGGCCGTCTCCTCGGGCTGGAGGCGCACAGCTGGGAGAGCCTCGGCGGCCTCTCCAACTGCTGCTGGTCCGTCCTCGGCGAGGGCGCCCGGGGCTGGCGTCTGCTCGAGCACAACGCCGGAACCCTGCCCGAGCCGGTGCTCGGCGACGACGACTGAGCGACCGGTCGGGCCGACGGGCCTCGGATTTCACTTTCCGGCAGGTCGCAGGCTAGAGTTCTTCTTGTTCGCATCGCCGAGCGGGGCGAAAACACCATGCGGTTCCATCGCGTGGCACGAGGGGCTATAGCTCAGTTGGTAGAGCGCCTGCATGGCATGCAGGAGGTCAGGAGTTCAATTCTCCTTAGCTCCACGGATTGGCCGGTCGGCCAGTAGGTCGACACTCTGTTGAGTTGTCAAAGATCGAAGAGACCGGTCGATATCGCTCCAGAAGGATCCCGCCCCTCAGGGGGCGGGATTTTTTGTCGTTCCGTCGCGTAGCAGAGCCGCGCGCCGCTCCGTCTCCTCGTCGTCGGGTGTGTAGACGACGATCCTGCACTCCGGCATCCCGTTGATCGTCAGCGAGGTGGAGGTCATTCGCAGCTCGCCCACGGCCGCGTGCCGGAAGACCTTCACACGGCGGCCGGGCTCCGCCACGTCACCGGTCTCCCACAACCGCGCGAACAACGGACTCGCCTCGGACATCCTGCGTATGAACTCCTCCCAGACGGGCTCGCCGGCATGCAGTCCGTAGGCCGCCCGCAGGGTTGCCACCATCACCGGGAGTTCCTTGTCGCGGAACATCAGCGGGCAGTCCTCCTCCCGCACCGTGAACAGCCGCCACAAGGCGTTGTCAGGACCCGGTGCGCAGGCTTCGACCGGGGTGATGAACAGATCACGGTAGACGGGGTTGGCGGCGAGGATGTCGTAGCGCGAGTTGTAGACCACGGCCGGCCGTGGCGCCAGCGCGTCGATGATGCCCTGGATCTCGGGGCCCACGCTCTGCACCAGGGCCTCCGGGGCGGCCGTGAACGGTACGTCCGCCAGGTGGTAGAGATGCTCCCGCTCCGGCGGGTCCAGCCGCAGCGTGCGCGCGACGGCGTCGAGGACCTGCGCGGAAGCGTTGATCGGCCGCCCCTGCTCCAGCCAGGTGTACCAGGTGACGCCGACGCCCGAGAGCTGGGCCACCTCCTCGCGCCGCAGGCCCGGTGTGCGTCGCCGCAGTCCGGGCGGCATTCCGACGTCGCCCGGTGTCACCCGGGCGCGCCTGCTGCGCAGGAAGACGGCCAGCTCGGGCCGACGCCGTGCTGCCGTCTGCGCCTTGGGGCGCCCTGGCTCCGCCGCCGGAGGCGGACCCGACCGTCCTCCCGCCTTCGGTCCGCTTCCCTGCCCGGGTCCCGTCTCCGGCCGGCTTCCCTGCCCGGGTTCCGCCGCGGCCCGTCGTCGGCGCTCCGCCCGCTGCTCTTCCCGTGCGCGCGTCTGCATGCCTGTCCACGTCCCCATCGTCACGTCCCCCATCGTCACGTCCCCCATGGTCGGCCTCCCGTCCGTCCTCTGCCAGGTGCTGTCAGTACCAGCATCGGCGGGCTCTCGGCACCCGTACCGGTTCTTCGTCACGCTCGACGGCATGACGACGAGACCCCGGACGAGCCCGGTTCCCCCCGTTGCCCCACCCGCTTCACGATCTGCTGTCAGTAAAGACCCCGGCACTGACAGTCACCCCCGGCGGCTGCTGGCGGTGGTGCTCGCAGCCCAGTTCATGGCACTGCTCGACGTCTTCATCGTGAACGTCGCGGCCCCCACGATCGGTTCCGACCTCGATGCTTCCGGCGCCGATCTCCAGCTGGTCGTCGCCGGCTACGCCATCACGTACTCCGTGCTGCTGATCACCGGTGCGCGGCTCGGCGACCGGTTCGGGCCCGGCCGGGTCCATCTCGTCGGGCTCGCCCTCTTCACGGCCGCCTCGCTGGCCTGCGGTCTGGCGCAGGGCAGTACCGAGCTGATCGTGTTCCGGCTGGTGCAGGGCGCGGGGTCGGCGGTGATGATCCCGCAGGTGCTCAGCCTCATCCAGCGCACGTTCAGCGGGGAGGCCCGGGTCCGGGCGCTCGGCGTCTACTCCGCGGTCCTCGCGGTGGGCGCGGCCGCTGGACAGGTGGTGGGCGGTGTGCTGGTGGACGTCGATCTGCTGGGCGCCGGCTGGCGTCCGGTGTTCCTCGTGAACGTGCCGGTGGGCCTGGTCCTGCTGGTCGTGGGCGGACGCGTGCTGCCGCGGGGCGGGGGGCTGCCGGGGTACTCGACGGCGGACGTGGGGGCGGTGAAGGAGCGAGCGGAGGGCGCAGCGGCGCGGAAGGGGTCGCGCAGGATGGACTGGCCCGGTCTGGTGCTTCTGGGCGCTGCCGTGTCGCTGGTCACGGTCCCGCTCGTGCTCGGGCGGGAGGAGGACTGGCCTTTGTGGTCCTGGTGGTCACTGGCCTCCGGAGCCCTCGTGTTCCTGCTGTTCTGCGGTGCCGAGACCAGGCTCGCCCGGCGTGGCGGCGACCCGCTGATCGCGCCCCGGGTACTGCGTCACCCCGGAATGGCGCTCGCCGTCCTGCGGGTGACGGCCGTCATGGCGGTCAACGGCGGCTTCCTGTTCGTGCTGACCTTGCACGTCCAGGGCGGCCTGGGTTTCAGCGCGTTGCGCGCCGGTCTCACCTTCGCGCCGACGGCGGTCGTCTTCGGCGTGGTCGGGCTGACCTGGCGCAGGTGGCCGGCCGCGTGGCAACGGGCCCTGATCCCGTCCGGGTTCGCGCTTCTCGCGCTGTCCGTGGTCGCGGTGGGGCTGCTCTTCCGGGGTGGTGAGGACGGGGGCGTGTGGCTCTACGCGGCGTACGCCGGAGTGGGCGTCGGGCTCGCGCTCGCCTTCAGCCCGTCGCTGACCGGGGCGCTGGCTGCCGTGCTGCCCGAGGACGCTGCGGACGCCGGCGGGCTGCTGGCCACGGTCACCCAGCTCGGGCAGCTGATCGGTGTGGCCGTCTTCGGCACACTGTTCTTCAACCGCCTTGAGTCACTTGGGGCCCCGGAGGCGTATACCTCCTCGGAAGCGCTTCTCACATGCATGTACGCGCTCGCTACGACAGCTGCCCTGGGTGCCGTGTCCGGACTGGTACTGAGGCGTCGCTGACCGTATTGCTCCGGCCGTGGCAGAATCAAACGACCGGAGGGGGCGCGGCCCGACGGGAGGGAGTAGCGATGCCTGCGAGCATCCGCGGAGGGGTCGGTCGTCTCTCCGAAGCAGCGGTGGGGCGGGGCAAGGCCACCCGTCTTCGTTGCCTCTCCTGCGGTTCGGCCCACGTGGCTCAGGTTCTCGGCGACAACGGAGGGGTTTCCTACGTGTGCACGGCCTGCGGCCACAGCTGGAGCTGATCGATGGGTGCACACAGGCGGAAGTGCGACTGGTGCGGCAGCGGCACTCCGATCGTCCGTGACATGGAGCCGGTCAACCCCGACTACCAGTACTGGTGCGAGGAATGCGCGCGGGCGCTGATCATAAAGGGCGACCCGATCGAGACGTATCGCGAACTGGAGGGCGAGCCGATCTACGGCCGGCTCCTGGAGGAGCATTGCACGCTCAAGCGGTTCTATTCGTTCGTCACCGCTTGACGTCGCATAACGGTCGAAATCGGACGGGGCGGAAAGGATTTGGTGGTCCGCCGCCCGACCGGTAAAGTTGGCGTCGCCGCCGGGGAAACCGGGCGGCACGGTCAAGATCGTGGTTCTGCCGCTTGACCGCGAGGGGCTATAGCTCAGTTGGTAGAGCGCCTGCATGGCATGCAGGAGGTCAGGAGTTCAATTCTCCTTAGCTCCACAGCAGATCCCGCCGGATCGGATGCGATCCGGCGGGATCTTTTTGCGTTGGGGCATTGGGGCATTCCGTTCTCGGGGTGTCGTCCGGAGCGACGGATCGGGGCCGCCTGTTCTCAGGCGGCCCCGATCCGTCGGTCGTCGGCGTGCCCTCAGCGGCCGAGGGCGCGGCGGCCGCGGCCCTGGGAGAGGACCGGGAGGTTGCGGGCGGGCGCCTGCGCGCGCGTGTCCTCCTCGATGCGCAGGGCGAGCGCCGGACAGCGACGCACCGCGCGTAGAGCTTTTGCCTCGGCGTACTCCGGTACCTTCGCCTGCGCCACTGTCGGGAAGCCGTCGGCGCCGAGCTGGAAGACCTCGGGGAGGATGTCGGCGCACAGGCCGTGGCCGCGGCAGAGCGTCCAGTCGACGAAGATCTTCTGGCGGCTCGAGCCGCTCTCCTCCGGCGCTCTGCCGCTCGTGATGGCCGCGGGTGCCGTGCCCGCCTCGAAGAGCGGCAGAACGCCCTCCACGGGCCGTCCGCAGCCGTTCCCGAGGACGTGGGCGGCGAGGTCGTCGGTGAACGCCTTGATGGTCGACTCCAGGAACATCGCGGAGCCGTCCGGGTGCGAGCAGGCGCCGCGCCGCTTGACGTTCTTGGCGACCTGCTTGAGCGCCTCCAGGGCGGCCGGGCCACCGCCGTTGATGATGTCTTCCATGCCGCGCGCGGCGGCCGGCAGGCCGAGGTAGCAGGGGCCGCACTGCCCCGCGCTCTCGTCGGCCAGCCATTGCGCCACGCGCAGGGACTCACCCAGCGGGCACGTCTCCTGGCTGATCGGCAGGATCGCGCCGGCGCCGAGCGCCCCGCCCACCGCGTCGAGCGAGTTGCGGGAGACGACCGCCTCGTTGACCGTCGCCGCGTCGATCCACTTGCCGTGGTAGCCGCCGGTCAGCACGCCCTGGGGCACCGGCGGGGCGCCCGCGAGCTGGAGGACGTAGCGCAGCGGCACGCCGGTGGGGACCTCGATCACCATCGGGCGGGCGACCGCGCCGGAGACCGTCAGCATGACGGTGCCCGGCTCGTCGTACAGGCCGGTGTTGCCGTACCGCTCCGGACCGATCCGGGCGGCGATGGCCAGCTGGGCGAACGTCTCGGCGTTGGAGAGCAGGGTGGGCGCGCCACCGACGCCGTTCTGCGAGGCGCTGACCTTGCGGCCGGGCGGGATCGGCGGGCCGCCGTCGATCGAACGGATCAGCGACGCCGCGGCACCGGTGACCATGCGGATCGGGTTGCGCTGGACGAACGCCTTCAGCGCCGATCGGCGGCCGTTGCTGAGTCCGCGTTCGGAGAGTGCGGCCTCTATGGAGCGCTGAGTCGATTCGCGGGTGACCCCCACCACGAGCGTGCGGGCACCCAGCGCCTCCGCGACGAGCAGCGCGCCGTCCAGGATGAGGTGCGGGGCACGGTTGATGAGCACCGTGTCCTTGCGGCAGGCCGGTTCGTCCTCGCTGCCGTTGACGACGACGACCGGCCGTACGCCGCGCTTGATCGCGGCCTCGGCGACCGAGCGCAGCTTCTTGTGGAAGGGGAAGCCCGCGCCGCCGCGGCCCTTCAGGTTGATGTTCTCGGAGAGCTTCGCGAGGGCCTCTCCGCCCAGGGGTTCCAACGGCCCGTGCACCTTCAGGTGCATGGGCAGGTCAAGTCTCTCGACAAGGTCGAAACCCGACGTGAGTTGCGGAAGGCCGACCACGCGGACTTCGGGGACGTCGGGCAGGGCCTCGTTCACCTATAGCCTCCGGAAGGCGTGTTCCAAGGTTCGCCCGAACCCGGTGCGTCGTACGACGCACCGGGCGATGGTTCGTTGGCGGGACCGCTGTTGTACGTGTCGTTCTGGTTGTACGCGCCGTACCCGGGGTTCGTCTCACCTGTGTCGTACACGTCACGTCCGCCAGCTCCCGGACTGCCCGGATTGCCATAGACCGGGATGGTGAATCCCGTGTCCTGGAGCGGGTCGTAGACGGACTGGGGCGCCTCGCCGACCGGAGGCGGGGACGGGATCGGCCAGTTGCCCGACGTGCTGCCGCCGCTGTCGGCCCGCGGGATCGCCTCGGTGGCCTGCTGCAGGTCGAACGGCATGCTCATGCGAGCCGTCTGATCGGCGATGTAGGGCGGCTGCTGGCCGCGCGGCGGGGTGTTGACGGCGCGGTAGGCGGCCGCGAAGCCGTTCGCCGGCTCGGGGGTGGCGGGCGTGCCGTACAGCGGCGACGCCGACGGCGGGGTCATCCGGGTGGAGCTCATCGTGTCCGTCAGCGGCGATCGGCCGGAGCGGCCCTCGTACCCGGGCAGCGCCGACGAGCCGGTCTCCGACACGCGCGCGCGTGACGCCTCGAGGCCGTCCATGGCGGAGCGGTCCGGGGCGCCCAGGAGCGCGGTGATGCGGTCGGCGACCCGGCGCTTGAACGGGCGCGGAGCGGCGCGCAGCGCGAGGGCGGCCATGACGCCGGCCAGGCAGAGCTCGTACGAGATCATGAAGAACGGCTTCGCCGCGCGCCCCGCGTACAGGCCGTGGATGAGGGCCGCGCACAGAGCCGGGTAGGCCAGCATGTGCATCGCGCGCCAGCGGGCGGCGACCTCGGCCGGTGCGGCGAACTGGTTGCGCAGCGCACCGGTGATGCCCACGAAGATCATGAGCAGGGCCGCCAGGGAGCCGAGGCCGATGAGCCCGGCAGTGCCCTTGACGCCCAGGCTGAAGGGGATCAGCGCGGCGATCAGGACGGTGTGCTCCAGCGCCAGCTTGACGGTGATGTGCACCACGAGGAACGCGATGGAGCCGACGGCGGTCACGCGGTGGACGCCCTGCGCGAGGATCCGCTGACGTGTGTTGAGGATGAGCCGGTCCTGGGCGACGAGGCCCCAGATGACCGAGCAGGTGAGGCACACCAGCGACAGGACACCCGCACCGAAGTTGAGGAATGCCTGCAACTGGTCGCCGCCGACCAGCACGACCACAGGTATGAGGACCAGGACGACAGCCGTCGCCAACCCGTAGGCCGACCGGCCGGGCTTGGGGAGCGTGCTGTTACTGGAACGAGGGTTCATGGGGGCAACTCCGAGCAGTTTCGGGAAAGCGGTCCCGCTGCCGAACTCTAAGTGGCTCCATACCGATGGGTACGAGGTTTGAGTTATTGCGTTGTTATGAAACGACGATGTGGCTGTTGTGATGTCCTTTAGCGGCTGTTACGCGAAGTAACCATGACCCTGGATGCAGCTCCGACCCCCCGTTCTCGGCACAGCAACGTTGTCTCGACCATGCATACGTAAGCGCGTGGCCTCGTGCTCAAGGCCTGCGGTACCCTAACGCCATGCGTGCTGTACGCCTTCTGCTTAGCGAGCCGCGCTGATCAGTCCCGACCGCCGGTGATCGGACGGTTCGGAATCGGCGCGGCGTCCCCTCCTGTGCGAGGGGATTTTTCGTTTCCTGGACGACAACCCGCTGGCAGAGACGATCGATGGAGCTTTGAGGACCATGAGCGAGACGAACCCCGCTGCCGCCGCTGTCCCGGCAGAGGCCGCGCCGCACCGCTACACGGCAGCCATGGCCGCCGAGATCGAGGCACGCTGGCAGGACTTCTGGGACGCCGAGGGCACCTACGCCGCGCCGAACCCGCAGGGCGACCTGGCCGGTGACCCCGAGATGGCCGCCCGGCCCAAGAAGTTCATCATGGACATGTTCCCGTACCCCTCCGGTGCGGGCCTGCACGTCGGTCACCCGCTGGGGTACATCGCGACCGACGTCTTCGCGCGCTTCCAGCGCATGACCGGCCACAACGTCCTGCACACCCTGGGCTTCGACGCCTTCGGGCTGCCCGCCGAGCAGTACGCCGTGCAGACCGGCACGCACCCGCGCGTGTCCACCGAGGCCAACATCGAGAACATGAAGTCCCAGCTGCGCCGGCTGGGCCTGGGCCACGACAAGCGCCGGTCGTTCGCCACGATCGACCCCGAGTACTACAAGTGGACCCAGTGGATCTTCCTGCAGATCTTCAACTCCTGGTACGACACGGAAGCGGACAAGGCCCGCCCGATCGCCGCGCTGGTCGCCCAGTTCGAGTCCGGTGAGCGTCCCGTACCGGGGCACACGCGCGCGTGGCACGAGCTGACCGCCGCCGAGCGCGCCGACGTTCTCGGGGAGTTCCGCCTGGCCTACGCCTCCGACGCGCCGGTCAACTGGTGTCCCGGCCTGGGCACGGTGCTGGCCAACGAGGAGGTCACCGCCGACGGCCGCTCCGAGCGCGGCAACTTCCCCGTCTTCAAGGCCAAGCTGCGCCAGTGGAACATGCGCATCACCGCCTACGCGGACCGCCTGCTGAACGACCTGGACGCGCTGGACTGGCCCGAGGCCATCAAGCTGCAGCAGCGCAACTGGATCGGCCGCTCCGAAGGCGCGCGCGTCGACTTCCCCGTGGACGGCGAGCGGATCTCGGTCTTCACCACTCGCCCGGACACCCTGTTCGGCGCGACCTACATGGTTCTGGCCCCCGAGCACCCGCTGGTCGACAAGTTCACCCCGGAAACCTGGCCCGAGGGCACGCACGACGTCTGGACGGGTGGCCACGCCACCCCGGTCGACGCCGTCGCCGCGTACCGCGCGCAGGCGGCCTCGAAGTCCGATGTCGAGCGCCAGGCCGAGGCCAAGGACAAGACCGGCGTCTTCACCGGCGTGTACGCGACCAACCCGGTCAACGGCGAGCAGGTTCCCGTCTTCATCGCCGACTACGTCCTGATGGGCTACGGCACCGGCGCGATCATGGCCGTCCCGGCGGGCGACCAGCGTGACTTCGAGTTCGCGCGCGCCTTCGAGCTGCCGATCCACTGCATCGTCGAGCCGACCGACGACCGCGGCACCGACACGTCGACGTGGGAGAACGCCTTCGCGTCGTACGACGCGAAGATCATCAACTCGGCGAACGACGAGATCAGCCTGAACGGCCTGGGCGTCGTCGACGCCAAGGCGCGCATCACCGAATGGCTCGAGGGCCGGGGCATCGGCGAGGGCACAGTCAACTTCCGCCTGCGCGACTGGCTGTTCAGCCGCCAGCGCTACTGGGGCGAGCCCTTCCCGATCGTCTACGACGAGGACGGCGTCGCCCACCCGCTGCCCGAGTCGATGCTGCCCCTGGAGCTGCCGGAGGTCGAGGACTACTCGCCC
This sequence comes from Streptomyces sp. B21-105, assembly GCF_036898465.1. NCBI lineage: Bacteria > Bacillati > Actinomycetota > Actinomycetes > Kitasatosporales > Streptomycetaceae > Streptomyces > Streptomyces sp. B21-105. The sequence goes on along the minus strand of NZ_JARUMJ010000001.1, from coordinate 3,308,572 downwards.
CGCACCTTCGACCCGGACGACGCGAACACCTCCCCGGAGACGCCGCTGTCCCGCAACGCGGACTGGGTGAACGTCACGCTGGACCTGGGCGACGGCGCCGGTCCGCGACGCTACCGCCGCGAGACCAACACCATGCCCAACTGGGCCGGTTCCTGCTGGTACGAGCTGCGTTACCTGGACCCGCACAACAGTGAGCGGCTGGTCGACCCGGCCGTCGAGCAGTACTGGATGGGCCCTCGCGAGGGGCAGCCGCACGGCGGCGTCGACCTGTACGTCGGCGGCGCCGAGCACGCCGTGCTGCACCTGCTGTACGCGCGCTTCTGGTCCAAGGTCCTGTTCGACCTCGGGCACGTGTCCTCCGCGGAGCCGTTCCATAAACTGTTCAACCAGGGCATGATCCAGGCCTACGCGTACACCGACGCCCGCGGCGTGTACGTCCCGGCCGCCGAGGTCGAGGAGCGGGACGGCACGTTCCTGTACCAGGGCGCGCCCGTGAAGCGCGAGTACGGGAAGATGGGCAAGTCCCTGAAGAATGCCGTCACTCCGGACGAGATCTGCGCCGAGTACGGCGCCGACACGCTGCGCCTGTACGAGATGGCGATGGGTCCGCTGGACGTCTCGCGCCCGTGGGACACCCGTGCGGTGGTCGGCCAGTACCGCCTGCTGCAGCGGCTGTGGCGCAACATCGTCGACGAGTCCACCGGCGAGGTGACCGTCGTCGACGTCGAGGCCGACGAGCCGACCCTGCGAGCGCTGCACAAGGCGATCGACGGGGTGCGCCAGGACCTGGAGGGCCTGCGTTTCAACACCGCCATCGCCAAGATCACCGAGCTGAACAACCACCTGACCAAGGCGGGCGGGGCACTGCCGCGCACGGTCGCCGAGGACCTGGTGCTGCTGGCCGCCCCGCTGGCCCCGCACATCGCCGAGGAACTGTGGCGCAAGCTGGGCCACACCGACTCGGTCGTCCACACGGATCTGCCCGTCGCCGACCCGGCGTACGTCGTGGACGAGAGCGTGACCTGCGTCGTGCAGATCAAGGGCAAGGTCAAGGCGCGCCTGGAGGTCTCCCCGGCCATCTCCGACGACGAGCTGGAGAAGGCCGCGCTGGCCGACGAGGCGGTCGTCAAGGCGCTGGGCGGGGCCGGCATCCGCAAGGTGATCGTGCGGGCGCCGAAGCTGGTGAACATCGTTCCGGCGTAGGGCTTCGTTCGCCGACCGGGGACGTCCATGGGTTTCGACCGGGGGCGTCCACTGGTTCGGTCGGGGGTGTCCACTGGTTTCGGCCGTCCCTTAGGGGTTCCGTGCGGGCAGGTTCGGGGTTCTTCTGGAACTCCGGGCCCGCCCGTCTCGTTTACCGTTTGAAGGGCGGGGCGCCGAGTGCGGTGTGCCGTCTGCGGGGCCGGACGGTCGTGCAGGTCGAAGGAGGAGCTCGTGGATGCAGTGATCGCCGTCATGGCCCTTCTCTTCGTGCTGTGCCTTGCCCTCGGCGTCTACGCCACGGTGAAGGTGATCGGGGCCGCCAAGCGGGGCGTCGACCGCACCATCACCCAGGCCCGCCGCACGGTCGAGGACCACACTCTGCGGGCCAAGTCCTTCGCCCAGCTCGGACCGGCGGGCGAAATCGCGCAGCTGCGGCTCACCCTGCGCACGTCGATGCGAGCCACCCAGGACGCACTGCACGCGGGCTCCGTGGACGACGCGTCCCTCAAGGAGTCCCTCGGCCTCTTCCAGCGGCTCAGCGCGCACGGCCACGAACTGGACGCCGAACTCAAGCGCCTGGAGTCGGAGCCGGACCGTGCGACGCTCATCGAGCGTCTGCCCTCGCTGCGACAGCGCACCGAGCGCATCACAGGAGGGGCCGACTCGCTGCGCTGGGCGGCCCGGGACCGTGCCCGCCGCTTCGCGGAGGACGACCTCGACTCCCTCAGCGCCCAGATCGACGTCGAGGCCGGCGCCCTGCGGCACTGGACCACCCCGGAACCTGACCGGCCGCCGCCGCCGTGGCCCGAGGCACCGGCGGCCGACAGCCCGACGGCGGGTCAGACCTGGCCGAAGACCCCCGGCGCACGTGCCGCGGACGAACCGACCCCGTCTGCCATCACCCCGCCCGGACCGCGCCAGACCTACCCCTGGCAGAAGAAACCGCGCCCGGAGAGCACCACCTGAGCGGATCCGGGATTCGAGGGTCCCGCACTCCGCCGGCAGAGCGGCCGGCAAGCACGCTGATGCTGCGGTCGTCGCGCGGCGACGGGGTCGCGAGACCCGGGTCCGGCGCCTTACGGGATCCCGGCTCGGGCACTGTTCGGCGTGGTATTTGATTCGGTCAAGGGCAGCCCAGCTGCCAGGGGCCGGACTGCCGCACGGCGGCTACGCCAGGTAACCTCCAGGTCATGTCCCGCCATGTCGCGATCGTCACGGATTCAACGGCCTACCTGCCGCAGCGGACGATGGAGCGTCATGGCATCACCGCGGTGCCCCTGACCGTGGTCCTCGGCGACCAGGCACTCGAAGAGGGCACCGAGATCTCCACCCGCTCGCTGGCCCAGGCGCTGCAGAAGCGACGCCCCGTCACCACCTCGCGCCCCAGCCCCCAGTACTTCGCCGAGACCTACCGCAGGGTCGCCGAGTCCGGCGCCGCCGGCATCGTCTCCCTCCACCTTTCCGCCGAACTGTCCGGCACGTACGACGCGGCGGTGGTCGCGGCGCGCGAGGCGCCGGTGCCGGTGCGGGTGGTGGACACCGGCATGGTCGCCATGGCGCTCGGCTTCTGCGCACTCGCGGCGGCCGAGGTCGCCGAGACGGGCGGGACGGTCGACGAGGCGGTCACAGCGGCGGAGAAACGAGCCGCCGGCACCTCCGCCTACTTCTACGTCGACACCCTGGAGTATCTGCGTCGGGGCGGCCGGATCGGCACCGCCCAGGCCCTGTTGGGTTCGGCGCTCGCCGTGAAGCCGCTCCTTCAGCTGGACGCGGGGCGCATCGACCTCCTTGAGAAAGTACGGACCGCCTCGAAGGCGATCGCACGCCTGGAAGAACTCGGCGCCGACCGGGCGGGCAGCGCACCGGTGGACATCGCCGTGCATCATCTGGCCGCCCCCGACCGGGCGTCGGCCCTCGCGGACCGATTGCGGTCCCGCGTGCCCGGGCTCGTCGACCTGCATGTCAGCGAGGTCGGAGCGGTGATCGGAGCCCATACCGGACCAGGGCTGCTGGGAGTCGTGGTCTCGCCACGCTGAGGGTTCCCTCACTCCTGTGAGTGGCGGAGTTATCCACAACCGGGCGTCGGTCCACGGAAATTGAGCAAGATCATCGCGATGTGGCGGAGTGTCCGATCCTCGTGGCATGGCACTTCGATCACGCTCACGCAGCACCTACGCGACCAGTGGCCCCGGCCGCTCCCGCGGCTCCGACGGCCGTTCCCGCCGCCTTCGTCCACCTGGCGGCAGCCGGGCGGGACACCGTCACGCCTCGGCTGAGGAGAACCGCCGTCGAGCGCAGGCGTTGTTCACCGCGCGGGCCCGGGAGGCGGGAGCGCCCGAGAAGCCGGGGGTCGGACCGCCGGGCGGCGGCAGCACGGGCGACCGGGGCGGCGGAGGCAGCAGGCGGCCGGAATCCGGTGAGGGTGATGGTGGCAGCAGGCGGCCGGGGTCCCGTGAGGGCTGTGGGGTCAGCAGCCCGCCGGATTCCCTTGGGGGCGGTGCTGCCGGCGGCGGTGGTCCTGGGAGTGGCACGGGGAGTGCGCGTAGGGCGGACCGTGCGGCGGCACCGGGTCTCGGGGGTGGGGCACCGGCCGACGCCGAGAGCGCCGGCGCTGATGCCGTAGTCGTCCTCGCGAGCGGTGGGACGTCCGAGGGTGCCGTCGTCGCTGCGGACGGTGGTACGTCCGAGGCCGCGGGCCCGGCGTCACGGGCGGTCCGGTCGGTCCGGGCGGCGTGGTGGGAGCGGACGGGGCTTGCGCTGCGGGAGCGGATGCCGGTCTGGTTGCAGGCACGGTGCGGACTGGAGCGCAGGAGCGTGCTGGCGCTGACCGTACTGCTGGTCGCCGCCGCCGGCTTCGCCGTGCAGCACTTCTGGGCCGGAAGGGTCCAGCCGGTGAAGGTGCCGGAGGTGGTGCGAGCAGCGGCCCCCTTCGGGGCGGTGGAGGGCCGGCGGGGCTCGGTGGCTGGGGCGGCGGCTGAGCCGGAAGCGACCGACGGTCCACCCGGGCCGGGAACCGCGGGGGACGCCGGGAGCACGGGCGGCGCCGAGATCGTGGTGGACGTCAGCGGCAAGGTGCGCAAACCCGGGATCCACCGCCTCCCGGCCGGGTCGAGGGTCGTCGACGCGTTGGGCGCGGCCGGCGGGGTGCGGCCGGGCACCGACACCGACGGCCTCAACCGCGCCCGGTTCCTCGTGGACGGCGAGCAGGTCGTCGTCGGCGGCCCTCCGGTCGCCGTGGCCGGGGTGGCAGCGGGAGGAGCGGGTTCGGGATCGGCGAGGTACGGCGGCGCGGCAGGTCCGGGCGGTGGGCCCGCGGTGCCCGTGTCCCTCAACACGGCGACGGTCGACCAACTCGAGGCCCTGCCCGGTGTGGGACCGGTGCTGGCGCAGCACATCATCGACCATCGGGCGCAGCACGGCGGTTTCCGGTCGGTGGACGAACTGCGGGACGTCAACGGCATCGGGGAGCGGCGCTTCGCCGACCTGCGAAATCTCGTGCGGCCATGAGGCGGGCGCACGCTTCACGGACGATTCAAGGGCTCAGGAGCCGGGGCGGGGAGGAGGCCGAGGCCGCTGTGAGCGGTGTCCGGCCGGTGCCGGGCCGGCGCGGTCGGCAGGCCGTGCACGCCGACTCCGGAAAGCGGCTGGGCGACGCCCACCCGCGTCAGGAAGCGCCGTTGGATCTCCGGCTCGTGCCGCCCGCACTCGCGGCCTGGGCCACGGCCGCGCTCACGTTGGACGCGTCCACGGGGCTGGTGGGCGGCCTCGTGGTCGGCTGCCTGGCGGTCGCCGCGACCCTGCTCGTCGTGGGGAGGGGCGGGGACAGGAATGTGCCGGGCGCGTCGGCCCCTTGGAGCGCAAGGCCGCGTGCGACCGTCGGAGAGGTGGATGTCGCCGTCACGTCGGGTCGGCACGGGGCTTCGCCGCGCGTGGCGTCGCGGGAGGGGCGTGGAGCGGGCTTGTCGGGGCGTCGGACGGGTTCGCCGCCCGTCACCGTCGCGGATGCGGATGTGGGGTCGGGGGGTGCGGGCTTGTCGGGTCGGCGGAGGGTTTGGCCGCGTGTGACCGTCGCCGCCTCGCTGCTCTGTGTGGCCGCGGCCGCCGCGTCGGCCGGGCTGCACGGCACCGATCTGCGCCGCGGGCCGGTGCCGGCGCTGGCGGACAGGTACGCGAGCGTCACCGCGGAGGTCGAGCTCACCTCGGACCCACGGCTCACGCGCCCCCGGGTCAGAGGGGACCATGTGATGCCGGACTCGGTGCTGATCGAGGCGGAGGTGCGCAGGGTCGAGAGCGCTGGCCGGACGGCGGTGGCGACGCGGACGCCGGTCCTGCTGATCGTGGACGCCGGATCGCGCAGCGGAGACGGCGACCGACGGGCGGGGCCGGACGGGCGGGAAAAGTCTGGCGGCGCGCGAGGTCCTGAAGGGCGGGCCGAGGCTCCGTGGCTTGCGTTGTTGCCGTCCACCCGGCTGCGGGTGGCCGGGCGGCTCGCGCCTGCCCTGGCCCGAGGGGACCGGTTCGCGGCGGTGCTGCGGGTGCGGGATCGGGCGGCGCCGTCGATCGTGGGACGTCCCTCTGCCGCGCAGCGGTCGGCGGGGCGGCTGCGGGCCGGCCTGCGTGTGGCCACCGACGGCTTGCCGGCGGACGCCAGAGCGCTGCTGCCGGGGCTGGTGGTCGGGGACACCTCGAGGATCACGCCCGAGCTGGACGAGGCCTTCAAGGAGACGGACCTGGCCCACACTTTGGCCGTCTCCGGGAGCAACCTCACGATCATCCTCGCGCTGCTCCTCGGCCCGCCCGGCCTCGCCCAGCAGGTCGAGCGGCGTGGTTTGGCGCCCCGGCTGGGCGTCCCGCTCCGTGCGACCGCGGTGCTCGGCGGGGCGCTCACGCTCGGATTCGTGGTGGTGTGCCGGCCCGACCCCAGCGTGCTGCGCGCGGCGGCCTGCGGAGCGGTCGTGCTCCTGGCCCTGGTGACCGGCCGACGCAGGTCCCTCGTCCCGGCACTGGCGACCGCCGTGTTGCTCCTGGTGCTGTACGACCCGTGGCTGGCCCGGAGTTACGGCTTCCTGCTGTCCGTCCTCGCCACCGGGGCCCTGTTGACACTGGCGCCGCGTTGGAGTGCCGCACTGCGCAGGCGGCGGGTGCCGCCGAGGCTCGCCGAGGCGTTGGCGGCAGCCGGAGCCGCGCAGGCCCTGTGCGCACCGGTCGTCGCCGTGCTGTCGGCACGGGTGAGTCTGGTGGCGGTGCCCTGCAACCTCCTCGTGGAGTTCGCGGTCGCGCCCGCGACAGTGCTGGGCTTTGCGGTGCTGGCGACCGCGCCGGTGGCGATGCCGGTGGCCGAGGCACTGGCCTGGTGCGCAGGTTGGCCCGCCGAGTGGATCGCGGGCGTGGCCCGAACGGGCGCCGCACTGCCGGGCGCGGGAATGGACTGGCCGGGCAGTTGGGCCGGAGCCCTGCTGCTGGGGGTCGTCACGGCCGTGGCGGTGATGTCCGGGCGGCGGTTGTCGAGACATCCGTGGCTGTGCGTGGTCTGCGGGGCGCTGCTGCTGCTCGTGGTGGTGCGCCCGCCGCCGCTGACGCGGGTGCTCACGGGCTGGCCGCCGCCGGGCTGGCGGCTGGCGATGTGCGACGTCGGACAGGGCGACGCGACCGTTCTCGCGGCGGGCGACGGCGCCGGCGTGGTTGTGGACGCCGGTCCGGATCCGGCGCTGGTCGACCAGTGCCTGCGCACGCTCGGCGTCACCAGGGTACCGCTCGTCGTGCTGACGCACTTCCACGCCGACCATGTGGCCGGGTTGCCGGGGGTGCTGCGGGGCCGGGAGGTGGGGGCTGTCGAGACCACGGGATTCGAGGAACCCGTGGAGCAGGTGGAGTTCGTACGGAAGGAGGCGAGGGCGCGGAACATCCCCGTGGTGCGGGCCGTTGCCGGGGAACGGCGGCGGGTCGGCGCCCTGGAATGGGAGGTGTTGTGGCCTGCGCCGTTCCCGGCGCCGGAACCGGAGGGGCCGAACGACGCGAGTGTGACGCTGCTCGTGCGATCGGCCGGGCTGCGCATGCTGCTGCTGGGCGACCTCGAACCTCCGGCGCAGCGGGCGCTGTCGAGATCGCCGGCGGCGGCGCTGGTACGCGGAGTGGACGTGCTGAAGGTGGCGCATCACGGCTCGGCCTATCAGGACCCGGACCTCATACGGGCGGTGGCGCCCCGGCTGGCACTGATCAGTTGCGGCGCGGACAACCCGTACGGACACCCGGCGCCCAGCACGGTGGCGGCACTGCGTGCGGGAGGGGCGGCGGTGCTGCGGACGGACCGGGACGGGGCGCTGGCGGTCGTCGGAGGGGGTGGCGAGGGCGGGGGCGGGGAGTTGCGGGTGGCGCGAGACTGAGGGCATGAATCCCGCACAGCCGAAGGACGAACCGGCCCGGAACCTGGTCCCGCAGGACGCCGCCCGTCCCGTGGCCGCCCCTCCTCCCGACGACGGGCGGCACCAGGACGTCCGCTTTCCCGACGCTCGTTCGGTCGAGGCCTATCTCCACCGCCTCGGCCTCGAGGGCCCGCTCCCGCCTCCGACCGTCGGCATTCTCCGTGAGCTGCATCTGAGGCATCTGCGGGCCGTGCCCTTCGAGAACCTGTCGGTGCATTTCGGGGAGGAGATCGTGCTGGAGGAGAGGCGGCTGGTCGCGAAGGTCGTCGAGGCCCGGAGGGGAGGTTTCTGTTACGAGCTGAACGGGGCGTTCGGGGCCCTGCTGACCGCGCTGGGTTTCGAGGTCACCCTGCTGGCGGCGCGCGTGTACGGCGAAGAGGGCCGGCTCGGTGTCCCGTACGACCATCTCGCTCTGCTCGTCAGGACGGTGGACGGCGGGCAGTGGCTGGCCGACGTCGGGTTCGGGGCGCACAGCCACCACCCGCTCCGATGGCGGCAGGACGGCGAACAGGCCGACCCCGGTGGGACGTTCAGGATCGTCGAGGCCGGCCCGGAACCGGGCGGCGCGGGGGCAGGAGCCGGTGGGGTGACGCAGCCGCGGGACATGGACGTCGTGCGGGACGGTACACGGGTGTACCGGTTGGAGATGCGGCCCCGGGTGCTGGCGGACTTCGTGGCGGGAGCCTGGTGGCACAGCACCTCACCGGAGTCGCACTTCACACGGTCGCTGATCTGCTCGCGACTCACGGAGGACGGAGGGAGGATCACGCTCAGCGGACGCCGGTTCAAGACGACGTCCGCGGACGGGACAAGCGGAGAACGTGAACTGGAAGCCGACGTCGAGGTGTTGGGGGTGTATCGGGAGCGGTTCGGGATCGAGTTGGAGCGGGTGCCGACCGTTCTCGCGAGGAGGTAGTCCCCGGACCCCCCGGACCCCCCGGACCCCTGGACCCCTGGACCTCCGGCCCCCGGAGCCCTCGGTGGTCGCGTCGGACCCGGTGGGTCGGGCCGGGTGGGTCGGGGCCGGGTGCGTGTGCCGGAAAATGGTGCCGTGAGCGATGTGAGACATGTGCTGGTGCTGCCCGACCGTGACGCGGCGGAGGAGGTGGCTCAGGCGCTCGGGGAGCGGTTCGGCGTCGGCGAGGAGCCGAGGATCGTCCGCGACGCCCTGGCCGGGGAGGACGACGCGGAGGACGCGCAGTGGCTCGTCCTGCTGCACGACGAGGGCGGGCGGCTCGACGCGGCGGCGCTGGACGAGTTCGCGGCGGAGTGGGAGGGCTGGCGGGAGGAGCCGTAGGGTGCGTAGGCCGCGTAGGCCGCGTTGTCAGTGGCTCGTGGGATGCTTTCGGTGATGGCAAGGAAGACTGCGAATGACGACCCTCTCGCCCCGCTGACGCTCGCCGTGGGCCAGGAGGACCTCCTGCTCGACCGTGCCGTGCAGGAGGTGGTGGCCGCCGCCCGGGCCGCCGACGCCGACACGGACGTACGCGACCTCACCCCGGACCAGCTGCAGCCCGGCACGCTCGCCGAGCTGACCAGCCCCTCGCTCTTCGCGGAGCGCAAGGTCGTGGTCGTACGCAACGCGCAGGACCTGTCCGCCGACACGGTGAAGGACGTCAAGGGGTATCTCGGATCGCCCGCCGAGGAGATCACGCTCGTCCTGCTGCACGCCGGTGGCGCCAAGGGCAAGGCGCTGCTCGACGCCGCACGCAAGGCCGGCGCCCGCGAGGTGGCCTGCCCGAAGATGACCAAGCCGGCGGATCGGCTGGCCTTCGTCAGACAGGAGTTCCGGGCGACCGGCAGATCGGCCACGCCCGAGGCGTGCCAGGCGCTGGTCGACGCCATCGGCAGCGATCTGCGGGAGCTGGCCTCGGCGGTGTCCCAGCTGGTCGCCGATGTCGAGGGCACCATCGACGAGGCCGTTGTCGGCCGGTACTACACAGGGCGGGCCGAGGCGTCGAGCTTCACCGTCGCCGACCGGGCGGTGGAGGGGCGGGCCGCCGAGGCGCTGGAGGCGCTGCGCTGGTCGCTGGCCACCGGCGTGGCACCCGTGCTGATCACCAGCGCGCTCGCCCAGGGCGTGCGGGCCATCGGCAAGCTGTCCTCGGCGCGTGGCGGCCGTCCGGCCGACCTGGCGCGGGAGCTCGGCATGCCGCCCTGGAAGATCGACCGGGTACGTCAGCAGATGCGCGGCTGGACGCCGGACGGGGTGGCCGTCGCGTTGCGCGCGGTGGCCGAGGCGGACGCAGGAGTGAAGGGCGGCGGCGACGATCCGGAGTACGCCCTCGAGAAGGCCGTCGTGGCCATCGCGCGTGCGGCGCGGTCCGCGGGGCGCGGATAGCCGTCCCGTCCGCGTGCGTCACGCCGGCTGCCTTTTCATCCCGAGTGCCTCCAAGCCGGGCGCCTCATACCGTGTGCCTCACGCCGCAAGCCTTCACGCTCGTGGGGCCAGGGTGATCCAGTCGCCGTTCTTCCGCCGGGGAGGAGAATCGGACGTACCAGCCGCACATCGCCGGCGTATGCGAAAGGTGGCGTTCGACATGGCTGAACACCCGCACGCGGCACTCGTCCGTGAGGGATACGAGGCTTTCTCCCGCGGTGACATGGACACCCTGCGCGGGCTGATGACGGGGGACTGTACGCATCACGTGCCCGGTTCCCACTTGCTCTCCGGGGACTTCAAGGGCCTCGACGCGATCACGGACATGTACGGCAGGCTCTTCTCGGAGACGGCGGGGTCGATGCGCGTCGAGTTGCGCAACATCATGGTCGACGGCCGGGGGCACGCCGTCGCCATGCACCGCTTCACCGCGGACCGCAACGGCAAGCATCTCGAGGAAGACGGGTGCATCGTCTTCCGGGTCGTCGGCGACAAGATCACCGACCTCGACGAATGCGTCTCGGACATCGACAAGAGCAACGACTTCTGGTCGTGAAGGCCGATTGCCGGGTCGGGCTGAAGACCGGGTCGGGCTGAAGACCGGGCCACAGTGAGAGCCGGGCCATGCCGAAGGCCCCGGCTCCCGCCCTGGGGAAGGGCGGAGCGCCGGGGCCTTGCGGGAAAAGCGGTTCAAGCTGGTGAGCCCGTACCCGCGTGGCGAACGCAGGCCGCGTACAGGCATCGAGGGTGCCGGACGGGAGCGGATGAGAGGGCCCGCTGTGGTCCCTGCCGACGATCAGATCAGTGAAGCGGTTCAGCCCTTGAGGGACTCGACCTTGGAAGCAAGCGCCGACTTCTTGTTGGCGGCCTGGTTCTTGTGGATGACGCCCTTGGAGACGGCCTTGTCGAGCTGACGCGCGGCAGCGCGCTGGTACTCGGTGGCCTTCTCGGCGTCACCCGCGGCAGCGGCCTCGCGAGCCTTGCGGATCGCGGTCTTCAGGGAGGACTTGACGGCCTTGTTGCGCAGTCGAGCCTTCTCGTTGGTCTTGTTCCGCTTGATCTGGGACTTGATGTTCGCCACGAATGAGCCTTTTCAGGTTCAGGCACGGAGCCGCACGGGCTCGTACCAGGTGATTTCTTGGGGCGTGTCTCGCGCTGAGAGGGCATGAGACACAGCTGCCCAGACTAGCAGTGGCTGCCCGAGTGGCCCAAACCGGTCTCCGGTCGCCACCCGTGGGACCATGGAGCCTACGTATCGATCCGACCCGAGGCACAAGGCGCCTCAAGAGACAGGACCCTGCGTGCCCGCGACTCCTAACAATGTGCCCGAGCCGAGCCGTACCGACCCGGCTCTGATCCGTAATTTCTGCATCATCGCGCACATCGACCACGGCAAGTCCACGCTCGCCGACCGCATGCTCCAGCTGACCGGAGTGGTCGATCAGCGGCAGATGCGTGCTCAGTACCTCGACCGCATGGACATCGAGCGTGAGCGCGGCATCACGATCAAGTCCCAGGCGGTCCGGCTGCCCTGGGCCCCGACCGAGGACCCGGGCAGGACCCACATCCTCAACATGATCGACACCCCCGGGCACGTGGACTTCACGTACGAGGTGTCCCGGTCGCTGGCCGCGTGTGAGGGCACCGTCCTCCTCGTCGACGCCGCCCAGGGCATCGAGGCCCAGACTCTCGCCAACCTCTACCTGGCGATGGAGAACGACCTCAAGATCATCCCGGTGCTGAACAAGATCGACCTGCCGGCCGCCCAGCCCGAGAAGTTCTCCGAGGAGCTGGCCAACCTCATCGGCTGCGACCCCGCGGACGTGCTCAAGGTCTCCGCCAAGACCGGTCTGGGCGTCGAGGCGCTGCTGGACCGGGTCGTCGCCGACGTCCCGGCTCCGGTCGGCGTCCAGGACGCCCCCGCCCGCGCGATGATCTTCGACTCGGTCTACGACTCCTACCGCGGTGTCGTGACGTACGTGCGTGTCATCGACGGCCAGCTCAACAAGCGCGAGCGGATCCGGATGATGTCCACCGGCGCCACACACGAGCTGCTCGAGATCGGCGTGTCCGCGCCGGAGATGAAGTCGGCCGACGGCCTCGGCGTCGGTGAGGTCGGCTATCTGATCACCGGTGTGAAGGACGTCCGTCAGTCCAAGGTCGGTGACACCATCACCACGTTGCACAAGGGCGCGACCGAGGCCCTCGGCGGGTACAAGGACCCCAAGCCGATGGTGTTCTCGGGCCTGTACCCCCTCGACGGCTCGGACTACCCGGAGCTGCGCGACGCGCTCGACAAGCTCCAGCTCAACGACGCCGCGCTGGTCTACGAGCCGGAGACCTCCGCCGCCCTCGGCTTCGGCTTCCGCGTCGGCTTCCTCGGTCTGCTGCACCTCGACGTGATCCGGGAGCGGCTGGAGCGCGAGTTCGGGCTCGACCTCATCGCCACCGCGCCCAACGTGGTCTACCGGGTCGTGATGGAGGACGGCAGCGAGCACACCGTCACCAACCCGAGCGAGTTCCCCGAGGGCAAGATCAGCGACGTCTACGAGCCCGTCGTACGCGCCACGATCCTCGCGCCCTCCGAGTTCATCGGGTCGATCATGGAGCTGTGCCAGACCCGGCGCGGCACCCTGCTCGGCATGGACTACCTCTCCGAGGACCGGGTCGAGATCCGCTACACGCTGCCGCTCGCGGAGATCGTCTTCGACTTCTTCGACCAGCTGAAGTCCAAGACGCGCGGTTACGCGTCGCTGGACTACGAGCCCACCGGCGAGCAGGCCTCCAGCCTGGTCAAGGTCGACATCCTGCTGCACGGCGACAAGGTGGACGCCTTCTCGGCGGTCACCCACAAGGACGCCGCGTACGCCTACGGTGTGCGGCTCGTCGCCAAGCTGCGCGAACTCATCCCGCGGCAGGCCTTCGAGGTGCCGATCCAGGCGGCCGTCGGCTCCCGGGTCATCGCCCGCGAGACCATCCGCGCCATCCGCAAGGACGTCCTCGCCAAGTGCTACGGCGGCGACATCTCCCGTAAGCGCAAGCTGCTGGAGAAGCAGAAGGAAGGCAAGAAGCGGATGAAGATGGTGGGTTCCGTGGAGGTTCCGCAGGAGGCCTTCATCGCCGTCCTGAGCAGTGACGACAGCGCGGGATCCGGCAAGGGCAAGAAGTAGCCGCGCCGTAGGCCGGTGTGCAGGGCGTACCGAGGGCCCGTCGTGCTGTAGCGCGACGGGCCCTTTGGCTGTACTCAGGAGAAAGTGACTGCCCGGAGACCCTTACGCGCTGGCCAGTCGCCCTTTACTCTGATGCCTGCTCGGTAGTTACTCATGAGTTAAACAACAGCTGAGCCGAACAACAGCTGAGCCGAACACAGCCGCCGTTCAGCACGCTGCCGTCCAGTACACCGTCGTCCAGTTACACCGCCGTCCAGCACAGCCGTCGTCAACAAGAGCCGTCGTCAACAGCAGCCGCGCGTCGAACGACGCCGCATCGAGCCAGCCGCCGCACCGTCGCGGGCCCCGGAGGATGTCGTGAGCGACACACAGACACTGATCGAGAACCGTCCGCCGTCCGTCGCGGGCCTCTTCCTGGAGCGCGTGGCGGCCACGCCCGACGCGGAGGCCTATCGCCACCCCGTGCCCGCCGCGTCCGGCGAGGGACCCGACGCCTGGAAGACGCTGAGCTGGGCGCAGGCCGCCGAACGGGTCTACGCGATCGCGGCCGGCCTCATCGAGCTCGGTGTGCGGTCCGAGCAGCGCGTCGCACTCGCCTGCTCCACGCGCCTCGAGTGGATCCTCGCCGACCTCGGCATCATGTGCGCCGGGGCCGCCACCACCACCGTCTACCCGCAGACCAACGCCGACGAGTCCGCGTTCATCCTCTCGGACTCCGAGAGCCGGGTGCTGATCGCCGAGGACGCCGCCCAGCTCGCCAAGGCGGTCGAGAAGCGCGCCGAGCTGCCCGACCTCACCCATGTGGTCGTGATCGACCCGGCCGGCGTGGAGACCGCCGACTGGATCCTCACCCTGGACGAGCTCGAGAAGCGCGGCGCGGCCCGGCTGGAGAAGGAGGCCGGGCTGATCAAGGAGCGGGTCGCCGCGATCACCTCCGACCAGCTCGCCACCCTCATCTACACCTCCGGCACCACCGGCCGTCCCAAGGGTGTGCGTCTGCCGCACGACAACTGGTCGTACATGGCGAAGGCGATCGCCGCGACCGGCCTGGTCGGCCCCGATGACGTGCAGTACCTGTGGCTGCCGCTCGCGCACGTCTTCGGCAAGGTGCTCACTTCCGGCCAGATCGAGGTCGGCCACGTCACCGCCGTCGACGGCCGCGTCGACAAGATCATCGAGAACCTGCCGGTCGTCCGGCCGACGTACATGGCCGCCGTGCCGCGCATCTTCGAGAAGGTCTACAACGGCGTCGCCGCCAAGGCTCGCGCGGGCGGCGGGGCCAAGTACAAGATCTTCCAGTGGGCCGCCGAGGTCTCCCGGGAGTACGCCAAGGCCGCCCAGGACAACTTCCGGCGCACCGGCAGCGCGTCCGTCCCCTTCGGGCTCGGCGCCAAGCACAAGGTCGCCGACGCGCTCGTCTTCGCCAAGATCCGCGAGGCCTTCGGCGGCAACCTGCGCGCCTGTGTCTCCGGGTCGGCGGCCCTCGCGCCGGAGATCGGTTACTTCTTCGCCGGCGCCGGCATCCACATCCTCGAGGGCTACGGCCTGACGGAGTCCTCCGCGGCCTCCTTCGTCAACCCGGGCGAGGCCTACCGCACCGGCACGGTCGGCAAGCCGCTGCCCGGCACCGAGGTGCGCATCGCCGACGACGGCGAGATCCTGCTGCGCGGCCCCGGCATCATGGAGGGTTACCACGGGCTCCCCGAGAAGACCGCCGAGGTCCTCGAGGCCGACGGCTGGTTCCACACGGGCGACATCGGCGAACTGTCGCCCGACGGGTACCTGCGGATCACCGACCGCAAGAAGGACCTCATCAAGACGTCCGGCGGCAAGTACATCGCGCCCGCCGAGGTCGAGGGCCAGTTCAAGGCGGTCTGCCCGTACGTCTCCAACATCCTCGTGCACGGGGCCGACCGGAACTTCTGCACGGCGCTCATCGCCCTCGACGAGCCGTCCCTCCTGGACTGGGCGAAGGACAACGGCCTGGCCGGAAAGTCGTACGCGGAGGTCGTGGCCGCGCCCGTCACCGTCGAGCTCGTCGACGGTTACGTCAAGCAGCTCAACGAAGGCCTCCAGCGCTGGCAGACCATCAAGAAGTTCCGGCTGCTGCCCCGCGACCTCGACGTCGAGCACGGCGAGATCACGCCCAGCCTGAAGCTCAAGCGGCCGGTCGTGGAGCGGGAGTACAAGCACCTCATCGACGAGATGTACGCCGGATCGCGCGAGGCGTAGTTTCGGGTGAGGTGCAGCTCGGGTGAGGTGCAGCTCGGACGAGGCGTAGTTCGGGCGAGGCGTAGTTCGCGCGTGTCGCGGGCGCCACGCCGGTGAGAAGTGGAGGGGTGGCATCCGAATGTTCGGATGCCACCCCAACCGTGCGTCATCGTGCGTCAACGGGCACACGCATGCCCCCGCATAGCACGCTTCTCGCTCCGTGCGGCCCACTTCGGTGACCCAGCGCTCATGGACGGAACCGGTCTGTCACCCTGTGGGTATCCGTACCGTCCGGGGAGCAGCGCATGGGAGCCATTCCGACGCAACGGGAGACCCTCTCCCGGGCCGGCGGCGCGCCCGCGCGCGCGGGTGGGCTCCCGCACGCGCGCGCGATCCTGGCCGGCAGTTCCCTCGCGCCCGGCACCGCCCGAGACCTCATCCGCGTCGCACTGTCGGAGTGGGCCGCGACCGGCCTGCCCGGCGCCGTGAAGCTGCGCGAGCGCCTTGCCGAGGACGCGATACTCGTCGTCAGCGAGCTCGTCACGAATGCCGTGGTCCACGCCGGCACCGAGGTCGAGCTGGTGTGCCGGCTGGAGGCGGAGCCCGGCCCGCCCGACGGCGACCTCGCGGTCGTCGTCGAGGTCTGCGACCGGCACCCCTCCCGCACCCCGCGCGACCACGCCCCCGATCCGCCCCACGGCATGCCGGAGCACGGTCGTGGCCTGCGTCTGGTCGCCACGCTGGCGGACGCCTGGGGCGTCACGTACCGCAGGGGAGCGAAGACGGTCTGGGCGCGGCTGCTGCCGTCCGCCGAGACCATCGATTCCATCGAGTCCGCCGAGTCGGGCTTCGCCGGTGGCGGCGGGGCCACGGCCGCCGAGGGGCTGGGCCTGTCGGGCGACGGCGCGGGCCTCACCGGCGATGCGCGCGAGGCCGACGCCGAGTGCGACGACTGCCTCGGCCACGACCACGACCCCAGCCATGATCCCGGCAACGGATACGGCAACGGATGCGGCCACGACCCAGGCCATGCCGATTTCACCGGTCTCCTCGACGTCCTCGCGCCCGAACCCGAGCCGAACGGCCAAAACGGCGGGAACCGGCGGGGTGACCCGAACTGGCTGAACCGCGGAGCCCTCTCCTTCCTCGCCGAGGCGTCCGACCTGCTCGCCGGTCAGCTCGACGAGGACCTGGTCGCCGCGCTGACCGGCCAGCTGCTGGTACCGCGGCTCGCCGACTGGTGCGCGGTGTGGCTGGAGGACGAGGTCAGCGGCCGCGGCGACTGGGCCGGCGGGCCGGGGCCGCGGTTGGCCCGGGTCTGGCACAGCAGCGAGAACCGCATCGAGGAGCTGCGCCGCGCCCTGGAGAAGGACCCGCCGTGCCCGCCCGACGGCGGCCCCCGCTCGGGACCGGAGCCCTATCCCTGGCCTGCGACGGCGCTGGGTCCGCACGGCTCCTCGCTCGCCTACCGGCTGATCGCCGGCGGCCGGCCGCTGGGCACCCTGGTCCTCGGACGGGCCGGGCCGGGCGTCTTCCCCGACGAGGTCACCGGGCTCGTGGAGGATCTCGGCCGCCGGGTGGCGCTCGCCATCGGGGCGGCCCGTCAGTACGCCCGCCAGGCCACCATCAGCGCCGTTCTGCAGCGCGGGCTGCTGCCCGGCGCGGTCGCCCAGATCCCCGGCGTGTGCAGCGCCCTCGTCTACGAGCCGCGCGAGCAGGGCGGGCCGAGCGGCGACTTCTACGACCTGTTCCCGGCGGGCGACGGCCGCTGGTGCTTCGCCGTGGGGGACGTCCAGGGGAAGGGCCCGGAGGCGGCCGTCGTCATCGGCCTGGCGCGGCCCTGGCTGCGGCTGCTGGCCCGCGAGGGGTACGGCGTCCCTGATGTGCTGGACCGCCTCAACCAGCTCCTCCTCGACGACGCGACCGAGGCGGCCGACGCAGCAGCCCGCGCCTTCGTGGGCCCCGCCGGTCCCGCGGACGGCCCGCAGACCCGCTTCCTGTCGCTCCTGTACGGCGAACTGGCGCCCTTCGAGGGCGGCATCCGCTGCACGCTCGCCTCCGCCGGACACCCGCTGCCGCTGCTGCTCGGGCCGGACGGCGCGGTCGCCACCGCCGGCCGCCCGCAGACCCTTCTCGGGGTCGTCGAGGACGTCGTCTACACCTGCGACAGCCTGGAACTGCACCCCGGCGACAGCCTGCTGTGCGTTACCGACGGCGTGACGGAACGGCGCTCGGGACTGCGCCAGTTCGACGACGAGGACGGTCTCGCGACGGCGCTGGCGGGCTGCACGGGACTGGACGCGGAGCTGATCGCGGACCGGATCCGGCAGCTGGTGCATGAGTTCGGTGAGGAGCCGCCCGACGACGACCTCGCCCTGCTGGTGCTCCAGGCGCAGTAGCGAGCCGCTCGACGCCGGGCAGACGGGACTTCCGAAACAGGCCCTCGGATTGCCGGCGAGACGGCCGAAGGAGCCCGGGGCGGCGGCGAGGCGTGCCGGCGGCGGTCGGGTGTCGGTCGGCTGGTGGTCGGGGCTGCGGGTCGGCGGTCCCCGGGTCGGCCGGGGTGATGGTCGGCGCGATAAGTGGGCGGAGGGCTCGGCGGTCAGCGGCGAAGGAGCCGGTGCGGCGGCGAGGATGCCGCGGTCGGGTGTCGGTCGGCTGGTGGTCGGGGCGGCGGCGCTGCGGTCCCGGCGCCCTGGGGCGGGGGCGGCCCGGGGGGCGTGGCTGGTCGGAGTGGGGCCGCGAAGGGCGTGAGCCGGGCGGCGAGGGACGCGGGCCGGGCGCGCTCCGCGCATGTATGGTCCCGTTTTGTGCCGAAGGCGAAGAAAGCCGCAGATGACACGCCAACCCGCCGACGCGTCCTGCTCGCCGGCGCCGGGATCGGGCTGACCGCGACCGCCGCGACCGCATGCACCCGCGAGGCCGATGCGCCGGCGGGCGCGCCCGGGCCCGGGGCCCACGCGGCGCGCCGCCGCCAGGCCGGGGTGACGACCCCGCGACAGGCCACCGCGCTGATCCTCGCGTACGACCTCGATCCCGCCCTGCGCGGTACGGCGGGCGCACGGGAGCTGAAGGAGGTGCTCGGGAGGTGGACCCGCGCCCTTGAGGGGCTCCAGGGGCCCGAGGAACCCCAGGAACCCCAGGAACCCCAGGAACCCCGGGAGATCGGCCCGGAGGGCAGGGAGGCCGGGGAGGGCAGGGAGGCCGGCGGTGGCCGCGGGGCCCGTCTCACCGTCACGCTCGGCATCGGCCCCGGGCTGCCCGACCGCCTCGGCCTGCGCGTCCCCGACGCCCTGCGCGACCTGCCCGCGTTCCCCGGCGACCGGCTCGACCCCGCCCGCTGTGGCGGCGACGTGCTGGTGCAACTGTGCGCCGACTCGTCCGACGCCACCGAGGCGACCGCGGCCACCCTGACCCGGCTGGCGGGGGACGCGCTGAGCCCGCGCTGGCGTCAGGCGGGCTTCCTGCCGCCCTCCCCGGACGGCGGCGGCACCCCGCGCGACCTGCTCGGATTCAAGAACGGCAGCGCCAACCCCACCGCCGAGGAATGCGAGCGCTGGGTGTGGTCGGGCGACGCGACCTACCTCGTCGTGCGACGCGTCCACCTGCGGGTCGAGGACTTCGCGCGGCTGGCCGTGCACCGTCAGGAGGAGATCGTCGGCCGCCGCCGCGCGACCGGCGCCCCGCTCGACGGAGGATCGGAGCACGACGACGTCGACCCGCTCGCCAAGGACGCTCAGGGCCGGCACACCACGCCGCCGCGTTCCCACGTGCGCGTCGCGAGCCCGCGCCTCGACGACGGCGCCCGGATGCTGCGCCGCAGCTACTCCTACGCGGACGGCCCCACCGACCAGGGCCTGCTGTTCCTCGCCTTCATGCGGGATCCGGCGCTGTTCGCCCGGGTCCAGCGCCGGATGGCCGCACAGGACGACCTGTCCGCGTTCACCCAGACGCGGGGCTCGGCGGTGGCGTACGTCCTGCCGGGCGCCGGTCCGGGACGTCCGCTGGGGGCGGAACTGCTGGGCTGAGGCGGCCCGGCCGCAGTCCTGGACCCGTGCCGACGAGGATCGCCGCGGGCGTGCGGGACAATGGGCCGTATGCCTTCCGCACTCCCCGACGGTGAGCCGGTTCCCGGCGACGGCGCGCTCCCGGCGTCCGCGCTCGCCGGCGCCGCCGACCGCCCCCTCGGGTTCTACCTGCACGTTCCGTACTGCGCGACCCGCTGCGGGTACTGCGACTTCAACACCTACACCGCGACCGAGCTGCGCGGCACCGGCGGGGTCCTCGCCTCCCGCGACAACTACGCCGACACCGTGATCGACGAGATCCGGCTGGCCCGCAAGGTCCTCGGCGACGACCCGCGCGAGGTCCGCACGGTCTTCGTCGGCGGCGGCACACCGACCCTGCTGGCCGCGTCCGACCTGGTGCGGATGCTGGGCGCGATCCGCGACGAGTTCGGCCTCGCGGCGGACGCCGAGGTGACGACGGAGGCCAACCCGGAGTCCGTCGACCCCGCCTATCTGACGGCGCTGCGCGAGGGCGGCTTCAACCGGGTCTCGTTCGGCATGCAGAGCGCGCGGCAGCACGTGCTGAAGGTGCTGGACCGCACGCACACGCCGGGCAGGCCCGAGCGGTGTGTGGCGGAGGCGCGGGCGGCGGGCTTCGACCACGTCAACCTGGACCTGATCTACGGCACTCCGGGCGAGTCGGACGAGGACTGGCGGGCCTCGCTGGGGGCGGCCCTGGGCGCCGGACCCGACCATGTCAGCGCGTACGCCCTGATCGTCGAGGAGGGCACCCAGCTGGCCCGGAGGATCCGCCGCGGCGAGGTCCCGATGACCGACGACGACGTGCACGCCGACCGCTATCTGATCGCGGACGAGGTGATGTCGGCGGCGGGCTTCGACTGGTACGAGGTCTCCAACTGGGCCACGTCGAGGGCGGCCCGCTGCCTGCACAACGAGCTGTACTGGCGCGGCGCCGACTGGTGGGGCGCGGGGCCGGGCGCGCACTCGCACGTCGGCGGGGTGCGCTGGTGGAACGTCAAGCATCCGGGGGCGTACGCGGCGGCGCTGGCGGGCGGGCGCTCGCCCGGCGCGGGACGTGAGCTGCTGTCGGACGAGGACCGCCGCGTGGAGCGGATCCTGCTGGAGCTGCGGCTGAAGGAGGGCATTCCGCTGGCGCTGCTGCGGGAGGCGGGGCTCGCGGCCGCGGTCCGGGCGCTCGCGGAAGGACTGCTGCGGCAGGGGGCCTACGACGAGGGCCGGGCGGCGCTGACCCTGCAGGGCCGGTTGCTGGCGGACGCGGTGGTGCGGGACCTGGTGGACTGAGGGGTCGAACCCCCGCGACAGCGGGGAGCACGACCTGCTCGGCCGCGTGGACGAACTGATCGACGGATCACCTCCGCGCGGGCGGAGAGCAGTCCACCGGTCCCGGTGAAGCAACGGCTCGGCATGCGTCAGGGCTCAGGGCACGGTCACGTGGTCGATGAGACGCTCGACACATCCCAACAGTTCCGGTTCCAGGTCCCGGTAGGACTCCACCCGCTTCAGGAGCGCCTGCCACACCGCCCCGGTGTTCTCCGACGGCCAGCCCAGCGCCCGGCACACGCCCGTCTTCCAGTCCTGGCCGTGCGGGACCCGCGGCCACCCCGCGATCCCCAGGGACGCCGGTTTCACGGCCTCCCAGATGTCGATGTACGGATGTCCGACGACCAGGGCGTGCTCGCTGGTCACCGACTGCGCGATGCGCCACTCCTTCGTTCCCGGCACCAGGTGGTCCACCAGGACGCCCAGCTTCGCGTCCGGGCCGGGACCGAACTCGGCGACGATCGACGGCAGGTCGTCCACCCCCTCCAGGTACTCCACGACCACGCCCTCGACGCGCAGGTCGTCGCCCCACACCTTCTCGACCAGCTCGGCGTCGTGCCGGCCCTCGACGTAGATACGGCCGGCGCGGGCGACCCGGGCGCGGGCGCCGGGGACGGCGACCGAACCGGAGGCGGTACGGGTGGGACGTACCGGTCCAAAAGGCGGTCTGACGAGGGTCACAACCCTGCCCTCCAGCAGGAAGCCGCGCGGCTCCAGCGGGAACACCCGGTGCTTGCCGAAGCGGTCCTCCAGGGTCACCGTGCCCGCCTCGCAGCGGATCACCGCGCCGCAGAAGCCGGTGCCGGGCTCCTCCACCACCAGGCCGGGCTCCGCCGCGACCTCGGGAACCGGCGCCGGCTTCTTCCAGGGAGGGGTCAGGTCGGCGGAGTACTGGCGCATTCTGATGACGATAGGAGAATCCCGGCTGCGGGCTTACGGCGACACGCCGAACCGCGCCGCGAGCGCGTCCCGCTGCGCCCGCACGAACGCCGCGTCCACCACGGCCCCGTGACCGGGCACGTACCGCGCGTCCTCGCCGCCGAGGTCGAGGAGCCGGTCGAGGGCGGCGGGCCAGCGCGACGGAACGGCGTCCGGGCCGGCCTGCGGGTCGCCGGACTCCTCGACCAGGTCGCCGCAGAAGACCGTCTCGGGCTCGCCGGGCGCCGCACCCGGGACGAGGACCACCAGGTCGTGGGAGGAGTGTGCGGGGCCCAGGTTCGCCAGCAGGACCTGCCGGCCGGCGCCCAGGTCGAGCGTCCACTCCCCGGAGACGAAATGCCGGGGCCGGACGAGCGTGTCCGCGGCCTCCGTCGCCACCGCCTCGTCGACGCCCTGCCGGACCGCGTCCTCCCTCAGTTCGTCGGCCCGCACGGAGTCGATGCCCACCGCCCCGAACACCTCCGCGCCGGCGAACGCCGCCGCACCCAGCACATGGTCGAAATGGGGGTGCGTGAGCGCGAGATGAGTCACACGCCCGCCGGCGAGCGCCTCACTCTGCGCCCGCAGCAGCGACCCCTCCGCCAGGGTCGATCCGGCGTCGATCACGAGCGCCGCGCCCGCCCCGACGACCAGCCCCACCGTGCAGTCCCAGCCCGGCAGCCGGCACCGGCCCACTCCGGCCGCGACCCGCTCCCATCCCAGCTCTTCCCAAGTCATTGTCATCCCGCGACGCTAACCGCACGGCATCCATGCCGGGCACGACCTTGCCCCGGGTGTACCCCACAGCCGTACACTGGCCGGGGAACGCTGGCACTCGCATGTGAAGAGTGCCAAACGCGAGGGCCCAGGGGACTGGGGGACGAAATTCTGGAGGTGTGCGCGCGATGCTGAGTGAACGCAGGCTCCAGGTGCTGCGCGCCATCGTCCAGGACTACGTCGGCACCGAGGAGCCCGTGGGCTCCAAGGCGCTCACCGAGCGGCACAACCTCGGCGTCTCCCCGGCGACGGTCCGCAACGACATGGCCGCCCTGGAGGACGAGGGGTACATCGCCCAGCCGCACACCAGCGCCGGGCGCATCCCCACGGACAAGGGCTACCGGCTCTTCGTCGACAAACTGGCCGGCGTCAAGCCGATGACCGGCCCCGAGCGGCGCGCCATCCAGAACTTCCTGGACGGCGCGGTCGACCTCGACGACGTCGTGGCGCGGACGGTACGGCTGCTCGCGCAGCTCACCCGGCAGGTCGCCGTCGTGCAGTACCCGTCGCTGACCCGTTCGACCGTGCGGCACGTGGAGCTCCTCTCGCTCGCGCCCGCCCGCCTGATGCTGGTGCTGATCACGGACACCGGTCGGGTCGAGCAGCGGCTGGTGGACTGCCCGGCGCCGTTCGGGGAGTCCTCGCTGGCGGATCTGCGCGCGCGGCTCAACAGCCGCGTGGCCGGCCGCCGGTTCTCGGACGTGCCGCGGCTGGTGGAGGATCTGCCGGAGGCCTTCGAGGCCGAGGACCGCGGCACCGTCACGACGGTGCTCTCCACCCTGCTGGAGACGCTCGTCGAAGAGAACGAGGAGCGGCTGATGATCGGCGGAACCGCCAATCTCACCCGCTTCGGACATGACTTTCCCCTCACCATCCGGCCCGTCCTGGAGGCCCTCGAGGAGCAGGTCGTGCTCCTCAAGCTCCTTGGCGAGGCGGGGGATTCGGGCATGACCGTACGCATCGGTCACGAGAACGCCTATGAGGGGCTCAACTCCACTTCGGTGGTGTCGGTCGGCTACGGTTCGGGCGGCGAGGCAGTCGCCAAACTCGGCGTGGTCGGACCGACCCGCATGGATTACCCGGGAACGATGGGAGCGGTACGAGCGGTGGCACGGTACGTCGGACAGATCCTGGCGGAGTCGTAAGTGGCCACGGACTACTACGCCGTCCTCGGCGTGCGCCGCGACGCGTCGCAGGAAGAGATCAAGAAGGCCTTCCGGAGGCTCGCGCGCGAGCTGCACCCGGACGTCAACCCGGACCCGAAGACCCAGGAGCGGTTCAAGGAGATCAACGCCGCCTACGAGGTGTTGTCGGACCCGCAGAAGAAGCAGGTCTACGACCTCGGCGGCGACCCGCTGTCCCAGGCGGGCGGCGGTGGCGCCGGCGGCTTCGGGGCGGGTGGCTTCGGCAACTTCTCCGACATCATGGACGCGTTCTTCGGCACGGCGTCGCAGCGCGGGCCGCGCTCGCGCACCCGGCGCGGCCAGGACGCGATGATCCGGCTGGAGATCGACCTCGAGGAGGCCGCCTTCGGCACCACGAAGGACCTCCAGGTCGACACGGCGATCGTCTGCACGACGTGCAGCGGCGAGGGCGCCGCCCCCGGCACCAGCGCCCAGACGTGCGACATGTGCCGCGGCCGCGGCGAGGTGTCGCAGGTGACCCGGTCCTTCCTGGGCCAGGTCATGACCTCGCGGCCGTGTCCGCAGTGCCAGGGCTTCGGCACCGTCGTGCCGACCCCGTGCCCGGAGTGCGCCGGCGACGGCCGGGTCCGTTCCCGTCGCACGCTGACGGTGAAGATCCCGGCCGGCGTCGACAACGGCACCCGCATCCAGCTCGCGGGCGAGGGCGAGGTCGGCCCCGGCGGCGGCCCCGCCGGCGACCTGTACGTGGAGATCCACGAACTGCCGCACGCGCAGTTCCAGCGGCGCGGCGACGACCTGCACTGCACGGTGACCCTGCCGATGACGGCGGCGGCCCTGGGCACGAAGGTGCCGCTGGAGACGCTGGACGGCCTGGAGGAGGTCGACATCCGGCCCGGCACCCAGTCCGGTCAGTCGATCCCCCTGCACTCCCGGGGCGTCACGCATCTGCGCGGCGGCGGGCGCGGCGACCTCATCGTGCACGTCGAGGTGCAGACGCCGACGAAGCTGGATCCCGAGCAGGAGCGGCTGTTGCGGGAGCTGGCGAAGCTGCGGGGCGAGGAGCGGCCCACGGGGCAGTTCCAGCCCGGGCAGCAGGGGCTGTTCTCACGGCTGAAGGACGCCTTCAACGGGCGGTGACGGGTGGGGGTGCGGCGGGCTGTTTCCGCCCCCGCCGCCCCTTCCCTTTCCCGTCCCCGGGGGCCGCGCCCCCGGACCCCCGCTTTCGGCCCCGAAAGGGCCTCGTCCTCAAGCGCCGGACGGGCTGACGGTGACACCGGATGCCAGGGGGAAGGGTTGATTCGGACTTGTTCGGAGGACGTGACAACATGCCGTCATGTCCTCCGCGCTGACCGATCTCTTCCCACACCCGATCGTGCAGGCCCCCATGGCGGGCGGTGTCTCCCTCCCGCAGCTCGCGGCCGCCGTGTCCGAGGCGGGCGGCCTCGGTTTCCTCGCGGCCGGGTACAAGACGGCCGACGGCGTGTACCAGGACATCAAGCAGCTGCGGAGCCTCACCGGCCGCCCCTTCGGCGTCAACCTGCTCATGCCGCAGCCCGAGTACCCCGGTGCGAGCACCGGCTCCACCGGAGCGGCTGTCGCCGCGCCCCCCGCTGCCGGCGCCGTCGACGTCTACGCCCACCAGCTGGCCGGTGAGGTTGTCTGGTACGACACGGAGCTCGGCGATCCGGACAGCGGCCGCGACGACGGGTACGACCCCAAACTCGCGGTGCTGCTGGACAACCCGGTGCCGGTCGTGTCCTTCCACTTCGGCGTCCCGAGCGGCGAGACCCTGGAGGCGCTGCGCCGCGCGGGAACGTTCACGCTGGTCACGGCGACCACCACCGAGGAGGCCCTCGCGGTGGAGCGGGCCGGGGCGGACGCGGTCGTCGTGCAGGGCGTGGAGGCCGGCGGACACCAGGGCAGCCACCGGGACAACCCCGAGAACGACGGCTGCGGCATCGGTCTGCTCTCCCTGGTCGCCCAGGTCCGGGAGTCCGTGAGCCTGCCGATCGTCGCCGCCGGCGGCATCATGCGCGGCAGCCAGATCGCCGCGGTCCTCGCGGCGGGCGCGAGCGCGGCCCAGCTGGGCACCGCGTTCCTCGCCACACCCGAGTCCGGCGCGCACGCCGTGCACAAGCAGGCACTGACCAACCCCCTGTTCGTGCGCACCGAGCTGACCCGCGCCTTCTCCGGCCGCCCGGCCCGCGGCCTGGTCAACCGCTTCCTGCGCGAGCACGGCCCGTACGCGCCCGCCGCCTACCCGGAGGTGCACCACCTCACCGTGCCGCTGCGCAAGGCGGCGGCCAAGGCGGGGGACGCCCAGGGGATGGCGCTGTGGGCGGGGCAGGGCCACCGGATGGCCCGCGAACTGCCCGCCGGCCGACTGGTGGAGGTACTGATGTCCGAACTCGCCGCGGCGCGGACAGCGTTGTCACAGGGCTTCGCACCCGGCGAGGGCGGTGCCCGATGACCGCCCCCGTCTTCGTCGTCGACGAACTCCCGCACGAACTCCCGCACGGCCGGACGGAGTTCGTGCTGGACGGGCCGGAAGGCCGGCACGCCGTCTCGGTGAAGCGGCTGCGGGCCGGAGAGGACGTCGTCCTCACCGACGGCGCCGGACGCTGGGCGCAGGCCGAGGTCGTCGCCGCCGAGGGCAAGGACCGGCTGGTCGTGCGGCTGGGCGAGACGGTCGAGGAGCCCGTCGAGACGCCCCGGATCACCGTCGTACAGGCCCTGCCCAAGGGCGACCGGGGCGAGCTGGCCGTCGAGACGATGACCGAGACCGGCGTCGACGCGATCGTGCCGTGGGCGGCCGCGCGCTGCGTCACCCAGTGGAAGGGCGAGCGCGGCGCCAAGGCGCTCGCCAAGTGGCGGGCCACCGCCCGCGAGGCCGGCAAGCAGTCCCGCCGGGTCCGCTTCCCCGAGGTCGCGGAGGCGTCGACCGCCCGCCAGGTGGCCGCACTGCTCGCCCGGGCCGACTTCGCCGCCGTCCTGCACGAGGACCGCGACTACGGCAGCGAGCCGCTGGCCGCCGCCGAACTCCCCGCCGAGGGCGAGATCGTGCTCGTCGTGGGTCCCGAGGGGGGCGTGTCGCCGGAGGAGCTGGCGCTGTTCGAGGAGGCGGGCGCGAAGGCGTACCGGCTGGGCCGGAGCGTGCTGCGCACCTCGACCGCCGGCACGGCGGCCGCGGCCCTCGTCCTCGGCCGCACCGGCCGCTGGTCCTGACGGCCCGCGCATGCCGCCGCCCGCCCGCCATGTCGGTTGCCCGCCTGCATGCCGGTCGGCTGTCCGCCTGCTCGCCTGTCCGCCTGCTCGCCCCGTCCGGCTGTTGGCGGCCTGCCCGTGTGCTGCGCCGTCCGGCCCGCCGCAGTCCGTTTGTCGGCAGTGGCGTCTGGTTCGGTGTGGGCCCGCATGTCCGTCTGCTCGCCCCGCCCGCATGCCGTCTGCCCGTCCGGCTGTCGGTTGTCGGCCGCCCGTTCGCTCCGCCGTTCGCCGCCCGTCTTCCGCTCGCCCGCTCGTGCGGCGGCCCGGCCGGTCGGCGGTCGCTTGTTCGCCCGTCCTTCGGAGGTCCATGTGGAACTTGTCCAAGTCAGGCTGCTGGTCTCGGACTTCGCGCTCTGTTACCGGTTCTATGCCGACGTTCTCGGGTTGAAGCCGCAGTCGGGGGCGGAGCAGGGGCCGTACGAGAAGTTCAGCCCCGCCACCGGGTCGGCGGGCATCGCGATCCAGGACCGCGCGATGATGGCGGAGGTGCTCGGTGAGCTGGGCGACGCGGCGAACGGGCACCGCTCTCTGGTGGTGCTGCGCGTCGACGACCTGGACGCCTACTGCGCGGGCGTCACCGCTCGCGGCGCCGCACTGATCCACGGCCCCGCCCCGATGACCGACCGGATGCGCGTCGCCCACCTCAAGGACCCGGAGGGGAACCTGGTGGAGCTTCAGGAGTGGCTCCTGCTGCGCGGCTGAGCGCGACGGCGGTGAACAGCTCCCAGCCGTCCAGCTCCCCGTCCAACCCCCCGTCCGGCGGCAGCAGTCCGCGCCGGACGGCCTCGTCGACGAAGGCGCGCACCACTCCGGGTTCGTGGAGGTTGAGGTGATGGCGGCGATCGCCCACCCCGCCGCTGTGCGCCCCGTATCCGCCGCCGCCCGAGTACCGGCCCTCGCCGTCCCGGAAGACGATGCGGGTGCGCAGGCCGTCCCGGTGCAGAGTGAGGATCTCCCGGCACGGCTGTCCGTCGCCGTGCCGGTGCCGGACCGTCCACCCGTAGACGGTCGTCTCGTCCACGACGAGGGTTCTGTGCCGCCGGCCGCTCATGGGCCCACGGTAGAACACGGTGGAACGCCGTGGAACGTGACCGCATACGGGCTACCGCACCGTGCGCCCGAGTGGCACGCTGCCGTCCATGGGGGCATTGAGGCGTATTCGGCTGGTTCCGGTGACGGCGGTCGCGGTCGCGGCGATCGGTGTCGTGGGGTGCGAGCCGGGCGGGTTGAGCACCATGTCGGTGGCGCACACCACCGACGTGGCCGTGACGGCCGAGATCCAGCGGCGGGACGTGGACGTGCGTTGGCTGACCTGCACGGCTCACTACGAGGACGAGAAGAAGGCGGGCGCCGTCGCCGCCGTCGACTGCCGGGGCAAGACCGCCGACGGACGCGACATCACCGTCAAGGGGCAGGTCGCGCGGGCGGTCGACGGGGCCTGCGTACGGGGGGATCTCACCGCGGCCGTCGGCCGGAAGCAGCTGTTCCGGGTCAGCGGGCTCGGCGACTGCGGGTCCGCGACGCCGTCGCCGGTCAAGCCGTCCGGCAGCGCCGCCCCCGGCGCCCGGCCGACCGTCACCGTGACGGTCACCGTCACCGAGACCGTCCGCACGGGCGGCGGGAGCGGCGGGAGCGGTACGGGGAAGTGACGTAAACCCCTGACCAGCGGGCCCATCGATGCATACAGTGATCCGGTGACCCAGTCCGCGACGCCTGCCGCATATCTCCGATTCCCGCACCTGCACGGCGAATTGGCCGCCTTCGTCGCCGAGGACGACGTGTGGCTCGCCCCCCTCGACGGCGGCCGCGCCTGGCGGGTCAGCTCCGACAACATGCCGGTCTCCTCGCCGCGCATCTCGCCAGACGGCGCCACCGTCGCCTGGACGTCCACCCGTGACGGCGCGCCCGAGGTGCACATCGCCTCCGTCGACGGCGGACCCTCGACCCGGCTGACGTACTGGGGCAACGCCCAGACCCGGGTGCGCGGTTGGACCCCGGACGGCCGGGTCCTCGCCGTCAGCACCTACGACCAGGCGACCCTGCGCCGCAGCTGGGCCCGCGCCGTCCCCGTCGACGGCGGACCGGCGACGACCCTGCCGTACGGGCCGGTCGGCACGGTCGCCCACGGCCCGCACACCGTGCTGCTGTCCGCGCCGATGGGCCGCGAGGCCGCCCACTGGAAGCGCTACCGGGGCGGCACCGCGGGCAAGCTGTGGATCGACCGGGAGGGCGACGGGGAGTTCGTCCGGCTGCACGAGGAGCTGGACGGCAACATCGAGTGCCCGGTGTGGGCCGGGGACCGCATCGCGTTCCTCTCCGACCACGAGGGCACGGGCGCCCTGTACTCCTCCCTCGCCGACGGCTCCGACCTGCGTCGGCACACGCCCCTCGACGGCCTCTACGCACGTCAGGCCGCCGGCGACGGCACCCGCATCGTGTACATGTCCGCGGGCGAGCTGTGGCTGCTCGACGACCTCGACGGCGCCGAACCGCGCCGCCTCGACGTCCGGCTCGGCGGCCAGCGCACCGACCGCCGTCCCTACCCCGTCGCTGCCTCCCGCTGGCTGGGCGGAGCCGCGCCCGACCACACCGCGCGCGGCAGCGCCGTCGAGGTGCGCGGCGCCGTCCACTGGGTCACCCACCGCTCCGGGCCCGCCCGGGCGCTCGCCGCCGAACCCGGCGTGCGCGCCCGGCTGCCGCGCACCTTCCGCACGGAGGGGGAGGAGTGGGCGGTGTGGGTGACCGACGCCGAGGGCGAGGACGCGCTGGAGTTCGCCCCGGCGACCGGCCCCGCCCCGGGCGCCACCCCGCGCCGGCTCGCCGCCGGACGGCTCGGCCGGGTCCTCGAGCTCGCCATGGCGCCCGACGGCAGCCGGGCCGCCGTCGCCGCGCACGACGGACGGCTGCTGCTCGTCGAGCGGGAGACCGGGGAGGTCCGCGAGGTCGACAGCAGCCCCGACGGCGAGGTGTCCGACCTGGTCTTCTCACCGGACTCGGCCTGGCTCGCCTGGTCGCACCCCGGCCCGCGCCCGCTCAGCCAGCTCAAGCTCGCCAATGTCACCGACCTGTCGGTCACCGAGGCGACGCCGCTGCGCTTCCGCGACTACGCGCCGGCCTTCACCCTCGACGGCAAGCACCTCGCGTTCCTCTCCACGCGCGCCTTCGACCCGGTCTACGACGAGCACGTCTTCGACCTCTCCTTCGTGGCCGGCGCCCGCCCGCACCTCATCACGCTCGCGGCGACCACCCCCTCGCCGTTCGGGCCGCAGCGGCACGGCAAGCCGTTCGAGGCGCCCGACAAGGAGGAGACGCCCGACAGCGAGGGCACCCCCACCACCCGTATCGACCTCGAGGGCCTCGCCGACCGGATAGTGCCCTTCCCGGTCGAGGCGGGCCGCTACTCCGGGCTCGCCGCGGCGAAGGACGGCGTGCTGTGGCTGCGGCATCCCGTGCACGGCGTCCTCGGCGCATCCCGCGCCAACCCCGACGACCCCGGCCCGGACACCGAGCTGGAGCGCTACGACCTCGTCCACCTGCGCATCGAGCACCTCGCGGGCGACGCCGACCGCTTCGAGGTCAGCGGCGACGGCAAGCGGCTGCTGTTGTGGACCGACGGCAAGCTCAAGGTCGTCCCCAGCGACCGGCGCGCCTCCGGCGACGAGGACAGCGACAGCAACGTCACCGTCGACCTCGGCCGGATCCGCCGCGTCGTGGACCCGTCCGCCGAGTGGCGGCAGATGTACGACGAGACCGGCCGGATCATGCGGGACAACTTCTGGCGGCCCGACCTCGGCGGCGTCGACTGGGACGGCGTCCTCGACCGCTACCGCCCCGTGCTGGAGCGGGTCGCGACCCACGACGACCTCGTCGACCTGCTGTGGGAGGTGCACGGCGAGCTCGGCACCTCGCACGCCTACGTCTCCCCGCGCGGCGGCCACGGCGGCGGGGCCCGGCAGGGCCTGCTCGGCGCGGACATCTCCCGCCACGCGGACGGCAGTTGGCGCATCGACCGGGTGCTGCCCTCGGAGACCTCCGACCCCGACGCCCGCTCCCCGCTCGCCGCGCCCGGCGTCGCGGTGCGCGCCGGGGATGCGATCGTCGCCGTCGGCGGGCAGCCGGTGGACCCGGTCACCGGGCCCGGGCCGCTGCTGATCGGCACGGCCGGCAAGGTCGTCGAGCTGACGATCTCGCCGTCCGGCGGGGGTGAGCCGCGGCACGCCGTCGTCGTCCCCGTCGCCGACGAGGAGGCGCTGCGCTACCACGCGTGGGTCGCCGACCGGCGGGCGTACGTGCACGAGGCCTCCGGCGGCCGGCTGGGCTACCTGCACGTGCCCGACATGCAGGCGCCCGGCTGGGCGCAGATCCACCGCGACCTGCGGGTCGAGGTGGCCCGGGAGGGGCTGATCGTGGACGTCCGGGAGAACCGGGGCGGCCACACCTCCCAGCTGGTCGTCGAGAAGCTCGCCCGGCGCATCGTCGGCTGGGACCTGCCGCGCGGCATGCGCGCGTCCAGCTATCCGGAGGACGCGCCGCGGGGGCCGGTCGTCGCCGTCGCCAACGAGTTCTCCGGGTCGGACGGGGACATCGTCAACGCGGCGATCAAGGCGCTCGGCATCGGGCCGGTGGTGGGGACGCGCACCTGGGGCGGGACGATCGGGATCGACAGCCGCTACCGGCTCGTCGACGGGACGCTCGTCACCCAGCCCAAGTACGCCTTCTGGCTGGAGGGTTACGGGTGGGGCGTGGAGAACCACGGCGTCGACCCCGACGTCGAGGTGGTGTGCGCCCCGCAGGACTACGCGGCCGCCCGTGACGTCCAGCTCGACGCTGCGGTGGCGTCGGCCCTGGCCTCGCTGGAATCCACCCCGGCGAAGACACCGCCCGTCCTGCCCTGACCGGGGCAGCCGCCCGTACCGCCCTGACCGGGACCGCGACCCGCGCCGCCCGCACGGGCCGGTGCGACGCGGTCCCCCGCTACCATGCCCCCGTACTGATCAACCGGCTGAGGAGGAACCCGCATGGCAGGGGAAGCGCAGGACGACTGTCTGTTCTGCAAGATCGTCGCGGGGACCATTCCGGCGACGATCGTGCGGGAGACCGAAACGACCGTCGCCTTCCGGGACATCAACCCCCAGGCGCCCACCCACGTCCTGGTGATCCCGAAGGCGCACCACGAGAACGCCGCCGCCCTCGCGGCCGCCGACCCGGCCCTCACCGCCGACCTCCTGCGCGAGGCCCAGGCCGTGGCCGACGAGGACAAGCTGGACAGCTACCGCGTCGTCTTCAACACCGGCGCGGGCGCCGGCCAGACCGTGTTCCACGCGCACGCGCACGTCCTCGGCGGCCGCGGTCTGCACTGGCCCCCCGGCTAGGCCGCCGTGTCCGTACGCGAACTGGTGGTCCTCGGCACCGCCAGCCAGGTCCCCACCCGGCACCGCAACCACAACGGATACCTCCTGCGCTGGGACGGCGAGGGACTCCTCTTCGACCCGGGCGAGGGCACCCAGCGCCAGATGCTGCGCGCCGGGGTCGCCGCGCACGACATCCACCGGATCTGCGTCACCCACTTCCACGGCGACCACTCCCTGGGCCTCGCCGGCGTCATCCAGCGCATCAACCTGGACCAGGTGCCGCATCCGGTCACCGCCCACTACCCGCGCTCCGGGCAGCGGTTCTTCGAGCGGCTGCGCTACTCCACCGCCTACCGCGAGACCGTCGGCATCACCGAGGCGCCGGTCGACACGGACGGGCCGCTCGCCACCGCCGCCTCCTACCGGCTGGAGACCGCCAGGCTGTCGCACCCGGTGGAGTCCTACGGCTACCGCCTCGTCGAACCCGACGGCCGCCGCATGCTGCCCGAACGGCTCGCCGCGCACGGCATCGGCGGACCCGACGTCGGCCGTCTCCAGCGCGACGGCTCGCTCGGCGGGGTCTCGCTCGACGACGTCAGCGAGGTCCGCCGCGGACAGCGGTTCGCGTTCGTGATGGACACCCGGCTGTGCGACGGCGTGCACGCCCTCGCCGAGGGCGCCGACCTGCTCGTCATCGAGTCGACCTTCCTCGACGAGGACGAGCGGCTCGCCGTGGACCACGGTCATCTGACCGCCGGTCAGGCCGCCCGGGTCGCCCGGGACGCCGGGGTACGGCATCTGGTCCTCACCCACTTCAGCCAGCGCTACGCCGAGCGTGGGGGCACCTCCCGCTCGAGCGGAGCCGAGAGTGGGGGAGAGTTCGAGCGGCAGGCGCGCGCCGCCGGGTTCGACGGCGAGCTGACCGTCGCCCACGACCTCCAGCGGGTCCCGGTTCCGAAACGGCGCTGAAACGGCCGTACGATGCTTTGATGCCCCTCCCCAAAGCCGAACTGCACCTGCACATCGAAGGAACCCTGGAGCCGGAGCTGGCGTTCGCGCTGGCCGCCCGCAACGGGATCGCGCTGCCCTACGCCGACACCGACGAGCTCCGCGAGGCGTACCGGTTCGAGGACCTGCAGTCCTTCCTGAACCTGTACTACGAGCTCATGACGGTCCTGCGCACCGAGCGGGACTTCGAGGACCTCGCCGAGGCCTACCTCGCCCGGGCGGCCGCGCAGGGCGTGCGGCACGCGGAGATCTTCTTCGACCCGCAGGCGCACCTCGCCCGCGGGGTCGACATGGCCACCGTGGTGGAGGGCCTGTGGCGGGCGCTGGGCCGCAGCGAGGCCCGGCACGGCATCTCCACCCGGCTGATCCTCTGCTTCCTGCGCGACGAGTCCGCCGAGTCGGCCCTGGCGACGCTGGATGCGGCCAAGCCGCACCTCGACCGGATCACCGGCGTCGGACTGGACTCCGCCGAGGTCGGGCACCCGCCGGTGAAGTTCCGTGAGGTCTACGAGGCCGCCGCCGCGCTCGGGCTGCGGCGGGTCGCGCACGCCGGTGAGGAGGGCCCGCCGGAGTACATCACGCAGGCCCTCGACGTCCTCGGCGTCGAGCGCGTCGATCACGGGCTGCGCTGCATGGAGGACCCGGCGCTGGTGGAGCGGCTGGTGCGGGAGCGGATCCCGCTGACGCTGTGCCCGCTGTCCAACGTACGGCTGCGGACCGTCGACGTGCTGGCGGAGCACCCGCTGCCAGCCATGCTCGACGCCGGGCTGCTGTGCACGGTCAACTCCGACGACCCCGCCTACTTCGGCGGCTACGCCGGCGACAACTTCGACGCCGTGCGCACCGCCCTGGGCCTGGACGAGGAGCGGCTGCGCGAGCTGGCCCGCAACTCCTTCGTCGCCTCGTTCCTGGAGGACGACGAGGAGCGGCGGGCACGCTACCTCGCCGAGGTGGACGCCTACGTCTTCTGATCCGGTGTGCCGGGGACGGCGGAGCGGCAGCCGAGGGCGTTTCTGAGCACGCTAACGCCAGTCGCCCGCGCCCGCGGAGCCCGGCGCGGTCGCCTCGATCTTGGCCCTGATCTCCCGCATCACCGTCACGATCCGCTCCTCGTGCTCCGGCGTCAGCCGGGCCACCGGTACCGAGCAGCTGATCGCGTCCTGCGCGGGAGTGTCGTAGCGCAGGGCGAAGCCGAAGCCGACGATGCCGAGGACGCCCTCCTCACGGTCCACGGAGTGACCGCGCTCCCGTGTCTTCGCGAGATCCGCCAGCAGGGCGCGCCTGCTGGTGTGGGAGTGCGGGGTCAGCGCCTCGTAGGGACCGTCGGGCAGCTCCTCGTCCGGCCGCTGGGCCAGCAGTGCCTTGCCGAGCGCGCCGACGTGCGCCGGGAGCCGTCTGCCGACCCGGCTGATCGTGCGCAGGTATTCGTGCGACTCGCGCGTCGCCAGATACGCGACCCCCCGGCCGTCCAGCCGCCCCAGGTGGATCGTCTCGCCCAGCGCCTCGGACGCCTCGTCGAGGTAGGGGCGCACCAGCCGCACCCGCGGGTCGGAGTCGAGATAGCTCGTGCCCGTCAGCAGGGCGTGGATGCCGATGCCGTAGAGAGACCCGGTGACGTCGGTGCGCACCCAGCCGCGACTGATCAGGGTCTGCAGCAGCGCGTACATCGAGCTGCGCGGCACGCCCAGCTCGTCCGCGAGCTCCTGCAGCCGCGCGGGCCGGTCGCCGCGCGCCGCGAGCAGCTCCAGCAGCTCGACCGTGCGCGCCGCGGACTTCACCTCCCGCACGCCCCCCGTCTCCGCTGTCTCCCCTGTCTCCGGCATGAGCCGATCGTAAGGGCGGGCACGGCTCCATTGACGAGCGGCGTTCGTGTATCTAACCTCCATCTGCATACATGGATGACGTCTACATAGGGAGATGGCGGGACATGGTGACGGTGAGCCCCGACCAGGACACGGTCCGACGCCTGCGGAACGGCATGGCGCAGGGGGTGCTGTCGTTCCCGCTCACGAGCTTCCACGACGACGGCTCCCTCGACCCCGACGGCTTCCGCGCGCACGTCGCCGCTCAGCTCGCCACCGCCCCCGGCGCCCTCTTCCCGGCCTGCGGCACCGGCGAGTTCTTCTCCCTCGACGAGGACGAGTACCGGCAGGTGGTGACGATCGCCGTCGAGGAGGCGGCCGGCCGGGCGCCCGTCGTCGCCGGCATCGGCTACGGCTGGGCCCAGGCCGTCCGATTCGCGCGCATCGCCGAGGAAGCCGGCGCCGACGCCCTCCTCGTCCTCCCGCACTACCTCGTCGCCGCCCCGCAGGACGGCCTCGTCGCGCAGCTGGAGCAGATCGCCGCCCGCACCCGGCTGCCCCTCATCGCCTACCAGCGCGGCCAGGTCGCGTTCACGGTCGCCTCCCTCAGACGCGTCGCCGCCCTCCCGACCGTCGTCGGCCTCAAGGACGGCCACAGCGACCTCGACCGCCTCCAGCGGCTCACCCTCGCCGCCCCCGACGACTTCCTCTTCTTCAACGGCGCGGCCACCGCCGAGATCCAGGCCCGCGCCTACGCCGCCGTCGGCGTCCCCGCCTACTCCTCCGCCGTCCACGCCTTCGCCCCGGAGATCGCGAACGCCTTCTTCGCCGCCGTACGCGACCGGGACGACAAGGCGGCGGACCGGCTGCTGCGCGACTTCTACGTCCCGCTCGTCGAACTCCGCGACCGGGTGCCCGGATACGCCGTGTCGCTGGTGAAGGCCGCCGCCCGGCTGCGCGGCCGGCCCGTCGGCCCGGTCCGCGCCCCGCTCACCGACCCCTCACCCGCCCACCTCGACGAGCTCCGGACCCTCCTGACCGCCGGCCTCGCCCTCGTAGGAGCCACACTGTGAACCTCACGATCACCGACGTCCGCCTCACCCCGATCCTGGTCGCCGACCCGCCCCTGCTCAACACCCAGGGCGTGCACCAGCCGTACACCCCCCGGCTGATCGTCGAGGTCGTCACCGCCGACGGGACCACCGGCGTCGGCGAGACGTACGGCGACACCAAGTACCTGGAACTGGCCCGCCCGTACGCCGCGAAACTGATCGGTCGTCAGGCCCTGGACCTGAACGGCCTGTTCACGCTCGCCGACGAGGTGGACGTCGACGGCTCCCGGACCTCCGGGCAGGTCGACGTCGGCGGGCTCCGCGGCGTCCAGACCGCCGACAAACTGCGCCTGTCCGTCGTCTCCGCCTTCGAGGTCGCCTGCCTCGACGCCCTCGGCAAGGCGCTCGGCCTCCCCGTGCACGCGCTGCTCGGCGGCAAGGTGCGCGACGCGGTCGAGTACAGCGCCTACCTCTTCTACAAGTGGGCCGACCACCCCGACGGCGTGCCCGCGGAGAAGGACGACTGGGGCGCCGCCGTCGACCCGGCCGGGATCGTCGAACAGGCCCGCCGTTTCACCGCGCGCCACGGCTTCACCTCCTTCAAGCTCAAGGGCGGCGTCTTCCCGCCGAACGAGGAGATCGCCGCCGTACGCGCCCTCGCCGAGGCGTTCCCCGGGCGCCCCCTGCGCCTCGACCCCAACGGCGCCTGGTCCGTCGAGACCTCGCTGAAGGTGGCCGGGGAGATCGGCGGACTCCTCGAATACCTCGAGGACCCCGCGCTCGGCACCCCGGCGATGGCCGAGGTCGCCGCGCGGACCGACGTGCCGCTCGCCACCAACATGTGCGTGACGACGTTCGCCGAGATCAAGGAGGCCTTCGGCCGCGACGCCGTCCAGGTCGTCCTGTCCGACCACCACTACTGGGGCGGACTGCGCAACACCCGGCAACTCGCCGCGATCTGCCGGACGTTCGGCGTCGGCGTCTCCATGCACTCCAACACCCACCTGGGCATCTCGCTGGCCGCCATGACCCACGTGGCGTCCACCGTCCCCGACCTCCACCACGCCTGCGACTCCCACTATCCCTGGCAGTCGGAGGACGTCCTCACCGAACGGCTGACCTTCGACGACGGCAAGGTCGCGGTCTCCGACGCGCCCGGCCTCGGCGTCGCACTCGACCACGACCGGCTCGCCTTCCTCCACCGGCGCTGGCTCGACGACGACGGCGCCCTGCGCGACCGCGACGACGCGGCGGCGATGCGCGTGGCCGACCCGGACTGGGTGACGCCGGCGATGCCGCGCTGGTGACCGGCGCCCCCGCGCGGGACACGCGGCGCGTCGCGCGACCGGCCACCCCTCCGGGCGACCCCACGACACGCCGGAGCGGCAGGCCGAGGGCGTCGCGTACCGGCGGGTAGGCCGTGCCGCCCCGGGCGTGACGGACCCCGCGGTGTCCGCACCGTGGTGCACACTGGCCAGATCGGCACCACGTCAGGGAGCGCACCGTGACCGCGTCCAACGCGTCCACCGGAGAGGGACGCCACCGCCACACCGACCCGAAGAGTCATACCGGCCACACCGGCCCGAACGGCGACACCGACCACGCCGGCCAGGACCGCCACGCCGGTCATGCCGGCCACACAGGCCACACCGGCCAGAACGGCCACCCGGGTCAGGGGCGGCGGGCCGCCCGGGTCGACCCGCTGGGGGAGCGGCGCACCGCCGACGATCCGCCGTGGGACGTCTACCTCACCGGGACCGTCTTCCTCGACATCATCTTCACCGGGCTCGACTCCGCCCCGGTCCGCGGCACCGAGTCCTGGGCGCGCGGGATGGGCTCGAGCCCCGGCGGCGTCGCCAACATGGCCACCGCGCTCGCCCGCCTCGGCCTGCGCACCTCCCTCGCTGCGGCCTTCGGCGACGACCACTACGGCGAGTACTGCTGGGACGCCCTGGAACAGGGCGAGGGCATCGACCTGACCCCCTCCCGCTCGGTCCCCGGCTGGCACTCCCCGGTCACCGTCTCCATGGCCTACGAGGGCGAACGCACCATGGTCTCGCACGGGCACGAGCCGCCGCCCGAGGAGCCGGCGCCCGAGTGCCCGCCGCACGCCCGCGCCGCCGTCGCCTCCCTCACCCCCGGCATCCGCGCCCCCTGGATCGCCCAGGCCGCCCGCCGCGGCGCCCGCGTCTTCGCCGACGTCGGATGGGACGACACCGGCGCCTGGGACCTGGCCGGCCTCGCCGACCTGGAGCACTGCGAGGCGTTCCTGCCCAACGCGCAGGAGGCCATGCGCTACACCCGCGCCGACTGCCCCCGCGCCGCCGCGCACGCCCTCACCGAACACGTCCCGCTCGCGGTCGTCACCCTCGGCGCGGAGGGCGCGTACGCGGTGGACCGTGCGACGGGCGAGAGCGCCGAGGTGCCCGCCATCGCCGTCGAGGCCCTCGACCCCACCGGCGCCGGGGACGTCTTCGTGGCCGGCTTCGTCACCGGCACCCTGGCCGGGTGGCCGCTGGCCGACCGGCTGGCCTTCGCCGGCCTCACGGCGGCCCTGTCCGTGCAGGAGTTCGGCGGCTCGCTCTCCGCCCCCGGCTGGTCCGAGATCGCGGCCTGGTGGCGCAGGGTCCAGTCGGTCGACGGCCAGGACCCCGAGGCGCTGCACCGGTACGCGTTCCTGGACGGTCTGCTGCCGGCGCTGCTCCCGGCGGCGGAGGCCGCCCCGTGGCCGCTGCGCAGGGCGGTGCCGACGATCGGTTTCGGCCGTTCGGCCTGACCGCCGGCCGTTCGGCACGACCACCGGCACATGACAAAAGCGCTGGGGCGTTGTCAGCCCCCTGGCGTACCCTTGAACCGCCAGGCCGCCCTTGTGGCAGGCGAGACGTATCCGGGAGGACGTAGAGGCCTTCGGGCCGGCCTATGACTCACACACCGACAGCTCACACGCCCGCGCAGGGCAAGGCGAGAGCACAGTTCACCGTTCCCGCCCAGCACCCCATGGTGACCGTGCTGGGATCCGGAGACTCCCTCCTGCGCGTGATCGAGACGGCTTTCCCGGCGGCCGACATCCACGTCCGGGGCAATGAGATCAGCGCGGTCGGCGACCCTCGGGAAGTCGCCCTTGTCCAGCGCCTGTTCGACGAGATGATGCTGGTGCTCCGCACCGGGCAGCCGATGACGGAGGACGCAGTGGAACGCTCGATCGCCATGCTGCGGGCGAGTGAGAACGGGACGAACGACGGCCAGGAGACCCCGGCCGAGGTTCTGACGCAGAACATCCTGTCCTCGCGCGGCCGCACCATCAGACCCAAGACCCTCAACCAGAAGCGGTACGTCGACGCGATCGACAAGCACACGATCGTCTTCGGCATCGGCCCCGCGGGCACCGGCAAGACCTACCTGGCCATGGCCAAGGCGGTCCAGGCCCTGCAGTCGAAGCAGGTCAACCGCATCATCCTGACCCGCCCCGCGGTCGAGGCCGGCGAACGCCTCGGCTTCCTCCCGGGCACCCTCTACGAGAAGATCGACCCCTACCTGCGCCCGCTCTACGACGCGCTGCACGACATGCTGGACCCGGACTCGATCCCGAAGCTGATGGCCTCGGGCACGATCGAGGTGGCCCCGCTGGCATACATGCGGGGCCGCAGTCAACCTGTGTTCACGAACGTGCTGACGCCAGACGGCTGGCGCCCTATGGGCGACCTTGAGGTCGGTGACTTGGTCATCGGCTCGAATGGTGAGCCGACGCCGGTCCTTGGTGTCTACCCGCAGGGGGAGCGGGACATCTACCGCGTTACGGCCCAGGACGGTTCCTGGACTCTGTGCTGCGGTGAGCATCTGTGGACAGTCAGGACACGCGCCGATGTGCGCCGCAACAAGCCTTGGCGGGTCCTGGAGACCCAGGAGATGATCGGCAACCTGCGTGCGGCGCACGCGCGCCGGTACGAGCTGCCGACGCTCACGGCACCGGTGTGCTTCCCCGAGCGTGAGGTCCCGATGGACCCTTACGCGCTGGGGCTGCTGCTGGGTGACGGGTGCCTCACCGGCTCCATGACGCCGTCCTTCGCCACGGAAGATCCGGAGCTGGCCGAGGCGCTGGAAGGCGCGCTTCCCGGTGTCGTGGTGCGACACACGAGCGGACCCGACTACGTCCTCAACCGGATCAAGTCTCCGGGTGACGTGGTCACGTTGGAGAATCCCGTCACACGGGCTCTGCGCCAGATGGACCTGCTGCGCACCCGTTCGCACACCAAGTTCGTCCCTGACGACTACCTGTACAACTCGGCCGACGTCCGACTGGCCGTCCTGCAGGGCCTGCTCGACTCCGACGGCGGTCCCGTCACGCAGAAGGACCGCACCTGCCGCATTCAGTACACGACGACATCGATCCTGCTCCGCGACGACGTGATCGCGCTCGTGCAGTCGCTGGGCGGAGTCGCGTACACCCGCCGCAGGCCGGCGGAGGGCCGCGAACCGGGCTTTGCGGGCGGGCGGGAAGTCGTGCATCGCCGTGACGCCCACGTCGTCGACATCCGCCTCCCTGAAGGCATCGAGCCCTTCCGCCTCGCTCGCAAGCGCGACAAGTACATCGCGTCTGGAGGCGGCGGACGCCCGATGCGGTTCATCGACTCGATCGAGCCGGCCGGTCGGGAGGAGACCGTTTGCATCCAGGTGGCCGCCGAGGACTCCCTCTACGTCACCACGGACTATCTGCTGACGCACAACACGCTCAACGACGCCTTCATCATCCTGGACGAGGCGCAGAACACGAGCCCCGAGCAGATGAAGATGTTCCTGACCCGGCTCGGGTTCGACTCGAAGATCGTGATCACGGGTGACGTGACGCAGGTCGACCTGCCGAACGGCACCAAGTCGGGCCTGCGGCAGGTCCAGGAGATCCTCGAGGGCGTCGACGACGTGCACTTCTCCCGCCTGTCGTCCCAGGACGTCGTCCGGCACAAGCTGGTCGGCCGTATCGTCGACGCGTACGAGAAGTACGACAGCCACAACGGTACGGAGAACGGCACCCACCAGGGCGGCCGTAACAAGCGGAAGTAGACGAGCAGCGCCATGTCGATCGACGTCAACAACGAGTCCGGAACCGAGGTCGACGAGCAGGCGGTCCTCGACATCGCCCGCTACGCGCTCGCGCGGATGCGCATCCACCCGCTCTCCGAACTCTCGGTGATCGTCGTGGACGCCGACGCCATGGAGCAGCTGCACATCCAGTGGATGGACCTGCCGGGGCCGACCGACGTCATGTCCTTCCCGATGGACGAGCTGAGGCCGCCGTCGAAGGACGACGACGAGCCCCCGCAGGGCCTCCTCGGT
Source organism: Streptomyces sp. B21-105 (assembly GCF_036898465.1). Taxonomy (NCBI): domain Bacteria; kingdom Bacillati; phylum Actinomycetota; class Actinomycetes; order Kitasatosporales; family Streptomycetaceae; genus Streptomyces; species Streptomyces sp. B21-105. The sequence goes on along the minus strand of NZ_JARUMJ010000001.1, from coordinate 3,267,169 downwards.
GACATCGTGCTGTGTCCCGAGGTCGCCGAGCGGCAGGGCAAGGAAGCGCCCACGGAGCACTCCATGGACGAGGAGCTGCAACTGCTCACGGTCCACGGGGTGCTGCACCTGCTGGGTTACGACCACGAGGAGCCGGACGAGAAGGCCGAGATGTTCGGCCTTCAGGCGGCCATCGTGGACGGCTGGCGGGCCGAGAAGGGCCTGACCGGTCCGTCGCCGGCGCCGACCGTCTCATGAGCCCCACCCTCATCGCCGGCGCGATCGCCCTGGTCGTCGTAGCGTGGCTCGCAGCCTGCGCGGAGGCGGGCCTCGCGCGCGTGTCCAGCTTCCGCGCCGAGGAGGCCGTACGGTCCGGGCGGCGCGGCAGCGCCAAGCTCGCGCAGATCGCCGCCGACCCCACCCGCTATCTCAACGTGGCGCTGCTGGTCCGGGTGGCGTGCGAGATGGCGGCCGCCGCGCTGGTCACCTACGAGTGCCTGCAGGAGATCGACGGCACGGCCCCGGCGCTGTTCGCCGCGATCGGCGTGATGGTGCTGGTGTCGTACGTGGCGGTCGGCGTCTCGCCGCGCACCATCGGCCGTCAGCACCCGCTGAACACGGCGACGGCGGCCGCGTACGTGCTGCTGCCGCTGGCCAGGATCATGGGCCCGATCCCGTCGCTGCTGATCCTCATCGGCAACGCGCTCACCCCCGGCAAGGGTTTCCGCCGGGGTCCGTTCGCCTCCGAGGCGGAGCTGCGGGCGCTGGTCGACCTCGCGGAGAAGGAGTCGCTGATCGAGGACGAGGAGCGCCGCATGGTGCACTCGGTCTTCGAACTCGGTGACACCCTGGTGCGCGAGGTCATGGTGCCGCGGACCGACCTCGTCGTCATCGAGCGCTACAAGACCATCCGGCAGGCCCTCACCCTCGCCCTGCGCTCCGGGTTCTCCCGGATACCGGTCACCGGGGAGAGCGAGGACGACATCGTCGGCATCGTGTATCTGAAGGACCTGGTCCGCAAGACGCACATCAGCCGGGACGCCGAGGGCGAGCTGGTGTCGACGGCGATGCGGCCGGCCGTCTTCGTCCCCGACACCAAGAACGCGGGCGACCTGCTGCGGGAGATGCAGCAGGACCGCAACCACGTGGCCGTCGTCATCGACGAGTACGGCGGCACGGCCGGCATCGTGACCATCGAGGACATCCTCGAGGAGATCGTCGGCGAGATCACCGACGAGTACGACCGCGAGCTCCCGCCGGTGGAGGAGCTGGGCGACGACCGTCACCGGGTCACCGCCCGCCTCGACATCACCGACCTGGGCGAGCTGTACGGCCTGGAGGAGTACGACGACGAGGACGTGGAGACCGTCGGCGGCCTGCTGGCGAAGGCCCTCGGCCGGGTGCCCATCGCCGGGGCGTCCTCCGAGGTCGAGCTGCCCGACGGGCGGAAGCTGCGGCTGACGGCCGAGTCCGCGGCCGGTCGCCGGAACAAGATCGTGACGGTGCTGGTGGAGCCGGTGCGGCCGGTGGAGCCCGCCGTGCCGTCGGAGGAGGAAGAGACCGGGTGACCCCCGAGGAGCTGCGCGCCCTCTGCCTGTCGTTCAACGCGGCGCAGGAGGACTTCCCGTTCCGGCCGGAGATCTCGGTCTTCAAGGTGCTGGGCAAGATGTTCGCGCTGAGCTGGACGGCCGACCGGCCGCTGAAGGTCAACCTCAAGTGCGACCCCGAGGACGCGGTGCGGCTGCGCGGCGAGCATCCGGGCCTGATCGCGCCCGGATACCACATGAACAAGCGGCACTGGAACACCGTGACGGTGGACGGTGATCTCTCCGCCGGCCTGGTCCGGGAGCTGGTCGAGGACTCGTACGACCTGGTCGTCGCCGGTCTGCCACGCGCCGAGCGGCTGCGCCTCGACCGCTCCTGAGGCCGTCTCGACCGTTCCTGAGGCCTCCCCGCGGCTGCGTGGTCGCCGTCTCGTCGGGGGCCGCCGCCGTCGGCACGCCGGTTCTTCGTATGCTCGGGGCATGACCGACAGCAGCGCGCTCGACCCCGAGGACCGCAAGATCGTCACCCTGGCCCGTTCCGCGCGGGCCCGCAACGACGTGCCCGAGGGAGCCGCCGTCCGCGACGACACCGGACGCACGTATGTCGCCGGGACGGTGGATCTGCCGTCGCTGCGGCTGAGCGCGCTGCGGACGGCGGTGGCGATGGCCGTGGCGTCCGGCGCGCGGTCGCTGGAGGCGGCGGCGGTGGTGACGTCGGCGGAGGAGGCGGCCGGGGACGACCTCGCCGCCGTGCGCGATCTCGGCGGGCCGGGGACCCCGGTGCTGCTGGCCTCACCGGACGGAACGGTCCGGCTCACCGTCTCCGCCGGCTGAGGCACCCCGGGGGCGGCCCCGTGTCCCGTCCTGAGGACCCTGAGGACCCTGAGGACCTTGAGGACCTTGAGGACCTTGAGGACCCTGATGACCTCCGGTGGCCCACCGTTCCTCCCGACCCACCCGACCCACCCGACCCACCCGTCCCGGCCGGGGCGGCGAAGTCACCGCGCCCAACTCGGCCGGAATTCGGCCTTGCCGTCCCCCGTTCCTCCCGGGTCAATGAGACCGTAAGTTCCGACGGACCGTCAGATTCACCCCCACCGGCACCGGTGTCCGCACCCACCGTTCCGTTCCGGCCGTCCGTCTCCCCACATCCGGGAAGGAGCCGGAAACCCCATGAGAGGCAAGCGAATCGGATCAGGTGCGGCAATGCTGGCCGGGGCCCTCGCGGTCACCGGGCTGGCGTTCGCGCCCTCTGCCGCCGCCGTCACCCCGGCGACGGCCACGTTCACCGCGACCTGCGGTCTCTTCGGCGGCGGGGCGGCCACCCTCACGGCCACCCAGAGCGGTACCTCCGCCACCCTCACCCTCACCTCCAGCGCGATCACCGCGCCGATCCCGATCAGCGCCAACAGCATCAATTCCACGCTCACGATGGCGAATTCGACCGGACCCGCGCGGGTCTTCAGCGGCGCGGTGAACCCCGCCATGGCGACCGGCGCGCCGATCACGGTCGGACCGCTCAACGGGACCGTGGCCTCCGGAGACGGTCTCGACATCAACGGCGGCTCGCTGAAGATGATCATCTTCGGGATCACCGTCACCTGCAAGGCGACCGGGCCGCAGGCGCCGGGTCCGTTCCTCTACGACTGATAGCGGTCGGAAACCGCACGGGCGGGCCGTCAGTTCTTCTGCTGCAGCGGGAAGCTGACGGTCCATCAGTTCATTGGCTCGTTTCCATTGACTTCTCGCGCGATCCGCACCTCAATGCCCCCTGTCGGCGCAGAAGAGCCGCTGCGCCCGCACCCTGGAGGAGGGGGCACCAATGGGTTCGACACCCCGCAGTTCCCGAAGACGGCACTGGGCGTCACTGCTCGGGGCGACCGCGCTCGCGGTCACCGCGGGCGGGGCGCTGGCGTGTCCGGCCGGCGCCGCGACCGACGTCAGCTACCCCACGCACTGCGTCCCGCCGCCCATCGCCGGCATCCCGCCGATCGACGGCACCACCACCGCCCGGATCACGGTGGACGACACCGCGCCCGAGGTCGGCGACACCGTCACCGTGACGTACACGGTGGTCTCGCCCGCCGCGAGCAACCCCACCGACCTGGCCCTGCCGGCCGACATCATGACGCCGACGGGCAGTGTCACCCTCGGCGGCGCGCAGACCGGCAGCATCACCGTGACGGGCCCGAAGAAGAACGACCCGGTGCCCGGCAAGGGCGCCTTCCCGTCGTTCTCCATGACCGGCACCTTCACCGTCACCAGCCCCGGCGCGATCACCCTCTCGCCCGGCGACTACAACATTCACACCAGCTACATCCTCGAGCTGGACACCCCCTGCACGGTGACCGACCCGCCCGCCCCGGTGTCGGAGACGGTCACCGCGGCGGACAACCCGCCGGCCAACACCCGTGCCATCCAGCTGGGTTCGGCCTCCGGAAGCCCGGGGGCGAGCGTCGCGGTCACCGGCAGCGGCTTCACGCCGGGCGCGTCGGTCACCCTGGCCGGCCGGTCCGGATCCGCCCAGACCGCGGACACCGCGACCGTGACCGCGAACGGGCAGGGGAACATCTCCGGCTCTCTCGTCGTCAGCGACCTCACCACGAACGGCGTGGTGGCGTACGAGGGGAGCGCCTGGAGCGCCGACCTCGGCGCCGGACCGGTCGCGTACGTCGTCATCGACGACCAGCCCGTGCCGGACGGCAGCCAGAAGGTGACCACCACGGTCCGCGCAGGCACGCTGTCGATGTCCCAGGCCGGGGACGCCGTCCAGCTGTCCGGGGTCGAGTTCGGCCAGGGCGGCGCCTCGACCGGCGCCCTGCAGACGGTGACCGTCAAGGACTTCCGCGGCGGACCCGCCGGCTGGTCCCTGACCGGCAAGGTCACCGACTTCAGCGGCTCCGGAGCCAAGATCGACGCCGGCAGGCTGAGCTGGACGCCCGCGTGCACCACCAAGGCGGGCAGCCCGAGCACCTGTCAGGCCGGTTCGGCGGGCACCGTCGGCGCATCCGGGGCGACCCTGGCGTCCACGCCCGACGGCACGGCCACCGGCGGCGAGTTCACCGCCAATGCCCAACTGTCCCTCGACGTACCGTCGTTCACGCCTCCGGGCGCCTACGCCGGCGTCCTGACCCTCACGCTCAGCTGATCCCACGCACCATGTCCACCGGTGGCCGGGCGCCCGCCCCACAGGTCCGCACCCGCCCGTCCACCCAGCCGCCGCAGCCCGTACGTGGGGGGTCCGCACCCATGCGCAAGCCGTACGTCCTCCTCCTGCCGTTCCTGCTGGGCCTGCTGTTCGCCGCGCCCTCGCCCGCACGGGCCGCCGACAACGGCAGCTGGTCCGTGTACCCCGTCGCCTCGGCCGTCGCCGCGCGGCCCTATTTCTACGTCTCCGCGGATCCCGGCCAGACGATCGAGGACAAGGTCGTCGTCGCCAACAAGACCGATGCGCCCCTCACCTTCCGGCTGTACGCGGCCGACGCCTACAACACCGCACGCGACGGCGGGTTCGCCGTCAGGTCGCTCGGGGAGCGGATGCGGGGCGTGGGCGCGTGGGCCGAGCTGTCGCGGGACCGGATCACCGTGCCCGGCCGCAAGACCGTCACCGTGCCGTTCACCGTCCGGGTGCCCGAGGGCGCCGAGCCGGGCGACCATCCGGGGGCCGTCGTCGCCCTCGACGAACGCGTCGAGCGGGGCGACGGCTCGGTCGCGCTCGGCGTGCAGCGGGCGGTCGCCGCCCGCGTCTACCTCCAGGTCGGCGGCCCCACCGTGCCCGCGCTCGCCGTCGAGGACGTCCACATCAGCCACCACCAGCCGCTGGTCCCGGGCTTCGGCGACAGCACCGCGACGATCTCCTACACCCTGCACAACACGGGCAACGTGACCCTCGATCCGAAGGTGCGGCTGACGGCGCGGGGCCTGTTCGGCCGCACGCTCCTCGACCGCCGTCTGACGAAGGTCCCCTCCCAGCTGCTGCCCGGCCAGCGCGTCCGCCTCACCGAACGCTGGACCGACGCCCCCCACCTCGACCGGGCGGACGTGAAGCTGACGGCGACGGCCACGAGGACGCAGGAATCGGCGACCGCGTCGTTCGTGGCGGCGCCGTGGCTGGTCCTGGCGGTCGCGGCGGCCGGCATCGCCGCAGGGGTGTGGCTCCTGATCCGACGCCGCCGGCGAAGCCGCCCCGACGGGGTGCGGGGCGCCGGCGTCATACGGCTCCGCCGCGGGGCGCGACAGGCCCCCGCTCACCCGCCGACGAGAATCGGCCAGACCGCCGGAGGCTAGAGCGCGTCCGGACCGCGCTCGCCCGTGCGGACCCGGACGACCGTCTCCACCGGCAGCGCCCACACCTTGCCGTCGCCGATCTTGCCGGTGTGCGCGGCCCGCACGATCGCGTCGATGACGGCCTCGGACTCCGCGTCCTCGACGACGACCTCGATGCGGACCTTGGGCACCAGGTCGACCTGGTACTCGGCGCCCCGGTACACCTCGGTGTGGCCGCGCTGCCGGCCGTAGCCGCTGGCCTCGGTCACGGTCAGCCCGTGCACGCCGAGCTCCTGCAGGGCCGTCTTGACCTCGTCGAGGCGGTAGGGCTTGACGATCGCGGTGATGAGCTTCATCGGGTCTCTCCTTCATGGGTGCCCCTGCCTTCAGGCAGGGGCGGGGGTACCTCCCGCTTGCGGGGGGAAACGAGGCTCCTGCGGAGCATGCCAGTGGACGCCGGTTCGGCGGCAGGGCGGACCGGCGCTTCACCGGTGCCACCGGCCAACAGCCGCTGCTCACAGGGAAGTTGATATCGTGTGAGGCATGGCGCAGCAGGTCAAGCGGGCGTTCACGTACCGCTTCTACCCCACGGACGCGCAGGCAGCCGAGCTGTCGCGCACGTTCGGCTGCGCCCGCCTCGTCTACAACAAGGCGCTGGAGGAGCGGACGCGGGCCTGGTACGGCGAGCAGCGCCGTGTCTCCTACGTGCAGTCCTCCGCCGCGCTCACGCAGTGGAAGAAGACCGAGGAACTGGCGTTCCTGGCCGAGGTGTCCTCCGTTCCGCTCCAGCAGGCGCTGCGCCATCTGCAGACGGCGTTCACCCACTTCTTCGCCAAGCGGGCGAAGTACCCCCGCTTCAAGAGCCGGAAGAAGTCCCGGGCGTCGGCCGAGTACACCCGCAGCGCCTTCACGTGGCGCGAGGGGCGACTGACTCTGGCCAAGATGGCCGAGCCGTTGGACATCCGCTGGTCGCGTCCGCTCCCCGAGGGTGCGGTGCCGACCACGGTGACGGTGTCCCGCGACGCCGCGGGACGCTGGTTCGTCTCGATGCTGTGCGACGACCGCATCGCTGCGGCTGCGGCCACGACGAACGCGGTCGGCGTCGATGCAGGGATCACCTCCCTGGTGACCCTGTCCACCGGGGAGAAGGTGACCAACCCCCGGCACGAGCGCCGCGACCGCGCCCGCCTCGCCAAGGCGCAGCGGGAGCTGTCGCGCAAGGCGAAGGGGTCGGCGAACCGGGAGAAGGCCCGGCGCAGGGTCGCCAAAGTTCACGCGCGGATCGCCGACCGGCGCCGCGACTTCCTGCACAAGCTGTCGACTCGACTCGTCCGCGAGAACCAAACGGTCGTGATCGAGGACCTCACCGTCCGCAACCTGCTCAAGAACGGCAGGCTCGCGCGCGCCGTCTCCGATGCGGCCTGGACGGACCTGCGCTCCATGCTGGAGTACAAGTGCGCCTGGTACGGGCGTGAGCTCGTCGTGGTCGACCGGTGGTTCCCCAGCTCGAAGCTGTGCGGGGCCTGCGGCACGCTCGCGGCGAAGATGGCGTTGAACGTGCGCGAGTGGACGTGCGAGCACTGCGGTGCCGTGCACGACCGCGACGTGAACGCGGCACGCAACATTCTGGCCGCCGGGCTGGCGGCGTCTGCCTGTGGAGACGGTGTAAGACCTCAACGGGAGTCCTCCCGAAGGGGGCGGTCGTCGGTGAAGCAGGAACCCCAGCGGGCGACCGCTGGACTCCCCCGCCTTCAGGCGGGGGAGGAAGTCAAGCGTGTGGCTTGACCTTCTGGGCGGAGGGGACGGAGTGCGCGGAGACCGGGGCGCCGTGGCCCAGGACGCCGTGATCGTATGCCGTCTCGGCGTGCACCGTAAGGTCCAGGCCGGTGTGCTCGTGGTCCTCGTCCGCGCGCAGGCCCATCGTGCGGTCGAGCAGCTTGCCGATGCCGTAGGTCACGGTGAAGGCGTAGGCGGCGACCGCGATCACCGCGACCAGCTGCCTGCCGAGCTGCCCGAACCCGCCGCCGTACAGCAGGCCCTCGGGGCCGCCGGTCATGGTGTCCACGGCGAAGACGCCGATCAGGAGCGTGCCGATGACGCCGCCGACGAGGTGCACGCCCACGACGTCGAGGGAGTCGTCGTAGTTCAGCTTGAACTTCCAGCCCACCGCGTAGGAGCAGACGACGCCGGCGGCGAGGCCCACGGCCAGGGCGCCGAGCAGGGAGACCGAGCCGCAGGACGGCGTGATCGCCACCAGGCCCGCGACCGCGCCGGAGGCCGCGCCCAGGGTCGTCGGGTGGCCGTCGCGCTGCTGCTCGACGAAGAGCCAGCCCAGCAGGCCGGTGCAGCCGGCCGCGAGCGTGTTGAGGAAGGCCGCCGCCGCCAGCCCGTTCGCGCCCAGCGCGGAACCGGCGTTGAAGCCGAACCAGCCGAACCACAGCAGGCCCGCGCCCAGCATCACCATGGGCAGGTTGTGCGGCCGCATCGCGTCCTTCTTGAAGCCCAGCCGCGGGCCCAGGACCAGGCACAACGCAAGACCGGAGGCCCCGGACGTGATCTCGACGGGCAGGCCGCCCGCGAAGTCCAGCGCGCCGAGCCGGTCGAGGATCCAACCGCCCGGGCCCCAGACCCAGTGTGCGACGGGAACGTATACGAGCAGCGCCCAGAGCGGCACGAAGACCAGCCAGGCCGCGAACTTCGCCCGGTCCGCGATGGCGCCGCTGATCAGCGCGGCGGTGATGATCGCGAAGGTGAGCTGGAAGGTGGCGAAGAGGAGGGTCGGGACCGTGCCCTGGACGCTGTCCGGGCCGAGGCCGGCCATCCCGGCGTGCTGGAGCCCGCCGATGAGGCCGCCGCCGGCGTCCTTCCCGAAGGCGAGGGAGTAGCCGGCCGCCAGCCACACCACCGTGACCAGGGCGATCGACACGAAGCTCATCATGAGCATGTTGAGGACGCTCTTCGTGCGGACCATGCCGCCGTAGAAGAGGGCCAGTCCCGGGGTCATCAGCAGGACGAGGGCGGTGGCGGCGAGCAGCCAGGCTGTGTCGCCGGTGTTCACGTGGGCGGCGGCCAGAGTCACGATGTCTCCAACGATGCGGGGGCTCGTCAGAGGGTCACCGCATTGCGTTTCCTCCAGTGCACACGCGTGTTTCCGTGACGTTTCGTTGCATGGAGGTTTCCGGGAGCTCACCGCCCGGGGCCCGGCCGATCGTGTGTACGGCGGTGCTTCGCGGATCAGGGAGAATGGGGGCCATGAGCGTTCGCAACCAGTCATCCGAGCAGTCGGCCGAGTCCGTACACCGTGCCGGCTTCGCCTGCTTCGTGGGCCGACCCAACGCCGGCAAGTCCACCCTCACGAACGCTCTGGTCGGGAAGAAGGTGGCGATCACCTCGAACCGTCCGCAGACCACGCGGCACACCGTGCGGGGCATCGTGCACCGCCCGGAGGCCCAGCTGATCCTGGTGGACACGCCGGGGCTGCACAAGCCGCGCACCCTGCTCGGCGAGCGGCTGAACGACGTCGTGCGCGCCACCTGGGCCGAGGTCGACGTCATCGGCTTCTGCCTGCCGGCCAACGAGAAGCTGGGCCCCGGCGACCGGTTCATCGCCAAGGAGCTCGCCGGCATCAAACGCACCCCGAAGGTCGCGGTCGTCACCAAGACCGACCTGGTGGACTCCAAGGCGCTCGCCGAACAGCTCATCGCTATCGATCAGCTCGGCAAGGAGCTGGGGTTCGAGTGGGCGGAGATCGTGCCGGTCTCGGCGGTGGGCGGCCAGCAGGTCGAGCTGCTGGCCGACCTTCTCGTGCCGATGCTCCCGGAGAGCCCGCCGCTCTACCCCGAGGGCGACCTGACCGACGAGCCCGAGCAGGTGATGGTTGCCGAGCTGATCCGCGAGGCGGCGCTGGAGGGCGTCCGTGACGAGCTGCCGCACTCCATCGCGGTCGTCGTCGAGGAGATGCTGCCCCGTGAGGACCGCCCCGCCGAGAAGCCGCTGCTCGACATCCACGCCAACATCTACATCGAGCGCCCCAGCCAGAAGGGCATCATCATCGGCCCCAAGGGCAAGCGCCTGAAGGACGTCGGCATCAAGTCCCGCAAGCAGATCGAGGCGCTGCTCGGCACGCCCGTCTTCCTGGACCTGCACGTGAAGGTCGCGAAGGACTGGCAGCGGGATCCGAAGCAGCTGCGCAAGCTGGGGTTCTAGAACGTCCGTCGTGTGGGCGGTCCCTGCGGGGACATGTCCTGGAGGCCCACCACGCGCAGCAGTTGGAGCCGCTCCCAGGCCTCCGTGCCCGGACGGGCCGTGTGGATGACCAGGAGCTGGTGGTGCTCGTGGCTGAGCAGGACCTCGCAGTCCAGCTCCAGCAGACCGACCAGCGGGTGCAGGAAGCGTTTCGTCGCCTTGTGGCGCAGGGACACCTCGTGCTCGTCCCACAGACGGGCGAACTCCTCGCTCGACGACCGGAGTTCGGCGACCAGCCCGGCGGGTTCCGGGTCGTCGGGACGGGCGGCGGCCACCGCGCGCAGGTTGGCCACCTGGGCGCGGGCGTGGTCCGGCCGGTCCTCCTCCGGGAACAGGTCGCGGGCCCGCGGATCCAGGAAGTAGAGACGGAGCAGGTTGCGCTCGCGCCGGGGGCGCGACATCACATCGCGGGTCAGGGCCCTGCCCATCGCGTTCTGGGCCAGGACCTCGCCGCAGTCGGTCACCACCTGCGCCGGCGTGTCGTGCAGGCGGTCCAGGATCAGCATCAGGCCGGGCGGGACGTGCGCCGACGCCGTCTCACGGCGCGGGGGCTCCTCGCCGGCCAGGTGGAACAGGTGGTCGCGCTCGTCGCCGGTGAGGCGCAGGGCGCGGGCCAGCGCCGTCAGCATCTGGCGGGACGGACGCGGGCCCCGGCACTGCTCCAGGCGCGTGTAGTAGTCGACCGACATATCCGCCAGCTGCGCCACCTCCTCGCGGCGCAGCCCGGGCGTACGGCGGCGGGCGCCCGGCGCGAGTCCCACGTCCGGTGGACTGAGGCGGGCGCGGCCGCGGCGCAGGAAGTCGGCGAGTTCGGCTCGGTTCACCTCTCCAGGCTGCGGCATCCCGGCCGTCGTATCCAGGGACTGCCGGTCCCCTGATCGACGGGTCTCTCCCGGTCCCTCCCGTGGAGTCCGAGGCTGGAGTCACCGGACCGGTCCGCTACTGGACCGGTCGATCGGCCGGAGTGGGGAGAACAGACCATGTTGACACTGGTGACGGGTACGACGGGACAGGTCGGGCGGCGCTTCGTGCCGAGGCTGCTGGCGCAGACCCGGCCGGGGGAACGGGTACGGGTCCTGGTGCGGGAGGCCGCGCGGGGGGAGCGGTTCGCCGAGCTGGGCGCCGAGGTCGTGGTCGGGGACCTGCGGGACGCGGAGGCGCTCGGCAAGGCGGTGGCCGGGGTGGGCGCGGTCGTGAACGTCGCGGCAGCCTTCCGCGGGGTCCCGGACGAGGAGGCGTGGGCCGTCAACCGGGACGCGGCGGTGGAACTGGGCCGCGCCGCGCTGGCCTCCGGCGTACGGCGCTTCGTGCAGGTCAGTACGGGTCTGGTGTACGGCCTCGGGCGGGGCCGCCCGCTGACCGAGGACGACGAGGTGCGGCCCGGCGGCGGCGCGATGTGGGGCGCCTACCCCGAGGCCAAGGGGGTGGCCGAGCGGGAGCTGTTCGCGCTGGACGGCCTGGACGTGCGCGTCGGCCGCCTCGCCTTCGTCTACGGCGAGGGCGACCCGCACCTCGCGCAGTCGCTGATGTGGGCCGGCGACTGGGCGGCGGCCCAGCGGCTGCACATGGTCCATCACGTGGACGTCGCCCAGGGCCTGCTGCGTCTCCTGCACGCGCCGGGAGCCGCCGGCCGGGCCTACAACATCGCCGACGACGCCCCCGTCACGGCGGTCGAACTGCACCAGCTCAACGGGGTCGACGTGCCCGCCGAGCTCTACGAGCGCACCGACCCCGACCCGTTCTTCCAGCTGACCTCCACCGAACGCATCCGCCGCGAACTCGGCTACCGCCCGCTGTACCCCAGCGTCTACGCGGCCCGGGACGCCGGAGCGCTGTAGCCCCGCCGGAACACGACGGAGCGGTCAGTCCACCCCCCTGATGCGTCGCACCAGCACCGCGCCCGCCAGGCAGATCACGGCGGACGCCACGTACAGCACCCGGTAGCCGCCCAGGTACGTCACGATCGGCGCGGCGAGGGCGGGGGCGGCGACCTGGGGCAGGGCGTTGGCCACGTTGATGACGCCGAGGTCCTTGCCCCGGTCCCCGGCCTTCGGCAGCACGTCCGTCATCAGCGCGAAGTCGACCGAGGTGAACACGCCGAAGCCGACGCCCAGCAGCGCCGCCGCCACGATCGCCCCCGGCCAGGTCTGCCAGGCCGCCAGCATCGCCGTCGCCACCGCCATCAGCACGCCCGACCAGATCACGAACGGCTTGCGCCGGCCGATCCGGTCCGACCAGACGCCGCCGACGACGACCGTGGCGAGCAGCGTCAGCCCGTTCACCGCCGTCAGTATCAGCACGCCGCCCTCGGGGTCGGCGTGGTGCAGGCGGTCGCGCAGGTAGTACAGGAGGTAGAGCAGCACCAGCGCGTTGCTCAGGTTCATCAGGAAGCGGGTCAGCCACGCCCACCCGAGGTCGGGGTAGCGGCGCGGGCTCAGCCAGAAGCCGGCCGCGAAGTCCCGCCAGGACCAGGCCGGCCGGTCCTCCTCCGCGAGCCGCAGATCCTCGTAGCGCAGCACGTACGGCAGCACGCCCAGCGCCGTGAAGACCGCGCACGCCACATATCCCGCTCCGACGCCCCCGGCGGCCGTCGCGAGGCCGGTGCCGCCGACCACGCCGAGGATCTGCGCGACGCCCAGCCAGCCGCCCACCGAGCCCCGCTGGAGCCGGGGAACCCGGTCGGGTACGGCCGCCGTCACCGCGGCGAAGGCCGCGTTCAGCGTCAGCTGCACCAGGCACCAGCCCAGCGCCATCGTCCACACGCCGCCGGCTCCCGCGAGCAGCAACAGCGACAGGGCGCCGCCCGCCGTGCCGGCCACGATCCAGGGGGTGCGGCGGCCCCGGCGGGACGTCGTGCGGTCCGACAGCGCGCCGAAGAGCGGGTTCGCCGCCAGTGAGACGACCGCGCCGACGCCCGTCACCCAGGCCAGCATCGCCTCCTTCGACATGCCGGAGCCGGGCGCGAAGTCCTCGGCCTGGGAGGCCAGCAGGATCTGCAGGGGGCCGTACCAGCCCACCCAGATCGCCCCGTTGGCGAGGGACAGGGCCGACGTCCAGCCGCGGCCCACCCGTTCGACGGGCTCGGCCAGCGCGGCCGCCTTCGCCGTCGCGGCCCTGTCCGCCGTCGTCATCCCTGCGCCCGCAGAACGTCCCGCAGCCAGGCGTAGGAGGCCTTCGGGGTGCGGACCTGCGTCGCGAAGTCGACGTGGACGAGGCCGAAGCGCCGTGCGTAGCCCTCCGCCCACTCGAAGTTGTCCAGCAGCGACCAGACGAAGTAGCCACGCACGTCGACGCCCGCCTCCAGGGCCCGGTGCAGGGCGCGGAGGTGGCCGTCCAGGTAGGCGATCCGGGCCTGGTCGTCGAGGCCTTCGTAGGAGCAGCCGTTCTCGGTGATGACGACCGGCGGGAGGCGGTCGCCGTAGCGGTCCTTGAAGGTCGTCAGAAGCTCGGTCAGGCCCTCGGGGACGACCGGCCAGCCGAAGTCGGTCACCGGGACGCCCTCGATCTCCCGGACGGAGAAGGGGAGTTCGGCCGGCATGGTGATCCCGCCGAACTCGATCTCGGTGCCCTGCGGGGCGCCCACCCGGGTCGGGGCGTAGTAGTTGACGCCGTACCAGTCGAGCGACTCGCCGATGATCTTCAGGTCGGCCGCGACGTCGCCCGGCATCAGCTCGCCGAGGCCCTCCGGGTACGCGCCCAGCAGCAGCGGCTCGGCGAACAGGCGGTTGAGCAGGACGTCGTAGAACGCCGCCGCCTCGAGGTCGGCGGGCTCCTGCGAGGCCGGCCAGGTCGGGCCGTGCGAGTTGGCGACGCCGATGTCCGAGGCGCCGGCCGCGCGCAGCGCCTGGGCGGCGAGGCCGTGGCCGAGCAGCTGGTGGTGGGCGGCGGGCAGCGCGTCGAAGAGGAGCTGCTTGCCGGGGGCGTGGGTGCCGAGCGCGTGGCCCAGCAGGGTGTGCTCGGCGGGCTCGTTGAGGGTGATCCACTTCGTGACGCGGTCCCCGAGCCGGTCCACCACCGCGGACGCGTACTGGGCGAACCGGGAGGCGGTGTCCCGCTCCATCCAGTCCAGGTCCGCCGGCAGGTCCCAGTGGAAGAGGGTGGGGACCGGGCGGACGCCCGCCGCCAGCAGCTCGTCCACGAGACGGTCGTAGAAGTCGAGGCCGCCGGGGGCGTTGACCCGCGGCCAGGAGACGGAGAAGCGGTAGGCGTTGACGCCGAGGCCCGCGAGGAGGGTCACGTCCTCGCCGTGGCGGCGGACGTGGTCGCAGGCCACGGCGGCCGTGGAGCCGTCCTTCACCCGTCCCGGCTCGGCCGTGAAGACGTCCCACACGGACGGTTCGCGCTCGTCCACCGCGCCTTCGATCTGATGTGCGGACGTGGACACGCCCCACAGGAAGTCCGCCGGGAACCGGGGGATGGGATGCGCCGCCGCGCGCTGATCGTTCGCCATGGTCGGGATCATCCTTACCGATGGGTAAGGAAGTCAACGCCCCTACGGGAACTGCCCTTACGGGAACTGCCCCAGCGGGAACTGCCCCAGCGGGAACTGGCGATCAGGCTCCTTCCTTCAGCACTCTCGTGATCAGCTCGCGCTGCTGCGACGTCAGTCGCGGGTCGGCCGCGTGGACGGTCCTGCCGTCCACCGTGATCTCGTAGCGGAAGCCGTCCGGCACGCCCTGCGGGGGCGTGCCCCGGCCGGCGGCGACCGCCTGCTCGGCCAGGGCGTGCCACTCGCCGGCGTCGGGCCGCCCCGCCGTGTCCACCTCGGCCTGCCGCTCGATGCCCGCGAACCCGCCCGTGCGCCTCACCTGAATACGCATGGGTCCCTGTGTAGTACGGAACTACAGGATCCGCACCCCGACCTGCTCCCACGCCTTCTGTACGGCCTGGAACTCGTCGCCGCCGTCGCCGAACCGCTCGCGCGCCGCCTTCACCGTCAGCGCGGCGAAGTCGGTGAAGAAGGCCCGGTCCCCGAGCTCGCCGCCGGTCAGCACGTCGTACCAGATCTGCCCCGCCTTCTCCCAGGCGTACCCGCCGAGAGCGGCGGCGGCCAGGTAGAACGCGTGGTTGGGGATGCCCGAGTTGATGTGCACGCCGCCGTTGTCGCGACCGGTGCGGACGTATTCGTCCATGGTCGCGGGCTGCGGGTCCTTGCCGAGGACGTCGTCGTCGTACGCGGTGCCCGGGGCCTTCATCGAGCGCAGCGCGGAGCCGGTGACGTCCGGGGCGAGCAGGCCCGCGCCGATCAGCCAGTCGGCCTCGGCGGCGGTCTGGCCGAGCGAGTACTGCTTGATGAGCGAGCCGAAGACGTCGGACATCGACTCGTTGAGGGCGCCGGGCTGCCCGTAGTAGGTCAGGTTCGCGGTGTACTGGGTGACGCCGTGGGTGAGCTCGTGCCCGATGACGTCGATGGCGTTGGTGAAGTCGAGGAAGATCTCGCCGTCGCCGTCGCCGAACACCATCTGCTCGCCGTTCCAGAAGGCGTTGTTGTAGCCCTCGTCGTAGTGGACGCTGGCGTCGAGCGGAAGGCCGTCGTCGTCGATGGAGTGGCGCCGGTAGGCCTTCAGATAGAGGTCGAAGGTGGCGCCGAGCCCGGAGTACGCGCGGTTGACGGTCGCGTCCCGGCCGGGGTCCTGGCCCTCGGCGCGGACCTTGTCGCCGGGCAGGTCGGTGCCGTGCCCGCAGTCGTAGATCGTGCGCAGCGGCGAGTCCGAGGGGGCCTTCACGGCCGGGGCGGCGGCCAGGCGGAACTCGGTGGTCACCTGGCGCAGGCCGCGCAGCTCGCTGTCGCGCAGCAAGGTGCGCCGGGCGGGCCCGGAGAGCGCGGGATCGTCGTTGCGCGCCAGCCGGTGGAGCAGGTGCGGCGGTACGACGGTGCAGAAGACGGGCTCGAAGCCCCCGTGGGTCGTCATGCCCGGCACCTTTGCACTGTGTGACCCAACTGTCACTACAGGCAACCATGATCGGTGAAAAACAGTGACAAACGCGGCGGATTCATGGCTTCAAGTGGTATGGCACACGTTTCGTCCCTTTTCTCTTCAGTTGCTCTCGGTGGTCCCGCATACTGATACGCACCACCGCGACAGGTGCGGCTCGGCTAGGCTGCGGAGCACTATGCGTTTCGGGCTGCTTCTCCTTAGCTGCCGCGGCGAGGGCCTGTAGTCGAGGCCGACCCCCTCCCCGCGGAGCTTGGTGTTGCGTGTCGGCCGTCCTTCCGTCCGGACATTTCTCCGGTCACCCCGAGGAGCCAACGCCCCATGGCGAACCGCCAGCAGCCCAGCCAGATGCCGATCCACAAGTACGGCCAGTACGACCAGGTCGACATCCCCGACCGCACCTGGCCGGACAACCGGATCACCGCCGCCCCCCGCTGGCTCTCCACCGACCTGCGCGACGGCAACCAGGCCCTGATCGACCCCATGTCGCCCGAGCGCAAGCGCCGGATGTTCGACCAGCTGGTCAAGATGGGCTACAAGGAGATCGAGGTCGGCTTCCCGGCCTCCGGACAGACCGACTTCGACTTCGTGCGCTCGATCATCGAGGAAGAGGGCGCGATCCCGGACGACGTCACCATCTCCGTACTGACCCAGGCCCGCGAGGACCTGATCGAGCGGACCGTGGAGTCCCTGAAGGGCGCCCACCGCGCCACCGTCCACCTGTACAACGCCACCGCGCCGGTCTTCCGCCGGGTCGTCTTCCGCGGCTCCAAGGACGACATCAAGCAGATCGCCGTCGACGGCACCCGCCTGGTCATGGAGTACGCGGAGAAGCTGCTGGGCCCCGAGACCGAGTTCGGCTACCAGTACAGCCCCGAGATCTTCACCGACACCGAGCTGGACTTCGCCCTCGAGGTCTGCGAGGCGGTCATGGACGTCTACCAGCCCGGCCCGGGCCGCGAGATCATCCTGAACCTGCCGGCCACCGTCGAGCGTTCCACGCCCTCCACCCACGCCGACCGCTTCGAGTGGATGAGCCGCAACATCTCCCGCCGTGAGCACGTCGTCATCTCCGTCCACCCGCACAACGACCGCGGCACCGCCGTCGCCGCCGCCGAACTGGCGCTGATGGCCGGCGCCGACCGCGTCGAGGGCTGCCTGTTCGGGCAGGGCGAGCGCACCGGCAACGTCGACCTGGTCACCCTGGGCATGAACCTCTTCTCCCAGGGCGTCGACCCGCAGATCGACTTCTCCGACATCGACGAGATCCGTCGCACGTGGGAGTACTGCAACCAGATGGAGGTCCACCCGCGCCACCCGTACGTGGGCGACCTGGTCTACACGTCCTTCTCCGGCTCCCACCAGGACGCCATCAAGAAGGGCTTCGACGCCATGGAGGCCGACGCCGCCGCCAAGGGCGTCACCGTCGACGACATCGAGTGGGCTGTCCCCTACCTGCCGATCGACCCGAAGGACGTCGGCCGTTCCTACGAGGCGGTCATCCGCGTCAACTCGCAGTCCGGCAAGGGCGGTATCGCGTACGTCCTGAAGAACGACCACAAGCTGGACCTGCCCCGCCGGATGCAGATCGAGTTCTCCAGGCTCATCCAGGCCAAGACGGACGCCGAGGGCGGCGAGGTCACCGGCAGCGCCATCTGGTCCGTCTTCCAGGACGAGTACCTGCCGAACCCCGAGAACCCCTGGGGCCGCATCCAGGTCCGCACCGGTCAGTCGACCACCGACACCGACGGCGTGGACACCCTGACCGTCGAGGCCACGGTCGACGGCCAGGACACCGTCCTGACCGGTACCGGCAACGGTCCGATCTCGGCCTTCTTCGACGCCCTGCAGTCCGTCGGCGTCGACGTGCGCCTGCTGGACTACCAGGAGCACACGATGAGCGAGGGCGCCTCCGCGCAGGCCGCCTCCTACATCGAGTGCGCGATCGGCGACAAGGTCCTGTGGGGCATCGGCATCGACGCGAACACGACGCGTGCCTCGCTGAAGGCGGTCGTCTCGGCCGTCAACCGCGCGAGCCGCTGACCATCCTGACCGGTGGTTTGGGGCCCCGGACGCCGTACGCGGCGGCCGGGGCCCCGTCGTATATCGGCCATCCGACCGTGAAGGTCACGGAGAGGTCTCGTCCTGGGTACTGACTACACCTCATGGATGTGGCTAACATCACGGGGGCATGCGGCGATGTTGCCGCGGCTGATGGAGGTGCGACGTGCTGCCAGAACGGGGACGAGACGGCCGTGTCACCAGGCGTGCCCGCATCCTGGGCACCCGCACCGCGTGGACGCCCGTCGGCGACGGCGAGTTCTTCTGCCCGGGCTGCGGCGGAGACCGCAACTACCAGCGGCTCACCGGCCAGCGCCGCTTCACCGTGCTCGGCGTGCCCGTCCTGCCGCGCGGCGAGACCGGCCCGGTCGTCGAGTGCGCGGCCTGCCGGGGGCACTTCGGCGCCGACGCCCTCGACCACCCCACCACCGTCCGCTTCTCGGCGATGCTCCGCGACGCCGTCCACACCGTCGCCCTCGCGGTGCTCTCCGCGGACGGCAGCTGCGCCCGCACCGCCCTCGGGACGGCGGCCGGAGCGGTCCGTGCGGCCGGCTTCGCCGACTGCACGGAGGAACAGCTCGCCGCCCTCGTCGAGGCGCTCGCCGCCGACACCGGCCACAACTACGGCGAGTCGTACGGCCCCGGGCTCGCCATAGAGCTCCACGAGGCCCTCGACCCGCTCGCCCCCCACCTCGCACCGGTCGGCCGCGAGTCGATCCTGCTGCAGGGCGCACGGATCGCCCTCGCGGACGGCCCCTACACCCCGGCCGAACGCGAGGTCCTCGCGACCGTCGGCGCGGCCCTGACCATCTGCGCGGACGACGTGACCCGCCTCCTGGCCGCGGCCCGCACACCGTCCTGACCCGCCCGCCCACGCCGTCCTGACCCGCCCCGGGTACTCCACAGGGTTCGGGCCGGTGTTCGGCTTCGAGGGCACGGATCCCGGGCTCGGCTGCTGTCCTTCGTCTTTCTCGTCGCTCTCGGCGTCGACTACGGCATCTTCCTGATGCACCGGATGCGGGAGGAGTCGCTGCGCGGCGCCGAACCCGACGCGGCGGCCCTGCGAGTCGGGACCGGTGACCCCGGGCAGGACGTGACCGCCGCCGCAGGCCGCTGGCCGCTGGCCGCTACGGCAGGGTGCGGTGGTAGGTGCGGTCCGTGTCGGAGTCGTAGACGAGCTTGCCCGCGCCGTCGTAACCCTTCACGTGCGGGGCCAGGGTGACCTGCCGCTCCAGCATCCCGGCGGCCACGAACCAGCCGTGGTCGAGGACGGCGGCGACCGGACCGGCGTCGCCGTAGGAGACGGTCACCTTGGCCACCGACGGTTCCACGGTGCCGATGGCCGCCCAGCGGAACGGCAGCTTCCAGTGCCCCTTGTCGATGAACGCCTGCTGGTACAGGGCCGCGCCGTTGACATCGGGCACGACCACGCCCGCGTCCGGCGGGTTCGCGTCGCTCGAACTGACGCTGATGCCGGAGCCCACGCCGTCCTCGATGTCGCACACCACCCGGAAGCCGGCCGGCTGCTCCTTCACGCCGACGACGTGGAAGCCGTCCCCGGGGGCGTTGGAGTCGCCGGTGCTCTTCGCGGCCAGGACGATCCGGTAGTCCTGGGCCTTGCCCAGCCGGGCCTTCGTCCCGCCCTCCGCCTTCAGACACGCCGCCAGCCCGTCCGCGGCCTGCGCGAAGGTGATCCCGTCCATCAGTTGACCGTCCGTCGCCGGCCGCGCGGGCCCAAAGACGCCCCCGCCCGCCGTCGTGCCGGCCGTCCTGCCCGGGTTCGCGGCCGTGCCGCCCGGGACGCTCGCCGACGGCTGCGGCGGCGCCGCCGTGTCGGAGCCCCGCCCCCCGCTCCCGCCGGCCACGGCGTACGCCCCCACCGGCACGGCGGCCAGCGTCGCCAGCACCGCGCCGGTCAGCGCCACGCGCCGCCGCCGCTCGGTCAGCCCCCGCCGTCGGATCGCCGGATACGGCGCCGGGGACGGGCTGATGGTGTACGCGTCCTCCGCGAGCAGCTCACGCATCCGCGCCTCGAACCCGAAGTCCTCGTGCCCGCCTGTCTCGTTCACCGCTGTCTCCCCGCTCTCCCTGCTCTGTCTGCCCCCGACCGTCCGCCGGCGCGCGGCCCGCGGACAGTCCCGGATACGTGCGCAACTTCGCCAGGCCCTTCGACGCCTGGCTCTTCACCGTGCCGGTCGAGCAGCCGAGCACCTCGGCCACCTCCGCCTCGGAAAGGTCCTCCCAGTACCGGAGCACCACCACCGCCCGCTGTCTGGGCGGCAGTTGGGCGAGCCCGGCGAGCAGCGAGCCACGCTCCTCCACCTGCCCCGCGCCCTCGTCGCGCCCCGCCCGGTCCGGCGGCGCCGCGGTCAGCGCCTCGGTGACCCGCCGCTTGCGGAACCGGTCGCTGTTGCACGTGACCAGCATCCGCCGCACGTACGCCTCCGGGCTGTCGCTGCGCGATATCCGCCGCCACGACCGGTATGCCTTGGCCAGCGCCGTCTGCGTCAGGTCCTCCGCGTGGTGGACGTCCCCCGTGAGCAGATACGCGGTTCGCACCAGCCGGGACCACCGCGCTCTGACGAACTCGTGGAACCGGTCCTCTTGTTCGGCCTGCATCAAGCACCCTCCTCGCCCTCCAGACCACCGGCGGTCCCGAATCGGTTGCCCGGCCCCGGCGAACGCGTTGGAATGGAGTGATGGAGAAGGACACACGGGCCTGGAGTGAGAACGACCTCGGAGTGCTCACCCTGCCCTCCGGCCGGCTGATCCGCGGCCGCGGCCTGCGCCGCCCCCTCGACCCGGCGGCGCCCACCCCCGCCTACGCCCTCTACCTCCTGGGCCGACGCCCTCCGGCGTCGTCCTGGGAGTCCCGCTGGGTCCACTGGCCCGACTTCCGCCTCCCCGCCGACCACGATGACGCCCGCGCGGCCCTCACCGAGGCGTGGCGCCGGGCGGCCGACGAACGCGTGGAGATCGCCTGCGCCGGCGGCCGCGGCCGCACCGGCACAGCCCTGGCCTGCCTGGCGGTCCTGGACGGCGTCCCCCCGACCGAAGCAGTCGCCTTCGTCCGCCACCACTACGACCCCCGAGCGGTGGAGACGCCTTGGCAGCGACGGTATGTACGGCGGTTCGGCGTTTCCGGCGAAGCGCAGGGCCGCGGCTAGACTGACGGCTCCTCGGGACGGGGCAGACGATCCGCCGGGGGGCCTGTCGAGGAGGCGAGGATGCCGGCACCCGCGGTAGTGATCGGCGCCGGAGTGGTCGGCCTCACCACGGCGGTCAGCCTCGCGGAGGCGGGCCGGGACGTGCGCGTGGACGCCGAACTGCTTCCCGGCGACACGACCTCGGCCGCCGCGGGCGCTTCGTGGGACCCGTTCCTGGCCGAACCCGCCGACCTGGTGGAGCGCTGGAGCAAGGAGACCCTGCGCGTCCTGCTGGAGCTCGGAGCCGACGACAGTACAGGGGTCCGTCTCGTCGAAGGCACGCACGAGTCCCGTGTACCGCGGGACGTGCCGGCGTGGGCTCCCTGGGTCGGTGCCGGACCGTGCGAACCGAAGGATCTGCGCCCGGGTTACGTCGAGGGGTGGCGCTACCGCGCGCCCGTCGTCGACATGCCCAGGTATCTGGGCTATCTCGCCGACCGGTTGGCGCACGCCGGCGGGCGGCTGCGACAGCACCGCTACGCCTCGCTCGAAGAGGCGGCGTCCGAGGCGTCCGTCATCGTGAACTGCACGGGAACCGGCGCGCGAGCCCTGGTAGGGGACTCGTCCGTGGAGGCGGTGCGCGGCCAGCTCGTCGTGGTCGAGAATCCCGGCGTCACGACGTTCTTCTGCGACGACACCCCGGAAGCCGATGAACTCACCTATCTCTACCCGCAGTCCGACGTGGTGGTCCTGGGCGGTACCTCGGACCGGGGGAGCTGGGATCTCCGTCCCGATGCCGCTGCCGCCGCAGAGATCGTGCGGCGGTGTGCGGCGGTCGAACCCTCCCTCGCCGACGCCCGGGTGGTGGGTCACCGCGTGGGTCTCAGGCCGGTAAGACCCCTGGTCCGGCTGGACACCGAGAATCGTGACGGCACGCTGATCCTGCACAACTACGGCCATGGCGGCGCTGGCCTGACCCTGTCCTGGGGGTGCGCCCGCGAGGTCGCCGACCTGTTGCGCGCCGCCGAGTAGCCATCCCCGTCGCTCAGTCCCTGACCTGCCACTGACGGCGCCCAGCCGTCCCCGCCTCGGGACCTCGCCGGTAGAGATACAGCCAGGTCCGGGCAGAGAGGACGCAGGCCAGTGCGGTGGTCCAAGGCCAGCTGGTGGTACCCGTCGAGACGACCGCCGCGCCGATGAGGGGTGAGGCCGCAGTGAACGCCATGAGGACGATCTCCACGATGCTCTTGCGGAACCGGTGGGCGATGGAGAACTCGGACCGCTCGTACCACGCGATGCTCACGCTCAGCAGTGCGGCCAGAACCATGGTCGTCCTCGGATCGCCGCTCGCCTGTGCGTAGGTGACGGGGAGGGAGATGAGGAACGGCAGCACACCACCGAACTCGGAGAGCACGTTGCCGTATTTCATGATCCTGGCGAACGTGTTCGAGTGGATACGGGCGAGTTCTCCTGAGGCGCTGGCGTAGACGATCAGGGACAGCACGGTGCTGAAGGTGGCGCCGATCAGGAGAAGGCGGACGTCGTCCGGGAATCGCGTCGAGGTGAAGGCGAAGCCCAGGAGGAACGTGATGGCCGCGAGTATCGCTCCGGAGAACGCAATGCCCGCCGCGGCCTCACCGGACTGAAGGGTCGCGGGGTCGTCCTGCTCGAAACGCGTGATCTCCAGCGCGGGCTCACCGTGCAGGGACACCAGCGCGGTCACGGCCTGATCCTGCGACGCGAGGGATTCGATCAGTTGCGTCTGCGCGCTCAGGGGGACGAGATAGCGTGTGTCGGGGTCTATGTACTCGACGCGTCTCTTGTGCTGGTAGTGAAGGCAGACTCCGTCGGGATGCCGGCTGGTGCGCATGACGCGAGTGCCGATGAAGCCGCTCTTCAGCAGGAGCCCCGAGACGGGGATGTCCGTGATCTCGATGACGGCCGAGACCAAAGGGGCCGGACCGATGCGTTCCGAGACGCGCAGCGACAGCTCGTCCAGGAGACGGAGAGCGATCCCCCGCCGGCGCAGACCCTCACGGACGCCAGCCGCCGACAGACGCACATGTTCCGGGGAAGGCCTTTCTGCGGCGACGCATCCGACCACCTCGCCGTCGGATTCGGCGACCCGGACCAGCCCGTTGGCGATCGACTCGGCCAGCAGGGCCGACGACGGGACCTCGGCCGGGTCGCACGTCTCCGCCAGTAACCGGCTGAGTACCGGCAGATCGTCCGCGCGTGCTTCTCGGGTGGACCATGCGCTCATGTCGTCGAGCCCCCTCGGCTGCGTCCGCCGACGCACGCGGGCCCAAGGCCCCCAGCGCATCCGTCGGCCTGCTCCCCAATCGGATGATCGTACAGATCGGTTGCCGGGCCGTCTCCGGTCAAAGAGCGCCCGATCCCGGCCGGTCCCCACAGCTCCGGCTGGTCCTCGTCGCTTCGGCCCACCCCCGCCGTCCCGGCACATGGGTGTTCGGGCGTAGGTGAGAATGGGGGTATGAGTCTGTTCCGCGATGACGGGATCGTGCTGCGCACCCAGAAGCTGGGTGAGGCGGATCGCATCATCACGCTGCTCACGCGCGGGCACGGGCGGGTGCGGGCGGTGGCGCGGGGGGTGCGGCGGACGAAGTCGAAGTTCGGGGCGCGGCTCGAGCCGTTCTCCCACGTCGACGTGCAGTTCTTCGCGCGGGGCAGCAGCGAGCTGGTCGGACGCGGGCTGCCGTTGTGCACGCAGAGCGAGATCATCGCCCCCTACGGCGGCGGCATCGTGACCGACTACGCCCGCTACACCGCCGGCACGGCCATGCTGGAGACCGCCGAGCGGTTCACCGACCACGAGGGCGAGCCGGCCGTGCAGCAGTACCTGCTGCTCGTGGGCGCGCTGCGGACCCTGGCCCGCGGCGAGCACGCCCCGCACCTGGTGCTGGACGCGTTCCTGCTGCGGTCGCTGGCCGTGAACGGGTACGCCCCCAGCTTCGGGGACTGCGCGAGGTGCGGGATGCCGGGGCCCAACCGGTTCTTCTCGGTCGCCGCCGGCGGCTCCGTCTGCGCGGACTGCCGGGTGGCCGGCAGCGTCGTACCCTCGCCGCAGACCCTGGTCCTCCTGGGCGCGCTGCTCACGGGAGACTGGGAGACGGCCGACGCGTGCGAGCCGCGGCACGTCCGGGAGGGCAGCGGGCTGGTGTCCGCCTATCTGCACTGGCACCTGGAGCGCGGACTGCGCTCCCTTCGGTACGTCGAGAAGTAAGCAGAAGTAAGCAGAAGTAAGCAAGCGAGAGCCTGAAAGACTAAGGAGACGAGAGGCACATGGTCGTACGCGGGTTCCTGGGGCGGCAACGCAAGGAGTACAGGACTCCGGAGCCGCACCCGTCCGGCGCTCGGCCGCCGAAGCTCCCCGGTGAGCTGGTCCCCGAGCATGTGGCGATCGTCATGGACGGCAACGGCCGCTGGGCCAAGGAGCGCGGGCTGCCGCGCACCGAGGGGCACAAGGTCGGCGCCGAGCAGGTCCTCGACGTGCTGCAGGGCGCCGTCGAGATGGGGGTGCGCAACATCTCGCTGTACGCCTTCTCCACCGAGAACTGGAAGCGTTCGCCCGACGAGGTCCGCTTCCTGATGAACTTCAACCGCGACTTCATCCGCAAGACCCGCGACACCCTTGACGAGCTCGGTATCCGGGTGCGCTGGGTGGGCCGGATGCCCAAACTGTGGAAGTCGGTCGCCAAGGAGCTCCAGGTCGCCCAGGAGCAGACCAAGGACAACGACCGGCTCACCCTGTACTTCTGCATGAACTACGGCGGCCGGGCCGAGATCGCGGACGCCGCGCAGGCGCTCGCGGAGGATGTGAAGGCGGGGCGTCTCGACCCGTCCAAGGTCACCGAGAAGACCCTCGCGAAGTACCTGTACTACCCGGACATGCCGGACGTCGACCTGTTCCTGCGGCCGAGTGGCGAGCAGCGCACCTCCAACTACCTGATCTGGCAGAGCGCGTACGCGGAGATGGTCTTCCAGGACGTCCTGTGGCCCGACTTCGACCGCCGCGACCTGTGGCGGGCCTGCGTCGAGTTCGCCTCCCGCGACCGCCGTTTCGGCGGCGCCACCCCGAACGAGGTCCTGCTGTCCCTGGAGGGACGGACCCCGGACCGGGATGTCACCTCGTAGTCCGTCCTCGCGTGCCCCCGGGCGGCCCGGCCTGCTGTCGCACCCGGCCGTTACGATCACGGTCGTCATCGAAGAACCGGGGAGGGGCCGTGGCCGAAGAGCAGGTTGTGGGAGTGCGGGAGGACACCGTGGTGCTCGAGTACGAGCATCACCGCGCGGACATGGAGGACGCCGTCCGGCTGGTGTCCCGCAAGCAGGGCAAGGTCGGTCTGATCCACCGGCCGGTCTTTCTGGCGTGCGTCGCGCTGGCCGGTGTGTGGCTGCTCGCGCAGGGCGTGCGGGACGGCGACGGAGGCGACATCCCGTTCGGTGTGATGTTCGTGCTGTGGTCGGTGCTGCTGTACTTCGCGCCGCGGATGTCGGCCGCGAAGTCGGTGGAGGCGAACCGGCACCACGGCCGGCTCCAGGTGTCCGTCGGCCCCGAGGGCGTACGCACCGTGCATGCGCACGGCGATCTGCGCATGGGCTGGGCCAACTTCGGCAGCTACGCGGAGTCGAGCCGGATCTTCGCCCTGCGCAGTCCCGACAAGGCCGGTCGCTGTGCGATCGTCCTCGTCAAGCGGGGCGCCCGCGCCCCGGAGGACGTCGACCGGCTGCGGGCCCTGCTGGACAGCCGGCTGCCGCGCGCCTGACCCCGCGCGCCTGATCGCGGGCACCGGCCCGTGTCGTCCTGACGGTCAAGCCGGCACTGGACGGCATCGGACGGTCAGAACGGCACTGGACGGCCGTCCCGGCGGACCGGGACCGCGCGACGGGTCAGCCGCCGGAGGCGCCCGCGCACTCCGCGCACGTGCCGAAGATCTCCACGGTGTGGGCCACGCTGACGTAGCCGTGCTCGGCGGCGATCGCCTCGGCCCACTTCTCGACCGCCGGGCCCTCCACCTCCACGGCCTTGCCGCAGACGCGGCAGACGAGGTGGTGGTGGTGCTCGCCGGTGGAGCAGCGGCGGTACACCGACTCGCCGTCCGAGGTGCGCAGGACGTCGACCTCGCCGGCGTCGGCGAGGGACTGGAGCGTGCGGTAGACCGTGGTCAGGCCCACCGAGTCGCCCTTGTGCTTGAGCATGTCGTGCAGGTCCTGAGCGCTGCGGAACTCCTCGACCTCGTCGAGCGCGGCCGCCACCGCGGCACGCTGCCGGGTGGAGCGGCCCCTCACAGGCGGTCCAGCGGTCGTCACCGTCGTCTCCTCACATCTGCGGGTTGCCGGGCCATTGTGCCAGCCGCGGCTGTGCGCAGTCAGACGCCGACCTCGTCCCCCGCGTCCCGGGTGGCCGGAATCGTGCACTCGGCGGGGTCTCCGGCGGGTCCCTGCGCGGCCAGGGCGCGGGCGCGGCGGCGGGCCAGCGGGGCGGCCAGCACGCTCAGCGCGATGAACGCGGCGATGGTCAGCAGGACGATCGTCGCACCGGGCGGCACGTCCTGGTAGTAGGAGGTGACCGTGCCGCCGAGGGTCACCGTCACGCCGATCGCGACGGCGATCGCGAAGGTGGCGGCGAAGCTGCGGCTGAGCTGCTGCGCGGCGGCCACCGGGACCACCATCAGCGCGCTGACCAGCAGCAGGCCCACCACCCGCATGGCGACCGTCACGGTCACCGCGGCGGTGACGGCGGTCAGCAGGTTCAGCGCCCGCACCGGCAGGCCCGTCACGCGGGCGAACTCCTCGTCCTGGCTGACCGCGAAGAGCTGGCGGCGCAGGCCCAGGGTGACGGCGACGACGAAGCCCGCGAGCAGGCAGATGGCGGTGACGTCCGACTCGGAGACGGTCGACAGCGATCCGAAGAGGTACGACGTCAGGTTGGCGTTGGAGCCGCCGGGCGCGAGGTTGATGAACATCACGCCGCCGGCCATGCCGCCGTAGAAGAGCATCGCGAGGGCGATGTCGCCGCGGGTCCTGCCGTACCAGCGGATCAGTTCCATCGCCACCGCGCCGAGCACGGACACGGCGGTCGCCATCCACACGGGCGAGGCGTTGAGGAGGAAGCCGAGGCCGACGCCGGTCATCGCGACGTGGCCGATGCCGTCGCCCATGAGGGCCTGGCGGCGCTGGACGAGGTAGACGCCGACCGCGGGCGCGGTGATGCCGACGAGGACGGCGGCGAGCAGGGCCCGCTGCATGAAGGCGTAGTCGAGGATGTCCATCAGCTCAGCAGTCCCGTGCGGATCGGTTCGACGCCCGCGGGTGCGTGCGGGTGTACGTGGTCGTGGCCGGGGAGGGCGTGCTGCCCCACGGCCGGGGTGGGCGGGCCGTCGTGCAGGACGCAGCCGTCGCGCAGGACGACCGCCCGGTCGATGAGGGGCTCCAGCGGGCCCAGTTCGTGCAGGACGAGCAGGACGGTCGTGCCCGCCGCGACCTGGTCCTTCAGGGTGCGGGCCAGGACCTCCTGGCTGGCGAGGTCGACGCCGGCCATCGGCTCGTCCATGATCAGCAGTTCGGGTTCGGCGACGAGCGCGCGGGCGATGAGCACGCGCTGGTGCTGGCCGCCGGAGAGGGCGTCCACGTTGTCCTTGGCGCGGTCGGACATGCCGACCAGATCCAGGGCCCGGCGGACGGCCGTGTGGTCGGCCTTGCGGAAGACGCCGAAGCGGGTGCGGGAGAGCCGGCCCGAGGAGACGATCTCCGTCACCGTGGCCGGGACGCCGCCCGCTGCCGTGGTGCGCTGCGGCACGTATCCGACCCGCGACCAGTCCCGGAACCGGCGGTGCGCGGTGCCGAACAGTTCGATCTCGCCCGCGTCGATCGCCACCTGGCCGATGACGCTGCGCACAGCCGTCGACTTCCCGGAGCCGTTCGCGCCGAGCAGGGCGACGACCTCACCGCGCCGCACGGTGAGGTCGACGCCCCGCAGCACTGGGCGCGAGCCCAGTTGTGCGCTGACTGCGCGCATCGCGATCACGGGCTCGGCCTTCGCGTCCATGACGCCCTCCGTAGAGATCACTTGGTTCCCAGGGCCGTCTGAAGCGCCTTGAGGTTCGCCTGCTGGACCGAGAAGTAGTTCTGGCCGCGGGACTGGTCCGTGATGCCCTCGATCGGGTCGAGGACGTCCGTCTTCAGTCCGGCGTCGCCGGCGATGGTCTTCGCGGTCTTGTCGCTGACGAGCGTCTCGTAGAACACGGTGGTGACGCCGTCGGCCTTGGCCATCTTCTCAAGCTCCTTCACGCGCGCGGCGCTGGGCTCCGACTCGGGGTCGAGGCCGTTGATGGCCTCCTCGGTCAGGCCGTAGCGCTCGGCGAGGTATCCGAAGGCGGCGTGGGTGGTGATGAAGACCTTGGTCTTCGTGTTCGCCAGCCCGTCCTTGAACTGGGTGTTGAGGTCGCCGAGCTTCTTCACCAGGGTCGCGGTGTTGGTCTTGTAGTCGGCAGCGTGGTCGGGGTCGGCCTTCTCGAAGGCCTCGCCGACGCCCTCGGCGACCTGGGCGTAGCGCACCGGGTCGAGCCAGATGTGCGGGTCGAGGCCGGCCAGCTCCTCGTTCTCGTGGTCGTCGTGCTCGGCCGCGTGGCCGCCGACCTCGTTGCCGTGCTTCTCCATCGTGGTGAGGGAGGCGGCGTCGATCTTGGTCTTGATCTCGGACTGGGCCACCGCGTCGTCGACGGAGGGCTGGAGGTTCTTCAGGTAGAGCACCGCGTCGGACTCCTGGAGCGCGGCCGTCTGCTTGGCGCTGATCTCCAGGTCGTGCGGTTCCTGGCCGGGCTCGGTGAGGCTGGTGACATGCACGTGGTCCCCGCCTATCTGCTCGGCGAGGAAGGCCATCGGATAGAACGACGCGACGACGTCGAACTTGTCCGTGTTGGCCGCGGCCGCGCTGTCGGAGGAGCACGCGGAGAGGGTGCCGAGGCCGAGGGCGGTGGCCGCCGCGACGGCCGTGCCGGATATGAGTCGTCGTACGTTCATGACAGTCATTTTCAACAAATATGGAAACCGTTGTCAACAAGCTCTCGGGTGATGGGGCCGGTAAGCCCCGAAGAGCTGCGGTATGGCCGCCGGTGGCCGGGTCCTGGCAGGGTCCCGGCGGGGTCCCGATTTGGTCGAGGGGGAGTCCCCGCCGGTACCCTGAAGTCTTCGCTGGAAGCACCTCGCTTCGTCGCCCGTCGTCGTTATGAAGAGAGCACCGTGGCCGCCGACAAGATCGACACCATCGTCAGCCTGAGCAAGCGCCGTGGCTTCGTATTCCCCTGCAGTGAGATCTACGGCGGTCAGCGTGCCGCCTGGGACTACGGACCGCTGGGTGTCGAGCTCAAGGAGAACCTGAAGCGTCAGTGGTGGCGCTACATGGTGACGTCGCGCGAGGACGTGGTCGGCATCGACTCGTCCGTCATCCTGGCCTCCGAGGTCTGGGTGGCCTCCGGTCACGTCGCCACCTTCTCGGACCCGCTCACCGAGTGCACCTCCTGTCACAAGCGGTTCCGCGCGGACCACCTGGAAGAGGCCTACGAGGCCAAGCACAACCGCCCCCCGGCCAACGGCCTGGCGGACGTGAACTGCCCCAACTGCGGCAACAAGGGCCAGTTCACCGAGCCCAAGCAGTTCTCGGGTCTGCTCTCCACCCACCTCGGCCCCACCCAGGACACCGGCTCCATCGCCTACCTGCGCCCCGAGACCGCGCAGGGCATCTTCACCAACTTCGCCCAGGTGCAGACCACTTCGCGCCGCAAGCCGCCGTTCGGCATCGCGCAGATGGGCAAGTCCTTCCGCAACGAGATCACGCCCGGCAACTTCATCTTCCGCACCCGCGAGTTCGAGCAGATGGAGATGGAGTTCTTCGTCAAGCCGGGCGAGGACGAGAAGTGGCAGGAGTACTGGATGGAGCAGCGCTGGAACTGGTACACCGGCCTGGGCATGCGGGAAGAGAACATGCGGTGGTACGAGCACCCGAAGGAGAAGCTCTCCCACTACTCCAAGCGCACCGCCGACATCGAGTACCGCTTCCAGTTCGGCGGCAACGAGTGGGGTGAGCTGGAGGGCGTCGCGAACCGTACCGACTACGACCTCAACGCCCACTCCAAGGCCTCCGGCCAGGACCTCTCCTTCTTCGACCAGGAAGCCGGCGAGCGCTGGACGCCGTACGTCATCGAGCCCGCGGCCGGCGTCGGCCGCGCGATGCTGGCGTTCCTGCTTGACGCCTACGTCGAGGACGAGGCCCCCAACGCCAAGGGCAAGCTGGAGAAGCGCACGGTCCTGCGCCTCGACCACCGCCTCGCCCCGGTGAAGGTCGCGGTCCTTCCGCTGTCCCGCAACCCCGAGCTGTCCCCGAAGGCCAAGGGCCTCGCGGCCGCCCTGCGCCAGAACTGGAACATCGAGTTCGACGACGCCGGCGCGATCGGACGCCGCTACCGCCGCCAGGACGAGATCGGCACCCCGTTCTGCGTGACGGTCGACTTCGACACCCTCGAGGACAACGCGGTCACCGTTCGCGAGCGTGACTCGATGAAGCAGGAGCGCGTCTCCCTCGACCAGATCGAGGGCTACCTCGCCGCCCGCCTGATCGGCGCGTAACCGCCCCCGGCGCTCAGCGCCACGAGGCCGGCCCCGACGGGACTCCCGTCGGGACCGGCCTCGTGTCGTGTCATGCCGGGCAGTTCCGCTCACGCTGGTGGCCGCGGAGCAGGACGTCGGCGTCGGTCTCCGCGCTGTAGTCGTACGCGGCACGGGCCTCGGCGCGGCGCGTCGCGAGCTCGACGCACTCCGGGCAGTCCGGCACCGGCTCGGGCGGACGACGCAGGCCCAGCATGAACGGGCCGTCCGTACGCGCCCGTTCGTTCGCCGCGCGCACGCCCGCGTGCAGCCGCTCACGCTCGGTCGCCGGCCGCACCGCCGCCGGGTCCGCCTGCCACTCCCGGCCGCCGCCGACCGGTCGCAGCATCGCGTAGGGGCCGGAACGGTCCTGGTACTCGCCGAACCTGTCGGTGGCCGGGTCGTAGAGGAGGGTGCCGGGTTCGTGCTGCATGTCGTCCGCTCCTTATGGCCAACATACCCAACTTCCATGCGGAATGTGAGGGTTGGGGCACTCTGGGTGGTGGGGGCGTCGTCAGGATGACCTCCGGGCGGGGCCGACATGCCGTCGACGAGGGCTTCGTGGGCGTTCAGCCGCGCAAATTCCACAAATGCGGAAGGGGCGGGCGGTGCCGGCGAGGAGGGTGGTCATGGGGCGCAGTCAGGAACCCCGGCGACGGTTCGCGGAGGAGCTGCGCCTGCTGCGCGCGGGCAAGGGTGACAGCCTGCGGCAGCTGGAGGAGGTGCTGGGCTGGACGGCGTCGACCTTCGGCAAGACGGAGGGCGGCCGGAGTCTCGGCAGCCCGGAGGTCGTCGAGGTGCTGGACGGGAGCTGGCGGTCGCGGACGCTTCGCAGTTCAAGGAGCAGTACCGCAGGTACATGACGCTGTAGGCGGAGGGCGGAGGGCGGAGGGCGGAGGGCGGAGGCGGTCGGGCTGTGGCGCTACGGGGTGAGCAGGCCGCCCAGGTTGTCGCAGGCGGCCGGATACGCGCGGGAAGCGCTCGAGGCGGGCGGCCTCACGGGGGAGGCACTGGAGTAACAGGTCGAGGCGCGTGTCGGGCGGCGGAAGGTGCTGGAGGGGGCCGATGCGCCACCGTTCCGCGCAATCCTCTCCGAAGCGGTACTGCGCAATTCGCTGCGCAACCCTGCTGAGTGGCAGGGGCAGTTGGGGTTTCTGGTGGAGGCTTCGGATTGCCCGAACAGCACCCTCCATGTGTTGCCGTTCGGCGCGGGGCTGCACTCCATGGACAGCACTTCCATGATGTTCCTGCGTCTCGCGGAAGGCCGAACGGTGGCCTATGCCGAAATCGACGTACGCGGTGAACTGGTGGAAGAAGCCAGCAGAGTTGAGCGTCTGCACCGCACATATGACGGGGTTTCGTCACCTGGCGCTGAACCCTGCCGAGTCGCGGACCTTCATCTTCGGACGGCGGCGAGTGTGTCGAGGTCGCCGCAGGCGTCCCCTCCCTCGTCCCCGTCCGGGACAGCAAGGATCCCGGGCGGGGTGTGCTGGTGTTCGGCGCGGACGCCTGGGGCTGCTTCGTGCGCGCCTACAGGTCGACGTCCACGTAGAGCGCCGCGTGGTCGGAGGCCGCCGTGCCCTTCGAGTTCACCGTGTCGAAGGACTTGATGTCCTTCGCGAAGATGCCGCGGGTCTCCAGACCGACGTGCTGGACCTCCGGCCACAGCTCGGGCGAGAGCAGGAGGTAATCGAGCTTGCTCTCCTCGCTCTTGCAGGTCCCGTGGGTGCCGGGCAGTCCGCGATAGGCGCGGTGCGTCATCACGTCGCGCAGGCCGGTGTCGCGCAGGACGGTGGCCGGGGCGCTGTCGGGGTCGTCGTTGAGGTCCCCGGCGACGACGACGTGCGGGGTGCGCTCCAGCGCGGCCCGGTAGATCTCGGCGACCCGCTTCGCCTGGGCCAGGCGCAGATCGGGGTTGTCCTGGAACTTGCTCTTCAGGTGGTTGCCGAGGACCACCAGGGGCGTCCCGTTGAGCTGGATCTCGTACTCGGGGCAGTCGCGGCTGAAGAGCCGCAGGTCGGGACGCTCGGGGCCGCTGTCGAAGATATGGGTTCGCACGGACGTGATCGGGTGCCGGCTGAGGATGCCGATGTCGATGCCCCGGGGATCGTTGCCGTCGATCAGCAGGACGTAGGGGTACGGCCGCCGGCCGAGCGCCCCGGCCAGCACCTGCGTGTTGAAGCGCTCCAGGGTGAGCCGGTCCTCGACCTCCACGGTGAGCAGGATGTCGGCGTCCACCTCCGAGACCACCCGGCCGGTGTTGCGCACCACGCTCAGCTCGAAGTCGTCCTGCGACAGTTCGGCCCAGCCCGCCCATGCGGAACGGCCCTTGGCGGTGACCACGACGTGGGTGTTCGTTCCCGAGCCCGTCGTCTTGAAGAGCCCGGAGTCCTTGCCCGGCCGTGACTGGTTCACGTAGATCGGCGGCGGGTTCTTCGGGTCGATGCCGTACGCCCGGTGCTTCTCGATGAGCCCGGCGATCTTCTTCTTGTCGTCGTCCGTGTACACCGGCAGGTCGAGGAGGGCGGCCAGCGTCGCGAAGTCGTCGAGGATCTCTTTGCGCTCCGCCGGGTTCTCGAGGCGGAAGGCCGTGGGCCGGCGGAAGAGGTTCTCCATGTTGAAGGTGGCGATCCGGATGCTCATGGCAGCCTCCATGGCGGCGCGAAGGGCCGCTCGGTCGGCGGCAGGCGCCGCCGAGGTGACTGCGCACCGACATATCCCATTGTCCTCGCGTCTCGCGCCCCGTCGACCGGACGGACTACGGCGGGGCCGAGGCCGGCGGCATCGCGACAAGTGACGGATAGCAGATGACAGATGACAGATATTGAAATCTGTCATCCATCATGCAAAGCTGATGCGCATGACGATGCGAACCCGCTCCCTCGGCCTCACCGGTCCCCAGGTCTCCGCTCTCGGCCTCGGCTGCATGGGCATGTCCGCGCTGTACAGCGGCGGGGACCGGGCCGAGGGGATCGCGACCATCCACGCCGCCCTCGAGGCCGGCGTGACCCTGCTGGACACCGGCGACTTCTACGGCATGGGCCACAACGAGCTGCTGATCGGCGAAGCGCTGCGCACCGCACCCGCCGCCCGTCGCCAACAGGCTCTGACCAGTGTGAAGTTCGGCGCCCTGCGCGGGCCGGACGGCTCCTGGTCCGGCTACGACGGCCGGCCCGCAGCCGTGAAGAACTTCGCCGCCTACTCCCTCCAGCGCCTGGGGGTCGACCACATCGACGTCTACCGCCTCGCCCGGCTCGACCCCGACGTGCCGATCGAGGAGACGGTCGGCGCGATCGCCGAACTCGTCGAGAAGGGGTACGTCCGGCACATCGGCCTCAGCGAGGTCGGTGCCGAGACCATCCGCAGGGCCGCCGCCACCGCCCCGATCGCCGACCTGCAGATCGAGTACGGGCTGATCTCCCGCGGCATCGAGAAGTCGATCCTGCCGGCCACCCGTGAACTGGGAATCTCGATCACCGCGTACGGCGTGCTGTCACGCGGGCTGATCTCCGGGCACTTCACCGCCGACCGCAAGCTCGCCGCGAACGACTTCCGGCTCTACTCGCCCCGCTTCCAGGGCGACAACCTCAAGCACAACCTGAACCTGGTGGAGGCCCTGCGGAAGATCGCCGGGCAGAAGGGCGTCTCCGTCGCCCAGATCGCGATTGCCTGGGTGCTGGCCCAGGGCGAGGACATCGTGCCGCTGATCGGCGCGCGGACCAGGGAGCGGCTCGCGGAGTCGCTGGGCGCGCTGGACGTCGTCCTGGACGCCGGCGACCTCGCCGCGATCGAGGAGGCCGTCCCGGCCGACGCGGCCGCCGGCGAGCGCTACGCGGCCGCCGCGATGGCCCACCTCGACAGCGAGCGCTGACCCGCCCTCCGGGTACGGTCTGAGCATGCCACCGACCACCGAGACCCTGACCGCCGAGCGCATCCTCGAGGCGACCGAGGAGGTGCTGCGCCGACACGGCCCGGCCAAGGCCACCGTGGTCGACGTGGCCCGCGCGCTCGGCGTCAGCCACGGCAGTGTCTACCGGCACTTCCGCACGAAGGCCGCGCTGCGGGCGGCGGTCACGAAGCGGTGGCTGGACCGTACGTCGGAGACCCTGTCGGCCATCACCGCCGACACGTCACGGGCCCCGGAGACCCGGGTGCGCGACTGGCTCGCGGCACTGTTCGAGGCCAAGCGCCGCAAGGCAGGTGACGACCCCGAACTGTTCGCCACGTACATGGTGCTGACCGGGGAGACCGGTGACGTGGTCGACGAACACCTCGCCGACCTGACCGGCCAGCTGACCCGGATCATCGAGGCGGGAGTCGCGTCCGGCGCGTTCACCGCCCCCGACCCGCGGGCCGCCGCCCGGGCCGTCTTCCACGCCACCGGCCGCTTCCACGACCCCGGCTACCACCGGGTGTGGGAGCGGCCGGGCGTCGAGGACGACTTCACGGCCGTGGTCGACCTGCTGCTGCGGGGGCTGCGGGCCTCCTCCTGAGGCTCGCGACCGTCCCCGCCGCCGCTCGGTCACACGTCGGAGATTCGGTCACATGTCGGAGATGTCGAGCGTGCTCACCAGGATGGCCGAGGTGTCGTGCTCCCAGACGACGAAGAACTTGCCGGGCGCGTACTCGTCGGCCATCGGGTAGGCGTCCCAGCCCGCGCCGTCGTCGGCCGGAGTCGGGTCGTTGGGGCCGGCGGGGTCGGCGAACTGCTTGCTGCTTCCCCAGACGCCGTCGGCGCTCCTGACCCGGTAGTTCAGAATCTGCCGCACCGGGTCGGTGTTGGTGTTGTAGATCGTCAGATACCGGCCGGCGCTGTCCTTGGTGAAGTAGCTCTTGGAGTCGTTGCTGGGCACGTTGGTGTCCGTGGCGAACGGGCTCCAGGTCATGCTGACGTTCGTGCCGGTGATGGCGACGGTGCCGGTGGCGGTCAACGCGAACGTCGCTGTTCCCGGCACGGAGGGAGTGCTGCGGGCGACCAGGAGCAGCTGGTTCGGGTCCTCCTTCGAGACGACGAGTTGCGGTTCGCCGGGCATGTTGGCGTTCGGGTTGGCCACGGCGGGGCCGGCCGTCCAGTCCTTTGAGGTTCCAGGAGTACAGCACTCCGTTCTCCCTGCCCGACGACCAGTACGGCATGACATAGAGGTTGTTGGCCATCTGGACGGGGCGTCCGGCGAGGGCGAGGTTCTGCTTGCCGGGGGCGGTCTTGTCGGCGGTCGGGTTCAGCGGCAGGTTGACGGTGAAGTCGTGCCGGTGAGCGAGGAGGCGGTGAGCAGGGGCGCGGTCAGCAGTGCGGCGGCCGCCAGGGCGAGGGCATCCGGAAGGCCCTACCCGTGGAGGACTTCTCTCGACTCGGGTGAAACCCGCGTGTTCACCACGACTTCAGCATGCGGGGCGGTCCGGAGGCTGTCATCAACAGGGAGTGGACAGTTGGTTGGGGTGCGTCTACTCCTCCTCCGGCAAAGTCGTCAGCGCCAGCAACCGGTACTCCGTGGGAGACATCCCGTACCGGGCGCGGAAGGCGCGGGTGAAGTCGGAGGCACGGGGGATGCCCCAGCGGGTGCCGATGATGTGCACCGGCGTGGTGTGCAGCGTGGGGTTCGCCAGATCGCGGCGGGCGCCCGCCAGCCGTTGACCCCGGATCCAGGCCGCGACCGTCTCGCCCGTCCCCTCTTCCTGGAAGAGCCGGTGCAGATAGCTGAGGGAGATGTGGTGCGCGGCGGCGACGACGGGCGGCCGCAGCTCCGGGTCGTGCAGGTGCTGCCGGATGAACGCCCGTATCCGGGTGACCGTCATCCGGCGGTGGGCCTCCGGCGACAGCGCGGCCTCGGCCTCCAGCTCCTGGGCGAGCCACGCCGACAGCAGGTCGACCAGGACCATGCCCAGGCGCGGCGCGTCCGACGGCTGGAGGAAGGCGACCTGCTGGTCGAGGCCGGTGAGGAAGCCCGTCAGCAGGGCGCCCGTTCCCTGCCGCCCCGACAGCCGCCTGCCCAGCAGCTCCCGGACCCGGGCCGGCGGCAGCGGCAGCAGCGCCCTGGGGACCTCCACGCCCACCCCGGTGAGCAGGGGGACGTCCTGTCCGGACGACGGCTGCATGCCGTAGGGCTCGACGACGTACGGGCGTGAGCTGTCGGACAGCCACAGATCCTGCGGGCCGTACGTGTCGGACCGCCCCACGTGGTCGAAGCCGAGCCCACCGCCCAGCACCAGCGACAGGTGGTACTCCTCGGGATCGGACTGGCGCACCAACCGCGCGGTGCGCCGGTACCGCGTCGGCGCCATCCGGATGGGCCACACCCGCACTGCCCCCAGTTCGAGCAGCCGCTGCTCCGCCCGGAAGTCCGCGGCGTAGTCACTGCTGATGTCGCTGGGCGCGATCGTGCGGTCCATCAGCTGACGCCAGTACTCGAACCTGTCCGCCACCGGCACGTCCGCGGTGCGGAACGCCGTCCCGATCATT
Organism: Streptomyces sp. B21-105; assembly: GCF_036898465.1. Taxonomy (NCBI): domain Bacteria; kingdom Bacillati; phylum Actinomycetota; class Actinomycetes; order Kitasatosporales; family Streptomycetaceae; genus Streptomyces; species Streptomyces sp. B21-105. The sequence goes on along the minus strand of NZ_JARUMJ010000001.1, from coordinate 3,229,872 downwards.
GCGCCCCTGCTCTCCACCCGATTTCCGGGGGCCCTTCCCGGCCCCAGCGGAGGGTACTTCAGCTTTCAGGCCGCGGTTCCGGGGACCCCGGACGACGTCAACTCGCCGCCGCACAGCGCCAGAAGTCCCGCATGACCGTCGGAACGCCCGGAAGTCATCGCGGCTCGCCGCCGCCTCCCGAGGGATCCACGGTCGCCTGGTGCTCCGTGGCGAGATGCTCCTCCGCCTTCAGCCAGGGCAGGAACTGCGCCCCCGTGCGCCAGCCGCACGTCTCGCAGCTGATGGTGCGCTGCACGCCCGCGCGCCGCACCCGGACGACGTGCCGCCGGCCGTGCTGGTCGAAGCGGCTCACCTTGCTCGTGTTGCTCTCCGGCATGACGTCTCCCAGCGTCCGAGGACAGTGCGCTGCCCCTGCGAGGGCCTCTCGGAGTGTGCAGCACGACCAACATCAACAGGGATTCCGGGGTGACGACTTGACCAAGCCGTTCTCCGACCTCTCCACGGCGTCCACGCCCGGCCGGCCTCAGCCCACCTTACGGGGCAGCCGCAGACTCAGCAGCCCCGTAACGGCGACCCCGGCCAACTGCACGGCCAGCGTGGTCAGCAGGGCGTCCCGCATGCCCATCGCCGGGACCAGGGAGAGGAACAGGGTGCCTAGGGTGGCCACACCCAGGGCCAGCGAGGCCTGTTGGGTGGTCACCATCACGCCGCTGCCGACGCCCGCCCGGGCCGGCGGCACCTCGGACATCACGATCCGCATCACGACGGGCAGTTGGAGCGCCTGCCCGGCGCCGGCGACCGCCGCGCCCGGCAGCAGTTCGACGAAACCGACGTCCGGCCAGTCGGCGCGCACCGCCAGCACGATCAGCACGACGCCCACGCCCTGCAGCACCGCACCCGCGGTCACCACCCGCGCCCCGAACCGTGCCACCAGGCGCGGTCCGGCCAACGAGGCGAGGAAGAACGTCAGCGCCATCGGTGCGAGCGCGAGACCGGCCCGCACCGGACCCAGCCCCGCCCCGCTCTGCAACGCCACCGCGATCACGAACATGAACCCGCTGAAGCCGACCGCGAGCGGCGCCATGATCGTCAGGCCGCGCCGCAGGGTGGTCAGGGCGAACAGGCTCGGCGGGACCAGCGGCGTGCGGCCCTGCCGGTCGGCTCGCCGTTCCACGGCATAGAACGCGCCGGTGACCAGCGGGAACGCGGCCAGCGACAGCCAGGTCCACAGCGGCCAGCCTGCCGCCCTGCCCTCGGTGAGCGGGGCGAGCAGAGTGAGGAGCGCGGCGGCGAGGAGCACGGTGCCGGCTCCGTCCACGGGCTCCGGGCGCTGCGAGCGGGTCTCCGGGACCGTACGGACGGCAAGCAGCAGCCCGACGATCACGAAGGGGACGTTGACCAGGAACACGGACCGCCAGCCGCTGCCGGCGATGTCCGCGGCGACCAGCACACCGCCCAGGATCTGGCCCGCCACCATCGACAGCCCGGCGGTCGCGCCGTACAGGCTCATCGCCTTGGCGCGGCGCGGGCCCTCGGTCGCGGACTGGATGGTGGCGAGCACCTGCGGCACCATCGCGGCGGCCGACGCGCCCTGGACGACCCGGGCCGCGACCAGCGACCACGCGTCGGGAGCGAGCCCGCAGGCCAGCGAGGTCAGGCCGAAGGCGGCCATGCCGCCCAGGAAGAGCCGTCGCCGGCCGAACAGGTCGCCGAGGCGTCCGCCGAGCACGAGCAGCACCGCGTACGCGAGTCCGTACCCGGCGACGACGAGTTCGAGGACGGACTCGCTCGCGGCGAGGTCCCGGCCCATGGTGGGCAGGGCGACGTTGACGATGAAGAAGTCGATGAGGGGGAGCGCCGCGCCGAGCAGTACCGTGAACAGCCCGAGCGGGCCGAGGGCGTGGTCCGGCGCCGGGGCGCCGGCGCCCCGGGCCCTGGAAGCGGAGGCGGAGGCGGAGGCGGGGACGGAGGTCGAGGTCGAAGTTGGGGTTGAGGTCGAGGTTGTCTGGGTCACGCTGCCGAGCCTGCGCGGCACGTCAAACGGGTACCAGAGTCTCCTTATCCTGGTACAAGGAGTACCTGGCAACAGGATCCGCGCGGCGGCAGGCTGGGAGACATGACGACCATGGCCCAGGAGACGACGACGAACCCCACGACCACCGGCACGGCCGGGACGGCGGGGACCAATGGTCCGGCGGGGACGGCCGGGACAACCGGGACAACCGGGATGACTGGGACGGCCGGGACGGGTGAAGCGGAGGGTGGTTCGGAGATCCGGCGTCACGAGCTGGCCGCCTTCCTGCGCAGCCGCCGCGAGCGCATCACGCCCGAGCAGGTCGGCCTGCCGCGCGGCGCGCGCCGTCGGACGCCCGGGCTGCGCCGCGAGGAGGTCGCCCATCTCTCGGCCGTCGGCGTCACCTGGTACACCTGGCTCGAGCAGTCCCGTGACATCCATGTCTCGGTCCAGGTGCTGGACGCCCTCGCCCGCACCCTGCTGCTCGACCCGAGCGAACGGGCCCACCTCTTCCAGCTGGCCGGCGCGACCGACCCGACGCCCGCCTCCTCCTGCGCCGGCGTCACCGACGCGATGCGTCTGCTGCTCGACCAGCTCGACCCGCTCCCCGCCTGCGTCCAGAACAGCCGCTACGACATCCTGGCCTACAACCGCACCTACGCCCATCTGCTGTGCGACCTCGACGCGATCCCTCCGGAGGACCGCAACTGCATGGTCCTCATCCACACCCATCCGCAGTGGCGCGAGTCGGTCGTCCACCTCGAGGCGTCCATGCGTCTGATGGCCGCGAAACTCCGCGCGTCGATGGCCGGTCACCTCTCCGAGCCCGCCTGGAAGATGCTGGTCGAGCGACTGCAGGCGGAGTCACCGGAGTTCCGCGAGAACTGGGAGCGTTACGAGGTCGTGGTGGGCCGCAGCAAGACCAAGGAGTTCCGCAACCCGCACGTCGGCCTCCTCACCCTCACCCACTCCGACTTCTGGCTGAGCCCGGAACACGGGGCGCGCATGGTGACGTACACCCCGGTGGACGAGGAGAGCCGGGAACGCCTGGAGAAGCTGTACGCCCACGCCCACGCCCAGGCCGCGGTCGGCCAGGGCGCGGTCGGTCAGGGCGCGGTCGGCCAGGTCAGGCGCTGACGCCCGCCGCCTCGCGGACGTCCGGGGCCTCCAGTTGTTCCGCGGTGCGCTCGGCCGTGCGCCGGGCCCACGGCCCGGTGGTCAGCGCGCCCAGGACCAGGACGGCCGCGCCGCAGCCGGTGAGGATCCACCAGCCGGGGACGGCGGCCTCGGTGAAGCTCGTGCGGTACGACGACGCGCTCACGCCCGCCGCCAGGACCGCGCCGATCACCGCGACGCCGAGGGTCTGGCCCAGCTGGCGGCTGGTGGAGGCGACCGCCGCCGCAACCCCCGCCTGACTGCGCGGCATGCCCGACACCGCCGTGTTGGTGATGGGCGCGTTCACGAACCCGAAGCCCACCCCGAACAGCACGTATCCGAGGAGCAGCGTCGCGTCGGACGTCTCCGCGTCGAACAGGGCGAAGAGCAGCCCGCTGAGCGTCATCGCCGTACCCGCGATCACCAGCGGCAGCCGCGGGCCGCGGGTGCCCACCAGCCGGCCCGACAGCGGGGCGCACAGGAACGTCGGCACCGCCATCGGGAGCATCCACAGTCCCGCGTGCAGGGCGTCGAGGCCCCGCACGTTCTGCAGGTACAGCGTCGACAGGAACAGGAACCCGCCCAGCGCTGCGAACGCGCTGATCGCGACGACGGTCGCCCCGCTGAACGGAGCCGAGCGGAAGAACCGCAGGTCGATGAGGGGTTCGGTGCGGCGCGGCTCGTACCACAGCAGGCCCAGCAGCGCGGCGACCGCGACGGCGGCGAAGGGACCGCTGGTTCTCGAGCCCGCCCCCGGAGCCTCGATGATCGCGTACGTCAGACTGCCGAAGAGGACGATGATCAGCAGCTGGCCGACCGGATCGGGGCGGCGGGCCTTCGGCGCACGCGACTCGGGGACGTACCGCAGCGTCGCCAGCAGGGCCGCCAGACCGACCGGCAGGTTGATCCAGAAGATGGAGCGCCAGCCCACCGACTCCACCAGCAGTCCGCCCAGCAGCGGGCCCGCGGCCATCGAGATGCCCACCACCGCACCCCACACGCCGATCGCGCGGGCGCGCTCGCGCGGGTCGGTGAAGGTGTTGGTGATGATCGACATGGCGACCGGGTTCAGCATCGAGCCGCCCACCGCCTGCACCATCCGCGCCGCGACCAGCAGTTCGAGGTTCGGGGCGAGCGAGCACAGCAGGGAGCCGGCGGCGAACACGACCAGGCCGGCCATGAACACCTTCTTGCGGCCGATCCGGTCGGCGGTGGACCCGGCCAGCATCAGCAGCGCGGCCAGGACCAGGGTGTAGGCGTCGATCGTCCACTGGAGGCCGGCGGTGGTCGCGTGAAGGTCGCGCTGCATCGCGGGCAGGGCGACGTTCAGGACGGTGACGTCCAGGCTCACGATCAGCAGGCTCATACAGCAGATCGCGAGGACCAGCAGACGTCGGCGAGGGCTGAGCTCGGGCATGCGTTCTATCGTACGCCGATATCGATAGTGCGTCTAACTAATTAGTGGTCCAAGCTCTCGTGGGGAAACAAAAAGCCGGGTACCCCTTCGCATACGCGACAATGGAGCAATGTCCACGCCCGTGTCCCCCCTGCAGATCGGCCCGCACACCGTCCGGCCGCCCGTCGTCCTGGCCCCCATGGCCGGGATCACGAACGCGCCCTTCCGCACCCTGTGCAGGGAGTTCAGTGGCGGCAAGGGTCTGTTCGTCAGCGAGATGATCACAACCCGGGCGCTGGTCGAACGCAACGAGAAGACCATGCAGCTGATCCGCTTCGACGCGACCGAGAAGCCGCGTTCGATCCAGCTGTACGGCGTCGACCCGGCCACCGTCGGCAAGGCCGTCCGCATGATCGCGGAGGAGGACCTCGCCGACCACATCGACCTCAACTTCGGCTGCCCGGTCCCCAAGGTGACCCGCAAAGGCGGCGGCTCGGCCCTGCCCTACAAGCGGAACCTGCTGCGCGCGATCCTGCGCGAGGCCGTCAGCGGCGCCGGCGACCTGCCCGTCACCATGAAGATGCGCAAGGGCATCGACGACGACCACATCACCTACCTCGACGCGGGCCGCATCGCCGTCGAGGAGGGCGTGACCGCCATCGCCCTGCACGGCCGCACGGCCGCCCAGCACTACGGCGGCACGGCCGACTGGGAGGCGATCGCGCGTCTGAAGGAACACGTCCCGGAGATCCCCGTCCTCGGCAACGGTGACATCTGGTCGGCGCAGGACGCGCTGCGGATGGTGCGCGAGACCGGCTGCGACGGGGTCGTCGTCGGACGCGGCTGCCTGGGCCGGCCGTGGCTGTTCGCCGACCTCGTGGCCGCCTTCGAGGGCCGCCCGGACGACATCGCCGAGCCGCCGCTGCGCGAGGTCGCCGACGTCATGGTCCGCCACGCGACGCTCCTCGGCGAGTGGGCCGGCGACGAGTCCAAGGGCGTCGTCGACTTCCGCAAGCACGTCGCCTGGTACCTCAAGGGCTTCGCGGTGGGCAGCGAGATGCGCAAACGCCTCGCGATCACGTCCTCCCTCGCCGAACTGCGGGCCGGACTCGACGAACTGGACCTCGACCAGCCCTGGCCCGCCGGCGCCGACGGACCCCGCGGCCGCACCTCCGGCAACAACAGGGTCGTCCTCCCGGACGGCTGGCTGAAGGACCCGTACGACTGCGCGGGCATCAGCGAGGACGCGGAACTCGACACCTCGGGCGGCTGACACGTCCTTCGGCTGACACGTCCTTCGGCTGAAGAGGCGGGCCGCCCCCGGGCCCGTTCGCGCCGGTCAGCCGTTCGACGGGTGGGGGGTCGACCCGTAGGCGGTGAGGAACTTGTCGCGGAACGCGCTCATCTTCCAGACCGGGGCGTTGTGGGCCGGTTTGAGGCCGTCCGTCCAGTTCCAGCCGGCGATCTTGTCGAGGACCTTCGGGTCCCTGGCGACGAGGGAGATCGGCACGTCCCGGCTGGCGTTGTCGCCGCTGACCCTGGCTATCGGCTGGTGGTCGCCGAGGACGACCAGGACCGTGTCGTCGGTGCCGTAGCGCTCCAGCCACTGGGTGAGCGCGGTCACCGAGTACTGGATGGACTTGCCGTACTCCTCCTTGGACGCTGCGCTGTCGGCGATGACGTCCGACGCCTTCCTGCCGGCCTTCTCGATCCCCTCGAACACCGAGCCGTCTCCCATGGTGTCCCAGTCCACCATCTCCGGGATCGGGGCCCAGGGCTGGTGGCTGGAAGTCAGGATGATCTCCGACATCAGGGGCTTGTCGCGGTCGGTGCGGCCGTGCTCCAGCCGCTGGAACGCCTCCAGCGCGTACTGGTCGGGCATCGTCGACCAGCTGAACTTCGGTCCCTGGTAACCCATTTCGAAGGCGTTGTAGACGTTGTCCAGCCCGTAGTACTTGGCCTCCGGCCAGCCCTTCTGCACACCCGGCATCACGCCGACGGTGTCCCAGGCGCCGGTCTTCTTGAACGCCTTCGTCAACGACAGGTGGTCGCTGGCCATCGTCAGGCGGTAGCGCTGCTGGTTGTCGACCCACAGGCCGGACATCGTGGTGGAGTGGCCGAGCCAGCTGCCGCCGCCGTACGTCGCCGACGTCAGCCAGCCGCTCTTGGCGTGGAAGCCGGCCTTCGCCAGGGCCTGCGTGCTCGCGCCCAGCGTCTTGTCGACGCCCGGCGCCATGACCGGGTCCTCGATGGCGCTGCGGCCGTAGCTCTCGATGAACGTGAAGATCATGTCCTTGCCGCGCAGGTCCGGCACGAGCTGCTCGGGCGGGGTGGCTCCGAACGTGTCGTACCGGACCTCCTTGCCGAACGTGGCCTCGTCCCTGATGGTCTGCCGCACCTGCTGGGCCTTCTTCACCAGGGTGTCCGCGGTGCGGTACGAGGCGACAGGCACCCCCGTGTTCTGCAGGCCCACGACGGAGCAGGTGACCCATGCCGTGGCGGCGATCAGCGTCGCTTGCGTCGCCCGCCGCCTGTCGCGCGCCATCAGGTTGCTGATCCGGACCGCCGCCAGGGCCGTGAGCGCGAACAGCAGCACGAGGAGCACGACGAGGCCGACCGCGGCGCCCACCGCCGTCGCCCGGCCCATCGAGTCCGCCACGTAGGACTGGGCGTCGTCCAGCAGGCCCCAGTCCAGGACGAGGTCGAAGTCACGGCCCAGGTACTCCGTGAACTCCATGTCGAGCACGTTCACCACGGTCAGTGCGCCGAGAAGCACCCCGCCCAGCGCCGCGAGCACCGTCCGAGACCGGCGGGGCAGCGCCAGCAGCAGGGCCGCGCCGATGATCGCCTCCACGGGCAGCCGCATGAACCGGTCGACCTCGAGCCCGGCGATCCGGTTGGGCAGCAGCAGCGCCCCGAGCACGAGCCCGAACGCGAGGACGGTCACCGTCCACCACACCACCCGGGCGGCCCGGGGGTGCCGGCTCCGCCAGCGCCACCAGTGAGCCTCCGCGACTCCGTCCACCACCTCGTTCGCGGCTCCGCCATCGGCTTCCGAGGGTCCGGCGTCGGCTTCCGCGGCTTCGCCAACGGCTTCCGAGGGGTCGACATGGACTTCCGTGGCGTCCTCCGGGGTCTCCGTGGCTTCCCGCGCGGGCTGCGTGGCGATTCGTGAGGCGTCCTCCGGGACCTCCGCCGCTTTCGGCGGGGCTTCCGCGGCTTCCCCCGCGGCCTTCGTCGCTACCCCTGCGGCCCCCGCGGCCTCCGCCTGGCCGGGGTCGGCCGTCTCCGCGGTCCTCGCCGCCTCCTCCGCGGGTTCCGCCTGGGCGGTCGCGTCCGCCGGGGCCTCCTCGGGGTCTGTCGAGTCGGGCAGCGGGGATGAGGGGGTGGAGGTGGAGACAGGCACCCGAGGGTCCTTCCGTACGAAGCCTGGCGATCGGCGGATCCGAGGCGGGCCGGTTCCGCCACAGTTTCGTACGTCCTGCCCCCGGCCCGCGTTCAGCCCCCTCGGCCAGCGCTCGGCAAACACCGAGCAAACGCCACGCCAAAGACCTCCACCGCCACTCAGACCTCCACCGCCACTCGGCTACGCGCCGCCCACCGCCGTCAGCAGGGCCAGGGGCGCGGCGGCCGAGCGGGACTCCCGCGCGCACGCGTGCGGGTACGGCACCGGCTCCGCGTGAGTGTCGCGGCCGTAGCCCGCGAGGACCTCGGGGAGCCGGTGCCCCGTCGCGGCCGCCGCGTCGACCAGCGCGTGCGCGACCGCGCGGGCCTCGTCGTGCAGGCCGTAGCGGGCGAGGCCCAGCGCGATCAGCGCGTTGTCGTGCGGCCAGACCGAACCACGGTGGTAGGAGAGCGGGTGGTACGCCGGCTGCCCGGCGGCCAGCGTGCGCACGCCCCAGCCGGAGAAGAAGTCCGGCTCGAGCAGGCGCCGGCCGACCACTTCCCCGTACTCCTTGTCCAGCAGCCCGGACCACAGCAGATGCCCGGCGTCCGAGGCGAGCGCGTCCACCTGGCGGCCCGCGCCGTCCAGGGCGAGCGCCGGGAAGGACCGGTCCGGCATCCAGAAGTCCCGCTGGAAACGGTCGCGGAGGTGGGCGGCCGCCTGTTCCAGCAGGGCCGCGTACGACGCGTCGCCCCACACCGTGCGCGCCGTCCACGCCGTGCGGCGCAGCGCGTCGTAGGCGTAACCCTGGGCCCCGGCCGCCGTCACGGCCCCCGTCGCGCGGACGCCGTCGGCGGAGCAGATGGAGCCGGGGGAGTCCTTCCAGTTCTGGTTGGCCAGACCGCCCTGATCGGCCCGGTAGACCAGGTAGCCGCGGGTGGTGAGCCCGCCGTGGTCCAGCATCCAGCCGACCGCCGCCCGGGCGTGCGGCTCCAGCCGCCGGGCCAGCGCGGTGTCCGCGGTCCGTTCGACGTACGCGCCGAGCAGGACGAGGAACAGCGGGGTGGCGTCGACCGAGCCGTAGTACCGGCCGAACGGCACCTGCCCGAAGTGCGCGAGCTCGCCGTGCCGTACCTCGTGCACGATCTTGCCGGGCTGGGACACCGTCCGCGGCGACGCCTCGGTGGCCTGCGCCGCGGCCAGCGCCAGCAGCGTGGCGGCGGCCGTGCGGGGGCGGTAGGGGAGCGTGAAGAGGGAGGTGAGGAGCGCGTCGCGGCCCAGCAGGGTCAGGAACCAGGGAGCGCCCGCCGCCGGCACGCGCAACTCCTCGCCGTCCGGACCGCTCGCGCGGACCTGGAGCGCGGCAAGGTCCGCGAGACCGCGGGCGCAGGCGGCGGCCAGGTCGGGCCGGCCCGTGGGGAACGCCACCCCTTCCGTGAACTCGTTCCCCAGCGCCTGGAGTCGCCCGGCCACCGAGGCGGGCGAGCGAGGCACGCGCAAGGCCCGCCGCTCGCCGTGCGGCCGGGCCATCACCCGCAGGACCAGTTCGGCAGTGCCGTGCGGTTCCAGCTCCAGCCGCCACACCAGCCGGCGCGCCCCGGTGCCCGTCTCCTCCACACCGTCCGGCGCGGGCTCGGCCGTCACCGTCGTGCAGGACGCCCACGCGCCGCGCCGGTAGCCGAACTCCACACCGTCGTCGAGGATCCGGCGGCGGCGGACGGCACCGGTCTTCGCATATGTGCGGTGGTCGGCGCGTAGCTCGAACTGGTCGGCGAAGTCGGCGTCGGCGGTCACCGCGAGACATACCGTCGTCGCCTCCGGACGGTTGCTGACCACCCGCAGCGACTCCACGAACGAGCTGTCCCCGACGGCCTGTTCACGAAAGACCGTGCAGGACGGCGGTTCGTCCCGCCCGCCGCGCGGGACCAGCACGCACCGCGTGGCCGCCTCCCCGTCCGTCACCGGTGAGAGCGTCTCCGGCACGGTGCCGTCGACGGTCAGCTGCCACCGGCTGAGGTGCCGGGCGTCCCGGACGAACAGTCCCTCCGGGGACCCGGCGGAGGCGCCGGTCCCCCTCACTCCGCTGATGTCCCCGCGGTCGTCCACGGCGGCGAACGTCCCGCCGTACACGAGCAGATGACGCCGGTCCGTCATGCCGACTCCCCTCCCCTGGGTGTTACTGATCCGAGCCCGGCCCGTCCCGGTGGACGAGGTCGAGCGTGAGCGCGGCCGTCCAGCTGAAGCCGGTCGTGCCGCAGGCCTCGCCGGTGTACGGGTGCACGTACTCGGCGAAGTCCGAGGAGCCCGCGAGGTCGAGCACCGCCCGGCGCAGCGCCGCCGCCCCGGCGTGTTCGCCGTGCGCCGACAGACCCCGTTCCAGCAGCCAGCTCGTGTTGAACCAGGCCGGGCCGCGCCAGTAGCGGTGTGGGTCGAAGGCCTCGCCGAGCAGGTCGTAGCTGGGCACGAGGCGGGTGGTGGAGCCCAGCCCGAAGTGCGGGCCGTACAGGGTCCGTACGAGGGCGGCGGTGACCTCGTACGGCAGGCCGGGCAGCAGCAGCGGGACGAGGCCGGAGACGCCGCGCTCCGGCACGAGGCCCCCGCCGTTCAGGTCCCGGCAGAAGAACATGCCTTGCGCCGGATCCCACAGCCGCTCGACGAGCGCCGCCGTCAGCCGCTCCGCGCGCGCGCGGCGGGCCGCGCCCGTCGCCCCCAGCTCGTCCGCGATGTGCGCGAGGGCGTGCTCGGAGGCGATGAGCAGCGCGTTGAACGCGGGATCCTCGACGGCGAAACCGTCGCCATGGCCTGCGCCGATGCGGCCCCTGTCGGCGTAACCCGCGTCCCGGTAGCCCGCGTCCCGGTAGCCCGCGTCCCGGTAGCCCGCGTCCCGGTAACCCGCGTCCCGGTACTCCGTCGCCAGCCGGACGTACCGTCCGTAGTCCAGGTCCGTCGGACGGTCCTCGGCCGCCCCGTGGTCGAGGTCGGCGCGGCGGAAGGAGCGGGCGGGGGCGGGGGTGATCCGGGCGAGCGGGGCGTCCCAGCTCGGGGAGTTGTCCATGCCCTGCTCCCACGGGTGGACGACCGACGCCAGCCCGCCGCCCCCCAGATCACGCCGGTGCACCAGATAGCGGTGCCAGGCGGCGAGCCGCGGGTACACCCGGGCGAGGAAGCCGCGGGCCCGCGAGAGCCCCGGATCGGCGCGGTGCACCAGCCAGGCCGCGAGCGCGTGCACCGGTGGCTGCACGATGCCGGAGGTCTGTACGGTGCGCGGGGCGCCCGCAGCGCGCCCCGCGGTCGAGGAGCGCCAGAAGTCGGGGCTCGGGAAGTACGCGTCGAGCGGCACGGAGGAGTTGAAGACGATGTGCGGGATGCGCCCGTCGCCCCACTGGGCGTTCAGCAGCGTCTCCAGCTCGGTCTGCGCCCGGCGCGGCGACACGTGCCGCAGCCCGATGGCGACGAACGCCGAGTCCCAGGACCACTGGTGCGGATACAGGCGGCGCGAGGGAACCGTCGACGTGCCCGTCCAGTTGGCGTCCAGCACCGCCACCGCTCCGCTGCGCAGCGCACGGAGGGCGGCGGAGCCGCCGCCGACCGCGCCCGAGACGTCGGGGAGGCTCGCGCCGGTAGTGAGGCCTGTTCCGCCTGCGCCGCCTGCGCCGCCTGCGTCCCTCACGTCACTCGGGTCGCTTGCGTCGGCAGGCTCGGCCGCGCTGCCGACGAGCTGGACGGTGCGATCCACGCAGGCTCCCCGAAGACGACGAGACCACCGCGCGCGGCAGGGCTCGGAAGTGGCTACCGTAGGGTTACGTCTATTTAACACGCAGAACTCAATATGTAATGCGGGCTTGATGAACACAAGGGGGTGCGCATGACGGGACGAGGGGTGCGCATGGCGGGGCGGGGCCAGGGCAGCGCCGGCGATCTGCTCGAACTGGTGCGCACGGGCCGCGCGACGACCCGCGGAGCCCTCCAGCAGGCCACCGGACTCTCCCGTGCCACCGTGGGCCAGCGCCTGGACCGTCTGTTCCGCGCGGGCTGGCTGCGCGAGGGCGCCGGCGGCCCGGTGGACTCCCCACAGGGCGGCCGCCCCTCGATCACCCTCGAGTTCGACGACGCCCACGCGGTCGTCCTCGCGGCGGACCTGGACACCAGGCACGCGCGCGCCGCCGTGCTGACGCTGACCGGGGAGATCCTGGCCGAGTGCGGCGGCACGCTGGTCGTCGAGGACGGCCCGGACGCCGTGCTGGGCACGCTCGGCGGCTGGTTCGCCGACCTGCTGGAGAAGGCGGGCCGGCGGCCGGAGGAGATCTGCGGCATCGGACTCGGCGTCCCCGGCCCCGTGGACTCCGGGACCGGCCGGGTCGTCCAGCCGCCGATCATGCCGGGCTGGGACGGCTACGACATACGGGGCCGACTGTCCCGCGCCTTCACGGAACGGACCGGCGCGCCCGCCGGTGTCCCGGTCCTCGTCGACAACGACGCGAACCTCATGGCGTACGGCGAACAGCGCACCGGTCACCCCGACTGCACGGCGTTCGTGCTGGTCAAGGTGTCCACGGGCATCGGCGCCGGAGTGGTGGTCGACGGCGCGATCTTCCGTGGCGTGGACGGCGGGGCCGGCGACATCGGACACATCCGGGTGGACGCGGACGCGCTGTGCCGGTGCGGTTCGCACGGCTGCCTCGCGGCCGTCGCCAGCGGCGGCGCCGTGGCCCGCCGACTGGCGGATGCGGGGGTGCCGGCCGCGTCCGGCTCGGATGTGCGCGACCTGCTCGCCGCCGGGCACCCCGAGGCTGCCGCGCTGGCCCGCGAGGCGGGCCGCAGGCTCGGGGACGTCCTCGCGACGGTCGTGACGCTGCTCAACCCCGGGGTGCTGATGATCGCCGGGGATCTGGCCGGAACCGCCTTCCTCACCGGCGTACGCGAGCTGCTCTACCAGCGCGCGCTGCCCCGCTCCACGGCCCGGCTGGACGTCGTGACCTCGCGGTTGGGGGAGCGGGCGGGCCTGGTCGGGGCGGGCGCGCTGGTCGTGGAACACCTGTACGCACCCGAGCGGGCCGAGGCGCGGTTGCTGGCCCTGGGGGTGTGAGGGACGCTCGTGTGACGGGCGTTTCCTTCGCCCGGCTCCATCCGCGGAGGCGTCCGCATGGTGACATCGGGAGGTCCGAGGCAGCGTGATTCTCGCCACCCCTGAGGGGAGCAGTGCTCAGATGAGCGAATCCGGAGCGACTGCACTTCTCCAAGGGGTGGCACTGAGTGCCATCCCTTGATCGTTCATCGATCGAAAACAATCGCGCCACTCGACGCTCATCTGAGCACAATGAACGACGGATGGGAGGTGCTTGCGTTCAAGAGGTGAAAACATCGACTGCTCTGCGCTTGCCAAGCCTTGACTTTCGATCCGCTGGCAGACGGCTGGTTGCGCGCGCATGACGCGCAAGTGGACGTACCCAGAAGCCTTTGATCTGGGTATGTTCCTGCCCGTCAGGGCAGCCACCGCGTCCTCGAGGAGTCGAGACCCGTGTCGGAAAACAAAGATCTTCATGGTGCCGAGCAGGCCGCGAACGTTGAGGGCGTGAAGTTCGTCTACGACTTCACCGAGGGCAACAAGGAGCTCAAGGACCTCCTCGGCGGCAAGGGCGCGAACCTCGCCGAGATGACCAACCTGGGCCTTCCCGTCCCCCCGGGCTTCACCATCACCACCGAGGCCTGCAAGGTCTACCTCGACAGCGGCGAAGAGCCGGCGGCGCTGCGTGACGAGGTCAGTGCACACCTCGGCGCACTCGAGGACCGGATGGGCAAGAAGCTCGGCCAGGCCGACGACCCGCTCCTGGTGTCCGTACGCTCCGGCGCGAAGTTCTCCATGCCGGGAATGATGGACACCGTCCTGAACATCGGCCTCTCCGACAGGTCCGTCCTGGGCCTGGCCGAGCAGTCCGGCGACGCCCGCTTCGCCTGGGACTCCTACCGCCGGCTGATCCAGATGTTCGGCAAGACGGTCCTCGGCGTCGACGGCGAGCTCTTCGAGGACGCGCTGGAGGCGGCGAAGAAGGCGAAGAAGGTCGCCGTCGACACCGAGCTGGAGGCGGCCGACCTGAAGAAGCTGGTCACCCGCTTCAAGAAGATCGTCAAGACCGAGGCCGGCCGGGACTTCCCGCAGGACCCGCGCGAACAGATGGACCTCGCCGTCAAGGCCGTCTTCGAATCCTGGAACGGCGACCGCGCCAAGCTCTACCGCCGCCAGGAGCGCATCCCCGGCGACCTCGGCACCGCCGTCAACATCTGCTCCATGGTCTTCGGCAACCTCGGCCCCGACTCGGGCACCGGCGTCGCCTTCACCCGCGACCCCGCCTCCGGCCACCAGGGCGTCTACGGCGACTACCTCCAGAACGCCCAGGGCGAGGACGTCGTCGCCGGCATCCGCAACACCGTCCCCCTCGCGGAACTCGAACAGATCGACAAGAAGTCCTACGACCAGCTGCTCGGCATCATGGAAACGCTGGAGAACCACTACAAGGACCTCTGCGACATCGAGTTCACCATCGAGCGCGGCCACCTGTGGATGCTCCAGACCCGCGTGGGCAAGCGCACCGCCGGCGCCGCGTTCCGCATCGCCACCCAGCTCGTCGACCAGGGCCTCATCGACGAGACCGAGGCGCTCCAGCGCGTCACCGGCGCCCAGCTCGCCCAGCTGATGTTCCCCCGCTTCGACGAGGACGCCAAGGTCGAGAAGGTCGGCCGGGGCATCGCAGCCTCCCCGGGCGCGGCCGTCGGCAAGGCGGTCTTCGACTCCTACACGGCCGTCAAGTGGTCGCGCTCCGGCGAGAAGGTCATTCTCGTCCGCCGCGAGACCAACCCCGACGACCTCGACGGCATGATCGCCGCCGAGGGCATCCTGACCAGCCGCGGCGGCAAGACCTCCCACGCGGCGGTCGTGGCCCGCGGCATGGGCAAGACCTGCGTCTGCGGCGCGGAGGAACTCGAGGTCGACACCAAGCGCCGCCGGATGACCGTGCCGGGCGGCCACGTGGTGGAGGAGGGCGACGTCATCTCCATCGACGGCTCCTCCGGCAAGGTCTACCTCGGCGAGGTACCCGTCGTCCCGTCCCCGGTCGTCGAGTACTTCGAGGGCCGCATGCACGCGGGCGCCGACGACGCCGACGAGCTCGTCGAAGCCGTCCACCGCATCATGGCCTTCGCCGACCGCAAGCGCCGGCTGCGCGTCCGCGCCAACGCCGACAACGCCGAGGACGCGCTGCGCGCCCGCCGCTTCGGCGCCCAGGGCATCGGCCTGTGCCGCACCGAGCACATGTTCCTCGGCGACCGCCGTGAACTGGTGGAGCGCCTCATCCTTGCGGACACGCAGGAGGAGCGCGAGGAGTCGCTGAAGCAGCTGCTCCCGCTCCAGAAGAAGGACTTCGTCGAGCTCTTCGAGGCCATGGACGGCCTCCCCGTGACGGTGCGTCTCCTGGACCCGCCGCTGCACGAGTTCCTGCCCGACATCACCGAGCTGTCCGTACGCGTGGCGCTGGCCGAGTCCCGCCAGGAATCCCACGAGAACGACCTACGGCTGCTCCAGGCCGTGCACCGGCTGCACGAGCAGAACCCGATGCTGGGCCTGCGCGGCGTGCGCCTGGGCCTCGTCATCCCCGGCTTGTTCACGATGCAGGTCCGCGCCATCGCCGAGGCGGCCGCCGAGCGCCGCAACGCCAAGGGCGACCCGCGCGCCGAGATCATGATCCCGCTGGTCGGCACGGTCCAGGAGCTGGAGATCGTCCGCGAGGAGGCCGACCAGGTCATCGCCGAGGTCGAGGCGGCGACGGGCGTCGAACTGAAACTGGCGATCGGCACGATGATCGAACTCCCGCGGGCGGCCCTCACCGCCGGCCAGATCGCCGAGGCCGCCGAGTTCTTCTCCTTCGGCACGAACGACCTCACCCAGACGGTGTGGGGCTTCAGCCGCGACGACGTCGAGGCCTCCTTCTTCACGGCCTACCTGGAGAAGGGCATCTTCGGCGTCAGCCCCTTCGAGACCATCGACAGGGACGGCGTCGGCTCACTCGTCAAGTCCGCGGCGGAAGCCGGCCGCGCCACCCGCCCCGACCTGAAGCTCGGCGTCTGCGGCGAACACGGCGGCGACCCGGAATCCGTGCACTTCTTCCACGAGGTCGGCCTGGACTACGTCTCCTGCTCCCCGTTCCGCATCCCGGTCGCCCGCCTGGAGGCAGGCCGCGCGGCGACCCAATCAACAGGCAGCGACCACCGCTGACCCCGCCGGGCAACGACCCCCGGGACCGCCGCCGGTCCCCGACCCTCACCGATCGCCGACGGCCCCGGCCCCAAGAAAGACGGCACCCTGTGCGGGGGTGCCGTCTTCTTGTGCTTGGTGGCTGGCTTGCAGATGTGAGATGCGCGCGATCTGCCGTCGAGGCTTCGGTAGACGGTTCTGTGCTGGGCACCCGTGTGCCCCACCGTGCTGGGCCCGAGCCGCCTGCGATTTCTAGTGAGATGTCTAGATTTCGATCGCCTGATGTGATGGCAGTTTGGCGACTAAAGGTTTCAGCAGGTGATCAACACGCTACTTTCTGTAGTCGACGGCTGTACGGGCTGTCCGGTTCCCAGAAAGGTGAGGTATGCGGAGGGTCTTGGCCGGAGTGTTGGCCGCAGGGGCGCTGCTCGTGAGTACGGGGGTGGCTGTAGGGGCATCCGGGATGCGCAAAATGCCGGTGCTGAATTCAGGAGGCGTCAGCTTCCGCGACGGCGAGTATCGATTCAATTTGGCCGGCGAGAACCATGGTGCCTTCGAGTGGAAAGGCAACTTGGAGGATGCTGACCCGGGGGACGGTCACAACGTCTACATGCTGGTACGCGTCGAGGGTCATGGCTGGGTGCGCTACAACGGCAAGCAGGGGACAACCGTCTCTATGCATCACTTCAACTGGGACGGGGCTCAGCGTTACACCGAGAACGCAGAGATCAGAGCTTGCCGAAACCGCGGCAGCCTGCACCCGGACAACTGCTCGTACACCAAGAAGTACTCGAACGGCCACTGAGCGCCTTCTGTAAGTCAGAGCCCAGATGCCTGCATCTGGGCTCCCTCTCGCCATGGGGAGCGATCATCAAGACGTCAGAAGTATTGTCCGCCCGTGGAGTCGACCTCTTCTACGGTGAGACACCCGCTGTCAGGAACGCCGACATCTGCCTTCGGCGTGGCGAAGTAGCCGCCATCACAGGACAGAGTGGTTCCGGCAAGTCGTCGTTGCTGTACTGCCTTGCCGGGGTTCTGCCCGTAACGCGCGGTGAAGTTTGTTTTGAGGGGCGCGCCCTCAGCGAACTCGACGACGAGGAACTCAGCGCGCTACGCCGTGAGCGCTTCGGATTCGTATTTCAGTACGGCGAACTGTTGCCAGAGTTGACCGTGGAAGAGAACACAGCTCTGCCGCTACGTCTGGCCGGGCAGCGTAAGGCAGAGGCGCTGGCCACCGCTGGGGAGGTTTTGGGCCGATTGGGACTTGCCGACCTTCGGCAGCGGCGGCCGTCGCAGGTATCAGGAGGTCAGAGCCAGCGCGTTGCGGTGGCGCGGGCCTTGGTTCATCGGCCAACGGTGGTTTTCGCCGACGAGCCGACGGGGTCACTCGACAGCGGCAACGCCACGGCGGTGCTGGAGGAGTTCCTGTCGCTCGCGCGCTCTCAGGGCACGACTGTCATTCTTGTCACGCACGATGCTCAAGTGGCGTCCCAGGCTGACACTCAGTTCGCTATGCGCGACGGCGTGCTCTCGGCTCTTGCGCGGGAGGCGACATGAGGGAGGTTTCACTTGGTTTGCGTCTGCTATTGGGAAGCGGACGGGGGAACCGTGTCCGCTTCCTCCTCATGGCTGGTGGTAGCGCTGTGGGAGTTTGCTGTCTGGCCATGGTGCTCGCAATTCCCGGCATCCTTGCTGCACAGGACGGCCGAAAAGCGGCACGGGAAGGAGACTGCTCCGAAGGTAAACGGCAGCTCTGTCTGGGTGCGGACGCGGCTCCTCGTGAACTGCGCCTGACTGACCCGTATGGCTCTCGACCCATGCTCCGAGTTTTTCATGCGCCGGGTTCGACGAGCATTGATCCTCCACCGGGATTGACGGAACTGCCCGCTCCCGGGGAGGTATTCGTGTCGCCCCAACTGCACAAGGAGTTGCAGAGGGAGCCGGGTCTCGCGCAGCTGGTGCCAGGGCGGGAGCGGGGGATCATCGGATCCCAAGGCCTAGCCCACCCAGATGAGCTGTACGCCTACATCGGCGTCAGCCGAGGCCAGCTCAGAGGTGGCGATCCCGTAACGTCGTACGGGTGGCCGTATCCATCCGACGAAACTGTGGAGCCCTCGACGTTGGACATCGTGCGGTTCACGCTCTCCGGGATCGTACTTCTCCCACTGGCAGTCTATTTGTCCGTCTGTGCGAGATTGTCGGCTGCCGCGCGTGCCCGCCGACTGGCCGCCCTGCGGCTAGTCGGTTTGAGCAAAAAAGGAGTTCAGCGCGTTAATGCGACTGAGACTGTCACTGCGGCGGTGCTTGGAGCCGCGCTCGGATTGGGGATTTATGAGGTAGCTAATCAACTCATTTCGCACATCGGTCTTCCCGGCTTTCGATGGTATCCATCTGACGGCGCACTGTCCTCGTTCACTACTCTTGCATGCTTGGTGGGTTGTCCCGCACTCGCCTGGTTCGCGGGAGTATTTGGGGCGAAAAAGGCTGCTACTAACCCATTGGCTGTGAGGCGAAGTGCAGTCGAGAAGCCGCCCACAAAATGGGGTCTCGTATCGCTTCTGCCGGGACTCGCCATCGTCGCGGGCTATTGTGTGGCAGGGTTGACGGGGCACGCCCCCCGGGACACCTCCCTCTCGTCGATCCTCATGCCGCTCGCGGTAATTATGGTTGGCGTCGGGCTTGTACTTTCGCTTCCCATTCTTTCTCGGGTCATGTCCAGCGCGCTAGCCCGCATCAGTCATTCTCTTCCTCTCGGCATGGCCATGAGGCGCAACGAGATGGAACCTGGCGGGGCCCTGCGAGTAGCGACGGGCCTAATGCTGTTGGTCTATGGTGCCTCCCTTGCGCAAGGAGTCCTCATCGAGCTGGACCAAGTTTCCAAAAACACCTCTCCTGTGCAGTCGTATTCGATGTCTCTGAACGGCGTGTCCGAACAGCAGAAGCGAGCATTTGAGGCGGTTCCAGGTGTTCGCGGGTATGGTGTAATGGCGAGTTCGTGGAAGGATCGGATGGCCGAGTTTCCACCCGTGATCAATGCAGTGATCGCCACATGTGGTCAGGTTCGAGGAATGGTGCCTGAAATCGAACCGTGCGCGGACGGGCGTCCTT
This sequence comes from Streptomyces sp. B21-105, assembly GCF_036898465.1. Classification (NCBI taxonomy): domain Bacteria; kingdom Bacillati; phylum Actinomycetota; class Actinomycetes; order Kitasatosporales; family Streptomycetaceae; genus Streptomyces; species Streptomyces sp. B21-105. The sequence continues at coordinate 3,210,569 of NZ_JARUMJ010000001.1, read as the reverse complement.
TTCGAGTTGTGAACCCTGAGGCGACATACGACGAGGATAGTAAACCTGGCGCCACCTTCCCTTTTCACCTCAAAAATGAACGGGGCGAGCGGCGCGTAATGACGATTCAGGTGCCCGAGGAGCAGGTGATCTTCCGGGATGTACCGGGGCTGTCGGCATTGCACAGCGGCGACGTTGTTGTCCCGCCCTCACGTGTTCCCGACGGATTCCGACCTGACGAAGCCACCCTCACACTGGTTAGTAGCTCCGCGCCGCAGACGGTCAGGACAGTCCTGGACGGCATCGGTGGGGTTGATCCAACGGCCGATGTAATGACACCCGGCGTGGTCGTCACGGCTCTCCAGCAGATCACTGTGGTCAAGACGATCCTCGCCATGGGTATGGTGCTCGGCCTCATCATCGGCGTAGCTGCTTACCTCGTGGCTGCCACCGATCGCGCGGTCGAACGCCGGCCACAGGTGACCGCGCTGTCCTTGTTGGGTGCACGCCCTCATACATTGCGGACTGTGCAGGTCGCCCAGGTTGTCCTACCCCTGTCAGTTGGGCTGATGTTGGCGGTTGTGACAGGAAAAGCAGCTGAGTCCAGCTATCTGGTCACCGGCGGGGGCGAGACCTTCTGGGACGGGGACGGGTTGCCGTTGCTTCTTGTCTCTGCCCTTGGCGTCGTTGTCGTGGCTGCTCTCGGGTCCTTGCCGTTGGTGGGGAGGCGGATTGATCCGGAGTTGATTCGGCGGGATTGATGCTGGCGAAAGGGGCGGTACCCGGTTTGGGTGCCGCCCCGTTCTGTGGCTGCGACGGCGTGATGACACTAGGCACGGCAAGATCGTCTCGCCCGTGAGCAGTAGCGCGGGGCCGCCCTCGGAGGGCGGAAGCGGGGGGTGGACACATGGCAAAACATCTCCAGTCCCGAGCCGGCTGCCGGGGCCTGTTCGACCCACCCCCCGTAGCCGCGAGTCCCTCACGATCTCCGTCCGGCCTATCACGGCGCAGCGTATCCCGAGCCACCGACAGTGCGGCTGGTCCGTAGGCGAGCGCTGCGGAGCGCCGCCAAGCGGTTACGGGACGTCCCGTGGGGCGCACCATGGGCCGTTCGGGACCAGGGTGCTGAGCAGGGTGAGCAACTGTGGCGGCTCTACCGGGTCCGGCAGCGACTCCAGGTCCGACCATGCGATCCAGGAATGAGTGTCCAGGTTGGCCTGCTCGTCGGGGAGCAGGCCGGTTCGCACCAGGGCCGGCTCCTCGTCGGCGAGCTGAGCAACGAAGAAGTGCTCCGTTCCGGTGTATCGCTTGCCGTTCCACTGCACATCACGGTCGACGAGCACTGACCGGTCAATGACGACAGCCGGGTCGAGTCCGGTTTCTTCGGCCAGTTCACGTCGTGCCGCCACGAGCGGGGTCTCCCCAGGCTCGATGCCGCCGCCGGGCGGCTCCCAGAGCCAGGTCCCGTCGAAGGGATCCCGCCAATGGAGAAGGAGCAGGCGGTGGGCAGCGTCCAGGCAGATGACCCGGGCGGCGGGCCGGTGCGTTGTTTCCACCGTCCTGACGCTATGCGGCCCAGTTCGCTTGCGCAGCGGGCGCGGACAACAGGGGGGTGGTGCCAGGGTTGGGTCGGGGTTGGCTCAGGGGGCTCCCTGATGGGCTGGGGTGGTGGTGCGGAAGAGACTGGTGGTCGGACCGGTGGATTGCCGGGCTGACTGTCACGATCATGGAGGTCCCTGATGAACAGCTCTGCGCGTCGAACTTGTTGGGTCACCCTGGCTGCCTGCGGGAGCCTGCTGGCCACGGCGTTGGTTGCGCCCGCCTCCGCCGCTGCTTCGGGTCCGACGCGCGCTGCCGCTACCGCGCCGTTGCCCGAATTGGATCCCGTCGCGCTCCAGGGGGCCATCGGCGGTATGCCCAACGCGGACGTCACGGGAGCGCTGTTACGGATCACCGGTCGTGCGGGCCACTGGTCGGGCACCTCGGGTGTGGGCAATCTGAAGACCGGTCAGGGTGTGCCCTCCAATGCCCACATCCGGATCGGCAGTATTTCCAAGGTGTTCACTGCCACGATCGTGCTCCAACTGGCCGCTGAGCATCGGATCGATCTGGGCGAGCCCGTCCAGCGGTACCTGCCGGGCGTTCTTCCTGCCGACCTGCCGTCCGTCACTGTCGGTCAGCTGCTCAACCACACCAGCGGCCTTCCGCGCGGCGCAGGCAACCCCGACTTCGGAGACGGCAGTGCCGAATGGTTCGCCGTCAACCGCCTCAAGAGCTTCACACCGCAGCAGGTGATCGACCTGATGGCGGGCCAGCCCGTGCAGTTCGCGCCGGGTACCGCGCAGCAGTACAACGGGATGAACTACTACGTCGCCGGCCTGCTGGTCGAGAAGATCACCGGGCGCGGCTTCGCCGACGAGTTGCGGTCCCGGATCACCCGGCCGCTCGGCCTGCACGACACCTACGTCCCCGACGCTCACGATCCGCGGCTGCCCGGCCCGCACTCCCATGGCTATCTGACGGTCACGTCCTCGGACGGCACCACGCATCCGGTGGACGTCACCGAGCAGAGTCCCTGGCCCTGGGCCGAGGGCGGCATGATCTCCACACCCGCCGACCTCGACCGTTTCATATCCGCGCTCTTCCGTGGCCGCTTCCTTCCGCCGGCCCAGCAGGCCGAGCTCTTCGCGGTCCCGGACGTTCCCAGTTTCCGCAGCAGCCAGTGCCGTACCGAGGCCGACGCCGGCCGGGCCTGTATGACCATGGGCCTGATGCGGGTCAAGGCATCCAACGGTGTCGCGGTCTGGGGCAAGACCGGCGCCCGTCCCGGTTACGCCAGTGGTGTGTTCTCCACCCGCGACCTCTCCCGCAAGATCGTCTATTCGGTCAACCCCACCGGCGTGAACGGCGCCGAGATCCGCTACGTCCAGCAGATAGCCGCCGCCTCCTTCGGCACCGTGGTGCCGGCCACGGGCTGACTCCCGAAGCCGAGAGGTCGGGGCGTGAGCAGTCAGGTCCGGGTCACCGGTGCCTGCAGCTCCGTCACCCAGTCGTCGCGGTTGTCCGGGCATTCCAGGTTGATCTCACGGGGGTAGCCGGTCGGCCGGTAGCCGTTGGCGTCGACCCAGCGGGCCAGGGCCTGGGCGGTGGGGAGGACGGTGTCCATCGAGCCGCGGTGCACGATGGTCGCCGCCTGGTCGAGGGGCGGCAGGTCCAGGACGCGGAAGCCGCCGTCCTGGAGCGGGGCGGAGACCTGGACGGCGGCGTGGACGCTGATCCTGCCGCCGCCCTCCGGGGCGTCCTCGTAGTACGCGACGCCGGGGCCCGTGGGGGCGATGCCCGCGGAGTCCAGGCATCGGAACAGCTCGTCGTAGAGCGGCCCGATGACCGGGCCGATGTCCTCGGGCTCGTAGCTCGCGGCGCTGGCGGACAGCTCCGCCACCCTGATGGGAGAGACGCGCTTGATGACAACGTCGTTCGTGGGCATGTGCCCCTCGCTCTCGATGGCTCGGAGCCTCGCCTCGACCTGGACCAGCCGTGCTCCCGCGGCGGCCATCGCGGTCTCCAGTTCGGCCCGACGCAGCCGCAGCATGCCGCGCAGTTCCTCGAGGCCGACCTTGTCGTCCACGATGTCCCGGACCTGCTGGAGGGTGAACCCGAGATCCTTGAGCGCGATGATCCTGTTGAGGCGGGCGAGCTGGGCAGCGGTGTAGTGGCGATAGCCGCTGGCGGGGTCGACATGGGCCGGGCGCAGCAGTCCGGTCGCGTCGTAGTGACGCAGCATGCGGACCGAGACGCGGCCGTGCCGGGCGAAGTCTCCGATGGTGAACATGATGTCTCCGAGCTGACCGCCTCACACGGTGTGAGAGTCAAGAAGCTACTTGGCGGCAAGTGAGGGAGGGAGAGCGGACGGACAGCGGGAACGTGGGGCTTCGTCGGCACGACAGCCGTGTCGGGTACCCGTCGACGCGTGGTCCAGGCAGTCGCACGCGCCGTCTGGTGGAGCTGCGGTTCGAGAGCACGCTGATCGGCTACGCGGACGGCTATCGGGTGGCTGGGGGCTGAGGCCCCTCGCGAGGTCCCGGCCTCGGTCCGCCGTACGCTTTGGATGCGGGGGCGGGGTGTGGAGGGAGGACGGTCATGGGTGCTTGGGGTGTGGGTGACATGCCTGATCAGGAGGGTCGCAGTGTTGTGGTCACCGGGGCGAACAGCGGGCTCGGGTACGTCACCGCGCGGGAGCTCGCGCGGCGGGGTGCGCGCGTCGTGCTCGCCTGTCGGAGCGAGGCGCGGGGGAAGGATGCCGTCGAGCGGTTGCGTGCGGAAGTGCCGGGGGCCGAGGTGGAGTTGGGGTCGCTCGACCTCGGGGATCTCGCCTCTGTGCGGGCGTTCGCCTCGGCGCTGCCGTACGAGCGGCTCGACCTGCTCGTCAACAACGCGGGTGTGATGGCGATGCCGTACGGCGTCACGGCCGACGGGTTCGAGACGCAGTTCGGGGTGAACCATCTCGGGCACTTCGCCCTCACCGGGCTGCTGCTGCCCGCGCTGCTCGCCGCGGAGGGGCGGGCCCGCGGAGCCCGGGTCGTGACCGTGTCCAGCATGACGCACCTGCTCGGCACCGTCGATCTGCGTGATCTCAACTCCGAGCGGAGGTACCGCCGTTGGGTCGCCTACGGACGGTCCAAGACCGCCAACCTGCTGTTCACGCACGAGCTCGCGCGCAGGCTCGCGGCGACCGGCGCCGATGTCGTGGCGGCGGCCGCGCACCCGGGATACGCGTCGACCAACCTCCAGACGGCCGGCCCGCGCGCGGAGGGCCGCCGGGCCGCCGAGCGGATAATGGCGCTCGGCAACCGGGTGCTCGCCCAGCCCGCCGAGGCCGGCGCGCTGCCCGCCCTGTACGCGGCGACCGCGCCCGGCGTGTGCCCGGACTCGTTCACCGGCCCGTCCGTCGCGATGTGGCGCGGTGCTCCAGGACGCTCGTGGCGCGCGCCCTGGACCCTCGACGACCGGGTGGCGGCACGGCTGTGGACCGCCTCCGAGGAACTGACCGGGGTGTCGTACGACGCCCTGAGGGTCTGATGGGTAGATGGCCGACGCCCTGAGTGCTCCGGGGGCGGGAACCCGGTTTCGGGTGCCACTGCCGGTGCCGGTGCCGGTGCCGGTGTCACTGCGGGGCTGCTCGGTGCCCGAGGCCGCCCGCGCCTTCGGCGGCGGTCCGGTGAGTCACCGGCCGGTCAGCATCCGTGCCGTCGGCCGGGCCGGACCGCTTCCTCACGCTGTGCGGACCTCGTACGTGTGGATGCGTACGGTCTCGTCGTCCAGGCACTCGCCGTTGGTCAGGTCGAAGCGCTGCTTGAGGAGGGGGGAGGCGACGAAGGGGCGGCCCTGGTGGGTGCCGGTGAGGCCGCGGGAGAGGACGGCCGCGCCGCTGAACGGGTCGCGGTTGTCGACGGCGTACAGCTCGCCGGCGCGGTCGCGGAACAGGGCGACCTGGCGGCCGTCCGGCAGCAGGGCGGCCACGCCCCGGCCGGGGACGAGCAGGCTCAGGTCGCAGACCGTGAACCACTCGTCCGCGTGCTGCGCCAGCCGGAGTTGAACCTTCAGGTCGGTGGTCTCGGGCGCCAGGGTCATCGCTGGGCACTCCCTTCCAGGGGTCGGTGGCCGATGGTCAGCAGCGGCAGGTCGGGCTTGATCTGGTCGCGCTCGGGGACGAAGCCGACGACCGGGTCCGGGGTGTCCGGCGCGTTCACGAAGGACACGAACCGGGCGAGCTTCTCGGGGTCGTTGATGGTGGTCGCCCACTCGTCGGCGTAGTGCGCGACGTGCGCCGTCATCAGGGACTCCAGCTCCTCGCAGATGCCGAGGGAGTCCTCCACCACGACGTCCCGCACGTGGTCCAGGCCGCCGGGGATGCGCTCCAGCCAGGTCGAGGTGCGTTCCAGGCGGTCGGCGGTGCGGATGTAGAACATCAGGAAACGGTCGATCAGCCGGATGAGTTCGGCGTCCGACAGGTCCTGGGCGAGCAGGTCGGCGTGGCGCGGGGTGGCGCCGCCGTTGCCGCCGACGTACAGGTTCCAGCCGTTGGAGGTGGCGATGACGCCGAAGTCCTTCGACTGGGCCTCGGCGCACTCGCGCGCGCAGCCCGACACCGCCGACTTGAGCTTGTGCGGGGAGCGCAGACCCCGGTAGCGCAGCTCCAGGTCGATCGCCATGCGGACGGAGTCCTGGACGCCGTAGCGGCACCAGGTCTGGCCGACGCAGGACTTCACCGTGCGCAGCGACTTGCCGTAGGCGTGGCCGGACTCGAAGCCGGCGTCCACCAACCGGGTCCAGATCAGCGGGAGCTGCTCGACGCGGGCGCCGAACATATCGATCCGCTGGCCGCCGGTGATCTTCGTGTAGAGGCCGAAGTCGCGGGCGATCTCGCCGATCACGATGAGGCCCTCGGGTGTGATCTCGCCGCCGGGGATGCGCGGGACGACCGAGTAGGAGCCGTTCTTCTGCAGGTTGGCCAGGAAGTGGTCGTTGGTCTCCTGCAGCGCCGCCTGCTCGCCGTCCAGGACGTAGCCGCTCGCGCCGATGGTCGGGGCGAGGGACGCGATGATCGAGCCGATGGCGGGCTTGCAGACATCGCAGCCGTCGCCGCCCCGGGCGCCGTCGCGGCCGTAGCGGTCCAGAAGGTCCTGGTAGGTGTTGATGCGCAGGGCGAGGACGATCTCGTACAGCTCCTCGCGGGTCTGCGCGAAGCAGCCGCACAGGCCCTTGTCGACCTCGACGCCGCTCGCCTCCAGCTCGGCGGTGACGAGCTGGCCGAGCACCTTCACGCAGCTGCCGCAGCCGGTGCCGGCCTTGGTGCACTTCTTGACCTCGGGCACGGTCGTGCAGGAGTGCTCCGTCACCGCGCCGCGGATGGCGCCCTTGGACACGTTGTGGCAGGAGCAGATGATCGCCTCGTCGGGCAGCGCGGACGGGCCGAGCTGGACGGCGTCCCCGGAACCGGCCGGCAGGACCAGCGACTCGGGGGAGACGGGCGGCACGGACCCGGTGAACGCCCGCAGGGTGCCGTAGGCCTCCGCGTCGCCGACGAGGATGCCGCCGAGCAGGGTGCCGTCCCGGCCGATGACCAGCTTCTTGTACAGGCCGGAGCGGGAGTCGGAGTAGACGACGTCCAGGCAGTCCTCGGCGGTGCCGTGCGCGTCGCCGAAGGACGCCACGTCCACGCCGAGCAGCTTCAGCTTGGTCGACAGGTCGGCGCCGGTGAAGCTCGCCTCGTCCGCCGCGATCGTCGCGGCCGCGGTCTCGGCCTGCTCGTAGCCGGGCGCGACCAGGCCGTACACGCGGCCGTCGGCGGCCAGCGCGCACTCGCCGATCGCGAAGACGTGCGGGTCGGAGACGGTGCGGCACTGCTCGTCGACGGTGATGCCGCCGCGCTCGCCGACCGTCAGTCCGCAGTCGCGGGCGAGCTGGTCGCGGGGGCGCACACCGGCGCTGAACACCACCATGTCGGCGGCGAGTTCGGAGCCGTCGGACAGCTTCATGCCGGTGACGGCGCCGTCCTCGCCGACCACGATCTCCTGGGTGCCTACGCCCGTGTGCACGGACAGGCCCATGTCCTCGATGGTGCGCAGCAGGGCCGCGCCGCCGCCCGCGTCGACCTGGACGGGCATCAGCCGGGGCGCGAACTCCACGATGTGGGAGGTGAGGCCGAGGCCCTTGAGCGCGCCCGCCGCCTCCAGCCCGAGGAGGCCGCCGCCGACGACGGCACCGGTCGTGGCGCGCGACCGCGCGTACTCCTCGATGGCGAGGAGGTCGTCGATGGTGCGGTAGACGAAGCAGCCCTCGGCGTCCTTGCCCGGGACCGGCGGGACGAACGGGTAGGAGCCGGTGGCGAGCACGAGGACGTCGTAGTCGACGACCAGTCCCGAGCGGGCGGTCACCCGGCGGGCCTCACGGTCGACGGTCTCCGCGGGGTCCCCGACATGCAGTTCGATGCCGTGCGCGGCGATGAACTCCAGGTCGGTCAGGGACAGGTCCTCGGGCGTCTTCCCCGAGAAGTACGAGGTGAGGGCGACGCGGTCGTAGGCGGGACGCGGCTCCTCGCAGAGCACGACCACGCGGTGGGTGGCGGTCAGGCCGCGTTCGCCGAGCGCCTCGAGGAAGCGCTGACCGACCATGCCGTGGCCGACGAGCACGATCGTGGGGGTGGCCTCCGTGGCCTCCGGGGTGGCGGTCATCAGGAGCCTCCATCGTTGGTGAGCAGGTGGAGCAGGGGGCCGCCGTCGGAGGGCAGCGGCTCTGCTCCCTCCCAGGCGCGGGCGAGCGCGCCGACGGTGCCGAGTTCGCCGACGAGGACCCCGCCGACCAGGCGGTCGTCGCGGACGACGACCTTGCGGTAGGTGCCCCGGGTGGCGTCGGCGAGCTGTACGACGTCGTCGCCGGGGAGCGGCTCGGTCTCACCGAAGGCGGCGAGGTCGAAGGCGCTGTTGCCGGCGAGGGTGAGCCGGGTGAGGACGCGGGTGCCGGTGTAGCGGGACGGCCGTCCGGCGAGCGACTCGGCCAGCGCGTCGGCCTGTTCGAGGGCGGGCGCGGCGAGGCCGTACACGGTCCCGTCGTGCTGTGCGCAGTCGCCGATCGCGCGGATGTGGGGGTCGGAGGTGCGCAGCTCGTCGTCGACGAGGACGCCCTTGTGGACGGCGAGTCCCGCGTCCTTGGCGAGACCGGCGCGCGGCGAGACGCCGCAGGCCAGCACCACCAGGTCGGCGTCGAGGGCGTAGCCGTCGGACATCTCCACCGAGCGGACGGCGCCGCCCAGGCAGCGCACGTCGCGGACCCGGCACTCGGTGTGGACCTCGACGCCGAGGTCCTTCAGGTGCCGCAGGACCAGCCTGGAGGCGTTCGGGTCGAGCTGGCGTTCCATGAGGCGCTCGGCCTGCTGGGCGAGGACGACCTGTGCGCCGCGCACGGCGAGCGCGCGGGCCGCCGAGACGCCGAGCAGCCCGCCGCCGATGACGACCGCCCGCGCACCCGGCCGTACCGCCTTGGACAGGCCGAGGCAGTCGTCCATGGTCCGGAAGGCGTGGACGCCCTCGGGCAGGACGTGGTCGGGGGTGAACAGGCCGCGCAGCGGCGGCAGCACCGGGTTGGAGCCGGTGGCCAGGACGAGCGTGCCGTACGCGATCTCGGAGCCGTCCGCGCAGGAGACGGTCCGCCGGTCGCGGTCGATGCCGGTCACCCGGGCCCGGACCAGTCCGGCGGGCGCGGGCAGCGCGATCACCTCGGGGGCGTACCGGCCGGCCAGCACCTCCGCGAGCAGGACCCGGTTGTACGGCCGGTGCTCCTCCTCGCCGACGAGAGTTGCGGGCGTGCCCAGCTCGCCGAGCCGGCGGGCGAGTCGGACGCCCGCGAGGCCGGCGCCGATCACCACCACACGCGAATTCGAGGTCATGTCCAGGAGCGTGCGTTGTCGACGTTACCCGTCCGCATCACGGTTGTTTCCCGCGAGGAACGCTGCCCTCAGCGGAGCCCGGGCCGCGGTGTGAGGGTTTCCGGCGGCCCGACGGACCTTGGGGTGAGCGGCCGGGGGCGTGCTGGTGGGCCTTGGGGGGCGCGGCCCGGAGTGGGCCTGTGGTCGGCCGTGGTCAGCCGTGTTCAGCTGTGTGCGGACGTCAGATGGGCGAACACGACCACGTTGCCCTGGTAGCCGGTCGCTTTCGAGTAGCCCCCGCCGCAGGTGATCACCCGCAGCTCGGGCCTGCTCGCCGCCCCGTACACCTTCGCGTCGGGGAAGTCGCGGGCCGGGTAGACCTCGACGGCGTCCACGGTGAACACGGCGACGCCGCCGTCGCGCCGGTCCACCTCGATGGCGCTGCCCCTGCGCAGCGCGCCGAGGTCGTAGAAGACGGAGGGACCGTCGGCGTTGTCGACGTGGCCGGCGACGATCGCGGTGCCCGTCTCGCCGGGGGTGGTGCCGGCCTCGTACCAGCCGGCGAGGTTCTCCTTCTCGGCGGGCGGGACGTCGAGGCTGCCGGACGGGGTGAGGGCGAGGCCCGTCAGCGGGGCGTCGACGTGGATCGCGGGAATGCGGATGCGGTCGGGCGGCGAGGGCGGCAGCGCCGGCGCGGACCTGCCCGGGAGGCCGGGGCCGGCCGCGTGGGCCTGGGCGGCGGACGGCTGCGGCGGGGCATGCGTCTCGGAGCCGCTGCGCAACAGCCACGCGCCGCAGCACAGGGCGGTCGCGGTGACGGCGGCTATGGCGGTGTTGCCGACCCTCTTGCCGACCCTGCGCATCGGGAACCCCGTTTCTGTGACGTCCGGCGCGTGGGGCCACGTCCGGCGTGGCGGACCGGCGTGGAGTCGTCCTGTCGTCCGGTGTCCGGGAGCGGGAATGTGCGGGGCTCCCGTGTCCCCCTCCGGGTCGCGAGGGGCGTCGGGCCCGGAGGGGGAGGGGACACGCGGTACCGGCGGACGGACAGCGGAGGGTGTCCGTCAGATCCCGTCGCCTCTCGCCCGGCGATGCAGGAGCCAGGTACCGCCCGCGGCGGCGACGGCGAGAGCCGCCACGCCGGCCGCGGTCTGTGCGGGGTCGTGGCCCAGTGCGCCGCCGACCCCCGTCTTCACGCTTCCTCGCGGATACGTCTGCTGCCGGTCCGAGGCCAGCACGACCACCAGGTCCCCGGTGATCCGCCGGCCGTCCGCGGCGCACTCCGCGACGATCTCGTACGTGCCCGGCTGCGCACTCGGCGGCACCCCGAACCGTCCGGCCGCCTCGCCCTCGCCCTCGCCGGCGCCGGGCGCGAGCGGGAAGCGGCCGGCGCCCACGGCTCCGGCGTCACCGGCCGCCGGGCCGGCCCCGCAGTCCGCCGTGTTCACCGAGACCTGCCCGCCCGGCACCGCGGTGGCCGGATACACCTCCAGGCGCCTGGCGTCGGTACCCGTGCTGCTGCCGGCGCTGCCGGCGCTGCCCGCGTGCGCGGGCACGGCGACGGCGGGTACGGCGAGCGCGGGCGCGGCGAAGGAGGCCGCAGCGGTCACGGCGAGCGCGGCGAGCGCGGCACCGGTCAGCAGACGGGCGGTCGGCAGACGGGCGGTCCGTCGTCGCATCGATGCTCCTTCGAGCTCGCTCCTCGAGATTCCCTGCCCTTTCGAGGTAAGTCGCAGCGGGACGGACGCGCTTGTTGATGGTGTGTCAGGAATGGGATGAACGGGTGTCAGATGTGCTGCGGCCGGGACGGTCCGCGGTGACGTTTCACCAGGTCATGTGCGTGCGGGCGGTGTCCCGCGGAAAACCGTCCGCAGGGGGTGTGAACGGGTGACCGGTCAGCGCCGGGTGAGCCAGTCGCCGCCCTCGATCGGCTTCCCGCGGGCCCGCAGACCGGCGGCGACAGCGGGTGCGGCCACGTACACCCAGGCGCGGACGGGAGAGGCGTCGGCCGTCCTCGTCACCTCGCGCGCGACGCGCTCGTAGAGGTTGCGCGGGTCGCCGGGCGCGTACTCCTCCAGCCGGTCGAGGTCGGCGAGCAGCCGGGCGTACGCCCCGGGGCGGGCCGTCACGAGGTCCCCGGCGACGGTGGCGTCGGTCTCGTCCGGTTCCTCGACCGCGTAGGGGTAGCCCGGCCCGTCGTACAGCACCGCGCCGGGCAGCCGGGCCGGTTCCTCGCGCAGGGTGCGGCCGTGCAGGAAGAGGTCGTGGTTGACCTGGCCGGGGCGCAGGGTGCCGTAGACGAAGAGGGGGAGTGCGGGGGCGGTCACGGAAACGATTCTCTCCCCTGACCGCCCCCGCACCGGTTCCTCGCGCCCCGCACCGGTTCCATGAGCCGGCACCGGTTCCTCGCGCCCTGCACCGGTTCCATGAGCCCTGCACCGGTTCCCTGTGTCATTGCACAGGCTCCCTGTGCCCTGCACCGGTTCCTCGCGTTGATGCTATGGACATGACATGTTGAGGCCTCTTAAATGCCAGGACGACGTCAGCGCCATCCCCACGCGCGCCCCCACGGCGCCTTCCTGAGGAGACCGAAGAGACTGATGAGTCGGATACGGCAGCACGTCCGAGGTTCCCGTCTCGCCACCACCGGCATCGCCGTCACCACGGCCGCACTCCTTGCCGCCGCACTCTCCCCGGCCGCCGGCGCGGTCGACAGACCGACCCGCGCCACCGCCCTCGACAACGCGGCGGAAGTCCTCGTCGACCGCGCCGCGGCGCTGGGCCTCACCGCCGGGCAGGCCACGTCCGTCCGTGACGTGGTCGTCGACAAGAACGGCGCCCAGCACGTCCGCTACGACCGCACCTACCGGCAACTGCCCGTGCTCGGCGGTGACTTCGTGGTCCACCTGGCCCCCGACGGCTCGTACCGCAGCGCGGACCGCGCGACCGGGGCGGCGATCTCGCTGCCGACCATCACCCCCACGCTCTCCGCCCCCAAGGCCGCCGACGTCGCCGTGAACGCCCTGCGCGCGGCCAACCTCGGCGACCGCCTCAAGCAGGTGAAGGCCAAGCCGCGGCTGGTCGTCGACGCCCTGCACGGCGCGCCGAGACTGGCCTGGCAGACCAACGCCGTCGGGCTGGACTCGCTCGGCAACCCGGTCGCCCGCACCGTGCTGACCGACGCGCGCACCGGCGCCCAGATCGACGCCTGGGACTCCCTGGAGACGGCGACCGGCGACGGCAAGTCCCTGTACGGCGGCACCGTCGCGCTTCAGACGACCCAGTCGGGATCGACGTACCAGCTCAAGGACCCGACGCGCGGAAACACGTTCACCGGCGACGCGGAGAACAAGACCGACCTGTGCTTCTTCGGCATCTGCTTCAGCCGGGCGCCCGCCACGCTGTTCACGGACGCCGACAACCACTGGGGGACGGGAGCCTCCTCGGACCGGTCGACGGCCGCCGTGGACGCCCAGTACGGCACCGACGTGACCTGGGACTACTACAAGAACGTGCACGGCCGCAACGGCATCGGCAACGACGGCAAGGGCTCCTACAACCGCGTCCACTACGGCAACAACTACGCCAACGCGTTCTGGGACGACAGCTGCTTCTGCATGACGTACGGCGACGGCAACGCCACTCAGCTCGGCCCGCTGGTGGGGCTGGACGTGGCAGGCCACGAGATGTCCCACGGCGTGACGTCGAAGTCGGCGAACCTGACCTACTCGGGCGAGTCCGGCGGCCTGAACGAGGCGACCTCCGACATCTTCGGCTCGCTGGTGGAGTTCTACGCGAACAACTCCTCCGACGCCGGCGACTACCTCATCGGCGAGAAGATAGTCCGCTCCGGGTTCGGCCGGGACGCCCTGCGCTACATGGACAAGCCGAGCAAGGACGGCAGTTCGGCGGACTACTGGAGCAGTTCGGTCGGCAACCTCGACGTGCACTACTCCTCGGGCGTCGCCAACCACTTCGCCTACCTTCTCGCGGAGGGCAGCGGCACGAAGACGATCAACGGCGTCACCTACAACTCCCCGACGTCCAACGGCTCGACGGTCACCGGCATCGGCCGCGACAAGCTGGGCGCCATCTGGTACCGGGCCCTGACCGTCTATATGACGTCCTCCACCAAGTACGCGGGCGCGCGGACGGCGACCCTGAACGCCGCCCGTGACCTCTACGGCGCCGGCAGCACGGAGTACAACGCGGTGGCGGCGGCCTGGAGCGCCGTAAACGTGAACTGACCTCCACCGCTCCCCGACGCCGCCAGCAGCACGGAGTACAACGCGGTGGCGGCGGCCTGGAGCGCCGTAAACGTGAACTGACCTCCACCGCTCCCCGACGCCGCTCCCCGACGCCGCTCCCCGACGCCGCTCCCCGACGCCGCTCCCCGACGCCGCTCCCCGACGCCGCGGCCCGCCCCGAAGACCCCCGGGGCGGGCCGCGGCGCGATCACGCTTTCCCGTGGCCTGATCACCCGCTACGCTCCCTGCGCGCGCAACCCGCGCGAGCAGGGGGTACCGGGGGTAATGGGAACAGTGGGGACAGTGGGGGACATGACCGAGGAAGTCGCCGCGGCCGAGAAGGGCCCGAACGCGTGGGCTCAGGCCATCGCGGCGCTGGTGGTGGTCGGGGCGCTGGGGGGCGCGCTGTACGTCATCCAGCAGAACGACGCGAAGGCCGCCGCGGAGGCCGCCGACAAGCCGGCCACGTGCAGGGTCGACGACGAGGACGAGAAGGCCGGCCAGGCCGCGAAGGCGGCGAAGCGCGTGTCCGGGACGCAGTTGTGCACGGCGCTCAACCGCACGGACCTGCCGACGCTCCTCGGCACGCCGACGGAACACGCGCGGACCGCCTACGGCAGTGACGGCTCGGTCGAGACGGGCGGGAAGAAGATCCCGTCCCCCGAGGGGACCGTCCAACTGGACACCTACACGGTGAAGTTGTCGCGGTCCTACGACGACTTCCCGATCGCCGGGATGCAGGACCTGCTGAACGAGGCGCAGACGAAGACGGTCGCGGGCCACCCGGCGGTGCTCTACTCGAGCCCGACGATCGCCATCCAATTCGACCTGGGCGGCGGCAAGTCGCAGTCCGCACCCGGCGGCATCGCCCGCACCCTGGTCGTCGCCCCGGACGTCAAGGACAACGGCGGCTCCTACGAGCTTTCCATCTGGCGCCAGGACAACGCGCGTCCGGACGACACGGCGCTGTTGCGCATCGCCCAGCAGGTCCTACCCACGATCCCGGGCTGGACCACCGCCCGCTGACCTGCCGCCCGCTGACCTGCCATGCGCTGACCTGCCGTGCGCTGACCTGCCGTCCGGCGTCGCCGCACGCCGAAGGCCGGCGCCTCCTCGTGGGGCGCCGGCCTTCGCGGTGCGGGAGCCGTGACGGTCAGGCGACCGGCTGCGGTTCCTCCGCGCGCGTCTCGGCGACCGGCTGCCGCGGGGTGCCGCGCATGACCAGGGCCGCCAGGACGGCCGCCGCCAGGACACCGATCGCACTGATCGTGAAGGTCGTCGTCATCGAGGCGGTGAAGGCCTCCCGGGCCGCCCGGACCAGAGTGCGGTCGCCGTCGGCCGCCGCCAGCGCCCCGCCGATCGACTGCCGGGCCGCCTCGGGGGCGTCGGCCGGCATACCGGCGGCGAAGCCGCTGGTCAGCAGGGAGCCGAGGATCGCGATGCCGAGTGCGGTGCCGGCCTGCTGGACGGTGTCGTTCAGGGCCGAGCCGACACCCGCCTGGTCCGCCGGGATGGTGCCCATCAGCGCGGCGACGGCGGCGGGCATCGCGAGTCCGGCGCCGAGTCCGAGCAGTCCCAGGGCCACGGCGGGGACGGTGAAGCCGGAGTCCGCGCCGACCGTGGCGAGGAGCGCGAAGGAGGCGGCCATCACGACCATCCCGGCCAGGACGACGAACCGGTTGCCGATCCTCCCGGCCAGGTGCATGCCCGCCCCGTTGCCCGCCAGCGCCGCGAGGGCGAACGGCAGGAAGGCGAGACCGGCGCGGACGGGGGAGTAGCCGAGGACGAACTGCAGGTACTGGGTGAGGACCAGCAGCAGACCGCCGTTGCCGATCTGCACCAGGGCCAGCGAGAGCGAACCGCCGCTGAAGTCGCGGTGCTTGAAGAGGACCAGCGGGACCATCGGCGAGGGGGTGACGTGCTCCCAGACCACGAACCCGGCCAGGCCGAGGACGGCGACCGCGAGGCTGAGGGTAGAGCGCCCGCCGAACGCGCCGTGCAGCGGAAGCTCGATGATCCACCAGACGAGGGCGGTCATGCCGACCGCGGAGAGCACCGCGCCGAGCGGGTCGGGCTTCTGCCAGGGCGCCCTGGACTCCGGCATCAGGGTCACGGCGGCGACGACGGCGAGCACGACGACCGGGACGTTGATCAGGAAGATCGAGTGCCAGGAGAAGTGGTCGATGAGGACGCCGCCCAGGACCGGGCTGCCCACCAGGCCCAGCATGGACACCGAGCCCCACGCCGCCATCGCCCTGCCGCGCTCCTCCTCGTCGAAGACGGTGATGAGGATGGACAGCGTGGACGGCATGATCAGCGCCCCGCCGACGCCCATCGCGGTGCGTACGGCGATCACCTCGCCGGGGTCGGTGCAGAACGTGGCGGCCAGTGAGGCCGCCCCGAACAGCGTCAGGCCGATCAGCATCACCCGCCGGCGGCCGAAACGGTCACCGAGGCTTCCCGAGGTCAACAGCAGGCCGGCGAAGACCAGGATGTAGGAGTCGAGGATCCACTGGGTGTCCTGGGCGCTCGCACCGATGTCCTCGGTCATCGAGGGCACCGCGACGGTCAGCGCCATGCTGTCGATCGTCAGGACCAGCGTGCTCAGGCACAGCACGACCAGGATCCACCAGCGGCGGGGACTACGGGTTTCCATGACGTCCTGTCCTCTCGTCGTGCGCACGGTGTTCTCGTGATGCGCACACTGTTCCGGGTGCGGCGTACGGCCGTAGTGCGGTGTCTGCGTACGGTGTTCCGCACACTGTACGCATGATGGAACGGTGTGCGCAAGGAGGGGACTCTGTACGCTGGACGCGTACGATGTTCGCCTGCCGTCAGTCGACCCCCTTGGGAGCAGAGCCGTGGCCGCCGAGACGAAGAACCCCCGCCCCGTCCCCTCCGTGTGGGCCCGCGGGCGCCGCGAGCCCGACCAGCCCGCGCTCAGCCGGGACGCGATCGTCCGGGAGGCCGTCGCCATGCTGGACGCCGACGGCATCGAGGCGCTGAGCATGCGCAAGCTGGGCGCCCGGCTGAACGCGGGCGCGACCTCCCTCTACCGGCACGTCGCCACCAAGGACGAGCTGATGGAGCTGGCCGTGGACGAGGTCGCCGCCGAGATCCACGTCCCGTCGGCCGAGGGGCTCGGCGGGCTCCACGGCCCCGACTGGCGCGCCGCCGTCGCCGGGGCCGCGGGCTCCTTCCGCGCGACCGCGCTGCGGCACCCCTGGCTCGCCTCGGTCCTCGGCCAGGCGGGCCTCGCCTACCTCGGCCCCAACCTGATGGCCTTCTCCGAACGGCTGGCCGCGCTGTTCACGGCCGCCGGGTTCGCCGAACCGGGGCGCGTCATCGAGCCCGTGCTGAGCTACGTGATCGGCGTGAGCACCACCGAGGCGGCCTGGCTCACCACGGTCGCCCGTTCCGGCGAGAGCGAGGCGGACTTCGTCGCCCGCCTGATGCCCGCGGCCCAGCAGGCCGCCGCCCCCTACGCCCACCTGGCCGCCGAGTACGCCGCGAGCGCCGCCGAGTCGGCCGACCCGGTGGCACTGCGCGAGAGCAAGTTCGCCTACGGCCTGGACGTCGTGCTGGACGGCCTGGCCCTGCGCCTGCCGGAGTAGGGCTCCGGGCCGCCGGCTTCCGGGCCGCCGGGTTCTGGGTCGTCGGAGTCCGGAACAGGTGGCCGGCGAGTGGGAGCAGGCGTTTCCTAGGCGGACGGTCCCGCGAGTTCCACCCGGACCGCGCACACCTTGAACTCCGGCATTCGCGAGGTCGGGTCCAGGGCCGGGTTGGTCAGGGTGTTGGCCCGGCCCGCGCCCGGCCAGTGGAACGGCATGAAAACGGTGTCCGGGCGGATGCCCGTGGTGATCCGGGCCGGCGCCACCGCCCGTCCCCGCCGGGACACGACCGCCAGCGCATCGCCCTCGGCTGCCCCGAGCCGCGCCGCCAGACGGGGGTGCAGCTCCACGAACGGGCCGGGCGCGGCGGCGTTCAGCTCGGCGACGCGCCGGGTCTGGGCGCCGGACTGGTACTGCGAGACCACTCGCCCGGTGGTGAGCAGCACGGGGTAGTCGTCGTCCGGTTCCTCCGCGCTCGGCCGGTGCGAGACGGGCGTGAACCGGGCCCGGCCGTCCTCGGTGGCGAACCGGTCGAGGAACAGTCGGGGCGTGCCGGGCGCCGGGCGGTCGTCCTGGCCGGCCGGGCAGGGCCAGAACACTCCGTCCTCCTCCGCCAGCCGCTCGTAGCTGATCCCGGAGTAGTCGGCGATCCCGCCCGCGCTGGCCCGCCGCAGCTCCTCGAAGACCTCCTCGGGCTCGACGGGGAAGCCCTTCTCGACGCCCAGCCGCGCCGCCAGCTCGTGCAGCACCGAAAGGTCGCTGCGCACGCCCTCCGGGGCGGTGACCGCCTGCCGGCGCAGCAGCACCCTGCCCTCCAGGCTGGTCGTCGTCCCCGTCTCCTCCGCCCACTGGGCGACGGGCAGGACGACGTCGGCGAGGGCCGCCGTCTCGGAGAGGACGACGTCGCAGACGGCGAGGAAGTCGAGGGACTTCAGGCGATCCTCGATGTGCGCGGCGCGCGGCGCGGACACCACCGGGTTCGACCCCATCAGCAGCAGCGACCGTACGTCGGACCCCAGCGCGTCCAGCAGCTCGTACGCGCTGCGACCGGGGCCGGGCAGCGAGTCGGGGTCCACGCCCCACACCTCGGCCACGTGCCGTCGGGCCGCCGGGTCGTCCAGCTTGCGGTAGCCGGGCAGTTGGTCGGCCTTCTGGCCGTGCTCGCGCCCGCCCTGGCCGTTGCCCTGCCCGGTGAGGCAGCCGTAGCCGCTGAGCGGCCGTCCCGCCCGGCCCGTCGCCAGGCACAGGTTGATCCACGCGCTGACCGTGTCGGTGCCCTTGGACTGCTGCTCGGGTCCGCGCGCGGTGAGCACCATCGCCGCCTCGGGCTCGCAGAACAGTCGCACTGTTTCCCGGAGTTGTGGAACGGACACCCCCGTGATCCGTTCCACGTACTCCGGCCAGTGGGCCATGGCGGCCGCCCGGGTGTCCTCCCAGCCGACGGTGCGCTCGCGCACGTACTCCTCGTCGACCCGCCCCTCGGCGACGATCAGGTGCAGCAGGCCGAGCGCCAGCGCGAGATCCGTCCCCGGCCGGGGCGCGAGGTGCAGGTCGGCCTGCTCGGCGGTCCTGGTGCGGCGCGGATCGATGACGATCAGCGTGCCGCCGTTCTCCCGCAGTTCACTGAAGAACCGCAGGACGGGAGGCATGGTCTCGGCGAGGTTGGAGCCGACCAGGATCACACAGCCCGTGCGCGGGATGTCCTCCAAGGGGAAGGGCAGCCCCCGGTCGAGTCCGAACGCCTTCATACCGGCCGCCGCCGCGGACGACATGCAGAACCGGCCGTTGTAGTCGATCTGCGAGGTGCCGAGCACCACCCGGGCGAACTTGCCGAGTGCGTACGCCTTCTCGTTGGTGAGCCCGCCGCCGCCGAACACGCCGAGCGCGTCGGCCCCGTGCGCGGTCCGCACCCGGTCCAGCTCCCCGGCGATCCGGTCCAGCGCCTCGTCCCAGGAGGCGGGCACGAGCGAGCCGCCGGACCGTACGAGCGGCGAGGTCAGCCGGACGCCCGGGGCCAGCACCGCCGCCGCCGTGCGCCCCTTGCCGCACAGCGCTCCCCGGTTCACCGGGAAGTCGGCGCGCTCGACCACCTCGACGCCCCCCGTGGGCAGAGGCGACAGGGCCATCCCGCACTGCAGGGCGCAGTACGGGCAGTGGGTCGGCGTCGAGGCGGTCAGCATGCCCCCCAGCGTGCGTCGCCCGTGTTACACGCCGTGCGGCCTCCTGTTACGGCGGTGTGCTGGCACCCTCCCCGAGTGCCGGGTCCCGGAGTGAGGCACACGACGATCCGCCCTTGAGTCGTCGCCGACCCGCACGAACGTTGCCCCTGTGGACGAAGACGCCACAAGTGACTCATTCCGTGCAGTGGATGTCCGGTTGCGCATGCTTGAAGCTTGAAAAGCCGCCGTTACAGTCGAGTGCGCGCACGACTCCGCGCGGCGCACCACTGCGCGCGGTGCACGACTCCGCACCACCACTGCGCGGCGCTCCACCTCTGCACGGCACATCACCCCCGTACGGCGTACCACCCCCGTACGGCGTACCACCCCCGCACGGCGCACGACTCCGCACGGCGTCAGACCGCACGGCGCACGACCCGCACCGCGTACGCCCCCGCACCGCGTTCGCATCCGGGCGAGCCGTCACCGCCGGCCATGTCACCTGCATCACCTGCATCCCGAAGCAGCCTGGAGGTCACCCCACCATGCCTCTGCGCCATCTCGCCCCCCGTGACCAGGATCTTTTCTGGCGCTACGGCCGCGGCCCCGCCGTCGACGTCCCGGACCCGCTGGTCCACCGCGCCGTCGAGCGGCACGCCGCCGTCACCCCGCACGCCGTCGCCGGCGAACACCGGGGCGCGACCCTCACCTACGGCGAACTCGACCGGTACGCCGACGCCCTCGCCGCCCGGCTGGTGCTCCACGAAGGCGTCCGCCCCGGCGACCACGTCGGCCTCTTCGTCCGCCGCTCGCTGCCGATGCTCGTCGGCATGCTCGGCATCCTGAAGGCCGGCGCGGCCTACGTCCCCCAGGACGTCGGCCTCGCACCCCCCGCCCAGCTCGCCCACGTCGTCCGGGCCGCAGGCACCCGCGTCGTGCTCACCCAGCGCGCGCACGCCGCCCGGATCCCGCACGGCCCACGCGTCCTCGCTCTCGACGAACCCCTTCCGCGCGCCCGCGCGCCCCGCCCCCGCATCGACCCCGACGCCGGCTGTTACGTCCTGTTCACCTCCGGCACCACCGGCTGTCCCAACGGCGTGAAGGTCACCCACCGCAACGTCGCCAACCTCCTGCGCACCGAACCCGGCGGCCTCGGCATCCGCCCGGGCGACCGGGTGGCCCAACTCCTCAACATCGCCTTCGACATGGCCGCCTGGGAGATCCTCGGCTGCCTCACCCACGGCGCCACCCTCGTCGTCCGCGACAAGGACATCGCGGCGGCCGCCCGCACCGCCACCGTCCTCGTCGCCACCCCGACGGTGCTCGCGGGCATCGACCCGGCGGCCTGCCCCCGGGTGCGCACGGTGGCCGTCGCCGGCGAGCCCTGCCCCCGCCCGCTCGCCGACGCCTGGGCGGCCCGGGCGGCCTTCCACAACTGCTGCGGCCCCACCGAGACGACCATCGTGAACACGATGAGCCGCCACACCCCGGCCGCCCCGCTGCTCACCATCGGCCGTCCCACCCCGAACAACACCGTGTACATCCTCGACGCCGACCTCCGCGCTCTGCCCATCGGCGAGGTCGGCGAGATGTGGGCCGGCGGCGACTGCGTCTCGGCCGGCTACCTCGGCAACGACGAGCTGAACGCCGAGCGCTACGCCCCCGACCCCTTCCTCGGCAGGGGACGCCGGATGTTCCGCACCCGGGACCTCGGCCGCTGGACCGCCGACGGCGAACTCGAACATCTCGGCCGTACCGACGACCAGGTCAAGGTGCGCGGGTTCCGCGTCGAGCTGGACTCCGTGTCGTCGGTCCTCGAGGGCGTTCCGGGCTGCGCCCGCGCGGTGACCCTTCGGCGCGACGCCCGCAGCCTGGTCTCCTTCGTCTGCCCGGCCGACGTGGATCCCGAAGCGGCCCGCCGCGCGGTGGCGGACGCGCTGCCGTACTACTGCGTGCCCGAAGACGTCATGCCCATGACTTCACTGCCGGAGACCGATCGCGGAAAGATCGACAAGGCGGCGCTGCTGGAACTGGTCCGGGAGCGGACGGCGGTGCCCGCCCGATGACGACGTCCTCCTCCTCCCCGCCCCCGCCGGCGTCCCCGCCCGCGCGTCCCGCACCCTCAACCTCTCCCTCCACCTCCGCCTCTCCTTCCCCCTCCTCCTCGCCGTCCCCGGACCGTCGGTCCGTCGAGCTCCCCCCGCTGCTCCCCGCGCCCCGCCGCATGTTCAAGCACCCGCGTCTGATGCACCACAACCGCCTCGCGGCACTGGTGCTGCTGGTCAACCTGGCCTACGCGTACGGCAGTCGGCCCCTGTCCGCGGAAGCCGTGGCGCACGCGTCCCTCGCCAACCTCGCCCTGGCCGTCCTCGTCCGCCAGCAGTACGTCATCAACCTGCTGTTCCGGCTGGCGACTTCGGCCCCGACGCACTGGCCGCTGCGGCTGCGCTGGACGCTGGGCAAGGTGTACCACTTCGGCGGACTGCACGTGGGCGGAGCGCTGGCGGGGGCTGCCTGGTTCCTGGCGCTGACGCTCCGGACGACCGACGGCTCGCTGCGGGTCGTCGGCTGGACCCTGGTGGCGCTGCTCGCCGTGATCGTCGCAACCGCCCTGCCGCCCTTCCGTTCCCGTAACCACGACCACTTCGAGAAGATCCACCGTTTCGGCGGCTGGGGCGCCCTCGCCCTCTTCTGGATCCACACCCTGATGGCGGCCCCCGGTCCCGGGCCGGTGTCCGTGCTGGCGCTGGTCACCTTCAGCGTCGCGCTGCCCTGGCTGCGACTGCGCAAGGTGGACGTGCGCCTCGAACGCCCCTCCCGCCATGTGGTGTTGGCGCGCTTCGACCACGGTGTGACGCCCTTCGCCGGCTCCTCGACCGCGATCAGCCGCAGCCCGCTGAAGGAGTGGCACTCCTTCGCCAACGTCCCGGCCCCCGGGGAGCCCGGTTTCCGCCTCACCGTCTCGCGGGCGGGCGACTGGACCGGCGCCTTCATCGACGACCTGCCCCCGAGGGTTTGGACGAAGGGCATCACCACCGCGGGGGTCGCCAACATCGAGGTCCTGTTCACGAAGGTGGTGTACGTGGCGACCGGCAGCGGCATCGGCCCCTGCCTGCCGCATCTGCTGGCCGCCGAGGTGCCGTCCCGGCTGGTCTGGGCGACCCGCGATCCGCGGGCCACCTACGGCGACGCCCTCGTCGAGGAGATCCTCGCCGCCCAGCCCCACGCCGTCGTCCATGACACCTCCCGGAGCGGCAAGCCCGACATGGTGGCGCTCGCCTACGCCGCCTACCGGGACTTCGGGGCGGAGGCGGTGATCTGCATCTCCAACAAGAAGCTGACCTGGCAGGTGGTGCACGGACTGGAACAGCGCGGGATTCCGGCATACGGCGCGATCTGGGACTCGTGAGCCCGGACAAGAGCCCGGACAAGAGCCCGAACGGCGAAGGGAAGGGAAGGCGACACGATGGACAACCTGAAACTGGAACGCGCGGGCGGGGTCGTGACGGTCCGTCTGCACCGACCGCACGTCCTCAACGCGCTGAACGCCGCGCTGCTGGCCGAACTCCTGGACGTCCTACGCCCGTTGGACGAAGACGACTCCGTCGGATGCGTCGTCGTCACCGGTTCCGAGCGGGCCTTCGCGGCCGGCGCCGACATCAGGGAGATGGCGGGGAAGTCGGCCGTGGAGATGGCGCGCGAGGACTACTTCTCCGCCTGGGAGGACTTCGCGGACCTGCGCACCCCGCGGATCGCCGCGGTGAACGGCGTCGCCCTCGGCGGCGGCTGCGAACTGGCGATGATGTGCGACCTGGTGATCGCGGGGGAGTCGGCGGTCTTCGGACAGCCGGAGATCAAACTGGGGGTGATCCCGGGCATCGGCGGCACCCAGCGCCTGACCCGTCTGGTGGGCCGCGCCAAGGCGATGGACCTGGTCCTCACCGGCCGCACGATGGACGCCCTCGAGGCGGAACGCGCGGGGTTGGTCTCCCGGGTGGTCCCCGACGACCGGGTGCTGCCCGAGGCGTGGGAGGCGGCGGCGGCCGTCGCGTCGTACGGGGGCGCGGCGGTGCGGGCGGCCCGCGAGTGCGTGGACCGGGCCCTGGAGACCGGTCTGCGGGACGGCATCCGCTACGAACGCCGCGTCTTCCACGCCTTGTTCGCGACGGAGGACCAGAAGGAGGGGATGGCCGCGTTCCTGGAGAAGCGCCGGCCGCGCTTCACCGGACGCTGACTCCCCCACGCGCGGCGGGCCCGGGGCGCACCCCTCCGCCCCGCCCACCCGCCCCCCCCGTCACGTCACCTGGCCGCCGCCGACGCCCGGGTCACCCCCTGCTCCTTCGGCCCGAGGAACCGCGGATCCGGCTCGAACCCCGCGTCCAGGGCCGCCTTGCCGGCCGCCAGCACCTCCCGGGCGCCCCCGTAGTACCAGGTGACGTCGTGCTTGGCGGCGACGCCGACGCCGTAGGAGTCGACGCCGGCCGCCTCGCACAGCGCGACCGCCCGCCGGATGTGGAAGTCCTGGCTGATCAGCACGGCCCGGTCGACGCCGAAGATCTTCTTGGCGCGCACACACGAGTCCCAGGTGTCGAACCCGGCGTAGTCGCTGACGATCCGTCGGTCCGGCACGCCGTGTCGCGTCAGGTAGGCGCGCATCGCGTCGGGCTCGTCGTAGTCCTTGCGGCTGTTGTCCCCGGTGACGAGGACGACCTCGATCCGGCCCGCCCGGTACAGCTTCGCCGCCGCGTCCAGCCGGTGCGCGAGGTACGGCGACGGCTCGCCGTCCCACAGCCCCGCTCCGAACACCACGGCGACCTCGCGGCGCGGCGCCTGTGCCGTCGTGCCGATCCGGTCGGACGTGGACACGTACAGCCAGGTGGACGGCAGCAGCGCCAGCACGCATCCGGCCATCACGGCCTGCACCAGCCGGCGCCGCCCGGCGCGGGTGCGCGGCAGCCGCGGTCGACGGATGTTCATGTGATCCCTCCGGACGGACTCCCCTTCGACCAGGGAAGACGCGGCCGACGGTGATCCGGTTCGCCCTCCCGGCGTGTGTCCGGCGCCTCACACCCGTCCCGTTCCGGCGGTGAAGCCCCGGAAAACAGTCGTGACGGTCAGGCAACGGGGGTGCAATCTCGGCCGGGCAGGATGGGTGCATGAGCCAGCCACGTCTCGTCCACCTCGACGGCCGCCGGCGGCCCGGCCCGCCCGCGCTGGTCGTCGTCGCCCACGGCAGCCGTGACCCGCGCGCCCTGAGCACCGTCCGCGCGCTCCTGGACGTCATCCGCGCCGAGCGCCCCGGCCTGGCGGTCCACCTTGGGCACATCGAGCTGAACGAGCCCCTGCTCACGGACACCCTGGCCGGTCTGGACGCCTGCGGCACGACGGACGCCGTCCTCGTCCCGCTGCTCCTCGCTCGCGGCTACCACGTCAGGCGCGACATCCCCGAGACGGCGGCGCGGGCCCGGGTACGCACGCGCGTGGCCGCACCGCTGGGACCGCACCCGCTGTTGGCGGAGACCCTGCACGCGCGCCTGACCGAGGCCGGTTGGCGCCCGGCGGCGACCGAGCGGGAGCGCCGGTCGAGCGCGGTGGTGCTGGCGGCGGCCGGCTCCCGCGACCCCGACGCGGCGACCGACACGCGCCGCACGGCACGGCTGCTCGCCGAACGGCTGGGCGTGCCGGTGGTCCCCGCCTACGCGTCTACGGCGGTCCCGACGGTGGCGACGGCAGTGCGGGCGCTTGCGGCGCGAGGGCGCGACCGGGTCGCGGTGGCCTCCTGCTTCACGGCCCCCGGCCGCTTCGCGACGGAGGCGGCGCAGGCGGCCCCGTGGATCGCCGCGGCCCCGCTGGGCGTCCACCCCCTGATGGCGAGCCTCCTGCTGCACCGCTACGACCGCGCCCTGGCGGCGGACGGCCGGATCGACGCCGCCTGAGGGGCGCGCGGAAGCACACGCCCCACCACGCACGCCACGAACGCGCCCGTGGCGGAACCCGAGGGCGAGCGGGTGACCCGCCGCGGCCGCGCGCTCCACGAAACCCGCCACGCGAGCACGCGCCCCGCCGGGGACGCCACGAACGTGCCTGCCGCCGAACCCCGCAGGCGAGTAGCGCCCCGATTGTCACTCCTGCCGCTTACTGTCGATTCATGGAAGGCACCGCACACCCCGACACCGCCTATGACCCGACGTCAGTCGCCCGCTGGGCTTCCGAGCCCGACAAACGCCCCGGCCGTACCGCCTTCCAACGCGACCGCGCGCGCGTCCTGCACTCGTCGGCGCTCAGAAGGCTCGCGGCCAAGACGCAGGTGGTCACCCCGGGTGAGCGCAGCCCGGAGTGGGACGCGACGCCGCGCACCCGCCTCACGCACTCCCTCGAGTGCGCCCAGGTCGGCCGGGAGCTGGGGGCGGCCCTCGGCTGCGACCCGGACCTGGTCGAGGCGGCCTGTCTCTCCCACGACCTCGGCCATCCGCCCTTCGGCCACAACGGCGAGCAGGCCCTCAACGACTTCGCGCAGGACTGCGGCGGCTTCGAGGGCAACGCCCAGTCGCTGCGCCTGCTGACCAGGATCGAGCCCAAGCGTTTCACCGAGGAGGGCTCCGTGGGCCTCAACCTCACCCGGGCCGCCCTCGACGCCGCCACCAAGTACCCCTGGCCGAGGGGCGGCCACCCCACCGACGCAGGCTCGCCCAAGTTCGGCGTCTACGACGACGACCGGCCCGTCTTCGACTGGGTCCGCCAGGACGCCCCCGGCACGCGCACGTGCTTCGAGGCGCAGGTCATGGACTGGGCCGACGACGTGGCGTACTCCGTCCACGACGTGGAGGACGGCCTGCACGCGGGCCACATCGACCCCAACTGCCTGCACGCCGAACCGGAACGCCAGGAGATCTTCCGGGTCGCCGTCGGCCGCTACGTGCCCGCGGGCACCGACCCGGCCGAGCTCGAAGCCGCCCTCGACCGCCTCCAGGACCAGGAGTGGTGGCCGCACGGCTACGACGGCACGGCGGTCGCCCAGGCCCGCCTCAAGGACGCCACCAGCCAGCTCATCGGCCGCTTCTGCCTCGCCGCAGAGGGCGCCACCCGCGCCCGGCACCACGCCGGCCGCCTCACCCGTTACGGCGCCGAACTCGTCGTCCCGCACGAGACGCGCCTGGAGTGCGCGGTCCTCAAGGCGGTCGCCGACCGGTACGTCATGCAGCGCGCCGAGCAGGAACGCCTGCGCGCCGACCAGCGCGTCGTCATCGGCGAACTCGCCGAGGCCCTCACCGCCCGCGCCCCCGACGGCCTCGACCCCCAGTTCCGCGCGCTGTTCGACCGGGCCGCCGACGACCGCGCCCGCAAACGCGTCGTCGTCGACCAGATCGCGTCCCTCACCGACGCCTCCGCCCGCTCGCTCCACCGCCGTCTGACGGCACGCACCAGACGCTGACCGGGAGCGGCCCGGCCCACGCGGCCTGCAAGGCCCGCCCGATGCGCCCAAACGGCCGACAACGCGCCACGGCGTGCCGTGATCGGGCACGTCCCCCTTCCCCCATCACGCCGCGTGCGGGACGCTCGCATATGGCGGCACGCTCAACGAGGAGGCATCACGTGGTCGACGCGGATCAGACATTCGTCATCGTCGGAGGAGGCCTGGCCGGCGCGAAGGCGGCCGAAACGCTGCGAGCGGAGGGCTTCACCGGCCGCGTGATACTGATCTGCGACGAACGCGACCACCCCTACGAGCGGCCGCCGCTCTCCAAGGGCTACCTGCTCGGCAAGGAGCCGCGCGAAAAGGTCTTCGTGCACGAGCCCGCCTGGTACGCGCAGAACGACATCGAGCTGCACCTCGGCCAGACCGTCGACGCGATCGACCGCACCGCCAAGACGGTCCGCTTCGGCGACGACGGCACCCTCGTCCACTACGACAAGCTGCTGCTGGTCACCGGCGCCGAGCCGCGCCGCCTGGACATCCCCGGCACCGACCTGGCCGGCGTGCACCATCTGCGCCGGCTCGCGCACGCCGAGCGCCTCAAGGGCGTCCTCGCCGCCCTCGGCCGGGACAACGGCCACATCGTGATCGCCGGCGCCGGCTGGATCGGCCTGGAGATCGCGGCGGCGGCCCGCGAGTACGGCGCCGAGGTCACCGTCGTCGAACCCGAGCCGACGCCGCTGTACGGGGTCCTCGGCCCCGAGCTCGGCAGCGTCTTCGCCGACCTGCACCGCGAGCACGGCGTCCGCTTCCACTTCGGCGCCCGGCTCACCGAGATCGTCGGGCAGGACGGCATGGTCCTCGCCGCCCGCACCGACGACGGCCAGGAGCACCCGGCGCACGACGTCCTCGCGGCGATCGGCGCGGCCCCGCGCACCGCCCTCGCCGAGGCGGCCGGCCTGGAGATGGCCGACCGCGCCCACGGCGGCGGCGTCGCCGTGGACACGACGCTGCGCACCTCGGACCCCGACATCTACGCCGCCGGCGACGTCGCGTCGTTCCCGCACGGCCTGTTCGACACCCGGCTGCGCGTCGAGCACTGGGCGAACGCCCTGAACGGCGGGCCGGCGGCCGCCCGGGCGATGCTCGGCAAGGACGTCGCGTACGACCGTGTGCCGTACTTCTTCTCCGACCAGTACGACCTGGGCATGGAGTACAGCGGCTGGGCGCCGCCCGGCTCGTACGACGAGGTCGTGATCCGTGGCGACGCGGCCAAGCGCGAGTTCATCGCGTTCTGGGTGAAGTCGGGCAGGGTGCTGGCCGGCATGAACGTGAACGTGTGGGACGTCACGGAGCCCATCCAGAAGCTGATCACCGCCCGGACCCCGGTGGACACGGAGGCACTGGCCGACCCCCACGTCCCCCTGGACGGTCTCCTCCCGTGAGTGTCGGTGCGCCCCCGTAGAATCACCACGTGGCAGGACGGATCAACGACGAGGACGTGAAGGCTGTTCGGGACGCGGTCCCGATCGACGCCGTGGTGTCCGAGTACCTCCAGCTGCGCGGCGCGGGCGGCGGCAACCTCAAGGGCCTGTGTCCGTTCCACGACGAGAAGTCGCCGTCCTTCCAGGTCAGCCCGAGCAAGGGGCTCTTCCACTGCTTCGGCTGCCAGGAAGGCGGCGACACCATCACGTTCGTGATGAAGGTCGACCACCTCACCTTCTCCGAGGCGGTCGAGCGGCTCGCCGCCCAGGCGGGCATCACCCTGCGGTACGAGGAGGGCGGCTACAACCCCTCCCACCAGCGCGGCGAACGCATCCGCCTGGTCGAGGCCCACAAGATCGCCGCCGACTGGTACGCGGAACAGCTCGCCCTCAGCCCCGAGGCCGACACCGGCCGGCTCTTCCTCGCCGAACGCGGGTTCGACCAGGCCGCCGCCGTCCACTTCGGCGTCGGCTACAGCCCTCAGGGCTGGGACCACCTCACCCGCTTCCTGCGCGGCAAGGGCTTCACCGACAAGGAACTGCTCCTGTCCGGGCTCGCCCAGGAGGGCCGCCGCGGACCGATCGACCGCTTCCGGGGCCGTCTGATGTGGCCCATCCGCGACATCGGCGGCGAGGTCGTCGGCTTCGGCGCGCGCAAGCTCTACGAGGCCGACAACGGGCCCAAGTACCTCAACACGCCGGACACGGCGATCTACCGGAAGTCTCAGGTCCTCTACGGCATCGACCTCGCGAAGAAGGACATCGCCAAGTCCAGCCGCGCGGTCGTCGTCGAGGGCTACACCGACGTCATGGCCTGCCATCTGGCCGGTGTCACCACCGCCATCGCGACCTGCGGCACGGCCTTCGGCGGCGACCACATCAAGATCCTGCGCCGGCTGCTGATGGACAACGGCAGCGCCCGCGTGATCTTCACCTTCGACGGTGACGCGGCAGGCCAGAAGGCGGCCCTGCGCGCTTTCGAGGACGACCAGAAGTTCGCGGCCGAGACGTACATCGCCATCGCCCCCGACGGCATGGACCCCTGCGACCTGCGCCTCGCCAAGGGCGACGAGGCGGTCGCCGACCTGATCCAGCCCCGCACCCCGCTCTTCGAGTTCGCCCTCCGCCAGATCATCGTCCGCTACGACCTCGACACCCCGGCGGGCCGCGCCGCCGCCCTCGACGAGGCCGCGCCCATCGTCGCCCGCATCAAGAACAGCGGCGCCCAGCACGAGGTCGCCGTCCAGCTCGCCGGCATGCTCGGCATCCTGGACACCCAGTTCGTCGTCAAGCGGGTCGCCCAGCTGGCCCGTTGGGCCCGCGACCGGGGAGGCAAGGGCCCGGCCCCGGCCCCGGCCGGCCGCGGCGCCCAGCAGTACGAGGCCTCCCCCCGCCAGGCCTCGGGCCCCGCCCTCACCCTGCGCAACCCCGTCTACGCGACCGAACGCGAGCTGCTCAAACTCGCCCTGCAACGCCCGGAGCTGGTCTCCCCGGCCTTCGACGCGTACGGCGCCGACGAGTTCACCGCCGCGCCCTACGCCGCCGTCCGCCAGGCCGTCCTCGACGCGGGCGGCGCGGAGCTCGGCGTCCAGGACGGCTCGGAGTACCTGGTCCGTGTCCGTGACATGGCCCCCGACGACGCGGTCCGCGCGATGGTCACCGAACTCGCGGTCGAGCCGATCATGCGCCGCACGGTCGACGAGGTGTACGCGGGCAGTGTCCTGGTGCAGGTGCGCCGTCGTGCCGTCGAGCGGCGCGTCCAGGAGATCCAGATCACCGTCAAGCGGCTGGAGGCGGGCGGCGACCCGGCGCAGCTGGCCGCCGCCAAGAACGAGCTGTGGGTCCTCCAGCAGTACGACCAGGCACTGAAGGTGCACGGCCCCGACGCCCTCTGAACAGCACGTCACGGGCCGGACTCAAAAAGTCACCGCACGCCCCTCGTGGCGAGGTTGTGCCGTACGCCACACTGGGTCCCGGTGCCTGAGTCCTCGGAGCGGCCCCCCCAGTACCACCGCCGCTCACCTCAGCAGCGATCATCCTGGAGGTCGCCCCCGTGCAGACCCAGACCCAGTCCCGGACCCTCACCCCGACCGACAGCACCGCCGGCAGCGCCCCCGACGGCACGGAACCGGACGCCGAGACCGACGTCCTGGTCGCGGTCCCGCCGCAGAGCCGAGCCGCGCACCGCCCGGAGACGCGATCCGACGCGGCCGGGACCGACCTCGGCACGGCAGCAGACACCGCCGCAGACACGGCCTCAGACACGGACGTCGAAACGGCCGCCGAAACGGACGTCGAGGCCGATGCCGAGCCCGCGGACCCGCCGCCCGAGGCACTGGCGGAGCACCCCGAACCCGACCCCGTCGAGGCACCGCCGCGCGCCCGCGCCACCGAGGGCGCCGGCCCCTCCTCCGACCTGTTCCGCCAGTACCTGCGGGAGATCGGCCGCATCCCGCTGCTCACCGCGGCCGAGGAGGTGGAGCTGGCCCGTCGCGTGGAGGCGGGCCTGTTCGCCGAGGAGAAGCTGGCCGGCGCGGACGACCTGGCCGGTGAGCTCGCCCTCGACCTCGACCGGCTGGTCGTCATGGGCCGGATGGCCAAGCGCCGCCTCATCGAGTCCAACCTGCGGCTCGTGGTGTCCGTCGCCAAGCGATACGTCGGCCGCGGGCTCACCATGCTCGACCTCGTCCAGGAGGGCAACCTCGGCCTGATCCGGGCGGTCGAGAAGTTCGACTACGCCCGCGGCTACAAGTTCTCCACGTACGCCACCTGGTGGATCCGGCAGGCCATGTCCCGCGCGCTGGCCGACCAGGCCCGCACCATCCGCGTCCCGGTCCATGTCGTCGAGCTCATCAACCGGGTCGTCCGCGTCCAGCGCCGGATGCTCCAGGAACGCGGCTACGAGCCCACCGCGGAGGAGGTGGCCGCCCAGCTCGACCTGCTGCCGGAGCGCGTCGGCGAGGTCCTGCGGCTGGCCCAGGAGCCGGTCTCCCTGCACGCCCCGGTGGGCGAGGAGGACGACGTCGCCCTCGGCGACCTCATCGAGGACGGCGACGCGGCCAGCCCCGTCGAGTCGGCGGCCTTCCTGCTGCTGCGCGAACACCTGGAGGCCGTGCTCTCCACGCTCGGCGAACGTGAGCGGAAGGTCGTCCAACTGCGGTACGGACTGGCCGACGGCCGGCCGCGCACCCTGGAGGAGATCGGCCGCATCTTCGGCGTGACTCGCGAGCGGATACGGCAGATCGAGTCGAAGACCCTCAACAAGCTCCGCGACCACGCCTTCGCCGATCAGCTCAGGGGCTACCTGGACTGACCCGGCGCCGACCGCGCTGGGCCGGACCCCGGCGCCGCCCGCGCGAGGCCGCTCGCAGTCACCCGTTGCGAGCGGCCCCACAAGGCACGGCACGGCATGGCGCAGGGCCGTCCGTTCCCGGTCAGTCGACCTCCGCCACCGCCTCCGCGAACTGCGCCTTGTACAGCCGGGCGTAGGCCCCGTCCGCCGACAGCAGGTCGCTGTGCGCGCCCTGCTCCACGATCGAGCCGTTCTCCATCACCAGGATCGTGTCGGCGTCCCGGATGGTCGACAGCCGGTGCGCGATGACGAACGAGGTGCGCCCGTGCGCCAGCTTCGCCATCGCCTTCTGGATCAGCACCTCGGTGCGGGTGTCGACGGAGCTGGTGGCCTCGTCGAGTACCAGGATCGTCGGGTCGGACAGGAACGCCCGCGCGATGGTGATCAGCTGCTTCTCACCCGCGCTGACCCCGCTGCCCTCGTCGTCGATCACGGTGTCGTAGCCGTCGGGCAGGGTGCGTACGAACCGGTCGGCGTGCGCGGCCCGCGCCGCTTCCTCGATCTCGCCCCGGGTGACCTCCCGCGACGCGCCGTACGCGATGTTCTCCGCGATGGTGCCGCCGAACAGCCAGGTGTCCTGGAGCACCATGCCGATCCCGGCGCGCAGCTCGTCACGGGACATCCGCGCTATGTCGACGCCGTCGAGGGTGATGCGTCCGCCGGAGACGTCGTAGAACCGCATGAGCAGGTTCACCAGCGTCGTCTTGCCTGCGCCCGTCGGACCGACGATGGCGACCGTGTGGCCCGGCTCCACCGTCAGCGACAGGTTCTCGATCAGCGGCTTCTGCGGGTCGTAGCGGAAGGAGACGCCCTCCAGCGCCACCCGCCCCCGCAGCTCCTCGGGCCGCTCGGCGGCCACCGGGTCCGCCTCCTGCTCCTCCGCGTCCAGGATCTCGAAGACCCGCTCGGCCGAGGCGACGCCCGACTGCACCAGGTTCGCCATCGACGCGACCTGCGTCAGCGGCATCGAGAACTGGCGGGAGTACTGGATGAAGGCCTGCACGTCGCCGATGGACAGCGAGCCCGACGCGACGCGCAGTCCGCCGACCACCGCCACCAGCACGTAGTTGAGGTTCGACACGAACATCATCAGCGGCTGCATGACCCCGCTGTTGAACTGCGCCCGGAACCCGGCCTCGTACAGCGCGTCGTTCTGCTCGGCGAACTGCTCGGCCGACTGCTGCTGACGGCCGAACACCTTCACGAGCGTGTGACCGGTGTACATCTCCTCGATGTGCGCGTTGAGCTTGCCGGTGGAGCGCCACTGCTGCACGAAGTGCGGCTGCGACCGCTTGCCCACACGGGTCGCGACGACCGCCGACAGCGGCACGGTGACGAGGGCCACCAGCGCCAGCAGCCACGACACCCAGAACATCATCGCCAGCACGCCGATGATCGTCAGCAGGGAGTT
This sequence comes from Streptomyces sp. B21-105, assembly GCF_036898465.1. Classification (NCBI taxonomy): domain Bacteria; kingdom Bacillati; phylum Actinomycetota; class Actinomycetes; order Kitasatosporales; family Streptomycetaceae; genus Streptomyces; species Streptomyces sp. B21-105. Next base: position 3,177,491 of record NZ_JARUMJ010000001.1, on the reverse strand, counting down.
GATGAGCTGCCCCATCGACTGCTGGAGGGTCTGCCCGATGTTGTCGATGTCGTTGGTCGCGCGGGACAGCACCTCGCCGCGCTGCCGCTTGTCGAAGTACGACAGCGGCAGCCGCGACAGCTTCGTCTGCACGTCCTCGCGCATCCGGAACATCGTGCGGTTGACGGTCTTGTTGACCAGGCGCGTCGCGACCGCCATCAGCAGCCCGGCGACCAGGAACACCCCGACCGCGACCAGCAGGACCTCCCCGACCTCACCGAAGTCGATGCCTTTGCCGGGCGTGAAGTCGGTGCTCCTGAGCATGTCGGCGACACCGCTGTCGCCGCGCTCCCGCATCGAGTCGAGGACCTGCTCCTTGGTCGCCCCGGCCGGCATCTCCCGGCCGACGATGCCCGCGAAGACGAGGTCGGTGGCCCGGCCGAGGATCTTCGGTCCGACCACGTTGAGGCCGACGCTGAGCACGACGCACAACAACATCCCGTACAGCGTCAGCCGTTCCGGTTTGAACTGGGCGAGCAGCCGCCTGCCGGACACCTTGAAGTCCAGCGAGCGGTTCTCGGGACCGGCGCCGGCCATCATGCGCCCCATGGGCCCGGCCATCAGGCTGCCTCCGCTTCCGTGAGCTGGGAGAGCACGATCTCCCGGTAGGTCTCGTTGTCCGCCATCAGCTCGCGGTGGGTGCCGGTGCCGACGACACGGCCCTCGTCGAGGACGACGATCCGGTCGGCGTCGCGGATGGTCGCCACCCGCTGGGCGACGATCACCACGGTCGCCTCGGCGGTCTCCCGCCCGAGCGCCGCCCGCAGCGCCGCGTCGGTGGCGTAGTCCAGGGCCGAGAAGGAGTCGTCGAAGAGGTAGATCTCCGGCCGCTGCACGAGCGTGCGGGCGATCGCCAGCCGCTGCCGCTGACCGCCGGAGACGTTCGTGCCGCCCTGCGCGATGGGCGAGTCGAGGCCGTTCTCCAGCTTGCTGACGAAGTCCTTGGCCTGCGCCACCTCCAGCGCGTGCCACAGTTCCTCGTCGGTGGCGTCCGGATTGCCGTAGCGCAGGTTGCTGGCGACCGTCCCCGCGAACAGGTACGGCTTCTGCGGCACCAGACCGACGGTCTTCGCCAGCAGCACCGGCTCGACGTCGTCGACGGCGACCCCGTCGACCAGCACCTCTCCCTCGGTGGCGTCGAACAGCCGGGGCACCAGCCCGAGGAGCGTGGACTTGCCGCTGCCGGTCGAGCCGATCACGGCCGTCGTCTCACCGGGCCGGGCCACCAGCTCGACGCTCTTCAGGACGGGCTCCTCGGCGCCGGGGTAACGGAAGCCGGCCCCCCGGATCTCCAGGTGCCCGTGCCGCCGCAGCTCGGTGACGGGAGCCACCGGAGGAACCACGGACGACGAGGTGTCCAGCACCTCCTGGATGCGCTCGGCGCACACCTCCGCACGCGGCACCATCATGAACATGAAGGTGGCCATCATCACGGACATGACGATCTGCATGAGATAGGCGAGGAACGCGGTCAGGTCGCCGATCTGCATCCCACCGCTGTCGATCCGGTGCGCGCCGAACCAGACCACCGCGATCGATGACAGGTTCACCGTGGTCATGACCACCGGGAACATCAGCGCCAGCAGGTTGCCGGCCTTCAGCGAGATGCCGGTGAGATCGGCGTTGGCCTCCCGGAACCGCTGCTGTTCGTACTCGTCCCGCACGAACGCGCGGATCACCCGGTTGCCGGTGATCTGCTCGCGCAGCACCCGGTTCACGGTGTCCAGCTTCTCCTGCATGGACCGGAACAGCGGCCGCAGCCGGCGCACGATCAGCGTCACGCAGATGCCCAGGGTCGGCACGACGGCGACGAGCACCGCGGACAGCGGCACGTCCAGGCCGAGCGCCAGCACGATGCCGCCCACGCACATGATGGGCGCCGACACCATCAGCGTGAACGTCATCAGGGCCAGCATCTGGACCTGCTGGACGTCGTTGGTCGTCCGGGTGATCAGCGACGGCGCGCCGAAGTGACCGACCTCCCGGGCGGAGAAGGACTGCACCCGGTCGAAGACGGCCGCCCGCACGTCCCGGCCGAGGGCGGAGGCGGTTCTGGCGCCGTAGTACACGGCGCCGATGTTGCACACGACCTGCGCCAGCGACACGGCGATCATCACGCCGCCGAACGTCAGGATGTAGCCGGTGTCTCCCTCGACGACACCGTTGTCGATGATGTGCGCGTTCAGGGTGGGCAGGTAGAGGGTGGCGCAGGTCTGCAGGAACTGCAGCAGCACCAGAAGGACGATGGGTTTCCTGTAGGGCCTGAGATAGGTCCGCAGAAGTCGTATGAGCACGCTACGTCTCTCGGAGTGGGCGGGAGGGCATGGGGTAGCCGGGAGGGCATTGGTTGCCCCTGGCCCCTATCGTGTGCCACCCCACCCGTGTTACCTCAACCGATTAAGCCGACAGCAGTGTTTTTGCCGGCCCTTTCCCGCCTCCGCCTGCCCGCCCTCCGCGGGTCCGCCTCCGCCTGCCCGCCCGCCGCGGGCCCGCCTTCGCCTGCCCGCAGCGCCCTTCATCGCCCACCCGGTTCGCTTTCCCCGCTCACGCCCGGAACGCACCCGGGTGGGTCTGTTCCCGCACCGACACGAACTGCTGCCGCACCGCCTGCCCCACGGCCAGGTCCTCACCCGGGTCGAGGACCTGCGCCGCCGCCCCCTGCCAGGCCGGCGGCGTCCGCGGGTCGAGCGTGCCCTGCGAGGCCCCGAGCGCCCACGCGGCCTGCCGGGCCGCCCCGATCGCCGCGTAGTCGGCCGGCTGCGGCACCACGATCTGCGCCCCGAACAGCGCCGGCGCCGCCGACTGCACCGCCGGCAGCTCGGCCGCCGCCCCCAGCAGGAAGACCCGCCGCACGTCCACGCCCCGGCCGCGCAGCACGTCCAGCGCGTCCGCGAGCCCGCACAGCATGCCCTCGAACGCGGCCCGCGCGAAGTGCTCCGGCTTCATCGACTCGCGCCGCAGCCCGGCCAGCGTGCCGGCGGTGTGCGGCAGGTTCGGCGTCCGCTCGCCCTCCAGGTACGGCAGCATGACCAGCCCGTGCGATCCCGGCGTCGACTTCATCGCAAGATCCGACAGCGCGTCCAGATCGGGCGCCCCGACCAGCTCGGCCGCACCCCGCAGGGTCCGTACGGCGTTCAACGTGGTGACGACGGGCAGATGCATGCCGGTCGCGTCGGCCAGCGAGGTGATCATCCCGCTCTGGTCGACGAGCGCCTCGGGGTGCACCGCCATCACGGACCCGGAGGCCCCGAGCGACACCACCGCGTCGCCCATCCCCAGCCCGAGCCCGAGCGCCGCCGCCATCGTCTCGCCGGTCCCGGCGGAGATCAGCAGCCCCTCCGGAGTCGTGCCGGCCGCGTCGGACGGCCCGATCACCTCGGGCAGCATCGCCTGGTGGCCGAGCGCCAGCTCGACCAGATCCGGCCGGTAACCGCCGGTGGCGGCCGACCAGTACCCGGTGCCGGAGGCCCCGCCGCGGTCGGTGGTCCGGCGCACCGGCCGCCCCAGCAGCTGCCACACCAGCCAGTCGTGCGCCTGCAGCAGCACCGCGCTCCGTGCGGCGGCCTCCGGCTCGCTCTTCGCCAGCCAGCGCAGCTTGGTCACCGGCTGCGCCGCCTGGGGCACGCACCCCACCGCCTGCGCCCACGCCTCGCGCCCGCCGAGCGCGTCGACCAGGTCGGCCGCCGCGACCTGCGCCCGCTTGTCCCCGCCGACCATCGCCGGCCGCACCGTGTTGCCCTGCGAGTCCAGCGGCACGACCGCGTTCTGCTGCGCCGAGACCCCGATGGCCTGCACGCCTTCGAGCAGCCCGCCCCCCGCGGCCTCGCCCAGGGACAGCAGCCAGGCCTGCGGGTCGACGTCGGACGGCCGGCCGCCGCCCTCGGCGCCTTCCACCGGATGTGGCGCGTATCCCTGCCGGAGCACGGCTCCGGTGTCCGCGTCGCAGACGACGATACGAGTGAAATCGGGCGAACTGTCCAACCCGGCGACTATCCCCATGGCGAAAATTCTGCCGCACGCCGGGCCCGGATGCCGCCGTCGGTCACCTCGGGGGCGTCACAGGAGCGTCGTCAGGTGTTGCTGGTGCCCCAGTCGTCGCCGCCCGCGCCGTTGACGTTGCGGTCGCGCAGCGAGCGCACCCGGCCCGCCACCGACTCCGGCATCCGGTCGCCGACCTTGTCGCTGACCGCGTGATACGCCTTGCCCGCGTACTGGCGGCCCTGGTGGGCGGCGGTCTCGGCGGTGTTGCGCACGGCGGGGTTCTGGGCGACCTGCCGCGCCGACTTCTTCAGCTGCTCGTAGCGCTCGCGCCCGGCACGCGTGCCCAGTACGTAACCGACAGCCAGTCCGACGACGAACGTGAGCTTGTAGCGCATGACGGCCACCCTTCCTCGAGTAGGTCCCTGGCGCGACACCGGCGCCGGGGGAACCGATTGGCGGAGCACCCCCCTGCTTGCGCTAATGTATGTGTCGCAGCGAGCGAGCGCTTCCTGGCGAATACCCAGCTAGGCACGTTCGATGCGACGAGGCATTCCCCTGTAGCTCAATTGGCAGAGCAGCCGGCTGTTAACCGGCAGGTTACTGGTTCGAGTCCAGTCGGGGGAGCTCGGTCCCCTGTAGCTCAATTGGCAGAGCAGCCGGCTGTTAACCGGCAGGTTACTGGTTCGAGTCCAGTCGGGGGAGCATCGTGAACGAGGACCCCCTGGGGGTCCTTTTTCATGTCGGCGGGAACCGTGCAGGCCAGGGCCCAAGTCCTCCTGGGCGGGCAAGGTCCACCAGCCGGAGCGTGAGATCGTATGAGCGGCTATGCTGCGGCAGACGGCGCGCACACATGTACGCGACACGCCGCTATGGGGCGGTAGCTCAGCCGGTTAGAGCAGCGGACTCATAATCCGTCGGCCGTGGGTTCGAGTCCCACCCGCCCCACCTGAGCAGGCTTCTGACCTGCTGAAACGTTCGTTTTTGGGTGTCGGATCGTCAACTGTGCCTGAACGGACTGAATCCGCTGCTCGTGGGTTTGGAGTCCGGCGGTGGTCGAGGGCGCTCCAACCCGTCTGACCTGCGGCGGAGTAGGTGATCGAGGCCGCCGCTCGGGGGCCGGGCGGCTGCCTTGATGCCGACGGTAAAACCCAGGGGCCGTACAGGGGCCGGGGCGGCGCGGTCGTGTCCAGGTGACGGTGTCTACGGGCGATGCGTTGTCCCAATTGCCGGTTGCGCGGCAGTGGCTGCCATTGCCCTGTGGAGACACCGTCGCCCTCGCGTCGCTCGATCTGTGATGACGTCCAGGGGTGGGGAAAACTGCCCCAAGAGGTGAGGCCGCATTCGACGCCGTCGGTCCGTTGTTGCTGATCATCTGGTCAGGGGGCGGTCTGGATTGCTGTAGGCCATCTTGGTGTCCGGCGAAGCCGGCCCACGCCCGGCCGTCAGCGAGGACGGCCGGGCGTGGGCCGGCTTCGGGTGCGGTGCCTGCCATCGAACCTCGGCGGCAAGGGCTGCTGTCTGCCGCAGCGGTTCCGCGCAGTGATCCCGAAGCGCGGGAGCCGCTTAAAGGTCAGCGGTCAGCGGTAGAGCCGGATGTCCGCGAGGCTCCACCAGTTGCCGGCCGTGCCGGTCGCTGTGACCCGGAGGTAGCGGGCGCGGGTGAGCGGCAGGTCGACGTTGGTGAGCTGTCCCGTGCCGGTTCCGGTGGCCGCGGTCCGCCAGGTGGTCTTGTCGTTACTGACGGAGAGCTGCCACTGGCGTGCGTAGTCGCCGAGGTTGTCGCCGCTGTCGATCGCGAGGCGACGGAACGACGTGTTCTTGCCGAGGTCGATCTGCAGGTACTGGCCGGCTTCCTGTCCCTGTCCGCTGGACCAGCGGGTCGAGGCATCGGCGTCGATGGCCAGGCCTGCCGCGTCTTGTCCGGTGGGCTGGGAGGTGGCAGTGGCGCCGTCCAGCGGGACCGCGTGCAGTCGGCTGGTCAGGTCTTGCGACTTCGGCCAGGTGAAGGTTGCCAGGGCGCCGCCGGGCAGGGAGTAGTCGAAGGACTGGTCGCCGACGGTGACGGTGAAGGTGCGCGGGTCGTCGTTCTCGTTGTGGACGATGAGCGCGATGGAGCCGTCGGGGTTGCGGAAGGCCACGTCGGTGAGCTGGCCGTTCCAGCCGGTGGTCATGAACGCGCAGTAGGGCGAGGGATTCACGGCGCCGGTACGCAGGTGCCTTGGTGACGGCGACCCGGCCCGTGGCGGCCAGGGGCAGGCTATGGTTCTGGCCTCCTGTGTGCGCGGCCTCGCCGAGTTGCGGAAGCGGCAGCACGCCACGCAGGTCCAGGTTGCCGAAGCTATGGGTGTCACCCAGGCCCGTGTCTCACGCATTGAGAAGGGTCAACTGGAGCGCACTGAGGTCGACACCCTCGCTGCCTACGTCAAGGCGCTCGGCGGCAAGCTGAAGATCGTCGCTGGCTTCGGTGACGAGACCTACGTCCTCGGCTGACCCGATCGACATACGGCCCGGGTTCATGCGCAGTCCGGTGGACAAAGTCGCCTCCTGAAGTCAGCGATGATGCTTCACACCGGTACCCGGGGCGGAGCATCATCGCGTTGGTAAGGGAATCCGCTGCGCGAAGGTTCTATCGCCTCAGCCGAAGTGCGCACTTCGCCCCACCACCCCCGGCGGGCGGTTCTCAGCGGTGGTCACTCCAATGTTGGTGATGTATCTTGATGGCATACATTATGAATGTTGGAGGTGCTCGATGTCCGTCACTCAGATTGATCTCGATGACGAGGCACTCACCGAGGCCATGCGGCTGATGGGTGTTACGACGAAGAAGGAGACGGTCAACGGGGCCCTGCGGGACTACGTGGCCCGGATCAAGCGCCTTGATGCCGCCGAGAAGCTGGCCGCGCGCGGCGCGCGTGGGGAATTCGAGCAGGCCGCGGCGGCGCATGACGCAGGCAAGCGTGCCCGACGCGAGGCCTTCGAGTGATCACCTACCTGCTGGACACCTCCGCCCTGTGGCACCTGTTCCGAACCCCCGGGGCACTGCCACCGTGGGAGGGGCACATCGCAGCCGGGGTGTTTCACCTCTGTGAGCCGACACGCGCCGAATTTCTCTACTCAGCAACCAGCCCGTCTCACCGGGACGAGCTCGCGGAGGAACTGGACGCGCTCTGCCTGCTCTCTCCCGTTCCCAAGAGCGCCTGGCGTTGGGTCGACACTGCCCAGTACAAACTGACCCAGCGCGGCCAGCATCGCGCGGCAGGAGCGATTGACCTGTTGGTGTGTGCGACTGCGGTCCACCACGGGCACACCGTCCTCCATGTGGACAACGACTTCGCGACGGTGGCCGGAGTGCTCAAGGAAGTTCAGCAGCGAGACGTACGAGGCTGATCTCTTGGCGCCGGTTCACGTTGTACGCCTGTTGACCTCTCGCTGATCGATGTGCCAAGTGGGGATGTGCCGGCCTGGCCCAACCGGGAACAGCGGATCGCTGTCTACGTATGCGCACGCATCTGGTACAGGGGCTGCAGTTCCGTAGGGACTGGATGAGCATCCTCACCGCGACGCTGGTGATCTCCGGACTATGCCTGCTGGCCATCATCCTTGACACGACACAGCGGGACCCGGGCGGGGCGCACTGGTTGGCCGAGGCGGCTACAGCCCTGGGGCGACGCGGCTGGTGTGGCTGTTCGGAAAGGTGATGACGGGGGGCGACGTCGATCTCGCGGATGTCGCGCTCGCTTGGTCGGGGCCGCCTCCGTCGCCGCTGGAGTGAGTGCGGCGGCTGGGAGCGCGAAGGGTGCCGGGGCGGTGAACCGGTCCGGGTCGAATGGAGACTCGAGCCTCTGAGAGGACGGCCACGCACGCCATCGGTGACGCGGCGGTACGGCACGTTCTGGACGTGGCGGCGGGTCTGGGGCCGCGCGCGGGCGGCACCGGATCGAGCACATCGAAAAGTCGCCGGACGAACTGCCCCCCGTTTCGCGGAGCTGAGGGCGGCCGCGTCCATGCAGCCCACCGCACACACCGCGTACACGCGGGTCGACGGCACGGACGAGTGGTCCCTCCGCCTGGGCACCGTCCGCGCCGGGCACGCCTGGCGTCTGTGCGACCTGCGCGACACGGGCGGGACTTGACGGGGTTGGAGGCGCTGGAAGGCTGCACGACCCACGCGGCACGGGCGGCGGGAGAGACCGAGACGGCGGGCCGTATCGCCCTCGGCCACCGTGCCGACCTGACGGCTCTGACCCTGGATCCGGTTGAGACGCCGGCGGATGAACTGGCGGAGGCGCCGGTGCGGTTGACCGTCACCGGGGGGGGTATGTGGTGCACCGGGGCAGTGAAGGCGCGGCCGGTTGACGGCCGGGTGGCCCGGAGCCGGACCAGCGAGGCAGCCGCCTGGCTGTCTCCTCACCCCTCCACGACGGCCGGGAGTGCGAGCGACTCGTCCAGGAACTCTCGTACGTATGCCATGACTTGCTCGCGGCCCGTGCCGCGCAGGCCGATGGCCACGTGGATGGAGAAGCCGTCCAGGAGGGCGCGCAGCCGGGCGGCGAAGCGGTCGGGCTCGATGGGGCGGAACTCGCTGTGAGAGATGCCCTCGGTGAGCAGCGCGACGAGGTCGCGGTGCCAGGCGCCCTCGGTGGCGGCTTGGCGCTCGCGGGCGTCCGCGTCGGCGGCGGCGCTCTTCGAGCGGTTCCAGACCTCCAGCGGTCCAGTGCGGGTCGCGATGGCCGTCGGGGACGTACAGGCCGACGTACACGTCGAGCCGTTCGCGGGCTGACGATGCCCGTACGAGCAGCCGCCCGCGCTCGGTGCCGAGCCGCCCCTCGCTCTATTCCAGGTGCGCAGCGGTAACTCGTCCTTGGAGTGGAAGTAGTAGAGGAGATGGCCGCTGCTCATGCCGACCTCAAGACCGAGTGCTGCCATGGTGAGCTTCTCCAGACCGCGCTCGGCGATCATCTCCATGGCCGTGGCGAGTACGTCCTCGCGGGGCGGTGCGGTGTTGCCATGATGGGTGCTCATGGGGCGGACTCCACGCGGACGGCGTCCGGGACGAGCCGGGTCTCGTAGCCGCTCGAGCAGTCGGAGGCCGTGATGGCGACCTCGGCTCCGCACGAGCAGACGCGATTGACTCCGTAGTACGGACTCAGGCCACAGCAACCACTGATGCGCGAGGTGTCGGGGTGAAAGCCGAGGTCGATGACGTCGAGCGGGTGCAGGACGTACGTGCCGTACGGCCCGGCGGAGACAAGGAAGCCCCGTTCGTCGGACATCCACATCCCGCCTGGCACGATTCCGTCGTACGCGTCCTCGTCCTCGTCCTCGCACGGTTCGAACGGCGCCCCGAACGGCAGCGGATCGACCACGTAGACGCCGCGCGGCACGCTCGCTGGGCCGTGTCGTCGTCCCTCCGCGTCGGGCCTGCCGTCCCAGCCGGGGTATTCGGGCATCTCGTCGATGCGCCGGACGGGCTCGGTCAGACCGAGCCCGCAGGCGGCGCAGCACAGTACGTTCACTCGTATGTTCTACCTGACCTTCGTGACTCTCAGACCTTCGGCTGCTGCTGCGTGACAGGACGGTCGCCAAAGGCCGGGACAGCATGACCTTGGGCCTTGACCCTTGATCCTGGACACACGAGACACTTGATCCTGAGGATCTGAGAACGGACATCTCGTGGTCATGAAGAACTATCCGTCGCAGTTCAAGGCGGACGCGGTCGCGCTGTACCAGTCGCGGCCCGAGGCGACGATCAGGCAGGTCGCCGCCGATCTGGGGATCAACCCCGAGACCCTGCGCAAACGGGGTCCGGGCAGCCGGTGCGAGCCGGCCCCGGGGGCGCCGGGCGGAGGTGCCGACCGAGCCGCCGACGCTGTTGGAGGCGGAGAACGCCGCTCTGCGGAAGAAGGTCCGTGAGCTGGAGGAAGAGCGCGAGATCCTGCGGAAGGCGGCGAAGTATTTCGCCGGGGAGACGCGCTGGTGAACCGCTTCCAGTTCGTCGCTGACCATCAGCGCCGTTACGGCGTGAAGCGGCTGTGCATCATCCTGGGCATCGCCCGCTCCAGCTTCTACTACTGGCGGGCGACGGCCGCGGACCGGGCCGCCCGGCAGGCGGCCGACGCCCGCCTCGCCGCCCGGATACGGGCCGTGCACCGCGAGTCGGACGGCGCCTACGGCGTCCCCAGAATCACGGCCGAGCTCCGCGAGGCGGGCGAGCGCGTCAACCACAAGCGGATCGCGCGGGTGATGCGGGGTGCCGGTCTGGCGGGCATGCGCTTGCGCCGCAGACACCGCAGCACTGTTGCGGACCCGGCCGCGGCGAAGGCCCCGGACCTCATCGGCCGCGACTTCACGGCAAGCGAGCCGAACACGAAGTACGTCGGTGACATCACCTATCTCCCTCTGGACGGCGGGAAGTTCCTGTATTTGGCCACCGTCATCGACCTCGCCTCACGCCGCCTGGCCGGCTGGGCGATCGCGGACCACATGCGCACCGACCTCGTCACCGACGCCCTGTCCGCCGCCGAACGGACCCGCGGCAGCCTCTCCGGGGCGGTCATGCACACCGACCACGGAGCCCAGGGCGGATTCAACTGGTCGTCGCAACACCTTGATCACGGAGGTATGCGATGGGACGAGACCGGAAGCAGAAGGTGCCAAAGGCGCCTGCGGGAGCGCGACGGCAGTGGGCGGCGGATCGGGCGATGCGACCGCCGATGCGTTCACCGGGTCGGCCGGAGCCGTCTCGTGCGGTGCAGCGCCACTTCTGGCGGCGGATCGCGTCGGGAGTGACGACGGCAGAGGCCGCGGTGGCTGTTGGCGTTTCATGGCCGGTCGCAACCCGGTGGTTCCGTCACGCTGGCGGGATGCCGCCGATCAGCCTGGACGAGCCCACCGGCCGCTATCTGTCGTTCGCCGAGCGTGAGGAGATCGCGCTGCTGCGCGCCCAGGAGTTCGGCGTGCGGGAGATCGCTCGCAGGATCGGCCGCGACGCGGGCACGATCTCACGCGAGCTGCGCCGCAACGCGGCGACCCGGGGCGGCAAACCGGTCTACCGGGCTCTGGTGGCGCAGTGGAAAGCGCAGCAGGCTGCGAAGCGCCCGAAGACCGCGAAGCTCGCAGGCGACGACAGGTTGCGAGAGTACGTGCAGGAGCGGCTCGCCGGCAGCGTCCGTCGCCCCGACGGCATGATCGTCACCGGGCCTGAGACGCCTGGGTGGAAGGGGCTGAACAAGCCGCATCGGCAGGACAGGCGTTGGGCGACGGCATGGAGCCCGGAGCAGATCTCGCACCGGCTCCGTGTCGACTTCCCCGATGATGAGTCCATGCGCATCAGCCACGAAGCGATCTACCAGGCGCTGTTCATCGAGGGCCGTGGCGCGCTCAAGCGGGAACTGGTCATGTGTCTGCGCACCGGCCGGGCGCTGCGGGTTCCCCGTGCACGGTCGCAGAACAAGCCGCAGGGGCATGTCACCGCGGACGTCATCCTCAGTGAACGCCCCGCCGAGGCCGGGGACCGCGCGGTCCCCGGACACTGGGAAGGCGATTTGATCATCGGGACGGGCCGCTCCGCGATCGGCACGCTTGTCGAGCGCAGCAGCCGCTCCACGCTCCTGGTGCACCTGCCCCGGCTTGAGGGCTGGGGCGAGAGGCCGCCCGTGAAGAACGGCCCCTCGCTCGGGGGCTATGGCGCGATCGCGATGAACGCGGCGCTCACCACGTCGATGGCACCGCTGCCCGAGCAGTTACGCAAGACCCTCACCTGGGACCGCGGGAAGGAACTCTCCGGTCATGCCCAGTTCGCTCTCGATACCGGGACAAAGGTGTTCTTCGCCGATCCGCACTCGCCCTGGCAACGACCGACAAACGAGAACACGAACGGGCTGCTGCGTCAGTACTTCCCGAAGGGCACTGATCTCTCCCGTTGGTCGTCCACGGACCTCGAAGCCGTCGCCATGGCGATCAACAACCGGCCCCGCAAGGTACTCGGTTGGCGGACACCGGCCGAGGTCTTCGAAGAGCAGCTACGCTCGCTGCAACAGCCCTGTGTTGCAACGACTGGTTGAACTCGCCCAGTACACCAGCCGGGCCTTCGCCGACGCCTGCCGCCAGGCCGGCGTCCGCCAGTCCATGAGCGCGATCGGCAGCTCGGCGGACAACGCGCTCGCCGAGTCCTTCAACGCGACGTTCAAACGCGAGACGCTTCAGGGCCGAAAGCACTGGTCCAGCGAACGCGAGGCCCGTCTCGACGCGTTCCGCTGGCTCAACCGCTACAACACCCGACGCCGTCATTCCCGCCTCGGACAACGCAGTCCCATCGCCTACGAGACAGCACTCGACACAACATCAACTACCCTGGCCCAAGCCGCATAGCCCGTGTCCAAGATTCCGGGTCAAGGCCCGGCGATGCCAAGACCCAGGGGCCGTACAGGGGCCGGGACGGCGCGGTGGTGTCCAGGCCGACGGTGTCTCCGAGGTGCTTCATCCGCTGGTTGCGCGGCATGGGCTGTGGTCCACGGGGCTGCCGGCAGAGAACCGGGCCGGCAGCCAGGTCGCCTTCGTCACCGGTGTCGGCTCCGGAATGGGCCTGGCCACTGCCCGTGCCTTCGCTGAATCCGGGACCGCTGTCGCCCTCCACCGACATCCCCGCGAGTGCCGTGGACGCGGCTGCGTCCCGCCGGCCTGACCGCGAGCCCGCTGCAGTCGGAGGGGAGCCGATCGCATCCCCGACGGCCCCCTGCTCCACACCGTGACCGTCCGTGCCTGCACCCCACGTCGGTGTGCCCGCATCCCGGCGACAACCGCTTCTTCGTCACCACGGCCCGGTGCGGGGTGAGGAGTCCGACCGTCGCTTCCGGCTCGGTGCTTATATTCCGCGTACCGGTCAAGGGAACAGCGGCCCGCTCTCGGTGCGCAGGCCGCCCAAAGAGATGGCCCACCTGGCCGTTCGGCCGTCAGACATGCTCGTCCGGTTCGTCCACGCGGTTGATCCGGGCGTCGTTACCGAAGGCGAGTCGCCCACACCCCGTGTGGCCGACGCCCCGATCCGAACCGCTCAGCCGGCCATCGCCTCGCGGACGAGGGCGGTGTCGACGAACTGCTCGAAGCGGACGATGAGCCCACCGCGCACCACGAAATGGTGGGCGACGCGGATGTCGATCGGCTTGCCGGTGGCCTTGTTGGTCGCGGTGTAGCGGGCGAGGACGACGACGTTCTCGCCGTCGACGACGTAGGTGTCGTCGTGGGCGGTCCAGCTGTCCCAGTCCTGGCCGAGCTTCTCCATCACGTGGGACGTGACGCCGTCGGGGGTGCGGTAGGTGCCGGCGAGGGGGAAGCCGGCCATCTCCGTCCACTCGACGTCGGGGGCGAGGGTGGCCCGAAGCGCCTCCAAGTCACCTGTCGCAGACGCCAGGTACTGACGCCGTACGACATCGGCGGGGGCGGTGGAAGTCGCGAACTCGGCCATGGTCAGCCCCACTTCATTTCTCCCTTGGCAACCTTCGCGCCGATCTGGGCGGCGATCAGCATGCCGTTGTCGGGGTAACGCTTGACCAGCGCCTCAGTCAGCGTCGCACCGTCGGCCGCCGTAGCAAGCTCCTCCTCGAAGGCCAGAAGGTACGCGCGGGTGGCGGTGATGGCGGAGGCGTCGGCCGGGGTGGCGGGCAGGCGGTGGCCGGGGACGGCCAACTCCGGCTGCAGGGCGGCCATTTCGTCCAGCAGGTCGATCCACGCGGCACGGTCACCGGGGGTGGGGGTGTCGGCGACCCAGACGTGCTCCTGCTGGAAGAGGAGGACGCCGCCGAGGAGGGCGCGGTGCTCGGCCTGCCACAGGTAGTGGCGGTCCGGCAGCGCGGCCGGGCCGCCCTTGAGCTCGAAGCGGTGGCCCTCCAGGGTGAGGTCGCCGGTCAGCGGAGTGAGGTCGACCAGCCGGGTGGGCAGGTTCGGGCCGAGCGCGGCCCACGCCTTGAGCTTGCCCTCGTAGGAGTGCTGGATGTGCTCGATGACGATCGGGGTGGCGACGAAGGTCGCGTCGGGGAAGGCGTCGGCGATGACTTCGGCGCCGAAGTAGAAGTCGGGATCGGCGTGGCTGACGAAGACGGTGGTGAGCTTCTTGCCGGAGTCGAGGATCTCGGCGGCGAGACGGTGGCCGTCGGCGCGGGTGAAGGCGGCGTCGACCAGGAGGGCCTCATGCTCGCCGGTGACGAGGGTGGCGGTCTTGTTCTTGCTGCCGGCCGGGAAGTCCAGGTCGAGGATCTTGAAGGAGAGGGTGCTCATCGATGACTCCTTGTGGGGAGGGGGAGGAGGTGGGGAGCGGGAGGGTCAGTGGTTGGGGAGCGCCGCGAGCCGCTGGTCGATCTCGTCGGCGGTGCCGTGGCCGTGGGCCACGGCAGTGACGGAGTCGCCGTCGACGGCCAGCAGTGTGGGGAAGCCGGTGACGCCCAGCGAGGCGGACCGGTGGAAGTCGGAGCCCGCCGCCACCCGAACCTCGGATCCCTCGAAGGCGGTGACCACGGCGTCGGCATTCAGTCCGGCCTCCTCGGCGACCTTCCGGTAGGTGGCCCCCTCGGACAGGCTCAGGCCTTCGACGTAGAAGGCCCGCTGCAGGGCGATCGCCAGCTCCGCCGCGCGGGCCGGTGCAGCCTGGCGCAGGGCGGCGACACCGCGCGCGGCAGCCTCCGAGTCCATCACGAAGGAGCCGTCGGCGATCAGCCGCTCATACGCCTCGCCGAACTCGGCGCCGGTCAGCTCGGCGATCTTGGCGTTCGCGCCCTGGACATAGCCGAACTCGCGGACGGGTACCCGGCGCGACCCGGTGAACAGGCCGCCGGAGACGACCTCGACCGGCAGTTCGGGGTGACGGGAGGCGACCTCGCTCAGTGTTCCGGAGAACCCGTGCGACCAGCCGCAATAGGCGTCGAAGACGTAGACGATCTTCATCGAGGACCTCGGCAAGGGATGCGCGCTCGCCGGTTGCGAGCGATTCACCTGACAGAACAGTATCTGACACATCAGATATTTCAAGGTTCGTGTGAGGTGAGCACATGGGCGTGGCCGGCAACGTCATCACACCAACGGTGCTGCCGCTCCGCAGGTCAGGGCAGGCGGGGTAGCAGGTCCCGGGCCGTGTGGCTGAGGATACGGAGATCCTCCGAGAACCGCTTCCGGTCCGCTGCGGGCAGGGGGTCCACGAGGTACCGCTTGATGTTCTCCAGATGGACCCGGGACGCGCGTACGACGGTCTCCTCGCCCAATGCGGTCAGCCGGACCAGTCGCGCGCGCCGGTCGCCTGGATCCGCTGCCCGCTCGACCAGTTCGGCCGCCTCCATCCGGTCCACCAGCCGGGTGGCGCCGCCCGTGGTCAGGACCTGCTCCTGGGCGATGGCCCGCATGGAGAGTCCCGGCTCGCCCGCCCGGCCGAGGATCAGCAGCACCTCGAACATCAGGTGGCTGATGCCGCACTCCACCTCGAGCGCCCGGCCGAGGATGTACTCCAGCCGGTTGGCCGCGCCCTGCAGTCGGCCGAAGGCCAGGATCAGCTCGTGGTCCGCGGCCTGTTTCGCCGTCGTGATCTCCGTCTGCTCGCCCACGGTCGCGTCGCCCCTCTGGTCGTCCCGGTGCCACCGTACCGATCATGCCTTGGAGGGTCGGTGCGACCATGGACACGAGGCGCTACGCCCCGGGGTGCAGGCTGAGCCGGCCGGGTGTCGGGCCGCCCTTGAAGTCGCCGAAGTAGAGGGTGAAGGGCGGTCACCCGGTGGTCATCAGGTGATGACGAATAGCGGCGAGCGCGACCGGCCTACCAGTAACCAACAGCGGTCGACAGCTGAGCCGGGACCGTGGCCTGCCGGTACTCCTGACGTGCGACCCCGGCGTTGCGCTCGGTGGCGCGACCACCGACAAGTGATCGACGAAATACGGCGGGTGGGTACGGCAGTTCACCCGCGCGTGCCGTGCCCCCGGACCGGGTGTCGGCGGGGCGGCTCAGTCCGTGGGGCGGGCGCGAGGTGCGGAACGAGGGCCGTCCGGCAGTGGGGGCGTCGCCGCGATACCGCCTTCGGGTGGGTGGTCGGCGAGAGGCTTGACGCCCGTCCGTGCGACCGCGCGGACTCTACTGCCTGAGGTCGATCACGCGGACCGGCTGCCCCGTCGTGCGAGCAATGGTTTCGAAGTCGCGGTCGAAGTGGAGCAGGGTGAGGCCTGCTTCTTCCGCGGCGGCGGCCACCAGGAGATCGACGGGGCCCGCGCTGCGGTGTTCCCCTTTGGTGGTCAGTTGTTCCTGGACGGTGCGGGAGCGGCGGTAGATGGCGTCAGGCATGGGGCACCACACGTAGTGGGCGTCGAGTGCAGCCTTCAGTCGTGCGCGGTCCGCGGCTGCGCGGGCGGAGTAGAGGACCTCGAGTTCCGTGATGTCGCAGATCGCGACGAGGCCGGCGCCGATCCTGTCGTCCCACTCGGTTGTGGTCTGGCGGAGCAGGACGCGGGCGAGGGCGGAGGTGTCGATGAGGTAGTCGGCGACGGTCACGGCCGGTACTGGTTCTTGTCCAGGAGAACGTCGATGTCCAGGGCTCCGTCGGTCACCAGTTGCCGGGCGTCTTCGAGCGCGCGCAGACGCCGGTAGCGGGCGGTGACCTCGCGCAGGGCGGTGTTGATGGTGTCGCGCTTGGTGGTGGTGCCGAGTTCCTTGGCGGCTTCTTCCAGTGCCTCGTCGTCGAGGTCGATCACGGTGCGGCTCAAGATGGCCTCCTCATGCACACTGCGGCGTATATCAATATACATGATCGATTGTATATTGATGGGCTCGCGCACCCCTGGGTGGTCTGTTTCTGAGATCTGTGGACTTGCGGCAGCCGTGTCGAGGGCGTCGACGACGAGTTCAGCGCGATGGCGGTCGGCCATCGAGTACCCGATGACCTCGCGCGTGGCCAGGTCCAGCCACGAGGCGAGGTAGAGCCGGCCCTCGGCCGTGGGGATGTAGGTGATGTCACCGACGATCTTCGTTCCGGGGCGGGTGGCGGTGAAGTCCCGCCGATCAGGTCCGGCGACGGGGCGGCCTTGGTCAGGCTGCGGCGGCCGGTGCGCCGGCTGTTCCCGGCGATGCCGTGTTCCCGCATGACCCGTGCCACCCGCTCGCGGTTGACCGGTCGGCCTCGCCGGCGCAGTTCGGCGGTAACGCGCGGGACGCCGTAGTTGCGCCGGGATGCGATGTGGAACACCGTGATCGCGTGCGCCAGGGCCTCATCCGCCCCCCCGCCTCGCCTCGCGGGCTTCGGCGCCGGCCACCCACGCGTAGTACGTAGAGCGGGCCGTCTTCATCACCTTGCACAGCAGCACGACCGTGCAGTTCGCCTTCTCCGCGTGGATAAACCGGCATGTCTCGCTCACCGGTCGCTCTCCTACGCGAAGAAGGCGGTTTTAGATTCAACCGGTCGGAGCAACAGTGCTGGTTGAGAACGGTTTACGTGGCGAGACTGGGTCGGCCGGGGATGTCGGACGAGATGAAGGCCGACTTGTGGCGGCGGGGACCGATCCGGTGTCCTGGGCAGCGCTGGCCTTCTTCACCCAGCCCCGCAACGACTCCGAACCGACCCCGATCTCCCGGGCGACCTCGGTCACCGTCCGGCCCGACGACCGCACGAGCTCGATCGCGTCCCGCTTGTACTCGTCCGAGTAGCGATTCGTGTACTTGCTTCCCACCTGGCACTGCTTCCTCTGGGCTCTCACGTCCCGGTCTCCAGGTGTCCACGATCAAGGGGAAGCTTCAAGCCGCGGCTGGCCCTGCTTGATGAGCGACATGGACGGCATCCCTTTTCCCACCGGGGGCGCGAACTCTCGGGGGCAAGTCATCTCCTCAGCCTACGAAGGGCCCCTGATCGCTGATGACTTCTCCTGTGGAGGAGGCAAGCGGCCTCGCCGTGTATATCCAGTCGAGGCCGTCAGATCCGATGACGTCGAGGTGTTCCGCCCGAGTCAGACCGGCACGGATCGCCACACGCTGGGAAGCGATGTTGGCTGGTCGAATCCTGGCGATCAGTGGACGGGCGGGCACGTGGAGGGAGGCCCAAGCTGTGACCTTGGTGGCGGCTTCGCCGGCGAAACCCTGACCCCAGGCCGAGGTGGCGAAGCGGTAGAAGAGGTTGAGGACCTCCATGTCGTGAAGTTCCATGGGCTTGATGCCGCAGAACCCCAGTTGTTGGTCTGAGTCGTGACACAGGATGACCCAGTACCCGTATCCGTACTGCCGCCATTGATTGTCCCAGCGTCGATAGAGCTCCTGCGCGTCCTCCAACCGCGCGAGCGCGTCGGAAGGATTGTGCGCGCAGGTCCGGGGATCGCGATGGATCCCAAAGATCGCTTCAACATCACCTTGGGTCGGACGCCGCAGCGACAGCCGGGCGGTCTGCAGCTCCTCGGCTGCCGGGCTCCAGTCACTCATGGGAGCTAGAGTCACACGGCACCCGTCAGTCGATCGAGGCCATGAAGACCAGCATCCGGCGGTTGATCTCCTCGGCGTGGTCGATCTGTGGTCCGTGGCCGGTGTCGGAGATGATCTCGGCCCGGGTCCCGGTATCAGGCGCGGCACGGGCTCCACCTGCCGCCGAGCGTGCACGATTCGGCCACGTCGTTGACCAGCGGCGGCCACGGAGACGATCTGACGGCGGGCGAGCAGTTCCTGCTCGCCCGCCTGCGGCTCATGATCTCGACGCCGGCCTTGCGGGCCAAGCACCTGGATAACCACTACGCCCTTCAGCATGCGATCGTCGACGCCCTCGGGGGCGATGCCACCGATCCCGACACGGCGTTCCTCGCACACGCGGCGGCCAGTGCCTGCCTAGCCGCCATGCACACGGCATTGGTGCGCTGGGCCGAAGGCGACGGACGGACCGAGCTGCCCGACCTGATCGCGAAGGCGCTCGCTGCCGCCTTCGGCGATGACATCGTCGATACCGCCCCGGACGCATGAGAAGGACTCCTCCGAGCACTCACCTGAAGCGACGCCCCCCGCTGGCCGAGCGCGTCCGCAGGCACCAGGCCGACGGCTCCTGACCCGGCGATGGCCGAGGCGTGAGGCCCCCGGCGGTCTCGAGGGTCCGGCCGGGGAAGTGCTCGGGCCAGTTCGACCGCGATCGCGGCGGCGAACGCGCCGATGTCGCGTACCGCGATCAGCGGCATCGGGGAGTGACGTCGGATCGGCCGGGTCGCCGACGACGGGGCCGGCGCCTGCCGCACGCATCGCCCTGACGGAGCAGTGAACCGGATTCACGCCAGCGCCAGGGTCCTGACCGGCCGGCCACACTTGAGCAGGCGCTGTGCGGTCGCGCCACCTTGCCGACCGGTGGCACAGATGACCAGCAGCGGCCCTTGCGATCGGCCATCCGAACCCCCTCACCGTGTAGGTCTGCGGGAGTGGTGACCTCGGTCTCCGCGGACTGTGACGGGAAGAGGCGGCCGAGCAGCCCGGTGCGCCCGTTCTCCATGAGGAGGAGAACGGGCGCCACGAGGGGGCGGGTGTGCTGCCCGGATCCGGTGGCAGAGATTGAGCTGCTGCCCGCTGGCACACAGGCCCCCTCCTCCGGTGCCGTGGCGTTCACGCCATCTCCGTACACCAGGGGCTCGGCGCCTCTGCGCACTTCAGCCGCGCCCTCCCTGCCCCCGCGGGCTGTCGCCGGCGAATGCCGGGGGCCCACCCGGACCGACTCCCGGGAACGCTAGAACAGCGACACGCAGGAATTGGCGTCACCGACGAAGCAGACGTACAGCTTCACGTCGCGGACGTTGTGTCCGTTGCCGTTCGCGTAGCCGGGGGTGCTGTTGGCACCGTTGCTGTCCGAACCGAGCTTGGTGTAGCTGTGGTAGTTCCACCCTCCGTTCTCCCACTTCTGGTAGGTGGTGTAGAGCCCCGCGCCCTTGCCGTCTGCGCAGTTGTCCCAGATCGTGAAGTTCCAGTTGGTGTCGTAGCCCGTCGTGACCTGCCAGTAGTCGTAGGAGCCGTTGACGGAGGCGCAGCCGTTGGACGTGCTCTGCTGATAGCTCGCGGCCTGAGCCTGGCCGGAGAAGGCCATGACCAGGCCTGCGGCGGCGGCCGCGACCGCGAGCTTCTTCTGAACGCTCTTGAGCGTGATGCCATTGACCATGGCGGTCCTCCTGGATGTCGATGGTGTGACTGGGAACGGATCCACTGGGTGGACGACGGAACAGAGCCCCAAGGGCTGTGCTGCTCGCACCCCGGGAGTGCGTTCAGTGCGACGGCCTGCGTTCTGCCGCCAGTTGCGTGCGTATCCGGGGTGATTAGTGCGGAGGCGCCACTCCGCGCCCCCGGCTCGCTGACTGCCCGCTCGTCGGGCGCGGCATGTCGCTGTGCGGCTGAACGCTTGCCGAGCAGGGCCTCCGGGTTCTTCGTGGCGCTGTTTCCTGTCCTGGACCAAGATGCTCGGCCGACCGTCGGCGAACCTTGAGAGAACGTTGAATTGGCTGGTCGAAGGTGTTATGCCAGAGTGAGATCAGAGACTCGGGGGCGTGCTGTGACAGTTGAGTTCGGTGTGCTCGGCAGCGTCGAGGCGCGGGTGGACGGCCGGATCGTCGATCTGGGCCATGCCCGTCAGCGGTGTGTGCTCGCAGTGCTGCTGGTGGACGCCAACCAGGTGGTTTCGGTGGACCAGCTCGTCGAGCGCGTCTGGGCCGACTGTCCTCCGCAGCGGGCCCGGAACACGGTCTACGGCTATGTCTCCCGTCTGCGGCAGGCAATGGCCGTCGCCCAGGGGGCGGATATCGTCCGCCGTTCCGGTGGGTATGTCCTCGACGTCGAGGCAGCGGCAGTGGATCTGCACCGTTTCCGTGACGTTGCCGCACGGGCCCGCGAGGCCGCGCGGAACGAGCAGGACGAGCAGGCTGCAACCCTGTTCGGGCAGGCACTCGGCCTCTGGCGGGGAGATGCCTTCGCGGGTCTGGACACCCCTTGGATCAACGCCGTCCGCGACGCGGTCGGCCAAGAACGGGTCTCGGTCGAACTGGACCACACCGACGTCCGGCTCCGCTGCGGTCACCACAGCGGACTGTTGTCCGAGTTGTCGTCGCGGGTCGAGACGCACCCACTGGACGAACGACTGGCAGGCCAGTTCATCCTCACCCTGTACCGCTGCGGTCGCCCGGCCGATGCCCTCAACCGCTACCAGCAGATCCGGCTGCTGCTGGCCGAAGAACTCGGCTGTGACCCCGGCCTCCCGCTGCGGCAACTGCACCAGCAGATCCTCACCACCGACCCCGCACTGAACGTCTCAGCCGCCGGCCCCGCCGCCGGACGCGCTCCGGGATCCGCACCCGCTCTCGGGCCGGGCCCGTCACCCACGCCCCCGCCGGTGGGAACCCCACGGGACGGCGCCGACCTGCCCGGCCCGCCGACACCGCGGCCCCCCAGGACGGGGAGCCACCTCGTCGGGCGGGCTGCGGAGTTGGCGGTTCTCGACCGTGCGATAGAGGATGCCCTGGCCGGTGCGCCAGCGGTGGTCGAGGTGGTCGGGGAGCCGGGCATCGGAAAGACACGGCTGCTCGGCGAACTGGGCGAGCGGGCGAGATCACGCGGTTTCGTGACCCTGGCCGGCCGCAGCGTGGAGTTCGACCGGGCTCCGTACGGTGCGTTCGTGGACGCCTTGGACGACCACCTCGGCCGTGTGGACTTCCTTCGGCTCCGGCACGATGGATCACTGCCTGGCGCGTTCGCGCTGCTGAGTACGGTCTTCCCCGCACTCCGTGACCGGTTCGCGGCCGGGCTGGAGCCGGTGACGGTCGAACGGTACTGGTTCCACCGGGCGGT
This sequence comes from Streptomyces sp. B21-105, assembly GCF_036898465.1. Lineage (NCBI taxonomy): Bacteria > Bacillati > Actinomycetota > Actinomycetes > Kitasatosporales > Streptomycetaceae > Streptomyces > Streptomyces sp. B21-105. Next base: position 3,155,665 of record NZ_JARUMJ010000001.1, on the reverse strand, counting down.
GCGGACGTTGCTGGAGGCGCTGAGTGCCGACGGCGGGCTCGTGCTCAGCCTGGACGACCTGCAGTGGGCGGATGACGGTACAGCCGAGCTGATCGACCATCTGGTACGGCACCCGCCGAGGACACCGCTGTTCCTCGCCCTCGCCTACCGTCCCCGTCAGGCTCCGACGCGACTGGCCGCGGCACTGGCCCGGGCCGGAACGGAGGGAAGTGTGGCCAGGGTCGAGCTGGGGCCGCTGTCACCGGCCGAGGGAGCGGAACTGTGCGGGGCCAGGCCGGATCACTGGCGCTTCCGACGGCTGTACGAGGCCAGCGGCGGCAACCCGTTCTACCTGGAGGCGCTGGCCCGAAGCGCCGGGAACGAAAGCCCGTCGGTGGTCCCGGCCGACGCGGTGCCTGTCGCCGACGATCTGCCGCAACCGGTGCGTGCCGCACTGCTGGAGGAGCTGGGAGGTCTGTCGGCCACTGCGAGGGCCTGTACGCAGGCGGCCGCGGTGCTCGGTGACTCCTTCGAAGCCGAGATGGTTGCAGTCGTGGCCCGGACCGGTGAGGCACAGGCCCTTGCCGCCCTGGACGAGGTCGCGGAACGGGACCTCGTACGCCAGATCGGCTCCACGCGCCGATTCCGGTTCCGCCATCCGCTGGTGCGGGCAGCGGTGTACCAGGGGGCGGGCGCCGGCTGGCGGATCGAGGCGCATACCCGGGCCGCGCATGGCCTGGCGCTGCACGGCGCACCGCTGACCGCCCAGGCGTCGCACGTTCAGCGTTCGGCGCGGGTGGGAGACGAACATGCCGTTGACGTACTGGTACGGGCCGCCCGTCAGGTGATGACGATCGCATCGGCCGCTGCCGCGCACTGGACGCAGGAAGCCTTGCGGTTGCTCGGTGAGCAGAGTCGGCTGCGGCCCGAACTGTGGCTCCAACAGGCCGATGCGCTGGGCATGGCCGGACGACTGCTGGAAAGCCGCGACGTCCTGCGCACGACCGCTACTCTCCCGTCTGCGCAGGCACGGGCTCAGCGGGCTCGGCTGACCGTCTCCCGAGCCACGGTGGAGTGGAAGCTCGGCCGTTACAAGAAGGCGACGTCGCTGCTGCTTCGGGAACTGGCGGACCACGACGACCGGCCGGAATCCGAGACCGCCGCTCTGCAGATGGGGGTCGCGACGGTGGCGCTTCGCACAGCCGACTTCCCCACGGCCATCGGTTGGGGCGAACGCGCGCTGCACTCGGCAGAAAGCATCGGCGACCTTTGGCGGATCACCGCTGTCCGGAGTCTGCTGGCACTGGCGCATACCTTGGCCGGGGACTCCGTCCGATCGACCGACTACCTGGACCTGGTACTGGAAGTAGTCGACGAAGCCGATGACCAGCAACTGGTCGACCAGATCGACACCCTTGTCACGATCGGCTGGACGGAAATGTTCCTGGGACACTACGACGCCGCGCTCCGGCACCTCGGTCAGGGCCTGGACCTTTCCCGTCGTACCGGCCAAAGCCTCATGCTCGCCGATCTCTTCGCTGCCTCCGCATACGTACTGATGTGGCGCGGGCGTCTGGACGAGGCAGCAAAGTACGCCGACGACGCACTGGAGGCGGCATCGCTCGTCGGCAGCAACGAGCCACGCTCGCTGGCCGAGGCGGTGAACGCGGCGGTCTCGATGTGGCGGGGAGACTTCGCCGGAGCACTCAAGATTTGCGAGGAGTCGCTTTCGCAGGCCGGCCCCGAACCGACCCAGTACCGGTCGGCGATCCTCGGAATGCTCGGCAATGCGTTGCTGTTCACCGGTGATCCGGCGGGCTGCGTCCGCAGGGTGATCGAAGCGGGTGGTGGCCCTGAGATGTCAGCGTTCGAAGCACCCGTGCGCACAGTGTGGTTGCGGCTGTTGACTGGTGCGGAACTGGCCCGGGGCGACGTGGTGGCTGCCGAGATGTGGGCCGGCCGCGCAGCATCCGCTGTGAGCCCCGACAGACCGCCCGGACAGCTCGGCTTCGCTCTGCTGGCCCGCGCCGAGGTACACCTCGCAAGGGAAGACGCGGCTGCGGCAGAGGCTGCGTGCGAGGCCGCTGCCGCGTTCTGCGCAGCTCGAATGCCACTCTATGAAGCCACAGCCCGGCTGACGGCGGGCATCGCACTGTCCGGCCTCGACCGCCGGCCCGAAGGACTCGCGCAGCTGGAACGAGCGAGAGCATTGTTCACTGGCTGCGGGGCAACGGCCCTGTCCGCACTGGCCGATCAAGAACACGACCGCATCGCCGCCCGAACTCCGCCTCTGACAACCGGCATCACACCCGGAATCTGAGACTCCCGGATGGCACACGCTCCGCTGGAGCGAGTCCCCCAGGGGTTACTCGCCGGGTTTGTCCGTCTCGGCGTCGGGAGATCGGCCGCCGGAAGCACACGTGTGTCGGCCTGCGAGAACGGACATGAGGATTTCTCACCCCGGGCGCCTGCGCGTTCCCGCTCGAGTGGCACTCGCCGGACCGAGGATCTCGCAGTGCTCGTCGGCATGACGGATTCACGACCAAGATCGTCAGTGCCGTCTGGAGCGAGCTTCATCGGGAACCTCCGTGGATACTCCGTCCTTCAGGGCGGAGAGGAAACGGACTCCTGCGGAGCAGGGCAAGATGCGGGGTTTCGCCTCCTGGGCGAAAGACCGCGCTCTGACCAGCGGGTTTGAGCTTCACCTGACGTAACGCTAGTTTGTGAGAGTGACCACGACGCAGGTGAAGCGGGCGTTCAAGTACCGCTTCTATCCCACGGACGAGCAGGCGGCAGAGCTGTCGCGCACGTTCGGCTGTGTCCGCAAGGTCTACAACATGGCCCTCGCCGCCCGCACACAGGCATGGACGCGGCAGGAGCGGGTGAACTACAACCAGACGTCGGCCATGCTGACGGCGTGGAAGAAGACCGAGGAACTGGCGTTCCTCAACGAGGTCTCTTCCGTGCCGCTCCAGCAATGCCTGCGCCATCTGCAAGCCGCGTTCACCCACTTCTTCGGCAAGCGGGCGAAGTACCCGCGCTTCAAGTCGAAGAAGAAGTCCCGCAAGTCCGCCGAGTACACCACCAGCGGTTTCCGCTTCCGCGACGGCGAACTGACGCTCGCCAAGATGCGTGAGCCGCTCGACGTCGTGTGGTCCCGGCCGCTCCCGCAGGGCGCCGAGCCGTCCACGGTGACCGTCTCCCAGGACGCAGCCGGGCGCTGGCACGTCTCGATGCTGTGCGACGACCCGACGCTCAAGCCGCTGCCCGTGAGCGATGCCGCCGTCGGCGTGGACGTCGGCCTCGATCACCTCCTGACGCTCTCCACCGGCGAGAAGGTCGCCAACCCCAGGCACGAGCGCAAGGACCGTTCCCGCCTCGCCCTGGCCCAGCGTCGTCTGGCGAAGAAGGCCAAGGGGTCGGCGAATCGCGCCGAGGCGGCGCGCAAGGTCGCCAGGATCCATGCCCGTATCGCCGACCGTCGCCGTGACGGGCTGCACAAGCTGACCACTCGACTCGTTCGTGAGAACCAAACGATCGTGATCGAGGACCTGACCGTGCGCAACATGGTCAAGAACCGGACCCTGGCCCGCGCCGTCAGCGACGCGGCGTGGTCGCAGTTCCGGAGCATGCTGGAGTACAAGGCCGCCTGGCACGGGCGGGAAGTGATCGCGGTGGACCGCTTCTTCCCCTCGTCCAGGCTGTGCTCCGCTTGCGGCGCCCTCCAGGAGAAGATGCCGCTGCACGTCCGCATGTGGACGTGCGACAGCTGTGGCACGACCCACGACCGGGACGTGAACGCGGCGAAGAACCTGCTGGCCGCCGGACGGGCGGTGTCGGCCTGTGGAGCCGGTGTAAGACCTCAACGGAGTACTCCGGGCGGGCAGTCGGCGATGAAACAGGAAGTCTCACGGCGCGAGCCGTAAGAATCTCCTCCCTTCAGGGAGGGGAGCGTCAAGTGCTTGTCCACCTGTCTGCCGTCGGCCTGTCCACGCGGCACCTGTGTGGACCAAGCAGCGGGTCCGGGCGGCGCCGGCTCACGATGCGGGGCGGCCGGGCTGCTTCGGCGCCCGCGCAGCCGGTAGGGGCGTCTGCGCGGCGGCCCTCCGCTCCGCGTCCAGGGCGCGTCCGGCTGCCCGTAGCGTGCTGAGGACCGCGGTCACCTCGCGTACGGACTGCTCGGGGATCACCGACCCGATGCGCAGTTCCAGCTCCTCCTCGAAGACCTTCAGCGCCCCGTCCACCAGCTTGCGCCCCTTGGGTGTCAGCTCGACGATCGAGGAGCGGCGGTCGTTCGGGTTGGCCCGCCGCTCGCACAGGCCGGCCGTCTCCAGGCGGTCGACGACCTTGCTCGTGCCGCCCACTGTGATCGAGAACTTCTCCGCGATGTCCTGGATCCGCCGCCCGGGCTGCCGCAGCAGCAGGTGCAGCACCTCGAACGAGGTCAGCGGCAGGTCGTACTCGGCCTTCAACCGCCCCTCGATGCCGTCCCACAGCTCGATCTCCAGCGAGACCAGCTCCCGGTACAGCGACTTCAGGTCAGCGTCAGCCATCACTCGTCTTCCGAAGAATCATCTTCCATGGATAGTTAATTGTAGGCTACCGCCATTCCCGTCGTGCGGACCGGATTCCCCCCGTACGGCCCGTTTCCGGCTACGGCGCAGCCGCGTCCCCGCTGCGTCAGGCCGCCGGCCGGGTGGCGGAGCGCGGCACCGGGGCGGCGGCCGGGGGTGGGATCTCGGGGGTGTGGGGGTAGGAGGCCGAGCGGTGCTGGAAAGAGAGGATCTTGGGGTTCAGGACGACGCCGTCGCGGATCTCGACGGCCTTGCCGACCGTGGGGTCGGCCTCCCAGGCCGCGGGGCCGCTCATGACCTTGCGCAGGTAGGGGAGGAGAGCCTCGCTGATCTCCCACGTGGCCGAGTTCCACAGGTGGGACGGGCTGTGATCCACCCCGTAGTAGTGGCAGCCCGGCCCCACCGTGGGCATCGGCTCGCTGAAGGTGGTCGGACGGGCCCAGGAGAATCCCATGCCCTCGTCGCAGGAGACGTCGACGAAGAAGGAGCCCGGCCGGAACAGGGCGAGTTCCTCGTCGGTGACGAAGGTCAGCGGCGCGTCGGTGTCCTGCCGGACGCAGTTGACGACGATGTCGAAACCGGCCAGATACTCCGCGAGCGGCACGGGTCCGGCCGGGGTGAGTGCCTGGAGGCGCGAGGGATCGTCCTCCTGCTCCTGGAAGTGGTTCATCACGACCGACGGCATCGGTGAGGCCACCGCCGCCGCGGCGCGCTGGGTGAGCACCGTGACGTCGGAGACTCCCATGGCGCCGAGGCCCGTGACCGCTCCGCGCGCCGTGGCGCCGAAACTGATGACCACGGCGCGCAGACGCCGCCCGTAGCTGCCGGTCAGCCCGCCGAGTTGCAGGGCGTGCAGCACCGAGCAGTAGCCCGCGAGCTCGTTGTTCTTGTGGAACACATGGACGCTGAAGGCGCCCGTGGACGTCCAGTGGTTCATGGCCTCCCAGGCGATGAGCGTCACCTGACGGTCGATGGCGAGCTGCGTCATCCTCGCGTCCTGTACACAGTGCGGCCATCCCCACAGCACCTGGCCCCGGCTCAGCGCGGCGACGTCGTCGGGCAGGGGCTTGGGCAGCAGCAGCACGTCGCACTCGTCGAGGAGCCGCTCGCGGGAGCGTAGTCCCGCCACGAGCGGTCGCAGCGCGTCGTCGGCGACGCCGAACCGCTCGCCGTAGCCCTGTTCGAGGAAGATCCTTTCGCGTACGTCCGAGGCGATCCGGTGCAGGTGGGCGGGGTGCAGCGGCAGGCGAAACTCGTTCTCCTTGTGGGAGGAGGCGAGTACTCCGAGACTCAACAGGCTCATTCGTTTCCTCGTCATGTTCTGCATGTGGTTCATATGGTTCGCGTCGCCGGCGTCGTTCGTGCCGCGCTTGCCGTGGCTGCCCGGGGTACGGGTCAGGATCCGCCGGACCGGTGCCCGCGGACGCGCTCGGCCAGCGGCAGCGGCGTCTCGTCCAGACCGCCGACCGCACCGCACGCCATGCGGGCGCACGTTCCGCGACAGGCGAGAAGCTGCCTGCCGTCGCGGTGGGAAACCACCACCGCCTCCGTGTCGGGTGCGTCGCGGTAGTCGGTCGTGCAGATGAGGCAAACCAGCCCGGAGAGCATCTCCGGGGTCGGTTCGGGGCGGCCGCGGCGGTGGCCGGAGATCGAGTCCTGTGAATACATGCGTCCGCATCCTCTTGATCGGTTGGGGGCGTACGCCGGATGCCGGGATGCCTCGGAGGCATCCCGGCATCCGGGGAATTCCGCTATCGCGCCGCGCGGGACCTGACGCGCGACGGGGCGTGGCTGTACGAGCCAAAAGGCATGGTGCGGCTCTCTTCCGGCCGGATCCCGATGGGCGCCGGCCTGTGCCGTTCTCCGAGGGCGACGCCGAAACGGGTGACGGCGTGCGAGATGCGCTCAGTGCCGCAACCGTACTCCCCCCGCGCACCCCGCGTGGGCCGGACGGGACCCGGACGCCGGGACCGCCGCAGGGAGCGTCGCCGAGGCTCCCGCACTGTTCCTGGTCCGCCGCGGCGGCGTCGGGGACGCCGCCGCGGCGGGGGAGAGCCCGTCAGGAGGTGGCGAACGGGGTGGATCCGTCGTCCGTGACGAGGCGCCACAGATGGTCGGCGGTGCCGCTGTCGTCCCACTGCAGGACCGTGGCGCCGGACGCGGTGGACATGCCCTGGACGCCCAGGACCATGCCGCTGTTCTTGTTGACGATCTTGCAGTAGCCGTTGCCCGCGTCCACCAGCGACCACAGGTGGTCGGCGGTGAGGGTGTCACCCCACTGCAGGGCTATGGCGCCGGCCGTCTTGGAGGCGTCCTTGATGCCGAGGACCTGACCGCTGTTGGTGTTGAAGATCTTGTAGTAGCCGTTCTCGGCGGGGACGACCGTCCAGTGGTGGTTGGCCGAGCTGTCGGCCGTCTGCTGCTGGGCGGCGCCACCGGGGCTGATCGAGGAGCCGGAGATGCCGAGCTCCAGGTTGCTGTTCTTGTTGACGATCTTCACGGCCGGGGTCTCCGGGTACCAGGACTCCAGCTCGGTGACGCCGACGAACTTGCCGGCCTGCGGAGTGAAGAGGACCCGGAACTGAGACGTGGTGATCGTCGGGAAGGTCACCTCGTTGGCGTTGTCGGCGACGGGTGCGGCCGGGCTCTTCGTCTGGTTCGGGACGTTCACCCACGAGCCGTTGGCGAGGTACTGCACCGTGTAGCTCGCCGGGACGCGGATGTTCGCGCCGTCGTCGTAGGTGTAGAACTTCACCTCGTTGATCTTCCGCGGCGCACCGAAGTCGACGCCGAGGTGGTCGGTGGTGTTCGGCGAGCCGGAGTTGGTCCAGCGGTCGTCGGGGGTCTTGTCGTAGCGGATCCAGCCGTCGGTGGCCCGCAGCGGGGCGTCGAAGGTGGTGGGCTTGCAGGTCTGGCCGCTGTGGCAGTGCGGGCCGTTGGAGACGGTGTTGGTGTAGGAGGCGAAGGCCTTCGGGAAGGGCTGCGTGACGGCGCGGCCCAGCCAGTCCTGCTCGGCGGTCAGCGGGTTCGCGGCCACGTTCATCATCCGCGCGGGCTGCGCCTGGGTGACCGGGGCGGCCACGTTCACGGTGGTGTTGCCGAGGGTCGCCGACTGCAGGACGCGCTGGCCGTCCTGGAAGACCTGCAGACCGCTGCCCTTGCCGTAGTGGGTGCCGTCACGGTCCCAGCGGATCGAGTAGGTGTGCCCGTGGTAGGGCAGGCTCTCCACCGCGAACCAGTCCCAGTTCGCCGGGATCAGCGGCTTCAGCACCAGCGTGTTGCCCGCCTGCGGCTTGATGCCCAGCAGGCCGGTGAGGACGAGGTCGTTGAAGCTGGAGTGGTTGTAGTTCTCGCTGAAGTTGAGCCCGTCGTAGATCCAGTCGCCGGTGTCGCCGTTGGCGGCCTCGGCGATGTAGGGCTTGCCGTCCTTGTGCTGGAGGTCGGCGAACTGGGCGAGCATGGTCGCGTAGTCGGCCTTGGTGACGTAGCTCTGCGCCGGGTAGTCCTGGAGCAGGTTCGCCATGCCGGTGAGGACCTGGCTCGTCTGGTAGGGCCAGCTCGGGCCGTTCCAGTGGCAGCAGTTGGCGTCGTCGCGGTTCTGCTGGGCGGGAATCGCCTGGTAGTTGAAGTACGGGTTCGCCGCGATGCGGTCGAGCTCGGCGAAACTCGTTCCCTTGGCGAACTTCAGCGTGTTGGCCCCGGTCTTCATCGGAACCTGCACGGTGACGGACTTCGACTCCGAGAAGCTCCCCCAGCTGCCGGTGGGCGCGTAGCTGACGGTGACCGGGTGGGCGGTGTCACCGTTGACGACGACGTTGTGCGTCGAGGTGCCGGACGTGCCGTTGGCGTAGTAGACCGTGACCGGGTACGTGCCGTCGCCGGGCGCGTCCACGGTGAAGGTGACCGAGCTGTCGTCGAAGTCGATCTGGCCGACGTACTTGCCGTTGGAGGCGGACGTCGTGTCGTGGGTGTTGGCGTGGGTGACGGCGGCCTGCTCGGCCTCGAAGTCGTGCGTCCGCTCCAGGGTCGTGGGCCCGAACGGCGCCTTGAACTTCTTGGCGTCCGTCAGGTGCTTCCACGCCGACGAGTACTGCGCGTCAGGCAGCTCGAACGCCCAGGGGGCGTAGCCCATCAGCTCCCGCCACGTCGTCCTGGTCTCCTTCAGGGCGCCGTTGGTGCCGTCCGTGTTGTAGACCTGCATGAAGGAGGCGCGCTGCGGGTCCCAGAGCGAGTTCTGCACCGCGGACTTGAGCTGCGCCGCCTTCGCGTCGTAGTCGTTCGCGGTCGCCGTGTCCCCGGTCATGGTGGCGATCTTGCTGATCGACTGGGCGGCGGCGTACATGTACGCGTTGATCGTGGGCCGGTAGCCGCGGCCGCCGCTGAACCAGTTGCTGCTGTGCATCGACGTCTCGGTGTACTCCGTGGCGTCGGACAGCGGCGTCTGGTGGTAGAGGTCGCTCGTCGACTGGGTGCCGTTCACCGTGATGTCGGTGGTGAGGTTGGAGTCCCACCCCTTGTACAGGGCGATGAGGTGGGGGAGGGCCGACTTGATCTGCGCGGCGTCACCGGTCACGAGATAGCGCTGGTAGGCGGCGCTCGTGATCCACTCGCTGAAGTTGCGTGCACCCGACTTGCCCGCGCCGCGCAGCCAGAAGTCCAGGTAGTCGCCCGCGTAGTCGCGGTTGTGCAGCCAGCGCCCGTCCAGCAGGTGGTAGCCGGCCGCGTCCGGGAGCGCCGTGTACGGGTTGCCGGCGTAGCCGATCGGCACGTCGTACTCGGTCGACACGTACCCCGTGCCCGGCACGGTGTAGCGGAGCGCACGCTTGTAGGTGCTCCACCGGTAGTAGTAGACGTCGTCGATGTCGTTGTCGGGCGTGTCGAGGAACGGGATGTTGTCCTTGTACCACTGCCGCTCGTCGAGCTGGTTGGCGGCGAGGATCGCGTCCTTGTCGAGCGCGACGGCGTTGGGGTCGTCGGCCGCCTGGGCGGCGGTGGCCCCCGGGCCCACGGCCAGCAGGGTCGTCGACAGCAACGAGCCGCACAGGGCGGCCGCCAGGCGGTTGCGGGATCTGGATCGTTGACGCATTACCGGGATCTCCATCGGTACTGGTGCGGTGGATCGGAGTGCGGGGTCGCGAATGCCGGCGCTCGTCCGCGGAGCGCCGGCATTCCATCCCGGTCGGGTCAGCTCGTCACGCGGAAGGTGGCGTCGCCGCGTCCGGTCGCGTTGGTGATCGGATCCAGCCGCAGCTCGTAGGCGTAGTGGCGGATGTAGCGGTCGGGGAAGTTGTACGACTGGAAGGACGACCAGGTGGAGTCGGCGAGTCCGGCGACCTGGCGGAAGGTCGCGTCCTGGGCGAACTGGCTGCTGCCGTCGTTGTAGGCCAGCTGGAAGTCGAAGTTGGAGTGCCGCAGGAAGTGTCCGGGGAAGTTCACCGACTCGAAGGAGACGGTGCCGGTGCCCGCGAGACCGGTCCTGATCCGGAACCGGGAGTCGTCGGCGGGGCTGACGTTCGGGTCGATGCGCACGTCCATGTTCGTGTGCCGCACGTACCGGTCCTGGAAGTTGTACGACTGGAGGCGGTTGGCCGGGGTGTTGGGCCAGCGGGTGAGCACACGGCTCTCCTCGGCGGCCGTCAGGTTCATGATCCAGCCGTGGCGCTTCTTCGTGCCGCCCATGTTGTAGCTGCTCGACGCCTGCTTCTGGTAGGCGGCGGGGTTGGAGGGGTCGGTCGTGAGGACCGGCATGTAGCCGCCGCTGGTGGCGTACTGGTCGAGGTACAGGGCCCACTTGTTGGTGCCGTTGAACTTCATCCACATCGGGCCCTCGACCATCGATCCGGTCAGGCCGATGCCGGAGAGGTTGCCGAGGTTGGTCCACGTCCCGAGGATCGAGTTGCTGCCCTCGAGGGTGATCTGGCCGTCGCCGGAGGCCCGGACGTAGCGGTAGTTGCCGACGCCGGCCGGCACCTCGATGATCTGGGTGTCGATGATCTCCTGCGCTCCGGGGCGGCTGATGTAGCTCTGCGGGGTGCTGATGGAGCGGAAGTCGCTGGTGTGGGCGTAGTAGATGCGGTGCTTCGTCGCGCCGTTGAGGGGCACGTTCGTCGCCCAGTACAGGATGTAGTCGTTACTGGCCGGGTCCCAGATCGCCTCGGGCGCCCACGCGTTGCGTCCGTCGGGGATCGCGCCGGCCACGTCCAGCAGTCGCGGCTGCGACCACGTGACCAGGTCCGTCGACTCCCACACCACGAGGTTGCGGCTGCCGTTGTTGATGGACTGGCTCCACGTCTGCCCGCAGTCGATGCACAGGTCGGTCGCGACGATCCAGTACTTGCTGCCGTCGGGAGACCTCACGAACGCGGGGTCGCGCACGCCCTTCGTGCCGACCGTGGACCGCAGGACCATCCCGCCGCCGTTGAGGTCGCTCCAGTGCACGCCGTCCGTGCTGTGCGAGAGGTACATCTGCTGGTTGGTCGAGCCCTCCCCGGTGAAGTGCACCATCAGGTAGCCGGGGTCGGCGGCGGCCGCCGGTTGCGGTGTGGTCAGGGCTTGGCCTGTGAAGAGGAGGCACGCGGCGACCAATATCGCCGACAGCCGTGCGCGCAGCGCGGACATGTACGTCTCCTGTCGTTCTGCAGATGTCTGCATCGGCCCGGTTTCGGCCTGGTGGTGACCGCTGTCGCGCGAAATGTGTCGCGTGAGGGGTGTCGTCGCGGTCCTCGACCAAGAAGATCTGCGCAGTCGACTTCCCTGTCCAGCCGGGGCAAGGCGTCCGAAATATCGCACAGTGTTCGTAAGGTCGGGCAGACGTTAAAGGCGGGAGGTGGGACGCGTCAATACCTCCGACGTCCGGGAATTCCGAGGGGGCGGAGCGGGGGGCGCACTTGATGGACGCGCCCCCGGCGGACGTACCGTCCCGGCGCGGCTCCGGGCTGCGGGGTGCGGCTTCGGCAGCGGGTGGCGCGCGCCGTTCTGCCTGGTGGGCGCGGTGGGTGTGGATGTGGGGAGTCGGCGCGCGGCGTCGCTGCCACGAGGGTGGCGATGTGCTTCGGGGCGCGCGCGACGCGTCGGGGCGCCTGCACGGTCACCTCCTACCTTCCCCTCCGCGCGCGAACCGGTTCGGCGACGGACTTCGGTGAATGGTTCGACGAAGGGTTCGACGAAGGCATCGGTGAAGAGACCGGTGAAGCCGGTTCCGTCGGGGCCCGCCCGGGCGGCGACGGTGCTGTCCCGCCGGTTCCGAGAACGTCGAAGTCGTCGGCCTCGACGGGTTTTCACGTGGGCGATGCCTCTTGTCACCGGTGCCGGTGGCGTGCCAGTGTCCGGGCCATGGTTACGTAACCATGGCCGGTTCACACGGGCCCGAGTGCCTGCATCCGGACCCGGATTTGGACCGGACCTGGACCCGGACCCGGTTTCTCACCGCCTCGGCTCGGGCGACGAACCCGCCTTCCGGCCTCCCTCCCCGCGATTCCCGTCACTGGAGAACGACATGACCAAGACCTCGAGGAGGTCGAGAAGACCGGCCGGTGTGCTCATGGCCGGCTTCGGCGCGGCCCTGATGCTGCTGACCGCCCCCGCACCCGCCCTCGCCCGGCCGGCCGCCCCGCAGGCCGCCCAGTCGGCCGGCAAGGCCTCAGCCGGCTCGTACGCGCCGGACAAGTCCGCGCCGAAGGGCGGTACCAGTGACTTCCGCGGGGTGAACTGGGCGGACCCGCGGGACAACTACGCCGGCGACGCGGTGGTGCCCAGCGGGCTGAAGGTGACCGACGACTACCGCACGGTGTACCGCACCACGGTCCGCATGGTGAGCGGCTTCAAGAAGAACCTGGGCGCCAACACACTGCGCCTGCCGATCAACCCGGCGACCGTGGGCACCACTTGGTGGAAGTCGTACAGGGCGACGATCGACGCCGCCACGGCCCACGGTGACAAGGTCATCGTCAGCTACTGGGAGGCCGACACCAGCAAGGACGGCCTGGTCGACGACACGGCCGCCTGGAAGAAGATGTGGAACACCGTGGTCCGGGAGTACCGGCACAACCCGCGGGTCTACTTCGAGCCCATGAACGAGCCGCACGGCTACACCCTCGACCAGTGGGTGTCCGTCACCAGCGGCTGGCTGGCCCAGCACAAGGACGTCCCGCGCGGCCGTGTCGTGATCAGCGGCACCGGCTACAACGACAACGTCACCGGCGTCGGCGCGGCCCGCGCGCTGCGCGGGACGCTGCTGTCGCTGCACTTCTACGGGTTCTGGAACAGCTACACCCAGCAGTCGGACTGGACCGCCGACCTCGAAGCCCGTATCGGCAAGTACGCCGGCCGGACCATCATCGACGAGGCCGGCGCCCCGATGACCATCGGTCTGAACTACGGCGCGTGGAACGGCAACATCTACACCTCGTACCTCGCGGCCGTGGCGAACACCGCCCGCAGCAAGGGGATGGGACTGGTGTACTGGCCGGGCCTGAGGTTCGGCGACGCCTACTCGATCGAGTCGCTGGACGCCAAGGGCAACCTGGTGGACAACAGCGCCACCGGCGTCGCGCTGCTGCGCTGGGGTTACGGCTTCGGCAGGACCGCGCCCGTCAACGACCTGCCGCCCGCGCCTCCCGGTGAGGTCCTGCGCGGAGTGGGCTCGGGCCGCTGCGTCGACGTGCCCGGCTTCAGCACGGCCAACGGCACCCAGCTCGACCTGTGGGACTGCAACGCCGGCGGCAACCAGTCCTGGAACTGGAACGCGGACAAGCAGCTCACCGTGTACGGCAACAAGTGCATGACGGTGGGAGGCACCGGAGCCACGGCGGGCGACCCGGTGGTCATCTCCGACTGCACCGGCGCGGCGGCACAGCAGTGGAACGTGAACGCGGACCTCTCGGTGACCAGCGTCGCGAACCCGGAGCTCTGCCTGGACGCGGCAGGCGCGGGCACCGGCAACGGCACCTCGGTGGACGTCTGGCACTGCAACGGCAGCACCAACCAGCAGTGGGCGAGGAGCTGACGGCGGCGCCTGCCGCCCCCGGCGGCTGATCCGGCGCGTACGGGCCCGGCGAGTTCTCTCGCCGGGCCCGTAACGCATGGTTCAGCGCCGCGGCGCTCTCTTTTACGGCGACGGCGGCGACGCTTCTTACGGCGAGGGCGGCGGCGCTCCGGTGCTCGCGCGGACGATCAGCCGGGTCGGGACCAGGGTCCTGTCGATCAGGTCCGGCCCGGTGTGGCCGATCTTTCCGACTGGCAGCGGCGGGCCAGCGCCCACTGGTCGTGCGTGGCCTTGGTGATCGCCCCCGCCCACCGCGAAGACGACAACGGCGTCAGCTCCCGCCTACTCACCGCCCACGCCTCACCGGAATGCGAAAGACCGTCCCGGCAGCGCGCCTTGAGGTCCTTCGCCGCCGGCGACCCCAGATGCGCACCCATCAGACGCAGCACCTTCCCATCCCCGGGCGTCAGGGACTTGAGGCGGGTCCGGACGGCCACACCGGACGGACCGGGAACGACGAACGACGCCGCGACACTCCGCAGCTCACCCACCCCTGTCACCCCCGGCCCGAAGCCACCCGAAGAACCCGTCGCCATGAGCAACGAGCACCACCCGCGCAGGTCACCCATTCGATGCATTGAACGGGTAGTGGGCCTGCTCGGTGGCGAGCGTCAGCCAGCGCGTGTTGGATCTCCTGAGCGGTCAGTCGGCGGCGAGGATGTGGGAAAGACTCACGGCGGGGCGGCCGAGCATGGCTGTCAGAGTGCGTTGCTGGCGGGCGGTCAGGGAGGCGACGAAGACCACTGCGTCGGCCCCGGCCCGGTCGCAGACCTGAGCTACCTCACGGACTTTGCCGTAGCTCAGCAGAGTCCGCGAGGAGTAGGGCAGGCCCATCTTCCGGACGCCGCCGTCCGAGACGCCTCGGCGTTGCACCGTCTGCGCGACGACCCGGGCGCCGCACGCTGCCAGCTCGGTGGCCGCCGACGCCATCACCGTTTCGAAGTCCTTCTGCTTCGCGGAGAAAAAGCCGACCAGGACCACATCAGCGCCCGTGACCGTGTGCAGGGACGCCGGGCGCCGGGCCGGCCCCGGCGGCACACGGCGGGCCAGGCGCCGGTCGCGTCTTCGGGGCTGATGCACGGACCACAGGCTAGATGCCTGGCTACCTGCAGCGATACCGCATTTCTGGTGGCCGACCGCGCCGCGTGCGCGGATCATCCTGCCTGCGGTTGTGTGCGGTCTCAGCGTCCGAGGGACGTCAGCAGCGTCGCGAGTTGTTCGAGCGGCTCGGGGCCGACGATGCGCAGGACGACGGTGTCCGCGCCGGAGGCGTGCAGGGCGCGGACGTCGGCGGCGGCCTGTGCGGGTGTGCCGGAGACGGTGAACACCTCCTTCTGGGGGCGGCCGAGCCATGCGCCGTGGCCCTCGGTGTGCGGGTGCAGGGTGCGTGCGACGTCGTCGGCGTCGTCGCCCACGCAGGTGAACGACAGAACGGTCAGGGTGTGGTCGGGTCCTGCGCCGCCCTTGGCGGTCAGGGCCCGGGTGTTCTCCAGGTCGCCCGGGCCGTGGCCCTCGGCGATCAGGACGCCGTCCGCGACCCGTCCGGCGAGCTCCAGGGAGCGGGGCCGGACGACGCCCGCGACCACCGGCGGGACCTGGGCCGGCGGATGCACCAACGCAATTCCGTCCAGGCGCACTTCGCGGCCGTCGAGCTCGACCCGCCCGCCGCGCAGCAGTGCGCGCACGGAGGTGATCGTCTCCTCCAGCAGGGCCAGCGGCGACCGGGGCGCCACGCCGACCGACTCCATCCACCCCCGCACCCCGTGGCCGATCCCGGCGACCAGCCGTCCGGGGAACACCCGGGCCAGCGTGGCGAGTTCCATGGCCAGCAGCGCCGGGCTGCGCAGCGGGGCGGGGGCGATGCCGATGCCGACCCGGATGCGTTCGGTGGCTCCCAGCGCCACGGCGGCCGCGGACACCCCGCCGTTCCATCCGAGATCCTCGACCACCCACAGGTCGTCGACGCCGAGCGCCTCGGCCTCCCGCGCGAACCCGGGCAGGCCATCGGGCGCCCAGTCGCGGTCGTACATGACGCCGATGCGTACGTTCGCCTCGTTCGCCTCGTTCGCCTCGTTCGCCTCGTCCAAGTCGTCCAAGTCGTCCAAGTCGTTCGAGTCGTTCGGCGTGTTCGTCATGGCTCGGAACCTACTTCCTGTCAGGCCGCGGAGGCTCCGTACCGACGAGCGTCGGGACGGAGCCTCCGGGGTGGGGGGAGTGGGGGGAGTGGGGGGAGCGGGGTGGGTGGGGTGGCGGCTTGCGGTCAGTTCTTGACCGGCTTGCCGCCGCCCCAGGCCCACGCGAGGCGGTCGGCGCCGGACTGGTTGGTGGTGGCCAGCCAGGGGCGGGCGGCGGGGCCGACGAGCGTCTGTACCGAGTAGGTGTCGTCGGTGCGCAGGCCCGGCCAGTACACCGAGCCCATCTTCAGCTCACGGAAGGTGTCGGTGACGGCCTGGATGAAGTTGACGAAGTTGTCGTCCGGCGTCTTCACGTTGTAGTTCAGGCCGGTCGTCATCGGGGCGCCGAACTCGTCCGCGACGGTACGGCTCGCGCAGTCGCCGATGCGCACCTTCAGGTCGGCCACCCACTGGTCGTAGGTCGCGTAGTCCTTCCAGAACCCGTAGTGGTGCAGGGAGAGGTACGTGCCCTTCAGGCGCGGGTCCGCGCAGACCGTGGTGACGTGGTCGTTGTAGCCGGCGCCGCTGACGAAGACGCGGTTGCGCGGCACCTTGGAGTACGTCGACAGCCACTTCGCCGCGATGTCGGCCCACTCCGCGTCGGTGTAGCCGTGCGGCTCGTTCATCGGCTCGAAGTAGACGTGCTTGTCGTTCTTGTAGGCCTTGACGACGGTGTTCCACATCGGCCAGTAGGCGGCCGTGTCGTCGATGAAGCCGTCCTTCTGCGTGCCCGTGCCCTCCCAGTAGGAGACGATGACCTTGAAGCCCTGGTCGGAGGCCGCGTCGATGACTCCGCGGTACGACTTCCAGTACGCGCCGTTCACCGTGTACGGGTTGATCGGCAGCCGCACGGTGTTCGCGCCCAGGTTCGCGCGGAACGCGGCGATGATCCGGCTCGACTTGGCGTAGGTCTGCCGGTAGGTGTCCTTGGTCGACAGGCCGGACAGCTGGAGGTAGTCGTCGGCGAAGTTGTCGCGCGGATCGGCCCAGTTCACGCCCTTGAACTGGGTCGTGTCCGCGGCCGGCCGGGACCCGTGGTGCGCTGCGGAGGCCGGGGAAGCCGGGGCGGCGGAAGAGGCGGGGGAGGCGGAGGCCGGGCTGCCGGCCAGGGTCGCGCCGGTGACGGCGGCGAAGGCGACCGCGGCGAAGGCGGCGCGCAGGCGGGGGGCGGCGGAGGACGCTGCGGTGGGGGTCTGGCGCATCTACATGCCCTTTCAAGACGATGTTTACGTAAACATCGAGCACCGCGGTGAACTCGGGACACCTTTCGCGCCCCTGCGATGGTGGATGTTTACGTAAACATGGCGGCGCCGGAATCGTGGCACCCGGCCAGGTGATCGTCAAGGTTTCGCACGGGTAACGCGGGTAAAGCCGTGGGGGCGGGTGGGGCCGCTGGGCCGCTGGGCCCAAGACGGCTGGACCGCCGGGGCCCCGCGGCGAGGCGCCCGCAGCCGGGCATGCGGAGCGGGGCGCGGGGCGGTCCGGGCCGTCTCAGGCGCCCAAGGGGTCGAGCGTCAGCGGTTCGATCTTGCCCTCCAGCATCGCGCCCAGGCCCTGGGCGGCGCAGATGTCGGGGCGTTCGGCGATGTGCACCGGCATCCCGGTGGCCTGCCGCAGCATCTGGTCGAAGCCGGGCAGCAGCGCGGAACCGCCGACCATCATGATCCCGCGGTCGGCGAGGTCGGCGACCAGGTCGGGCGGGCACTCCCGCAGCACCCTGCCGATGCCGTCCAGGACGGCGGTCAACGGGGTCTCGATCGCGTCGCGGACGGCCGCGGTGTCGACCTGCACGGAACGGGCGAGGCCGGTGGCGACGTCCCGTCCGTGGATTTCGGTGGACGCGGGCCCCTGCGCGGTGAGGCCGTTGCCGGAGAGGGCGAGCTGCAGCGGCCGTACGGACTGGCTGGGCAGCATCAGCTCGTGCTCGTGACGCAGGTGCTGGACGATCGCGTGGTCCACGGCCTCGCCGCCGACCGGGATCCGCTCGGCGGTCACGATGGAGCCGAGGGAGAGCACGGCGACCTGCGTCGCGGCGGCCCCGCACACCATGATCATGGTGGCCTCGGGGCGCTCGACGGGCAGTCCGCAGCCCACGGCGGCGGCGATGAGGGTGTCGACCAGCTCGACGCGCCGGGACCCGAGGCCCACCAGCGTCTCGATCGCGGCCCGCTGGGCGAGCGGGTCGGCGTCGTGCGGGGTGCAGGCCGCGGCCCGCAGAAACGGCTTGCGGCGCAGCTGTCGGCGGATCTTGTCGCCGATGAGATGGCGCAGCATGCGCTGCGCCATCTCGATGTCGACGACCGTGCCGCCGGAGACCGGGCGCACCACGCGGATGTAGTCCGGGGTGCGGCCCGTCATCTTCTCGGCGAACTCGCCGACCGCGATCAGCGCGCCGGTGCGGGTGTTCACGGCGGCGGCGGACGGCTGGTCGACGACCAGCCCGGCCCCCTTCACATAGACCCGCGTCCGCGCCGCTCCCAGGTCGACGGCGAAGTGGCAGCGGCGCAGCTGCTCCAGACTGGCGGTCATGGCAGGTCCTCCCGAGAGCACAGACCGTGGGGGCCGCCGGTCGGCAGGCCTCCCTCCACATCGTGCGGGGACGCGGAGGGGGCCGCCTTCTCAGGTGGGCCGGGCGGGGCGCGGCTGAATGGGGGTTCTTCCGCACCGGCCCGCGCGTGTGTCGGTTCCCTCAGCCGAAGACGCCCTGGCCCGGGACCAGGACTCCCCGCGGGTCGTAGGTGCACTTGGCCGACTGCAGGCCCGCCCACGCCGGCCCGAAGTGGGCCTGCCAGTCCGCGGGGGTGAGGGGGATGCTGCCGACGGGGTAGTGCGTGCCGCCGGCCGCGGCGACCGTGTCGTAGGCGGAGCGGTTGACGGCCAGGAGGCGGTCGACGGCGGCCGTGTCGTCCGGAGCGGCAGCGCTCAGGATGTCGAAGAGGTACGACACGTCGTCGTCGGAGGTGCGCAGCAGCGGGGTGGTGAGGCGCTCGCGCAGCAGGGGGTAGAAGAGGATGACGGCGCCGGGGCCGGCGTCCGCCGGGGTGAGCCCGTCCAGCACCTGTGTGGCGAGCGCCGCGGCGGAGGCGCCGGGGAGCATCAGGTTCAGCCACGGGTGGGCGAAGCCCCAGATGCCGGCCGCCTTCATGGCCGCGATGACGGGGGCGAGACGGTCGAGGAAGTCGTAGTAGGGCTGGTCGACGATGTGCGCGGTGGCCGGGTCGTGGCGCAGGCCGCGCAGCAGAGCCGTGTCGTCGGGGACCGGGCCGACCGGCGGGCCGTAGGCCACCGCCTCCAGGACGTGGACGCCGAACGCGCCGGTGGCGTCCGCCTGGACCTGCCCCTCGACGTAGTCGAAGCGGCCCTCCCGGACGAGCATGCGCTGGTCGTCGAGGAAGGTCGCCAGGTCGCTGTAGGTCAGCTGGTAGCGGCGGACCGTCGTGGGCGCGGGCACCAGGCGCAGCGTGGCCTCGACGATGACGGCGCACTGGCCGAGGCCGGCCAGGACGGCGCGGAACAGGTCGGGCCGCCGGGACGGCGAGCAGCGCACCAGCTCGCCCGCGCCGGTGACGACCTGCAGTTCCGTCACGTTGTCGACCTGGGCGCCGACCCGGTGGGCCTGGCCGCCGAGGCCGCCCACGGACAGCGTGCCGCCGACGGACAGCTCCAGGTAGTCGGTGAACACGGGCGGGGTGAGACCGTGGGCGAGGGTGGCCCGGGCGACCGCGCTCCACTTGGCGCCCGCGCCCACGGTGACCGTCCTGGACGCCGTGTTCACGGAGCCGATGCCCGCGAGCGGCGTGGTCTCGATGACGAGGCCGCCCGGTGCCTGCGCCTGGCCGAACGGGGAGTGCCCCTGACCGCGCGGCGCGACCGGCAGCCGGTGGTCGTTGCAGAAGCGGATCATGGTGACGACGTCGCGCACCGAGCCCGGGCGCAGGACCGCCGCCGGGCGGTTGTGCACGATGTGCCCGTAGTCGTCGGCGGCGGCGGTGAGCGAAGAGGCGTCCGTGAGGAGCGTGCCGTCCAGCCGCGGGACCTTGGCGAGGGTCGAGGACGTCGATGTCGTGGACGCCGATGCGGTGGACCCGGCGGCGGTCTCGGACTCGGCGGCGGTCGCGGCCCAGGATCGGGACGCGGTGTCGAAGGCGGCCACCGCCGCTCCGGTGACCGTGAGTCCGCGCAGGACGGTACGTCTGGACGGTATGCGGGGCATGCGCAATTCCACCTCTCGATCTTCATGAAATCCTCAAAACCCCGACAGCCTAAGGCAGTTCACCGCACGCCGGTGGTCCGCCCGCGATTCATGCCCCGGAGGGGCCGGACGAGGAGTTGGAGGAGGGGGCCGAGGGGGAGTCGGAGGAGGGGGACCAGGTCAGTTTCACGACGAGGTGTCCCTCCGCGGTGCCCTTGGCGATGATCGCGCCCGACTCCGCCGACAGCTTCACGCCGAACTCGATCTCGACGCCGTCGGGTCGCAACGTCCCGTCCCGGAACACCCGCAGCGCGGACTCGGCGGCCGCGCGCACGCCCTCCAGGGCACTCTCGAAGGTGCGGGCCGCCTGCACCGTCCCGTCGCCGCGGGCCACCAGCCGGGAACCCTGCCGCCCCTCCGCGGCCGCCTCCACGGCGACCACGACGCCGTCGTCCGTCCTGAACTCCACCAGCCCGTCCACGCTTCCCCCGTAATCCCGTTCGCCCTAGCCGTGTTCCGCGCGGACGCCCCTCCCGCGCCGCTGCTCTGCGCACCTGCATTGTCACGGACGGTGCACGTGATTGTCCTGCGTTCCGGGTACCGGTTCGGTGCGGATCACCCCGAGCTCCGCCAAGTCCTGGGGCCGCAGGCGCAGTTGGTCCGCCGTCGCCTCGGCCTCCTGCGGGGGCCGCTTCAGGATCGCCGCCGCCGACTCCGGTGCGATGACGGAGAAATAGCTGTCCGGCGTCGCCCAGGTGCGGCCGGGCGCGGCCAGCGCCAGCGCGCCGCCGGAACCGCCCTCGCCGATCAGCAGCGTGGTGAGCGGCGTGCGGGCGGTGGCGACCGCGCCGAACAGGTCCGCGATCGCCGCGCCGGCGCCCTGCCGCTCCGCCTCCGCGTCGTTGGCCGCGCCCGGCGTGTCCACCAGGGTCAGCACGGGGACGCCGAGCCGGCCGGCGAGCCGGATCAGCCGGGCGGCCGTGCGGTACCCGGCGGGCCGGGTCGCCGCCCCGGTCTGCGCCGCGTACGCGACCGTACGGCCCTGGTGCAGGCCGAAGCCGCACAGCATCCCCTCCGGGTCCGCGCCGCCGCACCGGTCGCCGGAGATCGCGAGCCGGTCGGTGAAGTAGGCGTCCAAGTAGGCCTGTGCGCGCGGCCGTCGCGGCGAACGGGCCCGCCGCACCGCGTCCCGGCCGGTGCGCGGCAGATCCGTCGCCCCGAGGGCGCGCGGCACGGGGGCGGGCTCCGCCGGGGCCTGCGGGCCGGGGACGGGCTCCATCGGGGCCTGCGGGCCGGGCACGGCCGCGTGCGGGGCCGCGGTGTGCGGTGTTGTTCCCTTCAGAAGGCGCAGCCAGCGGCCGAGTACGTCCCGCAGTTCCGTCACGGGCACCACCGCGTCCGCCGCGCCCGCCGCGAGTTGCGCCTCCGCCGTGTAGGCGGCCGGGTCGGCGTCCGGCGGACGTACCCGTGAGCCGGCGAAGCCGACCTGCGCGCCCGGCAGTGCCAGCACCACGTCGGCCCCCGCGCCAAGGGTGGCCCAGCCGCCGCCGGTCGTCGGATCCCGCAGGACCGCGATCTGCGCCAGCCCGGCCTCCCGGGTCAGCGCCGACTCCCGTGCCACACGCTGGAGTTGGGTGAGGGCGAGCATGCCCTCCTGCATCCTGCTGCCGCCGGTGGCGACCAACGGCACGACCGGCAGCCGGTGTTCGCGGGCGTAGGCGTACGCCGCGACCAGGCGGTCGCCGGTGCGTTCGCCCAGCGAGCCGCCGAGGAAGCCGAACTCGAAGGCGATCAGCACCGCGCGGACCCCCTCGACGCGGGCGACGCCGCAGACCACGGACTCCGACTCGCCGGTCCGCCGGGCGGCGCGCTCACGCGAGGCGTCGTAGCCGGGCCAGCCGAGCGGCCCGTCCGGACGTGACTCCCGCTCCACGCGCGGGAGTTCGTCGAATGCGTCGGCGACCAGGGCGATGAACTCCCGCGCGCTCACTCGTTGTGCCGTCATGCCGGCAGCGCCCGCTTCATGATCTTCCCCATGTCGTTGCGGGGCAGGGCGTCCAGGTAGCGGACCGTGCGGGGCCGCTTGTGCGGGGCGAGACGACGGGCGACGTGGTCGGCCAACTCGCGCTCACCGGGCGGCGACTGCGGATCGGCCGGCACCACCCAGGCGACGACCCGCTCTCCGAGGTCCGCGTCCGGCTCCCCGGTGACGGCGGCCTCCCGCACCCCGGGATGTTCCAGCAGGGCGTTCTCGATCTCGCCCGCGCCGATCTTGTAGCCGCCGCTCTTGATGAGATCGGTCGCCTTGCGTCCGACGATCCGCACATACCCGTCGGGGTCGCGGACGGCCACGTCGCCGGTGCGGAACCAGCCGTCGGCGGTGAAGGCGGCGGCGGTGGCGTCCGGCCGGTTCAGGTAGGTGGTGAAGAGGTTCGGCCCGCGTACCTGGATCTCGCCGACGCTCTCCCCGTCGTACGCCTCCACCACCGTCCCGTCCTCCTCGACGAGCCGCAGCTCCACCCCCGGCAGCGGCACCCCGACGGTGCCCGCCCTGGCCTCCCCGTCGGCCCGTACCGAGGTGTTCATCAGCGTCTCCGTCATGCCGTACCGCTCGATGACCCGCCGCCCGGTGGCCGCCGCGATCCGCTCGTGGTCGTGCACGGGCAGCGCGGCCGAACCGGACACCAGCAGCCGCGCCCCCGCGAGCGCCTCGGCGAGCCCGGGGTCGGACGGCAGGGCCTCGGCGATGCGGTGGTACATCGTCGGCACCCCGAACAGCATCGTCGCGCCGTCGGTCAGCTCCCGTGCCACGCCCTCCGTGTCGAACCGCCCGAGGTGCCGGAGCGACCCGCCCCTGCGCAGCGGCCCGAGCACCCCCAGCACCAGCCCGTGCACATGGAACAGCGGCAGCCCGTGCACGAGGACGTCATCGCCGGTCCACTGCCAGGCGTCGGCGAGCGCGTCCAGGGTCGTGGCGATCGCCCGGCGGGGGATGACCGCGCCCTTGGGCGGCCCGGTGGTGCCGGAGGTGTACACGATGAGGGCGGGCTCCTCGCCGTCCGACGGCTCGTCGTCCTGCGGCGCGCCGGCCGTCGACGGACCCGCGTCGCCGCGCTCGGCCACGTCGACGTCGATCCGCGGCAACGTGCGCAGCGGCTCGGGCAGTTCGTCGCCGGAGGCCGCGAGCACCGCGCTCGGCTCGCTGTCGGACAGGATGTGCCCGAGCTCCTTGTCGCCCGACTTCGGGTTCAGCGGCACGGCGGCCGCCCCGGCGAGCAGCACGCCGACGACGCCCACGGCGGTCTCCAGCGCGGGTGTGGCCCACACGGCGACCCTTCCCCGCTCCCGGGCCCGCTCCCGGCCTCGCGCTTCCGGGCGGTCGCCCGTCGCCTCCCGCACATGTCCGGAGACGGCGCGGGTCGCCCCGGCGAGCTCCGCGTAGGACAGGGAACGCTCACCGAACCGCAGGGCGGGGCGGCCGGACGGATCGTCCGTCAAGGCGGGGAAGAGAGACGACACGGGACGGTGCGACACGGCACGGGCTCCTTGCGCGGCTGAGGTGGGCGGCATGGCGACAAGCAGCTTCCTACCCCACGCGCCGCGCCTGCACCTCCGCGCGCCGCTCGTTCCACCACGCCTCGACCGCGACGCGGCCGGGACCGACCGGCCCACGTCCGACGGGCGGACGGGGACGGGGACGGGGACGGTGGCTTGTTAGCCTTCCGGTGATCGGACAGTCGTACGAACAGGGAGTCCGTCGTGGCCCGTATCGCGCTCGTCACCTACGACCCCCGGCCGGAGCCGAGCAAGGACGCCGACCTCCCGGTGCTGCTGAGCGCGCTGCGAGCGGCCGGCGCGGAGGCCGACGGCGTCTTCTGGGACGACGAGGGCGTGGACTGGGCCGCGTACGACCTCGTCGTCATCCGCTCCACCTGGGACTACAGCTGGCGCGCGGACGAGTTCGCGGCCTGGACGCGGAAGGTCGCGGCCGTCACCCGGCTGGCCAACCCGGCCGACGTGGTGCGCTGGAACGCCGACAAGCGGTATCTGGGAGAGCTGGCGGCGGCCGGGGTGCCGACCGTGCCGACGCGCTACTTCGCGCCAGGCGAGCCGGCCGAGCTGCCCGACGGCGACGAGTACGTGATCAAGCCCGCCTCCGGGGCCGGTGCGCGCTACGCCGCCCGCTACACGCCCGACGGCCACGAGACGGCCGTCCGCCACCTCGCGCGGATGCACGCGGAGGGGCTGACGGCGATGGTGCAGCCGTATGTGCGTGGCATCGACGCCGGCGGTGAGCGCGCCCTGCAGTTCTTCGGCGGCCGCCTCCTGCACGCCAGCCGCAAGCGGGCCGTCCTCGCCCCCGGCACCGCCTTCGACGCGGTCAAGGTCGCCCACCCCGGTCTGGAGCCGTGGACGCCGTCCCCGGCCGAGCTGGCCGTCGCCGAGCGCGCCCTGGCCGCCGTACCGGACGCGCCCGAGCTGCTCTACGCCCGCGTCGACCTGGTGGACGGCGACGACGGGGAGCCGCGGGTGATGGAGCTGGAACTGGTGGAGCCGAACCTCTTCCTGTTCCTGCACCCGCAGTCCGTGCCGCACGTCGTCGCGAGCATCCTGAAGGCGGCGGCCACGGCGGGGACGGCGGCAGCCGGGACGTGACGGTGGCAGCCGGGACGGCGGCGTGGGCCGCTGCTCCGGTCACGGCACCAGGGACGGAGGACGGGATCCGGGAGCCGTTACTCCCTGACCGTCGTCCGCTGGAGCAGACCCCAGGTGAACTCGGCGACGACCTCCCGTCGGGTCCCCGGTCCGTCGGGCGCGGCGAAGGCCAGTCCCCAGCGGTTCGGGGCGGTGCCCTCCAGGGGCTGGGCCGGGGCGAAGGCGTGGGCGGCCTCGTCGACCGTGCAGGACCAGGGGGCGAGGTCGGCCATGGACTGCAGGAACGGCGGCCGTGCCCCCGGGGCACGGACCAGCCACTCGTTCCACACCGAGCCGTTCGGGGCGAGCAGCACCTCGAAGCGCAGGTCGGGCCAGAGCGGGAGCGGCCAGAGCCATGCCTCGCACTCGAGGTCGCCGACGCGGCGGGCGGTTCTCGACCCGGGTTCGCCGAGGACCGAGCGATACCGTGAAAGGGAGCCCCGCGCGTGCGGGGAGTGGACCATCGCCTGCCAGCGCTTGTTGGCCTCCCTCATCTGGGTGAGGGAGACGCCCAGTTCGTGGCGGGCGTTCTCCACCAGATCCGGATTGTGATCGGCCATGCGGCGCAGCAGGACGAGCTGGAAGTCAAGCGGCGTGAAAGTGCCCGCGAGGCGTTTCTGGGTCGGCATGCGCCCCATCCTGGCCCACCGGGCGACTCAGGGCCATTGCCCGCCGCAACACCTTATGACAGCCTGTGTTCGTCATGCCGATCGCCTGTTGATATCTCGAACGCGGGCACTGAGACTACAGACTAAGGGAGGGGGCCGGTCGTGGGACGCCTCGTACCTGCCGTGACCCGAGCTCTCGACATCCTCGAGCTCTTCCTCGACGGGGACGGTTCGCTCTCCGCCCCCGACATCGTGCGCAAGCTCCAGCTTCCGCGCACCACCGTGCACGAACTCGTGACCACCCTCTCCGCCCGGGCGTACATCGTGCCCGTCCCCGGACAACCCGGACGGTACCGCCTCGGGGTGCGTCCCTACCAGCTCGGCAGCCGCTACGCCGAGCAGCTGGACCTCGCCGCAGAGGGTCAGCAGGTCGCCCGCACCGTCGCCGAAACGTGTGACGAGACGGTGCACGTGGCGATCCTGGAGGGGGCCGACGTCATCTACATCGCGAAGGTCGACTCCACGCACGCGGTCCGGATGGTGTCGGCGGCGGGCCGCCGGCTGCCCGCCCACTGCACCTCCGTCGGCAAGATGCTGCTGGCGTCGCTCCCCGAGCAGGAGCTCACCGCGCGCATCCCCGACGACGCCGAACTCGTACGGATGACGCCGAACAGCATCACCGAGCCGAAGGCGCTGCGGGCGGCCCTGGCGGAGATCCGGGAGCGGGGCGTCGCGGTCGAGAACCGCGAGTCCAATCCGGACGTCAGCTGCGTGGCCGCGCCGGTGCGCGACCGCACGGGACAGGTCGTCGCCGCGCTGTCCATCTCCGTCCCCATGATCCGCTGGAGCGAGGAGCGCCGCGCGGGTCTGGAGCAGCTCGCCCTGAAGGGGGCCGGCGAACTGTCCGAGCTGCTCGGCTACCGGGGCGCGGTGTGAGCACACGCTACGACGTGGCCGTGCCGGCCGGAGCGGTCCTCGGCGAGGGGCCGACCTGGGACGCGGCCGCCGGCCGACTGCTCTGGGTGGACATCCTGGGCAGCCGGCTGCACGCGTACGACCCGGCCACCGGCCGCCGCACGGTCCGTACGACCCACCAGCACGTGGGTGCGGCCAAGCCCCGGGCCGGGGGCGGCCTGGTCCTCAACCTCCGGGACGGCGTGGGCCTGCTCGATCCGGACGGCGGCTTCCGCTGGCTGCGTCACGAGCCCGTGCCGGGCCGCCGGGGCAACGACGCGGCCGTCGCCCCGGACGGCTCGCTGTGGGCCGGCACCATGCGCTACGACGAGGCCCCCGGCGGCGGCGGCCTGTCCCGCCTCACCGGCGACGGGTCCACCGAGGTGGTCCTCGACGACGTGGCGGTGAGCAACGGGACGGGCTGGAGCCCGGACGGCACGCTGATGTACTACGTCGACTCGCCGACGCGCCGCGTGGACGTCCTCGACTTCTCGGCGGACGGGCGGGCGTCGGGCCGTCGTCCCTTCGTCGCGATCGAGGACGGGGCCGGGTTCCCGGACGGCCTCACCGTCGACGCCGACGGCTGTGTGTGGGTGGCGTTGTGGGACGGGGCCGCGGTACGCCGCTACACCCCGGCGGGCGTCCTGGACCGGCAGATCGACCTGCCCTGCCCGCGGATCACCGCCTGCGCCTTCGGCGGCCCGGACCTGACCGACCTGTACGTCACGACGGCCCGCGTGGGCCTGGACGCCCCCCACCCGACGGCGGGCTCCCTCCTGGTGCTCCCGAACGCCGGCCAGGGCCTCCCCCAACCACCCTTCACCGGCTGACCGCCGCCCACCGGACCGGCCGGCCCACCGGCTGGCGGGCCGCCGCGCCGGGGCGGGGAAAGCGGCCCCGGCCGGCTACGGCAGGCCCGCCTGCTTGCGTTCGTCGGCCGTCAGCGGGGGGCCGGGCAGGGGCGGGCGGAGGGGGCCGACGGCGGCTGCCGCCAGCGTGGAGGGCGTCAGCAGGACCTGCGGGCCGCGTTCCAGGGACGTCACGTCCGTCACCCGGCGGGCCATGCGGCCGTTGCCGGTGGCGGTGAGCATCAGGCGGCCGACGTACGCGGCCACGAGCCGGTCCCGCCGGGTGGGGCCGGTCTCGGTCGCGCCGGGATAGAACACGTCCTGGCCGACGGCGAGGTCCCAGGCGGTCGCGACGGGCCGGGCCACCGCCTTCTGCGCGCGCCGGGACAGCCCCGCCGCGCCCCACCCGTGCCGCCGGACCGCGTCCCGCAGCAGCACCGCGCTCTGCGCGGCGACCGCGAGGCCGTGCCCGTAGAGCGGGTTGTACGCGGCGAGGGCGTCGCCGAGGACGACGAAGTTGTCCGGCCAGGCCGGCATCCGCTCGTAGAAGTGGCGGCGGTTGACGGTGGACCGGGTGTACGCCACGTCGGACAGCGGCTCGGCCTGCTCGAGGAGCTGCCCGATGACCGGGTGACGCAGCTCCTCGAGGGCGAAACGCACGAAGTCGTCGCTGTCGGGGGAGGGTTCGCCGCCCCGGGTGCCGTTGAGGGTGACGATCCACCGGCCGTCCTCGATGGGCAGCAGGAACCCGGCGCGGCCGGGGCCGGCGTCCCGCGGGTCGGGCTGCACGTTGACGATCGGATAGCCGGAGCGGGCCGGCCCGGGTGCGAGGTACAGCCGGCTGGCGTACGCCAGTCCGGAGTCCACCTCGCGCTGTTTCGCCGTGGGCAGCCCGAGCTCCGTCAGCCAGCCCGCCGCCCGCGACCCGCGCCCGCTCGCGTCGACGACCAGTCCCGCCTCGACGACGCGCTCCGCGCCGCCCTGCCGCACCCGCACGCCGGTGACCGCGCCCGCGTCCCCCACCAGGCCCAGCGCCTCGGCCCCCGAGCACAGTCCGACCCGTTCGTCGGCCAGCACCCGGGACCGGACCGTCGCGTCCAGGAGGTCGCGGCCGGCCAGGATCACGTGGTGCGACTCGGGCCAGCGGCGGAACCAGCCGCGCGGGCCGAGGACCACCATGTCCGTCGTGACCGGCGACCGGCGCGCCCCGGCCGCCCGGAGCGCCCCGGTGACGTCCGGCAGCAGCTCCTCCACCGCCCGCACCCCGCCCGACCACAGCATGTGGGCGTGACGTGCCTGGGGCAGCCCCTTGCGGGGCGCTGGGCCCTCGGGCAGGACGTCCCGCTCGATGACGACGACCCGGTCGGCGAGACCGGTCAGGGCGCTTGCCGCGAGCATGCCCGCATGGGATCCCCCCAGGACTACGGCGGTTCTGGCGGGATTGGAGGGTTCAGTCATGCGCGGAGATGCTCTCTGCCGGGGCGGCCGCGAGGGCGCGGACCGCCTGGATGTCGTCGGGATGGCGCAGGGCCTGGGACACGGCCTGTATCTCCCGCAGGAGATACGTGGTGTCCGGGCCGGAGGAGAAAGGAGCGGGAGCGCCGGAGGCGGCGGATGCGGAAGAGGCGGGGGACGCCAAGGGAGCCCGGGAGGCGGTGGCGAGGGGACCCGGGGTTGCGGCCGGGGGAGCCTGGGCCGGGGTGGTGGCCTGGGGGCCCGGGGCCGGTGAGGCAGCCAGGGGATCCAAGGCCGGCGAGGCAGAGAGGGGAGCCGGGGTGACGGCCAGTGGGCCCGTGGCCGGCGTGGCGGCCTGGGGGCCCGGGGTGGCGGCGAGGGGAGCCGGAGTCGCGGCCGGGGGAGCCTGGGCAGGCGTGGCGGCCACGGGACCCGGCCCCGGCGTGGCGGCCGTGGGAGGACCCGGCGTGGCGGCAGTGGAGGGACCCGGGGTCGCGGCGTGAGCCGGGGACATGGCCCCCGCCTCCGGGGCCGGCGGGCGAGGTTGCTGTGCGCTTTTCCGCGCCTCCACGACGTCCAGGAGTGCCACCGCGGCCGCCAGGGCCTGGGCTCGGCCGCGTTCGACGCCGAGGGCGACGGCGGCGTCGTAGGCGCGGGCGCGCAGATCGTCGTCCAGGCGGCGGGCCAGCGGGAGGAGGGCGTCGCGGATGAACGTCTCGCGGCGGATCAGCCGCAGTTCCGGCGTGGCGCGCAGGTCGAACGGCTCGCGGCCGCCGGTGACGGTCCGCATCAGCCGGGACAGCGGCCGCAGGCTCCGGTGACGGCGGCGCACCCGCACCCGCTCCTGGAGGTACTGGCCGGCGTGCGGCACGATGAAGCCGATCGCGACGAGCGTGGCGGCGACGCAGGCCGCCGCCGGGGCGATGCCGGTGCTCAGCCAGTCCAGGTCGTGCCCGGTCCAACGGGCCCCGACCGCCGTCATCTTGGCCGCGCTGAACAGCAGGTTCGTCACATAGCCGGCCCCCAGGAAACGCAGTCCCCAGCGCAGCCACGCGTCGAGGCCGTCGGTGCGGCTCCAGTTCCACACCAGGCGGGCCGTGACCGAGCAGGCCACGGTGTGGGCGACCAGGTAGAGCAGGATCTCCTCACGCATGAAGGGCGTGTTGGCGTAGTACGTGTCGAGGTCCCGGATCCGCTCCACAGGGACGTCGGCGAGCGCGAACAGCACCCACAGCGCGACCACCACCGTCGCGTAGACGCAGACCACCAGGCGGGTCGTCCGCCGGGTCTGGGCCGAGCGCTCGGTACGGCCGTTGCGCCAGGCGATGATCAGCAGCAGCCAGGACGCGGACAGCGCGGTGAGCAGCGAGTACACCCAGGGCGCGGCGATGTTCGGCACGCCGGTGACCCGGTTGGTCCAGGCGATGGTCCCGGGGGCCGCGAAGACGAACACCGCGCAGCCGAAGACCAGCAGGCCGCCGACCGCGCGCAGCAGCGGGTCCCGCCACAGCTTGAGGATGCTGGGCAGCTTGATGGCGAGGGCCGCGCCCAGCACCGCCGTGGGCAGCCAGAAGGAGATGTACAGCCCGTGGCTCACCGCAGGGTCCCCCTGCGTCCGCGGTAGCCGAGGGTCCGCTGGACGGCGGTGGTCTCCGCGACGGCCTCCGCGGCCCCCGGGGCGGCGGTCGGCCCGGAGTCGGCGAGGTAGCGCCGGAAGCGGGCCGCGAGGCGGTGGCCGAAGTCGTCGGCCTCGGCCTCGTCGTCCTCCCGGGAGCCGTCGCGGGCGGCGACGGCGAGGGCGGCGGACTCCCAGTCCGAGCGGCCGCCCAGCACGCCCGCGGCGACCGTGCCGAGGCCCAGGCCCAGGCCCAGGCCCAGGCCCAGACCCAGGCCGCGGTGGTGGTGCCGGTGCCCGGCGTGCAGATGCCACAGTTCATGGCCGAGGATGACCAACTGCTGGACCGCTTCGGCCCGTTCCTCGACGATTACCAGGTCGAAGTCCTGGAACTCCACCCAGAGCCCGGTCACTTCGATCTCGTCGGGGAACCGCTCGAAGCGCACCTCGACCGGTCGTCCGCCGCGCCGCTCGGACAGTTCCTCGCACAGTGCCCGGCACAACTCCCGTACCCCGTGCGGCCGGACGGCCCGCGCCCGCAGTGCGGCGGAGAGATCGCCGGTCAGCTCGCGCATGGCCGGGCCGGTCCTCGCGCGCCGCAGCGCCGAGGCGATCCGGGCCGCCCTCCCGCGCGCGCCCGCGACGTCCATCGGCTCCCCCTTCCGACCGTTCCGGCCGCCCGGCGACGGCCTGTCCGAGACTACGCGGCTGGTTGTGTCCGCGTCACGGTAAGTCGGTGCACGGACAACGGTAGAAAGCGCTGTCAGAAGTGGTGCCGGAAGCTTGACGGGCGGGCGCATCGAATCTACGGTCCCGTTCGACGTCGCGATCGCAAGTCGACATGCCGAACGGAGTACGGATCGACATGCCGAACGGGATGGCGAACCGGATGCCGAACGGAAAGCCGAACCGAGTGGCCCACCGGCCCGCCGGGCCGCGGCACGACGGAGGACGGCCCGGGGAGGGCCGCCGCCGGTGCGCCAGGGACGAGACCGAACCCGAAAGGCCAAGATGAGCACCGCCCGCTTCACCCTCGACCCCGCCTTCACCGTCGGCGAGGTCGACCCCCGCGTCTTCGGCAGCTTCGTGGAACACCTGGGCCGCTGCGTCTACACCGGCATCTACGAACCCGGCCACCCCACCGCGGACGCCGAAGGCCTGCGCACCGACGTACTGGACCTCGTCCGCGAACTCGGCGTCACCGCCGTCCGCTACCCCGGCGGCAACTTCGTCTCCGGCTACAAGTGGGAGGACTCCGTCGGCCCGGCAGCGGAGCGTCCCCGCCGCCTGGACCTGGCCTGGCACTCGACGGAGACCAATCGTTTCGGCCTCTCCGAGTACATCGCCTTCCTCCGCAAGATCGGCCCGCAGGCCGAGCCGATGATGGCGGTCAACCTGGGCACGCGCGGCGTCGCCGAGGCCCTGGAGCTCCAGGAGTACGCCAACCACCCCTCCGGCACGGCCCTCTCCGACCTGCGCGCCGCCCATGGCGACAAGGAGCCGTTCGGGATCAGGCTGTGGTGCCTGGGCAACGAGATGGACGGCCCGTGGCAGACCGGCCACAAGACGGCCGAGGAGTACGGCCGCGTCGCCGCCGAGACCGCCCGCGCCATGCGCCAGCTGGACCCCGGCGTCGAACTCGTCGCCTGCGGCTCCTCCAGCCAGTCCATGCCGACGTTCGCCGAGTGGGAGGCGACGGTCCTCGCCGAGACGTACGACCTCGTCGACTACATCTCGCTGCACGCCTACTACTGGCCCGAGGACGGCGACGTCGACTCCTTCCTCGCCTCCGCCGTCGACATGGAGTCCTTCATCGACAACGTCGTGGCGACCGCCGACCACGTCGGCGCGCGGCTCAAGTCGACGAAGCGGATCAACCTCTCCTTCGACGAGTGGAACGTCTGGTACCTGCGCGAGTGGGAGGCGCACGCGAAGGGCCTCGGACAGGACGACTGGCCGGAGGCCCCGCGGCTGCTGGAGGACAACTACAGCGTCACCGACGCCGTCGTCTTCGGCTCGCTCCTCATCGCGCTGCTGCGGCACGCCGACCGGGTGACGGTCGCCTGCCTCGCCCAGCTCGTCAACGTCATCGCGCCGATCCTCACCGAGCCGGGCGGCCCGGCCTGGCGGCAGACGACGTTCTTCCCGTTCGCACAGGCGTCCCGGTACGGCCGCGGCACCGTCCTCGACGTGCGGGTGGACTCGCCGACGTACGAGACGCGCAAGCACGGCACGACGGACCTGCTGCACGCCACCGCGGTCCGCGCCGAGGACGGCACGGTCACCGTCTTCGCCGTCAACCGCAGCCGCACCGACGCGCTGCCGCTCCAGGTCGCCCTGCACGGGCTGGAGCTGACCTCGGTCGTCGAGCACAGCGTGCTCGCGGACGCAGACCCGGACGCCCGCAACACCCTCGCCGACCCCGAGCGGGTCGCCCCTCACCCGGCCGAGGGCACCGCGCTGACGGACGGCGCGCTGACGGCGACGCTGGAGCCGCTGTCGTGGAACGTGATCCGGCTGGCGTAGACGCGGTCACTGCCGGGACGGGGTCGGCGGCGGGACGGGGTCACCGACGGGACGGGGTCGGCGGGCGGGCCGGCCGGCCGCTGACCCCACAATGGACGCATGAGGATCTCGGCAAGAGCGGACTACGCGGTGCGGGCGGTGCTGGAGCTCGCCGTGCGGCAAGGCGGCGACCCGGTGAAGGCGGAGGCGATCGCCGCCGAGCAGGACATCCCGCACAAGTTCCTCGAGGGGATCCTCGGCGACCTGCGGCGCGGCGGCATCGTCGACAGCCGGCGCGGCGGCGGCGGAGGCTACCGGCTGGCCCGCGACCCGGCGGCGATCACCGTCGCGGACGTCATCCGGGCGGTGGACGGCCCGATCGTGTCCGTGCGCGGCGAACGCCCGACGGGGCTGTCGTACACGGGGACCGCGCAGCCCCTGCTGCCGCTGTGGATCGCGCTGCGGGCCAACGTGCGCCGCATCCTGGAGGGCGTCACGATCGCCGACATCGCCGCCGACGCGCTGCCGGCCCCGGTGAAGGAGCTGGCGGCGGAACCGGCGGCCTGGGAGAACCCGTGAGCACGGTGGTCCGGGTCAGGGGCCGGGGCGGGGGCCGGGTTCTGCTCTGAGCGGTGCGGAGATCCGTGGCCCCGGGCTGTCCGGATCCCGCCGTGGACGCAACGGTCAACTCCCGTTGTTTCCAGGCGAGTTCGGGCATCCCGGTGGGGGTGTGAACGGGACTGGGTGAATGGCCGGAGTTCTACCTGGCCGCGCCTCATTGGCCTCCCTACGATGCCATCGCCCCCCCAGTTCTTCACAGGAACTCCACAGGTGTTCCGTTGAACCAAGGAGAGTGACCATGGCAAACGGGCTGCTTCTGGGCGGCGCGGTCGCCGCGCTGATCACCGCCGCGGTGCCCGCGCACAACTCGTCCCCCGTGTTCGACAACCCGCCGCCGGACAAGATCGTCATCGACGTCGCCACGGTGAACGGCTCCGGCTGTCCCGCGGGCACGGCCGCCGTCGCCGTGTCCGAGGACAACACCGCCTTCACCGTGACCTACAGCGACTACCTCGCCCAGGTCGGCGGGGGCTCCAACCCCACGGCCTTCCGCAAGAACTGCCAGCTCAACCTGGTCGTCCACGTCCCCTCGGGCTTCACGTACGCCATCGCCAAGGCGGACTACCGCGGCTACGCCTCACTCCAGTCCGGCGCGAGCGCCGTGCAGCGGGCCTCGTACTACTTCCAGGGGTCGTCGCAGACGGTGTTCAAGAACCACAACTTCTCCGGCTCCTACAACGACAACTGGCAGGCCACCGACACCACCGACTGGGCCCAACTGGTCTGGGCCCCCTGCGGAGTCCAGCGCAACTTCAACATCAACACCGAACTCCGCGTCAACGCCGGCTCGTCCTCGCCGAGCAAGGTCAGCTTCATGACGATGGACTCGACCGACGGCGACCTCAGCACCGTCTACCACATGGCCTGGCAGGAGTGCCCGGCGAAGTGAGCGGTCCGCGACCCTAGGGTCACTTCGCCGCGTGGGCCACGAACCTGGCCCACGCGGCGGGGGAGAGGGTGAGCTCGGGACCGCCCTCGACCTTGGAGTCACGGACGTGGACCTGCGCGGGACAGGCGGCGACCTCGACGCAGTTGTCGCTGGAGCCGCTGCTGTGGCTGGACTTGCTCCAGTCGAGCGCGACCTCGACACAATCGC
Source organism: Streptomyces sp. B21-105 (assembly GCF_036898465.1). Taxonomy (NCBI): domain Bacteria; kingdom Bacillati; phylum Actinomycetota; class Actinomycetes; order Kitasatosporales; family Streptomycetaceae; genus Streptomyces; species Streptomyces sp. B21-105. The sequence continues at coordinate 3,121,306 of NZ_JARUMJ010000001.1, read as the reverse complement.
CGTCGCCGTCGCCGTCGCCGTCGCCGCCGCTGCTGGGGACTGCTGCACGGATGAGTGACACCTGACCTGGCTTGCTGAGAGGCGGCCTGGAAGGATGTTGCAGTGCCCAAGCCGTATCCGAAGGAGTTCCGCGAGGACGTCGTGCGGGTCGCGCGCAACCGTGAGCCCGGCGTCACGCTGGAACAGATCGCCGCCGACTTCGGCGTCCACCCGATCACTCTGTCGAAGTGGCTGCGCCGTGCGGACAGCGATGAGGGCGCCAGGCCCGCGACAGCGTCGGGTGAGTCGGCCGAGCTGCGCGAGGCCCGCAAGCGCATCCGGGAGCAGGAGAACGAGGTTCTGCGCCGGGCTGCAGCGTATCTGTCGCAGGCGAACCTGCCGGCAAAATGATGTACCCGCTCGTCCGCGAGCTGGCCGCCGCCGCTGCCCCTCACCGGGTTCCGGTGGCGGTGACGTGCCGGGTGCTCAATCTGGCCCGCCAGCCCTATTACCGGTGGCGGGCCTCTCCGGTCACCGATTCCGAGCTCGCCGAGGCATACCGGGCCGACGGAGCCGTTCCCGGGCACTGGGAGGGCGATCTGATCATTGGCACCGGCCGGTCTGCGATCGGCACGCTCGTAGAGCGGTCGAGCCGCTCGACGATCCTGGTCCCCCTTCCGCGGCTGGAGGGCTGGGGCGAGAGACCACCCGTGAAGAACGGCCCGTCGCTCGGTGGCTACGGCGCCGCCACGATGAACGCCGCCCTGACGGCGTCGATGACGCGCCTGCCCGAGCAGCTGCGCAAGACTCTGACCTGGGACCGCGGCAAGGAGCTGTCTGATCACGCCCAGTTCGCGCTCGAGACCGGGACGAAGGTGTTCTTCGCCGATCCGCACTCGCCCTGGCAGCGCCCGACGAACGAGAACACCAATGGGCTGTTGCGGCAGTACTTCCCCAAGGGCACCGACCTGGCCCGGTGGTCTGCCGAGGACCTCGCGGCCGTCGCCCTGGCAATCAACAACCGACCCCGCAAGATCCTCGGATGGAAGACCCCAGCCGAGGTCTTTGCAGAGCAGCTACGCTCAATCCAACGACCCAGTGTTGCAACGACTGATTGAACTCGCCGAGTACGCCTCGCGGAAGTTCCGTTGGGCCTGCCGCAAGCTGGGCCCCGACGCGCCAGCGGCGAGCGGCTACTCCGCGCCGAGGATACGCAGACCGTGGTGGGCTCGGAAGTCCTCGTAGTCCTTGAGGTTGAGCGTGGCCAGCGGCAGGTCGTAGGTGAGGGCACAGGCCGCGATCCACATGTCGTTGATCGGGCGTGGGCGTCCGCGCTGGATGCCCGCGGCTGACAGGCGGCCCCAGGTTGCGGCGACGGCTTCGTCGCCGGGCAGGATCGGGATGCCGGAGAGCCAGTCGGCGAGTTCCTGGCGGCTGCGGGTGCCCCAGTGGCGGATCTCGGTCCACTTGGTCAGTTCGCCGAAGGTCACGAAGGTGATCAGCGGCTTGCGGCCGATCAGCCTGGTGGCGAGCGGGCCGGTGAGCTTGCGCTTGTGGGACAGTGAGGCGACGTCGGTGTCGAGGATGACGGGTTGCATGGCGGCGGCTCAGGCGACGTCGCGATGGCGCTCGGCGTACGTGAAGGCCAGGAACTCCTCCAGTTCCTCGTCCGACTCGAACGTGTCGGCGGCGAGGTCGTCCAGGGACCGGATCGGCTGGGTGTTCTTCACGGCCAGCAGCTCCTCGACCGAAACGCGGGGCCGAAGCGGTGGGTAGCCGGAGTACTCCGCGTCGGGTGTGCTCATCGGGACCTCCACGGGACGGGGTGTGGCTACCGAGGCCAGCATACGGGGGCTGCCCCGCGCTGACACCGGGCTTCACCCCACGGAGCCGATCTCCGAACGTGCGTGCGCCGGTCCTCGTAGGTGCTGGCGGGATCTTGGGCCGGTGGCCTGCCTGGGGTGGAGTCGGGTACGGGCAGGGGCGCTGTACGCCGGGACGGCGAACGGGGCAGGCACTTGGTCTGCTGCATCAGCGCGTCCGCCGGGACGGCTTGCTGCGCCGGAAGCCAGGTTCTGGTCAGCTCGGTCACCAGCCGTCGACGGATCCTGAGTCGGTGGTCGCTCAAGGCTCGACGCACGTCCGTGGGCCGCGCCGGGAGCGCGGCGAACGGCCGAGTGCATGTTTCGGGGGCCGGGCAGGGAGGGATCGGCCGATGGTGGGGCGCTGGGAGCTTCGCTCCCCTGCCGGAGGCGACGCCGGCCACCGCCCTCGGTGAGCCCGGCGACGGACGTGAAGGGTCGGCCCCCTGGCCGACCCTGTGCCTGCGATCCGGCCGTAGGACGGTCGTCGGCGACAACTTGCTGTGCGACGCGCAAGTGCTCACGCCCACAACTTGCTCCCGGCAGCGCCAGGTTGAGCCCCGCTCACGCCCGGGACCGGCAGCCCGCCGACACTCGGCACGAGCGTCGGCTGCTCGCCCGCCGGCGGGGCTTGTCGGCGACGGCGGCCAGGCCCTGACGGGCGGGGGCCGCCTTGAACCTCGTACAGAAAATCTGGACGCAGGCCCAGGTCTGCCCGTGTATCCGGTCCGCGGAGCATCACTGTTCAGCGATGCGTCTTCCGGCATTGCAGTCTCCGTCCCTTCTCGATACCGCTGCCGCCCTTCCCCATGTGCGCGGGCTTTCCCCGGCTCGGAGTACTACGGCGGCTCCGCCCCGTCCCAGACCGATCGGCGGTCGATGCGCCCAACCCCGCACATCCCGTTGGCCACGGGCGGCAGGGCGGATCCAGGACGGTTCCCGTGTTCACTGTGGTTCGCTCGACGAAGTAGGAGCCCGACTATGTCCCCGCGGCCTCGCTGCGAGTACGCCGCAGACCTTCCTCGCAGCCTCCCTGGCGGCTCATGCCTACCGCCTCGGAAGTTCCCCGCCACGTTCGGCGGGTGCGCGCCGCTTCCGGCCCGGATCCACCAGGTTTCGAGCTGGCGTCGCATAAAGGGACTGTCACATCGGTTCCTCGCGTACTCCTCTCCATCCCGCTCGCCGAACCCAGGCCATCTGGCAGTTCTGGCCTGTCCCGGCTTTGTCAGGGCTGCTCCCACCCTCCCCGGCATCACCCGCATCAGGCTGCCCTCAGCTCCACCGCCCCGCTGCGACGGGATCAGCGGCAAAGGTCTCTCACCTCCACACGAACCACAGCGCCTCACGGCGCACCCACGACCTCCGCCACTCCACCGCCACCCTGTTCCTGGAACAAGGGGTCGACCTCGTCATCATCAAGGAACTCCTCGGCCACGCCCACATCGGCGTCACCGCCGGCGTCTACGCCCACGCCCGACTCCGACTCCAGCGCCAGGCCATCGACACCCTCAGTACCGCGCTCGGCAGCCCGACGATCACCGCGGGCAATGGTGACAACGACGAACCGCCGCCCTGCGCCATCGTCCGCTGACGTTGCCGTCATTTACTGCCGTCACCCCACGCAGAAGCCCCGCCAGGACGCACCCGGCGGGGCTTCGTTTCGCTATCACGAACGGCTTCAGCAAAGGAAGCCTTCAGAAGTGGGTGGAGATATAGCCTGCCAGTGATCAGTCCAGGCTCTCGGCAAGCTCAATCCAGCCTGCCACTTCCCTCTCCCAATGGGAAGGATCAGCAGCCTCAAGGAAGCCTGCCGCCGACCATCGATCCCACAACCCTTCGGGCGCAAGTAGATCTTGCGAAAGCCGTACGCCCAAACGTCTCTCGATATGCAGCAGCGCACCAAGGCACCACGGCTGGTTTCCCCGATTTTGTAGCTCGCGCAGACTACGCTCCAGATGACGCTTCAAGGTATGCGCATCAGATGATTGACAGAACCGAGCCAGCGTGAAGGCAACGCCTTTTTCCGCGCGTCTGGCGCCCCCCTCATCGATAAGCCTGTGCAGCTCATCTCGAAATTCAGATCTCTGCGCAAACCCGATGAGCCAACAAGCCGTAAGAGCCTCCCGCCAGTCGCCGCCCAGGAGCTGCTCCAGCTCACTCGCCGACGCCTGCCGACCGTCGTCCATCAAGGCCGCACCAAACTCAAGAGCCTGCTCACGGCCAGCCCTCATGAAGCTCCCGGAGAGGAGTTTCTTATACCTGTTCCCAGGCAAGCAATAGCGCGCAAACAGATCACCCGCACTGGTTCCAGACACTCAAAACCCCTCTCCCGGACACGACTACTTCGATTCTGTCACCTAAATGGCCCCCATTCACAGCTCACCTGGCAGCCTGTGACGCGACCCTCAATGAGGACTTCCAGCTCTTCGAGTCCTCGCTGTCCGGCAACTCTCATGCGGCTTGGATCGATTGCACTGCGCGGAACCCTGAGAACCAGAGCCCCCGAACTACCGAACTCCTCTGAAAATTCTCGCGCTGTCTCCAGGTCAGGTGACCACGATGTGAAAACACTCTCCGTGATGTGGGGGGCCATGAGAGCGGACACCGTCGATCTGCGGCGCATCTTCGGCAGGGATATCCGGTACACGGTGCCCTTGTTCCAGCGGCCGTACGTATGGACCAGGGACGACAATTGGGCAGCCCTGTGGGAGGACATTCGCCGCACCGTCGAGCGGGTCGAACGGGCCGCGCAGACCGGTGACACGGTGGCGCCGCATTTTCTGGGCGCGGTGGTCTTCGACGAGACGCCCTACCTATCGTCGAACCTGGAGACCCGCCAGGTCATCGACGGCCAGCAGCGGCTGACGACACTTCAGCTGTTTCTGTTCGCGGCCCGGCTGTCGGCGACGGTACTCGACCACGAGAGGTCGGTGCGACTGCTGAGCAAGTTCCTGGAGAACGACGAGGACCTGTTCGACAGCGGCCGGCATCCGGACCATCGCTACAAAGTGTGGCCCACCAACGCCGACCGCAACGAGTTCCGCTCCGTGATGCTCGGAGAAGGAGGAGACGGCCGTCTCGCTGGGGCTGTCGCCTATTTTCAGCAGGAGATCGACGCGTGGCTGGCGGAATGCCCTGAGCCGCACGAACGCCTCGGAACGCTCGTACAGACGATGCGGGAGCAGTTGCGTCTGGTCATCATCGACCTGGAGGAGCACGACGATGCGCAGGTCGTCTTCGAAACGCTCAACAGCCGCGGTACTCCCCTGGAACATGCGGATCTGATCAAGAACCTGCTCTTTCGCAACGCCGAACACTGCGGAGCGGACGTCGACCGGCTCTACAAGGCGTATTGGGCTCCCTTCGACCAGGACGAGTGGCGCACCGAGCAGACGACCGGCCGCATCACACGCAGCCGCCTCGACGTCTCCCTGACCTACTGGCTCACGATGCGCACAGGGCGCGAGTTCACCGCTTCCTCCCTGTTCAAGGAGTTCGAGCACTGGCTGAACTCGGCCAGCGCTCGCAGCGAGGACGTCTTCGCCGAACTAGCGCGGTACGCCGAGATCTACGACCGGATCGACCAGCACCCACTGCACGGCGTCGAGGGCCGTTTCCTCTATCGGATGAAGGTCATGCAGACCTCCACCCCGATGCCCCTGCTCCTTTTCCTGTACGGCCTCGACGACGCCGTACTGCCGGCGGAGCGGCGGCACCGTGCCATCCGGGCGATCGACAGCTACCTCGTCCGCCGGGCGATCCTCAACCTGAGCAGCCGCGACTACAACAACGTCTTCCGTGACCTCGTCACAGCCGCGTCCCGACAGCCCGAGCACGCGGACGAGGTGATCATCAAGGCGCTCTCAGCCATGCAGGGCCATCACCGCCAGTGGCCCACGGACACGGAGTTCCGTACCGCACTGGAACAAGACCCCATCTACACCCGCCTCTACCGCCACCGCGTCCGCATCCTCCTCGAAGCGCTTCAAAAAGTCCCTGGCCAACCTCGCGCCCCGCACGATCGAAGACCTCGCCCCGCTCGTGAAGAACCGCTTACGCAGCATCCAACGCCGACCGGATGCACTCGACGGCTTCATCGCCGAGACCGGACTGACGCTGGAGCCCCCGTAACCCTGTCACCCCACCCTTTCAACCTCAGCGTCAACTACTGCCGTCAGACACTCCAGCACATTCCAGAGGCCCCACCGTAAGGGGCCTCTGGCATACCTGCTCTATTGCAACACTTAGCCCTGAATATCGGCGATGACCGTTCCGTCAGCCTTGCCGTCAAACAGCGCAGAGGCCCCGCCGGAATGAAATCCGGCGGGCCTCTGGAAGTCTGGATTAAGGGTCGACCTACTGGCAGGGTTGGGCTTTCTTGCTAGCCGCAGCGACCAGGCTGCGTCACACTGGAGATTCCGACTTTCTCCAACAATTCGGAGAGGAGTGCGGTTTCCACTAGAGTGCCTTCGAAGCCAGACCGTTTGAGCTCATCCGACAATCTCTTCGCTTCTTGAATTGATGTACCGAAGGCTGCTCGGAAGGACTTCAGTAGTGCTCCCCCGTGCGCTGCGGCGTCGACGAGTCTCAGGCAATGGGGTCCATGCTGCTCCAGGATCGCATTCCGTACTCTTGACGGTGCCCAGCCCTCATCCGAGTCGTGCGAGATTCCGCACGTGTTGCAATCCCACTCGACTTCCCAGCCAAGGCGCCCGTTGTTGGTGGATTGAACCAGCCACTCCGTGCCGACCCCGCCGCACTCGCGGCACGGTCCGGGTAGCCGGGCTGCCTGTTCTGTCATTACCAGCCCCTGATCGACATGTAGCGGTCGACGATGCCGTAAAATCGCTCCGATGTCCCGGAGCCATCGCGTGGATGATGGTTAGTGAGACCGCGTGCGAACCAACGGTGATGCAGTTCTTCATGGACCATCGTAGTGCGAAGGAGTGCCCGACTCGCAAAGCGCTTGAATCCAATTTGCGTTCCTACGTTAGGCATTGCCATGCCGGAGTTGACCCCGTAACTGTAAACGGGGCGGTGGGTGAAATTCAGGTCCGGGAAATCTTCCATGATGATTGCATCAATGGCGATTTCTGGATGCTGTCGTTTTTCCGGTGGCCTTACTGAGCTCTTCGCTGCTTTTCCATACGTTTCCGCTTCCCATCTCTTCGGCGAAACCGCCGGCGAGGCCGCCGCAATTGTGGACCAGGACAGGCGTGGCCCCTGCCAGCACATAGTACGTGTGCTACGCGGCACCCCTCTACCTGCTTCTTCGCAGGTCAGCGCGTGATTTGCGTTCCGCTGGTGTCCGTCGTTGTGCGGGGGAATCCGTGGGTGTTGCCGTCACTACTGCCGTCAGGAGCGGGCGGCTGGCACTGGTGCCATTTCTCGCCCCGCCGGTCACCGCGGAGTTTGCCGGGCCACCGTGTACGCGGTGGGGCCGGTAAGCCCTGTCCCTGTGCCGTCGAGCATGTCCAGGACCTCGAAGCCGGCGCCCTCCGCGTAGCGTTCCAGCTCACGGGGGAACAGGACGCGCCTGCGGATCTCGTCTCGCGCCTCGTCGCCGGCGGGGAGCGCCCAGTGCCGATGAATGGTGTTGATCTGGGTCCGCAGGTCCCACGTGTGGCGGATGGTGACGGTGGCGGGGCCTCTCGGGGTGTCCACCGTGGCAGTGGTCGGCTCGGTCCGGGTGATCGGGGCGACGGGGGAACACAGCACGAGCAGCGCTCCTGGCCGGGCGTGGGCGGCGAAGGTGGCGAAGACCTGGCTGATCGCCTCGTTGTCGTGCACGTAGGCGAGGCTGTTGCCCATACAGGTCACCACGTCCATGCGCTTGCCGAGTCGCACGGTGCGCATGTCGCCGGTGCGGATGTCCAGCCTGGGCCGGGCCTGGTGGGCGTAGTCGACCAGGCCGGGCTGGAGGTCCACGCCGGTGCACTCGAAGCGCTTGGCCAGGATCTCCAGGTCCCGGCCGGTACCGCATCCGAAGTCGACCAGGGTCCGGGCGTCCGGCCTGTGCAACTCGATCAGGGTCTGGCACATCTCGGCGCTCGCGCTGTCGGACTGGACCACGTCGTAAAGTGCCGGATCGCGGTACAGGAGGTTGGTGGCTTCCACTTGCTCGGCTTCCGTGTCGGGGCTGGTCACATGAGGCTTCGCAGCCCGACCTCCAGGGCGAGCACATCGCACAGCAGATCGGGGACGACCGGCGCGGAGTCGGCGTTCCTCCCCGCCTTGGCGAGAGCCTTGCCGTCAACGTAGCCGAGGTCCACCAGGATGGACTCCTTCAGCATGTCGTCCAAGACCGGCAAGCCGTAGGAACGCAAACCCTTCTCCAGGACGGCCAGGAAGTTCTCCGGTTCGGCCGGCGCGGCCACCCACTCGGACAGCCCGGCCCGCCGGATCCGCTCGCGGAACAACGCCTTGCCTCGCTTGTGCTCGTGCGGTAGCTGCTCCATGAACCGCACGATCCGCGGGTGCGCGAGCGGACTCACCGGCCAGATTCCGGCCCGGAGGAATCCGGGGTTGTGCATCCCGAACGCCATCAGGGTCGGGACGGGCAGCACCGGAATGGGGGCCAGGTGCTCGTTGACTTCGGCGAGCGCTCGGATTGCTTTGTCGCCGAGCCACAGCACGGGTTCCGGCGTCGGCAGTTCGGCCCGTGTCCTGGAGTGGTGGGCGTTGATCTCGTCCCCGCCGCTGCCCGTGAACATGACCTCGCACCGCCGGACGGCTGCCTGCTCGCGCACGACATCGAACGCCTCCTGGTAAAAGGCTCCCGCCGGATCGTGCGGCCTGCGCAGAGCGCGCACGCCGCCGGGGCAGAAGGGTGGGTGCTGCATGGCGGGGGTGGCCGTGTCCCGGAAGCCGCAGTGCTCCACAAGGGCCCGGCGCCGCTCGCCCTGTTGCCTGCCGGTGCTTCCTCCCACCAGCAGGCCGAAGCTGTGTACCTCGGGGAAGCGGGCTGCTTTCACGGCCAGGGCGACGTTCCCGGAGTCCGCTCCGCCGGACAGCTCAACACCCACGCATCCGGTTGCCGTCGGCGCCTGGCGGATCACGTCGGTCAGCAACTCGTCCAGAGCCATGAGTGGATCAACGCCGGGCCGCAGCGTACGTGGCTCAAGTACGTGTTCGCTGGGGTCGGGGTAGTGGATGCTGAGTCCCGAAGGGGTGAACGTGGCCGCCGCCCGTTCGGTGAGGCGGTAGACGCCTTCGAGGAGCGTCTCGGACGTGTAGCGGTGCTGCCTCGTCAGCGTGCGGGCGACAACACGCGGCACCAGGCGCTCGGCCTGCATATACGGTCGCAATAGTGTCAGGTCCCAAGAGGCGTGCAGCTCGCCGGCCTTCTCTGTCAGATAAAGCGGGGCTGTGCCGAAGACCCCCGCCGCCAGGCGGGCTTGTCCGGGCTCCATGGTGAGTGCGACGAAGTCGACCTCGTCCCGCTTGCACTCCTTCACCCGGACCCGTACGCGCGGCGTCTGGTCGTCGTTGACCTCCATGACCAGAGTGGACACGTTCGCGGGCTCGATCCAGCTCTCACCGTTGATCCAACGACAGCCCTGTGATCTCCACTTGGGCTCCTGGAGATCGGCCAAGCGCAGACGCATCGACAGCATGTAGCCCCCTTCCGATGTCGTGCGGCGGGGCGGGGCCGCGAACGGCCCCGCCCCGCCTGGCGTCAGCCCTGGATCACTTGCTGCAGTGGTCGCCGTTGTTGTCGCCGCCGCCCGGCATCTTGTCGAGCAGCGCGGCCTCGACGGCCGGGACGCCGGTGATCAGGTCGCCGGTGAACAGCTCGTCCACGTTCATTGCTTTCTCCCTTACGGTTTTCAGTGGACTCCGCGGCGGATGCTGCGGAGTTGGCCCCGTCCGGCTGCCGGACCCTTGCGAAGAAGGCAGCCGGACGGGGTGCCCACCGCTTCTGACGGCGGGCCCTCCCTCGTCACAGGTGGGGAGCCTGGATGCGTGACGGGGAGGAGTCAGGTGGGTGGGGATACGGCGGCCACGCCCAGGACGAAGCCGACTGAACCCGAGATGGTGATGATCAGGAGCGGTCCGGTGTAGCGGCCGACGACTAACCGATTCACAGCCGCTCTCCGCGGCTGCGCTGGTTGGCCTCGCGTACTGCGACGCTCAGCTTCTCCGCGCCGTACTCGGGCGTGGCACTGCCGTGCTGCGGGCAGAGACGCGGCGAGAACCGGTTCGAACCCGGCGGCAGGTCCGCGCCCTCGTAGGAGTCGATCCTCAACACCCCGTCCATACCCCGCTCCTCGGTCATCCGAGCCAGACGGGCCCGTGCTTCGCTTCTCATCCCTCAGCCCTTCAGACGACGGCTGCGGCGAGGACTCGCCGTTGCCTGCTGTCTCTACGCAACCGCACGACCACGCTCAGCGGTACCGTTGCCGCAGCACCGGGACTTGAAAGCCTTGAAAATTCGCAAGGTCAGGGGGAGTTGAGGGCATGGCCAAGCGTGAACCGAACGCGGCGCTCGGGCGCCTGCTCGCCGAGAGCCGCTGGACTCACCGCCAGTTCGCACGGGCGGTGAACCGCGTCGGTACGGAGACCGGGATCCCTCTGCGTTACGACGAGTCGGCGGTGAGCCACTGGCTCGGCGGCACCGTCCCGCGTGGTGCGGTGCGCGCATGCATCCTCGAAGCCCTCTCCCGCCACCTCGGCCGCCCCGTCACCCATGCCGAGGCCGGGCTGCCCGTTCCACGCGATCGCTCCTCCGCGGCTGCGGATACCGTGGAAGGGGTGATCGACCTGGGGAGGCTGGATATGGACCCGTCCCGCCGCAGTGTCCTGGGTGCCGGCCTGTTCTCCGTGGCCGTCACCATTCCCGGCTGGCCTGATGTGGTTGGGCGTGCCGACGCCGTCCAGTCCGGCCGCACGAGTCGCATCGGCATGAACGAAGTGGACATGGTCGTCGCCATGACCGAGCGTGTCTCGGAGCTGGACGACGAGTTCGGCGGCCGTCACGCACGCCCCATGGCGGCCTCGTTCATGGTCAACACTGTGGCCTCCTACCTGCGCGCCGACGCGTCCGAGGACGTACGCAAGGCGATGCTGTCCGCCGCCTCGGACCTGCTCTACCTGACCGGCTACATGGCTGTGGACGAGGGGCTGCACGGTCTCGCGCAGCGCTACTACGTCAAGGCCCTGGAGCTGGCTGGCGCTGCCGAGGACCATCTGACGTACTGCACCACCCTGCGGGGCATGAGCGTCCAGGCAGTCGACCTCCGCCACGGGGCGAAGGCCATGGAGCTGGCCGACGCCGCTGCCGCCGCCTCCCCGAAAGCCGGGCCCCGGATGCTGGCCTTCCTCGTCGGCCAGCAGGCGCACGCCGCCGCGCAGACCGGCGACCGTACGGGCGCGCTGCGCTACATCCGGGAAGCCGAGGAAGCCATGGACCGCGCCGAGTCACGCGGAAAGACGTTCGGCTCCTACGACCCTTCTTCGCTCAACTACCACGCCAGCCAGGTACGTTACGAACTCGGTGACAAGGCCGGAGCCGTCGAAGCCATGCAGCAAGCGGACCGGCTCCGCCCCAGCGTGTACCAGCGCACACGAGTACACCGTCGTGGCCTGTTGGCAGAGCGGCAGTTGGAACTCGGCCACCTGGAAGCGGCCTGCGTCACCTGGCACCAGGCCCTCGACGACTACCCCAAGGTGCAGTCCGGCCGCGCCGACGAGCGCGTGAAGGCGATGTTCGGTCTCTTGCGCCCTCATCTGAAGAACGCGACGGCCCGGGACCTGTACGACCGAGCACGGACGCTCGCACCACCGTCGCTGGTCACCTGATCCCCGTCGCACCTTCAAGCTCAGCCACAGAAAGTCAGCCACGACGGCGGGTGCGCCGAGAGATCACCCGCCACGTGTGCTTCCAGCAACCCCGCACCGGCCCCAACCACGCCTCTTCCTTCCGTCATGGCATCCGCCCTGGCCGCTCGGCAGCGGGATGGGCTGCTCGATCTGTGGCCTCGCCTGTGATGGCACGCCGACGACGATCGCGGATTTGGCTGCCGCGGCCTGACGTGATGCTGTGCGGCGTTCGGCGGAGCGGGCCGGCGGCGCCGCTGCGGGCCGATGCTGTTGCTTCCGGAATCGGGGTCGGCTCGCTTGCCTGCCACTGCGCGCCGAGTGGCCGGTGGGCGTCGCCAGCGGGGCGGCAGACAGGAGCGGGCGGCGGTCACCGGCCGCCGGTGCGCGGCGGCCCGCGCAAGCGGGACGCCGTTCATGGGTGGCACTCGGCCCGCGCAGAGGACAACCGCCCCCCTTCGTCCGAACCGCGCTCCAGCGCGACGCCATCGACACCCTCAGCACCACGCTCGGCAGCTTGGAGATCACCGAGACGGCCTACGGCGACGGCGATGGACCACCAGCCTGCGCAGCCCTCGTCCGCTGACGTTGCCGTCAACTACTGCCGTCACCGCACGCAGGAGGCACGCCAGGCAGTGCCTGGCGGGCCTCCTTGTTCACCACTGCGAACGACGCTCGGACTCTACGGCCGCCGCTCAGAAAGAATGCACCTATAGGAATGTCTCGAAGTCATCAAGCGCATCCTGCGCCCGCCCTTCAAACCCCGGCATTCTAGACATGCGTTTTACTTGCATCACAGTGCGAGGATTGTGGATCGCCCCATGAATTCGCGCCAGATGCCCGAAGCAGGTGAGCGCGAGGAGTTTCACTTGATCGTCGAAGTCTCCATCGAGGCAATCCAAGAGAACGCTCTCCACCCAAGCGCCGTCCGGGTCATCGAACGTCAACGACAAGAGCGCCTGAGTCGCTTGATCGACCGAACCATTAGCAATGGCGGCCAGCAGTTCAGCGCGCCACTCTCGACCGAATGGTGCGGGATTTTGTGACGTCACCCCACTATCCTCCCTCTCCTGTCGACGAGACCCGCCCGCCTCAAGGCATTCTGCATGTCGATATGAAGATCTCCCCATGTGCGGACGTGGCCGTGGTAAATGTCATTCGTCCCGCCGCCGCCACACTCGCACGGCCGCTGGACCGTCCGATCCAGGACAACGATCTCACCATTTTCGGCATCGACCCCGACTCTCCGAGGAGAGGTCCCCTTTACTGGGACTGAATTATCTAGGGCAGCCTGGCCATTCTGGGGCTCAGCACTATTTACCCCTCTGGAGCTTGAGCGGGCCGTAGCGCCATGCTTTCCACCTGCTTCATAGAGAGATCCACCGCAGTTGTGAACAATACCGGAGTGGCGCCCGCCAGCACATAGTACGCGTGGATGTCCTCGATGGTGAGGTCGTGTGTGCGTTGGCGCTTGGTGTAGTGGCTGGCTGCGGTGATCTGGACGTGGGTGCCGGCGCTGGTGCGGAGCATCTGGCCGACTTGGAGGTCACCGGCCTCGACCCATTCCTTCAGGTCGGGGACCCAGAAGGGGTGGGTGTCGGTGGCGACGATGCTCGACAGGGTGTCGCCTGTCGCGACGGTGATTTCCGTGAAGTCCTTGTCGTCCTCGGTCCAGATGGTTCGGCAACGCCCAGAGGCCCCGCCCGAAGTGCTTCGGGCGGGGCCTCCTTTTAATCGCTAAGGGTTATTCCTGCCGCACCTTGGAAAGTTTATGGAAGGCGATCTGGCCGTCGATAATCTCATGGAGAGAATCAACATTCCCAGCCTTTTCCGATACCCCCTCAAGCCATTCATCTGCCGAGGTCCAATTGATCGGAAGTCGCGACTTCGGCCACTTCTTCAGAAGCTCCCGTGCAAGCTGGATGCTCTCCCTGGAAATATCAACTGAGCCACTTGCTGCAGGGATGAGGACACTATCCTCGACTTCATTCACCGCAGGCGGACCACCTTGAGCCTGCTGAGAGACCGCAATGGCACGCAACTCTCGGACCACGTCCTCAACCGTCGGCGGCAAATCCAAACTCAAGCGCGCCTGCTCGGCCAGTCGCCCAGCAGCGCCAGAATAATCTTCCGCGTGCCGAGAGAAAGTAACGGCCTCCTGCACTCCTGAGCTCGTGACGAGACGCTGGCCCAGAGTCAGGGAGATGACTGGAAACTCTCGAGTGAGAGCATGGATGTGCGCGGTCGGGAAGTACGCATCGCCCGAGGTAGATCGGTCGAGGGTGACCCCTTGAAGCACAGGGCCGATCCGCCTAAGCAGTCTCATTGGCCGCCAGACATCGAAACCCGGATACAGGGCCGCCCAGTCCTTAGTAACCCGCTTAACGGTCGCTACATCCACCTTGCTCACGGGTTCACCTCCACTGTCAGATTCGCGCCTGGGACGTTTAGGACATTCTTGTCCGCCTGCCACTTCCCGATCCCTTGACCGGGGTTCTTGACGAACTTGTAGTCATACACGATACCTGCGGCGGGATCGAACACATCTGGTCGGGCGCTCCCCGCCGTGCCTCTCGGAACGGGCACCCCACCCAAGTAGCTTTGTTCGGTAATTAGACCACGATTTCCATAGATGCCCTGGTAGCGAGTGAGGAGGGTGTCGGCATAAGCATGCTTAGCAGTACCCGAGACTGCCCCGCTGCCGCCCAGTCGGACTTGAGCGCGAGTGGCAATCGCTTGCACTAGGCCCGCATTAGAGGGGTTCGTCGAGCCATTGCAGGAGCAGGCAGATCCATTCGGAGCAGTTCCGCCATTGCAGTTATGGACCAAAATCGGCGTGGCCCCCGCCAGCACATAGTACGTGTGCAGGCCAGGCCGCTCCTACCTGCAAGTTTGCTGGTCAGCGGGAGATTTGACAGTCGCCGGATGTTCGTGCTCGTGCGCTGGAGTCTGCTGATGTTGCCGTCACTACTGCCGTCAGTGGCCTATACCCGCCTGGGGAATTCCAGGAATTCCGAATGCGTGTCAAGCAGCTTTGTCGTGCGGGGTGAGGCTGATGGTCAGGTCGGCGCCGAGAGCCTGAGCCAGGCGGCGCAGGAGGGGAAGCGTGGGCACGGCCCCGCCGCCTTCGAAGCGGGAGATCTGCGGCTGCTTCATCCCGCACCGCTCGGCCAGCTCGGCCTGGGACAGCCCGAGCTCGATGCGCCGGTCGTGGACGAGTTGCCCAAGCTCACGGGCGAGCGCGGAAGGCGGGTCCTGCATGGTTCCTCCCCGCCTCAGGCCGCGGGGGCGACGATGGTGACGGTGGGCTCGTCTCCGCCGGCGAGGTGCACGTCCACCGTGAGGTCCAGTGCGCGGGCCAGGCGCATGATGACCGCGATGGGCGGCAGCTCGGCGGCCGTCTCGATGCCTTCGATGTCATCGACGTCGACGTGCATGCGCTCGGCGAGATCGGCCTCGCTCAGACCGAGTTGCTTACGCCGGTCGTAGACGGCCTTGCCCAACGTCATGGCGAGGCCGGCCTCTTCGTAGACCCGGTCGTACTCGGGGTCAGCGTCCAGGTGTTCGCCCAGCAGCCGGCGGTGGCGACGGGTCCTCCATTCGCTGTGGTTCATCGGTTCTCCTTGAGGTTGCGGCTGTAGAGGTCGTGCTCAGCGGCGGCTTCATGCTCTGCCTCGCACAATCGCTGTGCGGCGTGGGCGCGGTCCACTTCGGCCTGCTCACGCATCTTGGTCCTGCAAAACACGGTGAGCAGCACGACACGTCGGCCGGGCGCCAGCCAGTAGGTGATCCGCTGATGGGCATCGCCCAGGCGGAAACGCAGCTCGCGGAGCTTGCCGCCCAGGTGGCGGGAGTGCGGTTCGTCGAGCGTGGTGGGCTGCTCGGCGAGCAGGTCGGCGACGCGTTCGGCCTGCTTGTAGTGATGGGCGGGAATGTTCTCCAGCCACAGCCGCACCTCCGGCTCGATCTCGATCGAGTACCGCCCGCTGTCCATATCGCCGATGATATATGGCACGGGGTGTGAGAGCGCGACTTCGTAGTTCAGATCTGTGCCGTCGCCGCGACCGCAGCCACTCCAACGTCGCCCCCCTTCGCCCTGACGCCACGGCACCGCCCGCAAACCAGCGGCAACCTGCCGAGGCGGCGCAGGGGGCGGCTTCTTTCGGCAGGATCGGGCCCGAGCGGGAGAGGCAGCGTACGGCCGGGCTGGTGCGTCGCCCAGTCTGGCGGCGCGGGGCCGGGGCGGGAGAAGTCGGCCCCGACGGGCGGCCGGAAGTTTCGCTCCCCGCCGGAGGCAACGCCGACCACCGCCCTCGGTGAGACCGGCGAGACGAACATGAGGGACGGCCCCCTGGTCAGCCCCTGTGCGTACGATCCGGCCGTGGGACGGTCGTATGCGACAACTTGCTCTGCCAGGAGCCTGACTCCGGTCAGCCCGACAAGCTGGCTGGTTGCCGCTCCCGCAGTCCTGGGTCATGCCCGGCTGCCGGTGCGGCTCGCCGCCTGCAGCGCCGCTGATCTTCCGAGCGAACGGCGGACTTGTCGGCGACGGCGGCCAGCTCCGGCGGGCGGGGCCCGCCTTGAACCTCGTAGAGAAAATCTGAACGCACCGGCCTGACCAGCGTTTGTCCGGTCCCGGGAGATGCTTGACACTTCGGTCCCAGCTGATGGTTGACAGTGGCCGTGATCGGCTTTTCTGTGCACGTCGTTGCGGCGTGTGGCAGGAGGCCGGGATTGGCGCTGGTGGAGTTGTCGGTTGTCGAGCAGAGATACCGGGCTGTCCTGGCCGTGCTGGCGGGTGCGACGGTGACGGAGGTCGCCGCCCGGCTGGGTGTGTCCAGGCAGACGGTCAGCGGGTGGAAGTCCCGGTATGAGGCCTCGGGTCTGGCGGGGCTGGCGGATCGTTCCCGTAGGCCGGCGTCGTGTCCGCATCAGGCCTCTGCCGAGGCCGAGGCGGCGGTGTGCGAGCTGCGGCGCAAGCACCCGAAGTGGGGTCCGCGGCGGATCGCTCATGTGATGGAGCGGTCCGGGACAGTCACGCCGGTGCCGTCGCGGATGACCGTGTATCGGGTCCTGGTCCGTCATGGGCTGGTGGAGCCGGGGGTGCGGCGCCGGAAGCGGTCGGATTACAAGCGCTGGCAGCGGGATCGGCCGATGCAGCTGTGGCAGATGGACATTGTCGGCGGCGTGATGCTGGTCGACCCGGTGGCCGGGGAGCTGACCGAGGCCAAGGTCGTGACGGGTGTGGATGACCATTCCCGGTACTGCGTGATCGCGTCGGTGGTGGAGCGGGCGACCGGGCGGGCGGTCTGCGCGGCCTTCGTCCGGGCCTTGCAGGCGTTCGGGGTGCCGGAGGAGGTGCTGACCGACAACGGCAAGCAGTTCACCGACCGGTTCGGGCAGGGCGGTGAGGTGCTGTTCGACCGGATCTGCCGGGAGAACTGGATCGCGCACCGGCTGACGCAGCCGGCGTCGCCGACCACGACGGGCAAGGTCGAGCGGTTCCATCAGACACTGCGGCGCGAACTTCTGGACGACTGCGGCGCGTTCGAGAGCATCGAGGCGGCTCAGGCGGCGCTGGATCGGTGGGTGCAGGAGTACAACTCGATGCGACCGCATCAGGCCCTGGACATGCAGTCTCCTGCCGATCGGTTCACGCCGGCGCCCGAGGAGGAGCGGGATGTCCTGGGCCTGAAGATTCCCGGAGTGCTGGCGCTGGTGCCGCAGCAGCGGACACCTCCAGCGGACCCGGAGCCGGACCCGGAGCCGGACCCGGAGCCGGACCCGGAGCCGGACCCGGAGCCGGACCCGGAGCCGGACCCGGAGCCGGAGCCGGTTCCGGGTGAAGCCTCGGCTGTGCCCGCCGCCCTGCCTGAGGTGGTCCCGGCAGTGGTGCCGGTGGAGCCCGGTGGGCCGGTGGAGTTCGAGCGGGTGGTGCCGGCGAGTGGGAATCTGCAGGTCGCGGGCAAGCAGTTCTGGCTTGGCCCGGCCCGCTCAGGGCTGACGGTGACGTTCTGGGCAGACACCTCGGTGATCCATCTGCTGATCGCGGGAGCACGGATCAAGACCGTGCGGTCGCACTTGTCGGTGGCGGATCTGGGACGGCTGGCTGCCCGGGGCGGACGTGCGGCGGGACCGGCCCCGCTTCCGGCCGGCGACGGGGCGGCGGTCGAGGTCGACCGGGTGGTGAACAACAGCGGTCTGGTGGGCCTGGGCGGGCGCCAGGTGCTGGCGGCGGAGATCCTCGGAGGCCGTCAGGTGGGCATCCGCATCGACGGTGAGACGCTGTCGTTCTTCGACCTGTCCTCGCGGGAGCTGCTGCGGGTGCGACCCAACCCCCTGACCAGCGAGGAAGTCCGTAGGCTGCGAGGTCTGCGGCCCGCCGGCCCGCCGCCACGGCCCCGCGTGGAGCCGGTCCGGGTGCAGCGGCGGGTCAGCGCGGTGGGCACCGTCATGGTCTGCCGACAGACCGTCTCCCTCGGCCGCCCCTACGCAGGGCAGACGGTGACCGTGCATGTGTCGGACACGACGATCAGCGTCGACCTGGACGGCCAGGTCCGGGTCATCCGGCGGACCACCGACATCCCCGTCCGCCACGTGAAGGCGAACAAGCCCCACAAGATTTCCGATGTTGTCTAGGCCCACCGTCAAGCAACAGCTGGGACCAGAACGTCAAACATCACCTGGGACTAGACAACCCTGACCAGCGTCCCGGCACGGCGGGTCAGTGGCCCCGCCCGCCGCCGCCTGACTCCAGAGCCTCGACGCGGCCACGGAGGTCAGCGAGCTGCTCGACGGCGTTGACCAGTGCCCGTTCCAACGCCTCGACGCGGGCCGTCGTCCCGCCGACGGGTGCGGTCGTCTCCGGGCCGTCGAGGTCATCAGTGTTGTCGGCGGCGTGGTCGTGGTGGGCGACGAAGGCGCCCTTGCCGGGGCGCGAGACCGCCCAGCCGTCCTGCTTCAGCAGGGCCATGGCCTTCTGTACGGTCAGGCTCGCCGCCCCGAACTCCCGCATCAACACGGCCTGCGTCGGCAGTGCGTCCCCCGGCCGCAGCCCGCCCGAGCGGATCCGCTCGCGCAGGGTCTCGGCGATCACCTCGAACGTCAGCGGCACCCCGCTGCCCGCCGGCCTGCGCCCGCGCCGCCCCACCACCACGCCGGTCACCCCCGCTTTCCACGCCCTCTACCAGCGAAATCCGGCCCGTCCAAACCGGGAAACCGGCCCCACGCTACCCGCGTCCCACCACCCACAAGAAAGGAATCAGGAGGGATGCACTTGAATGCGCCGGTGAGGCGATGTTAACGTCCCACACCCGCCGGTGATCACCACCGCGCCCGGCCGACCAAGCCCTGCTGGTCCGGCCCCCGCGCCCAACTTCGAGGCGCCCCCGTTCCCCTGTGAGCCGACAACTTCGGCCTGCCCATGTCGCCCCGCGCGCCGTACCGCTTCCGCGCTCCCGCCGAAAGGCCCCATTCCGCATGCCCACACAGCTTCAACTCCCGTACTCCGCAACCGTTCCAGCCGCCTCGCGTCCCTCGTCGTCGGCGTTGACGACGCCGGCCTGCCCGGCGGACGTCACCACCTCGGCGGCGACACGGCGGTCGGCACTGGAGCGCCGCGCCAGGCTCACCGCCAAGCTTGCGAAGCTCGCCGCCACCGGCCAATTCGCACCCCTCGCACGGCAGATAGCCGGACTCGGTGGCTGCGCGCGCCCTGTCCGCCTGACCGGGCACCGCACCCGTCTGGACACCGTGACCGGTGCGATCCTCGACCACTTCGACTCCGGCCGGCTCCCGGCGGGCGAACTGCTGGTCCGCTGCGGCAACCGCCGTGCCACTCGCTGCCCCGCCTGCTCCACCGTCTACCGCTACGACACCTACCAACTCATCGCCGCTGGACTCCGCGGTGGCAAGACCGTCCCTACCAGCGTCGCCGCGCACCCGCGCGTGTTCGCCACCCTCACCGCACCCGGCTTCGGCCCCGTCCACAACCAGCCCGACACCGGCCGCTGCCACTGCGGCCAGGTCCCCCCGACGACGACCCGATCCTCGGCACCCCGCTCGACCCCGAGCACTACGACTACATGGGCGCGGTGCTGTGGAACGCGCACGCCCCGGCGCTGTGGGCCCGCTTCACCACCCACCTGCGACGGGAGATCGCCAAAGCCGCCGGCCTCACCCAGCGGACCCTGCGCCACCACGCCACGCTCTCCTACGCCAAGGTCGCCGAGTACCAAAAACGCGGCCAGGTCCACTTCCACGCCGTCATCCGCCTCGACGGACCCACCGGCCCCACCAGCACCCCACCCGCCTGGGCCACCACCCAGCTCCTCGACCACGCTGTCCACGCCGCCGCCACACGCACCCGCGTCCACCACGAGGGCGAACCGCCGAAGCAGCCGCGCCCTGCCGGGGACATCCCCGCGTCCCAGCCTCAAGTCTCAGATCGGGCGGGGCGGTTGGTGTTCCGGTTCGGGCGGCAGATCGACGTCCGGGCAATCCGCGGCACCGACTTCACCGGTGGCGGCCCCGTCACGGACCGGCACGTCGCCGCCTACATCGCCAAGTACGCCACCAAGGGAGCCGAGACCACCACCGGCACCCTCGACCGCCGCCTCCGCCTCCTCGCCGAACTCGCCAATTACGACATCACCGACCACGCCCGCCGCCTGATCCACACCGCCTGGAACCTCGCCACCCACCCCCAGCACGCCCACCTCCGCCTGCGCCAATGGGCCCACATGCTCGGCTTCCGAGGCCACTTCTCCACCCGCACCCGCCACTACTCCACCACCCTCGCCCACCTCCGAGCCGAACGCACCGCCTGGCGAACCAGCCGACCCGACACCCAGACCCCAACCCCAGCGTCGGCTGAGACGCAGCCCGGTCACACCGGCGGCAGCCTGGTCGGTGACCGCGCCAGACACTCCACCGACCTGGCCGCCGGTCACCGTCTCGGTCACGGCAACATCTCCGGTCAGCGCATGGACTCGGACACGACGCTGGTCATCTCGCACTGGCAGTACGCCGGAACCGGCCTCCTGCCCGAACTCGAACACCTCGCCGACCTCCTGACCGCGACGCGACAGACCCGACCCGAGCAACCAACCCGAACCCGGCACTCGGAGCGCCCAGGTGACCGCGCCGGTCACCCGGTCGGTCACTCCACTCATCGGCTGACCGGTGCTGTCCGGGCGGGGGTTGTCGCGTGACCGCCGGCGCGGAACTCCTCACCGTCCCCCAGGTCATGGAACGCCTCCAACTCGGCCGCACCGCCGTCTACGACCTCATCCGCACCCACCAACTCGCCTCGATCACCCTCGGCCGCGCCCGCCGCATCCCCGCCCACGCGCTGGCCGACTTCATCTGCACCCGCCTCGACCAGGAAGCCGCCGCATGATGACCACGCCCCGCGACACCCCCGCCTCCCGCCGCGTCCGCGCCAACGGCGACGGAACCGTCTACCAGCGCAAGGACAGCCGCTGGGAGGCCGCCGGGTACGTCCTCGCCCCCGGTAACACCCGCAAGCGCGTCCGCGTCTACGGCACCACCCGCAAGGAAGCGCTGGCCAAGCTCACCGAGAAGATCGCCACCAGCAACCGCGGCGTCCCCGTTCCTTCTGCGCAGGGCAGCCTGGCCGCGTACCTGACGTACTGGCTTCAGAACGTCGCCGTCCACCATCTCCGCGAGAACACCCACACCCGCTACGCCACCTGCATCCGCCTCCACCTCATCCCCGGCCTCGGCGCGAAGAAACTCGCCCGGCTCACCGCCCGCGACGTCCGCACCTTCCTCGACCACCTCCGCATCACCTGCCAGTGCTGCACC
This sequence comes from Streptomyces sp. B21-105, assembly GCF_036898465.1. NCBI lineage: Bacteria > Bacillati > Actinomycetota > Actinomycetes > Kitasatosporales > Streptomycetaceae > Streptomyces > Streptomyces sp. B21-105. The sequence goes on along the minus strand of NZ_JARUMJ010000001.1, from coordinate 3,099,818 downwards.
CAGGAACGCGACATCGACCGGCGCTCCTGCTGCACCATCGGACAATGCTGCGACAAGCGCCTGTCGCCGCTGACCGTGACCTACGTCCACTCGGTCCTCAAGTCCGCGCTGGAACACGCCGTCCGCGAAGACGACCTGCCCCGCAACATCGCCCGGAACGTCAAGACCCCCTCGCCCCGCCCCCGGCGCTTCCAACCCTTCACGGCGAGCGAGGCCCGGCAGTTCCTCCAGGCAGCCAGCGGTGACCGGCTGCACGCGCTGTACGAACTCGCCCTACGCACCGGACTCCGCAAGGGCGAACTCCTCGGCCTCCACTGGGAAGACCTCGACCTCGACGCCGGTACCGCCAACATCCACCGCTCCCTCCAGCGCACCCGCACCGGCGGCCTGACCACCCTGCACACCAAGACCCGCGCATCCGAACGCCGCATCGCTCTCCCCACCGAATGCGTCCACTCCCTCAAGAATCACCGGGAGCGCCAGCAGGAGGAACGTCGAGCCGTCGGGGCGCGCTGGTCGGACAGCGGGCTCGTCTTCACCACCCCGACCGGTGGCCCTCTCGACCCCGCCAACCTCACCCGCCGCTTCGGCCGACTCCTCCGCCGTGCCGGGCTCCGCCGCATCCGGTTCCACGACCTGCGCCACTCGACCGCAACTCTGCTCCTGGAGCAGGGCATAGACCTCGTCGTCATCAAGGAACTCCTCGGCCACGCCCATATCGGCGTCACCGCAGGCGTCTACGCCCACGTCCGGCTCCGCCTCCAGCGCCAAGCCATCGACACCCTGGGGGATGCCCTCGGCACCGGGGACGATGACCCTGACGACCCACCCGCCGCAGTCGTAGTCCGCTGACGTTGCCGTCACCGTTGCCGTCAAGGCACCCAAAAGCCCCACCGGCGCCATTGCCGGTGGGGCTTTTGAATTCTCACTTCTAGGCTATGCCCGTGGAATCAGAAGAACGTTCTGGGCGCTGCCTTCTGAGAGCCACTCCTCGGATTCATGGAACTCCACAAGTTCACGAACTGAGACCCGAACGTCCGGATTGGCAGCCTGAATAGCTTCATTGAAGGCATTCACTGCCGCAGGACCAGCATGGGTCAGGATTAGCAGGACGTTCCCACTCTGATCCTGGGGGATGGAAAGAAGTTCCCTGGATGCATCGGCCACTCCCTGACCGAGGTCCGAATGAGGGAAGCGACCCAAAGCCGCATGCGCCGCCTGGTAGGCCCCGTAATCCTCCTCAGCCTTCAGGGAAGAAACGATCGCAGCGACACCAGAGGGCCCTTCACTTCCAGTCACCGAATCGGCCAGCTCGACGTACCGATTCCAGCGGCGCTCAGCCTCGCCGGGCGGGGTGACCTCGTCATCGTCTTGCACGAGGTCACCGCACTCCACAATCTCTACTTTCCAGTCTGACGACACGCGAGTCCCATTTCGTTCCGTGCGATTTCCTAGCTAGGGGTTTTGCCCTGACGCCCACTTCCGAAGGGCCTTGTTCTGACTAAGGCTCATCCACATTTCCGTGATCGCCTCGTCGTACTTATTGCCGAACCGGGAGCGAATATCATCCACGTCCATCTGCATAGCGCCCCGGAAGTCGCCGCCATCTATCAGCTCCTTCTGCCTCATGCGCCACGCCTTCGACTCAAGAGAGGATCCGGTGCTGTAAACGGCACGATGGTCGGCATAATCCATTCGAATCGACGGACCGCTGTACTTACTGAGAGGGCTGGATGAATTGGCAGGAATGTGATTGATCTCGTTTCCCGCCCCCGCAGGTTGCAGGTCTCCGTATTTCCCACCGTTCGCGCCACCGCAGTTGTGAACGAGTACCGGTGTGGCCCCCGCCAGCACATAGTACGCGTGGATGTCCTCGATGGTGAGGTCGTGTGTGCGTTGGCGCTTGGTGTAGTGGCTGGCTGCGGTGATCTGGACGTGGGTGCCGGCGCTGGTGCGGAGCATCTGGCCGACTTGGAGGTCACCGGCCTCGACCCATTCCTTCAGGTCGGGGACCCAGAAGGGGTGGGTGTCGGTAGCGACGATGCTCGACAGGGTGTCGCCTGTCGCGACGGTGATTTCCGTGAAGTCCTTGTCGTCCTCGGTCCGGATGGTTTCGAGGACCTTCTTCTCCACGTTCTTGCCGGTCTCGACGTCGGTCGTGACGACGGTGTCGCCGGCCTCGACGTCCTCGATGTCCTTCGTCCTGCCGTCGGCCAGCAGGACCTTGGTGCCGGGCAGGAACGAGTGACACTTCCCGATGATCTTCGCGATGCCCTTTCCGACACCAGCTCCGGTGACGTTGCTGGCGGCGCCCCAGATGGCGCCGTTGGCCTGGGCCGAGAGCTGGCCGGTGAGGCTGTGGTCTGCTCCCGGGTCGAGGGCGTTGTCGACGGCCGAGGCGGCGGCACCCCCCAACGCACCGCAACCGGCCAAGGCCGTGAATCCGGCGCCGCCGGAGACCATGCCGGCAGTGACGGCGCTGGCCCCGCAGGCCCCCGTGACGACGATCTCGGTCACGACCGAGATGACCTCTCGGTGCTCACGAGCCCAGCTCATGGTGTTGTGATAGCCGCTTTTGACGCCGCACCACGAGTACCAGGGGCAGTCGTCGGCCTTGTCGCCTCCGTCGTCGTCCACCGGCAGGCTGTTGAGGCCTCCGCCGTTGCGGACCCTGTCACGGTTTTTGACGGTGGTCACTCCGCCGTGGCCGCCGCTGTCGATCCCGCCGGTGTTGTCGCCCTCGAAGATCTTCCGGCCATCGGGGTCGGAGTAGGTGAGGGGGCTGTTGGCTGCGTAGCTGTAGCCGTTGAGGGTCTGGGCGTTGGACGCGTCAAGGAGGGGATCGACGCTGATGAACTGGCCGATCGCCGCGTCGTACTCGCGGGCCCCGATATGGGTCAGGCCGGTCGTCTTGTCGAGCGTCTTGCCCAGGAAGCCCTTGTCGGTTCCCCATGTGCCGACGGATCCGCCGCGATCTGAGCCGAAGGGGCTCATGAAGCGCTTGGTGACTGTCTGCGAGGCGTCGGCGGTGACGCTCAGGCTCTGCGTGCCGTGGTGGTCACCAGCGAGGAAGGAGAGCTTTTGGACGCCCCCTTCGTCGGAGCGGATGGCGACGGCGGCGTCGCCCGCCGTGTAGGTGCGTTGTGCCCAGGCCGCCGCTCCGCCCGGGGGCAGGTGCAGCTCGGTGGCGCCGGCGTAGAGGATGCGCTCGCCGTTGTCCGTGCTGCGGATCAGCAGTTGTCCGTCAGCGTCGTAGAGGTACTGGGTCGTTGCCTTGCCGGTCTCGGTGAGTTTGTCGAGTCGGCCTTCCACGGACCAGGTGAGGTCCTGCTGGGCTGTCTTTCCTGGGCGCGCGGTGGTGTTGCCGGCGGTGTCGTAGTCGTAGACCTTGTCCTTGGCCGGGTCGACGGTGCCGCACTCGGTTCGGGCGGTCGTGAAACGCAGGGCGTGCGGTTGCTTGTCCGCGTCGTAGCAGTACCTCGTGGTGGAGTTGCCCGTGGCGGCGTGCTGTGTCTCGGTTTCCCGCTGGCCCGAGGTGTTGTAGGTGTACGAGGTCCAGTACGGTGCCGGGCCGGACAGCTGGCTCGCGTCGCGGGAGTCGGCGCAGTTTGTGGACGTGGGGGACCATGCCTCGGCAAGGCGGCGGTAGCCGTCGTAGGCGAAGCACTGGGTCTCGTGTCGGCTGCTGCCGCCGAGGCTGGTCGGGTCGGCGATCGAGGTGACGTTGCCGGCCTGGTCGAAGGTGTAGGTGAGGTCCTGCAGCATGTACGGGTGGGTCTGGTCCGTGACGTTGCTGTTGGTCAGGCGGCCGGTGCCCTGCTCGTAGGTGTTGGTGACGTAGACGTTGCGGTCACCGGGGCCGCCCCGGCCCAGGGTGAGCCCGCCCACCTGGCCGAGTGCCGTGTAGTTGATGTTCTGGACGTAACCGGCGATGCCACTGACCGAGGTGAGCTGGCCGAGGTCGCCGTAGCCGTATTCGACGATCTCGGCGGACAGTCCGCCGAGGGCGGGCTCGGAGATGGTGCCCGTGGTGCCGTCGATGCGGTACGTCGTGGTGTAGGTCAGCTTGCCGTTCGGGATGGACGCGGCAAGCGCGTCGCCCGCGGGGAGCGTGAGTTCCGTCGCCGTGGGGCGCTTGAGGTCGTCGTACGCGGTGACCGACTTGGTGTAGGCCGCCCCCGTCTCACCGCCGACGTAGCGGGTGGAGGTGGCCGGGAGACCCTTGAAGGACGGCGCGTCGTAGGTGTGTCTGGTGAGCAGGTTCTCGGGCTTGTGCTCCCCCGACCATGTCGCGGTGGGCCGGCTGATGCTGTCGTAGGCCGTGAGAACGGTCTTCCCGCCGTTGGTGGTCCTCACCGGCCGGTCGAGAAGGTCGTAGTCGGTGGTGGTCAGGCCCTTGTCCGGGTCGGTGGCACTCTTCTGGCGCCCCAGCAGGTCGTAGGTGTAGGTCCACGAGGAGCCGTCGGGGCCGGTGATGCTCTGCTGCTTGCCGTCGAGGGTGTACGTGAACTTTGTCGAGGCGTAGGCGATCCCGGGCGTGCCTCCGTACTGTGCGTCGGTGGGGCTGGTGCCCGCGTACTCTCGCGTTTCGGTGGTCTGGCCCCTGGCATCGGTGATCGTTCGCGTGGCCGACCCTCCGGTGAGGGCGGTGGTGGCCACCGAGTCACCGGTGTAGGTGGTGGTGGTCTTCTGCTTCTCCACGCCGAAGACGAGCAGGGTGCTGGAGGTCGTCCGCTGGGCACCGTCGTAGGTGGTCAGGGTCTGGGCGGGTGCCTCGCCGTACTCGGCGCGCGTGTAGGTGCCGTTGGGGGTGCTGGTGTTGTCGAAGATGTCCGCCTGCGTCTCGTAGGCGAGGTCGCGTGAGTCGTAGCGGGTGTCGGTGAGGAGCCTGCCTCCCTGCGGGGTCGGCTGCTGGGTTTGCAGGGTCCGCAGCAGCGAGTCGTAGATCGTGTAGCTGGTCTTGTAGGTCTGTCCGTCTGCCTTCAGGGTGGCGCTGGAGACCCATGACGGGTTGGTGTTGCTGAGGTTGTAGGTGTACTTGCTGTTCGGGCTCTGTGTGCCGCGGTTACGGTTGGGCAGCCAGACGTCCGTGACGCGGCCGAGCGCGTCGTAGGCGAGTTCCGACTTCTTCAGGTTGGCGTCGTAGATGCGCGTGGGCAGTCCGCGTCGCGGGTCGGTGTAGGTGATGTTCTGGTGGCCTGCGGCGTTGGTCTGGATCGTCCTGGTCGGCGGCCCCGCGGTGGCGGGCGTGTAGGCCGTGGTGGTCGACTTCAGGTCGGCGTCGGTGACCTTGATCTGCCGGCCGAGCACGTCGTAGTCCGTGGTGGTGCCCTTGTCCCAGGTGACGGAGCCGCCCGTGCCGTAGGCGCCGGCCCGGCCCACCCAGGTGGGAAGGCCCTTGGTCGGCTGCATCGTGGTGGTCCACGGGAGGCCGTCGTAGGCCGTCGCCGTGTCGGCCAGGACGTTGCCACGGGTGCCGCCGACGGCTTCCAGCTTCAGGTCCGCCTCGGTGAACGTGCAGCCGAGGGCGACGGTGCGCACGCGTGAGACCAGGTTCTTCAGACCGACCGTGTCATTGTCGGCGTACCAGGTCTGCGTGCACGTCTCGTCACCGCTCTTGGCGGCGTCGCCGGTGTCGAGGACCCTGACGGGCCGGCCCTCGGCGTCGAATTCGACGGTGTCGGCGCCGGTGGACCGCCAGGTGTCCGACCCCGTCAGGTAGCTGTACGAGGCGGTCTTCTTCGTCCGGACGAAACGGGCCACGTGGTCGCCGGCGTCGGGCACGCCCGTCTGGCGGGCCGTCTCCTTCGACCAGGGGTAGCTGCTGGTGGCTGAGATCGGGGTGGCGCCGTCGTAGGTGATCTGCTCCAGCAGGGTGCCGCTGTATTCGTCGCTGTCCTTGAGGGCGGCCACACCGATCGCGGGCTCGGCCGGCGGGACGACGGAGACGGACTTGGCCGTGCCGTTTTTGTTGGGGTCACCGTCCATGCCCTGCATGTACAGGGACACCGTCTTGGAGCGCGCCGGGGCGTTGCGGGAGCCCTTGTAGGCCGTCACCTGGCGGTAGCCACGCCAGTCGGACCAGGTCCGCTCGGCCTTGGGCACGAACGGGTCGTCGCTGTAGTGCCAGGCCGCGCCGCTGTAGGTGTACTCGTTCTCGACGGCGTCGTTCTGGCCGGCCGGGTCGGTGGTGACCACGGCGAGGACGCGGTACTTGTGGAACCAGTCGACGGAGGCGTCCTGTGCTCCGTTGATGTTCCAGAACTGCGGATAGCAGCTGCGGGTGTTGGCGTCCTGCGGCGCTGCGAGGACCTGGCTGCGGACGCACTCGGTCGCGGACAGGCTGACCGTGGTGATGGAGCCGGTCTCGGACGTGACGGTGGAGATGCGGGGCCGGGTCATGGGCAGGATGTCGTCCGTGCCGTCCACCCGGTTCGGCCGCATCTGATAGGTGAACGACACCGGCAGCGTCGTCATGGCGGTGCCGGCCTTCGCGGTCCGCTTGATCGACTGGAGCGTCAGCACCTGGTCGGAGGTGTCCCCGATGTCGCCGCCGTCGAGGAACTGCTGGGTGAAGGCCCAGGTGTCGACCGGGTCGTAGATGCCGGTCGCCGTGTTCCAGGAGAAGGTGTTGACGCCGGTGAGGCGCTTACGGGTGAAGAACGACGGGGACTGGGTGAGGCATTCGGTGGAGTCCTTGGTGCAGATGGCGTCGAAGGGCACGTCGGGCCAGTTGTCGGCCGTTCCCTTGGTGAGGGACGTGCAGTCCGCCGCTGTGCACCGCTCGGCGTAGTCGAGGGTGACCTTGGCATCGGCCTTGTCGGTGAAGAGCTCACCCGCGCGCAGACCGTAGGTGATCTCTTTCAGGCGGCCGCTGCGGACGTATTCCGCGTCGGCCTTGGTGGCCTTGTTCTTCTTGTAGTAGTTCGTGTCCTTGTCGTACCAGTACGTGGACGCGTTGCCGCGAGTGTCCACGACGTAGTCGAGGTTCCAGCGCCAGGCCTGAGTGACTGCCCGCTCCGCGAAGGTGCTGCCCGCGGTGTAGCCGGGCTCCCCGTCGTCGTCGCCGAAGACGGGAACGGTCCAGGTGGAGTTGGTGCGCTGGGTGGTGGCGCCGGCGAGCTTGTCCTGGCCGAAGACATAGGTGGTGCCGTCGCTGGTGACGACCTTCCAGTATTCGCCGTCGTCGTCGCCGTTGGCGGCGCCGGTGAGCCGGGTCACCGTCGAGGAGTCGTCGTCCTCCAGCTTCCAGACGCCGGCCGTCGACGTCTTCACCAGCCGGGAGGACTTGCCGTTCAGCACCAGACGGGCGTTGTCGTACGTCCAGCAGCGGTCGTTGACGTCCGTGTGGCCGTCGTCGTCGCAACTGCCGTAGCTGCGCTCGATGTACGACTCGGTGAGGGTGAAGCCCTCACCGACGGAGGTGGGCTGGTTGTTCGTGGTGGCGGTACGGCCGTCCACGCTGCCGGAGTCGTAACCGATGTTCAGGCCGGGAGCGGGTCCGGCCGCGGCAGGCGGCATCGACAGCCCGTACGTCCAGGTGAAAGCGCCCGAGCTGCCGCCCGCCGCCCAGGAGGACGAGGGCGTGAGCGGCGTGGCGCTGTAGTCGCCCGTGCCCTTCGCCGACTGACTGCTGCCCGAGGTGGTCAGAGCCATGACAGTGGTGCCGCCGGTGGAGCCGAGCTGCGGCGAGGGGCCCTCGGTCCTGGCGGGAAGGTTGACCTCGGCGGATACCGTCCGCTCAGCGGCGTCGTTGTGCGAGCCGAGCGGGGTCTGGACCCGGCACTGTGCCTTGCCGGGCGTGGTCAGGGCGCATTCCGGCAGCCGGACGAGCTCGAGTCGCCCGGACCAGCCGCCGCCGACCGCGGAGGCGAAGGCCTCGTAGTCGACGCCGATCCGGGCCTTGCCCGCCGCGCCGGCCTCGGCTGCGAGGACCACACCGGTGACGCCGAGACGATCCGCCACACTCTGGTCGAGGACGGTGACGGTGGCGTTTGTGCCCTGGGCGAGAGCGGCCTTGCCCCGCACGGGGGTGAGCGTGACCGGCAGACCACCGGGCGACGCCGCGACCGAGGCGCCTGCCAGCGTCAGGTCGGCAGAGCCGGCCTTGGGCCACGCGTCGCCCTGCCGCTGCTCGGTCCGCCCACGCCGGGCCTGAGCGGTGTTGTCCCGTAGGTCCTTGGCCACGCGCTCTCGGGCCTGCTCCGCCCCGAGCCCGGTGACCGGCTTGACCTTGCTGACTCGCTGCGCGGGCAGATCGGGACGCCCGACCCCGCCCTTCGTGCCGTCGGCTGCCGCGACCGGTGCAAGACCGACCGGTATCGACAGTGCCACGGTCAGGGGCAGCACCACGAGCGCGCGGCGGCGTCTACGGCGGGATCTCCCCTGCCGTGTGCCCGAACTACCTATGCCGAATACCACAGATGCTCTTCCCATCCTTCACATAGGTGTGACGGCGTGCGTCACGTGTGGAAATTTCCGTCGGGCTCCTCGGCCCGTGACAGGGCCGGGCCGGGTGCCACCGCACGCGCGATGCCGCCCGGCCCGACCTGTCGGCTCGGATCAGGAGCCGATCTGCGCCTTGATCTGGTTCTCCTTGTTCATGGCGCCGGCCCAGATCCGTACGTCGGAGACCCTGGCCGGCAGGTAGTGCTGGTACACCGCACCGGCCGGGCCCTTGCCGACGGCGATCGCACCCGTGCCGATCCGGGTGGAGTACTGCGTCCAGTCGCCGTTCAGGGCGGTGCCGACCCGGAGCGCGATCTTGCCGCTCTGAGCGTCGAAGATGCCGGTCAGGCGGACGGGCGCGTCGAGAGCGGCCTCCACGTCCGACTCGATGCCGGTGAAGGTGGACCCATCAGCGTTCAGCCGTCCGAAGAACCAGGAGCCGAGCGGGATGGTCACCTCCTCCATCACCTCCGGCGAATCGTCGAAATACGTCTTGGTGCCGGTCCGCTTGAACCACAGCCCCCAAGAGGAGCCGTCCGCCGTCCGCTCCCCCACGACCTGGCCGATGTAGCCGACTGCCTTCTTGTTGATCTCGGCGCGGTCCACCGCCACCTGCGTCGACACCGTGAAGGAACCCGTGTCGTCGACGAACGGACCGGCGGCGGCAGCCGCGCCCTCCACGCCGTCGAGGACGATCTGCTCGGTACGGACGGCCGATCCGCCCTCCAGCGTCAGCGCGCGACCGTAATTCGAAGTGTCCGGGACGGTGGTGCCCTCATCCGCGACGCCCTCGGCGGACCAGCCGGCGACCAGTTCCACGCCTGTCATGCCGCCAGGCATGAGCAGCCGGGCGTCGCCGGCGACCTCGGAGTCAAGGAGAGCCCGCTGCCATGCCTGGACCTCGTCGATGGAGCCCTTCCAGTAGTCGTAGTAGGCGCCACGCCACCAGGCACGGCCGATCTGAAAGCGGTCGGTCGACGTCCAGGACGGCGCGACCGTGTCGGTGCCCTGGAGCTCACCGTTGACGTAGAGCTTGATCAGCTTGGTGTCGCTGTCGTACACGGCTGCCAGGTGCGTCCACACGTTCAGGGCAGCCGGCCGCTCGGACTGGACGATCTGGTTGCTGATGTCCCCGTCCGTCGCGTCCTTCGGCGAGGTGCGCAGCTCCCACTTCTTGGAGTCAGCCCGGTAACCCAGGTAGAAGGCGCTGTACCAGCCGCCGCTCATGACAGGGTCCTGGCCGAGCGCTGTCGCGTTGCGGCTGTCGTCCGTCAGACGCACCCAGGCGGAGACGGTGTACGACGATCCGGTCCCGAGGACCGGACCGTTGGTGGCGGTGTACCCGGTGGTGCCGTCAAGGGCAAGGCCCTTGTCGGTCACCCGGTCCTCAGGCTTCAGTTCCAGGCCTTGGGCGTCATGGGTGATCAGGCCGCGGCGGCCGTGGCCGTCGCGGGTGGTCGGCCCGGTGAGTGCGGCGTCGGAGGCGCCTCCGGCAGGGGCGCTGTCCTTGGCCACACCGTCGGCCTCGTCGAAGTGCCAGAGACCGACGGGGGCTTCGCCCTTGGCGACCTTGAACTGGACCGGGTTGGGTTCACCCGCACGACCCAGGACGTCCTTCGCCCGCACCTCGAGGACGTACCTTCCGTCCGCCGGCGGCTTGACGCTCGCAGTGGGGACACCCGGGGCCAGGGTGGTCCAGGTGGTGCCTGACGCGGGCTCGCCTTCGGCTGCTTCGCTCAGGTGGTACTCGTACTGCTTGTTGTTGGTGTCACCCTCGGCGGGGCCGAAGGTGAAGCCGCCGGGTGCGCCGGCCTCCGGGCAGTTGTCGGGAAGGCACTGGACGTACGGGCCGTTGAACGTGACCGTGGGCGCCTTGGGCGAGGTCGGGTCGACCTTGAAGTAGCACCAGCTGACATAGCCCGAGGACTGCGAGTAGGCGCCGCTGTCGTGGAACGCCTGGGTCAGCGAGCTGTAGCGGTACAGCGGACCTTCGTTGAGGGTGCTCGGCCATGAGGTCGTCATCTTGACGTTGTCACCGACGAAGCCGGTCCCGGAGGGTGCGGCGATGCCCGAGCCGGACCAGGTGCCGTCCGCGGCCTGTGACTCGATGCGGAACCATGCCTTCAGCTTGGCTCCGCTCTCACCGCCCAACGCCGTCTGCGGCGTGGAATTCAGGGCAGGGGTCGGGTCGGAGACAGTGGTCGGATGCGCGGCGTCGGTGCTGCACACCGTGCCGGAGCCACTGACGATGCCGACGCCCGTCGGCTTGGCCGGGTAGGCGACGTAGGCGACCCGGAGCACGGCGTCGTTCTTGAAGCGCTTCCAGGCGGACGCGTCGCTCTCGTCGTGGGCGCGGACCTCGAGCGTCAGCCGGGAGAACTTGCCGGCCGCGAAGTCCTGCACGGTCGGCGTGAGGTTCTCGTTGGGCTCGTCCGCGGCGTCGTTGAACTCGATGGGAGCGTCGGGCGCATCGGGGTCACACAGGGAGCCGCGTCCTGCGGACACGTACCGGTCGACCATCCAGTCCAGTTCCTTGGGACGGGTCGCCCACGTCGTCGAGGAGGAGATGTTGTCGGTACGGACCAGGTCGACCCAGCGGGGGTCACACTGGAAGGCCCACGGTTCGGTCACCGCGAAGGTGGCGTCGAGCACTCGCTTGCCTTTGAGGCTGTCGGGCGCGAACTCGAAGTAGAGCCGCTGGACGTACCCGGGCCCGCAGTAGTAGCCGTTCCACGAACCGCACTTGCCGGCACCTTGACCGTTGTCGTCGGTGCCGTTGCCCCAGCCGTAGGACGCGTAGCCGTCGGACCTGAGCAGCGTGCGCTCGGACTCGCCCCAGGTGACGGTCGGGTCGATGAAGATCGGATAGGCATCGGCTGCGGTGGTCGTCAGCATGTCCGCGTCCGGGACGACGGAGAGTGTGTCCTGGGTCACGTTGACGTCCACGCGGGAAACGTTGTCGCCCTGGCCCGGCTCCAAGCCGGTACCCGAGGCTGCCTGTTCAGACGGATCGCCGGGCGTCGGCTGCGTGTCCTCGGTGCCGGCGCTCTGCTGCACGAGCTGCGCAGCGGTACCGCCGTCGGAGGCCGTGTCCGTGGCGGCGGCCTTGCCCGCGGAGTCCCACATCTGGGCCGGCGGGGACCGGAAAACGGTGTTGCCGGTGCCGTCGACGGCGGCGAGGTTGCCTGCGGCGCCCTTACGGACGGCGAGGCCGTCCGTCTTCAGGTCGAAGGTGAGCTCCTTGAGCGCCGGGTTCGCAGCCGCCTGCGGCGTCTTGACGACGAGGACCTGCTGGAAGCTCTCGACGGTGGCCGTCAGCTTGAGGTCGACGTCCGGCAGAACGTTGCGGTAGACCGCGTTCGCCCCGTCGATCTCCGGCGCGGGAAGGTCCGCCTTCCAGTCCAGCTCGAGCGAGCGCCCCTGGTCAGCGATCTTGACGAGCGGTTCGTCGTCTGCTCCGCCGGAGAAGGTCATCTCGGCCGCTGCCGCCCTCGGGCCGACCGTTCCATCGGCGCGGCGCTCCAGCGTGGCGTCCGGCATCTGCCAGCCGCCGCCGGGCTGGGCGACGCGGACCGGCACGGAGTGCTGTTCCAGGGTGAAGGTGAATCCGTCGGTGTTCGCAAACACGCTCGTGCGCTCGCTACGCTCTCCCTGGACCTCGACCCGCTGGCCGGATTCCTTGGCCTGCTCCAGTGCACGATGCGCTTCATCGAGCTAGGCGAGTTCAAAGCAGGCACAGTGGCCTGCGCGACTTGGACCGGAACCACCAGCCCGAACGCCATAGCTGACAGCGCGCCACGGTCCTTCGGGCATGCCGAAGGCACCCCTGTCTCTTCACAATCCCCACCCCTGCATAGCGCAAAGATCACAGTCAGCAAGTCACCAAACGACATGACTCACCGTCATGTCAAGGAGATCGGGCGGCACGCCCAGAACACGCCGTTCCGTCCACGCATCGCCAGCGGAGGATCAGTTCGAACCCTTGGAGTTGCAGGCCCGGTGCGCCTCCGCAAGATCACTTGATCTCTCCTCAGCCGGCTGACACAGTCCGGGGAATGGCCGTGACTGAGCGGCGAGTCGGGAAAGGGTTGCTATGGGTGTGGGGATCATGTTGCTCGTGCTCGGCGTGGCCGGCGCGGGCTGGGAGGCCATGTTCCTCTTCAACGTGCGTGGCGCCGCGGACAAGGTTGCGGAACGCCGCAACGCCGTGCGGGCTGTGACTGCTGCCCGAACCATGGACCTGACGCTTATGGAACCGTCTCGGTTCGGCCCCTGGTTCTTCAGGCTCGTGGGAGGTGTCTTGATGACCTGCTGCCTGTTCCTCGGCTTCATCGGCCTTGCCTTGACGTTCGGAGAGTGAACCATCGCCAAGCCCGCCCACGCCGCGTCCGACACAAGCCAGCCGACCGCCCACAACGCGGACACCTCCCAGCATCCCGGCTGGCGCTGCTGCACCTGCGCACGCAGGCCGCAGGGAAGCCGTGGCTGCATGCGGGTCAGGTGAGGTGGCTGAAGGCCGGCACAGCAGTTCCTGGTCGACGCGGGGCGCGGGCGGAGCGTGCTGTACCGCCGGCCGGCACGCACGGCAGCGCGTTCCGGCCCGGCAGCACTGATGTTGCGCCCGGCCGCTCTGCCACCCCTGGACGGCTGCCGCGATAGTGGGTCCGGTCAGGCGCGGGAGGCCGTCAGGTCGGCGCCTGCGGTCGGAACTGGCGCTGCTCTGGAGGTCGCCGCATCCCCGCTGCTCCCGCCACCGGGCCGGTGGCCAGGGCATCACCCTCTTCCCCAGCCCCGCACAGGGGCCGGGATCAGAGGTGTCCACCATCCGGGGGGAAGAGCCAACGCCAGGTCGGATTCCCGCCAGCTTCCGGCGCTGGTGCCAGCAATGCTCAACGTCATGAACCGACATGAAGGAAACCTGGCTCTGATCACGGGCGGCAGCCGGGGCATCGGTGCAGCTGTGGCGTTACGGCTGGCTGAAGAAGGCGCTGACGTCGTCCTGACCTATGAGAACAGCGAGGAACGCGCCACCGAGGTGGTGGAGCAGATCAAGGCCAGAGGGCGCCGGGCGCTGGCCATCCAGGCCGACAGCGCCATCCCTGAGGCACTCACCGCCGCGGTGGAGGAGGCCGCCGCGATGTTCGGCAGACTCGACATCCTGGTCAACAACGCCGGTGTCTTCCTCGTCGGCCCACTCGAAGACCTGGGGTCGGCAGAGATCGATCGCACCCTGGCGGTGAACGTCCGGGCGCCGTTCGCAGCGTCCCAGGCGGCAGTGCGTCACATGGGGCGGGGCGGCCGCATCATCAGCATCGGCAGCAATGTCGCCGAACGTGCGGTCTTCCCCGGACTGGCGCTGTACTCGATGAGCAAGACGGCACTGGTCGGGATGACGAAGGGCCTGGCCCGAGAACTCGGTCCACGTGGAATCACCGTCAATCTGGTGCATCCCGGCCCCACCGACACGGATGCCAACCCCGCTGACGGGCCGAACGCCGAGGTGATCGCCGGCTTCACGGCTGTGGGCCGCTACGCGGAAGCGGCCGAGATCGCGGCCACCGTCGCCCACCTGGCAAGTGCGGACGGCGCGTACATCACCGGAGCCTCGATCCATGTCGACGGCGGCTTCACCGCCTGACACGCGAACGCGGTGTTCGGCCGCTCCCGCAACATCCGCTGACGCTCGGCTCGTGCAGCTCAGTTGGCCTCGATCTGCACGTCGCTGGGAGGTAAGCCAGCCATCACACACCGGGTCAGAATCGGCACTGCGCGACTCAGTACCTTCATGGCCGTTCGGAGCGGGCGTCCTGCTCCATCTGAGTACAAGCGCTCATGCACTTGATCGTGCCGTGGTGTTGAGTGGGCTCATGCTCGACGAGTCGCCGGGCGCCGGGGGCGAGGCAAGGGGAGGGCGCTGTGTCGCTGAGCGACGGCGGGTCCACGTCGGGGGTGTCGTGGTTGTCCAGTGCGTTCGAAGCAACACGGGACGCTGTCAGCGCGCAGGCTGATATGGCCACCGAGTTTTCGTCGGTTGCGAAGTTCCGGACGCGCGTCGACGAACTGATCCGTGACCTGAAGGGATCAGACGCGGGGCCGAACAAGATCGGGCAGGAGCAGCTCGTACGCAATCAACTCGGCGGCGGAGACGGGGCGTGGGCGGAAGCAGCCGGGCTGTTCACCGCATACGGGACGGTGATCAGCGAGCTGGAGACGCTGTCGAAGCTGTTGTCGGACTCCATGGAGGGCATGGGCATCGCTGTGCTGGCCTCGCACAAGGGCTACCAGAACATCGACCTGGACATCCGCGACCGCATGGCCGCGATCAGTGCGGAGACCACCGAGCACTACGGCGGCAGCTATCATTCCGGGCTTCCGCAGCGGGGCCGGAACAGCGGCGGCGGCCAGGCATCGGTGAGCGGCGACGCGGGAGGCTCGATCTGATGTCCGGCAAAGGAACCGGTGGCGGTGCATCCTTCGAAGACATGAGCCACGAGCAAATGCTGGCTTGGCTGGATCAGGCGAACTCGGGGACCGTGCAGGCCGCTGCCGACCGGTTGGTGTCAGCAGCGGAGGAGATCCGGAGGATCGCCGAGGAACTGAAGGTCCGTCCGCAGTGGGTGGAGTGGAAGGGGGAGGGCGCGGACGCGTTCCGTACCTGGGCCGACGACCTGGCCAACTCAACACTGTGGTTGGGCGATTTCAGCGAGGACGCTGCGAAATGGCTGGGCGAGACGTCCGGCGCGATCGCCCAAGCACAGGCGTCGATCCCACGCGACGCCAGGAGCGCCCAGGCGAATCTGGACGCGGCGCGGGCGGCGCACAACGATCCAGATGCGGCAGCGGTGGGATCGAAGTCCGCGAGTGAGCTTGCGGCGCTGGCGACGCACAAGGAGGAGGTGCGCCAGCAGGCGGCGGCGCAGATGCGGAAGCTGGGGCAGACGTATGCGTGGTCGGCCACACAGATGGATGCGTTGGAGCGGCCGAGATTTCCCCCGCCGCCCAAGGCGTTTGTGCCGACGGACAGTCGCTCGTTCGGCCACGACGACACAGAGACCCGACCGGGCAGTTCAGTGATGAGCGCCTCGGTCTCCGGCACCATCTCCTCCGCACACCTGGCGCAAGGACGTGAGAGTGCCGCTGGCGGTCCAGACCTGAGACAGTCCCCGGGTTTGACTTCGTCCGCGCACCACAGGCCGGTGGACGTGGAGCAGCCGACACGGATGGGCGTCGACTCTGTGGCCATGCTGCCTCAGAGTCCGCAGTCTCCGGCGGTTGCAGCAGGCGGCCAGCCCGGCTCGGAACCCGTAAATGCCGGAGCGACTCCGCAGACCGCCCTGGCTCCTCCGGTGTTCGGCAGCAGAGCCGGTGTTCCGGTCAACAGCCCAGCGGGGCGGGGGCGGGCTTCTGCCATGAGCCGGATGCTCGTCCAACCCGGCCAAGGCCCGATGTCGACTCCTGTGCGCATGCCGAGTGGTCCC
Organism: Streptomyces sp. B21-105; assembly: GCF_036898465.1. Classification (NCBI taxonomy): domain Bacteria; kingdom Bacillati; phylum Actinomycetota; class Actinomycetes; order Kitasatosporales; family Streptomycetaceae; genus Streptomyces; species Streptomyces sp. B21-105. The sequence goes on along the minus strand of NZ_JARUMJ010000001.1, from coordinate 3,083,892 downwards.
AACGCTGCAGGCAGCAGTCACGGCATCGTCGGCGGCCGCCTTGGCACGCCGTCCGTGGGCAGGCAGACCGGGGCGATCCCGCGCGGCACGGTCGTACGCGGGGAGAGCGCGGCCGCACGCGGCCCGATGGGTCCGACCGCTGGCACGGCCAGTCCGGCGGGACGCGTGGTGGGCCAGCAGAGTCAGGTCCCTGGCCGTCGTCCCCAGTTCTCGAACGGTGGCGTCATCGGCGGCCGTCCGCTCCCGCACGACGCTGCGGGAAGCCGCCGTCCACCGCAACCGGGGCGTGCGCGAACGGTGGCGTCCGCACCAGGCAGCTCAGGTCCGGCGGGTGGTTCCGGCTCGGCGGGCCGCGGAATCGTGGGCGGCGCGTCCAGCGCGGCGCGCCCGGGGCAAAGTCAAGGTGTCGGTGGGGCTCATGCGCCCCAGCCGAGTTCCCAGGCGAGCCCTGGCGGCAGGGCCGGACGTCCGCGCCGCGCGGTGGAGGATGAAGAGACCTGGCGGCAGGGCGGCCGTCGCGTCGTGCCGCCGGTCATTGACTGACGTATCCAGAACGGAGAAAGCGATGGTCATGTGCACCAGCACTCGACACAGAGGCCGCCGTGCCGCGGCATCGGCGGTTCTCGGCCTGCTGCTGGTGGCCGCCGCAGGCACGCAGGCCCGCGCGGAGTCGACCCGTGAGGACCAGTGGTTCCTCGACGCGATGAAGGCCGAGCAGATGTGGCAGACCAGCACCGGCGAAGGCGTCACGGTGGCTGTAGTCGACACCGGCGTCAACCCTGACAACCCCGATCTGAAAGGGCGCGTCCTGCCGGGCAAGGACCTTGCACCGGACCAGCCCGGCGACGAACACACCGACTATGAGGGTCACGGCACTGGCATGGCCGGTCTGATCGCCGGAACCGGTGCGTACGGCGGCGGAAACGGCGCCTTCGGACTGGCCCCCGGCGCGAAGATTCTCCCGATCCGGTTGCCCAATGCAGAGACGGCAGCCAACCTGGCTGAGGCCGAGAAACGTTTCAACAAGGCTGTCGCACCGGCGATCCGCTACGCCGCCGACAAGGGCGCAAGGGTCATCAACATCTCCCAGGGGGCGACGGAGGGTTCGCCGCAGTTGACCGCAGCAGTGAAGTACGCACTCGGCAAGGGATCGTTGATCTTCGCCGGCGTGGGGAACGATGGAGGCGGGGCCAACGAGGTGATGTACCCGGCCGCCACGCCGGGAGTGGTCGGTGTGGCGGCGGTGGGCAAGGACCTACGAAGGACCGCCGAGTCGGAGCACGGGTCGCAGGTGGACATGGCCGCCCCGGGCGAGGACATGGTGCACGCCTGTGACAGCGAGACCGGGCTGTGCCGGGGCCACGGCACCAGCGACGCCACCGCCCTCGCCTCCGCCAGCGCCGCCCTGCTCTGGGCCGAGCATCCGACCTGGACCAACAACCAGATCCTGCGAGTCATGCTGAACACCATCGGGGCCCCCACCGACGGCGCCAAACGCAACGACTCCATCGGCTACGGCACCGTCCGCCCCCGCATCGCCCTGCAAAACCCCGGCGACCCGGGCCCCGCCGAAGCCTACCCGCTCCCCGATCTGGCAGCCGCGGCAACGAAATCACCCTCCCCCCAGACCTCAGAGACCGCAGGCGTCGATGCTCCGGCAAAGCATGACGACTCCGTCGCGACGGCATCCGCGTCCAAGGGCGGCAGTACGTCCTGGGTTGCGCCGGGTATCGGCGCTGGCGTACTCCTCGGAGCGGCGATCGCGGGCTCCGTCGTCGGCCGCAGGCCAGGGCCCCGGCGTTTGCCCGGGTCGTCCGGTTTGATCATGTGATGCCGTAGAGGCTGAGGACGAGGGTGCGTTCGGTGTGGGCTCGGCGGCCGGCGGCGGTGTTGACGTACCCGGCAAGCTTGAGCGCACCGCGGATCAGGTCGCGGACGGCGGCGAGGACTGAGGGCGTGTTGTGGGTCCTGACCTGGGACTTGTCCTCGTTGAAGGTCACATCCCGACACCAGTGGACGGTGTTCTCCACGGTCCAGTGCCCGCGAGCCCATGAAGCGATCTCGGCGGCACTCGCTTCCTCGGCGGGCAGGTCGGTGATGGCGTAGACGGTCTCGCTGGACCACTTCTTCGCTCCGTAGAGACGGCGTCTGCGCTGGATGCGCAGGACCTGGGCCGCGTGGGGAAAGAGCAGGCCGTTGACGGTGACGACCTGGACGAGACGCTGTTCGTGGCGGCCGTGGCCGCGGGCGTCGTCACGGTGGATGACGGGGATCTCCTTCCAGGGCAGGGCGTGGAGCTGACGGGCTTGGCCGCGCTGGTTGTTCTTGATGGTCAGCAGGTAGTGGGCGCCGCGTTCGTGCAGGTAGGTGGCGTGGTCGCGTTGGGCGTGGAGGGCGTCGGCGGTGACGACGGCCCCCTTGAGATCGGCGTCGTCGAGCTGGTCGAGCAGGGGTTGGAACTCGGGGATTTCGTTGGTCTTCGCGCCGATCTCGCGGGAGGCGAGGGTGATGCCGTCGCCGTGCCGGACGGCGGAGAGCACGAAGACGCGGCTGCCGTCCGGGCGCTTCGCACTGCGCAGGCACTTGCCGTCCACCGCGATGGCCCGGCGCCGGGAGCGCACCGGTTCGGCGCGGGCGGCCGCCCGGTGGGCGCGGCGCTGTTCGCGTTCGATGCCGCCGTCGGGCATGAGCGGCTCGGGAGAGTGGGACACCGTGGACAGCAGGGGCCGCAGGTGGTCGTAGCCGGCCGCGCTGACCTCACCGGGATCGAGCCGCCCCAGAACGGTGCGCAAGGTCTTCTCGCTCGGGATCCGGTAGCGGCCGCGCAACGGATGGTAGGGCAGACCGAAAGCGGCCAGTTCCTCAGGCGTCGCACGTCGGCACCACTCCGCCGCCGCGGTGATGGAGTCATGGCCCGCCGGGGTCATCGCACAGACCACCAGGGCCAGCAGCGAGGAGACCCGGTAGCGCACCCCGCACGCCCCGCGAGGATCGGTGACCGACTCGAACTCGGCAACCAGGCCGCGGACTTGGTCTCGCGCGGCATCCGAGCCGAGGGCCTCCAGGCGGGGCGCCGGAGAGACGGGAACGACGGCAGGGGATGATGGAGGAACGAACACGGCACCTTCGTGGATCTTGCAGCGTAGAGAACTCCATGATCCACAGGTGCCGTGTTCATCTGCTTCCGGGGCCCGCCAGCATGATCAACCGGCCCAGGCCGGGGCGATCCGGGCAAACGCCGGGGCCCTGGGCCGCAGGCGTCGGGCATTCGCGGCTGCACTCCCCATGTCCGCGTTCGCCGCCGGTCAATTCCACCGAACAGCAACGGCGTTAACGCCGCCCTTGTCCACGCCTCCGGGCACATCGGACAGTGTCACCCCGTCCGATCGAGGACCGGGTCCCGTCTGAGTACCTGTACTCAGACGCCATGGTGGCCGATACGGATGGGGCACTGATGTAGAGGCGTTACCGTACGTCTCGGTCACCGCAGCGCTGCGGCGACAAGTTCACATCCGCTTGGCGGCGCACGACATGTTACGGGGAGGGGCCACGCATGGCGTGGGATGAGTGGGAACAGCTCAAGGCCGTTGCGGCTGGGCGGCACTCTGCGCGGATGCAGCTCAACCATGTGCTGGCCGATCAGGGAGGCGGCGGCACGAGTAGCGCTGGCGCTCCTTCCGGCAAGTTGAGGTCGGACAAGGCGGCGTGGTCCAAGGCGGGGGAAGGCGTGGGCTCGCTAACCAAGAACATCAACAAGGCACTGGTCGAACTTGAGAACGGTCAGAAGGGCCTCGGCAAGGATTCCGGATGTCTGACCGCTGTCGCGCAGCGAGACGTTTACGCCTCCTGGGAGCGCTACGTCAAGGACGTGAGCGGGCGGTGCGACGCACTGGCGGGGGTATTCGAGAAGGTAGGCAACGATCAGGTGCGGACCGATGAGGCGATCAAGGCCGAAATCGCCAGGCTGAAGGTCCAGTACGAGGACACGCCCGCCGTCGGCGGCCAAGCCGGGGGCCGGTGACGAGGAGCCATGGATTTCGCGACCCTCAGGGCCCTGAAGCCGTCGGAGTTCTCGGACTCCGCAGGCGGATATCGCAGAACGAGCGACATGGCCAGTGCGGCAAAGGACCGTATCGAGCAGCAGATCGCCGTGGCCATGCGTACCGCCAACCAGGGCGAGGCTGCAAGCGCAGCCCAGAAGCAGCTGCAGGAACTGGCGCAGAATTTCCACTACACCCAGGTGGAATGTGGTCTGGTCGGTACGGCACTCGACGGGTTCGCGTACGACCTGGAGTCGGCCAAGAAGAAGCTGGACGCGGCCGTTGAGAACGCGGAGGCAGAGAAATTCACCGTGCACTCCGACGGTTCGATCAGCTATCCCTCCGGCGGGGAGGAGGTCGACGGCAAAATTCCCGACGGCGGCACGGTGACCGCACTGACCGACGCAACGGCTGCGGCCGTCGGCCGTCAGTCTGCCAACTTTGACCCCAATCCCCATCACCGTCGTGCGCAGGACTACGCCGATCAGATCGCAGATGCTGTCAAGGAGGCCACGGAGGCCGACGAGAAGTGGGCGCCGAAGCTGCGGGCGTTGAAGGCCGACGATGATCTCACAGTCTCTGGCGGGGACTGGGCGGACGTGAAGAAGGACACCGGTGGTGTCCTCAAGGCGGCCGAGGACTACCTGGACTCGGTCCAGGAGCCACCCAAGCACGGCACTCCGAAGGAAAACGCCAAGTGGTGGAAGAGCCTTACCCACGAGCAGCAGGCGGACTACATCGCCGTCCACCCCGACTCGATCGGGTGGATGGACGGGCTTCCCGCTTCTGTGCGCGATGAGGCGAATCGGACCGTCCTTGCCGAGGCTCATGGTGTCGCACAGGTTGAATTGAATGATTGGATGGCGAAGGAGCCCGATCGATTTACAATCGTTCACCAGCTCAACCCTAATACGGGTGAGACGGTGGATGTACCGATGAGGCTTCCGGAAAGAGAGTGGAAGGAATGGGACGCAAAGCGGCAGGAAATCCAGGATCGAATCGATGGTATGGATTCAATCCAGAGCCGCTACGACAACTACAGTGGGGATGAGGCCACCCAGCCCTATCTGCTCGGGTTTGACGACAAGAAGCTGGGACATGTCGTCATGTCCATCGGGAATCCCGATACCGCCGATAATGTGGCAACATACGTTCCGGGCACCGGGAGTAAACTGAGCAGTATTGATGGTGATATTTCAAGGGCGGAGCTGATTCAGGACCAAGCAGCGATCGCAGACCCTACGCATTCGACGGCATCGATAATGTGGCTTGGCTACGATGCGCCGCAGAGCCTCATGGGGGACGCAACTGACGCAAAGTGGGCTGACAACGCTCGTGAGCCCTTGAGTAGTTTTCTGGCCGGGATCGACACGACTCACGGAGGACACGTCAACTCAACCGTTCTGGCTCATAGTTATGGCACCCTTGTGGCGGGCGAGACGATGCGCGACCACCCGAACCTGCCGGTGGACAATGCGATCCTGGTCGGGAGCCCAGGCGTGGGGGTCAATCACGCCAAGGACCTGAACATTCCAGCGGATCACGTCTGGGCGGCAACGGCGAAGAACGACCTGGTAAATATGGCCCCGCCGCCAGCAGGACAGTTGGCGCCACTGAAACCGAAGGCCTATTGGCGCCTTTTCAACGACCACTCAGTCATGTACGGAAACGACCCGACATCCGATGAGTTCGGTGGACAAACCTTTGCCGTTGCTGATGGGCACCTTCCGGGTTGGCACGGGAAACTTATGCCCGCTCATTCTCAGTACTGGGAAGGGGATTCTCTGGCCAATATGGCGAAGATCGTAACTGGAGGGACCCCGTGAAACTGAACTGTACGATTTCCGCTGCTGCATTGCTTTGCATGGCAGTCGCAGTCGCGGCTTGCGGTACCCAGCAGGACGGCAGCGGGAACGGCGCAACGAAATCCAAGCAGGCCACCATGGACGAGCAGCAAGCAAGTAAACGTGCGGAGGAAGTCGTTCGCCAAGCGGTGGACGGCATGTCGCCCAAGCCGACCCTCAAGCGTACTGGTCTGCGTCCCTTGGGGGCATGCGTTGCCAGTGATGACGGCGGCTCAGACGACCGAGTGCAGTACCGACTTACCTATCAGTTGACCGGAGTTCCGGGCAGTAAGGCAAAGACGCTCGTACGGCAGGCCCGTGATGCCTGGGTGAAACTGGGCTACAAGTTCCAGTCGTCAGATGCTGACTGGTCCGATCCCTTTCCTTCGGTCAGCATGCGTACCGAGCCGGATGACTTCTGGATGACCGCCCTCACCGGCGTCGTGGACCGCGCCAAGGGGGATGGTCTCGCAGCCATCTCCGTGACTTCTCCCTGCTTCGCCCCCAGCGGTGGGTCCACCGCCGACTCCGCAGCCCTCCATCGGACGCACGTCGACGAGCGCGCCGGGCATCGGGCGCTCGACCATTCCAGCCGCATCTATGACGCTCTCCAAGTGCGCCATGCCCAAGCCCAGGTGGGGGACGGGATTAGCGTCTACGAGGACTCCGAGGAACGCTACGTCCACCACGCCTGGTCGACCCAGCCTCTTGCAGAAGATGAGACGGTCCGGGCGATGGCACGTGCACAGACCTACTTCGAGAGCGCAGGCTGGACGGTGCGCCATGTTCCGACAGGCACTGGCGTTCCCGCGATCGTCGCCCGCAACGCCGAGGACTCGAGCGTGGCCCAGATCGCACCGTCGAGCACCGGCGCGGTGCGTGTCGCTGTCACAACACCCGTTGTGCCTGGGGAAACCGCGGTGACCTGAACGAGGTATGCGCCGGCGTGGCTGGTTCGCCCGGACAGGGTGTCGGCGGGCCAGTCCACCGTCTCGCCCTGCTGAACGTAAGTGTCGAAGGCGTTCGATGGCGAAAAGGTCGACGGGTCGACGGTGACCGGATACTTCGTCGCCGGGCCGGCCAGGAACTCCTGTTGGGGGTGACGCCCAGGTCGGCGGGGGCTCCAACCCCACCGCGTCCGCAAGAACTGCCAGCGTCAGCTTCATGACGATGGACTCGACCGACGGCGACCTCAGCACCGTCTACCACATGGCCTGGCAGCAGTGCCCGGCGAAGTGAGCGGTCCGCGACCCTAGGGTCACTTCGCCGCGTGGGCCACCAACTCGGCCCACGCGGCGGGGGAGAGGGCGAGCTCAGGACCGCCCTCGACCTTGGAGTCACGGACGTGGACCCGCTGGGCGCAGGCAGCGACCTCGACACAGTCGCCGTCACCGCTGCTGCTGTAACTGGACTTGCTCCAGTCGAGCGCGACCTCGACGCAATCGCCGTCGCCGCCGCTGCTGTAACTGCTTTTGAACCAAGCCAGTTCGGACGCGTTCATCGGTCTCCTCGCATCTGCCGCAACAGGCTCCCGGAGTCTTTGGGAGTGAGAGCCTGTGAACGCATCCTGGCATAGCGCATGTGCAGGAGGCTGATCTCTTTCGGGTCAGAGACGAGGAGGCCGCCCCGCTGTCCTTCGCAGTAGGCGAACCACTTGTTCTTCGGCGTCTCCAGCAGTTGCACCGGGCCCGCAAGCCCTGCATGAGACTCCTGGACCAACGGCATGATCTGGATCTCCACATTTCGCAACTCGGCGACCTCCAGCAGGTGATCGATTGCTTCACGCGTGACGCTCGCTCCGCCTGTGTGGCGGCGCAGAACGTGCTCCTCGACGATGAAGTTGAAGGCGGTGTTCGGCCGCTCTCCCAGCAACCGCTGACGATCGGCGCGCGCGGCCCACTTAGCTTCGACCTCCACATCGTCCAGCGGCGGAAGTTGCTCGGTGAAGAGCGCTCGCGCATACGCCTCCGTCTGCAACAGCCCCGGAATCATCCGGCACTCGTACGTGTAGAGAGTGATTGCCGTCCTCTCCAGTCCCGCCCACCGTCGGAACCAGGACGCCAGGCCCGGCTGGCGTTCCAGGAAACCGGCCGCGCTCCGCAGTGCGCCCGTGTTGCCGAGGGCTCCCTCCGCCGCCTCGACGAAGTCCTCGTCGGGCATGCGCCTGCCCAGCTCCACGGAGGCCACCGTGTGCTTGGAGAAGCCGACCCGGCTGCCGAAGTCCTCCCTGCTCAACCCGTGATGCACACGCAACGCCTGGACCACCGCCCCGAACGTTCGCATACTGTCCGACGACTCCGGCTCACCCTCGACCACCATGGTCACCTCCCACATCCATGGTCACGGACGGTGATCGGTACTGTCCAGTCCGTCATCGCGTACGCTCGCGCGGCGTACGCGGCTCCGGCCTGGCGAGCCGCCGGATGGACCCGTCACATTGGCCCCATGACTGCACGCCCCTCTCCCCAACCCCTGCTCACCGTACGTGTGTTCACCCAGCGGCTCAGCGCGACCCCGCGAGGCGCCCGGCTGGCGCGGCAGCTCGCCCTGCACCAGCTGCACGCCTGGGGCATCCCGTACGGCGCGGAGGTGTCCGACGCGGTCGCGGCGATCGTCGGCGAGCTGGCCACCAACGCCGTCACCCACGGACGGGTGCCCGGACGGGACTTCGAGCTGCGGCTGTCCTTTCCGCCGGGGAGCGTCCGCGTCGAGGTCACCGACACGCGCGGCGGACCGTGTCCGCGTCCGCCCGGACCGGGTGCCGTCCCCGTACCGCGCCCCCTCGACGAAGCCGGCCGGGGGCTGCTCCTCGTCGACGCGCTCGCCGCCCGCTGGGAGGTGCTGGACCGGGCCCCGGCACCCGGCAAGACGGTGCGCGCGGAGGTCGACGTCCCCAACTGGCTGACCCTGGCGAAGAGGCTGCCGGTCTCCTAGGCGAGCATGGAGCCTCGGTCCGCCACGGCGGCGGGCGGAGGGGGCGTGGGGCATGGATCGCGGTCGCGGTGCGGTGGTCGTCGGCGGGGGCATCGGCGGGCTGGCCGCCGCGATCGGGCTGCGCCGGATCGGCTGGGACGTGACGGTCCTCGAACGCGCGCCCGCCTTCGCCGACGTGGGCGCGGGCATCTCCCTGCACGCCAACGGGGTGCGGGCGCTGGACGCGCTGGGCGTCGGCGAGGCGATCCGCACCGTCGTGCGCCCGCTGTACACGGGCGGCACCCTCACCCCCGACGGCCGCGTGCTGTCCCGGATGGACGGCGCGGCCCTCGAGCGCCGGCTCGGCGTGCCGGTCGGCGGTGTCCTGCGCGCCGACCTGCACCGCGTCCTGCGCGAGGCGCTGCCCGCGGGATGCGTGAAGACCGGGGTGGAGGTGACCGGCGTCGACGGCGCGGGCAGGGACGCCGATCTCGTCGTGGCCGCCGACGGCGTCGACAGCCGGCTGCGCGCGGAACTGTTCCCGGGGCATCCGGGCGCGGTGCACAGCGGCTCGACGGTCCTGCGGGCCATCACCGCGCGTCCGCTCCGCGACCTGCCCGCCGACCTGGAGCTGACCTGGGGCGCGGGGGCCGAGTTCGGGCACATCCTGTTCGCCGACGGGCGGGCCGAGTGGCACGCGGTACTCACCGCACCGCCCGGCGTCCGCCTCCCCGATCCCCTCGCCGAGATGCGCCGGCGCTTCCACGGCTGGCACGACCCCGTCCCGGCGCTCCTGGACGCGACCCGGCCGCAGGACGTCCTGCACCACGACATCAGCGAACTGCTCACCCCGCTCCCCACGTTCACCGTCGGCCGGGTCGCGCTCCTCGGCGACGCGGCGCACGCGATGACCCCGAACCTCGGCCAGGGGGCCAGTCAGGCGCTGGAGGACGCGGCCGTGCTCGCCTCCTGTCTCGCGGCCGAGCCCACCACCGCGTCCGCGCTGCGCCGCTACGACGCCGTACGGCGACCGCGCAGCCAGTCCGTGGCCCGCGCCGCCCGGCAGGCCGGCCGGATGGGGCACCGGCTGACGCATCCCGCCGCCATCGCGCTGCGCGACGCCGCTCTGCGGCTGGTGCCGTCCGCGCTGATGCTGCGCGCCGCGCTCCGGCACGCCGACTGGACGCCGCCGCACCTCGGGTGACGTCCAGTCGGACGGGGGCGATCACATGGCGGGCGTCAGCGCTCGCCCCCGAGGGTGAGCGTTCCCTCGTAGCCGGACGAGGTCGAGCTGCCCAGCGCCATCAGGGTGAGCAGGCCGGACGCGGTCCCTCCGTCGTCGTAGACGGAGTCCTGGGCGAGGGTCGTGCCGTCGCGGCTTTTCGGCGCTTTTCGAAGACTTTCGCGGTGACGTGAGAACCATTGACGCGCAAAGCGTTCGATTCTACGGTCGCCGTCCGGCGACGCGACTGCTGTTCGGCATCGCGAACGACGAGGACCCCCCACTGAAGGAGCGTTCGCATGAGCCGCACGCCCTGCACTTCACACCCGTCCCGCCCCACCCGCCCGTCACGTACACCCCTCCTGTCAGCTACGTCCCGCAGGTCACGGTGGGCGGCGCTGCTCTGCGTTCCGGCCGCGATCCTGCTGGCCCTGACGCCCTCCACCGCCTCCGCCTACCCCGACCCCGGCACCGTCACCGGGGCCACGGTCGTGCACGACCCGACGATGATCCGGACCTCCGGCGGCCGGTACCTGCTCTACGCGACCGGTGGCGGAATCTCCTACCGCACCTCCACCGACCGCAGGACGTACAGCGCGGGCGGCGACGCCTTTTCCGGCAGGCCCGGCTGGTGGTCGTCCTACGGCACCACCGAGGCCTGGGCGCCCGACATCTCGTACCAGGGCGGCCAGTACCTGATGTACTACGCCGTCTCCATCTTCAGGACCAACCGATCGGCGATCGGCCTGGCCGTGTCGAGCACCGGCCTGCCGGGCTCCTGGAGCGACCGCGGCATCGTGTACACCTCCACCGCCTCGAGCGACTACAACGCCATCGACCCGAACCTCTTCGTGGACGACGACGGCAAGTGGTGGCTGTCGTTCGGGAGTTTCTGGACGGGGATCAAGATGATCCGGATCGACCCGTCCACCGGCAAACAGCTCTCCTCGGACACCGCCCGGCGCTCGCTCGCCTCCCGCCGCACCTCTCCGAACGCCGTCGAGGCGCCCTTCGTCGTGAAGCGCAACGGCTTCTACTACCTCTTCGCCTCGTACGACACCTGCTGCGCCGGCGTCAACTCCACCTACAAGGTCAAGGTGGGCCGCGCCACCAGCGTCACGGGGCCCTACCGCGACAGGAACGGCGTCGCGATGACCGACGACGGCGGCACACCGGTCCTGGAGTCGCACGGGCGCTACATCGGCCCCGGCGGCCAGTCGATCCTGCACGACACGGACGGCGACCTGATCGTCTACCACTACTACGACGGCAACAACAACGGCACGCCCAGACTGGGCGTCAACCTACTGAACTGGAGCAGCGGATGGCCCGTCGCCTTCTGACCCTGCTGACCGCGCTACTGCTCGCCCTGGCGATCGGACAGCCTTCCGCGAGCGCGGCCACCTTCACCAACCCGGTCAAGACACAGAAGGGCGCCGACCCCTGGATCTCGTACTACGCCGGCAACTACTACATGGTGACGACCAGTTGGACGAGCGCGATCACCATGCGCAAGTCCGCCACCCTGGCCGGCCTCGCGACCGCGCCGAGCGTGCAGGTGTGGACGGGTGACGCCGCCTCGCGTTGCTGCAACATCTGGGCGCCGGAGATCCACTTCCTGAACGGCCGCTGGTACCTGTACTACGTCGCCGGCCAGAACATCTCCGACTACAACGCCACCCAGCGCACCCACGTCCTGGAGAGCGCGGGATCCGACCCCACCGGGCCGTACACGTACAAGAACCAGCTCAACTCCGCCTGGATGCTCGACCCGACGGTCGCCACCATCAACGGTCAGCTGTATCTGTTCGGCAGCGCGAGCGGCGGGACGCAGAACCTGGTGGCAGCCCGGATGAGCAACCCGTACACGCTCGCCACCGGGTTCTCGACCATCTCGACGCCCACCAACTCCTGGGAGAGGTCAGGCGGTTCGGTCAACGAGGGGCCGGAGATCCTCCAGCGCGGCGGGAAGACGTTCCTGATCTACTCGGCGAGCGGCTGCTGGACCCCGGACTACAAGCTCGGTCAGCTCACCCTCACGGGTTCCGACCCGCTCTCGGCGTCCTCCTGGACGAAGAAGTCCACACCGGTCTTCCAGCGGAACGACTCCGCGGGGGTGTACGGCCCCGGTCACAACGGTTTCTTCACCTCGCCCGACGGCACCGAGAACTGGATCGTCTACCACGCCAACGACTCGGCTTCGGACGGCTGTGACAACGGCCGGACGACCCGGGCCCAGAAGTTCACCTGGAACGCGGACGGGACGCCGAATCTCGGCACCCCGGTCGCCCTGGGATCGTCGGCGGGCGGTCCCTCCGGCGAACCGTCGGCCGCCTCCACCACCTACACGCTCACCAACCGCAACAGTGCCAAGTGCCTGGAAGTGGCCGGTGGTTCGACGGCGGACGGCGCCAATGTCCAGCAGTTCACCTGCAACGGCGGCACCAGGCAGCGCTGGCGGATCGAGGAACAGGGCGACGACACGAGCCGACTCGTCAACGTGGCCACCGGCAAGGTGCTCGACACCGCCGACTGCTCTGCCGCCGACGGCGCCGACCTGCGCCAGTGGACGTGGCTGGACAACGCCTGTCAGCGCTTCCGCTTCCTCGTCACGGACGGCGGCTACGTCCGCGTCGTCAACCAGTCCACCGGCAAGGTCGCCGAAGTCGCGAACTGTTCCACGGCGGACGCGGCCGACGTCCGCCAGTGGACGTGGCTGAACAACACCTGCCAACAGTGGAAACTCAACCCGGTGTAGGGACTTCGGCGACGGCGGGTCCGCAGGCCCGCGGGCCCGCGGGCCGCGAGGACTAACCCGCCTGGCCCATCCCCGCGGCGTTCGGCCAGCTCTGGGCGTTGGGCCAGCCGGTGGCCGCGGCGGGGGAGAGGCCGTTGGTGCCCCTGACCTGGGCGGCCGTGAGGCCGCCGCGGGCCGGGACGCCGGGCGGGGTCGGACCCATCGGCGGGGCGGGAGCGACCGGCGCCATGGGCGGGGCCATTTGCTGGGCCATGGGTTGACCCATGGGTTGACCCATGGGCTGACCGAAGGGTTGGCCCATGGGCTGGCCCATGGCGGGGGCCATCGCCGCGGGAGACATGGCCGCCGGTGACAGCATCGGCGCGGCCGGTGACATGGCCGCGGGTGACATGGCCGCGGGTGACATCGCCGCCGGGGACATGGGCGGAGGCGCCATGGCCGCAGCCGGGGCCATCGCGGCAGCCGGGGCCATCGGCGCCGGCGCCGGGGCCGGGGCGGGAACAGGCGCCGGAGCGGGTGCCGGAGCGGGTGCCGGGGCCGGGGCGGGGACGGACTGGGGGAAGATCTGTGCCGCGGCCGGCAGCGGCACCCCCGCACCCTCGGACGGCGCGGGCCGTGCCGGGGCAGGGGCCGGGGTCGGAGCCGCGGGAGCGGGCATCGCCGCGGCGACGGCGGCGGCGGCCGGGGCGGCTGCCGCCGGTGCCTGCTGCGCCATGCTCATGGCCTGAGCGGCGAGGCCGGGCATGCCCGCCCCGTTGGTGACCAGCCGGTCCACCGCCGCCGTGCCCGAGCTGTAGCCGGCGCCGGCGCTCAGCTCGGGCACGGGGGCTCCCCTCCTGGTCCCGTAGAGCACCTGTTCCAGCCCGGACACCAGGCGGCGCACGTCCACCTGGGGGCGCACCACGAGCCTCAGGAAACGGCTCGACGAACCGATCTTGTTGCCGCACTCGCGGACCAGGATGCGGTGCTCGGCGAGCATCCGGTCGCGGACCACGGTGCCCTCGGCGCCGACGGGCAGGCGCACGAAGAGGAAGTTCCCCTGGGAGGGGTAGACGGTCAGGCCCGGCAGCGCGCTGAGCTGGCTCGCCATGTCGAGACGGTCCCGGCGTATCTGCTGCAGGCTCTGCGCGTACTCGGCGCCGTGCTGCTTGAGCATGAACACCACGTGTTCCGCGAAGGAGTTGAGGTTCCACTTCGGCAGCATCGAGCGGACCCGGCCGGCCAGCGCCGGGTTGGCGACCAGATAGCCGAAGCGGATGCCGTGCAGGCCGAAGTTCTTGCCCAGGCTGCGCAGGACGATCACGTTGGGCCGCAGCATCGCCTCCTGGACGACGCTCGGCTCGGCCTCGGCGTCCGCGAACTCCAGGAACGACTCGTCGATGACGATCAGATCCAGGTCGGCCATCGCGTCCATGAACTGGACGATGGCGTGCTTGTGCAGGAAACCGCCGTCGGGGTTGTTCGGGTTGCAGATGACGGCGGCCCTGGTGCCGCGCGCCCGGATGAACTCGGCGTACTGCGCGAGGTCGAGGGCGAAACCGCTGGACTCCTGGAGCGGGAACATGTCGACCCGCTTGCCGGTCTCCATGGGCTGGTCGGTCCAACGGCCGAAAGTGGGCACGGGGACGGCGAGCGACTCGCGGACCAGCAGATGGTCGATCCAGGTGATCAGCTCGGTCGAGCCGTTGCCCATGGCGACGGCCTGCGGCGGGAGTTGCAGCAGACTGCACAGCTCCGCGGTGATCGTGTCGGCGCTGCTCGGGTAGTACGTGATGATGTCGCGCAGCCGGCCCGCCATCTCGTCGAACATCGCCGGGGTGGGGAAGTAGGGATTGCAGGGTATGCAGAAGTCCACCGGGCCGACCCCCTCGCCGCCCTCCCGTGTCAGCGCCGCCATCGACGGGCTGTGCGCCGCGTTGTTGCGGAACAACGAGGAGACGTTGTCGGCCATGGAACCTCCGTATGGGGCGGGCCCGGCGGGGACGACCGGGCCCGTCGTCATTGGACGGCCCGCGCGGAGAGCACGGGCCGTCCTTACATACGGGGGTTCGGGTGACGGTGTTCAACCGACGGGAAGTCGGTGAGAAATTGTGGTTTAACTGTGAAGCGGGTGTCAAATGGCGGTGCGGATCGGTCAGATGAGGCCGAACGAGTGGACCGTCGTCGTCCGGTACGTCTGTCCGGGCCGCAGCACCGTGGACGGGAACGACGGCTGGTTCGGCGCGTCCGGGAAGGCTTGCGTCTCCAGGCAGAGCGCGTCGCCCTGACGGTAGACCCGGCCGCTCGTTCCGACGAGCGTGCCGTCGAGGAAGTTGCCCGAGTAGAACTGCAGCCCCGGCTCGGTGGTGGCGATGCTCAGGGTGCGGCCGGAGGCGGGGTCCCGCAGGACGGCGACCGGCTCGGGCCGGGCGGTGACGCCCTTGTCGAGGACGTAGTTGTGGTCGACGCCCTTGCAGTGCAGCGACTGCTCGTGGGCGACGCGCAGGTCCCGGCCGACCGGCTTGGCGGTCCGGAAGTCGAACGGGGTGCCGGCGACGTCGGCCGGTTCGCCGGTGGGGATGAGGCTCTGGTCCACGGGGAGGTAGCGGGCGGCGGCGATCTCCAGTTCGTGATCGTGCACCGAGCCGCTGCCCTCGCCGGCGAGGTTCCAGTAGACGTGGTTGGTGAGGTTGACGACGGTGGCCCGGTCGGTGGTGGCCTCGTAGTCGATGCGCCAGTCGCCGCCGCCGGTGAGGGTGTACGTCACCGTCACGTTCAGCGTGCCGGGGTAGCCCATGTCGCCGTCGGCGCTCGTCAGACGCAGCCGCAGACCGACGTCCGGGCCCTCGGTGAACGTCTCGACGTCCCACACGCGCCGGTCGAAGCCCTCGGTGCCGCCGTGCAGACTCCGGTCCCCGTCGTTGAGGGGCAGCTGATGGGTCTCGCCGTCCAGGGTGAAACGGCCCGCGGCGATGCGGTTGCCGAAGCGGCCGATCAGAGCGCCGAAGTACGGGCTGCCGGCCACGTAGTCGTCGAGGGCGGAGAACCCGAGGGAGACGTTGGCGTACCGGCCGTCCCGGTCGGGGACCTCCAACGACTGCACGATCCCGCCGTAGTCGAGGACCGTCAGCCGGGTCCCGCCGTTCTCCAGCGACCAGCTGGAGACCTCGGTGCCGTCGGCCAGCACGCCGAAGAGCGTCTGCACTGTTTCCCGCCTTCCACTTCTTCCACTCACCGTTGCCGTCCGCTTCTGGAAACACGAGCGGGGCCCCGCCTTGATAGGCGGGGCCCCGCTCGTCGGCTCAGGAACCGGACTTGCGCTTGTTCCAGACGTCGAACCCGACCGCGATCAGCAGGGCGAGGCCCTTGATGACCTGCTGCCAGTCGCTGCCGACGCTGAGGAGGTTCATGCCGTTGTTCAGCACACCGAGGACGAGACCACCGATGATCGCGCCGAGGACCGTGCCGACGCCGCCGCTCATGGACGCGCCGCCGATGAACGACGAGGCGATCGCCTCGAGTTCGAAGCTGAGGCCCGCCTTCGGAGAGGCCGCGTTCAGACGGGCGGCGACCACGAGACCCGCCAGGGCCGCGAGCACGCCCATGTTCAGGAAGACCAGGAAGGTGACCTTCTTGTCCCTGACGCCGGACAGCTTCGCCGCCGGCAGGTTGCCGCCGATCGCGTAGATGTGACGGCCGAAGACGGCGTTGCGCATGATGTAGCCGTAGCCGACGACCAGGGCGCCGAGGATGATCAGGATGATCGGCGCGCCCTTGTAGCTGGCGAGCAGCATCGTGACCGTGAGGACCGCGGCGGCGATGGCGACGAGCTTGAGCAGGAAGAGGTTCCGCGGCACCACGTCGAGCGCGAACTCCTGCTGACGCTTGCGGTCCCGGACCTCCTGGAGGACCACGAAGGCCAGCAGGGCGAAGCCCAGCAGCAGCGTGATGTTGTGGTAGTTGGTGTTCGGGCCGACCTCCGGCAGGAAGCCGTTGCCCATCTTCTGCAGACCGTCCGGGAACGGGCCGAGGGTCTGGCCCTCCAGGAGGATCTCCGTCAGACCGCGGAAGAGCAGCATGCCCGCGAGGGTGACGATGAAGGAGGGTATGCCGAGATAGGCGATCAGGAAGCCCTGCACCGAGCCGGCCACCGCGCCGACGATCAGGCACAGCACCAGCGCGACGGGCCACGCCACGTCGTGCTGGACGGTGAGGACGGCCGCGAAGGCTCCCGTGAACGCCGTCACCGAACCGACCGAGAGGTCGATGTGACCCGCGATGATCACCAGCATCATGCCGATCGCGAGGATCAGGATGTAGCTGTTCTGCAGGACCAGGTTGGAGACGTTGCGCGGCAGCAACAGGTCGCCGCCGGTCCACACCTGGAACAGGACGACGAGCAGGCCCAGCGCGATCAGCATGCCGTACTGGCGCATGTTGCGGCGCAGGCCGTCGAGCATCACCTGCAGAAGCCCGCCGCCGGAGGCGGAGCCCCCGCTCTTCCCGGGCGGCGCGGCCGCCGGGCTCTTGTCGGTCACGTCCGTGCTCATCGCGTTACCTCTTTGTCCTTCGTCATCTGACGCATCAGCACTTCCTGCGTGGCCTCGGCCCGCGGGAACTCGCCCGTGAGCCGTCCGGCGGCCATCGTGTAGATGCGGTCGCACATGCCGAGCAGTTCCGGCAGCTCGGAGGAGATGAAGACGACCGCCTTGCCCTGGGCGGCCAACTGGTCGATGACCGTGTAGATCTCGAACTTGGCGCCGACGTCGATACCGCGCGTCGGTTCGTCCAGGATCAGCACGTCGGGACCCGCGAAGATCCACTTGCTGAGGACGACCTTCTGCTGGTTGCCGCCGGACAGCTTGCCCACCGGCTCGAAGACGGTCGGGGCCTTGATGTTCATCGACTTGCGGTAGCCCTCGGAGACCTGCCGCTCCTCGTGCTCGTCGACCACGCCCCGCTTCGCGACCTTGTTCAGGGCGGTCAGCGAGATGTTGCGGTTGATCGTGTCGATGAGGTTGAGGCCGTAGTGCTTGCGGTCCTCGGTGACGTACGCGATCCCGTGGCCGATGGCCTCGGCGACCGTCTTCGTACGGATCTCCTTGCCGTCCTTGAGGACGGTGCCGCCCGCGTGCCGGCCGTAGGCGCGTCCGAAGACGCTCATGGCGAGCTCGGTACGGCCCGCGCCCATCAGGCCGGCGATCCCGACGATCTCCCCGCGGCGCACCTGGATCGACACGTCGTCGACCACCTTGCGCTGCTGGTCGATCGGGTGGTGCACGGTCCAGTCGCGGATCTCCAGGGCCGGAGCCGCGTCCTTGTCCGCCGCCTCGTGCGGGGTGCGCTCGGGGAAGCGGTGGTCGAGGTCGCGGCCGACCATGCCGCTGATGATCCGGTCCTCGGTCGTCTCGGCCGACTTCACGTCGAGCGTCTCGATGGAGTGCCCGTCGCGGATGATCGTCACCGAGTCCGCGACCTTGCGGATCTCGTTGAGCTTGTGGGAAATGATGATCGAGGTGATGCCCTGCTTCTTCAGCTCCAGGATCAGGTCCAGGAGCTTGCCGCTGTCCTCGTCGTTCAGCGCCGCGGTGGGCTCGTCGAGGATGAGCAGCTTCACCTTCTTGGAGAGCGCCTTCGCGATCTCCACGAGCTGCTGCTTGCCCACACCGATGTCGGCGACACGGGTCTCCGGGTGGTCGCTGAGACCGACCCGGCGCAGCAGCTCGGTGGCGTGCCGCAGGGTCTGCCGCCAGTCGATGAACCCGCCCTTGGCGTGTTCGTTGCCGAGGAAGATGTTCTCCGCCAGGGAGAGGTACGGCGACAGCGCCAGCTCCTGGTGGATGATCACAATGCCGTGCTGCTCGCTCGCCCGGATGTCCTTGAACTGGACGACCTCCCCCTCGAAGAGGATGTCGCCTCCGTAGCTGCCGTGGGGATGGACGCCGGAGAGCACCTTCATCAAGGTGGACTTTCCGGCGCCGTTCTCACCACAGATGGCGTGGACCTCGCCCTGACGGACGGTCAATGAGACGTCTGACAGCGCCTTGACGCCGGGAAAGGTCTTGACGATCGAGCGCATTTCCAGGACGGGTCCCGCCATGGTCGTGCCTTCCAATCCGTAAGGTTCGACGCTTACTTGAGCTGGTCAGCGGTGTAGTAGCCGCCGTCGACGAGCTCCTTCTGGTAGTTCGTCTTGTCGACGCTCACCGGCTGCAGCAGGTAGGCGGGGACGACCTTGGTGCCGTTGTCGTACGACTTGGTGTCGTTGATCTCGGGCTTCTTGCCGTTCAGGGTGGCGTCGACCATGTCCGTGGCGACCTGGGCGAGCTTGCGGAGGTCCTTGTAGACGGTCATCGACTGCTGGCCGGCGATGATCGACTTCACGGAGGCCAGCTCGGCGTCCTGACCGCTGATGACCGGCAGCGGCTTGGCGGCGGAGCCGTAGCCGTCCGACTTCAGCGCGGCGATGATGCCGATGGAGATGCCGTCGTAGGGCGAGAGCACGGCGTCGACCTTGCCGCTCTTGTACGACGAGGTGAGGATGTCCTCCATGCGCTTCTGGGCGGTGGCGCCGTCCCAGCGCAGGGTGGTGACCTGCGTCATGGCGGTCTGACCGGACTTGACGACCAGCTTCTTGCTGTCGATGTACGGCTTGAGCACGCTCATCGCACCGTTGAAGAAGTACTTGGTGTTGTTGTCGTCGTTGGAGCCGGCGAAGAGCTCGATGTTGAAGGGGCCCTTGCCGGACGCCACGCCCAGCTTGTCCACGAGGTAGGTGGCCTGGAGCTTGCCGACCTTCTCGTTGTCGAAGGACGCGTAGTAGTCGACGTTCTTCGAGCCGAGGATCAGGCGGTCGTAGGAGATGACCGGGATCTTGGCGTCGGCGGCCTGCTGGAGGACGTTGTTCAGCGACTTGTTGTCGATCGCCGCGATGATCAGCGCCTTGACGCCCTGGGTGATCAGGTTCTCGATCTGCGAGACCTGCTGGTCGGGGTCGTCCTCGCCGAAGACCAGCTTGGTCTTGTAGCCCTTGGCCTTGAGGTCCTTCTCGACGTTGGCGCCGTCGGTGATCCAGCGCTCGGAGGACTTGGTCGGCATCGCGATGCCGATGGTGCCTCCCTTGGCGTCGCCGGCCTTCTCCTCACTGCCGCCCTCACCGGACTGTCCGCAGGCGGACAGGGTGAGGGCGAGGGAGGCGGCTCCGGCTATGGCGGCGAGGGCGGCTCTGCGGTTACGCATGATCTACATCCTTGATGAGTGGCAGGGGATCGGTCTCGCGCTGCGAAGGAGCTCCCGGAGCGACGCCGGAAAGACCGAGAAGCGATGTGTGGGATTCTGCGCGCCTGTGTCGGCTTCTGTGAAGCAAGGTTTCCGGAACGTTATGACCCGGCGTCGAACCTGTTCAGTTCCCCGGGCAGTCGCGAGCCCAGGGGGGCCATGTCGCCGTGCGCTCCGTGACGAGCGAGCAGGTCGAGGGCCAGACGTCCGCGACGCACCCGTTCCCGGGCTGTGGCGAGCGCCACGTCGCGCATGTGATGGCCGTAAGGGTAGATGCCCGGCGCCTTGGAGAGGCCGAACTTCAGGTAAAGCGGTGCGCCGCGCCGGATCAGCTCGGCGACCTCGTACATACGAATGTACCCGCCGAGATCGTCGGGGGCCTCGATGTACATGTCCATGGGGGCGGCCGAAGCCCGCCGGATCTCCGTGAGATGATCCAGCGTCAGGTCGCTCGGCACGTTGACGGAGTCGGCGCCCAGACGCTCGTACACCGCGTACGCGGCCGGGTTCACCGGGCCGATGAGCGCCGACACCTTCAGCGTCGTGTCGGCCGGGATGACGCCCGCCGTGCGGGCGCGGTGCAGCGTCCACAGCACGCCCTCGTCGGCGACCAGCAGACACTTGACGCCCAGCTCCGTCGCTCGCACCGCGTCCTCCACGCACCCGGCGACGGCGTCGTGCCCGCGGGCCCGCAGTCCGCCGCCCCGGGAGTCGGTACGGGTCGAGCCGCCGATGTCCCAGGTGCCGCGCGGACCGGTGAACAGACACAGCTCGATGTCCCGCTCGGCGGTGGAGTCCACCATGTCGGTGATCTCGGCGTCGGTCAGCATCCACACGCCGCTGCCCTGGCTGATCCGGTGGATCGGCACGTCCAGGCGGGAGGCCTCTTTAAGGATGACGGTCAGCGCTTCGGGGCCCTCGCACGAAGGGACCTCGGTGCGCCAGCGGCCGCCGCCCGGGAACCCGTGAGGGGAGGCGTCGGCGGGATCGAGAGCGGGCGCGCCCAGGCCGAGTGCGGCGAGCGCCTGCTCACCAGGTCGGCGAGCTGCCGTGGTGGAAGCGTCGGTGGTCACATGCCGTCCTTCGTGTTCGATATGTCGGTCAAGGTTCGCGGCTCAGGTCGTGCTGGGCTGGGTGTACACCGGCCCGGGGCGCGTCAGGACGCCCCGAGCCGGCGTACGGCTTGGCGGGGGCCTACGGCCTGAGCAGCACCTTGCCCACCTTCGGATCGCCGGAGCCGACCAGATCGATGGCGTCGGCGAACGCGGTCAGCGGCAGCTCGTGCGTGATGAGCGGCAGCGGATCGAGCAGCCCGGCCCCGAACACCCGGACCGTGTAGGCCCAGGCGTCCGGTGGAGCTCCGAAGACGGTGTGCACCTCCAGTTGCCGTACGACGAGGTCCGTCGGGTCCAGCCCGGCCGCACCGGGCGCCGGGATCCCGGTCAGGACCAGCCGGCCACCGCGCCTGAGCAGTGAGGCGGCGGTCCGGGCGGCGGTCGGGGACCCGGCGGTCTCGATGACGAGGTCGATGTCGTCGGGGAGATCCTGGTCACAGGTGCGGAAGTCGGTGGCGCCGAACTGCCGGGAGAGCTCCTCCCGGTCGCCGCGCGTGCCCACGACCAGCAGCTCGGCGGGCGAGCCCGCCTTGAGGAACTGCACGGCGAACATGCCCAGCGTCCCGGTGCCGACGACGGCCACCCGCTCGCCCGGCAGGGCGTGCACCTTGATCGCGGCGGCCGCGACGCAGGCCGCCGGTTCCAGCAGGGCCGCCGCGGTGAGGTCGGCGTCGTCCGGAAGGGGGTGCAGCAGCCGCGCCGGGAGGGTGAGGGTGGCGGCCATCGCCCCCGGCTGGGTGAAACCGGTCTCCTCGTACCCTTCCGTGCACAGCGTCGTCGCGCCCGTGTGGCAGCGGTCGCAGACCTGGCAGTTGCGAAAGCCCTCGCCCACCACCTTGCGGTCCAGGAGCGACGGGGGGACCCCGGCGCCGACCGCCTCGACCGT
The DNA here is from genome assembly GCF_036898465.1 of Streptomyces sp. B21-105. Taxonomy (NCBI): domain Bacteria; kingdom Bacillati; phylum Actinomycetota; class Actinomycetes; order Kitasatosporales; family Streptomycetaceae; genus Streptomyces; species Streptomyces sp. B21-105. The sequence continues at coordinate 3,061,857 of NZ_JARUMJ010000001.1, read as the reverse complement.
CCCGGACCACTCGTGGCCGGGGGTCACCGGGTAGCGCACGTACCCCTCGGGCCGGTTGCCGTGGTACACCTCGCGGTCGCTGCCGCAGATGCCGGTCGCGTGGACGCGGACCAGCGCCTCGCCGGGTTCCGGCTGCCGCGGTTCGTGCCGGACGATGCGATGCTCGCCCGGCGCCTGGACCACGACGGCGGTGCTCACTGCTCGGCGGCCTTCGGCTTGCGCTGTTCCCAGCCCTCGGCCCAGAGGTCGAAGCGCGCCTGCTGCTGCGGGAACTCGGCGGCCGCGTCCACGTCCAGCTCGACGCCGAGGCCGGGCTTGTCGGAGAGGTGGAAGTAGCCGTCGATCACTTCGGGCGCGCCCTTGACGACCTTCTTGATCTCCGCGTCGGCGAAGTCGTTGAAGTGCTCGAGGACCTTGAAGTTCGGGGAGGTGAACCCGACTTGCAGGGAGGCGGCGGTGAGCACCGGCCCGCCGACGTTGTGCGGGGCGACGAGCACGTAGTGCGCCTCGGCGGTGGCGGCGAGCTTGCGGGTCTCCCAGATGCCGCCGATGTGACCGACGTCCGGCTGGATGATGTCGACGGCCTGGCTCTCGAACAGCTCGCGGAACTCGATGCGGTCGTGGATGCGCTCACCGGTGGCGACCGGGATGTCGACCTTGGCGGCGATCTTCTCCAGGGCCTTCAGGTTCTCCGGCGGGCAGGGCTCCTCCAACCACGCGGGCTTGAACGGCGCGAGCTCCTTGGCCAGCCGTACGGCGGTGGCGGGGGAGAAGCGGCCGTGCATCTCCAGCATCAGCTCGGCGTCCGGCCCGATGGCGTCGCGCACGGCCTCGATGAGGGAGACGGCGTAGAGGCTCTGCCGGTGGTCCAGCTCGAAGTGCCCGGTGCCGAAGGGGTCGATCTTGAGCGCCTGGTAGCCGTGCTCCATGACGCTCCTGGCGGCCTTGTGGTAGGCCTCCGGGGTCCGCTCGGTGGTGTACCAGCCGTTGGCGTAGGCCTTGACCTTGTCGGTGACCTTCCCGCCGAGGAGCTGCCAGACCGGCACGCCGAGCGCCTTGCCCTTGATGTCCCAGCAGGCCATCTCGACCACCGCGATGCCCGACATCACGATCTCGCCGGCCCGCCCGTAGTCGCCGTACTTCATGCGGCGTGCGAGATCCTCGACAGCGAACGGGTCGGAGCCGAGGATGTGGTTGGCCTCGGCCTCCTTCAGGTAGCCGATCAGCGCGTCGGTGTGGCCCAGCATCCGGGTCTCGCCGACGCCCGTGAGGCCCTCGTCGGTGTGCACCAGGACGTAGGTCAGGTTGCGCCACGGCGTCCCGACCACATGCGTGCTGATTCCGGTGATGCGCACGGAGTTAACCCTTCGAAACTGTTCGAGATTTCGTCACGCGTTCGAAATGCTGACCAGACCCTAGGGACCGCGTGAGCGGGGTGTCAATGGCGAGACCGTGACGGCCGGGTATCGCTTTCGACAATTTCGATGCCGCTTTCGGACGGTGAAGCGCATTCATGTGGGGTAGGTCACTCTACTTGACGCGCCGTATGGCCGGTTTCCCACACAACTTTCACACGGGCGCTCGGGGATGGTCACTTCCGGGAACCTAGTCTCTCCGCGTCATGGACTACTGCCACCCGTGCCGACGGCACCTCAACGGCGCCCTCGCCTGCCCGGGGTGCGGCACACCCGCCGAACAGCTACGCGCGTATCCGCAGGACGCGCACCAGCCGGAGCAGTACGAACCGGAACCGCTCCCCTACGCGCCCGAGCCGTACGGCGGCGGCGACGACGATCACGGCGCTCAGGACGAGCCCGGCGTCGTCGACGACGACGACGAGGCGCAGGGGCGGACCGCGCGCCGCCGTGGGCATGGCCGGGGCGGGCGGCGGGGGCCGGGCGGCGTGTCCGCGTCCGCAGCGCCGGACGGGAGCCGTCGCGACCGCAAGGCCTCCGCCCATCGCCGGCGCCGCAGGCGCGCGGTGCTGATCGGCGTCGGCTTCGTCCTGGCGGCGGGCGGGCTGAGCCTGGCCGAGCTGGGCGTGGACGCCCCGGGCTTCTCCTCGTCGGCCGACCCCTCGGCGGCCGGCGGAGAGTCGTCCGAGATCGACGGCTCGGCGGCGCAGCCGAGCGCGTCCGGGCGGCCCCTGGACGACCGGGCGGACACGGTCGGGGCCTCGCCCTCCCCGGACCCCTCGGCCTCCGCCTCCGCGTCCGTCTCCGCGTCGGCCTCGCCGTCCTCGACGGCCGGGACCGCGACGCCCGGCCCGGACCGGGAAGCCCGGTCGGGCACCCGCCCCGGCTCCTCGGACGCGACCGGCCCGTCGGACGACGACTCGGGCTCTGCCCCGACCTCCGGCTCGTCGACGCCGGCCTCGTCCCCGAAGCCCTCGCCGTCGGAGACGTGCACCCGGTTCCTGTGGTGGTGCTCCTGAGGCTCCGGGTGGGTGCCGGGGCCGGGTGGCCTCCGGTGGAGCGTTCGGCAGTGGTCCCGTGGGGCGTCCGATGGGGCCCCGTGGGGCGTTCCGCGGCGTCCGGCCGAGTGTCCGGTGGGGCGTCCGATCGGGCGTCCCGGTGCCCCCGTGGATGGTTGATTCTGTGCGCAGTTGTGTGGTTCGCCGGCCTGTTTGGACATCCGTCCAGGGAAACGCGCAGGACGTCCCCCGGGCGGCGAACGGCGTCCGGCGAGGTCGTGGCGAAGTCCGCGGCGGCCACGCGGAGCCTCGTCGGGCCTCCGCCCGAAGACGCCGCCCGGACCCGCCCGCAGGGCTGTGACCTGGTGTGATGCACAATTCGGCCAAATCGCGTTATGGAACCGTGACGACCATTGGTCCGCAACCCTCTTGACCGGCATGAATTGTTAGCGCTCACAATGACCTCCGCGTTCACCAGTCAACGCCCAACGTCGGCAGGGGAGACCGAGCGTCGTGCGCATTGCGTTCCGACGCGTCGTTTCCGTCGCCTCCGTCGGGCCCTCCGGGACCCCGGAGTGACATCCGCGGAGCGGAACAGTCCGCCCGCGTCGCAGGTCGTACCCACGAACGAGAGCCAAGGAGGGGCGCACGTGGCACACACCAGGCTTCGGCCGCCCACCATGGCCGACGTGGCACGCCAGGCCGGCGTGTCCCACCAGACCGTGTCCCGTGTGCTGGGGGATCACCCCAACGTGCGGGAGGAGACACGGGCCAGAGTGCTCCGGGCGATCGAGGAGATGGGCTATCGCCGCAACTTCTCCGCACGGGCCCTGGCGACCCGGCGCACCCGGACGCTGGGCGTGGTCGCCTCCGACACCACCCTCCACGGGCCGGCCAGCACGCTGTTCGCGCTCGAAGAGGCGGCGCGTTCCGAGGGGTATCTCGTCTCGACGGTCAGTCTGCGCAAACTGACCATGGAGACGCTCTCCGAGGCCCTGGACCACCTCAGTGAGGGCGGGGTCGAAGGCGTGGTCGCCATCGCTCCACAGCGGTCCGCGGTGGACGCGCTGAGCGAACTGCGTCATCCGTTCCCCGTGGTGATCGTGGGGGGCGGATCGGGGGTGGAGATCCCGAGCGTCAGCGTGGACCAGCACCTGGGGGCACGCCTGGCGACGGGTCATCTGCTGGCCGCCGGCCACCGCAGCGTCTGGCATCTCGCCGGGCCCGAGGAGTGGCAGGAGGCGGCCGACCGCGCCGCCGGCTGGCGGGCGACCCTCGAAGAGGCGGGCGTGGAACCGCCGATGACGTTGTGCGGTGACTGGAGTCCGCTGTCGGGCTACCGTGCGGGCCAGGAACTGGCCGGCTGGGTGGGCCGGGGGCTGACCGCGGTCTTCGCCGCCAACGACCAGATGGCCCTGGGGGTGTTGCGGGCCCTGCGGGAAGCGGGGGTCCGTACGCCCCAGGACGTGGCGGTGGTCGGCTTCGACGACATCCCGGAGTCGGAGTACTTCGCACCTCCCCTGACCACCGTCCGGCAGGACTTCGCGGCGGTGGGCAGGCGTGGCATCGCACTGCTCCTCGAGTTGATCGAGGGGCATCCGCCGGCCACCGTGCCCCGGATCGCGATCGAACCGCAACTTGTCGTCCGCGCGAGTACGTTCCCTCAGGCTGTTCAATCGGAGGGCGCACCCCGCTGACTCACCCGGTGACTGAAACATGTCGCCGTATGGCCGAAATGCCGAACAATGATCGACAGGCTGGACGCACAACAGCCGGTCCCCTCAAGAACCAGCAGGTCCGTCCCCGGACCGGCTCTTCAAAGGAGAAGAACATGCTCAGCAGAAGGAACTTCCTCACCGTCGCGGTCGGCGTGGCGGCGGCCGGCGGCCTCACCGCCTGCGCCAAGGAGGACGGCAGCTCCTCCGACTCCTCCTCCTCCGGCGGCAGCAAGACGATCACGCTGGGCTTCTCCCAGGTCGGTTCGGAGAGCGGCTGGCGCAGCGCCAACACGGACTCCGTGAAGTCCGCGGCCAAGGAGGCCGGTTACAAGCTGCAGTTCTCCGACGCGCAGCAGAAGCAGGAGAACCAGATCTCCGCGATCCGCAGCTACATCACCCAGAAGGTCGACGTCATCGCCTTCTCGCCGGTGGTCGTCACCGGCTGGGACGCGGTCCTCAAGGAGGCCAAGGCCGCGAAGATCCCGGTCGTCCTCACCGACCGCTCCGTGGAGACCTCCGACGACTCCCTGTTCGTCACGCTCGTCGGTTCCGACTTCACCGACGAGGGCCGCCGCGCCGCCAAGATCCTCGACAAGGTCATCGCCAAGGCCGGCCTCAAGGGCCCGGTGAAGATCGCCCAGCTGGAGGGCACCACCGGCGCCGCCCCGGCGATCGAGCGCGCCAAGGGCTTCAAGGAGGTCATGGACGCCGAGCACAAGGACTGGAAGATCGTCGTCAGCCAGACCGGTGACTTCACCCGCGCCGGCGGCAAGCAGGTCATGGCGGCCTTCCTGCAGTCCAACCCGGACGTCAACGTCCTGTTCGCGCACAACGACGACATGGCCATCGGCGCCATCCAGTCCATCGAGGCGGCCGGCAAGAAGCCCGGCAAGGACATCCTGATCGTCTCGATCGACGGCGTGAAGGACGGCTTCGTGGCCATGTCCGAGGGCAAGATCAACGCCATCGTCGAGTGCAACCCGCTCCTCGGCCCCCAGCTGATGGACGTCGTGAAGAAGGTCAAGAACGGCGAGACGGTCGAGCGCTGGATCAAGACCAAGGAGGGCGACTTCATGCAGGACCAGGCCAAGGACGCGCTCCCGACCCGCAAGTACTGACCGACGCACCCACCGGCAGGGAGCCTCCGGCCTACCGAGCCCCATCGGTCCCGGGGCTCCCTGCGGGCCTGAACCAATGAAAAGAGGAGCGCTGCCATGGCAGAGCCGCGGCCCGTCCTGGAGATGGCGGGCATAGTCAAGGAGTTCCCGGGGGTACGGGCTCTGTCGGGCGTCGACTTCCGGCTCTTTCCCGGCGAGATCCACGCGCTGATGGGCGAGAACGGGGCGGGCAAGTCCACCCTGATCAAGGTGCTGACCGGGGTCTACTCCCTGGACGGCGGCACGATCACGCTGGACGGCGCGTCCGTGCGCATCGCCAGCCCGCTGCAGGCCCAGCAGGCCGGCATCAGCACGGTCTACCAGGAGGTCAACCTCTGCTCCAACCTGTCGGTGGCGGAGAACATCTTCATCGGCCGTGAACCCACCCGCATGGGCCGCATCCAGTGGAAGCGGCTGCGCCAGGAGGCGGCGGAGCTGGTGGACCGGCTCGGCCTCGACATCGACGTCTCCGCGCCGCTGTCGTCGTACCCGCTGGCCGTGCAGCAACTGGTCGCGATCGTACGGTCGTTGAACACCGGCGGCGGCGACGGACCGGGCACCAAGGTGCTCATCCTCGACGAGCCGACGTCCAGCCTCGACCGCGACGAGGTCCTGCAACTGTTCGCGCTGATGGGGCGGTTGAAGGACGAGGGCGTGGCGATCCTGTTCGTGTCGCACTTCCTCGACCAGATCTACGAGATCTGCGACCGGATGACGGTGCTGCGCAACGGCACCCTCGTCGGCGAGCACATGGTGAGCGACCTCGACCAGGTCGGCCTGGTCCAGCTCATGCTCGGCAAGGCCATGGGCCAGCTCGACGAGCTCCAGGAGCAGCAGCAGCGCGCCGAAGCGGGCGAGACGCTGCTGCGCGCGGAAGGCCTCGGCAAGACCGGCGGTATCGAGCCGTTCGACCTGGAGATCAAGAAGGGCGAGGTCATCGGGCTCGCCGGCCTGCTCGGTTCGGGACGCACCGAACTCGCCCGGCTGCTCTTCGGCGCCGACCAGGCGGACAGCGGCAAGGTGTCCATCGACGGCAAGCAGATCTCGATGAGCGCCCCGAACGACGCGATCGGCGCGGGCGTCGCGTTCTGCTCCGAGAACCGCAAGAGCGAGGGCCTGGTCCCCGACCTCACCGTGCGGGAGAACATCATCCTGGCCCTGCAGGCCTCACGCGGCTGGACCCGGCCCATCCCGGCCGCCCAGCGCGACGAACTGGTCGCCAAGTACATCAAAGCCCTGGACATCCGCCCCGCCAACCCCGAGGCCAGGGTGGGCAAGCTCAGCGGCGGCAACCAGCAGAAGGTGCTGCTGGCCCGCTGGCTGATCACCCAGCCGAAGCTGCTGATCCTGGACGAGCCGACGCGCGGCATCGACATCGGCGCGAAGGCGGAGATCCAGAAGCTCGTCGTCTCCCTCTCCGAGGACGGGATGTCCGTGCTGTACATCGCGGCCGAGCTGGAGGAGGTTCTCCGGCTCAGTCACACCATCGGAGTGCTGCGCGACCGCCGGCTGGTGGCGCAGATCGCCAACGGGCCCGAGATCACCACGAGCCGGATCCTGGAGACCATCGCGAGCGGAGAGCACCAGTGACCACGTCTTCGACCACCTCTTCCCGGTGGCGGGCGCTGACCCGCCACCATCTGTTCTGGCCGGTGGCGGTGCTCGTCCTCCTGCTGCTCGTCAACGTCCCCTTCACGCCCGACTTCTTCTCGGTCAAGATGGCGGACGGCCACCTCTACGGCAGCCTCGTGTCGATCGTGCTGTTCGGGTCGCCGCTCATCCTGGTGGCGGTCGGCATGACGGTGGTCATCGCCACCGGCGGCATCGACCTCTCCGTCGGCGCCGTGGTCGCCATCACCGGAGCGCTGGCCTGCTCCTACATCAGTGACCAGAAAGACCAGGGCGCCCTGTCCGGAGTGCTGCTCGCCATGGGCCTCGGCCTGCTGGCCGCGGTCGTCTGCGGTCTGTGGAACGGCTTCCTCGTGGCCCGGATGGGCATCCAGCCGATCATCGCCACCCTGATCATCATGGTCGCCGGCCGCGGTGTGGCCCAGCTGATCACCGACGGCCAGATCATCACCATCAACAGCGAGCCGTACAAGCTGATCGGCGGCGGCTACTGGCTGACGCTGCCGTTCTCCATCTTCGTGGTGGCCGCGGTCGTGGCCGTCACCGGGGCGCTGACCCGCCGTACGGCGCTCGGCCTGCTGGTGGAGGCGGTCGGCGGCAACGCCGAGGCGTCCCGCCTGGTCGGCATCAGGTCCCGCCGCATCAAGATCCTGGTCTACATGTTCTGCGCCCTCTGCGCGGGCATCGCCGGCCTGATGATCAGCTCCAACACCTCGGCCGCCGACGGCAACAACGCCGGCCTGTGGATCGAACTCGACGCGATCCTCGCCGTGGTGATCGGCGGCACCTCGCTGCTGGGCGGCCGGTTCTCCATCGGCGGCACGGTGGTCGGCGCCCTCGTCATCCAGACGCTGACCACCACGATCTACACCATCGGCGTGCCGACCCAGACCAACCTGGTCTTCAAGGCCGCCGTCGTCATCGTCGTCTGCCTGCTGCAGTCCCCGAAGTTCCGCGACAAGGTCTTCGGCGCGAAGTTCGCCGCCCGGTTCGGCGCGAAGGGCGGCGCCAAGCCGGCCCCGACCCCGGCGGACCCCGCCGCGGCGACCGAGGCCGCTCCCAAGATGGAGGTGTCGTGATGAGCGCGACCACCCAGAGCCCCACGGCCTCCGACAGCCGTACCCCGTCCAAGGTCGCGCGCCTGCTCGGCGACCGGCGGCTGCCCGTCGGCGTGACGGCCCTGCTCTTCCTCGTGATGTACGGGGTGGGCCTCGGCCGCTACCAGTTCTACGGGTTCGCCGAACCGCAGGTCTTCCTGAACCTGTTCATCGACAACGGCTACCTGCTGGTCGCCGCGGTCGGCGTCACGTTCGTGATCCTGTCCGGCGGCATCGACCTCTCCGTCGGGTCGATGATCGGCTTCACGACGATGTTCACGGCCTGGCTGGTGGAGCGCCAGGGGCTGCCGATCGTCGTCGTGATCCCCATGGCGCTGGCGGTGGGGGCCTTCGGCGGCTTCCTGATGGGCTATGTGATCCACAACTTCGAGATCCAGCCCTTCATCGTGACCCTCGCCGGCCTCTTCCTCTTCCGCGGTCTGTGCCTGGTCATCAGCAAGGAGTCGATCTCGATCAGCGACGGCTCGGTGAGCAGCATGGCCCAGACGCAGGTGCAGCTGGGGATGGGCTTCGTGTCGATCGGCGCGATCGTCTCGCTGGTGGTCCTCGCCGTGGCGTTCTACGTCCTGCACTACACGCGCTTCGGACGCCGGGTGTACGCCGTCGGCGGCAACGAGCAGTCGGCCATGCTGATGGGCCTCCCGCAGGGCGGCACGAAGATCGCCGTGTACACGGTGAGCGGGTTCTGCTCGGCGCTCGCCGGTCTCCTCTTCACCCTCTACATCCAGTCCGGCGACCCGCTGCACGCGACGGGCATGGAGCTCGACGCGATCGCCGCGGTCGTCATCGGCGGCACGCTGCTGACCGGCGGCTCCGGCTATGTGCTGGGCACCCTGTTCGGCGTGCTGGTGCTCGGCCTCATCAAGAGCATCATCCAGTTCGAGGGCACGCTGAGCTCCTGGTGGACGAAGATCGCCACCGGTGTGCTGCTGTGCGCGTTCATCCTGGTCCAGCGCTTCATGACGACCCGGAAGAAGGGCTGAGCCGACGGGCTGAGTCGAAGGGCTGAGTCGAAGAGCGGTGCCCTGGCGGTCCCGAGCGAGCTGTTTCCGGCCGCTCGGGGCCGCTTTCGGCGTCACCCGTCCGGCGACAGGAGGGCCCCGCCGTCCGTCTTGAACGTGACCCACACCGTCTTGCCGACGGCGTGCTCGGTGACGCCCAGGTCGTCCGACAGCTCCCGGGCCAGGTACAGGCCCCGGCCCGAGCAGCCGTCCTCGGTCGGCGGGGCCGGGGGCGCGGGCCGGTCGCCGGTGTCGCGCACCGCGAGCCGCAGCAGCGGGCCGTCGAGGGTCAGCGTCAGGCAGTACTGCCTGCCCGGGGGCACGCCGTGCAGCAGGGCGTTCGTGGCGAGTTCCGACGCGCACAGCTTGATGTCGTCGAGCCGGTCGACGCAGCCCCAGTCCGTGAGGACCTGCTGGACGAACGCGCGTGCGGCCCGTACGGAGGCGCGCGTGCGAGGGAAACGGCGTTGCCGTGACTGGTGCCGGGACAGGGGCACGGGGGCACCTCCATGGTTCAGGGGGGCGTCCTGCGGCGTGACCTTACTGTTGTTCGCGAAAGGCGACAAGGTCGTCAGGGGTGGCTGAGGGTGGCTGAGGGTGGCGGTTGGCGGATGAGACAAGTCGCCTACCGTGTAGGGCGGCAGGGTCGCAGGAACGGTCGGCCGTACAGGAGGACGTCATGGGTGGGAGCGGTTGGGTCAGCACGTCGTTGCCGTATCTGACGCCATGGGACACCGGACGGGGCGACGCCTGGGCGGCCGAGGCGGCGGCACAGGGCCGGCGCGGCGGTCAGCGCATCGTGCACGCAGGTGAGACGCCCGCCCCCGCCGAGATCGCGGCGCTGCTCGGCGTCGAGGAGGGCGACCCGGTCGTGGTGCGCCGGCGGCTGATCCTCCTCGACGACGAGCCCAGCGAGCTCACCGACACCTACTACCCGGTGGCCATAGCCGGCGGCACCCGTCTCGCCGGCCTCGCCAAGATCCCCGGCGGCGCCCTCACGCTGCTCGCCGAACTCGGCCACGTCGGCGTCCTCGTCCGGGAGGACGTGACGGCCGGGATGCCCGACGAGGAGGAGCGCCGCGCTCTGCGCACCGCCGTCGAGGAGCCGGTCCTGCGGCTGCTGCGGCTCACGCTCGACCGCGACGACCGGCCGATCCAGGTCGACCGTATGGTGATGCCTGCCCTACGGCAGAGGCTGCGCTACCAGATCAGGATCGGATGACCGTGCCCAAGGCAGAACCGGAAGCCGTCGACCGCCGCTCCCTCCATGAGCGCATCGCGGCCGATCTGCGCGACGACATCATGAGCGGAGAGCTCGCCCCCGGCGCCAACCTGCCCACCACCGCCCAGCTGAAGGAACGGTTCGGGGCGTCGAGCGCCACGGTTCAGAAGGCTCTGCGACTCCTCAAGGAGGAGCTCCTGGTGGTCGGCCGCGCGGGCGCCGCCGTCACCGTCCGCCCCCACCGCCGGCGCACGGTCCGGCCCGCCGACCTCGCGCGGCCCGCGGCCCCCGGAACGCCGTACCGCTGGCTCACCGAGGCCGCCAAGCACGGCACGCATGCCCGCACCGAGCTCCTCGAGGTCGCGGAGCGGCGCCCGCCCGCCGACGTCCGTGCCGCCCTGGACCTTCCGGCGGACGGCGCCGCCATGCTGCGCAGCCAGATCCTCCTGGTCGACGACGAGCCGGCCGAGCTGGTCGAGTCCTACTACCCGCTGGACATCGCCCGCGGCACGCCCCTGGCCGAACGCCGCCGGATCAGGGGCGGCGCCCCCGCCCTGCTGACCGAGCTCGGTCACCCGCCCCGGCTGCGCACGGACCGTGTCTGTGCCCGCGTCCCCACCCAGCACCAGTACCAGGCACTCCGGCTGACCGGCAGCATGCCGGTGCTGCGCACCCTGCGCGTCGTCCGCGGCGACGACGGCCGTCCCGTCGAGGTGACCGTCATGGTGAAGGCGGGCCATCTCTACGAGCTGCAGTACGAGTTCACCTCGCAGGAGCCGCAGGAGCCGCAGGAGCCGCAGGAGCCGCAGGAGCCGCAGGAGCCGCAGGAGCCGCAGGGGCCGCAGGGGTCGTAGAGGGTGCCGGGGTCGTAGGGGGTGCCGGGGTTTCGCAGGAGCCTCAGGGGCCGGACGGGGCCGGGCGGGACCCTCAAGGCCGGGGCTGGCCGCCCTCCGCTGCCAGCATCCGCCGCAGCAGCCCCCGCAGCACCACCCGCTCCTGCTCCGCCAGTCCCGCCAGCGGCTCCCGGGCGAACCGCAGCGACTCGCGCAGCCCCTTGGCGATGGCGCGGCCCTCGTCCGTCGCCGCCGCCAGCTTCACCCGGCGGTCGGCCGGGTCGGGACGGCGTTCGACCAGGCCCCGGGACTCCAGGCGGTCGACGATGCCGGTCACGTTGGACGGCTCGCACTTCAGCTTCTGGGCCAGCTTGCGCATCGGCAGCGGCTCCAGCGAGAGCAGACTCAGCAGCCGGGCCTGCGCCCCGGTGAGGGAGTGACCGGCGGCGGCCTCCTCGTAGTCCTCGTAGAAGCGCGCCACGACCTCGCCGATCAGCTCGAGGACCTCCATGGTCAGGGCGTCGGGCAGGGAGGTCGGACCAGCGGGACAAGAGGTCGGATGTGAGGCTGCCATGGATCCAGGGTACCCGGTTACTTGACATCCTGAAATATTCAGGAGCATGGTTGTTTCAGGTAGTGAAGCATTTTCGCACCGAAGCAATCCGCCGAACATCCCGAACACCCCCGCACGTGAAAGGCAGCCCCCCATGACTGACTCGGCCCTCCCCGCCACCGGCCGCGAATGGCGTCTGCTCAGCCGCCCCGTCGGCTGGCCGAAGCCCGAGGACTTCGAGCTGGCCGAGACGGAGATCCGCCGGCCCGGTCCCGGTGAGGTGCTGGTGCGCAACGCGTATGTGTCCGTCGACCCCTACATGCGCGGCCGCATGAGCAGCGCCAAGTCCTATGTGGCCCCCTTCGAGCTGGGCAAGGCCATGCAGGGCGGTGCGGTCGGTGAGGTCGTCGCCTCCCAGGCCGAGGGCATAGCGGTCGGCGACCACGTGCTGCACTTCGGCGGCTGGCGCGAGTACGCGGTCTTCGACGCCAAGCAGGCCGTCAAGGTCGACCCCGACGCCGCGCCCCTGTCCACCTACCTCGGCGTCCTAGGCATGACCGGCCTCACCGCCTACGCCGGGCTGCTGCGCACCGCCTCCTTCAAGGAGGGCGACTCGGTCTTCGTGTCGGGCGCGGCCGGCGCCGTCGGCAGCCAGGTCGGCCAGATCGCCCGGCTCAAGGGCGCCTCCCGGGTCATCGGCTCGGCCGGCTCCGACGACAAGGTCAAGCTCCTGGTCGAGGAGTACGGCTTCGACGCCGCCTTCAACTACAAGAACGGCCCCGTGGCGCAGCAGCTGCGCGACGCCGCCCCCGACGGGATCGACGTCTACTTCGACAACGTCGGCGGCGATCACCTCGAGGCGGCCATCGGCTCGCTCAACGAGAAGGGCCGCATCGCGATCTGCGGCATGATCTCCGTCTACAACAACACCGAGCCGGCCCCCGGCCCGAAGAACCTCGCCCGACTCATCCAGACCCGCGGCCGCATCGAGGGCCTCCTCGTCGGCGACCACTACGACCTGCAGCCGCAGTTCGTCCAGGAGGTCGGCGCCTGGGTTCGCTCCGGCGAGCTGAAGTACCGCGAGACGGTCGTCGAGGGCATCGAGAACAACCTCGAGGCGTTCCTCGGCGTCCTGCGCGGCGACAACACCGGAAAGATGATCGTCAAGCTCTGACGCCTGCCGTCACGCGCCGCGCGGGCCGCACCCCTGGACGTGGGGCGCGGCCCGCGCTCGGCAGTAGGCCGTGGGATCTCCTCGTGGTGCGCCCCGCCCGTCCTGTCGCCTCCACGGCCGCCCCGCCGTCAGGCGTGTGCCAGGGCTGCGGTGTGCGCCGCCTTCGCCAGCCGGTCGTTCTCCGGCGCGGCGCCGCCCGGGAAGGCGAACCGGCGGCGCGTGTAGCCGTAGGCCAGCCCGCTGCGCGGGTCCGCGAAGGCCTGGCAGCCGCCCGCCCCGCTGTGCCCGAACGCACCGGCGCCCAGGAACGGGTACCAGGTGTCCGCCGTCGCCTGGAAGCCCAGCCCGTACGCCTTGTGCGAGCGCGCCACCACGTCGTAGCCCACCGAGTGCAGCTGCCCGAACTCCGCCGCCGTGTCCTCCTTCAGCAGTGGCGCCTTCCCGTCGGTCTCGCTGATCGCCGCCGCGTACATGCCGGCCAGGCCACGCGCCGACGCCACCCCGCCCACCGAGGCCGGCCCCCGGGCCCGGATCAACGGGTCGTTGGGCAGCAGCTCGAGGTCGGTCGGCTGGGCGCCGTGCCGGTTGAAGGCGACGGAGGCCAGCGTGTGCGGGCCGCCGGGCAGGGCGTCCAGCAGCGCCCGCTGCTCGGCGGTCGGCGTCATCGGCTGCGCGGTGCGGAAACGCGGTTCGTGCGCCGTCGGCAGCCCCAGGAAGAAGTCCAGCCCGTACGGGACGCGCACCCGCTCCGTGTACACCTCCTGCAAGGTGCGGCCCGTGGCCCGCCGGACGACCTCGCCGGTGAGCGCCCCGATGACCAGCGCGTGGTAGCCGAAGGCGGTGCCCGGCCGCCAGAACGGCCGCTGGTCGGCCAGGCGTTCGGCGAGCTGCCGGTCGTCGGCCAGCTCCTGCGGCGAGAACCCGCCGTCCGTGCCGACCACCCCCGCCCGGTGCGCGAGAAGCTCCCGCAGGGTCAGCGACCCCTTGCCCTCGGCGGCGAACTCCGGCCAGTAGTAGGTGACTTTGCGGTCCAGTTCCAGGGTGCCCTCCTGGACCAGCAGCGCGACCACCAGATGGGCGGCGCCCTTGGTCGACGAGTAGACGCCGTAGAGGGAGTCGGGTCCCGAGCCGTCCCCGGACGCCCACAGGTCGACGACTCGCCGGCCGTGCACATACGCACACAACTGGCCTTCGTAGTCAGGCTGTTCCTCCGCCACGAACGCGGCGAACTCCTCCCGCACCGCTTCGAATCCGTCGGCGACGCTGCCGCGGATCTCCTTCGTCGTCCGAGTCAATCGAGTCATCCGTTCTCCTCAACCAGCCCGCTGCTTGCGTGTGTCCTGATGATCGACGCCTGTGCGACCTGCGGGAACTGCCCTTCGGACGATCTCGGACATGAGCATCCGGGATCGTTGCTTCCGGAGATCGGTACGGCGAGGTGTGCCTGTTCGACTCAACTGCGGCAGGAGGGCGTTGGTGTCACCGATGCCCCGGATGGCCTACCGGGTCCCCCTCGCCCGCCCGGTTGTGAGGTGAACATGGCCGATAGAGTTCGGTCATGCGCGATCTCGGGGTGGGTTTCCAGTACCTGCTGAAGGGCCAGCGGTGGGTGGCCAGGCACGGCAGGCAGTACGGCTTCGGGCTGGTCCCCGGCCTGATCACGCTCGTCCTCTACGTGGCGGCCCTGGTGGCGCTCGCGGTGTGGGGCGAGGGCTTCGTGGGGTGGGCGACGCCGTTCGCCGACGACTGGTCCAGCCCCTGGCTCGGCCTGTTCCGCGGTTTCCTCACCGCCGTGCTGTTCGCTCTCGGCCTGCTCCTCGCCGTCCTGACCTTCACCGCCGTGACCCTGCTCATCGGGCAGCCCTTCTACGAGAGCCTCTCCGAGCGGGTCGACCGGGACGTCTCGCCCGACGGCACGGCCCCCGAGTCCGGGCTGCCGCTCTGGCGGGAACTGTGGATCTCCGCCCGGGACAGCCTGCGCATCCTGGCCCGCGCGCTGATGTGGGCGGTGCTGCTGTTCACCCTCGGGTTCATCCCGGTCGTCGGCCAGACGGTCGTGCCGGTGCTCGGCTTCTTCGTCACCGGCTTCTTCCTCACCGAGGAGCTCGCTGCCGTCGCCCTCCAGCGCCGCGACGTCGACCTGCGCGCCCGGCTCGCCCTGTTCCGCTCCCGCAAGACGCTGATCTGGGGCTTCGGCACGCCCCTGGGGCTGGCCTTCCTGGTCCCCTTCGTCGCGGTGTTCCTGATGCCGGGCGCGGTCGCCGGCGCCACCCTGCTCGCCCGCGAACTGCTCGGCGAGGAGAGCTCCGAGGGTGACGACGCGGACGACGCCCCCGACGCGGACGACGCCCCCGACACGGACTACGCCCCCGACACGGACGGCGCCGGCGCGGCCCGCACGTCCGGCCGGCCCGGCACCCCGCACCGGTGACACCGCCGGCCGTGAAAGCAGCCAACCTGGGCGTCCTCTTCCTGATCGAGCTGGGCACCCTCGCGGCCGTCTCCTACTGGGGCTTCTCCACAGCCCGCCCCTGGCTGCCGGGGCTCGCTGCCCCGGCGGCGCTGATCGTGCTATGGGCACTGTGCGGCTCGCCGCGGGCCCGGTTCAAGACGCGCGGCGCGGGCCGGGCCGGCTTCGAACTGGCGTGGTTCGGCAGCGGGGTCGTCGCCCTCTGGGCCGCCGACGCACACGGCCTCGCCCTCGGCTTCGCGCTCGTCTGCGCGGCGAGCAAGGCCCTCGCCCTCAAGTGGGGCCAGTAGCGGGCAGGTTCGGCGGGGTCGGGGTCGGGGCCGGGGCGGGGGCCTGGACCGGTCCGGGGGAGGAGGCGGACGACCTCTGGTTCTTTGTGAAGGGTTCGTACGAAATCCAGGCGGCCCGCTCTGATGCCGACCGAGGGATCCCCGCGACGATTAACGTGTGATCAGGCGATCATCGCCCCCTTGAACAGCCCCGGTCCGGGACCCTGACCCCTGGACCGGGGCAATGTCGTTCCCGGGCCTGCCCGCCTTCCCCCCGCTCCCGTGGCCTACCGGGCCGAGAAGCCGTACACCGTCTCCGACCGGTAGACCCCGCCCGGCCGCAGGACCGTGCTCGGGAACTCCGGGCGGTTCGGCGAGTCGGGGAAGTGCTGGGTCTCCAGGGCGACGCCCTCGCCCGGCGTGAACGGCTCGCCGAGGTGGTCGGCGGTGTACAGCTGGAGCCCCGGCTCGGTCGTCGCAACCGTCAGCACCCGCCCGGACGCGGGGTCGTGCAGCTCGGCCACCTCGACCGGCGTGTCCGTGACGCCCTTGTCGAGCACGAAGTTGTGGTCGTAGTCGGCGTCGACCTTGCGCGACGCGCGGAAGTCGAAGCGGGTGTCCGCGACCGGCGCGAGCTCCCCGGTCGGGATCAGGTCGGCGTCCACCGGTGTGTAACGGGAGGCGGCCAGCCGCAGCTCGTGCCCGCCGGCGCCGCCGCTGCCGGGACCCCCGAGGGTGAAGTAGCTGTGATTGGTCAGGTTGACCGTCGTCGGGGCGTCCGTGACCGCCTCGTACACGAGGTGCAGCGCCCCCGACGCGTCGAGCGTGTACGTCGCCGACACCTTCAGCCGGCCGGGGAAGCCCTCCTCGCCGTGCGCGCTGACCCGGCTCAGCCGCAGCCCGTGCTCGACCGGCTCCGCCTCCCACACCCGTTTGTCGAAGCCGCGCGCGCCGCCGTGCAGGGAGTTCGGCGCGTTGTTGGGCTCCAGCGCGTACGTCAGGCCGTCCAGCCGGAAGCGGGCGTGCGCGATCCGGTTGGCGTACCGCCCGACCAGCGCGCCGAGATACGGCTCGGGGTGGGCGAGATAGCCGTCCAGCTCCGCGAACCCCAGGACCACGTTCGCCGGGCGGCCGTCGCGGTCCGGGACCTCGACGGACTGCACGATCCCGCCGTAGGACAGGACCCGCACCCGGGTCCCCGCCCGCTCCAGGGTCCAGCGGTGCACCGCGGTGCTGTCGGGAAGTGTTCCGAAGTGTTCGCTCATGAGCGGAACTTTAGGTCACGAGGTCACGACGCCACGAGATCACGAGGTCTTCGCGGTGACCTTGCGATACGCCAGTTCCGCGAGCCGCGCCTGCCCGTCCTTGCTCGGATGGAACCAGTCCCAGTGACTCAGCTGGTCCGTGCCGAACCGGAAGTCGTACACCGCGCCGCCGTCGAACCGGCACCGCGCGTCCTTCGCGCAGACCTCCTTCAGCACCGTGTTGTAGGCCTCCACCCGCTTCTGGACGGTCGCCCGCCGCAGCGTCGCCGCCGAGTCCAGTGCGTCCGCGTCGCCCAGCATCGACGGGCAGATGCCCAGCTTCCACACCTGCTTGCCCAGCGCGTTCGTCCGCCCCTGCGACCACAGCCGCTTGAGGTCGGGCACGCTCGCCACGTACACCTGCGTCTTCGGCAGCGCGCGCCGCAGCGTGCGGAGTGCCTCCTCGAACTGGGCGCGGAAGTCCGCCACCGGCGTCATCGCCGCCGTCGACCGCCGGCATGCGTCGTTCGCGCCCGCCATCACCGCCACCAACTGCGGCTTCTGTGCCGCCGCCCGCACCATCTGGGCTGTCAGGTCCGCCATCCGCGCGCCGGTCTCGGCATGGTTCCAGCTGTGCGTGGCCGCCTTCGCCGCGCCCAGCAGCCGGACGGCGAGACTGTTCACCTCGGCGCTGCTGCCGGTCGCCCAGGACACCTCGGGACAGTCCGCGAGGACGCCGCAGGCGTCGAAGCCGCGCGTGATCGAGTCGCCCACCGCCGCCACCGAGTCGGGGCTCGAGTCCCACAGCGACGTCGGCGACGGCTGCGCCTGCCTGGCCCGGGTGCCGGGCGCGGCCGCGCCGTCGCCCCCCTGGACGTCACACCCCGCCAGTCCCAGGACGGCCGCCGTCGTGCCCGCCAGCAGGGCCCGTGCGTGCCGGTTTCGCATCCGCATCCGCTGGTGTCCCCTCGATTCGCCGACTCTGTCCGATCTTCGAACACGCTCTCCTCATGACAACGCTCGGGAGTTCCCGGCGAATGACACCCACAAGATGGAACGCTCCAGGCCCGCACAGGCGTCCTGCCGAGTGAAAGGCGGACGTTTCGCGGCACCGGGACCGACGGTACGTCACACTCCTTGCGCCGCCGCACGGTAGCCTCGCCATCAGCGCGGCTGCCTGCCACCGCCGCCATGTCAGCCTGCAAGACTGTCCCGCTCTGCCCGGAGGTCCCGGTGACGACACGTGGAGTTCTGTACGTGCACTCCGCGCCGCGCGCGCTGTGCCCGCACGTCGAATGGGCCGTCGCCGGGGTGCTCGGCACGCGCGTCAGCCTCGACTGGATCCGGCAGCCCGCCGCGCCCGGCACCTGGCGCTCGGAGTTCTCCTGGAAGGGCGAGGCCGGTACGGCGTCCAAGCTGGCCTCGGCGCTGCGCGGGTGGCAGATGCTGCGCTTCGAGGTCACCGCCGAGCCCTGCGCCACCGCCGAGGGCGAGCGCTACAGCTGCACGCCCGACCTCGGCATCTTCCACGCCGTCACCGGCATCCACGGAGACATCCTGATCCCGGAGGACCGGCTGCGCGCCGCCCTGCTGCGCAGCAGGCGCGGTGAGACGGACCTCGAGGCCGAACTCGCCAAGCTCCTCGGCAAGCCGTGGGACGATGAGCTGGAGTCGTTCCGCCACGCGGGCGAGGGAGCTCCGGTGCGCTGGCTGCATCAGGTGGTGTGACCGCCCGGTCGGCTCCCACCGGCCCGCAGCCGACCCTCAGCCGACCCGCAGCCCGCCCTCAGCCGACCCGCAGCACAGACCACCGCCGACCCACAACGCCAAGTGGCCCGGACCCCCCACGGGGAGTCCGGGCCACTGCCGTTCAGGACGACTGTGATCAGGGTGATCAGACCGACCGGAACGCCAGGACGACGTTGTGCCCGCCGAACCCGAACGAATCGTTCAGGGCGGCGATACGGCCCTCGACGGGCAGCTTGCGCGCCTCGCCGCGCACGATGTCCGCGTTCGCCTCGGCCTCGGGGTCGAGGTTCTCGACGTTGATGGTCGGCGGGGCGATCCGGTGGTACAGCGCGAGCACCGTGGCGACGGACTCGACGCCGCCCGCGCCGCCCAGCAGGTGACCGGTCATGGACTTGGTCGCGGAGACCGCGAAGTGGTCCGCGTCGTCGCCGAAGACCTTGCGCAGCGCCTTCAGTTCGGCCACGTCACCGGCCGGCGTGGAGGTGGCGTGCGCGTTGACGTGCACGATCTCCGCCGGGTTCAGGTCGGTGTTGTCCAGCAGGTTCTGCAGGGCGTGCGCGATGCCGCGGCCCTCGGGCTCCGGCTGCACGATGTCGTGCGCGTCGGCGGAGATGCCCTGGCCGACCGCCTCGGCGTACACCCGCGCACCGCGCGCGGCGGCGTGCTCGGCGGACTCCAGGACGATCACGCCGGCGCCCTCGCCCAGGACGAAGCCGTCACGGGCGACGTCGTAGGGACGCGACGCGCCCTGCGGGTTCTCGTTGTTCTTGGACATCGCCATCATGTTGCCGAACGCGGCGATGGGCAGCGGGTGGATCGCCGCCTCCGTGCCGCCGGCGACCACGACGTCGGCACGGCCCGTGCGGATCATCTCGATGGCGTAGCCGATGGCCTCCGCGCCCGACGCGCACGCCGAGACCGGCGTGTGCACGCCGGCGCGGGCGCCCACGAGCAGACCCACGTTGGCGGACGGGCTGTTCGGCATCAGCATGGGCACGGTGTGCGGGGAGACGCGGCGGACGCCCTTCTCCTTCAGCACGTCGTACTGGTCGAGCAGGGTGGTCACGCCGCCGATGCCGGAGGCGATGACCGCGCCGAGCCGGTCGGGGTCGACCTTGCCGTCACTGCCGTCCTCGCCGGCCTTGCCGGAGAACCCGGCGTCCTTCCAGGCTTCCTGGGCCGCGATCAGCGCGAACTGCGCCGAGCGGTCCAGCTTGCGGGCCTGCGGCCGCGGGATGACCTCGAGGGGCTCCACCGCGACCGGGGCCGCGATCTTGACGGCCTGATCGGCCGCCCACTCCTGGGACAGTGCCTTGACGCCGGACTTGCCGGCGACGAGGCCCTCCCAGGTAGAGGCTGCGTCGCCACCCAGCGGTGTGGTTGCGCCGATACCGGTGACGACCACGGTGCGATTGGTCGGGCTCACGGATTCTTTCTCCAACGTTGCGAGGAGGACTGCCCCCGCCTCAGCGGGGAGAACGGCGCCACCGCCGGGTGGCGGGGCAGTTCAGCCCAGGTGATCGGTAGATCAGGCCTGGTGCTTGAGGATGTAGCTCGTCGCGTCGCCGACGGTCTTGAGGTTCTTGACGTCCTCGTCCGGGATCTTGACGTCGAAGCGCTCTTCGGCGGCGACGACGACCTCGACCATGGACAGCGAGTCGACGTCCAGGTCGTCGGTGAAGGACTTGTCCAGCTGGACGTCCTCAACCGGGATGCCGGCGATCTCGTTCACGATGTCGGCGAGACCGGCGACGATCTCTTCCTGAGTGGCGGCCATGTGGCGCTCCTTCTTTACTGTTCCAGAGGGTGTGGCATGGGCTGTTTACCGTCCCGGACCGGATGATCCGGCACGGAGTGCCTAGGGGAGGGTAACGACAGTGGCGGCGTAGACGAGACCCGCCCCGAATCCGATGACGAGCGCGGTGTCGCCGCTCTTCGCCTGACCGGTCGCCAGGAGCCGCTCCATCGCGAGCGGGATCGAGGCGGCCGAGGTGTTGCCGGTGGTGCGCACGTCACGGGCGACCGTGACCGTCTCCGGCAGTTTGAGAGTCTTCACCATCGAGTCGATGATCCGCTCGTTGGCCTGGTGCGGGATGAAGACGTCCAGTTCGTCGGCGGTGATGCCGGCGGCGTCCAGCGCCTCCTTGGCGACCTTCGCCATCTCGAACACGGCCCAGCGGAAGACCGCCTGGCCCTCCTGCGTGATCGCCGGGAACTTGACGTTGCCCTTGCTGTCGAGCGGGAGGTTGGTCACGTCCCCGATGTGGAACTCGTTCCACGGCACGGTCTGCTTGATGGTCTCGGACTTGTCGCCCTCCGAGCCCCACACGGTCGGGCCGATGTGCGGTTCGTCGGACGGACCGACGACGACGGCGCCCGCGCCGTCACCGAACAGGAAGGCCGTCGCACGGTCCTCCAGGTCGGTCAGGTCGGACAGCCGTTCCACGCCGATGACGAGCACGTACTCGGCGGAGCCCTCGACGACCATGCCCTTGGCGAGGGTCAGGCCGTAGCCGAAGCCCGCGCAGCCGGCCGAGATGTCGAAGGCGGCGGCCTTGTTCGTGCCGAGCTTGTCGGCGATCTCGGTCGCCACGGCCGGGGTCTGCTTGAAGTGCGAGACGGTCGAGACGACCACCGCGCCGATCTGCTCGGCGGTGATCCCGGCGTCGGCGATCGCCTTGCCGGACGCCTCGACCGACATGGCGGCGACGGTCTCCTCGTCGTTCGCCCAGTGCCGGGTCTCGATGCCCGAGCGCGAACGGATCCATTCGTCGGACGAGTCGATCGTCTCCAGGATCACCTCGTTGGGCACCACCCGGGTCGGCCGGTAGCCGCCGACGCCGAGGATCCGCGCGTATGGGGAGCCCTTACTGGGCTTGATCTTCGCCATCAGGGCTCCTCAGGCGACGCCGTGCTCGGCGATGAGCTCGCGAGCGGCGTCGAGATCGTCGGGGGTCTTCAGCGCCAGCGTCTTCACGCCGGGCAGGGCACGCTTGGCGAGGCCGACCAGGGTGCCGCCGGGGCAGACCTCGACGATCGCGGTCACGCCGAGCTCCTTGAAGGTCTCCATGCACAGGTCCCAGCGGACCGGGTTGGCGACCTGGCCGACCAGCCGGTCCAGGATCTCCGCGCCGGTGGACACGGCCTGCCCGTCCTTGTTGGAGACGTAACGGACCGTCGGGTCGGCCGGCGTGAGCTCCGCGGCCGCCTTCGCCAGGGACTCGACGGCGGGCGCCATGTGACGGGTGTGGAACGCGCCGGCGACCTTCAGCGGCACGACCTTGCGGACGCCCTCGGGCTTGTCCTCGTTCAGCGCGGCGAGCTGCTCCAGCGTGCCCGCGGCGACGACCTGGCCCGCGCCGTTGATGTTCGCCGGGGTCAGCCCCAGCTTCTCCAGGTGTGCGACGGAGACGTCGGGGTCGCCGCCGAGCAGCGCGGACATGCCGGTCTCGGTGATCGCGGCGGCGTCCGCCATGGCCAGGCCGCGCCTGCGGACCAGGCCCAGCGCGGCGGTGTCGTCGAGGACGCCGGCGAAGACGGCCGCGGTGAACTCGCCGACGCTGTGGCCCGCGACCGCGCCGGGCGTGATGTCGCCGAGCGCCGCGGCGGAGACGAGTCCGGCCGCCACGAGCAGCGGCTGGGCGATCGCGGTGTCGCGGATCTCGTCCGCGTCGGCGTTCGTGCCGTAGTGCACCAGGTCGAGGTCGATGGCCGTCGACAGGGTACGCAGACGGTCCTCGACACCGGGGAGGTCGAGCCAGGGGGTCAGGAAGCCGGGCGTCTGGGCGCCCTGGCCGGGAGCGACGAGTACGAGCACTCTCACACTCTCTCTTGGGGACGGCCGAAGCCGCCCGTGGGGACAGGGACGAAGAACGGCAGGGGGTTTTGTGGACCCCCGACAAAAAGCTAGCTCTGAGGATCTCCGTCGACCAGACGCCCCAGGATCAGCGCGATCCGGAGCGTGAACGCGGAGCGTACATCCGAAGGCGACCAGCCGGTGACGTCAGTCACACGTCGAAGCCGGTAGCGCACGGTGTTCGGATGCACGAAGAGCATCCGGGCGGCCCCTTCGAGACTGGACGCCTGTTCGAGATAGACGGAGAGCGTCTCCAGGAGCGCCGACCCCGCCTCCTCCAGCGGTCTGTAGATCTCCTCCACCAACTGCTCGCGCGCGCCGGGATCGCCGGCGATCGCGCGCTCCGGGAGGAGATCGTCCGCCAGGACCGGCCGGGGTGCGTCCTGCCAGGCGGAACACGCCTTGAGCCCCGCCGCGGCGGCCTGTGCGGACCGGGTCGCGGCGAGCAGGTCGGGCACGACAGGGCCGGCCACCACCGGGCCGGCGGCGAACGGCCCGATGAGGGACTTGGCGACGGCCAGCGGGTTGTCGCTGCCGCCGGCGATCACCACCAGCCGGGAGCCGAGGACCCCGGTGAGCACCTGGAGCTTGGAGTGCCGCGAGGCCCGCCGGATGGCTTCCACGGTCAGTTCGGAGTCGCCGTCCGGGGCGGTGCCGAGGACGACGCAGACATGCTCCGGCGAGTTCCAGCCGAGCGCGGCGGCCCGGCTCACGGCCCCCTCGTCGGCCTCGCCGCTCAGCACGGCGTTCACGACGAGCGACTCGAGCCGGGCGTCCCAGGCGCCGCGGGCCTCGGCGGCCTGGGCGTAGACCTGGGCGGTGGCGAACGCGATCTCCCGGGCGTACACCAGCAGCGCCTCGCGCAGCACGTTCTCGTCACCGGGGGCCGCGACCTCGTCGATTGCGGACTCCATGACCTCGATGGTGGTGCGCACCATCTCCACCGTCTGCCGCAGCGTGATGGCCCGGGTCAGTTCGCGCGGCGCCGTGCCGAACACGTCCGTGGAGATGGCCTGCGGGGCGTCCGGATGCCGGAACCACTCGGTGAAGGCGGCGATGCCCGCCTGGGCGACCAGCCCGATCCAGGAACGGTTCTCCGGTGGCATCGCCCGGTACCACGGCAGTGTCTCGTCCATCCTCGCGATGGCCTGGGCGGCGAGGCTCCCGGAGGACTTCACCAGCCGCTTCAGCGTCGCGGGGTGGGAGTGGACGGCGTGCGCCGCGGGTTCGGGATGACTGGTTTCGGGTTCGGGCACGGGACAAGACTGCCTCATCGGGGCGGCCGCGTGTGCCGCCGGGTCGCAGGTGGGGACGTCTTGTCGCGGCCGGAAGGTCCTCTCCCGGCCCTCTCCCGGCGTTTCCCTCCGCGCGCCCGTCGCGGCCCGGCCCCCGCGGCCCGCCGACGGGTCTACCGTGGGCGTGTGATGGACGTACGGCGCGCCGACGAGCGCTTCCGGGGCGGGGACCGGGCGGCCGGGATCGACACCCGGCACGCCTTCTCCTTCGGCCCCCACTACGACCCCGACAACCTTCGCTTCGGCGCGCTGATCGCCTGCAACGAGGAGTGCCTCGCGCCCGGCGCCGGCTTCGACGAGCATCCGCACAGCCACACCGAGATCGTGACCTGGGTGATCGAGGGGGAGCTGACCCACCGCGACTCGGCCGGCCACGAGACGCGGGTCCGCTCCGGCGACGTGCAGCGGCTCAGCTCCGCGGCCGGCGTACGGCACGTGGAGCGCAACGACGCCGACGTCCCGCTGGCCTTCGTGCAGATGTGGCTGGCCCCGCTGGACGCCGGCGGCGACCCGGCCTACGAGATCGTCCGCGGCATCGCCGACTCCACCCCGTACGCCGTCCCCGAGGCCGGCGCGATGCTGCACGTACGGCGCCTCGGCGCGGGCGAGCGGACGGCCGTCCCGGACGGGGAGCACGTGTACGTGCACGTCGTGCGCGGCGAGGTGCGGCTGGACGGCGAGAAGCTGGGACCGGGCGACGCGGCCCGCGTCACGGCAGCGAAGAACCTCGAGGCGGTGGGGCTGAGCGACGCCGAGCTGCTGGTCTGGGAGATGGCCGGGTAGCCCGCCCGCGCCCTACACCTCGGCCAGCACCGCGTCCGTGAACGGGGGCCATGCCTCGACGGCCCACGGGCCGAAGGCACGGTCGGTGAGCGCGACGGCCGCGACGCCCGCCTCGGGGTCCACCCACAGGAACGTGCCGGACTGGCCGAAGTGCCCGAATGTGCGCGGCGACGACGAACTCCCGGTCCAGTGCGGCGACTTGGAGTCGCGGATCTCGAAGCCGAGTCCCCAGTCGTTGGGGTTGTGGTGTCCGTAACCCGGCAGGACGCCCTTCGTCCCCGGGTACTGCACGGTCATCGCCGCCGCCACCGTCCGCGGATCCAGCAGCCGCGGCGCCTGCAGTTCGGCCGCGAACCGCAGCAGGTCCGTGACGGTCGACACGCCGTCCTTGGCCGGCGAGCCCTCCAGGGAGGTCTGCGTCATCCCCAGCGGCTCCAGCACCGCCTGCCGCAGGTACTCGGCGAACGGGATGTCCGCCGCCTTCGCGATGTGGTCGCCGAGCTGCTCGAAACCGGCGTTGGAGTACAGCCGGCGCTCACCGGGGGCGGCGGTCGTTCGGTGCTCGTCGAAGGCCAGCCCGGAGGTGTGCGCGAGCAGATGACGCACCGTGGAACCGGCCGGCCCCGCGGGCTCGTCCAGCTCCACCGCGCCCTCCTCGTACGCGATGAGGGCGGCGTAGGCGGCGAGCGGCTTGGTGACCGAGGCCAGCGGGAAACGCCGGCCGACCGGACCGTGGGTCCCGAGGACGGTGCCGTCGGCCCGTACGACGCCCGCCGCGGCGGAGGGAACCGGCCAGTTGTCGATCAACGCGAGGCTCTTCAGCGACATGCGGACGAGCCTATGCCGTCCGCTCCGCGCGTCTCACAGCAGCAGCTCCATCAAGGGGTCGGGCTCGGGGCGGAAGCCGAGCGACGCGTACAGCGGCGCGATCACGCCGCGTCGCCCGGTTTTCTTACCGGGTTCGCTTGCTTCGAGCGCACTCCAAGGCCATAGCGTGGTGGTCATGACGGTGTTGCAGACCACGCCCGTGACCATCGAGCAAACCCCTAGCCCCGCAGACGTCTGCTCCGCGCCACCCCCGCGGCACCCGCGCCCCGACGGACAGGACAGCTACACGATCAGCGAGGTCGTCGCCTTCACCGGGCTCACGGCCCACACCCTGCGCTGGTACGAGCGGATCGGGCTGATGTCCCACATCGACCGCTCGCACACCGGCCAGCGTCGCTACAGCAACCGCGACCTGGACTGGCTGGACCTCGTCGGCAAGCTCAGGCTGACCGGCATGCCGGTCGCCGACATGGTGCGGTACGCCGAGCTGGTGCGCGAGGGCGAGAGCACGTTCGGCGAACGGCACGAGCTCCTCGAGGCGACCCGGCGGGACGTCCGGGCCCGGATCGCCGAACTCCAGGACACGCTGGCCGTGCTCGACCGGAAGATCATGTTCTATGGGGACGCCGCCCGCACCCACGAAGGCGAAAGGACCGCCCGATGACCGACCGCAGGATACCGACGGCACCACTCGGCGAGCGCGGCCCCGAGGTCGGCGTCCAGGGGCTCGGCTGCATGGGGATGAGCTTCGCGTACGGCCCCGCCGACGCCGACACCTCCCGGGCCACCCTGGAGCGCGCCCTCGAGCTCGGCGTCACGCTCTACGACACGGCGGACGCGTACGGCGCGGGCGAGAACGAGCGGTTCCTCTCCCCGTTCCTCAAGGCGCACCGCGACGAGGTCGTGATCGCGACGAAGTTCGCCCTGGCGATCCCGCCGGACGACCCGACGCGGCGTGTCATCCGCAACGACGCGCCCTACATCCGTGAGGCCGTCGAGGCGAGCCTGCGGCGGCTGGACGTCGACGTCATCGACCTCTACTACATGCACCGGCGTGATGTGAGCGTGCCGATCGAGGAGACCGTCGGCGTGATGGCCGAGCTGGTGCGCGAGGGCAAGGTCAAGCAGCTGGGTCTGAGCGAGGTGACCGCCGCCGAGCTGCGGGCCGCGCACGGCGTGCACCCCATCGCCGCCGTCCAGTCGGAGTGGTCGCTGTTCAGCAGGGACATCGAGGCGCAGGTCGTCCCGGCGGCCCGGGAGCTCGGCGTGACGCTGGTGCCGTACTCGCCGCTCGGCCGGGGCTTCCTCACGGGTTCCTTCGCCGACGCCGCGACGGACCTGACCGACGGCGACTTCCGCCGGCAGCAGCCCCGCTACCAGGGTGCGAACGCGGCCGCCAACGCCGTGCTCCTGGAGCCGATCCGCGCGGTGGCCGAGGCCCACTCGCTGACACCGGCGCAGATCGCCCTGGGCTGGGTCCAGCAGCGGTCCCGGGTGCACGGCCTGCCGGTCGTCCCCATCCCGGGCACCCGCACGCCGGGCCGGGTCGAGGAGAACGCGGCGGCGACGGCCGTCGAGCTGACACGGCAGGAGCTGGAGCTGCTGGAGCCGCTCGCGGGCAGGGTGGCCGGCGACCGCTACGCGGACATGTCGTTCGCGTCCGCCGGCCGCGAGTGATCACAGCTCCGACAGCAGTTCCGCCTTCTTCACGGAGAACTCCTCGTCGGTGACGAGTCCGGCCCGGTGCAGCTCCCCGAGGTGACGGATGCGTTCGGCGATGTCGGAGGGATCGCGACGGGGGACCGCGGCCGCCGCCATGGCCGGCACCATGGCCGCGGGCCCCCGGCCGCGCACGGCCGCCAGGACCGCCGCCGCGAACGGCAGCGACTCGTGGACCGGCCCGTAGCCGAGACCGAAGACGACCGTCGCCGGGTCCTGGTCGGCCGGCGCCGCCGTGGGCTCGCCGCGCAGCAGCCGCAGATGCCCCTCGAACAGCTCCGGCGAGCGCCACTCCACCCCGGTCAGCTCCGACAGGGCGAAACTCTGGTCGCCGGCCTTCCACTTGGCCGACGACGCGCCCGTCCAGAACCAGCGGAAGCGCACCGTGCGGCCGTCGAACGAGGCCTTGCCGTCGTACGCCTTGAACGACAGCGGCCCCTCGGGGGCGTCCACCAGGAAGCGGTCCGCGGGACCGGACCCGGTCAGCCTCGCCCGCAGCTCGTCGGCGTAGTACTCGGCGAGCGTCTCCCGTTCGGCGGGCAGCACCAGCCGGTACGGATCGCACGCTTCCGTCAGCTGCCCCGCGGCCGCCTCCATCAGCGGATCGGCGCCGGGCCGAGGCTCCGCGCGCAGGACGACCGTCCCGCGCCGCCCCGGGGTCAGCGTCACCCGGGCGATGGCCGCCACCGGAATGCGGCGCTCACCGAGCGCCGCCAGCAGCTTGGGCGTGCGCAGCCCCCGTTCGTGACGGATGAGGACGGAGTCGGACTCGAACTCCCAGGCGGCATGAAATCCGGCCAGTACGTCACCCATGCGGCTCATCGTATGCGGGACACCCATTCTTCGTCCCCTCCCCGCGCGCACCGCGATTCGTGCGTCTCTACGCGCGTCCGGCCTTCGTCGTGTCGGACAAATCCGTCGTGCAGGCGTCATCGCCGTCGGCGCACTCCACCGACGTGTACGCGCCGGTACCGATCTCCGCGAGGTTGCGCAGACTGTCGGTGCCCGGTTCGAAGTAGCCGCCGTGCCCCTCGGCGTCCCGAGCCGACAGCACCCGCGCGCCGAACTCCCGCGCCATCGGGTCCTCGCCGTGCCCGAGGCCGCCGACCTCCAGATGCGGCACGTCCTGGATCCAGTCGTCCGCGTCCCGCATCGCCCACACGCGGGCGTCGGTGCCCAGCTCGGCGGCGTTCTCCGCGCGCATCCCGGGACTGCCGGCCACCGCGATGTCGGCCACCCGCCCGGGCGTCGTGCGGGCGGCGACCCCGCAGACCACGGAGCCGTAGCTGTGGCAGAACATCGACACGGGCGCGTTGCCCGGCAGCGCGTCGACGAGGGCGTTCAGCCGGACGGCGCCGTTCACGGCGCGCATCGCGGTGGCCGAGTCGATGCCCAGCCCGTCGGGGGAGGTGTAGTCGGCCCAGGCGATCACGGCCGTGCGCGTCGAGGGGCTCGCCTCGCGCTCGGCCGCGTACAGCGCCTGGGCCATGCCGACCGGCGCCGAGTACCTGCGGTTGGTGCGCTCGAAGGTGAGCAGGTCGGTGTCGACGCCGGGGACGACGACAGAGATCCGGTCCGCCTCGTCGAGGCCGCCGAACACCTCGGCGACCCGGCCGGAGCCCGCCGGGTCGAAGGCGAGGATCTGCCGGTGGGGGGCGCTCAGCGCCTCGTAGCGGTGCATTCGGCGCTCGGCCAACTGCTGCCCGGCGGGCGAGAGTCGGCTGTCGTGGGTCCGGGTCCGCTCGATCGTCACCTGCCGCATCAGCGCGACCCGGTTGGCGCGGTAGCGCAGCCGGGCGGGGGCGCCGTTCATGTTGCCGACGGCGAGCGCGTACTCCTGCGCGAGCGAGGTGCGCTGCGCCGCGGTGAGCGAGGCGAAGAAGCGGGTGAGCCGCGCGGAGCCGGAATCGAGGTCCGGAAGCGGGTGGCCGGCGAGCCGGCCGTGCTCCCACGCGGTGCGCGAGGTGTGCAGGGCGCTGGTGTCCCGTTGCTGGCGAACGGCGGTCCAGCCGGTGGTCGCCAGCATCACGAACACCACGGCCAGGGTCGCCAGGGTGCGCCAGACGCCGAGTTGCGGGGAGGTGTCGAAGGAAGTCACTGAAAGGACACACTAGGAGAACGAGACGGTCTCGAGTGACCCAAGTGATGGGGATCACGTTTCGTTCGGCGTGGGAAGGGTCATAAGGACTTCCAGGCCTCGAAGGCTCTCAAACCCTGACGGTCCGGCCCGCACGCCTCGAAGTCCCTCAGGGCGTGCGCCAGTTCCCCAGCAGGGCGGGGCCCACCCCGTCGAGGTACTCCGCGGTGAGCGAGCGGATCGCCTCCAGGCTGAAGTCGTCGCCGGTGGACCACTGTCGCTCCGTCACCCGCATCACGCCGCTGAAGACGGCCACCGCGAGCCGGGGCCGGGGATCGGCGTCCACGTCGAGCCCCTCGCGTTCGGCGATCACCCCCGCGAGTTCCTCCTCCACCTCCGTGGAGCGCCGCAGGTGGGCGGCGAGCAGGACCGGCGTCGACTCGATCACCCGGTACATGCGCAGATACAGCTCCACCGGCGCGACCGACTCCACGACCTCGTTGATCGAGTGCCAGCCGTCCAGCACGGCCTGCCTCAGCGCTTCCAACGGCGGCTCGTGCGGCGGGCGTTCGCGCACCGCCGCCACGAACCGGTCCACCGTCATCTCCACCAGGGCGAGCGCCGCCTCCTCCTTGCCGGCGAAGTAGCGGAAGAAGGTGCGCTGCGAGACGTCGACCGCCTCGGCGATCTGGTCGACGGTCGTTCCCTCGTACCCCTGGGAGGTGAACAGTTCCACGGCGGCCCGCAGCAGTGCGTCCCGGGTGCGCTGCTTCTTGCGTTCGCGCAGTGTCGGCGGTGTTGTCGGCATATGTGTCAGTTACCGACTTGTGAACTCGTTTGTCAATTGTCAGTGGCTGTCACTAGCCTCGAACGCATGACTAGTCAGACCACCATCGACTCGACGGGTCCGGGGGGCAAGGCGCCGGCGGACCCGTCGGACGGACCGTCCGCCCAGGGACTGCGCGGCCACCCGTGGCTCACCCTCATCACCGTCGCCGTCGGCGTCATGATGGTGGCCCTCGACGGCACCATCGTGGCCATCGCCAACCCGGCCATCGCCAGTGACCTGGGCGCCACCTTCGCCGAGGTGCAGTGGATCACCAACGCCTACTTCCTCGCCCTCGCGGTCGCCCTGATCACCGCGGGCAAGCTCGGCGACCGCTTCGGCCACCGCCAGACGTTCCTGATAGGCGTGGTCGGCTTCGCCGCCGCCTCCGGCGCGATAGGCCTGTCCTCCAGCATCGGCGCGGTCGTCGCCTTCCGGGCGCTCCAGGGCCTGTTCGGCGCCCTGCTGATGCCGGCCGCGCTCGGCCTGCTGCGCGCGACCTTCCCGGCCGAGAAGCTCAACATGGCCATCGGCCTGTGGGGCATGGTCATCGGCGCCTCCACCGCCGGCGGCCCGATCCTCGGCGGCGTCCTCGTCGAGCACGTCAACTGGCAGTCGGTGTTCTTCATCAACGTGCCGGTCGGCGCCCTCGCTCTCGCGCTGGGCGTGCTGATCCTGCTCGACCACCGTGCGGAGAACGCCCCGCGCTCCTTCGACATCCCCGGCATCGCCCTGCTCTCCGGTGCGATGTTCTGCCTCGTCTGGGCCCTGATCAAGGCTCCGGCCTGGGGCTGGGGCGACGGTCGGACGTGGGCGTTCCTGCTCGGCTCCGTGGTGCTCTTCGCGGCCTTCGCCGTGTGGGAGTCGAAGGTGCGCGAGCCGCTGATCCCGCTGGCGCTGTTCCGGTCGGTCCCGCTGTCGGCGGGCGTGGTCCTCATGGTGCTGATGGCGATCGCCTTCATGGGCGGCCTGTTCTTCGTGACGTTCTACCTCCAGAACGTGCACGGCATGAGCCCCATCGACGCGGGCCTGCACCTGCTTCCGCTGACCGGCATGATGATCGTCGGCTCCCCGGTGGCGGGCGTGCTGATCACCAAGCTCGGCCCGCGCATCCCGCTGGCCGGCGGCATGGCGGCCACCGCGATCGCCATGTACGGCATGTCCACGCTGGAGAAGGACACCGGCAGCGGTGTCATGTCCGTGTGGTTCGCGCTGCTGGGCTTCGGCCTCGCACCCGTCATGGTCGGCGCGACCGAGGTCATCGTCGGCAACGCCCCGATGGAGCTGTCGGGTGTGGCGGGCGGTCTCCAGCAGGCCGCCATGCAGATCGGCGGCAGCCTCGGCACGGCCGTGCTGGGCGCCGTGATGGCCTCCAAGGTGGACGGCGACCTGCCGGGCAACTGGAAGGACGCGGGCCTGCCCGAACTCACCCCCGCCCAGCTGGACCAGGCCTCCGAGGCCGTCCAGGTCGGCGTGGCGCCGGTGGCCAAGGGCACCCCCGAGGCGGTCGCCGCGAAGATCGCGGACGTCGCCCACGACACGTTCATCTCCGGCATGAGCCTGGCCTCGCTCGTCGCGGCCGGGGTGGCCGTCGTCGCCGTCCTCGTCGCGCTTCTCACCAAGCGCGGGGAGAACGCGGAGGCGGGCGCGGGCGTCGGTCACATCTGACGGGATTCCGGCGACTTTCCCCTATCTGGGTGACAACGCTAAAGGTTTCTCGCATCCGGCACGCGTCACAGGTCACAGTGGGTCAGGCCCTCCGGATGGCAGGGCCTGCCAGGGCCGTGGCGCGCTGTCGGAGGGGGACAGCGCGCCGACCGCCCGGCGACCGCGGGGCATGGACCGCCCGTCACGGGTTACCCGTTCATCGAAACATCCCCGGAATCCAGGGAGTTGACGATGGCCGGATTCGGAAACGGCGCCCGCAGGTACCCCCGCTCACCTGGCCGCACCAGGTCAGGGGCCGGGCCGGACAGCGCGACGCTCGGCATCATCGGCCTCGTCTGCGCGGTCGCCGGATTCTTCGCGCTGGGGATCGTCCTCGGCCCCGCGGCGATCGTCTGCGGCTGGCTGGCCATGGGCCGCACCTGGGCGGGCCCCCGCCCGGTACCGGCCCTGGTCGCGGTCGTGCTCGGCGCGATCGACACCCTGCTGGCCGTCGCCTGGCTGGCGGGAGCGGCGGGCCCGGGCAACGGGCTGCTCTGACGCGGCCCTCCGGCCCGTCCCGCCGTGGTCGTGAACGACCGCCACGGCGCGTCACCCGGTGTCCGGATGTTCCCGCCGCTCACGGTCCGGCAGGAATGGGTGAGGTGCCCGCCGCTCACGGTCCGGCCGCGGCGGCACGGACCCCAGCGGTGCGGACCGCAACGGCACGGGCGGGCCGGCCGGCGGCCGGAGCCCGGGGAAGCCCGAAGGGCGGTGGAGCCCGCAGGCCCCACCGCCCTTCATCCGCTCAGCTCGGCTCGGCTCAACCCAGCTCCGCTCTGCTCTGCTCCGCTCCGCTCTGCTCGCGCGGAGGCTACGCGTCGCCCCCGGCGGCTCCCGGGGCCGCCGCCGAGACGTCCAGCAGCTGGTACCGGTCGATGGCCTGCTTCAGCAGCGACCGGTCGACCTTGCCCTCGCGCGCCAGCTCGGTCAGCACCGCCACGACCACCGACTCGGCGTCGATGTGGAAGAAGCGGCGCGCCGCCCCGCGGGTGTCGGCGAAGCCGAAGCCGTCCGCGCCCAGCGACTGGTACGTGCCCGGCACCCAGCGGGCGATCTGGTCCGGCACCGACCGCATCCAGTCCGAGACGGCCACGAACGGCCCCTCGGCCCCGGAGAGCTTGCGCGTCACGTACGGCACCTGCTGCTCCTCCTCGGGGTGCAGCAGGTTGTGCCGCTCGACCTCGACGGCCTCGCGCCGCAGCTCGTTCCAGGAGGTCGCCGACCAGACGTCGGCCTTGACGTTCCAGTCCTCGGCGAGGATCTTCTGCGCCTGGAGCGCCCACGGGACGGCCACGCCGGACGCGATGATCTGCGCCGGGATCGACCCCGAGACGCCGGCGCTGAAGCGGTGGATGCCCTTGAGGATGCCCTCGGCGTCCACGTTCGCCGGCTCGGCCGGGTGCTGGATGGGCTCGTTGTAGACGGTGAGGTAGTAGAAGACGTCCTCGCCGTGCGGGTGCTCGGCGGAGCTGCCGTACATCCGGCGGAGCCCGTCCTGCACGATGTGCGCGATCTCGAAACCGAAGGCCGGGTCGTAGGCGACGCAGCCCGGGTTGGTCGAGGCGAGCAGCTGGGAGTGGCCGTCCGCGTGCTGGAGACCCTCACCGGTCAGGGTCGTACGCCCGGCGGTCGCCCCCAGGACGAAACCGCGCGCCAACTGGTCCGCCATCTGCCAGAACTGGTCACCGGTGCGCTGGAAACCGAACATCGAGTAGAAGACGTAGACCGGGATAAGCGGCTCGCCGTGCGTGGCGTAGGCCGAGCCCGCCGCGATCAGGGACGCCGTGCAGCCCGCCTCGGAGATGCCGTCGTGCAGCATCTGCCCGGTCGGCGACTCCTTGTACGCGAGCAGCAGCTCCCGGTCGACCGACTCGTACTGCTGGCCGAGCGGGTTGTAGATCTTCGCACTCGGGAAGAAGGAGTCCATGCCGAAGGTGCGGTACTCGTCCGGCGCGATCAGCACGAACCGCTTGCCGATCTCCTTGTCCCGCATGAGGTCCTTGAGCAGCCGGACAAACGCCATCGTCGTGGCGATCGACTGCTGACCCGAGCCCTTCTTCACGGACGCGTACGTCTTGTCGTCCGGCAGTGCGAGCGGTTTGGAGCGCACCACACGGGTCGGGACATAGCCGCCGCAGCTCTTGCGGCGGTCGTGCATGTACTGGAGCTCCTCCGAGTTCCGCCCCGGGTGGAAGTACGGCGGCGCGCCGCCCTCCAGCTCCTTGTCGGAGATCGGCAGGTGCAGCCGGTCGCGGAAGCCCTTCAGGTCGGCGACCGTCAGCTTCTTCATCTGGTGCGTGGCGTTGCGGCCCTCGAAGTTGGGGCCCAGCGTCCAGCCCTTGACCGTCTTGGCGAGGATGACCGTCGGCTGGCCGGTGTGCTCCACGGCCGCCTTGAACGCCGCGTAGATCTTCCGGTGGTCGTGACCGCCGCGGCCCAGGTGCAGGATCTGGTCGTCGGTCATGCCCTCGACCATCGCGCGCAGCCGGTGGTCGTCACCGAAGAAGTGGTCCCGGATGTAGGCGCCGGACTCGGTGGCGTACGTCTGGAACTGGCCGTCCGGCGTCGTGTTCATCCGGTTGACGAGGGTGCCGTCGCGGTCCTGGGCGAGCAGCGGGTCCCACGACCGGTCCCAGATCAGCTTGATCACGTTCCAGCCGGCGCCCCGGAAGACCGACTCCAGCTCCTGGATGACCTTGCCGTTGCCGCGCACGGGGCCGTCGAGCCGCTGGAGGTTGCAGTTGACCACGAAGGTCAGGTTGTCCAAGCCCTCACGCGCGGCGATCGTCAGCTGGCCGAGCGACTCCGGCTCGTCCATCTCGCCGTCCCCGAGGAACGCCCACACGCGCGACTTCGACGTGTCGGCGATCCCGCGCGCGTGCATGTAGCGGTTCATCCGCGCCTGGTAGATCGCGCCGATCGGGCCGAGGCCCATCGACACCGTCGGGAACTCCCAGAAGTCGGGCATCAGACGCGGGTGCGGGTACGAGGACAGCCCGTGCGGGGCCTTCGACTTCTCCTGGCGGAACCCGTCGAGGTTGTCCTCGCTGAGCCGGTCGAGCAGGAACGCGCGTGCGTAGATGCCCGGCGAGGCGTGGCCCTGGAAGAAGACCTGGTCGCCGCCGTCGCCCTCGTCCTTGCCGCGGAAGAAGTGGTTGAAGCCGACGTCGTAGAGGGACGCCGAGGAGGCGAAGGTGGCGATGTGGCCGCCCACGCCGATGCCCGGCCGCTGGGCCCTGGACACCATCACCGCCGCGTTCCAGCGGGTCGCGTTGAGGATCTTGCGCTCGATCTCCTCGTTGCCCGGGAAGAACGGCTCGGCCCTGGTGGGGATGGTGTTGACGTAGTCCGTACTGCGCATCTCGGGCACGGCCACGCGCTTCTCGCGGGCCCGCTCGATGAGGCGCAGCATGAGATAGCGGGCCCGCTCCCGGCCGCGCTCGTCGATCGCGGCGTCGAGGGAGTCGAGCCACTCCTGCGTTTCCTCGGGGTCGAAGTCAGGAACCTGACTCGGAAGGCCGCCAATGATGATCGGGTTGCGATCGGATCCGGAAGCCACGCTGTTCCTTACCTGTCAGAGGGGCGGTGTGGGGGCTGGGTGGGTGGTGGGGCAGCTATTGGGTGAGGCTATGGGTCTCGCGCGGTGCCTCGCGGGCGTCACGCGGATGGCTCCGCCTGTCCCTCGGGTGCCTGCACCGCCCCATCGTGTACCTACGCGCTGCAAACGTCATCTCTACCCCTAGGTAACAGGAGCCCGTTCGAATCTCGTACCCTTGGATGGTTCTCAAATGCGCAAACAGGGCAGATAGGTGTGGTGTACGTCACCATCCGTCCGCATCGTCTGCCTGGAGTTGCGTCGAGACGGCCAGGATCGTCACCGTTTCGGCGGTCCGAACCGCCGGGTACTTGCGCGATCCGCCCCGTCCGTGTGGACTACGGCCAATGCCTCGCGCACGCGCGTGGCTCAGTTTCCCCCCACGCCCTGGACGGGCCCGGGGGAACCCCATCCGAATCAAGATCAGGAGGCAACCCGTGAGCGCGACCGCGGACCACGCGGAGGAGCGGACCAGCCCTGCCGTCAGGCTGGGTTTCCAGCCCGAGCAGGTGGTCCAGGAGATCGGCTACGACGACGACGTCGACCAGGAGCTCCGCGAGTCCATCGAGGAAGTCATCGGCAGCGATCTGGTGGACGAGGACTACGACGACGTCGCCGACGCCGTGGTGCTCTGGTTCCGCGACGATGACGGAGACCTGACGGATGCGCTGGTGGACGCCACCACGTACATCGAGGAAGGCGGGTCGATCCTCCTCCTGACGCCGAAGACCGGCCGTACGGGATACGTGGAGCCGAGCGACATCTCCGAAGCCGCGACGACTGCGGGTCTGTCGGCCAGCAAGAGCGTCAGCGTAGGCAAGGACTGGAGCGGCAGCCGGCTGGTGACGCCCAAGGCGGCCAAGTCCAAGAAGTGATGTGACGTGCGGACGGGCCGGGCTCACGCCTCCGGCCCGTCCGTCGGCCTTCCGGTCCGTCCGTCGGCCCCTGCGGCCCGTCCGTCGGCCTTCCGGCCCGTCCAGCGGTCTTGCGGGCCGTCCGTAGGCCTTCGGCGGTCGCTGCGTAGGGTGGGTCCCACCCAGACAGCCCCACCGAAGGGACATCCAGGCGATGGCGATCCAGGTCGGCGACAAGGCCCCCGAGTTCGAGCTCAAGGACAACCACGGCCGGGCCGTGAAGCTCTCCGACTTCCGGGGCGACAAGAACGTCGTCCTGCTCTTCTACCCCTTCGCCTTCACCGGCGTCTGCACCGGGGAGCTGTGCGAGGTGCGCGACCACCTGCCGCAGTTCGCCGACCGCGACACCCAGGTGCTCGCCGTGTCCAACGACTCGATCCACACCCTGCGCGTCTTCGCCGAGCAGGAGGGCCTGGAGTACCCGCTGCTCAGCGACTTCTGGCCGCACGGCGAGGTGTCCCGTGCCTATGGCGTCTTCGCCGAGGACAAGGGCTGCGCGGTGCGCGGCACCTTCGTCATCGACAAGGAGGGCGTCGTGCGCTGGACGGTCGTCAACGCCCTGCCGGACGCCCGGGACCTCGGCGAGTACGTCAAGGCACTCGACACCCTGTGATTCATCGGCCCCAGGGCCTGCGTGCTTCGGGAACCCGTCACTAGGATCGACTCGTTGATCCGATATCCGACGCAGTACGGGGCTCCCCGCCCCAGAAACCAATGGAGGAGCTCGTGGGAGTCAGCCTCAGCAAGGGCGGCAACGTATCGCTGACCAAGGAGGCCCCGGGCCTGACCGCGGTCATCGTCGGTCTGGGGTGGGACGTCCGCACCACGACCGGCACCGACTTCGACCTGGACGCCAGCGCGCTGCTGGTGAACAACGCCGGCAAGGTCGCCAGTGACGCCAACTTCGTCTTCTTCAACAACCTCAAGAGCCCCGACGGCTCGGTCGAGCACACCGGTGACAACACCACCGGTGAAGGCGAGGGCGACGACGAGGCGATCAAGGTCGACCTCGCCACCGTCCCGGCCGACGTCGACAAGATCGTCTTTCCGGTGTCGATCTACGACGCCGAGAACCGGCAGCAGTCCTTCGGGCAGGTCCGCAACGCGTTCATCCGCGTCGTGAACCAGGCCGGCGGCGCCGAGATCGCCCGCTACGACCTCAGCGAGGACGCGAGCACGGAGACCGCGATGGTCTTCGGCGAGCTGTACCGGCACGGCGCCGAGTGGAAGTTCCGTGCCATCGGCCAGGGCTACGCCTCGGGTCTGCGCGGCATCGCGCAGGACTTCGGCGTCAACGTCTGAGTCACCCGCAGCCGCACGCACGACCCGAGTCACCTGATCGTCCGACGTCCGGCGCCGCACCGTTCACGGGCGGCGCCGGGGGTCCCCCCTTCGGGGGAGGGCAGAACAACCGAGCAGAACAACCGAAGAGACTGCCTGAGCATGACCTAGGGGAGGACAAGCAATATGGGCGTCACGCTCGCCAAGGGGGGCAACGTCTCCCTGTCCAAGGCCGCGCCGAACCTCACGCAGGTGATGGTCGGACTCGGCTGGGACGCGCGCTCCACCACCGGAGCCCCCTTCGACCTGGACGCCAGCGCTCTGCTGTGCACCGGCGGGCGGGTCATGGGGGACGAATGGTTCGTCTTCTACAACCAACTCCAGAGCCCGGACGGCTCGGTGGAGCACACCGGCGACAACCTCACCGGTGAGGGCGAGGGCGACGACGAGTCGCTGATCGTGAACCTCCTCAAGGTGCCGCCGCAGTGCGACAAGATCGTCTTTCCGGTCTCCATCCACATGGCCGACGAGCGGGGCCAGACCTTCGGACAGGTCTCCAACGCGTTCATCCGCGTCGTCAACCAGGCCGACGGCCAGGAACTCGCGCGCTACGACCTCAGCGAGGACGCCGGCACCGAGACCGCGATGATCTTCGGCGAGCTCTACCGGTATCAGGGCGAGTGGAAGTTCAGAGCCGTGGGACAGGGGTATGCGTCGGGTCTGCGGGGCATCGCGCTCGACTTCGGGGTGAACGTCTCCTAGGGCCTCCCAGGCCTCCGAGACCTGCTAGGAACCCCTGGGGCCTGTCCTGGAAGCGTTTCGCATTCCGCACGGAGCCCCGGCTACCGATCGGTACGGGGCCGCCCGCCCCGTACGGAGCAGTCGACCCTTAGACTTCGCAGCTGGAAGTCAACGTTTCGTAAAGCCGAGTACGGCGCGGGGGAGACCCGCCCTCAGTTTCGACTGGGGGGACCCCCGACACAGGATTGGGTAGCCAGTGCTTCTGAAAACTTTCGGCTGGTCGTTCGCGATCACCGCGCTCGGCCTGGTCGCAGCGGCCTTCTACGGGGGGTGGGAGGCCCTCGGCATCGTGGCGATCCTCTGCATCCTGGAGATCTCGCTGTCGTTCGACAACGCGGTGGTCAACGCCGGAATCCTGAAGAAGATGAATGCCTTCTGGCAGAAGATCTTCCTCACGATCGGTGTGCTCATCGCCGTCTTCGGCATGCGGCTGGTCTTCCCCGTCGTCATCGTCGCCATCAGCGCGAAGATCGGCCCGATCGACGCGGTCGACCTCGCCCTCAACGACAAGGACAAGTACCAGCAGCTCGTCACCGACGCCCACCCGTCGATCGCCGCGTTCGGTGGCATGTTCCTGCTGATGATCTTCCTGGACTTCATCTTCGAGGACCGGGACATCCAGTGGCTGCGCTGGATCGAGCGCCCGCTGGCCAAGCTCGGCAAGGTCGACATGCTGTCGGTCTGCATCGCGCTGATCGTCCTGCTGATCACCTCCTTCACCTTCGCCGCCCACGCCCATCAGCACGGCGGGGCGCACGTCGACAAGGCGGAGACGGTCCTGATCTCCGGCATCGCCGGCCTGATCACGTACATGATCGTCGGCGGTCTCTCCGGCTACTTCGAGGACAAGCTCGAGGAAGAGGAGGAGCGGGAGCACGAGGCGGAGGAAGAGGCCGCGCGCAGCGGGAAGCAGCGCCCGGCGGTCGTCCTCGCCGGCCAGGCCGCGTTCTTCATGTTCCTCTACCTCGAGGTGCTGGACGCGTCCTTCTCCTTCGACGGTGTGATCGGCGCGTTCGCCGTCACCAACGACATCGTCCTGATGGCCCTCGGTCTCGGCGTCGGCGCCATGTACGTCCGGTCCCTCACCGTGTACCTGGTCCGCCAGGGCACCCTCGACGACTACGTCTACCTCGAGCACGGCGCCCACTACGCGATCGGCGCCCTCGCGGTGCTCCTCATGATCACCATTCAGTACCAGATCCACGAGGTCATCACCGGCCTCGTCGGTGTCCTCCTGATCGCCTGGTCCTTCTGGTCCTCCGTGCGCCGCAACAAGGCGCTGGCAGCGGCAGAGGGAAAAGCGACGGCCCCGGACGAGAAGACTGAGGTCTCGTCCGGGGTGTGATCACCTCCTGCGGGAGGAACGCTCTGAGCGGGGCGGCCGGTGAGGAAACTGTCCTCCACGGCCGCCCCGCCGGTTTCATCAGTGGACGTGGGGGCGGGAAATGGGCATCTTCGACGGGCTCCTGGGCAGCCGCGCGACCGACTTCGACTCGGGCAACGCGGCCACGAACGCGATCGAGCTGACCAAACGGCACAGCCAGGTCTCCCTCACCAAACAGGGGGCCGCCACCGGCAACCTGCGCGTCAACCTGGCCTGGCGGATGCGGACGTCCGACATCGGCGGGCCGCAGCGGGAGAGCCTGCTGCGCCACCCCTTCAAGGCGCTGCGGCCGCCGGAGGTCGTCGGGCACAGCCAGAGCATGGTCAACGTCGACCTCGACCTCGGCTGCCTGTACGAGCTGGCCGACGGGACGAAGGGCGTCGTGCAGCCCCTCGGCGGCCTGCTCGGGGACGTGAACGGGGCGCCGTACGTGAAGCTCAGCGGAGACGACCGGTTCGGGTCGGCGTCCGGCGAGACGATGTACGTCAACCTCGACCACCGGGACGAGATAAAACGACTGCTCGTCTTCGTGTACATCTACGACCAGACGCCGGCCTTCGACCGCACCCACGCGATCGTCACCCTGTACCCGAGCAACGGGCCGCGGATCGAGATCGGCCTCGACGAGCGGCACCCCGAGGCCCGCTCCTGCGCGGTGGTGATGATCGAGAACGTCAAGGGCGAACTGATGGTGCGGCGCGAGGTGCGGTTCGTCTACGGCTTCCAGGCGGAGCTGGACCGGCTGTACGGGTGGGGACTGCAGTGGGGGCGCGGCTACAAGACGAAGGCGGACCGGTAGGGTCCGGGCCCGGCCTGAAGCCCGGGCCGGGGCCTGAAGCCCCTCACGTCACCGGCCGACGAACTGCGGTCCCTGCGGCGGCAGCCGGAACGAGCCGTCCGGGTAGCCGTAGCCGTAGGTCGGCAGGCTGGCCGGGTAGCCGTAGGCCGGCGGCTGCTGGGGGACGGCCGACGCAGGCTGCTCCGGCGGCAGCGGCTGCGACAGGCTGGGCGTCTGCGGAGCCGGCGTGGCGGCCTCGGGGACGTCGGCCTCCTCGGACTCGTCGACCGAGATGCCGAAGTCGGTGGCCAGCCCCTTGAGACCGTTGGAGTAGCCCTCGCCCAGCGCGCGGAACTTCCAGCCCTCCCCGCGCCGGTACAGCTCGCCGCAGATCAGGGCCGTCTCCTGGCCCGTCTCGGGGCGGATGTCGAAGGTGGCCAGCGGTGCGCCGTCGCGCGTCGCGTCATACAGCTCGATGGTGAGGGAACGTACGCGGTCGAAGGTGACGCCGTCCGCCGAAGCGGTCAGGAGAATACGGCCGACACCGGACTCGACACCGGACAGATCCGTCTGGATCGTGTCGGTGAGGCCCTCGGAGACCCGCTTCTTGCCGAGCCGCCACACCTTCCCGGACGGGTGCCGGGGCTGGTTGTAGAAGACGAAGTCCTCGTCGGAGCGCACACGACCGTCGAGACCGAGGAGCAGCGCGGAGGCGTCGACGTCCGGGACCCCCTGCCCGGGGGTCCAGCGCAGCACGGCGCGCACCGTGGTGGCTTTCAGCGGGACGTTCGACCCCTTCAGCATCGCGTGCGTCATGCGGTCATCCTGCCTTCTCGGGCCTGCTCACGACAACGCGGGGTACTCGGCGACCTGCATGGCCGAGTTACCTGAAATTCATGCCCTGGGGGAACCCGGGACATGGATCCCTACGTACTATTACCGGCCACCTCTTGCCGAATCCATGCCATACCTTGCATCACGGGGGAGATTTATGCGTCATTTCGGGCACCTCGCCCCTGAGGTGCGACAGCGCCTCTTCCACCGGGAGCCGTGCGTCTTCGACCCGGACTCGCCGGCCAGGCTGCTCTCCGCCGCCCTGGGCGCCACGCTCTACAGCCCGGCCACCCGGCCCC
This sequence comes from Streptomyces sp. B21-105, assembly GCF_036898465.1. Taxonomy (NCBI): domain Bacteria; kingdom Bacillati; phylum Actinomycetota; class Actinomycetes; order Kitasatosporales; family Streptomycetaceae; genus Streptomyces; species Streptomyces sp. B21-105. The sequence continues at coordinate 3,020,330 of NZ_JARUMJ010000001.1, read as the reverse complement.
GGCTGGCGGACGACGTCGTCAAGCAGACCGGGCGCGGCGTGGTGTCGATGGTGCTGTGCCTGGAGGACTCCATCGGCGACGACGACGTCGAGGCCGGCGAGGAGAACCTCGTCCGGCAGTTCGCCGACCTCGCGGACCGGCCGGGCGTGGAGCCGCCGCTGCTCTTCATCCGGGTGCGCACGCCCGAGCAGATCCCCGACCTGGTCCGCCGGCTCGGCGGCTCCGTAAGGCTGCTCAGCGGGTTCGTGTTCCCGAAGTTCACCGAGGAGCGGGGCATCCCGTTCCTGGAGGCGCTGGCCGGCGCGGAGGCGGCGAGCGGGCACCGCCTGTTCGGCATGCCCGTGCTGGAGACGCCGGAGCTGATGTACCGCGAGTCGCGGGTGGACGCCCTGGAGGGCATCGCTCGCGCCGTCGACAAGTACCGCAGCCGGGTCCTCGCGCTGCGCCTCGGCGTGACCGACTTCTGCTCCGCGTACGGACTGCGCCGGGCGCCCGACATGACCGCCTACGACGTCCAGATCGTCGCCTCGGTGATCGCCGACGTGGTGAACATGCTCGGCCGGGCCGACGGCAGCGGGTTCACGGTGACCGGGCCGGTGTGGGAGTACTTCCGGGTCCCCGAGCGCATGTTCAAGCCGATGCTGCGGCACAGTCCCTTCCTGGAGGGGCAGGCGGTGGAGCTGCGCGAGAGACTGATCGAGCACGCGATGGACGGTCTGCTGCGCGAGATCTCCCTCGACCAGGCCAACGGCCTGCTCGGCAAGACCTGCATCCATCCCTCGCACGTGCCGGCCGTGCACGCGCTGTCCGTGGTCAGTCACGAAGAGTACAGCGACGCGGCGGACATCCTGCGGCCGGAACGCGGCGGTGGGGGTGTACTGCGGTCGCAGTACACGAACAAGATGAACGAGGTGAAGCCGCACCGCGCCTGGGCCGAGCGCACCATGCTCCGCGCGGAGGTCTTCGGCGTCGCGCACGAGGACGTCAGCTTCGTCGACCTGCTCGCAGCCGGCATCCCCGGCTGAACCCAACGATCTAGGGACGCATGAGAAACGCAGTGAACAACGGGGTCTGGTCCGGGAGCTGGGTCGCCGAGCGGCTCGGACTGGAACTGGTGGGCGACGACGCGCTGCCGGAGATGCTGGGACTGGCGCTGCGCCGCAACCCCAAGCGGGCGCATCTGCTGGTCTCCCACGTCCTGGGCAAGCACGTCCCGCAGTCCCCGGCGGTCGTCCACGGCCATGGCCTCGCCCTCGGCCGCCGGGTGCGGGAGCTGCTCGGCCCCGACGAAGCGGCGAAGGCCGTCGTCCTCGGCTACGCGGAGACGGCCACCGGTCTCGGCCACTGTGTCGCGGACGGCGTCGGCGTCGCCCCGTATCTGCACTCCACCCGGCGTCCGGTCCCGGGCGTCGCGACGGCGGGCGGCTTCGAGGAGTCCCACTCCCACGCCACCTCCCACCTGCTGCTGCCCAAGGACCCGACGCTGCTGGTCGGCGACGGCCCGCTGGTGCTGGTGGACGACGAGTTCTCCACCGGCAACACGGTGCTGAACACGATCCGGGATCTGCACGGGCGCTATCCGCGGGACCGGTACGTCGTCGTCGCCCTCGTCGACATGCGCTCGGCGGCCGACGCGGGCCGCCTCGACGACTTCGCCCGTGAGATCGGCGCCCGGGTGGACCTGGTCGCCACCGCCTCGGGCACGGTGCTCCTGCCGGAGGGGGTGCTGGAGAAGGGGCAGGAACTCGTCGCCCGGCACGAGGCCGAGGCCGCCGCGAACGGTGAGCGGTCGTCCCCAGGGGCGCGGGGAACCGCGCGACAAGCCACGACGGACCCGCATCCGGACGGCGCCCCCGGCCCGGACGACGACCGCGCCGCCCGGCAGCCGAGGTCCCCCGGCCGCCTCACCCGCGTGGACCTGCACTGGCCGCGCGGCCTCCCCGACGGCGGCCGGCACGGCTTCACGCCGGAGCACCGGCACCGGCTGCAGACCGCGCTGCCCGCGATGGCGGCCCGCCTCGCCGAGGCGATACCCGACGACGCCCGGAGCGTCCTCGTCCTCGGCTTCGAGGAGCTGATGTACACGCCGCTGCGGCTGGCACGGGAGCTGGAGGAGGCCCTGCCCGCCGAGGTGCGCTACTCGACCACCACCCGCTCGCCCGTCCTCGCGGTCGACGACCCCGGCTACGCGATACGCAGCCGAATCGTTTTCCCCGCCCACGACGACCCCGCCGACGGCGCCGGCGAGCGCTATGCCTATAACGTCGCAGGCGGCGGCTTCGACGCCGTCGTCGCCGTCGTGGACTCCGTGGCGGACACCCCGCTGCTGCACGCCCCCGACGGCCTTCTGTCCCGGCTCGCCGCGCACACCCCGCACGTCGTCCTCGCGGTCGTCCCCTCGTACGTCCCCGAACCGCTGTACGCAGCCGCACTGCCCGAAATGAGACCCCACATGCTGCCCGAGCCCCTTCGCGGCCCCGCCTTCTCCTCGTACGCGCCCGAGGAGGTCGGCTGGCTGCTCCAGGACCTCTCGGACGTGACGCTGGAGGCGCCGACCGAGGAGCGGGAGGAGGCCATCCAGAGCGGCGGCGCGCACTACGCCGAGTCGCTGCCCGTCGAGTACCAGCCCAGCGAGCAGTACCAGGAGCTGTTCCACGCGGCGCTTCAGACCTCGGCGGCGCGGATCGCGCAGGCCGTGGGCGTCGTCACGGAGACCGTGATCGCCGAACGGTCCCCGCGGCCCGTCCTCGTCTCGCTCGCCCGCGCCGGCACCCCCGTCGGCGTGCTGATGCGCCGCTGGGCGCAGTTCCGGCACGGTCTCGAACTGCCGCACTACGCGGTGTCGATCGTGCGCGGCCGGGGCATCGACGCCAACGCGCTGCGCTGGCTCGCGGCCCACCACGACCCGCGGGACGTCGTGTTCGTCGACGGCTGGACCGGCAAGGGCGCGATCACCCGCGAACTGGCCGCGGCGATCGAGGAGTTCGAGGCGGGCGGCGGCGCGGTCGGCTTCGACCCGGAGATCGCGGTGCTGGCCGACCCGGGCTCCTGCGTGCGGACGTACGGCACCCGCGACGACTTCCTCATTCCGTCCGCCTGCCTCAACTCGACCGTCTCGGGGCTGATCTCACGGACCGTCCTGCGCGCCGACCTGGTCGGGCCGGACGACTTCCACGGCGCGAAGTTCTACCGCGAACTCGCCGGCGCGGACGTCTCGGCGGACTTCCTGGACGCCGTGTCGGCCCGCTTCCCCGAGGTCGCGGAAGCCGTCGGCGGCGCGGTGAAGGAACTGCTGGCCGGTGACCGCACGCCGAGCTGGGAGGGCTGGGCGGCGGTCGAGCGGATCAGCGAGGAGTACGGCATCCACGACGTCAACCTGGTCAAGCCCGGCGTCGGCGAGACCACCCGGGTGCTGCTGCGCCGGGTGCCGTGGAAGATCCTGGCGCGCGCCGGCGCGGGCGCCGACCTGGACCACGTACGGCTGCTCGCCGGACAGCGAGGGGTGCCCGTCGAGGAGGTCGGCGGCCTGCCGTACACCTGCGTGGGGCTGATCCACCCGCAGTTCACCCGCGGCGCGACCGGCGCCGACGGCAAGGCGGTGACGGTCTGATGCCGGTTCTGGTGGCGAGCGACCTCGACCGCACGCTCATCTACTCGGCGGCGGCGCTGGCACTGACCATGCCGGACGCGCGGGCGCCGCGGCTGCTGTGCGTGGAGGTGCATGAGGCGAGACCGCTGTCGTTCATGACCGAGACGGCGGCGCAGCTGCTCACCGACCTCGGGGACGCCGCGCTGTTCATGCCGACGACCACCCGGACGCGCAAGCAGTACCAGCGCATCAACCTCCCCGGGCCGCCGCCGAAGTACGCGGTCTGCGCCAACGGCGGCCATCTCCTCGTCGACGGGGCGACCGACCACGACTGGCACGCACGCGTGCTGGCGCGGCTGGCCGAGGAGTGCGCGCCGCTCGCGGAGGTGCAGGAGTACCTGACGAAGACGGCGGACCCGCTGTGGCTGCGCAAGCAGCGGGTCGCCGAGGACCTGTTCGCCTACCTCGTCGTGGAGCGCGAGCTGCTGCCCGAGGAGTGGGTGAAGGAGCTGGCGGCCTGGGCGGAGAACCGCGGCTGGACCGTGTCCCTCCAGGGCCGCAAGATCTACGCCGTGCCGAAGCCGCTCACCAAGAGCGCGGCCGTGCGCGAGGTGGCCCGCCGCACCGGCGCCGAACTGACGCTGGCGGCGGGCGACTCGCTGCTCGACGCCGACCTGCTGCTGGCCGCGGACCGCGGCTGGCGGCCGGGCCATGGCGAGCTGGCCGACGCGGCGTGGGCGGCTCCGCGGATCACGGCCCTGCCGGAGCGCGGCGTGCTGGCCGGGGAGCGCATCCTGCGCGAGTTCCTGAAGAGCTGCCGCGGAGGGTGGTCCGCGTAACGGTTCCCGTGAAGGGTGGCCCAGGGGTTGCCGTCGGTGACAGCGGTCAGGAGCAGCAGCCCCCGCCGCAGCAGCCGCCTCCGCCCCCGCCGCCCGTCTGGGGCGCGGGGGCGGACCTCGTTCCGCCGACGGCCACCGTTGACAGAAGTTTGACCGTATCGTCGTGCCCGGCAGGGCAGTCGGCGGGGTCGGCCGACTGCGCCATCGGGCGGCTCAGTTCGAAGGTGTCGCCGCAGGTCCGGCAGCGGTACTCGTAGCGAGGCATGCCGTCAGAGTAAGCCCCGGTGCTCGAAGACGGTGACAGCAGTTTGACCTCTGTTCACTTCTGTCACTTTCTTATGTGGAGAATTTGCGAAGGGCGCTGGTAATTTGAGAGCGCCGCGCTGAACCCCGAGGTCGGAGGGTTCCCTGTTTGCGGCCGCGTCAACGGCAACCATGTCAGGCCCTCATCAGTCTGTACGTCTGCCTGCGAGCAATACGGAGTGCGGGAGGGAGACGGGTCGTGACCCAGACGGGGCAGGGGGAGGAGCCCCAAGAGCCGGACGCCACCATGCAGTTGAAGGTGCCGGCCGCTTTCCAGCCGGACGAGACCATGCAGTTGCGTGTGTCGGACATACCGGTTGCGCCGGACATATCCCAGGGGGGCGCCGGCGACGAGACGCGTTCGTCGAAGAACCGGCGCAAAGCCCCCCAGCCGTCCCTGCATGTCCGCATATCTGCGGCTCTGGGGCCTCGACTCGTCCCGCTTCTCGCCGTGCTGGCGCCCTATGTGTCTCGTGTCACTCCGTACGCCCGCAAACTGCGCCCGCAGTACCCGCGACCCGGCCGTGACGACTGGCGGCGCTGGATACCCTCCTGGCGGCACTGGCTCGGCGCGGTCCTCACCTCCCTGGGCCTGAGCACCATGTTCCTGGTCGTCGCCTACGCCGCCACCGACATCCCGGACAATCTCAACACGTACGCCACACAGCAGGACAACGTGTACTTCTGGGCCGATGGGACGCCGATGGCCCGCACCGGCTGGGTGCAGCGGCAGGCGATGCCGCTGAAGGACATCCCCGAGGACGTCCGCTGGGCCGTGCTCTCCGCGGAGAACGCGAGCTTCTACAGCGACCCCGGCATCTCCTTCAGGGGCATCAGCAGGGCCCTGTTCCGCACCATCGGCCAGGGCGACACCCAGGGCGGCTCCACGATCACCCAGCAGTACGTGAAGAACGTCTACCTGAACCAGAACCAGACGCTCAGCCGCAAGTTCACCGAGGCGATGATCTCCCTCAAGCTCGACAACCAGATGAGCAAGGACGACATCCTCGAGGGCTACCTCAACACCAGCTGGTTCGGCCGCGGCACCTACGGCATCCAACGCGCCGCCCAGGCCTACTACGGCAAGGACGTCGGCGAGCTCAACGCCAGCGAGGCGGCGTTCCTCGCCTCGCTCCTCAAGGGCGCCGGCCTGTACGACCCGACCCTCGGCCCCGCCAACCGCGCCCGGGCCGTCGAGCGCTGGTCGTGGACCCTGGACCGGATGGTCGAGATCGGCAAGCTGTCGAAGGCCGAGCGCGCCACCTACACGAAGTTCCCCGAGCCGCTCAAGGCCAACCCGCTGTACGACACCGGTGAGCAGAGCGACTACCTGGTGGAACTCGCCGCCCAGTACGCCAAGAAGGCCGGGAACATCTCCGACAAGGACTTCGACCTCGGCGGCTACCAGATCTACACGACCTTCGACAAGAAGCGGCAGACCCAGCTCACCGAGGCCGTCACCAAGGCCCGCGACAAGGCCCTCAAGGACGATCCGAAGGACGCGAAGGCCGCCCACTACGGCGCCTCCTCGGTGGCCGCCGACGGACGGATCCTCGCCGTGTACGGCGGCCCCGACCACCGTACGCAGGGCTACAACGAGTCCAACGCCACCACCGTCCCGGCCGGCAGCGCCTTCCTGCCGTTCGTCTACGCGGCCGGACTCGAGCACGGCGTCCACAAGACCCGCGACGGGGACACCACGCCCGTCACCGGCGAGTCGCTGTACGACGGCAACGACAATGTGCCGGTGAAGACGCCCGAGGGCCCCTACTGGGACCGCAGCGGCAAGCAGGTGGCCGCGAGGAACGACGGCGGCAAATCCTACGGGCAGATCTCCCTGCACCGGGCGCTGGAGCAGTCGGTGAACACGCCGTTCATGCAGCTCGGCATGGACACCGGCCTGGACCTGGTGCGCGCCACCGCCGAGAAGTCCGGGCTGCTGCCCTCCAGCTTCGGGGCGCAGGTGCCGGCCCTGACCATGGGCAGCGCCACGCCCAGCGCGATCCGGATGGCCAGCGGCTACGCCACCTTCGCCGCCGACGGCAAGCACACCGAGCCGTACTCGGTGCGGCTGATCACCAAGAACGGCACCAAGCTCGTCGTGGACACCCCGACCGCCGACCGTGCGATCAGCGCGCGCGTGGCCCGGGAGGTCAGCTCCGCGCTCGCCGACTCCTTCCGCACGGCCCACCCCGGCGACACGCCCGACACGCCTTCCCGGGTGGCCGGGAAGGCGGGCACCACCCAGAAGGACACCGCCGCCTGGTTCGTCGGCACCGCCAAGTCCGTGTCCACGGCGGTCGTCGTCTACCGCATCGACCTCACCAAGAGCCTCGAACCGCTTCCCCTGAAAGGCATCGCAGGCACGTCCCAGAAAAGCGTCCCGTACGGCATCTGGTCAGGTGCCATGAGCCCGCTCGGCTGACCACCGAGCAGGCCGTCCGCGTCCCCAGAATCCGGAGAATGAGCCGCACATGAAGTCACCGTCGGGCCGCCGCCGCAAGGCCCCGGCAACAACGCGCCACCCCGCTGCCACACACCCGGGGTTCCTGACGCTGGCGGCGCTTCTCGTCGTCGCGTCCCTGGTGGCGGGATATCTGGTGCTCAACCGGACGGCGAACACCGAGCCGACCGCGTCCTCGGGGGACAGCAAGAAGGCGTCGGCGGGGGCCACCGAGGAGCCGGCGTGGGACGGCAGGACGCGTGTCCTGGGGGACGGATCCACCTCGTACACCGGACCGCAGAAGGGCGGGCTGAAGCCGGTCCCGCTCAAGGCCGGCGAGAAGCCGCCCCAGTTCGTGGTCTTCTCCTGGGACGGCGCCCTCATGGGCGACGACGGCCTCTTCGAGCACTACCGCAAGATGGCGGAGCAGTACAACGCGCACATGACGTTCTTCCTCACCGGCATCTACCTGCTGCCCAAGAGCAAGAAGGACCTGTACTCCCCGCCGCAGCACCCCAAGGGCTCGGCGGCGATCAGCTTCCCCACCGACGAACACATCCGCACCACGCTGGAACAGCTCGGCGAGGCGTGGAAGGAGGGGAACGAGATCGGCACCCACTTCAACGGCCACTTCTGCGGCGCCAAGGGCGGCGGCGACTGGAGCGTCGAGGAGTGGAAGAGCGAGATCGACCAGTTCTACAAGTTCGTGGAGAACTGGAAGACCAACACCGGCTACAAGGACATCGCCCCGCTGCCCTTCGACTTCAAGAAGGCGGTCGTCGGCGGCCGGGCGCCCTGCCTGGAGGGTCAGGCGAACCTGCTGAAGGCCGCCAAGAGCTACGGCTGGCGCTACGACGCGTCCTCCGCCGGCGACTTCCAGATCTGGCCGGCGAAGAAAGACGGCATCTGGAACTTTCCGCTGCAGATGCTCCCGTACGAGGGCGGCAAGTACCAGGGCCTGTCCATGGACTTCAACTTCCTGTACAACCAGTCCAAGGGGGAGGTCGAGGGCAACCCGGCCGAGTACCCGCAGTGGCAGCAGGAGACCGCCGACGCCTACATGGCGGGCTTCAACCGCGTGTACTACGGCAGCAGGGCCCCGCTCTTCATCGGCAACCACTTCGAGGAATGGAACGGCGGCATCTACATGAAGGCCGTCGACCAGACCATCGAGAGCGTGTGCACCAAGAAGGACGTCAAGTGCGTGTCCTTCAAGGAGCTCGCCGACTGGATGGACGTCCAGTCACCCGCCACTCTGGAGCGGTTGCGCACGCTGGATCCCGCGCAGAGCCCGGACTGGTCGACGGTCGTCAAGTGACCGCCGGGGGACGGCGGGTGAAGTAACCAAACCTCAACCGCAACCCCCTTCACAACAGCCACACACCCCGTGCAAGGATGCCCTCCTCGGCATTCCCGTCGCCGGGGCAAGAGGGGAAACATCAGTGAAGTCAAGGAAATTGAAGGCGACACGGCGCCGCGTCGCGATACTCGGGGCGGCCGCCACCTCGGTCGTCGCCGGAGTGGCGCTGCTGCCCAACTGGTCCGCGGGCGCCGCGGTCGTCGACGACCCCACGGTCGACGCCAGGACGAAGGCCACCTTCCAGAAGCTGGCCGACGCGGTCTTCACCGACCGTACCGACGCGCTCGTCACCGGCGCGCAGGGCGACCGGTCCAAGCCGCTGACCAACGGTTTCTCGGGCGACGTCAAGCTGTCCTCCGGCACGGCCCGCGCCGAGAACGCCGCGCTGTCCACGCTCGGCGCGCGCAAGGACAAGCTGGCGAAGGCGGGCGAGAAGTACAGCAAGGCCGCCACCACCGTCACCCTGAACGCCACCCGCGTGACGGGCCGCACGGCCAAGGCCGAGGTCACCGAGACCACGACCCTGACCTACGCCCAGACCCGCGGCAGCGCCCCCAAGACCACCGGATTCCAGGCCAAGCACGAGCTGACGTTCAAGGCCGACCGGAACGGCGACTGGCAGCTCACCACCATCCGGGACACCGACCAGGGTGGCCTCGCGGTGAACACGCTCTCCAAGCCGACGCCGACGGTGAAGGTGGCGACGGCGGACGACACCATGCCGAACGCCCCGAAGGCGGCGACCACCCGCAACCCGGCCGCCGTGCCGAAGACGGGCACCGCCTACGACTACAAGGCGATGGCGGCGTACGCCGAGAAGTACGTGTACACGTACAACAAGGACTACCCGGACTACAACGGCCACGGCGCCGGCGGCGACTGCACCAACTTCGTCAGCCAGGCTCTCAAGGCCGGCGGCTGGAAGCACGTCCCGGGCTACGTGTACGACTACACCAAGTGGTTCGGCAACGCCGACATCCAGTCCGACTCGTTCGTCGGCGTCAACGAGTGGTCCTGGTTCGCCCAGAACTCCAAGCGCACCAAGCCGCTCGCCAACGTCTACCAGCTCGAGGTCGGCGACGTCCTCCAGATGGACTTCGACCGCGACGGGTCCAAGGACCACACGATGATCGTCACCGCCAAGAGCGGCGGCGTGCCGTACGTGACGTACCACTCGAACAACACCCTGCGCAGGTCGGTGGCGAGCCTCGTCGCCTCCTACCCGACGGCGTACTTCTACGCCTACCGCACCTGATCGGGGCCCACCGCCCCTGATCCGGCCGGCCCGTCACTCCCCGGGGTGACGGGCCGGTCCCGTCCCTCCCCGGGGTGACGGGCCCGCCAGTACGGGTTGTCGTGCGGCAGGACGGACCCCACCCTGCCGTACATCCCGAACACCATCAGCAGGATGCCGATCACAAAGCTGAGCATGCAGTTCTGGATCTCGAAGGCCAGGAAGTTGTAGTCCGTCTCCAGCAGGGCCATGTTCAGGAACCCGCTGAGGATGAACAGCACGCCGAAGACCATGTTCAGCGTCGACGCGACGTTCCCGCCGATCACCATGCCCGCGACGAGCAGCAGCCCGACCGCGACCGACAGCCAGCTCAGCGCGCCGTTGGTGTTGAGGCTCCACACCTCGTCCCCACCGGTGTCGAAGAAGCCGATCTTGTCGACGATCCCGAAGACGCCGAAGACGACCAGACCCAGGCCCATCAGCCCGGCGCCGATCCGGTAGACCAGGTTCAGCCGGTGATCGACGGGCAGATGGTCGTCGATCCTGATCCGCCGTTTCGAGCCGGAACGCAGTGCGTGCGTCGCCATCTCCGCCTCCCGATGGGTGAGACATACCCGGCATGCCCGACATGTCGACAGAAGGACGTCACGTGCCCGGAATCACCTGCCCGGAATGCCCGCACGTGCCCTCGTCATCCAATATCCGCCCGTCGAGCGGCAGCGGCAATGTCAGTGCCCGGTGCCGTGCCCGGTGCCGCGCTCCTCGCGGATCCGGGCCACCGTGCCGCCGACCGCCTGCCGCACGGCCTCCGTCTCGGTGAGGAAGTGCCAGTAGTCGGGGTGCCGGTCCTCCAGCGTGCCGATCGCCCGCTCCAGCCGCGCCACCGCCTCGTCCAGCGGACGTGCGTGCCGCGGGTCGGGGGTGTTGCGCCCCGCCATGGCCAGCCGCTGGGCGTCCCGGATCGCGAACCGGGTCCGGTCGATCTCCGCCTGCGGATCCTTCTGTACCGCGTTCAGCCTGGTCAGCCGGTCACCGGCGGCCGACACCGCCTCGTCCGTGGTGTTCAGCAGCGCCCGCACCGTGGACAGCAGCGCGGTGGCGTCCGGCCAGCGCTGCGCGTCCCGCGCTGCCTGCGCCTCGGCCAGCTTCGCCTCGGCCTGCCGGACGTTCTCCCCGGCCTGGTCGGGAACGTGCTGAAGATCCTGCCAGCAGGCCGCCGTGAACCGCCGGCGCAGCTCGCTCAGCACCGGATCCACCTGGCCGGAGCGGGTCGTCAGCGCCTGCGCGCGCGTGCGCAGCGAGACCAGCCGGTGGTCGATCTCGGCGGCCCGCTCCGGCAGCCGTCCGGCCTCCGCGCGGACCGCCTCCGCCTCCCGCGCGACCCGCTCGGCACGCTCCAGGGTCTGCGGCACCCCGTGTTTGCCCGCACCCTGGTTCAGCATCGTCAGTTCCGGCGCGAGCGCCGCCAGCCGGGCCGCCAGATCGTCCGCCCGCAGGCCGCCGCCGCGGGCCGTGTCCAGGGCGCCGGAGGCGGCCAGCAGCGCCTGCCGGGCCCGCTCCACGGCCGGCGCGAGCCGGGCCAGCTGCGTCTCGGCCTTGCCGAGCAGCGGGCCCAGTCCGGCGGCGAACCGGTCCAGCTCCTGCTTGACGCGGACCAGTTCCTCATTGGCGCGGGTCAGCCGGTCGCGCGCCTGGGCGGCCGCCGACGCCTCCAGGTCGTCCCGGTCGAGGTCGTGGGCGTCCACCGCTTCGATGTACTGGTGGCTGGCCTCGTCGATGCGCGCGCCGACGGCCTCGAAGTCGGAGACCGCACGGCGGGCGGCCGGCGAGTCGTCCACCGCTTTGATGGTCTCGATCGAGATCCGCAGATCCCGCTGGGCGCTGTCCAGTTCGTAGAACGCGGCGGCCGCCGCGTCCTTCGCGGCCTGGGCCTCGGCGCGCTGCTCCTCCGCACGCCCGCCGAACCAGCGCCGGGTGCCGCCGCCGGCGAACGCGGCGGGCAGCACCAGCGCGGCTGCCAGCGGGAGGGCGAGGAGGACCAGGGAGTCCTTCAGCGCCGTGAGCGCGGAACGGTCCGCGCGCGGCGGCGACGGCGAGTACGACCGTGCTCGTGTCGCCGTCACATCCCTCTCCCGTGCTGTGATCCGCCCTGCCCGGTGTCATTCTCCCACCGGTTAAGGACGAACACACGGGCCGGAAAGTTTCCTAGTTCGCGTTCCGGACGGTGACCTTGCCGTCGGCGCTGCGAGCGTTCACCACGTGGCTGCTGGACTCGTCGCGCGGCACCGACACGTCCACCCCGCCGTCGTCGGTCTCGGTCGTCACCCGGTAGGTGGCAGCGGGCAGCGCGATGGTCACCGAGCCGTCGTTGCTGACGGACTCCACCCGGTCCGGGACGGTGCTGAGGGTGAGGCGCACCGAGCCGTCCTGGGTGTGCGTGGTCACCGAGCGGGAGGCGACCTCGGCACGGACCGAACCGTCGTCCGTGCGCAGCTCCAGCGGCCCCGTGGAGTCGGTGACGTGCACGGAGCCGTCCTGGGCGTGCACGCTCAGTGCGTCCCGGAATCCGCTCGCCCGGACGCTGCCGTCGTCGTCCTCGACCTTCACGGCGATCCCCCGGGGCACTTCGATGCGGTGCTTGGCCGCGCAGTCGGCGACCAGGCCGGAGCAGTGCGTCCGCAGGGTCAGCCGGTCGTCCTCCATCGACCAGGTCACCTTCGGCTTACCGCCGACGACGACGGAGCCCTTGAACCAGCGGGTGACGTCGACCTTGCCGGCCTCGGCGTCGTCCGACGCGACGATCTCGAGCGCCGAGTCGTCCGAGTCGATGGTGAGGGTGCCGCCCGCGACGCCGAAGGTCCGGTGGTCGGGGTGGTCGTCGTCCGAGGCGGAGGCGCCGCACGCGGTCGCGCCGGCGGCGAGGGCCACGACGGCCCCGGTGACGAGGACCGAGCGGGCGAAACGGGTCGTACGGGCCATGGTGGTCTCCCCCTGGGCTGCCTGACGATGCGTTTACGACGGTAGGCAGCCGCGAGCCCGCGGACGATCCGGCCCACTCCCGGATCCGGGGTGGGGGTAACCCCCCCATGACCCCGATTGACCCCGATCCGTAACCCCGATACGCCCGATACGGGTTTGCGGGGCATGCGCCGCGGCGATGTAGGCTGTCGGCTCGTGTCCTGGGTGCGTAGCTCAGGGGTAGAGCGCCTGCCTTACAAGCAGGATGTCGGCGGTTCGAAACCGTCCGCGCCCACCAAGGACGACGACCCGCCCGCCGGGTCGCCGCCGCCGACGGCCCCCCGTATCCCGGGGGGCCGTCGGCGTATCCGGTCAGGCCTGCCCGGCGGCGGGGCTGGGGGGCGGCTCGGGGGACGGGTCCGGAGAAGGGGTGGGGGCTGGCTCGGGGGCGGGGTCAGGGGAGGGCTCGGGGGATGGATCCGGGGATGGGTCCGGGGATGGGTCGGGGGCGTGCTTGAGGGTCATGCGGGCCTCGACGCGGTCCGCCGTGGCGACCTCCGCCCAGAAGCGGTGACAGGTCACGAACACCGCGAGCTCGTGCTCCCGCCGCCGCAGCTTCTCCACCTCGGCCTGCTCGTCCGCCGTCCAGCCGGGCGAGGCGGGCCGCTCGGCCTTGCGCCAGCCGCCGGTGTCGCTGTAGCCGTCCAGCGGCTCGACCGACCAGGGGAGCCGCTTCAGCAGGGCCGACAGCTCGGCCCGGACCTGATGCAGCTCCTCCTGACCGGCGCGCAGGTCGCTGGGAAAGTCATAGGTCGTAGCCACACGCCAATGGTACGCCTGTTCGATTTTGAGTAGCGAGCTCCTTTGCGGTGTTCGTGTGAACGACCGTTCGAATCAGTCCGGTCGGTGGTCCTGGCGGAGCAGTGTGACGCCCAGCCGGTCCGTGTCCTCCGGTTCCGCGTTCAGTCGGTGGACGACCACCCAACTCCCGTCGTCCTGGGCCCCGGCGAACAGCGACGCGAGACGGGTCGCCCCGTTGTGCCAGACCATCGAGCCGGTCCGTATCCAGGACGGCGCGGGATCGCCCAGCCGTCGCTCCACGAGGAGCCGCACGACCAGGTCGGCCACGGCGCGGGGAGTCGCCCACAAGCCTCCCGCCGGCAGGATCGCGCCGTCCATCGTCCAGGGCCTGCGCGACCCGCCGAACAGCCCCGGGGCCTGCAGACACCGCTCGGGGGCGGGCTGTGCGGTCATCTCCGTGATGTCGAGAGGGCGCAGCACGTACGCCGACGCCAGCTCCTCGTAGGTCGTCCCGGCCGCGGCGGTCAGGGCCGCGCCGAGGATCGCGTAGCCGAAGTTGGAGTACTCCTCCTCGCTTCCCGGCGGACGAACGGCCAGCGTGTCCAGCCGGGGGAGGAGCGCGTGCAGCGCGGGGAGATCGAACGCGGCGTACGGATCCCGGCCCGGAAGGGGGCCCGGCGGCAGCCGGGGGAGGCCCGAGGCGTGCCGGGCGAGGTCGAGCAGCGTGATGCCGGTGGCGGGGACCGCGGGCAGCCAGCGTTCGAGCGGATCGTCGAGGGCCAGCACTCCCGCCGCGGCCATCCGGATCAGCGCCGTGCCGGTGACGACCTTGGTCAGCGAGGCGATGGGCACATGGCGGTCGACGGCGTGACCGTCGTCGGCGGTCGGCGGGCCGGCGTGGGTGAGCACACACGTCGGAACGCGGCGGCGCACGAGCGACGACACTCGCGACACGGCGCCGAGGACGGGAACGGACATGCGTGCTTCTTCCTTCGGCCGTGAACGGGGCGGCGGCGGGGCCGAGTTCGCCCGGGCGTTTCATGATCGTACGACCCGCCGCCGCGGCCCGGCCGGTGTCGTACCCGCACCTAGGATGACGGCCATGGAGGACGCGGAGACGGACGCGGGGACGGGCACGGGACAGGTACGGCTGGTGCCTTGGTCTGAGGGTGACTTCTGGCTGTTGCGGCGGACCAACAGCCCGGAGATGACCGGCCACCTGGGCGGGCCGGAGAGCGAGGAGAAGCTCGCGGACCGGCACCGGCGGTACCTCGAGCTGCCTGCCGGGCGCATGTACCGGATCGTGTCGGCGGCAGACGGCGAGACCCGGTCGGTCGGCTCGATCGGCTACTGGGGACGCGAGTGGCGGGGCGAAGCGGTGTGGGAGACGGGCTGGGCGATTCTGCCCGAGTTCCAGGGCCGAGGGCTCGCCGCCCAGGCCGCCCGGGCCCTGGTGGACGCCGTACGGCGGGCCGACGGCGGTCGCCCGGCTCTGCACGCCTTTCCCGCCGTGGACCATGCCGCGTCCAACTGGGTGTGCCGCAAAGCCGGGTTCACGCTGCTCGGGGAGGTCGCGTTCGAGTACCCCAGGGGGAACCCGATCACCTCCAACGACTGGTACGTCGACCTGCGCCGCCGGCCGACTCCTACCGAGGAGCGCCGGGTCGGGTGACGTGGGGTCGGGTGACGCCGGGTCGGATGACGCCGGGTCGGGCCGCGGCCGTCCCGTGGGCGTCCGTCAACTCCCTCACCAGACGCGCCGTCACCGGCGCATCCACCCCGTGCCGTTCGGCCGCGCGCAGCAACGCCCCGCCGATCGCGTCGAGTTCGAGGGGACGGCCGGCCTCGGCGTCACGCTGCATGGACGACTTCATGCCGGGGGCGAAGACGTCGTAGCGTGCGAGGGCCGCGGCCGGGTCGACGGGTGCGCCGCAGGCGGTGCTGACGGCGGCGGTTTCCTCGACCAGCGCGGCCAGCTCCTCGCGATGCCGGGTGCGGACCTCCCCCAGGGGCAGCCCATGGCGGGTGGTGAGCAGCGCGAAGGGCGCGAGGAACGACATCTTCGCCCACAGGACGGCCGTCTCGTCCGGCAGGACGCGGACCGTCGGGCCGGCCGCCGTCAGCGTCCGCGCGAGCGCGTCGAGGCGCGGGCCCGGCACCGCGTCGCCGGTCAGGTCGATCTCCGCGAACGAACTCCCGTGCTCGATCACCCCCGGGGCGACGCGGGTGGACTCGACGCGGATGACGGCGGGGGCGACCCCGTCGGGGCGGTGGTGCGCGCGCAGGACGGCCGGGTGCTCGACGCCGTTCAGCAACGGCACGAGCAGGGTGCCGTCGCCGAGCACCGGGGCGGGCACGCGGGCCAGAGCCGCGTCGAGCGCCGTGTGCTTGACGGCGATCAGGACCGCGTCGACCGGTGCCCGCAGTTCGGTGTCCGCGTCGACGGAGGCGGTGAAGTCGCCGAACGTGTCGCTGCGGACGCGGATGCCCTCCGTGCGCAGAACGGTCGCGGTGTCCTCGCCGGCCAGACAGGTCACCCGGAGCCCGGCGCGGGACAGCAGGGCGGCGAGCAGCCCGCCCACCCCGCCGGGGCCGAGGACGGCGACTGTGCGTATGTCGTGCGGCATGGTGCCGTGGTTCCTCTCGTCGGTCGGCCCTGCGAGTGCGGTGGCCGCCAGAAAGATGATCGTGGCACAGGAGGGGCGGGCGGGGGCAGACTGTGAGCATGTGCCGGAGTATCAAGACGTTGCGTCCGCCCGCGTTGCCCGAGGAGGCGACCGAGGACGAGGTGCGCGCCGCCGCCCTGCAGTACGTCCGCAAGGTGTCCGGTTTCCGGGCCCCGCCGAGCACAACCGGGAGGTGTTCGAGCGGGCCGTGGAGGCCGTCGCCGCAGCCACGGCGGAACTCCTGGACGGCCTTGAGGTCCGCGGCGCGTCCCGCCGCCCCGCCGCGACGCACGCGTCGTAACCGGGGCCGACCACGGCCGTCGGGCGTCGTCGTCATCGCCCGTCGTGGCCGGCTTGTACCGCGGGCGGCCTGTGCTGCGTGGACGGCCTGTGCTCGTTCGGGGCGTCTCGGTGGCCCGTGGTGCGTGTCGGAGACGGTGGCGCGGTGCGCCCGGTCGGCTTCGTAGCGCCGCAGGGCGCGTGCCCGGCCCCGGGGGGCGTTATGCCGGCTGGCGGCGCATGACGAAGGCGGCGACGGCGCCCGCGCCGAACAGGGCGAGGACCGACACACCCGTCGCCAGCCACGTCGTCCCCAGCCAGTGGGCGCCGAAGTAGCCGAGGGCTGCGCTGTAGCCCGCCCAGGAGAGGCCGGCCAGCGCGGACCAGGGGAGGAAGTCGCGCGGGCGGCGATGCGCGGCGCCCGCGATGAGCGAGACGACGGAGCGGCCTGCCGGGGCGAAGCGGGCCAGCACGACCAGCGCGCCGCCGCCCCGGGCCAGCGCCTCGCCGAGACGTTCCTGCGCGGTGGTCAGCCGGCGGGACCGGGAGATCGCCCGGTCCAGGCGCTCGCCGCCGCGCCAGGCGAGCCGGTAGGCCACCAGGTCGCCGAGTACCGAGGCGGTCGTCGCGGAGAGGACCAGGACCATGATGTCCGGCACGTCGTGCGGGACCCGTCCGGTCGCCGCGCCCGAGCCCGCCGCGGCGGCCGTGGCCGCCGTGATGACGAGCACTCCGCTGGGCAACACCGGCAGGAACACGTCGAGAAGGACCGACAGGCCCACCACCGCGTAGATCCAGGGGCTGCCGAGCAACGCCCCCACACTGTCGAACACCGCGAACTCCCCGTGTCTCCCCCGTGACGACCGACCGTGCCGCTGTGTCGCGGGGGAGCGGCAGATGCGGCCAATGACAGCCATACAGCGTACGCCCGGGGTGTGACAGGGGATTCACGGGGGGCTCGTGTGTTCGGCACACGACGTTCACCCTCTGGGACGCCCACGACCGCCCGGCGGTCGTGCGGCCGGGCGGTCGTGGGAGGGGCGGGTCGGACGACAGACAGGTCGGACGTGTCAGACGGAGACCGTGGACTGCCGCGTCGCGGGCTCCCGCTTCGTGGCCGTACGGCCCGCGACCAGGCGGTCCAGGCTCAGGGCGCCGGAACCGGTGAACACCAGCAGCAGGAAGGCCCAGCAGAACATCGCCGACGCCTCGCCGCCGTTCTCCATCGGCCACAGGGCGTTGGGCTGGTGCACCTTGAAGTACGCGTACGCCATGGAGCCCGAGGCGAGTAAGGCGGCGGGCCGGGTGCCGAGGCCGATCAACACCAGGCTGCCGCAGACGAGCTGGATCACGGCCGCGTACCAGCCGGGCCAGGCGCCGGCGTCGACGGTGCGGCCGGCGGCCTCCGCGCCGAGGACGCCGAAGAGCGAGGCCGCGCCGTGACAGGTGAAGAGCAGGCCGACGACGATGCGGTAGAGACCCACCGCATACGGCTGTGCGGCGTCGAGACGAGCGGACATGGTGGGGGGTGCTCCTTAGATGTGGGGCGGGACCGGTCCCGCATGGGGAGTGGGCCGGACCCGTCGTCGGGGGACGGCGGTGCTGACGAGCGGTCAATGTTAGGTCTGCCTAAACAATGCTTGCTAGTTCAACTTTTGGCCATCCTTCACAGAGCGCTCACAGCCAACCCCTGCATCAATTCCCCTGGCTATAGCCCTTTTTGACGTGCAATCAGATGACAGGCAGCCGCATCAGGAGGTGAGGTCGGATTCGGCCACCGTGCCGAGCGCCCCGTCCTTCTGCGCCTGCTCCAGTCGCAACCGGGCGGAACGGCCGTGCAGGGTCAGCGACATGAGCTGGTTGCCGAACCATGGCCCGCCCTTCTTGCGCCAGGTCACCGGAGGCTGCGGGCAGTGACCGTGCCGGCGCAGGCGCCGGCCGAGCGCGCGGGCCACGGCACTCCAGCCGAAGCGGAAGCCCACCCGGATCGACAGGGGAACGGAGTTGTGGACGGGAGAGCAGGTGAGCTGCAGCACCCGGGCGTCCGGTCCGGGCGACTCGCGCCAGCGCGCCTCGGCCACGTAGGCGTGGTGCACGTCCCCGGAGAGCACCAGCACGGTGGCCGGCGCCTCCGCTCCGGCTCCCGCCCCGGCTCCCGTGTCGGCGATCAGCTCCGCCAACTCGGCGAAGGACTCCGGGAAGGCCGCCCAGTGCTCCAGATCCGCTCCGCGCCGCAGTCTCTCCCCGAAGCGGGCCCAGCGTGCGCCGCGCTCCCCCCGGCACAGGGCGGCGTCCCATTCCTCGGCGTCGTGCACCAGATGCGGCAGCAGCCAGGGCAGCGAGGAGCCGACGAGGAGGTGGTCGTAGGAGCCGGGACGGTCGAGGACCTGGGCGCGCAGCCAGGCCCGCTCGCCCTCGTCGAGCATCGCGCGCCGGCTCTCGTCGAGGACCCTTGCCGCCCTGCTGTCGACGATCAGCAGCCGTACCCGCCCGAAGTCGCGCCGGTAGCTCCACCGCACGGACGCCGGGTCGGTGTCCGCCCGGTCGGCGAAGGCGCGCAGCACGTCGGTGCCGTCGGGTGCGTCGCGTACGGCGGCGTAGAGCGGGTCGGCGGCCAGCTCGGCGGGGGACAGGTTCCCGAGGTGCTGGTGCACCCAGTACGACATCAGTCCGCTCAGCACCCGCTCGTGCCACCAGGCGGTGGCCCGCATGTCGGTCACCCAGGCCGCGGAGGTGTTCCAGTCGTCGATCACGTCATGGTCGTCGAACACCATGCACGTCGGCACGGTGGACAGCAGCCAGCGCACCGCGGGGTCGCGCCAGGACTCGTAGTAGAGCCAGGTGTACTCCTCGTAGTCCGCGACCTCGGCGCCCGGCGGATCGGTCAGGCCGCGGCGGGCGTCGATCCGCTTCCGGGTCGCGTCGGAGACCTCGTCGGCGTACACCTGGTCGCCCAACAGCAGCAGGACGTCCGGGCGTTCGGCGGTCGGGTCGGCGGCGAGGCGCCTCGCCAGGCCGTCCAGGGCGTCGGGGCCGACCGGGTCGTTCCCGCCGGCCGGGGGCGCCGCCCAGCGGCAGGAGCCGAACGCCACCCGGACGGCGTCGCCGCCGCCCCTGTCCCCGTTCCCGTCGCGTTCGGCGGCGGCGGTCGCGGCAGCGGCTGCTGCTGCGGCGGCGGAGTGGATCTCGGAGGGCGGGAAGGGGGAGTCGGGCGGCGGCCACACGGGTGACCCGTCGAGGAAGACCTCGTAGGCCGTCGCGGTGCCCGCCGTCAGGCCGGTCACCTCGACCAGCGCGTAGTGGTGGCCCGCCACCTGGAAGGTGCGGGCGGCGCCGCCCGCACCGTCGGCGCAGCGCACCTCGGCGGCGCACGGACGGCTCGCCTCGACCCATACGGTCGCGGACGAGCCGTCGGCGTATCTCAGCAGTGGTCCCAGTCGCAGTCCGGCCACGTGATCGCCCTCCTCCGTCGCACCGTACGGTACGGAACGACGAGGGTCCCGGGGAGTGCCGTGGGCGTGCCGGGGCAGTGCCGGTCGGCCGCGGACGGGTCGGCAGTCGGTCAGCAGTCGGCCAGCGGTGGGGCCAGCGGTGGGGCCGGCGGTGGGGCCAGCGGTGGGGCCAGCAGTGGGGTCAGCAGCCGGCGAGGTAGCCCGTCAGCGCGCTCTTCTCGGCCGAGTCCACCGAGAGGTCGTAGTAGTACTTCACCTGGACCCAGGCGCGCACGTAGGTGCAGCGGTACGCGGTGCGCGACGGCATCCACTCGGCCGGGTCCTGGTCGCTCTTGGACTGGTTCACGTTGTCCGTGACGGCGATCAGCTGCGGGCGCGTGACGTCGTTGGCGAAGCCCTGGCGCTTGGCGGTGGTCCAGGCGCTCGCCCCCGAGTCCCAGGCCTCGGCGAGCGGGACCAGGTGGTCGATGTCGAGGTCGGAGGCGGCGGTCCAGGTGGCGCCGTCGTACGGGGAGTACCAGCTGCCGCTGGTGGCGGTGCAGGCGGAGTTGGTGACGACGTTCGTGCCGTCCCGCTTGAGGATGTACTCGCGGGTGTTGCAGGCGCCGCTGATGGTGATCCAGGTGGGGAACAGGTCGCGGTCGTAGCCGGTGCGGCTCTCGGCCTTCACGGTGAGCGAGGCGAGATAGGTGCGGGCGGTGGCGGCGGAGACCGGGGTGGGCAGGGCGGCGGAGGCGGTCGGGGACTGGAACAGCCCGACCGAGGCTATGAGGGCGGTGAGAACGGCTGTTGCGCTCAGCCGTCCACGCGCGTAGAACTTCGACATGTGAACTCCGTTGGGGAGGCGGGGTGTTGCAGCACGGGCGTGGAAATGCTCGTGCTGCCGTGTTGCGGGGAGATGTGCGCCCGGTGAGAAGCTAGTGACGAGTGCATGACACGACAAGGGTTGCGACGGAACGATCTCGTACACTGGACGGCGCAGAAGGGGAGTAGCTCTTCGCCGGACCGTCGACATACTGCTCAGCTCGTCTGAGCCGGCGCCCGGAGGCGAGTCCGTGTTGACGGGCCCGCCAGCGAGACCTTCGGCAAGCAGTGCACATCCGTGCCGCACGGCACGGATGACGTGTGCTGCCGTGCCGAGGCGTCTTCGTGAGGATCTTCGCAAGGACTGCAGCACTCTCGGCGGGGCGGCCTCCGACCGATAGAGGAACCTTGATCAGCATCACCGTGACGGCGCTCGTCTTCGGCGTCGTCTTCCTGGCCGAGCTGCCGGACAAGACCGCGCTGGCCGGACTCGTTCTCGGCACCCGCTACCGCGCCTCGTACGTCTTCGCCGGCATCGCCGCCGCCTTCGCCCTGCACGTCACGCTGGCCGTCGCGGCGGGCAGCGTGCTCACCCTGCTGCCGCAGCAGATCGTGCACGCGCTGACCGGCGTCCTCTTCCTCGGCGGCGCGGCCGTGCTGCTGCTGAAGAAGGACGAGGACGACGAGGAGGTCCGGCGGCCGCAGGACCAGTCCTTCTGGAAGGTCGCCGGGGCGGGCTTCATGCTGATCCTCGTCGCCGAGTTCGGCGACCTCACCCAGATCATGACGGCCAACCTGGCCGCTCGTTACGACGACCCGCTCTCCGTGGGCCTGGGCGCGGTGCTGGCGCTGTGGGCGGTGGCCGGCATCGGCATCGTCGGCGGAAAGGCCCTGATGAAGCGGGTGCCGCTGACGCTGATCACCCGGATCGCGGCCCTGCTGATGCTGCTGCTGGGCGTCTGGAGCCTCTGGGAGGCGATCGCCGGCTGAGGCGGGGTGGGGGCAAGGGGCTCCCCGGATGGGGTGGCGCCCGGGGGCGATTGTTTTGTACCGTGGGGGAACAAAGTGGCTCCCGCTCGTTTTCCCCTGACCGGCGGGCGGGGCCGCCTTGTCCTTACGTATCTGGAGCTGCTGATGCCGGTCCTCACCGCCCGCGCCCTCCTGCTCGACATGGACGGCACCCTCGTGAACTCGGACGCCGTCGTGGAGCGGATCTGGCGGCGCTGGGCCGACGCACACGGACTCGACGGCGACGAGGTCATGGAGGTCGCCCACGGCAGGCAGGGGCATGCCTCGATGGCCGTGCTGCTGCCCGGGCGGCCCATGCGGCTGAACCTCGAGGACAACGCGCGGATGCTGGCGGCGGAGACCGCCGACCTGGACGGCGTCGTCCCGGTGCCCGGCGCGCCGGAGTTCCTCGCCTCCCTGCGCGGCGTCCCGCACGCGCTGGTCACGTCGGCGGACGTCCCGCTGTCGACGGCCCGGATGGCCGCGGCGGGGCTGGAACTCCCCGAGGTGCGGGTGACCGCGGAGTCGGTGGGTGCGAGCAAGCCGGACCCCGAGGGCTTTTTGAAGGCTGCGGCGGAGCTGGGGGTCGACCCGGCGCGGTGCGTCGTCTTCGAGGACTCCGGGGCGGGCATCGCGGCGGGGCGGGCGGCCGGGATGCGGGTCGTCGGCGTGGGGCCGCGAGCGGCGGCACACGGGCCGGACGCGGTCGTGCGGGATCTTTGCGAAGTGCGGGTGGAGGTTGTGGGGGGCGCGGGGCGCGCAAGGGGCACGGGAGAGGCGGGGGAGCCGGGGGTGGCGGAGGTGCGGATCCGGGTCGGCTGAGCTGTCGTCCGGCCTGCCCTGCGTGTCGGGCTTGTTCTGCGCGCAGGCCCTGCCGTGCTTCCGGCTCCGCTCTCGTACTCGGCTTTCGTGCTCCGCTTCCGTGCTTCGGTGGCGTGCTCCCACTTCGAGTGGCGGCTAGGGTTCCTTCGTCTCCGACTCCAGGCGGGCCCGGGTCACCGGGCCGTACACGCCCAGACCGTCCTCCGTCGTCCCCCGGGACCACTGGTAGTTGCGCACGGCCTCCTCGACCTCGTCGGAGAAGGTGCCGTCGGCCTCGCCGTCGTAGAAGAACGCCGCTGTCAGCCGCAGTTGCAGTTCGGTCACCTCGGAGCCCTGGTCGCCGCGCCGCAGGGAGACGACGTCGGCGGAGCCTCTCTGGACGGCGTCGGCCCTCTTGTCGGGTCCCGGGGCGAGGGAGGCCTCGGCGGTCGGAGTCGCCGGGCTCGCCTCGGCCGACGGGGACGCGCTGGGCGAGGCGCTCTCCGGCGTCGCGGACGGCGACGGGCTCTCCCTCTCGGAGGGCGACGGCGGGGCCTTTGGGGCCGACGGGGACGCGGAGCGGCTCGCCGACGGCGACGCCGAGGACGCGCTGACGGAGGGGGCGGGCACGGCGGCCCGCACGTCCTTGGAGGCCGCGCTCTCGCGGGTCGGCTTCTCGTAGGAGAACAGTCCGGCGGCGAACCCGGCCGCCGTCACCACGGCGACGACGGCGCCGGTCGTCGCGACCAGCAGGACCCGGCGGCGGCGCGGACGGGGGCGCGTTTGCTCGCCGTCCGGGTGGGCCGCGCCGGCATACGCCGTCCCGAACAGTCGTAGATCGGTCGTGCTGGGCTCGGAGCCCGGAGGTGTGAGCGGCGTAAGTGGCGTGTGTGGCGTGTGTGGCGTGTGTGGCGTGAGCGTCGTGGGGAGTGTCGCCGTGGCGTCCGGCGGCGGGCCGGCGGGGTCCACGCGGCGCAGGGGCATGGTCGCGTCGGCCGGAACCGCCGCCATCGGCATCGTCACGTCGGTCGCGCGGGGCACACCGGTCGCGCGGGGCGTGTCGGCGGGGCCGGTCGTGCCGCGCGCGTTCGTGCCGTCCGGTTCCGCGTCGTCGAGCTCCACGTATGGCCGTATGCGCAACGGATCGAAGTCCTCCGCGGCGGCCGCCTCCGCCGTGCGCGTGTCGCGCAGGGCGTCCGAGGCCCGCCGGGCGCAGGTGCAGGACGGGGTGTTGTCGGGCGCGCGGAGCGCTCCGCACTCCGGGCACGGCAGTCCGGGCCGTCCCGGCCGCCTCTGCCACCCCGTCGGATCGATCACGTCTTCGGCCCTCCCTGTTCAAACTTCAAGCGATTATGCAGATCCTCCACACAACCGGTCGTCCGTGGCCCCGGAACGTCGAATTCCGTTGGGATTCGGAAGGACTCAAGAGGCCATAACGGGTCACACCGATCACGATGAAAGGGTCACCGAGCCTCAGGAGGCATCCATGGCGTTGGACGCGCACAGCCGCACGGCGGATCCGCGTCAGGAACACGTGTCCGGAAACGTTCTCGTCTCGATCGGCGCCCTGCTGCTCGGCATGCTCCTCGCCGCCCTGGACCAGACGATCGTGTCGACCGCCCTGCCGACGATCGTCAGCGAACTCGGTGGTATGGAGCATCTGTCCTGGGTGGTCACCGCGTATCTGCTGGCGTCGACGGCCGCGACCCCGCTGTGGGGCAAACTCGGCGACCAGTACGGGCGCAAGCGGCTGTTCGAGGCGGCGATCGTCCTCTTCCTGATCGGTTCGGCGCTGTGCGGAATGGCGCAAAACATGCCGCAGTTGATCGCTTTCCGTGCGCTTCAGGGGCTGGGCGGCGGCGGGTTGATGGTGCTGTCGATGGCGATCGTCGGCGACATCGTGCCACCGCGCGACCGTGGCCGCTACCAGGGCCTGTTCGGCGCGGTGTTCGGCGCCACCAGCGTCCTCGGCCCGCTGCTGGGCGGCCTGTTCACCGAGCACCTGAGCTGGCGCTGGGTGTTCTACGTCAACCTGCCCGTCGGCGTCGTGGCCCTCGCCGTCATCGCGGCCGTGCTGCGCATCCCGCGCAGAGCGACGAAACACGTCATCGACTACCTGGGCACCTTCCTCATCGCCTCGGTCGCCACCTGTCTGGTGCTGGTGGCCTCGCTCGGCGGCACCACCTGGGACTGGGGCTCGTCACAGATCGTCGGGCTGGCGGTACTGGGGGTTCTGCTGGCGGTCGCGTTCGTGACGGTGGAGCGGCGGGCGGCCGAACCGGTCCTGCCGCTCAAGCTGTTCCGCGTCCGCACCTTCACCCTCTCCGCCGTGATCAGCTTCATCATCGGCTTCGCGATGTTCGGCGCGATGACCTACCTGCCGACCTTCCTCCAGGTGGTGCACGGTGTCTCGCCGACCATGTCCGGCGTGCACATGCTGCCGATGGTGGTCGGCATGCTGATCTCCTCCACGGGGTCCGGCCAGATCGTCAGCCGCACCGGCCGCTGGAAGGTGTTCCCGGTCGCCGGCACCGCCGTCACGGCGCTCGGTCTGCTCCTCCTGCACCGGCTCGACGAGCACAGCTCCACGTTCGAGATGAGCGTCTGCTTCTTCGTCTTCGGCCTCGGCCTGGGCCTCGTCATGCAGGTGCTGGTGCTGATCGTGCAGAACGCGGTCCCCTACGAGGATCTCGGCGTCGCCACCTCCGGCGCGACCTTCTTCCGCTCCATCGGCGCCTCGTTCGGCGTCGCGATCTTCGGCACGATCTTCGCGGCCCGCCTCGGCGACAAGCTCGCGGACGCCTTCGCGGGCGTCCGGCTCCCGCCCGGGGTGTCGGCAGACGCGCTGGAGTCCGACCCGCGCGGCATCGCCGACCTGCCGTCCGACCTGCGTCCGAGCGTCCTGGACGCGTACGCCTCCGCGATCACCGACGTCTTCCTTTACGCCGCGCCCGTCGCGATCGTGGGCTTCGTCCTCGCCTGGTTCCTGCGGGAGGACCCGCTGCGCGCCTCGGTCACCGCCCCCGACGTCACCGAGACCCTCGCCAGCAACCCGGTGGAACGTTCCTCGTACGACGAGGTGTGCCGGGCACTGTCCGTCCTCGGCACCCGCGAGGGCCGCCGCGAGATCTACCGGACGATCACCGCACGCGCCGGCTACGACCTCGTCCCCGCCGCGAGCTGGCTGCTGCTGCGCATCAAGCGGTACGGCAGCGTGGAGCCGTCGATGGTGGCCGAACGCAGCTCCGTCCCGCTGGCGGTGGTCATCGAGGCGGCCCGGCAGATCGAGGGGCGGGGTCTCGCCGTCCGCCGGGGCCTGGACATGGTGCTGACCGACGAGGGCAGGGCGGCCGCCGAGCGGCTCGCCGCGGCCCGTGAGGAGTCACTGGCCGAACTGCTCGGCGACTGGTGGGGACCCGACCGCCCCACCGACCTGGTCCAGCTGGTCAGGGAGCTGACGGGCGAGCTGTGCGGCTCGGACCGGGAGCAGCCGCACGACCAACGGCCGGTGAACCGGCTCAACTGACCTGCGGGGCAAGAGATTTCGCGAACCAGTGGTCGGCGTAGGGATCGCTGTTGTACGGCTCGGTCTCGGCGTATCCCAGCCGGGCGTACAAGGCACGGGCCTCGGCCAGGTCGGCGCGGGTGTCGAGCACCACGCGGTCGGCGCCGAGCGCGCGGGCGGCGTCCTCCGCGGCCCGGACGAGGAGCGGGGCGCCGCCCCTGCCGCGCAGACCCTCCCGCACGAAGACCCGGGTGAGCTCGGCGGTCGTCGCGTCCAGCAGCCGTACGCCGGCGGTGCCCGCCGGTTCGCCACCGTACCGGCCTACCAGCAACTGCCCGGTGGGCGGGGAGAGTTCGGCGCCGGTGTGGGCGGCGATCTCCCGGTCCAGCTCGGCGGGTCCGGTGCGGCGCCCCTCGTGCAACAGGTAGTAACGGTCGCTGACCTCGGTGTAGTAAGCCCGCCAGAGCGCCGCGGCGTCGGGGGAGTCGAAGGGCTCGGGGGCGATGGTCCACGGCGACGGGGTCGGGCCCGGGGGCGGCGTCGGGGTCGGGGTCCGCGTGGGCGTCGGGCCCGAGGTCGGGGTCCGCGTGGGCGTCGGGCCCGAGGTCGGGGCCGGGGTGGGGGTGGGGGTCGTCATGCGGACATTGTCGGAAGGCGGCACCGCTGCCCCGCAAGCGAATTTGCCCGTGCCGGCGCCGGCGCCCGCGCCCGCGCCGGCGCCCGCGCCCGTGCCGGCGCCCGGGCCCGTGCCGGGGCCCGTTCCGAGGTCCGCTCGGTGTGGGAGGCCGTTTGGGAGGGGCCGTCCGGGCAACCCGAGTCAGGAACCGGCCCGTGGGGCCGACACACCGGAAGGCAAGGCATGTCCACAGGAGTGATCATCGCTCTGATCGTGGTCGTGGCGGCCGTAGTCGCCGTCGCGGCCGTCCTGGCCGTGCGGGCCCGCGGCTCGCACGGCGGACGCAGCCTGAAGCACCGCTTCGGGCCCGAGTACGACCGGGCGGTCGCCCGGCACGACGGAGACGTCAAGGCCGCGGAGCGAGAGCTCGACGCTCTCGTGGAGCGGCACGGCGGCCTGCGCGAGCGCCCGCTGGAGGCCGCCGAACGCGAGCGCTTCGAGGCTCGTTGGACGGCCGCCCAGGAGCGGTTCGTCGACTCGCCCCGGGAAGCGGTCGCCGAGGCGGACCGGCTGATCGCGGAAGTCGCCGGAGCCCGGGGCTTCCCGGACGGCGGCCAGCACGAGGAGCAGCTCGCCGCGCTCTCCGTCCACCACGCGCACCGCGTCCACGGCTACCGCCGCGTCCATCGCGTCGCCCGCTTCTCGGCAGGCGGCGACGGCACGCGTCACGCGGGCTCGGCCGACGCTCCGGGGACGGACGGCGGCCACGCGCCCGGCACCGAGGACATGCGGGCCGCCATGGTCGAGGCCCGCGCTCTCTTCGACGACCTGGTCGGCCCGGCCCGCCGCGACCCCGGCCACGACCGCGCGGCACAGCCCGCGACCCGGGAACCCTCCAGCTCAGGCCACCACCTGCCGTGGGGCTTCCACCGCCACCAGACGAAGGAGGGCTGACCGTCATGCCGGACATGACACCGAGCAAGGGCGCCGGCCCGGAGAACCGCGAACCGGCCGACGACCGCCGGTCCGCCACCCGGCGCGACGAAACCCCGTCGCCCTACGAGCCGCCGCGGCCCCCCGAGCCGCCGACTCACGAGCCGCCGACTCACAAGACGGCCCTGCCGGGCGAGACGAGTCGGGCGCCGAGGGGAGAGGCGAAGAAGGCGACGGAGGCGACGGAGGACTCCGGACGCACGACGACGGCCTCCGCCACACCGCTCCCCGCAACGCCCGGCCCGACCGGCACCAACCGCACGGCCGGATCAACGGGCACCGCTGAACCAACGGGCACCACCGAACCAACGGGCACCGCTGAACCAACGGGCACCACCGGCTCGACGTCCCGAACGGGAGTCGCCGGAGGTACGGCGGCCGAGGCCGGTGAGGGGGCCGCCGGCGCCGGTCCCCACGACGGCCGCAGCACCTCGTCCCTCCTCCCGGACGAGGAGTGCGACCGGATCGCCACCCGCCTGCGGCACGCCGTCGTCGGGTTCGTCGACGGTCCCCGGGACGCCGTGGCGGAGGCCGACGAGGCGCTGGAGGAGCTCGCCGGACACCTCACCGAGGCCGTGGACCGCCGCCGTCGTACCCTGCGCGGCTCCTGGCATCCGGAGGGCGGCGGAAAGGAAGGCGGCGCAAAGGCGGGCGCAGGCAAGGAGCGCGCGCCGGCGGCCGCCACGACCGTCGACACCGAGCAACTGCGGCTGGCCCTGCGGGACTACCGCGAACTCACGGAGCGGCTGCTGCACCTCTGACCGCTCCCCTGCACGGCTGGCTCAGCCCCGCTGAGCCTGTGTCACTGCCGCTCAGTCCCGCGGCGCGTCCTCGGCCGCCGCCCGGCGCTCCCGCCACTCCCGTACGACCGTTTCGACGTCGTACGGCTTCATGCCCAGCGGGGGGCCGGGCGGCGGCTTGAACATCATGTCGCGCAGTTTCTCGTTGACGTCCGTGATGATCTTCCGGACGAGGCGTTCCGACGGAGCCGCGTACGCCGCCGCCAGAGCGTCCTCCGCCTCCTTGCGCAGGGCGAGGGTCGGCGGCAGCACGGAGAGGCCCTCGCGGGCCAACTTCCGCTTGACCCACCAGAGTTCGTCGTACGAGGTGTCGGTAACGGCCGGCAACGGCTTTCCCGCGCCCGGCAGTCGGTCGAAATCGCCGCGCCGCTCGGCGTCGCGGATCTGTTTGTCGACCCAGGACTCGAACGGGACACCCGGTGGCTTTCGCTCGGTCATGCGTCCATTGTGCCGGACGCCATGGGCCCGGGCGATTTACCATGCGTCGGCTGTACACGCACACTTAGGACACAGGACGCCGACAGGCATGCCGAAGACATCTCAAGGGGAGCGCACGTGCTCGAACTGACCATGGCCACCGTCTCCGGGACGGAAGAGGGCGCCACGGCCGGCATGCTGATGGCCGACTCGCCGAGCGACCCGGGCGCCGTGCTGCGGGTGGGCAGGGACAGGTCCGTGTGCCGTCTCGCGACCCCCGACGACTGGCTGTTCGTCTCCCGTGTGCACCTGGAGTTCCTGTGCGGCCCCGACGGCACCTGGCAGGTGTCGTGGCTGCGCGGCTCGCAGGACGAGCCGTCCTCCGAGGTGCGGCTGGTGATCGGGCAGTACACCCAGTCGCTCGTGTACGGCGGGACGCTGCCGCTGGCGGGCTCCGGCGAGATCATCGTGTACGACCGCACCGGGCCGCGCAGCGTCAACGTGGGCTTCTACCACGAGGGCTGAACCACCCGCCCCGCCGTCCCGGAACCCGGCAGGGGCTTACAGAAGGCTGCAGAAGGGCTGCGGAGGGGGGCTACGCCGGGGGCTGGGGCTACGCCAGGACGCGCGCCAGTGCGAAACCGTCGTAGCCCTTCGCCCCCACCGTCTGGATCGCAGTGCCGCTCAGCCTCGGATGCGAGCCGATCAGCTCGATCGCGCCGCGGATGCCGCGAATGTCCTCGGCGTCACTGTGCGCGTCGGCGACCCGGCCACCCCGCACGACGTTGTCGACGACGATGAGGCTGCCCGCGCTCGTGAGCCTCAGCGCCCACTCCAGATAATGGACGTTGTTGCTCTTGTCGGCGTCGATGAAGACCAGGTCGAACGGGGGCGGGTTCTCGTCCGCCAGCCGCGGCAGCGACTCCAGCGCCGCGCCGACCCGCACCTCGACCACCTTGTCGAGGCCCGCGCGGGCGATGTTGCGGACGGCGACCTCCGCGTGCCGGGGCTCGTACTCCAGGGAGATCAGCCGGCCGTCGGCGGGCAGCGCGCGGGCCAGCCAGATCGTGCTGTAGCCGCCGAGCGTGCCGATCTCCAGGATCTGCCGGGCCCCCTGCACCTCCGCGAAGAGCTGCAGCAGCTTGCCCTGGTTCGCCGTCACGCTGATGTGCGGCAGCCCGGCGGCCTCGCTGTCCCGTAGCGCGGCGGCCATCACCTCGTCGTCGGGGGCGAGACGGCCGGTGAAGTAGGCGTCGACGGCGTCCCAGACCTGCGACTCGCTCATGGCTCAGCCTCTCGTGTGCCTGACATGTCGGACGGCATGTCGGTGACAAATGGTTAGACGCGCTAACAAGCCGTGTCAACGACGCCCGCCACGGACGACGCCCGTCCGCCCGCGCCGTACGGCTCCCCACGGCCGGAATGCACCCGTTCGGAGCAAGGAGAGCGGTCGGCTGCCCGAGTGCGGTCGTCGGGCGAGGCGGGCGAGGCGGTGGAAGTGCCGCCGTAAACACACCACACGTCACATCACCCCAGCACTCTCCGTACGCCCACCCCACCTGGGGTGCCACAAAGGTGCGGCGTGAGAGCCCATTCCGTTCTCTCGGCGATCCGGATTCCGCCCCTCGCGGGCAACTGGCGAGCAGCCTAGCGGAGGCGACCGGTCCGCCGGACGCACTATCCTCTACCGGGCAAAAGGAGCGAAAACGCCGAGTGGAACGGGGGCCGGCGTTCTTCGTGTGCGTGGGGGAGACGTGCGCTTCAGGAGAGGCGTCGCACGATCCCGCGCAGCGCGCGTGAACGAACGGGCGGGAGGCCACAGAGCGTGGCGAATGCGGAACACAGCGGGCGGACGGCGGAACCCTTCGTACCGGCGGCCGGCAGGGCCGACCCGGCCGGCCGAGTCGACCTGGCCGCCACGGTCGACCCGGCCGTCACGGTCGACCCGGCCGTCACGGTCGACCCTGCCGGGGCGCGTCTGCGTGCGGTCCGCCTCGGCCTCTGGCTGGTGGCGGCCCTCCTCGCCGTACGCCAGGTGGTTGTCGTCCTCGGCACCCCGCGCGGGGAACGGCTGACCGACCTGGAGACCTGGGTCGGACCCGACGGCGTACTGCACGTCAACGGCTCGCTCTACGGCTCCACCCGCTTCACCGGCACCCCCTTCGGCGGGCTGGTCCTCAAACCCCTCACCCGGGCCGCCGAGCAGGCCCTCGGCTGGGGCTGGACCTTCGGCACGCTGCTGCTGGTCGCCGCCCTCGGCGTGATCGCCGCCCGCAACCTGCCCCGGCCGCCCGGCAGACGGACCGCACTGCTCGCCGCACCGGTCGCGACCAGCCTGCTCATGCTGTCGCTGCCCGTGCGCAACGCGTTCTGGCTGGGCCAGACCAGCATCATCCCGGTCCTGCTCGTCGTCCTCGGCTGCTTCGTCGCACGGGACTGGCGGGCCACCGGCGCCCTCATCGGCCTGGCCGCCGCCCTCCAGCCCGCGGTCCTGCTCTTCGCCGCACTGCTCTGGTTCGCCGGCCGCCGCCGCGCCGCGGCCGCCTCCGGTGCCGTCTTCGCCGGCGTCACGCTGCTCACCTGGGCGGCCATGCCGCGCGACTCGTACATCTACTGGGTGCACCACCTGGCGGGCACCGGCCTCGGCGGCGACGCGGACGCCCTCGCCAACCAGTCCCTGCACGGCGCCCTGCTGCGTATCGGCCTCTCCGGGCCGCTCGAGATCGGCCTGTTCCTGTCGCTCGCCGCGGCCGTCGCGAGCCTCGGCGTGCGCCGGGCGGTCCGCTACGCACGCGACGGCCAACTGCTGCTGGCGGTCGCCGTGACCGGCTGTGCGGCCATCGCCGTCTCGCCCACGACCTGGCAGCACCAGCTGCTGTGGGTGCTGCCGGCGGTGGTCGGCCGGGTCGGCAGGCGAGCCTCCGGCCGCTGTCTCTGGCCGGTGGCGGTCATCATGGTGATGACGCTCCCCGGGGACATGCTGCTGCCCCACACGGCGGCCCTGGACCCGCTGCGCGACAACGCGGTGCTGCTGGCAGCGGTCGCCGCCGCCACGCTCGTCCCCTTCCTGCCGCGGACGTCCCCCTACTACCGGAAGCCGATTCCGGCCGAGCACGCCCCGCCGGTCCCCGCCCGCTTCGGGCGCGTGCCGCTGCTGCCGTTCCTCAAGCGCGTCCTGACCCGCCCCAACCTGCTGCTGGAACTGCTGCTGATCCGCGTCACGTACGCGGCCTACCAGCAGGTCCGGCTGGCGGCGACCGGCGGCACGAACTCCGGCGGACGGGCGCGCGCGGAGACGCACGGACAGCAGATCCTCGACAGCGAGCGGTTGCTGCACATCGACGTGGAGCGCGCGGTCAACCACTGGGTGGCCGGGGTCGGTTGGCTGCGGGACTTCTTCGACTTCTACTACACCTCCTTCCACTTCGCCGTCCCCCTGACGGTCCTCGCCGTGCTGTACGTGCGCCGTCCGGCCGACTACCGCTGGGCCCGCGCGTCCCTCGGCTTCGCGACCCTGCTGGCGCTGGTCGGCTTCTGGCTCTACCCGCTGGCCCCGCCGCGCCTGATGCCGGGCCTGGGCGTCATCGACACGGTCCACGGCGTCCAGGACTTCTCCAAGCCGGACTACGGCACCCTCACCGCGCTCACCAACCAGTACGCGGCGATGCCGTCCCTGCACTTCGGCTGGTCCCTGTGGTGCGGCATGGTCATCGCGATCGTCGCCCGGAGACGGTGGGTGAAGGCCCTCGGCCTGCTGCACCCGTTCCTCACCGCCTCGTCCATCGTGGCCACCGGCAACCACTGGGTGCTGGACGCGGCCGGCGGCGCAGCGGTGGTACTGGCCGGCTTCGGCCTGTCCTACCTGCTGCTGGGGCCCCGCGCCCAGACGGCGGCGGTGACGGGGGTGACGGCGGGTTCGGCGGCGGGTTCGGCGGCGAGCGGGAGCACGGCGGACGATCCGGCACCGCCGTTGGCGCCGACGCCGACGCCAGCGCGGGCGCGGACGTCGGCGCCGCGCAAGGACCCGGCCCCGAGATGATCACCCCACCTCCTTACCGCCGCCCACCCCCTGTACCCTCCCCCGGGTGACTGCAGACAGGGGAGTTCGAGTTCGGGTGGGCGCCACGGCATGAGCGACGACGAGCCCGAGATCACTGCGGCTGCCGGGGGCCAGGCCGGGGTCGAGGCCGCTGCCGGACCTGCCGGCGTGGGAGCGAGCCGCGGGCGCCGGCGCAACCCCGTCCTCTGGCTCCTGCTCTCGGTACTGTCCAGCGCACTGACGTTCTTCACCTGGATCTGGGGAGCCGTCTCCGGCGGCCTGGACGTGGGAGAGACATGCGCCCTGCGCGGACAGCCCTATGACGGCGCCTACCGCGGCGAACACTTGCGCGAGTCGATGCAGATCTTCCCCCTGCACAACAAATGCAACGAGTCCTACGACCTGGTCCCGGTCTGGATCAATCCGGCGCTGGTCCTGTTCTCCCTCGTCGCCGCGGGCAGCCTCCTCGCGGCCTGCTGGACCACGTTCGTCCGGGTCCGGCGGTTCTGGCGGAGGCGGCAGACCGCCCGCTGACGTCGCTCAACGGTCGGCGGTCCCGGTCACGTCCGAAGACGGCGCGGACGGCTGCGCCCCCGCCCACGGGAAGAGCAGAGGTCGACACTGCCGCCACGCGGAAGCCGCCACAGACGAGGTCAGTCCGCTTTCGGCCAACGGGCGCCGTGAGGTGGTCTCTGTGCTTGACCCTTGTTCGGTTTTGTGGCGCGAATTCCAGCCAAGTGGCGCGTCGGGCGCGATTGCGCATCGTCATATGCCCTTGACGCAAGGTGAGGCGAGGGCTTGAATGCGCTTACTTTTTTGAAGATCTTGTGACTCTGGGGGCGGGGTTCTGTGCGGTTCTTGCGGGGGAAATCTGGCGTGCCCAAACGCCCTGGCCCAGAGCGGGGCAGGTGTGTGTCAGCTGCCACGGCCGTGTTGGTCGTGCTGTCGGGTGTGCTCGTGCTGCCAGGTCAACTAGCCGCTGCCGCTCCCGCTGAGGCGGACTCAGCGTCCCTGACCGAAGTGCAGCAGGCGTTGGCGGAGGCCGAGGATTCCGGCCAGCGTGTGGAGGTGGCGGGTGAGCGTACGGACCGTACGACGACCTTCGCCAACCCCGACGGGTTCACCTTGACGCTCGAGCAGTCCGTCGTCCCTGTGCGGGTCAGTAAGCCGGGCGGTGGCTGGCAAGCGCCGAACGCGACACTGGAAAAACGTTCCGACGGCTCAGTGGGGCCGAAGGCTGCCGCAGTGTCGATCGCCTTCTCGGCCGGAGGCGACAAGGCTCCGCTGGCGCGGATCGCGGGTGAGGGCACCTCACTCGAACTGCAGTGGCCGGGCAAGCTGCCCGCCCCGCGGCTGGACGGGGCCAAGGCCGTCTACGACGACGTCCTGCCGGATGTCGATCTGCAGGTGACCGCGACCCCGGAGAGTTTCCAGCCGGTGTTCGTCGTCAAAACGCCGGAGGCCGCGGCCAACGAGGAGATCGCGACGACGGCACGGGCATTAAGGTCGAAGAACTACGCCGGGGTGGAACTGGTCGCCGACTGGTCGGCCGACAAGGGTGTCGGCACCACGATCGCCGACACCGCGTCAGGCTTCGGCCAGTCGCTGGCCCTCAGTGGTGGAGCCTCGCTGGACGGTGAGTCGATCGTGGCGGACGGAGTGGACGACGCGGCAACCACGGCCGGTCCCGTCGTGGACGACACCAGTTCGTTCACCGTCACGGCCCTGGCGGCCGTGGACGGTGCCAAGTTGCTCGACAAGCAGGCGGGTTACACGGGTCAAGTGCTCGGCCAGCGGACGTCCGACGGCTCGGCCTGGGGCTTCTGGTACGAGCTGACGGACAAGGTGACTGTCTTCGACGAGGAGGCTGGGGAGGAGAAAACCGTCCCGAAGGGTTTCTGGCGCTTCGGCCGGCTGAACGCCGACGGCATCTTCAGTGCGGTGGCCTCCGAGGACAACGCGCTGTTGGACGGCATGGTCAGGATGACCGGTGTCGCCAACGCCCAGGACGGCACGATCGGCCTCTATCTGGGAGCCGTCCCGAACGGCGAGGAACAGGCCTTCAGCGCCAAGATCGGCACGGGGGACTTCGCCGTCGGCAAGGGGTTCAGCGGCAACGCGTGGAAGCACTACCTGCCGGGAGGCGTCGCGGAAGTGCGGCTCTGGGCCGGTGCGATGGCCGGCTTCGAACAGGTCGAGCAGACAATAGGCGACTGATAGCCGCCGGGTGAGCAGGCCGCGGCCGCTGGCCTCACCCACAGACAGAGCGCGGCACACGCAGCAGTCCGCGCCGACTGCGAAAACTCTTCACAACGGGACCGGGTGGGGCGGAAACACATGATCTTTGGCAGGGGCACGTCGAGAGTGTTGGGTGACGTGACACGACGCCCGATGGGCCGGATGCTCGTGCAGTCTCTGGCCCTGGCGCTCGTGATGCCGTTGGGAGCAGCGCAACTGGCCCAGGCCACGGAGGCCACCGGCCTGGGACGACCGGACGTGCCCGAGTCTCGGGTGAGCAAGGTCCAGGCGTTGGACGGTCTCGGTGCCAAAGAGGCACGTGCGAAGGTGGCCGAGGGCAAGAAGACCAACAAGGCCCAAGCCGACCGGGCTCGTAAGGAGCAGGCAGCGGCCTGGCCGGGCGAGGGCGAGGCCACCCTCGGACTCACGGCCGGTAAAGCGTCCGATGCCAAGTCGGCCGGTGTCCCGGTCACGATCGCGCCGCTCACCGCCGGGAAAGGGGCCGCGGGCGGCAAGACGCGCCTCACGATGCTGGACCAGAAGGCCGCCCGCGAGGCAGGCATCACCGGCGTTCTGCTGACCGCTGACGCGGACAGCGCCGGAGACGCGAAGGTCAGCGTCGACTACAGCGGCTTCGCTTCCGCCGTCGGCGGCGGCTGGTCCCAGCGGCTGCGTGTCGTGCAGCTCCCCGCCTGCGCGTTGACGACGCCCGAGAAGCCGGAGTGCCGTAAGCAGCGTCCGCTGGTGTCGGACAACGACCTCGAGCGTCAGTCTGTGTCAGCCAACGTGAGTCTCGCCGAGGCCGGCAGCGGACCTGCCACGCAACTCATGAAGGCGTCGGGCAGTGCTGCTGCTCCCACCGCCACCGTGTTGGCCGTGACGGCTGCCGCACCCGGTTCCGGGGCCTCCCCGAAAGGCTCCGGAAACTACGCGGCGACGCCGCTCTCGGCGTCCTCGTCCTGGGAGTCCGGTGGCAGTTCGGGCTCCTTCACCTGGTCGTACGACTTCACGCTGCCTCCGGCGGCCGCAGGCCCGCAGCCGCCGCTGTCCCTCTCGTACGACTCGGGCAGCGTGGACGGCCGTACCGCCACCTCCAACAACCAGGGCACCTCGGTCGGTGAGGGCTTCGGCGTCACCGAGTCCTACATCGAGCGCTCCTACGGATCGTGCGACGACGACGGTCACGACGACGTCTTCGACTCCTGCTGGAAGTACGACAACGCGCGCATCGTGCTGAACGGCAAGTCCTCGCAGCTGGTCAAGGACGACGACGGCCTGTGGCGGCTGGAGAACGACGACGCCTCGAAGGTGACGCGCTCCACCGGCGCGGACAACGGCGACGACAACGGTGAGTACTGGACCGTCGTCACCGGCGACGGCACCAAGTACGTGTTCGGCCAGAATAAGCTCGACGGCGCCGACGCCCAGCGCACCAACTCCGTCTTGACGGTGCCGGTGTTCGGCGACGACTCCGGTGAGCCCGGCTACTCCGGCGGCGACGCCTTCGCCGACCGCGCCCTCGACCAGGCCTGGCGGTGGAACCTCGACTACGTCGAGGACACCCGAGGCAACGCGGCCACCTACTGGTACGCGAAGGAAACCAATTACTACAAGAAGAACAAGTCCGAGACCGCCAACGCGGCCTACACGCGCGGCGGTTACCTGAGCCGCATCGAATACGGACTGCGCAAGGGTGCTCTCTTCACCGACAAGCCCGACGCGAAGGTCACCTTCGGCTACGCCGAACGCTGCACCGCCTCGGACTGCTCCAGCCTGACCAAGGACACCTCGGAGAACTGGCCCGACGTCCCCTTCGACGCGATCTGCTCCAAGGACGACGACGATTGCGACGCGTCCAGCCCGTCCTTCTTCTCCCGCAAGCGCCTGACCGGGATCGACACCTTCTCCTACAACGCCACCACGACCGCGTACGACGCCGTGGACTCCTGGGACCTGACGGAGGAGTACCTGGACGGCGGTGACATCGGTGACAGCTCCGACCAGGTACTGATCCTGAAGTCCCTCACGCGCACCGCGAAGGCGGGCGACGAGGCCATCACGCTCGCGCCGGTGACGTTCACCTACCACATGCGGCCCAACCGGGTCGACGCCACGGACGACATCCTCCCCCTGACCCGCCCGCGCATCAACACCGTCACTTCCGAGACCGGTGCGATCACCACAGTGACCCTCTCGGGCGAGGAGTGCGTGCGCAGCCAGGTGCTGAACGCGGCGCCCGACACCAACACCCGGTCCTGCTACCCGCAGTTCTGGCACATCAACGGCGCAGAGAACGCCTCCATCGACTGGTTCCACAAGTACCGGGTGCTGGCCGTCACCGTCTCCGACCCGACCGCCGCCAACGAGACGGTCGAGAACGCGTACTCCTACAGCGGCGCCGCCTGGCACCACAACGACGATCCGATGACGAAGAAGGCCGAGCGCACCTGGTCCGAATGGCGCGGATACGCCCAGGTCACGGCATGGACGGGCGCGACAGACAGAACCCGCTCGAAGACGGTTTCCCTCTTCCTGCAGGGGATGCACGGCGACGAGAAGAGCGACGGCACCACGAAGTCCGTCTCCGTCGCACCGCTGCAGGCACCGGCCCTTGGAGCGGCTTCCGTCACCGACAGGACCGAGTACGCAGGGCAACTGCGCGAACAGGTCACCTACGACGGCTCCACGGCGATCGCGGCGGCGGTCAACGACCCCTGGTCACAGGAGACGGCACGGCAGACCCCGCCCGGCGCCGCCGACCACGTCGCACGCTACGTCCGTACGCAGAAGGTGCACAGCTACACCTACCTGACCACCTCCAAGACCTGGCGCGAGCGCCTGACCAGCACGTCATTCGACAGCTACGGCATGCCGGTCACGGTGGAAGACGCCGGGGAGGTGGGCAAGACCTCGGACGAGACCTGCACGCGCACCTGGTACGCCCGCAACGCCGATGTCGGCATCACCAGTGCGGTGTCACGCACCCGCGCGGTCGCCCGTACCTGCGCGACGGCGGACAGCTCGTTGGCTCTGCCCGCGGCCATGGACCCGGCGAAGCCCACGCGCGGCGATGTGATGGCCGACGTCAGCACCGTGTACGACACCGACAATGCGACGGCCTGGTCGGCGTCTCAGAAGCCCACTGTGGGGCTGCCGACCTGGACCGGCCGCGCCACCGGGTACGCAGCCACCGCGGACGCCAACGGCGACCGTCTGCCGAGCGCATGGCAGAAGATCTCCACCACGACATACGACACTCTGGGCCGGCCCCTGAGCGTCAGCGACGCGACCACGAACACTCCCACCCTGCTCGCCTACACTCCCGTCGATGCAGGCCCGCTGACCCGGACCGTCACCACCGACCCCAAGACCTACAAGACGGTCAGTTTCCTTGACCCGCGCCGCGGTCAACCGCTGCGCGTCTACGACGTCAACAGCAAGAAGACCGAGCTGAGCTACGACGCGCTCGGCCGCACAACCCAGGTCTGGCTGCCGAACCGGGTGAGCGGGAGTCAGGAGCCGAACCAGAAGTTCGCCTATCACCTGGACAACACCAAGCCGTCGTGGGTCTCGTCCTCGTCCCTGAAGAACGACGGCGAAACCTACAACACCACTTACACGCTCTACGACGCCCTTCTGCGTCCTCTGCAGTCGCAGTCACCGACTCCCGACGGCGGTCGGCTCCTGACCGACACGCGGTATGACACGCGTGGTCTGGCGTACGAGACGCACGCCGACATCTTCGACAACACCAGCACGCCCAACGGCACGTACACCAGGGCCGAGAACGGTGAGGCCCCCACTCAGGCAGAGACGGTGTTCGACGGCGCCGGCCGAGCCACCAGCACCAGTCTGTACGTCTTCGGCGTCAAGAAGTGGACCACTGCCACCAGCTACACCGGTGACTCCGTCGCGACGACGGCGCTCGAGGGCGGCTCGGCGCACCGCACGATCACCGACGTGCGCGGCCAGACGACCGAGACACGTGAGTACGCGAGCACGAGCCCGGCCGACGCCTCCTTCGGCAGCACTGTCGGGGCTCCGTACACCCACACGAAGCTGACCTACGGCCCGGACGGACAGCAGGAGACGATCACCGGACCGGACGACGTCACATGGTCATACGGCTACGACCTGTTCGGTCGCCAGGTGACCGCAGTCGACCCAGACAAGGGATCCACCACCACCGAGTACGACGTCCTCGACCGCCCGGTGAAGTCCACGGATTCACGAGGCAAGTCCATCCTGACCGCCTATGACGAACTGGGCCGCCCCACCGGTACCTGGGAGAACTCCAAGACGGACGCCACCCAGCTCACCGCCTTCGCCTATGACGCCCCCCTCAAGGGTGAGCCCACCTCCTCCACCAGGTACGTGGGCGGCAAGTCCGGAGCGGCGTACACGCAGACCGTCACCGCGTACGACAATCTCAACCGCGCTACCGCCACCCAGCTGCAACTGCCGGCGAGCGACCCGTTCGTGAAGGCCGGAGCGCCGTCCACCCTGGCATTCGAGACGTACTACAACATCAACGGCACGTTGAAGGCAGTGAAGGAGCCGGCTCTCGGAGGGCTGCCGTCCGAGGGCATGGAGTATCGATACGACCCCTTGGGCCATGTGACGTCGATCCGCGGCGCCACCGGCTATCTGCGGGACGTGGACTACTCGCCTCTCGCGCAGCCCAACCTGTTGGAGTTGGGAACAGGCGGCACTGACAGCAAGAGCTTCTTCGTCGCCAACAACTTCGAGGAAGGCACCGGCCGCCTGACTCGCAGCCACGTCACGGACCAGACGCACGGTTACATGTTGCAGGACCTCAACTACACCTACGACCAGACCGGCAACGTCACGGCGATCAGCGATCCGGCTCTTCTGGGCGGCGCGAGTTCGGCCGACACACAATGCTTCACGTACGACGGCCACCAGCGCATGACGGAGGCCTGGACACCCGCTTCGCAGAAGTGCTCCGACGCCCGAAGCGCGTCCAGCCTGTCCGGCCCGGCCCCGTACTGGTCGTCCTACACGTACAACCAAGCGGGTCAGCGGACCAGCGAGACGGTCCACAAGGGCACCGGCGACACGAAGACGACCTACTGCTACGCCAACACCGCCCAGCCGCACACCCTGACCGGCACCACGACCAAGCCCACGTGCACAGCCCCGGAGCGGACCTACACATACGACAAGTCCGGCAACACGGCGGTTCGCCCTGGTGCGAGCGGAGCCCAGACCTTGGCGTGGTCGACCGAGGGCCAGCTGAGCAAGCTCACGGAGAACGGCGCGTCGACGGATTACCTGTACTCCCCCGACGGCTCCCTGCTGATCCGCAACACGCAGAACGGTGAGCGAGTCCTGTACGCCGGCGCCACGGAACTCCACCTTCGCGCCAACGGCACCATGTGGGCGCAGCGTTACTACGCGGCGGGCGATGTCACGGCGGCCGTCCGCACCAATCAGTCGGGCACCAACAAGCTCAGCTACCTGACGGGCGACCGGCACAACACCTCGTCGCTCGCCCTCAACCCGGACGCCAACCAGACCTTCACCAAGCGCTACACGACACCGTTCGGCAGCGACCGCGGCGCCCCGCTGTACGGCCCCTGGCCCGACGACAAGGGCTTCCTCGGCAAAACACGGGACGCCACGACCGGCCTGACACACATCGGCGCCCGCGAATACGACCCGTCCATCGGCCAGTTCATCAGCGTCGACCCCGTCCTCTCACTCGACCAGCACCAGTCCCTCAACGGCTACGCCTACGCCAACAACAACCCTGTCACCTATTCCGACCCCGACGGCAGGAAGATCTTTCCGGACGACAACGGCGGCGGCTACATCGACAGCGGCGGCAAGGGAGGAACCCACACCGCGACGAATCGCGACAACGCCCGCAAGCGCAATGGGGGAGGCCTTACCGAACTGCCGGCTACAAGCGGTACGGCGTCGGGGGGCAGTGGTGGCAGCAAGCCCCTTGTTGTCGCCGGAGAGGTCGTTCCGACAAGGGACGAGCTCTTTTACCGGGGGTATGGGGTAGGTGGTCCCGATGCGGACAGCTACGCTCACATGTTGGCGCGCTGGGCGGAACACAAGTGCGGCATTCGCGACGGTATTGAGGCGTTCTGTGATACGGCCGCTCGTGCGGGGCTGATCAGGGACCCGCACAGCAGCGCAAACGA
This sequence comes from Streptomyces sp. B21-105, assembly GCF_036898465.1. Taxonomy (NCBI): domain Bacteria; kingdom Bacillati; phylum Actinomycetota; class Actinomycetes; order Kitasatosporales; family Streptomycetaceae; genus Streptomyces; species Streptomyces sp. B21-105. The sequence goes on along the minus strand of NZ_JARUMJ010000001.1, from coordinate 2,979,009 downwards.
CCCGTGGGGTATCAAGGCGAACATTCACTGTCTCACCGGTCGCGGCGACTGCGGCGAGGCAATTGTGTCCGACGTCCTCATGCTGGTCGGGGCGGCCTTCCGCTCCGTCGCCAAGGCACTCAAAGCGCGAGGTGCCACTGCCACGGCTGCGGCAGCGGCAGAGGCGGAGGTGGCCGCCGCTAACTTCCTCAAGGCTGCATGCAGTTTCTCGCCCGACACGCCGGTTCTGCTCAAAGACGGCAAGACCAAGGCGATCAGCAAGGTAAAGCCTGGGGACGACGTTGAGGCTGCCGACCCGAGCACCGGCAAACACAAGGGCTCACGGTCTGTAATTGCCCGCCTCGTTAACCACGACTACGACCTCGTTGACGTCACAGTCCGTACTGCCGATGGCCGTACCTCGACGATCCACACCACCGCCAAGCACCCCTTCTGGAACGACACTCTTCACACCTGGACAGACGCGGCTCACCTGCGGCCGGGCCACCTGCTCAACACCGTTACTGACAGCCACGTCCAGGTTGTTGCGGTCAACGACCAAGTCGGCTCCGCGGACATGTACAACCTGACCGTCGACGACCTCCACACGTACTATGTGCTGGCGGGGGCTACGCCAGTATTGGTGCACAACGCTGGTGGCGATCCAGTCGATCTCACTGGAAAGAGTATGACTGTCTGGCAACGTGGACCGTACAGAATCGATATCGAAGGTTCGCCGAGCGGCGTTCAAATGCACTTCCAGGAGCAGATCAATGGCGTCAAGTCTAGCGCCGCTCCCAAGTATCATTTTAACCCGGAAACTGGCGAGTTCGATGGGATGTCGAATAGCCTGAAGAAGGATCTGCGGAAGAATTATCCGGATTTCGCAAAGGGTCTCGCCAAGGGTACTGATATATTTGGACGCGCACAGCTCGGTGCGACGGGTTGTCCGTGACGCTACAGTTTGCAGCTAGGAGCTTCATGGTGAGAATCAGCCGAGATTTTCGAGAGATGCTAGGGGACGACTTCGTGAACGGCGTTCGCGCGTCGGACAGGTATTCTCCCCTGGAGTCCGTCGTTTATGCAGGCTGGGTGACCGATGACGGCGCCACCCTGCTCGCCGAATTTCGCGATTCCTACTTTGGCGAACGGTCGGCATTCGCGGATGCAGGAAGTTATGAGCTGGCTGTCAATGGGCGAGGGATTCCTGATCTAGATATTGAAGCGGTGGGTAAAGCGCGTGTCGATGCGCTTATGAGGCGGGGTATTGCTTTTGCTTGGGATGCACTCTATGCAGCCTATGCATTGCCGTGTGAATCAGCGCTAGTAGCCCGCGTCTCCGTGGCGCCGATTTTGATGGATCCAGACATGTACACAGGCTACGTATCGTTCTTTTCTGCTAAATTTTCCGATAGGCTTGGAATGGGGGCGGACAGCGAGTTGGATGGATTCCAGGTTCTAATGTCTGGCAAAGATTGTGCAACTCCGCTGCCTGACTGATTGGAAACCGCGAAACCCCACCAGAGTTTGTTTCTGGTAGGGCTTCCTGCAGGGCTCTTGCAAGGTCGAGTCGATCTTGCGTAGTGGCTGGTCGGTAGGGGTGTGACCGAACGAGCTGAAGCCCCGTTGCAGCAAGTGACCTACCAAGTCCCTTGCCCGCAACGGAGCTTCAGTGATTCGTGAGTCTTCCATGTCCGTGTCCGTGTTGTCGTGCTCTGTCGTTCCGTCGGGTGACGGCATGGTGGAGGATGTTGATCCGCGTGATCGTCGCGGCCGGCGGTATCCGTTGATCGCGCTGGTCAGGGCGGCTGCCTGCGCGGTGGCGACCGGCGCCCCGCTCGTACGCGGCGATCGGACACTGGCTGCGTCGGGCGCCCCAGGACGCCCTGACCCGCCTGGGATTTCCCGCCCGCGGCTCGTTGGGGATCCGGACGGCCGCGTCGGTGGACACCCTTCGGCGGATCATCGAGCGCCTGCACCCCGACGGGCTGGCCGCGCTCCTGCGGCCGGCCGACGGCGCCTCGTCGCGCCCGACGCGCCTGGCCGCGGACGGCAAGAGTGCGCGGGGCTCGCGTACCCGTACCCGCACCGCGGCTCACCTGCCAGCCGTCATCGATCAGGACGACCAGGTCATCGCCCAGCTCCGCATCCCCGACAAGACGAACGAGATTCCCTGCCTGCGCGACGTGCTCGGCGAACTGGACATCGAGGGCGCCTGGGTCAGCGCGGACGCGCTGCACACCCAGACCGAGACCGCGCGGTTCCTCGTCGAGGACAGCCCACTTCTTGCTCACCGTAAAGCTCAACCAGCCGACGCTGTACGACAGTTGCCGCCGCCTTCCCTGGAAGAAGGCCACCACGAAGCACTACGACCGCACCGAGGGTCACGGCCGCAAGGAGACCCGCGTCGTTCAGGTGCTGAGCGTCTCCCACCTGGACTTTCCCCATGTCCGCCAGGTCGCCCGAGTCACCCGCCACCGCACCGATACCGCGACGGGAAAACGAACCCGTGAGACCGTCTACGTGATCACCGACCTGCCCTCCCAGCAGGCAAAACCGCAGGACATCGCCCTGGGACTTCGCGATCACTGGAAGATCGAGAACAAGATCCACTACATCCGGGATGACCTCTGGGACGAAGATCGCTCACAGATCCACACCGGCCACGGCCCCGAGAACATGGCCACCCTGCGCAACGCCATCCTCAACAGGCTCCGCGCGACCGGTACCACCAACATCACCGAAGCCGTCCGCGACCTGTCCCACGAACCCTTCGCTGCCCGCTCGATCTCCTCGCCATCGCCCGCTGACCAGCGCAAACGTCAGAGAGATTCGACTTCGCAAGAACCCTGGCCAGTTGGGCCTGGACCTCACCGGTCGTCAGGCCCTTCGCCGCGAGCGAGATGACCATCTCGTCCACGCCGGACAGACGCTTCTGCCGCTTCTTGACGATCCTCGGGCCCGAAGCTGCGGTCCCGGTCGCGGGGCACGGCTATCTCGACCGGGCCGACATCGGTCAACGCGGCCTTGGCCCGGGTGCCGTTCCGTGCGTTGCCGCCGTTCTTCCCGGCCGGGTCGTGCTTGTCATAGCCGAGATGGTCGGTGATCTCGCCCCCGAGAGCGGACTCCAGGAGCCGCTTGGTCAGCTGCTGGAGCAGGCCGCCCTCGCCGGTCAGCTGAAGACCCTCGGCCTGAGCCCGGCCCCATCAGCTCGTCAATCGGCCGGTCGTCCACAGACTTTGCCGGCACCGCCTCAGACGGCTCGACGGACTCGGCCTCGGTCACGTTGTTGCTGGTCATCTGAGCATCTTCCATAATTTTCGGCAAGGCGGATCCCCCCCGTGTTCTGGCTGGTGTTGAGCGAAGCGGCGCTCCGGCAGGAGATCGGCGGACGGGCCGTCATGCGCGAGCAACTGGCCCATCTGTTGTCGTTCGAGGGGAACCCTCGGATCAACGTGCAGGTGCTGCCGTTTGCCGCCGGGGCGCACCCTGGCACTCAAGGCGCGTTCACCATCTTTCGCTTTACTGGCGACCCTGCCATCGTCTACACCGAGGGTTATGGCATCGGCTATCCGAGCGCAAACCCGGACACCGTCAAGGACTGTTCACTCAGGGCTCCGTCAAGTTCCGTGATTGCGTGGAGGGTTGGCGATCAGGCCGGTAGGGGCGGATACCAGAGCAGGCACGGGGGTTCGTGATCATTGTGGTGTCGAAGCCAGATGATCACGAGGACGTCCCGTGCCTGCTGTTGCATCTTCCCCTATCCCTGCCGTGCTGGAGAAGCTGGGGCCGCTGGATGCGGACCGGATCGCTGACCTGCGTCCCTACCTCGAATCGGTTCCGGATCCGCGCTCACGCCGGGGCCGGTGGTACTCGCTGACGGCGATCTTGCTGGTGTGCGCCTGCGCGGCCGTCTGCGGCGCGAAGAGCATCGACGAACTCGCCGAGTTCGGCGAGCGGGCCACGAACTCGCTGCTGGCGTCCCTCGGGGTACGCCGTCACCTGCTCGGCTGGCGGCGCAGCCCCAAACCGGTCACTCTCGGACGCGTCCTTCAGGCACTTGACGGCGACGCCCTGGACCAGGCCGTTGGCGCCTACCTGGCCGACCGGCACCGCATCACCGCGTCCGCGGACGTGCCCGAGGCCCGAGCGCGGCAGGTCATCGCCGTGGACGGCAAGGCCCTCAAGGGCTCAGCCCGCCTGGACACGCCGCGCCGTCACCTGCTCTCGGCGGTCACCCACGACCGCGTCGCCACGATCGCCCAGGTCGAAGTCGGTGCGAAGACCAACGAAGTGCGCCACTTCAAGCCCCTGCTGGCACCACTCGACCTCGCCGACACCGTCGTCACCTTCGATGCCCTCCATTCGGTGAAGGCCAACATCACCTGGCTGGTCGAGACGAAGAAGGCCCACTACATCGCCGTCATCAAGACCAACCAGCCCACCGCCTACGCCCAGCTCGCCGCCCTGCCCTGGACATCGATCAAGGTCCAGCACACCGCCTCCGCCACCGCCCACGGCCGCCGCGAGTCCCGCTCGATCAAGACCTGCGCCATCGCCGACAACCTCGGCGGCATCGCTTTCCCCCACGCCCACCTCGCCATCCGGGTCCACCGCCGCCGCAAGCCCACCGGCCGGCCCGAAACCCGCGAGAACGTCTACGCGGTCACCAGCCTCGCCGCCCATCAAACCCGCCCCGCCGACCTCGCCGCCGCCATTCGCGAGCACTGGGGAATCGAAAATTCCTCCCACTACATCCGAGATGTCACGTTCGCTGAGGACGCCTCGACTATTCACGCCGGAACCGCACCCCGCGCCATGGCCACCATCCGCAACCTCGCCATCGGCACCCTGAAGATCCTCGGAGCCGACAACATCGCCAAGACCACCCGAGCCCTCCGCCACGAACCAGAACGAGCACTCGCCATCCTGGGCATCACCAACAACCCGGACACTCACGGAACTTGATCAAGCCCTGCTGTTCACTCCGTTACGATCATCTCCGGGCTGCCGCTCTCTCCCTCAAGGATTCTGCGGAGCTGATCCGGCGAGTGATGGAGGAGCGCTATGGGGAGCGACGTGACTCTGACGGGGATCCAGTGGCGTAAGTCCAGTCACAGCGGCGACCAGGGCGGGGAGTGCGTTGAATGTGCTCCGGTCGGGCCCCTGACCTGGCGTAAGTCCAGCTACAGCGGCGACCAGGGCGGGAACTGCGTGGAAATCGCCCAGCCTGTTGCTGAGGCAGGTGCCGTTGTTGCTGTTCGTGATTCCAAGACGTCGGCGGGCCCGGTGTTGACTGTTGGGCCCGCCGGGTTCTCGCGGTTTCTGGAGTGGGTTACAGGCGCTGGATGATCGTGCCTGTTGCCAGTGCGCCGCCTGCGCACATGGTGATCAGGGCGAACTCCTTGTCGGTGCGCTCCAGTTCGTGCAGGGCGGTGGTGATCAGGCGGGCGCCCGTCGCGCCGACCGGGTGGCCGAGGGCGATCGCGCCGCCGTTGACGTTGACCTTGGACAGGTCGGCGTCGAAGACCTTCGTCCAGCTCAGCACCACCGACGCGAACGCTTCGTTGATCTCGACCAGGTCGATGTCCTTCAGCGTCATGCCGGCCTTGCCGAGTACCGCACGGGTCGCGTCGATCGGGCCGTCCAGGTGGAAATGGGGGTTCGCGCCCACCAGGGCCTGGGCGACGATCCGTGCCCTCGGCTTCAGCTTCAGGGCACGTGCCATTCGTTTCGACGCCCACATGATCGCCGCCGCGCCGTCGCTGATCTGCGACGAGTTGCCGGCCGTGTGGATCGCCGTCGGCATCACGGGCTTGAGGCCTGCCAGGGCTTCCGGAGACGTGTCGCGCAGGCCCTCGTCACGGTCGACCAGTCGCCACATGCCCTGGCCCGCCGCCTGCTCGTCCTCCGTCGTGGGCACCTGCACGGCGAACGTCTCGCGTTTGAAGCGTTCCTCCGACCAGGCCGTCGCCGCCCGGTTCTGGGAGAGGACGCCGAGGCCGTCCACGTCCGCCCGGGTCAGGCCGCGGTGTCGCGCGATGCGTTCCGCCGCCTCGAACTGGTTGGGGAGGTCGACGTTCCACTCGTCCGGAAACGGTTTTCCCGGGCCGTGCTTCGAGCCCGAGCCGAGCGGGACGCGGCTCATCGCCTCGACGCCGCAGCTGATGCCGACGTCGATCACGCCTGCCGCGATCATGTTCGCGGTCATGTGCGAAGCCTGCTGCGAGGAGCCACACTGGCAGTCGACGGTGGTCGCCGCCGTCTCGTAGGGGAGGCCGACGGTCAGCCAGGCGGTGCGGGCGGGGTTCATGGACTGTTCGCCGGCGTGGGTCACCGTGCCGCCGACGATCTGTTCCACGGCGTCGGCGGGGATGCCGGTGCGGCCGAGGAGTTCGCGGTACGTCTCGCCCAGGAGATAGGCGGGGTGCAGGTTGGCGAGCGCGCCGCCGCGCTTGCCGATGGGGGTGCGGACTGCTTCCACGATCACGGGTTCGGCGGCCATGGGTGCGGATCCCTTCGGAACTAGTACGTGTTCTAGTTCTCTGCTGAGTGCAGTCTGCTGACGTGATGTGCGTCACCGCAAGGGTCTTGCAGCCTCAAGGCTCCTGAACTACCTTCTCGCCATCTGTTTCTGATGACACGTCAGATTCTGCGGGATGCCGAACGCAGTCGGCATCGTCAGATGGCTGGAGCCGCCGATGCACTGTCCAGCGCTTCCCGACGGGTTCGACTTCACCGACCCCGACCTGCTGCAACACCATGTGCCCCTGCCCGAGTTCGCCGCACTGCGGCAGGCCGAGCCGGTCCGCTGGGTCCCGCAGTCGGGCAACGTCGCCGGCTTCCAGGATGAGGGGTACTGGGCGGTCACCCGGCACGCGGATGTGAAATACGTTTCCACGCATCCCGAGCTCTTCTCCTCCTACCTCAACACCGCGATCATCCGGTTCAACGAGCACGTCGAGCGCGCCTCGATCGACGCCCAGCGGTTCATCCTGCTGAACATGGACCCGCCCGAGCACACGCGCGTGCGGCAGATCGTTCAGCGGGGGTTCACGCCGCGGGCCATCCGGGGCCTTGAAGAGCGGTTGCGGGCGCGGGCCGTCGACATCGTCGAGCGGGCGCGCGAACAGGGCGACGGTTCCGGCGATTCCGGCGGTTCCTTCGACTTCGTCACCTCCGTCGCCTCAGAACTGCCGCTGCAGGCCATCGCCGAGCTGATCGGCATCCCCCAGGACGACCGCGCGAAGATCTTCGAGTGGTCCAACAAGATGATCGCGTACGACGACCCCGAGTACGCCATCACCGCCGAGGTCGGCCGGCAGTCGGCCGCCGAGGTGATCGCGTACGCGATGGGCATGGCAGCGGAGCGCAAGCAGTGCCCCGCCCGCGACATCGTCTCCACACTGGTGGCCGCCGAGAACGAGGGCAACCTCAACTCCGACGAGTTCGGGTTCTTCGTCCTCATGCTCGCGGTGGCCGGAAACGAGACGACCCGCAACGCCACCACCCACGGGATGCACGCCTTCCTCACCCACCCCGAGCAGTGGGAGCTCTACAAGCGTGAGCGGCCCGACACCGCCGCCGAGGAGATCGTGCGGTGGGCCACGCCCGTCGTCGCCTTCCAGCGGACCGCCACCCAGGACACCGAGCTCGGCGGCAAGCTGATCAGGAAGGGGGACCGGGTCGGGATCTTCTATGCCTCCGCCAACCGCGACCCGGAGGTGTTCGAGAACCCGGACTCCTTCGACGTCACCCGCGATCCCAACCCGCATCTCGGGTTCGGCGGCGGCGGACCCCACTTCTGCCTCGGCAAGTCGCTCGCCGTCCTCGAGATCAACCTCATCTTCAACGCCATCGCCGACGCCATGCCCGGCATGAAGCTGGTGGGCGATCCGCGACGGCTGCGGTCGGCCTGGATCAACGGGGTGAAGGAGCTGAGGGTCGCGGCGGAGTAGGGGGCTGCTGTCCGGCGCATCTACTGTCGGCGGGTCTGTTGCGGGCGGGTCTGCCATGGGACGGGTGCCGGGCGTATACGCGGCCGTATACTCCCGGTATGAGCGATGCGATGATTCGTGTTCCCGCCGAGGTGCGGGACCGGCTGGCGGTGATCGCCGAGTCGAGGGGGACGTCGATCCGATCCCTGGTTCAGGAGTTCGCGGAATCGACGCTGACCGACGAGGAGCGGCGGGAGCGGGCGGAGCGGACCCGCAACTACCTCGCGGAACACTTCGGTGTCGACGTGAGTGACGACGAGAGCGCGGCCATGGGGCGCAGGCTCCGGGAGGCCTTTGCCCGGCAGCAGGACGCCGTCGCGTGATCCTCCACCACCTCGTTCTGGACGCGCCGACGCTTCTGGCCCTGTCCGGCAACCGGCAGGTGTCCGCGCTGATCCACCGGGCGCACTTCGAGACGGAGACCCGCTTGTGGGTGCCGACGTTGTCGGTCCTGGAGGCGGACCGCGAGCATTTCGGGATCGCCGAGCACATCGGCCAACTGGAGGTCCTCCACACCGTGGACCTCGATTACACGGCGGTGCTTGCGGTGGCCCGACTGCATCGCGACGGCGTCCCGGCGGGGGTCGGGGCGGTCATGCATGCCGCCCACAACCTGCCTGAATGGGGTGCGGAAGCGCTTGTCGCCACCGTGGACCCGAAGGCGTACGAGGGGCGGGGCGTGCCCGTGCTGGACCTCAACCGCTGAGCCGGTCGCACGCGGGTGCGCAAGCACGCGGTGTGCGCCGAAGGCGACGGCCCGGGGGATCGGGGGCGTCACCTTCGGCGCGTATCGGGGCGCGAAGCGCGGGTCGCACGGTGGGGCTCACGCGGGTGGTGCCAGGGGTGCGGGCGGCGCAGGTGGTGCAGCGGTGCAGGTTCGTGCAGGCGGTGTGGTCGGCGGGGCTCAGTACCAGCCGTTGGCCTGCCAGAAGGCCCAGGCGCCGACCGGGCTGCCGTAGCGGGAGTTCATGTAGTCCAGGCCCCACTTGATCTGGGTCTTGGCGTTGGTCTTCCAGTCGGAGCCGGCCGAGGCCATCTTGGAGCCGGGCAGGGCCTGGACGAGGCCGTACGCGCCGGAGGAGGCGTTGGTGGCGTCGACGTCCCAGCCGCTCTCGTGCTTGACGATGTTGGAGAAGGCCTTGTACTGCGCGGCGTCCGGGATCATCTTGTGCGCGATCGCCTGGGCCTTGGAGGCGGAGGACACGGACGTCGTCGCGGCGTGGGCCGGGGCGGCGGACAGTGCCATACCCGCGGCGGCGGCGGCCACGGCGATGCCGGTGAGGGCCTTCTTCGGGGAAGCGATGCGACGGATGACGGAGACGGACACGAAGAACCTTTTCTTTCGGGGACGGTGGCGGTCGCCTGCATGCCGGAGTCACGCGGTGCGTGGCCGCACCGCGTGGTGTGCGGTGAGTGGCTGCATGCCGCGGCGCCGAGGCCCGTGGGCTCGTCGGCGCCGTGCGACGTCATCCACAGAAACAGGATCGGCCGCTGTCCGCAAAGACCCCTTTTGCTAGTGGACGTCGTATGTCGGGGGCGGGGTCCCGGTGTGACCTGGCTCTCAATGTGCAGGTCAGACCCCATGATGGCATGCGCATGGCTTGCGATTTGCCCGACTAGTTCGGTTAGTAGGTGATGTGGGTCATGTGGGGTGGTTCACCGATCAACGGGGTTCGGAGGTCGTCCGAGAGGGTTCGGGGGCCGTCCGCGAGGGTCCAGGGGTCGCCCGAGGGGCCTCGAATGTGACCGCGGTCTCGAAGGCGGCCCGCCGGGTCGCTCTGCGCAGCGCCTTCAGCACCGCCGGACCGAGCGTGTACGTCAGCAGTACGGTGACCAGCGCCCGGCCCAAGTCCCAGCCCAGCGACGTCGCCACGCAGTACGCCAGGAAGCGGGCCAGGTTCGCCGGGACCGTCCCGTCCGGATCGAAGGCGACGCCCGAGGCCAGCGTGCCCATGAAGGGCCAGCCGGCCAGGTTCATCGCCGTGCCGTAGGCGAAGGCGGCCAGGAAGCCGTACGCCGACAGCACGAGCAGTTCGGCACGGCCGCGCAGCCGGTGGCCGCCCGGCAGCAGGCCCGCGCCCATCGTGAACCAGCCCATTGCCAGCATCTGGAACGGCATCCACGGGCCCACCCCGCCCGTGAGCAGCGCGGACGCGAACATCGTGACCGAGCCGAGGACGAAGCCGAAGCCCGGGCCGAGGACCCGCCCGCTCAGCACCATCAGGAAGAACATCGGCTCGATGCCCGCCGTCCCCGCGCCGAGCGGACGCAGCGCCGCGCCTGTCGCCGCCAGCACGCCCAGCATCGCCACCGCCTTCGCGCCCAGCCCGGACTCCGAGATCGTCGCCGCCACCACCGCCACCAGCAGCACCAGCAGGCCGGCGAAGAGCCAGGGGGCGTCCTGGGCGTGGGCGTTCAGCGCGGAGGCGGGCGGGGCCAGGAAGGGCCAGCCGAAGGCGACCACGCCCACCGCGCCGACCAGCGCCAACGCGGCGAGGGAACGCGGTCCCAGCCGGACGGGACGCGGACGCCGGGCGGGACGGGGACGCCGCCCGGGGAGCGGACGTCGTTCGGGTCCGGAGCGCCCACCGGGTCCGGGTCGCCGCCCGGGTCCGGAGCACCGCTCGGGTCCGGGGCGCTGCCCGGGGCGGGCCGTCATCGCAGTGCCTCCCTCACCTGTGCGACCGTGAGCCACCGCTGCGGGGCCAGGATCTTCGTCACCTGCGGGGCGAAGGAGGGTGAGGAGACCACGACCTCGGCCGTCGGGCCGTCCGCGATGATCTCGCCCTCGGCGAGCAGCACCACCCGGTGGGCCAGTTCCGCGGCCAGCTCCACATCGTGCGTGGCCAGCACGATCGCGTGACCGGCCGCCGACAGCCCGCGCAGGACGGCGACCAGGCGGGCCTTCGCCGCATAGTCCAGGCCGCGGGTCGGCTCGTCGAGGAGGAGGAGCGGCGGGCGCGCGGTGAGGACGACGGCCAGCGCGAGGGTGAGGCGCTGGCCCTCGGAGAGGTCGCGGGGGTGGACGGCGTCCGCGATGCCGGGCAGCAGCTCCGAGACCAGGGCGCGGCAGGAGCCGGGCTCGGCCCGCGCGTCCGGGTCGGCGGCCGCGCACTCGGCGGCGACCGTGTCGGCGTACAGCAGGTCGCGCGGCTCCTGCGGGACCAGTCCGACGCGGCGGACCAGGTCGCGGGGCGAGGCGCGGTGCGGGACGGCGCCCGACACGCGGACCGTTCCGGCGGTCGGCTCGACCAGGCCCACGAACGTGTTGAGCAGCGTCGACTTGCCGGCCCCGTTGCGTCCCATGAGGGCGATGGTCTCGCCGGGCGCGACGGTGAGATCGACGTCGCGCAACGCCTGGACGCCGGCTCGGCGGACACCCAGGGCACGGGCCTCGGCGGGGGGTGCGGGAGGAGCGGTGGGCACGTCGGGGGAAGGGGTGGGGGAAGGGGCGCGGCGTAGGAGGCGGTGGGCCCAGAGCCTCGCGGACGGCGTCTGTGCCGGGGGCTCGACGACCGGTGCAGGCGCAGGCGCAGGCGCAGGCGCAGGCGCAGGCGCAGTCGCAGGTTTCGGTGTCGCCGCCGCCGACCCGGCGTGAGCGTCGCCCGGCGCGTTGCCGGTGTTTCGGGGTGTTTCCCGAGTGGCGAGGCGTTCGCGCAGGTCGGCCGCCCTTCGTCGGGCGTCGCGCACCGTCAGAGGCAGCGGCGACCAGTCCGCCAGCCGGCCCAGGGCCACGACCGGTGGGATCACCGGGGACACGGCCATGACGTCCGCCGGCGCGCCGAGCACGGGAGCCGCGCCGGGAGCGGGCAGCAGGGCGACCTGGTCGGCGTACTGCAGGACGCGTTCCAGCCGGTGCTCCGCCAGCAGCACCGTCGTCCCCAGGTCGTGGACCAGCCGGAGCAGGACCGCGAGGACCTCCTCGGCGGCGGCCGGGTCGAGCGCGGACGTCGGCTCGTCCAGGACGAGCACCCGGGGGTGCGGGGTGAGCACCGAGCCGATCGCGACGCGCTGCTGCTGGCCGCCGGACAGGGTGGCGATGGGGCGGTCGCGCAGGCCGGCCAGGCCGAGCAGGTCCAGGGTCTCCTCGACGCGGCGGCGCATCACCTCCGGCGGCAGGCCCAACGACTCCATGCCGTAGGCGAGTTCCTCCTCGACCGTGTCCGTCACGAAGTGCGAGAGGGGGTCCTGGCCCACCGTGCCGACGACGTCGGCGAGTTCACGCGGTTTGTGGGTGCGGGTGTCGCGGCCGGCGACGGTGACCCTGCCTCGCAGGGTGCCGCCGGTGAAGTGCGGGACGAGGCCTCCGACCGCGCCCAGGAGCGTCGACTTGCCCACCCCCGACGGGCCCGCCAACAGCACGAGTTCGCCTTCGGGGATCTCGAAGTCGACGCCGCTGACGGCGGGTTCGGAGCCACCCTCGTATGTCACGGAAACGTTCTCGAAACGGATCACGACGGCTCCTCGGACGCGAACGCGGGCAGCAGGCCGAGCAGGACGGCAGCCGCCGGCCAGAGCGGAAGGGCGGGCGCGGTCAGCGGCACCACGCCGGGACGCAGCGCCGCCGGGTCCGCGGACGCGGCGACGACGAGAAGAGCCGCGACGGCGACGCCGGAGGCGGCGACCAGACAGGCGCGCGGCGTCCAGCGGTCCGGACGGTACCGGGTGCGCGGAGAACGGCGGCCCCCCAGACGCAGCCCGGCGAGGGCGGCGACGACCCCGGCGAGCAGCACCGGCAGGCCGTACGTGCCGCCGGCGGCGGTGAGCAGGCCGTACGTTCCCGCGCAGACGCCGAGCAGACCGCCCAGCGTGAGGGCGGCGGTCGTCCGGCGGACGGGGGCGGGGACGTCGGCGGTGCGGCCGTATCCTCGGGCGTCCATCGAGGCGGCCAGGGCCACCGAGCGTTCCAGCGCGCCCTCCAGCACCGGCAGGCCCACCTGGAGGAGTCCGCGCAGGCCGCGGTCCGGGCGGCCCCGCAGTCGGCGGGCGGCGCGCAGCCGGTGGACGTCCGCGACGAGGTTCGGGGCGAACGTCATGGCCACCACCACCGCCACACCCGTCTCGTAGAGCGCGCCGGGCAGGGATTTCAGCAGGCGGGAGGGGCTGGCCAGGGCATTCGCCGCACCCACGCACACCAGCAGGGTGGCCAGGCGCAGGGCGTCGTAGAACGCGAAGAGCAGGCCCTCGGCCGTCACCGCGCCGCCCAGCCGGATGCCCTGCGCCCAGTGCGGGAGCGGGACTTCGGGCAGCGTGACGAGGACGTGCGTGCCCGGGATCGGGGAGCCCAGCACGACGACGAAGACGATCCGGACGACCAACACGGCGAGGGCGAGCCTGAGGAACGCGGTGTAGGAGCGGGCCCAGGGCGTGTCCGGGCGGCACACGGCGACGACGTACGCGGACACCGCGAGGAGCAGGCCGAGGAGGAGCGGGTTGGAGGTACGGGTGGCGGCGGTCCCGAGGCCGAGGGCCCAGAGCCACCAGGCGGCGGGGTGGAGTTGCGGGCGGGAGCGGCGGTCAGCCATTCCGGCGCGAACCCCGCCGTCGTGCCTGCCACACCGCCGCCGCGGCCAGCACGGCCACGGCCGCCGCACCGCCGTAGAGGCCGAGCGACGGGCCGCCGTCGCTGTCGCTGTGGCCGACGTCGCCGTCGGCGTCGCCATCGGCCTTGGGCTGCGCCGTGGGCTGCTTCGTCCGGTCCGCCGCGGCGTCCGTCGACACCTGCTCCCCGCAGCCCGTCTCCGGGTAGCCGGAGATCGCGCACAGCAGGGCGTTCGCGTCGTAGCGCAGGGGCTTGGCGACGGCGGCGAGAGCCTCGGCCGTCGTCGCGGCGGGGGAGACCCGGGCGCACGCCGTGCGTTGCGCGGGCGACGGCGGACTCTCGCCGCCCGGGGCGTCCGCCGGCGTGCCGAAGTCGATGACCAGGGCCACGCGCTTGGTGCCGTCCTGCGCGGGCGTCCCGGCACAGATCGCCGCGAACGAGGCGGCGCCGCGCGGCTGCGACGCGTCCTGGGAGTCCGCGCTGACGGCGAACCGGAAGCCCTGCACGTCGCCGTCGGCCGGGCGGGCGAGGGACGGCCCTTGGGTCGCGTACGTCCAGTGGCCGCCGGCGCCGCCGCGGGCGCGGTCCCAGAAGGACCAGTAGCGGTAGCCCGCCGCCTGGGCGGGGACGGCCGAGCCGATCACGCCGACCGCGCCGGTGAGGACGAGCGACAGCGCGGCGAGGACGACGGCGACGCGGCGGCGCGTCACGGCTGCTGCTTCCGGCCGCGGGCGCTGAGGAGGAACCCGATGCCGATGCCCGCGACGAGGAAGACGCCGACTATCAGCCAGACGCTGTAGCCGGAACCCGAGTCGTCCGTCTTGTCGGCGTCCGCGGTGTCACCGCCGGCGGCCCGGTCGCCGGTCTTCGCGGTGGCCTGCGGGGTCGGGCCCGTCGCGTCGAGCTGTGCGACCAGGTCCGTGCCGCCGAAGGCGCGCGGGTCGGCGCCCGTGGCGTGGGCCGCGAAGATCAGTTGGGCGTAGGCGGCCGGGCCGCTCTGCTTCGCCCAGGCCGCCGAGTTCTGCCGCAGCCAGGCGAGGGGCTTCTTCGCCTGCTCGACCGCGCCCTGCGCGGCGAGCGCGACGACCGCGTCGGCTGTGTTGCCGTAGTCGGGCTGGTCCGCGGCGCCGGGCAGGGACGACGTGAGGTAGCCGGTGGCGGCGACCGCCCGGACGAGGTGGGCGGCGCCGTTGCGGGCGAGGTCGGCCGGCGTGAGCGCGCCGGGCGTACCGCCGCACACGGGGGCCGCCTCTGTGCGAGCGGCGGTCTTGCCGGCCTTCGCCGCGAAGCCCTCGCCGAGCGCGCCGAGCACGCCCGCCGCCGTCGCGTCCGCGTTGGCTGCGAGGGCGCCCTTCTTGTCCGGCTGATAGGCGAACGCGCCCCCGCCGGCTCCACCGCCGTTCCCACCGCACGGGAGGGAGAGCTTTCCGAGCGCGTCGAGCGGCGACTTCCCGGCCTTCCGCACCCGCGCGGGCTGCTGCCCGGCCGCCGTCAGCGCCCCCGCCACGACGGCCGT
Organism: Streptomyces sp. B21-105; assembly: GCF_036898465.1. Classification (NCBI taxonomy): domain Bacteria; kingdom Bacillati; phylum Actinomycetota; class Actinomycetes; order Kitasatosporales; family Streptomycetaceae; genus Streptomyces; species Streptomyces sp. B21-105. The sequence continues at coordinate 2,963,975 of NZ_JARUMJ010000001.1, read as the reverse complement.
CGAGTTCGCGTCGCTCGCCCCGCCCGCGGAGTAGCCCCAGCCGCCGTCGGCGTTCTGGACGGACTTCAGCCAGCCGACCGCCTTCTCCGCCGCGGCCCGGTGACCGCCGAGGGCGGCCAGCGTTTGGACGGCGGCGGCCGTGCTGTTGGTGTCGGTCATCACCTTCGCGTCGCAGGGCTTCGCGGGGTCGGCGCGGAAGGCGGCGAAGGCGCCGTTCGCGCACTGCTGGCCGGTCAGCCACGCCACGGCCTCGTCGGCCGGGGTGACGCCCACGGTGTGCTGCGCGAGCAGGGCCAGCGACTGGCGCCAGACGCCGTCGTAGGTCGGGTCGGAGGTCCCGTACAGCCCGGCGGGCCGCGCCGTCGGGGCGGCGGGGGAGGGAGTGGCGGCGACGGCGGGGACGGCAGCGCCCAGCACGACGGTGACGGCGGCGAGAGCCGCGGCGCTACGGCGGACGTTCATGATCGGCGGGTGCCTCTCCCGGTCGGGGAGCCGGCGGCACGGGACACCCCGGCGGCTCGGCTCCGTATGCCTCGACGGTGCCGTGCGAAGGCGGGCCTGCCGACGCACGCGAGCCGGTCACGTCCCGTACCGGGCGATCCGGCTCTGCGGACGGGAGCCTCCTCGCGGCGAGCGAAGCCGAGGCTCAGGGAAGGGTCAGCGCCGGAATTGCACCGGCTTCCCCCTGTACGGGCGTGGACGACGCGGCCACTCTACCGGCAGGTAGGAATCGTCCCGAGGGGTGCCCCGGGAGCGTAGATTCATGCCCATGCCAACCACGGGGAGACTGCTCGGCTCGGGCCGCACGGCCGACGTGTACGAGATCGACGAGGCCTGGGTGCTGCGCCGGGACCGGCAGGGGTGGGGCGACGCGGTCGCCGAGGCGGCGGTGATGGCGCATGTGCGCGCCCACGGCTACCCGGCCCCGGACGTCCGGCCGCCTGACTCGCCCGCCGACCTGGTGATGGAGCGGCTGGACGGGCCGACGATGCTCCAGGCGTTCGCGGGGGGCGAGCTGGACGCGGGGGAGGCGGGGGAGATGCTCGCCCGGCTGCTGCGCGCCCTGCACGCGGTGCCGGGGCGGGTCTCGGACGGCACCCGCGTCCTGCACCTCGACCTGCACCCCGACAACGTCATCCTCGTCCCCGACGGCCCGAGGGTCATCGACTGGGCGAACGCGGAGGAGGGCGACCCCGGCCTCGACTGGGGGATGTCGGCGGTGATCCTCGCCCAGGTCGCCGTGTCCGCCGAGCCGCTCGCGGCGCCGGCCCGAGCGATGCTGACGGCGCTCCTCGCCGACCCGTCCGACCTCACCGAGGAGGGGCTGGCCGAGGCGCTGCGACGACGGGCCGCCAACCCGACGATGAGCTCACAGGAGACGGAACTCCTCGCGCCGGGCGTCGAGTTGATCAGGTCGCTGACGGCGTAGCCACGTGCGGTGTCGGCCCGCCGAACGGCAGGAACAGCACCCGCCGCGCCAGCAGCCACTCGCCGTCGACCCGCCGGAACGCGTCCTCGTAGTGGCCGACCTGGACGGGCGGCCCGGCGGGGACGACGACGCCGTCGTAGCCGTCGACCCGGTGCGTCGAGAAGTACGAGACCGCGTGCGCGGAGTCCGGCCCGGTCGCCGTGACGAGGATGTTCGCCATCAGGCGGCGGGACAGCCGGTCGGCGGGACGCGAGCCGAAGTACTCCCGCAGGGCCGCGCGTCCCACGACGAGCCGCTCGCCGGCCGGCCATTCCCAACTGCCGTCCTCGGTGAACAGGTCGGCCACGGTGGCGGGTTCGCCGAGGTCGAGACGGTGGACGAAATCGATGACGAGGCGCTCGCAGGCGCGTTCGGCGAGGAGGCGTGGCACGGGGTCCATACGTCTGTGTAACAGGCGTGATCGCGGTGCGGCGACTCGGTTTACCGAGTTCACACCGCCATGTACGTCACCGGATCGCTTCCCGTCACCGCCTCCGCCCGGCCCTGTTTCACGAGTCGGCGCAGATGCGCCTCCGCCTCCGAGACCGCGATGTTGCGGGAGCCGTAGGGGATCTGGTCCCAGGGCCGGTTCCACTCCATGCGTTCGGCGACCTGCCAGGCGGTGAGCGGGGCGGAGAGGAGAGCCAGAAGACCGGTCAGGCGGTCCTCGTGGTGGGCGAGCAACTCCCGTACACGGGAGGGGGCGTCGGTGAAGGCGTGCTGGTGGGCCGGGAGGATCTCGGCGGGGCCGAGGCGGCCGACGCGTTCGAGGGAGTCCAGGTAGTCGCCGAGGGGGTCGGTGACGGTGTCGTCGTCCGGGTCCTCGTAGAGGCCGATGTGCGGGGTGATCTCCGGCAGCAGGTGGTCGCCGGAGAACAGCCGGCCGTGGCCGCCGAGCCGGGCGGGGTGTTCCTCCTCCAGGTGCAGGCAGACATGGCCCGGGGTGTGGCCGGGGGTCCAGATCGCGCGCAGCCGGCGTCCTGGCAGGTCGAGGAACTCGCCGGGGACGATCTCCCGGTCGGGGAGGGCGGGGGCCAGGCCGGGCAGCGTGCGGCGGCGGGCCTGGGCCGTGCGCAGGGGCGCGATGTGCTCCTCGGGGGCGCCGACGGCCGTGAGCTTGTCCGCCATGTACGTGTACCAGCGCTCGGGCTTCGTCCCCCTGGTCCGCCGCACGATCGCGGCGTCCGCCGCGTGCATCGCCACCCAGGCCCCGGAGGCCTCCCGCACCTTCCCGGACAGACCGTGGTGGTCGGGGTGATGGTGGGTGACGACCACCCCGTGCAGGGCCTCGACGGACGTGCCGCAGGCCGCCAGCCCGGAGGTCAGGGCCTCCCAGGCGGACGGATCGTCCCAGCCGGTGTCGATCAGCGCCGGCCCGCGGTCGGTGTCGACGACGTACACCAGGGTGTGACCGAGGGGGTTGTCGGGGATCGGCACCCGCAACGAGCGGACGCCGCCGCCGTGGTCGAACGTGCCGGTTCCGCCGCCGGGTTCGTCGCCGGGAACGCCGGTGGGTCCGTCCTGACTGCGCTTCATCTGCCCTCCGTCGCCCGACCATCGCCCACTATAACTAGAACTGGTTTCAATGGGTGCCCAAGTCGACTGTTCGTGCGAGCGGTTGAATGTGCGGTGACGTCGGCGGCATCAGCGGCATCAGCGGCATCGGTGGTGGGGGGCGGTCATGTCGCATACGTCGGACGAGCATGCGCATCAGTCGGTCAGTCGGCCTGACTGTCCGACCAGGCGGGAGTGGGCGGGGCCGGCGCTCGCGGTGCTCGGCGGCGTGGTCGAGGGGTGCGACCGGGCTGAGCTCGAGGGGCCGGGGGCGTCGGATCCGCGGATCGCGGCGTTGCAGGGGCTGCTGGCGCGACTGGAGGAGCTGATGGCGCAGGGTGGCGCGTCGGGCGGCTGATCGAGCCGGAGAACCTGCTGGTGGGGGCGGGTTCGGTGGCGGGACTGGCTTAGTGTGACCGGAACTGGTATCAGTTTCTGAAATACCGTCAGAAACGAAGGCAGTGGCCATGGCCGAGCTCGTGGAACACGGAAAGCTGTTCATCGGCGGCACGTTGACGGACCCCCTGGGCGATGCCGTCATCGAGGTGGTCTCGCCGCACACCGAGGAGGTCATCGGGCGGGTGCCGCACGCCTCGCGGGCCGATGTGGACCGTGCCGTCGCGGTCGCCCGGCAGGCCTTCGACGAGGGGCCCTGGCCCCGGCTCCCGCTCGACGAACGGATCGCGGTCGTCACCCGGATCAAGGACGGCATCCTCGCCCGTCACGAGGAGCTCGCCCGGGTGATCTCCACGGAGAACGGCTCGCCGTACTCCTGGAGCGTCCTCGCGCAGGCCCTCGGCGCGATGATGGTGTGGGACTCGGCGATCAAGGTCGCCGGCGACTTCACCTACGAGGAGCGGCGCGACGGCGTCCTCGGCAGGATCCTCGTGCGGCGCGAGCCGGTCGGCGTGGTCGCGGCCGTCGTCCCCTGGAACGTCCCGCAGTTCGTCGCCGCCGCCAAACTCGCGCCCGCGCTGCTCACCGGCTGCACGGTGATCCTCAAGCCGTCGCCGGAGACGCCGCTGGACGCGTACGTCCTCGCGGACATCGCGCGGGAGGCGGGGCTCCCGGAGGGCGTGCTGTCGATCCTCCCCGCGGACCGCGAGGTGAGCGAGTACCTGGTCGGGCATCCCGGCGTCGACAAGGTCTCCTTCACGGGTTCGGTCGCGGCCGGCAAGCGGGTCATGGAGGTCGCGTCCCGCAACCTCACCCGGGTCACCCTCGAACTGGGCGGGAAGTCGGCGGCCGTCGTCCTGCCGGACGCGGACATCGCCACCGCCGTCCCCGGGATCGTCTCGGCCGCCTGGATGAACAACGGCCAGGCCTGTGTCGCCCAGACCCGCATCCTGCTGCCCCGCTCGCGTTACGACGAGTTCGCCGACGCCTTCGCCGCCGCGGCGGCCGCGCTGGTCGTCGGCGACCCGCTGGACCCGGCGACCCAGGTCGGCCCGCTGGTGGCCGAACGCCAGCAGCGCCGCAACCTCGACTACATCCGCATCGGCCAGGAGGAGGGCGCGAAGATCCTCACGGGCGGCGGACGTCCGCCGGGCCTGGAACGCGGCTGGTACGTCGAGCCGACCCTCTTCGGCGACGTCGACAACTCCATGCGGATCGCCCGCGAGGAGATCTTCGGCCCGGTGATCTGCCTGCTGCCCTACGGCGACGAGTCCGACGCCCTGAAGATCGCCAACGACTCCGACTACGGGCTCAGCGGCAGCGTGTGGACGGCCGACGTCGAGCACGGCATCGAGATCGCCCGCCAGGTCCGCACCGGGACGTACTCCGTGAACACCTTCAGCCTCGACATGCTCGGCCCGTTCGGCGGCTACAAGAACTCCGGACTGGGGCGGGAGTTCGGGCCGGAGGGGTTCGGCGAGTACCTGGAGCACAAGATGATCCACCTGCCGGCCGGCTGGGAGGGCTGAGCTGTCATGGGCGACCGCTGGCACGTCGAGGTGGACCGCGCCCTGTGCATCGGCTCCGCCCAGTGCGTCCACCACGCGCCCGGGGGCTTCCGGCTGGACACCGCGCGGCAGTCCCATCCGGCCGACCCGGACACGGATGCCAACGAGCGGGTGCTGGCCGCGGCGGAGAGCTGTCCGGTGGAGGCGATCATGATCACGCTGGCAGGGAACGGCGAGGCGGTCTTTCCGCCCGACGAGTGAGAAAAATCCCCTTTGGGGGGTTCCATTCCGTCTTGTGTGTTCTATTCTGGTAGAGGCCTACGAGGCGAGTGAGGGAGTTCGACCGGAGTAGCCGACTCGGGCGAGACGCCGCAGGACAGGGGCATCCGCCGGGGCCGACGTCGACGGACGAACTGAGGGACCGGAAGGCCGCAGGCCAGGGCCGGACGGGAACCCCGGTCGCCTCGTAGGTCTTCTGTGTGCGCAGACTCCCCCCGGCCCGGCGGCTACGGGGGCCGGCGGCTACGGGTGCGCGCCGGGGGGCTTCGGGTCGGTCACGTCGATCAGCCGGCACACCGTCTCGATGTCGATCCGCACCTGCGCGATGGACGCGCGGCCGGAGAGCCAGGTGATCAGCGCCGAGTGCCAGGTGTGCTCGATGACGCGGACCGCGGAGAGCTGCTCGGGCGTCGGGTCGGTCAGGCCCATCGCGTCCAGGATGATCGCCGTCGTCTGACGGGACACCTGGTCGACCTCCGGCGACACGCTGCGGTCGGCGAAGGTCAGCGCGCGCACCATCGCGTCGGCCAGGTGCGGCTCACGCTGCAGGGCACGGAAGGCGCGCATCAGGGTCTCCGCGACGCGGTCGGCGGCGCTCTCGCCGGTCGGGGGCTTCTTGCGCAGCGTGCCGTGCATGTGCTCCAACTGGTCCTGCATCGTGGCGACCAGCAGATGCACCTTGGAGGGGAAGTAGCGGTAGAGCGTGCCGAGGGCGACCTGCGAGGACTCGGCGACCTCCCGCATCTGAACCGCGTCGAAGCCGCCCCGGCTGGCCAACTGCGCGCTCGCGTGCAGGATGCGGCGACGGCGCGCCTCCTGACGCTCGGTGAGAGGCGACTGCGCCGGGCGTTGTGGGGTGGCATCCGCAGACATGGGTCCCGCTCCGGTCCGTTCCGTGACGGTCGTGGTGACCGTCGGTGAGGGGGCGGTGATCATGCGGCTCGGCAGAGCGGCCGGCCGGTGCCGGTCGTGGCGTGAATCACCTGATCCACTGCGCTCAGCGCTCCTACCTGCCGGTAGATTCAGAGCCTCCCGAACGATCAAGTCTGAAACTTGTTCTAGATTAGCGTCCCGTCGTAGTCTCGCGGGACAATGCAGGCAGAAGGGGGCCCGGAGTGACCGCTGAGGCCAGTCAGGCGGGGTCCCGGCGTGACCGTGCTTCCGACGGCGAGCGACCGCTCAAGATCGCACTCCTCACCTATAAGGGGAACCCGTTCTGCGGGGGCCAGGGCGTCTACGTACGGCATCTGTCGAGGGAACTCGCCCGCCTCGGGCACAGCGTCGAGGTGATCGGCTCCCAGCCCTACCCCGTGCTCGACCCGGGCCTCGAGGACCGCCTCACCCTCACCGAACTCCCCAGCCTCGACCTCTACCGCCAGCCGGACCCTTTCCGCACCCCCGGGCGGGGTGAGTACCGGGACTGGATCGACGCCCTCGAAGTGGCGACGATGTGGACCGGCGGGTTTCCCGAGCCGCTGACGTTCTCCCTGCGCGCCCGCCGACATCTGCGCGCCCGCCGCGGGGAGTTCGACGTAGTGCACGACAACCAGACCCTGGGCTACGGGCTGTTGGGCGACGTCGGCGCGCCGCTGGTCACCACCATCCACCATCCCATCACCGTCGACCGGCAGTTGGAGCTGGACGCCGCCGAGGGTCGGGGACGACGCCTCTCGGTGCGCCGCTGGTACGCGTTCACCCGGATGCAGAAGCGGGTGGCGCGCCGGCTGCCGTCCGTGCTCACCGTCTCCGGCACCTCCCGGCAGGAGATCGCCGACCACCTCGGCGTCCGCGACGGCCGCATCCACGTCGTCCACATCGGCGCCGACACCGACCTGTTCTCGCCCGACCCGTCCGTGGCCGTCGTACCGGGCCGGATCGTGACGACGTCCAGTGCGGACGTCCCGCTCAAGGGCCTGGTCTTCCTCGTCGAGGCGCTGGCGAAGGTACGCACCGAGCATCCGCACGCCCACCTCGTCGTCGTCGGCAAGCGCCCCCAGGAGGGGCCCGTCGCCCAGGCGGTCGAGCGGTACGGCCTGGAAGGCTCCGTCGAGTTCGTCAAGGGCATCTCCGACGCCGAACTCGTCGACCTGGTGCGCTCGGCCGAGGTCGCCTGCGTGCCGTCGCTGTACGAGGGCTTCTCCCTGCCGGCCGCCGAGGCCATGGCCACGGGCACCCCGCTGCTCGCCACGACCGGCGGCGCGATCCCCGAGGTCGCCGGGCGCGACGGCGACACCTGCCTGGCCGTGCCGCCGGGCGACGCGGGCGCACTCGCCGCGGGCCTGAGCCGGCTGCTGGGCGACCCCGCCCTGCGGGCCCGGCTCGGCGCGGCGGGACGGCAACGCGTGCTGGAGCGGTTCACCTGGGCGCGGGCCGCCGAGGGGACCGTCGCCCGGTACCGCGAGGCGATAGCCGACGGCGGCCGCGCACGGGTCGCCCCGGCCGCCGACCCCCACGCCCCGGCCGCCCACGCCCCGGCCTCCGACGCCCACGCCCCGGCCGTCGTCTCCCACGACGACCCCCACGACGACCCCCACGGCACCGGTGCCCACCGCACCCCGGAAACCCACGACGACGCCGATGCCGCCGACGCTGCCGGGACCGTCGATGCGGTCGGGGCCGCCAGGACCGTCGAGGCCGTCGGGACCCCTGACGCCGCCGGAATCACTGAGGCCGCCGGAACCTCCAAGGCCGCCGGGGCCGCCGGAACCCCCGAGGCCGTGGCGACGGCCGACGTCGTATCCGAAGCATCCGATCGCGAAAGCAGGGCCACGTGCTGACCGTCGACTTCTCCCGGTTCCCGCTCGCCCCGGGCGACCGAGTCCTGGACCTCGGCTGCGGGGCCGGGCGGCACGCCTTCGAGTGCTACCGGCGCGGCGCGCAGGTCGTGGCCCTCGACCAGAACGCCGAGGAGATCCGCGAGGTCGCCAAGTGGTTCGCGGCGATGAAGGAGGCCGGCGAGGCCCCCGAGGGCGCCACCGCGACGGCCATGGAGGGCGATGCGCTGGCCCTCCCCTTCCCGGACGAGTCCTTCGACGTGGTGATCATCTCCGAGGTGATGGAGCACATCCCCGACGACAAGGGCGTACTCGCCGAGATGGTCCGGGTGTTGAGGCCCGGAGGACGGATCGCCATCACCGTCCCGCGCTACGGCCCCGAGAAGGTCTGCTGGACCCTTTCCGACGCCTACCACGAGGTCGAGGGCGGCCACATCCGCATCTACAAGGCGGACGAACTCCTCGAGAAGATCCGCGAGGCCGGCCTCAAGCCCTACGGCACCCACCACGCACACGCGCTGCACTCGCCGTACTGGTGGCTGAAGTGCGCGTTCGGCGTCGACAACGACAAGGCGCTGCCGGTGCGGGCGTACCACAAGCTGCTGGTCTGGGACATCATGAAGAAGCCGCTGGCCACCCGGGTCGCCGAGCAGGCACTCAACCCGCTGATCGGCAAGAGCTTCGTGGCCTACGCGACCAAGCCGCACCTGCCCGCGGTGGACGCGCGGTGACCACTCCCCGGACAGAGCATCTGGTCCTGCCCGGGGTCCTCACCGCCGGGCAGGCCGCCGCGACCGTCGCCGGCATCCTCGCCGCGCAGCGGGAGGACGGCGCCATCCCGTGGTTCCGGGGCCACCACCTCGACCCCTGGGACCACACCGAGGCCGCCATGGCCCTGGACGCCGCGGGCGAGCACGAGGCCGCCGCCCGCGCCTACGCCTGGCTGGCCCGGCACCAGAACGAAGACGGCTCCTGGTACGCCGCCTACGCCGACGGCGCCCACGACGACGTCACCGACCGGGGGCGCGAGACGAACTTCGTCGCCTACATAGCGGTCGGCGTCTGGCACCACTACCTCTCCACCGGGGACGACACCTTCCTCGACCGGATGTGGCCGAGCGTGTACGCGGCGATCGAGTACGTGCTGCGGCTCCAGCAGCCGGGCGGGCAGATCGGCTGGCGGCGCGACGACGACGGCACGCCCACGGCCGACGCGCTGCTCACCGGCTCCTCCTCGATCCACCAGGCGCTGCGCTGCGCGCTCGCCATCGCCGAGCAGCGCGAAGAGGCGCAGCCCGACTGGGAGTTGGCGGCCGGCACGCTGCGCCACGCGATACGACGGCACCCCGAGCGGTTCCTCGACAAGGACCGCTACTCGATGGACTGGTACTACCCCGTGCTGGGCGGCGCGTTGACCGGCGCGGAGGCGAAGTCCCGTATCGAGGCCGAGTGGGAGCGGTTCGTGGTGCCGGGCCTCGGCGTACGCTGCGTCGTGCCCAACCCGTGGGTGACGGGCGGAGAATCGGCCGAACTCGCCCTCGCGTTGTGGGCGATGGGCGAGTCCGACCGGGCGCTGGAGATCCTGCAGTCCATCCAGCACCTGCGGGACGCGGACTCGGGGCTGTACTGGACCGGGTTCGTCTTCGACGACGAGGCGATCTGGCCCCGCGAACTCACCACCTGGACCGCGGGGTCGCTGCTGCTCGCCGTCGCGGCCCTCGGCGGCCACGAGGCCACCTGCGCCGTCTTCGGCGGCGAGCAACTCCCCGCAGGACTCGAAGCGGACTGCTGCGTCTGAGGCCGCGTTCGGGAGCGGTCAGGGGCGCGGACCGCTGTGTTCAAGAGCGATCAGGGGTGCGCGGACTGGCGTCCGAGAGTGATCAGGGGTGCGCGGACTGGCTCCGAGAGCGGTCAGGAGGCGGACCGCGCTCGGGGACGTCAGTGGCGGTGGACGCGGTTCGCGATGGCGTGGCCGACGAACAGGTACACCACCGCCGCCAGACCGTAGCCGGCCACGACCCTCGCCCACGCCTCGTCGAACGTGAAGAGGTCACGGGACCAGCCGGCCAGCCAGTCGGCGGCGTGATGGACGAACTGGACTAGGTCGTTGCCCCGGTTGGCCTCCAGCAGGTACATCACGATCCACAGGCCGAGGATGACGGCCATGACGTCCGCTACCACCGCGATGACCGTTCCGGCGGAGTTGGAACCACTGCGATATCGAGACATGTTCTCCGGATTGCCGTTCGATTCCGGATGAAACCCCGGGCGGGCCAGGGCGGTCGGCGCGGCCGGCGCGGAAGCGGCCGCGTCAGGAGTTGAGTTCCGCCAGCACCCGCAGCGTCGTCGGGTCCGGTGCGACCGCCAGCAGGTCCGTCACCGGCCCCTTGCGCCACGCCTCCAGCCGCTCGGCGATGCGTTCGCGGGGGCCGACGAGGGAGATCTCGTCGGCGAAGGCGTCCGGCACGGCGAGCACGGCCTCCTCGCGGCGGCCGGCCAGGAACAGCTCCTGCACACGCCGGGCCTCCTCCTCGTAGCCCATGCGCGCCATCAGGTCGGCGTGGAAGTTGCGGGTGGCGTGGCCCATGCCGCCGATGTAGAAGCCGAGCATGGCCTTCACGCTCAACAGGCCCTCGCCGACGTCGTCGCAGACCTTGACCCGGGCCAGCGGGGCGACCCGGAAGCCCTCCGGCAGCTCCGCCATCGCCGGCCCGTACGCGTCCGGACGGTTCGGCGACCAGTACAGCGGCAGCCAGCCGTCGGCGATGCGGACCGTCTGGGCGACGTTCTTCGGCCCCTCCGCGCCCAGCAGCACCGGCAAGTCGGCGCGGAGGGGATGGGTGATGGACTTCAACGGGCGTCCGAGGCCCGTCGCGTCGGCGCCGCGGTAGGGGTGCGTGTGGAAGCGGCCGTCGAGCTCCACCGGAGCCTGCCGCCGCAGCACTTGCCGTACGACGTCCACGTACTCCCGGGTCGCCGTCAGGGGCGACTTCGGGAACGGCCGGCCGTACCAGCCCTCGACGACCTGCGGGCCGGACAGCCCGAGCCCGAGCATCACCCGCCCGCCGGAGAGGTGGTCCAGGGTCAGCGCGTGCATCGCGGTCGTGGTGGGGGAGCGGGCCGCCATCTGCGCGACCGCGGTGCCCAGCCTGATCGTCGACGTCCGAGCGGCGATCCAGGTGAGGGGGGTGAAGACGTCCGAGCCCCACGACTCCGCCGTCCACACGGAGTCGTAGCCGAGCCGTTCCGCCTCGCGGGCCAGCTCCACGTGATCGGGGGAGGGACCGCGGCCCCAGTAGCCGAGCGCCAGACCGAGCCGCATGCCCGCCTCCTGACGGTGTGTCAGACAGAGAGGGCGACTGTACGGCAACGGCCCCCCGCCCGGAAGGGCGAGGGGCCGTGCACCGGCGTGGTGCGGAGTCGTGCGGTGCGGGGCTCAGCCGCGCTGGATGCCGGAGGAGTCCCGCAGGACGCCGCGCCGGCCGTCCTGCGTCTGGGCGACGAGACCCTGGGCGCCCTGTTCGACGGCCAGGTACCAGGTGCCGGGGGCCAGTTCGGCGATCGGCGTCGGCGCGCCGTCCTCCGCGTACAGCGGACGCGGCACCGGCACGGCGAACCAGAACGGCGAGAAGTCCCCGCCGGCCGGCTGCGCCGGAGCCGGCTGACCGCCGCCGAACGACTGCGGACCCGGCTGACCCGGCTGACCCGGCTGGCCCGGCTGCGGCTGGCCGCCGAAGCCCGACGGCTGCGGGGCGCCCGGGTAGCCGTAACCGGCGGGCGGCTGCGCGCCGTACGGCTGCGGGGCCTGCGGCCGGGGCGCCGGGACGAGACCGGCCTGCAGGGCCGGGGCGAGCGGGGTGGCGACAGCGGCGGCGGCGAGGAGCAGGGTGGCGATGAGCGCCAGGATCAGGCCTGTGCCGGCGGACGGGGCGTTCGAGTTGTCGCCGCCGAAGTTGTCCAGGCCGCCGACCGGGTCGATGACGTTGGCCAGGGCGCTCCACGCGGCGAACACGGCGAACGCGACACCGAACGGGCCGAGGTCCAGGCCGGCCACCTTGCGGGGCTGCGGCAGGCTGCGGGCGACGACGATGAGCGCGGCTCCGATGAGGCCGGCCAGGACGACGCTGAGCAGGACCGGTCCGCTCGACCACAGGCTCGGGATGTCGAGGCTGCTGGGCGCGTTGTCGTACGAGTAGTTGTCCAGGAACGACGCGATGAACAGCAATACCGCTGCTCCGATCACCACGCCGTCGCCTCGAGTGAGGGAGCGGATATTCACTTCAGGTCCTTCGTCAGTCGTCTCGTCGTCGGTACACGCATGTACATAGCGGTAGAGGCGTCGCTGTCACCATGTCGCCGTCAGGCCCCGGTGTGAAGCGCGGGGGTGGCCCCTCATCGTAGGAGCGACCATATCGCCCGTACGATCGCACTGTCCGCCGGGATCAGCGCCCTGATCACTACCCGCGCAGGAAACTCACGATTCCCTCAGACATCCCCTGTGCCGCCTTCTGCCGCCAGGCGCCGCTGGTCAGCAGCGCCGCGTCCTTGGTATCGCGCATGTTGCCGCACTCGATGAACACCTTCGGAACCGTTGACAGATTGAGACCGCCCAGGTCCTCACGCGTGACGAGACCGGTGCCGTCGCCGACGTAGTTGGACGGCGACGTGCCCGTGGAACGGGCGAAGTCGCCGGCGATCAGCTTTCCCAGCTCCTTCGACGGGGCGACGACGGCCCGGGTGTCCGCCAGGCCCTCGTGCACCGCGCCCGGCAGGATCACGTGGAAGCCGCGCTGCCCGGCCCCGGCGCCGTCCGCGTGGATCGAGACGACCGCGTCGGCGTGCGCCGCGTTGCCGATCCGGGCGCGCTCGTCGACGCAGGGGCCGAACGGCCGGTCCGCGTCCTGCGTCAGCTTCACCGTGGCGCCCTGCTCCTGGAGCAGCGTGCGCAGCCGGTGCGCCACGTCCAGCGTGAACTTCGCCTCGCTGTAACCGGCGTTCGTGGACGTGCCCGTGGTGTCGCACTCCTTCCGGTTGGTGCCGATGTCCACCTTGCGGTTGATCTCGGAGGCGTGCTCCGCGTTGGCGGGGTTGTGCCCGGGGTCGATGACGACGACCTTGCCCTCGAGGGGGGCGGCGGCCCGGCTCGGCGACGCGGCGAGCGTGCCGGACTTCGCGTCCCCGCCGGCCGGTACCGTGGCGCCGGCGCTCGAGGAGGCGCCGGCCCCGGCCGCCCCGGCTCCCGCGTCCGCACTCCCCGAGGCGCCCAGCGCCTCGTACGCCAGCCAGCCCACCAGCGCCCCGGGCACCAGCAACGCCAACGCCACCGTCAGCGGACGCCGCAGGCGGGAACGCCGGGGCTGCGGGGAGTCGAAGGAGCCGGACGGCCCGAAGGCGTCCGCCGGGCCGGAGGCATCGGAGCCGGAGGGGTCGGAGTGCGGGCCTGGGTACGACACGCCCGCCACCCTAGCGGCCCCTCCAGGCGAGCGCCGCGAGCAGCTGGGCGGGGGAGCGGTGCGGGGGGTTCTCCGGGCACGGGCGGCGCCGGCGGTTCTCCGGTCAAGAGAAGACAAAGAAATCGTTAGTACGCCGAAGCATCGGAATAGTTGCCCGTGCATACAGGTTCAGCTCCCATGTAATCGCCGAACCACCGCCCGGAGGCACCCCCTCATGACGCACACGACGACCGACCGGCCCACTCGCGAAACGAGCGGAGCCGTGGTCCCGGTCCTCGCCTTCGCGGGCATCGTGGTCGCGGTGATGCAGACCCTGCTGGTCCCGGTCATCAAGGACCTGCCCCAACTGCTGGGCACCTCGCCCGGCAACGCCACCTGGGTTCTGACCTCGACCCTGCTCTCCGGCGCCGTGGCCACCCCGATCATGGGCCGCCTCGGCGACCTGTACGGCAAGCGCCGCCTGCTCATCGCCAGCCTCGCCGTCATGGTCGTCGGCGCCCTGGTCAGCGCGCTCACCAGCGACCTGGTCACGATGATCGCCGGCCGCACCCTCCAGGGCTTCGCCATGGGCGCGATCCCCCTCGGCATCGGCCTGATGCGGGACATGCTGCCGCGCGAGAAGCTCGGCTCGGCGATGGCCCTGATGAGCTCCTCGATCGGCGTCGGCGGCGGCCTCGCCCTGCCCCTCGCGGCCCTGATCGCCCAGAACGCCGACTGGCACGCCCTGTTCTACGGCGCCGCCGGCCTCGGCGCGCTCGCCATCGTCCTCACCCTCCTCGTCGTCCCGGAGTCCCCCGCGCGCGCGGAAGGCACCTTCGACGTCCTCGGCGCGATCGGCCTCTCCGCCGGCCTCGTCCTCTTCCTGCTGCCCATCACCAAGGGCAGCGACTGGGGCTGGACCTCCGGCACCACCCTCGGACTGTTCGCCGCCGCAGCCTTCGTCCTCGTCCTGTGGGGGGTCATGGAGCTGCGCGTGAAGGCCCCGCTGGTGGACCTGCGCACCACGGCCCGCCCGGCCGTCCTCTTCACCAACCTGGCCTCGATCATGGTCGGCGTCTCGTTCTACGTCGTCTCCCTGGTCCTGCCGCAGCTGCTCCAGCTGCCGAAGGCCACCGGCTACGGACTCGGCCAGTCGATGGTCGTCGCCGGCCTGCTCGTCGCACCGCTCGGCCTGACGATGATGGTCACCGCGCCCGTCTACGCCCGGCTGTCCGCCAAGTACGGCCCCAAATTCACCCTGATCCTCGGCATGCTGATCATCGCGATCGGCTACGGCGCCGGCCTCGGCCTGATGAGCGCCGCCTGGCAGAGCCTCGTCATCGCGGTCGTCCTCGGCGCGGGCATCGGCCTCGCCTACTCCTCGCTGCCCGCGCTGATCGTCGGCGCGGTCCCGGCCTCCGAGACCGGCGCCGCCAACGGCCTCAACACCCTCATGCGGTCCATCGGGACGTCCGTGTCGAGCGCCGTCATCGGCATGGTGCTGGCCAACACCGCGAACGACGTCGGCGGCGTCGCCGTGCCGACCATGCACGGCTTCCGCGTCTCCTTCCTGATCGCCACCGCCGCGGTCGCGATCGGCCTGGTCCTCGCGCTGTTCCTGCCCCGGCAGCAGCGCCCGTCCGGCGCGTCGCAGCTGCGCGCCAGCAGCGAGGAGGACGCCAACCTGGAGCGCGCCGAGGAGGCCCTGCGGGGCTTCCGCGGACGGGTCCTGGACGCCCACGGCGTCCCGGTCGCCCGGGCCAGCGTCACCCTCATCGACCGCCGAGGCCGTCAGGCCGGCGCCACCCTCTCGGAGCCGGACGGCAGCTACGCCCTCGCCGTCCCGGCCCAGGGGCCCTACGTCCTCGCCGCGAAGGCCGCGGGCCACGGCCCCCTGGCCAGCTCCGCGACCCACACGGGCGACGCCCGCCCGGTCGACCTGGACCTGGCCCTCCCGGGCGAGACCGTCACGGTCTGACCCCCGCCCGCCCGCGTGGGCACGCCGGCGCTTCGGCGCACGCATCCTCCGCACCTCCTGTCGCGCTGTCGACGGGGGTGCGGTCAGAGGGTGCGGCGGCGGTCGTGGAGCCCTCCCGCCGTTACCGCATCCCGTCGTTTCCGCACCCCCGGTCACCGGCTTCATCCGGGGTGGGGCAGCATGGGTGAGCTCGTTCGCTCGCTTGTTTGTTCGCTCGTTCGTTCGCCCGTCGGAAGGACCCCCATGCCCGCGGTGCCCCAGCCCGAGATCCTCGCCGCGTTCGAGGCGGCGAAGGGGTTCATGCCGGTCGACGAGGGGCTCGCGCTGTACGCCGCCGCCGTCGAGGCGGGGGCGCTCGGGCTGCCGCTGCTGGAGATCGGCACGTACTGCGGGCGCTCCGCGATCCTGCTCGCGGACGCGGCCCGCCGGGCCGGGGTCAGCGCGCTCACCCTCGACCACCACCGGGGCAGCGAGGAGCAGCAGCCCGGCTGGGAGTACCACGACCCGGAGACCGTCGATCCCGAGATCGGCCTCATGGACACACTGCCGGCCTTCCGCCGCACCCTGCACCGGGCCGGTCTGGAGGAGCACGTCGTCGCGCTGGTCGGACGGTCGCCGCAGATCGCCGCGTTCTGGAACACGCCCCTCTGCCTGGTCTTCGTCGACGGCGGCCACACCGACGAGCACGCCGGCTCCGACTACGAGGGCTGGGCGCCGCACGTCGCCGAGGGCGGGCTCCTCGTCATCCACGACGTCTTCCCCGACCCGGCCGACGAGTTCACCGGCCAGGCCCCCTACCGCGTCTACCTGCGCGCCCTGGCGTCCGGGGCCTTCACGGAGGTCTCGGACACCGGCTCACTGCGGGTCCTGCGTCGGACGGGCAAGGGGATCTGAGAGCCGGGCCCCCGGTGCGGGGGCCGTGTTCAGGACACGGTCGCCTGCCGGCGGCGGCGCCCGTACGCGGCGGCGGCCAGGAGGACGACGGTCAGTGCGCCCGCGGCCCAGGCCCAGGCGTACCGGTGCGGCGGGGCCGGTGAGGCGTCGAGCGGGATGACGGCGACGTCGTTGGCCGGGGTGCGGTCGTACGGGTTGTCCGTGCGGATGACGCCCTGCGCGCCCGCGACCTGCCGGTCGATACGGATGTGGAAGTCGATGGCGGTCGTGCCGCCTATGCGCCGCACCTCGTGGAACTGGTCGCGGCCGATCTCGCAGACGAACGCCCCGCCGGGCTTCTCCGGCCGGTCGCAGGCCCACTTCCCGCCGTCCTCCTCGAAGCGGTACGGGACGGAGGTGACCGTGGTGCCCTGTGGCGGGACCACCTCGAACCGGCCCGGTTCCTCGTCGCCCGTCATCCGGCCGGGGCCGAGGTCCTCCAGCCCGAGCCGTACGTGCACGGTGTCGCCGACGCGCCCCCGGACGGTCGCGGTGACCGGACGGTAGTCGACCTGCACGGTGGTGGTCACGGCGACGCTGCCCTCGCTGTCGCCGAAGTTCTGGGCCGGGGTGCGGACCAGGCCGAGCGGGGGGCCGGTGCCGCGCACCGTGTGACCGGCGGGGCGGGACGGGGCCGACGACCAGGTGTAGGTCACCTCGCCGGTCAGCGTCCTGGGCCCGGTGACCGTGTAGACCAGCGAGGCGTCGGAGGCGTACGAGGTGCCCGGCGCGGCCTTCGTGGGGAACGTGCACCATGCGGAGGTGGGCGCGGATCCCGCGTAGAAACAGTTGCTGTGCAGGGCGGTGAGCGTCAGTCCGTCCGACGCGTCGACCTTGAGGGCGACGCCTTGTTCCGCCGGGAAACGGGTGTTGTTGGACAGCCGGGCCGTTACCCTCGCGGACTTCCCCGGCGCCAGCCCGCTCACGCTCTTCTCCCGTCCGGGCGCGGAAAGCCTCGGCCCGCCGACGGTCATCCGGGTGGTGCCGGTGATGGTGGGCGCGTTGTCGGCGGTCGCGGTGTACGTCACCGTCCCGCTGTCGCCCGGCTCGACGCCGTCCACCCCGCCGAGGGAGAGGGGGGAGTAGCTCTCTCCGTCGCCGTTCTGCAGGTCGCCGTACACGCAGGTGAAGACCGTCCCCTCGGCCTCGCACATGCGCGTGTCACCGACCGTGGCGACACCCGCCAGCCCCGACGCGTCGACGACGACCCTGACGTTGCGGGCCGGTTCGGCGCCCTCGCTCGGCTCGACGTAGACCGGGACGACGAAGTCGTCGTTCGAGGCCCCGGCCCCTTCGTCGGCGCTGTACATGACGTAGGTCCCCACGGTCTCGAACCGCATCGCGACCTGCCCGGACGCCTCGGCAGCGACGGCTGCGGGCGCGACGGGGGGCGCCACCGTCGTGGGGACCACTGCTGTGGCGAACACCGTCGGGGTGAACACCGCAGTGAGAAACGCCGCCGGGACCGCCGTACACCCGAGGATCCGTATCGGTAAGGACATGCGGGCACTATGCCAGCGGCCGTCCGGATCTCAGAGCCAGCCCTGCTGGCGGGCCTCGCGCATGGCCTCCATGCGGTTGCGGGTGCCCGTCTTGCCGATGGCGGAGGAGAGGTAGTTGCGGACCGTGGACTCCGACAGGTGCAGCCTGGCCGCGATGTCGGCGACCGTCGCACCGTCGACGGACGCGTTCAGGACGTCGCGCTCGCGGGCGGTGAGCGGGTTCGGGCCGGCGCCCAGCGCGGCCGCGGCGAGCGCCGGGTCCACGACCGTCTCGCCCGCCAGCACCCGGCGGATCGCCTCCGCCAGCTCCTCCACCGGGCCGTCCTTGACCAGGAACCCGGCGGCACCGGCCTCCATGGCGCGGCGCAGATAGCCGGGCCGGCCGAACGTGGTCAGGATCAGCACCCGGCAGTCGGGCGTCTGCTCGCGCAGCTCGGCGGCGGCGTCCAGGCCGCTGATGCCGGGCAGTTCGATGTCGAGGAGGGCGACGTCCGGGCGGTGGAGCAGGGCCGCCTCCACGATCCGGTCGCCCGCGCCGACCTGGGCGACCACCTCGATGTCGGCCTCCAGGCCCAGCAGCAGTGCCAGCGCCCCGCGCATCATGCCCTGGTCCTCGGCGAGCAGCACCCGGATGGACTTGGCGGGGCGTCGGTCACGGGGCATCTCGTTCACGGGCCCACCCGGAATCTCGGTCACGGCCCCAGGTTAGGGCCGCCGACCACCGACCGCGTCCCGCGCGGGAGCTCGGGCGCGACGGACGTCCGAACACCCTCGCCGGACCTCGGGCTCTCGCCGTCCTCCGCGCCCCCGTCGGCGTCCGTGGCCGTGTCGGTGTCCGTGTTCGTGTTCGTGTCCGCCAGGGTGTCCCCGTCCGCGTCCGCCCTGGCGTCCGCCGGGAGCTCCGCGGTGACCTGGAAGCCGCCGCGCGGTCCCCGGCCCGCTGTCAGTGAGCCGCCCGCCGCCGTCAGACGCTCGCGCAGACCGGTCAGTCCGGTGCCGCCGCGTGCGCGGCAGTCCTCGACGTCCACGTCCTTGTCCACCTCCACGTCCACGCCCACGTCCTTGTTCTCGTCCTCGTCCTTGCCGAGCCCGAGCCCGAGCCCGACCCCGTCGTCCGTCACCGTCAGCCGGACCCGATCCGGGGTGCGGGACACGGTGATCGCACACCGGGCGGCCTCGCTGTGCCGGACGACGTTGGTGACCGCCTCGCGCACCACCCAGCCCAGCAGGGCCGCGGTCTGCGGCTCCAGCGGCGGCCCGGAGCGGTTCACCGTCGGTTCGACGCCCGCCGCCGTCAGGGCCGAGCGGGCCTGCTCCAGCTCGGTGGCCAGGCTGCCCTCGCGGTAGCCGGTGACCGCCTCGCGGATCTCGGTCAGCGCCTGACGGCCGACCGCCTCGATGTCCGTGACCTGGGAGAGCGCCGCGTCGATGTCGCGCGGCGCCAGCCGTCTGGCCGCCTCCGACTTCACCACGATCACGGAGAGGGTGTGGCCGAGCAGATCGTGCAGATCACGGGAGAACCGCAGCCGTTCCTCCTCCACCGCCCGCCGGGCCAGCTCCTCGCGGGCGGCGCGCAGCTCCCGCACCGCCTCGGAGAGGGACAGGATCGCGGCCGTGACCATCGTCGAGATCCAGGTGGCGTAGGCGATGGTGAGCGCGCCCCAGCCGTCGTGGACGGAGGAGACCACACCCGCCAGGACGGCCAAGGCGGTGCCGAGAGCGCGCAGCCGGCCTCCGCGCATGACCGCGCCCGTCGCGAGGCCCAGCAGCGGGAAGAAGAGGAGCCAGTTGCCGCCGTAGCCGAGGGCGAGTGCGCAGGTCACGAGGCCCAGCAGGACCAGCGCCACCCGCGTGGACACCGCGTCGCGGGTCTGCCGCGTGAAGGCGCGGAAGGCGACGTAGATGTAGAGGGAGTTGAACGTCAGCAGCCCGAGGCCGCCGATCCACGGGTTGGGCGTCTCGCCCTGGAAGAGGTGGGAGATCGCGCCCATCCCCATCAGCAGCCAGGGCAGCAGGGAGAAGCCGTTGGGCGGCGGACCGGGGTCCTCGGGGACGTGCCCGGCCTTGCGGGCGGCCTTCAGCTCGGCCTTGTGGCGGTTCTTGTCCTCCTTCCAGCACCGCTGCCGCTCGCGCCCCGTCCGCACCGCCGAGCGCCAGGCCGCCGTCCGGCGGGCGAGTGCGTGCGGCCACTGCGCCGATGATCTCGTCATGGTGGTGTCCCCCGATTCGCTGGTTTCCGTATGCCGTAAGCCGTAAGCCGTAAGCCGTAAGCCGTAAGCCGTGGTCCGTGGTCCGTGGTCCGCAATACGTGGTCCGTGGTCCGTGGTCCGTGGTGTCGCCCGTTCCACCGGGTCGGGCCTGTCTTCGACGCTACGTTTCCCGGGCCGCCGGCGGGAGAGCCGGATGTACGGACCGGGGCGGGACAAATGTCATCGGTCGCCGCGGCCGACATGTCGGCGGTACTGCTGCGCTCGGCGCGCACCGGACCCCTCATCTGACATACCGTCAGGTGTCTTCACAACTCCGGAGGCCTGGGCTATACAGGGGGTCGCCGCGCTGGAACGCGTTCTAGATCTGCTCGCTCGGGCGGGTTCCGCGGCCCCGTGACGACCTCGGTGCGGCCGATCGGTGCGGACGGCCGTGCCGAGGTCTTCGAACGGTGAGATCGAACCAGCCCGATCCGAACGATCAGGAGCTCCATGCCCATCGACGCAGCCAAGGCGCTCGCCGCCGAACCCCGGACCGGCGAGATCGCCTGGGACCGCCGGGACGTCCAGCTGTACCACCTCGGCATCGGCGCGGGCGTCCCGGCCACCGACCCCGACGAACTGCGCTACACGCTGGAGTCCCGGCTGCACGTCCTGCCGAGCTTCGCCACCGTCGCGGGCTCGGGCTCACCCGGCGTGATCAGCTCGCTGTCCATGCCCGGCGTCGAGGTCGACCTCGCCCGGGTCCTGCACGGCGGCCAGCGCCTGGAGATCCACCGGGCCATCCCGGCCGAGGGCAGGGCCACCGCCACCGGACGCATCGCCGCCGTCTACGACAAGGGCAGCGCCGCCGTCCTCGTCATGCGCACCGAGGTCGCCGACGCGGACGGGCCGCTGTGGACCAACGACGCCCAGATCTTCGTCCGCGGCGAGGGCGGCTGGGGCGGGGAACGCGGCCCGTCCGCCCGGCTCGAGCCGCCCGCCGGTGAGCCCGACAGGACGCTCGAGCGGTCCCTGCGCGAGGACCAGGCGCTCCTCTACCGCCTTTCCGGCGACTACAACCCGCTGCACGCCGACCCCGAGTTCGCAAAGCTCGCCGGGTTCGACCGGCCCATCCTGCACGGCCTGTGCACCTACGGCGTCACGCTGAAGGCGGTCGTCGACACCCTGCTCGACGGCGACGTCGGCCGGGTCCGCTCCTACGCCACGCGGTTCGCCGGGGTGGTGTACCCCGGCGAGACGCTGCGCATCCGGATGTGGCGCGGGGAGGGCGAGGTGCGGGCGGCGGTGAGCGCGGTCGAGCGGGACGACGCGGCGGTCCTCGCCGACACCGTCGTCCAGCACTTCTAGAACCGCCCTGCACCTGCCGAAACACCGACCGCAGAGCACCCGCCCGTCGCACAGCCGGCGATCCGCCCGTCGCACATAAGGGAATTGCCCGTCAGAACACCGCCCGTCACACCGCCCGTCAGGGGTCCGAGGGGAGCCGCACCATGCGCGCAGCCGTACTGCACGAGATCGGCCAGGACAAGCTGGAGGTCCACGACGACGTCGAGGCGGTGGGCTTCGGCCCCGGACGGGTCAGGATCCGGGTACGGGCCACCGGGCTGTGCCACTCGGACCTCTCCGCGATGGGCGGCGTGCTCCCCCAGCCCGCGCCCTTCGTGCCCGGCCACGAAGGCGCGGGCGAAGTGCTGGAGGTCGGCGAGGGCGTCACCCGGGTGAAGCCGGGCGACCGGGTGGTGGTCTGCTGGCTGCCGGCCTGCGGGGCCTGCCCGGCCTGCAAGCGCGGCCAGACCCAACTGTGCCTGGCCGGCTTCATGAACGCGGGCACCCCCAACTTCCGCCGCCCGGGCGGCGACGTGTTCGGCTTCGCCGGCACCGGGACCTTCGCCGAGGAGGTCGTGGTCGACGCCGGCTGCGCGGTCCCGATCCCCGACGACGTCCCCTTCGACATCGCCGCCCTGATCGGATGCGGCGTGACCACGGGACTCGGCGCCGCTCTCAACACAGCGGACGTGGAAGCGGGTTCGTCGGTCGCCGTCATCGGCTGCGGAGGCGTCGGCGTCTCCGCGATCCAGGGCGCGCGGCTCAAGGGCGCCGCCGAGATCGTCGCCGTCGACCCGGTCGCCGCCCGCCGGGAGGCCGCCCTGCGGTTCGGCGCCACCAAGGCCGTCTCGCCTGACGAGCTGCCCGACGCGAAGCAGCAGGTCACCGGGGGCGAGGGGTTCGACTACGTCTTCGAGGTCGTCGGCCGCTCCGCCACCGCCCGCTCCGCCTACGAGAACACCCGGCGCGGCGGCACCCTCGTCGTCGTCGGCGCGGGCGCCCTGGACGACTACCTCCAGCTCAGCATGTTCGAGCTGTTCTTCGACGAGAAGCGGATCCTGCCCTCGATGTACGGCGGCGGCGACGTCCTGCGCTCCTACGAGCGGACGATCGCCCTGTGGCGGGCCGGCCGCATCGACCTCGGGGGCCTGATCACCCACCGTGTGGCGCTCACCGAGATCAATGAGGCGCTGGACCAGATGCGTACCGGGGCGGCGCTCCGTACGTGCATCGAGATCTGAGAGGCGGCCGTCCGGATGCCACCGTCACCGTCATCGCCACTACCCGTGCCGCTCGAGGGGCTGACCGCGATCGTCACGGGCGCCGGGCGCGGGCTCGGGCGCGCCGAGGCGCTGGAACTGGCCCGGCTGGGCGCGGCCGTCGTCGTCAACGACTACGGGCAGCCCGGCCGTGACGGCTCCGGCGAGGCGTCGGCAGGGCCCGCGCAGGAGGTCGCGGCGGAGATCCGGGCCGCGGGCGGCGCCGCGCTCGCCCACACCGGGGACGTGTCCGACTTCCGGCAGGCCCGCGAGCTCGTCGAGACGGCGATCGCCGAGTTCGGCACACTGGACGTCGTCGTCAACAACGCGGGCATCCTGCGCGACCGCATGGTCTTCTCCATGGCGGAGGAGGAGTGGGACTCGGTGATCCGCGTCCACCTCAAGGGCCACTTCAACACCACCCGCTTCGCCGCCGCGCACTGGCGTGAGCGGTCCAAGGCGGCCGGCGCGCCGGTGTACGGGCGGATCGTGAACACCTCGTCGGAGGCGTTCCTCGCCGGATCGGCGGGCCAGCCCAACTACGCGGCGGCGAAGGGCGGGATCGTCGGCCTGACGACCTCCACCGCCCTGGCGCTCGCCAAGTACGGTGTCACAGCCAACGCGATCTGCCCGCGCGCCCGCACCCGGATGACGGCGGACGTCTTCGCCGGGTTCGAGCAGCCGGCCGACGGGCTCGACCCGCTCGCACCCGAGCATGTCGCCCCGCTCGTCGGCTACTTGGCGTCACCGGCCGCCGCGCGGATCAACGGGCAGCTGCTCGTCGTGCACGGGGGTGTCGTCGCGGTCGTCGAACGGCCCCGGGTGGCGGCGAAGTTCGACAGCAAGCAGGACGCGTTCAGCTTCGACGAGCTGGACGCCGTCCTCGGCGGGTACTACGCGGACCGGCCGGACGGTGAGACGTTCGCGGCGGCCGAGGTGCTGGGCCTGCGACGCGGATAGCGGACAGTCGTCCACGTCGACAGGCGGCGGTACGTACGGGATCCCTAGGGGCGGGCCGGCCTGAGCGCACACGACATGCGCGGGGGCCCGGCCGTCCACGGACGACGCAGCGTCGTCCACGGCCGGCCGGGCCCCCGGCGGCGTACTGTCAGGCAGCCGCTTCGCCGGTGTCGTCGGCCCTGTTCTCGGCCGGCCTGCGATGCCGGCCGTGAGGGGCCGAATCGGCCTCGTGGGCCGAGACCGGGCCCCGGTGGCGGCCGTGTCCGGCCGTCTCCTGGATGTCGGAGGACGGCGCCTGCATGGTGCTGGTGTCGCTCATCGGAAGAATTCACCCCGTCAACATGATCTTTCTTTACAGCCGGGCGATTTTATCCAGCACACCGCGGGGCGAATCCAGGCGGCCACGCCAACCGCCGCTACTTCGTTACAAGGCGGCCGAGCGGGGCCTGTTGCAGAGGCACAGGACGGGCCGCGACCGGTACCGACCCCAGCTCCGACCCCGGCTCCGGCTCTGACGTTCTCCCGGCCGCCTCGCTCGGTTCGGCCCAGTACGGCGCAGCCCAGTACGCCGTCGCGTCGGGCGTCGTCGCTTTGTCCGGGTGTCCAAGGCGCCCGGGGCATTCGGGACGTCCGGGGTGCGGGGGCGAGGTGTCCTCGACGGCCGCCGGGGAGGTCATGACCGGAGCCGTCAGGGGCGCGACCCCGCAGGGCTCCGCGGCCGTGGTGTACGGCAGCCGCAGCACGCCGTCCGGTGTCCACAGTCCACTGCCCGTCAGCCAGCCGTCAGGTGCGGCCAGCTGATGCAGCCGGCGTTCGGTGGGACGCCAGACCCCCACCCAGGCGCCGAAGGGACCGTCGATGCGCAAAGCCACCGCGCACGCCTCCGGCAGCAGGGCCTGACCCGGCTGGATCGCGAAGGGCGTGAGGGCGTGGTCGGGCAGCCGCAGGGACTCCGGGAAGCGGACCGGCAGCGTGCTGCCCACGACCCCCCAGCCCAGCCGGGCCTCTCCCGGCGAGGCGGCGTCCGAGCTGATCAGCAGCAGTCCGCTGTCCGGGTCGGCGAGCAGCAGACGGTCGTCGCTGTCGGCGGAGATCTGCAGCAGCGGCGACACCTCGCCACCGCGCTCGAGGTCCACCACGATGGTCTTGGTCAGCCCGCCGGTCTCACGGTCCAGCGCGAGCATGCGGCCGGTGCGGTCCAGCCACGCGCCGCCGGAGCATCGGCCGGGGATCTCGGCGACGCGCTCGGGGCCGAAGGCGCCGCCCGCCACCAGCCACACGGCCGTCGTCCAGGGGCCGACGGCGAGGGCGTACGCGCGCTCGCCGCAGGGGGCCGGCGGGAGCAGCCGCAGCTCGACGCCGTCGTCCGGGCACTCGACGGCGCCCAGCGGCAGCTCGCCGGTGCCGGGTCCGGTCGGGTACAGCAGGGAGAACGCGTGTCGTCCGTCGGTCGGCCGCCGGATCAGGACCCGGCCGTCGGCCATCGGCTGGACCTCCGTACCGGGCTCCTCCGGCTGGTTGCCGGCCAGGGGCACGGCGTACGGCTCGGGACCGTCCAGGGTCCAGCGCTCGGGGAACAGGGAGTCGCCGTCCCCGGCGAGGCGTGCGGCGTAGGCGCCGTTCGCGGTCAGCACACACGGGGCGGGGGGCGCGACGCCGTACCCGTCGGCCGGGGGCGTCACACGCCGCCCGTGCGCCGCGGACACGGGGGCCGGGACAGGCGCGGATGGACGCAGGGGCGCGGGTGTGGGCGGGGGCGTGCTTGTGGGCGCGGTTACAGGTGCGGGTGCGGGTGTGATTGCGGGTGCGGGTGTGATCGCGGGTGCGGGTGGGGGCGGCGAGGGCTCGCCGGCACCCTGCTCCCGGTGGTCCCGGTCTTCGGCGTACTCGGGGTGTTCAGGGCGCTCGGTGTACTCGGTGTACTCGGTGTACTCGGTGTACTTGGTGTATTCGAGGCGCTCGGTGTACTCGAGGCGCTCGGTGTACTCGAGGCGCTCAGCGTGCTCGGGGTGTTCGGGGCGCTCCTCGTCCTCTCGTTCCTCCGGGTCCTCCCCGTCCTCCGGGGCTTCCCGGTCCTCCGTGTCCGCCGCGGTGGGCTCGATCGCACAGGCCGGCATCGTCATCGTTCCGCCACCTCCGGCGACGAAGCTAGTTTTCGCACGCACGGGCGTGGGACCCACGGGCGGTCTTCTTCCCTCGTAAGAGTGGTGCAGAAGCGATTCGCCTGAGGGTCGCGGAAGGCGTGTGCATGCCGAGCCGGCGGTTACCTCCCCGCAGAACGGCCAGGTAGCCTTTCGTTCGTGCCCCGTCTGTCTGAAGTCATCGCCGCGCTGGACGATCTGTGGCCCTCCGAGCGGGCCGAGTCCTGGGACGCGGTCGGCACCGTCGTGGGCGATCCCGACCAGGAGGTCTCCCGCGTCCTCTTCGCCGTCGATCCCGTCCAGGAGGTCGTCGAGGAGGCCGTGAAGATCGGCGCGGGCCTGCTCGTCACCCACCACCCGCTGTATCTGCGCGGTACGACCACCGTCGCCGCCTCCACGTTCAAGGGCCGCGTCGTGCACACCCTCATCAAGAACGACATCGCCCTGCACGTCGCGCACACCAACGCCGACAGCGCCGATCCCGGGGTGAGCGACGCCCTCGCCGGCGCGCTCGGCCTGCGGGTCGTCGGCCCCCTCGTGCCGGACCCGAGCGACGGCGAAGGGCGCCGGGGCCTCGGCCGCGTCTGCGAGCTCGACCACCCGCTCACCGTCCGCGAGCTCGCCGCCCGGGCCGCCGAGCGGCTGCCGGCCACCGCGCAGGGCATCCGGGTGGCCGGCGATCCGGACGCGCTCGTACGGACCGTCGCCGTCAGCGGCGGCTCCGGGGACAGCCTCTTCGAGCAGGTCCGGGCCGCCGGCGTCGACGCCTTCCTCACCGCGGACCTGCGCCACCACCCCGTCTCCGAGGCCCGCGCCCACAGTCCTCTCGCGCTGCTCGACGCGGCGCACTGGGCCACCGAGTGGCCCTGGTGCGAGCTGGCCGCCGCCCAGCTCGACGAGATCTCCGACCGGAGGGGATGGGACCTGCGGGTCCACGTCTCCCGCACGGTCACCGACCCCTGGACCGCCCACGCGGCGTCCACCGCCACCTCTAGCTCAATGGGAGCCCCCAACTGAACGCCGCGCCCGCCGACCAGATCCGACTCCTCGACGTCCAGGGCCTCGACGTCCGACTGCAGCAGCTCGCCCACAAGCGCAGGTCCCTGCCCGAGCACGCCGAGATCGAGTCGCTGACCAAGGACCTCACCCAGCTGCGCGACCTTCTCGTGGCCGCCCAGACCGAGGAGAGCGACACCGCCCGCGAGCAGACCAAGGCCGAGCAGGACGTCGACCAGGTGCGCCAGCGCGCCACCCGTGACCAGCAGCGACTGGACTCGGGCGCCGTCACCTCCCCGAAGGACCTCGAGAACCTGCAGCGGGAGATCGTCTCCCTCGCCAAGCGCCAGGGCGACCTCGAGGACGTCGTCCTGGAGATCATGGAGCGCCGCGAGAGCGCCCAGGAGCGGGCCGCCGAGCTGACCGAGCGGGTCGGCTCCGTGCAGGGCAAGATCGACGACGCCACCGCGCGCCGGAACGCCGCCTTCGAGGAGCTCGACGGCGAGGCCGCCACCGTCACCAAGGAGCGCGAGGTCGTCGCCGCCTCCCTGCCGGCCGACCTGCTCAAGCTGTACGACAAGCTGCGCGAGCAGCAGGGCGGCATCGGCGCGGCCCGGCTCCACCAGCGCACCTGCCAGGGCTGCCGCCAGGAGCTGGCCATCACCGACATCAACGAGATCCGCTCGGCCGCGCCCGACACGGTCGTACGGTGCGAGAACTGCCGCCGTATCCTCGTGCGCACGTCCGACTCGGGGCTGTAACCGGTAAGGGGCCTGCAACGTGCGGGAGTTCATCGTCGAGGCCGACGGGGGGTCACGGGGCAACCCGGGGCCCGCGGGCTACGGCAGCGTGGTGATCGACGCGACCACGGGGGAGACCCTCGCCGAGCGGGCCGAGTTCATCGGCGTCGCCACCAACAACGTGGCCGAGTACCGGGGTCTGCTGGCCGGACTGCGCGCCGCCCGCGAACTCGACCCTTCGGCCAGGGTGCGCGTGCGCATGGACTCCAAGCTGGTCGTCGAGCAGATGTCGGGCCGCTGGAAGATCAAGCATCCCGACATGAAGCCGCTTGCGGCGGAGGCTGCCCGGGTGCTTCCGCCCGGGCAGGTCACCTACGAGTGGATTCCGCGCGCGCAGAACAAGCACGCCGACCGCCTCGCGAACGAGGCGATGGACGCGGGCAAGCGGGGCGAGCAGTGGGACGAGGGCGCGTCACGAGCCGCGCTCGGCGCTCGCCCGCCCGCCGCGGTCCCGGCGGCTCCCGAGCCGTCCGGCCCTCCCGGCGACGCCGTCGCGGGCGCGGCGAAGGCCCGCGAGGCCCTTTCCCGGGCGGCGGCGGAAAGAATTACGGAAGCGGCTGCGCGAGGCGGTGCCGGGGCAGCCGCGGAAGAACGCGTGGAAGCCGTTCCGCAAGGTCGCGCGGGAGCCGTCGGGGAAACAGGTTCGGAAGCGGTTCGGCAAAGCGGGCTGGGAGCCGTCGAGGGATCGCGTTCGGAAGCGGTTTCGCAAGGTCGCGCGGGAGCCGTCGGGGAATCAGGTTCGGAAGCGGTTTCGCAAGGTCGCGCGGGAGCCGTCGGGGAATCAGGTTCGGAAGCGGTTTCGCAAGGTCGCGTGGGCACGGCACCGGGAACCCGAGTGGAAGCCGTTGCGGAAGATGTGCGGAGAACCGTTGTGGAAGCCGTTGCGGAGCCTGGCGCCAAGACCGGCGACGACGTGCGTGCCGCCCGCGCGGTCGCTCTGCCCACCGTAGAAGCCGCAGCTTCCGCCGCCGAGCCCGCCGTTGCGCCGACCGTCGGCTGGGGTGCGGCTCCCGATCTCGGTGCGCCGGCCACCTTCGTGCTGCTGCGGCACGGTGAGACGCCGCTGACTCCGCAGAAGCGGTTCTCCGGAAGCGGCGGCACCGATCCCTCGCTCTCCGACGTCGGCAGGGGGCAGGCCGAGCGGGTCGCCGCCGCGCTCGCCCGGCGCGGCACCGTCCAGCACGTCCTCGCCTCCCCGCTGGCCCGTACCCGTGAGACGGCCGGCATCGTGGCTGACCGCCTCGGCCTGCAGGTCACCGTCGAGGACGGGCTGATCGAGACGGACTTCGGCGCCTGGGAGGGGCTGACCTTCGGCGAGGTCCGCGAACGCTACCCCGACGACCTGAACGCCTGGCTCGCCGACCCGGAGGCCGAGCCGACCGGCGGCGGCGAGAGCTTCGCGGCCACCGCCCTCCGGATCGCCGCCGCCCGCGACCGGCTGGTCGCCGCGTACGCGGGCCGCACGGTCCTGCTGGTCACCCATGTGACCCCGATCAAGACGCTCGTGCGGCTCGCCCTGGGCGCACCGCCGGAGTCCTTGTTCCGCATGGAACTGTCGGCGGCCTCGCTGTCGGCCGTGGCCTACTACGCGGACGGGAACGCGAGCGTCCGGCTCTTCAACGACACGTCCCACCTTCGGCCCTGAGGCCGGACGCGGTCCTGACGCCTTCGGCCCTGAGGCCGGACGCGGTCCGGGCGAGCTCCTCGATCCGAGGCCGGTCCCGGGCCGCGACCGCGTCCGCCGGAACCATTCAACTCTCGCCCACGCAGCCGACGTTGGGCAGCGCGAGGTAGTCGGGTGCGTTCTTCGGGCCGATGCCGCCCGTCGGGCAGAACCGGGCCTGCGGCAGCGGACCGGCGAGCGAGCGCAGATAGGCGGCGCCGCCCGCCGCCTCCGCCGGGAAGAACTTCATCTCCCGCACGCCCCGCTCCAGCAGCGCCACGACCTCCGACGTCGTCGACACCCCGGGCAGGAAGGGCAGCCCGGACGCCGGCAACGCCGTCCGCAGGGCGCCCGTCCAGCCGGGGCTCACCAGGAACCGGGCGCCGGCGGCCCCGCACGCCGTCACCTGCTTCGATGTGATCACCGTGCCCGCCTCGCCCGTCCTCACCCTCAGTGCACCTCGTCCACCAGCACGTCCAGCGTCCGGGCCGCGCCCGCCCGGGCCGGGGCGTGCTCCTCCACCACGTACCCGAGGTCCCGCAGGGCCTCCACCAGCTCGGCCGGGCCCTTCGGGGCGATTCCCGCCGTCAGCAGGCTCCGTACGATCCGCCCCTTCGTCGCCTTGTTGAAGTGGCTGACGACCTTACGCGTCGGCGCGTGCAGCACCCGCACGCTCGCCGTCCGCGCCGCGACCTCGCCCTTCGGCTTCCACGCCGCCGCGTACGCCGCCGACCGCAGGTCCAGCACCAGCCCGCCCCCGGCCGCCTCGGTCAGCGCGGACTCCATCGGCGTGCGCCAGTGCGCGCCCAACGCGCCCAGCCCCGGCAGCCGCACGCCCATCGAGCAGCGGTAGGACGGGATCCGGTCCGTCACGCGGACGGCGCCCCACAGTCCGGAGAAGACGAGGAGCGACCTGGCCGCACGCCGCTTCGCCGCCGCGTCGAGCGAGGCCAGCCCGAGGGCGTCGTACAGGATGCCGGTGTAGACCTCCCCGGCCGGCCGCGCGCCCGCCGTCCGCAGCCGCGCGTTCTTCGCGATCTCACCGCGCAGCCCTTCACTCAGTCCGAGCACCTCGCGCGCCTTCTCCTCGTCGGCCGCGCACAACTCGACCAGCTCGTCGAGGACGGCCTCACGAGCCGCGCCCAGTCCCGGCAGCGACAGGGCCTCCGGCTTGAGCGGGGCGCCGCGCCCGGAGGACGCCTTGCCTTCGGAGGGCGGCAGCAGGACCAGCACGGGACATCTCCTTCGATAGAGCTCTGCCGCGCCAGCGTACGGCGTGCCGCACACCGGCCTCCGCCCCGCTCCGACGCCGACGCGGCGGTGGAGGTGGAGGTGGAGGTGGCCGACGGTCATCGGGTCGCGGAAAAGTGCCGCGTTCGAGGTGCGGGAGGGGAGGCGTCGTCCTCGTCCCGGCATCTCCGGGAGTGCTCGCCGGTGCCCGCCCCGTGCCCACCTTGACGGCTAACGGCGTTAGCCGTACCGTCGTGACGACAGGCGGGCTAACACTGTTAGCTTGATGGGTCGCACCGCCGAGACCCAGTAGACGACGTCCAGGGGGCAGACATGAGCACGGCCACCACCAGCTCGCGCACCCACACCAGCACCAGCACGCGCACGGGCTCCGGCTTCCGTGGCGTCCGCCGCGCGGCCTGGCTGGCGAACGCCGTGTTCTGGTCGGCCTTCGCGGTACTGGAGTCCGTGAACCACGGCTGGCTCGCGGGCGGTCTCGCCCTCGCTTTCCTGATCCTGCCGGACCTGACGTTCCTGGTCGCCCTCGACGAGGCGCCCCGCATGGCGAAGGGGCAGCTCCCGCCCCGGGCGGTGCCGTACTACAACACGATGCACGCCGCCGTCGTCCCGCTCGCCCTCATGGTCCTCTACACGTTCGGGCCGTTCGCCGCCTGGCCCCCGCTGTTCGCGGCACTGTGCGGATGGCTCGCCCACATCTCGTACGATCGCGCCTTCGGCTACGGACTGCGCACCAAGGAGGGCTTCCAGCGTGACTGAGCGGCTCACGCCCCGCGCCCGCGAGATCGCGGCGGCCGCCCGGACCCTCCTGGAGGAGGCCGGGCCCGCCGCGCTCACCATGCGCGCACTCGCCGACCACCTCGGCATCAAGGCGCCCTCGCTCTACAAGCACTTCCCCGACAAGCACGCCGTCGAGGTCGAACTGGTCGCGCAGATGCTGCAGGAGTCGGCGGAGGCGCTGGAGGCGGCCGAGGCGCGAGAGCCGGGTTCCCTGCCCGCACTGGCACAGGCGTACCGCGCCTACGCCCTCGCCCACCCCCACCTCTACTGCCTGGCCACGGAACGCCCGCTGCCCCGCGCCGCCCTGCCCGCCGGCCTGGAGGACCGGGCCGCGATGCCCCTGCTGCTGGCCTGCGACGGCGACCTGGACCTGGCCCGCGCGATCTGGGCCTTCGCCCACGGCATGGTGGTCCTGGAGATCCACAGCCGGTTTCCGGACGACGCCGAGCTCCCGGCGGCATGGAAACGCGGCCTGAAGGCGTTGCACCGCTAGGAGCCGGGGAGCCGGGGAGCCGGGGAGCCGGGGAGCCGGGGGAGCCGGGGAGCCGGGGGAGCCCGAGATCCGGGAAGTCCGGAGGCCCAGGCACCCAGGGAGAGCCAGGAGCCCCGGAGGTTCGAAGGCGCGAAGGCGCGAAGGGCGCGGGCCGCGAGAGCATGCAGGGGGCGTCGGATGAGTCGTGAACAGGCGTCGTGGACCAGGGCGCGGCTGGGCCGTCAAGGACCGCCCCTCGACCTGCTCACCGCCCGCTTCGAGCGGCACGTCTACGCCCCGCACGCCCACGAGGAGTTCACCGTCGGTGTCTGCGTGGGCGGCTCGGAGATCATCGACTACCGAGGCGGCCACATCCGGACCGGTCCCGGCTCCATCGTCGTCCTGGCCCCGGGGGAGACGCACACCGGCGGCCCGGGCGACGCCGTCGGCGGTTACGCCTACCGCGCGTTGTACGCCGGCCCCGCCCTCCTCACCGAGGGCACGCTCGGCGGTGTGCCGCACTTCCGTGAGCCCCTCCTCGACGACCCCGAACTGGCCGCCGCCCTGCGCCGGGCGCACAGGGAACTGTCCGCCTGTCCCGACCCGCTGGAGGCCGAGTCGCGCCTCCCGTGGCTGCTGACGGCCCTCGCCCGCCGCCACTCCACGGCCCGTCCGGTGTGCGACGCGATCCCCGGCGCCGAGCACATCGCCCGCGCCGTGCGGACCCGCCTCGCCGACGAACTCCTCGCCCCGCCCTCGCTCGCCGACCTGGCGACGGACCTGGGCCTGTCCCGCTACCAGCTCCTGCGCGCCTTCCGTACGGCGGCCGGTATGCCGCCCTACGCCTGGCTGGCCCAGCACCGGGTCGCCCGGGCCCGTGGCCTGCTGGAGTCGGGGCTGCGCCCCGCAGAGGTCGCCGGCCTGGTCGGTTTCGCGGACCAGGCCCACCTCACCCGCTGGTTCCGCCGCGTCCTCGGCGTCACCCCGGCGGCGTACCGCAACAGCGTTCAAGACACGTGACCCGGGCCGCGTCGACACTGCGGGCATGACTGCACGCGGCTGGTTGCTGTTCTCCCTCATGGGAGTGATCTGGGGCATCCCCTATCTGCTGATAAAGATCGCGGTGGAGGATCTCTCCCCGTCCATGGTGGTGTTCGTGCGCTGCGCGCTCGGCGCCCTCCTCCTGCTCCCGTTCGCGCTCCGCCAGGGCGGCCTGGTCCGCACCGTGCGGGCGCACTGGGCGCCCATGCTGGCCTTCGCGTGCATCGAGATCATCGGCCCGTGGTTCACCCTGACCGACGCCGAGCGGCACCTGTCGAGCTCCACCGCCGGACTGCTGATCGCGGGCGTCCCGATCGTCGGCGTCCTGGCCGCCCGCTTCCTCGGCGACGCGGAGGTGCTGGGCGTACGCCGCGTCGCGGGCCTCGCCCTGGGCCTGGCCGGCGTCGGGGTCCTCACGGTCCCGCACTTGACGGGAGGAGACGCCCGCTCACTCGGCGAGGTCCTGCTCACGGTGCTGGGCTACGCCACGGCCCCCCTGATCGCGGCCCGCCGCCTCAAGGACGTCCCCACCCTCCAGCTCATCGTCCCCTGCCTGGCCCTGGCGGCACTGGTCTACGCCCCGGCAGCGGCCGCGTCCTGGCCGGCCGAGCTCCCTTCCACCTCGGTGCTGGCGGCGCTCGCGGGCCTCGGCGTCCTCTGCACGGCGGTGGCCTTCGTCGGCTTCCTGGAACTGATCAGGGAGGTGGGCCCCACCCGCTCGACGGTCATCACCTACGTGAACCCGGCGGTCGCGGTGGCGGCAGGCGCCCTGTTCCTGGACGAGCCCCTGACGTCCGGCATCCTCGCGGCCTTCGCACTGATCCTGACCGGCTCCGTCCTGGCCACGGCGTCGAGCCCGAAGCGCGACGCGGCCTCCCGCCCGAAGCGCGACGCGGCCTCCCGCCCGAAGCGGGACGCCGTCCCGGGCCCGAGGCGCGGCCTCCGCCCGGTACCATGGTCGACACGGCAGACGAGCCGGGCGGGCGGCCGCGTGGAGTCCCTTACGGGACTTCCCGAGGAACGTCCGGGCTCCACAGGGCAGGGTGATGGCTAACGGCCACCCGGGGTGACCCGCGGGACAGTGCCACAGAAAACAGACCGCCGGGGATTTCGGTCCTCGGTAAGGGTGAAACGGTGGTGTAAGAGACCACCAGTGCCCAGGGCGACCTGGGCAGCTAGGTAAACCCCACCCGGAGCAAGGTCAAAAGGAAGCGCCTTCCAGGATGTGAAGGTGTTTCTGCGCGGACGTTCGAGGGCTGCCCGCCCGAGTCCGCGGGTAGACCGCACGAGGCCGGCGGCAACGCCGGCCCTAGATGGATGGCCGTCACCGAGGACGTCGCGAGACCCCTCGGCACAGAACCCGGCGTACAGCCCGACTCGTCTGCCGCCACCTGCGGCTTCGCCTGGGAAAGGGCCTCTGATCTGCGACGGAGGCCCTTTCCGATCTTTCAGGAGCTTGCCGTGTTAGGCGGCAAAAAGTCCCTCGGAAGTCCCTCGGACAGAGCTGAAAGTCCCTGAAAAGTCCCTGGAGCGGAGTGGTGGGCGAGGCCTATGAGCTGGCGGTTCGCGACAGTCGTCGGAGCATGGCGTTGGAGCCGCTGGCAGGGGGTGGTCTTGGCTCGGCCGGATTACGTGGCCTCGGCGTCGGCCGTCGTGTCGGTTCGCGTGGCCTGTTGTCCGGCGCTCACGTTCGGCTCCGGCTTGGGCTCTGGCCGACATTGCCGCCCTCTCGGTCCCGCGGGCGGGCCAGATAGTCCTGAAGACGCGCGTGCCGGAATTCGTAGTAAGGGCCCGCCTCCCGCAGCACCTCCAGTCTGCAGGCATCGTCCAGAAACCGCATGGCCCGCAGCGGGAGAACCCGCTTGGCCCACAGCTGTACGAACACGACTACGGTCCGCCAACGGTGGGACACGGTGAGCCCTGCCGCGACCCCGGTCAGCAGGCTGATGACCGTTCCGGTGATGAGCCCGACCCGTATCGCGATCCCGAGCGGATCATGGCAGGCCGTGGCAAGGGCGTCGGTCAGCCCGGGGGCGCAACCCCATGGCTAGTCCGAAGACGACTCCCGTCGACAGGCTGTGCCGTCGGTGCTGGTCCCAGGCAGACGCGGGGCCCACGGGAGAGTCCGTGTCCGGCAAAATCCGGGCGATGCCATCATTCTGAGCCAATGGTGGAGCCCCCGATCGGGTGCTCCACCCCTGCGCTGAACAATCCCGCGTTGAAGGTGGAGGGTGTGAAATTTACCGGTTGACTCCGCCGACCCGGGTCGATGCGGCGAGCGACGGCCCTGGCGGGTATTTCACCGACCGTGCTGAGGGACAGCCCGATTGAGCCCGTTTTCATGATCCAGGGACTGTCCGGCGGGTAGAAGGAGCACACCAGCGCGCGTAGTCGGAACGTGCGCTCGGGGGTGAGCCCCGCAGTGCAGGCGCACCACTCGGCGGGAGCGTAGGTCTCGGACACAGGCAACAGGTCCTGGCCGAACGACAGCCTACGCGCCAGGTGTCCGGACACCGGTGGCGTGCCCAGGGTGCGTTCGGGGATGAGGGGGACCTCCTGCAAGGGAATGGTCCAGCCGTTCGCCGCCGTCATGTTGCCTCCTGCGCGGTGTAGTGCCAGCCGTTAAGGAACACGAAGGCCCCCCAGTCCCGGTATACGGGGAAGACGGCCCGTGTGGCGAGTTGCGCCCTGCGGAAGGCGGTCAGCGGAGCGGAGCCTTGCGCGATGCGCTGGTGTAGATCGGCGAAGAAGTGCGTGGCTGGCTCGAGATCGTGCCTTCGACTGCTTCGCGGAGCCAGCCTCTGGCCTGCGCCGCTCGGCGATGCTGCAATGTAGTTCGGGACTGCCCATCCCCCAACACACGGTGTCCTGGGTGCCGCGCCGTCCCCACGCGCTGGGAGGCGATGGCGATGGATCCTGACGGCTGGTCACCGGAACGGTGGCGGCGGCTGACCGAGCTGGGCCGGCTGAAGTTCGATCTGCTGGCTCGGGGCGCCCGGCTCGACCCCAGCGCCGAGACGTTCCTCTTCGCATCGGGGACCGGGCACCGTGCCGGCACGACAATCCTCAGAACCCGCTCCGGCGTGTCTGGCGGCCTCGATCTTGCCCTCGATGAGGACCTTGGCTTGTACGTCAACGTTCCCGTCCGCGAGGCGATCGCCGTGTCCTCCCCATACCGCCTCGAAGCAGCCGATGGACGGCTGTACCTCAGCGCACCAGGCAGGAAGAGACATGACGTCGTCGGAGTTCCCGAGCCGGAGTACTACGGCCGCACGGTCTCGGACGGCACCATCCCGCTTTCCCGCATCGCGCAGATGTGCTCGCCCGACCGGCTATGTTTTGGCATGACCGGCCCGGGGTGCAGCTTCTGGGCACGCCACAAGCGCTGCGCGTACTGCTCGATCGGCTTCAACTACGACGCAGACGCCTCCCGCAAGCTGGAGCGGCATTTCCTGGAGGTGGTGGAACAGGCATGGTCGGACAGTGTTCGCCCGGCTCGCCACCTGCTCATCGGCGGTGGTACGCCGCCCGGCGACGACATGGGGGCGTCCCTTGCCGCCCGGCTCACCCGGATCGTGAAGAGCCGCTACGACATCCCCGTCTACGTCATGATCGCCGCACCACTCCACAACCGGCACATCGACGAGCTCTTCGACGCGGGGGTGGACGAACTCGGCATGAACCTGGAGTTCTGGAGCGACGCCGCGTGGGACGGTTTCATCCCCGGCAAACGCGATCTGATCGGCAGGGGTCGGTACTTGGAGGCGCTGAGCCACGCGGCGCGGCTCTTCGGACCGTACCGGGCCCGTTCCATTCTCATCGCCGGGCTGGAGCCGGTCGAGGAGACCGTTCGCGGGGTCACCAGGCTCTGCGAACTCGGTGTCATGCCGATCATCTCGCCGTTCCGGCCCCTCGCCGGTACCACGCTGGCCGACCGGCGGGGTTTGACCGGCCCGGAGTACTGGAACCTGTATGAGCAGTGCCAGGAGATCGCGACCGGCGCCGGGCTGGTTCTCGGCCCGACCTGCGTCGGATGCCAGAACAATGTCCTTTCCCTGCCCACAGGACTGGCATACCGAAGCTATTGAGCGGCTTCGTAGCCGTCCTCTACCGAAACCACCAGCTCCTGTGCTGCCGTCTCGAGCGGGGCCCGGTCCGAGGAGCATCGCGTCGCGGTGGCCAGGACCGCTCCGCTCTCCACCCGTACGCCTGCCGGAGCGAGACCGGTCAGCGACCAGCCGTCGACGATTGCCGTCGTCCGGGCGGCCCCGGGTCTCCGGCTCAGTGAGTAGGAGGACCGGTTGTAGAAGACCAGCTGAGCCATGGCGAGTGCGCCCGGGGCCACGTAACGGTCCAGGTCTTCACGACCGTAAACGCCTAGTTCGGCGCCGACGGCGAGGTCAACGAAGCCCGGCCCGTTGCCGGCGGAGCGCTCGGCCAAAGCCAAGGCCCTCGTCGATGCCTGGAGACGGGGATTGAGGTCGATGGGAAAGATCCCGTCCGGGCGCGCGGTGACTAGCAGGTCGAGGCCCGCGAAGCCCCGGTACCCCCGAGCCGCGAGCGACTCGCCCACCCTGGTGGTGATCTCCCGTGCGCGGCTCACCACGCCCGCGCCGATGTCCGCCATGGCCGCAAAGTTGTTTCCGCAGTACGCGGCCGCGTGCGACGTGCACGGCGCGATACCGACGAGCTGGACCGACATCGGGGCGACCAGGATTCTCCCCGGCAGCACAGCGACGTGTGCGTTGAGCGAGTACGAGCCCTCCTCGTAGTCCGTGACCAGCACGGTGCCGGCAGC
Organism: Streptomyces sp. B21-105; assembly: GCF_036898465.1. Taxonomy (NCBI): domain Bacteria; kingdom Bacillati; phylum Actinomycetota; class Actinomycetes; order Kitasatosporales; family Streptomycetaceae; genus Streptomyces; species Streptomyces sp. B21-105. The sequence continues at coordinate 2,926,457 of NZ_JARUMJ010000001.1, read as the reverse complement.
CAGTCGTGAGGCGAGTCGGCCAAGGCTCTCCGCGTCCGCCCGGACGAAGTGGGTGCCCTTGCCGCCGGAGGCGCGCGGGATCTGCACCACGAGTCGGCGGCCGATGCGGTCCCTTGCCGCCAGGCTCGGGAGCTGCCTCGCGGACATCTCCCGGTAGGCAAGCCTGGGTGAACCAACGCCGTCGAAGACCTGCAGCGCCGCACGCTTGTCGTCCAGCCAGTGCCGCAGGCGCGGGGCGGGCCCGAGTAGTTTCGCGCCGGTGTCGCCGATCAGAGCGGGCAGCGCTTCGTCCATTGTGTAGGGCAGCACCGCGGCGGCTCGCCTTGCCGCCTGGCGGATCTCCGCGCCGAAGGCCGCCACCACGTCGCCCACGCTGGCCGCTCCCCACCGTTGCCGTACGCCGGTACGCGTCTCCAGGGACGGTGCGGTCCGACCCGGCCCGTGCGGCTGAGCCGTATCTGCGGAGAAGACCGCGACCGGGTGGTCACCCGCGCCGACGACGGCCCCGTCCGCCGCGCGCGGTCCGATCCACACGACTGCCGGGAAATTCCCCCTAGCCATGGGCTGCGCCTCCCACGGTCAGGGTTCCGACGGCGGCCGCGAGGGTCTCCTGCAGGCCGTGTTCGTCCCTTGCGAAGACCATCAGCTCGACTGCGCCATCCTGAGCTGTACCGACGACGACCGGCAGCACACCGGTGCCGGATCCGGGATCGACCAGCAGAGGTTCCAGCCGGCGCAGCGCCTCGGCCGGGGAGCACGGCGGTATGGTGATCGACCGGCTGAGTATCTCGACGCGGGACGCGTAGTCACTGCCGAGGACCGTGCGGGCGAAGTCATGCACGTGAGTGCCGCCGGTCCGGCGCAGGTTCGCCTCGACGACGTAGAGGTCACCGGTGGCCGTCACGATGGCGTCGATGTCGAAGTGGCCGCGAAAGCCGCGCTGTTGCAGGTGCGCCGCGAGGCGGCAGCCGAACTCGGCGAGCGGTTCGAACCAGGCAGCGTCGCGGTCCGCAGGGCTCAGCCGGACGCCGATGAAGTAGTTGTTCCGGTCGAAGATCTGGGTGCACGCGTATGTCACCACGGGCGACCTCGGCGCCGACGGCACGAAGAACTCGACGGACGGCGCACCGACGCACGGTATGAGCTGCTCGACCACCGACCGAAGCCCCAGGAACGGGCAGACCTCCAACAGGCGGGTCGTATCGATCCGCTCCAGTTCGCGAGCAGAAAGGGCCACGTTGCCGAACCCACCTTCACCGTCGTCCGCTTTGATCATCACGGCACCGGTGGCCCGGCTCAGCCGGCGCGCAGCGCCCAGCGCGGCGCCTGGCGATTCGCAGGTCGTGCCCGCAGGAAGCCGACAGGGCAAGCCGTTCAGCAGGACGGCCGCGACCTGCCGGAAACCAGACTTGCTCTCGATCCGGCGCAGGACGCTCAAGCCCTCCGGGCTCACAGTGGCGTCGTCTGCGGCGAAGTCGACCCCGCTGCTGCGAAGGGTCGCTACCAGGTCGACGAAGTCCTCAGTGGCCGCGTAACTGCTGAGGGCGAGCGGAGCGGTTCGCCCGGCTGCGGCCAGCCAGGCGATCGCGTCGTCCGACCGTGTGATGGCACGGCTCAGACGATCGTCGGGGGTTTCGAGGGCCTTGGCCGACACTCGGTAGCCGAACCGGGATTCGAGGAGCCCGATGGTGTGCGGTGGCTGGGGCAGCAGGCAGATCTTGTCGACCCCGCCCCACAGTGCCGTTCGTTCCGAGAGAGCATGCTCCTCGGCGATCATGTGGTTACGACGCGCCGGATCGGTCTCGCGCCGAAGGAACGGCAGGAAGGGTTCGCTGATGTTGGCGACGAAACAGTCCCGCCGCTTCACCGACTGGTTCTCCTCATGCGTTCCAGCATGACCTCCGGTGCCAGGCAGGGGCGCAAGTCGCCGATGCGGGCCTGGGCGAGCTCGACGGCCGAAACCGTCGTGGGTACGGTCAGGGCCCCCGTCCACCGCCCCCGTACATCGTCGGCCAGGTCGGGACGGCCAGCGTCGGCGCAGCAGGCGATGATCGCCTCCGCACAGCGCTCCAGAGCGACCGCATTGCAGGTCGAGGCGGCATGCAGCGCCTCGACGAACAGGTCGGCGGCCCCGGCATCACCGTCGGCCAAGCAGAGCCTGCCGGTGAACACTGCGACACGGGAGCGCAGTTCCCCGTACCCTTGACGGTCGTCCCGCGCCGCGTCGAGCAGGGCGGCGCGCAGCTCCGGTGAGACAGAACCGCCGGCCAGCTCCGCCTGGGCCTGGCCGAGTCGGCAGCGCAGCAGGGTGTAATGGGCGTGCATGCCTGCCGCCAGGTCGCTGCCGGCGGTGAAGTCGGCGTGGGCCTGGGCGGCGTCGAAGCGGAGCCGCGCCTCGCCCAGGCGCCGCAAGGTGTCGCACTCGTAGAAGGGCAGGTCCAGGTCTCGCGAGATGCCAAGGGCCTCCAGCGCGGCCGCCTCAGCCTGCCTCGGGTCGCCGACCGCCAGCCAGTAGTCGGAGAGGTTCTGCAGGCACTTGGCCTCTATCTCCCGGTTGCCGCGTTCCCGGCACAGCTCAAGGGTCGTCTGCAACAGGTCCCGGGCTTCGTCCGGCTGGCCACACGCGATGTGCACCAGCGCGAGATGACACTGCGGGTATGTGGCGCCATAGGGGTGCCGCAACTCCTCGAAGGTGTTTCGCGACTCACTCAGGTGACCGACGGCCTCCTGCCAGTCACCGGTGTGCCACTTCAAGTAGCCCAGGTTGTTCAGGCCCCAGGCCTCCGCGACCTTGTCGCCTGTGGCGCGTGCGCTCTCCAGCAAGCGTTGCTGGGTGTCGACCGCCTCGGCGAACTGGCCCATCCGGTCTTGGGTCAGAGCCTTGGCCTCGACGGCGATGTGCTCGAACCCCGTGGCCCGCTCCACTCGCTGCGCGTTGTCGATGGCCACAGCGGCCCAGTGCAGGGCCTTCTGGAAGTCACCGAGGTACCAGGTGTTCATCGCCAGGTACGCGGCCGCCCGTACCCGCAGATCGGGATCGGTGCAACGGGGGTCGGTGAGGATCTCGTCGAGGATCTGGGCCGAGCCGCGGTTGTCGGTATTGCGCTGCTGGCGGACCAGCGCGTCCATGTAACGCACCCAGAGGGACTGTGCCTCGCTCCAGGTGGCCTCGGTGGCCAGCGAGAGCACCGCCTCGGAAAGCTCCAACTGCGACAGCAGGGTGGTGCTTTCGATTAGCTCGCGGATCGCGACGAGGCCCGCGTCGGGGTCGTAGCGGATCTGGTGGTACAGCTGCTCGATCTGCAGCTCCCGCTGGTCCTCCGCGGACGGCCCCTTCCCGAGCAGCAGCGAGTAGTACTGGTAGGCGCGATGGTGGAGGTTGGCGTACCTGGTGGGGGCTCGCACCTGCAGGTCCTGGTTGAGGAAAGCCCGCACGGCGTCGTGGATGGCCAGTCCTCGGGCGTGCAGCTGAGTGATCGAGAGTCTCGCCAGATGCTCGAAGACGGGTGTCGGGTCGAAGCCCGGATCGGTGGCCATCTGCAGGAGAGTGTCCTCGTTGAACGACCGTACGATGGCGGCACGTTGCACCCAGGTCACCAGATCCTGTGGTACGTCCGCGAGGAAGAGGTCGACCAGTTGCTTGACCACTTCCCGGCCCTGCACTCGGCCGAGTTCCAGCTTGCCTCCCGTCTCGTTGAGCAGGTCGACTGCAATGCCGGCGGCGAGCGGCAGGCCGGCGGCAAGCTCCATGATCCGTCGGACGATCGCCGAATCCCGGACCGCCGCCTTTTCCATGAGCAGGCTCATGTCGCCGTTACTCAACGGCTCGATCGCGATCTCCTGAGTCATCGACCGCCATCGAGTCCACCCGGGCGCGAGCTGCCCGCGTCCGCCGAAGACCAGCAGCGCCGAACTGAGCCCCGGGAAAAGGCTGTTGCGGATCCACTCGTCGACGGAGGTCCCGGCCTGTTCGTACTGGTCGAAGAAGAGACAGACGCGCGAGTCGCCCCGGTGCCAGGCCTCGACGTCCTCGATGAGGGCGTGGGTGAGGGCTTCGCCCGGGTTGAACAGGAACTCCGCGTCGCCCCGGCCGACGATCTCCGCGACCTCGGCGAGCACCCGCTCGGCCACCACCGCCGACTCGCCCTGACGCACCGGGGCGTAGCTTCCCGCCGCCATCACCCGGGTGTCCTGCGAGGCCGATTCCGTGCTCTGCACGAGGCTGCGAACGGACCGCAGCCGGGCCAGCTCCCGAGCGAAGCTGCCGTTGGCGAACGTCTGGCCGCCGGGCAGCGCCGAGTCAGTCGCGGCGAGCTGCTCGAAGAGCTCGGCGAGGATCGTCTCCGGCGTCCGCTGGCCGCCGAGGTTCACCCGGGCGTAGACGATGCCATGGCGGCGGCAGTAGTCCTCCCCCGCGGTGAGGACCGTGCTCTTTCCTATGCCCGCGATGCCGGTCAGGTGCAGCAGCCTCGTCTGACTGTCGGGTTTGACGGCCGCCGCCAACGCACGCCTCTCGGCATCACGGTTGGTGAACTGCTGGAGCTGACGACGGCGCAGAAACTCCTCATTGGTCAGCCGGGTACGGATCGCCTCGGTGGCCTGCCCACCGCCCTCATGGTTCGATGCCTGTGCGTTCATGGTCCAGCTCGCCGGTCTGGTTCAGGACGAGCCGAGGTACGTGCCCCGCACTGTCCCGTCCGACCAGAGACTGGTGAGTCGGCCGAGAAGGCCCGGGGCGAGTGCTTCCCGGGCGGCTGCCGAGAAATTCTCAGCAGCCTGCTCACGGGTGCGGCAGCCGACGATGACCGTGTCAATTTTTGGTTGGCTGAGTGCGAAGCGCAATGCCAGTTCCCTGATGGTCATATCGAACTCATCGGCGATCGATGTCACTTCCCGGACCATGCTCCGGTTCTGCTCCAGCCAGTCGTCGGGCGTCCAGTCGGCGCGCCAGTCGCCCGCGGGAAAAGCACGGTCCTGGTACTTGCCGGTGAGGATGCCCGCCTGCAGCGGCGAGCGTGCGATGACCGCAGTGCCCGCTGCGGCCGCCTGCTCCAGGGTTCCCTCGGCCGCCTCCTGATAGAAGACGTTGTAGACCAGCTGGACGGCGTCCAGCCCGGCGTCGATCGCCGCATCGGCGTCCGACGTGCCGAGGTCGTCGACTGAGATGCCGTAGCCACGGATCTTGCCTGCCTGCTTCAGCTCCTCCAGCGCATCGCGCCACTCGCCGTCCACCGGCCATCCTCGGCTCCAGGTGTGCAGCAGCAGCGTGTCGACGTGGTCGGTGCCGAGGTTGCGCAGGCTCTGCTCGCAGCAGTCGCGGATCCAGGCAGCGTCGTAGCCGCCCCCAATCGGCTGCTCCGGCGGCGGCCCCCAGACTTCGTTGCGCGGAGGGACCTTGGTGACGATCTCGACATCGCCCCTCCGGCCCTTCACAGCCGCGCCGACGATGCGCTCGCTGCGGCCGGAACCATAGGACTGGGCCGTGTCGATCAGAGTGCAACCGCGATCGAGGGCTTCCAGTACGGCGGCCGTGGAGTCGGCCTCCGGCTGTTCCCCCCAGACGTCCCCCGAGAACGCCCAGGTTCCCATGCCGAGTCTGGGCATGGATTGGCGGGTCGACATCGTACTCATCGTGCTACCCCCATCGTTTCAGGGCGAACTTGGCCGGCAACGATACGTTGTATCGAGCCCTCAGCAGATCGCGGCGCCACGCGTCACGATGGTGGAGCAGGGTGGGGCGTACCTTCCGAACCAGAGACCTGAGCGACGACTCACCGTCGCGCCACAGCCCGGCGCTGTCGATGTCGATCAGTGCGACTTGTCGCTCACGGTAGCGGGGGTCGAGCGGGCGCCGCAACGCATCGACGAGGTACTCGCTCGGCAGCTTCATGGGGCTGTTACGGTACTGCGGGCCGAGCGAGCCGAGGCTACGGCCGATGACGTAGTACAGCGAACACTTCTGGCAGAGACCACAACAAACGCCCCAGAAACAGAACGAGCAGACGTTCAGCAGGTCGGGACGCCACCGCGAGAAGTCGACGAACTTGCGGTACTCGGTCAAGCCCGCGACCGGGGAGACGAGCGTCAGCATGCCCGGCTGGCAATAGGACGAGAGTCGCTGAAGTGCCGTCAGGCCACGCTCGCTCTGGGTGTCCGAACGGGGATACGAGTGGCCGTTCAACCGGAACGTGTCGGACCACCCGCTGTTCTCCACACCGAAGGCGACTGAGGCCGCGGTCCCGGCGCTCTCGCACCACCAGGCAGCGGCAGACAGCAGGAGCAGTTCGCGGCCGTGCGGCACCGTGTTCACGCTCGGGAATGAGGGGGGAACGGTGGTCCAGCCTGCTGCCAGCTCTGCCAGGGGCGGCTCCGAGACGATGTCGAAGACCGTCAGTGGCAGGCCGAGTTCGCCCGCCACCCGGGTGGCCGCCCGTTCCTCCGTCTCGCTCACCGCGACATCGCCGTTGACGCCGGTCACATGGACGGGCACTACCTGATAGCCGTTTGCATCGAGCAGCAGCGCGCTCAGCGCCGAGTCGATACCGCCGGACAGAAACAGCAGCGCGGTTCGAGAGTCGTCGCGGTCCAGGTGGGAGGGGTCCGGGCCCGCGGAACGATCGGCGAAGCACCCGTACGCCGCGACGGCACGCCCGTCCCGGTACGAGCGGACGGCGTAGAGGTAGCGCCGGAGTTCCTCCAGCCAGCCCATCGCACTGAGCGGGAGCTCCGGCCCGTCGATCTCGATGGTCCGCGCCAGCGACAGCTGTCCGGCGAACGTTGCGCAGAGGGCGGCGAAGAGCCCGCGGACGGCCGCCCCGGGCGGGTTCAGGGGCTCGCGCGCGACCATGCGAAGCCGGACCGGCGCGGCATCGTTGAAGTGGAGATCCGCAGCGAGGTGCGCGCCGGGGATCTCCACCGCCCGAAGTCGCCCTGCGAATCCCGGGCCGGGAGGCGACCGGTCAGGCATGCGCGGCGAGTTGTCCGTGCTTGCGCAGCATTGCCAGGGTCGGCTCGATGGGGAGGGCTTCCAGATGGTGGCCGTCCCTCCCGGTCATCGACTCGGCCGTGAACAGTGCATTGACGATGGCCTCCTCGGAGGCCTCGCACACGGCGCTGAACAGCGGGTTGATCACGTCTTCGTGGAAGTCTGGTACGAACGGGAACGTCGCGACGGGTCCTGGGTCACGCATGATCCGGTTTGTGGTGGAGAACGCGATGGCGAGATCTCCGCTGCCGTTGCGGGCAGTTGCGCCGGTGCGGGCCATGCCGAGAAAGGACCGCCGGGCAAGGCGCCGGAGCTGATGTGGGAGCAGAGGTGCGTCGGTGGCCACGACGAGGACGCACGAACCGTCCTCACGGCGGTCGGGGCGTCCAGCCGGATGCCGCTCCAGCTCACGGCCGACCGGGACACCCAGGATGGTCAGCTGTTCCTTGATGCCGTGGTTGGCCAACGCCAGGACTCCCACCGTGTAGGCCCGGTCTTCGGCATCCACCACCCGCGAGGAGGTGCCGATGCCGCCCTTGAAGCCGTACACCTCCATGCCGGTGCCGGCGCCGACCGCTCCCTGGAGGGCGTCGGCCGTGACAGCGCCCAGGGCTCGCTCCACATGTTCCGCATGCACGTGCCTGCCCTGAATGTCGTTCAGATAGTCGTCGCTGCACTCGGCGACGAGACAGAGCAAACCGTGTGTGTCGATGCCCACTTCCGGATGCTGCCGAATGCTCCAGTCCTGCAACGCGTCAGCCACCCTGTAGACGTTGAAGGAGTTGGTCAGTGTGATCGGGCCGATGATGAGCCCGAACTCGTGCACCAGACCGGCCCCGAGACATTCACCGAAGCCGTTGAACCACTCCACCGCCGCGGAGACGCGGTCCAGATAGGTGTCGCCCGGGTGGGGCTGGATCACGGTGACGCCAGTGCGCACCGGGCCGATGCCGGGCCGGTGCGCGCCCTGGCCTTCGATGATCGTCTCGTGTCCGACGAGGACGCCGGGAACATCGGTGATTGTGTTCCGCGGTCCGGTGGGCAACTGCCCCAGGACGACGCCAAGCTGTCGCGCGGTTACTCGCAAGGCTCTCTCTCCCACTCGTTATCCTCCGGACGCCCGGTCAATCCACATACTTGGCGGCCTTGAGCTCGCGCAACAGCGGCAGCGTGCACTCGGCCACGTCGTTGGTGAACTCATGACAGATCACGCCTCGCATGTCGCTGAGGATGCGCAGGCCACGCTGCGCAAGCAGGCACACCCGATCGCGCCCCAGTCGGCCACAGAACCAGCCGAGTTCGAAAAGCACGTTGGGACGCGGCTGCCAGTACTCCTCATCACCGTTGCGGACGAAGTCGTCGGCAGTCAGCAGGACGATGGCATAGTCCACCTCCGTCGCGGCATGCTCGAATTTCTCGATGAGTGTCATGCCCCCGCCCGCCTGCTCCTTCAGGATCCGGACGGCGACCCCGAAGTCCTGCGTCAGGATGCGCTCTACGGTCTTGAGGGCCAGTTCCTCGTGGCCGTGGACGATGAAGACGCCGATCGAAGGATCGGGTTTCGCGGGGCTGCGGCTCTGCGCCTCCTGGCTGATGTGGCGATCGGTCACCTCCCGCCCCATCAGCGCGGCCCGGATCTCGTCGCTCGCGTCGGCGTTGACATCGTCAGCCGGTACGAGCCGGCGCGCGGCGCGGGCCGCCTCCAGCATGTCCGACGTCGGCCGGTCCGTCTGGCGCACCTGGATGGTCCGGGCCTCCAGCGGGTTGATGACAGCGGCCTTGAACTGGAACGGCTTGCAGCGGCCCACCTGCCGGACGAAGTCGGCAACCTCCCGCTCGGAGAGGTTCGCGGCCATGGACCGGACGACGCCACGCTCGTCCAGCAGCAGGACGTGCAAGAACGGGGCCATGGTCATCGGCCGCCGATCCGGCGATACGTCGTCGCAAGCCGCGACACGGCTCTGTCGACGGCCTGCGGAGCAAGGCGACCGAACGTCAGGCGGACGAAGTCCCGCTCGCGGTCGCTCGGTTGGAAGAAATGGCGGCCTTCAAGCACTCGCAGGCCTGCCGAGAGCGCCACACGGGCGAAGCAGTCGTCGCTGACCGTCTCGGGCAACGGCAGCCAGGCATAGTAACCGCCGCCCGGCGGAGACCAGTCGGCGAGTTCGGGGATGTATCGGACCCCGTCGGCGAACCGCCGGCAGCGTTCCGCGTACTCGCGGCGCATGTCGCGCACATGCGTGCCGAACCGCGCGTCACGCAGGACGGCCGCCGCCATGGCGCTCGTCAGACCACCGACGCCACCGAACTCGACCCGGTTGTCAACCAGAACAGACGCGAGCGCGGCCGGCGCGATGATCCAGCCGACGCCCATGCCGGGTGCAATGATCTTCGACAACGTGCCGATCTGGATGACCGGGTGACCATCAGCGAGGGAACGCAGCGAGGGCGGCGGCGGCTCGGCGCACCAGAGTTCGTCGTAGGCGGTGTCCTCCACGACGACGATCCCACGCTGTGCACAGAACGCGAGGAACTCCCGGCGTTCCTCCAACGACCACGTGTAGCCGCTCGGGTTCTGGAACGACGGGTGAACGTACGCAAAGCTCCTCAGCGTCCGCCCGGTGGGTAACGCATGCCGCATCGCGTCCAGGTCGAGACCGTCTCGCGTGTGCCGTAGCGGCAACAGGTTCGCTCCGTGCGCCCTCAGGATCGCGCTCGCGCGGAAATAGCCGGGATCTTCGAACAGTACGGTGTCCCCCGGATCCACCATTGCGTGGGTGAGCAGCAGCAAAGCGGGGATCGAGCCGCTGGTGAGCACCATCTCGGCCGGTTCCGCCTGGGGGCGCGTCCACGTCGCGACGGCCTCGATGAGGTTCGTATGCCCGCGCAGGGGCGAGTACTGCAGTGCAGCGGACGGCGCGGCCAGGACGGCCGACGCGGCGTCCCTGATCAGGTCGAGCGGGAAGAGAGCGGGATCGGGCTCGCCGAACGACGCGTCGATGACGCCGTCCGGCAGGCTGACCTCGTCCGGTGGCTCGGCCGTGGACGCCACGCGGTGGGACAGATATTCGGCTACGTCCACCCGATCTCCTCACTCGCCATCAGCTGGGGCGATCGGGTCGGGCCCACTGTCGCTGCGCGGCTGATCCCGGAAAGACGCGTACTGTTCCGGGAACGAGCGATCGTGCCAGTGGGTCGCCGCGTCCGATCGCGCGACCTTGACTCGCAGGGTCCCGGTCTCCTCGATCGTCGCCTCGACCTCGTCGCCGTGCTCGGCCTGGCAGACGCCCGCCATGGTGCCCGTGGCTATGACATCGCCGGGCATGAGTGTGACGACCTCGGAGGCCGCAGAGACCAGATCGGCGACGGAGAAGATCATGTCGCCGGTGTGGCCGGTCATCCTGGTCTCGCCATTGACGGTCAGCGTCATCCTGAGCGCCTGTGCCTCCCCGATATCCTGCTTTTCGACCACGTAAGGCCCGATCGGCCCAAACGTGTCCCACGCCTTCATCCCGAACCAGGTGTAGGGGATCGAGCGGAAGTCGCGGGCGGACATGTCCAGAAACACGGTGTAGCCGAAGATGACCTCCGCAGCGTCCTGCGGGCGAACGTCACGGCATCGGGTGCCGATGACGGTGGCCAGCTCTAACTCGTAGTCGACGCGACGAGCGTTTTGCGGCAGCAGAACAGTGGCGCCCTCCCCGATGAGCGTGGTCGCCGGCTTGAGGAAGAATATCGGCTTCGGAAAGATCTCGGTGGCGAATTCCGCAGCGTGGTCGCGGTAGTTGTCGATCGCACAGATGATCTTAGTGGCCGGACCAGCCGGCGGTCCCAACCTGCGAACCCGGCCGGGGACGAACGGACCGGCACCGGAGATCGCGCGCTCGCAGCGGGGGCCCAACTCAGCCCAGGCGGCGATCACATCGGCGATGGTTGCGGACCTGATCGAAGGGACATCCGGCAGAAGTTCGGCCACCGACCACGATCTGCCGTCGCCGACGATCAGGGGCTGCCCGGTGTCGGCATCCACCGCGATCCGCATGCCAACTCCCTCTGGGCCTGTCCCACCCCGCCGAGGCGAACCACGTCGCGGCGATCCTATGTCTTGGGTCCCGGCCGCCCAAGCCTCGATCCAATGGTCGCCGACCATCGGCATCCGGGGCCACCGTCGGCCGTTCGTTCGGTGGTCACCCGCCGCCACACGAGGGGGATGACGGCGCCGCGTTTCCTACGGCAGAATCCCCCAGAAGTGGCTGGGAGAACCTCAAAAGCTCGTCGGGGGGCATGGTGAACAAACAGCCTGAACCGCTGGAACGGTCGGAGGTACTCGACCTCTACAAACTCGCCGTGGAAATGGCCGACCGAGTCTCGGCGCGTCGTGGAAGCGCCAACGCCTTCTTCCTCTCAGTGCAGTCCGCGCTCGTCACCCTGATCGGCTTCGGGACCCCGAAGCTCTCGCAGTCTCCTTGGTGGGTGTCCCTGGCCGTGGCCTTGGCCGGCTGCACCTTGTCTGCCACCTGGTGGATGCAGCTTCGCAGTTACCGAAACCTCAACACCGCTAAATTCACCGTCATAAACAAGCTGGAGGAAGACCTCTCGGTCAAGATCTACACTCACGAATGGCAGGCCCTGAAGAGCGAACCGACCCCCAGCCAGCGCAAGCGCTACGTGGAGTTGGGTGCCTCCGAACGCGTGGTGCCTCTGGTGTTCGCTGTAGCGCACCTGATCCTGTTTGTAGGCACACTGACCGTGTGACCTACCTCGATCGCCTCGCCGACCTGATCCGGTCCTGCCTCTCCCCGCCTGCCAAGCCTCCTGCAGACTCTGACGACCTGTTCCGCATCTACGCCGTGCTGCTGCAGGCTAAGGGAGAACAGGTTACCGACGAAGACATTCACAATGCCTGGACCGCGTGGATGCAGTAGTGAACAGCGCCCGTGGTGCCCTGGTCCCGTACAAGGACCTTGATCCAGACACACGCGCTGCCGACGCCCCCTACGCCGAGGCCGTTCGCGCAGCAGCACGCCGAACGAACCTCGATGTGGATCAGTGAGGCTTCTCAACGTATGTCTGACAGCTTGCAGCAGCCCTACTCCTACCAATACCGCGAAGCGCGGGAACCCGATCCTCATCGGCTACCGGGATGGCGTGACGTCACCGCAGCGGAGTGGAACTGCGTCCAGTGGCAGCGTACGCACTGTGTGAAGAACATAGGCCAGCTGCGTGCCCTGACCGGCAACCTCCTCAGCGACTCCTTCTTCGCCGACCTCGAGCGCGACCAAAAGGAACGTGCCACGATGTCGCTGCTCATCACACCGCATATGATCAACACCGTGGCACCGGACGCGCCGCCGCGCGGGCCGGGGAGCCTGACCGACGCCTTCTACGCCGATCCCGTCCGGCGGTACATGCTGCCCGTCTTCTCCGACCGCCGCACAGACTTCCCCTCTCACCCATACGCTCAAAGGGACTCTCTTCATGAGCGCAACATGTGGGCCGTGGAGGGACTCGTTCATCGATATCCGGCCAAGGTGTTAGCCGAGCTTGTGGCCACCTGCCCGCAGTACTGCGGGCATTGCACTCGGATGGATCTGGTCGGGAACTCAACGCCGTCGGTCACCAAGACGCGTTTCGTCCTCACTCCACAAGCACGGTTCCAAGCGATGATCGACTACTTGCGCCGAACCCCCAACGTCCGGGACGTGGTCGTCTCCGGCGGCGACCTCGCCAACCTTCCCTGGCCCCGAGTCGAGTCGTTCGTAGAAGCGCTGCTGGACATAGCATCGGTCCGTGACATCCGGCTGGCCAGCAAAGGCCTGGTCGGGCTGCCGCAGCACTGGACGGACGGCCAAGTGCTGGCCGGCATCGAAAGATTGACCTCGACGGCACGCTCACGAGGGGTGCAGATCGCTCTGCACACGCACGCCAACGCGGCACAGCAGATCACCGCGAGCGTATCCCGCGCCTCCCGGCTGCTGATGGAGGCCGGGCTTCGCGAAGTGCGCAACCAAGCAGTCCTCCTGCGCACGGTGAACGACACCTCGGCCGCCCTGCTCGACCTTTGCTTCGCCCTACTCGATTCCGCCGGAATCGTTCCCTACTACTTCTATATGTGCGACATGATTCCCAACAGTGAGCACTGGCGGACATCCGTGGCGGAGGCGCAGGAACTCCAGCACGCAATCATGGGTTACCTGCCGGGGTTCGCGACCCCGCGCATCGTGTGCGACGTGCCCATGGTGGGGAAGCGCTGGGTCGACCAGGTCTCCGACTACGACCGGCTGCGAGGCATCTCGTACTGGTCCAAGAACTACCGCACCATCCTGGACCAAGGCCAACGAGACGATCTGACGCAGTTGCACGAGTACTACGACCCCATCTACACGCTCCCAGCGGACGGCCAGAGATGGTGGAGGTCCCACGCTTCCGTCGTCGCGTCGACGGGCTGCGCGAGGACCGCGCCGGCAGAATGTCAGCCGTCCGGTGGGTGCCTCGGTGATGCATAGGTGATGTGTGTCGGTGACTGCTGGGAGCTTTATCGGCGAGCCGCTTCCCACAGAACGGCTGAGTCTCTCTCGTACTACAGCCGGAGATCTTGTGACGGGGCCCGGTCGCTGTCGTTGACCGGGCATGATGCGGGATGTGACGGCTGAGCTGATAGCCGAGTGGCGTGATGAACTGTCGGCCCTGACCGGCTCGTTGGGGCACCTGTTCAACCGGCCGGAGCCGAGGGTGGTGTTCGCGCAGTTCGTCGAGGGCCTGCTGGCGGAGTTGCCGAGGAAGAACGGCTGGACGTTGTCCGAGCGGGCGGGGCATGCGACGGCGGACCGGATGCAGTGGTTGTTGAACGGATCGGTGTCGGACGCGGACCTGTTGCGGGACACGGTGCGCGGCTACGTCGTGGAGCATCTCGGCGACGCGGACGCGTTGTTGGTGATCGATGACACCCAGGCCCAGAAGAAGGGCACCAAATCGGTCGGGGTGGCCTTCCAGCACTGCGGACTGACCGGGGACGTGCGCAACTGCCAGACCATGGTCATGCTCACCTACGCGGCCGGCGGCGGGCACGCTTTCCTCGACCGTCGCCTCTACCTGCCCGAGGAGTGGACTTCTGACCGGGAACGATGCCGTGAGGCCGGAGTCCCCGACGACGTCGCCTTCGCCACCAAGCCCGAGTTGGCCATCGCCATGCTGACCGACGCGTTGGCCGCCGCGGTCCCCTTCGCCTGGGTGCTGGCCGATGCCGGCTACGGCCGTGATCCACAGCTGCGGGCCTTCTGCCACGAACGCGCCCTGCCCTACGTCCTGGGCGTCCCCGTCGACCTCCCTCTGGACGGCCCGCCGGGCAAGCCCCGCCAGCCGGCCGTGAAACGCGCCGACGACCTCCTGCACTACGTCAAGGTTCGTGACCAGTGGGAACGCCGTTCCTGCGGGTTCGGCGCGAAAGGCGAACGCCTCTACGACTGGACCGCGTTCGCCGTCGAGGTCAAGGACGAGACACCCGCCGAAGGCTTAAGCCACTGGATGGTCCTGCGCAGATCCCCGCACCCCAACCGGCGCGGCAAGGACGGACAGCTCCACCGCGAGATCGCCTACTTCCTCGTTCACCCCCCCCGCCACCACGACCATCTCGGAGATCATCGTCCGGGCTGGCCGCCGCTGGCAGATCGAAGAGGACAACGAGCTCAACAAGCAGCTCGTCGGTTTCGCCCAGTACCAGGTCCGCAAGTGGACCCCCTGGCACCGGCACGTCACCGCATGCATGCTGGCCACCGCCTTCCTCGCCGTTCAACGCGCAGCATTCCCCGAAGCCGAAGCCGCCTGCGATGGCACTCCGGAGCCGTCCGCCCCGGGAAAAGCCCCGGTCACGGCCGGGAGCGAGGCCACCGGCTGACTCCCGGACCACTCCTGCGGCCCTCTGCTCACACCATCCGGCACTGCCTCGCCGCCACCCACCTCAACCCCCGCCACCCCGTCGAAACCGTCCTGGCCTGCGAGTACTGGCGCCGCCTCCACCAGACCCGAGCTCTCGTCAGCCACTACCGCCGCCGCGGCGACCCGCTCCCTCACCGTCTACGAGCCTGGGCACACCACCAGCCGACCCCACCGATCACCGACCCCCAAGATCTCCGGCTGTAGTACTTGGCCGCAGCGTCGGCCCCGGCCGGTGTCGGGGTCGGCGGGGCTGGGGTTGGGGCCGGGGTCGGCGGGGCTGGGGTCTCGGCGAGGGCCCGCGCGGGTTCGGGTGCGGTCAGGCTCGATGTCGGCACCACAGCCGACCCCGTTTCGGCGATCGCGAGCAGGCCGCCCGTGAGTGCGGTGACCGCGCCTGTGGCCAGGCTGAGGCGGATAAGTCGTCGCACGTCGTGTCTCCCTTGAGCGACTGCGGGGGCGGACCGCGGCTGCGCACAGCCGCGGTCCGCCCCCGCCCACCCCGTTGCGTGCGCCACTGACGGTGTGCGGGGGGAGGCACCGCCGGTGTTCATCACCAAGCGCCGCAGGCTCGGGGACCCCGGCAGGAAGGCCGAGGCGTACACATCGTCGGCGCGGCACGCGCCAAGCACGAGAGCAATACTTGCCCACGCGCCAACCAGGACGTACTCACCTGGCGCTGCAGATGGTGGTCGACGCCACTCTGTCGGCGAGTTTGGACCGCGGTGGCTGCCCCGGACTGCGGGAGGTGTCGGCGAGATCCGACCCCGCCCGGTGGCTTTCCCACTCCGAGCCGCCCACGCCTCTCCGGCCCGACGTGGCCCCGCCAGACGTTCGAGAAGCAGTCGGGGCCGGGCGCCCGTGCATGTCGGAGGCGGGGTCGGCTCGGGCCGGATTTGAACGCGCAACCAACGGCCGGTAGCGGATCCGGCGGGCGTCGTCCTCCTCGTCCCAGCGGTCGACCATCGCGTTCAGCTCGGTCGGCGAGCCGCCCCCGGGAACGGTGTCCGCGTACTCGTCTGAGTGCGCCACCGAGTACGAAGTCATGTGCGCCACTGTTCAGGCCACGTCGGTGTCCCGCTCGATGACCTGGAGGCGGTTCTTGAGCCGGTAGCTGTTGCCGTTGATCGGGACGACCTCGCAGTGGTGCAGGAGGCGGTCGTGGATCGCCGTGGCCAGTTCGCCGCCGGCCACCGTGCAGACCCGTCCGGGAAGGAACCTGGGACGATCTTGTATGGGCTCGTCGCTTTCGATGACTGAGCTGAGAGGCCGTGACCGGCAGACCGATCTCGGTGATGGCGCCGTCGGCGGACGCCGGTCAGACGGGACGTACCAGGGCGTCGAGCATCTTCTCCAATAGGTCGTTGTTCGCGTTGAAGCTGGCCACCGATGCCGCGATGTTCTCCTCTTGGTCCATGTCCTGCCAGGAGATGGTGTATCCGGCTTCGCGGGCGAGTTGGGCGAGGAAGGCGCGCTGGGTGCGGCCGTTGCCTTCCCGGAAGGGGTGGATGGCGTTCACATCGCCGTACAGGTCGGCCAGGGCTCGGATGAACTCCCGGTGGTCCGAGCTTCGCAGGTGGTTGTTGTCGGCGAGCTTGCGGAACACGTCCTTTGCGAAGGAGACGATGTGGATCGACGGGCAGAACGATGTGCCCTTGGAGATCTCAATGGTTCTCAGCTCCCCGGCCCACGGGTACACGCTGCCGAAGATCTGCCGGTGGAACGCTTGCAGGTGCGCGAGGTCGTAGCTGCCAGGCAGCGGCTCGGCGTCCAGGATGGCGAGTTCCACGGCGGCGATGTCCGCTTCGGCCTCGGAGAGCTCGGTTGCGTCGGTGATGCCGAGACTGTTTCGGAGGACGCCGTTGGGCTCGCTGTAGGGGTCGGTCACTCAGCGGCCTTACGGGTGTAGCGGGCGAGGGTGCGGGCGCGCAAGGCTGCGGCGTCGAGTTCTCCGCGGGCGTAGGCGTCGAGGCCGGCGGCGGTGTCTGCGCTGACGCGCAGCCCCTCGGCCTCGGTGGAGCCGATGGCGGAGGCGACCGCCGCTCGGCGACGTTGGGCTTGCTCGTTCTGTTCGCGTCGTCGGTAGCCCTCTAGGGATGCGACGTCCACGCGGCGGTGGGTGCCGACCATGCGGAAGTCGATCACGCCCTTGTCGAGCAGCTTGACCAGGTGCGGCCGGGAGACGCCGAGGGTCTTCGCTGCCTGGATAGTGGACAGCTCCATGCTCTTGGGGATTACCTCGACCGCGCGGCCGGACGTAATGAGCGCCATGGTCTCCATGAGGACCGCCAGGGCCTCACGTGGCACCTCGATGGTGGCCTTGCCCGCTTCGGCGACGGTGATGTGGAACGTCTCGGCACTACTGGTGAGGGCGTCACGCAGGCATGGCACGGCCTCCTCGACGCTGCGTTTGCGCTGCTCCTTACGCGTCCGCTGCGCCTGGGTCCCACGCAGTGCGGGCGGGTTCTCGGTGGGGCGCTTGCGCACCTTCTTCCGAGTGCGGGAGGTCTCGATCTGGTGGCTGAGGGTCGTCGTACTGTCGTCGGTGGGGTGCTTCTTCTGCTTGGCCGGTTTCTGTTCCTGGTGGGTCGCGGGCATAGGTGCGTCCTCAGCTTCGAGTGGCTGTTATCACCCTCAACCATATGAAACAAGTGAACCAAGTGCAATATGTGTAACGCTTGGAGCGGCGGCGCTGCCCCTTGCGGCACCGGAGGGCAGCAGTGCCATGGACTGTCCGCGCCCGGGTACGGGTCCAGGGTCTTCGCCCCGGCCTCGCACGTCCGCTCAATGGCCTGGTTCGGATTGATTTGGGCGAGGCGGCATCCCGACTCCGTACTGACTGACGGCTCGCTCCGCCGGCAGCGTCGGAGTGGTCACGGACACTGAGCCCAGGGTGTGTACCACCAACAGTTGGAGCTCGCTCCGGCCGCCGCGATCCTGGTCCTGCCGAGACCTGTGGACGGAGCGAATTCGAGTAGGGCCAGCAATGGGCGAGGGCTCCACGTCCTTCGGGCGCACGTACGCCTCCCTCACGCCTGGAGCCTCTCGGCCGAATGTCCCCGAGAAGTCCCAGCGGCCGCACCGGGCCCTCCGCCTTACGTAAAGTACCTGGTCAGGCGGGTCGGGGTGTGGTCGTCGCCAAGGTTGACCCAAAGTAGGCGTACAGCCCGACTCGTCTGCCGCCACCTGCGGCTTTGCCTCGAAATCATTGCCGCCGGGCCGGGGCGCGCTGCCGTGTGTGCCGGCCGGCGGTACAGCACGCTCCGCCCGCGCCCCGCGTCGACCAGGAACTGCTGTGCCGGCCTTCAGCCACCTGACCTGCACCCGCATGCAGCCACGGCTTCCCTGCGGCCTGCGTGCGCAGGTGCAGCAGCGCCAGCCGGGATGCTGGGAGGTGTCCGCATTGTGGGCGGTCGGCTGGCTTGTGTCGGACGCGGCGTGGGCGGGCTTGGCGATGGTTCACTCTCCGAACGTCAAGGCAAGGCCGATGAAGCCGAGGAACAGCCAGCCGGTCATCAAGACACCTCCCACGAGCCTGAAGAACCAGGGGCCGAACCGAGACGGTTTCGCTGATGCTGACGTGGGCGTAGTCCAGAGTCGGCATGGCAGCCGTACCCGTGACGAAGACCTCCGGCGCCACCTCGATCTCGAAGTCCAGGACAGGCACATCGCGCAGGCCGGAGGTGTTCGTCTCCAGGAAGGCATCGGGGAAAGCCCGCTCCAGCGCATCCCTGAACGTCTCCAGGCTCGCTTGCCATGCCGCTGGAGTGTCCTCGGGCGGTGCGAAGACGAAGTTTGAGGGCCGCCGCGCACGGGTGGCGACCGCAAGGTGTGTTCGACTGTCACAGAGGTCCTTCACTCTCAGGGCACGTACCGCGCGGACCCGGTGACGCCGTTCATGGCGATCATCGACTCTCAGTAGGCCGCGTTGTCCTTGCCGTTGGTCACGATCTCAAGCGCTGCCATGGCGTGGGTGGTTCTCCTTCGCCAGCACGGTGACCCCCGGCATCAGGGACTGCACGAATCGCGGTACAGCTCAGTCTCTGCTGTCACCTGGTCGACCCCCTGGTTCGTTCCGCGCCGTCAGGAACGACCGTCTGCGCGGACATGGATGGAGAGGCGTCGCCGGTCTGGAGCGGGGTGCCTTCGAACCGCTTTAATGCAGCCATGCTGACCAGCCTGCTGCCTGGCATGCGCAACCTTCGAGCCCCGCTGGCGGCGGGAAGCCTTTGGCTGATGGCTCTGTGGCTGGCCATCGGCAGAGAACTGCCGAAGCCCGACTCCGCTTCCGGCGTCTTGGCGGATCTCTACGACGCTGCCGACTGGGCCGGAAAACCAGCAGTGTTCGCGGCGCTCGCCTTCGCCGCGTACCTCCTTGGTGCAATCAGCACCGCCGGCGTCGCTCTGGCAATCGGCTTGCTGGCACCGCTGCTTGTGCCGGCGGTGGCATTCGACCCGCCGGACGGAAGAGGCAGACGAGTGGCGCGCTACGTGTGGCCTTGGTCGCACGCCTACTGGGCGACACGGCGCGGTACGCATCGGGACGACGGTTCTCACGTGCTCCTTCCCCCGCGCCCCAAACGCATCCCCACCGCCAGGGGGTTGGACACTCTGACCAGGACATTGATCCACCATGACCTCGATCCGCGCGTGACGCTCTTACCGCTGATCGACGATCTCCCGCTGGTCCCCGCACGGCTCATCGGAACCGATCAGGAGCTGTTCGGAGAGTTCGACCGCATCAGAGCCGAAGCCGAGTTCCGTGTGTCCATCGGCCCTCCCATGGTGCTGCTCACGAGCGTGTTGCTGCCGCACAGCGCGTGGTGGGGGCTCCTCGTCATTGTTCCCATATTGCTTTTCGCTCATGGGATGTGGCTGTACTGGGACTCCAATGATCTCCTGGCCGAAGCTCTGAGGGCCGGCCGTGTGATCTCACCGGTCGTAGGCAATTCCTTGTCACCCGAACACGGCAGCGGACCCGCAGTGGCACCGCTGACACCACCGGCTGCCTGAACGTCGCCGCTCTTTGGACGTGGCTTCTTTTGTTGGTTCCCGTGGCGGAGGCGCATGGACGCTGCGGGTCCAAGACCTGCCTGGGCAGATCCGCGGCGTTCACGACCATGGATCACCAACGCGCAGCCGATGGCCGGGCGAACGCACCCTAACCGCCCACGACCCACCGTGCCCCCGCGACCGTGCTCAGCAGCAAGGCCGGGAGTAGCCACCACCACGGCAGGGCTCTGCGCGCCGACGGCGACAGCCACAGGGCCGCCGCGGTTCCGCCTGCCGCGATGGTGAGGACGCAGGCCAGGACGATTCCGGCGTACGCGTCGTCGTCCCAGGGGCCGGACGGCGTGATGGTCAGCGCGGTCCAGCAGAAGTACGCGGCGATGAGGGTGAGCAGGGTGAGGGGGACGGCGAGGACCAGACGGAGGCAGCCGCGGTCGTCGTCCGCGGGGGAAGGGGTGGTCATCGGTGCAGTGCGTTCCTTGCGTCGTTCAGATCGTTCGCGAACCCGCGCCGGTAGGCCTGGGCGTCGTCGGTCTGCCAGTACGCTCCGCAGTTGTACCGCGCGGCAAGTCCATGATGCCGTCTCGAGGGCGACCGCTGACCACCAACGGAGCAGGCCCCGGCAGGACGGCAGTCCGGCGAGGGCCTGAACCAGAGGGGACGAGTCCCGGTGTCTGGTGTCTGGTGTCTGGTGTCCGGGTTCGGTGTCCGGTGTGTCAGGACAGGGGAACCGTGTCGGCGGATTCCCGTGCCCTGGTCCTTGCCGACAGGCGGCCGCGCACCACCGCGAAGAGCACCACGGCCGCCGCCACCGCCGTGGACAGGACCACCTGGTCGCGGCCGCCGCCGTCGGCCGTGTCGGTGAGCATGTAGCCGAGGACGAAGGTGATCAGGGCGATGGTCGCCCAGGTCAGGTAGGGGTAGAGCCACATCCGGACGACCAGTTTCTCCGGTGACTCCCGCTCGATGATCTTGCGCATCCGCAGCTGGGAGAAGCAGATCACCAGCCAGACGAACAGGGCGATCGCGCCGGAGGCGTTGAGCAGGAACTGGAAGACCGTGTCGGGCCAGAGGTAGTTGAAGGCGACGGCGACGAACCCGAAGACGACTGAGGCCAGGATGGCTGCGCGCGGCACACCGCGGCCCGTGGTCTGTCCGAAGGCGGCCGGGGCGTCGCTTCGGCGACCGAGCGAGAAGGCCATGCGCGAGGCGGTGTACAGGCCCGAGTTGAGGCAGGACAGCACCGACGTCAGCACGATGGTGTTCATGATCTGGGCGGCGTGCGGGATGCCGATGGAGCTGAGGGCGGCGACGTACGAGCCGTCCTTCAGGATCGCCGGGTCGTCCCAGCGCAGCAGCGACACCACGATGAGGATGGAGCCCAGGTAGAACACCGCGATCCGCCAGATCACGCTGTTGGTGGCCTTGGTGACGGCGGCCCGCGGGTCGGCGGTCTCGCCCGCGGCCAGGGTGACGATCTCGCTGCCCATGAAGGAGAAGACGACCATCAGGACGCCGGTGAGGATCGCGCCGGGGCCGTTGGGGAGGAAGCCGCCGTGCGCGGTGAGGTTGGAGAAGCCGCTCGCAGGGTGGTCGGAGCCGGGCAGCAGTCCGAAGATCGCCAGTCCGCCGAGCACGATGAACGCGGCGATGGCGACGACCTTGATGCCGGCGAACCAGAACTCGAACTCGCCGTAGGAGCCGACCGAGACCAGGTTGGTGGCGGTCAGGACGATCATGACGATCAGGGCCCAGCCCCACTGCGGCACCGCGGGGACCCAGCCGGCCAGGATCTTCGCCCCCGCCGTCGCCTCGACGGCGAGCACCACGACCCAGAAGAACCAGTACAGCCAGCCGATGGTGAAGCCCGCCCAGCGGCCCAGCGCGCGGTCCGCGTAGGCGGAGAACGAACCCGAGGTGGGGTTGGCCGCGGCCATCTCGCCGAGCATGCGCATCACGAGGACGACGAGGACGCCGACGAGCGCGTACGAGACGAGGATGCCGGGGCCGGCGGCGGCGATGCCGGAGCCGGAGCCGACGAACAGCCCGGCGCCGATGACACCGCCGATCGCGATCATCGACAGGTGGCGGTTCTTGAGTCCGGCCTGGAGGCCGCCGGAGCCACCGGAGCCACCGGAGCCACCGGGCTCGCCGGGCTCGGCGGAAGGGGTTTTGGGGACGGTTGTGGTCATCTCGACATCCATGGAGGGAGGACGGACAGGGAGGACGGACCAGGAGCGTCTGGAAATTAGTTCAGTACGATCGAAAAAAACAAGACTTGTTTAACTGTTCACCTTGCTCTATTTTTCGTGCAGCGCGGAACCGTCTCTTCCGGGAGCCTCTGTGGACCACACCGTGACCCCGCTCGCCAGGCCGTTAAGGTGGCGCCGTGGTGAATGCACCGGGCAAGTTCGGCCCCTACAGCGGCTGGGACACACGCGTCCTGGCCGGCCGGGGCCCCACAGGAGCGGAACTCGTCCGGTCCCGGATCGCCCTGCGGGTGCGGCTGCGGTCCGTCTTGCCGGGGGACCGGCTGCCGGACGCGGGGGTCCTCGCCGAGGAGCTCGGGATCAGTGAGATCACCGTGCGACGCGCGCTGGAGGTCATGTGCCAGGACGGCCTGCTCGACCGCCGTCGGGGCCGGGCAGGCGGGACCTTCGTCGCCGCCGACTGGGACGCGGTCGTCGCCGTGATGTACGACGCCGACGAGGCGGCCGCCCTGGACTCCTTCCATCTGCTGCTCGAGTGCGGGCTCGTCGCGCACACCGCGGGCGAGCTGCCCGACGGCCGGCTCGACGGGCTGCGGGCGCTGGTCGAGGAGATGGACCTGACCGACGACCCGGCCCGGCTGCTCGAACTGGAGACCCGCTTCCACCTCGACCTCGCGGAGGCCCTCGGCGGCGCCGGGATCAGGGAGTTCGCCGCCGACCTGCTCGGCAAGCAGTGCCTGCTGGGGCCCGCGCCGGACCCCGCGGTCGTACGGGCTCGCAACCGCTGCCACCTGGACCTGCTCGACGAACTCGGCCGCGGCGCGATGGACCCGGCGGTGCGAGCGGTGAAGGCACACCGGCACGCCGAACCGGACCGACCTCTCGGAGCCGAACCGAACCCGTCCCGCAGCGCCGAACCGAACTGAACCCGCAGAGCCGAACCGAACCGACCTCTCGGAAGGGAGTTGCCGTCATGACCGAGTCCGGATCCGCCGGATCGCCGAAGGCGTCGCGCCGCGCCGACGGCACGCCCCAGCGCCTGCGCGGCGGCGTCCTCGGCATGGCGGACATCGCCGCGGCCACGATGGCCAACGTCGGCCCGGCCATGAGCTTCTTCTTCGGCTTCGCCTTCCTCGCCACCACGGCGGGCGTGGCCTCCCCGCTGACCATCATGGCGGCGGGCGCGGCGGTCGCACTGTTCGGCAACACGCTGGCCGAGTTCTCCCGGGCGCACCCCTCGGCGGGCAGCTTCACCACCTTCGTCGGCAAGACCTTCGGGCCGGTCAGCGCGGTGACCACGGCGCTGCTCGCCGGAGTCGGCTACATCATCGCGATGGCCTCCGTCATCGCGATCTCCGGCGGGTTCATGCAGATCACCCTGCACCACTACACCGGCGTCGACCTGCCGTGGATCATCTGGACGGTGCTGCTGACCGGGCTGGCGGTGGTGCTGATGCTGCGCGGGATCGTGGTGTCCACCAAGTGGGCCGGATACTTCTTCGGCGTCGAGATGCTCGTGCTGGTCGTGGTCTCGGTCGCGGCACTCTTCGAGCACCGGGGCGACCTCTCCGTCGCTCCGTTCCTGCCCTCCCACCTCACCCACGGCGTCAGGGGTCTCGCGGCGGGTTTCCCGCTGGCGGTGTACCTGTTCATCGGCTGGGAGAACTCGGCGGCGCTGGCCGAGGAGACGGAGAACCCGCGGCGCAACGTCGGCCGCGCCGTGTTCTCCTCCGTCGCGATCATGACGGTGAGCTACATCCTCTTCTCCTACGCCACGGTCACCGGCTTCGGCTACGACGTGCAGCGGCTCGGAGACTCCCGGATCCCCTTCATCGACGTCGCCCAGCACACGCTGGGGGCGCTCGCCCTCCTCGCCTACGTCGGCGGCCTGACCTCCACGCTCGGCGTGCTGATCGCGGGCATCAACTCCCAGGCCAGGCTGGTCTTCAACGCCGGACGCGAGGGGCTGCTCCCGTCCTTCTTCGGCTATGTGCACCCCACGCGCCGTACGCCGAACAACGCGATCGTCACCTTCGCCGCGACCGCGCTGCTGATCATCGTCGGCTGGGGTCTGGGGCATGTGCTCGGAGCGGACGGCGGTCAGATGAACCCGGTGGTGTTCTTCGCCGAGTCGTCGAGCCTGGGCGCCATCCTGATCCTGCTGGTCTACCTCGCGTCCAACATCGCGCTGCCGCTGTACTACCGCAGGTACCGTCCGCAGGAGTTCCGGATCGTGCGGCACGTGGTGCTGCCCGCGGCCGGCGCCCTGGCCGTACTGGTCCCGCTGTACTACCTCGCCAAGCCGGGACAGCCCGCCCCGTACAGCTGGTTCCCGTACGCGGCTCTGGGCACCCTCGTCGCGGCCGTCTGCTACGCGACGCTCCTGGTCCGACGCGATCCGGGCCTTGCCGAACGGGTGGGCTCGGTCGTCGCCGACGCGGAGTGAGCGACGCGTCGACGGCCGCCCCTTCGTCCGGGCCGGTGGGGGGGTGAGGGCACCCCCCGTTCACGACACCGCCGCCTCCTTGTACTGGCCGAGGTAGTGGAACGCTCCGTCGGTGACCTCGTAGAGGAACATCGCGTCGTTGTTGTAGCCGTTCCCCTGGCTGTACTTGACGGTGCGGGTGATCCCGGTGTGCGTGACCTCGGGCAGCCGGTGGGCGATCGCGCCGCGCTCTCTCAGAGCCGTGCCGTCCTGCGCGCAGACCGCCGCCAGGAACATCACGGCGTCGTAGGCCTC
Source organism: Streptomyces sp. B21-105 (assembly GCF_036898465.1). NCBI lineage: Bacteria > Bacillati > Actinomycetota > Actinomycetes > Kitasatosporales > Streptomycetaceae > Streptomyces > Streptomyces sp. B21-105. The sequence continues at coordinate 2,901,580 of NZ_JARUMJ010000001.1, read as the reverse complement.
GGCCGCGTACCAGCCGGGGGCGGCGCCGAACCGGGTGCGGTAGGCGGCGGCGAAGGCGCGGGCGGACGGGCGGACGGCGGGGTCGGTGAACGAGGTCGCGAAGACCCAGCCGGTCGCGGCGGCCCCTGCGGCGGTGAGGAATCCGGGGCCGAAGGCCTGTTCCGTCGCCATGCGGGCGCCGGTGAACCCGGCCGCTGTCAAGGCGGACGCCAGTCCCGCGGTCCGGGCCGCGTCGCCCGTGCACACGACCGCGTCCGCGCCCGCGGACAGCACCGACGCGGCCAGCGCCGTGTAGTCGAGTCTCCCGGCGGGGACGCTCGTCAGCATGGCCTCCCGGCCCGCTTTTCGTAGTGCCCGCCGCGCCAGGTCGCACAGCTCCCAGGCGGTGTCGCCCTGTGCGCGGTCGTCCACCAGGAACACCTTGCGGGCGTCGACGTGGTTGCTGAGGTAGCGGACGCAGGGGGCGGCGAGGAGCGTCCTCTCGACGTGCAGCGCCGCGTGGGAGCGGAACTGGTCGTAGCCGAACGACCTGCCGGTGAGACCGACGTCCACCGAGACGGTGACCACGGGCATCGTCGCCTTGGTGTACGCCGCCTCGGTGCTCAGGAAGCACGCGTCGCCGGTGGGCCCCAGCACCGCGAGGACGCCGGCGTCCTTCACCAGCCGCCCGGCCAGGCTCGCGGCCCGGGCCGGGTCGCCGCCGTCGTCGTACGGGACCAGCTTCAGGCGAAGGGGACGGACGCTCTGGGCGTTGACCTGCTCGACGGCCAGCCGGGCGCCGCCCAGCTGGGCGTTCCCGCTGTCCTTCGCGGGGCCGGTCAGGTCGCCCTGGAACGCGACGACCAGTTCGGGGCGCGCGCTCGCCCCGGACGTCGCCGGCGTCGGCGTACCGCTGCGGGTGCTCCACCACCAGGCTCCGCCGCCACCGGCCGCCAGGACCCCGGCCGTCGATCCGAGGCGCAGGAAACTGCGACGGCGGATGCCGGGTGCGACGGACGGTGCGGCCCGGACGGCTGTCATCGTCGCGGCGTCCGGGGACACCGTGCTCGCCGGCGCGGACACCTGGGTCGGCTCGACGGCGTCGAGGGCGAGCACGGCGGCGGACCGGTCGCTGATCAGGCGGGCGACCGGCTCGGGCAGCCACCCAGCCTTTCCGCCCGGGCCGGCGTCGACGCCCACCTCGAGTTCCGCTCGCAGGCGGGCGAGGTCGGGGCGGGCGGCCGGGTCCTTGTGCAGGCAGGATGTCAGCAGGGGCGCCAGGGCGTCCGGGAACGCGGCCGGGTCCGGCTCCTCGTAGACCGTGCGCAGCAGCACGCCCGCAGCCCCGCCGTCGCCGAAGGGCCGTACCCCGGTCGCGGCGAAAGCGAGCACGCACGCCAGCGAGAACACGTCGCTGGGCGGGCCGATCTCCCCGCCGCGCGCCCGTGCCTGCTCGGGTGAGAGGAAGCCGGGTGAGCCGACGATGACGCCGCTGGAGGTGAGCGCCGTGGCCTCCGGGGCGCGGGCGATGCCGAAGTCGATGAGCCGCGGCCCGTCCGGGGCCAGCAGCACGTTGCCCGGCTTCACGTCACGGTGTACGAGCCCCGCCGCGTGGACCGCTTCGAGGGCTTCGGCGAGCCGGATCCCCAGCACCCGCACGGAGGTGACGGACAGCGGTCCGAAGACCTCCACCGTCTCGGAGAGCGACGGGCCCGGCACGTACGAGGTCGCCAGCCACGGCGTCTCCGCGTCGGCGTCGGCATCCAGCAGCGGCACCACCCAGGGGCTGTGCACCTGCCGGGCGGCCTGCGCCTCGCGGCGGAACCGGGCCCGGAATCCCGGTTCCTCCGCGTACGCGGCACGCACCGTCTTGACCGCGGCGATCGCCCCGCCGGGCGCGCGGGCCAGGAAGACGACGCCCATGCCGCCGGCGCCCAGCCGCCGCAGCAGTCGGTAGCGGCCGAGCCGGGACGGGTCGCCGGTGCGCAGCGGCTCCATCAGACGGTGAGCGGCGCGGGGCCGTCGTACACGAAGCCGCCCTTCTCGACCCGCCAGAGAAAGCCGCCGGTGCCGTCGATGGCCATCAGGCCGGACCTGGCCAACTGGGGGGTGGTCAGATCGAAGGCGAACTGCTTGGTGATGCCCTGGTACTTCCCCGTCAGCACGGCTTCATGGAGGTTCTCGCGGGTGCGGCTCTTCGCCGGCAGCCCGGACAGGGCCTTCAGCAGCATTCCGGTCACGTCGTAGGCCTCCGCCGCGTACCGGGGCGGCGCCTCCTTGAAGCGCTCGCGGTAGGCGGCCGCGAACTTCGCCGCCTCGGGCTTGCGGGTCGCGTCGATGACCGGGGCCACCATCGCCCAGCCCTCGGTGTCCTGCTGGGCAGCGGTCAGGAACCGGGCGTCGAGCAGGGCCGGCCCGGACACCCGCGCACCCTGGAAGGACCGTTGCCGCAAGGCCGCGGCGATCAGTGCGCCCCGGTCGGGCAGTCCGGCGAAGAACACGGAGTCGGCGCCCGCGGAGAGCACCGAGTCCACCACGTTGCCGAAGTCGTCGCGCATCGCGCTGACCACCTCCGGCACGGCGGGCTGCCGTGCGTTGGTGAGCTGCGTGTTGAGGGAGGTGGCGAGGTCCGTCCCGTAGTTGCCGGCCGGACGGTCGACGACGAGGCCGACCTTGCGTGAACGACCGGTGCCGCGGAGGTAGTTGCTGATGTATATGGCGAGCACCGAGTCGGGCAGCCGACCGAGCAGGAACGAGCTGAAACCCTGGATGAGCAGGCTCATGCTGCCGGGGGACACGGCGACGGCAGGCAGCCCTCCGGCGGCGTACTTGCCGAGCGCCGCCTGCGCCGTGGCGTCGGTGGTCGGACCGACCACGGCGAGGACCGACGGGTCGGCCGCGAGTTCCCCGGCGAGCCGGGTCGAGGTCGCCGGGTCGCCCTTGTCGTCGACGGCCCTGACCTTCACGGTGAACGGGGAGTCGCCGCGCGCGTTGAACTCCGCGACGGCCAGCCGCAGTCCGCGCTCCTGCGCCCGGCCCGTCGCCTGCTGCGGGCCACTGAGGTCGCCGTGCAGCGCGAGGGTGTGCACGGGCCGCCGTGCGGCGGCGGGTGCGGCGCCCTTCGCGTCGTCGTCCCGGGTCGACGCCCACCAGGCCGTGCCGCCCGCGCCCGCCGCGACCGCCACGGCAGTGCCGGCGAGCAGCAGGAAGCGGCGTCGGCCGGCCGGGCGGGCGTCCTGCGACTCGGGCGCCGAGGCCGTCTTTTCGCCGGTGTCCTGGTCGGGGGGTGTGTCCTGCACGTCGGCAGCGGCGCCCGGCAGGCCTTCCGGCTCCGCGCCGGACCGTGCCGGGGAGGGCCGCTGTCCGGTGAGCTGGGTGTGCTCGATGTCCGGCAGGGCGAGCGCGGCCGCCGACCGCTCGGCGATCAGCCGGGTGACCGGCTCGGGCAGCCACCCGGACGCCCGTTCGTCCTGCGGCTCGCTCCGCTGTTCATCCTGCGGGCCACTCTGCGGCTCACTCTGCGCTCCTCCCCGCGGTGCGCCCTGTAGCGCGATCCGAGGGTCGCCCTGGGGTCGGTCCTGCGGGTCGCCGTCCGACTCGTCCCGCGGATTCGTCCCGCGGCTCGCCCTGGGGCCCGGCCTGCGGCTCGCTCTCGGCCGTCAACCGCCGCACCAGCTCCGCGGCGTCCGGACGCCGGGCCGGGTTCTTCTCCAGGGACGCTTCCACCACTTCGCGCAGCGCCGCCGGCATCCCGTCCAGGTCCGCCGGATCGTGCGCCGCCCGGTACAGCAGGGCGTCCACCGCTCCGCTGCCGAACGGCGCACGGCCGGTCGCCGCGAACGCCATGACGCAGCCGAGGGAGAACACGTCGCTCGCCGGGCCGATGGCATCGCCACCGGGTCCCGTGGCCTGCTCGGGCGAGAGATAGCCGGGGGTGCCGACCACCATGCCGGTCGCGGTGAGCGCCGTGTCCTCGGGGGCGCGGGCGATGCCGAAGTCGATGAGCCGGGGCCCGTCGTGGGCGATCAGGACATTGCCGGGCTTCAGGTCCCGGTGGACCAGTCCGGCCCGGTGCACCTCGCTCAGCGCCTCGGCCAGCCGGGCGCCGAGCAGCCGCACCCCGTGCTCCGGCAGCGGCCCGTATCCGGCCACCGCCTCGCCCAGCGAAGGACCCGGTACGAACGCCGTCGCCAGCCAGGGGGCCTCGGCGTCCGCGTCGGCGTCCACCAGCGGCACCGCCCAGGGGCTGTCGACCCGCCGGGCGACCTCGACCTCACGGCGGAACCGATCCTTGAAGCCCGGCTCCTCGGCGTACTCGGCGAGCAGCACCTTCAGCGCGACCAGCGCGCCGCCGGGCGTGCGCGCCAGGTACACCACGCCCATGCCGCCGGCGCCGAGCCGGCCGAGCAGACGGTGGTCCGCGATCCGCGCGGGGTCGGAAGAACGCAGCGGTTCCATCAGTTCTGCCCTCTCGTCCCACCGAGCTCGGACGCCACGCGCTCGAGCATTTTGTAGAGGGCGGGCGACACGTACTGCTGCAACTCGTCGTTCTTGTAGCCCTTGGCGCCCATCACCGACACCGCCACGGTCACCGTGCCCAGCCGGGCGACCTGCCAGCGGTACGTCTGCGCGACCGTCCCCGTGAGGTAGGAACCTGCCTCGATCACCTCGTCGTCGGCGTAGGTGTTGCCGCCCTGGCCGTAGGGGCTGGCGGTCGACATGAGCCCCGCTATCTGCTCGTCGGTGCGGACCTGCTGCACCGGGCAGCGCAACGGCTCTTCCAACGTGGTGGACAACAGTTGGTCGGCGTCGCGGACCGTGGCGTGCACGGTGACCGCCGAGGTGACCTTGATGGTGCCCTTACCGCCGACGCCCGGCAGTTCGCTGTAGCGGGACAGCGAGGCCAGGACGGATTTCGGCAGCGTTTGGCGCTGCCAGCGGCACTGTGCGTCGAGCACGGCGACTGTGCCGGGGGTGCTCGCGGCCGGCTGCTGGGCCCGGAAGTCCGCACCCCAGGCCTGCGGTTGAAGGGCGACCGCCTGTGCGAGGGCCTCGGCCTGACGCCCCGTCCGGGGCACTGCGGCGGGGTCCGCCTCGAACGGCGTCAGCGCGGCCGTGCCACCGCCTGTCGAGGAGGTGGACGCGGGGGGAGAGGGCGAGCCGACCGCGGTCGGCGCCGCGGACCCGGCGGACGCCGAGGGGCTCGGTTCGGCCGCCTTGTCGTCCCCGGCGCCGCAGCCGCCGAGCAACGCGGCCGCCGCGGCCGCCGACGCCGTGGCTCTCAGCCAAGTCGACCTTCGTCTACCCGTGTTGTCGTCCATGCCCGCCCCTCAACCCCTCCGCCTCAGCGCCCCCGCTTCGCGTGCGGTGATCGTACAGAGGCACGCGAGAAGCGGCCGGACGGTTCCGTCAACGGGGTTCGGCCTTCGGTCGGCTTGTCGACGACTTGCGTGCGGCCGTCGCTCCGGTCACGTCGGCCGGTGGTCGCCCGCGCATCCCAGGGACCGTTCCGCCACCCGCGCCAGGTGCCCCGCGAACACCGTCGGCGCGTCCGGGGTCAGGGTGCGCAGCGCGACCAGCGCCGTGATGATCACATCGCACAGCTCGCTCTGGACGTCGTCCCACCCGTGGGTCACGCCCTTGCGCGGGTTCTGTCCGGTCGCGCCGATGACCGCCTGGGCGACTTCGCCGACCTCCTCCGACAGCTTCAGCACACGCAGCAGCAGTCCCTCGAGACCGTCGTGCACGCGCCCGGCGTCCAGCCAGGCCTGGAGGGCGTCGACGGTGGCCCAGAGGTCGGCCGGGCCGGGCTGAGAGGGCGGGGACAAGGGCTCGGGCTCGGGCCGGGACTGGGGCATGGGCTGGGGCGGGTCGGCGGGCTCTCGTGGGGACGGGGGCCCGGGCAGGCCCCGGGGCAGCGGCTCGGTGCTCATGGGCGCAGCCTCTCAGGCCGAGGCCGAGGCCGGATCGCGGGCCGCCGTCGATTCACGGGCAGAGCCCGGCTGACGAGCTGCCGCCGTCGGCTCAAAAGCCGCCGCCGCCGATTCACCCACCCCGTGCGGTCACTCCTCGAACAGTGCCTGCTGCTCGCCCTCCTCCCGCTTGCGCAGCCGCTGGTTGCGCAGGCCCACGACCACCGCCGTGACCGCCGCCGTCACGCCGAGCGCGGCCGGGACCATCCAGTTGCGGTCGACGGTGTGCCCGAGGGCGTGGTCGAGGGAGAGTCGGCCCGGTCCCGCGACGGCGAGGCCCGCGGCGGCGAGGCCCAGGGAGGCGGCGTGCTCGTAGCCGCCGCTCGCCGCGAAGAAGCCGTTCGGCGTGTGCACGGCGGACGCGCCCGCCATCGCGCCCGCGGCCGCGGCGCCTGCCGCCGGGGTGGCGAGGCCCAGCGCCAGCAGCGTGCCGCCGCCGGCCTCCGCGAGGCCCGCCGCGGTGGCGCTCGCCTTGCCGGGCGCGTAGCCGACGGACTCCATGAACTGGCCGGTACCCTCCAGGCCGTGTCCGCCGAACCAGCCGAACAGCTTCTGCGCGCCGTGCGCCGCCAGCACTCCGCCGGTGCCCAGCCGGAGCAGCAGCAGGCCGAGATCACGTCGGTCGTAACAGGTCACGGTGACTCCCTGGAGGGGAAGCGGAAACAACGACAGGAACACCCCCACGCGTTTCCACCGTCGCACCTCTCACACCCGTACGGCCCGTCCTGGATGCCGTTCGGGTGGCGGGGCCCGGACGGCGGTGTGAGTCTGGCCCGTATGGCGATCCAGATCGACAGACTCAGCGACCCGGCGGTCAGGGCCTTCGTCGCCGCCGTCAACGCCCATGACGAGGAGGCCTTCCACCGCCTCCTCACGCCCGACGCGACCATGTCGGACGACGGCTCCGACCGCGACCTCGGTGAGTGGGTCGACCGGGAGATCTTCTCCTCCCACGGGCACCTGGACGTCACCAGGGAGTCGGACGGCGGCCGCGCCCTCGTCGCCGACTACCGCAACGACACCTGGGGCGAGATGCGCACCCGGTGGAGTTTCGTCGTCGCGGACGACGGCCGCATCTCCCGGTTCGAAACGGGTCAGGCGTAGGGGATAGGGGCAGGCGCGGGTATCGCACCGTGTCCCGGTGTGTTGACGGTGCGGCAGCCGTCCCATGGCGCCGGTGCGTACCTCGCGGTCCCGGCGAGGTCCACCCCCACCCGGAGCCCTGGGACGGCTGCCCTCCCCCCTCGGGATGGCTCTTCGGTCCTTCGGTGCGGAACTCTCATGCACCAAGTGTGAAGTTTCCGTGTGGAAGAGTTGAGCATAGGTCCACTACCGGCCGCAATGGTGCGGACCGAGGAATTCCGATTGTGCAGGTTGAGGAGTTGACGATCCGTGAGGCGGCGTCCGGCGCCCGCTCAGCTCCGACCGGTGCCGCTCAGCCCCGTCCCACATAGGGCATCGCCGTCGCCAGCACCGTGGCGAACTGCACGTTGGCCTCCAGCGGCAGCTCCGCCATGTGCCGCACCGTGCGGGCCACATCGGCGACGTCCATCACCGGCTCCGGCACGATCTCGCCGTTGGCCTGCAGCGCGCCCGTTCCCATCCGCGCCGTCATGTCCGTCGCCGCGTTGCCGATGTCGATCTGCCCGACGGCGATGCCGTACGCCCGGCCGTCCAGCGAGAGGGACTTGGTCAGGCCGGTGAGGGCGTGCTTGGTCGCCGTGTACGGCGCGGACAGCGGGCGCGGCGTGTGCGCCGAGACCGAGCCGTTGTTGATGATCCGGCCGCCCTGCGGACGCTGCTCCTTCATCTGCCGGTACGCCGCCTGCGCGCACAGGAACGCGCCGTTGAGGTTGGTGTCCACGACGTGCCGCCAGGCGTCGTAGGGCAGGTCCTCGAACGGCACACCGCCCGGACCGAACGTGCCCGCGTTGTTGAACAGCAGGTCCAGTCGCCCGAACCGCTCGCGCACGGCGGCGAAGAGGGCCGTCACGTCCTTCGGGCGTGAGACGTCCGTCCGCACCGTGAGACTCGTGCCCTGCGGCGTCAGCGCGGCCGTCTCCGCCAGGGCTTCGGCGCGCCGTCCCGCCAGCGCCACCGACCAGCCCGCACGCAGCAGTTCGCCGGCCACTGCCCGCCCGACCCCGGATCCCGCGCCGGTCACCACCGCGATCCTCGTGTTCTTCCCGTCCATGGCCCCGCAGCGTACGGGAGACGCCCGGGAGCCCCCCGGGGGACCGCCCCCGTCGACGGCTGCGCCCGGCATCGCGGGTGAGCACGGGAAAACGACCCGGCCCCGGCTCCCCCGTACGGAGGGAGTCGGGGCCGGGAGTCGGGGCCGGGGGCCGACGGAAGGACGGCTCAGCCGAAGGACGGCCTAACCGAAGGACCGCTCAGCCGAAGGCCTTGACCGTGTTCCAGTTGCTCGTCAGGACGACCTTGACGGCCGCGTTGGTGTTGGTGCGGGAGGGGTTGTAGATGCGGGTGTAGCCGTCGGAGGCGAGGCGCGCCCAGATGTCGGGGATGCCGTCCTTGCTGACGTCGGGGATGCCGATGGCGGTGGGCACGTTGGCCTCCGTCCAACTGGTGCCGTACGCCTCGTCCTTGCCGGTGCCGGAATCGGCGGCCACCTTGAGGGACGCCAGGTCGACGCTGCCGGCGACGGTGCCGGGCTTGCCATGGCGGAGGTACATGTTGCCGTTGTCGAGGTTGCGCCACAGCAGGTCGGGCGTGCTGTCGCCGCTGACGTCGGCGACGTTGACGATGTCGCGGCGGGCCCAGGCGTCGGAGTTCATGAGGGTGGCCGTGTGGAAGGTGGCGCCGGTGTAGCCGGAGAGCGTCCAGAACTGGGCGCCGGACCGCAGGACGAGGTCGGGCAGCTTGTCGCCGGTGATGTCGCCGACGGCCTTGATCTGGGTCCAGGTCGAGGGCGCGGGCGCGTTCGCGGGCAGGCGGATGTCGATGCGCTGGGTGACGTCGAAGCTGCCGTAGCCGTCGCCGGGGTAGAGCCAGAACTTGCCGTCGGGGGACACCGCGAACAGGTCGGTCGAGCCGTCGCCGGGGTAGGTGTCCTGGTAGTGGGCGATCAGGGCCGCCTTGCCGGTGGCCGGGTCGAACCAGTGGCCCTGCGGGTCCGGCTGCTTGTCGGCGCCGTAGGAGGCGGCGAGGCAGTTGTACAGGTCGCCGTTCTCACCACCGACGCAGGTGCGCAGGTTGCCCGCGGCGTCGACGATCAGCAGGTCGGGGACGTTGTCGCCGCCGGTGTCCATCGGGCCGTCGGCGTTGTCCCGCGGAGGCATGAAGAAGGTGTAGTCGGTGCGCTTGCTGGGGTTGCCGGTGGAGTCGTAGGCGTAGACCTGGAGGGTGTTGGGCCCGGCGTGGGCCGGGGCGAACGCGGGCAGGGTCGCCTTGCCGCCCGTGGCGGGCAGGTCGGCGGGGTTGTTGCCCTCGACGGACCAGCGGAACTTCGACGCGCCCTCGGAGGTGAAGGTGACGGCCCCGGTCGTGCCGAACTTGACCGACGCCCAGGTCTGCGCGTCGGGCGTGGCCTCGGGGAAGGTGTCGCTGTCCACGGTGGGCGGCGGCGGGCCGGAGCCGTCGACGGTGACGGTGCAGCGGTTGCCGCTGGTCGGGTAGTAGGCGGACACCGCGGTCGGGGAGTTGCTGTCCTCGGCGCGCACGTCCCAGTGGTAGACGCCCTTGTCGACGAGGGTGCTGGAGGCGATCGTCAGGCTGCCCTTGCCGCTGCTCAGGCTGGTGACGAGGGTGCCGGCCGGGGTGGCCGCGCCGTCCTTCCAGAACCGGAAGCGCAGGCCCTTGAGGTTTCCGTCCGGGTCGGTGGACTTCGCCGACAGGACCAGGTTGGTCTTGCCGACGGTGGCGCCGGCCGTGGTGGTGTTGCAGGTGCCGCCGGGGACGCTGGAGACGCTGGAGGGGGTGGCGGGCGGGCGGTTGTAGGCGACTTCGAGCGTGGCGCTGGTCGCCTGGAACTTGCGCCAGGTCTGGGTGTCGCTCTCGCTGGTGGCGCGCATGCCGAGGGTGAGGCTCGACGCGCCGCCGTCGGCGGCCTTCTGGGCGGCGGTCTTGACGTTGAACGCTTCGTATTCGTCGGGGCAGGAGCTGGAGGACCAGCCGTGTGCGAAGGACTTGCGCTGGATCTCGCTGGACCAGCTCGGCTGCTTGTTCCAGGTGGTGCCGGAGGAGATCGCGCCGGTCGTCCAGAGCTGGAACTCGCGGTCGGTGCAGGACCAGGAATGGTTGTTGAGCACCTTGAAGGTGGCGCTGGTGATGGCCGCGCCCTTGAGGCTGGCGTCGTACTTCATCCGCCAGAAGGAGCGGGCGGTGCCGCCGGTGTCGTTCTCGTGGCCCACGCGGGCGTCGGAGGTGCCGGAGGAGAAGTTGGTGCCGTTCCAGAAGCTGGTGTTGGGGTACGGCTTGTAGGCCACGGTCCACCCCGCCCAGCCGGTCTTGAGCGGCGGGTCGACGAACACCGGGTACTTCACGTCCGGGTCGGCGAACAGGCCGGTCTGTGCGGCGTGCAGGTCGAGGCGGGCGGCGCCGGTGCCGTCGCCGGCGAGCTGCATGGGCATCGGGGCGCTGTGCGCGCCGGGCTCGACGCCGCTCAGGCCGGACAGCTTCAGCACGTCGGCCGGCGTGGCGACCGAGGTGCGCGGCGTGCCCTGGCCCGCGTCGAGCTCGGGGTCGCGGCCGCTGGAGTCCCAGGCGAACGGGGTCGCGATGGAGCCGATCTCCTGGCCGGAGCCGTCCTGCACCGCGATGCGGCTGGCGCTCGCGTCGTGGCGGAAGACGGCCGTCTTCGAGCGCAGCCCGTAGGCCACGGTGGCCAGCGCCTTGCTCTGCGCGGCCTCCTTGTTCTTGACGATCAGGAGCTGGGCGAAGCCGCCCTCTTCCCGGGCGACCAGGAGCAGGTCGACGCCCGGCAGCACCTCGGAGTACAGGGCGCGGGGGCCGTCGAGCACCGGCTCGGGCAGCTGACCGGGCCAGGTGTAGGCGACGGTGTGCCCGGCGACGTCCACCTCGGCCAGCACCGTCGCCTGCGCCTGCGCCTGCGGGCCGTCGGCCAGCGGCGAGCGCGCGAAGGAGCGGTCGGCGCGGTCGGCGCCCTTGCCGGGGGTGCCGCTGGAGAAGCGGACCGGCTGGGCGGGGTTGACCGGCTGGACGCCCAGGCCGCGGGCGGCGTTCTGCACCCGCCGCAGCCGGTTGTCGATCGCCGCCCACGTGCCGTTCGCGGTCTTCGCCCGCGTCGCCGTGGCGGTGATCTTCATGCGCAGCTGGCCGTCCGGCTGCGCCCAGGTCTGGGAGATGGCGGTGGTGGCGGTGTCGACGAGGACCGGCTTGCGGGTGCGCCGGGCCTCGGCCTGGGCGGCGCTCTCGTCGCGCGGGCCGATGCCGGCCTGCCGGGCGTCGGACGCCTTTCGGGCATCAGGCGGTGAGGGATCGTCGGGGTGCCACCACGGCAACAGCGTGGCGGTGAGGGCGGCCAGTACGAGGCCGAGGGTGAGAGCCAGCCTGGTGCGCGTGCGCACGAAGGGGCTGAGGAAACGAGGCGGCGCGGACACGGCGGCGTCTACTCCCGTGTGGACCAGGCGGATAGGGACAGCACGAACAGCCCCGGTCGGCTGGCCGCGGGGCATGGGCGCGCACACCGTCACACGAACGGCGCAGCAAATCCATGTATGAGGAATTTATGAAGTTGTGATGATGGCATGGTGAGTGTTTGACCGGTACTTGACCGTGCACCCATTTGCGGCTTTCGATCACCGAAAGTGCGGTCATAGGTACGGGTAATCGCGATCTTGCCGACTTATCCCTTTAGGTGACGATCAGTCAACTCTCATCCCGTGAGGCGGATCACATCACACCCCGGGAACCCCCGGTGACAGATCTTGAACGATGTGGGGGGCATGACAGAAGGTTTGGGACTCCTCTGTCGTTTTTTTTGCATGCTTTGGTGGGGTCGACGCGTATGCGTGCTAAAAGTCCGCCGTCGTGGCTGGGGCGGTCTCGCCCGGTCAGGACGGAGTCACAACGACGGCGCCGCCGGCAAAGCCGTGTGGCGACCGTCCTTCTTTTGTCCTCTGCCTTGCTGGTCAGCAGTCTGAGCGCGCAGGCGTGGGCGATACCGGGCCCCGGCATGACGCGTGAGGAGGTCAAGCTTCCCGAACTGCCGGAGAGCACGGCGCTGCCGGCGGACGAGGAGGCGGAGAAGAACCTCACCACCGCGCCCGAGATCCCCATCGACCCGTATGCGCCGACTGCGGTGACGCCGTGGGCGGGGGACACGGGCGTCGCGACGCTGAAGGCGGACACCGCGCCCGGCACGACGGTTCCCGTCGAGGATCTGCCGATCGCGTTGGGCGTGCCCGAGGGCGGCGATCCGGCCGCGCTCGACGGCACGTGGAAGGTCGACCTGGCGGCGCCGAGCGCGTCGCAGGACGCGAACGTGTCCGGCATGATCATGAAGGTCACGCCGCCGGCCGATGCCGATCCGGCCGCGCAGGTCGCGATCGACGTCGACACGACCGGCTTCGCCGACCTCTACGGTCCGCAGGCCGCCGAGCGCTTCGGTCTGGTGCTGCTGCCGAGCTGCGTCATGGACGCGCCGGACACAGGTGACTGCGCTCCGGACGCCGGTGTGACGACGATGTCGGGCAAGACGGAGAAGCAGCCCCAGCGGCTGCGCAGCTCGGTCGAGGTCGTCCCCGCCAAGGAGGCGCCGACCAAGACGACCGCGGCGAAGAAGTCCGCGACCCGCAAGGTCCTCACCGGCTCGGTTCCGGTCTCGGGTCTGCTGGGCGGGAACGCCGGCTCGACGACGTCCGGCGCCTCGGCGCGCACGGCGTCGTTCCGCGCCGGCGACGCGCTGCCGGTGGTGGACGCCTCCGGTCCGCAGGTGGTCGGTGCGATGGACACCGGGGCCTCGGCCTCCGGCGACTTCACCGCCTCGCCGCTGCTGTCGTCCGGGGCGTGGGCGGCGGGCTCGTCGTCGGGTGCGTTCACCTACTCCTATGACGTGCAGGTGCCGGAGACCGCCGGCGGTCTGATGCCGAAGGTGTCGCTGGGCTACTCGTCGCAGTCGGTCGACGGGCGCACGTCGGCGACGAACAACCAGGCTTCCTGGATCGGCGACGGCTGGGACTACAACCCGGGTTCGATCACCCGGACGTACGCCAACTGCCGTGAGGACTCCAAGAAGGAGGGCTCCAACAACAAGACGCACCGCACCGCGGATCTGTGCTGGGGCTCGGACAACGCCACGCTGTCGCTCGGTGGGATGACGACGGAGCTGGTCTGGGACAAGGACCGGGGCACGTGGCTGACGGCCAACGGGGACGGTTCGCGGATCCAGCGGGTGCAGGACGATTCGTCGGGCAACGGCGCGTACAAGGGCGAGTACTGGATCGTCACGACGCGTGACGGGACGAAGTACCACTTCGGCAGGAACAGGCTGCCGGGCTGGAGCTCGGGTCAGTCGGTGACGAACTCGACGCTGACGGTGCCGGTGTACGGCAACCACGACGGCGAGGACTGCTACAAGGCGGGCGACTGGAAGGCGTCGGCCTGCACGCAGGGCTGGCGCTGGAACCTGGACTACGTCGAGGACGTCCACGGCAACGCGATGTCGTTGTGGTGGCAGAAGGCGCAGAACTACTACGCGCGCAACTTCGACTTCAAGAAGCCGGTGGTCTACGACCGCGACGGCTGGCTGGACCACATCGACTACGGTCAGCGCGCCAGCACCCTGTTCTCGGCGACCGCTCCGGCCTCCGTCCGGTTCAAGGTCGAGGAGCGCTGCCTGCCCGAGGGGGGTCTGGCGTGCTCGGACACGAACTTCGAGGACAAGGACCCGGGCAAGTACCGCATCTGGTACGACACTCCGGCCGACCTGAACTGCAAGCCGGTCACCACGACGTACAAGACGAAGTGCTGGAACGCGGGTCCGTCGTTCTGGAGCCGTAAGCGTCTGACGGAGATCACCACCGAGGCGCAGCGCAAGACGTCGACCACCGCGCGTCAGCTGGTGGACAAGCACGCCCTCACGCAGAACTTCCCGGTCTTCAAGGCCGGTCCGAGCCCGAACACCGCCCTGTGGCTGGAGTCCGTCCGGCGCACCGGCTACGACCGCGACGGCAAGAGCGCCGCCCTCAACGCGGTGCGCTTCGAGTCCAACGCCGAGGACATGCCGAACCGGGTGATGCGTCCGAACGACCCGCGTCCGGGGTTCTCGCGGCCGCGGATCGGGCGTGTCATCAACGAGTACGGCGGCGAGACGGTCGTCACCTACAAGCCGGCCGCGGGCGACTGCGCCACCGGCACGGGCCTGCCGGGCAAGACGGACAAGGCGGGCCTGAAGGCCAACACCCGGCTGTGCTACCCGAGCTTCTGGTCTCCGGACCCGGAGGTCGAGGACATCGACTGGTTCCACAAGTACGTGGTGGACTCCATCGAGGAGCTGCCCAACGTCGACGGCGCGTTCGCGACGAAGACGGCGTACGAGTACAAGAACCCGGGCTGGAAGCTCGCCGACGGCGAGTTCACCAAGAAGTCCACCCGCACGTACTCGCAGTTCGCCGGGGTCGAGCAGACCACGGTGATCACGGGCGCGGACAACCCCGACATCAACTCCAAGCGCTCCAAGGCCGTCACCCGCTACTTCCGCGGCATGGGCGACACCGTGTCGATGAAGGACATCGCCGGGGTCGAGATCGCCAAGGACCGTGAGGCGTTCGCCGGCCGCATCGCCGAGGAACTCGACTACGACGAGGCGAACGCCGCCGACACCGACTGGGTCTCGCGCAGCGTCACCGTCCCGGTCGCCACCGAACTGGCACACCGCAACCGCGACGACGGCCTGGACCCGCTGTACGCCTGGCGCGTCACCGAGCCCACCGAGATCGCGTACACCAAGTCCTCCGGCACCAACAGCGACGACACCCGCACCGAGCGGGTCGTCAGGACGAACACCACCTACGAGCCGACGTACGGTCTGCCCACCCTGGTGGAGTCGCTCGGCGACACCGGCAAGACCGGCGACGAGTCCTGCACCAGGTCGGAGTACGTCCACCAGACCGCCAAGAACCTCATCGGCCTGTCCAAGCAGGTCCTGGTCTCCCCGACCACCTGCGCGGCCGCCGACTTCGCCGACCTGTCCACGCTCACCGGCGGCACCCGCACCGCCTACGACGGGCAGGCCTACGGCGCCGCCCTGAGCTCCGGCACCCTCGGCGAGGCCACCGAGTCCTGGTCGCTCAACGGCGCCGGAACCGGCTGGCAGACCAACGGCACCACGGAGTTCGACGACGTCGGCCGGGTCACCCGGATGACCGACATGGACTACAAGACCGCCGGCACCATCACCTACAAGCCGGACTCCGGACAGGTCTTCCAGGTCGTCCAGTCCAACGCCGTCGGCCACACCGAGACGCGTGACGTCGAACCGGGCCGCGGCACCACCCTGAAGACGACCGACGCCAACAACCACGTCACGCAGGCAGAGTTCGACCCGCTGGGCCGGCTCCTGAAGGCCTGGGCGGCGGACCGAGCGCCCTCCGACTCGGCCGTGCCGGACTTTAGGGCCGTCTACACGATTCCGGAATACAAGAAGGACGAGGACCGCAAGCCCTCGTACGTCACCACCTACTCGCGCGGGTACAACGACCGCATCGAGACCTCCGTCACCCTCTACGACGGTCTCGGCCGCGAGCGCCAGACGCAGGAGGAGGCGGACGGCGGCGGCAACCTCATCACCGACACGCTGTACAACAGCTCCGGCGAGGTGTGGCAGACCAACAACGCCTACCTGACCCACGAGGCCAAGCCGGGCGAGCTGTTCACCCCGGTCAGCGACACGGTCGTCCCGAACATCACGCGCTACTCCTACGACGGTTCCGGCCGTGTGCTGGAGGAGATGCCGGTCCTCAAGGTCGCGGACCCGCTGACCGGCGAGTCCAAGTCGGAGCCGGTCCCGGCGCGGGCCACCCGCTACGAGTACGGCCTGGACTGGTCCAAGGTCGACAACCCGCAGGGCACCTCCGACTACCGCGTCTACACCGACGCCCTCGGCCGCACCAAGCGGGTGGACACGTTCAACCCGGACGCGCCCGGCGGCTTCACGTCGATGAAGTACGACTACGACACGCGCGGCCAGATGGTGATGGCGTACCACACCGTCGACAGCACGCACCCGTGGACGTGGACCTACGACAACCGCGGCCGTCAGACGACCGCCACCGACCCCGACACGGGCACCACGTCGACGTGGTACGACAAGTACGACCGCGTGCTCCACACCAAGAACGCCCGCGGCATCGACGTCTGGAACAACTACGACCTGCTGTCCCGGCCCACCGAACAGCACCTGAACACCGCGGACGGCCCGCTCCTGGCCGGCTTCACCTACGACCTGGCCCCCGGCGGCAAGGGCATGCCCTTCACCGCCACCCGCTACACCGACAACGAGGCCTACACCCAGCAGGTCGACGGCTACAACAAGGACTACCAGCCGACCTCGACCACCATGACCCTGCCGCAGTCCGTCAAGGACACCTGGGGCCTGGACACCTCCTACAAGTACTCCTACAAGTACAGCGACGACGGCGTGCTGGAGGAGTCGACCCTCCCGAAGGCCGGCCGGTTCGCCGAGGAGAAACTCGTCGTCCGCTACAACAAGGACGGCAAGCCGCTCTCCGTCTCCGGCAAGGACTGGTACGGCTCGGAGACGGTCTACGACCCCTACGGCCAGGTGCTGCGCTCCACGCTCGGCGCCCAGCCCTACCGGGTGTGGACGCAGAACACGTTCGACGAGTCCAGCGGCGAGCTCAAGCAGCAGTCGGTCTTCCGCGAGAAGCCCGGGGACACCTCCCTGGTCGGCCAGAACCCGAACAACCCCTGGCTGGTCTCCGACCGGTCGTACACCTACGACCCGTCGGGCAACGTCACCTCCGTCAAGGAGGGCTCCCTCGGCATCGAGGAGCGGCAGTGCTTCGCCTATGACCCGCTGGGTCAGCTGAAGTCGGCCTGGACCTCCAAGGACCAGAGCGCCTGCACCGCGCCGAAGAACAGCGACGGCACGCTCAACGTCGCCGCCGGCAAGGACAACTCCGGCTACTGGCAGGAGTACGAGTACGACCTGCTCGGCAACCGCAAGAAGCTCACCGAGAAGGACCTCACCGGCGCCGCCGTCAAGGACGCCACGACCACCTACGCCTACGGCAAGGCCGACAGCACCCAGCCGCACACGCTGACCAAGGTGTCGAAGACCTACACCACGCCGGCCGGCGCACAGGTCAAGGCGGAGGCGGAGCGTCTGTACGAGCTCACCGGCGAGACCAAGACCGTCACCTCCGTCGAGAACGGCGACAAGCAGTCGCTGTCCTGGACCTACGACGGCCAGGTCGACCGCATCACCGGCCAGGGCACCGGCGGCAAGACCCCGTACGTGGGCCTCGCCGACAAGTGCCTCGACCTCAAGGGCGGCCTCGCGGTCGCCGCGACGGCGATCCAGCTGTACCCCTGCAACGCGTCGGAGGCACAGAACTGGCGCTTCACCCCCACCCCGGGCACGACGCAGACCGACCGCGACCGGGGCACGCTGAACGTCTACGACAACTGGTGCGTTCAGCCGGCCGCCAACACGGCCGGGTCCGCGGTCCAGGTGCAGAAGTGCAACGGCTCGGCCGGCCAGGAGCTCAAGCGGAACGCCTCCGGCCAGCTCGTCCACCTCGCCTCCACCTTCTGCCTGGCGGTCAAGGACGCCAATTCGGCGAACTCGACCCCGCTCGTGCTGGCCGCCTGCGACGCCGCGAAGGCCGAGCAGCAGTGGGCGCCGCAGAACGACACCCGTCACATCTACGGTCCCGACGGCTCCCGCCTGCTGACGATCAAGGGCAAGCAGGCCACGCTGCACCTGGGCGAGACCGAGATCACCGTCCAGAAGGGCGGCGTCCTGGTCAACACCCAGCGCACCTACTCCGCCCCCGGCGGAGCGGTCATGCGCTACGCCTACGGCAACGGCCCCGAGAACCTGGTCGCGCTGACGACCGATCATCAGGGCAGCACCTACGCCGAGATCGCCATGAGCGGCGAGATGCCGGTGCGGATCCGTAAGCAGGACCCGTTCGGCAATCAGCGTGCCGCGAGCACGACCGGCGTCAACCTGCAGACCCACGCCGGGTTCCTCGGCGCGACCGAGGACGACGCCTCCGGCTACCAGCCGCTGGGCGCCCGTCTCTACGACCCGGTGGTCGGACGCTTCCTGTCCGCCGACCCGGTCCTGGACCTCAACGACCTTCTGCAGTCCAACGGCTACGCCTACGCGCACAACAACCCGGTGACGATGTCCGACCCGACGGGTCTGGCCATCTCGCTGTCCGCCTCCGAGCGGTCCGCGGCACTGTCGGGCGCGGGTCTGTCGCCGGCGCAGGTCGCGCAGGCCCAGTCGATGATGGGCAAGTCCCTGACCTCGGTGATCCTTGCCGTGGCGTGGGAGACGCTGAAGGACTTCATCGGCATCAACGACGCGATGGCGTGCTTCGGCGGTGACATGTGGTCCTGTGTCGGCATCGCCGTCGACGCGATCCCGTGGACGAAGCTCGGCAAGATCCCGTCCGTCATCAAGGCCGTCAACCGCACGATCAAGGCGATCGAGTCGTTCAGAGCGGCGAAGAAGGCGGCCGAGCTGGTCCTGAAGGCGGCGAAGGCCGCCGAGGCCGCGGCGCTGAGAGCGAAGAAACTCGCGATCGAGCGAGCCAAGAAACTCGCGGCGCAGAGAGCCAAGAAGAAAGCCGCCGAAGCAGCCAAACGAACAGCCGACAGAGCGGCGGCCGCAGCCAGGAAGACCGGCAACCGAGCCCAGAAGCAGGCCCAGTCCAAGGCAGCCCCGAAGGTCTCGTCCCACGGGGGCGGCGGCGGAAAGGGCCGCGGCGCCAAGGCGGGCGGCTCCAAGCCCGGCGGCAAGTCCGGCGGCTCCTCCAAGAGCAACGGCGGCTCCAGCGGCAGCGGCGGCTCGGGCAAGGCCGACGGTGACGGTGGGACGTGCAACAGCTTCGTACCCGGCACCAAGGTCCTGATGGCCGACGGCACCACCAAGCCGATCGAGCAGGTCAAGACCGGCGACAAGGTCGTGGCGACCGACCCGAAGACCGGTGAGACCCGTGTCGAGACGGTCACGGCCGAGATCAAGGGCCAGGGCCTGAAGCACCTGGTCAAGGTCACGATCGACGTCGACGGCAGCAAGGGCACCAAGACGGCCCAGGTCACCGCGACCGACGGCCACCCGTTCTGGGTCCCGGAACTGGGTGAGTGGATCAAGGCCACCGACCTGCACGCCGGCGAGTGGCTGCAGACCAGCGCAGGCACGTACGTCCAGATCACGGCGGTCGACCGTTGGACGGCCCAGAAAGCCGCCGTTCACAACCTCACCGTCAGCGACGTCCACACGTACTATGTGGTGGCGGGGGCCACGCCGGTCCTGGTTCACAATTGCGGCGGCAGCGAAGCCGGTGCTCAACAACTGGCAGATCGCGCGGAGGATCTTCAGTCTCAGGCAGGCTGGAGTGGCACTACGGCGGTTGTGCGGGTTCGCAACCTTTCCGATCCCAGTCGAGTAGAAACCTGGGTCGCCAGCAATAAGACCTACTTGCCAACGGGTTGGAGAAAGAACAACTCACTGCGGCCGGGCGAGATCTTTGTTCAGCTTGAAGGTCACGCAGAACAGTCCATTCTGGACGCTCTGGACGGGAAGTGGGACATTATTGAGGGTGGTACATCCACTGGGGTTTGCTGGGGTAGATGCACGCCGTTGCTGCAGCAGCATGGCGCAACGATAGGGGGGCCTGACTACAGAAGTAGTAAGGCCAATTCGCCAAAGAGGTTGTTTTGGAAGCCGTAGATATCTCACACGAGACCCTAGCGGCTCTGTTCGAAGAAGCAGAGCCCGAGGTTGCGATCGCGGCTGGAGCGCTCTGCCTCTATCGCATCACTCCACTCCTCCCTTGGGATGGAAGAGAGCACCCGCAGTGGGAGCTCATCGAGGCGGAGTGGTCCGACCTGCGTGTCCTGCCGCAGCAGATCGACGAGGTCATTCGGCGCCTCCGGCAGGCGCTGAGGGTGGAGCCGACTGAGACAGCAGACGAGTCTCTGGAAGAGCTGCATGAAATGGCCTCAGAAGCAGTACTCAGGTACACAGACGTCGATTCTCTGGATTGCGTTGAATGGGCCGACTGGTGCTCCACGCTCGCCCTTGACATCCATCAGCAATTGGACGAGTTGCTGGATATGTCCGGCCGTGAGGTAGGGGCACAATTCTTCCCGGCAGGCACCGAGCCAGAATTGACACATCTGCAGGCGCTTGAACTCGAAGATCAGATTTACATCCTGAGGGATCTGTCGATGAATGGATCCCAAAGAATCAGGAAAGTAATTCAGAGAGCCATAGATGGGCAATTGCGCGTAGTGGAGGCATTCTCCCGTCTGGCCTAGTCACAGTGAACTGATACGCGTCCAACTGGTTGGAATTCGACGGATTACAGTCCCGTCTCTAGTTGGACAGCAATCATGAGGAATGGAAAATTTCCTGCGCGCAGCCTCACCAGATCCAACTCTGGTGAGGCTGCCGTGACATCCGACGGCAGTGGCTGGCGGATCCGTCCTTCGTGAACGTCAGCCTGGACAGGGACCCAGGGCTGATTCAAAGTCTTGGGGATCATGGAAACGTGCAAGTCGCGGAGGTGCGACGATCCGGCGGAAGCCGTCACGTTCACAACGAAGCTCCGGTTGACGGGGCAGGGCGATGGTTCCTCTGATATCAATGAGCTTCTTCGAGCTGGCCACCGATCAGGTGATGGGCCGTGAAGCGCAACGAGCGAGGCCCCCGGGCTGTTGACCGAGATGTCTGACGTCTCAATCACGTTGCTCGGGGGCCTCGTTGGTCATCTATCCTGCCGCACTCGACCTGCCCCATGCGCTCGTGGAGTGGGTGACGATGCTCCTCGTCACCCGTGAGGGTGACCGGCGCTGCAAGCTCCGCCCGTCTCAGCGCGCGATGGTGGCACTGGTGTACCTGCGCGAGCACACCACCCTCGCCAAGATCGCTGCCGGTTCGGGATCAGCGAGTCCACAGCCCACGCCTACACCAGCGCGGTCATCCACCTCCTCGCCGAACGCGCGCCGGGCCTGCTGAAGGTCCTGCGCGAGGCCGATGCGGACTTCGTCCTGCTGGACGGCCCACTCGCGGGACCGGGTCGGCGACGGACGAGCCGACTACTCCCATAAACACCGCAGGCATGGGGTGAACGTGCAGGCGGTGACCGATCCGGGCGGCCGGCTGCTGTGGCTCTCACCCACGTTGCCGGGCCGAGCTCACGACCTGACCGCTGCCCGCACCCACCGGATCATCCGCATCTGCGAGCGCCAGGGCGTCCCCATCCTGGCCGATCTCGCTTACCAGGGCGGCGGCCCCTGGGTGACCACGGGCATCAAACGCAGACCCCTGCAGGAACTCACCCTCACGGAGAAGACCGTCAACCGGGCGCTGTCCGCGGCATGGGCACCGGTCGAGCGTGGCGTCGCGCGCCTGAAGTCCTGGCAGATCTTCCGCAGATCCCGATGCAGTCCAAACCGCATGACGTCAATCGCCAAAGCGGTCCTCACCCTGGAGCGGCAACGCTGAAGAAGCTCAATGACGCGATGGCGTGCTTCGGCGGCGACATGTGGTCCTGTGTCGGCATCGCCGTCGACGCGATCCCGTGGACGAAGCTCGGCAAGATCCCGTCCGTCATCAAGGCCGTCAACCGCACGATCAAGGCGATCGAGTCGTTCAGAGCGGCGAAGAAGGCGGCCGAGCTGGTCCTGAAGGCGGCGAAGGCCGCCGAGGCCGCGGCGCTGAGAGCGAAGAAACTCGCGATCGAGCGAGCCAAGAAACTCGCGGCGCAGAGAGCGAAGAAGAAGGCGGCCGAAGCAGCCAAACGCACAGCCGACAGAGCGGCGGCCGCAGCCAGGAAGACCGGCAACCGCGTCCAGAAGCAGGCCCAGTCCAAGGCGGCCCCGAAGGTCTCGTCCCACGGCGGCGGCGGAAAGGGCGGCGGCAAGGGCGGCGGCGGAGGCTCCAAGCCCGGCGGCAAGTCCGGCGGCTCCTCCAAGAGCAACGGCGGCACCAGCGGCAGCGGCGGCTCAGGCAAGGCCGAGGGCGGCTCCGGCGGAGGCGAGAGCGGCGGGACGTGCAACAGCTTCGTCCCCGGCACCAAGGTCCTGATGGCCGACGGCACCACCAAGCCGATCGAGAAGGTCAAGGCGGGCGACAAGGTCGTCGCGACCGACCCGAAGACCGGTGAGACCCGGGTCGAGACGGTCACGGCCGAGATCAAGGGCCAGGGCCTGAAGCACCTGGTCAAGGTCACGATCGACGTCGACGGCAAGGCCGGCACGAAGACGGCCCAGGTCACCGCGACCGACGGCCACCCCTTCTGGGTCCCCGAGCTGGGTGAGTGGATCAAGGCCACCGACCTGCACGCCGGCGAGTGGCTGCAGACCAGCGCAGGCACATACGTCCAGATCACAGCGGTCAACTGTTGGACGGCCCAGAAAGCCGCCGTCCACAACCTCACCGTCAGCGACCTCCACACGTACTACGTGCTGGCGGGTGCTGCACCGGTTCTCGTCCACAACTGCAATGCGGACCCTCAGAGTGCCCCTGGGGGTAAGAACGGCGCTGCCGTCAGCATCAAGCAGGTGAAAATGGCACTGGGTAGGGCCGGCATGAGTGTTTCCCGGTACGACATCGTGCACGTACCTGAGATCCGCACTGCAGGAGATGGTCTGCCTGCCTATGGAAACAGTCCTCACAACTATGACGGGGAACCGAATCTGGGCCCGCGAGGCCGCCCGGTGATCGAGATCTCGGACATGGGACTGGCCGATATGGATACGGCTGTGCTGACGATCTTCCACGAGATCTATCATCACCGCATGAATGCCACATGGGGCGTGCCCGGGCTGGAGTCCGCTGCGGAGCGGTACGGGGAGTCCATGCTCGGAATGTTCAGGCGAAGGACGGGCCGATGACTCAGATGGGGCGATTTACGTCCTCAGAGATCGAGACTCTGAGTCGGGAGCGAAACTTCCTGAGGGATCAGGCGGAGTGGCCTTGCCCTTCGTGTGGAAAAGCTAAGATTCGCACCTACCTCAGAAATACGAAACGTGCGGATCGTCCGGCAGTGATCAGCTATACATGGTGTGCCCATTGCCGCAAGATGTCTGGCTCGACCGGCCCTCTGCCGCCCGGTCTGACCATCTCGGATCCATGGCGGGAGTTGGACCCGGAGGCGTGGGAACAGTTCGATACCAGCCTGCCCAGGTTCTTCGCCAGGCTTGACCAACTCTGGGAGGACGGCGTGCTGCCGCAAAGCGTCGTCTGGACGCGATAGCAAAGTGCCGATCATGTCGTAACACGAGCAAGCAGAAGCCCCGCCAGGTGACCCTTGGCGGGGCTTCTGCACAGGGTGACGGCAGTAGTTGACGGCAACGTCAACGGACGAGAGCAGCGCCGGTCGGGCCGTCGAGGGCCGTGCTGAGAGTGTCGATGGCGTCCGGTGGAG
The DNA here is from genome assembly GCF_036898465.1 of Streptomyces sp. B21-105. Lineage (NCBI taxonomy): Bacteria > Bacillati > Actinomycetota > Actinomycetes > Kitasatosporales > Streptomycetaceae > Streptomyces > Streptomyces sp. B21-105. The sequence continues at coordinate 2,878,017 of NZ_JARUMJ010000001.1, read as the reverse complement.
ACGGAGACGAACCGAGCGATGCCGACCGCATGCGCCGCAGAGAGCTGTACGAGGACGCAGGTGCGAACATCGCCCAGGCGACCAGGTCCGGGACCCACGGTGGTGAGACCGCCCGTTGGCTGGAGCGCGCAGGGCTTGCTGAGGTGCCGTGACTTCCACCGGCGGTTCGGCGAGGACTTTCCGGGCTGAGGCCGGACCGAGGCTGAGCACGGGGTCCCTCTTCGAGCAGAGGGTTCGGGACTCCCGGCCGGGTCGGTCGTCGGCCGGGGGCCAGGCGTAGCCCCACTCCGCGTCGCGGGCTGCCTTGTAGAGGTCGCCGTGTTTCTTCGTCACCGTGGTGCGGGTCAGTTGTTCGTCGGGTTGGCACAGGTCGAGGAGGACCTGGCCGTTGCGGATCTGGGGGCGGCGGACGACGCGGGAGGGGGCGGGGGAGGGGGCGGGGGAGAGGGGGAAGCGGGTGGCCGCGATGTAGCTGAACTTCTCGTCCTCGTAGGGGAGGGAGCCGCCCTTGACCTGGCGGTGCAGGGAGGAGCGGCTGACCCGGGCCGAGAAGTGGCACCAGTCCGTGCCGGGGACGATCGGGCAGGCCGCGCTGTGCGGGCAGGGCGCGGCGATGCGGAAGCCGGCGGCGATCAGACGGTCACGGGCCTCGATCATGCGGGCGTGGCCGTCCGGGGCAGGGCTCGAGAACTCCCGAGCCCTGCGTACTATGCCGTGGCGGGTGCTGCACCGGTTCTCGTCCACAACTGTGACGATCCCGGGCACGCGGACAATTGCTACTGCGATATGGGAGATACTCCCAAGTCGCGCGCAGACGCCATGAGCGACGATATGTGGGGCGGCGCCCGCGCAGCCTCCCAGCGCAGACCGGGGTCTCCACGGGGCATTGGCGGCAGCCGACGATGGAATGACTGAAGCTGACATTCAAGAGCATTTCGCGAATGCGGATCGAGTGCTTTGGCAAGGAAGCGGGGACAATCTCGCTCGGGTGTACCTGAGGCAAGCTGCTGACGGAACACATGACGTTGCCATCCGTAGCTTCCCCGAAGGGGGACCGATTACCAGCTTCAGGGGGCTGACGGAGTCCTCCCTGCGAGGGCGTATCGCTAGTGGAAGGTGGTTTGATCAGGATGGATGAGATGGGCTCGGATCCAACGTGCTGTTTCTGCTGTCTCGTCATCCGGGAAAGCGAGGATCCATTGGCGATGCGAGTCAAAGTGGGCCCACTTTCTGGAGAAGTCCGTCAAATTCTCTATGCGCACTCGCAATGCTTCCGATCCCAGCTGCATGAGGAAGTGGAATTTTGGTGGGAGTACTAGCTCCTTTCGGTCGTCGCTAGTGTTCCATCGAGGTCCTGGCTGCAGCGATCACTGATGATCTGAGCGTTTGCATCGAAACCGAGGCCCCACCGGAATGGATTCTGGTGGGGTCTCTGGCAGGGCGATTGCAAAGTCCGTTGATCGTGTGTTGGCGCAGGTCAGTTGAGTCCGAGGAGTGCCAGTGGCCGCTCGTAGGGGCGGAGGGCTGTCGTGCGGAGTCCGGCGGCGATGTTGGTGTGGCCGGCGTTGCGGAGCTGGTTGATGGCGAAACTGCGCAGGGTGGCCATGTTCTCCGGGCCGTGCCCGGTGCGGATCTTCGAGGCGTCCTCGCGAAAGGCGGTGTCCCGGACGAAGTGGAGCCTGTTCTCGATCACCCAGTGCGCCCTCAGGATCTTCGCGATGCGTTCCGGGGATGCCTGGCGGCTGGTCAGGTCGGTGATGACGTAGACGGTCTCGCGGCTCTGCTTACCGGTCTTGGCGTCGGTGCGGTGGCGTACGACCTTGGCGACCTGGGCGGCGTGGGGGAAGTCGACGCCGAGGTCGGTGACGGTCAGGGCCTGCACGACCCGGGTTTCCTTGCGGCCGTGGCCGGTGGTTCGGTCGTAGAACTTCGCCGTCGCCTCGCCCCAGGGCAGCGTTCGCAACTGCTCGTAGAGGTTCTTCTGGTTCCGCTTCACCGTGAAGACGTAGTGCGCTTTCTTCGCCTCGACGAGGAAGCGGGCGTGGTCGCGCTGGGTGTGGAGAGCATCGCCGGTCACGGTGACTCCTTGCAGGTCATAGGGGTCCAGGAGAGCGGCGAAGCACGTGATCTCGTTCGTCTTCTCCGGGACTCGGAGCTGGGTGACGGTCATTCCGGTGCCGGTCATCGCGGCCAGCAGGTGGGCGGCCTGGGTGGCGCCGAGGCGCGAGCCGCGGGCGCTCTTGCCGTCCACGGCGAGGGTGTCCGCGCCGGCCGGGTCGTGGCCGAGGAGGTCGGCCAGACCGCCGGGGCAGGTGTCCTTGATGACCCGGCGGATCGTCGCGCCACTGGGTGGGACCCGGACGGCCAGAGCGGTCGCGGTGCGGGCGCCGAGCCGGGCCAGAACGTCCTGCGGGGCGTCGGTGGCCCACTCATCGATCGCCGCGAAGCTACTCGCCCCGGTCACCACAGCGGAGCAGACGATCAGCAGTACTGCCACGAAGGGGTGACGCTTCCCGCGCCGGCACCGCGGATCGGCCAGCGTGGCCAGCCGCTCGGCCAGCGGACCCGTCGCACAGTGCTGACGGGTGGGCGACTTGACCAGACAGACGGTGGCAGACTGACGGCACATCGAAGCTCCGTTGGGCGCAGGCGACTTGGCAAGGTCACCTCCGCAACGGAGCTTCGTTGCGTCCGGTCGCGCACCCTCCCGGCATCGTCACACCGCCGTGACCTGCACACTCACGAGATCACCGCGACTTTGCAATCGCCCTGGGGTCTCTGGTGCGTCTGTCGGCAGTAGGTGACGGCGACGGGCCGCTGCTGCACAAGGCGGCGGCGCGCCGCCATTATCGATCTCGGCGGCGACCTCCGTGGGGTCGATCGGCGGACGTCCGAGGAGGTTGATGCCCAGGCGGTGGAGGCAGATCGGACGTGCGCACCGGGGACCAAAGCGTCAACCTCGTGTATTCAGCTACGAGGGCCGTCCGCCAGCGATGTGACGACCTGACAGCAGAAGGGTGCCCCTGACCTGCGATGATCTGGATTTCCTAGATCAAGAACGTCGCAGAGTGGGGGCACCCGACAGGTGCAGGCTACCGAATGGAATCACCGGCTCGTCGTGCGGGCCGACGGCAAGAACCTGGTCGGGCACGCGGGCGTGGTGCTGCTGCGCCGGATAGCGGACCGCGTCGGGCTGACCCGGGCCCTGACCGCCGCGCTGCCGCAGGGCGTCGGGCCGGGGTGGCGGGATCGCGGGATGGCCCTTGTCCAGCTGGCTTGCGCGATCGTCCTCGGCGCGAGGAACATCCTGCAGGCCGAGCAACTGCAGCATCACTGGCGGCCGTTGTTCCCCTGTCCGGTCTCGGACAGCACCCTGTGGCGCACGCTGGAAGCCATCGACGGCCCGGTCGCAGCCCGGGTGGAGCGCGTCCGTGCCGTGATACGGCGTGGGGTGTGGACGCTGCTCGCCCTGCGCCCCGGCGGGTTTCCCTGGATCTCGGTATGCGGGCGCAAGCTCACCAACTGGTACGTCCTCGATCTCGACGCCACCCTCGTGACCTGCACCAGCAAGAAGGACGGCGCGGCCGGCACGTTCAAGGGCAGCTACGGGCATCACCCGCTGGGAGCCTGGCTGGCCAACACCCGCGAATGCGTGACGATGCTGCTGCGGCCGGGCAACGCCGCGGCCAACGACATCGCCGACCACAAGAGCGTCCTCGCGGCAGCCCTGCACCAGCTCCCGCTGCCGCTGTGGTCGAAGCTGCTGATCCGGATCGACGGCGCGGCCTTCAGTCATGGCCTCCTTGAGCATCTGCAGGCGCTGACCACCAGCCGCCGCCGGGTGCGCTGGATCACCGGCTGGGCCATCAACACCGCCGACGAGAGAGCGATCGCACTGCTGCCCGCGGACGTGTGGAGTGACGCGCTGCGCCAGGACGGCGAGGTCCACGAGATCAAGGGCCCGGACGGGGAGAAGGTCACCTACCAGGTCGCCGAGCTGACCGGGGTCCGCGACCTGACCGGCTGGCCCGAGGGGACACGGCTGATCGTGCGCCGGGTCAAACCCTCGCGCCGCGACCTGAAGAAGCTGACCGCGTTCGAGCAGCGCACCGGCTGGCGCTACCAGATCGTCGCCACGAACATCCCCACCCACCAGGGGCTTTCCGGGGTCCCAGGCTCCGGACAGGTGTGGTTCGTCGACGCTCTCTACCGTGATCACGCCGAGGTCGAGGACCGCATCAAAGCGATCAAGAGAGTCGGGCTCGGGCTACTGCCCTCCAAGTCCTTCCAGCTCAACGCCGCCTGGATGCTGGCCGCCACCCTCGCCGCCGACCTCGACGCCTGGACCCGACTCCTCCTCCTGCACGACGAACCCGAACTCGCCGCCGCCGAACCGGAGACAATCCGGACGAAGCTCTATCACCTGCCCGCCCGCCTCACCACCCACGCCCGCCGGCGCACCCTGCACCTCGACCGCACCTGGCCCTGGGCACCCGCGTTCGCCACCGCCTGGCGACACGCAACCGGCCTCCCGGCCGACACCTGACGACCGGCCCCGCCCCAACGACACCGGAGAGGAGGGAACCCGCAGCACCCTCGGGCCCGTGGAACCCGACGCCCCGCAGCGTCACGCGACGGCCCATCCTCGAACGGCAGGGGATATTACGGGCAAGTCGCCGAGCCGACCGGCGTCACACCGCCAGTGAAGAATCGAGGTCAAACGTCCCCGTGACCGGACAAGCGCAACGCTCTTTGGCGTGAGATTTTTCCGGACATGGAAGAAGTCGGGTTCACCCTGGATCCCGACGGGGACGAGCCGATCGAGTCACAATTGATCTTCCGTCCGACGCTGCGGTGGGCCGAGCGGCGGAGTTTGCGGCAGGTCAGCTCGGCGAACCAGCGCTCGACGAGGTTGAGCCAGGACGCCGAGGTGGGGGTGAAGTGCAGATGGAAGCGGGGGTGTCGGAGCAGCCACTTCTTGACCGGCTCGGTCTTGTGGGTGGTGTAGTTGTCCAGGACCAGGTGGAGTTCGAGGTGTTTGGGCACGGCGGCGTCGATGACCTTCAGGAAGCGGAGGAACTCCTGGTGGCGGTGGCGGCGGTAGTGCTGAGCTATGACCGAGCCGGAGGCGATGTCCATGGCGGCGAACAGGCTGGTCGTGCCGTGCCGGACGTAGTCGTGCGTCATCTTCGCCGGCGTGGTCGGCGCGGGCGGCAGCACCGGCTGGGTCCGGTCCAGGGCCTGGATCTGCGACTTCTCGTCCACCGCCAGGACCAGGGCGTTCTCCGGCGGCGACAGGTAGATGCCCACCACGTCGCGGACCTTGGTCACGAACTGCGGGTCGGTCGACAGCTTCCAGGTCTCCACGATGTGCGGTTTGAGGCCGAACGCCCGCCAGATCCGCGAGACGGTCGACTGCGACATGCCAGCCGACGGCGGAGGATGTCCTGGGCCAGGGTGAGGTGGAGGTGGAAGTCCCGGCCGGGGAGGTGGCCGTGGCGTACGGCGTTGGCGGTGAGCTCCGCCGTGATGAGGGTGAGCGTCTCGTTGACCGGGGTTGCGTAGGGCTGACCCCAGTCGTTTAGGCGGTGCGAGACGAGCCGGCGGGCGAGGCGGGCACCGCGTGGGGTTGAGGTGAAGCGCATGGTGAACTCGTGTTCGAGTACGCGGAGTTGTGGCATATGCCCGTTCGGGGGAGTTGCTGACTTCATAGGGTTAACGGTTGCGTTCTCTACGTAGCGTTGACCAGGAGCGACGCGCTGACGGGTACGGGCTGTACACGCGGGCCGTGCGCTTGTACCTGCTGTTGGGCGTGACCGCTTCCCGAGCCTGCGAGTTGGCTGACTGGGCGGTCGTACGAGAGGAGCTGCGGCGTGGACGACGAGGTTCATCAGCCGGAGTACGAGGTCGGGACGGGCATGCTGTGCGTGTTCGGGCGGCAGTTGAAGCTGTTCCGGGACCGGGCGGGGATGGACCGGGCGAGTCTCGGTTCGCTGACCGGCTACTCGGCGTCGACGATCGCTTCGTTCGAGCAGGGGAGACGCATCCCGCCGCCGAAGTTCATCGACCAGGCCGATGAAGTTCTGGAGGCGGGTGGGGTATTGAGTGCGAGCAAGGAGGAGGTGGCTCGGGCTCAGTATCCGGCGTTCTTCCGGGACGCGGCACGGTTGGAGGCCGAGGCCGTCGAACTGCATGTGTACGCGAACCAAGCGGTGCCCGGACTCTTGCAGACGGAGGAGTACGCGCGGGCCATTTTCATGATGATGCGCCCGCCCATGGATGACGAACTTATCGAACAGCGAGTGGGTGCACGCCTGGCCCGACAGGAGATCTTGTCCAGCCGTGATGCGCCGCTCGCCAGCTTCGTCATGGATGAGGCAGTGTTGAGGCGTCCCATCGGAGGCCGAGGCGTCCTGCGTGGCCAACTTGAGCACATCCTGCTGATGGGCCAGCGGCGGAACGTTGAGATCCAGGTGATGCCGCTCGCCCGTGAGGAGAACGCGGGCATGGCCGGTCCCTTCACCTTGATCGAAACGAAGGAAGGGCGGAGGATCGCGTACGCCGAGGTACAGAACGTGAGCCGCTTGCAGACTGAGCGGGACCGCGTCCGTGCGCTGGAGGTCAAGTACGGGATCATCCGGGCGCAGGCCCTGACTCCTCGTGAATCATTGGCGTACGTAGAGAAGTTGCTGGGAGAGCCATGAACGCGCACGCACATCAGCCGCACATAGACCAGTCGACGTGGCGCAAGAGCAGCTACAGCAGCGAGGAAGGGGGCGAATGCGTCGAGGTCGCCGCCCGCCCCGGCGCGGTCCACGTCCGCGACTCGAAGGACACGGCCCGCGCCGCACTGGCCGTACAACCCACGGCGTGGACCGCGTTCGTCGAGTTCGCGGCCCTCTGACTCGGGGTCTGTCGATGGTCCTGCCCTCGTGTTCAGGCCGGACGAGAAAACCGGCCTTGTCTGTTGCGTGGTCGGCGGGAGGTTCGGCGGGTGGTCACGTAACGCACCGGCGCCCCTACTCCATCCTCGGAGCGGGGCGCCGGTGCGGTGCCGTGAGTGTCTCGTTGACCGGGGTCGTGTAGGGGGTAGCCCTTGACTGGTGCTTCACTCCCACTCCGGGCGCGACGCAGACCGACCGGGACCGGGGCACGCTGAACGTCCACGACAAGTGGTGCGTGCAGCCCGCCGCCAATGCGGCCGGGTCCGCGGTCCAAGTGCAGAAGTGCAACGGCTCGGCCGCCCAGGAGCTCAAGCGGAACGCCTCCGGTCAGCTCGTCCACCTCGCCTCCACCCTCCGGTCCGGGTAGCTGCCAGGAGGCCCGGTAGCAGACTGGCGGCGTCGGGGGGGTGCCTCTATGTCTTTCGTCAAGGCGCTCAGGTTGGGTTTGGATCGACTGGAAGTACGCGCTCGGGGCCGAGCTGACGGACACGGGTTTCGACGCGAGCGTGCTGAGCCGGTTCCGCACCCGGCTGGCCGGGCACGGCATGGAACGGGTGGTCTTCGACCGGCTCCTGGAGCACTGCAAGGACGAGGGCCTGGTGGCCGCCGGGGGCAAGCAGCGCACGGATTCCACCCATGTGATCAGCGCGGTGCGGGACTTGAACCGTCTGGAGCTTGCCGGGGAGAGCGTGCGGGCAGCGCTGGAGGCTCTTGCGGTCGCGGCACCGGCCTGGCTGGCCGGACAGGTCGATGTGGCCGAGTTCGCCCACCGTTACGGGCCGAGGGTGGACGGCTGGCGCATGCCGTCCTCGCAGACGAAACGCGACCGGCTCGCGCAGGTCTTCGGCCAGGATGCCCTGGCGTTGTGCCGGGCGGCATGGGCCCCGGACGCCCCGGGGTGGATCCAGGAGATCGAGTCTGTGCGGCTCCTGCGGCAGATTCTCGTGCAGACCTACTACCTGCACACCGACACCCGGGGACGGGAGGTGATCAAGAAGCGGGACGCCGACGACGAGGGTGTCCCGCCCGGCCAACTCCGCCTGGCCTCGCCCTACGACCCCGATGCCCGCTGGGCGGCCAAGGGCGAAGACCTGTTCTGGATGGGCTACAAGGTCCACCTCACCGAGACCTGCGACACTCCCGCCGAAGCAACCCCACTCCGGGACGTCCCACCGTATGTAGAACGTCCCTGGTGCCGGCCCGAGACCAAGGGGGAGACTCGTGCCGAACGAGAGACTACGAGCCGTCATGGCAGCCGGAGGCTGGACATACGCTGCCCTCGCCCACGAGGTCGAGGTTGACCCCAAGTCGGTCGAGCGCTGGGTGAACCTCGGGCGTATCCCACGTCGTGCCTCCGCCCTCCAGGCGGCCAAGGCCCTGGGAGAAGACGTGCACGCACTCTGGCCGGCGCTCCGCCAGGCCCGTCCCGCCCGCGCCATCAGCCCCGAACTGGTCGCGCTCTACGAACAGCGGGCCGACCTTCCCGTCTCGGCGTTCACCGACCTGATGGCCCAGGCCCGGGAACGGATCGACATCCTTGTCTACGCGGCCGTCTTCCTCCACGAGGCGTACCCGCGGCTGAACAAACTCCTCACCGAACGCGTCGCCGAAGGCTGCACCGTCCGCATCGCGATCGGGGACGCCGACAGCGACAACGTCCAAGCCCGCGGCCAGGAGGAGCGGTTCGGCCACGGCATCGAATCCCGCTGCCGCCTCGCGCTCATGCACTACAGACCCCTCGCCGCCTCCCCGGGCATCGAAGTCCGTACCCACGGCACCACGCTGTACAACTCCCTCTACCGAGCCGACGACCAGCAACTCGTCAACGCCCACGTCTGGGGCGTCAACGCCTACGCCGCCCCCGTGTGGCATCTTCGCCGACACGAGGAGAGCGGCATGTTCGACACCTACGCCGAGAGCTTCAACACCGTGTGGGCGACGGCAACCCCCGTACGAGAGGAAGGCTGACCGTGGCCCGCACCGAGTACTACGGCGACCCCAACGCGCCTGAGCCGAACAGCATGGTCGTCGCCGCATCCGCCGTCGTCACCGACGACCACGGGCGCATCCTCCTCCAGCGCCGCCGCGACAACGACCTGTGGGCACTGCCCGGCGGAGGCATGGACCTCACAGACTCTCTACCCGGCACGGCCATCCGCGAGGTCAAGGAAGAGACCGGCCTCGACGTTGAGATCACCGGCCTGGTCGGCACCTACACCGACCCGAAACACATCATCGCCTACACCGACGGCGAGGTCCGCCGCCAGTTCAACGTCTGCTTCACCGCCCGCATCACCGGCGGCCGGCTGGAGATCTCCGACGAGTCCACCGAGCTCCGGTTCGTGCCGCCCGAAGAGATCAAACAGTTGCCGATGCACCACACCCAACGGCTCAGGCTCCAGCACTTCCTGGAGCACCGTGAGAAGCCGTACCTGGGCTGAATTGCCTGACGGCAGTAGCTGACGGCAACAACCCCGCACAACCGCGGACACCCACGCACTTCACCGGATCAGCATACCGCGCTTGACCTGCATAAACGCAGGTAGAGGGGTGCCGCGTAGCACACGTACCACGTGCTGGCGGCTGCCACCTCGCTCCTCGTCCACAACGACTCCTGCCCGACCGGTGACGACGCGGGCTACGCGGATGTTTACCTGGACAGGGAACAAGGGCACGCCTCGATCGCGGTGACGCACAACGGCACGACGATTCACAAAGAGGCGGGTTCTCAAGTCGGACAGGACTCCATCGTCGGTCTGCGGGATGCTGCTCACGCTCCCGGCACCGACGTCGTTCGAGTGCCCCTGCCGAACGCAAGGCGCGCGCAGCAGGCGCAGAACTACTTCCTGGACGACAGCAACCTCGGGCCGCATGACAGGGACACGAACAACTGTGTGACCTTCTGCGCGAGGGTCCTCAGGGCCGGCGGCTACGAAATGCCCGTTTCGACCTCGATGGAAATCGCAAGCTGGCTCCTGGAAACGGACTTTCCGCGGAGGAGGTTGTAATGGCAGGTGAATGGGACTGGCTGAAAGAGCAGCCGCCGTCCAGCAAGGTGCCCGAGCCTCTGCGCGCACCGACGGCGTCGCCGGCCCTCAACCTCGGTGTGCGGGTGATCGGCAGCAACATCGTCGGAAACGACGTGGTCGAACTCGCCGCGCAGTACATGGCCGAGCATGCCCGGCTCGAACTGTGGATCGGGAGTCATGACCCTCCCCTGGGGTTCCAGCAGCAGTTCGAGCGAGGGCGGGCCGCTTCCGAGGGGCTGCTCGTGGCCTACGAGGCTTGGGTCGCGTTCGAGACCGCCTACCAGGCGTCCGGGAAGAAGGTCGACCAGGTGCGCGACGAGCGGGAGAGGCTGAAGGCGGCCCTGCGCACCGTCACCGAAGCCCTCGTGCGTGCCCGGGCCGAATAGCTGAGAAGGTCGGGCGGGGTTCCTGCCTGCCAGCCCGTCCTTCGCGGGTCACATGAATGACCGAGGGGCCTCACCGGAATCGATTCTGGTGAGGCCCCTCGGGTGTTTGGCGAGCTCAGGCGCAGGCCGGCTCCGGACTCACAGGCCCTCCGGCGGCCAGGCGTTCCCCAGTCCGCGTCCCGCGCTGCCTTGTAGAAGTCCCCGTGCCGCTTCGTCACCGTCGTTCGGCTGAGCCGCTCCTCCGTCTCGCACAGGTCGAGGAGGGACCTGGCCCTTGCGGATCTCCGCACCCGGCAAGGACTGGTACGGCTCGGAGACGGTCTACGACCCCTACGGCCAGGTGCTGCGCTCCACGCTCGGCGCCCAGCCCTACCGGGTGTGGACGCAGAACACGTTCGACGAGTCCAGCGGCGAGCTCAAGCAGCAGTCGGTCTTCCGGGAGAAGCCCGGGGACACCTCCCTGGTCGGCCAGAACCCGAACAACCCCTGGCTGGTCTCCGACCGGTCGTACACCTACGACCCGTCGGGCAACGTCACCTCCGTCAAGGAGGGCTCCCTCGGCATCGAGGAGCGGCAGTGCTTCACCTATGACCCGCTGGGTCAGCTGAAGTCGGCCTGGACCTCCAAGGACCAGAGCGCCTGCACCGGCCCGAAGAACAGCGACGGCACGCTCAACGTGGCCGCCGGCAAGGACAACTCCGGCTACTGGCAGGAGTACGAGTACGACCTGCTCGGCAACCGCAAGAAGCTCACCGAGAAGGACCTCACCGGCGCCGCCGTCAAGGACGCCACGACCACCTACGCCTACGGCAAGGCCGACAGCACCCAGCCGCACACGCTGACCAAGGTGTCGAAGACCTACACCACGCCGGCCGGCGCACAGGTCAAGGCGGAGGCGGAGCGTCTGTACGAGCTCACCGGCGAGACCAAGACCGTCACCTCCGTCGAGAACGGCGACAAGCAGTCGCTGTCCTGGACCTACGACGGTAAGGTCGACCGGATCACCGGCCAGGGCACCGGCGGCAAGACCCCGTACGTGGGCCTCGCCGACAAGTGCCTGGACCTCAGGAGCGGTGTTCCGGCCACCGCGACGGCGATCCAGCTGTATGCCTGCAACGCGTCAGAGGCGCAGAACTGGCGCTTCACCCCCACCCCGGGCACGACGCAGACCGACCGCGACCGGGGCACGCTGAACGTCCACGACAACTGGTGCGTTCAGCCGGCCGGGCCATCGATCCGATCCGAACCCTTATGAGTGGCGCGTCTAGCGGAGGTGGTGACCGTGAAGGTCGAGGACGTCATGGACTTCCTTGTCGAGCACCGGGCTGCGAACGTGACCCCCGGGTTCGTCTCCGAGCAGCTGCTCTCCATGTCGTGGATCATCGACGCCGCTGACGTGGCGCAGATCATCGAGGTGGGGAGACGGTGGCTACGGTCGGACGATCCGTTCCGGGCGGCCGTCGCGATCGGCTTGGAGAGCGAGACGTATCTGGCCGATTCGTGGGAGGAGATCCGCGAGCTGGCGGAACCTCTCAAGGAGAAGTTCCCCTCGATGGCGGCCGACGTGGACGCCTGGATGGCGAGAGCCGAACCCGCCTACGAGAGGCTGAGAACGGGGTCCTTCCTCGAGCGGGGGACCAGGACTTCGGGGCGGACTCAGTCGCCGGGCGGGGCCGGGGGCCAGGTGTCACCCCAGTCCGCGTCGCGGGCCGCCTTGTAGAGGTCGCCGTGTTTCTTCGTCACCGTGGTGCGGCTCAGCTGCTCGTCGGGCTCGCACAGGTCGAGGAGGACCTGGCCCTTGCGGATCTGGGGGCGGCGGACGACGCGGGAGGGGGCGGGAGTGACCGGGAAGCGGGCGGCGGCGACGTAGGCGAACTTCTCGTCCTCGTAGGGGAGGGAGCCGCCCTTGACCTGGCGGTGCAGGGAGGAGCGGCTGACCCGGGCCGAGAAGTGGCACCAGTCGGTGCCGGGGACGATCGGGCAGGCCGCGCTGTGCGGGCAGGGGGCGGCCACCCGGAAACCGGCGCCGATCAGCCGGTCACGGGCCTCGATCACGCGGGCGTAGCCGTCGGGGGTGCCCGGTTCGACGATCACGACGGCCTGCGCGGCCGACGCGGCGGCGTCCACGAGGGTGGCCCGGTCGGCGGCGGGCAGCTCGTTGAGGACGTAGGAGACGGTGACCAGGTCCGCCGGGTCCAGCGCGAGCGCCGAGCCGATCCGGGCGCGCTGCCAACGGGCGTCCGCCAGCGCCGGGTTCGCGGCGGCGATCTCCCGGCCGAGGGCCAGCGCGGGCTCCGCCCAGTCGAGGACGGTCACCGGGCGCGTGCCCTCCCAGACCGCGCTCACCGCCCAGGTCGCGGCGCCGGTGCCGCCGCCGACGTCCACATGGCTGCCCGGCGTCCACCGCGGGACCGCGTCCGCGAACGCCTCCAGCGCCGAGGACACCGCCTCGAAGGTCGCCGGCATCCGGTACGCGGCGTAGGCCGCCACGTCCGCGCGGTCGCGCAGGATGGGCGCGTCGGTGGGGGTGGCCCCCCGGTAGCTGGCGATGAGCCGGTCGACTGCCTGCGCGGCCTGCCGGGGCGGCAGCCCGTCGAGAAGCTCCGCGAGCGCGGTGCGGAGGGTGTCGGCGGCGGGTACGGAGACGTTCACCCGGCGATTTTCTCAGGTTCCCCGGACCGCCCCCGACCACCAGCCCCTTATCGCACCAGCAGCCCTTTACCGCACCGCCATCGCCAGCCGCGTCCCCGCCAGCGCCCGCGGCGTGCTGTCCGGTGTCCGGCGTACCGGGTGGACCGTGTTGGCCAGCAGGACCACGAAGGTGTCCGTCGCCGGGTCCAGCACCAGCGACGTTCCCGTGAACCCGGTGTGCCCGGCTGCGCCCTCGCCCGCCAGCTCGCCCATGAACCACGGCTGGTCCACCGCGAACCCCAGTCCCGGGGGCGTCAGCAGCAGCTCCACGAAGTCGGGGCCGATGATGCGGGCGGTGCCGTACGAGCCGCCCGCCAGCAGGGTCCGGCAGAACACCGCAAGGTCGTCGCCGGTGGAGAACAGGCCCGCGTGACCGGCGACCCCGCCCAGCGCCCACGTGTTCTCGTCGTGCACCTCGCCCCGCAGCATGCCCCGGTCCGCCCGGGCCCACGGCCGGCGCTGGTCCTCGGTGGCCGCCGCGCCGGGGCAGGGGCCGAAACCGGTCGCCGTCATTCCCAGCGGACGGGTGATCCCCTCGTGCACGAGGACGTCGAGCGTGCGGCCGGTCAGCCGCTCCAGGAGTTGCTGGAGCAGCAGCATGTTCAGGTCGGAGTACAGGTATCGGCCCGGTTCGCCGGACGGCGCCTCCGCGCGGAGCAGCGCCATCCGCTCCCCGACGTCGGCGCAGTCGTACAGGGGCAGCTCGGGGCGCAGCCCGGAGGTGTGGGTGAGGAGTTGGCGGACGGTGACGCCGTGCTCGGCGGCCCCGCGGAAGTCCGGCAGGTAGGCGCCGACGAGCGCGTCGATGCCGAGCGTGCCGCGCTCGATCTGCTGCACTGCCGCCACCGACGTGAACAGCTTGGTGAGGGAGGCCAGGTCGAAGGGCGTGTCCACGGCCATCGGCACCCGCTCCCCGGCGGGCAGTTCCACGCCCGCGTCGGCCGCCGGATCGTACGCCGAGTACCGCACCGCCCAGCCCGCCGCCTCCCGCACCGCGATCACCGGGCCGCGCCCGGCGACCACCACCGCGCCCGCCGCCCACGGGTGGTCCCCGGCGGTGAGGTCCACGACGTCGCGGACGAGCAGCCGCGTCTCCTCGGGGTCGAGCCCGGCCCGTTCCGGTGTGTCGACGCGCAGTCTCGGCGTGCTCAGCTCTCTTCTCCCGCTCTCGAATCCGCCGTTCTCGAATCCGCCGTCCTCGAGTCTCCCGCTCTCGTACGCCAGGGACGGCACAGCGCCACGAAACAGGCCGACGCCACCAGTACGGCCGTCAGCTGGACGACCGCCATCGGGACGGCGGTGCGCTCGCCGGCGACACCGACGAGCGGGGACGCGATCGCGCCGATGAGGAAGGACGACGTGCCCAGCAGCGCCGAGGCGGAACCGGCGGAGTGCCGCACGCGCAGCAGGGCGAGGGTCTGCGCGTTGGGCAGGGTGACGCCCATCGCGGACATCAGCACGAACAGCGCGACGGCCACCGGCGTCAGCCCCACCTCGCCGAACACACCGGTCGTCATGAGCAGCAGCGCGGCCGCGGCCAGCGTCACCGTCGCCAGCCCGACGGCCAGCACCCGGTCCAGCCGCACCCGGCCCACCAGCACCTTGCCGTTGACCTGGCCGATCAGCACCAGCCCGACCGAGTTCACGCCGAACAGCAGACCGAACGTCTGCGGGGAGGCGCCGTAGATCTCCTGGACCACGAACGGCGAGGCGGAGATGTACGCGAACAGCGCGGCGAAGGCGAAGCCGCCGGTGAGCAGATATCCCGTGAAGGGCGCGTCGGACAGCAGCCGGCGCATCGAGCGCAGCGCCTCGCCGACCCCGCCCTCCTGCCGCTCGGCGACGGGCAGCGTCTCCGGCAGCCTGGCCCACACCAGCGCGGCCAGCAGCAGCCCCACCGCCGCGAGCAGCACGAACACGCCCCGCCAGTCGGTGCCGCGCAGGATCTGCGCGCCGATCAGAGGCGCCACCACCGGGGCGACCCCGGAGATCAGCATCAGGGTGGAGAAGAAGCGGGCCATCGCCACGCCGTCGTACAGGTCACGCACCACGGCCCGCGCGATCACGATCCCGGCCGCGCCCGCGAGCCCCTGCACCAGCCGGAAGGCGACCAGCGCCTCCACCGTCGGCGCCAGCGCGCACAGCACGGTCGCCACGACGTACACCGCGAGCCCGGCGAGCAGCGGACGCCGGCGCCCCCACCGGTCGCTCATCGGCCCCACCACCAGCTGCCCGAGCGCCATGCCGGCCAGGCACGCGGTCAGCGTGAGCTGCACGGTCGCCGCGGGCGCGTGCAGCGAGCGGGTGACCTCGGGCAGCGCCGGGAGGTACATGTCCATCGACAGCGGGGGAGTGGCCGTCAGCCCGCCCAGCACGAGGGTGACGAGCAGTCCGGTCCGGCGCCGCTCCCGCACCGACGGCAGCACTGACTGCGTCACGACCGCTTCCGGCGCCGCCGGGTCCACGGCCCCACCCTCCGGCATGCGGTCGCCCCTCCCTCTCCGACGTCTCGGCCACCTATGCTCTCAGCTCGAACACACTGCTGGGACGGGACGAGGGCGGGGCACGGTATGACGACGGACACGGTGCGGTGGGGAATCCTGGCGACCGGCGGGATCGCCGCCGCGTTCACCGCGGACCTGATCGACCTGCCCGACGCCGAGGTCGTGGCCGTCGCCTCACGCACCGAGGCCTCCGCGAAGGCGTTCGCCGACCGGTTCGGCATACCCCGCGCCTACGGCGACTGGGCCGCGCTCGCCGCCGACGAGGACATCGACGTCGTCTACGTCGCCACCCCGCACGCCGCCCACCGCGTCGCCGCCGGACTCTGCCTGGAGGCCGGGCGGAACGTGCTGTGCGAGAAGGCGTTCACGCTGAACGTGCGCGAGGCCGAGGAACTCGTGGGGCTTGCCAGGTCGGGCGGCCGCTTCCTCATGGAGGCCATGTGGATGTACTGCAACCCGGTCATCCGCCGCCTCAAGGCCCTCGTGGACGACGGCGCGATAGGCGACGTCCGCACCGTGCAGGCCGACTTCGGCCTCGAGGGGCCCTTCCCGCCCTCGCACCGGCTGCGCGACCCCGCCCAGGGCGGCGGCGCCCTCCTCGACCTCGGCGTCTATCCGGTCTCCTTCGCCCACCTGCTGCTCGGCGAGCCGTCGGGCATCGCCGCCCAGGCGGTCCTGTCCGCCGAGGGCGTCGACCTCCAGACGGCGCTGGCCCTGTCCTGGGACTCCGGCGCGCTCGCCGCACTGCACTGCTCCGTCTCCGGCGGCACCGGCACCACCGCCTCGGTCACCGGCTCGCGCGGCCGCATCGACATCCCGGCCGGCTTCTTCCACCCCGACCGGATCGTCCTGCACCGGGCCGGGCACGACCCCGAGGAGTTCGCCGGGGACCCGGCAGACGGGCCCCGCACCACGTTCCGGCACGAGGCCCGCGAGGTCATGCGTGCCCTGCGGGCCGGCGAGACCGAGTCCCCGCTCGTCCCGCTCGACGGCAGCCTCGCCGTCATGCGCACCCTGGACGCCGTCCGGGAGCGGATCGGGGTGCGCTACCCCGGCGAGGACGCCTGACCGCACCCGAGCCCGCCCGGCCGCACCCGAGCCCGCCCGGCCGCTCCCCGCTCCCGAGACGGACCGTCTCACCCGCTTGGTACCGTCGGAGCATGGTCACCCAGTCCGGAAAGCCGGCCCCCGACACCTCCCGCCGCAGCGAACGCTCACGGCGCGCGATCTACGACGCCGCCCTCGCCCTCGTCGTGGAGGTCGGCTATCCGAAGACGACCATCGAGGGCATCGCGGCCCGGGCCGGCGTCGGCAAGCAGACCATCTACCGCTGGTGGGGATCGAAGGCCGACGTCCTGCTGGAGGCCTTCCTCGACCTCGGGGAGCAGGCGGCGCGGGAAGCGGGGGCGGCGGAGCACGAGCCGTACGCCATCCCCGACACCGGCGACCTCGCCGCAGACCTCAAGGCCGTGCTGCGGGCCACCGTCGACCAGCTCACGGACCCCAGGTTCGAGGCGCCGTCCCGTGCCCTGGCCGCCGAGGGCGTGGTCGACGAGCAGGTCGGCCGCGAGTTCACGGCGAAGCTCCTGGAGCCGTCCCTCCAGCTCTACGTGGACCGGCTGCGCGCCGCCCAGGAGGCCGGACAGGTCCGCGCCGACCTCGACCTGCGCATCGCCCTCGAGTTCTTCGTCTCGCCACTCGCCCAGCGCTGGCTGCAGTACACCGGCCCGATCTCCTACGAGTACACCGACACCCTCGTCGACTACGCCCTGCACGGACTCGCTCCACGGTGACCGCGACCGAGCACCACATGGGCCACTCTGATCACACCCGTCCCACCTGACCCGATTCACGGCTCCGGACCCCCGATGCACAGGATGGTGGGACCATGAGGCATGCTGTCCGCACCACAGCGAGGCGAGGGGACAGATGAGCGCGGAGATCGGCGGCCGGTCCGGCCTGTGGGGCAAACTCTCCGAGTGGCTGCGCGCGAGCGGCCCGGCGGAGCCCCTGGGCGAAGACGGCCGTGAGGTCCTGCTGCTGGCCGCCGCCGGAGCGGGTCTCCCGCTTGCACCCGCCGCGTACCCGGCCCCCGGCTACGGCTGCTCCTGCGACCGGGTCGGCTGTCCGACCCCCGCCCGGCACCCGGTGTCGTTCGCCTGGCAGACGCAGTCCACCACCGACCGCGCCCAGATCGAGCGCTGGGCCCGCCATCAGCCGCAGGCCAACTTCATCACCGCCACCGGTATGACGCACGACGTCCTCGACGTGCCCCTGGAAGCCGGCCGGGCGGCCCTCGAGCGGCTGCTGGACGCCGGCGTCGACGTCGGCCCGGTCGCCGTCAGTGACGACGGGCGGCTGCTCTTCTTCACCCTCACCCGCGGCACCCCCGAGGACGAGGACGAGTGGTGGCCCTGTGAGCTGGACTGCCACCCCGAGACCATGGACGAGCACCCCGGCCTGCGCTGGCACTGCCGGGGCTCCTACGTCCTCGTGCCGCCCGCCCGGCTGCCCGGCGACGACGGCCAGAGCGTGCACTGGCTGCGCGGCCCCGAACACCCGCTGCCCGACCCGCTGACGCTCCTGGAGATCCTCACCGACGCGTGCGCCCGCCACGTCGGCGAAACCCCGGACCACAGCGCCGCCGCCTGGCCCCTGCACCGCTGAGTGACCGGGCTCTCGGGCCCCGCCCCCGGTCTCCGTGCCCCCGCCTCCGGCCCCCGGCCCGTCACCGATGGGGAGCCCCGACCCGGCCGTCCCTGGTCCCGCCGTCCACGCCGCCGCGGGGCGTCACTCGCCCTTCGCCGTCGTCAGCCCCTCGAGCCGGCTGAGCAGCGACACCTTCCCTCCGGCGGAGCCCTTCGCAGGGGCCAGCGCGACCTCGCCTGCGACGAACTCCATCGTCAGCGACTGCTTGATCTCCCCCGTCGTCAGCGCCTGCACGCTCTTGTTCGGGGTGGGCACGGCGGCGCCCTGCGCGGCCGTCTGCTTCACGTAGTGGTGCGTGGTGAAGAACACCAGCGCCCCGCCGTCCGCGGTGCGCAGCGCCAGCGGCGCGTAGTCGCCCTCGGTGAGCTGCTCGTCGATGTACTGCGTCGCGAGCCCCGGCCGGCTGGTGTTCTTGGCGCGGGTGGCGCGCAGCGCGCTGGTGTACGGGCCGTCCGCGAACGCGCCCCCGCCGGTCTGCAGGTACTCGGTGTAGTCCTGGCTCAGGTCCTCGGGCGCCAGCGCCAGCCGGGTGGTGTCGGCCGGCACCGCCTGCGCCCAACCGTCCTCGTCCTTCTCGAACTTCGGCAGCGAGCCCGGCGCCACCAGCGTCAGGTACGTCGCCTGCCACGGCTGCGACAGCGCGTCGCGGGTGAACACCAGCAGCCAGCGCGCGCCACCGCCCTTGTTGCCCTTCGCGTCGGCGACGAACCAGCGCGGCCAGCCGGCCTTCTCGGGGATCGTGTACGACACGTCGGACAGCACCAGCGGCTTGTGATCCGGGTTGCCGCCCGGGTTGTTGACGCGTCCCGCCTTCAACCGCGCCGCGTCGATGGCCCCGAGGGCCCCGGTGGTGTACTCGGCGTCCAGGGAGGCGTCGTACGCGGCGTCAGCCTTGTTGTACGCGTCCGTGAACCGTTCGACCGCCTTCGCGGCCTCCTTCGCCGTGGCGCCCGGGAGCACCTCGCGCTCCCCGTGGACCACCACGCAGCCGCTCGCCAGGAGCGAGACGGCGGTGAGTGAGGCCGCGATCAGCGCGTACCGGTCACGCCTTCGGGGCCTGCGCCTGCTCGGAGCTCCGCTCGTCAGGCTGCGTTCGCTGCTCATCAGCTGACTTCACCTTCCCCTTCCCGGAGGCGAACCCTACCGGGGCGAGGAACAGGGCGAGCGTCGGGATCAGGTACAGGAGCCACACCGTGACCTGGACGACCGTCGGATCGGGCTGGAAGTTGAACACGCCCTTCAGCAGCGTCCCGTACCAGCTGTCGGGCGGGATCGTGTCGCTGACGTCGAAGGCTTTCTCCGTCAGCCCCGGGACCCAGTCGGCCTCCTGGAGGTCGTGGACGCCGTACGCGAGGACGCCGGCGGCCACCACGACGAGCATGCCGCCCGTCCAGGTGAAGAACCTCGCCAGGTTGATCCGCAGCGCTCCGCGGTAGAACAGCCAGCCCAGCAGGACGGCCGTCGCGAGGCCCAGCGCCGCGCCGATCAGCGGGCGCGGGGTGCCGTCGCCGGCCGCGTGCACGGACGTCCACACGAACAGGGCCGTCTCCAGGCCCTCCCGGCCGACCGCGAGGAACGCGGTGGCCACCAGCGCGCCGGTGCCCATGGCGAGCGCCGCGTCCAGCTTGCCGTGCAGCTCCGCCTTCAGGTGCCGGGCGGTGCGCCGCATCCAGAACACCATCCACGTCACCAGTGCGACCGCGACGATCGACAGGGAACCGCCGAGCGCCTCCTGCGCCTTGAACGTCAGCTCCTGCGAGCCGAATTCGAGGACGCAGCCGAAGGCCAGCGCGATGACCACGGCGACGCCGACGCCCGCCCACACCGGCTTCAGCGCGTCGCGGCGCTCGGTCTTCACCAGGTAGGCGATGAGGATGCAGACGACGAGGCTGGCCTCCAGGCCTTCGCGCAGTCCGATCAGGTAGTTGGAGAACACGGGCTACGCCTCCTTGGAGAACAGCGTGCGGCCCCACCAGTCGTCCTTGTCGCGGACGCCCGGCGGGACGGCGAAGACGGCCGAACCCACGTGCTGGATGTACTCGTTGAGGGCGTCGGTGGCCAGGTGCCGCTGGATGCGCACGAAGCCGTTGCCCACGTCGCGCATGTAGGCGAGGAAGAACAGGCCCGCCTCCAGCCGGCCCAGCCCGTCGGTGCCGTCGGTGAAGGAGTAGCCGCGGCGCAGGATCGTCGCCCCCTGGTTGGAGTCGGGGTGCGCGAGCCGCACGTGCGCGTCGGGCTTCATCGCCTTCAGGAACGGCTCGTCGTGCTCCTTCGCCTTGCCCACCGGAGCGCCTTCGCCCTTGTCCCGGCCGAAGATGTCCTCCTGCTCCTGCAGCGAGGTGCGGTCCCAGGTCTCGATGTGCATCCGGATGCGCCGGGCCACGAGGTAGGAGCCGCCCGTCATCCAGTCGGGACCGTCCTTCTCGCCGACCCACACGAACTTCTTCAGCCGGTCGGTCTCGGTGCCCGCGATGTTGCGGGTGCCGTCCTTGAAGCCCATCAGGTTGCGCGGGGTCTGCGCCTCCGGCGTGGTGGAGGAGGTCTTGCCGAAGCCGAGCTGGGACCAGCGGATGACGACCTTGCCCATGCCGATCCGGGCCAGGTTGCGGATCGCGTGCACGGCGACCTGCGGATCGTCCGCGCAGGCCTGGACGCACAGGTCGCCGTTGGAGCGCGCCGCGTCGAGCGCGTCGCCGGCGAAGGCGGGCAGGTCGACGAGGGCGTCCGGCCGCCGGGCGGCGAGGTCGAACTTCGTGAACAGGGAGGGGCCGAAGCCGACCGTCAGGGTCAGCCGGGACGGCTTGAGACCCAGCGCCTCACCGGTGTCGTCCGGCGGCGCCTCGGGGAGGCCGCCGAACGCGCCCTCGCCGACCGCCTTCCCGGCCGTCATCCGGCGCGCCGCCTCGGTCCAGTCCTTCAGCAGCTGGACGAACTCGGCGCGGTCCTTGGTCGTCACGTCGAACGCGGCGAAGTGCAGCCGGTCCTGCACGGGCGTGGCGATGCCCGCCTGGTACGCGCCGTGGAAGTCGACCGCGGCGCCCGTATCGGCGGCCACCGGGGCGACGTCGTCGCCGGTGCGGGTCATCGCGACCGCGCCGCCCGCCGCGGCGGCGCCGAGCGCGAGCCCGGCCCCGCCCCAGCCGATCAGCGACCGCCGCGACGGGCCGGCGCCCTGGACGTCCGACTCCGTCACGTCCGACTCGGTCACGTCCGACTTCGTCATGTCCGGCTCCGTCATGTCTCCTGGCCCCTCGGATGCTGTTCGGTTACTTGACGACGGCGACGGCGGCGGCGAGCTTGGACAGCGGCTCCGCGAGCGCGTTGACCCCGTCCGACAGCTTCTTGCGGTCGGCGGCGCCGACCTTGTCGTACGCGGTGAACTCGTAGGACGTGGCGTTCGGCCGGTAGGCGTCCAGCAGCGCGTTCAGCGCGGCGAACTGCTTGTCCAGCTCGGTGACCAGGGCCGGGTCGTTCTCCTGGGCGACCGGCTTCAGCAGCTCGTACGACTGCTGCGCGCCCTCGACGTTGGCCTTGAAGTCGACGAGGTCGGTGTGCGAGTAGCGCTCCTCCTCGCCGGTGACCTTGCCGGTGGCGACCTCGTCGAGGAGCTCCTTGGCGCCGTTGGCCATGGAGGTCGGGGTGATCTCGGCCTTGCCGACCCGCTTCTGCCAGTCGGTCAGGTCGGTGACCAGTTGGTCGGCGAGGGTCTTCTCCTCGGCGCCGATCTTCTTGTCCTGCCAGATCGCCTTCTCCAGCCGGTGCCAGCCGGTCCACTTCTGGCCGGCCTCGAGGCCGTCGGCGCGGACGTCGACCTTCGGGTCGATGTCGCCGAAGGACTCCGCGACCGGCTCGGTGCGCTCCCAGCCGATGCGGGAGGGCGCGTAGGCCTTCTTCGCAGCCTCGAGGTCCCCGGCCTTGACCGCCGCGACGAAGGTGGCGACCTTGGGAAGCGTCTCGTCGGCCTGGGCCTGCGCGTAGGCGCGGTAGGCGGCCACGGCCTTGTCCAGGCGGGGGTCGCGCTTGGCGGTGGAACCGCCGCCGGAGACCTTGAGGGCCTGGCGGATGCCGTCGCCCTTCATGCCCGGCTTGCAGGCGATCTCGTAGGTGCCGGCCTTCACCTCGGCGGTGACCCGCTGCTTGGTGCCGGGGCCGATGTTCTCGCGCTCGCTGACCACCCGGTCGTCCGGGAAGAGGATGTAGACCTCGGTGACCTTGGAGCCCTTGTTCTCGATGGCGAGCTCGACGTGGCCGGCGGAGATCTCCTTCTTGGAGGTCTCGCACTCGGAGTCGGTGGCGGTCACCGCGATGACCCGCTCGCCGTCGTCGTCCCCGCTTTTCGAGGTGCAGGCCGTGACGGCGGTCAGGGCCGTCACCACGGCGACGGCGGTGACGACGGAGAGTCGGGCGGCTTGCATTCGGGCTCCCGGCGGTGGCTGGAAAATCACGTGACAGGGCTCACACGGATTGGTGAGGCTCGCCTAACTTATCCAAGGCTTACCTGCGTGATACCCGTCCGGGCCGTGATTCAGCTCTCATAGACGCTGTAAGAGCACGAGTGGATCACGGAGTGCCAAAACGGACGTCAAGGAAAGGTCAAAGAAGATTCAAGGATTCCGTTTTCCCGGCCGCCGGGATCGCCGTACGCCGCCCCCGGCAGTGCTTCAATTCACCGGTGACTGATTACGACGTGCTCCGCGTCTTCTGCGCGCCGAACGGCGGCTACGGCAACGAACTGGGCGTGGTGCGCGAAGGCTCGGTGCTGCCCGAGCGCGAGGACCGTCAGGAGCTCGCGGCCAAACTCGGCTTCAGCGAGACCGTGTTCGTCGACGACCCCGAGCGCGGCGTCATCGACATCTACACGCCCACCCTGCGGCTGCCCTTCGCGGGCCACCCGTGCGTGGGCGCCGGCTGGCTGCTCGACGTGCCCGAGCTCGTCACCCCCGCTGGACTCGTCGGCGCCCGCCAGGACGGGGAGTTCACCTGGATCGAGGCCCGCGCCGAGTGGGCCCCGCCGCGCACCCTGCGCCAGTACGCCACCGCCGCCGAGGTCGACGACCTGCCCGTGCCGCCGAAGGGCGAGTGGATCTACGCGTGGGCCTGGGAGGACGAGCCGGCCGGCCGGATCCGCGCCCGCGGCTTTCCCGGCCGGGACGACGGCATCGAGGAGGACGAGGCGACGGGCGCCGCGGCGCTGCTGCTCACCGAACGCCTCGGCCGGGCCCTGAACATCACCCAGGGCGCGGGCTCCCAGATCCTCACGGCCCCGCAGCCGTACGGCTGGGTGGAGATCGGCGGGCGGGTCTTCCTCGAGCGTTGAGCAAGCACTGCGACCGCTTCCGACCCGACCGACCTGAACGCCCTGACCTGAACGTCCTGACCTGAACGCCCCGACCTGGTGCGACGAACGGGCCCCCTCGCAGAGAAGCGAGAGGGCCCGTTCGTGTACGGCGTCCGGCGTCCGCCACCCGGCGTCCGACTACGGCAGCGTCAGGATCTCCGCGCCGCTGTCCGTCACGACGAGCGTGTGCTCGAACTGAGCCGTCCGCCTGCGGTCCTTGGTCACGACGGTCCAGCCGTCGTCCCACATGTCGTACTCGTGGGTGCCCAGCGTCAGCATCGGCTCGATCGTGAACGTCATCCCGGACTGGATGACGGTCGTCGCGTGCGGACTGTCGTAGTGCGGGACGATCAGCCCGGAGTGGAACGACGAGTTGATGCCGTGGCCGGTGAAGTCGCGGACCACCCCGTACCCGAACCGCTTCGCGTACGACTCGATGACCCGCCCGATGATGTTGATCTGCCGGCCGGGCCTGACCGCCTTGATCGCCCGCTCCAGCGACTCCCGGGTCCGCTCCACCAGCAGCCGCGACTCCTCGTCCACGTCCCCCACCAGGTACGTGGCGTTGTTGTCGCCGTGCACCCCGCCGATGTACGCCGTCACGTCCAGGTTGACGATGTCGCCGTCGCGCAGGACCGTCGAGTCCGGGATGCCGTGGCAGATCACCTCGTTCACGCTCGTGCACAGGGACTTCGGGAAGCCGCGGTAGCCGAGCGTCGACGGGTAGGCGCCGTGATCGCACATGTACTCGTGCGCGACCCTGTCCAGCTCGTCGGTGGTGACGCCCGGGGAGATCAGCTTCGCCGCCTCCTCCATCGCCCGCGCGGCGATCCGGCCGGCCCGGCGCATCGCCTCGATCGTCTCCGGCGTCTGCACCTCCGGCCCGGTGTACGGCGTCGGCGCGGGCTTGCCGACGTACTCGGGCCGGCGGATGTTTCCGGGCACGGAACGGGTGGGGGACAGCTCGCCTGGGACGAGCAGTGACTGGCCAGACATGCCAGTGAGTCTAACGAGCGGCCATGGGGGAACATGACGATGGCGAGAGGAGCCGTCATGCCCCTGTTCAAGAAGCGGACCGCAGGCAAGCCGGGCGAGTGGTACTACTGCCTGGAGCACAAGAAGGTCGAAGAGGGCCCCGACTGCCCGGGCAAGGACCGCTTCGGCCCCTACGCAACCCGCGGGGAGGCCGAGCACGCGATGGAGACAGCCCGCGAGCGCAACCTCGAATGGGAGAACGACCCCAAGTGGCACGACGCCCCCAAGGGCGGAGCGCCGGACGGCGGCTGATCAGCCGTCCAGCGCCGACGAGGGCGCGGCGGCGCGTTGCGCGCGCAGCCGCACCGCGTGCTCGTTCGTCCGCTCTACAGCCCGGACACCACGAGCGGCACCAGCTCCACGGCCCCGATCGCGCCGACCGCGGCGGCCGACCCGGTCAGCTCCTTCACCTGCACCGGCAGCGCCACAAACGTGAGGAAGGTCCCGAACCCGGAGATCGTCCCCGAGACCCACAGCCGCCGGAAATCCCGGGAGGCCCGCCAGGGGGCGAGATCGGGGAGCAGCGCACGCAGACCGGAGGGCGGGGGAGCGGGAGCGGCCGGGGTGTCGTCGTCGGTCACGAGGGGCCATGCTCGGCCGTCTCGGGAGAGAGCGGCAACTGCCTTTCCCCTACGACGCCACCGGTTGCCCCTGCCATCGGCCGCCCCTGCCGCCGGGCCGCCCCTGCCGCCGGGCCGACCTTGCCGCCGGGCCGGGCCCTTGGGTCACCCCCGCCCGTCCCCGCCCCTGCGGGTCGGGGTGGTCACCAGGCGGGTGGGGGTGGGGCTGTCAGGCGTTCGGCGAGGTGGGAGAGACGGTCCCGGAACCGCCGGCGTCCCCGGGTCGGGGGCAGCGTCTCGCCGGCCGCCGCGCTCACCAGGTGCTGCACTGTGTCCAGGTCCAGCGCGGAGCCGTCCGGGACGGCCAGCGTCTCGTGCGCCAGGGCCGTCAGCTCCGCCTCGCCGACGCCGACGCCCTTGCCGACACCGAGCGCCAGGATCGTGACGCCGGCCCGCCGGGCGTCCGACACCCGCTCCAACAGCGGCGCGTCCCCCGCCGGCGTCGCCACCAGCAGCGTCTCGCCGCGCCGCGCCGCCTCGATCCGGCCCAGGCCGACCGCCAGGTGCGCCGGGTCCGTCGGGCGAGGGTGATGCCGCACCAGCGTCGGCGCCAGTTCCCGAGTGCCCGACCACGCGGCCTCGTCGACCAGATGCGCCGCCAGATGCCAGGGCTCGTACCGCGCCGAGCCGACCAACAGCAGCCCGCCCCCGTGCGACACCACCGACCCCCGCAGCACCGCCGCGAACCGCCGGGTGGCCCCCAGCCACTCGGTCCCGGCGAGCACCTCACGCAGCAACGCGACCCGTACGGCGTCCATGCCGCCGCATGCTGTCGCAGTCCGGCCGCCGCCGCCCGGCGATCGCCCCCCATTCACCCGACGTGGGGAAGACCGCCGCACGCCCCCACGTAAAGTCGGCCCATGACCTCTACCGACAGTGCACGAAACGCCTCCGCGGGCGCGCCGGCGAAGGCGCCCGCGAAGGACCCGTGGGACCTCCCAGACGTCTCCGGACTGGTCGTCGGCGTGCTCGGCGGCACCGGGCCGCAGGGCAAGGGCCTCGCCTACCGGCTCGCCAAGGCCGGCCAGAAGGTGATCATCGGCTCGCGTGCCGCCGACCGCGCCCTGGCCGCCGCCGAGGAACTCGGCCACGGCGTCGAGGGCGCCGACAACGCCGAGACCGCGCGCCGCAGCGACATCGTGATCGTCGCCGTCCCGTGGGACGGCCACGGCAAGACCCTGGACTCCCTGCGCGAGGAACTGGCCGGCAAGCTCGTCGTCGACTGCGTCAACCCGCTCGGCTTCGACAAGAAGGGCGCCTACGCGCTCAAGCCGGAGGAGGGCAGCGCCGCCGAGCAGGCCGCCGCCCTGCTGCCCGACTCCCGGGTCGCCGCCGCCTTCCACCACCTGTCGGCCGTCCTGCTCCAGGACCCGGAGATCGACGAGATCGACACCGACGTGATGGTCCTCGGCGAGGAGCGGGCCGACGTGGAGATCGTGCAGGCGCTGGCCGGCCGCATCCCCGGCATGCGCGGCGTCTTCGCCGGCCGGCTGCGCAATGCCCACCAGGTGGAGTCCCTGGTCGCCAACCTGATCTCGGTCAACCGCCGCTACAAGGCCCACGCCGGGCTGCGCGTCACGGACGTCTGAGCGCATGGGGGACACTGGTCGGAGCCCGTCCAGCCGTGTCCCCCGAGCCGCGCCCCCGAGCCGTGTCCCTTCGACAGGAGAACCGCACCATGTCCCCCCTTCCCCCGTCCCGAACGGCCCGGCGACTCGCCCTCTACAGCCTCGTCGTCTGTGTGCTCGCGGTGGCCGCGGCGGTCGTCTCCTTCGTCCAGGGCAGCTTCCTGGGCATCGTCTGGGTGCTGCTCGCGGGCCTGTCGTCCAACATGACCTGGTATTACATGAAGCGCGACAAGGTCCGCCGGCCGGCTGGCGCCGACGTCACGGGCTGACCGCGCAGTAGTCGTTCGTGCCCTGCCAGAAGCGGTACAGCGACTGACCGCAGTATGTGTCGAAGTCGCTGATCCCGAGGGCGCGCAGCACCGCGTCGATCATGTCGAAGAACACGCCGTTCACCGCCGGCACCCACAGCAGCGCGAACACGAACAGCAGCCCGAACGGCGCGAACGGCTCCACCTGCCGCTTCACGTTGTACGACAGCCAGGGCTCGATCACCCCGTAGCCGTCCAGCCCCGGCACCGGCAGGAAGTTCAGGATCGCCGCCGTGACCTGGAGCAGGGCGAGGAAACCGAGCGCGTACCGGAAGTCGGCCGGCACCCCGTCCAGCGCGTCCAGCCAGAAGGGCGCCGTGCACACCACCGCGAACAGCACGTTGGTCAGCGGACCCGCCGCCGAGATCAGGCTGTGCCGCCACCGCCCGCGGATCCGCCCGCGCTCGATGAAGACGGCGCCGCCCGGCAGACCGATCCCGCCCATGATCACGAAGATGACCGGCAGCACGATGCTGAGCAGGGCGTGCGTGTACTTCAGCGGGTTGAGCGTCAGGTACCCCTTCGCGCCGACCGAGATGTCCCCGCTGTGCAGAGCGGTACGGGCGTGCGCGTACTCGTGCAGACACAGCGACACGATCCACGCCGCCGTCACGAACAGGAACACCGCCAGGCCCGGCAGCTCGGCGAACCCGGTCCAGGTGGCCCAGCCCGTGACCGCGGTGACGGCCAGGATCCCCAGGAAGACGGGACTGACCCGCCGCTCGCTGCGGCGGGAGGTGGCGGTGGTCATGGAGCCCCCTGGATCGGTTCGCGCGTCCGGCACGCGCGGGTGGAACTGCCCGACCGTACCCGGACGTGGCGTACAGGAGAAACGTCCCGTCCACGCCTTCGGTTCCGGTGCGGCCGCCCTGCCGCGCGGCGGCCGCTCGCGCCACCCCGACGGAACCCCGTGACCGACCACGATCCCACCGGAGAGAATGAACCCCGTGCGCTATCGCATCCTCGGCACCACCCAGGCACTCCGTCCGGACGGAAGTTCCGTCGCCGTCGGCGGAGCGCGGCTGCGCGCGCTGCTCACCGTGCTGGCCCTGCGGGCCGGCCGCAGCTTTCCCGCGGGGCTGCTGGTGGAGGAGGTGTGGGCGGGTGACCCGCCCGCCGACGCGCCGGGCGCGCTGCAGGCGCTGGTCGGCCGGCTGCGCCGGGCCCTCGGGGCGCACGCGATCGACTCCGCCGAGGGCGGCTACCGGCTGGCCGCCGCCCCTGACGACGTCGACCTGCACCGTTTCGAGCGGCTGACCGCCGACGGCGTCCGCGCCCTCGCCGACGGCGACCCGGCCAAGGCGGCCGTCCTCCTGGACGACGCGCTCGCCCTCTGGCAGGGTCCAGCCCTCGCCGACCTGCCCGACCGGACCGCCGAGGCCGCCCGCTGGGAGGCCCGCCGGCTCGACGCGCTGCGCGCCCGCCACACCGCCGCGCTCGCCCAGGGCCAGGCCGGGCAGTCGGTGCCCGAACTCACCGTCCTGTGCGACGCGCACCCCCTGGACGAGCCCCTCCAGGCCCTGCGCCTGCGCGCCCTGCGCGACGCGGGCCGCACCGCCCAGGCGCTGGTCGCCTACGACGAGGTGCGCCGACTGCTGGCCGACCGGCTCGGCGCCGACCCCGGCCCCGAACTCCGCGCACTCCACGCGGAGTTGCTCGACCCCGGTCCGCGGTCCCCGCACGCGGAGTCACTCACCCCGCGGATCCCGCACGCGAAGTCGCCTGCCCCTGAGCCGCGGTCCTCGCGCGCAGAGTCACTCACCCCGCAGTCGCCGGGTCCGGCCGCCGCCGGGTCCGTCGTCCCGCCCGCGCGGCCCGGCAATCTTCGGGCCCGGCTCACCTCCTTCGTCGGCCGGGAGGACGACATCGCGGCCATCCGGGAGGACCTGGCCGGCGCGCGGCTCGTCACCCTGCTCGGGCCCGGGGGTGCCGGCAAGACACGGTTGTCGCAGGAGGCCGCCGAAACCGTACGGGACATCGCGAGCGACGGCGTGTGGCTGGCCGAACTCGCGCCCGTCGCCGACCCGGACGCCGTGCCGCAGGCCGTCCTCACCGCCGTGGGAGCCCGCGAGACCGTGCTGTACGGCGCCGGCGCCGAGGAACTGCGGGCCGCCGCCGAACGCCATGGCGACCCCGTGGAGCGCCTGGTCGAGCACTGCGCCCGGCGCCGCATGCTGATCGTGCTCGACAACTGCGAGCACGTGGTGGAGGCGGCCGCCAGGCTCGTCGAGGAACTGCTGGCGCGCTGCCCGCGGGTGACGGTGCTGGCCACCAGCCGTGAGCCGCTCGGCGTGCCCGGCGAGAGGCTGCGGCCGCTGGATCCGCTGCCCGAGCCGGTCGCCCTGCGGCTGCTCGCCGACCGGGGCGCGGCCGCCCGGCCGGGCTTTCGCACCGAGGACGACCCCGAGGCCTGCGCCGAGATCTGCCGGCGTCTGGACGGTCTGCCCCTCGCCCTCGAGCTGGCCGCCGCCCGGTTGCGCATGCTGACGCCACGCCAGGTCGCCGACCGGCTCGACGACCGCTTCCGCCTCCTCACCTCCGGCAGCCGCACGGTGCTGCCGCGTCAGCAGACCCTGCGGGCCGTCGTCGACTGGTCCTGGGACCTGCTCGACGAGGACGAACGCGACGTCCTGGCCCGGCTGTCGGTCTTCGCGCGCGGCTGCGACCTCGCCGCCGTGGAGGCCGTGTGCGGCGCCACTCCCGGTGGCGACGGAGCCACAGCCGTGGGCGGCGAGGCGGGCGGTGCCGAGGAGGACGGCGGCCGCGGCGACGTGCGGGACGCCCGCGCGGGCCGGCCGTCCCGCGCCCCGCACGCCCCCCGCGACCCCCACGCGCTCCGCACGCCCCGTGACCCCCTCGACACCCTCGCCTCGCTGGTCGACAAGTCCCTCGTCGTCGCCGCCCCGACGCCGGGCGGGGACATGCGCTACCGGCTGCTCGAGACGGTCGCCGAGTACGCGGCCGAGCGGCTGGACGAGTCGGGCGGACGGGCCGCCGCCGAGCGCGCGCATCTGACGTACTACCGCGAACTCGCCCGCGCCAACGAGCCGTTGCTGCGCGGCCCCGGTCAGCGCGAGGCCGCCGAACGCATCCAGCTGGAGTACGAGAACCTGCGCACCGCGCTGCGCCGCGCGGTCGACGCCCGCGACGAGCAGGAGGCGCTCAGCCTGACGCTGTCCCTCGTCTGGTACTGGCAGATGCGGGACCTGCGCCTCGAGGCCGGAGTCTGGTGCGCCGAGGTCATGGCCCTTGGTCCCGACCCCTTCGCCGAGCCCCTGCGCCGGGCCGCCCCGGTGTGGAAGCCCTGCACCGACTCCCCGCCGCCGCTCACCGGCGAGACCCTCCTGGAGGCCCGGCGCGGCGTCCATCTGGCCCATCTCGCCTGCATGGAGAACCAGTTGGATCTCTGGCAGACCCCGGCGGCACAGCGCAAACTGGCCCTGATCGCGCAGGCCTACGAGCCCGGTCTCCCGCAGACCTGCCGCGCGCCCGGCCTGCTCTGGTTCTTCGCCGTGGTGCTGACCGGTGACACGGGCCGCATGCGCACCATCGTCGACGCCAACGTGGACACCTGCCGCCGGACGCCCGGTTACGAGTGGGAGCTCGCGTCCTGCCTGCAGATGCGCGCCAACATTCTCGCCAACCGGGCCGACTGGGCCGGCAACGCCTTCCGCGACGCGGACGAGGCCCTGGAGATCTTCCGCCGTCTCGGCGACGTGTGGGGCGCCGCGGAAGCCCTGTCCGCGCGCGCGGAGGCCCATGAGCGGCTGGGCGACTACCGCCGCGCCGCCGACGACTACGTGGGCGCCAGGACGCACGCCGAACAGCTCGGCGCCCGCGCCCAGTCGGCGGTCCTCGGCGCCAGGCTGGGCAGCGTGCTGCTGGAGGCGGGCGACGAGGAGCAGGGTGAGCGCCTGCTGCGCGAGGTGATCGACGGGCCGGCGCACGGCGGCAACGAGGCAGTTCCCGCGGCCCACCTCTTCCTGGCCGGCTGGCTCGGCTCGGTCGGGCGCATCACCGAGGGGCGCGAACAACTCCGGCGGCTCCGCGAATGCTTCACCTTCGGGCACTTCGCGGTCTTCGACGCGTTCATCCTGGGCGCGGAGGCCTGGCTGGAGGTGGTCGACGGGCAGTACGAGCAGGCGCTGCCCGTGATCAGGTCCGCCCTCGGCCGGGCGACCGATCCGGTGTCCCAGGCCGTCGCCCCGCACCTGCGCTCCTTCTACCTGTGCATCGCCGCGACCGCCCTCAGCGGCCTGGACGGCGGCGCGGAACCCGGCGCGGACGCAGGCGCGGACGCCGGCGCCCGCTGCCTCGGGGCCGCCGCCGCCCTGCTGCCGCCGCGCCACGTCCCGCCGCGCCTGGAGCGCGAGGCCCGTGAACTCGCCCTGAGCCGCACCCGCGCCGTGCTCGGCGACGAACGTTTCGAGCGGGCGTACGCCGAGGGCGGCGGCCTCTCCTACGAGGAGGCCACCGCCCTGGTGTGACGAGTCCGGGCCACCCCGGGCCGCCCGCGGCTCAGGTCTTGGTGCGGAACTTGTGGATCGCGACCGGCGCCATCACCGCGGTGAGCCCCGCCGACCAGGCGAGCGTCACCCACAGGCCGTGCGCGACCGGACCGCCCACCATGAGCCCGCGCGCCGCGTCGGCGAGCGCGGACAGCGGGTTGTAGGCGGTGAAGTTCTGCAGCCAGCCCGGCATCGACCGGGTCGGCGCGAAGATCGACGAGCCGAACTGCAGCGGCATCAGCACCAGGAAGCCCATCGCCTGCACGGACTGCGCGTTCTTCATGATCACGCCGAGCGTGAGGAACACCCACATCAGGGCCGAGCCGAACACCGTGGCCAGCCCGACGGCGGCGAAGAGACCGGGCCAGTGGGTGATGTCGAAGCCCACCAGGACGGCCACCACCATGAGGATCGCGCACGCGACCAGCATGCGCATCAGCTCCACGACGATCTTGGCGAAGAGCACCGAGCCCCGCCCGATGGGCAGCGACCGGAAGCGGTCCATGACACCGGAGTTGAAGTCCGTGTTGAAGCCGGTGCCCACGCCCTGCGCCATGTTCATCCCCATCATGGCCAGCAGCCCGGGAATGACGTACTGCACGTACGCCTCCTGACCGCCGCCCAGCGACTGCCCGATGGAGCCGCCGAAGACGTACACGAAGAGCAGCGTGAAGATCACCGGGAAGAGGACGGCGTCGAACATCGACTCCGGGTCCTGCCGGATCCACAGCAGGTTGCGGCGGATGAGCGCGCCGGTGTGCCGCAGGTGGCTGCGCAGCGGGATGCGCTTGTCGGCGGCCGTGCTGAAGTCGATCGTGGCCGCGCTCATACGGCGACCTCCTCGCGGGTCTCGGTGGGCGTGGCGTCGATGAGGGAGGAGCCGGCGCGGTGGCCGGTGAGGGAGAGGAACACCTCGTCCAGGCTGGGCAGTTCGGTGGTGAGGGAGGCGAGGGTGATGCCGCGGGCGCTGACCGCGCCGATGACGGCGGTCAGCTGTTCGTCGCTCAGCACCGGCACCAGGACCGAACCGCGTTCGGCGTCCACGACGGTGGCGGCGAGGCCGGTGATGCCGAGCTCGTCGAGCCGGCTCGCCAGCGGTCGCAGCTGGAGCGGGTCGGCGGGCCGGATCCGCAGGGTGCGGCCGCCGACCCGGGCCTTCAGCTCGTCGATGCCGCCGCCCGCGATGACCTTGCCCCGGTCGACGACGGTCAGCTCGGAGGCGAGCTGCTCGGCTTCCTCCATGTACTGGGTGGTCAGCAGGACGGTCACGCCGTCCCCGACCATGGACTTGACCTCGGTCCACACCTCGTTGCGGGTGCGGGGGTCCAGCCCCGTGGTGGGCTCGTCGAGGAACAGCACGCTCGGCCGTCCGATCATCGACGCGGCGAGGTCGAGCCGCCGCCGCATGCCGCCGGAGTAGGTGGCCACGGGCCGCCTGGCGGCCTCGGTGAGGGAGAAGCGCTCCAGCAGCTCGTCGGCGCGGGCCCGGGCGTCCTTGCGGGGCAGGTCGAGCAGCCGGCCGATGAGGTACAGGTTCTCCCACCCGGGGAGCTTCTCGTCGACGGAGGCGTACTGACCGGTGAGGCCGATCACCCGGCGCAGCTGCCGGGGCTGGGCCGCGACGTCGTAGCCGGCGACGGTCGCCCGGCCGCGGTCGGCGGCCAGCAGGGTGGACAGGATACGGACGAGGGTGGTCTTCCCGGCGCCGTTCGGCCCGAGGACCCCCATCACGGTGCCCTCGCGCACGTCCAGGTCGACGCCGTCCAGCGCCTTGGTCGCGCCGTAGTGCTTGACCAGCCCCCGGACGGTCACGGCGCTGCCCGCGTCGCTGGGGTTGTTGTCGATTCGCGTCATGCCAGAACCATGTCAACGGTCGCCGACAGACCCCCGACACGGCGCCGACAGCGTCCCACCGGCTCCGGCAGACCACCGACGGAACTCCGACAGACGTCCGACAGACCTCCGACGGGAAGTGAGACGGGAACTCCGACGGTCCGCCGACACCGGGCCGGCGCACGGCCGGCACCGCCCAACCCACAGCGCGCGCCCACTGCCCCGGCCGCCGTGCGCCGACGGCCAGCCTCGCCCTGCCGACCCGGCCAGCGGATCGGACCTGCGGACCCGGCCAGCGGATCGGACCTGCGGACCCGGCCAGCGGATCGGACCTGCGGACCCGGCCAGCGGATCGGACCTGCGGACCCGGCCAGCGGATCGGACCTGCGGACCCGGCCAGCGGACCGGACCTGCGGACCCGGCCAGCGGATCGGACCTGCGGACCCGGCCAGCGGACCGGACCTGCGGACCCGGCCAGCGGACCGGACCTGCGGACCCGGCCAGCGGACCCGGCCGCGCGGACGGGTCCGTGGGACTGCCACCCCGATCAGGCCGGCACCCGCCCTGTCGGAGCCCGCCCGCCCTGCCGACGCGGCCGGCTCAGTGGACGCTGTGCTCGTCCTGCGGGAACGTTCCGCCGACGACGTCCTCGGCGAACGCCTTCGCCGCGCCGCCCATGACCTCACGCAGGTTCGCGTACTGCTTGACGAACTTCGGCACCCGGCCCCCGGTCAGCCCGAGCATGTCGGTCCACACCAGCACCTGGGCGTCCGTCTCCGGGCCGGCGCCGATGCCCACGGTCGGGATGTGCAGCACTCGTGTGACCTCGGACGCCAGCTCCGCAGGGACCAGTTCCAGCACCACCGCGAACGCGCCCGCGTCCTGCACGGCCTTGGCGTCCCGCAGCAGCTGCTGGGCCGCCTCCTCGCCGCGCCCCTGCACGCGGTAACCCATCGCGTTCACGGACTGCGGGGTCAGGCCGATGTGCGCCATGACCGGGATGCCGGACTCGACGAGGAGCTCGATCTGGCGGTGCGAGCGCTCGCCGCCCTCCAGCTTCACGGCCCCGACCCCGGCCTCCTTCACCAGGCGCGTCGCCGAGCGCAGCGCCTGCACCGGACCCTCCTGGTAGGAGCCGAAGGGCAGGTCGCCGACGATCAGCGCGCGGGAGGTGCCCCGCACGACCGCCGCGGACAGCATGGTCATCTCGTCGAGGGTGACGGGAACGGTCGTCTCGTACCCGAGGTGGCAGTTGCCCGCCGAGTCGCCGACGAGCATCACCGGGATCCCGGCCTCGTCGAAGACGGACGCGGTCATCGCGTCGTACGCGGTCAGCATGGGCCACTTCTCGCCGCGCTCCTTGGCGAGGGCGATGTCGCGCACGGTGATACGGCGGGTGCCCTTGCCCCCGTACAGCGCGTTGCTGCCGTCGGTGGGCTTCTGCGGGGCATTCCGGGCAGCCGAGAGCTGCGTCATGGCAACGGCTCCTAACGTCATCTCGAGGCGCCCTCACGGCGTCCCCGGACCACTGCCCATGGTGGCACTTCGCCCGGGCGAGAGCCAGAGCGCCCCCTGTGGGTAAAGCCTCAGTAAGAAACACGCTCCATCTTTCCGATACGAGACGGTTCCGTATCGGAAACGCCTATGCTCGTCGCCATGACTACTCCTGCCGTCCCCGCCGCTCCGCGGATACCGGAAGCGGTGCACCGGCGTCGTTGGGCGATTCTCGGCGTCCTGATGCTGAGCCTGCTGATCGTGGTGCTCGACAACTCGATCCTGAACGTCGCGATCAAGACGATCTCGACGCCCGCCCCGACCGGCCTCGGCGCCACCCAGAGCGAGCTGGAGTGGGCGATCAACGCCTACACGCTCGTCTTCGCGGGACTGCTGTTCTCCGCGGGACTCCTCGGCGACCGCGTCGGCCGCAAGAAGGTCCTGCTCGGCGGGCTCGCCGTGTTCGGCATCGGCTCCGCGCTCGCGGCCGAGTCGGGCACGCCCGCCCAGCTCATCGCCTTCCGCGCGCTGATGGCCCTCGGCGCCGCCTTCGTGATGCCCGCCACCCTCGCCGTCCTGATGAACGTCTTCGAGCGCGACGAGCAGCCCAAGGCGATCGGCATCTGGGCGGGCGGCGTCGGGCTCGCCATCGCGATCGGGCCGATCACCGGCGGTCTGCTCCTCGCGCACTTCTGGTGGGGCTCGGTGTTCCTCATCAACGTGCCCATCGTGCTGCTCGCGTTCGGGCTGATGCTGTGGCTGGTGCCCGAGTCCCGCGACCCGAACCCCGGCCGCCTCGACCCCGTCGGCGTCGCCCTGTCGGTCGTCGGCCTCGTCCTGCTCGTCTACGGCATCATCAAGGGCGGCGAACTGGCCGACTTCACCGACCCGACCGTGCTCGTGACCATAGGGTCCGGACTGGCGGTCCTCGCCGCGTTCGTGGTGTTCGAGAAGCGCAGCGACCATCCCTCCGTCGACGTCGGGTACTTCCGGAACAAGGTGTTCTCGGCCGCGATCTCCGTCATCGCGCTCGTCTTCTTCGCGCTGATGGGCGTGACGTTCTTCTCGGTCTTCTACACCCAGAGCGTGCGCGGCTACACGCCGCTGCAGACCGGCCTGCTGCTGCTGCCGCTGGCCGCCGCCCAGCTGATCTTCGCGCCGCGCGCCCGGCTCGTCGTGGACCGCATAGGGGTCAGGGCCACGACCACGGCGGCCATGCTCCTGCTCACCGCGACACTGGCGGCGTTCGCCCTGCTGGAGGCGGACACCCCGATCTGGGTGCTGGAGGTCGTCTTCTTCTGCATGGGCGCCGGAATGGCCCACATCATGACCCCGACCAGCGTGGTCATCATGCAGGCCCTGCCCCGCGAGAAGGCCGGCTCGGCCTCCGCGCTGAGCAACACCTTCCGCCAGGTCGGCGGCGCGCTCGGCATCGCCGTCCTCGGCTCGGTGCTGTCGGCGTCGTACCGCGACGGGATCGAAGGCAGCCTGGGCGCGGTGCCGGAGGGGCTGCGCCACACGGCGGGCGAGTCGATCGAGGCCACGCTGGGGGTCGCCGCGCGCCTCGGCGACCGGGGCAGGGAGCTGGTCGGCCCCGCCGACGACGCCTTCCTGCACGCCATGCACGTCACCGCCCTGTGCGGGGCCTCAGTGGCGCTCGTGGGCGCGGCCGTCGTCGCCGCGTTCCTGCCGGGCCGCCCGAAGGGCGCGCCCGCCGAAGCCGAGGAGGAGGAGCCGGCCCGCACCACGTCGTAGTGGCCCGCGGGCGGGCGGGTGCGGCGGACGGTCGCCGCCCCCCGCCCGCCCCGTGGGCGACAATCTCCCCCAGTGCGACGAAAGGAAAAGTGGACGTGAGCCCCGCCGACAGCACAGCCGTCGAGCAGCCCGTCCGGGGGCGGCCCCGGAACGAGGCCCTGGAACGGACCATCATCGAGGTCACGATGAAGCTGCTGGAGGACGGCGTCTCGCTCGCCGAGATGTCCATCGAGCGCATCGCGCGCACCGCCGGCGTCGGCAAGGCCACCATCTACCGGCGCTGGAGCGGCAAGGAGGCGCTGTTCATGGACGTGCTGCGGACCGCCGAGCCCGACGACCCCGAACTCCCCGGCACCTCCATGCGCGACGACCTGGTGGTGCTGCTGGAGGCCCTGCGCCGGCGCGGACTCGCCAGCCGCTCCTCGGCGATCCTGCACAACGTCCACGCCCAGATGAAGAGCAGCCCGCAGATCTGGACGGAGTACCACAACACGGTGATAGCACCCCGGCGCAGGCAGGGCGTCGAAGTCCTGCGCCGGGGGCAGGAGAACGGCGAACTCCGCACCGACCTCGACCTCGAACTCGTCAACGACATGTTCGTCGGCCCCATGCTCGTGCGTGCCGTCCTGCATCCCGACGTCGATCTGCCCGAGGACCTCGCGGAGCGCATCGTCGACTCGCTGCTGGCCGGCCTACGCCCCGTCAGCTCTCCTGGCGGGTAACCCCGATGTGAGCGTTCCGTCACAGACCGGGCCGCGCCCGCCATCGCCGGAACCCGTGCCGCCGCGCCCTTCGTCCTCCTTCCCGTACGGCCGTCACATGGCGGCGAGATCCAAGCCGAACATCCCCTAGGGTCGTACCCGGGGACGGACGGTGCACGGCAGGCAGTGAGGCGACGGTATGGCGCAGCAGGCGTACATGACGGAGACGGACGGCAACGGAGACTCGGGACACGAGCCTCGGGGAGTCCGGCTCCGGCGCCTGATCGGACGTCTGCTCGGCCGGCTGACCACGGGATGGCGCGGAGACCCGCGCATCTGGCGACGCGGTCTGGTCGTCGCGGGCCTGGCGCTGGCGCTCTCCCTGGTGATGCTGGTGCACTCGCACATCCCCAACCGGTTCGGCAACCTCGGCAGCCTCACGGAGACGTTCCTGCCCTGGATCGGCGTGTTCGTGCCGGTGCTGTTGGTGCTCGCGGTGGTGCGCAGGTCGGCGACCGCGCTGATCGCCGTCCTCCTGTCGGTCGTGGTGTGGACGAACCTGTTCGGCGGGCTGCTCGTCGACCGGACCGGCGGCGGCGGGGATCTCACCGTGGCCACGCACAACGTCAACGCCGACAACCCCGACCCGGCCGGCACCGCCCGGGACGTGGTCGCCTCCGGTGCGGACGTGATCGCCCTGGAGGAGCTGACCGCCTCGGCCGTCCCGGTGTACGAGAAGACGCTGGCGGCGACCTACCCGTACCACTCGGTGCAGGGCACGGTCGGGCTGTGGAGCAAGTACCCGCTGAGCGGTGTGCGGGCCGTGGACATCAAACTGGGCTGGACGCGCGCCATGCGGGCCACCGTCGCCACGCGGGAGGGCGAGGTCGCCGTCTATGTGGCCCATCTGCCCTCGGTGCGGGTCAAGTTGCAGGCCGGGTTCACCGCCCGGCAGCGCGACAAGAGCGCGGACGCGCTGGGCGAGGCGATCGCCGACGAGCGGCTGACCCGGGTGATCCTGCTCGGCGACCTCAACGGCACCATGAACGACCGTTCGCTGAACGCCGTGACCTCCCAGATGCGCTCCACGCAGGGCGCGGCGGGCAGCGGCTTCGGGTTCAGCTGGCCGGCGTCGTTCCCGATGGCGCGGATCGACCAGATCATGGTGAGGGACGTGGAGCCGGTCACCTCGTGGACGCTGCCGCAGACGGGCAGTGACCATCTGCCGGTGGCGGCGCGTGTGAAGGTCACCACACCGTAACCGGGGCGTCGCCCGCCGGAATACCGGGCCGGGGAGGCTTTGTTCCGTAGTTGAACATACGAAACGTATGATGAACGGAACCGTTCTCCTTCGAAAGGCAAGTCCTGCATGCCTCTGGCCCTGCTAGCCCTGGCCGTAGGTGCTTTCGGCATCGGCACCACCGAGTTCGTGATGATGGGCCTGCTGCCCGACGTCGCGGGCGACCTGCACATCTCCATTCCGGCGGCCGGCCACCTCGTCTCCGCGTACGCGCTCGGAGTCGTCATCGGCGCGCCGCTGCTCGCCGCGGCGACCGCGCGGATGTCCCGCCGCACGGTCCTGATCTCCCTGATGGTCCTGTTCGTCGCGGGCAACGCGCTCTCCGCGCTGGCCCCGGACAACGGCTGGCTGCTGGCCGCCCGCTTCCTCAGCGGTCTGCCGCACGGCGCCTTCTTCGGCGTCGGCGCGGTGGTGGCCACCACCCTGGTCGCGCCGGAGCGAAAGGCCCGCTCGGTGTCGCTGATGTTCCTCGGCCTGACCGTCGCCAACATCGCGGGCGTCCCCGCCGCCACCCTCGTGGGCCAGCACCTCGGCTGGCGGGCGGCCTTCCTCGGCGTCAGCGTGATCGGCCTGGCGGCGATCGCCGCCCTGGCCCTGCTGATCCCGCACGACCGCGCCCACGCGCCCGCCGTCGGCCTGCGCCGCGAACTGTCCGCGCTGCGCTCACTGCCGGTGTGGCTGGCGCTCGGCACCACGGTGGCCGGCTTCGGCGCCCTCTTCTCCGCCTACAGCTACATCACGCCCATGCTGACGGACTCCGCCGGGTACGCCGGCTCCAGCGTGACGCTGCTGCTGGCGCTGTTCGGCGTCGGCGCCACCATCGGCAACCTGCTGGGCGGCCGCCTCGCCGACCACGCGATGCGGACCACGCTGTTCGCCGGACTCGCCTCGCTGGCCGTCGTCCTGGCTCTGTTCCCGCTCCTGATGACGACGGCCTGGGGCGGCGCGCTGGCCGTGGTCCTGCTGGGCGTCGCCGCGTTCGTGGCGGGCTCCCCGCTCAACCTGATGGTCATGGAGCGGGCGAGCACGGGCCCGTCGCTGGCCTCCTCCGCCAACCAGGCCGCGTTCAACATGGCCAACGCGGGCGGCGCCTGGATCGGCGGCCTGACCCTCGCAGCCGGCTACGGCGTGACCTCCCCGGCGATCGCGGGGGCGGCCCTGGCGGTGCTGGGGCTGGGGGTGGCGTCGGTGGCCTACGCGGTGGACCGCCGCCGAGCGACCACGCCCCCGACCGCCCGCGACCGGATCGTCGCCACCCACGTCCCGCAGCGGGCGGAGGCGGCAGCGCACCACTGACGCCGGCGCCGACGGCGCGCGCAGGCGCGGCGTCGACGACGCACGCGAACCCCCGGCCCGCACGACGGTCGGACCGAGGGTCCGGCGGATGCCGCCCTCGCCCCTCGCAGGGCCCGGCAGCGGCAGCACGATCGCATGGCCCCGGCGGCTTCAGCCGCTATGTCACACACGCCATAGAGCGCCAGCGGGAGCAGGATCGCTTGGGGGAACTCGTCGACTGGCTGGAGGCCGAATAC
Organism: Streptomyces sp. B21-105; assembly: GCF_036898465.1. NCBI lineage: Bacteria > Bacillati > Actinomycetota > Actinomycetes > Kitasatosporales > Streptomycetaceae > Streptomyces > Streptomyces sp. B21-105. The sequence goes on along the minus strand of NZ_JARUMJ010000001.1, from coordinate 2,837,702 downwards.
GGCCCCGTCACCGAGGAGGAGCTGGCCCTGGCGGAAGCCGAGCGCCGGGAGATCGAGCGCAAGCACGCCGAGCTCGCCCGCGCCGGAGGGGCCGCCGCCGAGGACGTGCCTGAGCGGCCCCGGGAGGCAGCGTGACGGGCGAGGTGGTCTACCTGCTCGACAGCGAGGGCCTCTCCCGGATGGTCCGAGGAGAGGCCGACATGAAGAGGCGTCTCAAGGTGGCCAAAGCGTCCGGAACCCGCGTCATGACCACGTCGATGACGCTCATCGAGGCATACGAGCCGAAGCGCCGCCTCCCGGCCTGGCAATGGGCGCTCTCCCTGATCCGTGTCGAGCCGGTGACCGAGGAGATCGCCCAGGAGGCGACCGGCCTTCTCGAGGAGGCGGGCCTGCACGGCCACAAGTACGCCATCGACGCGGCCCTCGCTGCCGTCGCACTGCGGCAGCCGGGCCTGGTCACCGTGTTCACGTCCGACGAGGACGACATGCGCAAGCTGTGCGCCGACCGCGTGGTCGTCGTGAAGCTCTGAGCCGAGCACAGCCCGTCCCCCTTTTCGCTTCGTTCCCTCCGGTGGGCCACCCCCTCCGCTCGGAGGCGGGCCCACCCCATGGGCGGGGGAGGGCGACCTCTCGGCCGGCCGAGAGGTCGCCGCAGGTGGGGTGGGGGGAGTGGGCGAAGGGCCGGTTACAGCGACTCGCGCCAGCTGTTCGTGATGGGGAGGCGGCGGTCCTTGCCGAAGCCCTTCGCTGAGATCTTCGCGCCCGGCGGGTACTGGCGGCGCTTGTACTCGGCCGTGTCGACCATGCGCAGGGTCTTGGCGACCAGCGCGGGGTCGTATCCGGCGGCGACGATCGCGTCCGCGCCCTGGTCCCGGTCCACGTACATCTCGAGGATCGCGTCCAGGACGGGGTAGTCCGGGAGCGAGTCCGTGTCCACCTGGCCGGGGCGCAGCTCGGCGCTCGGCGGCTTGGTGATCGAGTTCTCAGGGATCGGCGGGGTCTGGCCCCGCTCGGCCGCGGCGCGGTTGCGCCACTCGGCGAGCCGGAAGATCCACGTCTTGTAGACGTCCTTGATGGGGCCGTACGCGCCGACCGAGTCGCCGTACAGGGTGGAGTAGCCGACCGCCAGCTCCGACTTGTTGCCGGGGGCGAGGACGATGTGGCCCTCCTGGTTGGAGACGGCCATCAGCATGGTTCCGCGCAGGCGCGACTGGAGGTTCTCCTCGGCCAGGCCCGTCAGTCCCAGCGAGCCCATGTAGGCGTCGAACATCGGCTCGATCGGCACCGTGCGGAAGTTCAGCCCGGTGCGCCGGGCCAGCTCGGCCGCGTCGCCCTTGGAGTGGTCGGAGGAGTACTTGGACGGCATCGACACGCCGTACACGTTCTGCGCGCCCACCGCGTCACAGGCGATCGCCGCGACGAGCGCCGAGTCGATCCCGCCGGACAGGCCGATGAGCACCGAGCGGAAGCCGTTCTTCGCGACGTACGCCCGCAGGCCCACGACCAGCGCCGAGTAGACCTCCTCGGCGTCGTCCAGTCGCTCCGCGTAGCCGCCGCTCAGCTCGGGCTCGTAACGCGGCAGCGGCTCCTCGGACAGCACCACGCGGTCGATGCGCAGACCGTCGTCCACGACGCCCGTCGGCGCGTCGGGGGAGGCCGCGGGCAGGTCGAGGTCCAGGACCACGCAGCCCTCGGAGAACTGCGGGGCCCGCGCGACGACCTCGCCGTCCTTGTCGACGACGATCGAGTCGCCGTCGAAGACGAGCTCGTCCTGGCCGCCGATCATCGCGAGGTAGGCGGTGGTGCAGCCGGCCTCCTGCGCCCGCTTGCGCACCAGCTCCAGGCGGGTGTCGTCCTTGTCGCGCTCGTAGGGCGAGGCGTTGACGGAGAGCAGCAGACCGGCCCCGGCGGAGCGCGCCGCGGGGACCCGGCCGCCGTCCTGCCAGAGGTCCTCGCAGATCGCGAGCGCCACGTCGACGCCGTGCACGCGCAGCACCGGCATGGTGTCGCCCGGCACGAAGTAGCGGAACTCGTCGAAGACGCCGTAGTTGGGCAGGTGGTGCTTGGCGAACGACAGCACCACCTCGCCGCCGTGCAGCACCGCCGCGGCGTTGCGCGGGGAGCCGGCCGGACGGCCGAACCTCGGCTGGTCGTTCTCCGACCGGTCTAGGTAGCCGACGACGACCGGCAGCCCGCCGAAGCCCTCGTCGGCGAGGCGCACGGCGAGCTGCCGCAGCGCGGCGCGGGAGGCCTCGACGAAGGAGGAGCGCAGGGCGAGGTCCTCGACGGGATACCCGGTCAGCGCCATCTCCGGGAACGCCACGAGATGCGCTCCCTGCTCGGCGGAGTGCCGGGTCCAGCGGAGGATCGTTTCGGTGTTGCCGGCGAGGTCGCCGACACGCGAGTCGATCTGGTTCAGGGCGAGACGAAGTTGAGGCACGGGAACAGTGTAATCGTCAGAGCGACGCGATGGGGGGCGTGGGGTGTCGTTCACCCCACGCCCCCTTCACGTCACGAAGAGCTCAGCCCGACGTCACGCACTGCTCAGCCGCACGCACTGCTCAGCTGCACACTGCTCAGCGTCGGCGGTACGAGTCGACGTAACCGTTCGCGGGCGTGCCCACGCCGGTGACGTCGTCGTAGCCCTTCACCGCGGACAGCGAGCTGTCCTTGCCGAGGCTGCGGACCGAGGTCAGCAGGCCGCCGGTGGCGTCGACGCTGTTGGCGAAGTCGACGCGCGCCACGGCGAGTCCGGACCCCGTGGGGTTGTCGGTCACGTCGTGGTAGACCTTCGTGCCGTACTTGGAGTAGATCGACGGGTTGGCGAAACCGATCGCCCTGCCGCCGCGCGCCTCCTGGGCCAGTGCCTGCACGGCCGCGATGACCGGCGCGGCCAGCGAGGTGCCGCCGATGCGGTACTCGCTGTACTGCTCGGACCCGTCCGGGAAGGTCTGGGTCTGGCCGACCTTGAAGCCGGTGTTCGGGTCGGCGATCGCCGCGATGTCCGGGACGACGCGGTTGCCGGCGGCGTTGTTGGCCGTGGCGAGCGCGTTCGGGACGACGCCCTTCTGGTAGTACGGCTCGGCGACCGTCTTGCTGGTGCCGCCGCCCGCGCCCGAGGTGTACGCGCCGGGGAAGCCCGTCCAGCTCTTGCCGTCCGCGGACAGCGAGGCCTTCTCGGTGCCCCAGCCGGTCTCCCACAGGTACTTGTCACCCTTGCCGACCGCCAGCGAGGTGCCGCCGACCGCCGTCACCCACGCCGAGTTGGCCGGGGTGTCGACCTGCTTGGTGCCGGTGTTGGCGACCTCGTCGCCGTTGTCGCCGGAGGAGAAGTAGAAGCCGATGCCCTCGACCGCGCCGAACTGGAAGACCTGGTCGTAGGCGGCTGCCAGGTCCGGCGTCTGGTTGGCCTCGATGTCGCCCCAGGAGTTGGAGACGATGTCGGCCAGGTGGTTGTCGACGATCTTGCTGAGAGAGTCGAGCAGATCGTCGTCCATGCAGGACGCGGCCCCCACGTACGTGACGTTCGCGGCAGGCGCGACCGCGTGCACGGCCTCGACGTCGAGGGTCTCCTCGCCGTACCAGCCCGAGGCGTCGCACTCGTCGGCGCCGGTGTGGGTGTAGTCCTTCGGCAGCACCTGGCTCAGCTGGCCGGTCTTCCAGGCGGCGTCGCCGTGCTTCTTCGCGTACGTGGCCGCGTCGTAGGCGATCGTCGGCGAGGCGAAGGCGTCGGTGATCGCGACGCGCACGCCCTTGCCGGTGTACGAGCCCGCACCGTAGGCCGCACGCAGCTGCTTGCCGGTGTAACCCTGGACGGCGTAGGGGATCGACTTGCCGTACGCCTTCGGCAGCGTGGTCGCGATGTTCGAACCGTAGTACGAGGAGAACGGTCCGGCGTTCTTGAACACGGCGCCGGGACCCGGCAGCTGGTCGCTGTGGGTCGCCTTGTGCGGGGCGTTGTCCAGGCCGGTGACGGTCAGGACGGCGCCGTCGAGGCTGTCCGGGACGGTGGCCGCCTTGGCCGGTGCCCGGTAGGTCTTCGAGCCCTTGGCGTAGTTGTGCAGCTGGGTGCCGAACGCCTTCTCGGCGGCGGCCACGTCACCGCTGACGGAGACGTAGTGCTCGGTCGTGCCGGTCACCTTCAGACCGGCCGCCGCCAGCCACGACTTGACGGCGGCCACCTGGGCCGCGGTCGCGCCGTAACGGGCCTTCGCCTGCGCGGCGGAGAGGTACTTGCCGTAGGCCGCGGAGTTCGGGTCGGAGACCGCCTTCGCGTACTGGCCGAGGCCGGCCGCGTCGCGTCCCGCGAGGTAGACCCGCGCGGAGACCGGGGCGCTGTCCGAGGTCGAGCCCTTGTCCGCCTTGGCCGTGGCCCACGCGGGCCTGGTCCCGGTCAGCGTGTCACGGGCCGGGACGTCCGCGGCGTGCGCCGCGGGTATGCCGAGCGCCAGCGTGCCGACGATCACGGGCAGGGTCGCTGCCAGGCTCGCTCCGGCGCGCAGCGTGGCGCGATTGGATCTCATGGGACCCCCTGGTTGTGGTTCGACGCGAGTGGATCACTCGACGTGCGGGCCACTCTGGCGACGAACCCGTCATGCCAGGGGAATGCGAAGACCAAGAAGCGTCCAAGTGACTGCTTTCTGGCACGGTTTGACGGATACGTCCTCGAAGTCGAGGGAAAACCCTATGAGTTGGGCCGGGAGAGCCCGGGAGAGCCCGGGAGGGTCAGTGGGCAGGCCGAGGCGGGCGCAGGGGGCCGGGCCCAGGAGGGCTATGCGGAGGCGGCCCGGCCGAAAGATACGCGGGGCCGTCGGGGCGGCCGGGGTGTCGGCCCGGCGGCGGCCGGCGCACAGCCTCCGCCGCGGCCCGGCCGCCGCCGTCCGGTCACGGCTTGGCCCCGCGTGCCTTCAGCATGCCCGCCATGAGATCGATCTCCGACTGCTGCGCCTCGACCATGCCCTGCGCCAGCCGCTTCTCCACGCCGACCGTGCACTTGGCGACGCAGCTCTCGGCCATGTGGACGCCGCCCTTGTGATGGGCGGTCATCAGCTGGAGGTAGAAGATCTCGGCCTGCTTGCCGTTGAGCGTGCCGAGCCGCTTCATCTCGGCGTCGGTGGCCATGCCGACCATGAGTGCGCCGTCCTCGCCGCCGCTCATGCCGCGCATGCCCGTCCAGGTCATGGGCGGGTCGGACGACACCTTCGGCAGCCCCCACAGATCCAGCCAGCCGATCAGCATGCCGCGCTGGTTGGCCTGGGTCTGCGCGATGTCGTAGGCGAGCCGCCGCACCTCCTCGTCGGTCGTCCGGTCGCGCACGATGTACGACATCTCGACGGCCTGCTGGTGGTGCACCGCCATGTCCCGGGCGAACCCGGCGTCGGCGGAGTCGGCGACCGGGACGTCGGCGGCCGCCCCGCCGTCCTCGGCCACCGAGTAGGTGACCGCTCCCGCGGCGACGAGCACCCCGGCCACGGCGACGGCCACTCCCGCGTACCTCACTGCGGCAGACCGCCCGTGCACGCCGCGCCCGGTTCGGGCGTCTGCTCGCCCTGCACGAACTTGGCGAGGAACGTGTCCACGTTCGGGTCGCTCGCACCCGTCACCGTGCGCTGGTGGCCCCACGCGGTGAGCATGATCGGGTCGGCCTGGGCGTCGTCCGGGCTCATCAGGGTGTAGGGCGTCTTCTTGACCTTGGCGGCGAGGGCGTCGACGTCGGCCTTGCTCGCCTTGCTGTTGTACGTCACCCAGACCGCGCCGTGCTCGAGCGAGTGCACGGCGTTCATGTTGTTCAGCGCCTTCGTGTAGACGTCGCCGTCGCAGTTCATCCAGACCTGGTTGTGGTCGCCGCCGACGGGCGGCTCGGTCGGGTACTTCACCGTCTTGGCGACATGCGTGCGCCCCAGCTTCCCCTTCCACGTCTTCACCCCGTCCGCGCCGGTGACGAAGTTCCCGGAGGCCTTGGAGTCGGCGGCGGTGGAGGCGTCGTCACCGGACTGCGACTTCACGACGAACACGCCGCCGGCGACGAGTGCGACGACGGCGATGACGCTGCCCCCGATCACGAGGACGCGGCCTCGCCGCTCACGAGCCTGTTCGGCCCGCCGCATCTGCTCTATGCGCGCCTTGCGCGCCGCACTGCCGGTGGTGTTGGCGGAACCCATGAGGCCTGTCCTTCTGGGGAAAGGGGGAACTGACGAACGGGGTCCGCTGATCGTAATCCGGCGCGCGGGATTGTCGTAGACGGTCACAGCCGGGACCCGAGGGATCCGTGGGACCCGAGATAATTTGAACCCGAGATGCGTATTATCTACGCTTCGTCTCATGCGGCTGTTGCGATCCACCGACCTGGCACTGCGCGTCCTGATGCGGCTCGCGGTCACGGGCGAGAACCCGGAGGTCACTCCCACGACCCGGGAGGTGGCCGCGGCGATGGAGGTCCCCTACACCCACGCGGCGAAGGTCGTCGCCGGGCTCCAGCACATGGGGCTGCTCGACGCCCGGCGAGGCCGGGGCGGCGGCCTCGCCCTCACCGGACCCGGCCGCGCGGCGTCGGTGGGCGCCGTCGTCCGCGCCTTCGAGGGGGACGGCGACGTCGTCGACTGCGAGGGCGGAGCCACCCCCTGCCCCCTGAGTTCGGCCTGCAGCCTGCGAGGCGCTCTGCGCCGGGCCCAGGAGGCGTTCTACCGCTCGCTGGACCCGCTCACCCTCGCGGACCTCGTGACGGAACCGACGGGCCCGCTGCTGCTGGGAATCCCAGGGCGGGCCCGACCCGCCTGACCCTCGTGCCCCTCCCGAGCCTCGTGCCCCTCCTGACTCGCAGGACCCGCCTGATCCGACCGCGCCGACGCGTCAGCTCGCCGTCGCCGGCCACAGGTCGGGGCCGAACACCTCGTAGTGCACGTCCGTCGGGGCGACCCCCTTCTCGATCAGTTGCGCCCGCACCGTTCGGACGGCATCAGGGCTCCTCGGCTCGCGGGCCATGGGGTAAAGGGGGTATCGGGGTCACGGGAACGGGTACACGGGATACACGGGGTCACGGTCACGGGGTCACAGGGCTCGCCCGTACGGCCGTTCGGCATTGTGGTTAAAGTTGTATTTGACATGCAAATTAAGCGGGGAGGTGGACGGAGGGGGTCGGGCATTACGGATGCCGGTCCGAGCAGGCAAGATGGGCGGCAGAGCAGGACATCCGCCGGACACGAGGCGTTCATGGCCGGGTCGCCAAGGCGATCATGGTCGGCAACGCGCCCGAAACGGGGATGTGGTCTGATGCTCAGGTGCCCGACCGCCGCTCCACGGGACCGGAGGCAGGCGGCCTGACCAGCAAGGATGGGGAAGCGGAAGATGGACAAGCAGCAGGAGTTCGTGCTCCGGACGTTGGAGGAGCGCGACATCCGGTTCGTACGGCTGTGGTTCACGGACGTCCTGGGCTTCCTCAAGTCCGTCGCCGTGGCCCCCGCCGAGCTCGAGCAGGCCTTCGACGAGGGCATCGGCTTCGACGGCTCCGCGATCGAGGGCTTCGCCCGGGTCTACGAGTCCGACATGATCGCCAAGCCGGACCCGTCCACCTTCCAGGTCCTGCCCTGGCGCGCGGAGGCCCCCGGCACCGCCCGCATGTTCTGCGACATCCTCATGCCGGACGGCTCCCCGTCCTTCGCCGACCCGCGCTACGTCCTCAAGCGGGCCCTCGCCCGCGCCTCCGACCTGGGCTTCACCTTCTACACCCACCCGGAGATCGAGTTCTTCCTGCTGAAGGACAAGCCGACCGACGGCTCCCGGCCCACCCCGGCCGACAACTCCGGCTACTTCGACCACACCCCGCACAACATCGGCATGGACTTCCGCCGCCAGGCGATCACCATGCTCGAGTCGATGGGCATCTCGGTCGAGTTCTCCCACCACGAGGGCGCCCCCGGCCAGCAGGAGATCGACCTGCGCTACGCCGACGCGCTCTCCACGGCCGACAACATCATGACGTTCCGCCTGGTGATGAAGCAGGTCGCGCTGGAGCAGGGCGTCCAGGCCACCTTCATGCCCAAGCCGTTCAGCGAGCACCCCGGCTCCGGCATGCACACCCACCTCTCCCTCTTCGAGGGCGACCGCAACGCGTTCTACGAGTCCGGCGCGGAGTACCAGCTGTCCAAGGTCGGCCGGTCCTTCATCGCGGGCCTGCTGAAGCACGCCGCCGAGACCGCCGCCGTCACCAACCAGTGGGTCAACTCCTACAAGCGCATCTGGGGCGGCTCCGAGCGCACCGCCGGCGCGGGCGGCGAGGCGCCGTCCTACATCTGCTGGGGGCACAACAACCGCTCCGCCCTGGTGCGGGTGCCGATGTACAAGCCCGGCAAGACCGGCTCCGCGCGCATCGAGGTCCGCTCCCTCGACACCGGCGCCAACCCGTACCTGGCCTACGCCATGCTGCTCGCCGCGGGCCTCAAGGGCGTCGAGGAGGGTTACGAGCTCCCGCCGGGCGCCGAGGACGACGTCTGGGCGCTGTCGGACGCCGAGCGTCGCGCCATGGGCATCGAGCCGCTCCCGCAGAACCTCGGCGAGGCCCTGACCCTGATGGACCGCAGCGACCTCGTCGCCGAAACCCTGGGCGAGCACGTCTTCGACTTCTTCCTGCGCAACAAGCGCCAGGAGTGGGAGGAGTACCGCTCCGAGGTCACCGCCTTCGAGCTGCGCAAGAACCTGCCGGTGCTGTAAGCCCAGGTCAGGGCGGGTTTCCCGCCGTGACGACACGTGGGGCCGACGGTCGCGGACCGTCGGCCCTTGTCGCACCACCGGGCGGCCCCGCAAGGTCCCGGGGCCGTCGGCGTGGTCGGCGGTCCTACCGCGCGGCCAGTTTCGCCAGCACCTGGTGCAGCGGCTCCGTCTCACGGCGGCGGTATTCCTGGATCGCCCAGCCGTTGCCGTCGGGGTCCTTGAAGTACATGAAAGTGGCGCCGTCCTGCGGGGCGAACTGCTGCGGCTCGGTGACGTCCAAGCCCCGGGCGGTCAGCTCCTCGTACGCCGCCTTCGCGTCTGTCACGCACAGCTGCATGCCGTGGTACGTGCCCGGCTGCGGGGTGCCCGTCGGGACCTGGAGGCCGTCCACCAGCGCGATCGAACAGCCGGAGCCGGGCGGGGTGAGCTGCACGATCCGCACGCCCTCCATCACCTCGCCGTCGAGATCGACGTGGAAGCCCACCTTGTCGCGGTAGAACTCCTTGGCCCGGTCCACGTCCGACACCGGCAGCAGGATCACTTCGAGGGTCATGTCCATGGGTGACTCCCTTGTCGTCCCGATGTGCGGCGCCCGCAGGCGGTTTGCGGCACGCCTTTGCACACAGAACCGGAAACCGGGCCGGAGCGCCACCGTGGGGCGAGAGATACGCTCGACTGCGGACGACCTTGATCGCACGAGGAGGGCTTCGATGATGGCGCCGGGGCGCAGAAGCAGCACCTTCACTCGGCTGTTGCGGCACGGCTTCACCGACCCCTCCGCCGCCGAGCGGCTGCTGGACGGGCCCGAGCTGTCCCCGGTGCGCAACGACCCCTTTCTGCTGGAGGCGCTGGCCGCAACGGCAGACCCCGACCTCGCGCTGCACGGTCTCGTCGGGCTGGTGGAGGCCCAGTCCGGGCCCGCCGCCAGACGCGAACTGCTCGACACCCTGATCGCCGCCAAACCCCTGCGGGACCGGCTGCTGGGGGTGCTGGGGGCGTCCGCCGCCCTCGCCGACCACCTGGCCCGGCACCCGCGGGACTGGGAGGCGCTGGTCACCTACGAGCCCCGGGACCTGCACCCCGGCGTGGAGGAGTTCGAGCGCGGACTCGCCGACGCCGGCGACCCGGTGTCGCTGCGCGTCTCCTACCGGCGCTGCCTGCTGTCCATCGCGGCCCGCGACGTGTGCGGGACGACCGACGTCGCCGAGACGGCCGCCGAGCTCGCCGACCTCGCCACCGCCACCCTGCGGGCCGCCCTCGGCCTGGCCCGCGCCGCCGCCCCCGACGACGCCGCGCTGTGCCGGCTCGCCGTGATCGCGATGGGCAAGTGCGGCGGACACGAGCTGAACTATGTGTCCGACGTGGACGTCATCTTCGTGGGCGAGGCCGTCGACGGCGCCGACGAGGCCAAGGCGCTGCGGGCCGCCACGAAACTCGCCTCGCACATGATGCGGATCTGCTCCGAGACCACCGTGGAAGGGTCCATCTGGCCCGTCGACGCCAACCTGCGGCCCGAGGGGCGCAACGGCCCGCTGGTGCGCAGCCTCAGCAGCCATCTCGCCTACTACCAGCGGTGGGCCAAGACCTGGGAGTTCCAGGCCCTGCTGAAGGCGCGGCCGGTCGCCGGGGACCTGGAGCTCGGCGCCGACTACGTCGCCGCCCTCGAGCCGATGGTGTGGAAGGCCGCCGAGCGGGAGAACTTCGTCGTCGACGTGCAGAACATGCGGCGCAGGGTCGTCGAGAACATCCCGGTCGCCGAGGTCGAGCGCGAACTCAAACTCGGGCCCGGCGGACTGCGGGACGTCGAGTTCGCCGTCCAGCTGCTGCAACTGGTGCACGGGCGCGCCGACGGCTCGCTGCGCAGCGGCACCACGCTCGACGCCCTGCAGGCGCTCGCCACCGGCGGCTACGTCGGACGCGCCGACGCGGTGCAGCTCGACGCCGCCTACCGCTTCCTGCGCTCCATGGAGCACCGCATCCAGCTCTACCGGCTGCGGCGCACCCATCTCGTCCCCGAGGACGAGACCGACCTGCGCCGGCTCGGCCGCTCCCTCGGCCTGCGCGCCGACCCGGTCGCCGAACTCGGCCGGGAGTGGAAGCGGCACGCGTCCGTCGTACGGCGGCTGCACGAGAAGCTGTTCTACCGGCCTCTGCTCGACGCGGTGGCCCAACTCGCCCCGGGCGAGACCCGGTTGAGCGCGGAGGCGGCCCGCGAACGGCTCGTCGCCCTCGGTTACGCCGATCCGGCCGCCGCGCTGCGCCACCTGGAGGCGCTGGCCTCCGGCGTCACCCGCAAGGCCGCCATCCAACGCACCCTGCTGCCCGTCCTGTTGGGGTGGTTCGCCGACTCCGCCGACCCGGACGCCGGGCTGCTCAACTTCCGCAAGGTGTCCGACGCCCTGGGCAAGACCCCTTGGTACCTGCGGCTGTTGAGGGACGAGGGGGCCGCCGCGGAGAACCTGGCCCGCGTGCTGTCCGCCGGGCGGCTCGCCCCCGACCTGCTGATGCGCGCACCGGAGGCGGTGGCGCTGCTCGGCGACGGCGACGGAGGCGGTCTCGAGCCGCGCGGGCGCGCCCTGCTGGAGCAGGAGATCCTCGCCGCGGTGCGGCGGGCCGACGGGGCCGTGCAGGCGGTCGCCGCCGCGCGCGGGGTCCGCAGGCGCGAGCTGTTCCGCACCGCCGCCGCGGACATCGTCGGCTCCTACGGCACCGAGGCGCAGCCCGTCGAGGCCGATCAGGGCGCTCTGGTGGACCTGGTCGGCGGCGCCGTGTCCGACCTCACCGCCGCCACCCTGTCCGGCACCCTGCGCGCCGTCGTCCGCGAGGGCTGGGGCGACACGCTCCCCACCCGCTTCGCCGTCATCGGCATGGGGCGCTTCGGCGGCCATGAACTGGGCTACGGCTCCGACGCGGACGTCCTCTTCGTCCACGAGCCCCGGGACGGCGTCGACGAGCGGGAGGCCGGACAGGCCGCCAACAAGGTCGTCTCCGAGATGCGCCGGCTGCTGCAGATCCCCAGCGCCGACCCGCCGCTGCTCGTCGACGCTGACCTGCGCCCGGAGGGCAAGTCCGGGCCGCTCGTGCGCACGTTGAAGTCATACGCGGCCTACTATCGGCGGTGGTCGCTGGTGTGGGAGTCACAGGCGTTGCTGCGCGCCGAAGTCGTCGCTGGGCACGAGGAGTTGGGGCGCAGGTTCCTCGAACTCGCCGACCCGCTGCGGTATCCGGCGGGCGGGCTCACCGAGGAGGCCGTACGGGAGATCCGGCGGCTGAAGGCCCGGATGGAGTCGGAGCGGCTGCCCCGGGGCGCCGATCCCAAGCTGCACACCAAGCTCGGCCCGGGCGGCCTGTCCGACGTCGAGTGGACCGTGCAGCTGATCCAGATGCGGCACGGCGCGACGCACCCGGGGCTGCGGACCACCCGCACCCGGGCGGCGCTCACCGCCGCACGCGACGCCGGCCTCATCCCGCAGGACGAAGCGGCGACGCTGGACGAGGCGTGGGTGCTGGCCACGCGGGTGCGCAACGCGGTGATGCTGGTGCGGGGCCGGGCCGGCGACACCTTCCCCTCCGACCCGCGCGAACTGGTCGCGGTGGGCCGCTACCTCGGCTACGGCCCCGGACGTGTCGGTGACATGCTCGACGACTACCGGCGCACCGCCCGCCGGGCCCGGGCCGTCGTGGACGAACTGTTCTACGCGGGCTAGGACCGGACCCAGCGGCCCTCGAGGCGTGCGCCCCCCGCGTCGACACCGTGGCGCGGGCCCGCGTCCGGGGCCGCTGATGGGAGGCCCGGCCTCCTTTGCCACCCGGGTGGGGGGCCGGCCGGCCGCGGGACGAGTGGGCAGGCACCACCCTCGCTCACGCCGCACCGGCGCCACCGCTCGCATGCCCTTGCGGGAGGCACCGCCCGTCGTCCCGCCGATGCTCCTCACGGTGTCTGGCACCCGGCGCACGCTGGTGTCGCCCGTCGCCCCGCGCCGGGCGTGATGCGTCGCCCTGAGCCAGGCGTGATGCGTCGCCCGGCGCGGTCGTCGGCCGACGGCAGGCTTGTCCGGACACCGCGGCTGCCGCACCCAACGGAACCGTCCCCGCCCGGACCGGTGGGCCGCAGGCGAGCGACCCCGGGCGCGTCCGGGAGCGTTTGGCACGGGTGCGGCCCCGCCTGTGCGGGCTGCGTGGTTCCGTGGGCGACCAGGGCGACCGGGGTGACCGGGGTGGCACGGCGCGCGGGTCGGCTCAGCCGCCGGTGCGGCCGTCCGTGCGGATCGCTGCCCGCCCGTCCGGAGACCCGCCCGGTCTTCGTACACCGTCCGGCCCGCCCGGCGTCGGGACGGCGACGGAGTCGTCCGGGGTTCCTAGGGGGCTGGAGCCTGCCGGGGCCTTGTGGCTGCGCCGGCGGCGGCGTCGTCGCGCGGCTTCGTCGGCTTCGTCGTCCCGCCGTGTGTCCGGGACGGTTCTCGGCAGGGCGTACGGCAGGGCGCCGTACCAGAGGCGGGACACGGTGAAGCCGAAGACGAGGCAGAGGAGGCCGCCGACGGCGTCCAGCCAGAAGTGGTTGGCGGTGGCGACGATGACCACCAGGGTCGCCATCGGGTAGAGCAGGCCGAGGACGCGCACCCAGGGGAGCCGGGCCAGGGCGAACACGGTCACGCCGCACCACAGGGACCAGCCGATGTGCATGGACGGCATGGCCGCGTACTGGTTCGACATGTGTTTGAGGTCGCCGGACGCCATCGAGCCCCACGTCTGGTGGACCATCACCGTGTCGATGAACCCGCCGCGAGGCATCAGGCGTGGGGGCGCCAGCGGGTACAGGTAGTAGCCGACCAGGGCCACCGCCGTGGTCGCGAACAGAACGAGGCGGGCCGCCGCGTAGCGGCCCGGGTGACTGCGGTAGAGCCACACCAGGACGACCAGCGTGACGATGAAGTGCAGCGTCGCGTAGTAGTAGTTCATGCTCACGATGAGCCAGGTCACCGAGTTCACCGCGTGGTTGACCGACTCCTCCACGGCCATGCCGAACATGTGCTCGGCCCGCCAGATCCAGTCGGTGTTGCGCAACGCTTCGGAACGCTGTTCCGGGACCGCGTTGCGCACGAGGGAGTACACCCAGTAACTCACGGCGACGAGAAGGATCTCGAACCAGAGGCGCGGCCGGCGGGGGCTGCGGAGGCGTGCGAGGCGGCGCCGGGTCCCGGCCGTGACGGCCTGCGGAAGGGCCTGGTCGCGGCCTTCCAGCGGCGTCACAGTCGATTCACCCATGGACCCAAAGTGTGCCAGAAAAGACCTCTTTGTCCGATCATCCCGCGGTCGGGTTCGTTTTGCACCCCTTACGGCGGCAGGCCCTCCTCGCTTCCTCCCGGCGTGGGACTACGGGAGCGCGGGTCGGCGTCTCCGCCCTGCGGACAAGCGCGCGGTCCGCGGGCGGCGTGCAGCTAGGGGGCAGTCGCGGGTGGCGTACAGCCACGGGCGATCGCGGTCCCCGGCCGTGCGGCTACGCACGGGCACGGTCCCCTCGCGTCCGGCTACAGACGGGCGCGGTCCCCGGGTGCCGAGGCGGTGGAGCCCCGCACCACCAGCTCCGGCATGAACACGAACTCGCTGTGCGGCGCAGGCGTCCCGCCGATCTCTTCCAGGAGTGTGCGGACGGCGGCCTGGCCCATCGCCGGGACCGGCTTGCGCACGGTCGTCAGGGGCGGGTCGGTGAAGGCGATCAGCGGGGAGTCGTCGAAGCCGACCACCGAGACGTCCCGGGGGACCGCGAGACCGCGCTGCCTGGCCGCCCGTATCGCGCCCAGCGCCATCATGTCGCTGGCGCAGACGATCGCCGTGCAACCCCGGTCGATCAGGGCGTTGGTCGCTGCCTGGCCACCCTCCAGGGTGTACAGGGAGTGCTGGACCAGCTCGGTCTCGATGGTGTCCGGGCTCAGCGCCAGCTGCTCCTGCATGGCGCGCACGAACCCCTCGATCTTGCGCTGGACCGGCACGAAGCGCTTGGGGCCGAGGGCCAGCCCCACCCGGGTGTGCCCGAGGGAGACGAGATGGGTCACCGCCAGGGTCATCGCCGCCCGGTCGTCGGGCGAGATGAACGGGGCCTGGACCTTCGGGGAGAAGCCGTCGACCAGGACGAAGGGCACGCCCTGCGCGCGCAGCTGCTCGTAGCGCTGCATGTCGGCCGTGGTGTCCGCGTGCAGTCCGGAGACGTAGATGATGCCGGCGACGCCGCGGTCGACCAGCATCTCGGTCAGCTCGTCCTCCGTGGAGCCGCCAGGGGTCTGGGTGGCGAGAACGGGGGTGTAGCCCTGGCGGGTCAGCGCCTGTCCGATGACCTGGGCCAGGGCCGGGAATATGGGGTTCTCGAGCTCCGGCGTGATCAGGCCGACGAGCCCCGCGCTGCGCTGGCGCAACCGGACCGGGCGCTCGTAGCCCAGGACGTCCAGCGCGGCGAGCACGGACTGGCGGGTGGTGGCGGCGACACCGGGCTTGCCGTTGAGAACGCGGCTGACGGTCGCTTCGCTCACCCCCGCCTGCGCAGCGATGTCGGCAAGCCGTGTGGTCACAGGGGTGGACTGTACCGGTCGGGTGCCGACTTGCACACCGATCGGGCGCCGCGGGCGACCTGTCGGACGGCCCGCTCCGGCCTGCTGCGTCATCGTGCTCCCTCATGAAAGTGATGGCAAGAGCTTGCAGAGTCTTGCACAGTGGTCGCGTGCCCCGCTGTGAGGCCGTTCAACCGCGACAACAACGGTCTCACAGCGGTCGAGCGGAGGTCACGTCAGGGTCACGCGCGGATAACTTCGGAGGGTTCTTGCACTTTTTTGCTGCAAGGCCTTTCGTGTCGCTTGCAGGGCTGTTACGTTCACGTCGCTCGACGGCGGCAACGGCGCGTCGGAGCCGGCGGGAACAGCGGACGGGACCGCTTCCCGCAGCTATACGGGCTCTCACCCTCAAGGAGAAACTCATGCGGCGTGGCATAGCGGCCACCGCGCTGGTGGCGTCCCTCGCCCTCGCGGCGACGGCCTGCGGCGGAGACGACAGCGGCAGCGACGACTCGTCCGGGCCGGTCACCATCACCTGGTGGGACACCTCCAACGCCACCAATGAGGCGCCGACGTACCAGGCCCTGGTCAAGCAGTTCGAGGCGGCCAACAAGGACGTCAAGGTCAAGTACGTCAACGTGCCCTTCGACCAGGCGCAGAACAAGTTCGACACGGCCGCCGGCGCGTCCGGCGCCCCGGACATCCTGCGCTCCGAGGTCGGCTGGACCCCCGCCTTCGCCAAGAAGGGCTACTTCCTGCCGCTGGACGGCACGGACGCCCTCAAGGACCAGTCGAAGTTCAAGTCCAACCTGCTCGAGCAGGCCAAGTACGAGGGCAAGACGTACGGCGTCCCGCTGGTCACGGACACGCTCGCGTTGGTCTACAACAAGGAGCTCTTCGCGAAGGCCGGCATCACCGCGGCCCCCAAGAGCTGGGACGAGCTGAAGACGGCCGCCGCCACCGTCAAGGCCAAGACCGGCGTCGACGGCTACTGGGGCTCCACCCAGGCCTACTACGCGCAGTCGTTCCTCTACGGCGAGGGCACCGACACCGTCGACGCCGACGCCAAGAAGATCACCGTGAACTCGGCGGCCGCGAAGAAGGCGTACGGCACCTGGCTAGGCCTCTTCGACGGCAAGGGCCTGCACAAGGCCGACACCACCGCCGACGCCTACGCCCACATCCAGGACGCGTTCGTCAACGGCAAGGTCGCCGCGATCATCCAGGGCCCCTGGGAGATCACGAACTTCTACAAGGGCAGCGCCTTCAAGGACAAGGCCAACCTCGGCATCGCCACCGTCCCGGCCGGTTCCACCGGCAAGGCGGGCGCCCCGACCGGCGGCCACAACCTCTCGGTCTACGCCGGCTCCGACAAGGCCCACCAGGCCGCGGCGCTGAAGTTCGTCAACTTCATGACGTCCGCCGCGTCCCAGGCGACCATCGCGCAGAAGAACTCCACGCTGCCCACCCGCGACGACGCCTACACCGCCGCCGTCAAGGCCGACCCGGGCATCGCCGGCTACCAGACGGTGCTGGCCGCCGCCCAGCCGCGCCCGGCGCTGCCGGAGTACAGCTCGCTGTGGGGTCCTCTGGACACCGAACTGCCCAAGATCGCGGGTGGCAAGGAGACCCTCGACAAGGGACTGGGCAACGCTGAGCTCGCCATCGCCAAGCTGGTGCCCGACTTCAGCAAGTGAGCCCGAGCGGCCGCCGGATCTTCCACATCATGGAGGGGAGAGATCCGGCGGCCACCGGCCTGTGAGCTCCGGGCTCCGGGCCGCAGCCCCCCCGTCGACGATCCAGCGTGAAGATCCAGAAGGTGTCGAACCATGACAGTCGCCATCGACCGCGCGACCGGCAAGCGCCGCGGTGACCGTGAGCCGGGGCCCGGGCCGGCCGGCCGCCTCAGGCGCGGCTACCAGAAGCACTGGTACGCGTACGCGATGATCGCCCCGGTGGCGATCGTCCTCGGCGTCCTCGTGCTGTACCCCCTGGCGTACGGCCTCTACCTGACGCTGACCGACGCCAACAGCCTCAACACGGCCCGCACCATCGGCGTCAACCACATCGACGCCACCTACAAGTTCATCGGCCTCGACAACTACGCCGACATCCTGTGGGGCCCGACGGCCTACGACCGCTTCTGGTCGCACTTCCTCTGGACGATCGTGTGGACGGCGGCCTGTGTCGCCCTGCACTACGGCATCGGACTCGGCCTCGCGCTCCTGCTCAACCAGAAACTGCGCGGGCGCACCCTGTACCGGCTGATCCTGGTGCTGCCGTGGGCGGTGCCCACCTTCGTCACCGTGTTCGGCTGGCGGTTCATGCTCGCCGACGGCGGCATCATCAACTCCGCGCTCGACTTCCTGCACCTGCCGACGCCGCTGTGGCTCGAGGACACCTTCTGGCAGCGGTTCGCCGCGATCACGGTGAACACCTGGTGCGGTGTGCCGTTCATGATGATCTCGCTGCTCGGCGGCCTGCAGGCGATCGACGCCTCGCTCTACGAGGCCGCCGAGATGGACGGCGCGAGCGCCTGGCAGCGCTTCCGGTACGTCACCCTGCCGGGACTGAGATCGGTCAGCTCCACCGTCGTCCTGCTGGGCGTCATCTGGACGTTCAACCAGTTCGCCGTGATCTTCCTGCTGTTCGGCAAGACCGCCCCCGACGCGCAGATCCTCGTCACCTGGGCCTACTACCTCGGCTTCGGGCAGCAGCCGCGTGACTTCGCCCAGTCGGCCGCGTACGGCATCCTGCTGCTGGCCATCCTGATCGTCTTCACCTCGTTCTACCGCCGCTGGCTGAACCGCAACGAGCAGCAGCTCGCGATCTGAGGCAGGAGTTCCCATGAGCAGCACCACAGTCGAGACCTCCGCCGCGGCGGACGGCCGGCGACCCGCGAAGGCCCCGCGCCGGGCCCGGCGGCGCGGTGAGAACAGCCTCGTCGGCTCCCTCGCCTCGCACGGCGTCCTGATCGTCGCGAGCCTGATCGCGCTCTTCCCGATCGCCTGGCTGGTCTATCTGTCCCTCGGCCCGGACAAGGACGACTACCTTCACCCGGGCGGCATCTGGGACAAGATGACGTTCGCGAACTACACGTTCGTCGTCGAACACACCGAGTTCTTCAACTGGTTGAAGAGCTCGCTGATCGTCACGCTCGGCACGACCGCCATCGGCGTGCTCATCGCCGCCACCACCGGCTACGCCGTGTCCCGCATGCGCTTCCCCGGCTACAAGAAGTTCATGTGGGTGCTGCTGGTCACCCAGATGTTCCCGGTCGCCGTACTGATGGTGCCGATGTACCAGATCCTCTCGGACCTGCAGCTCATCGACAACTACCTCGGCCTGATCCTCGTCTACTGCACGACGGTCATTCCGTACAGCGCCTGGCTGCTCAAGGGGTACTTCGACACCATCCCCTTCGAGATCGACGAGGCGGGACGCGTGGACGGGCTCACCCCGTTCGGCACCTTCTTCCGGCTGATCCTGCCGCTCGCCAAGCCCGGTCTCGCGGTAGCCGCCTTCTACAACTTCCTCACCGCGTTCAGCGAGGTCGCGTTCGCCTCGACGTTCATGCTGAGCGACGACAAGTACACGCTTGCCGTCGGGTTGCAGTCCTTCGTCAGCGAACACGACGCCCAGCGCAACCTGATGGCCGCCACCGCGGTGCTGATCGCGATACCGGCCGCCGCGTTCTTCTACCTCGTGCAGAAGAACCTGGTGACCGGCCTCACCGCGGGCGGCACGAAGGGGTGACGCCCCGCCGTGAGGGCGCCTTCAGGGCGCCGTCGAACCGCGGTGACGTCGACCCGCCGACGCGGGCCCCCGAAAATCCCGGGGCGGCCGCGGTCACCATCCGACCCCGCTGTGACCGCGGCCGCCTCGTCACCCCCCTCCACAGACCCCTGATCCGATGACTCCGTTACGTACCAAGGACGCCATGAGCCAGCAGCCCCCCGCAGCCCCGGCCCCCACAGCCCCGGCCCCCGCCCCCACCTCGGCCGTCGCCACCGTCGCCCAGCGCCGCGACTGGTGGCGGGACGCGGTGATCTACCAGGTGTACCCGCGCAGCTTCGCCGACAGCGACGGCGACGGCATGGGCGACCTGGAAGGCGTACGCTCCCGCCTCCCCTACCTGCGCGACCTCGGTGTGGACGCCGTGTGGCTCAGCCCCTTCTACGCCTCGCCGCAGGCCGACGCCGGCTACGACGTCGCCGACTACCGTGCCGTCGACCCGATGTTCGGCAACCTGCTCGACGCCGACGCGCTCATCCGCGACGCCCGGGAACTGGGCCTGCGGATCATCGTCGACCTGGTCCCCAACCACTCCTCCGACCAGCACGAGTGGTTCAAGCGCGCACTGGCGGACGGCCCCCGCTCGCCGCTGCGCGACCGCTACCACTTCCGCCCCGGCAAGGGCGCGGGCGGCGAACTCCCGCCCAACGACTGGGAGTCCATCTTCGGCGGCCCCGCCTGGACGCGGGTGACCGAGCCGGACGGCACAGCCGGCGAGTGGTACCTGCACCTCTTCGCCCCCGAGCAGCCCGACTTCAACTGGGAACACCCGGCGGTCGGCGACGAGTTCCGCTCGATCCTGCGCTTCTGGCTGGACATGGGCGTCGACGGCTTCCGCATCGACGTCGCCCACGGCCTGGTCAAGGCGCCCGGCCTGCCCGACCTCGGCTCCCACGAACAGCTCAAGCTGCTGGGCAACGATGTCATGCCGTTCTTCGACCAGGACGGCGTCCACGACATCTACCGCCAGTGGCGGCGCATCCTCGACGAGTACTCGGGAGAAGGGAAGGGGCCCGAAGGGCCATCCGCAGAAGGGCGGGGCCGGGAGACGGGCGGGCGCATCTTCGTCGCCGAGGCCTGGACCCCGACCGTCGAGCGCACCGCGAACTACGTCCGCCCCGACGAACTCCACCAGGCGTTCAACTTCCAGTACCTGAGCACCGCGTGGGACGCGAAGGAGCTGCGCGAGGTCGTCGACCGCACCCTGGACGCGATGCGTCCGGTCGGCGCGCCCGCCACCTGGGTGCTGTCCAACCACGACGTCACCCGGCACGCCACCCGCTTCGCCAACCCGCCCGGCCTCGGCACCCAGATCCGCACGGCCGGCGACCGCGCGCTCGGCCTGCGCCGCGCCCGCGCGGCGACGCTGCTGATGCTGGCGCTGCCCGGCTCGGCGTACGTCTACCAGGGCGAGGAGCTCGGCCTGCCGGACGTCGTCGACCTGCCCGACGAGGTGCGCCAGGACCCTGCGTACTTCCGCGGCGCGGGCCAGGACGGCTTCCGCGACGGCTGTCGCGTCCCGATCCCGTGGACCCGCGAGGGCTCGTCGTACGGCTTCGGCACCGGCGGCAGCTGGCTGCCCCAGCCGCCGCACTGGGGCGAGTTGAGCGTCGAGGCGCAGGACGGCGTGCCGGACTCCACGCTGGAGCTGTACCGCACCGCCCTCGCGGTCCGCCGCGCCCAGCCCGACCTGGGCGCCGGTGACTCGGTGGAGTGGCTGAAGGCTCCGGAGGGCGTACTGGCCTTCCGTCGCGGGGAGTTCGTGTGCGTGGCGAACACCTCGGGGGAGTCGGTGGCGACCCCGGCGTACGGGCGGGTGCTGCTCGCGAGCGGTGAGGTGACCGAGACGGACAGCGGCGAGGCGAAGCTGCCGGCGGACACCACGGTCTGGTTCACGACGGCCTGACGCCGGACCCCCCACTACGAGGTCCGCCGCTCTCGGGGGAGCGGCGGACCTTTCGTGTTCACGATGCCTTCTCCGACTCCCTGTTCTTTCAGCCAACGAACCATTAACATCACGCCACTGCAAGGTTTCTGAAAGATTGCAGCAAGAACCTTCAATGGAGAAGGAACCCCCACATGGCAAGCAGCAGACCCCTTTCGGGCGCCCTCGCTCTGGCCGCCGCAGCCGTCGTCATGGCCCCCACGGCCGTGTCCGCCGCCCCGCCCGGCGTCAAGGACGTCACCGCCGTCCTGTTCGAGTGGAACTTCGCCTCCGTCGCCAAGGAGTGCACGAACACCCTCGGTCCGGCCGGTTACGGCTATGTGCAGGTCTCCCCGCCTGCCGAGCACATACAGGGCGCGCAGTGGTGGACGTCGTACCAGCCCGTCAGCTACAAGATCGCGGGCCGGCTCGGCGACCGCACGGCGTTCCGGAACATGGTGAACACCTGTCACGCGGCCGGTGTGAAGGTCGTCGTCGACGCCGTCGTCAACCACATGGCGGCCGGCGGCGGCACCGGGACCGGCGGCTCGTCGTACACGAAGTACGACTACCCCGGCCTGTACTCCTCGTACGACTTCGACGACTGCACCTCCCGGGTCAGCGACTACACCGACCGCTGGAACGTCCAGCACTGCGAACTCGTCGGGCTCGCCGACCTCGACACCGGCGAGGAGTACGTCCGCAAGACCGTCGCCGGGTACCTGAACGACCTGCTCGCCCTGGGCGTCGACGGCTTCCGCATCGACGCGGCCAAGCACATCGACACGGCCGACCTGGCGAACATCAAGTCGCGGCTGACGAACCCGGGCGTGTACTGGAAGCAGGAGGTCATTTACGGCAGCTCAGAGGCCGTCCGGCCCGTCGAGTACACCGGCAACGGGGACGTCCAGGAGTTCCGCTACGCCTACGACCTCAAGCGGGTCTTCCGCAACGAGAACCTCGCCTACCTGAAGAACTACGGGGAGGGCTGGGGCTACCTGAACAGCTCGGTCGCCGGCGTCTTCGTCGACAACCACGACACCGAGCGCAACGGGTCGACCCTCAGCTACCAGGACGGCGCGAACTACACCCTCGCCAACGTCTTCATGCTCGCGTACCCGTACGGGGCGCCGGACGTGAACTCCGGCTACGAGTGGTCGAACGCGGACGCGGGACCGCCGGGCGGCGGTGCCGTCAACGCCTGTTGGCAGGACGGCTGGAAGTGCCAGCACGCCTGGCCGGAGATCGTCCGCATGGTGGCCTTCCGCAACGCCACGCGCGGCGAGCCGGTCGGCAACTGGTGGGACAACGGCGGCGACGCCATCGCCTTCGGCCGCGGCGCGAAGGGGTACGTGGTCGTCAACCACGAGAGCGGCTCGCTGAGCCGGACCTTCCAGACCGGGCTGTCCGCGGGCTCCTACTGCGACATCCAGAGCAACACGACCGTCACCGTGAACTCCTCCGGGCAGTTCACCGCGACGCTGGGCGCCAACACGGCGCTGGCGCTCCACGCGGGCAAATCCACCTGCTGAGGGAGCCGTTGGGAGCAAGGGTCGTGAAAGTTCTTTCCCAGTCTTTCATGACCCTTGCTGTAAAGCTTGCGTCGGCGATACGGTCGCGCGGACGCCCGGATGACGCAGCCGTCCCGGGCGCAGGGGTCGGACCCGACAGAGCCGCAGCCGCAAGGAGTTCCCGCCTGTGATACCGAGATGGCCCGCGCCCCGCACGCGCCGCACCGCCCACGCCGGACGGGTGGCCGCCGTCGCCGTGGCAGCCCTGGCCGCCGCACTGGTCCAGCCGCTCGCCGCGCGAGCCGACAGCCCGCCCGCGCCGCCCTCCGACGCCAGGCTCGCCGCCGAGCCCGCCCGGCACGACGACACCCGTGAGCAGTTCTACTTCGTCATGCCGGACCGTTTCGCCAACGGCAGCACCGCCAACGACCGGGGCGGACTGACCGGTTCACGCCTGAGCACCGGCTACGACCCCACCGACAAGGGCTTCTACCAGGGCGGCGACCTCCAGGGCCTGACCCGGCGCCTCGACTACATCAAGGGCCTCGGCACCACCGCGATCTGGATGGCCCCGATCTTCAAGAACCAGCCGGTGCAGGGGACGGGCAAGGACGCCTCGGCCGGCTACCACGGGTACTGGATCACCGACTTCACCCAGGTCGACCCGCACTTCGGCAGCAACAAGGACCTCGGGACCCTCGTCGACAAGGCCCACGCCAAGGGCATGAAGGTCTTCTTCGACGTCATCACCAACCACACCGCCGACGTCGTCGACTACCGGGAGAAGTCCTACGACTACCTCTCCAAGGGCGCGTTCCCGTACCTGACGAAGGACGGCCAACCGTTCGACGACGCCGACCACGCGGCCGGCGGCGCGATGTTCCCGGCGGTGGACGCCGCCTCCTTCCCGCGGACCCCGACGGTCCCCGCCGCGAAGAAGAACTCCAAGGTCCCGTCCTGGCTCAACGACCCGGCGATGTATCACAACCGCGGCGACTCCACCTACGCCGGCGAGTCGACGACGTACGGCGACTTCTCCGGACTGGACGACCTGTGGACCGAACGGCCTGAGGTCGTCGCCGGGATGGAGAAGATCTACCAGCGGTGGGTGCGCGACTTCGACATCGACGGCTTCCGGATCGACACCGTCAAGCACGTGAACATGGAGTTCTGGACCCGGTGGGCGACGGCCCTGGACGCCTACGCGAAGAAGCAGGGCCGTGACGACTTCTTCATGTTCGGCGAGGTCTACTCCGCCGACACGTCGGTCACCTCCCCGTACGTCACCCGGGGCCGCCTCGACGCGACGCTCGACTTCCCCTTCCAGGAGGCGGCCCGCCAGTACGTCTCCCAGGGCGGCAGCGCGAAGAAGCTCGCGGCCGTGTTCGGCGACGACTACAAGTACACGACCGACAAGGCCAACGCGTACGAGCAGGTCACCTTCCTCGGCAACCACGACATGGGCCGCATCGGGTACTTCCTGCACCAGGACGACCCGAAGGCGACCGACGCCGAACTGCTCGCCAAGGACGGGCTCGCCAACGAGCTGATGTTCCTCAGCCGAGGCAACCCGGTCGTCTACTACGGCGACGAACAGGGCTTCACCGGCGCCGGCGGCGACAAGGACGCCCGCCAGACGATGTTCGCCTCCCGCACCGCCGACTACCTCGACGACGACGAGATCGGCACCGACCGCACCCACGCGAGCGACGCCTACGACACCCGCGCGCCGCTGTACCGCCGGATCGCCGCCCTGTCGAAGCTCCGCAAGGCCCACCCGGCCCTCGCGGACGGCGTCCAGAGCGAGCGGTACGCGGCCGACGGCCCCGGCGTCTACGCCTTCTCCCGCAACGGCCTCGGCAAGGACACGACCGAGTACGTGGTCGCCTTCAACAACGCCGGCACCGCCGAGGAAGCAACGTTCGCCACCGGTTCCGCGAACACCGCGTTCCGCGGGATCTACGGCACCGGCAGCACGGTCACCGCCGGCGCCGACGGGAAAATCACCGTAACCGTTCCCGCAGGTTCGGCCGTCGTGTTCCAGGCCGCCCGCAAGCCGCACACCCCCGCGGCCAGGCCGACGCTCTCCCTGCACGCCCCCGCCGCGGGCGCCACCGGCACCGTCGAGCTGAGCGCCGACGTCGCGGGCGGACGGCTCGACCGGGTCGTCTTCGCCGCCCAGACCGGCAACGGCGGCTGGCGGACCCTCGGCTCCGCCGACCACGCCCCCTACAAGGTCACGCAGACCATCGGCGAGGACGTGCCGGCCGGCACCGCCCTGCGCTACAAGGCCGTCGTGATCGACTCCGCGGGCCGCACCGCGAGCGCGACGGCGACGAGCGTCACCGGCGCCCCGCCCGCCGAGGAGCCGCCCACCGGGTCTTCCCGTGACTACGCGGTCGTCCACTACAAGCGCACCGACGGCGACTACGCCGACTGGGGCCTGTACGCCTGGGGCGACCTGGCCGACGGCGAGGCGACCACCTGGCCCGGCAGCCACCCCTTCACCGGACGGGACGCCTACGGCGCCTTCGCCTACGTCAAGCTCAAGCCGGGCGCCTCGAGCGTCGGCTTCCTCGTCATCGACAAGGACGGCGACAAGGACGTCTCCGCAGACCGCACGATCGACGTCACCGCGACCGGCGAGGTCTGGATCGAGCAGGGCTCGGCGGACGTCCGCACGGAGCGGCCCGCCTATCCGGCACCGGACACCACCAAGGCCGTCCTGCACTACCACCGCGCCGACGGGAACTACGACGGCTGGGGTCTGCACACCTGGACGGGGGCCGCGAACCCCACCGAGTGGTCGAGCCCGCTGAAGCCCGCGCGGACCGACGCCTACGGCGCGGTATTCGAGGTGCCGCTCGCCGCGAACGCCACCGGCCTCAGCTACATCCTGCACAAGGGCGACGAGAAGGACCTGCCCTTTGACCAGTCGCTGAACCTGACGGACAGCGGCCACGAGGTGTGGCTGCTGAACGGCCAGGAGACGTACCTGCTCCCGCAGCCCGCGGGATCGGCCGCCGCGCTCGACCTCACCACCTCCAAGGCGGTCTGGATCGACCGGAACACGGTCGCCTGGAACGGCTCGCCGGCCGCCGCCTCCACCCAGCTGCTGTACAGCGACAAGGGCGCGATCGCCGTCGCGGACGGCACACTGACCGGCGCGGCCAAGTGGCTCCGGCTGACGAAGACCGCTCTCACCGACGCCCAGAAGGCGAAGTTCCCGCACCTCGCCGCCTACCCCGCCTGGTCCGTCGACCCGCGGGACCGCGGCCGCGTGCGCGAGGCGCTGACCGGCCAGGTCGTGGCCTCGCAAAGAGCCGTGAACGGGGCGGTGCTGTCGGCGACGGGCGTACAGATCGCCGGCGCGCTGGACGACCTGTACGCCGGGGCCACCGCCGCCCGGCTCGGGCCGACCTTCCGCAACGGCCGTCCCACGCTGGCCGTCTGGGCCCCGACCGCCCGGCAGGTGTCCCTGGAGCTCGACGGCTCCACCGTGCGGATGAAGCGCGACGACGCGACCGGCGTCTGGTCCGTGACCGGCCCCGCGTCGTGGAAGAACAAGCCCTACCGGTACGCCGTGACCGTGTGGGCGCCCGGCGCCGGCAAGGTCGTCGTCAACAAGGTCACCGACCCCTACTCGGTCGCCCTCACCACCGACTCCGAGCGCAGTCTCGTCGTCGACCTCGACGACCGGTCGCTGGCCCCGGGCGGCTGGTCGACGCTCGCCAAGCCGAAGGCCGTCCCGCTCAAGGACGCCCAGATCCAGGAGCTGCACGTCCGGGACTTCTCCGTCGCGGACACCACCGTCCCCGCGCGGGACCGGGGCGGCTACCTGGCCTTCACCGACCGTGGCAGCGACGGCTCGAAGCACCTGCGGGAGCTGGCGGCGGCGGGCACGTCGTACGTCCATCTGCTGCCCGTCTTCGACATCGCCACCGTCGCCGAGAAGAAGGCCGACCAGGCCGCCCCCGCCTGCGATCTCGCCTCCTACCCGGCGGCCTCCGAGAAACAGCAGGAATGCGTTTCCGCCGTGGCCGCCAAGGACGCCTACAACTGGGGGTACGACCCGTACCACTACACCGTCCCCGAGGGCTCCTACGCCACCGACCCGGACGGGACGGCCCGGACCGTCGAGTTCCGCAGGATGGTGAAGGCGCTCAACGAGGACGGCCTGCGGGTCGTCATGGACGTCGTCTACAACCACACGGCGGCGAGCGGACAGGCCCGCACCAGCGTCCTCGACCGGATCGTGCCCGGCTACTACCAGCGGCTGCTCGCCGACGGCTCGATCGCGAACAGCACCTGCTGCGCCAACACGGCGACCGAGAACGCCATGATGGGCAAGCTGGTCGTCGACTCGGTCGTCACCTGGGCCAGGGAGTACAAGGTCGACGGCTTCCGCTTCGACCTCATGGGACACCACCCGAAGGCCAACATCCTCGCCGTGCGCAAGGCGCTGGACGCGCTGACCCCCGCCAAGGACGGCGTCGACGGCAAGAAGATCATCCTCTACGGCGAGGGCTGGAACTTCGGCGAGGTCGCCGACGACGCCCGCTTCGTACAGGCCACGCAGCGGAACATGGCGGGAACCGGTGTCGCAACGTTCTCCGACCGTGCCCGGGACGCCGTGCGCGGCGGCGGGCCGTTCGACGAGGACCCCGGCGTGCAGGGCTTCGCCTCCGGTCTCTACACCGACCCCAACTCCTCCCAGTCCAACGGCACCTCCGCCGAGCAGCGGACGCGACTGCTGCACTACCAGGACCTCATCAAGGTCGGACTGTCCGGAAACCTTGCCGCGTACCGCTTCCACGACGCCGACGGCAAGGAGGTCACCGGCGCCGAGGTCGACTACAGCGGGGCCCCGGCCGGCTACGCCGACGCACCCGGCGACGCCCTCGCCTACGCCGACGCCCACGACAACGAGTCGCTGTTCGACGCCCTCGCCTACAAGCTGCCGGCCGGCACCTCCGCCGCCGACCGCTCCCGTATGCAGGTCCTCGCCATGGCGACCGCCGCACTCTCCCAGGGCCCGGCGCTGTCCCAGGCCGGCACCGACCTGCTGCGCTCGAAGTCCCTGGACCGCAACTCCTTCGACAGCGGCGACTGGTTCAACGCGATCCACTGGGACTGCGCGGCCGGCAACGGCTTCGGCGGCGGACTGCCACCGGCCGCCGACAACGCGTCCAAGTGGCCCTACGCCAAGCCCCTGTTGACCTCGGTCGAGGTGGGCTGCCCGCAGATCACGGCGGCCTCTGCCGCCTACCGGGACCTGCTGCGGATCCGCACCACGGAGAAGGCGTTCTCCCTCGGGACGGCCGCCCAGGTGCAGGCACACCTGTCCTTCCCGCTGTCCGGAGTCCAGCAGACGCCCGGAGTGATCACCATGGAGCTCGGTGACCTGGTCGTCGTCTTCAACGCGACGCCCACCGTGCAGCGGCAGACCGTCGGCGCGCTCGCCGGCGCGGGATACCGGCTGCACCCGGTGCAGGCGGCGGGCGCGGACGCCACCGTACGGACCTCCCGCTTCGACAAGGCGTCCGGCACGTTCACCGTCCCGGCCCGGACCGTGGCGGTGTTCACCAGGACGACGTGAGCAGCTCCGCCCGGCCGCGATGAGACACCGCGGCCGGGCAGGGCCCCTGAGGCTAGGGTGATCCCGAGACCCTGGACCCAGAACAGGAGTGCCCATGCCGCAGATCACCGTCGACTACTCGAGCACCATGGCCCCGGCCTTCGACCGGGTCGGCTTCGCCCGGGCCCTGCACACCTCGGTGGTCGAGATCGCGGCGGCCAAGCCGGAGGCCTGCAAGACCCTGTTCCGGCCGGCCGAGTTCACCGCGTTCGGCTACGACGACCCCGAGGAGCGGGGGCACGCCGTCGTGCACGTCACGCTGGGGCTGCTCGCCGGCCGCACCGACGAAACGAAGACGAAGCTGACCGAGGCCGTGCTGGAACTGCTGCGGGCGCATGTGGCGGACGGCGGCTTCGTGCTGCACGCCTCCGCCGAGGTGCGCGACCTCGACCCGTCGTACCGCAAGTACGAGAGCTGACGCCCGGGTCCGGGCCCCGAAGCGCCCGGGGTGGCCCGGGTGTCCTGGACGCCTCAGGAGGCGAGGGCGGTGAGCCGGGCGGTCAGGTCGCCGAACGGGCCGTCGGCCGGCTCGCCGCCCAGCACGGGCCGCAGCAGCGTGCGCAGCTCGTCGTCGAAGGCGGCGCTGACGGCGGTGAGCGCCGCGAAGTCGTGGACGAGCTGGACCTCCAGCTCCTCGCGCGGAATGCGCCGACCGTCCAGCCAGATCAGTGCGGTCGACTCGGCGAGCGAGATCCAGGAGCGGACGACCAGTTCCAGCCGCGGCGGCGGATCGGCCACGCCCAGATGCGACAGGATCTGTTCGTAGGCGATCTGGCGGACGGAGTCGACGAGTGCGTTCGTGGTCGAGGAGCCGACCGCCGGACCGCCGCGCATCAGGGCCGAGAAGCCGGGACCGTGCGCGTCGACGAAGTCGAAGAACCGGTGCATCACGCGCAGCAGCCGGGCGCCGAGCGGCCCTTCGCGCGGCTCGCTGAACCGCTCCGCCAGATCCTCCGAAGCCCGCTTCAACGCGGCCTCGTACAGGCTGAGTTTGCCGGGGAAGTAGTGGTAGACGAGGGGCCGGGAGATGCCCGCGGCCGCGGCTATCTCGTCGATGGAGACATCGTCGGGCGAGCGCTGGGCGAACAGGTCGAGGGCGACGCCGATCAGCTGCTGCCGACGCTCCTCGACGCCCATTCTGCGGCGGACCCCGGTAGTCATGCGAACACCTTACCGATCGGATCCGGACTCCAACCGACCGGATCCGTGCACGCGTTCTCCTTGATCCCTCACACCTGCGGGTGATCCCTCACACCTGCGGTCACCGCCTCCTCGCAGGTCCGACACCACGCGCTCGCTTCACACCCGAGGCACGCGGACCCGCAGGCCGGACCCGACCCGGACCGACCCGATTCGACCCGACCGATTCGATCCGGCCCAATTCGATCCGGCCCGAACCGACTCGGCTTCGAACCGACTCGGCTTCGAACCGACTCGGCCCGGCGCGAACCGACTCGGCCCGGCCCGGCGCGGTTCGGCGAGGGCTCAGGCTCAGTGCAGTCCGTTGATCGCGTGCCCGTCCTCGAGCCTGCCCTCCAGGCCGGCCTGGGCACCCTGTTTCGCGGGCACCGTCAGCAGATGGCCCCGCCCGGACCCGCTCACCCCGCCCGTCGCCTTGATGGACGCCGTCTGCCGGTCGCCGGCCGCGAGCAGGTACCAGTGGCCGCCCTTCGACTTCCACAGCACGCCGGCCAGTACGTGCGGGTCGCGCGGCCCGCACGCCGGCACATCCTCGGCCCTCGCCACCGCCGCGCCGAAGATGTTGCCCGGGGTGTGGAACTGCGCCAGCACCCTGCTCCCGTCACCGCGCCAGGTATCGGCCCGGGTGCACACCCAGGACGCCGATCCGGTCGCGTCCGGCAGCGGCTGGCGGGTGTACGCCCACGCGTTGACCGTCCGCACGCCCTGACCGCGCGCGTCGGCCAGGGAACAGGCGAACGGCGCCCAGGTCCGCAGTGCCTGTGCGTCGGCCGCCTCCCCGGGCGCGGCCGGACGGCCGGCGGTCAGCCGGGCGGGGACGAGTTCGGCGAGGTCGCTGTACAGGTGGGTGCCCCGGGCATCGGTCAACAGGAGGACGTTCCACGTCGTGCAGGCCCCGGCCCGGGCGGCCGGGCTGGCCAGCGGCGACGTGATGCCGTCGGTCAGGGTCAGGGCCATCACCCCGGCGCCGGGCTTCGTCAGGTCCCGTTCGCCGGCCTTCGTGACCCAGGGGGCCGTCAGATAGCGGACGTTGCCGTCGGCCCGGCCCAGCACCAGCGCGCCCGCGTCGGCGCCGGACGCGCCGTCGACCCGGGCGAAGTCGAGGGCCGCCCCGGCGGTGCCGTCCTGCGGCTCGGCGTAGCGGGCGATGCGCAGCCCGTCGTACAGGATCACCACGCGCGCGTTGTCGATCTCGCCCGCGTAGAGAAGCTGGGGCGGTCCGGCGGGGCCGCCGGAGGGGGTGTCCGGGGTGGCCGAGACCTGGACGGTGGCCCCGGGCCGGGCCCAGACGGCGAGCGCGCGGCGCAACAGGGCGCTGTCGCCGGTGAGCGGACCGCGCGCGGGCCACACCGAGAAGTCGGTGCGCGCAGAGGTCTTCCAGGCGGCTGGGGAGATCTTCACCAGCCGCCCGGGGTCGAGGGCGGCCTCGGCGGCCGGGTTCTGCGCATAGGCCGGGGCGGCCGCGCCGTCGGGCCCCCAGCCGTCGCCGGGCAGCGCGACCAGGGCGCCGCACACGGCGAGCGCGGCCGCGGCGGCGAGGACCGCCCGGCCGTGCTGTCGGCGGCGCACCAGGTCGGTGGGCCGGACCTGCAACGCGCAGGGGTCGAACTCGGGGGAGTCGAAAAGCGGGTACTGCGCGGCGGGCACCTCGGCGGCCTCGCGCAGCGCCGCCGTCACGTCGGCTCCGGGCGCGCCGGCTCCGGTCAGCACCGCGCGGACGTCGCCGTCGGGCAGCCTCTCCAGCCCGCGCAGGACGCAGGCGACGCGGGCCGGCCCGGACAGGGCGGCGAGCCGTTGGTCGAGGGTGAGCTCGTCGGCGCCCCCGGAGCGGGGGAAGAGGCGCAGACCCCACACCTGGGGCAGCAGCGGCGGCAGCTGCGCGCGTTTCGGCCAGGCCCGCAGCCTGTTCGGGGCCCCCGCCTCCAGCGCCGCACGGACCACCTGGAGCCGGACGTAGGCGTACCCGGGGTCGCCGTCGCGGCCGGCGGACTGGGCGGGGATGACGGGAGCCGAGGCGCGGCGTCGCGGCAGGGCGCGCTGCACGAGGGCGTGGGCGGTCAGAACCCGGCGGCCGCGGCCGAGTCCGGGCGGCAGCACCAGATAGGCGAGCCGGACGAGACGCGGATAGTGCTCGACGAGGGCGGCCTCGGCCTGCTCGACGTCGACGGTCCGGCCGGCGGAGGACCGGGGTGCGGGGCGGGGGGCGACATCTCGTGACTGCACGTCCACCAGAACGAGCGAGACGATGGATGGTCACCCCGGTGGAGCAACGGCCCCGGACGGTGCGCACCGGGTATTTTGAGCGCGCCGGGCACGGGAGCCGTATCCAGGACGAGGCTCTTGCAGGGAGGAACAGATGAAGGTGACCCGACCGATGCTCGCGGCGGCGGCGGCCGCGGCGGCGCTGCTGCTGGCGGGATGCGCGTCCGGTGACAAGGAGGCCGCCGTTCCGCAGACGGCGACCGGCAGCCTGGAGCACATCGCCGCCGAGGTGAAATGCACTCCGGACATGCAGACCGACGCGGACGAGATCCGCCAGGCCGTCTGCAAGAACGCCGACGGCAAGTTCATCCTGGCGACCTTCGCCACCGACCGCGGTCTGCGCGAATGGATCAACTCGGCCAAGGACTACGGCGGTCACTACCTCGTCGGCCGCAAGTGGGTGGCGGTGGGGGAGACCAGCACGGTGACGGCGCTGCGAACCACGCTCGGCGGCGACATCGAGGAGGGCACCGACCACGGCGCGCACAAGGAGTCCGGCGGCGCCACCCACTCCAGCCACTGAAACCCTCCGCAGGACGCAGCACCCGCAGGACGCAGCACCCGCAGGACGCACCACCCGCAGGACGCAGCACACGCAAGACGAACGGCGCATACGAAAGCCGGCGGTGGGATCTCCCACCGCCGGCTTTCGTATGCGTGCTAGGCCGGTGTCACTGGCACTGCTGGCCCTTGTTGATGCAGTTCGCGATCTTGTTGTTCAGCTGCGCGTTCATCACGTTGATGAAGTCGTCGTGGTCCGTGGAGGGCTTGTGGAGCTGCTCCGGGAAGCCGTCGACCGCGTAGGCGTTCTTGACCTGGCCGTTCTGGATGACCGGGGCGGGAACGGCGTACACGAGGCGCATGGACAGCTGCGGAATCGCCTTGAAGCCGTTCTGGCAGTTGCCGTTGCCGTCCGCGAAGGCGACGTGCGTGCGGTGGTTGGCCGAGTCGACGTTCTGGCCGTCCCAGCAGCTCTGGAAGGCGAACGTGCGGACCACGTTGCTGCCCTGGGGGCAGATCGGGTACTGCTCGGTCAGCTGGACCTTGTTCTCGAAGCCGGTGCAGCTCCAGTGCGCGTTGGCGTTCGCCAGACCGTTGGTGGTGGTCTTGGCGTCACCGGTGATGATGCGCAGGAACTGCGGCATCGCGACGACCTTGGCCTTCGGGCTGCCGACGAACTTGATCTCCGCCTGCTTGGCCTTGAGGACCTTGCCGACGTTGCCTTCCTTGCCGCCGCCGTCCCGGTTCTGGTCGAACTCCTGCGTGCCGTCCTGAACACGCAGCACCGGCCAGTAGTACGACGACTTGTCCTGCTGGTTCTGGCAGGAGGTCTGCGCCTGAGCGAACGTGTCGTTGTTGGCGAAGGCGTCGTTCGACTGGTTGCCGACGTAGTCGTGGAGGTGGTGCGCGCCGTTGGTCACGCCGGGCGCCACGATGACGTTGTCGGTGTTGAACTTGTTGTTGGCGTTGACGCCGCACCGGGTGGTGAACGTACCGGTCGAGGCCTGGCCGTTCTTGCGGGGCTTGGCCTTGACGTTCGGCTGGACCTTCGTGATGTCGACGAAGTCCGCCGCGACGGGACCGTTGCCGGCCTGGCCGCCGATGCCGCCCTGCTGGCCGCCGTTGTTGTTCTGACCGCCGCCGTTCTGGCCGCCGTTGTTGTTGTTCTGGCCGCCGTTGTTGTTGTTCTGACCGCCGTTGTTCTGGCCGCCGTTGTTCTGCTGGCCGCCGTTGTTGTTCTGCCCGCCCTGGCCGGCGTTGGGGTTGTTCGCCGCCTGCGTGGTGCACGCCGCCAGCTGGCTCAGCGAGTTGTCGAACTGGCCGCCGGCCCGCTGGATGTTGATGCGGATCCGGTCGATCGTGGCCGTCCGCTTGGACTTGAGGGGACCCACGATCGCGTTCTGGACGAAGCTGGAGTCACCCGCCTGGGCCTGACGCGTGGAAGCGAGCCGGGCGTACGCCTCGGTGATCTGCTTGTCCAGGTTGGCCAGTTCTGTCGCGACGCCCTGCTTCGCCCCGCTGGGCACGCTCGTCAGCTTCTGCCCCACGTCCGGGCAGGAGATCGTGGCGACCTGTGCGGCCGCGTTGGCAGCCTTGGTCTGGTTCTGACCCGAGTTGCTCGATTCGTGCGCCGAAGCGTAGAAGTTCGCCCAGATCAGCCCGCCCCCGCCGAGCGCTAGGGCCGCCGATGCTGCCACGGCCTTCGTGGCCATCGACGAACGGCGTTTACGTGTATTGCGTCCCATGGAACTCCTCTGACTTCCTTGCGGGGCAGCATCGAGGCGCCCGACAGGAGTGAAGCTGAAGCTGCCCCCTCCTTTACGCGCGACGCCTCACAGGTGTTCAGCCCGCTCAGAAATTAATGTGAGTCCCGTAGGGCCGAACGACCCGAAAACCACCCCGCGGCACAGCGGTTGGCGGTCTCAGTGCCCCCGGTCCAGATAGGCCAGCACCGCCAGTACCCTGCGGTTGTCGTCGTCGGAGACCTCCAGGCCCAGCTTCACGAAGATATTCGCGGTGTGTTTGGCGACGGCCCGTTCGGTGACGACCAGTTTGCCGGCGATCGCAGCGTTCGACCGTCCCTGCGCCATCAGTTCCAGAACCTCCCGTTCGCGCGGGGTGAGCCGGTCCACCGGCCCCTGCCCGTCGTGCGAGCGCCGGGCCAGCAGCTGCTGGATCACCTGCGGGTCCATCGCCGTGCCGCCGGCCGCCACCCGCCGTACGGCGTCCACGAACTGCTCCGCGTCGAACACCCGGTCCTTCAGCAGATAGCCGACGCCGCCGCTGCCGTCGGCGAGCAGTTCGCGCGCGTACAGCTGCTCGACGTGCTGGGAGAGGACGAGCACCGGCAGCCCGGGCTTGTCACGGCGGGCCCGGAGCGCGCACTGCAGGCCCTCGTCGGTGTGCGTGGGCGGGAGCCGGACGTCGACCACGGCGACGTCCGGCTCCAGTTCGGCGAGGGCCCGCTCCAGCTCGGGCCCGGTCTCGACGGCGGCGGCGATCTCGAAGTCGTAGGCCTCCAGCAGTCGCACGAGACCGTCCCGCAGCAGGAAGAGGTCTTCGGCTAGGACAACACGCAAGGGATCTCCATGGTCACCATGGTGGGACCGCCGGCAGGAGAGCTGACGGCCAGGACGCCGTCGAATGTACCCAGTCGCCGTTCGAGTCCGGCGAGGCCCGTGCCCGCCCCGATCGCCGCGCCGCCCCTGCCGTTGTCGGTGACGGCGATCCGCAGACTGCCGTCCGCGTGACGCAGGTCGACCCAGATCCGGTCGGCTCCGGAGTGCTTGACCGCGTTGGTGAGGGCCTCGCTCACCGCGAAGTAGGCCGCCGACTCCACCGGCGCCTCGGCCCGTCCCGCGAGCTCCACCCCGACCTCCGTCGTGACCGGCAGCCGCAGCGCCAACGCCCGTACGGCGTCGCCCAGTCCGCGTTCGGCGAGCACCGGCGGATGGATGCCGCGCACCAGGTCGCGCAGTTCGGAGAGCGCCTCGGCGGACGACTGACGGGCCTGCGCGAGCAGTTCCTTGGCCTTCTCGGGATTCTTGTCGACGAGCATCTCCACGGTGCCGAGGTCCATGCCCACGGCCACCAGCCGGGCCTGGGCGCCGTCGTGCAGATCCCGCTCGATGCGCCGCAGTTCGGCGGCGGAGGTGTCCACGGCGTCCCGGCGCGTCTCGGTCAACACCCGTACGCGTTCGGCCAGTTCGGCCTGGCTTGGGGCGAGCATCGCCCGGGTGAGACGGAAGTGGGCCTGGAAGGCGCTCACGGCGTACCGGTGCGCGAGGACCAGGAGAACGGCGGCGAGGGCGGCGGCGCCGAACGCCGTCGGCTGGTCGCTGACCGGGACGAAGCCGTACCAGTACGGTCCGTACTCGCCGTAGGGTCCGCCCGTCATCGTCCGCCACAGCCCCAGCGGCAGCGCGAACCCCTCCAGCGGATAGAGGACCAGGACGGCGGGCAGCAGCGCGGTGACGAACCCGGCCGTCATGTCGACCGGCAGCCACCGCAGGTCCCGCCACGTCGCGGGGTCCCGCAGCAGGGCGAAGGTGCGCGTCCACGGGTTCGCGGTCCCGGGCGGCGGCCGGTACGCCGACGGGATGCTGACCCCGCCCCACCGCCCGGCGAGCGCCCGCCGCCGGTCGGCGAAGGCGCGCACGCCCTTAACCACGTACGGCGTGGTGAACAGGCCGACCCCGATCGGTATCAGCGCCATCGACACGAGGGAGAGGCACAGGCCCAGGACGCTCAGCGGCAGCGACACCACGGCCAGCACCAGCCCTCGCCCGGCGGCGAGCACCATCCCCCGTGCCCTGGAATCGACGTCACCGCTCTTGGTGTGGGTGTTCATGCCGTCAGTCTGGCCGAGCCCGGAACACGCAGTCACTGGCCGAAGCCCCCTGTCAGGGGGTGGTGTCAGGTACACCATCCGCGCCCGCCGGGCCCGTTGCCGCCGCGAGCACCTTCGCCTCCACCTCCGGGTCGAGGCCCTTGCTCGTCCGGTCCGGACGCTGGGGCGCGATGCCGCCGATCGACGTCAGCCAGCTCCAGGTGTCGGCGACGGTCTCCTGCACGGGACGGCAGGACAGTCCCGCCGCCACCGCCCGGGAGACGTCGGCCGCGTGCAGGGCGTCGTGCATGTCGGAGCCCGGCGGCACCCACACGGGCAGCTCGGTCCACGGCTCGATGCCCGCGTCGAGGATGATCTCGGGGGCCGTCCACCGCAGTTCGGCGTCGGAGCCGGTGGCCCGCACACACGCCTGGAGCAGCTCGCCAATCGTGGCGTGGCCCTGCGGGCTCATCAGGTTGTACGGCCCGCTCAGCTCCTGCTCGACCGCGCCCAGGATCCACTCGGCGAGATCGCGGACGTCGACGTACTGCAGGGGCAGGTCGCGCGGGCCGGGCGCGAGGACCGGGCCGCCGCGGGCGATCCGGGTCAGCCACCAGGGCAGCCGCCCGACGTTCTCGTGCGGGCCGAGGATCAGCCCGGCCCGCACCAGGACGGAGGCGTCCGCGCCGAAGGCGTCGACGACCGCCAGCTCGCCGCCGCGCTTGTCCCTCAGGTAGTCGGTGTGTTCGGCGTCGGGTTCGGCCCCCTCCACGAGGGGAGCGTCCTCGGCGTAGCCGGCGGGCGGAGCCCATGCGTACACCGAGCAGCTCGACACGTACACGTACCGCCGGGCGCGGCCCCGCAGCAGCCCCGCCGTCTCGTGCACCGCGCGGGGCGCCGCCGACCAGGTGTCGACGACGGCGTCCCAGTCGCCGTCGGTGAGGGAGGCGTCGGCCAGGGCGGCGAGGCCCCCGGGAGCCGTCCGGTCGCCGGTCAACGACCGGGCGCCGGGGACGGGCGCGTGCCGGCCCCGGTTGAGGACCGTCACCTCCCAGCCGCGTCCGAGGGCCGCTTCGACGACGGCCCGTCCTGCGAACTCCGTTCCACCCAGCACCAGAAGTCTCATACCGGTGACTGTGCCCGGTGCCCGCCCGGAACGGAACCGCGCTCTGCCGTCGGCAGAGGGATGCGGGTCAGCGGGCGGTCGGCGCGGTGTACTTGTAGCCGACGCGGCGCACCGTCTGGATCGACTGGCGGTACCGGGCGCCCAGCTTGCGGCGCAGCCGGGCGATGTGGACGTCGACCGTGCGGCCGTCGCCCACGTGGCCGTAGCCCCACACCGTGGTGACGAGCTGGTCGCGCGTGTGCACCCGGTTCGGGTGGGCGACGAGGTGGGCGAGCAGCTCGAACTCCAGGTAGGTGAGGTCGAGTTGTTGCCCGTCCACCGCGGCGGTGCGCTGCACGGGGTCGACGCGCACCAGCGGTTCGCCGGCCGCGCCGCCGCCGTCGGCGTCGTCGGCGTGGGCCCGGTCCGGCGGCACGGCCACCGGAGGGAACGGCGGCTGCCGGTCGGCCGGGACGAGCACCAGGTAGCCGACCATGGGCGGGTGGCCGGGCAGGCTGGGCAGGGTGTGCTGCGGGGCGGGCAGCCAGGTGGCGCCGGGCGGCAGGAAGTCCGCGACGTCCACCGCCTCGTTCCGGTCGACGGCGCGCAGCCGGTGCCGGGCGGAGCCGCCTGCGGGCACGGCGGCGGGGGAGGGGGTGGGTGAGAGGGAGGTGAGGGAGGGAGCGGCGGAGAGGGAACGAGTGGTCGCCATGAGGGGTCAGCTCTTTCGCGCGAGGAGTTCGTCGGAAGGGACGTACGTCGTGCGCGCGGGCCGAAGGCCGGGGTCGTACGGCTTTAGAGGGCCGGCGCGTTCGTCGCGCGGCAACACACCCGGTCGAAGTCGTGGTGCTGACGGGAGGGCCAGAAGGGCTCGAGGTCATGGCGACCCGTCGCGGTGTGCTTCTGGAAGGTGGCCATGGGCCCATTGAAGCAGACACCCGCACGCAACAGCAGTGCCCTCTCACAGCGTGGACGCGTTCCCGGTGTGAACTCCGCCTCCGCCGGCTCCCCGGGCGGTGCGGGACACGCGAAGGGGCGCCCGCCGAGTCCTTGGGTTCTAGGAGTCGGCGGGCGCCCCTTACGGGAGTCGCGTCAAGCGAGTTGTGCCGCGGTGATCAGACCTGACCGGCCTTCTCCAGCGCCGAGCAGCAGGTGTCCACGATCAGACGGGTCACCAGGTACGGGTCGACGTTGGCGTTCGGACGGCGGTCCTCGATGTAGCCCTTGCCGTCCTTCTCGACCTGCCACGGGATGCGGACCGAGGCGCCGCGGTTGGAGACGCCGTAGGAGTACTCGTTCCACGGGGCGGTCTCGTGCAGGCCCGTCAGACGGTCGTCGATGCCGGCGCCGTAGTTCTTGACGTGGTCGAGCGGCTTGGAGCCCTCACCGAGCGACTCGCACGCGGTGATGATCGCCTCGTAACCCTCGCGCATCGCCTTGGTGGAGAAGTTGGTGTGCGCGCCGGCGCCGTTCCAGTCGCCCTTGACCGGCTTGGGGTCGAGGGTGGCGGAGACGCCGAAGTCCTCGGCGGTGCGGTAGAGCAGCCAGCGGGCCACCCACAGGTGGTCGGAGACCTCCAGCGGCGAGACCGGGCCGACCTGGAACTCCCACTGGCCGGGCATGACCTCGGCGTTGATGCCGGAGATCGCGAGGCCGGCGGCGAGGCAGTTGTCCAGGTGCGCCTCGACGACCTCGCGGCCGAAGATCTCGTCCGCGCCGACGCCGCAGTAGTAACCGCCCTGCGGGGCGGGGAAGCCGCCCTTGGGGAAGCCGAGCGGGTAGCCGTCCTGGAAGAACGTGTACTCCTGCTCGATGCCGAAGATCGGCTCCTGCGCGCCGAACTTCTCGGCGACCTCGGCGAGCGCGGCACGGGTGTTGGACTCGTGCGGCGTCATGTCGATGTTGAGGACCTCGCACAGGACGAGGACGTCGTCGCCGCCGCGGATCGGGTCGGGGCAGGTGAAGACCGGCTTGAGGACACGGTCCGAGGAGTGGCCTTCGGCCTGGTTCGTGGAGGACCCGTCGAAGCCCCAGATCCCCAGCGACTCGAGACCGGCGGGCTCACCCGCGATGATCTTGGTCTTGGAGCGGAGCTTGGCGGTCGGCTGGGTGCCGTCGATCCAGATGTACTCAGCCTTGAAGGTCACGGGCCACTTCCTTCGGGGTGTGTCTGACGCACTTCGCGGGTGCTGCGGCGCTGCGGCACTGGGGCGCCGCCTGTTTGCCCGGAAGCTTGTCAACGGGCGATTTCCCGGTCATTGCTCAAATGTGAACCCCGTGTTACCTGGCGCTTCTGTGGCGCGGCTCACTCGGCGGCTCACCCGGCGGCTCACCGGCAGGGCGACCGGCGACCGGCCCGCGCCCCTCGCCCGAGGAGTTGCGGGGGCTGCGTGCGCCGGTCCTGCTGCTCGTGGCCGCGAACAGCAGGACCCATGACGCGCGGACCCTGGCGGCCCGGGCGGGCGAGGCGGTGCGAGAACTGCGGACCATCGTCCTGCCGGACGTCTCCCATCACGCGCTGCCGCCTGCCGCGCCCTGCGGAACGGGCCGCCGTCTCACCGCGTTTCTCTGCGGCTGAGCGTCACCCCACCTTCTCGATCACGGCCCGGCGGATCAGGAACTTGCCGGGTTCGCGGACGAGTTCGAAGGCCGCGTTGTTGAGCAGGGCGCAACTGCCGGAGACCGAGGTCACCTCGACGGTCGTGGACTTGTTGTTGTCCAGGTTGGTGACCTTGAGCCTGGTTCCTGCCGGGAACTGGTTACTCGACGCCGCCGGTGCTCCGCCCTCCCCGGAGAGGGTGACCGTGGAGCCGTTGCACACCTGCTGACCGGATGCGGCGCCGTTTCCCGCGTTGCCGTTGTTCCCGGCGTTGCCCGCGGGGGCGGAGGCCGCCTGCGAGGGCCGGGCCGCCTGCCCTCCCGTCCGGCCCCCTCCGGGTTGGGCCCCGCCGTTCTGAGCCCCGCCGTTCTGGGTGTCGCCCGCCTGGGTGCCGCCCGCCTGGGAGTCCTGAGCCGACTCCCCGACGGCGCACCCGGACGCCTTCTGCTGCACCTTGATCTGCGTGATGACGGCCTCGCGGTTGGCGATGCGGGCCTCGGACTGGGCGTCCGGTGCGGCCCGCTGGCCGTCGATGAACTTCTGGTTGTTGCCGAGAGCGGTTGCGAGACCCTGGCACACCGTCGAGTTCGAGGCGGACAGCGGCTTCGCGTTCTGCGGGGTCCGGTCCTGCGGGGTCTGGGCGGCGTTCGAGGTGTTCGCCATGACGAAAGCGCCACCGCCCGCGACCGCCGCCGCGCTGACGAGCAGCGCGATCTTCTTCTTCGTGCCGACAGTTCTCCTGCGCGACATGCGCGCCTCCTGAGAGGTAGGGGAGCGTACGCCGCTATGTACGAGATACCGAACGAGGTTGCTCAGATGTGACAGGAGCCAGTCCGAGTGGCGTGCGTCACGCGTCGCCACCGCTACCGGGACAACGCGTCCCGGACGGCCTCGTCGGTGCGGGCCACCAGGGCGGTGCCGTCGTCGGCGGTGATGATCGGACGCTGGATGAGCTTGGGGTGCGTGGCGAGAGCCGCGATCCAGCGCCCGCGCGTGTCCGCGTCCCGCGCCCAGTCCGCGAGCCCGAGTTCCTTGGCCGCGGCCTCCTGGGTGCGTGTGATGTCCCACGGCTCCAGGCCGAGACGGTCGAGCACCGCCCTGATCTCGTCCTCGGTCGGGACGTCCTCCAGGTAACGGCGGACGGTGTAGTCGGCGCCCTCGGCGTCGAGCAGGGTGAGGGCGCTGCGGCACTTGGAACAGGCGGGGTTGATCCAGATCTCCATGCCGGTCACGGTAGCCCGGAATCCTTCCTCGAGGGCAAGGTGGCCGGCGTCGTCGCGCCGCCGTCCGTCCGGTCCGCCCGCCACTGGATCTGTTCGATTTTCTCGCCGCCTCGCCAGCCTCACCCGAACCTGCCGTGTCGCAGCCGTCAAACCCTTATCCACCTGGACTTTTGACGGCCCTTCAGGGCCTGCGCGATGTCAGTCCCAGGCGGTAAACTGTAAGCAGTGTTCGAGGGTTTGCCGGAGATTCCGGACCGAGCCCTGACCGCGACAGGAGGATGCCTGTGCCCGCTGCCGCACTGAAGCCGAAGCCGTTGCCGACCCAGTCCACCGCGAAGCGTGCCGTCCAGCTCGACCTGCCCTACGGGCCCGTGCTGAAGCGGGCGTTGCCGCCCGGCCGGCCGCGCGAGTGGTACGTCATGCACAACCGTCGCCTCAAGGCCATGCGCCTCGCCATCGCCCTGCTCGACCTGGGCGTGTATATGCCGAACCAGGCCCGCAACGAGCGGATCCGCAGCACGGCGGAGCTGATCGGACTGCATCCGCCGTCGGACACGACCTGCCACATGGTGCGGGCGCTGCTGCGGTACAGCCGGTGAGGCGTGCGCCGGGCGCCGTCACCCGAGACGACGCCCGGCGCCACGCCACCGGCCCCGCGACGAGCGGCCGGGGGCGGCGCACGACCGTCGCGTGAGATCAGGAGCGTGCCCGGCCGATGCGCGTCGGCCGGTGCGTGGGAGCCGGTGCTGTCGCCCGGTGTGCCTCGACCGGGGGCACGAGCCGGTGCGGTGCCGACCGGTGCGTGAGAGCCGGTGCGTGCGAGCCGGTGCGCGGGCCGGTGGGGTGGGCCGTCGCGTGGGAGCCGTACCCGGCCGGTGCGAGGCCGTTGCGAGGCCGGGCGCGGGTCAGCTCACCAGCTCCTTCTCCAGCGGCGTCCGGAATCTCGGCGTCACCCGGGTCTGACCCAGCCACGATGCCAGCGCCGCCGCCCGGGAGGCGATCGCCGCCTCGGCCTCGCTCCCCACACCGCGCGCGTCCAGGATCCGCCACACGATCTCCCCGTCCGCCCGCTGTGCCCATCCGCCCACCACCCGGCCGTTCCACCACACCGTCGGACCCACGTTCCCGCTGTAGTCGAACAGGGCGGGACGCAGCTCCGGGGCGAGGTACCAGTCCCGGCCCTGCCAGCCCATCGCCGTCGGATCGAGGCCGGGCAGCAGGGCCGCCCACGGTTCCGGCGGCCCGGGCAGGGCCTCCACGTCGTCGCCGAGGACGTACCCGGTGCCCTCGTCCAGCGTCACCGCGCGCGCCCCGATCGCCGTCAGGGCACGGCGGACCTCCGTCACCCGCCAGCCCGTCCACCACTTCAGATCGGCCTCCGTGGCCGGGCCGCACGCGGCGAGCCAGTGCCGCAGCAGCTCCGACTGGGCCTCGGCCACGGGCAGTTCGGGATGCCGGGGAGCGAGGGCCCAGCGGAACTGGTTAGACGTCCACGACCCCAGCGGGCGCCCCCTGACCACCTTGCCCTCCACCCCCAGCACCTTCAACAGCCGTGTCCCGACGCTGTGCCGGCCCTCGTACGGCTTGCCCGCCGCGTACACGAACCGCTCCCGCATGCGCGGCTCCTCGGCGGCCAGCTCCCCCGACGTGGCCTGCCCGAGGCGGGCCAGGCCGGCCAGCGCCGACTCCTCGACCTCCTTCAGCCAGGCCGCGTCCGGAGCGCCCGCCTTCGCCATGTCCTTCAGCAGCGCGGCGCGCTCCCGCGCGGCGACCGCGATGCCGGTCGACGCGTGCACGACCCCCGTCGACGCCGTGGGGAAGACGAAGACCGTGTGCCGCATGCCGTGCATGCGCACGAGGGTGCGGTCGGCGGCGTACAGCGCGCGGTCGGTCAGCGTCACCGTCTCCGCAGGGTCGGCCAGCCGGGCGCCGACCGCCAGGTACACCGTCGCCGGATCCGTACCGTGCAGGGCGGTCAGCGCGTCGGCCACCGCCTCCGGCGTCGTGACCCGCGCCCCGGGGGCCAGCCGGTGCCGCAGCGCCAGCCGGGCCCGCCGCTCCGCCACGTCGATGTGCCGCTGCCCGTCGCCCATCCCGGCCTCCATCCCCCGTGGCGCACCGCCCCGGAGCCTCGTCGCGTCCGTCACCCGTCCCTGCCCGCATCCTCCCCGACACCACTGACACCGACGCCGACACTCGGGTCCAGGTGATCGTTGCCCAGCCCGCACGCAGAAAATGAGATGCACGCGGAGTGACGGATTTCGTACTCTGAGGACGTCACCCCACCCCCACCGCCACACTCAGTCACATTCCT
The DNA here is from genome assembly GCF_036898465.1 of Streptomyces sp. B21-105. Taxonomy (NCBI): domain Bacteria; kingdom Bacillati; phylum Actinomycetota; class Actinomycetes; order Kitasatosporales; family Streptomycetaceae; genus Streptomyces; species Streptomyces sp. B21-105. The sequence continues at coordinate 2,794,553 of NZ_JARUMJ010000001.1, read as the reverse complement.
GCCCAGGAAGGAGGCACGCCATGGGCACCGTCGTTCTCTCCGGGGCCGTCGTCCTGGTGGTCCTGGGATTCGGCCACCCGCTCTACTGGCTCGCCGCCGTCGCCGTGCTCTTCCTGTACGTGCGGTACGGGCTCGAAGCGGCCGCGCCGACCTCGTCGTCCGCGCCCGGTCCGGCCTCGGGCCCGGCAGCCGCGCCCACCTCGTACAAGGCGTACCGCGAGCGCCGCGACCAGCAGGCCAAGTGGGAGCGCCGCTACCGCCGCGAGCGTCCCCTGCGGCACCGCCGCGACGCGGGCGGCAAGTAGGGCCGGGCCTCATGGCCCGGCCCTTCGACCCTCCGGCCCTTCGACCCTCCGGCCCTACAGGCCTGGGGCTCCCCATACCGGGAACCAGCGGCTCAGGTCCTGCTCGATCCGAAGGTCGTTCGCGAGGGCGGCCTTCACCTGCAACTCCAGTGCGTTGTCGCGCCGCTGCCCCGTGCCGGGCAGCGGCGCGAACGGGTAGTAGGCGCCCCTCTTGTACAGATACACCAGCGCCAGCCGCTGCCCGTCCGCCGCCCGTGGTCCCGCCGCCGCTCCCATCGGCTTCACGAAACCGGCGAGGGAGCAGAGCAGTTGCGGCCCGAAGCCGTTGACCTCCATCGCGCTGTTCACCGCGTGCAGATCGTTGACCAGCAGCGACAGCTGGTCGGGGGTGCGCTCGGAGACCAGCCAGGAGTAGCCGTAGTCGTCCCGCAGAAGCCGTACCGGAGGACCGGTGCGCTCGGTGTCGGCGTCGAGGAGCGCCTGCACCTCACGGTGCGTCTGGTCGAAGGCCGAACCCTCGACCGTCGCGAAACACACGGCGCCCTGCCCGGTCGGGGTGAATCCGGCCGCCGCCTCCAGCGTCACCGCCGCCGAGGGGAGCGCGAACAGCTGATCGAGATCGGGTGCGACCGGCTTCGTCCGGCCGAGCAGGATGTCCAGCAGCCCCATGCGCCTCAGCCCGCCTTTCCGGGCGTGGCCGCCTCGCCCAGCTCCGTGGAGATCCGGCCCAGCTGGTCGAGCCGCTGCTCCAGACTCGGGTGGGTGGAGAAGTAACGCTCGATGCCGGGCTCCCTGCCGGTCGCCGGGGTGAAGTAGAAGGCGTTGAAGGCCTGGGCCGTTCGCAGGTCCTTGGTCGGGATCCGGGCGATGTCGCCGGAGACCTTGGTCAGCGCGGACGCCAGCGCCGAGGGCCGCCCGGTGAGCAGCGCGGCCGCCCGGTCCGCCGCCAGCTCCCGGTACCGGGACAGCGCCCTTATCAGCAGGAAGCTGATCGCGTACACGGCCGCCGAGACGCCCATCACCGCGGCGAAGACGGCGGCGGTGTTCTGGTCCCTGCGTCCGCCGCCGAACAGCTGCGAGTAGAACGCGAACCGCACGATCAGCCCGGCGATCACCCCGAGGAACGACGCGACGGTGATCACGGCGACGTCCTTGTGCGCCACATGGGACAGCTCGTGCGCGAGGACGCCCTCCAGCTCGGCCGGCTCCAGCCGCCGAAGCAGGCCCGTCGTCACGCACACCACCGCGTGCTCGGGACTGCGCCCCGTGGCGAACGCGTTCGGCATGTCCATAGCGGACACGGCGACGACCGGCTTCGGCATGTCGGACAGGGCGCACAGCCGGTCCACGACGGCGTGCAGCTCGGGAAACTCCTCGGGCCCCACGACCCGGCCGCGCATGGCGAACATCGCGATCCGGTCGGAGAACCAGAACTGCGCGACGAACATGGCCGCCACCAGCACGACCACCAGCAGCCACGACTTCAGCAACACGATCAGCGCGGCGATGAACGCCACGTACAGCAGCCCCAGCAGAAACATGGTGACTGTCATCCGCACGGTCAGCCCCCGGTCGCTCCGGAAACGGCTCCGCATCTGCATCACCCCGCAGTCAGGCACTCGTCCCACTGCCAGTGTGCACCGCCCCACCCCCATGAACGGCCCCGCAACGGCCCCAGGCCCAGCAAAGCCTCCCTGCCCCCACCTGACACCACCGCCAGCCCCAAGGCTCGGGTCCGCCGTGATCCGGGCCGTCGTCTCAGGCCTTTGCGACCCGCGCGATCCGCCTGCGCAGCGCGGCGTCAGGATCGTCGCGCACGGCGAGCTGGGCGGCACGGCGCAGGTCCCCGCCGCGCCGGACGAGCAGCCGGAACGCGGCGAACCGCACATGCGCGGGCCACCCGGCGCCGACCCGCTCGACCAGCCAGGGCACCGGTATCGCCTCCGTCCCCGTCTCCGCCGAGGGAAGCACCGCCGCGACCACCTCACGCACCACGCCCGGCGCCGGATCCTGGAGCAGCGGCCACAACCGCCGCACATCGGCGGCGTCGAGCATCCGCAGTCCGGCCACCGCCCGCGACCGTACCCGCGCGTCCGCGTGCCGGACCAGCGGCCACAGCACGTCCGCGTCGGCGCGGTCGCCGCACTCCGCCAGCCCGAGAACCGCCCCGGGTTCCAGGACGGCCGGTGCCGCGCACCGCTCGCGGTACCAGGCGGCCGGGTCACCGCCGTGCTGCCGTACGACGTAGCGCGCGCACGCCCGTACCGTAGTCGCCCGGTCGGTCAGGAAGCCTGCGGCCCGTTCCGGCGCACCCGCTCGTCGCAGCGCGGTCACGCCGGCCGCGCGCACGGCCGCACTGTGAGCCGTCAACAGCAGCTCGATCGCGTCGTCGTGGGCGTCCGCCCCGCCGGCTGCGAGGCCGGCCAGCACGGCGTCCGCACACAGACGCTGGACGACGGTGTCGGGGTCCCGGTGGGCGGCCAGGGCGAGTTCGCCGGTGGAGAGGAGCTTCTCCTCGGCCGCCAGCCGGTGGACGAACCGGCGTACGGCGAGGTCGGGGTGGGACAGGAGGCCGGGGAGCGGGCCGCACGGAACGGCGCGCAGCAGCTCGGTGAGCAGGTCCGCGGCGAAGCCGCCCCGGTCCCGGCGGGCGAGCAGCAGGATCAGCGGCGCGAGTGTCTGCGCGCCGGCCGGGTCGAGGCGCTCACGCAGGACCTCGCGGGCCCGTTCCCGTACAGGCGCGGCCCAGTCGGCACACCGCACGACGACCAGCGGCAGCAGACCGGCATGCCGGGCGGCCGGCGCCAGCGCCGCCTCGCGCGTCCGGCCGTCGCGATGGCAGAGGGCCAGCGCGAGCCGGGGCTCGTCGAGCAGCGACAGGTCGGCGGGCAGGGGAGCGGTCTGTTCCCACCGGGTGCGGCCGTACCAGTCCGCAAGCCGCACTCCGTCATCCAGCGCGAGCCAGGCCCGCGGGTCGGCGGCGGCCATCACGTCCGCCAGGCGCGCGCCTGCCGCGAGCCGGACCGCGACGGCCTCCCCTGCGCACACGTCGTCGGCCATGCGTCCGCCGTCCTAGTAGGGGGCCCGGAAGCGGGCGTACCCCAGCAGCAGGATCACGCCGATCACGCATCCCAGGACGAACGCCGTCGACAGCCAGGACGACCGGCGGCGCGCCGACGGGCCGGGGTCGGCGCGGAACGGGACCGGCTCCGGGGGGTTGTCCTTCCACCGGGCGGCCAGCATCCGGGCCCGCGCCGAGGGCTCCTTGTGCGTCGCGGCGTCCGCCCATCTGAGGTCGAACTCGCGCTCGCCGTCGTCCTGTTCGGGCATACCGGCAACTCCCCCCCGTCGAACAGCAGTGCCGGAAACCATACGACGAAGCCCCCGCCCGGAAAAACCGGAACGGTGGCAGCACGGCCGGCCCGGCGGTCTGACGGGCCAGGGCCGGTTCGGGCGGAAGCGATGGTGGCGTGCCCGGCCGGCTCGAGAGCGCCGTGGATCAGGTCGCGGACGGCGGCCGGGACGGCAGGGGTTTTCGGGCCCTGACCGTACGCGTGCCGTAGCCGCGCGTTATTGACCCGCCCTTGAATACGGCCGCCCGACAGCGATTTCAGGCCGCTCTGGGGCCGTAAATCGGGCACGCCTTGACCGCCGTAGCGTCGTCGTTGAAGATCTTTCCTAGCCCTCGATCGCGAGGGTGGAAAAGGGGGATAAATGAACAGGCTTGGAAAGTCAATACTTTTCGGCATTTCGGGCGCCGTGCTTGCGGTTTCCGGTTTTGCTGCCCCGGCGGCGGCCAACAGCCCTCAGGGCGGAACCGGTGCCGACGCGGTGGTCGAGGCCGTCGACGGCCTCGTAGTCGGGCAGCCCGTCATCCACAAGAGGGGTGACGGCGTCAACCCGCCCGCGGAACTGGGCAACCCCGCCGAGTGGGGCGTGGTGAAGCTGGAAATCACAAAGTCGGCCGTCCAGAAGTCGGCTGCTGCGCTGCAAGAGAACACCTGCAAGGAAGTGACTCATGGCACGTGGTGCTATGGGCAGGAAGTCACGTCCGCTGGAACGGGCAGGAAGTGTTACTCGAACTACAGTGCAGATGTGAAGCACAAGTCGACGGTCAGGGTCATCAACATCGACCATTCAAGTGGCTGGGTGGCCAAGGGGAAGGTTTCCTACGCCCACCACACGCAGGGTGCCGCATATACCTGCTATGCGTATTACGACAACGCATAAATTGGACGTGACCGTCCCGTCCGTGCCGTCAACGCCGCGTCCGGCCGACCGGATGCGGCCGCCGGTGCCTGTGGAGCCGATGCTCTGACCTGAGCGACGACGGAACCGTGACCCTCCACAGCTGCGCTCGGCGCGGAGCCCGAAACAGGCCGTCGGCCGTGCCCTTCCGGCGAGGAAGGACACGGCCGACGGCGCTTACTCGGCCCAGGGGAGCGGAAACCCGCTCTGACCTGGGGCGATATCACACGTCGAAGTACAGCTCGAACTCGTGCGGGTGCGGGCGCAGCTGCAGCGGGGCGATCTCGTTGGTGCGCTTGTAGTCGATCCACGTCTCGATCAGGTCGGACGTGAAGACGTCGCCGGCGAGCAGGAACTCGTGGTCCGACTCGAGGCGGTCGAGGACGGCCGGGAGCGAGGTCGGGACCTGCGCGACGCCCGCGTGCTCCTCGGGAGCGAGCTCGTAGAGGTCCTTGTCGATCGGCTCGGCCGGCTCGATCTTGTTCTTGATGCCGTCCAGGCCCGCGAGCAGCAGCGCGGAGAACGCCAGGTACGGGTTGCCGGAGGAGTCCGGGGCGCGGAACTCGACGCGCTTGGCCTTCGGGTTGGAGCCCGTGATCGGGATACGCATGGCCGCGGAACGGTTGCGCTGCGAGTACACCAGGTTGACCGGCGCCTCGAAGCCCGGTACCAGACGGTGGTAGGAGTTCACCGTCGGGTTGGTGAAGGCCAGCAGCGACGGCGCGTGCTTGAGGATGCCGCCGATGTAGTAGCGGGCCATGTCCGACAGACCCGCGTAGCCGGTCTCGTCGTAGAACAGCGGGGAGCCGCCGCTCCACAGCGACTGGTGGACGTGCATTCCCGAGCCGTTGTCGCCGAAGATCGGCTTCGGCATGAAGGTCGCGGTCTTGCCGTTGCGCCAGGCGACGTTCTTCACGATGTACTTGAAGAGCTGGAGGTCGTCGGCCGCGGCGAGCAGCGTGTTGAACTTGTAGTTGATCTCGGCCTGGCCGGCGGTGCCGACCTCGTGGTGCTGGCGCTCGACCTGGAGGCCGGACGCGGCCAGCTCCAGGGAGATCTCCGCACGCAGGTCGGCGAAGTGGTCGACCGGCGGGGTCGGGAAGTAGCCGCCCTTGTAACGGACCTTGTAACCGCGGTTGTCCTCGAGCGCACCGGTGTTCCAGGCGCCGGCCTCGGAGTCGATGTGGTAGAAGGACTCGTTCTCCGAGGTCTTGAAGCGCACGCTGTCGAAGACGTAGAACTCGGCCTCGGGACCGAAGTAGGCGGTGTCGGCGATACCGGTCGACGCCAGGTACGCCTCGGCCTTCTTCGCCACGTTGCGCGGGTCACGGGAGTACTGCTCGCCCGTGATCGGGTCGTGGATGAAGAAGTTGATGTTCAGCGTCTTGTCGCGGCGGAAGGGGTCCACGCGCGACGTCGACAGGTCGGCGCGCAGCGCCATGTCGGACTCGTGGATGGCCTGGAAGCCGCGGATCGACGAGCCGTCGAAGGCGAGCTCCTCGTCCGGGTCGAACGCCTCGACGGGCAGCGTGAAGTGCTGCATGACGCCCGGCAGGTCGCAGAAGCGGACGTCGACGAACTTGACGTCCTCGTCCGCGATGAACTTCTTGGCCTCGTCGGCGTTCTGGAACATCCAGCTCCTCCTACTCCCGGCCGTCGAGCCGGGGTGGTAGTTCGTTCGTGCTGCCAGTGCGGTGGCACACGCTGTCGTCGACCCTAGGTACGGGTGATTTCTCGGGCGTGACCCATTTGTTTCGCACAAGTTAACCGGACCTCGCCCGGTCCACCCCACCTGTCCGCATCACGAAACGCGGGCAGTACCGTGGACGCGTGGACAACAGGCAAGCACTCGGATCGTGGCTCTCCGGACCCCGCTCGGCCATGGAGGACGCCGGGGCCGACTTCGGATACCGGGGCGAGCAGCTCGGTCTGCCGGAGGAGGGCCCGGGCTCGATCGCCCGCCCCGGTCGGCGGCTCGGCGCCCTGGCCCTGGACTGGGGGCTCAGCGTCCTGATCGCATACAGCCTGATCACGGACGGCTATCGGCCCGCCACGGGCAACTGGGCCCTGCTCGTCTTCTTCGTCATGAGCGCCCTGACGGTCGGCACGGTCGGTTTCACCCCGGGCAAGCGCCTCTTCGGCCTGCGCGTGGTCTCCGCCGACACCGGCGCCGTCAGCCCGCTGCGCTCCGTGGCGCGCACCGTGCTGCTCTGCCTGGCCGTGCCGGCGCTGATCTGGGACCGCGACGGCCGCGGTCTGCACGACCGGCTGGCCCGCACGGTGGAAGTGCGCACCTGAGCATCCCGCGCGGTCGAAGCGCGCGGCCGGACACGTCGCGCGCGTCCCACGCGGTCGAAGCGTGCGGCCGGACGCCGTGCACACGGCGGCCGGGCACGCGCAGAGGTATGACGAAGGGGGCGTCCGGCCACGCGGCGGTGCGGCGTGGCCGGACGCCCCCTTCACACATGCGGGGCGCCGGATCGGCGGGACGGGGCGGGCGGCTCAGCGGGCCTTGCCGCCGCCGCCCTTCGGCAGCCGCATGCCCTTGGGCATCGGGCCCTTCGGCAGCGGCATGTTGCTCATCAGGTCGCCCATCGCGCGCAGCCGGTCGTTGGTGGCGGTGACCTGGGGGCCGGCCAGCACCCGGGGGTACTTCAGCAGGGTGGTGCGCAGCTTCTTCAGCTCCACCTGGCCCTCGCCGGTGCCGACGATCACGTCGTGCACAGGGACGTCCGCGACGATGCGGTTCATCTTCTTCTTCTCGGCGGCCAGGAGGCTCTTCACCCGGTTCGGGTTGCCCTCGGCGATCAGGACGATGCCGGCCTTGCCGACGGCCCGGTGCACCACGTCCTGGCTGCGGTTCATCGCGACGGCGGGAGTGGTCGTCCAGCCCCGGCCGATGTTGTCGAGGACGGCCGCGGCGGCGCCCGGTTGGCCCTCCATCTGACCGAAGGCGGCTCGCTCGGCCCGGCGGCCGAACACGATCGCCGTCGCCAGGAAGGCGAGCAGGAAGCCCAGGATGCCCAGGTAGACCGGGTGGCCGAGCAGGAAGCCGATCGCGAGAAAGACGCCGAAGGTGAGGAGGAAGACGCCCGCGAGCACCAGGCCGATCGTCTTGTCGGCCTTGCGGGTCATCTTGTACGTCAGGGCGATCTGTTTCAGTCGCCCGGGGTTAGCGGCGTCCGCCGCGCTGTCACTTCTCGCCATGCCACGAAGTCTACGTGCCCCCACGAGCGCCTACGACGGCAGGAGGCGGGTGTGGGGAGAGGAGCCGCGGGCAGGAGCTCAGGAGCGGACGGAGGTGACGGCGGTGACGGTGTCGAGGATGCGCTGCGCCTCGACGCGGTCCTTGGCGCGACGGCGGTCCTCCAGCACGGAGGTCCAGGCGTTGCGGCGGGCGGTGCGCTGTCCGCTGCTCATGAGCAGCGACTCGACGGCGCGCAGGGCGGTGGTGAAGGACGGGATGGCGGTGGCGCTAACGGGCGCGGCCTGCATGGTGTGGGTTCCCCCTCGGACGGCTCGGACTAGGGACGGTGTGGCGGGTCTACGTGGTGTGATACCAGCGTCACTGATTGGTGTTACCAGGGCGTGACCGGCCGGTCAAACGCGAATGAAGCCTCGGTGCGGGGGGCCGAAACGCTGACGCGGCCCCGGCGTACGCCCTCATCTGCGAGGACGACCGGGACCGCGTCATATCGGTCACTACTGGCGAGTAGGTTCTTGTGCGCGAATTCACACGCTCGGCTTGCGCCCGTACGGCGCAAGAGAGGTGACGTCGCGTCAGACCGCCTGGGTGGCGATGAAGGAACCGCGCTTCTCGACGGCCATCTGATAGAGGCGCCCGGCACGGTAGGAGGACCGTACCAGCGGACCCGACATCACGCCGGAGAAGCCGATCTGGTCGGCCTCCTCCTTCAGCTCCACGAACTCGTGCGGCTTGACCCAGCGCTCGACGGGGTGGTGGCGCACCGAGGGCCGCAGGTACTGCGTGATGGTGACCAGCTCGCAGCCCGCGTCGTGCAGCTGCCGCAGCGCCTCGCTCACCTCCTCGCGGGTCTCGCCCATGCCGAGGATCAGGTTCGACTTGGTGACCAGCCCGTGGTCGCGGGCCGCCGTGATGACGCCCAGCGAACGCTCGTAACGGAAGCCCGGCCGGATCCGCTTGAAGATCCGCGGCACGGTCTCGACGTTGTGCGCGAAGACCTCGGGCCGCGCGGAGAAGACCTCCGCGAGCTGCTCCGGGACGGCGTTGAAGTCGGGGGCCAGCAGCTCGACCTTGGTGCGCCCCGCCTCCCGCTCGGCCGTCTGCAGATGGATCTGCCGGACGGTCTCGGCGTAGAGCCACGCCCCGCCGTCCGCCAGGTCGTCGCGCGCGACGCCGGTGATGGTGGCGTAGTTCAGGTCCATGGTGACGACGGACTCGCCCACGCGGCGCGGCTCGTCGCGGTCCAGCGCCTCGGGCTTGCCGGTGTCGATCTGGCAGAAGTCACAGCGCCGGGTGCACTGGTCGCCGCCGATGAGGAAGGTGGCCTCGCGGTCCTCCCAGCATTCGTAGATGTTGGGACAGCCGGCTTCCTGGCACACGGTGTGCAGGCCCTCGCTCTTCACGAGGTTCTGCATCTTCGTGTACTCGGGACCCATTTTGGCCCGGGTCTTGATCCACTCGGGCTTGCGCTCGATGGGGGTCTGGCTGTTACGGACCTCCAGGCGCAGCATCTTGCGTCCGTCGGGTGCGACTGCGGACACGTCGGCTCCCTGCCTGTCTGCGTAGACTTTCGATTCTTCGGCGTACACCAGGGTACGCCCGTGCTTTTCGAGCCCTGCCGGGCCCCGAGGGGTCAGGCGGTCGCCTTCTCGATCTCCCGAGGTTTCGGCTCGGCGTTCTCCAGGACGTCCCTCAGGTGCCGCTCCACCACGGGCAGCACCTCGTCGATCGTCACGTCCCGGCCCAGTTCGGCGGCGAGCGAGGCGACGCCCGCGTCCCGGATGCCGCACGGGATGATCCGGTCGAACCACTTGTTGTCCGGGTTCACGTTCAGCGCGAAGCCGTGCATGGTGACGCCCTTGGCGACCCGGATGCCGATCGCCGCGATCTTCCGGTCCTCGCGCCGCTGGCCCGCGTTGGACGGGGCGTACTCCGGGCCGTTCAGCCGGGGGTCGAACTCCTCGTCGGTGAGCCGGGGGTCGAAGTCCAGCGAGAGGCCGCCGAGCGGCGGGCGCCGCTCCACCGGGTCGCCCAGCACCCACACCCCGCTGCGGCCCTCGACCCGGCTGGTCTCCAGGCCGAACTCGGCGCAGACGCGGATCAGCGCGTCCTCCAGGCGGCGTACGTGCGCGACGACGTCAACCGGGCGCGGCAGCTTCAGGATCGGGTAGCCCACCAGCTGGCCCGGGCCGTGCCAGGTGATCTTGCCGCCGCGGTCCACGTCGACGACCGGGGTGCCGTCCAGGGGGCGTTCGGCGTCGGTCGTGCGCCGGCCGGCCGTGTAGACGGCGGGGTGCTCCAGGAGCAGGACGGTGTCCGGGACCTCGTCGGTGAAGCGCGCCGCGTGCACACGGCGTTGCTCGTCCCACGCCTCCTGGTACTCGACGGCGTCCCCGCCGAACCCCATCCGGACGAACCGCAACTCGCTCACGGCAAGCGCCTCCCTGAAAGTCGTCAGGCGCGTGACGCGCCCAAGCCACTGTACGACCGCGCGCGAGGCGTCAGCCGCACGGCCAATCCTCACACGATCGGATGAATGAAGGTCGAGATGTGCGATCGCTTGCTCACGCTCCGCTACATTCGCGCCGTTCGCGAGGCCAAAAGGGCTGATCACACCCATCAGCGCACTTCATCCGGGCACGTCGGAGGCCCGGAAGGCAGGAGACCCCACCGCAGATGACGGAACGACCCGCGCAGCGCACGCCCAACCGTCAGCTCGCCGCGCTCATCGCAGAAGCGGGATTCTCCAACGCGGGACTGGCCCGTCGCGTCGATCAGCTCGGGCTCGAACACGGGCTGGACCTGAGATACGACAAGACGTCCGTCACCCGGTGGCTGCGCGGGCAGCAGCCCCGCGGCACCACCCCCGCCCTGATCGCCGAGGTCTTCACCCGGCGGCTGGGCCGCCGCCTGTCCGCCCAGGACCTCGGCCTGGACGCCTGCGCCCCCGTCTACGCCGGCCTGGAGTTCGCCGGCACGCCCGAGGAGGCCGTCGACATCGTCGGGGGGCTGTGGCGCAAGGACAGCGGCAGCCATGCCGAGCTGCGCAAGATCGCCTTCACCCCGGCGGGGCTCGTCGTGCCGAGCCGCGACTGGCTGATCGGGCGGGCCGACGAGAAGGTCGCCCGCAGCGAGCCGCCCGCCCGGGTGCCCGTCCAGGGCCGCGCGGCCGCGCGGCCCGCCGCACCGCAGCAGCACTCCCCGCACATCGCGCAGCCGCTCTCGGCGCACCCCTCCCCGCCGCTCGCGTCACCGCTTACGTCACCGCTTCTGCCCCCGCAGGCTCCGGTGGGGGCGGCCCCGGCGGCCGGAGCGTCCGCCGCGATGCGCCGACGGGGCCAGGGCACCGAACGCGGACCCGGCCAGCGGGTCACCGGCGGCGACATCTCCGCGCTGCGCTCGGTCGGCGAGCTGTTCCGCTCCCTCGACGACCGGTACGGCGGCGGCCACGCCCGGCAGGCCCTCGTGCGTTACCTCGAGCACGAGTGCGAGCCCATGCTGCGCGGCACCTACGGCGAACAGACCGGCCGACGCCTCTTCGGCGCGGCCGCCGACCTGACCCGCCTCGCCGGCTGGACCTCCTTCGACATCGCCGCGCACGGCCTGGCCCAGCGCTACTTCGTGCAGGCCCTGCGGCTGTCCCAGGTGGCCGGGGACCGCGCCTACGGCTCGTTCGTCCTCGTCACCATGAGCCGCCAGGCCGTCTACCTCGGCCACGGCCGGGAGGCGGTGCAGCTCGCGCGGGTGGCCCAGCAGGGCGTCGGCACGGGGGCCCCGCCGGTCGTGCAGGCGCTGCTGCACGCGGCGGAGGCGCGCGGGCACGCGGTGCTCGGCGAGGTGCGCGCCTCCACCGCGGCCCTCGTCCGCGCCGAGCGCGCGCTGGAGGCGGCCAAGCCCGGTGACGAGGCGCCGTACTGGGCGCGCTTCTTCGACGAGGCGCAGCTGGCCGACGAGTTCGGGCATTGTCACCGCGACCTGCAGCAGTTCCGGGCGGCCGCCCAGCACGCCGAACGCTCCCTGCAGTTGCGTCCGGCAGCGCATGCCCGCAGCCGCCTGTTCTGCCGTGTCGTCCTCGCCTCCGCCCGCCTCGGCCTCGGCGAACTCGACCAGGCCTGCCAGCTGGCCGCGGAGGCGGCGGGGCAGGCGGCGGAGATGCGGTCGGTCCGGGCGCTGGAGTACGTCAGGGACTTCGAACGCCGGCTGGAGCCGTACAAGGACGCGAGTCCGGTGCGCACGTACCGCGACAAGGTGGCGGCGCTGGGCTGACCCCGGGGGCTCCGCCCCCGAACCCCCGTGTCGGCCCTGGACGGGCCTCGTCCTCGAACTCCCCCAGAGGGGGGACCCCCAGACGGGCTGAAATGCCTGGCGTCGCCGGGTTGGGTGGCGCACGCCGGGGTAACGGGGGCGGAGGAGGGCCGAGGGTCCTGGGGCGGAGGCCGGGGGTGTCGGGGGTGGAGGACCAGGGGGGAACCCCGGGCTCGAGTGCCGGGGGTGGGGGTCTCAGGGGGATTGCCGGGCTCGAGTGCCGGGGGTGGGGGTCTCAGGGGGATTGCCGGGCTCGAGTGCCGGGGGTGGGGGTCTCAGGGGGATTGCCGGGCTCGAGTGCCCGGGGTGGAGGGCAGGGTTGCCCGGTGCCCGGTCATGCAGCTGCCTGCTCCTCGCGGGGGGTCGGGCGTGGGTTGGCCAGGTGGGGGGAACCGGCCGCGCGCAGGTCGGAGACGATCGCGGTCGCCGCCCGGTGTGCCGAGTGCAGCGCCCCCTGCACGGTGCTGGTGTCCCGGTGGTCGCCGCACACGTACAGGCCCGCCAGCAGCCGTACCGGGCGCCGCAGATCGTGTGGCGCGCGCATCGCGGGCACGGCCTCGGCGGTGTGGTGCACGGCCAGCGTCTCCCAGCGCGCGGTGGAGACGCCGTACAGCCGGGACAGATGCATGCGTACGGCGGTGTCGACGCCCGGCGGGGGTGCGCCGAGGACGGTGGACGAGATCAGCGTGCGGCCCTCGGGCGCGCGGCTCGGGTCGATGTGGCTGACCACCGCCGTGTGCGCGACCGGCCCGCCGCGGTCGGCGTCCAGGAGCAGCGAGGCGCCGGTGCCGGGCGGCTCGTCCGTCGTGTGGTGGACGATCGTCACCGGGTGGAAGTCGGGCACCCGTAGCCCGGGCAGCAGCTGTGCGGCGGAGCGCGCGTCGGTGGCGACCAGGACCGCGCGGCAGCGGAACTCGCCGTGCCCCGCCGTGGTCACCGAGGTGGTGGAGACGGAGGTGACCCGTACGCCGGTGTGTACGGCGCCCGGCGGCAAAGTCCGCGCGAGCAGCTCCGGCAGCGCCTCGGCCCCGCCCTCCGGCAGCGCGAGACGGCCGGCCGCGAAGGCGCGCAGGGCGAGGTCCGCGCACCGGCTGGAGGTCGTGAGGTCCGGGTCGCACAGCAGCGCGGCGAGCAGCGGGCGCACGAAGCCGTCCACCGTGCGGGCGGGCAGCCCGCGGGCGGCGAGGGCCTGGCCGGCCGGCAGCTCCGGGCGGCGCAGCAGCCGTTCGGCGGGGGTGGCCGCGAGCCGGGTGAGCGCGGCGCCGAGCCGTGCCTGGTCCACGGCGGTGCCCAGCGGCGCGCCCGCCCGGACCCTGGGCGGGGCGGGCGGCCGTCCCGCCGTCGGCAGGGCGCCGCCGGCGCGCGGCCGAGGCAGCGCACCCGGCCGGGACGTGCTCGCCAGGGCGCGTACGGCGTGGAGTGCGCCCCTTGCGCTCCCCGCGCCCGCCTGTGCGCCGGCGCGATGATGGCGTCCGTCGCTGTGCAGCAGGACCCCCGGCGCGAACGGACGCAGGGCGAGCGCGTCCAGCCCCGGCGTCAGGGCCAGTTCGGGATACGCCGTGGACAGCAGCTGCCCGATGCGGTCGAGCCGGAACCCGTCGACCTTCTCCGTCGCCATGCGGCCGCCCACGCAAGGGGCGGCCTCCAGGACGACGGTTCTTACTCCTGCGCTGGTCAGCCGGTGCGCGGCGGAGAGTCCGGCGACTCCGGCTCCCACCACGACGACGTCTGCCTGGTACGCGGGCTCAAGCACGTGCCCCTCCTCGAGGTTGCGCGGCCGGTGGAGACGTCATGCCCCCAACAGCCGTCCGGGATACCCGAGTTCGGGTCGAGGGTAGGGCCGTGATCGGTCAGGAACAGTCGCGCATGGACAGGGCACGGTCGCACGCCGGTCGCATACGGTCACGTGGTGGATCAGGCTGCTCGGACGGCGTCCTCGATCCCGGGGAACGCGAAGGTGAACCCGGACTCCAGCAGCCGCTTCGGCACCACGCGCGCGCTGCCCAGCACGTCCCCGGCCATCTCGCCGAGCACCGTCCGCAACACCGGCGCCGGCACCGCGAACAGCGTCGGCCGGTGCAGCACCCGCCCCATCGCCGCGGTGATCTCACGGTTCGTCAGCGGCTCGGGCGCGGTGAGGTTGAACGGGCCCGACAGGTCGTCGCGGTCGAGGAGGTGCCGGATCGCCGCCACCTCGTCGTGCAGCGCGATGTACGACCAGTACTGGCGTCCGTCGCCCATCCGCCCGCCGAGTCCGGCCGTGAAGAGCGGGAACAGCTTGCCCCAGGCCCCGCCGCCGCGCGCCACGACCAGCCCGGTCCGGGTGAACGCCGTGCGCACGCCCGCCTCCTGGGCGGGACCCGCGGCCGCCTCCCACTCCACGCACAGCTCCGGCAGGAAGCCGCTGCCGGCCGGCGCGCTCTCGTCCACGACCCGGTCGCCCGTCTCGCCGTAGAAGCCCATCGCGCTGCCGTTGACGAACACCCGCGGCGGTTCGTCGAGCGAGGCGACGGCCTTCGCGAGCGCCGCCGTGCCGTGCACCCGGCTGTCGTGGATGCGCTTCTTGTAGGCCTCGCTCCAGCGCCGGTCGCCGACCCCCGCGCCCGCCAGGTTGACCACGGCGTCGCACCCCGCGAGCCCGGCCGCGTCCACCTGCCCCTTCTCGGGGTCCCAGCGCACCTCCAGGGGCCCCCGGGGCGTCCCGCGCACGAGCGGGGCCACCTCGTGGCCGTCCGCGGTCAGGGACCGCACCAGTGCGCTGCCGATCAGTCCGGACGCCCCGGCCACCGCGATTCGCGTACGTTCCATACCGCCATCCTGCCCGCCGGCCCGCGAAATCCCCTGCCGGGTCGCCGTCCGCCCGGATTAGGGTGGCGGCCATGTCCGAGCCGTCCGCACCCCGCATACGCGCCGCGTCGTCCGCCGACGACGAGGCGCTCGGTCTTGTCGACCGGCTGACCTGGTCCCCGCTGCACGCCGTCATGCCCGAGCCGCAGCCGCCGTACGACTCCTTCTTCGACGAGCGGCATCCGCCCGGGGACTTCCTGGTCGCCGAACTGGGCGGCCGTGTCGTCGGATACGTGCGCCTCGTCCCGCCCACCCCGCTCGCCGCCAACGCGCACGTCCGGCAGATCCAGGGTCTCGCCGTGCTCGACGAGGCGCGCGGCCACGGCGTCGGACGGGCGCTGGTGCGCGCCGCCGTCGAGGAGACCCGCCGGCAGGGCGCCCGCCGCATCACCCTGCGCGTGCTCGGCCACAACACCCCGGCCCGGGGGCTCTACGAGGCCGAGGGGTTCACGGTGGAGGGGGTCCTCCCCGAGGAGTTCCTGCTGGACGGCGCGTACGTGGACGACGTCCTCATGGGCCGGCCCGTGTAGCACCCGGTGAGGGCGCCGGTGAGGGGTCTTCGCGCCGTCGCGACGCGGGCGCGCACCGCCGCTCAGGACGGGGTCAGGTTCCCCGTGTCCACCGGCCGGGTGGCGTTCGCCGCGCGCTTCGCGTCGCCGGCGACCTCCGCCGCCGTCAGCACGTAGCCCGTCTCGTCGTCCGAGGTGGAGCGGGCGAAGACCACGCCGTAGACCCGGCCGGTCGTGGTCAGCAGCGGGCCGCCGGAGTTGCCGGGGCGCACGGTGGAGCGGATCGAGTAGATCTCGCGGGTGACGATCTCGTCGTTGTAGATGTTGCGGCCGGTCGCCTTCACCCGGTTCGCGACCGTGGCCGCCTGCAGGTTCAGGTCGCCGTCCTGCGGATAGCCCGCCACCACCGCCGAGTTCCCGCGCGCGGCCTCGTCGTCGAAGACCAGGACCGGCGCCTTCAGGTACGGCACGTACAGCACCGCCACGTCCTTGTCCGGGTCGAAGAGCACCACGCGCGCGTCGTACGACGGCCCGACGCCGCCGACCCGCACGGTCGGGGTGTCGATGCCCGCCACCACGTGCGCGTTGGTCATCACGTGCTCGTTGGCGTAGACGAAGCCGCTGCCCTCGCGGCCCTGGTCGCCCGCGGTGCCCTCGATCTTCACCGTGCTGCGCTTGGCCGCCTCCGTGGCGCTCGCCGTGACGCTGTCCCCGGTGGGCTTGGCGACCTCGGCCGTCGACTCGTTCTCGAAGGGGTTGAAGACCTGCGGGAAGCCCGCCTGGGTCAGCGCCGACGTGGCCCGCGCGAACCAGGTGGGCGTGGTGTCCGGCATGACGTCCTGCACGGCCCCCAGCAGCCGTGAGTCCCGTATCGACGAGGTGACCACCGGCGACGAGGACGCGCCCAGCACGCTCGCCGCCACCCACGCCACGATCAGCACCGAGACCACGTTGGCCGCCGCGCCCCCGATGCCGTCCGCCACCCGCAGCGGCCCGCGGTCCAGCTCCCGGCGCAGCCGCAGCGCCAGCCGCCCCGCCAGCTCGTGGCCCACCGCCGCCGGGAGGAGGACCGTGAGCACGGCCGTCACCGTGGCCGCGGTGGTCCCCGGGGCCACCGGATCCATCAGCCACGGCAGGACCCACACGCCGATCACCGCGCCGCCCACGAAGCCGGCCAGCGACACACAGCCGGCCACCAGACCGCGCCGGTAGCCGGAACCGGCGTAGGCCAAGGCCACCAGCACCAGCAGGATGTCGAGCAGGTCCACCGGCCCCCCTTTTTTTCTCTTGGATCCCCCAGGTCGTGTCCTAGTACGCGCGGGAGGGGCCCAGTGATCAGCTGTCGGTCCGTGTCGTCGGTCGTGCGTCGGCCCGTCATGGCCGTCACACGCGCGTGCGGCCCCGACCGGCCACGCGCGCGTGTACCCCGGAAACGTCACGGACCGGGACGATGGTTCCACCGGGTGGCACACTCCATATCGCGGACGCAGCGGATTCGTCGGACAGTGGGGTCATGTGTGCCCTCCGACCGGCGTCGCACGGTCCGCGGGGAACGCGCCGCCCGCGCCGCCCGCGGATACCGGGCCCGCTCCTCGTGCTCCTGGGCTGTCTGCCCGGGCTGGCCGCCGTCGCCGCCCTGGGGGCCTGCGCGGGCGACGTCGACGGCGCCTCCCCGGCGGGGCGGACCCGCTCTCCCGCCGCCGCCCGTCCCGCCGCCGGGCACCGGGCGGTCCGGCCGCCCGTCGTGCCGCGCGCCGCCTGGCTGGACGCCCTCGCCCGGCACGCCCAGCCGCCGCCGCGCTACGACGACCGGGCCGTCGCCGTCTTCGTCCACCACACCGACTCGCCCAACGGCTACGACTGCGCCGACGCGCCCCGCATCATCCGCTCCCTGTACACCGGCCAGACCGCCGCCCGGGGCTGGGACGACATCGGCTACAACTTCCTCGTCGACCGCTGCGGCACCATCTACGAGGGCCGGGCGGGCGGCGTCGACCGCGCCGTCACCGGCGCACACACCCAGGGCTTCAACCACCGCACGGTGGGCATCGCCGCGCTGGGCACGTTCACCTCCGGCGTCCCGGTGCCGCAGGCCATGGTCGACGCGATCGCCGCCCTGGCCGCCTGGAAACTCGGCCTGGCCGACGTCGACCCGCGGGCGCACGTGCGGCTCACGTCCAGCAACAGCCACAGCCGGTACGCGGCCGGGACCGCCGCCACCCTGCCCGCCTTGGCCGGCCACCGGGACGGCTTCATGACGAGCTGTCCGGGCGCCGCCCTCGCCGCCCGCCTCCCGGAGATCCGCGAGACGGCTGCCCGCCTCCAGGGCCGACCGGCCGCGCACGCTCTCACAGGAACGCCTTAGGCGGCTTTCAGGGTTCTCCCATGCCACCGTCCTACGGTCGTGCACGACACGAAGGAACGACCGGAGGTGGGGATCATGAACAGCAGCCCTGGGCCGGCCCGAGGCGGGGCCGCGCAGACCACGCAGACGACGCCGACGGCGCAGCCGGCGCAGCAGGGCCGGTGGACCAAGGCCGCTCGCAGCCCCTGGACCGTGCTGTGCGCCGTCGCCGCGGTCGTTCTGGGCCCGGCGGCGGCCACCGCGTCCGCGCTGGAGCAGGCGAACCGCGCGCCGATGCACCACGCGGTGCGGGTCGATCCGTCGCAGGCTTACCTCCCCGCCGACACCACCCGCCGCAGGTTCACGGCGTGAGGGCGGCGCCGTCCGGGCGGAGCCGTCCGCCGGCGCTCACTCCTTGAAGCGCTGCCACAGCCGGGGATACCGCTCGGCCAGCGCCCCCTCGTTCTCGAAGTCGACGGGCGTGCCCTCGGGTTCGGCTGCGGCGGGCGCGATGCCCAGGTCCGGGGCGACCATCCCGGTGAGCTGCTCGTAGGCCTCGTCGGCGGCGTAGCCGAGTTCCTCGCCGTCGCCGTCGATCTCCTCGTCGAAGTCGTCCAGCAGGTCGGCCAGGGAGTCCGGGTCGCCGTGCAGGGCGCCCTCGAAGACCTCGCGGCCCTGACCGATCAGCCAGCAGCGGAAGAAGTCGAAGGCGTCGTCGCTCGCGCCGTCCAGCAGCAGCCAGGCGGCGCCCCACAGGTCCCAGCTGTAGGCGCGGTTGTAGCGCGACTCGAAGTGCCGGGCGAAGTCGAGCACGGACTCCGGGTCCAGCCGGAGCAGCCGCTCCACGAGTTGGTCGGCCTGCTCCTCGGGATCACCCTCGGCTGCCTCGCGGGAGGCGTCCACCAGCTCCCAGAACTCCGTCTCGTCCATCACGCGTCCAGCATCGTGCCTCCAGATGCGGGACGCACCCGGAGTGCACGGTATTCCCGCCGGGTTCGCGTCGGGTTGCCGTCGGGTTGCCGTCGGGTTCGCGTCGGACTCCCGCGAAGCGTCAGCTCTCCCGGGACCCGTAGCGCGCCGCCAGCCGCAGTGCGTCACCGGCGAACCACTCGCGCAGCGCCGCCGGGGCCAGCACCTCCGCCTCCGGGCCCAGCGCCGTGAGCTGGGTGTGCGCCACCTCCAGCGACTCGACCCGCAGGGTGACCGTCGTCCAGCCCCGCCCGTCCGGTTCCCCGGCGCCGGCCAGCGCGTCCCGGGCCGCCACCGGGTCGACGGCGTACGGGAGCCGGCGCACCCCGGCCTCCGACAGCCGGACGACGACCTCGGCCCGCAGGAGCGAGCGCGCGAACCGCTCGGCCTGCGCACCCCAGAAGCCCGGCAGATCGAATTCGTCGTCTCGGACGAAACGATCCTGCGCAGGCTCCGCCGCGATGAACCGGTCGATCCGGTACGTCCGGAACGCGCCGCCCTCCCGCACCCGGGCGCACAGGTACCAGACCCCCGCCTTCAGCACGAGCCCGTACGGTTCGAGCTCCCGCTCGACCTCGCGCTCGGCCCCGCCCTCCCCGCGCCGGTAGCGCGCCCGCACGCACCGGTCGTCCCACACCGCCTCCGCGATCACCGGCAGCAGCGCCGGCGTCTCCGGCTCGCGGAACCAGGCCGGGGCGTCCAGATGGAACCGCTGCGCCGCCGCGCGCGGGGCGTCCCGCAGGGACGGCAGCAGAGCCGCCGACACCTTCAGCCGGGCCGCCGACGCCACGTCCTCCAGCCCCATCTCCCGCAGCGCCTCCGGCACCCCGCTCAGGAACAGCGCCTCGGCCTCACCGCGCCCCAGCCCCGTCAGCCGCGTCCGGTACCCGCCGACCAGCCGGTAGCCCCCCGCGCGCCCCCGCTCGGCGTACACCGGCACGCCGGCCTCGGAGAGCGCCTGCGCGTCCCGGGTGACGGTCCGCTCCGAGACCTCCAGCTCCCGCGCAAGCTCGGACGCGGTCATGGTCGGCCGCGACTGCAGAAGGAGCACCATCTTGATGAGGCGGGCTGCACGCATGGGGACATGATGCCGGGACCCGCCGACAGCGAAGGGGGGTACGGCCGCAGCCGTACCCCCCTTCGCCGAACCGTGATCTGGTTTCTACGAGTTTCTCCAGCGGGTCTCGAAAAACACGCCCCGCACGCCCTACAGGCCGTAGCGCTCGCGCGCCTCCTTCACCGAGGCCGCCTTGACCTCGCCGCGCCGGGCGAGCTGCGCCAGGGCCGCGACGACGATCGACTCGGCGTCCACGCCGAAGTGGCGGCGGGCCGCCTCACGGGTGTCGGAGAGGCCGAAGCCGTCCGCGCCCAGCGAGGACCAGTCCTGCTCGACCCACTGCGCGATCTGGTCCGGGACCTGGCGCATGTAGTCGGAGACCGCGAGGACCGGGCCCTCGGCGCCCTGCAGCGCCCGCCGGACGTACGGCGTCCGCTCCTCGCCGCGCAGCAGGGCCGCGTCGGCCTCCAGCGCGTCGCGGCGCAGCTCGGTCCAGGAGGTCGCCGACCACACGTCGGCGGCCACGCCCCACTCCTCGGCGAGCAGCTGCTGCGCTTTCAGGGCCCAGTGGATCGCGGTGCCCGAGGCCAGCAGCTGGATGCGCGGCGCGTTGGCCGCCGCCACCTCCACGCCCGCCGACTCCGCCGTGTTGAAGCGGTACAGGCCCTTGAGGATGCCCTCGTCGACACCGGGCGCCGACGGTTTGGCCGGCTGCGGCATCGGCTCGTTGTAGACCGTCAGGTAGTAGAAGACGTTCTGGTCCTCGCCCGCGGCCGCCTCGCCGTACATCCGGCGCAGACCGTCCTTGACGATCGCCGCGATCTCGTACGCGAAGGCCGGGTCGTAGCTGAGGGCGGCCGGGTTGGTCGCGGCGATGACCGGGGAGTGGCCGTCGGCGTGCTGGAGGCCCTCGCCCGTCAGGGTCGTACGGCCGGCGGTCGCGCCGACGAGGAAGCCGCGGCCGAGCTGGTCGCCGAGCTGCCACATCTGGTCGGCCGTGCGCTGCCAGCCGAACATCGAGTAGAAGATGTAGAACGGGATCATCGCCTCACCGTGCGTGGAGTACGCGGTGGACGCGGCGATGAAGTCGGCCATCGAACCGGCCTCGGTGATCCCCTCGTTGAGGATCTGGCCGTTCTCGGCCTCCTTGTAGTACATCAGCTGGTCGCGGTCGACCGGCTCGTACGTCTGGCCCTTGGGGGAGTAGATCCCGAGCGACGGGAACAGGCTCTCCATGCCGAAGGTGCGCGCCTCGTCGGGGACGATCGGCACCCAGCGCTTCCCGGTCTCCTTGTCGCGGACCAGGTCCTTGACGAGGCGGACGAACGCCATGGTGGTCGCCACGTTCTGCGTGCCGGAGCCCTTGTCGAAGGAGGCGAACGTCTTGTCGGCGGGGGCCGGCAGCGGGGCGAGGGCGTGCGTACGGCGGGCCGGGGCCGGGCCTCCGAGGGCCGCGCGGCGCTCCTGGAGGTAGCGGACCTCGGGGGAGTCGGCGCCCGGGTGCCCGTAGGGGACGACCCCGTCGAGGAACCGCGCGTCCGAGATGGGCAGCTCCAGCAGGTCGCGCATCGTCTTGAACTCGTCCACCGAGAGCTTCTTCATCTGGTGGTTGGCGTTCTTCGACGCGAAGCCCTCGCCGAGCGTGTGGCCCTTGACCGTCTGGGCCAGGATCACCGTCGGCGCGCCCTTGAACTCGACGGCTGCCTTGTACGCGGCGTACACCTTGCGCGCCTCGTGACCGCCGCGGGAGAGGTGGAAACACTCGAGGATCTTGTCGTCGCTCAGCAGCCTGGCCATCTCGGCGAGCGCCGGGTCCTTGCCGAAGAAGTCCTCGCGGATGTACGCGGCGCCGCGCGTCTGGTACGTCTGCACCTGGGCGTCCGGTACCTCGCGCAGCCGGCGGACCAGCGCGCCGGTGGTGTCCAGCTGGAACAGCTCGTCCCAGGCGGAGCCCCACAGCGACTTGATCACGTTCCAGCCGGCGCCGCGGAACTGGGCCTCCAGCTCCTGCACGATCTTGAAGTTCGCGCGGACCGGGCCGTCGAGGCGCTGGAGGTTGCAGTTGATGACGAAGGTCAGGTTGTCGAGGCCCTCGCGGGAGGCGAGGGAGAGTGCCGCCGTCGACTCGGGCTCGTCCATCTCGCCGTCGCCGAGGAACGCCCACACATGGGACGCGGAGACGTCCTTGACGCCGCGGTTGGTGAGATAGCGGTTGAAGCGCGCCTGGTAGATGGCGGAGAGCGGGCCGAGGCCCATCGACACCGTCGGGAACTCCCACAGCCAGGGCAGCCGGCGCGGGTGCGGGTACGACGGGAGGCCCTCGCCGCCGGACTCCTGGCGGAAGTTGTCGAGGTGCTGTTCGGTCAGCCGGCCGTCGAGGAAGGCGCGGGCGTAGATGCCGGGGGAGGCGTGGCCCTGGATGTAGAGCTGGTCGCCCGAGCCGTCGGCCTCCTTGCCCTTGAAGAAGTGGTTGAAGCCGGTCTCGTAGAGCCAGGCGGCGGAGGCGAAGGTGGCGATGTGGCCGCCGACGCCGTGCTTGCTGCCGCGGGTCACCATGGCCGCCGCGTTCCAGCGGTTCCACGCGGTGATCCGGCGCTCCATCTCCGGGTCACCGGGCGCGGACGGCTCGGCGGCGGTGGGGATGGTGTTGACGTAGTCCGTCTCGAGCAGCTTGGGCAGCGCGAGGCCGTTGCCCTCGGCGCGCTCCAGCGTGCGGCGCATCAGGTACGCGGCGCGGTGCGGTCCGGCCGCCTTGGTGACCGCGTCCAGCGAGGCCTGCCATTCGGCGGTCTCCTCCGGGTCCCGGTCGGGGAGCTGGTCGAGCGCGCTGGGCTGGATGGCCTGGGGGTCGGTCATGTCGCCGCCTTCCTCAGTCGAAGGGGGTTCCCTCATCGGCAAGGGTTCAGGAGTGCCCTAGGTCTTTGGCAGGACAGGGCGTGGAGCCCGGGTGCGGTGTCGTCGTGCGGCTCCGCGCGAGGCCCGTCGGCGACAATAACCCGCTGATCGATGATCGATCAAAGGGTTGAGGAAGAAAACCTCTTGATCACGAGAAAGTAGGCACCCGGTGCCTTTGGGTCAGGCACCCCGTGCCGCGCATTTCGGGGGTTTTCGCAGGTCGGAGCCCACGTATGAGCGCACGCACGCTCCACTGGACGACACTCGGAGGAGGCGCCCCCGCGTCCACCTCGGGTCCGCCCCGGTTTCACCCCGGGGCCACCGGCTACGCGCGGGGCGCGCACCCGAGGACGTGGGCCTTCACCAGCTCCGCGATCCGGGGGTCGCGCCGCTTGAACGCGGCCACCAGCTCCTCGTGCTCCTCCGCGTACGACTGCTGCACGGTCCCCAGCCAGCGGATGGACAGCGCCGTGAACACCTCGATGCCCAGGCCCTCCCAGGTGTGCAGCAGCACGGAGTTCCCGGCCGCCCGCACCAGCTCCCGGTGGAAGCCGACGGTGTGCCGCACCTGGCCGGTGCCGTCGGACGCGCGGTCGGCCTCGTAGAGGGCGGCGACGTGCGGTTCGAGCGCCGAGCAGTCCTCTGCCAGCTTCTGGGCGGCCAGTTCCGCGGCGATCGCCTCCAGGCCGGCCCGGACCGGGTAGCTCTCCTCCAGGTCGGCCGCCGTCAGGTTGCGCACCCGCACGCCCTTGTTCGGCGCGGACTCGATCAGCCGCAGCGACTCCAGCTCGCGCAGCGCCTCCCGCACCGGCGTCTGGCTGACCTCCAGCTCGGTGGCGATCCGCCGCTCCACGATCCGCTCGCCCGGCTGCCAGCGCCCGCTGACGATCCCCTCCACGATGTGCTCGCGGATCTGTTCGCGCAGCGAGTGGACGACGGGCGCGGTCATGAGAGCTCCTTTGAGGAGAGGCCGCACGGGCCCCCGAGGGCGTTTGACGCTTAGACAATACGGCCGTGAGCGCTTTCCAGAAGGGCGCGCGGGGATGCTTTTACGCAGGTGAGACGAGACTTACACGAGCGTGACCGGGGTCGGCCCTGCCCGGAGGCCGGGTCGGCCCCGAGCCGGCTCAGAGGTCGAGTACCGCGCGCAACGCGTCGTCGACGAGGGCCAGCTGCTCGGGCCCGATGTTGCCGTGCGGAGTGCCCGTGTCGAAGCGGGCCGCGGTGAGCTGGAGCAGGTTGACGGCAACGACGGACGCCTCGATGGGCGAGGTCAGGCAGACGCTCATCGCCGTGTCCGGGTGTGCGGCCGGGGCGTGCAGCACCAAGGCGACCACCGCCCCGTAGGCGTCGGCGAGCCCGTCGAGGCTCACGACGAGTACCGTGCGGACGCCCTTGCCCGTATCGACATCCCACACGTCGCCCTTGCGGACGGTCACAGGGCGTCACCCTCTCCTTCGAGGTTGAGCGGTCCGAGAGCGGCCAGTTTGCGTGCCGCGTCCAGCGTCATCTGTCGACGGAGGGCTCGCAGGATGTAGTCGTTGAGGGAGGGGGCGTCGGCCGCGGCGTCCCGCAGGGCCTTGTCCATGGAGTCCGGGATGCGCAACGTGATGGCACTCATGACGTCAAATGTAGTGGCGTACATGGCTTCATGGGAGGGTTCGCCGGAACCGGCAGAAGAACGCCCCCGTCCGGAAGTTCCGGACGGGGGCGCCGTGGTGCACAACCCCTGGGGTCGCAGACGGGGTTACAGACCGAGCTCGACCTCGAACTCGCCGGCCTCGAGGATGGCCTTGACCGCGGTCAGGTAACGGGCCGCGTCGGCGCCGTCGACCAGACGGTGGTCGTAGGACAGGGTCAGGTACGTCATGTCGCGGACGCCGATGACCGTGCCCTCCTCCGTCTCGATGACGGCCGGACGCTTGACCGTCGCGCCGATGCCGAGGATCGCGACCTGGTTCGGCGGCACGATGATCGTGTCGAACAGCGCGCCGCGCGAGCCGGTGTTGCTGATGGTGAAGGTCGCGCCGGACAGCTCGTCCGGGGTGATCTTGTTCGCGCGGACCTTGCCCGCCAGGTCGGCCGTGGCCTTGGCGATGCCGGCGATGTTCAGGTCGCCCGCGTGCTTGATGACCGGGGTCATCAGGCCCTTCTCCGAGTCCACCGCGATACCGATGCTCTCGGTGTCGAAGTAGGTGATCGTGCCCTCGTCCACGTTGATCCGGGCGTTGACGGCCGGGTGGGCCTTCAGCGCCTGGGCCGCCGCCTTGACGAAGAACGGCATCGGGGAGAGCTTGACGCCCTCGCGGGCCGCGAAGGAGTCCTTCGCCTGCGCGCGGAGCTTCATCAGCCGGGTGATGTCGACCTCGACGACCGAGGACAGCTGCGCCTGCTCGTGCAGCGCCTTGACCATGTTGTCGCCGATGACCTTGCGGATGCGGGGCATCTTCACGGTCTGGCCGCGCAGCGGGGAGGCCTCGAGGGTCGGGGCCTTCTTCGCGGCGGGCGCGGCCGGAGCGGCGGCGGCCGGAGCCGGAGCGGCGGCGGCCTTGGCTGCCTCGGCGGCGGCGATGACGTCCTGCTTGCGGATGCGGCCACCCACGCCGGTGCCCTTGACGGCGCCCAGGTCGACGCCGTTCTCGGCGGCGAGCTTGCGCACCAGCGGGGTCACGTAGGCGCCCTCGTCGGTGGGCTGCGCGGGAGCCGCGGCCGGAGCCGGGGTGACCGGAGCCGGAGCGGCCGGCGCGGGCGCCGGAGCGGCCGGGGCGGCGGCGATCGGAGCGGGCGCGGGAGCCGGGGCGGCCGGAGCCGCGGGGGCCGGAGCCGGAGCCGCGGGGGCTGCGGCGGGCGCCGGGGCCGGGGCGGCCGGAGCCGCGGCGGCGGCCGGAGCCGCGCCCGGGGCGCCGATGACGGCGAGCTTGGCGCCGACCTCGGCGGTCTCGTCCTCGGCGACGGTGATCTCGAGCAGCACACCGGAGGTGGGCGCCGGGATCTCGGTGTCGACCTTGTCGGTGGAGACCTCGAGCAGCGGCTCGTCGGCCTCGACCGAGTCGCCGACCGACTTCAGCCAGCGGGTGACGGTGCCCTCGGTGACGGACTCGCCGAGCGCGGGCAGGACGACGTCCGTGCCCTCGGCGGAACCGGCGCCGGAGGCGGCCTCGGCGGTGGGAGCCGGGGCGGGAGCCGCCTGCTCGGTGGAGGGCTGGGCGGCCGGGGCCGGCTCGGGGGCCGGCGCGGCGACCTCCTCGGCGGCCGGAGCCGGGGCAGCGGCGGGGGCGCCGGTGCCGTCGTCGATGACGGCCAGCTCGGCGCCGACCTCGACCGTCTCGTCCTCGGCGACCTTGATGGAGGCCAGGATGCCGGCTGCGGGGGAGGGGATCTCGGTGTCGACCTTGTCGGTCGACACCTCGAGCAGGGGCTCGTCGGCCTCGACGCGCTCACCCTCGGCCTTCAGCCAGCGGGTGACAGTGCCCTCGGTGACGCTCTCGCCGAGCGCCGGAAGGGTTACGGAAACCGCCATGGTTTCGGTTGCTCCTTAACGATTGCGGAAGTCTGGGTCGTCGCTTCGACGTGGTACGACCGAGGGTCAGTCGTGCGAGTGCAGCGGCTTGCCCGCCAGTGCCAGGTGGGCCTCGCCGAGCGCCTCGTTCTGCGTCGGGTGGGCGTGGATGAGCTGGGCGACCTCGGCGGGCAGCGCCTCCCAGTTGTAGATCAGCTGGGCTTCGCCGACCTGCTCGCCCATGCGGTCGCCGACCATGTGGACGCCGACCACGGCGCCGTCCTTCACCTGGACGAGCTTGATCTCGCCCGCGGTGTTGAGGATCTTGCTCTTGCCGTTGCCCGCGAGGTTGTACTTCAGAGCGACGACCTTGTCCGCGCCGTAGATCTCCTTGGCCTTGGCCTCGGTGATGCCCACGGAGGCGACCTCGGGGTGGCAGTACGTCACCCGGGGAACGCCGTCGTAGTCGATCGGGACGACCTTCTGGCCGGCCAGACGCTCCGCGACCAGCATGCCTTCGGCGAAGCCGACGTGCGCGAGCTGGAGCGTCGGGACCAGGTCGCCGACGGCGGAGACGGTCGGGACGTTGGTGCGCATGTACTCGTCGACCAGGACGTAGCCCCGGTCCATCGCGACGCCCTGCTCCTCGTAGCCGAGACCGGCGGAGACGGGCCCGCGGCCCACCGCGACCAGCAGGACCTCGGCCTCGAACTCCTTGCCGTCGGCCAGGGTGACCTTGACGCCGTCGGCGGTGTACTCGGCCTTCGAGAAGAAGGTGCCCAGGTTGAACTTGATGCCGCGCTTGCGGAAGGCGCGCTCGAGCAGCTTGGAGCTGTTCTCGTCCTCGACCGGGACGAGGTGCTTCAGACCCTCGATGACGGTGACGTCCGCGCCGAAGGACTTCCACGCCGAGGCGAACTCGACGCCGATGACGCCGCCGCCCAGGATGATCGCGGACTTCGGCACCCGGTCCAGGACGAGGGCGTGGTCGGAGGAGATGATCCGGTCGCCGTCGATCTCCAGGCCCGGCAGCGACTTCGGCACGGAGCCGGTCGCGAGCAGCACGTGGCGGCCCTGGACGCGCTGTCCGTCCACGTCGACGGAGGTCGGGGAGGACAGGCGGCCCTCACCCTCGATGTACGTCACCTTGCGCGAGGCGATGAGTCCCTGCAGGCCCTTGTACAGGCCGGAGATGACGCCGTCCTTGTACTTGTGGACGGCGGGGACGTCGATGCCCTCGAAGGTGGCCTTGACGCCGAACTGCTCGCTCTCGCGGGCCTGGTCGGCGATCTCGCCCGCGTGCAGCAGGGCCTTGGTGGGGATGCACCCCCGGTGCAGGCAGGTACCGCCGACCTTGTCCTTCTCGATCAGGGCGACGTCCAGGCCCAGCTGCGCCCCGCGCAGGGCCGCGGCGTAACCACCGCTACCACCGCCGAGGATCACTAGGTCGAAAACGGTGCTGGCGTCGTTCGCCACGTCACGTCCTCCATGCATGTGCGCCACGCCGGTCTCCAGTGACCGGTCGGCGGCTGGTGTCCGGCCGCTGAAGTCTCGGCCCTGTGGTGGGGGCCCTGTCCTGCCGAGCCCCATCCTCGCACTTGTCGGACCCCGACGAGACACGGGGCCGGGGTGTGAGACGTCCCACGCTCACTTGTGACAGACGTGAGGAGCGCTCACGGACGCGGGGAACTGCGCGACCAGCCATGTACGACCCGCACCCGCCGGTACGACGGACGGAACCGAGTGATCAGGCGCACAGTCCCCCTCCCGCAGGGGCCGGCCCCGGACTAGCCCAGGTCGCCGGCGGCGGTCAGCTCGGCCAGCCGCACCAGCGTCCGAACGGCGGTGCCGGTGCCGCCCTTCGGCGTGTAACCGAACGGGCCGCCCTCGTTGAACGCCGGCCCGGCGATGTCCAGGTGCGCCCAGGTGATCCCCTCGCCCACGAACTCGCGCAGGAAGAGACCGGCCACCAGGCCGCCGCCCATCCGCTCGCCCATGTTCGCGAGGTCCGCGACGGTGGAGTCCATGCCCTTGCGCAGGTGCTCCGGCAGCGGCATCGGCCACGCCGGCTCGCCGACCTCCTCCGCGGCCTCGTGCACCGCGGAGCGGAACGCGTCGTCGTTCGCCATGATCCCGAACGTTCGGTTGCCGAGCGCCAGCATCATCGCGCCGGTCAGGGTCGCCACGTCGACGATCGCGTCCGGCTTCTCCGCGGAGGCCGCCCACAGCGCGTCCGCGAGGACCAGCCGGCCCTCGGCGTCGGTGTTGAGGACCTCGACGGTCTTGCCGCTGTACATGCGCAGCACGTCACCCGGGCGGGTGGCGGAGCCGGACGGCATGTTCTCGGCGAGCGCCAGCCAGCCGGTGACGTTGACCTCGAGCCCGAGCCGCGCGGCCGCGACGACCGCGGCGAAGACCGCCGCCGCCCCGCTCATGTCGCACTTCATCGTCTCGTTGTGCCCGGCCGGCTTGAGCGAGATGCCGCCCGAGTCGTAGGTGATGCCCTTGCCGACGAACGCGAGGTGCTTCGTCGCCTTGGCGGACGTGTACGACAGCTTGACCAGGCGCGGGGCGGACGCCGAGCCGGCGCCGACGCCGAGGATGCCGCCGTAGCCGCCCTTGACGAGCGCCTTCTCGTCGAGCACCTGCACCTTGATGCCGTGTTCCTTCGCCGCGGCCTGCGCGATGCCGGCGAACGCCTCCGGGTCGAGGTCGTTCGGCGGCATGTTGATCAGGTCGCGGGCCCGGTTGAGCTCCTCGCCGACGGCGGCTGCCCGCAGCAGCGCGGCCTTGTGGGCGGCGTCGCGCGGCTTCCCGCCGAGCAGGGCGGCCTCGGCGAGCGGCGCCTTGGCGTTCCTGGCCTTGGCGTCGGCCGGGCGCGCGGCCTGCTTGTACGCGTCGAAGGAGTAGGCGCCGAGCACCACGCCCTCGGCGATCGCGCCGATGTCGCCGGCGTCGGTCACGGGCAGCGCGAACGCGGCCTTCTTGGAGCCGCCGAGGACGCGGGCGGCGGCGCCGGCCGCCCTGCGGAGCGCCTCGGTGTCGTAGGCGGCGTCCTTCTCGGGCTCGGCGCCGAGCCCCACCGCGAGCACGAGCGGCGTCTTGAAGCCGGCCGGGGCGGGCAGCTTCGTCACCTCGCCCTCGGCGCCGGAAGCCCCGAGGGTCTCCAGAACGCCGGCGAGCCGGCCGTCGAACGCCGTGTCGACGGCTTCGGCGCCTGGGGCAACGATCGGGCCCTTTGCGCCCTTGGCGACACCGATCACGATCGCGTCGGCCCGCAGGCCGGGCGCCGCGGCGGTGCTGAGAGTGAGAGCAGTCACGGTGGTGAAATCTCGCTTCCGATGTGGAGTTGCTGTGGCCGGAGCACGGGTCGACCGGGCCCGACAGCCGACCCTGGATGCGGGTCGTGGGTGCGGTCGTGTCCGGGGTGCGTCCCACCGGCGCGGCGGAACCGGCGTGGCGAATCCCGGAACGAGCCTACGCGTGCCGGTGCGTTCGCTCAGCACGCGAGTCTTCACCCCTGTCGGTGGCGTCGTCTCCGTCGGACGATCCTCGCACTACCGCGACCGGTGCACACCCCTCGGGTTCCCCACCCGGCGTCGCAGTCCTCCGGACGACGCCGCAGGTGTGCTACCCGCCCAGGGCCAGTACGGTCAGCGCGGTCGTCGCCGCCGTCTCCGCAATCCCGCCGAACACGTCCCCGGTGACCCCGCCGAAGCGGCGCGTGCAGTGGCGCAGCAGGAGTTCGGCGGCGGCGAGGGCCGCGGCGACCGCGGCGGCCGTGCGCACCCCGTCGGCCACGCCGGACAGCCCGCCGCCGAGGGCCGCGACGACGACGCAGCCGGCCGCGACGGCCGCCGCGCCCGCGACCGGGACCGCCCCGGCGACCGCCGCGCCGAGGCCCTCCGGCCGTGCCGCCGGGACCCCGGCGCGCGCGGCCAGCGTGAGCGCCAGGCGCGCGGCGAGGGCCGAGGCGACGGCGGCGACCGCGCCCCGCGTCCAGGAGTCGCCGTACGCCTGCGCCAGCGCGGCGGTCTGGGCGAGCAGCACCAGGACGAGCGTGAGCACGCCGAACGGGCCGATGTCCGACTGCTTCATGATGCGCAGCGCGTCCTCGGCGGGCTTGCCGCTGCCCAGCCCGTCCGCGGTGTCGGCCAGCCCGTCGAGATGCAGTCCCCGGGTGAGGACGGCAGGCACGGCGGCCGAGGCGACGGCGGCGAGCAGCGGACTCGCGCCCAGCCGCAGCAGCAGCAGCCCGAGCCCCGCCGCACAGCCGCCGACGACCAGCCCCACCAAGGGCGCGCTCAGCATCCCGCCGCGTGCGGCCGGACGGTCCCAGCGGGTCACCCGCACCGGCAACACGGTGAGGGTGCCGAAGGCGAAACGCAGGCCCTCGAGCGGCGAGGCGGGGGGCGGGACACTGGACACCGCCGCAGACTAAGGCCTGCCCACCCGACACATCACGCCGGGGACACCCCCCGGCCCGGTCCCGCCCCGGCGAGGGTGGCTCGCGCCCGTCGGGACCGGCCCTGGCCCGGCGGGGTGGGAGTCGACCCGGTGGGACCGGGCGTAGGTGTGGCGGAACCCCCGCGCCGGCCCTGGTTCGGCGGGATCGGCGGCCTGGCGGGGTTGGCCCGACGGGGACTGGCGCCGACCAGGTGGGGCCGGCGTCGGTCTGGCGGGAGGGGCCCGGGCCCGGCGGGACCGGTGTTGGCCCGGCTGGGGTGGTGTCTGGCTCGGATGCCGCGCCCGCGAGGCAGCGGGACCCGCTCGCCGTGAGACTGGGGGCATGGGCGACTGGGTGCAGCGCAACATCGTCGAACCGGGCAAGCTCCCGCTGCTTCTCGCCCTGACCGCGTTCGTGGCCACCTTCCTGATCACCCGGGTCATCACCCGCCTCATCCGGGCCGGCAAAGGGCCCTTCGGGAACGTCAGCTCCGGCGGGGTGCACATCCATCACGTCGTCCCGGGCGTCGTCCTGACCGTCGCGGGCGGCTTCGGCTCCGTGGCGAGCGGCCGGCACGGCTTCGGGGCGGGCGCCTTCGCCGTCGTCTTCGGCATCGGCACGGGCCTGGTCCTCGACGAGTTCGCGCTGATCCTGCACCTGGACGACGTGTACTGGACGGAGGCGGGCCGCAAGAGCGTGGAGGCCGTGGTCCTCACGGCGGCGCTGGGCGGACTGCTGCTCGTGGGCTTCTCGCCGTTCGGCGTCGACGGGATGACCGAGGAGGAACTCCAGGACCGGGGAAGCGTCCTCGCGACCGTCGGCGTCAACGTCCTCTTCTCGCTGGCCGTGTTGACCAAGGGCAAGGTCAAGACGGCCGTCTTCAGCGTGTTCGTGCCGTTCGTCGGGCTGATCGGCCTGGTCCGGGTGGCCCGGCCGGCGTCCCTCTGGGCCCGGCGGTTCTACCGGCGCCGACCGAGGGCGCGCGCGAAGGCGATGCTGCGCGCCTACCGGCACGACCGGCGATGGGCCAGGCCCCGCCGGCTGGTGGGGGACTGGCTGGGCGGCAAGACGGACGCCGAGCTTGCTCAGTCCGGCGAACGGAAGTGAGAGGGCCGGTGCGGCGTGCGCGGGTGACGGCTCCGGTCCGGGCCGCCGCGCCCACCGTCCGGGCGCTGCGAGCCGTCCGGCGGTTGCGGGCCGTGCGGCGGTTGCCCGGTGGGGGTCGGTTCCGGGGCCGGTTCCGCGGCCGGGACGGACGCCCGGGGTCCACGGCGGTGCCGGTGCCCTCCGCACCGCGCCGCTCCGTTCGTCCGCTCGCGTCGGCGCAGGCACGCGGACAGGACCGCCGTGCCCGCGATCGCCGCCAGGTGCTCCTTGCCGGCCAGGTTGTTCTTCAACAGCGCCTCCACCACCATCGCGACGATCACCGCGGCCGCCGTCGCGTACGCGCGAAAGCGCAGGCCGAGGAAGACCGCGAGGCCCACCACTGCCGCCGACGGACCCGTGTCCACCACCAGCGCGTCGGACGCGGGCAGGCCGAACGGGCCGCCGGGGCCGAGGGCCAGCCCCACGCGGGCGTACAGGGTTCCCGCGAGCGTGGCGGTGTAAGCGACGACGAGGGTGCGCGACCGTCCGAGGCAGAGCTCCGCGATCCCGAACACCAGCAGGATCTGCACGAGCGCGCCCCAGACCGGCAGGTCGAGCGCGGGCACGAACAGCGACAGCGGGGTACGCGCCAGAGCGAGCCACACCGGGTCCTCGGCCCGCACCGCTCCGACGTCCTGCACGAGCCGGTAGCCCCAGGACTGGTTCTGCACGATCTGCGTCAGGGACGTCAGGCACACCGCTGTCAGCGTCATCGGGACCGCCCGCCACCGCTGCCGCGTCAGCGGACCGCGCACGGCCAGGCACAGCGGCCCCCACTCGGCGCGGGCCCAGCGGGTGAGCCGGTTCACCGCCCCGCCTCCAGGCGACCCCGGCGCGCCCGCCCCGGCAGCCCGGGCGGCTCGAGGAACCCCTCGGCGCGCGCCGACGCCACGGCGATGCGCGGCAGGTCCGCGCTCTTCTCGAAGAGCAGGAAGCGCGGCTCCCAGACGGGCCGGTACTTGGCGTTGGCACGGTAGAGGGACTCGATCTGCCACCAGCGGGAGAAGAAGCACAGCAGCGACCGCCACAGCCGCAGCACCGGCCCGGCGCCGAGCCGGGCGCCCCGTTCGAAGACCGAGCGGAACACCGCGAAGTTCAGCGAGAGCTGGACGATCCCCGTCACCCGGGCGCGCAGCAGCAGTTCGACGACCATGAACTCCGTCAGCCCGTTGTCGCCGTGGCGGTCGCGCCGCATCAGGTCGAGCGACAGCCCGTGCGGCCCCCACGGCACGAAGGAGAGCAGCGCGCGCAGTTCACCGCCGGCGTCGGTGCACTCCAGCATCACGCAGCGCCCGTCCCGCGGGTCCCCGAGCCGCCCGAGCGCCATGCTGAACCCGCGCTCGGGGGCCCCGTCGCGCCAGTCGTCGGCCCGCCGCAGCAGGTACGCCATCTCGTCGGCCGGGATGTCCTCGTGGCGTCGTACGCGCACGGTGTACCCGGCCCGGCGGACCCGGTTGCACGCCTGCCGGACCGTCCGCATGGCGCGTCCCTCGAGGGTGAACCCGGCGACCTCGACGATCGCCTCGTCCCCGAGTTCCAGCGCGTCCAGCCCGTGCCGGGCGTACACCGTCCCGGCCTCCTCGCTCGCGCCCGTCACCGCCGGGATCCATCCGTGCGCCCGCGCCTCGGCGAGCCACGGCTCGATCGCCCCCGGCCAGGCCTCCGGGTCGCCGAGCGGGTCCCCGGAGGCCAGTGACACCCCGCCGACGACGCGGTAGGCGACGGCCGCCTTCCCGGTCGGCGACCAGCACACGCTCTTCTCCCGGCGCAGCGCGAAGTAGCCGAGCGAGTCCCGTTCGCCGTGCCGGTCGAGCAGTTCCCGCAGCCGCTTCTCGTCGTCGTCGGTGAGCGGGTCGACGGCCCGCCGGGAGCGGAAGGCGGCGTACAGGACGGCCAGCAGGAGCGCCGTGCTCAGCACGTTGACGGCGACGTCGACCCAGGTGGGCGGCGCGATGCCGGGGACGCGATGGGCGTCGGCCGTGACGGAGACCAGCCGCAGGGCGCCGTAGCGCCAGCGTTCGAGGAACGTGGACGGGGCGGACGCCCGGTCGGTGACCGTCACCAGCAGCGCGGCCAGCAGCGAGGCGCCCAGCAGCCCGCCCGCGCCGACGGCCGCGGCGAGCCGCGGGTTGGACCGGTCGCCCTTGGCGTAGAACTCGCGCCGGCCGGCCAGCAGCGTGGCGACGAACGCGGCGGTCAGCGCCAGCGAGACCCAGTTCTGGGGATGGCGCCGGATCTCCGGGAACGCCATGGCCAGGGCGAGCAGCCCGAGGAACGCTCCGCTCAGGCCGAGGTTCAGGATCCACGCGGCCCGCTTGCGCCGCCCCATGGTGACGGCGAGGAACGCGGTGAAGAGCCCGGACGCGAACCCGGCCGTCAGCAGGTACGGAGTGAAGAAGTCCGCTTGGTTGTGCCGCCGTACGTCCTGCCCC
Source organism: Streptomyces sp. B21-105 (assembly GCF_036898465.1). Classification (NCBI taxonomy): domain Bacteria; kingdom Bacillati; phylum Actinomycetota; class Actinomycetes; order Kitasatosporales; family Streptomycetaceae; genus Streptomyces; species Streptomyces sp. B21-105. Next base: position 2,760,345 of record NZ_JARUMJ010000001.1, on the reverse strand, counting down.
AGGGTGATCCACACCGCGCTGAGGAAGTTGACGGACGCGACGGCGCGCAGGTACCAGACGGCGAAGGCGGCGGCGCCCCGGGTGTTGCCCATGAGCGGTGATCATATGGGTGCACTTGTGGAAAACCGCTCTTTTGGTGCCGCCTGTCCCCTTTAGCGGCCTCCGGGCCCGTCCTGCGTCACCACCCGGCTCTCCGCCTCCGCCTCCGTATCCGCCTCCGCACCCATGTCCGCCGCCGTACCCGCCGTGGCCTCCGCCTCTGTTTCCTCCGAGGGGGCCTCGGGCTTCTCCGAGGGCTTCTCCGGAAGCTCCGCGGCGAGGGCCGCGGCGGCCCGCACCAGCGGCAGGGCGAGCAGCGCGCCTGCGCCCTCGCCGACCTTCACGCCCTGGTCGAGCAGCGGCTCCAGGGCCATCCGGTCGAGCGCCTTGGCCTGCCCTGGCTCGCCGCTCGTGTGTCCGGCCAGCCACCAGTCCGGTGCCCGGAACGCGACCCGCTGCCCGACGAGCGCGCAGGCCGCCGCCACGACGCCGTCCAGGACGACCGGCAACTTCCGTACCGCGCACTGGAGCAGAAAGCCCGTCATGGCGGCGAGGTCGGCCCCGCCCACCGTCGCCAGCAGCTGCAACTGGTCGCCGAGCACCGGCCGCGCCCGTCGCAGCGCGTCGCGGACGGCGGCGCACTTGCGCATCCACGCCAGGTCGTCGATCGCCTCTCCGCCGCGCCCGGTGACCACGGACGCGTCGGTGCCGCACAGCGCCGCCACCAGCACGCCCGCGGCCGTCGTCCCGCCGACGCTGACGTCGCCCAGCACGACCAGGTCCGTCCCCGAGTCGGCCTCCTCGTCGGCGACGGCCACGCCCGCCGCGAAGGCCGCCTCGGCCTCCTGGGCCGTCAACGCGTCCTCGATGTCGATGCGGCCGCTGCCGCGCCGAACCCGGTGCCGTACGACGTCCTCCGGGAAGGCGTCCGGATCGCAGTCCAGCGCCATGTCCACCACCCGCACCGGGACGTCGAGGCGGCGGGCGAGCACGGAGACCGGCCGGCCGCCCTCCAGGACCGCCCGCACCAACTCCGCGGCGCTGCCCGCCGGCCGGGCGGAGACGCCCAGCTCGGCCACCCCGTGGTCGCCCGCGAACAGCACCACCCGCGGTCGCCCGATCGGCCGCACCGGCGACGAGCCCTGCGCCGCCGCCAGCCACTCACCCAGGTCGTCCAGACGCCCCAGCGACCCGGGCGGCACGATCTGACGTTCCCGGCGGGCCTCCGCGTCGCGGCGCACACCGCCGTCGGGACGCTCGATCAGATCGGTGAAGTCGTCGAGATTAAGCGAGCTCATTCGCCGAACAGTACCGGCACCGGTCGAACGGTTCCGCTCCCCGTCGCCACCACGCCCGCCCGACGTCTGCCACCACGCCTGCCCGACGTCATTGCACCCGCGGTCGCTATCCCATACGTTCCGTTTTGCCGCACATGTCCCTCACCTGCCTCGTCCGCCTCGCCCACGTCGTCCGCCTCGCCCTCCCGGAGCCGCTCATGCCCCCCAGGCCCCCCAGGCCCGTCCACGAGCCGCGCCGCGACGACTGCCCCTGGTGCGGCTCGGAGAGCCTGCGCACCCGGCTGCGCGCAACGGACCTGCGCCACCGCAGACCGGGCACGTTCGTGGTCGACGAGTGCCGGGACTGCCGGCACGCCTTCCAGAACCCGTGTCTGACCGCCGAGGGGCTGGAGCTCTACGCCGCGCGGGAGGACCACCGGCGGACCACCCGTGGACGCCTGCGGGCGACGGCCCGGACCATGCTGCCCTTCACTCCCGAGCCGGAGAGCTGGCTGGACGTCGGGACGGGAGACGCGGCCTTCCCGGAGGCAGCGAAGGAACTGTTCGCCTACACGGCGTTCGACGGCGTGGACCCGGCCCCCGCAGTCCGGTGGGCGCACGCGGCCGGGCGGCTCGACGAGGCCCACATGGGACGGCTGACGAACCCCGAGACGCTGTCCCGGCTGCGCGGCCGCTACGACGTCGTCAGCATGCTCCACCACCTGGAACACACCCGGGACCCGAGGCAGGAGCTCGCCGCGGCGGTGACGGCCCTGCGCCCCGGCGGCCATCTGCTCCTCGAACTCCCGGACCCGGCCAGCGCCTCCGCGGCCGTCCTCGGCAAGTGGTGGCCCGCCCACGACCAGCCCCGCCACCTCCACCTGATCCCGCAGGCCAACCTGCGGGCCGAACTCGAGGCCCGGGGCTGCGAGATCGTCGTGGCGGACCGCAGAAGCCCCCACGCGCCGGGCGACCTGGCGGCTGCGGCCTCGCTCTGCCTGCGTCGGACTCGGCTGCGCGGGGCGGCCGGCCCGCTGACCGCCCTGGCCGCCGTCCTCGACCACCTCCTGGCCCCGGCCCTGCGCCGCACCCGCTTCTCGAACGCCTACCGGATCGTCGCCCGCAGAACCTGACCACGCCCCGTCCGCGCCCGGCCCCGGCCCGCGCTGCCTGCGCCGGGTCAGGCCCGGCCTGACCCGGCGTGCCCGACCCGGCCTGGCCCGCCCTGCCCGCGCGGGTCTCCGGCTTGGTCCCGGCCTGCCCGCGATCTCACCCGGCCTGCCCGCGCCGGTCCCCCTGACCCGACCTGCCTGCGCCGGTCGCCGGCTTGGTCCCGGCCTGCCCGCGCGGGTCGCCGGCTTGGTCCCGGCCTGCCTGCGCCGGTCCCCGGCCTGCCCGTGGCCTGGACCCGCATGGAGTCGGTGCCGGGGTGGTGGGTCAGGTGCGGAGTACCTGTGCCTGGCCCGCCACCACCAGCACGACCTGCTCGCACTCCGCCGCGACCGCCGCGTTCAGCCGCCCCAGCTCGTCGCGGTAACGCCGTCCCGACGCCGTCGCCGGCACGATGCCCGAGCCGACCTCGTTGGACACCAGGACGACGGTCCGCCGGGCCGAGCGCACCGCGTCCGCCAGCTCCCGCACCCGCGCCCGCAACGCCTTCTCGCCGCCGTCCGCCCACACCGCGTCGTCCCACGCCCCGACCGCGTCCATCACATCCGTCAGCCACAGCGACAGACAGTCGACCAGCAGCGGCGCCCCGTCCTGCGCCAGCAGCGGGACGAGGTCGCAGGTCTCCGTCGTCCGCCAGGAACCCGGCCGCCGCTCCCGGTGCGCGGACACCCGCGACGCCCACTCGGTGTCGCCGCCCCGGGTCCCGCCGGTGGCCACGTACAGCACGTCCGGGAAGGACTCCAGCCGCCGTTCGGCCTCCACCGACTTGCCCGACCGGGCGCCGCCCAGCACCAGCGTCCGGCGCGGCACGTCGGGCACGTCCTCGTACACCCCCACGGTGAGCGTCGCCCCGTCCGGCACCGCCCGCGCACCCGCCGCCGCCAGCCGGCGGTCGAGCTCCGCGCCCGGCGGCACGTCGTGGTCGAGGTGGACGGCGACCACGTCGGTCGTGGCCCGCACCGCCCCGACCGCCCGCAGCTTCGCCAGCGCGTCCGGCCGCCCCACCACGTCCAGCAGGACCATGTCGTAGCGCCCGGCGGGCTCCGACCCCTCCTCCAGGCCGGCCGGCGCGCCCCGGGGCGGCAGATACAGCAGCCGCTGCCCGTCGGGCCCGGTCACCGCGTACCCGGTGCCCGGCGCGTCCATCGCCACCGCCCGCACCCGATGCCCCGTCAACGACGCCGACTCCCGGCCGTCCGGCACCCGGCCGGGCTGCGGCAGGCCCACCGGCACCTCCACCGGCGGACCGTCGTGCGGATGCGTCAGCAGCACCTGGCCCACCCCGGCCAGCGAGTGCCCCGCCCGCGCGGCCGCGAACGCCGCGCCCGGCGTGAGGTCGAGCAACAGGGCGCCGTCCACGAGCAACGCGGTCGCGGCACGCGCGTGTGCGCCGAGCGAGGTCGCGCACACGGCGCAGGAGCAGTCGGGGCGGGGCAGTCCCGCGGGGGCGCCGGTACCGAGCAGAGTGACTTCCACGGAGCTGATTTTCGCGCGTCCGACCTTCTCCCGCGCATCCGGCCCGGGACCGTCCGGGGCGTACGAGATCCCGCGTCTGCGGCATGATCCGCCGGACAGGCCCTAGGCTCGGGGCAGAAGCCGGACCGCGATCCGGCTTCCGCTCTGCACGTGGTCACAGCTGGGAGGCGTACATGGCGGCATGGACGTGGCGGTTCGAGAAGGCCGACGGGACGGAGGTCCAACCCGCGGTGCAGCCCGACGAGTTCACCACGCAGGGGGACGCCGAGTCCTGGATCGGGGAAGTCTGGAAGGACCTTCTCGCAGGCGGCGCCGACCAGGTGCGGCTCTTCGAGGAGTCCACCGAGATCTACGGGCCGATGAGCCTGCGCGCGAACGAGGCGTAGCCGTACGGCGGGGCGGCCGGACCACGGTCGTCCCGCCCCCGTTCACCCCCGTCGTACGGCCGGAGGCCGTTCACCCGAACGAGCGGAACACGTCCGCTCGGCCGTGCACCCCGCTCAGCCGCGCACCCCGCACAGATGCAGCAGCGCCGCGACCTGCCGGTAGGGGTCGGTCCGCCCGGCCCGCTCCTCGGTGGAGAGCAGCCTCTCGAGGTCGCCGGGGATCTCCGCGTCGTCGGCGGCCGTGTCCGTGAAGACCCGTACGCCGTACCAGGCCTGCAGCGGCGCCCCGATCCCCGCGAGCGTGTCCGTCAGCGTCGCCAGCCGGTCCGCCCGCACGTCCAGGCCCAGCCGGTTCCGGTAGGAGACGGTGTCGAAGGCGCCCAGCGCGCCCGCCCAGTCGCCGGCCAGCCCCGCCCGCATGGCGAGCGCGTCCGCGTTGCGCACCAGCAGCGACAGCAGCCCGCCGGGCGCCAGCATCCGCGCCAGTCCCGCCAGCAGGGCGTCCGGCGCCTCCACGTACATCAGCACGCCGTGGCACAGCACCACGTCGAAGCTGCCGGGCAGGAAGTGCACGCCGGTGTCCCGGCCGTCGCCCTCGATGATCCGCATCCGCTCCCGGATGCCCTCGGGCTCGCCCTTGAGGGCCTCGCGGGCCACGGCGACCATGGTCGCGTCCTGTTCCAGCCCCGTCACCTGGTGACCGAGCCGGGCCAGTCGCAGCGCCTGCGTGCCCTGACCCATCCCGACGTCGAGGACCCGCAGCCGCTGTCCCACGGCATAACGCCCCGCCATCTGCTCGTCGAGCTGCCGGGCCACCAGCTCCTGACGTACGACGTCACGCAGCCCACCCAGCTTGTTCAGCCAGGCCTCGGCCGCTCCCCCGGAAAAGGCCGCAGTGCTCAGAGCGCCGCTCCACGCTTGACCTGCGGCTTGGGCAGCCGCAGCCGGCGCATCTGCAGCGAGCGCATCAGCGCGTAGGCGACCGCGCCCCGCAGGTTCTGGTCGGGGAAGCGCTCGGCCAGCCGCTTGCGCAGCCGGAAACTCGTGGTGAGCGAGTCCAGCACGATCAGGACGATCACGATCAGCCACAGCAGCAGCGCGATGGTCTGCAACGAGCCCACCCGCACCATGCTCAGCACGAGGATGACCACGGCCATCGGCAGGAAGAACTCCGCCACGTTGAACCGCGCGTCGATGAAGTCGCGCGCGAACTTGCGGACGGGGCCCTTGTCGCGGACCGGCAGATAACGCTCGTCGCCGCCGGCCAGCGCCTGGCGCTGCCGCTCCATCTGGGCGCGGCGCTCGTCACGCTGCCGCTTGGCGGCGTCCTTGCGCGACGTCGAGGTGTTGGCGACGCTGCGGCGCTGGGTCTGGGCCGCACTGCGCTTGGGCGTGGGCCTGCCCTTCTTCGCCTGAGGGTCACGGGGCTGCTTGGAGTCGGTCACCACCGCGTCAGCGGGGGCCTTCTCTTCCTTGGCACGGCTACGGAACACAAAACCCAAGGGTAAGCGCTCCCGGGCATGGACCCCAGCCCGGAGGGGAACGATCCGGCAACACCAGTCGTCTGTAGAAGGGACAGACCGGGCGAGAACGAGGAAGAGGGGCGAAGGGCGGCGCGTCGCGCACCCTGAAGGTCACCTACTCCTCACGCCGGAGCCCGGGCCCCGTCAGTCGTCCTTGGGGAGGAGCACATCCGCCCCCGAACAGTGCGTCAATGGAGGCAGGGCCCGTACTGTGGGTTCTGTCGCAGTCTGAGAGCCGGAGTCCGTCAGAAGGGGGCGCGCGAAGCCCATGAGCGGTGTCATGAAGCGTATGGGGATGATCTTCCGCGCGAAGGCGAACAAGGCCCTTGACCGGGCCGAGGACCCGCGCGAAACCCTCGACTACTCGTACCAGAAGCAACTGGAACTCCTGCAGAAGGTCCGTCGCGGCGTCGCCGACGTCGCCACCTCCCGCAAGCGCCTGGAACTCCAGCTCAACCAGCTCCAGTCGCAGTCCTCCAAGCTGGAGGACCAGGGCCGCAAGGCGCTCGCGCTCGGCCGCGAGGACCTCGCCCGCGAGGCGCTCTCCCGCCGCGCCGCCCTCCAGCAGCAGGTCACCGACCTCGAGGCGCAGCACTCCACGCTCCAGGGCGAGGAGGAGAAACTCACTCTCGCGGCCCAGCGCCTCCAGGCCAAGGTGGACGCCTTCCGTACGAAGAAGGAGACCATCAAGGCCACCTACACCGCCGCCCAGGCCCAGACCCGCATCGGCGAGGCCTTCTCCGGCATCTCCGAGGAGATGGGCGACGTCGGCCTGGCCATCCAGCGCGCCGAGGACAAGACCGCCCAGCTCCAGGCCCGGGCCGGCGCCCTCGACGAGCTCCTCGCCTCCGGCGCCCTGGACGACCCGACGGGCATCGCGAGGGACGACATCCAGACCGAGCTGGACCGCCTCTCCGGTGGTACGGATGTTGAGCTGGAACTGCAGCGCATGAAGGCCGAGCTCGCCGGAGGACCGTCCGCCGGCCAGCAGGCCATCGAAGGCGGCACCGGCCAGTCGCAGTCCCAGCAGCAGCCGCAGGACACCCCGCGCTTCGACAAGCAGTAACCCGGCGCCGGGGCCCGGAGCCGAGGAGGGCGACGTGATCGTACGGATCATGGGGGAGGGCCAGTGGAAACTGGCCGACTCCCACTTCGTCGAACTGAACAAGCTGGACGACGACCTCCTCGAGGAGATGGAGAGCGGCGACGAGGACGGCTTCCACCGCACCCTGGTCGCCCTCCTGGACGCCGTACGCCGCCTCGGCGAACCCCTGCCGGACGAGGCACTGGAACCCTCCGAGCTCATCCTCCCGTCGCCGGAAGCGAGCCTGGAGGAGGTCCGGGAGATGCTGAGCGACGACGGTCTGATCCCGGGGTGAGAGCGGCGACCTCTCACTACCGGTCACGGTGTCTCAGCCCGTCTGGGGGTCCCCCCTCTGGGGGAGATCGAGACGAGGCCCCTTCCGGGGCCGACAGCGGGTTCTGGGGGCGGCAGCCCCGGCCAGGGCGAGGAAAGCGACGGCGACCAGACAGTGACCCTCCTTTCCCGGGCCGACTGCCGGCTCAAGGCCCACCCCCTGGCCCTCGACGCCTCCCTCGCCGCGGGCGTCCTCCTGTGCATGCTCGCCGGCTCCTTCGTCGACCCGCACGGCGAGCGCGGCGTCAGCTGGAGCATCCGCACCCCGGACCTGCTCAGCCTCCTGCTGATGGCCCTCGGCGCCGCGGCGCTCGTCCTGCGCCGCCGTGCCCCCATGGCGGTCCTCGTCCTCACCGGCGCGGCGTCCGTGGCCGAGTCCGTCACCGGCGACCCCCGCGCCCCCGTGGCGATGTCCGCCGTCGTCGCCCTCTTCACCGTCGCCGCCGCCACCGACCGCCCCACCACCCTGCGGGCCGGCCTGCTCACCATGACGGTCCTCACCGGCGCGGCCATGCTCGCCGGACCGCTGCCCTGGTACGCCCAGGACAACCTCGGGATCCTTGCCTGGACCGGCATCGGCGCCACCGCGGGCGACGCGGTCCGCAGCCGCAAGGCGGTCGTCCAGGCCATCCGGGACCGTGCCGAGCGGGCGGAGCTCACCCGGGAGGAGGAGGCCCGGCGCAGGGTCGCCGAGGAGCGGCTGCGCATCGCCCGCGACCTGCATGACGTCGTCGCCCACCACATCGCCCTGGTCAACGTCCAGGCCGGGGTCGCCGCACATGTCATGGACAAGCGGCCCGACCAGGCCAAGGAGGCCCTCGCGCACGTCCGCGAGGCCAGCCGCTCCGCGCTCAACGAACTGCGGGCCACGGTGGGTCTGCTGCGCCAGTCCGGTGACCCGGAGGCCCCCACCGAGCCCGCGCCCGGCCTGGACCGCCTCGACGATCTCGCCGGCACGTTCCGCAACGCCGGCCTCCCGGTCGAGGTGGCTCGCACCGACCACGGGACGAAGCTCCCGGCCGCCGTCGGCCTGGCCGCCTACCGGGTCATCCAGGAAGCCCTCACCAACGTCCAGAAGCACGCGGGGCCGGCGGCCAGGGCCGAGGTCAGCGTCGTACGCGTGGGACCGAACATCGAGGTCACGGTCCTCGACGACGGGCAGCCCCCGGACGACGCCTCCCCGGCGGCGGGCAGCGGCCATGGTCTGCTGGGCATGCGCGAACGTGTCACGGCTCTGCGCGGCACCCTCACCACCGGTCCCCGCTTCGGCGGCGGCTACCGCGTCCACGTGATCCTGCCGGTCAAGCCCCGTACCGGCGCCGCCGCCCCGGAGCCCCCCGCGACCGGAAGCCGTACCGAGGAGCCGGGCGCCGGGCAGCCCCCCGCCGGCCGGCTCCCCACCCCACGGCGCAGCCGAACCCGGCCCCGTACGGAGCCGTCCCGCACGCAGCTACCCCGCGCGGAGCAGCCCCCCGGGGAGCAGCCCCCCGGGGAGCAGCCCCCCGGGGAGCAGCCCCGTACCGAGCCGTCCCGCGCGGAGCAGCCCCCCGGGGAGCCGTCCCGTACCGAGCCGTCCCGTACCGAGCCGTCCCGCGCGGAGCGGCTCCGGGGCGGGCAGTCCCGTACTGCCGAGCCACGCACCGCAGAGGATCCCGTATGACCATCCGCGTCCTGCTCGCCGACGACCAGGCGCTGTTGCGCAGTGCCTTCCGCGTGCTCGTCGACTCCGAGCCCGACATGGAGGTGATCGGTGAGGCGTCCGACGGCGCTGAGGCGTTCCGGCTGGCCAAGGAGGGGCCCGTCGACGTCGTCCTGATGGACATCCGGATGCCCGGCACGGACGGCCTCGCCGCGACCCGTCTGATCAGCGCCGACCCTGATCTCGGCCATGTCCGGGTGGTCATCCTGACGACCTTCGAGGTGGACGACTACGTCGTGCAGTCGCTGCGGGCCGGGGCCTCCGGCTTTCTCGGCAAGGGCAGCGAGCCCGAGGAGCTGCTGAGCGCGATCCGGATCGCCGCGGGCGGCGAGGCGCTGCTCTCGCCGACCGCCACCAAGGGCCTGATCGCCCGCTTCCTCGCCCAGGGCGGCGCGGACGACGACCACGACCCCACCCGTTCCGCCCGGCTCGGCGCGCTCACCGTGCGTGAGCGCGAGGTCCTCGTGCTGGTCGCCGGCGGCCATTCCAACGACGAGATCGCCGAACGGCTGGAGGTCAGCCCGCTCACGGTCAAGACGCACGTGAACCGGGCCATGGCGAAACTGGGCGCGCGTGACCGGGCGCAGCTCGTGGTGATCGCCTACGAGTCGGGCCTGGTGCGCCCGAGGGCGGAGTGAGGGCGGAGCGAGGGTGAGGGGGGGAGCGGGGGCGGCTCCTTCGGCCGGTGCCGGGTGAAGCCCTTTCCCTCGGTCTTCGGCTCCCGGGCGCCTTCCCTATGCTGGCAACCTCAACGACGTGCCTGTGAGGGGGACAGAAGCGGTGCCGCTGAACAAGGACGACCCGAAGGCGCTCGGCGGATACCGGATCGCCGACCGTCTCGGAGCCGGAGGCATGGGCGTCGTCTACCGCGGCCGGTCCCGATCGGGGCGTGAGGTCGCCGTCAAGGTGGTCCACGCGCAGTACGCCGAGGACCCGGTCTTCCGCGCCCGCTTCCGGCAGGAGATCGAAGCGGCCCGCAAGGTGAGCGGCGCGTTCACCGCCCCGGTCGTGGACGCCGACCCGGAGGCCGTCCGGCCCTGGATGGCCACGCAGTACGTGTCGGGCCCCACGCTCGCCGCCCGCATCCGCGACCACGGCCCGCTGCGCGGCGCGGAACTGCGCCGGCTCGCCCTCGGCCTGGTGGAGGCGCTGCGGGAGATCCACCGGGCCGGGGTCGTCCACCGCGACCTCAAGCCCGGCAACGTCCTGATGGCCCACGACGGGCCCCGCGTCATCGACTTCGGGATCTCCCGGGCGGCGGAGAACCAGACGCTCACCGAGACCGGCAAGATGATCGGCACCCCGCCGTTCATGTCGCCCGAGCAGTTCACGGACGCCCGCTCGGTCGGCCCCGCCTCGGACGTGTTCTCCCTCGGCGCGCTGCTGGTGTTCGCCACGACCGGGCGCGGCCCCTTCGACGCGGACAGCCCGTATCTGACCGCGTGGCGGGTGCTGCAGGAGGAGCCGAAGGTGGAGGCGGTGGCCGAGCCGCTGCGCGGGGTCCTCACCCGCTGTCTGGCCAAGGACGCCGAGAACCGGCCCGGACTCGAGGAGCTGACCGAGGAATTCGCCCGCGTGCTGCCCGGCGCCGCCGCGGGCGACATGGAAACGGTGTCCCTGCGTGTGCCGCCGCCGCCCGCGACGATCGGTCCGGCGGGCGAGGAGTCCGGGCCGCCCGACGCCCCGGCCCGCTACGGCCGCCGTTCCCGGCTGCGCCGGTGGCCGGTCCTGGCCGGCACGGCGGGCCTGGTGACCCTGGCGCTCACCGCCTACCTGGTGCTCGACCTCGACCCCTTCAAAAGGGCCGAGGAGTCGGACAGCACCGGTAGCGTGTCCGTCGACCAGGACCCCCTGCCCAACGGCTGGAAGCCCTGGCGGACCTCGGTGTACGGCACCGCCGCGACCGGGGTGACGAAGCCGCTGGGCGGCGGAGCCCCCGACGGCCCCACCCTGTCCTGTGAGATGGGCGAGAGCGCCCTGTACTGCGGCGGCGACGGCACCCTCCCGATCCGGGTCGACGGGGCGACCGGCCGGATCGCCTGGCGGGCCGAGTCCCTGCCGCCGGGCCTGCCGCAGAAGCGCTACAACAGCAGGGTCCTCGGGACGCACGGCGGCGTGGTGCTGGTGTTGGCGTTCGTGATGAACAAGGCGGGCGACGACCAGAGCGCCACCGTCGTCGCCCTCGACTCCACCACCGGCAAACTGCTCTGGTCGAGCCCGCTGAGCCGGACGAGTGCCGTCGAAGCCGCGGTCGTCGGTGATCTCCTGCTGACCGCGGACGGCCGGCGCGTGACCGCCCGTGAACCGCGCGGCGGCGCCGAGCGCTGGACGGCCACCGTGCCTGCCGGGCCCACTTACTCCTGCAAGTTCCAGAACGCCGACGGCGCCCTCTACGCCGACTGCACCGACGCGGGCACCCCGTCGCGCAACGTGTTCTACGCCGTGGATCCCGCCGACGGCTCCACCCGCAAGGTGAGCGTGCCGGACGGCGACCTCGAATACGTCGGCGTCGCCGACGGCGACCTGGTCTTCGTGGCGCAGGTCCCGCGGGACCGTCGCAGCTTCGGCGAGTCGACGTACGGCGAGGTCCTGCTGATCGACCCGGACACCGGTGCCGTACGGAAGCGGAAGCTGCCCGGCAGTCCGCGCGGCCAGGCGGCGCTGGTGGGCGGGGTGCTCTGCTTCGCCAACTCCCGAGGGCAGCTGGTCGCCCACTCGCCCGAGACGGGCGTGCGGCTGTGGCAGACCGAGACGACCCTTCAGCAGCCCGGTACGCCGGTCGCCGACCGAAGGGGACAGACGGTCTTCGCGGCCAGCGCCTCCGGGCGGGTCGCCGCCGCCGACATCGGGACAGGCGAGCTGCTGTGGGAGTCCGCTGCGTGGGCGGAGCAGGTCGTCGACTCCGGCTTCGCCGCCGAGGCGCGCGTGTTCTTCGACGAGGGCGCCACGATCGTGCTCAGCCCCGACGGGACCGTCTTCACGCTGGATCCCGATCGCCCCGACCTGGAACCTCAGTCGGGGCGATCGGATTGATCCGGTGATCGGAGCGATCGGAGCGATCGGAGTGATCCGGTGATCGGGGTCGGCCGCCGGTCCGGTTACGGCAGGGCCAGCATCCGCTCCAGCGCCAGCTTGGCGAACTCCTCGGTCTCCCGGTCGACCTCGATGCGGTTGACCAGCTTGCCGTCGGCCAGCGACTCGAGGGTCCACACCAGGTGGGGGAGGTCGATGCGGTTCATGGTCGAGCAGAAGCAGACCGTCTTGTCCAGGAAGACGATCTCCTTGCCCTCGGGCGCGAAACGGTTCGCCAGGCGGCGGACCAGGTTCAGCTCGGTGCCGATGGCCCACTTGGACCCGGCCGGGGCGGCCTCCAGCGCCTTGATGATGTACTCCGTCGAGCCGACGTAGTCCGCCGCGGCCACGACCTCGTGCCGGCACTCGGGGTGCACGAGCACGTTGACGCCGGGTATGCGGGCGCGGACGTCGTCGACCGACTCCAGGCTGAAGCGGCCGTGCACCGAGCAGTGGCCGCGCCACAAAATCATCTTCGCGTCGCGCAGCTGCTCGGCGGTCAGCCCGCCGTTCGGCCTGTGCGGGTTGTAGACGACGCAGTCCTCGAGGGACATGCCCATGTCCCGCACGGCGGTGTTGCGGCCGAGGTGCTGGTCGGGCAGGAAGAGGACCTTCTCGCCCTGCCGGAAGGCCCACTCCAGGGCACGCTCGGCGTTGGACGAGGTGCAGATGGTGCCGCCGTGCCGTCCCGTGAACGCCTTGATGTCCGCGGAGGAGTTCATGTACGAGACCGGCACGACCTGCTCGGCCACGCCGGCCTCGGTCAGCACGTCCCAGCACTCGGCGACCTGTTCGGCGGTGGCCATGTCGGCCATCGAGCAGCCGGCGGCGAGGTCGGGCAGGACGACCTTCTGGTCGTCGGAGGTCAGGATGTCGGCGGACTCGGCCATGAAGTGCACACCGCAGAAGACGATGTACTCGGCCTCCGGGCGGGCGGCCGCGTCCCTGGCCAGCTTGAAGGAGTCGCCCGTGACGTCGGCGAACTGGATGACCTCGTCGCGCTGGTAGTGGTGGCCGAGCACGAAGACCTTGTCACCGAGCTTCGCCTTGGCGGCGCGGGCGCGCTCGACCAGGTCCGGGTCGGAGGGCGAGGGCAGGTCGCCGGGGCACTCGACGCCCCGCTCGCTCTTCGGGTCGGCCTCACGGCCGAGCAGCAACAGGGCGAGCGGAGTCGGCTGTACGTCGAGCTCCGTGGGCTGGGCGGTGGTCACGTCACGCACCCTTTCTACTTTTCGTCGAATTGACGTTATCTATGATAACCCGCCTCACGCCACTTTCACGATGGTCATTGCGTCGATGTGACGTGAATCCCGAAACGCGTTCCGTCAACGCGTCGCGGGTCACTGTCCGGGCACCGCCCGGTCGCTGTCCGCTCCACCGCGGGTGTGCGAGCATGAAGGGCAAGAAGAGGAAAGAAACGGAAACACGAGTCCTCGGCCCGGAATGAATCCGCGGTCCCGACAGTTGGAAACGTCGGCAAGCAGTCTCCGTACAACCCGGGAGAGATGTAGATGTCCGTATCGGACGAGAAGACCACTGTCAGCGACGGCATCCTCCTGTCCGACGCCGCCGCGGCGAAGGTCAAGGCCCTGCTCGACCAGGAAGGCCGCGACGACCTCGCGCTGCGCGTCGCCGTTCAGCCCGGCGGCTGCTCCGGCCTGCGCTACCAGCTCTTCTTCGACGAGCGTTCGCTCGACGGCGACGTGGTCAAGGACTTCGACGGCGTCAAGGTCGTCACCGACCGCATGAGCGCCCCGTACCTGGGCGGCGCCTCCATCGACTTCGTCGACACCATCGAGAAGCAGGGCTTCACGATCGACAACCCGAACGCGACGGGTTCCTGCGCCTGCGGCGACTCCTTCAGCTAGGCCGTCCTCAGTCAGGTCGTCCAGGTCGTCGCCGGTTCCACCATGAACCGCGGCTGAGCCACGCGAAAGGCGGCGGCCCCCTTTTGAGGGGGGCCGCCGCCTTCGTGCTGCGCTCCGAGGGGCTACCGGGCCTGCGGAAGCCGGGCCCCCGGCTTCTCCAGCGGGACGCCCGCGCCGTCCGACCCGACCACCTTCCGGGCGCCCAGCGGCTCGTCCAGCTGCACGACCTGGTGGTACTCCTTGGCGATCATGATGCAGACCTTGTCCGGCCAGGGCGTCTGCGTGACGGTGACCCTCACCTCGTCCTTGCTCTCCGTCGCCGTCGCCTTGTAGTCGGCGCACACCCCGCCGGTGAAGGCGACGGTCAGCTCCCTGCCCTCCGCGGAGTAGCCGTCCACCCGCACGTCACGAGTGGCCGAGGAGCCGGACGGCCGCGGCGTGGGGGTCGGCGTCGTCGCGGACTTCAGATACGCGGGCTCGACGGCCGGCTGCGCCACGGTGTACCCGTCCGCACCGCCCGCCGCCCGCACGGCGAACAGCCAGGACGGCACGAGGACCTGCCGGCCGCCCGAGGTGTGCGGGGCCAGGCCGAGCACCGCGTCCTCGACGGTCGCCGTCTGCCGCTTCGGAGCGGACGTCGACGTGCCGCACGGGCTCTCCAGTCGTTCCTTCAGCGGCACCGGGCTGGCGCAGCCGCCGATGCCCATCCGGTGGCCGGTCCCCGGCGCGGAGTTCAGCGCGTCCAGCGCCTCCTGCGCGCTCACCAGGGGATAGACGTCCCCCTTCGCGGGCGCCTCCAGCTGCCCGTTCCCGGCGACGACCTCGCCCTGTGCGTTGACGCTGATCCCGGTCGTCCAGCTGTAGGTCGGCAGCCCGCCGACCACCGGGTCGGCGTTCACCATGCGCTGCGCGCCCATGGTCAGGCTCGCGTCCACCTTGGCGTCGTCCTGCCCGAGCGCCTTCAGGATCGGCGCGGCCGCCTTCTTCGCGGCTGCCTCGCTCACCGGCTCGTCGGTGGCCGGCGTCGGGGACTGGGACCGGGACTGTGACTGGGCGCACTTGTCGCTGAACGCGGTGCAGTTGTCGGTGCCCGGGGCGTACCGGGTGAAGGTCCACATGCCGGGCGCCTGCCGGTTCACCCGCAGCGCCGGCCCCGAGCTGTCGCCGGCGCCGATCCGCCAGGCCTCGCCGTCGGCCACCGGCGTGCCGTCGACCCCCAGCGCCTTCGCCAGCCGGGCCGCCTCGTCCGCGGTGACCTCGCCCTTCGCCCAGTACACGGGCGCGGAGCCGGGACCGGCGGGCAGGGTGGCGCCGGCCTGGTAGGTCACCCCGTAGGGGTTGGGCTCGCCGGGCGCGATGCCGTTCGGGGCGCTCCGGGAGGCGCCCGTGCCCGCGGTGTGGTCGTCCAGTGCGAGCACGGCGGGGGAGCCGTCACCGGAGGGCGATCCCGGACCGGAGCCGCCGCCCGAGCCGCTCACCGTGTCGGCGGTCAGATACGCGCCACCGCCGCCCACCAGCAGCACGGCCGCCGTGACCGAGGCGATGAGAAGGGGGGAGCGGCGCCGAGGTCCGGGAGCGGGCCCCCCGTGGCCCACCGCGCCGACGACGGGCTCGTCCCGACCGCCATGGGCGGCGTCGCCGGCGTCGGCATCCGCCGCCCCGGGAACACCGTCGTGAGCATTGGCTTCGCCCGAGGCGGCGAGCTCGTCGTGAACACCGGCGTCGTCCGAGTCGGTGACGGGGGCCTCTGGCGAAGCGCCGGCGCCGGACTCCTGCGGGCCGCCGGCGTCCTGGGAGGCAGCGGACTCCGCCGCGACCTCGTCCAAAACAGCGGGCCCGGCCTCAGCGGGTTTGGCGTCCGCAGGCCCGGCGTCCGCATGCCCGGCCTCCTCGCCGTCGGCGCCCGAGGGCTCAGCCTCCGCCTGCCCGGACCCTCGCCGCTGCGCCTGCTCGGCGTCCTGTGTCTGCTCGGCGTCCTGCGCTTGCGCCCGCGCCTTCGCCTCGGCGGAAGACGGCTTCCCCGTCTTCTCCGGCTCGCGCGCGGCGTCGTCGTTCTCGGGTCGCTCGGTGTTCACCGCATCGCTCCTTCGGCTGCCCTGCTGTCGTACCTCGCATCCCCTTCACGAGGGACGCCGATGGGACGCGACGGGGGAGCGCACGGTTCCCTTCCGCGCGCCGTACCGAAGGAAATATCGGGGGATCACCCCAGGGGCCACTCGGCAAAGTGGTCCGAACGGCCGGTCCTGGGTGATCTAGGGGCCGGTCCTAGTTGCCGTAGTCCGGCATCGCCTCCAGCAGTCGCGCCGACGTCGCCGGAACGTTCACGCCGTGGATGAGCGACGGGGAGACCGGGCGGGAAGTGATCTTCTCCGGGGCGGCCCAGTGCGGAGCCATCCGCGCGCAGTCACCGCGCAGCGACGCGAGGCCGCCGTCGAGGTCGGCCGGAGCGGGCGCGTGGACCTTGAGGTTCGTCATAGTCGAACGGTAGGCACGCCGCGGCCCACGAAGAAAGATCTACTATCGGGTAGTTTCCGCTGCTGCGGTGGCGCGAGCCGACCGGGTAGCGTGAACTGTCAATCCCCCTCCCCTCAGGAGAGTCCACGCCGTGCGCATCGCAGTCACCGGCTCCATCGCGACAGACCACCTCATGACGTTCCCCGGCCGCTTCGCCGATCAGCTCGTCGCGGACCGTCTCCATACGGTCTCGCTCTCCTTCCTGGTCGACAACCTGGACGTCCGCCGGGGCGGGGTGGGCGCGAACGTCGCCTTCGGCATGGGACAACTCGGTACCCGCCCCATCCTGGTCGGCGCGGCGGGCGCGGACTTCGACGAGTACCGGGCCTGGCTCGACCGGCACGGCGTCGACACGGCCTCGGTCCGCATCTCCGAGACCCTGCACACCGCCCGCTTCGTGTGCACCACCGACGCCGACCACAACCAGATCGGCTCCTTCTACACGGGCGCGATGAGCGAGGCCCGACTGATCGAGCTGAAGACCGTCGCCGACCGCGTGGGCGGCCTCGACCTGGTCCTGATCGGCGCCGACGACCCGGAGGCCATGCTCCGGCACACCGAGGAGTGCCGGTCCCGCACGATCCCCTTCGCCGCCGACTTCTCCCAGCAGATCGCCCGCATGAACGGCGACGAGATCCGGATACTGCTGGAGGGCGCCTCGTACCTCTTCTCCAACGAGTACGAGAAGGGCCTCATCGAGTCGAAGACGGGCTGGTCGGACGCCGAGATCCTGGCCAAGGTCGGCCACCGCGTGACCACCCTCGGCGCGCGCGGCGTCCGCATCGAGCGGGACGGCGAGGACCCGATCGAGGTCGGCTGCCCGGAGGAGGAGGCCAAGGTCGACCCCACCGGCGTCGGCGACGCCTTCCGCGCCGGCTTCCTCTCCGGCCTCGCCTGGGGCGTCTCCCACGAGCGCGCCGCGCAGATCGGCTGCATGCTCGCCACGCTGGTGATCGAGACGGTCGGCACGCAGGAGTACCAGCTGCGTCGCGCCCACTTCATGGAGCGCTTCACCAAGGCGTACGGCGAGGAGGCCGGCGCCGAGGTCCGCAAGCACCTGGCCTGACCTCAGGCCCAGAACCCCGCCTGACCCAGGCCCAGAAGCGGCCGACTCAGGAGAGCCGGCGGACCACGTAGGCAGAGCCTCGGTCCGCCGGCTCCTCACCGGCGTACTCCTGCCCCCGCATCTCGCACCACGCGGGGATGTCGAGCCGGGCCGCCTCGTCGTCGGACAGCACCCGCACCGTGCCGCCCACCGGCACCTCCCCGATGACCTTCGCCAACTCGATGACAGGGATCGGGCACCGCCTGCCCAGCGCGTCCACCACAAGCACGTCCCCCACCGGCGAGCCCCCCACCGGCGTGTCCACGACCGGTGTGTCCACGACCGGTGTGTCCCCGGCCGGCGCGACCTTCCGCGGATCCGCCGGACCGGGCAGAGGCGGCGCCCCGAGCTTCTCCCGCACCGCCGCCACGGCCCCCGGCAGCACGTCCAGGAACCGCTCCACGTCGTCCGCGGCCGCCCCCGTCGGCAACGAGACCCGCACGTTTCCCTCACTCAGCACCCCCATCGCCCGCAGCACATGGCTGGGCGTCAGCGTGCTGCTGGTGCAGGACGACCCGGACGAGACCGAGAAACCCGCCCGGTCCAGCTCGTGCAGCAGCGCCTCCCCGTCCGCGTACAGACAGGAGAAGGTGACGATCCCGGGCAGTCGCCGCTCCGGATCCCCGACGACCTCCACTTCCGGGACGAGGGCCGCCACCCGCGCGCGGATCCGCGCCGTCAGCTCCCGCAGCCGGTCCGCCTCGGCCGCCCCCTGAGCCCGCACCGCCCGCAGCGAGGCCGCCGCGGCCACGATCGCCGGAAGGTTCTCGAACCCGGCCGCCCGCCCCGACTCCCGCTCGTCCACGGGCCCTTGCGGCGCGAACCGGACGCCCTTGCGCACGACGAGCAGCCCGACGCCCGAGGGCCCGCCCCACTTGTGCGCGCTCGCCGCCAGCAGCGACCAGGGCCCCTCCACTGCCGCCCACCCCAGCGACTGCGCGGCGTCCACCAGCAATGGCACTCCCGCCTCCCGGCACAGCTCGGCCACCGCGGCCACCGGCTGCTCGGTGCCCACCTCGTGGTTGGCCGACTGCAGACAGGCCAGCGCGGTGTCGGAGCGCAGGGCGTCGGCGTACGACTCGACGGCGACCGCACCGGTCCGCGTCACAGGCGTCCGGGTCACCACCCCGCCCTCAGCCTCGAACGCCTCGGCCGAATGCAGTACCGAGGAGTGTTCGACGGCTGACACGATCAGGTGACGTCCGACCCGCCGACGCCCCGCCAGCGCGCCCGCGATCCCGGAGTGCACGGCCCGCGTCCCGGAGGACGTGAACACCAGCTCGTCCGGCCGGCAGCCGACGGCCTCGGCCGCCGCCTCCCGCGCCGCGTCCAGCAGCATCCGGGCCCGCCGACCCTCCCGGTACAGACGGCCGGGATCGGCCCACCCCTCGTCGAGCGAGGCCGACAGGGCCTGACGGGCGACGGGATGCAGGGGGGCGGCCGATGCGGCGTCGAAGTAGGACACGCCTCAACGGTAGAGCGCCGGTGCGGCCGGCACCGGCCGGTACCCCCGCGGAGCGGGACCGCCCCGGTCCGCGACTCCGCCCCGCGGGCGCGACCGGTCACGCGTGCCGCAGCCGCGACAACCGAGACCGGTCACGCGTGCCGCATCCGTGACACCAGCAACCCGTCACGCCCGCCGCAGCCGTGAGACCAGCCGCATTGACGAGCTATGAGGCGCTATCAGGCGCTCGTCCCACTCCTTCGAGGTGACCGGCGGCGCGTATGCCACCCTCCCCGCGACCCCCCGGAGGGCGTCGGCTAGGGTTTGGTCCGCATAAACATCCAAACCCCTGCCCGACGCAGGGCGGCGACCGACCAGCGAGAAGGCAGGCCGCAGCCAACCGCGCGGGCGAGACTCTCGGGAAGGCGCTACGTGAGTCCCAACGGCTCCGACCTCCCCCGCTGCCTGAAGGGCGCGGGTGGTACCCCCACGTCGCGGCGCCCGATGCGGCGGAAGCTGCTGCAGGCAATGACCGCGGGCCTGGTCCTGGCGACCGCCACCGGTTGCACATACAAGGACTTCCCCCGCCTTGGTATGCCCACCCCGGTCACAGAAGAGGCTCCGCGGATCCTCTCCCTGTGGCAGGGCTCCTGGGCTGCCGCGCTGGCCACCGGCGTGCTGGTGTGGGGCCTGATCCTGTGGAGTGCTTTCTTCCACCGGCGCAGCCGCACAAAGGTCGAAGTTCCTCCGCAGACCCGGTACAACATGCCCATCGAGGCGCTGTACACGGTCGTCCCCATCATCATCGTCTCGGTGCTGTTCTACTTCACGGCACGTGACGAGTCGAAGCTGCTGAGCCTCGACAAGAAGCCGGATGTCACGGTCAACGTGGTGGGCTTCCAGTGGAGCTGGTGCTTCAACTACATCGAGAACGTCGACGGCTCCACCGGGGACGCGAAGACCGACGAGGACCTGGCCGCGATCCCGGACAGGTACAAGAAGGACTTCCCGTCCGACGCGGGCGGCGTCTACACCTGCGGCACCCCCGGCGAGCGGAACCCGGACACCAACAACCCAGGCCCGACCCTCTGGCTCCCCAAGGGCAAGACGGTCCGGTTCGTCCTCACCTCTCGTGACGTCATCCACTCCTTCTGGGTGGTGCCGTTCCTGATGAAGCAGGACGTCATCCCGGGCCACACCAACTCCTTCCAGGTGACGCCCAACCGCGAGGGCACCTTCATGGGCAAGTGCGCCGAGCTGTGCGGCGTCGACCACTCCCGGATGCTCTTCAACGTGAAGGTCGTCTCTCCGGAGGTCTACGAGAAGCACCTGAAGGACATCGCCAAGAACGGGCAGACCGGTTACGTTCCGGCCGGCATCGAGCAGACGAGCCCCGAGAAGAACCGGGAGTCGAACATCCTGTGAGCATCCTCAACGAACCCCAGGGTGCCTCCGCAGCCGAGGACTCGTACGAGAACGAGCTGCCGGTCAGGCGCAGGCAGCCCGGCAACGTCGTGGTGAAGTGGCTGACGACCACCGACCACAAGACCATCGGTACGTTGTACCTGGTCACGTCGTTCGCGTTCTTCTGCATCGGCGGCGTCATGGCGCTCCTCATGCGTGCCGAGCTGGCCCGCCCCGGCCTGCAGATCATGTCGAACGAGCAGTTCAACCAGGCGTTCACGATGCACGGCACGATCATGCTGCTGATGTTCGCGACGCCGCTGTTCGCCGGTTTCACGAACTGGATCATGCCGCTGCAGATCGGCGCGCCCGACGTGGCGTTCCCGCGGCTGAACATGTTCGCCTACTGGCTCTACCTGTTCGGCTCGACCATCGCCGTGGGCGGCTTCCTCACCCCGCAGGGTGCGGCCGACTTCGGCTGGTTCGCCTACTCTCCGCTGTCGGACGCCGTCCGCTCGCCGGGCATCGGCGCCGACCTGTGGATCATGGGCCTGGCCTTCTCCGGTTTCGGCACCATCCTCGGCGCGGTCAACTTCATCACCACGATCATCTGCATGCGCGCCCCCGGCATGACGATGTTCCGCATGCCGATCTTCACCTGGAACGTGCTGCTGACCGCGGTCCTGGTCCTGCTGGCCTTCCCCGTTCTCGCCGCCGCGCTGTTCGCGCTGGAGGCGGATCGGAAATTCGGGGCACATGTCTTCGACGCGGCCAACGGCGGCGCGTTGCTGTGGCAACACCTCTTCTGGTTCTTCGGCCATCCAGAGGTGTACATCATCGCCCTGCCGTTCTTCGGCATCATCTCCGAGGTCATCCCGGTCTTCTCCCGCAAGCCGATGTTCGGCTACATGGGCCTGATCGCCGCGACGGTCTCCATCGCCGGCCTGTCCGTGACGGTGTGGGCGCACCACATGTACGTCACCGGCGGAGTGCTGCTTCCGTTCTTCTCCTTCATGACGTTCCTCATCGCCGTTCCGACCGGCGTGAAGTTCTTCAACTGGATCGGAACGATGTGGAAGGGCTCGCTGTCCTTCGAGACACCGATGCTGTGGGCTACGGGCTTCCTCGTCACCTTCACCTTCGGTGGTCTGACCGGCGTCATCCTGGCCTCGCCGCCGATGGACTTCCACGTCTCCGACTCGTACTTCGTGGTGGCCCACTTCCACTACGTCGTCTTCGGCACGGTCGTCTTCGCGATGTTCTCCGGCTTCCACTTCTGGTGGCCGAAGATGACGGGCAAGATGCTCGACGAGCGGCTCGGCAAGATCACGTTCTGGACGCTGTTCATCGGCTTCCACGGCACCTTCCTGGTCCAGCACTGGCTGGGCGCCGAGGGCATGCCGCGTCGCTACGCGGACTACCTCGCGGCCGACGGATTCACCGCCCTGAACACGATCTCGACGATCAGCTCGTTCGTCCTCGGTCTGTCCGTGCTGCCGTTCCTCTACAACGTGTGGAAGACCGCCAAGTACGGCAAGCCGGTCGGCGTCGACGACCCGTGGGGCTACGGCCGCTCCCTGGAGTGGGCCACCTCCTGCCCGCCGCCGCGCCACAACTTCCTCACCCTGCCGCGGATCCGCAGTGAATCCCCGGCGTTCGACCTGCACCACCCGGAGATCGCCGCGCTCGAGCAGCTGGAGCACGCCGGTCACGGCGGCGGCGCCATCGCGGGCAGCAAGGAGGCCGGCAAGTGAAGATCCAGGGCAAGATGTTCGTCTGGCTGAGCGTCTTCGTCCTCGCCATGGCGATCGTCTATGGCGTGTGGTCGAAGGAGCCGGCCGGCACCACGGCGCTCTTCCTGTCCTTCGGCCTGTGCATCATGATCGGCTTCTACCTGGGTTTCACCGCCCGGCGGGTCGACGCGGGCGCGCAGGACAACAAGGAGGCGGACGTCGCGGACGATGCCGGCGAGCTGGGCTTCTTCAGCCCGCACAGCTGGCAGCCGCTGTCGCTCGCCATCGGCGGTGCGCTGGCCTTCCTCGGTGTCGCGGTCGGCTGGTGGCTGCTCTACTTCTCCGTCCCAATGATCATGATCGGTCTGTGGGGCTGGGTCTTCGAGTACTACCGCGGTGAGAACCGCACCCAGTAACACGCACTGAACGCGGCGAGAGCCCGGACACTCCGTCAGGAGGGCCCGGGCTCACGCTTTCGGCGTAACGGGCGTCCGCCGTCCGTGTCACCCGGCGCGCCGCCGCCTGGGCGGCTCCCTAGCGTGAAGTCATGAGCCACCAACGCCGCCCCCGCACCGTCGTCGGCTGCACCCTGCTGGTGATCGCCCTGTGCGCGGTCGCAAGCGGCTGCGGCTCCGACGGCAACCCGCTCTCCGCGCGCCCCTACGACGCGACGGACCAGATCTCCGTCAACGCCCCCGACGGTGACGGGAAGAAGGCCGACCCGGACAAACCCCTGGAGGTCACCGCCGACGACGACCGCATCGTGGACGTCACCGCCGTGGACGCCGCCGGCCGCTACGTGGCGGGCCGGCTCTCCGCCGACGGCAGCCGCTGGCACAGCACCGAACCCCTGGCCGCCGGCGCCCACTACACGGTCCGGGTGAGCACCGAGGACGACGACGGGGCGCCCGGCCGCCGGGTCCTCTCCTTCGACACCGGAAAGCCCACCGTCAAGAAGCGGCTGGGCGTCGAGTTCGGCCCCCAGGCGGGCGAGTACGGCGTCGGCCAGCCCGTCGTCGCCAAACTCGACCAGCCCGTCAAGGACCCCGCCCAGCGGGCCGTCGTCGAACGGGGGCTGAAAGTCACCTCCACGCCCTTCGCGCAGGGCGGCTGGCACTGGGTGGACGACAAGGAGCTCCACTACCGCCCCAAGGACTACTGGCCCGCCCACGCCACCGTCCGCGCCCACAGCAACCTGGACGGCATCAAGATCAGCGACCGGCTGTGGGGCGGCCCCGTGAAGGAGCTCAAACTGACCACCGGCGACCGGGTCGTCGCCGTGACGGACGCCGCGTCGCACTCCATGACGGTCTTCAAGAACAACCAGGAGATCAAGCAGATCCCCGTCACCACCGGCAAGCCCGGCTTCGACACCCGCAACGGCGTCAAGGTCGTCCTGGGCAAGGAGTACTACGTACGTATGCGCGGGACCACCGTCGGCATCGCCGAGGGCTCCTCGGACTCCTACGACCTGCCCGTCTACTACGCCACGCGCGTCACCTGGAGCGGCGAGTACGTCCACGCCGCCCCCTGGTCCGTGGGCTCCCAGGGATACGCGAACGTCAGCCACGGCTGCACCGGCATGAGCACGGCCAACGCCCAGTGGTTCTTCGACAACATCCGCCAGGGCGACGTCGTCCAGGTCGTCAACAGCAACGGCGACACCATGGAGACGTTCGGCAACGGCTTCGGCGACTGGAACCTCGACTGGGCCAAGTGGAGCAAGGGCAGCGCGTTGACGGGAGCCAAGCAGAGGACACAGCAGGAGACGGCCCGGCTGAGCCCGTCAGCGGTGTGACCCACCAGGGGCGCGAGGCCGACGACGAACCGCGCCCCGCCCCCCGAATCGCCCCTCTCCGAATCGCCGCGCGCCCCGCCACCGAGCCGCTGCGTCCCCGAGTCGCTACGCGCTCTGCTGCAGCGCCTTCGTCCGCAGCAGTGCGGCCAGCGCCCCCGCGAACTCCACGGGCTCCACAGGCAGCGTCACAGCCGCGTCCGCCCGGCTCCAGGTCGCGAGCCACGCGTCCTGCGGCCGCCCGATGAGCAGCAGCACCGGCGGGCACCGGAAGATCTCGTCCTTGAGCTGGCGGCACAGACCCATACCGCCCATGGGCGCGGTCTCCCCGTCGAGGACGACGACGTCGATGCCGCCCCTGTCGAGCTCCCGCAGCACCGCAGGGGCCGTCGCGCACTCCACGAACTCCACCACAGGGGCGTCCGGCGCGGGCCTGCGCCCGGTCGCGAGCCGCACCTGCTCCCGCGTGTTGGCGTCGTCGCTGTAGACCAGCACCGTGGCGGTCGCCTGCATGCTTCCTCCGTGACATCAGCGTCGTACGGACAGAACAGTTGCCGCGGATGCTACTCCCTCACCCACCTCGTCCACACCGCCCGGAACACCACTTCGATGGACCATCCGGGCCCTGCACACGGGGCTGACACTCCGAACGGCACCCCCCGGAGTGAGGGCGGGATAAGGGACCGACATAATGTCGGTCGTGGCGACAGCAACGACAGTAGAAACCGGGCACGCGCACCCGTCGGTCAATCGGCCGAACCTCACCAGCGTCGGAACCATCATCTGGCTGAGCTCCGAGCTGATGTTCTTCGCGGCCCTCTTCGCGATGTACTTCACCCTGCGATCGGTGACGGGTCCTGATCACTGGAAGGAGATGGCCGAGGCACTCAACCTCCCGTTCTCGGCCACCAACACCACGATCCTGGTGCTCTCCTCCCTCACCTGCCAGCTCGGCGTCTTCGCCGCCGAGCGCGGTGACGTGAAGAAGCTCAGGATGTGGTTCATCGTCACCTTCATCATGGGTGCGATCTTCATCGGCGGTCAGATCTACGAGTACACGGAGTTGGTGAAGAAGGACGGGCTCTCGCTCTCCTCCGACCCGTACGGCTCGGTGTTCTACCTGACCACCGGCTTCCACGGCATGCACGTGACGGGCGGCCTCATCGCCTTCCTGTTCGTCCTCGGGCGCACCTACGCGGCCAAGAGGTTCACCCACGAGCAGGCGACCGCGGCCATCGTCGTGTCCTACTACTGGCACTTCGTCGATGTCGTCTGGATCGGCCTCTTCGCCACGATCTACCTGATCAAGTAGCCGGGCCCGCTCCCGCACCTCCACAAGCATCGACGCAGAAGATCCTGACACCGGGGTAATCCGTGAAAAAGCTCTCCGCACGACGACGCCATCCGCTGGCGGCGCTCGTCGTCCTAGTCCTATCGCTGGCATGCACAGGGTGGCTGTTCTCCGCGCTCGCGCCCGCGAGCAAGGCGCAGGCAGACGACACCGCCCAGTCCCTCGCCATCGACGAGGGCAAGAAGCTCTATGCCGTCGGCTGCGCCAGCTGCCACGGCACCGGCGGTCAGGGCAGCTCCGACGGTCCGAGCCTGGTCGGCGTGGGCGCCGCGGCCGTCGACTTCCAGGTCGGCTCCGGCCGCATGCCGGCGGCGACCTCCCAGGGCCCGCAGGTGGTGAAGAAGAAGAACATCTACTCGCAGGCGCAGATCGACCAGCTCGCCGCGTACGTCGCCTCCCTGGGCGCCGGCCCGACCGTGCCGACCGAGGCCGAGTACGGCCCGGAGGGCGCGGACATCGCCAAGGGCGGCGACCTGTTCCGCACCAACTGCGCTCAGTGCCACAACTTCACCGGCAAGGGCGGCGCCCTGACGAAGGGCAAGTTCGCTCCGACCCTCGAGGACGTGGACCCGAAGCACATCTACGAGGCCATGCAGACCGGCCCGCAGAACATGCCCTCCTTCCCCGACACCACCCTGTCGGAGCAGAACAAGAAGGACATCATCGCGTACCTGCACGCGGTCAACAGCAGCGACACCGAGAACCCCGGTGGTCTGGAGCTGGGCGGCCTCGGGCCGGTCAGTGAGGGTCTGTTCGCCTGGATCTTCGGACTCGGCGCCCTGATCGCGGTCGCCGTCTGGGTCGCCGCTCGGACCGCAAAGGCCAAGAAGTCATGAGTAGCCAAGACATTCCAGAAGAGAACCTGCCCGTAGAGCAGGGCCACGCGCACGGCGCGGTGGACGTCGCGGACGAGCAGAACCCGTTCGCGGACCCCGGTCTGCCGCCCCACGAGCACCGCGTCCAGGACATCGACGAGCGGGCCGCCAAGCGGTCCGAGCGTGCCGTCGCCTTCCTGTTCACGCTGTCGATGCTCGCCACCGTCGGTTTCATCGCCTCGTTCGTGGCGATCCCCGCCGACAAGTCGATCTTCGTTTTCCCGATCGGCCACCTCAGCGCGCTGAACTTCGCGCTGGGTCTGACGCTGGGCACGGCGCTGTTCACCATCGGCGCCGGCGCGGTCCACTGGGCCCGCACCCTGATGTCGGACGTGGAGGTCGCCGACGAGCGTCACCCGATCGCCGCCGACCCCGAGGTCCGCGCCAAGGTCCACGCGGACTTCCGGCAGGGCGCCAAGGAGTCCGCGTTCGGCCGCCGCAAGCTGATCCGCAACACGCTGTTCGGCGCGGTCGCCCTGGTGCCGCTCTCCGGCGTCGTGCTGCTGCGCGACCTCGGCCCGCTGCCCGGGGACAAGCTGCGGCACACGCTGTGGGCGAAGGGCAAGCTGCTCGTCAACATGAACACGAACGAGCCGCTGCGTCCCTCGGACGTCGCGGTCGGTTCTCTCACCTTCGCCAAGCCCGAGGGCCTGGAGGAGCACGACGAGGACTTCCAGAACGAGATCGCCAAGGCGGCCCTGATGATCGTCCGGCTGCAGCCGGAGAACATCAAGGACAAGCGCGAGCTCGAGTGGTCGCACGACGGCATCGTGGCGTACTCGAAGATCTGCACCCACGTCGGTTGCCCGATCTCCCTGTACGAGCAGCAGACGCACCACGTGCTGTGCCCCTGCCACCAGTCCACCTTCGACCTCTCCGACGGCGCCCGAGTGATCTTCGGTCCCGCCGGTCACGCCCTGCCGCAGCTGCGCATCGGCGTGAACGACGAGGGCTACCTCGAGGCGCACGGCGACTTCGAGGAGCCCGTCGGTCCTGCTTTCTGGGAGCGCGGATGAGCACCACAGAGAACCACGAGAGCAACGAGCCCAACGAGTCCCGCGTACGCGGGAAGGCTCCGGCGGGCGAGCGGATCGCCGACTGGGCCGACGGCCGGCTGGGGATCTACTCCCTGGCCAAGGCCAACATGCGCAAGATCTTCCCCGACCACTGGTCGTTCATGCTCGGCGAAGTGTGCTTGTACAGCTTCATCATCATCATCCTGACGGGTGTGTATCTGACGCTGTTCTTCCACCCGTCGATGAACGAGGTGGAGTACCACGGCAGCTACGTCCCGCTCCAGGGACAGCTGATGTCCGAGGCGTTCAGCTCGACCCTGCACATCTCCTTCGACGTGCGCGGCGGTCTGCTCATCCGGCAGATCCACCACTGGGCGGCGCTGATCTTCCTCGCCGGCATGTTCGTGCACATGATGCGCGTGTTCTTCACGGGTGCGTTCCGCAAGCCGCGTGAGGTCAACTGGCTGTTCGGCTTCCTGCTGTTCGTGCTCGGCATGTTCACCGGGTTCACCGGTTACTCGCTCCCGGACGACCTGCTCTCGGGCACCGGTGTGCGCTTCACGCAGGGCGCGATCCTGGCGACGCCGGTCGTCGGCACGTACATCTCGTTCTTCCTCTTCGGCGGCGAGTTCCCCGGCCACGACTTCGTGGCGCGGTTCTACTCGATCCACATCCTGCTGCTGCCCGGCATCATGCTGGGCCTGGTGGTGGGCCACCTGATCCTGGTCTTCTACCACAAGCACACGCAGTTCGCGGGCCCCGGAAAGAGCAACAAGAACGTCGTCGGCATGCCGCTGCTGCCGGTGTACATGGCCAAGGCCGGAGGCTTCTTCTTCCTGGTCTTCGGCGTCATCGCGGTCATCGCGGCGATCGCGCAGATCAACCCGATCTGGGCGATGGGCCCCTACCGTCCGGACCAGGTGTCGACCGGCGCCCAGCCGGACTGGTACATGGGCTTCGCCGAAGGCCTGATCCGCTTCATGCCGGGCTGGGAGATCAACCTCTGGGGTCACACGCTCGTCCTCGGCGTGTTCATCCCGCTGGTCCTGTTCGGCGTGGTCCTCGCGGCGCTGGCGATGTACCCGTTCATCGAGGCCTGGGTCACCGGCGACAAGCGCGAGCACCACATCCTGGACCGCCCGCGCAACGCGCCGACCCGTACGGCGCTCGGCGTCGCCTGGGTCACGATGTACATGATCACGCTGGTCGGCGGTGGCAACGACCTGTGGGCCACCCACTTCCACCTGTCGATCAACTCGATCACCTGGTTCGTCCGGATCTTCTTCTTCGCCGGACCGGTCATCGCGTACATCCTCACCAAGCGGATCTGCCTCGGTCTGCAGCGCCGTGACCGGGACAAGGTGCTGCACGGCCGGGAGACCGGCACCATCAAGCGCCTGCCGCACGGTGAGTTCATCGAGATCCACGAGCCGCTCAGCCAGGAGCAGCTGCACACGCTCACCGCGCACGAGCAGTACGAGCCGGCCGCGATCGGCGCCACGGTCGACGAGAACGGCGTCGAGCGCAAGGTGACGGGCAAGGAGAAGCTCCGCGCCAAGATCAGCGGAGCGTACTTCGGCGAGGACCAGCAGATCCCGAAGCCCACCGTCGAGGAGTACAAGGAGATCACGAGCGGCCACGGCCACCACTGATCGCAAAGGCGTCGCCACGCCACGGTAGAAGGGGCCCCGTCCGGTTGTCGGACGGGGCCCTTTGCCGTGCCCGCGGGCTGGATAGGGTGGGGTTCACTCTGTTCTACGACACACGCAGGAGCGGCTATGAGCGCTGTGACCCCCGCTGGAGGCGACACCGCGGCGGGCCGTTCCTGGCCCGAGGTGCTGAACGGCCTGCTGTACGGCCGTGACCAGGGCGCGGACGCCACGTTCTGGGCGCTGGACCGGATCATGCGCGGCGAGGCGACCGACGCGCAGATCGCCGGGTTCGTGGTGGCGCTGCGGGCCAAGGGCGAGACCGTCGAGGAGATCAACGGGCTGGTCCGGGCGATGTACGAGCACGCCAACCTGATCGAGGTGCCGGGGCCGACCGTCGACGTCGTCGGCACGGGCGGCGACGGCGCGAAGACGGTCAACATCTCCACGATGTCGGCGATCGTCGTGGCCGGGGCCGGCGCGACGGTCGTCAAGCACGGCAACCGGGCCGCGTCCTCCGCGTCCGGCGCCTCGGACGTGCTGGAGAAGCTCGGCGTCAATCTGGAGCTGACCCCGCGCCGGGTGGCCGAGGTGGCGCAGGAGGCCGGGATCACCTTCTGCTTCGCGATCAAGTTCCATCCGGCGCTGCGTCATGTCGGCGCGGCGCGAGGCCAGTTGGGCATCCGCACGGTGTTCAACATCCTCGGCCCGCTGACCAATCCCGCCAAGGTGCGGGCGCAGGCCGTCGGCGTCGCCGATCCGCTCATGGCGCCGGTCGTCGCGGGTGTCTTCGCCGAGCGCGGCAACTCCTCCCTGGTCTTCCGGGGCGACGACGGCCTCGACGAGCTGACCACCACGGCCACCTCCCACGTGTGGGTGGTGCGCGACGGCAAGGTCACCGAGGAGACCTTCGACCCGCGCGACGTCGGCCTCGAGCTGGTGCCGGTCGAGGCACTGCGGGGCGGGGACCCCTCGTACAACGCGGAGGTCGCCCGCCGTCTGCTGGAGGGCGAGCGCGGCCCGGTGCGGGACGCCGTGCTGCTGAACTCGGCGGCGGCGCTCGTGGCGCTCGAGCCGGGCGGCGGGACGCTGGCCGAGGAGATCCGGGCCGGCATGGCACGAGCCGCTCAGTCGCTGGACTCCGGGGCGGCCAAGCGGGCGCTGGAGCGCTGGGTGGCCGCCAGCAACGCCTGACGCCCATGAGACGCGGTCCCGCCATCCGGACACGGGTTGCGGGACCGTGATCGGCTGCGGTCCCGCCATCCGGACACGGGTTGCGGGACCGTGATCGGCTCGCGTAGTTTCCTGTATCAGGTCATGAGTGACAGTCATGAGGCCCCGGCCGACTGTCCGGCAACCCTCCGTCCGTGGCGGGGTGCCCCGGGTGAAGACCAGGCTGTGGGCAGCGAGGTCCACGGCAAGCGCGGATCCCTCGCACTCTTTCGAGTGAGAACGCCAGGGGTCCTGGGTCGTCCGAGGGAGTCTCCTGTGAGCAAGCGAATGCGCTAGGGCGTCGAGCCCCGCCTCCGCACACCCTTTCCCACCCTTCCACCGTGCTCGAGCCACGCCGCTCGCACGGCGGTCCCCCTTTCCTCTCACGGGAGTTCGCCATGTCCCTCTCCACCGCTGCCGTCGTCCGCCCTGTTTGTGCCCCGCTGGACGTTCTGGGACGGGATGTCACCGTCCCGCTCGTCACCGGCGGCGAGGTCGCCTACGCGGCCCTCGACTACGCGGCCAGCGCCCCCGCCCTCCAGCGCGTCTGGGACGACGTCGCCGCCTACGCCCCGTACTACGGCAGCGTGCACCGCGGCGCCGGCTACCTCTCCCAGCTCTCGACGGACCTCTTCGAGAACGCCCGCGGGACCGTCGCCGAGTTCCTCGACTGCCGTCCCGACGACCAGCTGGTCTTCACCCGCTCGACGACGGACTCCCTCAACCTGCTGGCACGTGCCCTGCCCGCCGACTGCCAGGTCTTCGTCTTCGAGACCGAGCACCACGCGGCCCTGCTGCCGTGGCAGGACGCCCGGGTCACCTGTCTCGACGCCCCGCGCACCCCGGGCCAGGCCGTACGGACCCTGGAGCGGGCCCTCGCGGCCCGCGACCCGCACGGCCCGGCGCTGGTCTGCGTCACCGGCGCCTCGAACGTCACCGGCGAGCTGTGGCCGGTGCGCGAGCTGGCGGCGGCGGCGCACGCCCACGGCGCCCGGATCGTCCTGGACGCCGCCCAGCTGGCCCCGCACCACCCGGTGTCGGTCCAGGATCTCGACGTCGACTGGATCGCCTTCTCCGGCCACAAGCTGTACGCCCCCTTCGGCTCCGGCGTGCTGGCCGGCCGCGCGGACTGGCTGGTCGCGGCGGACCCCTACCTCGCGGGCGGCGGCGCCAGTCGCAAGGTCACCCGGCGCGAGGACGGGGGCGTGGACGTGGAGTGGCACGAGAGTGCGGCCCGCCACGAGGCCGGCTCCCCGAACGTGATCGGCGCCTACTCCATCGCGTCCGCCTGCCGGGCCCTCACCGAGGCCGGCTTCGACGCCCTGGTCGCGCGCGAACGGCGCCTGATCGAGAAGGTGCGCACCGGCCTCGCGGAGGTCCCGCAGGTCCGGGTCCTCTCCCTCTTCGGCGACGACGCCCCGCGCGTCGGCGTGATCTCCTTCGTCGTCGAGGGCTGGAACAGCTCGCACTTCGCCGCGGCCCTGTCCGCCGAGTACGGCATCGGCGTCCGCGACGGCCTCTTCTGCGCCCACCCCCTGGTCCGCACCCTCCTGGGCGGCGCCCCCGAGACGCAGGGCGAGTGCGGCGCCCCCGAGGCGGCTCCGGGCGAGAAGTCCCTCAACGCCATCCGCGTGAGCTTCGGCGCGGGCACGCCCGACGAGCACGTCGAACGCTTCGTGACCGCGGTCCGGGAACTGGTGACCGACGGAGCGAAGTGGCAGTACCGCACAGAAGACGGCCGCTGCGTCCCGGCCCTGACCTGACCCCGCGAACGACGGCCCCTCTGTGAGGGGGGGCGGACCAGGCCGCCCCGTGCGAGACGGCGCCTGCTCCGGCGAGGGCCGGGGGCAACCCCCTCAGGGGCGCGCCCGGCCCGACCGCACCCGCACCCGTGCGCGGCCCGCGGATGCCCCTGCCTGGGCGCCGGGGCCGACGGCTCCTCTGCATCCGGGACCGGGGGCAACCCCTTCAGGGGCGCGGTGACCTGCGCGCCCAACCCGACCGCACCCGCGCCCCGGGCGGCCGGGAGCAACGGCGCCCCCCGTACCCGGGGCGGAGCCCATCCGCGGGGAACTGCGCAGCCCCCCCGCCCCCTACGAGTCCAGCCCGATGGCGAACGCGGCTTCGAGGTCGTGTTGTGAGTACGTGCGGAACGCGACGTGGGTGTCCGTCCCCTCGACCCCGGGGATCTTGCTGATGCTGCCCGGGATGACCTCGGCGAGGTCCTCGTGCTGCTTCACCCGGACCATCGCGATGAGGTCGTAGGTCCCCGTCACGGAGAAGACCTCGCTCACGGAATCCAGCGAGGCGATCCGCTCGGCGATCTCGGGGATCCGGTCCACGCTGGTCTTGATCAGGACGATCGCGGTGATCACGGCTGGTTCTCTCCCTCGGAGGCCGGAGCTGGGGCGGCCTTCACTCTAGTCGCCCGCCCCCGCGCGCCCCTCGCCCGCCGCCGCCCTTCCCGGGCGCCCGGCGGACCCTCCCCGGTCCCGAAACGGGCCCACGCGTAGCCGAACCCGAGGCCGAAGCCCACCAGGTGCGCCAGGTATGCCACCCCCGGCCCCCCGGACGCCTGTCCCGCCGCCGCCCACTGCACGGCCGCCCAGAAGGGGAGCACGACCCACGCGGGGAAACGCAGCGGCAGGAAGAACAGGAACGGAAGGAGACTGGTGACCCGCGCCCGGGGAAACAGGTACAGAAACGCGCCGAGCACCGCGGAGACCGCCTCGGAGGCGCCCACCAGGGACTGCGACGAGCCGGCGTTGGCGGCGGCGTAGCCCAGCAGGGCGAGGTAGCCGCAGCCGACGTGGAAGAGCGTGAACTCGACGCGGCCCATCCGGCCCTCGGTCATCGCCCCGAAGACGTAGAGGAAGAGCATGTTGCCCAGCAGGTGCACCCAGCTGCCGTGGACGAAGAGCGCGGTGGCGGGGGTGAGGACGGCCCGGGGCGCGCCCTCGAACAACTCGGTGGGCACCACGCCCCAGCGCCGGAAGTAGGCCCGCTGGGCGGCCGGCAGCCCGTCGCCGGCCCCGTACGCCGGGTCGACGCCCGAGGCGGGGCTGATCAGGAAGACCAGGCAGCACAGGGCGATCAGTGCGTACGTCACCGGCGCCGAGGGGATCCGGACCGCTCGGCCGGCCGGCCCGCTCCCCGTCCCGTTGCTGATCATGGGTACAGAGCATGGCGTAAGGGGACGCATGCGCATGGATCGCCTCGCCGTCGCACGGCCGCGGTGGACGGACGGGCGGCGGGTACCCCCCAGGCCGTAGGGTTACGAGCCATACGCACGGGGGAGCCTCCGGCCCGACCCGGCACAGCGAGCACGACACCAGAAGGAAGTGGAAAGTCACGATGACGGTTCCCCTGCCGACCGCCGCCACGCGGTGGCGCTGCACTCTCTGCGGCAACCTCACGCGGTTCGACGTGACACGCTCGTCGAAGGTCGTCGAGTACGTGCACCTGGACCTCGCGGGCGAGCCGAAGGTCGAGGAGCGCGAGGTGGTCAGTGAGACCATCGAGTCGGTGCGGTGTCGCTGGTGCAACGCCGTGGACCAGGTGGAACTAGTGGATCGGCCGGGCGCCGGTTCCTGACGACGGGGTCCCCCGCTCGAGCGAAGGCGAGGGCGGGGAGGGCCCGCACAGTATTGGGGTGTGACGGATGGTGGAGAGCGCAGGCGAGGTGCCGGGCGACGGCAGCGCCGAGATGCTCGACCGTCCGCTGCCGGACGGCGTGCGGCGCAGGGTCGTCACGATCGTCTCCGACGGCTTCGGCGGACTGACCGTCGGCGAACTGCCCGCCCAGTTGCGCCAGTACGCCCGTTTCGCGCCCAACCGGCGCGCCAAGTTCGCGGGCAACGCGATGGCGGCGGCGCTGGAGACCGATCCGATCTTCAGACAGCGCATCGCCGAGAAGTTCAGAGAGGCGCAGCCGGAGCTGTCCGGCGCTCTCGACTCCGGCTCGCCCACCCCGGCCGCGGACCCGCTCGACGTGGCGGCCGCGGCCTATGTTCTGCGGCCCGTGGGCTGGGTGAAGCTGGTGACGTCGGCCGGTGAGGAGGCCCAGCGGGCCGACGCCGAGCGCGCCGACGAGGAGAGCCGCGCCGAGCTGGAGCGGTTGCGCGAGGAGCTCGAGCGGGCGCGTGAGCAGAACCGGTCGGACACCGAGCGGCTGCGCGCCGAGCTGGACGCGGCGAAGAAGGAGACGGAGTCGCTGCACCGCAAGCTGCGGTCGGCCCTCAGCGACGTCAAGCGCGGCGAGGCCGCCCTGCGCAAGGTGCAGAGCGAGATGGAGGCCGTGCGCGCCGAGGGGCACACCCAGGTGTCCGCCGCGGAGAGCGAGTCACGGCGGCTGAAGGCGCGTCTGGGTGAGGCCGAGGCCGCTCTGGAGGCCGCCCGGCGCGCGGCCCGCGAGGGGCGCAGCGTCGAGGACATGCGGGTGCGGCTGCTGCTGGACACGGTGCTCGACGCGGCCCAGGGGCTGCGGCGCGAACTGGCGCTGCCGCCGGTGTCGGTACGGCCGGCGGAGACCGTCGACGCGGTCGAACCGGGACGGATGACGCCGAAGGACATCGCGGCGCGCGCCCTGTCGGAGCACGATCCGGCCATTCTCGACCAGTTGCTCGCGCTGCCGCAGGCGCATCTGGTGGTGGACGGCTACAACGTCACCAAGACCGGCTATCCGCAGATGCCGTTGGAGAAGCAGCGGCTGCGGCTCCTCGGCCAGCTCTCGCAACTCGCCGCGCAGACCGGCGCCGAGGTCACCTGTGTCTTCGACGGCGCCGAACTCGTCGCTCCGGTGCTGCTCGCGCCGCCGCGCGGGGTGCGGGTGCTGTTCTCCAAACCGGGCGTCACGGCCGACGAGCTGATCCGGCAGCTGGTGCGGGCCGAGCCACCCGGCCGGCCGGTCATCGTCGCCTCGACCGACCGCGAGGTGGCCGACGGAATCGCGAAGGCAGGTGCCCGACCGGTGGCTTCCGCGGTGCTTCTGAAGCGACTGTCCTGAAGGTCGAAGTTGCGGGCTCGATGACCGAATTGGCGGGTTTGTCACGCAACGTAGCGTCAATCGGTTCACCACTGCACGTGAGTTGTATGAAAAAACTGCGTTGCGTGAGGGGTTTTTGCGCCGGGGGATTTGAACTGATCACGGAGAGGTCACTAAGGTCTGGTGATCGAACCTCCAAACGGGTGATCACTCAAAAGAAGGAGCCCGTCTCCGTGGCGTCCCACCGTCGACCGAAACAGCCGAGTCGCGCGCGCGTGACCGTGCTGACCACCGCAGCCGCCGCTGCCGTCGTGCTGAGCTCGCAGGCCGCCAACGCGGCGCCGAGCGAGAAGCTCACCAAGGACGAGGTCAAGAGCAAGGTCGACAAGCTCTACGAAGAGGCGGAGCAGGCCACCGAGACGTTCAACGGGGCCAAGGAGAAGCAGGAGAAGCTCCAGAAGGAGATCTCCACCATCCAGGACAACGTGGCCCGCGGTCAGGCCGACCTCAACGAGCTGCGCGACTCCATGGGCCTGGCGGCCGCGGCCCAGTACCGCACCGGCTCCATCGACCCCTCCCTCCAGCTGCTCCTCTCCTCGGACCCGGACGACTACCTGGACAAGGCGTCCGTCGCCGACCAGCTCAGCGGCCAGCAGGTCGAGGCGCTGAAGAAGATCCAGGAGAAGCAGCGCGAGCTCGCTCAGGAGCGTGCCGAGGCGTCCTCCAAGCTCAAGGACCTCGCCACCACCCGCACCGAGCTGGGCAAGAAGAAGAAGGAAGTCCAGGCGAAGCTGGCCGAGGCGCAGAAGCTCCTCAACACGCTGACGGCGAAGGAGAAGGCCGCCCTCTCCGCCGCCGACGCCCGCGCCAGCCGCGACGCCGGCGAGCGGGTCGACCTCGGTGACGCCCCGGCCGGCTCCGGCCGTGCCATGGCCGCCTTCCAGGCCGCCCAGACCCAGCTCGGCAAGCCCTACGAGTACGGCGCCACCGGCACCCGCACGTACGACTGCTCGGGCCTGACCTCCTGGGCCTACGCCCAGGCCGGCGTCCACATCTCGCGCACCTCGCAGGCCCAGGCCAACGACGGGACGCGCATCTACAGCAAGTCCGGCCTCAAGGTCGGCGACCTGGTGATCTTCTACGGCGACCAGCACCACGTCGGCCTGTACGCGGGCAACGGCCAGGTGCTGCACGCCCCGCGCACAGGCACCGTCGTGCGCTACGAGTCGATCAACAACATGCCGTTCCAGTTCGGCGTCCGGATCTGATCGTCCTCGAGATCGGCGTCCTCGAGATCGGCGTCCTCAAGATCAGGACACCACGCCGCCCGAACGGGCGAATCGTGGCGACGAGAAGTGACCCCACGCCCCGCCGGTGACCTGCGTCAGCGGCGGGGCGTCACTGTGCGTGCCCACCGAGGTCTTTGGCCGGCCCCCTGTCACGGGGCTACTGTCTGCCGCGTTCTGTCCGCCGGTGGAAGGAGCGCGGCTTCCCGTGGGGTCCCATCGTCGCCTTGCACAGTCCGGGTTCGACCGGGGCGCCTGCAGCGCCCTGAGCGTGCTGTCCGTCGCGGCCGCCGCACTCGGCGCCGTCTCAGCCGTACCGGCCACGGCCGCGCCGCACGACGGCACCCGTGCCGAGGTGGACCGTCTCTACACGGAGGCCGAGAAGGCCACCGAGGCCTACAACAAGGCCGACGAGCGCGCCGACGCCCTGCGGGAGCAGGTCGGCCTGGCCCAGGACCACATCGCGAGGCAACAGGAGCGCGTCAACGACCTGCGCGAGCAGCTCGGTTCGCTGGCCGGCGCCCAGTACCGCTCCGGCGGCCTCGACCCCTCGCTGGCGCTGCTGTTCTCCGACGACCCTGAGGAGTACCTCGCCAAGGCGTCCGTCCTCGACCGCGTCAACGCGCACCAGGCAGGCGAACTGCGCACCCTGCAGCACGCGCTGCGCGAGCTCACCCAGGAGCGCTCCGAGGCCGCCCGCACACTCGCCGAGCTGGAGAAGAGCCGCAAGGCCGTCACGCGCCACAAGCAGACCGTGGAGCGCAAGCTCGCCCGGGCCCGGCAACTGCTCAACTCCCTGCCGTCCGACGAACGCGCCGCCTACGACCGGGCCTCCCGGTCCGGTCGCGACGGCCTGCCCGAGCTCACCGGCTCCGTCCCGGCGTCGGGTCGTGCGGGCGCCGCAGTGGCCGCCGTGCGCTCCGCGCTCGGCAAGCCGTACATCTGGGGCGCCAACGGCCCCTCCGGCTTCGACTGCTCGGGACTCATGCAGTGGTCGTACGCGCAGGCCGGGGTCTCCCTGCCGCGCACCTCGCAGGCCCAGGCGCACGCCGGCCGACGGGTGCCGCTCTCCCAGGCGCGCCCCGGCGACATCGTCACCTACCGTTCCGACGCCAGCCACGTCGGCATGTACGTCGGCAACGGGCAGGTCATCCACGCCCCCTACCCGGGCGCGCCGGTGCGCTACGACCCGGTCGGGATGATGCCGGTGTCGTCCGTCACCAGGCCCTGACCGGGTGCCGCGCGCCGCTGCCGCCGTACGATCGGGAGAATGGCTGGTCGAAGGCGGGCGCGCGGCGCCGGGGTGCGCGGGCTCTGTCTGCTGCTGGCCCCGCTGTTCGTCGGGTTGGTCGCCTGCGGCGGGCGCGCCGGACCGGACCGTGCGCAGGCCGACGTCCAGCGGGTGCTCGACCGGCGGGCCGCCGCGGTCCTCGACCGTGACGCGCGCGCGTACGCGGCCACCGGCACCGCGACCGGGTACGCGGCACTGCGGGCCGTGCCGCTGGCGGCCTGGTCGTACCGGGTGACGGCCCTTCACCGCACCGGGGACGCCGCCACCGCCGACGCCGAGCTGAGCTACCGGGTGGCGGGCTACGACAGGGCGCCGGTGACCGTGGGCCGTAACCTGCGGCTGGCCCGCGACGGCTCCGGGCGGTGGTCGGTGGTCTCGGAGAAGCCCGCCGGGAAGGCCGCCCAGCAGCTCTGGGACCAGGGCGCGGTGCGCGTCGTGCGGGGCGCCCACAGCCTGGTGCTGGGGGTCGGCCAGACCGACGAGCGGCTGCGGTCCTTCGCCGGCCTGGCCGACGACGCCGTCCCCGCGGTGTCGGCCGCGTGGGGCACCGACTGGGCCGGGCGCGTCGTCGTCCTCGTGCCGAAGTCGCTGGCCGGCATGGCGGCGCTGCTCGGCTCGCCGCCCTCCTCCTACCGGGGGATAGCCGCGGTCACGACCGGGGAGACGGGCGGCGGGGCCAAGGCGCCCGCGGACCGGGTCATCGTCAACCCCGACGCGTACGCGATGCTCGGCCGGGTCGGCCGGCAGGTGGTCCTCACCCACGAGACGACGCATGTCGCGACCCGCGCCCACACCAACGCCACCACCCCGCTGTGGCTGTCCGAGGGGTACGCCGACTGGGTCGGCTACCGCGACACCGGCCGCACGCCCGCCGAGGCGGCGCCGGAACTCCAGCGCGCCGTCACCGAGGGGAACGTGCCTGCGGCGCTGCCCGC
This sequence comes from Streptomyces sp. B21-105, assembly GCF_036898465.1. Lineage (NCBI taxonomy): Bacteria > Bacillati > Actinomycetota > Actinomycetes > Kitasatosporales > Streptomycetaceae > Streptomyces > Streptomyces sp. B21-105. Next base: position 2,721,824 of record NZ_JARUMJ010000001.1, on the reverse strand, counting down.
CGACGGCGACTTCGGCTTCTCCGGCGACACCGACCGGCTGGCCACCGCCTACGAGGGCGGCTGGCTGGCCTGCCGCATGGTCGCCGAGCGGTGGGGCGAGGTGCGACTGGACGCCTTCTACCGGGCGGTGGGGGAGCACGGGCAGCGGCCGGGGGCGGTGGAGGGCGCGCTGCGCAGCGCGCTCGGCGTCACCCTGGCGGAGTTCACGGCGGACTGGCAGAGCTACCTGAAGTCGCAGCTCGGCTGAGCCTGCGGCGGACCGGCGGGGCCGTGACCGGGCCCGGCTCCGCTTCGACCTCGGCGGACCGGCGCCGTCACCCGGGGTCCGGGCGGGTCAGTTCCCCGATCGCCTCGTGCAGCCAGGCCCGTTCCGCCTGGCCCGTGGCGCGCGCGACGCGCAGCATGCCCTGCCGGAACAGGTCGTGCGCGTGCTCCGCCCGGACGGGCTCGCCGTCGGCGTAGAAGAAGCTCGTCGGCGTCTGCAGGAAGTCCAGGCGGCGCTGCAGGACGGCGGCCTGTTCCCGGCGGTCGGGCAGGTGGCGCAGGAACGCCAGGACCGTGTTGTAGCGGACCTGGTCGGTGATCTCGGCCTGTTTCGGCCGACGCAGGCGTTCCAGCAGGTCGGCGCGTCCTTGCTCGGTAAGGGTCAGTACCCGGCGGGGGGCCGCGCTCACGCCGCCCTCGGTGTGCTGGTCGAGCGTGCCGGCGGCGACGAGCCGGTTGATCGCCGGGTACAGCGCGCCGTCGCTGACCGGGCGGACGTGGCCGGTCAGGGCCGTGATGCGCTCCTTCAACTCGTATCCGTGCAGGGGCTCCTCGGCCAGGAAACCGAGGATCGACAGCTCGAGCATGGGACTCCTTGCGGTCTCGACGCCTGCCATGCTACCTCTAATCGAGCTATCTCGTTTAGAGGTATAGCGCGGGTCGTGCCGTCGGGGCGGCCCGCCTTCAGGGCTGCCTCCCGGGGCGCCCGTCTCCGGGCTGCCTCCCGAGGTCGCCGTCTTCAGGCTGCCTCCCGAGGTCGCCGTCTCCAGGGGGATCCGTCATGCACAGCCATCGCCGACAGCTCGTCTCGCTCGCCCACCCCGTCTACCTCTCCCTGCTCGCCTCCGTGACCGCCGGGATCATCAACACGTTCTGGGTGTCCCGCCTCGGCGGGCCCGCGGTCGCCGCCGTCGCGGTCGCGACGAACGCCGAGAACGTGCTGCTCGGCGTCGCGCTGGTGTTCGCCTCGGGGACGACGGTGCTGGTCGCGCACGCCCGAGGGGCGCGGGACCCGGCGGCGGTGCGCGCGGCGGTCCGGGGCGGCTGGGCTCTGTGCGCGGCGGTCACCCCTGTGGTCGCCGGCGGCGGCTTCCTGCTGCGCGAGCCGCTGTCCCGGCTGGTGCTGGGCGGGGACGGCGGGCCGGCCCTCCCGCTCGCCGTCGCGTACCTCGCGATCTCGATGCCGGGCGTCGCCGTCTTCTTCGCCCAGCAGCTCGTCGACGGCATCCTCAAGGGCGCGGGCGACACCCGGACCCCGATGCGCCTGGCCCTGCTGGCGAACGGCCTCATCCTGTTCTGCGACCCGCTGTTCATCCACTTCTACGGCGTCCAGGGCGCCGCCGCCTCCACCGTGCTGTGCCGGGGCGTCGCCCTCGGGGCCGGGCTGCTCGCCCTGCGCCGCGACGCCCTGCTGAAGGCGGCCGCCGGCGCCCCGTCCGCCCTCGCCGTCGCCGCCGCCCTGCGCCGGACGCTGGGCACCGGGCTGCCGATGTCGGCGGACTTCACCGTGCGGCAGGCCGGCACGCTGGCCCTGGTGGCCGTCGTGGCGCGGCTCGGGGTGACGGCGGTGGCCGCCTACGCGATCGCCTACAAGATCCTGTACGTGGCGACCATGGCGTTCTACGCGGTCCGCCAGGCCGCGTCCATCCACACCGCGCACACCCTGGGCGCGGCCGGATCGCAAAACCCGCACCCGGGCGACGCCGGGAGTGCGGGAGTGCGGCGGGCGATCGGACGGCAGGCGGCGCTCGTCTCGGGCTGTGTCGGCCTCACGGCAGCCCTGCTGCTGAGCGCGACCGCCCCCGTCGTCATGGCCGCCTTCGGCTCCGGGCCCGCCGTCGCCCACGAGGGCGTGCTGTTCCTGCGCTGCATCGGGCCCTACCTCCTGCTCATGGGCGGATTCATCGCGCTGGGCGGGGTCTTCGAAGGCAGCGGCGGCGCGCCCGTGCTGCTGCGGGTGACCGTGCTGGGCACCGCCGTCCAGTTGCCGCTGGCGTACGGGCTGTCGGGCTGGGGTCTGCCCGGGGTGTGCCTGGCCCTGACGCTCGCGATGGCGGTGCAGTGCGCGGCGATGGGCGCCGTGCTGCGGCGGGCGTGGCGGCTCGGTCAGGGGGAGACGGCGCGCTCGCCGGTGCGGGCCGCCTGACCGGCCGGGGGAGCGAGGGCGGGCGGAGACGCCGTCGAACGCCACAGCCGTACGGCGGCGGTGAGGGCGGCGGCCACCAGCAGCCCGTTGCGCAGCATCATCAGGCCGACGCCTACGGGGGTGCTCGCGACGACGTCCTCGAACCGGACGGGGAACTCCAGCACGGTCACCGGCGAGGCGGCCAGGACCAGGACGGCCGGGAGGGTCATCCGGCTGTCGCGGAAGCACAGGCAGACTGCCGCGAGGCCGACCAGCCACACCAGGTACTGCGGACTGATCACCCGGCTGGTGACGGTGAACAGCAGCACCGCCGTGAAGGCCGCCTCGGGATGCGTGCGCGGCCGAAGACGTCGCGCCGTCAGCCGCCACAGCAGCAGCCAGCCGAACGCGAGCGCCGTGAACCCCAGCGCCACGTCGTTCACCATGTCCACGTACGGGCCGGTGAACTCCAGGGAGCCGTAACGGAACCGGACCTCGCCCCGCCAGCCGAACTGCCGCGCGACATGGAGGACGAGGGCGCCCACGGACTCCACCTCGGTGCCCCGGTCGCGCTGGAACGTGAGGAAGGCGAAGGCGCCGGGCATGGCCAGGGCGGACAGCGCGGACAGCGCGACGGCCGTCACCGCCGCCGCGCCCCAGGCCCGCCTGCGCACCGCGCCCGCCAGCAGCAGCACCGGCCACACCTTGAGCAGCGCCGCGAAGCCCGTCAGCGCCCCCATCACCCGGGGATGCCGCACCCCGGCCACCAGCGCGCCGACCGCCACCGCCGTCACCATCACGTCGTAGCGGGAGTACAGGGTGGGGCCGAGCAGCGCGGCGCCCGCCGTCCACAGCCAGGCGCCTCGCAGCGACCGGCCGGGGCACAGGCCCCTGTGCAGCAGGAGCACGAGTACGGCGAGGTCGGCGAGGAAGGCCAGCACGAAGAACGCCGACGCGTAGTCGAGGAAGGGCAGCAGGGCCGGGGAGAGGATCGCGAGGGCGGCGCCGGGCGGGTACTGCCAGGTGACGTCACCGGCCGGGAACGCGCCGCCGCACAGCACCTCGTACCAGTCCCGATAGGTCGCCCAGACGTCGCTGGTGACGTCCGGGCCGGGGAAAGCGAGCACCCTGAAGACGCAGAGCAGCAGGACGAGCCGGGTCGTGCCCCAGGTCGTCAGCAGGCCCGTCAGGGGCCGTCCCGAGTCCCTCGTCTCCACCGGGTTCCGTCCGTTCCTGTCCGTCCGCCGGTCCCCCCGTCCGTCGGTTCGCCCATCACCTGACCGCCGGTCCGCCCGTCCGCACGGGCGGCCGTCAGCGCCATGATCCCCCCGCGGGCCGTGCAGCGCGGCGGGACGCGGCGGTGAACGGCGTTTGGATAAGGTCGGCCGCGATGCACAAGACCCTGATCGTGACGAACGACTTCCCGCCCCGCCCGGGCGGGATCCAGGCGTTCCTGCACAACATGGCGCTCCGTCTCGACCCCGACCGCCTGGTCGTCTACGCATCCACCTGGAAGCGCTCCCGCGAGGGCGTCGAGGCGACGGCCGCGTTCGACGCCGAGCAGCCCTTCACCGTCGTCCGGGACTCCACGACGATGCTGCTGCCGACGCCCGGTGCCACCCGGCGGGCCGCCGGGCTGCTGCGGGAGCACGGCTGCACCTCGGTGTGGTTCGGGGCGGCCGCGCCGCTCGGGCTGATGGCGCCGGCGCTGCGCGGTGCGGGCGCGGAGCGGCTGGTGGCCACCACCCACGGGCACGAGGCCGGGTGGGCGCAGCTGCCCGCCGCCCGGCAGCTGCTCGGCCGGATCGGCGAGGCCACCGACACGATCACCTACCTGGGCGAGTACACCCGCGCGCGGATCGCGACGGCGCTGAGCGCCGAGGCGGCCGGGCGGATGACGCAGCTGCCGCCGGGAGTCGACGAGAAGACCTTCAACCCGGGCTCGGGCGGCGACGGGGTCCGCGCCCGGCTCGGGCTGACCGACCGGCCGGTGGTGGTGTGCGTCTCGCGGCTGGTGCCGCGCAAGGGCCAGGACACGCTGATCCAGGCCATGCCCCGGATCCTGGCCGCCCAGCCGGACGCCGTGCTGCTGATCGTCGGGGGCGGCCCCTACGAGAAGCGCCTGCGCCGGCTCGCCCGCGAGACGGGGGTGGCGGGCTCGGTCCGCTTCACCGGCTCCGTGCCCTGGTCCGAGCTGCCCGCCCACTACGGCGCCGGGGACGTCTTCGCGATACCGTGCCGGACCCGGCGGGGCGGCCTCGACGTCGAGGGCCTCGGGATCGTCTATCTGGAGGCCTCGGCGACCGGACTGCCCGTCGTCGCCGGCGACTCCGGGGGCGCGCCCGACGCCGTGCTCGACGGGGAGACGGGCTGGGTCGTGCCCGGTGGCTCGCCGGCCGACGCCGCCGAACGCATCGTCGTCCTGCTCGGGGACGCCGGGCTGCGCCACCGGATGGGGGAGCGCGGGCGCCGGTGGGTGGAGGAGCGGTGGCGCTGGGACCTGCTGGCGGAGAAGCTGCGCACCCTGCTCGTCGCCCCGTCCTAGGTGCGTCCGCGAAGTCCCGTCCGGCGACGCCGCTTCGCGGACCCGTCCTGAAGCGTTCCCTTCGGCCCGCGTCTGCTCGGTTTTTTCCGACCTGTCCCATCTTTGCCCTCCGCACCCCTAGCCGGACGGCGAGAATCCGCTGATGCTGCGCACATGACAGCCAAACTGATGCAACGTCAGCTGACGAGACGTCAAATCCTTGGTATGGCCGCCCTGCAGACGGCGGCCACCCTCGGCTTCACCCGCGTGGGCCTGCAGTCGGCCCGCGCCGACGAGCCCGCAGCGGTCGAATCCGCCCCCGCGATCATCGTCGGCTCCGGTTACGGCGCCGCCGTCGCCGCCCTCCGCCTGGGCCAGGCCGGCATCCGCACCCTCGTCCTCGAGATGGGCCGGCTGTGGAACACGGCCGGCGCCGACGGCAAGGTGTTCTGCAGCACGGCCTCCCCCGACCAGCGGTCCATGTGGTTCCGCACCCGCACCGAGGCGCCGCTCGCCACCTTCCTGTGGCTGGACCTCGTCAACAAGGACATCACCCGCTACCCCGGCGTCCTGGACCGGGTGCACTACGAGAACATGTCCGTCTTCGTCGGCCGGGGGGTCGGCGGCGGCTCCCTGGTCAACGGCTCGATGGCGGTCACCCCGCTGCCGTCCTACTTCGCCGAGCAGTTCCCCACCGTGGACGCGGCGGAGATGTACGCCACGTACTTCCCGCGCGCCCGCGCCATGCTCGGCGTCAACAGCGTGGACCCCGCGTGGTTCGAGTCGACCGAGTGGTACCGGTTCAGCCGGATCTCCCGCAAGCACGCGGCGAAGGCCGGGCTGAGGACCACGTTCGTGCCCAGCGTCTACGACTTCGCCTACATGCAGCGCGAGGCCGCGGGCACCGCCGTCAAGTCCGCTCTCGGGCAGGAGGTCATCTACGGCAACAACCACGGCAAGCGCAGCCTCGACAAGACGTATCTGGCGTCCGCGGTCGGCACCGGCAACGTCACGATCCACACCATGGAGAAGGTGCGCTCGGTCAGCCGGGCGAACGACGGGACGTACGTCCTGACCGCCGACCGCATCGACGACACCGGCCGGGTCGTCGAGACCAAGCAGTACGGCTGCACCTACCTCTTCCTCGGCGCCGGCAGCCTCGGCACCAGCGAACTCCTCGTCCGCGCCCGGGAGACGGGCACGCTGCCCGCGCTGAACGCGAGCGTCGGGGCGGGCTGGGGGACCAACGGCAACGTGATGCTCGGCCGGGCCAACCACCTGTGGGACACCGTCGGGGCCAACCAGTCGACCATGCCGGTCATGGGCATCGACGACTGGGCGAACACCGCCAACCCCGTCTTCGCCGAGATCGCCCCGCTGCCCACGGGCCTGGAACACTGGGTCAGCCTCTACCTGGCGATCACCAAGAACCCGCAGCGGGCCTCCTTCAGCTACGACGCCGCGTCCGGCGGGGTGAAGCTCGGCTGGAGCGCCGCGCAGAGCGCCGTCTCGGTCGCCATGGCGAAGACCCTGTTCGACCGGATCAACGCGGCGAACGCCACCATGTACCGCTACGACCTGTTCGGCACGTCCAACAAGGTCTTCGCCGACGACTTCACCTACCACCCGCTCGGCGGCTGCGTGCTGGGGAAGGCGACCGACGACTACGGCCGGGTGAAGGGCTATTCGAAGCTGTACGTCACCGACGGGTCGCTGGTGCCCGGCAACATCGGGGTGAACCCGTTCGTCACCATCACCGCGCTCGCCGAACGCACGATGGCGCGGGTCCTCGTGGAGGACACCGCGCCATGACGCTCCGTCAGGAGGTGCGCCGAGCCGGTCACTTGGCGTAGATCGCCTCGATCTCGCCCGCGTAGTCCTTCGCCACCACGTTGCGCTTGAGCTTCAGCGACGGCGTGAGATGGCCCGATTCCTCCGTGAACTGGGAGGAGAGAATGCGGAACTTCCGCACCGATTCCGCCTTCGAGACCGCGGCGTTGCCGTCGTCGATCGCCGACTGGACGGCGGCCTGAAGGTCGGCGTCGTCGCACAGCGACGCCGCGGTCGAGCCCGCCGGCTTGCCGTGATCGGCGGCCCAACGGCCCAGGAACTCCTCGTCGATGGTGACCAGCGCGCCCACGAACGGCCGCCCGTCGCCCACCACCATGCACTCCGCGACCAGCGCGTGCGCGCGGATGCGGTCCTCGATCACGGCCGGCGCGACGTTCTTGCCGCCCGCGGTGACGATGATCTCCTTCTTGCGGCCGGTGATCGCGAGGTAACCGTCCTCGTCCAGGGTGCCGATGTCACCCGTGTGGAACCAGCCGTCGGCCAGCGCCTCCGCCGTCGCGGTCGGGTTGTTCCAGTACTCCTTGAACAGGTGCTCGCCGTGCAGCAGCACCTCGCCGTCGTCCGCGATCCGCACGACCGAGCCGGGCAGCGGCTGGCCGACCGTGCCGATCTTCTGCCGGTCCCACGGGTTGAAGGCGGTCGCGGCGCAGGACTCGGTGAGGCCGTACCCCTCCAGAACGGTGAAGCCGATACCGCGGAAGAAGTGGCCGAGGCGCTCGCCCAGCGGGGCGCCGCCGGAGATCGCGTACTCGCCCCGGCCGCCGAGCACCGCGCGCAGCTTGCTGTAGACCAGCTTGTCGAAGACCTTGTGCTTGATCTTCAGCTTCAGCGGCGGGCCGCCCGGCAGCTCCAGCGCCTTGCTGTACGCGATCGCGGTGTCGGCCGCCTTGTCGAAGATCGCGCCCTTGCCGTCCGCCTGCGCCTTGGCGCGCGCCGAGTTGTAGACCTTCTCGAAGACCCGCGGCACGCCGAGGATCAGCGTCGGCCGGAACGACGCCAGCTCGTCGGTGAGGTTCTTGATGTCCGGGACGGTGCCCAGCTTGATCGGCGCCATCATCGGGGCGATCTGCACCAGCCGGCCGAACACGTGCGCGAGCGGCAGGAAGAGCAGGACGCTGCACTCACCGGTGCGGAACAGCGGGCGCAGCCGCTCCACGACGTTCCCGCACTCGGCGAAGAAGCTGCGGTGGGTGAGCACACAGCCCTTGGGGCGGCCGGTCGTGCCCGAGGTGTAGACGATGGTCGCCGGGTCGTCGGCCCTGGCCTGCGAGCCGCGTTCCTCGACGACCTGGTCGGAGACGTCCCTGCCCAGCCGCCCGAGCTCCTCGACGCCGCCGGCCTCGATCTGCCAGACGTGCTTCAGTGCCGGCAGCGACTCGCGCACCGACTCCACGGCCGTCGCGTGGGCGTCCAGCTCGACGACGACGGCGGTGGCGCCCGAGTCGGAGAGGATCCACTGCACCTGCTCCGGGGAGCTGGTCTCGTACACCGGGACGGTGACCCCGCCCGCGCACCAGATCGCGAAGTCGAGCAGCGTCCACTCGTAGCGGGTGCGCGACATCAGGCCGACCCGGTCGCCCGGCTGGACGCCGGAGGCGATGAGACCCTTGGCGGCGGACTGCACCTCGGCCAGGAAGGCGATGGCCGTCACGTCCTGCCAGACGCCGCCCGACTTGCGGGCGATGACGGCGACGTCGGGATGCTGCGCGGCGTTTCTGCGGACGATGTCGGTCAGATTGCCGTCCGCAGGGACCTCGTACAAAGCCGGAAGGCTGAACTCGCGCAAGACTGCTGCTCCTCATAGGGCGCCGGCGCCACGACGTTGTGCGATGCGACGATGCGGTCCATGGTTCGGGCATGCGCTCAGGTGCCGCGGCGGAATCTCCTCGGCCGGGATCTCCGTGGTTGAAAACCTGAGCACGACTGGACTGCCCGGACGTTACCCGCCGGTATGGCCTCTTCGACAGGGGGGGTCGGCGAGATGTTCGCTGCGTCACACAGATTGGTGTCTTCCGGCCGACACTAGTCCACCGCTTTACTGACTGACCAGTAACCGGTATCCGGGCCCGTCACTGTTCACATATGCCGCACACGCCTACCCTTGATCGACATGGCATCCACACCGCCGGAGAATCGCCGGACACGCATCCACGTGGTCAGCGACGTGCACGGCAACGCGCGCGACCTGGCCCGGGCCGGAGAGGGCGCGGACGCCCTGATCTGCCTCGGCGACCTCGTCCTGTTCCTGGACTACGCCGACCACTCCCGCGGGATCTTCCCCGACCTGTTCGGCGTGGCGAACGCCGACCGCCTCGTGGAACTGCGCACCGCCCGCCGCTTCGAGGAGGCCCGCGAACTCGGCGGCCGGCTGTGGGCCGGCGTCGGCGGCGACCGGGCCGCGCTGATCGAGAAGGCCGTTCGCAAGCAGTACGGCGAGATGTTCCCGGCGTTCCCGACCCCGACCTACGCCACCTACGGCAACGTCGACATGCCGCAGCTGTGGCCCGAGTTCGCCGGCCCCGGCACGACCGTCCTCGACGGGCAGCGGGCCGAGATCGCAGGCCGCGTCTTCGGCTTCGTCGGCGGCGGTCTGCGAACGCCCATGCGCACTCCCTACGAGATCAGCGACGAGGAGTACGCCGCCAAGATCGAGGCCGTCGGCGAGGTGGACGTGCTGTGCACGCACATCCCGCCGGAGGTACCGGAACTCGTCTACGACACCGTGGCCCGTCGCTTCGAACGGGGCAGCCGCGCCCTGCTCGACGCGATCCGCCGCACCCGCCCCCGCTACTCCCTCTTCGGCCACGTCCACCAGCCGCTCGCCCGCCGGATGCGGATCGGGGCCACCGAGTGCGTGAACGTCGGCCACTTCGCGGGCAGCGGGAAGCCCTATGCCCTGGAGTGGTGAACTCGCCCGGCGGACCGCGCGGTAGCCTTCACGCTGCACCCACGTACCTTTACGGGCCCGGATCCCAAGGAGCCACGGCGATGGCGGAACACACCAGCTCGAGCATCACGATCGAGGCGGCACCGGCCGACGTCATGGCGGTGATCGCCGACTTCGCCCGCTACCCCGACTGGACCGGAGAGGTGAAGCAGGCCGAGGTCCTCAAGGCGGACGAGCAGGGCCGCGCCGAACAGGTCCGCCTCGTCATGGACGCCGGCGCGATCAAGGACGACCAGGTCCTCGGCTACACCTGGACCGGCGAGCACGAGGTGTCCTGGACGCTGGTGAAGTCCCAGATGCTGCGCCAGCTCGACGGCTCCTACCTCCTCAAGCCGGCCGGCGCCGGCGGCACCCAGGTCACCTACCAGCTGACCGTGGACGTCAAGATCCCCATGCTGGGCATGATCAAGCGCAAGGCGGAGAAGGTCATCATCGACCGCGCGCTGGCGGGCCTGAAGAAGCGCGTGGAGTCCGGCGGGAAGTAGGCGGTTCCCTCCTCGGGCACGTTCCCGTCAGCCTGTCCGGCGATCGAGGACGAGGCCCCTGAAGGGCCGGGGAGGGGGTCCGGGGGCGCAGCCCCCGGGGCGCCACGACCGGTACCGTTCCCCACCATGCGCACCCTCCTGATCACCGGCCCCGGCGGCAGCGGCCGTACGACGATCGCGGCCGCCACCGCACACCACGCAGCCGCCGGAGGCATCCGCACCCTCGTCCTCAGCGCCGACCGCTCCGACACCCTCGGTGCGGCGCTCGGGACGCGGACCGGCACGAGCCCCGTACGGGTCGCCCCCCGCCTCACCGCCTGGCGTCCCGACGCGGCCGCCGGCTTCCGCGACGACCTCACCCGCTTCCAGGACCGCGCCGCCACCCTCCTCGACATGGTCGGCGCCTCCCGGCTCGACCCGGAGGAGGTCACGCCGCTGCCCGGCGCCGAGGAACTCACCCTGCTGCGCGCCCTGCGCGACGCCGCCCTCGCCGAGGCCCACGACCTCCTCGTCGTCGATCTGCCGCCCGCCCCGCAGGCCCTCGCCCTGCTGTCCCTGCCCGAGGAACTGCGCCGCTACCTGCGCCGGCTGCTGCCACCGGAACGCCAGGCCGCCCGCGCCCTGCGCCCCCTGCTCGGCCGGCTCGCCGGAGTGCCGATGCCCGCCGAGCAGCTGTACGAGACGACCGCCCGCTGGGATCTGGAGCTGGCCGCCGTCGAGGCCGTCCTCGCCGACCGCCGCACCGCCGTCCGCCTGGTCGCCGAGCCCGGACCGGCCGGCGCCGACGCCGTCCGCGACGCCGGTCTGGGCCTCGCCCTGCGCGGCCTGCCCGTCGAGGCGCTGGTCGCCAACCGCGTACTGCCCGAGGAGGCGGCGCACGCCGGACCGCACAGCGGCCCCCTCACCGGGATCGCCGCCCAGCAGCACAAGACCCTCGGCGAATGGGCGGGCGCCGCGACCGTCGCCCACCTCGGCCACGACCCCCGGGGGACCGAGGACCTCGCCGCGCTCGCCGTGCCCGCCGTCAACCCGACGGCCTCCCCGGTCGAGTGGCCCGTCGTCGACCGGCTCGCCCAGGACGGCGTGCTCGTCTGGCACATCCCGCTGCCCGGCGCCATACGCGAGGAGCTCGACCTCGTCCGGCGCGGCGACGAACTCGTCGTCAGCGCCGGACCGTTCCGACGCATCGTCGCGCTGCCCTCCGTGCTGCGCCGCTGCGGGGTCGACGGCGCCGCCCTGCGCGACGGTGAGCTGTGCGTGCGGTTCGCCCCGGATCCCGGGCTGTGGCCGCGCGGACAGTGAACGGCATACCGCCGTTCGGGTAACGTCGGAGTGACGAGCCGCAGACCGGCGCCGTCCACCAGGAGCCGTCAGGAGTCCGCCATGAGCGAAGAGCGACCCACGCCCGACGCCGCAGGGCAGCCCGCCGGGACCGAGTCCGCCCACGTGCCGCCCCGCGCGAGCGACGCCGACGCCTGGGCCACCGCCGCCGCCGAGGATCTGGCGGCGGAGAAGGCCCGCCGCCGCGCCGAGTACGGTCCGCCCCAGGGCTCGGCCGCCGAGGAACTGCGCAGGCTCCTCGACGCCGTCGGCGACAAACTGTCCTCCCTCCAGTCGCCGCTGCTCACGGCGGTCGCCGGGCCCGCCGCGCAGCAGGCCGTCCGACAGGTCGTCCAGCAGGCGAAGGCCGCCGTGGAGCCCGTCATCGAGCGCAACCCGGAGGTCTTCGACCACCTCGCGGCGGCCGGCACCGAGCTCCTCGCCGCCTACCGCTCCGCCGTCCAGACCCAGGAGAGCCGCTGGACGGCCGGCGCGAACGACCCGCGCGACGAGCCGCCCGGCCCGGGGCGCGACGACGGCGACGGCACCGGTCCCGGCCAGCGCATCGACTTGGACTGAAGCCCTTCGACGGCAGTGCCTCGGGTACGGTTGACCGTAGCGGGGCTCGACCGGAACTGAGGGATTCATGGGACTCACCATCGGCGTCGACATCGGCGGCACGAAGATCGCGGCCGGTGTGGTCGACGAGGAAGGCAACATCCTGTCGACCCACCAGGTGCCGACCCCGGGCACGCCCGAGGGCATCGTGGACGCCATCGCCGCCGCCGTCGAGGGCGCGCGCGTGGGGCACGCCATCGTCGGTGTGGGCATCGGCGCGGCCGGATATGTCAACCGTCAGCGCTCGACGGTCTACTTCGCGCCGAACATCGACTGGCGCCAGGAACCGCTCAAGGACGAGGTCGAGGCCCGCGTGGGTCTCCCCGTGGTCGTGGAGAACGACGCCAACGCCGCCGCGTGGGGCGAGTACAAGTTCGGCGCCGGCAAGGGCCACCGCAACGTCATCTGCATCACTCTCGGCACCGGCCTCGGCGGCGGCATCATCGTCGGCGACAAGCTGCGCCGCGGTCACTTCGGCGTGGCCGCCGAGTTCGGCCACATCCGGATGGTGCCGGACGGCCTGCTGTGCGGCTGCGGCTCGCAGGGCTGTTGGGAGCAGTACGCCTCCGGCCGCGCCCTCGTGCGCTACGCCAAGCAGCGCGCCAACGCCACCCCGGAGAACGCCGAGATCCTGCTCGGCCTCGGCGACGGCAGCCCGGACGGCATCGAGGGCAAGCACATCTCCATGGCCGCCCGGCAGGGCGACCCGGTCGCCGTCGACTCCTACCGTGAGCTCGCCCGCTGGGCCGGCGCCGGTCTCGCCGACCTCGCGTCCCTCTTCGACCCGTCCGCCTTCATCGTCGGCGGCGGCCTCTCCGACGAAGGCGAACTGGTCCTCGACCCGATCCGCAAGTCCTACAAGCGGTGGCTGGTCGGCGGCAACTGGCGTCCGGTGGCGGACGTGATCGCCGCGCAGCTCGGCAACAAGGCGGGGCTGGTCGGCGCGGCGGACCTGGCGAGGCAACCCGACCCGATCATGTAGTCGTACCGCGCGTCTGCGCCGACACGGGGGCTGCTCGCGGCCCCCGTTCGCTTTTACGGACGTAGGGGACGAGGCGGCGTATCTTGATCGCCATGCCGACGACGTCGCCGCTTCCCAACTCCCGCACCGAGCCCGACGGTTCGGCCGTCATCCGGGTCCTCAGCTACAATGTCCGCTCCCTGAGGGACGACACCGACGCGCTCGCCCGGGTCATCACGGCCTGTGCGCCCGACCTGGTGCTCGTCCAGGAGGCGCCGCTCTTCTTCCGGTGGCGCAAGAAGCTCGCCCGTCTCGCGGCCGCCTCCGGTCAGGTGATCCTCACCGGCGGCGGCACCGCGGCCGGCCCCGCCGTGCTCTGCTCGCTGCGGGCGACCGTCGAACGCACCGAGGACGTGCTGCTGCCGCTCACCCCGGGCCAGTTCCGGCGGGGCCTCGCGACGGCGGAGGTCCGCTTCGCGGGCGCCCGGCTGGGCGTCGTCAGCTGTCATCTCGGGCTGACGGCGGCCGAGCGCCGTGAGCACGGCGGCCTGCTCCTCGACCGGCTGGCCGGCCTGGGCGTGGAGCACGCGATCGTGGGCGGCGACATCAACGAACGGCCGGACGGCGCCACCTTCGGCCGGCTGGCCGCAGCCCTCCAGGACTGTCGCACCGCGGCGCCCTGGGGCGCCGAGCACACCTTCCCTGCCACCGGCCCGGACCGCCGCATCGACGGGATCTTCGCGACGAAGGCGGTGGAGGTGCTGGGCTGCGGGGTGCCGGTCGGACTGCAGGGCGTCACCGAGGCGGACCTGCGCGCGGCCACCGATCACCTACCGGTCCTGGCCGCGCTCCACGTGCCCGCGACCTGAACCCGAATCGGCCCCACCCCACAATGCGGCCCCGCCCCGCCCGCCGGACCCTTGCCGCCGCCCGCCGTCGGCTGCCCGACGGCCGGGCACGGGCAGCCGCAGCCCAGGCGTACCCGTGCCCGACAGGCCGGGCTGCCGCCCGGGGGCCGGTCGCGTTCCGTGCCCTGACAGGCGGGCCGTCGTCTCTGGCCGTCGGTGGTCGGCCGTGCCCGGCGGCAGGGCATTCTGTGGGGCAGGCGTGTTCCGTGCGCGGCGGGCCGGCCTGCCGTCCGGGGGCGATCGCTTTTCGTGCCCGGGGGGCCGGGTCTCGCCGCCGCCCGCAGGCCGCTGCCCGATGCCCGCTGCCCGCCGGCCGTCGCCCGAGCCCGACGGTCGGGCACGGGTGTCCGTGGGGCAGGCGTATGCCGTGCCTGGCGGGCCGGGCTGCCGGCCGGGGGTCTCGTGTTCCGTGCCCAGGCCGGGCCGTCGTCTCCTGCCGCCGGCGGCCGCACTGCGGGGCAGGTGTGTTCCGTGGCCGGCAGACCGCATTGCAGGTCAGACGTCAGGCTCGGCGTGCGCGGCGGCCGGGCCGCCGGTCAGGCGTCGTGCGCGGCGGCCGCGCCCCAGGTCAGACGACCGCTCCGCGCCCCGGGTCGTCCTCGTCCTCGTCGTCCGTGCGCATCCGCGCCACCAGCGTGGCGAAGCCGCCGAGGAAGCCGCCGACGCAGACGGTCGTCAGCCACCACGTCATCTCCCAGCCCAGCAGCACCGCGAGCAGCAGCAGCACCGGACCGCCGAGCACCCCGAGCCAGGCGAACCTGGCCGTGGTGTCGGCGCTGGGCAGCGGCGGCGGCTCCGGCGGGACGAAGTGACCCTCGTCGTCCTCGTCGAAGTCCTCCTCGGCCGGTTCGGGCGTCGCGTAGTCGCGCGGGCCGACGCCGGGCGCGAAGGCGACCGAACTGCCCAGCGGCATGGCCGGTTTCTTCTCCTCGCCGGTCTCCTTCGCGGGCTGCGCCCCGGTGTCCGCCCCGGCCTCCTCGTCGTTCGCCTCGACCTCGAGGAGCGCCAGGTCCTCGACCGACTTGAACGGCTTGGCGCCCGGCGGGTCCGGCGGCTCGTCGCCGTACCCCGCGACGATCGCCGCCCACGCGGCCGCCTCGTCGAAGGGCACGCTCTGCTCCTCAGGCTGGCGGCCCTCCCGGGCGTCCGGGCCGTCCCGCTCGTCCCGGTTCTCCCGGTCCTCGCGGTCGGAGTCGTGCTCAGCCACCTACGGCCGTCCCTTCCTTGCCGACACTTGGCGCGATCCGGGCGATGAACGCGTAGCTCTCCTCGAAGATCCGGTCCGCATCGTGGTCCAACGTTGCCACGTGGTAGCTCTGTTCCAGCAGGATCTCGGTCACGTCCGTCGACGACACCCGGCCGAGGACCCGGGCCGAGTCGGCCGGCGGCACCACATGGTCCTGCGTGCTGTGCAGCAGTAGGAGCGGCTGGGTGACCTGCGGCAGCTCGCCGTCGACCAGCCGCAGGAAGACGCGCAGGGAGTGCGCCGAGTGCAGCGGCACCCGGTCGTAGCCGCTCTCCAGCGCACCCTCCTTCGCGATGTCGCTCGCGATTCCCCTGGTCGTGCGGACGAGGTGGCGGGCCACCGGGAGGGCGTACGCGGACAGACCGTGCACCTTGTTCGCAGGGTTGACGACGACGACGCCCGCCACCCCCTCGCCGTGCTTCGCGGCCAGCCGCAGGGCCAGCGCGCCGCCCATGGACAGCCCGACCACGAACACCGTCGCGCAGCGTCGGCGCAGGGCGTGCAACTCGCGGTCCACCTCCGCGTACCAGTCCTGCCAGCCGGTCAGCGCCATGTCCTCCCAGCGCGTGCCGTGGCCCGGCAGCAGCGGCAGCGAGACCGTGAGGCCCTGCTCGGCCAGATACCGCGCCCACGGGCGCAGCGACTGCGGGGAACCGGTGAAGCCGTGACAGAGGAGCACTCCGACCTCCCGGCCCTCATGGCGGTACGGCTCGGCTCCAGGAAGGACCGGCACCTTCGGTCTCCCGTCTTCGTCTGTTCTTCATGGGAGGGACGTGTGCTTCACCGTACGCGACCCCACTGACACCGACCAGGGCCGTCGGAGCCTTTGCCGCGGCCCCGGGTTAAGGTCTGTGCGACACAAACTGGAGGCAGTCGCTTGTTGTACGGCGCGATGAAGGTCGCAATCGGGGGACCCCTGCGGGTCGCCTTCAGGCCCTGGGTGGAGGGTCTGGAGAACATCCCCGCCGAGGGCGCCGCGATCCTGGCGAGCAACCACCTGTCGTTCTCCGACTCGTTCTTCCTCCCTGCGGTGCTCGACCGCAAGGTCACCTTCATCGCGAAGGCCGAGTACTTCACCACGCCCGGCGTGAAGGGCCGGCTGACGGCGGCCTTCTTCAAGGGCGTCGGCCAGCTCCCGGTGGACCGCTCCGGAGGGCGCGGCGCCGGCGAGGCCGCGGTCCGCAGCGGCATCGACGTGCTGGAGCGCGGTGAGCTCTTCGGGATCTACCCCGAGGGCACCCGCTCGCCCGACGGCCGCCTCTACCGCGGCAAGCCGGGCGGCCTCGCGCGCGTGGCGCTCGCCACCGGCGCCCCCGTGATCCCGGTCGCCATGATCGACACCGAGAAGATCCAGCCGCCCGGGAAGGTCCTTCCGAAGATCATGCGGCCCGGCATCCGCATCGGCGAGCCGCTGGACTTCAGCCGGTACCAGGGCATGGAGCACGACCGGTTCGTACTGCGCGCCGTGACCGACGAGGTCATGTACGAGATCATGAAGCTCTCCGGCCAGGAGTACGTCGACATATACGCGACCGCCGCCAAGCGGCAGATCGCGGAGGCGGCGAAGGCCGACAAGGAAGCCGAGAAGGCCGCGAAGGCGGCACTCGCGCAGGCCGAGAAGGACCAGGCCGAGAAACACGCAGCGCAGCAGGGCTCGGAGCAGCAGGGCTCGGAGCGGCGGGACGACGAGCAGCGGGACGCGGAGCAGCAGGGCGAAGAGCCGTAGTCGGCGGCACGGGGGGGCGGGGGACGGATGGCCAGACGCGAGAGAGTCATGAAGATGTCCGTCGAGCTGCCGCTGTGGCGTGCGCTGGCCGGCTACCGGGTGCTGACCATGCTCTACGCGGTGGGCTTCTTCGCCACCGCCTACGACGGGTTCGCCCGCCCCTGGGTCGCGGTCGCCTACTACTGCGTCCTGTTCGTCTGGACGGTGGCCACCCTGCCCATGGTCTCGAGCGCGGCGAGCTGCACCAAGCGCTTCCTCGCCGCCGACCTCACCGTCGCGCTCACCGGCATCATGCTGACGACCGTCGCGGACAGTCATGAACGCATCCAGTCCGGCGGTCCGACGCTGCCGTCGATATGGACCGCGGGCTCGGTGCTGGCGTTCGCCATCAAGGGCGGCTGGCGCTGGGCGGCGTTCGCCTCCACGGCCGTCGCGGTGACCAACCTGGTGGAGCGCGGCACCCCGGCCCGCGACACCGTCCACAACGTCGTCCTCGTCTGGGTCGCCTCCATCGCCATCGGCTACGTCGTCGAGGTCGCGCGCGCCTCCGAGCGCACCCTCGCCCGTGCCCTGGAGATCGAGGCCGCGACCCGGGAACGGGAGCGGCTCGCCCGCGACATCCACGACAGCGTGCTGCAGGTGCTCGCCATGGTGCAGCGGCGCGGCGCGGTCATCGGCGGGGAGGCGGCCGAGCTGGGCCGGCTCGCCGGCGAGCAGGAGGTGGCGCTGCGCATGCTGGTCTCCGGCGGCCTCGTGCCGGTCTCCCGGGTCTCGCAGGACGCGGCGGACGGCGCCGTCGTGTACGCGGTGGAGGAGCCGGTGCAGCAGCCCGAGGTCGTCGATCTGCGTGCCCTGCTCGCCCCCTTCGCGGGCGCCCGCGTGAACCTCGCCGACCCCGGCGCCGCGGTGCTGCTGCCCGTGCCCGCCGCACGGGAACTGGCTGCCGCGGTCGGCGCCGCCCTGGACAATGTGCGCGGACACGCGGGGGACGACGCCCGGGCCTGGATCCTGGTCGAGGACGAGCCGGACAGGGTCGTCGTCACCGTGCGGGACGACGGGCCGGGCATCCCGGAGGGCCGGCTCGCGCAGGCCGAGGGCGAAGGAAGGCTCGGGGTCGCCCAGTCGATCCGGGGCCGGCTGCGGGACCTCGGCGGCAGCGCCGAGCTGATCTCGACGCCGGGACAGGGCACGGAGGTCGAACTGACGGTGCCGAAGGAGAAGAACGTGCAGCGGGGGAAGGCGGGACGGCGATGAGCCAGGAACAGGGCGTGGCGGGAACCGGCGGTGCGATCAGGGTGATGGTGGTCGACGACCACCCCATGTGGCGAGACGCGGTCGCCCGGGACCTGGCCGAGTCGGGACTGGACGTGGTCGCCACCGCCGGCGACGGCGAGCAGGCCGTGCGCCGCGCCAGGGCCGTCACGCCGGACGTGCTCGTGCTGGACCTGAACCTGCCGGCCAAGCCGGGCGTCCAGGTGTGCAAGGAGGTCGTCGCCGCGAACCCCGCCCTGCGGGTCCTGGTGCTGTCGGCGAGCGGCGAGCACGCCGACGTGCTGGAGGCGGTGAAGTCCGGCGCGACCGGCTACCTACTGAAGTCGGCGTCCACCGAGGAACTGCTGGACGCCGTGCGGCGCACGGCCGCCGGCGACCCGGTGTTCACCCCGGGGCTGGCCGGCCTGGTCCTCGGCGAGTACCGCCGGCTGGCCTTGGACCCCGGCTCCGCCGCCGACAGCGACGAGTCGAACGCGCCCCGGCTCACCGACCGCGAGACCGAGGTGCTCCGGCTGGTCGCCAAGGGCCTGAGCTACAAGCAGATCGCCGAACGCCTGGTGATCTCGCACCGCACGGTCCAGAACCACGTCCAGAACACCCTGGGCAAGCTCCAGCTGCACAACCGGGTGGAACTGGTCCGGTACGCGATCGAACGCGGCCTCGACGACGAGTGACCCGCGCGCGACACTGACTCTTCGTCAGGCAACTGCGGCGAAGGGACACTTTCCATGCGCGTCGGAGTACTGACCGGAGGCGGCGACTGCCCCGGCCTCAACGCCGTCATCCGGGCCGTCGTCCGCAAGGGCGTCCAGAGTTACGGCCATGACTTCGTCGGCTTCCGGGACGGCTGGCGGGGGCTGCTCGAGAGGCGCTCGGTCCGCCTCGACATCCCCGCCGTCCGCGGCATCCTGCCCCGCGGCGGCACGATCCTCGGCTCCTCGAGGACCAACCCCCTCAAGGAGGAGGACGGCGTCCGCCGCATCCAGGACACCCTCGCCGAGGCGGCGGTCGACGCGCTCATCACCATCGGCGGGGAAGACACCCTCGGCGTCGCCGCCCGCCTCTGCGACGAGTTCGCGGTGCCCTGCGTCGGCGTCCCCAAGACCATCGACAACGACCTGTCCGCCACCGACTACACCTTCGGCTTCGACACCGCCGTGGGCATCGCGACCGAGGCCATCGACCGGCTGCACACCACCGCCGAGTCCCACATGCGGGTCCTCGTCGTCGAGGTGATGGGCCGACACGCGGGCTGGATCGCCCTGCACTCCGGGCTGGCGGGCGGCGCCAACGTCATCCTCATCCCCGAGCAGCGCTTCGACATCGACCAGGTGTGCGCCTGGGTGACCTCCCGCTTCCGGGCGTCGTACGCGCCGATCGTGGTCGTCGCCGAGGGCGCGATGCCCCGGGACGGCGACGTCGTGCTCAAGGACGGGTCTCTGGACTCCTTCGGGCACGTGCGGCTCTCCGGCGTCGGCGAGTGGCTGGCCAAGGAGATCGAGCGGCGCACCGGGAAGGAGGCCCGCACGACGGTCCTCGGCCACGTCCAGCGCGGCGGCACCCCGAGCGCCTTCGACCGCTGGCTCGCCACCCTCCCCCACTGCCTGAACGCCGTGGGGGGACCCCCATCGGCCTGCACGCCGTCGACGCCGTGCACGAGGGCGACTTCGGCAAGATGGTCGCCCTGCGCGGCACGGACATCGTCCGGGTACCGATCGCCGAGGCGACGGCCCGCCTGAAGACCGTCGACCCGGCGCTGTACACGGAGGTGGGAGTGTTCTTCGGCTGAGCCCGTCACCGGCTACGAGGGCAGGCCCGTCGTGCGGAGCCGGGCGACGGCCTCCCGCACCAGGGACGTCCCGTTCAGCGTCAGCACCGACTCCGGATGGAACTGCACCCCGCCGAAGCCGGGCCCCCGCAGGGCGTGCACCTCGCCGTTCGGGGCCCGGCTCACCTCCACCCCGTGCGCGGCCAGCTCCTGCGCGGCCTCGTCGCCGCACCGCGCCACGAAGCTGTTGTAGAAGCCGACCGTCTCCGTCCGCCCGAACAGGTCGATCTCCGTCTGCGCCCCCTGGTACGGCACCTCCTTGCGGACGATGTCCAGCCCCAGCTCGGCCGCGATCAGCTCGTGGCCGAGGCACACGCCGAGCACCCCGTGCCGGTGCTCCCGCAGCACCCGGGCGGTCAGCTCGCGCAGGCGCCGCATCCTCGGATCGTCGAGGTCGGACGGGTCGCCGGGACCGGGCCCCAGCACCAGCGGGCCCTCGTGGGCGAGCACCGCCTCGCGCAGCCCGTCCTCGTCGTACCGCCGGACGTCCACCTCGAGACCGCTGGAGCGCAGCACGTGCGCCAGCATCGCCGTGAAGGTGTCCTCGGCGTCGACGACGAGCGCGTGCCCGGTCAGCTCCCGGGTCCGCTCCTGCATGCGTAGCCAGAACGGCGCCAGCGAGGCGCGCCGGCCGTCGAGCGCGGCCCGCACCCGGGGGTCGTCGGCGAGCGTCGGCGGCACGGCCTGCGTATCCGGCCGGCCCGGGCGCACCCCGAGCGCCGTCAGCACCCCGGCCGCCTTGGCGTGGGTCTCCGCCACCTCGCCCGCCGGGTCCGACCCGCGCACCAGCGTGGCCCCGACCGGCACCCGCAGCCGTCCGGCCGCGTCGATGTCGGCGGTGCGGATGAGGATGGGGGAGTCGAGGGTCTGCGCCCCGCCCGGGTCCCGGCCCAGCAGCGCCAGCGCGCCGGCGTAGTAGCCCCGCCCGCCGACCTCGTGCCGCTCGATGACCCGGCAGGCGTTCTGCACGGGCGAGCCGGTGACGGTCGCCGCGAACATCGTCTCCTTCAGCACCTCCCGCGCGTCCAGCGAGGACTTCCCGCGCAGCTCGTACTCGGTGTGCGCGAGGTGCGCCATCTCCTTCAGCCGCGGTCCGACCACCACCCCGCCCATGTCGCCGACCGTGCACATCATCTTGAGCTCCTCGTCGACGACCATCGACAGCTCCTCGATCTCCTTGCCGTCGGCGAGGAAGTCCAGCAGGCGCTCCGGAGTCGGCCCCTCGGCGGGATACCGGTACGTCCCGCTGATCGGGTTCATGACGACCGTGCCGCCGGACATCCGCACGTGCACCTCGGGGCTGGCCCCGACCAGCGTCCGGTCCCCGGTGTGCACGACGAACGTCCAGTACGCGCCCCGCTCGCCCGCCAGCAGCCGCCGGAACAGGGCGAGGGCGTCGGCCCGGGAGAACCCGGGGATCTCTCCCTCGTAGGTCCGCCGGATCACGAAGTTCGCACCCTCGCCGCGTCCGATCTCGTCCCGCAGCACCCGCCCGACGATCCGCGCGTACTCCTCGTCGCCGACGTCGAAGGCGCCGTCGCGGACCCGGACGTCATGCGCGGGCAGCTGGGAGAGGACGTCCTCGAGCGGGAAGGAGTGGGTCTCCTCGGGGTGCAGCACCGAGAGCGGCGTGCCGTCGTCGCGCACGTCGAAACCGCGCTCGCGGATCTGGCGGAAGGGGACCAGGGCGAGGCCCTCGTCGGGGAGGTCGGCCAGACGGCCGTAGGTGCGGACCGGGCCGAGGAGCAGTTCGACGACGTTCTCGTCATGGCCCGGCGTGCGGCGGCGCAGCAGGGCGAACGGGCGGGGATCGGCCGGCAGGTCGAGCAGATGCATGGGGCGTGTCCTTCTCGCTGGGAGGAGCTTGTCGCCAGAGGGACGGCCGGGCCCGAAAACACCGAAGGCCGCCCCTCGGGCGGCCTTCGCGAAGTCGTGTGTACGCGCGAGTCAGTGGGCCGCCGGATGAGCGGTCCACCACCAGTTCTGGGTCGAAAGCGCGAACATGCGCCGCACCCTACCCCATGGGTCCCCGCGGCACGGGGAGCCTCAGGTGAGCGGTACGGCGTCTCACCTGTCGAGCCGGTGCGAAAACGACATGACACGACCCCGTAGTGTTGAGGGCGTGACCGTGAACGCTAAGACCAGCGCGAGCGCTGGCAACACCTGGCGAGACCTGCCCGCGGCGCAGCAGCCCGAGTACCCCGACACCGAGGCTCTGCGCGCAGTCGTTGCGGAGCTCGAGTCGTATCCGCCGCTCGTCTTCGCGGGCGAGTGCGACCAGCTGCGCGCCCGGATGGCGTCCGTCGCCAAGGGAGAGGCGTTCCTCCTCCAGGGCGGCGACTGCGCCGAGGCCTTCGACGCCGTGTCGGCCGACCACATCCGCAACAAGTTGAAGACGCTGCTCCAGATGGGCGCGGTCCTCACGTACGCGGCCTCCGTGCCGGTCGTGAAGGTCGGCCGGATCGCCGGGCAGTACTCCAAGCCCCGCTCCAAGGGCACCGAGACCCGCGACGGCGTGACGCTGCCGACGTACCGCGGCGACTCGGTCAACGGCTTCGAGTTCAACGAGGCCGCCCGCATCCCGGACCCCGAGCGGCTGAAGCGGATGTACAACGCGTCCGCGTCGACGCTCAACCTGGTGCGCGCCTTCACCACCGGCGGTTACGCCGACCTGCGCCAGGTGCACGCCTGGAACCAGGACTTCGTGAAGTCGTCCCCGTCCGGCCAGCGTTACGAGCAGCTCGCCCGCGAGATCGACAACGCGCTGAACTTCATGCACGCCTGCGGGGCCGACCCGGAGGAGTTCAAGACGGTCGAGTTCTACTCCTCGCACGAGGCGCTGCTGCTCGACTACGAGTCCGCCCTGACCCGGGTCGACTCGCGCACCGGGCACCTGTACGACGTCTCGGCGCACATGGTGTGGATCGGCGAGCGCACCCGGCAGCTGGACCACGCGCACATCGAGTTCGCCTCGAAGATCCGCAACCCGGTCGGCATCAAGCTCGGCCCGACGACCACCGCCGAGGAGGCGCTGCAGTACATCGAGCGTCTCGACCCCGACCGCGAGCCGGGCCGGCTGACCTTCATCGTCCGCATGGGCGCCGACAAGGTCCGCGACAAGCTGCCCGAGCTGGTGGAGAAGGTCACCGCCTCGGGCGCGACGGTGGCCTGGATCACCGACCCGATGCACGGCAACACCTACGAGGCGGCCTCGGGCCACAAGACGCGCCGCTTCGACGACGTGCTGGACGAGGTCAAGGGCTTCTTCGAGGTCCACAAGGCGCTCGGCACCCACCCGGGCGGCATCCACGTCGAGCTCACCGGCGACGACGTCACCGAGTGCGTGGGCGGCGGCGACGAGATCTTCGTCGACGACCTCCACCAGCGCTACGAGACGGCCTGCGACCCGCGGCTGAACCGTAGCCAGTCCCTCGACCTGGCGTTCCTCGTGGCGGAGATGTACCGCGACCAGTAGGCGTGATCGTCATGGCAGTGGGGCGCGGATCACATGCGATCCGCGCCCCACTCCACTTTTCCCGCCACGCGACGCCGGGTAAGGTTAGGTTAGCCTCACCGACCAGGGAATCTGAGATCCGGTGGCGCGACTCAGAGACCGGCGAGGAGGTGAACCGCGTGTACGTCTGCAGCTGCTTCGGGGTGACCGAGGCCCAGGTCAAACAGCACGCGACCGACGGTGCCTGCACCCCGCGCCAGATCGCCTCCGCCTGCAAGGCGGGCACGGACTGCGGCTCCTGCGTACGCCGGATCCAGGCCATCCTCGGCCGGGGCGCCTCCCCGCGCCCGGCCGTGACCGACCTCGCCGACCACAAGGCGCCGGCCCTCGCCGCACTCGACGAAGCCGCACTCGACGAAGCGGCCTAGGCCGCCGGCCGGGCTGCCCGGCTCAGCTCTCCGGCTGCTCGATCAGCTGGGCGATGTAGAGCGCCTCGCCGAGCTTCTCCACCAGCTCCAGCTGAGTGTCCAGGTAGTCGATGTGGTGTTCCTCGTCCTCGAGGATCGACTCGAAGATGTTCGCGGACGTGACGTCGCCCTTTTCGCGCATCACCTTGATGCCGCGCTTCAGGCGGTCGATCGCCTCGACCTCGATCAGCCGGTCGGCCTCGAACATCTCCTTGACCGTCTGTCCGACGCGCACATGGAACAGTCGCTGGTAATTCGGCAGCCCGTCCAGGAAGAGAATCCGGTCGGTGAGCACCTCGGCGTGCTTCATCTCGTCGAAGGACTCGTGCCGCGTGTATTTCGCGAGTTTCGTCCAGCCGAAGTTCTCCTGCATCTTCGCGTGGAGGAAGTACTGGTTGATCGCGGTGAGCTCGCCGGTGAGCTGCTCGTTGAGGAACTCGATGACCTCGGGGTCGCCCTGCATCGCAGAGGCTCCTTCCACGTCGGAGAATTCGGGAGGTTCCGCCGCATGATTTCACCGGCACCGAAGATCGTCCAGTAAGTGCGTACTTAGTAAGTTAGTGCATGCTTAGTATCAGTTGCCCGATTCGGGATATGCCCGGTCATGGCCGGTCATGTGCATCGTCCGGGGTCTGTCAGGATGGAGTCATGGGTCATCCGGTGGAGCGCGAATCTGGAGAAGAGGCGGTGTCCGAGCTTCCGCCGGGACAGCGACTGCAGCGCGGCTGGCCCGTCACCCACTACGGTCCGGTGCCCAAGTTCCGTCCGGAGCGCTGGGAGTTCCGGGTCTTCGGCGCCACCGCCGACGGTGAGAAGCGCTGCTGGAACCACGACGAGATCACCGCCCTCCCGTACGCCTCCGTGCTGGCCGATCTGCACTGTGTGACGAAGTTCAGCATGCTCGGCGCCGAGTGGGGCGGCATCCCGGCCCGCACGATCCTGGAGATCGCGCCGCCCGCCGCGAGCGTCACCCATGTGATGGTGTGGGCCGAGTACGGCTTCAGCTCCAACCTGCGGCTGTCCGACTTCGCCGCCGAGCGCACGATCTTCGCCACCCACAAGGACGGCGAACTGCTCACGGCCGAGCACGGCTTCCCGTTGCGTCTGGTCGTCCCGCACCTGTACGCCTGGAAGGGCCCCAAGTGGGTCCGCGGCGTCGAGTACATGACCGCCGACCGCCGCGGCTTCTGGGAGGAGCGCGGCTACCACAACATCGGCGACCCCTGGAGAGAGCAGCGCTACTCCTACCAGGAGGAGCCCGGGGACGGCCCAGAACTCTGACCGCCTGGGGAGTCGGTCGGGGACGCGTCGGCCGTCAGCCGTCCCGCAGCTTCTTCAGCCGCCGCACGTCCGCCGCGTGGCCCTCCCGGCCGCCCGGCGTCTCGATGATCAGCGGCACGCCCGCCGTCGCCGGGTGGGTCATCAGGTCCCGGAACGGGTCCTCGCCGATGTGACCCGCGCCGATGTTCTCGTGCCGGTCCTTGTGGGCGCCGGCCACGTCCTTGGAGTCGTTGGCGTGGATCAGCTTCAGCTGGCCCTCGCCGACCGTGTCCACCAGCAGGTCGAGGGTCCGGTGCATGCCGGACGGGCCGGCCAGGTCGTGCCCGGCCGCGAAGACGTGGCAGGTGTCCAAGCAGACGCCCAGCCTGGGATGGGAGTCCAGCGCCTCGAAGTACGGCCCGAAGTCCCAGGTCCGGGAGCAGAGCGAGGAGCCCTGGCCGGCGGTGGACTCCAGCAGTAGGAACGGGTCGTCGTCATGGGTCAGCTCGTCCAACAGCGGCAGCAGGTACTCCCGCACCTGCTTCAGCGCCACCGACCGGTCCCGTCCGCCCGTCGCGCTCCCCGTGTGCACGACCACGCCCAGCGCGCCGATCTCCCGCCCCCGGCGCAGCGAGTGCCGCATCGACTCCACCGACCGCTCGGCCGTCGCCTCGGTGTGCGAGCCGAAGTTGATCAGGTACGGGGCGTGCACGTACGCCGGGACCGACCGCGCCGCGCACGCCTCCCGGAAGGCCTCGTCCTGCCGTGGGTCGCCCACCGGTGTGGCCCAGCCGCGCGGGTTGGCCACGAACACCTGGACCGTCTCGGCCTCGAGCTCGTGCGCGTACGACATGCCCACGCGGTGCAGACCGCCGGCCACGGGCACATGGCCGCCGACGGGATTGCGGGAGGGGAAAGGGGGACGAGCACTCACCCGGTCAGGGTGTCATGCCCGCCCGCCCGGTCCGTCACCGGATGGTGATCGTGATCGTCGACCCCTTGGGCGCCGTCTTCCCGGCCTCGACGGACTGCTTCTTCACGGTGTCGCCGAACAGACCGAGCAGGCCGCGGTCCTCGTCGACCTTGAACCCGGACTGCTCCAGGAGCGACTTGGCGTCGTCCACGCTCGCGCCGACCACGTTCGGGACCTCGACCATCTCCGGGCCCTTGGACAGCGTCAGCGTCACGGCGTCGCCCACGGCGAGCTGACTGTCCGCCCTGGGGGTCTGCGCCGCGACCTTGCCCTTGTCGACCTCGGAGTTGACCTGCTCGGTGGCGACCTTCACCGTCAGGCCGACCGCCTCCAGCTCGGCCCTGGCGTCGTCCGGGTCGTCGCCGGTGACGTCGGGGACGTCGACCGGGCTGCCCTTGCTGACGACGAGCGCGATCGCGGTGCCCGCGCGACGCTGCGCGCCCGCCTCCGGATCGGTGCTGATCACCGCGCCCTGGGCGATCTCGTCGCTGAACTCCTCGGTGACCAGACCCGGTTCGAGGCCGTCCTTCTTCAGCAGCTCTTCGGCCTTCTTCAGCGCCGTGCCCTGCACGTCGGGCACCTTCACGACCTTGGGGCCGTCGGAGATCGTGAGCGCCACCGAGTCGTTCTTGCGGATCCGGGCGCCCGGCCCGGGGTCCGTCTCCATGACGGTGCCGCGCTTCGCCGTGTCGCTGTACGTGTGCCGGACCTTGCCGACCTCCAGCCCCGCCGCCTCCAGGCGCTTGCGGGCCTCGGCCTCCTTCTGCGTCAGCACCGCGGGGACCTTGGTGAACTGGCCGGAGTTGATGTACCAGACGCCCGCGCCCACACCGAGCACCAGCAGGACGACGGTGACGAGCGCGATCGCCCCGCGCCCCGGCCGCACAGAACGGCGCCGGGGCGGCAGCGGCGGGGGGCTCTGGAACCGGGAGGTCCGGTTGAGCGCGGCCCCGTCGTCGGCGGGCTCGTCCTCGTTGACCGGCAGCGGGCGGGGGACGGTGAGCGAGCGCGGGATCACGCTCGTACGGTCCTCGGCGTTGTCGTGCTCACCGGAGAGCGCCTGCGGCGGCAGCGCGTCCAGCTGCTCCTCGGTGAGCGGGGCGCGCGCCTCCCTGACCAGTCCGAGCAGCGCGACGGCGTCGTGCGGCCGGACCCCGGGCGTGCGCGCGGTGGCCGACGCCACCAGGTCGTCCAGCTCGAACGGCAGGCCGGGGACGATCGCGGAGGGCGCCGGGACGTCCTCGTGGAGGTGCTTGTAGAGCACGATCGCGGGGGAGTCCCCGTCGTGCGGCTTCTCGCCGGTGAACATCTCGTAGAGCACGACGCCGCACGCGTACACGTCGACCCGGGGATCGGCGACGCCCGGCTGGTCGATCTGCTCGGGGGCGAGGTAGGACACGGTGCCGAGCACCGCCCCGGTGGTGCTGGTGACGGTGTCCACCGAGCGCACCAGACCGAAGTCGGCGACCTTGACCCGGCCGTCGTCCCCGATCAGCACGTTCTCGGGCTTCATGTCCCGGTGCACGAACCCGGCCCGGTGCGCGGCGCCCAGCGCGGCGAGGACCGGCTCCAGGATGTCGAGTGCGGCCCTCGGCTGCAGGGCCCCGCGGTCGCGCAGCACGTCCCGCAGGGTGCAGCCGGCGATGTACTCCATGGCGAGGTAGACGTACGTCCCGTCGGCGCCCTGGTCGAAGACCTGCACGACGTTCGGATGGGCCAGGCGGGCGACGGATTTCGCCTCCCGGATGAACCGCTCGACGAACACCGCGTCGGCGGCGAGCGCCGGATGCATCACCTTGAGCGCGAGCACGCGGTCGAGGCGGGTGTCCACGGCCCGGTAGACCGTGGCCATCCCGCCGACCGCGATCCGCGCCTCCACGCGATACCGGCCGTCGAGCACCTGCCCGACCAGAGGGTCCTGAAGGGTCGTGTCCACGCAGGTGAGTGTACGAGCCGTCACCGACACCCCGCCGATCACACCGGGATCGCAGCGCGACTGCAGCCGAGCTGTGACGCGAACCGGCCGGTAGCGCCCGGGGCCCGGGGCGAGCTCGTGTCCCGGGCCGGGTCGTGCTGGTGTCCCGGGCCGGGGGGCGTGTGCGTGTCCCGGGCTCGGGCGCGCGCGTGGGCCGGGCGAGTTCGACGCCGGCGGCGTTCGTCTCCCGTGCGGTGGCCGGCCGTCAGAAAGCGGGGCGTTCCGGGTCCGGGGCGGCCGGGTCCAAGGCGGCCAGGCCCTCCGCCGGAGACGACGCCTCGGCGAAGTAGCGCCGGGGGATCCGGCCCGCCAGCCGGGCCGACCTGCCCGCCTCGACGCCGGCCCGCATGGCGGACGCCATCCGCTCGGGATCCCGCGCGCGCGTCACCGCCGACGCCAGCATCACCCCCGCACACCCCAGCTCCATCGCCAGCGCCGCGTCCGACGCCGTGCCCGCCCCCGCGTCCAGGATCACCGGCACGCGCGCGTGCTCGACGATCAGCTGGAAGTTGTGCGGGTTGCGGATCCCGAGGCCGGAGCCGATCGGCGACCCCAGCGGCATCACCGCGGCGCAGCCCACGTCCTCCAGCTTCCGGGCCAGCACCGGATCGTCGTTCGTGTAGGGCAGCACGGTGAACCCCTCGTCCACCAGCGTCTCCGCCGCGTCCAGCAGCTCGACCGGGTCCGGCAGCAGCGTCCGCTCGTCGGCGATGACCTCCAGCTTGATCAGGTCGGTCCCCAACGCCTCCCTGGCCAGCCGTGCCGTCAGTACGGCCTCGCCGGCCGTGAAGCACCCCGCCGTGTTCGGCAGCACCCGGATGCCGAGCCGCTCCAGCACCGACAGCACGGACCCGTGCACCGACGGGTCCACCCGGCGCATCGCGACCGTCGTCAGCTCGGTGCCGGAGGCGATCAGGGCCCGCTCCAGCACCTCCAGGCTGGGCGCACCCCCGGTGCCCATGATCAACCGGGAGGAGTAGGACGTCCCCCCGAGGACGAGGTCGTCGTCGGCCATGGCTCAGCCTCCCTGGACGGCGGTGAGGACTTCCACGCGGTCCCCGTCGGACAGCGCCGTGGACGGCCACTGCGCGCGCGGGACGACGGTCTCGTTGAGCGCGGCGGCCACCCCGGAGGCGGCGGGCGTCAGGGACCGTACGACGCCGTCGAGGGCGGTGCCGGCGGCGAACTCCCGCCGCTCGCCGTTGACCGAGACGTGCACAGGGGCAGGGGCGTTCACGCGGGCTGCTCCAGGAGTGCGGCGGCGCCGAAACGCCGGGGGGTGAAGGGGCGGGCCTCGTCCGGCAGCTCCCCGGTGGCCAGGACCTGCGCCATCGCGTCGCCGGTCACCGG
Source organism: Streptomyces sp. B21-105 (assembly GCF_036898465.1). NCBI lineage: Bacteria > Bacillati > Actinomycetota > Actinomycetes > Kitasatosporales > Streptomycetaceae > Streptomyces > Streptomyces sp. B21-105. The sequence continues at coordinate 2,692,270 of NZ_JARUMJ010000001.1, read as the reverse complement.
CGTCAGCAGCACGCCGTTGCGGTAGTGCCCGGTGGCCAGCAGCAGCCCGGGCAGCTCCGTCGGCCCGAGCAGCGGCGCGTTGTCCGGGGACCCCGGACGCAGCCCCGCGCGCGTCTCGGTGAGCGGCAGTTCGGTGATGCCCGGGACCAGCTCGTGGGCGTCGCGCAGCAGTTCGTACACGCCCCCCGCCGTCACCGTCGTGTCCCAGCCCAGCTCCTCGCTGGTCGCGCCCACCACCAGTTCGCCGTTCTCCCGGGGAACCAGATAGACGTGGCTGCCGCGGACCACGGCCCGCACGGTCCGGTTCAGGAACGGCGCGCACCGCGCCGGCACGGCCAGCCGCAGCACCTGCCCCTTGACGGGCCGTACGGCGGGCAGCACGTCATACGGGACGCCCGCGAGCCGCCCGCTCAGACTGCCGCCGGCGAGCACCACCTGCCCCGCCGCCGCCGTCGTGCCGTCCCGCAGGACGGCGCCCGTCGCCCGGTCGCCCACCACCGTCAGCCGCTCCGCCCAGGTGCGGTGGAAGGCGACGCCCGCCTGCTCGCAGGCGGCCGTCAGGGCCGCGGCCAGCCGCCGCGGATCGACCTGGTGGTCGCCGTCCGCCCGCAGTCCGCCGCGCACCCCGGGCGCGAGCATCGGCTCCAGACGACGGCACTCGCGTCCGGACAGCCACTCCGACTCCAGCCCCGACTGGCGCTGCAGGGCGTGCAGTTCCCGCAGGTGGGTGCGGTCGTCGGCGTCCAGTGCGACCGCGAGCGTGCCGCAGCGCCGGTAGCCGACGCCGAGCCCGGTCAGCTCCGTCAGCTCGGCCGCGAATTCCGGATAGCGGCGGGCCGACGCGAGGTTGAGACCGAGCAGGGTCTGCTCGCCATAGTGCAGTTCCGTGACGGCGGCCAGCATCCCGGCGGCCACCTGGGCGGCCCCGCCGCCCGGCTCCGGGTCCACCACCGCCGTCGCGAGGCCGCGCTGCGCGGCCCGCCAGGCGGTGACCAGCCCGATGATCCCGCCCCCGATGACGAGGACGTCGGATGTGCGTGGAGACGGCATGGGCGTCCAGCCCCTCCCTTCGCCGGCATGACCCGGATCAGGTTCGTACGGTCGGAGGCCGCCAGCCTCCCTCTCAGCCCGGTGCGCCCGGGCTCCCGCGAGTGCTCTACGTTGGCCACCCTAGCCCGACGTCGCACGCCTCAGTAAGGGAGCCCCCGCGCATGGCACGCTCGCTCGACGGCCTCGTCCTCGCCCCCGTGGCCGACCAGGCCCCCGGACAGGTCGGCGTCCGCACCCGCTTCGCCTACCACGAGCAGGACGGGACGGTCTGGGCCGAGTACACCGGCGGCGACGTCGTGCGCGGGCATCTGGTGGGCACCCGTGAGGGGGACCGGCTCGACTTCCGGTACGTCCAGCTGGGGCACGACGGGACTACCTCCTCGGGGCACTGCGTGTCGACGGTCCTGGAGCTGCCGGACGGCCGGGTGCGCCTCGACGAGACCTGGCAGTGGGAGTCGCGGCCGGGCCGTGGAACCAGCGTCGTCGAGCAGATCACGGACGAAGCGGATCCCGCACGAGGGGAGTGATCCACGCGCGCGGCGCCAGGACGTCCCGCGCGGGTGTGGAGCAGGTCACCGAGCAGTGCGGCTGACTGACAAAACGTCAGGTGTCTATGGTGATCGGGTGAGCGAGCAGAGGCAGGAAGAAGGCCGGTCCGGCACGCGGCGCGTGGTCGTCGCCGGCGCGGGCATGGCCGGGGTCCAGACCGCGGTCGCCCTGCGCGAGCAGGGCTTCGACGGCGACGTCACCCTGATCGGCGCGGAACCCCACCAGCCCTACGACCGGCCCCCGCTGTCCAAGGCGGTGCTGCTCGGCAAGGCCGAGAACTCCGCCTTCGACGTCGACTTCGAGGCCCTCGGCATCCGGCTCGAACTCGGCCGCGAGGTCCTCGGCCTGCGCGGCGCCGACCACGAGCTGGACACCGAACGCGGGCCCGTCAGGTACGACGTCCTCGTCCTCGCCACCGGGGCGGAGCCGGTCCGGCTGCCGGGGTCCGAGGGCGTGCCCGGCGTGCACCTGCTGCGCACCCTGGACGACGCCGAACGCCTGCGGCCCGTCCTCGCCAGGCAGCACGACGTCGTGGTCGTCGGAGCCGGCTGGATCGGCGCGGAGTTCGCCACCGCCGCGCGCGAGGCCGGCTGCGCGGTCACCGTCGTCGAGGCCGCCGACCGTCCGCTGGCCGGAGCGCTGCCGCCCGAGGTCGCCGCCCCGATGGCCGTCTGGTACGCCGACAGCGGCGCCGACCTGCGCACCCACACGCGCGTGGCACGCGTCGAGCCCGGCGCCGTCCTGCTGGACGACGGCTCGCGGCTGCCCGCCGGCGCCGTCGTGGTCGGCATCGGCGCCCGCCCCGCCACCGCCTGGCTCGCCGGCTCCGGCGTCGAGCTGGGCGTGCACCACGAGATCGTGGCGGACGCGGGCCTGCGCACGAACCTGCCGGACGTGTACGCGGTCGGCGACTGCGCCTCCTTCCCGTCGCGCAGGTACGGCGAACGGCTCCTCGTCCATCACTGGGACAACGCCCTCCAGGGGCCGCGCACGGTCGCGGCGAACATCCTCGGCGCGGCCACCGGGGAGCCCACGGTCCCCTACGACCCGGTCCCGTACTTCTGGTCGGAGCAGTTCGGCCGCTTCGTCCAGTACGCAGGTCACCACGCCCACGCCGACGCCCTGCTGTGGCGCGGCGAGCCGTCCGGGGCGGCCTGGACCGTCTGCTGGCTGCGCGAGGACCGCCTGGTCGCCCTGCTGGCAGTGGGGCGACCGCGCGACCTCGCCCAGGGCAGGCGGCTGATCGAGGCGGGCACGCCGATGAACCCGCGGCTCCTCGTGGACCCCGCCCGGCCGCTGAAGGCGGCCGCCGCCTGAGCCCGGACCCCCTGGTCGGACCCCTGGTCGGACCGGCCCGGCTTCCGACTGTCGGTGGCAGATGGCAGGCTTGTTCCCGTGACCGAGATTGACGCAAAGACCGATGCTCTCGTCCCCGCCTGGCTCACCGTGCCCGACATCGCGGAGATGCTCGATGTCGACGTGATCCGCGTCCGGCAGCTGATCAAGGACGGCCAGCTCATCGCCGTACGCCGGGGTGAGAACCGTGCGCTGCACGTCCCCGCCGCCTTCATCGACGGGGACAAGGTGGTGAAGGGCCTGGTCGGGACCCTGACCCTGCTGCGGGACGACGGCTTCAAGGACGAAGAGATGCTCGAGTGGCTCTTCACCCCCGACCCGAGCCTGCCCGGCACGCCGGCGCAGGCCCTGAGTGAGAATCGCGGCACGGAGGTGAAGCGCCGCGCCCAGGCGCTCGCCGTCTGACCCGCTCGTTCGCACCGACACCCGGTGTACGGGGGCGCACCAGGCCCCCGTACACCACCACCCTGGGGGACCTCGTATGTCCGACACCGCCCGCACCCGCCTGGCCGCGGCCCGGCTGTACCTGTGCACGGACGCCCGTACCCGGCAGGGTGACCTCCCGGAGTTCCTGGACGCCGTCCTCTCGGCCGGTGTGGACATCGTCCAGCTGCGCGACAAGGGCATGGAGGCGGCCGAGGAACTGGAGCACCTGAAGGTGTTCGCCGAGGCCTGCGCCCGCCACGGCAGGCTGCTCGCGGTCAACGACCGCGCGGACGTCGCGCACGCCGTCGGGGCCGACGTCCTCCACCTCGGCCAGGGCGACCTCCCGGTCCCCGCGGCCCGTGCGATCCTCGGCGGCGACGTCCTCGTCGGCCGCTCCACGCACGCGGCGGCCGAGGCCGACGCGGCCGCGGTCCAGGAGGGCGTCGACTACTTCTGCACCGGCCCGTGCTGGCCCACCCCCACCAAGCCCGGCCGGCACGCCCCCGGCCTCGACCTGGTCCGGCACACCGCCGCCCTCGGCACCGACCGGCCGTGGTTCGCCATCGGCGGCATCGACCTCGACAACCTCGACGAGGTGCTGGCGGCGGGGGCCCGCCGGGTGGTGGTCGTCCGGGCGATCACCGAGGCGGCGGACCCGGGCGCCGCGGCGGCCGAGTTCGCGAAGCGGCTGAGCGAGGCGTAGAGACCGGCCGGCCGGCGGCCCGCCCGCGGGCGGGCCTGCCGGGCTCCGGCTCATACGGTCGTTTCCCGTACGACTGTCCAAGGGATGGACAACAAGGCGGCAATTCGGGCAAATATCCCGCATCCGGTTGGGGGACCGCCGACCCCTGACTAACCTGCGGGTATGGCACTGGGAACCGCGTCCACCCGGACTGACCACGCCCGCACCGTGCGCGACATGCTCGCGTCCGGCAAGGCGACGTACTCGTTCGAGTTCTGGGCCCCGAAGACGGAGAAGGGCGAACGGAACCTCTGGAACGCGCTGCGCAGGGTCGAGGCCGTCGCCCCCAGCTTCGTCTCCGTGACATACGGCGCCGGCGGCTCCACGCGCGCGGGCACGGTGAAGGCGACCGAGCAGATCGCCGCCGACACCACCCTCACCCCGGTCGCGCACCTCACCGCGGTCGACCACTCCATCGCCGAACTGCGCAACATCATCGGCCAGTACGCCGACGCCGGGATCCGCAACATGCTCGCCGTGCGCGGTGACCCGCCCGGCGACCCCATGGGTGACTGGTTGCCGCACCCGAAGGGCCTGACCTACGCCGCCGAACTCGTCCGGCTCATCAAGGAGTCGGGCGACTTCTGCGTCGGCGTCGCGGCCTTCCCGGAGATGCACCCGCGCTCCGCCGACTGGGACACGGACGTCGCCCACTTCGTCGACAAGTGCCGGGCGGGCGCCGACTACGCCATCACGCAGATGTTCTTCGAGCCGGAGTCCTATCTGCGTCTGCGCGACCGCGTCGCCGCGGCCGGCTGCGAGACCCCCGTCATCCCCGAGGTCATGCCGGTGACCAGCGTGAAGATGCTGGAACGGTTGCCGCAGCTCAGCAACGCCCCCATCCCCTCCGCCCTGAAAGAGCGGATCCTCACAGCCAAAGACGATCCGTCCGCTGTACGCTCCATTGGCATCGACTTCGCCACGGAGTTCTGCGCACGGCTGCTGGCCGAGGGAGTGCCCGGACTGCACTTCATCACGCTCAACAACTCCACGGCGACGCTGGAAATCTACGAGAACCTGGGCCTGCACCATCCGCCGCAGGCCTAGACCGGTCGCACCGCGTTACGACACACTGCGTAGCGGCCACACGGAGAGGGGCGTACATGGGCTGGACGGTCCTCTACATCGCGTTCGGCATCGTCGCGCTGTGGCTGCTGGGTGAGGTGCTGCTGCAGTACAAGGCGCGACTGCGCTGGCGGCTGCTGGCTTTCGTCGGCTTCCTCGGCGTCGTCCTCGGTGTGCTGATCCCGTCGGTGGTCGTCATCGCGTTGGGCGCGGCCGCCTTCGCCGTCGGCCAGACCTACGTCACGCTGTCGTTCCGGCGCGGCTTCGCGGAGGGCTGGGCCTTCCGGCGCGCCGACGCCGACGGTGTGGGCGGCATCGTCGCCAAACGCCGGCGCGGCAAGGCCGAGCGCCAGGACCCGAGCCTCGAGGTCTCCGGTCTGGAGGCGGCCGAGGCGGGCTTCGACTCCGGCACGCCGTACGACGCCGACGCCGCGGACTCCGTCCGGGACGACGGCGCGCGCGGTGACAGGAACGCCTACACCTACGACGACGACGTGGACCACGACGACGTCTTCACCCCCGCGGCCCGCACCGCCGACCCCGCCACCACCTCCGTCTACGAGCCGCAGCCCATGCCCGACGACACCGGCTCCTACGGCATATACAGCGACGCCGCCTACGCCGCGACGAACGGCCAGGGTCAGCAGCAGGGTCAGCAGCAGGACCAGTACGCGACGGCCGCCCAGGGCGCCGACCAGAACTACGGCTACGACGGCTACTCCGGCTATCAGCAGCAGTACGGCTACGACGCCACCGGCGAGCAGCAGTACGCCGCCTACTCCGACCCGTACATCGGCACCCAGACCTACGGCGGGGGCTCCTACGACACCGCCTACGGGCAGCAGCAGTACGGGCAGCAGGGCTACGGCCAGGACCAGTACGGCACGGGCGGCTACGGGGAGACCCCGGCCGGCGGCGTCTGGGTCCCCCAGCAGCGCAACACCGACGATCCGCTGGGCGGCGACTTCCCGGCCGAGCAGCAGTACCCCTACCAGGGCGAGGGCCAGCAGCAGGGGCAGCCCGGTCAGGGAACCGGCTACGACGAGCAGTATCGGTTCTGACGGCCGCGTTCACCCACCGCGAGCCCCGGCCCGACGGGCACCGCTCACCGCGCTCGCCCACCGCGCTCGCCCATCACGCGCTCATTGCGAGCCCCGGAACTGCGGGCCCTCCACGATCAGACCGGACACCAGCGCGCCCGACATTCCCGCGTGCGGCAGTCCGCCGCCCGGGTGCGACCAGCCGCCGACGGTGAACAGGCCCTGCATTCCGGTGGAGTTGGCGGGATGCAGCAGCCGCCCCCCGGCCGCGGCCAACGCCGGCGCCGGAACCGCCCCGCCCGCCGCACCGGTCTCCCGCGCGATGTCGGCCGCGGTGCGCACCTCCCGCCACAGCAGGCGCTCGCGCAGGCCCGGGACGGCCCGCTCGGCCGCGTCGACCAGAGCGTCCGCCTGGAGCTCCGCCTGCCCGGCGGGCAGCTCCGTTCCGGCGGGGACCACGGCGCCGATCGTGACCGCCTCGTGGTCGCCGTCCGGTACCAGCCCGGCGTCGTCCGGCCGCAGGACCGTCACCGTCGGCAGCGCCGGCGCGGACGGCACGGCGCCGAAGAGGCTCGCCAACTCGCCCGCACGGTCCCGCGTGTGCACCACCGTGCGATGCGCGGCGTCCTGCGGACGGGGGCCGCGCAACGCCAGCAGCACGGTCAGCCGGCTCGGCAGGGACCGCTGGGGGACGACCTCGCCCTCGCCCCGGACGGGCAGGCCCGCGAAGCTGCCCGGGGCGACCACGAAGTCCGCGTCCGCCGTGCTGCCGTCGGCCAGTTCCACACCCGCCGCCCTGCCCTCCTTCTCGAGGACACGCGTCACCTCGGCGTCGAAGACGAACACGACCCGGCGGGCCAGGCACCGCTCGTACACCGCGCGGGCCAGTTCCCGCATCCCCCCGCGCACGTACCACGTGCCGAAGGCGTGCTCCATGTACGGCAGGACGGCCGCGCTCGCCGGGGTGACTCGCGGGTCGAGACCGTACGCGAGCGCGTGGGACTCGAGGAGCGCGACGAGCCGGGGGTCACGCAGCTCCCAGGCGCCCACCTCGGCGAGGGTGCCGGCGCGTCGGGTGCGCAGCAGACGCCGGTGCGGCACCGCCGGGTAGGGCTCGCGGTCGGCCAGCACCGACCAGTTCGGCCACAGGGGCTCCTCCAGGAGCGGGCGGCGGGTGCGGTCCCACGCCTCGCGGGCCCGCACCAGGAAGTCGCCCCAGCGCTGCCCGGCCTGCACGCCCAGCGCCCCGTCCAGCGCGGAGACGACACCCGCGCGTGAAGCGTTCGGCAGTGCCGCCTCGGTGCCGTCCGCGAAGACATGGCGGGTGGACGGGTCGACCTGGACCAGCTCGACGCACTCCTCCAGGGGCTCCTTGCCGGTCTTGACGAACAGGTCGCGCCAGACGGCCGGGAGCGTGAGCAGCCCGGGACCGGTGTCGAAGCCGAACCCCTCCCGCTCGAAGCGGCGCACCGCTCCGCCGTACGTCCCCGTCCGCTCGTACACCGTCACCCGGTGGCCCGCGACGGCCAGCCGGGCGGCCGCCGCCAGCGCGCCCATGCCGGCGCCGATCACCGCAATCCCTGCCATGCCGCGATTTTATCGGCCGCCACCGACAGGCACGCCGTCAGCCCGGCGGCGGCCACGGGAGCCGGGCGAGCCGGCGTTCCTCCCGCCGCTGCGCCCTGCGCCGCAGGAACCGCCGGATCCGTGAGACGAGGAAGAACAGCACCGTCAGACCGGCCAGCAGCAGCGTCGCCGCGACGAAGGAGGCGGCCACCGGATGGAAGATCGCGAACGTCACGATCCCGGCGACCCCGAGATCCTCGGCCAGGCTCACGATCACGTTGCTGAACGGCTCCGGCGAGGAGTTCACCGCCATCCGGGCGCCGGCCTTGACCGCGTGGCTGGCCAGCGCCGTCGAACCGCCGAGCAGACCGGCCGCCGCGTCGGAGAGCGAGCCGCTCTGCCCGGCGAGCACCGCGCCCACCCAGGCTCCCGCCGCCGGCCGGACGACCGTGTGCACCGCGTCCCACGCCGAGTCCACGTACGGGATCTTGTCGGCGACCGCCTCGCACAGGAACAGGACGCCCGCGGCGATGAGCACCTCGGGCCGCTGGAGCGTCCCGGGGACGTCGTCGCTCAGGCCGGTGGCGCCGAACACGCCGAGCAGCAGCACCACCGCGTAGGCGTTGACGCCGCTGGCCCAGCCGCTGGTGAAGACGAGGGGGAGTACGGACACGGGGGCGATCGTAACCAGTCGGCGGCACGGCGTCCTGGGGATGAGCGCGCGGGCCTGAGTACGCGTACCTAGGGGGTGAGTTGAGTACGCGCGCGGATGGGGGCCGACCTGCGTGAACGGGAGAGTGGAGACACGGAGAGAGGGGCGGCTCCGGCACCGGCGACACGGGGCGCCGGAACGGAGCGGCCCCCGATCCGCTCCTTCCGCCGACGGGTTCGGCGGGAGCGAGGCACGGGGGAACCCCGGGGGGAACGACCGAACGGGGGCAATGGGGGGAGAAGGGGGGCAACGGGGGAGGGGGAGGGAAAAACGGGGGAGCACGAGGAAGCGCCGGTTCGCGGCAGCCCACGGGGGACGTGGGCCGCCGCGGACCGGCGCTTTCGTGTGCCCGCGCGCGGTGGACCGCACCGCCGCACGCGCGCGTGAGACGTTCGCCTCGGCACGCGTGCGTGCCGTTCTCGGCTGTCTCGGTCAGTGCCCGCCGACCCGTCCCTGCAACAGCCGGGAGAGCGCGGAATGGACGTCGTCCAGCGACCGTTCCGGCTGGAAGGCCTGCCAGTCGAGGGCGGCCACCAGCACCATGCCGACCAGCGCGGCCGCGGTCAGCGGCACGTCGATCTCGTCGCTGAACTCGCCGTTGTCCACGCCCTCGCGCAGCACTCCCTCGACGACGGCCACCGCCTCCTGCCGGACCACCATCAGCGTGGACTGCCACGCCCGGTTGGTGCGCCACAGCTCGGCCACGTACAGCTGGGTGAAGGACGGATAGCGGTCGATGAAGACGAGGCCCGCGCGGATCATCGCGTCCAGCGCGTCGACCTTGCCGCCGCCCTCCCTGGCCGTGCGCTCGGCGGCGTCGCGCAGCGAGGCGGTGAGCAGGCCCACGCCGTGCCGCAGCAACTCCTCGAACAGGACCGACTTGCTCGCGAAGTTGTAGTAGACCGTGCCCTTGGCGACGCCGGCCCGTTCGGCGATCTCGTCGACGGTGGTCGCGGAGAAGCCCTGCTCGGCGATGAGGGTGACGGCCGCCTCGTAGAGCTTCTGCCGGGTGGCCTCGCGGCGGGTGCGGCCGCCCGGGGTGGTGCTGCTTTCCATGGTCCCGATTGTCACAGGAACTCGGCCGCCCGGACGACGGATCCTCACAGGGTCAGCTCCGGGTGCAGCCTGTCCAGGGTCCACACCTGGCGGCGGCGCGCCGACAGGGCGGTCAGCGCGAGGGCTCCCGCGGTGAACGCGACGAGCACCACGCACGCGTGCCACACAGGCCCGAGTCCGCCGCCCGTGATGAGCCGGCGCAGCGCGTCGACCACGTGACTCATCGGCAGGTAGGGATGGACAGCGTTGAAGAACCCGGGGCTGGTCTGCACGGGATAGGTGCCGCCCGCGGACGTCAGCTGCAGCATCAGCAGGGCGAGGACGAGGATCCGGCCCGCCGCCCCGAAGCGCGCGTTGAACCACTGCACGAGCGCCGCGAAACACGCCGACACCAGGAACAGGAAGCCCACCGTGCCCGCCGCTCGCACCATCTCGAGACCGACCCACCAGTGCAGCACGGCCATCAACGCCGTGGTCTGCAGCACCCCGACGGCCACCACCGGGAGCCAGCCCGCCAGCGCGATCCGCCACGCCGGGGCGCCGGCGGCCAGCGCACGCCGGTTCATCGGGGCGATCAGCATGTACGCCACCATCGCGCCCACCCACAGTGACAGCGGGATGAAGTACGGGGCGAAGCCGGTGCCGTAGTTGGGCGCCTTGTGCAGGTCCTGGGAGACGAGCCGCACGGGGTCGGCCATGACGGCGGTGCGCGCGTCGCGCCGGCGCTCGTCGTAGTCGGGGATCCGCCGGACGCCGTCGTGCAGGCCGTCGGCGAGCTTGCCGGAGCCGTCGGAGAGCTTGAACATGCCGCCGTCGAGGTTCTCGGCGCCGGTCTCCAGCTTGCCGACGCCCGCGTCCAGGTCGACGGAGCCCGTCTTCGCGGTGCCGAGCCCGCCGTTCAGCTTCTTGACGCCCTTGGCCACCTTCGAGGCGCCCGTGTTCAGTGCGTTGACCTTGGTCACGGCGTCGGCGAGATCCTCGGAGAGGTGCGGGGCGTCGTCGGCGAGCGACTGCGCCTGCTCGCGCAGGGCGCCCAGGTTCGTGCGGAGCGTCTTCAGGTCGCCGTCCTGGTCCGCGATCAGCGTGTCGACATCGTCGGCGACCGTCGCCACGTCGGCGGCCGAGTCCTTGGCCTTCGCCAGGTCGGCGCAGGCGGGATCGGGCAGCACGGGCGTCTCGCAGCGCGCCGTGTGGAGGGCGGCGAGGGTGTCGGAGGCCGTGTGGGCGGCCTTGGCGGCGGGCGGCGCCGCCTTCACCAGGGCCGCCAGATCGCCGTCGATCAGCTCGGCGGAGTCGGCGACCAGCTGGGCGGTGTCGCCGATGGCCTTCTCGTTGTCCTGGAGGAAGGGCCCCACCGCGCCGGAGAAGCCGTTGACCTTGTCGGCGAGCGCCTGGGTGCCGTCGGCCACCTTCTGCGAGCCGTCCTCGAGGGCGTCGGCGCGCTCGTCGAGCGTCGTCAGTCCCTTGGCCAGCTTGCCGCTGCCGTCCTTGGCGTCGCCCAGCCCGTCGGCGAGGGCCCTGGAGCCCTTCTGGGCCTTCCCGATGCCCCCCGTCAGGTCGTCGGCCCCGTCTGCGGCCTCCTGCGTCTTGCCGTGGATGTCGGAGAAGGACACGAAGATCTTGTCGAGGAAGGACCGGGAGGTCTTCGTGGACGCGGCCGCGCGGACCTCGCTGAAGACGGTCCGTGAGATCTGCCCGACGACGTAGTTGTTCGCGTCGTTCGTGCGCACCTGGAGGGCGCCCGTCGCGGGGGAGTCGCCGGAACTGGACGCGATCCGCCGGCTGAAGTCAGCGGGCATGGTCAGCGACAGGTAGTACCTGCCGTCCTCCACGCCCGCGCGTGCCTCCCTGGCGCTCACCTCGTGCCAGTCGAAGACCGCGCTGTCGCGCAAGTGCCGGGTGATGTCGTCCCCGGCGGCGATCCGCTTCCCGTCGGCGGTCGCTCCCCGGTCGTCGTTCACCAGCGCGACGGGGATGCGGTCGAGCCTGCCGTACGGGTCCCAGAACGAGTACAGGTACAGCGCGCCGTACAACAGCGGCAGCAGCAGAAGCGCGACCAGGGCCGCCCGTGGCAGCCGGCCCCGGCCGAACCGCCGTAGCTCAAGCGCGGCCAGTCTCGGTGTGCGCACGCGCCCTCTCCTCTCCGTCGTCGGTCGTGGCGTCGGCGTCGCCCCGACCGGTCTTCGCGGCCGGGCCGCCGTCCTGCGTGGCAGCCGGCGGCCCGGCGTCCGTGTCGTCCCTGTTGCCCGTGTCTGTGCCGTCCGTGCGGACCCGGACGGCGTTCTCGGGAGCGGCGCCGCCGCACACGGCGACGACCGTCGTCCCCGCCTCGGTGAGCGACGTGAGCAGCGTCCAGACCAGGGTCCGTTCGGCGTCCGTCAGCTTCAGGTCGATGTCGTCGACGCCGAGCAGCCGGGGGCGCCCGACGAGCGCCAGTGCCACGGAGAGCCGGAGGGCCTCGACGCGCTCCAGATCGCGGACGGCGGTGCGCGCGCCCTTGGGCAGGGCCTCGCGGTCGAGCCCAGCGGCGGCGAGCGCGGCGTCGATCTGCGAGGCCGTCCGCGCCTCCCGGTGCGCGCGCGGCCGCAGCAGATCCCGTACGGAGCCGTCGAACCGCCGTTGCAGCAGCGCCCGTTCACGCAGGTGCTCGCCGACCGTCAGAGCCGGCTCGAGGTCCGTCACGCCGGCGACGTGCGCGAGCGCGCTGACCCGCCGCACGGCGGCCATCTGCCGGGGCAGACGGGCCGCCCCGACTGCCGCCGTCCCCTCGGTGGCCTTCATCCGCCCGGTGAGGGCGAGCAGCAGGCTCGTGCGGCCTGAGCCGGAGGGCCCCTCGACGGCGATGAGCGTTGCCGGCTCCGCGGCGACGTCCACGCCCCGGAACACCCATCCGCGCGGACCTCGCAGCCCCAAGCCGTCGGCCGCGACACCGACTCCGTCCACTCCGTCCACTGCTTCCCCCGGTTAGTTTTTGAACTGACTGGTCAGTGCAAAAACTAACCCGAACCTTCGATCGAGGCAAAGCCCCAGGTCAGAACGGATTGTCAGTGGCATACCGCACGATGGGCACATACGGCAGCCCGTATCGGACGCGCCGTCACACTGACGACAGGAGGTTCGTCATGGCCAACTACCACGCAGCCGCCGCACACCGGCGCCGCGCCACCGGCCCTGCCCCCTCACTGACCGGCCCGGCGAGCGATGTGCACCCCGTGCTCCGCCGCACCACCGCCCCGCCCGCCGCCCTCGACCTGCTCGCCCAGGCCCGCGCGGGTCTGGAGGAGGCGGCCGCCCTCGAGACCCCCAACGACCGCTATGCCACGGCCCATCTCGCGGCCCTGCGCACCGCGGCGGCCGTACTCGCCGCCCGTGGCCGCCCCGAACCCTCCTCCCGCCGCCGCGCCCGCATCCGCAGCGCCTGGGAGGTGCTTCCCGAGATAGCACCCGAACTCACCGAGTGGAGCGCGCTGTTCGCCTCCGGAGCCCGACGGCGGGCCCGGGCCGAGGCCGGCATCCAGGGCGCGGCCGGCCGCAGGGACGCCGACGACCTGATCCGTGACGTGGCGATGTTCCTCCGTCTCGTCGAGCGCATGCTGGTGCTCCAGCCGGTCCTGCCCCAGCCGCGCCACGAGGAGGACGCGCCGGACGGCCCCGATGCGCGCCGGCGCGACCTGCCGGACGCCGGCTGACATGCCCACCCGCCACCGGGCCCCGCCACCGGTCGAGCGCCGCAGGTATGGGGCGAGCACCCACCGGCCGGTCGCAGCCGTCCGGACCGGCCGTACACCGCGCCACGCAGACCGGCCGCACACCGCGCGACAGGGGTCGGCCGTGCACTGTCCGCACGCACCGCGCACCGCCGGCCCGGAGGCCGCGCGCCGGCCGAACCAGCCCCGCGCTGCCGGGACTCGCCGCGTGACACCGGCGCCGGACGGGTCGGGGCCACGGGACGGAACCGCCTGCGACGGAACCGCCCCGACCGGCCGAGCACCGCCCCGATCGCCGCGCACCGTCGGATCCGCCGAGTGCCGTCGGGAAGCGGTCCCCGGGGCGGCCGTGGAGGTCGTGGGCGGCGTCGCCCGGCCCGGCCGGACGGCCCGCGTACCGGCGGCACCGGTCGGGGCGGTGGAGGCAATAGGGTGGAAGGCGCCTGAAGCCTTCCCTCCGCCCGTCCGCACCCCGGCGCGGGCCGGGCCCGGGGAGGCAGCCCGTTCGCTCCGCCGCGCAAGAGGCGGTGCCGCGCCGAGGAGTCAACTGCCGTGTCGGATCCGATGCGCCCGCCCGCCTCCCACCCCCGCTCCCGCGCCTCTCTGCGCACCGCCGTGGTCTGGGAGGTCCTCCAGGACGCCCTCGAGCGCCGGGTCAAGGCGACCGGCCGGGAGTCGCTGGACGTTCTCGACACCGGAGGCGGCAGCGGCAACTTCGCGGTGCCCGTCGCCCTCCTCGGGCACCGGGTCACCGTCGTCGACCCCAGCCCCAACGCGCTGTTCGCCCTGGAGCGCCGCACCGCCGAGGCCGGCGTCGCCGACCGCGTGAAGGGCGTACAGGGCGATGCCCACGGGCTGTTCGACGTGGTCGAGCGCGGCGCTTACGACGCCGTCCTGTGCCATGGCGTCCTGGAGTACGTCGACGACCCGGCCGAGGGCGTCCGCAACGCGGTGGCCGCGCTGCGCTCCGACGGCGTCGTCAGCCTCCTGGCCGCCGGCCTCGGCGGGGCCGTGCTCGCGCGCGCCCTCGCCGGCCACTTCACGGAGGCCCACCGGGCGCTCACCGGCACGGACGGCCGCTGGGGCGAGGGCGACCCCGTGCCGCGCCGCTTCACCGCCGAGCAGCTCACCGCCCTGGTGGAGGGCGCGGGCCTCCGGGTCGGCGCGGTGCACGGCGTCCGGGTCTTCGCCGACCTCGTGCCCGGCGTCCTCGTGGACACCGAGCCCGGCGCCCTCGAGGCACTGCTCAAGCTCGAGGAGGCCGCCGCCGAACTCCCCGCGTTCCATTCCGTGGCCACCCAGCTCCATGTCCTCGGTGAGACGACCGGGGCCGAAGGGAGCTGAGGGCCTCCCGACCGTACGCTGATCAGGCGCTCGGCTGCGCATGGAGTACGCCACAGGCCCCCCGTTCGGGCCCGGTGCGCCGTATGATCGAGGGAGACCGCCCGGCATGACGGGTCGGCTGCCGGGGAATGGACACCTCAGCGAGCCGGGACGCCCATGGCGGGCTCCGGTTGGCCAATTGGCGCAGAGGGGCGGGTTTCACGGGGGCGATTCCCTGCCTATCCTGAAGGGACCCCCAGGGTCGCCCCGGCGACTGCACGATGAGGAGGACTCCGTGCCGCTCTCGGAGCACGAGCAGCGCATGCTCGAGCAGATGGAGCGAGCGCTGTACGCCGAAGATCCCAAGTTCGCGTCGGCGCTCGAGGGAAGCGGGCTGCGTACGTACACCCGGCGGCGGGTCTACCAGGCGGTCGCTGGCTTCCTCGTGGGTATCGCGCTCCTCATGGCAGGAATGGTCGCCAAGCAGGTCTGGCTGAGCGTGGTGGGCTTCCTCGTCATGCTGGGATGCGCGGTGCTCGCCGTGACCGGCTGGCGCAAGGCCCCCAAGCCCGGCGAACAGGCCGCCGCAGGAGCGCCGGGGGCCCCGCGCACCCGCGGTCAGGGTCGGCAGAAGCGCTCCATGATGGACCGTATCGAGCAGCGCTGGCAGCGCCGGCGTGACGAGCAGGGCGGCCACTGACACCGCCCACCGACAAGCACAGAGCGAGGGGCGACCACCCGGCCCGGGTGGTCGCCCCTCGCTCTGCCTGCCGCTCTGACGGCCGGTCGCGCTTCCCTCAGCCGCTCCAGCCGCTCCAGCCCCTCTAGCCGCTCTGCTGGCGGGACGGCCGGCGGACCAGCATCGTCAGACGGCCCGCCCAGGACGCCTTGAGGGCCGTCCAGCGGTCAGCGAGGTCCCACACCGCGCGGATGGCCGAACGCGGCGCCACCACGGCACGCACCCGCGTGCGCCGGCCGGCCTTCTCCCGCAGAGCCGCCCGCACCCTGCGGACCTCGTCCGCCAGCCCGGCCTCGGCCCTCGGCTCCGGGGCGAACAGCACTCGCTCCACGGCGTCCGCGACCCGGTGCACCGAGCGGCTCGCCGTCTCGTCCAGCTCCCCGACCCGCACGATCCGCGCCGCGGCCCGCCGCGGGGTGAGCGCCTCGTCCGGCTCGATGCCGTAGTCCCAGGCCGTGTCGGTGAGCTCACGCCAGACCGCGAGGACATGCCCGGCCGCCGCCTCGGCGGCTTCCTGCGGCGGGGCGTCCAGCAGCACCGCTGCGTCGGGGTCGCCTGCGCGTCGGCCGTCGGCGTCGCCCTTACGGCGGCCGGGCGGCGCGCCGGACGCCGCGGCAGCGGCGTGCTGGGCGGACGCCAGCCGCACCGAACGCCGTCTCAGCCGCCACAGCATCGGCAGCAGCGGCAAGGCGAGCGCCGCGGCCCCCAGCAGGGCCCAGCCGGCCGTCCGGTACCACGGGGCACCGCCGCCGCCCTGGTCCGCCTGGTCCAGCGGCAGCGGGTCGGCGCAGTTGCCGAGCTTCCTGTCCGTGGCGGAGCAGCTGGCGCTCGCCGACGGAGCGGCCGACGGAGCGGCGTCCGCCGAGCGGGAGGCCTGCGGCAGAGCGGGCACCGCCTCGCCCGAGGTCTCCGGCAGCGTGTACGTCGGCGTCGAGCCACGCGTCGGGGTCGGCTCGAAGCGCGTCCAGCCGACGCCCTCGAAGTACAGCTCCGGCCAGGCGTGCGCGTCCTTCAGGCTGACCGTCACCGTGCCGTCCGCCTGCGGGGAGCCCGGAGCGAAGCCCACCGCGACGCGCGCCGGTATGCCCAGCGTGCGGGCCATCGCCGCCATCGCGAACGAGAAGTGGACGCAGAAGCCCTGCTTGTCCCGCAGGAAGCGGGTGATAGCGCCCGGGCCGCTGCCGACCTCGACCTGGGTGTCGTACTCGAAGCCGCCGGTGACCGCGAAGTAGTCCTGGAGCGCGACCGCCTTCTCGTAGCCGCTCGCGGCGCTCTCGGTGATGTCCCGGGCCTGCCGCGCCACCGCCGTCGGCAGGGAGTCGGGGACCTTGGTGTATTCCCGCAGGATCGTGTCGGGGGCCCTGGGCGCGGAGGCCAGCTGCTGCGCCGTCGGCTGCACGTCCAGGCTCGTCACCAGGTACGTCTTGCCGCGGGTGTTCTGGCCGTGGTCGCCGACCAGCGTCATGCCGACCGGCTCGTAACGCCAGTTGCCCTTGATCTGCACCCCGCTGGGGGGATAGGGCATCGGCAGCCAGTCCTGCGCGTAACTGCCGGCGGCCGCGATCCGGGTCGTGATCTCCGCCCGTTTCACGTCGGGACCCAGACCGGTGGGCGCCGGGAAGTCGTCCGGCACGGCGGTGATGTGGCGCTTGGCCGGCTTCCACGTGGTGCCGTCGAAGTCGTCCAGGGACACGATCCGCAGGTACAGGTCCGAGAGGTTGCCGCTGTTGGTGCGCAACGTCAGGACCGTGCGGTCCTCGTCCACGTTCAGGCTGTCGCGCAGTGACACCAGCGGGTTCACCGCGGAGATCGTGCCCCCGCTGCCGTTGCCGGCGCCCACGCCGGCCCCCGTGCCGCCCAGCAGGCCGTCCTGGATGGCCGGCAGCGGCAGCAGCGGTACCACGAGGGCGACGCCCAGTGCGGCCATCCCGATGCGCCGGCCGGTGCGCACCGGGGCCACCGGTCCGGACGGCTCGCCCACGCTGCGCGAGGCGCCGCCGAAGACCCTGCCCCACTGCGAGAGGCGCTCCCGCCCCTCGGCGAGCAGCAGCATCAGATAGCCGGCGGCGGCCACCAGGAACCACAGCCAGTCGGCCGAGCCGTCGAACAGCCCGGCGGCGACCGAGTACAGCGCCAGCAGCGGCAGGCCGGCCGGCGCCGCGTTGCGGAACGTCACCGCGAGGGTGTCCACCGCCAGGCCGATCACCAGTACCCCGCCGATCACCATCAGCCGGATGCCGTCGGACAGCGGGGCCGGTATCGCGTACCGCCCGATGTCGTCGGCGCCCGCCTGGAGCAGGTCGCCGAAGTGCCGGAAGGCGTCCGGGCCGGGGACCAGCCCGAGGACCGCGTCCCCCCGGGCGAAGACCAGTGTCAGCACCACCAGCGTGACCAGGGCCTGGACGGCCACGGTCAGCGGCCGGGCCAGCGGCACCCGCCGGGCCGCCGCGCCCACCCCGGACTGGATCGCCAGCAGGAACGCCGCCTGCAGCAGCCATGAAGCCGGCTCCACCAGTGGCAGCAGGGCGCACGAGGCCAGCAGCGTCGCCGCGGCCGAGCACAGTGTCAGTCGAGCCCGCCCGCTCATGCCCTCCCCTCCCCGCCGCCGCCGGACGACATCGCGCCCACCCGCTCGCGCTCCGCCAGCCGCCACAGCTCGTTCAGTGACGCGCCCCGCGGCACGCTCAGGGCCGTCCAGCCCGCCTCGCGCAGCATCCGCAGCCGCTCCTCCTGCCTGTTCGTCGGATCGGGCGTGCCGTTCGGTTCACGCACCCAGCCGTCACCGTCCAGGAGGAAGGCGACCGCGCCCGCGCTGCGCTGGCGCATCTTCGCCGCGATCGCCGCCTGCTCCTCGTCGAGATCACCGAGGAAGGCCACCAGCAGCCCCTCGTGGCCGCCGCGCAGCACGTCGTACGACCGGGACAGGCCCGCGCCGTCGGAGTGGTCGACGATCGCGAGGGTGTCCATCATCAGCCCGGCCGCGTCGGACGACTCCGGGCCGCCCCCGGCGTAGCCGTCGGCTCCCTCCCCGGGCACCGAGGTGCCGGTGTCCGTGAGCAGCCGCACGGAGAACCCCCGCTCCAGCATGTGCACCAGCACGGACGCGGCGCCGGAGACCGCCCACTCGAAAGCGGAGTCCGGGCCCGCGCCGCGGTAGGCCAGGCCCCGGGTGTCCAGCAGCACCGTGCAGCGGGAGCGCCGGGGCTGTTCCTCGCGCCGCACCATCAGCTCGCCGTAACGGGCGGTGGAGCGCCAGTGCACCCGGCGCAGATCGTCGCCGTAGCGGTAGCCGCGCGGGATGACGTCGTCCTCGCCGGCCAGGGCCAGCGAGCGCTGCCGCCCGTCGCCGTACCCCTTGGCCTCGCCGCCCAGCCGCACCGGGGGGAGCGGTTCCACACGCGGTATCACCGTCAGGGTGTCGTGCGTGGAGAAGGACCTGGTGAGCTCGCACATGCCGAAGGGGTCGCTCAGCCGCAGCTGGAGCGGGCCCAGCGGGTAACGGCCACGCAGGTCGGAGCGGACCCGGTAGGACACCTCGCGGCGGCCGCCCGCCTCCACCCGGTCCAGGACGAAGCGCGGGCGCGGGCCGAGCACGTACGGCACCCGGTCCTGGAGCATCAGCAGACCGGTGGGCATCCGCGAGACGTTGTCCATCCGCAGATGGACGCGGGCCTCGCTGCCCGCCGGCACCCGCGCGGGGGCGAGCCGACGGCTGCCGGCGACCCGGTAGCGGGTGCGGTAGACCACGGCCGCGCAGATCAGCGGCAGGGCGGCCAGCAGCAGTCCGACCCGCAACAGGTCGGGCTGCCCGAGCACATAGGCGCAGACGGCGGCCGCGGCGCCGGCCGCCAGGAAGGAACGGCCGCGGGTCGTCAGGCCGGCCAGAGCGGTGCGCGCGCCGCCCCTGTCCCCCCTCGCCGCCCGGCCGGCGGACGGCTGCCCGGTCCCGCCGGCGGCCATCACAGCCTCCGCGGCTGCTGCCGGCCGTACGCCTGGGTGCCGTGGCCCAGCCCGTACCCGTGCTGCTGGGGCGTCGCGGGCACCGGGGTGCGCTGGATGATGTCCTCGACGACCTGCTCCGCCGTGCGGCGGTTGAGCTGGGCCTGCGCGGTGGGCAGCAGACGGTGGGCGAGTACGGCCACGGCGAGGTTCTGGACGTCGTCCGGCAGCGCGTAGTCCCGGCCGTCGAGCGCTGCGGTCGCCCTCGCGGCGCGCACCAGATGCAGCGTCGCGCGCGGCGAGGCGCCGAGTCTGAGGTCGGGGTGGGCGCGGGTGGCGGCGACCAGGTCGACCGCGTAGCGCCGCACCGAGTCGGCCACGTGGACGCCCCGGACGGCGTCGATCAGCTTGACGATCTCGTGCGCGTGGGCGACCGGCTGAAGGTCGTCCAGCGGGCTGACCCCGCCGTGCACGTCGAGCATCTGCAGCTCGGCCTCGGCGCTCGGGTAGCCGATGGAGATCCGGGCCATGAACCGGTCGCGCTGCGCCTCGGGCAGCGGATAGGTGCCCTCCATCTCGACCGGGTTCTGCGTGGCCACCACCATGAACGGGCTGGGCAGCTCATAGGTCTGCCCGTCGATGGTGACCTGGCGTTCCTCCAGGGACTCCAGGAGCGCCGACTGCGTCTTGGGCGAGGCCCGGTTGATCTCGTCGCCGATCACGATCTGAGAGAAGATCGCGCCCGGCTTGAACTCGAAGTCCCGGCGCTGCTGGTCCCAGATGGACACGCCCGTGATGTCCGAGGGCAGCAGGTCGGGCGTGAACTGGATACGGCGCACCGAGCAGTCGATGGACTTCGCCAGTGCCTTGGCCAGCATCGTCTTCCCGACGCCCGGCACATCCTCGATCAGCAGGTGCCCCTCGGCGAGCAGCACGGTCAGCGAAAGCTGTACGACCTCGGGCTTGCCCTCGATCACTCCCTCCACCGAACTGCGGACACGCTCCACAGTGGCGGTCAGATCTGTGAGGCTCGCTCGATCGTCATAGGTCGTCACCCGGCCCTCCTCGGCCCGTACTTTCCACGGGCCGACGCTCTGTCGCGCTAACCGGCCCACCCCGAATCACGGACACCACCCGCGAACTGCTCAGCGCGGCGTCACATCCGCATTCTTGCTGCCGTTACCGATTCGTGTCACTCGCGAGTGGACAACCGTCCGCGATATGTCGGGGTTATGGCCGTTTGGGCGTCTCGAGGGCGTACATCAACAGCAAAACGACAGGAAAGAACGACCGTGGAGCCGGGTGGTCACGCGGGGTCGATCTCGCGGAGCAGTCCGGTCCGCACGTCGAACACGAAGCCGCGCACGTCGTCGGTGTGCACCAGGAACGGCGAGGTGCGCACCCGCTGCATCGACTGCCGGACGTCCTGGTCGACGTCCCGGAAGGACTCCACCGCCCACGCCGGGCGCTGGCCGATCTCCATCTCCAGTTCGGTACGGAAATCCTCGGTGATCGCCTCCAGGCCGCACCCCGTGTGATGGATCAGGACGACGCTGCGGGTACCCAGTTTGCGCTGGCTGATGGTGAGCGAGCGGATGACGTCGTCGGTGACCACGCCGCCCGCGTTGCGGATCGTGTGACAGTCGCCGAGTTCCAGGCCGAGCGCGGCGTGCAGGTCGAGGCGGGCGTCCATGCAGGCCACGACCGCGACGTGCAGCACGGGCCGGGCGTCCATACCGGGGTCGGTGAAGGCGTCGGCATACCGCTCGTTGGCCACCACGAGGCGGTCGGTCACGGTCCCGCCGTCTATGGCGGCCTCGGTCTCGCTGGGCACGGATGCAGAAGTCGTCATATCCATGACGGTACTGGTCACGCGCGTCTCGGTCCTGCTGTGAGAACGGAAAAAGAGCGTCATCACGTCCTCTTTGTGAGGTAAGCCACAACCCCGCGCCTGCCGGGAGGAGCCCCGGGCCGCGCCGCACAGGCCGGTTGATTGACCGCGCCACCCCGTGGACTAAAGTGACGCGAAGCGGGAGGCGACGATCTCCCTGCTGGACTGAACCCGTGAGACCCCGGCCCGGCCGCCGAGATCTCCCCGCGGCGCCGGCAGGCCTTCCCTTCGCGAGGGGCGGGGACCCGGCGGTGCGTCATCCCGCCGGATCTGAGAGGGCCCCTTGAGTCACAGTCGACACGTCCCGGTGATGCTCCAGCGGTGCCTGGACCTGTTGGCCCCCGCCCTCCAGGAGCCGGGAGCGGTGGTCGTCGACTGCACGCTGGGCCTCGGCGGGCACAGCGAGGCCCTGCTGACACGCTTCCCCGAGGCCAGGCTGATCGCCCTCGACCGCGACAAGGAGGCCCTGCGCCTGTCCGGCGAGCGGCTCGCCCCGTTCGGCGAGCGCGCGACCCTCGTCCACGCGGTCTACGACGAGCTGCCCGACGTACTGGACCGGCTCGGCATCGCGTGCGTGCAGGGCGTCCTGTTCGACCTCGGCGTCTCCTCCATGCAGCTCGACGAGGCCGACCGCGGCTTCGCCTACGCCCAGGACGCCCCCCTCGACATGCGCATGGACCAGACGACCGGCGTCAGCGCCGCGGAGGTGCTCAACACCTACCCGCCCGGCGAACTCGTGCGGATCCTGCGGGCGTACGGCGAGGAGAAGCAGGCCAAGCGGATCGTCTCCGCGGTGGTGCGCGAGCGCGACGACGAGCCGTTCACCAACAGCGCGCGGCTCGTCGAACTCATTCGCAACGCCCTTCCGCAGGCCGCCAAGCGCACCGGCGGCAATCCCGCCAAGCGCACCTTCCAGGCGCTGCGGATCGAGGTCAACGGCGAACTCTCCGTCCTGGAACGGGCGATCCCGGCCGCGGTGGACGCGATCGCCGTGGGCGGGCGGATCGCCGTCCTGTCGTACCACTCGCTCGAAGACCGGCTCGTCAAGCAGGTGTTCGCGGCCGGCGCCGCCAACACCGCGCCGCCCGGCCTGCCGGTCGTCCCCGAGCGCTACCAGCCGAGACTCAAGCTGCTCACCCGCGGTGCCGAACTTCCCACCGAGGAAGAGATCGCCGAGAACCGGCGCGCCGCACCCGCGCGGCTGCGCGGGGCCGAGCGCATCAGGGAGTCCATCGAATGACGGGCGTGAGCCGAGGGTCCGCACAGCGGGTCCGGGGGAGGGCGAGTGAGCAGTAGACCCGTGCTGAAGGGGAGGGCGGCCCGTCTCGCGCGGCTCTTCCCGGCCGGCCCCCGGCAGGCCGCCCGCACTCCGTTCGTCCTCCTCGTCGTCCTGCTCCTCGGCGGCGGTCTGATCGGACTGCTCGTGCTGAACTCGGCTCTCAGCGAGGGCTCGTTCAAGATGGACGACCTGCGGAAGGACACCAAGAGCCTCACCGACGAGGAGCAGGCGCTCCAGCGGGACATCGACTCCTACTCCGCCCCGGACGCCCTCCAGCGCCGCGCGCGCGAACTGGGCATGGTCCCGGGCGGGGACCCGGCCTTCCTGAACCCCGACGGCACCGTGAAGGGCGTCCCGTCCGCGGCCGCCGGGCAGTCCGTGGACCCCGTCGTACGACCGCCGGAGACCCTCACGCTGTCCGGGACGCTCCCGCGGACGCCCGAACCGGCCGACCCCGGCACGTCCGCCGACTCCGACGCGCCGGGCGGCGCGTCCGCCCGGCAGGGCCAGGACCTCCCCGATCAGGACGCCGCACCCGCGCGGAGCCCGGCCCCCGAACCGACCGCAGCCACCCCCGAGACCCCCGGCAGGTGACGGAAGTGTCCGACAGGGAACCGCCGCGCCGGCGTGTGCCCGGCCCCGCCCGGCCCTCCCGTCCCGCGTCCGCCCAGCGGCGCCCGGGACCCGGGACCCGCCCGGCCCGTCGCCCGACCGCGCCCACCCCGCGCGCCGCCGCCCCGCGGGTCATCCGGCTCGGCAGCCCCCGCCCCCGGCTGCGCATGGTGGGCCTCGCGCTGACCCTGGTGCTCGTCGCCTTCGTCGTCCGCCTCCTCCAGGTGCAGGCCGTCGACGCGAGCGCCTACACCGCCAAGGCGGAGCAGAACCGGTACGTCGGCCAGGTGCTGCCCGCCGAGCGCGGCGAGATCACCGACCGCACCGGCGTGGCCTTCGCGACCAGCGAGGACGCCTACGACATCACGGCCGACCCCACCATGTTCGCCCGCGCCCAGCTGAAGATCGACGACGGCCCCGAGCGGGCGGCCGCCCTTCTCGCACCGATCCTCGGCCAACAGCAGTCCGCCCTGGTCAAGAAGTTGCGGCCGAAGGACAAGAGCCTGCGCTACGTCAAGCTCGCCGGGCGGCAGACCCCGCAGGTGTGGAAGCAGATCCGCGACCTGAGGTCCGCGCTCTCCGCCAAGGCGGAGTCGGACCGCTCCACGGTCAACGTCCTCGCCGGGCTGTTCTCCGTGCCCAGCAGCAAGCGCGTGTACCCCAACAAGGAGCTCGCCGCCGGGATACTGGGCTGGGTCAACGCCGACGGCCAGGGCGGCGGCGGTGTCGAGCAGCAGCTGAACGCCACGCTGGCGGGCAAGGACGGAAAGATCCGCTACGCCCAGTCCGGCGGCCGCCAGGTGCCCACCGCGGGCGCCACCGAGACGCCCGCGGTGCCCGGCTCCGACGTGGAACTGACCATCGACCGCGACATCCAGTGGGCCGCGCAGAACGCCATCACCGAGCAGGTGCAAAGGTCCGCGGCGGACCGCGGCTACGTCATCGTGCAGGACACCCGCACCGGCGAGATCCTCGCCATGGCCAACTCGCCCGGCTTCGACCCGGGCGACCTGTCGAAGGCCGACCCCGGTGCCCTGGGCAACGCGGCCGTCCAGGACGCCTACGAGCCCGGCTCCACCGCCAAGATCATGTCCATGGCCGCCGTGCTGGAGGAGAACGCCGCCACCCCGCTGACGCACGTCACCGTGCCCAACCGGCTGCACCGCGGCGACCGGCTCTTCCAGGACGACATCAACCACCCGACCTGGCACCTCACGCTCAACGGGGTGCTCGCCAAGTCCAGCAACATCGGCACCATCCTGGCCACCGGGCAGCTCGGCAGGACCCAGGCCGAGGCCAACCGGGTCCTGTACTCGTACCTGCGCAAGTTCGGCCTCGGCAGCCACACCGGGCTCGGCTTCCCCGGCGAGACGAAGGGCATCCTCGCCGCGCCCGACAAGTGGTCCACCTCGCAGCAGTACACGATCCCCTTCGGTCAGGGCATGTCCCTCAACGCGGTCCAGGCGGCCTCGGTGTACTCGACGATCGCCAACGGCGGCGTGCGCGTCGAGCCCACCCTGGTGCGCGGCACCAAGGGGCCGGACGGACGCTTCACGCCCGCCGAGTCGCCCGCGAAGAGCCGGGTCGTCAGCCAGAAGACGGCGAAGACCCTCGCCCACATGCTGGAGTCGGTCGTGGACGACCGGGAGGGCACGGGCGCCAAGGCGCGCATCCCCGGCTACCGCGTCGCGGGCAAGACGGGCACCGCCAACCGCGTGGATCCGGCCACCGGCACCTACAAGGGGTACACCTCGTCGTTCGCCGGCTTCGCGCCCGCCGACAGCCCCCGCATCACCGTCTACTGCGCCATCCAGAACGCCACCGAGGGCAGCTACTTCGGCGGCCAGATCTGCGGCCCCGTCTTCAAACAGGTCATGGAGTTCGCGCTGAAGACCCTGCAGGTCCCACCGACCGGAGCGAAGGCCGCGAACCTCCCGGTCTCCTTCGCGCCCTGACCGCCGAGCCCCGCCCCGACCGGGGCCCCCGCCCTTTTCCGCCACCGACCCCCGAACGCCACTGTTCAGCGCCGAGCAAGCCAGGAACCAGCCCGTGACCATGATCACTCCCGACCCCGGGACTCCCGCACCGCCCACGACACCCCCCGCCGGGCCGTCCGGGAGTACACCGGCGGCCTCGCCCTCGCTTCGCCCGCGGGCGGGTACTCCCGGTACGCTCACCGCCGTGCCACACGCCGATCACTCCCAAACCACCCAGAAGGGCGCTTCCGTGACATATCCGGGACCGCCGCGGCCGGCCCAGGTCTCCGCCACACCCCTCGCGGAGCTCGCCGATCAGCTGGGCGCCGCACAGCCGGGTGACGCCGCCGAGGTCACGGGCATCACCCACGACTCACGCGCGGTCCGCCCCGGCGACCTGTACGCCGCCCTCCCCGGCGCCCGCCTGCACGGCGCCGACTTCGTCGCCCAGGCAGCGGGCTTGGGCGCGGTCGCCGTCCTCACCGACCCCACCGGCGCCGACCGCGCCGCCGCGACCGGCCTGCCGGTCCTGGTGGTCGACGACCCGCGCGGGGCCATGGGCGAACTGGCGGCCACCATCTACGGCCGCCCCGGCCGCGACCTGCTCCAGATCGGCATCACCGGCACCTCCGGAAAGACCACCACCGCCTACCTCGTCGAGGGCGGCCTGAAGGCGGTCAGGTCCACCGGGCTGATCGGCACCGTCGAGACGCGCATCGGCGACGAGCGCATCAAGTCCGAGCGCACCACCCCCGAAGCCACCGACCTCCAGGCCCTGTTCGCCGTCATGCGCGAGCGCGGCGTCGAGGCGGTCGCGATGGAGGTCTCCAGCCACGCCCTGGTCCTCGGCCGGGTCGACGGCTGCGTCTTCGACATCGCCGTCTTCAACAACCTCAGCCCGGAGCACATGGAGTTCCACTCGGGCATGGAGGACTACTTCCGGGCCAAGGCGCAGCTGTTCACGCGGAAACGCAGCAAACTCGGCGTGGTCAACCTCGACGACGAGTACGGCCGCCGGCTGGTCCAGGAGGCGCAGGTGCCGGTCGTCACCTTCTCCGCCGAGGGTCACCCGGACGCCGACTGGCGCGCGGTGGACGTCGAGACCGGCCCGATGGACTCGACGTTCACCGTCCTGGGCCCGGACGGGGTGCGGGTCGGCGCCAGGTCGCCGCTGCCGGGCAGCTTCAACGTGGCGAACACCCTCGCCGCGATCGTCTCCCTCGCCGTCGCCGGCATCGACCCGCGGACCGTCGCCGACGGCGTCGCCGCCGTGCCGGGCGTGCCGGGCCGTCTCGAGCGGGTGGACGCCGGGCAGCCCTACCTCGCGGTCGTCGACTACGCCCACAAGACCGACGCCGTCGAGTCGGTGCTCAGGGCGCTGCGCAAGGTCACCAAGGGCCGGCTGCACGTCGTCCTCGGCTGCGGCGGCGACCGGGACCGCACCAAGCGCGCCCCGATGGGCGCCGCCGTCGCCCGGCTCGCCGACACCGCCGTACTGACCTCCGACAACCCCCGCTCCGAGGACCCCCTCGCGATCCTCGCGACGATGCTCCAGGGCGCGGCGTCGGTGCCGGCCCACGAGCGCGGCGACGTGCAGTTGTTCGAGGACCGGGCCGCCGCGATCGCCGCGGCCGTGGCACGCGCGCACGCCGGGGACACCGTGCTGGTCGCGGGCAAGGGCCACGAGCAGGGCCAGGACATCGCCGGGGTGGTCCGTCCGTTCGACGACCGCCAGGTGCTTCGCGAAGCTATCCAGCAGACCCAGGGATGAACTTGTGATCGCCCTCTCCCTCGCCGAGATCGCAGCAGTCGTCGGCGGGCAGACGCACGACATACCGGATCCGTCCGTGGAGGTCACCGGACCGGTCGTCCGGGACTCCCGGGAGGTGGCTCCCGGCAGCCTCTTCGTCGCCTTCGTCGGCGAACGGGTGGACGGCCACGACTACGCGGCCGCGGTCGTCGAGGCGGGCGCGGCGGCCGTACTGGCCTCCCGCCCGGTCGGCGTGCCCGCGATCGTCGTGGACGACGTCCAGACGGCGCTGGGCGCCCTCGCCCGGCACGTCGTGAACCGGCTCGGCGCCACCCTCGTCGCGCTCACCGGCTCGGCCGGCAAGACCAGCACCAAGGACCTGATCGCCCAGGTGCTCCGGCGTAAGGCGCCGACCGTGTTCACGCCCGGCTCGCTCAACAACGAGATCGGACTGCCGCTGACCGCCCTGTCGGCCACCGGGGAAACCCGTTTCCTCGTACTGGAGATGGGCGCGCGCGGCATCGGTCACATCCGCTACCTCGCCGATCTGACGCCCCCGAAGATCGGCCTCGTCCTCAACGTCGGCACCGCCCACATCGGCGAGTTCGGCGGCCGCGAACAGATCGCACAGGCAAAGGGCGAGCTGGTCGAGGCGCTGCCCCCGGCGGCCGAGGGCGGCGTCGCGATCCTCAACGCCGACGATCCGTTGGTCCGGGCCATGGCCTCCCGAACGAAGGCGAAGGCGGTCTTTTTCGGAGAGTCCGACGAAGCGGACGTACGGGCCGAGAACGTGCGACTCATGGACACCGGACAGCCCGCCTTCCGCCTTCACACACCCTCCGGGTGCAGCGATGTGACCATGCGCCTGTACGGTGAGCATCACGTGTCGAACGCGCTCGCCGCGGCCGCCGTCGCCCATGAGCTGGGCATGTCCGCGCAAGAGATCGCCACCGCGCTCTCCGAGGCGGGCTCCCTCTCCCGCTGGCGTATGGAGGTCACCGAGCGCCCGGACGGCGTGACGATCGTCAACGACGCCTACAACGCGAACCCTGAGTCCATGCGAGCCGCCCTGCGTGCACTGGCAGCCATGGGCGAAGCCTCACGGGCGAAGGGGGGCCGGACCTGGGCGGTGCTCGGCAAGATGGCCGAGCTCGGGGACGAGGCGCTCGCCGAGCACGACGCGGTCGGACGGCTCGCCGTCCGGCTCAATGTCGGCAAGCTCGTCGCGGTCGGGGGCAGGGAAGCCGCCTGGCTGCAACTGGGCGCATACAACGAGGGTTCGTGGGGTGAGGAGTCGGTGCACGTGTCCGACGCACAGGCGGCTGTCGACCTGTTGCGCAGCGAGTTGCGCCCGGGGGACGTCGTACTCGTGAAGGCGTCCCGTTCGGTCGGTCTCGAGAGCGTCGCGCAGGCGCTGCTCGCGGCCGACGCCGAGGGTGAGGTCGCCGCCCGATGATGAATCAGATCCTGTTCGCGGGCGTCATCGGCCTCTTCCTGACGCTGATCGGCACGCCGTTGCTGATCAAGCTGCTGGCGCGCAAGGGCTACGGCCAGTACATCCGCGACGACGGCCCGCGCGAGCACGCCAGCAAGCGCGGTACGCCGACCATGGGCGGCATCGCCTTCATCTTCGCGACGGTCGCCGCGTACTTCCTGTCCAAGCTGATCACGGGCAATGCGCCGAGCTACACCGGTCTGCTGGTGCTGGGCTTGATGTGCGGCATGGGCCTGGTCGGCTTCCTCGACGACTACATCAAGATCGTCAAGCGTCGTTCGCTGGGTCTGCGGGCCAAGGCGAAGATGGCCGGCCAGCTCATCGTCGGCATCGCCTTCGCGGTGCTGTCGCTGCAGTTCTCCGACGCCCGCGGCAACACCCCGGCCTCCACGAAGCTGTCCTTCATCACGGACTTCGGCTGGACGATCGGTCCCGTGCTGTTCGTCGTCTGGGCGCTGTTCATGATCCTCGCGATGTCCAACGGCGTGAACCTGACGGACGGTCTGGACGGTCTGGCCACCGGCGCCTCCGTGCTCGTCTTCGGCGCCTACACCTTCATCGGCGTCTGGCAGTTCCAGGAGTCCTGCGCCAACGGCGAGACCCTGACCAACCCCAACGCCTGCTACGAGGTGCGCGATCCGCTGGACCTCGCGGTCATCTCCGCGGCGCTGATGGGCGCCTGCCTGGGCTTCCTGTGGTGGAACACGTCGCCGGCCAAGATCTTCATGGGCGACACCGGTTCGCTCGCGCTCGGCGGCGTCCTCACGGGCCTCGCCATCTGCTCCCGCACGGAGCTGCTGGTGGCCATCATGGGCGGCCTGTTCGTCCTCATCACCATGTCGGTGGTGATCCAGGTCGGCTCCTTCAAGCTCACCGGCAAGCGGGTCTTCCGGATGGCTCCGCTGCAGCACCACTTCGAGCTCAAGGGCTGGTCCGAAGTCCTCGTGGTGGTCCGTTTCTGGATCATCCAGGGCATCTGTGTGATCGTCGGACTGGGCATCTTCTACGCGGGATGGGCAGCAGAGAAGTGACCGACTGGCAGGGCAAGCACGTCACCGTCGCCGGGCTCGGCGTCTCCGGCCTCCCGGCGGCCAAGGTGCTGCACGGGCTCGGCGCGAAGGTCACCGTCGTCAACGACGGCGACGACGCACGCGCGCGGGAGCAGGCCGCAGAGCTGGAGGCGCTGGGCGTCACCGTGCGCCTCGGTGACGGGGCGACCCTGCCCGAGGGCGCCGAACTAGTCGTCACCGCACCCGGCTGGAAGCCCGACAAGCCGCTGTTCACGGCGGCCCGCGAGGCCGGCGTACCGGTCTGGGGCGACGTCGAACTCGCCTGGCGGCTCAGGGGCCCGGACGCGGCGCCCTGGCTGTGCGTCACGGGCACCAACGGCAAGACGACCACCACCCGGATGCTCGCGTCGATCCTGGCGGCCGCCGGCCTGCGTACGGCGGCCGTCGGCAACATCGGCGTCTCCCTGCTGGACGCCGTGCTCGGCGACGAGCCGTACGACGTCCTGGCCGTCGAGCTGTCCAGCTACCAGCTGCACTGGGCGCCGTCCCTGCGCGCGCACTCCGCCGCCGTCCTCAACCTCGCCCCCGACCACCTCGACTGGCACGGCTCCATGGAGGCGTACGCCAGGGACAAGGGGCGCGTCTACGAGGGCAACCAGGTCGCCTGCGTCTACAACGTCGCCGACAAGGCCACCGAGGACCTGGTGCGCGAGGCCGACGTCGAGGAGGGCTGCCGGGCGATCGGCTTCACCCTCGGCGCCCCCGCCCCCTCCCAACTCGGCGTGGTGGACGGCATCCTGGTCGACCGCGCCTTCGTCGAGGACCGGCAGAAGAACGCCCAGGAGCTCGCCGAGGTCGCCGACGTCGATCCGCCGGCCCCGCACAACATCGCCAACGCCCTTGCCGCGGCGGCCCTCGCCCGGGCCTTCGGAGTGCCCCCCAAGGCCGTACGGGACGGGCTGCGGTCCTTCACGCCCGACGCCCACCGCATCGCCCACGTGGCCGACGTGGACGGCGTCGCGTACGTCGACGACTCCAAGGCCACCAACACGCACGCGGCGCAGGCCTCGTTGGCGGCCTACGGGTCGATCGTGTGGATCGCCGGCGGACTGGCCAAGGGCGCGACCTTCGACGAGCTGGTCGCCACGTCGGCCGAGCGGCTTCGCGGCGTCGTGCTCCTCGGCGCCGACCGCGCCCTGATCCGGGAAGCCCTGGCGCGACACGCCCCGGAAGTACCCGTCGTCGACCTCGACCGGACCGACACTGGGGCGATGTCCGCAGCCGTCCAGGAGGCCCGGCGGCTCGCCGCCGAGGGCGACACGGTGCTCCTCGCCCCCGCCTGCGCCTCCATGGACATGTTCGTCAACTACAACCAGCGCGGTGACGCGTTCGCTCAGGCCGTCCGCGAACTCGGAACCTGACCCGGCCGCCTGCCGGGCGACCTTGGGAGGGACGCGTGGGACCGTCACGGCCGACGTACGGCGCAGCAGCCGAGCGCAGCGGCTGCGCCGCGCACAGCGGAGCGGCAGATGCCCGGTAGCCGTACCGGGCGGCCGCCCGTCCAGCGAACCGTCCGCAGACCTTCCGGCGCCTCCCGGCCGCGCCGCGACAACCCCGTACGACGGCTGCACGCGCGCGTGCAGAAGGCCTGGGACCGGCCGCTGACGGCCTACTACCTGATCTTCGGCGGTAGCCTGCTGATCACCGTGCTGGGCCTGGTGATGGTCTACTCGGCCTCTCAGATCACCGCGCTGCAGAAGTCGTTGCCGGGTTCGTTCTTCTTCCGCAAGCAGTTCCTGGCCGCCTCCATCGGGGCGGTGCTGCTGCTGGTCGCGTCCCGCATGCCGGTGAAGCTGCACCGCGCTCTCGCCTATCCGATCCTCGCGGGCGCCGTCTTCCTGATGGCGCTGGTGCAGATCCCCGGCATAGGGATGTCGGTCAACGGCAACCAGAACTGGATCGCGCTGGGCGGCTCCTTCCAGATCCAGCCCAGCGAGTTCGGCAAGCTCGCGCTGGTGCTGTGGGGCGCCGACCTG
This sequence comes from Streptomyces sp. B21-105, assembly GCF_036898465.1. Classification (NCBI taxonomy): domain Bacteria; kingdom Bacillati; phylum Actinomycetota; class Actinomycetes; order Kitasatosporales; family Streptomycetaceae; genus Streptomyces; species Streptomyces sp. B21-105. Next base: position 2,660,951 of record NZ_JARUMJ010000001.1, on the reverse strand, counting down.
CTCGCCCGCAAACAGGACAAGAAGCTGCTGAGTCAGTGGAAGCACATGCTGGTGCCGCTCGTGCCCGCGGCCTTCATGCTGCTCGGGCTGATCATGCTGGGCGGCGACATGGGCACGGCGATCATCCTCACAGCGATCCTGTTCGGACTGCTGTGGCTGGCGGGTGCGCCCACGCGGCTCTTCGTCGGGGTCCTGTCCGTCGCCGCCACCCTCGGTGTGATCCTCATCAAGACCAGCCCCAACCGCATGGCCCGGCTGCAGTGCATCGGCGCGACCGATCCCGGCCCGGGCGACTCCTGCTGGCAGGCCGTGCACGGTATTTACGCCCTGGCCTCCGGCGGGATCTTCGGCTCGGGGCTCGGGGCGAGTGTGGAGAAATGGGGGCAACTCCCCGAAGCGCACACCGACTTCATCTTCGCCGTCACCGGTGAGGAACTGGGTCTCGCGGGGACGCTGTCGGTGCTCGCCCTGTTCGCGGCTCTAGGCTATGCGGGTATCCGCGTGGCCGGACGCACGGAGGACCCCTTCGTGAGGTATGCCGCGGGAGGCGTGACCACCTGGATCACCGCTCAGGCAGTGATCAACATCGGTGCGGTGCTCGGCCTGCTGCCGATCGCCGGCGTCCCTCTCCCGCTGTTCTCCTACGGGGGCTCCGCCCTGCTGCCGACCATGTTCGCCATCGGGCTGCTGATCGCCTTCGCACGCGACGAGCCCGCTGCGCGGGCAACGCTTGCGATGCGGCCCCGCCGCTTTGGTAGAAAGCGGGGGGCGGGGGGCTCCGCGTTCGCACGGGGCCCCCGGAGATGGAACACGATGCGACGGCGTGCCTCGGCGGCGCGCCCGTCCGGAGAGCGGTGAATTTCGGTGCATGTCGTACTCGCTGGTGGGGGGACCGCCGGCCACATCGAGCCCGCGCTCGCCCTCGCGGACGCCCTGCGCAGGCAGGACCCCTCGGTGGGGATCACGGCCCTGGGCACGGAGCGCGGCCTGGAGACCACGCTGGTCCCGCAGCGCGGCTACGAGCTCGCGCTGATCCCCGCCGTGCCGCTGCCGCGCAAGCCCACCCCCGAACTGATCACCGTCCCGGGCCGGCTGCGCGGCACGATCAAGGCCGCCGAGCAGATCCTCGAGCGCACCCGGGCGGACGCCGTCGTCGGCTTCGGCGGTTACGTGGCCCTGCCCGGCTACCTCGCGGCCAAGCGCCTCGGTGTGCCGATCATCGTCCACGAGGCCAACGCCCGCCCCGGCCTGGCCAACAAGATCGGCTCGCGCTACGCGGCCCGGGTGGCGGTCTCCACGCCCGACAGCAAGCTGCGCGACGCCCGCTACATCGGCATCCCGCTGCGCCGCTCCATCGCCACGCTGGACCGCGCCGCCATGCGTCCCGAGGCCCGGCACATGTTCGGCCTCGACCCCAACCTGCCGACTCTGCTGGTCTCCGGCGGCTCACAGGGCGCCCGCCGGCTCAACGAGGTGATCCAGCAGGTGGCGCCCTGGCTGCAGCAGGCCGGCATCCAGATCCTGCATGCGGTCGGCCCGAAGAACGAACTGCCGCAGGTGCAGCAGATGCCGGGGATGCCCCCGTACATCCCGGTACCGTACGTGGACCGGATGGACCTCGCGTACGCCGCCGCCGACATGATGCTCTGCCGTGCGGGCGCGATGACCGTCGCCGAGCTCTCCGCCGTCGGGCTCCCGGCCGCCTACGTCCCGCTGCCCATCGGCAACGGCGAACAGCGGCTGAACGCCCAGCCGCTGGTGAAGGCGGGCGGCGGTCTGCTGGTCGACGACGCGGAACTGACCCCCGAGTGGGTCCGGGAGACCGTCCTGCCCGTGCTGGCCGATCCGCACCGGCTGTACGAGATGTCCCGGGCCGCCGGTGAGTTCGGCCGCCGGGACGCCGACGAACTGCTCGTCGGCATGGTGTACGAGGCGATCGCCGCCTCCCGTGCACACCGTTAGGCACGACGGACGAAAGGGCAGGGAGCGTGGCCGGATCCGCCACCGCCGAGCGCGGTGCACGCCAGCAGGAGTCGTCCGGCCCGCCCCTTGTCCGGCGGTTGGGGCCGCGCCGGCTTCGTATGATCATCGTTCTCGTGCTGGCCGTCTCCCTCCTCGGTGCGGGCGCCGTCTGGGCGTTGTACGGCTCGCAGTGGCTGCGGGTGCGGGAGGTCTCCGTCACGGGCACCGACGTGCTGACCCCGCAACAGGTGCGCGAAGCCGCTGACGTCACCGTCGGATCTCCGCTCGTCTCGGTCGACACCGACGCGATCGAGGCGCGACTTCGCGAGGAACTGCCCCGGATCGACTCGGTCGAGGCGGTCCGTTCCTGGCCGCACGGAGTCAGCGTGAAAGTCGTCGAGCGCACGCCGATCCTGTTGATTCGAAAAGGGGCGAAATTCGTGGAAGTGGACGACGAGGGCGTCCGTTTCGCCACGGTTTCCGAGGCTCCCCGAGGCATCCCGCTGCTGGAAACGGCGACGTCCTCCGCGCGATCCGCGGCGGCGAGTCTGCGCCGCTTCGGCGAGGACCGGCTGGTGCGGGAGGCGGTCCGGACGGCCGGCTCGCTGCCGTCCGCCGTCGCCCGCCGGACACGGCTGGTCAAGGTCCGTTCCTACGACGACATCGCCCTGCGGCTGAACGACGGCCGCACGGTCGCCTGGGGCAGTGCCGAGAACGGCGCCGCGAAGGGCCGTGCACTCACCGCTCTCATGAAAGCCGCCCCGGCCGCGCGGCACTTCGACGTCAGCGCTCCCACCGCCCCGGCGTCATCGGGGAGTTGACGCACATCCGCGCAGGCCAGCACCCTGGTTGGGCAGTGACATGGCTGATCACATAGGGTGAAAAGAAAAACGGGAGGTTCGGCGTGTTCGTTGAACGGGCGCCACTTGTCGACTTAGTGTCCTGTTCAGAAGACTTCAAGGAACGGACACACTGGTAACCCTAAACTTCAGCGTTAGGGTTCGGGTCGGCGAAACGGACCGTCCCATTCGGCATCAGTCGTCGGATCGCATCACCTGTGAGGCGACGACACGTAACTCGAGGCGAGAGGCCTTCGACGTGGCAGCACCGCAGAACTACCTCGCAGTCATCAAAGTCATCGGTGTCGGCGGCGGTGGTGTCAATGCCATCAACCGGATGATCGAGGTCGGTCTCAAGGGCGTCGAGTTCATCGCCATCAACACGGACGCGCAGGCGCTGTTGATGAGCGACGCCGACGTCAAACTCGACGTCGGCCGCGAACTCACCCGCGGACTCGGCGCCGGCGCCAACCCGGCCGTCGGCCGCAAGGCCGCCGAGGACCACCGCGAGGAGATCGAGGAGGTCCTCAAGGGGGCCGACATGGTCTTCGTGACGGCCGGAGAGGGCGGCGGCACCGGCACCGGCGGCGCGCCGGTCGTGGCCAACATCGCCCGCTCCCTGGGCGCCCTCACCATCGGCGTGGTCACCCGCCCGTTCACCTTCGAGGGCCGACGCCGCGCCAACCAGGCCGAGGACGGCATCGCCGAACTCCGCGAAGAGGTCGACACCCTCATCGTCATCCCCAACGACCGGCTGCTGTCCATCTCGGACCGCCAGGTCTCGGTCCTCGACGCCTTCAAGTCGGCCGACCAGGTCCTGCTCTCCGGCGTCCAGGGCATCACCGACCTGATCACCACCCCCGGCCTGATCAACCTCGACTTCGCCGACGTCAAGTCGGTCATGTCCGAGGCCGGTTCGGCCCTCATGGGCATCGGCTCGGCCCGCGGCGACGACCGCGCGGTGGCCGCCGCCGAGATGGCGATCTCCTCGCCGCTCCTGGAGGCCTCCATCGACGGCGCCCGGGGCGTCCTGCTCTCCATCTCCGGCGGCTCCGACCTCGGCCTGTTCGAGATCAACGAGGCCGCCCAGCTGGTCAGCGAGGCCGCCCATCCCGAGGCCAACATCATCTTCGGCGCGGTCATCGACGACGCCCTCGGCGACGAGGTCCGGGTCACCGTGATCGCGGCCGGCTTCGACGGCGGACAGCCGCCGGCCCGCCGGGAGACCGTCATGGGCTCGTCCTCGGCCCGACGCGACGAGCCCACCCCGGTACGGCAGCCCGAGAGCCGCCCGTCGTTCGGCTCGCTCGGCAGCGTGACCCCGAAGGAGGAGCCGGAGCCGGCGCCCGAGCCGGTGGCCGACCTCCCGTCGTCCCCGCCGGTGCCGCCGTCGCGGACCTACTCGGACAGCGCGGCCGAGGAGCTGGACGTGCCGGACTTCCTGAAGTGATAGGACAGCGCGAGAGCGTGAGCGGCGCGCACTTCGCCTTCACCGACCGGTGGGGCGGGGTGAGCGCCGTTCCGTATGAGCAGCTCAACCTCGGCGGGGCGGTCGGCGACGAGCCCGACGCCGTACTGGCCAACCGTGAGCTCGCCGCCACGTCGCTCGACCTCGACCCGGCCCGGGTCGTCTGGATGAACCAGGTGCACGGCGCCGACGTCGCCGAGGTCGACGGGCCGTGGACCACCCGGCCCGTTCCCGAGGTGGACGGCCTGGTCACCGCCACCCGCGGGCTGGCCCTCGCCGTGCTGACCGCGGACTGCGTGCCGGTTCTGCTGGCCGACCCGGTCGCGGGCGTCGTCGCCGCCGCGCACGCGGGAAGACCCGGCATGGTCAGAGGGATCGTGCCCGCCGCGGTCGACGCGATGACGTCGCTCGGGGCCGACCCCGCCCGGATCGTCGCCCGCACCGGACCCGCCGTGTGCGGGCGGTGCTACGAGGTGCCGGAGGCGATGCGCGCCGAGGTCGCCGCGGTCGAACCGGCGGCGCACGCCGAGACCGGCTGGGGCACTCCCGCCGTCGATGTGAGCGCCGGGGTGCACGCGCAGCTCGACCGGCTCGGGGTGCGTGACCGAGCGCAGTCGTCCGTGTGCACGAAGGAGTCGAAAGACCATTTCTCATACCGCCGCGATCGCACCACGGGGCGACTCGCGGGATATGTCTGGCTGGACTGATAGGGCATGACGGACCGTAAGGACGAAGTCGCCGCGAATCTGGCGAAAGTGGAGGAGCGTATCGCCGCCGCGTGCGCGGCGGCCGGGCGGGAGCGGGACGAGGTGACCCTGATCGTGGTCACCAAGACCTACCCGGCGAGCGACGTGCGCATCCTGTCCGGACTCGGCGTGCGCCATGTCGCCGAGAACAAGGACCAGGACGCCGCGCCGAAGGCGGCCGAGTGCTCCGGCCTGCCGCTGCGCTGGCACTTCGTCGGGCAGCTGCAGACCAACAAGGCGCGCTCGGTGGTCGGTTACGCGGACGTGGTGCAGTCCGTCGACCGCGCCAGGCTGGTGACGTCGCTGTCGAAGGAGGCGGCGCGGGCGGGGCGCGAGGTGGGCTGCCTCATCCAGGTCGCCCTCGACGCGGGGGTGAGCGAGCGGGGCGAACGGGGCGGTGTGGCCCCGGGCGGCGTCGCGGAGTTGGCCGACCTGGTGGCCGGCGCCCCGGGGCTGCGGCTCGACGGACTGATGACGGTCGCGCCCCTGACCGGGGAGTTGGCGGGACGCCAACGAGCGGCGTTCGGGCGGTTGATGGATTTGTCGACTGACCTGCGCCGAGCCCATCCGGCTGCGAACATGGTGTCCGCGGGGATGAGTGCGGACCTCGAGGAGGCCGTGGCGGCCGGAGCGACACATGTGCGCGTCGGCACTGCGGTACTCGGAGTCCGCCCCAGGCTCGGGTAACGTCGCCAGGAAGTCGGACCACAGCAGAAAATATGGTCATTACCGCCGAAAGGCGGCCATAAGGGCCACGTGGATCGAGGGACTTGGCAGTAGGAAGTCGATCCACCACAGAGCGGAGGACTCAGAGCATGGCCGGCGCGATGCGCAAGATGGCGGTCTACCTCGGCCTCGTGGAGGACGATGGGTACGACGGCCGGGGATTCGACCCCGACGACGACTTCGAACCCGAGCTCGACCCGGAGCCCGAGCGGGACCACCGGCGACATGAGTCGACGCACCAGCCCCACGGTGCACATCAGTCACAAAGGGGCGAAGAGGTGCGAATCGTACAGCCGCCCGCCCCGCGTGAGCCGGTGGCACGATCCGCTTCGCTCCCCGCGGAATCCGGGCGTCCGGCGCGCATCGCGCCCGTGGCGTCCATCACACAAGAACGTCAGTCCCTGGAGAAGAACGCACCGGTGATCATGCCCAAGGTCGTGTCGGAACGAGAGCCGTACCGGATCACCACGCTGCACCCTCGGACCTACAACGAGGCCCGTACCATCGGGGAACACTTCCGCGAGGGCACCCCGGTGATCATGAATCTGACTGAGATGGATGACACAGACGCGAAGCGACTTGTCGACTTTGCGGCCGGTTTGGTGTTTGGTCTTCACGGCAGCATCGAGCGGGTGACGCAGAAGGTGTTCCTGTTGTCGCCTGCTAACGTCGATGTCACGGCGGAGGACAAGGCCCGCATCGCAGAAGGCGGGTTCTTCAACCAGAGCTGAGACATAAGGCCGGTAGAAGCAGTACAAAGCAGTACAGGGCAGCAGCACGGAAACTGGGGAGAGGGAAGCACCGAACATGGGCGTGGTCCTGGATGTCGTCTACATCGCGCTGATGGTGTTCCTCATCGTGCTCATCTTCCGGCTGGTCATGGACTACGTCTTCCAGTTCGCCCGCTCATGGCAGCCCGGCAAGGCGATGGTGGTCGTTCTGGAGGCCACCTACACTGTCACCGATCCACCGCTCAAGCTTCTGCGGCGGGTAATCCCGCCGCTGCGTCTCGGGGGCGTGGCGCTCGACCTGTCCTTCTTCGTACTGATGATCATCGTTTACATCCTGATCTCGATCGTGAGCAAGCTGTGAGCGATGTGAACTACCGTCTTGCCGATGCCGACGACTACGTTGAGGTGAAGAGATGCCGTTGACCCCCGAGGACGTGCGGAACAAGCAGTTCACGACCGTCCGCCTCCGAGAAGGCTATGACGAGGACGAGGTCGATGCCTTCCTCGATGAGGTCGAAGCCGAACTGACCCGCCTGCTCCGTGAGAACGAGGACCTGCGGGCCAAGCTGGCCGCAGCCACGCGCGCTGCTGCCCAGAACCAGCAGAACATGCGCAAGCCTCCGGAACAGGACCAGCAGCAGGGCGGCATGCCCCAGCAAGGTGGCATGCAGCAGGGCGGTATGCAGCAGGGCGGTATGCAGCAGCAGGGCATGCCGCAGCAGGGGATGCCCCCGCAGGGAATGCCGCAGCAGGGCATGCGAGGTCCGGGCGGACCGGTGCCCGCCGGCATATCGGGCCCGCCGCAGCAGCAGATGGGCGGCCCCATGGGTGGCCCGCCCCAGCTGCCGAGCGGTGCCCCGCAGCTGCCCGCCGGTCCCGGCGGTCAGGGTGGCCCCCAGGGTCCCGGCCCCATGGGCCAGGGCATGGGTCCCGGCCCGATGGGCCAGGGTATGGGTCAGGGCCCCATGGGTCAGGGCCCGATGGGTGGCCAGCCCATGCAGCAGCAGATGGGTGGTCCGATGGGCAGCCCCATGGGCGGTCCGATGGGCGGCCCCGGTCAGGGCCCCGGTGGCGACAGCGCCGCCCGTGTCCTCTCGCTGGCCCAGCAGACCGCCGACCAGGCGATCGCCGAGGCCCGTTCCGAGGCCAACAAGATCGTCGGCGAGGCCCGCAGCCGCGCCGAGGGTCTCGAGCGGGACGCCCGTGCCAAGGCCGACGCCCTGGAGCGGGACGCGCAGGAGAAGCACCGCGTCGCGATGGGCTCCCTGGAGTCCGCCCGCGCCACGCTGGAGCGCAAGGTCGAGGACCTGCGCGGCTTCGAGCGCGAGTACCGCACGCGTCTGAAGTCGTACCTCGAGTCCCAGCTGCGTCAGCTGGAGACCCAGGCCGACGACTCTCTCGCGCCGCCGCGTACTCCGGCCACGGCCTCCCTGCCGCCGTCCCCGGCGCCCTCCATGGCTCCGGCCGGCGCGAGCGCCCCGTCCTACGGCGGCAACCCGGGCATGGGCGCGCCGAGCCCGGCTGCCCCGTCCTACGGCGGTCAGCAGCAGATGTCTCCGGCCATGACTCAGCCGATGGCTCCGGTACGTCCGCAGGGTCCCTCCCCGATGGGCCAGGCTCCCTCGCCGATGCGCGGCTTTCTCATCGACGAGGACGACAACTGACGGCCAGTAGTACGCCTTAGGCGTCGGCAGCGTTCAAAGGGCGGGCCCCGGATTCGATCCGGGGCCCGCCCTTTTTACGCGTGTTGACAGCGATCGACGTGCTGACAGCGATCACCGTGATGTCGGAGGCCGGACGGCAAGGGCCCGGCCCCCTGGATGCAGCATCCCGTGGGAGAGCCGGGCCCTCGTGGCGGTCGGCCCCGGCGGGGCCGGGTCGCCGGGTCGTTACGCCTTGCGCAGGCGGAACGTCAGCGTCAGGGCCTCGTCCGTGAACGGGGCGCCGTACGTGTCGTCCGCCTCACCCCGGGCGAAGTCCGTGGCGAGGACCTCGTCGGCGATCAGGCCGGCGTGGCCGTCCAGGGCGTCGACGGCTCCCGGGTCGGTCGCCGTCCAGCGGAGCGCGATGCGGTCGGCGACGTCGAGGCCGCTGTTCTTGCGGGCCTCCTGGATGAGGCGGATGGCGTCACGGGCCAGGCCCGCGCGGCGCAGCTCTTCGGTGATCTCCAGGTCGAGAGCGACGGTGGCGCCGGAGTCGGAGGCCACCGACCAGCCCTCGCGCGGGGTCTCCGTGATGATCACCTCGTCCGGGGCCAGGGTGATCGTCTCGCCGTCGATCTCGACCGATGCCGTGCCCTCGCGCAGGGCGAGGGACAGCGCGGCCGCGTCGGCGTTCGCGACGGCCTTGGCGACGTCCTGGACGCGCTTGCCGAACCGCTTGCCCAGGGCGCGGAAGTTCGCCTTGGCGGTGGTGTCGACCAGCGAGCCGCCGACTTCGGAGAGGGACGCCAGGGACTCGACGTTCAGCTCCTCGGTGATCTGCGCGTGCAGGGCGGGGGAGAGCGCGTCGAACCCGTTGGCGGCGATCAGCGCGCGCCGGAGCGGCTGGCGGGTCTTGACGCCCGACTCCGCGCGCGTGGCGCGGCCCAGCTCCACCAGGCGGCGGACCAGGACCATCTGCTTCGACAGCTCCGGGTCGATCGCGGAGAGGTCCGCCTCCGGCCAGGACGACAGATGCACGGACTCCTGGGCGCCCGGGGTGACGGGGGCGATCAGGTCCTGCCAGACCCGCTCGGTGATGAACGGCGTCAGCGGGGCCATCAGCTTGGTGACCGTCTCGACGACCTCGTGCAGGGTGCGCAGCGCCGCCTTGTCGCCCTGCCAGAAGCGCCGGCGGGAGCGGCGGACGTACCAGTTGGACAGGTCGTCGACGAACGCCGAGAGCAGCTTGCCGGCGCGCTGGGTGTCGTACGCCTCCAGTGCCTGCGTCACCTGGTCGGTGAGGGCGTGGAGTTCGGACAGCAGCCAGCGGTCCAGGACCGGGCGGTCGGCCGGGGCCGGGTCGGCCCCGCTCGGCGCCCAGCCGGACGTACGGGCGTACAGCGCCTGGAAGGCGACCGTGTTCCAGTACGTCAGGAGCGTCTTGCGGACGACCTCCTGGATGGTGCCGTGGCCCACCCGGCGGGCCGCCCACGGGGAGCCGCCGGCTGCCATGAACCAGCGGACCGCGTCGGCGCCGTGCTGGTCCATCAGCGGGATCGGCTGCAGGATGTTGCCCAGGTGCTTGGACATCTTGCGGCCGTCCTCGGCGAGGATGTGCCCGAGGCAGACGACGTTCTCGTAGGACGACTTGTCGAAGACCAGGGTGCCGATCGCCATGAGCGTGTAGAACCAGCCGCGGGTCTGGTCGATGGCCTCGGAGATGAACTGCGCCGGGTAGCGCGCCTCGAACAGGTCCTTGTTCCTGTACGGGTAGCCCCACTGCGCGAACGGCATCGAACCGGAGTCGTACCAGGCGTCGATGACCTCGGGCACGCGCGTGGCCGTCGCGCCGCAGCCGTCGTGCGGGCAGGCGAAGGCGACCGCGTCGATGTACGGGCGGTGCGGGTCCAGCTCGGACTGGTCGGAGCCGGTCAGCTCGGTGAGCTCCGCGCGCGAGCCGACGACGGTGAGGTGGTCGTCCTCGCAGCGCCAGATCGGCAGCGGGGTGCCCCAGTAGCGGTTGCGGGACAGCGCCCAGTCGATGTTGTTGTTCAGCCAGTCCCCGTACCGGCCGTGCTTGACCGTGTCCGGGAACCAGTTGGTGTTCTCGTTCTCCTGGAGGAGGCGGTCCTTGACGGCCGTGGTGCGGATGTACCAGGAGGGCTGCGCGTAGTAGAGCAGCGCGGTGTGGCAGCGCCAGCAGTGCGGGTAGCTGTGCTCGTACGGGATGTGCCGGAAGAGGAGGCCGCGCTGCTGGAGGTCCTCGGTGAGGCGTTCGTCCGCCTTCTTGAAGAAGACGCCGCCGACCATCGGGACGGACTCCTCGAAGGTGCCGTCCGGGCGGACGGGGTTGACCACCGGAAGGCCGTAGGAGCGGCAGACCTTGAGGTCGTCCTCACCGAAGGCGGGCGACTGGTGGACCAGACCCGTGCCGTCCTCGGTGGTGACGTACTCGGCGTTCACCACGTAGTGGGCGGGCTCCGGGAACTCCACCAGCTCGAACGGACGTTGATAGGTCCAGCGCTCCATTTCGGCGCCGGTGAAGGTCTGGCCAGTGGTCTCCCAGCCCTCGCCGAGCGCCTTGGCGAGCAGCGGCTCGGCCACCACGAGCTTCTCCTCGCCGTCGGTCGCCACGACGTAGGCGACCTCGGGGTGTGCGGCCACGGCCGTGTTGGAGACCAGCGTCCAGGGGGTCGTCGTCCACACCAGGAGGGCGGCCTCGCCGGCGAGCGGACCGGAGGTGAGCGGGAAACGGACGTACACGGACGGGTCGACGACCGTCTCGTAGCCCTGCGCCAGCTCGTGGTCGGACAGGCCGGTGCCGCAGCGGGGGCACCACGGGGCGACGCGGTGGTCCTGGACCAGCAGGCCCTTGTTGAAGATCTCCTTCAGCGACCACCAGACCGACTCGATGTACTCGGGGTCCATCGTGACGTAGGCGTCGTCGAGGTCGACCCAGTAGCCCATGCGGGTCGTCAGGTCGGAGAAGGCGTCGGTGTGCCGGAGCACGGACTCCCGGCACCTGGCGTTGAACTCGGCGATGCCGTACGCCTCGATGTCCTGCTTGCCGCTGAAGCCGAGCTCCTTCTCCACCGCCAGCTCCACCGGGAGGCCGTGGCAGTCCCAGCCGGCCTTGCGGGCCACGTGGTAGCCGCGCATGGTGCGGAAGCGGGGGAAGACGTCCTTGAAGACGCGCGCCTCGATGTGGTGGGCGCCCGGCATGCCGTTGGCGGTGGGCGGGCCCTCGTAGAACACCCACTCGGGGCGGCCCTCGGACTGCTCCAGGCTCTTGGCAAAGATCTTCTGCTCACGCCAGAACTCGAGCACCGCGTGCTCGAGGGCGGGCAGGTCGACCTGGGCGGGCACCTGACGGTACTGCGTCATCGATCTTCCTCCGGCGGACGTACTGCCTTCCGTCGGAGGGACGAGAGCCTTCTTGCCTGCGGACGCCGTGTGCGGCGCGCTCCCGCGGTACCACCCTCCTTGGCCCTCCGGTGCGCCCTGCGCGCCGGCGAGCCCCCTCATTGGGGTCGCGATGCCGGTTCTACCAACCCCCTGGGGGTCTTCTTCCGGCGGCTCCGGGGTGATCTTCACGTCGCGCTCACCCCCGGGCTCCCACCGTCCCCGGGTCGCTCTGGGCTGCGTACGCCGCTACTCGTCCCCATCCACGCTTTTCGCTCCGCCCAGTGTACGGCTCCCCGACGACGGCGGCCGACCGGTTTTCGGGGCGCCCCGGCGCGGTCCGCGGCCCGGTCCGGGATGGCCCGAATGGTCGCCGGACGCGATGCCGTGCGTGTTCGCTGTCCGGTACGTCCGGCGCGGCGGATTACCCGGCGGAGAGCTGGGCACAACGGATGCAGGCTTGCCGCGTGGCGTGCGCGAGGCGGGCGAATCAGGCGGTGTGCCCCGTTGCCGCGGGCTCCAAGTCGATTTATCGTCCCAGCACGATTTGCGTGCAAGATCACGAAATGTGAAGGGGCCGCGGCCATGGTGGCGAAGAAGACCGCCGTACAGCAGCCGGCGTCCGGGACGTCCACGGGCGCCCCCGGCGGCGCGGCCGAGGACGTGACGGCCGTGACAGCGGTGAAGTCCGTGCGGTCGTCGGCCGCCGCCGGGACGAGGAAGGCGGACACCAAGAAGGCGCACTCGAAGGCTCCGGCCGGGAAGGCGGCGCACGCGAAGGCGGCAGCCGGGAAGACGGCGACGGAGTCGGGCGCCCCGCCGAAAAGCACCGCGGCCGGGGACGCCGTCGTGGATGCCACCGGGGATACCGCCGGGAAGCAGGTGGCCGTGGAGGAGACGGCCGGGAAGGCGGCCGCGAAGCGGACGGCCGCCAAGAAGACCGCCTCGAAGAGAACCGCGAGAGCCGCCGCGCCGAAGACGGCCGGAGGGAAGGCCGCGGCCAAGAAGGCGACGGCCAGGAAGGCGGCCGGCGCGAAGAGCGTGGCCGCGACGAGCGCGGGCAGGAAGAACACGGCCAAGAAGGTGGGCGCGGCCTCGGCCGCGGAGCAGACGGGAGCCACGACTGTGGTTGCGAAGAAGACTCCGGGTACGGCCACGGCGGCGAAGACGGCCGTCCCCAAGGCACGCCTCGCCGCGGTGGAGCCGGGCGAACTCGCGGTACGTCCCGGCGAGGAGCCGTGGACGCCTCAGGAGGTCGAGGAGGCCCGCACGGAGCTCGACTCCGAGCAGGCGCGGCTGCGGGCGGAGCTGGCCGCGTCCGAGACGGCCCTGACGGGGCTGATGCGGGACTCGGGGGACGGCGCCGGCGACGACCAGGCCGACACCGGCACCAAGAACATCACGCGTGAGCACGAACTGGCGCTGGCCGCCAACGCGCGCGAGATGCTGCTCCAGACCGAGCATGCCCTGGAGCGCCTGGACGCCGGCACCTACGGGCTGTGCGAGAACTGCGGCAACGCCATCGGGAAGGCCCGGATGCAGGCCTTCCCGAGGGCCACACTGTGCGTCGAGTGCAAGCAGAAGCAGGAGCGGCGGTACTGATCACCTGGCCGGCGGGGGGCGTGCCGTACCCTCGTCCTCAGTCAGGTACCTAGGTTGAGGGACTCACGTGGCAGAGGCGGAGCGCGTCATCGGTACGCCGGACACCCCAGAGGCGGGGTCCGAGTCGGAGCAGTCGTCCGGCCCGGGCGAGCAGGAGAGCGCCGGGGCACGGCCCAGGGGCAAGCGCCGCATCGCCGTGCTCTTCGCCGTCGCCGGGTTCGCGTACGCACTCGACCTGGTCAGCAAGATGATCGTGGTCGCCAAGCTGGAGCACCACGCGCCCATCGAGATCGTCGGGGACTGGCTGCGGTTCGAGGCCATCCGCAACGCGGGCGCGGCCTTCGGCTTCGGCGAGGCGTTCACCGTCATCTTCACGGTGATCGCCACGGCGGTGATCGTGGTGATCGCCCGGCTCGCGCGCAAGCTGTACAGCCTGCCCTGGGCGATCGCGCTCGGTCTGCTGCTGGGCGGGGCGCTGGGCAACCTCACCGACCGGATCTTCCGAGCGCCCGGCGTCTTCGAGGGCGCGGTCGTGGACTTCATCGCGCCGAAGCACTTCGCGGTCTTCAACCTCGCCGACTCGGCGATCGTGTGCGGCGGCATCCTCATCGTGCTGCTGTCCTTCAAGGGCCTCGACCCGGACGGGACCGTCCACAGGGACTGAGCCCGGTCACGTTTGCCGGCACCCGTTGTCCACAGGCCCGTACGGCGGTGTCGTGGCCGTCCTGCATACTCGACGGGTGAGCACGATTCCCGAGATCCGTACCCTGCCCGTGCCGGACGGCCTGGAGGGCGAGCGCGTCGACGCCGCCATCTCCCGCATGTTCGGCTTCTCCCGTACGAAGGCCGCCGAGCTGGCCGCGGCGGGAAAGGTCACGGTCGACGGCTCGGTGGTCGGCAAGTCCGAGCGGGTCAGCGGCGGGGCCTGGCTGGAGGTCGAGATGCCGCAGGCCCCGGCGCCCGTGCAGATCGTCGCCGAGCCGGTCGAGGGCATGGAGATCGTGCACGACGACGACGACGTGGTCGTGATCGTCAAGCCCGTCGGCGTGGCCGCGCACCCGTCGCCCGGCTGGAGCGGCCCCACCGTCATCGGCGGACTGGCCGCGGCCGGCTACCGCATCTCCACCTCCGGCGCCGCAGAGCGCCAGGGCATCGTGCACCGGCTCGACGTCGGCACCTCCGGACTGATGGTGGTCGCCAAGTCCGAGCGCGCCTACACCTCGCTCAAGCGCCAGTTCAAGGAGCGCACGGTCGACAAGCGCTACCACACGCTCGTCCAGGGCCACCCCGACCCGACCAGCGGCACCATCGACGCGCCCATCGGCCGTCACCCCCAGCACGACTACAAGTGGGCGGTCACCGCCGAGGGCAAGCCGTCCGTCACCCACTACGACCTGATCGAGGCGTTCCGCGCGGCCTCCCTGCTGGACGTGAAGCTGGAGACGGGCCGCACGCACCAGATCCGCGTGCACATGGCCGCCCACCGGCACCCCTGCGTCGGCGACCTGACGTACGGGGCCGACCCGACGCTGTCCAAGCGGCTGCACCTGACCCGGCAGTGGCTGCACGCCGTGCGGCTGGGCTTCGAGCACCCCGGCGACGGGCAGTGGGCGGAGTTCGCCAGCGACTACCCCGAGGACCTGCACAAGGCCCTGGAGCAGGTCCGCGAGGAGACCTACGGATGACCGGCACGCCCGCGTACACGGTGCGCGTCGCCGAGGACCTCGCCGACCGGGAGGCGTGCTTCGCCGTCCGCAAGGAGGTCTTCGTCGGCGAACAGGGCGTCCCCGAGGACCTGGAGTACGACGAGCACGACGCGGGCGCCGTGCACCTGCTGGCGGCCCGGGAGGACGGGACCGCGCTCGGCACCGGGCGGCTGCTGTACGGCGAGGCGGCCGCGGCCAGGACCGGCGGCGACCCGTCGGTGGGTTCGCTGGGGCGGCTCGCCGTGACACGCGAGGCGCGCGGTCTGGGCGTCGGGGTCGCGCTGGTGCGGGCCGTCGAGGAGGCGGCACGCGCGCGGGGGCTCACGGCCGTGGACCTGCACGCGCAGACGCAGGCGCTGGGTTTCTACGAACGGCTGGGGTACACGGCCTACGGGCCACAGGACCTGGAGGCGGGCATAGCCCACCGGTCCATGCGGCGTCCGCTGTAGCGGACGGCGGGCGTGCGACGCTGAAGGCCTGGATGCATTGATCGTCTAGACCCGGAGCGCTGACCGTGGACCAGCTGGCCCTGTTGTTCGTCCTGTTGCTCGGGGCCGTGGTGAGCGTCCCGGTCGGGGACCGGTTCAAACTGCCCGCGCCGGTGCTGATGACCCTGCTGGGGATCATCCTCGCGGTGCTCGACTTCGTGCCCAACGTGGAGATCCCACCGGATCTGATCCTGCCCCTCCTCCTGCCGCCGCTGCTGTACGCGGCGGTACGGCGGACCTCGTGGCGGCAGTTCGCGGCGAACGTGCGGCCGATCTTCCTGCTGGCCGTGGCGCTGGTGTTCGTCACGACGGTCTGTGTGGCCGCCGTGGCCCACTCGATCGTGCCGGGGCTGCCGGTCGCCGCCGCGGTGGCGCTGGGCGCGCTGGTCGCGCCGCCCGACCCGGTGGCCGCGACCGCCGTGGCCGGGCAGCTCGGGCTGCCCCGCCGGCTGGTCTCCATCCTGGAGGGCGAGGGGCTGTTCAACGACGTGACGGCGATCGTGCTGTACCACGTCGCGATCGCCGCGGCCGTGAGCGGAACGTTCTCCCCGTGGCGGGCCGGCCTCGACCTGGTGCTGTCCGCGGTGGTCGCGGTGGCGGTGGGCGTCGCGCTCGGCTGGGGCGCGAACAGGCTGCTGGACGTCCTCGGCGACACGACGCTGCAGATCGGGCTGACGCTCCTGGTGCCCTACGCCTCCTACGTCCTGGCGGAGGAGTTCCACGGGTCCGGTGTGCTGGCGGTGCTGACCACCGCGCTGTTCCTCGCCGAGTTCGCCACCGACCCCGACGACGTGCTGACCCGGCTGGCCGGCCACACCTTCTGGGACATCATCGACACGCTGGTCACGGGCGTGGCGTTCGGGCTGATCGGCCTGGAACTGCACAACGCGATCCGTACGGCGTCCGGGCGGTGGGGGGAGATGCTCGGGTGGGCGGCGGTCATCGTGGCGGTGGTCGTCGTCGTACGGTTGTTGTGGCTGCTGCCGGCGACGTGGCTGACGCAGCGGCTGCACGCCAGGAAGGACCACCTCGAGGACATTCCGACGAACTGGCGGGAGACCGTCGTCATGTGGTGGTCGGGGATGCGCGGGGTGGCCTCGGTGGCGCTGGCGCTGGCCGTCCCGCTGAAGACCGACGACGGAGGGCCCTTTCCCGACCGGGACGAGATCATCTTCATCGCGTTCGGCGTGATCATGGCGACCCTGGTCCTCCAGGGCTGACCCTGCCCTGGCTGGTGAAGCGGCTCGACGTCCAGGCGGACACCGACCGGGAGAAGGCGTTCGAGAAGGAGCTGGCGGTGCGCGCGGCCAAGGCGGCGAAGCAGCGGCTGCGGGAGATCGAGGCCGGGGAGGACCTGTCGGAGGAACTGTCCGAGCAGATGCTGCGGCGGGCCTTCGACATCGGGCTGCGGATCAGTCCGGACGTGGGCGAGGACGAGCGGCGGGAGGGGCACGATCAGCGGGTCCGCCGGCTGAAGCGGGTGCGCCGCATCCAGGGGGAGATGCTGAGCGCGGCACGGCACGAGGTGGTCGCGGCGCGCAGCGAGCCGGGCGCCGACCCGGAGATCGTGGACCGTGTGCTGCGCCATCTGGACGTGCGCAGCCTCAGGTGACGTGCGCAGCCTCAGGTGAGGAGGCGGGGCCTGTCTTCGTCGGCCGGTGGTCGCACGGTTGCCACGAGACCTTCACGGCCTCTGTCGGCACGCCTCGTTACGCTCGAATCCATGACACGCAACGTAGTGATCAGTGGAGGCGGAACAGGAATCGGACTCGCAGCGGCGCAGGCCTTCGCGGCGGACGGGGACCGGGTGCTGCTGCTCGGACGACGGCCGGAGGTGTTGGAGCAGGCCGGGGTGCCCGGAGCCCTCACCCACGCCGCGGATCTGAGTGATCCGGACCAGGTGCGCGCAGTCGCCCGGTTCGTCGGGGCGGAGTTCGGCACGGTGGACGTGCTCGTCCACAGTGCCGGGGGCGCAGGGCACCTGGAGCCGCCGAGCGACAGCGACGATCCGCTCGACCGGGTCGCACACCACTGGACGGTCAACTTCCGGAGCAACACGCTCAGCGCGGCCCTGCTCACCGAGGCACTGAAGGACCGGCTCGCCGCGCCGGGCGGGCGGGTGCTGTTCGTCAGCTCGATCGCCGCCTTCCGGGGATCGGGCAGCGGGGCGTACGGCGGCGCCAAGGCCGCGCTGCACCCGTACGCCCGCGATCTCGCGCGGGAGCTGGGGCCGCGGGGCGTCACCGCGAACGTCGTCGCCCCCGGCTACGTCGAGGACACCGAGTTCTTCGGCGACGCCATCGAACCGGCGCGGCGCGAGCGCCTCGTGGGGGAGACCTTCACCGGCCGGGCCGGGACGCCCGGGGACATCGCAGCCACACTGCACTGGCTGGCGTCCCCGGGCGCCGGACACGTCACCTCGCAGGTCGTTCAGGTCAACGGGGGCGCCGAGCGAGGGAACTGAGGGTCAGTGGCCCGTGCGCGGCGCTCCGTGGACGCGGCGGGCCGCTCCGTCGGGCGGGACGGACGGGCCCGGGACGCGGCCCGGGGCAGTGCGGCGTCCGCGGTGTTGACGCGGGGAAGCGCGTAGGGGTGCTCCTTGGACAGCCAGCGGATCATCTGCTCCCGGACCGCGACGCGCACCGTCCAGATGTCGTCGGCGTCCTTGGCCGTGACCAGCGCCCTCACCTGCATGGTGTTGGGTGTGGTGTCGGTGACGTCGAGACCGCAGGCGCGGCCGTCCCAGGCCGGGCACTCGCGCAGGATGTCGCGCAGCTTCTCGCGCATCGCCTCCACGGGAGCCGCGTGGTCGACGTGCCAGTAGACGATGCCCGTCATCTGCGGGGTGCCGCGCGACCAGTTCTCGAAGGGCTTCGAGGTGAAGTACGACACGGGCATCGTGATCCGGCGCTCGTCCCAGGTCCGCACCGTCAGGAAGGTCAGGGTGATCTCCTCGACCGTGCCCCATTCGCCGTCCACCACGACCGTGTCCCCGATGCGCACCATGTCGCCGAAGGCGATCTGCAGGCCGGCGAACATGTTGCTCAGCGTCGACTGGGCGGCCACACCGGCGACGATGCCGAGGATCCCGGCCGAGGCCAGCAGGGAGGCGCCCGCCGCCCGCATGGCGGGGAACGTCAGCAGCATCGTGGCCGCGGCCATCACGCCGACGACCGCCGAGACCACCCGCATGATCAGCGACACCTGGGTCCGCACCCGCCGGACCCGGGCCGGGTCGCGGTGCATGCGCGCATAGCGCGAGTACGACGTCTCGACGACCGCCCCCGCGATCCGGATCACGAGCCAGGCCGCCGAGCCGATCAGCACCAGGGTGAGGGTCCGGCCGATGCCGACCTTGTGGTCGTCCAGCAGCTGTGCCTCGTCGTACGACGCTCTGAGCAGCGCCGCGCACAGCACCAGCTGATAGGGGATGCGGCCACGGCGCAGCAGACCCCACAGCGGGGTCTCCGGGTGCCGTTGGTCGGCTTTGGACAGCAGGCGGTCGGTGGCCCAGCCGATGAGGACGGTCAGCACCATCGAGCCGCCCATCACGATCACGGGGCGGAGCAGGTTCTCCATGCCTTCGAACGTAACCGAGTCGGCGGGGTCTGGAACCTGTGGCGGGTGTGAAGCGGCGCACGCGGGGGGCTGTCGGTGCGGGCTGGCACCATGGGCGCATGAACATCATGCTCTTTCACTCGACCTACGGTCCGCGGCCGGCGGTGCGCGCCGCTGCGGACCGGCTGCGTGCCGCCGGGCACGAGGTCTGGACGCCGGACCTCTTCGGGGGGCGCACGTTCGACACGGTCGAGGAGGGCATGGCGTACAACGCGGAGATCGGCAAGGACGAGCTGTTGAAGAGAGCCGTGCTGGCCGCCGCGCCCTACTCGGAGCGCGGGGTGGTGTACGCCGGGTTCTCGCTGGGCGCGTCGATCGCCCAGACCCTCGCCCTCGGCGACGACAAGGCGCGCGGTCTGCTCCTCCTGCACGGCACCTCGGACCTCGCGCCGAACGTCTCGGTGGACGGCCTTCCGGTGCAGCTGCATGTCGCGGAGCCGGACCCGTTCGAGACCGACGACTGGCTGAGCGCCTGGTACCTCCAGATGGGCCGGGCCGGCGCCGACGTGGAGGTCTACCGGTACGCGGGCGCCGGGCACCTGTACACCGACCCCGGGCTCCCTGACTACGACGAGGAGGCGGCCGAGGCCACCTGGCGGGTGGCGCTCGGCTTCCTGGAGAGCCTCTGACGACTGCCCGGCTGCCCGGCTGACGGCTGACGGCCGGTGTCGTACGTCAGACGGGGTCGTACGTCCGCTCCACCTTCTGGGTGCCGCTGCGGGTGCGGTAGGAGCGGTGCCAGGAGGAGGTCGCGGTGGCGCTCGTGCGGTCGGACAGGACGTAGTAGTCCATCTGCGCGCGCTCGGCGGTGATGTCCAGCACGCCGTAGCCGTGCCGGTCGGTGTCGACGAAGTGGACGTGCCGGTTCGCGGCCCGGATGACGGGCGAGGCGACCGCGGTGAGGGTGCCCTCGGGGACCTTCACGATGTCGTCGAGGTTGTCGGAGGTCACCGAGGTGACCACGAACTCGGTGGCGGCCGAGGGCGACAGCGGATACGTCCCGGCGTCCACCGGCACGTCGTTGGCCCACGCCATGTGGATGTCTCCGGTCAGGAACACGGTGTTGCGGATGGCGTTCGCGCGCAGGTGGGCGAGGAGCTCGCGGCGGTCGTCGGTGTAGCCGTCCCACTGGTCGGTGTTGAGGGCTATCCCCTCCTGCGGCAGGCCGAGCAGCTCGGCGAGCGGCTTGAACAGGTCCGCGGCGAGCGAGCCGATGGCGAACGGCGAGATCATCACCGAGTTGCCGACCAGCCGCCAGATGGTGTCGGAGGACTTCAGCCCGGCCTTCAGCCAGTCCAGCTGGGCGCGCCCGGTGAGCGTGCGGTCCGGGTCGTCGACCGTGCCGTTGCCGACCTTGACCTGCTGGGAACGGAAGGAGCGCAGGTCCAGCAGCGAGAGATCGACGAGCTTGCCGAACCGCAGACGGCGGTAGGTGGTGCCGGCGATCGCGGGCCGGACCGGCATCCACTCGAAGTAGGCCTGTTTCGCGGCCGCCTGACGGGCCGACCAGGAGCCCTCGGCGCCTTCGGTGTGGTTCTCGGCGCCGCCCGACCAGGTGTCGTTGGCGAACTCGTGGTCGTCCCATATCGCGATGACCGGGGCCTTCACATGCAGCGCCTGAAGGTCGGGGTCCGTCTTGTAGATGCCGTGCCGGGTGCGGTAGTCGGCGAGCGTGCGGATCTCGTGGGTGGGCGCGGTCTGCCGCACGACGGTGTCGCGCGCCCCGTACTCGCCGGTGCCGTACTCGTAGATGTAGTCGCCCAGATGCAGCCAGGCGTCCAGGTCGCCGCGGGCCGCGAGGTGTCGGTACGAGGAGAAGTAGCCGGCCTCCCAGTTGGCGCAGGAGACCACGCCGAAGCGCAGACCCGTCACGGCGGCGTCCGTGGCGGGCGCGGTGCGGGCACGCGCGACGGGGGTCTCGGCGCCGTCCGCCGAGAAGCGGAAGTAGTAGTCGGTGGCCGGCTGAAGGCCGCGGATGTCGGCCTTGACGGTGTGGTCGGACGCGGCCGTGGCGGTCGTGGAGCCCTTGTTGACGACGTTCGTCAGCGCCCGGTCCGTGGCGACGACCCAGCTCACCTCGGTGTCCGGGCCGAGTCCGGAGCCCGGTGTCGCCTCGGCGGCGGGCGTCACCCGGGTCCACAGCAGGATGCCGTCGGGCAGCGGGTCGCCGGAGGCGAGGCCGTGCAGGAACGCCGGGGTCCGCGCGGCGGCGCGGGCCGGGAGCGCGGCTGCGAGCGGTCCGGCCAGGACGACGGTCGCCGCCGCGGCCTTGACGACCGTACGGCGGCGTGGAGAAAGGGAGTCGGGGTGCTCCGACGGGACGTCGGCGCTCGTGGACGATCTGTATCGACTGGTCACGGGCAATCAGATTACTGACGAGTACGACGGAGAGCGGGCGAACCGGAAAGAAGTTCGCCCGCTCTTCGACCGCGCGTCAGGAACCGGTCCGCAGACCGGGATCAGCCGCCCAGGGCCGCCGTGATCGCCGTGGTGTAGTCGGCGACCGACATGGGGGCGTTGTCACTGTTGGGGGCCGTGAGCTTCTTGCCGTCCATGACCAGGGAGGGGGTGCCGTCGACGCCGTCCTTGTTGTTGTCGAAGGTCTTCGACATCGCGAGGGCCCAGGCGTCATAGGTACCGTTCTTGACGGCGTTCTGGAACTTCGTGTTGCCCTTCAGCGCGGGAACCGCGTCGGCCACCTCGATGAGGTAGCTGTCGCTCTTGAACTTGTCGTCCGACTCCTCCGGGTGCCACTTCGCCGAGTAGAGCGCGGTCTTGTACTCGATGAACGCGTCCGTGCTCACGTTCAGCGCGGCGCCCATGGCGCTCAGCGCGTTCTTGGAGCCCTCGCCGCGCGAACCGATCGTGCCGTCACTGAGCCGGTCGCCGTCCAGGAACGAGGCGCCGATGTACTGGATCTTGAACTTGCCGGCGTCGAGGTCCTTCTCGACCGCCGCTCCGACCGTCTGCTCGAACTGCGCGCAGATCGGGCAGCGGGGGTCCTCGTACATCTTCAGGACCTTCTTGGCCGTGCTCTTGCCGAGCATGACCGTCGTGCCGTTCGTGCCCGAGGTGTTGGCGGGGGCGACGACCTTGGCGTCCTTCGCCTCCTCCCAGTAGCTGGGCTTGTTGGCCTGGACGACGGCGTAGCCTATGCCGCCGGCGGCGGCCAGGACGCCGACGACCGAGCAGGCGACGATGATCTGACGCTTGACCTTGGCGCGCTTGGCCTCGCGCTCGCGCTCGATGCGCAGCCGCTCCCGGGCGGCCGTCTTCGCCGCCGCACTGTTCCGCTTGCTCATGGTGATCTCCAAGAAGGGACGCGCACGCGTCGTGCGCGGAAGTTTCGTGTGAGGTGGTGCTCGGCGTGCCCGGTCTGTGCAGACGTGTGGTCCGTGCAGCGTGTGTCCGTGCGGACGTGCGGACGTGCGGTCTGTTCAGGCCGTGGCGGGGGAGCGCGGCGGTCCACGCCGTCCCAGGGAGTGCACGAGGATCCGGTCACGGGCGGTGGCCGAGCGGCGCGCGGGCCTCGGCAGGCGGCGGGCCGCCGGGGCGCGTCGGACGGTCACGGCGGCCACCGCGATCAGCAGGGGCCGGAAGGTGGTCGCGGTGGCCGCCCGCACCAGCTGGGCGAGCGCCCGCTCGCCCCGGCGCAGCCAGGCGGCGGCGATCAGGCCGACGCAGATGTGCGCGGCCAGCAGCAGCCAGGGGGCGGCCGGGTAGACATGGGCGAGGTGTCCGCCCAGCGCCGTGGGGTCGGAGCCGCCCGCGACCTGTGCGAGCGGGGTGCCGACACGGGTGCCGTCGCCGCACAGCACGTCCCAGCCGATCGAGGCCAGCGGGCCGGCGACCGGCCCGCCGGCCCGGCCGTAACAGACATGCTGACCGGTGGTGAAGACGGTGTCGGCCGCCAGTTCCAGCGGGATCAGCAGGGCGGCGATCCGCCCGAAGCCGCACTCGCGGCCGGCGAGGGCGTACGCGAGGGCGAACACCGCGGCCACGACGGCGGCCACCGTGTTGAGCGGCAGCGGGGCCCGCGACAGCAGCACGTGCGACGCGGCGCTGAGCGTCACGACGAAGGCCGTGAACAGCGCCGCGCGTACGGCTCTGAGGCGGGTCCCGGATATGTCCATAGCGGAGGAGAGTGTGTCACGTACCGCGGTAGGAGACCCCTAAAGAGTCCCTGTGAGAAGGCCTACTGTCTGAGAAGGCCCACTGTCTGAGAACGCCTGCTGTCACAGACCCGGAATCCGTCCGTTGCGGAACAGGTCGACGAAGATCTGGTGGTCGGCACGCGCGCGTGCGCCGTAGCCGTGCGCGAAGTCGACCAGGAGGGGTGCGAAGCCCTCCTCGTCGGCCGCGATCGCCGCGTCGATGGCCCGCTCGGTGGAGAAGGGGACCAGGGACTCGCCGGAGGTGTCGTCCGCCGCCGCGTGCATGGTGGCCGTCGCCCGGCCCAGGTCGGCGACGACGCCGGCGATCTCCTCCGGGTCGTCGATGTCGCCCCAGTCCAGGTCGACGGCGTACGGCGAGACCTCGGCGACCAGCTGGCCGGCACCGCCGAGCTCGGTCCAGCCCAGCCACGGGTCCGCGTGCTGCTGGAGGGCGCGCTGGGAGATCACCGTGCGATGGCCCTCGTGCTGGAAGTAGTCACGGATCGCCGGGTCGGTGATGTGCCGGGAGACGGCCGGGGTCTGGGCCTGCTTGATGTAGATCACGACGTCGTTCTCCAGGGCGTCGCTGTGACCCTCCAGGAGGATGTTGTACGACGGCAGACCGGCCGAGCCGATGCCGATGCCGCGGCGGCCGACGACGTCCTTCACCCGGTAGGAGTCCGGGCGGGCCAGCGATGTCTCCGGCAGAGTCTCCAGGTAGCCGTCGAAGGCGGCGAGCACCTTGTAGCGGGTGGCGGCGTCCAGCTCGATGGAGCCGCCGCCGGGCGCGAAGCGGCGCTCGAAGTCACGGATCTCCGTCATCGAGTCCAGCAGGCCGAAGCGGGTCAGCGAGCGGGCGTCGCGCAGGGCGTCCAGCAGCGGGCCCTGGGCGGTGTCCAGGGTGAAGGGCGGCACCTCGTCGCTCTTCGCGCCGGTGGCCAGCGCGTGGATCCGCTCGCGGTACGCGCCCGCGAAGACCTCCACCAGCTCCGTGATCTGGTCGTCGGAGAGCGCCTTCGCGTACCCGATGAGGGCGAGGGAGGCGGAGAGGCGCTTGAGGTCCCAGGTGAAGGGGCCGACGTAGGCCTCGTCGAAGTCGTTGACGTTGAAGATCAGCCGCCCGTTGGCGTCCATGTACGTGCCGAAGTTCTCCGCGTGCAGGTCTCCGTGGATCCACACGCGCGAGGTGCGCTCGTCCAGGAACGGGCCGCCCCGCTTCTCCGCGTCCAGGTCGTGGTAGAAGAGGCCGGCCGTGCCCCGGTAGAACGCGAACGCCGAGGCCGCCATCTTCCGGAACTTCACGCGGAACGCGGCCGGGTCGGCGGCCAGGAGCTCGCCGAACGCGGTGTCGAAGACGGCGAGGATCTGCTCGCCGCGGTGCTCGTCGTCGAGCTGCGGAACCGACATCGCTGGGTGCCTCCTGGTGCATGACGTGTACGACGGCGTCTCTGCCGTCTCCAACGGACGAAGGTACGCGGGAGTGCCCGTTTCCCTCCGGTGAAGGTACGCGGCGCGGCGGCCCTGGTGTCAGTGGTCGCATAGACTTCGACGCTGTCCCCCCGACCGCCCGCAACCGGTGGGACGCCAGTCGATCCGTGTTTCCCCTGGAGGCCGCAGCCGTGTCAAAGCCGCCGTTCACGCACCTGCACGTCCACACCCAGTACTCGCTGCTGGACGGTGCCGCGCGGCTCAAGGACATGTTCGACGCGTGCAACGAGATGGGCATGACCCACATCGCCATGTCCGACCACGGCAACCTCCACGGGGCCTACGACTTCTTCCACACCGCGAAGAAGGCCGGGGTCACCCCGATCATCGGGATCGAGGCGTACGTCGCCCCCGAGTCGCGCCGCAACAAGCGCAAGATCCAGTGGGGCCAGCCGCACCAGAAGCGCGACGACGTCTCCGGTTCCGGCGGCTACACCCACAAGACGATCTGGGCGGCGAACGCGACGGGCCTGCACAACCTCTTCAAGCTCTCCTCGGACGCGTACGCCGAGGGCTGGCTCCAGAAGTGGCCCCGGATGGACAAGGAGACCATCTCCCAGTGGTCCGAGGGCCTCATCGCCTCCACCGGCTGCCCCTCCGGCGAGCTCCAGACCCGGCTGCGCCTCGGCCAGTTCGACGAGGCCCTGAAGTCGGCCGCCGAGTACCAGGACATCTTCGGCAAGGACCGCTACTTCCTGGAGCTGATGGACCACGGCATCGACATCGAGCACCGGGTCCGTGACGGCCTGCTGGAGATCGGCAAGAAACTCGGCATCCCGCCGCTGGTCACCAACGACTCGCACTACACGTACGCGCACGAGGCGACCGCGCACGACGCGCTGCTGTGCATCCAGACCGGCAAGAACCTCTCCGACCCGGACCGCTTCCGCTTCGACGGCACCGGCTACTACCTGAAGTCCACGGACGAGATGTACGCCATCGACTCCTCGGACGCCTGGCAGGAGGGCTGCGCCAACACTCTCCTGGTGGCCGAGCAGATCGACACCACCGGCATGTTCGAGGCCAAGAACCTCATGCCGAAGTTCGACATCCCCGACGGCTTCACCGAGATCACCTGGTTCAAGGAGGAGGTCCGCCGGGGGATGGACCGCCGCTTCCCGGGCGGCGTCCCCGAGGACCGGCAGAAGCAGGTCGAGTACGAGATGGACGTCATCATCCAGATGGGGTTCCCGGGCTACTTCCTCGTCGTCGCCGACTTCATCATGTGGGCGAAGAAGAACGGCATCGCGGTCGGTCCCGGGCGTGGCTCCGCGGCCGGTTCGATCGTCGCCTACGCGATGGGCATCACCGACCTCGACCCGATCCCGCACGGCCTGATCTTCGAGCGGTTCCTCAACCCCGAGCGCGTCTCCATGCCCGACGTCGACATCGACTTCGACGAGCGCAGGCGCGTCGAGGTGATCCGGTACGTGACCGAGAAGTACGGCGCCGACAAGGTCGCCATGATCGGCACCTACGGCAAGATCAAGGCCAAGAACGCGATCAAGGACTCCGCGCGCGTGCTGGGCTACCCGTACGCGATGGGCGACCGCCTCACCAAGGCCATGCCCGCCGACGTCCTGGGCAAGGGCATCGACCTCAACGGCATCACCGACCCCTCGCACCCGCGCTACAGCGAGGCGGGCGAGATCCGCGCGATGTACGAGAACGAGCCGGACGTCAAGAAGGTCATCGACACCGCCAAGGGCGTCGAGGGCCTGGTCCGGCAGATGGGCGTGCACGCGGCCGGCGTGATCATGTCCAGCGAGCCCATCGTCGACCACGCCCCCATCTGGGTGCGGCACACCGACGGCGTGACCATCACCCAGTGGGACTACCCGCAGTGCGAGTCGCTCGGCCTGCTGAAGATGGACTTCCTCGGCCTGCGCAACCTCACGATCATGGACGACGCCGTCAAGATGGTGAAGTCCAACAAGGGCGTCGACCTCGACCTGCTGGCCCTGCCGCTCGACGACCCGAAGACCTTCGAACTCCTCCAGCGCGGTGAGACCCTCGGCGTCTTCCAGTTCGACGGCGGCCCCATGCGCTCCCTGCTGCGCCTGATGAAGCCCGACAACTTCGAGGACATCTCCGCCGTCTCCGCGCTCTACCGTCCGGGCCCGATGGGCATGGACTCGCACACCAACTACGCGCTGCGCAAGAACAAGCTCCAGGAGATCACGCCGATCCACCCGGAGCTGGAGAAGCCCCTCGAGGAGGTCCTGGCCGTCACCTACGGCCTGATCGTCTACCAGGAGCAGGTGCAGAAGGCCGCCCAGATCATCGCCGGGTACTCACTCGGCGAGGCCGACATCCTGCGCCGCGTGATGGGCAAGAAGAAGCCCGACGAGCTGGCGAAGAACTTCACCATCTTCCAGGCCGGCGCGAAGAAGAACGGCTACAGCGACGAGGCGATCCAGGCCCTGTGGGACGTGCTGGTCCCGTTCGCCGGCTACGCCTTCAACAAGGCGCACTCCGCCGCGTACGGCCTGGTCTCGTACTGGACCGCCTACCTGAAGGCCAACCACCCCGCCGAATACATGGCCGGGCTGCTCACCTCGGTCAAGGACGACAAGGACAAGTCGGCCGTCTACCTCAACGAGTGCCGGCGCATGGGCATCAAGGTGCTCCCGCCGAACGTCAACGAGTCGGTGCACAACTTCGCCGCCCAGGGCGACGACGTGATCCTCTTCGGCCTCGAGGCCGTCCGCAACGTCGGCACCAACGTGGTGGAGTCGATCATCAGGAGCCGCAAGGCCAAGGGCAAGTACGCCTCCTTCCCCGACTACCTCGACAAGGTCGAGGCCGTCGCCTGCAACAAGCGCACCACGGAGTCGCTGATCAAGGCGGGCGCGTTCGACACCCTGGGGCATACCCGCAAGGGCCTCACCGCCCACTTCGAGCCGATGATCGACAACGTGGTCGCGGTCAAGCGCAAGGAGGCCGAGGGACAGTTCGACCTCTTCGGGGGCATGGGCGAGGAGGAGACCACGGAACCGGGCTTCGGCCTGGACGTCGTCTTCACCGAGGACGAGTGGGACAAGACGTATCTGCTCGCCCAGGAGCGGGAGATGCTCGGTCTGTATGTCTCCGATCACCCGCTGTTCGGCCTGGAGCACGTGCTGTCCGACAAGGCGGACGCGGGAATCGCCCAGCTCACCGGCGGCGAGCACGCGGACGGCGCGGTGGTGACCATCGGCGGCATCATCTCCGGCCTCCAGCGCAAGATGACCAAGCAGGGCAACGCCTGGGCGATCGCCACCGTGGAGGACCTCGCGGGCTCCATCGAGTGCATGTTCTTCCCGGCGACCTACCAGCTCGTCTCCACCCAACTCGTCGAGGACGCCGTCGTCTTCGTCAAGGGCCGCCTCGACAAGCGCGAGGACGTGCCGCGGCTGGTCGCGATGGAGCTCCAGGTCCCGGACCTGTCGAACGCGGGCACCAACGCGCCCGTGATCCTCACCATCCCGGCGACCCGGGTCACCCCGCCGATGATCAACCGCCTCGGCGAGATCCTCACCCACCACAAGGGCGACAGCGAGGTCCGGATCAGGCTCCAGGGCCCGACGAAGACGACCGTCCTGCGGCTGGACCGGCACCGGGTCAAGCCCGACCCCGCGCTCTTCGGCGATCTGAAGGTCCTGCTCGGCCCGTCCTGCCTCGCGGGCTGATCGCTCGCCGCCACGACGCCGACGAGGGGCGCATCCGGCACCGGATGCGCCCCTCGTGCGTGCCCGGGCTGCAACAGCCCGCCGCGCGGACGTCAGTTGTGGCCGAAGCGCTTCTGCCGGCCCTTGCGGGCGACGTCGGCGGGCGACGCCTGGGTGATGCGCTGCTCGGCCTGCGACTCCATCGAGGACGGCTGCTGCGCCGTCTGCGGACCACGCTGGGACTGCGGCTGCTTACGATCCTGCTTCTTGTTCTTGGCCATGGTGATCTGCCTCCTGGGGGGATCTGGGGGCCAGAGACGGGACCAGATTCACATAGGCTGACTTGCGACGCATTTCGGACAATTACCGTCCGTGACAGGGGTTGTCGGAGCGCGGCGCCGCCAAACGCCACGCCGAAGATCGAGTTCCGGCCGTTAACCTCCGCACGGTCGGGCAGACTCGAAGGAAGCCCGAAGCAAACCTCCCGGAAAGAGGGTGAGTCGTGTGGACCGCTGCATCGTCCTGGTGGACGCCGGGTATCTGCTGGGGGCGGCCGCGAGTCTCCTCGCCGGGGAACCCTCGCGATCCCGTATCACCGTCGACCACTCCGCGCTCGTCCAGGGTCTGCGCGAACAGGCCGAGTCCGAGACCGAGCGCCCGCTGCTGCGCATCTACTGGTTCGACGGCGCCCCGGACCGCGTCCCCCAGCCGGAGCACCGCAGGCTGCGCGTGATGCCCCGGGTGACGGTCCGGCTGGGCGCCCTGACCCGCAGCGACGGGCGGTGGGCCCAGAAGGGCGTCGACGCCGCCATGCACGCCGAGCTGACCGAACTGGCCCGCAACCGCGCCTGCTCCGACGTCGTCCTCGTCACCGGCGACGGCGACCTGCTGCCGGGGATGATGGCCGCCAAGGAGCACGGCGTCGCCGTCCACCTCTGGGCCGTCCAGGCCGCCGACGGCGACTACAACCAGTCCGAGGACCTGGTCGCCGAGGCCGACGAGCGGCGCGTCCTGGACCGCATCTGGATCACCAAGGCGGTCCGCGCGAAGGAGCTCGGCGGGATCTGCGCGCCGCCGCCCGTGCCCCGCCCCGAGATCGCCGCGATCCTCTCCGCCCCGCTGCCCGACTCGGGGCTCGCCCCCACCGCCGAGCGGCCCCCGGAGGAGGCCGAGCACCCCTCGGTGACCGCCGGCTCCGACAACGGCGGGCAGGACCGCGTACCGGCCCCCAAGGGCGTCCCGACGCCCAAGGATCTCGCCGCTCTGCGCGCACCCGGGGCGCCCGCCGTCCAGCATCCGGCCACCGCGACCCTGCGCTGGTCCTCCGACAAGGGCTGGGTGGACCGCCCCGGGACCGCCCCCGAGCCCGCCGAGGTCGCCTCGATGCCGACGCTCGCGCAGGTCACCACGGCGGAGCAGCGCTGGGCCGACCGCGAGGAGGACATCACCACCGTCGGCGGCGACCCCTACGAGGTGGGACAGGTGTTCGCCCGCCGGTGGATGGCACGCCTCGGCGACCCGAGCCATCTGCAGAAGCTGTCGGGCATGTACCCGCGCATC
The DNA here is from genome assembly GCF_036898465.1 of Streptomyces sp. B21-105. NCBI lineage: Bacteria > Bacillati > Actinomycetota > Actinomycetes > Kitasatosporales > Streptomycetaceae > Streptomyces > Streptomyces sp. B21-105. Next base: position 2,631,168 of record NZ_JARUMJ010000001.1, on the reverse strand, counting down.
CCGCACCGCATCGACGGAGAGCTGCTGAGGTACGCGGCCCGCTTCGGTCTGCTCGCGCACAAGGACGACCAGATCGACGAACATGACCGGTACGCCATCCGGGCGGGTTTCTGGCGCGAGATCGACGTGCGGACGGCCGCCGGGCACGCTCCGGCGGCGGACTGAGCGGGCCGCCCGCGACGCCCCGACCGCGAGCGGCGGTCCGCGACCCCGTACTCTCGTCCCTTGTGAGTACGCGCGCGGCACCGCCCCTTCGACACGGGAACGAGGTCGTGTGTGCGGTGCGCGGTCTGACCAAGACCTATCCGGCGGTCCGCGGCCGGCGCGGCACTCCCGCGACACCCGAGGTCCGGGCCACCGACGACGTACGGCTCGACATCCGGCGCGGTGAGATCTTCGGGCTGCTCGGACCCAACGGCGCCGGCAAGACCACCCTCGTCCGGCAGATGACCGGGCTGATGCGCCCCGACGCGGGCAGCGTGGAGATCCTCGGGCACGACATCGTGCGCCACCCCGAGCGGGCCGCCCGCATCCTCGCCTACCTCGGCCAGGAGTCCACCGCGCTCGACGACCTCACCGTCTCCCTCGCCGCCGAGACCACCGCGCGGCTGCGCGGCCTCGACGTGCACACGGCACGCCGGGAGCGGGACGCCGTCCTCGACGAACTGGGCCTCACCCCGCTCGCCGGACGCCCGCTGCGCAAACTGTCCGGCGGTCAGCGCCGCCTCGCCTGCTTCGCCGCCGTGCTGGTGGGGGAGCGGCCGCTGCTGGTGCTGGACGAGCCGACCACCGGCATGGACCCGGTGGCGCGCCGCGCGGTGTGGGCCGCCGTGGACCGGCGGCGCGCCGAACGCGGCACGACCGTGCTGCTCGTCACCCACAACGTCATCGAGGCCGAGACCGTGCTCGACCGGGTCGCCGTCCTCGACCAGGGCCGGGTCATCGCCTGCGACACCCCCGCCGGGCTGAAGGAGCAGGTCGCCGACGAGGTGCGGGTCGAGCTGGTGTGGCGGGAACGGGCGCCGCTGGAGGTGCCCGAGGTCGCCGCGCTGCGCGAGCGGGCCGTGGAGTCGGGGCGCCGCTGGACGCTGCGGCTGGCCCCGGACGAGGCCCGCGCGGTCGTCGCCACCGTCACCGGCGGGGCCGCCTTCGCCGCGCTGGACGACTTCACCCTTGCCACGCCGAGCCTGGAGGACGTCTATCTGGCGCTCGGCGGGGCGGCACGGCAGGGGCTGGTGCGGGCGTGAGCGCGGCGTGGACGACGGGAGCGGCGTGGACGCCGGGAGTGGGGCACAGCGGGGTGCGGAACTGGGAGGTGCGGAGCCGCGGAGTGCGGAGCTGCGAGGTGCGGAGCTGCGAGGTGTGGAGCGACGGGGGGAGCGGGCGAGCCGACGGGTCCGTATGGGACGGTATGAGAGCCGTAGGGAAGAGGAGCAACGCCACGTGAGTGTCGTACCCGCCGAGGTTCTGCCGGGCGGCGCCCGGGCCGTCACCGAGACGCCCCGCGCCGCGGCCGCCGAACTCGCGCCGCGTGCCCGGCTGTGGCCGTCGCTCGTGGCCGTGTACCGGGCGCAGCTGTCCCGGGCGCGGGTGGCGCGCATCCCGCTGCTGTTCGTGGCGACCTTCCAGTCGGTCGGCATCCTGATCATGATGCGGGGCGTGGTGGACGGCGGAAGCGAGGCGGAGGCCGTGGTGGCGGGCTCCGCGGTGCTCGTCGTGGCCTTCGTCGCGCTGAACCTGCTCGCGCAGTACTTCGGCCAGCTGCGGGCGAGCGGGGGGCTGGACCACTACGCGACCCTGCCCGTGCCGCCGGCCGCCGTCGTGCTGGGCGCCGCCGGGGCGTACGCCTCGTTCACGGTGCCGGGGACGCTGGTCACCGCGGTCTTCGGCTGTGTGCTGTTCGGGCTGCCGCTGACCCACCTGTGGGTGCTGGCGGCCGTCATCCCGCTGGCGGGCGCCGCGCTGTCCGGGCTCGGGGCGGCCTTCGGGCTGCTCGCGCCGCGGCCGGAGCTGGCCACCGTGCTGGGGCAGTTGGGCATGTCGGCGGCGCTGCTGCTGGGCGTGCTGCCGCCGGACCGGATGCCGGAGGCGGTGCGCTTCGCCCGGGACCTGCTCCCGTCCACCTACGGGGTCGAGGCCTTCGCCCGGACCTTCGGGCCGCATCCCGACTGGGCGTTCGTGCTCGGCGACCTCGCCGTGTGCGCGGGCGTGGGCGTCGTCTCGCTCGCCGTCGCCACCTGGGCGTACCGCCGGGCCGCCGTCCGGTGACGCGCCGCGCGGGTGCGCCTGGCACGATGTCGGTGTGACCGCACCGCTGACTCCGCCTCCGCCGCCGCACGAACCGTCCGGGCACGAACCGTCCGGGCACGAGCCGTCCGGGTACGCGGCCTGGCCCCCGCCGCCCGGAGGGTACGCGGGGGTGGCCACCGCGCCCCACGACGGCGCGTACGGACAGGACGGGCCCGGGATGAAGACCGAACTGCGGGAAGCCGCCGTGATCACGGCGGGTACCGCCCTCGCAGGGGTGCTGCTGGGGCTGCTGTGGGTGTGGCTGGCGCCGCGGGTTCCGCTCGTCGGCGAGCTGTCGGACGGCAGCTGGGTCGTCTACTTCAAGGACACCGAGGGGGAGCAGGCGATCGGGGTGGACGGCACGTTCACTCTGCTGGCCCTGGCCTGCGGCGCCGTGAGCGCGGCGGCGGTCTTCCTGTGGCGGCGGCGCGGGGGAGTGCCCCTGGTGGTGGCGCTGGGTCTGGGCGGCCTGCTCGGCTCGCTGCTGGCCTGGCGGCTGGGGGTGTGGCTGGGGCCCGACTCCGATGTCATCGCGCACGCGCAGGCCGCCGGCAAGGGCGTCACGTTCTCGGCGCCGTTGCGGCTCGGGGCGAAGGGGGCGCTGCTGGCGTGGTCGCTGGCCGCGATGCTGGTGCATCTGGGGCTCACGGCGTTGTTCGGGCCCCGGGATCCCGAGCCGTTCCCGCCGTACGGGGCGGGGTCCAAGGACGGGTACGGGGCGCCGATGGCGTAGGGGGGTTCGTCGGGGCGGCGGGGGCGGTTTCTTCGCCCCCGCCCCCGCCTTCCCTTCCCTTCCCGTGTCCAGGGGCACTGCCCCTGCGGGCACCCTGCCAGGGGGCTCCGCCCCCCGGACCCCCGTCGGCTTGGACGGCCTCGCCCTCGAACTCCCCCATAGGGGGCACCCCCGGACGGGCTGGAAATCCGGGCGGCGTTCGTCAGGGGCGGGCGATGGGGGCCAGCAGGGCGTCGGTCTGGGTGGTCAGGTCTCCTGGGGAGAGTTCGACCTCCAGGCCTCTGCGGCCCGCCGAGACGCAGATGGTGGCGTGCGTCGTCGCCGAGTCGTCCAGGACCGTGCGGAGCTTCTTGCGCTGGCCGAGCGGGGAGATGCCGCCGCGGACGTAGCCCGTGGTGCGTTCGGCCAGCGCCGGGTCGGCCATCGCCGCGCGCTTGCCGCCCACCGCCGAGGCCAGGGCCTTCAGGTCGAGGGAGCCCGCGACGGGAACCACCGCCACGGTGAGGGTTCCGTCCACGTCCGCGACCAGGGTCTTGAAGACGCGGTCGGGGGAGACGCCCATCGCCTCGGCCGCCTCCTCGCCGTAGGAGGGGTGGCTCGGGTCGTGGTCGTAGGCGTGGACCGTGTAGTCCACGCCCGCCGCCGCCAGGGCCACCGTCGCGGGCGTGCCGCCGGACTGCTGCTGCTTCTTCGGCTTCTTCGCCATGGGGCCCTCAGTTGAGACTGGTCGGGGCGCGGGTCAGGTCCGCCGCCGGCAGCGAGGGCAGGCTGCGGATGATGGCAGTCTCGGCGCGCAGCACGGTCAGCTCGTCCCGCAGCCGGGACGCCGTGTCGGGGGCCTGAAGGAGGCGCTGCTTGCTCGGGACGTCCAGCATCATCGCCGCGGCCACCAGGTACGACACCACCGAGGGGTCGTCCGGCAGGTCCGCGCCGGTGGTCAGCGAGCGCTCGCGGGCGCCCGCCAGCCGCTTCTGGTACTGGCGGAAGGCGCGCAGCACGCCCTCGGCGAGTGCGCCCGCCTCGTCGCCCGGTTCCTCCGGCAGCTCCTGGAGCTCCGCCGTCAGGAACGGGCCCGACGCGTCCACCGACAGCAGCTTGACCCGGGTCGTGCCCGTCGCCAGCACCTCGAAGGTGCCGTCGGCGCGCTCGCGGATCGTCGCGGCGTCGGCCACGCAGCCCACGCCGTGGAACGTCTTCGCGGGGTCCTCGCCGAAACCGGCGGCCGGGCCGCGCTCGGTCACCCCCGTCCGGTCGGGGAGCCCCTTGGCGCTGGGGGCCACCTCGTGGCCGTCACGGATGGCCACGACGGCGAACCGGCGCGATTCGTCCTCGGGAGTCTTCAGAAGATCGCGCATCATGGCGCGATAACGCTCCTCGAAGACGTTGAGCGGGAGCACGAGTCCCGGGAACAACACCGAGTTCAGCGGGAAGAGCGGCAGACGGACGGTGGTCACGACGCAGAAGCCTAATGGTCCAGTGGACGGGCTCGTTCGCCGTGCCCGTTCCCCGGTCGCCAGGGCGGGCTGCCGGACGGGCCCGAGCGGACGTCCTCGCGCACGGCCAGGAAGTGGCCGAGCGGGTCGTCCGACAGCCGCCCCCAGGGGAAGGACGTCGCGTACGGGCCGATCAGCCGCAGCTGGGCGAGGGCGTCGTCGCGGCGGTCCAGGCGGACCAGGACGTACGTCAGCACGTTGCGGATCTCGGCCGGCCACGGGTCGGCGGCCGGGAAACGCGCGGAGAGCGCGACCGCGCGGTCGGCGGCCGCGTCCAGCCGCTCGCGCGGCACCTCGGGGCCGCAGCCGTCGGTGAGGTAGGCGAAGGCCGCCCGGGCCGGCAGTGCCTGGACGAGGGCGCCGGCCGGCGCGTCCTGCGCGGCCCGGTCGGCGAAGTCGAAGCACTCGTGGTGGGAGCCGTGCCACGACTCGGCCAGATAGCGCTTGGCGGCGACATGGCAGCCGTAGTGGTGCGGGGCGCGGCGCACCGCGGCCGCCCACAGCTCGCCGAAGTACTTGTGCCCGGCCCGGGAACCGCGGGCGTGGTCCAGGGCTATCCGCCACGGCACCGGGTCGCGGACGTCGCTCTGCGCGGCGGCGGTGATCAGCGGACTCACCTCGCGCAGCAGCTCGGCCCGGGCCGGCGACCGCCAGACCCGCGTCACGGCGAGCTGGGCGGAGACGAGCAGCACGTCGGGGTCGCGCGGGGCGGCGGCGCGCCAGTCCTCGAACCACTCCGGGCGGGAGTGGGCGAAGGCCGCGAGCCGCGTCGCGTACCGGTCGCGGTACTCCCACTCGGCCCGTTCCCGGGTGTGGGCGAGCAGTTCGGCGGCCGGCGCGTAAGCGCCGAGGCCGGCGGCGACCAGCGCGGGCCCGAGCCGGTCGTCGGGCACGTCGAGGAGCACCTCGTCGTCGGCGGGGAGCCCGGCGGCGCTGTGGGGGGCATTCCGTGCCGGCCGGGAACTGCGGGAGGCGCGGATGAACGGGGGCAGCAGAGCCATGGTGCCGACTATTGAAAAGCCGCGGCTTCAGATTGCGCCAGAGGCTTCACGCAACCTGTGGAAAGTTGTACGCCTCCCGGTCAAGGGATGGTAAAGGTGAGCGTTCAACAACTTTTCCCGGCGCGCACCCCTCAAACCCGCACCCCCTCAAACCCTCCCTCAGCACGGCGATCCCCCAGCCGCGCGATCCCCTCAGCTCCGGCGCAGCAGCCTCGTCGCGCCCGCCGCCACGGCCGTCGCCAGGATCCAGCCGAGCAGGACCAACGCCGTCGACAGCCACTGCCAGCCGCCGCTCAACTGCCACTGGCCGACCTGCCCCAGGTCGATGACCGGCAGCAGCAGGTCGAGGGCGAACAGGGCCGGGTTCCAGGGCGGGTGCCCCTGCCGGTCGACGGGCGGGTGCGCGGCGTACGCGAAGGCCAGCGAACTCGCCGCCCACAGCACCGCCATCCACACCGCGGCGCGGCCCGGCCGGTACCCGTAGGCGACCGTCCAGTCCTGCGCGTAGCCCCAGAGCTTCGCGGCCGGCGGCAGCGTCTCGCGGCGACGGCGCTGCTTGGCCAGCAGGACCTCGCGCGCGTCCTCGTCCTCCCCGCCGGTCCGCAGCACGGCCGCCAGCCGCTCGTACGGCTCCGGGGCGTATTCGGCGGTCGCCGCGGCCACCCAGCGCAACCGCTCGGCCAGCGGGAACGGCCCCTGCGGCACCAGGTTCTCGTACGCGAAGCCACCCATGTGCAGAGCGCCGGGACCCGGCCAGGCGCTCGCCCGGTCCACCAGGTTGATCACCCGGGCGCCGGACAGGACCACCTTGCCGCGCAGCGGCTGCTCGCCCAGGAAGCGCAGCTCGGGCGTCTGCACCCGGCGCAGCGACAGCTCCTGCTCGTCCGTGAGGACGAACCGGGCCCGCTCCAGGTCCACCGCGTCCCCGAACCGGCCGTCGTCCAGACGTATCCCGCCCCGGCACTCGAAACGCTGGATGCGCGTCCCGCGGGCCGGGGTGACACCGCTCAGCGCCTGGCCGCCGACGCCGGCCGGGGTGAGGTACAGCGAACGCTCCACGGTCAGCTGGGGCGCGTTCAGCGCGAGCCGCGTGTACGGGTTGACCAGCCGCGCCCCGCGCAGGCTCAGCGACACGCCGATCTTGGCGCTGCGCAGGCTCAGCTCACCGTGCGACTCGAGGAGTTCGGCCTGGAGGTCCTGGCCGACCGTCATGCCGTCGGCGGCGATCGAGCGGCCGGTGCGGTCCCGGTGGACGATCGCCTGGTTCAGCATCAGGTCCGTGCCGATGTGCGCGTCGGTGAGCCGCACGCCGTTGTGGAAGCGGCAGCGCGGGAGGTGCAGATCGCCCTCGGTGTGCACCCGCGCCGCCTCCAGGCGCGGCACCGAGCAGTCCACCAGCCGCACGGTCGTGAACCTGGCCTCGGGCAGCAGCACGTCCCGCTCGAAGCGGCAGCGCTTCATCTCCACGTACGGCACCACGGTGCCGCCCGCTAGATCCAGCGAGCCGCTGATCTGCACACCGGCCAGCTTCATCGAGGCCACCCGACCGGCCAGCGCCGGCGGCCCGTCCAGCAGCAGCCAGGCGACGATCCGGGCCCGCACGGTCCGCGCCCCGCCCCACGGATGGCCGCCGTGCGGATCGTCGACGACCGTGTCGCCGCTGCTCAGGTCGTACACACTGCCGTTGCGGAAGGCCTGCCACATGCCCGCCTCGGCCGCGGTCAGGTCGTCCGGCAGATCGCCCGCGCCGTCGGTCACCGCTGTCACCCGTCACCCCCTCCGTCACTCATCGGTTTCGCACGGCTGTTCTGCCCGCTGAGTGACCCCCCGAACACCCAACGTGAAGGCGATCTTCCGAGTTCCGGCCACGGTCTGTATCAGCCATTGATACGCGCGGACGACGCCCGATCCCGGTCTGAGAGAATTGACCGCGTGATCTCCCGAATCGATCTGCGCGGCGACGCCCTTCCCGAGGGACCCGCCCTGCGCGACCTGCTGCCCCGAGCCGACTTCGACGTCTCGGCCGCCCTCGAGAAGGTGCGTCCGATCTGCGAGGCCGTGCATCATCGGGGCGACGCGGCGCTGATCGACTTCGCTGAGAGGTTCGACGGGGTGCGGCTGGAATCCGTACGGGTCCCCGCCCGGGCGATCGCCGACGCGCTGGACGGGCTCGACCCGGCGGTTCGCGCGGCCCTGGAGGAGTCCATCCGCCGCGCCCGTCTCGTCCACCGCGAGCAGCGCCGTACGACCCACACCACCCAGGTCGTGCCCGGCGGCACCGTGACCGAGAAGTGGGTTCCCGTCGACCGGGTCGGGCTGTACGCGCCCGGCGGCCGCTCGGTCTACCCGTCCTCCGTGGTGATGAACGTGGTGCCCGCGCAGGAGGCGGGCGTCGAGTCCATCGCCCTGGCCTCGCCCGCCCAGGCCGAGTTCGGCGGACTGCCCCACCCGACGATCCTCGCCGCCTGCGCCCTGCTCGGCGTCGACGAGGTGTACGCGGCCGGTGGCGCGACCGCCGTCGCGATGTTCGCGCACGGCACCGAGTCCTGCGCGCCCGCGAACATGGTCACCGGCCCCGGCAACATCTGGGTCGCCGCCGCCAAGCGCTACTTCGCCGGCAAGATCGGCATCGACGCCGAGGCGGGGCCGACCGAGATCGCCGTCCTCGCCGACGCCACGGCCGACCCCGTGCACGTCGCCGCCGATCTGATCAGCCAGGCCGAGCACGACCCGCTGGCCGCCGCCGTCCTGGTCACCGACTCCGTCGAGCTGGCGGACGCGGTCGCCAAGGAGCTGGAACCGCAGGTCGCGGCCACCAAGCACGTCGAGGACCGGATCGTCCCGGCGCTCGCCGGCCGGCAGTCCGCGATCGTGCTGGTCGACGGCGTCGACGAGGGCCTGCGGGTGGTCGACGCCTACGGCGCGGAGCACCTGGAGATCCAGACGGCGGACTCCGCCGCCGTGGCCGACCGGGTGCGGAACGCGGGCGCGATCTTCGTCGGGCCCTGGGCGCCGGTCTCGCTCGGCGACTACGCGGCCGGCTCCAACCACGTGCTCCCGACGGGTGGCTGCGCCTGCCACTCCTCCGGGCTGTCCGTGCAGTCCTTCCTCCGCGGCATCCACATCGTGGACTACACGCGCGACGCGCTCGCCGAGGTCGCCCACCACGTGGTGACCCTGGCGGAGGCGGAGGACCTGCCCGCCCACGGGGCGGCGATCAAGGCGCGGTTCGCATGGAAGGTACCGACGAGCAAGTGAGCTTCGGAATCGACGATCTCCCCGTACGGGACGAGCTGCGCGGCAAGTCCCCCTACGGCGCGCCCCAGCTGGACGTCCCCGTACGGCTGAACACGAACGAGAACCCCTACCCGCTGCCCGAGCCGCTGGTCGAGCGGATCGCCGAGCGGGTGCGTGACGCGGCCCGCGAACTCAACCGTTACCCGGACCGCGACGCCGTGGAGCTGCGGACGCAGCTGGCGAAGTACCTCACGGACACGACGGGGCACGAGGTCGCCCCGGCCAACGTGTGGGCCGCCAACGGCTCCAACGAGGTCCTCCAGCAGCTGCTGCAGACCTTCGGCGGACCCGGCCGCACCGCGATCGGCTTCGAGCCGTCGTACTCGATGCACGGGCTCATCGCCCGCGGCACCGGGACCGGATGGATCTCCGGGCCGCGAGGCGCCGACTTCACCGTCGACCTCGCGGCCGCCGAGAAGGCCATCGCCGAGCACCGCCCCGACGTCGTCTTCGTCACCACCCCCAACAACCCCACCGGCACCGCGGTCCAGGCCGAGACGGTCCTCGCGCTGTACGAGGCCGCCCAGGCCGCGAAGCCGTCGATCGTCGTGGTCGACGAGGCGTACATCGAGTTCAGCCACGGCGACTCGCTGCTGCCCCTGATCGAGGGCCGGCCCCACCTCGTGGTGTCGCGCACGATGTCGAAGGCCTTCGGCGCGGCGGGCCTGCGCCTCGGCTACCTCGCCGCGCACCCCGCGGTGGTGGACGCGGTCCAGCTGGTGCGGCTGCCGTACCACCTGTCGGCCGTCACGCAGGCGACCGCGCTGGCCGCCCTGGAACACACCGACACCCTGCTGAAGTACGTTGAGCAGCTGAAGTCGGAGCGGGACCGCCTGGTCGGCGAACTGCTCGCGGCCGGCTACGAGGTCACGCCGTCCGACGCCAACTTCGTGCAGTTCGGGCGGTTCGACGACGCCCACGCGGTGTGGCGGCAGATCCTCGACCGGGGCGTCCTGGTCCGGGACAACGGGGTGCCCGGCTGGCTGCGGGTCACCGCCGGAACCCCCGAAGAGAACGACGCGTTCCTCGACGCGGTCCGTGAACTGAAGAAGGAGCAGAGCGCATGAACCGCGTGGGACGCATAGAGCGCACGACGAAGGAGACCTCGGTCCTCGTCGAGATCAACCTCGACGGCTCCGGCAAGGTCGACGTGTCGACCGGCGTCGGCTTCTACGACCACATGCTCGACCAGCTCGGACGACACGGGCTGTTCGACCTGACCGTGAAGACCGACGGCGACCTGCACATCGACTCGCACCACACCATCGAGGACACCGCCCTCGCGCTGGGCGCCGCCTTCAAGCAGGCCCTCGGGGACAAGGTGGGTATCTACCGCTTCGGCAACTGCACGGTCCCGCTGGACGAATCCCTCGCCCAGGTCACCGTCGACCTCTCCGGCCGCCCCTACCTCGTGCACACCGAGCCCGAGAAGATGGCGCCGATGATCGGCGAGTACGACACGACGATGACCCGGCACATCCTGGAGTCCTTCGTCGCCCAGGCGCAGATCGCGCTGCACGTGCACGTGCCCTACGGGCGCAACGCGCACCACATCGTGGAGTGCCAGTTCAAGGCGCTCGCCCGGGCCCTGCGCTACGCCTCCGAACGCGACCCGCGCGCGGCCGGCATCCTCCCCTCCACGAAGGGCGCGCTGTAACGCCATGACCGGACTGTCGACCGTCCTGATCGTCGTCGGCCTCTTTCTGGCCGGCGGCATCTACTCCTTCGTCAAGCAGCAGATGCCCCGGAGTCTGATCGTGCTGCTCTCGATAGGGGCCACGATGTGCCTGGTCGCCGGTGTGATGCGGCTGGAGGTGTGGAATTGAGCCCCACGAACGGCGCGAAGAAGGTCGTGGTCTTCGACTACGGCTTCGGCAACGTCCGCTCCGCCGAGCGCGCCCTCGCGCGCACCGGTGCGGACGTCGAGATCACCCGTGACTTCGACACGGCGATGAACGCCGACGGGCTGCTGGTGCCGGGCGTCGGCGCCTTCGCCGCCTGCATGAAAGGCCTGAAGGAGGCCCGCGGCGACTGGATCATCGGCCGCAGGCTGTCCGGCGGACGGCCGGTGATGGGCATCTGCGTCGGCATGCAGATCCTGTTCGAACGCGGCATCGAGCACGGTGTGGAGACCGAGGGGCTCGACGAGTGGCCCGGCGCGGTCGAGCCGCTGCAGGCCGAGATCGTGCCCCACATGGGCTGGAACACCGTGGACGCCCCGGCCGACTCCCAGCTGTTCGCCGGCCTCGACGCGGACGCCCGCTTCTACTTCGTGCACTCCTACGCCGTCCACGACTGGTCCCTGGAAGTGCTCAACCCGGCGATGCGCGCCCCCAGGGTGACCTGGGCGACGCACGGCGAGCGGTTCGTGGCCGCCGTGGAGAACGGCGCCCTGTGGGCGACGCAGTTCCACCCCGAGAAGTCCGGCGACGCCGGAGCCCAGCTCCTCACCAACTGGATCGGAACACTGTGAGCAAGCTCGAACTCCTCCCCGCCGTCGACGTCCGCGACGGCCAGGCCGTCCGTCTCGTGCACGGCGAGTCCGGGACCGAGACCTCCTACGGCTCCCCGCTCGAGGCGGCTCTCGCCTGGCAGCGGTCGGGCGCCGAGTGGCTGCACCTGGTCGACCTGGACGCCGCGTTCGGCACCGGCGACAACCGCGCGCTGATCGCCGACGTCGCGAAGGCCATGGACATCAAGGTGGAGCTCTCCGGCGGCATCCGTGACGACGACACCCTCGCCGCCGCCCTCGCCACCGGCTGCACGCGCGTGAACCTGGGCACGGCCGCCCTGGAGACGCCCGAGTGGGTCGCCAAGGTCATCTCCGAGCACGGCGACAAGATCGCGGTCGGCCTGGACGTCCGCGGCACGACCCTGCGCGGCCGCGGCTGGACCCGCGACGGCGGCGACCTCTACGAGACGCTGGCCCGCCTCGACCAGGAGGGCTGCGCACGGTACGTGGTCACCGACATCGCCAAGGACGGCACCCTGCAGGGCCCGAACCTCGAGCTGCTGAAGAACGTCTGCGCGGTCACCGACCGGCCCGTCGTCGCCTCGGGCGGCGTGTCGTCCCTGGACGACCTCCGGGCCATCGCCGAGCTGGTCCCGCTCGGCGTCGAGGGCTCGATCGTCGGCAAGGCGCTCTACGCGAAGGCGTTCACCCTCGAAGAGGCTTTGGAAGCGGTGGCCCGGTGAGCGAGGTGCGCCGGGTGGGGTCCGGCGGCCCCTGGGAGGAGGCCTTCGGCTACTCCCGCGCCGTGCAGCTGCCGGGCGGGCTGGTGCTCGTCTCCGGCTGCACCTCCGTGGTGGACGGCGAGATCGCCGCCGGCGGGCCGTACGAGCAGACGGTCAACGCCTTCAACGTCGCCTTCGCCGCGCTGGAGAAGCTGGGGCTCGGCCGCGACGACGTCGTGCGCACCCGCATGTACATCACCCACGCGCGGGACGTCGACGACATCGGTCGCGCCCACAAGGAGCTGTTCGACGCCGTCCGGCCCGCCGCGTCCATGATCATCGTGTCCGGCTTCGTGGACCCGAGCCTGGTCGTCGAGGTCGAGGTCGAGGCGTTCCGCCCCTGCGGCGACGAGGAGGTGTCCGCGCCATGACGCTGGCCGTACGAGTCATCCCCTGCCTGGACGTGGACGCCGGCCGGGTGGTCAAGGGCGTCAACTTCCAGAACCTGCGCGACGCGGGCGACCCCGTCGAGATGGCCAAGGTGTACGACGCCGAGGGCGCCGACGAGCTGACGTTCCTGGACATCACCGCCTCCTCCGGCAACCGCGAGACCACCTACGACGTGGTGCGCCGCACCGCCGAGCAGGTGTTCATCCCGCTGACCGTGGGCGGCGGGGTGCGCACCCCGGACGACGTCGACAAGCTGCTGCGGGCCGGCGCCGACAAGGTGGGCGTCAACACCGCCGCGATCGCCCGCCCGGAGCTGATCAGGGAGATCGCCGAACGGTTCGGGCGGCAGGTGCTGGTCCTGTCCGTCGACGCCCGGCGCACGGAGTCGGGCTCCTTCGAGGTGACGACCCACGGCGGCCGCCGGGGCACCGGCATCGACGCCGTCGAGTGGGCCCACCGGGCGGCCGAGCTGGGCGCGGGCGAGATCCTGCTCAACTCGATGGACGCGGACGGCACGAAGGACGGCTACGACCTGGAGATGATCGCCGCCGTGCGCAAGCACGTGACGGTCCCGGTGATCGCCTCCGGCGGCGCGGGCCGGCTCGGGGACTTCCCGCCGGCCGTCGAGGCGGGCGCGGACGCGGTGCTGGCGGCGTCGGTCTTCCACTTCGGTGACCTGCGGATCGGCGAGGTCAAGCAGACCCTGCGCGAAGCGGGTCACCCGGTGCGGTGACGCTGACGGACGCGCGCTGACACCCGCGGCGTGCGCCGTGCGGTAAGCCCCGGTCGCCTGGCGGCCGGGGCTTACTCGTGCCGAGACGGGAAAGGGAAGTTGCGCAAAATATATTGCGCAACTATTCCTTCCTGTCTACGGTGGCGGACATGACAGACGCGACAGACGCGACAGGCAGGGAACGCAATCGCCGGATCACGGACCTGGGCACGCTCAAGGCGCTCGCCCACCCCCTCCGGATGCAGCTGTACCGCGGGCTGACCGTCGCCCGCGTCGCCACCGCCTCCCATCTCGCCGACCAGGTCGGCGAGGCCGTCTCGCTGGTCAGCTACCACCTGCGCAAGCTCGCCGAGCACGGGCTCATCGAGGAGGCCGAGCCGCAGAGCGCGGACGGCCGCGAGCGCTGGTGGCGGCTCGCCTCCGACGGCGTCAGCATCCGCGACGAGGACTTCCGCGACGCTCCGGAGAAGGCGGCCGCGCACACCGCGGCCAGCCGGCTCTTCGCCGAGGACCGCATGGACATGTACCGGCGCTGGCTCGACGAGCGGACCCAATGGGGCCCCGAGTGGAACCGCAGCGCCGAGTCCTCCGAGACGATCCTGCGTCTCACCGCGGACGAACTCGCGGAGCTCAACGCCGAGATGCTCGCGCTCCTGCGCAGGTACGACGAGCGGGGCAGGGCCGCGGAGGTCGAGGAGAGCGCCGGAGGTGCCCGGGGTGCCGACGGCCGGGAGAACGTCTCGGTGCACACGTACGCGTTCCCGTTCCGTGCCTGAGCCCGTGGCGGAGCCGGTGCCCGACGCCGTGCCCACCGCCGCGTCCGATCGCGTACCTGATTCCGTGCCTGATCACGTGCCTGATTCCGTGTCCGACTCCGTGGGAGAGAGGCCGCCGGTGACCACCGCCACGCACGAGACCGTCCAGCGCACGGCCCCCGAACTCCCCGCCCACCGCGACCGCAACGTGCTGCGCTGGCTCACCGCCTACACCGCCTCCATGGTCGGCGACAGCGTCTACTACATCGCCCTGTCGTGGGCCGCCGTACAGGCCGGCACCCCCGCACAGGCCGGGTTGGTGATGACGGCGAGTGCCGTGCCGCGGGCCCTGCTGATGCTGGGCGGGGGAGTGATCGCCGACCGGCTGGGACCGCGCCGGGTCGTCATCGGCAGCGACGCCGTGCGCTGCGCGGCCGTCCTCGCGGTGGCCGCGCTGCTGTACGCGACGACTCCCGGTCTGTGGCCGCTCGCCCTGCTCGCCCTGGTCTTCGGCGCCGTCGACGCCGTCTTCATGCCGGCCGTGGGCGCGCTCCCCGCGCGCGTGACGAGCCGCGGGCAGCTCGCGCGCGTCCAGGGCATGCGCGGCCTCGGCATCCGGTTCGCGAGCGTCGTCGGCGGACCGCTCGGCGGTCTCGGGGTGGCGGTCGGCGGCGCGGCCACCGCGTTCGCACTGGCGGGGCTGCTGATAGCGGTCTCGGTGCCGCTGCTGTGCTCCGTGCGCATCCGTGAGCTGCCCGCCGACGACAAGGCGGCCGCCGCCGGCGGCACCGCCTGGGGCGACCTGCTGGCCGGCCTGCGGTACGTGCGCCGCCACCGCGTCCTCGCCCCGCTGCTGCTGGCCGTCGCCCTCGGCGACCTGGGCTTCGTCGGGCCTCTCAACGTGGGCCTGACCCTGCTCGCCGACGAACGCGGCTGGGGCGCCGCCGGCATGGGCTGGGTGCTCTCCGGGTTCGGCGTCGGCGCGGGCGCCGCCTCGCTGCTGCTGACCCTGCGGGGACGGCTCCCGCACGCCGGCCGGCTGGCCGGCTGGTCGATCCTGGCGGGCTCCGTGGCCATCGGCGCCCTCGCCTTCGCGCCCACCCTGGTCACCGCCGTCGGCACCGCCCTGCTGATCGGGCTGCTCGCCGGGCTCAGCGGCGCCGTGTGCGGAGCCCTGCTGCAGACCCAGACCGCTCCGGCCTACCTGGGCCGCGTCACCGCCGTCTCCAGCCTCGTCAGCGTCGGCCTCACCCCGCTCAGCATGCCGGTGTCGGCCGCGGCCGTCGGGGCCTGGGGGACCGGGCCCGTGTTCGTCGCCAGCGCCGCGGTCTGCGGGCTCGGCGGGGTCGTGGCCCTGAGCGTGCGAAACCTGCGCCGCGCCGAACTGCCGCGCTGACCCCGCCCCTCGGGGCCGGGGGGCCGCCTGCGCCCGGCCGCCCCTGTCCGCCCGCGCGGGTCAGATGCCGAGCTGCTTGCCGCCGTGCAGCCGGTCGATCGCTTCCTTCTCGCCGTCCAGCTCCACCACGGCGGCGCTCTGCCGGCCGTACAGGAACAGCAGCAGCTCCGACGGCTCACCCGTCGCCGTCACGACCGGCGTGCCCCGGTTGGCGACCGCCGTACGGCCGTCCGGACGACGCAGGACCAGGCCCGTCGGGGCGCCGCGGCCCATCAGGCGCGCGGTGCGCTCCAGACGCGACCACAGAGCGTCCTGGAAGACCGGGTCGAGCTCGCGCGAGGACCATTCGGGCGTGGCCCGGCGGACGTCCTCCGTGTGCACATAGAACTCGATGGTGTTCGACGCCTCGTCGAGCTGCTTGAGCCGGAACGGGGAGAAACGCGGCGGACCCGTACGGATCAGCTGGATCAGCTCCTCGTACGGCTTGGCGGCGAACTCCTCCATCACCCGGTCCAGACGCGACGCGAGCTGCTTGATCAGAATGCCCCCGGCGGCGTCCGGACGGCGTTCGCGCACCACCACGTGCGCGGCCAGATCACGGGTCTGCCAGCCCTCGCAGAGCGTGGGCGCCTCAGGGCCCGCGGTCTCCAAGAGGTCGGCGAGCAACAGCCGTTCACGCATCGCGAAAGTGGACATGCGGCCAGCCTACGACCCCGCGCACGGTCCGCCCAGTGGACACCGGGCCGTCACTGTCAGTGGTGCGCGGCACAATGGCAGGCATGACCAGCACGCCCACGCCCAGCAGCCTGGACCCCGACATCGCCGCGCGTCTCAAGCGCAGCCCCGACGGGCTCGTCCCCGCCATCGCCCAGCAGTACGACACCGGTGAGGTGCTCATGCTCGGCTGGATGGACGACGAGGCGCTGCACCGCACGCTCACCACCGGCCGCTGCACCTACTGGTCGCGCAGCCGCCGCGAGTACTGGGTCAAGGGCGACACCTCCGGTCACGTCCAGCGGGTCAGGTCCGTCGCCCTCGACTGCGACGCCGACACCGTGCTCGTCCAGGTCGACCAGACCGGCGCCGCCTGCCACACCGGCGCGCGCACCTGCTTCGAGGCCGACGTGCTCCTGAAGGACGCCGACCCCCTGAAGGACGCCGCGGCCGCCGATTCCGGCGCACCGGCCTCGGATCAGTAAGGTCAGCCGCCATGGACCTCGAGACGTTCCGCAAGCTGGCCACCGACCGTCGGGTCATCCCGGTCACCCGCAAGCTCCTCGCCGACGGCGACACCCCGGTCGCGCTCTACCGCAAGCTCGCCGCCGAGCGCACCGGCACCTTCCTGCTGGAGTCCGCGGAGAACGGCCGCTCCTGGTCCCGGTACTCCTTCGTCGGCGTCCGCAGCGCCGCCACGCTCACCGCACGCGACGGCCAGGCCCACTGGCTCGGCGTCCCGCCCGTCGGCGTCCCCGCCGATGGCGACCCGCTGGCCGCGCTGCGCGCCACCGTCGAGACCCTGCACACCCCCCACCAGGAGGGCATGCCGCCCTTCACCGGCGGCATGGTCGGCTACCTCGGCTACGACATCGTGCGCCGCCTGGAGAAGATCGGCCCCGGCGAACGCGACGACCTGAAGCTGCCCGAGCTGACGATGATGCTCACCAGCGACCTCGCCGTCATGGACCACTGGGAGGGCTCCGTCCTGCTGATCGCCAACGCGATCAACCACAACGACCTCGACACCGGCGTCGACGAGGCCTACGCCGACGCGACGGCCCGGCTGGACGCCATGGAGGCCGACCTCTCCCGCGCGGTCGCCCAGCCCCCGGCCGTCCTGCCGCCCTCCGAACTGCCCGAGTACACCGCCCGGTGGGGCGGCCCCGACTTCCGGGAGGCCGTCGAGGACGTCAAGGAGCGCATCCGCGCCGGCGAGGCCTTCCAGGTCGTCCCCTCCCAGCGCTTCGAGACGGAGTGCACCGCCGGCGCGCTGGACGTCTACCGGGTCCTGCGGGCCACCAACCCCTCCCCGTACATGTACCTGTTCCGCTTCGACGGCTTCGACGTCGTCGGCTCCTCCCCGGAGGCCCTGGTCAAGGTCGAGGACGGACGGGCCATGGTCCACCCCATCGCCGGTACCCGCCACCGGGGCGCCACCCCGCAGGAGGACCAGGCCCTCGCCGACGAGCTGCTCGCCGACCCCAAGGAGCGCGCCGAGCACCTCATGCTCGTCGACCTGGGCCGCAACGACCTGGGGCGGGTCTGCGAGCCGGGCTCGGTCGAGGTCGTCGACTTCATGTCCGTCGAGCGGTACTCGCACGTGATGCACATCGTCTCCACCGTCACCGGCCAGGTCGCCGCCGGCCGCACCGCCTTCGACGTCCTCACCGCCTGCTTCCCCGCCGGCACCCTCTCCGGCGCCCCCAAGCCGCGCGCCATGCAGATCATCGACGAACTGGAGCCGTCCCGACGCGGCCTGTACGGCGGCTGCGTGGGCTACCTCGACTTCGCGGGGGACTCCGACACCGCCATCGCCATCCGCACCGCCCTCCTGCGCGACGGCACCGCCTACGTCCAGGCCGGCGCGGGCATCGTCGCCGACTCCGACCCGGTCGCCGAGGACCAGGAGTGCCGCAACAAGGCGGCGGCCGTCCTGCGTGCCGTCCACACCGCCAACCGACTGGGCGGCCCGAGCGCCTGAGAAGGCCGGCGACCCGAGACGCCCGCCGCCCGATAGGACGCGTCTCACTGAACCCCGGGTGCCGGATCGCCCGGGGTTCAGGCGATAGTGGAGTACGTGACTGCTGCTCCTGACCCCCGTTCCGAAACCGATTCCGCCCGGTCGGGCCGCCGGAGCCTCGCCCTCGCCCTGCTGTGCGGCGCGCTGGGCGCGGCCGTGGCCCTGCTGTCCACCCGGCAGCGCTGGTCGGAGGGCACGGCCACGGTGGCCGGCGGCGCCTTCCCGCTGACCGCCAGGGGCAGCGACGTGACGGGTGTGCCCGCGGCGCTCGCCATAGTGGGCCTGGCCGCGCTCGTCGCCGTCTTCGCCGTCCGCCGGACCGGCCGCCTCGCCGTCTCCGCGCTGCTCGCGCTGTCCGGCGCCGGGATCATGGCCACCGCCCTGATCGGCGCGAGCGACGGCTCCGCGCTCGACGAGCAGGCCGCCAAGGCCTCCGGCGACACCTCGGCCACCGTCGCCTCGTTCGCCCACACCGCCTGGCCCTACGCGGCGGCCGCGGGCGGCGCCCTGATCCTGCTCGCCGGACTGCTCGCCCTGCGCTACGGCCGCCGGTGGCCCGCCATGTCGGGCCGCTACGAACGCGACGGCACGCCCCGCCCCCGGCGCGCCGCCAGGCCCGCCGACCCCGACCGGCCCGAGGAGATGTGGAAGGCCCTGGACCGGGGCGAGGACCCGACCGGCACCGGCCCCGCCTGACAGGCCCTGACCAGGTCGCCGTCCCGAGCCCCCGATGTGGCGCATCAGACGCGACCGGATCCCACCCCCGCGTCCGCCACCCGTACGCGTACGGGACAATGGACGACGAGCGTCCGGCTCGGACGGACACAGAGACAGCAATGAGGAGCAAGTCATGGCGGGCAGCAGCCACGGACACACCCCGGCCGCCTGGACCGGTGTCACCATCGCCATCATCGGGTTCACCGTCGCGGGCGCGTTCATGGTGATGGCCGAGCCGCTCGGCTTCTGGGCCGGCATGGCGATCGTGGCTCTCTCCCCAGTGGTGGGCCTCGCCATGCGGGCAGCGGGCCTGGGCCAGCCGAAGGCCGCGGCCCAGCCGGTGCACCAGGCCACGGCCACGGCCACCGCCACCCGCGAGCCGGCGGGCGCCGAGGGCTGAGCGTCCCACGCGACTTCCTTCGTGAGGGCGGCCGGTTGTCCACCGGCCGCCCTCACGCGTGCGCGACCGCCCCGCGCGCGCGGCCGCGGCGGGGCACAATGCGAATCGTGAACGCCGACAGCCGCAGCGTGACGACCACCGCCCTCGGACGCCTCGCCGTGCCCGTGGGCATCCTCGCGGCCGTCGCCGGGGCCTTCGCCTACGTCGGAGCCGTCGACCCCAACGAACCCGGCCACTATCCGGCCTGCCCCCTGCTGCGCTACACGGGCCTGTACTGCCCCGGCTGCGGAGGCCTGCGCAGCGCGCACGCCGTCGTGCACGGCGACCTGCAGACCGCCCTGCACGACAACGCGCCGGCCGTCCTCGCCTTTCTCGGCTTCGCCGTCGTGTGGACCGTCTGGGTGGTCCGCGCGGCGCGCGGCCGGCCCGTGCGCGCCGACCCCACCTCCGGACAGCTGTGGACGATCGGCGCGTTGCTGCTGGTCTTCACGGTTGTCCGGAACCTGCCGTTCGGCGGCTGGCTACACCCTTGATCAACGGGGCGATGTCCAGGTAGTGGGACCGCCGTCAACCGGATGCGAGGCCATCGCCCCGCTCCGGATACCATCGAGTGACCATCTGTTTCTCCCTCGGTCGCGGAAAGCACCGACCGTCTCTCAGCCGGAAGGGGGCCGCTCGCGTGAGTGTGCTCGACGAGATCATCGACGGAGTCCGTGCCGACCTCGCGGAGCGGCAGGCGCGCGTCAGCCTCGACGAGCTCAAGGAGCTGGCGGCCAAGGCCCCCGCCGCCAAGGACGGCGTCGCGGCGCTCCGCGGCGACGGCGTCAAGGTGATCTGCGAGGTCAAGCGCTCCAGCCCGTCCAAGGGCGCGCTGGCCGCGATCGCCGACCCCGCCGGCCTCGCCGCCGACTACGAGGCGGGCGGCGCGGCGGTCATCTCCGTCCTCACCGAACAGCGCCGGTTCGGCGGCTCGCTCGCCGACCTCGAGGCGGTCCGCGCGCGCGTGGACATCCCCGTCCTGCGCAAGGACTTCATCGTCACCTCGTACCAGCTGTGGGAGGCCCGCGCATACGGCGCCGACCTCGCGCTGCTCATCGTGGCCGCCCTCGAGCAGTCCGCCCTGGAGTCGCTGATCGAGCGCGCCGTGTCCATCGGCCTCACCCCGCTCGTCGAGGTCCACGACGAGGACGAGGTCGAACGCGCCGTCGACGCCGGCGCCAAGGTGATCGGCGTCAACGCGCGCAACCTGAAGACCCTCGAGGTCGACCGGGGCACCTTCGAGCGGGTGGCCCCCGAGATCCCGGCGAGCATCGTCAAGATCGCCGAGTCCGGGGTGCGGGGCCCGCACGACCTCATCGCGTACGCCAACGCCGGCGCCGACGCGGTCCTCGTCGGCGAGTCCCTGGTGACCGGCCGCGACCCCAAGACCGCGGTGGCCGACCTGGTGGCGGCGGGCGAGCACCCCGCACTGCGCCATGGCCGGGGCTGACCACCCGCTAGGCTTGCCCCGATGACCTCGACGACCCCCGCGACCGCCACGGACCGGTACGCCCGCCTCGCGCGCGGCTGCCGGCCCCGCGGTTGCCGCGCGCCCGCCCGCCGGGTGCACGGCCGGCGCGTGCGGTACGTCATCGGCGACGAGCCGGGCCAGGTGAACGGCATGCGATGGCAGCGGCGCCCCCCAGGGGCGCGGGGAACAGCGCGACAAGCCACCGACGGCCGCTAGCCGTCCGACGACCCCGCCCCCACGGCGTTTCGTGTCCGCACACCAAACCGTCTCACCGTGAGGTTTCCGCATGCCCAGCGAGTTCTTCATTCCCGACCCCGACGGCCAGGTCCCCAGCGCCGAGGGCTACTTCGGCGCGTTCGGCGGCAAGTTCATCCCGGAGGCCCTGGTCGCCGCCGTGGACGAGGTGGCCGTCGAGTACGACAAGGCCAAGCACGACCCCGAGTTCGCGCGCGAGCTCGACGACCTGCTCGTGCACTACACCGGCCGCCCCAGCTCCCTCACCGAGGTGCCGAGGTTCGCCGAACACGCCGGCGGCGCCCGGGTGTTCCTCAAGCGCGAGGACCTCAACCACACCGGCTCCCACAAGATCAACAACGTGCTCGGCCAGGCCCTGCTCACCAAGCGCATGGGCAAGACCCGCGTGATCGCCGAGACCGGCGCGGGCCAGCACGGCGTCGCCACGGCCACCGCCTGTGCCCTCTTCGGTCTCGAGTGCACCATCTACATGGGTGAGATCGACACCCGGCGGCAGGCCCTCAACGTGGCCCGGATGCGCATGCTGGGCGCCGAGGTCGTCGCCGTGAAGTCCGGCAGTCGCACCCTGAAGGACGCCATCAACGAGGCGTTCCGCGACTGGGTCGCCAACGTCGACCGCACGCACTACCTGTTCGGGACGGTCGCGGGACCCCACCCCTTCCCGGCCATGGTCCGCGACTTCCACCGGGTCATCGGCGTCGAGGCCCGCCGCCAGATCCTGGAGCGCGCCGGACGCCTGCCCGACGCGGCCGTCGCCTGCGTCGGCGGCGGCTCCAACGCCATCGGCCTCTTCCACGCCTTCATCCCGGACGCCGGCGTGCGCCTGATCGGCTGCGAGCCGGCCGGACACGGCATCGAGACCGGCGAGCACGCGGCCACCCTCACCGCGGGCGAGCCCGGCATCCTGCACGGATCGCGCTCCTACGTCCTCCAGGACGACGAGGGCCAGATCACCGAGCCGTACTCCATCTCGGCCGGCCTCGACTACCCCGGCATCGGTCCCGAGCACTCCTACCTCAAGGACACCGGCCGCGGCGAGTACCGCGCGGTCACCGACGACGCCGCCATGCAGGCGCTGCGCCTGCTGTCGCGCACCGAGGGCATCATCCCGGCCATCGAGAGCGCCCACGCGCTGGCCGGCGCCCTGGAGGTCGGCCGGGAACTCGGCCCGGACGGCCTGCTCGTCGTGAACCTGTCGGGTCGCGGCGACAAGGACATGGACACGGCCGCCCGCTACTTCGGGCTGTACGACACCGACGCCGAGGTCGCCGCCGACGCGGCCGACACCGCGGAGATCGAGGGGGACGCCAAGTGAGCGGGAACATCCAACTGCTGTCGGACACCCTCGCCGCCGCGAAGGCCGAGGACCGCGCCGCGCTCATCGCCTACCTCCCGGCCGGGTTCCCGACCGTGGACGGCGGCATCGAGGCGATCAAGGCCGTCCTCGACGGCGGCGCCGACGTGGTCGAGGTCGGACTGCCGCACAGCGACCCGGTCCTCGACGGCCCGGTCATCCAGACCGCCGACGACATCGCCCTGCGCGGCGGGGTGCGCATCGCGGACGTCATGCGCACGGTCCGCGAGGCGTTCGAGGCCACCGGCAAGCCGATCCTCGTCATGACGTACTGGAACCCCATCGACCGCTACGGCGTCGAGCGGTTCACCGCCGAACTGGCCGAGGCGGGCGGAGCGGGCTGCATCCTGCCCGACCTGCCGGTGCAGGAGTCGGCCCTGTGGCGGGAGCACGCCGACAAGCACGGCCTCGCGACCGTCTTCGTCGTCGCGCCGAGCAGCCGGGCCGCCCGGCTCGCGCAGATCACCGAGGCGGGCAGCGGCTTCGTCTACGCCGCCTCGCTGATGGGTGTCACCGGAACCCGTGAGTCGGTCGGCGCGCAGGCCCACGACCTCGTGGACCGGACCCGGGCCACCGGCTCCGGCCTGCCGGTCTGCGTCGGCCTCGGCGTCTCGGACGCCCGGCAGGCCGCCGAGGTGGCCGGCTTCGCCGACGGCGTGATCGTCGGCTCGGCCTTCGTCAAGCGGATGCTGGACGCGCCGGACGACGCGGCCGGCGTCGAGGCGGTCCGCGCGCTCGCGGGCGAACTGGCTAAGGGCGTGCGCGGCCAGGCGTGACGGGAACATGGGTCACCCGAACGGGTGGACCTGGGGTCGGGGAGGCGCAATGCGCCTCCCCGGTTCGTTCTGGGGGTGTGAGCGAGAAGAATCGTGACGGAAAGCGCACTGCCCGGGAGCGGCTGGCGGCGGAGCGCGAGAAGCAGAAGACGGCCGAGCGGCGGCGGCGCACACTGATCGTCGGCGCAAGCGTCGTCTGCGTGCTGGGGCTGGCCGCCGTGATCGGCGTCGTCGCCGCGAACTCCGGCAAGGACGACAGCAGCGACAAGGCGGGCCCGGTCGTGGCGCCCTCGGGCGCCCAGGGCGAGGACGCCCTCGCGATCCCCGTCGGAAAGGACGGCGCCAAGTCCACGCTCACGGTGTGGGAGGACTTCCGCTGCCCGGCCTGCAAGGCGTTCGAGACGGCGTACCGGCCCGCGATCCACAAGCTGACGGAGGGCGGGAAGCTGAAGGTCGAGTACCACCTGGCCACCCTCATCGACGGCAACATGGGCGGCAGCGGATCCCGCAGCGCGGCCAACGCGGCGGCCTGCGCCCAGGACGCCGGCAAGTTCCCCGCCTACCACGACGTGCTGTTCGAGAACCAGCCGGAGGAGACGAGCGACGAGTACGCCGAGAACAGCCGGCTGATCGAACTCGCCGGCAAGGTCGACGGGCTCGACACGCCCGCGTTCCGCTCCTGCGTGGAGCAGGGCACGCACAACAGCTGGGTCGTCAAGTCCAACCAGGCCTTCCAGAACGGCCGCTTCGGCGGCACCCCCACCGTGCTGTTCAACGGCAAGAACATCTACCAGGACCGGTCGATGACGCCGGAGAAGCTGAAGAAGATGGTGGAGGAGGCCAACAAGGGGTGACACCGGGCGTCGCCCATTCGCAGCAGCCCGTTATGGAGCCGTAGCCGGGCTGCCCGCCGTCGGCCCTGCGTGGCAGGGTAGCGTCGACCCTGCCATGGAACTTGCCTACATTCCCAGCCCGTCGCACGGGGTGCTGTACCTCGGCCCCGTTCCGCTGCGCGGCTACGCGTTCTGCATCATCATCGGCGTCTTCGTCGCGGTCTGGCTCGGCAACAGGCGCTGGGTCGCCCGGGGCGGGCTGGCCGGCACGGTGGCCGACATCTCCGTCTGGGCGGTGCCCTTCGGGCTCGTCGGCGGTCGTCTCTACCACGTGATCACGGACTACGAGCTGTACTTCAGCGAGGGCCGCGACTGGGTGGACGCCTTCAAGGTCTGGGAGGGCGGCCTCGGCATCTGGGGCGCGATCGCGCTCGGCGCGGTGGGCGCGTGGATCGGCTGCCGCCGCCGGGGCATCCCGCTGCCGGCGTACGCCGACGCGATCGCCCCCGGCATCGCCCTGGCACAGGCGATCGGCCGCTGGGGCAACTGGTTCAACCAGGAGCTGTACGGCAAGGAGACCGACCTCCCCTGGGCGCTGCACATCACGTCCTCGGCGGACGGCCGGGTGCCCGGCTACTACCACCCGACGTTCCTCTACGAGTCGCTGTGGTGCATCGGCGTCGCCCTGCTCGTGATCTGGGCCGACCGCCGCTTCAAGCTGGGCCACGGCCGGGCGTTCGCCCTGTACGTCGCCGGGTACTGCGCGGGCCGCGTGTGGATCGAGAACATGCGCGTCGACGACGCCCACCACATCCTGGGCCTGCGGCTCAACGTCTGGACCGCGATCATCGTCTTCCTTCTCGCGGTGGCGTACATCGCCATCTCGGCGAAGAAGCGGCCGGGCCGGGAAGCGGTCGCCGAACCGGCCGCACAGACCTCCGGTGACGCGGCCGGGGGCGCTTCGGCGGACGGCGAGGAGAAGTCCGGGGCCGAGTCGTCCTCGTCCGAGGGGGCGGCGGGTTCCGCGGAGGCGAAGGCCGCCGCCGGCGACGGGGCCGGGGCGAAGAAGGCGGAGGACGCGTCCGGGGCCGACGGCGAGGCCGCAGCCAAGGACGGGACCGCGGCCGACGTGGACGACAAGGCCGAGGCCGGGGTCAAGGACGAGGCGGAGTCGGCGGGCAAGAAGAGCTGACGTCCGTCGGTACGACGACGTGCGAGACGCGACGCGCACGATGACGCGCATGACGACGAGGGCGCCCGGGTTCACCGGGCGCCCTCGTCGTGCGACCGGCGGCGAGGGCGCGGGCGAGCGGCCTCGCCGGCCGGGTCAGTCCCGGTCGGCCAGGGCCAGCGTGCGCTGTGCGGCCGCCACCACCGCCGCGTCGACGAACCGTCCGTCCGGGAGGGCCTGGGCGCCCCGTTCGGTGATGGCAGCCTTGACGATCGTCTCGGCGTCCTCCAGCTCCTGCCGGGTCGGCAGGTAGGCCTGTTCGATGATCGGGAGCTGCCGGGGGTGGATGGCGGCGCGTCCCAGGAAGCCGAGGGTGCGGCCGTGGGCGCAGCTGGTGGCCAGGCCGTCCAGATCGCGGATGTCGGGGTGGACCGACTGGGGCGGGGGCGCCAGTCCGGCGGCCCGGGCGGCGACGACGACACGGGAGCGCGACCAGTCGAGGCCCGCGTCGTGGCGGACGCCCAGATCGGCGCGCAGGTCCGCCTCGCCGAGGGCGATGCCGCGCAGGGAGGGGTGGGCGCGGGCGATGGCGTAGGCGTGTTCGACGCCGAGGGCGGTCTCCAGCAGGGCGTGCAGGGGCGTGACGCCGCGGTCGCTCCTGGGCACGCTCTCGGCGACCCGGGTGATCTGGTGCGGGGCCGTCACCTTCGGCAGGCGCAGTCCGCAGACGCCGGGGAGGGCGGCCACCGTGCGCAGGTCCGCCGCGGCGTAGGGGGTGTCCAGGGAGTTCACCCGGACGTGGACCGGTACCGGCTGGGGTTCCGAAAGGCGTTCGGCGGTGGCGGCGCGGGCGTACTCCTTGCGGTCCGGGGCGACCGCGTCCTCCAGGTCGACGATGACGACGTCGGCGCCGCAGGCGAGGGCCTTGGTGACGGTCTGCGGACGGTCACCGGGAACGTAGAGCCAGGTCAGTGGGGGTTTCTTCACAGGGCGCCCGCCTCGCGCAGCGTGCTCAGCTCGTCCGCTGTCAGGCCCAGTTCGGTCAGGACGGCGTCCGTGTCGGCGCCGTGCGGGCGGCCGGCCCAGCGGATCGCGCCGGGGGTCGCGGAGAGCCGGAAGAGGACGTTCTGCATACGGATCCGGCCGAGCTCCGGGTCGTCCACCGCGGTGACGGTGTCCAGGGCCTGGTACTGGGGGTCGGACAGCACGTCCCGGACGTCCTGGACCGGGGCGATCGCCGCCTCCGCCTTCTCGAAGGCCGCGAGGACGTCGGTGCGGGTGTGCCGGGCGATCCAGGAGCCGACCGCCTCGTCGAGGACGTCGGTGTGGGCGGCCCGCTCGGCGCCGGTGGCGAACCACGGCTCGTCGATCAGCTCCGGGCGGCCGACCAGGCGCATCACGCGCTCGGCGATCGACTGGGCCGAGGTGGAGACGGCGACCCAGGTGCCGTCCGCCGTGCGGTAGGTGTTGCGCGGGGCGTTGTTGGCGGACCGGTTGCCGGTGCGGGCCTGGACGTACCCCAGCTGGTCGTACCAGAGGGGCTGGGGGCCGAGAACGGTGAGGATGGGCTCGATGATCGCCATGTCGACGACCTGGCCCTCGCCGGTGCGGTCGCGGGCGGTGAGGGCCGTCATGACGGCGTACGCGGTGGCCAGGCCGGCGATCGAGTCGGCCAGGCCGAAGGGCGGCAGGGTGGGCGGGGCGTCGGGTTCGCCGGTGATCGCCGCGAAGCCGCTCATCGCCTCCGCGAGGGTGCCGAAGCCGGGGCGGTGCGCGTAGGGGCCGAACTGGCCGAAGGCGGTGACCCGGGCGAGGACCAGCCGGGGGTTGGCCGCCGACAGTTCCGCCCAGCCGAGGTCCCACTTCTCCAGGGTGCCGGGGCGGAAGTTCTCGATGATCACGTCGGCCGTTGCGGCGAGCCGCAGCAGGGTGTCGCGGCCGCCGGGCGTGGACAGGTTCAGGGTGACGTTGCGCTTGTTGCGGCCGAGGAGCTTCCACCACAGGCCCACGCCGTCCTTGGACGGGCCGTGTCCCCGGGAGGGGTCGGGCCGGTCGGGGTGCTCGACCTTGACGACGTCCGCGCCGAAGTCGCCGAGCAGGGTGGCGGCGAGGGGCCCCGCGAACAGGGTGGCCAGGTCCAGGACCCGGACGCCGTGCAGGGGAGCGGTCCGAGCGGTCTGCCCGGCCCCAGGGGATGCGGCGATGACGCGTTCGGTCATGAGGGGTTCGGTCATGAGGCGTACCGCTTGTCGATCTCGGAGCGGTACGGCATCGACGCGGAGGCGCCGGGGCGCTGGACGGAGAGCGCGGCCGCGGCCGCCGCCCAGGCCAGCGCCTCCCGTACGGGCCGTGCCTCGCCCAGGGCGACCGCGAGGGCGCCGACGAAGGTGTCGCCGGCGCCGGTGGAGTCCACGGCGGTGACGCGCGGGGCGGGCACGGTGAGGGGTGCGGCGTCCCGGGCCGCGTAGAGGCTGCCGGCCGCGCCGAGGGTGATGACCACCTCGGGGACGCTGTCCAGCAGCACGGTGGCCGCCTCGTGCGGGTCGGTGCGGCCGGTGAGCGCGGTCGCCTCGTGCTCGTTGGGCACCAACAGATCGATGGTGTCGAGGAGTTCGGGCGGCAGTGGCCGGGCGGGGGCGGGGGTGAGGATCGTGCGCACGCCGTGCGCCCGGGCCGCCAGCGCGCCCGCGACGACCGCGGCCAGGGGCACTTCGAGTTGCAGCAGCAGCGCGTCCGCGGAGGCGATGAGACCTTCGTCGCCGGGGGCGAGATGGTCGACGGTGCCGTTGGCGCCGGGTACCACGACGATCGCGTTGCCGCCGTCGTCGTCCACCACGATGTGCGCGGTGCCGGAGGGGGCCTCGACGGTGCGCAGGTGGTCGGTGTTGACGCCCGCGTGCTCGAGTGTGGAGCGCAGTCGGGCGCCGAACGAGTCGTTGCCGACTGCCCCGATGATGGAGACGGCGCCGCCGGCGTGGGCGGCGGCGGTCGCCTGGTTGGCGCCCTTGCCGCCGGGGATCGTGCGGAACTCCCGTCCGGTCACGGTCTCCCCGCGCTGCGGGGGTTTCTCGACGTAGGCGACGAGGTCCATGTTCGTGCTGCCGAGCACGACGATGTCGGTCATGGGCGCGATGCCTCCCGAGGGACGAGGGACCGGGTGAGGTGGGCGAGGGCGTCGAAGCCGACGCCGTCGAAGTCGGCGACGGAGGTGGCCAGCCGGTTCTTGAGGGGGGCCGTCCAGCGGTCGGGGAGGGCTGCCGGGCTGCCGGTGAGCAGGGCGGCGACGCCGCCCGCGGTCGCGCCGTCCGAGTCGGTGTCCCAACCCCCCGATACGGCACGGCAGATGGAGCCGGCGAAGTCGCCGTCCGCGTGGGTGAGGGCGGCGGCGATCAGGGCCGTGTTGGGGACGGCGTGCACCCAGTGGGCGCTTCGGTGGGCGATGTGGAGCTCGTCGACGACGGTGTCGAAGTCGGCGTGTTCCCCGGCGAGCCGGATGGCGTGGGTGACGGCGACGGTGAGCCGGGAGCGGGGCGGGACGACGGACAGGCCGGTGCGCAGGCAGGCGTGCACGTCGAGGTCGCCGGTCGTGGCCGCGGCGACGACGGCCGCCGTGAACATCGCCGCGTAGACGCCGTTGCCGGTGTGGGTGAGGACGGCGTCGCGGTGCGCCTGCTCGGCCGCGGCGGCCGGGTCGCCGGGGTTGGTCCAGCCGTGCACGTCGGCGCGGATCAGGGCGCCGATCCACTCCCGGAAGGGGTTGCGGTGGCGGGCGGTGTGCGGGGGCTCGATGCCGCAGAGGAGGTTGCGGTAGGCGACGCGTTCGGCGGTGAAGGTGCGGCCCGCGGGGAGTTCGTCGAGCCAGAGCCGGGCCACGTCGGCGGTGGTGAAGCCCCTGGCGTGGCGCTGCAGCAGCAGGAGGTTGAGGAGGGGGTAGTTGAGGTCGTCGTCCTCGGGCATGCCGTCGATGTTCTCGGCCAGGGAGGTGGGTGCCGAGCGGCGGTTCCAGGGGTGCTCGTCGAGGAGCGTGCGGGGGACTCCCCGGGCGGTGAAATAGCCGGTCAGGGGCCAGTTGCCGGCGGCCCGGGCGAGCCGGCGGACGGCGTCCAGGGGGAGCTTCTCCACCGGTTTGCCCAGCAGACAGCCGGCGGCCCGGCCCAGCCAGGCCGCCTCCAGGCGGGCCTGCGCGGGCGCCGGTGGCCTCGCGCCCGCCGGCCGGGCCGGCCATCGGGGGCACAGCGCCTTGATCTTCTCGAGTTCGGTCGGCTCGTCCTCGGCCAGTCTGCTGGGCAGGTCCGCCAGTTCGTCCAGCAGGTCGTCCGCGAGGAGCCGCAGATAGCCCGAGGCCCGTTGCCCGGACGCGCCGGCCCGGGGCGGCGCCTCGCAGCCCCCGGCCGCTCTCCAGCGGGCGGCGACCGCCCACGGCTCCCGGCCGTCCTCGGCCGCCTGGCGCAGCTCGTGGCCGAGCAGGTCCTCCGGCTGGACCCAGGTCAGTCGGAGCATCCGGAGCCTCCGGGGGAGCCTGCGAGGGCACTTTCGAAGGTGCCTTCGGGGATGCCTGTGAGGGCGCCTGCGAGGCCGCCTGAGAGGGTGCGGAACGCCCGCTCGCGGGTGCGGCGGCGTTCGACGTCGCGGTGGAAGACCTCGCGGGCGACCTCGGCGAGCGTCGCCGCCGGCTGCCACAGGTCGAGGCGGCTGGCCTCGGCGACCTGCTTCGACCAGTCCTCGGGGACCGGCGAGCCGAGGGCGCCGGCCACCGCGCCCGCCATCGTGGCGATCGAGTCGCAGTCGCGGCCGTAGTTCACGGAGCCGAGGACCGCCCGGCGGTAGTCGCCGCCGGCCGCCAGCACCATGCCCAGGGCGACCGGGAGTTCCTCGATCGCGTGCAGCCGGGAGGGGCGGCGGGCGCCGAGCGAGGGCTGCCGGTAGTCGGGTCCCACCGTGTCGTAGGGCGCCACCGCCGCCCTGAGCGGGGCGAGCGCGGACTCGGCGTCGCCGTGCCGGGCGGCCTCCTCGCAGACCTTCTCGATCGCCGTGCGCGTGCCGTCCTTCGCCAGCGCCAGACAGGCCGTCACCACCGACTCCGCGGTCGCGCCCGGCGTGCACGCGGCCGCCACCGCCGCCGCGAAGACGCCCGCCGCCTCCCGGCCGTAGGACGACTGGTGGGCGCCCGCGACGTCCAGCGCCTCCGCGTACGCCGCCGCCGGGTCGGCCGCGTTGACCAGGCCCACCGGGGCCATGTACATCGCCGCGCCGCAGTTGACGATGTTGCCCACACCGGCCTCCCGCGGGTCCACGTGGCCGTAGTGGAGCCGGGCGACCAGCCATTTCTCCGCCAGGAAGATCCGGTGCAGGGGGAGCGCCTCGGCCTCCAGTTCCGGGATCCAGCGGGGCGTCGTCATCAGGTCCGGGACGAGGTGGCCGGCGACCGCGTAGGCGTCCAGGTGGTCGCGGACCGTGGCGTAGACCCTGATCAGCGCATGGGTCATCAGGGTGTCGTCGGTGACGTGACCGTCGCCCTTGTGGTACGGCGCGATGGGGCGGGCGGTGCGCCAGTCGTCGCCGTTCCAGGGCCCGACGATGCCGTGCACGGGGCCGCCGTGGCGTTCGAGGATCTGCTCCGGGGTGTAGCCCTCGACGGGGCCGCCGAGGGCGTCCCCCACGGCCGCGCCCACCAGTGCGGCGGTGATCCGCTCCTCCAGGGCTGCCCCGCTGCTTTCAACTGCTTTGGGCGTCATGCATCGAATCATCCTCCTGGTGGGGCCGGTTGTGCGGCTTCCAGGAGTCCGGCGAGTTCCACGAGGTCGGTGCCGGTGAGCCGGGGGAGTGCGCAGCCGGACAGGACCCGGCAGCTGTCGCGCCACGCCTCGGGGATCGCGGCGGCGCCGCCGAGCGCCCCGGTCAGCGCGCCCGCCAGGGCCGGGGCCGAGTCGGCGACCCGGGAGAGGCAGGCCGCGGCCGGCACCGCCTCGCCGATGCGGCCGCCGGACGCCGTCGCCAGGGCCAGCGCCACCGGCACGGTCTCAGCCGCCGCGATGCCGTAGCTGTAGACGTGGTCGACGATCTGGTGTTCCAGCAGCGGGATGAGCGCGAACGCGCTCGGCGCGCCACGGGCCAGGTCCAGGGCGTGCCGGGCGTTGCGGCCGATCTCGGTGTGTGCGGGGAGCTCGCCGAGCGCCGCCGTCGTACAGGCCTCGACGTCCGCTCCGGCCAGGGCCAGCGCGAGTGCCGCTGCCATCGCCCGGGCGCCGTGCACGCCGTCGCCGTCCTGGGTGTAGCGGGCGTCGAACTCGGCGAGGCCGGCGGCG
The DNA here is from genome assembly GCF_036898465.1 of Streptomyces sp. B21-105. Classification (NCBI taxonomy): domain Bacteria; kingdom Bacillati; phylum Actinomycetota; class Actinomycetes; order Kitasatosporales; family Streptomycetaceae; genus Streptomyces; species Streptomyces sp. B21-105. Next base: position 2,599,789 of record NZ_JARUMJ010000001.1, on the reverse strand, counting down.
GCGCCGGGGTCGCCCGCGTGTGCCACGGCGAGGACGCAGGCGCGTACGCAGGCCGCGTCGTCGAAGTAGTGCGGGTTGTCGTGGCCGGTGGCGGGGGGACGCAGACCGGCGGCGAGGTTGCCCAGTCCGGCGCGCACGGAGATGCGGGCGCGCAGGGGCAGGACGGCGGACTCGACCTCCGGGGCGCGGTCGGCCGCCGCCGCGACCTCGCCGGCGATCGCGTTCCAGGTGAGGTCGATGGCGGCGCGCATCCGGCGTTCCCGGCCGAGGTCGCCGAGGGCGGTGTCGTCGCCGGCCCGCAGCACCGCCTCGGCGGCGAACGCCGCCCACTCGGCGTCGTCGGAGGGGCCGAGCCGGAGGGGTTCGGGGGGCTGGTTCAGGGCGATGGGGACGGGGAGGGTGGTCGTCGCGTTGTGTTCGGCGAAGGTGTCGAGCTCGCGGGTCAGGCGGCGGGTCCACTCCGGCATCCGGGCGGCGCGATGGCGGGCGGCGGGCCACCCGGCGGCGTCGCCCGCGGCCAGGCCCAGCAGCAGGCCCTCGATGCGGCGCGCGTGCCGCGGGCGGGCGGACCCCCGTGTCTCGGCCGCCTCGGCGTCGCCCGCGGGCTCGCCCCTCCGGCCCGTCGCACCGGTGCGGTGGCGTCCCGCCGCTCCGGCGCGGCCCTCGCGGCCGGGGGCGGACGGCCTCTGTGGCGCGCCCTTGTCGGGTGTGGGCGCCGGTGCGGGTGCGCAGGGCGCCGCCGTGACCGTGGTGGCGCCTGCTGTGGTTGCCGCTGCTGCTGTGGTCGTCATCGTCTCGTCCCAGGGAGCGGGCGGTTTCATGAGCACGCCTCCGCGCTGTCGTTCGCCGTTGCCGTCGCTACTGCCGCTGCCGCTGCCGCTGCCGCTGTTGCCGTTGCCGTTGCCGTTGCCGCCGTCAGGGTGAAGGACGTCGGGTCCGGGTGGGAGAGCCCGCACGGGCTCATCAGGCTCGGCACGATCTCCGCCACGACCACGCCCTCGCCCCACTTCCCGCCCTCGCCCGGCACCAGCAGTTCGGCCACGTCCAGCACGTGATGGCCCGTCATCGAGGGCAGGCAGGTGCCCCGCGCGGGGCCGATGGCCGCCGCCCAGTCCGGCGGGATCGCCGAGACCCCCCGGGTGGCGCCGGCCAGGGCGCCCGCCACCGCCGCCGTGGTGTCCGCGTCGCGGCCCATGTTCACGGCAGTCAGGACCGCCTCGCGGAAGTCGCCGTCGGCGGCCGCGTACGCGCCGAACGCGAGGGCGACGGCCTCCGGGGCCAGGTCGGTCCACGGATAGCCGCCGACGACGACGGCCGAGCGCACGGCCCGCTCGCCCCGGTGGGCCACCGCCGCCGCCCGGCGCAGGGAGCGCGCCGTCCAGGAGTCCTCGGGGACCACCGCGAGAGCCGAGGCGACCACCGCGATCGGCGGCGCTCCGGCCATCGCCGCGGCCACTCCCGCGGCGACCGCCTGCCCGCCGTAGATGCCCTCGCCGTCGTGGCTCACCGCGCCGTCGATCGCGACCAGCCGGGCCGCCTCCGCCGGGCGGCCCGCGGCGAAGACGCCGAAGGGGGCCGCGCGCATCGCGAGGCCGTCGCTCCAGGCGTGCCGGTGCTGCGCCGAGATGGGCGCCGCGAGGCCGCGGCGGAGGTTCTCCAGGGTGCCGCGCTCGCTGAATCCCGCGCCGCGGAAGGGGCCTTCGTCGCGGTCGGCGATCCACTGGTGCCAGGCCGACTCGACGTGGGCGGGGGTGAGCGCGGAACCGTGCCGGGCGAGCAGCAGACCGGAGAAGATCGCGTACTCGGTGTCGTCCGTGCCGGCCGGCCGGTCGGATACGTACCCGGTGATACGGCCCCAGCGGGCGCGGATCTCGGACGGCTTCATGTTCTCGGCGGGCGCGCCGAGGGCGTCTCCGACGGCGAGGCCGAGCAGGGCGCCGCGGGCTCTTTCACGGATCGTCGCCATGGGCGGGCCTCTCCACCGTGGCTCCGCTCGGGCGCGGAACCGTCTGCGGATGTGTCCCACCGTCGGCGGTTGACCCGAGCCTCGGCGCCCTATATGTCACCCGGTCGACATCTGTGCGGATAGTCGATCGAATGAGCGCTCGAAGGGAAAAGTGCTGGTTAGCCGAGCCTCTCCTTGGTGGCGGGCCGGAATCCCGAGGCGTATCTTCACGTTGTAGGAACTTAGAATCAGTCTAAACTTAGCTTTGGCTCAGCTTACTGGGGGATCTCCGTGGCCATCATCGAGACCGAGGCGCCGCTGCACGAGGCGCACCGCGACAACCACACCCACCGTGACGTCAACGGCGGCTGGCTGCGCCCCGCCGTCTTCGGCGCGATGGACGGCCTGGTCTCCAACCTCGCGCTGATGACCGGCGTCGCCGGCGGATCCGCGGGACAGCAGACCCTCGTCGTCACCGGCCTCGCGGGGCTCGCCGCCGGCGCCTTCTCCATGGCGGCCGGCGAGTACACCTCCGTCGCCTCGCAGCGCGAACTCGTCGAGGCCGAACTGGCCGTCGAGCGGCGGGAACTGCGCAAGCACCCGCAGGACGAGGAGGCCGAGCTCGCCGCGCTCTACGAGTCCCGGGGCGTCGAACCCGAGCTGGCCCGGCAGGTCGCCCGCCAGCTGTCGCGCGACCCCGAGCAGGCCCTGGAGATACACGCCCGCGAAGAGCTGGGCATCGATCCGTCGGATCTGCCGTCCCCGCTGGTCGCCGCCGTGTCCAGCTTCGGGTCCTTCGCGCTGGGCGCGCTGCTGCCCGTCCTGCCGTACCTGCTCGGCGCCTCCTCGCTGTGGCCGGCCGTGCTGCTCGCCCTGCTCGGCCTGTTCGGCTGCGGCGCGGTGGTGGCCAAGGTGACGGCGCGGACCTGGTGGTTCAGCGGGCTGCGGCAGCTGGTCCTCGGCGGTGCGGCGGCCGGTGTGACCTACGCCCTGGGCAGCTTCTTCGGAACGGCCGTAGGATAGATCGGCTGCTGCCTATGCGCTGGGCCGCATAGGCAGCCGTTACCGACTGGTTTCGAGTGCATGACCAGCGGGCATGAGCCGTAAGCGCTGGGGGCAATGACGCCTGCGGCGCACTCGCGGGGTGGGTGACGCCGCTCCCTTCGGTCCGCCGGGCAACGATCCGACCGATCTCGTCCCGTCCGGCCTCCATACCTTTCAGCCACGTGCGAGGAACCCCCGCCGCGCACCCCTGGCGTCCGCATGCTGGAACGGAGTATCCGGTTCCCGAGAACCGCTCCATCATGTAACCTGCACGAAATTTTGCGTTCCGCAGAGGGCCAACGTCGTCCCTTCGCCAGCAGACATGCCACCTGAGACGACGACGGGAGAGCCGATGCGTACGCCGCGCCAGCCGTCCCAGCATTCCGCGAATGGCCAGAACTGGTCCTTCATGGATGCTCGCCCTGCTGCGCAGGGTATGTACGACCCCCGCAACGAGCACGACGCCTGTGGCGTCGGCTTCGTGGCCACCCTCACCGGCGAGGCGAGCCACGCGCTGGTCGAGCAGGCGCTGACCGTTCTGCGCAACCTCGAGCACCGCGGCGCCACCGGCTCCGAGCCGGACTCCGGCGACGGCGCGGGCATCCTGACCCAGGTCCCGGACGCCTTCCTCCGCGAGGTCGCCGGATTCGAGCTCCCCGAGGCCGGCCACTACGCCGTCGGCATCGCCTTCCTCCCCGAGGACGGCGCCGAGCCCGCCGTCTCACAGATCGAGACGATCGCCGCCGCGGAGGGCCTCACCGTCCTCGGCTGGCGCGAGGTCCCGGTCGCCCCCGAACTCCTCGGCGCGACCGCCCGCTCCACGATGCCGGCCTTCCGTCAGATCTTCGTGAGCGACGGCACGAGCCACGGCATCGACCTCGACCGCAAGGCGTTCGTGCTGCGCAAGCGCGCCGAGCGCGAGGCCGGCGTGTACTTCCCGTCGCTCTCCGCGCGCACGATCGTCTACAAGGGCATGCTGACCACCGGCCAGCTCGAGCCCTTCTTCCCGGACCTGTCCGACCGCCGTTTCGCCTCGGCCGTCTCGCTCGTCCACTCGCGCTTCTCCACGAACACCTTCCCGTCGTGGCCGCTCGCGCACCCCTACCGCTTCGTCGCCCACAACGGTGAGATCAACACCGTCAAGGGCAACCGCAACTGGATGCGCGCCCGCGAGTCGCAGCTCGTCTCCGACCTGTTCGGCCAGGACGAGCAGGCCATCGAGCGGATCTTCCCGGTGTGCACACCGGACGCCTCCGACTCGGCGTCCTTCGACGAGGTGCTCGAACTGCTCCACCTCGGCGGCCGCTCGCTGCCGCACTCCGTGCTCATGATGATCCCGGAGGCGTGGGAGAACCACGACACCATGGATCCGGCCCGGCGCGCCTTCTACGAGTTCCACTCCACGATGATGGAGCCCTGGGACGGCCCGGCCTGCGTCACCTTCACCGACGGCACCCAGGTCGGCGCGGTCCTCGACCGCAACGGTCTGCGCCCCGGCCGCTACTGGGTCACCGACGACGGCCTGGTCGTCCTCGGCTCCGAGGTCGGCGTCCTCGACATCGACCCCGCCAAGGTCGTCCGCAAGGGCCGCCTGCAGCCCGGCCGGATGTTCCTCGTCGACACCGCCGAGCACCGCATCATCGAGGACGACGAGATCAAGGCGCAGCTCGCCGCCGAGAACCCGTACGCCGAGTGGCTGGAGGCCGGCGAGATCGAGCTCGGCGACCTGCCCGAGCGCGAGCACATCGTGCACACGCACGCCTCGGTCACCCGCCGCCAGCAGACCTTCGGCTACACCGAGGAAGAGCTGCGCGTCATCCTCGCGCCGATGGCCAAGACCGGCGGCGAACCGCTCGGCTCCATGGGCACCGACTCGCCGATCGCCGCGCTCTCCGCCCGGCCCAGGCTGCTCTTCGACTACTTCACCCAGCTGTTCGCGCAGGTCACCAACCCGCCGCTGGACGCCATCCGCGAGGAGCTCGTCACCTCGCTGCGCTCCTCCCTCGGCCCGCAGGGCAACCTGCTCGAGCCGAGCGCCGCGTCCTGCCGCACCGTCACCCTGCCGTTCCCGGTCATCGACAACGACGAGCTGGCCAAGCTCATCCACATCAACGCCGACGGCGACATGCCCGGCTTCAAGGCCGCGACCCTCTCCGGCCTGTACCGGGTGCACGGCGGCGGTGACGCGCTCGCCGCCCGCATCGACGAGATCTGCGCCGAGGCCGACGCCGCCATCGACAACGGCGCCCGGCTCATCGTCCTGTCGGACCGCCACTCCGACGCCGAGCACGCGCCGATCCCCTCGCTGCTGCTCACCGCGGCCGTCCACCACCACCTCATCCGCACCAAGCAGCGCACCCAGGTGGGCCTGCTGGTCGAGGCCGGAGACGTCCGCGAGGTCCACCACGTAGCCCTGCTGATCGGCTTCGGCGCGGCCGCCGTCAACCCGTACCTGGCGATGGAGTCCGTCGAGGACCTGCTGCGCGCGGGCACCTTCCTCGGCGGCCTGGAGCCCGAGCAGGCCATCCGCAACCTGATCTACGCCCTCGGCAAGGGCGTCCTGAAGGTCATGTCCAAGATGGGCATCTCGACCGTCGCCTCCTACCGCGGCGCCCAGGTCTTCGAAGCCGTCGGCCTCGACGACGCCTTCGTCGAGAAGTACTTCAGCGGCACCGCCACCAAGATCGGCGGCATCGGCATCGACGTCGTCGCCAAGGAGGTCGCCGCCCGCCACGCCAAGGCCTACCCCGCCTCCGGCATCGCGCCCGCACACCGTGCCCTGGAGATAGGCGGCGAGTACCAGTGGCGCCGCGAGGGCGAGCCCCACCTGTTCGACCCGGAGACGGTCTTCCGCCTCCAGCACTCCACGCGCACGGCCCGCTACGACATCTTCAAGCAGTACACGGACCGGGTGAACGAGCAGTCCGAGCGGCTGATGACCCTGCGCGGCCTCTTCGGCCTCAAGTCGGACCGCCCCTCGATCCCCGTCGAAGAGGTCGAGCCCGTCTCCGAGATCGTCAAGCGCTTCTCCACCGGCGCCATGTCGTACGGCTCCATCTCCCAGGAGGCGCACGAGACCCTCGCCATCGCCATGAACCAGCTGGGCGGCAAGTCCAACACCGGTGAGGGCGGCGAGGACCCGGAGCGCCTGTACGACCCGGCGCGCCGCTCCAGCATCAAGCAGGTCGCCTCCGGCCGCTTCGGCGTCACCTCCGAGTACCTGGTCAACGCGGACGACATCCAGATCAAGATGGCCCAGGGCGCCAAGCCCGGCGAGGGCGGCCAGCTGCCCGGCCACAAGGTCTACCCGTGGGTCGCCAAGACCCGGCACTCCACCCCGGGCGTCGGCCTGATCTCCCCGCCGCCGCACCACGACATCTACTCCATCGAAGACCTCGCCCAGCTGATCCACGACCTGAAGAACGCGAACCCGCAGGCGCGGATCCACGTGAAGCTGGTCTCCGAGGTCGGCGTCGGCACGGTCGCGGCCGGTGTGTCCAAGGCGCACGCGGACGTGGTCCTCATCTCCGGCCACGACGGCGGCACCGGCGCCTCCCCGCTGACCTCGCTCAAGCACGCGGGCGGCCCCTGGGAGCTCGGCCTCGCCGAGACCCAGCAGACCCTGCTGCTCAACGGCCTGCGCGACCGGATCGTCGTCCAGACCGACGGCCAGCTCAAGACCGGCCGCGACGTGATCATCGCCGCGCTGCTCGGCGCCGAGGAGTTCGGTTTCGCGACCGCGCCGCTCGTCGTCTCCGGCTGCGTCATGATGCGCGTCTGCCACCTGGACACCTGCCCCGTCGGCATCGCCACGCAGAACCCGGTGCTGCGCGACCGCTTCGCCGGCAAGGCCGAGTACGTCGTCAACTTCTTCAGGTTCATCGCCGAAGAGGTCCGCGAACTGCTGGCCGAGCTCGGCTTCCGCTCGATCGAGGAGGCCGTCGGCCACGCCGAGGTCCTCGACGTCGAGCGCGCCGTCGACCACTGGAAGGCGCAGGGCCTCAACCTGGCCCCGCTCTTCCACGTGCCCGCCCTGCCCGAGGGCGCCGCCCTGCACCAGGTCATCGAGCAGGACCACGGCCTGGAGAAGGCGCTCGACAACGAGCTGATCAAGCTCGCCGCCGACGCCCTCGCCGCGGACTCCGCGACCGAGGCCCAGCCGGTGCGCGCCCAGGTCTCCATCCGCAACATCAACCGCACGGTCGGCACCATGCTCGGCCACGAGGTCACGAAGAAGTTCGGCGGCGCGGGCCTGCCCGAGGACACCGTCGACATCACCTTCACCGGCTCCGCCGGCCAGTCCTTCGGCGCCTTCCTCCCGCGCGGTGTCACGCTGCGCCTGGAGGGCGACGCCAACGACTACGTCGGCAAGGGCCTCTCCGGCGGCCGCGTGATCGTCCGCCCGGACCGGGGCGCCGACCACCTCGCCGAGTACTCGACCATCGCGGGCAACACCATCGCCTACGGCGCGACCGGCGGCGAGCTGTTCCTGCGCGGCCGCACCGGCGAGCGGTTCTGCGTCCGCAACTCCGGCGCGACGGTCGTCTCCGAAGGCGTGGGCGACCACGGCTGCGAATACATGACCGGCGGTCACGCGGTGGTCCTCGGCGAGACGGGCCGCAACTTCGCGGCCGGCATGTCCGGCGGCATCGCCTACGTGATCGACCTGAACCGCGACCACGTCAACGCCGGCAACCTGGACGCCGTCGAGGCGCTCGACGACACCGACAAGCAGTGGCTGCACGACGTGGTGCGCCGCCACGCCGAGGAGACCGGCTCGACGGTCGCCGAGAAGCTGCTCGCCGACTGGGACGCCGCCGTGGAGCGCTTCAGCAAGATCATCCCCAGCACGTACAAGGCAGTGCTCGCCGCCAAGGACGCCGCCGAGCGAGCGGGACTCTCCGAGTCCGAGATCACCGAGAAGATGATGGAGGCGGCGACCCATGGCTGACCCGAAGGGCTTCCTGAACCACGGCCGTGAGGTCGCCAAGTCCCGCCCCGTCGACGTGCGGCTGAAGGACTGGAACGAGGTCTACGTCCCCGGCTCGCTGCTGCCGATCATCAGCAAGCAGGCCAGCCGGTGCATGGACTGCGGCATCCCGTTCTGCCACAACGGCTGTCCGCTCGGGAACCTGATCCCCGAGTGGAACGACTTCGCCTACCGCGAGGACTGGTCGGCGGCGCAGGAGCGGCTGCACGCGACGAACAACTTCCCGGAGTTCACCGGGCGGCTGTGCCCGGCTCCCTGCGAGTCGGCGTGCGTGCTCGGCATCAACCAGCCGGCCGTCACCATCAAGAACGTCGAGGTCTCGATCATCGACAAGGCGTGGGAGACCGGTGACGTCGCCCCGCAGGCGCCCGAGCGCCTGTCCGGCAAGACGGTCGCGGTCATCGGTTCGGGCCCGGCGGGCCTGGCCGCCGCCCAGCAGCTGACCCGGGCCGGCCACACCGTCGCCGTCTACGAGCGCGCGGACCGCATCGGCGGCCTGCTCCGCTACGGCATCCCCGAGTTCAAGATGGAGAAGCGGCACATCAACCGCCGCATCGAGCAGATGCGCACGGAGGGCACCCGCTTCCGCACCGGCATCGAGATCGGCCGCGACCTCAAGGCGACCGACCTCAAGAAGCGCTACGACGCCGTCGTCATCGCCGCCGGCGCCACGACCGCCCGTGACCTGCCGGTCCCCGGCCGTGAGCTCAAGGGCGTCCACCAGGCGATGGAGTACCTGCCGCTCGCCAACAAGGTCCAGGAGGGCGACTTCGTGGCGCCCCCGATCACGGCCGAGGGCAAGCACGTCGTGGTCATCGGCGGCGGCGACACCGGCGCCGACTGCGTGGGCACCGCGCACCGCCAGGGCGCGGCGTCCGTCACCCAGCTGGAGATCATGCCCCGGCCGGGCGAGGAGCGGAACCCGGGCCAGCCGTGGCCGACCTTCCCGATGCTCTACAAGGTCACCTCCGCGCACGAGGAGGGCGGCGAGCGGGTCTACTCCGTCTCCACCACCCACTTCGAGGGCGACGAGGACGGCAACGTCCAGTGGCTGCACCTCACCGAGGTCGAGTTCGTCGAGGGCAGGCTGACCCCGAAGCCGGGCACGGAACGCAAGATCCCCGCCCAGCTGGTCACCCTCGCCATGGGCTTCACCGGCACCGACCGGGAGAACGGCCTGGTGGAGCAGTTCGGCCTGGAGCTCGACGAGCGCGGCAACGTCGCGCGCGACGCCGACTTCGCGACCAACGTGCCCGGCGTGTACGTCGCCGGTGACGCCGGCCGCGGCCAGTCGCTCATCGTGTGGGCGATCGCGGAGGGCCGCTCGGCCGCCCGCGGCGTCGACCGGTTCCTGACCGGCGCGAGCGACCTGCCGGCCCCCATCCGCCCGACGGACCGCTCGCTGATGGTCTGACGGCCCCGCCGAAAGGCACCCAGACGTCCCGTACAAAGGCGTGCGGAACATTGACGGCGCCTGCCCAACAGTCCCCGACCGGACGACCGGGCAGGCGCCGTCGCCATTTCCGTACACCTGTTCCCGAGGCGATGACGGTTTCCCGAGGCGACGACGGTGAGTGTGGGAGGCTGTGCGCCATGGTCGCGATCAGTCTCACCAAGGTCCAGGAGACCGCACCCGCGCTGGTCAGCCTCTACAAGAGCGCCGGGGTGTCCCTCGCCAAGCACGGCCTCGACGGGCAGCGGGCCGCCGTCTACCTCGTCGTCGACTACTCGGGGTCGATGAAGCCGTACTACCGGGACGGCAGCGTGCAGGCCCTCGCCGACCGGGTGCTGGGACTCTCCGCCCATCTCGACGACGACGGCCGGGTGCCGGTCGTCTTCTTCTCCACCGACGTCGACGCCGTCACCGACATCGCCCTCGACGACCACTGCGGCCGGGTGGACCGCATCGTGGCCTGCCTCGGACACATGGGCAAGACGAGCTACCACCTCGCCATGGACGCCGTCATCGACCACTACCTCGACAGCGGCGCACGGGAACCCGCGCTGGTCGTCTTCCAGACCGACGGCGGCCCCATCAACAAGCTGGCCGCCGAACGCTATCTCTGCAAGGCCTCCAAGCTGCCCCTGTTCTGGCAGTTCATCGGCTTCGGCGACCGCGGCAGCAAGCAGTTCGACTTCCTGCGCAAGCTCGACGAACTGCCCGTCCCGGCGAAGCGGGCGGTCGACAACGCCGGCTTCTTCCACGCCGGTCCGGACCCGCGGAAGGTCTCGGACGCGGATCTCTACGACCGGCTCGTGAGCGAGTTCCCGCAGTGGCTGACGGCCGCCCGGGCGCAGGGGATCGTACGGCCGTAGCGGCGGGGGCGGCGGCTCTCCGGAACCGTCCGCACCGTTGGCTCAGCGGGGCGTCCGTGCCACCCTGAGGAAGATCCGACGGGGAGGCGGCGAGGTATGGGCGAGTACGCGGGATCGGTGAACGGGGCGACGCGGCAAGGGAGTTCACGGCCGAGGGGCGAGCCCGGCAAGGGTGAGCGGGTCGCGGACTGGGCCGACGGGAGGCTCGGGCTGTACACGCTGGCCAGGGCCAACCTGCGCAAGGTGTTCCCGGACCACTGGTCGTTCATGCTGGGCGAGATCTGCCTCTACAGCTTCCTGATCCTCATCCTCACCGGCGTCTATCTCACCCTGTTCTTCGAGCCGAGCAGCGCCGAGGTCGTCTACCACGGCTCCTACGCGCCTCTCAACGGCATCAGGATGACGCGGGCGTACGAGTCGACCCTCGACATCAGCTTCGACGTGCGCGGCGGGCTGCTGATCCGGCAGATCCACCACTGGTCGGCGCTGGTGTTCGTCACCGGCATGCTCGTGCACATGATGCGGGTGTTCTTCACCGGCGCGTTCCGCAAGCCACGCGAGGTCAACTGGGTGTTCGGCTGGCTGCTGTTGTTCCTCGGCATCCTCACCGGTCTCACCGGCTACTCGCTCCCCGACGACCTGCTCTCCGGCACCGGCGTGCGGTTCGCCGACGGCGCGATCCTGTCCGTCCCGATCGTCGGGACGTACCTGTCGTTCTTCCTCTTCGGAGGGGAGTTCCCGGGGCACGACATCATCTCCCGGTTCTACCCGATCCACGTCCTGCTGCTGCCCGGCATCATGCTGGGGCTGGTCGTCGCCCACCTCATCCTGGTGTTCTTTCACAAGCACACGCAGTACCCGGGGCCCGGACGCGACCAGAAGAGCGTGGTCGGCATGCCGTTCATGCCGGTCTACATGGCGAAGGCCGGCGGGTTCTTCTTCCTGGTCTTCGGCGTGCTGGCGGTGATGGGCGGGATCGCGAGCGTCAACCCGGTGTGGGCGTTCGGCCCGTACCGGCCGGACCTGGTGACGACGGGCGCCCAGCCGGACTGGTACCTCGGCTTCTCCGAGGGGCTGATCCGGGTGATGCCGGGCTGGGAGATCAACGCCTGGGGCCACACCCTGGAACTGGGCGTCCTCATCCCGTTCTCGCTCTTCCCGCTGATCCTGCTGGCCCTCGGCGTCTACCCCTTCGTGGAGGCGTGGATCACCGGCGACAAGCGCGAGCACCACATCCTCGACCGGCCGCGCAACGCCCCCGTGCGCACCGGCCTCGGCGTGGCCTGGCTGACCCTGTACGCGGTGCTGCTGCTCGGCGGCGGCAACGACATCGTCGCCACGCATCTGCATCTGTCCATCAACGCGATCACCTGGTTCGTGCGGGTCTCCGTGTTCGTCGCCCCCGTCGTCGCCTTCGTGGTCACCAAGCGGATCTGTCTCGGACTGCAGCGCCGCGACCGCGACAAGGTGCTGCACGGCCGGGAGACGGGCACCATCAGACGCCTGCCGCACGGCGAGTACATCGAGGTCCACGAACCCCTCGGCCGGGACCGGCTGTTCACCCTCACCCAGCACGAGCAGCCTCCGCCGTACGGGATCGGGCCGCTCGTCGACCACAACGGGGTGCGGCGGCCGGTCACCGTCTCCGAGCGGGTGCGGGCGCGGCTGGCCCGGGCGATGTTCGGGGCGGACAGTCACATCCCCAAGCCGACGCCCGAGGAGTACCGCGAACTCACCGCGGGCCACGGGGGGCAGGCGGGTCAGGCGGGACCTGGGGGAGACGGGCACTGAGAACCCGCGCGAAGCGTTCGCCGATCAGACGGTGACCGGCCGCGTCCGGATGGAGGCCGTCGGGCAGCGGTGTCCCGGCGGCGTCGGCCTCGCCGTAGAGCTCGAGGCCGTCGACGTGGTGCAGGTGCGGGTCGTCGGCGGCGCGCTCGGCCACGATCCGGGCCAGTTCGGCGCGGATCACCCGCAGGGTCAGCTTCCCGTACGCCACCTCGGCCGGATCGCCCATCGGCTGGAACAACGCCCGGCCCGCGGCCGCCGAGGCGAAGTCGAGCGAGGTGGGGCCGGGCGTGTCCTCGTGCATCGGGCACAGGATCGGTGAGACGACCACCAGGGGCGTGCTCGGACGGCCCTCGCGGATCGTGTCGAGGAAGCCGTGCACGGCCGGGGCGAAGGCACGGAGCCGCATCACGTCCAGGTTGACGATATTGATGCCGACCTTGACGCTGATCAAGTCGGCCGGAGTGTCCCGCAACGCACGAGCGGTGAACGGGTCCAGCAGGGCGCTGCCGCCCAGGCCCAGGTTGATCAGCTCCACTTCGGCCAGCCGGGCGGCGACGGCGGGCCAGATCGCGGTGGGGCGCACGGCGTCCGAGCCGTGACTGATCGAACTGCCGTGGTGCAGCCAGACCGGGCGGCCGTGCGCGGGGGCGGCGGTCAGCGGGGCGTCGGTGCGCAGGGCCACCAGTTCGGTGGTCTCGGTGGGCGGGAGCCAGATCTCCAGGTCCTTGACCCCGGTCGGCAGGCCCGTGAACCGCAGGGTGGCGACCGGACCGCACCGCGTGTCGACGGTGTCGGCCGCCAGGTCGACGGTCTGGACGCGGCCGCCCTCCGTCGCGCCGGCGGCCCGGACCGGGCGGCCGTCGACGAGCAGCTCGTACACGCCGTCCGGCAGGGGCGGGCCGCCGACGTAGACCCGCTTCGTGGGCAGGACGTCCAGTTCGACGGCGGTGGCCGCGGTGCGGAACGCGAGCCGCACACCCGACGGCTGGGACTCGGCCATGGCGAGCTGCGGGTCGGCGCACTGGGCACGCGCGCGTGCGGGCAGCCGGTGCGGCAGCACGCCGTGCTCGGTGCGCTCCAGGTCGAGGGCTCCGCGCAGCAGGTCGGCGGTGACCGGCGTCGTGACCCAGGCCGGTTCGGCCGGTTCGGGAGCGCGGCTCATGCGGCGGGCCAGTTGCGCAGCAGGGCGTCGAGGGCGTCCAGGACGCGGGTCCAGGTCTCGTCCGTGTCCGGCGCGCTGTGGCTGAAACTGCCGCCCAGCTCCAGGCCGACATAGCCGTGGAAGACGCTGCCGAGCAGCCGGACCGCGTGTGTACGGTCCGGCTCCGCGAGGTCGTAGCCGCGCAGCAGCGCCCGGGTCATCTGCGCGTGCCGGACGCCGGCGCTCGCGGCCGCCGTCTCGGGGTCGAGCCGCAGCTGGGCGGCGGCGTAGCGGCCGGGGTGCTGGTGCGCGTAGTCGCGGTAGACGTTCGCGAGCGCGGTCAGGGCGTCCTTGCCGGCCCGGCCTGCCAGCGCCTCGGAGGCCCGGTCGGCCAGCTCCTCGAGGGCGAGCAGCGCGATCCGGGTCCGGAGGTCCCGCGAGTTCTTCACGTGCGAGTACAGACTCGCCACCCTGACGTCGAACCGCCGGGCCAGCGCCGAGACGGTCACCTCCTCGAAGCCGGCCTCGTCGGCGAGCTCCGCGCCCGCCCGCACCAGGCGCTCCGTGGTCAGTCCGACCCTGCCCATGTCCGTCCTCGCCTTCTCCCCGCCCGTACCGCACCCGCCCTCGTGTCCTTAATCAATTATCTGTTTGCCTAAAGATATTAGGCAAATTAGCCTCGCATGCATGAAGCCGCTGACCGAAGCAGAGATCCGTGCCGCGTTCGTGAACTGCAGCAAGGGCGAGGCCAAGCGCCTGTCCGTACCGCGCGACCTCGCCGACCGGCCCTGGGACGACCTGGACTATCTGGGCTGGCGCGATCCCCAGGCCCCCGACCGCGCCTACCTCGCCGTGGAGCTCGGCGGCAGGCTGAAGGCCCTCGCCCTGCGCACCTCCGCCGGGGGGCTCGGGCAGGCCCGGCGCAGCATGTGCAGGCTGTGCCTGACCACCCACTCCGGGGGCGTCTCGCTGATGGTCGCGCCGAAGGCCGGCCGGGCGGGCCAGCAGGGCAACTCGGTGGGCGCCTACATCTGCAGCGACCTCGCCTGCTCGCTGTATGTGCGGGGCAAGCGGGACGCGGGCGTGGGAGGGCGGCTGCACGAGACGATCACACTGGAGGAGCGGATCGAGCGGACGACCGCCCACCTCGCCGCGTTCGTGGCGAAGGTGACGGGCTGACCGTCCCGCGTCCCGCGCCTCCTGTCCGTCGTCCCCGTGTGTGCGTGTGTGCGTGTGTGCGTGTGTGCGCGGCGGGCCGGTCGGGGCCCGTGTCGCGTGGCGGGCCCCGAGCGGCCGCGACGCCGGTCTGCCGTGCCCCGCGCATCGGTGGCGGTTCAGGCGCGGTCGCGCAGCACCTCCGTCCGGCAGGCGTCCGGATCGCCCCATGCCGTGCGCAGCGCGCGGGCCTTGGTCAGCCACAGGGACAGGTCGTACTCCGCCGTGTAGCCGATCGCGCCGTGCAGTTGCAGCGCGGTGCGCGCGGTCGTGTACGCCGCCTCGCAGGCGCTCACCTTCGCCGCGGCCACGTCCGCCGGGGTCATCGTCACGGCGGCGCCCAGCACCAGGGGGCGGGCGAACTCCAGCGCGATCTTCGCGTCCGCCAGCCGGTGCTTGACCGCCTGGAACGACCCTATGGGCACGCCGAACTGGACGCGCTGCTTCACATACCCCACCGTCCGGTCCAGCAGTGCGAGGCCCACGCCCAACGCCTGCGCGGCGGTGGCGAGACGGGCCCACAGCAGGGCGCGGTCCGCGGCCGGATCGGGGTCGAGGAGTTCGCCGCCCGGGTGCAGCCGGGTGAGCCGGCGGGCCGGGTCCAGGGACGCGCGGACCGGGCCGTGTCCCGGGGCGAGCCGCAGTCCGTCCGCGGCCAGCACCAGCCGTGCCGTCGCCGCGTCGCCGTCCAGCGCGTATCCGCCCTCCCGCGCCAGCGTCGCCATCGACTCACCCGAGGCCAGGCCCGGCAGGAACCGACCGGCCGCCGGGCCCGGAGCGCTCAGCGCCGCAGCCGCGGCGACCGTCTCCACCAGCGGGCCGGGCACCGCATACCGCCCCAACTCGACGAAGGCGACGGCCAGTTCGACGGGCCTGGGGCCCAGTCCTTCGTACGCCTCCGGGACCGCCAGTGCGAAGACGCCGGCCTCGGCGATCCGCGACCACAGCGCCCGCCCGGCCGCCCGCTCGCCGCGGCTCCAGTCGCGGACCGCGGCCGGTGTGCCGGCCGCGGCCAGCATCGCGCCCAGCGACCCGGCGAAGGCCCGCTGCTCGGCGTCGAGGAGGAAGCGCGGCGCGGGCGTGGGCGCCTTGGGTGCGGCGGTGTGCGGCGAGACCGTCACCGGCGCCCCCTCGGCAGGCCGAGCAGGTGCTCGGCGATGATGTCGCGCTGGATCTCGTTCGTGCCCGCGTAGATCGGCCCGGCGAGAGCGAAGACATACCGCTGCGACCACTCCTCCTCGGCGAACTCGCCCTCCTCGCCCAGAAGGTCGAGCGCCGTCTCGTGCAGGGCGATGTCGTACTCGGACCAGAAGACCTTGTTCAGACTCGCCTCCGCGCCGACGCGCTCGCCGCCGAGGAAACGGGAGGCGGTCGCGTAGGTGGCCAACTGGTAGGCGCGGGCGCCGATCAGGGCGTCGGCGACCTGCGCCCGCGCGCGCTGCGGAGCGCCCCGGGCCCGCCAGAGCGCGTGCAGCCGCTCGGCTGAAGCCAGGAAACGGCCGGGGGAGCGCAGCGTCAGACCGCGTTCGTCGGCCGCCGTCGCCATCGCGATCCGCCAGCCCTGGCCCGGCTCGCCGATCACGTCCTCGTCCGGCACGAACACCTCGTCCAGGAACAGTTCGGCGAACGCCGGCTTCCCGTCGAGACGGCCGATCGGCCGAACGGTGACGCCCTTCGCCCGCAGGTCGAACATGACGTAGGTGAGCCCCTGGTGGGGTTTCGCGGCCTCCGGGTCGCTGCGGAACAGACCGAAGGCGCGGTCGGCGAAGGCCGCGCGCGAGGACCACGTCTTCTGGCCGCTGAGCCGCCAGCCGCCGGGGACCCGTACTGCCCGGGCACGCAGCGAGGCCAGGTCCGAACCTGCCTCCGGCTCCGACCAGGCCTGCGCCCACACGGTCTCGCCGCGCGCCATCGCGGGCAGCACCCGCGCGCGCTGCTCCTCGGTGCCGTGCGCGAACAGGGTCGGGGCGAGGAGGCTCACGCCGTTCTGGCCGACCCGGCCCGGGGCATCCGCCGTGTAGTACTCCTCCTCGAACAGCAGCCAGCGGACGAGACCGCACTCCCGTCCGCCGTACCGCCTGGGCCAGTTCACCGCCGACCAGCCGTCCGAGGCCAGTTCGGCCTCCCACGCGCGGTGCGCGGCGAAGCCCTCGGCGGTCTCCAGCGAGGGCAGCGGCTCGGGCGGCACATGCGCGTGCAGCCAGTCCCGGGCCTCGGCGCGGAACGCCTCGTCGGCGGGGAGTGCGTGAGATCCACGGGCGCTCCTCGGGTGCTCTCCTGCGGGTGCCTTTCACGGGCCTTTCACGGGCCGTTCTTCCCTAACAAGTGTTTGGTAGGTTAGCGTGGCTCCATGACAGGCGTCGAGAGTCCGGCATACGTGCCCGGCCACGGGCTGCTCAGGGGGCGCACCGCCGTCGTCACGGCCGCGGCCGGGGCCGGCATCGGCGGAGCCGTCGCACGGCGCTTCCTGGAGGAAGGGGCGCGCGTGCTGATCAGCGACGCCCACACCCGGCGGCTCAAGGCCCACGAGAGCGCGCTGGCCGAGGAGTTCGGGCCGGCGTCGGTGGCGGCCCAGCCCTGCGACGTCACCGACGAGGACCAGGTGCGGGCCCTGTTCGACGCCGCCGTCACCGCCCACGGCAGGCTCGACGTCGTCGTCAACAACGCCGGCCTCGGCGGCACCGCATCCCTCGCGGACATGACCGACGACCAGTGGACCCGCGTCCTCGACGTCACCCTGAACGGCACCTTCCGCTGCACCCGGGCCGCCCTGCGGCGGATGCGCGACAGCGGCGGCGGTGTCATCGTCAACAACGCCTCCGTCGTCGGCTGGCGCGCCCAGGCCGGGCAGGCGCACTACGCCGCCGCGAAAGCGGGCGTGATGGCGCTGACCCGCTGCGCGGCGATCGAGGCCGCCGCCTACGGCGTCCGCGTCAACGCCGTCTCGCCCAGCCTCGCCATGCACCCCCACCTGGTGAAGGTCACCTCCGCCGAACTCCTGGAGGAGCTCACCGGCCGCGAGGCCTTCGGGCGGTACGCCGAGCCCTGGGAGGTCGCCAACGTGATCGTGTTCCTGGCGTCCGGCTACTCCTCGTACATGACCGGCGAAGTGGTCTCCGTCAGTGGCCAGCATCCCTAGGGCGTGTTTCGAAAGTCCCGTCTGCCCGGCGAGGCCTGGCACGCACTCCCCCAGAAGGGGGACCCCCAGCCGCGTTGTCGGGATCACCCCGGTACAACCAGTATCGGGGCGACCCTCCGCCTTGCGATCGCACGCACCAGACGCCGCCGGGCCTGCCCTTCGGGCAGACGACGCCACTTTCGAAACACGCCCTAGGCGGACAATGGACGCGTGCCTCCTACGACCCCTCCCACGAAGCCACCTACGAAGAAGAAGCCCCAGGTGAGCGCCGCGCCCGCGCGCCGCCGCGAACTTCTCGAGACCGCCGCCGAGGTCTTCGCCGAGCAGGGCTACAACGCCACCACCGTGCGCAAGATCGCGGACCACGCGGGCATGCTCGCGGGCAGCCTCTACTACCACTTCGATTCCAAGGAATCGATGCTCGAGGAGATCCTGCGCAGCTTCCTCGACGAACTGTGGGACGGCTACGACACCGTCCTCGCGGCCCCGCTCGGCGCCCGCGAAACCCTGGAGGCCCTGGTCACCGAGTCGTTCCGGGAGATCGACCGGCACCGCGCCGCCGTCGCGATCTACCAGAAGGAGAGCAGGCAGCTCGTGGCGCAGGAACGCTTCGGGTTCCTCGCCGACTCCCAGCGCAGGTTCGAGACGGCCTGGCTCTCCACGCTGGAACGCGGAGTCGCGGCCCGGGTCTTCCGCGCCGACCTCGACGTACGTCTCACCTACCGGTTCGTCCGCGACACGGTGTGGGTCGCCGCGTCCTGGTACCGGCCCGGTGGGCAGCACAGCCCGGAGGAGATCGCCCGCCAGTACCTGTCGATGGTGCTGGACGGCATCGCCGTCCGCGAATAGTCCACTGACGTGCCCCTGTGCATGAGGGAGTTGACATGGCCGAGGCCTACATCGTCGAAGCGGTCCGTACGCCCGTCGGGCGACGCAAGGGAGGTCTGTCCGGGGTGCACCCGGCGGATCTCGGCGCGCACGTGCTGAAGGAGCTCGTCGCCCGCTCGGGCGTGGACCCGGCGGCCGTCGAGGACGTCGTCTTCGGCTGCCTGGACACCGTCGGACCGCAGGCCGGGGACATCGCACGGACCTGCTGGCTGGCCGCCGGACTCCCCGAGGAGGTGCCGGGCGTGACCGTCGACCGGCAGTGCGGATCCTCGCAGCAGGCCGTGCACTTCGCCGCCCAGGGCGTGCTGTCCGGGACGCAGGACCTGGTCGTCGCGGGCGGCGTGCAGAACATGTCGCAGATCCCGATCGCCTTTGCCACCCGGCAGGCCGCCGAACCGCTCGGCTTCACCCAGGGCCCCTTCGCCGGCAGCGAGGGCTGGCGCGCCCGGTACGGGGACCGGCCCGTCAACCAGTTCGCCGGCGCCGAGATGATCGCCGCCAAGTGGGGCATCAGCCGCCAGGACCAGGAGGAGTTCGCCCTGCGCTCGCACCGCCGGGCACTGCGCGCGATCGACGAGGGCCGCTTCACGCGCGAGACCGTCGTCTACCGGGACGTGACGACCGACGAGGGCCCGCGCCGGGACACCTCCCTGGAGAAGATGGCCGCGCTGAAGCCCGTCATCGACGGCGGCACCGTCACCGCCGCCTGCTCCTCGCAGGTCTCCGACGGCGCGGCCGCGCTGCTGCTGGCCTCGGAGCAGGCGGTGCGCGAGCACGGACTGACACCCCGCGCGCGCGTGCACCACCTGTCCGTGCGCGGCGAGGACCCCATCCGCATGCTGACCGCGCCCATCCCGGCCACCGCGCACGCCCTGAAGAAGACCGGCCTCACCATCGACGACCTCGACCTCGTCGAGATCAACGAGGCGTTCGCGCCCGTCGTGCTGGCCTGGCTGAAGGAGACCGGCGCGGACCCGGAGAAGGTCAACGTCAACGGCGGCGCGATCGCCCTCGGCCATCCCCTCGGCGCGACCGGCGCGAAGCTGATGACGACGCTGCTGCACGAACTGGAGCGCACCGGCGGCCGGTTCGGACTGCAGACCATGTGCGAAGGTGGCGGCCAGGCCAACGTGACGATCATCGAGAGGCTCTGACGGGAACGCGGGTCCCGAGCGGCACGGGTGCCTGAGCGGTACGGATGCCTGAGCGGTGAGGCTGTTCGGAGCGGTAGGGCGCTCCGAACAGCGAGGCTGCGCCGAACGGTGCGGAGGGACGGGGACGGGCCGGCGGGTCGATGGGTCGGCGGGCCGGTCCTCACGTCCTTCCGAGCCGGTCCAGGGCGGCCAGCACGTCCTGCGCCTCCTTCATGGTCCGCTCGACCAGCTCCGCGCACGACGGCAGGTCGTCGATCACCCCTGCGACCTGCCCGGCGGCCATCACCCCCGCCTCCGGGCGGCCCTCCACCATCGCGGACCTCAGCAGCATCGGCGTGTTCGCGGCCAGCAGCACCTGACTCCAGGCGAGGTCCTTGCCGTGGCGCAGCGCCAGGCCGTCGCGGACCAGCTGCCGCCAGGTGAGCCCCGACAGTCTGCGGAACCCCGCCGCGTGACGCGCCGCCCGCAGCAGCGCCCCCACCCGGCCCGACTCCTCCAGGCCGTCGACCAGCGGCGTGCGCAGCATGCGATGCGGAAGGCCGTCCACCGCCCGGGTGACGGTGACGTCCCGTACCGTCGCCGCCAGGTACCGCGCCTTCACCGCCTCCGGGACCGGCGAGTCCGACGTGAGCAGGAACCGCGTGCCCATCGCGACACCGGCCGCCCCGTACGCCAGCGCGGCCGCCAGCCCCCGCCCGTCGAAGAAGCCGCCCGCCGCCACGACGGGAATGTCCACCGCGTCCACCACCTGCGGCAGCAGGACCGTCGTCGCCACCTCGCCGGTGTGGCCGCCGCCCTCGCCGCCCTGCACGATCACCGCGTCCGCGCCCCACGCGGCCACCTTCTCGGCGTGCCGACGCGCCCCCACGGACGGGACGACCACGACCCCCGCCTCCTTGAGCGCGGCGATCAGCTCGGCGGAGGGGGCGAGCGCGAACGACGCGACCCGCACCCCTTCGTCGACGACGATCCGCACCCGGTCGCCGGCGTCCGCCGCGTCGGCCCGCAGGTTGACGCCGAAGGGCGCTTCCGTGCGCGCCTTCACCTCGCGCACCGCCGCCCGCAGCTGGTCGAGCGTCATCGTCGCCGAGGCCAGGACGCCCAGCGCGCCCGCTTCCGCCGTCGCCGACACCAGCCGCGGGCCCGCCACCCACCCCATGCCGGTCTGCACGATCGGGTGACGGACCCCGACCAGCCGGGTGAACGCCGTCTCCATCAGGCGGTCTCCATCAGGCGGTCTCCATCAGGCGGTCTCCATGAGGGGGTCTCCATGAGGCGGTCTCCATCAGGCCGGCACCTCCCGGGCCCGGGAGCCGCCCGGGTCGATCACCTCACGGATCAGCCGCAGCTCCGCCGCCGTCGGCTCACGGGTGCACGGCACCTCCTCCGCGACGGCCAGCTCGAACCCCGTCGCCTCCCGCACCTGCTCGACACTCACCCCGGGATGCAGCGAGGCCAGCCGCATCGACCGGTCGGGCGTGGCGAAGTCGAACACGCCGAGGTCGGACACGACCCGCGCAATGCCGTGGTGCCGGGTGCCGGCCGCACGGTCGTACCCCACCCCGCACACCATGTCGACCTTCGCGACGAACACCCGCCGCGAGTGCTTCGGGATCCAGTAACTCGTCGGATTGTTCAAGGTGTTGACGGGTGCCCCGCGCACCCCGAGGAGCTGCCGCACCGGCTTCGCCCAGTCGCCGACGCAGGAGATGTTCTGGTTGCCGTACCGGTCGATCTGGCTCGCGCCCATCATCACGTGCCGCCGGCCGCCGGTGACCAGCTCCAGATGCTGCCGGTAGGGCAGCCAGCCCTCCGGCGTCCCGTCCGCACGCACGATCAGCGCCTCGCCGTCGGTCAGCAGGAGATCCGGCGCGAACGTGAGCCGGGCGAGCCGGGCACCGACCGAGGGGATCACGCCCATGGGACTCGCCAGGATCTCGCCCGCGCCGCGCCAGGCCTCCGCGCAGGCGATCACGCAGTACTCGGCACGCGTGGTCCCGCTCACGAGTCCTCCCCGACCGCCGACCGGTACGCCTGTTCGTCCCCGGCGAGGTAGCGGGCCGCGAACTGCGCCCACGGCGTCGTCGCATACCGCTTCTGGAACGCCTCGTCCCGGCCGTAGTCCGGCGCGCACGACGTGAAGTGCGCCCCGTTCGGGGCCTCCACCACCCCCGTCACCGTGTGCCGCTTGATCAGCAGCGACTGCGGCGGCGCCTCCTTCGTCAGCTCCGCGGTGTCGACGACGCGTTCACAGCTGACGTACGCCGTGTCCGCCGCCGCGCAGAACAGGTCGTCGAAGTACGGGTCCGGGCCCAGATACTGTCCGTTGCCCAGCCGGTCGGCCCGGTTGACGTGCACCAGCGCCGCGTCCAGCCGCAGGGCGGGCATGGCCACGAACGTCTCCCCGTCCTCGTACGGCGACGTCACCGTCCGCAGACCGGGGTTCACCCGCATCACGTCCGAGCCGAGGCCCGCCCGCACGGGCAGGAACGGCATCCGGTGCGCCGCCGCGCGCAGCCCCCACAGGAACATCGCCTCGTCGACCTCCGTCAGCTCCAGCGCCCCGCCCTCGCGGGCCGCCCGGTAGTGCGGCTCCAGCGGGATCGAGTCCAGCGTGACGAAGGCGGCGACCAGCCTGCGGATCCGCCCGGCCGCCGCCAGCATGCCGACGTCCGGCCCGCCGTACGACACCACCGTGAGGTCGGTGACCTGCGACCGCAGCAGAGCCCGCACCAGCGCCATCGGCTTGCGCCGTGAACCCCAGCCCCCGATGCCGAGGGTCATGCCGCTCTCCAGGCGCGAGACGGCCTCCTCGGCGCTCATCGTCTTGTCACCCACCCGAGCTCTCCTCCCGTGCGGCTCTGCCGAAGCCGTCCCGGACCCGGTCGGCCACTCCGGCGACGCTCGCCTCGTAGGTGAAGCCCTGCTCGAAGCGGTAGCTGCGACGCACGTCGACCGGATCGATGCCGTTGATGGCGGCCTTGGCCAGCCGCACCAGCTCGCCGTCCTTCGCGGCGATCTCGCCGGCCACCTCGAGCGCCGCCGCGCGCAGTTCACCGGGCGGCGTCACCCGCCACACCGAGCCGTGCGCGTGCAGTTCGGCCGCCGTGACCGTGCGCGACGTGTAGTACAGGGCGCGCAGCAGATGCTGGGGCACCAGCCGGGCCAGATGGGTGGCCGCGCCCAGCGCGCCCCGGTCCAGCTCTGGCAGCCCGAACACGGCGTCCTCGCTCGCCACGATCACGTCCGCGTTCCCCGCGAGGCCGACGCCGCCGCCCAGACAGAACCCCTGCACCGCCGCCACGACGGGAACCTCGCACTCGTACACCGCCGTGAACGCCTCGAAGCAGCCGCGGTTTGCGCCGATCAGCGCGCCCGGCCCCTGCGCCTGGATCTCCTTGATGTCGACGCCCGCGTTGAAGCCCCGCCCCTCGGCGGCCAGCACCACGCACCGAGTGCCCGGATCGCGGCCCGCCGCGCGCACCGCCTCGGCCAGGGCGAACCAGCCGTGCACCGGCAGAGCGTTCACCGGCGGGAAGTCGACCGTGACCAGTGCGACGGCCTTTTCCGCCCCCTTTTCCGGGGACGAGGTGGAGACACCCATGGAAGCATCAGCTACCTTTCCACCAAACGTTTGTTAGGTGAAAGGTAGCAGCCGATGAAGCTGGACGGGAAGGTCGCCGTCGTCACCGGCGGCACCCGCGGCGTGGGCGCCGGCATCGCACGCTCCCTCGCGCGCGCCGGCGCCGACGTCGTCGTCTGCGCCCGCCGACCCCCCGACGCCCCGGTCCCCGGAGCCCGGTTCGCGCCCCTGGACGTACGCGACGCCGACGCCGTCCGCACCTTCTTCGCCGGACTGCCCCGGCTCGACGTCCTCGTCAACAACGCGGGCGGCGCCCCCTACCGGCCCCTCGCCGAGACCGACGCGCACCGCCACGCGCGCGTGATCGAACTCAACCTCCTCGCCCCGCTCACCGTGTCCCTCGCCGCCCACGACCACCTCAGGCGCGCCCGGGGCTCCATCGTGATGATCGGCAGCGTCAGCGGCGGCCGTCCCTCACCCGGCACCGCCGCCTACGGCGCGGCCAAAGCCGGCCTGGAGAACCTCGCACGGTCCATGGCCGTCGAATGGGCGCCGGAGATCCGCGTGAACACCCTGGTCGTCGGCATGGTCCACACCGAGCGCACCCACCTCCACTACGGCGACGACGACGGCGTCGACGCCGTGGCCCGCACCGTCCCCCTCGGCCGCCTCGCCCTCCCCGACGACGTGGGCGACGCCGCCGTCTTCCTCGCCTCCGACGCGGCCGCCTACATCAGCGGAGCGAGCCTGCTCCTGCACGGCGGAGGCGAACGACCCGCCTTCCTCGACGCCGCGACCGCGAACAAGAACCCCCGAGACGACCTGGGACGCCCTGGGACGACTTGACGGACCTCGGCCGCCCTGAAGCGAAGGACCCGAGAGACGTGAGAGACGTGAGAGACGTGAGAGGAGACCTGCGATGAGCGGAATCTGCGACGGACGCGTAGTCGTCGTCACCGGCGCCGGACGCGGCCTCGGGCGCGCCCACGCCCTCGCCTTCGCCGCCGAGGGCGCCCGAGTCGTCGTCAACGACCTCGGCGTCGGACTCGACGGAACCCCCGGCCCCGACAGCCCCGCCCGGCAGGTCGCCGACGAGATCCGCGCGGCCGGCGGCACCGCCCTCGCCCACGGCGGCGACATCGCCACCCCCCAGGGCGCCGCGTCCCTCGTGACGACCGCCCTGGAGACCTACGGCCGACTCGACACCCTCGTCAACAACGCCGGCTTCCTGCGCGACCGCATGCTCGTCAACCTCGACGAGGACGACTGGGACGCCGTCCAGCGCGTCCACCTCAAGGGCCACTTCCTCACCCTCAAGCACGCCGCCGCACACTGGCGCGCCGAGGCCAAAGCAGGCCGCACACCCGTCGCACGCATCGTCAACACCGCGAGCGGTGCGGGACTCCTCGGCTCGGTCGGACAGGGCAACTACAGCGCCGCGAAAGCCGGCATCATCGGCCTCACGCTCGTCGCGGCCGCCGAACTCGCCCGCTACGGCGTCCAGGTCAACGCGATCGCGCCCGCCGCCCGCACCCGCATGACGCAACACGCCTTCGCCGCCACCATGGCCGCCCCCGAGACCGGCTTCGACGCCATGGCCCCCGACAACGTCTCCCCCCTGGTCGTCTGGCTCGGCTCCACCGCCAGCGAGGGCGTCACCGGACGCGTCTTCGAGACGGAGGGCGGCCGCATCACCGTCATGGAAGGCTGGCGGCCGGGACCGACGGCGGACGAAGGACGACGCCGGAGCCCGGCAGAAGCAGGGGACACCGCGCGCAAGCTGCTGGCGCACGCCGAACAGCCGGGACGGGTCTACGGCGCGTGACACCCGGACGACGACACGGGGCCGAACAACTCCGCGACCGCACCACCCGTCACCCTGCTCACGTGTCGCACTCCAGCACCGTCCCGCACAACCCGCAGCGCGCCCGCACCCGCCCCCTGACCGGAACCCGGATCCGCTGACGACAGGTAGGACACGCGAACGTCACCCGCAACGGCCCCTGCGGATCATGCACGAACGCATACGGGGCACCCGCGTCCCCCGACCCCGCCCGCGCCCCCTGCGCATGCCGACGGTCACGGGCATAACGCCGCCGGCCCGCCCAGCCCGCCGCCGTCAGCGGCGGCTGCCGCTCGTCGAACCGGGCCCGCTCCAGACCCCGCCCGTACGCCGCGTACGCCTCCGCGCTCGTGAACCACACCGACGGATCCTCACCGAACACCAGCGACCGCTTCGCCAGCACGTACCCGAACTCCTCCGGCGTCAGATACCCCAGCTTCTGCGACGACACCCCGTCCACCCGGTACGCGTCCAGCAGCAGCCAGCCCGCCCCCAGATACGTCGTCGCCGTGTCCGTCAGAATCTCGTTGTCCCGCGTCTCCGCGAACGACAACCCCAACCGGTGCAGGTAGACATGCATGATCTCGTGCGCCAGCGCCGCACCGATGTCCCGACGATGCGTGCGGAAACGATCGTTCAACTCGACGAAGTACTCCGGCCCCGCCGCCAGCTCGATGTGCGCCGCATGCTCCATCTCCCGGAACGCCACCACCATCCGCGCGTCCGGCAACCGGAAGTGCCGCACCAGCTCCCGGGCCACCCGCTGCACCCCCAGATGCAGATCATCGGTGTCGCAGAACGCCACATCCGCCGGCGCCACACTCGTCGCGAACTGGTGGATCGTGTCGTACGACAACCGCTTGTACAACGCCGTCACCGCCGCCCGCACCGTCTCCAGATGCGGGTAACCGTGCTCGACCGGCCCGCCGTTCGCCACGCCGCACCCCCAACACGCCGAGGACCCCATTCCACTGTACGGGCAGCCCGCAACGCCCGTCCGGACATGCCCTAGGGTGATCGCCCATGACCACCAGCAACACCCGCGCGCCCGGCGCCGGCGACGTCGACCCCGCCGTCCGCGAGGAGCTCGCCCGGCTGCGCGACAGCATCGACAACATCGACGCGGCCGTCGTGCACATGCTCGCCGAACGCTTCAAAGCCACCCAGCAAGTCGGCCACCTCAAGGCCCGCCACCAGCTCCCGCCCGCCGACCAGGCCCGCGAGGCCCGCCAGATCGCCCGACTGCGCACCCTCGCCGAGAGCGCCAAGCTCGACCCCGCCTTCGCCGAGAAGTTCCTCAACTTCATCATCGCCGAGGTCATCCGCCACCACGAGCGCATCGCCGAGGACACCGCGGCCCCCGGACGCGACTGAACCACACCGGCCCGAAGCGCGGAAGCCGAAGCCGCACCACCGGCACCGCGCGACCGACACCGCACCCGCACTCACCCGCCCTGCCCAGCTGCCACCGGCACATCACCGGTACGCAGGCACCTGGCCGGCCGGCATGTCGACACATGACCGGCACACGGCACACCGGTACACGGCACCGGCACATGACCGGCACATGGCCGGAACCCGACCGGCGCGGAAACGACACAGAATCGGCGCCCCGGCGCGAGAAGGGACATAGGGCGCGTACCGATCCGCCCCTGTGCCCGGCCAGCGGCATCAGGCAGCATGTCGTGCATGTCCGTACTGACGCGCGACGAAGCGCAGAACCGTGCCAAACTCCTCGACGTCCTCCGCTACACCATCGAGCTCGACCTGACGACCGGCGACGAGACCTTCGAGTCCAGCACCGTCATCCGGTTCGCCGCGCGCACCCACGGGGACACCTTCGTCGAGATCAGGCCCGCCGCACTGCACTCCGTCACCCTCGACGGCCGCCCCGTCGACCCCGACACGCTCGACGACAACCGGCTCCCCCTGACCGGCCTCACCCCCGGCGAGCACGAACTGCGCGTCCACGCCGACATGCGCTACTCCCGCACCGGCGAAGGCATGCACCGCTTCACCGACCCCACCGACGGCGAGACCTACCTCTACACCCAGCTGTTCATGGAAGACGTCCAACGCGTCTTCGCCGCCTTCGACCAGCCCGACCTCAAGTCGGTCTTCGACCTCACCGTCAAAGCCCCCCAACACTGGACCGTCCTCGCCAACGGCATCACCGAACACCTCGGCGACGGCCGCTGGCAGGCCGCACCCACCCCCCTCATCTCCACCTACCTCGTCGCCGTCGCCGCCGGCCCCTGGCACTCCGTACGCACCGAACACCGCGGACTCCCCTTCGGACTCCACTGCCGCCGCTCCCTGGCCCCCTACCTCGACGCCGACACCGACGAACTCCTCGACATCACCCGCGCCTGCTACGACCGCTACCACGAGAAATTCGAAGAGCCCTACCCCTTCGACTCCTACGACCAGGCCTTCGTCCCCGAGTTCAACGCCGGCGCCATGGAAAACCCCGGCCTCGTCACCTTCCGCGACGAATTCGTCTACCGCTCCGCCGTCACCGACACCGAACGCCAGACCCGCGCCATGGTCATCGCCCACGAGATGGCCCACATGTGGTTCGGCGACCTCGTCACCCTCCAATGGTGGGACGACATCTGGCTCAACGAGTCCTTCGCCGAATACATGGGCTACCAGACACTCACCGAAGCCACCCGCTTCCACGGCACCTGGACCGAATTCGGCGTCGTCCGCAAACCCTGGGGCTACGACGCCGACCAACGCCCCTCCACCCACCCCGTCGCCCCCGAGAACGTCGACGACACCGCCTCCGCCCTCCTCAACTTCGACGGCATCTCCTACGCCAAGGGCGCCTCCGCACTACGCCAACTCGTCACCTGGCTCGGCGAGAAGGACTTCCTCGCCGGCATCAACACCCACTTCGCCCGACACCGCTTCGCCAACGCCACCCTCACCGACTTCATCGACTCCCTCGCCGCCCACACCGACCGCGACGTCCACGCCTGGGCCGACGCCTGGCTGCGCACCACGGGCGTCGACACCCTCCTCCCCACCGTCAGCGGCTCCAACGGCGACCACGCCCTGACCGTCGACCACCACGGCAGCCGCCCCCACCGCATCGCCGTCGGCCTCTACGACCTCGACCTCGCCGACGAGGACCGCCACCTCACCCAACGCCGACGCCTCGAGATCGACATCCCGCAGCACACACCCGAACCCCTCGGCAAACGCCCCGCCCTGCTCCTCCTCAACGACGGCGACCTCACCTACGCCAAGATCCGCTTCGACCCCGCCTCCTTCGACACCCTCCGCGCCCGCCTCAGCGGCCTCCCCGACCCCCTCACCCGAGCCGTCGTCTGGAACGCCCTGCGCGACGCCGTCCGCGACGGCGAACTCACCCCCGCCGCCTACCTCGACACCGCCCGCACCCACCTCCCCCACGAAACCGACCTCGCCCTCGTCCAAGGCGTCCTCACCTTCGCCTCCACCCAGGCCGCAGACCGCTACGCCACCCCCGAACAGCGCCCCGCCGCCCTCGCCGCCCTCTCCGCGCTCTGCCGCGACCTCATCCGCCGCACCGAGGACGGCGACCACCCCAGCCTGCGCCTCATCGCCGTACGCCACTTCATCGACGTCGCCGCCCACCCCGACACCATCGCCGCCTGGCTCGCCGACGGCACCGTCCCCGGCGGCCCCGAACTCGACCCCGACCTGCGCTGGCGCGTCCTCGCCCGACTCGCCGTCCTCGGCGCCGTCGACGACACCGACATCACCGCCGAACTCGACCGCGACCCCTCCGCCACCGGCCGCGAAGGCGCCGCCCGCTGCCGCGCCGCCCTCCCCGACGCCGAAGCCAAACACACCGCCTGGGCCGCCATGTTCGACGACGACGACCTCTCCAACTACCTCTTCACCGCCACCGCCCAGGGCTTCTGGCAGCCCGAACAGACCGACCTCCTCACCGACTACATCCCCCGCTACTACCAGGACGCCGTCGCCGTCGCCGCCCGCCGCGGCCCCGCCATCGCCGACGCCGCAGGCCGCTGGGCCTTCCCCGGCCACGCCATCGACCCCGACACCCTGCGCCTCGGCGAACAATGCCTCACCGACGCCCACCCCATCCCCGCCCTGCGCCGCAAACTCGTCGACCAACTCGACGACCTCACCCGCGCCTTGCGCGTACGCGAAGCCCACCAGGCCTGACACCCCGGCCACGGCCCCCGTAGGGCCCCGCACACCCCGGCCGGCGTGCGGGGCCCTACGGCGGGCCGAACCTCACCCCGGCCCACCGCACCGCCCCATCGCGCCGCCCCGACCGCCGCTCACCGACAGGTCCCGACGCCGGGAGCGCCCGGCCGCTCCACCCCGAAGCCCAGCCGTCGAGGAACCCCGTTCCCTCATCGCCCGACCCGACGGCACGGCCGCCCTCACGCGCCTGAGCCCCGCCGCCCGCGCCGACAGCGCCCCGGCCACCGCGCGCCCCACGCCCCGCCGACGGCTCCCCCGGCACCGGCGGGAACCCCCCACCGCCACCGCACCGGGCTCCGGATGATCCCGCCCGGCGACCACCACACTTTCGGGTTCCTGTCCCCGGGCTTTCCGGGCGCGTCGCCGCCCCACCCGACAAGCTGGACCTCCCCGCTGCGGGCACCCGCCCCCGGCCCCGGAGGAACCCCCGTGAGCATGCCGCCCCTCGCCTCAGGCCCCGAAGGCTCCGACGCCCTGCGCCCCCTGCTGGCGACCGTCCTCGACGCGCTCGACGCCGGCGCCCGCTCACGCGGCGGGCCACTGCCCGCAGGCGGACCGCACACGGTGGCCGCACGCGTCAGCGAGGCCGTCGGCGACCCGCTGCCCGAACACGGCGACCCCGGCGCCCTGCACACCCTCGTCCGCACCCTCGCCGAAGGCGCCGCCGACCCCGCCCACCCCCTCTGCGCCGCCCACCTGCACTGCCCGCCCCTCGCCGTAGCCACCGCCGCCGACCTCGCCGCCACCGCCCTCAACCCCTCACTCGACTCCTGGGACCAGGCCCCCGCCGCCTCGGAACTGGAAACCCTGCTCACCCACGCCCTCGCCGCGCAGATCTACGGCCACAACCCGACACCCCCCACACCGTCAAGCACAGACCCCACACCGTCGAGCACCGCCACCACCACCGCCACCGCCCCCACGCCCCCCGCCGACGCCCTCGTCACCACCGGCGGCACCGAAGCCAACCATCTCGCCCTCCTCCTCGCCCGCGAAGCACACGGACCCACCCTCCGGCTCGTCTGCGGCGCCAACGCCCACCACTCCCTGCCCCGCGCCGCCTGGCTCCTCGGCCTCCCCGAACCCGTCATCCTCCCCACCCCCACCGGCGTCCTCGACCCCGCCACCCTCCACCACACCCTCACCACCCGACCCGGCCCCCACCTCGTCGCCGCCACCGCCGGCACCACCGACGCCGGACTCATCGACCCCCTCCCCGCCCTCGCCGCCCTCAGCCACACCCACGGCGCCCGCCTCCACATCGACGCCGCCTACGGAGGAGGCCTCCTCTTCAGCGACCGCCGCCGCCCCCTCCTCACCGGCCTCGAAGCCGCCCACACCGTCACCCTCGACCTCCACAAACTCGGCTGGCAGCCCGTCGCCGCCGGACTCCTCGCCGTCCGCGACCCCCACGACCTCACCGCCCTCCACCACCACGCCGACTACCTCAACGCCGACGACGACACCGAAGCCGGCCTCCCCGACCTCCTCGGCCGCTCCCTGCGCACCACCCGCCGCCCCGACGCCCTCAAGATCGCCGTCACCCTCAAAACCCTCGGCCGCAGCGGCCTCGGCGCCCTCGTCGACCAGGTCTGCGACCACGCCCAGCACCTCGCCGACCTCGTCACCGCCCACCCCGGCCTCGAACTCCACGCCCCACCCACCCTCAGCACCGTCCTCTTCCGGCCCGCACACGCCACCGACACCGCCGTCGCCGACATCCGCCGCCGCCTCCTCACCCACGGCCACGCCGTCCTCGGCCGGGCCCGCCTCGACGGCCGGCTCTGGCTCAAGACCACCCTCCTCAACCCCCACACCCGGCCCGCCGACCTCACCGCCCTCCTGCGACTGGTGGAAGGAAACACCCCCACATGAACACGCCCCACCCCGACGCCGGCACCCCACGCGACCTCGTCGGCATCGGCGTCGGCCCCAGCAACCTCTCCCTCGCCGCCCTCGCCCACCCCCTCGCCGAACTCGACGCCGTCTTCTACGAACAACGCCCCCGCTTCGACTGGCACCCCGGCCTCCTCATCGACGGCACCCGCATCCAAGTCCCCTTCCTCGCCGACCTCGTCACCCTCGCCGACCCCACCAGCCCCTGGACCTTCCTCAACTACCTCAAAACCCACCACCGCCTCTACCCCTTCTACTTCGCCGAGCGCTTCCACATCCAACGCGCCGAATACGACGCCTACTGCCGCTGGGTCGCCGACCACCTCCCCGCCCTCCACTTCCGCCACCAAGTCGACTCCGTCCGCTGGAACCCCGAACGCGACCTCTTCGAAGTCGACTACACCCAACTCGACGCAGCCGGCGAAGCCGAAGCCCTCGGCCGCACCCACACCCGCAACATCGTCATCGGCATCGGCACCACCCCCCACATCCCCGACGCCCTGCGCCCCCTCGCCGACGCCCCCGGCGTCCCCGTCCTGCACGCCGACGACTACCTCACCCACCGCGACACCCTCCTCACCGCCGACCACATCACCGTCGTCGGATCAGGACAGTCCGGCGCCGAAGTCTTCCTCGACCTCCTCCGCCACCGCCCCACCGGCCACGAACGACTCCACTGGATCGGCCGCACCGAAGCGTTCGCCCCCATGGAGTACTCCAAACTCGGCCTCGAACACTTCACCCCCGACTACACCCGCTACTTCCACGCCCTCCCCGAAAACGTCCGCGACCGCCTGCTCGCCGGCCAATGGCAACTCCACAAAGGCATCGACGCCGACACCCTCGCCGCCATCCACGACGAGCTCTACCGCCGCACCCTCCACGGCGGCTGGCCCGACACCGTCCTCACCCCCGGCGTGACCGTCCGCACCGCCGGCCGCATCTCCACCACCCAGATCGAACTCCACCTCGAACACACCCAGCAGAACACCCGCAGCCGCCTCACCACCGACGCCGTCATCCTCGCCACCGGCCACCACGAACGCCCCCTCGACCGCATCCTCGCCGGCCTCGACCCCTACATCCGCCGCGACAACAGCGAACGCCCCCGCATCGACGCCCACCACCGCCTCGTCCTCGACCCCTCCATCACCGCCACCGGCTGCAACGTCCACGTCCAGAACGCCGAACGCCACACCCACGGCGTAGGCGCCCCCGACCTCGGCCTCGCCGCCTGGCGCAGCGCCACCATCCTCAACGCCCTCACCGAAAAAGAGACCTACCCCCTGCCCACCCGGACCGCCTTCACCACCTTCGGACTCGAACAACCCCAACCCGCACCCCGCGTCCCCACCGCCCGCCAAGCCCCCACCCTCACCCCCCTCGTCGACCGACGCTAGACACCACCAGCACACGAAAAGGGCGGTGCGCACACGGTGACCGACCACGCCACCGCACGACACACCGCCCCCCCCGGGGAACCAGAAGGCCCAAGAGCCCAAGAGCCCAAGAAGCCAAGAGCCCAAGAGCCCAAGAACCCCTAGAACACCGGCACACCCTCACGCGTCAGCTTCCAGTCCACCGACGCGAAGTCCTTCGGATCCAGCACACCCTTCGCCGTCACCCACTCCGAGATCCGCGTACGGATCTCCGTCGACTCCGCCCACAACTCCTGCGCCGACGCCACATGCGGGAACGCCCCACCACCATTGGCCCGGTAATTGTTCACCGCCAGCACAAACTGCTGCGCATCGTCCAACGCCGCCCCGTTGTACGTCAGATTCCTGATCCGCGAACCCGCCGCCTGCGCGATGTCGATGTCGTACGCCAGACCCGACACATAGTCGTAGTTGTAGTCCGGACGCCCCGCCGCGTTCGTCAGCTTCTCCGTGTCGACCACCGCACCCGCCGCCGTCTGCACGAAATACTCCGCCGAGTACTCCAGGTACGCCCGCACCTGCGCACCCGTCATCAACTTCGCCACCAGCGTGTTGTCGTAGACGTACAGGCTCGACAGGTCCCGGATCGTCACCTCACCCGCCGGGATCTCCGACGTACGCGAGAACGGCGACGCCTGCGCGATCACCGGCAGCGACGCATACGACGTCCCCGCCAACGCCGCCTTGACGACGTCCTCCTGCACCTTCGTGATCAGGTCGATGATCGGCGCGTCCTTGAACCGCGCCTCCACCGTCGTCAACGTCTCCGTCGCCGAACCCACCACCTGGTTGACGTACGCGACGACCTTCGCGTGCTCGTCACCCAGCAGCTTCGTGATCTTCGGGTCGTCCGCGACCGAGTTGGAGTTCAGCACCTTCGAAGACACCGACTCGACCGACCACCGCCCCTTCTCGAACACCAGCTCCACATCGAACACCGACAGCCGCTCCGCATACGCCAACGGCTCCGACAGCACGACCGTCTTCCCGGTCTTCGCGTTGACGACCCTCAGCTCCGGAATCTCCACATGCGCGTGACCCACCAGCACCGCGTCGATGTCCGGCACCTGCTGCGCCACCAACGCCGCCGAATTCTCCACATACGGCAGCTGGTCACCGTACGACGACGTACCCGACGAACCCGAGTGCGCCGACACGATCACCACATCCGCACCCAGCGACTTCAGCCTCGGCACCCACTTCGCCGCCTGCTCCTCAAGACCCGGGAACGCCAGCTTCCCCTGCACATACGCCTTGTCCCAGATCGCGATACCCGGGTTCGTCAGGCCCAGCACCGCCACCTTCACCGGCGGCGCACCCTTCACACAGAACGTCTTGATCACATACGGCTGGAACGCCGGCCGCAGCGTCTTCGCGTCCACCGCGTTCGCCCCCAGCAACGGGAACCGCAACTGCGACTCGAACTTCCGCAGCGTCTCGATGCCGTAGTTGAACTCGTGGTTGCCCAGCGCCGCCGCGTCGTACCCGATCGCGTTCATCGCCTGCGCCATCGGATGCACCGGACCGCCCTTGGCGGTGATCGGGTCCACCTTCGCGTAGTAGTACGTCAGCGGAGTGCCCTGGATCGTGTCACCCGCGTCCAGCAGCAGCGTGTTCTCACGCCCCTTCTCCGCACGGATCCGGTTCACCAGCGTCGAGATCCGCGCCAGACCCTGCGCGTTACCGGCCGCGTCCTTGTACTCCGCGTCCTTGAAGTAGTCCCAGTTGAAGACATGACCGTGCAGGTCCGTCGTCCCCATCACGGTCAGCGCATACCGCTTCGGCTGCTCGCCCGGCTTACCCGGCTTCGCCACCGCGGCCTGCGCCGACGGAGCCGCCGCAGCTCCCGCGATCGCCACCCCCGCCCCGGTCACGGCGGACTTCTTCAGGAACTTCCGGCGGTTCAACGACATGACTCGTGCTCCTCGGGGATGGCGGACGACGCGCGTAGACCAACGCGCGTAGATTCTGCACCGCCCACTACCGACCGCAACAGGTCACGGAGGTTTCGATCTGATGACCGGAACACATCCACCCACCCACCCGAACGACGAAGACATGACAACCTGGGACGTATGACTTCCCCACCCACCCAACCCACCACAACCACCCCACAGCACCACCCCCACGCCACACCCGACACCCCCCACCTCACCGTCCGCGGCGAAGCCGAACTCGAGGTCGACCCCGAAATCGCCCGCATCACCGTCACCCTCACCGCCCGAGGCCACGACCGCCGCACCACCCTCGACGACCTCACCCACCGCAACACCACCGCCCTCGACCTCCTCAAGTCCTACGGCGACACCGTCGAAAACCTCTCCACCGGCACACTCACCCTCAGACCCGAACTCACCCCATACGACCGAGACGAACACATCCACACCCACCACGGCACCATCCACCTCACCGCCGAACTCACCGACTTCACCGTCCTCGGCGAACTCACCACCCGCCTCGCCGACCTCGACCTCACCCGAGTCGACGGCCCCTCCTGGACCCTGCGCCCCACCTCTCCCGTCCACCGCACCGCCCGCCGCCACGCCGTCCACGACGCCGTCCGACGCGCCAAGGAATACGCCGAAGCACTCGACACCACCCTCGCCGCCCTCCTCGAACTCACCGACACCACAACCGGCAGCGCCCGCCCCCGCACCCGCTCCGCCTTCGGCCGCAGCGCCGTCCGCTTCTCCGGCGCCGCGACGGAAATCGAGTCCCCCGACCCCGAACCCCTCGACCTCGAACCCCAGCGCATCCACGTCTGCGCCGAAGTCACCGCACGCTTCACGATGAATCCACCACGCCTGTGAATTCACCCGTTCGGGGAATTCACGTACAAGAGGAAGGAATCCCCACGGAAAACAGCCCGCGCTCAAAAGAGCGACACCCCGCACACTTTAGAAGTTGTCAACAACCCTTCACCCAAAGGTTGTTGAGCAGTCACGTGCCCCCAATTCGCTACCCACCGGTAAGACATAAGCTCGAAACATGCGCCGAGCAAAAATCGTCTGCACCCTGGGCCCCGCAACCGACTCCTACGACCAGCTCAAAGCCCTCGTAGAAGCCGGAATGGACGTCGCCCGCTTCAACCTCAGCCACGGCACTCACGCCGAACACGAGGAGCGCTACCGCCACGTCCGCAAGGCCGCAGACGAAACCGGCCACAGCGTCGGCACCCTCGCCGACCTCCAAGGCCCGAAGATCCGCCTCGGCCACTTCGCGGAAGGCCCCGTACTCCTCGAACGCGAAGACACCTTCACCATCACCGTCGAAGAAGGCGTCGCAGGCGACGGCACCCACTGCGGCACCACCCACGCCGGCCTCGCCGACGACGTCACCCCCGGCGAACGCATCCTCGTCGACGACGGCAAAGTCACCCTCGAAGTCACCCACGTCGACGGCCCCCGCGTCCACACCCGCGTCGTCGAAGGCGGCGTCATCTCCGACCACAAAGGCCTCAACCTCCCCGGAGTCGCCGTCTCCGTCCCCGCCCTCTCCAAAAAGGACGAAGACGACCTGCGCTGGGCGCTGCGCACCGGCTTCGACGTCATCGCCCTCTCCTTCGTCCGCAGCGGCCACGACATCCTCGACGTCCACCGCATCATGGACGAGGAAGGCCGCCGGCTCCCCGTCATCGCCAAGGTGGAGAAGCCCCAGGCCGTCGAGAACATCGACGAGATCGTGGCCGCCTTCGACGGCATCATGGTCGCCCGCGGAGACCTCGGCGTCGAAATGCCACTCGAACAAGTCCCCATCGTCCAGAAACGCGCCATCAAACTCGCCAAGCGCAACGCCAAACCGGTCATCGTCGCCACCCAGATGCTCGACTCCATGATCGAGCACTCCCGCCCCACCAGGGCCGAGGCCAGCGACGTCGCCAACGCCGTCCTCGACGGCGCCGACGCCGTCATGCTCTCCGGCGAGACCAGCGTCGGCAAACACGCCGTCCAGACCGTCCGCACCATGGCCAAGATCGTCACAGCGGCCGAGGAAGACCTCCTCGCCAAGGGCCTGCCCGAACTGACGGAGAACAACAAACCCCGCACCCAGGGCGGAGCCGTCGCCCGCGCCGCCGCCGAGATCGGCGACTTCCTCGGCGCCAAGTTCCTCGTCGCCTTCACCCAGAGCGGCGACACCGTCCGCCGCCTCTCCCGCTACCGCTCCCCGATCCCCGTCCTCGCCTTCACCCCGGAACCGGCGACCCGCTCCCAGCTGAGCCTGACCTGGGGCGTCGAGACGTTCCTCGGCCCGGCGGCCGCCTCCACGGACGCGATGGTCGACCAGGTCGACGAGCTGCTGCTGCGGTACGGCCGCTGCGAGAAGGGCGACGTGGTCGTGATCACCGCCGGCTCCCCGCCCGGCGTCTCGGGCACCACGAACCTGGTCCGAGTCCACCACATCGGCGAGGACGACGGCCCGAGGTAGCCCACCGGGGGTCAGTGCTTGGGGCCGACGTGGGCGTCGAGGAGGGCGACGTGCGCCTTCTTGGCGACGGAGATGTTGTAGGGGTTCCCGTTGCGGGTGCAGTGCGTCCACTCGATATCCAGCTTTTCCAGGGTGTCGGTGAAGAGTCGCCGGATGTCGTCGGAGACGTTGGTGAAGAAGTAGCGGGGGTACTCATAGCGCTTGCGCTCACCGGCGACGATGCGGGTCGTCCAGTTGGTGATGCGGCAACCGTCGGAGTGGATGAGGCCGCGGATGAACTCCCAGGGGTGCTCATCGACGATGGCCTGCTGCCAGGGTTCGAGGACGATCGCCCGCTCGTGCTTCTTGCCGGGGCCGTGCTGGGGAAAGAGACACCATAGGTGTTTGGAGTAGAGCTTCACCTCGTGACAGCCCTTCCGGCGGACCCGGCAGACAGAATTCGCGGGAAACACAGCCCGCATGGCGTCCTCGCACTCGTCCATCAGCCCGGGGTGTACATCAGCGCAGGAGATGGACAGGCTGGGCACTCGCATCGCGCGGTTCTGGATGATGTGGCCGTCGCCGAGGTAGAGGCCGAGAAGGTAGGAGTAGGGCGGGGAAGCGAGTTCGCCCTCGCACCGGGGGCACGGTGGGGGAGTGCGGCCCGGACACTCGCCGCGTTTCGCGCGGTCCATGTGTTTCCAGTAGCTGACTGTGCCCAGGGGGATGTCGAAGTGACGGGCCACGTCCGCGTTGCGCGCCCCCTCGCGTAGGAGCGTGATGGCCTTTTGGCGAACAGCAGTGCCGTGAAAGTTCATGCGAACACACTGCGTGACTGATCGCGACTGTGTGCACGGAAAAGCGGAGGTTCACGAGAATGTGAACCTCCGCTTTAGCGTGCCGGGTGCGGGATTCGAACCCGCACGTCCTTTCGGACAGATGTGTTTGAGACATCAGCGTCTGCCATTCCGCCAACCCGGCTGGCCAACCCGAGAGGAGTGTACCGGGTGACCATGTCGAGGCGCAGCTAGGTAGGCTCTTGTCAGCAGTACCCGCCCCTGAACGAGGAGCCCCCGTGACCGCCCCCGAGTCGCCCCAGCCCGTGGACGCGCCCGACGACGACAAGTCGCACGTACCTCCGCTGACGACCCGTGTCGTCATCGCCGAGGACGAGGCGCTGATCCGCCTCGACCTCAAGGAGATGCTGGAGGAGGAGGGCTACAGCGTCGTCGGGGAGGCCGGCGACGGTGAGCAGGCGATCGAGCTCGCCCGTGAGCACAAGCCGGACCTCGTCATCCTGGATGTGAAGATGCCCAAGCTGGACGGCATCTCCGCGGCGGAGAAGATCGCCGAGGAGCGCATCGCGCCGGTCCTGATGCTGACCGCGTTCTCGCAGCGCGACCTGGTGGAGCGGGCGCGTGACGCCGGCGCGATGGCGTATCTGGTGAAGCCGTTCAGCAAGAGCGATGTCGTCCCGGCGATCGAGATGGCCGTCTCGCGTTTCACGGAGTTGCGGGAGTTGGAGAACGAGGTCGCGGACCTGACGCTGCGGCTGGAGACGCGCAAGCTGGTGGACCGGGCGAAGTCGATTCTGCAGACGGAGTACGGGCTGACGGAGCCGGCGGCGTTCCGGTGGATCCAGAAGACGTCGATGGATCGTCGGATGTCGATGCAGCAGGTGGCGGAGGCTGTGATCCAGGACGCCGAGGAGAAGAAGGCGGACAAGGCGTAGTCCGCGAGACGGAGTCGGACGTCCGCGTCACGTGGACGCGTACACGACGAGGCCCGCGCCCGGAGAAGGGGCGCGGGCCTCGTCGTGTGCGGGTGGTTCAGTCCTCGCCGAGGTAGGCCTTGCGGACGGACTCGTCGTGGAGGAGTTCCTGGCCGCTGCCGGAGAGGACGATCTTGCCGACCTCCATGACGTGGCCGTGGTCGGCCAGGGACAGGGCCGCCTGGGCGTTCTGCTCGATGAGCAGGATGGTGGTGCCCTGGGACTTGAGTTCCTGGATGGTGGCCATGATCTTCTGCATCATGATCGGTGAGAGGCCCATGGAGGGTTCGTCGAGCATGAGCAGTTTGGGCCGGGACATGAGGGCGCGGCCCATGGCGAGCATCTGCTGTTCGCCGCCGGAGAGGGTGCCTGCGGCCTGCTTTCGGCGTTCTCCCAGGATGGGGAAGAGGTCGTAGGCGCGCTGGATGTCCTTCTCGATGTCTTCCTTGTCGTTGCGGAGGAAGGCGCCGAGGCGGAGGTTGTCCTCGATGGTCATGCGGGGGAAGATGTGGCGGCCTTCGGGGGAGTGGGCCAGCCCCAGCGAGACGATCTTGTGGGCGGGGATCTTGTTGAGCACCTTGCCGTCGAACTTGATCTGGCCGCCGAGGGGCTGGAGGAGGCCGGACAGGGTGCGCAGGGTGGTGGTCTTGCCGGCGCCGTTGGTGCCGATGAGGGTGACGACTTCGCCTGCGGCGACCTTGAAGGAGATGCCCTTGACCGCCTCGATCTTGCCGTAGGCGACCCTGAGGTCTTCGACCTCGAGCAGTGCGGTCACTTCTCGTCTCCTTCCGTGGTGCTGTGCGCCTCGGCGGCCTCTGCGGCTTCGACTTCGGCGACTTCTTCCGCTCCTGGTGCGCCCTCGAAGGGGGTGCCGAGGTAGGCGGCGATGACGCGTTCGTCGGCCTGGACTACTTCGGCGGGGCCTTCGACGATCTTCTCGCCCTGGACGAGCACGGCGACGCGGTCGCAGAGGTTCATGATGAACCGGATGTCGTGCTCGATGACGAGGACGGCGATGCCCTGGTCGCGGATGGCGAAGATGAGTTCTTCGGCGGCGCGCGTCTCCTGGGGGTTCATGCCGGCGGTGGGCTCGTCGAGGAGGAGGAGGCCGGGGTCGCTGGCGAGGGCGCGGGCGATTTCGAGCTTGCGCTGTTCGCCGTAGGGGAGGTTGCGGGCGAGGTGGTCGGCCTTGGCGGCGAGGCCGGTGAACTCGAGGAGTTCCATGGCCCTGGCGCGGGAGGCGTCTTCGGCCTTTTTGAAGCTGGGCAGGCGCAGGAGCGCGGACCAGAGGCCTTCGTGGGTGCGGGTGTGGCGTCCGACGAGCACGTTTTCCAGGACGGTCATGTTGGCGAAGAGCCGGATGTTCTGGAAGGTGCGGGCGATGCCGGCCTGGGTGACGAGGTGGGGTTTGGGCGGGAGGACGGTGCCCTTGTAGCTGACTGTGCCGGTGGTGGGGATGTAGAGGCCGGTGAGGCAGTTGAAGAAGGTGGTCTTCCCGGCTCCGTTGGGGCCGATGAGTCCGACGATCTCGCCGCTGTTGACGGTGAGGTCGACGGAGCGTACGGCGGTGAGGCCGCCGAACTGCATGGTGACGCCCGAGGCGTCGAGGACCGTGGTGGTCGTGGCGGTGGTTGTGGTGGTGGTCATCGCGGTCACGCCCCTGCCTTGGCGACGCCGGTGGCGGTCTCGGGCAGGCCCTTGTCGTCGGGTACGTCGAGCTGTCCGGTTTCGTGGAATTCGAGCTGCTTCCTGCGGTCGGCGACGAGGCCTTCGGGGCGGAAGCGCATGAGGAGCATGAGCGCGACGCCGAAGAGGAGCAGCTGGTATTCCGCCATGAACTGGAGTTTGGCGGGGATGAGGTAGAGCAGTGCGGCGCCCACGAGCGGCCCGCTGATGGTGCCCATGCCGCCGAGGATGACCGCTGCGAGCAGGAAGGCCGAGTTGGGCGGCACGGAGCCGGCGAACTGGTACTGCTCGGGGGTGACGCTGTAGGAGACGTGTGCCTGGACGGTGCCGGCGAGGCCGGCGAGGGAGGCGCCGAGGGCGAAGGCGAGGAGTTTGAGGCGGAAGCCGTTGATGCCCATGGCGGTGGCGGCTGTCTCGTCTTCGCGGATGGCGACCCAGGCGCGGCCGATGCGGGAGTCGGCGCTGCGGCGGAAGACCGTGACGACGAGGAGGGTGCAGAGGAGCATCAGCAGGTAGTAGTTGCCTGGGCGGGTGAGCTGGTGGCCGAGGACGTCGTGGGAGATTCCGAAGTCGAACCCGAGGATGTTGAGGTCGGGGATGTTCGGGATGCCGGTGGAGCCGTTGGTGACGTCGGGTCCGCTGGTGCCGTTGAGGTTGTTGACGGTGATGCGGAAGATCTCACCGAAGCCGAGGGTGACGATGGCGAGGTAGTCGCCGCGCAGCCGCAGGGTGGGGGCGCCGATGACGACGCCGAAGATCAGTGAGGCGAGGGCGCCGGTGAGGACGGCGGCCCAGAAGGGGAACTGGACGCCGATGCTCGACTGGGGTGAGCCGGAGACGAGGGCGGCGGCGTAGGCGCCGACGCCGAGGAAGGCGACGTATCCGAGGTCGAGGAGGCCGGCGAGGCCGACGACGACGTTGAGGCCCAGGGCGACGGTGGCGAAGATGAGGATGTTCGCGCCGATGAGGGCGAACTGGTCGTTGGTCTGGGTGAAGGGGAAGCAGATCGCGGCGGCGAACGCGGCGCCGAGGGTGACGCTGCGGTGTTTGGCCGTCAGTGCGGAGAGTCGCTTGAGGAGGCCGGCGCGGTTGAGTGCGGTGAAGCTGAACGCGGTGATGACGAGGAAGCCGATGAACAGCTGGGGGTTGTCGTCGTCGACGCCGATGCCGAAGGAGAAGACGTAGAGGCCGATGCCGAAGGCTGCGGTGATGATGAGGATCTCTGCCCAGGAGGGGAGTTCCTTGGCGCGGCCGGGTTCGGGGGCGGCGAAGCTGTGGCGGAAGAGGGTCCAGGGGTTCGTCGCGTCGTCGGCGTCGTGGGGGACGTCGGCGGGGAGTGCGAAGGCGCCGATGGTGGCGATGAGGGCGCCGATGGCGGAGACCCAGGCGCCGGGTTCGAGGTTGACGACGCCGCCGAGGACGTAGCTGATGGCGCCGAGGGCGTAGCCGGTGGCGCCGAGGACGCCGAGGGTGGTGGCGCGGGCGGGGCTGTTGGTGCCGCCGGGGGTGAGCCAGCGCAGGCCGCGGATT
Organism: Streptomyces sp. B21-105; assembly: GCF_036898465.1. Taxonomy (NCBI): domain Bacteria; kingdom Bacillati; phylum Actinomycetota; class Actinomycetes; order Kitasatosporales; family Streptomycetaceae; genus Streptomyces; species Streptomyces sp. B21-105. The sequence continues at coordinate 2,557,787 of NZ_JARUMJ010000001.1, read as the reverse complement.
CCGTACCCGGAGAGGACGAAGAGGATGGTGAGGGCGGCGCCGATGAGGGTGAGGACCTGGAGGCCGCCGGGGTAGCCGGTGATGGTGAGGTTGCCGGGGAACTCGTCGGTCCAGGTCCAGGCGAGGAAGGTGCCGGCGAGGGCGACGGCGGATCCGGCGAGGGTGAGGACGGGGGCGAGGGCCGCGGGCAGGGGGATGAGGGGGGCCGTGTCGCCGGTGGGCGTCTTGACGGCGTCGGTGTTCTTCTGGGTGGGGATGTTGGTCGTCATCGCTTTCACGCCCGATCCGCGACGCGTTCGCCGAGCAGGCCTTGTGGCCTGAACAGCAGGACGAGGATGAGGAGGGCGAACGCCCATACGTCCTTCCAGGCGCCGCCGCCGAAGAGGTTCATGCCGGGGATGTCGCCGATGTAGCCGATGGCGAGGGATTCGGCGACGCCGAGGACGAGGCCGCCGAGCATGGCTCCGTAGATGTTGCCGATGCCGCCGAGGACGGCCGCGGTGAAGGCTTTGAGGCCCATGAGGAAGCCCATGCGGAAGCCGACCTGGCCGTTTTTGAGGCCGTAGGCGACTGCGGCGATGGCGGCGAACGCGGCGCCGATGGCGAAGGCCATGACGATGATGCGGTCGGTGTTGATGCCCATGAGTTTGGCGGTGTCGGGGTCCTGGGCGGTGGCCTGCATGCCGCGGCCGGAGCGGGTCTTGGTGACGAAGAAGCCGAGGGCGACCATGCACAGGGGGGCGGCGATGAGGACGAAGAGGTCGCCGCGCTGGATGTTGGCGCCGAGGACGTCGATGGGGCCGCCGGAGAACTGGGGGAAGGGGCGGTCCTTCTTGGCGTCGGGGTATCCCATCCATACGGCCTGCTGGAGGACGATGGAGAGGCCGATGGCGGTGATGAGGGGTGCCAGTCGCGGGGCGGTGCGCAGGGGCCGGTAGGCGAAGCGCTCGGCCGCGGTGGCGACGGCGACGGAGACGAGGACGCCGCCGAGGATCATGAGGGGTATCGCTGCGCCGAGGGCGAAGCCGCCGGGGAGGACGAGCCAGACGGTGAGGGCGCCGAAGCCCCCGACCATGAAGATTTCGCCGTGGGCGAAGTTGATGAGCTGAACGATGCCGTAGACCATCGTGTATCCGATCGCGATGAGTCCGTACATCGCGCCGAGGATGAGTCCATTGGCCAGCTGTTGCGGCAGTTCGTGCACCGCAGGGCCTCCGTGGAGTGGTTCGGATATGGCGCCGCGCGGGAGCGCTGGTGGGCACTCCCGCGCGGCCTGATCAATGCGTGAAGTGGGGAGGTGCGGCTGCTCCTGCTTCGTTCAGCTGACGTTGGGTGCGGCGCTGTATTCGGGCTTCCACGTTCCGCCGGTGACCTTGTAGGCGGTCATCAAGTGGTTGGTGGTGTCGCCGAATTCGTCGAAGGAGACGGTGCCGGTGACGCCGTCGAACTTGACTTTGGACATGGCGTCGAGGACTGCCTTGCGGCCGTCTGTCGGGACCTTGCCGTCGTTGCCTTCGACGGCGATCTTGACGGCTTCGATGATGGACCAGGTGGCGTCGTAGGTGAGGCCGCCGTAGGCCTCGTAGGCGTCCTTGTAGCCGGCCGTCTTGTAGTTGGCGATGAACTCCTTGGCGGAGGGGAGTTCTTCGACGGGCTTGCCGACGGAGGTGGCGAGGTCGCCTTCGGCCTTCTTGTTGAGCTTGGGGAATTCGCCGGAGTAGATGCCGTCGCCGCCCATGAGGGGGATGTTCTGGCCGCTGTCCTTGAGCTGCTGGCTCAGGGGGGCGGCGGCGGGGTATTCGCCGCCGTAGTAGAGGGCTTCGGCACCGGTCTTCTTGATCTTGGCGACGACGGCGTTGAAGTCGCGGTCGTCGGGGTTGATGTGGTCGGTGCCGACGATCTGGCCGCCGAGCTTGGTGAAGTTCGCCTTGAAGGAGGCGGCGAGGCCGGCGCCGTAGGTCTTCTGGTCGTCGATCAGGTAGACCTTCTTCTTGCCGGCCTTGGTGAAGAGGTACTCGGCGGCGAAGGCGCCCTGGATCTCGTCCGTGGTGGCGGTGCGGAAGAACGTCTTGAACGGGCGGACCGAGTTGCCGGTCTTCCAGCCGTCGCCCTGGGTCAGTTCGGTGCCGGTGTTGGCGGGGGAGACCTGGGTGAGGCCCGCGTCGTTGAGCGGCTTCTGCATCTGCTGGGAGACGCCGGAGTTCAGCGGGCCGACGACGCCGAGGACTTCCTTGTCGCTGATGAACTTCTGGGCGTTCTGCTGGCCGACGGAGGGCTGGGCCTGGTCGTCGGTCGCTTCGATCTTGAACTCGACGCCCTTGACGTATTCCTGCTTGTTGGCGGTCTTCGCGGCGAGGTCGGCGGAGTTCTTGATGCCGAGGCCGAGCGCGGACAGGTCGCCGGTGAGCGGGGCGTCGACGCCGATCACGACGGTGGTCTTGTCTCCGCTGCTGCTCTTGCCGTCGTCGTCACGCGACCCACAGGCGGTGAGTGTCAGCGATCCCGCCGCGAGCGCGGCGGTGATGGCGATGATCGAACGTTGACGCACGAATCAGGTCCTTTCCCTGGCACGGCGGTTCCCCCTGGAACGCGCCGAGTCGAGCGCGGGGCCGAATTGACTTCCAAACCGGTGGCGCGGTGACTGGGCGTGACTCTAGGCGCGGGGAGGGAACTCGGAGGAGGGTCTGACCAAGGCTGTGACGCTCTTGTTATGACACGAGGTAATGCAGAGCGGTACTTGGAGGGCGGAAGGGCGGAATTAGGGCTGATTCGTCCTGTCCGCATGGTGAGAACGTGCAGGACGAACGTGGCGGTGTTCAGGTGTCTCGGGCGTTTTGGTCGTGACGGTGCTTCGTTGCTGGAGGCGACCTGTAGGGGTTCGAAGGGCTTGTGCGCGTAGTGCGGGCCGGGGCCGGATGCCTGCTCCGGTATTGCGCGCGCGTTACGTAGAGTTACGGCGGGGAAAGAAAATCCGACGTTCAGCGACGCTTTTCTGTGGGAGCCGCCTGTTCCGCTGCGGGGAGAACGGGCGGAATGCGGGCCGGGGCGGGTGGGTCGGGCCCGGGCGGGGTGTGCCGCGGGCTCCCGGGGCACGGGCCCCGGAAGCGTCGGGAGCGTGGGACGCCGGCCGGTGTGCTCCGCGGGTGTCAGTCCCCGGCCGTGCGGACGGGTGCCCCGTCGCCGGCGCGGACGTCGCGCAGCAGGCAGGTCAGTCGTGCGGTGCACACGCGGTGTTCCTCCTCGTCGTTGATCACGATCTCGTAGGTGGCGGTGGAGCGTCCGCGGTGCACGGGTGTGGCCACGCCGGTGACCAGGCCGGAGCGGGCGCCGCGGTGGTGGGTGCAGTTCAGGTCGACGCCGACGGCGATCTTGGAGCTGCCGCCGTGCAGCATGGCGCCGACCGAGCCGATGGTCTCGGCGAGGACCGCGGAGGCGCCGCCGTGCAGCAGTCCGTAGGGCTGGGTGTTGCCCTCGACGGGCATGGTGGCGACGACGCGTTCGGCGGAGGCTTCGAGGATCTGCACGCCCATGCGGGTGCCGAGGTGTCCGGCGGAGAACAGGGCGAGGATGTCGACGCCGAGCGCGGCGTACTCGTCGATGACTTCCTGCGGGAACTTCACGTGGTGCTGCTCGCCCATGGGGCCCGGCTCCGTTCGTCGATACAAGTCCGGCGGTGACTTAAGCAAACGCTCAGTCGGTCGTCGATTGTTCCAGACGGACCACGACGGACTTGCTGGCGGGCGTGTTGCTGGTGTCCGCGGTGGCGTCCAGCGGGACCAGCACGTTGGTCTCGGGGTAGTAGGCGGCCGCGCAGCCCCGCGCGGTCGGGTAGAGCACCACGCGGAAGCCGGGGGCGCGCCGCTCGACGCCGTCCCGCCACTCGCTCACCAGGTCCACGTACGAGCCCTCCGCCAGGCCCAGCGTGTGCGCGTCGTCGACGTTGACGAGGACGACGCGGCGGCCGTTCCTGATGCCCCGGTAGCGGTCGTCGAGGCCGTAGATCGTGGTGTTGTACTGATCGTGCGAGCGCAGCGTCTGCAGCAGGAGACGGCCTTCGGGCAGCCGGGGGTACTCGATCGGTGCGGCGGTGAAGTTGGCCTTGCCGGTGGTGGTGGGGAAGCGGCGCTCGTCGCGCGGGGCGTGCGGCAGGGTGAAGCCGCCGGGCCGTGCCACGCGCGCGTTGAAGTCCTCGAAGCCGGGGATGACGCGCGCTATGCGGTCACGGATCGTCGCGTAGTCCTTCTCGAACTCCTCCCACGGAGTCCTGCTGTCCTCGCCGAGGACCCGGCGCGCCAGGCGGCAGACGATGGCCGGCTCGGACAGCAGGTGGGCGCCGGCGGGCGCGAGGCGGCCCCGGGAGGCGTGCACCATGCCCATGGAGTCCTCGACGGTCACGAACTGCTCGCCGCCGCCCTGCAGATCGCGTTCGGTGCGGCCCAGGGTGGGCAGGATCAGCGCGCGGGCGCCGGTGACGACGTGCGAGCGGTTCAGCTTCGTCGACACGTGCACGGTCAGCCGGGCGCGCCGCATGGCCGCCTCGGTGACCTCGGTGTCGGGGGAGGCCGACACGAAGTTGCCGCCCATGGCGAAGAACAGCTTCGCCTCGCCGTCGCGCAGTGCGCGGATGGCCCGTACGACGTCGAAGCCGTGCTCGCGCGGCGGCGCGAAGCCGAACTCCTTCTCCAGGGCGTCGAGGAAGGCCGGGGCGGGCCGTTCGAAGATGCCCATGGTGCGGTCGCCCTGCACGTTGGAATGGCCGCGCACCGGGCACACGCCGGCGCCCGGGCGGCCGATGTTTCCGCGCAGCAGGAGGAAGTTGACGACTTCGCGGATGGTGGGCACGGAGTGCTTGTGCTGGGTGAGGCCCATGGCCCAGCAGACGATGGTGCGCTTCGAGGCGAGCACCATGCGCAGGGCTTCCTCGATCTGCGCGCGGGTGAGGCCGGTCGCGGTGAGTGTCTCGTCCCAGTCGGCGGCGCGGGCGGCGTCGGCGAACTCCTCGAAGCCGTGGGTGTGTTCGGCGATGAACGCCTCGTCGAGCGCGCCGTCCGTCTCCAGGACGAGCTTGTTGAGGAGACGGAAGAGGGCCTGGTCGCCGCCGATACGGATCTGCAGGAACAGGTCGGTGAGTGCCGCGCCCTTGATCATGCCTTGTGGTGTCTGCGGGTTCTTGAAGCGTTCCAGGCCGGCTTCGGGCAGCGGGTTGACGCTGATGATCTTCGCGCCGCCCGCCTTGGCCTTCTCCAGCGCGGAGAGCATGCGCGGGTGGTTGGTGCCCGGGTTCTGCCCGGCGACGATGATCAGGTCGGCCTGGTGGAGGTCCTCGAGCAGGACGCTGCCCTTGCCGATGCCGATGGTCTCCGACAGTGCCGAGCCGGACGACTCGTGGCACATGTTGGAGCAGTCCGGCAGGTTGTTCGTGCCGAACTCGCGCGCGAAGAGCTGGTAGAGGAACGCCGCCTCGTTGCTGGTGCGGCCCGAGGTGTAGAAGACGGCCTCGTCGGGGGAGGCGAGGGCGGCGCACTCCTCGGCGACGATGTCGAAGGCGCGTTCCCAGGTGACCGGCTCGTAGCGGTCCGCGCCTTCGGGCAGGTACATGGGGTGGGTGAGGCGCCCTTGCTGGCCGAGCCAGTAGCCGCTGCGGCCGGCGAGGTCGGCGACGGTGTGCGCGGCGAAGAACTCGGGGGTGACGCGGCGCAGGGTCGCTTCCTCGGCGACGGCCTTCGCGCCGTTCTCGCAGAACTCGGCGGCGTGCCGGTGCTCGGGCTCGGGCCAGGCGCAGCCGGGGCAGTCGAAGCCGTCCTTCTGGTTGACGCGCAGCAGTGTCAGGGCGGTGCGTTTGACGCCCATCTGCTGCTGGGCGATCCGCAGGGAGTGCCCGACGGCCGGCAGGCCCGCCGCCGCGCGCTTCGGCTCTTCGACGAGCGGCGCGTCCTGGACCGGATCAGCCTTCGGCGGCTTCGTTGCCATCGCGCGATCTCCTTCGACCTGCCACGGGTGCGGTATGTCTCCGATCCTCGCACGCGGCGCCGACATCGAGCCCGGGCGGGCCGGGTCCTGCGGGGCGGGTAGGCGGGCCGGGTCCCCGCGGGGCGGCCCGGAGGGGGAGCGGCGGGTTCCGCGGGGCGGGGTGTGGCGGGATCCGTGGCGGCCGGGACCGAGTGTCAGTGGGGCGTGGCAGGATCGGGGCGTGGCAGAGACAGCATCGAAGAAGACCGAGACCCCCTCCGGCGCAAGCCGTCCGCGCCTGATGCTCATGGACGGGCACTCGCTGGCCTACCGCGCGTTCTTCGCGTTGCCCGCGGAGAACTTCACCACCGCGACGGGCCAGCCCACCAACGCGATCTACGGCTTCGCGTCGATGCTCGCCAACACGCTGCGTGACGAGGCGCCCACGCACTTCGCGGTCGCGTTCGACGTGTCCCGCAAGACGTGGCGTTCCGAGGAGTTCACCGAGTACAAGGCGAACCGTTCCAAGACGCCCGACGAGTTCAAGGGCCAGGTCGAGCTGATCGGCGAACTGCTCGACGCGATGCACGTCTCCCGTTTCGCGGTGGACGGCTTCGAGGCCGACGACGTCATCGCCACGTTGGCCACCCAGGCCGAGGCCGCGGGCTTCGAGGTGCTGATCGTCACCGGCGACCGCGACTCCTTCCAGCTGGTCTCCGAGCACACCACCGTGCTGTATCCGACGAAGGGCGTCTCGGAGCTGACCCGGTTCACCCCGGAGAAGGTCTTCGAGAAGTACGCGCTGACGCCTGCGCAGTACCCCGATTTCGCGGCCCTGCGGGGCGACCCGTCCGACAACCTGCCGGGCATTCCGGGCGTCGGCGAGAAGACGGCCGCGAAGTGGATCAACCAGTTCGGTTCGTTCGCGGAGCTCGTCGAGCGCGTCGAGGAGGTCAAGGGCAAGGCCGGGCAGAACCTGCGCGACCATCTGGAATCGGTCAAGCTCAACCGCCGCCTCACCGAGATGGTTCGCGACGTCGAGTTGCCGGGGTCGGTCACCGATCTGGAGCGCACCCCGTACGACCGCACGGCCGTCGCGATGATCCTGGACACGCTGGAGATCAGGAACCCGTCGCTGCGTGAGCGGCTGCTCGCCGTCGACCCGGGCGGGCAGGAGGCCGAGGCCACCCCGGTGATCACCGGCGGTGTGGAGCTGGACGGCACGGTGCTGGGCGCCGGCGAGCTGGCCGGCTGGCTCGCCGAGCACGGCGCGCTGACGCTGGGCGTGGCCACCGTCGACGCGTGGGCGCTGGGCGCCGGCTCGGTCACCGAGATCGCGCTGGCCGCCGCCGAGGGAGCGGCCGCCTGGTTCGACCCGACGGAGCTCGACGAGGCGGACGACAACGCGTGGGCGGCCTGGCTCGCCGCCGAGGACCGCCCCAAGGTGCTGCATGACGCGAAGGGCGCCATGCGGGTCTTCGCCGAGCACGGCTGGTCCGTCGCCGGCGTCTTCATGGACACCGCCCTGGCCGCCTACCTGGTCAAGCCCGGCCGCCGCTCCTTCGACCTGGACGCGCTGTCCCTGGAGTACCTGGGCCGCGAACTGGCGCCGGCCGCCGCGGCCGACGGCCAGCTGGCCTTCGGCACGGACGACGGCGCCGAGGCCGAGGCGCTCATGGTGCAGGCCCGCACGATCGTGGACCTCGGCGTGTCCTTCCGCGGCCGGCTGGAGGAGGTCGGCGCGGCGGATCTGCTGCGCGACATGGAGCTGCCGACGTCGGCGCTCCTGGCCCGTATGGAGCGGCACGGCATCGCGGCCGACCGCGCCCATCTGGAGGCCATGGAGCAGATGTTCGCGGGCGCGGTCCAGCAGGCCGTGAAGGAGGCGCACGCGGCCGCCGGCCACGAGTTCAACCTGGGGTCGCCCAAGCAGCTCCAGGAGGTCCTGTTCGGTGAACTGGGCCTGCCCAAGACGAAGAAGACCAAGACCGGCTACACCACCGACGCCGACGCGCTGGCCTGGCTCGCCGGCCAGACGGACAACGAGCTGCCGGTCGTCATGCTGCGCCACCGCGAGCAGGCGAAGCTCCGTGTCACCGTCGAGGGCCTGATCAAGACGATCGCTGCGGACGGCCGCATCCACACGACGTTCAACCAGACGGTCGCCGCGACGGGCCGCCTGTCGTCCACCGACCCCAACCTGCAGAACATCCCCGTCCGCACGGACGAGGGCCGGGCGATCCGCCGCGGTTTCGTCGTCGGCGAGGGCTTCGAGTCGCTGATGACGGCCGACTACAGCCAGATCGAACTGCGCGTGATGGCGCACCTCTCCGAGGACGCGGGTCTCATCGAGGCGTTCACCTCCGGCGAGGACCTGCACACCACGGCCGCCTCGCAGGTGTTCGGCGTGGAGCGGGACGCGGTGGACGCGGAGATGCGCCGCAAGATCAAGGCCATGTCGTACGGGCTGGCGTACGGTCTGTCGGCGTTCGGCCTGTCCCAGCAGCTGAACATCGAGGCCGGTGAGGCCCGCGCTCTGATGGACGCCTACTTCGAACGCTTCGGCGGCGTGCGGGACTACCTGCGCCGTGCCGTCGACGAGGCGCGGGCGACCGGCTACACGGCGACCCTGTTCGGCCGCCGCCGCTATCTGCCCGACCTCAACAGCGACAACCGTCAGCGTCGCGAGGCGGCCGAGCGCATGGCCCTCAACGCGCCGATCCAGGGCACGGCGGCGGACATCGTCAAGATCGCCATGCTCAAGGTGGACACGGCGCTGCGGGCGGCGGACCTCAAGTCGCGCATGCTGCTCCAGGTCCACGACGAGATCGTCCTGGAGGTCGCCCCCGGCGAGCGCGCGGCCGCGGAGGAGCTGGTCCGCCGCGAGATGGCCGGGGCGGTCCAGCTCAGGGCCCCTCTCGACGTGTCGGTCGGTGCGGGCACGGACTGGGAGTCGGCGGCGCACTAGCTGTCCCCGAGGGGTCGGGACGCGGCCGGCGGGCCGGCGGGCCTGGCGGCCGGCCGCTCCGGGGGTCGTTTCCGGCTTCGGGCGGCCGGTCGGCGGGGCGGGCCGAGTGCTTCGGCGCCAGGTCGGCACCACCTGCCGTCGCCCGGTAGGGCCTGCGGCGACCGATCGGCCTCCGGCCGGTCGTCCACGCTTCAGGCGGTCGGACGACCGGGGCCCCGACGGCCGGTCGAACCCCGGCCGGTCGTTCAGGTCCCGGCGGGCCGGAGGGCGGGGCTTCCGGCGGTCGGCGGGAGCGTCAAGCGGTCGGCAGGCCGGGGCCTCGGCGGTGGGACGGCTGAGCCCCGGCGGTCGGCGGGTTCCTGGGGCTCGTTCAGGCTTTTGGAAAGCCGGGCGACGGCCCGTGGCCGCGAAGGCCGGCCCGGCGGCCCGCCCGGACGGCCGGGGGTACAGGGCACGGCACGCCCGGCACCGTGGGAAGGGGCCCGGTCGGCGAGCGGGAAGGGACCCTCGGGCCGGCCCCTCGCACGGGTGCCCTCGAACGCGACCTCTCGGACAGGTCCCTGCCGACAAGTGCCCTGGGACACGACCCCTCGGACAGGGAGGTCCCCGCCGCCAGGTCCCCTCGGACACGACTCCTCGGACCGGGCCCCTTGTGTGGAGGGGCCTCACCCGCGTGGCCCCCGAGAACAGGACCGGGCCGACTTCCGCCACCAGGATGCGGCCATGGGTATACGCATGCTCCACCGCCGAAAGGCCCGCGCACGCGTTCACGCCACGGCCGCCGCGACCGGGCGGCTCCGCCCCGGCAAGGGTCCCTGGAGCCGCCCGCGCCCCGCCCGGGCCCCCCGGGCCGCCGCTCCCCGCATCCCGGGAACCCCCGGCGCCGCCCTGCGTACGGCCACCGTGCGTACGGCCACCGTGCGCCTGCGTGGCAAGGGGCTCGCCCGACGCCTGCCCCCGCCCCCGCCGATGTCCCGGCGCGTCCGCCCGTTCGTCCGCCCGATTGTCCAGCTGTTCGTCCGCCCGGTCGCCGGCCGGCTCGTGCCGCGCGGTGACACCTGGCGGATATGGGCCGGGGCCGTACGCGGCCGCTGGGCGCTCGTCTCCGGCGTCCTCGGCCGGCTCCGCCGCGGACCGCGTACGGCTCCCCGCATCACCCTCTTCGTCGCGCCGCCCACGCCCCTCACCGGGCCCCAGGACGGCTCCCTCCCGCGCTGACCTCCACCGGTGCCGCCTCCGGCAACTCCGGCTGCTCCGGCTCCCCGGCGCGGCCGCCCGGGCCGGCCGGACGCCACACCCGCACGCCGACGGCGTACACCAGCAGGCCGAGAATCAGCCCCGCGCCCGCGCCGAAGCACACCGTCGGGATGAGCTCCCACGGCTTCGCGTCCCGGGCGCCCCAGTAGTCCCACCACCGTGTCGCCCGCCGTACCGCCCCGACCAGCGCGCAGCCGCCGATCACGGCGGCGGCCCACCACCGGTCCGCCGCCGACAGCGCCGCGACCCCCACCGGCTCGGCATCGGGCGCCCGGCGCACCGCGCGCACCAGGAACGCGAGGATCGCCAGCGCCGCCACCGCCGACCCGCCGTACTGCAGGTACCAGTACAGCGGGGAGCCGGCGATCGTCTCGCCGAGCACGGGAAGCAGCCGCATGCCCCAGCGGTCGAGGTGGGTGAACGCGTCCCACACCACGTGGGTCAGCGCGCCGAGCACCGCCGAGACGTACCACCACAGGGCCGCGGCCGGCCGGACACGCGCGCGTGGTGTTCCGCAGCGGGTCAGTGCGGCCGTCCGGCCCTGCCGGGCGCGCGGCAGCAGTGCGACCAGCGGTTCGCGTGCCAGCAGCCACAGCCCGACGAGCGCCCACGCCAGCAGCACGTCGACCGTGAACACGCCGGGGAAGGAGTGCGTGACGTCACCGAACTCCATGGCGTCGGGCAGGACGCTCGCCGCGTAGTACGTCAGGTCGGGGGCGAACGATCCCGCCACGAGGACGGCCGGTGCCAGTCGCCCGCGGCCGGAGCCGTCGGTGCGCACGGCGGGCAGCACGGCCGCGGCGTGACTCAGAGTGAACGGCAACAGGGCTCCCGGGGGCGTGGCTTGACGGGCCGGCCGACCCGATGATCAACGACGTCCGGGGTGCGAGGCGCGGTTCCCGGCCCTCGTCACGTGTGCGGCCGGTGAAAACGACGCTCGAACGGGTGCCGGTCAAAAAGAAGTTGTCGTAGGGTCACCTGGGTCGCCGCGCCCTAAGGCGCGCCGAACCGAGGAACAGAACAGCGCAAACCGCCCACGCGTGCAACCTGCCGGGCGGGTTGATCGTCACACGAGTGGCAGTTGATTCGTCACGCGAGTGGCAACGGCGACACCGGGAGGGTCTCACTTCATGTCGGCGCATTTCGGCACAAGGCTGCGCAAGGGAGCGGTCAACACGACCGTGGCCGCACTGGCGGTCGCGGCTCTGGCCGCGTCCCAGGCACCGGACGTCACGGCCGACACCCCGGGCGGACGGACCGCCGCGGACACTCCCGCCGCCGAGACGGGCGCCGAGACCGGCGCCGGCTCGGACGACAGCGCCACCGGCAACTCGCCGTACTACACGGACCTGCCGCCCCTGCACAGCCCCCTCCCGGCGCCGAGCCAGAGCCCCGCCACCACCCCGGCGGGCGGCGGCGCAGGCGAGGCGGGCATCCCCGCGACCGTCCTGGACGCCTACAAGAAGGCCGAGGCCCAGCTGGCGCAGGCCAAGCCGGGCTGCAACCTGCCCTGGCAACTCCTCGCCGCCATCGGCAAGGTCGAGTCGGGCCAGGCACGCGGCGGCAACGTCACCGCCGACGGCACGACCGTCTCGCCGATCCTCGGACCGGTCCTCAACGGCAGCGGCTTCGCCAACATCCGGGACACCGACAACGGCGCCTACGACGGAGACACCACCTTCGACCGTGCCGTGGGCCCCATGCAGTTCATCCCGTCCACCTGGGCATGGGCCGGCCGCGACGGCAACGCCGACGGCAAGAAGGACCCCAACAACATCTACGACGCCGCACTCGCCGCCGGCCACTACCTGTGCCGCTACGGCTGGGACATGGCGACGACGACCGGGATGCGCACCGCGATCCTCAGCTACAACAACTCCACGGACTACCTGAACACGGTCCTGTCGTGGCTGGAGTACTACCGCAAGGGCTCTCACGAGATCCCCGACGGCACCGGCACCGTGCCGACCGACCGCAGCGACGACTACCGGCCGACCTGGCCGTCCGCCCCGACGACGCCTGGCACGCCGTCCGCCCCGACGACGCCCGGCACGCCGACGAAGCCGTCCACGCCCGGAAAGCCGACCAAGCCCACCACGCCCGCCAAGCCGACCCCGAAGCCCACGCCGACTCCCACGCCGACCGAGACGGTCCACCACCTCGAGGCCGTGGGCCCGGCGAAGATCACCGCCATGGCGGGCGACGTGTACACGGACCGCGTCAGCGCCCGGGCGGAGACGGCGGCCGGCAAGGCCGTCGCCAAGGTCAGGGTCCGCTTCACCATCGTCGGCGACACCGACGCCGAGTTCACCGGCGGCGAGAGCGTCGCCACGATCGTCACCGACGCCAAGGGCGTCGCCCTCGCGCCCGCCCTCCAGGCAGGCGAGAAGACCGGCGCCTTCACCGTCCGCGCCACCGTCCTCGGCCGTACGGTGTCCGCCGTCGACTACGCGGCCACCGTCACCCCCCGCGCCGCGGACGCCCTCGCCCGCACCGGAGACACCGCGCTCACCTGCACCGTCGGCGGCCAGTTCGCCGACCGGGTCGTGGTGAAGGCCACGTACAAGGGAGCGGCGGCGGGCAGGGTCGCGGCCACCGCCACCCTGGTCAGGTCGGCCGACGACCCGACCGCGAACGACGAGGGCCCCTACTTCAAGGACGCCGCGGAGAAACCCGTCCGCACGCTGGACCTGCAGACGGACGCCGACGGCATGCTGCAACTGCCCCCGCTGTACGCGGGCGACACCGCCGGCGCCTACCTGCTGCGCATCACCACCACCGGCGGAGCCGTCCTCACCCTCGAGCTGACCGTCAAGGCCGCCGAGACGTCGACGCCGGACCCCGCGCCCGTCGAGTCGGAGCCGGAGGCGACGCCCTCCGGCTCGTAGATCCGGCCTACCCGGCGCACCCGCCCGCACGTCCGCGGGCGGTCCGCACCGCCTCCACGCGACGACGACGGCGGCCCCTCTCCGCACCGAGGGGCCGCCGTCGTCGTGTCCGACGTGTTCTCATCTCGCGCGCCCGTTGCTACGGTGCTCGACCTGACGACCTGTCAGTTCCGTGGGAGTTCCGCCGACGCGTCCAGGAGGTCCCGATGCGCGCTCTGATCGCCGCCGCGACCGGCCTCGCCCTCGCGCTCGCCCTGGTGTTCACCCTCACCGCGCTCGGCGCCTCCGCAGGCCGGACGTCCCCCCGACCCCTGCTGACGACGGTCCCCGCCCACCCCTGACCCCACCCCCCCCGCGCGAAGGAGGCCGAGATGCGCCGCAAGGCAAGCCTGATCCTGCTCGCCCTCGCCGTGTTCTTCGCGGCGCTCTCCCCGCTGATGCGCTGGTACGTCTTCCCCCGCCTGGCCAAGATCCCCGCGAACGAGTACCAGACGATGGTCCTGGAGGCCAGGAACGCCACCCTCCTCGACTACGTCGGCCTGACCGCCCGCACCGTCCCCAAGGTCACCATCGTGCAGACCCTCAAGGGCGACGTCGAAGCCTCCGAGAAGATCGAGAAGACGGCCGGCCGGGACGTCGTCGTCTGGGACGGCCTGTCCTACGTCCAGGGACCCGACGGCAAGATGGTCTCCCAGGTCCCCGAGCGCTACATCTTCGACGCCCACACCCAGGAACCCGTCCACGCCACCGGCGAAATGGTCGACGGCGACCCCGTGCGCCGCACGGGCATCGAGTTCAAGTGGCCGTTCCTGACGGAGAAGCGCGACTACCAGTACTTCGACGCCCAGACCCGCACCAGCGCCCCCATCCACTACCGGGGCACCCGGACCTTCCGCGGCCTGACGGTCTACTACTTCGAGCAGACCGTCCCCTGGACCCAGGTCGCCATGCCCAAAACGATGCCGGTCAAGGGCATCACCCCGGCGGACATCGCCAAGACCGGCACCACCCGCTGGTACACCACGGTCCGCAGGTTCTGGGTCGAGCCCGTCACCGGAGCACCCGTCAACGGCGAGGAGATCCACCAGGAGGAACTGCGCGGCGGCACCCTCCTCGGCGACCGCGCCAAGGTCACCGCGTTCGCCGGACACGTCAAGATGCGTGAGGACTACATCGACCACACCGTGTCCGTCGTCAAGTCCAACCGCACCCTGGTCCTGCTGCTGACCTCCTACCTCCCCTGGAGCTTCCTCCTGCTGGCCGCCCTGCTCATGTCGCTCTCCCTGTACCTGGAGGCCCGCTCCCGCCGCCCCCGGCCGCCCGCCCCCACGGCCCCCGCCGCACCACAGCCGGTCACCGCCTGAGCCGCGCGTTGGTGTACCGGGTCGGCTCCGCGCCGACCGGATCCTCCGGCCACGGATGCTTCGGGTACCGGCCGCGCAACTCCGCCCGCACCCCCTTGTAGCCCTCCCGCCAGAACGACGCGAGGTCCGCGGTGACGGCCACGGGCCGCCCGGCGGGCGACAGCAGATGCACCAGCAACGGCACCCCCGCCACCCGCGGCGACTCCTGCAGCCCGAACATCTCCTGCAACTTCACCGCCAGAACAGGCCGCTCCGGGTCCGCGTAGTCGATCCGCGCCCTGGACCCGCTGGGGACGGCCATCCGCTCGGGCGCCAGCTCGTCCAGCCGGCCCGCCGCACCGGACGCCCACGGCAGCAGCCGTCCGAGCGCCGCCCCGGCGTCGATCCGCCCGAGATCGCTCCGCCGCCGCGCCCGACCGAGCTCCGGCTCCAGCCAGTCGTCCACACGCGCGTGCAACGACGCGTCACCGACGTCAGGCCACGGCTCACCGAGCCGCAACCGCAAAAACGCGAGCCGCTGCCGCAGGACGACCGCCTCGGCCGACCAGCGAAGCAGCCCCAGCCCCTCCTTATCCAGCCCCTCCACCAGCGCACCGCGCACGAGTGCCGCGCCCGCGTCCCGCAACGGACGCGCCCCGAGCTCCACCGCCCCGAGCCGCTCCACCCGCCGCGCCACCACGTCCCCGTCGGCCCAGTGCACCTCCTCCCGCTCGTCCAGCAGCGCACCGGCCGCGAGCCGCGCCACCTCCTCGTCCACCACCGCCGCCAGCTGCACACGCGCGTGCCCCCTGCCGACCGGCCGGTCCGCGACGGCCACGGCCAGCCAGCGAGCGCCCCGCAGACCCGACCCCTCCCGCACCTCCGCCCGCGTCCCCGAAACCATCAGCCACGACCCCCCGTCCCCCTTCGCGACCCGCTCCGGAAAGGCCAGGGCCACCACATGGCCGACGGCGAGATCCTCACCGTCGACGGCCCCGCCCCCGGCGCTCCCCGCAGCCGACGACGCCTCCCGCACGGGCGGCACGTCGACGTCCGCCGCGACGGCACGCAGCCGCCGCACCTCCGACCGCCACCTCCCCGCATAGGCGTCGCCCCCGCGCCGGGCGCAGCCCAGCGCCGCCGTCAGATCGTCGCCGTACTCCCGCGGCGCCTCCTCGCTCAGCAACGCGACCACCTCCGCCGCCCGCTCCACCCCCACCAGCGACGCCCCGTCCAGCAGCGCCCGCCCCAACCGCGGATGCAGCCCCAGCCGCGCCAACCGCACCCCCCGGGCCGTCGCCCGGCCCGCCGCGTCCACCGCGCCGATCGCCGTCAGCAGCTCCCGCGCCGCCACCATCGCCCCGGCCGGCGGCGCATCCAGCAACGCCAGCCCCGACGCGTCCGGATCACCCCAGCAGGCCGCCTGCAACGCGAACGCCGCCAGATCGGCCACCTTGATCTCCGGAGCCGGAAACGCCGGCAGCCGGGCGTCCTCCGCCTGCGCCCAGCACCGGTACACCGCCCCCGGCGCCTCACGCCCGGCCCGCCCCGCCCGCTGCCGTCCCGCCGCCTGCGAGGCCCGCACGGTCGCGAGCGCGCTCAGCCCGCGCGCGTGGTCCACCCGCGGCTCCCGCGCCAGACCCGAGTCCACGACCACCCGCACCCCCGGCACGGTCAGCGACGACTCCGCCACGGACGTCGCGAGCACCACCCGGCGCCGCACACCCGGCGACAGCGCCGCGTCCTGCACACCCGCCGGCGACCGACCGTGCACCTGCAGCACGTCCACCCCGGCCGGCGCCCCCAGCTGCCCCGAGACCCGCGCGATCTCCCCGACCCCCGGCAGGAAACACAGCACGTCCCCCGACCGCTCCGCCAGCGCCCGCCGCACCACCGACGCCACATGCGCCAACAGCGCCGGATCCACCCGCGTCCCGTGCGGCGGCCGCACGGGACGCATCGGCGGCGCCCACACCACCTCCACGTCGAACGCCGAGCCGTGGGCCTGAACCACCGGAGCCCCGCCCAGCAGCCGCGCCCACCCGGCCGTGTCGGTCGTCGCGGAAGCGGCCACCAGCCGCAACTCGGGCCGCAACGTCTCGCGCACGTCCCACAGGAACGCGGCCGACGCGTCCGCGTCTAGATGGCGCTCATGGCACTCGTCCAGCACCACCACGTCGACGCCCGTCAGCTCCTGGTCGCGCTGGAGCCGCTGCAGCAGCACGCCCGTCGTGACGACCTCCACACGCGTGTGCCGCCCCACGACCCGCTCCCCGCGCACGGTGTGACCGACGCTCTCGCCGGGCCGCTCGCCCAGCAGCCAGGCCATCCGCCGGGCCGCGGCCCGCGCCGCGATGCGCCGCGGCTCGGCCACCACCACCCGCCGCGCGGGCCCCTCACCCAGCAGCCCGGCCAGCACCAGCGGCACCAGCGTCGTCTTCCCCGTGCCGGGCGGCGCGGCGAGCACCGCCGCGCCGTGCCCCTCCAGAGCGTCGTTCAGATCGGGCAGGGCGGCCCGCACGGGCAGCGCGTCCAGGGCATCGAAACGGGGGATCACGCACCCAGTGTCGTACGCCCCGCAGGGGGGCGCGGCAGGACGGCAGGACGCAGCGAGCGGTCGCACACGTCCTAGTCGCGCTCGCAGACGAAGACTGCCGTTCCCGGGATCAGGTGGCCGCGCAGCGGGGACCAGCCGCCCCACTCCGACGAGTTCCAGGCCGGCCACTCCGGCTCGACCAGGTCCACCAGCCGGAACCCGCCCGACACGATGTCGCGGACCCGGTCGCCGAGCGTGCGGTGATGCTCCACGTACACGGCGCGGCCCTGATCGTCCTGCTCGACATACGGAGTGCGGTCGAAGTAGGAGGACGACACGGACAGGCCCTCGGGACCCGGCTCGTCGGGAAACGCCCAGCGGATCGGATGGGTCACCGAGAACACGAAGCGCCCGCCCGGACGCAGCACCCGCCGCACCTCCCGCAGCACCAGCACCGGATCGGCGACGAACGGCAGCGCCCCGTACGCCGAGCAGGCCAGGTCGAAGGATGCGTCGGCGAAGGGCAGCGCGCCCGCGTCGGCGCACACCAGCGGGAACGAGCCGCCGATGCGCAGCGCGTGCTGGAGTTGCCGGTGGGAGAGGTCCAGCGCGACCGGCCGGGCGCCCTGCGCGGCCAGCCAGCGCGCGCACTGCGCCGCGCCGGCGCCGATCTCCAGGACCGACCTGCCCTTGAGGTCCTCCGGCGGGCCGAGCAGCTCGGCCTCCACCTCGTCCAGACCCTCGGGTCCCCACACGAAGCGGTCGTCGCCGAGGAAGGTGCCGTGCTCGACCTGGTATTCGTCCGCGTTGCGGTCCCACCAGCCCCGGTTGGCCCGGGAGCTCTCGGCGACGTCGGCGTCGCGTCGGGTGGCTTCCGGCTCGAAGGCCGGCTCGGACGATGCGGGCTCTTGGATGATGGGCTCCCTCGTCGTACTCTTCCGTGCAACCCGCCCGACGGCGCACCGAGGTGTCGCCGGAGGGGCTTCCTGCGGCGTGCATGGCCTCAGGAGAAAGGTTGTGTGCCGGGTTTGCGGTGTTCCGCCCCGGGTGTGCGTCTTCGCGCATTGACCCTGCCCGGCTGCCCCCGTATGCTACAAGTTGCGCTGCGAGCCTGCGCACCTCAGACGTAGCAGGCTGCGCTCGCATCTGTTGTATGTCCCCTCGGTTTTCGAGGCGTCGTCACCAGTTTCTGGTGGGGCGCGTCCTTGGCTGTCCGGCTTCTGCAGAGCGACACGGGCTCCCGGCGTAGCAGTACCTACGACTTTCTGTCCGTAACCGGAGCCCTTTCCCACATGACGAGCAGCACCGAGACCACCGCCACCACCCCGCAGGTTGCGGTCAACGACATCGGTAACGAGGAAGCCTTCCTCGCCGCGATCGACGAGACGATCAAGTACTTCAACGACGGCGACATCGTCGACGGCGTCATCGTGAAGGTCGACCGGGACGAGGTCCTGCTCGACATCGGTTACAAGACCGAAGGTGTCATCCCGAGCCGCGAACTCTCGATCAAGCACGACGTCGACCCCAACGAGGTCGTCAAGGTCGGCGACGAGATCGAAGCCCTTGTTCTCCAGAAGGAGGACAAGGAAGGCCGCCTGATCCTCTCGAAGAAGCGCGCCCAGTACGAGCGCGCCTGGGGCACGATCGAGAAGATCAAGGAAGAGGACGGCATCGTCACCGGCACCGTCATCGAGGTCGTCAAGGGTGGTCTCATCCTCGACATCGGCCTCCGTGGCTTCCTGCCGGCCTCCCTCGTCGAGATGCGCCGCGTCCGCGACCTCCAGCCCTACGTGGGCAAGGAGCTCGAGGCCAAGATCATCGAGCTGGACAAGAACCGCAACAACGTGGTCCTGTCCCGTCGCGCCTGGCTGGAGCAGACCCAGTCCGAGGTGCGCCAGACGTTCCTCACGACCCTCCAGAAGGGTCAGGTCCGCTCCGGCGTCGTCTCCTCGATCGTCAACTTCGGTGCCTTCGTGGACCTGGGTGGCGTCGACGGTCTGGTCCACGTCTCCGAGCTGTCCTGGAAGCACATCGACCACCCCTCCGAGGTCGTCGAGGTCGGCCAGGAGGTCACGGTCGAGGTCCTTGACGTCGACATGGACCGCGAGCGCGTCTCCCTGTCGCTGAAGGCGACCCAGGAAGACCCGTGGCAGCAGTTCGCCCGCACCCACCAGATCGGCCAGGTCGTGCCCGGCAAGGTCACGAAGCTGGTTCCGTTCGGTGCGTTCGTCCGCGTGGACGAGGGCATCGAGGGTCTTGTCCACATCTCCGAGCTGGCCGAGCGCCACGTGGAGATCCCGGAGCAGGTCGTCCAGGTCAACGACGAGATCTTCGTCAAGGTCATCGACATCGACCTCGAGCGTCGCCGGATCTCGCTGTCGCTGAAGCAGGCCAACGAGTCCTTCGGCTCCGACCCGGCCTCGGTCGAGTTCGACCCCACGCTCTACGGCATGGCCGCGTCGTACGACGACCAGGGCAACTACATCTACCCCGAGGGCTTCGACCCCGAGACCAACGACTGGCTCGAGGGCTTCGAGTCGCAGCGTGAGGTCTGGGAGAACCAGTACGCCGAGGCGCAGACGCGCTTCGAGCAGCACCAGGCTCAGGTCATCAAGTCCCGCGAGGCGGACGAGAAGGCCGCCGCCGAGGGTGGCGACACGGCGGGTGCGGCTCCGGCCGCGTCCAGCGGTGGCGGCTCCTACTCCTCCGAGGGCGCCGACACGTCCGGCGCGCTGGCCTCGGACGAGGCGCTTGCCGCGCTGCGCGAGAAGCTGGCCGGCGGCCAGAGCTGATCGCAGCCGCCGAGGCGTAGCACGTAGCTGAGGCGTAGCACGTAACTGAGGGCCCGCACCTTTCGAGGTGCGGGCCCTCAGTGCTGACCGCGACCCCGCCCGCGCACGAGTCCTCCGACGCTCCGAGTCCTCCGATCATGGGGCCCGGACGGGAATGCCCACGCTCCCACGGGCGTTGACCAGAAGGAACACGAGGAGGAGCGGTCCAAGTGCTTGATCCGCAGAGTCTGTACGCATGGGAGCCGAAGGGCCTGGCAGTCGTCGACATGGCGCTGGCCCAGGAGTCGGCCGGACTTGTCATGCTCTACCACTTCGACGGATACATCGACGCGGGCGAGACCGGCGACCAGATCGTCGAGCGGCTTCTCGACTCGCTGCCCCACCAACTCGTCGCCCGTTTCGACCACGACCGGCTCGTGGACTACCGCGCCCGCCGCCCGCTGCTCACCTTCAAACGCGACCGGTGGAGCGAGTACGAGGAGCCGGCCATCGAGGTGCGGCTCCTCCAGGACACCACCGGCGCGCCCTTCCTCCTGCTGTCGGGTCCCGAGCCGGACGTCGAGTGGGAGCGCTTCGCCGCCGCCGTACAACAGATCGTCGAGCGGCTCGGCGTCCGCCTGTCGGTGAACTTCCACGGCATCCCCATGGGCGTACCGCACACGCGACCCGTGGGCCTCACCCCGCACGGCAACCGCACCGACCTCATGCCGGGCCACCGCAGCCCCTTCGACGAGGCGCAGGTCCCCGGCAGCGCCGAGGCGCTCGTCGAGTACCGCCTCATGGAAGCCGGCCACGACATCCTGGGCGTCGCCGCGCACGTCCCGCACTACATCGCCCGCTCCGCGTACCCCGACGCCGCTCTGACGGTCCTGGAGGCGATCACCGCGGCGACCGGACTGGTCCTGCCCGCCATCGCCCACGCCCTGCGCACGGACGCACACCGCACGCAGACCGAGATCGACCGCCAGATCCAGGAAGGCGACGAGGAGCTGACCTCACTCGTCCAGGGCCTCGAACATCAGTACGACGCTGCTGCCGGCGCCGAGACCCGCGGAAACATGCTGGCCGAGCCCGTCGACATCCCGTCCGCCGACGAGATCGGGCTGGAATTCGAACGCTTCCTCGCGGAGCGGGAGGGCGAGGGCTGAGCAGCCGGCTGCGTCCCGGGCGTCACCGCGCAGAGACTGGCGCCCGGAAGCGGGTCGGCCGGTACCGGGACCGCCGGGCGCACTGTCACCGGCAGGCCCTAAGCTTCCGCTCATGCTGAAGGTGGGCCTGACCGGCGGGATCGGCGCCGGCAAGAGCGAGGTGTCACGGTTGCTCGTCGAGCACGGAGCCGTGCTCATCGACGCGGACCGCATCGCACGCGAGGTCGTCGCCCCGGGCACCCCGGGTCTCGCGGCGATCGTCGACGCCTTCGGGGAGGACGTACTGACACCCGACGGCAGCCTCGACCGTCCCCGCCTGGGCTCCATCGTCTTCGCCGACCCCGAGCGACTCGCCCTCCTCAACTCGATCGTGCACCCCCTCGTCGGCGCCCGCTCCCACGACCTCGAGACGGCGGCCCCCAAGGATGCCGTCGTCGTCCACGACGTCCCCCTCCTCACCGAGAACGGCCTCGCCCCCCTCTACGACGTCGTGATCGTCGTCGACGCGGGACCCGACACCCAGCTCGACCGGCTCGTCCGGCTGCGCGGCATGACCGAGGCGGACGCCCGCGCCCGCATGGCCGCCCAGGCGACTCGCGAGAACCGCCGGGAGATCGCCGACATCGTGATCGACAACGACGTGCCGCTGCCCGAACTGGAACAACGCGTGCAGGACGTCTGGGACGACCTCCTGCGCCGAGCACACGCCCAAGCCGGGAGCTCCCCGGAATAGCGCCGCCGGCTCCGCGCGTTGAACCCTTCCAGCAAGGGAAGGATTTTTCCGTGCCCAATACCGCAGGTTCGACCGGACGTACTCCGGAGACGCACGTCATCGACTTCCGTGCCGCGGAACAGCTCCTCGCCGCACGGGACCCGCGGGGCGCGGTGAAATTGCTCGACTCGGTCATCGCCGCACACCCCGAGAACACCGCCGCCCGGCTCCTGCGGGCGCGCGCCTTCTTCGCCGCCGCTCAACTACGGCCCGCCGAGCTGGAGTTCACCGTCGTACTGGAGCGGGAGCCGGACAACGCGTTCGCGCACTTCGCACTCGGCCGCACCTACGAGCGGCAGGGCCGCGGAGACCAGGCCAAACGTCACTTCCGGCTGGCCGCCGCACTGGACCCCAACCCCGAGTACCTGAAAGCCGCACGCTTCGACAGCTGAGGCGGGGCCCGTCACCGCGGAGGGGGATCGGGCGGCGGGTACGGGGGAACGTCCCGGCCCGGCTGGTAGTGGGGGCCCTGCCGCAGGTGTCTGAGGACGACCGCCAGGTCGACGGTGATCACCAGCCACAGCACCCCGCACGCCGCCGCCCACCCCGGGCGTCCGACCAAGGCGAACGCGGCCGTCCCGAAGACGGCCCAGGCCAGTCCCCACAGGGACAGCCACAGACGCATCCGCAGCGCACTGCGCGCTGTCGTCGGCTCACTGCCCGTACGCATCCCGATCACGGCTCCTCACCTCAACGTACTCCACTGCCCGGACGTCCTCCACAGGCTCCCTCGCCCCCACAGACGCGCTCGAACAGCGGGCCATTCCTCGTACGAGTGAACCGCCGGGGGGCGGGAACGGCCCTCGGCCACCCGCCCGTTGGACGGGTATGACACGAGAAATGCGCGACGGATACAAGGGAACCGGCCCCGGTGCGATCACGCCGGACGGCTGCGCGGTCGAGTTCTACACCCGGCTCCCGGTAGGGAACGAGCCAGACATCATCGCTGCGGCGGGGCCTGCCGGCGCCCGCATCCTGGAACTCGGCAGCGGTGTCGGACGAGTGACCCACGCTCTGCTGGAGCGAGGATTCACCGTCACCGCAGTCGACGAATCCGCTGAGATGCTGGAACGCGTCCGCGGCGCACGCACCATATGCGGCCCGATCGAGCATCTCGACCTGGGCGAGACGTTCGACGTGGTCATGCTCGCCTCGTTCCTCGTGCACAGCGGAGACGTCGCAGTCCGGCGCGGGATGTTGCGAACCTGCTTACGCCACGTCGCCGAGGGCGGATGCGTGCTGATCCAACGCGAGGGCGAGGACTACCACACCGATCTGCCCCGCCAGCGGGTCGACCCGAGCGGCTTCACAACCCGGATCGTCTCGGCCGAGCCCACGGAGGACGGCGTCCACGCCGTACACGCGGAGTACGAGTTCCCCGACGCCGTCTGGACACAGACCTTTCTGTCCCGGCCCCTGACCCGAGAACAGTTCGAGGAGGCCCTGACCGAAGCCGGCCTCAGGGTGGACAGATACCTGACGGAGGACAGGGTCTGGGTGCGGGCGGTGCCGATGACGGACTGACGACAGGACAGGAGTCGCGAGCCCGGAAAGGAGACCGGCGGGGCAGGAGGGAAGCCGGGCGGGCGGGAAAACCTGGTGTGAGGCGATGAGTCGGGTGCCGGAGGTCGGTCTACCTCTGCGACAGGCCGTGACGCCACGACGCACCGCTCACCAGAGGAGAACGCCATGCCCGAGACCACCGCTTCGCTCGCCGCCGCGACCGACTCCCCCTCCGCTCCTCCCACCGCGGGCCGCCGCGCGCGGATCGCTCTGCGGGGCCTCCAGGTGATCCTCGCGCTGTTCTACGGGGTCGCCAGCGCACTTCCGAAGCTGATCGCGCACCCGTCGGCCTCCGAGGTCTTCGACACGATCGGCTGGGGCAGTGCGGGCATGTACACCATCGGCGCCCTCGAACTCGCCGGCGCGGTAGCCCTGCTGATCCCGGTCCTCCAGTCTGTGGCGGCGATCGGTCTGGGGGCGCTGATGGTGGGCGCGTTCGTCGTCCAGGTCACGCTCTTCGGCGGGCAGAACGCGGTGACACCGCTGATCCTGCTGGTGCCGCTCGCGCTCATCGCCTGGACCCGACGCGAGTCGAACGCGAGGCTGCTGAGGCGTGGACGACGCTGGGTGTGACGGAGAGGACCCCAGGGATTGCTCGGCTCGGACTTACGGTGGAGACATGGACGCCTCCGACGATCCCGGCACCCCTGAGGCTCGCTCCGGTCGCTCTGCCGGTGCCGTCCCTGCCGGGGCTGCCGTCCCTGTCGGCCCGTGCGGTGGGTCCGGGGCGGCCCTTGCCGAGCTCGACCGGCGTGTCGCGGGGTGTCGCGCATGTCCTCGGTTGGTGGCATGGCGTGAGGAGGTGGCGCGTGAGAAGCGGGCGGCGTTCGCGGACTGGACGTACTGGGGGCGGCCCGTTCCCGGGTTCGGTCCGGCCGACGCACGGCTGCTGATCGTCGGACTGGCTCCGGCGGCGCACGGCGGGAACCGTACGGGGCGGATGTTCACGGGCGACCGCTCCGGGGACGTGCTGTACCAGGCGCTGTACGAGGTGGGACTGTCCTCGCAGCCCACCGCCGTCTCCGTCGACGACGGCCTGCAGCTGTACGGCGTCCGGGTCACTTCGCCGGTGCACTGCGCGCCGCCGGCCAACCGGCCCACTCCGGGGGAGCGGGACACCTGTCGGCCCTGGCTCGTACAGGAGCTGCGGCTGCTGAGGCCGACATTGCGCGCGGTAGTGGTGCTCGGCGCCTTCGGCTGGCAGGCCGCGCTGCCCGCGTTCGCCGAGGCGGGCTGGGTTCTGCCACGGCCGCGGCCCGGGTTCGCCCATGGAACGCGGGTCCGACTGGAGAGCCCGAAGGACGGTGACGGTCTCGATCTCTTCGGCTGCTTCCACGTCAGCCAGCGCAACACCTTCACCGGTCGGCTCACCCCCGAGATGCTGCGTGATGTGCTCCGGACGGCCGCGGGGGCGGCTGGACCGGAGTAGCCCGCCTCCGCCTCCGCCGCGTCTGCCGGTCAAGGGTGACCGGTGGTCCGCGGTCGGTGGCCGAGGGTGGCGACCCCGTGGCCCGAGACGGGTGAGCCCTTGGCGGGAAGGTTCAGGCCGACGGGGCTTCGTGAACGTCGCCGAAGAGGTGCCGCATGGTGGAGCGGTAGTTGGCCTGCACGTGCTGGAGGGCGTGGGTGCGGGCACGGTCGGGGTCGCCGGAGGCGATGGCGTCGTAGAGCCCCTGGTGCTCGGTGAGGAGCTGGAGCCATTCCTCGTTGCGTCGGGTGAGCCATTGCAGGCGTCCGGCGACGGGTTCCATGACCGAGATCAGCAAGGTGTTGCCGGCCATGGCGAGGACACGGTCGTGGAAGCGGGTGTTGATGTCGGTGATCGTCTCGGCGTCCCCGGCTTCGGTGGCCATTGCCGCGCGTGTCAGGAGTTCGCGCAGCTCGGCGAGGTCCTCCGGGGTGGCGCGGGCGGCAGCGAGCCCGGCCGCGTAGACCTCGAGGGCCTCGCGCAGCTCGAAGAGCTCGTTGACGTCGGCGGGGCTCAGGGGGCGGACGACGGTACGGCGCGGGGTTTCGAACAGGACGAAGCCCTCGGCCACCAGGGCCCGGATGGCTTCCCGCACCGGGACCCTGGAGACGCCGAACCGTTCGGCCAGCTCACGCTCGACGAGCCGGTCCCCGGGGCGGAGACTGCCGGCGATGATCTCCTGTCGAAGGGTGCCCAACACCCGCTCGCGCACCGCTCCGAGCGGTTCGATCTTCGTCATGAACCCATCCTCGCCGATGCGAGGGGGCTTTTACCGGGCCGTAACGCGACGGACATCGGTCAGAACGCTTGACGCCGGGACCATGTCCGCAGTTTGGTATACCAAACGACCGGTCATAGTCCTCCTCCTCCGTTCCCTCGCCCAGGGAGGCCCCGTGTCCCTCGCCGACAGCGCCGAAGTCACCGGCACGCCAGCGTTCGTCCCCGACCCCCGGCTCACCAACGAAGACCTCGCACCCGCCGACAAGCGGAACTGGAAGGTCTTCGACCTCTTCGCCATGTGGATGTCGGACGTCCACAACCTCGGCAACTACACCTTCGCCGCCGGTCTCCTGGTCCTCGGCATGAACGTCTGGCAGGTCTTCACCTCCCTCCTCGTGGGCTTCGTGCTCATCTACGTCGGCATGAACTGGATGGGCAGGATCGGCCAGCGGCACGGGGTGCCCTTCCCGGTCGTCAGCCGCATCAGCTTCGGAATCTGGGGGGCCAACATCCCGGCTCTCATCAGGGCCGTGATCGCCATCATGTGGTACGGGATCCAGACCTACCTCGCCTCCGTCGCCGTCAACGTGATGCTGCTGGCTGCCTGGCCGGGCCTCGAGTCCTGGACGCACAGCTCGTTCCTGGGCCTCGACGCGCTCGGCTGGGTGTCGTTCGTGTCCCTGTGGCTGGTTCAGGCGCTGATCATCAGCCGGGGCATGGAGTCGGTGCGCAAGTTCCAGGACTTCTGCGGTCCGGCGATCTGGCTGGTGATGATCGCGCTGGCGGTGTGGGTGCTGTCCAAGGCGGGCTGGACCATCTCTCTCACCTCCACCCCGCACCCGGTCTCCGTGGGCGAGCAGTGGCGGCAGTGGTTCGGCGCGATCGGCCTGATCCTCGCCACCTACGGCACGCTGATGCTCAACTTCTGCGACTTCTCCCGCTTCGCGCCCGACTACCGGACGGTCCGGCGCGGCAACTTCTGGGGCCTGCCGCTGAACTCGACGGCCTTCGTGGTGGTTTCCGTGATCGTGACGGCAGGATCGCTGGAGGTGTTCGGCGAGGCCATCACCGACCCGGCGGAACTGGTCGCCAAGGTCGGCAACACCTGGGTGCTCGTCCTGGGTGCGCTGACCTTCGCCATCGCGACCATGGGCGTCAACATCGTGGCCAACTTCGTCTCGCCGGCGTACGACCTCGCCAATGTCTGGCCACAGAAGATCACGTTCAAGGTCGGCGGCATGATCAGTACGGTCGCGGCCCTGGTCGTCACGCCCTGGAACCTCTTCTCCAACCCCACCGTCGTCAACTACTTCCTCGGGGGCCTCGGGGCCTTCCTCGGCCCGCTGTTCGGCGTGATCATGGTCGACTACTACTGGGTGAAGCGCGGCAGGGTCGACGTGCAGGAGCTGTTCGACGGCCGGCCCGGCTCCCGGTACTACTACCGCAAGGGCGTCAACCCCCGCGCCCTGTGGGCGTTCCTGCCCTCCGCGGCGGTCGCGGCGGTCCTCGCGCTGGTGAAGACGTTCAGCGATGTCGCTCCCTACTCCTGGTTCATCGGGACGGCCCTCGGCGCCGGTCTCTACGTGCTGCTGTGCCGCGACGAGCGGACGGCCGGGGCCGCGACGGTCGCTGAGAAGCCGGTGGAGGTCTGACGAGCGTGCGGAACGTGCGGATCGTCGTCACCAACTGCAACACCACGCGGGAGATGACCGAGGAGATCGTGCGAGGCGCCCGGGCCGCGGCAGGCCCGGGCACCGCCGTGACCGGTCTGACCCCCGCGTGGGGGCCGGAGTCGGCGGAGAGCTGGCTGGACAGCTATCTCTCCGCGGCGGCGGTCATGGACGCGCTGCGGACCTATGCCGGACCGGCCTACGACGCCGTCGTCATGGCCGGTTTCGGCGAGCACGGACGGGAGGGCGTGCGTGAGTTGGTCGACGTGCCCGTCGTCGACATCACCGAGGCGGCGGCGCATCTGGCATGTCTGCTCGGGCGCCGGTACGGGGTGGTGACCACGCTGGAGCGCTCCTGCGGCCAGATCGAGGACAGCCTGGAGCTCGCCGGAGTGGGCCGCAACTGCGCCGCGGTCGTCGGCACCGGGCTCGGTGTTCTCGACCTCGGCGACTCCGAGCGCACGGAGGCGGCCTTCCTGGCCGCGGCCGAGCGCGCTCGGCAGGCGGGAGCCGAGGTGCTGGTCCTCGGGTGCGCCGGGATGACGGGCCTGCAACGGGTGGTGGGGGACAAGCTGGGCCTTCCGGTAGTGGACGGGGTGGGGGCTGCGGTGAAGTTGGCGGAGGGGCTGGTCGGGTTGGGCCTGACGACCAGCCGAGCAGGGAGCTTCGCGAAACCGGAGCCCAAGGGGAGGGCGTGGCGGCCCGCACGGACGGACGGCTCGGGGACGTCGCCCGCTGCGTCGAGGCCCGCCGGGGGAGGCACGGAAGTCGCCCCGGAACGGCGCGGCGGCTGACTCCTCACGGAGTCACCTCGCCTCGATGTCGGGTCCGGGTCCGTGTCCGTATTCGGGTCCGTGTCCGCATTAGGGTTCGGGTTCCTGTTCGGGTCCGTGTCCGGGTCCCGGTGCCTGGGGGGCGTGGCCCTTCCGGAACTCCTCGCTGCGTTCGGCCGCTTCCACCCGCTCGAGGCGGTAGAGGCGTATCTGCGGTGCGGCCCGCGTGCGAGCATCGACGCTGAGCCGGTCCGGCGGTCCCAGCAGCCGGTGCAGCAGCGGACCCGTCCATCCCCTCATCCGCAGCCCGGCCAGTGACACGTAGGGCCGACAGCACTCGCTCTCCTCGCTGCGTCCCCCGGACTCCTCATGTCCCTTCATGGCGACTCCCCGCTGCACTCGATTCGTGACGCTCTGTGACGACTCCCATTGAAGCGCGGACCACTGACAATCGCCTCTCGCCTCTCACCCCTCGTCGGTTTAACCGTTGGACAGAACGGACTGTCTTCGCCAGGCTTCCTCTCATGCGCTGCAAGGAACCGGGCCGATTCGCCGCGGCGGACTTCTAGCGGCCACGCCGGAAGTTCCGGCGGGCCCCAGAAGGTCTGCCATGTCCCGAACCGTTCATCACGTCCGTCCCCGACATCGCGTCGAGCCCCTGCACCTGCCCGCCGGGAGCCGGCGCCTCGTCACCGGTCACTGCCTCGTGGAACTCCGTTACACAGCGGCGGACTTGTGTCGCGCACGGTGTGAGCGGCGGCGTCCGACGCCCGTACCGCTGGTCCGGGCGTTCCGCGCCCGCACCTTTCCCCGGAGCCTGAACGCGCAGGTCGACGGCCCTTACGAGAGTCGTGCCCGCGCGGCCTTGGCCGTCTTCCGCTCGACCGCCCGCAACCGTCTGCGTGCGGCCCCCTCCGGCGAACTCCTCGCAACGGCCGAGGAACTGGATCATCCGCCGACCCGCCACCGTCACCGGAACCTGTGGGAGTGCTGACCGGCAGAGGCGCAGATGGGGCAAGAGAACGGACGGGCGTCCCGTTTCGGCACGAGCGGCGCTCTTCGGGCGTTGCGTTCATAAAGAACCCGGGACCGGCCACAGCCGTCACCTCCTCGCAACGCAACGGTCCCGCTCCGCACAGAACCACCACCTACCGTGGACACCGCAGCTCACCGCTGACCGCCCCGGCCACCGTCGCCCGAAGGCGCACCCCGCCCTCGCCCCGACAGGAGCTCCGTGTTCCCGCGCCCGCACCTTCCCGCTCGCGCACATTCCGTTCTGCCGCCCTGGCTCTCCCACGCTCTGCGCACCCAGCGCGGACCGGTGCCGTGGAGCGCGGTCACCCGTGGGGCGCTGTCGGCCGGCCCGCTCCTCCTGGCCGCCCTGCTCGTCGGCCAGATCTCCCTCGGGGTCGTCGCCGCCATCGCCGCCATGCTGGCCGGCATCAACGACCGGCCCGGCAGCCG
The DNA here is from genome assembly GCF_036898465.1 of Streptomyces sp. B21-105. Lineage (NCBI taxonomy): Bacteria > Bacillati > Actinomycetota > Actinomycetes > Kitasatosporales > Streptomycetaceae > Streptomyces > Streptomyces sp. B21-105. The sequence continues at coordinate 2,528,473 of NZ_JARUMJ010000001.1, read as the reverse complement.
ACGGGCCTCCGTCAAACGGCTGGGGGCGCCCGCGCTCGCCGGAGCGGCGGGACTGTGCGTCGGCACGTACGGCGGGGAGCAGCTGAGGGCCGTCGCGCTGACGGCGGTCCTCACCGGCCTCGGGCTCCTCGCCGGCGGTATGAGCGCCATAGGGCCGGTCGCCTCCGCGGCGGGCACGCAGTTGCTGGTCGGCGCGGCGGTCGGGGCGGGGATGCCGCTGCCCGAAGCGGGATGGACGCGCGCTCTGGCCTACCTCGCAGGGGCGGGCTGGCTGCTGGCGCTACGCCTCGCGCTCCCCACGCCGGGCGCGCTGACCGGCGACTTCCGCTTCGACGGGGAACGGGACGCGGTGGCCCGCGTCTACGACGCCGTCGCGGAGCTGCTCGACACCGTCGGCACGGGCCGCGCCACCGAGCTCCGGGCCGCGCTCACCGCCGCCCTCGACCACGCCCAGGACGCTTTGGCCGGCCCCCGGCTGCGTCGCCGGGCCGGCTCCGCGGTCGAGCGGCGGCTGCACGCCCAGTACGCCGCCGCGCTGCCGCTCGCCGAGGCCGCGACCGCGCTGGCCTGGAGCGGGGAACCGCTCTCGGAGCGGGCCTCGGCCGGACCCCGGCGGCTCGCCGACGCGGTGCGCCGGAACACGCACCCCGGTCCGTTGCCGGCGCCCTCCCGGTCCGCCCCCGCGCTGCGCGCCCTCGACGACGCCCTGCTGCACGCCGCCGACGCCTTCGACCAGGGGCGCGGGAGCGACCTGCACACCCGGCGGCGCGGCGCACGCGACCTGGTGCGCGCCGCGTTCGGGGCGGGCGGCCGCGAGTACGGCCTGCGGGTCGCCCTATCCTTCGGGGCCGGCGTCGCCGTCGCCCAGGCCCTCTACCACTCGCACGGGTACGGGCGGCACCCGCACTGGTACTGGCTGCCCGCCACCGCTGTCTTCCTGGTGAAACCCGACCTCGGGCCCCTGGTGTCCCGGGTGCTGTGCCGGGCGGCGGGGACCGTGCTCGGTGCGGTGCTCTTCGCCGGCTTCGCCGCTGTGCTGCCCCGGCCGGAGGGACTGGTCGCGCTGGTCGCCGTCTGCGGTGCGCTGATACCGGTCGCCATCCGGCACTTCGCCGCGCAGACCGCCGTCGCCACCGTCCTCGTACTGGCGCTGGTGATGGTCGGCGGGGAGCCGCAGGCGTCGGTCAGCCGGATCGCGGAGACCCTGCTGGCCTGCGCGATCGTGCTGATCGTCGGGCATCTGCCGATGCCGGAGGAGCGCGGCGGTCAGGTGCGCGCCCAGCTCGCCGCGGCCGCGGACGCCGCGTACACCTACCTCGCCCACGTCCTCGGCGGTGTCGGCGACGGCCCCGCCCTCGATGGCGTCGACGACGGCCCCGTTCTCGACGGAGACGACGACCGCGCCGTCCGCTGGACGCTGCGCCGCGAGGCCTACCGCACGCTTTCCGAGGCTCGCACCGCCATCGCTCTCGCGGCCCACGAACTGCCCGCGCTCGCCCGGCACACGGAGGGCACGGACGAGGTCGCAGCCGTCCTGGAACGGCTCGTCGACACGACGACGGCCTGCGCGGTCCACCTCGACGACACGGGACGGCTCACCTCCCGGCACCGCGAGCGCCTCACCGGGCTCCTCGGTGAACTCGCGGTGGGCAGCGCACGGGTGGGGCTGCCCGGCCCGGCGCCCTCCCTGCCTCCCGCCGCGCAGGCGAACCTGGCCGCCCCCATCTGAGACGTGCTGAGACGGTCCCGGTCGAGACGTTCCGGGCCGAGACGTTCCGTGACGGCGCTGAGCCCGGAGGCGGTGTGCGCCCGCCGCTGTCACGACGCGTACGGCAACTGACACGTAAGGTGGCCGGGATGTTCGTCAGGTGACCGGATTCTCACACTCCGCACCGAACGCGTGTCACCTATGTCTCAGTCCCGCAACCGGGCGAGGCGATGGGCGTCCGTGAAGCGTTAACTCCTACAAGTACGACGCTGATCGGAGGTGGCGCCATGGTGAACGGGCGAACCGTGCTCGAGCGCTTTCCCGCGGGCGGGCCGCGCGGGTCGTGGCCCGCGGAGGAGTTCGCGCACGCGCGGCGCATGGAGGGTCTGGCCGCCGAGGTCGTCATGGATCTCGCCACGGACACGTTCCTGGTGGTCGTGCGCAGCGTCGACGCCGCGCAGTGAGGCGGCGCTCGGCCGGCGACGCCAGCCACCCCGGAGCGACTTGCCCCCAGCCCGGGCGCTGGAGGCAGGAGTCTGTCAGTGGCTGCGCCGAGTGATCGGGAGCTGTTCTGATCGCGATCGTGGAGCACGATCAGGCCGTCGCGAAACCCAGCACCAGCGGCGCCACGGCAACGAGCATGATGGTGGCCGGGATGCCGATTCCCTTCGTGTCGCCTCCACGGATGTGTGTGATCACGGCGCCCAGGAAGTACAGGACGACACCGGTCGCCGCCGCGATGCCCAACGGTCGGTAGACGATGCCGGCGAGCAGCCCCAGAGCGCCCGCGATCTTGACCAGGCCGAGCGGCAAGAACCAGCTGTCGGGCACCCCGATCGCCTTGAGCCCCTCTGTGATCTTCGGATCACGCGTGATGTCGGGAACGGCAGAGAGGACCAGCACCAGGGGCAGCACGACAGCGATGACGACATAGGCGATGTACATGGAGAACTCCGGAGGGACTACGGGGACCGTCGATCGGTCCCGGAGCAGAGGGGGACAAGCGATGAGACGCGGTGATGTGACTGCCTCGCGTCCAGGGCATTGTTGTGAGCATCGGCTAGGTGATCTTGGTGATGTCGAGTGGGAGCGGCCGCCGTTCCCACCGGTTGCGAAACGGGTGTTGTGGCGGTGGCGGTATCACCGGCAAGGCCAAGGGCTCCTGCGCCGGAACCCTGGCGGAGCGTCGCCGGCGGAAGGGCGGATCCGGCCAGGCCTCGATCTGGCGTCGGCGGGTGGTCAGGCCGGGCGCAGCGGAAGGGCGTTGAAGGTGTGGTCCGCCCAGATGCGGCGGGTGGTTTCGGCCGGGTAGGGCGTGACGCGGGGTTCGGTGTCGGTGAGTTGCGTGAGGCGCTGTTCGGTGTCGTACTCGGGCCAGCCGGGGGTGCCGGTGGTGGCGAAGGCCGTCCATGCGGAACTCATCCACTGGGGCAGGGCCACCGCGTCGGCGGGTGGCTGCTCACCGATCCAGCGCGGTCGGCTCGATGGAGGAGAGGTCGGCCGGTGTCGGCCGCAGCCCGAGTTCGGCGGCGCACGCGACGGCGATGTCGTCGGCCAGTTCCGGGGAGAAGAACGTGCCCGGCACGCTCTGCGCGATCACCCGCCGGAACAGTCCGGTGGCCCGGGGCATGGCCAGCAGCGCCGCGATCGAACCGGCCCGGCGGACTCACCGAAGACCGTCACCCGGCCCGGATCGCCACCGAACGCGGCGATGTTGTCCCGCCCCCACTCCAGTGCGGCGACCTGGTCGAGCAGCCCCCGGTTGGCCGGCGCGCCTTCGATCTGGAAGGGAAGACCGCCGTGGCCGGCCGGCGCATCGGCGTGGTCAGATCCCGACGGGGGTGATCTCCACCGGAATCACGGCGGGCCGGGATCGGGACTGTCCGATGGGTGTCAGGAACAGAGAGGCCACCCCTGCTGCCATGGGGCGCTTTAATGCCCAGGTGGTGAATTGGACGCAGATGCACGACTGCTACGGGGATGTCGATCGCGTCCCCGTGCTTCTGGAACGGGTGGAGCTCGAGGACAACGCCGAAGCATGGGAGGAGCTGGGATACCGGCTGGTCCTCGAACACGACCTCGTCTTCCCTGCCAGTTTTGCCGCCCTGCCGCGCCTGGTGCGTCTCGCCTCGAGGAGCGCACGGGCGCGTGGACTGGCCGGAGCGATCTTGCGACGCGCGGCAGGACACCACGGCTGCGACGATCTGCTGGCGGACTGCGACGACGCGATCGCGGAGTTCCGCAAGCTGCTGGACCGGCACCTGCAATCGCGGCCGGCCGACTACCTCGCGACCTTCCTTGATACGCTCGCGGCCAAGGGGGAGTACCACTGGAGTGCCGTCCTGGGGGACTTCACGGACGACTTCTACCACCTGGCCTGCCCCCACTGCGCCGTGCAAGTGACGATCGCTATCGGGGACCACGGGCGATATGCAGCGATCCGGGACCGGTACCGGGGCGACGTGGACCGTCGCGACCTACGGCCAGCGTCGTCCGAGGCACTCTCCGGCACCGGCCGTTGGATGCACGAGACTGCCGTCCGCGACGGGCACGAGTCCCTCGCCGACGGAATCGCCCACCTCTTCGGCAAGGCCGAATGCCCACGCTGCGCCAGCGTGTTCAATATCGCGGACGAGTACATCTCCGCCAACCGCCCCGTCCTGTGGTAGGCACGGTGAATCGGAAGTAAGCGAGCAGGGCTCAGGTTCCTGTCTCCGCAGGCACCCCATGGACCCCGCCACCAGGAGCAACCAGTGTCATACCCGCAACTGCCCACCCCCGAGGAGAAGCTCGCTGACGCGAAGAAGCTGCTGAGCCTCCCGCATATCGTTGTGATCTGCGGCTCCACTCGCTTCATGACCGAGATGAACGAGGCCGATCTGTGGGAGACCAAAGCAGGAAAGATTGTCGTCAAACCGGGCATTGACATGAAGTCGCCGCACGAACTTTGGTCCGATCCTGTCGAGGCCGAAGCGCTGAAGGTTCGACTCGACGATCTGCACCGGGCGAAGATCCGGCTCGCCGATGAGGTGCTCGTAGTCGGCGACTACATCGGAGACAGCACCCGAGCCGAAATCGCCTACGCCCGGTCGCTGGGCAAGCCCGTGCGGTTCACACACCCCGAAGTCGACCCGGACGCCTGACCGCCCGCTGCCACCTCGACAACCAGGGCCGGCAGCCCACCGCTCATCCCACACACTCCGCTGGCATCCCTCGGAATCGATCATCTTGCTTCCGGGCCGAATAGCGCAGGGTTGGAACACCGACTCTTCCCCAGTCGAGCGCGGCACCGGCCGACGCCGTGGTGAAGATACCGAGTCCGATGGCGAACAGTCTCCGGCGGCCGAAGCGGTCACCCAGCGAAGCGCCGAACATGAGCAGGACCGCGAAGGTGAGCGTGTAGGCGCTGACCGTCCATTCGAGGTCCTCCAGACCGCCGCCGAGGTCCTCACGGATGGACGGGAGGGCGGTGGTGACGATCAGGTTGTCGAGCGCGGTGATGAACCCGGCCGCGCTGGTGATGACTATGGCCCAGACGGCGCTGTCGCCCCGAACCCGTTGCTTGCGTTGCTGTTTCATGGCGTTCCCTGCATTCCCTGGGCTGACGTACTGGGCGATGGATCAATGACGTGAAGGCCGGCGGGCGACGGCATGGAGGAAGCGACAGCGAGCACCGGCATCCGCCGCACTGGGGGCGGATCGCTGGGCGGCTGCTTTCAGGGGAGCTGGGGGTAGAGCACGCAGACGCCTCCGGCCAGTGCGGCCTGCGCCTGGCGCGAGGCGTCGTCCGCGACGATCTCGTAGGCGTTGGCGGCGATGCCGTCGACGGCGATCCGGGCGATGTCGGTGGGGTCGGACTTGGGCGCGTCGACGGCTCGGACCATGTCGGTGTCCATGTAGCCGACGTGCAGACCGGCCACGCGGATGTGCTGGTCGGCGAGTTGCTGGCGCAGGGCGTTGGTGAGGGACCACTCGGCGGACTTGGCGGCGCAGTAGGCGCCGAAGTCCGGGAAGCTGACCCAGGAAAGGCCGGACAGGATGTTCAGGATCGCCCCGCCGCCGTTGGCCGACATCTGAGGTGCGAAGGCGCGGGTCACCGAAAGGGTGCCGAAGTAGTGGGTGTCCATCTCCAGGCGGATGTCGTCCAGGTCGGCGGTCAGCAGGTCGGCGCCGGTGGAGGACCCGGCGTTGTTGACCAGGATGGTCACGTCGCCGGTGGCCTCGGCGGCGGCATCGATGGAAGCGGGGTCGGTGATGTCGAGCGCGATCGGCTGGGCGCCGGGCAGGTCGACCTGGTCGGGGTTGCGGGCCCCGGCGTAGACGGTGGCGCCGCGGCTGAGCAGCTCGGCGGCGAGCGCGCGGCCGAAGCCCCGGTTGGCTGCTCCGGTGACAAGGGCGGTGCTGGTGGAGAGGTCCATACAGAGTTCCTGGTGAGGTGGAGAGGAATGAAGATCAGAACGCCAATGGCGTGGCTGAGAGGGCCACCTCATTGAATTATGGTCGTAATGCCAAGTGGGCGGGTCGGTGATCGCAACCGATGCATGCTTCTGTGATGCCGTCGGCGTCGGGATCTGTGCGACGCCAGGGTGTTTCGGTCTTGCACTGCGACTGACGCGCGAGGGCCCCGCCGCGGCGCACGGCAGGTTCCTCGCCGCGGCGTGACGGAGACGGACTCAGAGCTTGACGATCATCTTTCCGATGCAGCAGGAACGGGCCGACCCCGTGGACCCGGATCTCGGGCGCCGCCGCCGGCTCGGTGAGCAGGCCGGCGATGAGATGCCCCGCGCGCGTGCTGCACTCAGGTATGGAAGGACTCGTACCGGCGCCGGGCGTTCGTCAGGGCGCTCCAGGCGCTGGGCAGGGTCATCGTCACCAGCAGCGGCAGCAGGAGCGGATTAGTCGTTGCAGACACCGTGTCCCCCGCAGGTCGTGTCGCATTCCGGAGGGCCGGCGCCCCGGCCTGTGACGCGCTGCGGTGCATCGGTGTGTGCCTTCACGGGTGTTACGAGTAACCAGGATCCCAGTCGGAGTAGCCGCCGCGCGGCTGCTTGAGAAGACGGCATGCGCGAGGCGCGCTTGACGTTGCCGAGAACGCAGTGTGAGGCGATGACGCCGACTCGCGGTCCTCGGAGACTGCGTGCTCACCCTGACGCCATTGCGGCAGCGCGACGCAACCACCTTTCTGCCCTTGGCAGTTATAGTTTCAGGCAGCGTCGCGTGCCGGTGACGGATGGATCGTCAGGCATGGAGGCGTCGTCTCGAAAGGTGGCTCCGGCCATTCCCACCCCAATTTCACAGAAGATCACGCTTTACCCCGCCGAGGACCGGTTCTTCGGCCCCCGACCCGCCGTCCTCGTCCTGCCCGGCGGCGGCTTCCGGGAACTTCCACCGCACGAGGGCGAAGGCTACGCGCGCTGGCTGTCCGGCCTCGGCATCCACGCCTTCGTCCTGTCCTACCGGCTGCTGCCGGACCGGTTCCCGGCCCCGCTCGAAGACGCCCGGGCCGGGTTGGACCACATCCGCAACGGCGACCACGGCCTCGACGTCGGCCGGATCGGCGTCATCGGATCAAGCGCGGGCGGCCAACTCGCCGGCCTGCTCATGACCGGCCGGGTCCTGTCCATCGAGGAGGGCGTCGCCGACCCGCCCCGACCGGACTTCGCGATCCTGGCCTATGCGCTGGCCGACCTCGACCTGCTGCCGCCGTCGGTGGTCGAGAACCTGCTCGGCGACCTGCTGCCCATCAAGGACGAGCTATCCCCGGCCAAGCATGTGGACGCGTCGGTGTGTCCGACCTTCGTATGGGCCACCGCTCAGGACCCGCCGGGCCTGCCCAACGCCCTGGAGTGGACCCGGGCGCTGGCGGCGGCCGCAGTACCGGTGGAGTTGCACGTCTACCCGGGCGGCAGCCACGGCATCGGCCTGGCCGACGGCGTGGAATATGGCGGCGAGCCGCATAAGTTCATTGCGCGCGAGCCGCACACCGCGTCCTGGACGACCGCGTGCGCGGCCTGGCTGCGACGGGAGGGCGTTCTTGCCGACTGACCGCGTCACCGCCTGGGGCGGGGAACTGCAGCGGGTGCACGGCAAGCTGCGCAATGCGTTGGCGCTGGCGCGGGCGGGACTGGACGGCGGCGACCCCGCTGACGCCGCCACCGACCTGCTGTTGTTCTGCCACGGGTTCTGCGCTGCCCTGTCCGGCCACCATCGCGCCGAGGACGGTTCGCTGTTCCCGGAACTGGTACGGGCGCGACCCGACCTGGCGCCGGTGGTCGCGAAGCTGACTCAGGACCACAACATGATCGAGCACCTCATCGGTGGATTGCAGAAGGCGGTGGCCGACTCGACCGACCCGGAGGTGGCGCACCGCCACCTGGACGGGATCGAGGCGGTCATGGAGACGCACTTCAAGTACGAGGAGAAGCAACTGGGAGCGGTGCTGGACGGCATGGACGCCGACTTCGACCGCACCAAGATCTTCGGCCCGATTAGCTGAACCACGTCCCGGTCGCGCCGCCCGCCGACGGCGCGACCGGGAATCCACCTGGGCGAGCTGAACCGCCACCGCCTCGTCCGGGTCCTGAACCGCGACCGGCCCTAAGAGGTCATCTCAATTGGCCTGGCCGCGCGCTTGAATGCGGGTGGCATTGGAGCGGGTTCTGCCGCATGATTACGCCGTGACGAATCCTGCCGCCTTCCGGGACCAGACCAACTGGTCCGATGGCTACTACGAGCTGGCCATAGAGGTCGGATCGAGTGATGATGCCCGGCTTCAGGCCGTCCTGAGTGCTCTGTGGTCCGCCGCAGATGTTCACGGGTGCTTCGGGCAGAGAGACTGTGAACCTGAGGAGCAGGATCCCGTGCCGTGCACGGTTGGCTCGCTGACCGACTTCGGCCACCTCCACGGTCAGGTCCGTCTGCCGACGGGCCAACTGGTCGTGTGCGGTTGTGTGGCGATCCGCGGCGGTGATGAAAGCGGCGACTGGCTGGACTTTTACGTCCCCGTCGGTGCGCTGGGTCACGCGGGTCTTACGTACTGGGACGGTCGGCCGTGCTTCAGGTCCGACGTGATGGACGAATGGCTGGCTGCCATCGGGACCGAAACCTTCCAGAGCGCCTCCTTCAGCCTGGGGGTCATCGGCTTCGAGGTCTCTGGTTGCACCGACGCATCGACGCTGGCAGGAAGGTTGCCGCAGACACGGGACATCGGATATCTGCTTCCACAAGGCAACGTCCTGGACTATGGCGCCGCCAACACCTGAGCCTCGCTGCTCCGGGTGGGCACGAGCCTGCGGTGGCAAATGAGGGTGCAGGCGGTGCTCGTGAAAGCGAGAAAGTGTTCCGCTTTGCGCTCGTAGCGGCGGTGGAGGCGTCGGCAGCCGGCGAGCCAGGCCATGGTGCGCTCGATGGTCCAGCGGTGACGGCCCAGCCGGGTCGAGGACTCGATGCCCTTGCGGGCAATGCGGTGGGTGATGCCACGCTCGCGTAACCATCGCCGCAGGTGGTCGTAGTCGTATCCCTTGTCGGCGTGGAGTTTGTCCGGTCTGCGCTGTCGGCGTCCGCGCCGCGAGCGGATCGGCGGTATCCCTTTCACCAGCGGGATCAGCGCCTGGCTGTCGTGCAGGTTCGCCCCTGAGATCCCGGCGGACAGGGGCAGACCGCTCCGCTCGGTGATCAGGTGGGTCTTTGAGCCGTACTTGCCTCGATCGACAGGATTCGGGCCTGTCAGCTCCCCCTTTTCAGGGCCCGCATGTTCACCGAGTCGATCGCGCAGCGGGACCAGTCCAGCTCGCCGCGGGAGCCGCGTTCGTCGAGGACCAGGCGGTGGAGTTTTGCCCACACGCGAGCCTTCGTCCACTCGGTGAATCGTCGGTGGGCCGTCGCTCCCGACGGCCCGAACGAGGCGGACGGCAACTGCTGCCACGTGCAGCCCGAGGTCGCCACGAAGACGATTGCGGCCAGCACTTCGCGGTCGCCGTGCCGACGCCGGCCACCGCCCTGAGGCCGCGATGGAGCGTCCGGCACCACCCGCTGGAACATCGCCCACAACTCGTCCGGCAGCAGCCGCTCAACGATCCCTGCCACGAGCGGCAGCTTACCTAGCCAAATGAGATGACTTCTAACTACACGAGCCGAAGGGCGCGATGTGGTTCGTGGCTTCTGGCAGCCGTCGTACGACGCCGTTGTCGGTGACTTGCCTGCGCAGACGCTCGATCTCGTCGTGCTGAGCGGCAAGGCGAGAGATCGCCAGGTTTCTGAACTCGGTGAGCTGCGCGATCTGCTCGTCGCGGGTGACGATGCGCGATTTGAGCTCGGCATTTCGTGCCTTGAGTCGTTCAATCTGCGCGATCCGGGGATCGACGATCTCTCCGGCGTCGCGGAGTTCGTTCAACCTGCGTTCGAACTCCTCGGCGAGGTGCTGGTAGGCCCCGGGCCGGGTGGTTCCGTCGCGGTTCTTCTTGGGATAGAAGCCGGTGCGGGTCACGCCGGCCAGGGCGGCGAGGGTCTTCAGGTCGGCCTTGCCGCCGGGTGGGAGATCTCCCTTCAGGATCCGTTCCATGGCGGCTCGGATCGCGGCCTCGTCGTGGGTCTTGGATTCCTCGGTGAGCCGGGCCATCTCAGTCCTCTCCAATGGAAACGGTCTGGGCGGCGTCGATCTCGGCGACTACTCGCAGGGCGCGGTCGCGTTCGGGGGTCAGCCGCGCCTTCTCGCCCTTGGCGACCCGGGGACTATGAACACGTCGATGGCGGTGGCCTGCCCGGCCCACACGGGACGGTGACACGGATGGTGGGTGGCCTGCGGGCAGCGCGCCGAGTCACACATCCCTACCAGCGGCTTCGTGGCATTAGGCGTGCCGGCCAGGCGCAGGCATAGGGCTTTGGACGGGTCGCGGAACCAGCAGAAGTTGGCGGGCCCGACGTGGAGTGTCCTGGCCTGCTTGCGCAGGAGTCCCTCCAGGTGACGGTCGTCCTTGAGGATCTTCGGGTCCGTACGGGCCGCGTTCTTCAACTGAGCGTCCACGTGGTGGAACGCCTCGATCAGGCTCCGCGCACCCGGACCGGCGGGCATCCGGCCCGCCTGGACATCCCGGAATGCCTCCACCGTCAGCTGCACGTGATGGGCCTCCTCAGCTTCCTCGACCTCGGCATGGAACAGTCGCTGGGAGCCGCCGGGGCGAGCGGCATAGCCTTCCGTGGTGGCCACGGAGATGTGCTTGAGGGCGATCTTCGCCGCCAGGAGGCCGCCGGGCCGTTCTGCGATGGCCAGGGACAGCGTCCGGCGCAACATCCGGGCGCTGAGCGGACCTTGGGGAATGACCGGCAAGCCCCAGCGTTCCCGGTTGCCGGTCCGCTCCAGCCAGCCGCGCAGATTCTTCAACCGGCCGGCCAGGTCGATGGTGCAGAACAGCGCCTCACCGGCTGGCCGGTGCACCAGCAGTTCGGCAAGGGCCACCGCGTGGTCCACCTGCTCGATGACCACCCACTCGTCTGGGACGCCTCCGAACTTCTGCCCCTTGATCAGGCGGCTGGCGAGCCGGAACCGACGGCCGCCCCCGGGCGTCGCCACGGCGGCGAGTCGGCAGCCAGCTTCGAGCTCCAACAGTTCACTGGTCCGCATCCCACTGAGTGCGCAGGTCACCACCAGACAGGCCGTCACTGCGTGATCGACCATGAAGAAGAGATCACCGTCGGCCAGCGGCAGCGTCCATGGCACGAGCTCGCCGTCGACCACACGCGGGATTACCGCGGCCTGTCTGGCCAGCGGCGGCTGGAAGCCGACCTCGGCGGCCAGCGCGGTCAGCTCTGGGATCAGAGCCTGCCGCGCGTCGTCCCCGAATCTCCGGGCGCCGACCGTGCGGGCGAGGGCTTCCCAGCCCAGATGCTTCAGCGGGCCCTCTTCTCCCAGCGTGGTCCGCTTGCGCAGCTGAGCGTCATCGACTGCCGGCAGGGGCGCACCCGATGTCCGCATGCGCTCCAGGACCTGCCGCAGAGCGGGGAGCTGCGCGAGCGTCACGCCGCCCGACGTCGGAAGGGCCGCTCTGTCGGCACGCACCGTCTCCATCAGATCTACGAGATGCGGCCCCACCTCGTTGACCAGGTGCAGGCAGGTGGCCAGCAACGGTTGCAGCATGGAGTCCGGCACGGGAGGTGTCAGGTTCGGCCCCTTCGACTTGTAGCCGACGACCTGGGTGGAGGTCTTCCCCTTCCACGGTACGAACCCCGAGTACGGCTCCAGACGTCGTCGGGGCCGCCCCAGGCGAGGAACGCTCCATGAGCGTTCCTCCAGATAGCGCTTACACAGTTCCTGCGAGACGCCACGCAGAGAGGTAATGCCTTTCTCTGTAAGCCAGTTGAACCACTCGATGTACTTCTCCAGGAAGCCGTTGAGAGTCCGAGGGGAGCGAGCCGCCCGCAGCGCATGCGCGCACTCCAGCACCGCCTCGTACTGCGGGGCCAGCATCGCCAACAGGATCTCCTTGGCCACGACCCGCCACTGCGGATTGATGATCTCGGTGAAGTCCCAGATTTGCTCGCGCTCGGTGATCATCCGGTGCGAGTCCACCAGACCGGAGAACACCCAGCGATCCTGCTCGAATCGCGGGCGCATCGCCCCCTCGGCCAGCCTCAGCCCGGCGATCTCGCACACGTTCACCTGGGCGAAGACCGAGACAACCCGACGGTGACGAGGCAGGGACGCGGATACGGACCGGCGCATCACAGAGTTCCTTCTGAGACACGTCACGGTCGTCGGGACGTGCGTCCTGCCCCCGCGTCCTGCTCCGCGTCCTGACCCTCCCGTTCCGGCTGTCGCTCCTTCTCCGTCGGACGTCCGTTTCCCGCCTGTCGTGCCTGCCCCACCGCCGGCCTCCCCGATCGCGTCGCGGACGACGGCCACTATCGCGGGACGAGGAGCCTCGTGGGCAGGGCGCAGGAGGAGGGAGACAGGACGCGCGGGCGTGCTCCGGGGACGGCGGCGACGACGGCCGCTCGCCGGAGGGTTCGGACGGTGTCGCTCAGGCGCTGATCGGCCGCGACCAGACGGGCGTCGAGTCCGTGAGGCGGCACAGGGCCAGGTAGAGCGGGATCGGCGGGGTGTAGGGAAGGGTGCCGTCCGGTCGGTGGATGAGAGCGGGGACCTGCGGGGAGCCCGTGAGGAGCGCGCCCGTGGCGTAGTGCGCGGGCGCGGGCCATTCCACCGCGTAGTCGGAGTCCGACGGGACCATCCACCACCAGTGCGCCTGGTCGGCGTAGACACAGCCCAGGCGCGGCAGGCGTGACATCAGCAGCGGGCCCAGGCGGGCGGGGACCGAGACGGCGTCACAGCCCAACGGGGCGGTCATGCCCTCCGGGAGGGCGAGCCGGGGCGGGGGTGCGGCAGTGGGCGGACCGCACGGTCCGCGTTGCAGGCGCACCAGTGTGTCGAGGGTGAGCACGGGGGCCCGGCCGGGGGCGGGGTTCACGTCCTTCCCCGCTCGCGGCCGGGCTCGAGCGGGTGGGGGTGGGGGAGGGGGTGCGGGAGTGCGGCCGCGGCGTGACCGGCCGCCCAGCGGTGTCGGGCGTCGCGGCCCTCGGCGGCGTTGTGGTCGGCCGCGCGGTGCCACTGCGGTGCGACGCGGGCGGCCAGGACGCCGGTGCCGCCGGACGCGGGATGCGGGCGCGCCTGCGCGGGGGCGACCGCCGCCGGGCCGGTCGTCGTGTGGAGTCGCTGTTCGGCGGGCTCGTCGTCGTCGGCCGGGTCGTCGGCCGGCCCCGGCTTCGGGCGGGCGCCCCAGCCGAGGTCGTTGCGCGGCCCGGGCGGGACGGCGGACGGCCGCGTGGGGCCGTCGTGGAACTCGTCCTGGGTGTCGAGGAGGTCACCGAGGTCGCAGGGGTGCGACGCGGCGGCGTCGACGCCGAGGCTGTTGAGGGGTTCGGCCGGGTCGCGGGGGACGTCGGCCTTGCGCGGCAGGTCGGCCCAGACCAGCAGGCCGGGCCCGTGTTCCTGGGCGCCCCAGGAGTGGCAGACGGCCTCGACCAGGATCAGTCCGCGCCCGTGCTCCTCCTCGGGCCGCTGCGGAGAGGGATGCGGCTCACCGGGGGCGCAGCCCTGGTCGCGCACGGCTATGCGGACCAGGTCGTCGCCGTCGTGCAGCTCGCAGACGACGATGTCGCTCGCGGTGTGCACGATCGCGTTGGTGACCAGTTCGGAGACGACCAGGACGGCGGTGTCGCAGGTGTCCTCGCAGACCGACCAGCCCGTGAGCCGGGCCCTCGTCAGGCGTCTGGCCTGGGCGGGGGAACCCGGGTGGGCGGCCAGCTCGAATCGGAACCGGCGCTCGGCAGCAGCCTGGTCGGGGCCTGCTCCCGCGCTGGCACCGAGACCCTGGGGGCGGCCTGCGGCGGCGTCTGTTCCTAAGGGCGCGGACGGAATCACGCTTGCCACTATCGCCCCGCCGTGAACACTTGGCAAGTGTCACTCTGAAAAATGCAGAGTGCCGTGTGACGCGGTGGAGGGCCGTGGCACACTGCTCCGCAACAGCACGTAGAACGGCGCCGGTCGGGATCGCCGGAGACCCGTACTCATCCGTGCAGGCCTTCGGACATGCCTCGAGCGGCGCCGTAGGGCTGTCGGGATTCTTTTCGTGGACCGGCCGGGTCGGGGCTCGTGGGGCCCCGCGTGACCGGCCGGGCTCTTCGTGGAGGTGGAGCGTGAGCGAACCGCGGTCCGCGCCGACGGTCGGACAGGTCGTCCTCGGTCGGCGTCTGCTGGACCTGCGGGAACGCGCCGGGCTCAAGCGCGAGGAGGCCGCCGGCATTCTGCGCGTCGCGCCCGCCACGGTCCGCCGCATGGAGATGGCCGAGGTCAGCCTCAAGATTCCGTACCTTCAGCTGCTGCTGAAGGCCTACGGGGTCACCGACGAGGAGGCCGAGGGTTTCGTCCAGCTCGCCGAGGACGCCAACAAGCCGGGCTGGTGGCAGCGCTTCCACGACGTCCTGCCCGGCTGGTTCTCGATGCACGTCAGTCTTGAGGGCGCGGCGGCTCTCATCCGCCAGTACGAGCCCCACTTCGTTCCCGGACTGCTCCAGACCGAGGACTACGCGCGTGGGGTTCTGCGGTCCGGCGCGATCGGCCAGACCCGGCCGGAGGACATCGAGCGCCTCGTCGCGCTGCGCATACAACGCCAGGATCTGCTCACCCGCGAGGACGCGCCCCGGTTGTGGGTCGTGATGGACGAGACCGTCCTGCGCCGCCCGGCGGGCGGCCCGGAGGTGATGCGCGCGCAGATCGGCAAACTGCTCGAGGCCGCGGAGCTGCCGAACGTGACGTTGCAGGTCGCCCCGTTCGCGAGCGGGCCGCACCCGGGCACGTACGGGCCCTTCGTGCTCTTCCGATTCGCCATGCCGGAGCTTCCGGACATGGTCTACAGCGAGTACCTGACCGGCGCGGTCTATCTCGACGCGCGTACCGAGGTGGCGACCCACCTCGAGGTCATGGACCGCATGGCGGCGCAGGCCGCTACAGCACATCGCACGAAGGAGATCCTCCGGGATCTCCGCAAGGAGTTGTGAATGGATCGCATCAAGCCGCGCAAACGGGTCTACAACGGCATGCCCGCGCAGGACTTGGGCAGTGAAGGCTGGCACAAGCCGTGGAGCGGCGGGAACGGCGGGAACTGCCTGGAGGCGATGAAGCTCGCCGACGGCCGGATCGCCGTCCGTCAGTCCACCGACCCGGACGGTCCGGCGTTGATCTACACCACCGACGAGATGACGGCCTTCATCGAGGGAGCGAAGGCGGGAGAGGCGGACTTCCTGTTGTCGTGAAGTGACTTGCGGTGACTTGCCATGACGTTTCGGCGATGCCGTGGACGTCTGTCGATTGCCTTTTCCTTCGCTCGACTTCCTAACTTTGGCACTGAATTGATCCTCATCGACCGCGTCAGACGCTTACGGGGAGCCTCATGACCCGACGGGTCCGGACCGGACAGACTGGACGGACCGGACCGGACCCGGCCGGGCAGATGCCGGCCCTCCCCCAGGGCGTCCGACGGCTCGCCGTGACTCGGCCGTCGGCCGTGACCCGTCCGTGGGCGGGGCGCCGTCACGGGTTTGGCGGGAGGCCCTGGCACAGCGCGTCCAGCGCCGCCCCGTAGGCGTGGTCGGGCGGCGTCGCGTATCCGACGACGAGCCCGTCCGGCGCCGTCATGTCCGTGGCCGGATGACGGAAGGCGGCCAGACCGTCCAGCGCGACGCCCTGCCGGGCGGCGGCCTTCAGCGCCGACCGCTCGGTGCCCGCCGGCAGCCGCAGCACCGCGTGGAGACCGGCCGCCACCCCGGTGACCTCGACGTGCGGCGCCTGCGCGGCGAGCGCCTCGACCAGCCGGTCCCGGCGACTGCGGTAACGCTGCCGCATACGACGTACATGACGGTCGTACGACCCGGACGCGATGAGGTCGGCCAGGCTGAGCTGGTCCAGCACGCTCGCCCACGCCTCCCGCTCGCCCTTGGCCGCGAGGACCCCGTCCACGTACCGCTCGGGCAGCGCCATCCATCCGAGGCGCAGCGCGGGCGACAGGCTCTTGCTGACCGAGCCGATGTAGATCACCCGCTCGGGATCGAGTCCCTGCACCGCCCCGACCGGCTTGCGGTCGTAGCGGAACTCCCCGTCGTAGTCGTCCTCCAGGACGACGCCGCCACGCGCGCGTGCCCAGTCGATTACTGCCGCCCGGCGGTTGGCGTGCAGCGGGCCGCCGGTCGGGAACTGGTGCGCCGGGGTGAGCAGTACCGCACGCTCACGCCCCAGTCCGTCGACGCACGCCCCGTCCCCGTCCAGGGGCAGGGGCGACGTCCGTACGCCCGCCGACGCCAGCAGCTCCCGGTGGAAGCCCAGCCCGTAGGCCTCCACGGCCAGCGGACCGCGCAGCACCCCGCCGCCCGGGGTGAACAGCACACGCAGTGCGTGAGCGAAGCCCGAGCAGATCACAAGGCGCTCGGGCACGGTGCGCACGCCACGCGCGCGTGCCAGGTACTCGGTCAGGGCCTCCCGCAGTTCCCGGCGTCCGGCGGGGTCGCCGGGCCCGAACGCCTCGGTGGGCGCCTGCTGGAGGGCACGCCGGTAGGAGGCCAGCCATGCCGCTCGCGGGAACGACGACGCGTCTGGAACGCCCTGCCGCAGATCGTGACGGGGGCCGCGCACGCGTGCGGGCGCCTTGACGGCCACGCGCTCGGAGCGGCGCGGCGGCTCGGCCCGGTCGGCCACCCGGGTGCCGGAACCCTGCCGGGCGGTCAGCCAGCCTTCCGCGACCAGTTCCGCGTACGCGTCGGCCACCGTGTTGCGTGCGACGCCGAGGTCGGCGGCGAGCGAACGGTAGGGGGGCAGACGGGTGCCCGGGGTGAGCCGTCCACTGCGCACGGCCTCGCGCAGCGCCCGCATCAGCGCGGCTCGCCGCCCGCCCGGCCCGGACAGCTCCAGATGCAGGTCCGCGCCGATCAACTGTGCGGAATTGACCCATGAATCTGCCATGAGGATGCACCCTACCGGCAGTCTTTCCCCGGTCCGTCTCGGCTTCGGTCGGTTCGCTCCCAAGGCGTCCCGCGCGTCTGCTCGTCGGAGTCCGCGCGTCTGCGCGCCGGAGTTCTGCCCGCCTGGCGCGCCGGCGTTCCGCGCCGGCGCGGGCGTGCGCGGCGGCCCGTCTCCTAGACGCTCATCGGCCGGTCGTACGGGCCGATCGGCGCCGGCAGCCGGGAACTCCCCGTCAGACGGCGGTCGACCGCCGCCGCCACCGCCCGCCCCTCGGCGATGGCCCACACGATCAGCGACTGGCCGCGTGCCGCGTCCCCCGCGGCGAAGACACCGGGGACGTTCGTCGCGAAGTCGGCGTCCCTCGCGATCGTCCCGCGCGGCTCCAGGGCCAGCCCGAGCTGTTCGACGAGCCCGTCCTCCCGGTCGGGTCCGGAGAAACCGAGGGCGAGCAGCACCAGGTCGGCGCGGAGCGCGCGGGCCGTGCCCGGCACCGGCCTGCGGCGCGCGTCCACCTCGGTGAGGTGCAGGGACCGCACGTGGCCGGTCTCGTCGCCGGAGAAGCGGAGCGTGGACGCGGCGAACAGCCGGGCGTCCGCGTCCGCGGCCGGCGCGGACTCCAGATCGCGCGCCTCCTCGTGCGCCGCCGAGAGCCGGTAGATCTTCGGATACGTCGGCCAGGGGTCCGCGTCCTCGTCGCGCTCCGCGCCGGGCTGCGCGTAGATGTCCAGCTGGGTCACGGACGCGGCGCCCTCGCGCACCGCCGTGCCCAGGCAGTCGGCGCCCGTGTCGCCACCGCCGACGATGACGACGTGTTTCCCGGCGGCGGACATCGGGGACGTCTCCAGATCCCCCTCGCACACCCGGTTGGCCAGCGGCAGATACTCCATCGCCTGCTGTATGCCGGTCAACTCCCGGCCGGGAACGTGCAGTTCGCGCCACTCGGTCGCCCCGGTGGCGATCACCACGGCGTCGTAGCGGGACCGCAGATCCGCGGCCATGACGTCCCGCCCGACGGTCGTCGACGTACGGAACTTCGTGCCTTCGGCCCGCATCTGCTCGATCCGCCGTTCGAGATGGCGCTTCTCCATCTTGAACGCGGGAATGCCGTACCGCATCAGCCCGCCGACGCGGTCGTCCTTCTCGTAGACGGCGACCGTGTGCCCGACCCGGGTCAACTGCTGCGCCGCGGCCAGTCCGGTGGGCCCGGAGCCGATCACCGCCACCGTCTTCCCCGAAAGCCGGTCCGGCGGACGCGGCGGCGTCAGACCGTCGGCCCAGGCCCGGTCGGCGATGGCCGCCTCGACGTTCTTGATGGTGACGGCGGGCTGGTTGATGGCCAGGACGCAACCCGCCTCGCACGGCGCCGGACACAACCGGCCGGTGAACTCGGGGAAGTTGTTCGTCGCGTGCAGGCGCTCGCCGGCCGCCCGCCAGTCCTCCCGCGACACCAGGTCGTTCCACTCCGGGATCAGATTGCCGAGCGGACACGCCTCGTGGCAGAACGGTACGCCGCAGTCCATGCACCGGTCGGCCTGCTTGCCGATGAGGGGCAGCAGCGCCCCGGGGACGTACACCTCGTCCCAGTCCGCGACCCGTTCGGCGACCGGCCGACGGGGCCAGTCCCGGCGCGGTGTGGTCATGAATCCCTTGGGATCGGCCATGGCGTGCCCCTTGCGTACGCGTACGACAGGCCGAGCGTCGTCGGGCGGCACTCTCTCGGCCACGATACGTTCTGCCGGCCCCGCACGCAGAGGGGCAGGACAGGGGGACTTCGGTCAGACCAGGACGAGCAGGTACGCGGCCGCCGCGGCCGCCGACGCCAGCGTGCGCACATGGTTCCACCGCGTCCACTCACGCACGTAGACGGGCCAGTACGCGACGGCCTCCGGCGTGCCCGGCCCCTTCCGTTTCAGCGCCTCGTTGCGCGGCACGTTCGCCACGACGGTCACCCCGAACGCGCCGCACAGATACAGCGCGCTGCCCACCAGCAGGCGTGCGGTCCCGTGGTCCGGCCACAGTACGAACGTCACCACGGTGATCACCGCGCACAGGGCCGCGGAGCCGAGGAACAGGACCATGAACACCGGTGTCATCGCCGAGGCGTTGATCGCGTTCATCGCGGCGAGGCCCTGCGCGGGCGGCAACGCGGCGAGCCCTCGCATCACCAGGACGGAGAAGGCGCAGAAGACCCCGGCCATCAGTCCCGTCGTCAGTACGCCCAGCACCGCGAGCACCACGTACGGTCCCTCGATCATGGCAACGTCAACTCCCACCCGTCGAGCGTGATCCTGCCCGTACCGCCGCGCGCTACGCAACCGTCCTCTGTGCCGCGGTTCCGTCCCGTGCCGTCCGTACGTTCCGATCCCCGCCCCACGCGCGGATCAGCGTCTCCACGTCCGCCGCGATCCGGCGGCGTGCCTCGTACCGTGGCACGCCGCTCATCAGCAGCCGGTCGTACGGGGTGTCCAGGTGCCGGACGGACGCCCTGACCGCGAAGACGACCGCTGCCTCGGACAGGGCCCGCCCGGCGGCGCTGCGGCCGACCCGGCCGCTGCCGCGCAGCGAGGCATGCGCGGCGATCCCACGCGCCCGGTCGGCCGGACAGCCCGGGAACAGCCGCAGGATCTCCGCCGCGAACGCCTCCGCGAAGTGCGCGTCCTGCGCCGACCGCAGCCGGGCGTCGCGCGCCCGGCGCCGGCGCCGGGCCTCCGCGTCCGCCAGGCACCGTTCCTCGGCGCGGGTGAGCGCCACCTCCTCGACCAGGACGCCCTGTCGTTCGTACCGTCCCCTGCGCCGGTTGAACCGGACGACCACCACCGACAGCCCGCTCTCCTCCCGTGACCTGCGGGTCAGCGCCGTGTCGCCGCGCGGCAGGAACACCATGTGCCCGAGGTCGGCGCAGTCGAGGCAGCGCGGTGCGGCGTCCTCCAGGACCAGCATCGACAGCGGCCCGCCTTGGCAACCGGCGCAGTGCTTCCGCCGCAGCGGCTGGACGACCAGAAGGCCGGACCCGATGCCGATTCCGATTCCGGTTCCCGATCCGGGTCCGGGCCTGGACTCGGAACCGGACCTTGGCTCGGACTCGGACGCGGACTCGGAAAGGGACCTGGACTCGGGCCCGGATCCGGGAGCAGGGGCCGGGAGGGCTGTGGTTGCCATGAGGGGTTCATTCCCCCTCCTCGCCGCGGTGGCACCCCGCCCGCCGCCTGCCCCGCGGTCCCGCCGCCGACCCCTCGAAGACCGCCCTCTGCAGACCCCGTCCGGAGAGCGCGTCCAAAGACTCCCCAGACTCCCCGCAGGCCGCCGCGGCGAGCGCCTGACGCATGATGGCCGTGTGCGACTCGAAGCGATCACCTGGGAACGGCTCGGCGACCTCCTCACCGAGCGCCTGCTCGACCTGGAACCGGACGACGGCAGCCCCTGGCGCCGCATCGCCTTCGACGGCGCGCCGGCGGCCCGCCCCGGAGATCTCGCCGAGCGCGTCGCGGAAGCGCTGCGTACCCGCGGCCGGCCATCGTGCGTCGTGGACACGCACGGCTTCCTGCGCCCGGCCTCCCTCCGCCTGGAGTACGGCCACCACGACGTCGACGCCTACCTCGACGGCTGGTTCGACACCGGCGCGCTGTGGCGCGAGGTGTTCAACCCGCTCGAGGCCGACGGGAACGGGCGGATCCTGCCCGACCTGCGGGACCCCGTCACCGACCGCGCCACCCGCAGCGGCTACGTCGCACTGCCCCCGGGGGGCTTCCTGTTGCTGCACGGTCCCCTTCTCCTGCGGCATTGGTTCCCCTTCGATCTGACGGTCCACGCCCTCCTCTCACCGGCCGCACTGCGCCGCCGCACCCCCGAAACCGACCACTGGACGCTCCCCGCCTTCGAGCGGTACGCCCAGGAGACCGACCCCGCCGCCACCGCGGACGTACTCGTCCGCGCGGACGACCCGCGTCACCCGGCCTGGGGCGGCTGACGCCCAGACCGGGCGCCGGCTTCCGCGCCGGCGAACCGCTCACGGCGGGGACGCGCCGGGCTTCTTTGCCCATGAGCCACTCTTTGCCCATGAGCCGCCGGAGTTGAGATGCGGGCCCCTGGCGGCCCGGCGACAATGAAGGGCCGGGACTTGCGGCGCCCCCCGTGCCGCGCCGGCCGTCCGGCACCGGGAGGTTCTTCATGACCACCGCCGGAGACATCATGCACCGGGGCGCCCAGTGGATCCCCGCCCACCAGACCCTCGACCACGCCGCCCGGCTGATGCGCGAACTGAACGTCGGGGCGCTGCCGATCAGCGACGAGAACGAGCGGCTCTGCGGCATCCTCACCGACAGGGACATCGTCGTCGGCTGCGTGGCCGTGGGCCATGACCCCGCCCGGATCACCGCCGGGGACATGGCTCACGGAACGCCACGCTGGATCGACGCCGACGCGGACGTCGGCGAGGTGGTCCAGGAGATGAAGGACCACCAGATCCGCCGGCTCCCCGTCATCGAGAACAAGCGACTGGTGGGCATGATCAGCGAAGCCGACCTCGCCCGGCACCTGACCGACGACCAGATCGCCGCCTGGGCGGAGAGCGTCTACGCGAGCAGCGACCCGACCCGACCCTGACGACACCCCGGCCCTGAGGACACCCCGGGCCGATCCCGACGACGCTTCGGCCGCTGACGGGCCTCCACGGCATCCTGGACCCGGCCGCGTCGACCACCTCCGGCAGGCCGCGGGGCTGGGATGATCGGCCTATGACGCGATCCGACGGATACCTCCTCGACAACCGGCAGCCCGAGGCGGGGGAGCGCTTCGACGCCTTCGCCACCCTCTTCGACCCGACCACGTTCCGTCATCTGGAAGGGCTCGGGGTCGGACCGGGCTGGCGCTGCTGGGAGGCCGGTGCGGGCGGCTCCTCCGTCGTGTCCTGGCTGGCGAAGAGGGTAGGCCCGACCGGCAAGGTCCTCGCGACCGACGTCGACACCTCCCGGCTGGTGTCGCCCGCCCGCCCGCCGGTCGAGGTCCGCGTCCACGACCTCGGCGCCGACGAGCCGCCGATGGAGGGCTTCGATCTGGTGCACGCCAGGCTCGTGCTGGTCCACATCCCCGACCGGGAGCGGGCGTTGCGGTCGATGGTGGGCGCCTTGCGCCCGGGCGGACGGCTGCTCATCGAGGACGCCGACCCCGCCCTGCAGCCTCTGCCCTGCCCCGACGAGCACGGCCCCGAGCAGCAGCTCGCGAACCGTCTGCGGCACGGCTTCCGTCAGCTCCTCGCCGGCCGGGGCGCCGACCTCTCCTACGGCCGCAAGCTGCCACGTCTGCTGCGCGAGGCCGGATTGCGCCGTGTCGAGGCCGACGCCTACTTCCCCGTCACCTCGCCCGCCTGCGCCGCTCTGGAGTCCGCGACGGTCCGCCAGATCCGCGAGCAGCTCGTCGGGGCGGGCGTCGCGACGGACGAGGAGATCGACCGGCATCTGGCCAACGTCGCCGGAGGTGGCATGGACCTGGCGACGGCCCCGATGATCTCGGCTTGGGGACGCAAGGAGTAACGAGCCCGCCCGGAGCCCCCGGCGGGGGCGTCGCGTAGCTTCAGCCCGTCCGGAGCGTCCTGCGGGGGCGTCGCGCTCTTCAGCCCGCCCGGATGGCCCGGTCCGTCGTCGTCGCCGTGGCCTCTTCCGGGGTGGGCGGCCGGCCGCCCACCCGTTCCACGGCCCGGGCGCCCGCCCGGCATCCCTCGGCCGCCGCGCCCACGGCGTCGACGCCCGCGAGCAGCGCCGCGAGGAACGCGCCGGTGAAGGCGTCGCCGGCGCCCGTCGTGTCCCGGGGGGTCGCGGGGGTCGCGGGAACGCGGGCGAGGACCGCGCCCTCGCGGGCAACCAGCGCGCCGTCCGCCCCCTGCTTGGCCACCACCAGCGGCACACGGCGGCTCAGCTCGGCCGCCGCGTCCTCCCCGTCGGACACGCCGGTGAGCAGACGGGCCTCGTCACGACTGGGCAGCAGCACGTCCACATCCGCGACGAGGCTCAGGAAGCGGTGGAGGCCCAGTTCCACCAGAAAGCCCGCCGACGCCGGGTCGAGGCTCACCGGGATTCCCCGCGCGCGTGCCGCCCCCGACGCCGTACGCACCAGCGCCCGCCCCGACTCCGAGAACAGCAGGTAACCGGAGAGGTGGAGCCGGCCGACGCCGTCCAGCAGGGAATCCGACCAGTCGGCGGGGGCGAGGCGCAGGGAGGCGCCGCTGTCGGTGAGGAACGTCCGCTCCGCCGCCGCGTCCGTGTCGACGAGACAGATCACCGTGCCGGTCGACGCGAGCGGATCCACGACGAGAAGGGGCCGTACCCCGCCGGCGGTCAGCGCCCGTTCGTGCCAGGTCACCGAGTCCGCGCCCACCCGGCCGAGCAGCCGGACGTCCGCACAGCCCCAGTGGGCCGCCCAGCACGCCACGTTGGCGCCCGCGCCGCCCGGCAGGGTCCGGATCACCGCGACGGTGTCCGTTCCCGAGGCCAGCGGACCCCGGTGCCGGGCGACGACGTCCGTCACCACGTCCCCGACGACCAGCAACGCCCCACCCCCCGACGGCCCTCCCGACGGACCCTCCGGCGCGGAACCGGACAGGCCCCCGGACCCGACCGGCGCCCCCGCGCCGGCCGTCACCCGGGGCCCGATGCCCGCCTCCGCGCCGGACGTCCCCTCCGCGTCTGCCGCGTCCTCCGCGTCCGCCGTGGGCCTCGCGCCCGCGGGTGTCTTCGGGCTCCGGACCGGGCCCGCGTGGTCACGGCTCGCCCCGTCCGGTCGCGCCGTCATGCCTCGGACCACGCCGTCGCGATGCGTGCCGCCAGGCGTACGTTGCCGCGCACCGCCGCCAGGTTGGCGCTAAGGGACGCGCCGTCGGTGTGCCGGACCAGGTAGTCGAGCAGGAACGGCGTGACCCCCTGGCCCAAGACACCGGCCTCCTCGCACGCGTGCAGCGCGTCGGCGAGCACACGCGCGTGCAGCTCGGGATCCAGCTGCTCCTCCTCGGGGACCGGGTTGGCGACGATCAGGGCCGAGCGGGGCGCGCCGAGGGCGTCCTGGGCCCGCATCACGGCTGCCACCTGCTCCGGATCGCGCACCGTCCAGTCCACCGGATGACCCGAGTCGGACAGGTAGAACCCGGGGAAGCGGTCGGTGCCGTACCCGGCGACGGCGACGCCCAGCGTCTCCAGCCGTTGCAGGGTCGCCGGCACGTCCAGGATCGACTTGACCCCCGCGCAGACCACCGTGATCCGGGTGCTCGCCAGCAGCCCCAGGTCGGCCGACTCGTCCTGGGTGACCGTCCACTCCCGGTGCACCCCGCCGAGGCCGCCCGTCGCGAACACCCGCACGCCCGCCAGCGCCGCCAGCAGCGCCGTCGCCGACACCGTGGTCGCGCCGCTCGCTCCGGACGCCACCGCCAGCGGCAGGTCGCGATGGCCCAGCTTGCGAAAGCCGTCCTCGTTGGCGACCCGCTCCAACTGCTTCTCGTCCAGTCCCACATGGGGCCGCCCGTCCAACACGGCGATCGTCGCCGGCACGGCGCCCTCCGCGCGGACGACGGCCTCCAGCTCCAGCGCCACCTCGAGATTGCGCGGGCGGGGCAGCCCGTGCGAGATGATCGTGGACTCCAGGGCCACCACGGGTTGACGCGCGTCGACCGCGTTCCGCACCTCTTCCGACACCACCAGCACCACGCGTTTGCCTCCTGTCCGTCGGTCTCCTCTCATCTCTGGCGGGCGGGGCGCCCGGCCAAACCCTTGCGTCCTGTGGGGCAGGACACCAGCCTGGAAGGCATGAAGGAGCACACGGCACGTCTCGACCACGTCGTCCTGTGGGTGCGCGACCCGGCAGCCGCGGCCGACTTCTACGAGCGGACCGTCGGGCTGACGCCCGTCAGACTCGCCGAGTTCGTCGCCGGTGAGGCGCCCTTCCCCTCCGTCCGCGTCAGCGAGGACTCGCTGCTCGACCTGATGCCGTCGGCGGCAGCGGAGCGCATGAGGATGCTTCCCGGGGCCGCCGACAGCGCGGGGCATCCCGCGAACCACGTCTGCCTCGCCCTGCCGAGGGGAGACTTCGACGCCCTCCGCGGCCGCCTGGAGGAGCGGGCCGTCCCGGTGTCGGATGTCGCGCACGGCTCCTTCGGCGCCCGCGGTGACGCCACGCGCAGCTTCTACTTCCGCGACCCGGACGGCAACGTCGTGGAGGCGCGGCACTACGACTGACGATCGCCGCCCACACCGCCCACACCGCCGCCGCGGCCCCCGCTCCGGGTGAACAACGCCAGGGCGGCCAGCGGGAGGAGCAGGGCAGCCGCGGCGACGTTGAGCCACCCGTAGCTCGCCCGTGCCACCACGAGCCCGGCGATCGCCCCGCCGACGCCCGCCGAGGTGTTCATGGCGAGGTCGGAGATTCCCTGGGCGGCGGCCCGCGCGGACTGCGGCACCGCGTCGGTGAGCAGCGCCGAACCGGAGACCAGCCCGGCCGACCAGCCGAGGCCCAGGACGAACAGTCCGGCGGCGGTCTGCCGGGGGTCGTCGCCCGCCGTCCCCGCCAGGAACAGGGCCACGGCCAGCAGCCCCGCCGCGAGGCCCGTCACCGAGAAGCGCCCCACCCGGTCGGCCAGCCGCCCCATCAACGGCGCGAACGCGTACATGCCGACGATGTGCCCGCTGATGACCAGCCCGATCAGCTCGATGCTCGCGCCGTGATGGGCGAGGTCCACCGGGGTCATCGACATGACCGAGACCATTGCCGTGTGCGACACGGCCACCGTCACCAGCGCCAGCCGTGCGCGCGGCGAGGCGGCGACGGCCGCCAGACCCGCCCGCAGGGAACGGGCCTCGGAGGACCGCTCGTCCTCCGGCGCCAGCGCGCGGGCCGTCAGCAGCGGATCCGGGCGCAGCCAGACCGCCACGACCACCGCCGCGACGACGAAGACGCCGGCCGCCCACAGGAAGGGGCCCGCCGCCGCGGGTATCCCGAGCCCGGCGACGCTGCGGCCGGCGGGCGCGGCGATGTTCGGGCCGAGGACCGCACCGACGGTCGTCGCCCACACGACGTCGGAGATGGCCCGAGCCCGGTGCCGCGGCTCGGCGAGGTCGGCGGCGGCGAACCGGGCCTGCAGATTCGCCGAGGAGGCCGCGCCGAACGCGGCCATGCCGCACAGCAGCAGCGGAAAGTTCCCGAAGTGTGCCGCCACCACCACGACGCCGGCACCCAGCGCGCCGATGAGGTAGGCCAGCACCAGCCCCGGACGGCGGCCGCGCGCGGTCATCAACGCGGCCATCGGCATCGACAGCACGGCCGTGCCGGCGACGGTCGCGGTGGGCGCGAGCCCGGACAAGGCCTCCGTGCCGCTGACCTGCCGGGCCAGGACGGCTGCCAGCGCGATGCCGGTGGCGACGCCGAGCCCGCCGAGGATCTGGCTGGCGACCAGCACGACGGTCGTGCGACGGCGCAGCGCGGGCAGCCGCACCGCGTCCACGGGCGGCGCCGCGGCGCGCTCGGCGGCGGTCACGTGAGGCTCCTCTCCACGGCGCCGGCATGCGTCGCCGCACGGACGGTCCGCACCACGAACGGGGACTGCGCCACCAGGAGGGCGAGCTGCGCCACCGCGTGGCGGTGCGTGGCGGCCCGGCCGCGCGGGCACATGGACATGTGGGTCACCGGCGCAGTCTCCCCCCTCTGCTCCGCCGCGCCCAGACCCCGGCGGAGCGGCTCGGACCACCGATACGAACGGTTCAGAACAACGGCTCGGGCAGGACCCCTTCCAGGGCGAGCAGCTTCCTCTTCGTCTCCAGACCGCCGCCGAAGCCGCCGATGCCGCCGTCCCTCTCCACCACCCGGTGACAGGGCACGACGAGCGGCAGCGGATTGGATCCCATCGCCGCTCCCACCGCCTGCGCCGCCCCCGGCTGCCCCACCCGCTCCGCCAGATCGCCGTAGCCCACGACGGCCCCGTAGGGAACGCCGGAGGCCAGCTCGCGCAGCACCCGGCGGTTGAAGCCCGAGATCAGGGACCAGTCCAGGGGTAGCTCGAAGACCTGCCGCCGCCCTGAGAAGTAGGCGTCGAACTGGCGTATCGCCTCGGCCAGCAACGGGCAGCCGGGCGCCTCGACGGGCTCCGTGCCCAGCCGCTCCGCCAGCCTGGCGAGCGCTTTGTCGCGCACCGCGTCGGTGGCGTGGAAGACGACGTTGAGCAGCCCCACGGAGGTCGCCGCCAGCATCAGCGGCCCGATGTCGGTGCCGACGACGGCCCACACGACCCGCTGCCCGTACTCCGCATGGCTGTCCATGCGCCCACGGTACGGGCAGCCACTGACAACGCCCGGCGAGGGCCGCATGTCAGTACCAGTCAGTACCAGTACAGCGCCCGCCGGACCACGTCGGGCTTGTCGGTGATGACGCCGTCGACGCCGTATCCGGCGACGGCCCGGGCGGTCTCCGAGTCGTCGACGGTCCAGGTGAAGACCTTCATCGGCCGCCCGTGCGGCCCGGTGAGCTCCTGCACGGCGGCGACGTACGCCCAGGAGAGGGCCGTGTAGGACGGGTTGACCTGGTCGGCGAAGACCGAGAACCGGGGCAGGTCCGACAGAGCCGGCATGCCGAGCATGCCGGTCTGCACCGCGGGCATCAGCTCGTGGACCGTCCGCAGACAGTCGGCGTTGAGACTCTGCACGATGAGCCGGTTGGCGAGGTGGCGCTCGTCCAGCCACCCCTCGTCGCCCAGGAGCTTGAGCACCTCCTGCTCGATGCCCGGGTAGAGCTCGGGGTTCTTGATCTCCAGAAGCAGTTTCTGGTGGTTGCGGTCGACCAGGTCGACGTACTGCGTCAGCGTCGGCACACGCACGCCCGCGTAGGCGGGGGCGAACCAGCTTCCCGCGTCGAGGCGCGCGATCTCCGCGGCGGTGAAGTCCTTCACCTTCCAGGGAGCCCGGTCCGGAAACACCTCTTCGACGTCGGTCGTCCGACGGAGGCTTTCGTCGTGGATGACCACGAGTTCGCCGTCCCGGGTGCGCTGGACGTCGTTCTCCACCCAGAGAGTGCCCAGCGACGCCGCGCGGTCCACGGCGTCCAGGGTGTTCTCGGGGGCGAGGGCGGAGGCCCCCCGGTGAGCGATCACCGCGGGCCGCGACGAGATGCCCGCGCGGGCGCTGTGGACGGGAATCAGGAGTGCCACGGCGCCCAGGACCGCGGTGGTCGTGACGGCAACTACGCGTGTGTGCATGCGTACTCCTCGCGTCGAGCGATCACATACAGCTCAACAGTGACAGCACAGGGTGCACCGCGGAGGGGCGCGGGACGACCGCGCACCACGCGAGGAGACGCCCGACACCCCTCACCGGTGCCGCACATGTGGGGCAAGGACGTGTTTCTTTGCCGGAAAATCGTTCGACCATTCCGGTGGGAGTCATACTTTCCTTCGGCCTTGACGGCGCGCAGCGGTCCTGGAAGGCCGTGTTCCGCAGACATCGGGCAAGATCCAGCAACAGGGCGAAGGGCAACCGCGCATGCACGGCACGGTCGACGGTTTCAGCTACGGACTCGTCACCCCGCTGGTGGCTTACCTCATGGCCTGCCTCGGCGGTGCGCTGGGCCTGCGCTGCACTGCCAGAGCCCTGCGCGTCGCCCACTCCTGGCGGCCGGGATGGCTCGCCCTCGGCTCCGCGGCGATCGGCTCCGGGATCTGGACCATGCACTTCATCGCGATGATCGGCTTCACCGTCCGGGGCGCCCCGATCCACTACGACAAACCCATGACCTACGGCAGCCTGGGCGTCGCCGTCGTCATGGTGGGCGTCGGGATCTTCATCGTCGGCTACCGGGGCGCGACCGGAACCGCGTTGTTCACCGGGGGGACCCTCACCGGTCTCGGCATCGCGTCGATGCACTACCTGGGCATGGCCGGGATGCGCCTGAACGGCACCTTCGAGTACAACACGGTCACCGTCTACGTCTCCGTCGCCATCGCCATGGCCGCCGCCACCGCCGCCCTGTGGGCCGCGGGGCAGGTCAGGGGATTCCTGTGGAGCATGGGCGCCAGCCTGGTCATGGGGCTCGCCGTCACCGGCATGCACTACACCGGCATGGCCGCCCTCAGCGTCCATCTGCACACGGGCGGCGCCCCGACCGCCGGCGACTCGCCCGCCGCCCTGCTCGCACCGATGCTGATCGGCCCCCTCGCGTTCCTCTGCCTCGCCGGCGTCGTCGTGATGTTCGACCCGCTGATGGCGACGGGCAAGCTCGACCGGACGCCCGTGCCGCACGAACCCGGCGTCCCGGCGCACCCGCCCCTCGGGCACCCGGCACGCGGCGCCCGGCTCCACGCCCGCCGCACCGTGGCCCACCGCGAGCCCCGCACCCCGCAGAACCGCTGAGCCGGCTCCTGCGGACGCCCCGAAACCCCTGATCGGACCCCGTTGTCAGTGGGGGGTCGTACGGTGGATGGCATGCGGCCCGTTTCCCACATCGAACGCACGGTGGCGCCCTTCGAGGTCGTCAGTCCCTACCAGCCCAGCGGCGACCAGCCGACGGCCATCGCCGAGCTCGCCCAGCGCGTCGAAGCGGGCGAGAAAGACGTCGTCCTGCTCGGCGCGACCGGCACCGGAAAGTCCGCCACCACCGCGTGGATGATCGAGAAGCTCCAGCGCCCCACCCTGGTGATGGCGCCGAACAAGACCCTGGCCGCCCAGCTGGCGAACGAGTTCCGGGAGCTGCTGCCGAACAACGCCGTCGAATACTTCGTCTCGTACTACGACTACTACCAGCCCGAGGCGTACGTCCCGCAGTCGGACACCTACATCGAGAAGGACTCCTCGATCAACGAGGAGGTCGAGCGCCTGCGTCACTCCGCGACCAACTCACTGCTCACCCGCCGTGACGTGGTCGTGGTCGCCTCGGTCTCCTGCATCTACGGCCTCGGCACCCCGCAGGAGTACGTGGACCGGATGGTCCCCCTCAGAGTCGGCGACGAGCTCGACCGGGACCAACTGCTGCGCCGCTTCGTCGACATCCAGTACACCCGCAACGACCTGGCGTTCACCCGTGGCACCTTCCGGGTGCGCGGCGACACCATCGAGATCTTCCCGGTCTACGAGGAACTCGCCGTCCGTATCGAGATGTTCGGCGACGAGATCGAGGGCCTGTCCACCCTGCACCCGCTCACCGGCGAGATCATCAGCGAGGACCAGCAGCTGTACATCTTCCCCGCCACCCATTACGTGGCGGGCCCCGAGCGGCTCGAGCGGGCCGCGAACGACATCGAGAAGGAGCTCGGCGAACGCCTGGCCGAGCTGGAGAAGCAGGGCAAGCTGCTGGAGGCGCAGCGCCTGCGCATGCGCACCACGTACGACCTCGAGATGCTCCGCCAGATCGGCTCCTGCTCCGGCGTCGAGAACTACTCGATGCACTTCGACGGCCGCTCGCCCGGCTCCCCGCCGAACACCCTGCTCGACTACTTCCCGGACGACTTCCTGCTCGTCATCGACGAGTCCCATGTCACCGTGCCGCAGATCGGCGCCATGTACGAGGGCGACGCCTCCCGTAAGCGCACCCTCGTCGACCACGGCTTCCGGCTGCCCTCGGCGCTCGACAACCGCCCGCTGAAATGGGAGGAGTTCCAGGAGCGCATCGGGCAGACCGTGTACCTGTCGGCGACTCCCGGCAAGTACGAGCTCTCGCGCGGGGACGGCGTCGTGGAGCAGATCATCCGCCCCACCGGCCTCATCGACCCCGAGGTCGTCGTCAAGCCCACCGAGGGCCAGATCGACGACCTGGTGCACGAGATCCGGCAACGCGTCGAGAAGGACGAACGCGTCCTGGTGACCACGCTCACGAAGAAGATGGCCGAGGACCTCACCGCCTACTTCCTGGAACTCGGCATCCAGGTGCGCTACCTGCACAGCGACGTCGACACGCTGCGCCGTATCGAGCTGCTGCGCGAGCTGCGCGCCGGCGAGTTCGACGTCCTGGTCGGCATCAACCTCCTGCGGGAGGGCCTCGACCTGCCCGAGGTGTCCCTGGTGGCGATCCTCGACGCCGACAAGGAGGGCTTCCTGCGCTCCGGAACCTCGCTCATCCAGACCATCGGCCGGGCGGCGCGCAACGTCTCCGGACAGGTCCACATGTACGCCGACAAGATCACCCCGGGCATGGAACGGGCCATCGACGAGACCAACCGCCGCCGGGAGAAGCAGGTCGCCTACAACACCGCCAACGGCATCGACCCGCAACCGCTCCGCAAGAAGATCAACGACATCGTCGCGCAGATCGCCCGCGAGGAGGTCGACACGGAGCAGCTGCTCGGCTCGGGCTACCGGGCGAAGAAGGACGGCCGCGCCACCAAGGCCCCGGTGCCCTCCCTCGGCGACAAGGCGGCCAAGGGCGCGAAGTCCGGGCAGGCCAGGGGCAAGGCGGCGGTGACGGTGCCGACCGACCGTCCGGCGGCCGAACTCGCCGAGCAGATCGAGGAGATGACCGAGCGCATGCGGGCCGCCGCAGCGGACCTGCAGTTCGAGGTCGCCGCCCGGATCCGCGACGAAGTCTCCGAGATGAAGAAGGAATTGCGCCAGATGAAAGAGGCGGGTCTGGCCTGACGGACCCGTGCGACTCCTGTGCCCCGGCCCCGCACGTGCTGTGTTGCAAGACCGACACAAAGTGCGGGCCTGGGTACGGCACTGTCAGTGCCTTTGCGTAGGGTTTCCGACAACCGCGGGCGCCGCGGCAACAGGGGACAGTCCGAGAGGGGAATCAGCGCGTGACCGTCAACATGACCAAGGGTCAGGCCATCAGTCTGCAGAAGAACGACGGGGGCAGCCTGACCGCGGTGCGCATGGGTCTCGGCTGGCAGGCGGCCCCGCGGCGCGGCCTGTTCGGCTCCCGGACCCGGGAGATCGACCTCGACGCCTCGGCCGTTCTGTTCGCGGACAAGCAGCCGGTCGACGTCGTCTTCTTCCGTCACCTGGTGAGCGACGACGGCTCAGTCCGCCACACCGGTGACAACCTGGTCGGCGGCGTCGGCCAGGGCGGCGACGACGAGGCGATCCTCGTCGACCTCGCGCGCGTGCCGGTCCACATCGACCAGATCATCTTCACCGTGAACTCGTTCACCGGCCAGACGTTCCAGGAGGTGCAGAACGCCTTCTGCCGCCTGGTCGACGAGACCAACGGCCAGGAGCTGGCGCGCTACACGCTCGCGGGTGGCGGCGCGTACACGGCGCAGATCATGGCGAAGGTGCACCGGGTCGGCGGAGGCTGGAACATGACGGCCCTCGGCACCCCGGCCAACGGCCGTACCTTCCAGGACCTGATGCCCGCGATCCTGCCGGCACTGTAAGGCCGTCGGCCGGCGAGCGGTACCACCACAACACCACACGTGACGCAGGGGGACGAAGGCGATGACGGCCGAGCTGGTGCGGGGGCAGAACCACCCGCTCTCCCAGGTCCGGCTCGAGATCCGGATCTCGGCCGGCAAGCCCGTCGTGGCGACGGCCGTTCTCGGCGACGAGAGCGGCAGGATCCACGGCGTCGAACGGGTGGCCCATCCGGGCGGGCCCACACTGCCCGGCCTGGAGGTCTCCCGCCAGGCCGCCGCGGACCACCGCCTCGCGGTGGACCTGGACGCCGTGCCGGCGGCCGTGCACCGGGTCGGCGTCGTGCTGGCGCTGCCCACGGGAGTCGGCGGACCGGTCTCCTTCGGCGCGGTGGCGGCCCCCTTCGTCGCGGTCACCGGCCTCGACGGGGCCGAGATCGCCACCTTCACCCTCACCGGCCTGGACGCCGAGTCGGCCGTCGTCGCACTGGAGCTGTACCGGCGGCAGGGCGCGTGGAAGGTGCGAGCGGTCGGCCAGGGTTACGCGGGCGGCCTCGCCGAACTCCTCACCGACCAGGGCCTGGCGCAGGCGCACCGACTCGCGGCCGAGATCAACGACGCCGTGGTGCGGGGCCTGGCCCGCTCGGTGCCGGCTCCGCCTCCGCGCACGCCCGACGGCGACCGCTCCCGGCAGACGGCACCGTCCGCGCTCGGCCCGGAGCAGAGCGGCTCGCCGTACGGCCCGCAGAACACCCCCGGCGCCCAGGGAACGCACGGCGCCCAGGGCACCTCGGGGAGTCAGAGCACCGGCGGCCCGTACGGAGCGACATCGAGCCCCCATGGGCCCTCGAACCCGGCGGGCGGCGCCACGCCGTCCGACCCCGAGCCCGCGCAGGCCGTGCCCGCGCCCGCCGCCGGCGGTCCGATCGACTACAGCCATCCGTGTCGGCAGAACACGGCTCCGCCCCCGCTGCCGCCCACCGCGCCCCCGGCGCAGCCCGGGGAGCCCGCCCGGCCGGTGGCCGGCGACGCGACCGGCTGGTCCATGGAGGAGCGGCTCTACAACCAGGTCTGGGGCATGTTCGAGGACCTGGCCCGCAGCACCGCCGCATACCGCAGCGCGGTCGACTTCGCCGACGCGCGGATGGAGAAGGAGCTCGATCAGGTCCTGTCCGACCCGCGCAGCAGGATCAGCGGCCAGGGCGATGCCGCCCGCGAGGCGGCGCAGGCCAAGCACGGTCAGCTCGTCGACCAGGCCCGGGAGGCCCTGGACCGCGACCTCGGCCAGCTCGGCGCCGAGGCCGACGTCGTGGAACCGGCGCTGCCCGCCGCGTACGCGCGCTGGGACAACCCCGTCTGGCACGGCTACCGCGTCCCCATGGAGATGCCCATGGCGCTGCGTCTGGGCGACCTCCACGTGCCCGAGAGCGAGCCGCTGCGCATCCCGATGCTGGTCCGGCTCCCCCTCGAACGCGGGCTGTGGATCGACAGCGGGCGTACCGGCTCGTCCGACGGACTGTTCGCCGACGCGCACGACATGCGTCGCCTGGCCATGGAGTCGGCCGTGGCGCACACGGCCCGGCTGCTCGCGGTGCATCCGGCCGGCGAGTTCACCGTGCACGTCCTCGACCCGGCCGGTTCGGGCGCCGGGGAGCTGGCGCCGCTGGTGCGGTCCGGGGTCCTCGCGGCCCCGCCCGCGGCCGGTGCGGCGGGCGTGGCGGCCGTCCTGGGGCAGCTCACCGAGCGGGTCGACCTGGTGCAGATGGCGGTGCGCGGCGGAGTGGCCGACGCCCTGCCGCCCGGCTTCGACACCGCCCAGCAGTTGCTCGTCGTCAACGACTTCCCGCATGGCTTCGACGACCGTGCCGTGACCCAGCTGCGCTATCTCGCGGACGAGGGCCCAGCCGTCGGCGTGCACCTGATGATGGTCGCCGACCGGGAGGACGCCGCTGGTTACGGTCCGTTGCTGGACCCGCTGTGGCGCGGGCTGCTGAGGCTGACCCCGGTGGCCGACGACCACCTCGCCGACCCCTGGGTGGGCCATGCGTGGACATACGAGCCGAGCCTGGCGCCGCCCGGCAGTCAGGTGCTGCAGCAGGTGCTGGCACAGGTGGCGGCGGCCCGCACCAACTATTCGTAAACTCCCCTGACCAGTAGACTTGGCCTTGATTTTGCCAAGTGCTTTACCTTTTCTTGGTAATCGGGGTACTCTTCTTCTCACGGAGGGGAGTACTCCCTGCTGCGGCGTACCCGTCAATACGGATCAGGCCTGATCCCGGGGCGCCGGCCCTTCACGGGTGGAAGAGACCTCCGGCAGCGCGACGGCGCTGTTCACCTGCCGTTACGTACTGCCGGAGGCGCAGTGGATGTTTCCGTGAACCTGTGGGTTCTGACCATCGTCGGCCTGGCCGCCCTGATCGCGGTCGACTTCTTCATCGGCCGCAAACCGCACGACGTCTCGATCAAGGAAGCCGGGATCTGGACGGTCGTCTGGATCGCCCTGGCCGGGCTGTTCGGCCTCGGCCTGTTCCTCTTCTCCGGCGGGCAGCCCGCCGGAGAGTTCTTCGCGGGCTTCATCACCGAGAAGTCGCTCAGCGTCGACAACCTCTTCGTGTTCGTCCTGATCATGGGCAAGTTCGCGGTCCCGTCGCAGTACCAGCAGCGGGTCCTGCTCGTCGGCGTCCTCATAGCCTTGGTCCTGCGGGCGATCTTCATCGCCGCGGGCGCCGCGATCCTCGCCAGCTTCGCGTGGGTCTTCTACCTCTTCGGCGCCTTCCTGATCTGGACGGCCTGGAAGCTCATCCAGGAAGCCCGGGCTGACGACGAGGACGAGGAGTTCGAGGAGAACAAGCTGCTCAAGGCCGCCGAGCGCAGGTTCGGCGTCGCCGACCGCTACCACGGCACGAAGCTGTGGATCGAGCAGAACGGCAAGCGGGTCATGACCCCGATGCTGGTCGTGATGCTCGCGATCGGCACGACCGACGTGCTCTTCGCCCTCGACTCCATCCCCGCCATCTTCGGGCTGACGCAGGACCCGTACATCGTCTTCACCGCCAACGCCTTCGCGCTGATGGGTCTGCGGCAGCTGTACTTCCTCATCGGCGGTCTGCTGAGGAAGCTGGTCCACCTCAGCTACGGCCTGTCGGTCATCCTGGGCTTCATCGGGGTGAAGCTGGTGCTGCACGCGCTGCACGAGTCAGGGGTGCACGTCCCCGAGATCAGCATCCCGGTCTCGCTCGGCGTCATCTGTTCGGTCCTGATCGTCACCACGATCACCAGCCTGCGGGCCTCCCGGAAGCAGGCGGCGGCCGAGGCGGCGCAGACGGCGAGCGAAGGCGCTCCGAAGGACAGCATCGGAGCCTGACCACGCACGACGCAGGAACAACCACCCCCGGGAGCGGTGCGCGGCGAATTGCCGACCACCGCTCCCGGTGCTTCGTTGGTAGTCGGGCGTTTCCGCTGTGGGGCGCCGGAACCGGGCGGTGGAGGCACCATGAGCACGTCGCAGAAGGTCGTGCAGATCGTCCGCTTCGAGCCGACCCCAACGACATCACGTCGGTCCTGGACAACCTGACGGCCCACCACCTCACGGTGGCGGACGGCATCGAGCGGACCACGTACTCCAGCGACTCCTCCGAGATCGTCCGTGTGGCGGTCATCGACCCGGGTCCGACCAGAACACCCGGACACCGCCGACGACGCCACGCGCGTGGTCGACGCCGTCAACCGGTACCCGGGCTGGATCGTGTTCTGCCCGCAGGAGGCAGGCGACACGGCCCTCCCGTACACGACCGACGCCAACGGGCACGTCCAACGGCTCGACCAGTACGGCAAGGTCATCAAGAGCGGCTACCAGGACTACAGCGAGATCGTCGTCTTCACCTCTGCCTACGGCCAGAAGACGCCCAAGCCCCGGCACACTCCCTTCATGGCGGCGGTCGACGCCGACGGCGTCGAGGTCGACGCGTCGGGCCGTGTCACAGCGGTGAAGTCCCCGCGCGGCGGAACGGACGTCCCGCCGGGGGGCATGGTGCTCCAGGGCATCGGTGACGACGCCCAGGCCGAGGGCGGCGCACAGTGGCTCAGGGACCACGCGACGGTGGGCGCGAAGCTCACGTACACCCAACGCGCCACGGACCTCGGCGTGGTGGAGGACCCGACCGACGACGTCGACCTGCCGCTCGACCCCGCGTACCCGTCGATCGACGTCGTCAACGGCACCCACGCTCTGCTGCGGCACGGCAGGGTCGTGGCAGAGCCGGGCGGCAATGTCGCGAACGACCCACGCACAGCCATCGGCGCGGACGGCTGGGGGCCAACCCCACCGCGCGAACTGCGCGTCGGTCAGCGCCGCCGACAGCGCCAGCACCGCCCCGTCGGCGAGCAGGAAGTCCACCGACGGCCCGACCTGAGGGAAGCTCGACCACAGGGCGCGCCGCCCGGCCGGCGCGTGCTCCGCCGTCAGCAGCACCGCCCCGCCCCATTCACCGCCGAGCCCGAGCCCCTGCAGGAAGCGCAGCACGAGCAGCAGCAGGGGAGCGGCCACGCCGATCGCGTCATACGTCGGCACGCAGCCGACCGCGACCGTCGAGGCGCCGGTCAACAGCAGGGAGACGACGAGGACGGGTCGTCGTCCGTGCCGGTCCCGACGTGGCCGAAGAGCACCGCGCCGAGCGCCCTGGCCACGAAGCCCACGCCGAACGTCGCGAACGCGGCCAGCGTCCCCGCCAGCGGCGAGAACGTCGGGAAGAACAGGGGCCCGAGAACCAGTGCGGCCGCCGTCCCGTAGACGAAGAAGTCGTAGAACTCGATGGCGGTCCCGGCGAGCGAGGCGGCGGCGAGCCGGAGCATGGAGGGCGTCCCCGCGGTGCGTGCGTCGTGCATGCCGCGTCAACCCACCACGGCGACCACCGGTTGCGGGGCGCACGAGATCACGGCCCGGTGCCCCGCCGGTCTGTCAGTAGGTGACCGTGATGCGCCGGGCCGGGCCGTCCACGCGGACCGTGCCGCCGTAGGGGATCACCAACTGAGGGTCGGTGTGGCCGAAGTCGACGTCGAAGACGGCCAGCGTGTCTGGGGCGTAGACGGCCAGCGCGCGCTCCACCGCCTCGCGCTGCTCGGTGGCGTACCGGGCGGCCGCCTCGGGGGAGTTGGGGTGCTCGAACGACCACGTCCTGGCACGGGCCATGAGCAGTGCGGGAAAGCGCCGCAGCAGGCCGCGCTCGCCCATGCTGCGCAGGATCAGGAAGACCTCCGTGGCGCTCGGCAGTTCCTCCGACGTCTCCAGGATCAGCACGCCGCCGTCGTACGCCGACGGGTCGGGGGAGACCTCGCGGTCGGCCATCAGCAGCCAGGACAGGATCTCCAGGTTGCCGCCCCAGCTGCGGCCCTCCACCACGCGGTCGGGGCCCCGCCAGGTCCAGCCGCCCCGCTTCGGAGTCTCCGGCTCGGCCGCGAAGGTCGCCGGATCGGCCCAGTCGCCGTTGACGTCGCCCCACCGCTCGGCGGGCCGCAGCTCGTAGGGGCCTGAGGTGAACAGCGCGGCCCGTAGGGAGTCGGCCGTTTGCGGGTGCATGGCTCCGGGGCGCCCGAGCTCGACCATCACACTCGTGCCGTGGTAGCCGACGAGACCGGACGTGTACAGGAACGCCAGCAGGTTGGTGTTGTCGCTCATACCGAAGAACGGCTTGGGATGGGCCCGGATCAACTCCCGGTCGAGGAACGGCAGCACGGTGATCTGGTCGTCCCCGCCGATCGACGCAATCACCGCGGTGACGTCCGGGTCGGCGAACGCGGCGTGGATGTCGTCGGCGCGCGCCTGCGGCGTCGCATCCATCGTGCGCGTGGTCGGGTACTCGACCGGCTCCAGGCCGAAGTTCTCACGCAGCCGGGCGAGGCCCAGTTCGTAGGGGCGCGGGTAGAGCGCCGGCAGGCCTGCCGAGGGCGACAGGACGGCTATGCGGTCGCCGGGGCAGGGCTTGGGCGGGTACACCGGGGTCGTCATGCCTGGAGCGTACGGCCGCTCCGCCCGCTCTTTCACCGTGATAAACCGGGGTCGAGCGGCGGCCCCGGACGGTCGCCCCGACGGACCGGAGGAACCGTGCCCCGCAGCCTGGCCCACGCCCCGATCATGATCCTCAACGGCCCCAACCTGAACCTTCTGGGGCAGCGGCAGCCGGAGATCTACGGTTCCGACACGCTGGCCGACGTCGAGGCGATGTGCGTCGAGGCGGCGGCCGGGCACGGCGGCACGGTGGACTTCCGCCAGTCCAACCACGAGGGCGAGCTGGTCGACTGGATCCAGGAGGCGCGGCTGAACCACTGCGGCATCGTGATCAACCCGGGCGCCTACTCGCACACGTCCGTCGCGATCCTCGACGCGCTCAACACCTGCGACGGCCTGCCGGTGCTGGAGGTCCACATCTCCAACATCCACCAGCGTGAGTCGTTCCGGCACCACTCCTACGTCTCGCTGCGCGCCGACGGCGTCATCGCGGGCTGCGGGGTGCAGGGATACGTGTTCGGCGTGGAGCGGGTCGCGGCGCTGGCGGGCCCGGCCAAGGCGAACGCGTAGGTGCGCCGGGGCCGCCGGTCGAGGGCGGGGAACGTGGACCGGCGGCCCATCCGCGCCGGAGCCGTCATCCCGCGCGGGGCTGCAACCAGTTGACCGTGCAACCACGTGTGTGGGGGAGCGCGCGTGGAGCGCCGGCGCGTGCACGCGATTCACACGGGGCGCGTGAACAGACCTGAAGCCGGCACGGCAGACGTGAATCCGGACCACGCCGAAGTTCGCGACGTCTCACCGCCTACCGTGCACGAGCCGGTGAGACTCATGGCGCCGGGCTGCCTGCCGTTCTCGTCCATCTCGAACTTGTCCTGGGTCTTGGCGTCGACCTTGGTGTGCTTGAGCCAGTGCTTCGACAGGTTGTGCAGGTTCTTGTGCTGGCTTTTTCAGGGCATCGAGTGGCCGGCGCACTTCACCGTGACGAGAAGCTTGTGCGGTCCCGAGGACGGCCTTGCGGTTCGCAGCGGGGCCGGAGGAGCCTCGTGCTCTCGGACGAACAGCTGCACCTTCTGGCCCTCGTTCGCGGGGACAGTCGACGTGGGGGGACCGGGTGGTCGGTCGTCATGGTGGACATGAAGGGTCTCCTTTTGTCGGCCCCTCGTCGGTCGTCCCTCGTGGACCAGGGTCGGTCAGGCGTGAAGCCCGCGCCCCAGCAGGACCGCCGACCGTACGTCGCCCCGTTTCTCGTCAGGCGCCTCCTCATGGTCGGTGACCCGATCCCCGGACGGCTGCGCTCCCTCCCGGGGAACCGGCTACCAGCCGGCTGCCGGGGTAACCGGTTACCAGCCGCGTGCGCGCCACTGGCTCAGGTGGGGGCGTTCCTCACCGAGCGTGGAGTCGTCGCCGTGGCCCGGGTAGATCCACGTCTCGTCGGGGAGGGGGAAGATCTTCTCTTCGAGCCCGTCCATGAGAGACGTGAAGTCCGTCGGGTTCGTCGTCCGCCCAGGACCGCCCGGGAACAGGCAGTCGCCGGTGAAGACGTGGGGGTGGCCGTGCGGGTCGTCGTAGACCAGGGCGATCGAGCCCGGCGTGTGCCCGACCAGGTGGCGTGCCGTCAGCTCCACGTTCCCGACCCGGATGACGTCGCCGTCGACGACCGGGACGTCGGTCGGTACCGGGATGCCGTCGGCGTCCTCGCGGCCGGCGAAGGTACGCGCGCGTGTGGCCGCCACGACCTCGGCGAGCGCCTGCCAGTGGTCGCCGTGCCGGTGGGTGGTGACGACGGACGCGATGCCGTCGTCACCGATGGTGCCGAGCAGTGCCCGCGCGTCGTTCGCCGCGTCGATCAGCAGCTGCTCGTCGGTGGCCCGGCAGCGCAGCAGATAGGCGTTGTTGTTCATCGGGCCGACCGCGATCTTGGTGATCATCAGGTCCTTGAGCTCGTGCACGTCCGCCGGGCCGCCGACCGTCACCTGTCCGCTGTACGTCATGGCCGCAGCTTATAGCGGGGGAAGGGCCGGGAGCGGGCCGCCGGCGGCCGTCAGCCCGGCTCCGGCGCGGCGTCCGGCGAGCCAGCCGAGGAGGTCCGCCGGGGTGCCGGTGACGGTCACCTCGGGCTCGTCCGCATTGCGGCCCGTGCGCCACGCGCGCGTGCCGTCCGTGAGGCGCGTCGGCGGCACGTCGGGATGCCCGGTGAACCGCTCGGCGAGAAACTCGGTCTCCCGCTCGGTGAACTCCGCCGGCAGGTCCTCCAGCTCGTAGCCGACGCCGAGGTCCACGGCGTGCAGCTCGACCTCCACCCACCGCCTGAACGGCAGACGGGACGCCGAGTCGACGACGCCGTTGCGCAGCTCCACCGTGCGCGACCAGTCCGCGGGCACGGCTGCGGCCGCCTGGAAGCGGGCCGCACTCTCCCGGACGTCCGCGAGCTGGACCCGCAGGGGCCGTGGGGCGTCCCGTTCGATGTCGGCGTCGCGCACCTGGGCGTCGGCGTACATGGGACGGCCCTCGAGGACGTTCACCAGGGCGTCCGCGTTGCGGGCGAGGTGAGCGAGGACGTGCCCGCGGCTCCAGCCGGGCAGTCGGGACGGCTCGGCGACCGAGGCGTCGGCCTGTCCGGCGAGTGCGTGGAGCAGCCGCTCGGTCGCGGTACGTACGGACGCCAGGTCATGAGCGTGATCAATCATGGTGCTGACCCTAGCCTCGCCACTCGTTCGGGTGAAGGAGGTCGGCCAAGGCCGCTAATCGAATGCACGTGCTATAAGGTCGGTGGCGGCGTCGGGCATGCTGGAAGGCCGGGGATTGTTGTGAACCGGTGAACCCCGGCTGAATCCCGACCGGCGTTGTCAGTGGCTCCCCCTAGTCTGAGGAAGACGGGGGCCTCGCCCCTGTCACTTCTCTGAAGAAAGGTGCGGACCGGCGTGGCCGACCGTCTCATCGTCCGTGGCGCGCGCGAGCACAATCTCAAGAATGTCTCGCTCGACCTGCCACGCGACTCGCTCATCGTCTTCACGGGCCTGTCGGGGTCGGGTAAGTCCTCGCTGGCCTTCGACACCATCTTCGCCGAGGGCCAGCGGCGCTACGTCGAGTCCCTCTCGTCCTACGCCCGGCAGTTCCTCGGGCAGATGGACAAGCCGGACGTCGACTTCATCGAGGGCCTCTCCCCGGCCGTCTCGATCGACCAGAAGTCGACCTCGCGCAACCCGCGCTCCACAGTGGGCACGATCACCGAGGTCTACGACTATCTGCGGCTGCTCTTCGCGCGCATCGGCAAGCCGCACTGTCCCGAGTGCGCCCGGCCGATCACCCGCCAGTCGCCGCAGGCCATCGTCGACAAGGTGCTGGAGCTGCCGGAGGGCAGCCGCTTCCAGGTGCTCTCGCCGCTGGTGCGTGAGCGCAAGGGCGAGTTCGTCGACCTCTTCGCCGATCTCCAGACCAAGGGCTACAGCCGCGCGCGCGTGAACGGCGAGACGGTCCAGCTGTCCAGCCCGCCCACGCTGAAGAAGCAGGAGAAGCACACCATCGAGGTGGTCATCGACCGCCTCACGGTGAAGGACACCGCCAAGCGCCGGCTCACCGACTCCGTGGAGACCGCCCTCGGGCTCTCCGGCGGGATGGTCGTGCTCGACTTCGTCGACCTCGCCGCGGACGACCCCGAGCGCGAGCGCATGTACTCGGAGCACCTGTACTGCCCGTACGACGACCTGTCCTTCGAGGAGCTCGAGCCGCGCTCGTTCTCCTTCAACTCGCCCTTCGGCGCCTGCCCCGAGTGCTCCGGCATCGGCACGCGCATGGAGGTCGACCCCGAGCTGATCGTCCCGGACGAGGACAAGTCACTCGACGAGGGGGCCATCCACCCCTGGTCGCACGGCCACACAAAGGACTACTTCGGCCGCCTGATCGGAGCCCTCGCCGACGCGCTCGGCTTCCGCACGGACATCCCCTTCGCGGGTCTGCCGCAGCGCGCCAGGAAGGCCCTGCTGCACGGCCACAAGACGCAGATCGAGGTCCGCTACCGCAACCGGTACGGCAGGGAGCGGGTGTACACCACGCCCTTCGAGGGGGCCGTCCCGTTCGTCAAGCGGCGGCACGGCGAGGCCGAGAGCGACGCCAGCCGGGAGCGCTTCGAGGGCTACATGCGCGAGGTGCCCTGCCCCACCTGCCAGGGCACCCGGCTGAAGCCGCTCGTCCTCGCGGTCACGGTCATGGAGAAGTCCATCGCCGAGGTCTCCGGGATGTCCATCAGCGACTGCGCGGAGTTCCTGGGCGAGCTGAAGCTCGACGCCCGCGACAAGAAGATCGCCGAGCGGGTCCTCAAGGAGGTCAACGAGCGGCTGCGGTTCCTGGTCGACGTCGGCCTGGACTACCTCTCGCTCAACCGTGCGGCCGGCACGCTCTCCGGCGGCGAGGCCCAGCGCATCCGGCTGGCCACCCAGATCGGCTCCGGCCTCGTCGGCGTCCTGTACGTCCTCGACGAGCCGTCCATCGGCCTGCACCAGCGTGACAACCACCGGCTGATCGAGACCCTGGTCCGGCTGCGGGACATGGGCAACACGCTCATCGTCGTCGAGCACGACGAGGACACCATCAAGGTCGCCGACTGGATCGTCGACATCGGCCCCGGCGCCGGCGAGCACGGCGGCAAGGTCGTGCACAGCGGCTCGCTGAAGGAACTGCTGGCCAACGCCGAGTCGCAGACGGGGCAGTACCTGTCCGGCAAGAAGGCGATCCCGCTGCCGGACATCCGGCGTCCACAGGATCCCTCGCGCCGGCTCACCGTCCACGGCGCCCGCGAGAACAACCTGCGGGACATCGACGTGTCCTTCCCGCTGGGCCTGTTCACCGCGGTCACCGGCGTCTCCGGCTCCGGCAAGTCCACGCTGGTCAACGACATCCTGTACACGCATCTGGCCCGTGAACTGAACGGCGCGAGGAACGTCCCGGGACGGCACACGCGCGTGGAGGGCGACGACCTCGTCGACAAGGTCGTGCACGTCGACCAGTCGCCCATCGGCCGTACCCCGCGTTCCAACCCGGCCACCTACACCGGTGTCTTCGACCACGTCCGCAAGCTCTTCGCGGAGACGACCGAAGCGAAGGTCCGCGGCTATCTGCCCGGCCGCTTCTCCTTCAACGTCAAGGGCGGCCGCTGCGAGAACTGCGCCGGCGACGGCACGATCAAGATCGAGATGAACTTCCTCCCGGACGTCTACGTCCCGTGCGAGGTGTGCCACGGCGCCCGGTACAACCGGGAGACCCTGGAGGTCCACTACAAGGGCAAGTCCATCGCCGACGTCCTGAACATGCCGATCGAGGAGGCGACGGAGTTCTTCGAGGCCGTCCCCGCGATCGCCCGCCACCTCAACACCCTGAAGGACGTCGGCCTCGGCTACGTCCGGCTCGGTCAGGCCGCGACGACCCTGTCCGGCGGCGAGGCCCAGCGGGTGAAGCTCGCCAGCGAGTTGCAGAAGCGCTCCACGGGCCGCACGGTCTACGTCCTGGACGAGCCGACCACGGGCCTGCACTTCGAGGACATCAGCAAGCTCCTGAAGGTCCTCTCGGGCCTGGTCGAGAAGGGCAACACGGTCATCGTCATCGAGCACAACCTCGATGTGATCAAGACCGCCGACTGGGTCGTCGACATGGGCCCCGAGGGCGGCGCGGGCGGCGGACTCGTCATCGCCGAGGGCACGCCGGAGGAGGTCGCCGCGGTGCCGACCAGCCACACCGGGAAGTTCCTGCGGGAGATCCTCGACGCCGACCGGATCAGCGACGGGGCCCCGGTCCGGGCCCCGCGCAAGGCGGCGGCGAAGAAGACGGTCGCGGCCCGGACGACGACGCGCAAGACGGCCACCACGGCCACCGCCACGAGCGCAGCGAAGACGACCGCGAAGACGACGGCGAAGTCCGCTGCCGCCAAGTCGGCCGCGACGAAGGCGACCCCTGAGAAGAAGACGACGCGGGCCCGCAAGGCCTGACGCGGACACGCCGCGCGTGGGCCGAGCCCTGCCGCGCACACGGGCGGGGATCGGCGGTAGAACGGCGCCTCGCGGGAACTCCCGCGGGGCGCCTTCGCGTCCTCGAAGGCCGGGGCGAGGCGACGTCGCGCACGGTCGGGAAGGCCCTTCCGTCCCGGGCGCACCCGGTCAGGCCCGGTCTCCGCAACCGTTCAGGCCCAGTCCCAGCCGATGCCCACCATCCCGGACCGCACGCGCGGCTCCACGAGGTGCACCGAGCGGTGCCGGCCGCTGAGCGGCAGATCCTGGCGGCCGCCGCGCGGCGCCGCCGCCGAGTGCTGAGTGAACCGGTGACAGCGCACGGGAAGCGCGTTCTCCGTGAAGCGGACCTGGAGCGCGTACTGGCCGCCGGCCGCCCCGAAGTCGCGCACGTACTCGCGGGACACGCCGGCGGTGCCGTCCTCGACGCAGTAACG
Source organism: Streptomyces sp. B21-105 (assembly GCF_036898465.1). Taxonomy (NCBI): domain Bacteria; kingdom Bacillati; phylum Actinomycetota; class Actinomycetes; order Kitasatosporales; family Streptomycetaceae; genus Streptomyces; species Streptomyces sp. B21-105. The sequence goes on along the minus strand of NZ_JARUMJ010000001.1, from coordinate 2,483,519 downwards.
GAAGAGGAAGGTGTCGCCGGCCCGCAGCCGGGTGTCGAACAGGAACTCCGCCACGAGCACGCCGGTGTCGTGATGGCGGCGCACCCGGCCCGCCCGGCAGTTCTCCAGGGCGTGCACGGTCATCCGCTCCGGGGCGCAGCCGGGGTCGCCGTGATGGACGGCGACGAAGCGGTCGACGCCGTCGCGATGGGCGCGCACGATGTGCTGCGACTCGCGGCCGGAAAGCTCGCGTCGCGCCCCGATGCGCACTCGCTCATGATGACCGAGCGTGTGCAGACCCTCGTCCACCGAGCACTCCAGTTCGGCGAGCAGTTGTTCGAGGACTCCGGAGGCCTGCAACAGCGAACGGTAGGAGCGGCCCGCGGAGGCCCGCGCCGACGCGGATCCGTGTCCGTCGTCCGACTCGGAGAGCAGCCGGATGAGGGACTCGTCCGGCAGGTGCAGGATCTCCTCCAGCGCGCGCACGGCCCGCAGCGACTCGGGGCGCTGCGGCCGCCGGGCGCCCTGCTGCCAGTAGCTCAGGCTCGTCACGCCCACCCTGACCCCGTACCGGGACAGGTGATGCTGGACGCGCTGCAGCGGCAGTCCGCGGGCGGCGATCGCGGCTCGCAGCGCCACGTGGAAGGGGCCGCCCTGCAGGGCCGTGTCCAGTTCCGCGGCGGGGGCCTGACCGGCGGTGTCCGCGTGCTGTGGGGCGTGCGGCATGCAAGGGGCCTTTCTGTGAATGCTCACGACGGCTGGTCGGACCGTTCGCGCAACGGTCGGGGCCTTGCCGGCGCGCGCAGCGTTTTCACATCCGTAAGGCGGCGTTCAGGCCCCGAGTCCCCCCGCATTGAAGCGTGTTGACCAAGTCCCGACAACACCTGATGCCCGAGTGGCATGTGCGCCTGGCCGAGTCGACGCCCCGGCCCCGCCCCTCCCGTGCCCCGGCCCCGCCCCTCCCGCGCCCGTGTCGGCGCGGGGTCCGGGCGGACGCTCCGGCCGTTGTCCACAGCCCCACCGGAGTGTCACCCCGCGCCAGTAGGGTGTGAGACATGGCCGATCCCTCCAGCTACCGCCCCAAGCCGGGACAGATCCCGGACTCTCCCGGGGTGTACCGGTTCCGCGACGAGCACCGCCGGGTGATCTACGTCGGAAAGGCGAAGAGCCTGCGCCAGCGCCTGGCGAACTACTTCCAGGATCTGGCGGGCCTGCACCCGCGCACCCGCTCGATGGTCACCACGGCCGCGTCGGTGGAGTGGACGGTGGTGTCCACGGAGGTCGAGGCGCTGCAGCTGGAGTACTCCTGGATCAAGGAGTACGACCCCCGGTTCAACGTCAAGTACCGCGACGACAAGAGCTACCCGTACCTCGCGGTCACGATGAACGAGGAGTACCCGCGTGTGCAGGTGATGCGCGGCCAGAAGAAGAAGGGCGTCAGGTACTTCGGGCCGTACGCGCACGCGTGGGCGATCCGGGACACGGTAGACCTGCTGCTGCGCGTCTTCCCCGTACGCACCTGCTCCGCCGGCGTCTTCAAGAACGCGTCACGCACCGGTCGGCCCTGCCTGCTCGGCTACATCGGCAAGTGCTCCGCGCCCTGCGTGGAGCGCATCGGCGCCGACGACCACCGGGAACTGGCCGACGAGTTCTGCGACTTCATGACCGGCCGTACCGGCACCTATCTCCGCCGTCTGGAGAAGCAGATGACGGAGGCGGCCGAGGAGATGGAGTACGAGCGGGCCGCCCGCCTGCGCGACGACATCGAGGCGCTGAAGAAGGCCATGGAGAAGAGCGCGGTCGTGCTGGCGGACGCGACCGACGCCGACCTGATCGCCGTCGCCGAGGACGAGCTGGAGGCGGCCGTCCAGATCTTCCACGTCCGTGGCGGGCGGGTGCGCGGTCAGCGCGGCTGGGTGACCGACAAGGTCGAGGACGTCACGACGGGCGCCCTCGTCGAGCACGCCCTCCAGCAGCTGTACGGCGAGGAGAGCGGCGACTCCGTCCCCAAGGAGGTCCTGGTCCCCGCCCTGCCCGAGCCCGCGGAACCCGTCCAGGAGTGGCTCACCGGGCGCCGCGGGTCGAACGTGTCCCTGCGCATCCCGCAGCGAGGTGACAAGAAGGCCCTGATGGAGACGGTCGAGCGCAACGCGCAGCAGGCGCTCGTGCTGCACAAGACCAGGCGCGCCTCCGACCTGACCACGCGCTCGCGTGCCCTGGAGGAGATCGCCGAGGCCCTCGATCTGGACAGCGCCCCGCTGCGGATCGAGTGCTACGACATCTCCCACCTCCAGGGCGACGACGTGGTGGCCTCCATGGTCGTCTTCGAGGACGGCCTCCAGCGCAAGAGCGAGTACCGCCGCTTCCAGATCAAGGGCTTCGAGGGCCAGGACGACGTACGCTCCATGCACGAGGTGATCACCCGCCGCTTCCGGCGCTACCTCGTCGAGAAGGAGCGCACCGGCGAGTGGACCGACGGCGAGACCACCCCCGCCGAGGCCACCGGGACGGCGCCCGCCGAGGCCACCGGGACGGCGCCCGCCGCCACCACCGGAACGCTCCCCGCCGACGCCGGAGGCATCTCCGCGCGCGCAGACGCCGAGGGCGCCCCCGTCCATGCCGCCGGGGAGCTCCTCACCGATACCGCCGAAGCGCCTCTGACCAGCAGCCTCAAGGACGAGGACGGCCGCCCCAGGCGCTTCGCCTACCCGCCCCAGCTCGTCGTCGTCGACGGCGGACAGCCGCAGGTGGCTGCCGCCAGGCGGGCGCTGGACGAGCTCGGCATCGACGACATCGCCGTCTGCGGCCTCGCCAAGCGCCTGGAGGAGGTCTGGCTGCCGGGCGACGACGACCCCGTCGTCCTGCCCCGCAGCAGCGAGGGCCTCTACCTGCTCCAGCGCGTCCGTGACGAGGCCCACCGCTTCGCGATCACCTACCAGCGCACCAAACGGGCCAAGCGCTTCCGCGCCGGCCCGCTCGACGAGGTGCAGGGTCTCGGTGAGACCCGCAAGCAGGCGCTGATCAAGCACTTCGGCTCGGTGAAGAAGCTCCGGGCCGCGACGATCCAGCAGATCTGCGAGGTCCCGGGGATAGGCCGCAAGACGGCCGAGACCATCGCCGCGGCCCTTGCCCGGGCGGCGCCGCCCGCCCCCGCCGTGAACACGGCCACCGGAGAGATCATTGAGGAAGAGGAACCCGGCGCCACGCCGGATTCCCCCGGAGACCCCGTCACCGCGGGCGCCCCGGAAGAACGACGGGGGCAGGAGACATGACCGAGCACGACGCAGACCCCACGGGGCGGCGGGAACAGTCGCCCACTACTGTGCCGACAGCCGCGTCCCGGCAGGGACACAGGGATCCCGGCGAGGATCCCGCCCGGCACCCCGCGGTCCCCGACAGCCCGCAGCAAGAAGCACGCCATGAAGACGGAGCACAGGTGAGTACCGACGTCTCGCCGCCCGGGATCCCCGAGGCGGCCATCCCCGAGCTGGTGATCATCTCCGGCATGTCCGGGGCCGGCCGTTCGACCGCGGCCAAGTGTCTGGAGGACCTCGGCTGGTTCGTCGTCGACAACCTGCCGCCCGCCCTGATCCCGACCATGGTGGAGCTGGGCGCCCGTTCCCAGGGCAACGTGGCGCGGATCGCGGTCGTCGTCGACGTCCGCGGCCGGCGCTTCTTCGACAACCTCCGCGAGTCGCTCGCCGACCTCGAGACGAAGGGCGTCACCCGGCGGATCGTCTTCCTCGAGTCCTCCGACGACGCCCTGGTGCGCCGCTTCGAGGGGGTGCGCCGCCCGCACCCCCTGCAGGGGGACGGCCGCATCGTCGACGGCATCGCCGCCGAGCGGGAGCTGCTGCGCGAGCTGCGCGGCGACGCCGACCTGGTGATCGACACCTCCAGCCTCAACGTGCACGAACTGCGCGCCAAGATGGACGCCCAGTTCGCCGGCGAGGAAGAGCCCGAGCTGCGGGCCACCGTCATGTCCTTCGGCTTCAAGTACGGCCTGCCGGTCGACGCCGACCTGGTCGTGGACATGCGGTTCCTGCCCAACCCGCACTGGGTCCCGGAGCTGCGCCCCTACACCGGGCTCAACGAGGAGGTCTCGGCGTACGTCCTCAACCAGCCCGGCGCCAAGGAGTTCCTGGACCGGTACGCGGAGCTCCTCCAGCTGGTCGCCGCGGGCTACCGCCGGGAGGGCAAGCGCTATGTGACCATCGCGGTCGGCTGCACGGGCGGCAAGCACCGCTCGGTGGCCATGTCGGAGAAGCTCGCCGCGCGCCTCGCCGCCGAGGGCGTGGAGACGGTGGTCGTGCACCGGGACATGGGACGGGAATGACGGGACGTTCTCCACGGCTCGGCCGGTTGCGCAGGGTCGCCCCGGAGGGGCGCACGGGCCGGCCGGCCGAGGCCCGCGGCGGCAAACCGCGCCGTCGCGGCGCGCAGCCCAAGGTGGTCGCCCTCGGCGGCGGCATGGGCCTGTCCGCCTCGCTCACCGCGCTGCGCCGGATCACCGGCGACCTCACCGGCGTGGTCACGGTGGCCGACGACGGCGGTTCCAGCGGCCGTCTGCGCGAGGAACTGGGCGTCCTGCCGCCGGGCGACCTGCGCAAGGCGCTCGCCGCGCTGTGCGGCGACGACGACTGGGGCCAGACCTGGGCCCGGGTCATCCAGCACCGCTTCCAGTCGCAGGGCGAGATCAACGGTCACGCGGTGGGCAACCTGCTGATCGTCGCCCTGTGGGAGCAGCTCGGCGACCACGTGCAGGCCCTGGACCTGGTCGGCCGGCTGCTCGGCGCGCAGGGGCGCGTGCTGCCGATGTCCGCCGTGCCGCTGGAGCTCCAGGCGCTGGTGAAGGGGCACGATCCTGAGCGGCCCGACGACGTCGACACGGTCCGGGGGCAGGCGACCGTGGCCCTGACGCCGGGCGAGGTGCAGTCCGTGCACCTGGTGCCGCACGACCCGCCGGCCGTCCCGGAGGCCGTCGAAGCCGTCCTGGACGCCGACTGGGTGGTGCTGGGGCCGGGCTCCTGGTTCTCCTCGGTCATGCCGCATCTGCTGGTGCCCGACCTGCTCGACGCGCTCATGGAGACGAAGGCGCGCCGGGTGCTCTCCTTGAACCTCGCTCCGCAACCCGGTGAAACCGACGGCTTCTCCCCGCAGCGTCATTTGGAGGTTTTGGGACGACACGCCCCTAAACTCGCCCTGGACGTGGTGCTGGCCGACGAGGCCGCCGTGCCCGACCGCGACTCGCTGGCCGACGCCGCCCAGAGGTTCGGAGCCGCGGTCGAGCTGGCGCCGGTGGCCCGGCCCGACGGCACCCCGAGGCACGACCCGGAGCTGTTGGCCGCCGCGTACGACCGTATTTTTCGGATGCATGGAAGGATCGGCCCATGGCGATGACGGCAGCGGTGAAGGACGAGATCTCCCGGCTCCCCGTCACCCGGACCTGCTGCAGAAAGGCGGAGGTCTCCGCCATCCTGCGGTTCGCCGGCGGCCTCCACCTGGTGAGCGGGCGGATCGTGATCGAGGCGGAGCTGGACACGGCGATGGCGGCCCGCCGGCTCAAGCGGGACATCCTGGAGATCTTCGGCCACGGCTCGGAGCTGATCGTGATGGCGCCCGGCGGTCTGCGCCGCGGCTCGCGCTATGTCGTGCGGGTGGTCGCGGGCGGTGACCAGCTCGCCCGCCAGACAGGGCTCGTGGACGGCCGCGGGCGCCCCATCCGGGGCCTGCCCCCGCAGGTGGTCTCCGGCGCGACCTGCGACGCCGAGGCGGCCTGGCGCGGCGCCTTCCTGGCGCACGGCTCGCTCACCGAGCCCGGCCGCTCGTCCTCGCTGGAGGTGACCTGCCCGGGCCCCGAGGCCGCGCTCGCGCTGGTCGGCGCGGCCCGCCGGCTCTCCATCGCGGCGAAGGCCCGGGAGGTACGCGGCGTCGACCGGGTCGTGGTCCGCGACGGCGACGCGATCGGCGCCCTGCTCACCCGGCTGGGCGCGCACGAGTCGGTGCTGGCCTGGGAGGAGCGCCGGATGCGCCGCGAGGTGCGCGCCACGGCGAACCGGCTCGCCAACTTCGACGACGCCAACCTGCGCCGCTCGGCACGCGCCGCGGTCGCCGCCGGGGCCCGCGTCCAGCGGGCCCTGGAGATCCTCGGCGACGAGGTGCCCGAGCACCTCGCGGCGGCCGGCCGGCTGCGCATGGACCACAAGCAGGCTTCTCTGGAGGAGTTGGGCGCGCTCGCCGACCCGCCGCTGACGAAGGACGCGGTCGCCGGGCGGATCCGCCGGCTGCTGGCGATGGCCGACAAGCGGGCCTCGGACCTCGGCATCCCGGGCACGGAGTGCAACCTCAGCGAGGAGCTCGCCGACAACCTGGTGGGCTGATCGGTCGTCAGAAGGCCGGTGTCGTCGTCCGATCGGGCGACGACACCGGCTTTTGTCTGGCTTTGAGGCGCTCTTGACTGGATCATGAACTGTCATGAGCCTGGCAGAGTTCGCTGCTGTGGCGAACGCACGCTAGGGGGGTTCATGAGACCTAGAGCGAGATCGATCCTCGCTGTCGGCGCACTCCTGCTCGGCGGAGCGGCAATCGCGCCCATCGCCCAGGCGCAGCCCGCACACTCACCGAAGCCCGATCCGGCCGAGGTCAAGGTCTTCCGGGCGGAGGTCACCGGACAGCAGGTACCCCTGCTGCTGGCGGCCGGTCAGGACGGACACGAACTCAGCGGGCAGGTGCCCGCGAAGGGTACCGCGACCGTCGAGGTCTACCTCACGGACGAGCAGGCGAAGAAGCTCGGCAAGCAGGGCGTCCGGCTCGCCGAGCACACCCTTTCGGCCACGTCCGAGAAGCGCGTCGCGGCCGCCGCCGAAGGCGTGTTCCGCCCGTACAGCGGAAGCGGCGGACTGCGGGAGGAGATCCTGCGCACCGGCCGGGAGAACCCGGGCCTCACCAAGGTCGTCTCCCTCGGCAGGACCGTGAACGGCCAGGACATCCTCGCGGTCAAACTGACCAGGGACGCGAAGAAGTCCGCCGACGGCTCCAGGCCCGCGGTGCTGTACATGTCCAACCAGCACGCGCGCGAGTGGATCACCCCCGAGATGACCCGGCGGCTGATGCACTACTACCTGGACCACTACCGGACCGACAAGCGCGTCAAGAAGATCGTCGACTCCAACGAGCTGTGGTTCGTCCTGTCGGCCAACCCCGACGGCTACGACTACACCTTCAAGAGCACCGACAACCGCATGTGGCGCAAGAACCTGCGGGACGTCAACGGCGACGGCGCGATCTCCACCGGCGACGGCGTCGATCTCAACCGCAACTTCGCCTACAAGTGGGGCTACGACAACGAGGGTTCGTCCCCGAACCCCACCAGCGAGACCTACCGCGGCGCGAAGCCCGCCTCCGAACCCGAGACCAGGGCGCTCGACGCCTTCGAGAGGCGCATCGGCTTCACCTACGGCATCAACTACCACTCCGCCGCCGAACTCCTCCTCTACGGGGTCGGCTGGCAGGTCGCCACCGACACCCCCGACGACGTCGCCTACGAGGCGCTCGCCGGCACCCCCGACAACTCGGCCGTCCCGGGCTACCACCCGCAGGTCTCCTCGGAGCTGTACACCACCAACGGCGAGGCGGACGGCCACGCCTCGAACGTCAACGGCATGGCCATGTTCACCCCCGAGATGTCGACCTGTCAGACCGCGTCGGACGTCGACCCCGACGACCAGTGGAAGAGCGCGGACTGCCGGTCGGGCTTCCACTTCCCGGACGACGAGAAGCTGATCCAGGCCGAGTTCGCCAAGAACGTCCCGTTCGCGCTGTCGGTCGCCGAGTCCGCCGCACGCCCCGACCGGCCGAAGTCCTCGGTCGGTCTGACCGCCGCCGACTTCACCCCGGCGCCGTTCACCACGTCGTACGCGCGCGGCGCCGACCAGCAGGTCTCCGTCGTCGCACGCAAGGCGGTCCGCGACAAGGAGCTCAAGTACCGCGTCAACGGCGGCCGTACCCGCGACCAGGAGCTCCGCCGCTGGAAGGGCGGCGAGACCTACGGCGGGGAGGACAACCTCTACTTCGACGAGTACCGGGCCAAGGTGCGGGGCGGCCGGCCGGGCGACAAGGTCGAGGTGTGGTTCACCGGCCGGGCCGAGAACGGCAAGAAGGTCGCCGGCGCGCACTTCACCTACACCGTCGCCGCCCGGCCCCAGGCCGACACGCTCGTGGTCGCCGAGGAAGGCGCGGCCGCCACACAGGCGCAGACCTATGTGGACGCGCTGAAGGCCAACGGCCGCAAGGCGATCGTCTGGGACGTCGCCGCCCAGGGGGCGCCCGACGCGCTCGGCGTGCTCGGCCACTTCCGCACGGTCGTCCACTACACGGGCGCGAGCACCCCCGGCAACGCGACCCAGCTCGCGCTGCGCGCGTACCTCAACGAGGGCGGCAAGCTGATCGAGGCGGGCGAGCTGGCCGGCGGCAGCGTCGCGCTCGCCGACGGCACCCCCTCGAACGACTTCAGCCAGTACTACCTGGGCGCCTACTCCCGCACCACGACACCCGGCGCCACCGGCTTCACCGGCTCCGGCAGGCTCGCCGGACCCGTCGCGGCTCTCGGCCCGGCCACCGGCAACCCGCTCGACAAGGCCGGCACCTACGCGGTCACCTCGGACGAGCTGCCCGCTACGGCCTACCCGCAGTTCGCGAGCGCGGGCGCCGGCCAGTTCGCCGGGACCGTCAACCCCTACGGGCCCTACGCGGGCTCCTACATGGCCGCGGCCGTGCACACCGACGACGCCTACAAGCGCCTCACCCGCACCATCGACCTCGGCGGTGTCGGCGCGGCCGGCAAGCCGACGCTGCGCACCCAGCTGCTGTGGGACACCGAACCGGGTTACGACAACGCGATCGTCGAGATCCACACCGTCGGCGCGGACGACTGGACCACGCTTCCCGAGGCGAGCGGAGCCACCCGCACCACCGTGCCCGCGGAGTGCGGGGCCGGCTTCTACGTCGGTGAGCATCCCTGGCTCGAGCACTACCTCACCCTCGGCACGAACGACTGCGCCGCGACCGGCTCCACCGGCGCCTGGAACGCCCTCACCGGCGCCTCCAGCGGCTGGCAGCAGGTGAACTTCGACCTGAGCGCGTACGCGGGCAAGAACGTCGAGGTCTCGATCGCCTACGTCACCGATCCGGGCAGCGGCGGCCGGGGCGTCCTCGCGGACGAGGCCTCGCTGGTCGTCGGCGGCGGCGGGGTCGAGACCGAGGGCTTCGAGACGTCGCTCGGCGCCTGGAAGGCCGGCGGACCGCCCGCCGGCAGCCCGGCCGTCCTGAAGGACTGGGCGCGCACCGGCGTCCTGTTCCAGACGTACGCGGCGGTCACCACCGACGACACCGTGCTGCTCGGCTTCGGCCTGGAGCACGTCACCTCGGCGGCCGACCGCAAGGCGCTCATCGGAAAGGCCCTCGCCTCACTTGCGCGATGACACGCCCAAGTCAACCCCTGGTGACGGTTCGTAACCGGATCGAGTGATCAGGCCCGCCCGGCCCGTGCGGTCCGTACCCCTACTGGCGGGTACGGACCGCCGTGCCGTGTATGGGCGAAGTCGATGTCACTCCTGCGGCCCCGGAGAGGTAGGGTCGTGGGTGGTCGGGGACATCCCAAATACAGCTCGCCGGCACCTCGTGGCCGGCGTACCAACGAGGAGATCGGTTCGTGACGATCCGCGTAGGCATCAACGGCTTTGGCCGCATCGGTCGTAACTACTTCCGCGCGCTGCTGGAGCAGGGTGCTGACATCGAGATCGTGGCTGTCAACGACCTGGGTGACACCGCGACCACCGCTCACCTGCTCAAGTACGACACCATCCTGGGCCGTCTCAAGGCCGAGGTGTCGCACACGGCGGACACGATCACTGTGGACGGCCACACCATCAAGGTGCTGTCCGAGCGCAACCCCGCCGACATCCCGTGGGGCGACCTCGGCGTCGACATCGTGATCGAGTCGACCGGCATCTTCACCAAGAAGGCCGACGCCGAGAAGCACATCGCGGGCGGCGCCAAGAAGGTCCTCATCTCGGCTCCGGCCAAGGACGAGGACATCACCATCGTGATGGGCGTCAACCAGGACAAGTACGACCCGGCGAACCACCACGTCATCTCCAACGCCTCCTGCACCACCAACTGTGTGGCGCCGATGGCCAAGGTCCTCGACGAGAACTTCGGCATCGTCAAGGGCCTGATGACGACGGTCCACGCGTACACCAACGACCAGCGCATCCTGGACTTCCCGCACTCGGACCTGCGCCGCGCCCGCGCCGCCGCCGAGAACATCATCCCGACCACGACGGGCGCCGCGAAGGCCACCGCCCTGGTCCTGCCGCAGCTCAAGGGCAAGCTCGACGGCATCGCGATGCGCGTCCCGGTGCCGACCGGCTCGGCCACCGACCTGGTCGTGACCCTCCAGCGCGAGGTCACCAAGGACGAGGTCAACGCCGCGTTCAAGAAGGCCTCCGAGGACGGCGACCTCAAGGGCTACCTGGCCTACACCGAGGACCCGATCGTCTCCTCGGACATCGTCAGCGACCCGGCCTCCTGCACCTTCGACTCCTCCCTGACCATGGTCCAGGAGGGCAACTCGGTGAAGATCCTCGGCTGGTACGACAACGAGTGGGGCTACTCCAACCGCCTCGTGGACCTGACGGTCTTCGTCGGCGGCCAGCTCTGAGCGACAGAGCGAGCACATTGATGTGAGAGCAGGGCTCGGGCGGCGCAACGACGCGCCGCCCGGGCCCTGACTCACGTGCAGACCAGCCCTCTTAGGGTCACGAGCACCACCAGTCCTCCCGGGAGCCCACTCAATGAAGACGATCGACGAACTTCTCGCCGAAGGCGTCGCAGGCAAGCGCGTCTTCGTCCGCGCCGACCTGAACGTGCCGCTGGCCGGCACCACCATCACCGACGACGGCCGTATCCGCGCCGTGCTGCCCACCGTCAAGGCGCTGGCCGAGGCGGGCGCCCGCGTGGTCGTCGCCTCCCACCTGGGCCGCCCCAAGGGCGCCCCGGACCCGGCCTTCTCGCTCGCTCCCGCCGCCGCGCGCCTCGGTGAACTGCTCGGCGCCGACGTGGCCTTCGCGACCGACACCGTCGGCGACTCCGCCACGGCCACCGTCGCCGGCCTCGCCGACGGCCGGGTCGCGGTCCTCGAGAACCTGCGCTTCAACGCCGGCGAGACCTCGAAGGACGATGCCGAGCGCGCCGCCTTCGCCGACCGGCTGGCCGCCCTCGCCGACGTGTACGTGGGCGACGGCTTCGGCGCGGTGCACCGGGGGCACGCGTCCGTGTACGACCTCCCGGGCAAGCTGCCGCACTACGCCGGCTACCTGATCGCCACCGAGGTCGGCGTCCTGAAGAAGCTCACCGAGGACGTCGCGCGCCCCTACGTCGTGGCGCTCGGCGGCTCCAAGGTCTCCGACAAGCTCGCCGTCATCGACGAACTGCTCGGCAAGGCCGACCGCATCCTCATCGGCGGCGGCATGGCCTTCACCTTCCTCAAGGCCCAGGGCCACGAGGTCGGCGCGTCCCTCCTCCAGGAGGACCAGATCCCGGCCGTCATCGAGTACCTGGAACGCGCCGAGAAGCAGGGCGTCGAGCTGGTCCTCCCGGTCGACGTGGTGGTCTCGCCCGGATTCCCGGACCTGAAGGCCAAGGCGCCCACCGAGCACGCCGCCGTCGACGCGGACAAGATGCCCGAGGGTCAGCTGGGCCTGGACATCGGCCCGAAGACCGGTGAGCTGTACGCGGGCAAGCTCGCCGACGCCGCGACCGTGTTCTGGAACGGTCCGATGGGCGTCTTCGAACACCCCGACTACGCCGAGGGCACCAAGGCGGTCGCCCAGGCTCTCGTCGACTCGGACGGCTTCACCGTCGTCGGCGGCGGAGACTCCGCCGCGGCCGTGCGCACGCTCGGCTTCGACGAGAACGCATTCGGCCACATCTCGACCGGTGGCGGCGCCTCTCTCGAGTACCTCGAGGGCAAGACGCTCCCCGGCCTCGCCGCACTGGAAGGCTGACCCCGCATGACCACTCGTACGCCGCTGATGGCCGGCAACTGGAAGATGAACCTCAACCACCTCGAGGCCATCGCACACGTCCAGAAGCTCGCCTTCGCCCTGGCCGACAAGGACTACGAGGCCGTCGAGGTCGCCGTCCTGCCGCCCTTCACCGACCTGCGCTCCGTGCAGACCCTGGTCGACGGCGACAAGCTCAAGATCAAGTACGGCGCCCAGGACATCTCGGCGCAGGACTCCGGCGCCTACACCGGCGAGATCTCCGGTGCGATGCTCGCCAAGCTGAAGTGCACGTTCGTGGCGATCGGCCACTCCGAGCGCCGGCAGTACCACGCCGAGACCGACGAGCTGGTGAACGCCAAGGTCAAGGCCGCCTACAAGCACGGCCTGACCCCCATCCTGTGCGTCGGCGAGGAGCTGGACGTCCGCGAGGCGGGCAACCACGTCGCACACACCCTCGCGCAGGTCGAGGGCGGTCTGAAGGACCTCCCGGCCGAGCAGGCCGAGTCGATCGTGATCGCCTACGAGCCGGTGTGGGCCATCGGCACCGGCAAGGTCTGCGGCGCCGAGGACGCGCAGGAGGTCTGCGCCGCCGTCCGCGCCAAGATCGCCGAGCTGTACAGCCAGGAACTGGCCGACCAGGTGCGCATCCAGTACGGCGGCTCCGTCAAGTCGGGCAATGTCGCCGAGATCATGGCGCAGGCCGACATCGACGGCGCGCTGATCGGCGGAGCCTCGCTGGACGCGGACGAGTTCGTCAAGATCGTGCGCTTCCGCGACCAGTGATCCGAGCTGTGAGTATGCGGTAGCGGCGATCCGTCGTACCCTTGCGGGGGCATAGCGCCACGCGGCACGTCACACGGCGCAGCCGCACGGGACAACGGCGCTGTGCCCCCGTTGTCCGTTCCGGTCCTTATCCGAATCCGAGGAAGTTGGTCCAGCCGTGGTTTTGGGGTTCTCGATCGCCCTGATCGTCTTCAGCCTGCTGCTGATGCTGCTCGTGCTGATGCACAAGGGAAAGGGCGGCGGCCTCTCCGACATGTTCGGCGGTGGCATGCAGTCCTCCGTCGGCGGTTCCTCGGTCGCCGAGCGCAACCTCGACCGCATCACCGTCGTGGTCGGGATGCTGTGGTTCGCCTCCATCATCGTCCTCGGCATCCTGATGAAGACGAACAACTGATCAACTTCTCACAGGCACGCACATTCCGGTACGTAAGGCCCCATGTTCGGTACGCGCAGCAGAGCGCGGCCTATCATGGGGCTTGCGTCCAGGTGTGGGAGCTGTAACTCCAATCACTGGACGCGCGTTGGGCCTTACGTAGACTGAGGCGCTCGCAGCGAAGCGAAACGCCGACTCGCTTCGCGGCACCATCACGCAGGGAGTTACGACCGTGGCAAGTGGCAACGCGATCCGAGGTAGCCGGGTCGGGGCGGGGCCGATGGGCGAGGCCGAGCGGGGCGAGTCCGCGCCCCGTCTGCGCATCTCCTTCTGGTGCTCCAACGGACACGAGACGGTGCCCAGCTTCGCCAGCGACGCGCAGGTTCCCGAGACCTGGGACTGTCCGCGCTGCGGCTTTCCCGCCGGGCAGGACCGGGACAACCCCCCGGCCCCCCCGCGCACCGAGCCCTACAAGACGCACCTCGCCTATGTGCGGGAGCGGCGCAGCGACGCGGACGGCGAGGCGATCCTCGCCGAGGCGCTCGCCAAACTGCGGGGCGAGATCTAGCGACGGAGACCGGCCGGGTGCCCGAGGGCGCCCGGCCGGACCTGTTTCGCGCCCGGGTCGCCGCCCGCGCCCGCGCGACGGCCCTTCGCGCTGTCCTCCTTCGCGGTTCGCCGGTCTCCTCTCCGCGCACAGGCCCTCGCCGCGCTGACACCCGAGCGCCTCCGGGACGTACTTCCTGTTGCCCCGCGGGCAACGGCACGTCCGCTCGTGCCCTCTCGTGATCAACTAGGTTGGGAGCGGCGGGGCAAGACGTGCGAGGCAGCACGGACAGGTGAGGAAGGGCTGAAGTCCGAGATGAACGCAGACGGCCGTACGAGGCTGAACCAGACGCCCGAGTGGACCGCTCTGGCCGAACACCGCGAGGAACTCGGCGAGGTGCGGCTGCGGGAGCTGTTCGCCGCCGACCCCGGGCGCGGCGCCGGTCACACCGTGCGGGTCGGCGACCTGCGCATCGACTACTCCAAGCACCTCGTCACCGACGAGACGCTGCGACTGCTGCGTGAGCTGGCAGCGTCCGTCGACGTCTTCGGGCTGCGTGACGCGATGTTCCGCGGCGAGCGGATCAACCTCACCGAGGACCGTGCGGTGCTGCACACCGCGCTGCGCGCGCCGCGTGACGCGGTGGTGGAGGTCGACGGGGAGAACGTGGTCCCCGCGGTGCACGCCGTGCTCGACCGGATGGCCGGCTTCGCGGAGCGGGTGCGCTCCGGCGAGTGGACCGGGCACACCGGGCGGCGTATCCGCAACGTCGTCAACATCGGCATCGGCGGTTCCGACCTGGGCCCGGCGATGGCCTACGAGGCGCTGCGGCCGTACACCGCACGCGAGTTGACGTTCCGGTTCGTGTCCAACGTGGACGGCGCGGACCTGCACGAGGCGGTCCGGGACCTGGATCCGGCCGAGACGCTGTTCATCGTCGCGTCGAAGACGTTCACCACCATCGAGACGATCACCAACGCCACGTCGGCCCGTTCCTGGCTCCTGGACGGGCTGGGCGGCGACGAGAAGGCGGTCGCCCGGCACTTCGTGGCGCTGTCGACGAACGCCGGGAAGGTCGCCGGCTTCGGCATCGACACGGCGAACATGTTCGAGTTCTGGGACTGGGTCGGCGGCCGCTACTCCTTCGACTCGGCGATCGGCCTGTCGCTGATGATCGCCGTCGGCCCGGACCGGTTCCGTGAGCTGCTCGACGGGTTCCACCTCGTCGACGAGCACTTCCGCACCGCGCCTGCCGAGTCGAACGCCCCGCTGATCCTGGGCCTGCTGGGCGTCTGGTACGGCAACTTCCACGACGCCCAGTCGCACGCGGTGCTGCCCTACAGCCACTATCTGTCGAAGTTCGCCGCCTATCTCCAGCAGCTGGACATGGAGTCCAACGGCAAGTCGGTGGACCGCGAGGGCCGGCCCGTGAGCTGGCAGACCGGGCCGGTGGTGTGGGGCACGCCCGGCACCAACGGGCAGCACGCCTACTACCAGTTGATCCACCAGGGCACGAAGCTCATCCCGGCGGACTTCATCGGCTTCGCCCGGCCCGTCGACGAGCTGGGCGGCGAACTGGCGGCCCAGCACGACCTGTTGATGGCGAACTTCTTCGCGCAGACGCAGGCGCTGGCGTTCGGCAGGACGCCCGAGGAGGTCCGCGCGGAAGGGGTTCCAAAGGAGCTGGTCGCCCACAAGACGTTCCAGGGCGACCACCCCACGACCACGATCCTGGCGAGCGCACTGACCCCGTCGGTGCTCGGCCAGCTCATCGCCCTCTACGAGCACAAGGTGTTCGTGCAGGGCGCGGTGTGGAACATCGACTCCTTCGACCAGTGGGGCGTGGAGCTCGGCAAGGTCCTCGCCAAGCGCGTCGAACCGGCCCTCACCGAAGGCGCCGACGTGCCCGGCCTGGACGAGTCCACCCGGGCCCTCGTCGCCACCTATCGGGAGCTGCGCGGCCGGCAGTGAGGCGGCCCGGACCGGAGCGTCCCTTCTGACGGTGCGCTGAACGAGTGCCGAACGAGTCGGCGCCGGGTCCCTGGACGGGACCCGGCGCCGACTGCTGTTGCGGGGCGGGGAAAGGCGTTACGACGAAGCCGGCGGATACAGGGACCTCGGCAGCCGCGAGGCCGCCGCCGAGTCCAGCAGCCACAGGGTGCGGGCGCGTCCCTGGGCTCCCGCGGCCGGGGCCTGGATCTCGCCCGCTCCGGACAGGGCGATCTCCGCGGCCTGCGCCTTGTCCTCGCCGGCCGCGAGCAGCCACACCTCACGGGCCGCCCGGATCGCCGGGAGGGTGAGGGTGACGCGGGTCGGCGGGGGCTTGGGCGCGCCGCGCACGCCCACCACCGTGCGCTCGGTCTCCCGTACGGCCGGCAGCTCGGGGAAGAGCGAGGCCACATGGGTGTCCGGGCCGACGCCCAGCATCAGCACGTCGAAGGACGGGACCGCGCCGTGGTTCTCGGGACCGGCCGCGCGGGCCAGCTCCTCGGCGTAGGCGGCCGCGGCCGCCTCCACGTCGGCGCCGTGCGGACCGTCCGACGCGGGCATGGCGTGCACACGCTCCGGGTCCACCGGGACGGAGTCCAGCAGGGCCTCACGGGCCTGCGTGACGTTGCGCTCCGGGTCGCCCTCGGGCAGGAACCGCTCGTCGCCCCACCACAGGTCGAGCCGCGCCCAGTCGACGGCGTCGCGGGCGGGCGCGACGGCCAGGGCGGCCAGCAGGCCGTTGCCGTTGCGGCCGCCGGTGAGGACCACGGACGCATGACCCCGGGAGGCCTGCGCGTCCACGATCTTCGTGATCAGACGGGCCGCTGCGGCCTGCGCCATCAGCTCCTTGTCGCGGTGCACGACCAGCTGGGGCGTGCTCACTGCGGGTCCGCTTTCCGGACCGGGGGCATCTGCGCCGGAGACGGCCGGTCGGCGTCACCGGAGCCCGCAGCAGCGCCCGTCGAGGCGGCCGGGGCGGAGTCACGGCCGGCGGCGGCAGGTTCCGGCACGGCGCGGACCGGCAGGGAGGGCGGCGGCTGGGACGCGGCCTCGGCCCGCTCCGCCACCCGCTCGGCGGCCGACTGCAGGCCGCCCAGCCGGTCCACGCCGAACCGCAGGGCGGACGCGTACGTGTCGTCGGGGTCGAGCCTGCGCAGCTCCTCCGCGAGCAGCTCGGACGTCTCCCGGCGCTTGAGCGCCACCGCCCGGTCCGGCTGGCCGGGCAGCGCCAGGGTGGCCATCGCCCCGTCCGACCGGTGCAGCGTGATCGGGCCGCCGGTGGTCTCCATCCGCACCTGGGTCAGACCGGGACCGGCCGAGACCGCCCGCCGGACGTGCACATGGAGTCGGTCGGCGAGCCACATGGCGAGCAGCTCGACGCTCGGGTTGGACTCCTCGCCCGCCACCTCGGCGGACACGATCTCGCAGCTGACCTGGTCGAGCGCGGCGGCCAGCATGGAACGCCACGGAGTGATCCGGGCCCACGCCAGGTCCGTGTCGCCCGGCTCGTAGCTCTCGGCGCGGGAACGCAGCTCGTCGACCGGCTTCTCGGCCGTGTAGCTGTCGGTCACCCGGCGCTGTCCCAGGGCGCCCAGCGGGTCGCCCGCCGGGTCGCGCGGGGCGTCCACCGACCACCAGACCACCACGGGGGCGTCCGGCAGCAGCAGCGGCAGCACGACGGACTGGGCGTGGTCGGACACCTCGCCGTACAGCCGGAGGATGACCGTCTCGCCGCTGCCGGCGTCCGCGCCCAGGCGCACCTCGGCGTCGAGGCGGGACTGGGTGCGGCCCCGGGAGGAGCGGGAGACGCGCTTGATGACGACGAGCGTGCGCGAGGGGTGCTCGTGCGACGCGTCGCCCGCCGCCTTCAGGGCGTCGTAGGCGTTCTCCTCGTCCGTGACGACGACGAGGGTGAGCACCATGCCGACGGCGGGTGTGCCTATCGCACGGCGGCCCTGCACCAGCGCCTTGTTGATCTTGCTGGCAGTGGTGTCCGTGAGGTCCGTTTTCATGGCCGGCGCCAGCTCCGTCCGTCTCGTGCGAGCATCTCGTCGGCCTCGACCGGCCCCCAGGTGCCCGACGGGTACTGCGCGGGCCTGCTGTTCTTGTCCCAGTACTGCTCGATCGGGTCGAGGATCTTCCAGGACAGCTCGACCTCCTCGGTGCGCGGGAAGAGGTTCGAGTCGCCCAGCAGCACGTCGAGGATCAGCCGCTCGTACGCCTCGGGCGAGGACTCGGTGAACGACTCGCCGTAGGCGAAGTCCATCGACACGTCCCGGATCTCCATGGAGGTGCCGGGCACCTTGGAGCCGAAGCGGACCGTGATGCCCTCGTCGGGCTGGACCCGGATGACGATGGCGTTCGCGCCGAGCTCCTCGGTGGCCGTGGAGTCGAACGGAGAGTGCGGGGCCCGCTGGAAGACGACCGCGATCTCGGTCACGCGCCGGCCGAGGCGCTTGCCGGTGCGCAGGTAGAACGGGACGCCCGCCCAGCGCCGGTTGTCCACCCCGAGCTTGACGGCCGCGTAGGTGTCGGTCTTCGACTTGGGGTCGATGCCGTCCTCTTCGAGGTAGCCGACGGCCTTCTCGCCGCCCTGCCAGCCGGCCGCGTACTGGCCGCGCACGGTGTCGCGGCCCAGGTCCTTCGGCAGCTTCACCGCGCCGAGCACCTTGGTCTTCTCCGCGGCCAGCGCGTCCGCGTCGAAGGATGCCGGCTCCTCCATGGCGGTGAGGGCCATGAGCTGGAGGAGGTGGTTCTGGATGACGTCACGGGCGGCGCCGATGCCGTCGTAGTAGCCGGCCCGGCCGCCGATGCCGATGTCCTCGGCCATGGTGATCTGCACGTGGTCCACGAACGACCGGTTCCAGATCGGCTCGAACATGGTGTTCGCGAAGCGGAGCGCCAGAATGTTCTGGACGGTCTCCTTGCCGAGGTAGTGGTCGATGCGGAAGACCTGGTCCGAGCCGAAGACCTCGTGGACGACCTTGTTGAGCTCCTCGGCTGAGGCGAGGTCGTGGCCGAAGGGCTTCTCGATGACCGCGCGCCGCCAGGAACCGTTCTGCTGGTCGGCCAGCCCGTGCTTCTTCAGCTGCTTGATGACCACCGGGAAGGAACGCGGCGGCACCGAGAGGTAGAAGGCGAAGTTGCCGCCCGTGCCCTGGGCCCGGTCGAGTTCGTCGATCGTCGCGCGCAGCCGGTCGAAGGCGTCGTCGTCGTCGAAGGTGCCCTGCACGAAGCGCATGCCTTGGACGAGCTGCTGCCAGACCTCCTCGCGGAAGGGAGTGCGGGCGTGCTCCTTGACGGCGTCGTGGACCTCCTGTGCGAAGTCCTCGTGCTCCCACTCCCGGCGGGCGAAGCCCACCAGGGAGAAGCCCGGCGGCAGCAGACCCCGGTTCGCGAGGTCGTACACCGCGGGCATGAGCTTCTTCCGGGACAAATCGCCCGTGACGCCGAAGATGACCAGGCCCGACGGCCCCGCGATACGCGGGAGCCGTCGGTCGGCGGGGTCACGCAGCGGGTTGCTGCTCGACAAATTCTCAGCCCTCCGAGGGGGCGAGGCGCTGGAGCTCCGCCTCGGTCGACTTGAGCAGGTCGTTCCAGGACGCCTCGAACTTCTCGACGCCCTCGTCCTCGAGGAGCTGGACCACCTCGTCGTAGGAGATGCCGAGCTTCTCGACGGCGTCGATCTCGGCGCGGGCCTGCTCGTAGGTGCCGGCGACGGTGTCGCCGGTGATCGAGCCGTGGTCCTCGGCGGCGAACAAGGTCGCCTCCGGCATGGTGTTCACCGTGTTCGGCGCCACCAGGTCGTCCACGTACAGGGTGTCCTTGTACGCGGGGTCCTTCACGCCGGTGGAGGCCCACAGCGGACGCTGCTTGTTGGCGCCCGCCTTCTCCAGCGCGGCCCAGCGCTCGCCGGCGAAGACCTCCTCGTACGCCTGGTAGGCGAGGCGCGCGTTGGCGAGGCCGGCCTTGCCGCGGGCGGCCTTGGCCGCGTCGGTGCCGAGCGCGTCGAGACGCTTGTCGATCTCGGTGTCCACACGGGACACGAAGAAGGACGCCACGGAGTGGATCTTCGAGAGGTCCAGGCCGCGCTCCTTGGCCTGCTCCAGGCCGGACAGGTAGGCGTCCATGACCTGGCGGTAGCGCTCCAGCGAGAAGATCAGCGTGACGTTGACGCTGATGCCCAGGCCGATGACCTCGGTGATGGCCGGCAGACCGCCCATGGTGGCCGGGATCTTGATCAGCGTGTTGGGGCGGTCGACCAGCCACGCGAGCTGCTTGGCCTCGGCCACCGTCGGCTTGGTGTGGTGCGCGAGGCGCGGGTCCACCTCGATGGACACCCGGCCGTCCTGGCCGCCGGTGGCGTCGAAGACCGGGCGCAGGATGTCGGCGGCGTCACGGACGTCCGCCGTCGTGATCATGCGGATGGCCTCTTCGACCGTGACCCCGCGGGAGGCGAGGTCGGAGAGCTGCTGGTCGTAGCCGTCGCCCTGGGAGATCGCCTTCTGGAAGATCGACGGGTTGGTGGTGACGCCCACGACGTGCTGCTGGTCGATCAGCTCGGCGAGGTTGCCGGACGTGATCCGCTTGCGCGACAGGTCGTCCAGCCAGATCGCGACGCCCTCCTCGGAGAGGCGCTTGAGTGCGTCTGTCATGGAATTACATCTCCTACGGGTCGTGTGTGAGCGTCAGCGCTGGGCGGCGGCGAGGGATTCCCGCGCCTTGGCCGCCACGTTCTCGGCAGTGAAGCCGTACTCCTGGAAGAGGACCTTGCCGTCGGCGGAAGCACCGAAGTGCTCCAGGGAAACGATGCGGCCTGCGTCCCCGACGTACTTGTGCCAGGTGAGGCCGATACCCGCCTCGACCGACACGCGGGCCTTGACGGACGGGGGCAGGACGCTGTCCCGGTACCCCTGGTCCTGCTCCTCGAACCACTCCACGGACGGCATGGAGACCACCCGGGTGGGCACGCCGTCGGCTTCCAGCCGCTCGCGCGCCTCGACGGCGACGTGCACCTCGGAGCCGGTCGCGAGGAGGATCACCTCCGGCGTCCCCGTGGAGGCCTCGAACAGGACGTAGCCTCCCTTGGCGGCGTTCTCGTCGGGCTCGTAGGTCGGCACGCCCTGACGGGTGAGGACCAGACCGTGCGGGGCGCCCTTGCCGAAGACCTTCGTCCAGCGCTTGAGGATCTCGCGCCAGGCGATCGCGGTCTCGTTGGCGTCGGCCGGGCGGACCACGTTCAGGCCGGGGATCGCGCGCAGCGACGCGAGGTGCTCGACCGGCTGGTGGGTGGGGCCGTCCTCGCCGAGACCGATGGAGTCGTGCGTCCACACGTAGGTGACCGGCACGTGCATCAGGGCGGACAGCCGGACGGCGTTGCGCATGTAGTCGGAGAACACGAGGAACGTGCCGCCGTAGACGCGCGTGTTGCCGTGCAGCGCGATGCCGTTCATCTCCGCGGCCATGGAGTGCTCGCGGATGCCGAAGTGGATCGTGCGGCCGTACGGGCTCGCCTCGGGCAGCGGGTTGCCTTCGGGCAGGAACGACGACGTCTTGTCGATCGTCGTGTTGTTGGAGCCGGCGAGGTCGGCGGAGCCGCCCCACAGCTCGGGGATGACCGCGCCGAGCGCCTGGAGCACCTTGCCGGACGCGGCACGGGTGGCGACGCCCTTGCCGGGCTCGAAGACCGGGAGCTTCTCCTCCCAGCCGGCGGGCAGCTCGCCCGCGGCGACACGGTCGAACTCGGCGGCGCGCTCGGGGTTGTTGTCCCGCCACTGCTGGAAGGACTTCTCCCACACGGCGCGGGCGGCCTGGCCGCGATCGAGGGCGCCCCGGGTGTGGGCGATGACCTCGTCCGCGACCTCGAAGGACTGCTCCGGGTCGAAGCCCAGGACGCGCTTGGTCGCGGCGACCTCGTCGTCGCCGAGCGCCGAGCCGTGCGCGGCCTCGGTGTTCTGCGCGTTCGGGGCCGGCCAGGCGATGATCGAGCGCATCGCGATGAAGGACGGCTTGTCCGTCACCAGCTTCGCGGCCTCGATCGCGTCGTACAGGGCGTGCGGGTCCAGGTCGCCGTCCGGCTTGGGGGCGACGCGCTGCACGTGCCAGCCGTACGCCTCGTACCGCGCGACAGTGTCCTCGGACACTGCCGTCTCGGTGTCGCCCTCGATCGAGATGTGGTTGTCGTCCCACAGCAGGACCAGGTTGCCGAGCTTCTGGTGGCCGGCCAGCGAGGACGCCTCCGCGGAGATGCCCTCCTGGAGGCAGCCGTCACCGGCGATGACGTAGACGAAGTGGTCGAAGGGCGACTCGCCGACCGGGGCGTCGGGGTCGAACAGACCGCGCTCGTAGCGCGCGGCCATCGCCATGCCGACGGCGTTGGCGACGCCCTGGCCGAGCGGGCCGGTGGTCGTCTCCACGCCGGTGGTGTGGCCGTACTCCGGGTGCCCCGGGGTCTTCGAGCCCCAGGTGCGGAAGGCCCTCAGGTCGTCCAGCTCCAGGCCGAAACCGGCCAGGTACAGCTGGGTGTACAGGGTCAGGGACGAGTGGCCCGCGGACAGCACGAAGCGGTCGCGGCCGACCCAGTCGGCGTCCGCCGGGTCGTGTCGCATCACCTTCTGGAAGAGGGTGTACGCGGCAGGCGCCAGGCTCATCGCCGTACCGGGATGGCCGTTGCCGACCTTCTGTACGGCGTCGGCGGCCAGGACGCGGGCGGTGTCCACGGCCCGCTGGTCCAACTCGGTCCACTCGAGGTCTGTGGTGGTCGGCTTGGTGCTCACCCTGGGTCAGGGCTCCTCTCCACATGTCACACATGTCGAATACCGGTGCACGCGGCGCCCACCGGCCGATGTCGAGCCTACCCCCGTCAGAACGTGCATTTTTTCGAGTCATTCCAGACTGCCGGGTAGCTTCGCGACCCGCCCGCCGACCGGCGACTTTCCTGCTCAGCAAGTGAATACGGACCCGCTCGTACGAGTGCTCAACAGAGTGCCTTCCGGCTCTTCCGCGGGTGCCTTCCAACACGACCCCACCCCCGCGAATCCCGGGGTATGGGCAACGTCTACAGTGGCGTGGTACGCGCGAGCCTTTACCCCGTATTCACATGGGGAGGCTCGCTGGGAGTCTCTGTCAGGGGTGTGCGTGACGGCCGTTGAATCCCGTCCAGTGGGGATTGTCGGGGCGAGTCAGAGCCCGAGCCGGCGGCCGGTCGGGGCCCGGGTCAAGGCGTTCGTGGCGCTGACCAAGCCGCGGATCATCGAACTGCTGCTGATCACCACCGTCCCGGTGATGTTCCTGGCGCAGCAGGGCGTTCCGGACCTGGGCCTGGTGGTGCTGACCTGCCTGGGCGGCTATCTGTCCGCGGGCGGCGCGAACGCGCTGAACATGTACATCGACCGCGACATCGACGCCCTGATGGACCGCACCTCGCAGCGTCCGCTGGTCACCGGGATGGTCAGCCCGCGTGAATGCCTCGTCTTCGGAATCACCCTCGCGGTGGTCTCGACCCTGCTCTTCGGGCTCACCGTCAACTGGCTGTCGGCCTGGCTCGCCCTCGGCGCACTCCTGTTCTACGTCGTCGTCTACACGATGATCCTCAAGCGGCGCACCTCGCAGAACATCGTGTGGGGCGGCATCGCCGGCTGCATGCCGGTCCTGATCGGCTGGTCGGCCGTGACGAACTCGGTGTCCTGGGCGCCGGTCGTCCTCTTCCTCGTCATGTTCTTCTGGACGCCGCCGCACTACTGGCCGCTCTCCATGAAGGTCAAGGACGACTACGCGCGCGTCGGCGTGCCGATGCTGCCGGTCGTCGCCTCCAACAAGACCGTCGCCAAGCAGATCGTCCTCTACAGCTGGGTGATGGTCGGCGTCTCGCTGCTGCTGCAGCCGCTGGGCTACACCGGCTGGTTCTACACCTCGATCGCGCTGGCGGCGGGCGGCTGGTGGCTGTGGGAGGCGCACGGACTGCAGAACCGCGCGAAGGCCGAGGTCACGGGCGGGAAGCTGAAGGAGATGCGGCTGTTCCACTGGTCCATCACCTATGTGTCGCTGCTCTTCGTGGCGGTCGCGGTGGACCCCTTCCTGCGCTGAGCGGCAGCCCCCGACGGCACCCTCGGCGGCCGGGGTGCGTGGTCGACGCCACGCACCCCGGCCGTCGCCGTTCGCTCTACCCGTCGGTAGCATCCTGGCCATGGCAGACACCAAGCAGGCTGACGAGACCGCCGACGCCAAGCAGGCCGCGAAGGCCGAGCGCACGGCGGGCCGGCTCGCCAAACGGATCAGCGCCTTCGCCGGGCGACACGGCGGGGCGGAGGGCCAGATCGCCTATATCGGCGAGCGCGGCGCCCGTATCGTCCTCGTCGGCGAGGACGGCGGCTGGGGCGACCTGGTGGCCCCCTCGGTCGCCGTCGCCGAGCAGGCCGTCGGGAAGGCCGGCATCACCGTCCACGAGGCCTTCGACGGCGAGTTCGCGGCGAAGGTGCGGACAGGGCCGTACGAGTGGACGCGGATGGCGGGCATCCAGGTCGGCGGTCCGAAGAACGACTGAGCGGCGAACAGTCGGCCGGCAGCAACACCTGAGGCCCCGGTCACCCGTTAGGACCCGTAGAAGCGACGTGCACGCGACGTGGTCCATCTCCCGGGGAGTCCGGATGATCGAAACGCCGTCCTTGGTGGATCAGTACTGCCACGGCGTCCTGAGAACGGAGCTGGGTCTCGGCACGTTCGAGGCCCAGTTGGCCCGCACCGAGGGCCCGCCGGCCCCCGGCACGACGCTGTTCGACACCCAGACGGGCTTCGCGGTACGCCGCTGGTGCCCCCCGCTGCTCGGCCTGGAACCGCACGCGCCGCCCGCCCGCTATCTCGCCCGGCGCCGTGAACTCGGCGTACTGGAAGCGGGCCGCCGGCTGCTGCGCGGCAGCGGCATCACGACGTACCTGGTCGACACGGGCCTGCCCGGCGATCTCACCGGGCCGGGCGAGCTGGCCTCGACGGGCGACGCCGAGGCCCGCGAGATCGTCCGTCTGGAACTCCTCGCCGAGCAGGTCGCCGACACCTCCGGCACCGTCGAGTCCTTCCTGGCCAACCTCGCCGAGGCGGTCCACGGGGCGGCCGTGAACGCCGTGGCCTTCACCTCCGTCGCGGGCGTCCGGCACGGCCTCGCGCTGGCGCCCGAGCCGCCCGGGCCGGGGGAGGTGCGGGGTGCGGCGGGCCGCTGGCTGGCCGCGCGCCGGGTCGGCGGCGAGCTGAGCGACCCGGTGCTGCTGCGGCACCTGCTGTGGAGTGCCGTCGCCTCGGAGCTTCCGCTGCAGCTGCACGCGGGCCTCGGGGCGCCGGGCGGGCGGATCGACCGCACCGACCCCGTGCTGCTCACCGACTTCGTCCGGGCCACGGCCGGCCTCGGCACCGACCTCGTCCTGCTGCACGGCTACCCCTACCACCGCCATGCCGCCCACCTCGCGGGAGTCTTCCCGCACGTGTACGCCGATTCCGGGGCGGCCCTGGTGCGGACCGGCGCCCGCGCCGCGACCGTCCTCGCGGAGATCCTGGAGCTGGCGCCCTTCGGGAAGATCCTCTTCTCCACCGGCGCACACGGGCTGCCCGAGCTGCACGTGGTCGGGGCCCGGCTGTTCCGCGAGGCCCTGACGCGGGTGCTGGGCGGCTGGGTCGCGGAGGGCGCGTGGTCGCCGGGGGACGCGCAGCGGGTGGCCGGACTGATCGCGTCGGGCAACGCCCGCCGGGTGTACGGGCTGGGCTGAGACGCGGGTACGGCCGGACGGGACGGCCGGCTCAGGTGCGCCGGTTCAGGCGCGGTGACCAGGGCGCGTACGGCTCAGGCGCGGGTGCCGACCGTCGCCTCCGGTGCCGGGTGCGGCAGGTCGGCCGGCGTTCCGGCGCGTTCGCGCAGCGCCAGGGGTACGCGCAGGACGGCGATCCACACCAGGCACGATCCGAGCATGTGCAGTCCGACCAGGATCTCGGGCAGGTCGGTGAAGTACTGGACATAGCCCACGACCCCCTGGGCGAGCAGCACCAGGAACAGGTCCCGGGTACGGTCCAGCGGGCTCTTCGGCGCGTCCACCGCCTTGAGGATGAACCACAGGGCGAACGTCAGCGTCACCACGATCCAGGCGAGCACGGCGTGCAGCTTGGCCACCGTCTCCCAGTCCAGCGGCATCCGCTCGACCTCGCTGGAGTCGCCCGCGTGCGGGCCCGCGCCGGTGACCACCGTGCCGACGGCGATCAGCAGCATCGAGGCGAGGACCAGGAACCACACCAGCTGCTGCACGGGCCTGCCGACCAGCGTGCGGGGCTCCCCGTCGCCCTCCCTGGTGCGCTGCCACATCACCGCGGCGACCGCGATCAGCGCCGAGGCGGCCAGGAAGTGCGCCGCGACCGTGTACGGGTTGAGCCCGACGAGCACGACGATCCCGCCGAGCACCGCGTTGCTCATCACCAGCCAGAACTGCGCCCAGCCCAGCCGGGTCAGGCTCCGGCGGTACGGCTTCTCCGAGCGCGCGGCGATGATCGCCCAGCCGACGGCCGCGCACAGCACGTACGTCAGCATGCGGTTGCCGAACTCGATGGCGCCGTGGAAGCCCATCTCGCTCGTCGCGGTGAGCGAGTCGTCGGTGCACTTGGGCCAGGTCGGGCAGCCGAGGCCGGAGCCCGTGAGGCGGACGGCGCCGCCGGTGACCACGATCACCACCGACATCACGAGCGCGAAGAGAGCCGCCCGCCGAACCGTCCGGGGGGCGGGGGTCCAGCGTGCGGCGATGAAGGAGAGGGGGTTGCGCACGGCGGCTACGGCGTCGGCACGGGTCACGTTCAGCACGCGTCCCATCGTAAGCGGGCCGCTTGTGCACGCTTTCACGAGGGTCGCCGTGGGGCGGACGCGGTTACTCCCAGCGGAAGAACCGGCCGGCCGCCGCGAGCCCCAGGACGGCCCAGACCGCCAGGACCGCCAGGTCGCCCCAGGGCATCCCGGCGCCGTGCTGGAGCACGTCCCGCAGGCCGTCGGAGAGCGCGGTGACGGGCAGCAGGCCGAGCACGTCCTGCGCGCCGGACGGGAACTTGTCGAGCGGCACGATCACCCCGCCGCCCACCAGCAGCAGCAGGAACACCAGGTTGGCGGCGGCCAGCGTCGCCTCCGCCTTCAGGGTGCCCGCCATCAGCAGGCCCAGGCCGGAGAAGGCGGCCGTGCCGGCGACCAGGAGCAGCAGGACGGCCGCGGGGCCGCCGTGCGGGTCCCAGCCCAGCGCGAAGGCGATCCCCGTCAGCAGGATCACCTGGAGGACCTCGGTGACCAGCACCGACAGCGTCTTCGCCGTCATCAGGCCCCAGCGCGGCAGCGGTGAGGAGGCGAGCCGCTTCAGCACCCCGTAGCGGCGCTCGAACCCGGTCGCGATGGCCTGGCCGGTGAACGCCGTCGACATCACGGCGAGCGCGAGGATGCCGGGGGCGAGGAAGTCCACCGCCTCGCCCGCGCCGGTGTCGACCACGTCGACCGTGCTGAACAGCACCAGCAGGAGGGTCGGGATCACCACGGTGAGCAGCAGCTGCTCACCGTTGCGCAGCAGCATCTTCGTCTCCAGCGCCGCCTGGGCCGCGATCATGCGGGGGAGCGGGGCCGCGCCGGGCCGGGGGGTGTAGGTGCCGGTGGCGGTCACGAGCGCAGCTCCTTGCCGGTCAGTTCGAGGAAGACGTCCTCCAGGGTGTGGCGTTCCACCGAGATCCGGTCCGGCATCACCCCGTGCTGCGCGCACCACGAGGTGACCGTGGCGAGCAGCTGAGGGTCGACCTTGCCCGTGATCCGGTAGGAGCCGGGGGTCAGCTCGGCGGCGGTGCTGTCGGCGGGCAGCGCCTTCAGCAGCGAGCCGACGTCGAGCCCGGGGCGGCCGGTGAAGCGCAGGGTGTTCTCGGCGCCGCCGCGGCACAGCTCCTCGGGGGAGCCCTGCGCGATCACCGTGCCTGCGTCGATGATCGCCACGTCGTCGGCGAGCTGCTCGGCCTCGTCCATGTGGTGGGTGGTCAGGATGACCGAGACGCCGTCCGCGCGCAGGTCCCGCACGAGATCCCAGGTGGAGCGGCGGGCCTGCGGGTCGAGGCCGGCCGTCGGCTCGTCCAGGAAGACCAGTTCCGGGCGGCCGACGACGGCCATCGCGAGGGCGAGGCGCTGCTGCTGTCCGCCGGAGAGCCGCCGGTAGCTCGTACGGCCGCACGAGCCGAGACCGAGGCGCTCGACGAGGGCGTCGACGTCCAGCGGATGCGCGTGCAGCTTCGCCACGTGCCGGAGCATCTCGTCGGCCCGCGCACCCGAGTACACGCCCCCCGACTGCAGCATCACGCCGATCCGGGGGCGCAGTTCGGAGCCCTGTCGCACGGGGTCGAGGCCGAGGACGCGCACCGTGCCCGAGTCCGGCCTGCGGTACCCCTCGCAGGTCTCGACCGTGGTCGTCTTGCCGGCGCCGTTGGGTCCGAGGACGGCGGTGACGCCCGCCCGGGCCGTCAGATCGAGGCCGTTCACCGCGGTCTTCGCCCCGTACCGCTTCACCAGGGCCTCGACCCGCACGACAGGCTCGCTTCGCATGGCTCAAGAGTCTAGGTTCGCGGCCCGGGGTCCCGACCGGCGGGTACGGGAAGCGGCCGCGCCCGGCGGGGTCCGGCCCGCCGGGGGCTCAGCCTTCGGCCCGGCGGGGCGCTCAGCACTCGTCCTCGCGGGAGCGGTGCAGGGGCAGCCACCGCTGCGCGTACGCCACCGCGTCCGCGACCGGGAACAGCCGGGCGTCGGCCGCGCCGACCCTGCCCCGCACGACGGGTCGGTCCCGTTCGAAGTCGTGGCCGAGCTCGTCGAAGCGGGCCGCGCTGATCGACACCTCGGTGACCTCCTCCCAGCCGCCCGGACCGGGCCGTCCCACCTGCACCAGCGGAGCCGGTATGCGGTATTCGGCGAGGTGGAAGCTGGTGCAGGCGGCGTAGCCCGCGCCGAGCATGAGCACCCGCGCACCCTCCTGCTCCAGACGGGCCAGCGGGCTGTGCTCACCCAGCCGGCAGTCGGGCGCGTGCCCGTGGACGATCTCGGCGGCCCGTGCCCCGAGCGCTGCGAAGGAGGCGTGCGGATGCGCGCTGCGCCGGGCGCCGGGCCAGGTGCGGACCGTCTCCGGGATCACGCCGACGCCGCGGGTGGGGGTGATGAGGGGGTCGTACGCGGGCATGGCCGCCCGGATCGTCTCCCACCACGGCTCGGGCACCCGCGGATCGCTCCACACCGCCGGATCGGACAGCTGCCCGCTGTGGGCCGGGACCACGAGCGTGCCGTCCGGGCCGAGCGCGTCCAGCAGCCCGTGCACGACCGCGACGGCGCCCCCGCACACCCAGCCGAGGGAGCTGAGGGAGGAGTGGACCAGGAGGATTTCGCCGGATTCGACACCGAGCGCGCCGAGGTCCGCCGCGAGGGTGCTTCGGGTGACGAGTGGGCCGATGGGAGGAGGTGTGGGCATGGTCGGGCAGTCTCCTGGATGCCGGTCGGGCCGGCCAGCCGTTTATGCGCCGGGCCGGGCGTCGCCGGTCGGGCGGAGATCGTTTCTCCAGGTCAGATTAGGTATGCCTAAGTGATGCAGGGCACCGCCTGATGGATCAAGCACGGCTTGCCTGCCCCTGAGGAATTACGCAACAATGGCGTTGTGAAAAACGTTGGCGAGGCTCGGGAGGCCCCTACGGGGACCCCGCAGGAGGAGCTCGCGACCGGGGAGCGCTCGACGCGCAACCGGGTCGCGCGGTCCATCCTGGACCACGGGCCCTCGACCGTCGCCGAGCTGGCCGGACGGCTGGGCCTCACCCAGGCCGCCGTACGCCGCCACCTCGACGCGTTGGTCGCCGACGACGTCGTACAGCCCCGTGAGCAGCGCGTGTACGGCGCGCGCACGCGCGGTCGTCCGGCCAAGGTCTTCGCTCTCACCGACTGCGGCCGGGACGCCTTCGACCAGTCCTACGACAAGCTCGCCGCCGATGCCCTGAGCTGGATCCAGGAGCGTTTCGGCGGGGACGAGGCAGTGGTCGCGTTCGCCCGCGCGAGGATCGCCGAGCAGGCCGCCGGATACCGTCAGGCGATCGAGGCGGCCGCCCCGGAAGAGCGCACCGAAGCCCTGGCCAAGGCCCTGAGCGCAGACGGGTACGCTGCTACGGCGCGCAGTGCACCGGTCGGCGAGCAGCTGTGCCAGCACCACTGCCCCGTCGCCCATGTCGCGGAGAAGTTCCCGCAGCTCTGCGATGCGGAGACCGAGATCTTCTCCCAGCTGCTCGGGACGCACGTCCAGCGGCTGGCGACCATCGCGCACGGCGACGGCGTCTGCACGACGTTCATCCCCAGAGTTTCCACAGCCACCCAGAACGCATCCGCTAGCACGGCCGGGAGGAACCCCGCATGACGCTCCCCACGGAGACTGCCCACCCCGAACTCGAGGGTCTGGGCAAGTACGAATACGGCTGGGCCGACTCCGACACGGCCGGCGCCTCTGCGAAGCGCGGCATCAACGAGGACGTCGTCCGGGACATCTCCACGAAGAAGTCCGAGCCCGAGTGGATGACGAAGCTCCGTCTCAAAGGACTCAGGCTCTTCGAGAAGAAGCCCATGCCGAACTGGGGCTCGGACCTGTCGGGCATCGACTTCGACAACATCAAGTACTTCGTGCGCTCCACGGAGAAGCAGGCGGAGTCCTGGGAGGACCTGCCCGAGGACATCAAGAACACGTACGACAAGCTCGGCATCCCCGAGGCGGAGAAGCAGCGCCTCGTCGCGGGCGTCGCGGCCCAGTACGAGTCCGAGGTCGTCTACCACCAGATCCGTGAGGACCTGGAGGAGCAGGGCGTCATCTTCCTCGACACCGACACCGCGCTCAAGGAGCACCCGGAGCTCTTCAAGGAGTACTTCGGCACGGTCATCCCGGTCGGCGACAACAAGTTCGCGTCGCTGAACACCGCGGTGTGGTCCGGCGGCTCCTTCATCTACGTGCCGAAGGGCGTGCACGTGGAGATCCCGCTGCAGGCCTACTTCCGCATCAACACGGAGAACATGGGCCAGTTCGAGCGGACCCTGATCATCGTCGACGAGGGCGCCTACGTGCACTACGTCGAGGGTTGTACGGCCCCGATCTACAAGTCGGACTCGCTGCACAGCGCCGTGGTCGAGATCATCGTCAAGAAGAACGCCCGCTGCCGCTACACGACCATCCAGAACTGGTCGAACAACGTCTACAACCTGGTCACCAAGCGCGCTGTGGCGTACGAGGGCGCGACCATGGAGTGGATCGACGGCAACATCGGCTCCAAGGTGACGATGAAGTACCCGGCCGTCTACCTGATGGGCGAGCACGCCAAGGGCGAGACCCTCTCCATCGCCTTCGCGGGCGAGGGCCAGCACCAGGACGCCGGCTCCAAGATGGTCCACATGGCGCCGAACACCTCGTCCAACATCGTCTCCAAGTCCGTGGCGCGCGGCGGCGGCCGCACCTCCTACCGCGGTCTCGTCGAGATCGGCGAGGGCGCCCACGGCTCCAAGTCGAACGTGCTGTGCGACGCGCTGCTCGTCGACACCATTTCCCGCTCCGACACGTACCCCTACGTGGACGTCCGCGAGGACGACGTCTCCATGGGCCACGAGGCCACCGTCTCCAAGGTCAGCGACGACCAGCTCTTCTACCTGATGAGCCGGGGCATGACCGAGTTCGAGGCGATGGCGATGATCGTGCGCGGCTTCGTCGAGCCCATCGCGAAGGAGCTGCCCATGGAGTACGCCCTCGAACTCAACCGGCTGATCGAGCTGCAGATGGAAGGCGCGGTCGGTTAAGACCCGCCGCCGGACAGCAGCGAGCAATTTCTGACGTAGGAAGAGAGCAGACCGACAGCCATGGCTGAGGCTACGAATATCCCGGTGGGCAGCACGACCGCCGGCCAGATCGCGGTGGCCGCCGAGTCGACCGTCGCCACGCGCATGAGCGCGCCCCCGTCCTACGACGTCGCGGACTTCCCGGTCCCGCACGGTCGCGAGGAGGAGTGGCGGTTCACGCCGCTGGAGCGGCTGCGCGGCCTGCACGACGGCACCGCCGTCGCCACGGGCGGGGGCCTGAAGGTCGCCGTCGAGGCCCCCGACGGCGTCACCGTCGAACTCGCCGACCGCGACGACCCGCGCCTGGGCAGGGCCGGTGTCCCGGTGGACCGGATCGCCGCCCAGGCCTACTCGGCGTTCGAGAAGGCCGGCGTGATCACCGTCCCCAAGGAGACGGTCCTCACCGAGCCGATCCGCGTCTCGGTGCACGGCGAGGGCGGGGTGTCCTACGGCCACCAGGTCATCGAGCTGGGCGCGTTCGCCGAGGCGGTCGTCGTCATCGACCACACCGGTGACGCGGTGCTCGCCGCCAACGTCGACTACGTCCTCGGGGACGGCGCGAAGCTGACCGTCGTCTCCGTCCAGGACTGGGACGACAAGGCCGTGCACGTGGCCCAGCACAACGCCCTCGTCGGCCGTGACGCCAGCTTCAAGTCGGTCGTGGTGACCTTCGGCGGCGACCTCGTCCGCCTCCACCCGCGCGTGACGTACGCCGGCCCGGGCGCCGAGGCCGAGCTGTTCGGCCTGTACTTCACTGACGCCGGCCAGCACCAGGAGCACCGCCTGCTGGTCGACCACAACGTGCCGCACTGCAAGTCCAACGTCGTCTACAAGGGCGCCCTCCAGGGCGAGGCCGCGCACGCCGTGTGGATCGGTGACGTGCTCATCGAGGCCAAGGCCGAGGGCACCGACACCTACGAGATGAACCGCAACCTGGTCCTCACGGACGGCGCGCGCGTCGACTCGGTGCCCAACCTGGAGATCGAGACCGGCGAGATCGTCGGCGCCGGCCACGCCTCCGCCACCGGCCGCTTCGACGACGAGCAGCTCTTCTACCTGATGGCCCGCGGCATCCCGGCCGACGAGGCCCGCCGCCTGGTGGTCCGCGGCTTCTTCGCCGAGCTGGTCCAGCAGATCGGCGTCGACGACATCGAGGAGCGGCTGCTCGCCAAGATCGAGACCGAGCTGAAGGCCACGGTCTGATGACGGCCTTCGTACGCGCCTGCGGACTGAGCGAGCTGGAGGACGACACCCCGAAACGGGTGGAGCTCGACGGCACGCCGGTCTCGGTCGTCCGCACCGAGGGGGAGGTGTTCGCCATCCACGACATCTGCTCCCACGCGAACGTCTCGCTCTCCGAGGGCGAGGTGGAGGACTGCCAGATCGAGTGCTGGCTGCACGGTTCCTCGTTCGACCTGCGCACCGGCAAGCCGTCCGGCCTTCCCGCGACGCGCCCCGTCCCCGTATACCCCGTAAAGATCGAAGGGGACGACGTGCTCGTCTCCCTCACCCAGGAGTCCTGAGGCACCCATGGCAACGCTTGAAATCCGAGACCTGCACGTCACCGTCGAGGCCGACAACGCCACGAAGGAGATCCTCAAGGGCGTCGACCTCACCGTGAAGCAGGGCGAGACGCACGCCATCATGGGCCCCAACGGCTCCGGCAAGTCGACGCTCGCCTACTCGCTCGCGGGTCACCCCAAGTACACGATCACCGGCGGCACCGTCACCCTCGACGGCGAGGACGTCCTGGAGATGTCCGTCGACGAGCGCGCCCGCGCCGGCCTGTTCCTCGCGATGCAGTACCCGGTCGAGGTCCCCGGCGTCTCCGTGTCGAACTTCCTGCGCACCTCCGCCACCGCGATCCGCGGCGAGGCCCCCAAGCTCCGCCTGTGGGTCAAGGAGGTCAAGGAGGCCATGCAGCGCCTCAACATGGACACCTCCTTCGCCGAGCGCAACGTCAACGAGGGCTTCTCCGGCGGTGAGAAGAAGCGCCACGAGATCCTCCAGCTGGAGCTGCTCCGGCCGAAGGTCGCGATCCCGACCTCGACGAGACGGACTCCGGTCTGGACGTCGACGCCCTGCGCATCGTCTCCGAGGGCGTCAACCGCGTCCGCGAGACCGGCGAGGTCGGCACCCTGCTGATCACGCACTACACGCGCATCCTGCGCTACATCAAGCCCGACTTCGTCCACGTCTTCTCCGGCGGCCGCATCGTCGAGTCCGGTGGCGCCGAGCTCGCCGACAAGCTGGAGAACGAGGGCTACGAGGCGTACGCGAAGCAGGACGAAGTCGACACGAAGGGTGGCCCCGTGGCCGGAGGCCACTCAAAGGAGGAAGTCGCGTGACACAGCTGCCGGGCCTCCTCGACGTCGAGGCGATCCGCAAGGACTTCCCCATCCTGGATCGGCAGATCCACGACGGCAAGAAGCTCGTGTACCTGGACAACGCGGCGACCTCGCAGAAGCCGCGCCAGGTGCTGGACGCTCTCAGTGACTACTACGAGCGCTACAACGCCAACGTCCATCGCGGTGTGCATGTGCTCGCCGAGGAGGCCACGGCGCTGTACGAGGGCGCGCGCGACAAGGTCGCCGCGTTCGTCAACGCGCCGAGCCGCGACGAGGTGATCTTCACCAAGAACGCCTCCGAGTCGCTCAACCTCGTGGCCAACATGCTCGGCTGGGCCGACGAGCCCTACCGGGTCGACCACGAGACCGAGATCGTCATCACCGAGATGGAGCACCACTCCAACATCGTGCCGTGGCAGCTGCTGGCGCAGCGCACGGGCGCGAAGCTGAAGTGGTTCGGCCTGACCGACGACGGCCGGCTCGACCTCTCCAACATCGACGAGATCATCACCGAGAAGACGAAGATCGTCTCCTTCGTGCTGGTGTCGAACATCCTCGGCACGGTCAACCCCGTCGAGGCGATAGTGCGCCGCGCGCAGGAGGTCGGCGCGCTGGTGTGCATCGACGCCTCGCAGGCCGCGCCGCACATGCCGATGGACGTGCAGGCCCTGCAGGCCGACTTCGTGGCCTTCACCGGCCACAAGATGTGCGGCCCGACCGGCATCGGCGTCCTCTGGGGCCGCCAGGAGCTGCTCGAGGACCTGCCTCCGTTCCTCGGCGGCGGCGAGATGATCGAGACCGTGTCGATGCACTCGTCGACGTACGCCCCGGCGCCCCACAAGTTCGAGGCGGGCACCCCGCCGATCGCTCAGGCGGTCGGTCTGGGCGCGGCCATCGACTACCTGTCCGCGATCGGCATGGACAAGATCCTCGCCCATGAGCACGCGCTCACCGAGTACGCGGTGCGCAGGCTCGGCGAGGTCCCCGACCTGCGGATCATCGGCCCGACGACGGCCGAGGACCGGGGCGCGGCGATCTCCTTCACGCTCGGCGACATCCACCCGCACGACGTGGGCCAGGTGCTCGACGAGCAGGGCATCGCGGTCCGGGTGGGCCACCACTGCGCCCGTCCCGTCTGCCTGCGCTACGGAATTCCCGCGACCACGCGAGCGTCGTTCTATCTGTACTCCACGACGGCCGAGATCGACGCCCTGGTCGACGGTCTGGAGCACGTACGGAACTTCTTCGGCTGAGGGGTTGGCGAGCGAGCGCATGAAGCTGGACTCGATGTACCAGGACGTCATCCTGGACCACTACAAGCACCCGCACGGGCGTGGTCTGCGCGATGGCGACGCCGAGGTGCACCACGTGAACCCGACGTGCGGCGACGAGATCACCCTGCGGGTGAAGTACGACGGTACGACGATCGAGGACGTCAGTTACGAGGGCCAGGGCTGTTCCATCAGCCAGGCGAGCGCGTCCGTCCTGAACGACCTGCTGGTCGGCAAGGACCTGGCCGACGCGCAGAAGATCCAGGAGACCTTCCTGGAGCTGATGCAGTCCAAGGGGAAGATCGAGCCCGACGACGCCATGGAGGAGGTGCTGGAGGACGCGGTCGCGTTCGCCGGCGTCTCCAAGTACCCGGCCCGGGTCAAGTGCGCCCTCCTCAGCTGGATGGCGTGGAAGGACGCGACGGCCCAGGCGCTGGGCGCCGACGCCGACGTCGAAAGGAAGACGGCATGAGCGAGACCCTGGAGATGAAGCCGGCCTCCGAGGAGGAGGTCCGCGAGGCCCTGTACGACGTCGTCGACCCGGAACTGGGCATCGACGTCGTCAACCTCGGACTCATCTACGGCATCCACATCGACGACGCGAACATCGCGACGATCGACATGACCCTGACCTCGGCGGCCTGCCCGCTGACCGACGTCATCGAGGACCAGGCGAAGTCCGCCACCGACGGCATCGTCAACGAGCTGCGCATCAACTGGGTCTGGATGCCGCCGTGGGGCCCGGACAAGATCACGGACGACGGCCGCGAGCAGCTGCGCGCGCTCGGCTTCAACGTCTGAGAGCCGTCACCGCGTACCGAGCAACGCGGACCCGCACGTGAAAGCGGCGGCACCCCCAACCGGGGGTGCCGCCGCTTTCACGTGCGGGTGAGTCGGTGGAACCGGTGGCTCGGTGAGTCGGCAGGG
The DNA here is from genome assembly GCF_036898465.1 of Streptomyces sp. B21-105. Taxonomy (NCBI): domain Bacteria; kingdom Bacillati; phylum Actinomycetota; class Actinomycetes; order Kitasatosporales; family Streptomycetaceae; genus Streptomyces; species Streptomyces sp. B21-105. The sequence goes on along the minus strand of NZ_JARUMJ010000001.1, from coordinate 2,447,360 downwards.
TGGCGGGTCGGTCGGTGGGGCTCAGCCCAGCGGGCCCACGAGCCGGAACGCGAAGTCCGTCCGGTTCGTCGTGTTGTAGCCGTACGGGTCCAGGCGCAGCTGGAAGTCCTTGTGGCGCAGCGCGTAGTTGGGGTAGTTCACCGACTGGAACAGCACCGCGCCCGAATACCCCGAGTACGTGGGGCAGAAGGTGGCGTCCTGCCGGAACAGCGAGGAGCCGTCGTTGTATTCGGAGCGCAGGACGAAGTTCCGGTGGCGCAGGTACCGGCCGTCGTGCGTCGAGAACGAGATGCAGGAGCTGTCGGACAGCCCGCTGACCACGTGGAAGGTGGAGTCCTCGCGGGACTCCGAGCCGCGCGGCGCGTCGAGCTTCACCAGCGAACCGCTCACGTGCCAGTAGCGGTCGGGGTAGTTGACCGCCTGCACCGACCGTTCGTCACGGGACGCCGGCGGGTCGGCCGGCTTCCCGGGCGCGGGGGCCGAGGGAGCGGCCGAGACGCCGGGCGACGAACTGCCCTGCGGCCCTGGGGAGGAGGACGTCTCCGGTGACACGGACGCCGACGGCGAGGGGGACGCGGACGCGGGCTTCTTCCCCGTCGGCGTCGCGGATCCGCTGCCGGAGGGCGTGGCGAAGGAGATGAGGCCGCCGGGCGTCTCGTCGTCCGACAGCGTCTGCTGCCGGCCGGCTTCGGACTTCGCGTCAGCGGGCCTGTCGTTCAAGGCGATCGCGGTCACGCACGCAAGGACGGTGGCGACGGCGAGGCCGCCGGCCAGCCACAGGCGTCGAGTTCCGGGGGCCCGGGAGGTGTCCGGGGCCCAGCCGTTCTCCCAGGGCTGTTCCTGGGGCGGCCGGGACTTGTCTTCTGGCATGCGCTGTTCCTCCAGCGGCGTCCCGACTGAAGAGCCGGTATGTGAACGGTGAAACAGTAGTGGAAGCTGTGGCGTGCGTTCATCCGTTTGGGTGAGCGCCTTCCATAACGCTTTCGAATCTCCCGTCAGTTGGGCGCGATCGACCGGCGCCCGGAGTGCCGATGTGTGTGGATGTGCCTACCGATGCGTGCCGTTGCGCGTAACCAGGCGTACGCACGGGTGTGTGTGGGTGGGCATGGGTGCGTGGCGGTGGGCGGGGGTGCGTGTGGGTGGGCGGGGTTCCGCGTGGGTTCGCGCCCATGGAGGGGCGCGGGGAACACCTTCATGGACTGGCACCGGGTGTGGCGCTGGGTGCGCGCCTTTGTGTACGACCGTACGCATCACTGTGTACGCTTGTACGCATGGGATATCTGACGCTCGCCGGCGCCATCGCCGCCGAGGTGGCCGCGACGACGGCCATGAAGTACAGCGACGGCTTCAGCAGGCTCTGGCCGGCGCTGCTGACCACCGTGGGCTACCTGCTGTCCTTCCTCCTCCTCGCGCAGACGCTGAAGACCGTCGGGATCGGCACCGCCTACGCGATCTGGGCCGGGGCCGGCACCGCGGCCATCGCCCTCATCGGGCTCGTCCTGTTCGGGGAGGCCCTGACACCTGTCAGGATCGCGGGAATCCTGCTGATCGTCGGGGGAGTGGTGCTGCTGAACCTGGGGGGTGCGCACTGATGGCCCGCCGCTACGACCCCGAGCGGCGCCAGCGGATCATCGACGCGGCGATCCGGGTCGTCGGGGCGAAAGGACTGGCCGGCCTGAGCCACCGCTCGGTCGCGGCCGAGGCCGACGTCCCGCTCGGCTCCACCACGTACCACTTCGCCACCCTCGACGAGCTGATGACGGCCGCCCTGCGGCAGGCCAGCGAGGGCTTCGCCAAAGTGGTCGCGGCGCACGGCGGACTGGCGGACGACCGCGTCGACCTGCCGACGGAACTGGCCGGACTGCTCGGCGAATGGCTGGCCGGCGACCGCACCGGCGTCGAGCTGGAGTACGAGCTCTACCTGGCCGCCCTACGGCGCCCGGCACTGCGCCCCGTCGCCGCCGAGTGGGCCGAGGACCTCGCCGCTCTCCTCGCCCGCCGTACCGACCCCCGCACCGCACGGGCCCTGGTCGCGCTGATGGACGGCATCTGCCTCCAGGTCCTGCTGACGGACGCCCCCTACGACGAGGAGTACACCCGGGAGGCCCTGGCCCGGCTGCTCGTCCCCGCACGTCTGGACGCCGGAGCCGCCGGAGCCGCCGGAGCCGCCGGAGCCGCCGGAGCCGCCGGAGGCGTCGGAGGCGTCGGAGGCATCGGAAACGCCGGAGGCGTCGGGGGCCGCTGAGCGCCGTCGCCTCCTGCGGAGTGCCGCCCGGTCCCGGCGGAGCGGTGCGCCCGGCGTGTCGTCAGCGGGTGTCGAGGTCGCGCACGGCGTCCAGGGCCGCCGTCACGCTGCCCGCGATGTCGGTGACCGGGTACTGCACGTGGCGCACGACCCGTTCCCGGTCGACGATCAGGGTCAGCCGCTTCAGCCGGCTCGCCCCGGCCGCCCGGAACGTCGGCAGGCGCAGGGCGCTGATCAGCGTCAGTTCGGCGTCGGAGAGGAGCGGGAAGCCGAGCCGCTCCTTCTCGGCGAACGCCCGCTGCTCGTCCGGCCGTTGGGTGGACACCCCGTGCACCGCGGCGCCCGCCGCGCGGAACTCGGCCAGACGGTCGCGATAGGTGCACGACTCCAGCGTGCAGCCCGAGGCGCCCGGGATGTCGGTCCAGCCCGGCGGATAGCCGTCGGGGCGGGCATAGGCGCCGGGAAAGCAGTAGAGAACGGTGCAGGAGGCGTCGTCCGACACGGGATCGCGCGGTGTCCCGCGGTCGTCGACCAGCCGGAGCACGGGAAGCCGGGCGCCCACGAGGGCGTGCACGCGCCGCGCCTCGGCGGACGCCTCCTCGGCAGTGGCCGTGGCGCTGCCGTCGCCGAGGATCCAGGCGTCGCCCCAGTCCTGGAGGGCGACCAGGACCGGCAGCAGGGCCCGGCCGCGCGGGGTGAGCCGGTACTCGTACCGCGGCGGACGCTCCTGGTACAGCACCCGGGTGAGCACGTCCGCGTCGACCAGCAGCCGCAGCCGCTCCGTCAACACCTTGCGTGACAGGCCGAGTTCGCGCTGAAGCTCGTCGAACCGGTGCACACCGCGCGCGGTGTCCCGGACGATCAGCAGGGTCCACCAGTCCCCGACGACGTCCAGGGCCTGCGCGATGGCGCAGCCGGAGTCCTCCAGACTCGTCCTGCGCGCCATGCGTCCCGCCCTCCCTCTGCTGCCGGCCCTCTGCCGTCGGCCGTACCCCGGCCACCGCGGCTCGTCCCGGCCACCGCGGCTCGTCCCGGCCTTGCGTGGTTTCTCCCCGCCTCTCGCAGAGGGGGGAGCGCCATGCTGGCACAGTTGGTTCCCAAGGAGAACTCAGCAGGCGGGCGGGGCCCCGCGGCCCGCCTCCTGAGACACCGCTGTGCGGGTTGGCCTCTGCGGCCCCCCGCCGGTTAGGTTGCCGTCATGACCGACACGACTGCTCCTCGCACCACCGGCGCCGCGGCCACCGGACTCGCCACGATCGCCGCCGACGGCACCGTCCTCGACACCTGGTTCCCCGCGCCGGCGCTCGTCGCCGAGCCCGGCCCGGCCGGCACCGAGCGGCTCTTGGCCGACCAGGCCGTGGAGCTCCTCGGCGACGCCGCGGCGAAGGCGGTCGGCCCGGACGCCCGCCGGGGCGTCGACGTGGTCGCGGTCCGCACGGTCATCGCCTCCCTCGACGACAAGCCGCTCGACGCTCACGACGTCTACCTGCGCCTGCACCTGCTCTCGCACCGGCTCGTCCGGCCGCACGGGCAGAGCCTGGACGGCATGTTCGGCCACCTCGCCAACGTCGCCTGGACCTCGCTCGGCCCGGTCGCCGTCGACGACGTCGAGAAGGTCCGCCTGAACGCCCGCGCCGAGGGCCTGCACCTCCAGGTCACGTCCATCGACAAGTTCCCGCGCATGACGGACTACGTCGCCCCGAAGGGCGTCCGGATCGCCGACGCCGACCGGGTCCGCCTCGGCGCGCACCTCGCCGAGGGCACGACGGTCATGCACGAGGGCTTCGTCAACTTCAACGCCGGCACCCTCGGCACCTCGATGGTGGAGGGCCGCATCTCCGCTGGCGTCATCGTCGGCGACGGCTCCGACATCGGCGGCGGCGCGTCCACGATGGGCACGCTGTCGGGCGGCGGCAACGTGATCATCTCCATCGGCGAGCGCTGCCTCGTCGGCGCCGAGGCGGGCGTCGGCATCGCCCTCGGCGACGAGTGCGTCGTCGAGGCCGGCCTCTACGTCACCGCGGGCACCCGTGTCACCATGCCCGACGGCCAGATCGTCAAGGCCCGCGAGCTGTCCGGCGCCTCGAACATCCTGTTCCGCCGCAACTCGGTCACCGGCGCGGTCGAGGCCCGCCCGAACAACGCCGTCTGGGGCGGCCTGAACGAGATCCTCCACAGCCACAACTGATCACCGACGGCCGCGGCCGTGCCGTGACGCCGGGGCATCGCTCACTCGTCCTGACGGTGCACGGAGTCGTCGATCGCCTCTGCCCCGGCCTGCGCCGGGCCAGAGGCATCGGCCGCCGCCCTCCCGGACGCCCGCTGCTCCCGTTGCGCCCGCTGTTCCCGTTGCGCCCGCAGTGCCGCCCTCGCCGCGGCGGCCTCCCGCCGCACCTGCTCCGTCAGCAGGCGTAGCCGAGCCTGGCGCTCCGCGCCGGTCAGGCCGGTGAGGCCCAGCCTGGCGTCACGTTCCTCCTGGGACACGACGTCCCTCCTCTCCTCGGCCGGCTTCGGACGACCCCGACGCTGACCCCGCCGGCAGGCCGGCGGCGAACGCGGCCAGCGCCGTGAAGTCCTCGTCCCGCAGACCCACGCGCGGGTTCACATGGTGCAGCAGGGCCGGTCCCGGGTGGTGGGCGGTGACGTACACCGAGTCGGCGGGCGACTGTTCGTCGTCGACCCAGGCGAACGGGCGGCCCGCCGCGTGCGCGACGATCATCTCCGTCTTCCAGTGGACGCCGTCGGGCCGGTGGGCGAACAGCACCGCGCCGAAGTCGACGTACGGCAGCTCGGGCAGGCCGACAACGGGGGCGATCCAGCGGTTGGCCTCCGCCATCCAGGTCGTGGCCCAGCACAGCTCGTAGGGAAGACGGAGGAGAGCGGCGCCGTGCCCCGGGTGCAGCCACACCCGCAGGGGGCGCGGCCGGCCCACGGACGCCCTGATCGTCGTGTACCCCGCAGGCCGCTTCGACGGCTTCGCGGCATACGGATTGAGGGGACCGTCCACGTCGAGGTAGAGCATCGGGCGGCTCATGCGGCCCACCGTACGCAACGCGGCCGGGGGCCCGCCCGGGAATTGCGGGCGCTCGTGAGTGGCGCCGGCAGGCAGGTGGGTGGGGGCTGTCAGGCCGTCAGGCGCTCGTAGGCGGCGCGCAGCCGGGCGACCGTGTCGCGGCCGGCGGGTCGCAGCGGTGGACGGACCGGACCGGCCGGCAGTCCCAGGTCGTTGAGCAGTGCCTTGGCGGTGACGGCTCCCGGCAGACCCGACGCCATCATCGACTCCACCAGTTCCGTGGTCCGCCGCTGGAGCCGGGCGGCCTCGGCGGTGTCGCCCGCGTCGAACGCGTCCAGGACGGCGCGCATCCGCTCCGGGACCGCGTTCGCGACCGTGCTGACGTATCCGGCCGCGCCGACCGCGTACAGGGCGAGGTTGTGTTCGTCGCAGCCCGCGTAGTACGACAACGCGGTGCGGGCGAGAACCTTCTGCGCGCCGAGGAAGTCGGCGGAGCAGTCCTTGACCGCGACGATCCTCGGGTGCCCGGCGAGCCGGATCAGCGTGTCCGGCTCGATCCGGACGCCGGTACGGCCGGGGATGTCGTACAGCATCACGGGCAGCCCGGAGGCGTCCGCGACCTCCCGGAAGTGCGCCTCCAGGGCGTCCTGCGGAGGCAGGCTGTAGTACGGGCTGACCACCAGCACGCCGTCCGCGCCCGCCTTCTCGGCGTCCGACGCGAGCTCCACGGTGTGCCGGGTGTCGAAGGTGCCCACGCCCGCCACGATCGACGCCCGCTCGCCCACCGCCTCCCGCACTGCACGCACCAGCTCCGCCTTCTCGGCGTCCGAGGTGGTCGGCGACTCGCCCGTGGTGCCGGAGAGCACCAGCCCGTCGCAGCCCTCGGACACCAGCCGGTCCGCCAGCCGCTGAGCGCCGTCGAGGTCGAGGCCGCCGGTGCCTGTGAAGGGGGTGATCATCGCGCAGAGCGTGCGGCCGAAGACGGGGGCAGGGGCAGCGGCAAGGGCGGAGGAGGAGGGGGAGGCGTGGGTGAGGGGCATGGGCGGGGGTGGGGAGGGCTTCGTCATACGCCGTAGTCTCGGCGACACCATCGTGAAGCTCTACTTAATTCTACTGCGATATATGCGTAAGGAATGCTACGAGATTGGGGGTGGGTCACCCTCGCCTCCGGCTTCTTCGGGACGGGGCTTCGGGACGGGGCGGGGTGCGCGGCAGTCCGTCCGTCCGTCCGGCGTGACCGAAAACTCAACTCTCCTGGACAAAAAAAGTTTTCGGTGAGACGGTGGTCGCATGCTGGACGTCACCGTGATCGAGGACTCCGAGGCCGCGGCCGCCTCCCTGGACCCCATACGGGCCCGACTGCTCGCCGAGCTGGCCGCCGGGCCCGCGTCAGCCGCGATGCTGGCCGGGAAGGTCGGGCTGCCGCGGCAGAAGGTGAACTACCACCTCAGGGCGCTGGAGCGGCACGGCCTGGTCGAGCTGGCCGGCGAGCGGCGCAAGGGCAACGTCACCGAGCGGCTGATGCGGGCGACCGCGGCGTCGTACGTGATCTCGCCGCTCGCCCTCGCCCAGGTGCAGCCCGACCCGGACCGCTTCCGCGATCAGCTCTCCGCCCGCTGGATGCTCGCCCTCGGCGCTCGGCTGGTCAGGGACGTCGGTTCGCTGATCACCGGGGCCGCCAAGGCCCGCAGGCCGCTGGCGACCTTCGCGCTGGACGGCGAGGTGCGCTTCGCCTCCGCGGCGGAACGGGCCGCGTTCATCCAGGAGTTGACGGCCGGTGTCGGCGCGTTGATCCGCAAGTACGACGCCCCTGACGCGGAGGGCGGCCGCGATCACCGGATCGTCGTCGCCGTGCATCCGACGGTCAAGGACCAGCAGCAGACCCCCGAACTGGACCGATAGGCAGCAGGAGCTCACCATCAGGTCCTCCGCTGGGTATCCCCGGCTTCAGCCGGGGCGGGAAAGCGGAACGGTGCGGAGCACCGTTGTTCGTTGAGGTCAGGACAGGGGGCGGCGCTGGCCCTCGATGTACTGACGGATGATCGACAGCGGCGCTCCGCCGCAGGAGGCCGCGAAGTACGAGCGGGACCAGAACACCGATCCCATCCCGGTTCGGTTGACGCGGCCGGTGTATTCGGCGCGCAGGTACCGGGAGCTGACGCCCTTGAGGCTGTTGACCAGCTTGGAGAGGGCGAGCTTGGACGGGTAGTGCACGAGCAGGTGCACGTGATCACGCTCGCCGTTGAACTCGCGTAGCTCCACCTCGAACTTGTCGCAGACCTCCCGCATGATCTCTTCGCATCGCCGAAGCATCTCGTCATCGAAGATTCCCTTCCGGTATCTGGTGACGAACACCAAGTGGGCGTGGAGATCGAAGGTGACGTGACGCCCCCTGCGGATATCGGTGTCTGGTTCCCAGCGTGGTGACATACCCCAAGGGTAGTAGGGTGATCGCAACGACCAGGAAGGGGGTGGGCCGGATGATCCGTGCGTACAAGTTCCTCATGCGGCCCACCGTGGGCCAGTCCGCCGCTCTCGGCGAGATGCTGCGCGATCACTGCTCGCTCTACAACGGGGCCTTGCAGGAACGGCGTGACGCCTACCGGCACGTGTCGAAGACGAGCATCAAGTACGGGATGCAGTCCGCGCAGCTCAAGGAGATCCGGGCGTTCGACCCGGAGCGTCAGGGCCGCTGGTCGTTCTCCAGCCAGCAAGCCACCTTGCGGCGCCTCGACAAGGCGTTCGCCGCGTTCTTCCGCCGCATCAAGCACGGCGAGACGCCCGGCTACCCGCGCTTGCGGGGAGTCAACTGGTTCGACACGGTGGACTTCCCCAAGGACGGCGACGGCTGCCGCTGGGACTCCACCCCGCATGATCCGCAGACCCGCGTACGCCTCCAAGGCGTCGGGCACGTCAAGGTCAAGCAGCACCGGCCCGTGGCTGGCAAGGTCAAGACCGTGTCCGTCAAGCGCGAGGGCAAGCGCTGGTACGTGGTGCTGACCGCCGAGCAGGCCCAGCCCGAGCCGCTGCCCAGGACAGGGTCCGTGGTCGGCATCGACATGGGCATCGCCTCCTTCCTCACCACCTCCAACGGCGAGCACATCGACAACCCGCGCCACGGCCGCAAGGCCACAGCGAAGCTCGAAGCCGCACAACGGAAGCTGTCCACCTTCGGACGAGTGCGCCGCGACAAGCGGACGAAGAACCACCAGCGGGCCGTCGAGCGCGTCGCCGACCTGCACCGCAAGGTGCGGCGTCAGCGCCTGGACCACGCACACAAGACCGCGCTCGACCTCGTCCGCGACCACGACCTCATCGCGCACGAGAACCTGACGATCCGCAACATGGTGCGCACCGCCGCACCCAAGCCCGACCCCGACACGCCAGGGGCATTCCTGCCCAACGGCGCGGCGGCGAAGACGGGCCTCAACCGCTCGATCTCGGATGCCGGATGGGGGGTGTTCCTGACGATCCTGCACGCCAAGGCTGAAAGCGCCGGACGTGACGTGATCGCCGTGGACCCCCGCAACACCTCTCGGACATGCCCCGAATGCGGGCACGTCAGCGTGGAGAACCGGCCCACACAGGAGAAGTTCCACTGCGTTGGATGCGGCCACCGGGCGCACGCTGACGTCGTGGGAGCTTCCAATGTTCTGCGGGCCGGGCTGGCCCGTCGTCAAGCTCAACCAGCTTGACGAGAAGCCCCCGCATTTATGCGGGGGAGTAGTCACGTCCAAGGAATTCGAGATCGTCAGCGAGTTCGAGGTCGACGCCACCCCGGAGCAGGTGTGGGAGGCCGTCACCCACGGCACCGGCGCCTATCTGTGGCCGATGGACCCGCCCGAGCCGCGGGTGGGCGGCGCCGCCGCCTTCGGTTCGACCGTCACCGCCTGGGACCCGCCGCACCACCTCACCGTCCGCAGCGAGGACGTCGGGTTCGGCGCCCAGAGCGCGAACCAGCTCGAGCACGTCATCGAGGCGCGCGACGGCGGACGGCGGGCCTGGGTCCGCTATGTGCACAGCGGCATCTTCACGGACGACTGGGACAACCAGTACGACGGCGCGGCCAAGCACACCGACTTCTATCTGCACACCCTGCGCGAGTACCTGACGCACTTCGCGCCCCGCCCGGTGACCTTCGCCTCGGCCGAGGGACCCGCGGCTTCGGCCACGTCCGACGCCCTCGCCGAGGTCGGTGCGGCGCTCGGTCTCTCGGCGGACGACGCCCAGGGCGCCCGGGTGACCGTGCGCGGGCCGCGGGGGTTCGACGCCGTGCTGGACTACCGCAACCCGTACTTCCTCGGACTGCGCACCGACACCGCCCTCATCCGGGTCTTCGGCCGCGGCCGCTGGGGCGCCCCGGTCGGCGTCAGCGTCCACGACTTCGCGCCGGACGCCGACGCCGGGGCGACGGGGAAGGCGTGGCAGGACTGGCTGAACGGCGTGTTCAGCCGGTCCTGACCCGGCCTGACCCCGCCGTGGATCACGGCTCGAAGCGCAGCACCTGCGGGTCGTGGTCGCTGATCTGGTCGTGGAACTCCGAGTTGATGTGCACGCTGTCGTACTCGAAGCCGCAGCCGCGCCGGATCGACGGGCTCACCAGGATCTGGTCCAGAACCTGCTGGTTGCCCTGGTAGTCGTAGCTGTAGCGCTCGCTGCGGGGCAGCGACTTGATCGCCGACCACAGCGCGCCGTCGCTCTCGAGGATCTGCGCGGTGCCGGAGAACTCGAAGTCGTTGATGTCGCCGAGCGCGACGACGTCCGCGTTCTTCTGCACGTCGAGGATGTCCTTGACGAACGCGTTGACCAGCGTCGCCTGCTGGTGGCGCTGGACCTCCGAGCTGCGCGCCACCGGCTGGTACTGCGAGGTCAGCCCCTGGTCGCCGCCCTTGGAGTTGAAGTGGTTGGCGATCACGAAGACCGTGCGGCCGCGGAAGACGAACTCGCCGGCCAGCGGCTTGCGGCTGTTCGCCCAGGCCGCGTCGGCGGGGGCGATCCGGCCGGGCGAGGCGCTGAGCTGCGCCTTGCCGCGCACCTTGGAGACGGCGACGGCCGACGTGGAGTCGCCGCCCGCGCGGTCGGTGAACGAGACCCGCTGCGGGTTGAACAGGAACACCTGGCGGATGTTCCCGCCCGGCTCGCCGCCGTCCGCGTTGTTCGCCGGGTCGATGGAGCGCCAGTCGTAGCGCGGGCCGCCGGCGGCCACGATCGCGTCGATCAGCTTGCCGACCGTGAGGTCGGCGGCGACCGTGCCGTCGTTCGTCGCGCCGTTGTTGTCCTGGATCTCCTCCAGGGACACGATGTCGGGCGCCTTGAGGTTGTTCACGATCGCGGCGGCGTGCTCCTCGAACGTGGCGTCCGACGGGTCGAGGTTCTCGACGTTGTACGTCGCGACCGCCAGCTCGTTCTTCTTCTGCTTCTGCGTCGTCTCCCGTTGCAGGCCGCCGCTCTTCAGTGCGCCGAGCTGGTTCGCGACGAGCGTGTAGCCGCCGAACTGGTTGTAGTCCAGGGGGCCCGCGGTGACGCCGGTGAGGGCGTCACCGACGTTCGCGACGGGGAAGTCGGCCGTCGCGCCGAGCGACTGGATCTGCAGCCGGCCGGTGTTCTGCGAGGTGTAGGAGCCGTACAGCGTGCCGCCGCGGCGGCCGGCGTTCTCCCGCGGTTTCACCGTGACCCACAGCTCGGTGAACGGGTCGGTCGCGGTCACCACGCGCGCGTCGGCGACCTGGACGTTCATGCCCTCGAGGGACTCGTAGTAGTCCAGGGCATAGGTGCGGGGCCGCAGCGTCAGGCCGTTGATCGAGTTGGCCGCGGCGGCGTCGCCGGCCGGGGTGTAGGCGGCCGGGACCGACCGCGAGTTCACCACGGCCGCCGCCGGGACCGCGTTGCCGCTGGAGACGACCGTCACCGTCGGCTTGGTGATCTCCGTGATCGACTGGTTGCCGCTCGACGTGCCGCCGGGCACGAACTCCGACACCGTGCCGGTGACCGTGACCAAGTCGCCGACGGCGACCTTCGGGGCGGAGCTGGTGAAGACGAAGACGCCCTCACTGGTGGCCGGGTCGGCGTCCGGGTTCGGATCCTGGATCCAGAACCCCTTGGACGAACCGTAGGTGCGCACGCCGGTGACGATTCCGGCCACACCCGTGACCGCCTTGCCGACGTACGGCGATATCCGGGTGGTGCCCTGGATGTCGTGAACGGCCACCGTCTCCGCGTGCGCGGGTGCGGACAGGGCGACGGTGGAGGCCGCGGAACATACTGCGGCGACGGTGAGCGCGGCGAGACGCGCGGACTTCTTGCTCGGCAACGGAATCCCTCCGGGGACGTACGTGAGCGCCGGGACGAGAGTGGAGCAGGGATGAGGGGGGAGTCGGGACGAGGGTGGAGCAAAGACGCGGGAGCCGCGACCGGTGGGGCGATTCGCGACGCGCGTAGAAACTACGGTGAACACATGTCCAGCGGATTTCTACGCGCGTCAATCTCCTGCCTGGTCAGGCCACTTGTCAAGGTTTCGGCCATGTACGGAACCTGACCGGGAGATGAACCGGGCGGCATGGGGCCATATCCGTCTAGGCTGAGTGGCCCAGTGCCCACAGCCGGGCCGGTGGCACGACGCGCCTAGGAGAACCAGCCGATGTCAGACAGCTCCCCCCTGCCGCCGGTGCGCCTGCACCCCGAAGCGGAGCTGGCGCGCGACGCGCTGTCCACGCCGTTGCTCTCCCGGGCCGTTCTGCTCGCCCGCTGGGCCGGCCCCGACACCCGGGTCGACGCCGGCGGCGGGCTCGTCGAGGAGCAACTGGCGTCCGCCGCCGAGGTTCTCGGCCTGACCGGGGAGGACGCCGCGGCCTACGCGAGCGAGGCCTGGCGGGTCGCCGTGGACGCCGGACTCGTGGAGATCGTCGACGAGGAGGCCGGCACCGTCACGGCGGGCGAGGAACTGGCCCTGCTCACCGCCGGCTCCCCGCACGACGTCCTCGCCGTCTGGCTCACCGCCCTCGAGACCGTGCTCGCCGACGCGGCCGTCCCCGACCTGGACGAGCTGATGGACGCGATGGACGAGGGCGGGGAGGTCGACTTCTCCCGGCTCGACTGGAACCCCGAGGCCGAGACGGAGTTCCTCGACGGCGTGCTCGGCAACCTCTACCTCCTCACCGCCAGCGAGGACGGCCCCGGCGACGGCACCGTCCCGCTCCCCGCGCTCGCCGCCTCCATGCTGGTGCCCGGCGACATGGACGAGCCCACCAACGACGTCCTGGAGCAGGTCTCCGACGCGATGATGCGGCTCGACGACCAGTTCAGGCTCCTGGAGCCCATCGGCCTCGTCGCCTACCGCCCCGTCGACGAGGCCCTGATGGCGGACCCCGACGAGGAGCCCGCCGCCCCGGTCGACGAGACGGACGTCTCCCGCTACGGCATGGTCCGCCTCACCCCGCTCGGCCTCCACGGCATGCGGACCCGGCTGCTGGAGGCCGGCTTCGACGCCCCCGCCGTCGGCGACCTCGCCGACAAGGGCGCCGACGTCCTCCTCGACGGCAGCGCCGGCTACGGCTCGCGCGCCGCCCTCGCCGAGACCGAGCACTGGCTGGTCCGCCGCGAACCGCTCGCCGCCGCCCGGGAGCTGCTGGCCGCCGCCCGCGGCTCGGACCCGGGCGCCCCGCTGCGCCGACTGCGCTGCCAGCAGGCCCTCTCCCTGGTCGGCGGCCAGGCCGAGCCCGCTGTCCGCGAGGTCCTCGACGACGCCGAACTCGGCGGCCTGGCCCGTGTCTGGCTCAGCGAACTCGGCGCGACGGACGTGCCCGCGCCCTCCGAGGACCTGGTCTTCTGGCTCACCGTCGACACCCTGGCCGCACAACTCGCCGCCGAGGGCAACTCCGAGGAACTCCAGGCCCTCGTCGAGGGACTGGCACAGCAGCACAGCGGGTTCTTCGCGGCCGCCTGGCGCGTCGACCACCCTGCCACCCCCGACGTCCTCGAGGCGATGGGACGCCTGCACCCCGACAAGCGCATCGCGAAGGAGGCCCGCAAGGCCGCCTTCAAGGCGCGCTCCCAGCAGGGCGGCTGACCATCCCCGGGGGGCCTCTGCGAGGTTCCGCGGCCCGATGCGTACGCAGTGAATCCGTAGTGGGTCCGCAGTGGATCCGCAGTGGATCCGCAGGGAAATCCGTAGGGAATCCGTACGGATTCATGAAAGCGGGTCCCGCGCAGCCGCCCCCCGTTCAATCCCCGTTCAGGCATGGACGGGACGGTGACGCCGAACCGAGGTCCACCACCCTCCCCGGCACTTCACCGTCTCAGGAGACACACCATGTCGCTCACCCGCAGGGACTTCGCCAGGCAGTCCGCGCTCACCGGCGCCGGTGTCGCGCTGGCGGGCAGCGCAGGCGCCCTCGCCAGCGCGCCGAACGCCCTCGCCGCCACGGACACCGACCACACCGCGGCCGCCGGGCACCCCGGGGACGCGTCGCACACGCCGGCCGCCGCCGGACACCAGGGCGTCGGCTACGGACCGCTGCTCCCCGACCCCCACGGCCTCCTCGCCCTGCCCGCCGGTTTCAAGTACCGCGTCATCACGTACAGCGGCAGGACCAGGCTCGAGTCCGGCGAGATCACCCCGTCCAACCACGACGGCACCGCCGCCTTCTGCGGCCCGCGCGGCTCGACCCTGCTCGTCAACAACCACGAGCTGAAGGGACCGCGCTCCGACTGGCAGCACCCGGTGCCCCTGACCGAGGGCCTGGTCTACGACCCGGCGGCCTCGGGCGGCTGCACGGTCGTCGAGGTGCGTCCCGGCGGGCACGTCGCCGAATGGGTCGGCATCGCCGGCACCTCCATCAACTGCGCGGGCGGCACCACGCCTTGGGGCACCTGGCTCACCGGCGAGGAGACCGAGGACCAGGCCGGCCAGAACGGCATGACCAAGGACCACGGCTACGTCTTCGAGGTCGACCCCGCCGACCGCCGCGCCAACCGCGCCCCCAAGCCCGTCAAGGCGTTCGGCCGCTACGCCCACGAGGCCGTCGTCATCGACCCCCGACGCGGCCACGCCTACCTCACCGAGGACGCCTCGGGACCCAACGGGCTGCTCTTCCGCTGGACCCCGCCGGCCGGCTTCCGGCACGGCCGCGGCAGGCTGCGCACCCTCGCCGACGACGCGGGCGTCCTCCAGGCCTTCAAGTGCTTCGACTCGAAAGGCAAGTTCGTCGACGACCTCTCCCGCGCCACGAAGACCGGCACCGTGTACGGCGTCGACTGGGTCGACGTGCCCGACCACGACGCACGCACGGTGCCCGTCCGCAAGCAGTTCACCGCCGGCCAGGTCACCCGCGCCCGCAAGCTGGAGGGCATGTGGTGGGCCGACGGCGGCACCTACATCGTCTCCTCCTACGCCCGTGACGAGAGCCCCGTGCAGCACGACGGCGCCGTGTGGTTCTACTACCCCGAGCGCCGCACACTGACCCTGAAGGTGCTGCTCGGGGTGAACCCCGCCCCGTCCGCCGACGGCGCCTTCGACGGCCCCGACAACATCACCGTCTCCCCTTACGGCGGCCTCGTCATCGCCGAGGACGGCGAGGGCGTCCAGCACCTCTTCGGGGCCACCGACAGCGGCCGCACCTACCCCATCGCCCGCAACGAACTGAACATCGGCACCGAGGACGAGCCGGAATACAGCGAGTTCACCGGGGTCACCTTCTCGCCCGACGGCCACACCCTGTACGCCAACATCCAGACGCCCGGCATCATGCTGGCGATCACCGGGCCGTGGAAGCGCCACAAGCGGTAAGCGATGAACGGCAATTAATTCGCTCGCCCGACCCGCGGCCGTCCTCCTAAAGTGATGCACGTCCAGGTGCGAAGGCAGGACCTACTTCCACTGATAATGGGGAGGCCGCGGGTTCGAATCCCGCCGCCGGCACGACATGCCGGTGTAGCTCAGGGGCAGAGCACCTTGTCGGTTCCGCCGGCCTCGATCTCTGGACATCACAACTTCACAGCACCTCCCGGTGCGCGGGCTGCGGCTACTTCTCTTCAACAGAAATCCATGCCGCCGCCGAACTGATCTCGGGAGGCGCAGCATGAGGTGGGTGCCCGGTGCGCAGGCAACGGTTACTTCATTGGATCGGACGGTCGCGGGTTCGAGTCCCGTCATCGACTTCGGGTCGGTGTAGCTCAGTCGGTAGAGCATCTGGCTAAGTCCGTCGCCGACCCCTGAACTCGAGCACCTTCCCTTTGCTGCGCCCTCCCCGAAAAAGAACCGCCGACCGGCGGCTCGACGAATCTCGAATTCGGGGGAATTCACCATGGCGCGTTTCAACGTCCGTGCGCGTAAGGCGCAGCCCACCTCGCCCGTGACCACCACGGGCCGGACGCTGCGCACCCACCAGGGCGGCCGCGGCCACGAGCGGGACGCCCGCTCCGAGCTCTTCCTGCTGGCGCTGGCCAACTTCGTCTCCCAGCAGACCTTCTACGAGGACGGCGCGGCCCGCGACGACCGCTTCGCGAAGCTGGTGCGCGAACTCGCCGTCAGCGACCCGGACTGGACGGCCGGCCTGCTCGGCTGGCTGCGCGGCGAGGGCAACCTCCGCACCGCCGCGCTCGTCGGCGCCGCCGAGTACGTCCACGCGCGGCTGGCGGCGGGCGCCACCGGCGGCCCCTCGAACCGGCAGGTCGTGGACTCCGTACTGCGGCGGCCTGACGAGCCCGGCGAGCTCCTCGGGTACTGGACGGCGACGTACGGCCGGAACATCCCCAAGCCCGTCAAGCGCGGTGTCGCCGACGCCGTACGACGGCTCTACCACGCCAAGTCGCTGCTGAAGTACGACACCGCGTCCAAGGGCTACCGCTTCGGCGACATCCTGAACCTGGTGCACGCCGCACCGGATCCGGCCAAGCCGTGGCAGGGCGATCTGTTCCAGTACGCCCTCGACCGCCGGCACCACCCGGACACGGCCGTGGTACCCAAGTCGCTGCCGCTCCTGGCAGCGCACCGCGACCTGATGGCACTGCGACCCGCCAAGCGGCGCAAGGTCGTCACAGGGGCGGGCGGCGCGCAGCGGCTGGCCGAGGCGGGCATGACCTGGGAGGCGCTGGCGGGCTGGCTGCAGGGGCCGATGGACAAGGCGGCCTGGGAGGCGGTCATTCCGTCCATGGGGGCGATGGCGCTGGTCCGCAACCTGCGCAACTTCGACGAGGCGGGAGTCTGCGACGAGGTCGCCGCCCAGGTGGCGGCGAAGATCAGCGACCCGGCGGAGGTCGCGCGTTCGCGGCAGTTCCCGTTCCGGTACCTCGCCGCGTACCAGCACGCGCCCTCGCTGCGCTGGGCGTACCCGCTGGAGCGGGCGCTCGGCCACTCGCTGGCCAACGTGCCCGCGCTGCCCGGCCGCACGTTGGTGCTCGTCGACCGTTCGGGCTCGATGTTCTACTCGCGGCTGTCGGAGCGTTCGGAGCTCAACCGGGCCGACGCGGCGGCGGTCTTCGGCACGGCCCTCGCCCTGCGGGCGGCCGACGCCGACCTCGTCGAGTTCGGCAGCACCAGCAAGGAGATCACGTTCCGTAAGGGGGAGTCCGTGTTGAAGATTCTGGAGCGCTTCGGTGACCTCGGGGGTACGGACACCACCGAGGCCGTACGCCGGCACTACCGGGGGCACGACCGGGTGCTGCTCGTCACCGACGAGCAGTACGCCGTCAGCCGCCACGGCGGGCCGACCGACCAGGTCCCGGCGCACGTGCCGGTCTACACCTGGAACCTCGCGGGCTACCGCGCGGGCCACGGCCCGTCCGGTACGGCGAACCGGCACACCTTCGGCGGACTGTCGGACGCGGCCTTCCGGATGGTGCCCCTGCTGGAGGCCGCCGACGACACGAAGTGGCCGTGGGCGCCCTGAGTCCCGCGGTCGTGCGGCCCGCGCCTTCCCACAAGGCGCGGGCCGCGTGTCGGCGCCCGGCCCCGCCGGTTTGGCCGCCCGCGGCCGGTGTCCCGCGCCGACGTGGGCCGTTAGGGTGCGGAGGAAGTCCCCCCGGGGTGCGAGGAGTATGTGGATGCCGCAGGTCAGGCCCATGCGTGCGGATGCTCGCCGTAACTACGAGCGCCTGCTGAAGGTGGCCGCGGAGGCCTTCGCGGAGCGCGGGGAGGGGGCCTCCCTCGATGACATCGCCAAGCGGGCGGGCGTCGGCTCCGGCACGCTGTACCGGCATTTCCCGACCCGGCAGGCGCTGCTGGAGGCCGCCTACCTCGACCGTATGGAGGCGCTCGCGGCCCGCGCGGACGAGCTGGCCGCCCGGCTTCCGGCGGGCGAGGCGCTGGTGGAGTGGCTGGGCGAACTGTGCGTGGGGACCCTCGAGGTACGCGGGATGAAGTCGCTGCTGGGGTCCGCCGTGACGGACGGCGGCACGGTCGCGGTCACCGCCTGCGGCACCGGCATGAAGGAGGCGGCGACCCGGCTGGTGGAGGCGGCCCAGCGGGAGGGGACCCTGCGGGTGGACGTCGCCCCGGTCGACGTGCTGCGGCTCGCCCACGGGGTGGCCACGGCGTCCGAGCTGGCCAAAGGGGACGGGAGCGCCGTCCGCCGGTATGTGTCGCTGCTGACGGAGGGGCTGCGGCCCGCGCGGTGACGGCGGGCCGCGCGGTGACGGCGGCGGGCGCCCCCGTGGTGGCGGGCGCCCCGCGCCGGACGACTGCTCGACGAACCCCGGATCAGAGGGACTCGGCACCCGGCTTGACCATGTTGCGCACGGTCCGCGCCTTCACGAAAGTGCCGATCGCCGTCATCTCCCACTCGCCGGAGTACTGCCGGATCAGCTTCGCCATCAGCACGCCGGTCTGTGCCTCGGCGCCGGTGAGGTCGAAACGGGCGAGCTCCTCGCCGCTCGAGGCGTCCAGCAGACGGCAGTAGGCCTTGGCGACCTCGGTGAACTTCTGCCCGGAGAACGAGTTCACCGTGAACACCAGCCCACTGACCTCCTGGGGCAGCCGGCCGAGGTCGACGACGATCACTTCGTCGTCCCCACCGCCCTCGCCGGTGAGGTTGTCGCCGGAGTGCTTGATCGCGCCGTTGACGATGGAGAGCTTGCCGAAGTAGCAGCTGTCGATGTGGTTGCGCTGCGGGCCGTAGGCGATGACCGAGGCGTCCAGGTCGATGTCCTTGCCGCGGAACGCGGGCTCCCAGCCGAGGCCCATCTTGACCTGCGAGAGCAGCGGGCGGCCGCCCTTGACGAGGGACACCGTCTGGTTCTTCTGGAGGCTGACGCGCCCCTTGTCCAGGTTGATCTTTCCGGTGCCGGGCGCGGGTGCGGGCGGGGCCTGGGGCATGGGCGGAGCGGCGGGCGTCATGGCGGGCGCCGGCGGAGCCTGCGCGGCCGCCGGGGCCGCCGGGGCCGCCGGTTCCTCCACCGTCACGCCGAAGTCGGTCGCGATCCCGGCCAGGCCGTCGGCGTATCCCTGACCGACCGCGCGGGCCTTCCAGGCGCCGTTGCGCAGGTAGATCTCGACGACCACCAGTGCCGTCTCCGTGCCGAGCCGCGGGGGAGTGAAGGTGGCCAGGACGCCGCCGTCGTCCCCGCTGCGGATCGTGGCGGTCGGTTCGATGCCCTGGAACGTCTGCCCCGGGGCGTCCGGGCTCGCGGTGACCACGATCTTCTCGATGCCCGGCGGGACGGCGCCCGTGTCGACCACGATCGCGTCGGGGGACGTGCCGCCGCCCGAGCGGTAGGTCACCCCCGGGCCGGCGGGCTGGTTGTAGAAGATGAAGTCGTCGTCGGAGCGCACCTTGCCGTCGGCGGTGAGCAGCAGGCCCGAAACGTCGAGCCGCACCGGGGCGGCGACGTCCACCGTCACGCGCGCGGTGGGGAGAGGGATGTTCGAGCCGGGGGTCATAGCTGTCATACCCGGTGAACGAGCGAGGCCACTTTGCCGTTCCCTTACCTGAGCACCCCTCCGGCGAGTGCTCTGCGCCACCGCCGGAACGTCCGCCCGAGCCGCCGAGCCGCCCCGCCGTCAGTACGGCCAGATCGGCGGGTCGCTGACGAAGTGGCCGCCGAGGTGGGCGTGGGCGACGTTCTCCGGGTCCAGCTCGCCCTGTTCGGCGATCAGCTTCTCGGCGTACGGCTCGGAGTCGTCCTGCGGTTCGTAGCCGAGCGCCCGCGCGGTGGAGAGGTCCCACCACAGCCGGGTGTTGGCCGAGGATCCGTGGACGACGGTGTGGCCCACGTTCTCGGCGGTCAGGGCCGCGTGGAAGAGGCGGGCGCCGTCGGCCGGGCTCATCCACACCGACAGCATGCGCACGCTCGTCGGTTCGGCGAAGCAGGAGCCGATGCGCACCGAGACGCTCTCCAGGCCGTGCTTGTCCCAGTAGAGCTGGGCCAGGTCCTCGCCGAACGACTTGGACAGGCCGTAGAAGGTGTCCGGGCGGTGCGGGGTGTCGACGGGGATCAGGGGGTCGTCGCCCTGGGGGCGGGGCGTGAAGCCGATCGCGTGGTTGGAGGAGGCGAAGACGATCCGCTGCACGCCTTCCTCGCGGGCGGCCTCGTACAGGTGGTACGTGCCCTCGATGTTCGCCTTGAGGATCTTCTCGAAGGGGGCTTCCAGGGAGATGCCCGCGAGGTGGATGATCGCGTCGACGCCGCGTACGGCTTCCCGGACCGCGTCCTTGTCGGCCAGGTCGGCGACGATCGAGTCGGGCTCGCCGTCCACCGGGCGCAGGTCGAGCAGGCGCAGACGGTAGCCGTAGGCGGGCAGCAGGTCCCGCATCAGGGTGCCGAGGCCGCCGGCGGCGCCGGTGAGCAGGACGGTTCGGGGAGCGGGCATCCTCGGGTCTCCTTGGCATCTACGGCCGCATGTGTGGACGGTATTCACATGCGTGGACACGCTAAGGATCTCCCGTGCCTCGCGTCAAGTGTGCCGCGGACCAGGCTGTTCCGCCCTTCGCGCGGGAGTGCCGGGCTTGACCTGGCAGGAAAGGCCTTCATAGGCTGGCCGCGTTCAGAAATGTGGACATCGGTCAGAAGAACGCACGGTCAAAAGAACGCACGCGTCGTCCCAAGGAGTGCCGTGACGCCAGCCCCGCTCGCCGCCCGCCTCCGCGCCGCCGGCGGACCGCTGTTCTTTCCGGTCACCGCGTACGGCCCCGACGGCTCGCTCGACCTCGACGTCTACCGTGCACACGTCCGCCGGGGCGTCGAGGCCGGCGCAGGCGCCGTCTTCACGTGCTGCGGCACCGGGGAGTTCCACGCGCTGACGCCGGAGGAGTTCGAGGCCGCGGTGCGGGCGGCCGTCGAGGAGACCGCCGGCCGGGTGCCGGTCGTCGCGGGCACCGGTTACGGCACCGCGCTCGCCGTGCGCTACGCCCGCCGGGCGCGGGCGGCCGGCGCGGACGGCCTGCTCGCGCTGCCGCCCTACCTCGTCGTCGCGGCCCAGGAGGGCCTGCTGCGCCACTACCGCGCGGTCGCGGCGGCGACCGACCTCCCGGTGATCGTCTACCAGCGCGACAACGCCGTCTTCTCCCCGCCGACCGTCGTCGAACTCGCCCGCACCGAGGGGATCGTCGGCCTCAAGGACGGCCTCGGCGACCTCGACCTCCTGCAGCGGATCATCAGTGCCGTGCGCACCGAGACCCCCGGCGACTTTCTCTACTTCAACGGCCTGCCGACCGCCGAACAGACCCAGCTCGCCTACCGGTCCCTGGGCGTCGACCTCTACTCCTCGGCCGTGTTCTGCTTCGCGCCCGAGATCGCCCTGGCCTTCCACCGGGCGCTCGCCGACGGCGACGACCGCATGGTCCACCGCCTGCTCGACGGGTTCTACCGGTCGTTCGTCGAACTGCGCGCCCAGGGCCGCGGGTACGCCGTCTCCCTGGTCAAGGCCGGAGTGCGGCTGCGCGGCCTCGACGTCGGGGAGGTCCGTCCGCCGCTGCACGAGCCGGGGGAGGACCATGTCAAACAGCTCGCGCAGGTGATCGAGCGCGGCTACGCGCTGCTGGAGGAGGAAACCGAGTGAAGGCGTCGACATTCGTCTATCCCTGGGACGTCATCGGCGACCCCGCGGCACCGGACCGGATCGCCGGGCTCGGCGTGGAACAGGTGACCCTCGCCGCCGCCTACCACTCCACCCGCGCCCTCACCCCGCGCCACCCGCGGCACCGCGTCGTCACCGCCGAGCACGCGGCCGTGCTGTACCCGGCCGGCGACCGCTGGGCGGGCCGCGCCCTGCGCCCGTACCCGGCCGGCGACTGGGCGCCCGGCGACGCCTTCGGAGAGGCCGCCCGGGCACTCGCGGGCGCCGGCCTCGACGTCCACGCCTGGGTGGTGCTGGCGCACAACTCCAGGCTGGGCGCCGAGCATCCGCACACCTCGGTCGTCAACGCCTACGGCGACCGCTACCCCTGGGCGCCCTGCATCGCCCAGCCCGACACGCGCGCGTACCTCGTCGACCTCGCCGCCGAGGCGGCAGTGCGCCCCCGCGCGAACGGCGTCGAACTGGAGTCCCTCGGCTGGTACGGCCTCCAGCATCTGCACGCCCACGACAAGACCGGCGGGGTCGGACTCGGGGACGCCGGGCAGTACCTGATGTCGCTCTGCTTCTGCCCCGCCTGCCGGGCCGGGTACGGCGAGCAGGGCCTGGACGCCGACGAGCTCGCCGCCGCCGTACGGGACGCGCTGGAGCCGCTGTGGCGCGGGGAGGCGGACGACACCCAGGGCTGGTCGGGCGTCGAGAAGCTGCTCGGCGAGCAGACCGCGGCCGCCACGCGCGCGTGGCGCGACGACCGGGCCCGCACCCTCCAGGAGACGGCCGTGCGCGCGGTGCGGGCGGCCGCCCCCGACGGCTTCCAGATCCTGCTGCACGCCGACCCCGTGACCCACCGCGTCGGCGCCAACCCGGGCGTCGACCCGGCGCACATCCTGTCCGTGGCGGACGGCGTGGTGGTGCCCTGCGCGGGCGGGCCCGCACTGCTGACGCCGTTCGCCGAGCACCGCCGCGCGGGCACGGTCCTCGCCGCCAACCTCGGCGTCGTCTCCGGAATGGGCGGCAGCCCGGGGACGCTCGCCGCCGACGCGGCGCGGGCGAATGAGCTCGGGGCGACCGAGATCCGGCTGTATCACGCGGGGTTGGCGTCGGACGGGGACCTGGCGTCCGTGCGTGAGGCGCTGGCCGCCCGCTGAGCGCCGCCGCGCAGCAGCGGCACCACGGTCGCCAGCCGCACCAGCCCGAGCGCGACCAGCAGCGGCTGGTACGGCAGCAGCTCCACCAGGGCGGCCCCCAGCGCGAGGCCGAGCGCGTTCGGCGCGTACATCAGCGTGCCGGCCGTCGCGCCGACCCTGCCCAGCAGTGCGTCGGGGGTCTCCCGCTGGACGGCCGTCAGCGCGGCGATCAGCACACACGGCAGCCCCGCCCCGATCGCCGCGGCGCACACCAGGGCCACCGCGTCCGACGGCACCGCCCGCACCGCGAACGCGACGGCCGTCACAGCGATGCCGCACGCGGCGAACCGGCGTTCCCCGAACCGCCGCAGCGCGGGCCCCGACAGCAGGCCCACCGCCGCCGACCCGGCCCCCTGCACGGCGTAGAGCGCGCCCGCATAGGCGGCCGGCCGGCCGAGGCCCTCGATCACGGCGTAGAGCAGCGCGCCGTTGACGCCCGCGCACAGCATCGTCGTACCGCCCGCCGTCACCAGGGGGCGCAGCGACGGGTGCCGCCACAGGAAGCGGACGCCCTCGGCTGTTCCGCCCCGCAGGCCGCGCCCGCCCGTCCGGGGGTGCCTCTCGCGGACCCGCACGCACGTGTAGAGCCCGGCCGCGCACACGAAACTGGCCGCGTCGAGCAGCGCCACCGCCGGACCGCCGTAGGCCGCGTAGATCCCCGCGCCCGCCAGCGGGGCCACCAGCTTCACGCCCTCCGTCGTCGTGGTGCGCAGCCCGTTGAAGTCGCCTAGCAGCCCCGCGGGGACGACGGCGGCGACGAGCGCGGACTCGGCCGCGTCGGCCACCACGCCGGCGGCCCCGTACCCGAGCAGCACCGCGAACAGCAGCCACAGCCGGCCGGGGGAGCCGACGGCGAGGAGCACCGGCAGCAGGGCCGCCGGACCCAGGTTGACGGCGAGCAGCAGCGGCCGCCGGGGGAACCGGTCGGCGAGGCCGCCCAGCAGCGGGCCGGCCAGGGTCGGCGCCCACAGCGCCAGCACGGTCAGCGCCGCCGCCCCGTTCGAGCCGGTGAGGTCCTTGACCCACACGCCGGCCGCCAGCCACAGCGCGGAGGTCCCGAAGCCGGAGACCACCGACGCCGTCAGAAAGATCGCCGCGCCGCGGTCCCGCAGGACGCGTACCACGGACCAGTTCTTCGTCATGCCTGGTCATCGTGGTCCTAAGGCCTCCGGCCGGGCATCGGGCAGACGCCCTGTCCGGCGGGCCGCGGACGATCGCGGAATCCGACGCGCGCTAAGGAGAGGCGCGCCAAGGAGACGCGCCAGGAAGGCGACGCGCGCCGCACCGATGAGTTCTCGCGGCGCCGCCGGTCCACCCCGTATGACCGACACCGACGACACGACCCTCACGTTCGACCTCGGACCCCAGGCCGCCGTCGTGGCGCGCCTCGCGGAGGCGGTCCGCGACGACCAGCTCGAGGACGCGACGCCCTGCCCCGGCTGCGCCGTCCGGAACATGCTGGGGCACCTGACCGGCCTCGCCGTGGCCTTCCGTGACGCCGCCCGCAAGGACCTCGGCCCCACCACCGACGCCCCGCCGGACGCCGCCGCGCCCGACATCGGCCCCGGGTGGCGCGAGGAGCTGGCCAAGGCGCTCGACGCGCTCGCCGAGGCCTGGCGCGACCCCGCCGCCTGGACCGGCACGACCCGCGCCGGCGGCGTGGAGCTGCCCGGCGCGGTCGCGGCCGCCGTCGCCGCCGACGAGCTGGTGATCCACGGCTGGGACCTGGCCCGGGCCACCGGCCAGCCGTACGAGCCCGACCCGGCGGCGCTGGCGGCGGCGCACGCCTTCCTCGCCGGCGCGGTCGACCCCGCCACCGGCGACGGCGTCTTCGGTCCCGTCGTCTCCGTCCCCGACGACGCGCCCCTGCTGGAGCGGGCGGTCGGACTCAGCGGCCGCGACCCCGGCCGGCCGCCCCGGCCGTAGACGCGGGCATCAGGTTGCCGTAGACGGACGTAGTCGGGGGGCGTCCGGCGAGGGCGATACGTACGCTCGCGACCATGCCTCTCAGCCTCACCGTCCTCGGCGCCGCCTCTCCGCACCCGGCGCCGGGCCGCCCCTGCTCCGGCTACCTGCTGCGCGGAGCGGGGGCGGAGATATGGTTGGACGCCGGGCCGGGTACGTTCGCCGCATTGCAACAGCACACGGACCCGGAGCGGCTCACAGCGATCTGGATCTCCCATCTCCACGCCGACCACAGCGCCGATCTCCTCGCCGCCGCCTACGCGTTCGCCTATGGAGGCATGACCCCGCCGGCCCCGATCCCGGTGTACGCGCCGCTCGACTGCGCCCGGCGCGTCGCGGGCTTCCTCGGCCGGTCGGACGTGCGGTTCCTCAGCGACGTCCTCGACTTCCGTGCCCTGTTCGACGGGCACACCGTGCGGCACTGGAACCTGCGTCTCACCTCGCGCGCGATGGCCCACGACACCGAGGCGTACGGACTGCGCGTCGAGTGCCAGGGGAGCGTCCTCGCGTACTCCGGGGACACCGGCCCGTGCGGGGCGCTCACCGAACTCGCCTTTGGCGCCGACCTGTTCCTGTGCGAGGCGGACATCGACAGCCATCGCGAAGGCGAACAGGACGAGCAGGTCCATCTCACACCGGAGGACGCCGGGGGCGCGGCCCGCAAGGCGGGGGTGCGCGAGCTGTACATCACCCATGTCGGTCCCACGCTGACCCGCGAGGCGGCGACCGACCGCGCGGCCGTCGCCTTCGGCGGGCCGGCCCGTACCGCGCGCGAGGGCGAGACCATCCCCCTCTGACCGTTCCCTTCCGACACTTCTTTGTCAGAAGCATTGACGAAACACAGAGGCGCTTCTACCTTCAACCCGTCGTACTTCGTACGTCATATATGAGACGCGATACGCGAGATCAGATACGCGACACCGAGAGGCGCGCATGACCTCTGTGCCCACGCCGATCCCCTCCCGCACGCAGTACGTGCTGGAGGAGATCAAACGCCGCATCCTCACCGGGCGCCTGACGCCTGGTCAGGCCCTGGTCGAAACCGAGCTCGCCGCGCAGTTCGGGGTCTCCAAGACCCCCGTGCGCGAGGCCCTCAAGACCCTGGCCGGCACCGGACTGGTCGTGATGAGCCAGTACAAGGGCGTCACGGTGCGCATGGTGGACGCGGACATGGCGCGCGAGGTGTACGACGTCCGCCTGCTCCTCGAACCCCAGGCGCTCAAGCGGGCCGTGCGCCGGGGCGCCTCCCTGGACGCCGCACGCTCCGCGCTGACCAGGGCGGACGAGGCGACCGACACCGCCGAACGGTCCCTCGCCAACCGGGAGTTCCACCGCGCCCTGTACCTGCCGTGCGGGAACCCGCTGCTCGGCCGGATGCTCGACGAGGTCCGCGACCAGGCCGCCCTGGTCTCCGCCGTCGCCTGGGCCGCCTCGCCGTCCTGGGAGCGGGAGGCCGGCGAGCACCGCGAGATCCTCCGGCTCGCCCTGGCCGGCGACGCGGACGGCGCGGCCCGCGCCCTGCACGCCCACATCGCGTCCTTCGTGCGCCGGGCGTTCCCCGAGACCGCCGACATGGACCAGTCACCCGAACAGGAAGGCCGGGAATGAGCAGCGTGGCGTTCGAGACCCAGCGTGCGGCCCTGGCCGACGTGGTGGCCATCCCGGTGACCCCGTTCGCCGAGGACGGCTCCGTCGACCAGGACGCCCACCGGGCCCTGCTGCGCAGGCTGCTCGACGGCGGCGTCACCACCCTCACCCCGAACGGCAACACCGGGGAGTTCTACGCCCTCGCCCCCGAGGAACGCCGGCTGGTCGTCGAACTGACCGCCGACGAGGCGGGCGGACGGGCCGTGATCCTGGCCGGCGTCGGACACGACGTGCCGACCGCCGTGGCCACCGCGCGGCACGCCCGGGAGCTGGGCGCGCAGATGGTGATGGTCCACCAGCCGGTCCACCCCTACGTCTCGCAGCACGGCTGGGTCGACTACCACCGGGAGATCGCCGAGGCGGTGCCGGAGCTGGGCGTCGTCCCGTACATCCGCAACGCGCAGCTGCACGGCGAACGCCTCGCCGAACTCGCCGACTCCTGCCCGAACGTCATCGGCGTCAAGTACGCCGTGCCGGACGCCTCCCGGTTCGCCGCCTTCGCGCGGGACGCGGGCCTGGAACGGTTCGTCTGGGTCGCCGGACTCGCCGAGCCGTACGCGCCCTCCTACTTCTCCGCGGGCGCCACCGGCTTCACCTCCGGGCTCGTGAACGTCGCCCCGGCCGTCTCGCTGAA
The DNA here is from genome assembly GCF_036898465.1 of Streptomyces sp. B21-105. Taxonomy (NCBI): domain Bacteria; kingdom Bacillati; phylum Actinomycetota; class Actinomycetes; order Kitasatosporales; family Streptomycetaceae; genus Streptomyces; species Streptomyces sp. B21-105. The sequence continues at coordinate 2,420,663 of NZ_JARUMJ010000001.1, read as the reverse complement.
CATGATCGAGGCGCTCCGCTCGGGTGACTACCCGGCCGCGATGAAGGTGTGGGAGCAGATCAGACGGTTCGAGGAACTGCGGGCCGCAGGCGGCTCCGCCAACAACGTCACCGTCGTCAAGGAGGCCCTCGCCTCCCTGGGCCTGTGCCGCCGCGAGGTCCGTCCGCCGAGCAGGACGCTGCCCGAGGACGAGCGCGCCGAGGTGGCGGCCATCGCCGCCGGATGGTCCATATGAAGGCGCCCGAGGAACTGCGCAGCCACCAGTGGTACGGGACCGACGGGCTGCGGTCCTTCAGCCACCGTGCCCGCACCCGCCAGCTCGGCTACCTCCCCGAGGAGCACCTCGGCAAGCCGGTCATCGCGATCCTCAACACCTGGTCCGACATCAACCCCTGCCATGTGCACCTGCGCGACCGCGCGCAGGCGGTGAAGCGCGGGGTGTGGCAGGCGGGCGGCTTCCCCCTCGAGTTCCCGGTCTCCACGCTCTCCGAGACCTTCCAGAAGCCGACCCCGATGCTCTACCGCAACCTGCTCGCGATGGAGACCGAGGAGCTGCTGCGCTCCTACCCGGTGGACGGGGCGGTGCTGATGGGCGGCTGCGACAAGTCCACGCCCGCCCTGCTCATGGGGGCCGCCTCGGTCGACCTGCCGACCGCGTTCGTGCCCGCCGGGCCCATGCTTCCGGGGCACTGGCGCAACGAGGTCCTCGGCTCCGGCACCGACATGTGGAAGTACTGGGACGACAAGCGGGCCGGCCTCATCGGCGACTGCGAGATGACCGAGCTGGAGAGCGGCCTGGCCCGTTCGCCCGGCCACTGCATGACGATGGGCACGGCGTCCACGCTGACCGCCGCGGCCGAGGCGCTGGGCGTCACGGTGCCGGGCGCGTCGAGCATCCCGGCCGTGGACTCCGGGCACGACCGGATGGCGGCCATGACCGGGCTGCGCATCGTCGAACTGGTCCACAGCGACCGCCGGTTGAGCGACATCCTCACCGCGGAGGCCTTCGAGGACGCGGTGACGACCGTCCTCGGCCTCGGCGGCTCCACCAACGCCGTCATCCATCTCATCGCGATGGCCGGCCGCGCCGGCGTCCGGCTCACCCTCGACGACTTCGACCGCATCGCCCGCACGGTGCCGGTGCTCGCCGACGTCCGCCCCGGCGGCCGGAAGTACCTCATGGAGGACTTCCACTTCGCCGGCGGCCTGCCCGGCTTCCTCTCCCGCATCACCGACCTGCTGCACCTGGACCGGCCGACGGTCTCCCACGACACGCTGCGCGAACAGCTGGCCGGCGCGCAGGTGCACAACGACGACGTCATCCGGCTCCGGGAGAACCCCGTCGCGGCCGAGGGCGGAGTCGCGGTGCTGCGCGGCAACCTCTGCCCGGACGGCTCGGTGATCAAGCACATCGCCGCCGAGGAACACCTGCTCAAGCACACCGGTCCGGCCGTCGTCTTCGACGACTACCGGACGATGCAACGGACGATCAACGACCCCTCGCTCGGCATCACCGCCGACAGCGTGCTCGTGCTGCGGGGCTCCGGGCCCAAGGGCGGCCCCGGTATGCCCGAGTACGGCATGCTGCCCATCCCCGACCACCTGCTGAAGCAGGGCGTGCGGGACATGGTGCGGATCTCCGACGCCCGCATGAGCGGCACCAGTTACGGCGCGTGCGTGCTGCACGTCGCGCCCGAGTCGTACGTCGGCGGCCCGCTGGCCCTGGTCCGCACCGGCGACGCGATCACCCTCGACGTCGAGGCGCGCACCCTCCATCTCCATGTGGACGACGCGGAGCTGGAGCGGCGCAGGGCGGACTGGACGCCGCCGCCCACCCGTTACGAGCGCGGTTACGGAGCGCTCTACAACGAGCAGATCACGCAGGCCGACACCGGCTGCGACTTCGAGTTCCTCGCTCGTCCGGGCCGGGTCGCCGACCCGTACGCGGGCTGAACCACCGCACCACGGACCACGCGTCGCAGGACCACCGCACCACGCGTCACAGGAACACCGCACAACAGACCACGCACCACCGCACCACGCGCAAGCGGCAGGACGGCGCACACCCCTGTACAGGGAGAAAGCGCTTCCCGAAGCTCGCACCACGCACCACGCACCACGCACGCACGACGCACTGAGAACGGAGAACAGTGATGGCCCAAGCCGCAGCCGTGGCGAAACGGCCCGCGCCGCCCCGGCGGCGCCGTGCCTCCGCCACGCCCCGCAGGCTGCCGTACCTGCTGGTCGCGCCGGCGGCCCTGCTGATGCTGGGCTTCATCGCCTACCCGGTCGTCAGCGTCTTCTACTACAGCCTGCAGAACTACAACCCCACCAAACCGTGGCGCAACGGCTTCGCGGGCTTCGACAACTTCGTCCACGCCTTCACCGACGACCCGCAGTTCTGGGACACGCTGACCTTCAGCGCTCAGTGGGTCTTCGTCGAGGTCGGGCTGCAGCTGCTGTTCGGGCTGGCCCTGGCGCTGATCGTCAACCAGACCTTCGTGGGGCGCTCGCTCGGCCGCGCGCTGGTCTTCTCCCCGTGGGCCGTCTCCGGCGTGCTGACGTCCGCGATCTGGGTGCTGCTCTACAACTCCCAGACGGGCATCACCCGTTACCTCGCTGACATGGGCATCGGCGAGTACGGCACCAGCTGGCTCTCGGACACCTCCACGGTCTTCTCGGCGGCGATCGTGGCCGACCTGTGGCGCGGCGTCCCCTTCTTCGCGATCCTCATCCTCGCCGACCTCCAGTCCGTCTCCAAGGACCTCTACGAGGCCGCCGAGGTCGACGGCGCCAGCCGGATCAAGCAGTTCTGGCACATCACCCTGCCCCACCTCAAGGACGCCATCGTCCTGTCCACGCTGCTGCGCGCGGTGTGGGAGTTCAACAACGTCGACCTGCTCTACACGCTCACCGGCGGCGGCCCGGCGGGGGAGACCACCACCCTCCCGCTGTACATCGCCAACACCAGCGTCGACGCACACAACTTCGGCTACGCGTCCGCCCTCACCACGGTCGCGTTCGTGATCCTGCTCTTCTGTTCGATGGTCTATCTGCGGCTGAGCAAGTTCGGAGGAGGCGACAAGTGATCACCAAGGAGGCCCCCGAGGTCGTGCCCGCCCCCGTGAGCGAGCCCGCCGCACCCGACCGCCGCCCGTCCCGGCACAAGCGTGCCTGGGACGAGGCCCCCCGCTGGCAGATCTACCTCCCGCTGGGGATCTACCTGATCTTCACCCTGGTCCCCTTCTACTGGATCCTGCTCTTCGCGCTCCGCCCGGCCGGCTCCACCTCGCTGGTGCCCTGGCCGATGACCTTCGACCACTTCAACAAGGTCTGGAACGAACGCGACTTCGCCGTCTACTTCCAGAACAGCCTGCTCACCGGCGTGGCGACCCTGCTGCTGACCACCCTCGTGGCCCTGGCCGGCGGCTACGCCCTCGCGCGCTTCGACTTCAAGATCAAGCGCGGGTTCATGCTCGCCCTGCTGTGCACCCAGTTCGTGCCGGGCGCGCTGCTGCTCGTCCCGCTCTTCCAGATCTTCGCCGAGCTGAAGATGATCAATTCGCTGGGCAGTGTCATCATCGCGGAGACGGTCTTCCAGCTGCCCCTGTCGATCATCCTGATCAGCGGCTTCATCCGGAACGTGCCCTACTCCCTGGAGGAGGCGGCCTGGGTCGACGGCTGCAACCGGCTCACCGCCTTCCGGATCGTCGTCCTGCCCCTGCTGCGGCCCGGGCTGATCGCCGTCGGCTCCTTCGCCTTCGTGCACGCCTGGAACCACTTCCTGTTCGCCCTGATGTTCCTCTCCGACCAGACCAAGCAGACGATCCCGGTCGGCCTCAACACCCTGATGAGCGCCGACAGCGTCGACCTGGGCGCGCTGGCCGCGGGCGGCATCATCGCCGCCGTCCCCGTGGTGATCGTCTTCGCCTTCATCCAGAAGTGGCTGATCACCGGGTTCAGCGCAGGGGCGGTGAAGGGATGAGGAGCCGTCAGGGCCACGCCTGCCGCAGCAACCGCCGCAGCCACGGCCCGAGCGACGGCGGGCGCGACCTCACGGCCGGCGACGGGCGCGACCTCACGGCGTTCGGCGGCCGGACGCCTACCCTGCACGCAAAGATCGACAGCGCCGCGGCGGCCGACCGCACGGTGGCACGCGGCGCGGGCGCAGGGAGGATTCCATGAGCACCGCTGTACCGATCGTCCTCGCGGGTGCGCGCGGCCACGGCCGCTGGCATCTGGACAACATCCGCCGGCTCCAGGACAAGGGCATCGTCCGCCTCGCCGGCGTCTGCGAGCTGACCCCGCTGACCCCGGCCGAGATCCCCGAGGGCCTCGGCACGCCCGAGCAGTCCGCCGACTTCGGCGCGCTGCTGGACTCCACCGGCGCCCGGATCGCCGTGATCTGCACCCCGATCCCGACCCACGCCGATCTCGCGCTGACCGCGGCCCGCAAGGGCGTGCACCTGCTGCTGGAGAAGCCGCCGGCGCCGTCGTACGCGGAGTTCCGCCGGATGGCCGACGGGATCGCCGAGGCCGGCGTGGTCTGCCAGGTCGGCTTCCAGTCGCTCGGCTCGCACGCCGTGCCCGCGGTCCGCGCGCTGATCCGCGAGGGGGCGATCGGTGAGATCGCGGGGGTCGGGGGCGCCGGCGCCTGGGCCCGCGCCGAGTCCTACTACCGGCGCGCCCCCTGGGCGGGCAGGCGGCGCCTGAACGGCGTCGACGTCGTCGACGGGGCGCTCACCAACCCCCTGGCGCACGCCGTCGCCACCGCCCTCGCGCTGGCCGGCGCCACCCGCGCCGAGGACGTCGCGGGCATCGAGACCGAGCTGGCGCACGCCAACGACATCGAGTGCGACGACACCTCCTGCGTCCGCGTCACCACGGCGGACGGCCTGCAGATCGTCGTCGCGGCCACGCTGTGCGCCGAGGACCCCGACGACCCCTACGTCGTCGTCCACGGCAGCCGCGGCCGGATCACCTACTGGTACAAGCAGGACCGCGTCCTGCTCCAGCGGGCCGGCCACGGCCCCGAGGAGTTCGAGCACGGCCGCACCGACCTGCTGGAGAACCTGGTCGAGCACCTCGCCGACGGGACGGAACTGCTGGTCCCGCCCGCTGTCACCGAGTCGTTCATGCGGGTCGTCGAGGCGATCCGGGTCGCGCCCGACCCGGTGCGGCTGCCCGACGACGCCTGGCGTCTGCTGCCCGACGAGGACCGGCGGGTCGTCCCCGGCGTCGACGGCCTCGTCGCGGCCGCCGCCGACACCCTCGCCCTCTACTCCGAACTGGGCGCCCCCTGGGCGTTCACGACCGCGCATCCGAAAGAGGTGAGCCCCTGATGACCGCACCGGCACCCGACTCACCGGTCGTCCTGCGTGTCGCCGGCCGCCCGGTCGGCCGCTACGTCACACGGCCCGAGCTGCCCGCCCGGCTCTCCCCGCGCCCCTATCTGCACCCCGTCTCCACCCTGGGCGGCGCCACGGTCACCGAGCTCAGCCCGGCCGACCACCTCCACCACCTCGGCGTCGGTGTAGCCGTACCCGACGTCGAGGGGCACAACTTCTGGGGCGGCCGCACCTACGTCCGCGACCAGGGCCCGACGGAGCTGGACGACCACGGCGCGCAGCGGCACGGGTCCTTCCAGCTGCGCGACCCCGACGGCTTCGTGGAGGAGCTGCGCTGGGTGGCGTCGGGCACGGAGCTGCTGCGCGAGCGCCGCACGGTCGCGGCGACCGAACTGACCTCCTCCGCCTGGGCGCTGGACTTCACCTTCTCCCTCACCAACGTCTTCGGCGCCCCGCTGTCCATCGGCAGCCCGGCGACGAACGGACGTCCCGGCGCGGCCTACGGCGGCTTCTTCTGGCGCGCCCGCAAGGAGGACCGGGCCCCCGACGTCTTCACCGCCGACACGGAGGGCGAGGCGGCCGTGCACGGCGCCCGCGCCGACTGGCTCGCCCTGGCCGGCGCGGGCTGGACGCTCGTCTTCGCGGGCGCCACCGACGCCACCCGCCGCGACCCCTGGTTCGTCCGCACCGCCGAGTACCCGGGCGTCGGCTCCTCGCTCGCGTCCGCCGAACGGCTGCCGATCCCGCCCGGAGAGACGGTCGTGCGCCGGATCGTCACCGTCGTCGCCGACGGCCGCCCGGACCGGGACGAGGCCGCGGCGCTGGTCCGGAAGGCGGTCAGCCAGTGACGGGGGAGCGGCACGGCATGTACACGAACCCGGTCCTGAACGCCGACTGGTCCGACCCGGACGTCATATGCGTCGGCGACGACTTCTACCTCACCGCCTCCAGCTTCGGCCGCGCCCCCGGACTGCCGCTGCTGCACTCGCGCGACCTGGTGAACTGGACGCTGGTCGGGCACGCCCTGGAACGCCTGGAGCCGGCGGGCGACTTCAGGACGCCGCAGCACGACTGCGGGGTGTGGGCGCCGTCGTTGCGGCACCACGACGACCGTTTCTGGATTTTCTGGGGCGACCCCGACCAGGGCGTGTTCCAGGTCAACGCGCCCGGGATCCGGGGACCCTGGACGCGTCCGCACCTGGTCAAGGCGGGCAAGGGCCTGATCGACCCGTGCCCCCTGTGGGACGAGGAGAGCGGCGAGGCCTATCTGGTGCACGCCTGGGCGAAGTCCCGCGCGGGCGTCAAGAACCGGCTCACCGGCCACCGTATGCACCCCGACGGGACGTCCCTCCTCGACGAGGGCAAGGTGATCGTCGACGGGGACGGCATCCCCGGCTGGTTCACCCTCGAAGGCCCCAAGCTCTACCGTCACGACGGCTGGTTCTGGATCCTCGCCCCGGCCGGCGGGGTGGAGACGGGCTGGCAGGGCGCGTTCCGGGCGCGGGAGTTCTTCGGCCCGTACGAGGAACGGATCGTCCTGGAGCAGAAGGACACCGAGGTCAACGGCCCGCACCAGGGCGGCTGGGTGCGCACCCCGTCCGACGAGGACTGGTTCCTGCACTTCCAGCAGCGCGGTGCGTACGGCCGGGTCGTCCACCTCCAGCCGATGCGCTGGGACGGTGCGGGAGGCTGGCCGGTGATCGGCGACGAGGGCGCCCCCGTCCTGACGCACCGGCGGCCCGCCCTGCCCCCGCAGCCGCCCGCCGCACCCGCCGTCGACGACGACTTCCCCGGCGGGCGTCCGGGCCGCCAGTGGTCGTGGACGGCCAACCCCCAGGACGGCTGGGCCACCCAGCACTCGGCCGACGGGCTGCGGCTGACCTGCGTGCGGACGCCGGACGCGCATGATCTGCGCACCCTGCCGAACGTTCTCACCCAGCGGCTGCCCGGCGTCCCGTCCGCCGTCGAGGTGGAACTGCGGCTGCACAGCGAGGAACCGGGAGCCCGCGCCGGACTGACGGTCCTCGGCGACGCGTTCGGCTGGATCGGGCTCCAGCGGGACGCCGACGGCACGGTCCGCCTCGTCCACCGGTTCGCCGAGCCGGTCGCCGGGCGCGAGCGGGACGCGGCCCGGCCACGGCTCGCCCCCGACGGGCGGGCCCGGCTGCGGATCGAGATCGGCGCGGGCGCGCGGTGCCGTTTCGGGTACGACGTCGGCGACGGCCCCTGCCTCTCCGGTCCCGTCTTCGCGGCCACCCCCTGGCGCTGGGTCGGCGCCCTGCTCGGCCTCTTCGCCGTCGCGCCGCCCGGCACCGGGCACGCCGGCGCGGCCACGTTCAGCGAGTTCCGCATCCGACCGCTCTGACTCACTTCCGCTGTAAGCCTGTTGGGAGCCGCAATGACGCACTTCCCTAGCAAGCGCTTGCCAAGACCGCACGCGGTCCTGGCGGCCGTCGCCGGCCTGCTGGCGGCGTGCTGCCTCGGCGCGGCCGGCGAGGCCCGGGCTGCCGCTGCCGCACCGGGGACCCCCGCCGCCGCGCAGTCCGACGCGCCGCGGGACGCCGCTCCGGCCGCCGCCCCGGCCGGCGCCGGGACCGCTTCGGCGTCCCGCTGGACGGACCGGGCCCACGGCTTCGCCTCCCTCGCCGGCGGCACCACCGGCGGCGCGGGCGGCAAGGTCGTCACCGTCAGCGACCAGGCCTCGCTCGCCCGCTACGCGGCGGCCGGGGAGCCGTACGTCATCCGGGTCCAGGGCGCGGTGGCCGTCGCGCCCTTCGGCTCAGACATCGTCGTGACCTCGAACAAGACGATCATCGGGGTCGGTGACACCGGCGAGATCGTGCACGGCGAGCTGCACCTGAACCCCGGCGCGCACAACGTGATCATCCGCAACCTGACGATCCGGGACAGCTACGTCGAGGGCGACTGGGACGGCAAGACGAGCGACTTCGACGCGATCCAGATGGACACCGTCGACCACGTCTGGATCGACCACAACCGTTTCACGCACATGGGCGACGGGCTGCTCGACATCCGCAAGGACAGCCAGTACATCACCGTCTCCTACAACCGGTTCAGCAACCACAACAAGGCGCTGGGCATCGGCTGGACGACGAACGTCCTGACCCAGATCACCATGGACCACAACTGGTTCACGGGCACCAAGCAGCGCAACCCCTCGGCGGACAACTGCGCGTACGCCCACCTCTACAACAACTACCTCTCGGCGCAGGTGGCCGACGGGGACCCGGTGTGGACGTACGGGAACTGGTCGCGGGGCCGCACGAAGATGGTCATCGAGAACAGTTACTACGACCGGATCCAGCATCCGTACCAGGCCGATGCGAGCGCCGAGCTGGTCGAGCGCGGGTCGATCCTGAGGCGGACGAGCGGACGGACCGACGAGTGGGGCGCGGCCTTCGACCCGGGGGCGTTCTACGCCTACCGGCTGGATCCCGCGGCCGCCGTCCCCGCGCTGGTCACCCGGTTCTCGGGGCCGCAGAAGCAGATCGGTGACGCGGTCACGCTGAACGTGCCGGGCGACTACCCGACGGTCCAGGCCGCCGTGGACGCGGTGCCCGACGGCAACCCCGTCGGCGTCACCGTCGCCGTCGCGCCGGGCACGTACCGCGAGAAGGTGTTCATCCCCGCGAGCAAGCCGAACATCGCGCTGCGCGGGACCGGACACCGCCGCTCGGACACCGTCATCGTCTACGACACGCCCGCCGAGTACGGGGGGTCGACGGGGAGCGCCACCGTCCGGATCGCCGCGAACGACGTCACGGCCCGCAACCTCACCTTCAGCAACGACTTCGACGAGGCCGCGGTCGAACTGAAGGGCGAGCAGGCCCTCGCCATGAAGACCACCGGTGACCGGATCGTCTTCGAGAACACGGCGTTCCTGGGCAACCAGGACACGTTGATGACCGACAGCCCCAAACTGACGACCCCCAGCCGGGTGTACGTGCGGGACTCCTACATCGAAGGCGACGTCGACTTCGTCTACGGACGGGCCACGACCGTGATCGAGCGGTCGGTGATCCGGCTGCTGAGCCGGGGATCGGCCACCAACAACGGCTATATGACGGCAGCTTCGACCTGGACGGGCCATCCGTACGGGTTCCTGATCACCCGGTGCGAGGTCGTCAGTGACGCGCCGGAGCAGTCCTTCCACCTCGGGCGGCCCTGGCATCCCGGCGGGGAGCCGGCGGCCGTCGGTCAGGTGCTGATCCGCGACACCGCGTTGCCGGCGGCGGTCAAGTCGTCGCCGTGGACCGACATGAGCGGGTTCTCGTGGCGGGACGCCCGGTTCGCGGAGTACCGCAACCACGGGCCCGGCGCGACCGTCACCGCCGACCGCCCCCAGCTGAGCGACGCCGACGCGAAGGCGTACACCGTCACGGCCTACCTCGAGGGCGCGGACGGCTGGGCGCCGCACCGACGCACCACCCACTGACCCCCCACAACTTCATATCTCCGCAGGGATCCAGAAAGAAGAGAGCCGACCACATGACAAGCAGCATCCGCAGAAGCAGGCGCGCCGCCCTGGCCCTCGCCGTCTCGACCGTGCTCGCGCTGACCGCCACCGCCTGCGGCGACGACGGCAGCGGCGCGGCCGGAGACAAGGGAGGCGACGGCTCCGGCAAGGGGGAGATCACCTTCTGGGACAACAACGGCGGCGTCCGCACCGATGTCTGGAAGGAGATCATCGCCGACTTCGAGAAGGCGAACCCGGACATCAAGGTGAAGTACGTCGGTGTGCCGGCCGACAGCGTCCAGTCCAAGTACGACACCGCCATCCAGGGCGGCGGACTGCCCGACGTCGGAGGGGTGGGCACCGCGATGCTCGCCGAGGTCGCGGCGCAGGGCGCCCTCGAGCCGCTCGACAGCCGGCTGCAGAAGAGCGGGCTCGGCAGCAAGCTCAACGCGAAGTTCCTGGACAGCGTCAAGGCCGCCGGCATCGACGGCAAGACGTACTCCGTGCCGACGTCCGCCAACAACGGCACCCTCTGGTACCGCACGGACCTCTTCCAGAAGGCGGGCCTGGACGCGCCGACCACCTGGTCGAAGTTCTACGAGGCCGCCGACAAGCTGACCGACAAGGACAAGAACGCCTTCGGCTACACCATCCGCGGCGGCTCCGGCTCGATCGCCCAGGCCCTCGACGCGACCTACGGGCAGAGCGGTGTCACCGAGTTCTGGAGCGGTGACAAGACCACCCTCAACGACCCGAAGAACGTGGCCGCGCTGGAGAAGTACGTCGGCCTGTACAAGAAGGACACCCCGGCCGCCGACGTCAACAACGACTTCACCAAGATGGTCGCGCAGTGGGACTCCGGCACCATCGGCATGCTGAGTCACAACCTGGGCTCGTACAAGGACCACCAGAAGGCGCTGGCCGGCAAGTTCAAGGGCGTCCCCGCCCCGACGATGGACAACGGCACCCGGGTGCAGGTCTCCAACCCGGTGGACGGGCTGGGCCTGTTCAAGTCGGGCAAGAACAAGACCGCCGCCTGGAAGTTCATCGAGTTCGCCGCCTCGCACGAGTCGAACAGCAAGTGGAACAAGTCGGCGGGGTCGATCCCGGCGAACCTGGAGGCCGCGCAGGACAGCTGGGTCCAGGAGTCCGAGCCGACGAAGCTGGCCGCCGAGGCGCTGACGGGCGCCACCACGAAGATCGTGCAGCTGCCCTACTACCTGCCCGACTGGAACACCATCTCGAAGGCCGACAACGAGCCGAACTTCCAGAAGGTGCTGCTCGGCAAGATGACCGCGAAGCAGTTCCTGGACACGCTCGCCGACCAGCTGAACACCGCCCAGGCCGACTGGAAGAAGAACCACAAGTAACCACCAGGGCGATCGTCGTCACGGGGGACTGCCGGCCCGTCCCGGCAGGCCGTGCAGCTCCCCCGTGCTTCCCCACTCGAAAGGTGCACGTAGGTGTCGCTCACCCGCAGACAGGTCACCGCCGCGGCGCTCGCCGCCGTTCCGCTCGGCGCCACGGCCGCCGGCCCCGCTCAGGCCGGCGCCCGCCGGGCCCGCACGCTCTACATCGCCGGCGACTCCACCGCCGCCCAGAAGTACTCCGACGCCGCACCCGAGACCGGGTGGGGCATGGCACTCCCCTTCTTCCTGCACTCCGGTCTGCGCGTCGCCAACCACGCGGTGAACGGCCGCAGTTCCAAGAGCTTCATCGACGAGGGCAGGCTCGACGCCGTCCTCGCGGCGATCCGGCCGGGGGACCTCCTGCTCGTCCAGTTCGCGCACAACGACGAGAAGACGACCGATCCCACCCGCTACACCGAGCCCTGGACGACGTACCAGGACTGCCTGCGCCAGTACCTCGCCGGCGCCCGGGCGAAGGGGGCCCGGCCGGTCCTCGCCACGCCCGTGGAGCGGCGCCGGTTCGACGCCGCGGGCAAGGCCCAGCCGACGCACGGGGAGTACCCCGCCGCGATGCGGGCGCTCGCCGCTCAGGAGCGGGTCCCGCTGCTCGACCTCCAGGCGCTGTCGCTGGCGCTGTGGCAGCAGCTGGGGGTCGAGGAGACGAAGACCTACTTCAACTGGACCGCCACCGAGCAGGACAACACGCACTTCAACCCGCCGGGCGCGATCGCCGTGGCGCGGCTCGCCGTACGGGAGCTGCTGCGCACGCGGGTGCTCGCGCCGTGCGACGTGGTCCGGCTGAACGAGCAGATCCCCACGTCCTGGATCACCTGGCCCGACCCGCTGGCCTAGCTCCACCCGCCGCCGCAGCCCGCTCCGCCGGCGTAGCCCGACCCGCCGCCGCAACAGAAGGAGACCCGCACAGTGCTTACACAGAGATGTCATGGACGTGTCATTGGTGCCCTGGTGGGCTGCACCGCGCTGGTGCTGTCCGTGACCGGCACGGCGTCCGCCCAGGGCCGGCACCACACCCCCGCCCGGCACGCCGCCCCCGACCTCGGCCGCCAGGTGCTGCCCGCGAACGACGGCTGGGCCTCGTCCGGCACCGGGACGACGGGCGGTTCGGCCGCCGACGCCGCCCACGTCCACACCGTCACCACCTGGGCCGAGTTCAAGGCCGCCCTGGCGGCCGGGGGCAACACGCCGAAGATCATCAAGGTGAAGGGCGTCATCGACGCCGTCGCCGAGGGCTGCGACGCCTTCGCCGCGCCCGGTTACGACTTCGACGCCTACCTCGCGAAGTACTCGCCCGAGGCCTGGGGCCTGGACACCGACCTCGCCGCCGAGCCCGACGGCAGTCCCGAGGGGCTGCGGCGCGTGTCCGCCGCCAACCAGGACAAGGCCATCAAGGCGAACGTCCCCTCCAACACGACCATCGTCGGCATCGGCCGGGGCGCCGGCTTCAAGGGCGTCAGCCTGCAGATCAAGGCCGTCGACAACGTGATCCTGCGCAACCTGTCCTTCGAGTCGCCCATCGACTGCTTCCCCCAGTGGGACCCCACCGACGGGGACAAGGGCAACTGGAACTCCGAGTACGACACCGCCGTGGTCTACGGCGCCACGCACGTCTGGCTCGACCACAACACGTTCACCGACGGCGCACACCCCGACAGCGCCGCCCCGACCTACTTCGGCATGCTCTACCAGCAGCACGACGGCGAACTCGACATCGTGCGCGGCGCCGACTTCGTCACGGCCTCCTGGAACGTCTTCAGCGACCACGACAAGACGATCCTCATCGGCAACAGCGACAGCGAGTCCACCGCCGCCGGTGACCGGGGACACCTGCGGACCACCTTCCACCACAACCTGTTCGCGAACCTGGTCGAGCGCGCGCCCCGGGTCCGCTTCGGACAGGTCGACTCCTACAACAACCACTTCGTCGCCGACAGCGACTACGCCTACAGCTTCGGCATCGGCAAGGAGTCGAAGCTCGTCGCCGAGCACAACGCGTTCACCCTGCCGAAGGGGGTCAGCGCGGCCAAGGTGCTCAAGCGGTGGAACGTCTCGCCGCTGACCGCCGCCGACAACTACGTCAACGGCGTGAAGACCGACCTGATCGCCGTCCACAACGCCCAGATCCCCGCCGAGACCCTCGAGTCCGGCGCCGGCTGGACGCCCACCCTGCGCACCAAGGTCGACCCGGCGAAGTCGGTCCCCCGCATCGTCGACTGCGGCGCGGGCGCGGGACGCCTCGGCTGACCTCGCACGATCCGTACGACGGCCGGGGCGGCGACGCCCTTCGTCGCCCCGGCCGCACCAGCACAGCCACCCCGCAGAGCCCCCCCCACAGAGCTCCCCCACAGAGCCGCACCCCCGCAGAGCCGCACCGTCAAGGAGCACCCGCATGCACCCCGTTTCGAGAAGGCGGTTCCTCGCCGTGAGCGCCGCGAGCGCGGGAACGGCCGCCGCCCTGGCCCTGGGCGCCCCGTCCGCGCTGGCCGCGCCGTCCGGCCGGGCCGCGGGCGGCCGCCGCCCGTTCGGCCGCCACGGCTCCCCGGCCGCCCGCCGCACCCCGCAGACCCTCTACGTCGACCCGCTCGGCCGGGGCGACTTCACGACCGTGCGGGACGCCGTCACCGCCGCCGCGGGCAGCGGCTGGACCCTCGTCCTCGCCCCCGGCGTCTACCGGGAGACCGTGGTCCTCGACGCCACCCGCACCGAGGCCGCCTGGATCGGCGCCTCCGAGGACCCCCGGGACGTCGTGATCGTCTACGACAACGCGGCCGGCACCGCCAAGCCCGGCGGCGGCACCTACGGCACCACCGGCTCGGCCACCACCACCTTGCAGGCCGCCGGTTTCACCGCCCGCTGGATCACCTTCGCCAACGACTGGCTGCGCGCCGACCACCCCGACATCACCGGCACCCAGGCCGTCGCCGTCAAGGTCCAGGGCGACCGCTCCGCCTTCCACCACTGCCGCTTCCTCGGGCACCAGGACACCCTGTACGCCGACTCGATGTCCCTGACCGCCTTCGCCCGGCAGTACTACGCGCACTGCTACGTCGAGGGAGACGTCGACTTCGTCTTCGGCCGCGCCACCGCCGTCCTCGAGCGGTGCCACTTCCGCACCCTGAGCCGCACCGACCTCACCGGCGCGCCCTACGGCTTCGTCTTCGCCCCCTCCACGGCGGGCGCCAACCCGCTCGGCCAGCTGGTCACCGGGAGCCGGATCAGCAGCGAGGCCCCCGACGCCTTCTACAAGCTGGCCCGCCCCTGGGTCCCCAGCTCCGACACCACCGCCCGCCCGATGCTCACCGTCCGCGACACCCGCATGGACGCCGGCATCGACGCGGCCGCGCCCTACACGAACATGTCGGCCTCCTTCCCCTGGCAGAGCCAGCGGTTCGCCGAGTACCGCAACACCGGGCCGGGTGCCCGGATCACCGTCCCCGAGAACCGCCCGCAGCTCACCCGCGACCAGGCCCGGTCGGCGACCCGCGAGGCCTACCTCGGCGACTGGGAGCCCTGGAAGGGGGAGTGCTGAGATGCTGCCCCGCCGCACGTTCCTCGCCGCCGCCACCGGCGCCGCCCTGCTCACCGGGGCGCCCACCGCCCACGCGCACTCCCGCCGGGTCCTGCACGTCCGCCCCGGCGACAGCGTCCAGGCGGCCGTGGACGCCGTCTGCGGTCCGGGCTGGACGATCGTCGTCCACCCGGGAACGTACCGGGAGGTCGTCGCCGTCCCGCCGGACAAGGCGGAGCTGACCCTGCGCGGCGCGAGCTGCGACCCGCGCGCCGCCGTCATCGTGCACGACAACGCAGGCGGAACGCCCAGGCCGGACGGTTCGGGGACCTACGGCACCGCGGGCTCCGCCACCTTCACCTCCGCCGCCCCGGTCTCACGGTGCGCGACCTCACCCTCGCCAACGACTGGCTGCGCGCCGACCACCCGGAGATCACCGGCACCCAGGCCGTCGCCGCCTACGTCACCGGCGACCGCACGCACTTCGAGAACGTCCGGTTCCTCGCCCACCAGGACACCCTCTTCGCGGACACCACCGCACTCGACGCCTTCGACCGGCAGTACTACCGCCACTGCCACATCGAGGGCGACGTCGACTTCGTCTTCGGGCGGGCCCGGGCCGTCTTCGACACCTGCCGCTTCCACACCCTGCAACGGGACGTGCCCTTCACCCCCAAGGGCATGGTCTTCGCACCCGCCACCGCCCGGGCCGACCCCTACGGCTTCCTCGCCCTGCGCGGCCGGATCACCTCCGCGGCCGAGGACGCCGCGTACAGGATCGCGCGGCCCTGGGTGCCGTCCTACGAGACGACCGCCTGGCCCTCGCTGGTCGTCAGGGACACCTGGATCGGCCCCGGCATCGACGCGGGCACCCCGTACGTCAACATGCGCGAGGCCTACCCCTGGCAGACCATGCGCTTTCGCGAGTACGCCAACTCCGGCCCGGGATCGGTGATTTCGGTGCCGGAGAACCGGCCGCAGCTGACCCCGGCGGAGGCCGCCCTGCACACCCCGCGGACGTACCTGGGCGACTGGAGGCCCTACGGGCGCCGGTGACCCCGGCGACCGTCGCACGCATCCCCGCAGCCGTCGCACTCATCCCCGCAGCCCGTCCCGCACGTCCCCGCTCCTCGCTCATCCCGCTCCCGCTTCTCCGCCCCATCCCCCCCATGAACGACGGAAAGGACCCGCACTCCATGTCTCGTCGTACCGCTCGCCTCGCCGTCGCCGCCCTCGCCCTGGGCTGCGGACTCGCCGTCCTGCCCACCCAGGCACAGGCCGCCACCGTGGTCGTCAGCAACTCCACCGCCCTGTCCGACGCCATCAAGAACGCCACCCCGGGCACGGTCATCCAGGTCCGCGCCGGAACCTACTACCCGACCGCCACCCTGCAGTCCACCGCCAACGGCACCTCCTCCTCGCCGGTGACCCTCACGGCGTACGGCTCGGAGACGGTGAAGATCGACGGCTCGTCCCTGCCCGCCGGTGCCTGGATCTTCAAGCTGACCGCCGACTACTGGAACGTCTCCAACCTCACCTTCCAGAACTCCCCGGACAGCGCGGTCGTCTGCCAGTCCTGCACGGGCACCAACTGGAACAACGTCAAGACCGTCAACGGCGGCGACTCCGGCTTCACCCTCACCGGGGACGGAACCGTCAACAACACCGTCAAGAACATCGACAGCTACGGCCACTACGACGCCGCGAACCACGGCGAGAACGCCGACGGCATCGCCGTGAAGTTCGGCTCCGGCAGCGGCAACCTCATCACCGGGGCCCGCCTCTACAACAACGCGGATGACGGCATCGACTTCTGGTCCTTCTCCTCGCCCGTCACCGTCGAGCACACCTGGTCCTTCGGCAACGGCGTCAACCGCTGGTCCGACTCGGCCTTCGCGGGCGACGGCAACGGCTGCAAACTGGGCGGCGACGGCGAGGTGGTCGCCCACGTCATCAACAACTCCGCGGCCTGGGGCAACGCCGGGAACGGCTTCACCGAGAACTCCAACACCGGCGCGCTCGTCCTCAACCGCACCACCGCCTACGCCAACAGCAAGTGGGGCTACTACTTCGCCACCAGCTCGGCCAAGCTCGGCAAGAACCTCGCGGTGAGCAACGGCGGCGGCGCGGTCAACAAAGGCTCGAAGGTCTCCTCGTCCGGCAACAACTGGGACTCCGGCATCGCCACGCCCGCCTTCCGGTCGACGGACGCGAGCAGCGCCTACAACGCCCGCGGCACCGGCGGCGCCCTGCCCGCGACCACGTTCCTGACCACCGGCTCGACGACCGTCGGAGCGACCATGAACTGAGCCGGGCGGGGCGCTTGACCCGTTTTTTGCCCGGCGGGTCTCGCGCTCACCCGGGTGACGCGCGTAGAAAGCGTGTCATGCATAAGCCACTGCGCATCGCGGCCGTCGCCGCGGCCTGCGCCGTCGCCGGCGCCGCCCTCTACGGCGCCGGCGCGGCCACGGCCGGCCAGTCCACGGCCAACTCCACGCACGAGCCCTACAACATCGGGCTCCTGGTGAAGGACATCGACACCTACTACGGCACCGCCCCGGACGCGAACGGCGTGTACCAGGCGTCGCCGACCAGCCCGTACGCCAAGGACCTCGCGAGCATCGACAAGGCCGCGCGGAAGTACATCGACCAGGCCGCCCGCAAGGCGGGCAGGAAGCACCAGCGGCCCGCGGTCGTCTTCGACATCGACGACACCCTGCTGCTCAGCCTCGACTACGAGAAGCGGTACAACTACACCTACAACTCCGCCAGTTGGGCGGCGTACGTCAACAAGGCGGACCGCCCGGCCGTCTTCGGCAGCCCCGAGCTGGTGCGCTACGCCGAGAAGAAGGGCGTCGAGGTCTTCTACAACTCGGGCCTCAGCGAGGCGCAGCGCGCCGCCGCGGTCGAGAACCTGAAGAAGGTCGGCGCCGACGTCAACCTCGACGCCGCGCACATGTTCCTCAAGAACGCCGCAGCCCCGCCGTCCTACCTGAGCGGCTGCGCCACCCCGGGCGCCTGGACCTGCACGACGGTCCAGTACAAGTCCGGTACCCGCAAGCACATCGAGCACGACCTCGGGTACGAGATCATCGCCAACTTCGGCGACCAGTACTCCGACCTCGAGGGCGGCTACGCCGACCGCACGTACAAGCTGCCGAACCCGACGTACTTCGTCAGCTGACGTTCCGTAGGTTCGCAGGTTCCGTGGGTTCCGTGGGTTCTCCGCGTTCCGTGCGGGGGCGGGCTCGTCCCCGTCCCCGCACGGCCGGTTCAGCCGGTTCAGTCGTCCTTGTCGTCGTGGGGGGCGAAGTCGCCGCCCACGACGGTCTGGCGGCCGTCCGAGCGGCCGGCGATCGCGTAGGTGTCGTCATGCGCGTCACGGCCGCCGCGGTCGTGGTCGTACTGCCCGGCGAACACCCACTCGCCCTTGGGGACCGTACGGCCCTGTTTGAGCACCCAGGTGTAGACGAGGAAGCCGTCCCGTTCGGCCACGCTGAACACGAAGTCGTCCTCGGGCGGCGAGCGCCAGGCGCCCGCCGACGAGACCCCGCCGGTCTGCGCGACCTTCAGCTGCACGGTGAGCGCGGTGAGCGCCTCGGACGTCTTCAGCGTGACGTTGCTCTGCGCCCAGAAGTCGTTGCTGTGCGGGTCCACCGACCCGTCCGACCACAGCGGCCCCTCCTCCTCGTCTGTCGTCACCGGCAGCAGGGGCGCCGTGCCCGGGGAGGGCTTCGCCGCGGGGCTCTTCGGCGGGGACGCGCTCGGCCCGGCCTGGTGGCCGCCGCCCGGACTCGGCGTCGGCCGGGGCGAGACGGGCGGGCGGCTGGTCGCGTCCGGGGACTCGGCCGGCGGCGAGGAGGCCGACACGGTCTGCTGCGCCGGGGTGTCGCCCTTCACGACGGACGCCACGGCGTAACCGCCCACCGCGAGCATGCCCGCGACCGCGGCCGTCGCGCCCACGATGCGCGTCCAGCTCCACAGCGGCGGGCGGGTCGCCCGGTGGGCGGAGCGGACCTGCGCCTGCCCCTGACCGGCCATGCCGCGCTCGACCCGGGCCAGGATGCGCGCCCGGTCGGGCTCGTGCGCCTCGGCCGCCGTGTGCAGCCGGGTGCGCAGTTCGCCGTGCACGTCCCGCTGCGTCGTCATCGGTCCCTCCCTGCGGCCTGACGGTCGCGTGCCATCGCAGGCACCCTAACCGGAGCCCCCTTGCCGCCCAGCAGCTTCTGCAGCTCGGCCATCCCCTTGGAGGTCTGGCTCTTCACCGTACCCACGGAGACGCCCAGGGCGAGCGCGGTGTCCTTCTCCGACAGGTCGAAGGCGTGCCGCAGCACCACGCAGGCCCGTTTGCGGAACGGCAGTCTACGCAGCGCCGACTGGACGTCCACGACGCCGGCGACATCGGGATTCTCCGTCTTCTCCTCGCGCTGCGACCAGAACAGCGCGATCCTGCGGCGCTCGCGGACGGCGCTGCGGATGCGGGTGCGGGCGAGGTTGGCGACCACCCCGCGCGCGTACGCGACCGGATGGTCGGCGGCGCGCACCCGGTCCCAGCGGTTCCACAGCGCGAGGAGCGCGTCCGCCGCCAGGTCGTCGGCGGCGTCCGCCTCTCCGGTCAACATGCAGGCGAGACGGGACAGTTCGGCGTAGTGGCGGTCGAAGAAGGCGTGGAACTCCACGGAGGCGGCGTCGTCGACGACTGTGCCCACGGGTGACCTCTTCTCGGTGCGACCTGTGCTGTGCGTGCCATGTGAATGACATGGGGATGTCCCGGGGAGGCGGTCGGGACGAGATCGGGAAGCGTAGCAGTGTGCGACCCCCCGCTTCGGTCGGGGGTTCGAACGTCGCATGGCAGGCCGAACGTGTGCGGAACCCGAATCCGTAACACGGGGAAAACCTGAAGAGGGTTCAACGGGGGAACAATCCAGCCAGCATCCGCATCGAGATCGTTCCGGCCCCTAGGAGTGGCAGTCATGTCCGACACGCAGAAGACGGCCGACCGGCCCGCCCGTGAGAGACCGGCGGTGAACAGCGTCGACCGGTACTTCCGGATATCCGAACGAGGGTCCACGTTCGGCCGGGAGATACGCGGCGGCACCGCCACGTTCTTCACCATGGCCTACATACTTGTCCTGAATCCCATCATCCTGGGCAGCGCCGAGGACAAGTTCGGGCACCGGCTCGACAGCGTCCAACTCACCACCGCCACTGCCCTGGTGGCCGCAGTGATGACCGTCGTCATGGGCGTCGGCGGCAACCTTCCCCTCGCGCTCGCCGCGGGTCTCGGCCTGAACGCGGTCGTCGCCTTCCAGATCGCCCCGCTGATGAGCTGGGACGACGCGATGGGTCTCATCGTCCTCGAAGGCCTGCTGATCTGCGCGCTGGTGGCGACCGGACTGCGCGAGGCCGTCATGCACGCCATCCCGCAGCCGCTCAAGCAGGCCATCAGCGTCGGCATCGGCCTGTTCATCGCCTTCATCGGCTTCGTCGACGCCGGCTTCGTCACCCGCATCCCGGACGCCGCGCACACCACCGTCCCCGTCCAGCTCGGCGGCACCGGCACCCTGGGCGGCTGGCCCGTCCTCGTCTTCTGCCTCGGTGTGCTGCTCACCGTCGGGCTGCTCGCCCGCAAGGTCAAGGGCGCGATCCTCATCAGCATCGTGGCGATGACGCTGCTCGCGATCGTCATCGACTCGCTCGCCGACATCAAGTCCTGGGGGCTGACCACGCCTTCCTGGCCGGACGACGTCGTCGGCGCCCCGGACTTCGGGCTGATCGGCCACTTCAGCCTGTTCGGCGCGTTCGGTCAGACCGGCGTCGTCACCGTCGTCCTGCTGGTCTTCACGCTCCTGCTGTCGGACTTCTTCGACACCATGGGCACGGTCGTCGGCATCAGCGCGGAGGCCGGACTGCTGAACGAGAAGGGCGAGGTGCCGAACCTCGGCCGCGTGCTGCTCATCGACGGCGCGGCGGCGGTCGCGGGCGGCGCTGCCTCGTCGTCCTCCGCGACCTCCTACATCGAGTCGGCCGCCGGTGTCGGCGAGGGCGCGCGCACCGGGTTCTCCAACCTCGTCACCGGCGCTCTCTTCGCCCTCGCGCTGTTCCTGACGCCGGTCCTCACCATCGTCCCGCTCCAGGCGGCCGCTCCGGCCCTCGTCGCCGTCGGCTTCCTGATGATGACCCAGGTCAAGAACATCGACTGGGACAAGTACGAGATCGCGATCCCGGCGTTCCTCACCATCGCCGTGATGCCCTTCACGTACTCGATCACCAACGGCATCGGCGCGGGCTTCGTCGCGTACGTCGCCGTCAAGACCGTGCTCGGCAAGGCGAAGGAGGTGCACTGGCTGCTGTGGGGCGCCTCGGCGCTGTTCCTGGTGTACTTCGCGATCGACCCGATCGAGCAGATCCTCGGCGTCAAGTGACGTGACGGGGGCGGCCGTTCGTCGGTCCGCCCCCGCAACCTCCGGTCACTTCCGCAGCGCCGCCTCCATCATCGCCTTGGCGACGGGGGCGGCCAGCCCGTTCCCGCTCACCTCGGAACGCGCCGCGTCGGACTGCTCGACCACGACCGCCACGGCGACCTGCTCGCCGGACGAGTCGGACTTCCCGTACGAGGTGAACCAGGCGTACGGGGCCTTGCTGTTGTTCTCGCCGTTCTGGGCCGTGCCCGTCTTGCCGCCGACGGTGACGCCGTCGATGAGCGCGTTGGTGCCCGTGCCCTTCTCGACGACGGTCCGCATCGCCGATTGCAGCTGGTCGGCGGTCGAGGAGCTGACCACCTGGGTGGTGGTCGCCTTGTCGTCGTAGTCCTCCAGGACGTCGCCGCCGCTGTTCGTGATCTGCTCGACCATGTGCGGCGAGACCAGCTTGCCGCCGTTGGCGAGGGCCGCCGACACCATGGCCATCTGCAGCGGCGTCGCCGTCACGTCGAACTGACCGATGCCGGTCAGCGCCGTCGACGAGGCGTCCATGCCGGTCGGGTACACGCTCGCGTAGGCCCGCACCGGCACGTCCTGGCTGTCGTCGTCGAAGCCGAACCTGTCGGCCATCGCCCTCAGCTTGTCCTGTCCGAGCTGGACGGCCATGTGCGCGAACACGTTGTTGCAGGAGTACTGCAGCGCGACCCGGATCGAGGCGTCCTCGCAGGGCGCGGAGGCGTTCTCGTTCTTCAGGTCGGTGCGCGTGCCCGGCAGGGTGTACGGGTTCGGGCTGTCGGTCCGGACGTCCACCGACGGGTACAGCCCGTCCTCCAGGGCGGCGGCCGCCACCACCAGCTTGAACGTCGAGCCCGGCGCCAGCGGCTGCCGCAGCGCCCGGTTGACGAGAGGCTTGTCGGGGTCGGCGTTCAGCTTCTTCCATGCCGCGCCGGCGGTGTCGGCGTCGGTCAGCGACGACGGGTCGTACGACGGCGTCGAGACGACCGCGAGGATCCGGCCCGTCGACGGGTCGATCGCGACGGCCGCGCCCTTCTTGCCGCCGAGCGCCTTGTACGCCGCCTTCTGCACCGCCGGGTCGATCGTGGTGAGCACGTCGCCGGGATCCGCCCGCTTGTTCGTGACCGTGTCCAGGACCGTCTTCAGCCGGGGGTCCGTGCCGTTGAGCAGGTCCGCGTACACGCCCTCCAGCTGGGTCGGGGCGTAGCTCTGTGAGGCGTAGCCGGTCACCGCCGCGTACAGCTCGCCGTCCGTGTACGTGCGCTTGTACCGGAGATCGCTGCCCGAGGTGACGGCCGAGCCGGTGATCGCCTTCCCGGCCACGATGATGTTCCCGAGCGGCTCCGCGTACGTCTCGATCGCGGTGCGCCGGTTGTGCGTGTCGTCCGCGAGCGCCCGGCCCTCGTAGAACTGCACCCAGGTCGCCCGCAGCAGCAGGGCGAACACCAGCAGCAGCGTGAAGACCGAGGCGCGTCTGATCGTCTTGTTCATGGCGACCGGAAAGACGAACGGGACGGAGGCCTCGTTCCCCCCGTCCCGCTTTCTCATCGGCACTTCATCTGAGCCGGTTCGGCTCTCCAGTGCTCAGCTGAGCCGATTCAGCTCTCCAGCCTCAGCACGATCTCCTCGATCTCCGCCCCGCGCGCGGGGGCGTACCCGGTGGCGCGGGCGGTGGGCACGAAGCCGCACTTCACCAGAACCCGGAGGGAACCGGTGTTGTCGGCCGCCGCCCGCGCGAACAGCGGGCGCTCGGGGACCTCGGCGAGCAGGGCCGTCAGCGCCGCCGTGGCGATGCCCCGGCCCCAGTACGCGCGGTCCACCCAGTACGTCACCTCGCGCTCGCCCGGCTCCCCGTACACGGCCGCGCTGCCGACCACGTCCCCGTCCACCAGGATCGTGCGCACCACGGCCGACGAGGCGCGGATGCTGTTCCAGCGGGCGTCGAAGGCGTCCCGGTCGGTCGGGTCTTTCGGGGTGAACGCGGCCATGACGAGGGACTCGGGGTCGTTCGTCTGCCGGAAGAAGACCGGCAGATCGCTGTCGTGGACGCGGCGCAGAGCGATCGGCATACCGCAGAGCGTAGGGCCTTCCCGTCCCGGTGTTCAGAGCCGCCGGGTGGCCAGGGTCAGCCGGTCGCGCGCGTCGAACAGGGCGTCCTTCACCAGCTGCTCGTGGGCGGGCGTGAGCCGCGCCACCGGCACGGAGCAGCTGATCGCGTCCCGGGCCGGAGTGCGGTAGGGGATCGCCACGCCGAAGCAGCGCAGGCCCAGGGTGTTCTCCTCGCGGTCCACCGCGAAGCCCTGCTCGCGGACCTGGTGCAGCTCCTCGATGAGCTTCTCGCGGTCCGTGATCGTGTGCTCGGTGAGCGCAGGCAGCGTCTCCGGGAGCAGCTTGCGGACCTGCTCGTCGGTGTAGGTGCTCAGCAGGGCCTTGCCGAGCGAGGTGGAGTGCGCGGGCAGCCGGCGGCCGACCCGGGTGAAGGGGCGCAGGTAGTGCTGCGACTGGCGGGTGGCGAGGTAGACGACGTTCGTGCCGTCCAGCCGGGCCAGGTGGATGGTCTCGGTGGTGTCGTCCGAGAGCCGGTCCAGGGTCGGCCGGGCGGCCGCGACGACCTCGTCGCCGTCGATGTAGGAGGTGCCCACGAGCAGCGCCCGCACCCCGATGCCGTACCGCGTGCCCGTCGCGTCCGTCTCCACCCAGCCCAGTTCCACGAGCGTGCGCAGCAACATGTAGAGACTCGACTTGGGGTATCCGACGGCCTCCTGGACCGCCGCGAGGGAGTGCATCCCGGGGCGGCCGGCGAAGTATTCCAGCAGCTCAACCGTCCGTACCGCGGACTTGACCTGCGCTCCGCCCCCCGTCTCGACAGCCGACATCGCCCTTGACCCCTTCGTTCGACGGGAAATACGCTCCGACAGCATATTCATCATCAGAGACAGCGTTCAGCCTATCGAACGACCCTGATGGGTGAGCCAGTACCAAACGTGGAGGGACCCGCGGTGGCAGCAGCACCAGTCTGGAGTGTCGACCCCCGAACCGGGAAGCAGCGTGAACAGGTTGCGGTGGAGGCCACAGCCCAGGAGGTCGACGCCGTCGTCCGCGCAGCCCACGACACACGCGGCTCCCTCGCGGACCGCGCCGTACGCGCCGCGTTCCTGCGCTCCGCCGCCGACCGGCTCCAGGCCGCCAAGGACACGCTCGTCGAGGTGGCCGACGCCGAGACGGCGCTCGGACCGGTCCGGCTGAACGGCGAGCTCGCCCGCACCTGCTACCAGCTGCGCGCGTTCGCCGACATCGTGGACGAGGGCGCCTTCCTCGACGTGGTCGTCAACCACCCCGACGACACCGCCACCCCGCCCGTCCCCGACCTGCGCCGCTACAAGGTGCCGCTCGGCGTCGTCGCCGTGTACTCGGCGTCGAACTTCCCCTTCGCCTTCTCCGTCGTCGGCGGCGACACGGCCAGCGCGCTCGCGGCCGGCAACCCGGTCGTCGTCAAGTCCCACCCCGACCACCCGGGGCTGTCCGAGCTGGTCGCCAAGGTGGTGCGCACCGCCGCCGCCGAGCACGGCATCCCGGCGGCCGTCCTCGGCCTCGTGCACGGCTTCGACGCCGGCGTCGAGCTGATCGGGCACCCGCTGGTCGCCGCCGCCGGCTTCACCGGCTCGATCCGGGGCGGACGGGCCCTGTTCGACGCGGCCGCCGCCCGGCCGACGCCGATCCCCTTCCACGGTGAGCTGGGGTCGCTGAACCCCGTCGTGGTGACCGAGGCGGCCGCCGCCGAGCGCGCCGAGGCCATCGGGACCGGTCTCGCCGCGTCGATGACGCTGGGCGTCGGCCAGTTCTGCGTCAAACCCGGGCTGGTTCTGGTGCCGTCCGGCGCGGCCGGCGACGGGCTGCTCAAGTCCCTGACGGACGCCGTGAGCGACACCGAGGCGGGCGTGCTGCTCGACCACCGGATGCGGGACAACTTCGTCGCCGGGGTCGCCGAGCGCGCCGCGCTGCCCGACGTCGAGTCGCCGGTCACGCCGGGCGCGGGCGGGCAGCACACCGTCAGCGCGGGGTTCCTGACCGTGCCCGCCGCCCGGCTCGCCGCCGGGAGTGAGCACGACCTGCTGCTCGAGGAGTGCTTCGGGCCGGTCACCGTCGTGGCCCGCTACGAGGACGACGACGAGGTCAGGGCCGTGCTGACGCGGCTGCCGGGCAACCTCACGGCGACCGTCCAGCTGTCCGAGGGCGAGGCGGCCGGTGAGGGGCGCGGCGGCGAGATCCTCGCCGAGCTGACGCCGCTCGCCGGGCGCGTGCTGGTGAACGGCTGGCCGACCGGCGTCGCCGTCGCACCCGCGCAGCACCACGGGGGGCCCTACCCCGCCACCACGTCGACCTCCACCTCGGTGGGCGGCACGGCGATCGAACGGTGGCTGCGGCCGGTCGCCTACCAGAACACTCCCGCCGCGCTGCTGCCCGTGGAGCTGCGCGACGAGAACGAGCTGGGCCTTCCCCGCCGGTTCAACGGGCGCCTGGAGCGATAACGCGTGGAGCGACAGCGCCCGGACCGATAGCGCGTGGCGCAGCGCCCGGGCGTCCGATAATCAGACCATGGACTTCTCGCTCCCCGAACTGCCCTTCCCGCTCCGCACATACGGGCCCGACGGGCACTGGTTCCACGAGGACGGGGTGCTCACCGGGTGGGCCGGGGCACGGCAGGACCGGTTCGTGCCGCCCACCGGGGAGGCGTTGGACGCCGCCGCCGACGCCCCCGGCTGCTGGGTGCCCCGGAGGGCGACTTCCAGCTGATCGCACGGGTCACCGTGGGATTCACCTGGGCCTTCGACGCGGGGGCGTTGTACGTCCAGGTCGGCGAGCGGGCCTGGGCCAAGCTCTGCCTGGAGTACTCCCCGGACGTGGCGACCGTCTGCACGGTGGTCACCCGGGGACACTCCGACGACGCCAACGCCTTCACCGTGGAGGGGAGTTCGGTCTGGCTGCGGGTGAGCCGGACCGGTCGCGCCTTCGCCTTCCACGCCTCCCGCGACGGCCGGCGCTGGACCTTCGTCCGCCTGTTCACCCTGGGCGACGAGGAGCGGACCGGCGCGGCCCTGGTCGGCTTCATGACGCAGTCGCCGATCGGGGAGGGCTGCGTGGTGACGTACGACCACCTCGAGTTCAGGCCCGAGTGGCCGGCCGACCTGAGGGACGGCAGCTGACCGTCCCGCAACGTCCCGCAACCGGGGACACGGCCCGCACGTCCTCCTGTGCATGATCGGAGATCGTGTCACCGCGAACCGGGTGATCCGCACGGCCGTGCCCGCCGAGACGGAGGCCATCGCCGCCCTGCACGCGCGTGCCCGGGCGACGTACTACCCCGACGGCGTTCCCCAGGACGGCACGGACTGGCTCGCGAACTGGCGCACGGCCGTCGAGCGGCGGGACGGGCACGTGCTGTGCGTCCTTGAGCGAGGGCGGATCGTCGGCCTCGCCTCCTTCCGTACGCCGCAGGGCGCGCCCGCGCGCACGGTCAAGCTGTTCCAGTTCCACGTCGACCCCGACCACTGGCGGGCGGGGATCGGTACGGCCCTGCACGCGGCCTGCGTCGAGCAGTGGCGGGCGGACCGCCGCCGCACGGCCGTGCTCGACGTGCACGTCGACAACCGGCGGGCGCAGGCCTTCTACGCACGCCGGGGCTGGGTCCCGGACCCGGAGCACCCGCCCGCCGAAGGGGACCACCACCTGTGGCTCAGGTACCGGGTGCCCGACGGCGCGTGACCGGGGAATGAAGCGGGCTGCTTGAACGTTCATGCACCTGACGGAGGGAACCGAGCCTCCGTGTCCGCCGCACGACCTGAAGAGAGCCGAGACATGCGCGTCGAGATCTGGAGCGACATCGCCTGCCCGTGGTGCTACGTGGGCAAGGCCCGCTTCGAGAAGGCGCTCGAGGCCTTCCCGCACCGCGACCAGGTCGAGGTGGTCCACCGTTCCTTCGAGCTGGACCCGGGCCGCGCCAAGGGCGACGTCCAGCCGGTGCTCGCCATGCTCACCAAGAAGTACGGGATGAGCGAGGCGCAGGCGCAGGCCGGCGAGGAGAACCTGGGCGCGCAGGCCGCCGCCGAGGGCCTCGACTACCGCACCCGGGACCGCGACCACGGCAACACCTTCGACCTGCACCGGCTGCTGCACTTCGCCAAGGAGCAGGGCCGTCAGGACGAGCTGATCCAGATCCTCTACCGGGCGAACTTCGCCGAGGAGCGGTCCCTCTTCACCGAGGGCGACGAGCGGCTCGTGGCGCTGGCCGTCGAGGCCGGCCTGAACGCCGACGCCGCCCGCGCGGTCCTCGCCGATCCGGCCGCGTACGCCGACGAGGTCCGCGCCGACGAGCGCGAGGCCGCCGAGCTCGGCGCGAACGGCGTGCCCTTCTTCGTCCTCGACCGCGCCTACGGCGTCTCCGGCGCCCAGCCCGCCGAGGTCTTCGCCCAGGCGCTGACCCGGGCGTGGGGGGACCGCTCCCCGCTGAAGCTGATCGACGACGGCGGCGCGCAGGCCTGCGGCCCGGACGGCTGCGAAGTCCCCCAGCGGTGAACCGCGGTGAATCCGCAGGCCAGCGCCTATCCATAAGCGTTCCTTAGCGGAACCGCGTAAAAATCGGCAATGGACGAGGAGTTCCGTGGGGCCCAGAGTGGATCCATGGAGACCTTCGAGAGCCTCGTCCGTGCCGAGTTCACCCCGAAGACCACATATCTGAACACCGCGAGCAACGGCCTGCTGCCCGCGCGGTCCGTCGCCGCCCTGCACGAGGCGGCGCTGCTGCGGGCGGAGGGCCGGCCGCTGACCCCGCTGTTCGAGGACGTGGAGGCCTGCCGGGCCGCTTACGCCCGGCTGGCCGACGTCCCCGTGACCAGGGTGGCCCTGGGTGTCTCGGTCGCCGCGCACACCGGCGTGATCGCCGCCTCGCTCCCCGCGGGCGCCGAAGTGCTCACCTCGGAGGACGACTTCACCTCCGTGCTGAACCCGTTCCACGTCCGCGGCGACCTCAAGGTCCGGGCCGTCCCGCTGGAGCGGATCGCCGAGTCCGTCCGTCCCGGCACCGCGCTGGTCGCCGTCAGCGCCGCCCAGTCCGCGGACGGCCGGATCGCCGACCTGCCCGCCCTGCGCGAGGCGGCCCGGGCGCACGGGGCGCGCACCTACGTCGACTTCTCGCAGTCCGCCGGCTGGCTGCCGATGGACGCCGGCGCGTACGACTTCTCGGCTTCTGTGTCCTACAAGTGGCTGCTCGGCCCGCAGGGTACGGCCTTCCTCGTCGTCCCGGACGACTTCGGCGGGCTGTCGCCGGTCCTCGCGGGCTGGGTCGCCGGCGAGGAGCCCTGGGACAGCTGTTACGGCCCGGTCGCCGAACTCGCCCGCTCCGCACGGCGGTTCGATCTGACGCCCGCCCTGCTCGGCTATGCCGGTCTGCGGCGCTCCCTCGAACTGCTGGAGGAGATCGGCGTCAAGGCGATCGGCGCCCACGACCGGGCCCTCGCCGACCGCTTCCGCGCCGGACTCGCCGCACTCGGCCGCGAACCCCTCCCCGCGCCCGGCTCCGCGATCGTCTCGGTGCCCGGACTCGGTTTCCGGCAGCCCGAGTTGGCCGCGGCCGGCATCCAGGTCTCCGACCGCGCGGGCAACCTGCGCGCCGCGTTCCACCTCTACAACACGGCCGCCGACGTCGACCGCCTGCTGGACGTGCTGGCGGGCTGACGCGACCGACCGCCGCCGGAAAGCTCCCGGCGGCGGTCGGGTGGGCCTGCCCGGCGTCAGGGGACCGGACAGGGGCTCGTCGCGCAGCGGCTCATCGCACCGGGGTGAAGTCCCTGGCCCCGATGAACTCCGGACGGCGGATCGGCGCCGCGAACGGCTCCACCGCCGTGTTCTCCACGCTGTTGAACACGATGAAGACGTTGCTGCGCGGGTAGGGCGTGATGTTGTCGCCCGACCCGTGCATGCAGTTGCAGTCGAACCAGGTCGCCGAACCGGCCCTGCCGGTGAACAGCCTGATGCCGTGGGCGTCGGCCATCGAGGTGAGCGCCTCGTCGGACGGCGTGCCCGCGTCCTGCATCTGCAGGGACTGCTTGTAGTTGTCCTTCGGCGTGGCCCCGGCGCAGCCGAGGAACGTCCGGTGCGAGCCCGGCATGATCATGAGCCCGCCGTTGGTGTCGAGGTTCTCGGTCAGCGCGATCGACACGGACACCGTCCGCATGTTCGGCAGGCCGTCCTCGGCGTGCCAGGTCTCGAAGTCGGAGTGCCAGTAGAAGCCTCCGGCCCCGAAGCCCGGCTTGACGTTGATCCGCGACTGGTGGACGTAGACGTCCGACCCGAGGATCTGCCGGGCCCGCCCGGCGACCCGCTCGTCACGCACCAGCGCGGCGAACACCTGGCTGAGCTTGTGGACCTCGAAGACGGACCGGATCTCCTTCGAACGCGGCTCGACGATCGACCGCTCGTCCGCCCGGATCTCCGGGTCGGCGACGAGCCGCTCCAGCTCACGCCGGTACACGGCGACCTCGTCGTCGCCGATCAGCTGGTCGACGGTGAGGAAGCCGTCGCGCTCGTAGGAGTGCAGACCGGCGGCCGGGATCGGGCCGGGCGCGTCGGGGGAGCCCCAGACGACGGGGTCCTGACGGGGGACGGACACCTCGGTGGTGCCACGGGTGGGGTAGAGATCGGTGAGCGTGGTCACGATGCCTGCACCTCCTCGGGCTCGGTCAGCAGGGGGTAGACGCCGTTCTCGTCGTGGTCCTCCCGTCCGGTGACCGGCGGGTTGAACACGCAGAGGCAGCGGAAGTCCTCCTTGACGCGCAGCGTGTGCCGCTCGTGCCCGTCGAGGAGGTACATGGTCCCGGGCGTGACGGTGTGCGTCAGCCCGCTCTCGTGGTCGGTCAGTTCGGCCTCGCCCTCGACGCAGACGACGGCCTCGATGTGGTTCGCGTAGTGCATCGACGTCTCGGTGCCCGCGTACAGAATCGTTTCGTGCAGCGAGAATCCGACCCGTTCCCGGGCCAGGACGATGCGCTTGCTCTCCCAGGTGCCGGACGCCGCCCGCACATGCCGGTCGGTGCCCTCGATGTCCTTGAACGAACGGACGATCACGGTGTCGCGATGCCTCCTAGGTAGGTGACGGATGGCCGGCCACGGGAAGCGGCCGGTGTACGGGCCGGGTTCGCGCCCGGCCCACGGGGAGCGTCAGACGGTCTCCCGCAGCGTCAGACGGTCTCCCGCACGGCCCGGGCGACGATGCTCAGACCCTCGTCCAGCTCCTCCGGGGTGATGGTCAGCGCAGGCAGCAGCTTGACGACCTCGCTCTCCGGGCCGGACGTCTCGATCAGCAGCCCGAGTTCGAAGGCGCGCTGCGCGACCCGGCCGGCCCGCGCCTTCTCGTGGAACTCCAGGCCCCACACCAGACCGCGGCCCCGGTACTCCTTGACGTCGGCGAGGTTCTCCTCGGTGATCGAGATCAGGCCCTGCTCGACCTGCTCGCCGCGCGCCCGGGTCTGCTTCTCCATGGCCGACCCGTCCGCCCAGTACGTCTCGAGCGCGGCGGTGGCGGTGACGAAGGCCGGGTTGTTGCCGCGGAAGGTGCCGTTGTGCTCGCCCGGCTCCCACACGTCGAGCTCCGGCCGGAACAGGCAGAGCGACATGGGCAGTCCATAGCCGCTGATGGACTTGGACACCGTGACGATGTCCGGGACGATGCCGGCCTCCTCGAAGGAGAAGAAGGCCCCGGTGCGCCCGCATCCCATCTGGATGTCGTCGACGATCAGCAGCATGTCCTGGCGCTCGCACAGATCCTTGAGCGCCCGCAGCCACTCCGGACGCGCGGCGTTGATGCCGCCCTCGCCCTGCACGGTCTCGACGATCACGGCGGCGGGCTTGTTGAGGCCGGAGCCCTGGTCCTCGAGCAGCCGCTCGAACCAGAGGAAGTCCGGGACCTGGCCGTCGAAGTAGTTGTCGAACGGCATCGGCGTGCCGTGCACCAGGGGGACGCCTGCGCCGGCCCGCTTGAAGGCGTTGCCGGTCACCGCGAGCGACCCGAGGGACATGCCGTGGAAGGCGTTGGTGAAGGACACGATGGCCTCGCGGCCCTTGACCTTCCGCGCCAGCTTCAGCGCGGACTCCACGGCGTTGGTGCCGGTCGGGCCCGGGAACATGACCTTGTAGGGCAGGTCACGGGGGCGCAGCACCAGGTCCTGGAAGGTCTGCAGGAACGTCCGCTTGGCGACGGTCGACATGTCGAGCCCGTGCGCGACGCCGTCCCGCATCAGGTAGTCGATCAGCGCCCGTTTCAGCACGGGGTTGTTGTGGCCGTAGTTGAGCGATCCGGCGCCGGCGAAGAAGTCCAGGTACCGATGGCCGTCCTCGTCGTACATGCGGCTGCCCTGCGCGCGGTCGAAGACGACGGGCCAGCCACGGCAGTAGCTGCGCACCTCGGACTCGAGGGTCTCGAAGACGCTGAGGTCGGGCTGGGTGAGGGTCACGGCGAAAACACTCCTTGGTGTGGGGTCGGCAGGAGAGCGGTACGGGGGGCGGGGACGTGGGGGAGCGCGGGGGAGGCGGGGAGCGCGAGGGAGGCGGGGAGGGCGAGGGGGCGCGGACGGATCAGAAGGAGAGCGGGCCGATCCGGTACAGCACCTCGGGGTCGTGCGGGCCGTCGGGGAACAGTCCGGCGCCGAACAGCACCTCGCGGGTGACGGTCGCCCCGTGTCGTTCGGCGTACGAGGCGAACAGCCGCTCGGAGGCGGTGTTGCCCGGCGTGATGGTGGTCTCCACGGCGGTGAGCGGGCGCTCAGCGGCGATCCGCGCGGTCAGCCCGTCGAGCAGCGCCGCGGCGAGTCCGCGACCTCGGTGCGCGGCGTCGACGGCCACCTGCCAGACCAGCAGGGTGTGCGGGTCCTCCGGCCGTGTGTAGCCGGTGACGAACCCGACCGGCGCGCCGTCCTCCGCGCGCGCCACCGCCGAGGTGGCGGCGAAGTCGCGGCACCACAGCAGATAGCTGTAGGAGGAGTTCAGATCGAGCGTTCCGGATTCCTTGGCGAGACGCCAGAGGGCGGCTCCGTCAGCCACCGACGGGCGGTCGATACGCAGGTCTGCTTGTGCGGCAGTCATGCGGATGGAACTTACCGAGCGAAATTCGATTGCGCATGGAGAGGTCGTGGTGATTCCGTGATGCCTGGGAGACGGGAGTCCGCTTTGAATGCTTTCGCACCGCGCAAAAGGTACATATGGCCGAGCTTGTGCAATGCGTCACGCAGTTCCAGGACGCCCGGAAATCGCTGCGTTTGGACACCGGAAAACAGGGCAGAAGAACTCGGGAAAACTATCGCCGGAAAATCCCGCGAAAAACACCCGAAATAAATCCCCGAACCACCTTCTCGCTAAACTCCGGTAACTCCGTCGAGGCGCTCGCGGATAAGGTCGGCGTGGCCGTTGTGGCGGGCGTACTCCTCGATCATGTGGACGAGTACCCAGCGCAGGCTGACCTCGAGCCCGGCCATCGGCCCGTCCAGGATCCGGCCGGTGTCCTCCAGCGACCGCCCGGCGATCAGCTCGCGGCCGCGGGCGATCTCCCGCCGCCAGACCGTCAGCGCCTCGTCGAGCCCGCGGTCAGCGTCGAGTGAGTAGCCGGACCTCTCCTCGAAGACCGGCGGCACCTCGAGGCCGGCGAACGCCCGCTGGAACCAGTTGCGTTCGACCTCGGCGAGGTGCTGCACCAGACCGAGGAGGGTGAGCGATGACGGCTCGGCGGACGCCGTCCGCACCTGTCCGTCGTCGAGGCCGGCGCATTTCAGCTCCAGGGTGGCCCGGTGGAACGCCAGCCAGCTCTCCAGCATGGGGAGTTCCTCGCCGGTCAGCAGCGGGACCGGACGACCGTCGGGAAGGGTCAGGTGCGCGTCGGTGGTCATGACGGCAGCATGCCACCGGTCTCCGACACCGACGGCAGGTTCCGGCCGCCGTCCGGGCCGCTTCGGCATTCCGCCCGGTTCTCGCCGTTCCCCCGGTTTCTCGCCGTCCGCCCGGTCGGTACCGGCGCTCCCTTCAGTTCCGGCCGGTCTCTGCGGCTCGGTGGGCCGCGTCCAGGTCGACGGGCAGGCCTTTCTCCGCCAGGGCCGCGCCCAGGGCGGCCAGGGATCCCCGCACAGCGGCCACGGTCGCGGCAGTGCCGTAGTGGTTGACCCGGATCATCTCGCCGGCCAGTGCGCCCCCGCCCGCGGCCAGCGGCAGCGCGGGGTCGATCGCCAGTGCCCGGGCCACCAGCTCCGACGCCGGCACGCCCGCCGGCGCCCGCAGCGTCGTGGCGACCGGCGCCGCCTCCGCCGCGTCGTGCACATACGGCTCGAGCCCGCCGCCCAGCGCCGCCGCGCCCGCCCGCGTCGCCGCCGCCGCGGACGCGTGCCGGGCCATGACCGTCTTCAGCCCCTCGGTCTCGATCCGCTCGACGCACGCCTCGAGGGCCAGCATCTCCAGCTGTGCCGGCGCGTGCGGCAAGGCTGTGCGGCCGCCGTCGATCCAGCGCTGCTTCCAGTCCAGCAGGGACAGGTAGGAGCGGCGCGGGGCCTGCGGGTTCGTGGACATCCGCGCCCACGCCCGCTCGCTCACCGAGACCGCCGACACGCCCGCCGGGCCGCCCATCGCCTTCTGTGCGCCGATCACGCACAGGTCCACGCCCCACGCGTCCGGCAGCACCGGCTCCGCGCCAATCGAGGCGACCGCGTCCAGGTAGAACAGCGCGCCGTGCTCCCGCACCACCTCGCCGACGGCCGCGACCGGGTTGGTGTTGCCGGTCGCGGCCTCCGCGTGCACCAGCGAAACGAAGTCGATCTCCGGGTGCTCGGCGAACGCCTCGCGGACCTGTGCCGCCGTCACCGCGGTGTGGAAGGGGACCGCCAGGTCGATCACGGTCGCGCCGCAGTCCCGCAGCCAGTCGCCGAAGGTCTGCCCGTACGGGCCGGTGATCACGTTGAGGGCGGTGGTGCCCGGACCCGCTGCGCCCCGGATCGCCCCCTCCAGGGGCAGCAGCGCCTCACCCTGCATGATCACGACGTCCTGCCGGGTGTCCAGCAGCCGGGCCACCCGGTCCTCGATCGAGGCGAATTGTGCGGCGCTCAGCGGTGCGAGGTCCAGGAACGGGTGTGTCACAACGGTGCTCTCTTCGCTGACGGGGTAGAGGTGACGAGAGTAACCGGGGGCGTCCCCACCTCCCTGCTGGCTACTTCGTAGGTATAACGGCCCTGTAACCATCGGTTTGTTTTGAGAGCCTCAAACTTATCCTTATAATCGGAACCCAAAGTTCTCTTACAGGAAGGCCCGCCGTGAACACCCTCTCCGGGCGCCGGACCCGCATCCTGGCCGCTGCCACCGCGACGGCCGGGCTCGTGCTCGTGGCCGCCTGCACGTCGAGCGACGACGGCGGCAGCGGCTCCAAGACCGCCGCCGGCGGGGTCGAGCTCGTCAAGGCGGGCCAGCTCACCACCTGCACCCACCTGCCCTACCCGCCCTTCCAGTCGGAGATCGACGGCAAGGTGCAGGGCTTCGACGTGTCCCTGATCGACCTGGTCGCCAAGAACCTCGGCGTGAAGCAGGCGATCGTCGACACGCCCTTCGAGAACTTCAAGACCGGCGCCTTCCTCAACTCCGGCCAGTGCGACCTCGCCGCGGCCGGCATGACCATCACCGACGAGCGCAAGAAGAACGTCGACTTCTCCGACCCCTACTTCGAGGCCACCCAGGCCGTCCTGGTCGACAAGGACGCCGGCGTCTCCTCGCTCGCCGACGTGAAGGCCAAGGGCGTCAAGCTGGGTGCGCAGGCGCAGACCACCGGCGAGGACTACGCCGAGAAGCAGGGCTTCGACGCGGTCTCCTTCGAGTCCTCCGACGCCGTCCTCAACGGGCTGCGCACCGGACAGGTCAAGGCCGTCATCATCGACTACCCGGTGGTCCAGGGCTGGCTGAAGGACAAGGCCAACGCCGACGCCTTCAAGGTCGTCGACAACCTCAACACCGGTGAGCAGTACGGCTTCACCGTGAAGAAGGGCAACACGAAGCTGGCCGCCGCGATCGACAAGGCGCTGGCGGACGCGAAGGCCGACGGCACGTACAAGACGCTGTACGAGAAGTGGATCGGCCCGTACGACGCGTCCGCGGCCTCCCCGTCGGCGTCATGACGGCCGCGGACGTACCGCTCCAGCCGAAGAAGAGGGGACTGACCCGGCGGCAGAAGCGCCGGCTGTCGCGCGGCGCGCAGTACGCCGTGTTCGTCGCCGCCGTCATCGTCTTCGCGGTGACCGCCGACTGGGGTCGGCTGAAGAACCAGTTCGCCCAGTGGGACATCGCGAAGGAGATGTTCCCGGACGTCATCACGCTGGCGCTGAAGAACACCGTCCTGTACACCCTGTCCGGCTTCCTGCTGGGGCTGGTGCTCGGCCTGGTCATCGCGCTGATGCGACTGTCCTCGGTCGGCCCGTACCGCTGGGTGGCCGGCGTGTACATCGAGATCTTCCGCGGTCTGCCCGCCCTGCTGATCTTCGTCTTCATCGGCGTGGCCGTGCCGCTGGCCTTCCCCGGCACGGAGATCGTCGGCGGCACCTACGGCAAGGCGGCGCTCGCGCTCGGCCTGGTGGGTGCCGCGTACATGGCGGAGACGTTCCGCGCGGGCATCCAGGCGGTGCCCAAGGGGCAGATGGAAGCGGCGCGCTCGCTGGGCTTCTCACCGGCCCGCGCGATGACCTCCATCGTCATCCCGCAGGCGTTCCGGATCATCCTGCCGCCGCTCACCAACGAACTGATCATCCTCTTCAAGGACTCCTCCCTGGTCCTGCTCCTCGGCGTGACCCTTCAGGAGCGCGAACTGTCCAAGTTCGGCCGGGACCTGGCCAGCGACACCGCCAACTCCACGCCGATCCTGGTCGCCGGCCTGTGCTACCTGCTGGTGACCGTCCCGCTCGGCTTCGTCGTGCGCCGCATGGAGGCCAAGGCCCAGGAGGCCGTGAAATGAGCCGACCCGAGATCGAAGTGCGCGGCCTGCACAAGGCGTTCGGCGACAACGAGGTGCTGCGCGGCATCGACCTGGAGATCGGCCGGGGCGAGGTCGTCTGCGTGATCGGTCCCTCCGGCTCGGGCAAGTCGACGCTGCTGCGCTGCGTGAACCTGCTGGAGGAACCGACGAAGGGCCAGGTCTTCGTCGGCGGCACGGAGCTCACCGACCCCGACGTGGACATCGACGCCGTACGACGCCGTATCGGCATGGTCTTCCAGCAGTTCAACCTGTTCCCGCACCTGTCGGTGACCGAGAACCTGACCCTGCCGCAGCGCCGGGTGCTCGGCCGCGGCAAGGCAAAGGCCGCGGAGGTCGCCGCCCAGAACCTGGAGCGGGTGGGCCTGTCGGAGAAGGCGCACGCCTATCCCTCCTCCCTCTCCGGCGGCCAGCAGCAGCGTGTCGCGATCGCCCGGGCCCTGGCCATGGGCCCCGACGTGATGCTCTTCGACGAGCCGACGTCGGCGCTCGACCCGGAGCTGGTCGGGGACGTCCTCGCCGTCATGCGCATGCTGGCGAACGAGGGCATGACGATGATGGTCGTCACCCACGAGATGACCTTCGCCCGCGAGGTCGCCGACCGGGTCGTCTTCATGGACGGCGGAGTGATCGTCGAGGACGGCGCCCCCGCCCAGGTCATCGGCGCTCCACGGCACGAACGCACCCGCCACTTCCTCTCCCGCCTCCTCGACCCGGCGATGGCCGACGTGGAGGAGGAGACCTCCGACCAGGTGGGCAAGAGCACTGGCTAGGGTGCACGTATGAGCGATCAGCCGGTGCCGGTGCTGCACGTGAAGGGCAGGGTCCTGGCCGGACCCGACGACGTCCGCGACGAGCTGTGGGTCGTCGGCGGCCGGATCTCCTACGACCGCCCGGCCGGGGCCCGTGAGGTCCTCACCGTCGAGGGCTGGGCGCTGCCCGGTCTCGTCGACGCGCACTGCCACGTGGGCCTCGGCGCGCACGGCCCGGTCGAGCCGGACGTCGCGGAGAAGCAGGCGCTGACGGACCGCGACGCCGGCGCCCTGCTGCTGAGGGACGCCGGCTCGCCCTCGGACACCCGCTGGGTCGACGACCGCGACGACCTCCCGAAGATCATCCGGGCCGGCCGGCACATCGCCCGCACCCGCCGCTACCTGCGCGGCTACGCGCACGAGATCGAGCCCGACGACCTCGTCGCGTACGTCGCCCGGGAGGCCCGGCGCGGCGACGGCTGGGTCAAGCTGGTCGGCGACTGGATCGACCGCGACGCCGGCGACCTGGCCCCCAGCTGGCCGCGGGAGGCGGCCGAGGCGGCCATCGCCGAGGCCCACCGGCTGGGCGCACGCGTCACCGCGCACTGCTTCGCCGAGAACTCGCTGCGCGACCTGGTCGAGTCCGGCATCGACTGCGTCGAACACGCCACGGGCCTGACAAACGATCTCGTCCCGCTGTTCGCCGAGCGGGGTGTGGCGATCGTCCCGACCCTGGTCAACATCGCCACGTTCCCGGAGCTCGCCGCCGGTGGGGAGGCCAAGTTCCCGCGCTGGTCGGCCCACATCCGCAGGCTGCACGCACGCCGGTACGACACCGTCCGCTCCGCCTACGACGCCGGCATCCCGGTCTTCGTCGGCACGGACGCCGGCGGTTCGCTGCCGCACGGTCTGGTGGCGGCGGAGGTCGCGGAGCTGGTGACGGCGGGCATCCCCCCGCTGCAGGCGCTCTCGGCGGCGACCTGGGGCGCACGCGCCTGGCTCGGACGCCCCGGCCTGGACGAGGGCGCGTCGGCGGACCTGGTGGTGTACGAGACGGACCCGCGCGCGGACGTGCGCGTGCTGGCGGCGCCCCGCAGGACCGTGCTGAACGGAAAGATCGTGGGTTGAGGCGGTCCGAGCCATGGGCCGGGGCGGTCCGAGCCGTGGGCCGGTCGCGCGGCTCCCTCGCGTCCCGAACCTCGCGCTCGCCCAGCTCGCGTGGGTCTCGCGCGCCCGCCCCTCGCGTTCCTCAGTCGCGCGTCAGCGCCAGTGCCTGGTCCAGAGCCTGGAGGAAACGGTTCACCGTCGCCCGGTCCCGTACCGCCAGCCGCAGCCATTCCTCGTCCAGCCCCGGAAAGGTGTCCCCGCGCCGGACCGCGAACCCCAGGACGCGCAGCTGCCGGCGGACGGCGGCCGCTCGCGGCAGCCGGACGAGCACGAAGGGGCCCTGGGCCGGCCCCGCGACCCGCAGCCCGTCCGAGGCGAACTCCTCGAGGCCGGCGACGAGATGGGCCCGGTCCGCGGCGATGCGGTGCGCCGCGTGCCCGGCCTCCGCCAGCGCCTGCGGTTCCACGCACGCCTGTGCGGCGGCCAGCGCCGGCGTGGACACCGGCCACAGCGGCTGTGCCCGCTCCAGCTCGGCGATCGTCTCCGGCGCGGCGAGGACGTACCCGATCCGCAGCCCCGCGAGTCCCCAGGTCTTGGTCAGGCTGCGCAGCACCACCAGACCGGGCACGTCCGTCCGGCCGGCGAGGGCCTCCCGCTCGCCGGGCACCGCGTCCATGAACGCCTCGTCGACCACCAGCGTCCGCCCGGCCCGCGCCAGCCGCCGGACCGTGTCCGCGGGGTGCAGCACCGACGTGGGGTTCGTCGGATTGCCGATCACCACCAGGTCGGCGTCGTCGGGAACGGCCGCGGGATCCAGCCGGAAGCCGTCCCGCGCGCGCAGCAGCACCCGGCCCACCTGGTGCCCGGCGTCGCGCAGCGCCGCCTCAGGCTCGGTGAACTGCGGATGCACCACCACCGGCCGCCGCACCCGCAGGGCCCGCGCCAGCAGCACGAACGCCTCCGCCGCGCCCGCCGTCAACAGCACCCGCTCCACGGGCAGCCCGTGCCGCGCCGCGACGGCCGCCCGTGCGGCCCGCCCGTCCGGATAGGCCGCGAGGCCGCCCAGGGACGCGGCGACGCGCTCGAGCAGCCAGCGCGGAGGCGTGTCCGCGCGGACGTTCACGGCGAGATCGACCAGGTCCGAGCCGTCGTCCCGGACCTCGGAATCCCCGTGATGGCGAAGGTCGTGCCAGCCGTCGAGAGCGCCGGCGACGCGGCCGTCGGCGTACTCGTCGGCTTGTCCGTCAGTGTGCATGGGACTGCGTGTTTCCATGTCCGTAAAGGTGATGCCCGGGTGGGTGATGTCTGTGTGGGTGATGTCCGCGTGAGGGGTTTCCGTGCGGGTCGCGAGCGGCGCGGCGACGTCGTCGTCCGGCGGCGCGAGGGCGGATCCGGCGGGCGTGCCGGACACCCCGGGAAGGTCCGGCCGGCGGGCGACGGCGCAGGTCGCCCTCGCCGGCGTCCCGGCCGACCTGCGCTTGGGCACCACGAGCTCGCCGCCGCCGATCAGCGCGGCCGCCTCCGCCACCGACGGCGTGCCCAGGGCCGCGGACGGCGCGTAGGACGGGTGGGGCACCGAGACCCCCGCCAACTCCCGCGCGGAGTACGTCACCACGGGCACGCCGAGTCGCCGGGCGACCTCGACGAGGCCCGGTTCGCCGGCCCTGACGTCGACGGTGGCGAGCTCGACGACGTCCCGCAGGGACCGCCCCGCCTCCCGCAACGCGGTCTCCACGAGCCCGAACACCTCGTCGGCCGGCACGCCCCTGGACGCGCCGACCCCGACGACGAGGCACGCCACGACGGCGTCGCCGACCCTGGTCGCGTGCCCCGGGCCGGTGGCGGCGTCGGTCATGGCGGCACGTCCTCTCACCTCGTTTTGTGCGGTTTCAATGATTTCGTCAGGGATTTTCGTCGTCAGGTCGCGGCGCGGATGTGCGCGATGAGGGGTCGATCGGATAGCAAGGGCCCATGGCGGTCTTCGTCGCGCTCGGCGCGTTCCTCATGACGCTGGCCGGCGGCTGGACGGCACAGCGCGTGACCGACCGCCGCCACCTCGTGCTGGGCCTGGCCGGCGGCCTGATGCTGGGCGTGGTCGGCCTCGACCTGCTGCCGGAGGCGCTGGAAGCGGCCGGCACCGAGGTCTTCGGCGTCCCGGCCGCGCTGCTGCTCTTCGTGGCCGGGTTCCTGCTGGCCCATCTGGTGGAACGGCTGCTCGCGGCCCGGCAGGCGGCGCACGGCGCGG
This sequence comes from Streptomyces sp. B21-105, assembly GCF_036898465.1. Lineage (NCBI taxonomy): Bacteria > Bacillati > Actinomycetota > Actinomycetes > Kitasatosporales > Streptomycetaceae > Streptomyces > Streptomyces sp. B21-105. The sequence goes on along the minus strand of NZ_JARUMJ010000001.1, from coordinate 2,380,325 downwards.
AGGAGACGGCCCTGCGCGCGCCCGAGGTGGGTCTCACGGCCGCCGCCGCGATGGTCGGCCACAGTGCGATGGACGGCGTGGCGATCGGCGCGGCCTTCCAGGTGGACGGCGGCATGGGGGCCGCCGTGGCGCTCGCGGTCATCGCCCACGACTTCGCGGACGGCTTCAACACCTACACGATCACCAGCCTGTACGGGAACGCCCGCCGCAAGGCCCAGGCCATGCTGGTGGCGGACGCGGCGGCCCCCGTCGTGGGCGCGGCCTCGACGTCCTTCGTCTCCATCCCGGAGCAGGTGCTCGGCGGCTATCTCGGGTTCTTCGGCGGCGCGCTGCTGTATCTGGCGGCCGCCGAGATCCTCCCCGAGGCCCACCACGAGCACCCGGCCCGCTCGACCGTGCTGTGCACGATCGCGGGCGCGGCCTTCATCTGGCTGGTGGTCGGCCTGGCGTCCTGAATGCCTGCGAACGGCCCCCCAGCCCCAGGCGCGCACCGAAAAGCTCCCGCTCACGCCCCCCGACCCCGACTCCGCCACGGCCTGCGGCCCCGCCTTCCGCACGGCCTGTGACCCCGGCTCCAGGACAGCCTCCGGCGCCGGCTCTACGGCCCGCGCGGCCGGCCCGACGCTCATGACGTCCGGCACCTCTCCACGAACCGGCGGACCACGCCCGGCTCGGACGCCCAGTGCGTGTGCAGATAGCTCGCGTGCACGCCCCGCTCCACGAACCCCTCGAGACGCCGCTGCGGGGTCCGCAGCCCCCACGCGGGGGTCGCGCCCGCGCCGGGCTCCACGACGGTCCGGTGGAACTCGTGGCCCCGCATCCTGGTCCCGGCCACGGCCAGCGCGCTGTCGCTCACCGCCACCGCGTCCCGGTACCCGAGCGTGAGCCGTCCGCTCATCCGCGCGCTCGCGTCGAGCACCCCGCACATGGGCTGCCCGTCCAGCTCGCGGCACAGGTAGAGCAGCCCGGCGCACTCGGCGGCGACAGGTGCCCCCTGGTCCACCAGGGCCGCCACCGACTTGCGCAGGGGCTCGTTCGCGGACAGCTCGGCCGCGTACACCTCGGGGAACCCGCCCCCGACGACCAGCCCGGCGGTTCCGTCGGGCAGTCCCTCGTCCCGCAGCGGATCGAAGGGGACGACGTCGGCGCCGGCGGCGGTGAGCAGCTCGGCGTGCTCGGCGTAGGAGAAGGTGAAGGCGGAGCCGCCGGCGACGGCGACCACCGGCCGGCCCGTGCCGCCCGCGGCGGGCCGCAGCCCGCCGGCGTCGGACCGCGGAGCCCGGACGTCGAGAGCCGGCGTGCCGAGAGCCGGCGTGCCGAGGGCCGGCGTGCCGAGGGCGGGTGCGGGCACGGCGGCCCGCAGGGCCTCGGCCGCGTCCCACGGCGCGCAGGACAGGTCTCCCGCGCCGCGCGCCAGCGCGAGCAGCGCCTCGAGGTCGCACCCCCGCGCCACCTGCGCCGCCATCGCCGCGACGGAGTCCACCGCATCGGCCCGCCGTTCGGCGACCGGCACCAGCCCGAGGTGCCGGGACGGCGTGTCCACCCGCGCCGCCCGCCGCACCACGCCCAGCACCGGCGTCCCGGCCGACTCCAGCGCGTCCCGCAGCAGCTCCTCGTGCCGGTCCGAGGCGACCTTGTTGAGGATCACGCCCCCGACCCGCACCTCCGGGTCCCAGGAAATGAACCCGTGCACCAGCGCCGCCACCGACCGGGACTGCGACGAGGCGTCCACCACGAGCACCACCGGCGCCCGCAGCAGCTTCGCCACCTGGGCGGTGGAGGCCAGTTCGCCCTCTCCCGCGGCCCCGTCGTACATCCCCATCACGCCCTCGACGATCGCCAGGTCGCAGCCGCGCGCACCGTGCGCGAACAGCGGGCCCACCAGCTCCGGCCCGCACAGGTACGCGTCGAGGTTGCGGCCCACCCGCCCGGTCGCGAGCGAGTGGTACCCGGGGTCGATGTAGTCCGGCCCGACCTTGTGCGGGGACACGGCGAGCCCGCGCGCGGCGAACGCGGCCATCAGCCCCGTCGCGACGGTGGTCTTGCCGCTGCCCGAGGAGGGCGCGGCGATGACGAGCCGGGGTACGGAGGACGAGGCCGAAGGCGCCGGGGTCGGGGGCGCGGACGGCGTCGCGGCGGGGGGCGTCAGCACGGCGTCACCACTCGATGCCCCTCTGCCCCTTCTGCCCCGCGTCCATCGGATGCTTGACCTTGGACATGTCGGTGACCAGGTCGGCGAAGTCCACGAGCTTCTCGGGCGCGTTGCGTCCGGTGATGACGACGTGCTGCGTCCCGGGCCTGTCCCGCAGCACCGAGATCACCTCGTCGACGTCGATCCACCCCCAGTGCAGCGGGTAGGCGAACTCGTCGAGCACATACAGCTTGTACGCCTCGGCGGCGAGGTCCCGCTTGACCTGCTCCCAGCCCTCGCGGGCCTTCTCCTCGTTGTCGAGCTGCTCGTCGCGCTGCACCCACGACCAGCCCTCACCCATCTTGTGCCAGTCGACGGAGCCGCCCTCGCCGGACGCCCCCAGCACCCGCAGCGCGTTCTCCTCGCCGACCTTCCACTTCGCCGACTTGACGAACTGGAACACCCCGATCGGCCACCCCTGGTTCCAGGCTCGCAGCGCGAGCCCGAAGGCGGCGGTCGACTTCCCCTTGCCGATGCCCGTGTGCACCATGACGAGCGCCCGGTTGCGGCGCTGACGCGTCGTCAGTCCGTCGTCCGGCACGACACTCGGCTGTCCCTGCGGCATTAAGCGGCCCTCCTCGAAGTCCCCTGCACGTTCTTCACCAGTCCCGCGATGGAGTCCGCCCGCAGCTCGTCCAGCGTGACGGCGGTACCCCCCAGCTGTGCGGCCAGCTCCCCGGCGAGTCCGAGCCGTACCGGCCCGGACTCGCAGTCGACGACCACGCTCGCGACGCCCTCGGCGGCGAACAGCCGGGCGGCCCGGCCGGCCGTCGCGACCGGCTCGGGGCCCCCGGTGGCGCGTCCGTCCGTCACCACGACGACCAGGGCCCGCCGCGCCGGATCCCGCAGCCGCTCCACGCGCAGCACGTCGTGCGCCCGCAGCAGCCCGGCGGCCAGCGGCGTGCGGCCCCCGGTGGGCAGCGACTCCAGGCGTACGGCGGCGGCGTCCACCGACGAGGTGGGCGGCAGCGCGACGTCCGCGCCCGAGCCGCGGAACGTGACGAGCCCGACCTTGTCCCGCCGCTGGTACGCGTCGAGCAGCAGCGACAGCACCGCGCCCTTCACCGCGCCCATCCGCCGGCGGGCCGCCATCGACCCCGAGGCGTCCACGACGAACAGCACGAGGTTTCCCTCGCGCCCCTCCCGGACCGCCTGCCGCAGATCGTCGCGCCGCACCACCAGCCCCGGCCCGGACCGTCCCCGCACCCGCTGGTGCGGGGCGGCCGCGTGCACGGTCGCCGCCAGGTGCAGCTTGGTCAGGGCGCCCCGGGGGCGCCGCGCGCCCGTGGTCCTGCCGTGCTCGGTGCGCGCCCGCGAGCGCCGTCCGGCGGCGCCCTCGCCGATGCCGGGCACGCTCAGCGTCTTCGTGCGGAACGGCTCGGCGGCCCGCACGGGGGACTGCTCCCCGGCCCCCGGGCCGGCCGGCCGGGGCGCGGCGCCGTCGCCCTGCGGCGGCACGGTGGCGTCACCGCCACCGCCACCGGCCCCGGCCCCGTCCCCGGACTGCGGCGGCAGGCCGCCCCCACCGTCGGGACCGCCGTCGGGACCACCGTCCTCGGGACCGCCGTCGGGACCGCCCTCGGGGCCCTGCGGGCCGGGGTCCTCGTCGTCCGAGCCGCCGAACTCCTCCAGCGTCTCGTCGAGTTTGTCCTCGTCGAGTCCGGGCGCGTCGAAGGGGTTGCGCCGCCTGCGGTGCGGCAGCGCGAGGAGCGCGGCCTGCCGTACGTCCTCCGCGAGCACGTCGGTCCGTCCGGCCCAGGCGGCCAGCGCGGTGGCCGTGCGCGCCATGACGATGTCGGCCCGCATGCCGTCCACCTCGAACGCGGCGCAGGTCGCCGCGATCTGCCGCAGCGCCGCGTCGCCCAGCCGCACCGACGGCAGCAGCTCCCGCGCGGCTGCGATCCGGGCGCGGACGGCGGCCTCCTCGTCCGCCCAGCGCGCGGCGAACGCCTCGGGGTCGTCGTCGTGCGCGAGGCGCCGCCGCACCACCTCCACCCGCTGGTCGGGCTCGCGCGAGGCGGCCACCTCCACCGTCAGCCCGAACCGGTCGAGCAACTGCGGCCGCAGCTCGCCCTCCTCGGGGTTCATGGTGCCGACGAGCAGGAACCGGGCCGCGTGCCGTACGGAGACCCCCTCGCGCTCGACGTACGAGGCGCCCATCGCGGCCGCGTCCAGCAGCAGGTCGACCAGGTGGTCGTGGAGGAGATTGACCTCGTCGACGTAGAGGATGCCCCGGTGCGCGTCGGCGAGGAGCCCCGGCTCGAAGGCCTTCACGCCCTCCGCCAGCGCCCGTTCGATGTCCAGCGCGCCCACCAGCCGGTCCTCGGAGGCGCCGACCGGCAGCTCCACCATCCGCGCCGGCCGCGTCTCGGACGCCCCCGGCTCGTGCGGTCCGTCCGGGCAGGCCGGGTCGGGCGATGCCGGGTCGCAGGAGAACCGGCAGCCGGTCACCGCGTCCAGCGCCGGCATGAGCGCCGACAGCGCCCGTACGGCCGTCGACTTGGCGGTGCCCTTCTCGCCGCGCACCAGCACACCGCCCACCGCCGGCGACACGGCGTTCAGCAGCAGCGCGAGCCGCAGGTCGTCCTGGCCGACGACGGCCGTGAACGGGAAAGGAGTACTCACTTCTCGTTGCCTTCCAACTCGCCCTCCGGCCCGGGACGGACGTCCCACAGCCGTTCGGTGGTGCCCCGCCGCGGCCACCGGCCGGACTTCCCCGTGCGCAGGACACCGGCGGCCGACGACGACAGCGCCGGCGACGGCCCGGCGCTCACGCGGCCTTTCGTACGAGTGCTCACGCGGGTGCTCCCGGGGGAACGAACGGCAGCCCGCGCGGCGCGCCCGACTCGATCAGCCGCCAGAGCGCGTCGGTGTCCGCGTGCTCTTCGATCAGGTCGCCGAGCCGGTCCAGCTGCTCCTCGCGCAACGCGCCGAACGAGGTGTCCGGGGCGGGCACGAAACGCCGGCCCGCCGCTGCGGCCACCTCCCGCAGGAAGGCCCGCCGGAACCCGTCCGACTCCAGCGAGCCGTGCCAGTGCGTGCCCCAGACCTGCCCGATCCGGCAGCCGTCCAGGGGGTTTCCGCGGTCGTCGCGCAGGAACGCCTCCCCACCGTCCACGGTGGCCACCCCGTGATGGATCTCGTACCCCTCGACGGACTCGCCGAGGGCTTCGCCCACCGGGCGGGTCAGGGTCTTCGCCGGGGCGAACCGCACCCGCACGGGCAGCAGTCCGAGCCCCTCGACCCGGCCGAGCCGGCTCTCCACCTCGTCCTCGATCCGCTCGCCGAGGATCTGGTAACCCCCGCAGACGCCGAGGACGGGCCGCTGCTCGGCGGCCCGGCGCACCAGCGCGTCGGCCAGCCCGCGCTCGCGCAGCCACTCCAGTGCCCGCACGGTGCCCCGGGTCCCCGGTACGACGACCAGGTCGGCGTCGGCCAGCTCCTCGGGCCGGTCGACGAACCGCACGACGACGCCGGGCTCGGCGGCCAGCGCGTCCACGTCGGTGAAGTTGGACATCAGCGGGACCGCGCAGACGGCGACCCGCAGCACGTCCTCGCCGACCGGCGGAGCGGTGTTCGACTCCCGCACGGTCCCCCGCAGCGACACCCTCAGCCCGTCCTCCTCGTCGATCCCCAGCCCGTGCCGGAACGGCAGCACCCCGTACGTCCGCCGCCCGGTGAGCCCGTGCAGCATGTCCAGGCCCGGCTCCAGCAGGGAGACGTCCCCGCGGAACTTGTTGACCAGGAACCCGGCGACCAGTTCCTGGTCCTCGGGCGACAGCAGGGCGACCGTGCCGAAGAACGACGCGAAGACCCCGCCCCGGTCGATGTCGCCGACGACGAGCACGGGCAGCCGCGCGCTCCGCGCGATCCCCATGTTCACGATGTCGGTCCGCCGCAGGTTGATCTCGGCGGGACTGCCCGCCCCCTCACAGATCACCGCGTCATACGTGCCCCGCAACTCGGCGAGACAGTCGAGAACGGTGCCGAGAAGTCTCTGCTGGCGCCCACCGTGATAGCCACGGGCGCTCATCTCGCCCACCGGCCTGCCCAGCAGCACGACCTGGCTGCTGCGCTCCCCGCCCGGCTTGAGCAGCACCGGGTTCATCAGCGCGGTCGGCTCCACCCGGCAGGCCTGCGCCTGCATGGCCTGCGCCCGCCCGATCTCGGCGCCCTCCCGCGTCACGAAGGAGTTGAGGGACATGTTCTGCGCCTTGAACGGCGCGACCTTGACGCCCTGTCGCACCAGCCACCGGCAGATCCCGGCGGTGACGACGCTCTTGCCGGCGTCGGAGGTCGTGCCGGCGACGAGGAGCCCCCCGCTCATGACTGACGTCCCTTCGCGACGAGGCGCGCGGCGACGGTGACGCCGAGCGCGAGCAGACCGACGCGGCGGGAGAGCCGCGCGGCGCGTTCGATGTCGGGCACGGCGACGGCCCGTCCGGCCGCCCCGTTGAGCACCGGCCGGTGTTCGACCCGGCCGCCGTACGCCAGGGTCCCGCCCAGCCGCACGCCGAGGGCGCCCGCGAAGGAAGCCTCCACGGGGCCCGCGTTGGGGCTCGGGTGCTTGCGGGCGTCGGCGCGCCAGGCCCGCAGCGCGCCGCGCGGATCGTCGCCCGCGGCGGCGGCCAGCACGGCGGTCAGCCGCGCCCCGGGCCACCCGGCGAGGTCGTCGAGCCGGGCGGCGGCCCAGCCGAAGCGCAGATACCGCGGCGAGCGGTGACCGACCATCGCGTCCAGGGTGTTGACGGCCCGGAACCCGGCCAGTCCCGGCACACCGCCCACGGCGCCCCACACCAGCGCCCCGACGACGGCGTCGGAGGTGTTCTCGGCGACGGACTCCACGACGGCCCGGGCGATCCCGTCGGCGTCCAGCGCCTGCGGATCCCGCCCGCACAGATGCGGCAGCCGTTCCCGGGCCGCCTCGACGTCCCCCGCCTCCAGGGCCCGCCCGATCGCTCGGGACTCGCGCACGAGCGAACTGCCCCCGACGACGGCCCAGGTGGCGGCGGCGGTCAGGGCGACGGAGGCGGCGGGAGAGCGGCGCGCGCCCCGCGAGGCGACGGCCCCCAGGGCCACGGCGCCGCCCGCGCACACGGCGGTGTGCAGGGCGCCCCACCCCCGGTGGTCCCGCCACAGCAGCCGTTCGACGGCGCCCGCGGCCCGCCCGAACACGGCGACCGGGTGCCCGCGGCGGGGATCGCCGAGGAGCAGGTCGCCGAGCAGGCCGGCGGCGGCGCCGTACGCGTGGACGCGCTCGGCACCCATCGGGTCAGCCGGTGGTGGGGGCGGGGGTCGGCTCGGTGGTGACGCTCGGTCGGCAGCCGCACATGGCAGAGGTCCTCACTCAGGGTGTCCGCGCCCTGGTTCGACGAGACCGGCGGCGAGAGTTCCTGGCTCCCGGGGGTCTGCTCCCCGGTGACAGTGGCGGGACCGCGCCGGACTCGCACCGGCTTCCTCTTCTGCCGCCGTAATGGCCCGGGCAGTCCACCACGGGCCCGGAAGAGTCGTCAACTTGCTGTTGACCTGCGCGGGGAGGATGTGCAGAACCCCACACGGCGGGGCCGGCGGGGTTCACGAACGGGGTGCGGAGAGCGGGTACGGGAACGGGGTGCGCGGACGAGCACAGGAACGGGAACAGGAACGGGAACAGGAACGGGGTGCGGGACGACGATCCGTCCCGCACCCCTGAGGTCCACGTCCCGTCGGCCCACGTCCCGTCGGCCCACGTCCCGTCGGACGACGGCGCGTCAGACCACGATCAGCGAGATGCCGTAGGCCACGGCTGCCGCGCAGGCGGCGAAGCACGCGTACGCGCCCGTCACCGCGAGGGCGGCCGAGCCGCCCTCGGCCGCCGCGCGTTCCCTGCGCGACAGGCCCATGACGCCGAGGGTGAACAGGGTGACGAGGCCCACGGTGACCACGAGGCTGACGCCGAACACGGAGCCCAGGGCTGCCCAGTCGATCTTCATGGCGGTTCTCTTCCTTCGTTCCGGTGGCGCGGGCTCAGACGGCCGCGGCAGGGGGAGCGGCAGGGGCGGGCGGCGCGGCCGACGCGGGCGGCGCCGGGATGGTGGCCGTCAGGTCCGTCGTGACGTCCGCGGCCGGCGTGCCCGTGGGCGGCGGGGCGACCATGGCGATGGCCGTGGTGATCACTCCGGCCGGTTCCTCGGTCTCGTTGACGTTCGACGCGTCGACGACCTCACGCCGGGAGATCTTCCAGATGGCCGCGCTGGAGGCGATCAGGAAGACGGCGACCACGGCCGTGCCCCAGTCGCCGAGCCCGGTGACCGATTCGGCGAGCGCGCCCACCAGGGCGGCGGCCGGGAGCGTCAGACCCCAGGCGACGAACATGCGGGTCGCGGTCGACCACCGGACCACGCCGCCCTTGCGGCCCAGCCCCGCGCCCATCACCGCACCGGAGACCGAATGCGTGGTGGAGAGGGAGAAGCCGAGGTGGGACGAGGCCAGGATGACCGTCGCGGCACTGGTCTGGGCGGCGAAGCCCTGCTGCGGCTGGAGGTCGGTCAGCCCCTTGCCCATCGTGCGGATGATGCGCCAGCCGCCGAGGTAGGTGCCGAGCGCGATGGCCAGACCGGCCGAGAGGATGACCCAGGTGGGCGGGTCGGAGTCGGGGGCCACGGCGCCGCCGGCGACCAGCGCGAGGGTGATGATGCCCATCGTCTTCTGGGCGTCGTTGGTGCCGTGGGCGAGAGAGACCAGGCCGGCCGAGGCGATCTGGCCCGCGCGGTAACCCTTGTCCGCGGCCTTGCCGTCGGCCTTGCGGCCCAGCGTGTAGGAGAGGCGGGTGGCGAGCATCGCCGCGACGCCCGCGACGATCGGGGCGGCGACCGCCGGCAGCAGCACCTTGGTGACGAGCACGTCGCCGTGCACCGCGCCCATGCCGGCCGAGGCGATGGTGGCGCCGATCAGACCGCCCATCAGGGCGTGCGAGGAGCTGGAGGGCAGACCCACCAGCCAGGTCAGCAGATTCCAGAGGATCGCGCCGACCAGGGCGGCGAAGATGACCTCGGGACGGATGCCGGTCTCGTCGACGAGACCCTTGGAGATCGTGTTGGCGACCTCCACCGAGAGGAAGGCTCCCACAAGGTTCAGCACGGCGGACATGGCCACCGCGACCTTGGGCTTGAGTGCACCGGTCGAGATGGTCGTGGCCATCGCGTTGGCGGTGTCGTGAAAACCGTTCGTGAAATCAAACGCAAGTGCGGTTACCACCACAATCGCGAGGATCAGCGAGAAGTTTTCCATTTACCCAGGCAATCGTTCGAAGTCATTGGCTGATTGACCGTAGGCAACCCGGGTGAACGGAAGATGAACTGTGGCGGGCGTCACGGTGTCCGGATGACCCGGCTGTGCCGTCGCCCGAGCGGGGAGTGCCGACGGCCCCCGCGCGGGACTGACAGGATCGCGGCATGGCTGAGCATCGAGGCGAGCGAGCGGACGTCCGGCGGCGGGGGCGGCAGGCGTCCCCCGAGGAGGCGCGGGCCTGGGCCGAACTGGTGGCGGCCGCCCGCCGCACGGTCGCCGACGGGCTGGTCGTCGGCACCTCGGGCAACGTCTCGGTGCGCGTCGGCGACACCGTGCTCGTGACGCCGTCCGGCGTGCCCTACGACCGGCTCGCCCCGGACGACGTCACCGGCGTCGACCTCACCGGCCGGCAGGCCCTCGGCTCCCTGGCCCCCAGCAGCGAACTCCCCATGCATCTGGCCGTGTACCGGGCCACCGACGCCGGGGCGATCGTGCACACCCACGCCGTGCACGCCACCGCCGTCTCCACCCTCGTCGACGAGCTCCCCCTGATCCACTACATGGCGAGCGCGCTCGGCGGACCCGTCCGGGTCGCGCCCTACGCCGCCTACGGCACCGAGGAGCTGGCCGCGCACACCCTCCGGGCCCTCGAGGGACGGTCCGGCTGCCTCCTGCGCAACCACGGCACCCTGACCCACGGTGCGGGCCTCGACCAGGCGTACGACCGTACGGCCCAACTGGAGTGGATGTGCCGTCTGTGGCTGACCGCATCCTCGGTTCCCGGCCGCACGCCCGCACTCCTGACGGAGGACCAGGTCGCCCAGGTGGGGGAGCGCCTCCGGGGATACGGGCAACCGGGCTGACGGTCGTGGGGTTCGCGCGTGCGTCGCCTCGGGCGTCCCGCACCACTGGCCGGTCGGCGCGATGGCCAGGACACTGGGCTCGTGCGCACTGTCACAGCGACGGCCGCCGCCGTCACCGCAGCCCTGGCCGCCGGCGCCGTCGGTGTCGCCGCCGGCCGGTTGGCCAGCGACGCCGCGTTGAAGGCGCCACCCGGCCGGCCCCTGCCCACCGAACCCCGGCTCACCGTGCACAGCACTGCCGCCGGACAGGTCACCCTCACGCGCGACCTCGCGGCCCTGCGGCCCGGCGCCTACGGCCTCTGTGGCAACGGCTCCCACGCCGTCGTCGGCCCGGTCCTGCCCGACGCCCTGCACACCGCCGACACCGTGGTCCGCCGGCTGGAACGCGTCAGCCACGGCTCCCTGGCCGCCGGCGACCCGGTCCGGCTCACCCCGAACCTGTACGTCGGCGACCCCGGCACCGCCCTCGGCCTCGACCACGCCGACGTCGACGTGCCCGGCGAACTGGGCAACCTGCCCGCCTGGTTCGTCCCGGGAGCCCGTCGCACCTGGGTGATCGCCGTGCACGGTCTGGGGACCACCCGGGAGCACGCCCTCAACCTCATCGGCTTCCTGCACGGCGCCCGCCTCCCCGTGCTCACCCTCGCCTACCGCGGCGACCTCGGCGCGCCCCGTTCCCCGGACGGCCTGAGTCACCTCGGCGCGACCGAGTGGCGCGACCTGGACGCGGCGATGCGGTACGCCGTGCGATACGGCGCCGAGCGCGTCGTCCTGCTCGGCTGGTCCACGGGCGCCGCCATGGCCCTGCGTGCCGCCGCCGACTCCGGCCTGAGCGACCTGGTCTCGGGACTCGTGCTGGACTCCCCGGTCCTCGACTGGCGGACGACCGTGCGCGCACTCGCCGCCGCCCGGCACACGCCCGCCGCCCTGCTGCCGCTCGCCGTCCGTGCCGCCGAGGGCCGCATCGGCATGGCGGGCGGCTCGCCCGGAGCCGGCGGCAGGGGCGGCCTTGGCGGTGCGGACGGCAGTCAGGCGCGGCTGCGGGTCCCGACCCTGGTCTTCCACGGGCCCGGCGACACCGTCGCCCCCTGGGCCGTCAGCCGCCGGCTCGCCGACCGCCGCCCCGACCTGGTCAGCCTCCACACCGTCCCGCACGCCCCGCACGGCGCCATGTGGAACCCCGACCCCGCCGCCTACGAAGAGACCCTGCGCCGCTTCCTGACCCCCCTGATGTGACCCGCCCCCGGCCCTCGCGCCGGCCCGCGCCGGGGCCCGCGCCGCGTCCTCCCCAGGTCCGCCCACGTCGCACGCCGACCCGGTCCTGAGCGGTCCGACAGGAGCGGGACCGACCGTTCCGTTTAAGCGGGTACCACCGGCCTGACGATGTCTCCCCGGCCCACGCGGCACCCCGTGCGCCGGGAGGTCCCGTGCCCCGCGGTGCCATTCCGTTTGGGTTTTCGGACCGTCAACCGGAAGACTGCACTCGTGACGTCCCGTATCCCGCGCGACTCCAGGCTTCGACTCGTCCGCCCGCGACCCCTGGCCGCCGCCCCCTCAGCTGTGAACGAGCGGCGCCCGCGCCGCCCCGCACCCCGCCCGCCGCAGGGCACTCCGGCGCCCGCGGAGCTGGCCAGAATGGCGCGCTCCGGACTGGCCGCCGCGGCCCGCGTCGCGCGCTGGGCCGACAACGCCCTCGGCCCCGGCCGCGACGCCGCGACGGACGACGGCAAGGCCACCCTCTCCCAGACGACCGCCGAACGGGCCGCCGCGGATCTGGGCCTGACGATCGATCGGATCCGCGCCGACTGGGACACCGCCCGCCTCGCCGGTCTGGTGGAGGTGCACGGGGACAGCGCCCGCCCCGGCTGGCGGCTGCGCGCCTGGGACCGTGACGACAGCGCCGTCCTGCGCGGCTGGGTCGCCCTGTTCGACGCCTGGTCGCTCGCCTCCCCGGAACCCGAGGAGCAGGAGCCCGCCGCCGTCGCCGAGGTCGTCTCGGCGATGCCGCAGGTGCTCTCCTTCCTCCAGCTGTCCGCCGGGCCCGTCCCCGTGGAGCAGCTTCTGGACCTGCTGCGCCAGCGCGTCACCGAACTGCGCACCGAGCGCTGCGAAGTGCCGTACGGCACCGGGTCCGACCCCGCGGCCCCGCTCGCCCGGGTCCCCGTCGACGCGGACCCGGCGGAGCCCGCCCCGGACGCCGCGGACGCCGAGCTCGCCCCCCTCCTCGACTGGGCCCTGCACGCACTCGCCTCGGTGGGAGCGCTCACCTGCGGCGGCGGGCAGGCCACCCTGACTCCGCTGGGCAGCTGGGCGGTCTGGGTCAAGCTGGAGCAGATCTGCGTCGCCGCGCAGAGCCCCGCCGGCAACATCGAGCAGTCGGCCGAGGGCATGCTCCGCGGCTGCGCCCAGCTCCGGCCGAACGCGGCCCGCGCCGAGTACCGCGCCTGGCTCGCCGCCCGGACCGTCGGCAGTGCCGTCAACGAACTGCTGCTCGCCGCCCGCGGCGACGACGCCCTGCTGCGCGGACTCGCCTTCGAGGCGCTGCGCGTGGTCGGCGCCCCCGCCGAGCCGGACGTCCGAGCGGTCGCCGAGGAGCCGACCCTGCGGCCGTACGCCCTGCTGTGGCTCGCCGAGCACGACGGCGTCGACCCGGAGGACGCCCACGAGGTGCTCACCCGGGAGGAGGCCACCTGGCTGTGGGTCGACACCGCCGCCGCCGTCGCCGACCACGGCGAAGCGCCCATGCTGGTACGCCACCTGGAGTCCGCGCTGCAGCCGACCGTGCCCGCCCTGCTGACCGAGGTGCGGGCCGTCGGGCACCCGCGCACCGTGCAGGTGCTGGTGGCGCTGGCCGCCGCGCACCCGGATCCGGCGTTGGCCAAGGCGGTCCGCCGGGCCGCCTTCCAGGTGCACACCGGCGGCAACTGACCGCCGGTCGACCGACCGCGGGCCGGCCGGCCGCGGGCCGGCCGGCCGGCCGCCGGCGCTCAGCCCTGGGTCTCGGGCGCGTACGTGCCGAAGCTCCAGATGTTGCCCTCGAGGTCACGGGCCATGTAGTCACGCGAGCCGTAGTCCTGGTCGGTCGGGGGCATGAGGATCTCCGCGCCGTGCTCCGCGGCCCGCCGGTGGTGTGCGTCCACGTCGTCCACCACGACGTACACGCCGGCCGGGCCCGCCCCCTTCATCGCCGTGTCGAAGACACCGCCGTGGCCCTTCGAGCCGAGCATCACCGCGCCGTTGCCCTGCACCAGCTCGGCGTGCAGGACCGAGCCGTCCTCCCCCTCGTACACGGACAGTTCGGTGAAGCCCAGGGCCTCCGTGAGCTGCCGGATCGCGGCCTTCGCGTCGGCGTACAACACCGACGGGAAGACGCTCGGGCGTCCGCCGTTCGTGCCTGCCATGCCGATCACTCCCTTGTGACCCGTGTGTGACCCGTACCGGATGCGTGCCGTGCCGCCCAGTCTGGCACCCACCACCGACAACGCCCCCGTGACGACGCCCCGCCACGACGCGCGCGACATGCCCCGCGACGACGCCCGCGCGCGTGCCTCGACAGAGATCGAACACCTGAACGCAGAAAAAGTGCTTGCACGGTCCCGTTAGAATGGCCTCATGGCCATTCTCCTCGCGCATTAGACGGCGGGAACGTCCTCAGCCGCCCATCCCGCCAACGACCCCGCACTGGAGTCTGTCCGTGATCTCCGCCTCCGGCATCGAGCTGCGCGCCGGCGCCCGCATCCTCATCGAGAACGCCTCCTTCCGTGTGGCCAAGGGCGACCGCATCGGTCTGGTCGGGCGCAACGGCGCCGGCAAGACGACGCTGACCAAGGTCCTGGCCGGCGAGGGCATCCCGGCGGGCGGCACCGTCACCCGCTCCGGAGAGGTCGGCTACCTCCCGCAGGACCCCCGCACCGGAGACCTTGACGTCCTCGCCCGCGACCGCATCCTCTCCGCGCGCGGTCTCGACGTCCTGATCCGCAAGATGCGCGAGAACGAGCAGCGGATCGCCAGCGGCTCGGGCGCCACCCGCGACAAGGCGATGCGCCAGTACGAGCGCCAGGAGACGGAGTTCCTCACCAAGGGCGGATACGCCGCCGAGGCCGAGGCCGCCACCATCGCCGCCGCGCTCAACCTGCCCGACCGGGTGCTCGGCCAGCCCCTGCACACGCTCTCCGGCGGTCAGCGCCGACGCGTGGAGCTGGCCCGCATCCTCTTCTCGGACGCCGACACGCTGCTGCTCGACGAGCCGACCAACCACCTCGACGCCGACTCGATCGTCTGGCTGCGCGACTACCTCAAGACCTACCGCGGCGGCTTCATCGTCATCAGCCACGACGTCGACCTGGTCGAGACGGTCGTCAACAAGGTGTTCTACCTGGACGCCAACCGCTCCCAGATCGACGTCTACAACATGGGCTGGCGGCTCTACCAGCAGCAGCGCGAGTCCGACGAGAAGCGTCGCAAGCGGGAGCGGCAGAACGCCGAGAAGAAGGCCGCCGCGCTGCACTCGCAGGCCGACAAGATGCGCGCCAAGGCCACCAAGACGGTCGCCGCGCAGAACATGGCACGCCGTGCCGACAAGTTGCTCTCCGGCCTGGAGGCCGTCCGCGTCTCCGACAAGGTCGCCAAGCTCCGCTTCCCCGAGCCCGCCCCTTGCGGCAAGACGCCGCTGATGGCCGAGGGCCTGTCGAAGTCCTACGGCTCGCTGGAGATCTTCACCGACGTCGACCTGGCCATCGACAAGGGCTCGCGCGTCGTCATCCTCGGCCTGAACGGCGCCGGCAAGACCACCCTGCTGCGGCTGCTGGGCGGCGCCGAGCAGCCCGACACGGGTGAGGTCGTCGCCGGTCACGGTCTCAAGCTCGGCTACTACGCGCAGGAGCACGAGACGCTCGACCCGGAGCGCACGGTCCTGGAGAACATGCGGTCCGCCGCTCCCGACCTGGATCTGGTCGAGGTCCGCAAGACGCTCGGCTCGTTCCTGTTCTCCGGCGACGACGTCGACAAGCCCGCCGGCGTCCTCTCCGGCGGCGAGAAGACCCGGCTGGCCCTCGCCACCCTGGTGGTCTCCTCCGCCAACGTGCTGCTGCTCGACGAGCCCACCAACAACCTCGACCCGGCCAGCCGCGAGGAGATCCTCGGCGCGCTGCGCACCTACAAGGGCGCGGTCGTCCTCGTCACCCACGACGAGGGCGCGGTGGAGGCGCTGCAGCCCGAGCGGATCATCCTGCTGCCCGACGGCGTCGAGGACCTGTGGGGCGCCGACTACGCGGACCTGGTCGCCCTGGCCTGACCGACGGCCGACGGTGAGCAGACCGGGCCGACGGGGTGCCCCCGCCCGGTGGATCATCCGTCTGGATCATTCGGCCTACCGGTGATCCATCATCTGTGTGAGATCTCCTCGTATCGAGGTGTGTCCTACATCCATTTCACGGCCGATCCCTCCGTCGACGAGGGGTCGGCCGTCGCGCGTCTCTGACCTGCCCTTTCGCGGAGCAACCCGTTCGGCCGCACGAACGTCATCGGCTGGAATAACAGATTCCGTTTGTGGGTGCGCGCTCCCGTCGTCAAAAGCCTCTCGCACGGACCTTGCCGAATGGGTGGCCATCGGGCCGCTGAGGGGTGATCATGAGGAGACCAGAGCGCACTTCCCATGAGGAGGCACGGGTGGCCGAGACTCTGAAGAAGGGCAGCCGGGTAACCGGCGCCGCGCGCGACAAGCTCGCGGCAGACCTGAAGAAGAAGTACGACTCCGGTGCGAGCATCCGGGCGCTGGCCGAGGAGACCGGCCGCTCGTATGGCTTCGTGCACCGGATGCTCAGCGAGTCGGGCGTCACGCTCCGTGGGCGTGGCGGGGCGACTCGAGGCAAGAAGGCCGCCTCGTCCTGACCGGGGGCGGCCCATCGGCTCCGACGGTGACCATCCGGTCGGCATCCTCCCGAGCCCTGTGAGGGGCCCGGGGGGACCTGAGACCGGCCGGGTGGTTACTGTGCAGTCACTTAGCTGACCGCTAGCTGACCGCACCCACCGGAGGCGCCCCATGGCCACGCCCGACCAGGAACTCGTTCCCCTGCTCGACAAGGACGGCGTACGGCTCACCGTCGACGACACGCTCGCCACGGTGACGCTGGCCAACCCGGCCAAGCGCAACGCGCAGAGCCCCGCCATGTGGCGGGCGCTCGCGGAGGCCGGGCGACTGGTGCCGGGCTCCGTCCGCGTGGTCGTGCTGCGCGGCGAGGGCAAGTCCTTCTCCGCGGGGCTCGACCGGCAGATGTTCACCCCCGAGGGGATCGAGGGCGAGCCGTCCTTCATCGATCTCGCACGCGGTGACGACGCCGAACTCGACGCCGCCATCGCCGGCTTCCAGGAGGGCTTCACCTGGTGGCGGCGCAACGACGTCGTGTCCATCGCCGCCGTCCAGGGCCACGCCATTGGAGCGGGCTTCCAGCTGGCCCTCGCCTGTGACCTGCGCGTCGTCGCCGACGATGTGCAGTTCGCCATGCGTGAGACCAGCCTCGGCCTTGTGCCCGACCTGACGGGCACGCACCCCCTTGTCTCCCTCGTCGGCTACGGCCGCGCGGTCGAGATCTGCCTGACCGGCCGCTTCGTGCACGCCGAGGAGGCGGTGAGCACCGGCCTCGCCAACATCGCCGTTCCCGTGCAGGACCTCGACGCCACGGTCGGTGAACTGGCCACGGCGATTCTCGCCGCGCCCCGCGAGGCCGTCATCGAGACCAAGGCGCTGCTGCGCGGCGCGGGCGGCCGCACGTACGACGACCAGCGAGCCGCCGAACGCGCCGCCCAGGCCCGCCGTCTGCGCGACATGGCCGGCCTGGGGGAGTGACCCCGGCTGACGCCTGACGCCTGACGCCTGACGCCTGACGCCTGACGCCTGACGCCTGACGCCTGACGTCTGGGGCCTGAGGCCTGAGGCCGCCGTCCGGCGTTCCCCGTGACCCGTGCGCCCGCGCCCGTCCGGCCGGCGCTGCGGGGCGGGGGCGCCGGCCGAACGTTGCCGTTCACGGTCGATCAGTCGACCGCCGTCACCAGCACGGTGACCGTCGGACGGTCCGGCAGGGCCGCCGACACGGCGGTGCGGACCGCGAGCACCACGTCCAGCGTGCGGTGGGTCGCCGCCGCCGTGATCTCCAGCTGGGCGTGGCGGTGCGGCAGCGCCGCCGTCGTGTCCTGGCGCTCCTCGAGACGGACCGCCCGTCCGAGAACGCCGCTCGTGCCGGTCACCCCCGGCACCGCCAGGGCCGCCGCGGCCGCGAGGGCCTCGTCGCCCGTCGCCACGGCCCCGCCCGGCACCGCAGGCGCCGGGCCACCCGCCCGGGCCGGCCGGCCGGGCTCGGCCCCCGCCCCCGCCCTCCACCGCGCGCCCGCGTCCGTGCGCTGCTCCGCCCCGAGCCGTGCGCCCGCGTCCGCGCCGGTCCCCAGGCCCGGCCCGGCGTCCGCCTCCATGGCCGGCCCGGCATGCGCATCCGTACCCGACGCGGCGTCCGCCGCCATGTCCGGCCCAGGGTGCGGCTCTGCGCCGAGCAGTTCCGTCACTCGCAGGTCGATCTCCGACACCACCAGCCCGAGCCGCTGCGCGGCAGCCGTCGCCAGGGTGCTCCGCAACCGTGCCGTCGTCGTCGGCAGCGGCTCGGAGGCCGACGCCGCGCACTCCGCGCTCACCCGCAGCGGCCCCGGCGGCAGCGCACTCGGCGGAGCCGGCACGGCGGGCTCGAACGGCCCGTCCGGATCGGCGAGCCCCAGCCGCAGCACTCCCAGCCGCACACCCGCGACATCCCGCACCGCCCGTCGCAGCACCGCCTCCGCGGCCGCCTCGGTGAGCCACGCGCCGTCCCGCGGGCCGCCGAGGGGAAGCAGTCTGCCGAGGCCCAGCCGGTGCCGTACCGCGCCCGTCCATCCGTCCGCCGTCATTGCTCCAGCCTGCCGCATCCCCGGGGCGAGGTCGGGCAACCGCGCTTACCGTGGTCAGAAGGGATGACGAAACGCTACGAATCGGACGTAAGGACGTACGGCGATGAGCGAGTCAACGGAGCAGATCCGTACGCATACCCCAGACGGCGAGGGCGAGCCGCTGCAGACCCGCAAGGCGGCAAGGCGCGGCGGCGGGGCCCCGGCGACCCGAGGGCGGACCACCATCGCCGACGGGGTGGTGGAGAAGATCGCCGGCCTCGCGGCCCGGGACGTCCTCGGCGTGCACGCCATGGGCAGCGGCATCAGCCGTACCTTCGGCGCCGTGCGCGACCGGGTGCCCGGCGGCTCGAAGTCGGTCTCCCGGGGCGTCAAGGCCGAGGTCGGCGAGGTGCAGACGGCCCTCGACCTCGAGATCGTCGTCGACTACGGCGTGGCCATCGCCGATGTCGCCCAGGCCGTGCGGGAGAACGTGATCGCGGCGGTGGAGCGAATGACGGGCCTGGAGGTCGTCGAGGTCAACATCGCGGTGAGCGACGTCAAACTGCCCGACGAGGAGGACGAGGAGCCGGAGCCCCGGATCCAGTGAAACGCGGATCCAGTGAGACGCGGATGACGCGAACGGCGCGGACGACGAAGACGACACGAAGATGAGACGCAGACGGCCGGGTGACCGGACCGCCGAGGGGAGCGCACCTTGAGCATGGCCGTGGTCGGCATGATCGCCGGTATGGCGCTGGGCTTCGCCGGATACTTCGGCGGATTCGGGGCCTTTCTGCTGGTGGCGGCGCTGGGCGCCGTCGGGTTCGTCGTCGGCAGGCTCCTGGAGGGGGACCTGGAGCTCGGCGACTTCTTCCGCACCCGCGACGACCGGCGCCGGTGAGCCCGGTGAGCGGGGGAGGCGACGCCGACGGCGCGTTCGGCGTACGCCGGGCCGCCGGCGTCCCCCAGGGCGTACGCGGCGCGACCCGCGTCGCCGACCGGGTCGTGGCGAAGATCGCCGCGCAGGCCGCGCGCGAGGCGGTGGGTTCGCTGCCGCAGGGCGTCGGCCGCCCGCACGCCACCGTCGTCGTACGCCCGCACGCGCACCCGGCCTCGGGCGGGGAAGGCCCCGTCGACGCCGCGCACATCCACGTGCAGCTCGAACTCGGCTACCCGGCCGACCTAGGCGCCCGCTGTCGCGCCGTGCGTCGGCATGTCACCGAGCGGGTGGGCGCGTTGGCGGGAATGACGGTTCCGGAGGTCGCCGTCCAGGTCGAACGGCTCCACCTGGCGCCGGACCCCGGCGCGGCACACGGGAGGACGCGATGAGTGAGCCCGGAGACTTGCAGAACGGCACGGCGACCATTCTGGACAAGTCCCCGGACGAGGCCCCGCCCGGCCGGTCCGACGGCGGCCGCGCCGACCACCGGTTCTGGTCGGCGCGCCGCGTCCCCGCCGGCGTCGTCGCGGTCCTGCTGGCGGCGGTCGCGGGCGTGTTCCTCTACGACGTGATCGCCGTCCGCGCCCACCGGCCCGCCATGGCCTGGCGGCGCGGACTCGCCCGGCGGCTCGCCGAGCGACCCCTCGACGACACATGGGTGCTCGTCGGCGCCGGGATCGCGGCCGCTCTCGGCCTGTGGCTGGTCGTCCTGGCCGTCACGCCGGGCGTTCGGCAGATGCTGCCGATGCGCCGGCCCCGCCCCGACGTACGAGCCGGCCTCCACCGCGCCGCCGCCGCCCTGGTGCTGCGCGACCGGGCCATGGAGGTCGCGGGCGTGCGGTCGGCGCGGGCGCGCGCCGGCCGCCGCAAGGCCGACGTGTTCGTCGTCTCCCACTTCCGGGATCTGGACGACGTCCGCGCCGACCTGGACTCCGTCCTCGGCGACGCGGTCCGCGGCCTGGGACTGGTCCGGCCGCTCACGCTCTCCGTCCATGTGCGCCGCGCCACCGGAAAGAAGGGCTGAGGGCGATGTCCGGGACCGTCAACCGTGTGCTCGTCGGCCTCGTCGGACTGGTGCTGCTCGCCGTCGGCGGCGCGGTGCTGGCCGTGGGGCTCGGCTCGCCCCCGCCGTCCTGGTGGCTGCACGACGGCCCGCACGACACGCTCCTCAGCGTCGCCGATCGCACCCGCTGGCGCGGCGAGGCGTGGTGGTGGCCGACGGTGATCGCCGTCCTGGCCCTCCTCGTCCTGCTCGCGCTGTGGTGGCTGAGCGCGGTCCTGCGCCGCCGCCGGCTCGCCGAGGTCCTCGTCGACACCGGGGACGGCGCGGGAGCGCTGCTGCGGGGCCATGCCCTGGAAGGGGTGCTGTCGGGCGAGGCGGCCCGGCTGGACGGCGTCGCCCGGGCGCACGTCCGGCTGACCGGGCGGAGCGAGGCCCCCGAGGCACGGGCGCGTCTGCTGCTGGAGCCGCACGCGGAGCCGGTGACGGTCCTGGGCGACCTCAGCGACCACGCGCTGGCCCACGCGCGGGACTCGGCGGCACTGCGGGCGCTGCCGGCCGAGGTCCGCCTGACGACGGCCCACCACAAGTCGGAGAGGGTCAGCTGACCGCACTGCCCGCCCAACGGACGACCAGCCCGAAGCCCCTCCGCGCCGCTGTCCCCGTCGGTCCCCGCGCGGCGTCCCGGCGTCGGCCCTCGCGTGGCGTTCCGCCCTCGGCCCCCGCGCCTCGTCCCGGCGTCGATCCCGCGCCGCGTCCTGCCGTCGGATCCTGTGCCGCGTCCCGCCCTCGGCCCCCCGCGCCGCGTCCTGCCGTCGATCCCGTGCCGCGTCCTGCCGTCGGGTTCCCGTGCCGCGTCCCGCCCTCGGCCCCCCGCGCGTCCCGGCGTCGATCCCGCGCCGGGCCCGGCTCGACCTCCCGCTCCTCGTCCCGCCCCTTGGCCCCGTGCCGGGTACTGTCGTCTGCCGCGTTCTGTCGTCGGTTCCCGCGCCGCGTCCCGGCGTCGGCCTCCGCGCCGGGTCCTGCCGGCGGCCCCGTGGCGCGTTCCGCTGTCAGAAACCGTGGCGCATGCCGCCGTCGACGGGCAGCATGAGGCCGGTCAGGTAAGAGGCGGCCGGCGACAGCAGGAACGCGGCCGTCCGCCCGAACTCCTCCGGAAGGCCGTAGCGCCGCAGCGGGATCCGGGACTCGTTCGCTGCCCGGGTCGCCTCGGGGTCGGCCGACAGGCCGTCCAGCTCCCGCACCCGGTCGGTGTCGATGCGCGCCGGCAGCAGGCCCACCACCCGGATGCCGCGCGGCCCCAGCTCGTCGGCGAGCGACTTGGCGAACCCGGCCAGCCCGGGCCGCAGGCCGTTGGAGATGGTCAGCCCGGGGATCGGCTCGTGCACCGAGCCCGACAGCACGAACCCGATGACCCCGCCCGCCTCCAGCTCGGCGGCCGCCGCCCGGGCCAGCCGGACCGCCCCGAGGAACACCGACTCGAAGGCGCTCTGCCACTGCTCGTCCGTGTTGTCGGCGACGAACCCGGGCGGCGGGCCGCCCACGCTCACCAGCACCCCGTCGAATCCGCCGAAGGCGTCCCGCGCCGCTCCGATCAGCCGGGCAGCAGCGCCGGGGTCGGCGTTGTCCACGGCGACCCCGACGGCGTTCGGCCCCAGCTCGGCCGCGGCGTCCGCGACGCGCTTCTCGTCCCGACCGGTGAGGACGACCTTCGCGCCGTCCGCGACGAGCTCGCGCGCGGCGGCCTTGCCGAGTCCGCGCGTGCTCCCGGTGACGACGTACACCCGGTCCTTCAGTCCAAGATCCATGGCGTCTATCCTGCCTCCTCGCCTTCGAACAGGGCGAGGGCGGTGTTCACCAGGCCGATGTGACTGAACGCCTGCGGGAAGTTGCCGAGGTGTCGGCCGGCCACCGGGTCGTACTCCTCCGCCAGCAGCCCCACGTCGTTGGCCAGGCCCACCAGCCGTTCGAACAGCTCCCGGGCCTCCTCCGTGCGGCCGATCATGTGCAGGGCGTCGGCGAGCCAGAACGAGCAGGCCAGGAAAGCGCCCTCGTCGCCCGGCAGCCCGTCGACGGCCCTGCCCTCGGTGCTGTAGCGGCGCAGCAGGCCGTCGTGCCCGAGCTCCGCACGGACCGCGTCGACGGTGCCGACGACGCGCGGGTCGTCCGGCGGCAGGAAGCCGACGCGTGGGATGAGCAGCAGGGCGGCGTCCAGGTCGGCCGAGCCGTAGGACTGGGTGAACGTGTTGCGGCGCGGGTCGTAGCCCTTCTCGCACACCTCGCGGTGCACCTCGTCGCGCAGGGCCCGCCAGCCGGTCAGGTCGCCGCTGAGCTTCGGGTACGCCTCCAGCGCGCGGACGGCCCGGTCGGCGGCGACCCACACCATGACCTTGGAGTGCACGAACTGCCGCCGGCCGCCGCGCACCTCCCACAGCCCCTCGTCCGGCTGCCGCCAGTTGTCGCCGAGCCAGTTCATCAGCGCGCACTGCAGGGACCACGTGTGCGGCCGCGGCGACATGCCCGAGGTCCGGGCCAGCGACAGGGAGTCCATCACCTCGCCGTAGACGTCCAGCTGGAGCTGCTGCACGGCGCCGTTGCCGACGCGCACGGGCGTGCAGCCCTCGTAGCCGGAGAGCCAGGGCAGCTCGCACTCGGGCAGCCGCCGCTCGCCGGACAGCCCGTACATGATCTGCAGGTCCGCCGGGTCGCCCGCGACGGCGCGCAGCAGCCAGTTGCGCCACGCCTCGGCCTCCTCCTCGTACCCGGCGGCGAGGAGGGCGCCGAGGGTGAGGGTGGAGTCGCGCAGCCAGCAGAAGCGGTAGTCCCAGTTGCGGACGCCGCCCAGCGCCTCGGGCAGGGAGGTGGTGAGCGCGGCCACGATGCCGCCGGTCGGCTGGAAGGTGAGGGCCTCGAGGGTGATCAGGGAGCGGACGACGGCGTCCCGGTGGGGGCCGGTGTATCGGCAGCGGGCGGCCCATCGCCGCCAGTCGTCCACGCTGGCGGCGAGCGCCTCGTACGGGTCGACGAGCGGCGGGCGGGACTCGTGCGAGGGGTGCCAGGTCAGTACGAAGGCGACCGACTCGCCCTCGGCGAGGGTGAACTCGGAGTGCGTGGTGAAGTCCTCGCCCCAGGTGTGCACGCCCGGTTCGCTGCGGAACCAGACCGCGTCGGGTCCCGCGACCGCCACGTGATGCCCGTCGGCGCGGCGCATCCACGGCACGACCCAGCCGTAGTCGAAGCGCAGCCGCAGCGTGCTGCGGACGGTGACCCGGCCGCGCAGCCCTTCGACGACGCGCACCACGTCGGGGGCCTGATCGCGCTGCGGCATCAGGTCGGTGACCCGGACCGCGCCGTCGTCGGTCTCCCACTCGGTGTCCAGGACGAGCGTGTCGGGCCGGTAGCGGCGCCGGGTGCAGGCGCCCGTCACGCCCCGCGGGGCGATGCGCCAGTGGCCGTTCTCCTCGCCGCCGAGGAGGCGGGCGAAGCAGGCTCCGGAGTCGAAGCGGGGCAGGCAGAGCCAGTCGACGGAACCGTCCATGCCGACCAGGGCGGCGGTCTGTTCGTCGCCGATGAGGGCGTAGTCCTCGATGCGGGGGTGCACGCCTTGCGGTTTCCCGGCGAACCGGGGAGGCAATCAGGGGTGCGGCCGGGGGAGTGACGTCGGGTGCGCGGGGGCGGCCGTCGACGAGAAGACGACGCCCCGGTCCGACGGCGCCCGGTGCGGCGCCCACAGTCCGATCAGCGTGGCCACGGCGAAGACGACCTTGCCTGCACCTGCACCTGCACCTGCACCTGGACGTGGTGGGCGGCGGCCGACGAGGCCGCCGTGCCCGCCCCCCGACCGGGAGTCGCCGGCCGACGCCGCCCAGAGGTTCGGAGCCGCGCGGCGGACGGGACGGGGTGGGGAGGGGCGGGGAGGGACGGCGGGACGGGATGGGGGATCGCCGGGGCCGCGGGGGCGTTACACCGTCGCCGGCTCGGCCGGCTCCGTCTCCCGGGCGGCCGCCGCGGCCCGCTCGCGGGCCTCGCGGCGGACCAGGATCAGCCAGCCGACGGGGACGCCCGCGGCGAACAGCCACCACTGGATGGTGTACGCGAAGTTCAGCGCCGCGTCCTCGCTGCCGGGCCGGCCCAGCAGCTCGGGGCTGTCGCCCTTGGGCGCGGGCGTCGTGAGCGCGATGTAGCCGCCGAGCACCCGCGCGCCGAGCCGCCGGGACTCCTGCTCGCTGTTGATCAGCATGACCTGCCGGTCCGGCAGTCCCTTGAGGTCCTTGATGCCGCTCGCCGCGGTCGTCTCGTCCGGCATCAGCCGCCCGGTGACCGTGACCCTGCCGGCGGGCGGCGCGGGGATCTCGGGGAAGACGGTCTGGCTCGGGCCGTCCGCGGGGATCCAGCCCCGGTTGACCAGCAGCACCTTGCCGTCCGTGAGGACGAGCGGGGTGAGGACGTGGAAGCCGACCGTGTCGTCGGAGTTCACCCGCCGCCGGACGACGACCTCGTGCCCGGTGTCGAAGACGCCGGTGGCGCTCACGTTGTGGTACCGCTCGCCGCGGGTGACGGTGTGGCCGACGGAGGTCAGCTTCTCGACGGGCACCGCGTCGGCGGACAGCGCGTCGGAGACGAGCTGGTTGCGCGCGGTGCGCTCCTCGTAGCGGTGCATCTGCCAGAAGCCCAGCCTGATCATCGTGGGGATGAGGAGGAGGGAGACCAGCGTGAGGATCACCCACTGCCGGGACAACAGGAAGCGGTACACCCCACGACCGTACAACTCGGTCGTGGGGCGCATGCGGCCGGGTGCCGCGGGACGTCCTCGGCGGGGCCGGCTACGACCTGCCGCCCGGGGCGGGCTCACACCTTGTCGACGATCCCCACCCGGCCCTCCGCGCGGGCGCAGTGCGCGCCGCAGTACCAGTGACCCTCCACCTCGACGCCCTGGCCGATGATCTGCACCCGGCAGTGCTCGCAGATGGGGGCCATGCGATGGATCGCACAGGAGAAGCAGTCGAAGACGTGGATCGCGCCCTGCGCGTGCACCTCGAAGGTCATTCCGTAGTCATTGCCGCAAACTTCGCATCTCGCCATGCGCCACAGGGTGAGCCGTCGTCCCCGCGCGGGCGAGCGGGCGGCGGGCGAGTCGCGCGGCAATCACCCGTACGCACCGGTCGCCGCGGGCGGGTTCGCGCGGGTCACTCGTCGGCGGGCTCCACATCCCGCAGGAGCTGCCCGAACGCGGCCTCGTCCACCACGGGCGTGCCGAACTGCCGGGCCTTGACCACCTTCGACGTGCCCGAGTCGGGGTCGTTGGTGACCAGCAGGCTGGTCAGCCGGGACAGGCTCGTGGCGACATGCAGTCCCGCCTCGGCGGCACGGTCCTCCAGGAGCTCGCGCTCGACCGAGGTGTCTCCCGAGAACGCGACCCGCATGCCCTGTTTGAGCCTTTTGCCGTCCTCGTACCGCCCGGGGTTCGGGTGCGGGCACGCCGGCCTCTTGCGGGACGGCCGCCAACTGCTGGGCCGGTAGGTGCCGTAGCCGCCGGGACCGCCCGCCTGCCGGCCGATCAGGGCCGCCGGACGGTCGGCCCACTCCGTCAGCGGGCGGCACTCGAGCAGCGGCAGCCGGACGCCGCCCGCCGCCGCGGCCCGCAGGCTCGGCCGGAACGCCTCCGCCAGCACACGTGCGTCGTCCAGCGCGTGGTGCGCCCGCTGCTGCACGACGCCGAAGTGGGCCGCGAGCGACTCCAGCTTGTGGTTGGGCAGCGGCAGCCCCAACTCCTTGGACAGCGCGATGGTGCACAGCCGCTGCCGCACCGGCGCCTCGCGCTCCGCGCGCGCGTACTCCCGCGCGATCATCTGCCAGTCGAAGACCGCGTTGTGCGCGACGAGCACCCGGCCGTCGAGCCGGGCGGCGAACTCCTCCGCCACCTCGTGGAAGAGGGGCGCACCCTCCAGGACGTCGCTCGTCAGACCGTGTATCCACACCGGGCCCGGGTCGCGCTGCGGGTTGACCAACGTGTACCAGTGGTCCTGGACCTCACCGCGCGCGTCCAGCCGGTAGACGGCCGCGGAGATGATCCGGTCGTCCCGCGCCAGGCCGGTGGTCTCCACGTCAACGACCGCGTATCCCCGGGGATACGCGGTCGGCCACTCCGTGGGTGACGACGCTGCCGTCGTGTGGTCTTCGAGCATGGTCACTGAGGATACGGGCCCCCACCGACACCCCGCCGCCCCCGCCCCGCGGCACGGGCGCGGGAAGTCGTCCGGGCCGCACGGCAGTTCGCGGTGCGCACGCACGCGTGCGCACGGCGACCGGCCGACGACGGCGCAACTCCGGCGCAACTCCGGCCGCGCACGGAGCCGTTCCGCTTCCCGGCTCCCTGGTCCGCCTCCCGTCCGTCCGTCGTCCGTCATCCGCCTGCCCGTCCGCCCGTCATCCGCCTGTTCGTCCGCTCGTCCGGCCTCCCGTCCGCACTCCCGGCGTGCCTCCCGCGCCCCGTCAGCTCGCGCGTGGGCAGGCGTCGCAACGCGGCCTGCGCCCTTGGAGGTGTCATCCTCCGTCCTGTGACAGAACCCACCCACGCCGAGGCCCACGACGGCTCGCTCGGATCCCGGCTCAACTGGCTGCGCGCCGCGGTCCTCGGCGCCAACGACGGCATCGTCTCCACCGCGGGTCTCGTCGTCGGCGTGGCCGGCGCGACGGACCACCGCTCGGCGCTGCTGACGGCCGGCCTCGCCGGGCTGCTGGCCGGGTCGATGTCCATGGCGGCGGGCGAATACGTCTCCGTGTCGACGCAGCGGGACTCCGAGAAGGCCGCGCTCGCGCTGGAGCGGCGGGAGCTGCGCGAGCAGCCCGAGGCCGAACTGGAGGAGCTGACGGAACTTCTGGAGGAGCGGGGCCTGTCCCGGGACGTGGCCAGGGAGGCGGCCGTCCAGCTCACGGAACGGGACGCCCTGCGGGCGCACGCGCGCGTGGAGCTCGGCATCGACCCCGACGACCTCACCGATCCCTGGCATGCGGCCTGGGCGAGCTTCCTCGCCTTCACGGCGGGCGCCCTGCTGCCGCTCCTGGCCGTCGTGCTGCCCCCGGCCGACTGGCGTCTCCCCGTGACCGTCGTGTCCGTCCTTGCCGCCCTGACCGCCACGGGCTGGTCCGGCGCCCGGCTCGGCGCCGCGGCCCCGGGGCCGGCGGTGCTGCGCAACGTGACCGGCGGAGCCCTGGCGATGGGCGTGACGTACGTGGCCGGTTCCCTTCTGGGGGCGACGGGGCCGTGAAGGCGGCGTGAAGTCGCGCGGGTCCGCCGCCGCGGGTTGGCGGGGGTCGCCAACAAGCAAGCGCATACCCCTGGAAATACTTGTCGGTAACACCGTCTAGCCGCAGCCCACCAGCGGTTCTACGGTGCCTGCATGCCGAACCTGCCCGATGTCGTGCTGTGGTCGATACCCGCCTTCGTGCTGCTCACCGTGATCGAGATCATCAGCGTCCGCGTCCATCCCGACGAGGACGCGGCCGGGTACGAGACGAAGGATGCCGTGACCAGCGTCGGCATGGGGCTCGGGAGCCTCGCCTTCGACTTCCTCTGGAAGATCCCGATCGTCGCGATCCACACCGCGATCTACGAACTCACGCCGCTGCGCGTGCCCGTCCTGTGGTGGACGCTCCCGCTGATGCTGCTGGCGCAGGACTTCTTCTACTACTGGTCCCACCGCGGCCACCACGTCATCCGGGTCCTGTGGGCCTGCCACGTGGTCCACCACTCCAGCGAGAAGTTCAACCTCACCACCGCCCTGCGCCAGCCCTGGACGACGCTGACCGTCTGGCCCTTCTACGTTCCGCTCGTCGCCGCCGGCGTTCACCCCGCCGCGCTCGCCTTCTGCTCCTCGGCCAATCTCGTCTATCAGTTCTGGATCCACACCGAGCGGATCGACCGGATGCCCCGGTGGTTCGAGTTCGTGTTCAACACGCCGTCCCACCACCGCGTCCACCACGCCTCCCAGGGCGGCTACCTGGACCGTAACTTCGGCGGCATCCTCATCCTCTGGGACCGACTCTTCGGTTCGTTCGTGCCCGAGACCGAACGACCCGTGTACGGGTTGACCAAGAACATCAACACGTTCAACCCGATCAAGGTGGCCACCCACGAGTACGTGGCGATCGCCAAGGACGTCAAGGCGGCGACGGGCTGGCGCGAACGGGCGGGACGGGTCTTCGGCGGCCCGGGCTGGCAGCCGGCGGGCCCCTCCGGGCCGACCTCGTCCGAGCCGACCCCGACCGACCGGACCCCGCCCGACCCGACGCAGCCTGTTCCGACGGTGCCGGCGCCGCCGGCCGCCCCGGTCGGGGAGAGCACGGCCGCGTGATCCCTTCCCGCGTCCCGTCGGCCCTGCTCGGCCTGTTCGCGCTCGCCGCCGCCGTCGACCTGCTCGGCCTCGCCGCCGGCTTCGATCCCGGACACGCCGTCGCCAAGCCGCTCCTGATGCCCCTCCTCGCCGCCTGGGCGGCCCTGCGCGGCGCGCCCCGGCTTCTCGTGGCCGCCCTGCTGTGCGGCTGGGGCGGCGACACGCTGCTGCTGTTCGACGCCGACGCCGCCTTCCTCGCCGGCATGGCGTCCTTCGCCGCCGGGCACCTCTGCTACCTCGTGCTGTTCCTCCGCATCGGCCGGTCCCGCGCGGGCGCCCTGCTCCTCGCTCCCTGCTACGTCGTCGCGCTGATCACCACGGTCGTCCTGCTCCGGCCCGATCTGCCCGCGGACCTGCGGCTTCCCGTCGCCGTATACAGCACCCTGCTCACGGCCACGGCCTACACCGCCACCGCCCGGCTCGGCCCCGTCGCCGGTGCCGGGGGCGCGCTCTTCCTGCTCTCCGACACGCTCATCGCCACCGGCGTGGCGGACTGGCCGCAGCCGCCGCGCCCCGACCTGTGGATCATGCTCACCTACCTCGCCGCGCAGTTCCTGCTGGTCCGCGGCTGCCTGGGAGAGCGACGCCCGGCGCAGGAACAGGTCGCCGGCCGGCAGGTGGTCGCAAGCACCGAATGACGGGCCCTGCCGTTCATCGCCAGCGGACCGGATCGGCTCCCCAGCGGCCCGGCGGGCGCGCCCAGTCGGTCGGCCCGTCGTCGAAGCGCACCGGCGGGAGGGCGTACCGCAGTCGCCCGAGAGGGCTGTCGGTGCGCGCGAGCCAGGGCGTCAGGTCGAGACGGTCGTCCCCGGTCCGCCGCACGTCCGGTTCTCCTTCCGCGCCGGTCCGGGCGTCTGCGGTGGCGTCCCCGGTCCGGGCGCCCTCCGTCAGCCATGCCGCCGTCCGGGCCAGCGCCAGCCGGACGAGGCGGGTGCCGCCGTCGGCCGACTGCTCGGTCAGCGCACGGAGCACGCCTGCTGCCAGCAGGTAGCCCGTCCCGTGGTCCAGGGCCTGCGCGGGCAGCGCTCCGGGCTGCCCGGCCGTGCCCTCGGCGGCCGCGATGCCGGTGGCCGCCTGCACCAGGCTGTCGAAGCCCCGTCGGCCGCCCCAGGGCCCGTACGCCCCCCACGCCGACACCTGTGCGACGACCACTCCGGGCCGGCGTTCGGCCAGCGCCTCGGGGGAGAGCCCGAACCGGTCCAGCGCGCCCGGCCGGTAGCCGGTGACGACGACGTCCGCCGTCGCGAGCAGCTCATCGAGGGCCCGTCGGTCGGCGGCCAGGTCCAGCAGGGCCGAGCGCTTGCCGAAGCCCGTGTCGGCGTGCTGGTCCGGCAGCTCGGGCAGGCCGGGCGCGTCCACGCGCAGGACGTCCGCGCCCAGCAGGGCCAGGGTGCGGGTGGCGACCGGCCCGGCTAGCACCCGGGTCAGATCCAGGACGCGCACTCCGGCGGCCGGCAGCAGGGGGCCGCCGTCCATCGGTGCGAACGCACGCACGCGTGCCCCGTCCAGCCTGGCCCGCTCGACCAGGGGCCGGGAGGCGATCGCGGCGGCCTGCTCGTGCGCCGCCCACTGCTGCGGCGTGCGCAGCGCGACGGCGAGGCCGCCGGCCGCGTACACCGCCTCCTCCACGTCCAGCGCGCGGCGTGCGGCGAGGACGGCCTCGACGGCTGCGGGCCGGGAGTCCGCGCTGTCGGCGTCCGCGGGCAGGCCGAGCGCGCGCAGCAGGCGCTCGCGGTGGTGCGGGTAGTTGGCGTGGGTGCGCACCCAGCCGTCGGAGGCCCGCCAGAACCGGGACAGCGGGGCGAAGACCACCGGTGCCCGTCCGTCGACCAGAGTCTGCCGTTCACTGACGAACGCGGCGGCCACCGCGCCGTCGTCCACCCGCACCCCCGGCGTCTCCCGCAGGCCGGCCCGCCGTGCCCCCAGCTCGGCCGCGGCCAGGGCGCACGCGCCCACACAGGCGCGCGCCAGCTGCCGGACCGGAAGACGCGACGGCAGAGTGCCTTCCCGGACGACCGTCGACACGCGCGTGAGAAGAGCGGGATCGCCGCCCAGTTCCGACCATGCGAACTTGATGTCAGTCATGACTGCATCATGCATTATTGATTCAATCAACATATGCGGCCACGCCTCGCCCGCCACGTCCACCCGTCCGCCGAGCCCGCGTCGCCGCACAGGAGAGGGCCGGGCGGATGACCGCCCGGCCCTCGAACTCGCCTCGTGTGCCACGGTGATGGCGGCGGAGCGACTACTTCACGGCGCGCAGCGCGTTCACGACGCCGTGGCCGAAGAAGGCGTTGTACCGCTTTCCGCCCACGCACGTCGCGTCCACGACGCCGTTGCCGTCACCGTCGTACGGCTCGGTCGGGCACGCCGTGCTGTCGGCCTGGAGCTTGAGCAGCGCCTGCAACTGGGCGGGGCTCGCGTACGGGTGGGTCGACTTCAGCAGCGCGGCCACGCCGGCCACGTGCGGTGACGCCATCGAGGTGCCCTGCAGATAGCCGTACGTGTTGTTCGGCAGCGTCGACAGGATGCGCCCGTTGGCCGACGGCGTGTCCGGGATCTGGTACTTGTCGCCCCCCGGGGCCGCCACGTCGATCGCGCCCAGACCGTAGGTCGAGTAGTACGACTTGGTGCCCTTGACGCCGGTGGCGCTCACGGTGACGACACCCGGCAGCTGGGTCGGGACGTCGAAGCACTCGTGCGGGTCGATCGTGCGCGTCGCCGGCGTGCCGTCGTCGGGGCTGGACTCGTCCACGATGGCGTCGGAGTCGAGGTCGTGGTTGGAGTTGCCCGCCGAGGCCACATTGAGCGTGCCCCTCTTCTGGGCGTACAGCTGGGCCCTGTTGACCGCGTCGACGATGGCCTTCTGGTCCGGGTCGTCCATGCAGTTGTACAGCCACGGGTCGACGTAGTAGCTGTTGTTCGTGACCTCGACGCCGTGGTCGGCGGCGAACACGAACGCGCAGACGACGTTCTCCGGGTAGAAGAGGCCGTCCTTGGGGTCGCTCACCTTGATGCTCGCGACCTTGACGCCCGGTGCGACGCCGGCGACCCCGACACCGTTGCGGGCGGCCGCGATCTCACCGGCGACATGGGTGCCGTGGTAGTCCTCCGCGGTGTACGGACGCCAGGCGCCCGCGCCGGTGTCCGCGACGCCGCCGACGCAGTTCGCCGACTGGGATGCGGAGAAGTTCGCGGTGAGGTCCGGGTGGGTGTCGTCGACGCCGGTGTCGATCACCGCGACCGTCACCCTCTTGCTGCCCGGGTTGATCTTGGCGGCCTTGTCGGCGCCTATCGCGCGCAGGTCCCACTGGTCCGCCTCGAGCGGCTCGCTCTGACCGGCCGTGCCGGACGCCTTCGCGACCTTCGCGGCCTCCGCCTTCGACAGGACCTGCACCGCGCCCTCGTCGGTGGTCCCGGCGGCGCTCAGCGGGGTCGTGCGGGTGGCGCCGGCCGACTGCACACCCCGCACCGCGCGTATCCGCGGACCGAAGTCGGGGTTCGCCGAGTGGACGACGAGCACGCCGATCTTCTCGTAGGACGCGACGACGGTGCCGCCGACCGAGGCGATCGCCTTCTTCACCGACCCGATCGTGCGCTGGTCCGCCCTCGTGTTGACGACGTACGCCAGGCTCGGCGCGTCGGTCGCCCGGGTGGCGGACGTCGTGCCGGACGTCGTGGCGGGAGCCGCGGCCGCCGTCGGCAGGAAGCCGAGGGAGGCGGTCAGCGACAGCACGACGGGCACCGCGAGTGCGAGGCGGCGTCTGGAAGGCAGATGAGCCATGGGGTCTCCACATCATCCGGAAAAAGGGGACCTGCCGAGCACGATCCTGCTCGGCAGGTACATGACGGGTGGTGCTGAGCCGAAGCTATCCAACTGACTCACCGGCCAGCAACGACCTGGGGCGACGACTTCCGAACAAGGCCACCGCCCCTGCCCGCACGGACACGACACAACCCCGGTCGACAAGTACCCGATCGAGTTGAACCGCCCCTAGCGCGCCGCCGTGCCCTTGGTCAGGGAGCCCGTGCACGATCGAGCCCCGTCCGACCAGCCGTCCGCAATGCGAGGAGACTCCGTGGCCACCGAGACACCGCCCCCCTCGAAGACCCCCAGCCGGCTCCCCACCAGCGAGGAGTTCGTCGCGGTGCAGGAGAGCGCGGAGTTCGGTGAACTGCGCGGCGCCTACCGC
Organism: Streptomyces sp. B21-105; assembly: GCF_036898465.1. Classification (NCBI taxonomy): domain Bacteria; kingdom Bacillati; phylum Actinomycetota; class Actinomycetes; order Kitasatosporales; family Streptomycetaceae; genus Streptomyces; species Streptomyces sp. B21-105. The sequence continues at coordinate 2,347,565 of NZ_JARUMJ010000001.1, read as the reverse complement.
GGCTTCGCCTTCCCGCTGACCTTCGCCTTCATCGCCTGGTACCTGCTGTACGTCCTGCTCTCCAACTACGCGGGCGACTTCATGGGCACCAAGGTCTTCGGCAACTTCAACGTGGCCATGACCCTCGGCCTCGCCCAGTTCCTCACCACGTTCCTCATCGCCTGGTGGTACGCGCGGACCGCCGCCGCCAAGTTCGACCCCAAGGCCGACGCGATCAAGTCCCGGATGGAGAGCGGAGAATGAGCCCCGCACAGCAGACCCTGCTCGCCGCGGGCGAGGCCAGTGAGCACCGCACACTGATCATCGTCCTGTTCTCGGTGTTCGTCGCCGCGACCCTCGTCATCACCGTCTGGGCCGGCCGCCAGACCAAGGACGCCGCCGACTTCTACGCCGGCGGCCGCCAGTTCACCGGATTCCAGAACGGCCTCGCCGTGTCCGGCGACTACATGTCCGCCGCGTCGTTCCTGGGCATCGCGGGCGCCATCGCCCTCTTCGGCTACGACGGCTTCCTGTACTCCATCGGCTTCCTGGTGGCCTGGCTGGTCGCACTCCTCCTGGTGGCGGAGCCGCTGCGCAACTCCGGCCGCTACACCATGGGCGACGTTCTTGCGTACCGCATGCGCCAGCGTCCCGTCCGCACCGCCGCCGGCACCTCCACCATCGTGGTGTCGATCTTCTACCTGCTCGCCCAGATGGCGGGCGCGGGCGTCCTGGTCTCGCTCCTGCTGGGCATCACCAGCGACGCCGGCAAGATCGGCATCGTCGCCCTGGTGGGCGTGCTGATGATCGTCTACGTCACCATCGGCGGTATGAAGGGCACCACCTGGGTGCAGATGGTCAAGGCCGTCCTGCTCATCGCCGGCGCCCTGCTGCTCACCTTCCTGGTGCTGCTCAAGTTCGACTTCAACGTCTCCGACCTGCTGGGCTCGGCCGCCGACAACAGCGGCAAGGGCGCGGCCTTCCTGGAGCCGGGCCTCAAGTACGGCGCCAGCGGCACCACCAAGCTGGACTTCATCTCGCTCGGCATCGCCCTCGTCCTGGGCACCGCCGGCCTGCCGCACATCCTGATCCGCTTCTACACGGTGCCCACCGCCAAGGCCGCCCGTAAGTCGGTCCTGTGGGCCATCGGCCTCATCGGCGCCTTCTACCTGATGACCCTCGCCCTCGGCTTCGGCGCGGCCGCTCTCATCAAGCCGGACGAGATCATCGCCTCCAACAAGGCCGGCAACACGGCCGCCCCGCTCCTCGCGCTGCATCTGGGCGGTGTCGACTCCAACTGGGGCGCCATCCTGCTGGCCACCATCTCGGCCGTCGCCTTCGCCACGATCCTCGCGGTCGTCGCCGGCCTCACCCTGGCGTCGTCGTCGTCCTTCGCCCACGACATCTACGCCAACGTCATCAAGAAGGGGCAGGCCTCCGAGAAGCAGGAGCTCAACGCGGCCCGCTACGCCACCGTCGGCATCGGCGCGGTCTCCATCCTGCTCGGCGCCCTCGCCCGCGACCTGAACGTCGCCGGCCTGGTCGCCCTCGCCTTCGCGGTCGCCGCCTCCGCCAACCTCCCGACGATCCTCTACAGCCTCTTCTGGAAGCGGTTCACCACGTCCGGAGCCCTGTGGTCGATCTACGGCGGTCTGGTCACCGCGGTCGGCCTGGTGCTGTTCTCGCCGGTCGTCTCGGGCAAGCCCAGCTCCATGTTCCCCGACGTCGACTTCCACTGGTTCCCCCTGGAGAACCCCGGCCTCATCTCCATCCCGGTCGGCTTCCTGCTGGGCATCGTCGGCACCCTCCTGTCGAAGGAGAAGGCCGACGAGGCCAAGTACGCCGAGCTGGAGGTCCGCTCGCTGACCGGCACCGGGGCCCACTGAGCGGCCGTCCGCCCCGCACCGCCCGCGGCCGCGTCGTAGGGAGCTACGACGCGGCCGCGTCCCACGTCGTGGGATCGGGCCCTTTCGCTGTCGGCGGCGTCACGTAGGCTCGCAAGTGACGAACGACCACACGATCCACCACGAGGGAGGGGGCCCACGTGCTCATCGACACCTACGGCCGAGTGGCCACCGACCTGAGAGTCTCGCTGACCGACCGGTGCAACCTGCGCTGCACCTACTGCATGCCCGAGGAGGGCCTGCAGTGGCTGGCCAAGCCCGACCTCCTCACGGACGACGAGATCGTCCGCCTGATCGACATCGCGGTCACCTCCCTCGGCATCGAAGAGGTCCGCTTCACCGGCGGCGAGCCCCTGCTGCGCCCGGGCCTGGTGGGCATCGTCGAGCGGGTCGCCGCGATGGAGCCCCGCCCCCAGACGTCCCTCACGACGAACGGCATCGGTCTGCGCCGCACCGCCCCGGCCCTCAAGGCGGCCGGCCTGGACCGGGTCAACGTCTCCCTCGACACCCTGCGCCCCGACGTCTTCAAGACCCTCACCCGCCGGGACCGCCACAAGGACGTCCTCGAGGGCCTCGAAGCCGCCCGCGAGGCAGGCCTGACCCCGGTGAAGGTGAACTCCGTCCTGATGCCGGGCCTCAACGAGGACGAAGCGCCGGACCTCCTCGCCTGGGCCGTCGAGCACGACTACGAGCTGCGCTTCATCGAGCAGATGCCGCTGGACGCCCAGCACGGCTGGAAGCGCGAGGGAATGGTGACGGCCGGGGACATCCTGACCTCCCTGCGCACCCGCTTCGACCTCACCGCCGAGGGCGAGCAGGCACGCGGCTCGGCCCCCGCCGAACGTTGGCTGGTGGACGGCGGCCCGCACCGCGTGGGCGTCATCGCCTCCGTCACCCGGCCCTTCTGCGCCGCCTGCGACCGCACCCGGCTCACGGCCGACGGCCAGGTCCGCACCTGCCTCTTCGCCCGCGAGGAGACGGACCTGCGCGCGGCGCTGCGCTCCGGCGCCCCCGACGAGGAGATCGCCCGCATCTGGCGCCTGGCGATGTGGGGCAAGAAGGCGGGCTCCGGTCTGGACGACCCGAGCTTCCTGCAGCCGGACCGGCCGATGTCCGCGATAGGCGGCTAGGGGGTGTTTCGAAAGTCCCGCACAGCACCCACGGCGCCCGGCACGCACTCTCGCCGCACCGGCCGAAACCCCAAGTACGTCCAGTACGAGGGCTTTCGTCCGGCACACCGAGAGCACGCACCGGACACCGCGGGCACCGCACAGGACTTTCGAAACACCCCCTAGGGCGACCGCCCCTCCCCGGCCGTGGTCCGGTCCGGGTCCAGGTGCTGCCGCGGGCCCCACGGCGAGGACCGGCTCAGACGGCGCTGCCCCCGGACCCCTCCGGGGGTTCCCACTCGGTCAGCGCGACCACGTCCTTGAGGAAGCCCCGGACCCCGAGGAACTGCGACAGATGCTCGCGGTGCTCCTCACACGCGAGCCACGTCTTGCGCCGCTCCGGCGTATGGATCTTCGGGTTGTTCCAGGCCAGCACCCACACCGCGTCGACACGGCAGCCCTTGGCAGAACAGATGGGGGTCTCGTCACTCACGGAGTCGTCTCACCACACGCACACAAAGGCGACGCCGAGCAGCCACGGGGGGAGCTGCCCGGCGTCGGTCCGTCGCTCCGACGGGGGATGCGGAGCGCATACGAAGTATGTCACGGCCGACCACCCCCACGGCACTGGAACAACATGATTGATCTGAGCTTTTCCTGAGGTTGTCGCACAGAGCGCTCACGGCCCGTTCACGGCTGCCGCTCAGCCTGCCCGGGCGCCGGTTCCTCCCGGCGGGGTTCCGTGAAGCCCTCCTCTTCGGGGGCGGACCGCGCGGAGCCGTCGTCGGCGCGTGGCGGCGTGATCATGGGCCGCACGGGCACGCCGACGAACGTCGAGGGCAGCGAAGGCGCGTTCTCCCGGCCGGCGTTGGCGACCACCACCGCGATATAGGGCAGCACCAGGCCCAGTACCAGCGCCACGACGGCCACATGCCGTTCCACGTTCCACAACGTCGCCGCCAGGATCACCGCCACCGTGCGGACCGACATCGAGATGATGTAGCGCCGCTGCCGGCCCCGTACATCGTCCTGGAGACCCTGGCGTGCGCCGGTGATCCGGAACACCTGGGCGTTCCCGCTGCCACCCTGCTTCCGCATGACATTCCACCGTCCGCCCGTGTCGTGCCTTCCCCGGTCCTCCACGTTACGCCGCGGCTGCGCCGTCCTGGAGACCGGGGCGTCTGCGGTCCGGGCGAACCCGCTGCGCCGTCCCGCGTACGGCCGTACCCGACATGCGTCGTACGGCGAGCGGCCGAAGACTTGAGGCCACTGCTCACGTAGAGCCGGAAAAGGAGGCAGCCATGGGCTGGTTGTGGGCGATCATCGTGGGATTCGTGCTGGGCCTGATCGCGAAGGCGATCATCCCGGGCAAGCAGCACAGCCCTCTCTGGCTGACCACCATCTTCGGCATGCTGGGCGCGATCGTCGGCAACGCGGTCGCCCGTGCGGCCGGCGTCGAGTCCACGCCCGGCATCGACTGGAGCCGCCACGCGTTCCAGCTGATCGCCGCGATCATCATCGTCGCCCTGGGAGACATGCTGTACATGGCGACGCTGGGCAAGAGAAAGCACCGGGCCTGAGCGTGGAGCGCCCACGACGAGGGGCGGCCTCCCCGCGGGAAACCGCCCTCGTCGAACCAGCCGGTCAGCCGGTCACCCCGGCAGCCGGTCAGCCGGTGACCTCCACGGCGGCGAGGTTCTTCTTCCCGCGCCGCAGCACCAGCCACCGCCCGTGGATGAGCTCCTCCGCCGCGGGCACCGCGTCCTCGGCCGTGACCTTGACGTTGTTCACGTAGGCCCCGCCCTCCTTCACGGTCCGCCGCGCCGCCGACTTGCTGGCCACCAGGCCGACCTCGGCGAACAGGTCCACGACCGGTCCGAGCTCGGTGACCTGGATGTGCGGGACCTCGGTGAGGGCCGCGGCCAGCGTCCGCGCGTCGAGGTCGCCCAGCTCGCCCTGGCCGAAGAGGGCCTTGGACGCGGCGACCACCGCGGCCGTCTGGTCGGGGCCGTGCACCAGCGTCGTCAGCTCCTCGGCCAGCGCCCGCTGCGCGGCCCGGGCCTGCGGCCGCTCCTCGGTCTGCCGCTCCAGCTCCTCGATCTCCGTACGGGACCGGAAGCTGAAGATGCGCAGGAACTTCGAGACGTCCCGGTCGTCCGCGTTCAGCCAGAACTGGTAGAACGCGTACGGCGTCGTCATCTCGGGGTCGAGCCAGACCGTGCCGGACTCCGTCTTGCCGAACTTGGTGCCGTCCGCCTTGGTGATCAGCGGGGTGCCCAGGGCGTGCACCACGGCGTCGGGCTCGACCCGGTGGATCAGGTCGGTGCCCGAGGTGAGGTTGCCCCACTGGTCGCTGCCGCCGGTCTGCAGGGTGCAGCCGTGCCGCCGGTACAGCTCCAGGAAGTCCATGCCCTGCAGGATCTGGTAGCTGAACTCGGTGTAGCTGATGCCCGCGTCGGAGTTGAGCCGACGCGAGACGGCCTCCTTGGCGATCATCTTGTTCACCCGGAAGTGCTTGCCGACATCGCGCAGGAACTCGATGGCCGACAGGCCCTGGGTCCAGTCCAGGTTGTTGACCATCACGGCCGCGTTCGGGCCCTCGAAGTCGAGCAGCGGCGCGATCTGCGCGCGCAGCCGCTCCACCCACTGGGCGACGACCTCCGGCGAGTTCAGGGTGCGCTCCGCGTTCGGCTTCGGGTCGCCGATCAGGCCGGTGGCGCCCCCGACCAGGCCCAGCGGACGGTTGCCCGCCTGCTGGATGCGGCGCATCGTCAGGATCTGCACGAGGTTGCCGAGGTGCAGGCTGGGCGCGGTCGGGTCGAAGCCGCAATAGAACGTGACGGGACCGTCCGCGAACGCCTTGCGCAGTGCGTCCTCGTCAGTGGAGAGGGCGATCAGCCCGCGCCACTGCAGTTCGTCGACGATGTCCGTCACGGTTCTCGTATCTCCTTGGATGATCTTCGGGCGGTCGAGCGACCACCGGCTACGAGGTTATACGCCCTGACTGACAGAGCTCATATTGAAGTCGGGCACCCGCAGCGCGGGCATCGCAGCCCTAGTGAACCAGTCGCTCCACTCCCGGGGCAGCGTCTTTTCCGTGCGCCCCGCCTCCGTCGCCCGCCCCAGCAGATCGACCGGCGACTCGTTGAACCGGAAGTTGTTGACCTCGCCGACGACCTCGCCGTTCTCGACGAGGTACACGCCGTCCCGGGTCAGACCGGTCAGCAGCAGCGTCGCCGGGTCGACCTCGCGGATGTACCAGAGGCAGGTCAGCAGCAGCCCGCGCGTGGTGTTCGCGACCATCTCGTCCAGCGAGCGGTCGGCACCGCCGTCCAGGATCAGGTTGTCGGCCCCCGGCGCCACCGGCAGCCCGGTCAGCGCCGCGCTGTGCCGGGTGGTCGTCAGGTTCTTCAGCTCGCCCCCGCCGACCCATTCGGTGGACCCCAGCGGCAGCCCGTTGTCGAACACCGACTGGTCGCCGCCGGAGGAGTGCGCGATCACGAACGGCGCGGACTCCAGACCCGGTGCGTTCGGGTCGCTGCGCAGGGTCAGCGGCAGGTCGGTCAGCTTCTCGCCGAGCCGGGTGCCGCCACCGGGCTTGGAGAACACCGTCCGGCCCTCGGTCGCGTCCCGGCCGGACGCCGACCACAGCTGGTAGATCATCAGGTCGGCCACCGCGGTCGGCGGCAGCAGCGTCTCGTACCGGCCCGCCGGCAGCTCGGTCCGCCGCTGCGCCCAGCCCAGCCGGACGGCCAGCTCCGCGTCGAGCGCCGCCGGGTCGACGTCCTTGAAGTCGCGGGTCGACCGTCCCGCCCACGCCGAACGCGTGCGGTCCGGGGACTTGGCGTTCAGCTCGAGCGTCCCGTTCGGCTGGTCGTGCCGCAGCCGCAGACCCGTAGACGTGCCCAGGTACGTCGAGACCAGCTCGTGGTTGGCGAACCCGTACAGCTCGCGGCCGCCCGCACGCGCGCGTGCGAACGCCTCGCCCAGCGCCGGCGCGAAGTCGGCGAACACCGCGGACGAGGTCTCCGCCGGCGCCTCCATGAACTCGGGGGACGGCACCATGCCCGTGACCAGCGGCTGGGCGTCCTCGGCGGCGTGCGCACCGCGTGCGGCGGCCTCGGCGGCCCGCACGAGGGGCTCCAGCTCGTCCCCGGTCACCGCGGCGCGGGAGACGACGCCGGAGGCGGTGCCCTCCTTGCCGTCGACCGTCGCGATCACGGTGAGCGTGCGCCCGCGCGTGACGCCGTTGGTCGTCAGCGTGTTGCCCGCCCAGCGCAGGTTCGCCGTCGACTGCTCGTCGGCGATGACGACACAGCCGTCGGCCCGCGACAGCTCGAGGGCGCGCTCGACGACCTCGTGCGGCTTGGTGCTACGGGCGCTCATCGACCGGCCTCCTGCGTGGTGTTCAAAATGTTGACGCCCTTGAACAGGGCCGACGGGCAGCCGTGCGACACCGCCGCCACCTGGCCCGGCTGGGCCTTGCCGCAGTTGAAGGCGCCGCCGAGGACGTACGTCTGCGGACCGCCCACCGCCGCCATCGAGCCCCAGAAGTCGGTGGTCGTCGCCTGGTAGGCCACGTCCCGCAGCTGCCCGGTGATCCGCCCGTTCTCGATCCGGAAGAACCGCTGCCCGGTGAACTGGAAGTTGTAGCGCTGCATGTCGATGGACCACGACCGGTCCCCGACCACGTAGATCCCGCGGTCGACGCTCCCGATCAGGTCCTCGGTCGACATCCCCGCCGGATCCGGCCGCAGAGACACGTTGGCCATGCGCTGCACCGGCACATGTCCGGGGGAGTCGGCGAACGCGCAGCCGTTGGACCGCGCGAACCCGGTGAGCTTCGCGATCCGCCGGTCCAGCTGGTAGCCGACGAGCGTGCCGTCCTTCACCAGGTCCCAGGACTGGCCCGCGACGCCCTCGTCGTCGTACCCGACGGTCGCCAGGCCGTGCTCGGCGGTGCGGTCGCCCGTGACGTTCATCAGGTCCGAGCCGTAGCGCAGCTTGCCGAGCTGGTCGAAGGTGGCGAAGGAGGTGCCGGCGTAGGCGGCCTCGTAGCCGAGGGCGCGGTCAAGCTCGGTGGCGTGCCCGATGGACTCGTGGATGGTCAGCCACAGGTTGGAGGGGTCGACGACGAGGTCGTACAGCCCCGGGTCCACGCTCGGCGCGCGCATCTTCTCGGCGAGCAGCTCCGGGATCCGGGCCAGCTCGTCGTCCCAGTCCCAGCCGGTGCCGGTGAGGTACTCCCAGCCGCGTCCGACGGGCGGCGCGACGGTGCGCATCGAGTCGAACTCGCCGCTGGACTCGTCGACCGACACCGCGTTCACCGCCGGGTGCAGCCGCACCCGCTGCTGGGTGGTCACCGTCCCGGCCGTGTCGGCGTAGAACTTGTTCTCGTGGACGGTCAGCAGCGAGGCGTCCACATGGTTGATGCCGTCCGCCGCCAGCAGCCGCGTGCTCCAGTCCGCGAGCAGCGCCGCCTTCTCCTCGTCCGGCACGGTGAACGGGTCGATCTCGTAGGACGAGATCCATGTCCTGTCCGCGTGCACCGGCTCGTCGGCCAGCTCGACCCTCTCGTCCGAGCCGGCGGCCTTGATCACCTGAGCGGACAGCTTGGCCATCGCCACCGCCTGCGAGGCGACCCTGGCCGCCGCGTCCATCGTCAGATCCACGCCGGACGCGAAGCCCCACGTGCCGCCGTGCACCACCCGCACCGCGTACCCGAGGTCGGTGGTGTCCGAGGACCCGGCGGGCTTGGCGTCCCGCAGCCGCCAGGACGCGCTGCGCACCCGCTCGAACCGGAAGTCCGCGTGCTCCGCTCCCAGCGCACGCGCGCGTGCGAGCGCGGCGTCGGCGAGGGCGCGCAGGGGTAGGGCCGTGAAGCTTTCATCGATGGTATGGGGCACCTAGGTCTCTCCCTGGTGTCGTCGCGGCTGAAGACCTCGATCATGTCGCGCCCGGCGGCCCCCGGACCACACCTTTCGGGGCCGTGTGCGCAAACTTTCTGTAGGGACCCGACAGTCAGCCCCGTGAGCCACTGTCGGTGCCCGAATGTCGTCGCGAGGAAGCCGACCGATAGGTTTCCAGGGAAGCCGCCTGTCATCCAGAGTTCGGGCGGGCGTCAGACCCCTAGCGAAAGGGTGATCCGTTGAGCCGCTCGGTTCTCGTCACCGGAGGAAACCGGGGCATCGGCCTCGCCATCGCCCGCGCGTTCGCCGACGCCGGCGACAAGGTCGCCATCACGTACCGCACGGGCGAGCCGCCGGCCGCCCTGGCGGAACTGGGCTGCCTCGCCGTCAAGTGCGACATCACCGACTCCGAGCAGGTGGAGCAGGCCTACAAGGAGATCGAGGCCGAGCACGGCCCCGTCGAGGTCCTGATCGCCAACGCCGGCGTCACCAAGGACCAGTTGCTGATGCGGATGTCCGAGGAGGACTTCACCTCGGTCGTCGACACCAACCTGACCGGCACCTTCCGCGTGGTCAAGCGCGCCAACCGCGGCATGCTGCGCGCCAAGAAGGGCCGCGTCGTGCTCATCTCCTCGGTGGTCGGGCTGTACGGCTCGCCGGGGCAGGCGAACTACGCCGCCTCCAAGGCCGCCCTGGTCGGCTTCGCGCGCTCCCTCGCCCGTGAGCTGGGATCGCGCAACATCACCTTCAACGTCGTCGCGCCCGGCTTCGTCGACACCGACATGACCAAGGTGCTCACCGACGAGCAGCGCGCGGGCATCGTCGCGCAGGTCCCGCTCGGCCGGTACGCGCAGCCGCAGGAGATCGCAGCGGCGGTGCGGTTCCTCGCCTCGGACGACGCCTCGTACATCACTGGAGCCGTCATCCCCGTTGACGGCGGACTGGGAATGGGTCACTGATCACCATGAGCGGAATTCTCGAGGGCAAGCGCGTCCTGATCACCGGTGTGCTGACGGAGGCCTCCATCGCCTTCCACACCGCCAAGCTGGCCCAGGAGCAGGGGGCCGAGATCATCCTGACCGCGTTCCCGCGGCCCACTCTGACCGAGCGCATCGCCAAGAAGCTCCCCAAGCCCACCAAGGTCATCGAGCTCGACGTCACCAACGACGAGCACCTCGGGCGCCTGGCCGACGTCGTGGGCGAGGAGCTCGGCGGCCTCGACGGCATCGTGCACTCCATCGGCTTCGCGCCGCAGGACGCCCTCGGCGGCAACTTCCTCAACACGCCGTTCGAGTCGGTCGCCACGGCCATGCACGTCTCGGCGTTCTCCCTGAAGTCGCTCACGATGGCCTGCCTGCCGCTGATGCAGAACGGCGGCTCGGTCGTCGGCCTCACCTTCGACGCCTCGTTCGCCTGGCCGCAGTACGACTGGATGGGTCCCGCCAAGGCCGCTCTCGAGGCCACCAGCCGCTACATGGCGCGCGACCTGGGCAAGCAGAACATCCGCTGCAACCTGGTCTCCGCCGGTCCGCTCGGTTCGATGGCCGCCAAGTCCATCCCGGGCTTCGGCGAACTGGCGTCCGTCTGGGACGACCGCTCGCCGCTGGAGTGGGACCTCAAGGACCCCGAGCCGGCCGGCCGCGGCGTCGTCGCCCTGCTGAGCGACTGGTTCCCCAAGACGACTGGCGAGATCGTCCACGTGGACGGCGGCCTGCACGCGATCGGAGCCTGATCCCGGGCCTTTGGCCGGCTTCCCCGCGCCCCGTTCCCCGCATCACGCGCGGGGGACGGGGCGTCACTCGTTCGGCGTACCTGTCCGGGCGGCGGAGGGCCACGACCGGGCACGCTGGAGTGCGCGCCCCGTACGACGCGCGGTTCCCTCCCCAGCTCGGCCGAGGAGGTATCCCTTGTGCGCCTGTCCCGCAGCCTGGCCCCAGCGACCGTCGTCGCCCTGTGTCTCGTGTTCTCGCTGCCGTACGACGCGTCGCCGCACGCACGCGTGAGGGCGCGCGAAGCCGCCGTGTCGAAGCCGTTCGGCGCGGAGTGCCGCGTCGGCGTCCACGGCTCCCGCGTCGTCGCCTACTGCCACAACCCCTACGCCGACACCGACCGGGTCCGGCTGCACATCGAGTGCGACCGCTGGTGGGACCTCGACACCGACGGCGCCCCCGCCGACGCCGGCCCCGCCCGGACCGTACGACTCACCGGGCGCTGCTGGAAGGAGGTCCGCTCGGCCTGGGTCAGCCACCAGCGGGTGTGACGGGTGTGACCCCCGCGAGGCGCGGTCAGCCGGGAGGGCGAGGTGAACCGGCCGGCCCGGCACGCCAGCGGGTAGCCGGCCGTCCGACGGCGGCCGCCTCGGCCTCGCCCGTGCGGATCGCGTGCACCAGCCGGGTGTGGTCCATCCCCTGAGCCGCACCCAGGTCCTCACACAAAGGTCGGATACTCTACCAGCACAGCGGCGGCTGGGGGCTGCCCCTCGCGCTCATGACGGCACTGATGATCCCGCAGACGGTCGTCGGCGTCCTGGCGGGCCGAGACCGCACGGTGGAGGACGAGGCCGTCCGCTGACCCCGGCGGGCCTCCCCGGACCCCCGACGCAACCGGCCGGGCCGCCGGGTGCGAGACTTGCCGCATGCCAGTGCTCGACCCGAACCCGCGCGACGGCCAGAAGAAGATGCTCATCGTCTTCGGCTCGTTCCTCGCCATCTTCGTGATCATCGCCGTCATCGCGACCATCGCCTCCCCCTGAAGCCGTGCCGCCCCACCGCCGGGGGTGGGGTTAACCCCCTGTCCCCTAGGGGGTGAGGGTCAGGGTCAAGTGGGTGGGTCACCGGATGGGTTGACGGCGCCTGTTTCCGTAACTTCGAACTGTGACCGCGCGACGCGGATCACCGGCCACGGCCTGCGGACGATTCGAAGACAGCGGAGGCACCAATGTCGGCCCCTACGCACTCCCGGCCCCACCCGGCCGCCTCGGGCGGCGCCGGCCACCTGCTGCCCTGGTGGGCGCTGGTCCTCCCGACGCTGGCCTTCATCAGCCTGCTGGTGCTGATACTGAACCCCGCCGACGCCCAGGCGGCGGGCGGCGACCCGGCGATCACGCATCTCGTCGAGCGCGTCCAGCAGCTCATCGGCCGATAGACGGCTCGGACCGCTGGTGGGACCGCATGTCAACTCCCTGCGCCCCGTGGCCTGTTTCGTGCGAAGCTGGGAGTCATGAGCGTCGCAGAACCCCGCAGGATCGTCCTCTTCCGCCATGCGAAAGCCGACTGGCCGCAGGTGATCGACCACGAGCGTCCGCTCGCTGAACGGGGCCGGAAGGACGCCTCTGTCGCCGGACGCAAGCTGACCGACACCGGCATCCCCATCGATCTGGCCCTGTGCTCCACCGCGGTCCGCACCCGGGAGACGTGGAAGCTCGCCGTCCAGGAATTCCCGCATCGGCCGAAAACCGTCTACGAGGAGCGGATCTACGAAGCCTCGCCGGGCGAGCTGATCGCCCTGCTCAACGAAACCCCCGACGACGTGCACAACCTCGTTCTGATCGCCCACAACCCCGGAATCCAGGGGCTCGCCGACGTCCTGTCCGGCCAGGCCGAAGGCGATGCGGGGGAGCGCATGCACAACCGGGGCTTCCCCGCCGCAGCCTTCGCCGTCGTCTCCTTCGACGGCTCCTGGAAGTCGCTGGAGCCGGGCGTCGCCAAGCTGCTCGACTACTGGGCCCCGTCCGAGTAACCCACCCGGCACGTGGGAGGGCCCGGCGCCGTCGCGCGTCGCGACGGCGCCGGGCCCTCCGCGCTCGTACTCGGCCGATCGGGTTCCGAACCGGTGCCCTCGCGAGGGTCCGGCCGCTACTTCTCGTCGTGCGTCTCCGCGGCCTCGACCTCTTCGCGGGTGATGCCGAGCAGATACAGGACGGTGTCCAGGAACGGCACGTTCACCGCCGTGTGCGCCGCCTCGCGCACCACCGGCTTCGCGTTGAAGGCGACCCCCAGCCCGGCCGCGTTCAGCATGTCCAGATCGTTGGCGCCGTCACCGATCGCCACGGTCTGCGAGAGCGGCACACCCGCCTCGGCGGCGAACCGGCGCAGCAGCCGCGCCTTGCCCGCGCGGTCCACGATCTCGCCGGTCACCCGGCCCGTCAGCTTCCCGTCGACGATCTCCAGCGTGTTGGCCTGCGCGAAGTCCAGCCCGAGCCGGTCCTGCAGATCGTCCGTGACCTGGGTGAAACCGCCGGAGACGACGCCCACCTGGTAACCGAGCCGCTTCAGGGTCCGGATCAGGGTGCGCGCGCCCGGGGTCAGCCGCACCTCGGCGCGCACCTTGTCCACGACCGAGGCGTCCAGCCCCTCCAGCAGTGCCACGCGCGCGTGCAGCGACTGCTCGAAGTCGAGCTCACCGCGCATCGCCGCCGCCGTCACCGCGGCGACCTCGTCCTCACACCCGGCGTGCGCGGCGAAGAGCTCGATCACCTCGTCCTGGATGAGCGTGGAGTCGACGTCCATGACGACGAGCCGCTGGGCCCGCCGGTACAGACCGGCGTCCACCACGGCCACGTCCACGCCGAGCGCCGCCGCGTCCGTGACCAGGGCGGTGCGCAACGGTCCGGCCGCCACGCCGGAGACGGCGAACTCGACGGCGGTGACCGGGTACTTGGCGAGCCGGAAGATACGGTCGATGTTGCCTCCGGCCTTCGTGATCTTCGCGGCGATCGACGCCGTGGCCTCCGCGGTGAGCGGGTGCCCCAGCACGGTGACCAGCGACCGGCCGATACCGCGCGGACGGTTGTCGCCGGTGCCGGAGATGATCTCGGCCTGCATCTTCATCGACTCGGCCCAGCTGTGCACCGTCGACCGCAGGTCCCCCTCGAGGCCGGCCGACGGCTCGGTCACGAGCGCGCACAGCACCATCCGGCCTCGCGTGACGACCTGCTCGATGTCGACCACGTCGACGGAGTAGGCGGCGAGGGTGTCGAAGAGGCCGGCCGTGATGCCCGGCCTGTCCTTGCCGAAGATCTTGACAAGGAGCGTGGGCACGTCAGAGGACGATGTCTGCAAAGCGCTCATGGTGTACCCACCGTATCCGGCACCCAGTGCCGCTCGCCGCCCAGGTCCGCCTGACGGACAACGAACGGCCCGCGTCCCTTGGACGACGCCCACCGCGCCGGTCGCCGAATCTCCGCCCGCCGAGGGGCCGCTCGCCCTCCGCCGCCCGCCGAGGTCTCGGCCCGCCGTGTCCCGGCCGCCCAGGCTCGGGTCGCCTCGCTCTGACTGCGGCCCCGCCCGCCCGTACGCCTCCGCGGGCGGGCCCTTCCTCACCGGGGTCCCCGCGGTGTCCTCGGCCCCCGGGGCGGCGGAGGGGGTGGCGGCGGGCCCTCCTCCGGTCCCGTCGGCGGGCGCTCACCCCTGCTCGGGCCCGGGCGCGGGCCGGGCGGCTGTCGGGGTGAGCGGGGCGCCGGCCCGAGGGGGCGGACGACGGTCGGGGCGCCGTATACGTCATCGTCCGGACCCGGAGGTGGTTCGTCCCGCCGGGAACTCTCGTGCGGCCTCGACGGCGCGGTCCCGCTCCCCTGGGCGACCCCCGGCCCCGGACGCGCGTCCTCCGGCTCCCTCGGCCCTCTCGGCTTCGTCAGCTCCTCCGGACCCCTCAGCTCCTCCGGAACGCGCAGGTAGGGGTTGGTCGCCGGGTTCGGCGGCCGGTACGGCACGCTCGGCGCGTACGGTCCGGCCGGATCACCCGCGTCCCCCGCCGACCCAAGGCCCGGGCCGGCCCGGTGCGCCGTCGGAGGCATGCGCCCCGCGTCACCCCGTGCCGACTCCGCCGCCCACCGTCCCGCCGCCCCGGTGAGCCGGGCCAGCAGCGCACCGGCGGCGCCCGCCCCCGCCCCCCACGCACCGCCCAGCAGCAATGCGGTTACGGGCCGCCCGTGCAGCTGGACACCGGCCCCGAAGGCGTCGAACCCCAGCACGGAGAGCGAGGCGTTCACGGACACCTCCGTCAACCGGACGAGCAGAAGCAACGCCAGGGCCGTCACGACCCCCAGCCGCACGGCACAGCGCCCCACGAACCCGCCGACGCCGACCTGCCCCACCCCCACCGCCACACCCGAGCCGGCCTCCGCCACGCCACTCACCGGCCCCCCTGCCCCCACCGGCGTCCGCACGGCCGTCAACACCCCCGCCAGCTGCATCATCAAGGCCGTCGCCACCCCCAGCAGCCACACCCGTCCGTCCAGTTCCGCGAGGCGACTCAGGGTCACCGGCTGCTCGGCGCCGACGCGCAGGAGGTCGTCCAGAGGGTTCGGGAGCAGGTTCGTCAACGCGCCCGTGGCCCGGCCGTCCCAGGGGACCGACAGGCCGAGCGGGACGCCCAGCCAGACCCCGTTCGGCGCGCCGAGCAGCGCCGCTCCCGCGATCCGCCGGGGATGGTCGTCGCCGATCGCCGCGTAAGCCGCCGCGGTGAACCCGGCCGCCACGGACACCGACAGCACGGTGACGACGGCCGACGTCGCCGGTCGGACCACCCGGTGCACCGCCTCCCAGCCCCGCGGCAACGGCGTCCGTCGCGAGGCCAGCAGAGCGATCAGCAGGATGCCGAGCGACCACCCGAGACCGCCGAGCAGCGTCGGTACCGTGTCCACGCTGAAACCGACCGCGGCCCGAGCGTCGACCAGATCGCCGAGCCGGTCCGGCAGCAGGCCGCCGATGTCCCCGAGCCCCGGAATCTCGAGGCCGCCACCCCCGCTCCCGCTCCGGCCTCCGCCGCCGGGAAGGTCGTCCACGCCGAGCGAGCCCCCGTCGAGCGTGATGACGTCGTGCCCAGCCCAGGCGAGTCCGCCGAGCATCGCCACGTAGAGCGCGACCACCGAGCCCACACGCGCGAGGAGTTCGGCCGGGGCGATCACCGCTCCGGCCGTGCGCAGCGACCGCAGGAAACACCACGACAGCAGCAGCGCGCCCACCAGGCTCACCCCCAATGGCGTGATCTCGATAGCCGTGGCCGTCTGCGCGCCGGTCAGACCGAAAGCGGACACGTCACCCGACGGAGTCACCGAGCCGCCGGCGCCCAGCACCACGACCGCGGCCGTCATCGGGCCCAACGACCCGGCGGCGTCCGCCTCCAGCAGATGCAGTCCGAGCGCCGCCGTGCCTGCCATCCCGATCAACGCCCAGCTCACCGCGGCGATCGCGGCCGGCAGCACGTCCAGCCACGGCACGCCCCGGGCGCCCACCGCTTGCCCGCGGCCGTCGACATCCATGCCGGAACCCATGCAGACCCCCCGATCCGCAGCGCGGGGCGGCGAAGATCGCCGCTTCCGTCCCCCTCGCGTGCGTTTACCACTCTCCGGCCCGTTTTCAACCCCGTCAACGTCAACGGCCGATGCGCCCCCGCAGGCTCTTCACAAGGCCCGACTTTCGGTCAGGGGGCCGCTACTGAAATAGTTCCCCCCGATGTTCGACATCCCTAGACTCCCCGTTGATGGGGCTACTCGGGGGACAACTCAGTGGGGCTGGAGTGCCGGAACTCGTACTGGAATTGAACGGACACACCTGGACGCTCGATCCGTCCAGGTCTTACACCCTCGGACGTGATCCGCAGGGGGACATCGTCCTGGAGGACGCCAGGGTCTCCTGGCGTCACGCCACGGTCAGCTTCAACGGCCGCAGTTGGGTCGTCGAGGACCACGGCAGCACCAACGGCACGTTCGCGCAGGGGCAGCGGATCCACCAACTGGAGGTCGGTCCCGGCTCGGCGCTGCATCTTGGCAACGCGACCGACGGGCCGCGGCTGAACCTCTCGGGAGCGCAGGCGCCCGCCGCGCAGCCCCAGCAGCCGTACGCGGCGCAGGCCGCGAACCCGGGCTGGGCCCAGCAGGCCGCGCCGCAGCCGCAGGCCGGGCAGGCCGACTGGCCGCCGCCGCAGCAGCATCAGGCGGCGCACGTCCCGCAGCAGCAGGGCGCGGGTGACCCGTACGCGCAGAGCGTGCCCGGTGGAGGCGCGGGGGCGCCGCCGGTCTACGGCGACCGCAGCCCGACCACCTTCCACCAGTTCTCCCTCGGCCGGGTGATGCGCATCGGCCGTGCGCTGGAGAACGAACTGGTCGTCTCCGACCTGCAGGTCTCGCGTCACCACGCCGAGTTCCACTCGACGCCCGACGGCCGGATGGAGATCCGCGACCTCGGCTCGCACAACGGCACCTACGTCAACGGCCAGCCGATCCCGAAGGGCGGCTCGGTACAGCTCGGCCCGGCGGATGTCGTCGGCGTCGGCCACTCGACGTTCCGGATCGTCGGCGACCGGCTCGAGGAGTTCGTCGACACCGGTGAGGTCTCTTTCTCCGCCCGCCACCTGACCGTCACGGTCGACGGCGGCAAGCAGATTCTCAAGGACGTCTCCTTCGGCGTCCCGGAGAAGTCGCTGATCGCGGTCATCGGACCGTCCGGATCCGGCAAGTCGACGCTGCTCAAGGCGCTGACCGGCTACCGGCCCGCCAACCAGGGCGACGTCCTCTACGACAACCGCAACCTCTACAAGCAGTTCGCCGAGCTGCGCCAGCGCATCGGTCTGGTCCCGCAGGACGACATCCTGCACAAGGAGCTGACCGTCAAGAAGGCCCTCAAGTACGCGGCCAAGCTCCGCTTCCCGGCCGACACCACGCCCGCCGAACGCGAGTCCCGCATCGACGAGGTGCTGCGCGAGCTGAAGCTGGACATCCACAAGGAGAAGAAGGTCACCTCCCTCTCCGGCGGCCAGCGCAAGCGCGTCTCGGTGGCCCTGGAGCTGCTCACCAAGCCGTCGCTGATCTTCCTGGACGAGCCGACCTCCGGCCTCGACCCGGGCATGGACCGCGACGTCATGCAACTGCTGCGCGGCCTCGCCGACGACGGCCGTACGGTCCTCGTCGTCACGCACTCGGTGGCCGAACTCGCGATCTGCGACAAGCTGCTCGTGATGGCCCCGGGCGGTGCGGTCGCCTACTTCGGCCCGCCGGAGGAGGCGCTGAACTTCTTCGGCTACGACACATGGGCCGACGTCTTCTCCGCCTTCGAGAACTACCGCGACTACGACTGGGCGGGCCGCTGGAAGGGCTCGCAGCACTACCAGATGTACGCCGCGGACATCGACGCCATCGCGCCGCAGTCCGTACAGATGCCGCCGATGCAGGCGATGAAGCCGCCGAAGCCGCAGGGCTGGATGTCCCAGTTCGTCACCCTGGTGCGCCGCTACGCCTCGGTGATCGCCTCCGACAAGGGCTTCCTGGCCCTGACGGTGATCCTGCCGGCGGTTCTCGGCGCGGTGAGCCTGCTCATCGACTCCGGCAACAGCCTGCTGCCCAACCCGGCCAACCCGAAGACGGGCCGGATCATCCCCAACGGCACGGCCACCACCGTTCTGCTGATCCTCGCGGTCGGTGCCTGCTTCGCGGGCGCGGCCAACTCGGTCCGCGAACTCATCAAGGAACGGGTCATCTACGAGCGGGAACGTGCCACCGGCCTGTCCCGCTCCGCGTACCTGATGTCCAAGGTGTTCGTGCTCGGCGTGGTCACCCTGCTCCAGGGCCTGATGGTCGGCGTCATCGGCTTCGCGAGCCGGGAGATCCCGAAGGAGGGCCTGGTCCTCGGCACCGCCACCATGTTCGAGCTCTCCATCCCGATCATGGCGCTGGGCTTCACGTCGATGATGTTCGGGCTGGTCATCTCGTCGCTGGTGAAGACGGCCGAGAAGACCATGCCGCTGCTGGTGATGTTCGCGATCATCCAGGTCGTCTTCACCGGCTGCCTGTTCGCCCTGAACGGCGCGGTCGGCGTCAACGAGTTCTCGTACCTGATGCCGTCGCGCTGGGCCGTCGCCGCCGCGGGCGCCACGCTGGACTTCAACAAGATCAGCCCGCCCAAGGACGGCGGCGGGGCGGACCCGCTGTGGGAGCACACCGTGGGCGCCTGGAGCCTGGACATGATCGCGCTCGTCGTCCTCGGCGTGATCTGCGGCTTCTTCGTGGCCCGCTTCCTGCGCCGCCACGAGCCCGAGGTCATGCGCAAGTAGGTCTCCCGCACCGGTTCGGTGCGCGTACACGCCGAAGGGCGGCACCCCTGCGTCGGGGGTGCCGCCCTTCGGCGTGCGGGGGTCTCAGTACGCGCTGTCGACGTTGTCCATCGAGCCGTACTTGTCGGCCGCGTAGTTCGCGGCGGCGGTGATGTTGGCGACCGGGTCGTAGATGTTCCACGACGTGCCGGCGACGTGGTACGCCTTGAAGGTCGGCGGGATCACCTGGAGCAGCCCCTTGGACGGGATGCCGTTGATGGCGTTGATGTCCCAGTTGTTGATGGCGTTCGGGTTACCGGAGGACTCCCGGATGATGTTGCGGTGCAGGCCCTCGTAGGAGCCCGGTATGCCCTTGGCCTTCATGATGTCCAGGGAGTGCTTGATCCAGCCGTCGAGGTTGTTGGCGTACCGCTTGACGGACGCCTTCTTGATCGCGGCACGCTTCGCGGACCGGCTCGCGGCCTCCTTGGCCTTGTGCGCGGCGGCGGCCTTGCGCTTGGCGGCCGCGGCGGCGGCAGCCTTCTTCTTGGCGGCCGCGGCCTTCGCCGCCGCCTTCTTCTTGGCTGCCTCGGCCGCGGCGGCCTTCTTCTTGGCCGCGGCGATGGCGTCGGCCTTCGCGCTCTTGGCGGCCAGCTGGTCGGTCACGTCGGCCTTGACGTCCTGCACGGGCCTGGTGCTGTAGGCGACCCGGGCCGAGGAGACGGCGTCCGTAGTGGTCGTCTGCGCGTCGGCCGGCACCACGGAGAAGGCGAGGGCGGCTGCACCGAGCGTGGCAGCACCGGCGATCGCGATCTTGTGAGTGTTCTTGAGCATGCGGAAGGACCTCTTCGAATAGCGCGGAGGTCGCTCTCTTCGTCCGACGGCCGGACAGCGGGTGCTTGAGGCACGAGCGTCGCGGGGCGAACCCACGGCGCTGAGCGACGAGAGCAATTCTTAGCGGCCGCAAAATGCCCAGGCAAAGGTGTGACCTACGATCCTCGATAGTGGAGCAGGGAAGGGCAAAACGGGACAGATGGAACCATCTGCCCCGTTCATCGGGTGCCTCTTTGTCTCCTAATGCCCCTAGTACGTGATGTGGGCCCTATGTGCGGGCTCACATGGCACGTAGATCGTTCTCACAGTTAGTTGCCGAAGCAATGCCCTGTGTCAGCGCTCTCCGGCAGTGCGCCGCTCAGGGCTCAGGGCCGCCCTCTCCGGGGCGCCGCCCTCCGCGGGCAGCACGAGGTGCACGTCCCCGAACTCGTGCCACAGGTAGAGCCCGCGCAGCGCCGCGTCGTAGCCGCGGTCGAGCGCCGCAGAGCCCGCCACCGCCTCCAGCATCAGCAGATGCGAGGCCTGCGGCTCGTGCAGCCCGGTCAGCAGCCCGTCCACCGCCCGCACCCCGCGCTCGGGAGTGACGACCAGATCCGTCCACCCCGCACGCGCGCGGACGACCCCGTCCGCCCCGGCCGCCGACTCCACCGCACGCACGGCGGTCGTCCCCACCGCGATCACCCGCCCGCCCCCGGTCCGCACCGCGTTGACGAGCCGCGCCGACGCCTGCGGCACCGCGAACCGCTCCGGATACGGCGGCTCGTGCGCCTCCGCCGACGACACCCCCGTGTGCAGGACGACCGGCGCGAACTGCACGCCCCGGCTCACCAGCTCCGCCACCAGCCCCGCCGTGAAGGGCCGCGCCGCGCTCGGCATCTCCGCGCTGCCCGCCCCGTCCGGCGAGGGCAGCGCGAACACCGTCTGGTAGGCGGACAGCGGCTGGTCCCGCTCCGTATAGGCGTAACGGATGGGCCGCCCGTGCTCCCGCAGCAGCCCTGGCACCGACGACCCGCCCGGCGACACCCGCGCCCACCACAACCGCCCGCCGCCCGGGCCGAGCGGCTCCTCCAACGTCAGCCGCACACCCCCCGGCACCCGGACCTCCGCCCCCGCCGGTCCTCCCGCACGCGCGCGTGTCGTGCCGGACCCGTCCGGATCCCGCAGCTCGACCGCCCACCGTCCGTCGTCCCCGCGCGTGGAGAGATGCACCACCACGCGCGCGTGACCGATCCGCCCGTCCACCGCCGCCGCCAGCGTCCTTGAGGTGTTCACCACGAGCAGGTCCCCGGCCCGCAGCACACCCGGCAGCTCCCGGAACGCGTGATGCGCCACCTCCGTCCCGCGCGACACCAGCAGCCGTACGTCGTCCCGGCCGCGCCCCGGCCCACGCTGCTCGGCCGGCACCCGCGCCGACAGCTCCTCGGGCACCCGCCCCCACCCCCGGACGTGCTCGTACGGGGCGACGCCCGCCGCCGGCCTCATCGCCGTCCCCCCAGGAGTGCCGACGCACCGTACCGCCCGCTCGGGGGCCGCTCGTCCAGCAGCCGCACGAAGGCCGGCGCCACCCCGGCCGGATCCGGCCGCGGATCACGGTCGTCCGGCACGGCGGCCTCGTACAGGTCCGTCGCCATGTCCCCGGGATCCACCGCCCACACCGCGATCCCCGGCTCCTCCACCCCCAGCACCGCCGCGACCTGGTCCAGAGCCGCCTTGGACGCCCCGTACCCGCCCCACGTCCCGTACGCCTCGGCCGCCGCGTCCGAGCTGACGGTGATCACCGCGCCGACCGGCGCGGCGCGCAGCAGCGGCAGGGCCTCCTGCACCAGTCCCAGCGCCGCCACCACGTTCACCTCCAGCGCCCGCCGCAGCCCGTCCAGAGGCAGCGCCTCCAGCCGCACCAGCGGCTCGGCCCCCAGCGCGCTCGCGTTGTTCACCAGCAGGTCGCAGCCGCCGAGCCGCCCGGCGGCCGCCACCAGCTCCGCCCGGTGCCCCGGATCCGTGACGTCCCCCGTGAGCGCCTCGACCCGCGTCCCGTACGACGCCACGGCCGCCGCCGTCTTCTCCAGCACCTCCGCCGTCCGGGCGTCCAGCACCAGATCCCAGCCCCGCGCGGCCAGCGCCTCCGCCAGCGCCCGCCCCAGCCCCTTGGACGCCCCCGTGATGATCGCTACCGGCATGACAACCGTCCCCTCGTCCGACCGCCCGGCTCGGCGGTGACCCCACCGTAGGAACGGGCCGGCCGCGCCCGCGTCGGACCCGGGACGCAGCCGCGCGGGTCCCTTCGACGTACGCCCGCCCACCCGGCCTTCGGGCCTGGGCCACTCGACCGAGGACCTCGGCCCTCGGCCGCCGTACCGGGGACCTCCGCCCTAGGTCTCCCGCCCCGCCCCGCGGCCGTCACAGGTCCGATCCGCACTGTCGGACCCCGCCGGTACCGTGAGGACATGAGTCAAGGCCCCAGGTCCGGTCTCGCGGCCGTGAGCACCGCGCTGCTGGCCATGAGCAGGCACGGCGAGGTACGCGACGTCCTCAGGACTATCGTGGCCTCCGCCCGCGAGCTCCTCGACGCCCAGTACGCGGCCCTCGGCGTCCCCGACGACCACGGGGGCTTCGCCCAGTTCGTCGTCGACGGCGTCAGCGACGAGCAGTGGAAGGCCATCGGCCCGCTGCCCCGCCAGCACGGCATCCTGGCTGCCATGCTGCGCGAGGCCCGCCCCGAGCGCCTCGCCGACGTCCGCAAGGACCCGCGCTTCGAGGGCTGGCCCTCCGCCCACCCCGACATGTCCGACTTCCTGGGCCTGCCCATCCGCGACGGCGACGAGGTCATCGGCGCCCTGTTCCTGGCCAACAAGAACTGCCCGAAGCCCGACGGCGGCTGCGGCTTCACAAAGGACGACGAGGAGCTGCTCTCGATCCTCGCCCAGCACGCCGCGATCGCCCTGACCAACGCCCGCCTGTACGAACGCAGCCGCGAACTGACCATCGCCGAGGAGCGCTCCCGGCTGGCCCACGAGCTGCACGACGCGGTCAGCCAGAAGCTGTTCTCCCTGCGGCTGACGGCCCAGGCCGCCGCGGCCCTCGTCGACCGCGACCCCGCGCGCGCGAAGGGCGAGCTCCACCAGGTCGCCGCACTCGCCGCCGAGGCCGCCGACGAGCTGCGCGCCGCCGTGGTGGAACTGCGCCCCGCCGCCCTCGACGAGGACGGTCTGCTCGCCACCCTGCGCACCCAGATCCAGGTCCTCGACCGCGCCCACTCCGCGCGCGTGACGTTCGCCGGCCACGGTGTCCGCGCCCTGCCCGCGGCCCAGGAGGAGGCGCTGCTGAGGGTCGCCCAGGAGGCCCTGCACAACGCCCTTCGCCACTCCGGTGCGAAGCACGTCGACGTGACCCTCAGCAAGCGCGGCCCGGACACGGTCCTGCGCGTCACCGACGACGGCGGCGGCTTCGACCCGAAGACGGTCCGCCGGGCGGGCCGCCATCTCGGACTGGTGTCCATGCGCGACCGCGCGAGCGGGGTCGGCGGCACGCTCACGGTGGTATCGGCGCCCGGCGAGGGCACCACGATCGAGATGGAGGCTCCCGGTGGCTGACGCAATCAAGGTGCTCCTCGTCGACGACCACCAGGTCGTCCGCCGGGGCCTGCGCACCTTCCTGGAGGTGCAGGACGACATAGAGGTCGTCGGTGAGGCCGCCGACGGCGCGGACGGAGTAGCCCTCGCCGAGGAGCTGCGACCCGACGTCGTCCTGATGGACGTCAAGATGCCCGGGATGGACGGCGTCGAGGCCCTGCGCAAGCTCCGCGATCTGGACAACCCCGCGCGTGTGCTGATCGTCACCAGCTTCACCGAACGGCGCACGGTGGTCCCGGCCCTGCGCGCGGGCGCCGCCGGCTACGTCTACAAGGACGTGGACCCCGAGGCCCTGGCCGGCGCCATCCGCTCGGTGCACGCCGGCCACATCCTGCTCCAGCCGGAGGTGGCCGACGCTCTCCTCTCCCAGGAGGAGAGCGGCTCGGGCCAGGGGAGGGGTGGATCGCTCACCGAACGCGAACGCGAGGTGCTCGGCCTGATCGCGGACGGCCGCTCCAACCGGGAGATCGCCCGCGCACTGGTCCTCTCCGAGAAGACCGTCAAGACGCACGTCTCCAACATCTTGATGAAGCTCGACCTCGCGGACCGCACCCAGGCGGCGCTGTGGGCCGTACGCCACGGAGCGGCCGGCTGACGCCCCGGGAAGGCGATACGGAGGGTTAACTTCCGATCCGAGATTCATACCGTCGTGGGAATGTCCCCCGGACGGCGCATCCCCGTGTGGATCTCCGCCGTTCTCCCGTGCGTGCCGCGGCGACTGCCGTGGCGATCACCAGGAGGCTCAGAAGTGAAGAACCTGAAGAAGGCAGCGGCCGTGACGATGGTGGCCGGCGGGCTGATGGCCGCCGGCGCCGGCATGGCCTCCGCCGCTGACGGCGCCACCGCCCTCGGCGCGGCCACGGGCTCGCCGGGCGTCGTCTCGGGCAACCTCGTCCAGGCCCCGGTGCAGGTCCCGGTCAACGTCGTCGGCGACAGCGTCAACGTCGTCGGCGTACTCAACCCGGCCTTCGGCAACCTGGGCCTCAACCACTGAGACCCCTGCCCACCCCGCGGTGACCTCCGGCCACCCCTGGCGCCCACCGGGGAAGACCGGTCTGTTTGTCGCTCGAATCATCCGAACGAGGTGTCTTCCCGGCCCGCCCCGCACCGTCCCGGGAGCTGCCGCGTTGGGCAGCGCACGACCCGCGGCCGGGTCGGACACGCAACCAGGAGGAACGCTTTCCATGAACATCGCCAAGAAGGCCGCCGTGGCCCTCACCGTCGCCGGTATCGCCGCGGGAGCCTCGGCCGGTGCCGCCGTCGCCGACGCGGGTGCCGAGGGCGCGGCCGTGAAGTCGCCGGGCGTCATCTCGGGCAACCTCGTCCAGGTGCCGGTGCACGTCCCGATCAACCTCTGCGGCAACACGATCAACGTGATCGGCGCCCTGAACCCGGCGTTCGGCAACACCTGCTTCAACGACTGAGTTCGCAGCCACACCCGCGCAGGGCCCACCCGTCAACGACGACGGGTGGGCCCTCCGCGCAGGCACAGCCCCCGTACATCCTGCACCCCGGTCGGTGAAATCAGCCCGTCCGGCGTTTGAGGACGAGGCCCGTTCAGGGCCGAAGGGGGCGGGGCACGGTCCCCGTACATCCTGCACCCCGGTCGGTGAAATCAGCCCGTCCGGCGTTTGAGGACGAGGCCCCTTCAGGGCCGAAGGGGGGCATGGGGGCACAGCCCCCGGACGCCCACACCAAGGAGCGGCAACCGGTCAAAGACGCCCCTCACCGCACCCCCCGCTCCCGCTCCTCCACAACGGAGTTGTACGCGGCGACCAGAGCCCGCCGAGACGTCCGCTCCACCGGCCGCAACGCCTCCGCCCGCGCCGCCATCTCACCGGAGGTGACCGCGCCCCCCGGCCCCCTCTCATACGCCAGAGACACCAGCAGCCCCACCCGCTGCGCCAGCTCCAGCACCCGCACCGCCCGCGGCGGATACCCCGGCGCCAGCACTTCTCGCCCACGCTCGGCCCGCGCCCGGTACGCGTCGATCGCCGCCTCCGCGACCGGCCCCGACCCGGCCACGTCCAGCCGCGACAGCACCGCCGCGGCGTCCCGCAACGCCTCCGCCAGCTCCCGCTCCGCCTCACCCAACGACGGCACGTCGGCCGGCGGCGCCTCCCGCACCGGCAGGCAGTGCCACACCACCTCGACATGTACATCACCCTCGGGCCCGGCCTCGTACACCTCGGGCACCAGCCCGTACCCGGCCCCGTGACCGACCACCGCCTCCTCCGCCTCCAGCGCCCGCGCGTTGAACTCCGGCGGCCCGCTCAGCCCCAGCGGATGGCCCGGCACGGGCAGTGCCACCCGCAGCCCGGTGACCCCAAGCGTCCGCAGCCGGCCCAGGGCCAGCGTGAGCCCGACCGGCGCCGTCTCGCCGGGCAGCCCCTCCACCCGATGCACGGCGTCCTCCCCGACGACGGCGAGGACGGCGTCGTCCGGCGAGACGAATCCGGCCAACAGGGCATTTCCCCAAGCGGCAAGGCGACCAGAGCGCGGTTCCGAAAGCATCCCCCCACCCTAAGGACCGGACCGATGGAACGGGCCGCCCGACCGGTGGCGTAGATTTTCCCGGAGGGGCCGCGCCCACCCATGCGCGGCGGTCCGAGCCACAGGCGCCCGCGACAGACGACCGGCCACACTGCAAGGGGAGACAACGCGCTCATGAGCGATGTTCTGGAGCTTCAGGACGTATCCGTGGTCCGTGAGGGCCGGGCTCTGGTGGACCAGGTGTCCTGGTCGGTCAAGGAGGGCGAGCGCTGGGTCATCCTCGGCCCCAACGGAGCCGGCAAGACGACCCTCCTGAACATCGCCTCCACCTACCTCTTCCCGAGCTCCGGCGACGTTTCCGTCCTCGGTGAACCCCTCGGCAGGCCCGGCACCGACGTATTCGAACTGCGCCCGCGCGTCGGCATGGCGGGCATCGCCCTCGCCGACAAGCTCCCCAAGCGGCAGACCGTCCTGCAGACGGTCCTGACCGCCGCCTACGGCATGACGGCCGGCTGGCAGGAGGAGTACGAGGACGTCGACGAGCAGCGCGCCCGCGCCTTCCTCGACCGCCTCGGCATGAGCGACTACCTCGACCGGAAGTTCGGCACCCTCTCCGAAGGCGAGCGCAAGCGCACCCTCATCGCCCGCGCCCTGATGACCGACCCCGAACTGCTGCTCCTCGACGAGCCGGCCGCCGGCCTCGACCTCGGCGGGCGCGAGGACCTCGTCCGCCGCCTCGGCCGCCTCGCCCGCGACCCCGTCGCCCCCTCGATGATCATGGTCACGCACCACGTCGAGGAGATCGCCCCCGGCTTCACCCACGTCCTCATGATCCGCCAGGGCAAGGTCCTCGCCGCGGGCCCGGTCGAGCTCGAGCTCACCTCCCGCAACCTCTCCCTCTGCTTCGGCCTCCCGCTCGTCGTGGAACAGGTCGGCGACCGCTGGACCGCGCAGGGCCTTCCGCTGTCCTGACCGCCCCCTTCGCGCCCTGTCCCCGGCGGGACCTACGGCCCTACCATGACCGTGTGAACGACATCGACGCGTGGGTGTGGTGGCTCGTCGGCGCGGCAGCCCTGGGCATTCCGCTGGTGGTGACCGCGATGCCCGAGTTCGGCATGCTCGCGGTCGGCGCCGTGGCCGCCGCGATCGCCGCGGGCCTCGGTTTCGGCGCCGTGGCACAGGTACTCGTCTTCATCGTCGTCTCCGTCGCCCTGATCGCCGTCGTACGGCCCATCGCGATGCGGCACGACCGACAACGTCCCCAACTCGCCACCGGCGTCGACGCCCTGAAGGGCAAGCAGGCCGTCGTGCTGGAACGCGTCGACGGCTCGGGCGGCCGCATCAAACTCGCCGGAGAGATCTGGTCGGCCCGCGCGCTGGACACCGAGCGCGCCTACGACGTGGGGCAGGAGGTCGACGTCGTGGAGATCGAGGGAGCCACCGCGATCGTCATCTGACCTTGCACAACTCCCGTACGACGTAAGTGAACCGAACACCTCGCGGGCCGCACGACGGTCTGTCAGACTCGACCAGCAAGATCTTCAACAGGCATAAGATCTTCCGAAAGCGCCGAGGCGGAGAAAGGTACGGGGAGCCGCGATGGAACCGGTCATCATCGTCCTGGTCATTCTGGTGGTGTTGGTCTTCATCGCCCTGATCAAGACGATCCAAGTCATCCCACAGGCCAGCGCCGCAATCGTGGAGCGCTTCGGCCGCTACACGCGCACGCTCAACGCGGGCCTCAACATCGTCGTCCCGTTCATCGACACCATCCGCAACCGCATCGACCTGCGCGAACAGGTGGTCCCGTTCCCGCCGCAGCCGGTGATCACCCAGGACAACCTGGTCGTGAACATCGACACCGTCATCTATTACCAGGTGACCGACGCCCGGGCAGCGACGTACGAAGTCGCCAGCTATATCCAGGCGATCGAGCAGCTCACCGTCACCACGCTCCGCAACATCATCGGCGGCATGGACCTCGAGCGGACCCTGACCTCCCGCGAGGAGATCAACGCGGCCCTTCGCGGCGTCCTCGACGAGGCGACCGGCAAGTGGGGCATCCGCGTCAACCGCGTGGAACTCAAGGCCATCGAGCCCCCGACCTCCATCCAGGACTCGATGGAGAAGCAGATGCGCGCCGACCGTGACAAGCGCGCCGCGATCCTCACCGCCGAGGGCACCCGCCAGGCGGCCATCCTCACCGCCGAGGGTGAGAAGCAGTCCCAGATCCTGCGCGCCGAAGGCGAGGCCAAGGCCGCCGCCCTGCGCGCCGAGGGCGAAGCACAGGCCGTGCGCACAGTCTTCGAGGCGATCCACGCCGGCGACCCGGACCAGAAGCTGCTCTCGTACCAGTACCTCCAGATGCTCCCGAAGATCGCCGAAGGCGACGCCAACAAGCTGTGGATCGTGCCCAGCGAGATCGGCGACGCCCTGAAGGGACTGTCCGGCGCCATGGGCAACTTCGGCCCGTTCGGGGGCGGTTCGGGCGGCAACAACTCCGGCAACAACGGCGGCGGCAACGAACGCCGCGAGAAGCCGTCCCTGGACTGACCTGACCGCAGACATGACCGGGGCCCGCCTTCCGACAGAAGGCGGGCCCCGATCACGTATGGAGACGGACTATGCGGCGTCCAGCGTCAGCCACTCCGGCAGCGCGGCCAGGTCGTCCTGCCCCAGCGCCAACAGCATGGCGTCCGCCGGAGTCGGCTCGAACGGCTGCCGCAGCAACGGCATCTGCGCCTGCTCCGGAGTCCGGTCCGCCTTGCGGTGGTTGTCCTCCGCGCACGAGGCGACCGTGTTCAGCCACCCGTCCTGGCCACCCTGCGCCCGCGGCACCACGTGGTCCACGGTCGTCGCCCGACGACCGCAGTACGCGCACCGGTGGCGGTCCCTGATCAGCACACCGCGCCTCGACCACGGCGCTTGTCTTCGGAACGGCACCCGTACGTACCTGCACAGTCTGATCACCCGGGGCACCGGGATGTCGACCTCGGCGCCGCGCATCCGCAGCTCGGGGTGGGCCTGCTCGACGACGGCCTTGTCCTGAAGCACCAGAACGACGGCCCGGTTCAACGTCACCGTCGACAGCGGCTCGAAGCTCGCGTTCAGTACCAGCGTGTCCCGCATACCAGCCCACCTCCTGTGTGCACCGGCCCACCCCTTGGCAGGCTGGGACCAACTCTGGCCGGGCACGCCGAGATGGACAACGCAATATCTGCTGCTCCACGGGAGGTGACCCCCGCGACCCCCGGCAACAAAAATGCCCGCCCCTGATCACTTCCAAGACCAGGGGCGGGCAAACGTTCCATGAACGATGAGCTGAATCATCCCTCCGTGGGATCTTCGTACTCACCGATCAGCTGGGCACGGGCAAGCGTGTGGAACCGCAGGTTGAAGCCCACGACGGCCGGGGAGACCTCCGCGTCCGGACCGAGCTTCTCCTGGTCCACCGCGTACACCGTGAAGACGTACCGGTGCGGTCCGTCCCCTGGGGGCGGGGCGGCACCGCCGAAGTCCTTGCCGCCGTAGTCGTTGCGCACCTGCACCGCACTCTCCGGCAGCCCTTCGAACGTGCCGCTGCCCGCACCCGCCGGCAGCTCGGTCACCGAGGCCGGGATGTCGAACACGACCCAGTGCCAGAACCCGCTGCCCGTCGGGGCGTCGGGGTCGAAGCAGGTCACGGCGAAGCTCTTGGTCCCGGACGGGAAACCCTCCCACCGCAGATGCGGCGAGGTGTTGCCCTTCGCGTGGACCTGGTCGGCCTTGAGCGTGGCCCCTTCCCCGACGTCCTCACTCGTCACCGTGAACGACGGCACGGGAGGATGGAAGTCATGGGGGAGCGGCCGCCTCTTGAGCTCGGTCACCTCGGTACCTCCTGAACGGTTCTGGCGTATGCGGTTCTGAGCCTAGAACCAGTTGCGCCTGCTGCCGACCTCGGACAGCCACTGGTTGAGGTACGCCGCCCAGTCCGTCCCGTGGTGGTCCTGCAGACCCACCTGGAACGAACGGAAGGTGTCACTGCTCTCGCTGAACAGCCCGGGCTTCTTGTCCATCTCCAGGACGACGTCCATCGTGTGCTCGTCGGCCACGAAGCTCAGCTCGACCTGGTTCAGCCCCCGGTACTGCGACGGCGGGAAGAACTCGATCTCCTGGTAGAACGGCAGCTTCTGCCGCGTGCCCCGGATGTGCCCGCGCTCCATGTCCGCGTTCTTGAACCGGAAGCCCAGCTGTACGAAGGCGTCCAGGATGGCCTTCTGCGCCGGGAGCGGGTGCACGTTGACCGGGTCCAGGTCACCGGAGTCCACGGCCCGCGCGATCGCCAGCTCGGTCGTCACACCGATGTTCATCCCGCGCAGCGCCTGCCCGTCGATCATCGTGATCGGCGTCTCCCACGGGATCTCCAGCCCGAACGGCACCGCGTGCACCGCGCCGGCCTGGAGCTCGAACGCGCCGCCGAGCTGCTGCTTGGTGAACTCGATGTCCTGCTTGTACTCCTGGTCCCCGCTCTCGACCTCGACCTTGGCCTGCAGCCCGACGGACAGCCCCTCGATCTGCTGGTTGACGGACCCGCCCTGGATCCGCACCTCGCCCTGGACCACACCGCCCGGAACGACGTTGACCTCGGTCAGCACGGTCTCGACCGAAGCCCCGCCGGCCCCCAGACTCGCGAGCAGCTTCTTGAACGCCATGACTCTCCCTCTGGTACGACCTTCTTCGAACGGGATCCCTCGATCCCTACAAACGCGATCCGGACGAGGCCGGTTCCGCGTTCCTCACCCTGGCAAGCAGAGTGACCGCTGACCACCCCGACGCACCCACCGGTCTGCACTACGCTCGGAGGGCATGATCGCGACCCCCGACCGTACGCCCCTGCCCAGGACCTTCTTCGACCGCCCTGTCCTGGAGGCGGCGCCCGATCTCCTCGGCCGGCTCCTGGTCCGCACGACCCCCGACGACCCGATCACCCTGCGCCGCACAGAGATCGAGGCCTACGACGCCCCCGGCTCCCACACCTATCGCGGCCCCTCTACTTCACCTACGGCATTCGGCATGTCAAGGCAGTCGGTATGAACGTCGACCTCCTCTCCCATCCCGCTGAAGAGGTCGCACCCAAGCTGCTCGGGAGCGTCCTCACCCGCGAGACCCCCGAGGGAACCGTGAGCATCGCCATCACGGAGACCGAGGCGTACTCCGGTACGGCCGACCCGGCTTCGCATGCCTACCGAGGCCGGACACCCCGTAACGCCGTCATGTTCGGACCCGCAGGACACCTGTATGTCTACCGGTCCCACGGTCTCCACTGGTGTGCCAACATCGTCACCGGGACGGACGGCATCGCCTCGGCCGTCCTCATTCGGGCAGGCAGGGTCATCGAAGGGGAAGACCTGGCACGCAAGCGGCGAGGGGCGAAGGTCGAGAGCCCACGCCTTGCACGGGGTCCGGGGAACTTCTGCCAGGCGCTCGGCATCACGGCAGAGCACAACGGCACAGACCTGCTGGCGGGCACCTCGGTCGTACTGTCCGAAGGCGAGCCGGCACCCGCCGCACTCATCCGGGTCGGCCCTCGGGTAGGCGTGAGCAGAGCCCACGACTGGCAGCACCGCTTCTACCTCGCCGGTGATCCAACAGTCTCGGCGTACCGACTGAGCCCACGAGCCAAACCGCCCACCGGAGCCTGAGTCCGAGCCGCTAGTTCCTCGAAGACGTGAGCGGGTTCTCTCCGAGCACGGTCAACGCCCTGATTCGTGGCCTTCGGAGCTGCGTGTCTGGCCGGGGTGAGTATCACCGGGGCCCTGCTGGACCGCTTTCCGCAGGCTGCGCTGACCGGTGCCGTAGCCACGCAGGCGGCGGGCATGCTGGGCCGGTACGCGACGGGCACCGATCCGGTGGCGGCGGTGGTGTTCCTGGTGCTGATGGGCGTGCGTTGCGCACCGGGCCGCACGGATATCGCACTCGCGGCGAACTCCGGTGCTTACAACGCCGGTATCGCAGGAGGCGCCGCGCTCGGGGGACTGATCCTGCCGCTGGCCGACGTGCGGGGTACCTTCCTCGCTGGTGGACTGCTGACCGTCGGGGGCTGCACGGTGCTGCTCGCTGGGCGGCTGCTGCGTCACGGACCGGAGTCCGCCGAGTAGAGCCGCGCCAGCGGGCGGTGGGTAACCTTTTTCGGCATGGCTGAGCGGTATGCCCCGTATTCGGCGAACTCCTTCAGGTACGCCTGAAGGGATCACTCCGATCTGAACGTTCGGGAGGCAGGACGAGGAGGGCGGCCGGTTCATCAGCTCGGCCGGCGGCAATGGGGGAGACGACCGGCTGGCGAACCGCCTGCTCTGTCAGAACGCACTGCATGAACCTCGTGGGTCCGTAGGGCAGGGCGAGTGCCGTCCTGCTCCGTGCCGGGGAGATCGTCGAGGGTGCCGAAGGGCGCATAAACATCGACTTTCGGCCCGAAATGACATGGAACTGGCCAAAGGCCCTGCCGCCTGGCCACTGCCCTGGGCATGGACCGAGCACTCGACGGGACGGACACCTGCGCCGCCCGGGACACCCCGTACGGATCCTGGCCGGCGCATCCATCCCCTCCGACCAGGTACGCAACGGTCCGCACACCGGATTCTCCGGCGACGGAGCCGTACACGCCCGGCGCCGCCGGGCAGCTGACGACCCGACGGTGAGCCCGAATCGGGCCCATGCCCCCAAGTGTCGCGCGAGTTGACTCGCTGTTGGCCGGAGCGTAACGTGGCCCGAGCCGCTTGAACCGGGTACGGCGATCGCCTGCAGCCGGAAGCGGCCAACCCACTACCTACAACATCCCTCGGCGGGAGCGCATTCGGCATGCCTGCATGTCTGAATTCGAACCCTGCGGAACTCGATTATGAGTTGCGGAGGGAATCGGCTAGCGTAGTGAATGTCGAAAGGCCGCAGGGCGAAATCCCAA
This sequence comes from Streptomyces sp. B21-105, assembly GCF_036898465.1. Taxonomy (NCBI): domain Bacteria; kingdom Bacillati; phylum Actinomycetota; class Actinomycetes; order Kitasatosporales; family Streptomycetaceae; genus Streptomyces; species Streptomyces sp. B21-105. Next base: position 2,314,742 of record NZ_JARUMJ010000001.1, on the reverse strand, counting down.
AGCCTTGACGCATATCCCACCGACAGGGAATCGGATCGGAAACGGTCTGATAGAGTCGGAAACGCAAGACCGAAGGGAAACTGCCCGGAGGAAAGCCCGAGAGGGTGAGTACGAAGGAAGCGTCCGTTCCTTGAGAACTCAACAGCGTGCCAAAAATCAACGCCAGATATGTTGATACCCCGTCCCCGGCAGTGATAGCCGAGGATGAGGTTCCTTTGAAACAAACACAGCGAGGACGTTGTGAACGCCGGGCTTATTCCGCTCGACGTTCCGCTCTCGTGTGTGCGATCCCGATCACGGGAAAACATTCACGGAGAGTTTGATCCTGGCTCAGGACGAACGCTGGCGGCGTGCTTAACACATGCAAGTCGAACGATGAACCACTTCGGTGGGGATTAGTGGCGAACGGGTGAGTAACACGTGGGCAATCTGCCCTTCACTCTGGGACAAGCCCTGGAAACGGGGTCTAATACCGGATACCACTTCCACTCGCATGGGTGGGGGTTGAAAGCTCCGGCGGTGAAGGATGAGCCCGCGGCCTATCAGCTTGTTGGTGAGGTAACGGCTCACCAAGGCGACGACGGGTAGCCGGCCTGAGAGGGCGACCGGCCACACTGGGACTGAGACACGGCCCAGACTCCTACGGGAGGCAGCAGTGGGGAATATTGCACAATGGGCGAAAGCCTGATGCAGCGACGCCGCGTGAGGGATGACGGCCTTCGGGTTGTAAACCTCTTTCAGCAGGGAAGAAGCGAAAGTGACGGTACCTGCAGAAGAAGCGCCGGCTAACTACGTGCCAGCAGCCGCGGTAATACGTAGGGCGCAAGCGTTGTCCGGAATTATTGGGCGTAAAGAGCTCGTAGGCGGTCTGTCGCGTCGGATGTGAAAGCCCGGGGCTTAACCCCGGGTCTGCATTCGATACGGGCAGACTAGAGTGTGGTAGGGGAGATCGGAATTCCTGGTGTAGCGGTGAAATGCGCAGATATCAGGAGGAACACCGGTGGCGAAGGCGGATCTCTGGGCCATTACTGACGCTGAGGAGCGAAAGCGTGGGGAGCGAACAGGATTAGATACCCTGGTAGTCCACGCCGTAAACGGTGGGAACTAGGTGTTGGCGACATTCCACGTCGTCGGTGCCGCAGCTAACGCATTAAGTTCCCCGCCTGGGGAGTACGGCCGCAAGGCTAAAACTCAAAGGAATTGACGGGGGCCCGCACAAGCAGCGGAGCATGTGGCTTAATTCGACGCAACGCGAAGAACCTTACCAAGGCTTGACATACACCGGAAACGGCCAGAGATGGTCGCCCCCTTGTGGTCGGTGTACAGGTGGTGCATGGCTGTCGTCAGCTCGTGTCGTGAGATGTTGGGTTAAGTCCCGCAACGAGCGCAACCCTTGTTCTGTGTTGCCAGCATGCCCTTCGGGGTGATGGGGACTCACAGGAGACTGCCGGGGTCAACTCGGAGGAAGGTGGGGACGACGTCAAGTCATCATGCCCCTTATGTCTTGGGCTGCACACGTGCTACAATGGCCGGTACAAAGAGCTGCGAAACCGTGAGGTGGAGCGAATCTCAAAAAGCCGGTCTCAGTTCGGATTGGGGTCTGCAACTCGACCCCATGAAGTCGGAGTTGCTAGTAATCGCAGATCAGCATTGCTGCGGTGAATACGTTCCCGGGCCTTGTACACACCGCCCGTCACGTCACGAAAGTCGGTAACACCCGAAGCCGGTGGCCCAACCCCTTGTGGGAGGGAGCTGTCGAAGGTGGGACTGGCGATTGGGACGAAGTCGTAACAAGGTAGCCGTACCGGAAGGTGCGGCTGGATCACCTCCTTTCTAAGGAGCACTTCTCACCGATCCCTTAGGGGTGAGGTCAGAGGCCAGTTCATCGGCGAACGTCCGATGCTGGTTGCTCATGGGTGGAACGTTGATTATTCGGCATTCTCAGTCATCTCGGGCTGTAAGTACTGCTCTTCGGAGCGTGGAAAGCTGATCACGAGTGGCGGGGGTGCCGGGCACGCTGTTGGGTGTCTGAGGGTATGGCCGTCAAGGTCGTCCTTCTGATGCCGGCCCCAGTGAACTCCAGCTCAGGTTGGGGGTGATGGGTGGCTGGTCGTTGTTTGAGAACTGCACAGTGGACGCGAGCATCTGTGGCCAAGTTTTTAAGGGCGCACGGTGGATGCCTTGGCACCAGGAACCGATGAAGGACGTGGGAGGCCACGATAGTCCCCGGGGAGCCGTCAACCAGGCTTTGATCCGGGGGTTTCCGAATGGGGAAACCCGGCAGTCGTCATGGGCTGTCACCCATACCTGAACACATAGGGTATGTGGAGGGAACGCGGGGAAGTGAAACATCTCAGTACCCGCAGGAAGAGAAAACAACCGTGATTCCGGGAGTAGTGGCGAGCGAAACCGGATGAGGCCAAACCGTATGCGTGTGAGACCCGGCAGGGGTTGCGCATACGGGGTTGTGGGATCTCTCTTTCACAGTCTGCCGGCTGTGAGGCGAGTCAGAAACCGTTGATGTAGGCGAAGGACATGCGAAAGGTCCGGCGTAGAGGGTAAGACCCCCGTAGTCGAAACATCAACGGCTCGTTTGAGAGACACCCAAGTAGCACGGGGCACGAGAAATCCCGTGTGAATCTGGCGGGACCACCCGCTAAGCCTAAATATTCCCTGGTGACCGATAGCGGATAGTACCGTGAGGGAATGGTGAAAAGTACCGCGGGAGCGGAGTGAAATAGTACCTGAAACCGTGTGCCTACAAGCCGTGGGAGCGTCGGACGTCAAGCTTGCTTGGCGTCTCGTGACTGCGTGCCTTTTGAAGAATGAGCCTGCGAGTTTGCGGTGTGTTGCGAGGTTAACCCGAGTGGGGTAGCCGTAGCGAAAGCGAGTCCGAACAGGGCGTTTCAGTAGCACGCTCAAGACCCGAAGCGGAGTGATCTAGCCATGGGCAGGTTGAAGCGGAGGTAAGACTTCGTGGAGGACCGAACCCACCAGGGTTGAAAACCTGGGGGATGACCTGTGGTTAGGGGTGAAAGGCCAATCAAACTCCGTGATAGCTGGTTCTCCCCGAAATGCATTTAGGTGCAGCGTCGTGTGTTTCTTGCCGGAGGTAGAGCACTGGATAGGCGATGGGCCCTACCGGGTTACTGACCTTAGCCAAACTCCGAATGCCGGTAAGTGAGAGCGCGGCAGTGAGACTGTGGGGGATAAGCTCCATGGTCGAGAGGGAAACAGCCCAGAGCATCGACTAAGGCCCCTAAGCGTACGCTAAGTGGGAAAGGATGTGGAGTCGCAGAGACAACCAGGAGGTTGGCTTAGAAGCAGCCACCCTTGAAAGAGTGCGTAATAGCTCACTGGTCTAGTGATTCCGCGCCGACAATGTAGCGGGGCTCAAGCGTACCGCCGAAGTCGTGTCATTGCAGCATGAGGGCCAACGCCCGCTGTGATGGGTAGGGGAGCGTCGTGTGCCGGGTGAAGCAGCACCGGAAGGTAGTTGTGGACGGTTCACGAGTGAGAATGCAGGCATGAGTAGCGATACACACGTGAGAAACGTGTGCGCCGATTGACTAAGGGTTCCTGGGTCAAGCTGATCTGCCCAGGGTAAGTCGGGACCTAAGGCGAGGCCGACAGGCGTAGTCGATGGATAACCGGTTGATATTCCGGTACCCGCTGTGAAGCGTCAAACATCGAACCAGGCGATGCTAAGTCCGTGAAGCCGTTCCGGACCCTTCGGGGAATGGAAAGTGGTGGAGCCGACGGACCAGACTTGTAGTAGGTGAGTGATGGGGTGACGCAGGAAGGTAGTCCATCCCGGGCGGTGGTTGTCCCGGGGTAAGGGTGTAGGACGGTGTGTAGGCAAATCCGCACACCATATAGTCTGAGACCTGATGCCGAGCCGATTGTGGCGAAGTGGATGATCCTATGCTGTCGAGAAAAGCCTCTAGCGAGTTTCATGGCGGCCCGTACCCTAAACCGACTCAGGTGGTCAGGTAGAGAATACCGAGGCGTTCGGGTGAACTATGGTTAAGGAACTCGGCAAAATGCCCCCGTAACTTCGGGAGAAGGGGGGCCACGCTTGGTGAGAGGACTTGCTCCTCGAGCTGGGGGTGGCCGCAGAGACCAGCGAGAAGCGACTGTTTACTAAAAACACAGGTCCGTGCGAAGCCGTAAGGCGATGTATACGGACTGACGCCTGCCCGGTGCTGGAACGTTAAGGGGACCGGTTAGTCACTCTTCGGGGTGGCGAAGCTGAGAACTTAAGCGCCAGTAAACGGCGGTGGTAACTATAACCATCCTAAGGTAGCGAAATTCCTTGTCGGGTAAGTTCCGACCTGCACGAATGGCGTAACGACTTCTCGACTGTCTCAACCATAGGCCCGGTGAAATTGCACTACGAGTAAAGATGCTCGTTTCGCGCAGCAGGACGGAAAGACCCCGGGACCTTTACTACAGTTTGATATTGGTGTTCGGTTCGGCTTGTGTAGGATAGCTGGGAGACTGTGAAGCTCGGACGCCAGTTCGGGTGGAGTCGTCGTTGAAATACCAGTCTGGTCGTGCTGGATGTCTAACCTGGGTCCGTGATCCGGATCAGGGACAGTGTCTGATGGGTAGTTTAACTGGGGCGGTTGCCTCCTAAAGAGTAACGGAGGCGCCCAAAGGTTCCCTCAGCCTGGTTGGCAATCAGGTGTTGAGTGTAAGTGCACAAGGGAGCTTGACTGTGAGACCGACGGGTCGAGCAGGGACGAAAGTCGGGACTAGTGATCCGGCGGTGGCTTGTGGAAGCGCCGTCGCTCAACGGATAAAAGGTACCCCGGGGATAACAGGCTGATCTTCCCCAAGAGTCCATATCGACGGGATGGTTTGGCACCTCGATGTCGGCTCGTCGCATCCTGGGGCTGGAGTCGGTCCCAAGGGTTGGGCTGTTCGCCCATTAAAGCGGTACGCGAGCTGGGTTTAGAACGTCGTGAGACAGTTCGGTCCCTATCCGCTGCGCGCGCAGGAATATTGAGAAGGGCTGTCCCTAGTACGAGAGGACCGGGACGGACGAACCTCTGGTGTGCCAGTTGTTCTGCCAAGGGCATGGCTGGTTGGCTACGTTCGGGAGGGATAACCGCTGAAAGCATCTAAGCGGGAAGCCTGCTTCGAGATGAGTATTCCCACCCACTTGATGGGGTAAGGCTCCCAGTAGACGACTGGGTTGATAGGCCGGATGTGGAAGCCCAGTAATGGGTGAAGCTGACTGGTACTAATAGGCCGAGGGCTTGTCCTCAGTTGCTCGCGTCCACTGTGTTAGTTCTGAGGCAACGACTGTTGCCGGTAAGAGCTTGAAACAAGTGAAAAGTGTGCTTGTTCGCTCGAAACCATTAGGGTTTCGGTGGTCATAGCGTGAGGGAAACGCCCGGTTACATTCCGAACCCGGAAGCTAAGCCTTACAGCGCCGATGGTACTGCAGGGGGGACCCTGTGGGAGAGTAGGACACCGCCGAACAATCTTTGGAAGGACCCCTGGTCCCAGCGTTCAGCTGGGACCAGGGGTCCTTTTGTTTTTACAATGTTTGCGGTACCGAAGACAGGAGTCACCGATGTCCACCAACTCTCCCGACGACCGACCGGAGCGCGACCAGCGGCGACGGGACAGTGGGGACCGCGGCGACCGCGGAGCCAACCGTGGTGAGCGTGGCGGTTTCCGCCGCGACAACGACCGCCGCGACAACGACCGTGGGAGTTACGGCCGGCGTGACGACCGGAGCTCCGCCGGCCGCGATGAGCGCGGTGAGCGCGGTGGTTTCCGCCGGGACGACGACCGACGTGACGATCGCCGTGGTGACAACCGCGGTGGTTTCGGACGGCGGGACGACCGTCGGGACGACCGCAGGGACGACCGACGCGAAGGCGAGCGCGGTCCGCGGCGGGACGACCGTGGGGACCGTCCGGCGTTCCGTCGGGACGACCGTGGCGGTGACCGGCCCGCCCCGCGTCGGGACGACGACCGAGGTGGCCGCGGCGGCGGCTTCGGCCGTCGCGACGACCGTCGGGACAACCCCCGCGAGGGCGATCGTGACCGTGGCGGTTTCCGCCGCGACAACGAGCGGCGTGATGACAACCGTGGTGGCTTCCGCCGCGACGACAACCGCGGCGGCGGATTCGGCGGCCGTCGGGACGACAGCAGTGGTGGCTTCCGTCGTGATGACAACCGCGGTGGTTTCGGACGTCGGGACGACCGCAGGGACGACCGACGCGAAGGCGAGCGCGGTCCGCGGCGTGACGACCGTGGGGACCGTCCGGCGTTCCGTCGGGACGACCGTGGCGGTGACCGGCCCGCGTTCCGTCGGGACGACCGTGGGGACCGGCCCGCGCCGCGTCGGGACGAGCGTGGCGGTGACCGGCCCGCGTTCCGTCGGGACGACCGTGGGGATCGGCCCGCGCCGCGTCGGGACGAGCGTGGCGGTGACCGGCCCGCGTTCCGTCGGGACGACCGTGGGGACCGGCCCGCGCCGCGTCGGGACGACCGTGGCGGTGACCGGCCGACGTTCCGCCGTGACGACCGGCGTGACGATCGTGGCGACCGCCCGGCCTTCCGGCGGGACGATCGCGGTGATCGGCGGGATGACCGGCGTGACGATCGTGGCGACCGTCCCGCGTTCCGACGGGACGACCGGCGGGACGACCGTGGGGGTTTCGGTCGGCGGGATGACCGTGGTGGGGAGCGCGGTGGGTTCCGTGGGCGGGACGACCGGGGTGGTCCCCGTCGGGACGACCGCGGTGGGCGGCCTGGTGGCGGCTTCCGCGGCCGGGACGATCGGCAGGGCGGCGGAAGCCGATTCCGTGACGACCGGGACCGGGACCGGGAGCCGATCAAGCGGCTGCCGATTCCGGAGGACGTCACCGGCGAGGAGATCGACAAGGACGTACGGCAGGAGCTGCTGAGCCTGCCCAAGACGCTTGCCGAAGACGTCGCGAAGAACCTGGTGATGGTCGCGCGGCTGATCGACGAGGACCCCGAGCGGGCCTACGCGTACTCCAAGATCGCCTTGCGGCTGGCGTCGCGGGTCGCTGCCGTTCGGGAGGCGGGCGGCTTCGCCGCGTACGCCAATCAGAAGTACAGCGAGGCGCTCGCCGAGTTCCGGGCGGCGCGGCGGATGACCGGCAGCGCCGAGCTGTGGCCCGTCATGGCGGACTGCGAGCGTGGGCTCGGGCGGCCGGAGAAGGCGCTGGACATGGCCGGCGCACCCGAGGTGAACAAGCTCGACAAGGCCGGACAGGTGGAGATGCGGCTCGTGGCGGCCGGCGCCCGGCGTGACATGGGGCAGCTGGACGCGGCCATCGTGACGCTGCAGAGTCCCGAGCTGGCCTCCGGCGCCGTCCAGCCGTGGACCGCGCGGCTGCGGTACGCGTATGCCGACGCGCTGCTCGCCGCCGGGCGTGAGGGCGAGGCGCGCGAGTGGTTCGCCAAGGCCGTGGAAGCGGACCGGGACGGCAGCACCGATGCCTCCGACCGACTTGCCGAGCTGGACGGGGTGGACTTCGTCGACGCTCTCGACGAGAGCGAGAGCGAGAGCGAGAGCGAGAGCGAGAACGAGAGCGAGAACGAGGGCGAGGACGACGCGGCGGACGCGGCCGGGGAGAAGGGCGACCGCGGCGACGACCGTGACGAGGACTGACGTGCACGCGCGTCCGTGACGGCGACGAGGGGCGGGATCCGGGTCACCGGGTTCCGCCCCTTCGCGCGTTCAGGGCACGTCTCCTCAGACGTCGAGAGCGCGTAGGACCAGGCCCGAGGCCGGCTTGGGGCCGAAAGACGTGGACTTGCGGGGCATCATGACGCCCTGCCGGGCCAGATCGCGGACGACCTCCTCGCGGACGGGGTGGAGCAGGACCGCCGTGCCGCCGTCGCGTCGCGCCTTGCGCACGGTGGCGGCGGTGTCGTGGATGTAGGCGATGCGGGCCGGGTCGTCCTCGGGGACGTGCCACACGTGCGCGAGAAGCGTGGCGTGCAGGACCGTCGCGTCGAGTTTGCGCCAGGCCTCGGGGCGGTCGCCCGGGACCGTGCGGTCGAGGAGGGCGCGGTCCGGGCGGTCGACGAGGTGGAAGGCGTCGTCGCCGCCGGTCAGCAGGAAGGCGTTGCCGGCGGCGGTCGCGTCCGCGAGGGCGTCCAGGGCGTCGGGGAGGGGGACGGCCAGGCGGCGTACGCGGAACCGGCCCTCGAGCGCGGACAGGGCGTCGGCGAGCGGCAGGCCGTGCAGGAGACGGTGGATGGCGCGGACGCGCAACGGGTAGCGCGCGGTGTCGACCAGAAGGACCAGACCCTGGTCCCAGGGGCCGGGTGACGAGTGTTCCGCGCGGAGTCGCAGGTAGGTGGCCCAGCGGTGGTGGCCGTCGGCGATGAGGGCCTGGCGGTGGGCGAGGTCCGCCTGGACGCGGGCCGTCTCCGCGGGGTCGGTGATCGCCCAGAGGCGGTGGCAATAGCCGTCGTCCGTGGTGGTGGACAGCAGCGGGGGACCGGCGGCCGCGCGGTCGACCGCCTCCGTCGCGGCGCCACCGCCCCGGTAGGTGAGCAGGAGCGGCTCGAGGTTCGCGTGCGTGGCGCGCATCAGCGCCGCGCGGTCCGCGACGACGTGAGGCATGACGTCCTCATGGGGGAGGACGGTGCCCTCCGACGGGTCCGAGAGACGCAGGTTTCCGATGAGGCCCCGCTGGAGCATGCCGTCGGCGTGCCGCTGTTCGTAGACGTACAGGGCGGGCTCGGGGTCCGCAGCCAGGACGCCCTCCGCCAGCCAGCGCCGAAGGGTGTCCGCGGCCTGTCCGTTGCGGACGTCGGGGGTGGTGGCCTGGGGGAGGATCAGCCGGACGATGTTGTACGGGTCCGCGTCCTGGAGGTGGTGCAGGCCGTCGGGGCGGACCACGACGTCGTACGGCGGGGAGGTGACGGCGGCGAGACTGCCGACCCGGTCGGGGTCGTAGCGCAGGCCTCGGAACGGGGTGAGTTCCAGGCCTCGGGGCGCCGTCGCTTCCGAGTGACCTGCTGAGTTCATCCCGGCATCGTACGTCTGTCGTTGTCTGTCAGTGGCATGCGGGATGATCGGGGGAAAGCGGAGCGAACGAGGAGCGATGCGGAATGAGCCGAAGCGTCAGGACGAGGCCCGAGGCCAGTGGGCAGGCCCTGAGCGAGGCGTACGACACGGCGCTGCTCGATCTCGACGGGGTGGTGTACGCGGGCGGGAACGCGATCGTGCACGCGGTCGAGTCGTTGGCCACCGCGCGCGCGGGGGGCATGCGGCTCGCGTATGTCACCAACAACGCGCTGCGCACGCCCGAAGCGGTGGCCGGACATCTCACGGAGCTGGGGATACCGACGGGCGCGGAGGACGTCATCACCTCGGCGCAGGCGGTGGCGCGGCTGATCAGTGAACAAGTGCCGGCGGGGGCGCGGGTGCTGGTGATCGGCGGGGAGGGGCTGCGGGTCGCGCTGCGGGAACGCGGGCTCGTGCCGGTGGAGTCGGCGGACGACGATCCGGCGGCCGTGGTGCAGGGGTTCGGCGGGCCCGAGCTGGCGTGGGGGCGGTTCGCGGAGGCTTCGTACGCGGTCGCGCGCGGGGTGCCGTGGTTCGCGTCCAACACGGATCTGACGATTCCCAGCGGGCGGGGGATCGCGCCGGGCAACGGTGCGGCGGTCGAGGTCGTGCGGATCGCGACCGGCGCCGAGCCGCAGGTGGCCGGGAAGCCGTTGCCCCCGATGCACCGGGAGACGATCCTGCGGACGGGCGCCGAGCGGCCGTTGGTCGTCGGGGACCGGCTCGACACGGACATCGAGGGGGCGTTCAACGGCGAGGTCGACTCGTTGCTCGTCCTCACCGGCGTCACCGACGGCGCGCAGCTGCTCGCGGCGCCGCCGCAGCACCGGCCGACGTATGTCGACGCCGACCTGCGCGGGATGCTCACCGGGCAGCCGGAGGTCACCGCGGACGGCGAGGGCTTTTGCTGCGGCGGCTGGACGGCGAGGGTCGGCGTCGAGAGGCTGGAGCTGTCGGGAGAGGGCGAAAGCCTGGACGGACTGCGGGCGTTGTGCGCGGCGGCCTGGGCTGCTGCGGGCGACGGGGTGTGCGCGCTGGACGCGGGGAAGGCGCTGGCGCGGCTGGGGTTGTGACACCGGCCTCCGACCGGGAGGAGAGGCTAGGCTAACCTAACCGGGTGTTGGTCGACAGTGTTCCCGAACTGCGCGCGGAGACCGCCGCCGCGCCGCCGAGCCGACGGGCGGCGTTGCGCGCCGTGGGGCTCCTCGCCGCTCTCGTGCTTCTCCTGCTGGTGGCGGTGGCGAGCATCGCCGTCGGCGCCAAGGAGTTGTCCGTCGCGCAGGTCTGGCACGGGCTGTTCGCGGATTCGGGGACGTACGCGGACGTCGTCGTGGACGAACGGCTGTCGCGGACCGTGCTGGGGCTGCTCGTGGGGGCCGCGCTCGGTCTGTCCGGGGCCGTGCTGCAGGCGCTGACGCGCAATCCGCTGGCCGACCCCGGGCTGCTCGGCATCAACGCGGGCGCGTCGGCGGCCGTCGTCACCGGAATCACCTTCTTCGGCGTCACGAGCCTGAACGGCTATGTGTGGTTCGCGTTCTTCGGCGCGGCGGCGGTCGGTGCGCTGGTCTGGTTCCTCGGCGGCAGCCGGGGGGCCACGCCGGTGCGGCTCGCGCTCGCCGGGACCGCGATCAGCGCCGCTCTCTACGGCTACCTCCAGGCCGTGATGATCATGGACGACGCGGCGCTCGCCCGGATGCGTTTCTGGACGGTGGGCTCGCTGTCCTCGGCGACCGAGGGGACCGTCCGGCAGGTGCTGCCCTTCCTGGTGGTGGGCACGCTGCTCGCGTTCGTGCTCGCCCGGCCGCTGAACGCCGTGGCCATGGGCGACGACACGGCGAGGGCGCTCGGCGCCGACCTCACCCGCACCCGGGCGCTGTCGATGCTCGCCGCGACCGTGCTGAGCGGCGCCGCGACCGCAGCCTGCGGGCCGATCGTGTTCGTCGGTCTGATGGTCCCGCACGTCGTCCGCTCGTTCACGGGCCCCGACCTGCGCTGGATCATGCCGTACGCGGCCGTTCTGTCGCCGGTGCTGCTGCTCGGCTCGGACGTCGTCGGCCGGGTCGTGGCCCGCCCGTCGGAGGTCCAGGTCGGCATCGTCACCGCGATCATCGGCGGCCCGGTCTTCATCTTTCTCGTACGACGGCGGAGGACGGCCCAGCTGTGAGGACCGCGCAGAAGACAGCGCCGCAGACGACTCGGCAGACGACGCCGCAGATCTCTCACGGCCCCCGTGCGCTGCGCGGACCGGGCGGGTTGTCCGTCCGGCTGGACGTGCGGGCGCTCACCGTCGTCGTGCTGCTGGTGGTGGCCGCGCTCGCCGCGAGCGTGGTGCTGATCGGCACCGGGGACTTCCCCATCTCGTCGGGTGACGTCGTCCGGACGCTGTTCGGCGGTGGCGACGCCGGGCAGCAGTTCGTCGTCAACGAACTGCGGTTGCCGCGGGTCCTCGTGGGGCTGCTCGTCGGCGCCTCGCTCGGGCTCGGCGGAGCGCTGTTCCAGGCCGTCTCGCGTAATCCGCTGGGCAGCCCGGATGTGCTGGGTCTCGGGCAGGGGGCGACGGCCGGCGCGCTGGTGATGATCGTGCTGTTCTCCGGGAGTGCCACCCAGGTGACCGTCGGCGCGCTGGCCGGCGGCCTGGTGACCGGGGCCCTCATCTATCTGCTGGCGTGGCGGCGGGGGGTGCACGGGTACCGGCTGGTGCTCGTCGGCATCGGTGTCTCGGCCGTGGCGACGGCGGTCAACGGCTATCTGATGACGAAGGCCGACTTCGTCGACGCGGCGCGCGCCCTCGTGTGGATGACCGGGACCCTCGACGGCCGTGACTGGAAGCAGGTGTGGCCGCTGCTCACGCTGACCTGCGTGCTCGTGCCGCTCGTGCTCGCTCACGCGCGCGGGCTGCGGATGACGGAGATGGGCGACGACGTGTCCCACGCGCTGGGGGTGCGGGTGGAGCGGGTGCGGCTGGTGGTGATGGTCGCGGCCGTGCTGCTGACCGCGTCCGCCACCGCGGCCGCGGGCCCCGTCAGCTTCGTGGCGCTCACCGCCCCGCAGCTCGCCCGGCGCCTGACGCGCTCGCCCGGGCCGAACCTCGTGCCGTCCCTGTGCATGGGCGCCGCCCTGCTGGTCACCGCCGACCTGGCCGCGCAGCGGCTCTTCGGCGACGGACAGCTGCCAGTGGGCGTGGTCACCGGTGTGCTGGGCGGGGTGTACCTGCTGTGGCTGCTCGTCACCGAGCGCAGGGCGGGCCGGATATGAGCGCCCCGCCGCGGAAGGCCGTGGGCCGAACAACCGAAGGAGCACCGTGAACCGCCTGTCCGCCGAGAACGTGACACTCGCCTACGACCAGCGGGTCATCGCCGAAGAGTTGTCGGTGGAGATCCCGGACCACTCCTTCACGGTGATCGTCGGCCCCAACGCCTGCGGCAAGTCGACGCTGCTGCGGGCGCTGTCGCGGATGCTGAAGCCGCAGCAGGGGCGGGTGCTGCTCGACGGGCAGGTCATCCAGTCGATGCCGGCGAAGAAGGTCGCGCGGACGCTGGGGCTGCTGCCGCAGTCGTCCGTCGCACCCGACGGGATCACCGTCGCCGACCTCGTCGGGCGGGGCCGCTACCCGCACCAGGGGATCCTGCGCCAGTGGTCGGCCGAGGACGAGCGGGTCGTGCGCGAGTCCATGGCGCGGACCGGGGTCGGCGAGCTCGCCGACCGCTATGTCGACGAGCTGTCCGGCGGCCAGCGCCAGCGGGTGTGGATCGCGATGGCCCTCGCCCAGCAGACCCCGCTGCTGCTGCTCGACGAGCCGACCACGTTTCTCGACATCCAGCACCAGATCGACGTCCTCGACCTGTGCGCCGAGCTGCACGAGGAGCACGGGCGCACGCTCGTGGCCGTACTGCACGACCTCAACCACGCGGCCCGGTACGCCACCCATCTGATCGCGCTGAAGGGCGGTGCGGTCGTCGCGCAGGGCACGCCGTCCGACGTCGTCACGGCCGACCTGGTGGCGGAGGTGTTCGGGTTGCGCTGCCAGGTCGTCGACGATCCCGAGACGGGGACGCCGCTGGTGGTGCCGGCAGCCCGGAAGGGGCGTGCGCGGGCCGGGCGGGCGGTCGCCGGGGCCGCGCCGGTCGCTACAGAAGCTTCCTGAGCTGGAACAGGTCGCGCAGGCCCGCCTCGAGCTTGACCCGCCCGGAGCCCCACGCCTTGGCGAAGTTCAGCTCGCCGGCGACCAGCGCGACCAGGTCGTCGCCGGTCATGGTCAGCCGGATCTCGGCCTTCTCGCGAGGGGGGCCTTGCAGGGTGTCGTGGACCGTGATCCGGCCGCCCGTCATCCGGCCGACGAACGTGACGTCCAGGTCGGTGATGCGGCAGCTCACCGAACGGTCCAGGGCCGCGGCGGTCCGGACGTCCCCTTCGGCGCGGCTCATGTTGTCCGAGAGCTTCTCGAGTGCGGCGCGGCACTCCTCGATCGTGGCCATGGCGACCGACGGTACCTCAGGCGTTCGGGGTAGCGTCTGGGCATGAGCGACACAGCGCCGCAGACGGAGACGGAGACGGGGACGGGGACGGGGACGCAGGAGGGGACGCGGACGGGGGCTCAGCCGCAGGCACAGGCCGTGGCCGAGGAGCGGGAGCCCGAGCCGGAGCACGACCCGGCCGCCCCCGCCCCGCTGGGCGTGCCGCGCACCCCCACCGGCCACGCGGAGGCGGACGCGCACCTGGAACGGCTGGCCGACGCCGACCACCTCGCCACCGACGGACACCTCGAGGTGTACGAGGATGTACACCGGGGGCTGCGCGACGCGCTCACCGCGCTCGACGCCCGCCCGGGGCCCCAGGGTCCCGTCGGCCGTCCGACCGCCACCCCTGGATGAGACCCTCCGGTCTTCCCCCTGAACCGCCGTACGGACAACACAGGAGCTGAACCGAACGTGGCAGGAGTCGCACGTCGCCGTCTGGACGCGGAGCTGGTCCGCCGCAAGCTCGCGCGTTCGCGTGAGCACGCCGGACAGCTGATCGCCGCCGGGCGGGTCACCGTCGGCAAGACCGTCGCGACCAAGTCGGCCACGCAGGTGGAGACGGCGGCCGCGATCGTCGTCTCCGTCGACGCCGACGACCCAGACTACGTGTCCCGGGGCGGCCACAAGCTGGCCGGCGCGCTGGAGGCCTTCGTGCCCCTCGGGCTGGTGGTGAAGGGGCGTCGGGCGCTGGATGCCGGAGCCTCGACCGGCGGGTTCACGGACGTGCTGCTGCGGGCCGGCGCGGCGCACGTGGTCGCCGTCGACGTCGGATACGGACAACTCGCGTGGTCTCTGCAGAGCGATGAACGCGTCACCGTCAAGGACCGTACGAACGTACGCGAGTTGACGCTTGAAGCGATCGATGGGGAGCCTGTGGATCTTGTCGTGGGGGACTTGTCCTTCATCCCGCTGGGGCTGGTGCTGCCCGCTCTGGCCCGGTGCACCAGGCCGGACGCGGACCTGGTGATGATGGTCAAGCCGCAGTTCGAGGTGGGGAAGGAACGGCTCGGCAGCGGGGGCGTCGTGCGCAGTCCTCAGCTGCGGGCGGAAGCCGTGCGGGGAGTGGCCGACAAGGCGTGGGACCTGGGGCTCGGGGTGCGGGGTGTCACCGCCAGTCCGCTGCCCGGGCCGTCGGGCAATGTGGAGTATTTTCTGTGGCTTCGGGCCGGGGCCCCTGTCCTCGACCCGGCCGACGTCGACCGTGCAGTTGCGGAGGGGCCGCGGTGACTCTGAACCGAGCTCGTACTGTTTTCCTGCTCGCCCACACCGGGCGGCCGGCGGCCATCCGCAGTGCCGAACTGGTCGTCAAGGGGCTGCTGCGCGAGGGCATCGGGGTGCGCGTCCTCGAGTACGAGGCCGCCGACCTGCCGCTGCCGGACGAGGTGGAGCTGGTCTCCGAGGCCACCCCGCAGTGTCTCGAGGGCTGCGAGCTGCTGATCGTGCTGGGCGGCGACGGCACGCTGCTGCGCGGCGCGGAGTTCGCACGGGCCTCCGGGGTGCCGATGCTCGGCGTCAACCTCGGCTCCGTCGGCTTCCTCGCGGAGGCCGAGCGCGACGACCTGGACAAGGTCGTCGACCGGGTGGTGACGAAGGCGTACGAGGTCGAGGAGCGGATGACCGTCGACGTCATCGTGCACCGCAACGGCGACATCGTGCACACCGACTGGGCACTGAACGAGGCGGCGGTGCAGAAGGCCGGCGCCGAGAAGCTGCTGGAGGTCGTGCTGGAGATCGACGGGCGGCCGGTCACCGGGTTCGGCTGTGACGGCATCGTCCTGTCGACCCCGACCGGCTCCACGGCGTACGCCTTCTCGGCGGGCGGTCCCGTGGTGTGGCCCGAGGTCGAGGCGCTGCTGATGGTGCCGATCAGCGCGCACGCGCTGTTCGCGAAGCCGCTCGTGACCTCGCCGAACTCTGTGCTCGCGGTGGAACTGCTGCCGCACATCCCGCCCGGCGTCCTGTGGTGCGACGGGCGACGGACCTTCGAGCTGCCTCCGGGCGCCCGGGTCGAGGTGCGGCGGGGCAGTGTGCCGGTGCGGCTGGCACGGCTGCACCACGCCTCCTTCACCGACCGGCTGGTGGCGAAGTTCGCGCTGCCTGTCTCGGGGTGGCGGGGGGCGCGGTCCTAGGCACCTGCCCGGTGCCCGGGACACCGCCCGGGCGCCGGGCCGTCCCCGCGTCTGCGGGGAGCCCCGCGTCCGCGACCCGTCCAGGACGCAGAAGACCGGATCATCCCCGCGTCGGCGGGGAAGGTGCAGAGCCAACGAGGGTTGCCCCGGGAAGGTAACGCCGGGTTCTCGTTGCGGGGGGCCGCGTCGCACAGGGCCGGGAAAACCTCGTATGGTCGGGGGCGTGTTGGAGGAGATGCGGATACGGTCGCTCGGAGTCATCGACGACGCGGTCGTCGAGCTGTCGCCGGGGTTCACCGCGGTCACGGGCGAGACGGGCGCGGGCAAGACCATGGTCGTCACCAGCCTCGGGCTGCTGCTGGGCGGGCGTGCCGACCCCGCGCTCGTGCGGATCGGCGCGGAGAAGGCGGTGGTCGAGGGGCGGATCGCCCTGCCCGCCGGCTCATCGGCGGTCGTCCGGGCCGAGGAGGCCGGGGCCGAGCTCGACGACGGGGCGCTGCTGATCAGCCGTACCGTTTCCGCTGAAGGGCGGTCGCGGGCGCACGTGGGCGGGCGGAGCGTGCCCATGGGCGTGCTCGCCGAGCTCGCGGACGAGCTGGTGGCCGTGCACGGGCAGACCGACCAGCAGGGGCTGCTGAAGCTGTCCCGGCAGCGGCAGGCGCTCGACCGGTACGCGGGCGACGCGGTGACCGTGCCGCTCGCCAAGTACACGGAGGCCTACCGGCGGCTGCGGGCGGTGGCCGGCGAGCTGGAGGAGATCGTCACGCGCGCGCGTGAGCGGGCCCAGGAGGCCGACATGCTGCGCTTCGGGCTCGACGAGATCGCCGGCGTCGAGCCGCGCGCCGGCGAGGACGTGGAGCTCGCGGAGGAGGCCGAGCGGCTCGGGCACGCGGAGGCGCTGTCCTCGGCCGCCACGGTCGCCCACGCCGCTCTCGCCGCCAACCCCGAGGACCCCGAGGGCATCGACGCGGCGACGCTCGTCGCGGGCGCACAGCGGGCCCTGGAGGCCGTCAGGTCGCACGATCCGGTGCTGGCGGCGCTCGCCGACCGGATCGGCGAGATCGGGATCCTGCTGGGCGACGTGGCCGGGGAACTGGCCGGGTACGCCGAAGACCTCGACGCCGATCCGCTGCGGCTGTCGGCCGTGGAGGAGCGGCGGGCCGCGCTCACCGCGCTCACCCGCAAGTACGGCCAGGACGTGAACTCCGTCCTCGCCTGGGCCGAGCAGAGCGCCTCCCGGCTCGGCGAACTGGACGGCGACGACGAACGGATCGACGAGCTGACCGCCGAGCGGGACGCCCTGCGGGCCGAACTGGGCGGTCTGGCACAGGCGCTGACGGACGCGCGCACACAGGCCGCCGGGCAGTTCGCCGCCGCGGTGACCGCCGAGCTGGCGTCGCTGGCGATGCCGCACGCGCGCGTGTCCTTCGAGATCCGGCAGACCGAGGACCCGGAGGGCGTCGAGGTCGGCGGACGTCCGGTCGCCTACGGGCCGGCCGGCGTGGACGAGGTCGAACTGCTGCTCGCCCCGCACCCCGGCGCGCCGCCGCGGCCCATCGCCAAGGGCGCGTCCGGCGGTGAGCTGTCACGCGTGATGCTGGCCGTCGAGGTCGTGTTCGCGGGCACGGACCCGGTCCCCACGTACCTCTTCGACGAGGTCGACGCCGGCGTCGGCGGCAAGGCGGCCGTGGAGATCGGCCGGCGGCTGGCGCGGCTCGCGAAGACGGCTCAGGTCGTGGTCGTCACCCACCTGCCGCAGGTCGCGGCGTTCGCCGACCGGCAGTTGCTGGTGGAGAAGACCGACGACGGCTCGGTGACCCGGTCCGGGGTGAAGGTCCTGGAGGGCGAGGAGCGCATCCGTGAGCTGTCGCGGATGCTCGCCGGCCAGGAGGACTCCGAGACGGCCCGCGCGCACGCGGAGGAACTCCTCGCCACGGCCCGGGGGGACCGGTAGCGGCGGACGGGTGGCGGCGGGGTGTGGTCGTCCCGGCGGGTCGTAGGATCCCGGCGGGGGCGTGGCCGGCTGCCGGAGGACGGCGGGGTGGCATCCGGTCGCCGCCCGAGTCGGCGGTCGATGCGTCGATGCGAACAAAGGTGCGGCTCTCTTCACTCGTGTGGGTGACAGAGGGGGGTATGCGGCCCCTCGCCGTGCGGCTCCGGGGCACGGAACATCGGTGCGTGCTGGCATCCTTGGGCGTAGTACGTGGAGGAACGTCAGCGGTCCACCCCTCCGCCCGCGGTCTCTCCGTCCCTTTCCCCGTGACCGTCCGACGCCGAACCAGGAGCCCCGGCCACGTGAGCAGCCCCTCACCGCACGGCCACTCGTCGCTGCGCACCGTCCAGGTGCTCGGCGGAGGCAACGCCGGCAGCAGCGCACACGTGTGCTCCCTGGCGGCGGGGCTCGTCGCCAGGGGCGTGCGGGTGACGGTGTGCGCCCCCGTCGAAGCCGATCACGCCTACGGCTTCAGCGGCGCCGGCGCCGAACACGTGCACGTGCCGCGCAGCAGCGACCCCGGGTCCGTGGCGGCGCTCCGCGCGGCCTGCACGGGCGCCGACCTCGTCCACGCGCACGGACTGCACGCCTCCTTCCGCGCCGTCCTCGCACTCAGCGGCCGCGCCACCCCGCTCGTCGTCACCTGGCACAACCGCGCGCACGCCGAGGGCGCCCGCGCCCATCTGCTGCGGCTGCTGGAGCGCCGGGTCGCGCGGACGGCCGCCGTCGTCCTCGGCACCACCGCCGACCTCGTCGACCGGGCCCGGCGCACGGGAGCCCGTGACGCGCGGCTCGCCGCGGTGGCGCTGCCCGCCCCCCGCCGGGACGAGGGCGACGAGGACGCCGAGCGGTCGGCCGCCAAGCTGAGAGCCGAACTGGGCGCCGTCGGCCGCCCGTTGCTCATGGCGGTCGGCTCCCTGGACCGTCACCGCGGCTACGGCCACCTGCTGGACGCCGCCCGCGCGTGGCGCCGGCTCGAGTGCGCGCCCCTCGTCGTGATCGCGGGCGAGGGACCGCAGTGGGCGGAGCTCCAGCGCCGCATCGAGGACGAGGAACTGCCGGTCCGCCTGCTCGGCCGGCGGGAGGACGTGAGCGAGCTGCTCGCCGCCGCCGACCTCGCGCTCCTGCCCGGCGGCGGGGAGTCACGGTCGGTCCTGGCGCAGGAGGCCCTCCACGCGCGCGTGCCGCTCGTCGCGGCGCTGGCCGGCGGGGTCCGCGAACTCGTCGGAGACGCGGCCGAACTGGTGCCCGCCGGCGACGCCGACGCCTTCTCCGCCGCCGTCGTACGCCTGCTCGACGATCCCGGCCGGTGCGAGCGGCTGCGGGACCTCGGCACCCGGCAGACCGCCACCTGGCCCACCGAGGACGAGACGGTCGCCCAGGTCCTCAGCGTCTACGACGAGTTGACGCAGCCCCGGCCCATGATCTGACACGGACCACCCGTCACCGGCCACCGGCCACCGGTCACCGGTAACCCGTCACCGTCACCCGCGGGCTGTCAGGGCAGGTGTCTGCGCGCCCGAAGGGCCAGGCTCAACGCCAGGACCGTCTGCGGGTCGTCCAGATCGGTGCCGAGCAGCTCGCCGATGCGGGCGAGGCGGTTGTAGAGCGTCTGGCGGTTCAGATGCAGCTCGCGGGCCGTCTCCGCCTTGCGTCCGGCATGGGCCAGGTAGGTCTCCAGGGTCGGCAGCAGCGAAGGCTTGGAACGGCGGTCGTGGTCGCGGACCGGGCCGATCGCGCGGTCGACGAAGGCCGCGAGGTCCGGGTGGCCGCGCAGCCGCCACAGCAGCAGGTCGATGTCCAGGCGGCGGGCGTCGTACCAGGGCCGGTCCGGCAGACCCTGCGCGGCCGTCGCCGTCTCGGCCGCGTGCCGCAGTCCCGCCGACGCGGCGGCCCAGTCGCCCGCCACCCCGACGACGACCACGGGCGGCTGCGCACCCGGCCGCTGCATCCCGGCCCGTTCCACGCCCGCCCGCAGCGCCGCAGCGACCCGGTCCGCCACCGTCGGCCGCTCCCGCTCCGCGCGCAGGCCCACCAGCACCGGCACCCGCCCCTCCACCGGCCGCACGCCCAGCAGCACCGGCACGCCCACCGACGCCAGCTCCTCGGCGACCGCCCGGGCCAGCACCGCCCAGCCCGCGCCCGGCGAGATCCCGTCGCCCAGCCGCATGACGACCGGGAGCAGCGGGCCGGCGCCCGGCCGGAACCCGAGGACGCGCGCCTGCGCCGGAGCGTCCTGAGCGGCGACGCGGCCCTCGGCGAGGTCGGTCAGGAAGTCGCCCCGGCCGCGCGCGGCGAGCTCCTCCTCCTGGCGGGCCTGCATCAGCACCACGGCCAGGATCCCGGCCGCCCGGTCGGCGGCGATCCGGTGCACCGGTGCGAGAGGGGCGCGCACGGGCAGCAGCACGAGCCGGGCGCGTACCGAACCCGCCCCCGGCCCGCCCCCGGGCACGTCCACGAGTACCGAGCCCGCGGGCGGCGGCGCGTCCTTGTGCGGGCCGCGCAACCCCTCCCACACCTGGAGCGGATCCGCTCCCTGCGGCCCCTCGCCGGCCGCGTACAGCAGCTGCCCGTCGGGCGTCTCCAGGAACACCGGGTTGTCGCCGAAGTCCGCCAGGACGCCCAGCACCTGAGGGATCCCGCCGCCGCCGAGCAGGGCCTGCGTACAGCGCCGGTGCACTTCCTCGGCACGTTGGAGCAGCGCGTGATGGCCGTTGACGATCTCGGTGTGGATCTCCTCCGTGACCGTCACGAACGCCACCTCCCGATGCAGCTGGACGAGGGGGAGGCCGGTGGCCCGTGCGGTCTCCACCAGGGCCGACGGCAGCCGGGTGAAGCGCGGGCCCAGCTCGATCACCAGGGCCGCGATGCCACGCTCGGCCAGGGTGCGCACGAACGCCCGCTGCTCGGCCGGGCGGGTGCCGAGGCTGTAGCCGGTGGTCAGCAGCAGCTCGCCGCCCTTGAGCAGGGAGGCGATGTGCGGGACCTCGCCGGCGTGCACCCAGCGCACCGTGCGGTCCAGCCGGTCCGCGCCCGCGACGATCTCGGGGAGCCCGGCGCGCAGGCCGGGCAGATCCAGCGCGCGCCGCACGGTGACGCCGGCACTGCGGCTGTCGAAGCTGTGGTCCGTGCGGCTGTCCATGCAGCGGACGCTACCTGCGCGGATGCCCCGGCAACATCCGCGGGCCCCGCAGCGGACGGGGTGAGCGGTGCCGGTGGGACGGCCCCCGGGGTGAGCGGGCCGGTTGGACGGCCCGGGACCGGGTAGCGGCGGGCCATGGATTTCAGTGTGGTCGCCGTGGCACGTGAGGACGACAGCCCGACCGACGAGCCGCTGCGGGTGGCGGCGCTCGCCGACCGGCTCGGCTACCGGGAGGTGTGGGCCGGCGAAGGGCCGACCTGGGACGCCTTCGTGCTGGCCGCCGCCCTCGGCCGGGTCACCGAACGGGCGGCGCTGACGGCGGGTCCGGTGCCGGTGTCCGTGCGCGACCCGTACACCCTCGCCCGGGGCGCCGCGTCCGTCGCCGCCGTCACCGGCGGCCGGCCGGTCGGCGTGGCGCTGGGCACCTCAAGCAGGCGGGTGGTCGAAGGTGTGCACGGGCTGCCCCGGACGCGTCCCGCCGCCGTGCTCGAGGAGACGGCCGAGACCGTCCGGGCCCTGCTGCACGCCGAGCCCGGTGAGCCGGTGGTGGTCGGCAGCCCGTTCCGGCGGCGGCTTCCGCCGCCCGGCGGGCCGCTCACCGTGGCCGCGTTCGGCGACCGCGCGATCGGCACGGCCGCCGCGCACGCCGACCGGATGCTGCTGGACGTCGTCTCGCCCGGGCAGGTGCGCGAGCTGCGGGGCAAGCTGGACGCGGCGGCCGGGCGGGCGGGTCGCCCGCGGCCCGCCCTCGCCGCCTGGCTGCCCGCGGCCGTCGACCCGAAACCCGAGTCGCTCGCCCAGGTCCTGGGCAGTATCGCCGGCTATCTCACCGTGCCCGGGTACCGCGAGGTGTTCGCCGAGGCCGGTTTCGGAGAGGCCGTGCGGCTCGCGGCGGCCGGCGCCGACCGAGCCGCCCTGGCCCGTGCCCTGCCGGCGGCCGCCGCGGCCACCGTCGGCCTGGTCGGCGACCTGGACGCGGTCCGCGCCCGGATCGACGACTACGCGCGGGCGGGCCTCGACGAGATCGCGCTCGTGCCGGCCACCGACGGCGACCCGGCGGGGGAGCGGACCCTGACGGCGCTCAGGCCGGCCTGATGTTGTGGTTGAAGCGGAACACGTTGTCCGGGTCGTAGCGCCGCTTCACGTCCGCGAGGCGGCGGGCGTTGTCGGCGCCGACCCCGGCCACGACCCGGTCGGCGCCCTCGTCGCCGATGAAGTTCAGGTAGACCGCGCCCGTGCTCCACGGCTGCGCCCCGGCCCGCACGTCCCGGACCCACCGCTCGCACCGGGCGTCGTCCGCCGGGTCCTCCCAGAGTCCGAAGGGGTGCACGCCCCAGGGCGCGTCACGGTAGGGCACCGGGTACTCGTGCGGGCCGGCGGCGATCGCGCCGCCCTGCGGGAACAGGGCGTGCAGGGTGCCCGTCGGCACCGGAAGCGACTCCCCGAGACCGCAGTAGACGTCCACGAAGTCGTCCGGCGCGCCCGTCAGGTACTCCGCGGACCAGTAGTTCCGCATGCCGGGCGGATCGTCGATCATGCACTGGACGTCGGCGTAGGGCGTCGCCCCGACGACCTCCGACTCGTGCGGCAGCGCCAGCAGCGGCTGGGCCAGCTTGCGCAGGTCCTCCTCCGCGCCGGCGTACGTCAGCAGCACCCCGCACAGCAGTGAGCCGACCAGGTGCGGTGGGACGAACTCCTCGGGCGGGCCGGTGAGATACATCACCGCGCCGCTCGCCTCGTCGGGGCCCGCGGCGATCACGTCCCGGTAGGTGCGGGTGGCCTCGGGGCCGAACTCGGGCCGGTACAGCAACAGCGCGATGGAGAACTCGGGCAGCTCGTGCAGCCTCAGGGTGAGCGAGGCGGCCACGCCGAAGTTGCCTCCGCCGCCGTGCAGGGCCCAGAAGAGGTCGGGGTGCTCGTCGGCGCTCACCCGGACCCGCCGGCCCTCGGCGGTCACCAGTTCGACGCTCAGCAGGTTGTCCACGGCCAGCCCGTGGCACCGGTCCAGCCAGCCCGTGCCGCCGCCGAGGACGAAGCCGCCGACGCCGGTGGTGGAGGCCCGGCCGCCGGTCGTGGCGAGCCCGTGCGGCTCGCAGGCGCGGTCCAGGTCGCTCATGGTGGCCCCGCCCGCGACGCGTACCGTCCGGGCGGCGGGATCGACGACGACGGCGCGCAGATGCCGCAGGTCCACCACCACGGCGCCGTCGCCCAGGGCCATGCCGGCGACGCTGTGCCCGCCGCCGCGCACCGCGACCGGCAGATCCAGGTCGCGGGCGAAGCGCACGGTCCGGACGATGTCGTCCTCGTCGACGCACTGGGCGATCACCGCCGGGCGCC
Source organism: Streptomyces sp. B21-105 (assembly GCF_036898465.1). Taxonomy (NCBI): domain Bacteria; kingdom Bacillati; phylum Actinomycetota; class Actinomycetes; order Kitasatosporales; family Streptomycetaceae; genus Streptomyces; species Streptomyces sp. B21-105. The sequence continues at coordinate 2,291,551 of NZ_JARUMJ010000001.1, read as the reverse complement.
GGTCGATCATCGCGTTGAAGACGGTCCGGGCGTCGTCGTAGCCCGGGTCGTGCGGGGCGAACACGTCGCCGACCAGATCCTCGCGGAGCGCGGCGAGAGCCGTGCCCGCCTTCGATGGGGAGGCCATGGGGGCGCCCCCTTCCGTGCAGGGGCAGATGACTTCCAGCGTAGGCGGGCGTGGTCCGGCGGTCCTGTTCAGCCGCCGGACCGCGCCCCCAGTCGATCGAACCGGAGGGTTCAGCCGCCGTACGCCCCCGACGCCGTCAGCCGCAGCGCGGTGTCGATCAGCGGCACGTGACTGAAGGCCTGCGGGAAGTTGCCCACCTGGCGCTGCAGGCGCGGGTCCCACTCCTCGGCGAGCAGACCGAGGTCGTTGCGCAGCGAGAGCAGCTTCTCGAACAGCTTGCGGGCCTCGTCGACGCGGCCGATCATCGCGAGGTCGTCGGCCATCCAGAACGAGCAGGCCAGGAAGGCGCCCTCGTCACCGGGCAGGCCGTCGACGCCCTCGTCGCCGCCCGAGGTCGGGTAGCGCAGGATGAAGCCGTCGGGAGTGGACAGCTCGCGCTGGATCGCCTCGATGGTGCCGATGACCCGCTTGTCGTCCGGCGGCAGGAAGCCCATCTGCGGGATGAGCAGCAACGACGCGTCCAGCTCCCGGGAGCCGTAGGACTGGGTGAAGGTGTTGCGTTCCTTGTCGTAGCCCTTCTCGCAGACGTCCCGGTGGATGTCGTCGCGCAGTTCGCGCCACTTCTCCAGCGGACCGTCGGCGTCGCCGGACTCGATCAGCTTGATCGTCCGGTCGACGGCGACCCAGGCCATGACCTTGGAGTGCACGAAGTGGCGGCGCGGGCCGCGCACCTCCCAGATGCCCTCGTCCGGCTCGTCCCAGTGCTGCTCGAGGTAGCGGATCAGCTTCAGCTGGAGCAGGGACGCGTAGTCGTTGCGGGCCAGGCCCGTCATGTGACCCAGGTGCAGGGCCTCGGTGACTTCGCCGTACACGTCCAGCTGGAGCTGGTGCGCGGCGCCGTTGCCGACCCGGACCGGGGCGGAGTTCTCGTAGCCCGGCAGCCAGTCCAGCTCGGCCTCGCCCAGCTCGCGCTCGCCCGCGATGCCGTACATGATCTGCAGGTTCTCGGGGTCGCCGGCGACCGCGCGCAGCAGCCACTCGCGCCAGGCGCGGGCCTCCTCGCGGTAGCCGGTGCGCAGCAGCGAGGACAGCGTGATGGCCGCGTCGCGCAGCCAGGTGTAGCGGTAGTCCCAGTTGCGGACGCCGCCGATGTCCTCGGGCAGGGAGGTGGTGGGCGCGGCGACGATGCCGCCGGTCGGCCCGTACGTCAGCGCCTTGAGCGTGATCAGCGAGCGGATCACGGCCTCCCGATAGGGGCCGTGGTACGTGCAGTGCTCGACCCACTCGCGCCAGAAGTCCTCGGTCGCCTGGAGCGACTGCTCGGGCTCGGGGAGCGGCGGCGGCTGCTTGTGCGAGGGCTCCCAGGAGATCGTGAACGCGATCCGGTCGCCCGGCGCGACCGTGAAGTCGGCGTACGTCGTCAGCGCCTTGCCGTAGGTCTCGCAGTCGGTGTCGAACCACACCGAGTCGGGGCCCGCGACGGCCACCGTGCGGCCCTCGTGCTTGTGCACCCACGGCACGACCCGCCCGTAGGAGAACCGCATGCGCAGCGCGGAGCGCATCGGGACGCGGCCGGAGACGCCCTCGACGATCCGGATCAGCTGGGGGGCGCCGTCGCGAGGGGGCATGAAGTCGGTCACCCGGACCGTGCCGCGCGGGGTGTCCCACTCCGACTCCAGGATGAGCGAGTCGCCCCGGTAGGTGCGCCGGGCCGCGCGTGGCGGGGGCGCGTCGGAGGCGTGCGCGGGGCCGAGGCGCCAGAAGCCGTGCTCCTCGGTGCCGAGCAGACCTGCGAAGATCGCGTGCGAGTCGAAGCGGGGCAGGCACAGCCAGTCGACTGTGCCGTCCCGGCAGACCAGTGCGGCGGTCTGCATGTCTCCGATGAGTGCGTAGTCTTCGATGCGCCCGGCCACGTGCAACTCCAGTCGAACGGCCACGTCGCCCCCAGGCGAAATGGGGGCTGTCGCTAGTGCGGTCAAGGGGTCGTTGGTAATGCGTCGTTGAGTGCTGAAGCAAAGCAGCCGCTCAGCCCTGGGGGCAAAACGCCGATTATTGCTCAACGAACTGACGAGCTCTCGTTGTTCCGGTGGGATACGGGCTGGGGTGTGCCGTCTTGCCGGCCGGGCTCGGCAGCGAGTGTCCGAGCAGGATACGACGCACGTAGATGATCTGCGTGCCGCTCCCGGCAACGCGGGTGGGCCGAACGGGTGAGCAACGGGTGAGGAACCGGTGCGCGCGGGGCGGTCCGTGTCGGCCCGTGCGCGGAGCGTGGCCGGGGGCCGCTCCTCCGCGGCGCTGATACCCTGGTAGCCCGTGGACCGGTGGTCTCGAAGCCCCCGAACCGCACCCTCGAATCGCGACCACGGGAGCCCCCTCTTGGCCATGACGCCCAAATCCACGACGACCAAGCACATCTTCGTCACCGGGGGTGTCGCCTCCTCGCTCGGCAAGGGTCTGACGGCCTCCAGCCTCGGCATGCTGCTCAAGGCGCGCGGTCTTCGCGTGGTCATGCAGAAGCTCGACCCATACCTGAACGTCGACCCTGGCACGATGAACCCCTTCCAGCACGGTGAGGTGTTCGTCACGAACGACGGCGCCGAGACGGACCTGGACATCGGACATTACGAGCGCTTCCTCGACCGCGACTTGGACGGCTCCGCCAACGTCACCACGGGCCAGGTCTACAACACGGTGATCGCCAAGGAGCGGCGTGGCGAGTACCTGGGCGACACCGTGCAGGTCATCCCGCACATCACCAACGAGATCAAGCACCGCATCCGCCGCATGGCGACGGACGAGGTGGACGTCGTGATCACCGAGGTGGGCGGCACGGTCGGCGACATCGAGTCGCTGCCGTTCCTGGAGACGGTCCGCCAGGTCCGGCACGAGGTCGGCCGGGACAACGTCTTCGTGGTGCACATCTCGCTCCTGCCGTACATCGGTCCCTCGGGGGAGCTGAAGACCAAGCCGACCCAGCACTCGGTCGCGGCGCTGCGCAACATCGGTATCCAGCCGGACGCGATCGTGCTGCGCTGCGACCGCGAGGTGCCGACCGCGATCAAGCGCAAGATCTCGCTGATGTGCGACGTCGACGAGGACGCGGTGGTGGCCTGCCCGGACGCCCGCTCGATCTACGACATCCCGAAGACCGTGCACGGCGAGGGCCTGGACGCCTATGTGGTCCGCAAGCTGGACCTGCCGTTCCGCGACGTGGACTGGACGACCTGGGACGACCTGCTCGACCGCGTCCACAACCCCGACCACGAGATCACCCTCGCCCTGGTCGGCAAGTACATCGACCTGCCCGACGCCTATCTCTCGGTCACCGAGGCGCTGCGCGCCGGCGGCTTCGCCAACAAGGCCCGCGTGAAGATCAAGTGGGTCACCTCGGACGACTGCAAGACCCCGGCCGGCGCCAAGGCGCAGCTCGCCGACGTGGACGGCGTCTGCATCCCGGGCGGCTTCGGCGACCGCGGCGTGCTCGGCAAGGTCGGCGCGATCCGCTACGCCCGCGAGCACAAGATCCCGCTGCTCGGTCTCTGCCTGGGCCTGCAGTGCATCGTGATCGAGGCCGCGCGCAACCTGGCCGACATCGGCGACGCGAACTCCACCGAGTTCGACTCGGCCACCGCCCACCCGGTCATCTCCACCATGGCCGAGCAGCTCGACATCGTCGCGGGCGAGGGCGACATGGGCGGCACGATGCGCCTGGGCATGTATCCGGCCAAGCTGGCCGAAGGGTCCATCGTCCGCGAGGTGTACGACGGCAAGGAGTACGTGGAGGAGCGGCACCGGCACCGCTACGAGGTGAACAACGCCTACCGGACCGAGCTCGAGAAGAAGGCGGGCATCCTGTTCTCCGGCACCTCCCCGGACGGCAAGCTGGTCGAGTACGTCGAGTACCCGCGCGACGTCCACCCCTACCTGGTCGCCACGCAGGCCCACCCCGAGCTGCGCTCGAGGCCCACGCGTCCGCACCCGCTGTTCGCCGGCCTGGTGAAGGCGGCGGTCGAGCGGAAGACATCGAAGTAACACACCAGTTGTACGGTGGCCGGGGTGCAAACCTTCAAGGGTGAGCGCCCCGGTTTCGTTTGCGCAGGTGGCACGTGGGAGGACGCACGGCATGACGATCAAGGACACCCCCGAGGCGTGGGAGATCCGGGCGACGACGACCCCGTTCGCGGGCGCCAAGACCGCCGTCCGCACCGACGAGGTGGTCATGCCCGACGGCTCGGTGGTCCGCCGGGACTACCAGGTGCACCCCGGGTCCGTGGCCGTCCTCGCCGTCGACGACGAGGGCCGGGTGCTCCTCATCAAGCAGTACCGGCACCCGGTTCGGCAGAAGCTGTGGGAGATTCCGGCCGGCCTGCTCGACGTGCCCGGTGAGAACCCGCTGCACGCGGCGCAGCGCGAGCTGTACGAGGAGGCGCACGTCAAGGCCGAGGAATGGCGGGTCCTCACCGACATGTACACGACCCCCGGTGGCTCCGACGAGGCCGTGCGCATCTTCCTGGCCCGCAACCTGTCCGAGGCCGAGGGGCAGCGTTTCGAGGTGGAGGACGAGGAGGCCGACATGGAGCACGCGCGCGTGCCGGTCGCCGAGCTCGTCCGGGCCGTGCTGGCCGGCGACGTGCACAACACCTGCCTCGTCGTCGGCGTCCTGTCGCTGGTCGCCGCGGAGAACGGCGAGGGGCTCGACGCGCTGCGCCCGGCGGAGGCGCCGTGGCCGGCGCGGCCCTTCGAGGCCTGAGCCCGCCCTCGGGCCCTCTCCCACACCCTCGCGGTGTGACGATCGGCTGATCCGATCGGGGGACGTCCGGGCCCTGCCCGACGTGCTCCTCCCGGAACGTCGCAGAGCGTGAACTAGGCTCGGGAATCGCCCGAACCGGAGTCCCGGCGGGCTTGCGCGTGCGGTGGGACGGGAGTGTGGCCCGTGACGGATCAGGCAGTGGACACAGGCGGCGCGCAGCTGTCCGGACACGCTGCGACAGAGGGCCATTTCCTGGGCCGTACCCGGGAGTTGAAGGACCTGCGCGCCGACATCGAGCGCACGGGCCTGGACACCATCTCCGGGCGGAAGGCGCCCCGCGCGCGGGTCCTGCTCATCGCCGGCCGGACCGGCTCGGGGCGCTCCGCGCTCGCCGAGGAACTCGTACGCCAGGTCGCCGGCCGCTACCCGGACGGCGTCCTGCGCGCCCGCCTCGCCGAACCCGACGGCACACCCGTGCCGGTCGAGCGCGCCGCCCGCGAACTGCTCGCCGCGCTGGACGTGCCCACCCCGCCCGGCGCGGACGAGGACGACCTCGCGTCCCTGCTGCGCGAGACCCTAGCCGAGCGCCGTGCGCTGCTCCTGCTGGACGACGCGACCGGCGCCGAACAGGTCGACGCGCTGCTCCCGGACGCCCCGCAGTGCCTGCTCGTCGCCGTGTCCGCCGGCCCGCTCACCGGCATCGCGGACGTCCGCCCCTGCACCCTGGGCGGCCTGGACACCAAGTCCGCCCTCGACCTGCTGACCCGGTACACCGGCTCGGTCCGCGTCACCGTCGACCCGCGCTCCGCCGAACAGCTAGTGGAGACGTGCCAGGGCCAGCCCGCCGCGCTCAGCCTGGCCGGCGGCTGGCTCGCCGCCCGCCCCCAGGCCGCCGTCGCCGACCTCGCCAAGCAGCTCCACGCGGAGGGCGACGAGGGCACCGTGCTCAGCCGCGTCTTCCGCCTCGTGCACTCCGCGCTGCCCGCCCCCGCCGCCCGGACCCTGCGACTGCTCTCCCTGGCCCCGGCCGGCCTGGCCGACCCGCACACCGCCTCCGCGCTGGCCGGCTGCTCGGTGGGCGCCGCCCGCACCACCCTGGACGACCTCGTCGCCGCGGGCCTGCTGCGCGCCCTGGACTCCCCGCTGCCCCAGTACGAGGTGCCCGGCTGCCTGCACTCCCTGCTGCGGACCGCCGCCGAGGCCCACGAACGCCCGGCCGAACTCCAGCTGGCCCGCGCCCGCATGCTGGAGCGCACGGTGCGGCTGCTGCAGTCCTGCCGGGCCATCACCGAGACCGACAGCCCTCAGGCCCGCGAGAAGCTCCAGGTCATGCCGCGGGCGCTGCGCTTCCCCACGCCGCGGGCGGCCGCCGACTGGCTGCACGCCCGCCGCCCGGCCCTGCTCGCCTCGGCCCGCCTCGCCGTCGCCGACGGGGAGCTGGACACCCTCGCCCGACGTCTGATGTCCCAGCTGGTCAGGGCGATGGTCGCGCACTTCGGCACCCAGGCGGCCGCGCCCGACCTGTACGGGATCCACCAGCTTGTCCTGGACGTCGCCGAGCGCCGCCGGCTGCCCCGGGAGAAGGCCGCCGCGCTGCTGAACCTGGCCGACGTCGACGCCAGGACCGGCCGCACGGCGGAGGCGCTGGTGCGCTACCGGGCCGCTCTGGACGCCGGACGCGAGGCGAACGACCCGTACGCGATCGGCCGCGCGATGGAATCCGTAGGCGGCGCGCATCTCGAGCTCGGGGACTACGACCGGGCCGCGGACTGGTTCGGCCGGGCCCTCGCCCAGCGCCTGGCCCGTGACGAGCGCGCGGACGCCGCCCGCCTCTACGGCCGCATCGCCACCGCGCACACCTACGCGGGCCGCTACGGCGAGGCGCAGCGGGCCTGGCGGGCCGCGGTCGCCGGACACCGCAAGAACGACGATGTGGGCGCGCACGCCCGGGCGTTGAGCGAGCTGGCCCGGGTCCAGGAGTACGCGGGCCGCCCAGAGGAGTCGCTGCGCACCTGCGAGGAGGCGGCGGAGTGGGCCGGGCGCGCCGAGGACACGCGGCTGCAGGCCGCGCTGCACCTGAGACTGGCCGACACCCTGGAGCGCCTCGGCGACCCGGCTGCGGCCCGCCTGCACCGCTGCGCGGCCGAGCGCATCCTGGAACAGGAGCCGTCGGACGGCGTCGAAGAGCCCGATCGGCCGGACATCACCGAGGATGCCTGCGAAATCCGTAGTGCACTGTCGAAAGATTGACGCAATGAAAGGCTAGACAGCGGGAACGCCTTCATTAAACTGGCTCTGCCGCACGTTCTCCTGCGGTGCGCCCCGGTGCGTCCTGTATCTCCGGGAATGTCATTTGCTGTGCCCCCACACCCTCTGAGCCAAGGACCGTGATCGACGTGAAGGTCGGCATCCCCCGCGAGGTCAAGAACAACGAGTTCCGGGTGGCCATCACCCCCGCCGGTGTGCACGAACTGGCGCGCCACGGTCACCAGGTCGTCGTCGAACGAGGCGCCGGCGTCGGCTCGTCCATCACGGACGAGGAGTACGTGGCGGCCGGGGCGCGCATCCTTGCGACCGCCGACGAGGTGTGGGCCACGGCCGACCTGCTGCTGAAGGTCAAGGAGCCCATCGCCGAGGAGTACCACCGCCTCCGCAAGGACCAGACGCTCTTCACCTACCTGCACCTGGCCGCGTCCAAGGAGTGCACGGACGCGCTCGTCGCGTCCGGGACCACCGCGATCGCCTACGAGACCGTCGAGCTGCCGAGCCGCGCGCTGCCGCTGCTCGCCCCGATGTCCGAGGTCGCGGGCCGGCTGGCCCCGCAGGTCGGCGCCTACCACCTGATGCGCGCCAACGGCGGGCGCGGTGTGCTGCCGGGCGGCGTCCCGGGCGTGCTGGCCGCCAAGGCGGTCGTCATCGGCGGCGGCGTCTCCGGCTGGAACGCCGCGCAGATCGCCATCGGCATGGGCTTCCACGTGACCCTGCTCGACAAGGACATCAACAAGCTCAAGGAAGCCGACAAAGTCTTCGGCACGAAGATCCAGACCGTCGTCTCCAACGCCTTCGAGCTGGAGAAGGCCTGCCTGGAGGCGGACCTCGTGATCGGCGCCGTCCTCGTCCCGGGCGCGAAGGCCCCGAAGCTGGTCACCAACGAACTGGTCTCCCGTATGAAGCCCGGAAGTGTCCTTGTCGACATCGCGATCGACCAGGGCGGCTGCTTCGAGGACTCCCGCCCGACCACCCACGCCGAGCCGACCTTCCCGGTGCACGACTCGGTCTTCTACTGCGTCGCCAACATGCCCGGCGCGGTCCCCAACACCTCCACCTACGCCCTCACCAACGCCACGCTGCCCTACATCGTCGAACTCGCCGACAAGGGCTGGACCGAGGCACTGCGTCGCGACGCCGCGCTCGCGAAGGGTCTCAACACCCATGACGGCAAGGTCGTTTACCGCGAGGTCGCGGAGGCGCACGGCCTGGAGCACGTGGACCTGGAGTCCCTGATCGGCTGAGCCGGGAAGCTAAGTCACCTTTTCGTAAAGGCGATACGTCAACAAGGCGCGTCAACCGTGCACACGCGGCCGGACCTTGCCCGACAAGGTCCGGCCGGATGTGTGTATGGTCACTTTGCGACTCTCGGCCAACTCGCCTCGAACGTAACGCTTCGACCGATTCGCACACCGGTGAAACCTGCCGTGCGACGGCCGCACGCCCTTGACAGCGTGATGTTTCATTGCCGACACATCGGGCCGGGTCCGGCGGATTGTGTTGCTGCGGACGCCCGACACGCCATAGAGTCGCCAACCGTCGGCATGGTGCCACGCTGACCTTGTCTAGAAGTTTCCTGGTCACCAAGGAGGTAAGACGACTTGTGAATGAGTCGACATTTGCTCCCGGGGGTGGTCAACCAGGAATGCGTACGCGGGGCCCGGGTTCCGCGGGGCTCGAGGCTGTCGGCTCCGTCGCTGTCCGAACCTTCGCAGCCCACCAGAGCCAGAGCAGCCCCCAGTTGGCTCTGTCAGCACTCCAGAGCATGGATGGCCATCACGTGAACGCCATGGCCGGCGACGGAAGTGGCGCGCCCCACAACCACTTCGCCGACTACGACGAACTGCCCGACGGGCACTTCTACGACCCCGACGCCGAATACGAGCCGGATCCGGAGTACGCGGCCACGCTCGCGCCCGACGCCGCCCGACAGCGCCGAGAGCGCGTCGGTCCGACCGGACGCCCGCTGCCGTACTTCCCGATCCCGGGCCCGCTGACCGAGCACGGCCCCGCGAAGATCATCGCGATGTGCAACCAGAAGGGCGGCGTGGGCAAGACCACGTCGACCATCAACCTGGGCGCCGCGCTCGCGGAGTACGGCCGGCGCGTGCTGCTCGTGGACTTCGACCCGCAGGGCGCGCTGTCGGTGGGACTCGGCGTCAATCCGATGGAGCTCGACCTCACCGTCTACAACCTGCTCATGGAGCGGGGCATGGCGGCCGACGAGGTGCTCCTGAAGACCGCGGTCCCCAACATGGACCTGCTGCCCAGCAACATCGACCTGTCGGCCGCCGAGGTGCAGCTGGTCTCCGAGGTCGCGCGGGAGTCCACGCTCCAGCGTGCGCTCAAGCCGCTGATGGACGACTACGACTACATCGTCATCGACTGCCAGCCCTCGCTCGGCCTGCTCACGGTCAACGCCCTGACGGCCGCCCACAAGGTGATCGTGCCGCTGGAGTGCGAGTTCTTCGCACTGCGCGGGGTGGCCCTGCTGACCGAGACCATCGAGAAGGTCCAGGAGCGGCTCAACCCCGAGCTGGAGCTCGACGGGATCCTCGCGACCATGTACGACTCGCGCACCGTGCACAGCCGAGAGGTGCTCGCACGGGTCGTCGAGGCCTTCGACGACCACGTCTACCACACGGTCATCGGGCGCACGGTCCGCTTCCCGGAGACCACGGTCGCCGGCGAGCCGATCACCACGTACGCGTCAAACTCCGTCGGCGCCGCCGCCTACCGTCAGCTCGCCAGGGAGGTGCTCGCCCGGTGTCACGCCGAGTGAGTCTGCCGGGGGCCGACGAACTCTTCCGTACGACAGGGGGAACGGCGCTTCAGCCGTCGGCGCCCCGGCGCAACGCGGGCGGCGAGGCCCGGGTGCCCGCACCGGCCGGCGAAAGCGACGGGGTGGCGGCGGGCGGTGCGCAGGACGCGCCGCAGGCCGTGCCCGCGCAGGGCGGCGACGGCGAGGGCGCCGAACACGTGGCGGCCGACGCCGGACAGGCCGACGCCGGGGAGTCCCGCACCAGGGGCGCCCCCGGGGAACGCGCCGAGCGCCGCCAGGGCGCGCAGGAAGGTTCTGCCTCCGCCGACGACCAGCCGCGCAAGCGTGGACGGCAGGCGTCCCGCCGGCCCAGTGGCCGCGAACGGCACGACGAGAAGATCACCGTCTACGTCTCCGCCGAGGAGCTCATGGATCTGGAGCACGCCCGGCTGGTGCTCCGGGGAGAGCACGGGCTGGCCGTGGACCGGGGGCGCATCGTCCGCGAGGCGGTCGCCGTGGTCCTCGCCGACCTGGAGAGCCGCGGGGACGCCAGCATCCTCGTACGACGACTTCGAGGGCGGTAGCGGTAGCCTGCGGGGGCCATGACCTCGCACGACGCCTTTGCCCCCGGCCCCGGCGCAGCAGCCGGCCGTCGGCGTGCGCTGGGGCGGGGACCCGGCAGGCCGCCCGCCGATGCGGAGCCCGAGGTCGAGCCCGACCCCGCCGTCCCGGAACCGGCCCCAGCGGAAACGACCGCAGCGGAAACGGTTTTGGAACCGGTCGCCACGGAGACGGCCCCGGAAGCGGTTGCCGCAGACGCCGCCGCTCCAGAACTGGAAACGCGTTCGGAAGCGATTGCCCGGGCGACCGCCGACGCGGAGTCGGAAACGGGCCGGGAACCGCTTGCCGCAGACGCCGCCGCCCCGGAGTCGGAAACGGGTTCGGAAGCGGTTGCCCGCGATGCAGTCGTCCCGGCTCCGGAAGCGGTCCGGGAACCGCTTGCCGCAGACGCCGCCGCCCCGGAGCCGGAAACAGACCCGGAAGCGGTTGCCTTTGATGCGGCCGGGCTCGATCGCGAAACCGGCAGGGAACCGGTTGCCCTCGAAGCCGCCGCTCCGCCGGGAGGCGCTGTCGTCGGGGGTGCCGCGTCCGCGGCGGAGGGGCCGTCCGACGGCGTCTTCAAGGTGCGGCTCGCCAACTTCGAAGGGCCCTTCGATCTGCTGCTCCAGCTGATCTCCAAGCACAAGCTGGACGTCACCGAGGTCGCGCTGTCGAAGGTGACCGATGAGTTCATGGCGCACATCAGGGCGATGGGGCCCGACTGGGACCTGGACCAGACGACCGAGTTCCTGGTCGTCGCCGCCACGCTGCTCGATCTGAAGGCGGCGCGGCTGCTGCCCGCAGCCGAGGTCGAGGACGAGGCCGACCTGGCGCTGCTGGAGGCCCGGGACCTGCTCTTCGCCCGCCTCCTGCAGTACCGCGCCTACAAGCAGATCGCCGACATCTTCACGCACCGGCTGGAGAGCGAGGGCCGCCGCTACCCCCGTACCGTCGGGCTGGAACCGCATCACGCCGAGCTGCTGCCCGAGGTGGTGATCAGCATAGGCGCGGAAGGGTTCGCCGGACTCGCGGTCAAGGCGATGCAGCCGAGGGCGAAGCCGCAGGTGTACGTCGACCACATCCACGCGCCGTTGGTGAGCGTGCAGGAGCAGGCCGGGATCGTCGTCGCACGGCTGCGTGAGCTCGGCGAGGCGAGTTTCCGGGCGCTGGTGGCGGACACCGACGACACCCTCACCGTCGTCGCCCGCTTTCTCGCGCTGCTGGAGCTGTACCGGGAGAAGGCCGTCGCCCTCGACCAGGAGACCGCGCTCGGTGAGCTGCTGGTGCGCTGGACCGGCGGGGACGGGAACGCGCAGCCCAGGGTCACCGACGAGTTCGACCGGCCTCCCGAGGAGCCAGGGAAGGAGACGAAGACGTGAGCGAGGAGACCGTGAGCAAGGAGAGCGTCGCCGCGCTCGACCTCAAGCCGGCCCTCGAGGCCGTCCTGATGGTCGTCGACGAGCCCGCGACCGAGGAGCATCTCGCGAAGATCCTCCAGCGGCCCCGGCGCAGCGTCGCGGACGCGCTGCGCGAGCTGGCCGACGAGTACACCGTGCAGGGGCGCGGTTTCGAGCTGAGGCTCGTCGCGGGCGGCTGGCGGTTCTACACGCGGCCCGAGTTCGCGGCGGCCGTCGAGGGGTTCGTCCTGGACGGCCAGCAGGCCCGGCTCACCCAGGCGGCGCTGGAGACTCTGGCGGTCGTCGCCTACCGCCAGCCGGTCAGCCGCAGCAGGGTCTCCGCGGTGCGCGGAGTGAACTGCGACGGCGTGATGCGCACCCTGCTCCAGCGCGGTCTGGTGGAGGAGGCGGGCGCGGAACCCGAAACAGGTGCGATCCTGTACGTGACGACGAACTACTTTCTGGAGCGGATGGGCCTGCGCGGTCTGGACGAGCTCCCGGAGCTCGCGCCCTTCCTGCCCGAGGCGGAGGCGATCGAGGCCGAGACCCAGGAGGGCGTGCCGTCGTTCGATCCGGACGCTCCGGATTCCGAGGACGCAGACGACAAGACGGAAATTTGATGCGAAGCAGCAGCGGCAGGAACAGCAGCGGAAACAACGGCGGGAGCCGTGGTGGCAACAGCGGCGGCCGCGGCGGGAGCAGCGGTGGTCGCGGCGCGAGCAGCGGCGGTGGCCGCGGCGCGAGTGGTGGCGGTGGCCGGGGTGCGAGCGGCGGTGGCCGCGGCGCGAGCAGTGGCGGTGGCCGCGGTAACTACCGCGGCGCCGGGAACGCCCGCGACGACCAGCAGGGCGCCAGGCCGAAGAACCCGCGCCCGGAGGAGCGCCGCTACGACGTGGGTCCCGGCGGCACCCACGAGGGCCCGAAGTCGGGGCGCGGCGCGTCCGCGCGCGGCGGCGCCAAGGGCGGCCCCAAGCAGGGGCAGGGCACCGGGCGCGGCCGTTGGGTCCCGGCGACCTCGCGGGAGTACGAGGCGCGGGCCGAGGAGCGCAACCGCGAGCGGTACGCGGGCAAGAAGGACGTCAAGATGCCCAAGACCTTCCCGGGCGCCGAGCAGGAGGGCGAGCGGCTGCAGAAGATCCTCGCGCGCGCGGGCTACGGCTCCCGGCGCTCCTGCGAGGAGCTGATCGAGCAGGCCAGGGTCGAGGTCAACGGCGAGATCGTCCTGGAGCAGGGCAAGCGGGTCGACCCGGAGAAGGACGAGGTCAAGGTCGACGGCCTGACCGTCGCCACGCAGACGTACCAGTTCTTCTCGCTCAACAAGCCGGCCGGCGTCGTCTCCACGATGGAGGACAACGAGGGCCGGCAGTGCCTGGGCGACTACGTGACCAACCGTGAGACGCGGCTGTTCCACGTAGGGCGGCTCGACACCGAGACCGAGGGCGTCATCCTGCTCACCAACCACGGTGAGCTGGCGCACCGGCTGACCCACCCCAAGTACGGCGTGAAGAAGGTCTACCTCGCGCACATCGTGGGTCCCATCCCGCGCGACCTGGGCAAGAAGCTCAAGGACGGCATCCAGTTGGAGGACGGGTACGCGAAGGCGGACCACTTCCGGGTCGTCGAGCAGACCGGGAAGAACTACCTGGTCGAGGTGACCCTGCACGAGGGCCGCAAGCACATCGTGCGCCGGATGCTGGCCGAGGCAGGCTTCCCGGTCGACAAGCTGGTGCGCGTCGCCTTCGGGCCGATCACCCTGGGCGACCAGAAGTCGGGCTGGCTGCGCCGGCTGTCCAACACCGAGGTCGGCATGCTGATGCAGGAAGTCGACCTCTAGGACGCGAATCCCGAGCCCCGGGGCGCGATTCCCGAGCCCGGGGCGTGAGTCCCCGGCCCCGGGGCGCGAATATCGAGCCCCGGGGCTTGTGCGCGACGGCACCCCCTTTTTATAGTCGTAGTGACTATTAAAAGGGGGTGTTCGTCATGCGGGGCCACGACAGGGGCGTTCACGACGAGCACGTCTACGACAAGCACGCCTACGAGCCCTTTGCCGTCACCGCCGATCTCGCCGTGCTCACGCTCCGCGCGGGCGTCCTGCACGTGCTGCTCGTCGAGCGCGGTCAGGAGCCGTACGCCGGCCGGTGGGCGCTGCCCGGCGGCTTCGTGCTGCCGGACGAGTCCGCGGAGACGGCCGCCCGTCGCGAACTCGCCGAGGAGACCGGCCTGAAGGACGTCTCCGGACTGCACCTCGAGCAGCTGCGCACCTACAGCGAACCCGGCCGTGACCCCCGTATGCGGGTCGTGTCCGTCGCCTTCGCCGCCCTGCTGCCCGACGCGCCCGAGCCGATGGGCGGCGGCGACGCGGTCCAGGCGCGCTGGCAGCCGTACGACGACGTCGAGCCGCTCGCCTTCGACCACGACCGGATCCTGGCGGACGCCCACGACCGGGTCGGGGCCAAGCTCGAGTACACCTGTCTCGCAACCGCCTTCTGCCCGCCCGAGTTCACCCTCGGGGAGCTCCAGCAGGTGTACGAGACGGTGTGGGGGACCGGCCTCGACCGGCCCAACTTCCGTCGCAAGGTGCTCGCCACCCCGGGCTTCGTCGAGCCCGTCCCCGGCGGCGCGCGCCTCACCGGCGGCCGCGGCAAACCCGCCGCCCTCTACCGCGCGGGGGCCGCCACCGCGCTTCACCCGCCCCTGCTGCGACCGCCCCGGGAAGGACGTTCTGCATGACCACCTCGACCACCGTCCGAAAGCGCGCCACCGGGTCCCTGCTGGGACTCGCCCTCGGTGACGCGCTCGGGTTCCCGACCGAGTTCGACGACGTCCCGTCGATCCTCGCCAAGTGCGGGCCCTGGCGGGGGATGGAACTTGCGGGGCGCGCCTTCGTCTCCGACGACACCCAGATGACCCTGGCGGTCGGGCGCGCCCTGCGCACCGCCATGGACCGCGGGCTGCTCGTGCCGGCGTCCCTCGTTCCGCAGCTGCGGAAGGAGTTCGTGGCCTGGAACCGGTCACCGGACAACAACCGGGCCCCGGGGCGCACCTGCCTGACCGCGTGCGACCTCCTCGAGGACGACACTCGGCTGTGGCAGGACGCCAGTCAGATCGGCTCCAAGGGCTGTGGCGCCAACATGCGCGTCGCGCCGCTCGGCCTCGTCCCCGGTCTCAGCGACGAGCAGCGGGCCGGCGCAGCCCAGCTCCAAGCCGCCCTCACCCACGGGCACCCCACCGCGCTCGCCGCCTCCGACCTCACCGCGCACGCCGTCCGGCTGCTGACGCAGGGCGCCGACCCCGCCGCGCTGGTCGGGCTGCTGCGCTCGTACGCCCTCGACAACCGCTCCCGCTACCACCACCGCTGGCTCGGCGACCTGTGGACCCGAAGCCAGGACCCGAGCCCGGAGAACTTCATCACGCGCGGCTGGGACGAGTGCCTGGCCGTCCTGGAGCGGCTCCAGGAGACGCTGCGCCGCCCCTCGCCCGAGACCGACCCGTGTCTGGCCGCGGGGGAGGGGTGGATCGCCGAGGAGGCCATGGCCACCGGTCTGCTGTGCTTCCTGCTCTTCCCCGACGAGCCGGTCACCGCACTGCGCCGGGCCGCCTGCTCGTCCGGCGACTCCGACTCCATCGCCTGCCTCGCGGGCGCCTTCGCGGGCGCGCACGCCGGCGCCGACGCCTGGCCCACCGCATGGGCGGACCGGATCGAGTACCACGGCGAACTGATGACGCTCGGGGCTCTGTGGGACCAGTGAGCCCCTGACTCGGACCCTCGGGGCTAGCCGGCCGGGTTCAGGTCAGCCGGATCGCGCCGCCCGCGACGGTGATCTGCTCGGGGAGCAGTGGCTTCGGAGCGGGGCCGCGGGCCACCGAGCCGTCGGCGACGCGGAACTCGCTCCCGTGGCAGGGGCAGTGGATCAGACCGTCCGCGACGGTGCCGACCGTGCAGCCCTGGTGGGTGCAGACCGCGGAGAACGCCTTGAAGTCGTCCTTCGTCGGCTGTGTGACGACGACCTTCTCGTCGGCGAAGATCTTGCCGCCGCCGACGGGGATGTCGCTCGTCTTCGCGAGCTCCTGGCCGGCGGAGGCGTTCGGGGACTTCTTGGACGAGGACGAGGACGAGTTGTCGTCGTCGCCGTATTCGCTGCAGCCCACCGTGAGCGCCGCTGCCGCGCCGCCCGTCGCCAAGAGGACCGTGCGCCGTGTCGCGGGGGAAGTCATGTCGTCACTCCGAACGTGCGGAAGAACCAGAGGGCCGAGGTCAGCCAGACGATCGTCAGCACGGCGAACACGAGTCCGCCGACGAGCGGCAGCAGCCATCCCGGGAGTCGCTCCCAGCGGAGCAGCAGCATCTTGGCACTGAAAGCACCGAAGAAGAAGCAACCCAGGACGGAGTGCCATATCACGCGCGTTTCGTACGACTGCCAGCCAAGCGCGTAGAGGCAGTGCACCGCAACCGGGACCGCGATCAGGAAGGCCGCGCGGCCCGACCAGCGGTGCAGCCCGCCGGCCCAGGCGGGTCCCGGCAGCTTCCCGTACAGCATCAGCGCCGAGACCGGCTGCGCCAGCGCGAAGAACATCGCGGCCGACGCCAGCCAGGACTTCACCGCGCCCGTGCTGCTGAAGCCCGCCAGGTTGAAGGCCGTCCCGGCCGGGTCGTGGACGCGGCCGTACACGCCCAGGGCGAGCGCCACCGCGGCGGCGACGAGCGCCGGGACCAGATAGCGCGCCGGACGCGGACCGCGCGAGGCGGGCCCGGGCCCGGGGAATCCCTGGGTGGCGGCGTTCGGATCGACGGTCATGGCGGCTCCCTGCGAGAGAGGGGGTCAGCGGTTCAGGGTTCAGGGGTTCAGCAGGGGTTCAGGGGCAACGGTTCAGGGCTGAGGGGTTCAGGGGGTCGCGGGGCGGGCCGTGAGCCGCTGTCCGTCGACCGTCACCGCGCCGGTCGCCGGGTCGATGCGGGGAGCGGGCGAGGGCTCGCCGTCCCGGGTGACGACGCCGACCTGGCTGCCGTCCTTCAGGACGATCCACCCGCCGTCGATCTTCGCGGAGCGCACCGTGGCCGTCGCCCGCCACAGCCCTGACGGCTTCTTCGCCCGGTCCGCGGTGAAGGCGTGGCGCGTTCCGCTCACCTCGACCGTGCCGTCGATCTCCTTGCCGTCCTCGAGCGTGCCCTCCAGCTTCGCGCCGTGCTTGCCGGTGAGCCGCAGGGTCCCGTCGTCCTCCACGTCGCCCTTGAGCCACGACTCCTGGGTGCGGCCGTCGCAGAAGTACGCGATCGCCCGGCCGTCGCGGACGGAGACGGCGATCGCCGCCGTGTCGTCGTCCGTGCGTCCGGCGTAGTCGGCGTCGGCGGCCCGGGAGGCGGAGGGGGAGACGGAGGGGGTCGGCGCGGGCGTGGGGGATGCGGGGCTGCTGACCGGGGCCGGGCTCGGCGACTGCTCCTGGTACGAGGAGGAGGCCGACTTCGTGCCCGTTGTCGCGTTGAGCGTCAGCAGGAACGCGGCGAGCACCAGTCCCGCGAGCAGGGTGAGCAGGGGTCCGGGACGCTTCATGTCGGGCCTTCCCCGATGCGGGTGTCCTGCCGTCAGAGTGCCATGACAGCGCAGGCCGCACCCGCCGTAAAGGGCGTACGGGGGTGCGGCCGTCTCGGCGCGCGGGCCGCGCGCACCGCACCCACCCGGTCTGACTACGCTGGATGCAGCAGGAGCCGTAGTCCAGCACTTCAGCAAGGAGCAGCGCCGTGGCGGTACGAGCGGTCCGGGGAGCCGTCCAACTTCAGCGGGACGAGGCCGCCCACATGGACGAGCAGGTCGGCGCCCTTCTCGCCGCCGTCATGGAGCGCAACGCGCTCAGCGCCGACGACCTGATCAGCATCTGGTTCACGGCCACGCCCGACCTGCACAGCGACTTCCCGGCCGCCGCCGCCCGCAAGCTGGGCATCGTCGACGTGCCGCTGATCTGCGCGCAGGAACTCGACATCGAGGGCGCCATGCCGCGGGTGGTGCGGATACTCGCGCACATCGAGTCGGACATCCCGCGCGCCGACATCAGCCACGTCTACCTCGGCGCCGCGGCCGCCCTGCGCAAGGACATCGCCCAGTGAGGACCGCGCTCGTCATCGGAACGGGGCTGATCGGCACGTCCGCGGCCCTGGCCCTCACCCAGCGGGGCGTCGTCGTCCACCTCGCCGACCACGACCCCGAGCAGGCCCGTACGGCGGCGGCGCTCGGCGCCGGCACCGACGAGGAGCCGCAGGGCCCGGTCGACCTCGCGATCGTCGCCGCCCCGCCCGCCCACGTGGCCGGCGTGCTCGCCGACGCGATGCGCCGGGGGGTGGCCCGCGGCTACCTCGACGTGGCCAGCGTCAAGGGCGGGCCGCGCCGCGAGCTGCTGGCCCTCGGCCTGGAACTGTCGGCGTACATCGGCAGCCACCCCATGTCGGGCCGGGAGAAGTCCGGGCCGCTGGCCGCGACCGGCGACCTCTTCGAGGGGCGCCCCTGGGTGCTGACACCGACCCGGGACACCGACACCGAGGTGCTGAACCTCGCCCTGGAGCTGGTCTCGCACTGCCGGGCCGTCCCCGTGGTCATGGACGCGGAGGCCCACGACCGCGCCGTCGCCCTCGTCTCCCACATGCCGCACCTCGTCTCCAGCATGGTCGCGGCGCGGCTGGAGAACGCCGAGGAGGCCGCCGTCCGGCTGTGCGGGCAGGGCATTCGGGACGTCACCCGGATCGCCGCCTCCGACCCCCGGATGTGGATCGACATCCTGTCCGCGAACCCCGGGCCGGTCGCCGACCTGCTCACCGACGTCGCCGCGGACCTGGAGGAGACGGTGCAGGCGCTGCGGGCCCTGCAGTCCTCCGACGACGCCGAGCGCCGTGCGGGCGCCGACGGCGTGGAGAACGTGCTGCGCCGCGGCAACGCGGGCCAGGTACGCGTCCCCGGCAAGCACGGGGCCGCTCCGCGGGTCTACGAGATCGTCGCCGTGCTTATCGACGACCAGCCGGGGCAGCTGGCCCGCATCTTCGCCGACGCCGGTCAGGCGGGCGTGAACATCGAGGACGTCCGCATCGAGCACGCGACGGGGCAGCAGGCGGGTCTCGTGCAGCTGATGGTCGAGCCGAAGTCGGCGGTGGTGCTGTCGTCGGCGTTGCGGGAGAAGGGCTGGGCCATCCGCCAGTAGCCGACGGACCCCGTCGGTGACCGCCGGACCCCGTGCGGCCGAGTGCTGCGGGCCGGTGGCGTGAGGCGCGGGCGCGGCCGGTGGCGTCGGGCAGGGGGGTGTCGGGCCGGGTGGAGAAGGCGCGGCCGGACGAGTGACCCGCGGCCGGTAACCTGGTACGGGGCACAGTCGCGCCCCGTACCTCCACCGCCTCGCACCAGGAAGGTGTCCCCCCGTGGAAAACGGCGCCGCCCAGCCCGTGATTGTCGCCATAGACGGCCCCTCCGGCACGGGCAAGTCGAGCACGTCCAAGGCCGTGGCCGCCCGGCTCGGGCTGAGCTACCTGGACACCGGCGCCCAGTACCGGGCGATCACGTGGTGGATGGTGACCAACGGGATCGACATCGAGGACCCCACGGCGATCGCGGCCGTCGCCGGAAAGCCCGAGATCCTCTCCGGCACCGACCCGGCCGCCCCGACCATCACGGTCGACGGCGTCGACGTCGCCGGACCGATCCGCACCCAGGAGGTCACCTCCAAGGTCAGCGCGGTGAGCGCCGTGCCGGAGGTGCGGTCGCGGATCACCGAACTGCAGCGCTCGCTGGCGGCCGCCGCCGAGCAGGGCATCGTCGTCGAGGGTCGCGACATCGGCACCACCGTGCTGCCCGACGCCGACCTGAAGGTCTTCCTCACCGCCTCCCCGGAGGCCCGCGCGGCCCGCCGCAGCCGCGAGCTGAAGGGCGCGGACCTGCACAGCACCCGTGAGGCGCTGATCAGGCGGGACGCGGCCGACTCCTCCCGCAGGACCTCCCCGCTCGCCAAGGCCGGCGACGCCGTCGAGGTGGACACCACCGAACTGACGCTCCCCCAGGTCATCGAGCGCGTGGTGAGCCTCGTCGAGGAGAGCCGGGCCGCGAAGTGACTCAGCCGTCCGTGCCCTCCGAGAAGGGCGCCGAGGTCGGTCGGCGCATCGGCGTCGGCCTGATGTACGGGCTGTGGAAGCCGCGCGTGCTGGGATCCTGGAAGGTGCCGGCGAGCGGCCCGCTGATCTTCGCGATCAACCACTCCCACAACATCGACGGACCGATGGTGATGGGCGTGGCCCCGCGGCCCACGCACTTCCTGATCAAGAAGGAGGCGTTCATCGGCCCGCTGGACCCCTTCCTGACCGGCATCGGCCAGCTCAAGGTCGACCGGGACACCACCGACCGTACGGCCATCACCCGTGCGCTGGGCGTGCTCGGCAACGGCGGCGTCCTCGGGATCTTCCCGGAGGGCACCCGGGGCGAGGGCGACTTCGCCGCCCTGCGCGCCGGGCTCGCCTACTTCGCGGTGCGCGGCGGAGCGCCGATCGTGCCCGTCGCCGTGCTGGGAAGCACGGAGCGCCGCGGACGGTTGATCAAAGCGCTGCCCCCGCTGCGCTCCCGCGTCGACGTCGTCTTCGGAGACCCGTTCGACGCGGGTGACGGCAGCGGCCGCCGGACCCGCAAGGCACTGGACGAGGCGACCGAACGCATCCAGAAGCAGCTGGCCGCCCACCTGGAAAACGCCAGGCGCCTGACCGGGCGCTGAGCGACACTGAATGACCGAGTAGTGGATCAACCCGGACGAACGGGGCGCTCCACCGATCACCACGATGGAACGACGAGGTACGGACTTCATGAACGACCACAGCCAGCCCGACGGCTCGGACGCCTTCGAGCACGATCACGGGGCGCTCGGTGACGCCGAGTACGCGGAGTTCATGGAGCTCGCCGCCGTCGAGGGCTTCGACATCGAGGACGTCGAGGGGGCCATCGAGGAGGCCGGTCACGGGCCGCTGCCCGTGCTCGCCGTCGTCGGCCGCCCCAATGTCGGCAAGTCGACCCTGGTGAACCGGATCATCGGCCGCCGTGAGGCCGTCGTCGAGGACAAGCCGGGCGTCACCCGCGACCGCGTCACCTACGAGGCCGAGTGGTCGGGCCGCCGCTTCAAGCTCGTCGACACCGGCGGCTGGGAGCAGGACGTCCTGGGCATCGACGCCTCCGTGGCCGCGCAGGCCGAGTACGCGATCGAGGCCGCCGACGCCGTCGTCTTCGTCGTGGACGCCAAGGTCGGCGCCACCGACACCGACGAGGCGGTCGTACGGCTGCTGCGCAAGGCCGGCAAGCCCGTGGTCCTGGCCGCCAACAAGGTCGACGGCCCGAGCGCCGAGGCTGACGCGGCCTACCTGTGGTCCCTGGGCCTCGGCGAGCCGCACCCGATCTCCGCGCTGCACGGCCGCGGCACCGGCGACATGCTGGACGCCGTCCTGGAGGCCCTGCCGGAGGCCCCCGCGCAGACCTTCGGCACCGCGGTCGGCGGCCCTCGCCGGATCGCGCTCATCGGCCGCCCGAACGTCGGCAAGTCCTCGCTGCTGAACAAGGTGGCGAACGAGGAGCGAGTCGTCGTCAACGAGATCGCGGGCACCACCCGCGACCCGGTGGACGAGCTGATCGAACTCGGCGGTGTCACCTGGAAGTTCGTCGACACGGCGGGCATCCGCAAGCGCGTGCACCTTCAGCAGGGCGCCGACTACTACGCCTCGCTGCGCACCGCCGCCGCCGTCGAGAAGGCCGAGGTGGCGGTCATCCTGATCGACGCCTCCGAGTCGATCTCGGTCCAGGACCAGCGCATCGTCACCATGGCCGTGGACGCGGGCCGCGCCCTCGTCATCGCCTACAACAAGTGGGACACCCTCGACGAGGAGCGCCGCTACTACCTGGAGCGGGAGATCGAGACCGAGTTGGCCCAGGTGGCGTGGGCGCCCCGGGTGAACGTCTCGGCGCGCACCGGCCGCCACATGGAGAAGCTGGTCCCGGCGATCGAGACCGCGCTGGCCGGCTGGGAGACCCGCGTTCCGACCGGCCGCCTGAACGCCTTCCTCGGCGAGCTGGTCGCCGCGCACCCGCACCCCGTGCGGGGCGGCAAGCAGCCGCGCATCCTCTTCGGCACCCAGGCCGGCACCAAGCCGCCGCGGTTCGTCTTCTTCGCCTCCGGCTTCATCGAGGCGGGATACCGGCGCTTCATCGAGCGCCGGCTGCGCGAGGAGTTCGGCTTCGAGGGCACCCCGATCCACGTCTCGGTGCGGGTGCGCGAGAAGCGCGGCACGAAGAAGAAGTAGCTCGGGGGAAGCGGTTCGGCAGCGGTAGTTCGGCAGAAGCAGTGTGGGAGCGGTGGCGCGGAGCTGCGGCTTCCGCGGCTTCTGCGCATCGGAGGGCGGCGCCTGTGACAGGCGCCGCCCTCCGGCCGTGTCCGGCCCCGGTCAGCCGTGTCGGGACACGGTCAGAAGGTCCTGCGGGGGGCGGGCGGCAGTGCCGCCGGGATGTGGTGCATCGCGGTGGGCTGCGGCTGTTGGCCGCTGATCTGTCCGACCCGCTGCCACTGCGACTGCGACTGCTGCGACTGCTGCCCGGTCCCGTGCCGTGCGCTCTGCGCCCCGGCGCTGTACGCGCTGTACGAGCTGCTGAACGTTCCCGGGCGGGGCGCCGGGTACGAGCTCGTGCGGTGCGGGATGTTCCCGAACGCGGTGAACCCCAGCTCGTCCTCGCCGCTGCGGTCGCCCGGCAGCGAGCGGAACGTCTTGACGTACTCGGCGTAGAGCGCGTCGTAGATCGGCGTCGCCGATGGGCCGCCCTGTGCGTCCTGAGCCGGTCGCGCGGAGGGGATCGACGGGAAGGGCGGGCGGCGGGGAACGTCGTAGGTGTGCACGTATGTCCAAACGAGGTCGGACATCAAGGGATGCGGCCGGGCGGCGTGGCGTCGGGCGTGCGCCCGGCACGTCCGCACGCCCGATGCACGTCCGCACGCCCGCCGTACGTGGCGCGGGACGTGCGTGCGGGGACCGGCCTGCGCGGAGGGCGTGCGGGGACGTCCGTGCGGGGACGTCCGTGCGGCGCGGGACCGCGTGCGGGTCCCGCGCCCTGGAGACGTCAGGTCCCGGTGAGAACCTCAGGTTCCGGCGAGCGGCAGGGCCGCCCCGACCAACTGCCCGCCCGCGGCGGCCTTGTCGAGCGCGTCCCGCAGCAGGTCCTCGCGGGGCTGACGGCCGATCGAACCGACCGGTGCCGCGAACATCAGCACCTGCTGGTGCTTGTTGGCGGCGGCGCGCCATCCCTCCGTCACCTGCAGCGGCTGGTGCGCCTGCCACCAGGCGACCGGCTGGCCGCCGTTCGCCGAGGGCTGCAGCACCGCGTGCAGCTGGCCCATGGCCAGCAGCACGGACCAGCCGTGCTGAACGGGCGGCGCCTCGGACAGCTGGGAGAGCGGCATGAAGCCCTGCTCGATGAGCAGCGGCAGGAAGTCGTCGCCGGCGCCGGTGGTGCCGGGCCGCACGATGGGCGCGGTCGGCTCGACGACCAGGGCCGGGTGCAACTCCCCGGCGATCAGGACGAGTCCGCTCGTCACACCGAGCACGGCCTGCTCGGGGACGACCTTGCCGACGTCCAGGTCGGCCGAGTCGCCGTTGATGGAGCGGACCGCGCCCTGCAGCTGCTCCTCGGTGACCTGGACGACCTGCGAGGGCAGGCAGGTGGAGTGGGCGAAGGCGAGGACGGCGGTCTCGTCCCCGATGAACAGGACGGTGCTGGTGCGCTCGTTGTCGGAGTCGCCCGGGGTACGGCAGGACGTGCAGTCGTAACTGCCCGGGGCGTTGTCTCCGGCGAGCAGCCGGTCGGCTTCTTCGTCGCCGATCTCGGCGCGAACCTCGTCGCTGAGGTCGAGCATGCGCGGCACGGGGGCTCCCTCGGATGCGGTGCTGGGGCGAGTCGGGGTGGCCCGGCTCGTGGTCCGGGCGTGTCCCCGGCTCATGAAGAAGACAACGGGTGAGCTGTGGCGGGAGTCACGCTGCAGGGCGAACGGAATCGAACCGTCCCGCGCGCATCATCACTCTGGGTGGGGAATCGGACACTCCAGGTCAAGTAACGGGGAGGTCACGGAACTTGATCCGGTGAGCCGGCTCACAGTCGGTCAGACGCACTGGTTGACAAAGCATGAAATAGACGGATGAATCGGGTGTCCGGAATTCGCCGCTACCTACGGTAACCGGCAAGTGGCCTGGGGCGGAGGGGAGTTGGTTGATAACGACTCGTCAGCATCCCTAGATTGCTCCGCCGTGTGCAACGAGCACCGCTCGGGAACGTCCGCCGGCCGCGCGACAGGCAACGCGCAGCACGACCGCCGGCGGACGGGACGGAGCACGACGACCGCGTCCTGCGCGCCAGTTGTGCGCCGTCCCGGGGGAGCCCGGGTTCGTAGAGAGGGATCTACATGTCCGAATGCGCCGATATCCGCACCCGCACATCGTCGCGCAAGACGGCGGTCCTCGCCGGGGCGGTGCTTCTCGCCCCCCTCGGACTGCTGTCCGCGACCGGCGAGGCCGCAGCGGCCGACAGCGGGGTGTGGGACCGCATCGCCCAGTGCGAGAGCGGCGGCGACTGGCACATCAACACCGGCAACGGGTACTACGGCGGGCTGCAGTTCTCCGCCGGCACCTGGCGCGCGTTCGGCGGCGGCGCCTACGCGTCCACCGCCGACAAGGCCAGTAAGGCACAGCAGATCTCCGTCGCGGCGAAGGTGCAGAAAGCCCAGGGGTGGGGCGCGTGGCCGACCTGCTCCGCGCGCGCCGGAGCCTCCGGCAGCGCACCGGGCGCCGGATCGTCCGCGGGCGACTCGGGTTCCTCCGCCGGTTCGGGTTCAGGCTCCGGGTCCTCGAAGTCCTCGAAGTCCTCGAAGTCGTCTAAGTCCTCCAGCTCCTGGAACTCGTCGAAGTCGTCCGGTTCGTCGAAGTCCGCCGGGAAGCCGGGTTCCTCGAAGAAGTCGAGCTCCTGGAAGTCCGGTTCGGGCACGGGTTCCTCGGCGTCGGGTTCCTCGGCGTCGGGTCCGGGTTCGTCCGACGTCGTGGACCGGGCGGGGAAGCAGGCCTCGCGTGGTTCCTCCCGCGGTGACTACACCGTCCGCGAGGGCGACACCCTCAGCGCCATCGGGGCCCGGCACGGCATGACCTGGCAGCGCGTCTACGCCGCCAACAAGACCGTCGTGGGCGGCGACCCCGACCTGATCGTGCCCGGACAGCGCCTCGTGCTCTGAGCCGCTCCCCCTCCGGGACACGGCGGCTCCGTCCGGTCCGACGACGGGACGGGGCCGTTCCCCGTTCTCCGGCGGCGGCGGTCGGCGCGGCCGCCGTGCGACACACTGGGCGCATGCTGGAGACCTCCGCCCGACTGCTGCGTCTGCTCTCCCTGCTCCAGGCCCACCGCGAATGGTCCGGCTCCCAGCTCGCCGACCGGCTCGGCGTCACCGCACGCACCGTGCGCCGGGACGTGGAAAGGCTGCGCGAGCTGGGTTACCCGGTCAACGCGACTCCCGGCACCGGCGGCGGCTACCAGCTGGGCGTCGGGGCCGAGCTGCCGCCGCTGCTGCTGGACGACGACGAGGCCGTCGCCGTCGCCGTGGGGCTGCGCACGGCGGCCGGGCAGGGCATCGAGGGCATCGGCGAGACCTCGGTACGTGCGCTGGCCAAGCTGGAGCAGGTGCTGCCGCACCGGTTGCGGCGCCGGGTGGGCGCCCTCAACGCCTTCACCGTGCCGATGCTGCGCGGCCCGCAGTCCTCAGCCGTGGACCCGGCCCTCCTCACCGAGCTCGCCCATCTCTGCCGGGACGCGGAGCGGCTGCGCTTCGACTACCGGGGGCACGACGGCGGTGAGACCCGCCGGACCGTGGAACCCCACCGACTGGTGTGCACCGAGCGCCGCTGGTACCTGGTCGCCTGGGATCTCGACCGGGCGGACTGGCGCACGTTCCGGGTGGACCGTCTCACCCCGCGGCCGCCGCACGGCCCGCGCTTCGATCCGCGCGAGCCGCCCGCCGAGGACCTCGCCGGGTACGTCTCCGAGGGTGTCTCCACACACGCGTACGCGATCCGGGCCACCGTCCGGCTGCTGGCGCCCCTGGCCGAGGCCGCCGAACGCGTCTCGCCTTCGGCGGGCACGCTGGAGCCGGACGGGGAGGAGGCGTGCGTGCTGCGCACGGGAGCCGCGAGCCTGGATGTGATGGTGATCCACGTGATGATGGCGGGCCTCGAGTTCGAGGTGCTGGAACCGGTGGAGCTGATCGACGCGATCAGGACCGCCCGTGACCGCCTCGAGGGTGCTCTGGCACGGGTCGCCGAGCCCTGGACGCCGGCCGGCGACCCGGCGTGAGGTCCTCCGGAACCCCTCCGGACTCCCTCGGCCGGTACCGCCGCACCTGCCCGGGGAGCAGCCGACGGCACCGGGAGGATGTGTGAAGGCCTCGTGTATTTCCTACGGGCAGTCAGTTCTGGAGAGCGCGCCCGGTAATCGCAGAGAACCGGTTTCGATCGTTTCTGATACGGCATGGCGAAAGCTTTTCGCAAGGTTTTTCGAAGGCCTCGAACGCCGTGCGGAAATGCCGTTCGAATGCATGAACAAGATATACGAAATCGCTCGTACGTGTGACGGGGTTAGGCCGAAACGCGTGTCGTGATCCTGTGACGGAACGGTGACCGGAGTGATCCGCACCCCCCGGTACGGGGTTCCCGGGGCGCGGCGCGCGGCCTAGCGTGGCGGCATGGCACCGAACCCCACTCCGCCAGCGGAGCCGCAGGACAGCCCGGACGGATACGTCGGCCTCGAGGCCGCGCAGGCCGAGCGCCTCGCGCGCGAACGGGGGTGGTCGACGGTGCGCGCGCTGCCCCCAGGGACGATCATCACCATGGAGTACCGCTTCGGCCGGTTGAACTTCGAGGTGCGGGAGGGGCGGGTGGCCCGCGCCTGGAAGGGCTGAGCCGCCCGGCCCGCCGCCCTGGCGCCGCCGCCCGCGGGAGGTCCCCCGGGGCCCGCACGGACACAGGCCCCGCTTCCCGACGTCGGGAAGCGGGGCCTGTGTCCGTGGGCGACTTCGCGGGGCCGGGGGTGCGTACCGGGCCCCGCCGTCATGAGGCGGATCCGTGCAGGTCAGCCCCCGGTCAGGGGGCGGGCCGTCGAGGTTGTGGCACCCCGGGGGCGCGGTCGGAGTGCGGCGGCCGACGGCTGCCGACCGGGGTGACCGGGGTGCGTTCCGAGCGGGTGGTGTGCGGGCCGGGGGCCAGGTAGACCGGTGCACGCGCCGGACGGGCCGCGGTGGACGTCTCGCGGCGCGCGACGGCCTCGTCCTGGGAGGACGCCGCCGTGCCCGCCGCGCCGTTCGTCACGACCGACACCGGGACGGCCACCGGGGCAGCCGGAACCGGGAGCGTGCCGCTGCGGCGTTCGCGCCGACGGTCGCGCCAGGCGAAGATCGCGACCTCGGCGCGGGCGATCAGGGGCTCGCACCACGGCAGCGCCAGCATGACGAGCAGACCTGAGGTCCAGCCCAGCAGCACGTCGCTCAGCCAGTGCGTACCGAGGTAGACGGTGGTGAGGCCGACGCCGAGCGAGACCACCGCGGAGGCGGCGGACAGCCAGCGGCGGGCCCTCGGCGTGGAGGCCAGATACGCGAGGATTCCCCAGGTCACGACGGCGTTGGCGGTGTGGCCGCTGGGAAATATATCGCCGCCCATGCCCATCTCGTTCGAGCCGATGGTGGTCGCGTAGTGCGGTCCGAGCCGGCCCATGCCGAGCTTGGCGGCCCCCACGGTCATGTTCAGCAGCAGCAGTGAGGCGCCCAGGGTGAGCAGCGGGCGC
Organism: Streptomyces sp. B21-105; assembly: GCF_036898465.1. NCBI lineage: Bacteria > Bacillati > Actinomycetota > Actinomycetes > Kitasatosporales > Streptomycetaceae > Streptomyces > Streptomyces sp. B21-105. The sequence continues at coordinate 2,263,788 of NZ_JARUMJ010000001.1, read as the reverse complement.
AGGGTGTGCTGCCGCCAGGATCTCCAGCCGAGCCACGCGGCGACCATGACGGCGGTCGGGCCGCGCTGGCCGAGGACCACGTAGTAGTCGAGGAAGGCGTGGATCTCCGGCCACTGCTGGTACGGCCGGAAGAACATGACCTGCCAGTCGAGCCGGACCAGCCACGACGTGACCACCACGAGCCACACGATCGCCAGATAGAAGGCCAGGGTCGCGACCAGCAGCGCGATCCTGTGCCTGCTCATCTTCGGCACATCGATGTGGGCCGGTCGTTCCGGCTCACGGTCGAGCCTGGCGAACACCCGGTCCAGACGGGTGAGGTTTTGTTCGGTACGCACCTAAACGACGTTACAGCGAGTGAGCTCGAGACCCGGCCGATTCCGCGGGTTTGTGATGACGATGTGATGTGGGATTGCTCTCAGAACGGTGACAATTCCCGAGGAATCCGCAATCCTCGAACACTCCGTCCAGCAATTCCTTTGATCATTCCAGGGGATCGCTTTAGGGAATTTATGAAAGGCTGCACGGAAAAGCCCGGTCCGCGGCTACGGGGGACCGGCGCCGTTCAGCCACCACGCCCCGTACACGGCCGACGCGACCGCGAGGCACCCCGTCACCAGTGCCGACCGGGTGGTCCGCAGCCGGGCCAGGGCCAGCGCGAGCGGCAGCAGCAGCGGGAACGCGGGCAGCAGCAGCCGTGGCTTCGAGCCGAAGTAGCTCGACGCGCACAGGGCGAGCGCGAGCACCGCGCCCCCGTACACCAGCAGCGGTAGCGGTTGACGCTGCCGCACGCAGACGACGTACAGCCACAGCAGCAGGGCGACCCCGACGATCAGTCCGGCGCCGGCCAGGGCCGAGGGGAACGCCGTGAACTTGTCGGCGACGAAGCGGGCGAAGGCGTACCCGCCGTCGAAGCCGTTGCGCCAGCCCGCCTGGACGTCGAGATAGCCGAGGGGCCCGCGACCGGTGCGGTGGCCGACCCACAGGACGTAGCCGGCGGTGCCGAGGGGCGCGAGCAGCATGCCGAGGGCGCGCGGCTCGACACGGGGCACGTGGTCGTTGGCTCCACGCCCCGAGGCGGTCTCGGCGGACGGCCGGGAGGCGTGGCCGGGGCTGTGCGCGCCGGGCTCGAGCGCTGTGCCGCGGGTTCGCACGAACGGGCGCGTACCCGGGGCCCGGCGGTCTCGAAGGAGGGACGTCGATCCTGCCGCCCAGACCGCCGCGACCACCGCGAGTCCCACCGGACGGGTCAGACCGGACAACGACGCCAGCACCCCCGCGGTCACCCACCGGCCGGTGAGCACCGCGTACAGCGACCAGGCGGCCAGCGCGGTGAAGAGCGACTCGCTGTACGCCATCGACTGCACGATCCCGACGGGGAGCACGGCCCACACCAGCACCGCGCAGACCCCGGCCCGCCGCCCGTACACGTGGTCGGCGACCGCGAAGATCCCCCACGCCGCCGCGAGTGAGGCGAGCACGGAGACCGTGAAGCCGGCGCCGGCGTACGACAGCGGGGTCGTCGCGTGGAGCAACCGCTCCAGCCAGGGCAGCAGCGGGAAGAAGGCGAGATTGGAGTGGACGTCGCCGTTCGGCAGGCGGACCTCGTAGCCGTATCCCAGCTCGGCGACCCTCGTGTACCAGAGCGCGTCCCAGCGGGCGGTGAGCAGGGTGTACGCGCTCTTGTCGCGGGCCGCGCTCCACAGGGCGAGCGCGACCAGGCCGAGGGCGCGCACGGCCGCGTACCCGAGGAGGGCGGGGGCCGCCCGGCGCAGGGCCGCGGAGCCGGGGAGCCTCGCGCGCACGTCAAGATCGGTCACGGCCCGATTATCGACGGCGTTCCCGGCTGCCGGGACCGCCGGGGCGCACGGACCGGCGCACGAACCGGCCCGCGGGTCCGTGCGGAAACGGACGGAAAGCGGATCGGGAACGGACCAGAAGCGGATCGGGAACGGACGGAAAACGGATCGGGAACGGGTGGGAATCGCATCGGGAACGGAGCGGAAGCGGACCGGGAGCGGCGCGGGTGATCCCTGAGGGTCCTGCGCCGAAACCTGCCGCGAGTGGCGTACGCCACATGGCTGCCCCTGAACGGTGAGAGGTCCGCCACGTGGCCCCGGCGCGAACTCGCGTACGCTGCGTGTCACTCGTGTTCGTCTGCGCGGGCCGGAGACCACCGCTCCTCTCCGGCCGAGCCACGGGGAGTCCCCACCTCGTGAGCCCGCCGAACCGAGGGATCACCTGGGAGGTACGTACATGTCCGGGACGACCACGGCTGCCGCTGGGCTGCGCCGTCGGGCGGCCGGGGCCGGTGCCAACCGCTGGGTCGTCCTGGTGGTGCTGTGCGTCAGCCTGCTCCTGGTCGCCGTCGACGCGACGGTCCTGCACGTGGCGGTGCCCGCCGTCAGCGAGGACCTGCGGCCCGGCGCCATCGAACTGCTCTGGATCGTCGACACCTATCCGCTGGTCTGCGCGTCGCTGCTGATCCTGTTCGGCACACTCGGCGACAAGGTGGGCCGCAGACGGGTCCTGCTGCTCGGCTACGCCCTCTTCGGCGTCGCCTCCGCGCTGGCCGCGTTCGCGGGCAGCGCCGAGGTGCTGATCGTGGCACGGGCGCTGCTCGGCGTCGGCGGCGCGATGATCATGCCGGCCACGCTGTCGATCCTGCGGCAGGTGTTCCCCGACCGTCGCGAGCGGGCGCTGGCCATAGGCATCTGGAGCGCGGTGGCCGCGGTGGGCGCGGCCGTGGGCCCGCTGCTCGGCGGCTTTCTGCTGGAGCACTTCTGGTGGGGCTCGGTCTTCCTGGTCAACATCCCGTTGATGCTGGTCAGCCTGCCGGTGGGGCGGCTGCTCCTGCCCGAGTCGAAGGGCACGGGGGACGGCCCCTGGGACGTGGTCGGTGCGCTGATGGCGGCGGCGGGGCTGTTCGGCGCCGTGTTCGGCGTGAAGCGCCTGGGCGGCGGGGAGGCCGGCCTGCTCACCGTGCTCCCGCTGGCAGCCGGAGCGCCGCTGCTCGTGATGTTCGTCCGCCGTCAGCGGCGGCGGGCTCATCCGCTGGTGGATCTCCGGATGTTCGGACGGCCGGCGTTCAGCACGTCGGTGGGGTGCATCGTGCTGGCGATGCTCGCGCTGGTCGGCCTCGAGCTGATCGCGGCGCAGTACCTCCAGCTGGTGCTCGGGCTGTCCCCGCTGGAGACGGGCCTGCGTCTGCTGCCCCTGACCTTCGCCGCGATGGCGGCGGGGCTGGCCGGGGCGCGGCTGCTGCGGCAGTTCGGGCCGCGCCGGATGGTGTGCGGGGGGTTCGTCCTGACGGCGGCGGCGGTGCTGACGCTGACCGCGATGGGCGAGTCGGACAACACGGGGCTCCTGCTGTCCGGCTTCCTGCTGTTGGGCTTCGGCCTGGAGACGACGCTCTTCGCGGCGTACGAGTCGATGCTGAGCGAGGCTCCGCCGGAACAGGCGGGCGGGGCGGCGGCCATCGGGGAGACCTCGTACCAGCTGGGCGCGGGCATCGGCATAGCGCTGCTCGGCAGCGTGATGAACGCGGCGTACGCGCCCGGGCTGAGCTCCGTTCCCGGGGTTCCCGCGTCGGCGTCGGCCGCGGCGGGGCATTCGCTGGGCGAGGCCTACGAGGTCGCCGGTCGGCTCGGAGGACCTGCCGGAGCGGCCCTGCGTGCCACGGCCCGGGACTGCTTCGTCCACGGACTGCATGTGACGTTGCTGGTCAGCGCCGGATTGCTGGTGCTCGGGGCGGTGATGGCGCTGCGCCTGCCGCGGACCATGCAGTGCGAGTCGGCTCCGGTGGAGCTGCCCGCTCCCAGGGAGGTCGCTCCGTCCCGCGTCTCGGTGTGAGGGGTCGGCGGGTGGACGTGCGGGGCGTCGCGTCGTAACGTCACCCGGGACATCTTGACTAGCGGTGCTAGTTTTTCATGGCTGGCGTGCTGGTCTTCTTGGTTCCTGCCGGAGGCTGCCGTATGTCCGCGTCCTCGAAGTTGCCGCCCTTCGACCCCGCCGACCCGCTCGGGCTCGACGACCTGCTGGAGCCGGAGGACCTGGCGGTCCGCGACACCGTGCGCGGCTGGGCGGCGGACCGGGTACTGCCGAACGTCGCCGAGTGGTACGAGCGCGGGGAGCTGCCCGTCATCCGGGAGCTCGCGCGGGAGCTCGGCGGGATCGGCGCGCTCGGCATGTCCCTCGACGGCTACGGCTGCGCGGGGGCGAGCGCCATGCAGTACGGGCTCGCCTGCCTGGAGTTGGAGGCCGCCGACTCCGGGATCCGCTCGCTCGTCTCCGTGCAGGGCTCCCTCGCCATGTACGCCGTCCACCGCTTCGGGAGCGAGGAGCAGAAGCAGGAGTGGCTGCCCCGGATGGCGGCCGGCGAGGTCATCGGCTGCTTCGGCCTCACCGAGCCGGACCACGGCTCCGACCCCGCCGGCATGCGGACGCACGCCAAGCGCGACGGCTCCGACTGGGTGCTCAACGGGCGCAAGATGTGGATCACCAACGGCTCCGTCGCCGGCGTCGCCGTGGTGTGGGCGCAGAGCGAGGACGGGATCCGGGGGTTCGTCGTGCCGACCGACAGCCCGGGGTTCTCCGCCCCGGAGATCAAGCACAAGTGGTCCCTGCGGGCCAGCGTGACCAGCGAGCTGGTCCTCGACGACGTGCGGCTGCCCGCCGACGCCGTGTTGGGGGAGGTCACCGGTCTGAAGGGGCCGCTCAGCTGTCTGAACCACGCGCGCTACGGCATCGTGTGGGGAGCGATGGGGGCGGCCCGCTCCTGCTTCGAGGCCGCGGTCGGCTACGCGAAGACCCGGGAACAGTTCGGGCGGCCCATCGGGGGCTTCCAGCTCACCCAGGCCAAGCTCGCCGACATGGCGGTCGAACTGCACAAGGGGATCCTGCTCGCCCACCATCTGGGGCGGCGCATGGACGCCGGCCGTCTGCGTCCCGAGCAGGTCAGCTTCGGCAAGCTCAACAACGTGCGGGAGGCGATCGAGATCTGCCGGACCGCCCGTACCGTCCTCGGGGCCAACGGGATCTCGCTCGAGTACCCCGTCATGCGGCACGCGACCAACCTCGAGTCGGTGCTCACCTACGAGGGCACCGTCGAGATGCACCAGCTCGTGCTGGGCAAGGCGCTCACCGGACTCGACGCCTTCCGCTGACCCCGAAGGGGGCAGGGCCGGCGAGCGGCCCTGCCTCAGCTCTGGTTGAAGAATCCGTCCGTCCGACGCCCGGACGGGTCCCCGTTCACGATCTCCGTGTTGGCGGGGGTCAGCAGGAACACCCGGGTGGACACCCGCTCGATCGAGCCCCGCAGGCCGAAGATCAGCCCGGCCGCGAAGTCGACGACGCGCTTGGCGTCGGCGGACTCCATGGCGGTGAGGTTCATGATGACCGGGACGCCCTCGCGGAACAGCTCACCGATCGCCCGCGCGTCTCGGAAGCTGTCCGGGGTGACGGTGCCGATCCGGCGGCCCTTCTCCTCGGCCGTGTCCGTGGCCACCTTCACGCGGGGGTCGGTGACCCAGGCGTCGCCGGAGTCGGTCCCCTCGGAATAGTCGTCGTCGTAGTAACGCTCGTCATCGTTGTCGTCGACGAGGCCAAGCCAGGCACTCGCCTTGCGTACCGATCCCATGGACGCCTCCTCTCACAGCGGTCTTTCTGCTTTCCGCATTCCCCATGGTCGTCCATGATGCGGAGGTCGCGCCAAGTGGTTAGACGCCGCGCGGGGGGTTTGTGACGGTACTGGTGCACAGCGAATCCGTCGAGAGCCCGCGTCTCCCAAGGGTCGTACCGGATACGGCTGCTGACTGTGAGTGAAATATGATTCTTCGTGGCGGACGGGTGACGCTCGGTGCGTCCGGGTGAACGAATGCCCCGGATCCGGGACGACAATCAGCCGATAGCATGCGGCAGCTCAATGTCCCAAGGGCGACGGGGGTTGTCGTGTTCGGAATCGTCAGACCGTGCTCTCACCGGCTCGGCGAGAGTCTCAAGACCCAGTGGATGGCGCACCTGTGCGGGCTGTGCCTCGCGCTGCGCGGCGACCACGGGCAGTTCGCACGGGTCGTCACCAACTACGACGGCCTGCTCATATCGGTTCTGACGGAGGCTCAGGCCGACCGGGCCAGGGCCGGCGGATGGCGGCGCACGGCAGGACCGTGCCCGCTGCGCGGCATGCGCACCGCGTCCGTCGCGCAGGGCGAGGGCGCCCGGCTCGCGGCCGCCGTCTCGCTGGTGCTCGCCTCCGCCAAGGTGCGCGACCATGTCGCCGACGGGGACGGCCTGCTCGCGCGGCGGCCGGTCGCCGTCGCCGCCCGCCGGGTCGCCGCCGGTTGGGGCCGGGCCGGAGAACGGAGCGGGGCCGCCGTCGGGTTCGACACCGCCGTCCTCGTCGACGCCGTGGACCGGCAGATCGGCATCGAGGCGCTCGCCGGACCGGGCACCTCGCTGCTGACCGTCACCGAGCCGACCGAGACCGCCACCGCGGCCGCCTTCGCGCACACCGCGATCCTGGCGGGCCGGCCGGGTAACACCGCGCCGCTCGCCGAGGCCGGCCGCCTCTTCGGACGTCTCGCGCACCTGCTGGACGCGGTCGAGGACCGGGAGGCGGACACCGCGGCCGGCGCCTGGAACCCGCTCACGGCCACCGGGACCCCGCTCACCGAGGCCCGCCGGCTCGCCGACGACGCCCTGCACGGCATCCGGCTCGCCCTGAAGGACGTGGAGTTCGAGAAGGGCAGACTGGCGCATCTGCTGCTCGCCCACGAGTTGGAACGGTCGGTGGACCGGGCCTTCGGCAGCCGGTCGTGCGGTCACGCGCACGGGGCCGAGGGCGCGTTCGGGCCCGAAGGCGGCTCCTGCCTCGAACGCACGTCTGGGCCCGAAGGTGCGTTCGGGCCGCCCACCGGGCCGTACGCCCCGCGGAACCCGGTGGATCCGCACGCCCCCGGCAACCCGTACGGCAATCCCTTCGGGGGTGAGCCGCCCCGGCCCGGCAAGCGGGGTCTCCTGGCCGGCTGCGCCGTCGCGCTCGGGCTGTGCTGCACCTGCAAGGTGTGCTGTGCCGACGAGTTCGAGGGCCCCTGGTCGCGAAAGAAGCGCGAGGGCCTGTGCAACGACTGCGGTGACTGCGGCAACTGCGGTGATTGCGGAAACTGCTGTGACTGCGGTTGCTGTGACGGGTGCGACTGCTGCTCCTGCGACTGCTCCTGCTGACACGGCCGACTGCTCTCGCCGGCACGGCCGACTGCAGGGTCTGACCAGGCGTGGGTGTGACGAGGGAGCCGGGCGAGGGCGTGGAGCCGGCGGGGTCTCGAGGGTCGACCGGGACGTGGAGGCCGGCGGGGACGTGGGGGCCGTCCGGGATGTGGAGGTGAGCCGGGTGCGGCGCGTACGGCGTGGGCCGGGGGCGTGACGGCGGACCCGATCGGACGGTACTGCCTCCGTGCGCCTTGTCGGTTGTTTTCTCCGCACCGGCCCCTTGGCGGGGAACACATGGGTCGTGGAGGTCGGGGCAGCACGGCACAAACTGGTCTGAGCTGGGGCAAGAGAGCTGCAAGAGGGCTCAACTCGCGCAGTTCGTTCACGGCCTGACGGCCGAAAGGCGCCCTTGCGCCTACCGGCCGTTCGGCCGAATACTCCCCCTCAGCGCTTGTCAGGGTCACGGCGTGTCCGGAATGCGGACGGACGTCGATCCTGGCTGCGCCTCACCGGGCCCCGACCCCCACACGACGGGCCCCCGACTTCCCCTGGGAGGGAACGAATCGTGAGGATCAAGCGCACCACCCCCACCATCCCCACGCACGGCATCTCGAGACGGGCCCGGCTGACCGCCGTCGCCACCGGACTCGTGGCCGCGGCCGCCATCGCGATCCCCCATGCGAACGCGGCCGACGACGCCGTCTACAGCAGTGCCGAACTCAAGAGCGCCGGCGACTCGGTGCTCCAGGCGGACATCCCGGGCACCGCCTGGGCCGTCGACAGCAAGACCAACCGGCTGATGGTCACCGTCGACAGCACGGTGACGGACGCCGAGATCGCGAAGATCAAGAAGCAGGCGGGCGACAACGCCGGCGCGCTCGTGATCAAGCACACGCCTGGCAAGTTCAACAAGCTCATCGGCGGCGGCGACGCCATCTACGGCGGCGGCTACCGCTGCTCGCTCGGCTTCAACGTGCGCAGCGGCAGCACCTACTACTTCCTGACCGCCGGGCACTGCGGCGAGGTCGCCTCGACCTGGTACTCGAACTCCGGCCAGACCGCCGTGCTGGGCACGAACAGCGGCTACAGCTTCCCGACCAACGACTACGCGCTGGTCAGGTACACCAACACCTCGGTCGCCAAGGCCGGCACCGCGGGCAACACCGACATCACCAGCGCCGGCAACGCCACCGTGGGCCAGTCGGTGATCCGGGACGGCTCCACGACCGGCATCCACACCGGCCGGGTGACCGCCCTCAACGCCACGGTGAACTACGGCGGCGGCGACGTGGTCTACCAGATGATCCAGACCAACGTCTGCGCCGAGGGCGGCGACTCCGGCGGTGCGCTCTACACCTCCGGCGGCGTGGCGCTCGGTCTGACCTCCGGCGGCAGCGGCAACTGCTCGTCCGGCGGCACGACCTTCTTCCAGCCCGTGACCGAGGCCCTGAGCCGTTACGGCGTCAGCGTCTTCTAGCTCCTCCAGCTCCTCCAGCTCCTCCAGCTCCTCCAGCTCCTCCAGCTCCTCCAGCTCCTCCAGCTCCTCTTGCTCCTGTGGGTCCTGTAGGTCCTGGTTCCCGGATCCTGCGGCCGGCCGCAGGCGAGCCCCCGTACGCAACCGGCGTGCGGGGGCTCGCTGTTGTCCGCGGGAGTGCAGGGGGCGGGCAGGGGGAGTGCAGGGGGCGGGCGCGGAGGCAACCGCTGCCCCCGACGTCCTCCAACCCTCGACGACTTCACCACCTGCGCCGCCCGCGGAAGGGGCGGATTCCGGCCAGGAGCAGACCCGTCGAAGGGTGGCTCGATATACATGGTTACTCACTCGTAGCGTTTGCTGTGCGAATTTTTCTGTGACGGTCGGCCGGTGGCCTGCCGAGGTGCGGGAGTGGTGAAGGCGTGGAGGGCGCGCGGTGTTCACCCGGTGTGCGTCCTGAAGTCGACCTTGTGTGCTCCCTGTGCGGTTCGGAAGAGTGGGCGGCCGTCAACCAGCCTTACGGCCCGCCGCGGTCCCCACGATCGCCCGGGCCGCCCCCCACAGGAGGACCCGAGTTGCAGCACCGACGCATACCCCGGCGACGGGCGGCCATGGCGGGAGCGGGCGTTGCCGCACTCGTCGCGGCAGGAGTGACCTTCCAGACTGCGAACGCCAGCGAACCTGCGAAGACCTCGCAGCCCACCCCCCTCTCGGCCCTCGCGGCCGGAAAACTCGCCTCGTCGCTCGGCCAGGACCTCGGCGCGGACGCGGCGGGCACGTACTACGACGCGAAGAGCAAGAGCCTGGTGGTGAACGTCCTCGACAAGGCCGCCGCGAAGACCGTCGAGGCGGCCGGCGCCAAGGCCAGACTCGTCGAGAACTCCCTCGCCGAACTGACCGGCGCCCGCACCACGCTGACATCGGACGCGAGCATCCCGGGTACCGCCTGGGTGACCGACCCGACCGCCAACAAGGTGGTCGTCACCGCCGACCGCACCGTCTCCGAGGCCGAGTGGGCCAAGCTCACCAAGGTCGTCGACGGGCTCGGCGGGACGGTGGAACTCCAGCGCACGAAGGGGGAGTTCACGCCCTTCGTGGCCGGCGGCGACGCCATCACCGGCGGCACCGGACGCTGCTCGCTCGGCTTCAACGTGGTCAAGGGCGGCGAGCCGTACTTCCTGACCGCCGGGCACTGCACCGACGCCGTCTCCACCTGGTCGGACTCCGCCGGCGCGCAGATCGGCGCGGGCGAGGTCTCCAGCTTCCCGGACGACGACTACGGCCTGGTCAAGTACACCGCCGAGGTCGACCACCCGAGCGAGGTGAACCTCTACAACGGCTCCGCGCAGGCCATCACCGGCGCCGCCGAGGCCACCGTCGGCATGAAGGTCACCCGCAGCGGGTCGACCACCCAGGTGCACTCCGGCACGGTCACGGGCCTCGACGCCACGGTGAACTACGGCAACGGAGACGTCGTCAACGGCCTCATCCGGACCGACGTCTGCGCCGAGCCCGGCGACAGCGGCGGTTCCCTCTTCTCGGGCAGCAGCGCCGTCGGCCTGACCTCGGGCGGCAGCGGCGACTGCACGGCCGGCGGGGAGACGTTCTTCCAGCCGGTGACGGAGGCGCTGTCGGCCACCGGAACGCGGATCGGCTGAACCTCGCCGCCACGGCGTGCCCCCGGGCCAGGTCCGCCCCGGCCGGCCGGGGGTCCCGCCCCGACCAGGCCCGGGGGTCTCGCCGACCCGGCGTGAGGTCTCGCTCCCCGCACACGCGAGGGCGGGACCTCACGCCGTTCTCCGCCGGGTGCGCAGCATTGCCGCCAGCAGTGTGACGACGATCCCTCCGACCGCCCATGCCGACAGCACCGGCAGGGCCGCCGTCATGTCGTTGCCCTGGAAGTAGGCGATCGAGCGCGCCGCCCAGGTCCCCGCGCCCGCCGGCAGCGCCGGGCCGATCGCCCGCCAGAACGGCGGGAGCAGTGGCGGCGGGAGGGCGCCGTCCGCGCTCGGGTTGCCGAGGATCACCACGAGCAGGATGACCAGGCCGACGCCGGCGAGCCCGAAGACGCCCTGGAAGGCGAGGGTGGCGGCGCCGACCGCGAAGATGATCGACGCGCCGAGCCCCCAGTAGGCCGCGAGGCCGCCCAGCAGCGCGCCGAGGACCGGACCGACGATCAGGGCGCCGCCGACTCCGCCGACGATCCCGACGACAGCCATGGCGAGCAGCCGGATCACCGCCCACCGCGGGGTCGAGCTCCCGGCGCCCGAACTGATCACCATGATCGACGCGCACAGATAGCCGCCCACGCACCAGCCGACGGCCAGATAGAACGCCGACAGCCCGTTGGCGTCCTCCCGGTCGGCCGGGACCACGTCGAGGGTCCGCAGGGTGCGCGCCTCGGACTTCTCCAGGGTGGCGGCCACACTGGTGGAGTGTCGGTATTCGAGCGCTGCAGTATTCGCCCGCAGGGCGAGCACCCCCACACCCGGCCCGGTCACGTCAGCGGTGACGAGGCGTACAACTCTCGCCGCAACGGGCGCTGTCTGAGCGGAAACGCCGGATCAAGAAGACCGACCTCTTGCGGTGAACCCGCGTCGGCCGCCCGCGCTCCGGTGCGGGCCTTCGCGTTCTGCCGCCGCGCCATACGGCCCCCTCCCGGCAGCGGCAATCCCGCGCGGCAGAAGGCTCACCCGGCGCTACGAGGTTCACGGCGCCGGTATGGCACCGATCTGCCGCATCACCCCGAGGAGATCGGGCTGGCCGCGTTCGCCGACGATCCGGCCGTCGGCCAGGTAGTAGAAGTTCATGGCCTGCACTGTGATCTTGTTGCCGCTCGCCGGGATCCCGAAGAATTCACCGTCGTGGGTTCCCCGCATGGTGAACCGCGCGGCCACTGTGTCGCCTTCGGTGACTGTTTCCTCCAGCGTCCACTGGACGTCGGGGAAGGCGCTGCGCATCATCCCGAGGACTTCCATGTACCCATCGGGCCCCCGCAGTGGTTCCGGGTGGCTTGGCGCGTGGAATACCGCGTCCGGAGAAATGACCTCGCGGGCGAGATCCTCGTTGCCCGTGTTGATGAACTCGACGAAACGGTTCATCACTGACTCGGTGGACTGCGATGGCATCTTGCTGTGCCTCTCCAGAGACGTTCGGGCGGATATCTGGGAGCGTAACATCGAATCGATGTTCACATCGATTCGATGTTCGCGTGCGAAGATGGACTCATGCTGGAACTCGCGATACTCGGCTTCCTCGCCGAGGGCCCCCTGCCTGGACACGAGCTGCGCCGCCGCGTCGCACAGCTGACCGGCTATACGCGGCCGGTCAGTGACGGCAGCCTGTATCCGGCGATCAATCGTCTGACCAGGGCGGGCTTGATCGAGCGGCGCGCCGACCCGGCCGCGGGGGCGGCCCGGTACGTGCTCAGCCTGACCACGGCCGGACGGGCCGAAATGCTTCAGCGCCTGCGCAAGCCCGCCGACCACGAGATCACCGACTTCACCCGGTTCTACGTCGTCCTGGCCTTCCTCTCCCGCCTGCCCGACGTGGCCGAACAGCACGCGGTGCTGCGCAGACGGCTGGAGTTCCTGGAAGAACCGGCGAGCTTCTTCTACGACAACGAGCGGCCCCTGCGTGCCGAGGAGATCGCCGACCCCTACCGGCGGGGCATGCTGCTCACCGCCCGCGCCACCAGCCGCGCCGAACGGACCTGGCTGCGCGAGACCCTCGGGGAGCAGCCGCCTGCAGGCAGCTGATCCGTAGGTATGCCCTTGATCGCGGCGAACGTGGTCTTCGGTGAGTTCGACGATGCGGGTCAGGGGGAGGGCGTAGAGGCGGACGAGAGCGGCCGCGACGCGGACCTCCAGGGGCAACGCCGTGTCGTTCAAGCGGCGCAGCGCGTCGGGCCCGGTCGTCTGGGTCATGTCCCCACGGTCCGGGGCGGGAGGTGTTTTCGCAGGTGGGAGGCGTCCGAACGGCTATCGTACAGATGTTCGGAATTTGGTCTATGGTGGGGGAGGGAAGGTTGTGAACTGATGTTCGAATCGGGAGGTGTGGATGCCGGGGTTCACGCATCTGCACACCGTCTCCGGGTTCTCCCTGCGGTACGGGGCCTCGCACCCGGAGCGCCTGGCCGAACGCGCCTTCGAGCGGGGCATGGACGCCCTCGCCCTCACCGACCGCGACACCCTGGCCGGCACGGTCCGCTTCGCCAAGGCCTGTGCCAAGGCAGGCGTACGCCCGCTGTTCGGGGTGGACCTGGCGGTGGCGGCGCCCGAGCGGCCGCAGGACGACGCATCCGTACGGCGGGACCGGCGCCGCACCCCCGTGCGCGGCGGCGCCTTCCTCGACGAGTCGGCCCCCCGCGTCACCTTCCTCGCCCGGGACGGCGCCCGGGGCTGGGCCGACCTGTGCCGGATCGTCACGTCGGCGCACGCGGGCGAGGAGGGCGCGGGTGTCCCCACGCTGCCCTGGGCCGCGAACCACGGCGACGGTCTGACCGTCCTGCTCGGCCCCGCCTCCGACGTCGGCCGCGCGCTCACCGCGGGCCGCCCGGACCGGGCCGCGAGACTCCTCGCCCCCTGGCGCGAGACCTACGGCGACGACCTGCGCCTGGAGGCCGTCTGGCACGGACGCGCCGGCACCGGCCCCGGCTCCCTGCGGCTGGCCGCCCGCACCGTCGGCTTCGCCGCCGAGCAGCGGGTCCGGCCCGTCCTCAGCAACGCCGTCCGGTACGCCGACCCCGGTCAGGGCCCGGTCGCGGACGTCCTGGACGCCGCCCGTCGGCTCGTGCCCCTCGACCCGTCCAAGGAACTGGACTCGGGCGAGGCGTGGCTCAAGGGCGCGGACCTCATGCTCGCGGCGGCGGAGCGGATCGTGGAGGCCGCGGGCTTCCGGCGCGCCGCCGCCCACCGGCTGCTGGAGCAGACCCGGGCCGCGGCCGCCGAATGCCTGGTCGATCCCGAGGACGACCTCGGCATGGGCGCCGTCCACTTCCCCGAGCCGCACCTCGTCGGCGCGGGCCGTCGCACCGCCCAGCGGGCGCTGGCCTCGCGGGCGGCGGCGGGGATGGTACGGAAGGGGTACGCGGGCCGGCGCGCGTACTGGGAGCGGATGCACCACGAGCTGGACGTGATCGCCCACCACGGCTTCGCCTCCTATTTCCTGACGGTCGCTCAGGTCGTGGACGACGTACGGGACATGGGGATACGGGTCGCCGCGCGCGGCTCCGGCGCGGGGTCCCTCGTCAACCACCTCCTCGGCATCGCGCACGCCGATCCGGTCGAGCACGGGCTGCTGATGGAGCGCTTCCTGTCCAAGGAGCGGGTCGTGCTGCCCGACATCGACGTCGACGTGGAGTCCGCGCGCCGGCTGGAGGTCTACCGCGCGATCATCGGCCGCTTCGGCGCCGAGCGGGTCGCCACGGTCGCGATGCCGGAGACGTACCGCGTCCGCCACGCGATCCGGGACGTCGGCGCGGCCCTGTCCATGGACCCCGCCGAGATCGACCGCATGGCCAAGGCCTTCCCGCACATCCGCGCCCGGGACGCCCGCGCGGCGCTGGCGGAACTGCCCGAGCTCAAAGCGCTGGCGGGGGAGGCGCGGCGCGGAGGGGAGAGGTACGGCAGGCTGTGGGAGCTGGTCGAGGCCCTCGACGCCCTGCCGCGCGGCGTCGCCATGCACCCGTGCGGGGTGCTCCTCTCCGACGCGTCGCTGCTCTCCCGCACGCCGGTCGTGCCGACCAGCGGCGAGGGGTTCCCGATGGCGCAGTTCGACAAGGACGACGTCGAGGACCTCGGGCTGCTCAAGCTGGACGTGCTGGGCGTGCGGATGCAGTCGGCGATGGCGCACGCGGTGGCCGAGGTGGAACGGGCGACGGGGGAGCGGATCGACCTGGACGCGCTCGCGCCGACCGACCCGGCGACGTACCGGCTGGTCCGCTCCACCGAAACGCTGGGCTGCTTCCAGATCGAGTCGCCCGGCCAGCGCGACCTCGTCGGACGGCTCCAGCCGGCCACCTTCCACGATCTGGTCGTCGACATCTCCCTGTTCCGGCCCGGGCCGGTCGCCGCCGACATGGTGCGGCCCTTCATCGAGGCGCGGCACGGGCGGGCGCCCGTCCGGTATCCGCACCCCGATCTGGCGGAGCCGCTGCGGGACACCTACGGGGTCGTCGTCTTCCACGAGCAGGTCATCGACATCGTCGCGATCATGACCGGCTGCGGGCGGGGCGAGGCGGACCGGGTGCGGCGCGGGCTGTCCGACCCGGAGTCGCAGGGGCGGATCAAGGTGTGGTTCGCCCAGCACGCGAGGGCGAGGGGATATGAAGCAGAAACGATTCAGCGGACCTGGGAGATCGTCGAGGCCTTCGGCTCCTACGGTTTCTGCAAGGCGCACGCGGTCGCCTTCGCCGTTCCGACGTATCAGTCGGCATGGCTGAAGACGCACCACCCCGCAGCCTTCTATGCCGGGCTGCTCACCCACGACCCCGGGATGTACCCGAAGCGGCTGCTGCTGGCGGACGCGCGGCGGCGTGGGGTGCCGATCCTGCCGTTGGACGTGAACCGGTCGGGAGTCGGCCATCGTATCGAACTGGTGTCTGAATCACCGTCCGGATCGTCGCCGTCCGGATCGTCGCCGTCCGGATCGTCGCCGTCCGGATCGTCGCCGTCCGGATCGTCGATGTCCGATTCGGTGAAGTCCCGGTCGTCGGGGTCCGGGTCGTCGGGGTCGTTCTCCGGGGGCGCCGGTTCCGGCGGTCGGTGGGGACTCCGGCTGGCCCTCTGCGACGTGCACGGCATCAGCGAGGCCGAGGCGGCCCGTGTCGCGGACGGACAGCCGTACGCCTCGCTGCTCGACTTCTGGGAACGGGCGCGCCCGAGCCGCCCGCTGGCCGGACGGCTCGCCCAGGTCGGCGCGTTGGACGCCTTCGGCGCCAACCGCCGTGACCTGCAGCTGCACCTGACCGAACTGCACCGCGGGGCACGGGGTGCGGGCGGCGGCCAGCTCCCCCTGGCGGGCGGGCGCAGGACCGCTCCCGCCGGGCTGCCCGACCTGTCCTCCGCCGAGCGGCTCAGCGCCGAGCTGGGCGTGCTGTCCATGGACGCCTCACGCAACCTGATGGACGACCACCGCGCCTTCCTCGACGAACTGGGCGTGGTCTCGGCGCGGCGGCTGCGGGAGGCCCGGCACGGGGAGACCGTGCTGGTCGCGGGCGCCAAGGCGGCCACCCAGACCCCGCCGATCCGGTCCGGCAAGCGGGTCGTCTTCAGCACCCTCGACGACGGCACCGGCCTGGTCGACCTCGCCTTCTTCGACGACTCCCACGACGCCTGCGCGCACACCGTCTTCCACTCCTGGCTGCTGCTGGTGCGCGGGGTGGTGCAGCGGCGCGGCCCGCGCAGCCTCAGCGTGGTGGGCGCCGCCGTCTGGAACCTCGCCGACCTGCTGGAAGTGCGCCGGGACGAAGGGCTGGAAGGGGTCGCGGCCCGGCTGGCCGACTCCGGCGGCGTCCCCGGCGCGGACGCCGACGCCGACGCCGACGCCGACGCCGACGCCGACGCCGACGGCGACGGTCCGGCGCGCAGCCGGCTCGCCGGTTCGGACGGACCGCCCGCGCCGACGGGCTCGGCCGCCCGGGACGCGACGGAACGACGTCGCATCCGCATGCCCACGGGGTACGAGATGCACCCCTGGGCCGATCTGCGCCCCGCGGGCGAGGGGCCCGCGGTGGGAAGGAAGTTGTGGCACCAGAGTCCGGGGAGTGCGGGATGACTGTCCTCTGCGTACGGTTCCAGCTGACGTCGACGCACGAGTTCGCCCTGCCGGCGCTGCTCGGGCTCCTGGAGGAGTTCACGCCGGTCGTCGAGGCGCTGCCGCCGGACGGGGCGCTGGCCGATCTGAGGGGCGCAGAGCGGTACTTCGGGCGCACCGCGATCGAGCTGGCGTCGGTGATCCGGGTGCGGGCGCTCGCCCTGCACGGGGTCGACTGCGTGATCGGCGCCGGCCCCGGACCGCTGTCGGCCCGCACGGCGTTGCGGGCCGCCCGGCCCGGGATGACGTGCGCGGTTCCCGAGGGCGGGGTGCGGGAGTTCCTCGCCGACAAGCCGGTCACCACGCTGCCCGGCGTCGGGAGGGCGACCGCCCGCACCCTGTGCGAGTACGGCCTCGACACCCTCGGCCGGGTCGCCGCCGCGCCGCTGTCCACACTCCAGCGTCTGGTCGGCGCGAGGGCGGGCCGGGAGCTGCACGAGAAGGCGAACGGCGTCGACCGCGGCCGGGTGGTGCCAGGCGCCGTGGCGCGGTCGCTGGCCGCCGAGCACCCCTTCGACCGTGACGAGCTGGACCCCGACCGGCACCGCCGCGCCCTGCTCTCGGCCGCCGAGGAGCTGGGTGTCCGGCTGCGCGCCGTGGAGAAGGTCTGCGGCGCTCTGACCCTCACCGTGCGCTACGCCGACCGGTCCTCCTCCACCCGCAGCTGCACCCTCGAGGAGCGGACCGCGCACTCGGCGGACCTGACGAGGGCGGCGTACGGCCTGTACGAGGCGCTCGGTCTGCAGCGTGCCCGGGTCCGCGTGATCGCCCTGCGCGCCGAGGGTCTCGGCCCGGCCGAACGGGCCTCCCACCAGCTCACCTTCGACCCCGTCGACGAGAAGGCCCGCCGGATCGAGGAGGTCGCCGACCGACTGCGGGCGAGGTTCGGGCCGGGGGCGGTGAAACCCGGGACCCTGGCGGCATGAGCCGAAGCCCGGCCGCGGACATCGCACGGCGGTGGGGCGGTGGGGCGGTGGCGGTGGCAACGCAACGGCAACCGGTACGGAAACGGCAAACGGTATGGAAACGGCAACCGCGGTGGGGTCAGTTGGCCCACGGGGGAGTGATCCGGGTTCCGTCGGCCAGCTCCGCCTCCAGGCCGATGGAGGTGGTGACCCAGGAGAGCGCGGTGTGATCGGTCGGGTTCTCCACGGCCAGGGTCGCGCCAGGATTGACGATCATGGTGTCGCCGGCGGTGATCCGCTCGGTGCGGCCGTCGAGGGTGACGAGCAGCTCGCCGACGAGCAGATGGAAGATCTCCTCCCGGTTGACGGTGTGCGCGGGCGCCTTCGTGCCCGCCGGGATCTCGCCCCGCCAGGCGCACAGCTCCTTGCTTCCGGTGAGCGGGGTGGCGTACGAGACGAAGCGGGCGCCGTGGATCTCATGGGTGACGGCCTCGGACGAGCGGACGACGGGCATGGTGACTCCCTAGAAATGGTCAAGAAGCTTGACTAGATAGATCTCAATGGTCAACCTGCTTGACTATCCTGTCAAGGGTGTTTCATTGCGGATGTGCAGAACTCCGAAGCTCTCGCCCTGTCCGCCGCCCTGCTCGCCGCCGCGGGTGAGCTCACCCGGCGCATCAATGACGGCGTCGTCGCCCGCGGTTTCGACGGTCGGCCCTCCTATGGCTTCGCCTTCACCCGGCTGGCCCCGGACGGTGCGACGGTCACCGAGCTCGGCGCCCATCTCGGGGTCACCAAACAGGCCGCGAGCCAGCTCGTCGACGAGCTGGTGCGCAAGGGGTACGTCGAGCGCCGGCCGCATCCGGTGGATGCGCGGGCCCGGCTGATCGTTCTCACCGAGCACGGCTGGGCGTGCACCCGCGCGGCGGAGGAGGCGGCCGCCGAGGCGGTGCGGGCGTGGGTCGATGCGCTCGGCGAGAGTGAAGTGCGCGTGTTGTACGACCGTTTGGCGCGTATTGCCCCCTATGGTCCGATCAGGCCGGTCTGGTGACGGAACGGCAGCGGCCGGGTCGTCGCTGACTATCACTGGAAGTTTTTACTGACGCGTAACTTCACACTTCACCTACTCGTCCGTAACTTGACAAGTGAACAGCATCCCGTGATCCGGATCACAGGGCGTACGGCCCCTCGCACTCCCCTTGAGCCGCAAGGAGATCACCCGATGCTGCCCTGGAATCGCGCGCTCAGACCACTCGCCGCACTGCTGCTGGCCGCCGTGGCCGCCACCCTCCCCACCGCCGCCGCCCATGCATCGACCGCCGGCCACGCCTATGCGGCCGCCGCCGCAGCACCCTCGAGCGGCTGGAACGACTACCGTTGCAAGCCCTCCGCCGCCCACCCCCGCCCCGTGGTCCTCGTACACGGCACCCTCGGCAACTCCGTCGACAACTGGCTGGCGCTCGCCCCCTACCTGACGGTCCGCGGCTACTGCGTCTTCTCCGTCGACTACGGCCGACTGCCGGGCGTCCCGCTCTTCCACGGTCTCGGCCCCATCGATGAATCCGCCGGCCAGCTCTCCGTCTTCGTCGACAAGGTGCTCGCCGCGACCGGCGCCGCCGAGGCCGACCTCGTCGGGCACTCCCAGGGCGGCATGATGCCGCGCTACTACCTGAAGTTCCTCGGCGGCGCCGCCAAGGTCAACGCGCTGATCGGGCTCGCCCCCGACAACCACGGCACCACCCTCAGTGGACTCACCCGTCTGCTGCCCTACTTCCCGGGCGCCGAGGACCTGCTCTCGGCCGCCACCCCGGGGCTCGCCGACCAGATCGTCGGCTCGGACTTCCTCACCGGGCTCAACAAGGGCGGAGACACCGTCCCCGGCGTCCGCTACACCGTCATCGCGACCCGGTACGACGAAGTCGTCACACCGTGGCGCACCCAGTTCCTCAGCGGTCCGAACGTGCGCAACGTCCTGCTCCAGGACCTGTGCCCGCTGGACCTCTCCGAGCACCTCGCGATCGGGCTGCTCGACCGGATCGCCTTCCACGAGGTGGCCAACGCGCTCGACCCGGCCCACGCCACCGCCACCACCTGCGCGTCCGTCCTGAGCTGACGCGCCGGTCGTGTTCGCGGGGGGTCCGTCCGGCTTGAGCCGCCGATCAGGCCGGACAGGTCCCGGAGTCCGTGTCGTCCGGACAGCGCAGCCGCAGACGGAACGGCGGGTGATGCGAAAGGGGCGGCCTCAGCCGTCCGGCCACCAGGTGCGGGCGATGTCCTTGCGCACCTCGGGGCGACCGGCGGGCCGTTCGTCGGCCTCGTCGCGGATCCTGCGGGATTCCGTCTTCTTCAGGGGCTTCTGCACGGTGGTGCGGCGCATGGCTGCCTCCTTCAGGGCTACCGAGTTCCGCGTTCTCACGGAGGTAGACCCTTTCCGTGAGAGTTCCTCATCAACCCCCGGGCTGTCAGTGGCCGGTGTCACGATTCGATTGTCAGTGGCGGGTGTCACTCTGGGGCACATGAGGGAAAACAGTGACGAAGCCACGGTGCCCGGCGTCGACTGGAACGCGGCGGCGGCCGCGTTCGACGAGGAGCCGGACCACGGCCTGCGCGACCCCGAGGTGCGCGCGGCCTGGGCCCGGCGGCTGCGCGCCTGGCTGCCGGAGCGCGCGAGCGACGTGCTGGATCTCGGCTGCGGCACCGGCAGCCTCTCGCTCCTCGCAGCCGAGCAGGGACACCGGGTGACGGGTGTGGATCTGTCCCCGGCCATGATCGACCTGGCCCGTGCCAAACTCGCCGGGCGTGACGCGGTGTTCCTCCACGGTGACGCGGTGGCGCCGCCGGTCGGGGAGGAGCGCTTCGACGTGCTGCTCGTCCGGCACCTGCTGTGGGCGCTGCCCGACCCCGCGCGCGTGCTGCGGCACTGGCGCGGTCTGCTGCGCCCGGGCGGGCGGCTCGTGCTGGTCGAGGGTGTCTGGGGCACCGTCACCCCGGCCGGCATACCGGCGGACCGGCTCACGGCTCTGCTGGCCCCGCTGACCGGGCACGCACGTGTGGAGCGGCTGTCGCAGGACGCGCTCCTGTGGGGCGGCCCGGTGGAGGACGAGCGGTACGCGGTGGTGGCAACGGTGTGAGCGGCCAGGCTTTGCCACCGGCTCTCGGTGATGGCAGCCACGCATCGCTGCCGGTTCTCGCCGGTCCCCACGTGGCCACGCACCGCTGCTGGTCCTCGGCGGTGGCCCCCCGCGGGCTCCGTTGCCGTTCTCCGGCCGCGGGTCATGCCAGCAGCGCCTCCAGGCCGCCCTCGGTGCGGGCGAGCGCCTCCAGCTCGTCGAGGGCGGCGAGCGCGGCGGCCGCCGCCCGCGGTTCCCGCCGGGCGAGTCCGCTCTCCTCGAACTCGTCCTCGTCCAGGCGTCGTACGTCCGTGCCGTCGGCGGAGCGCCACAGGTCCAGGTCGAGGTCCTCCACGACGAGCTCCGCGCCGGACCGCACGGCCGGCCGGGCGACGTCGCAGTACCAGCCCTTCAGGGCGCCGGACGCGGCGCGGACCTCCTTCACCGAGTACCACCGGTCGCGCCAGTAGAACTCGGTGAAGACGTCGCCCGCCTCGAACCGCACGAAGCCGAAGTCGCGTACGCCGTCACCCGCCCACGGGGCGCGCACCGCGATCCTGACCCCGTCGTCGGACAGCAGTCCGGCCGGGTAGCGGATCTTCGTCCGCCCGCCCTTGACCAGCACGACGTCCACCACGCCCAGCGGCTCAGCCGAGTTCGCGGACATACCGCACCTCCGACGCGCGGATCTCGTACCCGAACCATCGGTTGACCGCGAGCATCGGCCCGTTGTCCGAGTCGTTGCTGGTGTGCGCCTGGGTGTACCCGGCTGCGCGTGCGCGGTGCAGGGAGTCGTTCTTGACGAGCTTGGCCAGACCCCGGCCCCGGTGGTCGCGGACGGTGCCGGTCATGCCGGTGCCGTACCGCCCGGCGCCGTCGGTGTGGGCCACGCTGAACGCGACGGGACGGCCGTCGGCCACGGCGACCGAGGTCAGCTCCAGATCGAGGTGGGGGTGCTTCCAGTATTCGGCGAGCCACGCCTCGTAGTCGGTGAACTCGATGGCGATGTCGCCCGGTTCGTCGGAGCCCGCCTCCGCGTCGAGGGTGAACAGCGGTCGCGGGTCGTCCGCGAAGTCGGCCGCCGTGCGCAGTTCGACGTCCGCCGGCGGAATCTGCAGCGGCGGCAGCTCGGTGTGCTCCAGGTCCAGCACCAGGAAGTGCGCCGAGCGGCTCGCCCGGTAGCCGTGCCGCTCGGCGAAGGCGCGGTGGCCGGGCTCGTCCAGGACCCAGGCGAACAGCTTGGTCGCTCCGTGCGCCGCCAGGTGCTCCTCGGCGGCGCGCACCAGCAGCGTGCCCGCGCCGCGGCGGGCGCGGGCCGGGTCCATGTACACGTTGAGCCAGCCCTGGCCCGGCTCCGGGCTGTCGTGCGCGAGGCCGACCTGGGCCGTGCCGACGACCTCGCCGTCCTCCTCGGCGACCAGCGCGCGGTAGTGGGCGGCGGCCGGGGTCAGGGCGAGGTGGTGGAGCACGGACGCCCGGCTGAAGTACACGTACGGCAGCGCGGCGTGCCGGACGCGGACGAAGCCCTCGATGTCGGCGTCTGCGCCGGGGTGGAGATCACGCACGATGACGGTCATGTGGGCCCACGCTAGGAGAGGCGGCCTGCGGGTGCCTCCCATTTTCCGGCGGGTACGGGACAATCGGGCCCGTGACCTTGAAGATCCACATCGATGACAGCGCCGCGCCCTACGAGCAGGTACGGGCGCAGATCGCCGAGCAGGCGCATGCGGGAGAGCTGCCCGTCGGCTATCGGCTGCCGACCGTGCGAAGCCTGGCCGAGTCACTGGGCCTCGCCGCGAACACCGTCGCCAAGGCGTACCGGGCGCTGGAGACGGACGGGGTGATCGAGACCCGGGGGCGCAACGGCACCTTCGTCGCCGCCGCGGGACCGGCGGCGGAGCGTGAGGCCGCGGCCGCCGCGCAGGCCTACGCCGAACGGGTGGTGCGGCTGGGGCTCAGCGAGGAGCAGGGGGCGGCCGCCGTCCGGGAAGCCCTGCGGGCGGCCTACCGGGCGTGATCACCGGCGCGCGGCGAGCCCGCGCGGGGTGCGCGTCACCGTCAGCCCCGCCCGTGCCGCCGTCCGCCCGAACAGGGCCGCGTCCGCCACTGCCGCGCCGCCGGGATCGTTGTTGAAGTACGTGTAGACGTCGGCGTTGTCCGGCCAGGTCGTCGCGATGCGGTCCAGCCAGGTCTCCAGGGCCCGTCGGCCGTAGTGCGGCCAGGGGTGGGCGCGCCCCTGGTGGAAGCGGACGTACCCCCAGTCGGCGGTCCGCCACAGCGGCGTCACCGGACGGGAGCGGCTGTCGGCCCAGCACAGGGCCGCGCCCCGGGACCGCAGGACCTCCCGCACGCGAGGCGTCCACCACGACGCGTGGCGCGGCTCGACCGCCACCCGGGCGCCCGGCGGGAAGCAGGACAGACAGGCGTCCAGCAGAGCGGGATCGGCCCGCAGGGTCGGCGGCAGCTGGAGGAGGACCGGGCCGAGGCGGCCGCCGAGGCCCGCCGCGTGGGTCATCAGACGGTGCACCGGCTCCTCGGGGTCCTTCAACCGCTTGATGTGGGTGAGATAGCGGCTCGCCTTCACCGCGACCGTGAAGTCCGGCGGGACGCGCTGTGCCCAGGACGCGAAGGTCTCCCGGGACGGGAGCCGGTAGAAGGCGTTGTTGATCTCCACGGTGGCGAAGTGCCCGGTGTACTCCTCCAGCCACCGCCGTACGGGCACGTCGGCCGGGTACAGGACGTCCTTCCAGTCCCGGTACTGCCAGCCCGACGTGCCGACGTACAGCGTCATACCTCCATCAAAACACCTGGGGTACCTACGGGCGGCGGGGGCAGCGCGCGGCGGCCGGGCGCTCAGAGGCGCCCGGTGTTCGCAGGCGCCGGGCGCCTCTGAGCCGCCGGGTGCGCACAGGCGCCCGGGTGTTCAGAGGTACAGGCCCGCGTCCGCCACCCCGCGCGGCTCCGGCAGCGCGGTGGGGGAGATGCCGCGGCGCAGCGCGTACAGCTCAGCGAGTGTCGCGCCCTCGCGTCCCACCCCCTCCTCCGTGCCCAGCCACTCCACGGCCTCCGGGCGCGTCAGCGGACCCACCTCGATCCGGGCCAGACAGCGGCCGGGGCGGACCACGGCGGGGTGCAGCCGTTCCAGGTCCTCGTTGGTGGTGACGCCGACCAGGACGTTGCGGCCCTGGCCGAGCAGGCCGTCGGTCAGGTTCAGCAGCCGGGACAGCGCCTGGCCCGCCGTGTGCTTGGCCTCGCCGCGGATCAGTTCGTCGCAGTCCTCCAGGAGCAGCAGCCGCCAGCGGCTCTTGCCGGCGCCGTCCTCCTCGCCGATCGCGATGTCCATGAGATAGCCGACGTCCGAGAACAGCCGCTCGGGGTCCAGCACGCAGTCCACCTGGCACCACTCCCGCCAGGAGCGGGCCAGGGTGCGCAGCGCGGACGTCTTTCCGGTGCCGGGCGGGCCGTGCAGCAGGAGCAGCCGGCCCGCGATGCTCTCCGGGGTCGTCCCCATCAGGCGGTCCATCGCCTCGGCGACGGGGGCCGTGTAGTTGGGGCGTACCTCGTCCCAGGTGCCCGCGGCGATCTGGCGGGTGGTGCGGTGCGGGCCGCGCCGCGGGGAGACGTACCAGAAGCCCATGGTCACGTTCTCCGGCTGGGGCTCGGGTTCGTCCGCCGCCCCGTCCGTGGCCTCGTCGAGCACCTGCGCGGCCAGTTCGGCGGTGGTCGCGGTGACCGTGACGTCGGCGCCGCGGTTCCAGCGGGAGACCAGCAGCGTCCAGCCGTCGCCCTCGGCCAGGGTGGCGCTGCGGTCCTCGTCGCGGGCCATGCGCAGCACACGCGCGTGCGGCGGCAGCAGGGTCGCGCCGGAGCGCACGCGGTCGATGTTCGCCGCGTGCGAGTACGGCTGCTCGCCCGTCGCGAAGCGGCCGAGGAACAGCGCGTCGACGACGTCGGACGGGGAGTCGGAGTCGTCGACGGTGAGCCGGATCGGCAGTGCGTCGTGTGGGAGTGCGGACATGCCGCCATGATCCGGCACGAGGCCTTCGGGTGCACCCGGTTTCCGAGGTGCGCGCGGTGTGTCGGTCGTGTCGCGTTCGCCTGTTCGATCCAATCAGTCCCGGGCCGCCAGGGGCAGGTCAGGGACAGGCGCGGGACGGGCTCGCGCTCGACGCGAAAGGCCGCGCTCCCACGGTTCCTGACTCTCCGTCCGTTCGGCCGTTACAGAACGGCGCACTCCGTCGGCGGCAAAGTTGGCATGGACGCTTCCCGTCAACTCGCGTAGTTGCTACGACAGTCATGGCAGAGATCCTGCTAAAGGGAGGTTCCATGAGACGTTCCCGACTTGTCGTATTCGTCAGCTCAGTCCTCCTCGCCGCCGGCGCCGCCCTCACCGGGGCGGTCCCCGCGCAGGCATCCCAACTCGCCGCCACAGGCGGCTACGTGGCGCTCGGCGACTCCTACTCCTCCGGCGTCGGAGCGGGCAGCTACATCAGCTCCAGCGGCAGCTGCAAGCGCAGCACCAAGGCGTATCCCTACCTCTGGAACGCTGCCCACACCCCCTCCTCGTTCACCTTCGCCGCTTGCTCGGGTGCTCGTACGGGTGATGTTCTGGCCGGTCAGCTCGGCGGCCTGAACTCCTCCACCGGCCTGGTGACCGTCACCGTCGGCGGCAACGACGCGGGCTTCGCCGACGTCATGACGACCTGCGTCACCGGCTCCGACAGCACCTGCCTGAACCGCATCAACACCGCCCGGGCGTACGTCGACTCCACGCTCCCCGGCAAACTCGACACCGTCTACTCGTCGATCCGCGACAGAGCCCCGAACGCGCACGTCGTCGTCATCGGCTACCCGCGCTTCTACCGAACCGGCACGGTCTGTCTCGGCCTGTCCGAGGCGAAACGCTCCGCCATCAACGGCGCGGCCGACTACCTGGACGCCGCCACCGCCCGGCGCGCCGTCGCACACGGCTTCGTCTTCGGCGACGTCCGCACCTCGTTCGGCGGCCACGAGATCTGCTCCGGCAGCTCCTGGCTGCACAGCCTCAACTGGCTCGACATCGGCGAGTCCTACCACCCGACCGCGGCCGGTCAGTGGGGCGGCTATCTGCCGGTTCTGAACAGCACGGCCTGATCCGCGCCGGGCCTGACACACCGTCCGGTGGTCGGGCCCGGTTCACTCCGACGCGGACGGCGAGGGAGAGGCCTCGCCCGAGGGGGACTCCGCCGTCTCACAGGTGACCGAGAACGGCACCGAGTCGGACGTCGTCTTCACCGGGTCACGCACCTCGACGGCGATCGCGTTCTCGTACGTCCCGCTCTCCGCGTACGTCGACACGATCACCTTGTCCTGCTTGGACTTTCCGCCGCCCGAGGGGAACTCGAGCGTCTTCCAGGTCTGCCCGGACAGTTCGCCGTCCTTCGACACCCAGCGGTACGACACCGTCGCGGGCAGCTGCCCCACCGTGATCGTCGCGGTGAAGGCGGGTGCGTCGGCGTCCTTCGGCGGGCACGCTCCGGAGTACTCCGTGTGCGCGCCGGCGACGGCGACCGAGACGGTCTGCTTCGGCGCCTCGGAGCTGGCGCTCGGGCTCGGCGTCGGGCTCGGCGACTCGGCCTCCGCGCTGGTCTCCGGCTGTGTCGGCGGCGAACTCACCACCTCCGAGGCGCTGTCGGTGACCCCGCCGGAGGCGTTCTTGTCGCCGTCGTCGCGGTCCAGCAGCCCGTAGGTCAGCCCCGCGACCGCCAACGCCAGCACGATCACCCCCACGACGAGGAGGGCGCCGGCCCGCCGGTTGCGGTCCGGCGGCTCCCCGGCGGACGGCGACGACGTGGCCGGCGGTGTCGCCGACCAGGGCTGATGCGGGGTCGCGGCGGTCGGCGCCTGCCCCGTCGCCGGTCCGCCGGGGTGCGCGCCCGTCGGCGGGAACGCCGTGTACGGCGCCGTACGGGCCGCGTCGCCGCGGACATCGGCTCCCCCGGCAGGGGAGCCCCCGGCGGCGACGAGCCGCAGGTCCTGCTCGGCCCGGTCGGCGGGCAGCCGCTCGGCCGGATCCTTGCGCAGCAGCCCCTCGATCACCGGCGCCAGCGGACCGGCCCGGCGCGGCGGCGGCAGCTCCTCGTCCACGATCGCGCGCAGGGTGCTCAGCGGAGTGTCGTGACGGAAGGGGGAGTTGCCCTCGACCGCCGCGTACAGCAGCACGCCCAGCGACCACAGGTCCGACTCGGGCCCCGGCGTGCGCCCCAGCGCCCGCTCCGGCGCGAGGAACTCGGGGGAGCCGATGACCTCGCCGGTCATCGTCAGCGCGGAGGTGCCCTCGACGGTCGCGATGCCGAAGTCGGTGAGCACCACCCGGCCGTCGTTCGACATCAGCACGTTCGCCGGCTTCACGTCCCGGTGCAGCACCCCGGCCTCGTGCGCGGCCCGCAGCGCGGCCAGCACCTCGGCCCCGATGTGCGCGGCCCGGGCCGGCTCGACCGGCCCCTGGGCGTCCAGCAGGTCGGCGAGGGAGATGCCGTGCACGATCTCCATCACGATCCACGGCCGCCCGTCCTGGGTGGCCACGTCGTACACCGTCACGACGTTCCGGTTCGCGACCCGGGCCGCGGCCCAGGCCTCGCGCTCCAGCCGGGCGTACAGCCGCTCGACGTCGGAGGCCGCCAGCCCGTGCGGGGCCCGCACCTCCTTGACGGCGACCTCGCGGTGCAACACCTCGTCACGGGCCCGCCAGACGGTGCCCATGCCGCCCTCGCCGAGCGGCGTCAGCAGCCGGTACCGGCCCGCGATCAGACGTTCACTGCCCGGTTCTCCGGTCACCGCGCCCCCATTTCGCTCTTCGCATCCGGGCGAAAGCCTCCGCAACCTCACAAACGTAGCTCAGCCGAGTACGGATGCGGCCCCCTTGAGCACCAGTCCGGCGCCCAGGGCCACCACGAGGAACGCGGACCACAGGGGCAGGTTGCGGCGGACGAGGGTCACGACCGGGTGGCTCGTCCAGCGCGGCTGCCGCTCCAGCAGGCGGGTCGCCCCGGCGCCCAGCCGGACGACGGCGAACCCGGCGGCGGTCAGGGTCAGCGCGAGCCCGACGCCGTACGCGACGACGAGCAGCAGGCCGAACCAGGCGTGGCCGAGCGCGGCCGCGCCGACCAGCACGACCACGGCGGACGGACTGGGCACCATGCCGCCGGCGAACCCGAGGAGGAGCGTCCCGCGCAGCGTGGGGGCGACGGCGTGGGTGTGCGTGCGCCCGCCGTGCGAGTGCGTGTGGCCGCCGTGACCGTGGGAGTGCGGGTGGCCCCCGTGGGTGTGCGGACGGCCGTGATCGTGGTCGTGGTCGTGCGGTCGGGCGTGGTCGTCGTCGTGGCCGTGCTCGTGTTCCTGCGCGCGGTCGTGGTCGTGGCTGTGCCCGTGGTCGGAGTCCTGATGGGCATGGGTGTGCGGGGTGGTGGCCCCGACGAGGGCGAGTTGACGCTCGGGGGTCTTCGCGGGCTCGTGGGGGTGCGGGTGGCCGTGACCGTCGCCGTCCCCATGGGGGTGGGGGTGCGGGTGTGCGTGCGGGGCGCCCGGGCCGCGGCCGCGCCAGGCGCGGCGGGCGAGGGTCGCGCCGGCGAAGAGCACCAGCGCCCCGCTCGCCAGACCCAGCCAGGCGATCACCGAGGGCGCGGCGGCCGAACCGGCGGTGACGAGCAGGCCGAGCGCGACGACACCCAGGGTGTGCGTGACGGTGACGGAGGCGGCCAGCGGGAGGACGTCCTTCATCCGTGCTTTGCCGCCCCGGGCGGCCGCCGTCGCCGCCATGATGGTCTTGCCGTGGCCCGGCGCGACGGCGTGCATCGCGCCGAGGACGACGGCGATCACCAGGGCCAGCGCGGCGAAGCCGACGGTGAGGTCCTGCCGGGCGACCAGGTCGTCCAGCGACCGGGTCCAGCGGTCGGCGCCGCGCGGCAGCACCGACGCGGCGGGCGCGTCCCGGCCCTCCTCGACGAGCGCTGCGCCGCCGGGCCGCACCGTCACGGACGCGGTCGCGGTGTCCGCCGGCGAGGACAACAACTCCTCGGGATACGTGGTCAGTTCGTGGGAGAGCGACTTCTTCGGCACGTCGGACCCGGTGAGCGTCGTCCGGTCGCCGCGCGCGGTGATCTCACGCCAGCCGGGTCCGGAGGAGGCGCCCTCGCTGTGGAAGGCGAGGGCGACGGCGCTCTCGTCGGGCAACGGGGCCGTCAGCCGGCACTCGACGCGGAGCGTGTCGAGCCCCGCCTGGCCGGGCCGTACGACCGCCTTGCTCGCGCCCGCCGTGAGCGTCACGGGTCGGCCGTCGACGGTGAGCCTGCTGCCGGCGGCGGCGGTGGCGCAGCGCTCCCGGGACCAGGCGTCCATCCCCAGCCGCTCGATGTCGGGCTTGGCCTGGGTCGCCGGGATCTCGGCGAGGTCCTCGACGTGGTCGACGCGCAGCTGCCCGGGGGCGGCGACGAGACCGTCGTAACGGTTTACCGTGAAGTTGCCGAGGGGGTGCGCGCTCGCGGCGGCGGAAGGAACCAGCACGAGCGCGCACCCGGCCGTGAACACGGCCGCGCAGGAGGCGAACAGACGACGTGAGATCACTTGGCCGCCTCCAGCGTCTTGAGTGCCGTACGGGCCTCGCGGGCGCCCAGAGCGGAGAAGCCGGGGTTCAGCTTCAGGGCGGCGGAGAGGTGCGTACGGGCGTCCTGCGGATGGCCGGTCGCCTTCTCGATCACACCGAGGTGGTAGAGGAAGGACGCGTTGCGGTAGCCGGTGGCCGTGGCCTGGCGGGCGTAGGGGAGGGCCTCGGCGTCCTTGCCGTTGACGTGCAGCGCCCAGGCGAGGGCGTCCGCGGTGTGCACGGTGTGCCGGCGGGACCAGTCGTCGCGGGCCGCACGCAGGGCCGTGGCGCGGTCACCGTGGTCGGCGGCGGCGAGCGCGGTGTCGAGGTCGGCGTTGACGCCGTTGGCGCGGGCGATGGCGGTCCAGGCGTCGACCAGGGCGTACTGCTCGGCGGCCTTCGCCGCGTCCCCCGCCCGGGCCCGGGCCTCGTACAGCTCGCCGAGCTCGACCAGCGGGCCGGGCAGCGGGTAACGGGCGACGATGAGCTCCAGCCCCTTGATGGCCTCCGCCTGCCGTCCGCTCGCCGCCTGGGCACGGGCCCGGCCCTCCAGCGCGGGGAGGTAGTTCTCGTCGGCGGCGAGGGCGCGCGCGTAGTGGCTGAGCGCGGTGGCGTAGTCGCCCTGGCTCCAGGCGAGTTGGCCGAGCTGGGCGGCGACGTAGGCGATGTCGCCGGGCGAACTGGACGCGGCCAGCGCCCGGTCCAGGACACGGCGGGCGGTGGTGACGTCCCCGCGCAGTTCGTGGACGTAGGCGTAGCGGGTGAACACCGGTACCCCGGGCCGCCGTCGGTCGGCGGTGCAGACCGCGGCGTCGGCGTCGTCGTAGCGGCCGAGCTCGACCAGGGCGTCGATCCGGGAGCTCAGGGCGCGTTCGTTGTAGGGGTTCTGCTTCAGTGTTCGGTCGGCGAAGGACAGGGCGCCGGCGAAGTCGTGGCGCGCGGCGGCGAGGGCGGCCCGGCCGGCCAGGGCCTGGTCGTTGTCGGCGCGCAGGGCCAGGGACCGCTCGAGGGCCTGTTCGGCCTGCGGGTAGCGGGAGGGGTCGCCCTTGGTGCGGGCCTGCTCGACGTAGGCGAGCCCGAGGGTGGCCCAGCCGCCGAAGTCGCGGGGCTGGGCGCGCAGATGGGCCTGCAGGGCGGTGATGCTCGCGTCGAGGTCGCCCCCGGCGAGCAGCCCGGGGGAGACCGCCGCGGCCGCCGCCACGGGCATCCCGCGCTGTTCGTGCGCCGCCCCGAGCGCGACCGCCCCGGCGGTGAGCGCGACGGCCAGCATGGCGGCGCACGCCCCGAGGTGCACGGCCCGCCAGCGACGGCCCGCCGCGCCCACCCGCCGCACGGCGGCGACCCGCACATCGCCGACGGCCGGCTCCGGCGCTGTCGGGCGGGCGGGCTCGGTGGCCTCGCGGGCTTCGGCGGGCGTGGGTCGGGCGGGCTCGGTGGGCTCGCCCGTTTCGGTTGCGGTTTCGGTCTCTTCCGCTTCGGCGCCGGATGCAGAGCCGGTGGTCCCGGAGGCCCCGGTGGTCCCGGAGGCCCCGGTGGTCCCGGTCTCCGTCTCGGGCACGTGGTCCCCGCTCGTGGCGTGCCGGGCCTTTGGCGTCGGCCGGCCGGAGTCCGGTTGCCCGGGCTGCTCGCGCTCGCCGTCGTTCGTCCGCGGGGACATGCCCTCTCCTAGGTCGCCTGGGTGGTTCGGTCTGCCGGTGGTTCGGTCTGCCGGTCTGCCGGTCTGCCGGTCTGCCGGTCTGCCGGTGTGGGGGTGTGGGGGTGGCGCGGCCCGCGCCGTGGGGGATGAGTACGCGGGCCGCGCCAGTCGGTGGGGCAGGGCCGGGGAGCGCAGGATTCTCCCCGGCCCGCTCGAGGGGAGGGCCTAGTAGGCCCGCCGCCGCCCGCGCCACCACATCAGGCCGCCGCCGATGAGGAGGATGCCCGCCGCGCCGGCGCCCGCGGAGGAGGCGATCAGCGCGGTGTTGCTCTCCGAGCCGGTGAGGGCGTCGCCGAGCTGGCTGCGGACGTCGCCGCTCTTGGCGGCCGCGCCGCGCGAGCCCTCGGTCGGCAGCGCCACGTACGGGAAGGCCTTCTCGAATTCCTTGTCGTTCTTGTCGACGGCGTCGCCCAGGTCGTTCTTGGCGCCGACCAGCTCACCCTCGACGACCTGCAGCGAGGCGTCGATGACGTCGTCGGTGAGGCGACGGCCGTTCGGGAAGCCCGCGTTGTCGCCGTCCAGGACGCCGAGCCGCTTGGGGCTGGCGGCCGGCTTGATGGAGGTGTTGAGGCGCAGTTCCTCCGACGGCGTCACGTACGGCGGCTGGTTGAGGCCCTTGACGCCCTTCAGGAACACGTCGACGAGGTCGTTGCGCGGCTCGGCCGGCGCCTTGATCTTGTAGATCGCCTCGATGAGCTTGGGCAGCTCGGGGTTGGTGACGTTCTTCAGGAACTGGCCGTCGTCCTTCGGCTGGGACGCGTTGAACCGGTCCTTGTCCTTGATCGGGTTGACGACCTCGTTGACCAGCGGGCTGCCCAGACGGGAGACCTGCGTGTAGTAGCCCTCGGCGTTCTCGCGCTGGGTGGTCGACCAGATGCCGACGATCGGCTGGTTCTTGTGCTCGGTGATCATGTCGCTCGGGACCTGGAGCGCGATCGAGTTGACGTTGTAGCCCTTGAGCGTGTCGTTGCCGACCTCGGAGAGGTCACCGCCGTACAGCAGGTCGAAGACGCGCAGGTCCAGGAAGAACGGGTCGTCGGCCTGGCCGGCGAAGGTCTTCGCGCCGTTGGGCAGCTTGTAGATCGCCTGGTCGCGCAGCTTCTTGTAGTTCGGCATCGAGGCCTTGCCGACGTTCGACGGCGCCACCGGCACGTCGTCAGCGATTTTCGTCTTGTGCTGGACCTTCCCCTTCTTCAGCTTGATCAGCTCGAGGTCGTACGTCTGCGTGACGTTCAGGTCGGGGTCGTTCAGACTGTCGACGGCACCGGTGTTGTAGAGGAAGGTCTTCTTGTTCTTCGTGTGCGTCTTGAACGTGTAACGGAAGGTCAGGTCCTCCTTCGCGTCACCGTTGTTGTCGATGTGCAGGTCGTACTGGGCGTCCTCGGCGAACGGGAAGAAGTTCGGCCCGCCGGCCGGCTCCTCGAACGGGATCCAGTTGGCGACGATCGTCGTCGTGTCCGCGTGGTCGGGACTGACGAACGCGTAGACATCGGTGTTGTCGTACTGCGGCGTCCCCGAGATGAGAGGAGCCTCACGGTGGCTGGAGGCGTAAGCGGCCCCCGGTGCCAGCGTGGCGGCGCCGGCGGCTGCGAGCCCCCCGGCGGCCAACGCACCGCATATGAGGGTCGCGACGCTCCTGCGTCCGTTGCCGCTCCTGGAGATAGCTGTCATGCCGTCCGTCCTCTGTGCCAAGTTGCCTGACGGACAGTGATACGGAGCGGAGGGGCGGTTCGGATTGGTCGAAACCAAAAAACTTTTTATTTCCTGCTCACCCGCGTTTTCGGCGCTCACATCCGTACCCCCTCCCCGGAGGTGTGTGCGTTGCGGATGCCGGGTGTGACGGGGCGGCCAGGTTGCGGCGGCCGCAGGAAGGGGGACGGCATGGAGGCGGACGAGCTTCTGGTGCTCGTGGCGGGAGGCGACCAGAAAGCCTTCGAACAGCTCTACGGCCTGGTGTCCGGGCCGGTGTTCGGGCTCGTCCGGCGGGTCGTCCGGGACCCCGCGCAGTCGGAGGAGGTCGCGCAGGAGGTCCTCCTGGAGGCCTGGCGCTCCGCCGGCCGCTTCGACCCGAGCCGCGGCAGCGCCCTCTCCTGGATCCTCACCCTCGCGCACCGCCGTGCCGTCGACCGGGTGCGCAGCGCCCGCGCCGCCGTGGACCGCGAGCAGCGTGAGGGACGCCGCTACCACGACCCCGCCTTCGACCAGGTGACGGAGGAGGTCGAGGCCGGACTGGAACGCGAGTGGGTGCGCCGCTGCCTCGACCGCCTGACGGCGCTTCAGCGGCAGTCCGTCACCCTCGCCTACTACGACGGCTACACCTACCGTGAGGTGGCCGACCGGTTGTCGTTGCCGCTGGGTACGGTCAAGACTCGGATGCGCGACGGACTCACGCGGCTGCGCGACTGCCTGGGAGGCGCCGTATGAGCATCCGCGGGATCTTCCGCCGGGAGGATCTTCACTCGCTGGCCGCCCCCTACGCGCTCGACGCCCTCGAGGGGGACGAGCGGCGCCGCTTCGACAAGCATCTGAAGAGCTGCGAACGCTGCGCCGCCGAGGTGCGGGCGCTGACCGAGGACGCCGTCCGGCTCGCCTGGTCGACCGCGGCCCCACCGCCTGCCGCGCTGCGCGACCGGGTGCTGGCGGCGGTGCAGAGAACCCCGCAGGAGGCCTCGCGCGCCCCGGTCCGGGAGCACGCGCCCCAACTGCCCCCGCACGTCTGGGGCACACAGCCACCGCCCAAACGCTCCCGAGCGCCCCGGGCGCGCCGCCCGCTGTTCGTGCCGTTCGCGACGGCCACCGCCGCCGCGGCCCTCGTCGTCGCCTCGCTGTTCGCCGTCCAGGCCGACCGCGCCCGCGACGAACTGAACGCCGAGCGCGCCCAGGCACGTGACATCGCCCACGTTCTCGCAGCTCCCGACGCCCGGTCGAGCACCGGGCGGGACGCTCGGGGCCGCAATATCGGAGTGATCGCTTCCGCTGCCGACGGCCAGGCGATCGTGACCTTGAGCGGATACGGCGATCTCCCGACCGGGCAGGTGCACCAGCTGTGGCTCATGCGCCCCGGCGCGCAACCACGCTCCCTGGGACTCTTCGCGAGCGACACGCCCTTGGTCGCCACCGGCCTCGACAAGGCCGCGACGTCACTCGCTGTGACCGTCGAGCCCGACGGGGGATCGCCGCAACCCACTACACAACCGGTTGTCCAACTCACCCTGAAATCGGTTGGATTCGGAGAGTGATCGCGGAGGCGTCGTCAACCCCCTTACGGGGAAGGTGAATCCTGTGAGCTCGATACATGTGTGCCGCGACGGGGCGATAGGGTTACCCTGCCCGGGCCGGGTGGACTCGTACGGGTGGGGAGTGACATGGAACAGATAACGATGCACAGCAGGGCGAGGGTCCCCGCGATCACCTGCGGGAGCAGCGCGACCAGTTCGCGGCTGGACCGACATCTCTCGGTACTGGCGGGTCCCGCCATTCCGCAGCGCGAGACGCTCGAGGCGACCTCGCTCATGCGGGAGCTGACGGCCCGTGAGCCGGTGCAGGACGCCGGTTCGAGGACGGTGCGGGCACGGGTGAGCCGGGTCTCGCTCTTCGCTCCCCTGCGCCGCCTGCGCCGCTCGCTGTTCGGCGGGCACAAGCACTGACCGTCCGGCTCGTCCGGCCCGCCCGTCCGGCTTGAGTCCCGCGCTCAGGCGGTCACACCGTCCCGGCGCAGCGCTGCGATCTCCTCGTCCGTCATCCCCGCGGCACGCAGCACTGTTTCGGTGTGCTCCCCGAGCGCGGGCACGTCCCCCATCCGCGCCTCCGTTCCGCCCGGCAGTGTGATCGGGGGCAGCAGCGCCCGCAGCGGCCCGACCGGCGTCCCCACCTCCCGCCACCGCTCGCGGGCCGCCAGCTGCGGATGCTCCGCCAGCTCGGACAGATCCCTCAGTCGGGCACACGCGATGCCCGCGCCCTCCAGACGCGCCACCGCCTCGTCGGCGCTCAGCGCGCCGAGCGCTTCCGCCACCAGCGCGTCGGTGCCGTCCCGGTTCGCCACCCGTGCCGCGTTCGTCGCATACGCCGGGTCCGTGCCCAACTCGTGCCGGTCCAGGACCTGTTCGGCCAGCCGGTGCCACTCCCGGTCGTTCTGCACCGACAGCAGCACCCGTCCGCCGTCCGCCGTCGGGTAGGCGTCGTAGGGCGCGATCACCGCGTGCGCGAGGCCGGTGCGCCGCGGGGGGACGCCCCCGTGCATCGTGTGGTGCAGCGGATGCCCCATCCACTCCGCCAGCGACTCCAGCATCGACACCTCCACCGGTCCGCCCCGCCCGGTCGTGCCCCGCCGCACCAGCGCGGCCAGCACCCCCGAGAACGCGTACACGCCCGCCGCGATGTCCGCCGCCGGGATGCCCGCCTTCACCGGCTGCCCGGGCGTCCCGGTCACCGACACCAGTCCCGCCTCGCACTGCACGAGCATGTCGTACGCCCGTTTGTCCGCGTACGGGCCGCCGGCGCCGTACCCGGAGACGTCGACCGCGACCAGTCGCGGGTGCGCCGCGCACAGGGTGGCCGCGTCCAGGCCCAGCCGGGCCGCGGCCCCTTGCGCCAGGTTCTGCACGAACACGTCCGCACCGGCGATCAGCCGGCGCAGCACGGCCAGGCCGCGCGGATGCTTCAGGTCCAGCGCGATCGACTCCTTGCCCCGGTTGCACCACACGAAATGCGAGGCGAGTCCGCCGGCGGCCGTGTCGTAGCCGCGTGCGAAGTCCCCGCCGTCGATCCGCTCCACCTTGATCACCCGTGCGCCGAGATCGGCGAGCTGCCGGGTGGCGAAGGGCGCCGCGACGGCCTGCTCGACGGCGACCACGACGAGACCCTCGAGGGGCAGGGGCTCCGGCCCGGCCTCCGGCTGGGGCAGGGGTTGGGGCGGAAGCTCGGGCTCGGGCTGGGGCGGCTGGTCCATGGGGTGGATCATGGCCTCCGTCCGCCCGGTCTGTCATGCGGGAGCCGGCGCCGGGCCCGGGCCGGCCGGACCGCGCGGCAGACCCTAGAGGAGGGCGAACTGGCCCTCCGGTCCCTCCTCGTGGTGGTCGAGGACCGTCGCCGGGTGACGTGCCGCGTCCGGGACCGGCAGGACGCCCGCCGCGCGCAGCTCCGCCGTCGTGACCGTGTCCGGGTCCGCCGCTGCCGACCCGGCCTGCCGCGGGCCGGCGTCCGCGAGCAGCGCCAGCACCGTGATCAGTTCCAGGAGTTCGGAGGTCCACGTCTGCTGCCAGGCCGTCGGGCGGATCGCGGCCAGCGTGCCCGGCTCGGCCTCCTGGGCCGTCCGTGCCGCGAACCAGCGCTCCAGGACCCGCACCCCGGGCTCCGACTCGGCGTCCCACGCCTCGGGAGGGACGGGCGAGACCCGGCCCTCGTCCAGCAGGAGGGCCTCCTCGCCGCGGTCGTACCGCAGGGTGAGCGGGCGGGCCGGGATCGGGGCGCGGACGTAGGGGCGGCGGCCGCCGGGCAGCTTGGGCCGCTCGCCCTGGCGCCGCAGCAACCACAGCGTGCGACGGCCCGACTCGACGCCGTGCGCCCACCGTTCCCGGTCCCGGGTGAGCGGGACGGTGAGATCCGGGCGGACGGCGGTGAGGGTCCACGCCAGGAAGTCCACCGGATCGGGGGAGTGGCCCAGCCGGCGCAGCAGGTCGGGCAGACCCGGCGCCAGGTTCGGCTCCACGCCGCCCGGCCGCCGATACAGCGGCCGGATCCGGCCCGGCCGCAGCAGGGGCAGCACCGAGGTCGCCAGCAGCGGCCGGGCCGCCGTCTGCGGCGTCTCCACCACGAACACCTGCGCCTCGTCCGCGACCCGCCACAGCTCCGGGCGGGCGGCGTCGAGGAGCCGGTGATCGGGGATGAGCCACTGCTCGTCGAAGGGCGCCGCCAGCACCCGTACGGGCTCGGGGCAGGGGCCCGACGCGCGGGCCAGCCGCTCGGTGCCGCCGGACCGGCCGGGCAGCTGCCCGACCGCCGTGTGCAGGGTGCGCGAACGCGTCGGCTCGAACAGGGCCTCGCGGTCGGGTCCTTCGGCCTTCAGCAGGGCGTCCCAGCGGGCCTTGAGGCAGGCCGGGTCGGGGGCCGTCGGCCACCCCCGGCCGAGCCGCGGCGGTGCGACGGACCACGGCATGAGGTCCGCCAGCGGCGGAGCGTCGTCGGGCGTCACGCGTGGCATGGTACGACGGCCCGGTCGCGCCGCGGACACGTCGCGCTCACGTCGCGTCGAGGGTGACCGTGAAGGAGAAACGGTCGCCGCGGTAGTGGATGACGGCCGCGTCCAGGACCCGCCCGTCGGTGTCGTGGGTGACGCCCGTGTAGTGCAGGATCGGGCTCAGCAGCGGGACCCGCAGCAGCTGCGCCGTCTCCGGGTCCGCGAGCCGCGCCTCGACGGTGTCGGTGATCCGGCCGATGGCCACGCCGACGACGTCCCGCAGCACCTTCGTCATCGGCCAGCGGACCAGGTCGTCCGGATCGATGCGGGCGGCGAGCTCGGGACGGACGTAGTTGCGGGCGTGGTTGGTGGGCTCGCCCGTCTTCTCGTCGCTGCGCAGACGGTGGTACGTGGCCACCTCCGCCAGGTCCGGGAAGTGCTCGGCGACCTCGGCCGGCACGGCCGCCCGGCCGTGGTCCAGCAGCACGGTCGCCATCCCGGACTGCTGCGCCACGATCGCGTCGACCGAGCCCAGCAGCCGGACCGGGGCCCCACGCAGCGCCGTCGGCTCGATGAACGTGCCCCGGCGGCGGTGCCGGGTGATCAGCCCCTCGTCCTCCAGCTCCTTCAGGGCCTGCCGCATGGTCAGCACGCTCACCCCGTAGTGGCCCGCCAGTTGCTCCTCCGTCGGCAGCCGCAACGGATCCCGGGGTGAGCGGCCGAGTATCGAGGCGCGCAACGACTGCGACACCTGGTACCAGAGCGGCAGCTTTCGGGTGAGGACGATCGAGTCCGGGGCGAAGGAGGTCACGGGCCTATCCGTACCGGTCGGGAACGTTCAGTGCAATGCGCCGTCGGACGAGGTGGCGGTCGGCCGGAAGTGACGCTCGAGGCCCTGCCACACGTCGTCGTAGCGCTGCTGCAGATGGTCCGCCCGCGCCGCCTGCGGGGTGAGGACGAGCGGCCAGCGCGTCTCGAACATGAACGCCAGCCCGTCGTCGACCTTGTGCGGCTTCAGTTCGGCGGCGCTCGCGCGGTCGAAGGTCTCACGGTCCGGGCCGTGCGCCGACATCATGTTGTGCAGCGAACCGCCGCCCGGTACGAAGCCCCCCTTCCCGGCCGTCTTGGCGTCGTAGGCGCCCTCGATCAGGCCCATGTACTCGCTCATCACGTTCCGGTGGAAGTAGGGCGGCCGGAAGGTGTCCTCGCCGACCAGCCAGCGCGGGGCGAAGACCACGAAGTCCACGCCGGCCAGACCGGGGGTGTCGGACGGGGACGTCAGCACGGTGAAGATCGACGGGTCCGGGTGGTCGTAGGAGACCGACCCGATGACGTTGAAGCGGCGCAGGTCGTACACGTACGGCACGAGGTTGCCGTGCCAGGCGACGACGTCCAGCGGGGAGTGGTCGTAGGTCGCGCTCCACAGGTGGCCGCAGAACTTGTTGACCACCTCCACCGGCCCCTCGACGTCCTCGTACGCGGCGACCGGCGCCCGGAAGTCGCGCGGGCTGGCGAGGCCGTTGGCGCCGATCGGGCCGAGGTCGGGGAGCCGGAAGGGGGCGCCGTAGTTCTCGCAGACGTAACCGCGGGCGGAGTCGTCCAGCAGGTCGACGCGGAAGCGGACCCCGCGCGGGATCAGCGCGACATGGCCGGGCTCGGCGTGCAGCAGCCCGAACTCGGTGCGCAGCAGCAGCCCGCCGTGCTCGGGGACGATCAGCAGCTCCCCGTCGGCGTTCCCGAAGACGCGGTCCATGCCGGCGTTCGCGTGGTACAGGTGCACGGCCATGCCGTTGCGCTGGGCGGCGTCCCCGTTGCCGCCGACGGTCCACAGACCGGCCAGGAAGTCGGTGCCCCCGGGCGGCTCGGGCAGGGGGTCCCAGCGCAGCCGGTTCGGATCGGCGACCGTCTGCGTGAAGGGGCCGGTGCGCAGCGCCCCGTCCGGGGCCCGGGTGAAGGCCGGGTGTGCGGCCGACGGGCGGATCCGGTACAGCCAGGAGCGGCGGTTGTGGGCGCGCGGCTCGGTGAACGCCGTACCGCTGAGCTGCTCCGCGTACAGGCCGAGGGGGGCGCGCTGGGGCGAGTTGCGGCCCTCGGGCAGGGCTCCCGGGACGGCCTCCGAGGAGTGTTCGTTGCCGAATCCGCGGAGGTGGGCCGGCCACTCGGCCGTCTTGCGTGCGTCCCCGCTGCTCATCATGGCTCCCTTGCGACTGATTCCTATGCATCACCGTAGGATTGCGGTTTCCCGGATGCAAGAGGTCCGTCGGTGTCCTCCTCTCGGAGGACGATCACGGCGCGGCCGGAACCAGACCTGAGGGGGATCCGGATGCCGGGGCCGGTGCTCTAGTGTCCGGATCATGTCGAGGACGCGCGCCCTACCCGCCGCGCTCGCGGTCTGTGTCCTGTTGCTGACCGGATCCGCGGGCTGCGCCCCCGGCGACGGGAGCGGACCGGGGACCGTGGCGTCGCCCTCACCCGTCGGCCAGGTCCTGGACCACACGGACGACGACGGGCGCCACTACCGGCAGGTGGCGAAGGAGGGGGCGCCCGAGGTCGGCGTGGAGGTCCAGCCGGACGGCTCCGGCGGCTGGAACGTACGGCTGAAGCTCACCAATTTCCGCCTCTCGCCGGCGGGGGCGCCGCAGCGGGCGGTCGCCGGTCACGGCCTCGCCCGGCTCTATGTCGACGACCTGCCGGTCGCCGACCTGCGCACCCTGGCGTACCGCATCCCGGCCGGCTACCTGCCGCACGGCACCCACCACGTCACCGCCCGCCTCTACGCGGACGACGCGACGGTCTGGGCGGTGGAGGGCAAGCCCGTGGAGGCCACGGCGGACGTCACGGCGTCCGAACCGTCGGAGCCGTCGGAGCCGACAACCACCTCCTCCGTGTCGCCGACCGGGTCTGCGGCCTTGTCTCCGGCGGGGTCGCCGAGCGGGTCTTCCGCGGGGTCGCCGACCGTGTCTGCGGGGTCGCCGGCCCCTCGAGCGGGTTGAGTGCATCAGGCATGTTTCTCCGTACCCAGGGGCGAGGTTCACTCGGCCACGGCGGAAAGGCATCATGAAGCCCGTGCCCCAAGCGACATCGCTCCGTCGTGCGCCCGTGCAGCGGCGCAGCGCCGAACGGCTGACGAGGATCCTCGACGCCTGCGCCGACCTGCTGGACGAGGTCGGCTACGACGCCCTGAGCACCCGGGCCGTCGCCGAGCGCGCCGGCGTCCCGATCGGCTCCGTCTACCGGTTCTTCGGCAACAAGCGGCAGATGGCCGACGCGCTCGCGCAGCGCAACCTCGAGCGTTACTCCGAGCGCGTCACCGAGCGCCTGCGCGGAGCCCGGCCCGGCGACTGGCGGACCGCGATGGACGCCGTGCTCGACGAGTACCTCGCCATGAAGCGCACCGCCCCCGGCTTCTCCCTCGTCGACTTCGGCAACCAGATCCCGGTCGGAGCGCGGCATGCCGAGCCCAACCACCGGGTCGCCGACCGCCTCGCCGAACTGCTCGCCGACCACCTCGCCCGGGAACCCGACGACGATCTGCGCCGGGTCTTCCTGATCGCCGTGGAGACCGCGGACACCCTCGTGCACCTGGCCTTCCGGGTGGATCCGGAGGGCGACGCGAAAGTGATCGACGAGACCCGCGAGCTGCTGCGGGCCTACCTGGCGCGCGTGCTGGACTGAGCCCCGCCCCGCCGGTGCCGACCCGACGCCGACCCGCGCTGCCGATGCCGCCCCGCGCGTCGGCCCGAGGTGCTGGACCGGGCGCTTGCGGCGGGGGCCTCCCCAGAAGTCATACCGGTCGGTATGCTCGGCCGGGACGAGGCAACGCCGCCCCCAGGAGGACCTGTGTCCCGCACCGCCCTGCGAATCTGCCCCCTGTGCGAGGCCACCTGCGGGCTCACGCTCACCATCGAGGGAACGCGGGTCACCGGCGCCCGCGGCGACCGGGACGACGTGTTCAGCAAGGGCTTCATCTGCCCCAAGGGCGCCGCCTTCCCGGCCGTGGACGGCGACCCCGACCGGCTGCGCACGCCCCTCGTCCGCCGTGACGGCGAGCTGCGCGAGGCCAGCTGGGAAGAGGCCTTCGACGCGGTGGCCGCCGGGATCCGCCCGGTCGCCGAGCGGCACGGCCCGAACGCCGTCGGCGTCGTCCTCGGCAACCCCAACGTGCACACCGTGGCCGGCGGCCTGTATCCGCAGATGCTGGTCGGCGGGCTGGGCACCCGCGCTCTGTTCACCGCCTCCACGGTCGACCAGATGCCCAAGCACGTCTCGAGCGGACTGCTCTTCGGCGACGCGGGCGCGATCCCCGTCCCGGACCTCGACCGCACCGACCACCTCCTCCTCATCGGCGCCAACCCCATGGAGTCCAACGGGAGTCTGTGCACCGCCCCGGACTTCCCCGGCAAGCTCAAGGCGCTCAAGGCCCGCGGCGGCACCCTCACGGTCATCGACCCGCGCCGTACGCGCACCGCGAAACTCGCCGACCGGCACATCGCGATCCGGCCGGGCGGCGACGCGCTGCTCCTCGCGGCCATGGCGCACGTGCTGTTCGAGGAAGACCTGGTGCAGCTGGGCGCGTTGACCCCGCACGTCGAGGGACTGGCCGAACTCCGGGACGCGGTGCGGGACTTCACCCCCGAGGCGGTGGCCCCGGCGTGCGACGTCGACGCCGGCGTCGTGCGCGCCCTCGCGCGGGAGCTCGCCGCCGCCCCGACCGCCGCCGTCTACGGCCGCATCGGCAGCTGCACGGTCCCCTTCGGCACCCTCGGCAGCTGGCTCGTCGACGTTCTCAACGTCCTGACCGGCAACCTCGACCGGCCCGGCGGCGCCCTCTTCCCGCAGGCCGCCACCGACCGCACGCCCCGCCCCGCGGGCCCCGGCCGCGGCTTCCGGCTCGGCCGGTGGCACTCCCGGGTCGGCGGGCACCCGGAGGCCAAGGGCGAACTGCCGCTCTCGGCGCTGGCCGAGGAGATCGACACCGCCACCGAGGAGGGCGAGCCGATCCGCGCGCTTGTGGTGGTCGCCGCCAACCCCGTGCTGTCCGCGCCCGACGGCAACCGGCTCGACAAGGCCTTGGAGTCGCTCGACTTCATGGTCAGCGTCGACCCCTACCTGAACGAGACCTCGCGCCACGCCGACGTCGTCCTGCCGCCGCCCCCGCCCTCCCAGAGCCCGCACCACGACTTCGCCTTCAACACCCTGGCCGTGCGCAACCAGGCCCGCTACTCCCGCCCCGCCGTCCCGCTGGAGCCCGGCCGGATGGCCGAGACGGAGATCTTCGCCCGGCTGACGCTGGCGGTGACCGGCATGCACGGCGCCGACCCGTCGGCCGTGGACGACCGGGTCATCGGCCAGACCCTCGGCAAGGCCGTCCAGGAGCCGCACTCGCCCGTGCACGGCCGCGCGCCGAAGGAACTCGCCGCGCAGCTCACGGGGGTGAGCGGACCCGAACGCCGGCTCGACATGATGCTGCGCCTGGGCCCCTACGGCGACGGCTTCGGCGCCCGCCCGGACGGGCTGAACCTCGCCCGGCTGCTCGAGAGCCCGCACGGCATCGACCTCGGGCCGCTCGGCCCCCGCCTGCCGCAACCGCTGAAGACGGCCTCCGGCCGGATCGAACTGCTGCCGCAGCCCATCGCCGGCGATCTCCCGCGGCTGCGCGCGTCCCTGGAAAGGCGGCCGGACGGACTCGTCCTGGTCGGCCGGCGCCATCTGCGGTCCAACAACAGCTGGATGCACAACGTCCCCGCCCTCACCGGGGGCACCAACCGCTGCACACTGCAGATCCACCCCGAAGACGCCGAACGGCTCGGCGTGCGCGACGGCGCGCCGGTACGGGTGACGGGCGCCGGGGGCGAGGTGACCGCGCCGGCCGAGGTCACCGACGGCGTGCGCCGGGGCGTCGTCAGCCTGCCGCACGGCTGGGGCCACGACCGCCCCGGAACGCGCCTGAGCCATGCCGCCGCCGACCCCGGAGTCAACGTCAACCAGCTCCTCGACGGCAGCCTGCTCGACCCCCTGTCGGGCAACGCGGTCCTCAACGGAGTGCCGGTCCGACTGGCCGCGATCCCGGCGCTGTGACCTGAGCAAAGCTGTGACCTGGAGTTTTGCGCTTATTGCTCGCACGTCAACGTCTTGTTAACCCTGTTTGAACGGACCTAACGTCAACGCACCGCCGACCCCCAGGTGGGATGTTCAAGGGCGAACGTTAGGTATCCATTCATGTTGACCATCCTCGGCTTCGCGATGATCGCGACCTTCCTGGTCCTGATCATGCTGAAGAAGATGTCGCCGATCGCGGCGCTCGTCTTGATCCCGGCACTGTTCTGCGTCTTCGTCGGGAAGGGCGCCAAGCTCGGTGACTACGTCATCGACGGCGTCACCAGCCTCGCCCCCACGGCGGCGATGCTCATGTTCGCGATCGTCTACTTCGGTGTGATGATCGACGTCGGCCTGTTCGACCCGATCGTCCGCGGCATCCTGAAGTTCTGCAAGGCCGACCCGCTGCGCATCGTCGTCGGCACGGCACTGCTCGCCGCGATCGTCTCCCTCGACGGCGACGGCTCCACCACCTTCATGATCACCGTGTCGGCGATGTACCCGCTGTACAAGCGCCTGAAGATGAGCCTGGTCGTGATGACCGGGGTGGCCGCGATGGCCAACGGCGTGATGAACACGCTGCCCTGGGGCGGCCCCACCGCCCGTGCCGCCACCGCGCTCAAGGTCGACGCCAGCGACATCTTCGTGCCGATGATCCCGGCCCTCGCCGTGGGCCTCGTCTTCGTCGTCGCGCTCTCCTACGTCCTCGGCCGCCGCGAACGGGCCCGGCTCGGCGTGCTGACCCTGGACACCCTGGACGACGTGCTGGTGGAGGAGAAGGCCGAGCAGACCGAGACGGTCCTCGTGGGGGCCGGCAGCTCCGGCATCGACGCCGGTTCCGGCAGGGCGGCCGCCCCGGCCGGCGGCTCCGGTTCCGGCGCCGCGGCGCTCGGCGACGCCGACGGGAACGCCGCCCGAGGCGCGGACGACGACGGCTTCCAGGGCCTCGACCCGCACCGCGCCACCCTGCGCCCGAAGCTGTACTGGTTCAACGCGCTGCTCACGGTCGCGCTGCTGACCGCCATGATCATGGAGTACCTGCCGATCCCGGTGCTGTTCCTGCTCGGCGCCGCGCTCGCGCTCACCGTCAACTTCCCGCACATCCCGGACCAGAAGGCCCGGCTCGCCGCACACGCCGACAACGTCCTCAACGTCTCCGGCATGGTCTTCGCCGCCGCCGTCTTCACCGGCGTCCTCCAGGGCACCGGCATGGTCGACCACATGGCGAAGTGGATGGTGGACGTCATCCCCGAGGGCATGGGCCCGCACATGGCCCTCGTCACCGGCGTACTGAGCCTCCCGCTCACCTACTTCATGTCGAACGACGGCTTCTACTTCGGCGTCCTGCCGGTCCTCGCCGAGGCCGGCGCGGCGCACGGCGTCACCCCGCTGGAGATGGCCCGCGCCTCCCTCGTCGGCCAGCCCCTGCACATGTCGAGCCCGCTGGTCCCGGCCGTCTACGTCCTCGTCGGCATGGCCAGGGTCGAGTTCGGCGACCACACCCGCTTCGTGGTCAAGTGGGCCGTCCTGACCTGCCTGGCGATTCTCGGCGCGAGCATCCTGTTCGGGATCGTCTGAGCATCTGGTGGAGATACTCGTGGGGCCCGGCAGGAACCGCGGCTGGCTGCTCCGTCTC
Source organism: Streptomyces sp. B21-105 (assembly GCF_036898465.1). Classification (NCBI taxonomy): domain Bacteria; kingdom Bacillati; phylum Actinomycetota; class Actinomycetes; order Kitasatosporales; family Streptomycetaceae; genus Streptomyces; species Streptomyces sp. B21-105. The sequence goes on along the minus strand of NZ_JARUMJ010000001.1, from coordinate 2,219,058 downwards.
GTCATCGCCTTCGGCTTCGCGCAGGGGGCGGTGTCGATGGCGCGGCCCGCCGTCTCCTACCGGGCCCTCGCGCTGGGCGCCGACGAGGGGGCCGTCGGCGTCGTGGCGGGCGTCTACGCGATGCTGCCGCTCCTGGCCGCCGTCCCGCTCGGCAGGCGCACCGACCACGGCAGGTGCGCCCCCCTGCTGCCGGTCGGCGTGGCCCTCATATCCGGCGGCTGCGTGCTCAGCGGGCTCGCCGGCTCCCTGTGGACGATGGCCCTGTGGAGCGGCGTGATGGGCCTCGGGCACCTCTGCTTCGTGATCGGCGCCCAGTCGCTCGTCGCCCGCCAGTCCGCGCCCCACGAACAGGACCGCGACTTCGGCCACTTCACGATCGGCGCCTCGCTCGGCCAGCTGGTCGGCCCGGTGGCGGGCGGAGCGCTGATCGGCCGTGCCGACATGGCGGGCAGCAGCGCGCTCGCCCTGCTCGTGGCGGGTGCGGGCGGCGCCGTCGCGTTCACGTCGCTGTGGCGCATCGAGCACCGCGATCTCGGAGCCGACTCCCGCACCGGGCACGGGGACCGTGTCCCCGTCCGGCGCATCCTGCGGGCCCGCGGCGTCCCCGCCGGCATCCTCGTCAGCCTCTCCGTGCTGTCCGCGACCGACATCCTCACCGCCTACCTGCCGGTGGTCGGCGAGCACCGGGGCATCGCGCCGTCCGTCGTCGGCCTGCTGCTCAGCGTCCGCGCGGCCGCCTCCATCGCCTGCCGGCTCGTCCTCACCCCGCTGCTGCGGCTGCTCGGCCGGACCGCGCTGCTCACGGTGACCTGTCTGCTGGCCGCCCTGCTCTGCGCGGGCATCGCCCTGCCGGCGCCGGTCTGGGCGCTCGGCGTGATCCTCGCGCTGCTCGGCTTCTGTCTGGGCGTCGGACAGCCGTTGTCCATGACGACGGTCGTCCGGGCCGCGCCGGACGGCGCCCGCTCCACCGCTCTCGCGCTGCGCCTCACCGGCAACCGGCTCGGCCAGGTCGCCGCGCCGGCCGCCGCGGGGCTGGTGGCCGGGCTCGCCGGCGTGGCCGCACCGTTCGTGATGCTGGGGGCGCTGCTGCTGCTGTCCTCGGGGGCGGCCCTGAGGTCGCCGGGGGAGGTCCGGGGAGGTGAGGAGACGGGGGCGAGGCGGTCCGTCGGCCGCCGGTTCGGGTCGGAGTCCGGGTCGGGGTCGGGGGCAGGCTCCGGGTCCGGGTCCGGGTCGGGGGCAGGCTCCGGGTCCGGGTCAGGGGCAGGGTCCGGGTCGGGGTTCGGATTGCGCCGGTCGAGGGACGTCTGACGGCGCGTCGGGCGGCGGTCCCACCGTGAGGGCCCCCGATGTGAAAGAGAGTCAGGTGCAAGAGCGATTTGTATGAAAATCGTCCTGACTCGGAGGAATGCGCATGTCCAGCTCGACGCTCCCGCCCGCCTTCGGCACCCGCCTCGGCGCCGCGGCTCTCACGGTGCTCGCCGCGGCGGGGTTCACCTGCCTCGCGGCACCGTCGGCCGTGGCCGTCGGGGAGGCCGGCGACATCAGGATCCACCGTGAGCACGTGCCCACCGGCGTCTCGAAGGACGACCCGGTGGCCTGCCGGTTCTACCTCGACGCGGCGAACTTCGCGGACCTCAGGTCCGTCAACTACACCATCAAGGCGAAGCCCCCGACGGACGGTACCGCCACAGTGACCGGCGTGATCGACCTGACCCAGGGCGCCGGGCACACCGACCCGCTGGGACTGGCCGAGGGGTCGTACACGCTCAGCTGGGATCTCCCTTCCGCCACAGGCGGGACCGTCCCCTCGACCACGGTGAAGATCTTCAAGATCAACTGCCGTGAGGAAGGGCGCAGCGGCGGGAACCAGGGCGCGAACCGCCCGATCACCGACGACGGCCGGGAGGTCGGGGCTGCGAACGGCCAGGGCGGCGGGGGCCAGAACGGCGCGGGGCAGAACGGGGCGGGGCAGAACGCCACCGCGCTGGGCACCGGCGCCGGCAGCCAGGAGAGCGGCAGCCGAGGGAACACCGGCCGCGAAGCCGGCGCCCAGAGCGGCGCCCAGAGCGGCGCCCAGAGCGGCGGCGCCTGGAACGGCGAGAAGGGCGGCCCTGAGGGCGGCGTCCACGCGGGCGGCGGCGGTCTCGCCGACACCTCGCAGGCCTTCACCCCGCTGGCCGCCACGGCGGCCGTCGGCCTGGTGGCCGTAGGCGGAGTCGCCTACTTCCGTCTGGCCCGCCGGCGCAACCATGGTGCCGCGTAGGCGCGGACGCAGGCCCTGGCACCGGACCCGTCTCTTCCGTCTCACCAGGACGGCCGTGCTCACGGTCGTCCTGGTGACGGCGGCGGTCCGGTGCGGGGGGCACGGCGCCCCGGGCGTGCTCCCGGGGGCCGGGCATGAAGCGGCGCACGGATCCGCCGCCGGCCCGGCCGCCGCGGGCGACACCGGAGAAGAGGGCGGGAAGGGGACGGAGCATGCCAAGCCACCGCCCCGCCCGCTGCCCCGGTCCCCGGCGACGCGCCTGCGCGTGCCGTCCTTGGGCATCGACGCGCCGATCGTCCCGCTGCGGCTCGGCACCGACCGGCATCTCGGGACACCGCCCCTGGACGAGCCGGGGCTCGTCGGCTGGTACGCGGGCGGCCCGACTCCGGGCGAGCGCGGCGCCGCGATCGCGGTCGGGCACCGTGACACCGAGACCGGCCCCGCGGTCTTCGCCGGCCTCGCGCGCGTGGCCCGGGGCGCCCGGATCGAGGCCCGGCGCGCCGACGGCCGCACCGCCGTCTACACCGTGGACCGGGTCCGGGTCTTCGACAAGGACACCTTCCCCGACAAGGAGGTGTACGGCCCGACCCGCCGCCCCGAGCTGCGCGTGCTCACCTGCGGTGGCCTCTTCCGGCGCGCGACGGGGTACACGAGCAACGTCGTCGTCTTCGCCCACCTGACGGCGACCCGCTGACCCGCCGCAGGGACGCGCCCACCGTCCCCGCCGACACCCGCCGTCCCTGCCGCCACCCGCCGTCCCCGCCGCCACCGTCCGCCTGCTCAGTCTTCAGCGTTCTCCCGTGGCCCCTGGTGCCGAAAAACTAACGACGCTAGTTTAGGTCGCGGAGCACGAGGACCGCCCGGAGGGAACGCGATGAAGGCACACGACGGCATCTACCTCGACGGCGCGTGGCGCCCGGCCGCGGCCAGGGACGTGATCGAGGTGGTCGATCCGGTGGACGAGCAGGTGATCGGCCGCGTCCCGGCGGGCGGGGCAGACGACGTCGACGCCGCGGTGCGCGCCGCCCGTGCCGCCCTCCCGGGCTGGGCCGCGACCCCGCCCGCCGAGCGCGCCGCCCGGCTGGGCGCCCTCCGCGACGTCCTGGCGGCCCGCAAGGACGAGATCGCCGAGACGGTCACCGCCGAACTCGGCTCACCCCTCGCCTTCTCGCAGGCGGTCCACGCCGCGGTGCCGATCGCGGTCGCGGGCTCCTACGCGGAGCTGGCCGCGACGCACTCCTTCGAGGAACGGGTCGGCAACTCCACCGTCTTCCACGAGCCGGTCGGCGTGGTCGGCGCGATCACCCCCTGGAACTACCCGCTGCACCAGATCGTCGCCAAGGTCGCCCCGGCCCTCGCCGCGGGCTGCACCGTGGTCCTCAAGCCCGCCGAGGACACCCCGCTCACCGCCCAGCTGTTCGCCGAGGCCGTCCACGACGCGGGCGTCCCGGCCGGCGTCTTCAACCTGGTCACCGGCCTCGGCCCGGTGGCCGGCCAGGCCCTCGCCGAACACCCCGGCGTCGACCTGGTGTCCTTCACCGGCTCCACGGCCGTCGGGAAGCGGATCGCGGCGACGGCCGGCGCGGCCGTGAAGAAGGTCGCCCTCGAACTCGGCGGGAAGTCCGCCAACGTCATCCTGCCGAGCGCCGACCTCGCCCGCGCGGTCAACGTCGGCGTCGCCAACGTGATGTCCAACTCCGGCCAGACGTGCAGCGCCTGGACCCGGATGCTCGTCCACCGCGACCGGTACGAGGAGGCGGTCGGGCTCGCCGCCGCGGCCGCGGCCAAGTACGGCGACCGCATCGGCCCCGTCGTCAACGCCAGGCAGCGCGACCGCGTGCGCGGATACATCGAGCAGGGCGTGGCCGAGGGGGCGACGCTGGTCGCGGGCGGCCCCGAAGCCCCCCGCGAGCAGGGCTACTTCGTCAGCCCCACGGTCTTCTCCGACGTCACCCCCGACATGACGATCGCCCAGGAGGAGATCTTCGGCCCGGTGCTGTCCGTCCTGCGCTACGAGGACGAGGACGACGCCCTGCGGATCGCCAACGGCACGGTCTACGGGCTCGCCGGCGCGGTCTGGGCCGGCGACGAGGCGGAGGCGGTGGCCTTCGCCCGCCGTATGGACACCGGCCAGGTCGACATCAACGGCGGCCGGTTCAACCCGCTGGCCCCCTTCGGCGGCTTCAAGCAGTCGGGCGTCGGACGAGAGCTCGGCGCGCACGGGCTGACCGAGTACCTCCAGACCAAGTCCCTGCAGTTCTGAGGAGCCCGAAGTGGTCCGTGCCGCCGTACTTCCCGCCGTCGGAGCTCCCCTGGAGATCACCGGCATCGACCTCCCGGAACCGGGCCCCGGCCAGGTCCGCGTCCGGCTCGCCGCCGCCGGGGTCTGCCACTCCGACCTCTCCCTGTCCGACGGGACCATGCGGGTGCCCGTCCCCGCGGTGCTCGGCCATGAGGGCGCGGGCACGGTCGTGTCCGTCGGCGAGGGCGTCGCCCGGGTCGCGCCGGGCGACCGGGTCGTCCTCAACTGGGCTCCTTCCTGTGGGAGTTGTCACGCCTGCGGGCTGGGCGAGGTCTGGCTGTGCGCCAACGCCCTGAACGGCTCCGCGGACGTGTACGCCCGCACCGCCGACGGAAGGGAACTGCACCCCGGGCTGAACGTCGCCGCGTTCGCCGAGGAGACGGTCGTCCGGGAGTCCTGCCTGCTGCCCCTGCCGGACGGCATCCCCCTCACCGACGCCGCCCTGCTGGGCTGCGCCGTCCTCACCGGCTACGGCGCCGTCCACCACAGCGCGCGCGTGCGGGCCGGTGAGACGGTCGCCGTCTTCGGCGTCGGCGGTGTCGGCCTGGCCGCCCTGCAGGCGGCCCGGATCGCGGGGGCCTCGACGATCGTCGCCGTGGACGTCTCCCCGGAGAAGGAGGAGCTGGCCCGGTCGGCGGGCGCCACGGAGTACGTGATCGCCTCGGCGGACACCGCCCGTGAGATCCGCGCCCTGACCGGCCGGCAGGGCGTGGACGTGGCCGTGGAGTGCGTGGGCCGCGCCGTCGCCATCCGCACGGCCTGGGAGTCCACCCGGCGCGGCGGCCGCACCACGGTCGTCGGCATCGGCGGCAAGGACCAGCAGATCACCTTCAACGCCCTGGAGCTCTTCCACTGGGGCAGAACCCTCTCGGGCTGCGTCTACGGGAACTCCGACCCGGCGAAGGACCTCCCGGTCCTCGCCGACCATGTCCGGGCGGGCCGCCTGGACCTCGGCGCCCTGGTGACGGAGCGCATCACCCTGGAGGACATCCCGGGGGCCTTCGGCAACATGCTGGCCGGCAAGGGCGGCCGGGCGCTCGTCGTCTTCTGACCGCACCGCACACCGGCTGCTGTGCGCGGCGCCGGTGCCGAACGCCGGACCCGCCGGCCTCCGCGACCCTGCCGGCGGGCGCGGCCGCGCACCCACGCCTCCCGGCCCCGGGCGGCCGGGTGCAGCCGGTGGTGTCAGCCCGACCGGGGACCGACCTCCCGGTCGGACCCCGGCTCGGGAACCCCCGCTTCCCCCGCCGCCTGTGCGGACCCCGCCGCCCGCGTCCGCTGCGTGCGGGGCTTCGACCGCGACACGGCCACGCCCGCCAGGCACAGCACACCGCCGGCCAGGGTGAGCGCCCCCGGCACCTCGCCGAGCGCCAGCCAGGACATCAGGACGACCAGTGCGGGCACCGCGTACGTGGTCGCCCCCATGCGGCTCGCGGTCGTCCGGGCCAGGGCGTAGGCCCATGTGGTGAAGGCCAGCGCGGTCGGGAAGACGCCCAGGTAGACCATGTTGAGCGTGGCGGAGACCGGAGCGTCGGCCGCCTCGTGGACCAGCTGCCCCGCGAACGGCAGGCACACCACCGCCCCGACGGCGCATCCGAACGTCGTCACCTGCAGGGCGCTCGCGCTTCCCAGGGCCGGCTTCTGCGCGACGACGCCGCCCGCGTAACCGAAGGCGGCGAGCAGGCACAGCACCACGCCGAGCACCGACGAGCCGCCCGCACCCGACATCGACAGCCCCACCGCCACCGCGCCGGCGAACGAGACCGCCATCCCGGCCAGCAGCCGCGGCGGCATCGCGTCCCCGAGCAGACGCGCGCCGAGCAGCGCGATGAGGATCGGCCCGATGTTCACCACCAGCGCCGCCGTCCCCGCGTCCACCTGCTGCTCGCCCCAGTTGAGGACGACCATGTAGAAGCCGAACCACAGCAACCCCGACACGGCGATCCCGCGCCAGGCGGACCTCGGCGGCCGGCCCGCACGCCGTACGGCGCAGATGACCCCCAGCACCGCCGCCCCGGAGAGAAGCCGGCCGAGCGCCAGCGCTCCCGGCGAGTAGGCGTCGCCCGCGCTGCGGATCGACACGAAGGCGGAGGCCCACAGCACGACGGTCACGGCGGCCGCACCGGCGGCGAGCATCTCGGTACGGCGTTCGGCAGGCCGGGGGCTGGTCATCATGGTCCTCAGGCTAGGGGGACGGGCAGAACGCGGGCTCGCGGATTTCGGACGGGGAGCATCGCGTGGACGGTCACGCGGGTCGACGCGGGCGCGGGCGCGGCCGCAGGTCCAGGCCGGGCGGGGACACCGGCGGGGCGTCGGCGGGCGCCGGTCTCGGCTCAGCACAGGGCGGCGGGCTCGACGCCCAGCAGCTCGGCCAGCGCGCGTTCGCCCCGCGCCGTCACCTTCACGGCCCGCTCGGATCCGATGCGCACACACCAGCCCGCGTCGAGGGCGTGCCGGCACAGGGCGGCGCCGGCCGCGCCCGCCAGATGCGGCCGCCGCTCGGTCCAGTCGAGGCAGGCACGGGCCAGGGGCCTTCGGCCGGCGGGGTCGAGGACGATGCCGCAGTCCTCGAACCACCGCATCCCCGCCTCGGTCAGCGCGAACCCGGTGCCCCGCTCGTCGGGTGCGGGTGCGGGTGAGGGTGCGGGTACGGGGCTGTCGGTGGGCGCGGAAGCGGGGGCGGCGTCGGTCTCGGCTGACGACCGGGGGTGCGCGCCGGCCGAGGGAGGCGCGGGCGCCGGGGCGATCAGGCGGCGGGCGGTGAGGGCGTCCGTCAGGGCGATGCCGAGCCGGCCGGCGAGATGGTCGTAGCAGGTGCGGCCCCGGGCCATCGCCGAACCGGCAGTCGTGGCGCGCAGGCCGCGCGGCCGGTGGGCCGGATCCGGGGTCACCTGGGCGGCCAGGTCCTCCAGGAGCTGGGCGACCCGGGTGCCGGCGAGCCGCACGTACCGGTGCCGCCCCTGCCTCTCCTCCGCGAGCAGGCCCCCCGCGACCAGCTTGCCCAGGTGCTCGCTCACGGTGGACGCGGCCACGCCCGCGTGCCGGGCGAGTTCGCCGGCGGTCCACGCCCGCCCGTCGAGCAGGGCCAGCAGGCACGCGGCCCGTGTCTCGTCGGCGACGAGACCCGCGAGTGCGGCCAGCCCCGCCGCCCGGGGATCCCTGCGGCTCCCGGTGCCCGTGCGGCTGCCGGTGTCCATGACGCTCATGCCTTCCAGCATGCGCGACGCACATTTCGGCCGACGCCGAACCGTGTCGGGGCGGGCTGCCCGACGGATCAGGGCAGCTGCTCGAACTGCCGCGCGAGGCCGTCGAGCAGTGCCGTGAGCCCGGTCTCGAACGCCCGCTCGTCGATCTTCTCCTGCTGCTCGGCGAGCAGGTGGGCCTGCCCAGGTGCGGGTAGTCGGCGGGGTCGTAGGCGCTCACGTCGTCGACGAAGCCGCCGGCGAACGAGCCGAGCGCGGAGCCCATGATGAAGTAGCGCATCAGCGCGCCGATGCTGGTGGCCTGGGCGGCCGGCCAGCCGGCCCGGACCATCGCGCCGTACACCGCGTCGGCGAGCCGCAGCCCGGCCGGCCGGCGGCCGGGCCCCTGGGCGAGCACCGGAACGATGTTCGGATGGTCGCGCAGGGCGGCCCGGTAGGAGACGGCCCAGTCGTGCAGCGCCGTACGCCACCCCGGCCGGCGTCCTCGAACATCGACAGGTCGACCTGGGCGCTCACCGAGTCGGCGACGGCTTCGAGGATCTCGTCCTTGGTGCGGAAGTGGTTGTACAGCGAGGGCCCGCTCACCCCCAGTTCGGCGGCGAGCCGACGCGTGGAGACGGCCGCGAGGCCCTCCGCGTCCACGAGCGCCCGTGCGGTCTCGACGATCCGGTCGGTGCTGAGGAGGGGCTTGCGCGGTCGGGCCATGGCGCACATAGTAGGGCTGCACGCTGGAAACTAGCAGTGCTAATTTAAAGTCCGACTTCCCTGGTCGGTTTCCCGGGCCGACCTTCCGGGGCGCCGTCCGGTCCGGCATCCGGGTCGACCGTCCGGGTCCGGCTTCTCTTCAGTGAGGTGATCTCGTGGTGAACCTGGGGCTCAGCGAGGAGCAGACGGCCGTCCGGCAGCTCGCCAAGGAGTTCGTGGACCGCGAGATCGCCCCGCACGTCGTCGCCTGGGACCGGGCCGAGGAGGTCGACCGGTCCGTGGTGAAGAAGCTCGGCGAGGTCGGCTTCCTCGGGCTGACCGTCGACGAGGAGTACGGCGGCTCCGGCGGCGACCACCTCGCCTACTGCCTGGTCACGGAGGAACTGGGCCGCGGGGACTCGTCCGTGCGCGGCATCGTGTCCGTCTCCCTCGGCCTGGTCGCCAAGTCGGTCGCGGCCTGGGGGAGCGAGGAGCAGAAGCGCCGCTGGCTGCCCGGACTGACGTCCGGCGCGTACGTCGGCTGCTTCGGACTCACCGAACCCGGCACCGGCTCGGACGCCGGCAACCTCACCACCCGCGCTGTCCGCGACGGCGACTCGTACGTGATCAACGGCGCCAAGACGTTCATCACCAACGGCACCTGGGCCGACGTCGTCCTGCTCTTCGTCCGCTCGACCGACGCGCCGGGACACAAGGGCGTCTCCGCGTTCCTCGTCCCCACGGACACTCCCGGTCTGGGCCGCCGCACCATCCACGGCAAGCTCGGCCTGCGCGGGCAGGCCACCGCCGAGCTGGTCCTCGACGACGTCCGGGTGCCCGCGTCCGCGATGCTGGCACCCGAGGGCAAGGGGTTCTCCGTCGCGATGTCGGCGCTGGCCAAGGGCCGGATGTCGGTGGCGGCGGGCTGTGTCGGCATCGCGCAGGCCGCCCTGGACGCGGCGGTGCGGTACGCCGGCGAGCGCGAGCAGTTCGGCAGGAGCATCGCCCACCACCAGCTCGTCCAGGAACTGATCAGCGACATCGCGGTCGACGTGGACGCGGCCCGGCTGCTGACCTGGCGGGTCGCCGACCTGATCGACCGGGGCCTGCCCTTCGCCACCGAGTCCTCCAAGGCCAAGCTCTTCGCCTCGGAGGCCGCCGTGCGCGCCGCCAACAACGCCCTGCAGGTCTTCGGCGGCTACGGGTACATCGACGAGTACCCGGCCGGCAAACTGCTGCGCGACGCCCGCGTGATGACCCTCTACGAGGGCACGAGCCAGATACAGAAACTGCTCATCGGACGGGCCCTGACAGGGGTCTCGGCGTTCTGAGTACGTACTGAGTACGCGGACGGATGTGGCGCGCGCCCCCTCCGCCGAAGCTTGTCCCCATGAGTGACACACCGGTCAAGCAGCAGAGCACCGCGGCGTTCTACGGACAGGCCGTCGCCTCCTTCGGTATCGCCATCGCGGCCACCGGAATCGGCATCTACAACATCCACACCGACGGCTGGGTGCGCGGCTTCCTGGCGATCGCCGTCCTGTACCTGGTGACCTCCGCCTTCACGCTGGCGAAGGTGATCCGCGACCGGCAGGAGGCGGGGCAGATCGTGAGCCGGGTGGACCAGGCCCGCCTGGAGAAGCTGCTCGCCGACCACGACCCCTTCGAGAAGCTCTGAGCGGGCAATCTAAGCGAGCGCTCACCTTCGGCGGTATGGTGGAGCCCCTGTACCGAGAGAGGCGACGAGCGATGACTACGGCGGAGGAGACGGCCGGCGGCGAGATCGAGCCGTGGGACGAGGTCACCCCTGACGCGGCCAGGCGACTCCTCGTCGCCGCCGTGGAGGCCTTCGCGGAGCGCGGCTACCACGCGACGACCACCCGGGACATCGCGGGCCGCGCGGGCATGAGCCCGGCCGCCCTCTACATCCACTACAAGACCAAGGAAGAGCTGCTGCACCGCATCAGCCGGATCGGTCACGACCGTGCGCTGGACATCCTGCGCACGGCGGCCGCCGGCGAGGGCAGCGCCACCGAGCGTCTCGCCGACGCCGTCAGCTCCTTCGTCCGCTGGCACGCGGGGCGGCGCACCACGGCCCGGGTCGTGCAGTACGAGCTGGACGCCCTCGGCCCGGACGCCCGCGCGGAGATCCTCGGCCTGCGCCGCAAGGTCGACGCCGAGGTCCGCGGGATCATCGAGGACGGCGTGGCGAGCGGCGAGTTCGCCGTGCCGGACGTGCACGGCACCACCCTCGCCGTGCTGTCCCTGTGCATCGACGTGGCCCGCTGGTTCAACGTCGGCGGGCCGCGCACCCCCGACGAGGTCGGCGAGCTGTACGCCGACCTCGTGCTGCGGATGGTGGGCGCGGCGAAGTAGCCGCGCCGGCGTCCCGCGGAAGGCGGGGACGGCAACGGCAGGCCCCGGAGGCGGGACAGCGGGTCTCAGAGGTAGTAGCGGGACACCGACTCCGCCACGCACACCGGCTTGTCCCCGCCCTCGCGCTCCACCGTGAACGCGACGCTGACCTGCACTCCGCCGGTGACGTCCTCGACGCCGGTGATGGTCGCGGTGGCGCGCACACGCGAGCCGACGGGCACCGGGGCGGGGAAACGCACCTTGTTCGTCCCGTAGTTGACGCCCATCTTCACGTTCTCGACCGTGATCAGCTGCGGTCCGAAGAGCGGCAGCAGGGACAGGGTGAGGTAGCCGTGCGCGATGGTCGTGCCGAACGGTCCGGCGGCGGCCTTCTCCGGGTCCACGTGGATCCACTGGTGGTCGCCGGTGGCCTCCGCGAAGAGGTCGATGCGCTTCTGGTCCACCTCCAGCCAGTCGGTGTACCCCAGCTGCTCGCCCACCGCCGCCCTCAGCTCGTCGGCGGACGTGAAGATCCTCGGCTCTGCCATGTCTGCGGCCCTCTCGCGTCACTGGATGCCCATGCCACCGTGCCATGGGTCTAAGCAACTGCTTAGCATGGTCGGGTGGCGGGCCGATGTCAACGGATCCGGGGCCGGTGCGGGTGGGTAGGCTTCGAGAGGTGCCCCAGATTCCCGAGAAGATCCACGAGCTCACGGTGGGCCAGCTCGCCGCCCGCAGCGGCGCCGCCGTGTCCGCCCTGCACTTCTACGAGTCCAAGGGCCTGATCAGCAGTCGCCGCACCTCGGGCAACCAGCGCCGCTACCACCGCGACACGCTGCGCCGCGTCGCCTTCGTCCGCGCCGCGCAGCGAGTGGGCATCCCGCTGGCCACGATCCGTGAGGCCCTTGCCGGACTCCCGGAGGCGCGCACCCCCACCCGTGAGGACTGGGCCGGACTGTCGCAAGCGTGGCGCGCGGAGCTGGACGAGCGGATCAGGCAGCTCAACCGGCTCCGCGACCACCTCACCGACTGCATCGGCTGCGGCTGCCTGTCCCTCGCCACCTGCGTCCTGTCCAACCCGGACGACGTCCTGGGCGACCGGCTGGCCGGCTCACGCCTGCTGGCCGAACGACGAGAGGACGACGGCGGGGGCGCCGGCCGGGGCGGGGGCGCAGGACAGGGCTGACACGACGGCCAACCGCCCCCGCCCCGGGAGCCGGCGCGGCACGCGAGGCCGGCGCGGACCGCAAGGCCGCCGCCCCCGGCCTTGCGCGGCTCCCGGTCTTGCGCGGCTCCCGGCCTCGTGCCGCCCCGGTCACGCGCCCCCCGGTCGGGCGCCGGCCGCCCCCGGCTACTCGTACTCGGTTCCGCCCTTGCGGGTCAGGTAGGCGCCGCTCACCGCCTTGGCGATGGCCCTGCCTCCGGTCACCGGGCTGTACCGCTCGACGGCCGGGCGGATCACCACGCCCTCGCGCAGATGCAGCCCGCGTCCGGAGACCGTCTCGCGTCCGGAGGCGATCTCCAGCACCCGCGCGCTGTCGTACGGCCCCTCGAACAGGCGTGGCACCAGTGGCAGTTCGCCGCTCAGCAGCTGCTCCGCGTCCAGCCAGCGGATCGTGCCGTCGATCTCCGCGCTGACGTCGAACACGGCGTAGCCGAGGGTCTCGCGCCGGCCGTCCGCGCCGTACGTCAGGTCCTGCACGCCCGCCCCGTACACCTCGCCGAAGATGCCGACCCGGCGCGCGCCCAACCGCTCGGCGAGCCGGGCGGCCGCCTCCGGGACGCCATGCCCGCGTACGGCGCGCCAGTACAGGTTGCCCGGGTCCTCCGCGAGGGCGAGGGACTTCGCGCCGAAGCCCTTCGAGGAGACGAACACGCGCTCCTCGTCGGCGACGTAGGTGAGCAGGCACGCCGATCCGTGCAGCTTCTCGGTCAGCACCACCTGCTCGCCCGGCTCGAAGATGCCGGGATAGCGCTGGATGTTCTCGATGTCGACCCACGGCAGCAGCTCCGGGGCGGCTTCGACGTCCCCGTTCATGGTCGGCGGGATCGGCGGCACCCACTTGACGATGCCCAGCCGCTCCGCGAAGTCGACGCCGTCCGCCGCGGCCCGCGCCAGATCGACGTCGGCCAGCGCCTTCGGCCGGCACACGATGCCCTGTGACAGCTCGCCCCGCAGCCGCACCGCCTTGACCCGGTCCGACCTGCTGCCCGCGAGCCGCCCGGTCAGCCCCAGCTCCTCGACCAGTTCGAGAGGGAGGACGGACTGCTCGGGGATGTAGAGCGCGGCCTCCCCGGTGCGGTACGCCCCCTTGGCGACGACGGCCCGGTACAGGCCGACCTGGGCCAGTTCGAGGGCGTCGGCGTCGGGGTGTTCGTGGACGGTCAGCACTTCGGCGGTGACGCGCAGCGTCGACATGCGGGGCTCCTTCAAGTCCTCGGGCGAGTAGCTCAGTTGGGTTTCATCGGCCCAACTCTCCCCGCCGGAAAACGGTGGAGCGACCGTATTTGCGGCTGGTACCTTCCGGCCCCTTCCGCCCTTCCGCCCGTTCGGGACGTGCCCGCCCGTTGGGTGCCCGCCCGCTCGGGCGCCGGTGCGCGGGATGCACGACCTGTGGGAACGGCGCGTCCGCGACCGGCCGGGCGTCGCCCGGGCCGGGCCGGTGTGAACAGGAGTGCGTCATCGCCGGCGCACCCCCGCCGTCCTCGCAGGCCGGTCCGGGACCGGCCGCCGGCCTCGGGCGAAGCTCAGGCCGACGTCAGACCGGCGGCAGGCCGGTGTCATCCCCACGTCAGGCCCACGCCGGGCCCACGTCAACCGGGCAGGCCGGCGTCAGGCCGACAGCAGCAGCCGTCCGCGTCGGGCGTGCGCCAGGGCCTCGGGTGTGAGCACGGGGCGCGGCACGAGGATCCCGCAGTCCGCGCAGACCGGCCCCGACGACGGTTCGTGGTCCAGTTCGTACTTCCAGGGCAGCCGTTCGCCGCCGCACACCGGGCAACCGGAGCCCGGCGCGCGCTCCAGCGCGGCGATCAGCTTGCGCAGCACGTCGGCCAGCGGCTCACGGGGGTGGAGCCGCGGGTCGTCGCACCAGGCGACGCCGAACCCGCCCCAGGTCAGGCGGTGCCAGTCGTCCACGCTCCCGGGCCGGCGCAGTCCGTCGTGCTTCTCCTTCTTGCGGCGTTCGGCGAACTCCCCCTCGTAGGCCAGCCACACCGCCCGCGCCGCCTCCAGCTCGTCCAACGCGGCCACGAGCCGCGCAGGGTCGGGGGAGCGGTCCTCCGGGCCGAACCCGGCCCGGGAGCACAGGTGGTCCCAGGTCGCCCGGTGCCCGTAGGGGGCGAACCGTTCAAGGCACTTGCGCAGCGAATACCGCCGCAGCGCCAGATCGCACCGCGGGTCTCGCACCTGTCTCGCCAGACTCCGGAAACCGGCCATCGCCTTGCACCTCCGTCACATCTGCACCTGAACTTCGGTCACTTCGGCGTCGTGGTACGGACGTCGTCGAATAGACGTATCGACAAGCGATTCGGCTCCATCCGATCTCCGACGACCTCCACAAGCCGAAAACTTGACGCATGTTCATCTTCAATCCCGGGGATACCGGCGGTAACCTTTCGGCCACCCCCGTCGCTAGGAGCAGCCGATGCCTCGGCGAACCCCCCGCAACACTCTCGACATACTGAGAACTCCCGGCAGATTCCCCGGGTTCCTGAAGACCGCTTCCGTATGCGCCCTGATCGCCGGTCTTTTGTCGCCGCTCTCCCAAGTGGCGGCAGCAGCCGAGGTCACGGCCTCGAACGACTACTGCGGCGGACAGTGCTCCGACATCCTGCCGCCCGGTGAGAACGGCAACGCCACCCTGGCGCAGATCCTCCTCAACCAGGCGTTCGGCTCCCAGCCCGAACACGCCGAGGACCAGCTCGGCCCCTACGCCAACCTCGCCAAGGGCTACCCCACCCTCACCAACGCCACGATCAACACCTTCTTCAACGACGCGTCGTTCGGCGTCGCCGCCGACCAGGTCGCCTCGACCGTCAAGCCCGCGGGCCGCACCGACGTGACGATCGTCCGCGACAAGAAGACGGGCGTGCCGCACATCACCGGCACCACCCGGTACGGAACCGAGTTCGGCGCCGGTTACGCCGCCGCCCAGGACCGGCTGTGGCTCATGGACGTCTTCCGTCATGTCGGGCGCGGCCAGCTGACCGCGTTCGCGGGCGGCGACCCCTCCAACCAGGGTCTCGAGCAGCAGTTCTGGCGCAACGCTCCGTACACCGAGGCAGACCTCCAGGCCCAGATCGACAACGCCGTCGCCACCAACGGCGCCCGCGGCCAGCAGGCGCTCGCCGACGCGAACGCCTACCTGGCTGGCGTCAACGCCTACATCGACGCCTCCGACAGTGGCCGCACCTTCCCCGGTGAATACGTTCTGACCGGACACAAGGACTCAATCACCAACGCCGGCACCATCGACCACTTCAAGATCACCGACCTGGTGGCGCTGGCCTCGGTCATCGGCGCGCTGTTCGGCTCGGGCGGCGGCGGCGAGGTCAACAACGCCGTCTCGCTGCTCGCCGCACAGGAGAAGTACGGCGTGGAGCAGGGCACCCAGGTCTGGGAGGCGTTCCGCGAACGCAACGATCCCGAGGCCGTCCTCACCGTCCACAACGGCGAGAGCTTCCCCTACGGCGGCAAGCCCGCGACCCCGCAGGGCGAGGCGCTGCCAGACGCCGGTTCGGTGGCCTCGCAGCCGCTGGTCTACGACGCGACGGGCACCGGCGCCGACGCGAGCGCGACCGCCGCCACCGCCACGGCGACCGCGAGCGCCCTCAGCTCGGCCAGACGCGGCATGTCCAACGCCCTCGTGGTGAGCGGCAAGTCCACCGCGAGCGGCCACCCGATCGCCGTCTTCGGACCGCAGACCGGCTACTTCGCCCCGCAGCTGCTCATGCTCCAGGAGATCCAGGGCCCGGGCATCAGCGCCCGCGGCGCCTCCTTCGCGGGCCTGAGCATGTACGTCGAACTCGGCCGCGGCCAGGACTACGCGTGGAGCGCCACGACGTCCGGCCAGGACATCATCGACTCCTACGCGGTCGAACTGTGCCAGGACGACTACCACTACCTGTACCACGGCGTCTGCACGGCCATGGACGTCGTCGAGCAGAAGAACGCCTGGAAGCCGACCACCGCCGACGGGACGGCCGCCGGTTCGTACACCATGCGCGTCTACCGCACGAAGTACGGGCCCGTGGAGTACCGGGCGGCCGTGGGCGGCAAGAAGGTCGCCTACACCACCCTGCGCTCGTCCTACATGCACGAGGCCGACTCGATCATCGGCTTCCAGATGCTGAACGACCCGGACTACGTCAAGAGCCCGCAGACCTTCCAGAACGCGGTGCAGCACATCAACTACACGTTCAACTGGTTCTACGCCGACTCCACCCACACCGCGTACTACAACAGCGGCGACAACCCGGTCCGCCCGAGCGGCGTCGACGCCGAGTTCCCGGTGTGGGCGCAGGCTGCGTACGAGTGGAAGAACTGGGTCCCGGCCACCAACACGGCCGAGTACACCCCGGCCTCGGCGCACCCCAACTCCGTCGACCAGGACTACTACATCTCCTGGAACAACAAGCAGGCCAAGGACTACACGACGGCCTCCTGGGGCGACGGGTCAGTGCACCGCGGCAACCTTCTCGAGGGCCGGGTGAAGAAGCTGGTCGCGGCCGGCGGCGTCACACGCGCGTCCCTGACGAAGGCGATGGCGGAAGCGGCGCTCACGGACCTGCGCGCCGAGGACGTCCTGCCGGACCTGCTGAAGGTGATCAAGAGCTCGCCGGTCACCGACTCCACCGCGTCGGCAGCAGTGACCAAGCTGCAGACCTGGCTGACGGCCGGCGGCAGGCGCACGGAGACCACGGCGGGCTCGAAGACGTACGCCGACGCCGACGCGATCCGCATCCTGGACGCGTGGTGGCCGCTGCTGGTCAAGGCCGAGTTCGAACCCGGTCTGGGCACCGGCCTGTACAACGCCTTCAGCGCCAACCTGCCCATCGACGAGGCACCGTCGGCGGGTCACGGGCCGACCGGATCGCACGCCGGCAGTTCCTTCCAGTACGGCTGGTGGAGCTACGTCGACAAGGACGTCCGCGCCGTGCTCGGCGAGACCGTGCAGGGCGGACTGACGCAGAAGTACTGCGGCGGCGGCACCCTGAACGGCTGCCGGGACGTCCTGATCAGCACCCTGAAGACGGCGGCCGGCAAGACCGCGGCCCAGGTCTACCCGGGCGACACGCTCTGCGCGGCCGGCAACCAGTGGTGCGCCGACTCGATCGTGCAGCGCACCCTGGGCGGCATCAAGCACGGCAACATCAGCTGGCAGAACCGGCCCACCTTCCAGCAGGTGGTGGAGTTCACCTCGCACCGGTGAGGCCCTGAGGAACGGTGGCGGGTCAGCGTACGCGGCCCGCCGCCAGCACCAACCGCGCCAGCTCGGGGTGCAGGATGTCGCTGTGCGCCCCGGCCGGCGCCCCGCCGCGCCGGACGACTGCGGCAGCGTCGACGTTCACGCACCCCGACGCCGGGAGCGGGCCGGCCAGCGCCTCGGCGAGCGTGCACGCGCGCGTACCGGGCACCGCCTGCACCCCGTCGTGCCCCATGGCCCCCCACTTGGCGCCCAGCACGCTGCCGACGCCGAACTCCTCGACGGCCCCGCGGGCGTCGCCCGCCATCCGGGAGGCCAGCGGATACATCGTGCCGAGCGCCGCGTCGAAGGAGGAGTGGCAGCACACCAGCGGTCCGTCGACCCGATGCTGCTGTCCCTCCAGCACACCGCCCGCGCGCGCGTCGTGCGGCAGCCGCGCCGCGAACGCGTAGTGCGAGAAGGCCCCTTGGAGCAGCGTCACGGACTTCACCGTGCGCACGCCCTCGGGCAGTCCGCGCAACGCGAACGACACCAGCCGTCCGCCGAAGCTGTGCCCCACCAGGTGCACCCGTACCGCGGGCGCGACGGCCGCCAGCCGGCCCACGAACGGACCGAGCCCGCGCTCGCCGACCGACCCCGCCCGCCGCTTCATCGCGTAGTACGTCGCCTGGCGCAGCAGCTCGTGCGCCCCGTCCCAGGGGTCGGGCAGCGAGAACCCCACGACTCCGGGGCCGGTTCCCGGACCGGCTTCGGGTTCGGCTTCCGGGCCGTCGAAGACCGGCCTTCCGGCTTCGGGGACGGCCAGGGCCCGGGCGAACTCCTCGCAGACCTCCGCCGTGGGCGCGGCGAACATCTGCGGCCCGTCCTGCGGGACGCCCTCCGCCAGGATGTCCGCCGCGAACAGCGCCTGCGGCCCGGGCGGCGCCACGTCCACCAGCGACCGCACCAGCCGCCCGAACTCCTCCAGCGGGGCCTCCCCGGGCGGCCGTTCCTCCAGCAGCCGCCCGATGCGGTCCACCACCGCGGCCCGGCCCGGGAAGGCGGCCAGCAGCGCGTGCCGGGTCTCCCCGTCCAGCGTCCGACGCCGGACCGCGCCCACGCCCGTGGCAGCGGCAGCGGACCGCGGGAAGTCCGGGATCGGCTCGTCGGAGAACCGCATCGACGGCCACACCACGCCGACGTAACCGATCCTCGCGGCCTGGGCGAGCGCGGGCATCGGGGCGAAGAAGCGGCTGTAGAGCGCGGTCGCCCCGGAGCGGTCGGTGTTCCAGCCGTGCGCGAAGACGATCAGATCGCGGACGCCGCGCCGCCCCACCTCGGCCGCCAGCCGGTCGCGCCGTCCGCCGTCGACGTCGCCGTCGGCGTCGAAGATCAGCTCCCAGTAGGGCGTCACGCTCATCGCAGGTTCCGCCACGACAGGCCCCCTCGTTCCCGAAGCGGTGCGCCAGGTGCGCGCATCGTCCTGCGAACGGGAGCGATTGGCCATACGTCCCGCGCCTTTCGTGCACCTCCGCACGGAAGGCGCGCTCCCGGGCTCGCGGAACCCGGTGCGCGCCGAACGGGCCGCGAATCCGGAGCGGCCCTTCCGCCGCAACATACCGACTGGTTAGTCTGAGACGCGGAGCCGGGTGTGCGCCCCAGAGCCGCAGCCCGTGCCGTAGCCGCGTCGAAGGAGACCGAGTGGAAGCCGTGCAGGACGCCGGAGTGGTCGTCACCGGAGCGGGAGGCGGCATCGGCGCCGCGCTGGCCCGCCGCTTCGCCGCCGAGGGCGCCCGGGTCGTGGTCAACGACCTCGACGCGGACCGGGCGCGGGCCGTCGCCGACGAGATCGGCGGCATCGCGGTCCCCGGCGACGCCTCGGCGGTCGTGGACCGGGCCCGCGAGGCCCTCGACGGCGTCGTCGACGTGTACTGCGCCAACGCCGGCGTCGCCTCGGGCGGCTCCGAGGCCGCCGAGGAGGCCGTCTGGGCGCAGGCCTGGGACGTCAACGTGATGGCGCACGTCCGCGCCGCCCACGCGCTGCTCCCGGACTGGCTGGAGCGCGGCCGGGGCCGCTTCGTCTCCACCGTCTCCGCCGCCGGCCTGCTCACCATGATCGGCGCGGCCCCCTACAGCGTCACCAAGCACGGCGCGTACGCCTTTGCCGAGTGGCTGTCGCTGACCTACCGGCACCGGGGGATCAAGGTGCACGCGATCTGTCCCCAGGGCGTGCGCACCGACATGCTGGACGCCACCGGCAGCGCGGGCGACCTGGTGCTCAAGCCGACCGCGATCGAGCCGCGGGACGTGGCGGACGCCCTGTTCAAGGGCATCGCCGAGGACCGCTTCCTGATCCTGCCGCACCCCGAGGTCGCCGGGTACTACCAGGTGCGCGCCGGCGATCCCGACCGCTGGCTGACCAACATGAACCATCTCCAGCAGAAGTGGGAGGCGGCCGGATGACGGCGCCCGCCTCCCGCTACGAGGCCAAGCCCTGGCTGGCCCTCCTCGACGACGCCCAGCGCGCCCCGATCGAGCCCGCCGACTCCCTGGTGCACGCCTTCCGCAGGTCCGCCGCCGAGGTTCCGGACCGTACCTGCCTCGCCTACTTCGACGGCCGGCTCGGCTACCGCGAGGTGGACGAGCTCAGCGACTCCGTGGCCGGGCACCTCGCCGCCCGCGGCCTGCGCCCCGGCGACCGGGTCGCCGTCCTGCTGCAGAACTCCCCGCTGTTCGTGCTCGCCCTGCTCGGCGCCTGGAAGGCGGGCGCGACGGTCGTCCCGGTCAACCCGATGTACAAGGCGGGGGAGGTCGCCCACGTCCTGCGGGACGGCGACGTCACCGGACTGATCTGCTCCGACCGCGCGTGGGAGGCGTATCTGCGCGAGACGGCGGCCGACTCGCCGGTGCGGATCGTGCTCACCGGCTGCGAGCTGGACTTCCAGACGCGCGGCGACGCGCGCGTGCTCGCCTTCGAACGGCTCCCGCAGGCCCCCGACGCCGACGACCTCACCGCCGTCGCCCGCGCCGGCCACCGGGCCCCGGCGGGCCGCGAGGCCGCCCCCGACGACATCGCCCTGATCAGCTACACCTCGGGGACCAGCGGCGCTCCCAAGGGCGCCACCAACACGCACGGCAACATCATGTACAACGCCGAGCGGCAGCGCACCGGCCTGCGGTTGCCCGAGGCGCCCGTCTACTACGCGCTCGCGCCCCTGTTCCACATCACGGGCATGGTCTGCCAGCTCGGCGCGTGTCTGAACAGCGCGGGCACGCTCGTCCTGACGTACCGCTTCGAGGCGGGCCTGGTGCTGGAGGCGTTCGCCGAGCACCGGCCGCACTACACGGTCGGCCCGTCCACCGCGTTCATGGCGCTGGCCGCCCACCCCTCCTGCACCCGGGACCACTTCGCGTCGTTCGCGCACATCTCCTCCGGCGGCGCACCGGTGCCGCCGGCCCTGGTGGAGACCTTCCGGGCCGGCTTCGGGCCGTACATCCGCAACGGTTACGGCCTCACCGAGTGCACGGCTCCCTGCGCCTCGGTACCGCCCCAGCACGAGGCGCCGGTCGACCCGGCCTCCGGGACCCTCGCCGTCGGCGTGCCCGGTCCCGACACGGTCGTGCGCATCGTCGACGACCGGGGCGCGGAGGCGCCCTTCGGCGAACAGGGCGAGATCGTCGTGCGGGGGCCGCAGGTCGTTCCCGGCTACTGGCGGCGGCCCGAGGCCACCGCCGAGGCCTTCCCCGGCGGCGAGCTGCGCACCGGAGACATCGGCTTCATGGATGAACAGGGCTGGCTGTACGTCGTCGACCGCAAGAAGGACATGATCAACGCGTCCGGCTTCAAGGTGTGGCCGCGCGAGGTCGAGGACGTGCTGTACACCCACCCGTCGGTGCGTGAGGCGGCCGTCGTCGGGGTGCCGGACGGCTATCGCGGGGAGACCGTCAAGGCGTACATCAGCCTGCGTCCGGGCGCGGACGCGGATGCCGATACGCTCGCGGCCTACTGCAAGGACAGACTGGCGGCCTACAAGTACCCGCGCCAGGTGGAGATCCTGCCCGACCTGCCGAAGACGGCGAGTGGCAAGATCCTCCGTCGGGAACTGCGTTCCCGTACGCACGACGTCCAGTAGGACGACAGCCGGTCAGCAGGACGACGGCCGGTACCGACGGGCCGGTCAGCAGGACGACAGCCGGTGAGACACGCCGACAAGGCATCGAGGAAGGCAGGTGGCGGCAGTGCCCAGGACCACGGACGGCGACGGGACCCCCGTGCCGCAGCGGCTGCTCGCCGCCGCCACCCGGCTCTTCGCCGAGCAGGGCTACGACCGCACCTCGGTGCAGGAGATCGTCGAGGCGGCAGGCGTCACCAAGGGTGCCCTCTACCACTACTTCGGCTCCAAGGACGACCTGCTGCACGAGGTGTACGCGCGCGTGCTGCGCGTCCAGCAGGAGCGGCTCGACGCCTTCGCGAACGCCGACGAGCCGATCGAGAAGCGGCTGCGGGCCGCGGCGGCGGACGTCGTCGTCACGACCATCGAGAACCTCGACGACGCGATGATCTTCTTCCGTTCGATGCACCACCTGAGCCCGGAGAAGAACAAACAGGTACGGTCCGAGCGCCGGCGCTACCACGAACGCTTCCGGGCGCTCGTCGAGGAGGGCCAGGCCTCCGGCGTCTTCTCCACGGCGACCCCGGCCGACCTGGTCGTGGACTACCACTTCGGGTCGGTGCACCACCTGTCGACCTGGTACCGGCCGGACGGCCCGATGGGCGCGCAGGAGGTCGCCGACCACCTGGCCGACCTGCTGCTGCGGGCGCTGCGGCCCTGAGACGAGCCGACAGGCAGGCAGGCCGACGGGTAAGGGGTGGTCGTCCATGGCGACCGCCCCTTACCCGCGCCACTGGTTCTAGAGGTACTTCTTCAGCTCGCGCCGGGCCAGCGAACGCTGGTGCACCTCGTCCGGCCCGTCCGCGATCATCAGGGTGCGCGCCCCGGCGTACAGCTCGGCCAGCGGGAAGTCCTGGCCGACGCCGCCCGCGCCGTGCAGCTGGATCGCCCGGTCGATGATGTCGACGACCGCGCGCGGGGTGGCGATCTTGATGGCCTGGATCTCCGCGTGGGCGCCCCGGTTGCCGACGGTGTCCATCATCCAGGCGGTCTTGAGCACCAGCAGCCGCAGCTGCTCGACCGTCACGCGCGCGTCCGCGATCCAGTTGTGCACCACGCCCTGCTGCCCCAGCGACTTGCCGAAGGCCGTACGGGAGACGGCCCGGCGGCACATCAGCTCGATCGCCCGCTCCGCCATGCCGATCAGCCGCATGCAGTGGTGGATGCGGCCGGGGCCGAGACGGGCCTGGGCGATGGCGAAGCCGCCGCCCTCCTCGCCGATCAGGTTCGTCACCGGCACGCGCGCGTGGTCGAACACCACCTCGGCGTGGCCGCCGTGGGAGTGGTCCTCGTACCCGAACACCTTCATGGCCCGCCGGACGGTGACGCCGGGCGTGTCTCGCGGCACCAGCACCATGGACTGCTGGCGCCGGATGTCCGGTCCTTCCGGGTCCGTCTTGCCCATGACGATGAAGATCTTGCAGTCCGGGTTCATCGCCCCGGAGATGTACCACTTGCGACCGGTGAGGACGTAATCGTCGCCGTCCCGCTCGATGTGCGTGGTGATGTTGGTGGCGTCCGAGGAGGCCACCTCCGGCTCGGTCATCGCGAACGCCGAACGGATCTCGCCCGCCAGCAGCGGCTCGAGCCACTGCTTCTTCTGCCGCTCGTCGCCGAACTGCGCGAGCACCTCCATGTTCCCGGTGTCCGGCGCCGCGCAGTTCAGCGCCGTCGGCGCCAGCTGCGGGGAACGGCCGGTGATCTCGGCGAGGGGCGCGTACTGCAGGTTGGTGAGCCCGGCGCCGTGCTCGGCGTCGGGCAGGAAGAGGTTCCACAGGCCCTGGCCGCGCGCCTCGGCCTTCAGCTCCTCCACGACGGCCGGCGTGTCCCACGGCGAGGCCAGCAGCGCCCGCTGCTCCTCGGCCACCGCCTCGGCCGGGTAGACGTACTCGTCCATGAAGGCGAGCAGTCTGGCGCGGAGGTCCTCGGTGCGTGCGTCGAACGCGAAGTCCATGCCGGTCAGCCTTCCTGGAGTGTGGTCAGTCCGTGCTCGATGAAGACGGGGACGAGCTCCCCGATGCGGTCGAAGCCGCCCCCGACCGTCTGGCCGAGCGTGTAGCGGTAGTGGATGCCCTCCAGGATCACGGCGAGCTTGAACCAGGCGAACGCCGTGTACCAGGCGACCGCCGAGACGTCGCGCCCGGAGCCCGCCGCGTACCGCTCGATCAGCTCGGCCGGCGAGGGGTGACCGGGCGCCGCGGCGGTCGTGGAGATCGGGGAGTCCGGCAACTGCAGGGGCACGCTGTACATCACCAGCAGCCCCAGGTCGGTGAGTGGGTCGCCGAGCGTCGACATCTCCCAGTCGAGGATCGCGCGGATCGTGTCGTCGGGGCCGATCAGGACGTTGTCGAGCCGGTAGTCGCCGTGCACGACGGCGGCGGCCGGGGAGGCCGGCAGCTCGCGGCCGAGCGCCGCGTGGAGCTCGTCGATCCCGGTCAGCTCGCGGCTGCGGGAGGCGTCCAGCTGCTTGCCCCAGCGGCGCAGCTGACGGTCCAGGAAGCCCTCGGGCCGGCCGAAGTCGGTCAGGCCGACATCGGCGGGGTCCACCGCGTGCAGCTCCACCAGGGTGTCCACCAGCGACAGCACCGCGTCCCGGGTGCGCCGCTCGCCGAGCGGGGCGAGCTCGTCGGCCGTGCGGTACGGCGTGCCCTCGACGAACTCCATGACGTAGAACGGGGCCCCGAGCACGTCGTCGTCCTCGCACAGCAGGACCGGGCGGGGCACCGGCACACTCGTCGGGTGCAGGGCGCTGATCACCCGGTGCTCGCGCTTCATGTCGTGCGCGGTGGCCAGGACGTGCCCCAGCGGAGGCCGGCGTACGACCCACTTCGCCTCGCCGTCGGAGACCGCATAGGTGAGGTTGGACCGTCCGCCTTCGATCAGCCGTCCGGTGAGGGGGCCGTGGACCAGACCGGGACGCTCGCGCTCCAGCAGGTCGCGCAGCCGTTCGAGGTCGAGTCCGGGCGGGTGGTCGGGGCTCATGCGTCGCTCCTACGGACGGGACGGGTGAACAGGGGCTCGCTCTATGATGCCGACCGGTCGGTATGGAGTCCAGGGGGCATGCCCAACGTGATCGGGGCCACGATAGGCCGACGGCTCCCCTGGACAGAACCCGGGGAGCCGTCGGAAGAACCCTTTTCAGTCGACAGGACGCCACGCGAAACCGGGACACCGGGTGATCCGGCTTGCGAGGCGTCCCGGGACCCCCGAGGGTCGGACCCATGAAGGCGATCAGTTACGCAGGTTACGGCGGCCCCGAGACGCTTCGGTACGGGGACGTGCGCGACCCCAGGATCGGCCCCGACGCGGTGCTGGTGAAGGTCCGGGCAGCCGCTGTGAACCCCGTTGACTGGAAGGCCCGGCAGGGTCACCTGGACGGCATGCTGGACGCCGTCTTCCCGGTGGTCCCCGGCTGGGACGTCTCGGGGGTCGTCGTCCAGCCCGGTGTGTCCGTCCCGGAGTACGCGGTCGGCGACGAGGTCATCGGATATGTACGCGAGGACTTCCTCTCCCGCGGCACCTTCGCCGAGTACGTCGCCGCTCCCGTGCGCACCCTCGCGCGCAAGCCCCGCAACCTCACCTGGGAGGAGGCCGCGGGCCTGCCGCTCGCCGGTCTCACCGCATACCAGGTGCTGACCGGGGCGCTCCGGGTGAGACGCGGCGAGACCGTCCTCGTCCACGCGGCCGCGGGCGGCGTCGGCTCGATCGCCGTGCAGCTCGCACGTCACCTGGGCGCCCGGGTGATCGGCACGGCGAGCGAGGCCAACCACGACTTCGTGCGCTCGCTGGGCGGCGAGCCGGTGGCCTACGGTGAGGGGCTGGCGGAACGGGTGCGCGGGCTGGCCCCCGAGGGCGTGGACGCGGCCTTCGACACGGTCGGCGGCCAGACGCTGAAGGTCTCCGCCGACCTGCTGGTTCCGGACGGACGCCTCGCCTCGATCGCCGACGGCGACGTCGTCGGCTACGGCGGCCGTTACTGCTGGGTCCGCCCCGACGCCGAGGACCTCACCCGCCTGGCGGAACTGGCCGAACAGGGCGTCGTCTCCGTCCACGTCTCGAGGACGTTCCCGCTCGAGCGGACCGCGGAGGCCCACCGCCGGAGCGAGGAGGGCCGCACCCGCGGCAAGATCGTGGTCACCGTGGACTGGGCGGAGGAGTCGGACGAGGGGGAGGAGTCGGACGAGGGGGAGAGAACGGAGCGGGCCGCGGGCGACGGGTAAGGGGCGGGTCCGGGCCGGCCGGAGGGGCCTGAGGAACGGGGGAGCGCGTCCGGCGGGTACGTCAGATCACCAGGGCCACGGCGCACACCGCCGTCGCGACCGCGCACGCGACGGCCGCCATGGCGTGCCGGGCGGTGAGGGCCGCCGGGCTCGGCGTGGCGGCGAGGGCTCGGATGCGTCGATGGGCGAGCAGCAGGAAGGCCAGCCACAGGGCACAGCACAGCGCGCCCGCCAGGATGTCGAACGCCGACGGACCGCCGTGCAGCGCGGCCTTCACGGCCAGCACGGCCGAGACGGTGCCCGCCAGCGTCGTACGCCGCCAGGCCAGCCGGGTCCGCTCGGGCTGCAGACCGGGGTCCCGCTCCGGCGCCGGCCCGGCGCTCATCCCTCCCACCCCACCAGCACCACCAGCACCATCGCCACGGCCACCACCGCGACCAGCACGCCCAGCAGCGCCGGGAAACGGGAGGACGGCAGGTCCTCGCCCCGGCGCATCGCCTGCTCGCAGCGCACCCAGTGGTTCACCGCGCGCAGGGAGCACAGCACGCCCGCGGCGAGCAGCGCGAGCGCCAGCCCGACCCGCCAGCCCCAGCGCAGGTCCGGCAGGAACTGGTCCACCGCGAAGCCTCCGCCGATCAACGCGAGCGCGGTGCGCAGCCAGGCCAGGAACGTACGCTCGTTCGCCAGGGAGAACCGGTAGTCGGGTGTGCTGCCCTCCTCCCTGACCTGCTCGGGGGCGAACCACAACCGGACGTTCCGTACGAACTCGATCACCCGCAGGACCCTACCCGTCGCCCGCGCCGGCCTCGTCGGTGCGGTTCACGCCGTCGCCCGGTGGTCCCTGAGCCGCCGGTACGCCGCCAGCCCGTCCGGCACCCACTCCCAGACAGGCAGGCGCCGTTCGACCTCCTCCTCGGGCAGGAAGTCGTGCCAGGCCACCTCCTCGGCCTGCGGGGTCACCGGCAGGTCGCAGCGGACCTCGTACACGGCCGACCACCAGCTCCCCGCCGCGCCGTCCTCGTAGAGGAACGTGAACAGGTACTCCGGGCGGGGCAGCCCGCTCACCCCCAGCTCCTCCTCCGCCTCGCGCAGCGCGGCCTCGTCGTAGGCCTCGCCCGCGCCGACCCCCCCGCCGACGAACATGTCGTACAGGGAGGGGAACACCAGCTTCCCCGCCGTCCTGCGGTGGACGAAGATCCGCCCCTCGGCGTCCCTGACCTGGACGAAGACGCAGCGGTGGCGCAGACCTTCGGCGTACACCTGCGCGCGCGGACGTCGGCCGATGACCTGGTCGTTCTCGTCGACGATGTCGAGGATTTCGTCAGCAGAGCTCATTCCCCCATCCAAGCAGCCCGCCCGGGCAACCCCGCCGCGTAGCCCCGCCCGGGCGAATACCGCTTGCGTGGCCGCCGCCCGCGCTGCCACCCGGCCCCGTCGGTACCGCTTACTGCGGCTGGAGCTTGGGCACCCGCTCCTGAGGGGCGCCGCCCCGCGGCATCGCCGGGTGCAGCCCGAGCAGCACGATGCCCGTGACGATCGCCGCCAGTCCCGCCGCCTCCCAGGCCAGCGCGGCGGTGTCGGTGTGCAGCTGGTCGCCCAGGAAGCCGACGCCGCAGAGGATCCCGGCGAGCGGCTGTGCCGCCGTCAGCGCGGGCAGCGACATCCGCAGGGGCGCCGTCTCGAAGGCGCTCTGCACCAGCACCAGGCCGGTCACACCGAGCGCCAGTACCGCGTACGGCTCCCAGCCGGTGATCAGCTCGCCGAGGCCGCCCGCCGAGAAGCGCTGTCCGCTGACCCGGGTCAGCGCGTCCTGCACGCCGTACAGCAAACCGGCGGCGAGGGCCAGCAGCACGGGGCCCGCGCTCAGCCGGGAGCGTTTGGCGTAGGTGGTGAGCAGCAGTGCCAGCCCGATCATCGTGCCGATGATCGTCCAGTGCCGCAGCGGGTCCGTGACCGCGCTGCCGCCGCGTGGCTCGCCCGCCACGATGAAGACGGTCACTCCGCCCGCCAGCAGGGCGAGCCCGGCCCAGCCCTGGCGGCCCAGCGACTGTTTCGTCTGATGCCGGGAGAGCGCGAGGGCGAACAGCAGGTTGGTCGCGAGCAGCGGCTCCACCAGGGAGATCTCGCCCTGGCCGAGCGCGATCGCGCCCAGGGCCATCCCCGCCACCATGAGGCCGAGTCCGCCCAGCCAGCGCGGCACCTTCATCAGGTCGAGCAGCAGCCGCGGCGAGAGGAAGTCGCCGAGCGGCGCCCGCTGTGCCGCGTTCTGCTGGAGCACGAACCCGAAGCCCAGACAGCAGGCGGCGCTCACGGCGAGAACCAGAACCAGTACCGACACGCTGCGTACCTCGATCATCCGGTCGGGCCACGGACGGGGTGCGTAGTGGCCGACTGTAGCGTCCCAGCGCCCTCGGCACCCGGGGAGTGCCCGAAGCATCCGCGGCGGGCCCGCCCGGGGTGATGGTTCCGGGAGTACCCCGAAGCGGGCGGCTGACCCGGCCGCGGGGCCCGCGGCCGGAAGCCGGAGCGGAGGCGCGGGGCGCGGGGCGCCCCTACGGCCATGGTGTGGGCTCCGGCCGGGCCGCGCCATGGCGCACGCCACACCCGTCCCGCGGTCCGCCGGCCGCGGCGGCTCCCACCAGGGGCGGGCCGCCGGCGACTGCCCCGCGCCGCCGTGACGCGCCGGAACCACGGGGATCCACCGGCATTCACGGGTGTTCACCGGTACTCGTCGCGCTCGTCGGGACTTGTCGGGCCCCCGGACTCGTCGGGCCCGACCGGACGCACTCCCGCGCGGCCCGGAAAGGCAAGAAGTGATGACGGAAGTCTGACGGCTGCCCGGGAAGGCTGGTCCGGCCCGCCCGCGAGTGTTCGAATGGACGGGTGAATCCCGAACCGTTTGAGGAACGCGGCGCCCCCGTCGGCCGCCGGGTGTTCCTCGGCACCCTCGCCCTCGGCGCCCTGGGGGTCGTCGCCGCACCCCCGCTCCAGCGCGGTCTGGAGGCCTTCCTCGGCAGCGCCGCGGAGAAGGACCCCACGGGCCTGACCGGGCTGCTCCCCAACGGCGGCGGCTTCCGCTACTACTCGGTGACCTCGTCCGTCCCGCACAAGAACGCCTCGAACTACCGGCTCACCGTGGACGGCCTGGTAGACCGCCCCGTCAGCTACACCCTGGCCCAGCTGAAGGCCCTGCCGCAGACCCGGATGGTCAAGGACGTGCAGTGCGTCACGGGCTGGCGGGTCCCCGGCACCGCGTTCGAGGGCGTGCGGCTCTCCGCCCTCCTCGACGCGGCCGGTGTCCGGGCGAAGGCCGGCGCCGTCCGCTTCACCTGCTTCGACGGGGCGTACAGCGAGAGCCTCA
Source organism: Streptomyces sp. B21-105 (assembly GCF_036898465.1). NCBI lineage: Bacteria > Bacillati > Actinomycetota > Actinomycetes > Kitasatosporales > Streptomycetaceae > Streptomyces > Streptomyces sp. B21-105. Next base: position 2,190,094 of record NZ_JARUMJ010000001.1, on the reverse strand, counting down.
CCCTGGACCAGGCCCGCCGGGCCGACGTCCTGGTCGCCCTGCGCATGCAGGACAAGGACCTCGGTCACGACCACGGCGGCCCCGTCCGCCTCTACGTGGCGCCGATGTACTTCTACAAGTCCGCCAAGTGGCTCTCGGGCATCACCGTCACCGAGAAGGTGCAGCCGGGCTACTGGGAGAAGCGTGGCTACGACGTCGACGCCTGGGTCGGCCGTTCGAACGGACGCGACGATGAGCCTACGAGCTGAGGCGCCGCCGGCCGCCACCGGAGTGCACCGCTTCACCCGCGCGGAACGCTGGGTGCACCGCGCCACGGCCCTGCTGATGGGCGTGTGCGTGGTCACCGCCGCCTGCCTGTACGTCCCCGAGCTCGCCCAGCTCGTGGGCCGCCGCGAACTGGTCGTGCGAATCCACGAGTGGGCGGGTCTGGCTCTGCCGGTTCCCGTCCTCGCGGGCCTCGCCTCCCGCGCGTTCCGCGCCGACCTGCGCCGCCTCAACCGCTTCGGCCCGCACGACCGCCGCTGGCTGGGGGCCGTCCTGCGCCGCGACAAACGGCGGGAGTCGCGTCCGGCGGCCAAGTTCAACGCCGGTCAGAAGATCTACGCCGCCTGGATCGCCGGGGCCACCCTGGTCATGCTCGGCACCGGACTCCTCATGTGGTTCACCCGCCTCACGCCGATCATGTGGCGCACCAGCGCGACGTTCGTCCATGACTGGCTGGCCCTGACCGTCGGCATCGTCCTGGCCGGCCACATCGGCATGGCGCTCGCCGACCCCGAGGCCCGGCGCGGCATGCGCACGGGCTCCGTGAGCCGGGAGTGGGCCGAGCGCGAACACCGCCACTGGAAGCCGTGACCGGTCCGAGGCGGTGAACGACGGTCAGCCGCCGAAGTCCAGCAGCACTTTGCAGGAGCGGCTGCGGTCGGCGGCGAGCGCGAACGCCGACTCCGCCTCCCGCACCGGGACGACCGCGCTGACCAGCGCGTCGAACGCGGGCTCGGCGGCGAGCAGCCGCAGCGCGTCGTCGAACTCGGTGTCGAAACGGAACGCCCCGCGCAGCTCGATCTCCCGGCTGACCAGCAGGTTCCCCGGAAACGGACTCTGTCCCGGCGGCAGCATGCCGAGCTGCACGACGACCCCGCCGCGGCGCACCAGCCGCAGACAGGTCTCCAGCCCGGCGGCCGTCCCGGACGCCTCCACGGCCACGTCCGCCTCCGCCGGCCACCCGGGACCGTCCGGATCGTCGGCCCGGACGACGGCGTCGGCGCCCACGGCGCGCGCGTACCCGAGCGCGGCGGGCAGCAGGTCGGTGACGGTGACGTGGGCCGCGCCCGCCGCCTTCGCCGCAGCGACCACCAGGGAGCCGATGGGTCCGGCCCCGGTGACCAGTACCTGACGTCCGGACACCGCACCGGCCCGGCGCACCGCGTGCAGCGCCACCGACAGCGGCTCGGCGAGCGCGGCCCGACGCGGCGGCAGCCCCTGCGGAAGCGGCCGCACCTGCCCGGCCGGTACGGCGATCTCGGCCGCGAAGGCACCTTGCACATGCGGTGTTCTGGCCGCGCTGCCGAGGTAGCGGGTGTCCCGGCAGACGTGTCGCCGACCGTCCGCGCACTCGGGGCACACCCCGCACGGCGTGCCGGGGTGCACCGCGACCGGGGCGCCGGCGAGCGGCCCGCTCGACGCCGTGCCGACCACCTCGTGCCCCAGCACCATGGGCTCCCGCAGCCGGAAGTCACCGACCCCGCCGTGCCGCCAGTAATGCAGGTCGGAGCCGCAGACCCCGCCGTAGCGAACGGCGACGAGCACCTCGCCCGGCCCCGGCGCGGGCGCCGCCAGCTCGTCGACGCGCAAGTCGCCCGGACCGTGGATCACACATGCCAGCATCGGTCGTCACGCCCTTTCACACCACGCCCGTCATGCCGCTTCACAGCACGCCCGTCATGCCGCTTCACAGCACGCTCGTCATACCGCCGTCGACGTACAGCACCTGCCCGCCGACGAAGTCCGCCGCGGGGGAGACGAGGAACAGCACCCCGCCCACCAGGTCCTCGGTACGGCCCCACCGCCCGGCCGGGGTGCGCCGCCGTACCCACGCGCTGAACTCCTCGTCCTCGACCAGGGGCCGGGTCAGCTCGGTCTCGATGTAGCCCGGGCCGAGGCCGTTGACCTGGACGCCGTGCGGCCCCCAGTCGCCGCACATGCCCTTGGTGAGCATCTTCAGCGCGCCCTTGGCTGCCGCGTAGGGCGCTATGCCGGGGCGGGCGACCTCGCTCTGCAGGGAGCAGATGTTGACGATCTTGCCGTGGCCGCGCGCGATCATCCCGCGGGCCGCCTCCCGGCCCACCAGGAACGCGCTGGTGACGTTCGCGTCCAGCACCCGGTGCCAGTCGGAGTCGGCGAACTCCAGGAGCGGGGCGCGCAGTTGCATGCCGGCGTTGTTGACCAGGATGTCCAGTGGGCCGACCCGGTCCTCGACGTCGGCGAGGCCGGCCCGCACCGAAGGCCCGTCGGTGACGTCGAACACGCTGGTGTGCACCGTCCCCGGCAGTCCGGCGGCCGCCTGCGCGAGGCGTCCGGCGTCGCGTCCGTTGAGGACGACCGTGCAGCCGGCCTCGGCCAGGCCCCGGGCCAGCGCCAGGCCGATGCCCCGGCTGGAGCCGGTGACCAGAGCCGTCCGGCCGCTGATGTCGAACAGGGGGTGGCTCATCGCCGTGGCTCCTCTTTCCGGTGTCCGTCTTCCCGTGCCGGCGCGCGTCGCCCGCCGTCCCTCCCACCCACGCCCATGACCTGCCGTCTAGATCACGAGGGAGAGGAGCAGGACCAGACCGCCCGCGACCACGGAGATGATCGTCTCCATGACCGACCAGGTCTTCACGTTCTGGCCCACGCTGAGCCCGAAGTACTCCTTCACCAGCCAGAACCCGGCGTCGTTGACGTGGCTGAAGAAGAGCGAGCCCGCGCCGATGGCCAGCACCAGCAGGGCGGTGTGCGTCGTCGACATGTCGGCCGCGAGCGGGGCGACCAGGCCCGCCGCCGAGATCGTCGCCACGGTCGCCGAACCGGTCGCCAGCCGGATCGCCACCGCGATCAGCCAGGCCAGCAGCAGGGCGGGGATGGACCAGTCCTCGGAGATCTCCAGCACCATCCGGCCGACGCCGCAGTCGATCAGCGTCTGCTTGAAGCCGCCGCCCGCGCCGACGATCAGCAGGATGCCCGCGATGGGCGCGAGGCCTTTCTCGACCAGCCCCGAGACCCGGTCCTTGGCGAACCCTGCGGGCCGCAGCAGGGTGAAGATGCCGACGAGGACGGCCGTGAGCAGCGCGATCAGCGGGGATCCGACGACGTCGAAGACGCGCTGCACGGTGTGCTCCGGGTCGTCCACCACGATGTCGACCAGCGCCTTGGACAGCATGAGAACGACGGGCAGCAGGATGGTGGCGAGGGTGGCGCCGAACCCGGGCCGCTTCCCCAGTTCCTCGGAGGGCCGCTGGGGGATCATGCGGTCGGGGGCGGGGACGTCCACCCAGCGTGCGGCGGCCCGCGAGAACAGCGGACCGGCGACGACGACCGTGGGTATGGCCACCAGCACGCCGAGCGCCAGCGTCACGCCCAGGTTGGCGCCGACCGCGTCGATCGCGACCAGCGGGCCGGGGTGCGGCGGGACCAGCCCGTGCATCACCGACAGACCGGCCAGCGCCGGGATGCCGATCCGCATGAGCGAGTAGTTGCCGCGCTTGGCGACCATCAGCACCACCGGGATCAGCAGCACCACGCCGACCTCGAAGAACAGCGGCAGACCGATCACCGAGGCGATCAGCACCATCGCCCAGGGCATGGAGCGGCCGCCCGCCTTGGCGAGGATCGTGTCCACGATCTGGTCGGCGCCCCCGGAGTCCGCGAGCATCTTGCCGAGGATCGCGCCCAGCGCGATCAGCACGCCCACCCCGGCGACGGTGGCGCCCAGCCCGGTGGTGAAGGAGGCGATGGCCTTGTCGAGCGGCGCCCCGGCGAACGCGCCCAGCGCGAGCGAGCCGATGGTCAGCGCCAGGAAGGCGTGGAGTCTGAACCGAGTGATGAGCAGGACGATCACGGCGATGCCCGCCAGGACGGCGATGCCCAGCTGTGCGTGGCCGGCCGAGGTGATGGGCTCGACGGCGTCCGCTGCCAGCATCTCGACGCTGAGTCTGGTCACGGGGGATTCCCTTGTCAGGTAGGGGAGGGGGAGGGATACGGGGAGGTGCGGGATACGGGACGTGCGGAGGTGGGGCCGGCGACGGAGGAGGGTGATGACGACCGGTCCACCGGGGGGGGCACGGGGGGCCGACCGGCAGGGGCAGCCGACGGGGGAGTCAGCCGGACGAGGGCTCAGCCGCCGGGGTTGCCGGGGCCAGAGGGATTGCCGGGGGCGCCGGGATCGGCGGGATCGGCGAGGGCGTTCAGCGCCGCCACCGCCCGCCCGGCGATGGCCTCCGGGCTGCCGACGACGTCGACGACGACTCCGGCCTCGTCCGCCTCGAGCGGCTGGAGCGTGGCGAACTGGGAGTCCAGCAGCGCCGTCGGCATGAAGTGACCCTGCCGGTGCGCCATGCGGTCCTCGATCAGCGACCGGTCGCCCGCCAGGTGGACGAAGACGACGGCGGGGGCGGCCGCCCTGAGCCGGTCGCGGTACGACCGCTTCAGCGCCGAGCAGCTGACCACGCCGCCGAGCCCGGCCCGCCCGTGCGCCCAGACGCCGATCGCGTCGAGCCACGGCCACCGGTCGCCGTCCTCGAGGGGGGTGCCGGCCGACATCTTGGCGATGTTGGCCTGCGGGTGGAAGTCGTCGCCCTCGGTGTAGGGGACGCCCAGCCGGGCGGCGAGCAGAGGACCGATCGTGGTCTTGCCCGTGCCGGAGACGCCCATCACCACGACGACGTGCGGGGTACGCATCTCTGCCTCGCTGTCTTCCTCGACATCGGGCGCCGGTGGACGCCGCCGCCGACGATGAAACCGATTAGGTAGGACTATTGCAAGACCAAGCGCCAAATAAGTCTGACTTTTTGGCTCCGTGATCTACCCCGTACGCTGAGTGCATGACCACTCCGGACCGGGGGCTGCACGGCCGCGTACTGGACGCCCTGGGGCCCGCGATCACGGCGGGCGAGTATCCGCCCGGCAGCGTCCTGCGCACCGACGAGCTGGCCCAGCGCTTCGACGTCTCCCGGTCCGTGATGCGCGAGGCGGTCCGCGTGCTGGAGTCCATGGACCTGGTCGAGTCGCGCCGCCGCGTCGGCGTGACGGTCCGCCCCAGGTCCGCGTGGAACGTCTACGACCCGCAGGTCATCCGCTGGCGGCTGGCCGGCGCCGACCGCCCGCACCAACTGCGCTCGCTCACCGTCCTGCGCTCGGCGATCGAGCCGGTCGCGGCGGGCCTCGCGGCGCGACACGCCACGGCGGAACAGTGTGCCGAACTCACCGAGTGCGCGCTCGGCATGGTGGCTCACTCACGCGGCCACCGGCTCGAGGGGTATCTCGTCCACGACATGGCGTTCCACAGGGTGATCCTCGCCGCCTCGGGCAACGAGATGTTCGCCCGCCTCGGCGACGTCGTCGCGGAGGTGCTGGCCGGCCGCACGCATCACGAGGTCATGTTCGAGGACCCCGACCCGGCCGCCGTCACCCTGCACGTCCAGGTCGCCGAGGCGGTCCGGGCCGGCGACGCGGCCCGTGCGGAACGCCTCACCCGTGAGATCACCGTCGGCGCCCTCCACGAACTGGACATCCTGGCCCCCTGACCCGGCCGGCGTACGGCGTCACTCCGGGAAGTCACCGTCCACGTACGCCCAGGCCCCGTCCACCCGCTCGAAGCGGCTGCGCTCGTGCAGCGAGCCGCCCCGGTACGACGCGCGGAACTCCACCGACCCCGTCGAGTGGAACGCGCTCCCGCCGGCCACGGAGAGGATCTCCAGGCCGGTCCAGCGCATCCCGGGATCGAGCTCCAGCCGCTCCGGACGCGTCCGCGGATGCCAGGTCCGCAGCAGATAGCCCGCCTCGCCGGTGACGAACGCGCTGTAGCGCGACCGCATCAGCGCCTCGGCGGTCGCCGCGACCCCGGCGCCCGCGTGGCAGCGGCCGCAGCACGCCTCGTACGTCGCGGAGAGCCCACACGGGCAGTCGCCGGGAACAGCGGGAACGGCGGGCGCAGCGGCAAAGGCGGGCTGCCGCGGGCGGGCGGAACGTCGTGCCATACACCCATTGTGCCCGCCCGCCCGGAACCCCCGCCCGCCCGGCCCCCCCCGGGACCATCCGCCGTCCAGGATCACTAGGCCGTCCGGAATCCACTTGGCCCCCGGGACCACCCGGCCGCCCGGAATCCACTCGGCCTTCCGGGACCACCCGCCCGACACCCCTGGGGGCCGGGGCCCGCGCGCCGCGCGCCGCCCGCCCAGTCCTCGCCCGTGTCACTGTGCCGCTGGCATCCGCAACCCAGGCCGTGGCCGGGCCGCGCCCCGCCCGCGTCGCCGCGTCGCTCCCGGACCGCGGCCGAGGGCCGATGCCCAGCCCGGCCCTCGCTCGCGTCGCCGTGCCGCCCCCGTGCCGGCGCTCAGGCCGATGCCGCGCCGCGTTGCGCCGAAGGCGTCGGCAGCGGCGGGAGCGACCTCCCGTAGACCCACGCCGCGAACAGCTCGTCCAGCGGCTCGGACGTGAACCGGGCGGCGTGCGCGGCGAACGTCGCCGTGGTCACCGACCCGCCCCGGTGCACCCCGAGCCAGGCGCGCACCATGTGGAAGAACGCGTCATCGCCCAGCGCGCAGCGCACGGCGTGCACGGCGAGACCGCCGCGCTCGTAGAGCCGGTCGTCGAACATCGACTTGCGCCCGGGGTCGGCGAGCAGCAGATCCTGCGGCTGTGTCGCCAGCAACCGGTGGGCGACGGCGGCGAGTTGCTGTGCGCTGCGGCCGCCGGACCGCTCCGACCACAGCCACTCCGCGTACTTCGCGAACCCCTCGTTCAGCCAGATGTGCCGCCAGTCGGCGATCGACACGCTGTTGCCGAACCACTGGTGCGCCAGTTCGTGCGCGACCAGCCGCTCCGAACCCCGCGCCCCGTCCACGTGGTTGGCGCCGAACAGCGACAACCCCTGCGCCTCGACGGGGACGTCGAGCTCCTCCTCCGTCACGACCACCGCGTACTCGTCGAACGGGTAGGGACCGAAGAGCTGCTGGAAGACCTGCATCATGCCGGGCTGGCGCGCGAAGTCCCGCGAGAACTCCGGCAGCAGCCGTGCCGGGATGTGCCCGTGCTGCGGGACGCCGCCGAGCCCCGGGTCGCCCAGCAGCACCGTCTGGTACTTGCCGATCGACAGCCCTATCAGATAGCTCGACGTCGGCGCCGACTGCTCGTACACCCAGGTGGTCGTCGACGCCTTCGTGGTCCGCGTCAGCAGCCGGCCGCCCGCCACCACCGAGTACGCCGACGGCGTCGTGACCGACATCAGGTACGACGCCTTGTCCGCCGGACGGTCGTTGCACGGGTACCAGGACGGCGCCCCGACCGGCTGGCTCGCCACCAGTGCCCCGTCGTCCAGCTCCTCCCAGCCGAGCCCGCCCCAGGGGCTGTTCACCGGCTTCGGGTTGCCCGACCACTGCACCTCCACCGTGAAGGCGGCCCCGGCGCGGACCGGCTTGGCCGGCCGGACCCGCAGCCGGCCGCCCCGGTGCGTGTAGTGCGCCGGACGACCGTCCACCCGCACCCGGCCGAGCTTGAAGTCGGCCAGGTTCAGCTGGAACTCGGCCAGCGCCGACCGCCCCGCGATCGCGTTGATCCGCGCGGCGCCCGACAGCCGGTTCGGGCCCGGCCGGTAGTCCAGCGTGAGCTCGTAGCGGTGCACCCGGTACCGGGAGTCACCGTTGGCCGGGAAGTACGGGTCCGGCCCTACCGACTGCTGAACTGCCACTTCCGCGTCCGCTCCCTGCCCTGTGCTCGAACCGCCCGCCGCCGGTGCGTCGCCGCGCTCCGGGTCCGAGTAGCCCGTCCTCAGGGACGCCATGCCTCGATCGGGTTGCCGAGCCAGCGGGTGTCGTCCGGGACGGACTCCGCGGCCATGACGAGCGACGCGGGACCCAGGGTCGTCCGGGCCCCGACCGTGCTGCCGGGCAGCACGATCCCGCCAGGACCCAGCGTGGCGCCCTCACGGAGGACCACAGTATCCGTCCGCAAGATCCGGTCGTGGAAGAGGTGAGTCTGCAGGACGCACCCGCGGTTGACCGTCACGCCGTCCTCCAGCGTGACCAGGTCCGACTCCGGGAGCCAGTAGCTCTCCACCCACGTGCCCCGGCCGATCCGCGCCCCGAGCCCACGCAGCCACGCCGTCATCACGGGCGTCCCCGGCACCGCCCCGGCCAGCCACGGCACGGCCACCACCTCGACGAACGTGTCCGCCAGCTCGTTGCGCCACACGAACCCGCTCCACAGCGGATGCTCCCCGCTGCGGTGTCGGCCGACCAGCAGCCACTTGGCGACCACCGAGACGACGGCCGCCGCGGCCCCCGCCCCGAGCAGCACCAGCCCCGACAGCAGCGGCGCCCAGGCGCCGAGCGCGCACAACGCCGCCACCGTCAGCACCGCCAGCCCCGCCGAACAGAACACCGGCACGATCCGGCACAGCTCCACCAGCGCACGCGCCCACAGCAGCCTTGCCGTCGGCTCGTACGTCCGGCTCCGGTCGGCGTCCATCGTGTTCCGCGGCAGCTTCACCGGCGGCAGCCCCAGATACGAGCTGCCCTTCTTCGCCTTCTTGGGCGTCGCCGACAGCACGCCCACCAGACCGCCGTCCGGCACGCTCCGCCCCGGCGCGGTCATCCCCGAGTTGCCGAGGAACGCCCGCCGCCCGATCTCCGCGCGCCCGATCCGCATCCAGCCGCCGCCCAGCTCGTACGGCGCGGTCAGCGTGTCGTCGGCGAGGAACGCGCCCTCCCCGACCGTGGTCAGACTGGGCAGGGCGAGCACGGTGGAGACCTCGGCGCCCTTGCCGATCCGCATCCCCAGCAGTCGCAGCCACACCGGCGTGACCAGCCCCGCGTACAGCGGGAACAGGGTCTCCCGCGAGCGGTCCATGAGCTGCGTGACCGTCCAGGCCTGCCAGCCCGTCCGGCTGTGCGTGGGGTGCGTGCCCTCCCGCAGCCGCAGGCTCAGCAGCCGCACGGCCGCCAGCAGCAGCACCGCGTACGCCAGCCCGAAGGCGAGCGTCGCCGGGACCAGGGCGAGCGCGGCCCCCGACAGTGCCACGCCGAGACCACCGCCGGGCGGCACGAACAGGGCCGCCACCAGCAGCGCCGCCCCGCCGGCCAGCACCGGCAGCGCGGTCAGCGCGAAGCCGGTCAGCCCGTACATGAAGCGCCAGTACGTGCCCCGAGCCGGCCGCTCCTTGGGCCAGTTGCGCTTGGCCTTGCCGAGCTTGGCCGCGGGCGCGCCCGCCCACCGCTGACCCGTGGGGACCTGACCGGTCACCGCGGAACCCGGCGCCACCTCGGCCCGCTTGCCGACCCGGGCGCCCGGGAACAGCATGCTGCGCGTGCCGACCACCGCGTGCGCACCCACCTTGACCGGGCCGATCTCCAGCCGGTCGCCGTCCAGCCAGTAACCCGACAGGTCCACCTCGGACTCGACGGCCGCGCCCCGGCCCAGCCTGAGCATGCCGGTGACCGGCGGCAGCGAGTGCAGGTCCACGTCGGGCCCGACCTTGGCGCCCAGCGCCCGCGCGTACCGCTCCAGCCAGGACCCGGTCAGCGAGGTCGCCCCGCTGAACTCGGCCAGCCGCTCCGCGGTCCACAGCCGCAGATGGACGCCGCCGCCGCGCGCGTACCGCCCGGGCCGCACCCCGCGCAGCAGCAGCCGCGCACCGCCGGCCGCGATGGCGAGCCGCCCGGGCGGGCTGAACAGCAGCAGCGCGCCGCTGACCACCAGCCACCAGGGCGCGGTCGGCAGCCAGGAGTACATCGGCAGCAGGTTGCCCACCAGGGCCAGCGGCACCGTCCAGCGCAGCCCCAGCAGCGTGAACAGCGGGACAAGAAGCAGCAGCTGGATCACCTTCGCGCGCACGGGCACCGGCGCGACGACGCGGGCGGCCCCGTCGTCCTGCGCGGACTCCTCCAGATAACGGGCCAGCTTGCGCAGCGTCGGCTGCTGGTAGACGTCCAGGACAGCCGCGCTCGGATACCGGGTGCGCAGCCTCGTGGTGAGCTGAGCGGCGGCCAGGCTGCTGCCGCCGATCGCGAAGAAGTCGTCGCGGGCCCCGGAGACCGGGATGCCGAGCACCTCCGTCCACTGCTCGGCGAGCCAGGCCTCGGTGCCGTACAGCTGCTCGGTCCTGCCGCCGGGCTCCAGCCCCTCCAGGGGCCAGGGCAGCGCGTTGCGGTCCACCTTCCCGGACGTCCGGGTCGGCAGGTCGTCGACCGGGGCGAGCAGCGGCACCAGGGCCGCGGGCAGCTCGGCGCGCAGCCGCCGCACGGCCGCCGCCTGGTCCCAGCCCTCCTGGACGACGACGTACCCCACGAGAAGCTGGTTGCCGCTGCGGGCGCTGCGCACGGCCGCCGCGGCCCCCGCGACGCCCGGCAGCGCTTGCAGCGCCGCGTCCACCTCGCCCAGTTCGATGCGCCGCCCGCCGAGCTTGATCTGCTCGTCGGCCCGGCCGAGGAAGACGAGCCCGTCGGCGTCGGCGCGCACCAGGTCGCCGCTGCGGTACGCCCGCTCCCAGCCCAGCGACGTCAGCGGCGCGTACTTCTCCGCGTCCTTCTCCGCGTCGAGATACCGGGCCAGCCCGACCCCGCCGATCACCAGCTGTCCGCTGCCGCCCATCGGCACCGGCTCGCCGGCCTCGTCCACGACGGCCAGCTCCCAGCCCCGCAGCGGCAGTCCGATGCGGACCGGCTCCTCGCCGGACATCAGCGACGCGCAGGCCACCACGGTCGCCTCGGTCGGCCCGTAGGTGTTCCACACCTCCCGGCCCTCCGTCACCAGCCGCTGCACCAGCTCCGGCGGACAGGCCTCGCCGCCGAAGATCAGCAGCCGGACGTCGTTGAGGGTCTCGGGCTCCCACAGCGCGGCCAGCGTCGGCACGGTGGAGACGACCGTGATCTCCTGCTCGACCAGCCAGGGCCCGAGGTCGGCGCCGCTGCGGACCTGGGAGCGCGGCACCGGCACCAGACAGGCCCCGTACCGCCAGGCCAGCCACATCTCCTCGCAGGAGGCGTCGAAGGCCACCGACAGCCCGGCCATGACGCGGTCGCCGGGTCCGATCGGCTCCTCGGTGAGGAACAGCGCGGCCTCGGCGTCCACGAACGCGGCGGCGCTGCGGTGACTGACGGCGACGCCCTTGGGCTTCCCGGTCGAGCCGGAGGTGAAGATGATCCAGGCGTCGTGCCCGGTATCGGGGCGGGCCGCCGCCGCCCCGGACACGCCGTGGACGGTGATCTCCTGCCCGGCGCCGACCACGGCCCGCACGTCCGCCTCCCCGAACACCAGCTCTGCCCGCTCGTCGGGGTCCTCGGCGTCCACCGGCACATAGGCCGCGCCGACGGCGAGGACGGCCAGGACGGCCACGTACAGGTCGTTGGTGCCGGACGGCACGCGCACGCCCACCCGGTCGCCGAGGCCGACCCCGGCGGCGGCGAGCCGGCGCCGGAGGCCGTCCACCTCGACGGCGAGGGCGCGGTAGGTGAGGGGCGTGCTGCCGTCGTCCAGGGCGAGCTCGTCGGGGAACGACCGCACGGAGGCGTCGAAGACGTCGACGAGGGTGCGCGGCGAGGCGGCAGGACCGCCGGAGAAACGGGCGGTGTCACCGAGTCGGGCGTGGATCTCGTCGTCGAGCAGGCCGAGAGCGCTGCTCTCGTGAATGGCTGCCATCGGTCCTCGCGTCTCGAACCCGGAAGCCTCCGGGGCGCCGGCGGGCCCGCAGGTCTGCCTGGGGTTGTCCGGTCCAGCTCCATGACAAGCCGGAAATTTTAGTACGAAGCTAGGCGCGCCGGCTTGCGCCGGCCACTCGGGGAGGCTGTCCGGGGCGCGAGGAAAGATCGTTCGCAGGGCTCTGACCTGCACGGCCCACGCCGCGGCGAGATCTGCCCCACATCGACCGGAAAGGGCCCACGGAGTGGTCAGGGCGGGGGTGCAAAGGGGCGTACAGCGGCCTACGGGGGCTTGCGGGGGCGGGAATGCGGAGAGGGCGGCCCGGCCACTGGCCGGAACCGCCCTCTCCGCTGCTGTGGGTCGTTCACGAGATCCCTTGACCAGCACAACAGGACTAATTGATGTTGAGGTTCCCGCGGGCCCCAAGATCACTCCCCGAGAGCATGCGTATGCATTTATTGAACCCGCACATACGCCCCTGAGGTAGTAGGGGCCTTACCCGCTGAGGAGACGAGGGGTGAGACTCCCTCGGCTCCTCAGCGGGAAGCTTCATTCGTCGTCATCCCCGTCATCGAGGTCGAAGTCGAAGGCCAGCTGGCCCGACAGAGCGTCGTCCGGCGCGGCCGCAGCCTGGGGCTCCGTCGGGTCCAAAGCCTCCTCGATCTCGTGAGGCAGAGCGTAATCGTCCGCGAGTCGCGCGAGGTGCACGAATGGGTGCCGTACCCCGAACTCCTCAAGTCGTTGACGGGACGGGTCCCTACCTCAAGCGCCTTCCTCATAGGCAGGTGCTCGAGCAGGCCGTACTCGGTGCTGCCGACGTCCTCCTCTGGCAGCAGGACGCCTTCGCCCTCGCCGACGGCTACGACGAAGCCACCGACGAGTACCAGAACCTCTGGATCCACGGCGACAAGCCCGATCCCAGCTTCGTCACCGACGAAACGCTCCTCGTCCAGCCGGCCCGAGCCGTCGCCCAGCGCGCACGGGTTGTGGCTACCCCGCCGATCGAACCGGTCACCCCTGCGGACGGCAGCAATAGCGGTGAAGGCAGCAGCCCGTCTCCCAGTCCCGGTGCTGTCATGCCTACGCCGGGCCCCGGCTCTCAGCCCTCGACTCCGCCGGCGAAGAAGGTCATGCGCAGGTTCTGGGGTGTCAAGGCCCTCAACCCAACCGTCCCGCTGCCGACTTCGCCAATATCCAGCAGGAGGTCCTGGCGCACCTCGAAGCCGCCGACGGCGTCACGCTCGAGGTCCGTATCGAGATCGCCGCAAGCACTCCCGACGGATTCACGGAACAGCAGATACGTACCGTCCGAGAGAACGCCGCCCAGTTGAAGTTCGAGGACACGGGTTTCGAAGAGAACTGAGTTGGTCCGACAAGCCGCGCGCACATCGATCTACTCGGAGGAGTCCATGCCGGTCAGCCCGGGAGGCCGTGACGTCATCGATGAACCTGGGTGCGGCTGACGCTACATACTGCGGTGGGGGAGACCCAAAGGTCTCCCCCACCAGCACTGAGCGATGCGGGACCGGGGGCAATACCACCACACCGGTCACCGGTCGTTGGCGCCTGTGCCCCTCACACCTCTGTCGCGAACCCCACGAACCGTGACCACTCCTCGCGGCCGACGGCGAAATGAGGGCGCGTCACGTCCTTGGAGTCCCGGACGCACACGGCCTGTATGGTAACGGCGACCTCCAGGCAGTCGTCACCCTGACTGCCGCTGTAGCTGGACTTGAACCACGCCAGTTCCGGCCTCGCGCTCATAGCTCTCCTCGGAGTCGCTCCAGCAGACCCCGCGAATCCTTGGCGTTCAGGGCCTGCGAGCGCAGTGTGTCATAGCGCTGGCAGAGCAGGCTCACCTCTTTCACGTCGGAGATCAGACGGCCGTTCTGCTGCCCCTCGGAGTACGCAAGTCGTTGCCCTCTGGGAGTCTCCAAAAGCCGCACCGGCCCATCCAGACAGGCATGCAACCCAGCCTCCAACGGCACGACTTGGAGCGTCACGTTCCGCGGTGCGCTCAGCTCCAGCACATGGTCGAACATCTCCCGCATCTGGTCCGGATCCCCGAACCTGCGCCGGAAGACGTGTTCTTCGACAATGAAGCTGAACGGCGTCGTCGGCCGCTCGAACAGCATCCGCTGACGCTCCATCCGTCGGGCCATGAAGTCCTCCAGCAGGCTGTCCGGAGCCACCGGAACGGTCCCCTCGAACACCGCCCGCGCATACCCCTCCGACTGCAACAACCCCGGCACCAGCCGACACTCGTACGTGCACAGACTCACCGCCACCCGCTCCAGCCGAGCCCACTGCCGGAACCACGCCGCGAGCCCCACATCCCCGCGTCCCCGTGTCACGTACTTCGACGCCTTCCGCAGTGCCCCCGTGTTTCCCAGTGCATCCTCTGACCGCTCCACCAACGCCACGTCGGGCATCCGACGCCCCAACTCCACGGACTCCACCGTGTGCTTGGAGAAGCTGACCAGGTTCGCGAACTCGGTTCTGCTGTACCCCGCGTGCTCGCGCAGTGCCTGCATGACCGCCCCGAACGTCCGCAGGCTGTCCGAGGGATCGGGCTCCCGGTCCGCCTCGCCGCACGACACGTGTTCGTCGTCCACCACACCGCCGTCGATCATCCGCGGCCACCTCCGGTTCCGTACCCGCGCTGTTCGCCGTCCCACAGTCGACGACACTCAGCGTGACGCATGAACCTTCGTACCGTCCACGGAATGTGTCCGTACGCTGACGTAACGTACGGACCTCACCTCTGGAACGCGCCCCGCGCACCCGTCACCGTGGCCTCATGAGCGCAACCACACCCCAACTCTCCTCCACCGTACACACGTTCGCCCAGCTCCTGTCGTCCACCCGCCGCGGAGCCCGGCTCGCCCGTCTCCTCGCCTGCGAGCAGCTCCGCACGTGGCCGGTGTCACCCAGCGTCACCGAGCGCGCCGAGCAGATCGTGGCCGAACTCGCCTCCAACGCCGCCCTGCACGGTCGTGTTGGCAGCCGCGACTTCCGGCTCACCCTCACCCTCGACACGGCGGCCGGCTTGCTCCGCATCGCCGTCACCGACGCCCGGGGCGAGCGCATCCCGTCGCCGCCTGCGGATCGCGGAACGCCCCTGAACGCCGAGTCCGGCCGCGGCCTGCTCCTGGTCACCGCCCTCGCCGACCGCTGGGGCGTCGAGCCGTACCCGCCCGGCGGCAAGACGGTCTGGGCCGAATGCACCCTCGAGACCCCCGACCCGGACACCCACACCGGGCGGCTCCAACCGCGATGGCTGGGGCGTGGGGGGAGGCGGTCAGGGTCGTGACGAGACGGTGTGCACGCCGGTGCGGCGCCCCTGGGAGGTGCCGACGGTGATCTCGCAGTCGATGGGGCGGACCGCAACGGCTCCGAGCCTGGACAGGTAGGAGCTGTCGGGGAAACGCTCCAGAACTGGCAGCCTGAGTGGGAGACTTGGGGCCTAACGACCTAAGGAGTTCAAGGTATGACAACAGGCGCCCACGATGGACCGGTTCCGGCAGAAGACGGACGTGGGCAGCGAGTCCTCGACCTCCTGGACAAGGCCATCGACAGCCAGAGCGTACTGGTGCGCAAGAACATCGCCCGGGCCCGCCAGCGGAACCCGGAGGCGACACCGGCACAGGTGATCCGCAACCTGGAGCGGATGTACGTCAGCGCCTTGACCGGGACGGGTGCCGCAGTGGGAGGAGTTGCAGCCGCGCCCGGCGTCGGCACGGGAGTCGCACTGGCACTGTCGGCAGGCGAGGCTCTCTCGTCTCTTGAGCTGAGCGCCCTCTTCGCGCTCTCGCTCGCCGAAGTCCACGGAGTCCCCATCGACGAGGTCGAGCGCCGCCGGACGATCGTGATGGGAATCATGCTCGGCGGTTCCGGTTCCGCCACCATCACCAAGGTCGCCGAGCGTACGGGGCAACACTGGGGACGTCAGGTTGTCGCCAAGGTGCCCGTCGAGACGTTGCGTCAGATCAACAAGATATTGGGGAAGAACTTCATCACGAAGTACGGGACCAAGCAGGGAATCATCGTTCTCGGTCGAGTGGCACCGTTCGGTATCGGCGCTGTGATCGGTGGTGGCGCCAACGCTGCCCTCGCCACTCTGGCTGTGAGGGCCGGTCGTCGCGCCTTTGGCCCGCCCCCGACGTCGTGGCCATGGCTGACGCACAGCGCACCGCCGAAGTCCGAGAACTCGCCTGGCTGACCCTCGGCGCAACCAAGGGGGTGCTTGTGGGCGGCGGAGAGTTCAATCGCACGTGTGTGAAGTGCCGCAACTCCATCGAGGTCGACCAGGACGGCCGCGTGGTCGCCCATGAAAGGCCGGTAAGTCGTTTCCCCTGCCACGCCTCCGGTCAGCTCGCCGCACTCGTGTCGGTCGAGTGGGGGCCCGGGCCTCGGCGTAGCCGGCGGATTGCGGGTGGGGGCGAAGGACGCAGGCGTGACCGACGGAAGACAACCGAGTACCTCAAGCCCCCTGAGTGGCTGCCGAATTATCGGGGTGAGCACCTGCCGACAATCGGCTTGCCCGCCAACGGGTGGTTCAGTGTCTGGTTCCCGGCTCACACGATGTGGGAGCACGAACGGAAACTCTCCGGCTGGGTCGGAAGCGATCGATCATTCCGGTGGGACGGCCACGAGGAGTGTTGGACGGTTGCCAGCTCTCACTTCCCCCACATAAGCCGGGAGCTGCTCCGCAGGTACCCGAGCGTCCTCATCGGCCGTGAGTACAACCCGCGCGAAAGGTGCAACTCGTCCTGCCGGAATGCCCAGGGCTTTCTGTGTACCTGCTCCTGCCGTGCCAAGTACCACGGCCGTGGTAAATGGCGAAGCGGGTGGAGGACCCTCGGCGAGTTCAGCGGTCGGCGCGGGGGGAGGCCGTGGCACTGGACGGCCGTTGCCGTTGCCGGCTGATCGCCTCGGCACCCGCTCGCGGAGTAAGCCTGCGCAGGGCCGCGCCCCGCTCCTGCCGCCGGAGCCCGTGCACCGCCCTGTGCGGCCATCTGGACGGGACGGGGCGTAACTCTCGGCCATCAGACAGCGACCACGTGCACGTCCGTCGGCGCGAGGACCGTCAGGTAGGCGTGGATGTCCCCCGGGTCGGTGGTGAAGATGACCGCGCTGCCGTGTCGGGCCGCTGCCAGCGCCACCCAGGCGTCCACCGCGTCCGGCCGCTTCTTCGCCGGCAGGGGCGCCTGCCCCAGAGCGGTGCCGATGCGCCGCCAGTCCGTGAGGTCCGGACCCGTCGCGCAGGCCAGACACTCCGGCCGGCCCGCCTTCGTCTCACGCATGGACGGCTCGGACGTACGGGCCTGAGGGACCACGCAGTCCTTCAGGACGCCGGACAGCGCGTGCACCAGCGCCGGCTGGGGGCGCCACACCTGGGCGAGGACCGGTCCGAGCACCAGCGCCCGGTGCGGGACCGCGCGCAGTCCCTCGTGGAGAGCCACCGCCTTCGCCTTGCGGTCGGCGAGTGCGATGAGCATGCCCGTGTCGTAGACCGGCACCCGTGCGCTCACGCGGCGTGTCCCGGACGGCGGCCCTGCTGGTCCCGGCCGTGGACGAGGCCCAGGGCCTCCTCGACCTCGCGGCGTTCCTGCTCAGTCAGTTCCGCGGCCGGTTCCGGGGCGGGTTCGGCGGGCAGTCCGTCCGCTGCCCGCTCCGCGCGGGCGATGAGTGCGTCCACCTCGGCGAACTGTTCCTCTATGGCATCACTCTCGGCCATCTGGCGCGTTGCGGCATGCACCAGGTAGGCCGAGACGTCCATGCCCGCCCGCTCCGCGTGCTGCCTGATGCGTTCGGCCTGGTCCTGCTCCAAGCTGATGGTGATGCGCGTCTTTGCCACGAAGGCATCGTAATACGCGTATGACGACAGGGCGAGTGTGGTCGAGGTGGGCAGCCGGGGACGCTCCCTCTTCCCGGCGTCCCCCTTCCGTACCGGCCCCCCGCCTACCGGCCCCCCGCCTACCGGCGTCCGCCACCCGCCCCGCACGGAGGACCTGGGGTCCGACAGCGATCAGTCACTGCGTCCGGATCCAGCCCCGCAAAGCCAGCACGCAGAGCGCCGCAACCCCACCCGGTGAGCCCTCCGACCCGCCATTGGCGCGACGCTTCCGACCGAGCAGTCGAGCCTCCGCCACGCGAGTGATACACCTCCGCCGCGCTCCGCCCCCTGAAAACCCCACATGCCTGCGCCACGGCTACCAGCCGTGGCGCAGGCATGTCCTGTTTCCGCAGGTGAGAGGTGCAGTACCTGGACCGCCACCGCCTCACCTCCTCATCGAGCCGATCACGAGGCTCGAGGCCCCAGAAACGACGAATTACCGGTGAGTCACATGACTCGACCGGTAATTCGTGAACGCTTCGGGGCGATCTCGTGAACGTCCCTGCTGTGTCCGAGGGGGGACTTGAACCCCCACGCCCGATAAAGGGCACTAGCACCTCAAGCTAGCGCGTCTGCCATTCCGCCACCCGGACAAGGTGTCTGTCGTGCGCGGTTTCCCTCGCGGCGACGTCGTAAACATTACCAGGCTTTCCGGGGTGCCCCGATCACCGCCGGCGGACGGCCGCGGACGGCCGCGGACGTGCCCGCGTGAACGGCGCGTGACGGGCCGGGACCGGTCTTGGGCACGGACCCGCAGGCGGGGGAGGATGAGCAGGACCCAGCAGTGACAGCGGGAGGAAGCAGCGTGAGCGCGACGGACGACCAAGCCAGGAACGTCACCGGTGAGGACGAGGTCGTGGACCTCTGCCGCGACCTGATCCGGATCGACACCAGCAACTACGGCGACCACTCGGGCCCCGGTGAGCGCAAGGCGGCCGAGTGGGTCGCGGAGAAGCTCGCCGAGGTGGGCCTCGAGCCCAAGATCTTCGAGTCGCACCCCGGCCGCGCCTCCACCGTGGCCCGGATCGAGGGCGAGGACCCCTCCAGGCCCGCACTGCTCATCCACGGCCACCTGGACGTCGTCCCGGCCAACGCCGCCGACTGGACCCACCACCCCTTCTCCGGCGAGGTCGCCGACGGATGCGTGTGGGGCCGGGGCGCGGTCGACATGAAGGACATGGACGCCATGACGCTGGCGGTCGTCCGCGACCGGCTGCGCTCCGGGCGGCGGCCGCCCCGCGACATCGTGCTCGCGTTCCTCGCCGACGAGGAGGCCGGCGGCACGTACGGCGCCCGGCACCTCGTCGACCGCCACCCCGACCTGTTCGAGGGCGTCACCGAGGGGATCAGCGAGGTGGGCGGGTTCTCGTTCACCGTGAGCGAGGAACGGCGGCTCTACCTCGTCCAGACGGCCGAGAAGGGCATGCACTGGATGAAGCTGACCGTGGCCGGCACCGCCGGACACGGCTCGATGATCCACCGGGACAACGCCATCACCGAGCTGTCCGAGGCCGTCGCCCGGCTCGGCCGGCACACCTTCCCGGTACGGGTCACCAAGACGACCCGGGCCTTCCTCGACGAACTCGGCGACGCGCTGGGCACCCCGCTGGACCCCGAGGACATGCAGGCCACCCTGGCCCGGCTCGGCGGCATCGCCAAACTGATCGGCGCGACGCTCAGCAACACCGCCAACCCCACCCAGCTAGGCGCCGGCTACAAGGTCAACGTCATCCCGGGGGAGGCCACCGCGCACGTCGACGGCCGGTTCCTGCCGGGGTACGAGGACGAGTTCCTCGCCGACCTGGACCGGATCCTCGGCCCGAAGGTGCGCCGCGAGGACGTGCACTCCGACAAGGCCCTGGAGACGTCCTTCGACGGGGCGCTGGTCGAGGCCATGCAGTCCGCGCTGCTCGCCGAGGACCCGACCGCCAGGGCCGTCCCCTACATGCTGTCCGGCGGCACCGACGCCAAGTCCTTCGACGACCTCGGCATCCGCGGGTTCGGCTTCGCCCCGCTCAAGCTGCCCCCGGAGCTCGACTTCGCCGGCATGTTCCACGGTGTGGACGAGCGGGTCCCGGTGGACGGACTGCGCTTCGGGGTGCGGGTGCTCGACCGCTTCATCGACGCGTCCTGAATGTCCGGGTGAAACGAGATTTCACCCGGCGCGGGAAATCGGCCGCCTGTGCGGAGGTGACTGGGAAGAGTGAATGCGCCGATAAGCGCGTAGCCCCACTAATTCCGCCTCGTTACTGGTGATGCGATCCGCTGCTTGGGGTCGCTTTGCCTACAAGGAGGAATAATGATCAAGAAGGTCGTCGCTGCTGCGGCTGCCACTGGTGGGCTGGTTCTCGCGGGCGCGGGCATGGCCGTCGCCGACGCGGGCGCTCAGGGTGCCGCGGTGCACTCCCCGGGCGTCCTGTCCGGCAACGTCGTTCAGGTTCCCGTGCACGTCCCGGTGAACGTCTGCGGCAACACGATCTCGGTGATCGGGCTGCTGAACCCCGCCTTCGGCAACACCTGCATCAACAACTGACGTCGACCCGCTGAGGGGTCGTCCACACCGTCGGCCCCGGAGCGCACGCCATGTGCTCCGGGGCCGACCGGTCTTTTCTCGAAGGAAAAGCCGAGAAGTCGTAGAGCCCGATGACATCGAACAGCCGCCATAATGCGAGCGACTCGAGCGATTCGGGACACAGGCGAGATCGAAAGCAGGGATTCAGCAATGCGACAGGTCACCCGCAAAAGCCTCATGACCGTGGCGGCGGCGACGGGGGTGATCGCTGCCGCCGGCGGCTACGCCCACGCCGACTCCGGCGCGTACGGCACCGCCACCGACTCGCCCGGCGTCCTGTCGGGCAACTCGGTACAGGCGCCGATCAACGTGCCCGTCAACATCTGCGGCAACACCGTGGACGTCATCGGGTTGCTCAACCCGACCTTCGGCAACTCGTGCGCCAACAAGGGCGGCGGCGGGATGTCCGGCGGATACGGCGACCACCAGGGCCGCGGCGGCAGCCAGGCTGGCCACCACGGCGGCGGTCACGGCGGCAGCCACAGCGGCGGTCACGGTGGTCACTACGGCGGCTCCGGGGCGCACGGTGGCTCCGGGGGTGCGCACGCGGGCGGCCACACGGGCGGGTCGCCCGGCGTCGGCTCGGGCAACCACGTCCAGGTGCCCGTCGACGTGCCGGTGAACGTGTGCGGCAACAGCGTGGACGTCGTCGGCATCCTCAACCCGTCGATGGGCAACGACTGCGCCAACGACCGCGGCCCGAAGCGGCCCCCGTCCCACGGCCACGAGACGCCGGGCAAGCCCGGGCACCACAGCCCCGGCAAGCCGTCCGAGCCGGGCGAGTCCACCCCGTCCGCACCCGAGGCGCCGTCCACCCCGGGTCAGGTGACGCCGGTCGGCGACTCCTCCGTGCACGGGCCCGCCGCCCAGGTTCCGCAGCTCGCGCACACCGGAAGCGAGCTGCCGATGGGCCTCGCGGTGCCGGTCGGCGCGGGCGCACTGCTCGCGGGCGCGGTGCTCTACCGCAAGGCGCGCCCCTCGGCGTGAGCCGTCGGAGCGCTGACGACGGAGCGGGCCCCGCCTGGGCGGGGCCCGCTCCGTCGTGTCGTCTCACCTCACCACGTGGCCCGCACCTGACGAATGATCCGTCGGCGCAACCGCACCCGGCGACTGCCGTCGCGCAGCAGGCTCAGGCGGTCCAACTCCCAGTGTCCGTACTCGGCATGGTCGGTCAGCAGCCGTGTCGCCTCGTTGCGGGAAACCCCGCGCGGAACGTACACGTCGACAAATTCGTATTCCGGCATCGCATCTATTGTGCGGGGTGGGGCCCGGTACGGATAGCGTCTGCACTATGTCTGATGCTGCGCAGCCCACCGCTGCCGAGGTACGCGCCGCCGCCGAGGCGGTCAAGACCGCGCTCGACCGCCACCTGGCCGCGGTCGAACGCAGGACGGGGGAGGACGACCCGGCCGTCTACGAGGCGTTCAACGAGCTGGCCGCGGCCGCCGAGGTCTACGACGAACTGCTCTACGACCGCTACGACGAGGTCACGCCCTTCGAGATCCCCGGTGCGGAGGACTCCCTGCCGCCGTACGCGGGCCCCGAGGAGCCGAACGCCCTGAGCGTGCTGATCCGCCGCGACTACGCCGTCGCGGAGCCGCAGCGGCTGATGGCGCAGGCGCAGCGGGTGGAGGCGGCGGAGGACGAGGGGACGGGCGCCGAGGTCTCGGCCACCGTGCACGGGGCACTGGGCATCCTGTTCGGCGAGTTCGAACCGGACGAGATCGCCTCCCGGCACAAGGAGTTCGGCCTCGAGGAGGCCGACTCGACGCTGTGGGTGCTGGCCGCCGACGACCCGGCCGACCCGGGCGAGTGGCTGGAGACGCCGTTCGACCAGCCCGACCCGGGGAGCGTGATCTGCCGCTTCGACGTCAGCTCGGTCTTCGACGACCTCGACGACGACGCCGACGACGCGGACGAAGCGGACGAAGCGGACGAGACCGACGACGAGGAAGAGCTGGAGAGGCTCGACGCGGATCGCTGACCGGCAGCAGGCTGCTTCTGTGCGTGGAGACGGCGGCGGTCGCCCTGGGGAGACCCCGGGCGACCGCCGCCGTCCGTGTCAGACGGGGGCCTGCTCGCCGGTCGCCGGAACCTGACTGCGCAGCAGCACCGGCAGCCGGGTGGTACGCGGCTTCGCCGGGACCTCGGCGACGGCCCGCGGCAGGGCCTGTTCGACGCCGTGCACCACGGAGAGATGACGCTCCGCCCGGCCGAAGGCCGTGTACACCCAGGGGCGGGAGAGGGCCTGCGCGGCGTCCCCGGGCAGCACCACGACCGCCGCGGGCCAGCGGCTGCCCACCGCCTGGTGCGCGGTCAGCGCCCACCCGTGACGCACGGCCTGCTCCACCCGCTCTCTCGGGACGACCACGGAGCCGGCGGCGCAGGAAAGGTGCAGCCCCTGGGCGTCGGCCGTCACCACCCGGCCCGGCAGCGTGCGGCCCGGCACGGGGGAGTAGGCGACCCGGTCGCCGGGGTCGAACCCGCCGAAGCGGCCGGGGCCCGGATTGAGCCGTTCTTTCAGAGCGGCGTTGAGCGCGCGGGTGCCGGCCGCGCCGCCGTGGCCCGGAGTGATCACCACTGCCTCCTCGGGCGCGACCCCGAAGGCCCGCGGCACCGACTCCGCCAGGAGCTGCACGGTCCGGTGCACGGCCTCTCCGGCGTCCCGCACCGGCACGATGACGATCTCCTTGCCGGGCGCGGCGACCTGGTTCAGCTCACCGATGCCGACGCCCGACACGAGCTCGCCGATCGGACCCGGATCGGGGGTGCGCGAGGCGACCTGCGGACTCACGCGTGCCGCGAGCAGGTCGGCGAAGACCCGTCCCGGGCCCGCGGACCAGAGCACGCCCGGATCCCCGCTGAGCACCAGCCGCGCCCCGTCCGGCAGCGACTCCGCCAGCATCGCGGCGCTCTCCACGTCGAGTTGCGGCGCGTCGAGCAGGACCAGCAGGTCGAGTGCGAAGGCCCCCTCGGCGTCCCGTCCGGGCCCCTCGGCGCCGGAGAGCAGACCGGGGACGGTCACGACCGCACCGTTGTCCGCGCTGCTGTCCGTGCCGTCGCCCGCACCGGCTCCCGCGCCGCCCCGCGCGTCTAGGAGCGCCGCGAACCGGCGCTGTCCGTCGGGCGTGTGACAGGCCGCGACCGCGCGCAGGCCCAGCGCCCGGGCCGCGGTGAGCAGGGCGGCCGGTTCGGCGCGGGCGGCATCGCCGCCGGTGTGCAGCACCAGACCGTTTCCGGCGACGGCGCGGATCAGCTCGGCCGTGCTGCCGGTCGCGGCGGCCGCCGCGGACTCCCACGCCGACGAGGAGTCCTTCGCCGGGGAGTTGACCACCCGGGCCAGCGCGTCGGCGAGGCTCTCCTCCGCGAGGGCGTAACGCTCCAGTCCGACCAGGACACGAACCGGCCGGCTGTCGTCGTCCGCATCGCCGGCCCCGCCCTCGTCGGCGTCCGCTCCCGGCGCCGGCCCCGGCGCCGGCCCCGACGCCGGTCCCGGTGCCGCCGTCGGCCGCTCGGCGCCCGGCGCGTCCAGGGCGTCCTGGAAGGCGAGCGCCTCGCCCTCGGCCAGCGTGTTCTGGACGGCCGTCTCCGCGTCCGGCACGGACTGGCGGCCGAGGGCCGCGGTGAGCGCCGGAAGCTCCAGGGCGGTGTGACCGGCCAGGGCGGCCTGCTCCAGCAGCCACACCGTGATTGCGCGACCGCGCCGCTCGTCGTCGGGGGCGCAGTCCGCGCCGAGCAGCGTCCGCGCGAACCCGTCGGCCTGCTCGGGACGCACGCCCTGGACGCGCAGCAGCTGCCACGGGTCCTCGCGCAGCAGCTGCTCGGCGCCCTCGCCGAGTGCGGCGGCGGTCTGCGGCGCGAGCGCCTCGGGCGCCCCGCCGTCGGCCAGCGCCCGTCGCACGCCCTCGACGGCGGCCGGCGCCGCCGGTTCCGCGGCCAGGGCGGGAACCTGCTGCGGGCGGCGCGCCGGCTCGGGGGCGGTACGGCGCGGGGCCGCTCCCAGGTCGTCGAAGACGGCCGCCGGGGGCTTCGCCCCGCCCTCCACGGCACGTACGGCGGCCAGCAGGTCGGCGGCCTTCCCACTGAGTTTGGCCCCCGCCGTGATGGGCGCGGCCTTCTCGGCCTTCCGCCGCTCGATCCGCTCCCGCTCGAGCTTCTGCGCGGCCAGCTCGGCCTGAGCCTCGGAGACCTGCCCGGCCGCTTCCCCCTCGCCGGAGTCCCCGGTCACCGAGGCCGCGGCCTCGGTGACCGCACCGTCGCCCACGATCTCCCCGGCATTCCCGTCGCCCCCCGCCTCCACACCCCCGCGCTCTGCGCCTGCCCCCGCGCCCGCCCGCTCTGCGCCGGCTGCTTCCGCGCCCGCCGCTTCGGTGCCTGTTGCCGCCGCGCCTGCGGCTTCCGCATCCCCAGGCTCCGCGGCTGCTGCCGCTGTGCCCGTCGCCTCTGTGCCCGTCGCCTCTGCGCCCCCACGCTCAGCGCCCGCGGCCCCCGCACCCGCGGCCCCCGCGTCCGACGGCTTCTCGCCGAGCGCCTGTCCGGCGGTTGCGGGGGCGTCGTCGGGTGCGGCCGGATCCGCTGTCCCGGCGTCGGCCGGGGTCGCGGGGCGCCCGGTGTTCCGCGGCGTCACCGGTCCGGTGTTCTCCGTCGTGTCCCGGGGCTCCGGCTCCGTGCTCACAGCGTGCTCCAGTCGTGATCGGGATAGCGGTGCACGGGTGCCGACACATCGTCGAGCGCCCGGCAGATCTCGTCAGGAAGACTAAGCGCCTCCACTGACAATGCCGCCGTGAGCTGCTGCGCGTTGCGCGCGCCGACGATCGGGGCGGCCACGCCGGGCCGGTCGCGGACCCAGGCGAGTGCCACCTGCAGTGGGGTCACCGCCAACCCGTCCGCGGCGGTCGACACGGCGTCCACGATGCTGCTGGCGGTGTCGTCGAGATACGGCTCGACGAAGAGCCCGAAGTGGTCCGAGGCGGCGCGCGAGTCCGGCGGCAGGGCGTCGCCGCGATACTTGCCGGTGAGCACGCCGCGGCCCAGCGGGGAGGAGGGCAGCAGGCCGATGCCGAGGTCCAGCGCGGCCGGCAGCACCTCGCGCTCGATGCCGCGCTGCAGCAGCGAGTACTCCATCTGTGTCGCCGCGAGCCGCGTCCGCGTGCCCGGCGCGGAGAGCTGCCAGGTGGCTGCCTTGGCGAGTTGCCAGCCGCAGAAGTTGGAGACTCCGGCGTACCGGGCGCGACCGCTGGCGACGGCGATGTCGAGCGCCTGCAGCGTCTCCTCCAGCGGAGTGTCCGGGTCGAAGGCGTGCACCTGCCACAGGTCGACGTAGTCCGTGCCGAGCCGGGCCAGCGAGGCGTCGAGGGCGGCGAGGAGGTGACCGCGCGAACCGTCGAAGTGGCGGTCCGGGTCGGGCACGCTGCCCGCCTTGGTCGAGATGATCAGGTCCCGCCGCGGCACCAGGCCGTCCATGAGCCGACCGAGCAGGTACTCGGCGTCCCCGTCGCCGTACACGTCGGCCGTGTCGACGAGGGTCCCGCCCGCCTCCCAGAACGTCTTGATGACGTCCGCGGCGTCGTGCTCGTCGGTGTCGCGGCCCCAGGTCAGGGTGCCGAGCCCGATACGGGACACGCGCAGGCCGGTGCGGCCGAGATGCCTCTGCTCCATGGACGCCGAGATTACTGGCCAGAACTGGGCAGTGGGTTGCCTGTGGACAACCGGATCTCCGGGCCGGGCCGCCGGGTTCCCCGCAGGCGACGGCCCTCGCCCCGCTCCGCACGACCCGGTCCGTCCACCGCCGCGCTAAGGTCTGCGGAACAGCGTCGTTACTGATGAGTAAGGGGATCGGCCATGCAGCTCGGGATCAACCTCGGCTACTGGGGTGCCGGAATGGACGGCGACAACCTCGCCGTCGCCCAGGAGGCCGACCGCCTCGGGTACGCCGTCTGCTGGGCCGCCGAGGCCTACGGATCGGACGCGGCCACCGTGCTCACCTGGGTCGCAGCGCAGACCGAGCGGATCGACGTCGGCTCGGCCATCTTCCAGATCCCGGCCCGCCAGCCCGCGATGACCGCGATGACCGCCGCCACCCTCGACTCCCTGTCCGGCGGCCGCTTCCGCCTGGGTCTCGGCGTCTCCGGCCCGCAGGTCTCCGAGGGCTGGTACGGCGTCAAGTTCGACAAGCCGCTGTCCCGCACGCGCGAGTACGTCGAGATCGTCCGCAAGGCCATGACGCGCGAGCGTCTGTCGTACGAGGGCGCGCACTGGACGCTGCCGCTGCCCGGCGGACCGGGCAAGCCGATCAAGCTGACCGTGCACCCGGAACGCGAGCACATCCCGCTGTACATCGCCGCGATCGGCCCGAAGAACCTGGAGCAGACCGGCGAGATCGCCGACGGCGCGCTGTTGATCTTCCCGTCCGCCGATCACCTCGAGGACACCGCGATCACCCACCTGAGGGCCGGCCGCGAGAAGGCCGGCAAGACCCTCGACGGCTTCGACATCTGTCCGACGCTGCCGCTCGCACTCGGCGAGGACAAGGACGTCGAGCGCCTCGCCGACACCTTCCGCCCCTACACCGCGCTGTACGTCGGCGGCATGGGCAGCCGCAAGCAGAACTTCTACAACCAGCTCGCCCAGCGCATGGGCTACGAGCAGGCGGCGGCCGAGATCCAGGACAAGTACCTGGCCGGCGACAAGCAGGGCGCGGCAGCCGCCGTCCCGCACCAGCTGATCGACCAGACCACCCTGCTCGGCTCGGTGGAACGGATCGCCGACCGCATGAAGGCCTACGCGGCGGTCGGCGTCACCACCCTCACCCTGGCCCCCGCCGGCTTCACCCTCGAGGAGCGCCTCGCCGCGCTGCGCGCGGGCACCCAGGCACTGGAACTCGCCGGTCTGGCATAGCCGGGGGAAGTCTGCGGCCGTGGTGGGGGCTCGGGGGTCTTCCCCGCCACGGCCGTCACTGGGAACAACGCGCCACGCGCCACGCGGTTACGCCCCCGGACCGGACTCCCCGGATCCCCCGTTCGGCGGAGCCGTCCGGCACAGCTGTTGCGCCGTCGTCGCCACCGCATTTGACTCGTTCCGCACAACGCCGCGGAATCACGTGTCATGCGGAGAGGTGATCGACGAATGCTTTCGGCCAAGAGTCTGTTCCAGGAGATCATCGACCACGACGCGTCCTTCGCGCTGTTCTGTTCCATCGCCGCCGGCGGCGAGTCGCAGGGCGGCTGGGAGAACGCCCGGATCGCCGAGCTCGTCCCGCAGAGCGAACGCGACCTCGCCCCGAGGATCGCCCGTCACGGCGCCGACGAGGACAAGCACGGGCGGATCTTCAACGCCCTGATGCGCAAACGCGGCCTGGACCCGGTCCCCGTCCCGCCGGAGACCGACTACACGATGCTCCTGGAGCGGCGTGGCATCGGTCTCGCCCACGACCGGCTCATCGCGAAGAAGCCGCTGAGCGTGCCGGACATCGTGACCTACCTCTCCCACAGCCGCGTCACCGAACAGCGCGCCGCCGAACAGATGGAGCTGCTGCGCAGGCACTTCACCGACCACCCCGACATCGGCCGCGCGGTGAAGATGATCTCGAACGACGAGGACAACCACCTCGCCTACTGCCACGAGGAGCTGCTGCGTTTCGCCCGCGCGGGCCACGGCCGGGTCATCCAGCGCACCCTGCGCGCCTGCGCGCTCGCCGAGATCCGCGTCTACCGGGACGTCAGCCTCGCCGTCATGGACCACATGGGCCGCATCCTCGGCTGGCCCAAGGCGAAGTCGGCCGTCCTCGCGGCCGGCATCCACGCCGTGTACGCGTGGGAGCGGGTCGCGGGCTGGCGGCGGATGGTGTCCCTGGAGATGCCCGAACGCCGTGACGCGCTCGGCGGCCCGGCGACCACCGCCCCCGAGTTCGCCTGATCCCGGCCGCTTCAGTCGGCCGCGCCGCTACAGCCAGCCGCGCTGCTTGAACAGCCGGAACAGCAACACCTCGAGCACGCCCATCAGCGCGATGACCGCCGGATACGACCACACCCAGCGAAGTTCCGGCATGTGCTCGAAGTTCATGCCGTAGATCCCAGCGATCATCGTGGGGACGGCGGCCATCGCCGCCCACGCGGAGATCTTCCGCATGTCGTCGTTCTGCCGGACGCTCATCTGCGCCAGATGCGCCGACAGGATGTCCGTCACCAGCCGGTCCAGCCCCTCCACGGACTCGTTCACGCGCGTGAGGTGATCGTGGACGTCACGGAAGAAGGGCCGCGCCTTGTCGTTCACGAACGGCACGCCCGAACCGAACGCGCCGGTGCCGGCCAGCCGGCTCAGCGGCGGCCCCAGCGGACCGGTCGCCCTGCGGAACTCCAGGATCTGCCGCTTGAAGGTGTAGATCCGCGACGCGGTGTTGCGCGAACCGCCGCCGTCCGGCGAGAACACCTCCGTCTCCAGCTCCTCCAGGTCGGTCTGCAGCTCGGTCGCCACGTCCAGGTAGTGGTCCACGGTGGCGTCGGCGATCGCGTACACCACCGCCGTCGGCCCTTTGGCGAGCAGCTCCGGCTCGTCCTCCAGCCGGCGGCGCACTGCGGCCAGCGGCGCGCCGTCGCCGTGCCGGACGGTCACCAGGAACGAGTCGCCGAGGAACACCATCACCTCGCCGGAGGAGACGGTGTCGCTCTCGGGCTCGTAGACGACCGGCTTGAACACCAGGAACAGCGAGTCGTCGTAGACCTCCAGCTTGGGCCGCTGGTGGGCCTTGAGGGCGTCCTCGACGGCGAGCGGGTGCAGCCCGAACTCCCGGGTGACGTGCTCGAACTCCTTCTCGGTGGGTTCGTGCAGCCCGATCCACACGAACCCGCCCGCGGAACGCGCCTCGTCCACGGCGTCGGAGAAGTCCTGCGGGCCCTGCGTGCGGCGCCCGTCACGGTAGATGGCACAGTCGACGATCACGCGTCGGATTCTCCCCTCACACCCTCACCGGCACACACGCGCGTGCGCCTACCCTGGGCCGCATGCCCACGCTGATCCTCGTCCGGCACGGCCGGTCCACCGCCAACACCTCCGCCGTGCTCGCCGGCTGGACGCCCGGAGTCGCCCTCGACGAGCGGGGCGCCGCGCAGGCCGCCGCGCTGCCCGCGAGGCTCGAGGCGCTGCCCCTCGCGGAGGTCGTCGCGAGCCCCCTGCAGCGCTGCCAGGAGACGATCCGCCCCCTCCTCGACGCCCGCCCCGGCCTGCGCGCGCACACCGAAGAGCGGATCGGGGAGTGCCACTACGGCGACTGGTCCGGCCGCAAGCTCGCCGAGCTGATGGACGAACCGCTGATGGAGGTCGTGCAGTCGCACCCCTCCGCCGCCGCCTTCCCCGGCGGGGAGTCCATGCGGGCCATGCAGACCCGTGCCGCGGAGGCGGTCCGCGAGTGGAACGCGCGCGTGGAACGCGACCACGGCGCCGACGCCGTCTATCTGATGTGCTCGCACGGCGACATCATCAAGTCGCTCGTCGCGGACGCCCTCGGACTGCATCTCGACCTCTTCCAGCGGATCTCCGTCGAACCCTGTTCCGTCACCGCGATCCGTTACACCCGGCTGCGCCCCTTTCTCGTACGCCTCGGCGACACCGGCGACCTCGCCTCCCTCGCACCGCGCGAGGCGCCGCCGACCGGGGACGCCACGGTCGGGGGCGGTGCGGGCGCACCGTGATCGTCGGCCGCAGTAGGGTGAAGCGGTTCGCGTAGGCGCGCCTACCCGCACGGACGGTCCCCATCCGTCCCACCGACCCACCGACCCACGACGACCCTCGATTCCCATGGAGACAGGACGTGTCCCGTCAGGTGTTCCTCTACGACCCCCCGGACCGCTTCGTGGCCGGTACGGTCGGACTGCCCGGGCGCCGTACCTTCTTCCTCCAGGCCACCGCCGGTACCCGGGTGACCAGCGTGGCCCTGGAGAAGACCCAGGTCGCCGCACTCGCCGAGCGGATGGACGAACTGCTCGACGAGGTCGTCCGGCGCAGCGGCGGCAGCGCCGCGGTACCCGCCGTGTCGCCCGCCGAGAACACCGACACGGCGCCCCTCGACACCCCGATCGA
This sequence comes from Streptomyces sp. B21-105, assembly GCF_036898465.1. Taxonomy (NCBI): domain Bacteria; kingdom Bacillati; phylum Actinomycetota; class Actinomycetes; order Kitasatosporales; family Streptomycetaceae; genus Streptomyces; species Streptomyces sp. B21-105. Next base: position 2,159,663 of record NZ_JARUMJ010000001.1, on the reverse strand, counting down.
GGAGGAGTTCCGGGTCGGCACCATGGCCCTCGCCTGGGACGGCGAGGAACAGCGCATGATCGTCGAGGCGCAGGCCCTGGTGGAACTCGAGGCGGACTCCGAGGAGGATCTCGCGGAGGCCGAGGAGAAACTCCTCCAGGACGAGGAGAACGGACCGCCGATGCTGCGGGTCCGGCTCAGCGGCTCCCAGGCGAGGGCCTTCGCCAAGCGCGCCCTCGACGTCGTCAACGCCGGCCGCCCGCCGTGCCCGCTGTGCAGCCTGCCGCTCGACCCGGAAGGACATGTATGTCCGCGCCAGAACGGATACCGCCGGGGCGCGTGACGACCACCGACCCCGCCACCGCCGCACTCCTCGCGCACGGTGAGCTCACCGTCCGCGGACGCATCCGGGAGGCCTCGAACGCGGCGCTGTACTGCACCGTCGCCGACGAGGGCAGGGAGGCCGCCTGCGTCTACAAACCCGTCGCCGGCGAGCGGCCGTTGTGGGACTTCCCCGACGGCACCCTCGCCGGGCGCGAGGTGGCCGCGTACGAGGTCTCCGAGGTCACCGGCTGGGGCCTCGTGCCGCCGACCGTGCTGCGGGAGGGACCGTACGGCGAGGGCATGTGCCAGCTGTGGATCGAGACGGCCCCCGAGGCCGAGCTGCTCGCCCTCGTCGACGCGCAGGAGCCCGGGCCGGGCTGGAAGGCCGTCGGGTTCGCCGACGTCGGCGAGGGCCGCACCGCGCTCCTGGTGCACGCGGACGACGAACGGCTCAGACGGCTCGCCGTCCTCGACGCGGTGATCAACAACGCCGACCGCAAGGGCGGCCATCTGCTGCCCACCGCCGACGGCCGGCTCTACGGCATCGACCACGGCGTCACCTTCAACGCCGAGAACAAGCTGCGCACCCTGCTGTGGGGCTGGGCGGGGGAGCCGTTGACCGGCGAGGCCGTGGACGTGCTCAAGGGCCTCAAGGGCGCCCTGGAACCGGACGGGCGACTGACGGCCGCCCTGAGCGCACTGATCACCCCCGCCGAACTCGACGCCACGCGCGCGCGTACCGAGGCGCTGCTGGAGGCGGGCACACACCCCGAGCCGACGGGCGACTGGCCGGCGATCCCCTGGCCTCCCGTGTAGCCGAGCCCGGAAGCTGCGCCCTGAAGCTGCGCCCGGCCCTCGTGGGAGTCCTCCCGGAGCGCTGTCGCAGGCACGACGGCCGGGATTGCACAAGAACGCCTTCCCGGCCATCCGGCCCGCTCCGGTTCGTACCCGCAACTTCCGTCCGGTTACGCTCATGACATGCATGCCTGGCCCGCTTCCGAGGTCCCCGCCCTGCCTGGTCAGGGCCGCGACCTGAGGATCCACGACACCGCGACCGGCGGCTTGGTCTCCCTCGCCCCCGGTCCCGTCGCCCGTATCTACGTCTGCGGCATCACTCCGTACGACGCGACCCACATGGGTCACGCGGCGACCTACAACGCGTTCGACCTCGTTCAGCGCGTGTGGCTCGACACCAAGCGGCAGGTTCACTACGTCCAGAACGTGACCGACGTCGACGATCCGCTGCTGGAGCGAGCCGAGCGCGACGGCGTCGACTGGGTCGCCCTGGCCGAGAAGGAGACGGCCCTCTTCCGCGAGGACATGACCGCCCTGCGGATGCTCCCGCCGCAGGACTACATAGGCGCCGTCGAGGCGATACCCGGCATCGTCCCGCTCGTCGAGCGCCTGAGGGACGCGGGCGCCGCCTACGAACTCGAGGGCGACGTCTACTTCTCCGTCGAGTCCGACCCGCACTTCGGCGAGGTCTCGAACCTGGACGCGGCGGCCATGCGGCTGCTGTCCGCCGAGCGCGGCGGCGACCCGGACCGCCCGGGCAAGAAGAACCCGCTCGACCCGATGCTGTGGATGGCGGCCCGCGAGGGCGAGCCCAGCTGGGACGGCGGCTCGCTCGGCCGGGGCCGCCCCGGCTGGCACATCGAGTGCGTGGCCATCGCGCTGGACCACCTCGGGATGGGCTTCGACGTGCAGGGCGGCGGCTCCGACCTCGCCTTCCCGCACCACGAGATGGGCGCCTCCCACGCCCAGGCGCTCACCGGCGAGTTCCCCATGGCCAAGGCGTACGTCCACGCCGGCATGGTCGCCCTCGACGGCGAGAAGATGTCGAAGTCACGGGGCAACCTCGTCTTCGTCTCCCGGCTGCGTCAGGACGGCGTCGACCCCGCGGCGATCCGGCTCACGCTCCTCGCCCACCACTACCGCGCCGACTGGGAGTGGACCGACCAGGTCCTCGCCGACGCCGAGGCCCGCCTCGGCCGCTGGCGCGCCGCGGTCTCCCGGCCCGACGGGCCGCCCGCCGAGGCTCTCGTCGACGAGATCCGGTCAGCCCTCGCGAACGACCTCGACGCACCCGCCGCGCTGGCCGCCGTCGACCGCTGGGCCGCGCTCCAGCAGGAGCGGGGCGGCACCGACATCGGCGCCCCCGGAGTCGTGTCGCGTGCGGTGGACGCCCTGCTGGGTGTGGCCCTGTAACCGCACCCAGGACGTCGTCACCCCCGGGGACGGCGACCGCGACCGGAACGGCGACGGAGACGGCGAAGGGGCAGGGGCGGTACGCATCGGCGCACCGCCCCTGCCCCCGCTGCACGGGCCGCCTCAGCCGGCCGAACCGATCTTCCGCCGTTCCGGCTGTTGGGCTTTTTCGGCTTTTCGGCCGGTTTCACTCCTCCGACGAATCGCCGTCGTCGGTGGGCTCCTCGCTCGGCTTCGGCGGCCGAGGGGGACGGGTCCGCTCCCCGGGGTCGGGCGGGCCGCCGCCGTCCCGCCGCCGCAGATACCGCTCGAACTCGCGGGCGATCGCCTCGCCCGACGCCTCCGGCAGCTCCGCGGTGTCCCGGGCCTCCTCCAGCGTCTGCACGTACTCGGCGACCTCGGTGTCCTCGGCCGCCAGCTGGTCCACGCCCACCTGCCAGGCACGCGCGTCCTCGGGCAGCTCGCCCAGTGGGATGCGGACGTCGATCAGGTCCTCCAGACGGTTCAGGAGGGCCAGCGTCGCCTTCGGGTTCGGCGGCTGCGAGACGTAGTGCGGCACGGCCGCCCACAGACTCACCGCGGGCACCCCGGCGTGCGTGCACGCCTCCTGGAGGACGCCGACGATGCCCGTGGGGCCCTCGTACTTGGTCTCCTCCAGGCCCATCCGCTGCGCCAGGTCCGCGTCCGACGTCGTCCCGCTGATCGGCACCGGACGGGTGTGCGGGGTGTCGCCGAGCAGCGCGCCCAGGACGACCACCAGCTCCACGCCCAACTCGTGGGCGAAGCCGAGCAGCTCGTTGCAGAACGAGCGCCAGCGCATCGACGGTTCGATACCACGTACCAGCACCAGGTCGCGGGGCTTGTCACCGCCGACCCGGACCACGGACAGTCTCGTCGTCGGCCAGGTGATCTTGCGCACGCCTGCGTCCAGCCACACCGTGGGACGGTTCACCTGGAAGTCGTAGTAGTCCTCGGCGTCCAGCGCCGCGAACACCTCGCCCTTCCACTCCCGCTCCAGATGCGCGACCGCGGTGGAGGCTGCGTCGCCGGCGTCGTTCCAGCCCTCGAACGCGGCCACCATGACCGGGTCGATCAGCTCGGGAACCCCCTCGAGCTCGATCACCCAGCGCCTCCTTCCGACGTGCCCTCGCTTGACCACCCAACCTTACGGCGTTCTGCGGGGGCGCCCGCAGCCCCCTTGCACGGGGAGTGAACGGATCACTGCCCCGTTCGCCACCCCCGAACACCCCGGAACGCGAGCTTCACAGAGTGGACCGCAGCCACTGCTCCACGCTCGCGATGTGGACCGTCGCCCACGACCTGGCCGCCTCCGCGTCCCGGTCGCGCAGGGCCGCCAGGATCGCCCGGTGCTCCCGCAGGGTGCCGGAGACGGCGTCCTCCTGGGTCAGCCCGCGCCAGATCCGGGCCCGTGTGGTGGGTCCGGACAGTCCGTCGAGCAACGAGCACAGCACCGAGTTGCCGGCGCTCTGCACGATGCCCCGGTGGAACTCCAGGTCGCCCGCGACGAGTTCCTCCACCGAGGGCTCGGCGCCGAGCTTGTCCAACTGGGCGTCCAGGGCGTCCAGCTGCTGCTCGCTGATGCGCAGGGCCGCCATCGCCGTGGCGGCCGGCTCCAGTATGCGGCGCACCGCCAGGAACTCCAGGACCGTGTCGTCGCGGTGGAAGTCGACGACGAAACTCAGCGCCTCCAGCAGCAGTTGCGGGTCGAGGCTGGTGACATAGGTGCCGTCGCCCTGGCGCACGTCCAGGATCCGGATCAGCGACAGCGCGCGCACCGCCTCCCGCAGGGAGTTGCGGGACAGCCCGAGGTCGGCGGCCAGCTCGCTCTCCTTGGGCAGCCGGTCGCCGGGGCGCAGCGCACCCGAGACGATCATGCCCTTGATCTTCTCGATCGCCTCGTCGGTGACTGCCATGACCGGCCTCCTTCTCGTCCGCGGTCCAGACATCGGATGTCTCGTCGGTCATTATGCGGCCTGAGCGGGGGACTGCCTCCACCCCTGCGAAAGGGGCGGCTCCACGAGCCGCCCCTTCCCGGCTCCGGCCCCGGTACCGAAAGGGCCGTCCCCGAGACGCCGACCCCGGTCGGGGCCGCGGACAGGTCACTTCTTGTCGAGCAGGTCCTGCACCCTGGCGCGCACGTCGTCCGTGGCGAGACCGCGGATGGTCAGCGTCGTACGGCGGCGCAGCACGTCGTCCGCCGTCTCGGCCCACTCGTTGTCGCGCGCGTAGACGACCTGCGCCCAGATCTCCGGGGCGTCCGGGTGGACGCGCGCGGCCAGCTCGGGGTTGTCGTTGGCCAGCCGAGCGATGTCGAAGGCCAGCGAGCCGTAGTGGGTCGCCAGGTGCTTCGCCGTGTCGGCGGCCATGCGCGGGCCGGGCGCCGGGTTGTCGACCAGCAGCCGGTGGGCGACCGCGCGCGGGTTGGCGACGCCGGGCAGCGGCAGCTTCTTCGGCAGCGAGGAGATCGGTTCGAAGTCGTCGCCCAGCGGGTGGCCCGGCAGCGCCTCCAGCTTCTGCATGACCGTCCGGCCGATGTGCCGGAACGTGGTCCACTTGCCGCCCGCGACGGACAGCATGCCGCCCCGGCCCTCGGTGACGACGGTCTCGCGCTTGGCCTTCGCGGTGTCGCCGGGGCCGCCCGGCAGCACCCGCAGACCGGCGAAGGCGTACGTGATCAGGTCACGGTCGAGCTGCTGGTCGCGGATGGAGAACGCGGCCTCGTCGAGTATCTGCGCGGTGTCCTTCTCGGTGACCGCCACCTCCGCCGGGTCGCCCTCGAACTCCTCGTCGGTGGTGCCGAGCAGCAGCATGTCCTCCCAGGGGAGGGCGAAGGTGATGCGGTACTTGTCGATGGGGGTGGCGAGCGCGGCCCGCCAGGGCGCGGTGCGCTTCAGGACGAGGTGCGCGCCCTTCGACAGGCGGATGGACGGCGCCGCGTCCGGGTCCTCCATCCGGCGCAGGTGGTCCACCCACGGGCCGGTCGCGTTCAGCACCAGCCGGGCGTTGACGCCGAACTCGTCGCCGCAGAGCCGGTCGCGCAGGTCCGCGCCGGTGACCCGGCCCCTGGTGAAACGCAGGCCCGACACCTCGGCGTGGTTCAGGACCACCGCGCCCGCCTCGACGGCCGCGCGGACCGTCATCAGCGCCATGCGCGCGTCGTTCATCTGGTCGTCGCCGTACACGGCCACGGCCTTGAGGTTGTCGGTGCGCAGCTCGGGCACGTCCCGCGCGGCCTTGGCCGGGGACAGGAGATGACCGACGCCGTCGCCGAACGCCGACAGCGCGGAGTAGGCGAACACGCCCGCCCCGAGCTTCGCCGCGCCGTGCGGCCCGCCCTTGTACACGGGGAGGTAGAACGTGAGCGGGTTCGCCAGGTGGGGGGCCACCTGCCGGGAGACCGCACGGCGCTCGAAGTGGTTCTCCGCCACCAGCTTCACCGCGCCGGTCTGCAGGTAGCGCAGACCGCCGTGGAGCAGCTTGGAGGAGGCGGAGGAGGTGGCGCCGGCGAAGTCGCCGGCGTCGACCAGGGCCACCCTGAGGCCGGACTGCGCGGCGTGCCAGGCGGTGGAGATGCCCAGGATGCCGCCGCCGATGACGAGGAGGTCGTACGACGCCTTGGAGAGCTGCTCCCGGGTCTCGGCGCGGCTCGGGTTGGAGCCGGACGCCGGGCGCGTCCCCAGGGCAGGCACGGACTGCAGGGTGGACTGACTGGTCATGTGGGGTTCTTACTCCTCGTCCTCGAGCCAGCCCATGGTCCGCTCGACGGCCTTGAGCCAGCTCTTGTACTCACGGTCGCGGGTCTCCGCGTCCATGCGGGGGGTCCACTCGGCGGCCCGTCGCCAGTTGGCGCGCAGGTCGTCGGTGTTGGTCCAGAAGCCGACGGCGAGGCCGGCGGCGTAGGCGGCGCCGAGGCAGGTCGTCTCGGCGACCATCGGGCGCACCACGGGCGCGTCCAGGAAGTCCGAGAGGGTCTGCATCAGCAGGTTGTTGGAGGTCATGCCGCCGTCGACCTTGAGGGCCGCGAGCTCGACGCCGGAGTCCTTCGTCATGGCGTCGGTGATCTCGCGGGTCTGCCAGGCCGTGGCCTCCAGGACGGCGCGCGCGAGGTGCGCCTTGGTGACGTACCGGGTGAGGCCGGCGATCACACCGCGGGCGTCGGAGCGCCAGTAGGGGGCGAACAGTCCGGAGAAGGCCGGCACGAAGTAGGCGCCGCCGTTGTCCTCGACGGAGAGCGCGAGCGTCTCGATCTCGGCGGCGGTGGAGATCAGGCCCATCTGGTCGCGCATCCACTGCACCAGCGAACCGGTGACGGCGATCGAGCCCTCGAGGGCGTAGACCGGCTTCTGGTCGCCGATGCGGTAGCCGACGGTGGTCAGCAGGCCGGAGTACGAGTTGATGATCTTCTCGCCGGTGTTCAGCAGCATGAACGTGCCGGTGCCGTACGTCGACTTGGCCTCGCCCTCGGCGAAGCAGGTCTGGCCGAACAGGGCCGCCTGCTGGTCGCCGAGCGCGGAGGCGACCGGGATGCCGCCGAGCAGGTCGCCGAGCCTGCCGCCGCTGACCTCGCCGTAGACCTCGGCGGAGGAGCGGATCTCGGGCAGCATCGCCAGCGGGACGCCGATGGACTCGGCGATCTTGGCGTCCCACTCCAGGGTGTGGAGGTTCATCAGCATGGTGCGGGAGGCGTTGGTGACGTCGGTGTAGTGCTTGCCGCCGTCCACGCCACCGGTCAGGTTCCAGATGACCCAGCTGTCCATGGTGCCGAAGAGGATGTCGCCCGCCTCGGCGCGCTCGCGCAGGCCCTCGACGTTGTCGAGCAGCCAGCGGGCCTTGGGGCCGGCGAAGTAGGAGGCCAGCGGCAGGCCCGTCTCCCGGCGGAAGCGGTCCTGGCCGACGTTGCGGCCGAGCTCACGGCAGAGGGCGTCGGTGCGGGTGTCCTGCCAGACGATGGCGTTGTGGACGGGCCGGCCGGTGTTCTTGTCCCACAGCAGCGTGGTCTCACGCTGGTTGGTGATGCCGATGGCCTTGATGTCGTCACGGGTGATGCCGGCCTTGTCGATGGCTCCGGCGACGACTTCCTGGACGTTGGTCCAGATCTCGTCGGCGTCGTGCTCGACCCAGCCCGGCTTCGGGAAGATCTGCTCGTGTTCCTTCTGGTCGACGGAGACGATCCGGCCGTCCCGGTCGAAGACGATGCAGCGCGAGGAGGTGGTCCCCTGGTCGATGGCGGCGATGAAGGGGCCGGCGGTGTGCGCGTCGGTCACTGAGTGCTCCTGGGGTTTGCGTGGACAAGAGGCTGTCTGTACGGCGCTGCCGAGTACGCGGTGCAGCTGGTGCAGCTGGTGCTCTTAAGCAAAGGCGACGTTGTAGATGCCTGCGGCGATCGCACCGCCGATCAGCGGACCGGCCACCGGGATCCAGGCGTAGCTCCAGTCGGAGCCGCCCTTGTTGGGCAGGGGCAGGAGGGCATGCACGATGCGCGGACCGAGGTCGCGGGCCGGGTTGATCGCGTAGCCGGTGGGGCCGCCGAGAGAGAGGCCGATCGACACCACGACGAGCGCGGTGATCAGCGCGCCGAGGTTCCCGAGGCCGTTGCCCTTGTCGTTCAGGCCCTGCGTGAGGACGGCGAGGACAAGCACGATCGTGCCGATGATCTCCGTGGCCAGGTTCTGCCAGACGACGCGGACCTCCGGGCCGGTGGAGAAGACGCCCAGGACGGGGCCCGCGCCCGGCTCCTGCGCCTCTACGGCCTTGCCCTCGGTCGACTGCGCGTCCGGACCGCCGACTATGTCCCTGTCGGTGAGGTGCGCGTGGAACTGGCCGTAGTAGGCGATCCAGACCAGGGTGGCGCCGATCGCGGCGCCGAGCAGCTGTCCGGCCCAGTAGACCGGAACGTTGCTCCAGTCGTCGTCCTTGATCGCGAGTGCGAGGGTGACCGCCGGGTTGAGGTGGGCGCCGGAGAGGGGCGCCGAGGTGTAGACGGCCGTCAGAACGGCGAAACCCCACCCGAAGGTGATGGCGAGCCAGCCGGCGTTGCGGGCCTTGGAGGCCTTCAGCGTCACGGCGGCGCAGACGCCGCCGCCGAGCAGGATGAGTATGGCGGTACCGATGGTCTCGCCGATGAAGATGTCGGAGCTGGACACCCGCGACTCCTTTGTCCTTCGTCCAGGGAAGCCGAACCCCGGGTCCCGCCGGGGGTTCGAGCGCCCTCGGGGGTGAGAGCGATGCCGGCCTTTGGCGTTGTCACACCTTAGCGCGTATTGCCGTCAGGTGTTCGACAATGTCGACCGATGGACGGGAGTCTTGCCCGGCGGTCAGGTGTGCGTCAAGGGTGCTGTTATTGAAAACGCGATCGTTATTGATCGATGCGAGTCGCCGACGAGTCGTCGATGAGTCGTCGATCTTCGCGTGGGTGCGCACACACTCGCCCCCGATGTCCGCTTCAGGCGCTCGGGACGGCTTTCGCGTAGGACAGGGCAGGGGCTGTGCAGGGGGAGGGGCGGGCACCGGGGCTGGGGCACGGCACGGGCCGGAACGCCGTCCGACGTCCCGGCCGGGTCTTGCCGGTGTCCGTTGAGGAGCGGCGGCCGCGAAACGGCTCAGAAACGCCCGCCGCCAAGGTCCCGCGACACCGCGCGGGCACAGTCGCGCACCGCGGCGATCAGCTCCGGACGCAGCTCGCCGTCCCGGGCCAGCCGCTCTACGGCGCCGGTCACGCCGACCGCGCCGACGGGCATGCGCCGCCGGTCGTGGATGGGCGCGGCGATCGACGCGACGCCCTCCCAGGTCTCCTCCACGTCCGCCGCGTACCCGCGCGCGCGGGTCATGTCGAGGATGTGCTCGAACATCTCCGCGTCGCACACCGTGCGGTCCGTGTAGGGCTTGCGCTCGGCTTCCAGGGCCTCGCTGTGCGCGACCGGGTCGTAGGCCGACAGCACCTTGCCCAGAGCCGTGGAGTGCAACGGCTGCATCGCCCCGATCTCCAGCACCTGCCGGCTGTCGTCCGGCCGGAAGACGTGGTGCACGATCAGCACGCCCTGCTGATGCAGCACCCCCAGGTGCACGCTCTCGCCGCTGGAGCGGGCGAGGTCGTCCGTCCAGACCAGGGCACGCGCGCGTAGCTCGTGCACGTCCAGATAGGTGGTGCCCAGACGCAGCAGCTCCGCGCCCAGCTGATAGCGACCGGACGCGTCGTCCTGCTCGACGAAGCCCTCCTGCTGGAGGGTGCGCAGGATGCCGTGGGCGGTGCCCTTGGCCAAACCCGTGGACGAGGCGATGTCCGACAGGCCGAGCCGCCGCTCGCCGCCCGCGAGCAGCCGCAGCATCGCGGCCGCACGTTCGACCGACTGGATGTTCCGCGCCATCGCCCTCCTGCCTCCGTCCCCATCGGACCGCCTGTAGGCGGCATCCACTGCCACCGTTCGGCAATGTCGAACACTACCGGTCCATGCCGACCTCCCGCCAATGGTCGGTCGACACGTGTTCCGCCGTCCGTCCCCCGGAAGCAGCAAGGCCGTCGCACGGCCGTGACCCCCGCCGAACCCCCCGTGGCAGGGCCCCCGCCCCGCCGCCTCACCCGTCCGCCCCGTGGACGCCCCTGACCATAAGGCCTCCGTCCCGGCTACCCTGACGGCGTGCGCGCTCCTCGGGAAGTCCCAGCTCCACGCATCCCGGGATGGCGCAAAGCCGACAGCCGTCGCATCTGAGGGAGCCCTTTCATGGCCTCTGTGCCGCCGACCCCTTCCGCCGACAGCCGGACCCGTGTGTCCGCGCTCCGAGAGGCCCTGGCCACCCGTGTCGTGGTGGCCGACGGAGCCATGGGCACCATGCTCCAGGCCCAGGAGCCCACCCTCGCGGACTTCGAGGACCTCGAGGGCTGCAACGAGGTCCTCAACATCACCCGCCCCGACATCGTCCGCTCCGTGCACGAGGAGTACTTCGCCGTCGGCGTGGACTGCGTCGAGACCAACACCTTCGGCGCGAACCACTCCGCCATGGCCGAGTACGACATCGCCGAGCGGGTGCACGAACTGTCCGAAGCCGGCGCCCGCATCGCCCGCGAGACCGCCGACGCCTTCGCCGCCCGCGACGGACGCACCCGCTGGGTTCTCGGCTCGATCGGCCCCGGCACCAAACTGCCCACTCTCGGCCACATCGGCTATGGCACCCTTCGCGACGGCTTCCAGGCCAACGCCGAAGGCCTGCTCGCCGGCGGCGCCGACGCCCTGATCGTCGAGACCACCCAGGACCTCCTCCAGACGAAGTCGTCGATCCTCGGCGCCAAGCGCGCGATGGAGGCGACCGGCGCCGACGTGCCCCTGCTGGTCTCCATGGCGTTCGAGACGACCGGCACCATGCTGCTCGGCTCCGAGATCGGCGCCGCGCTCACCGCGCTGGAACCGCTCGGCATCGACATGATCGGCCTGAACTGCTCCACCGGCCCCGCCGAGATGAGCGAACACCTGCGCTACCTCGCCCGGCACTCCCGCACCCCGCTGCTGTGCATGCCGAACGCCGGACTGCCGATCCTCACCAAGGACGGCGCCCACTTCCCGCTCGACGCCGAAGGCCTGGCCGACGCCCAGGAGAACTTCGTCCGCGACTACGGGCTGAACCTCATCGGCGGCTGCTGCGGCACCACCCCCGAGCACCTGCGCCAGGTCGTCGAACGCGTCCACGGCCTCGAGCCCGCCGAACGCAGCCCCCGCCCCGAGCCCGGCGCCGCCTCCCTCTACCAGACCGTCCCCTTCCGCCAGGACACCTCCTACCTGGCGATCGGCGAGCGCACCAACGCCAACGGATCCAAGAAGTTCCGCGAGGCCATGCTGGCCGGCCGCTGGGACGACTGCGTGGAGATGGCCCGCGAGCAGATCCGTGAGGGTGCACACCTGCTCGACCTGTGCGTGGACTACGTCGGCCGTGACGGCGTCGCCGACATGGAGGAACTCGCCGGCCGCTTCGCCACCGCCTCCACCCTGCCGATCGTCCTGGACTCCACCGAGGTCGACGTGATCCGGGCCGGCCTGGAGAAGCTCGGCGGCCGCGCGGTGATCAACTCTGTCAACTACGAGGACGGCGACGGCCCCGAGTCCCGCTTCGCCAAGGTCACCAAGCTGGCCCAGGAGCACGGCGCGGCGCTGATCGCGCTGACCATCGACGAGGTGGGCCAGGCCCGCACCCCCGAGAAGAAGGTCGAGATCGCCGAACGGCTCATCGCAGACCTCACCGGCAACTGGGGCATCCTCGAGTCGGACATCCTCATCGACACCCTGACCTTCACCATCTGCACCGGCCAGGAGGAGTCCCGGGGCGACGGCGTCGCCACCATCGAGGCGATCCGTGAACTCAAGCGCCGTCACCCCGACGTGCAGACCACCCTCGGCCTGTCGAACATCTCCTTCGGCCTCAACCCGGCCGCCCGTATCCTTCTGAACTCCGTCTTCCTCGACGAGTGCGTCAAGGCGGGCCTGGACTCCGCGATCGTCCACGCCTCCAAGATCCTGCCCATCGCCCGCTTCAGCGAGGAGGAGGTGCAGACCGCCCTCGACCTGATCCACGACCGGCGCGCCGAGGGCTACGACCCCCTCCAAAAGCTCATGCAGCTCTTCGAGGGCGCCACCGCCAAGTCCCTCAAGGCCGGCCGGGCCGAGGAACTCGCCGCGCTCCCCCTGGAAGAACGCCTCAAGCGGCGCATCATCGACGGCGAGCGCAACGGCCTCGAGACGGACCTCGACGAGGCACTGCTCACCCGGCCGGCCCTGGAGATCGTCAACGACACCCTGCTGGACGGCATGAAGGTCGTCGGCGAGCTGTTCGGCTCCGGCCAGATGCAGCTGCCGTTCGTCCTGCAGTCCGCCGAGGTCATGAAGGCGGCCGTGGCCCACCTCGAGCCGCACATGGAGAAGTCCGACGACGACGGCAAGGGCACCATCGTCCTCGCCACCGTCCGCGGCGACGTCCACGACATCGGCAAGAACCTCGTCGACATCATCCTGTCCAACAACGGCTACAACGTCGTCAACCTCGGCATCAAACAGCCGGTCTCCGCGATCCTCGACGCCGCCGCCGAACACCGCGCCGACGTCATCGGCATGTCCGGCCTGCTGGTCAAATCCACGGTGATCATGAAGGAGAACCTCGAGGAGCTCAACCAACGCGGACTCGCGGCGGACTACCCCGTCATCCTCGGCGGCGCCGCCCTCACCCGGGCCTACGTCGAGCAGGACCTGCACGAGATCTACGGGGGCGAGGTCCGCTACGCCCGCGACGCCTTCGAGGGCCTGCGCCTCATGGACGCCCTGATCGGCGTCAAGCGGGGCGTGCCCGGCGCGAAACTGCCCGAACTCAGGCAACGCCGGGTACGCGCGAGCGCCGCCCCCGTCGAGGTCGAGGAGCACCCCGAGGAAGGCCACGTCCGCTCCGACGTCGCCACCGACAACCCCGTGCCCAAGCCGCCCTTCGAGGGCACCCGCGTCATCAAGGGCATCCAGCTCAAGGAGTACGCCTCCTGGCTGGACGAAGGCGCCCTCTTCAAGGGCCAGTGGGGCCTCAAGCAGGCCCGCACCGGCGACGGGCCGACCTACGAGGAACTCGTCGAGACCGAGGGCCGGCCCCGGCTGCGCGGCCTGCTCGACAAGCTGCAGACCGACAACCTCCTCGAGGCCGCCGTCGTCTACGGCTACTTCCCCTGCGTCTCCAAGGACGACGACCTGATCATCCTGGACGAACAGGGCAACGAACGCACCCGCTTCACCTTCCCCCGCCAGCGCCGCGGCCGCCGCCTCTGCCTGGCCGACTTCTTCCGCCCGGAGGAGTCGGGGGAGACCGACGTGGTCGGCCTCCAGGTCGTCACCGTCGGCTCGCGCATCGGCGAGGAGACGGCCAAGCTGTTCGCGTCGAACTCCTACCGCGACTACCTCGAACTGCACGGCCTGTCCGTGCAACTGGCCGAGGCCCTCGCCGAGTACTGGCACGCGCGCGTGCGCTCCGAACTCGGCTTCGCCGGCGAGGACCCCGCCGACGTCGAGGACATGTTCGCCCTGAAGTACCGCGGCGCCCGCTTCTCCCTCGGCTACGGCGCCTGCCCCGACCTGGAGGACCGCGCCAAGATCGCCGAGCTGCTCCAGCCCGAGCGGATCGGCGTCCACCTGTCCGAGGAGTTCCAGCTCCACCCCGAGCAGTCCACGGACGCCATCGTGATCCACCACCCCGAGGCGAAGTACTTCAACGCCCGGTGACGTGAGCGTGCCGCCCGGCGCACTGATCCGATAAGTCGTACACTGGTCGGTCCACTGCAGGCCGGTTCCCCACAGCGGGAACCGGCCTGCTCGTCCCTCAAGGAGGTACGCGGATGACCAGTACGGTTCCCGCGCCAGTGACCCGCACGGCCGAGGGCTCCGCCCTGCAGGCCGTGCTCCTCGACATGGACGGCACCCTGGTGGACACCGAGGGCTTCTGGTGGGACGTCGAGGTCGAGGTCTTCGCCGCACTCGGACACACCCTCGACGACTCCTGGCGCCATGTCGTGGTCGGCGGCCCGATGAGCCGGAGCACCGGGTTCCTGATCGAGGCCACCGGAGCCGACGTCACCGTCGGCGAACTCACCGGCCTGCTCAACCAGGGGTTCGAGGACCGCATCACCCGCGCCCTGCCGCTGATGCCGGGAGCGGCCCGGCTGCTCGCCGAGCTGACCGAGCACGAGGTGCCCACCGCCCTCGTCTCCGCCTCCCACCGGCGCATCATCGACCGCGTCATCGCCTCGCTCGGCGTCGAGCACTTCCGCCTCAGCGTCGCCGGCGACGAGGTCGCCCACACCAAGCCGCACCCCGACCCCTACCTGCTCGCCGCCGCCGGACTCGGCGTGGACCCCACGCGATGCGCGGTCGTCGAGGACACCGCGACGGGTGTCGCCTCGGCCGAGGCGGCGGGCTGCCACGTGGTCGCGGTGCCGTCCGTGGCGCCCATCGCCCCCGCGGCACGACGCACCGTCGTCTCCTCGCTCGAACAGGTCGACCTGTCTTTTCTGCGCGGCCTGATGCCGCTCAACTGATCACTGCGACGACCATTCGTGATCGGCCGATGACGGAAATGCAGCGGCCTTCACCCAGCGTGCACCGCCGATAACCAAGAATTCGGCGGATGTGCGCCACACGCAATTCGGATCTTCACCGGAAGCTCCGCGACGGCTGAATTCCACCTGCCCCGAACCCCGCCAGGCTGTGACGTTCCCCACCCGAACGGGGCTCGACAGATGACTCTCCGTATGCATCACGGCCGCGCCTGAGGGGCCCTCGGGCGTCCTTGTGTCCCGATTGGTAAGCGGCTGTACGAATCCTTCCGTAGACGGCTGCTCAGTGCGTCCACAGCCGGTTTCGCTGCGTGATGGGCTTTCAACTCCGGTGGCTGCGAACCCTCCTGCCGACGCCGACTAATCTCGTCGCGAGAACATCGCCTTCCCCCGTGATCCGCAGCGCCACCCCTGCATGCCGGATACACGGACCGACAGCTCTGGAGAAACTCGAGCATGAACCGCAAGACTTTGGTGCTGCCGGCCGTGGTCAGTCTGCTCGCGCCCGTGCTCGCCGCCTGCGGAGGGTCCGGCAGCGGCAGCGGCAGCGGCGACGCCATCGTCGTGGGCACCACCGACCGGTTCACCGTCACCAAGGAAGCCCCGGCCCCGCTCGACCCGGCCTACTCCTACGACGTCGGCACCTGGAACATCCTGCGCCAGACCGTGCAGACCCTGATGATCCAGCCCAAGGGTGACGGCGACCCCGTCCCCGAGGCCGCCGAGAGCTGCGGCTTCACCGACACCGGCAACGAACGCTACGCCTGCAAGCTGCGCAGCGGCCTGAAGTTCGCCGACGGCGACGACGTCACGGCCGACGACGTCAAGTTCTCCATCGAGCGCGCCCGTGCCATCAAGGCCGACTCCGGCGTGTTCGCCCTGCTGTCCACCATCGACACCATCGAAACGCAGGGCGACAACGAAGTCATCTTCCACCTCAAGACCGCCGACGCCACCTTCCCCTTCAAGCTGTCGACCCCGGTCGCCGGCATCGTCAACCCCGACGACTACGACAAGGGCAAGCTGCGCGACGGCTTCGCGGTCGACGGATCCGGCCCCTACGTCCTCAAGGCCGACACCGACGGCGACGAGATGACCAAGGCCGTGTTCACCAAGAACCCCCACTACAAGGGGACGCTGAAGGTGAACAACGACGAGGTCGACATGGTGTCCTACAAGGACGCCGACGCCATGGGCACCGCCCTCGAAAAGGGCGACATCGACCTCATGACCCGCACCATGTCGCCGGAGCAGATCAAGAAGCTCTCCGAGGCACCCGCCGGCGGAGACATCGACCTGGTCGAACTGAACGGCCTCGAGATCCGCTACCTCGCGTTCAACACCACGGACCCGGCCGTCAAGTCCAAGGCCGTCCGCCAGGCCATGGCCCAGATCATCAACCGCGGCGAGTTGGTGTCCAAGGTGTACGGCTCCCAGGCCGAACCCCTCTACTCGCTCGTCCCGGCCGGCCTCACCGGTCACTCCAACTCGTTCGTCAACACCTACGGCGATCCCAACGTCGGCAAGGCCAAGGCCCTGCTGGCCGACGCGGACATCACCAAGCCGGTGAAGGTGACGCTGAACTACACGACCGACCACTACGGTCCGGCCACCAAGCAGGAGTTCGAGGTGCTGCAGAAGCAGCTCAACGACAGCGGCCTGTTCGACGTCACCATCAAGGGCACCGCCTGGGACGCCTTCGTCCCGGCCGAACGCAAGGGCGAGTACGCCGTCTGGGGCATGGGCTGGTTCCCCGACTTCCCCGACGCCGACAACTTCGTCGCCCCGTTCCTCGACAAGGACAACTTCCTCAAGTCGCCGTACAGCAACAGCGACATCATCGACACCCTGATCCCGTCCTCCCGCCGCGAGGCCGACCGCCAGAACGCCACCAAGAGCCTGACGGAGATCCAGGACGTCGTCGCCAAGGACGTCCCGATCCTGCCGCTGTGGCAGGGCAAGCAGTACGTCGCCGCCGACAACGACGTCACGGGCACGGCGTACGCGCTGAACTCCTCCGCGACCCTGCAGCTGTGGGAGCTCGGCCGCGGCGCGAGCAGCTGACGAGCCCCCTGTCCCATGCCCCCTGCCCGGGGCCCGGACCGGGGCTCCGGCGCGACGAGAACACGACGACAAGGCACTACGTGAACCTGCGCAACCAAAGGCCAGTCCTGCCGATCATGACGGGGCTGGCCTTAGGCCTGCTGACCGGCTGCGGCACCCAGGGCGGGGGCGCGGGGGGCGACGCCTCCGCGGTGGTCCTCGGCATGTCCGACGAGGTCCTGGCCACGGACCCCGCCTCCGGCTACGACCCCGGCTCCTGGCTGCTGTTCAACAACGTCTTCCAGTCACTGCTGAGCTTCCCCAAGGGCGCCACCGAACCCGAACCCGACGCCGCCCGCGAGTGCCGTTTCACCGACACCCGGACCCAGGTCTACAGCTGCACCCTGAAGGACGACCTGAAGTTCAGCAACGGCGACCCGCTCACCTCGAAGGACGTCAAGTTCTCCTTCGACCGCATGCTGAAGATCAACGACGCCGCCGGACCGGCGATCATGTTCTCCACGCTCGACGCGATCGAGACACCCGACGCCAAAACCGTCGTCTTCAAGCTCAAGACCCCCGACGCCACCTTCCCCAGCAAGATCGCCTCGGGCGCCGGCTCCATCGTCGACCACCGGCAGTACGACACCGACGGCCTGCGCGAGGACGGCGAAGCCGTCGGCTCCGGCCCCTACACGCTCGACTCCTTCAGCGACGACGAAGCCGTCTTCTCCGTCAACGACCACTACCGGGGCACCGCCGGCGACGCCCGGAACACCGGCGTCACCCTCAAGTTCTTCAGCGGTGACCAGAAGGCCCTCAAGAAGGCCCTGCTCGACGGCGACGTCGACATCGCCTACCGGGGCCTGACCGCCGCCGACATCGCCGACATCCAGCAGAGCACCGACGCCCGCGCCGAGGTCGTCGAGGGCAGCAGCGCGGAAGTCCAGCACCTCGTCTTCAACATGGACGACCCCGTCGCCGGAAAGCTCGGCGTCCGGCGGGCCATCGCCCACCTCATCGACCGCGAAGCACTCATCAAGAACGTCTACCAGGGCACCGCCGACCCGCTCTACTCGATCATCCCGGCAGGCATCGCGGGCCACAACACCGCCTTCTTCGACCGCTACGGCGCCCGGCCCTCCCGCACCGACGCCGCCGCCGCACTCGCCGCGGACGGCATCACCGACAAGGTGCGGCTCACCCTCTGGTCGACCCCGTCCCGCTACGGCCCGTCCACCGACCAGGAACTCAAGGCCGTCGCGGCCCAGCTCAACGCCAGCGGCCTGTTCGACGCCGACGTCGAGTCCGTGGCCTTCGGCCAGTACGAGAAGGACATCGCCGCCGGCAAGTACGGCGTCTACGTCAAGGGCTGGGTGCCCGACTACCCGGACGCCGACAACTTCACCTCGCCCTTCTTCGGCGAGGACAACGTGCTGAGCAACCACTACACCGACGAGACGATCACCGGGACGCTCATCCCGCGCACCGCCGCACAGAGCGACCGCGGCGCCACCGACACCGACTACGGCCGACTGCAGAACATCGTCGCCGCACAGGTCCCCCTCCTGCCCGTCTGGCAGGGCAAGCAGTACGCCGTCGTCGGAGAGAACGTCTACGGCCTGCAGAACTGCCTGGACGCCTCCACCGTGTTCCGCTTCTGGGAACTCAGCAAGAGCTGAGCCCCCGCGCACCGAGCCCCGCGCACGACGAGTCCGCGCACGACAGCGAAGGGCGCCCCGGAGGTGGGACGCCCTTCGCCGTTGTACCCGTGCAACGCCGCCGGACCCGTACACCGCGGGCTCCGGCCGGCTCCCGCGCGCCTACTGGGCGCCCGGACGCACCAGACCGCTCTCATACGCGTACACCGCGGCCTGCACCCGGTCCCGCAGCCCCAGCTTCGTCAGCACATGCCCGACATGCGTCTTCACCGTCGTCTCGCTCACGAACAGATCGGCGGCGATCTCGGCGTTCGACAACCCGCGCGCCACCAGCTTCAGCACCTCCACCTCCCGGTCGGTCAGCGTGTGCAGCGTGTCCGGCACCGGCTCCTCGCCCGACGGCAGATGCGTGGCGTACTTGTCGAGCAGCCGACGCGTGATGCTCGGCGCCAGCATGGCCTCACCGGAAGCCACCACCCGGATCGCCTGCACCAGCTCATTGGCCGGGGCGTCCTTCAACAGGAACCCGCTGGCCCCCGCCCGCAGCGCCTCCACCACGTACTCGTCCAGATCGAACGTGGTCAGCACCAGCACCTTCGCCGGACCGTCCCGCCCCGGACCGGTGATCTGCCGGGTCGCCTCCACCCCGTCCATCCGCGGCATGCGGATGTCCATCAGCACCACATCGGGCTGCAACGCCCGCACCTGGTCGATGGCCTGCAGGCCGTCTCCGGCCTCGCCGACGACCGCGATGTCCTGCTCGGCCTCCAGAATCATCCGGAAGCCCGTGCGCAACAGCGGCTGGTCGTCGACCAGTAGGACGCGGATGGCCACGTGGATCTCCTTCTCTAGCCCGGCCCCATTCTGCCCTGCGCCCCATCCTCCGACGCGGCCGCCCTCACCGGCGCCGGCACCTCGAGCGTCACCGGCAGCGGATACGGCGGGGGAGTACCGCCGAACTCCGGACAGTGCGCCCGGTGATCGCACCAACCGCACAGCTTCGTCGGCCGGGGCCGCCACTCGCCGGTCCGCGTCGCCTCCCGGATCGCCTCCCACAACGCGAGCAGCTTGCGCTCCACACCCTCCAGATCCGCCAGGACCGGGTCGTACGTCAGCACGTCCCCGCTGCCCAGGTACACCAGCTGCAGCCGCCGGGGCACGACGTTCTTCAACCGCCACACGACCAGCGCGTAGAACTTCATCTGGAACAGCGCGCCCTCGGCGTACTCCGGGCGCGGAGCCTTGCCCGTCTTGTAGTCGACGATCCGCACCTCACCCGTCGGCGCCACGTCGACCCGGTCGATGATCCCGCGAAGCCGCAGCCCCGACTCCAGCTCCGCCTCCACGAACAGCTCCCGCTCGGCCGGCTCGAGCCGCGTCGGATCCTCCAGCGTGAACCAGCGCTCGACCAGCCGCTCCGCCTCCGCCAGCCAGCCGGCGAACCGCTCGCCCTCCGGATCGTCGGCGAACAGCTCCGCCACCTCCGGCCGCGTCTCGCGCAGCCGGTCCCACTGCCCCGGGATCAACGACTTCGCCCCCGCCGCCGTCCGCTCCGCCGCCGGCGCGTCGAACAACCGCTCCAGGACGGCGTGCACCAGCGTCCCCTTCGTCGCCGCCGGACTCGGCTTCTCCGGCAGCCGGTCGATCACCCGGAACCGGTACAGCAGCGGACACTGCATGAAATCCCCCGCCCGCGACGGCGACAGCGACGCAGGAGCCGCCGCGACAACCCCCGCCGCCGCCCCCTTCGGCCCGGCCGCGCCCGTGCCCGACGGCTCCTCCACCACACCGCCGTCGCCCGCCCGGACGACGCCCTCGCTGCTGCTCTCCATGACCCAAGACCTTACGGCCCAGCACTGACAGTCACCCACAAGCCCGAAAACACAAGGGGGTGCCGGGCGGAACACCGCACGACCGCCGCATACCATCGGTCACAGACCCTCCCGCCCGTCACGGGCCGGAGATGCTTCGATCGAGGGGACACCGTGGTGGAAAGCGGCGCGAGCGGGCGGCCGCGGCCGGACAGCGAACAGTCGGCCGAGCACCCCGCGACACCTGCGTCCGCGGCCGACGACGTCCAGCCGAGCGAGCCCCGGGCCGCCGACCCCACGGACGCCCACCAGCCGCAACCGGCCCCCCACGACGACAGCCACACCCCCGAAACGGACCCCACCCTCACCCCGGTCACCGCCACCGGCGGCAAGCCCGACACCGGAACCGGCCGGCCCGGAGCGGACAGGGCCACCGACGACAACACAGCCGACGCCGACGAGCCCGCAGTGGACGAGCCCGCGGTGGACGAGCCCGCGGTGGACGAGCCCGCGGTGGACGAGCCCGCGGTGGACAAGGCCTCGGTGGACAAGGCCGCCGGTGACGAGGCCGACGCCCCCAACGGCCACCACGCCGCAGAAGCCGGCGCCAGGCCCGAAGCCGGAGCCGGGAGCGAAACCGCAGCCCAAGCCAGGCCCGAAGCCGACGCCACACCCCCCGCACCCTCCGCCCTCCCCAAGGGCCCCCCGCCCCAGCGCCCGCAGGAGCAGCCCCGCGGCGGCATCCTCATGGGCAGGCCCTTCGGCGTCCCCGTCTACGTCGCCCCCAGCTGGTTCCTCGTCGCCGCCCTCATCACCTGGGTCTTCGGCGGCCAGCTCGACCGCGTCCTCCCCGAACTCGGCGCCGCCCGCTACCTCGTCTCCCTCTTCTTCGCAGTCGCCTTCTACGCCTCCGTCCTCATCCACGAACTCGCCCACACCATCGCCGCCCTCCGCTTCAAACTCCCCGTCCGCCGCATCCAGCTCCAGTTCTTCGGCGGCGTCTCCGAGATCGAGAAGGAAGCCGAGACGCCCGGCCGCGAGTTCTGGCTCGCCTTCGTCGGCCCCCTCCTCTCCCTCGCCCTGGCCGGCGTGTTCTACCTCGCCATGAAAACCGTCGAACCCGGCACGGTCCCCGGCGTCCTCGTCGCCGGCCTGATGATCTCCAACCTCATCGTGGCGATCTTCAACCTCCTGCCCGGCCTCCCCCTCGACGGCGGCCGCATGCTCCGCGCCGTCGTCTGGAAGATCACCGGCAAGCCCATGAGCGGCACCGTCGCCGCCGCCTGGGTCGGCCGCGCGCTCGCCGTCTCCGTCCTCATCGGCCTGCCCCTCCTCACCCAGTCGGGCGCCCTCGGCTCAGGCGCCGAAGACAGCGTCGGCATGGACACCGTCACCGACGCCCTGCTCGCCGCCATCCTCGCCGCGATCATCTGGACCGGCGCCGGCAACAGCCTGCGCATGGCCCGCCTGCGCGAACACCTCCCCGAACTCCGCGCCCGCACCCTCACCCGACGCGCCGTCCCCGTCGAATCCCACACCCCCCTCTCCGAAGCCCTCCGCCGCGCCAACGACGCCGGCGCCCGCGCCCTCGTCGTCGTCGACGCCAACGGCGAACCGCTCTCCCTCGTCCGGGAAGCCGCCATCGTCGGCGTCCCCGAACACCGCCGCCCCTGGGTCGCCGTCAGCGGCCTCGCCCAGGACCTCAGCGACGGCATGCGCGTCTCCGCCGAACTCGCCGGCGAAGACCTCCTCGACGTCCTGCGCGCCACCCCCGCCACCGAATACCTCGTCGTCGAGGAAACCGGAGAGATCTTCGGCGTACTCTCCGCCGCCGACGTCGAACGCGCCTTCGTCAAAGCCATGGCCCGCCCCAACTGACCACCTCCCCAGCCGCCGCACACACCCCCGATGGTCGGCGACCCCACCAAACGCCGGTAGGCTGGTCACATGTCCGAACCGACCGGTGCCGCCCGCAGGCGCGGGCCCTTCAAGGTCGGGGACCAGGTTCAGCTGACCGACCCCAAGGGCCGTCACTACACGTTCACGCTCGAAGCCGGGAAGAACTTCCACACCCACAAGGGTTCCTTCCCGCACGACGAACTGATCGGCGCACCCGAGGGCAGCGTGGTCCGCACCACCGGGAACGTCGCCTACCTCGCGCTGCGCCCCCTGCTCCCCGACTACGTCCTCTCCATGCCCCGCGGGGCAGCCGTCGTCTACCCCAAGGACGCGGGACAGATCCTCGCCTTCGCCGACATCTTCCCCGGCGCCCGCGTCGTCGAGGCCGGCGTCGGCTCCGGCTCGCTCAGCAGCTTCCTGCTGCGCGCCATCGGCGACCAGGGCATGCTGCACTCCTACGAGCGCCGCGAGGACTTCGCCGAGATCGCCCAGCAGAACGTGGAACGCTACTTCGGCGGCCCCCACCCCGCCTGGCAGCTCACCGTCGGCGACCTCCAGGACAACCTGTCCGACACCGACGTCGACCGCGTCATCCTCGACATGCTCGCCCCGTGGGAATGCCTCGAAGCCGTCTCGAAGGCACTCGTGCCCGGCGGCATCCTGTGCTGCTACGTCGCCACCACCACCCAGCTCGCCCGCACCGTCGAGTCCATCCGTGAGATCGGCTCCTTCAACGAGCCCACCTCCTGGGAATCGATGATCCGCAACTGGCACGTGGAAGGCCTCGCCGTCCGCCCGGACCACCGGATGATCGGCCACACCGGCTTCCTGCTCACCGCCCGCCGCCTCGCCGACGGCGTCGAGCCGCCCATGCGCCGCCGCCGCCCCGCCAAGGGCGCCTACGGCGAGGACTACACCGGCCCCAACGCCGACGGAGGCAGCGGCCGCTGACCGGCGGCCCGCGCCACCCCACCCCAGCCCAACGACAAGGCGCCGTGCCCGAGTTCCCCCAGCACCACCGGAACTCGACCACGGCGCCTTCCCGTTGCCCCCCGAGCCGGAGCGTGCACGACGCACGTTCCCCACCCCGCTCCCCACCCCCTCCGCACGTCCGAAATCCCGCACCCCGCCGTTCCCCCACCCTGTGTCGTGTGGCACGATGCTGGCCAACCCCCACCCCCACCGGCACCGCCACCGCAGGAGAAACTCCTAGTGCAGCACCCCGACGTCCCGGAACTGGCACACACCCACACCCGGCCCATCCACTGGGTCGCGACCGCCACCGCCATCGCCGGCGTCGTCGCCCTTTTCTCGCTCCTGCAACCCAAACCCGCCACCGCCGCCCAGGCCACCACCCCCGACGCCAAACCGGCCCCCACCGCGGCCCCCTCCACCGCAGACGTCGACTTCCCCCTCGACTGCGGCCCCCAACAAGCCCTCGTGGTGAAAAAAGCCAGCGGCGACCTCGACGGCGACGGCACCCCCGAAACCGTCGCCGTCGTCCACTGCGACGCCCCCATGGGCACCCCACCCGACGGCGTCTACGTCCTCACCCACAACCCCGGCCACACCCACGCGCGCATAGTCGCCACCCTCATCGACCCCACAGCACGCAACACCGTCACCGGCCTCACCGTCACCGACGGAACCGTCCTCGCCACACTCCTCGGCTACTCCACCCCCGACGTGCCCAGTTGCTGCCCCGACGTGAAAGACAGCGCCAGCTGGCAGTGGAAGGACGACAAGTTCATCCGCTCCGCCCCCGCAGGCGCCCGCAGCATCTGAACCACGCCGTTCGCCCTGTGAGAAATCAGACAACACTCACAGCCCGCAGCCGACACCTCACTCCGCGTCCGGACCGAACACCTCCACCCGGTCCGAAACCCGACGCACATGAATACAGTCACCCGGACACTCCCGCGCCGAATCGACCACATCCGTCAACAACGGCAGCGGAACCGGCGCCGCAGCCCCCACCGCCTGCAACAGCTCCTCATCCGCGCCCTTCACATACGCCAGGCCGTCGATGTCCAGCTCGAACACCTCAGGCGCGTACTGCGCACAGATCCCGTCACCGGTACAGAGATCCTGATCGATCCAGACCTCCAGCGCCTCACCGCCGACACCGGCCTCCTGCTGCACGCCCATGACTCCCGCCGTTTATCGTCGAACCGCCGGGGAACCATGCAGGCTCCGACGGGTGTTGAACACTTCGACCCTACCCCCGGCCGCTTTCCAATCATGTTCGGTGGGTATTCCCCTGGCGTGAGGGAGAGCGCAAGGGTGAAGATCGGACACACCCCTACAGTCTTTGTGATCTAGGGGTTTCAATCGACACCCACCCAGGTAGGGTCTGGAAGCGTCCAGCTCCCCTTGGAGGAGGTGAGGACCGTGGCAGCCCACGACGACGACATGAACCGCGGCATCCGCCCGGGACGAGGGTCCGACGACCCGTCCGGGCAGATTGCCTACCTTGAGCAGGAGATCGCCGTCCTGCGACGCAAGCTCGCCGACTCTCCGCGACACACGAGGATTCTCGAAGAGCGGATCGTCGAACTGCAGACCAACCTGGCCGGCGTGTCCGCCCAGAACGAGCGACTCGCAGGCACACTCCGCGAGGCCCGCGACCAGATCGTGGCCCTCAAAGAAGAAGTCGACCGGCTCGCACAGCCACCGGCCGGCTTCGGCGTCTTCCTCACGGCGAACGAGGACGGCACGGCCGACATCTTCACCGGAGGCCGCAAACTCCGCGTGAACGTCAGCCCCGGCGTCGAGCTCGAAGAGCTCCGACGCGGCCAGGAAGTGATGCTCAACGAAGCGCTCAACGTGGTCGAGGCCATGGAGTACGAGAGCGTCGGCGACATCGTCACCCTCAAAGAGGTCCTCGAGGACGGCGTACGGGCCCTCGTCCAGGGACACACCGACGAAGAACGAGTGGTCAGGCTCGCCGAACCACTCCTCGACGTCGTCATCCGCCCCGGCGACGCCCTCCTGCTCGAACCCCGCTCCGGATACGTCTACGAAGTCGTCCCCAAGAGCGAGGTCGAGGAACTCGTCCTCGAAGAGGTCCCCGACATCGGCTACGAGCAGATCGGCGGCCTCGGCGGCCAGATCGAGATGATCCGCGACGCCGTCGAGCTCCCCTACCTCTACCCCGACCTCTTCAAAGAGCACGAGCTGCGCCCGCCCAAGGGCGTCCTGCTCTACGGACCGCCAGGATGCGGCAAGACGCTCATCGCCAAGGCCGTCGCCAACTCGCTGGCCAAGAAGGTCGCCGAAGTCACCGGCCAGGCCACCGGCAAGAGCTTCTTCCTCAACATCAAAGGCCCCGAGCTCCTCAACAAGTACGTCGGCGAGACCGAGCGGCAGATCCGCCTCGTCTTCCAGCGCGCCAGGGAGAAGGCCTCCGAGGGTACCCCCGTCATCGTCTTCTTCGACGAGATGGAATCCCTCTTCCGCACCCGCGGCTCCGGCGTCAGCTCCGACGTGGAGAACACCATCGTCCCGCAGCTCCTGGCCGAGATCGACGGCGTCGAAGGCCTGCAGAACGTGGTCGTCATCGGCGCCTCCAACCGCGAGGACATGATCGACCCCGCCATCCTGCGCCCCGGCCGCCTCGACGTGAAGATCAAGATCGAGCGCCCGGACGCCGAAGCCGCCAAGGACATCTTCCAGAAGTACCTCACCGAACGCCTCCCCCTGCACTCCGAGGACGTCGGCGAACACGGCGGCGACAAGACCACCACCGTCCAGAGCATGATCCAGACGGCAGTGGAACACATGTACGCCGAATCCGAGGAAAACCGCTTCCTGGAAGTCACCTACGCCAACGGCGACAAGGAAGTCCTCTACTTCAAGGACTTCAACTCCGGCGCCATGATCGAGAACATCGTCGGCCGCGCCAAGAAAATGGCCATCAAGGACTTCCTCGACAAGAACCAGAAGGGCCTGCGCGTCTCCCACCTCCTCCAGGCATGCGTGGACGAGTTCAAGGAGAACGAAGACCTCCCCAACACCACCAACCCCGACGACTGGGCCCGCATCTCCGGCAAGAAGGGCGAACGGATCGTCTACATCCGCACCCTCATCACCGGAAAGCAAGGCGCAGACACCGGACGCTCCATCGACACGGTGGCAAACACCGGACAGTACCTGTAAAAACAGGGCGGCTGCGGGTGCCCACCACGGGCACCCGCAGCCGACTGTTTTCCGGGCCACGGCTGGAGCAAGGCAATGACGCAAATGATCTCCCCACCAGCGCAGAGGCGTTCTAGGCTCTTCCGTACCGCCGGGTCGCTAGTTGCGGGGACGGGCACCGCACACGCACCGGAGCACCACCGGTATCTGAGCGGCGCCCACGACCGAGGGTGCCGCCGGGCAAGGAGGGCCGCATGACCGTACGGCGAGTAATGGGCATCGAGACGGAGTACGGCATCTCCGTCCCCGGCCACCCCAATGCCAATGCCATGCTCACCTCGTCCCAGATCGTCAACGCCTACGCCGCGGCGATGCACCGGGCCCGCCGAGCCCGATGGGACTTCGAGGAGGAGAACCCGCTGCGCGACGCACGAGGCTTCGACCTCGCCCGCGAAGTCGCCGACTCCAGCCAGCTCACCGACGAGGACATCGGCCTCGCCAACGTCATCCTCACCAACGGCGCACGCCTCTACGTCGACCACGCACACCCCGAATACAGCGCCCCGGAAGTCACCAACCCCCGCGACGCCGTCCTCTGGGACAAAGCCGGCGAACGCATCATGGCCGAGGCCGCCGAACGCGCCGCCGCACTCCCGGCGCCCAGCCGATCCACCTCTACAAGAACAACACCGACAACAAGGGCGCCTCCTACGGCACACACGAGAACTACCTGATGAAGCGCGAGACCGCCTTCTCGGACATCGTGCGCCACCTCACGCCCTTCTTCGTCTCCCGCCAGGTCTTCGCCGGCGCCGGCCGCGTCGGCATCGGCCAGGACGGCCACGAACACGGCTTCCAGCTCAGCCAGCGCGCCGACTACTTCGAGGTCGAGGTCGGCCTGGAGACGACACTCAAACGCCCCATCATCAACACCCGCGACGAACCGCACGCCGACGCCGAGAAATACCGCCGCCTCCACGTGATCATCGGCGACGCCAACCTCTCCGAGATCTCGACCTACCTGAAACTCGGCACCACCGCCCTCGTCCTGTCCATGATCGAGGACGGCTTCATCGCCGTCGACCTCGCCGTCGACCAGCCCGTGCGCACCCTCCACCAGGTCTCGCACGACCCCAGCCTCAAGCGCCTCGTCACCCTCCGCAGCGGCCGCACGCTCACCGCCGTCCAACTGCAGATGGAGTACTTCGAGCTGTCGCGCAAATACGTGGAGGAGCGCTTCGGCGCGGACGCCGACGACCAGACCAAGGACGTCCTCGCCCGCTGGGAGGACACCCTCACCCGCCTCGAGAACGACCCCATGAGCCTCGCCGGCGAACTGGACTGGGTCGCGAAACGCGAGGTCATGGAAGGCTACCGGCGCCGCGACGACCTCGACTGGGACGCCGCCCGCCTCCACCTCGTCGACCTCCAGTACGCCGACGTACGGGCCGAGAAGGGCCTCTACAACCGCCTGGCGGCCCGCGGACGCATGAAGCGGCTCCTGGACGAGTCCGAGGTCGAGAGGGCCGTCGGCAAGCCCCCGGAGGACACGCGCGCCTACTTCCGCGGCCGCTGTCTGGAGCAGTACGCCGACGACGTCGCCGCGGCCTCCTGGGACTCCGTGATCTTCGATCTGCCGGGCCGGGACTCGCTCCAGCGCGTCCCAACCCTCGAACCCCTTCGCGGAACGCGAAATCACGTCAAGGAGCTCCTGGACCGCTGCCGCACGGCAGAAGACCTGGTCAAGGTCCTCTCGGGCGGCTGAACGGTTATCCGGACGGTATCCGCCCGGCGGGGTGGAAACCGCCCCGGCCGGGAATCATCGAGATGGTCCCCACGCGTTGACGCAACTGCGGGGCCGATGTCGGACCCGGCTTGTAGGGTCTGATCATCACCGATCGGCAGGAATGCCGACCTGTCGACCACATCGGGCGAAAGAGCGGGGTGAGGGTTATGGCGACCAAGGACACCGGCGGCGGCCAGCAGAAGGCGACGCGCTCCACGGAAGAGGTCGAGGAGCAGGCGGCGGAGACGCAGGCCTCCGAGGACCTCAAGGAACGCCAGGAGAAGCTGAGCGACGACGTCGACTCGGTTCTTGACGAGATTGACGATGTCCTCGAGGAGAACGCAGAGGATTTCGTGAGGTCATTTGTCCAAAAAGGTGGACAGTAGTCACATCCGTGAACGATCGGGAACTGAAGAAATGCTCGGCCTGTCAGCGGTCCCGTCCGGTCGGCGCATTCGCGAGCAACAGCTCCAGGCCTGACAGCCTTCAGGCCAATTGCCGCGAATGCGCCGCGGAGTACTACCGGCGGCGGCGGGAAGCCCAAGGTATGACGGTCCGTGTGAAGGTTCCTGTTCCTCGCGGGCACAAGCGGTGCCCGCAGTGCGAACAGGTCAAACCGCACGCCGAGTGGGAGCGCAACAAGTCGTCTTCGGACGGCTGGTCGAGCTACTGTCGGCCGTGCCGTGCCGAGCGGAACAGAGTCAGCTACTTCCAGCGCAAGTACGGCCTGAGTCCGGCCGAGTTGGACGCGATGGTCGCGGAGCAGCAGGGCATCTGCTGTATCTGTCTTGCTGCTCCCGCCGAGCATGTGGATCACTGCCACAACACGGGTAGGGTCCGAGGCGTACTGTGCTTCAGCTGCAACGCCGCGCTGGGGCAGTTCAAGGATCGGCCCGATGCCATAAGGCGGGCTGCTGCTTACGTGGAAGGAATCGCGTGGAAGCCAACACTCGTAGCACCGGGCGTCTACCAGCTGCCTTCCTGACGCCTGGGTCCTCGTCCTTCATGGACTTCCTGTCCGAGCACCAGCCGGAGATGCTGCCCGGCAAGCGGCAGCTGCCTCCGACGCAGGGTGTGATCGAGGCCCCGCACGGCACGACGATCGTGGCCGTGACCTTCCCCGGGGGCGTCGTGCTCGCCGGTGACCGCCGGGCCACGATGGGCAACGTCATCGCACAGCGGGACATCGAGAAGGTGTTCCCGGCGGACGAGTACTCGGCCGTCGGCATCGCCGGCACCGCGGGTCTGGCCGTCGAGATGGTGAAGCTGTTCCAGCTGGAGCTGGAGCACTTCGAGAAGGTCGAGGGGGCGCAGCTCTCGTTGGAGGGCAAGGCGAACCGGTTGTCGACGATGATCCGGTCGAATCTGGGCATGGCGATGCAGGGTCTGGCGGTGGTGCCGTTGTTCGCGGGGTTCGATGTGGACCGGGACCGGGGTCGGATCTTCTCGTACGACGTGACGGGTGGTCGTTCGGAGGAGCATCACTTCGCGGCGACGGGTTCGGGTTCGATCTTCGCGCGTGGGGCGATGAAGAAGTTGTACCGGGAGGATCTGTCGGAGGAGCAGGCGACGACGCTGGTGGTTCAGGCTCTGTACGACGCGGCTGACGACGATTCGGCGACGGGCGGTCCCGATGTGGCGCGTCGGATCTATCCGATCGTCACGGTGATCACCGAGGACGGGTTCCGCAGGCTCACCGATGAGGAGTCGTCGGGTATCGCTCGTTCGATCCTCGAGCGCCGTCTGGAGCAGCCGGACGGCCCGCGTGCCTCGCTTTTGTAGGCGTGGTGCGTGTTTGTCCGGCGTGATCCAGTGACTTCGACAGAAAGGGACGGATAACCGGTGTCGACTCCGTTCTATGTCTCACCCCAGCAGGCGATGGCGGACCGCGCGGAGTACGCGCGTAAGGGCATCGCTCGTGGTCGCAGCCTGGTGGTGCTGCAGTATGCCGACGGCATCGTGTTCGTCGGTGAGAATCCGTCGCGTGCGTTGCACAAGTTCAGTGAGATCTATGACCGGATCGGCTTCGCGGCCGCCGGCAAGTACAACGAGTACGAGAATCTGCGGATCGGTGGTGTGCGGTATGCCGATCTGCGGGGTTACACCTATGACCGTGATGATGTGACGGCGCGTGGTCTGGCGAACGTGTACGCCCAGACGTTGGGCACGATCTTCTCTTCGGCGGGTGAGAAGCCGTACGAGGTGGAGTTGGTGGTGGCCGAGGTGGGTGACACGCCGGACGGTGACCAGATCTACCGGTTGCCGCACGACGGGTCGATCGTGGACGAGCACGGTTCGGTGGCGGTGGGTGGCAACGCGGAGCAGATCGGCAGCTATCTGGATCAGCGTCATCAGGACGGTATGAGTCTGGCGGAGGCTCTGAAGCTGGCTGTTCAGGCGTTGTCGCGTGACACGAACGGGACGCAGCGGGAGATTCCGGCCGAGCGGCTGGAGGTTGCGGTGCTGGATCGTACGCGGCCGCAGCAGCGTAAGTTCAAGCGGATCGTGGGTCGTCAGCTGGCGCGGCTGCTGGAGGCGGGCGGCGCTTCGACGGAGGCGGAGAGTTCGGACGATTCCGAGGATGTGGGCAAGGAGTAGGTCCGCGCTCTTGTGGGGTGGCCGCTCGTTGTTCGGGTGGTTCGCCTCTTTCACGCCTCGGCCGGTGTCCCGGTCGGGGCGTGAGGTGTGTCAGGAGGGTCTGGGCGGGGCTGTGGAGGCGCGGGCGACGAGGTGGACGGGGATGTCTCCGGCGTTCGGTGTGCGGCCTTCCAGGACGGCGAGGAGGGCGTGCATGCCGTGTTCGCCGAAGAGTTCGGCGTCGAGTCGTACGGTGGTGAGTTCGGGGTCGAGGGCGGTGGCGAGGGCGAGGTCGTCGATGCCGGTGACGGAGATGTCGTGGGGGATGTGCAGGCCGAGGCGGCGTAGGGCTTTGTAGGCGCCGGCGGCGAGTTTGTCGTCGTCGCAGACGATGGCGGTGGGGCGGGGGTCCGTGGTGGTGGTGCGGAGGGCTCTTTCGGTGGCGGCGAGGGCGCCGTCGATGGTGACGGGTGTGGTGGTGGTGCGCAGGGTGGCGCCGGGTTGTGCGGTGATGCGGGTGGCGAGTTCGCGTGCGCGGATGTGGAAGGTCCAGGAGGGTACGTCGGCGGCGAGGTGGAGGAAGTGGCGGTGGCCGAGGCCGAGGAGGTGGTCGGCGATTTGGCGTATGCCGTCGGTGATGTCGAGGTTGACGGTGGCGGCGCCGAGGTTGGCGGTGGGGTCGCTGTCGAGCATGACGAGGGGGAGCTGGTCGCCGCGGAGGGTGGTGAGGGCGTCGGCGGCCATGGAGGAGGCGATGATGCCGTCGAGGGCGGCTTGAGCGGAGGCGAAGGGGGAGCGGGCGGGTCCGATGCCTTCGGGGGAGGGGTAGAGGACCACGCCGAAGCCGTGTTCGGCGGCGATGCGTGCGGCGCCGGTGTAGACGCCGGCGAAGAATTCGGTGGTGAGGACGGGGACGACGAGGAGGACGGTGCGGGTGTGGCCGAGGCGGAGGTTGCGGGCGGCGAGGTTGGGGCGGTAGCCGAGTTCGTGTGCGGCTTGGCGTACGCGTTCGGCGGTGGGTGCGGAGACGCGGCCGCGCCATTTGTCGCCGAGGACGAGGGAGACGGCGGCCTGGGAGACTCCGGCGGCCTGGGCGACGTCGCGGCTCGTCGGGCGCGTGCTGCCTCGTGGCACGTTGGGGTCGCTCCTTCGTCTGGACTGGTGAACAGCGCACATGGTACGTATGGCGGGACCAGTTATACGTAAAACCTCGGGGGGTCGCCGTCCGGGGCGAGCTGACCGGAGGCGGGACATTGGCCGCGGGATACCTGGAGATCCTCAGGGCGAAGCATGCTGCCAGGCTGCTCGTGGGCACGCTGGTGGGTCGGTTGCCCAATGCGACGGCGGCTGTCGCGATCGTGTTGTTCGTGCGGGCGCAGGGTGGTTCGTACAGTCTCGCGGGCGGGCTGGCGGCGGTGTACGGGGTTGCGAACGCCATGGGTCAGCCGCTGCTGGGGCGGCTGGTGGATCTGCACGGGCAGCCGCGGGTGCAGTTGCCGGCGGCGCTGGTCTCGGCCGGGGCGATGACGGTTTTCGCGTTCGCGGGCACGGATCCGCTGTCGGTGGCGTATGCGGCGGTGGCGGCTTCCGGGCTGTTCACGCCGCCGCTGGAGGGTGGTCTGCGGGCGTTGTGGCCGTCGGTGCTGCGGCGTGAGGAGCAGGTGCACACGGCGTATGCGATGGACGCGGTGGCGCAGGAGGTGATGTTCACGGTGGGGCCGTTGCTGGTGACGTTGTGTGTGTCGTTGTGGTCGGCTCGGGCGGCTGTGGCGGTGCTGAGCGCGGTGGGGGTGGCGGGGGCGTTGTGGGTGGTGGTGTCGCCGCCGTCGCGTGCGTGGCGTTCGGCTCCGCGTGAGGCGCACTGGCTGGGTGCGTTGCGCTCGAGGGGTCTGCTGGCGTTGCTGGGGGCGTTCTTGTTCATCGGGATGGCGTTGGGTTCGATCACGGTGGCGTCGGTGGCGTATGCGGACGGGCACGGCGGGGATGTGGTGTACGGCTGGTTGATGGCGGCGTTGGGTCTTGGTGCGCTGGTCGGGGGCCTGGTGTACGGGGCGCGGCGGTGGGTGGGGGCGCCGGAGCGGCGGTTGCGGGTGTTGGTGGCTCTTTTGGCGGTGTGTTATCTGCCGTTGCCGCTGATGCCGGGGGCGGTGGCGATGGTGGCGTTGACGGCGGTGGCGGGGTTGTTCCTGGCGCCGGTGATCGCGTGTGCGTTCGTGATCGTGGATCGGCATGCGCCGGCGGGGACGGTGACGGAGGCGTTCTCGTGGTTGGTGACGACGTTCACGGTGGGTGCGTCGGTGGGTACGGGGCTGGCGGGTCCGGTGGTGCAGGAGGGTGGGGCGTTGTGGGGTTTCGCGGCGCCGGCTGTGGCGGGGGTGGTGTCGTTGGTGGTTTTGCTGGCGACGGGGCGGGTACTGGCAGTTCCGGCCGGTGGTGGGGTTGTTGCGGCTTCATCGGAAAATGATCCAAACCGTGCTGCCGAACCCCGTTTCAGTTCAGGGGATCGGGCGTAATGTTCAGTCATGGACCGCCGCATTTTCGGGCTGGAGAACGAGTACGGCGTCACATGTACGTTCAGGGGACAGCGTCGGCTGTCTCCCGACGAGGTGGCGCGGTACCTCTTCCGCCGTGTCGTGTCATGGGGCCGAAGCAGCAATGTCTTTCTGCGGAACGGCGCCCGTCTCTATCTCGACGTGGGTTCGCATCCGGAATACGCGACACCGGAATGTGACAACGTGACCGAGTTGGTCACCCACGACAAGGCCGGCGAGCGCATTCTCGAGGGACTCCTGGTGGACGCGGAGCGACGCCTGCACGAGGAAGGAATCGCGGGCGACGTCTACCTCTTCAAGAACAACACGGACTCGGCGGGCAACTCTTATGGTTGTCACGAGAACTATCTGGTGGCGCGGCACGGGGAGTTCTCCCGGTTGGCGGACATCCTGATTCCGTTCCTGGTGACCCGGCAGCTGCTGTGCGGCGCGGGCAAGGTGCTGCAGACGCCCCGTGGGGCGGTCTACTGCGTCAGTCAGCGGGCCGAGCACATCTGGGAGGGTGTGTCGTCGGCGACGACCCGCTCGCGGCCCATCATCAACACCCGCGACGAGCCGCATGCGGACGCTGAGCGGTATCGGCGGCTGCATGTCATCGTGGGCGACTCGAACATGTCCGAGACGACCATGCTGCTGAAGGTCGGGGCGACCGATCTGGTGCTGCGCATGATCGAGGCGGGCACGGTGATGCGGGATCTGACGCTGGAGAACCCGATCCGGGCGATCCGTGAGGTCAGTCATGACATCACGGGCCGGCGCAAGGTCCGGCTGGCCAGCGGTCGTGAGGCCTCGGCGCTGGAGGTGCAGCGGGAGTACTACGAGAAGGCCGTGGACTTCGTCGAGCGCCGCGGCGTCCGTACGGGCACGGTGGAGCAGGTTCTGGAGCTGTGGGGTCGCACGCTGGACGCGATCGAGGCGGAGGACCTGGACCGGATCGGTACCGAGATCGACTGGGTGATGAAGTACAAGCTCATCGAGCGGTACCGGGCGAAGCACAACATGACGATGTCGCATCCGCGTGTGGCGCAGATAGACCTCGCCTACCACGACATCCATCGGCGTCGTGGCCTGTACTACCTGTTGGAGCGCAAGGGTCAGGCGGCGCGGATCTGCAACGACTTGAAGATCTTCGAGGGCAAGTCGGTGCCGCCGCAGACGACTCGGGCGCGGTTGCGCGGTGACTTCATCCGTCGTGCGCAGGAGCAGCGTCGGGACTTCACGGTGGACTGGGTGCATCTGAAGCTGAACGACCAGGCGCAGCGCACGGTGTTGTGCAAGGACCCGTTCCGTTCGGTGGACGACCGGGTGGAGAAGCTGATCGCCGGCATGTGAGGGATGTGTTCCGCGCGTGCTCCGCGCACGGAACGGAACGCAACACGGGCACCGTACGTTTCCCGTACGGTGCCCGTGTCGCGTCGTAGAGTTGCGCGCACGCCATCAGAAGATCGATCGATTACGAGGCTTTCATCGTGCGCCGACGCTCCCTCATCCTTGCCGCTGTACCCGCGGGACTGGTCACGCTCGCCGGGTGCGGCGACGACAAGTCCGACACGAGCAAGGCGAGCGACAGTGCGTCGCCCTCTGCGGGGGCTTCGTCCGCGGCTCCTCCGCCGAAGATCGTGGACGGTCCGTTGCCGGCCATCACGGCGGGGGTGAAGTTCGGTGAGAAGCCGACGGTGGCCAAGGGCAGCGGTGCGCCGTCGGATCAGTTGGCGGTGAAGACGGTGATCGCGGGCAGCGGTAAGACCGTCGCGGAGAACGACTACGTCCAGGCCCACTGTCTCGGTCAGATCTGGGCCAGCGGGAAGGTTCTCCTCAACTCCTACGACTCCAAGAAGACGCAGTTCACCCGGCTTGCCAAGGGCGGCAACCTGGAGGGCTGGACCTATGCGCTGGCGGGGAAGAAGACCGGCAGCCGGGTGCTGTTCTCGGTGCCGCCGGCCTGGGGTTTCGGCAAGGAGGGCAACACGCAGGCGGGGATCACGGGCACCGACACCCTGGTGTTCGTGTTCGACATCGAGAACACGTTCAACTCGACGGCTTCGGCCAAGGGCAAGGACGTGCCGCAGAACGATGCCGGGGGGCCCAAGGTCGGCACGAACACCGACGGCAAGGCGCCCTCGATCGAGATCCCCAAGTCGAAGGCGCCGACGAAGCTGGTGTCGAAGTACGTGATCGAGGGGGACGGCGCCGTGCTCGCGGCGGACGACACCGTGCTGGTGCAGTACAAGGGCGTCGTCTGGGACACGGGCAAGGAGTTCGACTCGACGTACAGCAGCAAGGCGCTGACGT
This sequence comes from Streptomyces sp. B21-105, assembly GCF_036898465.1. Taxonomy (NCBI): domain Bacteria; kingdom Bacillati; phylum Actinomycetota; class Actinomycetes; order Kitasatosporales; family Streptomycetaceae; genus Streptomyces; species Streptomyces sp. B21-105. The sequence goes on along the minus strand of NZ_JARUMJ010000001.1, from coordinate 2,124,306 downwards.
CGTTCTCGCTGCAGCAGGTGGTCCCGGGCTGGGCGCAGGGTCTGACGGGCAAGAAGGTGGGCAGCCGGGTCGTCATCGTGATTCCGCCGTCGCTGGGTTACGGGGACAACCCGCCGAGTGGCAGCGGCATCGAGAAGGACTCCACGATGGTGTTCTCGGTGGACGTCATCGCCAAGGCGTGAGGTCGTCCAAGGTGTAAGACTGTCGGTGTTGTTGCTTTTCCGTGAGACGTGCAGGAGCCAGTGACGTGAGCATTGACAAGCCCGAGATCGACTTCCCCGGTGGCGAGCCCCCGGCGGACCTCGAGATCAAGGACATCTGGGAGGGCGACGGCGAGGTCGCGCAGGCGGGCCACAACGTCAGCGTCCACTACGTGGGTGTCGCCTTCAGTACCGGTGAGGAGTTCGACGCCAGCTGGAACCGCGGGACGCCGTTCCGTTTCCCGCTCGGCGGCGGCCGGGTCATCAAGGGCTGGGACCAGGGTGTGCAGGGCATGAAGGTCGGCGGGCGTCGTCAGCTGACCATTCCGGCCCACCTCGCCTACGGCAACCAGAGCCCGACGCCGGCGATCAAGCCGGGCGAGACGCTGATCTTCGTGGTGGACCTGCTCGGGGTCTGACCCCGGCGTGTCCGGTCGGCGCCGATCATGGCGTGACCGGTGTCGATCATCCGGGGCCCATGCCTGCCTGGGCATGGGCCCTCGGCTTTTGTCCGGGCACCGCGGGGCGGTACGGTCGTCGATCGTAAGCACCATAGGGGAGGCGAAGGGCGTCGATGGCCATTGCCAAGGCCGAGCGGCTGATGAACCTCGCGCTGTGTCTGCTCGGGACGCGCAGGCCGCTCAGCAAGCGTGAGCTGCGCGATTCCATCGAGGCGTACGTCGAGACCTTGCGGTCCGGGCACGGCGCGGCGGCGTCGGAGGACTCCTTCAACCGGATGTTCGAGCGGGACAAGGACGATCTCCGTGAGCTGGGCCTGGTCATCGAGACCGTGGAGAGCCTGGACGGCGAGATCGGTTATCTGGCCCGCAGGGACAGCAACCGTCTGCCGCCGATCACTTTGGACGCCGAGGAGGCCGCGGCTCTGGGTCTGGCCGCCAAGGTGTGGCAGCAGGCCCGGCTGGCGGGGGCGGCCAGTGGCGCTCTGCAGAAGCTGCGGGCGGCGGGACTGCCCGAGGACGTCGACCCCTACGAGGCCCACGGTGCGCTGGAGCCCCGGATTCCCGTGCACGAAGCCGCGTTCGAGCCGCTGATGCTGGCCTGCCGCGACCGCCGGCCGGTGGTGTTCGACTATCGCAAGGCGACCGCCGCGCATCCGGAGCCGCGGCATGTCGAGCCGTGGGCGTTGGAGTGCTGGCGCGGGCACTGGTATCTGGCCGGTTTCGACCGTGACCGGGGTGCCGAGCGGGTGTTCCGGCTGTCGCGGATCACGGGCAAGGTGCGTTCGAGGGGGGCGCGCTTCACCGCGCCGGTTCCCGATGTCGTCACGGTGCGCGAGACCGTCGCCAGTTGGGCGGGGGAGAGCGCCGACCGCAGCGCGCTGATCCGGCTGCGGACGGACGCGGGGTACCCGTTGCGGGCCAAGGCCACGGCGGTGCGGGAACTCGGGGACGGCTGGGACGAGTTGGAGATTCCGTACGGGCACGGCCTGGACGCCTGGCTGGTGGAGTTCGGGCCGGACGTGGTGGTGCTGGAGCCGGCCGAGCTGCGGGCGGATGTCGTGGACCGGCTACGGGCCGTGGCCAAGGGCTGAGGGGGAGCGAGCAACACAGTGGCAGGCAAACCGGTCAGGCCCACGAACGCGATCGACCAGACCCGGCGGATGCTCTCCCTGGTGACGTACCTCAGGGAGCGTCCCGGCGCGCGCGTCGAGGACGTGGCACGCGCCTTCGGCATCACCGAGGACGAGTTGGTCTCCGACCTCGACGTACTGCCCATGTGCGGCACCAGTTTCCGCGGGGGTGACCTCCTCGACATCGACACCGACGGTGAGCGCATCTGGTGGCACAACCCGGCCGCGCTCGGCGCGGACGCCGCCGAGCCGTTGCGGCTGGCCGCCGACGAGGCGACCGCGCTGCTGGTGGCGGCGCGGGCGGTGGCGACGCTGCCCGGACTGCGCGAGAGCGACCGGCAGGCGCTGTTGCGCGCCACGGCGAAGGTGGAGACCGCGGCGGGCGAGGCGGCCGGTGCGAGCTCCCGCTTGTCGGTGACGTTCGAGTCCGAGGGCGGGGTGTTCGCCGACGTCGACCGGGCGATCTCCGAGCGGCGCCGGCTGTGGATCCGCTACTACTCGCCCGCCCGTGACGAGGTCACCGAGCGCGAGATCGACCCGATCCGCCTGGTCAGTGTGGGTCACACGTATGTGGAGGCCTGGTGCCGCCGCTCGGAGGCGCGCCGCACGTTCCGGCTGGACCGGGTGGCGGAGATCAGGATCCTCGACGAGCCGTCGGCGCCGCCGGAGATCGAACTGCGGGACCTGTCGGAGGCGCTGGTGCAGCCGTCCGCGGAGGACCCGGAGGTCGTCGTGGAGGTGGGCCCGGGGGGCCGCTGGGTCGCCGAGTACTACCCGCACGACAGCGCCGATGAACTTGCCGACGGCGGGCTGCGTATCACTCTTCGTACGCCCGACCCGGCCTCGCTGCGGAGGCTGGCGCTGCGGCTCGGGCGTGACGGGCGGATCGTCTCGCCGCCGGACCTCGCCGACAGCGCCCGCCGGGCCGCCCGCGAGGCGCTGGCGGCGTACGACGGGTTCGAGGCGGGGGCGGCCGCCGGTGCGGCGGCGCTGCCGGGGGAGCGGCCGCGGCAGCAGGGCGACGGGCGGGAGCAGAAGAGTTGAGCGAGCCGGTGACGTCCGGGGTGCGGGGTCTGTCGGTGGCGTCCGCGTTCGCGGGGATGCGCAGTGTGGCGCCGGTCCGGTTCCGGGCCGGCTGTCCGGACTGCCGGGGGTGTTTCGAGCTGACCGCGAGCGCGCTGCGGCTGGCGATCGGCGCCTCCAGCCGCACCACGTTCTACTCGTTCACCTGCCCCGACTGCGGGGCGGCGGTGCGCAAGCCGGCCGGTGAGCGGATCGTGGAGCTGCTCACCGGCGGCGGGGTCAGGACCCTGCGTCTGCAGACCCCGTAGCGGGGTCTAGGCTCGGCCTCATGTTCTGGGCGATGTGCGCGGTTGTGTTGGGTTTTGCGGGTCTCGCCGTTCTCGCGGTGTTCGCCGTGCGGGTCTTCGTGGAGGCGCGGCGTCTGGGGCGGCAGGTCGCGGAGTCCGCACGCCGTATCGACCGGGCCGCTCAGGACCTGGAGCGGGCGGCGGCGAGCGCGGCTCGCGCGGTGGACGCCCTGTGACCGCGGTGGTCGAGGGGCCTGGCGACGAGCTGTCGCTGTTCCGGGAGTCCCGCGGGGAATGCGTTTTGGGCCACTTCGCCCTCCCGCGCCGGTGGGGGAGGCAGGTACGCTGCTGGTCGCGGCTCGGATAACGAGGCCCGGACCGCGCACCGGGAGTAGGCACAGGGATTGCCTCACGTTTACCCCTGAGCGTTACGATCGCTGTCAACACGATCGTTCGGACAGTTGTCCGACCGGTCGGACGGCACCCACCCCCGCAGCCTCGGTGAGAAGGTAAAGACTTATGTTCGGAAGGCTCGGCGCCCCCGAGATCATTCTCATCCTCGTCGTCGTCATCCTGCTGTTCGGCGCCAAGAAGCTTCCCGACATGGCGCGGTCGCTCGGCAAGTCCGCTCGCATCCTCAAGAGCGAGGCCAAGGCGATGAAGGAAGACGGCAGCAGCACGGCCACCCCGGCCGGGCCGCCCCACAACGAGGAGCAGCCCCCGGCTCAGCGCACCATCCAGGCCTCTCCCGGTGACGTGACCAGCTCCCGTCCGGTCACCGAACCGACGGACACGACCAAGCGCTGACGCAGGGCCGGTGACCTCCGGCCCGCCGAACGAGATGGGAACGTGGGTTGCTGAAGTCTGCCCGCAAAGAGGAGATGGACCCCGAGGGGCGGATGCCCCTCGCGGATCACCTTCGTGAGCTCCGCAACCGGCTCGCGAAGGCGATGCTGGCCATCGTCGTCGTGACGATCGTGGCCGCCTTCTTCTACAAGAACATCATCGAGTTCTTCACGAACCCGATCCTGCATGCCGTGGGGTGTGACTCCAGTTTCTCGGAGCTGGCGCAGAAGCGCAGCGGCACCTGCGCCCGTATCGTGCTGAACGGCCTGCTCACGCCGTTCACGCTCGCCCTGAAGGTGTCCCTGATGGCCGGCGTGATCTTCGCGTCGCCGGTCTGGCTCTACCAGCTGTGGGCCTTCGTCGCGCCCGGCCTGCACAAGCACGAGCGCAAGTACGCCTACGTGTTCGTCGGCACGGGTGTTCCGCTGTTCCTCGGCGGAGCGTTCTTCGCGTACAAGACGCTGCCGACCATGGCCAAGGTGCTGCTCCAGTTCTCGCCCGCGGACCTGGACAACCAGCTGCCGCTGGACGACCTGCTCGACCTGATCGTGCGCATGGTGCTGGTCTTCGGCCTCTCGTTCGAGCTGCCGCTGCTGCTGGTGATGCTCAACCTGACCGGGGTGCTCACCGGCAGGCGCATGTTCGGCTGGTGGCGCGGGATGATCATGGGCATCACCGTGTTCGCCGCGGTCGCCACGCCCAGCACCGACCCGCTGACCATGCTGGCGCTCGCCGGTCCCATCTGGGTTCTCTACTTCTGTGCGACCGCCTTCTCCCTGCTCAACGACCGCCGGAAGAGCCGTCGCGACGCCCTGGGACCGGCCGACGACGAGGCCTCCGACCTGGACCTCACCCCCGAGGCCCTCGGCGAGGTCGAGACGGTCACCGCGAGCCGGTCGCTGCCGGAGCAGTCGACCACGGACCGCGTCAACGGGTATGACGACGTGACCTGACAGACGTCGGAGGGCTTTTCGGGGCGATGGCCGTGATCAGAGGGATCCCTCTGATCACGGCCATCGCGGCGGGTCGCGGACGGGCGGCTGCGGTCCGGTGACCTGGGCGTACCGAGGGTCGACGGCAGCCGATCCGGATAATGATCGTCCTGTTGTCGGTGTGGCCCGGTACGCTCGAAAGCACGATGACAGAGGATCTCTCACCGGCCGAGCGGTACGAGGCAGCACGTAAGCGCGCTGTCGAGCAGGCCACCTCGCTCGCGTCCTTCCGCGAGATGTACGACTTCGGTCTCGACCCCTTCCAGATCGAGGCCTGCCGGGCGCTCGAGGCGGGCAAGGGCGTCCTGGTCGCCGCGCCCACCGGCTCCGGCAAGACGATCGTGGGCGAGTTCGCCGTCCACCTCGCTCTCCAACAGGGCAAGAAGTGCTTCTACACGACGCCCATCAAGGCGCTGTCCAACCAGAAGTACTCCGACCTGTGCCGCCGCTACGGCAGCGACAAGGTCGGTCTGCTCACCGGCGACAACAGCGTCAACTCCGACGCCCCGGTGGTCGTGATGACCACCGAGGTGCTGCGGAACATGCTGTACGCCGGCTCGCAGACCCTCCTCGGCCTCGGATACGTGGTGATGGACGAGGTGCACTACCTCTCCGACCGCTTCCGGGGCGCCGTGTGGGAGGAGGTGATCATCCACCTCCCCGAGTCGGTCACCCTGGTCTCCCTGTCGGCGACCGTCTCCAACGCCGAGGAGTTCGGCGACTGGCTGGACACCGTGCGCGGGGACACCGAGGTGATCGTCTCCGAGCACCGGCCGGTGCCGCTGTTCCAGCACGTCCTCGCCGGCCGGCGGATGTACGACCTGTTCGAGGAGGGTGAGGGGCACCGCAGGGCCGTCAATCCCGACCTCGCCCGGCTGGCCCGCATGGAGGCCTCCAAGCCCTCCTACCAGGACCGCAGGCGCGGCCGTAACGCACGCGAGGCCGATCGTGAGCGGGAGCGCCGGCAGCGCTCGCGGGTGTGGACGCCGGGGCGGCCGGAGGTCATCGAGCGACTCGACGCCGAAGGGCTGCTGCCCGCCATCACGTTCATCTTCAGCCGCGCCGCCTGCGAGGCCGCCGTCCAGCAGTGCCTGTACGCCGGACTGCGGCTGAACGACGAGGAGTCCCGCGCCAAGGTCCGTGCCCTGGTCGAGGAGCGCACGGCCACCATCCCTCACGAGGATTTGCACGTCCTCGGCTACTACGAGTGGCTGGAGGGCCTGGAGCGGGGCATCGCCGCCCACCACGCGGGCATGCTGCCCTCGTTCAAGGAGGTCGTCGAGGAGCTGTTCGTGCGCGGCCTGGTGAAGGCCGTCTTCGCGACCGAGACGCTCGCCCTGGGCATCAACATGCCGGCCCGTTCGGTCGTCCTGGAAAAGCTCGTCAAGTGGAACGGCGAGCAGCACGCCGACATCACCCCCGGCGAGTACACCCAGCTCACCGGGCGCGCGGGCCGGCGGGGCATCGACGTCGAGGGGCATGCCGTCGTGCTCTGGCAGCGCGCCATGAACCCCGACCACCTGGCCGGGCTCGCGGGCACCCGCACCTATCCGCTGCGCTCGAGCTTCAAGCCGTCCTACAACATGGCGGTCAACCTCGTCGAGCAGTTCGGCCGGCACCGCTCCCGCGAACTGCTGGAGACGTCGTTCGCGCAGTTCCAGGCCGACCGGTCGGTGGTCGGGATCTCCCGGCAGGTGCAGCGCAACGAAGAGGGGCTCGAGGGCTACAAGTCCTCCATGACCTGCCACCTCGGCGACTTCGACGAGTACGCGCGGCTGCGCCGCGACCTCAAGGACCGTGAGACGGAGCTGGCCAAGCAGGGCGCGGCCCAGCGGCGCGCCGAGGCCGCCGTGGCCCTGGAGAAGCTCAAGCCCGGGGACGTCATCCACGTGCCCACCGGCAAGTACGCGGGCCTGGCGCTGGTGCTGGACCCGGGGCTTCCGGCCGGGCGGGCCAACGGCCACCGCGGCTTCGACCACCACGACGGGCCGCGCCCGCTGGTCCTCACCGCCGAGCGGCAGGTCAAGCGGCTGGCGTCGATGGACTTCCCGGTGCCGGTCGAGGCGCTGGAGCGGATGCGGATCCCGAAGACGTTCAACCCGCGCTCGCCGCAGTCCCGCCGCGACCTGGCCTCCGCGCTGCGGACCAAGGCCGGGCACATTCCGCCGGAGCGGGCCCGCAAGCAGCGCTCCCAGGCCGCCGACGACCGGGAGATCGCCCGGCTTCGCACCGCGATCCGGGCGCACCCCTGCCACGGCTGCTCCGACCGGGAGGACCACGCCCGCTGGGCCGAGCGCTACCACCGGCTGCTGCGGGACACCTCGCAGCTGGAGCGCCGCATCGAGGGACGCACCAACACGATCGCCCGCACCTTCGACCGGATCGTGGCGCTGCTGACCGAGCTGGACTATCTGCGGGGCAACGAGGTCACCGAGCACGGCAAGCGGCTCGCCCGGCTCTACGGCGAACTCGACCTGCTCGCCAGCGAATGCCTGCGCGCCGGCGTGTGGGAGGGGCTGGCCCCCGCCGAACTCGCCGCCTGCGTCTCGGCGTTGGTCTACGAGGCGCGGGTCGGCGATGACGCGATGGCGCCGAAGCTGCCCTCCGGCAAGGCGAAGGCCGCGCTCAGTGAGATGGTCCGGATCTGGGGTCGGCTGGACGCGCTGGAAGAGGACTTCCGGATCAGCCAGACCGAGGGCGTGGGACAGCGCGAACCCGACCTGGGGTTCGCCTGGTCCGCCTACATGTGGGCCTCCGGCAAGAGCCTCGACGAGGTGCTGCGCGAGGCGGAGATGCCGGCCGGCGACTTCGTGCGCTGGTGCAAGCAGGTCATCGACGTGCTGGGGCAGATCTCGGCGGCTTCTCCTGCGGAGGGCTCGACCGTGGCGAAGGCTGCGCGCAAGGCTGTCGATCAGCTGCTGCGGGGAGTGGTGGCCTACTCGTCGGTGGGGTGAGCGCGGGGTGGCGGGTGCGGGGAGTTCGTGGCTGGTCGCGCAGTTCCCCGCGCCCCTGGGGGTGTGATCCCCGCGCCCCTGATTGTGGGGGGCCCGGGGTTTTGGGTGCGCAGCTCCCCGCGCCCCTGGGGGTGCTGCCCTTTCCGGGGCTCTTCACGGCGCTGGCCTCGGTGTGACGCGGTTGGTCGGTGGGGGATTACCGCTGGTGGTGGTTCAGATAGGCGCGCCAGCTGCCGTGGGGGGTGATGTCCTCGGCGTCTGTCAGCGCGCCGGGCTCGCACAGGAATCCGGGGACGCTGCTGCCGTCCGACAGGCGCACGCTGCCCAGCGCCATGGGGCGGGGGAGTGTGGACAGCAGGCGGCCGAGGCCCTCCGCGGGCAGGCGCCACACCTCGGCCTCGACGGCCGCACCCCCCTCGCCCACGTGCTCCAGACCCGGCTTCGGGGGTGAGGTGCGCAGGGCGTGCAGGCGGTAGAGCGGGGCCGTCGTGATCGTGACGTCGAGCCGGGCGCCCACCGCCAGCAGTTGCGGGTTCAGCGGCTGGCCCGTCAGATGCGCGCCCACCACGGCCAGTCGGGTCTCCGGCTGGAGCAGTGCGGCGATCCGGGTGAGCCGCTCGTCCGTGTGCGCCGGACCGACCAGCATCACGCCGAACGGGAGCCCGTTCACCTCGCCGGCCGGCGCGGCCACCGCCGCCAGGTCGAAGAGGTTGGTGGAGTTGGTGAAGCGGCCCAGCCGGGCGTTGGCGCCCAGCGGGTCGGCGGCGACCTCCGCGAGTGTGGGATGTCCGGGGGCGGTGGGAAGCAGCAGGGCGTCCGCGTCGGCCAGTTCGGTCAGGGCGCGGGTGCGCAGCGCGGCCAGCCGGTCCTGGTCGGCGAAGAGCCGGTGGGCGGGGATGTCGCGGGCGGCCCGGATGATGCCGGCGACCGTGGGGTCGAGGCCCTCCCCGCTCTCGGCCGTCGCCTTGTCGACGAAGGCGCCCACGGCGGTGTAGCGCTCGGCCACGAAGGCGCCCTCGTAGAGCATGGCCGCGGCCTCGGTGAAGGGGGTCAGGTCCAGGGGGCGGAGTTCGGCGCCGGCGGCGGTGAGCTGTCGAGCCGCCGCCTCGTACGCCTCGCCCCAGCCCTCGTCCAGCTCGCCGAGCTGCTCGCGTGGCGGGACGGCGATCCGCCAGGGGCCGGGAGCGCGCCCGGGGAGGGCCGGCACGGGGCCGGCGGCCATGTGCGCCAGGGCCTGCTCGGCCTCCGCGAGGGTGCGGGCGAACACCGTCACACAGTCCAGGGACGCGCAGGCCGGGACGACACCCGTGGTCGGCACCAGACCCCGGGTCGGCTTCAGTCCGACGATGCCGTTGAAGGCGGCCGGCACGCGGCCCGAGCCGGCGGTGTCCGTGCCGAGCGCGAGGTCGACGATGCCGAGGGCGACCGCGACGGCAGAGCCGGAGCTGGAGCCGCCGCTGATACGGGCCGGATCCCACGCGTTGCGGACCGCGCCGTACGGGGAGCGGGTCCCCACCAGGCCCGTCGCGAACTGGTCCAGGTTCGTCGTGCCGAGCAGCAGCGCGCCGGCCGCGCGCAGACCGGCCACCGCCTGGGCGTCCTCGGCGGGTTCGTAGGCGTACGCCGGGCAGCCCGCGGTGGTGGGCAGGCCGGCCGCGTCGATGTTGCCCTTGACGGCGAAGAGCCGCCCGGCGAGGGGGAGGCGGGCCCCGGCGGCGACGCGTTCGTCGATCGCGCGGGCCTCCGCCTCGGCCTCCTCCCGCGGGCGCAGGGCGATCCAGATCTCGGGGCGGTCCACGGCCTCGACGCGGTCGTAGGCGGCGCGGATCCGGCGGAGCGTCGTCGACATGGGGGTTCCTCTCAGTTCGCGGCCGGGGCCAGGACGACCAGCGCCGTCCCCGCCTCCACCTGGTCGCCGGGCCGGGCCAGCACCTGCGCCACCACGGCGTCGACCGGCGCCCGCACCCTGGACTCCATCTTCATCGCCTCCAGGGAGAGCAGCGGCTGACCCGCGCTCACCTCGTCCCCGGGCGAGACGTTCACCTGCCACACGGACGCGGCGAACTCCGCCTCGACCAGCCGGCCGCCCGCGGGGACGCTCACCTCGGCGGGGGGTGCGGGCGGCGCCGTCGCCGCCTCCGCCCGCGCGAACTCGCCCGCAGCCTCCCACGCGTCGCGCTCCGCCGCGAACGCCGCCTGCTGGCCCGTCCTGAACGCGGCGATGGACTCGGCGTGTTCGGTGAGGAAGGTCCGGTACGCGGCGAGCGAGAAGGTGCCCTCCTCGATGCGCGGGACGAACCGGCCGGAGGTGATGTCGGCGCGCAGTTCCAGCAGTTCGTCGGCGTCGACCGGGTACCAGCGGATCCGGTCGAAGAAGCGCAGCAGCCAGGGTGAGCCGGGTGCGAACGCGCCGCGCTGCTGCCAGGGCGACCACACCTGTGTCGTCCGGCCCACGAACTGGTAGCCGCCGGGTCCCTCCATGCCGTAGATGCACAGGTACGCCCCGCCGATGCCCACCGAGTTCTCGGCCGTCCAGGTGCGCGCCGGGTTGTACTTCGTCGTCACCAGCCGGTGCCGGGGGTCGAGCGGGGTGGCCACCGGCGCGCCCAGGTAGACGTCGCCGAGTCCCAGGACCAGGTACTCCGCGGCGAAGACCGTGTCGTAGACGTCCGCCGGGGTGCCGAGGCCGTTGACGCGGCGGATGAACTCGATGTTCCACGGGCACCAGGGGGCGTCGTCGCGGACGCCCGCCATGTAGCGCGCGATGGCCTCCCGGGTCGCGGGGTCGTCCCAGGAGAGCGGCAGGTGCACGGTGCGGGAGGGCACGACCAGCTGGTCCGTGGGCGGCAGCGCGGCCACCGTCCGCCGTACGGCCGTGAGGAGTTCGGGCAGGGGGAGACGGTCCGGGTCGGTCTGGATCTGCAGGGAGCGGATGCCCGGGGTGAGGTCGGTGACGCCGTCGGGGCCGGTCTCGGCGACCGCCTCCATCAGGGCGTGCACCCGCATCCGCAGGGTCAGGTCCAGCTGCATCGGGCCGAACTCGACCAGCAGGTTGTCGTCGCCGCTGCGCCGGTACGTCACGTCGCCGTCCCGGGCCAGCACGCCGCCGTCTTCGATCGCGGCGCGCGGTGCGCCGTCCACGGCCACCGGCCGGAAGCGGACCGTGTCGCCGGGCCGCAGCTGGCCCAGTTTCCAGCGCTCGGAGCTCAGGACCGTCGCCGGGCACACGAACCCGCCGAGCGAGGGCCCGTCCGGTCCGAGCAGCACCGGCATGTCGCCCGTGTAGTCGACGGCGCCGACGGAGTACGGCGTGTCGTGGATGTTGGACGGGTGCAGGCCCGCCTCGCCGCCGTCGGTGCGCGCCCAGCGCGGCTTGGGTCCGATCAGACGCACCCCGGTGCGCGCCGAGTTGAAGTGGACCTTCCAGTCGGCGGCGTAGAAGTCGCGGATGTCGTCCTCGGTGAAGAACTCCGGTGCGGCGTGGGGTCCTTCGACAGCGCCGACGTCCCAGACGGATCCGAAGGACGGCCGGTCCGTGACCGGGGAGCCCTCGGCGGTCGTCCCGCCGTGCAGGACGTCGCCCGTCCGCAGCGCCCGTCCGCCGTGCCCGCCGAACCGGCCCAGTGTGAAGGTGCTCGCGCTGCCCAGGAAGGCGGGGACGTCCAGACCGCCCGCGAACAGGACGTAGGTGCGCAGCCCGTGTCCGCTCGGCGCGTCGACCTCCAGCAGGGAGCCGGCGGGCACGGTCAGCGGTTCCCACTGGGCGACCGTGGCGCCGTCCACGGTGACGGTCGCGGGCGCGCCCGTCACACAGACGGTCGTGGCGTGGCTGAACCGCAGGGCCGGACCGCGCAGGGTGCACTCCAGGCCCGGGGCGCCCTCGGGGTTGCCGAGCGCCCGGTTGCCGAGGCGGAAGGATCGGTCGTCCATCGGGCCGGACGGGGGGACGCCCACCTGCCAGTGGCCGGTGCGGCCGGGCCAGTCCTGGACGGTGGTGAGGGTGCCGCCGGAGACCACCTCCACGCGCGGGGTGGGGTCGTGCACCTCGGCGAGGGTCGCCGTCGAGTGGGTGGCCGTGACCAGGCGGTCGTCGGTCAGCGCCGCCCGCACCAGCCCCAGGTTGGTCTCGATGCCGTCGATTCGGGTGCGGGCCAGGGCGGCGTCGAGGCGCCGCAGGGCCTCCGTGCGGTCCGGGCCGTGCGCGATCACCTTCGCGAGCATGGGGTCGTACGACGTCGTCACCTCGGTGCCGGTCTCCACCCAGCCGTCGACGCGCACCCCCTCGGGGAACTCCACCCGGGTCAGCAGGCCGGCGCTGGGCCGGTGTCCGCGGCTCGGGTCCTCCGCGTAGAGGCGGGCCTCCACGGCGTGGCCGCGCGGCGGGCCGGGGTCGCGGACGACGTCCTCCTCGCCGCGCGCCAGCCGCAGCATCCAGGCGACGAGGTCGACGCCGTAGATCTCCTCGGTGACCGGATGCTCCACCTGGAGCCGGGTGTTGACCTCGAGGAAGTACGCCTCCTCGCGGGCCGCGTCATAGACGTACTCGACGGTGCCGGCGGAGCGGTAGCGGACGGAGGCGCACAGGTCGCGGGCGCCGGCGGCGAGCCGTGCGCGCACGTGGTCCGGGATGCCGGGCGCGGGGGCCTCCTCCAGGACCTTCTGGTTGCGGCGCTGCAGCGAGCAGTCGCGGTCGCCGAGGACGACGACGTCGCCCCGGCCGTCGCCGAACACCTGGACCTCGACGTGGCGGGCGTCGCCGACGAGCCGTTCCAGGAAGACGCCGGCGGTGGCGAAGGAGGCTGCGGCGACGCGCTGGACGCGTTCCCAGGCGTCGGCGAGCTCGTCGGGACCGGCGCAGGCCGACATGCCGATCCCGCCGCCGCCCCCGGTCGCCTTCAGCATCACCGGATAGCCGATGACCTGGGCCTTCTCCTGCGCCTCGGCCAGCGAGGCGAGCAGGTCCGTGCCCGGCGCCAGTGGCACCCCGGCGGCCTTCGCCGCCGCCCGGGCGGTGTGCTTGGCGCCGAACAGCTCCAGCTGCTCGGGGGTCGGACCGACGAAGACGATGCCGGCGTCGGCGCAGCGGCGGGCGAAGGAGGCGTCCTCGGAGAGGAAGCCGTACCCCGGGTGGACCGCGCCGGCCCCGGTGTCCTTGGCGGCCCGCAGGACCAGGTCGGCGTCGAGGTAGGACTCCTTCGCGGGGGCCGGCCCGAGCCGCACGGCCTCGTCGGCGAGCCGGACGTGCGGCGCCGAGCGGTCGGGGTCGGAGTACACCGCGACCGTGCGCAGGCCGAGTTCGCGGGCGGTGCGGATGATGCGGACGGCTATCTCGCCCCGGTTGGCGACCAGCACCGTGTCGAAGGTCATGCGCCGGCCGCCTCGGTGATCGCCGTCTCCACCGCTGTCGGCTCGGTGATCGTCGTCTCCACCGCCGTCGGCTCGGTGATCGTCATTTCCACCGCCGTCGGCTCGAAGCCGTTGCACGGGTTGTTGATCTGCGGGCAGTTGGAGACCAGCACCAGCACGTCCCGTTCGGCGCGCAGCGAGAGGGACAGACCGGGCGCGGAGAGGCCGTCGACGATGCCGAGGGTGCCGTCCTTCTCGACGGGCACGTTCATGTACCAGTTGATGTTGGAGACCAGGTCCCGCTTGCCGAGGCCGTGCCGGGCGCCCTCGGCGAGGAAGTTGTCCACGCAGGCGTGCTGGGAGAAGGTGTGGTGGCCGTAGCGCAGGGTGTTGGACTCCTTGGAGCAGGCGCCGCCGACGGTGTCGTGGCGGCCCACGGCGTCGGCGGTCACCGTCATCAGCGGAGTGTGCTCGTTGGACATCAGCACGCTGCCCGCGGTGAGGAAGATGCCGCCCTGGGCGTGGATGGTGTCGGGGGCGCTGTAGCGCACGGACGTGTCGTGGGCGTCGTACACGAGGAAGTCGACGGCCTGGTTGCCGTGCAGGTCGGTGATGGTGAGGCAGGCGCCGGCGCGGACGACGGACGACCACGCGGCGCGGGCGGGAACGACGGTCTTCATGCGAGCCCCCGGGCGGTGAGGTGTTCGGCGGAGTTGAGGAAGGCGCGGCGGCCCTCGGGGGTGGCCTCCCAGAGGGGGTCGCCCGGCCGGGTCGGGCCGGCCCGCCAGGCGAGGACCTCCAGCGCGGTGCTGACGTACTGCGGGCGCGGGTCGGACGGGTGCGGCACGTTGGCGATCAGGACCGTCACGTCCTGTTCGGCGCGCAGGGTGACGCTGCCGCCCGGGCCCGCCGACCCGGTGAAGTCGAGGGCGCCGTCCTCGCCGACCCGCACGCCTTGGAAGAAGGAGAGGGAGGGCGGCAGGTCGCGGGGCTCGAGGCCGTTCTTGGCGGCGGCCAGCTTGAACAGTTCCCGGCCGGCGGGGGAGGCGGACTGCGGGGTGCCGTCGCCGTAGCGCTCGGTGTTGCGCACGAGCGTGGAGGTGCCGCACAGGGCGTCGTGCCGGCCGGCGGTGTCGGCGACGACCGAGGCGAGGACGCGGCCCTGGTCGGACAGGAGCAGGACGCCCTCGCCGAGGTAGGCGTTCCACTGCACCTTGACCGTGTCGGCGACGTTCAGCCGCTCCCAGGGCCGGTCGGCGGCGAACAGGAGGAGGTGGGCGCAGGCGTCGCCGTGCAGGTCGGTCAGGCGCAGTTCGGTTCCCCGGGCCAGGACGCGGTGGGTGTAGTTGCCGCCCGCGACCGTCTCCGCCCAGACCAGGAGTCCCGCCTCGCAGGGCGGGGCCGGCCAGTCCCGGGCCGGGACGACCGGCATGGCCTCGGCGTGTGCGCCCTCCTGGGCCCGGGCGTGGGCGCGTGCTCCGTATGTGGTCGCTGTCGCCGCCATGGCGGACCTCCGCAGCTCGGTTCCGGCGCTGTCGCGCTGATTTCTGTCGCCCGACAGAAATTAGGTCCGGGGCGGGTCGCCGTCGTTGCCCTCCGGTTGCGGGCCGGTTACCGACTTCTCACCGGGGGCCCGGGCGAAGATCGCCGGACGGGGGCGTGTGCGAGGATCGAACGCATGGGGACGGACAGCGGGCGTCGAGTGGGCCGGCCGCGGGCCGCGCAACGCCCGGACAGCGGGCTCGCGCCGCGCGCCGAACTGCTCGTGGCGGCCGCGGAGTTGTTCACCACGCGCGGCTACGCCGCCACCACGACCCGGGCCGTCGCCGAACGGGCGGGCATGCGCCAGGCCACCATGTACCACTACGTCTCCGGCAAGGAGGAGCTGCTCGCGGACCTGCTGGAGTCGACGGTCGCACCGTCGCTGACCCGCGCCCGTGAGCTGCTCGCCGACGCCGCGCGGCCGGCCGAGGAACGGCTGTGGGAGCTGTGCCGCACCGACGTGGAGCTGCTGTGCGGCGGCCCCCACAATCTCGGCGGCCTCTATCTGCTTCCTGAGGTGCGCGCCGAGCGGTTCGCCGGCTTCCACGCCGTGCGCGCCGAACTCAAGGACGCCTACCGCCGGCTGATCGCCGCGACCAAGGCGGGCGACGCGCTCGACGCGGACGAGCTCGCTGTGCGCACCGACCTGGTCTTCGGGCTCATCGAGGGCGTCATCCTCGTCCGCCGGTCGGGTCCGGCGGGCTCCGCCCCGCGGTTCGCCCGCGCCACCGCGGACGCCGCCCTGCGTATCGTGCGCGACTGAGGGAAGTCGTGCCCGGCTGGCGTCGGCCGTGCCTGGGCCCCGGCGCAGGCCGTGCGTAGGCCCCGGCGCAGGCCGTGCGTAGGCCGTGGCGTAGGCCGTGGCGCAGGCCGTGCTGATCGACGAGACCCGTGGGTCACCGGCGCGGGCCGTGGCCGCTGACCCGACGGCGCCCGGCTGACCTCGTGGCGGCGAGCCTCGCGCGGTGCCGCTCGAAGGGCGGTGCTGCCATCCGTCCCGGTGAACTGTTTCGCACGCCCTTGCGTCGCTACACCCTGTGTTCGCGTGATTGCATGGCGTTCAAATGGGTTGAGGTTACTCCACGTACGGGAACGGTTTCAGACGGTTGCCGAATATGACACGGCGATGATCCGGTCGGACTAAGCTCGCCCGCGGCGCACCGAGTTGAGGCGAATTCGTGCGCTTGTTCCCACATATCCCGAAGATGCCGACAGATCCCTACAGAGGGTGCCCACATGGTGAGTGTTCAGTCCCCACCCGGTCGCCGAGAACTTCCCCTTGCACGCGTGTTGTTGCTGCCCGCGATACTGATGGCCGCGGCGACCGGAGCCGCCGTCGCCCTGGTGGCGGCGCAGGCGCGGGTCGCCGTCGGCGTCTGCGGAGCCGTCGCCACCCTTCTGGTGATCGCGGCGGGAGCCGAGTCGGCCCGTCGCGGTCGGCAACTGCGGGAACTGCGCGCGGAGCGGGACCAGCGCCTCGCATACCTGGAACGACGCGTCGCCGACCACGCGGAGGAGAACCGCCGCCTCGCCCACGAACACGTGCCGAGCGCCGTTTCGTGGCTGCGCGCCGGAAATTCCCCCAGGGAGGTGATGCGCGACCTCAGCGAGAGTGATCCTTCCTTCCGCGAACTCGACGACGCGCAGCGCGCCGTGGTCCGCAGGATCCTCGACATCGTCGACCACGAGGAGTCCCTGCGCGACTCCGCCCAGCGCTCCTTCGTCAGCGTCGCCCGCCGGGTGCAGGCCATCGTCCACCAGCAGTCCGCGGAACTGCGGGAGATGGAGGAGGACCACGGCCGCAACCCCGAGGTCTTCGACGACCTGCTGCGCATCGACCACGGCACCTCGCTGATCGGCCGCCTCGCCGACTCCATCGGCGTGCTCGGCGGCGGCCGGCCCGGCCGCAACTGGCCCCAGCCCGTCCCGCTGTACAGCGTGCTGCGCGGCGCCATGTCCCGCATCCTCGAGTACCGGCGCATCCAGCTGGACTCCATCGCCAAGGTCAACATCCGCGGGCTGTCCGTCGAACCGCTCATCCACGCGCTCGCCGAGCTCCTCGACAACGCCACCCGCTACTCGCCGCCGAACAGCAAGGTGCACGTCAACGCCGTCGAGGTGCAGACCGGCATCGCCATCGAGATCGAGGACGCCGGCGTCAGCCTCAGCGAGGAGGCCCGCGCCAAGGCCGAACGCATGCTGGAGCAGGCCAAGGCAGGCGTCGACATCCAGGACGTCGGCGGCACCCCTCGGCTGGGCCTCGCGGTCGTCGGCCGTCTGTGCACCTCCTTCAACCTCCAGGTCTCGTTGCGCACGTCGGCCTACGGCGGCGTCCGGGCCGTCCTCATCGTGCCGAGCGAGATGCAGACCTCCGACCCGGCCCCCGGCTTCGCGCACGGCATCGGCGCCACCGCCGTACCGCAGATCGACCTGAGCACGATCGGCGAGGGCCCCAAGCGCCCGCCCAAGAAGCGCCGCCCCACCAACGCGCGTATTCCTGCCGGAGTCTCCCTGACCGACGACGTGCCCGAGGTCACCGAGTGGACCGACCAGGGCCTGCCCCAGCGCCGCAGCAAGACCACCATCCCGATCACCCAGCGCTACGCCGAGGCGTACGCCGCCCAGGAGGCCGCCCGCGAGGGCAAGCCCGACCTGTTCGCGCGGCCCGAGCCGGAGCCCGATCCCGAGCCGAAGCGCGAGCCCGGACTGGCCTTCGAGGCCTTCTGGGAGGGCCTGAAGAAGGCGGCTCCGCCCGGCGTCCACCCCACCGACTTCACCCGCAACCCCACCGCGTACCTGCACCTGCTCGAAGACAAGGCCAAGACCGAGGCCGACGATGAAGGGGACCCCACGTGATCCAGCAGCGCCAAAACTTCGACTGGCTGCTCAAGGAGCTCTACGACGGCGTTCCGGGCATCGAGATGATCGTCGTGCTGTCGGCCGACGGACTGCGCATCGCCCGTTACGCCGGTGACCCCGACGCCGCCGACCGGGTCGCCGCGGCCTGCGCCGGCCTGCAGAGCCTGGCCGCCGCCGTCGGACAGGAGATCCACTCCAGCAGCGGCGAGATGGACATGGTCGTCATCGACCTGAGCGGCGGCTACTTCTACATGATGTCGGCCGGCGCCAACGCCTACCTCGCGGTCCTCGCCGACGTGCGCTGCGAGGCGGGCCGGATGAGCGGCATGATGCGCGACCTGGTCGTCCGCATCGGCGCCCACCTGACCAGTCCTCCCCGCCGCAACGGGCAGAACGTATGACCCCTCCGCAACGCCGACGGCGACAACCCCTGCCGGTACCTCCCCCGCCCGTACCTCCGCCGCCCCCTACGCAGACCATGCGTTCCTCGCAACCCGAGGGGTCCCCGGAGGAGGGGGAGGGCAAGAACCCCGAACGGCTGTACATCATCACGGGAGCGGACGGCGAGCGGGCGCCCCTCGACCTCGTCACGCTGATCGTGGCGTGCGCCGAGACGCCCTCTTCCGCCCCGCCGGAACAGACCGCGGTGCTGCGGATGTGCGGAGCCCCGCTCTCGGTGGCCGAGGTGTCGGCCTACCTGGGCCTGCCGTTCAGCGTGGTGACGGTGCTGCTCACCGAGATGCTGGCGGCCGAGCTCGTCCAGGCACGCGCCCCCATCGTCCGGCAGCAGCTCCCCGACCGTTCCCTTCTCGAAGCGGTGATGCATGGACTTCAACGGCTCTGACACGCTCCCCGGCCCACGGGCCGAGGACCACCTGCCGCACACCACGACCGCCGCGGCGAAGATCGTCATCGTGGGCGGCTTCGGCGTCGGCAAGACCACCATGGTCGGTTCCGTCAGCGAGATCAGGCCGCTGACCACCGAGGAGACCATGACCCAGGCGGGCATCGGGATCGACGACAACTACGGCTCCGAGACCAAGACCGCCACCACCGTGGCCATGGACTTCGGCCGCATCCGCATCACCGACCAGGTCGTGCTCTACCTCTTCGGCACCCCCGGCCAGGAGCGTTTCTGGTTCTTGTGGAACGGCCTCTTCGAAGGGGCGCTGGGCGCGGTCGTCCTGGTCGACACCCGCCGCCTCGAGGTCAGCTTCGAGGTCATGGGCCGGCTGGAGGAGGGCGGCGTGCCCTTCGTCGTCGCCGTCAACACCTTCCCCGACGGGCCCCGTTACCCCCTCGACGACCTGCGGGCCGCGCTCGACCTGCCGCCCGAGATCCCGATCGTGGAGTGCGACGTCCGACGCCGCGCCTCCAGCCGCGACGTCCTGATGACCCTCATGCGCTTCCTGCACTCCCTGGCGCTCAGCCGCAGCCTCACCTGACCCGCACGGCACCCACCCACCCACCGACACCGGATTCAGCAAAGTTTCGGAGCGACCCCCTGTGACTCCCGAACACCCCACCCCCACCGGCGCCCCCACCGGTCCGAACGACCTCGCCCTCAGCCCGCCGCCCGGCTGCCCCGCGCACGTGCGGGGCCCCGGCGGACTGGCCCGCCTGTACGGCCCCGGCGCGGAGGACCTCAACGAACTGTACGAGCGGCTCCGCGAGGAACACGGCCCCGTGGCGCCGGTCCTGATCCACGACGACCTGCCGATGTGGATGGTCCTCGGTCACGCCGAGAACCTGCGCATGGTGCGCACGCCCTCGCAGTTCACCAAGGACACCCGCACCTGGTCGCAACTGGTGGACGGCAAGGTCAGGCCCGATCACCCGCTCATGCCGCACATCGCCTGGCAGCCCATCTGCGCCCACGCCGAGGGCGACGAGCACAAGCGGCTGCGCGGCGCGGTCACCGCGGCCCTGGCCACCATCGACGACCGCAGCGTGCGCCGCCACATCAACCGCTCGAGCCAGCGACTGGTCAACCGCTTCTGCGAGAAGGGCGGCGCGGACCTGGTCGGCGACTTCGCCGAACACCTCCCGATGGCCGTGATGTGCCATGTCCTTGGCATGCCCGACGAGTACAACGACACGATGGTGCACGCCGCCCGCGACGCCCTCAAGGGCACGGAGACGGCGGTCGCGAGCCACGAGTACGTCGTGGGGGCGCTCGCCCGGCTCACCGCCCGCCGCCGCGCCGAGCCCGAGGACGACTTCACCAGCCACCTCATCGGCCACCCGGCCGCACTCACCGACGACGAGATCAGGGAGCATCTGCGCCTGGTTCTCTTCGCCGCCTACGAGGCCACCGTCAACCTGCTCGCCAACGTGCTGCGCATGGTCCTCACCGACCCCCGTTTCCTCGCCCAGCTCAACGGCGGCCAGATGACGGTGGCGGAGGCGGTCGAGCAGTCCCTGTGGGACGAGCCCCCCTTCAGCACGATCTTCGGCTACTTCGCCAAGCAGGACACGGAGTTGGGCGGTCAGCACATCCGCCGGGGCGACGGCCTCTTCTTCGCGCCCGCACCCGGCAACGTGGACCCCCGGGTCCGCCCCGACCTGTCCGCCCACATGCAGGGCAACCGCTCCCATCTCGCCTTCGGCAGCGGCCCGCACGAGTGCCCCGGCCAGGACATCGGGCGCGCCATCGCCGACGTCGGCGTCGACGCCCTGCTGATGCGGCTGCCTGACATCCAACTCGACTGCGACGAGGACGAGTTGCGCTGGACGACGTCCATCGCCTCGCGCCATCTGGTGGAACTGCCGGTCCGGTTCGAGCCGAAGCCCCAGCAGGACGTCAAACACAAGCCGAGCCACGCCCCGGTGCCGCCGCAGCGGACCGTGCGCCCGGTGAGCACCGCGCCGCAGGCCGCTCCGGCGCCGACTCCGGCTCCGGAGCCGACTCCGGCGCCCGCGCCGGTTCCCGTCGCCGAGCCGGCCGCCGCTCCACGGCCCGCACCGGCGGCATCGCCCGTGCAGCCGGCCACGCAGCCGGCCGCGCCGGCCCGCAGGCCGAACGCCTGGCGCCGCTTCCTGGCCTGGTGGCGCGGCTACTGAGCCGGTCTCCCGTAACCGCTTACCGAGCGGTTTCCGGCTGTGCGGCGGCCCAGCGGTCGTACGACGCCCAGGCCTGCAGCGCGCGTCCGCTGCGCAGCCGGTGCTCCGTCCCCGTCACCGGGTCGGTGAACTCCAGTTCCCGCGCGAGCAGTTGCAGCGGGCGCCGGAAGTCGCCGGCCGGCACGGGGGCGGCCACCTCGGGGTAGAGCGGATCCCCGAGGATCGGCACGCCGAGGGAGTTCAGATGGACGCGCAGCTGGTGCGTCTGCCCTGTCGCGGGCAGCAGCCGGTAGCGGCCGAGCCCCCGCGCCGCGCTGTGCTCGAGCAGTTCCACGCGGCTCACCGCGTTCGGCTCGCCCGCCACCTCGTAGGCGGCCAGGACCCCGCGCTCCTTGACGATCCGGCTGCGCACCGTCCGGGGCAGGGCGAGCGCGGGGTCGTACGGCGCGACGGCCTCGTACACCTTGCGCACTCTGCGCTCACGGAACAGCCCCTGGTAGGCGCCGCGTTCCTCCGGCCGCACCGTGAACAGCACCAGCCCGGCCGTGAGCCGGTCCAGGCGGTGCGCGGCGCCCAGCGCCGGAAGCCCCAGCTCCCGCCGCAGCCGGGCCAGCGCCGTTTCCGTGACATGGCTGCCGCGCGGGGTGGTGGCCAGGAAGTGCGGCTTGTCGACGACGACGATGTGCTCGTCGCGGTACACGATCTCGAGCGGGAACGGCACGGGCGTCTCGGCCGGCAGCTCGCGGTGGAACCACACGAACATGCCCGGCACGTACGGCGCGTCGGGCCGGACCGGCGTCCCGTCGGCGCCGACGACCAGGCCCGCCGCGAGCATCCCGTCCACGATCGGGGCGCGCGCCTCGCCGAGCCGCTCCACCAGGTGCTCCCGGACGGTGGCCCAGTCGCCCTCGCCGGGCAGCCGCACCCGCACCGGGTCGATGCCGTCGCGCTGCGGCAGCGGGGAGGGCGGGGGAGGGGTGCGGCGTCTCATCGGGGTCCAGCGTACGGCGAGGGGTGCCGGGCGGGGACCCGGCGAGAGCCCGAGCCCGTGCGGCGACGCGGAAATCCGGTTGACGGCCCGCGGCTCCTTGGAAGGATGCGGGTCATGCCCTACACCGCCGACCCCGTTCTGCCCGCCGGTACCCTCTCGGGCGCCCCACAGCCCGTGCTCCGCACCGGCGACGGCCTGCTGCTGCGCCCGTGGCGGGCCACCGACGCGCCGGCCGTCCACGCCGCCTTCCAGGACCCGGCGATGCACCAGTGGCATATCCGGGCCGCCGACTCCGAGGAGGAGGTGGCGGGCTGGATCGAGGAGTGGCGGACGTGCTGGCAGGAGGAGCGCAGCGCCCAGTGGGCCGTCGTCGACGCGCACACCGACGGTCTGCTGGGCCGGGTGGCGCTGCGCGGCGTTCAGTTGGACGAGGGCGTGGCCGAGGTCGCGTACTGGACGACCGCGGTGGCCCGCGGCCGGGGGGTCGCGCCGCGCGCCACGACCGCCCTGACCCGCTGGGCCTTCGACGAAGTCGGCTTTCACCGCCTGGAGCTGATGCACGCCACCGCCAACGAGGCCTCCTGCCGGGTCGCCGGCAAGGCGGGCTTCGCCCTGGAGGGCACCAAGCGCAGTGCGGCGCTCCACCAGGACGGCTGGCACGACATGCACCTGCACGCGCGCGTACAGGGCGACTGACCGCTCGGCCGCACCCCGCACGCACGCGTCGCCCTAGACGGACTCCGTACCCGCGAGGGCGGCTGCTCGAGCGGCGGTGCGCCCGCGGTACGCGCGGAAGGCGACGCCCGCCGCGACCGTCGCGGTCAGGAACAGCACGGTGAACCACTGGAAGTACCAGTGGGGCCATGGTCATCCCGACCTGCGGTATTGCCCAGAAGTGCTCTCTGACCAGCCAAAATAGCGTTAGCCGGCGTTGGCACGCGTTGAGTGGGTTAGACAGTGTTGTGCCCCCGTTGTGCCCTGCGGCACTGCGGGGGCACAGTCACGCTGGGTGTCAGTCAAGGTCGTATTCCGACGACAGTTCGCGGCTGGCGCCGAGGTAGTCGACTGCGTACTCGGTCGGCTCGCCGTTCTGGTCCCAGTAATGATTGATCACGGCGAGAGTCATCGTTCCTGCCTCTGCCTCGAGATATCCGGCGACGTCCTCGGGGACTGGGCGGACCGCCACAGTGTCCCGGCGCCGGGCGACTCGCCGGCCGGTCCGCTCCTCGATGAGCCCGAACGTCATGAGCGGCAGAGGCTCAGCGGATAGCAGTTCCGGAGCTGCGTCCTTGAGTGCGCCCGAGATCCAGGTGGAGGACACCGTGACTACGCCCGCGCTGTCGAGGTACCGACGGCGGCGCCGGATCACCTCGGCGCCGACATCCAGGCCGAGGGCGTCGGCTACGTCTTGGGTGGCTGGCTCGATCCCGGCGTCGAGGATTTCCACACGTTCGTTATCGCCGAGGGTTGGCCCGCCAGCCTGCAACTTGGCGAGGCGGTCTGCACCCGCAGTCAGCTTCTTCGGCGCGCTGACGATTGTCCCCACGCCCGGAGTGGCGGTGGCGTAGCCCTCTGCTCGGAGGACGCCGGGGACTCGTGCGGCCGTGGCCCGGCTGACTCCCTCGGTCTCCATGATTTGGGCCACCGACGGGACGTGGTCGCCGGGCTGGAGTTCGCCGCTCTCGATGCGGGCGATGATCTGCGCCGCAATGCGCTGGTAGGGGGGCAGGGCCGAGAGATCACGAGCCATGAAATCTCCTAACTTCTAGAATGTTCTGGAAGGCTTGTTGACTCTGTAGGTGTTCTAGAACATCCTAGTCGTGCGCCCGGTCGGTACGACAGATCGGGCCAAGCCAGACATGACAAGGCCCTGACGGGTGATCTCGGTGTTCCCGCACCGGGCCCGCCAGGGCGTCGCATCCAAGAGTTGAGGTCTCAGATGCACGCTGAGCTTATCTCGCCTGCCCAGACGCAGGCGTCTGCTGCGGCACCCCTCCGAGTCAAGGACATTGCCGCCGCGCTGCGCGTCGAGCCGAGCACGGTCTACGCCGAGACCAAGTCGGGCCGGCTGCCGTCTTACCGGGTCGGCCAGGGCCGCGGCACCATCCGCATCTCCCGCGCCGCCTTCCTGCAGTACTGCACCGACCGCGGCATCCCGGCCAGCGAACTGGCGGTGGCGCTGTGAAGACGAACACGAGGACCAGCCTCCCCGCCATCCCGCAGCAGCCGACGGCCCCCGGGAACCGCTTCGGCCTGCTGGCCACGCAGGTGCCCTCGCCCCTGCCGGGCTCCCGCTTCGTGCCGGCCGCGCTGGGCAAGCCGGCCGACGGTCAGGTCATCGTCTACGTCGAGTGCCCGCTGTGGTGCACGCAGGACCACGTCAAGGACTGGTCGCAGCACGCCGAGGACATCGACCACTGGGGGTCCGAGGACGCCAACTGGGACACCGACTGCATCACCCGGCCCGGCGACCGCATGCTCGCCCTGGACGCCCGCCTGCACTCGGACCCGGTGGCCGCCGACCCGCGGCTGCGGGCCGCGCACGTCCTGATGGACGACGAGAGCACGCAGGTGTTCCTCACCCCGGAGATGGCCGACAAGACGGCCGACGACCTCATCGCGATGGCCGCGCAGCTGCGGCACCTCGCCCAGCGTGCCCGTCAGGCCAACGCGTCGACGGGTGGTGGCGTCTGATGCCGCGCCGTAACAGCAACGTCGACCGCAGCCGCCAGGCCCTCATCGAGCCCGGGACGCTGTCGAAGCGGGACGCCCGCCGTCTGGCCGCCAAGTCCCGCCGCGGGCGGTCCGCATGAGCAACGAGGATGAGCGCGCCCGCCAGTTCGTCGACCGTCACTTCCCGGCGGTGGCCCGGTTCCTCGCCGAGCCGCGCACGATCGCCCTGGACACGGTCGACCACGGCCGCGTCGAACTCGACGAGCCGGCCTGGTGCGTCGGTCACGGCCTGGAGATGGGCCGCCCTGTCTACCGCCACGACCTCACCCACAACAGCGTGCGGGTGAAGGCCGGCGCGGTGACGGAGGCGCACGGCTGGGTGCCGATGCTGAACGCCCGCATCTCGTGGGCGCCGTTCCTCGAGCTGGTGCCCGTCGTGACGCTGGAGCTGTCCGTGCAGCACGACTTCCCCGCCGAGGACGTGGCGCACGTCGTGCAGGGCCTGGCCGACTGCATCAAACGGCTGGAGCAGGTCGCCGCCGAGGCCATCCGCCTGCGGGGTGAAGTGCTGTGAACTCCTACCGCCCGCTGCACGACCCGGCCGGCGTCGACCCGACGCCGGCGTCCCTCGCCATCGAGCTGCGGCTGGCCCGCGAGTACGTCGAGCAGGTCGCCGCCGCCGACATCCACGACCACAACGACATGGTGAAGGCCGCCTCCGGGCTCGACTACCGGCTGCGCGCCCTGCTCGCCGCCGTGGACGCCGAGCGGGGCAACCAGTGACCGCCCGCTGGCCTGTGCGCCGTCCGACCGAGTCCGCCGCCATCCGTGCGGCGGGCCGGTCGGCCCGGCCCCTCCCGTCCGTTCCTGCCCTGATGGCCGCCCTGGTCGACGCTGTCGACCGCAGCGACCGAGAGGGCATCTGCCTCGCCGCGCACCGTGTGGTGCGCGCCGCCGCCCCGGAGGTGGGCGAATGAACCTGAACCCGACTCGCGCCCTGGCCATTGCAGCCGGGCTGGTCATCATCGCGCTGACGGCCGCCGCGTTCTGGCTGTCCTACGCGCACCTCGCCGAGGTGGCCCTGGCCCACGGCATGGGCGGCAAGGAAGTCCGTGCCTGGGCGTGGCCGGCGACCCTCGATCTGTTCATCGTGGCGGGGGAGCTGCTGATGCTGCGGGCCGCGCTCGCGGGCACCGTCGACCCGTGGGCGATCGGCCTGACGGTCGTCGGCTCCGGCTCGTCGATCGCCCTGAACGTGGCCGGCGTCGGCACGTCCGCCGGGACGCTCGACTATGTGGTGGCCGCGGTGCCGCCCACTGCCGCGCTGCTGGCGTTCGGCGCGCTGATGCGGCAGGTCCACCAGGCGCTCACGGGCCGGGCCGAGGGTCTCCACACTGTGGACGCCCTTACCGCCGGGGTGACCACCGAGGAGCCGATCAAAGCGGATGTTATCCGTTCTGAAACGGTCGCCCCGGAGCCGCTCGAGGTGGTCATCCCGTCGGTGCCCATGCTGGAGTCGGGGACGTTCTGGAGTGACACCAAGGCGTCCGATCTGTCCTGCAAGGTGACCAGCGCGGTACCCGCCAGGACCGACCGCCAGGTGGTCACGGAGGTCGTCACGCTCACGCCGTCTGAGCTGCGTAGGAAGGCGCGCAGCCTGCACCGGCAGGCGGTCACCTCGACGAACCGGCCGGTGACCATCAAGGCGCTTCAGGACGAACTCGGGCTGTCGCGCCGTGAGGCGACCGACCTGCGCCGCGAAGTGGTGGAGGTCCGGTCATGAGCGACGCCATCGAGAAGGCCGCCCGCGAGGCGGTCGAGGCCGCCGACAACGCGGAGTTGACCCGGCAGATCGTCGCCATCCTCGCCGCGCAGCAGCTGCTCAACGCCCAGCAGCAGCCGGCCGCAACCGTGGGGCAGCAGCCCACGGCTCAGTTCAACGCCACCAAGTGGCTGGTCGTCGGTGGGGTGGTGGTGTCGGTCGGCCTGGTCGCCTCGCTGTTCGCGGTGGCCATCGCCATCGGCGCCGTGTGCGCGACCGCCTGCCTGCTCATCCTGCGCGGCCTGTGGGCCGACATCCAGAGGGGGAAGTGACCATGGCCGACGACATCGAGTTCTCCGACTTCACCGCCGGCGAGAAGGTGCGCATCGTCGCCCTGACCGCCCGCATGGCGAAGCGCGGTGCGGCCGGCCCCAACGTCGACCTCGCCGACCTCAAGCGCCGTATCGAGCGCATCGAGCGCGACGCCCTGCGCCGCAAGCAGAAGTAGCCACGCCCCGGGGCGGCCGTCCTTCCGCCAAGTCGTCCGGCCGCCCCGGGCCCGGTCCCGAAACGCAATCCGTAACGAAAACCAGGAGCCCAGCATGACGGACACCCTGCCGCGGCCCGTAATCAACGGGCACGCCAAGCCGCAGATCTCCCTGATCAAGTTCGAGCCGGAGCCGCCGGCCGTCATCGAGGACGACGTCGTCGAGGCGGTCGACCGGGCGGACAATCCGCTCGCCGACTGGCTGACCGTGCCGGACGCGCCGATCCTTCCCCCGTGGGCCCGCTCCGCAGCCTCCCTCAAGGCCAACACCGGGGCGTTCTGCCGGCTGTCCTGGTGGCACAGCCGCTACCACCTGCTGCGCGTCCCCAAGTACGCGTTCCGCCTCGCCTACCTGGCCACCAAGGGGGCGTGGCGCGGTGTGCGCGGCCTGTGGCCGACCCTGACCGCGCACGACCAGTCCGCCGTCGTGAAGGCCCTGCGTGCCCTGGTGCAGGCCAAGCCCGAGGACGTTGAGGCAGCCTCCCGGTACGCGCTGGTGCACCGTCAGCGGACCGTCAGCCGCCGCTGGCGGTTCGGTTCGGCGGCCGTCGCCGTCGTCTCCACGGCGGTCGGCTTCCACCTGGCCGGCCCGCTTCTGCAGACCGGCATGGCCACCGCCATAGCGCTGCCCCTCGCCCACCTCGGCCGCGGCGAGGGCGGGCAGCTGCTCGACAACCCGACGCCGCCCCTGCGCGTCGACATGTCCGCGCAGCAGCTCAACGACGCCCTCCGTGCTGCCGGGCTGCTCAAGGCCGGCAAGGGCGACGACGACGGCCCCAAGGTGACGTGCGTGATGGGCCCGGTCCGGGACGGCCGCGGCTGGGCCGTCATCTTCGACCTGCCCAAGGGTGGCGGGAAGACGGCCGCCGACGTCCTCGCCAAACGGACCGCCATCGCCGCGGAACTCGGGGTGGACGAGATCCAGGTCATCGCCTCCCGCGTCCGCGCGGCGGCCGGCGGCAACGCGGGACGGGTGTCGATGTGGGTGGCCGACGATGACCCCTACCTCGGGGAGCCGAACCCGTCGCCGCTGGCGAAGCTGGAGACGTTCTCCGTGTGGGACCCGATCCCGTTCGGGCAGGACGCTCGCGGCAACCGGATCACCGTCCCGATCATGTGGCAGTCGCTGTTCTTCGGCGGCCTTCCCAGGCGGGGCAAGACGTTCACGCAGCGCCTCATGACCGCGGCCGGGCTGCTGGACGCCTACGTGCGGCACTACGTCGCCGACGGCAAGGGCGGCGCCGACTGGATGCCGATGAAGACCGTGGCTCACCGGCTCGTCATGGGCGCCGAGGACGACGCCGTCGAGGCGCTGAAGGCCATGCTGAAGGAGCTGCTGGCGGAGATGGAGCGCCGGTTCGTGCTGCTGCGCGGCCTGCCCGTCTCGGTGTGCCCGGAGGGCAAGCTGACCCCGGCGATCGTCGAGCGCTACAACCTGCCCGTCATCTTCGTGACCATCGACGAACTGCAGGAGTACTTCACCGCGATGGAGAAGGACGACCGCGACCAGGTCATCAACGACCTGTGCCGCATCGCCCGCCGCGGCCCGGCCGCCGGGTTCATCTCCAACTTCGCCTCCCAGCGCCCCGACGCCGAGTCGGTGCCCACCAAGCTCCGCGAGATCATCACCCTGCGGTACAGCACGCAGGTCGTAGACCAGACGTCCTCGGACATGATCCTGGGCAAGGGCAAGGCCGCCCAGGGCGCCGACGCCTCCGTCCTGTCCGAGGACCACAAGGGCACGGGCGTCCTGGTCACCGGCCCGGCGTCGTTCGTGACCGTGCGGGCCGACTTCCTCGACGGCCCCGGGTTCGCCGCCCTGTGCCAGCGCGGCCGGGCCCTGCGGCAGAAGGCCGGCCAGCTCACCGGGGACGCCGTCGGCGACGTCACCGCGGCAGCCGACCAGGCCGGCGTCACCATCGCCCCCGTCCTGTCCGACTGCCTCGACGTGATGCGGCACACCGACCGCATGCACACCGTCGACCTCCTCGACCGGCTCGTCAACGTCGACGAGGACCGCTACGGCGACTTCGACGGCGACCGCCTGGCCGCCGAGCTGGACGCCGCGGGCGTCGACCGCACCACCAAGCAGGTCAAGGTCAACGGCAAGAACCTCGCCGGCTACCGGCGGGCCGACCTCGAGGCCGCAGTGCCTGCGGAACTGCTCCTCGCCGCGCGCAGGGTAGAGGCCGCCCCCTCTACGACCCCCGCTACGGACACCCCTTCCGGCGACATCGCCGAGGGCGCCTGATGTAGAGGGGGCCCGCTACCCCGGTAGTGACCTTGGTAGAGGGCCCCCACCTGCAAAGTAGTGCCCGTAGAGGGGCTACGGGCGCCGTCTCACGAAGGTGCCCATAGCCCCCTCATCACCCCTCCGGAAGTTCCGCAATCTCAGCCGAATCGAGGCGCCGCATGATCTCGTCAGTCTCTTCGCCGACCGTCCGAAACAAGGAAGCGCGGACCGTCTCCCGCGTGTGCGGATGGCTGGCGAGGAATCCGGCGAGATCAGCAAGGGCACGCCGGGCGGCAGCCTCCCGCATCGCCCACCGGGTCACGGCGCGGTCCGCCTCGATGTGGTCCGTGTCAACCTTCACGCCTTCGAGGAGCTGGCCTGGCGTCGTCTTGAACACAGAGGCGAGCGCCACCAGTTCCACGATGGAGACGGGTCGTTTCCCGCCCTCAATCCGCGTGACGACCAGGGCATTCACTTCCTTGCCCAAGGCGTGCCCGAGCTGCTTCGCAAGCTCGGCCTGAGACCACTGCAGAGACTCCCGCGCTTGCTTCACCTGGGCGCCGAACGTCGCCCCAATCTCATCAGTCTTCACCTGGCGAAGCATATGAAGCTTCACGAACAGCGTCAACGCTGCTACCGTCGAGCCATCGCCAGGTGAAGCGGCCAACGCTTCTCGTAATGAAGGTGAGCTATGTCCACTCGCTACCTGACCACCAAGGAAGTCGCAGAGCGGTACCGCACGGTGCCCAGCACCGTCCGCTACTGGAAGCACATCGGCTACATCCCCGGCGCCATGAAGCGCGGCAGGCAGACGCTCTACCCGGTCGATGTGCTCGATCGGTGGGACGCCGAGCAGCTGGAAGCCGGAGGCAACGCGGCATGACCCAGAACGCAGAGAACCGCCCGTGGCTGGCGGGCGGTTCTCAGGAAGACCTCGCTGCGGGCGGTGGGTCTGCTGCCACCGTAGCGCAGACGCCGCCGCAGAGCGACGGCCTGTTCCCCATCGACCCCGCCCCTCTGTCGGCCCGCCCCCTGGTGCTCATCACCCGCGGACGCGTCGAGTACCTGGCGCACTGCCCCAAGTGCAGCGACTGGCATCGTCACGTCCACCTCGGCACCGTCACCGGGCCGTGCGGCACCGAGTACGAGCTGCAGACCCGACGAGCGAAGGGGGCAGCGTGAGCGACTGGCGGAACGCCCTCGACAACGCGCTACAGGCCGCAGACCAGCACGAGTTCAGGGTCATCCCCCTGTCTTTGACCAAGCTGCCCGCCCTCAAGTCGCCCCACGACAAGGGGCACGGCTGCAAGGGCGAGTGCGGGCAGATGGGACACGGCATCCATGACGCGTCCAGCAACCCGGACCGCATCCGCATGATGTTCGAGGCGGCGCGCCACGCGACCGGCTACGGCATCGCCTGCGGCCGACCGCCGCACTTCCTGATCGGTCTCGACCTCGACCGCGACGCCGAGAAGGACGTCGACGGCGTGTGGGAGCTGCGCAGGCTGTGCGCCCGCAAGGGCATCGCCGTACCGCGCACGGTCATCATCCGCACCCCGCGCGGCGGCTACCACGCCTGGTGGACGGGACCGGCCGACGTCAAGGTGCCCAACCGGGCCGGACAGCTCGCCCCCGGTATCGACGTCCGCGGCGCCGGTGGATACCTCGTTGGCCCCGGAAGCCGAGGCGCCCGCGGCCTGTACACCCTCGCTTCCGACCCGGACGACGTCACCGTGCACCCCATCCCCGAACAGCTGCTGCACCTCATGACGGCCAGCAAGGAACAGCCGAAGCCCAGCCGCTACCGGCAGCCCGCCGCCTCGGCCAGCGGCGGGGGCGCCCTTGTCGGCCTGGTGCGCCTGGTCCTCGACGCCCCGCAGGGGCAGCGCAACAGCCGTCTCTACTGGGCGTCCTGCAAGGCGTTCGAGCACGCGGCGGCCGGCCGCCTCGACGGCGGCGCCGCAGAGCGCGCCCTCATCCGCGCCGCAGTCGAGGCAGGACTGCCCGAACCCGAAGCCCACCGCACCGTCGCGTCCGCACGCGGCACGACTGTCGGAGCCGCCCCGTGACCGACGAGAAGACCAGCAAGGACCGCGCCCGCGAGATCGTCGAGGACGAGGGCGTCGAGGTGGAGAAGGGCCGCGGGCCCTCGCAGGCCGCGCAGCTCGTCGCCATCGCCCGCAAGCGCTACGACTTGTTCATGTCCGAGGACGGTCGCCCCTACGGCGTGAAGACAGACGGGGCAAACATCGCCCTCCCCCTGCGCGGCAAGGCCGGCCTGCGCTCCCAGCTGTCCCGTATCTACAACGACGAGCACAACGGGCAAGTTGCCTCTCAGTCCGCTCTCGCGGACGCCATGACCGTTCTCGAAGGCGTTGCCGCAGCTGCCGAACCGCGCGTGCCGCACATGCGGGTCGCCCGGCACGACGTCGGGGTCGTCGTCGACCTCGGCGACGCCGACGGCCGCTGCGTCGTCATCACCCCGAACGGCTGGGAGCGTGCAGCCCGCTCACCCGTCCTGTTCCGCAGGTCCGGCGCGATGAAGCCGCTACCGCCTCCGGTACGCGACGGTGACGGCCTGGCCCGACTGCAGGACCTGCTCAACACCGACGAGGAAGGATTCCGGCTGCTCGTCGCCTGGCTCGTTTCGACGTTCATCCCAGACCTGCCGCACCCCATCCTCACCTTCCGAGGGGAACAAGGCACCGGCAAGTCGTACTCAGCAAAGATGGTCATTGGCATCATTGACCCGTCCGGCGCCCCGAAGCGCACGGCTCCGCGGGACATCAAGTCATGGGCCACGCAGGCGTTCAACTCGTGGGCGCTGTGCCTCGACAACGTGTCGATCATTCCCGACTGGCTGTCCGACGCACTGTGCCGGGCGGTCACCGGGGACGGCATCGTCGACCGGGCCCTGTACACCGACGACGACGTCGTCGTCCTGGAGTTCCGGCGCGTGCTGGCCATGACCACCATTGACGCCGGAGCGCTCGCCGGGGACCTGGCCGAGCGGCTCATGACCATTGAGCTGCACACCATCCCCGACCACAAGCGGCGCGAAGAGAACGAGATGGATGCGGCCTACGCCGAGGCGCACCCCTCCATCCTGGCCTCCCTGTTCGACCTGCTCGCCGAGGTGCTGCGGGTCCTGCCCGAAGTGCAGCTGACCGAACGCCCGCGCATGGCCGACTTCGCCCGCATCCTGGCGGCCGTCGACAAGGTGCAGGGCTGGACCACCATGGACAGCTACCGCACCAGCGCCCGCGACGCCGTGGCCGACGTCCTCGACGGCGAGCCGTTCGCGCAGGCCGTCTGTCAGCTCGTCGACCAGTCCGGACCCGACGGGGTCACCCTGACGGCCTCCGAGTTGCTCGACCGGGTGCCCACCCCCGACAAGCTGCCGAAGAAGTGGCCCAAGGACGCAACCCGCGCCGGCGGGCAGCTCAAGCGCCTCGCCCCCGCCCTGCGGACCATCGGCCTCGAGGTGGACGACAGCAAGCGCGGGCCGAAGCCGAAGAAGCAGCGGCTGTACACCCTGACGGCAACAGCAGAGAGAAGGTACGAAACAGCGTCCCCAGCGTCCCCCGACGTCACTAATCCTGCCCTGACCAGCGAAAACAGGGGGGACGCTGAAGGGGGGACGCTAGCGTCCCCCCACCCTGCCGGGGGGACGCTGGGGACCGCTGAGGGGGACGCTGCCCTGTTCCTAGCGTCCCCCCACCCCACCGGCTCTGACCTGCACGGATACCGGCAGGGGGACGCTGGGGACGCTGGGGACGCTGAAATGCAGCCTCTCTCTACCCCCGTTCCCATCGGCCGGAACGTCGGTCCCTGTATCCAGTGCCGTAAGCCGACCATCCGCTACGGCGCGCAGGGGAACCCGCGCTGCCCCGACTGCAGGACCGCAGCATGAAGGGACGCCCCATGGTCCACGCCATCCGCTACTGCTCCACCTGCGCCCGCCGGCTGAGGCGCGGCGCATACCTGCGCTGCCCCCTTGGCTGTGGGGCCACCGTGTGCAGGGGGACCGGATGCGCCAAGCAGCACGGTCCCAACTGTGCTGTACGCCAGGCACGCGCGAGCACGACTCGCTCGCCTCAAGCTCCCGACGCGGCGTGAGGAGACGCCATGCCCACAGCACCACCGAGCCGATGCACCGACCCTGTGTGCCACGAGCTGGCCACGAACCGCGGACGGTGCGACGGACACCAGCCGAAGGCGTGGGCCAACCGGCCCAGCATCCGTCAGCGCTACGGCATCAGCTCCGGCACATGGCGCAGCCTCAAGAGGCGCGTCAGTGCCCGTGACAACGGCTGCTGCTACGTCTGCGGCGGCGAGCCGGCCGAAGGCGAGGCCCTCCAGCTCGACCACATCAGGCCCGTCGCCGAAGGCGGCTCGCCGGCCGACCTCGACAACCTCGGACTCATCCACGCCGACCCCTGCCATGCCGAGAAGTCCAAGGCTGAAGCGCTCCGCGGCAACCAGCGGCGGCTGGCCCGGCGGGGGGAGGGGTTGAAATCACCAGACAGATCGTCTGGGGGACCGCCGCGGTGAATGCGGAAGGCGTTCACGGGCTTCAGAACCACTTTTGGAGAGGGTGTCGGCATGCCTGCACGGCGTAAGGACCCGGCGATCCCTGCCGGGTTGAAGATCATGGCTCCGGAGCCGGCGGTCCGTCTGGCGAAGGAGGCGGAGATCGGCGGCCTCGGCCTTGACTGGTCGGAGCAGCCGGAGATGCTCGACGACGTCGGCCTCGCGGAGTGGGAGCGCCTGGCCGGGGTGTTCGCCCATGACGCGACCAGGTTCCGTGAGGGTGAGCGCGCGGCGATCACGGCGTACTGCTCGTGGTGGTCGGCGTTCGCTACGGCCGCCGCGGACGTCCGGGACCGCGGCCCGGTGGTCGAGGGCCGCTCGGACATGGACCGGGGCCGGCTGGTGAAGAACCCGGCGACGGTCGCGATGCGGGAGGCGTCGCAGCAGCTGCGCTACTGGGCCCGCGAGTTGGGCCTGACGACGGACGCCCGGGTGCGCATCGGTCTGGCCGACCAGGGCGACGACAAGAACGACGACGACAACCCGTTCGCGTAGGAGGACGAGATGGAAGACGAGGACGTGATGCGTCCGCGCGAGTCGACGGTGCCGGTGTTCCCGCCGCGGTGCGACGGGCTGCCGGACGAGACGGCGACGGGTGATCCGATCGACGTGCAGGACTGGGACTACAGGCTGTGGAGGCGAGTGTGAGGGTGAAGGCGATCGACGGGAAGCGGGCCGGCGGGGTGCGGCTGCTCGCAGTCGTGGTGCAGCACGCGGTGCTCTCTGCGCTGCCTCCGGGCGGTTGGACGTCGGAGGCGTCGCAGGGCCGGCTGATGGACGCTCAGGGCGACGTGTGGCTCGTCGAGGACGGCGGGCTGTGCGTGAAGCGCGTGCACATGATGCCGTGCCGGTGTGCGTGCGCGGAGCTGACGACGTACCGGGATGGCGTGGAGGTCTCCCGCGTGGTGGGTGCCGCGGGCTAGAATGATCGCAGGTAGTTCGACGGCCAGCAGTTGGGACCGCGAGCGACTCATTCCGGTAGTGAGGAAGCTGGGGGCAGAGCGGCGGTCAGCGGGGTAACCCGTCCGCCAAGTCGCCCGCCCCTGGCCGACCCCTCCGGTGGTCGCCGCCAGCCCTTGTGTCCGCTCAGTTCGGGTACCGCCCGGACCTCCGTCGTAGGCCCGCCCAGCGTCCTCGTGGCGCGGCCAGCCTCCGGAACGTGCGGGAAGCCATCACGACTTCCCGAAGGACACATCCATGAGCGACAACATCGAACTTCTCGGCGCCGAGATGCGCCAGGCTCTGACCGAGGCCCGCGACATCTGCAAGGCGGCCGAGGACGCGAACCGCGACTTCACCCCTGCCGAGTTCCAGCAGGTGAAGGCGCTTCAGGACAAGGCCACCGGCCTGAAGGACCGCATCCTCGTGGCCAAGGCCAAGGAGCAGGCGAGGGTCAGCGACGCGGACATCTCGCGGCAGATGCAGGCCCTCGGCGACGACATCGCCGGCGGCGGCCGGGCCGTCAAGTCGCACCTGCACCCGCGGGTGAAGGCGTCCGGCGGCACGGACTGGGCCGACACGATCCTCAAGCAGGTCGGCCCGCAGGGCTACAAGGGCATCCTCGCCAACGGCACGATCGGCGTGTCGGTCCCGCTGGACCCGGAGCCGGTCCGCTCCGACGTGCCGGTGCTGACGCTGCGCCAGCTGATGCCGAACGTGCAGAACACGACGGGCCGGTTCGCGTACCTGCGGCAGACGGTCCGCACGAACAACGCGGCCGTGGTCGCCCAGGGCGCGAAGAAGCCGACGTCGGTGTACACGCTGGCGCGGGTCGACGACAGGGTGCGGACGATCGCGCACCTGTCGGAGCCGATCGCGAAACAGGATCTCGACGATGTCGGGTCGCTGCGGCAGTTCATCGACCAGGAGATGCGCCTGGGCCTCGACCTGGCCCTCGAGGACGAGATCCTGAACGGGGACGGCACGGGCGAGCACTTCGACGGCATCGGGCACGTGTCCGGCTCGCAGGCGCAGGCGTTCGTCACGGACGTCCTCGTCACCACCCGCAAGGCGGTGACGAAGCTCGAGCGGTACGGCTACATGGCCGGCGCCGCGTTCGTGATGACGCCGGACGACTGGGAGACCATCGAGCTCCTCGCGGACAACGAGAACCGCTTCTACTACGGCGGCCCGCAGACCACCGTGGACCGCTCCGCGCGCCGCCTGTGGGGTGCTCCGGTGGTCGTCACGGAGGCGGCGACGACCGGCACGGCGTACCTGGCGGACTGGCGTCAGATGACGCTGCAGGTGCGTCAGGACGGCGTCCTGGACTGGTCGGAGAACGTCTACGACCCGAACGCCCTGGGCGTCGGTACGGGCGCCTCCGACTGGGAAAGGAACATGCTCCGCTTCAGGTTTGAGGGCCGCTTCGGTCTGGAGATCATGCGCCCGTCTTCGATCGTCGAGATCGACCTGACCGCGTAAGGGGCCGGCTATGCCCAACGCCCCCGCCCGGAGTGTCGGGGCGGGGGCCGCGCCCTGTCGGTGCCTGGTGGGACGATGACGACCAGGACCGCGAGGGGAGACGTTCGATGGCTGAGGTGTACGACCGGTGGCATCTGTCCCGTCCGCCCGCGGGTGCCGTGCCGTGCGCCACGTGCAGCACGAAGACCAAGACCGTGTACCCGGGAGCCGACCACGGCAAGGGGAAGCGCTGGCAGGTCCGCTATCGCGACGCCGACGGGGCGCAGCGCAAAGAGAACTTCGCCAACAAGCCGCCGGCCGTGGCCCGGGCCGCCGAGGTCGAGACCGACCTCAACAAGGGCCAGTTCATCGACCGCGCCGCCGGCCGCGAGACGTTCCGCACGCTGGGGGAGGCCTGGCGCACGTCGGCGATCCACCGTGAACGCACCGGGGGACGCGTCGAGCGGACGCTACGGCTGCACCTCTACCCGGCGTTCGGGAACCGCGGCGTGGCCAGCATCAAGCGCGCCGACGTGCAGGCGTGGGTGAAGTCGCAGGCCGACCGGTACGAGGCATCCACGGTCGGAAGCCATTTCGAGGTGCTGAACACCGTGCTGCGCATGGCCGTCCTCGACGGGGCGATCCGGGTCAACCCGTGCGAGGGCGTGAAGCTCCCCGAGGTGCGGCGGGGCGTCCTCATCCCGCACCCGGACGCCGTCCTCGCCCTCATCAAGGCGGCGCCGGCCCGGTACAGGGCCCTGGTGCGGCTCGCCGCGTCCAGCGGCCTGAGGCAGGGGGAGCTGTTCGGCCTCGAGGCCCACGTCGACGCCGAGCGCGCCGTCGTCGAGGCGAGTCAGCAGCTGGTGACGCCCGACAGCGGAGCGCAGTACATCGGCCCGCTGAAGACGCCGGAGTCGTATCGGGAGGTGCCGTTGGCCCCGTCGGCTCTGGCGGCCGTGCGGGACCACCTACGCGACTTCCCTGCGGTCGGTCGGCAGCTGGAGGACCGGACCGACCCGCTCAAGCCGGTTGTGCGAACGGTCCGGCTGCTGTTCACCGACGACAGCGGCCGACCGATCCGCCGGTCGACTTGGACGCGCGTATGGAAGCGGATGCGGGAGGACGCGAACAAGGCTCTGACCGAGGCGGGTTCGGCCGTGCGGGTGTCGGACAAGCTGACGCTGCACGGGTTGCGCGACTTTTACGCCTCGTGCCTGATCACGCAGCGGGAGAACGTGAAGACCGTGCAGGTGCGCCTCGGCCACTCGAAGCCGTCGATCACGCTCGACAAGTACACCGGTCTCTGGCCGACTGCTGAGGACACCACGGCCGCCGCCATCGAATCCGTACTCGGAGTGACGGCGGCGCCCGTGGAGGACGTGACTGCGGGGGAGATCAGGCGGATTCTGCGGGCACTGCCGCGGGTGACCCTTCCGAAGCAGTGTGCCCTCGTTGTGCCCTCACAGCCCGGTACAGGGCACCCGCTCCCACTGTGAACAGTAGGAATATGAGGGTGAACCACTGGAAGTACCAGTGGCCGCCCGCCGGGTCGTACACCGCGGCCCGCGGCCAGGCCAGGTTGACCGTCATCAGCAGGCCGTAGAGGAGCGCCAGGGCGTTCACCGGGACGCCCCAGCGGCCCAGGGAGAACAGCGGGGCGCCCGTCTCGTCCGTGCCGGCCGAGGAGAATCCGCCGCGCAGCCTGCGCACCAGCAGCGGGCCGGTGACCATCGCGTATGCCAGGTACAGCATCACGATGCAGGTGGTGCCGATGGCCAGGAAGGCGTCCGGGGACGCGAAGTTGAGCAACAGCAGGGCCGCCGCGAGGACGCCGACCACCAGCGCGGGGGCGCTCGGCATGCCGGTGCGGGGGTTCACGCGCGCGAGGCGGGCGGAGAAGGGCAGCTGGCCGTCGCGGGCCATGGAGAACAGCATCCGGCAGGCCGCGGTCTGGATGGCGAGCGTCGCCACCGTGATCGCCACCACCACGTCGGCCAGCAGCAGTTTGCCGACGCCGTCGCCGAGGCTGCTGGTGAGGACGTAGCTGAGACCGTCGACGCCGAGGCGGCCGTCGCTGAGGCTGGGCGCGGCCAGCAGTCCGCCGAGCACGATCAGCCCGCCGAGCAGTCCGGCCGCGCCGAGCGCGGTGAGGATCGTGCGGGGCGCGGTACGGCGGGGGTGGTGGGTCTCCTCGCTCATCTCGCCCGCGCTGTCGAAGCCGATCATCACGTAGGCGGCAGTGAACGAGCCCACCGCGAGCGCCCCGAACAGCCCGGACTGGGCCGCGCCCGTGGTGTGGAAGGTGATGCCGGGGGTCCGCTCGGAGTGGGTCAGCAGCAGGACGGCGATGAGGACGGCGCCGATGATCTCGGCGGTCACGCCCACCCGGTTGACCAAGGACATCACCCGGTTGTCCAGGACGTTGACGAGGGTGGTCAGCACCAGCAGGACCACGCCGAGCAGGGCCGCGTTGGCCGCGCCGTCGGGTGAGGTGGGCGCCGGGTCGTCGCCGATCAACTGGAAGCCGGGCCAGATCGCCGGCAGCACCATCTGCAGTGCGAGGGCCGCCGCCGCGACCACCACGATCTGGCCGATCACCATGATCCAGCCCGCGAACCAGCCGAACGACGGCGTCGACAGCCGCGAGGACCACTGGTAGATCGCGCCGGAGATCGGGTAGCGCGCCGCCAGTTCCGCGAAGCACGCGGCGACCAGCAACTGTCCGGCCAGCACGAGGGGCCAGGCCCAGAAGAAGACCGGGCCGCCGAAGGAGTACCCGAAGGCGAAGAACTGGAAGACGGTCGTCAGGACGGAGATGAAGGAGAACCCGGCGGCGAACGAGGCGTACCGGCCCAGGCTGCGATGCAGTTCCTGGCGGTAGCCGAACTCGGCGAGAGAGCCGTCGCCCACGTCGGAGTGGTGCGGCGGGTCGGGACGTACGTCGGTGGGAGTCGTGGTCGTCGTCACGGCGGAACCTGCCTTGGGCCCAGGGAACGGAATTCCTGTCGGGCGACAGAAATTAGGGACCGGCTGTTTCATCCGCGTCACGCGGGCGTGTCGGGAGCGGGCCCAAGTCCTCACGTCCCTCCGGTTTTCTCCGATCGCGTTACATCGCGTCTCTGGGGATTGGCGGGCAGTCGCGATATGTTCGGCTACGGATATTCGTGGTCGAACGCGCCTGGCTGAAGCCGTGACCAGGTGTGGACGAAGGTGTGAAGGCGCGGAGTCGACCGACCGCCGACCGGCGGAGAGTGAGGTGATCGTCGTGGCGGGCAAACGCCGCAAGCCCGGCAACCCGTTGGCGCTCGCCGTGCTGACGACGCTTCTGCAGAAGCCGATGCACCCATACGAGATCGCCCAGACCCTGCGCAGTCAGGGCAAGGACACCAGCACCAAGACCAACTACGGCTCGCTCTACACCGTCGTGCAGAACCTCGAGAAGCACGGCCTCGTCGAGGTGACCGGCGTCGAGCGCCAGGGCAACCGTCCCGAGCGCACGGTCTACGGACTCACCGGGGCCGGGCGGGAGGAGATGGCCGAGTGGCTGTCCGACCTGCTCGCCATCCCGGCCAAGGAGTACCCGGTCTTCGAGACAGCCCTGTCGCTGATGGCGGCCCTGCCGCCGGACGAGGTGGAGAGGTTGCTGGAGACCCGGCTGAGCTCGCTCGAGGTGCAGCTGGCGAGCGGGCGCGGCGCACTGGCGAAGGCGTCGGAGACGGTGCCGCGGCTCTTCCTCGTGGAGGTCGAGTACCAGCTGCACATGGTCCAGGCGCAGGCGGAATGGGTCGGCGGCTTCCTCGAGGAGCTCAGAAAGGGCTCGCTGCCCGGCGTCGACGGGTGGCGACGGTTCCACGGAACGGGGGAGCCGGCCGACTTCAGACCGTGAAAGAGCAGACCCCGGAAGGCCTGTCCGAGCGGCACCAGCACCAGCCACAGGCCGTCGGGCGGCGGCGCGAGCCTGCCTGCCGCGGCCGGGAGGCGCCCGACGGCGGCCGGCGAGGTGTCCGGCGACCCGCTCCACGAGGGCGGGCCGTCTTCCGCCGGCTGCATGCGGCCGGGCCGCTGCCGGCGGTTCACGCGGCCGGGACCGCGCCCTCCTGCTCCGCCTCCACGCGCGCGTTCCACTCACGCTTCGCGGCCTGCCAGCCGTCCTCGTTGTGGCCGAGCCGCCAGTAGCCGGAGATCGACAGGTCCTCACGCGGGATCTGCAACTCGACGCGCAGGAGCCTGCGCAGCTCCTTCACGCCGGCCGCCTCGCCGTGCACGAAGGCGTGCGGGCGGCCCTCGGGGAACTCCAACGCCCGCACGGCCTCGACGAGTTTCTCGCCGACCGGCCGCTCACCGCGGTGCAGCCAGACGACCTCCACGTCGGAGTCGATCTTCTGCTCCTCCTCGGGGCCGGCCACCTCGATGAAGGCGTGGGCGACCGCGCCGGCGGGCAGCGACTCCAGGGCGGCCGCGATGGCCGGCAGGGCGCTCTCGTCGCCGGCCAGCAGATGCCAGTCGGCCGAGGTGTCGGGGGCGTACGCGCCGCCGGGGCCCAGGAATCGGACGGTCTCGCCCGGCTGGACGCGCGTGGCCCACGGCCCGGCGAGGCCCTCGTCGCCGTGGATGACGAAGTCGAGGGTCAGCTCGCGGTGTTCGGCGTCCCAGTGGCGCACGGTGTACGTCCGGGTCACGGGCCACTGCTCGCGGGGGAACTCGGCCCGGACGCGCTCCAGGTCGAAGGGCTCGGGGTACGTGACGCCGTCGGGGCCGAAGAGGAGTTTGACGTAGTGGTCGGTGCAGGCGCCCGCGCCGAACTCCGCGAGGCCCTCGCCGCCGAGCACGACGCGCTGCATGTGCGGGGTGAGCCGTTCGGTGCGGACGACCTGCGCGGAGTGGGCCTTCCGCGGCTTCCGTGCCGGACGTTCTGCCATGACGGCCTCCCAGTCATCCTTTGTTAGGTATGCCTAAGTTAGCATCTCTTCCCCTGGCGACGCCCTTCCCTCGAGGCGACGCCTACGCGCGCCGTGCGGCGAGCGTCGTCAGCAGCCGCTGCAGCGACCCGCCGAGACCCCAGCGCGCCGCCAACGCCTCCAGTGTCCCGCCGTCCCGCGGCGCGCTGGGGAGGGCGGTGGTCACCTCGGGGAGCGGCACGTCGTCGGCGACCCTGACCACCTTGGGCGCGACGGCGACGTACGGCCGCGACTCGTCCAGCCGCCTGCGCTGCGACGGCGTCAGCTTCGTCTTCGGGTCGTCGACCGCCGCCATGATCCCGGCCAGATCGCCGAACTCCGCCAGCAGCTTGGCCGCGGTCTTCTCCCCGATGCCCGGCACGCCCGGCAGGCCGTCGCTCGGGTCGCCGCGCAGCAGGGCCAGGTCCGCGTACCCGCGCCCGTCGACCCCATACTTCTCGCGCAGCCAGGCCTCGTCCGTGAGTTGCAGGGAGCCGACGCCCTTCAGTGGATACAGGACCCGCACCCCGCGTGCGTCGTCCACGAGTTGGTACAGGTCGCGGTCGCCGGTGACGATGTCGACCGGGCCCTTCGCCCGCCCGGTGAACGTGCCGATCACGTCGTCCGCCTCGTACCCGGCGACGCCCACGCGCGCGATGCCCAGCGCGTCCAGGACCGCCTCGATGATCGGCACCTGGGGCGAGAGGGTGTCCGGCACCTCCTCCTCGTCCGGCCCGCTCTCGCGCTCCTCGGCGACGCGGTGCGCCTTGTAGGACGGGATGAGGTCGACCCGCCACTGGGGGCGCCAGTCGGCGTCCATGCAGGCGACCAGCTCGTCCGGCCGGTGGTCCTTCACCAGCCGGTCGATGAACTCCAGCAGCCCGCGCACCGCGTTCACCGGGGTGCCGTCGGGCGCCCGCACGGAGTCCGGGACGCCGAAGTAGGCGCGGAAGTACAGCGAGGCGGTGTCGAGAAGCATCAGTCGTCCGGTCACGCCACGCATCATGCCGCACGAAGGCCCCGCCGACCGGCGGGCATGCGCTGCCGATGGTGCGTGGAAGCCCGGCCCGTTCCCGCAGGCGAAGGCATGCGGCAGCGCGTCGGCCCGGCCCGTCCCTCGTGTCGTGGTGCAGGCGCGGTCGTGCCGTGGTCGTGTCGTGGTGGAGGCGTGGTCGTGCCGGCACGACCACGTGGTCCGGGTTCGTCCACGGCATGGATCCGGCCAACCACGGAGCGCTACGCTCAGACCAGGACCGGCTCTCCCCGGACCGGGGACGGGCGGGAACACGGGCGGCCGCCCGCGCATTGAACCGGTAGACCGCCGGGCGGGCCTCCCCGCCGGGGCCCCTGGGGTCATGTCGGCTGGCGTGAACTGTGAGGTCGGCCGTCACGCCGGGCGCCGTCGATGTGGCAGGCCCGTGAAACGGTTTGCCGAACATGCGTAGGGTGCAGAGAACTCACCAGAGAACTCTTTAAGGCACCATCGGAGAACGTGTCCGAGGACAAACCGCGCCGACGAGCGAAGGAGGGAGCCGGAGCGATGGGCGACCACAAAGAACAGCCCCTGCGGGTGGGCGCGGCCGTGCGGCGCCGACGCCGCTCCCTGGAGCTCACCCTCGCCGTCGTGGCCGAGCGCAGCGGCCTCTCCGTCCCGTTCCTGAGCCAGATCGAGAACGACCGGGCGCGGCCCAGCACCAGCTCCCTGGAGAAGGTCGCCGACGCGCTGCGCACCACCGCCGTGGAACTCCTCGCCGCCGCCGACCCGGCGTGCAGCGTCGACGTCGTCCGCGCCGACGTCACCGAGCCGGGCACCGGCGCCGGTCTGGTCCCGGAGCCGGAGCCGCGCTCGCGATCCCTGGTCCGCGGGCACCACCAGATGCACGCCTCCGAGTTCACCGGCGACCATGACGCGGGCCGCGAGTTCCAGTACCGCAACGACCAGCTGATGTACGTCGCCGACGGCGCCGTGGAGATCGAGGCGGAGGGGCGCGCCTACCGGCTGGGCCGCGGCGACACCCTGTACCTCACCGGCGGGGTCCGGCACCGCTGGCGGGCGACCGAGCCGGACACCCGAGTGATCGTCGTCGCCGTGGCCGAGCACATCGAGGCGGTACGCGACCGCGACCGCGGCCGCAAACGGTAGTGCGGGTCGTCTCGCTGGTGCCGTCGCTCACCGAGGCGGTGGCCGTGACCGTGCCCGGCGCCCTGGTCGGCGCCACCGACTGGTGCACCCACCCGGCCGACCTGGACGTCACCCGGATCGGCGGCACCAAGAATCCCGACGTGCGCCGCGTCGTCGCGCTCGCCCCCGACCTGGTGATCGCCAACGAGGAGGAGAACCGCCGGCCGGACCTCGCGGCACTGCGCGCGGCCGGTCTCGACGTGCTGGTCACGGACGTCCGCAGCGTCGCGCAGGCCTTCCGGGAGCTCTCTCGGGTGCTCCGGGCATGCGGCGGACCCGCGCGACCGCGATGGCTCGCCGAGGCGGAGGAGGCGTGGGCGGCGCCCGGGCCGCTCGCCCGCCGGACGGCCGTCGTCCCGGTCTGGCGCCGGCCCTGGACGGTGCTGGGCCGCGACACCTTCGCCGGGGACGTGCTGGCCCGCCTGGGCGTCCACCAGGTGTACTCCGGGCACGGCGAGCGCTACCCGCGGATCGCGGTCGAGGACCTGCTCGCCGCCCGCCCGGACCTGGTCGTCCTGCCGGACGAGCCCTATCGCTTCACCGCCGACGACGGCCCGGAGGCCTTTCCCGGCCTGCCCTGCGCGCTGGTCAGCGGACGGCACCTGACGTGGTACGGGCCGTCACTGGCCGAGGCGCCGCGGGTGCTGGGCGGGGCGCTGCGAGCAGTTCTCCGCTGAGCAGCCCGCGGACGGTGTGCGCGGCGGCCACGCCCCAGGCGAACAGGGGCTGGGCGGCGGTGACCATGACTTCACGGTCGCCGGGCCGGGCAGCCGCCACCAGGGACGATGACTCTATGGGGACATAAACTAGGCTTATGGGGAGTGCGGTGGGTGCGCGGGACGCGCAGGAACAAGGGCCCGGCGGCGGGGGTTCGATCGCCCACCGCGTTCCGGACCTGGGCGCGTTGGAACTGCTGCTGGCCGTGGCCCGGCTGGGCAGCCTCGGCGCGGCCGCGCGCGAACTCGGCATCACCCAGCCGGCCGCGAGCAGCCGGATCCGGTCCATGGAACGCCAGTTGGGCGTGGCACTGGTGGACCGGTCGCCCCGCGGCTCCCGCCTGACGGACGCGGGCGCGCTGGTGACGGACTGGGCGCGGCGGATCGTCGATGCGGCGGAGGCCTTCGACGCGGGCGCGCAGGCGCTGCGCGACCGCCGCGACTCCCGGCTGCGGGTGGCGGCCAGCATGACCATCGCCGAGTATCTGCTGCCCGGCTGGCTGCTCGCCCTGCGCGCCGGCCGGCCGGACACCGCGGTG
Source organism: Streptomyces sp. B21-105 (assembly GCF_036898465.1). NCBI lineage: Bacteria > Bacillati > Actinomycetota > Actinomycetes > Kitasatosporales > Streptomycetaceae > Streptomyces > Streptomyces sp. B21-105. Next base: position 2,080,027 of record NZ_JARUMJ010000001.1, on the reverse strand, counting down.
TCCCTGCACGCGGGCAACTCGGCGGCCGTCGCCGAGCGGCTGCTGGCCGGGGAGGCGGACCTGGGCTTCGTGGAGGGCCTCACGGTCCCGCCCGGTCTGGACTCCGCGGTGATAGCCCACGACCGCCTCATCGTGGTCGCGGCGCCCGCGCACCCGTGGGCCCGCCGCCGGCGCCCGCTGCCCGCCGCCGAACTGGCGTCGACGCCGCTGATCCTGCGGGAGAAGGGCTCCGGGACCCGGCAGGTCCTCGACACGGCCCTCGGCGGCCTGGCCCGCCCGCTGATCGAGCTCTCCTCGACGACGGCGGTGAAGGCGGCCGTGGTGAGCGGGGCGGGGCCGGCCGTCCTCTCCGAACTGGCGGTCGGCGAGGAACTGGCGCTGCGCAGGCTCGTCGGCATCCCGGTCGAGGGAGTCTCCCTGGCCCGGGACCTCAGGGCCGTCTGGCCGACGGGCCACCGCCCCACCGGCCCGGCCCGCGAACTGCTGTCCCTGACACGAGGCTGACGGGCGGGCGCGGCGAGGCGTCCGCCGGCGAAACGTCCGGGGCGCGAGGCGCGGGCGTGCGCCGGACGCGAGACAAGACAAGACAAGGCGGCGCGGGGCTGCGGGCTCAGGCGGCGGGCTGAGGTGGCGGGCGGCGTCAGGCGGCGGGGTGGGACGCGGCCGTCACGAGGGCGCGCACGACCCGCAGGTCGTCGCCCATCTCCGGATGCCACTGCACCCCGAGGACCCACCCGGCACAGGGCAGTTCGACGGCCTCCACGGTGCCGTCCGCCGCGTGCGCCGACGGCACGAGGCCCGCGCCGAGGCGGTCCACCGCCTGATGGTGATAGGTCGGCACCACGTCCTCCGCGTCGACGATCCCGCCGTACAGGGTGCCCGGCACCGGCTTGACCGGGTGGCCGCCGAAGACGCCCTCGGCCTCGACGTGCCCGTCGAGGTGCTGGATCAGGGTGCCGCCGAGGGCGACGTTCAGCAGTTGCATGCCTCGGCAGACGCCCAGCAGCGGGACGTCCGCCGCCAGCGCCGCCTCGATCAGGGCCAGCTCCCACGCGTCCCGCTCGGGAGCCGGCGGGCCGGTGCGCGGATCGCGTTCGGCGCCGTAACGGGCCGGATCGACGTCCGGGCCGCCCGCGACGACCAGACCGTCGAGGCGGGCCACGGCCGCCGCCGCGTGGTCGGGCGCGTCCGGCGGGAGCATCACGGCCAGCCCGCCGGCCCGCTGGACGAGCCTCGGATACGCCGCGGGCAGCAGCGCCGCCTCCAACTCCCACACCCGCCAGCGCGTACCGGGCTCCAGATACGTGCTCACGCCGATCAGCGGCCTGCCGACCGACCCGCCCGACCCGACGGACCCGCCCGACCCGACCGGCCCGCCCGGCCTGTTCGGGGGCTTCGCGCCGTGACCCGTCACCGTCATACGTTCTCCCGGTCGACCTTCAATGGACATCGTTCGAACCTTTGCTCGCTGTCCGGCACACTTCAGGTCAGGAAGCCCCTGAGCAGGGCCGCTGTGCCCGCGCAGTGCTCCCGCATGATCTCCCGCGCGCCGTCCGCGTCCCCGTCCAGCACCGCCTCCACCACCGCGGTGTGCTGCCGCTGCGAGTGTTCCAGGTTGCGCACCAGCAACGGGATGCAGTCGAGCAGGTCGTTCACGGTGGCCCGCACGGCCGCGTACCGCGCCGTCAGCGAGGGGGAGCCGCACAGCTCGGCGAGGGTCAGATGGAACATCGTGTCGAGTCGACGATAGTCGGCCGGCGGCGCGTTCCCGGTGGCGGCGAGGGCCTCGCGCAGCCGACGCCCCTGCTCTTCCGTCAGACCGTGCGACGCGCACAGGCCCGCCGCGCCCGACTCCAGCACCTCGCGGAACCGCAGCACGTCCTCGACGTCGGTCTCCGCGATCCGCCTGCGCAGCTCGTCCTCGCCGCCGGCGTCCGTGCGCGGCAGCACGAACGTTCCGCCGTACCGGCCCCGACGGGACTCGACGAGCCCCTGGTCCTGCAGCACCTTCAGCACCTCGCGCAGCGTCACCCGGCTGATCCCGAGCCGCTCCGCGAGCTCCCGCTCGGCCGGCAGCCGTCCGCCGCCCGGCACCAGACCCAGCCGGACGACCTGGAGGATCTGCTCCAGCGCCTCCTCGAAGCCGTTTCCGGCCCGCACCGGCCGCAGCACCGCTGTCAGCCGGTCGTCCTGTCCGCCGTCAGCGTCCACCGACATCGTGCCGCGCCCCCTTCCCAAGCAATGGTTCTCCGCAATACCTTATGGCTCCCGGCCCGCCCGAAGAAGACGAGGGAGCCGGGCAGCCGAAGGAGGCCCTTCCCGTGGCAGACCGCACACCCCCGCTCGGCGTCGAGGAGCTGCGCGCCCTCGTGGCGAGCGGTGAGATCGACACCGTCGTCCTCGCCTTCCCCGACATGCAGGGGCGGCTCCAGGGCAAACGGTTCGCCGCCGGATTCTTCCTCGACGAGGTGCTCCGGCACGGCACCGAGGGCTGCAACTACCTCCTCGCCGTCGACACGGAGATGAACACCGTCGACGGGTACGCCATGTCGTCCTGGGAGCGCGGCTACGGCGACTTCGCGATGCACCCCGACCTGGCCACCCTGCGCCGCGTGCCCTGGAACGCCGGCACCGCGATGCTGATCGCCGACCTCGCCTGGAACGACGGCTCGCCGGTGGTCGCCGCCCCGCGCCAGATCCTGCGCCGCCAGCTGGAGCGCCTCGCCGAGCACGGTTTCACCGCCCAGGTAGGCACCGAGCTGGAGTTCATCGTCTTCAAGAACAGCTACGAGGCCGCCTGGGACGCGAACTACCGCGGGCTCACCCCGGCCAACCAGTACAACATCGACTACTCGGTCCTCGGCACCGGCCGCATCGAGCCGCTGCTGCGCCGCATCCGCAACGAGATGGCCGGCGCCGGCCTCACCGTCGAGTCCGCCAAGGGGGAGTGCAACCCCGGCCAGCACGAGATCGCGTTCCGCTACGACGAGGCCCTGATCACCTGCGACCAGCACGCCGTCTACAAGACCGGCGCCAAGGAGATCGCCGCCCAGGAGGGCGTCTCCCTCACCTTCATGGCCAAGTACAACGAGCGCGAGGGCAACTCCTGCCACATCCACCTCTCGCTCACCGACGCGGACGGCGCGAACGTGATGGCCGGCACGGCCGACGACCCGGAAGGCATGTCCGAGGTCATGCGGCACTTCCTCGCCGGACAGCTGGCCGCCCTGCGCGACTTCTCTCTCCTCTACGCCCCCAACATCAACTCCTACAAGCGGTTCCAGCCCGGCTCCTTCGCCCCGACCGCCGTCGCATGGGGGCACGACAACCGCACCTGCGCGCTGCGGGTCGTCGGCCACGGCCGCTCGACGCGCTTCGAGAACCGCCTCCCCGGCGGCGACGTCAACCCGCACCTCGCCGTCGCCGGTCTGGTCGCGGCCGGGCTGTACGGCATCGAGCACAAGCTGGAGCTGCCAGAGGTCTGCGCCGGCAACGCCTACGCCGGCGACTACGCGCACGTCCCCACGACGCTCCGCGAGGCCGCCGAGCTCTGGTCGGCCAGCCCCATCGCACTGGCCGCCTTCGGCGAGGAGGTCGTCGCCCACTACCGCAACATGGCACGCGTCGAGCTCGAGGCCTTCGACGCCGCGGTCACCGACTGGGAGCTGCGCCGCTCCTTCGAACGTCTGTGAAAGGTCCCGCCTTGTCCCACCCGCACGAGCGGTCCCCGCACGACCGTTCCCCCGAGCAGTCTCCGCACGAGCAGTCTCCACACCAGCAGACCCCGCACGAGCTGACCGTACTCAACCCGGCCACCGAGGAGGTCGTCGCCGTCGTCCCGGCCGCCGACGCGGCTGACGTGGACCGTGCGGTCGCCCGGGCGGACGCCGCGCAGACCGCCTGGGCCGCGGCCGCCCCCGCCGACCGCGCACGCCTGCTGCGCCGCTTCGCCGACGTGGTCGACGCGCACGTCGAGGACCTGGCCCTGCTCGAGGTCCGCGAGGCCGGCCACCTCCTCGGCAACGCCCGCTGGGAGGCCGGCAACGCCCGCGACCTGCTGTTCTACGCGGCCGGCGGCGTCGAGCGCCTCCTGGGCAGCCAGATCCCCGTGCCCGGCGGCTGGAACGTCACCTTCCACGAGCCGCTCGGCGTGGTCGGCGTGATCGCCCCGTGGAACTTCCCCATGCCGATCGCCGCCTGGGGCGCCTTCCCCGCCCTCGCCGCGGGCAACGCGGTCGTCCTCAAGCCCGCCGAGACCACCCCGCTCACCGCCCTGCGGCTGGCCGAACTCGCCCTGGAGGCAGGCCTGCCCGAGCATCTCTTCCAGGTGCTGCCGGGGTACGGCGCGATCGCCGGCCGGGCCCTCGTCGACCACCCGGACGCCGCGAAGATCGTGTTCACCGGCTCCACCCGCACCGGCCGCGAGGTCATGGAGCGCTGCGCCCGTCAAGTCAAGCCGGTCACCCTGGAACTCGGCGGCAAGAGCCCGAACATCGTGTTCGCCGACGCCGACCTGAAGACCGCCGTCGATCCGTACTCCTTCCTCGACAACTCCGGCCAGGACTGCTGCGCCCGCACCCGGATCCTCGTCCAGGAGTCGGTGTACGACGAGGTCGCCGACCACCTGGCACGCGAGCTGGCCGCGGTGGTGGTCGGGGACCCGGCCGACGAGGCGACCCGGATGGGGCCGCTGATCTCCCGTCAGCAGGTGGACCGCGTACGGTCGTTCGTGCCGGACGACGCGCAGGCACTGCGCGGCAGCGCCCCCGAAGGCCCCGGGTTCTGGTTCCCGCCGACCGTGCTCACCGGCGAACGGCCCGACTCCGCGGCCGCCCGCGAGGAGATCTTCGGACCCGTCGCCGTGCTGCTCCCCTTCACCGACGAGGCAGACGCGGTCCGGCTCGCCAACGACACCCCCTACGGCCTCTCCGGCTCCGTCTGGACCCGGGACGTCGGCCGCGCGCTGCGCGTCTCACGGGCCGTGCGCGCCGGGAACCTGTCCGTCAACTCCCACTCCAGCGTCCGCTACTGGACCCCGTTCGGGGGCTACAAGCAGTCCGGCGTCGGCCGTGAGCTGGGTCCGGACGCCCTGACCGCCTTCACCGAGACCAAGAACGTCTTCATCAGCACGGAGGGCCCCGCACAGTGACGTCATCCACCCCCCTGCCCGACGAGAACATCTGCCGCCGCCTGGTCGGCCGCACGGCCGTCGTCACCGGCGCCGGCAGCGGCATCGGCCTCGCCGCCGCACGCCGGCTCGCCTTGGAGGGCGCGCACGTCGTCTGCGGCGACGTCGACGAGACCCGCGGCAAGGCGGCCGCCGAGGAGGTCGGCGGGATCTTCGTGAAGGTCGACGTCACCGACCCCGAGCAGGTCGAGGCGCTGTTCCAGGCCGCCTACGACACCTACGGCAGCGTGGACGTCGCCTTCAACAACGCGGGCATCTCCCCGCCCGACGACGACTCCATCCTGGAGACCGGCCTGGAGGCCTGGAGGCGCGTCCAGGAGGTCAACCTGACCTCCGTCTACCTGTGCTGCAAGGCCGCCATCCCCTACATGCGCCGACAGGGCCGCGGTTCCATCATCAACACCGCGTCCTTCGTGGCCCGGATGGGCGCGGCGACCTCCCAGATCTCGTACACGGCGTCCAAGGGCGGCGTCCTCGCCATGTCCCGCGAACTCGGCGTGCAGTTCGCCCGCGAGGGCATCCGCGTGAACGCCCTGTGCCCCGGGCCGGTCAACACCCCGCTGCTGCAGGAGCTGTTCGCCAAGGACCCCGAGCGGGCCGCCCGCCGCCTCGTCCACATCCCCGTCGGCCGGTTCGCCGAGGCCGAGGAGATCGCCGCCGCCGTCGCCTTCCTGGCCAGCGACGACTCCTCGTTCGTCAACGCCACCGACTTCCTCGTGGACGGCGGGATCTCCGGGGCGTACGTCACCCCGCTGTAGAACACGGCGGGCCGGGGCGGCGGTCAGAGGAAGGTGTGACCCTCGCCCCGGTACGTCGGCACGGTCGCCGTCACGGCGTCGCCCTCGACGAGGTGCAGCACCTCGAACCGCTCGCACAGCTCGCCGGCCTTCGCGTGCCGGAACCACACCTTGTCGCCGATCAGCAGATCGTCGGCCGGGGAGCCGAGCAGCGGCGTCTGCACCTCGCCGGGACCCTCCTGGGGGTCGTAACGCAGACCCTCGGGGAGGTGGGGCACCGGGAGCCGGTCGGGCCCCGCCGCACCGGATGCCGGGTAGCCGCCGCCGAGGACGGTCACCACCCCGACGCCGGGCCTGCGCACGACGGGCAGGGCGAACAGCGCGGCCGGACGCCCGCTGAACGACGTGTAGTTGTCGAAGAGCCGCGGCACGTACAGCCCCGACCCTGCCGCGATCTCCGTCACCGCGTCCTCCGCGGCGGTGTGCTGCACACTGCCGGTGCCGCCGCCGTTGACGTACTCCAGGTCCGGTACGACGGCCCGCACCGCGCGTACCACGGCCGCGCGCCGCTCGGCGAGCTCCCGGCGGGCGGTGGCCTGCATCAGCCGGATCGCCCGGGACCGCAGGGGCCGCCCGGCGACGGCGTCGCCGACGCCGGCGATGTGCCCCTCGTACGCCATGATCCCCACCAGCCGGAAGCCGGGCCGCCGGGCCACCGCCCGTGCCACGTCGGCGACCTGGCCGGGGGAGTGCAGCGGCGAGCGCAGCGCGCCGACCCGGACCCGGCCGCCGAGCAGCTTCAGCGAGGTGTCCAACTCCAGGCAGACACGGATGACTTCGGTGCCGCCGGCCCGCGCCGCGTCGATGAGGTCGAGCTGCGCGACGTCGTCGACCATGACGGTGACGGTGGCGGCGAGCTTGGGATCGGCGGCCAGCTCGGCGTAGGCGCCGCGGTCGGCCGACGGGTAGGCGAGGAGGATGTCCTCGAAGCCGGAGCGGGCCAGCCACAGCGACTCGGCGAGGGTGAACGACATGATCCCGGCGAAGCCGTCCTTCGCCAGGACGCGTTCCAGCAGCGTCCGGCAGCGCACGGACTTGCTCGCGACCCGGATCGGCTTGCCGCCGGCCCGGCGGACCAAATCCTCGGCGTTCGCGTCGAAGGCGTCCAGGTCCACAAGGGCGAGCGGGGCGTCGAGATGGGCGGTGGCCCGGTCGTAACGGGCCCGGTCGGCGGCGCGCGCAGTCATGAAGGAAGCCTGCCAGACAGGATTACCGCAGGGTAGGGGGACGTTCCGGGCTAATGCCCCCGGGGGGCGCGGACTGGTTCCCGTTCGACCGGCGACAAGCCGTAGAGTGACGCGCACGTACGGAGGAACGGCTCCGGCCGGACAGCCGTGTCGGGATGCCGGTCCGCACGCGCGGGTATACCTGCCCGCAGCGGACGACCGGGTCGTCGCGCCGGGTCGCCCGGGCGCGGACCGACGGCCCGCGTACGAGAACGACGGGCCCGGGGACGAGGAAACGGGGGGTGCATGAGTACGGAAGCACGCCGCGCCTCGGTTCCCCCGCACCCGGACGTGCCTCCCCACCCCGGCGTACCTCCGCGCCCGAGCACCCCGCCCCGCCCGGCCCAGCCGCCCGCCCCCGCCACCGACGCGGCGGACGGGGCGCCCGCCCGCGCGAGCACCACCCGCCCGACCGGCCCCGGCCGGCTGCCGCAGGAGCCCCCGCACCGCCCGGCACCCGCCCGTGCGGAACGCGAAGCCGCCCCTCACACCACACCCACCCCGGCGGGACGCCGGCCCGCACCTCGTGGGGCGTCCGACCCGGCGGGACGGCAGCCCGCGCCCCGCGCGACACCCGGCCCCGGGGCATCGGCGCCGCACACCCGGGACACCGGCACGGCCGAGGACGGCGGCATGCCCGCCGCCGCGGACACCGCTCCCCCCAGCCCTCGCACCGCCCCCCGCTTCACCACGCTGCGGGCCCGGTACACGGACGCCATGACCCCGCCCCCGCCGCCCGCGTCGGCCCGCTTCCCCGACACCCCGCCCCCTCCGAGCGGCCCCGCGCAGCTCCCGCGGCAGGACGACACCGTGAGGCCCACGCCGCCCGACGAGCGCCCGCCCGCCGTCCCGCGTCCTGCCCCGCCCCATGACTTCCGCCGCGCCCCGCGCCCCGCGAGGCCGGCGCCCCCGCCCACCGACGAGCGGGCCGCCGCCGACACGGCTGCCGCACGCCCCTTCACCACGAGTTTCTTCCGCCCGTCGCCCTCGGCCTCCCGCCCCACGACCCCGGCCGTCCCGCGCCCCGTAGCCGGTGAGCCCCCGCGTCCCGCAGCCGGTGAGCCCCCGCGCTCCACGACCAGTGAGCCCCCGCGTCCCGCGGTCGGAGACGCCCCGCGTCCCGCGGTCGGGGAACCCCCGCGCCCCGCGGCCGGTGAGGCGTGGCGTCCTGCGGTCGGTGAGCCTCCGCGCCCGGAGGGCGGGGCGGCACCGCGTCCCGCCGTCGGCGGGCTTTCGCGTCCTGCGGCCGGTGATGATCGGCGTCCCGCAGAGAGCGGCGCTGTGCGTCCTGCGGCCGGTGAGGCGTGGCGTTCAGGGGTCGGGGGGCCTTCGCGTCCTGCGGCCGGTGAGGCCCCGCGCCCCCCGGCCGGTGAGGCTCGGCGTCCTGCGGACGGCGCGACCCCGCGCCCTGCTGCCGGTGGGGCTCCGCGTCCTGCGGCCGGTGAGGTGCCGCGTAGCGCCCCGGACGACCGGCCGGGCGCCGGCAGGGCGTCGTCGTCCCGTCCGCCCGTCGGCAGCCCCGACGGGACGGGCTCGTTCCGGCCGTTCGACCCGGCCCCTCGGCCCACCCGGCCGGACGCCTCCAGGCCCACTGCGCCGACTGCCCCGAGCTCCGCCGACCGCGACGACCCCCGTGCCCCGGACCGGCAGGGTCCGCGCCCCGCCCCCGCCGACCGGGACGAACCGCGCCCCGCAGGTCCTGAGAGCACCCGCGCAACCGGCGCCGAGACCGTTCACACGTCCGAACGCGCCTGGACGCCGTTGCCGCGTGACTGGGTGCCCGCGCCGGAGGCGGCCGGCACTGCCGCGCGCGGTGACCTCCCGAAGGTCCCGCGGCCGGACGACGGACCGGCGTGGAGTCCCGCCGCGGCTCTGCGGCAACCCGACTTCGCCGGGCCGCCCCCGTCCGCGCCCCCCGTGCCCTCCGCGCCCCCTGCTCCGGAGGCGCCGCGGCGCCCCGAGGCCGCCCCCGACCCGTCCCTTTCCTGGAGCGCTCCCATGTCCCCGGGCGGCGGCCACGGCGCCCTGCGGCCCGTGGTGACGTTCGCGCGCCCCGAGGGATACCGCGACACGCCCTGGATCCTCGGCCGACGGGGACGCACCGCCGCGGCCGCGGTCTGCGCCGTCCTTGGGCTCGGCCTCATCGGCGGTGCCCTGACCGGCAGTTGGCTCGTCGGCGGCTCGGGGGACGACGCCGATCGCAGCGCCTACGTCACCGCCGGCGGCCTGTGGCACAACGTGCCCGTCGACCAGCTGTTCCCGCCCACGGTGGACGGCCAGGGCGCCGGTCCCGGCGGCGCCGACCGCGCCTGGACACGGATCGCCGTCGCCCCGGACGGCGGCTGCGCCGACGCCTTCGACCCGCTGCTGCTGAGGGTCCTCGCCCCGGTCGGCTGCGAGCGGCTGCTGCGGGCCACCTACACCGACGCCACCCAGAGCTACGTGACCACCGTCGGCCTGCTGTTCACCAGGGCCGACGCGCCCGCCATGCGCTCCCTCGACGCACGCGTCACGAAGGAGGGCCTGGCGAAACGGGCGGATCTGATGCCCCGTCCGTACGCCGCGAAGGGCACCGTGGCAGCCGCTTTCGGCGACAAGCAGCGCGCCGCGTGGACGATCTCCGTCCTGACCGACGCGCCGGTCGTCGTGTACGCCGTCTCCGGCTGGGCCGACGGCCGCGCCGTGGACACCCCGCAGCCCGCGCCCGCGGCCACCGCGTCCGGCGCCACGACCGCCCCTGCCCAGGCGGGCCTCGGCAACGAGGCGCAGGGCCTGGCCGACCGCATCGAACGCGGCCTGCGCAAGACCGTCGTCACGCCGCCCTCGGAGCAGTCCTCGGAGCAGTCCTCGGAGCAGTCCTCATGAGCCGACGCACCACCGCCCGCCGCGCGGGACTCCTCAGCTGCCTGCTCGCCTGCTCCGTCGCGTTCCTGCCGGCCGCCCAGGCCCACGCCGACGGCATCCGCGCCCAGCAGTGGGCCCTGACCGCCCTGCACACCGAACAGGCCTGGCAGACCACCAAGGGCAAGGGCGTCACGGTCGCCGTCCTGGACACCGGCGTCGAGGCCGACCATCCCGACCTCGCCGGCAACGTCCTCACGGGCAAGGACCTGGTCGGCTTCGGCGCCGTGCCCGGCGACCGCGCCTGGGCCCGCCACGGCACCGCCATGGCCAGCATCATCGCCGGCCACGGACACGGCTACGGCGACGACGACGGCGTGCTCGGCATCGCGCCGGAGGCGAAGATCCTCCCCGTCCGGGTGATCCTCGAGGACGGCGACCCGCAGCGCGCCAAGGCCCGCAACACCCGCGGCAACGCCCTCGCCGAGGGCATCCGCTGGGCCGCCGACCAGGGCGCCGACGTCATCAACCTCTCCCTGGGCGACGACTCCGCCTCCGCGCATCCCGAACCCGCCGAGGACGAGGCCGTCCAGTACGCGCTGAAGAAGGGCTCGGTCGTCGTGGCCTCGGCCGGCAACGGCGGCGAGAAGGGCGACCACATCTCGTATCCGGCCGCCTACCCGGGCGTCATCGCCGCGACCGCCGTCGACCGCTACGGCACCCGCGCGTCCTTCTCCACCCGCCGCTGGTACGCCACGGTCAGCGCGCCAGGCGTCGACGTCGTCATCGCCGATCCGGACCACAAGTACTACCAGGGCTGGGGGACCAGCGCGGCCTCCGCGTTCGTCTCGGGAGCGGTGGCGCTCGTCAAGGCCGCCCACCCCGATCTGACCCCGGCGCAGATCAAGAAGCTCCTGGAGGACACCGCCCGCAACGCCCCGAACGGCGGCCGCGACGACTCCCGCGGCTACGGCTTCATCGACCCGGCCGCCGCGATCAGGGCCGCCGACCGCCTCAAGCCCGAGGGCCTGCAGTCCGCGGCCTACGGCGAGCGGTACTTCGGCTCCGGACCGGACGAGCCGACGACGGAAGATGCCACGTCGAGCTGGGCCGGGCTGCTCGCGGGCGGCACCGGGGGCGTACTTCTGGTGACGGCGGTGCTGCTGTGGCGCGGCCGCCGTGAACGCGACGCGCACGAGCCCTACGAGGCCCTCTAGCCGGACACGGCGGACGCCCTAAGCCGTCGTCTACCGGTCGGACACGGCGGACGCTGAAGCCGACGCCGACGCCGACGTCCCGGAGGTCGATGCCGAGGTGTCGCCGCCCGCGACGACCGACACCGCCGTCCTCGCCACCGTCTCCACCAGGGAGACCCCCGCGGCCTGCGTGGCGTTGCCGTTCGACAGCACGGACACCAGGTAGTCGTGGCCGCCGACGGTCACCCGCCCGATGCTGTCGACGTCCCACAGTCCGGTCGTGCTGCGGGGCAGCCAGCCGTTCTTCAGCGCCCACGAGGAGCCCTCGGCCGCGGCCGAGACGCCCCACCGCTGGCCCACGGCGATCCGCCCCATCAGAGCCTGGAGGTACGTCCGCGACGCCTCGCTCAGGTCCGACGCGTCGCCGAACACCTGCTGCAGCAGCGTGAGTTGGTCGGCGGCCGTGGTCTGGGTCAGTCCCCACAGCATGCCCTCGCCGCCCGCGGTGTCCGTCAGTCCGAACCGCTCGTTCGCCGCGTCGAGCCCCACGGCCTTCCCGATGGTCCGCCACAGCGCCGACGCCGAGTCGTTGTCGCTGTTCTCGATCATCGCGGCGGCGTACGCTTTCTCGGCCGCCGTGAGACGGCGGTCCGCGTCCTGCGCCTGCAGCAGCAGAGCCGCCAGGATGTTCACCTTCACGATGCTCGCCGTGTCGAAGGAGCTCCCGCCGTACACGGCGGCGGCCCCGGAGTCCACGGCGAGCACCGCCACGGACACCGCGGCCTCGCCCGGCACGGTCACCGACTCCATCGCCGACGCCAGCAGCGCGTCGTGGTCCTCATCGGGCACCGCCACAGCCGCCACCTCCCCGCCTCCCGATCCGGACGACGACGATACGGCTCCGGCGCGCGGGTGCGCCTGCGTCTTCACGTAGACGGTCCCGGCCGCCGTCGCCCCCAGGACCGCTGCCACGGCGAGCGCGACAGGGAGGAACAAACGGCGTCGGGCGGGACGAGCGCGGCGACGGCGACGTGCTCCGGTGGACTCCATGCCCGCGATGGTGGAGGCGGTGACTGTGCGGACCGTGGGGCGGACGTAAGAGCTGCCTCAGCAAGGACTGAAAATCCTGTGAAAGCGGTCACCGCCGCGTTTCCGGCCCGGCACGAGACCGGCGGCATACCCCCGATAGGGTCGACGACCGTGGCGAACAAGAACATTCCCGACCCTGGCTTCTCCGACGACGACGGCTCCGCCGACCCCGGGCTGAGCGCGGCGCTCGCCGCCTGGGCCGAGGACCGCACCGCCATGGGACCGGTGCTGGAAGCCCTCCGCGGCGCCCGGCTCCTGGTGCCCGTGGTGGCCGTCCTCGGCGAGGTGGAGGAGGACGAGAACGGGCTGCGCCGTGAGAAGACCAGCGACATGGCCGTCCCGACCCTGAAGGCCGGCGCCCGCACCGCCCTGCCCGCTTTCAGCTCCACCGACACCCTCGCCCGCTGGGACCCCGAGGCCCGCCCGGTGGCCGTCCCCCTGCACCAGGCGCTGCAGGCGGCCGCACACGAGAAGGCGGACACGCTCGTCCTCGACCTGGCCGGGCCGGTGCCCTTCGAGCTGACCGGGCCGGCTCTCCTCGCGCTCGCCGAGGGCCGCACCTCCACCGACCCGCTCGACGACCCGGCCGTCGTCGCCGCGGTGCGGGCCGCCGTGGCCGCCGGACCGGAAGTCGTCCGCGCCCACCTCGGGCCGGGCGGCGCCGGCGGCACCCTCGCCCTCGTCCTCGACCCGTCGGCCGATCCCGCCGAGGCCGGCCGGGCGGTGGCCCGCCGGCTGGCCGCCGACGAGACACTGAGGGCCCGCCTGGTACGCGGCCTCGACCTGGCACTGCTGCCGGCCGGGGCGACGCCTCCGGGCGAGCCCCTGTACGTCCGCGGATGAACCGCGCGTGGATGAGCCGTCCCAGGGCCGGCCGTCCCAGGGCCCGCAGTCCGAGGCTCAGCCGTAGATCGGGCCGGTGTACTTCTCGCCCGGCCCCTTCCCCGGCTCGTCCGGCACGACCGACGCCTCGCGGAACGCCAGCTGCAGCGACTTCAGGCCATCACGCAGCGGCGCGGCGTGGAAGGAGCTGATCTCGGTCGCGCTCGCGTCCAGCAGTCCGGCGAGCGCGGTGATCAGCTTGCGGGCCTCGTCCAGGTCCTTGTACTTGTCGCCCTCCTCGGTCAGCCCGAGTTTCACGGCCGCGGCGCTCATCAGGTTCACGGCGACCGTCACGATCACCTCGACGGCGGGGACCTCGGCGATGTCGCGGGTCATCTCGTCGAAGTCGGGGGAGCCGGCCGCATCGCCGGGGGAGGTGTCACTCATGCCCCACACGATAGGACCCGCCGCACGCCCCCTTGACAGCAGGAGGCGGACGGCGACGGATTAGCGCCCGCCTGTCCGAGCTGCTAATCTCGTGTAACGACCGGTCGGACACGCGTGCCATCCAGCAGGCGGACCCGGCCCACAAGTGGAGGCTCCGAACTCCCACCCGATCGTCCTGCGGACGGCGGGTCACCCCGGTCAGGCGGTCGCCATCGTTCCGTACGGACGATGGAATCGCCCGGTAGTGCGCCCCGCGATCCTCGCGGCGGTGCTCCGGTAGTGCTTGGAGCCCCGCATGTGATCGTCCGGGGCATTTTTTGTGCGTCGACGTGGTTGGAAACATATCGAACACAGACGTTACGCGGCCGTCCGCCAGACTGCCGTGTGGTGCTACCGAGGAGGATCCATCAGCACCGAGCCCCGCATCAACGACCGGATTCGCGTTCCCGAAGTGCGACTTGTCGGTCCCAGTGGCGAGCAGGTCGGCATCGTGCCGCTTGCCAAGGCACTGGAGCTTGCGCAGGAGTACGACCTCGACCTGGTCGAGGTGGCGGCGAGCGCACGCCCGCCGGTCTGCAAGCTCATGGACTACGGGAAGTTCAAGTACGAGTCGGCCATGAAGGCCCGTGAGGCGCGCAAGAACCAGGCGCACACGGTCATCAAGGAAATGAAGCTCCGGCCGAAGATCGACCCGCACGACTACGACACCAAAAAGGGTCACGTCGTCCGGTTCCTCAAGCAGGGCGACAAGGTCAAGATCACGATCATGTTCCGCGGCCGCGAGCAGTCCCGCCCCGAACTGGGCTACCGACTGCTGCAGCGTCTCGCGGAGGACGTCCAGGACCTCGGGTTCATCGAGTCGAACCCGAAGCAGGACGGCCGCAACATGATCATGGTCCTCGGTCCGCACAAGAAGAAGACCGAGGCCATGGCCGAGGCCCGTCAGGCGCAGGAGGCCCGCAAGGCCGAGGCGAAGGCCAACCCGGGTCGTTCGCAGAACGCCGCCGACGCCGACGCCGTGAACGCCGAGGCAGACGTCGAAGCAGACGTCGAGGCCCCTGCCGAGGCTTCCGCCGAGGCGTGATCCACGGGGCGCGAGCCCCGAGGGCTATCCGATACAAGCGACGTTCCACCGTGCCCGGTTTCACGACCGGGCACCGGAACGCCACCGACGAGGAGAGAACGGCGCTATGCCGAAGAACAAGTCGCACAGCGGTGCCAGCAAGCGCTTCAAGATCACCGGCTCCGGCAAGGTGCTCCGTGAGCGCGCCGGCAAGCGCCACCTGCTCGAGCACAAGTCGTCCCGCGTGACGCGTCGCCTCACCGGCAACGCCGAGATGGCCCCGGGCGACGCCGCGAAGATCAAGAAGCTTCTCGGCAAGTGACGTCAGGCGCAACCATCGCGCCTGATCCCTGACCGGGACCCAATCGTTTCCGGGTCGTGTGAGTCCAACCGCGGCCCCGCTACAAGGAGTTAACAAGTGGCACGCGTCAAGCGGGCAGTCAACGCCCACAAGAAGCGCCGGGCGATCCTCGAGGCGGCCTCCGGCTACCGCGGTCAGCGTTCGCGCCTGTACCGCAAGGCCAAGGAGCAGGTCACCCACTCGCTGGTCTACAACTACAACGACCGCAAGAAGCGCAAGGGCGACTTCCGTCAGCTGTGGATCCAGCGCATCAACGCTGCGGCCCGCCAGAACGGCATGACGTACAACCGCCTCATCCAGGGTCTGAAGGCCGCGAACATCGAGGTCGACCGCAAGATCCTGGCCGAGCTGGCCGTGAACGACGCCACCGCGTTCGCCGCGCTGGTCGAGGTCGCGCAGAAGGCCCTCCCCGCGGACGTGAACGCGCCCAAGGCCGCGTGACGCTGCGCTGGCTCTGAGCCGACGTCGGTGAAGGACCCGCAGGTTCCATCCTGCGGGTCCTTTGCTGCTGACGCCCGCTGAGGCCGTCCGTTCGGGCGCGGGCCGCCGGTGGCCGGTCGCGCAGTTCCCCGCGCCCCCAGGTCGGATCGCTCGCGCCGGCCGAAAGCCAATTGAGTTGCGAAGGTGAACATGCCCCCCGCCAGCCCCGAGCTGATCTCCCCCCGCTCCCCGCGCGTCTCCGCCGCCCGGCGGCTCGCCAAGCGGAACTTCCGGGGCAAGGAGCGGCTGTTCCTCGCGGAGGGACCGCAGGCCGTGCGGGAGGCGGCCGCGCACCGGGCCGCCGGCGAGGCGACGCTGGTGGAACTGTTCACCACGGTCGAGGCCGCGGAGCGCTACGCAGACATCGTCGCCGGGGCCCGCGCCGCCGGAGCCCGGGTGCACCTGGCCGCCGAACAGGTCATCGAGGACGTCTCCACCACCGTCACCCCGCAGGGTCTGGTCGGGATCTGCCGGTTCGTGGACACCCCCTTCGAGGACGTCCTCGCCGCCCGGCCGAAGCTCGTCGCCGTCCTGGCCCATGTGCGCGACCCCGGCAACGCCGGAACCGTGCTGCGCTGCGCGGACGCCGCCGGCGCCGAGGCCGTCGTGCTGACCGACGCCTGTGTGGACCTCTACAACCCCAAGGCCGTCCGGGCCTCCGTCGGCTCCCTGTTCCACCTGCCCGTCGCCGTCGGCGTCCCCGTCGAGCAGGCCGTGGCCGGGCTGAAGGCGGCCGGGGTGCGGGTCCTCGCAGCCGACGGCGCGGGAGACCACGACCTCGACGACGAGCTGGACCGGCGGACCATGGGCGGCCCCACCGCCTGGGTCTTCGGCAACGAGGCGTGGGGGCTGCCGGAGGAGACACGGGCCCTCACGGACGCCGTCGTGCGGGTCCCGATCCACGGAAAGGCCGAGAGCCTGAACCTCGCGACCGCCGCCGCCGTATGTCTCTACGCGTCGGCCCGTGCACAGCGCGCCTCCGGAGGGTGCCGCTCCGTCACCGACAGCTAGTAGGGTGACGTGCTCGGGGCTCCTCGTCAGGGAGGTGGGGTACGGGGATGAGTGTCGGCACGAACAGCGCACCGGAAGCGGCTCGATCCGCCGGTGACCTGGCCGAACTCGGCATAGACCCCGACGACCTGCCTGACGGCCTGGTCGTCGCCGACGAGCACGGGCACGTCGTCTGCTTCAACGCCGCCGCCCAGCGCATCACCGCCGTCACCGCCGCGGACGCCCTCGGACAGCGCCTCGACAAGGCCCTGCCGCTGGAGGACCTCGAAGGCCGCCGCTGGTGGCAGCTGACCGACCCCTACGGCGGCCTCGCCATCCGCGTCGGCCAGCCCGAACGCAACCTGCTGCTGCCGGGCGGACGCGAGGTGCTCGTCTCGGTGCGCTACGTCCGCACCGGACCCACCGGACCCGTCCGCCGGGTCGTCGTCTCGATCCGCGACACCGAGGCCCGCCGCCGCACCGAACGCAGCCACGCCGAGCTGATCGCCACCGTCGCCCACGAGCTGCGCTCGCCCCTCACCTCCGTCAAGGGCTTCACCGCCACCCTGCTCGCCAAGTGGTCGCGGTTCACCGACGACCAGAAACGGCTGATGCTGGAGACCGTCGACGCCGACGCCGACCGGGTCACCCGTCTCATCGCCGAACTGCTGGACATCTCGCGCATCGACTCGGGGCGGCTGGAGGTGCGCCGCCAGCCGGTCGACATGGGCGCCGCCGTGGGACGTCACATCCAGGCGTACGTGGCCGCCGGACAGCCCGCCGACCGGTTCCTGCTGCGCATCGAACAGCCGCTGCCCGCCCTGTGGGCCGACCCCGACAAGGTCGACCAGGTCCTCAGCAACCTCATCGAAAACGCAGTGCGTCACGGGGAGGGAACCGTCACCATTGACGTCACGCCCGCCGCGTCTCCCCGTGAGGGGGAGGAAACCGGTACGTCGGTCACCGTGAGCGACGAGGGCGCAGGCATCCCGGAGGACTCCATGAACCGCGTGTTCACCCGCTTCTGGCGGGGCAGCAAGCGCGGCGGCACGGGCCTCGGGCTGTACATCGTCAAGGGCATCGTCGAAGCCCACGGCGGCGTCATCACCGTCGGCCGCGCCCCGGGCGGCGGCGCGGAGTTCCGATTTACCTTGCCCGTGAGCACCCCGGCATATCTCACCTGAGACGGCCGGACGGCCCGCGGGCGCGTTCGCAACACCTTCACCCCGTTAGACTCGGCCTTTGGCACCTTTGTGGCCCAGGGACGGCCCTCTGACCTCTGCGTGAGTCGGTGACGGGGACATTCAGCCTGGGGGCACCTCCCAGCGGTAGCTGGGGGACAATCGGAAGCACGGGAAGAGATGTCGGCACCGAATAAGTCGTACGACCCGGTAGAGGTCGAGGCCTTGAAACCGGAAGAGATCGAGCGCATGCGGGACGAGGCGCTCGCCGCCTTCGCCGCCGCGGACTCCCTCGACGCGCTCCAGGAGGCCAAGGTCGCCCACACCGGCGGCACCTCCCCGCTGGCACTGGCCAACCGCGAGATCGGCGCGCTGCCGCCGCACGCCAAGGCCGCCGCGGGCAAGCTGGTCGGCCAGGCCCGGGGCGCCGTGAACAAGGCCCTCGCCACGCGTCAGGAGGAGCTGGAGGCCGAACGCGACCAGCGCGTCCTGGTCGAGGAGGCGGTGGACGTCACACTGCCCTACGACCTCGTGCCGGCCGGCGCCCGCCACCCGCTCACCACGCTCTCGGAGCGCATCGAGGACGTCTTCGTGGCCATGGGCTACGAGGTCGCCGAGGGCCCGCAGGTCGAGGCCGAGTGGTTCAACTTCGACGCCCTCAACATCGGACCGGACCACCCGGCCCGCGGCGAGGCCGACACCTTCTTCGTCGAGGGACCGCAGGGCGGCACCGAGTCCGGGGTCGTGCTGCGCACCCACACCTCGCCCGTGCAGATCCGCTCACTGCTCTCGCGCGAGCTGCCGGTGTATGTGATCTGCCCCGGCGTCGTCTACCGCACCGACGAGCTGGACGCCACGCACACCCCGGTCTTCCGCCAGGTCGAGCTGCTGGCCGTCGACGAGGGCCTGACCATGGCCGACCTCAAGGGCACCCTGGACCACATGGTCCAGTCGCTGTTCGGCGAGGGCATGAAGACCCGGCTGCGGCCGAACTTCTTCCCGTTCACCGAGCCGTCCGCCGAGATGGACATGGTCTGCTACGTCTGCCGCGGCGAGTCCGTCGGCAACCCCGACCGGCCCTGCCGCACCTGTTCCAGCGAGGGCTGGATCGAGCTCGGCGGCTGCGGCATGGTCAACCCCAAGGTGCTGGCCGCCTGCGGCGTCGACCCGGAGAAGTACAGCGGGTTCGCCTTCGGGTTCGGCATCGAGCGGATGCTGATGTTCCGCCACAACGTCGAAGACATGCGAGACATGGTCGAGGGTGACGTCCGGTTCACCCGGCCGTTCGGGATGGAGATCTGATGCGGGTCCCGCTTTCCTGGCTGCGGGAGTACGTCGACCTGCCGGCCACCGAGACCGGCCGTGACGTGCAGGCGAAGCTCGTGTCGGCCGGCCTCGAGGTCGAGACCGTCGAGCACCTCGGAGCCGACCTGAAGGGCCCGCTCGTCGTGGGTCAGGTGCTCACCATCGAGGAGCTGGAGGGCTTCAAGAAGCCGATCCGCTTCTGCACCGTCGACGTCTCGACGGCCAACGGCACAGGTGAGCCACAGGAGATCGTCTGCGGCGCCCGTAACTTCGCCGTCGGCGACAAGGTCGTCGTGGTCCTCCCCGGCGCGGTCCTGCCCGGCGGCTTCGCGATCGCCGCGCGCAAGACGTACGGCAAGACCTCCCACGGCATGATCTGCTCCGGCGACGAGCTGGGCATGGGCGACGACGGCAGCCACGGCATCATCGTGCTGCCGCCGGAGACCGAGGTCGGCAGGGACGCCATCGAGCTGCTCGAGCTGGTCGACGAGGTGCTGGACATCGCCGTCACCGCCAACCGCGGCGACTGCCTGTCCATCCGCGGCGTCGCCCGCGAGGCCGCCATCGCCTACGGTCTGCCGCTGCGCGACCCGGCGCTGATCGACGTACCGGCGCCGAACGCCTTCGGCTACCCCGTGCAGGTCTCCGAGCCGATGGGCTGCGACCGCTTCACGGCCCGCACCGTCACCGGTCTGAGCCCCGAGGCGCGCTCCCCGATCTGGCTGAAGCGCCGGCTGCAGAAGGTCGGCATGCGCCCGATCTCGCTCGCCGTCGACGTCACCAACTACGTGATGATGGAGCTCGGCCAGCCGCTGCACGCCTACGACCGCAACCTGGTCCAGGGCACGATCGGCGTCCGCCGGGCCGCGGAGGGCGAGCGGATCGTCACCCTCGACGGGGTGACCCGCACGCTGCACGCCGAGGACCTGGTCATCACCGACGACCGCGGTCCCATCGGCCTGGCCGGCGTCATGGGCGGCGCCGACACCGAGATCGCCGACCACGACGCCTTCGAGAACGGCGGGAACGCCACCGGTGACGTCGTCATCGAGGCCGCCCACTTCGACGCGGTGTCGATCGCGCGCACCGCCCGCCGGCACAAGCTGTCCTCGGAGGCCTCGCGCCGCTTCGAGCGCGGCGTCGACCCGCAGGCCGCAGCGGCGGCCGCACAGCGCACGGTCGACCTGCTGGTGCTGCTCGCCGGCGGTACGGCCGACGCGGGCGTCACCGAGGTCATCGCCCCGTCCGCCCCGCACACGATCAGCGTCCCGGCGAACCACCCGGACAAGGTCGCGGGCATGGTGTACGGCCGTGAGACCGTCGTCCGCCGGCTGCAGGAGATCGGCTGCGACGTCTACGGGCAGGACGAGCTGATCGTCACCGTGCCGTCCTGGCGGCCCGACCTCGTCGCGGCCAACGACCTGGCGGAGGAGGTCATCCGGCTGGAGGGCTACGAGAACCTGCCGTCCACGCTGCCCAAGCCGCCGTCCGGCCGCGGTCTCACCCACCGGCAGCGGCTGCACCGCCGCGTCGGCCGCGCGCTGGCCGGCGCCGGCTACGTCGAGGCGCCGAACTACCCGTTCGTGAGCGAGCAGGTCTTCGACCAGCTCGGCCTCGACGCCGACGACCCGGCGCGCAGGGTCGTGCGGCTCACCAACCCGCTCAACGACGAGGAGCCCGCGCTCCGCACGTCGCTGCTGCCGGGCCTGCTGGCCGCGCTGCGGCGCAACGACGGCCGGGGCTCGCACGACCTGGCCCTCTTCGAGACGGGTCTGGTCTTCCTCCCGCGCGAGGAGCAGGCCGTCGCCGGTCTGCTGCCGGTCGACCGCCGCCCCACCGACGAGGAGCTCGCCTCGCTGGACGCCGCGCTGCCCGAACAGCCGCGCCATGTCGCCGCCGTCCTCACGGGCGCCCGCGAACAGGCCGGCTGGTGGGGCAAGGGCCGTCCGGCGGACTGGGCCGACGCCGTCGAGGCTGCGCGCACCGTCGCCCGGGAAGCCGGCGCCGAACTGATCGTCCGGGGGAGCCAGTACGGGCCGTGGCATCCCGGCCGGTGCGCCGAGTTCGTGGCGGTCGTGGACGGCGCGGAGCGGGTCGTCGGTCACGCGGGCGAGCTGCACCCCCGGGTGCTGAAGGCGCTGAGCCTGCCCGCCCGCACCTGCGCGATGGAGCTGGACCTCGACGTCCTCGAGGCGGTCGGCGACGACACCCCGCAGGCGCCGGGCATCTCCACCTTCCCCGTCGCCACGCAGGACGTCGCCCTCGTCGTCGACGGGTTCGTCCCGCACGCCGAGGTCGAGGCCGCGCTGCGCGAGGGCGCGGGCGAACTGCTGGAGGGGATCCGGCTGTTCGACGTGTACGAGAACGCGGAGCAGCTGGGCGAGGGCCGCAAGTCGCTCGCCTACGCGCTCCGCTTCCGGGCCGGCGACCGGACGCTGACGGTCGACGAGGCCTCGGCGGCGAGGGACGCGGCGGTGGCCCTGGCCGGCGAGCGCACCGGAGCCGTCCTGCGCGGCTGACCACGGCGGACCACACCGACGGCGCGGCCCCTCCTCCCCTTCGCGGGGGCGGGGACCGCGCCGTCGGCCGTGTGACCCGAATCGCCGGGCCGTCGCGCTTTTCGAGGGGGAGCCGACAGCCCGGCGAACCCCTTGCGAGGCATTCCAGTCAAACCGACCGGAAACGCTCGGCGACAGTGCGCACACCCGGTGACTGCGCGCATTCCGTTCGCACCCCGTGCGAAGGCCGGGCCACTAGGCTGACGGCATCGAGGTACCGGGGGGCCATTCCATGCAGCCCAACACTCTGCTCGACGCGATCCTGGACGAGGCGGGCATCTCGCACGCGGGTCTCGCCGCCCACGTCAACCAGGCCGGCCGGGCCCGCGGTCTGGCGCTGCGTTACGAGCACACGGCGGTGGCCCGGTGGCTGAAGGGGCAGCGGCCGAGGGGCCAGGTGCCGGACCTGATCTGCGAGGTGCTCGCGGGCCGGCTGCACCGCCCGGTCACCCTCGACGCCATCGGGCTCGGCGTCCCCGGCGAGTCGTCCGCCTCGCACGGCACCTCGCTCTCCGGGTTCGTCGAGCGGGCCACCGCGCTGTGGCGCTCCGACGAGCAGCAGCGCCCGCACCTCCTGGGCGCGCCCGCCGTCACCGGCACGCCTGCCGTGATGCCGGTCTGGGAGTGGGAGAACCCGCCGGAGGACGTGGACGTCTCGCGAGGCGGCCGGCATCGCGTCACCTCCGCCGACCTGGAGATGCTGCGGGCCGCCCGCGCCCACTACGAGCAGCTGTACCGCAAGGCCGGCGGCATCGCGACCCGCAGCCGCATCGTCGGCTTCCTGAACGCGGAGGCGGCCCCGCTGCTTCGCGGCAGCTACACCGACGAGACGGGCCGTCAACTGCACCGTGCGACCGGCGGGTTGGTGGCGGTCGCCGGGATCTGCGCATACGACTCGGACGCGCACGGGCTGGCCCAGCGCTACTTCCACCAGGCGCTCAGACTGGCGAAGGCCAGCGGGGACCGGGGACTCGGCGCCTATGTCATCGCTCTCCTGGTCAACCAGTCGCTGTTCATGCGGGAGTTCCGGCAGGCGGTCGCCTTCGCGGAGGCCGCGCTGCGGGCGGCGGGCAAGCACATCACGCCCGCTCTCGCCTCGGATCTGTTCGCGATGCAGGCCAAGGCGTACGCCCACCTCGGCGACGGCACGAGCGCCCTGTCCTGCATCCGGCGTGCCGAGACGGCCGCCGACCGTATCCTGCGGGGGCGTGAGCCGGACGAGACCGGCTATGTCCAGCCGGGCCTGGTCAACGTCCAGGTGGCGGAGGCGCTGCTCAGCCTCGGCGACCTGGCCGCGGCCGCCGAGCACGCGGCGGCCGCCGTAGGCACCCCCGCACACGACCGGGGCCGGGTGCACCGGCTGGCCATGCTCAGCACGATCGAGCTGCGGCAGGGCAACGCCGACAAGGCGGTGGTCACCGCGATGGAGATGGCCGAACAGGCCCGTGGGATGGAGTCGCAGCGGCTGCGCGACAGACTCCGGGCGGTGCGCGAACACCTGGTGCGCAGCGGTTGCGCAGGCACGGCCGAGGCCGCCGAACTCATCGACGGGGCGCTGCGCGTACCGCTGTAGACGGGACGGGCGGGGACGGGCGGGGACGGGACCGGCGGCCACCGTCGCTGCATGGTTCCTGCTGCGATATTGCCACTTACTCGACGGAAGGTGGCAGAACCGTGCAGTGGACAAAACAGAACGAGCAAACTGTGTATGAAAACCGCTGGTTCAGCGTCAATCTGGCAGATGTGGAGCTGCCCGACGGTCGGCACCTCGACCACTTCCTCATACGGCTGAGGCCGGTCGCCGTCGCCACGGTCGTGAACCCGGCGAACGAGGTGCTCCTGCTGTGGCGGCACCGCTTCATCACCGACAGCTGGGGCTGGGAGCTCGCGGCGGGCGTGGTCGAGTACGGCGAGGACGTCGCCCGCGCCGCCGCCCGGGAACTCGAGGAGGAGACCGGCTGGCGGCCGGGCCCGCTGCGCCATCTGATGAGCGTGGAGCCGTCCAACGGGCTCACCGACGCCGTCCACCACATCTACTGGTCGGACCGCGGGGAGTACGTGGGCCACCCGGTGGACGACTTCGAGTCGGACCGCCGGGAGTGGGTCCCCCTGAAGGTCGTTCCCGACCTGGTCGCCCGGGGGGAGGTCCCGGCCGCCAACATGGCGGCGGCGCTGATGCTGTTGCACCACCTCAGTGCCCCGTGACGCCGCATCACCTCAGGATCGGCGGATCCCCGTGACGCCGCATCACCTCAGGATCGGTTGGGCCCCGTGACGCCGCACGCCGACGGGCCCCGCGCCGCGCGGAGCGCCGGGCCCGTCCCGCCCACCCGCGGCGGTCAGTACGTGTAGAAGCCCGAGCCGGTCTTGCGGCCCAGCCGGCCCGCGTCGACCATCCGCTGGAGCAGCGGGGGAGCGGCGTACAGCGGCTCCTTGTACTCGTCGTACATGCTCTGCGCCACCGAGGCCACGGTGTCCAGGCCGATCAGGTCCGACAGCTTCAGCGGGCCCATCGGGTGGGCGCACCCCATCTCCATGCCGTTGTCGATGTCCTCGCGGCTGGCGATGCCCGTCTCGAACATCCGGATCGCGGAGAGCAGGTACGGGATCAGCAGGGCGTTGACCACGAAGCCGGAGCGGTCCTGGGCGCGGATCGCGTGCTTGCCCAGCACCTTCTCCGCGAACAGCTGCGCGCGGCTGAGCGTGCCCTCGGAGGTGGTCAGCGCCGGGATCAGCTCGACCAGCTTCTGCACCGGGGCCGGGTTGAAGAAGTGGATGCCGACGACCTGGTCGGGCCGCGAGGTGGCGACCGCCAGCTTGACCAGCGGGATGGAGGAGGTGTTGGAGGCCAGGATCGCGTCCGGGCGGGTCACCACCTGGTCGAGGACCTGGAAGATCTCCGACTTGACCTGCTCGTTCTCCACCACCGCCTCGACGACCAGGTCGCGGTCGGCGAACTCGCCGAGGTCCGTGGTGAAGCTCAGGCGCGCCAGCGTCGCGTCGCGCTCCTCCTCGGAGATCTTGCCGCGTTCGGCGGCCTTGGCCAGGGAGTTGTACAGCCGGGTACGGCCGATCTCCAGGGCTTCGCCGGTGGTCTCGGCGACCTTGACGTCGAGACCGGCGCGGGCGCAGACCTCGGCGATGCCCGCCCCCATCTGGCCGCAGCCCACCACTCCGACCCGTTCGATGTCGGTCACATCGTCCCTTTCGCCGCGCTGACTTCGTTGGCAGGGGCACGTCCGCCGGGATTCCGGCAGGCCTGCTCCGATCGTGCACGTTACTAGCAAGTATCGATGATCGATCGCCGGGGTGGGGGCATGCTGGGGCCCGACACGATCCGTGACCGTGCGGATCCGCGGAGTATGTGGGGATGTGTGCGATGGGTCGACTGACCCGGCGGGCGTTCGCGCTGGCAGCGCTGTCGGCGTTCACCACGACGGGTGCGGCGGCCGCTCCCCCGGGGGAGCGAAGGGCGACGACGACCGAGATGCGGGGGATGTGGGTGGCGACCGTCTCCAACCGCGACTGGCCGTCCCGCTCGGGCCTGTCCGCCGCGGCACAGCGCGCCGAGCTGATCGCGCTGCTCGACCTGGCGGTCGACAGACGCCTGAACACGGTGGTCCTCCAGGTGCGGCCCACGGCCGACGCGCTGTGGCCCTCGCCGTACGAGCCGTGGTCCCAGGTGCTCACCGGCGTCCAGGGCCGCTCGCCCGGCTGGGACCCGCTGGGCACGGCCGTCACCGAAGCCCACGCGCGCGGGCTTCAGCTGCACGCCTGGTTCAACCCGTACCGCGTCGCCACCCACGACGACCCCACGAGGCTCGTCGCGTCCCACCCGGCACGCCGGAATCCGGACTGGTCGGTCCCGTTCGGCGGGAGGCTCTACTACAACCCGGGTCTGCCCGAGGTCCGTGCCTTCGTGCAGGACGCCATCCTGGACGCGGTCCGCAAGTACCCCGTGGACGCCGTGCACTTCGACGACTACTTCTACCCCTACCCGGTGGCCGGCCAGACCTTCGACGACGAGGCCGCCTACGACGCCCACGGCGGCGCCTTCTCCAGCCGGGCCGCCTGGCGGCGCGACAACGTCGACCGGCTGGTGCTGGAGACGGCCGCCCGGATCAAGGCCGTACGGCCCACGACGCAGTTCGGCATCAGCCCGTTCGGGGTGTGGCGCAATGCCTCCACCGACACGCGCGGCTCCGACACGCGGGCGCTGCAGTCGTACGACGACATCCACGCCGACACCCGCAAGTGGGTGCGCGAGGGCTGGATCGACTACGTCGTGCCGCAGCTGTACTGGAACATCGGGCTGTCGGTCGCCGACTACGCCAAGCTCGTGCCCTGGTGGGCGGAGGTCGCGAGGGGCAGCCGCACCCGTCTGTACATCGGCGAGGCCCTCTACCGGGCGGGCGATCCCGCGCAGCCCGCGGCCTGGCAGGACCCGGCCGAACTGTCCGACCACCTCGACCTCGCCGCCCGGCACCCCGAGGTGCGCGGGCACGTCTTCTTCGCCGCGAAGGACCTACGGACGGACCGGATCGGGGCGATGGCGCGGGTGGTCGCCGACCACTACCCGGGACGGGCGGAGCCTCCGCGCTGAGCTGTGGCGGCGGAGCCTCCGCCGGGCGTCACGGCCGGGGCTCCCCGGCCGTCCTGTGACGGATCTCGGTGTCGGGACCGGGTGAGCACACGCCGACGTGCCCGTCCTCGAAGCGGACGCGGTACGGGGGGTTGCCCGCCTGGCCCATCACCTCGAGGATCTCGCCGACCTTGTCGTGTTGCCCGACCACTCTGCCGTGCTGGACGAACTGGTCGCCCTCGGTTGCGCGCATCTGTGGGCCTCCTCACCGGGTGCGGGAACGGCGGCGCGTGCCTGGACTCAACCGCGCGCCCGCTGTGTGACGGCGATGCAGACGAGCACGGCTGCCGCAGTCAGCGGAGCGGCGGCAGTGAGCTGCTCGCCCAGCAGCAGCACCGACCACACCAGTGTGAGCAGCGGCTGGGCCAACTGCAACTGGCTGGCCTTGGGAACGCCGATCGCCGCCATTCCCCGGTACCAGACCACGAGGCCGAGGAACTGCGAGCCCGCCGCCACCCACAGCAGCCCGGCCACGCTGTGCACGTTCGGGTGGGCGCCTTCGTGGGCGAGCGCGAGCCAGGCAGCGGGCACGCCGACGGGCAGGCAGAGCACCAGCGCCCAGCCGATGACCTGCCAGCCCGGCATCACCCGGGCCAGCCTGCCGCCCTCGGTGTAGCCGGCCGCGCACACCAGCAGCGCCCCGAACAGATACAGGTCGGCCGTGGTCAGGGCTCCGCCGCTCTGCTGCACGGTGAACGCAACCACCGCGCCCGCGCCGGCCAGGGCCGCCGCCCAGAACGTACGGGACGGCCGCACGCCCGTGCGCAGCGCGGACAGCAGCGCCGTCGTCAGCGGCAGCAGACCGACCACGACGGCGGCGTGCGCGGTGGTGGACGTCCGCAGGGCGAGCGTGGTGA
This sequence comes from Streptomyces sp. B21-105, assembly GCF_036898465.1. Taxonomy (NCBI): domain Bacteria; kingdom Bacillati; phylum Actinomycetota; class Actinomycetes; order Kitasatosporales; family Streptomycetaceae; genus Streptomyces; species Streptomyces sp. B21-105. The sequence goes on along the minus strand of NZ_JARUMJ010000001.1, from coordinate 2,052,984 downwards.
GCAGCGGGAAGCCGACGACCACCCCGCCGGCGACGACGGCGAGCCCCGCCCAGTGCCGGCGGGCGGGCGGCGGGACGCGCAGTGCGAGCAGGCACCCGCCCGCGATCAGAGCCGCCAGGACGCTGCGCACGGCGACCAGCGACCAAGCGCCGAAGCCCTCCAGTCCCCAGGCGGTGGCGGGGAACGTGAGGGAGAAGGCGACGACGCCGAGGGCGGCCAGCAAGGTGCCTGTGCCTGTGCCGGGGCCGGCGTTGTGGCCGCTCGGGCGAGAGGTGCTGACTGCTATCGCCGACTGTGCAGTAGCGCTACTCTGTGTTGTCATGCAAGAGCGTAGCAGTGTGGGTGAACTGGCGGATCGGCTGCGCGCTGAGCTCGACCGCTACTCTCCTGGTGGAAAGCTCCCGTCGAGCCGGGCGCTGGTCGAGAGATTCCGGGTGAGCCCGGTGACCGTCTCGCGGGCCCTGGCGCAGTTGGCCGCCGAGGGCCTGGTGGTGACCCGGCCCGGTGCGGGCGCCTTCCGGACCCGGCCGACGCGCGCCACGGCCACGCCCGCGGCCGACACCTCCTGGCAGGAGGTCGCACTGAGCGCGGACGGCGCCGCCGACCTGGTCCCGCGGTCGGTGGACGCCTCGGGCGTCACGGTGTCGCTGGACGCTCCGCCACCCGGCGTGATCGAGTTCAACGGCGGCTACTTGCACCCCTCGTTGCAGCCGGAACGCGCGATGGCGGCGGCCCTGGCGAGAGCCGGGCGACGCCCCGGAGCCTGGGGGCGACCGCCCATGGAAGGGCTGCCCGAGCTGCGCGACTGGTTCGCCCGGGCCATCGGCGGCTCGCTGACCGCGGCCGAGGTGCTGGTGAGCGCGGGCGGCCAGGCCGCGCTCACCACCGCCCTGCGCGCCCTCGCCCCGCCCGGCGCACCGGTCCTCGTCGAGTCGCCGACGTACCCCGGCATGCTGGCGATCGCCCGGTCGGCGGGGCTGCGCCCGGTGCCGGTGCCGGTCGACCCGGACGGGGTTCGGCCGCAGCTGCTCGCCGACGCGTTCCGGGCCACCGGCGCCCGGGTGTTCGTCTGTCAGCCGCTGTTCCAGAACCCGACCGGCGCCGTGCTCGCCGCCGAGCGGCGCCCGCAGGTGCTCCGCATCGCCCGGGAGGCGGGCGCGTTCGTCGTCGAGGACGACTTCGTGCGCCGGCTGGCCCACGAGGACGCCGGGCAGCTGCCGAGGCCGCTGGTCGCCGACGACCCCGACGGCGTCGTCGTCCACGTCGGCTCCTTGACGAAGGCGACCTCGCCGAGCTTCCGGGTCAGCGCGCTGGCCGCCCGCGGGCCGGTCCTGGAGCGGCTGCGCGCCATCCAGGTCGTCGACACCTTCTTCGTGCCCCGCCCGCTGCAGGAGGCGGCGCTCGAACTCGTCGGCTCACCCGCCTGGCCCCGCCATCTGCGGACCGTCGCCGCCGAGCTCCGGGCCCGGCGGGACGCGATGACCTCCGCCCTGCGGCTGCGGCTGCCCGAACTCGACCTGCCGCACATCCCGTCCGGCGGCTACCACCTGTGGCTGCGGCTGCGGCAGGCCGGCGGAGCCGGTGACGCCGCGCGGGCCGTCGGCTCCCAGACGGAGGCGGCGTTCACGGCCGCCGCCCTGCGCGCCGGCGTCGCCCTCGCCCCCGGTCGCCCCTACTTCAGCGCCGAACCCCCGGCCGCCCACGTGCGGCTGAGCTTCGCGGCCGTCGCCGGGGCGGAGGAGATCACCGAGGGGGTCCGGCGGCTGCGGGCGGCGTACGACGAGTCGCTGCCCGCAAACCGTTCGACAGCGTGAACGCCGCCCTGTGAGGATCCGGCCATGACAGCCACGGACGCCATGAACGCCACGGACGCCCAGAGCGCCACGGACGCCAAGAACGCCACCCCGCCCCTCGCCGAGGGATACGAGATCTCCACCGACCCCGCCCGCGTCGACGCCGAGCGTGTGCACCGCTGGATGTCCGCGGACGCGTACTGGGCGATCGGCCGCGAGCGGGAGAAGCAGGACCGCGCGATCGACGGTTCGCTGAACTTCGGCGTGTACGACACGGCGTCGGGGGAGCAGGTCGCCTACGCGCGGGTGGTGACGGATTTCGCCACCTTCGCGTGGCTGTGCGACGTCTACGTGGACCGGGCGGCGCGCGGGAAGGGCATCGGCACCGCGCTGGTCGCCGCCGTCCGCGACCACCTGCGTCCCTACGACCTGCGCCGCATCCTCCTCGCCACCCACGACGCACACGGGGTGTACCGGCAGGTCGGCTTCGAAGCGCTGGAGAAGCCGGACAACTGGATGGCGCTGATCTTCGACGTGCCCGGGCCGGCGTGACGGCGACGCTGTTTTCTGGCGACTTGCCCGAAGAACACTGAACCCGTCGGCGAGTTTCTGCCGGCCGTCCGCCGACACCTCTTGACCTGCGCAGTTACGCGGCTCACCATCACCGCATGCCACTTCGGGTCACCTTCGTCGCCGCCGCTCGCAGCTCCCCGCTGCTCGCGGAACGCTTCGAGGACGACCGGCCGCTGGACCAGGCGGACTGGGGCGAGGTGCAGCGCGCGGCCGGCGAGCTGATCCCGCTCGCCGCCGCCGAGTTGCGCTATTGCTCGCCGACCCCGCGCAGCCGGGCCACCGGGGACGCGCTCGGCTACGCCCCGCTGGTGCAGCTCGCGCTGCGGGACTGCGACATGGGCCGCTGGCGCGGCTTCACGCTCGGCGAGGCGATGGCGAGGGAGCCGGAGGCCGTGGACGCCTGGCTGGCCGACCCGCTCGCCACTCCGCACGGCGGTGAGTCCCTGCTCGGGTTCATCTCCCGGGTGGGCGGCTGGCTCGACACCCGGCCGGTGGAGGACGGCTGCCGCATCGTCGCCGTCGCCGAGCCGAGCGTGATCCGCGCGGCCCTGGTGTACGCGCTCAAGGCGCCGCCCTCGACGTACTGGAACATCGATGTGCGCCCGCTGTCCACGACGACCGTCACCGGCCGCGTCGGCCGCTGGAACCTCCGCCTCGAAGGGGCGCCGGCTCAGTCCACGCGCGCGTAGCCGACGACGAGCAGCAGGCCCCCGGCACTGGCCGGATCTCACCCATGGGGCGCCGCCCGCCGTCCCGCCCGCCGCCGCACGCCCCATTGACGTGCCTCCTTCACCTCCCTATCTTGCCGTTCGCAGTGCTGATCATCGTCTGATATTTCGAACGACTCACAGGACGACTCGCAGAACAACTCGCACCAACGAGCCGCGGAGTTATTCATGCCACGCAGCGCCACCCCCACCGCCCCCACCGCCCGCACGCGCTGGAGAATCGGCCTTCCCCTCACCGCCCTGCTGACCGCCGCCGCCCTTCTCCCGGCCCCGGCGCACGCCGAGTCCGTGACCGACTACGCGATCACCGTCGACCCGTCCGCCAAGGGCGCGAAGATCGACGACACGATGTACGGCGTCTTCTTCGAGGACATCAACCGGGCGGCCGACGGCGGTCTGTACGCCGAACTCGTGCAGAACCGCTCCTTCGAGTACGCCGCCGTCGACAACAGGTCGTACACCCCGCTGACGTCCTGGGCGGTCGACGGCACGGCGCAGGTTCTCGACGACGCCGGGCGTCTCCACGACCGCAACCGCAACTACCTGTCGCTGGCCGCCGGCTCGTCCGTGACGAACTCCGGGTACAACACCGGCGTCCGGGTCGAGCAGGGCAAGAAGTACGACTTCTCGGTGTGGGCCCGCGCCGAGCACGGCAGCACCCTCACCGTGAGCCTCCAGGACGCCGACGGGGCGCTGGCCCCCGCCCGCACGGTCGCCGTGCGCACCGGCGGCTGGGTCCAGTACCGGACGTCCTTCACCGCCGCCCGCACCAGCAGCAACGGCCGTCTGACGGTGGGCTCCTCGGCCGCGGCCGCCCTCGACATGGTGTCGCTGTTCCCCCGGGACACCTACCGCAACGAGCCCAACGGGCTGCGCAAGGACCTCGCCGAGAAGGTCGCCGCCCTGCACCCGGGCTTCGTGCGCTTCCCCGGCGGCTGCCTGGTGAACACCGGTTCCATGCAGGACTACAGTGAGGCGTCCGGCTGGCAGCGCGCCCGGTCCTACCAGTGGAAGGACACCGTCGGGCCCGTCGAGCAGCGCGCGGTCAACTCCAACTTCTGGGGCTACAACCAGAGTTACGGCCTCGGCTACTACGAGTACTTCCGCTTCGCCGAGGACATCGGCGCGATGCCGCTGCCCGTGGTCCCCGCCCTGGTCACCGGCTGCGGCCAGAACAGGGCGGTGGTCGACGAGGCGCTGCTGAAGCGGCACATCCAGGACACGCTCGACCTCATCGAGTTCGCCAACGGCCCGGTCACCTCCACCTGGGGCAAGAAGCGCGCCCGGATGGGCCACCCCAAGCCCTTCCACCTCACCCACCTCGAGGTCGGCAACGAGGAGAACCTCCCCACCGAGTTCTTCGCCCGCTTCAAGGAGTTCCGCGCCGCCATCGCGGCCAAGTACCCGGACGTCACCGTCATCTCCAACTCCGGCCCGGACGACTCCGGTTCGACCTTCGACACGGCCTGGCAGCTCAACCGGGACGCCGAGGTCGACATGGTCGACGAGCACTACTACAACAGTCCGCAGTGGTTCCTGCAGAACAACGACCGCTACGACTCCTACGACCGCAGCGGCCCGAAGGTCTTCCTCGGCGAGTACGCCTCCCAGGGCAACGCCTTCAAGAACGGCCTGGCCGAGGCTGCGTTCATGACCGGCCTCGAACGCAACGCCGACGTCGTCAAGCTCGCCTCCTACGCGCCGCTGTTCGCCAACGAGGACTACGTCCAGTGGCGCCCGGACCTGGTGTGGTTCAACGACCACGCCTCCTGGAACTCCGCCAACTACGAGGTCCAGAAGCTGTTCATGACCAACGTCGGCGACCGGGTGGTGCCCTCGACGGCCACCGGCACCCCCTCCCTCCAGGGCCCGATCACGGGCGCCGTCGGCCTGTCGACCTGGGCGACGAGCGCCGCGTACGACGACGTGAAGGTGACCGGCGCGGACGGCGCGTCGCTGCTGAGCGACGACTTCTCCGGCGACGCCTCGCGGTGGACGCACACCGGCGGCGGCGGCTGGTCCGTCCAGGACGGGCAGTACGTGCAGACCGACACCGCCGCAGAGAACACCATGGTCTCGGCCGGTGACCCCGCCTGGCACGACTACGACCTGCATGTGAAGGCCACCAAGAAGTCCGGCAAGGAAGGCTTCCTCGTCGCGTTCGGCGTCAAGGACACCGGCAACTTCTACTGGTGGAACCTGGGCGGCTGGAACAACACCCAGTCCGCCGTCGAGCAGGCCGTGGACGGCGGCAAGTCGACGCTGATCTCCAAGGCCGGGTCCGTCGAGACGGGCCGCGCCTACGACGTCGACGTCAAGGTGCGCGGGCGGCAGGTCACCCTCTACCTCGACGGCCAGGAGTGGGGCAGCTTCACCGACGACAAGCCCGCCGAGCCGTTCCGGCAGGTCGTCACCAAGGACCGGAAGACCGGCGACCTGATCGTCAAGGTCGTCAACGCCCAGGCCTCGGACGCCCGCACGGCGATCGACCTCGGCGGCGCCGGGGTCGCCTCGAAGGCGAAGGCCACCACCCTCGTCGCGGCCCCGGACGCGGTCAACACGGAGACCGCGACGCCGGTCGCCCCGGTGACCTCCACCGTCACCGGGGTCGCCGGGAAGTTCACCTACACCTTCCCGGCGAACTCGGTCACCTTCCTGCGGATCAAGCAGCGGTAACGCACCCCGGCGGGCGCGGGCGGACCACCGCTCACGCCCGCCGGACGCCAGGACCCCTCAGGCCTCCAGGCCGACCATCGGCCCTTCACCCCGGTCATCGGCGTCAGGGCGATCGCCGGCCGAGGTTACGCGGGGCGGCGGAGCGGGCAAAGATCACTACAGGTCGACTCCCGCCTGGATTGCATAAACGTGCATGGAAACGTATAGTCATGCCATCTAGGAGGAGGAGTCATGGTGGTACGTGCGGCGGTGGCCGGAGCGAGCGGGTACGCGGGTGGTGAGCTGCTGCGCCTGCTCCTCGCGCACCCCGAGGTCGAGATCGGCGCCCTGACCGCCCATTCCAGCGCGGGGCAGAAGCTGGGCGCGCTCCAGCCGCACCTGCTGCCGCTGGCCGGCCGCGTGCTCCAGGAGACCACTCCCGAGGTCCTCGCCGGACACGACGTCGTCTTCCTCGCCCTCCCGCACGGGCAGTCCGCCGCGGTCGCCGAGCAGCTCGGCCCGGAGGTCCTCGTCATCGACATGGGCGCCGACTTCCGGCTGAGGAACCCGGCCGACTGGGAACGTTTCTACGGCTCCGCGCACGCCGGGACCTGGCCCTACGGCCTCCCCGAACTGCCGGGCGGCCGCGCCGCGCTGGAGGGGTCCAAGCGCATCGCGGTCCCCGGCTGCTATCCGACGGCCGTCTCGCTCGCGCTCTTCCCGGCGTACGCGGCGGGCCTGACCGAGCCGGAGGCCGTGATCGTCGCCGCCTCCGGCACCTCCGGTGCGGGCAAGGCGCCCAAGACGCACCTGCTGGGCTCCGAGGTCATGGGGTCGATGTCGCCGTACGGCGTGGGCGGCAGCCACCGGCACACCCCGGAGATGATCCAGAACCTCAGCGGCGCCGCGGGGGAGCCGGTCTCCGTCTCCTTCACGCCCACCCTCGCGCCGATGTCCCGCGGCATCCTCGCCACGTGCAGCGCCAAGGCGAAGCCCGGCGTCACCGCCGAGTCCGTGCGCGCCGCCTACGAGAAGGCCTTCGCCGACGAGCCGTTCGTCCACCTCCTCCCCGAGGGGCAGTGGCCCGCGACGGCGTCCGTCCACGGCTCCAACGCCGTGCAGGTGCAGGTCGCCCACGACCCGGCGGCGGACCGCGTCATCGTCGTCAGCGCGATCGACAACCTGACCAAGGGCACCGCCGGCGGCGCCCTGCAGAGCATGAACATCGCCCTCGGACTCGACGAGACCACCGGGCTTTCCACGATCGGAGTCGCACCGTGAGCGACGCACGCGCGGCCACCGGGCCGCGGACGACGATGGCCGCACCGCTGCGCCGCGCGGGCGGAGAAGCGAACGAGGAGAAGCAGTGAGCGTCACGGCAGCCAAGGGATTCACAGCGGCGGGCATCGCCGCCGGAATCAAGGAGAACGGCAACCCGGACCTGGCCCTCGTGGTCAACAACGGGCCCCGCCGCACCGCCGCCGGCGTCTTCACCTCCAACCGTGTGAAGGCCGCGCCCGTGCTGTGGTCCGAGCAGGTCCTGGGGAGCGGCGAGCTGACCGCCGTCGTGCTGAACTCCGGCGGCGCCAACGCGTGTACCGGGCCCAGGGGCTTCCAGGACACGCATGCGACGGCCGAGAAGGTCGCCGAGGTGCTGGAGATCGGCGCGGGCGAGGTCGCCGTCGCGTCCACCGGCCTCATCGGCGTCCTGCTCCCCATGGACAAGCTGCTGCCGGGGATCGAGACCGCCGCGGGCCGGCTCTCCGAGGACGGCGGCGAGAACGCCGCCATCGCCATCAAGACGACGGACACCGTCCACAAGACGTCCGTGGCCCGGGGCGACGGCTGGACCGTCGGCGGCATGGCCAAGGGCGCGGGCATGCTCGCCCCCGGCCTCGCCACCATGCTGGTCGTCCTCACCACCGACGCCGACGTCGACGGCGCGACCCTGGACAAGGCGCTGCGCGACGCCACCCGGGTCACCTTCGACCGGGTCGACTCCGACGGCTGCATGTCCACCAACGACACCGTGCTGCTGCTGGCCTCCGGCGCCTCCGAGGTCACCCCGCCGTACGAGGAGTTCGCCGCGGCCGTGCGCACCGTGTGCGACGACCTCGGCCAGCAGCTCATCCGCGACGCCGAGGGCGCCAGCAAGGACATCAAGGTCGAGGTCGTGGGCGCCGCGAGCGAGGACGACGCCGTCGAGGTGGGCCGCTCCATCGCCCGCAACAACCTCCTCAAGTGCGCCGTCCACGGCGAGGACCCCAACTGGGGCCGGGTGCTCTCCGCGATCGGCACCACGAAGGCCGCCTTCGAGCCGGACCGGCTCAACGTCGCCATCAACGGCGTCTGGGTCTGCAGGAACGGCGGCGTCGGCGAGGACCGCGAGTTGGTGGACATGCGCTACCGCGAGGTCCACGTCGTGGCGGACCTCGCGGCAGGCAATGAGTCTGCGACGATCTGGACCAACGACCTGACGGCCGACTACGTCCACGAGAACAGCGCGTACTCGTCTTGACGTGCCCGCTTGGTTGTCACGGGTCCTCGTCGTCGCCGACGAGGGTTCCTGTTTCGCAGGCGACCGCTCGCCCGGGAACAGTTCCGGGATGAGTCTTACGTCGCCTCCGCAGGTCAGCACCGCCCGCCCGGCGGCTGATCCGAGATCCTTCCGAAAGTCGGCTATGACGGTCAATCACTCAGAAGAGCGAAAGTCCTCCACCCGCAAACACACCGCGCTCCCCAAGGCCCAGATCCTCATCGAGGCGCTGCCCTGGCTGGTCCGCCACAACGGCAAGACCGTCGTCATCAAGTTCGGCGGCAACGCCATGATCGACGAGGACCTGAAGGCCGCCTTCGCCCAGGACGTCGTCTTCCTGCACCACGCCGGCATCAGGCCGGTCGTCGTGCACGGCGGCGGCCCGCAGATCAGCGCCGCCCTCGACCGGCACGGCATCGTCAGCGAGTTCAAGGCCGGCCTGCGCGTCACCACCGAAGAGGCCATGGACGTCGTACGGATGGTGCTCGCCGGACAGGTCCAGCGCGAACTTGTCGGCCTGCTCAACCAGCACGGCCCGCTCGCCGTCGGACTGACCGGCGAGGACGCGCACACCATCACCGCCACCAAGCACCAGCCGCAGATCGACGGCGAGTCGGTCGACATCGGACGGGTCGGCGAGATCACCGCGATCGACACGGGCGCCATCGAGGCCCTGCTCGCCGACGGCCGCATCCCCGTCGTCTCGTCGATCGCCAGGAGCCAGGACGACGGACATGTCTACAACGTCAATGCTGATACGGCGGCTGCGGCACTCGCTGCTGCTCTGGGCGCCGAAACCCTCATGGTCCTCACCGACGTCGAAGGTCTCTACGAGGACTGGCCCAACAGCGACGAGGTGATCAGCCGCCTCACCGCCTCCCAACTGGAGAAACTGCTGCCGGAGTTGAGCTCCGGCATGGTCCCCAAGATGGAGGGCTGTCTGCACGCCGTGCGGGGCGGCGTGAACACCGCCCGCGTCATCGACGGGCGGGTCCAGCACTCGATCCTGCTGGAGATCTTCACCGACGAAGGGATCGGCACGATGGTCGTGCCGGACGGACAGGGGGAGCCGTGAGCGACGCCAACCAGGAACTCACCGCGCGGTGGCAGAGCGCGTTCATGAACAACTACGGCACCCCGCTGCTGCCCCTGGCACGCGGCGAGGGCAGCCGGGTCTGGGACGCCGACGGCAAGGAGTACCTCGACTTCGTCGGCGGCATCGCGGTCAACGCCCTCGGTCACGCCCACCCGGCCGTCGTCGAGGCCGTGAGCCGGCAGATCGGCTCCCTCGGCCACATCTCCAACTTCTTCATGGCCGAGCCGACCGTCGCGCTCGCCGAACGGCTGCTGCGCCACTTCGGCCGGGACGGCAGGGTCTTCTTCTGCAACTCGGGCGCCGAGGCCAACGAGGCCGCCTTCAAGATGGGCCGGCTGACGGGGCGGACCCATGTGGTGGCCACCGAGGGCGCGTTCCACGGCCGGACCATGGGCGCGCTCGCGCTCACCGGCCAGCAGGGCAAGCGGGAACCGTTCCTGCCGCTGCCCGGAGACGTCACCCACGTGCCGTTCGGAGACGCCCAGGCGCTGGCCGCCGCCGTCACCGAGGAGACGGCGCTCGTCGTCCTCGAACCGATCCAGGGCGAGCTGGGCGTCGTCGTGCCGCCCGCCGGCTACCTGAAGGCCGCCCGCGCCATCACCGCCGCGACCGGCGCGCTGCTGGTCCTCGACGAGGTGCAGACCGGCGTCGGCCGGACCGGGCAGTGGTTCGAGTACCAGTCCCACGAGGGCGTCCTGCCGGACGTCGTCACCCTGGCGAAGGGCCTCGGCGGCGGACTGCCGCTGGGCGCGACGGTCGCCTTCGGGCGGGCCGCGGACCTGCTGCAGCCGGGCCAGCACGGGACCACCTTCGGCGGCAACCCGGTCGCCTGCGCCGCCGGTCTCGCCGTCCTCGAGACGATCGAGAACGAGGGGCTGCTGGAGAACGTCAAGCGGCAGAGCGAGAAGCTGCGGGACGGTATCGAGGCCGTCGGCCACCCGTTGATCGATTATGTCCGGGGCGCCGGCCTCCTCCTGGGTATCGTGCTCACCGAGCCCCTCGCGCCCCAGGTGCGTCAGGCGGCTCAGGAGGCCGGGTTCCTGGTGAATGCGCCCGCCCCCGACGTCGTCCGACTGATGCCGCCGCTGAACCTCGGCGACGGCGAGGTGGAGGCGTTCCTGGGGGCGCTGCCCGGCATCCTCGACGCAGTGAACGGGGACCGATCCGGAGAATGAGACGACGATGAGTCAGGCGCAGGACCATGAGCACCCGGGGGTCAACGGGCCCGCCGTGCCGCAGACCCGCACCGCGCGTCACCGCCGGATCGTGGACATCCTCAACCGGCAGGCGGTGCGCTCGCAGAGCCAGCTGGCGAAGCTGCTGTCGGACGACGGGCTGAGCGTCACCCAGGCGACGCTCTCCCGGGACCTCGACGAGCTGAACGCGGTCAAGATCCGCAACACCGACGGCGACCTGATCTACGCGGTGCCCAGCGAGGGGGGTTTCCGCACCCCTCGGGCACCACTCGGGGAGTCGGCGAAGGAGGAGCGGATGCGGCGGCTGTCGCAGGAGCTGCTGATCTCCGCGGAGGCGTCCGCCAACCTCGTGGTCCTGCGGACCCCTCCGGGGGCCGCGCAGTTCCTCGCCTCGGCGATCGACCAGGCCGAGCTGCACGACATCCTGGGGACCATCGCCGGCGATGACACGCTGCTGCTGATCAGCCGGGAGGCGACCGGTGGGCAGGCGCTCGCCGACCATCTCCTGCGATTGGCGCAGAACGGCCACTGACGGCTGCCGCCGGCGCCTGTGAGACGCGGGTGCCTGCGTCAAGCCGGTGCCCGCGTGAACGGGGGAGCGGAGCCTCACTGCCGTTGCTGCGGGACGGTCCATCCGGCTCAGCCGGGACGTGGGGGCTGGACGATCAGCTCGCTCTTCGCCCTGTCGCTGCCGTTGCCCTTCAGCTCGAGGAGCCCGGCCGCGGTCGCCCTGTCGGCGATGATGGCGGCGGCCCGTCGCTGGACTTCGGGTATGCGGTCGTCCAGGAGCTTGTGCTGCTCCTGGACCTGCTTGAGTGTCCGCTGTGCGCGGCGCTCCAGCGTGGTCGCCGCGTTGGCGCGGCGTTCGGCGTACTCCGCTTCCTCGCGTGCCCGTGCAATCACCGTCCCAGGCTGTTCGGTGGCTCAACGGGCTGCGCACGCGCGTGAAGCAGGCGGAACGGCGTTGCGCCGGCCGCCGTTCGACAGTGTGGTGGCGTACATCGACGCCTACCACAAGACGGTCCTGCCCGACTGCTTCGGCAAGAAGCTCACGATCAAGCGGATCGCCCTGGAGGATCTGCTGGAGCTGTCCCGGCAGCAGGGGGCGGCGATTGTGGAGATCCGGGCCGCGATCGACACCACGCAGCGCGAGATCGACCGCAGGATCACCTAGTCTAGTGCCGTGACCGGAAAGGTCCACCGGCTCGCGACGCCCGGCACGGCACTCCCCCAGCCTTCGGCCGGGGATACCCCCACGCCGCGTTGTCGCATCCCCCGAGTACATCCAGGACGCGGGCGATGCTCCGCCTTGCGATGCTCCCCCACTGCCTGAACGGCGTGCGAGGCGCCCCCACCACCGGACGCCGCGAGCTTCTCGACAAACCTCTCCGGTCACGGCACTGGCCGAACGACGTGTGGGCAGCAGACCGCAGGTCCGCTGCCCACACCGTGTCTCGAAGTCCTCAGCCCAGCCGGGATGCCAGGCCGCCGGTGCAGCGGACCTCGTCGCCTGCGGTGATGAGCAGGGCCTCGACGTCCGGGAGGGACTCCAGCCAGCCCAGTGCCTCGCGCGAGCCCATGGCGAAGGCCGCGGTGGCCCAGCAGTCGGCCCAGGTCAGCCGGGGCGTCACCACCGTCACGGCGACCAGGTCGGTCACCGCGGAGCGGCCCGTGCGCGGGTCCACGATGTGGGCGCCGCGCTCCGACGTCCCGGAGGTCGCCACCGCGAGCTCGTCCGCGCCCGCCGCCGAGACCACCGCCGCGAGCCCGCCCGGACGCAGCGGGTCGGAGACGCCCACCCGCCACGGCCGCTCCGGCCCGGGGACGCCCAGCAACTGCACGTCCCCGCCGCCGTTGACGCTCACCCCGCTCACTCCCGCCGCCGCGATCAGCCGGGCCGCGCGCTCGGCGGCCCAGCCCTTCACGATGCCCGTCGGGTCGAGCCGGCCCTGGTAGCGCATGCTGAACCAGCCGTCGCTCGCCCGCTCCGCCTCGGCGCCCAGCTCCAGCACCTCGGCCACCTCGGGGTCGCACTCCTCGAGGGTCAGCTCGCCGCGCGCCAGCCGGGAGACCTGGCTGCCCTCGCGATAGGTGCTGAAGACCTCGTTCACCCGGTGCAGCGAGGCGACCGCCTCGTCCAGCGCCGCCCGCACCGCATCGGCGTCGCCGCCGCGGACGTCGAAGGAGAAGACGGTCCCCATGACCTCTTCCGCGTGCCGCACCACGGCCGGGGCCGCCGCCGACTCGGCCACCGTGTCAGACACCGGCCTTGTCCAGCGCGGACTGCAGGGACTTCTTGTAGCCCTCGCTGGTGTAGGTGGCGCCGGAGACGGAGTCGATGTCGGCGCTGCCGGCGGCGACCGCCTCCTGGTTCAGCTTCGGGACGGACAGCTGGGTCTTCTGGTCGCTGGTGCCGCCCTTGGGGGCCTGTACCGCCTCGGCCTTGGTGATCTTGCCGCCGGCCACGGTGATGCGGACCTGCACCGGCCCGTACTGCGTCTGCTCGACACTGCCGGTGACGGTCTTGGCCTGCGCGGCGCCCGAGGAGCCGGAGGAGCCCGCGCTCGAGCCGGACGACGAGCCGGACGCGGAACCGCCCGCGTTCCCGGAGCCCGACGACGCGCCCTTGCCCGCCTTCGCCTTGTCCAGCGCGGACTGCAGGGACTTCTTGTAGCCCTCGCTGGTGTAGGTGGCGCCGGAGACGGAGTCGATGTCGGCGCTGCCGGCGGCGACCGCCTCCTGGTTCAGCTTCGGGACGGACAGCTGGGTCTTCTGGTCGCTGGTGCCGCCCTTGGGGGCCTGTACCGCCTCGGCCTTGGTGATCTTGCCGCCGGCCACCGTGATGCGGACCTGCACGGCTCCGTACTGCGTCTGTGCGGCGTCCCCGGTGAACGTGCCGGCGGCCTGGGCGCTCCCGGAGCCCTGGCCCTGGCCCTGGGAGGCCCCGGCGCTCGCGTTCGCCTTGTCGATCGCCGACTGCAGGGACTTCTTGTAGCCCTCGCTGGTGTAGGTGGCGCCGGACACCATGTCGATGTTCGCGCTCTGCCGGGCGACCACCGCGGCGTTCAGCTTGGGGACGGCCAGCTCCGTCTTCTGGGTGCTGGTGCCGCCCTTGGGGGCCTGTACGGCCTCCGCCTTGGTGATCTTGTTCTCGACGACGGTGATCCGGACCTGCACGGCCCCGTACTGGGTCTGGGCCGCGTCACCGGTCATCGTTCCCGACACGACCGCGCCCGCGCCGCCCTGGGCCGCCTCCTGCGCCGCCCCGGCGCCCGGAGCGGCCGCCTGCGCGGCGCCCGGGTCGGACGACGGCTTCAGCGACAGCAGCAGCACGACCCCGGACACGGTGGCGGCGGTGGCCAGCACGACCCGCCGAAGCGGGTGACTCTTCCTCATCGCTTCCTGAGCTCCTGATTCCCTTGTGGTGGCGAGGTTCCCGTGCGTACGGGTCGCTCACATCTCGAACGACTCGTGGTGGATGCGGCGGGCGGGGACCCCGGCGCCGCGCAGTGCCTCGTACACCCCCTGGGCGAAGCCGTTCGGCCCGCACATGAAAACGTCGTGGCCGTCGATGTCGGGGATCTTCCGCTGCAGCGACTCCGCCGAGATGTCGGGGCGTTCCCCGTCGGGGCTGTTCACGGCGTACATCAGCCGCGCCCCGCGCTCGTCGGCGATCTTCGCCAGCTCGTCCCACAGGGCCAGGTCCTGCGTGCTGTTGGCCCGGTACAGCAGGGTGATGTCACCGGCCGCGCCCGGCAGCGTCTCGAACAGCGCCCGCATCGGGGTGATGCCGACCCCGCCGGCCACCAGCAGCACCTTGCCGCGGCTGCGCCGGGACGCCGTCATCGCGCCGTAGGGACCCTCGGCCCACACCTTCGTGCCGGGCGTCAGCTCGCGCAGCGCCGCGCTGTGGTCGCCGATCGCCTTGACGGTGATCCGCAGCAGCTCCGGGCGGGGCGCCGCGGACAGCGAGTACGGGTGGGAGCTCATGCGCATCCCCGGCGCCATGAACCGCCAGCGGAAGAACTGACCTGCCTCCGCGCCCATCCGGTGCAGCTTGCGTCCGCCGATGAGCACCGACACGATGCCGGGCGTCTCCTCGATGACAGCCTCGACGTACATGCGGTGACGCAGGTTCAGCCGGAGCGGGGTGACGACGCGGTACCAGACGACCAACGCGGTGACCGTGCCGTACAGCGCGTACCAGGCGGTCTTCGCGGTCGGCTCGACGGCGAAGTCGTTGCCGGTGGTGATCTGGTGCCAGAACGTCAGGAACACGGCCGCGTACGTCATCAGGTGGATGTGGTACCAGGTGTCGTACGGCATCTTGCGCCGCACCGGGCCGATGGACACCACGCCGATGAGCAGCAGCAGACCGGTGCCGATCGCGGCCTTGCCCATGTCGGGCAGCTGGTTCACCGAGTCGACGGTCTGCGAGACGATGTCGCCGAGGGACTTCCCCGCCTGCAGCGCGTACCCCCACATGATGAGGAACACGTGCGCGAACGTCAGGCAGAGCGTGTACCGGCCGCTCATCGCGTGCCAGCGGGCCACCCGGTCCGAGCCCACCCGGCGCTCCAGCGCGGGCACCCGGGCCATCTGCAGCACGACGAGCGCCATCAGATACCCGGCGAGCAGGCCGGTGATCCGGCCCGCGTTGAGGATCCTGCTGTTGTCGTCCGCGATGTTCGGCGTGTTGTCCCACCACAGCCACAGCACGCCCGCGGCTCCCGCCCAGACGGCGATGAGCAGCGGCACGGCCGGGGAGCGGCGCGGACGGATGCGGCGCATCGTCTGGCGGCGGGCGGCACGGCCGCCGGCGATCGTCGTGGTCACTGTTCCTCCGTGGGTGCGGACCCTTGGCCCTCAGATACGGGCCGCGGCCCTGGAGTGTTCAGTGCCGGCGAGAGTCCGCGCGGAGTGTCGCCGACGGGCGTGACCGTCGGTAACCGGAGTTGGGGGAGTGGAGCGGGCCGCGACTCAGTACCGCGTGATCGCAGTCCGTCCGCTCGCCGTGCCGATCGCGAGGTGCGGGCGTTCTTCCGGTCGGGCCCACGCGAGCAGCCGTCGCATCGCGCCGGCCGGCACGGACACGCACCCCGCCGTCGCCCCGCGCCCGTCGACGTGCAGAAAGATGCCCGCGCCCCGATTGCGCACCGGCTTGCGGTAGTTGAAGCCGACGACGAGGGCGTGCGCGTACTGCGCGCGGTAGGCGAGAAGGCGCTCGGACTCGGCGGCCCGGCAGTCGGCCGGCCGCGGCTCGGTCCACCGGTTGTAGGCGCGGGAGGCGTTGTCCTGGCACCACCAGGAGTCCTCGCGGACCGGACGGTACGGGTACGACGTCCCGCGCGGCGGCGCCTGGATGCCGAAGGCGAAGGGAAGGCCGTACAGGCCCGTCGGCGTCGTGTTCGTGCCCTGCCGGCGCGCGGCGCCCTCGACGAGGCCCTTCGCGCCGAACCGGGCGGGTGCGGAACCGGCCCGCAGCCATCGCCCGTCCCGCAGGTCCCACCAGGAGACGACGCCGGTGGTCGAGCCGCGCTTCGGCGCCAGGGCGGTGATCAGCTGGGCGCCGGGGCCCGGGTCCGCCATCCGCGCGGGCAGGGGCACGTCACGCGGTTCCGGCGCGCCGGCGCGCGGGACAGCCCCGGGCGGCCCGGGGGCCGCGCCCGCTTCGGGGGCCGCGCCGAGCACGAACAGGGACGCGACGGCGAGGCCTGCGGCGACGGCATGAGGAGGCATGCGACGACGTTAAGGGCGCTCGTCGTCGTCGGCAGTCCGGAAGGGGCCGACCGTGCGTCAGAGCCGCGGGAGCGGCTCCTGTGGCGGCAGCGGCTCCCGCGGCTGGATCGGCTGCAGCGGTGGGAGCGGCAGCGGCAGGCCGGGCAGACCGTCGATGCTCGCGGCGATGTGCTCCTTCTTGGCGAAGTACGCGCCGAGCGAGGCGTCGTCCTCCCGGGCGAAGCGCTTGCCGTGCAGCTCGCGGTCCGCGTCGTAGGTCATGAAGGGCACCGCGTATCCGCAGGTGTCCCGGACGAGTTCGGCGTGCACCACGATGATCGCGCGCAGTCCGTGCGTGCTCGGGTCGATGTCCGGGAAGCGGGCCAGGAGCTCGCCGAAGCGGGGGTCGTCGCGGAACACAGGCTCGCCCCGGCCGTGCACCCGCACGATGTCGGGCGGCCCTTGGAAGGCACACCACATCAGGGTGATCCGGCCGTTCTCCCGCAGGTGTGCGACGGTCTCGGCGTTGGAGCCGGCGAAGTCGAGGTAGGCCACGGTGTGTTCGTCGAGCACCGCGAACGAGCCCTTGAGGCCCTTGGGGGAGAGGTTGACCGTGCCGTCGCCTGACAAGGGCGCCGTCGCGGTGAAGAAGAGGGGCTGCTCCTCGATGAACGAACGGAGCCTGCCGTCTATGCGCTCGTAGGTCTTTCCCATGTTTCAGAAGTATCCGGGAAAGTCTTTCGTACGTCTAAGGAAATACGGCTGCCGATCGTGTGCGGAGGGTGCGGCGGCCGCCCCCGGACGATGCTGTCCCGGGGCGGCCGCCGCACCTGTCACGTCACTTGTTCAGCGTGCAGGCGGCGAGGGCGTTCAGGCCCTGCGGCTTCGTGCCCTGACGGCCGATCGAGATGGCGATGCGGTCGATCGTGGACTCGCGCTTGCCCTGCAGCGGGCCGAGGATCGCGTTCTGCACGAAGTTGGGGCCACCCTGGCCGACGGTGTTCTGCAGACGGGTGTTGGCCTCGTTGATCTGCGTCTGGAGGAGGGCGAGGTTGCGGTCGACCTCGGCCTTGGCGGAGGCGGGGACCGCGGGCAGCTGCGAGGCCACGTCCGGGCAGCTGATCGTGCCGACGCCGTTGGCGTTACCGGCGTTACCCGCATTGCCGTTGTTACCCGCGTTGCCGGCGTTTCCGGCATTGCCGTTGTTACCCGCGTTGCCGTTGTTGTTGCCGGCGTTCCCGTTGTTGCCCGCGTTGCCGTTGTTACCCGTGTTGCCCGTCGCCGGGGCGGCCGCACCGCCCGCGTTCAGCGCGCACTTGGCGAGGGCGTTCAGGCCCTGCGGCTTGGTGCCCTTGCGGCCGATCGAGATGGCGATGCGGTCGATCGTGGAGACCCGCTTGCCCTCCAGCGGGCCGAGGATCGCGTTCTGCACGAAGTTGGGGCCACCCTGGCCGACGGTGTTCTGCAGACGGGTGTTGGCCTCGTTGATCTGCGTCTGGAGGAGGGCGAGGTTGCGGTCGACCTCGGCCTTGGCGGAGGCGGGGACCGCGGGCAGCTGCGAGGCCACGTCCGGGCAGCTGATCGTGCCGGGACCGGCGGCCAGCGTCTGGGCGTTGGTCGAACCGCCCTTGGACGACTCCCCGGCGAGAGCGGAGTTCACGACCACCGCGCCGGTCAGGGCCAGAGCGGCGGCCGCGCCGATGACGACCACACGACGCTTGTTGTACTTGGGAAGAGCCCTGGACATGCGGATGCCTCACTTGGGTCAGGAGTGGGTTTCGATTGAGACGCGGCCGGCGTTCAGCGGTGAGTACGGGTAAGCGGTTGCCGTTGTTCAAGGCATCTTCAAAAAGTCTTCGCACCTCATCCGGAACGGCAGCGGTCGGGTGCGTCGGATTGACGAATCATGCAGAGCTCTGCATAATCATGCAGGTCGGTGAATGCAGCGGTGAGGAGCAACGCAAAGTGAGCAGCAACAGCGGTGACGTACGGCTCTGGGGCGGTCGTTTCGCCGACGGTCCCGCCGAGGCCCTGGCGAAGCTGTCCGCGTCCGTCCACTTCGACTGGCGGCTCGCGCCCTACGACATCGCCGGTTCCCGCGCCCACGCGCGCGTGCTGCACAAGGCCGGTCTGCTCACCGAGGACGAGCTGGCCCGGATGATCGCGGGCCTCGGCCAGCTCGAGGCGGACGTCGCCGACGGCTCGTTCGTGGGCACGATCGCCGACGAGGACGTCCACACCGCTCTGGAGCGCGGCCTCCTGGAGCGCGTCGGCCCCGACCTCGGCGGCAAGCTGCGCGCCGGCCGCTCCCGCAACGACCAGATCGCCACGCTCTTCCGGATGTACCTGCGCGACCACGCCCGGATCGTCGGCGGGCTGATCGCCGACCTCCAGGACGCCCTGGTCGGCCTGGCGGAGGCCCACCCGGACGTGGCGATGCCGGGCCGCACCCACCTCCAGCACGCCCAGCCGGTGCTCTTCGCCCACCACGTCCTCGCCCATGTGCAGTCCCTGTCCCGGGACGCCGAGCGGCTGCGCCAGTGGGACGAGCGCACGGCCGTCTCGCCGTACGGTTCGGGCGCCCTGGCCGGCTCCTCGCTCGGCCTGGACCCGGAGGCTGTGGCCGAGGACCTCGGCTTCGAGCGCGGCAGCGTCGGCAACTCCATCGACGGCACCGCCTCGCGGGACTTCGTCGCGGAGTTCGCCTTCATCACCGCGATGATCGGCGTGAACCTCTCCCGGATCGCCGAGGAGATCATCATCTGGAACACGAAGGAGTTCTCCTTCGTGACGCTGCACGACGCCTTCTCCACGGGTTCGTCGATCATGCCGCAGAAGAAGAACCCCGACATCGCGGAGCTGGCGCGCGGCAAGTCCGGCCGTCTGATCGGCAACCTGACCGGTCTCATGGCCACCCTCAAGGCCCTTCCGCTCGCCTACAACCGCGACCTCCAGGAGGACAAGGAGCCGGTCTTCGACTCCTGCGACCAGCTCGAGGTGCTGCTGCCCGCCTTCACCGGCATGATCGCCACCCTCACCGTGCACCGTGAGCGCATGGAGGAACTGGCCCCGGCAGGCTTCTCGCTCGCCACCGACATCGCCGAGTGGCTCGTCAAGCAGGGTGTGCCGTTCCGCGTCGCGCACGAGGTCGCCGGCGAGTGTGTCAAGGCGGCGGAGGCCGAGGGCAAGGAGCTGGACGAGCTGACGGACGACCAGTTCGCGAAGATCAGCGCCCATCTGACCCCCGAGGTCCGCTCGGTCCTGAACGTTCCGGGCGCGCTGGCCTCCCGCAACGGCCGGGGCGGCACGGCCCCGAGCGCGGTCGCCGTCCAGCTTGCCGAGGTGAAGGCCGACCTGCGGGCACAGCACGACTGGGCCACCGCCAAGCAGTGACGCCGGCGGGGTGCGCCGCGCGGGGGCTGCGTCGATCGCGGCGCTCTCGCGCGGCGGTGGGCGACCGCGAAGCGCCCCGCGCACGCGGAGGTTCCGCACGCCCCGCACTCCGGAGTGAACGCCGTCGCGGGTTACCGGGGCTCTTGCAGAAAGCCCCGGCGTTCACGCCGGGGATGAATGCATCTCAAGACTGCTCTGACGTGCACGTCAGAGCGGACGTTTTTGCTGCTCGATGTACTGGCGGACGATCGCCAATGGTGCTCCGCCGCACGATGCGGAGAAGTATGAGGGCGGCCAATCAAGGTCGCACGCCAGCACGCCAGGGTGGCCGACCAGCGCCGGGTTCCACCACAAGGCTTCCACACAGATCATCCGCGACAACCAAGCGGTGTACGTGGTAGACCTCGCGGTGTCCGGCCTCGGCCGTACCCGGCTCGCCAAATCCGTGCACGACGCGGGATGGTCCGCGTTCGTCGCCATGCTGGAATACAAAGCGGCTCTGCACGGCCGCATCTTCACCAAGGCGGACCGTGCTTTTCCGTCCTCTCAGGTCTGCTCGGCCTGCGGATTCCGGGACGGCCCCAAGCCCCTGCACGTCCGGGAGTGGACGTGCGGGGCCTGTGGCACCGTGCACGACCGCGACCACAACGCAGCCCGCAACGTCCTCTTCGAAGGACGCCGAATCGTCGCCGCCGGACGGGCGGAGACGCTAAACGCCTCGTGGAGCGCCGGTAAGACCGGGACGAAAGTCCTGGCACAGCGCGGTGAAGCGGGAAGCCCCCGGAAGGGTCAGCCGACCCAGGCCGGAATCCCTGGACTTTAGGCCAGGGAGCACGTCAAGTTGGTCGTCAGCCGTACCACCGGAGCCGACCGAACGGAGCCCGCGATGCCCTTCGCCCGCCTCGCCGCAGCGACCACCCCCACCTGCCACATCGGCTTCGGACTCGCCGCCGTCGGCCGCCCCGGCTATCTCAACCTGGGCCGTGACCGGGACCTCCCGCAGGACCGCAGCGTCGAAGCCCTCCGCGCCCGTACGCACGAACTCCTGGACGCCGCCTATGCCCAGGGCGTCCGTTACGTCGACGCGGCCCGCTCCTACGGCCGCTCCGAGGAGTTCCTCGCCGGCTGGCTCGCGGCCCGCCCCGACGCCGACGACGTCGTCGTGGGCAGCAAGTGGGGGTACACGTACACGGCCGACTGGTCGGCGGACGCCGAGACGCACGAGGTCAAGGACCACGGCCTCGCCACCTACGAACGTCAGCGCCGGGAGACGGACGGCCTGCTCGGCGACCGGCTCGACCTCTACCAGATCCACTCGGTGACCCCGGACAGCCCCGCCCTCACCGACAAGCAGCTGCACGCGAAACTGGCGGAGGCCGCAACCCGCGGCCGCACCGTCGGCTTCTCCACCAGCGGTCCCGCCCAGGCCGAAACCATCCGCGCCGCGCTCGCCGTGACGGTCGACGGCGAACCCCTCTTCCGCACGGTCCAGTCGACCTACAACGTCCTGGAGACCTCGGCCGGACCGGCCCTCGCCGAAGCCCGTGAAGCCGGACTCACGGTGATCGTGAAGGAGGGCATGGCCAACGGTCGCCTCGCCGACCCCGCACCGGACGCCCTCAAGGCGGTGGCCAAGGAGGCGGGCGTCGGCTGTGACGCCGTCGCCCTCGCGGTGATCCTGCGCCGGCCCTGGGCCGGCGTCGTCCTCTCCGGCGCGGCGACCGTCGCCCAGCTCGCCTCCAACCTGCACGCGGCGGCCGTCGACCTCGACGACGACCAGCTGGACCGGCTGGCCGGCCTGTCGGAGGACCCGCAGGCCTACTGGGAGCGGCGCAGCCGGCTGCCCTGGCACTGAGCGAGCTCACGACGTCCGGCGGGCCGCCGCCCCGACCGCCCCACCGTCCTCAGCCCGCCCCTGACCGCGCCAGGAGCCGCGCCCGCTCAGAATGAGACAAGTGTGTCTCATGTGGTTTAGTCTTGTCTCATGGCTGTCGACCGAGACCATGTGCTGCGCACTGCCGCGGCCCTGCTGACCCGCAGATCCACCGCGACGATGGACGAGGTCGCCAAGGCGGCCGGGATCAGCCGGGCCACGCTGCACCGCCACTTCGCCGGGCGTGACGCGCTCGTGCGCGCCCTGGAGTCCCTCGGCATCGCGGAGTGCGAGTCCGCCCTGGACGCGGCCAGGCCGGACGAGGGCCCGGCCCCCGACGCCGTACGCCGGCTCGTCCGGGAGATCGAACCGGCCGCCGCCCTGCTCGCCTTCCTCTACACCGAGAACCAGCTGTTCGAGGGCGAGCAGCAGAACCCGGGCTGGACCAGGATCGACGAGCGCGTCGCGGCCCTGTTCCAGCGCGGCCAGGCCGACGGCGAGTTCCGCATCGACCTCACCCCCGCCTGGCTCACCGAGGCGCTCTACGGCCTGCTCGCCTCCGGCGCCTGGGCGGTCTCCGAGGGCCGGGTCGCCGGCAAGGACTTCACCCACATGATCACCGAGCTGCTTCTCGGCGGCGCACTGCGCCACTAGACGCACTGCGCAACCAGGTCCCGCCGGCGCCACCGCGCAGCGTCCGCCGACCGCCCACCGCACCGGTTGGAGCGGTCCTCCGTCCCCGTCCCCGTCCCCCGACCCTTCGACTCGCCCAGCTCACGAACAGAGGAACCATGACCAGCACCCTGCAGCCGGCGACCACGACCGAGGCGGTGAGGCGCCCCGACCGTTGGCTGGCGCTCTCCGTCCTCGTGCTCGCCGTGCTGCTGGTGGCCGTCGACGCGACCGTCCTCGGTCTCGCGACCCCGTACATCAGCGAGGATCTCGAACCCTCCGGCACCCAGCTGCTCTGGATCGGTGACGTTTACTCGTTCGTCATCGCCGGCCTGCTCGTCTCGATGGGCAGCCTCGGCGACCGCATCGGGCGCAAGCGGATCCTGCTGATCGGCGCCACCGCGTTCGGCCTGATCTCGGTCCTCAACGCCTATGCGACGTCCCCGGAGACGATGATCGCGGCCCGCGCCCTGCTGGGCGTGGCCGGAGCGACCCTCATGCCGGCGACCCTCGCCCTGATCCGCAACCTCTTCCACGACCCGCGCGAACGCAGTCTGGCGGTCGGCATCTGGGGTGCGACGGCCTCGGCGGGCACGGCGGTCGGCCCGATCCTGGGCGGATTCCTCCTGGAGCACTTCTGGTGGGGCTCGGTCTTCCTCATCAACCTGCCCGTCATGCTGGTGCTCGTGCTGGTCGGCATGAAGACGCTGCCCGAGTCCCGGAACCCCGACCGCGGCCCCTGGGATCTGGTCAGCGTGACGCTGTCGCTGGTCGGCGTGATCGCCGTCGTGTACGCCGTCAAGGAGACCGCCGGTCACGGCCCGACCTGGGAGACCCTCGCCGCGGCCGTGCTCGGCGCCGGCGCGCTGTACGGCTTCGTGCGCCGTCAGTTCGCGCTCCCGGTCCCGCTGCTGGACATGCGGCTGTTCCGCAGGCGCGGTTTCAGCGGCGCGGTGCTGGCCGACCTGCTGACCGTGCTCGGCATGTCCGGCCTGGTGTTCTTCCTCTCCCAGTACCTGCAGTCGGTACAGGGCAGGCGGCCCCTGGAGGCGGGACTGGCCGAACTGCCGGCGGCGGTGGGCGCGGTGACGGCCGGTCTGCTGGCAGGCCGCGTGGCGCGCCGCTTCTCGGTGCGGGCCGTGGTCTGCGGCGGTCTCGCCGCGATCGGCCTGGCGCTGGCGGTGCTGACGACGGTCACCCGGACCACCGGTTATCCCCTGCTGGGCGCGGCCCTGTTGGTGGTGGGCGTGGGCGCCGGGTTCTCCTTCACGGTGACCGCGGACGTCGTCCTCGGCTCGGTGCCGAAGAACCAGGCGGGCGCGGCCTCGGCCGTCTCCGAGACGGCGTACGAACTGGGCGCGGCGCTCGGCATCGCCCTGCTCGGCTCGATCGTGACCGGCGTCTACCGGGGCTTCGCGGCTCCGGCGGGCACGCCGGGGCGGGCGCACGAGTCGCTGGGCGGCGCGGTGGAGGCGGCGGGGCATCTGCCGCCGGCCGCGGGCGCGGAGATGCTGGCGTCGGCCCGCGAGGCTTTCGTCGACGGCTTGGCGGTGGCGTCCGGAGTGGGCGCGGCGGTCCTGCTGGCGGCGGCGGTCGCGGCGTGGTTCCTGCTCAGGGGGCAGCGACTGGAGACCGCCGGCTGACGGATGCGAACCGGTGACGTGCGAAACGGCGTCCGCCCGTCACCGGGCAGGTCCCGCACCGCGACGGGTACGACGTACCGCGACGGGTACGAGTACCGCGAGGGGTGCGGGACCCGTGGGTCACGCCGCCTTGGCCTTGGTGGCGTACATGTCCACGTACTCCTGTCCCGACAGCCGCATGACCTCGGTCATCACGGAGTCGGTGACGGCTCGCAGCACATAGCGGTCCCGGTCCATCCCGTCGTACCGGGAGAACTCCATCGCCTCGCCGAACCGGACCGTCACCCGGCCCGGACGGGGCATCCCCGCTCCGCCCGGCTGCAGCTTGTCCGTGCCGATCATCGCGAACGGCACGACGGGCGCACCCGTCATCAGCGTCAGCCGCGCGATACCGGTGCGGCCCCGGTAGAGACGGCCGTCGGGGGACCGCGTTCCCTCGGGGTAGATCCCGAAGACCTTGCCCTCCTCCAGGATCCGGCGCCCGGTCATCAGCGCTGCCACGCCGCCCCGGCCCCCGTCCCGGTCCACCGGGATCATGCCGACCCCGGTGAAGAACCAGGCCATCAGCCGGCCCTTGAGACTCTTGCCGGTGACGTACTCGTCCTTGCCGATGAAGAGGACCTGTCGGTCGCACACCAGCGGCAGGATCATCGAGTCGATGAACGTGAGGTGATTGCCGGCCAGGATCACCGGGCCGTCGCCCGGGATGTGCTCCGCGCCCTCGACCCGGGGGCGGAACATCATGCGCATGACCGGTCCGAGCACTGCCTTGATGAGCGCGAAGCGCGACAACGAGCCCTCCGATGTCAAGGGAAAACGGTATGAGTCTGTGCAGGTGAGGACGATACTCGCGGGCCGGGGGCCGACGCACATCGGGTCACCCAGGTCTTACGCACTGTTGACGTTTGTTTACCTGTACGGCCGCATCGCCGCCCGCCAGTCGCCCGCCCGTCATCCGGACGGAACGAAGAGGACCGCCCCGGAAATCGGAGGAAGCCCCCGAGCCCCGGCGCCACCGAGCCCGCGCGCCCCAGGGCCGAGCCCCCAGGGCGGAGCCCCCGGGACCGGCGCCGACCGGGTTCCCCGGCGCGGACCGCGTCGAACCGCCCACGTCCGACGAACCGTCACCTCGACGTACCGCACGGACCGCATCCGTCGTAGACGACGTCCCGCACCCGGCGTACACCACGTGCCGTCCGCCGTACACCACGTGCCGTCCGCCGTCCTCCGCGTGTTGGGGCCGAGGTCTCCCGGCGGTCATGTCCACGCCCCTACCATCGGCCCGCAGGACGAGCCGACGGCTGGAGGCCCCTCATGGGAACGCAGAACACGCAGGACTCGAACGAGCAGGCGCACGCGGGCGGCACCGGGCGGCGGGCGCTCCTCGGCGCGGCCGTGCTCGGCGCCGGAGGCGTGCTCGGTCTGTCCGGCACCGCGGCGGCGGCCGCCGAGGCACGGCATGGAGGAGACGGGCTCAAGAGCCTTCCGGTGCCGACCGTCATCGGTCATCGCGGCGCCAGCGGCTACCGCCCCGAGCACACCTTCGGCTCCTACCAGCTCGCTCTCGACCTGGGGGCCGACATCGTAGAGGCCGGTGACCTCGTCCCCACCCGGGACGGCCATCTCGTCTGCCGGCACGAGCCGGAGATCGGCGGTACGACGGACGTCGCCGCCCACCCCGAGTTCGCCGGCCGCCGGACCATGAAGGTGCTCGACGGCGTCCCCACCACCGGCTGGTTCACGGAGGACTTCACGCTCGCCGAGCTGAAGAGACTGCGGGCGGTCGAGCGCATCCCGGCCAACCGCCCGCACAACACGCTCTACGACGGCCGCTGGGGATCCCCACCTTCGAGGAGGTCCTGAAGTGGCAGGACGAGCAGACGCGTAAGCGCGGCAAGCAGGTCTGGATCTACCCCGAGACCAAGCACCCCACCTACTTCCGCAAGCTGGGCCTGGGCCTGGAGGAGCGGGTCGCGAAACTGCTGCACAAGCACGGCAAGGACAGAAAGAACTCGCCGGTCGTCCTGCAGTCCTTCGAGCCGACCGGCGTCCAGCGTTTGAACAAGCTGGTCGACAACCCGCTCGTCGTGCTGCTGTCCACCGCCGGCTCCCGCCCCTGGGACTTCGTGGAGACGGGCGACCCGCGCACCGTCGCCGACCTGATCACGCGGGCCGGCCTGCGGGAGATCGCCGGGTACGCGCAGGGCATCGGCCCCACCCTCGACCTCGTCATTCCCAGGGACGCGGCCGGCAACCTGACCAGGCCGACCACCCTGGTCAAGGACGCCCACGCGGTCGGCCTGGTCCTGCACCCGTACACCATGCGCAACGAGAACCCCTTCCTGCCCGCAGACTTCCGCAAGGGCTCGGACGCGGACGCCTACGGCGACTCCTTCGGCGCGTTCCGCACCTACTTCGCGACCGGCATCGACGGGGTCTTCACGGACAACCCGGACACCGGGGTGCTGGCCCGCGCGGACTTCGTCAACGGCTGAGTCCTCGTTGGGGTGACAGTCGGCGGCCCGGGCAACCGAACGCCCGGGCCGCCGCATCGTGGGGCATATGACCCCCGACTTGCTCGCCTCCCTGCACCCGCTGCTCAGCGCGGAGGCCTCCGCGGAGGCCCCTGCCGCCGGCGCCGAACCCGGCGACCTGGAGCAGGCGGTCTGGCTCCGGCTGCTCGAACGCCTCGCCGCCGACGATCCGCCCCGCGACCCCGAGGGCTGGCTGCGCCGGGCCGTTCGCGCGGAGGTCCGCCGCGCCCGCCGTACCGCCCGCCGTGAACAGCCCTACGAGCCCTACGAGACCGAGCCCGCCGACGCGGCCGAGCGAGGTCCCGAGCACCTGGCCCTGACCGCCGCCCGCCACCGCGCCCTGCGCGCGGCCGTGCACCGGCTGCCCGGCCGCTGCTCGCGTCTGCTGCATGCCCTCCTCTCGCCCGAGGACCTCACCTACCGGGAGATCGCAGGGAAGTTGGGTATCTCACAGGGCAGTCTCGGACCGGAACGTTCCAGATGTCTGGGATGTCTTCGCCGTTTGCTCGCACCGGAGGTTGCGGCTCCCGAAGTGCGGGGATAGGAGTGAGGGACCACAGGCGATCAGGTGAGCGGGAGGCGTGCGCACATGGGCATGAGCGTGACCATCTCGGTGGCGACCGAGCAGGATGCCGAGCAGATCTTCAGACTGCAGTACCTGTGCTTCCAGAGCGAAGCCGCGCTGTACGGGAACTACCGCATCGCCCCGCTCGTCCAGAGCCTCGACTCGGTCCGGCAGGAACTCGCCGCCGACTGCGTCTTCGTGGCCCGGCTGGGCGACGAGGTGGTCGGCTCGGTACGCGGCACCCTCACCGAGGACGGCGCCGCCGCCATCGGCAAGCTCTGCGTGCACCCCCGCCTCCAGGGGCACGGCATCGGCGCGAGGCTGCTGCGCGCCGCCGAGACGGCGCTGGGCGGCGAGCGCGGCGCCAAGAAGTTCCGCCTCTTCGCCGGCCACCGCAGCGAGGGCAACCTGCGCCTCTACCGCCGGGTCGGCTACGAGACGGTCGGCACCTCCCAGGGCACGGACGGCGTACCGATGATCGTCCTGGAGAAGCAGGCCGGGGAGTACGCCGCTACGGCGTAGCCGACTACGCGGCTACG
Source organism: Streptomyces sp. B21-105 (assembly GCF_036898465.1). Classification (NCBI taxonomy): domain Bacteria; kingdom Bacillati; phylum Actinomycetota; class Actinomycetes; order Kitasatosporales; family Streptomycetaceae; genus Streptomyces; species Streptomyces sp. B21-105. Next base: position 2,025,470 of record NZ_JARUMJ010000001.1, on the reverse strand, counting down.
GCGTGGACGGCGCAGCCGGGGTGGCCGTACGGGAGGTGCGCAGCCAGTACAGGGCCGACACCGGCAGCAGGACGGGGATGAAGACGTACCCGAACCCGTAGTCGGACCACACGGTCGGCTCGGGGAAGGCGGACGGCTGGACCAGGGTCCAGGTCCCGACGATCAGTACGCCCGCGAGTTCGGCGGCGCAGCACAACCGCGCCGCCGTGCGGGCCGTCTCGCCGCCCCGTACCAGCGAGTACGTGATGAAGCCGTACACCACGCCGGCCGCCGCCGACAGCGTGTACGACAGCGGCGCCCGCTCGAAGTGCGCGGCGATCTCGTACGCCGACCGCGACACCGCCCCGACCACCATCACGCCGTAGAACCACACCAGCAGCATCCCCGGCCCGCTGATCAGTCGGTCCGGCTTCTCCTGCACCGCCGTCATCTCAGCCTCCCCAGATGTCGAAGAGCCGCACCTCGAGCACGGCGAGCACCACGCCGCCCGCGGCGACCGTCACCGAACCCCAACGGGTCCGCTCGGCCAGCGACATGAAACCCGCCGTCGGCACGCACGCGAACGCGCCCAGCAGATACGCCACGAAGAGCGTCGTGCCCTGTTCCGGCTTCTCGCCCCGCGTCAGCTGCACGATCCCGATCACCAGCTGGACCGTCGCCAGCAGCGAGACCACGGCCATCCCGATGAAGTGCCAGTCCTTGGTCGGCTGGTCGCGGTGGGCGGCCCAGCCGCACCAGGCGGCGAGCAGCAACGCGGCGAGGCCGGTCGCCGCCGTCAGGGCATCAAGCATGCAGTGACCTTAATACGGCGTAACAGACACCCCGCGGTCGGCCCCGCGCCGCCACGTCGGACGGCAGGACGACCGTGGCGTCGGCCACAACGCGCCCGGCCCGCGGACCGGCTGCCGGCCTCGTGGTGCGGGGGTGGTCCGCGCCGTCGGCGCTGGTCGCGGCCGGGAGAGGGGAGTTCGCCGGACCTGGGGAGGAGCGGCCCGGGACTGTCCATGGCTGTCCGGCATCCGGACAGCCGAGTCTCGGTCAGGACCGTACGTCTGGTTTACTGATGCTCATGACCACGACGAGCTGCCGCACCCGTGCGACCGAGGCGACCCTGACGCCCGGTGCTCGTTGTATGTGTCGAATGTGCGCCTTCTAGAGGGCCCCCGCACCGCCCCCGAGCTCGCGCCCCGAAGCGAGACGCCGTGGCAGGTCCGTACGCCGCATGTCTGCCGTACGTGAACTGAGCCGCGCCCCGCGCACATGTTTCTCTCCCGTTGTTCCCGCCACGGCGAGAACCGTGTCGCGCCCTGACAGCCTGCATCCGTGCGCCCGGGCACACCCACGCCCGCGCACTCGACAGTGACGGAAACCCCCACGTGATCACCACCACGGGCCTGACCAAGGTCTACCGCTCGCGCGGCCGTGAGGTCACCGCCCTCGACGGCGTCGACCTGCACGTACGCGAAGGCGAGGTGTACGGCGTCATCGGCCGGTCCGGCGCCGGGAAGTCCTCGCTCATCCGCTGCGTCAACCTCCTGGAACGCCCCACCGCCGGCACGGTCACCGTCGACGGGCGGGACCTCACCGCGCTCGCCGGGCGCGGACCCCGCGCCGGCAGGGAGCTGCGGCAGGCGCGCAGCCGGATCGGCATGGTCTTCCAGCACTTCAACCTGCTGTCCTCGCGGACCGTGCAGGACAACGTCGAACTGCCGCTGGAGATCCTCGGCCTCTCCGGGAAGGGACGTTCCCGCAAGGCGCTGGAGCTGCTCGACCTGGTCGGGCTGGCCGACCGGGCGAAGGCCTACCCGGCACAGCTCTCCGGCGGGCAGAAGCAGCGCGTCGGCATCGCCCGCGCACTGGCCGGCGACCCGAAGGTGCTGCTCTCCGACGAGGCGACCAGCGCACTGGACCCCGAGACCACCCGCTCCATCCTGCAGTTGCTGCGCGACCTGAACCGGCAGCTGGGCCTGACCGTCCTGCTCATCACGCACGAGATGGACGTGGTGAAGTCGGTGTGCGACTCCGCCGCGCTCATGGAGCACGGCAGGGTCGTCGAGTCCGGCACGGTCAGCGAACTGCTCGCCGTGCCCGGCTCCGAACTGGCCGCCGCGCTCTTCCCGGTCGGCGGTGAGGCGAGCGGCCCCGACCGCACCGTCGTCGACGTCACCTTCCACGGTGAGGCCGCCACCCAGCCCGTCATCTCCCGGCTCTCGCGCACCTACAACATCGACATATCGATCCTCGGTGCCGCGGTCGACACCGTCGGCGGTCTCCAGATCGGCCGGATGCGCATCGAACTGCCCGGCCGCTACGAGGACAACGTCGTGCCCATCGGCTTCCTGCGCGAGCAGGGCCTGCGGATCGACGTCGTGGACCACGCGCCCGGGGAACCCGCGCCCCAGGGGCCAGCGCCCCACGAGCCCGCGCTGATCGAGGGAGGCGTCAAGTGAGCTGGTCGGAGATGCAGCCGCTGCTGTCGCAGGCCTGTTGGGACACCCTCTACATGGTCGGCTGGTCCACCCTCGTCGCCGTCGCCGGCGGCCTCCCGCTCGGCGTGCTGCTGGTTCTGACCGACCGCGGCGGCCTGCTCCAGAACGTCTTCGCCAACAAGGTCATCGGGCAGATCGTGAACATCGCCCGCTCGATGCCCTTCATCATCCTGATGGTGGCGCTGATGAACTTCACCCGCACCCTCACCGGCACCACCATCGGCCGCGAGGCCGCGATCGTGCCGCTCGCCATCGGGGCCATCCCGTTCTTCGCGCGCCTGGTCGAGACGGCTGTCCGCGAAGTGGACGGCGGGCTCGTCGAGGCCGTGCAGTCGATGGGCGGCGGCACCTGGACGATCGTGCGCAAGGTCCTCGTCCCGGAGTCCCTGCCCTCCCTCGTCGCGGGCACCACGACCACGGTCGTCACCCTCATCGGCTACTCCGCCATGGCCGGCACCGTCGGCGCCGGCGGGCTCGGCGACATCGCCGTCCGCTACGGCTACCAGCGCTTCCAGACCGACCTGATGTGGATCACGGTGGCGGTCCTCGCCGTCGTCATCTCGCTCATCCAGTTCGCCGGCGACTACGCGGCCAGCTTCCTGCACCGCCGCGGCGGCTCGGGCCCGGCCCCCAAGCTCCGCCTGCTGAAGGCGAAGGAGCCGGCGGCCGCCGACGTCGGCAAGGTCGCCTGAGCCCTCCAAGGGCCGCCCACCGGACTCCCCGCGCCACCCGGACTCCCCGCGCCACCCGGACTCCCCGCACACCCCAGCGGGGCCGCATCACCTTCAGGAAAGGCACTTTTCGTGCGTAACACCGCCAAGATCGCCACTGCTGTCCTCGCCGCCGGAGCCCTCACCCTCGGACTCACCGCCTGCGGCTCGGACAAGGACTCCGGCGCCGACACGAACGCCACGCTGACCGTCGCCGCCACCCCCACCCCGCAGGGCGAGATCCTCGACTACATCAAGGACAACCTCGCGGCGAAGGCCGGCCTCACGCTCGAGGTCAAGGAGTTCACGGACTACGTCACGCCCAACACGGCCGTCCAGCAGGGTGAGGTCGACGCCAACTACTTCCAGCACCAGCCGTACCTCGACGACTTCAACAAGAAGAACGGCACCGACATCGTCGCCGTGCCCGCCGCCACCGTGCACCTCGAGCCGCTCGGCCTGTACTCCCGCAGCGTCAAGAAGCTCGACGCGCTGGAGAAGGGCGCCACCGTCGCCCTGCCGAACGACACCACCAACGAGGCCCGCGCGCTGAAGCTCCTTCAGGCACACGGCCTCATCGGGCTGAAGCCGGGCGTCGGTTACGACGCCACCCCCAAGGACGTCACCTCCAACCCCAAGGGCCTGAAGTTCAAGGAACTCGAGGCCGCCCAGCTGCCGCGCTCCCTCTCCGACGTCGACGCCGCCGTGATCAACGGCAACTACGCGCTGGAGGCCGAGCTCAGCCCGGCGAAGGACGCCCTGGCGGCGGAGCCCGCGAAGGGCAACCCGTACGCCAACTTCCTCGCCGTGAAGAAGGGCGACGAGGACGACCCGCGCGTGAAGAAGCTGGCCACTCTGCTCACCTCTCCCGAGGTGAGGAAGTTCATCGAGGACAAGTACCACGGAGCCGTCGTGGCCGCCTTCTGACCCACGCCCCCGACACACACGCACGGGGTCCGCGCCTTCAGCCGGCGCGGACCCCGTGGTGGGGTTCCGGGCTCACATGCTGCATGCTGGGCAGTTCAGTCCGCCCCCTGACGGGGCGGCAGGTCTCACCCGAGGTCCCGAAGGTTACGGAGCGGCGCATGACGAGCACCTTCCCCGACATCTCCATCAGCACGGAGCGGTTGGGCCTGCGTCCCCTCGACGAGGACGACGTGCCCGCCCTGGCCGACATGATGAACGACGAGCAGGTCACCGCCTGGACCGCCGTGCCCCACCCCTTCGACGAGGCGGCCGCCCGCCGCTGGATCGCCGAGTACGCGCCCGGTCACCGCACCACGGGACGCGGCCTCGACCTCGCCGTCACCGAGTTCCTCACCCAGCGTCTGGTCGGCGTCGTCCAGCTCGCCAAGACCAACTGGCACGTCCGCTCCACCGAGCTGTCGTACATCATCGCCCCCTGGGCGCGCGGCGAGGGCTACGCCTCCGAGGCGGCACTGGCCACCGCCCAATGGCTGTTCACCGACCAGAAGTTCGAGCGCATCGAGCTGCGCACGGCCGCCGACAACACCGCCGCCCAGCAGGTCGCGCAGAAGATCGGCTGCATCAGCGAGGGCGTCCTGCGCAGCGCCTGTATAGCCCGCGCCCGCGCCGAGGACGGCACCTGGAACGAGGTGCGCACCGACTACATCGTCTACAGCCTCCTCCCGGAGGACCTGGACGGCGCGGGCGAGCACTTCGCCGAGAGCGGCGGATTCACGTCGTACACCGACTGGAACTGACCCCGCCGACGGTGACACCGCCGTCGCCCCCACCCGCCGAGCAGGTACCCTCACGGAGCCCGCTGCCTGCGTGAACCCGGGGGAGACTGACGACGATGGCCGACCGCGTCACGGTGATCGGCTGGGACGGCTCGCCGCTGACCGACGCGGCCCGCTCCGCTCTGGGCGCCGCCACGCTGGTGGCCGGCGCCGCCCACCACCTGGCGCTGCCCGAAGTGCCGCCCGGCGCGGAACGCATCCGGCTCGGCAGCGTCGCCCTCGCCGCCCGCCGCATCACCGTCCACCGGGGCACCGCCGTCGTCCTCGCCGACGGCGACCCGGGCTTCTTCGGCGTCGTACGGACCCTGCGCGCACCCGAGTTCGGCCTGGAGGTCGAGGTCGTCCCGGCCGTCTCCGCCGTCGCCGCGGCCTTCGCCCGGGCCGGGATGCCCTGGGACGACGCCCAGGTCGTCGTCGCTCACCGGCGCACCCTGCGCCGGGCGGTCAACGTGTGCCGCGCCCACACCAAGGTCGCCGTCCTCACCTCCCCGGGAGCCGGACCCGCCGAACTCGGCCTGCTCATGGAGGGCGTGCACCGCACCTTCGTGGTCTGCGAGGAACTCGGCACCGACCGCGAGCAGGTCAGCGTCGTCACCTCCGACAAGGCGGCCGACCACGACTGGCGCGACCCCAACGTCGTCATCGTCATCGGCCCCGCCGGTCCGGTCGCCGCCGGGGACGCCGGCTGGATCGCCGGCCGTGACCCGGGCGCCGGCCCGCGCGGCTGGACCCTGCCCGCCGACACCTACGGCGGCGAGCTGGGCGAGGGCGAGGCGCCGCTGCTGCGCGCGGCCCAACTCGCCCACCTGGGGCCGCGGACGGGCGACCTCGTCTGGGACATCGGCTGCGGCAGCGGCGCCTTCGCCACCGACGCCGCGCGGGCGGGCGCCGCCGTCATCGCCGTCGACCGGGACATGTCGGCCTGCGCCCGCACCGACGCCGCCGCGCGCCGGCACGGGGTCCAGCTCCAGATCGTCCGCGGCGACGCCCCGCACGTACTGGAGAACCTGCCCGAACCGGACGTCGTCCGGGTCGGCGGCGGGGGAACGGCCGTCGTCGCCGCGGTCGCCGACCGCCGCCCGCAGCGCATCGTCACCCACGCGGGCACCCGGGACGCCGCCGAACGCGTGGGCCGCGACCTGACCGAGCACGACTACCGCGTCGAGTGCGCCCTCGTCCAGGCCGTCGAGCTCGACACCCGGGTCTGGAGGGAGACGGAGCGGAGCGTCGCGTTCCTGCTCACGGGGGTTCTCGCGGACCGCAGGACCTGACCAGGGACGCCGCCCGGTGATCCTGTTGTCGTACCGCGCGCGGTAGGCTGGCCGATCGTCGTACCGCTTTCGGTCGCCCGGCGCTTCGTCGGTCAATGTCCGGAAAGCACCTCCCTTTTGGGCTGGATGTGGTACGGCAGAACCGGAGGGCGCGCAACGTGGCGCAGTCCACAGCGGAGCGTCGCGGATCAAGCTGTCGCGACGACACGACGGACGGGACAATGCCACTGTATGGCTTTGTCGCTTTTTCGAGCGGGTCGTTCGTGCCGCTGGGCACGGACGCTCGTTCTCACTGCGGGGCGGTCGGTGCGCCGCTCCGGGCGAGCTGGTCGTAAGAGCACTAACCGATGGGCGAGGGGTACGCATGACCGACACCGGCCAGGTCCCGGGCGAGGCGCTGCCGGAGAACGCAGGCGTGGTGGAGCAGCCGGGCGCCCCCGCGCACGGTGCGTACGCCTACCTCTCCGAGACCACCGCCGAGGACGAAGACCTGTTGCTGCTGCCGGGCGCCCAGAGTGCCTGGGGCAACGAGGTGGCCCCGCCCGCCCCGGAGCCGGTGGTCGAGACGGTGCACGAGCCCGGCCCGCACGAGACGGACGGCCGCGACAGCGGCGCGGTCGACCTCAGCGCCGTCCGCCTGCCCGGTGCTTCGGCCGGCCAGGCCCCGCAGGCGGCCCCGCGTCGCCCCCTGCACCTCGGGCCGCCGATCCCCGACGCCTCCGCCAGCCCGGTCCGTTCCCTCGCCGACCGCGGCCCCGCGGGCGCGCCGGTCCGCCAGCCCGGCCCGTCCCCCTCGGGACCCGAGTACCTCGACGTGCCCCAGCTGCGCGAGATGCCGCTGCAGGGCGCGTCCCCCTGGGGCGCCGCGCAGGTCACGGCGCAGGCGCCGGCCGCTTCCGGCGTGACGACCGTGGAGGCGGCCGTTCCGGCCCCGGTCGCGGCGCGTCAGCAGGGCGAACCGGCGGGCGCGGCCCAGGCCTTGGTGGCCCGGGTGGCAACCGAGGCGGTCGCCGCGACCGCCCCGCAGGAACCCGGGAGCGAGCACGCCGACCCCGAAGGCGCGTCGCCGGAGCCGCCGTCCACCGGGACGTACGGCGTCGTCGACCCCGGTGAACTGCTGGGCGCCGCGATGATGGCGGAGGCCGGACAGGAGCTGGCCGAGGCCGCAGACGCGCCCGTGTCCGGCGGCGACCAGCCGGCGGACGTCCCCGCCGAGCCGACGGCGCCGGGGGCGGCGGACGAGGACGCCCCGGCGGCGTCCCTGACACCGGAAGCCGCGGAGCCGGATGGAGAGGTCGCCGCGGAGGCGGTCCAGCCCGCCGAGCCGGTGGAGACGGACACCCCGGACACCCCGGACGCTTTTGAAGCGGGCCCCGCGGCGGAAGCCGCCCAGGAGCCCGAGCCCGAGCTCAAGCCCGAGCCCGAGCCTGAGCCCGAGCCCGAGCTCGAGCCGCAGCCGCAGGTCCAGGTATCGGACGCCCATCTCTCCGACGTGACTGCCCCGGCCCCGCAGACGCCGACGCAAGCCGTGCCGGTCGCCGGCGAGCCTCCCGTCCCGGAGGCCGTGCCGGCTGTCGAGCCCGACCCGGCCCCGGAGCCCGAGCCCGCCCTTGGTGAGGAGCACGAGGAGGCCGAGGCTCCGCAGCCCGTCGAGGTCGCCGTGACCGAGAGCGCGGCCGAGGCGCCGGAGCCGGCGGCGTCCGCCCCCGAGACCGTGGAATCCGGGCACGTGCAGAGCGTCGACGCCGTCGCCGAGCCGACCGTCCCGCGGGCCGAGCCCGCATCCGCCGAGGAACAGCCCGCCGGAGTGGCCGCGGACGCCGGGCTCGCGCCGCAGCCGGAAACCCGCCCGGCGGACGCGGAGCCCGAGACCCGGCCCGCGCACGAGTCCCCGATTCCATCCGCGACTCACATCGCGGACCCGGCGTCCCACACCCCGGACTCTCAGCAGTCCGCCCCCGAGACCGCGGTCGCCCCCGAAGCACCCGTCACGGAGCCGCAGCAGGAGTCACAGCCGGAGGCAGCACCGGAGCCCGAGGCAGGACCGGCAGCGGTGGCGCAGCCCCAGCCGGTGCCCCACCCGGAGACGACGGCCGTGTCGCAGCCGTCCGCCGAGGCGCCCGTCACCGACGCCGACGCCCCCGAGCCCGTGGCACTCCTCGCCCCGGCCGTCCCCGTCCCGCAGCCCGTGCCCCAGGCGGGCGACGCGACCGGCGCGGCCGCCGCCCCTCAAGGCCCTCAGCCCGCACTGGGACAGCCGGAGACGGACCACGCGGCGCACCAGGCGCAGGCACAGGACGCCGTGCCCGGGCATCCCGAGCACGCGTCCGCGCCGCCGCAGCAGCCCCTGGGGCAGTTCGTGCCGGTCGAGGACGAGGTGCCCACCCCCGCGCACCTCGCCCCTACCCCGTCGCAGCCGCACGCGCTCCCGACCGAGGTGCAGCCCGTCGCGGAGCCGGCCCCCGAGGCCCCGGTCTCCGAGGTCGCGGTCTCCGAGGTCGCGGTCTCCGAGGTCGCGGTCTCCGAGGTCGCGGTCTCCGAGCCGGCCCCCGAGGCAGCCACGGAAGCGGCGGGCGGGATGCCGTCCGCCGCCGCTGCCACCGTTTCCGGCCTTTCCGCCGTCACGGTGCCCGCGCCCCGCGAGACCGCCCCCGGCGAGTCCGCGCCCGCCGAAGTCGCCCCCGGCGGACCCGGTCCCGCCCCGCAGGAGACCGGCGTCGTCGCCGCGTCCGGAGTCGTGGACCCCGAGGCCGTACAGAGCCCGGAGGACCTGGAGACCAGGGCCGCCGAACAGGACGACGCCCCGGCCGCCGAAGGCGTGCGGCGGGGGTCGGCGGGTCCGGCCGCGCCCGGATACGACGACGCCGAGCGCGAGGCCGTCCTGAAGGTCATGCGCGAGCGCCGGGACATCCGCAACGGCTTCCGCGACGACCCGATCCCGCACGAGGTGCTGCTGCGCGTCCTGGAGGCCGCCCACACCGCGCCCTCCGTCGGTCACTCGCAGCCCTGGGACTTCGTCGTCATCCGCTCCGCCGACACCCGGCGCGCGATGCACGAGTTGGCGGTCCGCCAGCGTGACGCGTACGCGAAGTCGCTGCCCAAGGGCCGGGCGAAGCAGTTCAAGGAACTGAAGATCGAGGCGATCCTCGACACCCCGGTGAACATCGTCGTCACCGCCGACCCGACCCGGGGCGGCCGGCACACCCTCGGCCGGCACACCCAGCCGCAGATGGCGCCGTACTCCTCCGCGCTCGCGGTGGAGAACCTCTGGCTCGCCGCCCGTGCCGAGGGCCTCGGCGTCGGCTGGGTCAGTTTCTTCGACGAGCGCGAGATGGTCCGGGCGCTGGGCCTGCCTGAGCACCTCGAGGTGGTCGCCTACCTCTGCGTCGGCTACGTCGACGAGTTCCCGGAGGAGCCCGAGCTGATGCAGGCGGGCTGGGCCAAGCGCCGACCGCTGTCGTGGGTCGTCCACGAGGAGACGTACGGCCGTCGCGCGCTGCCCGGCGAGGACCCGCACGACCTGCTCGCCGAGACCGTCGCCAGCGTCCGCCCGCTGGACGCCAAGGCGCTCGGCGAGGCCTGGGAACGACAGAAGCGCATGACGAAGCCGCCGGGCTCGCTCGGCATGCTGGAGATCATCTCCGCGCAGCTGTCCGGTCTGTCCCGGCAGTGCCCGCCGCCGATCCCGGAGCCCGCGGCCGTCGCGATCTTCGCCGGCGACCACGGCGTCCACGCGCAGGGGGTCACCCCCTGGCCGCAGGAGGTCACGGCCCAGATGGTCGCCAACTTCCTGGGCGGCGGGGCGGTGTGCAACGCCTTCGCGAACCAGGTGGGCGCCGAGGTGTGCGTGGTGGACGTGGGCGTCGCCGCCGAACTGCCCGCGACCCCGGGGCTGCTTCCCCGCAAGGTCCGGGCCGGCACGTCCGACATGACCACCGGTCCCGCGATGACCCGCGAGGAGGCCAAGCAGGCCATCGAGGTCGGCATCGAGACGGCCCGCGACCTGGTGGCGGCCGGCAACAAGGCGCTGCTCACGGGCGAGATGGGCATCGCGAACACGACCGCGTCCGCGGCCCTCATCTCGGTCTTCACGGGCGCCGACCCCGCCGAGGTCACCGGCCGCGGCACCGGCATCAACGACGAGACGCTCGCCCGCAAGACCGAGGTCGTGCGCCGCGCCCTGGATTTCCACCAGCCCGACCCGGCCGACCCGATCGGCGTCCTCGCCGCGATCGGCGGCTTCGAGCACGCGGCGATGGTCGGGCTGCTCCTGGGCGGGGCGTCCCTGCGCACGCCGGTGATCCTGGACGGCGTCAGCGCCGGCGCCGCCGCTCTGGTGGCCCGTGCGATCGCCCCCGAGGTCCTCGCGGCGTGCATCGCGGGCCACCGCAGCGCCGAACCCGGGCACGTGGCCGCCCTGAACAAACTGGGTCTGCGTCCTCTCGTCGACCTCGACCTCCGTCTCGGCGAGGGCACGGGCGCGCTGCTGGCCCTGCCCCTGGTCCAGAGCACGGCCCGGGCGATGCACGAGGTGGCGACGTTCGACTCGGCGGGCGTGACCGAGAAGTAGGACCCCTTCGGGGCCGGCGGGCGCGCTTGTGCGCGCCCCTGGCCCCGCCGCATGCTGAACACACCTGAACACCCCGGAACACACCTCTAAAATGCGCACGTCAGGGCCGCTCCAGAGTCGCAGCGCCCGCTCATTGCACCCCTCTGCACGTACGAGGAGCCGCACCCTCATGGCCGAACACCCCGCCTACCCCGTAGGTCTCCGCCTCGCCGGCCGCAGGGTCGTCGTCCTCGGCGGCGGCCAGGTCGCCCAGCGCCGCCTGCCCGCCCTGATCGCCGCGGGCGCGGTCGTCGAGCTCGTCTCGCCGAGCGCCACCCCGTCCGTCGAGGCGATGGCCGACGCGGGCGAGATCACCTGGTCCCGGCGCCGGTACGCGGAAGGCGACCTCGCCGGCGCCTGGTACGCCCTGATCGCCACCAGCGACCCCGCGGCGAACGCCTCGGCGTCCGCGGAGGCGGAAGCGCACCGCATCTGGTGCGTGCGCTCCGACGACGCCGAGGCCGCGACCGCGTGGACCCCCGCGACCGGCCACAGCGAGGGCGTGACGGTCGCCGTCCTCACCACCGACGGCCGCGGCCGCGATCCCCGGCACACCGCCGCCATCCGTGACGCGGTCGTCGAGGGGCTGCGCGACGGCACCCTCGTCGCCCCCCACCACCGCACCCGCACCCCGGGCGTGGCGCTGGTCGGCGGCGGTCCCGGCGACCCCGACCTGATCACCGTCCGCGGCCGTCGTCTGCTCGCCGAGGCGGACGTCGTGATCGCCGACCGGCTCGGCCCGCGCGACCTTCTCGCCGAGCTCCCGCCGCACGTCGAGGTGATCGACGCGGCGAAGATCCCCTACGGCCGGTACATGGCCCAGGAGGCCATCAACAACGCGCTGATCGAGCACGCCAAGCAGGGCAAGTCCGTGGTCCGCCTCAAGGGCGGCGACCCGTACGTGTTCGGCCGCGGCATGGAGGAGCTGCAGGCCCTCGCCGAGGCCGGCATCACCTGCACGGTCGTCCCCGGAATCTCCAGCTCGATCTCGGTTCCGGGTGCGGCCGGCATCCCGGTCACCCACCGGGGCGTCGCCCATGAGTTCACCGTGGTCAGCGGCCATGTGGCACCCGAAGACGAGCGCTCGCTGGTCGACTGGGAGTCGCTCGCGAAGCTCACCGGAACCCTGGTGATCCTGATGGGCGTCGACAAGATCGGGAAGATCGCCGAGGCGCTCGTCGCGCACGGCAAGTCGCCGGACACCCCGGTCGCCCTCGTCCAGGAGGGCACGACGTCCGCCCAGCGCCGGGTCGACGCCACGCTCGCCACGGTCGCCGAGACGGTCCGCGTCAAGGAGGTCAGGCCCCCGGCGGTCGTCGTCGTCGGCCCGGTCGTCGGCGTCGGGCCGCGGACCTTGGAGTAACCGCGGGTAACGCAACCGTTCCAAGCCGTTGGCAGCACACCCAGGACAAGGCAGTATCACCCCTGTGGCCGATCTCATCACCGTGGAAGATCCCGACGACCCGCGCCTGCGCGACTACACGGGCCTGACCGACGTCGAGCTGCGCCGCAGACGCGAGCCCGCCGAGGGCCTGTTCATCGCCGAGGGCGAGAAGGTCATCCGACGTGCCAAGGTCGCCGGCTACGAGATGCGCTCGATGCTGCTCTCGGCCAAGTGGATAGACGTCATGCGCGACGTCATCGACGAGCTCCCGGCACCGGTCTACGCCGTCAGCCCCGACCTCGCCGAGCAGGTCACCGGCTACCACGTCCACCGGGGGGCACTGGCCTCGATGCAGCGCCGGCCGCTGCCCACGGCGGCCGACCTGCTCCACACCGCCCGGCGGGTGGTCGTCATGGAGTCGGTCAACGACCACACCAACATCGGCGCGATCTTCCGCTCGGCCGCCGCCCTCGGGATGGACGCCGTGCTGCTCTCACCGGACTGCGCGGACCCCCTCTACCGCCGCAGCGTGAAGGTCTCGATGGGGGCGGTCTTCTCCGTCCCGTACGCCCGTCTGGACACCTGGCCCAAGGGCCTGGACTCGGTCCGCGAAGCCGGTTTCACCCTGCTCGCCCTCACCCCGGACGAGAAGGCCCGCAGCCTCGACGAGGCCGCCCCGCACCGGATGGACCGCGTGGCCCTCATGCTCGGCGCGGAGGGCGACGGCCTCTCCACCCAGGCACTCGTCGCCGCCGACGAATGGGTCCGGATCCCGATGTCCCATGGCGTCGACTCGCTCAACGTGGGCGCGGCGGCGGCGGTCGCCTTCTACGCGGTGGCGACGGGCCGCCCGCGGACGTGACCTTCGGGCCCGCCCCGCCGTCCGTCGACCGCAGCTGGATCGGCGCGCACGGCAGGGTGGTGCCGAGCACCGGGACCGTTCGGTGCCCACGGTGAGGTGACCTTCGCCGTGACCTGCCTGCCGTACCGGCGGTCGGCCGCGCACCCGCGGGGCGCGGCCCGTCGACCGGCCGCCGCCCGGGCGGCCCCGCCCGGTCAACCGGCCGTCGTGCCGCCCGCGCCCGGCGCCGACGGCAGGTGCGGCTGCCCGTGCCGGACGGCGCCGTCGCCCACGCCGAGCCCGCTTGCCGGTCCCTCACAACCCTGGACGAGGGCGATGCCCAGCGCCACGAACAGCGTCACCACCACGAACACGAACAACCGCTGACGCAGCAGCCGCGGATTGGCGGGCCGCAGTCTGCCGCCCGTCGTCCTCGGTCCGGGACGCCCGGCGCCGCTGCGGGGCCCCGGCCGACTGCCGCTGCCGCGCCGGGTGTTGCGGGTGCCGGGAGCAGGCCGGGCCCCAGACCGCGACGAAGCGCCGCCGCCCCCGCGGGACGGGTTCGTGCTCCGTGCCGGCGCACCGCCCCGCGCGGGGGCCGGACCGCGCGAGGACGGCGCCCCGCCGCGCGGCGGGGGAGTGCCGGGCCCGCCCGGATAACGCAGCGTGCGCTCCGGACGGCCGGGGTCCGCCAGCCGTCCCGTGGGCCGGTCCGCCTCGGCCGCCCGCGGCGCCGGAGGCCGAGCGTCCGCCAGTCCATGGGCCTCCCGGGCGGCGATCTCCTTCAGCCTCAGGGAGAGTTCGAGCGTGCTGGGCCGCTCCTCGGGGTCCTTCGCCAGGCAGGCCCGCACCAACGGGGCCAGCGCGTCCGGCACGCCGTGCAGGTGCGGCTCCTCGTGCACCACGCGGTACAGCATCACTTCCGAACTGCCCTGCCCGAAGGGCGAGTCGGACGTCGAGGCGTAGGCGAGCGTGGCGCCGAGCGAGAACACGTCGGTGGCCGGCGTGACCAGCGCCCCGCGCACCTGCTCCGGTGCGAGGAACCCGGGGGAGCCGACCGCCGTGCCGACGTGCGTGAGCGTGGACGCGCCCGTTGCCCACGCGATGCCGAAGTCGATGATCCGCGGGCCCTTGGGGGAGAGCAGGATGTTGGAGGGCTTCAGGTCCCGGTGCACGACCCCTGCCTCGTGGACGGCGACGAGCCCCTCCGACAGCGCGGCCCCGATGGAGGCGAGCTCGGCGGCGCCGAGCGGCCCCTCGTCGTTCACCTTGTCGTGCAGGGAGGGGCCGGGCACGTACTGGGTGGCGAACCACGGTCGGTCGGCGTCCAGATCCGCCGCGACCAGCCGCGCCGTACAGCCGCCGCGGATCCGCCGGGCGGCCGACACCTCGCGTGCGAACCGTGAGCGGAACTCCTGGTCCTCCGCCAGATCGGGCCGGATCACCTTCAGCGCGACCCGCTGCCCCTTCTTGTCGGAGCCCAGGTAGACGACGCCCATCCCGCCTGCGCCGAGCCGCCGGTGGAGCCGGAACGAGCCGACGACGCGCGGGTCCTCGCGCCTCAGGCGCATCATCGCCATGTTCATCCCCGCTGCCCGGTCCGTCTGACGTGGCACAGCTTACGTTTACGCGGCGGCTGACGCGCAGAGGCCGCGCCCTCTCGTTCCGATGGATTGTCAGTGCCGGGTGGAAGAATTGAAGCGTTGTCAGGGAGCCCGGGAGAAGCCGCACTTATCCGACCCCGCCTACCCAACCACCGCTCCCGGAAGGGGGATTGAACCCATGAAGGGTGACTGGCCGCACACGGTCCCGGCCGCCGGCGACGCTGCCCGCAACGATGGCGTGAGGGCGGGCGGAGCGGGCCGCTCGGTCCTGGCCGCGGTACCGGGCGAGGCTCCGGAAGTGAGCGAAGTCACGACAGCGCTCGGGGAAAGCGGCCCGGACCGGGCGCCCCCTCGGGGAAGACCCCGAGACGTAGGACCTTCTCTCCACCCAGGGGAGTACTCGGCAGGCGACGGCTCATCCTCCGGGAGGCCCGCCAATCGGTACGAGGGCATGACGACCGCAGCCCGCCGCCCGCCTAAGTTTGAGGTCAAGCGGCGGGTGCAGCACTCGTCCCCCGAGGTCAGACACCCGCCGCTGCCAACGACAACTGATCAGGTCAGGAGAGGGACCATGGCCCTTACGGCACCGCGGACGACGATCCGCACACCGGGACGCGGTACGCGCCCCCGCCGCACGGGCCGCCGTCACCCCTTGGTGGCGACGCTGATGGCCCTTCCCCTGGCGGTCCTGCTCCTCGTCGTCTTCGACGGCTGGGAGACGGTGGCCACACAGGCGTCGTCCGTGGGAGTGATGCTGGGGCGCTGAGCGGCGACCCCAGGCCCGGAAGAGCGGTCCGGGCGGGGACATCCACCCATGAAACCCCGTGGGGACGGGGGTGCGGCGGACGGCAAAAGATGCAGGCGCAGCTGGGGAGCTGCGCCTGCATTGTTTTACCCCCGCGTACATCGCTCTCCCCACCCCGAAGCCCCGAAGCCCCGAAGCCCCGAAGCCCCGAAGCCCCGAAGCCATGGGGCCATGGGCCCCGGAAGCCCTGGGGCCATAAAGCCCCGAAGCCTCGAGGCCCCGACGTCCGACGGCACCTCTGCGTACCCTCGCGAGGAGACCGACCCGCTCGTCGCCGTCCAGGAGCCACGTGACCCCGCATCCCCTGCTTGCCGAGCTCACCCGCCGGACCGCGGCCCGGGCGCACGCGGCGGCCGTGACCTGCCCGTGCGGCGCGGCCACCCTCGCCGACCGCCCCGACGCCACCGTCGTCCGGCACGCCGCCACCGTCGCCAAGGCGCACGCGCCGGACACCGACCCGACCGGGCTGGCGCCCCGCCTCGCCGCGGCAGCCGCCCTGCCCGACGTCCTCCTGCCACCGCTCGCCCTCGCCCCGATGCTGCTCCACGGACGCCTGGTGACGTTCTGGCCGTACGGCGCCCCGGTGGACCCGGACGATCCCGACGCGGCGCCCTGGGAGGCGGCGGGAGCCCTGCTCGCCGAGCTGCACCGCACTCCGGTGCCGGCCGGCCTGCCCGCGATGCGCGGCCCCGTCAAGGCCGCCCGGGCAGTGGCGCTGCTGCGTGCCGCCGGCGGGCACCCCGCCCTCGCCCCCGTGCTCCGCGCCTGGCGCGCGCTCCCGGCCTGGGCCCGCGCCGAGGCTCCCATGCCCGGTGCCGGCGCTCTCTGCCACGGCGACCTCCACCTCGGCCAGCTCGTGCGCAGTCCCGCCCCGGACGGCCCGTGGCGGCTCATCGACGTCGACGATCTCGGCGTCGGCGTCCCGGCCTGGGACCTCGCCCGGCCCGCCGTTTGGTTCGCCTGCGGACTGCTCCCACCCGACGAGTGGACCCGCTTCCTCACCGCCTACCGAGCGTCGTCCGGCCCCGCCGTGCCGGACGACGGCGATCCCTGGCCGGTGCTCGACGTGCCGGCCCGCGCACTCACCGTACAGAGCGCCGCACGGGCCGTCACCAAGGCGGTCGCGGCCGGCCGGCCGCTCGACGAGGTCGAGCAGTGCCTGGTCGACGCCTGCGCGCGCATGGGATCCCTCCCCTCGCAGGTCGCGGCGGACTTCGCGAAGTAGGGTGCAACCGACCGCAGCCGGACAGTGTCTGTCCTGGCGGTAGGCGAAACAGCACCGACCGGCGAGGAGTTGAGCCGAACATGCAGTGCCCGAAGTGTCACGCTCAGATGCACACGTACAACCGCAACGGCGTCCAGATCGAACAGTGCAGCAACTGCCGCGGGATCTTCCTCGACTACGGCGAGCTGGAGGCGCTGACCCGGGTGGAGTCCCAGTGGTCCCAGCCTGCGCCGCCGCCCCCGGGCGCCCCGCAGGCGTACCCGGCCGCGCCGGCCGCTCCCGCGTGGGGCGCCCCGCACGGCGGCGGCCACGGCGGTCACTACGGAGGCCACCGCCGCCACAAGAGCTTCGGCCACATGCTGTTCTCCAGCTGAACCGGCGCACGGAAGAGCCCCCGACCGCGAAGGCGGCCGGGGGCTCTCGGCGTGTGGACGATACTGGGATTGAACCAGTGACCTCTTCCGTGTCAGGGAAGCGCTCTCCCGCTGAGCTAATCGTCCTCAGGAACACGACCCGGGGATCGTGACACTGCGTGCGCGATACTGGGATTGAACCAGTGACCTCTTCCGTGTCAGGGAAGCGCTCTCCCGCTGAGCTAATCGCGCGGGTACGGATCGTCGTGCAGATCCAGTGGACGATACTGGGATTGAACCAGTGACCTCTTCCGTGTCAGGGAAGCGCTCTCCCGCTGAGCTAATCGTCCTTGGAGGTGGAGACGGGATTTGAACCCGTGTAGACGGCTTTGCAGGCCGTTGCCTCGCCTCTCGGCCACTCCACCAGGAGTGTAGGGGGCCGGGAAGACCCCTTCTTCCTTCGAGCGGACGACGAGGCTCGAACTCGCGACCTCAACCTTGGCAAGGTTGCGCTCTACCAACTGAGCTACGTCCGCTTGTCGTTTCGTTCCGCTCTCGCGGCCCGGCGACGAGTTGAACTCTAGCGGATTCCCGGGCCAGTACAAAAACGCGTTTGTGCAGCGTGCTGCGCTGCGCTCACGCGCGCACCAGGTCAGTGCCCCCGGAGGTCGTGACCTGCGGAACACGCGAGGACGGTCCCCGGGGGCGCCCGCCTACACTCGACCATGTGCTCGACCTCCCTCCGCTCGCCCGTTTCGGCAGCCGCCTCGCCACCGGTCTCCTCGATGTGACCAGCGATCCCGCCGCCCTCGACGGCACCGGGTTCTGGGCCGTCTGCGCGGACTTCGAGGGCCGTCTGGTCTGCGCGCGCTTCGCCGAGGTGCGCGAGGAGCCGGTGCCCGCCCCCGTGCCGGGGGCCTGGCGAGGGCCCGCGCCCGGTGACTGGACGTCCTCCCTCGACCGCGCCGCGTACACGGCGGGAGTGCGCCGGATCCGGGAGCACATCGCGGCCGGCGAGGTGTACCAGGCCAACCTCTGCCGTGTGCTGACCGCGCCCGTCGCCCCCGACGCCGACGTGGACGCGCTGACCGCCCTGCTGGCCCGGGGCAACCCCGCACCCTACGCAGGAACGATTCGTCTGCCCGCGCACGGCGTCGAGACGGCCACCGCGTCACCCGAACTCTTCCTGCGCCGCGCCGGCCGGATCGTCGAGTCCGGCCCCATCAAGGGCACCGGCCGCACCGAGGCGGACCTCCTCCCCAAGGACTACGCCGAGAACGTGATGATCGTGGACCTCGTCCGCAACGACCTGGGACGGGTCTGCGCCACCGGCACCGTGACGGTCCCGGACCTGTGCGCCGTCGAGAAGCATCCCGGTCTGGCCCATCTCGTCTCCACGGTCCGCGGCGAGCTGTGCGCGGGGGCCGGCTGGCCCGAGCTGCTGGACGGAGCCTTCCCGCCGGGCTCGGTCACCGGCGCCCCCAAGTCCAGCGCGCTGGGGATCATCGACGCGCTGGAGACGTCGCCGCGCGGCCCGTACTGCGGCGGCATCGGCTGGGTCGACGCCGACCGGGGCACGGGCGAGCTGGCCGTCGGCATCCGCACCTTCTGGATCGACCGGACCGCCGACGGCCCGGCCGTACTGTGCTTCGGCACCGGCGCGGGCATCACCTGGGGCTCCGACCCGGACGCCGAGTGGGAGGAAACCGAACTGAAGGCGTCCCGGCTGCTCGCGGTAGCGTCGGGAGCGTACGAGGTCACGGGAGCGATCGAGGCCGAGAGAGCCGAGAGAGCCGAGAGAGAGGGACCCACGTGAAGATCTGGCTCGACGGCGGGCTGCAGGACGCCGAGACCGCCCGCGTCTCCGTCTTCGACCACGGACTGACCGTGGGCGACGGCGTCTTCGAGACGGTGAAGGCGGTGCACGGGGAGACCTTCGCGCTCACCCGGCACCTCGATCGGCTGACCCGCTCCGCACGCGGCCTCGGCCTGCCCGACCCCGACCAGGACGAGATCCGCCGCGCCTGCGCCGCCGTCCTCGCAGCCGGTCCGATGCCGCTCGGCAGGCTGCGCATCACCTACACCGGCGGCCACGGCCCCCTGGGCTCCGACCGCGGAGACCAGGGCCCCACTCTCGTCGTCGCGCTCGGCGGGACGACCCGGCGCGCCGACTCCACGGCCGTCGTCACCGTTCCCTGGACCCGTAACGAACGCGGGGCGCTCAGCGGCCTCAAGACGACCTCGTACGCCGAGAACGTGGTCGCGCTGGCCCGGGCCCACGAGCGGGACGCCACCGAGGCGCTGTTCGGCAACACGGTCGGGCAGCTCTGCGAAGGCACCGGCTCCAACGTGTTCGTCGTCCTGGACGGCGAGATCCACACCCCGCCGGTGGCCTCCGGCTGCCTCGCCGGCATCACGCGAGAGCTGACCGTCGAGTGGACCGGCGCGAAGGAGACCGACCTGCCGCTGGACGTGCTGGAGCGGGCCGACGAGGTCTTCCTCACGTCCACGCTGCGCGACGTCCAGGCCGTCCACCGGGTCGACCACCGTGAACTGCCGGGCGCGCCCGGGCCGGTGACCGCCAAGGCCATGCGGATCTTCGCCGAGCGCGCGGCGGACGACCTCGATCCGTGAGGCCCGGGCCGGACACCCGGGGCCGCGTCCGGCAGAGGCGGAAATCGAGCTGACGTCACGCTCCGTTCGTTTGGGTAGAAAGCCTCTGATGACCACGACCCTGCGGCCGACCGAGCCGCTCCAGCGCGCTGCCGACGGGGCGCTGTCGCGCCACTACCAGGTGTGCGTGAACAGCCGTCCCGTCGGAGCGGTCCACCTCTCGACGTCGCTTCCCTTCGGGCCCCGCGTCGCCGTGATCGCCGGTCTGCGCATCGAGGAACCGGACCGCGGGCGCGGCCGGGGCACGGTGGCCGCGCTGGCCGCCGAGGAGGTGGCCCGCGGCTGGGGCTGTGGGCGGATCGACATCCGCGTGCCGGCGGAGGCGTCGGCCGCGCTGCGGCTGGCGACGGCTCTCGGCTACGTCCACCGCAACCGCGGCATGGAGAAACCGCTCGGCCCCGCGCTTCCCCGGCTGCCCGAAGGCAGCCGCGGCCGGTCGATGACGGAGGCCGAGTACGACGCCTGGCAACGGCACGCCGTGGCGGACTACGCCCAGGACTGGCAGGAGCGCGGGGTGCCCGAGGAAGAGGCCCTGGCCAAGGCGCGAAACGACCACGAACGGGAACTGCCGCAGGGACGCGCGACGCCGAACATGCGGTTCAGCGTGCTGGAGCACGACGGCGTCCCGGTGGGC
Organism: Streptomyces sp. B21-105; assembly: GCF_036898465.1. Lineage (NCBI taxonomy): Bacteria > Bacillati > Actinomycetota > Actinomycetes > Kitasatosporales > Streptomycetaceae > Streptomyces > Streptomyces sp. B21-105. The sequence goes on along the minus strand of NZ_JARUMJ010000001.1, from coordinate 2,005,109 downwards.
AGGCTCTGGCTGGCGTCGGTCGGCGACAAGGCGTACGTCTTCGACGTCGAGACCGAGCAGGCCTTCCGCGGCCGGGGCCACGGCCGCTCCCTGATGCTGCTGGCCGAGACGCAGGCGGCCGAGGCGGGCAAGCACGTCCTCGGCCTCAACGTCTTCGCCGGCAACACTCCGGCGGAGCGGCTGTACGAATCGCTCGGATACGTGCCGGTGGGCTACTCGATGTACAAGGCTCTGATGTGAACCGGCCCTCGTCTGGACCGGCCCTCGTCTGGGCCGGCCCGCGGACGACCGGCTGGTTCAGGCCGTCCGGCCGGCCGATCGGCGATGGGCCCGGCTGAGCGGGTCCCGTCGGGCGTCGGGCGTCGCGTGTCGCGTATCGGGCGTCAGGCGTCCGGACGGTGGGGCGACCGGCTGATCAGCCCCCGGGCGCGTCAGGCGTGGGGACTGCCGGGCGAGGGCGGGGACCGGGCCTCACACCTGCTCGGCCAGCAACCGGTCGGCGATCTCCTCGATGCGTGCGCGCAGCCCGTCCTGGCTCTTGCCGCCGTCGAGGCGCTCGCCGCCGATGACGTATGTCGGGGTTCCGGTGATGCCGATCGCCTTGCCCTCGGCCTGGTCGGCGTCCACGATCAGGATGTGCCGGCCGTCGATCAGGGCGGTGTCGAACTCCTCCGCGTCCAGCCCCAGTTCGCCCGCGATCTCGACCAGGAGGGGTTCGCCCCTACGGTCCAGCTCCGCGACCCGGGCCAGCACGGCCTCGACGTACGGCCAGCCCTGCCCCTGCTCCAGAGCCTCCTCGGCGGCCTGCGCGGCGGCGAAGGCGTGCCGGTGCTTCTCCAGAGGGAAGTGCCGCAGCCGCAGCTCCAGGCGGTCGCCGTAGCGCTCGCGCAGGGCGTGCAGGTCGTCGAGCGCGCCACGGCAGTCGGGGCACTGCAGCTCGCACCAGACGTCGAGGACGACGGTCGGCCGGGCGTCGGCCAGGGAGGAGACGGACGAGGAGGCGGAGGCCGGGGACGAGTATGCCGGTGACGAGTCGCTCATGCCGCCAGTCTCCCAGCCCCCGCCCGACCGCCCCAATCCGGAGGGCTTCCCGTTGGCTGCCGCAGTTCGCCGCTGCGGCTCGCGGCCCTGGTGCGCCGCTGCCACTGCAGCACCCACAGCGGCAGCCGGCGGCAGGCGTATGCGGCACCTGCGGAGGAGTCGACCCGGAGATGTCCCTGATGGCATGGCCTGTGAGCGGTGCGCAGGTGCAGGATGGAGGGGACGAGGCGCAGGCCTGCCGGTTGTGCCGCCGAGTCGCCCGACCCTGCCCGCACGCCCTGCCTGGAGGACCGGATGATTGCCGAGACCGTCTGTTCCGCCGTCGCCGCGGCCGGCTTGGGCATCGCGGTGGTCACGGCCTACCGCAAGCGCTATCTCATGGCGGCCCGTATCGCCGCCTACGCCCTCGTGCCCCTCGGCCTTGTGATGACCGGCATCGTCGACTGGGTGGCCGACACCGCCTTCAGCCCCACGGCCTGGGCCGGTTTCGCCGTGCTGGGCGGGGCCTGGGCCCTCTTCGCCACGACGCGCGCCGTGGAACGCCGCCGGGGCGGCACCCGCAAGGAGCGCAGAGCTGCGGCCCGCGCCGCGCGATCCGAGGCGGTGGCGCCCGCTGCCTCGGCACTCTCCCTGGGGCAGTCCTCCCGGCCGGCCTCCCGTCCGGCGGCCGCGCCGCGAGCGAACAGCGGCTCGGACGACTTCAGCGACGTCGAAGCCATCCTGAAGAAGCACGGCATTTGACGCTCCCCTCCCTGAAGGGAGGAGATTCTTACGGCTCGCGCCGTGAGACTTCCTGTTTCATCGCCGACTGCCCGCCCGGAGTACTCCGTTGAGGTCTTACACCGGCTCCACAGGCCGACACCGCCCGTCCGGCGGCCAGCAGGTTCTTCGCCGCGTTCACGTCCCGGTCGTGGGTCGTGCCACAGCTGTCGCACGTCCACATGCGGACGTGCAGCGGCATCTTCTCCTGGAGGGCGCCGCAAGCGGAGCACAGCCTGGACGAGGGGAAGAAGCGGTCCACCGCGATCACTTCCCGCCCGTGCCAGGCGGCCTTGTACTCCAGCATGCTCCGGAACTGCGACCACGCCGCGTCGCTGACGGCGCGGGCCAGGGTCCGGTTCTTGACCATGTTGCGCACGGTCAGGTCCTCGATCACGATCGTTTGGTTCTCACGAACGAGTCGAGTGGTCAGCTTGTGCAGCCCGTCACGGCGACGGTCGGCGATACGGGCATGGATCCTGGCGACCTTGCGCGCCGCCTCGGCGCGATTCGCCGACCCCTTGGCCTTCTTCGCCAGACGACGCTGGGCCAGGGCGAGGCGGGAACGGTCCTTGCGCTCGTGCCTGGGGTTGGCGACCTTCTCGCCGGTGGAGAGCGTCAGGAGGTGATCGAGGCCGACGTCCACGCCGACGGCGGCATCGCTCACGGGCAGCGGCTTGAGCGTCGGGTCGTCGCACAGCATCGAGACGTGCCAGCGCCCGGCTGCGTCCTGGGAGACGGTCACCGTGGACGGCTCGGCGCCCTGCGGGAGCGGCCGGGACCACACGACGTCGAGCGGCTCACGCATCTTGGCGAGCGTCAGTTCGCCGTCGCGGAAGCGGAAACCGCTGGTGGTGTACTCGGCGGACTTGCGGGACTTCTTCTTCGACTTGAAGCGCGGGTACTTCGCCCGCTTGCCGAAGAAGTGGGTGAACGCGGCTTGCAGATGGCGCAGGCATTGCTGGAGCGGCACGGAAGAGACCTCGTTGAGGAACGCCAGTTCCTCGGTCTTCTTCCACGCCGTCAGCATGGCCGACGTCTGGTTGTAGTTCACCCGCTCCTGCCGCGTCCATGCCTGTGTGCGGGCGGCGAGGGCCATGTTGTAGACCTTGCGGACACAGCCGAACGTGCGCGACAGCTCTGCCGCCTGCTCGTCCGTGGGATAGAAGCGGTACTTGAACGCCCGCTTCACCTGCGTCGTGGTCACTCTCACAAACTAGCGTTATGCCAGGTGAAGCTCAAACCCGCTGGTCAGAGCGCGGTCTTTCGCCCAGGAGGCGAAACCCCGCATCTTGCCCTGATCCGCAGGAGTCCGTTTCCTCTCCGCCCTGAAGGACGGAGTATCCACGGAGGATCCCGATGAAGCCGGCCCGTGACCCGCGGGGCGTGCGGCACGGCAGGTGAGGGGCGGTCCCGTCGGTGCGGTGGCCGCACGGTGAAACGACACACTCGGGCCGCCCGCGCGCGGAAGTGATCACACCCTGGACACGGCCTGAAACCGACATCACGGAATCCAGCGAAGTCCCGCTCATTCCGTGCGTGTTGATCGCGCGGAAGATCCCCTCTGCGTCATGATCGCCGCGAGATGCTGGACACGACACAGAGCGACGCCGCGCCGCCGAAGGACGAGCCGCGCGGGTGCCTCTTCGCCCTTTCCCAGCCACCGCTGATGATCTTCCTTGCGGTGATCGGGTGTCTGCTGCTCATGGCTTCGCTGCATGATCTGCTGCTGCTCTGAGCCGTACCCGCGGTCCCCGGCGTCACCCGCCGGGGCCGCGTCGGCGGCAGGAATCCCTACGGTGCCCGGCGCGGGGGCGCGGTCAGCCCGCCGCCTCCTTGCGGCGCGCCCGGTAGGCGGCCACGTGCAGCCGGTTGCCGCAGGTGCGGCTGTCGCAGTACCGGCGTGACCGGTTGCGGGAGAGATCGACGAAGGCGCGTCGGCAGTCCGGGGCCTCGCAGCGTCGCAGCCGATCCTGCTCACCGGCCACCACGAAGTACGCCAGCGCCATCCCGCCGTCGGCGGCCAGGTGGTCGGCGACCGAGGCGCCGGGGGCGAAGTAGTGGACATGCCAGTCGTAGCCGTCGTGATCGGTGAGGCGGGGGGTGGTGCCCGCGGCGGCGACCAGCTCGTTGATCAGCTGCGCGGCCATGCGGGGGTCCTGTGCCGCGAAAATCCCGGCGAACCGTCCACGAACCTTGCGCACGGCGGACAGATCGAACTCGGAGAGCGTGCCGACATCGCTGAAGTCGTGCTTTCGTACGAAGTCTCCGAGCACGGCGACATCCGGCAGCCCGTCCGGGGTCGTGTCGTCCTCCGGCGCGGAGTTCACCAGATCGACCACGGCGTCGAGCGCACACCGGGTGTCGTGGGTGATCAGCACGTTTCGCTCCCTGGCCTGACGGTCGGGCGGGCGCCCGCCGATGCTGGCCGATGGTAGCCGCACCGGGGCCTCAGGCAAGGGGCGGTCGTGAGCCATATCCTCCGGGGCGGGCTCAGAGAGGGGTGGGACGGCGGGTTCCGCGGAAGCCCGGGGGAGCGGCCTCCGCTATCCGTACGGCGGGCCGCCGGGGCCGTGCCGGCGAAGCCCCCGCTCCGCCCGCATCGAGGACGCGTACACGCCGACGCCGCTCCACGGGTGCCCGTGGAGCGGCGTCGGCGCATGCTCTGTGCGATGGTCTGGCCCGAGCCGTCTCCCCGAGTGGACGGCGCCGGGCGGCTCGGTGTGAGCCCTCGCCCTAGCTCTCCGCCAGGATGTGCGAGAGCTCTTGGTCGAGATCGAAATGCCGGTGTTCCGTGCCGGGAGGCACGGCTGCGTCCGTTCGCTTCAGGAAGGACTCCAGGGCCCGCGCCGGGGCCTCGAGCAGGGCCTCGCCCTCAGGAGAGCTCAGAGCGATGCAGACGACGCCCTGACCGTGACTGCGCGACGGCCAGACGCGGACGTCGCCGGTACCCGTGGGCCGGTGCAGGCCCTCGGCGAGGAGGTCGCGGGCGAACACCCACTCGACGGTCTCCTCGGCTCCGGTGTGGAAGGTGGCGTGCACGGCGTAGGGGTCGGCCGTGTCGTACCGCAGGCCTGCGGGGACAGGCAGGGAGGACTCGCTCGACACAACGAGGCGCAGGTGCAGCTCGCAGCTGACCGTGGTGTTCATAAGCGCCAGGGCCTTTCGCTCAGTGTGCGCTCGGGGGTTCGCACGTCGGCGAAATCGACATGCCACCTACGGTGCCGTTGTAAACCCCTCTGCGTGTTTTGCGTGCCTTTACGTAACTCATCCGGCCGAGAGCGCGTTCGCGAAGTACCGCCATTCCGGTGACTGGAATCTCTCGGGTAGGGTTTGGCTGTATGAACACGGGGAGTAACGAGCCGGGTGAGGCGGTCATGGCCGCGAACGACTCGGTTCCGGAGGGCACGGTGGGCGACCAGCACGGGCAGGGGCTCGGCTCCCGGGCGCCGGAATTCGTCAAGGCGCGCCGCATGCTGCACCTGAGCTGGCAGGTCGGCGTCTTCATGCTCGGCCTCGCCGTGGTCGGCCTGGGCATCGTCATGCTTCCGCTGCCCGGACCGGGCTGGGTCGTGATCTTCGGCGGCATGGCGATCTGGGCGACCGAGTTCGTCTGGGCCCAACTGGTTCTCCGCTGGACCAAGCGCAAGGTCACCGAGGCGGCGCAGCGCGCACTCGATCCCAGGGTCCGGCGCCGCAACATCATCCTGACGTCGATCGGCCTGGTGATCATCGGCGCGCTGGTCAGCTTCTACCTGTGGAAGTTCGGTGTGACGATGCCCTGGAAGATCAAGGATCAGTGATCGGCGGCCGGTCCCGGGCGGCGAAGGCCGTGCGGTCGGCACCGGTCGGCGGCCCGCCGCGGCACCGCTGAACCACCGGTAGTCCCTGGTCACGGCCACCCCCTGACATGGGGTAATGTTCTTCCTGCGTCCGGGCGATTAGCTCAGTGGGAGAGCGCTTCGTTCACACCGAAGAGGTCACTGGTTCGAACCCAGTATCGCCCACCGGAACGTCGGCCCGTCTGCGAATCCCGCAGACGGGCCGAGGTCGTTTTCGAGGCGATCGGCGCACCGTCCGCGCGGTCTCGACGGGTGCGCTCTCCCGATCGTGAAAGCCGCAGGTCACGTGGCGAGCCGGCCGCCTTTCCGCGAGCCTTCCCCGTCGTGCCGCTTGAGCGTGCCCCTTCGCCGACGCATCTCCTACGCCTCGCGCCCGGGCCTGCCTGCTCGACTCTCGCCCCACCGGCTCCGAAGGCTGCCTGCGCCTGCCTGAGGGCAGTCGCTGCCGGACGCCCCAGTGCCGTCAGCCTCCCGCCGGGTGCCTCCCGCAGAACAACGTAGGGAGTGTTTTCTGCCGGGCGCCTCCTGCCGGGCGTCGGCTGCCCGAAAACCTCCGTCCCAGGGCCGCCCGCCCTGGGTCCCAGGGGGCGGTCCCGCGCTCGCGTGCTCTCGGCGCGCCTGACGCAGTCCGCTCGCCTCCGGTGCCTGGCGTTCGACCTTGCGTCCTGCGGCAAGGCCCTCGGCCTCCGCTCACCCAGCGTGCGCCGCGCCTCTGCCTCCCCCCGGTCCCGTCCCGTCCCATCGCTTTGAACCCGTGCCCGCCCGCGCATGCCCGCAGTCAACTCTCCTCCCGGGCAACGTCTTCCGCCCCCCACGTCTCTCATGTCCCGCTCGCGCAGCCGGATTTCGGCGGCCCGTGCAGCCGTACGCGGCTCGCCGCTGCCGTTCGGCCCCCTGAACCGACCCCTCTGACCAGCGAGTTCGCCGATTCTGTCGCGGGGGTCGATGGCCCTGCCCGCACCCGGCCGCTTGACCCGCTCACAAGAAATTCCTGTCCGAATCATTGACGCTCCCGCACGCCCCTCGTACCTTGTGCCAGCAAGCGCTTTCTTGAAACGATTCATGCAAGCGGCAACGACGCTGCGGGGAGGGGCCCGACTGTGGGAACCAGCAGGAATGTTGAGAGGCGAACGATCCTGAAGGCGGCCGGAGCCACGGCGGCCACGCTCGGGCTGGCCGCGACGACTACGGCGTGTGGGGGAGACAGCGGGACCTCCGCGGACGGCACGGTGACGATCCGTTACGCATGGTGGGGTGGCGAGCCGCGCACCATCGCCATCAAGAAGACGATCGCGCTCTTCGAGAAGAAGTACCCGAAGATCAAGATCAAGCCCGAATTCACCGACTACGAGGCGTTCTGGGAGAAGTTCCAGACCCAGGCCTCCGGCGGAAATCCGCCGGACGTTTTCCAGAACGCGGTCGGCTTTCTGCGCAAGTACGACAAGCGCGGCGTTCTGATGGACCTCAAGGCGCAGGCGGACGCGGGGAACCTGAACCTGGAGAACTTCCGCAACGGCGTTCTGGCGAACGGTCAGGTCGACGGCAAGCAGATCGGCATACCCGTCGGAGCCAACACCATGGCGCTCGTGATCGACCTCAAGGCCTTCAAGAAGGCAGGCGTCGAGGCGAAGTTCGGCTGGACCTGGAACGAGTACTTCGCCGCGCTGCAGACGATCCAGGACAAGCTGAAGATCGCCGGTGACACCGGCTACTTCAACATCATGTACCTCTACGACCTGTACCTGCGGCAGAACGGCAAGGCCTTCTTCACCGACAGCGATCTCGGGTTCACCGAGGCCGATCTGACCCAGTGGTGGGAGGACGGCTACAAGCGCGTGAAGTCCGGTCTCGTCGCCGATCCCAAGAAGATCGAGCAGGTCAAGCCGAAGTCCGGTCTCTCGGCGGGCCTGGCCGCCTCCGAGTTCACCTGGGACAACTTCTCCATCCGCTACCAGGGCGAGGGCGATTCCGACTACGGGCTCGCGCCGATCCCCACCACGGACGGCAAGAACACCGGCCAGTACCTCGGTTCGCTGATGCTGAGCGCCTTCTCCGGGACCAAGCACCCCAAGGAAGTGGCCCAGTTCATCGACTTCATGGTCCACGACCCCGAGGTCGGCAAGATCATGGGCTACGACCGCGGCATCCTCGCCACCACCGAGCAGTACGACGCCTTCAAGCCGACCGACCCCAACAACAAGGGCGTCTCGGCGTACGAGGACGAGGTCGCCAAGGCCGGCGTTCTCGGCAAGATCACCCCGCACCCGTCCGGCGCGGACGTCATCGAGGCGGCCTTCCTGCGGATCGGCGCTGAGGTCTCCCAGGGCAAGGCCAAGCCGGCCGACGCCGCGAAGGCGCTGTTCAGCGAGGCCAAGGCCGCGTTCGCGGGCTGAGGGGACGTACCACCATGACGCTCGTCAAGGAAGCGCCCGTGCGCCCGGCGAAGAAGCGGTCCGCCGCTCCTGCCGCCGGGCGGCGTGGGCGGCGCCGCGAGAACCTCGCCGGCTATCTCTTCATGTCGCCGTGGATCGCGGGGTTCCTGCTGCTCACGGCAGGGCCCATGATCGCGTCGCTCTACTACGCGTTCACCAGCTACAACCTGTTCACGCCGCCGAAGTGGGTGGGCCTGGACAACTTCACGACGATGTTCCAGGACCCACGCTGGCAGAAGTCGGTCGAGGTCACGCTCAAGTACGTCGTCGTGGCGACACCGCTGAAGCTGCTCCTCGCACTCGGGGTGGCGCTGCTGCTCGCCCAGAGGCGGCGGGGACAGGCCCTGTACCGGGCCGCTTTCTACATGCCGTCGCTCATCGGCGCGAGCGTCTCCGTGGGCTTCGTGTGGCGGGCGCTGTTCTCCGACGACGCCGTGGTGGACCGTACCCAGAAGATCTTCGGGGTCGACGTCGGCGGCTGGATCGGCAACCCGGACTACGTCCTGTACTCCCTGGTGGCGCTGAGCATCTGGCAGTTCGGCGCGCCGATGGTCATCTTCCTGGCCGGGCTCAAGCAGGTGCCGCAGGAACTGTACGAGGCCGCCGAGATGGACGGGGCCGGCCCCCTGCGGCGGTTCTGGAACATCACGCTGCCGATGATTTCCCCGGTGCTGTTCTTCAACGTGCTGCTGGAGTCCATCCACGCGTTCCAGGTGTTCGGCTCGGCGTACGTGGTCTCCGACACCCGGTGCGGACCGGCCGACGCGACCCTCGTCTACACCTGTTACCTGTACCAGAAGGGCTTCAAGGAGGCCCAGATGGGCTTCGCCTCGGCGATGGCCTGGACGCTGGTGGTGGCGGTGGCGCTCGTCACGGCCGTCCTGTTCTGGTCGCAGAAGAAGTGGGTGCACTACGAGGAGGCCGCCAAGTGACCAGTGCCACCAGTCCCGTCGTACGCACCGCGAGCGAGCGGCGGCGCGCCGGATCCCTTGCCTGGCACGTGGGCGCCCTGCTCGTGCTGGCGGTCGTCCTCTACCCGGTGATCTGGGTGCTCGGCGCCTCGTTCAAACCGAGCAAGGACATCATCGCCAGCCTCGACCTGCTGCCGACCGAGCCGGTCTGGGCCAACTTCTCCGGGCTCGCCGACGGCATCTCCGGCATCTCCATCACCAGCTTCTTCACCAACTCGCTGCTGTACGCCGTCCTGGCCGTGGTCGGCGTGGTGCTGTCCAGCTCGCTGACGGCGTACGCCCTCGCCAAGATCAGGTTCGTCGGCCGGAACGTGCTGTTCACGCTGATGATCGGCACCCTGCTGCTGCCGTACCATGTGCTGCTCATCCCGCAGTACGTGCTGTTCCGCAACCTCGGCTACATCGACACGCTCGTGCCGCTCGTCGCCGGCAAGTTCCTGGCCACGGAGGCGTTCTTCGTCTTCCTGATGGTGCAGTTCATGCGCGGGCTGCCGCGGGAGCTGGACGAGGCCGCCAAGCTCGACGGCTGCGGGCACCTGAGGACGTACTGGTCCATCGTGCTGCCGCTGAGCCGCCCCGCCCTCATCACCAGCGCCATCTTCACCTTCATCAACGCGTGGAACGACTTCATGGGGCCGTTGATCTACCTCAACACCCCCTCCAAGTACACCGTGTCGCTGGGCCTGATGATGTTCCGCGACCAGGAGGGCATCTCCAACTACGGCAGCATGATCGCGATGTCGCTGGTGGCGCTGGTGCCGGTCATCGCCTTCTTCGTGGCCTTCCAGCGCTATCTCATCGACGGAATGGCGACCTCCGGACTGAAGGGCTGAGGCGGTCACCATGGCGCAGACACGGGTGAAGGCGCGCTCCACGCGCAAGGAGTCGGTGTTCGGCGAGCGCTTCGCGGTCTTCGCCGAGTGCCTGCTCACCGGGGTGTGGATCGCCGTGGCCTGTCTCGGGGTCGTCACCTACCCCGCGGCCTTCGCGGCCGGCGCGCGGCACCTGCGTCGCCGTACGAGCCACGAGAACGGCGGCCTGCGGGAGTTCGCCGCGGACTTCCGGGCGGCCGTGCGCGGCGGGTGGGCCGTCGGGCTGGCCGGCTGGGCGGCGGCCGCCGCGGTCTGGACGGACGTCCAGGCCGTGCGGGCCGGTCTTCCCGGCGGGCCGTTCGTCGGGGCCGTCGGCATCCTCGCGCTGATCGGGCTCGCCGTGGCCCTGCTGCGGGCCGCAGCGGTCTGGACGCCGGGTTCCGCCTGGCGGGCGCTGGTCGCGGACGCCGGGCGGCGGACCGTGCTGGACCCCGCCGGGTCCTTCCTGGTCGTCTGCGGGCTCGCCGTCGTCACCCTGTCCGCCCTGTTCGTCCTGCCGCTGGCGGTCCCCGTCCTCGGGGCCGTCGCTGCAGCGGCCGTCGCCGTCGAGCAGCGGTACCGGCGCCGCTGACGGCGGTGCCCCCGCACCGCCTGGTCGGCGCCGCGGGCGCCGTACCTCCCTCGGTCATGCCCTGACCGCGTCATGCCCCGACGCCTCCTGCCCCTGACCACGCCGTACCCCTGCCACCCCATGACCCTGACCACCTTGCACGCGCACGGAAAGGAAAGGCCATGTCCCCCATCCCCCGCAGGTCCCTCCTCAAAGCGGCCGCCGTCGCCGGCGCCGCCGCGCAGTTCAGCTGGGCCCTCGGAACCAAGGACGCCGACGCCGCGCCGAGAACCGCGGCCGCGGCCGCGGACACGGATCCGGTGACCCTGGACTGGCTGGAGGACGGCGGTCTCGGCGCCGCCCCCGGCTCCACGCTCGGCGTGCCCTGGCCCATGGGTGCGTACCAGGAGGACCAGACCTTCGCGCTGACCGACGCGGCCGGCAAGGACGTCCCCGTACAGTCCTGGCCGATCGCCTACTGGCCGGACGGCTCCCTCAAGTGGACCGCGCACGCCGTGAGTTCGGGGTCGGGCAAGCTCACCCTGGCCGCCGGCGCACCGGCCGCTCCCGCCAAGAAGGTCAGCGTCGCCAAGCGCGGCGGCACCATCGACGTGTCGACGGGTGTCATCACGGCGAAGATCGGCACCTCGGGCGCCACCCTCATCAAGTCCGTCACCCGCGGCTCCACCGAGATCGCCAGGAACGGCCGCCTGGTGCTGATCCGGCAGCCCGAGATCGAGGACGAGGACCAGGGCGCCGTCAAGACCGAGCGCTTCGAGGGCGCCATCGACGGGGTGAGCGTCGAGCAGTCGGGCCCGGTCCGCGCGGTCGTCCGCATCGACGGCAAGCACCGCAAGGGCGGCCGCAGTTGGCTGCCGTTCTCCATCCGCCTCTACTTCTACGCGGGCGCCGACTCCTTCCGCATGGTGCACACCATCACCTACGACGGGAAGCAGGAGCCCGGCAAGGCGAGCGGCGACTTCATCAGGGGCCTCGGCGTCCGCTTCACCGTCCCGATGCGCGACGAGTCCTACGACCGGCACGTCCGCATCGGCGGCGAGGGCACCGGTCTGCTGCGCGAGGCGGTCAAGGGCATCACCGGACTGCGGCGCGACCCCGGCGCGGCGGTGCAGGCCGCCCAGTACGCGGGCCAGAAGCTCCCGGACCCCGCCACCTGGGACCAGCGGGTCACCACCCGCCTCCAGTACATCCCCGAGTGGGGCGACTACACCCTCTCCCAGCTGTCCGCCGACGGCTTCACCCTGCGCAAGCGCACCAAGAAGGGCCACGGCTGGATCGGCGCCGGCGGCGGCAGGCGGGCCTCCGGATTCGGGTACGTCGGCGGCGTGAGCGGCGGATTCTCCTTCGGCCTGCGGGACTTCTGGGAGAAGCACCCCGCCCAGCTCGACATCCGCGACGCCCAGACCGACGCCGCCGAGGTCACCCTCTGGCTCTGGTCGCCCGAGGCGCAGCCCATGGACCTGCGCTTCTACCACGACGGCATGGGCCAGGACACCTTCCCCGAACAGCTCGAGGGCCTCAACATCACCTACGAGGACTACGAGCCCGGCTTCGGCACCCCCTACGGCATCGCCCGCACCTCCGAACTCCTCTTCTGGGCCAACGAGTCGACGCCGACCCCCGAGAAGCTCGCCGAACAGGTCGAGGCCGTGCGGGTGCTGCCGCAGCTCGCGGCCCCGCCCAAGCAGCTCATCAAGGCCAAGGTCTTCGGGCCCGGCCTGTACTCCGAGCCGGACCGCTCCACCCCCGCCAAGGCGAAGATCGAGGACCACCTCGACTTCCTCTTCACCTACTACAAGGGCCAGGTGGAGCAGCGCCGCTGGTACGGCTTCTGGGACTACGGCGACATCATGCACACCTACGACACCGTCCGGCACCAGTGGCGGTACGACATCGGCGGCTACGCCTGGGACAACTCGGAGCTGTCGCCGGACCTCTGGCTGTGGTTCGCATACCTGCGCAGCGGCCGCGCGGACATCTTCCGCTTCGCCGAGTCGATGACCCGGCACACCGGCGAGGTCGACGTCTACCACCTCGGCAAGTGGGCGGGCCTGGGCACCCGGCACGGTGTCCAGCACTACGCCGACAGCGCCAAGCAGCAGCGCATCGCCAACACCACCTACCGCCGCTACTACTACTTCCTGACGGCGGACGAACGCGTCGGCGACCTGATGCACGCCAACGTCGACTCCGACGAGACGTTCCTCGCCCTGGACCCGCTGCGCAAGATCCGCACCGAGCCGTACACGCCCGACCGGCACGCCCTGTCCATCGGCTTCGGCACCGACTGGAGCGGTCTGGTGTCGGCGTGGCTGACCGAGTGGGAGCGCAAGGGCCCCAAGTGGGAGAAGGCCAAGGCGCGTGTGCTGTCGACCATGGAGACGATCGCCGCCCAGCCCAACGGGTTCGTCCAGGGCAGCGGCCTGTACGACCTGGACACGGGCAGGTTCGCCGTCGCCGACAAGCCCAAGGTCGAGGTCTCGCACCTGTCGGCCGTCTTCGGCCTCAACGAGTTGTGCGCCGAGCTGATCCACCTGGTCGACATGCCGAAGTTCAACGAGGCCTACTTCGACTACTGCCGCTACTTCAACGCCAGCAAGACCGAACAGGCGGCCCGCTACGGCTCCAACTTCGGCACCCTGCTGCTCTTCCAGGGCCACTCGCGTCTCGACGCCTACGCCGCCGTCCAGACCGGTGACGCGGCGCTCGCCAAGCGGGCGTGGACGAAGTTCTACAGCTCCGACGGCTACACCGAGTCCTCGCCGTGGAAGACGGAGCCGCTCAGCGGCCCCGCCACCCTGGTCGCGGGCAGCGAGGCCACCTGGGTCGCCACGAACGACACCGCGCTCTACGGCCTCGCGGCCATCGAGAACCTGGCACTGCTCGGCGACAAGATGCCGTGACGGACGCCGGCCCGTCCCGGGAGCCGTCCCGGGACGGGCCGCGCCACCAGGGCCCAGGCCGGGACACCGGCCTAGTGCATACGGTCCAGCACCTCCCGCACCCGCCGGACGTCCCGCAGTCGCTGCTCGTACGTCGCACCGAGGGCGAGCAGCAGCAGTCCGGCGAGGGCGGGAGGCACCCAGCGGGGCAGCGCGTCGCCCACCTGGGCGAGATACGGCGCGAGTTGGTGCAGCGCGTCCAGCGTGAGCACCGCGCCGCCCAGCACGAGCGGTGCCTGGAGCCGGTGCCGGACGCCCAGCAGGGTGAGCGTCAGGGCGGCCGCGCCCAGCAGCAGGGGGCGGACCCACTCCGGGTCGTACCAGGCGACGGCGAGGCTGGGCACAAGGGTGGCGGCGAGCCCGGGGCCGTACGCCGTCCAGGACGAGGCCTGCGGGTCCGCGCGCCGGCGCAGAACGCCCACGAAGAGCGCCAGGACCGTCACCGGCAGGGTGTACGCCTCAGGCGTGTCCACCCGCCAGTCGGCCAGCCGCACCCACGAGGCCAGGACGAAGAGCACCGCCGCCACGTGAGCGGCCACGCGACGGTCCGGACGGACGGCTGTGCCCGCGGCGATCACCGCGCACAGCGACAGCACCAGGGCGAGCAGGGGCAGGTCGAACACCGCGAGCCCGATGGCGACGAGGCCCGCGACGGCGCCCGTCGCCTCCACCGCGAGCGTGGTGGCCGCGTCGCCGGTCCGGGGCGCGACCAGCGCCGCGACGGCCGGGACCAGCAGCACCAGCAGCGCGATGTGCTCCGGCCGCCAGCCGGCGGCGGCGCCCGCCGCGCAGGCCAGGGCCGTGGCGTAGCCCAGGGAGGCGGCCGCGGTCACCGGCACCGAGCGCCCGCGCCGTGCGGCTGCCGCGCACACCACGGTGAGCGAGCCGAGCACGGTGAGCGTGGCGGGCTCGGCGGCCAGCGAGAGGAACGCGAGACCGAGGGACGAGCCCAGGGCGAGCGCGGTGGCCGTCCGCGACGCCGGCGCCAGCAGGGCCAACGTCAGCAGACCCTGCACCGACAGGCCGACGACGTACGGGAGTTGGAGGGCCGCCGGGGTGACGAGCACCGCGGCCCACGTCAGTGTCAGCGCGGCGGTCCGTGCCTGGGCCCGCCACTCCTCGTCGCGGACCGCCGCCGCCGTGACCGCGGCGACCGCGAGGAGGACGAGGGGGACCGCGACGGCGTACGGCGGCCAGAACGCGTCGGTCGCCGCCGCGGCCCGGGCGTCGGCGGGAGCGCCGGACCACACCCGCCCGAGCCACGGGACCGGCCCGAGCAGCGCGACGCCGACGGCCGGCACCGACCACAGCACCGCGCCCGCCTGCACGGCGCCGGAGGCCCAGAAGAAGCCCCGGCGCACCGCATTCGAACCCCGGGGCCCGGCCAACAGTGCGATGCCGCAGGCCAGATAGGCGGGCACCGCCCAGTCGCCGGGCAGCGACGCCCGCAGGACCCCGCCCAGGCCGACGACCGCGCACAGCGCGCCGACCGCCGCCGTGCCCGTCGCGAGGCCGGCCCCCGGGGCGAACCGGGTCACCGCCAGGGCGATCGCCGCCGCGAGGGCGAGGAGCGCCGCGGCCCGTGCCGCATCGCCCGGAGCGGTCGCGTCCACCGAGAGCAGGCCCGCCGTCAGCACGCCCCAGCCACCCGTCGCGGCCGCGCACACCACGGCGGCGAGACGCACCGCTCGCTCGGACGCCCGCAGCGCGACCGCCGCGTCGAAGGCGGCCGTCAGCAGCACCGCGACCGTGATCGTACGCGGACCCCCGTCGGCCGACACCGACCACAGCGGCAGCACGAGTTGAGCAGCCGTCAGGGCGGCGGGGCGGGGGAGTCGCGGCGTGGCCGAGCCCGGCAGCGCGGCGAGGGCCGTGCCGTACCCCGCCCACAGTGCCGCGAGCACGGTGAAGGTGACCGCCGCGTACGTCGTCCCGTCCGCCGCCGGGAACGCGGCCTCGTGCAGCGCGTACGCGTCCAGCAAGGTCAGCGCCAGACCCAGGCCCGCGACCGCCTCGGCGGTCGAACGCAGCCGCCGCCGCAGCAGCGCCACGGGTGCGCCCAGCACCGCCAGGGTGACCGCGCCCAGCACCGCGGAGCGGCCCACGATCCCGAGATGACCCCAGCTGACCAGGGTGAACACCATCGCCGCGACGGTGAGCAGGATGCCGCCGAGCAGCAGGAGAACGTTCTGTACGCCGGGGGCGGTGGCCTCAGGCGGGGCGACCGGAACCCGGGGCTCCGACGGGCCCGGCAGGACCGGGGCGGTCGGCTGGACCGAGCCCGCCGCCGTCTGCTGCAGGGCGGCGACCAGCCAGGCCCGGCGGGTCAGCAACTGAGCCCGTCGGGCGTCCAGTCGCCACAGCTCCGCGTCGAGCAACCGCAGCTCGTCGGCCGGGGGCGGAATATGCGTCATGCCTGGGAGTGTGGCTCGCGTCACGTGAACGGGCATGAGCGCACGTACTCAGGGACCTACTCAGATACAGCCGGCCGCCCCCCTGGACGGGCACACTCGGCCCATGGACTGGACCCGCTACCGCTTTCGCAGCCTGTGGCCGCTGGACGCGCCGCCCACGCGCGTGTACGACGTGCTGGAGCGAGCCGAGGACTACCCGCGCTGGTGGCCCCAGGTGCGCGAGGTGAACCGGATCGACGACACGACCGGCGTCATCCGCATCCGCTCCCTCCTCCCGTACGACATGACATTCACCGCGCGTGAGGTGCGGCGCGACCCCGCGGCCGGGATCCTTCAGACCGCGCTGTCGGGCGACATCGACGGGTGGGCGCGCTGGACCGTCACCGCCGACGGCGCCGGCAGCCTCGCCCGCTACGACCAGGCCGTCGAGGTGAACAAGCCACTGCTGAGACGGTTCGCCGTGCCGGGGCGGCCGGTGTTCCGGCTGAACCACCGACTGATGATGCGGGCCGGGCGCCGCGGCCTGACCGCGTACCTGGAAGCGGTTTGAAGGAAGCCCGCGGAGCCCTGTATTGTTCGGTGCGTTCCCGGGCGATTAGCTCAGTGGGAGAGCGCTTCGTTCACACCGAAGAGGTCACTGGTTCGAACCCAGTATCGCCCACCGGGAGAGGCCGGTCCGCATCGAGCGGACCGGCTTTTTCGTGCCCGGAGGCAGGCCGGACGACGCGCCTCGCCGCACCGGCCCCGGGGCGGGCGCCTACGCCGCTGCCGGCATCTCGGGCCGCAGCGGCCACGACGTGTCCACCGTCTCCGGCGAGCCGCTGCGCGCGAACCACGCCTGGAGCCCCCGCGCCTGAGCGGCGTGCCAGGACGTCTGCAGGGCGTGCAGCTCGGCCGGGGACAGGCGCTCCAGCCGGGCGGCGAACCGGCGCCCTACCGCGCGGACGACCTCCAGCGCGGCGAGGGCGTCGGCCGCCGCGTCGTGCGCCTCCGCCAACGTCACGTCGTAGTGCGCGCACAGGTCGGTGAGCGTGCGACGCCCCTTGCGGTAGCGGTCCAGCTGCTTGTCCAGGACCCGCGGGTCCAGCACCCGCAGCGGCGTCGCGTCCAGCCAGTGGCCCAGCGACGAGGCCCGGTGCCTGCGCAGCTCGCGGTCGAGCAGCGTCAGGTCGAACGGCGCGTTCATCACCACCAACGGGCGGCCCGCGGCGGCCTGTTCGGTGAGCAGCTGGGCTATCTCGAACATCACCGGCGCCGGCCAGCGGCCGTTGCGCTGCAGATGCTCGTCCGTCAGTCCGTGCACCTCCGTCGCCCCCGCGGGCACCGGCACGCCCGGGTTCACCAGCCACCGGCTGACCCGCGGCCGCGCCCCCGGCGCATCCTGGACGACGAGGGCGGCCGACACGATCCGGTCGGTCTCCACGTCGACACCCGTCGTCTCCGTGTCAAAGGAGGCCAGAGGGCCCTCGTACCAGTACGTCATACCAATCCAACCCCTCGTTCAGCCACGGCAGCTGACGCACCGTCTTCTGCCAGTTTGGTGATACCCGGGCTGTTTGCGCCGTACGCCGGAAGGACACAACACGAGTACGGGTCTTTGCAGTTCAGCGGCCCGTCACGGGGAACGGGTCTGCGGGGAAGGCTGTTGGTCATGGCGATAGCGCAGCCCGAGCGGAGCGGGCTGCTGCCCGAGCGCGCGGGCGTCGAACGCGGCACGCTCGCCACCACCGCCTGCATGGAGACACTGCAGGTGGGCTATCTGCACGCCGTCGCGGCCGCCGCGGGATGCTCGCTGTCCCAGCCCTTCCCCGACAACGGCATCGACTGGCACGTCAGCCACAGCGCCCCCGGCCACACCGTCGACGACGAGGTCACCATCAAGGTGCAGCTGAAGGCCACCTACCAGGTGCGGCCCGACCCGCCAGGCCACTCCTTCTCCTTCACCCTCGACAACGACCACCTGCGCAAGCTCGCCCGCACCCCCGTCACGGTGCACAAGATCCTGGTCGTCATGATCGTTCCCCGGGCGCGGGAACAGTGGTTGCGGGCCGGCCACGACCGCCTCGACCTGCGGCACTGCTGCTACTGGGTCAATCTCGCCGGCCACCCGATCACCGGCCGGACCCGCACCACCGTGCGGATACCGACCGCACGCATCTTCGACGACCGGGCGCTGTGCGAGATCATGACGCGAGCCGGGACGGGAGGCAGACCGTGACCCACCGCCCCCTGGACGAGCGCCTGCGGCCGGTGCGGCCGCACCCCGAGGCCCACTGGAACCGGCACCCCGAGACCGCCGAGGTCGACCCGGCCGTCCTCGGTGCCCTGCTGCGCCGGCACGGCTGGCAGCGGCGCGGCGGCGCGACCGGACGTTACGGCCGCTGGACCCCGCCCGGCCCCGGCGGCGCGGCGACCAGCCTGCTCGTGCCGGAGAGCCGGGCCTTTCCCGACAGCGACGACCTGCTGGGCGAGGCGCTCCTGGCGCTGGCCCGCAGCGGCACGCCCTCCGCCCGCGAGGTGCTCCTCGGGCTCGCCGTGCCCAGCGACGAGATCCGCTGGTGGCGGGACGCGCCGGCCGGGCCCGCCGGGGCCGCCTCCTGGGCCGTCGAGGAACAGCTGCGAGGCGCGGTCCGCCAGATGCTGCTGGCCGGCGCCCTCGCCACGCGCGCGCGTGCCGGCTACTACGGGGCCCGGCACCGGCGCGCCGCCCTCGCGACGCTGGACGGCGTCCTCGTGGGCTCCGCGGCCGGTGGGCGTCGCCTGACGGCCTTCGCGCCGGTCGCCGGCGCCCGCCCGCTCGCCGTCCGGCTGCACCAGGCCCTGTACGCCGTGCGGGAGGCCATCGACTACCAGCGGGCGGCCGGCGCCATGGACGCCTTCGACGGCGCGGTGGAGGCGGGCGCCAGCCGCGAGCTGACCGAGGCGCTGATCACCCTCGTGCGGGGGACCCAGGGCGCCCGGATCGCCGTCGAGTGGGCGCCCGCGGCCGGCGTCCCCGAGGACTGCGCCCCCGGCGGCGAACCGGTCGAGTTCTCGCCCGGCGACCTGCCCGTGCTGCGCGAGGCGGGCGCCCGCTATCTGCGCGAGGAGCCCTCCGTGCCGGTGCGGATCACCGGCACGGTGGTCCGGATGCGCAGGTCGGGGCCGCGCGGCGAGGGCAGCGTACGACTGCGGGTACTGGCCGGCGCCGAGATCCCGCACGTCCGGCTGACCCTCGACGAGGAGGACTACCGCATCGCCGGGCAGGCCCATCTGGTGGGGCTGCCGGTGCGGGTGCGCGGCCGGCTGGAGAGCCGGGGCGGGTTCCGCAGGGTCACCGGCGCGTGCGGGGTCGTCCCCGTGCAGGTGGACGAGGAGGAGCGGGACCGTCTGCTGAAGTCCCTCCAGGAGAACGTCGACTTCTTCGAGGAGGCCTGCGGCGGGGAGTAGCGCCCGGCCGGGCGGCGAGGGCTGATTTCGCGGTCGGCGGGTGCGGGTCGGTACGATCCCCTATTGCGCGCGCCCACGGTACGGCGCCCGCATCCGCCTTCAGTCAGGAGAGACCGGTGTCAGACGTCCGTGTGATCATCCAACGCGATTCCGAGCGGGAAGAGCGCACGGTGACGACGGGCACCACGGCCGCCGACCTCTTCGCCGGCGAGCGCTCGATCGTCGCCGCGCGCGTGGCCGGCGAGCTCAGGGACCTGGCGTACGTGCTGCGGGACGGCGAAGAGGTCGAAGGCGTCGAGATCTCCTCCGAGGACGGTCTGAACATCCTGCGCCACTCCACCGCGCACGTGATGGCCCAGGCCGTGCAGGAGCTCTTCCCGGAAGCCAAGCTGGGCATCGGCCCGCCGGTCAAGGACGGCTTCTACTACGACTTCGACGTCGAGAAGCCGTTCACGCCCGAGGATCTCAAGGCCGTCGAGAAGAAGATGCAGGAGATCCAGAAGCGGGGCCAGCGCTTCTCCCGCCGTGTGGTCACCGACGAAGCGGCCCGTGAGGAGCTCGCCGACGAGCCGTACAAGCTGGAGCTGATCGGCCTCAAGGGCTCGGCCTCCTCCGACGACGGCGCGGATGTCGAGGTCGGCGCCGGCGAGCTGACGATCTACGACAACCTCGACGCGAAGACCGGCGACCTGTGCTGGAAGGACCTCTGCCGCGGTCCCCACCTGCCCACCACCCGCAACATCCCGGCGTTCAAGCTGATGCGCAACGCGGCCGCCTACTGGCGCGGCAGCGAGAAGAACCCGATGCTCCAGCGGATCTACGGCACCGCGTGGCCGACCAAGGACGAGCTGAAGGCACACCTCGACTTCCTCGCCGAGGCCGAGAAGCGCGACCACCGCAAGCTGGGCTCCGAACTCGACCTGTTCTCCATCCCGGAGCAGATCGGCTCCGGCCTCGCGGTCTTCCACCCCAAGGGCGGCGTCGTGCGCCGGGTCATGGAGGACTACTCGCGCCGCCGCCACGAGGAGGAGGGCTACGAGTTCGTCTACACCCCGCACGCGACGAAGGGGAAGCTCTTCGAGCAGTCCGGGCACCTGGACTGGTACGCCGACGGCATGTACCCGCCCATGCAGCTCGACGAGGGCGTGGACTACTACCTCAAGCCCATGAACTGCCCGATGCACAACCTGATCTTCGACGCGCGCGGCCGCTCCTACCGCGAACTGCCGCTGCGCCTCTTCGAGTTCGGGACCGTGTACCGGTACGAGAAGTCGGGCGTCGTGCACGGCCTGACCCGCGCGCGCGGCTTCACCCAGGACGACGCGCACATCTACTGCACCCGCGAGCAGATGGCGGAGGAGCTCGACAAGACGCTCACCTTCGTCCTCGGCCTGCTGCGCGACTACGGCCTGACCGACTTCTACCTGGAGCTGTCCACCAAGGACCCGGAGAAGTTCGTCGGCTCGGACGACGTCTGGGAGGAGGCGACCGAGACGCTGCGCCAGGTCGCCGAGAAGCAGGGCCTGCCCCTGGTCCCGGACCCGGGCGGCGCCGCCTTCTACGGCCCCAAGATCTCCGTCCAGACGAAGGACGCCATCGGCCGCACCTGGCAGATGTCGACCATCCAGCTCGACTTCAACCTGCCGGAGCGCTTCGAGCTCGAGTACACCTCGCCCGACGGCTCCAAGCAGCGGCCGGTCATGATCCACCGGGCCCTGTTCGGGTCGATCGAACGGTTCTTCGCGGTGCTCCTGGAGCACTACGCGGGCGCCTTCCCCGCGTGGCTGGCCCCGGTGCAGGCGATCGGCATCCCGATCGGCGACACGCACGTCGACTACCTGGAGAAGTTCGCCGCGGCCGCCAGGAAGCAGGGGCTGCGGGTCGACGTCGACTCCTCCTCCGACCGGATGCAGAAGAAGATCCGCAACGCCCAGAAGCAGAAGGTGCCCTTCATGGTCATCGCGGGCGACGAGGACATGGCTGGCGGTTCGGTGTCCTTCCGCTACCGCGACGGCTCCCAGGAGAACGGCATCCCGTTCGACGAGGCCATCGCGAAGATCGCGAAGGTCGTCGAGGAGCGTACGCAGGTCTGACGTCGTGCCGCTCTGACGTCGTGCCGCGCGGGGCCCCCGGGGAGTTCACCTCGGGGGCCCTTCGCCGTCCCCGGGGCCCGCGGGACCGCGGTCGCTCCCGCGGTCGTCCTGCGAGAACACCTGGATCAGCCAGGACGAGAACGACCCGGTGACCGCGCCCAGCAGGGCCAGCCCGCACGCCATCATCCCGACCGCGATCAGCCGTCCGCGCACGGTGACGGGGGTGATGTCGCCGTAGCCGACGGTGGTGAGCGTCTCGCAGGTCCACCAGAGGGCGTCGCCGAAGGTCTTCATGTTCGCGCCCGGCGCTCCGCGTTCCTGGCTGTACACGGCGAGCGCGCCGGCGAAGCCGAGCAGTCCCGTGGACAGCCCGGCATAGGTGATCACGCGCGCGTGCAGCGACAACCGGGGCTGCCCGTGCCGGCGCTGCACGGCCTCGTAGAGCTTGACGATCCGCAGCGGGCGCAGCAGGGGGAGCACGACCACCAGTCCGTCCAGCCAGTGGGTGCGCACGAAGCGCAGCCGTTGACCGCTGAGCCTCCAGCGCACCCCGTAGTCCGCGGCGAACATCGCCCACGCGGCCAGCATCACGGTGAAGCAGAGGTCCCGCCAGCCGTCCGTGATGTCCCGGGCGAGGACGTGGATCGCGTAGCCGACGAGGAAGGCCAGGGAAACCAGTGCGAGGGGCACCTCGGTGCGCTGTTCCCAGCGGGCCAGGCGGCTGTCTTCGTCCATCGGCCCAGCTTGGCTCGCACCGTTCGTGCGCGAACCCCGCCGACACGCCGCGAACGGGCGAAGCCATATGCTGCCTTGCATGACGAGTGAGCCGGAGCAGCAGATCGGAGTGGGGACGCAGGACGCGTTCCAGCGCCTGTGGACGCCCCACCGGATGGCCTACATCCAGGGCGAGAACAAGCCGACCGGCCCCGGCGCCGGAGACGGCTGTCCGTTCTGCTCGATCCCGGCGAAGTCCGACGAGGACGGCCTGGTCGTCCGGCGCGGGGAGCACGTGTACGCGGTGCTGAACCTGTACCCGTACAACGGCGGCCATCTGATGACCGTGCCCTACCGTCATGTGGCCGACTACACCGACCTGACCGGGCCGGAGACCGCCGAGCTCGGCGAGCTGACCAAGCAGGCGATGACGGCCCTGCGTCTCGCGTCCGGCGCGCAGGGCTTCAACATCGGCATGAACCAGGGCGCCGTCGCGGGCGCCGGGATCGCCGCGCACCTGCACCAGCACATCGTGCCCCGCTGGGGCGGCGACACGAACTTCATGCCGGTGGTCGGGCACACGCGCGTACTGCCGCAACTGCTGGCGGACACGAGGAAAATGCTGGCAGAGGCCTGGCCGACGGCCTGACACAGGTGACTGTGTCAGCCCGTTCGGCGTTTGAGGACGAGGCCCCTTCAGGGCCGACAGCGGGGGTCTGGGGGTGCAGCCCCTGGGGACGCCCACCCCACCCCACCGCCCGCACGAATCCGGCCGACCGCCGGAGGCCTACGCGTCGTAGCTGTCCGCCTTCCTCGGCGCCACGTCCTGGACCGCACCGCTCAGGATCGACGACCGCGAGGTGAACTTCTCGATGTTCACGTCGTGCTCCTTGAGCACCTTGAGCGCCGCCGAGTGCACCACGCGCAGCACCGGGGTGGCCGCCCGCAGGGCGTCGTCGGCCATGAAGCGGTGACGCCAGGGCTGGTCCGCCCAGGCGTGCCGCAGGCCGAAGGGCTCGGGCAGGCCGATCGAGCCGCCGAGCCACTTCAGCAGCGGCGGGTACCAGCTGATCGTGGCGCGCGCTGCCACCCGGACCACCTCGTCGGCGGTGACCAGCGGCAGCTTGACCGTCCGGGTCTCCCAGAACCGGACGCTCTTGGCGACTTCCTTGGTCGGGGCCTCGGGCTTGGTGGTGAAGAGGCCGTTCACCGGGCCCAGGGCGTGCCCGGTGACCTCGATGCGCAGCGTCTCGTGCAGCACCGTCACCGTGATCAGCATCGTGATGATCAACTGGCCGTCCCACAGCGGCCACTGAACGCCCAGGTAGTGCCGGTCACCGCCGCCGAACTGCTGGTTGTTGCAGATGTCCTCTATCGCCCGCGGCTTGACCTGGTACGCCTCGACGTCGGTGCCCTCCGGCCGCGCGACCGCCTTGGCGTTCTCGCCGACCGGGGTGACGATCCAGTGCCGGACCGTGGGCGCAGGGAAACCGCCGGTCTTCAGGCTCTGCCGGTTGAGCACCGACAACTGGTCGTGGATGGCGCGCACGACGGTCCAGCTGCGGAACTCGTGGACGCCCTTGTTCGGGTCGCTCGGCACCAGCTCCTCGGCCAGGTGCCAGGCCCCCCACCGCGTGCCCATGCCGAGTATGCCCTTGGGGCCGGCGTAGAAGACCGAGTTGGACTGCTGCTCCGCGCTGAGCCTGGCCAGGGACTGCCGCAGCTGCTCCGCCGCCGTCTGGTTCGGGCTGGTCGGCACGGCCTCGGGGACCTTGGCGCCGACGCTCCCGCCGGACAGCAGACTGTCCCAGCGCTCCCGAAGGTCGATCGCGGTGCCCTCGCAGATCCGCTTGGCCAGGAACCAGCCGACCACGGGCGCCACGACGCACCCGCGCGCATACCACCCCACGACGCCGGTGAACGGCATCTTCACCAGGAACAGCACGGCGAGCGCGCCCATGGCGACGAGCAGACCGGTGCCGAGGCCGGAGACCCGCTTGTCGTCCAGCTTCCCCATGCTCGCCCGCAGTTGGAAGACCAGCAGCCACACCAGCAGGCCGGGCAGGAACAGCACACCGCACAGCAGCATGACGCCGGTCAGCTTCTGGTCGCGTTCCCGGCGGATGCGGTTGGCGGCGAGGCAGTGCTCGACGACCACCTGCGGCTCGCTGCCGAACGACTGGATGAGCGGCTTGCGGCCGACGCCCAGCATGCGGTCGATCACCGCCTGCGAGAACGCCTCGCCGAGGTTGGGCCGGAAGATCCGGGCCCAGCTGCGGCCGCCGTTGACCGCCGTCTGATGCCACTCGTTGTCGGCCTTCTTGATGTCCTCGACCGGGTCGTCCCGGTAGGCCGCCGACGCCAGGCCGAACGTCGGCGTCTGCCCCCCGTCGCCCTGTTGCGGCACCTGCGGTCCGAAGATGTCCGCGTAACCGCTGCCAACGGTCATTCCCGCCCCCGATCGCCGCTGCTCTCGCTTCTGCGGCTTTCCCGACTTCCGTGCTCCGCACACCTGTTGATCAGGTCATCAGCGTATCGGCAGGGGCCGACATCCGTCGGCGGACGGCCGAAGCCGCCCACCGAAGCGGAAGAATTCCCTCCGTGCGGTGCCGCACCGGCCACTTGGGACCGGTACGGCACCAACCGTCAGCCTGCCTCCGCCCGTTGGCGTACCTTCTCGGCGACCTGCGGCGGCATCGGCTCGTGCCGGGCGTACGCGCGGTGGAAGCGGGCCGTGCCGTGCGAGAGGGAGCGCAGATCGACCGCGTACCGGCCGATCTCGATCTCCGGCACCTCGGCCCGCACGAGCGTGCGGCTCCCGCTGGTCTGCTCGGTGCCCAGCACGCGTCCGCGGCGGCCCGACAGGTCGCTCATCACGGGGCCCACGTACTCGTCGCCCACCAGCACGGACACCTCGGCCACCGGTTCCAGCAGATGGATCCTCGCGTCGGCCGCCGCCTCCCTGAGGGCCAGCGCGCCGGCTGTCTGGAAAGCCGCGTCGGAGGAGTCCACCGAGTGCGCCTTGCCGTCCAGCAGCGTGATCCGCACGTCCACCAACGGATGCCCCGCGGCCACTCCCTTGGCCGCCTGCGCCCGGACGCCCTTCTCGACGGACGGGATGAACTGCCGCGGCACCGAACCGCCGACGACCCGGTCCACGAACTCGATGCCCGAGCCGCCCGGCAGTGGCTCCACCTCGATCTCGCAGACGGCGTACTGGCCGTGCCCGCCGGACTGCTTCACATGCCGCCCGCGCCCGGCGGACTTCGCCGCGAACGTCTCCCGCAGGGACACCTGGTGCGGGACGACGTCGACCTGGACGCCGTAACGGGAGCGCAGCCGTTCGAGCGCGACGTCCGCGTGCGCCTCGCCCAGGCACCACAGCACCACCTGGTGGGTGTGCTGGTTGTGCTCCAGGCGCATCGTGGGGTCCTCGGCGACCAGTCGGCCCAGGCCCTGCGAGAGCTTGTCCTCGTCGGCCTTGCTGTGGGCCCGGATGGCCAGCGGGAGCAGCGGGTCCGGCATCTGCCAGGGCTCCATCAGGAGCGGATCGTCCTTGGCGGAGAGGGTGTCGCCGGTCTCCGCGCGGCCGAGTTTCGCCACGCACGCGAGGTCGCCCGCGATGCAGTGGGTCAGGGGCCGCTGTTGTTTTCCGAACGGCGCGGACAGGGCGCCGACGCGCTCGTCGACGTCGTGGTCCTCGTGACCGCGGTCGGCGAGGCCGTGCCCGGAGACGTGGACGGTCTCGTCGGGGTGCAGGGTCCCGGAGAACACGCGGACCAGCGAGACCCGGCCGACGTAGGGGTCGGAGGAGGTCTTCACGACCTCCGCGACCAGCGGACCTTCCGGATCGCACGGCTTCAGCTCCCGTGGCCGGCCGTCGACCGTGGTCACGAGCGGCGCCTCGCGTTCCAGCGGCGTCGGGAAGCCCCTGGTGACCAGTTCCAGGAGTTCGACCGTGCCGAGGCCCTGCCGGGCGCCCTCGGCGGCGGGGGCGGCCGCGAGGACGGGGAAGAACGCGCCGCGCGCGACGGCCCGCTCCAGGTCGTCGATCAGCGTCTTGACGTCGATCTGCTCGCCGCCGAGATACCGGTCCATGAGGGTCTCGTCCTCGCTCTCGGCGATGATCCCCTCGATCAGCCGGTTGCGGGCCTCCTCCATGGCCGCCAGCCGGCCCTCGTCCGGCTCGGACTCCTTGCGTTCGCCGAAGGAGTAGTCGAACAGCGTCCGGGACAGCAGTCCGGTCAGCCCGGTCACCGGCGCGTGCCCGTCGGGCCCCTCGGGCCCGCGTATGGGCAGGTACAGCGGCAGGACCGCGTCCGGGTCGTCCGCGCCGAAGGCGTCCGCGCAGATCCGCGTCATCTCCTCGAAGTCCGCGCGGGCGGCCTCCAGGTGCGTGACGACGATCGCGCGGGGCATGCCGACCGCCGCGCACTCCTCCCAGACCATGCGCGTCGACCCGTCCACGCCGTCCGCCGCCGAGACGACGAAGAGGGCCGCGTCCGCGGCGCGCAGACCGGCCCTGAGCTCCCCCACGAAGTCGGCGTATCCGGGGGTGTCGAGGAGATTGACCTTGATGCCGTCGAAGGTGACGGGCACCAGCGAGAGCTGCACCGAGCGCTGCTGCCGGTGCTCGATCTCGTCGTAGTCGGAGACGGTGCCGCCGTCCTCCACGCGGCCCGCCCGGTTCACTGCTCCCGCGGTCAGCGCGAGAGCTTCCACCAATGTCGTCTTGCCCGATCCGCAGTGGCCGACCAGCACCACATTCCGTACGGACGCGGGTCGGTCGGCCGCCGTAGCCCTGCCGGCGGCTCCGGGGTGTGCGTTCGCCTTGTCGCCCATTTCCTTGCCTCCCGTGCACGGTGAGGTCACTGGGGGCGCGGGCACCACGGCCCCGCGTGCGATGGCGGCTCCGGCGACGCCCGCGGTCCTTCGAGCTTTCCACTCCCGTCACGGCGCGTCCATACGACGGACACGACCCGCCTGCGTCCCGGCCGAGTCCTGGACACTGTGCGGCCGTGACACGGAGGCGGGGCCGGGTGCCCGGCCGTCGCCCGCACACGCGCGTGGCTACGATGGGCCAGCCGGCGACCAGCAGGGGCCGCACGGCGACACCGACCCTCGGGAAGGCCATGCTGAACAAGTACGCGCGTGCATTCTTCACGCGTGTCCTCACACCGTTCGCCGCGTTTCTCATCCGCCGGGGCGTGAGCCCCGACACGGTCACGCTCCTCGGCACCGCCGGCGTGATCTCGGGCGCGCTGGTCTTCTACCCCAGGGGCGAGTTCTTCTGGGGCACGATCGTGATCACGCTCTTCGTGTTCTCCGACCTCGTCGACGGCAACATGGCCCGCCAGCTCGGCCGTACCAGCCGCTGGGGCGCCTTCCTGGACTCCACGCTCGACCGGGTCGCCGACGGCGCGATCTTCGGCGGCTTCGCGCTCTGGTACGCGGGACACGGCGACGACAACGCGCTGTGCGCCGTCTCGATCTTCTGTCTGGCCAGCGGCCAGGTGGTGTCGTACACGAAGGCCCGCGGCGAGTCGATCGGCCTGCCGGTCGCCGTCAACGGGCTGGTGGAGCGCGCTGAGCGCCTGGTGATCTCGCTGGTCGCGGCGGGTCTCGCGGGTCTGCACACGTTCGGCGTGCCCGGCATCCAGGTGCTGCTGCCGATCGCGCTGTGGATCGTCGCCGTCGGCAGCCTCGTCACGCTGATCCAGCGCGTCGTCACGGTCCGCCGGGAATCCGCCGAGGCGGAGCAGGCGGCCGCGACCGACGCCGCGGACGTCGCGGAGCGGGCGGACGAGGCGCGCGGCAGCGGGGCCCGGGGGAGCGAGGCCGCGAAGTGAGCGCCCAGGAGCGTCTCACGGACGCGCTGTTCGGTCTCGGCTGGAGCGCCGTGAAGAGACTCCCCGAGCCCGTCGCCGTGCGCCTCGGCCGCACCGTCGCCGACCTCGCGTGGAAACGGCGCGGGAAGGGCGTGCTGCGGCTGGAGAGCAACTACGCGCGCGTGGTGCCGGACGCGAGCCCGGAGCGCCTGGCCGAACTCTCACGCGCGGGGATGCGCTCCTATCTGCGGTACTGGATGGAGTCCTTCCGCCTGCCGGCCTGGAGCGCCGAGCGCGTCGCCGACGGCTTCGACCCCGAGGGCCTGCACCATCTGAGGGACGGTATCGCCTCGGACCGGGGCGTCATCCTCGCGCTGCCGCACATGGGCAACTGGGATCTGGCCGGCGCCTGGGTCACCACGAGACTGCGCACACCGTTCACCACCGTCGCCGAACGACTCAAGCCCGAGACGCTGTACGACCGGTTCGTCGCCTACCGGGAGGGGCTCGGCATGGAGGTGCTGCCGCACACCGGCGGCTCCGCGTTCGGCACCCTGGCCCGGCGGCTGCGCGACGGCGGCCTCGTCTGCCTGGTCGCCGAGCGCGATCTGTCCGCCTCCGGCGTCGAGGTGACGTTCTTCGGGGACACCGCCCGGATGCCCGCCGGCCCCGCCCTGCTCGCCCAGCAGACCGGCGCGCTGCTGCTGCCCGTCACGCTCTGGTACGACGACTCGCCCGTCATGCAGGGCCGGGTCCATCCGCCGATCGAGGTACCCGGCACAGGCACCCGGGCCGAGAAGACGTCTGTCATGACACAGGCGCTGGCCGACGCCTTCGCCACCGGCATCGCCGACCACCCTGAGGACTGGCACATGCTGCAGAGACTGTGGGTCGCGGACCTGGAACCACGCCCGACTCGACCTCACCCGACGGAACCCGGCCCGACGGAACTCCGCGCGACGGAACCCCGCCCGTCGGACGGGGCGCCCGCGTGAGAATCGGCATCGTCTGCCCGTACTCCTGGGACGTTCCCGGCGGCGTGCAGTTCCACGTCCGCGACCTCGCCGAGTACTTCATCCGGCTCGGCCACGAGGTGTCCGTCCTCGCCCCGGCCGACGACGACACCCCGCTGCCGCCCTACGTCGTCTCGGCCGGCCGTGCGGTTCCCGTGCCGTACAACGGCTCCGTGGCCCGGCTCAACTTCGGCTTCCTGTCCGCCGCGCGCGTACGGCGCTGGCTCCACGACGGCGCGTTCGACGTCGTCCACATCCACGAGCCGACCTCGCCCTCGCTCGGCCTGCTGACCTGCTGGGCGGCCTCCGGCCCGATCGTGGCGACCTTCCACACGTCCAACCCGCGCTCGCGGGCCATGATCGCCGCGTACTCCATCCTCCAGGCCGCCCTGGAGAAGATCAGCGCGCGGATCGCCGTCAGCGAGTACGCCCGGCGGACGCTGGTGGAGCACCTCGGCGGCGACGCGGTGGTCATCCCCAACGGCGTCGACGTCGACTTCTTCGCCAAGGCCGAGCCCAACCCCGAGTGGCAGGGCGGCACCATCGGCTTCGTCGGACGCATCGACGAGCCCCGCAAGGGCCTGCCGGTGCTGATGCGCGCCCTGCCGAAGATCTTCGCCGAACGCCCGGACGCACGGCTGCTGGTCGCCGGCCGCGGCGACGAGAAGGAGGCCGTGGAGAGCCTGCCGAAGGAACTGCACACGCGCGTGGAGTTCCTCGGCATGGTCAGCGACGAGGACAAGGCGCGCTTCCTGCGCAGCGTCGACCTCTACATCGCGCCCAACACCGGCGGCGAGAGCTTCGGCATCATCCTTGTCGAGGCCATGTCGGCCGGGGCCCCCGTGCTCGCCTCCGACCTCGACGCCTTCGCCCAGGTCCTCGACCAGGGAGCGGCGGGCGAGCTGTTCGCCAACGAGGACGCGGACGCGCTGGCCGCCGCGGCGGTACGGCTCCTGGGCGACCCGGAACGCCGGGAGGAGCTGAGCGAGCGGGGCAGCGCGCATGTGCGGCGCTTCGACTGGTCGACCGTCGGCGCGGACATCCTGTCGGTCTACGAGACGGTGACGGCGGGAGCGGCGGCGGTCGCGGCCGATGACGAACGGGGCCCGACGGGCCTGCGGGCCCGGCTCGGACTGGCCCGGGACTGACCCGCCCCGCCGCCGCGGGGCTCACGGGTAGCCTTGCCGCCCGTGACCGCAACCCTGATCTGGATCCTGGTCGTCCTCGTCGCGATCGGCCTCTACCTGAGCTGGACGGCGGGACGGCTCGACCGGCTGCACGCCCGCATCGACGCCGCCCGCGCCGCGCTCGACGCGCAGCTGCTGCGCCGCGCGTCGGTGGCCCAGGAACTGGCCACGTCCCACGTCCTCGACCCGGCCGCCTCCATCGTCCTGTACGAGGCCGCGCACGCCGCCCGGCAGGCCGAGGAGGAGCAGCGCGAGGTCGCCGAGAGCGAGCTCAGCCAGGCCCTGCGGGCCGTCTTCGCGGACGTCCAGCAGCTCGAGGTCGTGCGCGAGGCTCCCGGCGGGGAGGAGGCGGCCCGCGAGCTCACGGCGGCCGTCCGCCGCGTCCCCATGGCCCGGCGCTTCCACAACGACGCGGTGGGCGCCGTCCGCAGACTGCGCGAGCACCGCAAGGTGCGCTGGTTCCGCCTGGCCGGCCACGCCCCGTTCCCGATGGCCTTCGAGATGGACGACGAACCCCCGTCCGCCCTGGCCGCCCTGGCCGACCGGGCCGCCTGACCGGGGACCCACCGCGCCTCTCGGGCGGCGCGACGGCACGCGTGCGTGCGGCTCCTGCGGCACCGCCCGGGAAAAGGATCCACCGGCTGTCCATTGGCCCTTGCTGTGGACTGGTCCATTCGCGTTTCCTCAGTGCCGAAGAATCCTCTTTTCGACTAGTGAGGTCACCCGTGTCCAGCACGATCTCCGAAAACCAGACCCCCGAGACCGGCACCGCGCGCGTGAAGCGCGGCATGGCCGAGCAGCTCAAGGGCGGCGTGATCATGGACGTCGTCACGCCGGAGCAGGCGAAGATCGCCGAGGATGCGGGCGCCGTCGCCGTCATGGCGCTGGAGCGGGTCCCGGCCGACATCCGCAAGGACGGCGGCGTCGCCCGGATGTCCGACCCCGACATGATCGAGGGCATCATCGAGGCCGTGTCCATCCCGGTCATGGCCAAGTCCCGGATCGGCCACTTCGTCGAGGCCCAGGTCCTGCAGTCGCTCGGCGTCGACTACATCGACGAGTCCGAGGTCCTCACCCCGGCCGACGAGGTCAACCACAGCGACAAGTTCGCGTTCACGACCCCGTTCGTCTGCGGCGCCACCAACCTGGGCGAGGCCCTGCGCCGCATCGCCGAGGGCGCCGCGATGATCCGCTCCAAGGGCGAGGCCGGCACCGGCAACGTCGTCGAGGCCGTGCGCCACCTGCGGCAGATCAAGAACGAGATCGCCCGGCTGCGCGGCTACGACAACAACGAGCTGTACGCCGCCGCCAAGGACCTGCGTGCCCCCTACGAGCTGGTCAAGGAGGTCGCCGAGCTCGGCAAGCTCCCGGTCGTGCTGTTCTCCGCCGGCGGCGTCGCCACCCCGGCGGACGCAGCGCTGATGCGCCAGCTCGGCGCCGAGGGCGTCTTCGTCGGCTCCGGCATCTTCAAGTCCGGCGACCCGGCCAAGCGTGCCGCCGCCATCGTGAAGGCCACCACCTTCTACGACGACCCGAAGATCATCGCGGACGCGTCCCGCAACCTGGGCGAGGCCATGGTCGGCATCAACTGCGACACCCTCCCCGAGGCCGAGCGCTACGCCAACCGCGGCTGGTAGCACCTCATGAGCGACAAAGCCCCTGTCATCGGCGTCCTGGCCCTCCAGGGCGACGTACGGGAGCACCTCGTCGCCCTGGCCGCGGCCGACGCCGTGGCCAGGGCGGTGCGGCGCCCCGAGGAACTCGCCGAGGTCGACGGCCTCGTCATACCCGGCGGGGAGTCCACGACCATCTCCAAGCTCGCCGTCCTCTTCGGCGTGATGGAGCCCCTCCGCGCGCGCGTGCGGGACGGAATGCCCGTGTACGGCACCTGCGCGGGCATGATCATGCTCGCCGACAAGATCCTCGACCCGCGTTCGGGCCAGGAGACCGTCGGCGGCATCGACATGATCGTGCGCCGCAACGCCTTCGGCCGTCAGAACGAGTCCTTCGAGGCCACGGTGGACGTCGATGGCGTGGCGGGCCCTCCCGTGGAGGGCGTGTTCATCCGTGCTCCCTGGGTCGAGTCCGTGGGCGCCCGCGCCGAGGTGCTCGCCGAGCACGACGGTCACATCGTCGCGGTCCGCCAGGGCAACGCGCTCGCCACCTCGTTCCACCCGGAGCTGACCGGCGACCACCGGGTGCACGCCCTGTTCGTCGACATGGTGCGCGCGAACCGGGGGGCGGCGTCCTTGTAGGATCTGGGGGTCCCCTCAGGCTCCGCAGGCCCGGGGAGTTCGTCCAGGTTGGGTTACGCGAAGGAGACAGGCAGATGTCCGGCCACTCTAAATGGGCTACGACGAAGCACAAGAAGGCCGTGATCGACGCCAAGCGCGGCAAGCTCTTCGCGAAGATGATCAAGAACATCGAGGTCGCGGCCCGTACCGGTGGCGCGGACGTGTCCGGCAACCCGACGCTGTTCGACGCCATCCAGAAGGCCAAGAAGAGCTCGGTCCCGAACAAGAACATCGACTCCGCGGTGAAGCGCGGCGCCGGTCTCGAGGCCGGCGGCGCCGACTACGAGACGATCATGTACGAGGGCTACGGCCCGAACGGCGTCGCGGTCCTCATCGAGTGCCTCACCGACAACCGCAACCGCGCCGCCTCCGACGTCCGCGTCGCCATGACCCGCAACGGCGGCTCCATGGCCGACCCGGGCTCGGTGTCGTACCTCTTCAACCGCAAGGGCGTCGTCATCGTCCCCAAGGGCGAGCTGGCCGAGGACGACGTCCTCGGTGCCGTGCTCGACGCGGGCGCCGAAGAGGTCAACGACCTCGGTGAGACCTTCGAGGTCCTCTCCGAGGCCACCGACCTGGTCGCGGTCCGCACCGCGCTCCAGGAGGCCGGCATCGACTACGACTCCGCCGAGGCCAACTTCGTCCCGACCATGCAGGTCGAGCTCGACGAGGACGGCGCGCGGAAGATCTTCAAGCTGATCGACGCGCTCGAGGACAGCGACGACGTACAGAACGTCTTCGCCAACTTCGACGTCAGCGACGAGGTCATGGAGAAGGTCGACGCCTGAGCCTGCGCTCGCCTGCGTCTTCGAACGGGCCGACGGGACACCCCCGTCGGCCCGTCGCGTTGCGCGGCGGGCACCGGGGCGTGTGCCGGCAGCCGTTGTCGGTGGCACCCGATAGCCTGCACGAACTGGGGGCGTCCCGGGTCGGGCCGGGAAGAGTGAAGGAGAGCGGGCGTGCGCGTACTCGGGGTGGACCCCGGACTGACGCGGTGCGGTGTCGGCGTCGTCGAGGGAGTCGCGGGCCGGCCCCTCACCATGCTCGGTGTGGGAGTCGTACGGACGTCCGCCGACGCCGAGTTGGGGCAGCGCCTCGTCGCCGTCGAGCAGGGCATCGAAGCCTGGCTGGACGAACACCGGCCCGAATACGTCGCCGTGGAACGGGTGTTCAGCCAGCACAACGTGCGCACGGTGATGGGCACCGCGCAGGCCAGCGCCGTCGCCATGCTGTGCGCCGCCCGCCGGGGCATCCCCGTCGCCCTGCACACCCCCAGCGAGGTCAAGGCCGCCGTCACCGGCAGCGGTCGGGCGGACAAGGCCCAGGTCGGCGCCATGGTCACCCGCCTGCTGCGACTCGACGCGCCCCCGAAACCGGCCGACGCCGCCGACGCCCTCGCGCTCGCGATCTGCCACATCTGGCGCGCCCCCGCGCAGAACCGACTCCAGCAGGCGATCGCCCGGCACACCGCCGAGACGCCCGCCCGCTCCGCCACCGCACCGATGACACCGAAAGGCCGTACGGCATGATCGCCTTCGTCAGCGGCACCGTCGCCGCACTCGCCCCGGACACAGCGGTGGTCGAGGTGGGCGGCGTCGGCATGGCCGTCCAGTGCTCGCCGAACACGCTGTCCACGCTCCGGCTCGGAAAACCGGCCAAGCTCGCCACCTCCCTCGTCGTACGGGAGGACTCGCTCACCCTCTACGGCTTCGTGGACGACGACGAGCGCCAGGTCTTCGAACTGCTGCAGACCGCCAGTGGCGTCGGCCCCCGGCTCGCCCAGGCCATGCTGGCGGTCCACGCCCCGGACGCCCTGCGTCGCGCGGTGGCCACCGGAGACGAGAAGGCGCTGATCGCCGTCCCCGGCATCGGCAAGAGGGGCGCGCAGAAACTGCTGCTGGAGCTCAAGGACCGGCTCGGCGAGCCGATCGGCGCCCCCGCCGTCGGCGCGCCGGTC
Source organism: Streptomyces sp. B21-105 (assembly GCF_036898465.1). NCBI lineage: Bacteria > Bacillati > Actinomycetota > Actinomycetes > Kitasatosporales > Streptomycetaceae > Streptomyces > Streptomyces sp. B21-105. The sequence continues at coordinate 1,970,750 of NZ_JARUMJ010000001.1, read as the reverse complement.
ACCAGCGGCTGGCGCGACCAGCTGCACGCCGCCCTGATCGGCCTCGGCTATGCCACCCGCGAGGCCGACGAGGCGGTCGCCGCCGTCACCCCGCAGGCCGAGGCCGCCGGCGGTGCGCCCCAGGTGGGCCGGCTGCTGAAGGCCGCCCTGCAGACCCTGAACCGCGCCCGCTAGGAGAACGTCAGTGAACTGGGACGACATGACCGAGGAGACCGCCGCCGAGGAGCGGCTGGTGGGCTCGGTCGCCGACCGGGAGGACCAGGCCGTCGAGGCCGCCCTGCGCCCCAAGGACCTCGGCGAGTTCATCGGTCAGGAGAAGGTCCGCGAGCAGCTCGACCTCGTCCTGCGGGCCGCCCGCGCGCGGGGCGCGACCGCCGACCACGTGCTGCTCTCCGGAGCCCCCGGCCTCGGCAAGACCACCCTGTCGATGATCATCGCCGCGGAGATGGGCGCCCCGATCCGCATCACCTCCGGCCCCGCCATCCAGCACGCCGGCGACCTCGCCGCGGTCCTCTCCTCGCTCCAGGAGGGCGAGGTCCTCTTCCTCGACGAGATCCACCGGATGTCCCGGCCCGCCGAGGAGATGCTGTACATGGCGATGGAGGACTTCCGCGTCGACGTCATCGTCGGCAAGGGCCCCGGCGCCACCGCCATCCCCCTCGAACTGCCTCCCTTCACCCTCGTCGGCGCCACCACGCGCGCGGGTCTGCTGCCGCCCCCGCTGCGCGACCGCTTCGGATTCACCGCGCACATGGAGTTCTACGAGCCCGGCGAGCTGCGCCGCGTCATCCACCGTTCGGCCGACCTCCTCGACGTCGAGATCGACGTCGAGGGAGCGGCGGAGATCGCCGGCCGCTCCCGCGGCACGCCCCGCATCGCCAACCGTCTGCTGCGTCGCGTCCGCGACTACGCGCAGGTCAAGGCCGACGGAAGGGTCACCCGCGAGATCGCCGCGGCGGCGCTGAAGGTCTACGAGGTGGACGAACGGGGGCTGGACCGCCTGGACCGGGGGGTCCTGGAAGCCCTGCTGAAACTGTTCGGTGGCGGCCCGGTCGGCCTGTCCACGCTCGCCGTCGCCGTGGGGGAGGAGCGTGAGACCGTGGAGGAAGTGGCCGAACCCTTCCTCGTCCGGGAGGGCCTGCTCGCCCGCACCCCGCGCGGCCGGGTGGCGACCCCGGCCGCCTGGACGCATCTCGGCCTCACCCCGCCCCGGGCCCCGGGACAGGGAAGCGGCCAGCAGGACCTGTTCGGGACGTGACGCCGGGGGCTTCGGCGAGGACATTGGCCGGGTCCGGAACCCAGGTGCCATGCTGAACGTTGTTCCCTGCACGCGGACTCGCTTAGACTCCGCCGATGCCGCCCCTAGTCGGCTGCACACAACCCCCATCCATGAGGCCGCTCAACCGCCGCGGTCGTTTGAAGGAAGTTCCGACCCGTGAGTCCTTTGACCCTCCTCCCGTTCATCGTGCTCATCGGGGCCATGTTCCTGATGACCCGGTCGGCCAAGAAGAAGCAGCAGCAAGCGGCCGCCATGCGTAACGAACTGCAGCCCGGCAGTGGTGTCCGCACCATCGGGGGCATGTACGCGACGGTCAAGGAGGTCAACGACGACACGATTCTCCTCGATGCGGGACCGGGCGTGGAACTCCTCTTCGCGAAGAACGCGATCGGCGCCGTCCTGACCGACGACGAGTACAACCGCATCGTGCACGGCATCGAGCACGACCTGAAGTCCGACTCCGACGTCGTCCCGGACGACGCCTCCTCCCTCGCCGAGTCCGCCGAGACCGACGACTCCGTCGACGAAGCTGCCGCCTCCGACGACAAGGCCGTCGACCTCGGCAAGAAGGACGAGACCGACGAGACCGACGAGGTTCGGGAGAAGGCCGCCGAGGCCGAACAGGCCGACGCCGACGAGGAGCCGAAGAAGACCGAGGGCGACTCCGACGCGAAGAAGTAGCCACGACCCCGGCGTCCAGGGTGCACACCCGAGGCGCCGGGGCGCGCGCATCTCGCCAGGGGATCCCACACCATGTCATGGCCGCCGCCGCGCTGACCCGGCGCGAGGCGGCCCGAGAGGGAGTACGAGAAGGTGGCAGCACCCAAGAAGGGCCGGAGTGCGAGTGCCCAGAGCAAGCCAGGGCGCTCGCTGGCCCTGATCCTGATCGCCATCGTGGGGCTCACCGGAGGCATGTTCGCCTCCGGTCACACCACCCCGCGTCTCGGCATCGACCTTGCCGGCGGTACCAGCATCACGCTGGAGGCCAAGGCCGACCAGGGATCCGCGATCAACAAGGCCAACATGGACACCGCGGTCGAGATCATGAACCGCCGTGTCAACGGGCTGGGCGTCTCCGAGGCGGAGGTGCAGACCCAGGGCGACCGCAACATCATCGTGAACATCCCCAAGGGCACCGACTCCGCGGAAGCGCGCAAGCAGGTCGGCACCACCGCCAAGCTGTACTTCCGTCCGGTCCTGGCCCAGGAGGCCACCGGCTCCGCCGCCCCCTCGCCGAGCGCGTCCCCGAGCGGCTCGTCGAGTGCGTCTCCCAGCCCCTCGGCGAGCGCCTCCGCCAAGGGTGAGAAGGCGACCTCGTCCTCGTCCCCCTCGGCCTCCGCCACCTCGCAGGGCCGCGCCGTCACCGACGCGCTGAAGGCCGACGCCACCCCGTCGGCGTCCGCGAGCACGAAGGCGAAGACGTCCCCCAGCCCCTCGGCCTCCGCCAGCGGGGGCGCCGCCCCCGCGGACGCCGCCGCGCTCCAGGCCAAGTACGCGGCCCTGGACTGCACCGACCCCGAGGTGCGCCGCAAGGTCGCCGAAGGGGTCAAGCCCGAGGACACGACCGTCGCCTGCGGTGAGATCGACAAGGTCTGGTACAAATACCTGCTCGGCCCGGCCGCGGTCGACGGCACTGACGTCAAGAAGGCCGCTGCCGTCATCGACACGCAGGGCGCCGCCGGCTGGCAGGTCAACATGACCTTCACCAAGTCGGGCGGCAAGAAGTTCGCCGAGATCACGGGCAAGCTCGCGCAGAACCAGCAGCCGCAGAACGAGTTCGGCATCGTGCTCGACGGCAACGTCGTCTCCAGCCCGTTCGTGAACGGCGCGATCACCGGCGGCGAGGCCCAGATCTCCGGCAGCTTCAAGCAGGAGGAGGCCCAGGGCCTCGCCAACATGCTGTCCTACGGTGCGCTCCCGCTCACCTTCCAGGAGCAGAGCACGACCACCGTGACGGCGGCCCTCGGCAGCGACCAGCTGCACGCGGGTCTGCTCGCGGGCGCCATCGGGCTCGCCATGGTCGTCATCTACCTGGTGGCGTACTACCGCGGTCTGGCGCTCGTCGCGCTCGCCTCGCTGCTGATCTCGGCGGCCCTCACCTACGTGCTCATGGCCCTGCTCGGCCCGGCCATCGGCTTCGCGCTGAACCTGCCGGCCGTCTGCGGAGCCATCGTCGCCATCGGCATCACAGCGGACTCGTTCATCGTGTACTTCGAACGGGTCCGGGACGAGATCCGCGAGGGCCGCACCCTGCGACCCGCCGTCGAACGGGCCTGGCCGCGGGCCCGGCGTACCATCCTGGTCTCCGACTTCGTGTCGTTCCTCGCCGCCGCCGTGCTGTTCGTCGTCACGGTCGGCAAGGTCCAGGGCTTCGCGTTCACGCTGGGCCTGACCACCGTCCTCGACGTGGTCGTGGTCTTCTTCTTCACCAAGCCGCTGATGACGCTCATCGCTCGGCGGAAGTTCTTCGCGAACGGCCACAAGTGGTCCGGCCTCGACCCGAAGAGCCTGGGTGCGCAGCCGCCGCTGCGCCGCACCCGCCGTCCCGGCGGTCCCGTCGCCGGTCCCGTCGAGACGAAGGAGGCGTGAGCGATGTCCAAACTCGGTAACCTCGGCGCCCGGCTGCACCGTGGCGAGATCAGCTACGACTTCATCGGGCACCGCAAGCTCTGGTACGGCATCTCGATCCTGATCACCATCACGGCCGTCCTCGGCCTGGCGGTGCGCGGCCTGAACATGGGCATCGACTTCCAGGGCGGCGCCGTCTTCACCACGGAGAAGAAGAGCGGCATCTCCGTCTCCCAGGCCGAGGACGCGGCGACGGCGGCCTCGGGTCACGACGCGGTCGTGCAGAAGCTCGGCGACGGCTCGGTGCGCATTCAGATCTCCGGCATGGACATCAACCAGTCCGACCAGATCAAGAACAAGCTCGCCGAGGACTTCAAGGTCGCCCCGGATTCCATCGCCGCCGACCTGGTCGGTCCCAGCTGGGGCGACCAGATCGCGAACAAGGCGTGGCAAGGCCTCGCGATCTTCATGGTGCTGGTCGTGATCTACCTGGCGATCGCCTTCGAGTGGCGAATGGCCATCGCCGCCCTCGTCGCCCTGATCCACGACATCACCATCACCGTGGGCATCTACGCTCTCGTCGGTTTCGAGGTCACGCCCGGCACGGTGATCGGTCTGCTGACGATCCTCGGTTACTCGCTGTACGACACGGTCGTCGTCTTCGACTCCCTCAAGGAGCAGACGAAGGACCTCACCAAGCAGACCCGCTTCACCTACAGCGAGGTCGCCAACCGCTCGATCAACGGCACTCTGGTCCGCTCCATCAACACCACCGTCGTCGCACTGCTGCCGGTGGCGGGCCTGCTGTTCATCGGCGGCGGCTTCCTCGGCGCGGGCACGCTCAACGACATCTCGCTGTCGCTGTTCGTCGGTCTCGCGGCGGGCGCCTACTCCTCGATCTTCATCGCGACACCGCTCGTCGCCGACCTCAAGGAGCTCGAGCCGCAGAACAAGGCACTCAAGAAGCGCGTCCTCGCCAAGCGCGCGCAGTCCTCGGAGGAGGAGGGGGAGCGCGGCGAGACGCGCGCCACCGACGGCTACGACGACGCGGAGGACGAGGCGCCGGCGGTCGTCGGCCCGCGCGCCCAGCCCGCGTCCCGCGGTCGGGGCCGGGGCCGTCCTTCGGGGAAGCGCCGGTGACCGGCGTCGAGGAGCTCCTCCTCAGCCGCATCCGGGACGTGGCCGACTACCCGGAGCCGGGCGTGATGTTCAAGGACATCACCCCGCTCCTGGCGGACCCGGCGGCGTTCACCGCCCTCACGGACGCGTTCGCGGAGATCGCCGAGCGCACCGGCGCCACCAAGGTCGTCGGCCTGGAAGCCCGGGGATTCATCCTGGGCGCCCCGGTCGCCGTCCGCGCCGGCCTCGGCTTCATCCCCGTGCGCAAGGCGGGCAAGCTCCCCGGGGCGACCCTCAGCCAGGCCTACGACCTGGAGTACGGCTCGGCCGAGATCGAGGTGCACGCGGAGGACCTGACCGCCGGCGACCGCGTGCTGATCGTCGACGACGTCCTCGCCACCGGCGGTACCGCCGAGGCGTCGATCCAGCTGATCCACCGCGCCGGCGCCGAGGTGGCCGGGGTCGCGGTCCTGATGGAGCTGGGCTTCCTGGCCGGGCGCCGCCGCCTGGAGGCGGCCCTGCACGGGGCGCCCGTGGAGGCGCTGCTCACCATCTGAACGCGATCCTGAACGCGGTCTGCACACCGCCTCACACGAACGGGCGGTCACCGGAGGAATCCGGTGACCGCCCCTCGCGTTTCACCGGTAGACGGCCCTCACATCGGCCTGGAGGCGATCCTGGAGCGCAGGATCGCTACGATGGGTGCTCCGGAGCCTGACCGGGGACCCGGATCGCGCACGAGGAGTCCTCTTGCCAGACGAGGCCCAGCACCTGACAGCCGCCAAGCCCGAGCCCGCCTCGGCGCCCGCGGCCGCCCCCGCGTCGCAGGCCCGGGAGGACAGCGGCCCGGCCGGACACGACCGCTCCGCGCCCTCCGACGGGCCGGCCGAGCAGCCCCGTCCCGAGCCGGCTACGCCCAAAGGCGCCACGGCGGCGCCCGCCGGCCGTCAGGCAGCCGCCCCGCAGCAGGCCGCCCGCTCCGGCTCCTCCAACCGCGTCCGCGCCCGTCTCGCCCGGCTCGGCGTCCAGCGTCAGAACCCGTACAACCCGGTCCTGGAGCCGTTGCTGCGGATAGTGCGCAGCAACGACCCGAAGATCGAGACGGCCACCCTGCGCCAGATCGAGAAGTCCTACCAGGTCGCCGAGCGCTGGCACCGCGGCCAGAAGCGCAAGAGCGGCGACCCGTACATCACCCACCCCCTCGCGGTGACCACGATCCTCGCCGAACTGGGCATGGATCCGGCCACCCTCATGGCGGGCCTGCTGCACGACACCGTCGAGGACACCGAGTACGGCCTGGAGGACCTGCGGCGCGACTTCGGCGATCAGGTCGCCCTGCTCGTCGACGGCGTCACCAAGCTGGACAAGGTGAAGTTCGGCGAGGCCGCCCAGGCCGAGACCGTCCGCAAGATGGTCGTCGCCATGGCCAAGGACCCGCGCGTGCTGGTCATCAAGCTCGCGGACCGGCTGCACAACATGCGGACCATGCGCTACCTCAAGCGGGAGAAGCAGGAGAAGAAGGCGCGCGAGACTCTCGAGATCTACGCGCCCCTCGCTCACCGCCTGGGCATGAACACCATCAAGTGGGAACTGGAGGACCTCGCCTTCGCGATCCTCTACCCCAAGATGTACGACGAGATCGTCCGGCTGGTCGCCGAGCGGGCGCCCAAGCGGGACGAGTACCTGGCCATAGTGACCGACGAGGTGCAGGCCGACCTGAGGGCCGCCCGCATCAAGGCGACCGTCACCGGCCGCCCGAAGCACTACTACAGCGTCTACCAGAAGATGATCGTCCGCGGCCGTGACTTCGCGGAGATCTACGACCTGGTGGGCATCCGCGTCCTCGTGGACACCGTCCGCGACTGCTACGCGGCGCTCGGCACCGTGCACGCGCGATGGAACCCGGTCCCCGGCCGGTTCAAGGACTACATCGCGATGCCCAAGTTCAACATGTACCAGTCGCTGCACACGACGGTCATCGGCCCGAACGGCAAGCCGGTCGAACTCCAGATCCGCACGTTCGACATGCACCGCCGGGCCGAGTACGGCATCGCCGCGCACTGGAAGTACAAGCAGGAGGCCGTCGCCGGCGCCTCGAAGGTCCGCTCGGACCAGCCGCGGACCACCGGAAAGGACGACCACCTCAACGACATGGCCTGGCTGCGCCAGCTCCTCGACTGGCAGAAGGAGACCGAGGACCCCGGCGAGTTCCTGGAGTCCCTGCGCTTCGACCTGTCGCGCAACGAGGTCTTCGTCTTCACCCCGAAGGGCGACGTGATAGCGCTGCCGGCGGGGGCCACGCCGGTGGACTTCTCCTACGCCGTGCACACCGAGGTGGGGCACCGCACCATAGGAGCCCGCGTCAACGGGCGTCTCGTGCCGCTGGAGTCGACCCTGGACAACGGCGACCTGGTGGAGGTCTTCACCTCCAAGGCCGCCGGGGCCGGCCCGTCCCGGGACTGGCTGAACTTCGTCAAGTCGCCGCGCGCCCGCAACAAGATCCGCGCCTGGTTCTCCAAGGAGCGCCGAGACGAGGCGATCGAGCAGGGCAAGGACGCCATCGTCCGCGCCATGCGCAAGCAGAACCTGCCGATCCAGCGCATCCTGACCGGCGACTCACTGGTGACGCTCGCGCACGAGATGCGGTACTCGGACATCTCCGCGCTGTACGCGGCGATCGGCGAGGGCCATGTCTCCGCGCAGAACATCGTGCAGAAGCTGGTCCAGGCGCTCGGCGGCGAGGAGGCCGCTTCCGAGGAGATCGACGAGACGGTCCCGCCGTCCCACAGCCGCGGCCGCAAGCGGCGCAGCAACCAGGACCCCGGTGTCGTCGTCAAGGGCGTCGACGACGTGTGGGTCAAGCTGGCCCGCTGCTGTACGCCGGTTCCCGGCGATCCCATCATCGGCTTCGTCACCCGGGGCAGCGGTGTATCGGTTCACCGCAGCGACTGCGTCAACGTGGAGTCACTGTCACGGGAGCCGGAGCGGATCCTCGAGGTCGAGTGGGCGCCCACGCAGTCCTCGGTCTTCCTGGTCGCGATCCAGGTCGAGGCGCTGGACCGCTCCCGGCTCCTTTCGGACGTCACGCGCGTCCTGTCCGACCAGCACGTCAACATCCTGTCCGCGGCGGTTCAGACGTCCCGTGACCGGGTGGCCACGTCCCGCTTCACCTTCGAGATGGGCGACCCCAAGCATCTGGGGCACGTCCTGAAGGCCGTGCGCGGCGTCGAGGGCGTGTACGACGTGTACCGGGTGACCTCGGCGCGCAGGCCGTAGAACGGCGCGAGACGGCGAGACGGCCCCCGTACACCAGGTACGGGGGCCGTCTCGCCGTCTGCGGCCCTCGGACAGCGCCTGTGTGCCTCAGCCGCCGAACTCGTGCAGACCCTTCAGAGCCTGGTCCAGCAGCGCCTGGCGGCCCTCCAGCTCCCGCTCCAGCTTGTCGGCCTTCGCCGAGTTGCCCTGGGTGCGAGCCTGCTCGATCTGCGTCTTCAGCTTGTCCACGGCGCCCTGGAGCTGACCGGTGAGACCCGCGGCACGCGCGCGCGCCTCCGGGTTCGTCCGGCGCCACTCCGTCTCCTCGGACTCCTGGATCGCCCGCTCCACGGCGTGCATCCGGCCCTCGACCTTCGGCCGGGCGTCCCGCGGGACGTGACCGATGGCCTCCCAGCGCTCGTTGATCGAACGGAACGCGGCCCGCGCCGCCTTCAGGTCGCCGATCGGGAGCAGCTTCTCGGCCTCCTCGGCCAGCTCCTCCTTGAGCTTGAGGTTCTCCGTCTGCTCCGCGTCCCGCTCGGCGAAGACCGAGCTGCGAGCGGCGAAGAAGACGTCCTGGGCGCCGCGGAAGCGGTTCCACAGGTCGTCCTCGTGCTCGCGCTGGGCACGGCCGGCGGCCTTCCAGTCCGCCATCAGCTCGCGGTAGCGCGCGGCGGTCGGACCCCAGTCCGTCGAACCGGACAGGCCCTCGGCCTCGGATACCAGCCGCTCCTTGATCCGGCGGGCCTCCTCACGCTGCGCGTCCAGCTGCGCGAAGTGCGCCTTGCGGCGCTTGGAGAACGCCGAGCGCGCGTGCGAGAACCGGTGCCACAGTTCGTCGTCCGACTTGCGGTCCAGCCGGGGCAGCCCCTTCCAGGTGTCCACCAGGGCGCGCAGCCGCTCACCGGCCGCCCGCCACTGGTCGGACTGGGCGAGCTGCTCCGCCTCGGTGACCAGGTCCTCCTTGGCGTGCCGGGCCTGGTCGGACTGCTTCGCCCGCTGCTGCCTGCGCTCCTCGCGCCGCGACTCGACGGTCGACACCAGCTTGTCCAGCCGCTCCCGCAGCGCCTGCAGATCACCGACGGCGTGGTGCGCGTCCACCTGCTCGCGGATGTGGTCGATCGCGACCTGAGCGTCCTTCGCCGAAAGGTCGGTGGTCTGCACTCGCTTCTCGAGGAGGCCGATCTCGACAACCAGGCCCTCGTACTTGCGCTCGAAGTAGGCCAGCGCCTCCTCGGGGGAGCCTGCCTGCCAGGAACCGACCACCTGCTCGCCGTCGGCGGTACGCACGTACACGGTCCCCGTCTCGTCGACGCGGCCCCACGGGTCGCTGCTCACAGCGCCTCCTCCACATGATGCCTCCGAGGGGCCTCAGGGCCCCTGGGCATCGTCCACAGTTTCGTCACGGCCAACATAGGCGACCGGCAGGCCGCCTGTCCGCATCCCGCACGACCGAAATTGGGCAGCCGACCGCCCTGGCCACCGGTTCGTCGTCAGGACTTCGTGACCGTCGCCTTGTCGATCACGACCGTCGCGTTCGGGGCGCCGTCGCCCGCGCCGGTGTTCTCGCCCGCGGCGGCGATCTTCTGCAGAACCTTCATGCCTTCGGGCGACACGGTGCCGAACGGTGTGTAGCTGGGCGGCAGCTGACTGTCCTGGTAGACGAGGAAGAACTGGCTGCCGCCGGTGTGCGGCTGACTGGTGTTGGCCATCGCGACCGTGCCCGCCGGGTAGACGTTGGCCTTGAGGGAGGCGTCCTTCAGGTTCTCGTCCGGGATCGTGTAACCGGGGCCGCCGCTGCCGCTGCCCGTCGGGTCGCCGCACTGCAGCACGTAGATCCCGTTGGTGGTGAGGCGGTGGCACTTGGTGTGGTCGAAGTAGCCCTTGCCGGCGAGGAAGCTGAACGAGTTCACCGTGTGCGGTGCGGCCTTCGCCTTGAGCTCTATGCCGATGTCGCCGCAGGTCGTCGCCAGCGTCATCGTGTACTTCGCCGACGGGTCGATCGTGACCGCCGGCTCCTTCTTCCAGGTCTGCGTCTTGACCGCGCCGGCGGCCGGCTTCTCGCACGGGTCCTTGACGGCGCTGGGGGCGGCGGACGGCGTCGTCTCCGAACTCGCGTTCGTCTTGTCCTTGTCGTCGTCCTTCAGGACACCCGTCGTGTACAGCGCCAGGCTGCCGATGACGACCACGCCGAGCACCGACGCGATCGCCGAGTTGCGCATACGCGCCTTGCGTCGCGCGCTCGTGCGCCGCTGCTGCTGCCGCAAGAACTTCTCCCTGGCGAGCTGACGCTTCCGCTGTTCCTGGGTGACCACCGGGTTCTCTCCTCGTGCGTCTCGTACGTCGACTGGGACGCGTGCGTCTTGTGAGCCGACCGCCTGCGTGTGTCCCGTACCGTATATGGGTTCGCTGAGGAAACGGCAGCGCCGGTAGGCTCTGACCACTGGCGCAGCCGCCCAGAAGCCCACGCGTATCGACACAAACGAAGGACGATCGTGCTCATTGCCGGGTTCCCCGCCGGAGCCTGGGGGACGAACTGTTATCTCGTCGCCCCGGCCGCCGGCGAGGAGTGCGTGATCATCGACCCGGGCCACCAGGCGGCCCCCGGCGTCGAGGAAGCGATCAGAAAGCATCGGCTCAAGCCCGTGGCCGTCGTCCTCACCCACGGACACATCGACCATGTGGCCTCGGTCGTCCCGGTGTGCGGCGCGCACGACGTGCCGGCCTGGATCCACCCCGAGGACCGCTACATGATGAGCGACCCCGAGAAGGCGCTGGGCCGGTCCATCGGGATGCCGCTGATGGGCGAGCTCACCGTGGGTGAGCCGGACGACGTCCGCGAGCTCACCGACGGCGCCGGGCTGGACCTGGCCGGGCTGGAGTTCTCCGTCGCGCACGCGCCGGGCCATACCAGGGGGTCGGTGACCTTCCGGATGCCCGAGACGACCGATGTCCCGTCGGTCTTCTTCTCAGGGGATCTGCTGTTCGCCGGCTCCATCGGACGCACCGACCTGCCCGGCGGTGACATGGCCGAGATGCTCGACTCGCTGGCCCGCGTGTGCCTGCCGCTCGACGACTCGACCGTGGTGCTGTCCGGCCACGGCCCCCAGACGACCATCGGCCGGGAGCGCGCCGCCAACCCGTATCTGCGGCAGGTGGCGGCCGGCCAGGGAGCGGGTTCGCCCACCCCTCCCCGACGAGGAATGTGACGAGAGACCTCCGTGAGCACCTTTCAGGCCCCCAAGGGCACGTACGACCTGATCCCGCCGGACAGCGCCCAGTACCTCGCCGTCCGTGAGGCCATCGCCGCCCCGCTGCGCAACTCCGGCTACGGCTATGTCGAGACGCCCGGCTTCGAGAACGTCGAACTCTTCGCGCGCGGTGTCGGCGAGTCCACCGACATCGTCACCAAGGAGATGTACGCCTTCGAGACCAAGGGCGGCGACAAGCTGGCCCTGCGTCCCGAGGGCACCGCGTCCGTGCTGCGCGCCGCGCTGGAGGCCAACCTGCACAAGGTGGGCAACCTGCCGGTCAAGCTCTGGTACTCCGGTTCGTACTACCGCTACGAGCGACCTCAGAAGGGCCGCTACCGCCACTTCTCCCAGGTCGGCGCCGAGGCGATCGGCGCGGAGGACCCGGCGCTGGACGCCGAGCTGATCATCCTGGCGGACCAGGCGTACCGCTCCCTGGGACTGCGCAACTTCCGCATCCTCCTCAACAGCCTCGGCGACAAGGAGTGCCGCCCCGTCTACCGGGAGGCGCTGCAGGGCTTCCTGCGCGGCCTCGACCTGGACGAGGACACGCTGCGCCGCGCGGAGATCAACCCGCTGCGGGTGCTCGACGACAAGCGCGAGTCGGTCCAGAAGCAGCTCGGGGACGCCCCGCTGCTGCGGGACTACCTCTGCGACGCCTGCAAGGCGTACCACGAGGAGGTGCGCGAGCTGATCACCGCGGCGGGCGTCGGCTTCGAGGACGACCCGAAGCTGGTCCGCGGCCTGGACTACTACACGCGGACCACCTTCGAGTTCGTCCACGACGGGCTGGGCTCGCAGTCCGCGGTCGGCGGCGGCGGCCGCTACGACGGCCTCTCCGAGATGATCGGCGGCCCCGCGCTCCCCTCGGTGGGCTGGGCCCTGGGCGTCGACCGCACGGTGCTGGCGCTGGAGGCCGAGGGCGTGCAGCTCAGGCTGCCCGCCTCGACCTCCGTGTACGCGGTGCCGCTCGGCGAGGAGGCCCGCCGGGTGCTCTTCGCCAAGGTCACCGAGCTGCGCAAGCTCGGCGTCGCGGCCGACTTCGCCTACGGCGGCAAGGGCCTCAAGGGCGCGATGAAGAGTGCCAACCGCAGCGGGGCCCGCTACACCATCGTCGCCGGCGAACGTGACCTCGCCGAGGGTGTCGTCCAGCTCAAGGACATGGAGTCCGGCGAGCAGACGGCGATCGGCGTCAACGAGATCGTCGCCGAACTGGAGTCGAAGCTCGGATAGCGCCTCATCAGGGACGCCGGGGCAGGCACCCGGCGTCCCTCGGCATGAGCGGGGCCGCGTCCGACGCCGTACGGACGCATCCGGCGTCAACCCGACGCGCGCCGGTTCCTCCTCCGGGTGACGGCGCCACGCGCGCGTGCTCGCCTCCAGCTCCGCCCGCGGCACTCCGGCCGGAACCGAACGTCCGGGGGCAACCACACGTACTTCCTTATGTCCACCGAACGGTGGACAGTCGTGCTTGTGCGGCACAATGGCCCGTGCCCGAAGAAGGTCCCACTCTCAAGTGACGGAATCGGCGTGATGAGCAAGACGACAGTCCAAGACGTCTCCACGGAGTCCGAGCGCGAGCGCACCGGCGCGAGCGGCCCGGCAACCGTGGGCGCCAGCCGAGCGTTCGCGATCCTGCTGCTGATCACCGGCGCGGCCGGTCTGCTCGCCGCGTGGGTCATCACGATCGACAAGTTCAAGATCCTCGAGGCCAAGGTCGCGGGCACGTCCTACACGCCCGGCTGCAGCATCAACCCGGTCGTCTCCTGCGGCAGCATCATGCAGAGCAAGCAGGCGTCCGTCTTCGGGTTCCCCAACCCGATGCTGGGCCTCGTCGCCTACGGCATCGTGATCTGCGTCGGCATGAGCCTGCTCACCCGGGCCCGCTTCCCGCGCTGGTACTGGCTGACCTTCAACTTCGGCACGCTCTTCGGCGTCGTCTTCTGCACCTGGCTGCAGTACCAGTCGCTGTACAAGATCAACGCCCTGTGCCTGTGGTGCTCGCTGGCCTGGGTCGCCACGCTCACCATGTTCTGGTACGGCACCTCGTTCAACGTGCGCAACGGCTTCCTGCCCGCCCCCGCCGGGCTGAAGCGGTTCCTCGGCGAGTTCACCTGGGTCCTGCCGGTCACGCACGCCGGCGTCATCGCGATGCTGGTCCTGACCCGCTGGGGCACCGACCTCTGGGCCTGAGCCCGGCCCCGGACGGGCGGCCGCGGGGGACTGTCGTACCCCTGACGTAGGCTCCCAGGTGTGGAGCCCGACCTGTTCACCGCCGCAGCGGAAGACCGCCAGGAGAAGGACCCCGCAGGGAGCCCCCTGGCGGTCCGGATGCGCCCGCGCACCCTCGACGAGGTGGTGGGCCAGCAGCATCTGCTGAAGCCGGGCTCGCCCCTGCGCCGCCTGGTCGGCGAGGGCGCCAAGGGCCCGGCCGGCCCCTCCTCGGTGATCCTCTGGGGACCGCCCGGCACCGGGAAGACGACCCTCGCGTACGTCGTCTCCAAGGCCACCAACAAGCGGTTCGTCGAGCTCTCCGCCATCACCGCCGGCGTCAAGGAGGTCCGCGCCGTCATCGACGGCGCCCGCCGCGCCATCGGCGGCTTCGGCAAGGAGACCGTCCTCTTCCTCGACGAGATCCACCGCTTCAGCAAGGCCCAGCAGGACTCCCTCCTGCCGGCCGTCGAGAACCGCTGGGTGACGCTGATCGCGGCGACCACCGAGAACCCCTACTTCTCGGTCATCTCGCCGCTGCTCTCCCGCTCCCTCCTGCTGACCCTCGAGCCTCTCACCGACGACGACCTCCGCGACCTGGTCAGCCGCGCCGTGACCGACGAACGCGGCCTCAAGGACACCGTCACGCTCCCCGCGGACGCCGAGGCCCATCTCCTACGCATCGCCGGCGGAGACGCCCGGCGCGCGCTGACGGCCCTGGAGGCCGCCGCAGGCGCCGCCCTCGACCAGGACGAGACCGAGATCAGCCTCCGGACACTGGAGCAGACGGTCGACCGCGCGGCCGTGAAGTACGACCGGGACGGCGACCAGCACTACGACGTCGCCAGCGCCCTCATCAAGTCCATCCGCGGCTCGGACGTCGACGCGGCCCTGCATTACCTGGCCCGCATGATCGAGGCCGGCGAGGACCCGCGCTTCATCGCCCGCCGCCTGATGATCTCCGCCAGCGAGGACATCGGCCTCGCCGATCCGAACGCTCTGCCGATCGCGGTCGCCGCAGCCCAGGCCGTCGCGATGATCGGCTTCCCCGAGGCCGCCCTCACCCTCGGTCACGTCACCATCGCCCTCGCCCTGGCACCCAAGTCCAACGCCGCCACCACGGCGATCGGCGCCGCCCTGGACGACGTCCGCAAGGGGCTGGCCGGGCCCGTCCCGCCGCATCTGCGGGACGGCCACTACAAGGGCGCCGCCAAGCTGGGGCACGCCCAGGGGTACGTGTACCCGCACGACCTGCCCGAGGGCATCGCCGCCCAGCAGTACGCGCCGGACGCGATCCACGGCCGGGAGTACTACACCCCCACCCGGCACGGCGCCGAGGCCCGCTACGCGGACGCGGTCGAGTGGACCAGATCGCACCTCGGTCGGAACGGGTCCTGAGCACCCTGTAGAATCCCTCGGAGTGCTGCGTCCCGTGCAGTCAGAACGGGAGAGTCAGCCGGAGCACCGGTCCCTCGGACCGGCTCCAGGAGCGTCGCGCACCGTCGAAGGTGTCGCGGGCAGCCCATCACCACCCGGAATCCGGGAACGGTCGGTGGGCAACTCGCGTGCTGCACGTATGTGCCCAGACCAGGGGAGCGGCTGCCCGCAGGTCCCACCCGGACCAGGCGGGTTTCCCCGGCTGCGGATTGCGACCTCCCTCAACCCTGACAAGCCGAAACCAGGAAACGAGAGACAGTGGCGAACCAGTCCCGCCCCAAGGTGAAGAAGTCGCGTGCCCTCGGCATCGCGCTGACCCCGAAGGCCGTCAAGTACTTCGAGGCCCGCCCCTACCCGCCGGGTGAGCACGGCCGCGGCCGCAAGCAGAACTCGGACTACAAGGTCCGTCTGCTCGAGAAGCAGCGTCTGCGCGCGCAGTACGACGTGTCCGAGCGTCAGCTCGTCCGCGCCTACGAGCGTGCCTCCAAGGTCCAGGGCAAGACCGGTGAGGCCCTGATCATCGAGCTCGAGCGCCGTCTCGACGCGCTGGTCCTGCGTTCGGGCATCGCCCGCACGATCTACCAGGCCCGTCAGATGGTCGTGCACGGCCACATCGAGGTCAACGGTCAGAAGACCGACAAGCCCTCCTTCCGTGTCCGTCCCGACGACGTCGTGATGGTCCGCGAGCGCAGCCGGGAGAAGACCCTCTTCTCCATCGCCCGCGAGGGCGGCTTCGCCCCCGACGGCGAGACCCCGCGCTACCTCCAGGTGAACCTCAAGTCCCTGGCGTTCCGCCTGGACCGTGAGCCGAACCGCAAGGAGATCCCGGTGATCTGCGACGAGCAGCTCGTCGTCGAGTACTACGCCCGCTGATCCCCGCCCGGATCGGCACGCGGCGGTCGTAGGACCTCCGCACCCCGGCCCGTCGTCCCCCAGCCCTTCGGGGCGGGCGGGGCGACGGGCTTTCGCGCGTCCCTAATCCGGTACGGAACGCCGATGGCGGCGCGATAGGCTCGCCTCCAGAGATAGGTGTTCGTCGGCCGAGAGAGCGGGTGCGCAGTGTCCGGTGGAGAGGTGGCCGGCATTCTGGTGGCCGTGTTCTGGGCGATCCTGGTCTCCTTCCTCGCCGTCGCGCTGGCGAGGCTGGCCCAGACGCTCCGGGCGACCACCCGGCTGGTCGCGGACGTGACCGAACAGGCCGTACCCCTGCTGGCCGACGCCTCCGCCGCCGTGCGCTCCGCGCAGACCCAGATCGACCGGGTCGACGCCATCGCCAGCGATGTCCAGGAGGTCACGTCGAACGCGTCGGCGCTGTCCACCACGGTCGCCTCCACCTTCGGCGGGCCCCTGGTGAAGGTCGCCGCGTTCGGCTACGGCGTCCGCCGGGCCCTCGGCGGCCGCAAGGACGACGCGCCCGCGAGGGAGCCCCGGCGGACCGTCATCGTGGGCCGCACGGTCTCCCGGCGGGAGAAGCGCAAGCCCCGTGGAAAGAGGGACTGAGACCAGCGATGTTCCGCCGTACCTTCTGGTTCAGCACGGGCGTCGCCGCCGGTGTCTGGGCCACCACCAAGGTCAACCGCAAGCTGAGGCAGCTGACTCCCGAGAGTCTCGCCGTGACCGCGGCCGACAAGGCCCTCGAGACGGGAGCGCGCCTCAAGGACCGCGCGGTGGGTTTCGCGCTCGACGTCCGCGACAACATGGCCCGGCGGGAGGCCGAGCTGGGGGAGGCGCTGGGGATCCACGAGGACCCCGCACTGCCCGCACCCAGGCGGTTGCCCGCCATCGAAAACCGCTCCGCCCCGCAACACCGCGACCCGCAGCACCGCGACAACGCGAAGTACATCGAGAACCCGAAGTACATCGAGAACACGACGTACTCGAACGACCGGAATGAGGACCACTGATGGAGTCGGCCGAGATCCGCCGCCGCTGGCTGAGCTTCTACGAGGAGCGCGGGCACACCGTCGTCCCTTCGGCGTCGCTCATCGCGGACGACCCGACTCTGCTCCTGGTCCCCGCCGGCATGGTCCCGTTCAAGCCGTACTTCCTCGGCGAGGTGAAGCCGCCGTGGGCGCGCGCCACCAGCGTGCAGAAGTGCGTGCGCACGCCCGACATCGAAGAGGTCGGCAAGACCACCCGGCACGGCACGTTCTTCCAGATGTGCGGCAACTTCTCCTTCGGCGACTACTTCAAGGAAGGCGCCATCAAGTACGCCTGGGAGCTGCTCACCAGCCCCCAGGACAAGGGCGGTTACGGCCTGGAGCCGGAGAAGCTCTGGATCACCGTCTACAAGGACGACGACGAGGCCGAGCGCATCTGGCACGAGGTCGTCGGCGTGCCCAAGGAGCGCATCCAGCGCCTCGGCATGAAGGACAACTACTGGTCCATGGGCGTCCCCGGTCCCTGTGGCCCCTGCTCCGAGATCAACTACGACCGCGGCCCCGACTTCGGCGTCGAGGGCGGTCCCGCCGTCAACGACGAGCGGTACGTGGAGATCTGGAACCTCGTCTTCATGCAGTACGAGCGGGGCGAGGGCATCGGCAAGGACAACTTCGAGATCCTCGGCGAGCTGCCCAGCAAGAACATCGACACGGGCCTCGGCCTGGAGCGCCTCGCCATGATTCTGCAGGGCGTGCAGAACATGTACGAGATCGACACCTCCATGGCCGTCATCAAGAAGGCCACCGAGCTGACCGGCGTCGCGTACGGCGAGGCCCACGACTCGGACGTCTCGCTGCGCGTGGTCACCGATCACATGCGCACCTCCGTGATGCTCATCGGTGACGGCGTCACCCCGGGCAACGAGGGCCGCGGCTATGTGCTGCGCCGCATCATGCGCCGCGCCATCCGCAACATGCGCCTCCTCGGCGCCACCGGCCTCGTCGTCAAGGACCTCATCGACACGGTCATCGAGATGATGGGGCAGCAGTACCCGGAGCTGGTCACCGACCGCGAGCGCATCGAGAAGGTCGCCCTCGCCGAGGAGAACGCCTTCGTCAAGACGCTCAAGGCCGGCACCAACATCCTCGACACGGCCATCACCGAGGCCAAGGCCGCCGGCGGTCAGGTCCTCGCCGGCGACAAGGCCTTCCTGCTCCACGACACCTGGGGCTTCCCGATCGACCTCACCCTGGAGATGGCCGCCGAGCAGGGGCTGTCCGTGGACGAGGACGGCTTCCGCCGTCTGATGAAGGAACAGCGGGACAAGGCCAAGGCCGACGCCCAGGCCAAGAAGACCGGCCACGCCGGCACGGGCGCCTACCGCGAGATCGCCGACCAGGCCGGCGAGACCGACTTCATCGGTTACTCCGACACCGAGGGCGAGTCCACGATCGTCGGCATCCTCGTCGACGGCGTCTCCTCTCCGGCCGCCACCGAGGGCGACGAGGTCGAGATCGTCCTCGACCGCACCCCGTTCTACGCCGAGGGCGGCGGCCAGATCGGCGACACCGGCCGGATCAAGGTCGACACCGGCGCCGTCGTCGAGGTCCGCGACACCCAGAAGCCGGTCCCGGGCGTGTACGTGCACAAGGGCGTCGTCCAGTTCGGCGAGGTGACGGTCGGAGCCAAGGCCCACGCCTCGATCGACGGCCGCCGCCGTACGGCCATCGCCCGCGCCCACTCGGCCACCCACCTCACCCACCAGGCGCTGCGCGACGCCCTCGGCCCGACGGCCGCCCAGGCCGGTTCCGAGAACCAGCCCGGCCGCTTCCGCTTCGACTTCGGCTCTCCGTCCGCCGTTCCGACGGCCGTGATGACCGACGTCGAGCAGAAGATCAACGAGGTGCTCGCCCGCGATCTGGACGTCCAGGCCGAGGTCATGGGCATCGACGAGGCCAAGAAGCAGGGTGCCATCGCCGAGTTCGGCGAGAAGTACGGCGAGCGCGTCCGGGTCGTGACCATCGGTGACTTCTCCAAGGAGCTGTGCGGCGGCACGCATGTCCACAACACCGCCCAGCTGGGTCTGGTGAAGCTGCTCGGCGAGTCGTCGATCGGCTCGGGCGTGCGCCGTATCGAGGCCCTCGTCGGCGTTGACGCCTACAACTTCCTGGCTCGTGAGCACACGGTCGTCGCCCAGCTCCAGGAGCTGATCAAGGGCCGTCCGGAGGAGCTCCCGGAGAAGGTCTCCGTCATGCTCGGCAAGCTGAAGGACGCCGAGAAGGAGATCGAGAAGTTCCGCGCCGAGAAGGTGCTGCAGGCCGCCGCCGGTCTCGTGGAGTCCGCCAGGGACGTCCGCGGGATCGCCGTGGTCACCGGTCAGGTCCCGGACGGCACCACGCCGGACGACCTGCGCAGGCTGGTCCTCGACGTGCGCGGCCGCATCCAGGGCGGACGGGCCGCCGTGGTCGCCCTGTTCACCGTCAACAACGGCAAGCCGCTGACGGTCATCGCCACCAACGAGGCCGCCCGCGAGCGGGGGCTCAAGGCCGGCGAGCTGGTTCGCACGGCCGCCAAGACGCTGGGCGGCGGCGGTGGCGGCAAGCCGGACGTGGCCCAGGGCGGCGGTCAGAACCCGGCCGCCGTCGGCGACGCCGTCGACGCCGTCGAGCGGCTCGTGGCGGAAACGGCCAAGTGAGCGGTGCCATGCGCAAGGGCCGTCGACTCGCGATCGACGTCGGGGACGCCCGGATCGGGGTCGCCTCGTGCGACCCCGACGGGATCCTCGCCACTCCGGTGGAGACGGTCCCCGGCCGGGACCTGCCCGCGGCCTACCGCAGGCTCGGACAACTGGTCGAGGAGTACGAGCCGATCGAGGTCGTCGTGGGTCTTCCTCGCTCCCTCAAGGGGGGCGAGGGGCCGGCCGCGGTGAAGGTGCGCGGATTCGCACAGGAACTGGCGAACAAAATCGCGCCCGTATCCGTACGTCTGGTGGACGAGCGGATGACGACCGTGACGGCCAGTCAGGGACTGCGCGCTTCGGGGGTGAAGTCGAAGAAGGGCAGATCGGTCATCGACCAGGCAGCTGCTGTGATCATCCTTCAGCAGGCGCTGGAATCCGAACGGGTGTCAGGCAAAGCTCCGGGCGAGGGCGTCGAAGTGGTCATCTGATCGCGGTACGGTAACGTTCCGCGCGATGCGGTGCTGTTCGAACACTCGCCGCACAGAGAGAGGCGAAACGGTGACGGACCCGCGAAGGCTTCGTGGCCACCGCCTCGCGGCTCTAGGGGATCGATGACTGAGTATGGCCGGGGCCCCGGCTCCGAACCGTGGCATCCGGAGGACCCGTTGTACGGGGACGGCGGATGGGAAGGGCAGCAGTCCCACCCGGGCCATCAGCCTGCCTACGGCGGCCAGCAGCAGCACCCCCACTACCCGCAGGATCAGCAGGCGCAGCAGCAGGGGTACGGCGACTGGGACCAGGGACAGGCGCAGCAGTACGACCCGCAGTACCAGGGCTACCACCAGCAGCAGTACCCGGGCCAGGAGCAGCAGCAGTACCCGGGCCAGGAGCAGCAGCAGTACGTCCAGCAGAACCAGCAGCCCTACCACGAGGGGTACCAGGAGGGCGGCTGGGACGGCACGGGAACCCACGCCCACGTCCCGTACGCGGCCGACCCCGGCGATCCCTACGGCCAGCAGGCCGCGGCCTACGGCGCCCAGCAGCCCGACTTCTACGGCACCCCCGACGCGTACCCGCCGCCGGAGCCGCCCGCCCGGCGGCAGACCGCGTCGCAGTCGCAGTCACAGCCGCGGCAGGAGTCGGCGCCGGAACCGGAGCCCGAGAACACCGACTGGGATCCCGGTCCCGACCAGGGCGAGCACGCGTTCTTCGCGGGCGGCGCGGGCTCCGACGACGGGGACGACGGACCGGACGGTGACGAGCCGGAGGGGCGCGGCGACCGACGGGGACGCGGAGGGAAGGGCGCCAAGGGCGGCAAGGGGGCCAAAGGGGCCAAGGGCAAGAAGAGCCGTAACGGCGTCGCCTGTCTGGTCGTCGCCCTGGTGTTCACCGGTGGTCTCGCCGGCGTGACCTACCTCGGTTACCACTTCTACCAGAATCGTTACAGCGCGGCCCCGGACTTCGCGGGGGCGGGCACGGGTCAGAGCGTGAGCATCGAGGTGCCCAAGGGCTCCGGCGGTGCGGCCATCGGCCGTCTGCTGAAGGACGCCGGCGTGGTCAAGAGCGTCGATGCCTTCGTCTCGGCGGTGACCAACAATCCCGACGGTGCGAAAATCCAGGCCGGCGTGTACATCCTGAAGAAGGAGATGTCGGCGAAGAGCGCCGTCGCGATGATGCTCGACGGGGACAGCCAGGCCAACGTGCTGGTCAAACCCGGGCAGCGAAATATCGAAGTCTACAAAGTCATCGACAAGAAACTCGGCCTTTCCTCCGGGAGTACCAGGAAGGTCGCCGAGAAGGAGTACAAGACCCTCGGACTGCCCGCTTGGGCGAACTCGGACAGCGACATCAAGGATCCGCTGGAGGGCTTCCTCTTCCCGGGCACCTATCCCGCCGCCGAAGGCATGAAGCCGCAGGTGGTGTTGAAGTCGATGGTCGCCCGCGCCGACGAGGCGTACAAGACGTACGGCCTGGAGGCGAAGGCCGAGGCGCTCAAGCTGGACAATCCGCTCCAGGTCATCACGGTCGCGAGCCTCGTCCAGGCCGAGGGTAAAACCGTCGACGACTACCGCAAGATGGCGGAGGTCGTCTATAACCGTCTCGACCTTGCGAATCCCCAGACCTACGGTTTCCTGCAGTTCGACTCGACCTTCAACTATCTGAAGAGCGAGAGCAAGATCGATATCAGCGAGTCGGAGATCACCAAGAACAAGGATCCGTACAACACGTACACCAACAAGGGTCTGCCGCCCGGCCCGATCGGGAATCCCGGCGAGGTCGCGATCAAGGCGACGCTGAATCCGACCGCCGACGGCTGGTACTACTTCGTGGCGACCGACGGCGTGAGCAAGACCGAATTCGCCAAGACGCACCAAGAATTCCAGAAACTCAAGGACAAGTTCAATGCGAGAAAGGGCAACTGACGCCCGCCGGGCCGCGGTACTCGGCAGCCCCATCGCCCACTCCCTCTCCCCGGCGCTGCACCGCGCCGCGTACGAGGCCCTGGAGCTGACCGGCTGGACGTACGACCGCTTCGAGGTCGACGAGGAGGCCCTGCCCGCCTTCGTCGACGCACTCGGCGGCGAATGGGCCGGACTCTCGCTGACCATGCCGCTGAAACGCGCGGTCATCCCGCTGCTCGACGAGATCACCGAGACGGCGGCCTCCGTCGAGGCGGTCAACACGCTCGTCCTCACCGAGGACGGCCGCCGGGTCGGCGACAACACCGACATCCCCGGCATGGTCGCCGCGCTGCGCGAGCGCGGGGTAGAGCAGGCCGACTCGGCCGCGATCCTCGGGGCGGGCGCCACCGCGTCCTCCGCGCTGGCCGCCCTGTCCAGGGTCTGCACCGGCGAGATCGTCGCCTACGTCCGCAGCGAGGCCCGTGCCGCCGAGATGCGGCAGTGGGGCGCACGGCTCGACGTCGACGTCCGGATCGCCGACTGGACGGACGCCGCCGACGCCCTGCGCTTCCCGCTGGTCGTCGCGACCACCCCGGCCGGGGCCACCGACGCCCTGGCGGCCTCGGTGCCCGAACGCCCGGCCACCCTGTTCGACGTGCTCTACGACCCCTGGCCGACCGAGCTTGCCGCCCGCTGGTCCATGTTCGGCGGCGCCGTCGTCAGCGGCCTCGACCTGCTCGTGCACCAGGCGGTGCTCCAGGTGGAGCAGATGACCGGCCGGGCCCCGGCACCCGTGGAGGCCATGCGCACGGCCGGCGAGCACGCGCTGAGCGCCCGGCCGCCGTCCCCCTGACAGCGGGAGCGTCACGGGCCCGGACCGCAGGGACCCGGCGAGCCGGGTGTCCATGCCGTCCCGTGTCCGGCTCGGAGCGATCGGAGCGCTCCGAACACTTGGGGCCGCCGCGACACCGTCCCGTCCGGTTGGTGGACCGACGGCCGGGTCCGGCTCCCGGACGTGGGAGGATCGAAGACGGCGGGCCAGGGCCGCGCACCCGGTCACGCCGACGACGTACGCGACGTACGCGCGTGCGCAGAGCAGTACCGGGCGCGAGCACTGAGGAGCATCGTTGAGCAGGCTGCGTTGGCTGACCGCGGGAGAGTCCCACGGTCCCGCACTTGTCGCGACGCTGGAGGGCCTTCCCGCCGGCGTGCCGATCACCACGGAGATGGTCGCCGACCACCTCGCGCGGCGGCGGCTCGGCTATGGGCGCGGTGCGCGCATGAAGTTCGAGCGCGACGAGGTCACCTTCCTCGGCGGTGTCCGGCACGGCCTGACCATGGGCTCCCCGGTCGCCGTCATGGTGGGCAACACGGAGTGGCCGAAGTGGGAGCAGGTCATGGCGGCCGACCCGGTCGACCCGCAGGTGCTGGCCGGCCTCGCCCGCAACGCCCCGCTCACCCGGCCGCGCCCCGGCCACGCCGACCTCGCCGGCATGCAGAAGTACGGCTTCGACGAGGCCCGGCCGATCCTGGAGCGCGCCTCCGCGCGGGAGACGGCCGCCCGGGTCGCGCTCGGCGCGGTCGCCCGCTCCTACCTCAAGGAGACGGCCGGCATCGAGATCGTCAGCCACGTCGTCGAGCTGGCCGCCGCGAAGGCGCCCTACGGCGTGTACCCGACCCCCGCCGACGTCGAGAAGCTGGACGCGGACCCCGTGCGCTGCCTGGACGCCGACGCCTCGAAGGCGATGGTCGCGGAGATCGACCAGGCCCACAAGGACGGCGACACCCTCGGCGGCGTCGTCGAGGTGCTGGCGTACGACGTCCCGGTCGGCCTCGGTTCGCACGTGCACTGGGACCGCCGGCTGGACGCCCGGCTCGCCGCCGCGCTGATGGGCATCCAGGCGATCAAGGGCGTCGAGGTCGGCGACGGCTTCGACCTCGCGCGCGTGCCCGGCTCCAAGGCGCACGACGAGATCCTCGCCACCGGCGAGGGGATCAGGCGCGCCTCCGGCCGCTCCGGCGGCACCGAGGGCGGGCTGACCACCGGCGAGCTGCTGCGCGTGCGCGCGGCCATGAAGCCGATCGCAACCGTGCCGCGCGCCCTGCAGACGGTGGACGTCGCCACGGGCGAGGCCACCCAGGCGCATCACCAGCGCTCCGACGTGTGCGCGGTCCCGGCCGCCGGCATCGTCGCCGAGGCGATGGTCGCGCTGGTACTGGCGGACGCGGTGGCGGAGAAGTTCGGCGGCGACAGCGTCCCCGAGACCCGCCGCAACGTGCGGTCGTACCTCGACAACCTGCACATCCGATGAGCGGGCCGCTGGTCGTCCTGGTCGGTCCGATGGGCGTCGGCAAGTCCACCGTCGGGCAGCTGCTCGCCGATCGGCTCGGCGTCGGCTACCGGGACACCGACGACGACATCGTCGCCGAGCAGGACCGCAGCATCGCGGAGATCTTCGTCGACGAGGGCGAGGAGGCGTTTCGCGCGGTCGAGAAGCGGGCCGTGCGGCGCGCGCTCGGCGAGCACGACGGCGTCCTCGCGCTCGGCGGCGGCGCGATCCTGGACGCCGACACCCGCGGCCTGCTGGCCGGGCGGCGCGTGGTCTACCTGGCCATGGACGTCGAGGAAGCCGTCAAGCGCACCGGGCTGGGCGTGGCCCGTCCTCTGCTCGCCGTGAACCCGCGCAAGCAGTGGCGCGAGCTGATGGACGCCCGCCGTCCCCTCTACGAGGGCGTCGCCACGGCGGTGGTCCCGACGGACGGCCGTACACCCGAAGAGGTCGCCCAAGCAGCCCTGGACGCTTTGGAGTTGAAGGAAGCATGAGCAGCGAGTCCGTGACGCGGATCCGGATCGGCGGCAGCGCCGGGTCGGATCCCTACGAAGTGCTGGTCGGCCGTCAGCTGCTGGGCGAGCTCGGCGGGTTGATCGGCGACCGCGTCAAGCGGGTCGCCGTCATCCACCCCGAGGCGCTCGCCGAGACCGGGGACGCGCTCCGCGCCGACCTGGCCGAGCAGGGCTTCGAGGCCGTCGCCATCCAGGTGCCCAACGCGGAGGAGGCCAAGACCGCCGAGGTCGCCGCCTACTGCTGGAAGGCGCTCGGCCAGTCCGGGTTCACCCGCACCGACGTCGTCGTGGGCGTCGGCGGCGGCGCGACCACCGACCTCGCCGGGTTCGTCGCCGCGACCTGGCTGCGCGGGGTGCGCTGGATCGCCGTCCCGACGACCGTGCTCGCCATGGTCGACGCGGCCGTCGGCGGCAAGACCGGCATCAACACCACCGAGGGCAAGAACCTCGTCGGCTCCTTCCACCCGCCGGCCGGCGTGCTGTGCGACCTGGCCGCGCTGGACTCCCTCCCGGTCAACGACTACGTCTCGGGACTGGCCGAGATCATCAAGGCAGGCTTCATCGCCGACCCGGTGATCCTGGACCTGATCGAGTCCGACCCCGAGGCCGCCCGCACCCCGCAGGGCCCGCACACCGCCGAGCTCATCGAGCGGTCCATCAGGGTCAAGGCGGACGTCGTCTCCTCCGACCTGAAGGAGTCCGGACTGCGGGAGATCCTCAACTACGGACACACCCTCGCGCACGCCATCGAGAAGAACGAGCGCTACAAGTGGCGCCACGGCGCGGCCGTCTCGGTGGGCATGCACTTCGCCGCCGAACTGGGCCGGCTCGCGGGCCGGCTGGACGACGCCACGGCCGACCGGCACCGCACCGTCCTCAAGTCGGTGGGTCTCCCGCTGCACTACCGCCACGACCAGTGGGCCAAGCTGCTGGAGAACATGAAGGTCGACAAGAAGTCCCGCGGCGACCTGCTGCGCTTCATCGTCCTGGACGGCCTGGCCAAGCCGACCGTCCTCGAGGGTCCCGACCCGGCCGTCCTGCTCGCCGCGTACGGCGAGGTCGGCGAGTAGGACCACGGACGACGCGACGGCGCGTTCCCCGTACCGGTCTCTCCCGCCCGATTCGCTTTCCGCACCGGGCACTTCGGACCGCCCCCGGCCGTTCACCGATCGACGGTCGAGGGCGGTACCGTTCAGTAGCGAAGAGGGGGCCGACGAGCCCCCACAGCCAGCGCCCATTGCCTGTACGAGACGGAGTGGCACCGGATGCAGCACGCAGTGGGTTCTCCGCTGCCGCCGCCCCACCAGCCGGGGCACGGTCCGGCCGTCGGCTGGTCGCCGGCCGCACATCACCCGGGCCCGCACCAGCCCGGCAGCACCCCCCTGCCGCAGCCGGGTCACCTCGGAGCCCCCTCGGGCCCGGTCCCGCCGGCCCCACAGCCGCCGGTGCCGCCCGTGCCGCACCCGCCCGCCCCGCAACACGCACCGGCCCCGCCGGGCCCCGACGTCACCGGGCATGTGCCGCTCCCCCCGGGCGGCCCGTTCCCCGTGCCCAGCGCGCCGCCCGCCCCGATCGTCCCCGACCCGGCGGCGACCACCCTCGCGGTGCTGCTGATCGGCCCGGCCGGCGCCGGCAAGACCAGCGTCGCCAAGTTCTGGGCCGGTCACCGCCGGGTGCCGACCGCCCACGTCAGCCTCGACGACGTGCGGGAATGGGTCCGCTCGGGTTTCGCCGACCCGCAGTCCGGGTGGAACGACCACTCCGAGGCCCAGTACCGCCTGGCCCGCCGCACCTGCGGCTTCGCCGCCCGCAACTTCCTGGCCAACGGCATCTCGTGCATCCTGGACGACGCGATCTTCCCCGACCGGCCGGCCGTCGGCCTCGGCGGCTGGAAACGGCATGTGGGCCCGGGCCTGCTGCCCGTCGTCCTGCTGCCCGGACTGGAAGTCGTTCTGGAGCGCAACGCCGAGCGTTCCGGCAACCGCCGCCTCAGCGACGAGGAGGTGGCCCGCATCCACGGCCGCATGGCCGGCTGGTACGGCTCCGGCCTCCCGATCATCGACAACTCCCAGCTGGACGTCCCCACCACGGCGCGGGTCCTGGACGACGTCCTGGCGCGGGCGATCGCCAGCCCCCCGACCTGGTAGCGGACCGGGCCGAACACCGCTGAGGGGCGTCCCGTCCCCCGAACGCCTCTCCAACCGGCGCGATCCGGCCGACGCTCCTAGGCTCGACTCATGTCAGAGGTCTACGCGTCCCGCCGAACCCGCCTGCGCGAGCGCTGCAACGCGGCCGGAAGCGCGGCTGCGCTCGTCTCCCGCCCGGCCAACGTGAGGTATCTCGCGGGCGCCGCCCCGCAGGGCGCCGTCCTGCTGCTGGGCCGCCTCGAGGACCTCCTCGTCTGCCCCGGACCGCCCGAGGACCGCCCGGGCGAGGGCCGGCCGGACGACGCACTGCGCGTCCACTGCCTGCCCCACGCCGGCGGCGATCCGGCGGTCGCCGCCGCCGACCTGCTCACCGCCCAGGGCGGCGACTCGCTGGCGATCGAGGAACATCACCTGACGATGGTCCGCCACCGCGAACTGCGGTCCGTGGCACCCCGGCTGCGCCTGGCCGACCTGGGCTGCGCGGTCGAACAGCTCAGAGTGGTGAAGGACGAGGAGGAGATCTCCTGTCTGCGGATCGGCGCCGAGATCGCCGACCAAGCGCTGGGGGAGCTGCTGGAGTCGATCCTGGTCGGACGCACCGAGCGACACCTCGCCCTCGAACTGGAACGGCGCCTCGTCGACCACGGCGCCGACGGCCCGGCCTTCACCACCTCCGTCGCCACCGGCCCGAACTCCGGGCGCCGCGGCCACCGGCCCACCGACCGGCGCGTCGAGGAGGGCGACTTCCTCTCCGTCTGCCTGGGCGCGGCCTACCGCGGCTACCGTTGCGAGATCGGCCGCACCTTCGTGATCGGCACATCTCCCGCCGACTGGCAGATCGCGCTGTACGACCTCGTCTTCGCCGCTCAACGGGCCGGACGCGAGTCCCTGGCACCGGGTGTGGCCTGCCGGGACGTGGACCGGGCGGCCCGCCAGATCCTGGACTCCGCGGGGTACGCCGAAGGCCTTCCGGCGCTCACCGGGCACGGGGTCGGACTGGAAATCGAAGAGGACCCGCAGTTGAGCCCCGCGGCCATGGGTAAACTGGACGCTTGCGTGCCGGTCACCGTCGAACCCGGGGTACACCTCCCGGGCCGGGGCGGCGTCCGGATCGATGACACGCTCGTCGTGCGCCCCGAGGCGGACGGCGGACCCGAGCTACTCACCATCACGACCAAGGAGCTGCTCGCGCTGTAGGAGTGCGTGCCCCGGGGTCGTCGTCAGTCCAGGAGATTCCGCAACCGTGGCTTCCACGAACGACCTCAAGAACGGCCTGGTGCTCAAGCTGGAAGGCGGGCAGCTCTGGTCCGTCGTCGAGTTCCAGCACGTCAAGCCCGGCAAGGGCCCCGCTTTCGTGCGCACCAAGCTCAAGAACGTGCTTTCCGGCAAGGTCGTCGACAAGACGTTCAACGCCGGCGTCAAGGTCGAGACCGCCACTGTCGACAAGCGCGACATGCAGTTCTCGTACATGGACGGCGAGTACTTCGTCTTCATGGACATGGAGACCTACGACCAGCTCATGGTCGACCGCAAGGCCGTCGGTGACGCGGCCAACTTCCTGATCGAGGGCTTCACGGCCACCGTCGCGCAGCACGAGGGCGAGGTGCTCTTCGTGGAGCTGCCGGCCGCCGTCGAGCTCGTGGTGCAGGAGACCGAGCCGGGCCTGCAGGGCGACCGCTCCACCGGCGGCACCAAGCCCGCCACCCTGGAGACCGGTCACCAGATCCAGGTCCCGCTCTTCATCACCACCGGTGAGAAGATCAAGGTCGACACCCGCACCAGCGACTACCTCGGCCGGGTGAACAGCTAACCGTGGCTGCCCGCAACACGGCCCGCAAGCGTGCCTTCCAGATCCTCTTCGAGGGCGACCAGCGCGGAGTCGACGTCCTGACGGTCCTCGCGGACTGGATCCGGCTCTCCCGGGCCGACACCCGGCAGCCGCCGGTCAGCGAGTACACCATGCAGCTGGTCGAGGGCTATGCGCAGCACGCGCGGCGCATCGACGAGCTGATCGCCCAGTACGCGGTCGGGTGGACGCTCGACCGGATGCCGGTCGTCGACCGCAATCTCCTGCGGCTCGGCGCGTACGAGCTCATCTGGGCCGACGAGACCCCGGACGCGGTCGTCCTCGACGAGATGGTGCAGCTGGCGAAGGAGTTCTCCACGGACGAGTCGCCCTCGTTCGTCAACGGTCTGCTCGGCAGACTGAAGGAGCTCAAGCCGTCGCTGCGCCGGACCGGCGAGTAGGTCCGCGGGGAGAGCCGGCGAACCGCGGGCCCCGCGGGCCCCACGGGCCTGTGGTTCGCCTGTGGCTCGTCGCGCAGCCTTCCGCGCCCCCCTCCGGGGCGCGGACACGCCGGAAGGCCCACAGCGCAGGCTGTGGGCCTTCCGGCGTTGTACCGAAAGCCGGGGGTGGCCGGAACCAACGGGTTCCGGCCACCCCCGGCGGCACGTTTCTGCAGAGCTCGGCGGGGCCGCGGGGGCCTCAGGCCTCCTCGTGGGCGACCGCGCGCCTCGCGTCCGCGTCCAGCACACCCCAGTTGATCAGCTGCTCGGTCAGGACCGAGGGCGACTGGTCGTAGATGACGGCGAGGGTGCGCAGGTCGTCCTGGCGGATCGACAGCACCTTGCCGTTGTAGTCGCCGCGCTGGGACTGGATCGTGGCGGCGTACCGCTGCAGCGGGCCGGCCTTCTCGACCGGCACGTGGGCCAGCCGCTCCAGGTCCAGGACCAGCTTCGGCGGGGGCTCGGCCGCCCCGCCCGGCGTGGTGCCCGGCAGCAGTTCCTGCACGGGAACGCCGTAGAAATCCGCCAGCTCGGCGAGACGCTGCACGGTCACGGCACGGTCGCCGCGCTCGTACGAACCGACCACGACCGCCTTCCAGCGTCCCTGGGACTTCTCCTCGACACCGTGGAGGGAAAGGCCCTGCTGGGTGCGGATGGCCCGGAGCTTGGCCCCGAGCTGCTTGGCGTATTCGCTGGACATATAGCTCCCGGCAATGGGTCGACGCGGCGCGAACCGCGTGCTGGTAACTCACTGTGAGGTTACGCAGCGTGATTCTTCTGCGTCAAGCCGAATGGTCCACACCGACGCTTCCGTGGTATCGATGGCCGATTGGGCCAAGGGGGTGATCAGGGGCGCCCTGCGGGCCTGGTACCGTGGATGGCGCAAATCCGACGTCCTTTAAGGTCCGTCCCGTGAGGCGGAGAAGGAGGTCCGTTTCATATGGACAAGCAGGACACCCAGCAGGATCCCCGGCAAGCCGATGCCCGGCCCGTACTCGAGGGCCCCGACATCGCGCGCGTGCTGACCCGCATCGCCCACGAGATCGTCGAACGCGCCAAGGGCGCCGACGACGTGGTACTGCTCGGCATTCCGACCCGCGGCGTCTTCCTCGCCCAGCGGCTCGCCGCAAAGCTCGAGCAGATCACCGACCGCAAGGTTCCGGTCGGCTCCCTCGACATCACGATGTACCGCGACGACCTGCGCATGCATCCGCCGCGTGCGCTGGCCCGCACCGAGATCCCCGGTGACGGCCTGGACGGCAGGCTGGTCGTCCTCGTCGACGACGTGCTCTTCTCCGGCCGCACCATCCGCGCCGCCCTCGACGCCCTGAACGACCTCGGGCGCCCGCGCGCGGTGCAGCTCGCGGTCCTCGTCGACCGCGGCCACCGGGAACTGCCCATCCGCGCCGACTACGTCGGCAAGAACCTCCCCACGTCGTTGCGGGAGACGGTCAAGGTCCAGCTCGCCGAGGAGGACGGTCGCGACACCGTGCTGCTCGGTGTGAAGCAGACCGCCCAGCAGTAGCACGCGCGCGTGCGGCCCCGTCGCCGCGCAGCCGTGCCCCTGTACGCCCGTGACCTCCCATGTCTGAACTGCCTTACGGAGCCTGACAGATGCAGCGTCATCTCATCTCGGCCGCCGACCTCACCCGCGACGACGCCGTCCTGATCCTCGACACCGCCGAGGAGATGGCCCGGGTCGCCGACCGGCCCATCAAGAAACTGCCGACCCTGCGCGGCCGCACCATCGTCAACCTCTTCTTCGAGGACTCCACGCGCACGCGTATCTCCTTCGAGGCAGCCGAGAAGCGCCTCTCCGCGGACGTCATCAACTTCTCCGCCAAGGGGTCGAGCGTCTCCAAGGGCGAGTCCCTGAAGGACACCGCGCAGACTCTGGAGGCCATGGGCGTCGACGCGGTCGTCATCCGGCACGGCGCCTCGGGGGCGCCCTACCGTCTGGCCACGTCCGGCTGGATCGACGCGGTCGTCGTCAACGCCGGCGACGGCACCCACCAGCACCCGACCCAGGCCCTGCTGGACGCCTTCACCATGCGCCGCCGGCTGGTCGGCCGGGACGCCGGGATCGGCCAGGACCTCTCCGGCAGGCGCATCACGATCGTGGGCGACGTGCTGCACAGCCGGGTCGCCCGCTCCAACGTCGACCTGCTGCACACGCTCGGCGCCGAGGTCACCCTCGTCGCCCCGCCCACCCTGGTGCCGGTCGGCATCGAGACCTGGCCCTGCGAGGTGTCGTACGACCTCGACAGCACCCTTCCCAAGTCCGACGCGGTGATGATGCTGCGCGTGCAGCGCGAGCGGATGAACGCCGCGTTCTTCCCGACGGAGCGCGAGTACTCGCGGCGCTACGGCCTCGACGGCGACCGGATGGCGCGGATGCCCGAGCACGCCATCGTGATGCACCCCGGCCCGATGGTCCGCGGCATGGAGATCACCGCCGAGGTCGCCGACTCCGAGCGCTGCACCGTCGTCGAACAGGTCGCCAACGGCGTGTCCATCCGGATGGCCGTCCTCTACCTGCTCCTGGGCGGCAACGAACCCGCCGTCAGCCACGCCCGTACCACCGAGGAGAAGTAAGCACATGAGCAAGATCCTGATCCGTGGTGCGAAGGTGCTCGGCGGCGAGCCGCAGGACGTCCTGATCGACGGCGCGGTCATCGAGGCCATGGGCGCGGGGCTGTCCGCCGAGGGCGCCGAGGTCGTGGAGGCCGCGGGCAAGGTGCTGCTGCCGGGCCTGGTCGACCTGCACACCCATCTGCGCGAGCCGGGCCGTGAGGACTCCGAGACGGTGCTGACGGGTACCCGCGCGGCCGCTTCCGGCGGCTACACGGCCGTCTTCGCCATGGCCAACACCTTCCCGGTCGCCGACACCGCCGGCGTCGTCGAGCAGGTCTACCGGCTCGGGCAGGAGCACGGCTACTGCGACGTGCAGCCCATCGGCGCCGTCACCGTAGGCCTGGAGGGCAGGAAGCTCGCCGAGCTCGGCGCCATGCACGAGTCCGCCGCCGGCGTCACCGTCTTCTCCGACGACGGCAAGTGCGTCGACGACGCGGTGATCATGCGCCGGGCCCTGGAGTACGTGAAGGCCTTCGGCGGGGTCGTCGCCCAGCACGCGCAGGAGCCGCGGCTGACCGAGGGCGCCCAGATGAACGAGGGCGTCGTCTCCGCCGAGCTGGGGCTCGGGGGCTGGCCCGCGGTGGCCGAGGAGTCGATCATCGCCCGGGACGTCCTGCTCGCCGAGCACGTCGGCTCCCGGGTCCACATCTGCCACCTCTCCACCGCCGGGTCGGTCGAGATCGTCCGCTGGGCCAAGTCCCGCGGCATCGACGTCACCGCCGAGGTCACCCCGCACCACCTGCTGCTCACCGACGAGCTGGTGCGCAGCTACAACCCGGTCTACAAGGTCAACCCGCCGCTGCGCACCGAGCGGGACGTGCACGCCCTGCGCGAGGCGCTCGCCGACGGCACCATCGACATCGTCGCCACCGATCACGCCCCGCACCCGCACGAGGACAAGGACTGCGAGTGGGCCGCCGCCGCCATGGGCATGGTCGGCCTGGAGACCGCGCTGTCGGTGGTCCAGGAGACGATGGTGGAGACGGGCCTGCTGGACTGGGCCGGGGTCGCGAGCCGGATGTCGTTCAAGCCCGCCCTGATCGGGCGGGCCACGGGGCACGGGCGCCCCGTCTCGGCAGGTGAGCCCGCCAACCTCACGCTCGTCGACACGGAATACCGTGGGTCCGTGGACCCCGCGGGCTTCGCCTCGCGCAGCCGGAACACCCCGTACGAGGGTCGTGAGCTGCCGGGCCGTGTCACGCACACGTGGCTCCGGGGCAAGGCCACGCTCGTCGACGGGAAGCTCACGTGACATCTGCACTACTGCTCGCGGCCGAGAAGGAATCGGCCCAAGTGACCGACTGGGCCGCCCGGGCCGGCTGGGTGGTCGGCCTCGGACTGTTCGTCGCGCTCGTGTACTGGCTGATGCGCGAGGGCTGGAAGTGGCGCGGCACGCTCCAGGGCGACCTGCCCGAGCTGCCCGTCCGCCCGTCTTCCACCACCACCCTCGACGGAGGCGGCGAGCCGCTGCTGCCCGCAATGCCGGACGGGCCCGGTCCGGTGAGACTGAGCATGAGCGGCCGCTACCACGGCTCCACCACCGCCGGACAGTGGCTCGACCGCATCGTGGCGCACGGCCTCGGCACCCGCAGCCGGGTCGAGCTCACCCTGACGGACGCGGGACTCGACGTCGTGCGCCCCGGCGCGACCGACTTCTTCATCCCGGCCGACGCGCTGCGCGAGGCCCTGCTCGGCAAGGGCATCGCCGGCAAGGTCCTCACCGAGGGCGGACTGCTGGTGGTGACCTGGGCGCACGGCGACCGGCTGATCGACTCAGGCTTCCGCTCGGATCACGCGGCCGAGCACACCGCATGGGTCGACGCCGTCAACTCCATGATCAAGAACGACACGACGGAAGGCGCACGATGACGACCTCCACCAGGGGAGCCGCCAAGGCTCCCGCCGTACTCGTCCTGGAGGACGGCCGCATCTTCCGCGGCCGCGCCTACGGGGCCGTGGGGGAGACCTTCGGCGAAGCGGTGTTCTCCACCGGCATGACCGGCTACCAGGAGACCCTGACCGACCCTTCGTACGACCGCCAGATCGTCGTCGCGACCGCGCCGCAGATCGGCAACACCGGCTGGAACGACGAGGACGACGAGTCCGGCCGCATCTGGGTCTCCGGCTACGTCGTGCGCGACCCCGCGCGCGTGCCCTCCAACTGGCGCGCCAGGCGCTCCCTGGACGACGAGCTCGTCGCCCAGGGGATCGTCGGGATCTGCGGCATCGACACCCGGGCCCTCACCCGCCACCTGCGCGAGGGCGGCTCGATGCGGGCCGGAGTCTTCTCGGGCGAGGCCATCGCCCCGGACGCCGAGCTCCTCGCGCGCGTGCAGGCCCAGCCGCACATGAAGGGCGCGAGCCTGTACGAGGAGGTCGCCACCAAGGAGGCCTACGTGGTGCCCGCGGTCGGCGAGAAGCGGTTCACCGTGGCCGCCATCGACCTCGGCATCAAGGGCATGACCCCGCACCGCATGGCCGAGCGCGGCATCGAGGTGCACGTGCTGCCCGCGACGGCCTCGGTGGACGACGTGTACGCCGTCGACCCCGACGGCGTGTTCTTCTCCAACGGCCCGGGCGACCCGGCCACCGCCGACGGCCCCGTCTCGCTGATGACCGAGGTGCTTCAGCGCAGGACGCCGCTGTTCGGCATCTGCTTCGGCAACCAGATCCTCGGCCGCGCCCTCGGCTTCGGCACCTACAAGCTGAAGTACGGCCACCGCGGCATCAACCAGCCGGTCCAGGACCGTACGACCGGCAAGGTCGAGGTCACCGCGCACAATCACGGCTTCGCCGTGGACGCGCCGCTCGACAAGGTCAGCGAGACGAAGTTCGGCCGCGCCGAGGTCTCGCACGTCTGCCTCAACGACGACGTCGTGGAGGGGCTGCAACTGCTCGACCAGCCGGCCTTCTCCGTCCAGTACCACCCCGAAGCGGCAGCGGGCCCGCACGACGCCGCCTACCTGTTCGACCGCTTCGTATCCCTGATGGAGGGCCAGCGTGCCTAAGCGCACCGATATCCAGTCCGTCCTGGTCATCGGCTCCGGCCCGATCGTCATCGGCCAGGCCGCCGAGTTCGACTACTCCGGCACCCAGGCGTGCCGCATCCTGCGCGCCGAGGGCCTCAGGGTGATCCTGGTCAACTCCAACCCGGCGACGATCATGACCGACCCGGAGATCGCCGACGCCACCTACGTCGAGCCGATCACCCCGGAGTTCGTCGAGAAGATCATCGCCAAGGAGCGCCCCGACGCCCTGCTGCCGACGCTCGGCGGCCAGACCGCCCTGAACACCGCGATCTCCATGCACGAACAGGGTGTGCTGGAGAAGTACGGGGTCGAGCTGATCGGCGCCAACGTCGAGGCGATCAACAAGGGCGAGGACCGCGACCTCTTCAAGGGCGTCGTCGAAGCCGTCCGCGCGAAGATCGGCCACGGCGAGTCCGCCCGGTCCGTGATCTGCCACTCCATGGACGACGTCATCGCGGGCGTCGAGACCCTCGGCGGCTACCCCGTCGTCGTCCGCCCCTCCTTCACCATGGGCGGCGCCGGCTCCGGTTTCGCCCACGACGAGGAGGAGCTGCGCCGCATCGCCGGTCAGGGCCTCACTCTCTCGCCGACCACCGAGGTGCTCCTGGAGGAGTCCATCCTCGGCTGGAAGGAGTACGAGCTGGAGCTGATGCGCGACAAGCACGACAACGTCGTGGTCGTCTGCTCCATCGAGAACTTCGACCCCATGGGCGTGCACACCGGCGACTCGATCACCGTGGCCCCCGCGATGACGCTGACCGACCGCGAGTACCAGGTGCTGCGCGACGTCGGCATCGCGATCATCCGCGAGGTCGGCGTGGACACCGGCGGCTGCAACATCCAGTTCGCGGTGAACCCCGAGGACGGCCGTGTCATCGTCATCGAGATGAACCCGCGCGTGTCGCGCTCGTCCGCCCTGGCTTCGAAGGCGACCGGATTCCCGATCGCGAAGATCGCGGCCAAGCTCGCCGTCGGCTACACCCTCGACGAGATCCCCAACGACATCACGCAGGAGACCCCGGCCTCCTTCGAGCCGACGCTCGACTACGTGGTCGTCAAGGCCCCGCGCTTCGCCTTCGAGAAGTTCCCGTCCGCCGACTCCACGCTCACCACCACCATGAAGTCGGTCGGCGAGGCCATGGCCATCGGCCGCAACTTCACCGAGGCCTTGCAGAAGGCGCTGCGCTCACTGGAGAAGAAGGGCAGCCAGTTCACCTTCGTCGGCGAGCCCGGCTCCGCCGGGGACAAGGAGGAGCTGCTGCGGGAGGCCGTCCGGCCCACCGACGGCCGGATCAACACCGTCATGCAGGCGATCCGCGCGGGCGCGACCGCTGAAGAGGTCTTCGAGTTCACGAAGATCGACCCCTGGTTCGTCGACCAGCTCTTCCTCATCAAGGAGACGGCCGACGAGCTGGCCGCGGCCGACCGCCTGGACGCCGACCTGCTTTCCGAGGCCAAGCGGCACGGCTTCTCCGACCAGCAGATCGCCGAGATCCGCGGGCTGCGCGAGGACGTCGTGCGCGAGGTCCGGCACGCCCTGGGCGTCCGCCCCGTCTACAAGACGGTCGACACCTGCGCCGCCGAGTTCGCCGCGAAGACCCCGTACTTCTACTCCTCCTACGACGAGGAGAACGAGGTCGCGCCCCGCGAGAAGCCCGCGGTGATCATCCTGGGCTCCGGCCCGAACCGTATCGGCCAGGGCATCGAGTTCGACTACTCCTGCGTCCACGCCTCCTTCGCGCTCTCCGACGCCGGGTACGAGACCGTGATGGTCAACTGCAACCCGGAGACCGTCTCCACCGACTACGACACCTCCGACCGCCTGTACTTCGAGCCCCTGACGCTCGAGGACGTGCTGGAGATCGTCCACGCGGAGGCACAGGCCGGTCCGATCGCCGGCGTCGTCGTGCAGCTCGGCGGCCAGACCCCGCTGGGGCTCGCACAGGCCCTCAAGGACAACGGCGTGCCGATCGTCGGCACCCCTCCGGAGGCCATCCACGCGGCCGAGGACCGGGGCGCCTTCGGGCGCGTGCTCGCCGAGGCCGGTCTGCCGGCTCCCAAGCACGGCACCGCCACCACCTTCACCGAGGCCAAGGCCATCGCCGACGAGATCGGCTACCCGGTCCTCGTGCGGCCCTCGTACGTCCTCGGCGGCCGCGGCATGGAGATCGTCTACGACGAGACCCGGCTGTCCTCCTACATCGCCGAGTCGACCGAGATCAGCCCCACCCGGCCGGTCCTCGTCGACCGTTTCCTCGACGACGCCATCGAGATCGACGTCGACGCGCTCTACGACGGCGAGGAGCTGTATCTCGGCGGTGTGATGGAGCACATCGAGGAGGCCGGCATCCACTCCGGCGACTCGGCGTGCGCCCTGCCCCCCATCACCCTGGGCGGCTTCGACATCAAGCGCCTGCGGGCCTCCACCGAGGCGATCGCCAAGGGCGTCGGCGTGCGCGGACTGATCAACATCCAGTTCGCGATGGCCGGCGACATCCTCTACGTCCTCGAGGCCAACCCGCGCGCATCGCGCACGGTCCCCTTCACCTCGAAGGCGACGGCGGTGCCGCTGGCGAAGGCCGCCGCCCGCATCTCGCTCGGCGCGACCATCGCCGAGCTGCGCGCCGAGGGCCTGCTCCCGGCGACCGGCGACGGCGGCGAGCTCCCGCTCGACGCGCCGATCTCCGTCAAGGAGGCCGTGATGCCGTGGACCCGGTTCCGGGACACCTCCGGCCGCGGCGTCGACACCGTCCTCGGTCCGGAGATGCGCTCCACCGGCGAGGTCATGGGCATCGACTCCGTCTTCGGCACGGCGTACGCCAAGTCGCAGGCGGCCGCGTACGGCCCGCTGCCCACCAAGGGTCGCGCGTTCATCTCGGTCGCCAACCGGGACAAGCGCTCGATGATCTTCCCCGCGCGCGAACTGGTCGCTCACGGCTTCGAACTGCTCGCCACCTCCGGCACGGCCGAGGTCCTCAAGCGCAACGGCATCAACGCCACGGTGGTGCGCAAGCAGTCCGAGGGCACCGGCCCGGGCGGCGAGAAGACGATCGTCCAGCACATCCACGACGGCGACGTCGACCTCATCGTGAACACCCCGTACGGCACCGGCGGCCGTCTCGACGGCTACGAGATCCGGACGGCGGCGGTGGCGAGGTCCGTGCCGTGCCTGACGACGGTGCAGGCGCTCGCCGCCGCAGTCCAGGGCATCGACGCCCTCAACCGCGGGGACGTGGGCGTCCGCTCGCTCCAGGAACACGCGGAACATCTGACCGCGGCCCGCGACTAGCAGCTGAAGAGGGGGACACCGGAAACGGTGTCCCCCTCTTCATGAGGCCCCCCGGTACGAGGCCCACGCTCCACGAGGCTCTCCGAAGGACACCTGAGACATGTACAAGCTCTTCTTCCGTCTGGTCTTCACCCGGATGGACCCCGAGAACGCCCACCACCTGGCCTTCCGCTGGATCCGTCTCGCCGCGCGCGTGCCGGTGCTGCGCACGTTCCTCGCCGCGGCGCTGGCGCCCCGCTTCCGGGAGCTGCGCACGGAGGCCTTCGGGCTGCGCATGCACGGCCCGTTCGGGCTCGCGGCCGGCTTCGACAAGAACGCCGTCGCGATCGACGGGATGTCGATGCTGGGCTTCGACCACGTCGAGATCGGCACGGTCACCGGCGAGGCGCAGCCCGGCAACCCCAGGAAGCGGCTGTTCCGGCTCGTGCGGGACCGGGGGCTCATCAACCGGATGGGCTTCAACAACGACGGCTCGCTGGCCGTAGCCGCGCGCCTGGCCTCCCGTACGCCCGTCTTCAAGCCCGTCGTCGGCGTCAACATCGGCAAGACCAAGGCCGTACCGGAGGAGAAGGCCGTCGCGGACTACGTGAAGTCGGCCGAGCGCCTCGCTCCGTACGCCGACTACCTGGTCGTCAACGTGTCCTCGCCCAACACGCCGGGGCTGCGGAACCTCCAGGCCACCGAGGCGCTGCGGCCGCTGCTGACCGCCGTCCGCGAGGCCGCCGACCGTGCGGTCGCCACGCGCCGTGTCCCGCTGCTGGTGAAGATCGCCCCGGACCTCGCCGACGAGGACGTCGACGCGGTCGCCGACCTGGCAGTGGAACTCGGCCTGGACGGGATCATCGCCACGAACACCACCATCGCCCGCGAGGGCCTCGGCCTGACGTCGGAGCCCTCCCTGGTCGAGGAGACCGGCGGACTGTCCGGAGCGCCCGTCAAGGCCCGCTCCCTGGAGGTGCTGCGGCGTCTCTACGCGCGCGTGGGCGACCGCGTGACCCTGGTCGGCGTCGGCGGCGTCGAGAACGCCGAGGACGCCTGGCAGCGCATCCTGGCCGGCGCGACCCTGGTGCAGGGATACAGCGCCTTCGTCTACGAGGGGCCCTTCTGGGGCCGCGCCATCCACAAGGGTCTCGCCGCCCGCCTGCGGACGAGCCCCTACGCCACTCTCGCCGACGCGGTCGGCGCCGACGTGAGGAAGACGGCATGACCATGGAACCCTTCGGCGCGCGCCTGCGGCAGGCCATGGACGAACGCGGTCCGCTGTGCGTCGGCATCGACCCGCACGCCTCCCTGCTCGCCGAGTGGGGCCTGAACGACGACGTCGCCGGTCTGGAGCGGTTCAGCCGCACGGTCGTCGAGGCGACGGCCGACCGGGTCGC
Source organism: Streptomyces sp. B21-105 (assembly GCF_036898465.1). Taxonomy (NCBI): domain Bacteria; kingdom Bacillati; phylum Actinomycetota; class Actinomycetes; order Kitasatosporales; family Streptomycetaceae; genus Streptomyces; species Streptomyces sp. B21-105. The sequence continues at coordinate 1,931,058 of NZ_JARUMJ010000001.1, read as the reverse complement.
CCTGCTGAAGCCGCAGAGCGCCTTCTTCGAGCGGTTCGGCTCGCGCGGGGTGGCCGTCCTGGAGAAGACGGTGCAGGAGGCGCGGGCGGCGGGCGCCCTGGTCGTGATGGACGCCAAGCGCGGCGACATCGGCTCGACCATGGCCGCGTACGCCGAGGCGTTCCTGCACAAGGACGCTCCGCTGTTCTCCGACGCCCTCACCGTCTCCCCGTATCTCGGCTACGGATCGCTGTCGCCGGCGGTGGCGCTGGCCCGGGAGAGCGGCGCCGGACTGTTCGTGCTGGCGCTGACCTCCAACCCGGAGGGCGGCGAGGTCCAGCACGCGGTGCGGGCCGACGGGCGCGACGTGGGCGCGACGATGCTGGCGCACCTGGCCGCCGAGAACGTCGGGGAGGAACCCCTGGGCTCCTTCGGCGCGGTCGTCGGGGCCACGCTGGGCGACCTCTCCACGTACGACCTGGACGTCAACGGTCCGCTGCTCGCGCCCGGCGTCGGCGCCCAGGGGGCGACGCCGGCCGATCTTCCCCGGGTCTTCGGGTCCGCGGTGCGCAACGTCGTCCCGAACGTGAGCCGGGGCGTGTTGCGTCGTGGTCCCGGCATCGTCGCTCTGCGTGACGCGGTGGAGCGGTTCGCGTTCGAGGTCCGGACCGCCGTGGCCGCCGCCTGACCTCCGCCCGACCGCTGCCGGCTCCCCTTCCGGTCGCCGTTCGAGGGGTGTCGGCCGCCCGACCGGGGGTTCGGTGGGGCGGCTCGGGGGCGACTTGAGTCTGGATACATCCTCAAATCCGGGGCAGTTTGTCTCAAATGTCCGGCCCTGTGGAGGCTGACCAGGACTTTTCCTCTGTTCTCGCTGACTCTGGCGGAGTTGGCCGCTAGTCTCCGACGGAGAGTGAACGGGCAGCGCGTGTTGCTCGTATCTCACCAGGTGTGGGGCCACTAGGTTCCTCACCGGTCCGTATCCGACAGTTCGACATCCGAGGTGACGTAGGCGTGGCTCTTCCGCCCCTTACCCCCGAACAGCGCGCAGCCGCGCTCGAAAAGGCCGCCGCGGCTCGCCGGGAGCGGGCCGAGGTCAAGAATCGACTGAAGCACTCCGGCGCCTCCCTTCATGAGGTCATCAAGCAGGGTCAGGAAAACGACGTCATCGGCAAGATGAAGGTCTCCGCCCTCCTGGAGTCGCTCCCGGGCGTGGGCAAAGTCCGCGCCAAGCAGATCATGGAGCGGCTCGGCATCTCCGAGAGTCGCCGCGTGCGCGGCCTCGGCTCCAACCAGATCGCTTCCCTGGAGCGTGAGTTCGGCAGCACCGGCTCCTGATCCCAGGGTCCTGCCGGAAGGGAGTCCCGGGCACTCCGGGATTGCTGGAATAATCGCTGCATGGCAGTAAACCTCCGGGGGACGACCCCCGAACCCCCGGACGCACGTCCGCGGCTGACCGTGCTCTCCGGCCCCTCAGGGGTCGGCAAGAGCACGGTCGTCGCGCATATGCGCAAGGAACACCCCGAGGTCTGGCTCTCGGTGTCGGCGACGACCCGCAAGCCCCGGCCCGGCGAACGGCACGGCGTCCACTACTTCTTCGTCACCGACGACGAGATGGACAAGCTGATCGCCAACGGCGAGCTGCTGGAGTGGGCCGAGTTCGCCGGCAACCGCTATGGAACTCCGCGCGCCGCCGTGCTGGAGCGCCTGGAGTCGGGCGAGCCGGTGCTCCTGGAGATCGACCTCCAGGGCGCGCGGCAGGTCCGCGAGTCCATGGCCGAGGCCCGGCTGGTGTTCCTGGCCCCTCCCTCCTGGGACGAGCTGGTGCGCAGGCTCACCGGGCGGGGCACCGAACCGCCCGAGGTGATCGAGCGCCGCCTGGATGCGGCGAAGATCGAACTCGCGGCCGAGCCGGAGTTCGACGTGACCCTGGTCAACACCTCCGTCGAGGACGTGGCGCGCGAGCTGCTAGCCTTGATGGATGTTGTGTGATCACGAATCTGTGATCATGACCTATTTTTCCCATCCATCGGAAGGTAGAGCGTGTCCTCTTCCATCTCCGCGCCCGAGGGCATCATCAACCCGCCGATCGACGAGCTCCTCGAGGCCACCGACTCGAAGTACAGCCTCGTGATCTACGCGGCCAAGCGGGCGCGCCAGATCAACGCGTACTACTCGCAGCTCGGCGAGGGCCTCCTCGAGTACGTCGGTCCGCTCGTCGACACCCACGTCCACGAGAAGCCGCTGTCGATCGCCCTCCGCGAGATCAACGCCGGTCTGCTGACGTCCGAGGCCGTCGAGGGCCCTGCGCAGTAGTATTTTCGGCTCACCGTGGGTTTTTCCCCAGGCCCGGCAGCGCGACTGCCGGGCCTGTGGTGTGTGATGGACCCGTACGCCGGGAGCCGCGGCGTACGCACGCCGAGGTCCGGGGAGAAACGGTGGACAAGCCGAAGGTCGTTCTGGGGGTCAGCGGCGGCATCGCCGCGTACAAGACCTGCGAGCTGCTGCGCAGACTGACGGAGTCGGGCCATGACGTGCGGGTCGTGCCCACCGCCTCCGCGCTGCACTTCGTCGGCGCCGCCACCTGGTCCGCCCTCTCCGGCCACCCCGTCTCCACGGAGGTCTGGGACGACGTCCACGAGGTGCCGCACGTCCGCATCGGCCAGCACGCCGACCTGGTGGTCGTCGCCCCCGCCACGGCGGACGTGCTCGCCAAGGCCGCGCACGGCCTCGCCGACGACCTCCTCACCAACACCCTCCTCACCGCCCGCTGCCCGGTCGTCTTCGCGCCCGCGATGCACACCGAGATGTGGGAGCACCCGGCCACCCAGGAGAACGTGGCGACCCTGCGCCGCCGGGGCGCCCTCGTGATCGAGCCGGCAGTCGGACGCCTCACCGGCGTCGACACCGGCAAGGGCCGGCTGCCCGACCCGGCAGAGATCTTCGAGGTCTGCCGCCGGGTGCTGGCCCGAGGGGTGCAGGAGCCCGATCTGGCCGGCCGGCACGTCGTGATCAGCGCCGGCGGCACCCGCGAGCCCCTCGACCCGGTCCGCTTCCTCGGCAACCGCTCCTCCGGCAAGCAGGGATACGCCCTGGCCCGCACCGCCGCCGCTCGCGGCGCCCGCGTCACGCTCATAGCGGCCAACGCCCATCTGGCCGATCCCGCGGGGGTCGACGTGGTCCCGGTCGGCACGGCCGTGCAGCTGCGGGAGGCGGTCCTGAAGGCCGCGGCCGACGCCGACGCGGTCGTCATGGCCGCCGCGGTGGCCGACTTCCGGCCGCAGAACTACGCGGCCGGCAAGATCAAGAAGAAGGACGGTCAGGAGCCCGACCCCGTCGTCCTGGTGCGAAATCCGGACATCCTCGCGGAGCTGTCCGCCGACCGGGCGCGCCCCAACCAGGTGGTTGTCGGCTTCGCCGCCGAGACCGACGACGTCCTGGCGAACGGCCGGACGAAGCTGCGGCGCAAAGGCTGCGACCTGCTCGTGGTGAACGAGGTGGGGGAGCGCAGGACGTTCGGCTCCGAGGAGAACGAGGCCGTCGTGCTGGGGGCCGACGGCAGTGAAACCCCCGTGGCCCACGGGCCGAAGGAGGCCCTGGCCGACATCGTGTGGGACCTGGTGGCACAGCGCCTGAGCTGACCGTCCGGCGCGTTCGCGGTCACGTCCGGCCCGGCCGGATTCGGCTACGCGTCCCCTGGCCAAGGGCGGCGGGCATTCGGCAGAATGCCGTGTCGCAGGTCACAGCGCTCCCGAGAGGCGAGACGGATGGACCCGTGGCGGGGCAGGACCGATAAACTGTTCTCGGACGACGCCGGGCGCAGCTCCTGTCGCGTCCGCCAATGATCAGCCAGCAGCCGCTGCAACCCCAGGGAGCGTTGTGTCCCGTCGCCTGTTCACTTCGGAGTCTGTGACCGAGGGTCACCCCGACAAGATCGCTGACCAGATCAGCGACACCATCCTCGACGCCCTGCTGCGTGAGGACCCGGCCTCCCGGGTCGCCGTCGAGACCCTGATCACGACCGGTCTGGTGCACGTGGCCGGCGAGGTCACCACCAAGGCCTACGCGCCGATCCCCCAGCTCGTGCGCGACAAGATCCTCGAGATCGGATACGACTCCTCCAAGAAGGGCTTCGACGGCGCCTCCTGCGGCGTCTCGGTGTCCATCGGCGCGCAGTCCGCGGACATCGCCCAGGGCGTCGACACGGCGTACGAGACCCGCGTCGAAGGCGACGAGGACGAGCTGGACCGCCAGGGCGCCGGCGACCAGGGCCTGATGTTCGGCTACGCCTCCGACGAGACGCCGACCCTGATGCCGCTGCCGATCTTCCTCGCCCACCGCCTGTCGAAGCGCCTGTCGGACGTACGCAAGAACGGGACCATCCCCTACCTGCGCCCCGACGGCAAGACCCAGGTCACCATCGAGTACGACGGTGACAAGGCGGTCCGTCTGGACACCGTCGTCGTCTCCTCGCAGCACGCGTCCGACATCGACCTGGACTCGCTGCTGGCCCCCGACATCCGCGAGTTCGTCGTGGAGCCGGAGCTGAAGGCGCTCCTCGACGAGGGCATCAAGCTCGACACCGAGAACTACCGCCTGCTGGTGAACCCCACCGGACGCTTCGAGATCGGCGGCCCGATGGGCGACGCCGGCCTCACCGGCCGCAAGATCATCATCGACACCTACGGCGGCTTCGCCCGCCACGGCGGCGGCGCCTTCTCCGGCAAGGACCCGTCCAAGGTCGACCGCTCGGCCGCGTACGCGATGCGCTGGGTCGCGAAGAACGTGGTCGCGGCGGGTCTCGCGGCCCGCTGCGAGGTCCAGGTCGCCTACGCGATCGGCAAGGCCGAGCCGGTCGGCCTGTTCGTCGAGACCTTCGGCACGGCGAAGATCGACGTCGAGAAGATCGAGAAGGCCATCGACGACGTCTTCGACCTCCGTCCGGCCGCGATCATCCGCGATCTCGACCTGCTGCGCCCGATCTACGCCCAGACCGCCGCGTACGGCCACTTCGGCCGTGAGCTGCCCGACTTCACCTGGGAGCGCACGGACCGCGTCGACGCGCTGCGTGAGGCCGCCGGTCTGTAGCACTCGGTCGCACCAGCGACCCGCGAGGCCCGGCTCTCCTGTGGAGCGCCGGGCCTCGACGCGTCCCGGGAGACGGCGTCAGAGGCGGAAAACGGCTCGCGGCCGGGGCCGGGGTCTCCCCAGGCTGGTGATCTTCCGGTGCGAAGGCCACGGCTACCGGCTTTGGGCGTGCGGTGAAACCGGGCAGGACCTGTGCTGCGGCCGGCTTGACCTCGGGAGGGCGACTTCGGGGCGCCTTCGGGCGCCCTCGGTTGTCAGTGGGGTTTGGTAAGAATGCAGGTGTGAGCAGCGAGAACGGGCAGGGGGGCGGTGGTGCGGCCGGGGAGGGCGCGCCGCCGGAGCAGCTCGCGCTGATCCGGGAGAGCGTCCGGCAGGCCAAGGCGCCGCGGGCCAAGCCCCGGACCTGGCGGGGTGCCGCGCTCGCCGAGGAGTTGCCGGTCGCTCGGGTGCTCGTCGACAAGGGCGTGCTGCATCTGGACCGGTACTTCGACTATGCGGTGCCGGCCGAACTCGACGCCGACGCACAGCCGGGGGTGCGGGTGCGGGTCCGCTTCGGCGCGGGGCGCGGGCGGGTGCGGGAGGGCCGCCGCGAGGGCGGGGGCCTCATCGACGGGTTCCTCATCGAGCGGCGTGCCGCGTCCGACTACTCCGGGCCGCTCGCGGCGCTCGCCCAGGTGGTGTCGCCGGAGCGGGTGCTGAGCCAGGAGCTGCTGGGGCTGGCGCGGGCCGTCGCCGACCGGTACGCCGGGAGCCTGGCCGACGTGCTGCAGCTCGCCGTCCCGCCGCGCAACGCCCGGGCCGAGCAGCGGCCGTCCCCCGCGCCGTTGCCGCCGCCCGCACCCCCGGCCCCCGGCTCCTGGGAGCGGTACGAGCGAGGGGGCGCGTTTCTCGAGTCCCTGGCTTCCGGCGGATCTCCGCGCGCAGTGTGGAACGCGCTGCCCGGGCCCGAGTGGAGCGATGAGCTGGCGCGGGCGGTCGCCGCGACGCTCGCCTCGGGGCGCGGCGCGCTGGTCGTCGTCCCCGACGGGCGGGCGGCCGCCCGGGTCGACGCGGCGCTGACGGCCTCGCTCGGGGAGGGGCGGCACGCGCTGCTCACCGCGGACGCCGGTCCCGAGAAGCGGTACCGGGAGTGGCTCGCCGTGCGGCGCGGGTCCGTGCGGGCGGTCGTCGGGACCCGCGCCGCGATGTTCGCGCCGGTCCAGGACCTCGGCCTGCTCGCCCTGTGGGACGACGGGGACGACAGCCACAGCGAGCTGCACGCGCCGCAGCCCCATGCGCGGGAGGTGCTGTTGCTGAGGGCGGCTCAGGACCGGTGCGGCTTCCTGATGGGGGGCTGGAGCTGCACCGTGGAGGGCGCTCAACTCGTAGAGAGCGGGTGGGCCCGGCCGCTGGTCGCCACCAGGGAGCAGGTGCGCCGCACCGCCCCGCTGGTGCGGACCGTGGGCGACCAGGATCTCGCCCGGGACGAGGCGGCCCGGGCCGCCCGGCTGCCCACCCTTGCCTGGCAGGCGGTTCGGGAGGGTCTGAAGGACGGGCCGGTACTCGTCCAGGTGCCCCGACGCGGGTACGTGCCGCGGATGGCCTGTGCGCAGTGCCGGGCCGCCGCCAGGTGCCGGCACTGTTCTGGACCGCTCGAGGCGCGGGACGGCGGCGGCGTGGGCGGCGCGCTGTGGTGCGGCTGGTGCGGGCGCGAGGAGGGCGCCTGGCACTGTCCCGAGTGCGGCTCGTTCCGGCTGCGGGCCCAGGTCGTGGGCGCGCGGCGGACGGCGGAGGAGCTGGGGAGGGCGTTCCCCGCCGTTCCGGTGCGCACATCGGGGCGTGAGCATGTGCTGGACACCGTGCCGGGGGCGCCTGCGCTCGTGGTGTCCACCCCCGGTGCCGAGCCGGTCGCCGAGGGCGGGTACACGGCGGCCCTGCTGCTGGACGGCTGGGCCATGCTGGGTCGGCCCGACCTGCGGGCCGGGGAGGACGCGCTGCGCCGCTGGATCGCCGCCGCCGCCCTGGTGCGGCCGCAGGGCGGAGGGGGGACGGTGGTCGTCGTGGCAGAGCCGACGTTGCGGCCGGTGCAGGCGCTGGTGCGCTGGGATCCCGTGGGACACGCGGTGCGGGAGCTCGCCGAGCGGGCCGAGCTGGGTTTCCCGCCGGTGTCGCGGATGGCGGCGGTGTCGGGGACGTCGGAGGCGGTGACCGCGTTCCTCGCCGCGGTCGACCTGCCCGGCCAGGCGGAGGTGCTGGGGCCGGTCCCGGTTCCGGCCGCACCCGCGGGGCGGCCCCGCCGTCCGGGGGCGCCGCCGCCCGGGGAGCAGTGGGAGCGGGCGCTGATCCGGGTGCCGCCGGGCAGTGGAGCCGCTCTGGCGGCCGCGTTGAAGGCGGCGCAGGCGGCAAGGATGGCCCGGACGGGCGGAGCGGGGCGTTCCGGGCGGGGCGCGGAAGAGGCCGTGCGGGTACGGATCGATCCGCCGGACATCGGGTGAGGGGGAGCGAGGGGAGGGGGAGAGACGGGAGGGAGACGCGACGGCGATGCGTCCCGCCGGAGTGGCGCGAGCCGAGGCCGCGTGGCCTGCGGCGTCGGGGGCAGCGCGATGGGGCGCGGTGTCCCGAGAGCGGGGAGAGGGGCCGGTGACGGCGTCGATGTGGCGCTGGTGCGGGGTGCGGGGCCGATCCGGTGAGGGTGCCGGGGGAGTGATGGGGTGCGGCGGCGTGGGTGTGGTGGCGGCGTCGAAGCGGTGGTGGAGCGGCAAGCGGGGTCGGTGGCGGTGGTGTGCGACTGCCCTCTCGGAGGGGCCGAGAGGGCAGGTGGGTGGGGTGGGGGAGGTGCGGGCGTCAGCCGTTGCGGGGGCCGGGGAAGGCGGTCGGCCTCGCCTCGTCGCGCAGGGACGGGCTGCCGGCCGTCGGCTGGGTCGGCATCGAGCGGGCGGCGGGGACCGTGGGAACGGTGGGGAGGCTCGTGGTCACGCTGACCGTGCGCGCGCCGGCCGGCTCCGTCGGCCGCTCCGCCTCGGCGGTGGCCGTCTGGGCGGCGGCCGCGCGGCGGGCGCCGTAACGACGGTGCACCGCCTGCTTGGTGACCCCGAGCGCGGAGCCCACCGCGTCCCACGAGAAGCCCAGTGAACGGTCGAAGTCGACCGCCGCGGTCACCAGGGTCTCGACGCTGTCCCGCAGCTCCTGGGCGAGGCGGACCGTCGGCGCGGGGGCGCGTCCGTAGACGACGAAGCCCGTGGAGGGGCCCGAGCGGCGGGGGCGGTAGACGTTGCCCAGCTGCGCGGTGAGGGTGCGCAGTGCGTCCACCTGCCGGCGGACGCGCTCGATGTCCCGCACCAGCAAGTGCAGGCTGGCCCGGGCCTGGGCGTCGTGGGTTGCATGGTCGGCCATGAACAAGCCTCTCGAACCGGCGTTGAAGAAGGTGTGTCAACTCTTTCTTGACCAACGCGGGTTCGCTCCGCTGGTCACGGTGTGGGGGCGTATGGGCATATGCGTACGCCCCCCCGCTGGGGAGTGGGCGGGGTGGTCGGCCGGGCGGGTCCTGGGGTTTCGTGGGCGGCATAAACTTGTGCGTTGCCCGTCGTTCGTCCTCTCGAGAGGCACCGCCCACTCATGAAGCTCGTCTTCGCCGGTACCCCCGAGGTCGCCGTTCCCGCCCTGGACGCTCTCATCGCCTCCGGGCGGCACGAGGTGGCCGCTGTCGTCACGCGGCCCGACGCGCCGTCCGGGCGGGGACGCAGGCTGGTCGCCTCGCCCGTGGCCCAGCGGGCCGAGGAGGCAGGCATCGAGGTGCTGAAGCCCGTCAAGCCGCGGGATCCGGAGTTCCTGGACCGGTTGCGGCAGATCGCGCCCGACTGCTGCCCGGTCGTGGCCTACGGGGCGTTGCTGCCCCGGGTGGCGCTGGACATCCCGGCGCGGGGATGGGTCAACCTGCACTTCTCGCTGCTGCCCGCCTGGCGTGGCGCCGCTCCGGTGCAGCACGCCGTCATGGCCGGGGACGAGATCACCGGCGCCTCCACCTTCCTCATCGAGGAGGGGCTCGACTCCGGGCCGCTGTACGGGACGATCACGGAGGAGATCCGACCCACCGACACCAGTGGCGACCTGCTCACCCGGCTCGCCTTCGCCGGGAGCGGACTGCTCGCGGCGACCATGGACGGCATCGAGGACGGCACCCTGAAGGCCGTGCCGCAGCCCGGTGACGGCATCACCCTCGCGCCGAAGATCACCGTGGAGGACGCCCAGGTCGACTGGGCCACGCCGGCCCTGCGCGTCGACCGTGTGGTGCGGGGCTGCACCCCGGCCCCCGGCGCGTGGACCACGTTCCGCGGCGAGCGGCTCAAGCTCATCCAGGTCCGGCCCGTTCCCGAGCGGACCGACCTCGCTCCTGGGGCGCTCGCCGTCGGCAAGAACAGCGTGCACGTCGGCACCGGTTCGTACGCCGTCGAGCTGCTGTGGGTGCAGGCGCAGGGGAAGAAGCCGATGCGGGCCGCCGACTGGGCGCGGGGCGTCCGGATCGGGGACGACGAGGCCGTCGGGGCGTAGCGCCGGCCTCCGACGTACGCTGGACGCACCTTTTTCCGCCGGCCGCTGTGCCCTCGACGCAGCTCCTCCGACGCACCCTTGTCGACGCACCTTTCCCTCCCGCAATCCGGAGCACCTTTCTCGTGAGCGAGCAGCCCCACCGTCCCCGTAAGCCGGGAAAGCCCTACCGCCGGCCCCAGAAGGACCCCGTCCGTCTGCTGGCCTTCGAGGCCCTGCGTGCCGTGGACGAACGGGACGCGTACGCCAACCTCGTGCTGCCGCCGCTGCTGCGCAAGGCACGCGAGAAGGAGGGGCCCGAGAAGTTCGACGGGCGTGACGCGGCGCTCGCCACCGAGCTGGTCTACGGCACGCTGCGCCGCCAGGGCACGTACGACGCCGTCATCTCCGCGTGCGTCGACCGGCCGTTGCGTGAGGTCGATCCGCCGGTCCTCGACGTCCTGAGCCTCGGTGTGCACCAGCTGCTGGGGACGCGCATCCCGACCCACGCGGCCGTGTCCGCCTCCGTGGACCTCGCCCGGGTCGTGCTCGGCGACGGGCGCGCCAAGTTCGTCAATGCCGTGCTGCGCAAGGTCGCCCAGCACGATCTGGACGAGTGGATCGAGAAGGTCGCACCGCCCTACGACGACGACCCCGAGGACCACCTCGCCGTCGTGCACTCGCACCCGCGCTGGGTGGTCTCCGCGCTGTGGGACTCCCTGGGCGGCGGGCGGGCCGGCATCGAGGACCTGCTGGAGGCCGACAACGAGCGGCCCGAGGTGACGCTCGTCGCCCGCCCCGGGCGCGCCACGACCGAGGAGCTGCTCCGGCAGGACGCGGCGGTCGCCGGGCGCTGGTCGCCGTACGCCGTGCGGCTCACCGAGGGCGGCGAGCCCGGCGCCATCGACGCCGTACGGGACGGGCGGGCGGGGGTGCAGGACGAGGGCAGCCAGCTCGTGGCTCTCGCCCTGGCCGCCGCGCCGCTCGACGGTCCCGACACGAAGTGGCTGGACGGCTGTGCCGGCCCCGGCGGCAAGGCCGCGCTGCTCGCCGCTCTCGCCGCCGAGCGGGGGGCCGTCCTGCTCGCCGCCGAGAAGCAGCCGCACCGGGCGGGGCTGGTCGCCAAGGCGCTGGCCGGCAATCCCGGGCCCAGTCAGGTCATCGCCGCCGACGGCACGCGTCCGCCGTGGCGGCCCGGGTCCTTCGACCGGGTGCTGATGGACGTGCCGTGCACGGGTCTGGGCGCGCTGCGCAGGCGGCCGGAGGCGCGGTGGCGGCGCCGGCCGGAGGACCTCGACGGGTTCGCCCCGCTGCAGCGCGGGCTGCTGCGGACCGCGCTGGAGTCCGTCCGGGTCGGGGGCGTCGTCGGGTACGCCACCTGCTCGCCGCATCTGGCCGAGACCCGGGCCGTGGTCTCCGACGTCCTCAAGCAGTACCCGCAGGCCGAGCTGATCGACGCGCGGCCGCTGCTGCCGGGCGTGCCGGCGCTGGGCGAGGGACCGGACGTCCAGCTGTGGCCGCATCTGCACGGCACCGACGCCATGTACCTGGCCCTGATCAGGAAGACCGGCTGATCAGGTCCGTCCGTAGAGGCACAACGCAAGAGGCCGGCCGCACACCCTCGGTGTGCGACCGGCCTCTTGCGTTGACGGGTGCCCCGGCGGGGTCAGTCCGTGCCGAACTCCATCGCGGCGCGGTCCAGCAGCGCGTCGTCCTCGGAGACCTCGCCGCGCGACGCGATCGCCTCGGCACCGCCCTCCGGCATCTCCGGCATGGTGCCGATGAGGCCGGTCGCCGCCGCCTGGGCCGCGCCGATGGCGGGGCTGCCGGTGCCGATCAGACCGAGGCCGGCGTACTGCTCCAGCTTGGCGCGGGAGTCGGCGATGTCCAGGTTGCGCATGGTGAGCTGGCCGATCCGGTCCACCGGGCCGAACGCGGAGTCCTCGGTGCGCTCCATCGACAGCTTGTCCGGGTGGTAGCTGAACGCCGGACCGGTGGTGTCGAGGAGCGAGTAGTCCTCACCGCGCCGCAGCCGCAGGGTCACCTCGCCGGTGACGGCCGCGCCGACCCAGCGCTGGAGCGACTCGCGGATCATCAGCGCCTGCGGGTCCAGCCAGCGGCCCTCGTACATGAGACGGCCCAGGCGCCGGCCCTCGTTGTGGTACTGGGCGACGGTGTCCTCGTTGTGGATCGCGTTGACCAGGCGCTCGTAGGCCGCGTGCAGCAGGGCCATGCCGGGCGCCTCGTAGATGCCGCGGCTCTTGGCCTCGATGATGCGGTTCTCGATCTGGTCGGACATGCCGAGGCCGTGCCGGCCGCCGATGGCGTTGGCCTCCATCACCAGGTCGACGGGGGAGGCGAACTCCTTGCCGTTGACCGTCACCGGGCGGCCCTGGTCGAAGCCGATGGTCACGTCCTCGGCGGCGATGTGCACCGACGGGTCCCAGAACCGGACGCCCATGATCGGCTCGACGGTCTCGACGCCGGTGTCCAGGTGCTCCAGGGTCTTGGCCTCGTGGGTGGCGCCCCAGATGTTGGCGTCGGTGGAGTACGCCTTCTCCGTGCTGTCCCGGTAGGGCAGGTCGTGGGCGACGAGCCACTCAGACATTTCCTTGCGGCCGCCGAGCTCGGTCACGAAGTCCGCGTCGAGCCAGGGCTTGTAGATCCGCAGGTGCGGGTTGGCGAGCAGGCCGTAGCGGTAGAACCGCTCGATGTCGTTGCCCTTGAAGGTCGAGCCGTCGCCCCAGATCTGGACGTCGTCCTCGAGCATCGCCCGGACCAGGAGGGTGCCGGTGACGGCACGGCCGAGCGGGGTGGTGTTGAAGTAGGAGCGCCCGCCCGAGCGGATGTGGAACGCCCCGCAGGTGAGCGCGGCAAGGCCCTCCTCGACCAGCGCGGCGCGGCAGTCGACCAGGCGCGCGATCTCGGCGCCGTAGGTCTTCGCACGGCCGGGCACCGAGGCGATGTCGGGCTCGTCGTACTGACCGATGTCGGCGGTGTAGGTGCACGGGACGGCGCCCTTGTCGCGCATCCACGCGACCGCGACGGAGGTGTCGAGCCCGCCGGAGAAGGCGATGCCGACGCGCTCGCCGGCGGGAAGGGAGGTGAGGACCTTGGACATAGGAAGATTATGCATGAACTCGCATGGTCATGCAAAGGGCTCGTCGTCCCGGGCGTCTACGGGGCCTCTTCGTCCCGTACGGTCTCGGGGGGCTCTGCGTCTCCTGCCGTCTCGGTCTGCGGGTTCCTCCGGGACGTCCGGGCCGTCTCCGGATTCTCGGCCGGCTCCCGGGACAGCCGGTGCGGCCACCACACCTTCGGTCCGATGTCCAGGAACAGCGAGGTGACCAGCACGGACCGCACGATGAAGGTGTCCAGCAGCACGCCCAGGGCCACCGCGAAGCCGATCTCCGCGAAGGCGACCATCGGCAGCGTGCCGAGGGCGGCGAAGGTGCCGGCCAGCACCAGGCCCGCCGAGGTGATCACGGCGCCGGTCGCCGCCAGGCCCGTCACCACGCCCGCGCGGGTGCCCTGCCGGGCGGCCTCCTCGCGGATGCGGGTGGTCAGGAAGATGTTGTAGTCGATGCCCAGGGCCACCAGGAACACGAAGACGAACAGCGGGAAGTCGGTGGACTCGCCCGCGTAGTCGAAGACATGGCGGAACGCCAGCGCGCTGATGCCGAGGGCCGCGGCGAAGGACAGGATCACCGTCCCCACCAGCACCAGCGGGGCGATCAGGGCGCGCAGCAGGCCGCAGAGGATCAGCAGGACCACGACCAGGACCAGCGGAATGATCAGCAGGTTGTCGTGCGTGGTCGCCTTGTCCATGTCCAGCAGGGCCGCCGTGCCGCCCCCCACCTGGGCGTCGGCGTCGGGCACCTCGTGCACCGCGTCCCGGACCCGTTCCACGGTCTGCTTCGCGGCCTCGCTGTCCGCCCGCGCGGTCATGGTCGCCTCGATGAGCACCTGGCCGTCGTGGACGGGTTTCGCGCCCGGCGGCACGCCGAGGGAGGCCGGCACGACGCCTTCGGTCGCGGCGACCGCCCGGCGCACCTGTCCGGCCCGGTCCTGGTCGGAGACGATCACCAGCGGATCCCCGCTGCCGGCGGGGAAGTACCGGCCCGACACCTTCTGGCCGGTGATCGAGTCCGGGGTGCCGGTGAAGGCGTCGGCGTTGCTGATGCCCTCGGCGCGCAGCTGGATCAGGCCGAGCGAGCAGACCGCCAGCACCAAAACCGTCACGGCCCAGATCATGCGCGGACGGCGGGCGAAACTGCGGCCCGTGCGGGCCCAGACGCCGCGCTCGGTCGGTTCGTCCGACCCGAAGTGCGGGATCACCGGCCAGAAGATCCAGCGACCGCAGATGACCAGCAGGGCGGGGAAGAGGGTCACCATCGCGATCAGGGCCACCGCCACCCCGATGGCCGCGACCGGGCCGAGGCCGCGGGTGGAGTTCATCTCGGCGGCCAGCAGCACCAGCATGCTCAGGACGACCGTGGCGCCCGACGCCAGGACCGCGGGACCGGCGCGGTGCAGGGCCAGGGCCATCGCCTCGTGCCGGTCCTCGTGACGGCGCAGCTCCTCCCGGTAGCGGGCCACCAGCAGCAGGGCGTAGTCGGTGCCCGCGCCGAACACGAGCACGGTCAGGATGCCCGCGCTCTGCCCGTTCACCGTGAGGCCCGCGTGCTGGGCGAGGAAGTAGATGAGCGCCTGCGCGGTGAACAGGGCGGCGACCACGCCGATCACCGGGACGAGCAGCAGGCTGGGGCTGCGATACGTGATCAGGAGCATGACCACGACGACCGCCATCGCCGACATCAGCAACGTGGAGTCGATGCCCTCGAAGGCCTCCGAGAAGTCCGCCGACGCGCCGCCGGGCCCGGTGATGTGCACGGCCAGTCCGGCGCCGCCGTCGCCGACGACGTCCCGGACGGAGTCCACGGCCGGGGCGATGCGCTGCCATCCCTGCTCGTCCATGGTGATGGGCACGAAGATCTGCGCGGCGCGTGGACCGGCCGCACGGTCGTAGACCGGGCCGCGGGTCTCGGCGCCGCGGATGCCGTGGTCGGCGAGCTGCCTGAGCTCGGCGGCGTCCCGGTCGATTGCGGCACGGTCCTGCGCCGTCAGGCCCCCGTCACGGGCGTAGACGACGACGGCGGGGATCTGTTCGGGCCGGAAGTCCTTCGAGATCTCCAGGACCTGCGTGGACTCGGCCGAGCCCGGCAGCCAGGACGCCGCGTCGTTGTCCTGCGCGTCGGTGAGCTTCTGCGCGAAGGGCGCCGTCAGAAACAGCACCACCACCCACAGCGCCAGCACCAGCCACTTCGCGCGCCGCCCGCAGACCAGGTGGGCGATACCGCGGTTCTCGGCCATGGCTACTCCCCGAGCCGGTCTGTCGCCGCTCTCGCCGCCGTGCGGGACCGCGTTCTGCGACAGGAGTGGGGGCCCGCGCGACCGGTCATGGCCGGCCCGTGGACGACGCACCACGTTCCCGCCGCGGAACCGGTGCCCGCAACCCCTGGGGGGCATGGCAGGCTTGGGTCATGGCCGTGCAGATCAACCCCAGCATCCTGTCCGCCGACTTCGCCCGCCTCGCGGACGAGGCGAAGGCGGTCGAAGGAGCCGACTGGCTCCATGTCGACGTGATGGACAACCATTTCGTACCGAACCTCACGCTCGGTGTGCCGGTCGTAGAGTCACTGGCCCGTGCGACGGACACCCCGCTGGACTGCCATCTGATGATCGAGGCCCCCGATCGGTGGGCCCCGAGTTACGTCGAGGCGGGTGCCTCGTCCGTCACCTTCCACGTCGAGGCGGCCGCCGCCCCGGTGCGGCTCGCACGCGAGATCCGCGCCAAGGGCGCCCGCGCTTCCATGGCGCTCAGGCCCGCGACGCCGATCGAGCCGTACGAGGACCTGCTGCCCGAACTCGACATGCTGCTGATCATGACCGTCGAACCGGGCTTCGGGGGTCAGGCGTTTCTCGACATCATGCTGCCGAAGATCCGCCGCACCCGCGAGTTGATCAGCAAGCACGGACTCGACCTCTGGCTGCAGATCGACGGCGGGGTGTCGGCCGCCACGATCGAGCGGTGTGCCGAGGCGGGCGCCGACGTCTTCGTGGCCGGATCCGCCGTCTACGCGGCCGACGACCCGGCCGAGGCGGTCCGTGGCCTGCGGGCTCAGGCGGAGAAGGCGACCGAGGGAGCCTCCTGGGCGTGCCGCCACTGAACCCACCAGTTACCGACAGGAATGTGAACGGCTCTCATCAGAGCTGATCAACTGCGCCGGATCTGCGAGGATGAACGGCGTATCCAGAGTGTGAACAGCAGTGAGGAGATCGCCGTGTCGGGTATGTCGGCGGGCCGGTCAGCCATGCGGATGGGACCCGCTGAGCTGGTGCAGGCGGCGGCCATGGCCCGCCGCTTCTACCTGGAGGGAAAGTCCAAGATCCAGATCGCGGAGGAGTTCGGCGTCAGCCGCTTCAAGGTGGCCCGAGTGCTGGAGACCGCGCTGGAACGGGATCTCGTACGGATCGAGATCCGCGTGCCGGCCGAACTGGACGCCGAGCGCTCCGACGCGCTCCGCGCCCGCTACGGCCTCAGGCACGCCGTCGTGGTCGAGTCCCCGGCCGAGGCCGAGGAGGCCACGGATCCGGAGAACCTGGGAGAGGTGGCCGCCGACCTGCTCGGCGAACTGGTCGACGAGGGGGACGTGCTGGGGCTGGCCTGGGGCCGGTCCACCATCCACATGGCGGCGGCGCTGGACCGGCTGCCGCCCTGCACGGTCGTGCAGCTGACGGGGGTGTACGACGCCGGCACCGCCGAGCGCGGCTCGGTCGAGGCCGTCCGCCGCGCCGCCCAGGTGTCCGGCGGCGACGCGCACCCCATCTACGCGCCGATGCTGCTGCCGGACGTGGCCACCGCGACCGCGCTGCGCCACCAGACCGGGATCGCCCGGGCCTTCGAGTACTTCGACAAGGTCACGGTCGCCTGTGTCTCCATCGGCTCCTGGGAGCCGGGCATTTCCACGGTGCACGACATGCTCAGCGACGAGGAGCGGGCGCACTACGCCTCGCTCGGCGTCGCCGCGGAGATGTCCGCGCACCTCTTCGACGCCGACGGCCGCAGGGTCGGACGCGACCTCGGGGAGCGGTGCATCACGGTCAAGACGGACCAGCTGCGCAGGATTCCCGAGGTCGTCGCGATCGCGGGCGGCCAGCGCAAGGCCGCCGCGATCGACGCGGTGCTGCGGTCCGGGCTCGTGACCAGCCTGGTGACGGACACCTCCGCGGCCGACTATCTGATGACGGCGGGGCCGACACCCAAGCCGGCCCTCAACCGGACGGATCCGGACGGGAGTTGACGAACGATCAGAGGGGGCCGGTCGCGGGGCCGGCCCCCTCTGCCGTTCCCCCGCGCCCCCTCCGCCGTCCCCCCCGCCCTTCTCGTTCCCCGCCCCCTTCTCGTCGTTCCCCCACCCCCCCACGACTGGCTCAGGACGGTGCCTGCATGACGGAGCACGTGCTCACGCTGGACCTCGACGGCGTCACCGACAAAGCGGACCTGATGGACCGCTGCGCCCGGCACCTGGAGCTGCCGGACCGGTTCGCGCGCAACTGGGACGCCCTCGCCGACAGTCTCACCGGCCTGCCGGACGGACCCGAGGAAGGGCCGGTGCTGGTGATCGTGCGGAACTGGCGGTCGTACGCCAAGGAGCGGCCCGAGGAGTGGGAGATCGCGCAGGAGGTGCTCGCCGCGGCGGCGGACCGGGCTCCCGCGCTGTCAGTCGTGCTCGCCCTCGGAGGATCCTCCTAACACCCCCGTGAGCTGCTTGGACGTTCCGTCCGGGCATCACATCGCCGCCTTCGTGGGAGAATGAAGTACGTGCTTCTCCCCCTGGCTGACCTGTCCGGGGGTCACCTCTGATCTACCGGGATGTGCAGCACGTGCGTTTCCTCAACGACATCCAGCCCGCCCACGACCTCACCTACGACGACGTCTTCATGGTGCCGAGCCGCAGCGCCGTCGGGTCGCGGCAGAGCGTGGACCTGGGCGCTCCGGACGGCACGGGCACCACGATCCCGCTGGTCGTCGCCAACATGACCGCCGTCGCGGGCCGCCGGATGGCCGAGACCATGGCCCGGCGCGGCGGACTGGTGGTGATCCCTCAGGACATCCCCATCGACGTCGTCGCCGACGTCGTCGGCTGGGTCAAGAGCCGGCACCTGGTGCTCGACACCCCCATCGTGCTCTCCCCGCACCAGACGGTGGCCGACGCCCTCGCCCTGCTGCCCAAGCGCGCGCACAACGCGGGCGTCGTCGTCGACGAGGACTTCCGCCCCGTCGGCGTCGTCACCGACGCGGACCTCACCGGCGTCGACCGCTTCACGCAGCTCGAGGTCGTCATGTCGCGCGACCTGCTGCTCCTGGACGCCGGCATCGACCCGCGCGAGGCCTTCAACACCCTCGACGCGGCCAACCGGCGCTACGCCCCCGCCGTCGACCGGGAGGGCAAGCTCGCCGGCATCCTGACCCGCAAGGGCGCCCTGCGCGCCACCCTGTACACACCGGCCGTCGACGCACGGGGCAAGCTGCGCATCGCGGCGGCCGTCGGCATCAACGGCGACGTCGCGGGCAAGGCCAAGCAGCTGCTCGACGCGGGCGTGGACACGCTCGTCATCGACACCGCGCACGGTCACCAGGAGTCGATGATCAGCGCCGTCCGCACCGTGCGCGCGCTCGACCCGCAGGTGCCGGTCGTCGCCGGCAACATCGTCTCCGCCGAGGGCGTCAAGGACCTGATCGAGGCGGGCGCCGACATCATCAAGGTCGGCGTCGGCCCCGGCGCCATGTGCACCACCCGCATGATGACGGGCGTGGGCAGGCCGCAGTTCTCGGCCGTCCTGGAATGCGCGGCCGAGGCGCGCAAGTACGGCAAGCACGTGTGGGCCGACGGCGGGGTCCGTCACCCGCGCGACGTGGCCATGGCGCTCGCCGCCGGCGCGTCCAACGTGATGGTCGGGTCCTGGTTCGCGGGCACCTACGAGTCCCCGGGCGACCTCCAGCACGACGCCAACGGCCGCCCCTACAAGGAGTCCTTCGGCATGGCCTCCGCGCGGGCCGTCCGCAACCGCACCTCGGAGGAGTCGGCTTACGACCGGGCCCGCAAGGCGCTGTTCGAGGAGGGCATCTCCACCTCCCGGATGTTCCTCGACCCGGTCCGCCCGGGCGTCGAGGACCTGGTCGACTCGATCATCGCGGGCGTCCGCTCCTCCTGCACCTACGCGGGCGCCGCCTCCCTCGAGGAGTTCGCAAAGAAGGCCGTCGTCGGTATCCAGAGCGCGGCAGGTTACGCGGAGGGCAAGCCGCTGCACGCCAGCTGGTAGCGCCGGCCCCGTCCCGAGAAGCCGCGGGCCTTCGGTGTCCCCGCCTCCCCGGCCTTCCCCGGACCTTCCGGCCCTGGGCCGGAAGGTCTTGGGTGTCCGGACGGCGGCCGGGCTCGTGTTCTACTTCCTGTGCGGCCACCGCCGCTCCCGACCCGCGACCCCGCGCCATCCGAGAAGTGAACGACCCACTGTGCTGAACGATCTCGACGAACGCATCGTGCACGCCCTCGCCGAGGACGCCCGCCGCTCCTTCGCGGACATCGGGCAGCTGGTCGGCCTGTCCGCGCCCGCCGTGAAGCGGCGCGTGGACCGGCTGCGGGCCACCGGCGCCATCACCGGCTTCACCGTGCGGGTCGACCCCGCGGCCCTCGGCTGGGAGACCGAGGGCTTCGTCGAGATCTACTGCCGGCGCAACACCTCCCCGGAGACCATCCAGCGCGGGCTCGAGCGCTACCAGGAGGTCGTCGCCGCCTCCACCGTCACCGGTGAGGCGGACGCGGTGGCTCAGGTCTTCGCCGCCGACATGCGCCACTTCGAGCGCGTGCTGGAACGCATCGCGGGCGAGCCGTTCGTGGAGCGGACGAAGTCCGTGCTGGTGCTCTCCCCGCTGCTGCGCCGCTTCTCCGCGGGCTCACCGACCTGAGCCGGCGCCCGAGCCCGGTCCTCGTCGGCCTGCTCCGGCCTGAGCCCGGTCGCCGTGTGACCTGCGCCGACCTGCGCCGGCTTGCGCGTGGTCGCGGTCGGCCTGTGCTGGTCCGGGTCGGTCTGCGCGTGGTCGCCGCCGGTCCGGGACGGTCCCCGTCGGGCTGCGCGTGGTCCCCGTCAGCCTGCGCCCCCTGGTCCCTGTCAGCCTGGCGACCTGTCGGCGTGAGCCGGTCCGGGGCTACTCGGCGGGCTTGCGGGCCAGCGGGTTGCTGCCTGTCGAGTTGCGCACGCTGAAGCTGACCGCGTCCGAGCGGTAGCGGTCGTCCGACCACTCCACCGGCTTGCCCTCGCGGGTCGTCGTGACCCGGCGTACCCGCAGCAGGGGGCTCGTGCGGCGGACGCCGAGGAGTCCGGCGTCCCGCGCTCCCGCCGCCACCGCGTCGATGACGTGCTCGCCGTAGGCGAAGACCAGGCCGGTGTCGTCGAGGAGACGCTGGGTCACGGACGGGCAGTCCGGATCGATCGACTCGACGGCCGGGGAGATCCAGTCCGCGTACACGGTCCGCTCCAGAAGCACCGGCTCGCCGTCCAGGCCGCGCAGCCGCAGGACGTGCAGCACGGGCGTGCCGTCGCGCAGGTGCAGACGTACGGCGTCCTCGGCGGTGGCCGGGCGGTACTCCTGGTCGATCACCCGGCCACTCGCCTCGCGGCCCATCGCGCGCGCCCACTGGGCGAAGCTGCGCAGCTCGGCGAAGCTCTGGCTGCGGCGGCTGGCCAGGACCACGCGGCGGGCCCCCTGGCGGGAGCCGATGAGCCCCTCGGCGGTCAGTGCGGCCACGGCCTGGCGGACCGTGCCGCGGGAGACGCCGTACTGGGCCGCGAGGTCGGTTTCGGCGGGCAGTCGGGCGCCGACCGCGTACTGCGCGCGGCCGATCGCCCGGCGCAGCTCGTCGGCGATCTCCTCGTGTCGCGCGGCCATGCTTCCCCTCTGCGTCGGCTGTATACAGCCTGACCAGCCTAGTCGACCTGCCCGACTGCTCCGCGGCAGCCGCAACTGTCTGTGAAATCGGGGCTCAGGGTTTCGCCGGTGTTTACCGAGGGGACATCAGCGGCGTGCGTACTGGGGCCAACTTGTTCAGACAAGTTCGTCCCATCCCGCCCTGTCTCCTGCATTCTCGCGCGTCCCCTGGAGAAGCCGTGACCGTGCCCCTGCCGAGAACCGCCGTCCGTGGCGGTGCCCTTGCCGCCGTCGCCGCACTCGCCCTGAGCGCCTGTGGCGCCGCCCCCGACACCACCTCCACCACCGCCGACGGCAAGAACGCCGCCACCGCTGCCTCCGCCGCCGACTTCGGCGGACTCGAGGCGCTGGTGAAGGCGGCGAGGAAGGAGGGGACGCTCAACGCCATCGCGCTGCCCCGCGACTGGGCCAACTACGGCGCCCTCATAGACGGCTTCCAGAAGAAGTACGGCATCAAGGTCGCGGTCGAGAACCCGGACGGCGCGAGCCAGGACGAGATCAACGCCGTCACCTCCCGCAAGGGCCAGGACCGCGCGCCGGACGTCCTCGACCTCGGGAGCTCCTTCGCGCTGAGCGCGGCCCAGCAGGGGCTGCTCGCCCCCTACCGGGTGGCCTCCTTCGCGGACATCCCCGAGGGCCAGAAGGACGCGCAGGCCCGCTGGTACAACGACTACGGCGGCTACATCTCCATCGGCTGCGACGCCAAGCGCGTCAAGGCCTGCCCCACCACCTTCGCGGACCTCCTCAAGCCGCAGTACAAGGGCCAGGTCGCCCTCAACGGCAACCCCACCAAGTCCGGCTCCGCGTTCGGCGGCGTCTACGCGGCGGCCCTCGCGAGCGGCGGCTCCTTCGACGACATCCAGCCCGGCCTCGACTTCTTCGCCAAGCTGAAGAAGAACGGCAACTACACGCCCGTCGAGTCGACCCCGGCCACCGTCGAGAAGGGCGAGACGCCCATCAGCATCGACTGGGACTACCTCAACGCCGGATACGCCGACGAGTTCACGTCCAAGGGCGTCGACTGGAAGGTGTCCGTGCCGAGCGACGGCCAGTTCTCCCAGTACTACTCCCAGGCGATCAACAAGGACGCCCCGCACCCGGCGACGGCCCGCCTGTGGCAGGAGTACCTCTACAGCGCCGAGGGCCAGAACCTGTGGCTCAAGGGGTACGCCCGGCCGGCCCTGATGACCGCCATGGAGAAGGCCGGCACCCTCGACAAGGCGGCGGCCGCCAAGCTGCCCGAGGTGTCCGGGACGCCCGCCTTCCCGACCGAGGCCCAGCAGAGCAAGGCCAAGACGGTCCTCGGGCAGGGCTGGGCCAAGGCCGTCTCCGGATGACCGCCGCCGCCGTACGGGCCGACACGGCGGCCGCCGCTCCGGTCGCGCGGCGGCGCCGTGCCCTCGGCTGGCTCGCCGTCGTCCCGCTGCTCGCCTTCACCGCGCTCGCCTTCGGGCTGCCCGCCGCGGCCATGCTCGACGGCGCGTTCACCGTCAAGGACCCGGCCACGGGCGCCACGTCCTACACGGCCGACAACCTGACGGCCTCCCTGCGGGGCGCGTATCTGACGGCCCTGCTCGGCAGCGTGAAACTCTCCGCCGTGTCGGCCGCGCTGGGGGTCCTGCTCGGGCTGCCGCTCGCCCAGGCCGTCGTGACCTCCCGCTTCCGCGGGCTGCGCGAGGCCGTGCTCACCGCGTCCGGAGTGCTGGCCAACTTCGGCGGGATCCCGCTGGCGTTCGCCTTCGTCGCCACCCTCGGCAACGCCGGTGTGCTGACCCGGCGGTTCGGTCTCACAGACCGGGGCTGGGACCTGTACAGCTTCTGGGGACTGGTGATCGTCTACCTGTACTTCCTGATCCCGCTGATGGTGCTGACCATCACCCCAGCCCTGGAGGGACTGCGCTCCCAGTGGCGTGAGGCGGCGCAGAACAACGGCGCGACGTCCGCGCAGTACTGGCGGCACGTCGCCCTGCCCGTGCTGCTGCCCTCGCTCCTCGGCGGCCTCGTGCTGCTCTTCGGCAGCGCCTTCGCCGCGTACGCCACCGCCGCGGCCATGGTGGGCAGTTCCATCCCGCTGGTCACCCTCCAGATAGCGGACGCCATCTCCGGCAACGTGCTCGTCGGGCAGGAGAACGTGGCGCTCGCCCTCAGCCTCGACATGGTCCTCGTCGCCGGACTGGTCATGGCCGTGTACCTGCCCCTGCAACGACGGAGCGCGCGATGGCTCGCCTGAACCTGTGGCGGTGGGGCGTCCTCGGCCTCGCCGGACTGTACTTCCTGGTGCCGCTGGCCGCGTCGGTCGTCTTCACCGTCGACGTGCCCGGGCAGGGGGTCACCTTCGACGCCTACACGCAGATCTTCTCCACCGCGGGCTTCGGGTCCAGTCTGCTGCTCTCGCTCGAGCTGGCCGCCGCCACCATCGCCGTCGTCCTGCTGCTGATGGTGCCCGCCATGGTGGCGCTGCGGCTGGGCTCGCCCCGGCTGCGGCCGGTCGTCGAGGTGGTGTGCTCACTGCCGCTGGTGGTGCCGCCCATCGCCTTCGTGGCCGGCATCGGGACCGTGCTGAAGTGGGGACCCGAGCATTTCTCGCGCACCCCGCTGTTCCAGACGTTCGTGGCGATCCAGGACCCCGGCTTTCCCGTCGTCCTCGTGCTGGCGTACGTGGTGATGGCGCTGCCCTTCGTCTACCGCGCCCTGGACGCGGGGCTGCGCTCCGTCGACGTGCGCACCCTCGTCGAGGCCGCCCGCAGCTGCGGCGCCGACTGGCCGCAGGCCCTGGTCCGGGCCGTGCTGCCCAACCTGCGCGGCGCGCTGCTCAACGCCTCCTTCCTCACCCTGGCTCTCGTGCTCGGTGAGTTCACCGTGGCGCAGCTGCTCGGCTTCCGGCCCTTCGCCGTCTGGATCGTGAACGTCAGCGGCTCGCAGGCCCAGCTGTCCGTCGCCGTGTCCGTGCTCAGCCTGCTCGTGACCTGGGCACTCCTCCTCGTCCTCGCCGGTTTCGGCGGGCGCACCCGTCCTACTTCCCGGGGATGAACCATGACCGTGCTCGACACGACAGCGACCAAGGCCGCGAAGCAGGCGGCGACCGTCGAATTCCGGGGGCTGCGCCGGGAGTTCGGTCCGACCGTCGCCCTCGACGGCCTCGACCTCACCGTCCGGCCGGGTGAACTCCTCGCCCTGCTCGGCCCCTCCGGCTGCGGCAAGACCACCGCGCTGAGGGTGCTCGCCGGATTCGATCACCCCGACTCCGGTGCGGTGCTCGTCGACGGAGAGGACGTCACCCGGATCCCGGCCCACCGCCGGGACGCCGGGATGGTCTTCCAGTCGTACAGCCTCTTCCCGCACCTCGACGCGCTCGACAACGTGGCTTTCGGGCTGCGGATGCGCAAGGTGCGCACGGCCGAACGGCGGTCACGGGCAGCGGAGTTGCTGGAGCTGGTGGGGCTCGCCGACAAGGGCGCGCGGTTCCCGCACCAGCTCTCCGGCGGGCAGCAGCAGCGCATCGCGCTGGCCCGCGCCCTCGCCCTGCGTCCGCGGGTCCTGCTCCTGGACGAGCCGCTCTCCGCCCTCGACGCCAAGGTGCGGCTGACGCTGCGCGAGGAGATCCGGCGGCTCCAGCAGGAGCTCGGCATCACCACCCTGTTCGTCACCCACGACCAGGAGGAGGCCCTGTCCATGGCGGACCGGGTCGCCGTGATGCACGCCGGACGGCTCGAACAGTGCGCCGCCCCGGCCGAGTTGTACGGGCGGCCCGCCACGGCCTTCGTCGCCGAGTTCGTGGGCACGACGAGCCGGATCCCCGGACGCCTTCACGGCGACACCGTCGAGGTGCTCGGGCGGCGGCTGCCCGTCGACGGCCGGGTGCCGGCCGTGACCGAGGTGGACGCCCTGCTGCGGCCGGAGGCGGTGCGGGTGCGGGCCGGGGACGCCGGGGACGCGCGCGTGGTCGCCACCTCCTTCCTGGGCGCGGCGGTCCGGCTCACCGTCCGGCTCGCCGACGGTACCGAGGTCAAGGCCGACCTGCCCGCCCACGAGGCCGCCGGCCTGGCGGCGGGGACCGCGGTGACCGTGTCCCTGCCGGACCGCCCGGTGCTCGTGGCCGAACGTGCTTCCTGACCCCGTTCCGAAAGAGGAGACCGTGACCCGACTCCCGCTCCAGGCCGTCCTGTTCGACATGGACGGCACGCTCGTCGACACCGAGCGGCTGTGGTGGGAGGCGGTGGAACGGGTCGCCGGACGGCCGCTGACCGAGGCGGACCGGCCGCAGGTGCTCGGCCGCCCCGTCGAGCACACCGCCCGCTGGCTGGCCGCCGGCACCGGCCGGCCGGAAGCCGAACTCGCCGAGGCGCTGCACCGCGAGTTCGCGGACCGCGTGCGCGTCGGGATCGTGCCCCGCCCCGGCGCGCTCGCCCTGCTCGACGCCCTGGCCCGGGAGAGCGTGCCGACCGCGCTGGTGACCGCGTCGCCCCGGGCGGTCGCCGACCTCGTGCTGGACGCGCTCGGCGCGAGCCGGTTCGCCGTCACCGTCACGGCCGACGACACCGAGCACACCAAGCCCGCCCCCGACCCCTACCTCGCGGCCTGCCGTGCCCTCGGCGTCGACGCCGCGGCCTGCGTGGCCGTCGAGGACACCGAGACCGGGGTGGCCTCCGCCGAGGCGGCCGGGTGCGCGGTGCTGGCGGTGCCTTCCCTCGCTCCGATCGCGCCGGCCCCCGGCCGGACCGTCGTGGCCGGCCTGCAAGGCGTCACCGCCGACCGGCTCCGCTCCCTGCTGCCGCAACGGCTGCGCGTCATGACGTGGAACCTCTGGTACGGGGGGACCAAGGTCCGCGACCACCGGGCCAAGCAGCTCAAGGTCCTCACCGAGGCCGACGTGGACGTGGTCGGCCTCCAGGAGACGTACGGCACGGCCGCCGAGGAGCTCGCCGAAGCCCTCGGCTGGCATCACCACCGGGCGGGGGAGAACCTGGGGATCATCAGCCGCCACCCGATCACGGCCGGCCTCGGCGATCCGGACGTGGGCTTCTACGGGGCGGCGGGCGTCCGGGTCCGCGTCTGCGGCAGCGATGTGGACGCGGGCGTGGGCGTCGAGGTCGAGGTCGACGTGGACGTGGACGTGGACGTGTGGACGGTCCACCTGGACTGCGCGCCCTACGGGCCGTACGAGGCCGCCTTCGACGGGCTCAGCGCGGACACCCTGACCGCGCACGAGGAGGGCCGGCTCGCGCGGCTGGGGGACGCCCTGCGCCGGATCGGGGAGAGCCCGGACGTCCCCGTCGTCCTCGTCGGCGACTTCAACTGCCCCTCCCACCTGGACCGGCCGGACGTCGATTGGCCGGTGACCAGGGCCGCCGAGGAGGCGGGCTTCGCGGACTCCTACCGGCAGGCGCACCCCGACCCCGTACGGCAGCCCGGTCACACCTGGTCCCCGGTGCACGCCGAGCACGAGGACGGCAGCGGCCGGCCGGAACCGCAGGACCGGATCGACTTCGTGCTCCACCGGGGCCTGCGGGTGCTCGACTCGCGGACCCTGGTGACCGGCGGCATCCGGCCGTGGCCGGACGTCGAGGACAACGACTGGCCCTCCGACCACGCCGCGGTCATCACCACCTTCGCGCTCGCCCCCGCGACGGTCACTCCCTCGGCGGTCACCGGTAAATCGGTGGGCGAGGGGGCGTGAACCGCCTACCATCGATGACATGACCTGGCGACATTGATCCACGACCGGCTCCGACGTCCGTCGACTGACCGCGACGCTCCACGCGTACGCGTTCCTCGACGAGTTCGTGCTCCTCTACCCGGTGTACGCGCTGCTGTTCGCGGACGCCGGGCTGTCCGTCGGGGAGATCTCCTCCCTCTTCGTCCTGTGGTCGCTGACCGGCGTCCTGCTCGAGGTGCCCTCGGGTGCCTGGGCGGACGCCGTCTCCCGGCGGCTGCTGCTGTGGACCGGCCCGCTGCTGGGCGCGGCCGGCTTCGCGCTGTGGGTGCTGTTCCCGTCGTACGGGGCCTTCGCGGCCGGCTTCGTCCTGTGGGGCGCCCGTGGCGCGCTGGGCTCCGGTGCGCTGGAGGCCCTGGTCTACGAGGAGCTGGACCGGGCCGGCGCCGCCGACCGGTACGCGGTGGTCATGGGGCGCGCGCACGCGGTGGGCCAGGTGGCCGTGATGGCGGCGACGGGTCTGGCCGGCCCGGTCTTCGCGGCGGGCGGATACCCGGCCGTCGGCGCGGCCAGCGTGCTGGCGTGCCTGCTCTGCGCCTTGACGGCGACCTGCTTCCCGGAGCACCGCGCCCCGGCCCCCGCAGGGAGCGACGCCGACGACGGTACGGCCCCCGGCGAGAGTACGGCCCGCGGCGACGGTGAGGGCGGTGACCAGGGCGCGGACGTCGGCGGGGGCGAGCGCGACAGGGGCTGGACCCGGCGGCTGCGCACCGGTCTCGCCGGACTCGCCGGACTCCGCCGGGACCGCCCCCTTCTCGGCGCGCTGCTGCTCGTCCCCGCCGTCACGGCGGTGTGGGGCGGGCTCGACGAGTACACCCCGCTGCTGGTCAGGGATACCGGGGCGGCGGACGCGGCCGTCCCGTACCTGCTCATGACGATCTGGGCAGGCGTGACGGCGGGCAGCCTGCTGTCCGGTGCGGTCGAGCGCCTCGGCCGCACCGGCCTGGCGGCGGTCCTCGCCGGCGCCGCGCTCGCCCTGGCGGCCGGCGCGCTGACGGGGGCGCAGGCCGGCGTCATCCTCGTCGGTCTCGCCTTCGGCGGCTTCCAGGCGGCGACCGTGCTGGCCGACGTCCGGCTCCAGCGGCGCATCGAGGGCACCGCACGGGCCACCCTGACCTCGATCGCCGGCCTGGGCACCGAGCTGGTGACCGTCGCGGTGTACGGCGCGTACGGCGTCCTGGGCGCGCGGTTCCCGCACGGCACCGTGTTCGCCCTGTGCGCGCTGCCGTACCTGATCACGGCCCTGGCGGTGGGTCGGCGAAGAAGACGGGCGAGCGCTTCGGCGCGGGGCCGGCGGAGCAGCGGATGAGCGCGCTGTGGGCGGACCCGGGGGAGCCGCGGACGAACGAGCCGTGGGCCCACGCGGGGGAGCGGGGGACCGGAGGGGAAGGCGCGCAACGAATCGCCGTCCCGCCCGCCGTGCACGCAACGAACCGCCCACCGTCGCGCAACGGCTCCTTCTTGTCCGGCCCGCGCGGCCGCCCGTACCGTCTAGGTGGCCCCCGCAACCACCCTTTCGTCCGGTGAGGATGACGCATGCGCACCGCCCTGCTCCAGAGCTCCGGCCGCCCCGGCTCCGTCGTCGAGAACCTCAAAGTCCTCGACGAGGCCGCGGAGCGGGCCGCCGCCGTGGGCGCCGGGCTGCTCGTCGCGCCGGAGTTGTTCCTCACCGGGTACGCCGTCGGCGACGACGTCGCCCGCCTCGCCGAGCCCTCCGACGGCGACTCGGCGGACGCCGTCGCCGAGACCGCCGGGCGGCACGGGATCGCGATCGCCTACGGCTACCCGGAGCGCGCCGGCGCGACCGTGTACAACGCGGTCCAGCTGATCTCCGCCGACGGCGGCCGCCTCGCGAACTACCGCAAGACCCACCTGTTCGGCTGCTTCGAGCGCGACCACTTCACCCCGGGCGGGCAGTCCGTCGTCCAGGCCGAGCTGGACGGCCTCACCGTCGGCCTCCTGATCTGCTACGACGTCGAGTTCCCGGAGAACGTGAGGGCGCACGCGCTCGCCGGCACCGACCTGCTCGTGGTGCCGACCGCGCAGATGCACCCCTTCCAGTTCGTCGCCGAGTCGATGATCCCGGTGCGCGCCTTCGAGAACCAGATGTACATCGCCTACGTCAACCGGGTCGGCAGGGAAGGGGAGTTCGAGTTCGTCGGACTCTCCACGCTGGCCGGTCCCGACGGGATCGCCCGGGCGCGCGCGGGCCGCGCCGAGGAGCTGGTGTTCGCCGACGCCGACCCGGTCGCCCTCACCGCCTCCCGCGCCGCCAACCCCTACCTGCGGGACCGTCTTCCCGGTCTCTACGGATCCCTGGTCTGACCGCCGGTCCGTCGGCCCGCCGTACGCCGCACCCCCTCCGATCGTCTTTGCCGCAAGGAGTCCGCACCCCATGACGTCCACCGTGCCCAACGCCGTCGAGCACGCAGACGAGCAGCAGCAGCCGCCGGTCACCATGTTCGGTCCGGACTTCCCGTACGCCTACGACGACTTCCTCGCCCATCCGGCGGGCCTCGGTCAGATCCCGGCGACCGAGCACGGCGCCGAGGTCGCCGTCATCGGCGGCGGGCTTTCCGGCATCGTGGCCGCGTACGAGCTGATGAAGATGGGGCTCAAGCCGGTCGTCTACGAAGCCGACCGGATCGGCGGACGGCTGCGCACCGTCGGCTTCGAGGGCTGCGACCCCTCCCTCACCGCCGAGATGGGCGCGATGCGCTTCCCGCCGTCCTCCACGGCGCTCCAGCACTACATCGACCTGGTGGGGCTGGAGACCCGGCCGTTCCCCAACCCCCTCGCGGAGACCACCCCTTCGACGGTCGTCGACCTCAAGGGCGAGTCGCACTACGCCGAGACGATCGACGACCTGCCGCAGGTCTACCGCGACGTCGCCGCCGCCTGGAACACGTGCCTCGAAGAGGGCGCCGACTTCCCCGACATGAACCGGGCCATGCGCGAGCGGGACGTGCCGCGCATCCGCGAGATCTGGGCGAAGCTCGTCGAGAAGCTCGACAACCAGACCTTCTACGGTTTCCTCTGCGACTCCGAGGCCTTCAGGTCCTTCCGTCACCGGGAGATCTTCGGCCAGGTCGGCTTCGGCACCGGCGGCTGGGACACCGACTTCCCCAACTCCATCCTGGAGATCCTGCGCGTCGTCTACACCGAGGCCGACGACCACCACCGCGGCATTGTCGGCGGCTCCCAGCAGCTGCCGCTGCGCCTGTGGGAGCGCGAACCGCGGAAGATCGTCCACTGGCCGTACGGCACCTCGCTCAGCTCCCTGCACGACGGCGGCGAGCCGCGGCCGGCCGTGACCCGGCTGCACCGCACCGCGGGCGACCGGATCACCGTGACCGACGCCAACGGCGACATCCGCACCTACCGGGCAGCGGTCTTCACCGCCCAGTCCTGGATGCTGCTGTCGAAGATCGCCTGCGACGACTCGCTCTTCCCGATCGACCACTGGACCGCGATCGAGCGCACGCACTACATGGAGTCCAGCAAGCTGTTCGTGCCCGTCGACCGGCCGTTCTGGCTCGACAAGGACGAGACGACCGGCCGGGACGTCATGTCGATGACGCTCACCGACCGTATGACGCGCGGGACGTACCTGCTCGACGACGGCCCCGACCGGCCCGCCGTCATCTGCCTCTCCTACACCTGGTGCGACGACAGCCTGAAGTGGCTGCCGCTGTCCGCGAACGAGCGGATGGAGGTCATGCTGAAGTCGCTCGGCGAAATCTATCCGAAGGTCGACATCAGGAAGCACGTCATCGGCAATCCGGTGACCGTGTCCTGGGAGAACGAGCCCTACTTCATGGGCGCGTTCAAGGCCAACCTGCCCGGCCACTACCGCTACCAGCGGCGGCTGTTCACCCACTTCATGCAGGACCGGCTGCCCGCGGACAAGCGGGGCGTCTTCCTCGCCGGAGACGACATCTCCTGGACGGCCGGCTGGGCCGAGGGCGCCGTGCAGACCGCGCTCAACGCGGTCTGGGGCGTCATGCACCACTTCGGCGGGGCGACCGACGCCACCAACCCGGGCCCGGGCGACGTGTACGACGAGATCGCGCCCGTGGAGCTCCCGGAGGACTGAGTCCCACCACCGGCGCGCCTCCGCCCGCAGCCTCCCGGGTGCGCCGCGGGCCGGCGTGCCTCACAGCGGGGTGAGCATCATCCGTCCCGCGAAGCCGACGGCCGTGTCGAGCCGCTCGGTGAACTCCACGGCCACGTCGGGGAGCCGGCGCAGCGCCCACAGCGCCCGGGCCGCCGTCCAGGTGGCGTCCCGGGCGCGCTCCAGGCTCCAGGCCCCGAGCAGATGGGTGAGCGGATCGGCGATCTGCAGCAGATCGGGGCCCGGCATCAGCTCTTCGCGGACGCGCTCCTCCAGCGATACGAGGAGATCGCCCACGCGGTCGAACTCGTCTTCCAGTTCGGCCGGTTCGCAGCCGAGGCTACGACAGGCGTCCACGACGGCGAGCGCGAGATCGTGACCGATGTGCGCGTTGATGCCCGCGAGCGCGAACTGCAGCGGGCGTACGCCCGGGTGACGGCGGAACTGCAGCAGCGGGCGCCAGCAGGCGGGCGGCCGCCGGTCGCCGGTCGCCGGATCCACCGCGTCCAGGTAGCGCTCGGCGAACCGTACGTCCAGCGTGATCGCGGCGTGCGGGTCGGGG
The DNA here is from genome assembly GCF_036898465.1 of Streptomyces sp. B21-105. Taxonomy (NCBI): domain Bacteria; kingdom Bacillati; phylum Actinomycetota; class Actinomycetes; order Kitasatosporales; family Streptomycetaceae; genus Streptomyces; species Streptomyces sp. B21-105. Next base: position 1,900,052 of record NZ_JARUMJ010000001.1, on the reverse strand, counting down.
AAGCGGCCCCGGTCGATGCGCCGGCCGACCTCCTCGGTCACGGCGAGGTAGACGCGGTTGAAGACCGCGACCCCGTCGTGCGCGGGCAGTGCCCGTTCGAGGGCCCGCATCCGGGCGAGGACGTCGTCGAGGTTCGGGCCGGCCGGGCCGGCCCCCGCGTCGGCGGGAGCGGTGAACTGTTCCAATTGCGGCATGGGGGCAGGGTGGCAGTCCTAGGCTGGCCCGCGTGCCGGCGAGCCCGACGCTTCCCCGGAACGGGGGAACGGGCCCGTCGCGCGGGAGGGGGAACAGCACGGTGCCAGGAGTACGTGAGCGACGGGCCCTGCGGCGTGGAGCCATGGTCGCCGTCGCCTCGGTCGTGGTCGCCCTCGGCGTCGCGGCCGGGACGATGACCGCGCTCGGCGACGGCGACGAGCGACGTCACGGCCGCGACACCGACGGCGTCCGGCCGCGCGCCGGAGCGACGCTGCTGTCCCCTTCCCCTCCACCGTCCCCGCGCCCCTCCACGCCCCCTTCGTCCTCGCCCGCCGCGTCGCCCGCAGGGACGCCGACGACCCGGGCCGACCGCCGCGCCGCGAGGAAGCCGCAGGCGGCGGCCGCCTCCTCGAGCCTGTACCGCCACGCCGAGTCGCAGGTCCGCGACTGGCTCCGGGCCCATCCGGCCGACCCGCGCGCCGCCGTCATCGAGTCCCGGATCGCGAACCGGCCGGCCGCCGTCTGGTTCGCCGACTACGCGCCCGGCACGATCACCGCACGGGTGCGCGCGGTCACCTCGGGCGCCGCCGCCCAGGGCCGGGTGCCCGTCCTCGTGGCGTACGCGATCTGGGACCGCGACTGCGGCGGCGCCTCCGGGGGCGGAGCGCCCGACTCCGACGCCTACGCCGGCTGGATCGACCGGTTCGCCGCCGGGCTCGGCTCCGGCGAGGTGGTCGTCATTCTCGAGCCGGACTCGATCGCCCAGGCCGACTGCCTCGACGCGGGCGCGCGGGCCGACCGCTTCGCCGCGCTGGCCCGCGCGGGGCGCGTGCTGAAGGCGGCGAACCCGGCGGCCCGTGTCTACTACGACGCCGGTCACTCCCACTGGAACCCGCCGGCGGAGCAGGCCGCGCTGCTGAGGCAGGCCGGCACCGCCTCCGCAGCGTCCTCCGACGGGATCTTCACCAACGTGTCCAACTTCCGCGGCACCGCCGACGAGGCCGCCTACGCGCGCCGGGTGCTGGACGCGCTGGGCGGTCCGGCGGGTTTGGGCGCGGTCATCGACACGAGCCGCAACGGCAACGGCGCGCCGGCCGACGGCCAGTGGTGCGACCCGGACGGCCGCAGGGTCGGCAGCGCGCCCACGTTGGACACCGGGCAGGCCCGGATCGATGCCCATCTGTGGGTGAAGCTGCCCGGGGAGTCGGACGGCTGCAAGGGGGCGGCGGGCCAGTTCAGTCCCGCGTACGCCTACGAACTGGCGTCGTCGTAGCTGCTGGTGCCCGCGTCCAGCAGCGGCCGCGGATGTGGTGGGCGCGCGCGAACGCGCGCAGCGCGTGGTGGCCGACGACGACGACGACGATCGAAGATCGACTCCCCGCGCTTCCTGCGACCAGGGGATCGCCGGCCTCCCGGACCTGCCACGCCTGCGGCGTCGTTGTGGACGGGCCCAAACCCCTGAACGTGCGGGAATGGGCCTGCAGCGCCTGCGGCACGGTCCACGACCGGGACCACAACGCCGCGATCAACGCCGGGATCAACATCGAGACGGCCGCCGGACTGGCGGTATCGGCCTGCGGAGCGCCGGTAGGACCGGGAGCGATCCCGGCACAGCGCGAAGAAACAGGAAGCCACGGATTCCCTACCGGAAACCGGTCCGCGCAGCGGCCGCGGCAACCGGTAGAGAAGGCCAGAAGCCTCGTCCCTCCAACGGAGTCCTTCAGGGCGAGGAGCATGTCAACCGCTGATGGTCCAGCGCGGACGCGACGACCATGCGCCCCACCCCCTGGAACGAGACCCTCAGGGCCGGGGGCCGGGCGCTGCTGCGGCCTGCGGACTGACCTTCGAACCCGTGCGCCCGTCGCTGCGCAGCACGCCCGCGAACGCCACGAGCCCGCACGCCAGCACGGTCACGACGCCGAACGACACGACCAGGCTGGTCGCCTGCGCCACCCCGCCGATGAGGCTCGGGGCGATCAGGCCGGAGGTGTACGTGATGGTCGCGACGCCGGCGATGGCCTGACTGGGGTTCGGTCCGCTGCGGCCGGCCGCAGCGAAGCACAGCGGCACGACGACCGCGATGCCGAGCCCCATCAGCCCGAAACCGCCGATCGCCACCGCCGGATGACCCGCGACGACGATCAGCAGCCCGCCGAGTACGGCCAGCACGCCGCCCGCTCGTACGGTGCGCACCGCGCCGAACCGGTCGACCACCGCGTCTCCCACGATCCGCGCCACGGCCATCGTGAGCATGAAGCCGGTGGTGCAGGCCGCCGCGACCCCGGCCGACGACCCGAGACGGTCCCGCAGATACACGGCCGACCAGTCCAGGCTCGCCCCTTCGGCGAACACCGCGCAGAATCCGACCGTGCCGATCAGCAGCGCCGAACGGGGCGGCAGCGCGAACCGCGGGGGTGGCTCCTCGTCCGCGGCCGGCCGGATGTCCAGCACCCACCGGCAGGCCAGCAGTCCGAGCACGGTGAGGACGGCCGCGGCAAGGGCGTGGTGCACGCGGGCGTCCGCCCCGAGATGCGCGGCGAGGGTTCCGCCGGCCGAGCCGATCAGGGCGCCCGCGCTCCACATGCCGTGCAGCCCGGACATGATCGACTTTCCGAGCAGCCGCTCCACCTCCACCCCGAGGGCGTTCATCGCGACGTCGGCCATGCCGGCGGCCGCGCCGTAGGCGAACATCGCCAGGCACAGCGTCAGCAGGTTCGGGGCGAGAGCGGGCAGGACGAGGGAAAGCGTCCACAGCGCGAGCAGCCCGCGCAGGGCCGTACGGCTGCCGAAACGATGGGCGAGCGAACCGGCCAGCGGCATCGCGCAGGCCGCGCCGAACGCGGTGAAGGCCAGGGCCAGGCCCAACTGGCCGGTGGACACCCCGGCGTGGTCCTGGATCCAGGGCACGCGGGTGGCGAAGGACCCGGTGACGGCGCCGTGCACGGTGAACACCGCCGCCACGGCGTACCGGGAGCGCCGCACCTCTGCCGGCGCGTAGACCACGTCGTCCACTCCGCTCATTCTCCCGCCCTCCCGGCCCCGTTGCGGCTCCGGACGCGCCGCCGTCGTAAACTATCAGGAACCCTGCCTGATAAATAGTGGGGCTCTGGTCGGCTGCCCACCGGGTCCCCTCCGCCGTGGGAGGATTCCCGCCATGCCCGCATCCCCGAGCACCGCCCGGGCCATCAACGACCGGCTCGCCCTGCGGCTGCTGCAGCACGAAGGCCCGTTGACGGCGGGGCGGTTGAAACAACTCACCGGCCTGTCCCGGCCCACGGTGGCCGACCTCGTCGAACGCCTCACCGCCGGCGGCCTGATCGAGGTCGTGGGAGAGGCGGGCGAGCAGCGCCGCGGGCCGAACGCGAAGCTCTACGGCATCGTCGCCGACCGCGCCCACCTGGCGGCCCTGGACGTACGCACGGACGGCGTCGCCGTCCTGGTGTCCGACCTGGTCGGCCGGGTGCTCGCCGAGGCCTCCGTGCCGATCCGCGACGACACGGGCACCGGGACGGCCGTGGAGCAGGCGGTCACGCTGGTCGAACGGGCGGCCAAGGAGGCCGGGGCCGACCGGCTGCACACCCTGGGCATCGGCGCACCCGGTCTGATCGACCCGGCGAGCGGTGAACTGCGCGACTCCAGCGGCCTGCCCGAGTGGCACCGCCGACTGGTGGCCGCGCTCGAGGAACGGTTCCCGCAGGCCCGCGCGCACATCGAGAACGAGACCAACCTGGCCGCGCTGGCCGAACAGCGCGAGGGCGCCGCCCGGGACCGCGACACCTTCGTCCTGCTGTGGCTGGGGCACGGCACGGGCGCGGCCGTCGTCCTGGACGGCGCCCTGCGCCGGGGCGCCTCCGGCGGCGCCGGCGAGATCGGCTTCCTGCCGGTCCCCGGCACGGCCGGCCTGCCCTCGGCGACCGACTGCGAGGGCGGCTTCCATTCCCTGGCCGGCTCGGCGGCGATCGCCGCCCTCGCGGAGACGTTCGGCCTGACGCCCGGACCGCACACCGAGGAACCGGTGGCCGCGGCCCTGGTGCGGGAGGCGGTGGCCGCGGCACGCGGGACGGAAGCCGAGGACACCGGGGAAGCGGCATCCGCGGCGGGGGAGACGGCGACTTCGACGGCGGCTTCGACGGCGGCTTCGGCGACGGGGTTCGCGGCGGGGGAGACGGCGGCCCGGGCGAGGGTGTTCGCGGCGGCCGGGGCGGCGGGCGAAGGATCCGCGCGGAGCGTCGCCGCCGCGCGATTCCTCGACGCCCTCGCCGACCGGCTGGCTCTCGGCGCGGCCTCCGTCGTCGCCGTCCTCGACCCGGGGTGCGTGGTGCTCGGCGGCGAGGTCGGCCACGCCGGCGGGGACGTGCTGGCCGACCGGGTGGCTCGGCGGTTGCGGCGCATGGCCCCGCTGCCCACCGAGGTGCGCCCCGGCGCGCTGGGCGGCGGCGCGGTGCTGCGCGGGGCGCTGCTCACGGCCCGCGAGGCCGCCCAGGAGGACCTGTTCGGCACAGCGGCGACCGGCAGCGTCCGGAACTCCCCGGCCACCGCACCGGCTGGATCGAGCCGCACCGGGGCCGCCGGCTAGTGCCGTGACCGGAGAGGTTTGCCGAGAAGCTCGCGGCGTCCGGTGGTGGGGGCGCCTCCCACGCCGTTCAGGCTGTGGGTGAGCATCGCAAGGCGGGGCATCGCCCGTGTACTGGATGTACTCGGGTGATGCGACAACGCGGCGTGGGGGTACGCACTAGCGCCGGACGCGGGTGGCCAGGCAGTCCTCGAACGTGCCCTTGCCCACCGCCTGCTCCGGAGCCAGATGGCCCCCGGAGCGGAAACCCCGGTAGGCCGCGCCCCACAGCGGCACGTTCAGCACCGCGCACCGCCTGCCGCTCGCCTTCAGGAACGCGCGGGCCAGCGACTCGGCCGTGCGCACCTCGGGGCCGCCCATGTCGTCGACCCGCCCGGCGGGCGCGCCGGCGGCCAGTTCGGCGAGCCGGTCGGCGACCTCCGCCACCGCCACCGGCTGGTCGCTCACCCGGGCGGGCAGCAGCATCACCGGAACCTTGGCGAGCGCCTGGAACACCTGGACCAGCAGGTCGTGGAACTGCGTCGCGCGCAGCACCGTCCAGCCGAGCCCCGACTCCGCCACGAGCTTCTCCACGGCGAGCTTGGCCCGGTAGTAGCCGAACGGCACCCGGTCCACGCCGACGATCGAGATGTACACCAGGTGTTCCACCCCGGCCCGGCGCGCCGCGGCGATCAGATGTGCGGCCGCCTGCTCGTCGCCGCCGCGCGGCGAGCTCGCGCAGTGCACGACGGTGTCCACGCCCGTCACGGCCGCGTCCAGGCCGGGGCCGCCCTCGCGCAGGTCGACGGCGTACGGTTCGGCGTGCCGGCTGAGCACCCGTACATCGTGCCCGCCCGCTCGCAGCCGCTCCACGACGAGCCTGCCGAGGGTTCCGGTCCCACCGGTCACCAGGATCGTGCTCATGCTGTTCAGCCCTTTCGGACAGCGGACGCTCCCGACCGGAACGTCCTCCCGCAGCACAGACCGGGCAGCCGCCGCGGAATGTGACGACGCCGGCGAAAATCCTGCGCGCGGCGCGCTACATCCGGCCGAGCTGACGGCCCACGAAGTTCAGTTTCTCCGGATTCGTCACGATCCGCACGGCTGTGATCTCCTCGCTGAAGCTCTCGAAGCCGAGCGTGGCGACCAGCTCGCCGTCCGTGCCGTGGACGAATGCGCCCGGTGCGGCGTTGAGCTCGACGACCGTGCAGGAGAACCCGGCCGCGAACGTCCGGAACCCGGCGTCCAGGAGGCGCAGCACCTTCTCGCGGCCCAGGATCGGCCGCAGGGCCGTCCTCACCCGGCCCCCGCCGTCGCTCCACCACTCGACGTCGGCGGCGAGCGCCTTCTCGAGCGCTCCCAGGTCGCCGTCCCGCGCCGCCCTCACGAACGAGGCGACCAGCTCCGCCCGGCGCGCGGGCGCGGCCTCGAAGCGCGGACGCGCCGCCGTCACCCGCTGCACCGCGCGCCGGTGCAGCTGGCGGCAGTGTGCCTCGCTCAGGTCGAGGACCTCGGCCGTCTCCCGGTGCGGGTAGGCGAACGCCTCCCGCAGCAGGTACACCGCCCGCTCCTGCGGGGTGAGCCGCTCCAGCAGCACCAGCATCGCCAGCGACACCGCCTCGCGCTGCTCCGCGGACTCCAGGGGGCCGAGCGTGCCGTCCGAGGTGAGGACCGGCTCAGGCAGCCATGGACCGACGTACGTCTCGCGCCGGGCCCGGGCCGAGGTGAGCCGGTTCAGGCACAGGCGGGTGACGGTCTTCGCGAGCCAGGCCGCTGGATGCGCGACGTCCGCACGGTCGGCCCCGCTGAACCGCAGGTAGGCGTCCTGCATCGCGTCCTCGGCCTCGTGGGTCGAGCCCAGCATCCGGTAGGCCAGCCCGAACAGCCGGGACCGGTGGGCCTCGAACTCGTCGGCGCCCGCGGTCGTCCCGGTCGTCCCGGGATCACCCTGCTCCATGCGGTCACCCTGCTCCATGCGGTCACCGGTCCATGGGGTCACCCTGCCAGAGCGGCCGTCGGTCGCAGTGAGGGGGCCCGGCGGCGGGCAAGGGCCGTCGTCACCGCCGCCGGGCCGTACAGCTCGAGCCTAAAAAGGACTAGACCAGTCCGTCAATAGGTATGGACCAAAGGGGTGTTGAGGGGAGGGGTGACGCCCTGTGAGGCAACCCACACCCTTCACCTGTATGGACGCCTACCCGCCGTGGCAGACTGACCCTGTACCAAAAGCAGCGCACTCCGGGGTCGGTGAAAGTCCGAACCGGCGGTTACAGTCCGCGACCCGTCCGCTTCCAGCGGCCGGTTGACCAGGTGAAATTCCTGGACCGACGGTTAAAGTCCGGATGGGAGGCAGTGCGCGGCGGGCGGGCATTCGTGCGCGCCGCCGAATATGTACTCGTCGGTCGACGAGTCTGTCCGGCGTCGTCCCGGTGCCGCTGCCCGTACCTGCTGTCGTCATCGACAGGCCCCGGAGTCCGTGCCCTATGAGGCAGGAGGACCCGGGAAGTGTTCACCGGAATCGTCGAAGAGCTGGGTGAGGTCACCGCCGTCGAGAATCTCGGCGACGCCTCCCGCTTCCGGCTGCGCGGCCCCGTCGTCACCGACGGCGCGAAGCACGGCGACTCCATCGCCGTGAACGGGGTCTGTCTCACCGTCGTCGAGCACGAGGGCGACGAGTTCACCGCCGACGTCATGGCGGAGACCCTGAACCGGTCCAGCCTCGGCGCACTCGCCGTCGGCTCCCGCGTCAACCTCGAACGCCCCACCGCCGTCGGCGCGCGCCTCGGCGGACACATCGTGCAGGGGCACGTCGACGGCACCGGCACGGTGCTGGAGCGCAGGCCGTCCGAGAACTGGGAGATCGTCAAGGTCTCCCTCCCCGCCGAACTCGCCCGGTACGTCGTGGAGAAGGGCTCCGTCACCGTCGACGGCATCAGCCTCACGGTCGTCGAGGCCGGCCCGGACTACTTCACCGTCAGCCTCATCCCCACCACCCTCGCGCTGACCACGCTCGGCCTCAAGCAGCCCGGCGACCCGGTCAACCTCGAGGTGGACATCGTCGCCAAGTACGTCGAGCGCCTGCTGGCCACCACGCAGCAGGGAGGGGGCAAGTGAACTGGCTGAACTCCGAAGCGTTCGTCGCGTTCGACCAGCACATCATCTGGTCGGACATGATCGGGAACATCCTCGGTCTGATCACCCTCGCCCTCGGCTGGCGTCGCTCGCTGCTCACCTGGCCGGTGCAGTTCCTCTCCGGGCTCGTCCTCTTCGTCGCCTTCTACGGCCACCTCGCCGGCAGCGCCGGCAAGCAGGTCGTCGTCATGGTCGTCGCCCTGTACGGCTGGTGGCAGTGGAACCGCAGCAAGGGGCGGTCCGCGGACGGCCAGATCACCCCCCGCTTCGCCACCTGGCCCGAGCGCGCGGCCATGATCGGCGCCGCCGCGCTCGGCACGGTCGCCGTCGCCCTCCTCTTCAAGGCCTACCCGTCCCTGTCCTGGGACCCCTGGCCGGACGCCTACATCTTCGTCGGCACCGTCGTCGCCATGTACGCCCAGGCGCGCGGCATGGTCGAGTTCTGGATCGCCTGGCTCCTCGTCGACGTCGTCGGCGTCCCCCTCAACTTCGCCAACGGCTACGCCTTCTCCGGCTTCGTCTACGTCATTTACGGCGCGCTCGTCCTGTGGGGCATGCGCGACTGGTGGCTGCGGTCCCGCAAGGCCTCGCAACCCGCTCTGGAAGGAGCGCCGGCATGAGCACGGCACCGATCCTGTACAGCACCGAAGGCCTGGAAGACCTCAGCCTCGACCCCGTCGAGCAGGCCATCGCCGACATCGCGGCCGGCCGGCCCATCGTGGTCGTCGACGACGAGGACCGCGAGAACGAGGGCGATCTCGTCGTCGCCGCCGAGAAGGTGACGCCCGAGATCGTCGCCTTCATGATGAGCGAGTGCCGCGGCCTGATCTGCGCACCCATGGAGAGCGACGAGTTGGAGCGTCTGAAGCTCCCGCAGATGGTCGACGACAACACCGAGTCGATGAAGACCGCGTTCACGGTCTCCGTGGACGCCTCGGCCGCCCACGGCGTCACCACCGGCATCTCCGCCGCCGACCGCGCCGCCACGCTCCGCCTGCTGGCGAGCGGCGAGGCCGGACCGGCCGACTTCGTGCGCCCCGGCCACATCTTCCCGCTGCGCGCCAAGCCCGGCGGCGTGCTGACCCGCGACGGCCACACCGAGGCCGCCGTGGACCTCGCCCGTCTCGCGGGGCTGCGCCCGGCCGGCGCGATCGTCGAGATCGCCGGCGAGGACGGCCGGATGCTGCGCCTGCCCGAGCTGATCCCGTTCGCCCGCAAGCACGGCCTGACGATCATCTCCATCGAGGACCTGATCGCCTACCGGCGCGGCGCCGAGCCGACGGTCCGCCGCGAGGCCGAGACCCGACTGCCCACCGTGCACGGCACGTTCACCGCGTACGGCTACCGCTCCACCGTCGACGGCGTCGAGCACGTCGCCCTGGTGCACGGTGAGATCGGCGACGGCGAGGACGTCCTGGTCCGCGTCCACTCCGAATGCCTCACCGGCGACGTCTTCGCCTCCTTGCGCTGCGACTGCGGCCCCCAGCTCGACGCGTCCCTGGAACGCATCCAGAGCGAGGGGCGGGGCGTGGTGGTCTATCTGCGCGGACACGAAGGCCGGGGCATCGGTCTGCTGTCCAAGCTGAGGGCCTACGAACTCCAGGAACAGGGCCACGACACCCTCGACGCCAACCTCGAACTGGGCCTGCCCGCGGACGCCCGCGACTACGGGGCCGGGGCGCAGATCCTCGAGGACCTCGGCGTACGCAGCGTCCGCCTGATGACGAACAACCCCGAGAAGAGCGAGGCGCTCGTCCGGCACGGCATCGAGGTCACCGAGCGCGAGCCGATGCCCGTCCAGGCGGGCGAGCACAACATCCGCTACCTGCGCACCAAGCGCGACCGGATGGGACACGACCTGCCCTGGCTGGACGCGGCCCCCGTGTCCCCCTGCGGCAACCAGTAAGCACCGACAACCGCACGGCGCCAGACGGCGCCAGACGGCACCGAACGGCACGAGGAGAGACGAGAACGTGAGCGGCAAGGGCGCACCGGAACTGTCCGTACGCAATGTGGGTGACCTCAGGGTCGCCGTCATCGCGGCCCAGTGGCACGAGAAGGTGATGGACGGTCTGGTCGACGGCGCGCTGCGCGCCCTGCACGACCTCGGCATCGACGAGCCGACCCTGCTGCGGGTCCCCGGCAGCTGGGAGCTGCCGGTGGTGGCCAAGGTGCTGGCCGGGCGTGGCTACGACGCGATCGTCGCCCTCGGCGTCGTCATCCGCGGCGGCACACCGCACTTCGAGTACGTGTGCCAAGGAGTCGCCCAGGGTCTCACCCAGGTCTCCGTGGAGACCGGCGTGCCCGTCGGCATGGGCGTCCTCACCTGCGACACCGAGGAGCAGGCCCTGGACCGGGCCGGCCTCGAAGGCTCCAACGAGGACAAGGGGCACGAGGCGGTGACGGCGGCGGTGGCGACCGCGGCCACCCTCCGTTCAGTATCCGAACCCTGGCGGTAGGCGGACCGGGAGAACGGCTAGGGTGGGCAGCACCATGTCCAAGAAGACGTTCGAGGAGCTCTTCTCCGAGCTCCAGCAGAAGGCCGCCAGCGGCGACCCCGCCACTTCCCGTACCGCTGAACTCGTCGGGAAGGGCGTCCATGCCATCGGCAAGAAGGTCGTCGAAGAGGCCGCCGAAGTGTGGATGGCCGCCGAGTACGAGGGCAAGGAGGCCGCTGCGGAGGAGATCTCGCAGCTGCTCTACCACGTCCAGGTGATGATGGTCGCCCGCGGAATCTCGCTGGACGACGTGTACGCCCACCTGTAGAACCGCATCCCGGGCCCGCCCCGCACGCCCCCCTTTTTCCCGTTCCACGCGAAGGAAGCCGACCTCATGCTGCGCATCGCCGTCCCCAACAAGGGTTCCCTGTCCGGACCTGCGGGGGACATGCTGCATGAGGCCGGCTACCAGCAGCGCCGGGAGAGTAAGGAGCTGCGGATCGTCGACCCGGTCAACGAGGTGGAGTTCTTCTACCTCCGCCCCCGCGACATCGCGATCTACGTCTCCTCCGGCCGCCTCGACATCGGCATCACCGGCCGTGACCTGCTGATCGACTCCGGCGCCGACGCCGAGGAGATCCTGCCGCTCGGCTTCGCCCGCTCCACCTTCCGCTTCGCCGGCAAGCCAGGCACGGCGACCGGCGTCGAGGACCTCAAGGGCAAGACGGTCGCCACCTCCTACGAGGGCATCGTGGCCGGCCACCTCGCCGACCACGGCGTCGAGGCCGCCGTCGTGCACCTCGACGGCGCTGTCGAGACGGCCATCGAACTGGGCGTCGCCGAGGTCATCGCCGACGTCGTCGAGACCGGCACCTCGCTGCGCAACGCGGGCCTGGAGGTCTTCGGCGAGCCCATCATGAAGTCCGAGGCCATCGTGATCCGCCGCACCGGCGCGGACGCCGAGGAGCCCAAGGTGCAGCAGTTCCTGCGCCGCCTCCAGGGCGTCCTGGTGGCCCGGACGTACGTGATGATGGACTACGACTGCCGCGTCGAGCAGCTCGAGAAGGCCGTCGCGCTGACCCCGGGCCTGGAGTCGCCGACCGTCTCCCCGCTGCACAACGAGGGCTGGGTCGCCGTCCGAGCCATGGTCCCCGCCAAGGAGGCGCAGCGGATCATGGACGACCTGTACGACATCGGCGCCCGCGCCATCCTGACCACGGCCATCCACGCCTGCCGCCTCTGACCTCCGCCGGGAACATGTCCGACCTGCCTGCCCTCCCCGTCGTCTTCCGGCCGGGCCGCACCCGTGTGGTGCTGCTCACGGCCGGAGTGGCGATCTTCGTCGTCATCTCCGCCGTCGCGATGCTGCTGGAGCAGCTCGGGCCGGGGGAGCGGCTCAGTTTCATCCTCACCGGCGCCCTCGTGTTCTGGGTGCTGGCCCAGCTCGCCCGGGTGCGGCTGATCGCCGACGACTCCGGCGTCACCGTCGTGAACATCGCCAGCACCAGGCGTCTGGCCTGGGCGGAGATCCTCCAGGTGAACCTCCGTCCGGGCGATCCGTGGGTGTTCCTGGACCTCAGCGACGGCACCAGCCTGCCCGCACTCGGCATCCAGCCCGGCATCGACAAGCAGCAGGCCATCCGCGACGCGCGGGCGCTCCGGGCGCTCGCCGAGGCCCACGCGATCCGCGACCCCGAGACGCCCCCCGAGCAAGATCAGGGCTGACTCGGGGCCTGCTGCCCTGCCGCAAAACCCCCTGGCTTGATTAATCTGGTGACGGAGGCGCACCCTCGCGCCCCGCCCCTGCTGTGCCCTGCCGGGCTCACAGGGGTTCCTGCTACCCGAGGAGTGACTCCCTCCGGCGATGGACGGTTCGTCCTGTAGTACCTGCGCCGCCCCCACCCGACCTGGTTCGGAGGCGGCGGCATCATGACCACCCCCCTGCTGCTCCTGGCAGCCGCGTTCCTGCTCATCCTCGCCAACGGCTTCTTCGTCGCCGCCGAGTTCGGCCTTGTCACGGTCGAGCGTCCGGACGCGGAGCGGGCCGCCGCCGAGGGCGACAGGCGAGCCCACACGGTCGTCGAGTCGCTGAAGGAACTGTCCTTCCAGCTCTCCGGCACCCAACTCGGCATCACCATCACCTCCCTCGTCGTCGGCATGCTCGCCGAACCGGCGCTCGCGGAGCTGCTCAGCGGCCCGTTCACGGCGGCCGGCGTCCCCGAGGGCGCCGTCTCCGGGGTCGCCGTCGTCGTCGGCATGCTGCTGGCGTCCGCCGTGCAGATGGTGATCGGCGAGCTGGTGCCCAAGAACTGGGCGGTGTCCAAGCCGTTGCAGGTCGCGCGTTTCGTCGCGGGCCCGCAGCACGTTTTCGCCCGCCTCTTCCGGCCGGTGATCGCCGCCCTCAACACCGTCGCCAACCGGCTGGTCCGGGCCCTGGGCGTCGAGCCCGCCGACGAGCTGGCCTCCGCTCGGACCCCCGGCGAGCTCGTCTCCCTGGCCCGCCACTCGGCCCAGGCCGGTGCCCTCGAACAGGACACGGCCGACCTCTTCGTGCGGACCCTGTCGCTGGCCGAACTGACCGCGCAACACGTCATGACCCCGCGCGTGAAGGTCAGCGCCCTGCAGTCCACGGCCACCGCGGAGGACGTGGTGAACCTGACCCGGGCCACCGGTCTGTCCCGGTTCCCGGTCTACCGCGAGAAGATCGACGAAATCGTCGGCATGGTCCATCTGAAGGACGCCCTGGCGGTCCCCGTCCACGACCGGCTGCGCACCCCGGTCGTCCGCATCGCCCGCCCGGCCCTCCTGGTCCCGGAGACGCTGCCGGTCCAGCCCCTGCTGGCCCGGCTGCGCAGCGAGCAGCCCATCGCCGTCGTCGTCGACGAGTACGGCGGCACGGCCGGCGTGGTCACGCTGGAGGACATCGTCGAGGAGATCGTCGGCGAGGTCCGCGACGAGCACGACGGCCAGGATTCCCCCGAACTCGCCGCGGCCCCGCCCGAGGAGGGCAGGCCCGCCTGGGACGTGGACGGCAGCTGCCGCGTCGACACCCTCCAGCGGATAGGCCTCGACGTCCCCGAGGGGCCGTACGAGACGGTCGCGGGCCTCGTCGCCGACCTGCTCGGCCGCATCCCCGCCGTCGGCGACCGGACGGAGCTGCCCGGCTGGCGGCTCTCGGTGCGGCGGGTCGGCCACTACCGGGCCGAACGGGTCCGGCTGGTGCGTACCGGCCAGGTCGTGGAGGTCGCCCGATGAGCGCCCTGCAACTCGTCTTCGCCGCGCTGCTCGTGCTCGCCAACGGCTTCTTCGTGGGCGCCGAGTTCGCGCTCGTCTCCGTCCGCCGCAGCCAGATCGAGCCGCTCGGCACCGCGCGGGCCCGCCAGGTCCTCTACGGGCTGGAGCGCCTGCCGCAGATGATGGCGGCGGCTCAGTTCGGCATCACCGTCTGCTCCCTCACCCTGGGCGCGGTCGCCGAGCCGACCGTCGCCGAGCTGCTCGAGCCGCTGTTCGAGTGGATCCACCTCCCGCACGGGATGATCCATCCGCTGGGCTATGTCATAGCCCTCGCGGCCGTGGTCTTCTTCCACCTCGTCATCGGCGAGATGGTCCCGAAGAACCTCGCCATGGCGGCGCCGGAGAAGACCGCGCTGTGGCTCAGCCCCGGCCTGGTCGCCTTCGCCCGGCTGTGTCGGCCGATCACCGTCGCGCTCGGCGCCTGCGCCCGGGGCATCCTGCGGCTCTTCCACGTCGAGCCCAGGGACGAGGTCGAGGCCGTGGTCACCAGCGAGCAGCTGAACCGGCTGCTGGAGGACTCCGGCCAGGCCGGTCTGCTCGGCCCGGAGGAGCAGGAGCGCCTGGAGGACGCCCTCGAGCTCGGCTCCCGTCCCGTCACCGACGTTCTGCTCCGGCGCGAGTCCCTGGTCACGGTCAGTCCGGCGGTCACCCCGGGCCAGATCGTCGAGCTGACCGCCCGCACCGGCTACTCCCGCTTCCCCGTGGCCGCGGAGACGGGCGCCTTCATGGGCTACCTGCATGTGAAGGACGTGCTCGACCAGGAGGACTCCGAGCGGGCGGTGCCGCAACAGCTGTGGCGTCCCATGACGACGCTCCGCTCCGAACTGCCGCTGGACGACGCGCTGACGGTGATGCGCCGGGCGGCGACCCATCTGGCGCAGGTCGCCGACGCCTCCGGCAAGGTCCTCGGCCTGGTCGCCCTGGAGGACGTACTGGAACTGCTGGTGGGCGAGGTCACCGACCCCGCGCACCGCGAGGTCCCCGAGGTTCGGCTGACGGAGCCGAGGGCGAGCGACGAACCGGAGGAGGCGCTGGCGAGCTGACCGGCACCCGGCGCCCCGGCCGGGCACGGTCCGGCACACGGCGCCCACCGGGCGAGCCGACCCGACCGGCGAGCCGACCCGACCGGCGGGTCCTCCCGGCCCGGCGAACCGTCCCGGCCCGGCGAACCGTCCCGGCCCGGCGGATCGTCCGGGCCGACGACCAGGGCCGGACCGCGTGGCGCTCGACGCGATCGTCGGCCGCACATCGGCGGCCATCGTCCGGCTGCGCGAAGACGTGGTGCCGCGGACGACCGCCACGGCGGCGGTCTACGCGTGTGGCCTGGCGACAGGTCGGGTCGGCGTTACCCGCCGGGCTGCTGGGCGTCATCGAACCGCTGATCTGCGGTGTCGCTTCTGCCGGTCGGCGCGGGCGGAGCGAGCCGATGGGTGGCAGTCCCGGCCGGCGGGTCGTTCCGGCCCGGTGATTCTCCTGGGCGACGACCGGAGCGGCCCGGCGGGCGGCAGCGAGCCGTGCCGGCAGTCGTCCGGGCAGCCGGTGGCCGTCCGGCCGGGCGGGCCCACTTCGTGATGGACCGGCGTGGGCCACGCGCCGTGCAGCCCTCGCCCCGCCCGGTGGGCCCGCGCGGCCGGCGATCCTGCCGAACGGGGAGGGAACGCCCTCTCGGCGACCGGCCTCGGCCCGGCGAGCTGTACCGGGCCGGGAGAGTGCGCGTGTCCCCGGCGGTCGGCCTCGGCGCGGCGATCTCCGTACCGGTGCGGGCCCGGAGGCCGGAGCGGGTGCGCGGGCGGGATGCGTCAGATCGCCGAAGGGTCCTGCGGGCCCCGCCCCGACAGCACCTCGCCGTAGGCCTGCATCAGGTCGGGCAGCCGCAGCGTCGCCAGGTCGTCCCGGGTCAGCTCTCCCGGACAGACCGACAGCCGCAGGTCCCGGTAGGCGCAGCTCTTCTCGTACAGGGTGCGCAGAAAGCGTCCGTTGCCGAGCTCGTCGATCCAGCCCTGGTCGACCACATGCCCGGCGATCGAGCGCAGCTCGTCCAACGCCTCCGCGTCCCACGCGTCGCCGTTCTCCGCGGCCAGCACCTCCCCGATGGAGGTGAGTTCGAGGGGCCGGTAGGAGGGGAAGTCGACGCGGCTCGTGAAACGGGAGGACAGCCCGGGATTGGCCGCCAGGAGACGGTCCATGCCCTCCGGGTAGCCGGCCAGGATCACCACCAGGTGGTCCCGGTTATCCTCGGCCCGTTTCAGCAGCACCTGCAACGCCTCGTCGCCGTACGCGTCGCCCTTGCCGTAGCCGGAGTTCGAGAGCGAGTACGCCTCGTCGACGAAGAGCACGCCGCCGAGGGCCGAGTCGATCAGCTCGTTGGCCTTGACGGCCGTCTGGCCGAGGTACTCGCCGACCAGGTCGGCCCGCTGCGCCTCCACCAGGTGGTCGCCGCCCAGCAGACCGAGGGCGTAGAAGACGCGGCCGAGGATGCGGGCCACCGTCGTCTTGCCGGTGCCGGAGGGGCCGGAGAACACGAAGTGCCGCTTCGGCGGCTGGACCGGAAGGCCCTGCCCGGTCCGCAGCCGCGCCATGTTGAGCTGCGCCGAGAGCGCCTTGACCTGGCGTTTCACCGGCTCCAGCCCTACCATGCGCTCCAGCTCGGCGAGGGCCTCCTCGAGTAAAGCGGGATCGGTGGGACCGGTCGGCAGCGGTGACGGAGAGCGGACGACGTTCTTCTCGCGCACCGCCGGGTCGGTCACCGACGGCAGGGGTACGACGGGCGGCAGCTCGGAGGGCTCGAGCCGCAGATCGCGTCCCTCCGTGCCGAACAGCGGGTCGAAGCCGTCCGGCCCGTCAGCCGTGTCCTGCCCCAGCCCGGTGAGGGTGATCGCCGCCAGGTCCGCCGTGTCGTCGTATCCGTCGCCCTCCGCGATCGCGGCGAGCCGCGCCGAGGTGTCCATGAAGGCGGCGTCGACGCGGTGCACCGCCCGGTACAGCGGGAGGGCGGCCGCTGAACGGCCGGTGCCCTCGTGCGCGCGGGCCAGCCAGTACCGCAGCTCCTTGCGTTGCGGCTGCTCGCTGCGGCAGCGCATCAGAGCCGCCGAGAGCAGCGGCTCGGCCTGGCCGTACATCTCCAGGCGCACCCGGGCCATCCCGCCGAACAGGCCGGCCTCGATGCACAGCAGCGGGTCGTCGAGCAGCGAGTCGGTGTACCGGACCAGCTGTTCCCAGTCCTTCACCAGGTACGCGCGACAGGCGTGCAGGAAGCGGACCTGGTGGTCGGCGTCGACGGGCGGGAGTCCGGCCAGCGCCCGGTCCAGTTCGGGCACATGGCGGCCGTCGAGCCAGTGCGAGGCGTGTGCGAGCAGCAGGTCGCGGGGGCTCTCCAGCACCGGCTGCACCCACCAGCCGAGCCAGTACCAGGAGTTGAGGGTGCGGCGGTGCCGTGAGCGCTGTTCCCCGAACCGTTCGCGGTGGCGGAACATGCGCAGCAGCGCGGTCGTCGTGTCGACGCGCAGCGCGTGCAGTCCGAGCCAGCCGTCGGCCATCCCGGGATCGATCCGCACCGCAGTGCGGAACTCCTCCTCCGCCTGCGGATAGGCGCCCATGGTGTAGGCGTCCACGCCTCGAAGCCAGGCGAGGTCGGCGGGGGCCTCGGGGCCCTGCGTGCCGAAGTCCATCGCGTCCCCCACAGACCGTGCCCCCGTCGGTATGCCGCCGGGCTGTCGCCCGTCGGCTGCCTTGGTCGAACCGCTGTGCCGCGGACCGGAGTTGCCAGGTGCGCGCAGCAGCCGTCCAGGTCGCACCGTTGGCATCGTACCCGCGGGAGCGGGGCCCGCCGTAGGGCGCCGCACAGGCCGTTCGACGAGGTGGGAGCAGACGGGGCGCAATACCGTGTGGTGACCCTGGGTGAGCGGATCGCGTCGCGTCAGGTCCGCAGAAGGGACCGCGACCAGGGTTCGGGCAGAACGAAGCCCCCGATCACGGGGGAACAACCGGGGGCTTCGCGTCTGAGGGGCGGCTTCGATCGCCGCGCATTGAGAACGTAAGTCCTGTACGGGCCGCCGGTCAAGCGGAGTTGAGGCACTTGGCCAAGTTCGGACGCAAGGCTCTTCACACCTTCACCACATCGCGGGTGGTCCTTCACGGTGGGTGACGTCCCGGTGCGGGCCAGGGGCCTTCGCGGGCCCCGGCAGCACCTCGTAGCCCTGCTTCAACTGCCGTACCAGCAGGGCGGCGTGCGGTCGCGACGGGTCTTCGGCGAAGTGGCGGACTTCGGCCGGAACCCACCCGTCCCAGAACGCGCGCTGCTCCTCTCCGTCACGTGCCCGGCCGCGCGCCCAGGACTCCTCGGGCGGTATCTCCATCCACAGCAGCCACGCCAGGAACGGCCGCAGGGCGCGGCGGCCAGCGCCGACTCCCTCGACCAGGACGACGGGGGCGGCGGGCAGGGTACGGGGCGGGCCGAAGCGGTGGGCGAGCCAGTCGTAGGGCGTGTAGTGCGCGCTCTCGCCGCGGCCCAAGGGCTCGATCACCTGGGAGAGCAGTCGGCCGGTCCACGAGAACAGCTCGTCGTGGCACGCGACGTCGTCGAGGTGCAGCACCGGGGCGCCGTCCAGTGCCTCCGCCAGCGCTCCGGCGAAGGTGGACTTCCCCGAGCCGGCATGCCCGTCGACGCCGATCAGACGCACCGGTCCGCAGGACGGCGGCAGACGGCGGAGCCGGGAGGCAAGCTGGCGGATGACGGGATCCTGGGGTGCGCGGGGGCGGGGAGCGGCGGGCGATACGGCGGTGATCGGGCGGTAAGGCGGTGCTTCGGTACGGCGGAGACGCGGTGCGACGGTGCTTCGGTACGGCGGGTGATTCTACGGGGACTCCGCGGCCCCCGGTGGGCCAGACCGATGGTGCTGGGCGCGGCACGGGCCCACCTGCTGGAAGCCGCGTTCCCCTCCCCCCATAGTGGCCGAACAGCCGCAAAGAGCGACACCCAGCTGTACAGAGTCATATGGACCGCGCAGACCCTCGGGAGCCTCCCCCATGAGCACACCCATGAGCAGAGCCGGACAGCCTTCCCGCCGTACGGTCCTCGCCGCCGCGGTCGCCGCCGCGGTGGCAGGGGGATCGCCCCCCGCCGCGTCGGCCGCGTCCGCCACCGGGGCGAGCGACGACGGCGACGCCGAAGGGACGCCGGCCCGAACCGTGGACTACCGCGGGTGGACCACGTACGCAGACTGGCGCTCCGGCGTCGCCGACGGCGTCCGTGCCCAAGCGGGGCTCCGCCCCGGCGTCGTCATCGCGGCTCCGCTCGGCGTCGTCGACCACACCGACCCGCACAACAGGACGACCGCCTCCTGGGAGTACGCGACCTGGACATCGCCCCTGCACCGGCTCGCCGTCCCCGCCACGGAGGTGATCGCCTCCTGGAACGCGAGCACCCCGGCCGGCAGCTGGCTCCAGATCGAGGTCATCGGCACGTACTCGGACGGTACGGACACCCCCTGGTACGTGATGGGCCGCTGGGCCTCCGGTGACCAGGACATCAAGCGATCCTCGGTCGACGGCCAGACCGACGGCAGAAGCACCGTGTGGACCGACACGCTCACGATCGACGATGCCGCGGGCGGCCTGCGTCTCGACGCGTACCGCCTCCGGCTCACCCTGTACCGCCGTCCCGGCACCGACGCCACACCGACCGTATGGCGGCTCGGGGCGATGGGATCCGACGTGCCGGACCGCTTCACCGTGCCGGCCTCCGTGCCCGGCCTCGAGCGGGAACTGCGCGTCCCCCGCTACTCGCAGGAGATCCACCAGGGCCAGTACCCCGAGTACGACAGCGGCGGCGAGGCCTGGTGCAGCCCCACCTCCTCGCAGATGATCGTCGAGTACTGGGGCGGCCGGCTCACCGACGAGCAGCTCGCGTGGGTCGACCCGTCCTACGCCGACCCGCAGGTGTGCCACGCGGCCCGGCACACGTACGACCACCAGTACGCCGGCTGCGGCAACTGGCCGTTCAACGCCGCCTACGCGGCCACCTTCCAGGACCTTCAGGGCGTGGTCACCCGGCTCGGCTCCCTCACCGACCTCGAGACGTTGATCGGCGCGGGGATCCCGGCCATGACGTCACAGTCCTTCCTCAAGGAGGAGCTCACCGGAGCGGGCTACGGGACATCCGGGCACCTGATGGCCGTGGTCGGCTTCACCGCCGAGGGCGACGTGATCGCCAACGACCCGTTCTCGGCGGACGACGCGGCGGTGCGGCGGGTGTACCCGCGGCGGGAGTTCGAGAACGTCTGGCTCAGGACGAAACGGCACAACGCGACGGGAAACGTCGTCTCCGGCACGGGCGGCGTCTGCTACCTCTACTTCCCGGCGCGTCCGAGCGCCCGCCAGTGCCAGGCTCTGACGGCGGTGGGAATCCGGATGTGAGCAAGATCTCTGCCCCAAAAGGCCTGACGGGTGGCAGGGTGGACGATCGGTGGGGGGATCCACCAGTACGTCCGACTTCAGCGAGACACCATGACCGCTCAGACAGCCACTGCCACCCACACCCGTACCGGCGGCCCCGAAACCGACGGCCCGAAGATCCTGGAGCAGGCCCTGGGCTGGGTCCTCGTCGCGGTTCTCGCGATGCTGGTCACCCAGCTCGGACTGCTCTGACGGGTGTGACCTGGCGCACGGGTTGACCTGACATACTGCGGTGTCCCGCCGACTGCCCGAGACCAGGGTCGAAATTGAATATCAGTGAACAGCGCGAAGTCGTACGCCCCCGGGCGCGCGGCACCGAGCGCTCACTGGCGCGTCGCGCCGAACTCATCTCCATCGGCCGGAAGTTGTTCGCCGACACGTCCTACGACGCGCTCTCGATGGATGACATCGCCCGGCAGGCGCATGTCGCCAAGGGGCTGATCTACTACTACTTCCAGTCCAAGCGCGGCTATTACCTGGCCATCATCCAGGATTCGGTCGCCGATCTGGTCACCTTCGCGGCGAGCGGCCTCGAACTGCCCCAGGTGGACCGGGTGCAGCGCACCATCGACGGTTATCTGCGCTACGCCGAGCACAACCAGTCCGCCTACCGCACGATCGTCAGCGGCGGCGTCGGCTTCGACACCGAGGTCCACGGCATCCGGGACGGGGTGCGCGCGGCGATCGTGGCGACCATAGCCGAGGGCGCGTACGGCCTCGGCGAGGTGCCGCCGCTGCCGCGCATGGCTCTGCTCGCCTGGGTGTGCAGCGTCGAGGGGGCCACACTGGAGTGGATCGACCGTCCCGATCTCACCCGGGAGGTCATGGTCGAGCTGCTGGTGAAGACCTTGGGCGGGGCCCTGCATGCCATAGAAGACCTCGACCCCGCCTTTCCCGCGCCCAAGCCGACCCGCCGAGAGGGCTGACAGGCAGAGCAAGCGCCGCCGGCGCACCGTCGGCGGGGCCGCAGCGCGCCCCGCCGACGGGCTATCCGGACAGCGCATCCGACAAGCGGGGATCGACGGCGGTTAAAGCGCACAGCGGGACACCCGCCGACGGAGCGGCCCTGTCGAGGCGGCCGCACCGCCGCGAGCGCCCACGGCGCTCCGCTCCGGCCGTTCATGGCGCTCCGCTCCGACCGTCCATGGCGGCTGCTGGACGGCTCCGCTCCGGCCGCCCGTGCCGCCTCACCCGGTGGGCTGCCTGATCGCCCTGAAGCAGCTCACCGCCCGGTGGGTCATCGGCCGTCGCCCACCGGATCCGCGAACCCACTGAACTGCCCCCGCCGCACCTGCGGCGCGGCCAGCCGCACCCACTCCGGGTCATGACGGCCCGGCAGGGTGCGGCCCCGGTCGGCCCAAGTCCGCAGCAGGTCACGGTAGATGGGCGGATCCTGAGGGGGCGCCGGAGCCAGCGGAACCGATTCTGCGTGCACCGGCTCCGGATCCATCGGCGCGAGGTGCTGGCGGTGACGCCCGGGAGCAGCCGAGTAGGTGGGGGTCATACCAGGGCAACGCGGGCCCGCACGACGGAGTCACCGGCGGGCAGGGGTGCGCGTGCGTTCGGGATGTGCCCCGGGCTGCTCCGACGTTCGTGCGGACGTACTGCGGAAGGGGCGCCGTCCGTACGATCAGGGCGCGCCGATCCTGCACCACGCCGGCCTTCCGGCCATGGTGCAGTCCTGTCACGGGAGTCGAGCCGAGTCGAGCCGACGGGCGCGGGAACGCCGCTCAGGCGGCCGCGCGGCGGCTGGCCGGCTGCGCGCGGCGCATCGCCGGGACACGCATCGGGCGCGAACCCGGCCCGCCGACGTGCGAGAAGGGCTGGGTACGCCAGTCCAGTCCCTGAGGGAGCGTCAGCAGCAGTGCGGTGTCCTGCTCCTGGAGTTCCGCGGACTCGTCCGCGGGGCGGGCCTCGGCCGCCCTGCGCCCCGTGCCGGCGCAGACGGTGAGCCCGAACGGGTTCCACGGAGAGGCGCACAACGCGTGCTCGGGCAGGCTCTCCTCGTCCGCCAGCAGCGCGATCGGCTGGGCGCAGTCCGGGCAGATCACCCGGTACATCTCGAAGGTGTCGTACGCGTCGGCGTGCTCGGCGTCGTCACCGTCGAGGCTGTCGGCGTCGAAGGGTTCGACGCCCTCCGGCTCGGGCTCGCCGACGGACTGGAGCCGCTTGGGCGTGGTGCGACCAGGGCGCTTGGGACTCTGCATGTGATTCTCCCCCTCGGGCTGGGTCGTGACGGCAGTGCGGCCTCGACCACAGCAAGCACTTCCCAGCCCGTCCCGGCGGTAACCACCGGTGCATCACCAAGAGTTCACGAGTGCTGTGGCATTCGTCACATGCCGCTTGCAGGTGCCCCGCGCGCGAGCGGCGCACCGGGCGATGCCCGGTGGCCCCGGCGGGCGCTCGCCGCACATCACAAACAGGGTATGACCTGCGCTGCATAGGTATACGCGGAGATCGCGCTGCCTGTAAGTTCTTGCGTCATGGAGGAGCTGGACCGACAAATCGTGCAGCTGCTCGTCAAGGACGGGCGGATGAGCTACACCGATCTGGGCAAGGCCACGGGCCTGTCCACATCTGCCGTGCACCAGCGGGTGCGCAGGCTGGAACAGCGCGGCGTCATCCGCGGGTACGCGGCCGTCGTCGACTCGGAGGCCGTCGGGCTGCCCCTGACCGCCTTCATCTCGGTGAAGCCGTTCGACCCCAGCGCCCCCGACGACATCGCCGAGCGGCTGGGGGACGTGCCCGAGATCGAGGCCTGCCACAGCGTGGCCGGTGACGAGAACTACATCCTCAAGGTGCGCGTGGCCACCCCGCACGAACTGGAGGAGCTGCTGGGGCGGCTCAGGGCGCTCGCCGGAGTGTCGACGCGCACGACGGTCGTCCTGTCCACCCCCTACGAGGCCCGGCCGCCGCGGATCTGAAAGGCCGCTGAGGGGCGGGCGAGCCCCCTGGGGCACGGGCGCCCCCGGGGAGGCGCGAGACTGTTCCCCATGAGTGAGCACGCCCCCGAGCCGAAGACCGTCCTGCTCCGCCGAGGAGAGGTCCACAGCCCCGCCGATCCGTTCGCGACCGCGATGGTCGTCGAACGCGGCCAGGTCGCCTGGGTCGGCTCCGAGGGCGCCGCCGACGCCTTCGCAGGCGGCGTCGACGAGGTGGTCGACCTGGACGGCGCCCTCGTCACCCCGGCGTTCACCGACGCCCATGTGCACACCACGTCAACCGGCCTCACACTCACCGGCCTCGACCTGTCCGCGGCCCCCTCCCTGGCGGCCGCTCTCGCCCTGGTGCGCGCGTTCGCGGCGTCCCGTCCGCAGGACAAGGTGCTGCTGGGCCATGGTTGGGACGCCTCCCGCTGGCCGGAGGGCCGTCCGCCCCGGCGGGAGGAACTGGACGAGGCGGCCGGCGGCCGACCGCTCTACCTCAGCCGAATCGACGTCCACTCGGCCGCGGTCACCACCGCACTGTTGGCACTCGCCCCCCGGGCCCGGGACGCGGCCGGCTTCGCCGACGGCGAGCCGCTCACCCGCGGCGCCCACCACACCGTCCGCGCCGCCGCGTTCGCAGCCGTGACGCCCGCCCAGCGCACCGAGGCCCAGCGGACCGCCCTCGCCCACGCCGCCTCCCTCGGTATCGGCTCCGTCCACGAGTGCGCCGGCCCGGAGATCTCCTCCGAGGACGACTTCACCGACCTGCTGCGGCTCGCCGCCGAGACCCCCGGCCCGCGCGTCGTCGGCTACTGGGCGGAGCGAGACGTCGACAAGGCCCGCGAACTGGGCGCCCTCGGAGCCGCGGGAGACCTGTTCGTCGACGGAGCCCTCGGCTCCCACACCGCCTGTCTGCACACCCCGTACGCCGACGCCGGCCACACCGGGGCCGCTTACCTGGACGCCGACGAGGTCGCCGCCCACGTGGCGGCCTGCACCGAAGCAGGACTCCAGGCCGGCTTCCACGCCATCGGCGACGCCGCCGTCACGGCCGTCGTCGAGGGCGTCCGCGCCGCCGCCGAGAAGACCGGCCTCGCCCGGATCCGCGCCGCCCGCCACCGAGTGGAGCACGCGGAGATGCTCACGCCCGAGACCGTCGCCGCCTTCGCCGAACTGGGCCTCACCGCCTCCGTCCAGCCCGCCTTCGACGCCCTGTGGGGAGGCGAGCAGGGCATGTACGCGCAGCGGCTGGGCACGGACCGGGCGAGGACGCTGAATCCGTTCGCCGCCCTACTGCGGGCCGGCGTACCGCTCGCCTTCGGCTCCGACAGCCCGGTCACCCCGCTCGACCCGTGGGGGACCGTGCGCGCCGCCGCCTTCCACCGCACCCCGGACCACCGTGTCTCCGCCCGCGCCGCGTTCACCGCGCACACGCGCGGCGGCTGGCGGGCGGTCGGCCGCGACGACGCGGGGGTGCTGGTGCCGGGCGCGCCCGCCGACTACGCGGTCTGGCGCACGGACGAACTGGTGGTGCAGGCCCCCGACGACCGCGTCGCCCGCTGGTCCACCGACCCCCGTTCCGGGACCCCGGGACTGCCCGATCTGACGCCCGGGAACGACCTCCCGGTGTGTCTGCGCACCGTGGTGGGCGGCCGGACGGTGTTCCTGCGGCCGGGCGGGTGATCTCCCGGGGCGACCCTGAAAAGATCACCCGTCCGCCCGTCGTCGTGCGATCCGGCCAGCCTCCCGGCTGACCTGCGCGTTGACAGAAGACCCGCAGGTCGAACCGCTGTTGACAGCTGACGGCGGAAGGCCGGTAGGTTCGGCGGAGTCCACCACCGGACGCCCCGCCGGGGAACATCCGCGCACTCGCCGCGGCGCCGCTGGGTCAGGGACGGTGTGCCGCACCGGCGCACCTCCACTGGCAGCCAGGCTCAGCGCCCGTGCCGCAGCGAGGGAACGTTCCGGCCGGTCGGGGAGGTGTGACCCGGGTGGGGCCCGGGTGCTCAGTAGACAACGGCTTTCGGTCGCTCCGCAGCCAGCGGATCCCGGGCCGGCCCGAAGGGCGCCGGGCCCCCATCCGCAGCAGCCCCGCACGTGTGCGGGCCAGGGCACGCGCCCGTGGCAGGGCCGACGCGTACATACGGGCCCAAAAGCACATGGCTACCCCGCTTCCGCGGATTCGACACCGCAGTTCGAACGTCCTGTCACGTCATCGCAGGCTGGGGCCACTAAGGTGGTCTCCGGCGTACGGACAAGAAGGGGCAGCAGTGAACGACGGCGACGGGACCCTCGCGGCACAGGACCGGGGGAGGACGTTCGGTCCGCTCGGCACGGCCTTGGTGATCATCCCGACCTACAACGAGGCGGAGAACATCAAGAGCATCGTCGGCCGGGTGCGGGAGGCTGTTCCCGAGGCCCACGTCCTCGTCGCCGACGACAACAGCCCCGACGGCACCGGACGGCTCGCCGACGAGCTGGCCGCCGCGGACGACCAGGTCCGGGTGCTGCACCGCAAGGGCAAGGAAGGCCTCGGCGCCGCCTACCTCGCGGGCTTCCGCTGGGGCCTGGACCACGACTACGGCGTGCTGATCGAGATGGACGCCGACGGCTCCCACCAGCCCGAGGAACTGCCGCGGCTGCTCACCGCACTCAAGGGCGCGGACCTCGTTCTCGGCTCTCGCTGGGTGCCGGGCGGCCGGGTGGTGAACTGGCCCAGGTCCCGCGAGGTCATCTCGCGCGGCGGCAGCCTCTACTCCCGCCTCGCCCTCGACCTGCCCCTGCGGGACATCACCGGCGGCTACCGGGCCTTCCGCCGCGAGACCCTCGAGGGGCTGGGCCTGGACGAGGTCGCCTCCCAGGGCTACTGCTTCCAGGTCGACCTGGCCCGCCGTGCGGTCAAGGGCGGCTTCCACGTGGTCGAGGTCCCCATCACCTTCGTCGAGCGCGAGCACGGCGACTCCAAGATGAGCCGCGACATCCTCGTCGAGGCCCTGTGGCGGGTAACGGCGTGGGGCGTGGGGGAGCGGGTCGGCAGGATCACCGGGCGGACCGCCGGCCGGCCCGAGCGGCCGCGGACGCCCGCCAAGTCGCACAGCGACGGCTGATCGTCCCCTTACGCCGCTCTGAGCCGGGTCCGGGCACACTGGAAGCATGCCGACTGGAGCTCCGACCCCCGTATACCCGACCCCCGACCGACCCGGCCCTCCTCAGCCCCAGACCCAGCCCCGCCGCTCGCGACTGCGCACGTTCGTGCCGCTGGGCCTCGCCGCCTGGCTGGTGCTGGAGATCTGGCTGTTGACGATGGTCGCCGGCGCGTCCTCCGGCCTCGTGGTGCTCCTGCTCCTCGTCGCCGGATTCGTGCTCGGTGCGGTGGTCATCAAGCGAGCGGGCCGCCGCGCCTTCCGCAACCTCAACGAGGCTCTTCAGCGGGGCGCCGCCCCGAGCCGTGGGGGCAACGGCCTGATGATGCTCGGTGGGCTGCTCCTGATGATCCCGGGACTGATCTCCGACGCGGTCGGCCTGCTCCTGCTCCTCCCGCCGGTCCAGAAGGCGGTCGGCGCCTACGCCGAGCGCCGGCTGCGGGTCGCGGCGGCCGCCCCGGGCACCCTGGGGGACGCCTTCCAGCAGGCGCGCATCCACCGCCCCGACGGCAAGGTGGTCCAGGGCGAGGTCGTCCGGGACGACCGGTAGATCCGCGGCAGACGGCGACTTCCGGCCCGTCCCGCGGATCCCACGGGCCCCCGGGACGGGCCGAGGCCGTTCGGGGCAGGCCCACATCGTGCGCAGCCTCTCCGGCATTGCCGCCGGGCGCGTTTCTCCGGCTCCGCCACCTGGCGCGGGCCGTAGGGCGCGCCCTTTCCCGGCTCCCCCTCTCGCGCTCGGCCGTCCCGGCAGCATGCGGACGGCGGCATGCGGACGGCGGCGCAGAAACGGCAGCACGAAGACCGCGGGCGCCGTACGCATATTCACGTACGGCGCCCGCGGTCATTGCGTGCGTGTGGTGCAGCCGGCCTCAGCCGTGCGGGGCTATGCCGACTTGCGGCTGTCCCGGGGATGCACCGCAAGGTTCATCGCCCCGGACCGCAGAACGGCCAGCCGCTCCTCGAGGACCTCTTCGAGTTCCTCGCGGGTCCGCCGCTCCATCAGCATGTCCCAATGTGTACGCGCGGGCTTGGCCTTCTTCTCCTCAGGGCCGTCGCCGTCCACGAGGAGTGCAGGGGCTCCGCAGACCTTGCACTCCCACTCCGGCGGAATCTCCGCCTCGACCGAGAAGGGCATTTCAAACCGGTGCCCCTTCTCACATGCGTACTCCACGGCCTGGCGCGGGGCCAGGTCGATGCCGCGGTCCGTCTCGTAGCTGGTCACCACGAGGCGCGTGCCGCGAAGAGCTCGCTCACTCATGAATCGTGCCTCCCGGGCTTGTCGCCCACAGGACAGGTGTCGCTGTCGTCGTCATCCGGTCAACGTCCGGTCGGCGGTAAAGATTCCCGTACCGAGTCCCGTTCCGGGTCGTGGGTCGCCGTCGTAGCCGCAGCCTTGTCAACCAGTGCAGTACCCACCGGCGCCCGGTTTGTCACCTCTGTAAGGAGATGTCACCCAGCGTTTCGGCATCTTTGACGCGCAGTAACGGTACGCCTGGCAGGCCAAACGCGTACACTACCGCCCTTTCGTCCTGAGTGCTAAATCTTCTCGGGCGCCGGGTTCCCCGCGTCGCCGATCGCCTGCCGCACGGGCACCCTCGCCAGCAGCAGGAAGCCGATGACGAAGAAGGCCACCAGGGAGACGATCGCGTCCCGGTAACTGCCGGTCAGCTGGTAGGTGAGGCCGAAGATCAGCGGCCCGAGCCAGCTCATGCCGCGGTCGCTCATCTCGTACGCCGAGAAGTACTCGGCCTCCTTCCCCGGCGGGACGAGATGGGAGAAGAGGGAGCGGGAGAGGGCCTGGCTGCCGCCGAGGACCAGCCCGATGGCGCCGGCCAGCAGGAAGAACGCCACCGGCGCTCCGGCGGGCAGGAAGTACCCGGCGCCCAGCGTGAGCGTCCACGCCACCAGGGATCCGAGGATCGTCCGCTTGGCGCCGTACGTCCGGGCCAGGCGTCCCATGCCGAGCGCCCCCGCCACGGCGAGCACCTGCACCAGCAGGACCGCCCCGATCAGCGTGCCCTGGCTGAGGCCGAGCTCCTCGGAGCCGTAGACCGAGGCCTGAGAGATCACCGTCTGGATGCCGTCGTTGTAGACCAGGTAGGCGAGGAGGAAGGCGAGCGTCAGCGGGTGGCGGCGCATGTCGCGGACCGTCGCCGCGAGCTGGCGCAGTCCCGGAGCCGTCGCCTCCCGCACGACGGCCGGCCGGTCGCGCAGTCGCAGCAGCGGGATCACCGTGAAGCCGCCCCACCACAGACCGGCCGAGGCGAGACAGATGCGGACGGCGGCGGACTCGGAGACGCCGAAGGAGTCGTGGGCGAGGTAGAGCACCAGGTTCGCGATCAGTACCAGCGAGCCCGCCGCGTAACCGAAGGCCCACCCTCGGGAGGAGACCGCGTCGCGTTCCTCGGGCGGGGCGATCTGCGGCAGATAGGAGTTGTAGAGCATCATCGCCACGGACTGGGCCGCGTTCGCCACGACGAGCAGCGCGCCGCCCAGCAGATAGCGGTCGCCGCCCAGGAAGAACATGCAGGCGGTGGCCGCCGCGCCCACATAGGCGGCGGCGCCCAGCAGGGGCTTCTTGCGGCCGGACCGGTCGGCCGCGGCGCCCACGAGCGGCATCACGAGGACGGCTACGATCACGGACAGGGAGACCGAGTACGCGAAGAACGAGCCGGCGCTGACCGGGATGCCGAGCGGATGCACGTAACCGTCGGCGTCCGCGGCCTCCTTGGCGACCGAGGTCAGGTACGGGCCCAGGAACACGGTGAGCACGCTCGTCGAGTAGACGGAGCACGCCCAGTCGTAGAAGTACCAGCCGCGCTGCTCGCGCCGCCGCCCGGCGGCCTCGTCGGACGCCGCCGTCCGCACGGTGTCGATGTCCACCCGTGCCCTCGCTTCCCGCTCCCGGAACCCGCGCGCGGGCGGCGGGCCGAGGTCAGACCCAGACGCCCCGGTCCTGCATGACCATGCGCAACGTGTCGATGTGATCGGTCATGATGCCATCGACCCCCAGGTCGAGGAGCCGGCGCATCCGATCCGGTTCGTTGACCGTCCATACGTGCACCTGCAGCCCGCGCGCGTGCGCGGCGCGGACGAAACGCCGGTCCACCACCTGAACCCCCGACCGCACCTCGGGCACCTGCGCGGCGACCGCCGAGCGGCGCAGCGGCGCGGGCACGCCCCACGACCGCAGCCGCAGGCCGAGCACGCCCCGGGTGCCGTACGACGTCGCCAGGCGCGGGCCCGCCAGCCGCTGGGCGCGGACGACGCGGGCCTCGGAGAACGAGCCGACGCAGACGCGGTCCCACGCGCCCGTGCGGTCGATCAGGTCGAGCAGGGGGCGCAGGGCGGGCTCCGCCTTGAGATCGATGTTCCACCGCACCCCGGGGAACGTCTCCAGCAGTTCCTCGAAGAGCGGCACCGGCTCCTCGCCGCCCACGCGCGCGTGGGCCACGTCCGACCACGGGAGGTCGGCGACGGGGCCCGAGGCGTCGGTCACCCGGTCCAGCGTCGCGTCGTGGAGGGCGACCAGTCGGCCGTCCAAGGTGGCGTGCACATCGGTCTCCATGTAGCGGTAACCCGCCTCGACCGCCCGCCGGAACTGCGCCACGGTGTTCTCCAGACCGTCCGCGGCCCCGCCGCGGTGGGCGATCGGGATGGGCCGCGGGTGGTCGAGGTACGGGTGGCGTACGGCGCTGGTCACGGACGCAGTATCGCTCCCCGGGGTGTCCCCGCGGCAACGACCGTGCTGCCGGCTGCAGGGGCGGGGACGGCGAACACCCGCAGGAAGAACTGGGCGAGCGGGCCGATCACGACCGCGTAGAGCACGGTGCCCACGCCGATGGTGCCGCCGAGCGCGAACCCGGTCGCCACGACCACGGCCTCGACCGTCGTCCGCATCACACGGATCGAGCGCCCGGTGCGCCGGTGCAGTCCCGTCATCAGCCCGTCGCGCGGCCCGGGGCCGAAGTCGGCGGCGATGTACAGGCCGGTGGCGGCCCCGTTGAGCACGATCGCCGCCGCCATGAGGGGGACGCGCACGGCCAGTGTGCGCGCCTCGGGAACCAGGGCGAGCGTGCCGTCCATCGCGACGCCGATGGCCAGGACGTTGGAGATCGTGCCGAGCCCCGGGCGCTGGCGCAACGGGATCCACAGCAGCAGCACCAGCGCGCCGAGGAGGGTCGTCACGACCCCGATCGTCATCCCGGTCAGTTCGGACAGGCCCTGGTGCAGCACGTTCCAGGGCTCCAGCCCGAGGCCCGCCCTGACGAGCAGCGCCGAACTGGCGCCGTAGAGCGCGAGGCCGGCGTACAGCTGCAACAGGCGTCGCGGCAGTGCTCCTCGGGCCGGGCGTCCCCGCATCGGACGCCGGAGAAGTCCCTTGGTCTCCAAGAAGTGCCCCCTGTGGTGGTAGTGGCCTGACTCGTGACACTCTGTGGCTTGGAAGTGAAAGCCAACCATGGCCAATTCTAGGAAGGTGGACTGGTATCCATGGCGCAGTGGACCTCGGCTGTGGGGGCCGCCCAGCTCGCGCGGCTCCTCACGTCCCAGCAGGACCGCCCGGCTGGCCCGGGTTCGCGGCGGCCACCCGCCTACCGGGCGCTCGCGGACGGCATCCGGCTGCTGGTGCTGGAGGGCCGCGTGCCCGTCGCCGCACGCCTGCCCGCCGAACGGGAACTGGCCCTCGCCCTGTCCGTGAGCCGTACGACCGTCGCCGCCGCATACGAGGCGCTCCGCGCGGAGGGGTTCCTGGAGTCCCGGCGCGGCGCCGGCAGCTGGACCGCCGTGCCGGCGGGCAACCCGCTCCCGGCCCGCGGCCTGGAACCGCTGCCTCCCGAGGCCCTGGGCTCGATGATCGACCTGGGCTGCGCGGCCCTGCCCGCGCCCGAGCCGTGGCTCACCCGCGCCGTGCAGGGCGCACTGGAGGAACTGCCTCCGTACGCCCACACCCACGGCGACTATCCGGCGGGCCTGCCCGCGCTTCGCGCGATGATCGCCGAGCGGTACACCGCGCGCGGGATTCCGACCATGCCCGAGCAGATCATGGTGACGACGGGTGCGATGGGCGCCATCGACGCCATCTGTCACCTGTTCGGCGGGCGCGGGGAGCGCATCGCCGTCGAGTCGCCCTCCTACGCCAACATCCTTCAGCTGATGCGTGAGGCGGGCGCCCGTCTGGTGCCGGTGGCCATGGCCGACGGCCTGGCCGGGTGGGACATGGACCGCTGGCGCCAGGTCCTGCGGGACGCCGCGCCGCGCATCGCGTACGTCGTCGCCGACTTCCACAATCCCACCGGTGCGCTGGCCGACGAGGACCAGCGGCGCCGGCTCGTGGAGGCCGCCCGATCCGCCGGTACGGTCCTGGTGGCCGACGAGACCATGAACGAGCTGTGGCTCGACGACGACGTCGACATGCCGCGGCCGGTGTGCGGCTTCGACCCCGCGGGATCGACCGTGATCACGGTCGGGTCCGCGAGCAAGGCGTTCTGGGCGGGGATGCGCATCGGCTGGGTGCGGGCCGCGCCCGACGTCGTCCGCAGTCTCGTCGCGGCCCGCGCCTACGCCGACCTGGGCACGCCGGTGCTGGAGCAGCTGGCGGTGAACTGGCTGTTCAGCACCGGAGGCTGGGAGCAGGCGGTGGAGCTGCGGCGCGGCCAGGCCCGGGGGAACCGGGACGACCTGGTGGCCGCGCTGCGGCGCGAGCTGCCGGACTGGGAGTACACCGTGCCCAGGGGTGGGCTGACGCTCTGGGTGCGGGCCGGGGGCCTCTCCGGCTCGCGGCTCGCCGAGGCGGGGGAACGGGTGGGCCTCAGGGTTCCGTCGGGGCCTCGCTTCGGGGTGGACGGCGCCTTCGAGGGGTATGTGCGGCTGCCGTTCACCGTGGGGGGCGCGGTGGCGGATGAAGCGGCCGCCCGCCTGGCCGCCGCCGCGCGGATCGTGCGCAGCGGGGGGACGGCGGGCGGCGAGGGGCCACGCACGTTCGTGGCGTAGGGCGTAGGGCGTGGGGCGTGGCGCGCGTGGGGCGTAGGGCCTGCGGCTGGCTGCGGCCGGGCGGGGGCGAGGCGCGGGCGT
Organism: Streptomyces sp. B21-105; assembly: GCF_036898465.1. Taxonomy (NCBI): domain Bacteria; kingdom Bacillati; phylum Actinomycetota; class Actinomycetes; order Kitasatosporales; family Streptomycetaceae; genus Streptomyces; species Streptomyces sp. B21-105. The sequence continues at coordinate 1,867,846 of NZ_JARUMJ010000001.1, read as the reverse complement.
GGTGCGGCCGAAGGTGCGGTGGTGAGCCGCGGCGGTCGGGTCGCGCCGCGGCCGCTCCCACAGCCGCCGTCCCCGGCGCCACATGGCCCTCGGGCGTGCGGCCTTTACTCCGCGACCGCCGCCTCGGCGACGGGGGCTGCCGGTGCCGCGTCCGGAGACGAGTCCTGTGACGACGCGGTGTCCCGGCCGTCGGCCTCCGGGCCGTCGGTCTGTCGGCCTGCGGTCTCCCGGTCCGCGGTCTGCGCGATCGCGGTCTTGGTGATCACGACCTTCGCGGCCGTCGCCTCGACCGGCGCCGGCAGCGATGCGGTGTCGGCGGGCGCGGAGCGCGGTGGCAGCAGATCGAACACGGCCTGCCGGTGCGCGTCACTCGTCGCGTCGTCGTACGGGTCCGGAGTGGCCGGGACCTGGAGGCGGTGCACCGGCCCCGAGCCCAGCCGGGCGTAGCCCCGTCCGGACGGCACGTCGTCGACGGGGGTGGTGTGCGGGGGTGTGCCGAGGACCGTCTCCAGCTGCTCCCTCGAGGCCGGGCCGAGCACGACACGCGCGCGCGTGTGCTGTCGTACCGCCTCGCTCAGGGCCTCCAGGGCGTCGAACTGCTCCGCCACGACGACCGTGACGGCGGCCGCGCGGCCGTGCCGGAGGGGAACCTGCAGCAGGGACTGCGGATCCCGGCGACCCTCCGCCTCGGCCAGGTGGGTGAAGACGGTGGGCCGGTCCAGGACGATCCAGAGCGGGCGTTTGGTGTCCTCCGGCGCCGGTTCCCCGGCCTGTCGGGCGATGTTGGCGGCGATGAGCCGGCGCTCCGTCTCGCCCGCTGCCCACTCGAGGCCGGCCAGCGCCCCGGAGAGGCCGACCTCGACGCCCAGGACGCCGTCCCGGCCCGTCAGGCAGGCGTATTCGCCGGTGCCGCCGCCCTCGACGATGAGCACGTCACCGTGTTGGAGGGCCTGCAGCGCGATGGAGCGCAGCAGTGTGGACGTGCCGCTGCCGGGCCGGCCGACCGTCAGCAGGTGAGGCTCGGTCGACCGGATGCCGGTGCGCCAGACCACCGGCGGGACGTCGCGCCGGTCCTCGCCGAACGAGAGAGGCAGCGTGCGCTGGACTCCGGCGGGGTCGGTGAAGCCCAGGACCGTCTCACCGGGGGCGGTGACGAAGCGCTGGGCGGCGATGTCGATGGGAAGGGGGGCGAGCACGCTGAGCGTCAGTTCGTTGCCCTCCTCGTCCCAGACGAAGAGGTACTCGCGGCCGCGGCCGGACTTCGCGGCGAGCAGCTGCTCGATCCGCGCGCGGGGGGCGGCCTCGCCGTCCGTGAAGTACGCCGGGTAGCGGATCACGAGGTGGGCGAGGCGGCCCGAGTCGTCGAACTCCTGTGTGGGGAAGGCCTGCTCCCAGTCGCCGCCGTGGGCGTACAGGGGAGCGGGGTCGTCGGCCGTCGAGAAGTACGGGACCAGGGCCTCGTACAGCACTTGGAGCCGCTGGATCTGCGACTCGTCGGGGCCTTCGGGAGCCGTAGGGGTGCGGTCCCTGCCCTGCCAGGCCGCCGCTGCCGCCAGGGTGATGACGGCGAGCAGCGGGCCGTACGGCACGAGTACGACGACCAGGATCACCGAGGCCGCCAGGAACAGCAGCGGCCCGCGTTTGTCCTTGGGCGTCTCGGCCCACCTGCGCCGCCCGGCCGAGGCCAGCCGGCGCAGTCCGCGGGTGATCGTGATCAGCGGATGGAGGACGTCGGTGGCGCTGTCGGCTGCCGTCCGGGCCAGCTCCCTGCTCCGGGCGATCTGTGCGCTGCCTGTGCTCAGGATGCGGGGGAGGGGGCGCCGGGCCACTTCTGTCTCCTGGTGGTGCGTACGGACGGGACGTGCGGCGTCAGAACTTGATGCCGCCGAGGAGGCTTGCCAGGCTCTCGCCGCCGGCCATGATGCTCGGGGCGATGGCCGTGCTGGACATGTAGAAGCCGAAGAGGGCCGAGACCACGGCGTGCGACGCCTTGAGCCCGTCCTTCCGGAAGAAGAGGAAGACGATGATGCCGAGCAGGACCACGCCTGACATGGACAGGATCATTTGGGTTCTCCTGGTTCGCGGGGACAGTCACCATGAGTACTTCCAGGCTCACAGGATGTATCCATACGACAAAAGGTGCAACTGAGTGAAAATCGGGTGATTTCCCTCGCCTGGCGGCACATTCGCAGGACTGCTTGAGCAGGGGAATCGCGTCGAACGGGGCTGTTCGTGAGCTTCGCAGCCGATGCGTCCGGCCATGTTTGCGACGAGCCAGTACGCTGACGATTCACCTGAACGGTTGTAGTGAACGGTTGTAGCGAGAGGCGGACCGGCCGATGAGTGAAGCCCCCGACCCCGAGGTCGTGGAGCTGGCGACCAAGATCTTCGATCTGGCCCGCCAGGGTCACACCGAGGAGCTGGTGGCCTACGTCGACGCGGGCGTTCCGGCCAACCTCACCAACGACCGGGGCGACTCCCTCGTGATGCTCGCCGCGTACCACGGACACGCCGACGCGGTCCGGGCCCTGCTGGCCCGCGGCGCCGAGGCGGACCGGATCAACGACCGAGGCCAGACCCCGCTCGCGGGGGCTGCCTTCAAGGGTGAGACGGACGTGATCAAGGCCCTGTTGGAGGCCGGCGCCGACCCTTCCCAGGGCACGCCGTCGGCCGTCGACACGGCCCGCATGTTCGGCAGAACAGAGCTGCTGGACCTGTTCGGCGCGCAGTGAGCCGACGGTCCCGAGCAGGTCAAGGGAATTTCCCGACCAGGTAAATCGACGACCACGGGGGAGGCGGTACAAGGCCGCCGGAAATTTCGGTCGCGGCAGGTAGAACAGCCGGGTCATCATGACGTCGTGATTCACGGACGCGATGGCTGGGCAGGTGTTGCCGCACCGCGCGGGCCGTGACGCGGCCCGCATGGGCCACCGACGAGAGGCAGAGGAAAATGGTCTACAGCAAGCAGGAAACGGCGGGCGCCCCGACGTGTTGTCACGCGGCCAGGTAATGCACGTCCCCGGTTGCGTCGACGCTTGATGTGAGGCTGTTTCCCATGTTCGATCCGGTCATAGCGCCCAGCGGTACGCTGCTCGGCCTGCTCCAGAGAGGCCGCGGCGACGGCACGCTGCACGCGCTCACCGCCCCGCGAGCCGAGGCGCTCGCGGCGCTGAACCACTGTGTCCTGCGGGATCCCCGCCACGACTGGCAGGTGGAGAACCGCTCCCTCTACTACGCCCGTCTCCACCTCGACCTGCACGGCGAGCTCGACGAGATCGAGGCCCACCTCTTCGACGTCGAGGACGTCTTCGACGGCGAGGAGTCACGCACGGGCCTGGCCCTGGCCGTCCTCGGCCACCTCGCCTCGTACGGCCGGCGCGACGCCCTCGACCTGCTGCGCCGGTACGCCGCCACGGGGACCAACTGGGCCTGGGCCCTGGACGAACTCGCCCTGCGGGACGACGACGCGGGCCTGCGCGCCCTGGCCGTGCCCGTGCTGGCACGGTTCGCCACCGACACCGAGGGCGAGGCCGAACTCGCCGCGGTCGTACGGGACGCCTTCGAGCCACGGCCCTGGCGGTTGTGGGCCGAGGACGCCCGGGACTACGTCTCCACACGGGTGCGCGCCGCCCACGAGGCCGGCTGTTTCGACCGCTGGCAGCGGCAGATGAGTCCCAGCGGACCTCGTCCTGGTTGGAGTGTCCACGCTGTGTTCGAGTGGGCCCAGCAGGGCGTCGAACGTGGAGCCGCGCTCCATGTCCCCGCCGCCCGCTGCCTCTCCGCCGTGGCGGGCCCCGAGGACCGCCCCGAGATCGTCCAGGCGGCCAAGGACGGCGACGAGGGGGCGCGATGCACAGCCCTGCGCTACCTCGCCGACTGCAATGATCCCGACGCCCTGGTCCTCATCGAACAGGCCGTCGCCACCGGACCCGCCACCGTGGTGGAGGCTGCCGTCGACGCCTTCGAACGGATGCGCAGCGTCGCCGCCGTCGACCGGGCCCGCGGCTGGGTCCACCGGCCCGACGCCCTCGGCGCCGCCGCCGGCCGCATGCTCGCCTGCCGGGGCGGCGTCCAGGACCGGGACCTGGTCCTCGGCGCCCTGCGCGAGGCCGTCCGCGGCGAGGGTTGCGACGCCCCGAGCCTGTGGACTCTCGTCGACGGCGCCGGACGGCTCGGCATCGCCTGCGCGGCGCCGGTGCTGCGCCACATCTACCGCGAGACGGCCTCGTCCCACCTGCGGGGGCGCTGCGCCCGGGCACTCGCCGCCACCGACCCCTCCTACGCCACCGGCTTCGCCGTCGAATGCCTGTGGGACTGCGAGGAGGGCACCCGCGAGATCGCCGCCCGGCACGCCGAGACCGGGGACACCCGGGTCGTGGAGCGCCTGCGCCGGCTCGCCGCCGACCCGGCCGAGGAGGCCGAGGTCCAGACGGCCGTACGCAGTCGGATCGGCCCGGACGCGACGTCCGCCATGTGAACGCCGGGGCAGGCCGCCGCCCGACGCGCGGCCGGCGGCGGTCGCCGGAAAAGGGACGAGAGCACCTCCGCGGCCCGAGGAGGCAGCCGCCCGTCGTTCGGCCTCCCGGCCGCCAGGACGCCGCTGCGGCGGGCACGAGGCGCGCGGCAGTGCGGCAGATGTGCACAGGCAGGCCGGCAGACCGGGCAGGCAGGCAGTCGTGGGGCGATGAGCGGCCGAGCGACACGGACGATCGGCGACGCGCCGTCGCCGCATCGCCGCGCCGAGGCGTCGTTCCGACGTCGCACAGCCGCCTGAGCAGGAGGGTCGCCTGAAACCGGAAGGTCGCCTGAAGCCGGAGGGTTGCCTCGAACGGGGCTTCGTCACCTCTTCGACGGCTTGGCGCTCCGCCGCGTCACCGTCGCCGCACGGCCACGAAGCGGACGGGCGTTCCCGGCACGGCCTGGGCAGCGGCCGACAGGTCGGCCGTCCGGACGACCCCGATCACCGGGTAGCCGCCGGTCGTCGGATGGTCGGCCAGGAAGACCACCGGCCGACCGGCCGGCGGGACCTGAACGGCGCCGAGGACCATGCCCTCGCTGGCCAGCTCCCCGCCCCGGGCCCGCTCCAGAACGGGCCCCTCGGTGCGCAGACCGATGCGGTTGCTCGCCGAGGACACGTGGAAGGTGCGGGCCGTGAAGGCGCGCAGCGCGGCCGGGGTGAACCAGTCGTCGCGCGGGCCGAACGTCACCCGCAGGACGAGCTCGGCCGGGGGCGCCGGCTGTGGGGCGACGTCCACGCGCGCGTGCGGGGCTCGCTCGCGACCCAGGGGCAGCACCATGCCGTCCGTGAGCGGCGTGGGGCCGAGGCCCGAGAGCAGGTCCGTCGACCGGCTGCCGAGGACCGCCTCGACGACGATGCCGCCGGCCACCGCCACATAGCCGCGCACTCCGCGGATCGCCGCCCCGACGTCCAGCACCGCACCGGCGGGCACCCGCACGGGGGCGCCCCAGGCGGCCGGACGACCCCCCACGGTGACCCGGCAGGGAGCGCCGCCGACCGCGACCGTCACGTCGGACCGCGGTACCAGGGCGCAGCCGGTCAGCGTGGTCTCCAGGACGGCCGCGTCGGGCGGATTGCCGACCAGCCGGTTGACCAGGGCCGCCGAGGGAGCGTCGAGCGCACCGGAACGCGGCACGCCGAGATGCGCGTGCCCGGGCCTGCCCCGGTCCTGAACGGTGGTCAGCGCCCCGGCGCGGACGACGGACAGCGCACGGTCGCTCATGCCGCGTCCTCCGGTACGAAGCGCACCCGTGTGCCCGGCGACAGCAGTGCGGCCGGCACGCGCGCGTGGTCCCACAGCACCGCCTCGGTGGTGCCGATGAGCTGCCAGCCGCCCGGTGACGCCCGGGGGTACACGCCCGTGTACGGCCCCGCCAGCGCCACGGAACCGGCCGGCACGGCGGTCCGCGGGGTCGCCCTGCGGGGGACGTCGTAGCGCGCGGCCAGGCCCGTCAGATACCCGAAGCCGGGTGCGAAGCCGCAGAACGCCACCCGGAATTCGGCGGCCGCGTGGATACGCGCCACATCCCGCTCCGGGACGCCCCACAGGGCGGCGACCTCGGCCAGGTCCGGGCCGTCGTAGCGGGTCGGGATCTCCACGACGTCCGGCTCGCGCGGGGGAGCGGGCGGCACGTCCGCGGCGGCGAGCTCGGACGCCACCTGCCCGGGGTCGGCCAGGCCGTCCAGGAGGACGGTGCGGGCCGCCGGGACGATCTCGCGGGCGCCGAGCAGGCCCGCCGCGCGTCGGCGCACCAGCTCGGCGTGCAGGGCCTCGGCGTCCGCTCCCGACGCCACCTCGACCAGCAGGGCGTCGTCGCCGACGGGCAGGATGCGCATGCTCATGCGAAGGCCTCCACCCGCACGCCCGACTCCTCGAGCTCGCGCCGTACCCGCCGGGCCAGGTCCACCGCACCGGGCGTGTCCCCGTGCAGGCACAGCGAACGCGCGCGGACGTCGATCTCGGTCCCCGTCCCGGAGGCGACCTGGCCGCGGCGCGCCAGGCTCACCGACCGCGCGACGACGGCGTCCGGGTCGGTGATCACGGCCCCGGTACGCCCGCGCGGCACGAGAGTGCCCTGCTCGGTGTACGCGCGGTCGGCGAAGGCCTCCGGGACGGCCGGCAGCCCCGCCGCGCGGGCCAGCTCCAGCAGCCTGGAGCCGGGCAGCCCGAGGACGGGCAGCGCGGCGTCGGCGAGGAGAACCCCCTCGACCACCGCGCCGGCCTGTTCCTCGTCGTGCACGACCCGGTTGTAGAGCGCGCCGTGCGGTTTCACGTACCCCACGCGCGCGCCCGCCGCCCGGGCGAACACCTCAAGGGCGCCGATCTGGTACGCCACCTCGGCGGCCAGTTCGGCGGACGGCACATCCATCGCGCGCCGCCCGAACCCGGCCAGGTCCCGGTAGGAGACCTGGGCGCCGATCGTGACTCCCCGCTCGACGGCCAGTGAACACACCCGCCGCATGGTGACCGCGTCCCCGGCGTGGAAGCCGCAGGCCACGTTGGCGCTGGTGACGACGGACAGAAGCCGCTCGTCGTCGGTCAGCTGCCAGCGGCCGAAGCCCTCGCCGAGGTCGGCGTTCAAGTCGATCGCGGTCATCGCGGTCATGTTTCCTTCGTACCTCTTTCTCAGGCCACGCGGTACTGCTCGTCGCGGGCGTTGGTGAGGAACATCTGTCCCGGGGCGTGGGTGAGCGCGAAGGGCGGGCGCGACGCCATGACCGCGGCCTGCGGGGTGACGCCGCAGGCCCAGAACACCGGGATGTCGTCCGGCTCGGCGTCCACCGGGTCGCCGAAGTCAGGACGGCCTAGGTCGACGACGCCCAGTCCCGACGGTTCACCGCAGTGCACGGGGCCGCCGTGCACCGCCGGGAGCAGACTGCTCTCCCGGATCGCCGTCGCCAGGTGCCGTGGCGGCACCGGCCGCATGGACACCACCAGGGGCCCGTGCAGCCGGCCCGCCGGGCGGCACTCACGACTCGTCACATACATCGGAACGTTCCGGCCCTGCTCGACGTGCCGGATCGGGACGCCCGCCCCGGACAGGGCCCACTCGAAGGTGAAGCTGCAGCCGATCAGGAACGACACCAGGTCGTCGCGCCAGTACGCGCGCACGTCAGTCGGCTCGTCGACGAGCTCCCCGTCCTCCCACACCCGGTAGCGCGGCAGATCGGTGCGCAGGTCCGCGCCCTCGGCGAGGACGGTCGAGAAGGAGCCGGCGTCCGTGACGTCGAGGACCGGACAGGGCTTCGGGTTGCGCTGGCAGAACAGGAGCATGTCGTACGCCCAGTCCGCCGGCACCGAGATCAGGTTGGCCTGGGTGTGCCCGGCCGCGACCCCGGCCGTGGGGCCCGCCAGGCCCGCACGGAAGCGTGCCCGGGCCGCGGCGGGGCGCCACGCGTGCGCGTGCTCCTCGGTGAGAGCGACGGGACGGTCCGCGGTGCTCGGCGGACGCTGCTCCCGCGTGAGGGTCGGCCGTTTCACTGCAGTTCCTTCCCACGCGTCTCCGGCAGCCCCAGCAGTGCCAAAGCGGCGATGGCGTACCCGATCGCGCCGAAGACCAGCGCGCCGCCCACGCCCCAGCCGTCGGCCAGGAACCCGACCGTCGTGGGGAAGACGGCGCCCACGGCGCGGCCGGTGTTGTACGTGAAGCCCTGCCCCGTCCCGCGCAGGGCGGTCGGATACAGCTCGCTCAGATACGACCCGAAGCCGCTGAAGATCGCCGACATGCAGAACCCGAGCGGGAAGCCGAGCACGAGCAGCAGGGTGTCCGCGCCGCTCGGGATGTTCGCGTACGCCAGGATGCACACCGCCGACAGCAGGGCGAACAGCCAGATGTTGCGGCGCCGGCCCAGCCGGTCGGTGAGGTATCCGCCGGTCAGGTAGCCGAGGAAGGCGCCGGAGATCAGGAACGTGAGATAGCCGCCGGTGCCGACCACCGACAGGCCGCGCTCCGACTTCAGGTAGGTCGGCACCCAGGTCGCCAGGGTGTAGTAGCCGCCCTGCACGCCGGTCGACAGGAGCCCCGCGAAGAGCGTCGTCCGCAGCAGCGGCCCCCGGAAGATCGCCGGGAACGAGCCCCTGACGGCGCTCCGCGCGCGTGCGGCCTCGGCCTGGGGCGCGTCCTTGACCCGGCGCCGCATCCACACCACGAGCAGGGCGGGCAGCGCACCGGTCCAGAACATGACGCGCCAGGCCAGGTCGTCGCCGACGAATGAGAAGACGAGCGTGTACGCCAGCGCCGCGAGACCCCAGCCGACGGCCCAGGAGCTCTGGATCGCGCCGAGCGTGCGGCCCCGGTGCGCGGCGCTCGCGTACTCGGCGACCAGGATCGCGCCGACCGCCCACTCGCCGCCGAAGCCGAGGCCCTGCAGCGAGCGGAAGACCAGCAGCGTCTCGTAGCTGGGCGCGAAGCCGCAGGCGACGGTGAAGACGGCGTACGTGATCACCGTGATCATCAGGGCCCTGACCCGGCCGATCCGGTCGGCCAGGACGCCCGCGACGGCGCCGCCGACGGCGGAGGCGACCAGCGTGACGGTGGTGAACAGGCCGGTCTGGGCGCTGTCCAGACCGAAGTACGCCGCCAGCGCCACCATGCTCAGCGGCAGCGTGAAGTAGTCGTAGGAGTCGAGGGCGTAGCCGCCGAACGCGCCGGCGAAGGCGCGCCGGCCGCGCGGTCCGAGCGCCCGCAGCCAGGCGAACGCCCCGTCGTCAGACGTGTGCGCGGCGGTGGTGTCGAGGGCGTCGGCGGTCGGGACCGGTGAGGGAGGAGTCGTGCTCATGGGCACCTCGCTGAGGGATGACGGACGGTGCTGTGAGGTGAGCAGTGCCGTGCGGAGGCCGGTCGCCGCGGTGGGGACGGGCGAGGCCATGAAAGGAAGGTAGAGGATCGTTGAACGATCCTTCAATACCCCTGTTGTCTCGTTCTTCTGTCTGCGATTGAATTCCTGGCATGGCAGAGCAGCTGGCCGGACTGGCCGACGACCGCGCCCTCCTGGGCCGTACGAGCACGGCCGAGCGGGTGTCGGACATCCTCAGGAGCCGTATCGCCGAGGGATATTTCCCGCCGGGGACACGACTCTCGGAGGACAGCATCGGCGGAGCGCTGGGGGTCTCCCGCAACACGCTGCGCGAGGCTTTCCGACTGCTCACCCATGAGCGCCTGCTCGTCCACGAGCTGAACCGGGGGGTGTTCGTCCGGGTCCTGACGGTGCGGGACGTCGAGGACATCTACCGCACCCGCGGCCTCGTCGAGTGCGCCGTCGTCCGGGGGCTGGGCGAGCCGCCGTACACGCTGGACGCCCTGCGGGCGGCGGTCACCGAAGGACAGATGGCGACCCTCGAGAACGACTGGAAGGGACTGGGCACCGCCAACTTCCACTTCCACCGGGAACTCGTGGCACTGGCCCACAGCGCACGCACCGACGAACTGATGCGCAGCGTCTTCGCCGAGCTGCGCCTGGCCTTCCACCTCGTCGAGGACCCGCGCCGGCTGCACGAGCCGTACCTCCAGCGCAACCGCCAGATCCTGCAGGCCCTCGAGGCCGGCGACCGCGCCGAGGCGGAGAGGCTGCTCGAGGTGTACCTCGCCGACTCGCTCCAACGGGTGGTCGAGGTCTACCGGCGGCGGGTGAGCGAGGAGCTCCCGCACGACGACCGAGATCCTCTCGCGGCTCCGTGACGCCGGTCGCTCTGCGTCGTTTGGGTCGTTGTCAGAGCGAGGACCTAGTCTGTGCAGCGTGACTTCGCCTGCTTCGACGGACCGTGTTCCGCCCCAGCTCAGCGCGGCGCTGCGGCCCGCACTGGGCCCGGCCGCCGACGAGGGGCTGGCGCGGCGGCTGCGTGCGCTCGCCTGCACCGCGCCGATCCACGACCTCGACGCACGCAAGGCCAACCTCGCGGGTGAGTACTCGGTCTACGGCATGGCGGAGATCGCCCTCGCCGCCATCGACCTCGTCACGCTGAACATGGACTTCGACACCGGCGCCGACCACGACCAGATAGTGGCCCGTCTGCTGCCGCGCATCGCCGCCCAGGCCCCCGGCGGCCCGTCGCCGAGCACGAACGGGTGGCCCGCTGGGTCCTGGAGAACCTGATCAACGTGGGCAGCGTCGACCGCGGCTTCCGCGCCGCCTACGGCACGTTCGCGCCCGACGGCACCTACGTGCGCCGCGACTACGACTTCAAGCTGATCGAGGAGGTCCCCGGCTACGGCGGCGCGGTCTACCTTCGGACGACCGACGAGGCGGTCAACGTCCTCGTCGGGGCCCTCGACACCGATGTCACCAGCGCGCAGATCGCCGCCGAGGTCAAGCTCGAGGTGCTCATCCGCCGCGGCCGTCTCGCCGACGCCCAGCTCGCCGCCGAACAGGCCCGCTACCGCACCGTGCAGTACTCCGAGACGCTGCGCCGCGCCCTGGAGGCGACCCGGCGCAACGTGCGCGCGGTGGACTGGCTCAACGCCGTGCCCGACATGATCGCCGAGGCCCTCGACCACGTGGCCGACCGCTACCGCCACGAGAACGCGATCCTCACCAACATCCGCAAGGCCCGCGACGAGATCGAGGACGCCGAGAACAAGCGGCGGGCCGCCGAGCTCGTCGACATCGTCAAGGACTGCATCCGCCGACACACCCAGTTGCAGTCCCGGCTGCTGGAGGCCGGCCCGCTGTTCCGTGCCGAGCAGGACCGGCAGGCCTTCGCCACCCCCATGACCTCGTCGGGGATAGACCTCTACGGGCACCTCGTCACCCCCGTGCTGCCGTTGCCGCTGGAGCAGGCGGTCCGGGTCACCGACGCGTTCTTCGCCCGGGGGACCGGTCTGCGCACGCCGGGAGCCGTGCGGATGGGCGACCTCGTCGACCTGCTGCTGACGCCGCCGGTGGAGCGCGAGCACCTCGGAGCGGAGATGCCGGAACCGGATCTCATCGCCACCCCGGACGACAGCCGGTTCAGCGAGGAACAGCTGGCCGCCGCCATGAACCTGCTCGACCTGCCCGCGGACGCCCCGCGCCGGTTGTCCGGGCTGCTGGCCGAAGCGCGTCGATCCGACCCCGAACTGCCCTATCTGGTGGCCCTGCTGGCCGTGCACGCGGCCAGCCCCGCGGTCGGAACCGCCTACCGGCAGGGCGAGGAGCGACTGCTCTTCGCCGTCGACGACGGGACCGAGCTGGACGACCCCGAGTTCGGCGGGGCCGACCTGATCGTCGGCACCGCTCTGCTCGACGCCGCGGGGATGGCGGCGGACCGTACGGAGGCGGCATGAGCCGGACCGGCCCGCGCAGGCACGAGCCCACGCTCACGTATGCGAACACGTACACGTACACGAACACCGAGGAGCCGAAGCCGTGACCGAGCACGTCGAGTGGAGTGACACGGAGGCCCCCGCTCCGGCGGCGCACACCGCCGTCACCCCCGCCGACGCCGCCGACGCGGCGCGGCTCGTCGCCTTCGGGCTGCAGCCCAAACTGCAGCCCGCGCGCGACCAGGAGTACGCCGAGCTGCTGCGGCGCCACCGGGAGGACCCGGCGTTCGCGCGACTCGCCGACGCCGTCGCCGCCGGGCTGGGGCTGATCGTGCTGGAGGTGTCCCCGCGCGCGGGGATGGCGGTCACCGCCGCCGAGGACTCGGTCTTCGCCGTCCGCATGGGCGACTACGCGCGTCGTACGTCCGCCGACGGCGGCGACCGCTTTCTGCACGGCCTCGCGCACCTCGCCGTCGCCGCCATGGCCTATCCGCGCCCCGAGGACCTGGCCGACGACGGCTACATCGGGCGGGTCAGCGTCAACGGCGTCGACGCCTTCGTACGTCAGGCCTGCCGACGGCTGGAGGAACGGGCGGAGCAACAGGGCGAGAACACCGACCCCGCGAGCGACGCGCCCGGTCTGGAGGCCGCCTGGCGGATCTGGGCCAGACGCAGCGCCGCCGGCGCCACCAAGGACGCGCGCAGACTCGCCGGGTCCACCACCGGCATCGTCGGCAAGGCCGTCGTCTTCCTCACCGACTCCGGCTTCCTGCAACGGACCGGCGACGACAACGGCGGCACCTATCGGACCACCGCCCGCTACCAGCTGCAGGTACGCGACATGGCGGGCGCCGCCGCCATGGCCGAGCTGCTGGAGCTGGGCGTCGTCCCGGTCACCGACGGCACCCCGACGCTGCTGCCCGCCGAGGAGAGCGACGACCTGGAACTGGTGGCCGACGCCGGACTGCCGTTCCACTCCTGAGGCCCAGCCCTCACCCGAGGCCGCCCGGCCTCTCCTGAGGGTCCCGCCCACCCCCCTGTTCTGCCGAAGACTTACGAGAGTCCGCCATGTACGAGCTGTCCCGGGTCCGCCTCTACTCCATCGGCCCCGCCGGTGCGCGCTACGCCGACACCGTGCTTGACCTGCGGGGCGTCGGCGACGTCGTGCCCGACCCCGCCCCCACGCAGGCGGAGTTCTTCGAGGAGGAGCCGGTCGGCCCGCCGCGCCGGCCCGCCCCTGCGGGCGTCCTCTTCCTGGAGAACGGCGGCGGCAAGTCCGTTCTGCTCAAGCTGATCTTCTCCGTGATGCTGCCGGGCCATCGCAACACCCTCGGCGGCGCCAGCTCCGGAGTGCTGCGCAAGTTCCTGCTCGCCGACGACTGCGGACATGTGACGCTCGAGTGGCAGCACGTGCTCACCGGCGAGTGCGTGGTCGTCGGCAAGGCGAGCGAATGGCGCGGACGGCAGGTGTCCAACGACCCGCGCAAGTTCGCGGAGGCCTGGTACTCCTTCCGGCCCGGGCCGGGCCTGAGCCTGGACAACCTGCCCGTCGCCGAAGCCACCGCCGTCCGCCCGCCCGTCGAGGGCGCCTCCGGGGCCCAGGGCCGCCGACGAACCATGAAGGGCTTCCGGGACGCCATCACCGAGGCCGGAAAGGCGTACCCGCACCTGGAGGTGCACTGGGAGGAGATCCACGACCGCTGGATCGAGCACCTCGGCGAACTGGGCCTGGACCCGGAACTCTTCCGCTACCAGCGGGAGATGAACGCCGACGAGGGCGAGGCCGCCGGCCTCTTCGCGGTCAAGAAGGACTCCGACTTCACCGACCTGCTGCTGCGCGCGGTCACCGACACACGCGACACCGACGGGCTCGCCGACCTGGTCAGCGGCTTCGGCAACAAGCTCGGCCGACGCGCCGAGCTGATCGCCGAACGGGACTTCACCGCCGGGTCGGCGGATCTGCTCGGGCGGATCGTCGAGGCCGCAGGGTCGCGTTCACGCGCGCGTGAGGTGCACGCCGTGGCCGAGCGGCGCACCCGCGCGCTGGCCCGTCGGCTGTCCGCGCGAGGGGTGCGGGAGAAGACGCGGGCCGGCGACCTGGCCCAGCGGGTCACAGCCGCCGCGTACGCCGTCACGCACGCCGAGGGCGCACGCGAGCGCAGTGCGCTGGTCGCCGCCGAACTCGCCTTCCGGCACGCGTCGCTGGCCCTCGCCGCCGCGGAGAAGTCCGCCGCCGCGCAGAAGCGCGAACTCGCCGACGCCCGCACCCTGCACTCCGCCTGGCAGGCCGCCGAGGCCGTGCTGCGCCACCGGGCCGCCGCCGACCGTGTCGCGCGCGTGTCCGCCGCGATCCAGGAAGCCGAACGCGACGCCGCCCCCGCGCTCGCCGCCCGGGCCAGGGCCGCCGTCGATCTCGTCCGTGCCCTGCACGCCGCCGCCGACGGCGCCGAGTCCCTCGCCAACGAGGAGGAGGAGCGGTCGGCCGCACTCCAGGAGGTCGGCGAATCCGCACACCGCGACGCGACGTCCGCCGCGACCGACGCCCAGCGCGCCCGCAGCGAGGTGGGGCACCTGCGTCAGCGGCTCTCCGAGGTCGAACAGGAGACCGCCGAAGCCGTACGCGCGGGCTGGCTCGACGACAGCGCCCCCGACGCCGACCCGGCCCGCGCGGCCCTCGCCGCCAGCGACGCCGAGAAGACGGCCGTCGCCGCCTGGGACACCGCCCGCGAGGCCTCAGCCCGGACCGCCGAGCACGTGCGCGAGGCAGCCTCGGCCGAGTCCCGCGCCGAGCTCACCGCCGCCCGGGCCGCCGACGCGGCCACGGGCGCGGGGCGCTCCTCCGAGGCCGAGCGGCGACTCGCCGAATCCCTGGCCGGCGAGGAACGCCTCACGGAACTGCTCGGGCTGACCGGCCGCGGAACACGCCCCCGGATCCCCCAGCCCCGGCACGACGGCGAGCAGGACGACGGCTCCGCGCTGACCCCCGAGGACCTGGACCGCTGCGCCGACGAACTGCGAGAACTCCTCGACGACGCCGTCTCCTCCGCGGAACGGCAGCTCTTCGAACTGCGGACCGCCGCCGCCGACGACTCCCGCATCCTAGGCGCCCTCGGCGACGGCGGACTGCTGCCGCCCGGCCCGGACGTCCTGGCCACCGTCGAGTTCCTCGGCGAGCACGGCATCCCCGCCCTGCCCGGCTGGCGCTACCTCGCCCAGGCCGTCGACCCCGCCGACCACGCCCGTGTGCTCGCCGCCCGGCCCGAACTGGTCGACGGTGTGATCATCACCGACCCCGGCTCCCACGCACGCGCGCGAGAGGCGCTCGGCGACGCCGCACTGCTGCCCCGTTCCGCCGTGGCCGTCGGCACCGCCGCCGCCCTGCTCGCCCCGACCCCGCCGGCCGACTCCGAGGGCGGTCCCCGCAGCGAGGTCTTCCTGGTCCCGCCGAACCCGGCCATGCACGACGAGCACGCCGCCGACGAGGAGCGGCAGGCGCTGCGCGCGCGGGCGACCGAACGCGACGAGGACATCCGCCGTCTCGCGGGGCGGCTCGCCAAGGACCGGGAGCTGTCCGCCCGCCTCGCGTCCTGGCGGACCGGCTGTCCGGCCGGCCGACTCGCCGAGCTGGCCCGGGCCGCCACCGAGGCGCGTGCCTTCGCCGAGGAGGCCGAGGCCGAACTGGCCGAGGCGCGCAGCGTGCGTGCCGAAGCCGAGGAGAGCGCCGCCGAAGCCGCCCGGGCCCGCGACGAACACCAGGAGACCGCGCAGCGGGCCAGGCGGGCCGCCGACGCCCTCGCCGGACTCGCCTTCCGGCTGCGTGAACGCGCCGGCTGGCAGGTCAAGGTCCGCGAACTCGCCGACGAGGCGGCCGAGTCGGAGGCCCGCGCCCAGTCCTGCCTGGAGCGCGCCCGGGCCGCCGACGAAGACCGGCGCGGCGCCCAGCGCGCCGCGGACGACGCCCGCCGCACCGCGCGTGCACTGCGCGCCGAGCGCGCCGAGATCGCCGGCGCCCCCGACGACGTCCCGCAGGACGGGACGGATGCGCCCACGGCGTCCCTGCCTGCCCTGCGCGAGGCCTACCGGGCCGCCTCCCTGCTGTACGAGAAGGTCGGCGTCGGCGCCGACCTGCGCGCCGAACAGGCCCGGGCGGAGAGCGACGAGAGCGCCGCCCGCACCGAGCTGGACCGGCTCAGCAACAAGGTCCGCACCCGTGCCGAACAGATGCTCCAGTCGCCCGACGGCTCCGACGGACCCTCCCGGCAGGCCGCGGCCGCCCGCGCGGAGGAGCTGGTGCAGCTCCTGGAGAGCCGTATGTCCACCGCCAGCGAGCAACTCGGGCGGCTGCGCGGCGAGCACGAACGGCTCGCTCCCGAGGACGGCGAGGCGCACACCGAACTGGCCGAGGAACTGCGACCCCGCGACGCCGAGCACGCCCAGGCGCTGCTGCGCACCGCGAGCGCCGAACTCGCCGCCCGCGCCGAGGCCTTGGAGCAGTCACGCGAGGCCCACGCCGAACTCCTGGCCGCCCACCGCGCCGCCGAGGACGGGGCCGGCGGCTTCGACGAGATCGCCGCGATGCTCCGCGACCTGCTGCGCGAACACACCCCTGAGGAAGAGCAGGAGGAGACGGAGCCCTACCCCGGCGCCTTGGAGGAGGCGCGCAGGACGGCTGCCGAGGCCCGCCGCTCGCTGCGCGGCTGCGCAGCCGAACTCTCCGCCGCGGAGTCGTCCGTACGCGAGGCGAGCGATGTGCTCGTCCGGCACGCCAACTCCACCCGCTACGAGCAGGTGCGCACCCCCGCGCGCCAGCAGATCCGCGAACTTCCCGCCTCCGCGCTGCCGGAGCACGCGCAGAAGTGGGCGGACGCCTTCGCTCCCCGACTGCGTGTCCTGACCGACGAACTGGCGCAGTTGGAGCGCAACCGGGACTCGATCGTGGACCGCCTGCGGGGGCTCGTCGAGTCCGCGCTCGCCACGCTGCGCTCGGCCCAGCGGCTCTCCCGGCTGCCCGAGGGGCTCGGCGAGTGGTCCGGGCAGGAGTTCCTGCGCATCCGCTTCGAGGAGCCGGACCAGGCCACCCTGGTCGAGCGGCTCGGCGAGGTCATCGACGAAGCGACCCGCGCGGCCGTGAAGAAGAATTCCGACCTGCGGCGCGACGGCATGTCGTTGCTGCTGCGCGGGGTGGGCGCCGCGCTGCAGCCCCGAGGCGTCGCCGTCGAGATCCTCAAGCCGGACGCCGTCCTGCGGGCGGAGCGCGTCCCCGTAGGACAGATGGGCGACGTGTTCTCCGGCGGCCAGCTGCTCACCGCCGCCATCGCCCTGTACTGCACGATGGCCGCCTTGAGGAGCAACGACCGAGGCAGGGACAAGCACCGGCACGCCGGCACGCTGTTCCTCGACAACCCCATCGGGCGGGCCAACGCGACCTATCTGCTGGAACTCCAGAGGGCCGTCTCGGACGCGCTCGGCGTGCAGCTCCTCTACACCACCGGCCTGTTCGACACCACGGCCCTCGCGGAGTTCCCCCTGGTCATCCGTCTGCGTAACGACGCCGACCTGCGGGCCGGCCTGAAGTACATCAGCGTCGAGGAGCATCTGCGGCCGGGTCTGCCGCAGCAGACCCCGGCGTCGGACGGCGACACGGTGCAGGCGCACAGTGAGATCACAGCGACGCGGATGTACAAGCGGCCCGCACCGCACACCGGTTGACCAGCCGTAGGTCTCAAGGAGATCCGCAGCCACGCCCCCCGAGGGCCCGTCCCCGGCCTTCAGCCTTCAGACCGCAGGTCTCGGCTCTGTTGTCTCAGGGGTGGGACAGCTGTCCGGCGCCGCCCTGCCTGCGTATCCGCTCCTGCACCCGCTGGGCCGTCCGTTCCACCCGGCGTGCCCTGCGCCGCTCGCGTCGCAGGGCACGCGCGGTGCTGCTCGGCGTCGACACCACGCCGTTGCGCTGGTTCCACACCTGGCGGGTCACCCAGACGTCGAGAGCGCCCCAGGTGGCCAGCACCGTGCTGACCACACTGCTGATCACCATGGGGAAGGCCAGCCAGGACCCGGCCAGCGTGCACAGGAAGGCGACCATCGCCTGAACCAGCGTCACGGCGATGACAAGCACCGCGCGCACAGCCGCCGTACGCACCGGGTCGGGCATGCGACGTCGCTTCGCCGGCTCCTCGACCCACAACGGCCGGTAGGCGACCCGCCTCTGTCGCACGGAGGAGCCGCCGCCGGTGGCAGCTGGGACGCCCCGGTCTGCAGACCCGCCCTCGCCCGCCGCGTACGCCCGTCGCTCCGTCGTCACGCGCCCGTTCGGGCTGCCGTCATCCGATGCCACAGGCTCCCGCAGCGCCGTACCGCCCGCCGCCGCACCGTCCTCGGACGCCTCACGCCGCTCCGCCGTGCCCATCACCGTGTCACTCCCCACCGCCAGCAGACCGCTCGCCTCCGAGCCGAAGACCCGGCTCCCCAGTGGCTGCCCGGCTTGCGCTGATTTACGCCGCCCAGGTGCGGCATACGGCTCGTGTGGCCGATTCCGCCCCCAATTCCCATGGAGAAAGACGATCGACGTGCCCTGATTGTTCCCTCGTTGCGAAAAATTCTGGCCAACTCGTGTGGGGAGTCGACCGGATCCGTTGTGGTCCGGCGCGCATGTTTCAGGGCGGTCATCTCCCGTAATTATCGGACAACCCGCCATGTCTCACCCTGGCTACGGAAGTTCAGGTTCCGGACGCGTCTTCGAGTTACCTCTGCGTCGGTAGTAGGCTCTCGCCGTTTGTTGACGCACATGCGTACCCCCGACCGGTGGGGGTTCGAGCTGGGGGAGGCCATGCGCTTTCGCGGGAAGTCGATCCGCCGGAAGATCGTGGCGCTGCTTCTCGTGCCGCTGGTGTCCCTGACCGCCGTCTGGGGCTTCGCCACGGTACTCACAGGCCGCGAGGCGAGTCGGCTGTTCACCGTGTCGGCCGTCGTCGAGAAGGTCGGCTACCCCCTCGAGGACACCGTCCGCGTCGTCCAGCAGGAACGCCGTCAGACCCTCGTCTACCTCGCCGACCCCCGCGCGTCCGACGCGCTGACCACGCTGCGCCGCACCCGGACCTCCACCGATGAGGCGCTCGCCGAGATCCGCAGCAACGCGCAGGACCCCGACGTACGCGACGTCCTGGACCAGGACGACGGCGAGGGTCTCACCGTGGTGCTGGACGGGTTCGACGGCATCGACTCGCTGCGCCGCAGCGTCGAGGAGCGCACGGTCACACGAGCCCAGGCGCTGAACCTCTACACCCAGCTGATCGACCCCTGTTACACCCTGTTGTCCACGCTGGACGTGGTCGACAGCGTGGAGATGGACAAGCAGTACCGTGCCCTCGTCAGCGTCGCCCGCGCGCGTGAGCTGCTCTCCCGGGAGGACGCGCTGCTCGGATCCGCCCTGGTCGTGGGCCGGCTCCGCCGCGAGGAGACCCGTGAGGTGTCCGACCTCGTGGCCCAGCGCGAAGTGATCTACGAGGTCAGCCTCGCCCAACTCCCCACCGCGGAGCGCCAGCGCTACGAGAGCTTCTGGAAGAACGCCACCACCGCCACGCTGCGCACGGCCGAACAGGCCGTCATCGGCGGCACGTCCGGCGACCTGCCCCGCGGCGTCAGCGCCCGGAACTGGGACACCGCGGCCGGAAACGTCCTCGCCGAACTCGGCGCCCTCGACGAACAGGCCAACGACCGCTACCAGGACCGCGTCCGGCCGGTGGCGATCGAGGTCATCGTCAAGGCGGTCGTCGCGGGCGTCTTCGGGCTGATCGCCCTGCTCGTCTCCCTCGTCCTGTCCGTGCGCATCGGCCGCGGCCTCATCCGCGACCTGCGCCAGCTGAGACTCGACGCACACGAGGCGTCCGGTGTGCGGCTGCCCAGCGTGATGCGCCGACTGTCGGCGGGCGAGCAGGTCGACGTCGAGACCGAGGTGCCGCGGCTGGAGTACGACAAGAACGAGATGGGCGAGGTCGGCCAGGCCCTCAACACCCTGCAGCGCGCCGCCGTAGAGGCCGCTGTCAAACAGGCCGAACTGCGCTCCGGGGTCTCCGAGGTGTTCGTCAACCTCGCCCGCCGCAGCCAGGTGCTGCTGCACAAGCAGCTCACCCTGCTCGACACCATGGAGCGCCGCACCGAGGACACGGAAGAGCTCGCCGACCTCTTCCGCCTCGACCACCTCACCACCCGCATGCGCCGACACGCCGAGGGCCTGGTCATCCTCTCCGGCGCGGCCCCCTCCCGGCAGTGGCGCAAGCCCGTCCAGCTCATGGACATCGTGCGCGCCGCGGTGGCCGAGGTCGAGGACTACGAACGCATCGAGGTCCGCCGCCTGCCCCGCCTCGCCGCGACCGGACCGGCCGTCGCCGACCTCACCCACCTGGTGGCCGAACTCCTGGAGAACGCCACGGTGTTCTCCCCGCCGCACACCGCCGTCCAGGTGTACGGCGACCGGGTCGCCAACGGCTTCACCCTCGAGATCCACGACCGTGGTCTCGGCATGGCGCCCGAAGCCCTCCTGGAGGCCAACCTTCGGCTCGCCGAGACGCCGGAGTTCGAACTGTCCGACACCGACCGCCTCGGACTGTTCGTGGTCAGCCGGCTCGCCCAACGGCAGAACGTCCGCGTCTCCCTGCAGCCTTCGCCGTACGGCGGCACGACCGCCGTCGTCTTCATCCCCGACGCCCTGCTGACCGACGACGTCCCCGACACCAACGGCATCGGCTTCCGGCTCGACCGTCCGCGGCCCCCGAAGGAGGCAGAGCCGGTCGAACCCCGCAGGGCCGCTCTGTCCCCGGCCGCGGCGCAGCTCCCCGGCATGCCGGTCTCCATGCTGGACGGCCCCGTCGAACTGGAGGCGCCCGTCGACCTGAACGCCCTCGGCGGCTTCCCGGCCGCGCTGGACGACGAGGACGACGACCACGGCGGACTGTTCCGCCCCCGCCGCTCACTCACCCGCGACGGCGACCCCGCTGCGCACGCCGTCGACCACTTCCGTGCGCCGGCCGCCGGTCTCGGCGACCCGGCGACGCTCGCCGACGACCCGGCCGCCCCGGTCCCGCTGCTGCCTGGTCGCCGCACTCCCAAGCTGGTCAGCTCACACGGCCGTCCGGTGCCGGAACCGCGGCCGCTGCGCGCCGACACCGATGCGGAGCCCCCGGTTCGGCCCGGCCCCCGCCGCCCGGCGGACGAGGGCCCGGCGCCCCTGCCGTCCCGCCGCCGCGGCACGACCGCCCAGATCCCCCGTGGCGGCGCACCCGAACGCCCCGCCCCGCCCGAGTATCCGGGTCAGGATCCGGCGCAGCCTTCCCAGCCGCCCCTGCTTCCGCGCCGAGTCCGTCAGCCGTCGGCTACGGAGGGCCGCCCCGACGGCGTCGCCGGAAGCACCCACCCGGCCACCGCCCCGACGAGCGACACCGGCGCCCCGACCAGCGACACCGGCGCCTCGGGGACAGGAACGCTGCCCCGGCGCGTGCGCCAGGCGAATCTGGCGCCGCAGCTGAGGCAGGGCCAGGCTCCGCGGGCGCCGAAACCGGCCGATCCCGCCGATCGCGACGCCGACGAGGTCCGCAGCCGTATGGCCTCGCTCCAGCGCGGCTGGCAGCGCGGCCGCGTAGAGAATGCCGCGGGCGACGACGCCCACAGCGGCCCAGCACCACGAGGAACGACAAAGGGGGACGGTCGATGACCGCACCGAAGGCGACCGACCACACCACCCACAACGGCGAGCTGAACTGGCTTCTCGACGAGCTCGTCGACCGCGTCGCCGGCATCCGCAAGGCAGTCGTCCTCTCCGGCGACGGCCTGGCGACAGGGGTGTCCAAGGACCTCACGCGGGAGGACGGCGAGCACCTGGCAGCCGTGGCCTCCGGATTCCACAGCCTCGCCAAGGGCGTCGGCCGCCACTTCGAGGCCGGCAACGTCCGCCAGACCGTCGTCGAACTCGACGAGGCCTTCCTGTTCGTCACGGCGGCCGGCGACGGCAGCTGCCTCGCCGTCCTCTCGGACGCCGACTCGGACGTGGGCCTCGTGGCGTACGAGATGACGTTGCTCGTCAAGCGGGTCGGCGTACATCTGGCCACCACCCCGCGCACCGATCTGCCCTCCGGCGGGTAGTGAGACGGCATGAGCTCAGACGGTCAGGGAAGAAGTCACTGGTTCGACGACGAGGCCGGACCGGTCGTCCGCCCGTACGCCATGACGCGCGGCCGTACCACCAGTGCGGTCCAGCACCGCCTCGACCTGATCGCGCTCGTCGTCGTCGAGCCCCATGCCGACGACCCGGACGCGGACTCCTCGCTGTCCCCCGAGCACGTGGACATCGTGGATCTGTGCAGGGAGGCGCCGCAGTCGGTCGCCGAACTGGCCGCCGAACTCAATCTGCCCATCGGCGTGGTGCGGGTCCTGGTGGGCGACCTCGTGGACGCCGAGTTCGTCCACGTGAACCGGCCGGTGCCGCCGGCCGAACTGCCGGACGAGAGTATTCTGCGCGACGTGATCAATGGCCTCCGAGCGCTGTGAGCAGCACCGAAGCGGAACACGGACGACGACGTGACCGGCCGGCGGCCGTGGGACGGGGCCGCCCCGGAACACCCCCAGTCAAGCCATCGAGCAGGAGAAGCAACCGATGATCTTCGGGCGTTCTGAGCGCGGCAAGCCCCCGGTCGAGCCCGTCACGCTCAAGATCCTGGTGGCGGGCGGTTTCGGCGTGGGCAAGACCACCCTGGTCGGCGCCGTCAGCGAGATCAAACCGCTGCGCACGGAGGAGTACCTCACCGAAGCGGGCCGCCCGGTCGACGACACCACCGGAGTCGAGGGCAAGCACACCACCACCGTGGCCATGGACTTCGGGCGTATCACGCTGCGCGAGGACCTGGTGCTCTACCTGTTCGGGACACCCGGCCAGGAGCGCTTCTGGTTCATGTGGGACGAGCTCTCCGAGGGGGCGCTCGGCGCCGTCGTGCTCGCCGACACCCGTCGGCTGGGGGACTGTTTCGCCGCCGTGGACTACTTCGAACGGCGCTCCATTCCCTTTCTCGTCGCCGTCAACTGCTTCGAGGGCGCCGCCCGTTACCCGGAGCAGGACGTGCGCGGGGCCCTCGACCTCGACGACGGAGTGCCGGTGGTCCAGTGCGACGCCCGCGACCGCAGGTCGGTCAGGGACGTCCTGGTCGGCGTCGTCGAGCACGCCATGGACTTCGGCGCCGAACGCCGCCAGACCGTCACCACCTGAGAGAGCCCGCAGGCCCGTTTCCGGCCTGCGACACCGCGTGACGGCCCTTCGGCTGCCGGCGGATCCGGGCGACAGGCCTGGCACGACGACCGGCGCCCTCACCGCACAGCCACCCGTCACCGCACCGCGACCACCGCCGAACCGTGACCGAACAGCCCCTGGTTCGCGGTGAGGGCGACACGGGCGCCCGCGACCTGGCGATCGCCCGCCTCCCCCCGCAACTGCCGGGTCACTTCGCACACCTGGGCGATCGCCTGCGCAGGCACCGCCTCCCCGAAGGAGGCCAGTCCACCGCTCATGTTCACCGGTATGAGGCCGCCCGCCGCGGTCGCGCCCTCCCGCAGCAGCTTGGCCGCCTCACCGCCGCCGCACAGCCCCAGATCCTCGTACCACTGCAACTCCAGTGCCGTGGAGAGGTCGTAGACCTCGGCGAGCGACAGGTCCTCAGGGCCGATGCCCGCCTCCTCGTAGGCGGCTCGGGCGATCGACGCCCGGAACGGCTCACCGGCCGGCTCGACCCCCGCCGCCGAGTCGGTCGCGATGTCCGGCAGGTCCAGCACCGTGTGGGGGTACCGGGGCGTCACGGTGGACACGGCTCTGATCCGCACCGGATCGGCAACACCCCGTCGCCGGGCGAACTCCATGCTGGACAGCACCAGCGCGGCGCCACCGTCCGAGGTCGCGCAGATGTCCAGCAACCGCAGCGGATCGCAGACCACGGCGGAGGCGGCCACCTCCTGTGCCGTGACCCGCTTCCGGTAGCGCGCGTTCGGATTCAACGCGCCCATGGCCGCGTTCTTCACCTTGACCTGCGCGAAGTCCTCCAGTGTGTCCCCGTGTACCGCCATCCGCCGGCGCGCGTACAGCCCGAAGTACGCCGGGTTGGTCGCGCCGAGCACGCGAAACCGCAGCCAGTCCGGGTCGTCCTGACGGTCGCCTCCCGCAGGCCGGAAGAACCCCTTGGGCGCGGCGTCGGCCCCCACCACGAGCACCACGTCCGCCATACCCGCGAGGATCTGCGCCCGCGCGGTGTCGATCGCCTGGGCCCCCGACGCGCACGCGGCGTACACACTGGTGACCTTGGCCCCCTGCCACCCCAGCGCCTTGGCGAACGTGGCTCCGGCCACATACCCCGGATACCCGCCACGCACCGTGTCCGCGCCCACGATCGAGCCGACCTCGGACCAGTCCACCTCCGCGTCCGTGAGGGCCGCGCGCGCCGCCCTCACGCCGTACTCGACGAAGCTTCGCCCCCACTTCCCCCACGGATGCATCCCCACGCCCAGCACCGCCACGTCCGCCGTCATCCCGCCACCCCCGTAGGCCGCCACCACCAGGTCGTCCAGGTCGTGTCCGTGTCCTCGTCGAGCACACCCGGGACGACCTCCACCTCCATGCCCACCGTCAGATCGGCGACGGTGATCCCGGGAACCGACTGTCCCAGCACCACGATCCGCTCGGACTCCAGCTCCACAGCGATCAACGCGTACGGTTCCCACGGAAGTTCGGGATCACTCACATACGGTGACGGAGGCCGGTACCGGCTGTCGGTGTACGACCAGACACGTCCACGCCGCGACAGCGGGACCTCCTCGAGCCGGCCGCCCGGACAGGCCGGGTTACGGCAGTACGTGTCCTCGCGGGGGAAGAAGACCGACCGGCACGCCGCACAGCGCGTCCCGAGCAGCCTGAACCCCTCTCCTTCCCCGGTGAACCACCCGGCGACCACGGGCGTGCGTGTACGCGACAAGGATGCCTCCCGGGCACGTGTGCTGACGGAGCGTCAGATTGTGTCACGTCTACCCGTGATTGGGCAGGGACAAGGCAGCACGCGGACTCCGAGGGCCTCGACTCCCCGCGCCCCGGTCCTCTTGGCGCTCAAGCGCCGAACCGCCCCGTGCACCACTCTCCGCAAGATCGGATACGCTCCGCCGCGTGTCCGAAAATCTGCACTCCACTTCGAACTCCGCGCGCGACTCCCACTGTTCGAGCTGCGGAGCGCCCTACGGGGAGGGCGTCACCGGCTGGCCCCGCACCTGCCGGGCCTGCACCGCCGTGGCCTACCGCAACCCGCTGCCGGTGGCCGTCGCGCTCCAGCCCGTGTACGACGCGAAGGGCACCGCCCTGGTCGTCGTCACCCGAACCATCGCTCCCGCGCGCGGGGGCATCGCACTGCCCGGCGGTTACATCGACGACCGTGAGGACTGGCGGCAGGCCGTCGCGCGCGAGCTCAAAGAGGAGACCGGCATCGACGCCGCGCCCCGTGACGTGCGGCTGGCCGACGCCATGAGCTCCCCCGACGGCCATCTGCTGCTGTTCGGGCTCCTCCCCGAGCGGCCCGCCGACCGGCTGCCCGCCTCCGCCGCCACGGACGAGACCGAAGGCTGGCACCTCCTTCGCCGAGCCGAGGAGGTGGCCTTCCCCCTGCACACGCTCGCCGTACGGGCGTTCTTCGAGGGCCGCTACATCTGAGGCCCGTTACGTCCGTCGTCAGTCGAGCCCGCGTACTCGCACCGGGCAGGACGGTGCGTGCACGCCGTCCTCGCCCTCCCGCTCGACGACCACCCGAGAACCCTCCCAGCGGGCGACATACCGCTCGAGCTCCGGCTCCCGCCGGCCGTCGCCCGGATCCTGCACCACCAGGCCGCCGCCCGTCCGCCCACGGGCCGGCGCCCACACCTCCAGCTCCGGTTCACCGCCGTCCCCGCGCACCGGCACGACGGCTCCCGCGCGCGCGAGCACCGGGATACGCGACAGCGGAGCGTCCACCAGCACCCGCCCCGGCCCCTGGTAGGCCCGGCCCGTCGCCGTGTCGTACCAGCGCCCCCTCGGCAGCTGCACCGGCCGCCGGTCGACCCCCGGTGCGAGCACGGGCGCGACCAGGAGACTGTCGCCCAGCAGGAAGGCGTCCTCGCAGTCCCGCAGCGCCCGGTTCCCGGGCGACCCCCACCACACCGGGCGCACATAGGGAGCACCGGTACGCCGGGCCTGATGGGCCGACGTCACGAAGTACGGCAGCAGCCGTCGGCGCCCGACGAGCGCCACGCGCACGTGCTCCAGCACCTCTGGACCGAGCTCCCACGGCTCCCGTCCCACCCGCGGATGCGCGTGCGTGCGGAACAGCGGCAGATACGCGCCCAGCTGCAGCCGGCGCAGGTACAGCTCGGGCGTCGAACCGCCGTCACCGCCGCCCACGTCCGTCCCCGAGTACGGCACCCCGCACAGTCCGAGCCCCAGCACCAGGGAGAGAGAGGCCCGCAGACCCGGCCAGCCCGGGGCGACCTCTGCGGACCAGGTGCCGCCGTAACGCTGCAGGCCCGCCCAGCCGGACCGTGACAGGACGAACGGCCGCTCGTCCGGCACCAGCTCCAGCAGCCCCTCGTAGGCCGCCCGGGCCATGCACAGTGCGTACACGTTGTGAGCCTCTCGGTGATCGCCACCGCGCCCCTCCAGTGAGTGCCGGGCCGACCGAGGCAGCGTCGACTCCCCGAAGGCGGCGAGCGACGACGGCTCGTCCATGGCATGACAGAAACCGGCGAAGCCCTGCCCCACGCGCTCGGCGTAGAGACCTCCCCACCACGCACGCACCCGCGCGTGCGTGAAATCCGGGAAAACCGACTCCCCGGGCCCCACGACACCTGTCACGAGCCGCCCCGACGGCTCCCGCACGAACGCGTCCTCGGCGACGCCGCCGTCGTACACGGCGCTGTCCGCCTCAGCCCGGACCGTGGGACGGACGACCGACACCAGGCGTATCCCGTCCTGACGCAACTCCTCGGCCAGCACCGGCAGTTTCGGGAAGCGGTCCTTGTCGACCGTGAACACCCGGTGGTCATCCGCGTGGCCGATGCCGAGATGCACAGAGTCGAGCGGCAGCCCGTGATCGCGATATCCCGCCACGATCTCGCGCAGCTCCTGTTCACCGCCCCGCCCCCACCACGCGTGATGGTGACCGAGCGCCCACGCGGGCGGCACCGCCGGCGGTCCCGTGAGCGACGCCCAGACGAGGAGCACGCGCGCGGGAGTGCCCACGATCACCCAGCAGCGCAGCGGGCCGCCGTCCATCCGCACCTCGCAGGTGCCGGGCCGGTCGTGACCGGACCCCGCCCCTTCCGCGCCCTCCCGCAGCGTCACCGTCCCGTCCCACGACGCGTCGTGGAAGACCAGATGGGTGGCGGCATCGGCCACCACCAGGTGCACGGGCATCGTGAGGTGGAGCGGATCACCCCCGCGATCGAACGCATGTGCAGGATCCGTGTTCCACAGCCGGTACGACCCGTCGCGCAGCCGGGGTCCGGACGCCCGTGCGCCGAGACCGAAGAAGCGCGCGTCCGCCGCCACCTCCGAGCGCTGCAGCCAGCGTCCCGGGCCGCCGTCCAGCGGCTCCCACCACCGGGGCGGCAGATCGCGACGCAACAGCACGCCCCCCGGCGTGCACACCTCGACAGCCCCGTGCCGTGAGACCACGACCGTGACCCGTTCGGCGACGACCCGCCAGCCGCCGTCCTTGTCCGGCTCGAGCACCGCCCGCGGATCCGGCTCCGGACAGTGGCCGGCCAGCGCGTACGACGGTTCCGGCTCCGCGCCGTCCCAGCCCCAGAAAACGGCCCCGTTCACGGCGACGTGGATCCTCAGCACGGACCGGCCGAACCGCAGCGTCCCCCCGCCGGGCCCCGGCTCCGCCTCCAGCACGGAGCCCGGCACCCGAGCCCGCTCGGGGCCTCGCCCCGGCAGCGCGGCGGCGTCCACACGCCTCCTGCGCCATGCGGCCCCGACAGTGCGCAACCCCTGGACCGCTCCCGAGGAGCCGACCGCCTTCATCGAACGCACCAGGTCACGACCGTCCATGCTGTTCACCCTGTCACTGACCGCGCTCCACGCGCGGGTCGTTCAACTTGCGTTCATCCGTGGCCGGACCACATCTTCACGCCACGGGCCGTGCGGAGCTCACCCTGGTGCTGAAGTCGATCACATGGCATCGTCCGTGTCAGCCGCGTCACGCGCACCACCCCAGCGCGTGCGCGGGTGACGCGCACGACGCGCCGAGTCCGGGAGCCGCCCCATGCCGACCGTGAACCCCGAGCCGCTGTGGCGGCCAGATCCCCAGCGCATCGCCCGGGCCCGGATCACGCAATTCCAGACCTGGGCGGCCGAGCGGCACGGAGCCCCGTCCCAAGGCGGATATCCGGCCCTGCACCGCTGGTCGGTCGACGAGCTGGAGACGTTCTGGACGGCCGTCACCCAGTGGTTCGACGTACGGTTCTCGACGCCCTACGCGCGCGTGCTCGGCGACCGCTCCATGCCCGGCGCCCGGTGGTTCCCCGGGGCGACGCTGAACTACGCCGAGCACGCCCTGCGCGCGGCCGACACCCGCCCGGCCGAACCGGCCCTGCTGTATGTCGACGAGACCCACGAACCGGCCCCGGTCACCTGGTCCGAGCTGCGCCGCCAGGTCGGCTCACTGGCCGGCGAGCTGCGCGCCCTCGGCGTCCGCCCCGGAGACCGCGTCAGCGGCTACCTCCCGAACATCCCGCAAGCCGTGGTGGCCCTCCTGGCCACGGCCGCCGTCGGAGGCGTCTGGACCTCCTGCGCCCCCGACTTCGGGGCCCGCAGCGTCCTGGACCGGTTCCAGCAGGTCGAACCCGTCGTCCTGTTCACCGTCGACGGCTACCGCTACGGCGGCAAGGAACACGACCGCCGCGACGTCGTCGCCGAACTGCGCGCCGAACTCCCCACCCTGCGCGCGGTGGTCCACATTCCCGTGCTGGGCACGGAGCCGCCCCGGGGAGCCCTGGACTGGGCGGCCCTGACCTCCGCCGACGAGGCACCCGTTTTCGAACAGGTCCCCTTCGACCACCCCCTGTGGGTGCTCTACTCGTCCGGCACGACCGGACTCCCCAAGGCCATCGTCCAGTCCCAGGGCGGCATCCTGGTCGAGCACCTCAAACAGCTCGGCCTGCACTGCGACCTGGGCCCCGAGGACCGTTTCTTCTGGTACACCTCGACCGGCTGGATGATGTGGAACTTCCTCGTGTCCGGCCTCCTGACCGGTACGACGATCATTCTGTATGACGGCAGCCCCGGCTATCCCGACACGGGCGCCCAGTGGCGCATCGCCGAACGCACGGGCGCCACCCTCTACGGCACCTCCGCCGCCTACGTCATGGCCTGCCGCAAAGCGGAGGTCCACCCCGCGCGCGACTTCGACCTTTCCACGGTCCAGTGCGTCGCCACCACAGGGTCCCCCCTGCCGCCCGACGGCTTCCGCTGGCTGCACGACGAAGTACGCGACGACCTGTGGATCGCCTCCGTCAGCGGTGGCACCGACGTGTGCTCCTGCTTCGCCGGAGCCGTGCCGACGCTGCCCGTCCACACCGGCGAACTCCAGGCGCCGGGGCTCGGCACCGACCTGCAGTCCTGGGATCCGAACGGTCACCCCGTGATGGACGAGGTGGGCGAACTCGTCGTCACCAACCCCATGCCCTCCATGCCGGTCCGCTTCTGGAACGACCCCGACGGCACCCGCTACCACGACAGCTACTTCGACACCTACCCCGGCGTCTGGCGCCACGGCGACTGGATCACCATCACCTCGCGCGGTTCCGTCGTCATCCACGGCCGCTCCGACTCCACGCTCAACCGCCAGGGCGTGCGGATGGGCTCCGCCGACATCTACGAGGTCGTCGAACGGCTCCCCGAGATCAAGGAATCCCTGGTCATCGGCATCGAGCAGCCCGACGGCGGTTACTGGATGCCCCTGTTCGTCCATCTCGCCCCGGGATCCGCCCTCGACGAGGCCCTCCTCGGCCGCATCAAACAGTCCATCCGCGAGCAGCTCTCGCCGCGCCACGTCCCGGACGAGGTCATCGAGGTGCCCGGTGTGCCGCACACGCTCACCGGCAAACGCATCGAGGTCCCGGTCAAACGGCTTCTGCAGGGCACCCCCCTGGAGAAGGCCGTCAACCCCGGCTCCATCGACAACCTCGACCTGCTCCACTTCTTCGAGGAGCTCGCCCGCAAGCGGACCTGAACGCCTGCCGGTGCGGTGGCCCGTCGCCGCACCGCACCGGCAGGATCATCACGCTCGGCCACATTCCTCCGCGGTGAGATCATCGCTCCACCGCAAGCATTGTGACCTGCGCACTTACCTTGGCGATCGACCTGCGCCAGCTCCGCACCGGGCTCGTTGTCAGTGCGGTCGATTACTGTGAGTGAGCATTGATCGACCGTGCACACCGGGGGAGAACATGGCACACACCGATTACCAGGCCATGCGGCGCGTTCTGCGTCGCGAGATCGCCGGCACCATCGGCCTGCTCACCGATGAACACGACTTCCGGGCCATGCGGCACTACCGCACCTTCACCTTCGACGACCACGCCACCTACCTCCAGCAGGTCGAGGACCTCCTGAAGACACGTGCGCTGCAGGGCATCCACACCGCCGTCGCCCTCTTCGACCCACAGGAATACGCCGAGTACTGCGCCGACAGGGGACTCGACCCCGACACCCCCGCCCACCGCACCCGCTTCACCGCGGAACTCGCGACCACCGGCCCCACCGTCCCCTACGAGGGACAGCCCCTCGCCGACCTCGTGCCGACCCTGGTCGACGAAGCCGTCCGACGGGCGACCTGGGAGTACGCGGCCACCCTGCTGGCCCGGCTCGGCTCATGCGCGACCTGCGAAGAGGACATCGGCCGCGCCGCATTCACCCGAGCGTCGACTCTCGTCGCCCGCATCCTCGACACCGCCCCACCCGGCGACCGACACCTCGTCTGCAGCGTCACGGCAGCATCGGAAACCCTCGTCGCCGTCCTCCACACGGACGAGGAGGCCGGTGGCGCCACACAGTTCGACGAGGCCGAAGCACTCGAGTTCACCACCGTCCTCGCCCTCGGCCTCGCCACCCAGGGCCCGGGCGGCCTGGTCATGCGCACCACCGCCCCCGGAGCTTCCGACCAGATCTACGGGTGGCGTCTGCGCGGAGACGGGCTCGAACCCCTGACCGCCGGAGAGGTCTTCGACGCCTACTGCACCGACGTCGAGTCGGGCGAACTCATCTCACCCGAGTCCGGCGTGGACTACTGCTTCCCGCCGGCCCTCGACACCGAAGGCCCCACACCGGGCCACCGACACCACTGAACGCAGAACCGCCCCACGCGGCAGGGGCGCTCCACCCGAAGGCGGAGCGCCCCTGTTCACCCGGCCGGCCCCGACCGGAGTCGGCGACTCGTCCGTCACTCGCCGGACAACACGGCCTGCGCCGCCTGCCGAGCCTCCTCGGCGCTGTCCGCCGCACGTGCGGCCGCCGCGGCGCGCTCGCACTGCGCCATCGTGTACTTCGCCAGGGCGGTCCGCACATAGGGAATCGACGCCGAGCCCATGGAGAGAGAGGTGACCCCCAGACCTGTCAGCACACATGCCAGCAGCGGATCAGCGGCGGCCTCGCCACAGACGCCGCAGCTCTTGCCCTCGGCCCTGGCCGCCTCGGCGGACAGCGCGACGAGGTCGAGCAGCGCGGGCTGCCACGGGTCCTGCAGACGCGACACCGCGCCCACCTGCCGGTCGGCGGCGAACGTGTACTGCGCGAGGTCGTTCGTGCCCAGCGACAGGAACTCCACCTCCTGCAGGATCGAACGAGCCCGCAGAGCGGCCGACGGGATCTCGACCATCGCGCCGAACTTGGCCCGGAGCCCCGCCTCCCGGCACGCGTCCGCGAAAGCCTTCGCGTCGGCGCGGTCCGCGACCATGGGAGCCATCACTTCGAGGTAGACCGGCAGCCCGTCGGCGGCCTTCGCCAGCGCCGTCAGCTGGGTCCGCAGGACGTCCGGGTGGTCGAGCAGCGTCCGGAGCCCGCGCACGCCCAGCGCCGGGTTGGGTTCGTCGACCGGAGTCAGGAAGTCCAGGGGCTTGTCCGCACCGGCGTCCAGCACCCGTACGACGACGCGCCCCTCGGGGAATGCCTCCAGCACCTGACGGTAGGCCTCGACCTGCTTCTGCTCGGTCGGCGCGTTCTTGCTGTCGTCGAGGAACAGGAACTCGGTGCGGAAGAGCCCGACGCCTTCCGCCCCGGCTTCGACGGCGGCTGCGACGTCCGCCGGCCCGCCGACGTTGGCCAGGAGCGGCACCTTGTGCCCGTCGGCGGTGGCGCCGGGCCCGGTCGAGGCGGCCAGCGCGGCCTTACGCGCTGCGGCAGCCGCCTCGAGCTCGGCCCTCTTCTCGTGGCTCGGGTTCACGAAGATCTCGCCGGTGCTGCCGTCGACAGCGATCAGCGTGCCCTCGGCCAGTTCTCCGGCGCCCGGCAGCGCCACGACAGCCGGCACGCCCAGGGCGCGGGCGAGGATCGCGCTGTGGCTCGTCGGGCCGCCCTCCTCGGTCACGAAGCCGAGCACCAGGGTCGGGTCCAGGAGCGCCGTGTCCGCGGGCGCCAGATCCCTCGCGACCAGCACGTACGGCTCGTCGCTGTCCGGAACCCCCGGCATGGGGACCCCCAGCAGCCGGGCGACGATACGGTTCCGCACGTCATCGAGGTCGGCCACCCGCCCGGCGAGGTACTCCCCGGCTCCCGCAAGCAGCTCGCGATAGGCGGCGAATGCGTCGTACACACCACGCTCCGCGGTGCTGCCGACGGCGATACGCCGGTCCACGTCGACCATCAGCTCGGGGTCCTGAGCCATCATGGCCTGAGCCTCGAGCACTGCCTGGGCTTCGCCGCCCGCCAGATTTCCCCGCGCCATCAGGTCGGCTGCGACAGCATCCACGGCCTTGCGTGCACGCCCCTGTTCGCGCTCCGCCTCCTCTGCCGGTATCTGCTTCGCAGGTGGTTCGAGCACTGCCGTACCCATGTGTCGAACTTCGCCGATCGCCACACCGTGACTCACGCCGACGCCTCGCAGCGTTGTCTCCATCTCACCCGTCTCCGTTAGTGCGGCGGACCCCGCCGCCGCGGTGGTTGTCCTGCGCGCCTTTGTCATGAGGACGGCGGTGTCACCGCCAAGAGAAGAGCACGTCGCCCGCTTTCACGTCGCCGTCTTCCCGGAGTTCGCCGAGTGCGTCGACGGTCGCCTCGAGCGCGACGACCGGACAGACCGGGGACTTGCCGGCCTTTTCCACCGCGTCCGGGTTCCAGCGCACGATGCCCTGCCCGCGAGTCACGGTGTCGCCCTTGTTCACGAGAACCTCGAAGCCCTCGCCGTTGAGCTGCACGGTGTCGATCCCGAGATGGGTGAGGACGCCGTGCCCCTCGGAGTCGACGACCACGAAGGCGTGGGGGTGGAGGGAGACGATGACTCCGTCCACGGGGGAGACAGCCTCGGAAGGCCCACGCACGGGGTCGATCGCGGTGCCCGGGCCGACCATGGCCCCGGAGAAGACCGGATCCGGCACAGCCGTCAGTCCGATGGCACGTCCGGCAAGAGGGGACATCACGGTGGTCATGGGAGCCTCCCAGGGGTGGATGTACATGGGCCGTTACTGTCAGTCCACGAAGGCGCACTCTGCAGCAGGCTATGTCATATGAAGTACCTGTTCCGCACGAGAGATCCCGATCCGTGGTCTAGACCACTAGTGTAGTCGATTTGCAGCGCCTCTGGAGCCGCGTGTACAGTCGTACTCCTGCCTGAGGGTGAGTGACGCGATCAAGAGCACGCTCCCCGAGCAGCACCCAACTTGTCAGACTCCGTTTCTGGATCATCTTTCGCATGCCTGCGGAACGGTGGTCAGAACACCGGAAAAACCCTGATAGAGTCGGAAACGCAAGACCGAAGGGAAACTGCCCGGAGGAAAGCCCGAGAGGGTGAGTACGAAGGAAGCGTCCGTTCCTTGAGAACTCAACAGCGTGCCAAAAATCAACGCCAGATATGTTGATACCCCGTCCCCGGCAGTGATAGCCGAGGATGAGGTTCCTTTGAAACAAACACAGCGAGGACGTTGTGAACGCCGGGCTTATTCCGCTCGACGTTCCGCTCTCGTGTGTGCGATCCCGATCACGGGAAAACATTCACGGAGAGTTTGATCCTGGCTCAGGACGAACGCTGGCGGCGTGCTTAACACATGCAAGTCGAACGATGAACCACTTCGGTGGGGATTAGTGGCGAACGGGTGAGTAACACGTGGGCAATCTGCCCTTCACTCTGGGACAAGCCCTGGAAACGGGGTCTAATACCGGATACCACTTCCACTCGCATGGGTGGGGGTTGAAAGCTCCGGCGGTGAAGGATGAGCCCGCGGCCTATCAGCTTGTTGGTGAGGTAACGGCTCACCAAGGCGACGACGGGTAGCCGGCCTGAGAGGGCGACCGGCCACACTGGGACTGAGACACGGCCCAGACTCCTACGGGAGGCAGCAGTGGGGAATATTGCACAATGGGCGAAAGCCTGATGCAGCGACGCCGCGTGAGGGATGACGGCCTTCGGGTTGTAAACCTCTTTCAGCAGGGAAGAAGCGAAAGTGACGGTACCTGCAGAAGAAGCGCCGGCTAACTACGTGCCAGCAGCCGCGGTAATACGTAGGGCGCAAGCGTTGTCCGGAATTATTGGGCGTAAAGAGCTCGTAGGCGGTCTGTCGCGTCGGATGTGAAAGCCCGGGGCTTAACCCCGGGTCTGCATTCGATACGGGCAGACTAGAGTGTGGTAGGGGAGATCGGAATTCCTGGTGTAGCGGTGAAATGCGCAGATATCAGGAGGAACACCGGTGGCGAAGGCGGATCTCTGGGCCATTACTGACGCTGAGGAGCGAAAGCGTGGGGAGCGAACAGGATTAGATACCCTGGTAGTCCACGCCGTAAACGGTGGGAACTAGGTGTTGGCGACATTCCACGTCGTCGGTGCCGCAGCTAACGCATTAAGTTCCCCGCCTGGGGAGTACGGCCGCAAGGCTAAAACTCAAAGGAATTGACGGGGGCCCGCACAAGCAGCGGAGCATGTGGCTTAATTCGACGCAACGCGAAGAACCTTACCAAGGCTTGACATACACCGGAAACGGCCAGAGATGGTCGCCCCCTTGTGGTCGGTGTACAGGTGGTGCATGGCTGTCGTCAGCTCGTGTCGTGAGATGTTGGGTTAAGTCCCGCAACGAGCGCAACCCTTGTTCTGTGTTGCCAGCATGCCCTTCGGGGTGATGGGGACTCACAGGAGACTGCCGGGGTCAACTCGGAGGAAGGTGGGGACGACGTCAAGTCATCATGCCCCTTATGTCTTGGGCTGCACACGTGCTACAATGGCCGGTACAAAGAGCTGCGAAACCGTGAGGTGGAGCGAATCTCAAAAAGCCGGTCTCAGTTCGGATTGGGGTCTGCAACTCGACCCCATGAAGTCGGAGTTGCTAGTAATCGCAGATCAGCATTGCTGCGGTGAATACGTTCCCGGGCCTTGTACACACCGCCCGTCACGTCACGAAAGTCGGTAACACCCGAAGCCGGTGGCCCAACCCCTTGTGGGAGGGAGCTGTCGAAGGTGGGACTGGCGATTGGGACGAAGTCGTAACAAGGTAGCCGTACCGGAAGGTGCGGCTGGATCACCTCCTTTCTAAGGAGCACTTCTCAGCCGGTCCTACGGGACTGGTTCAGAGGCCAGTTCATCGGCGAACGTCCGATGCTGGTTGCTCATGGGTGGAACGTTGATTATTCGGTCCGGTTTCCGGGTCGGAGGCTTGCGAGTACTGCTCTTCGGAGCGTGGAAAGCATGATCTCCGGGCGGGATCGGGTCGGGCACGCTGTTGGGTGTCTGAGGGTGCGAGCGTTTTCGCTTGCCCTTCTGATGCCGGCCCCAGTGAACTCCAGCTCAGGTTGGGGGTGATGGGTGGCTGGTCGTTGTTTGAGAACTGCACAGTGGACGCGAGCATCTGTGGCCAAGTTTTTAAGGGCGCACGGTGGATGCCTTGGCACCAGGAACCGATGAAGGACGTGGGAGGCCACGATAGTCCCCGGGGAGCCGTCAACCAGGCTTTGATCCGGGGGTTTCCGAATGGGGAAACCCGGCAGTCGTCATGGGCTGTCACCCATACCTGAACACATAGGGTATGTGGAGGGAACGCGGGGAAGTGAAACATCTCAGTACCCGCAGGAAGAGAAAACAACCGTGATTCCGGGAGTAGTGGCGAGCGAAACCGGATGAGGCCAAACCGTATGCGTGTGAGACCCGGCAGGGGTTGCGCATACGGGGTTGTGGGATCTCTCTTTCACAGTCTGCCGGCTGTGAGGCGAGTCAGAAACCGTTGATGTAGGCGAAGGACATGCGAAAGGTCCGGCGTAGAGGGTAAGACCCCCGTAGTCGAAACATCAACGGCTCGTTTGAGAGACACCCAAGTAGCACGGGGCCCGAGAAATCCCGTGTGAATCTGGCGGGACCACCCGCTAAGCCTAAATATTCCCTGGTGACCGATAGCGGATAGTACCGTGAGGGAATGGTGAAAAGTACCGCGGGAGCGGAGTGAAATAGTACCTGAAACCGTGTGCCTACAAGCCGTGGGAGCGTCGGACGTCAAGCTTGCTTGGCGTCTCGTGACTGCGTGCCTTTTGAAGAATGAGCCTGCGAGTTTGCGGTGTGTTGCGAGGTTAACCCGAGTGGGGTAGCCGTAGCGAAAGCGAGTCCGAACAGGGCGTTTCAGTAGCACGCTCAAGACCCGAAGCGGAGTGATCTAGCCATGGGCAGGTTGAAGCGGAGGTAAGACTTCGTGGAGGACCGAACCCACCAGGGTTGAAAACCTGGGGGATGACCTGTGGTTAGGGGTGAAAGGCCAATCAAACTCCGTGATAGCTGGTTCTCCCCGAAATGCATTTAGGTGCAGCGTCGTGTGTTTCTTGCCGGAGGTAGAGCACTGGATAGGCGATGGGCCCTACCGGGTTACTGACCTTAGCCAAACTCCGAATGCCGGTAAGTGAGAGCGCGGCAGTGAGACTGTGGGGGATAAGCTCCATGGTCGAGAGGGAAACAGCCCAGAGCATCGACTAAGGCCCCTAAGCGTACGCTAAGTGGGAAAGGATGTGGAGTCGCAGAGACAACCAGGAGGTTGGCTTAGAAGCAGCCACCCTTGAAAGAGTGCGTAATAGCTCACTGGTCTAGTGATTCCGCGCCGACAATGTAGCGGGGCTCAAGCGTACCGCCGAAGTCGTGTCATTGCAGCATGAGGGCCAACGCCCGCTGTGATGGGTAGGGGAGCGTCGTGTGCCGGGTGAAGCAGCACCGGAAGGTAGTTGTGGACGGTTCACGAGTGAGAATGCAGGCATGAGTAGCGATACACACGTGAGAAACGTGTGCGCCGATTGACTAAGGGTTCCTGGGTCAAGCTGATCTGCCCAGGGTAAGTCGGGACCTAAGGCGAGGCCGACAGGCGTAGTCGATGGATAACCGGTTGATATTCCGGTACCCGCTGTGAAGCGTCAAACATCGAACCAGGCGATGCTAAGTCCGTGAAGCCGTTCCGGACCCTTCGGGGAATGGAAAGTGGTGGAGCCGACGGACCAGACTTGTAGTAGGTGAGTGATGGGGTGACGCAGGAAGGTAGTCCATCCCGGGCGGTGGTTGTCCCGGGGTAAGGGTGTAGGACGGTGTGTAGGCAAATCCGCACACCATATAGTCTGAGACCTGATGCCGAGCCGATTGTGGCGAAGTGGATGATCCTATGCTGTCGAGAAAAGCCTCTAGCGAGTTTCATGGCGGCCCGTACCCTAAACCGACTCAGGTGGTCAGGTAGAGAATACCGAGGCGTTCGGGTGAACTATGGTTAAGGAACTCGGCAAAATGCCCCCGTAACTTCGGGAGAAGGGGGGCCACGCTTGGTGAGAGGACTTGCTCCTCGAGCTGGGGGTGGCCGCAGAGACCAGCGAGAAGCGACTGTTTACTAAAAACACAGGTCCGTGCGAAGCCGTAAGGCGATGTATACGGACTGACGCCTGCCCGGTGCTGGAACGTTAAGGGGACCGGTTAGTCACTCTTCGGGGTGGCGAAGCTGAGAACTTAAGCGCCAGTAAACGGCGGTGGTAACTATAACCATCCTAAGGTAGCGAAATTCCTTGTCGGGTAAGTTCCGACCTGCACGAATGGCGTAACGACTTCTCGACTGTCTCAACCATAGGCCCGGTGAAATTGCACTACGAGTAAAGATGCTCGTTTCGCGCAGCAGGACGGAAAGACCCCGGGACCTTTACTACAGTTTGATATTGGTGTTCGGTTCGGCTTGTGTAGGATAGCTGGGAGACTGTGAAGCTCGGACGCCAGTTCGGGTGGAGTCGTCGTTGAAATACCAGTCTGGTCGTGCTGGATGTCTAACCTGGGTCCGTGATCCGGATCAGGGACAGTGTCTGATGGGTAGTTTAACTGGGGCGGTTGCCTCCTAAAGAGTAACGGAGGCGCCCAAAGGTTCCCTCAGCCTGGTTGGCAATCAGGTGTTGAGTGTAAGTGCACAAGGGAGCTTGACTGTGAGACCGACGGGTCGAGCAGGGACGAAAGTCGGGACTAGTGATCCGGCGGTGGCTTGTGGAAGCGCCGTCGCTCAACGGATAAAAGGTACCCCGGGGATAACAGGCTGATCTTCCCCAAGAGTCCATATCGACGGGATGGTTTGGCACCTCGATGTCGGCTCGTCGCATCCTGGGGCTGGAGTCGGTCCCAAGGGTTGGGCTGTTCGCCCATTAAAGCGGTACGCGAGCTGGGTTTAGAACGTCGTGAGACAGTTCGGTCCCTATCCGCTGCGCGCGCAGGAATATTGAGAAGGGCTGTCCCTAGTACGAGAGGACCGGGACGGACGAACCTCTGGTGTGCCAGTTGTTCTGCCAAGGGCATGGCTGGTTGGCTACGTTCGGGAGGGATAACCGCTGAAAGCATCTAAGCGGGAAGCCTGCTTCGAGATGAGTATTCCCACCCACTTGATGGGGTAAGGCTCCCAGTAGACGACTGGGTTGATAGGCCGGATGTGGAAGCCCAGTAATGGGTGAAGCTGACTGGTACTAATAGGCCGAGGGCTTGTCCTCAGTTGCTCGCGTCCACTGTGTTGGTTCTGAAACCACGAACAGCCCCATGCCATGGTCACGGTGTGGTGCGGCTGAACAGTTTCATAGTGTTTCGGTGGTCATAGCGTGAGGGAAACGCCCGGTTACATTCCGAACCCGGAAGCTAAGCCTTACAGCGCCGATGGTACTGCAGGGGGGACCCTGTGGGAGAGTAGGACACCGCCGAACTCCTTTTAGAGCTCTGGCTCTTGGGCACGCAGCCCAAGAGCCAGAGCTTTTTTGCGTTGGGGTAGGGTCAGGGGGAATCGTCGGCTCATTTCCTACTGGAGGCCCCCGGGTGGAGGTCCAGGAGACCCGTGTCCAGACAGACCGGGTCCTCACCATCCCCAACATCCTCAGCATGGCCCGCCTCGTCGGCGTGCCGCTGTTTCTGTGGCTGATCCTCAGGCCCGAGTTCGGAGGTCCGCAGAGCGACGGCTGGGCGCTTCTCGTGCTGGCCTTCAGCGGGATCAGCGACTATCTGGACGGCAAGCTCGCGCGGCGTTGGAACCAGATCAGCAGCCTCGGCCGGCTCCTCGACCCCGCGGCGGACCGGCTCTACATTCTGTCGACACTGGTTGGCCTCACCTGGCGAGAGATTCTGCCTCTGTGGTTGACCGCTGTACTGCTTCTGCGTGAGCTGGTTCTGCTGGTGATGGTGGGGATCCTCCGGCGGCACGGCTATCCGCCGCCACAGGTGAACTTCCTGGGCAAGGCGGCCACGTTCAACCTGATGTACGCCTTCCCGCTGCTTCTGCTGAGTGACGGAAGCGGGTGGTTGGCGTCACTCGCTGCTATTTTCGGATGGGCGTTCGCCGGATGGGGTACAACGCTGTATTGGTGGGCAGGAGTCCTGTACATGGTGCAGGTCCGCCGCCTGGTTCGAGCGGACGCCTTGGCCGACTGACCTCGCCGATTGGCAGAGCAGTGGCTCGTTGGCCCGTGGTGGAAAAGTGCGGGACAATCTGGATGAGCGAAGTCGGCTAGACCGTCTCTTTTTAGGAGGACGCTTCCGACATGAAGGCCGTCGTGATGGCCGGAGGCGAAGGCACTCGCCTTCGCCCTATGACCTCGAGTATGCCCAAGCCGCTCCTGCCGGTGGCCAACCGGCCGATCATGGAGCACGTGCTGAGGCTGCTCAAAAGGCATGGACTCAATGAGACCGTCGTTACTGTTCAGTTCCTGGCATCGCTGGTCAAGAACTACTTCGGTGACGGCGAAGAGCTCGGAATGGAGCTCAGCTATGCCAACGAGGAGAAGCCACTCGGTACCGCCGGAAGCGTCAAGAACGCAGAGGAGGCGTTGAAGGACGACGCCTTCCTCGTCATTTCCGGTGATGCCCTCACTGACTTCGACCTCACCGAGCTGATCAACTTCCACAAGGAAAAGGGAGCGCTCGTCACGGTCTGTCTGACGCGTGTGCCCAATCCGCTGGAATTCGGTATCACCATCGTCGACGAAGAGGGAAAGGTCGAACGCTTCCTGGAGAAGCCGACCTGGGGTCAGGTTTTCTCGGACACCGTGAACACGGGCATCTACGTCATGGAGCCCGAGGTCTTCGACTATGTGGAGGCCGATGTTCCCGTCGACTGGTCCGGTGATGTCTTCCCGCAGTTGATGAAGGAGGGCAAGCCGGTCTACGGCTTCATCGCCGAGGGCTACTGGGAGGACGTGGGCACGCACGAGAGTTACGTGAAGGCCCAGGCCGATGTGCTCGAAGGCAAGGTCGACGTCGAGATCGACGGTTTCGAGATCTCGCCGGGCGTCTGGGTCGCCGAAGGCGCCGAGGTGCATCCCGACGCTGTGCTCCGCGGCCCCCTCTACATCGGGGACTATGCCAAGGTCGAGGCCGGCGCTGAAATTCGTGAGCACACGGTGGTCGGATCGAACGTTGTCGTGAAGAGCGGGGCCTTTCTGCACAAGGCTGTCGTGCACGACAACGTCTACGTTGGTCAGCACAGCAATCTGCGTGGCTGCGTCGTCGGGAAGAACACCGACATCATGCGCGCCGCTCGGATCGAGGACGGCGCTGTCATCGGCGACGAATGCCTGATCGGTGAAGAATCGATCGTGCAGGGAAACGTCAGGGTCTATCCCTTCAAGACCATCGAAGCCGGCGCATTCGTCAACACGTCGGTGATCTGGGAGTCCCGAGGGCAGGCTCACCTGTTCGGCGCCCGCGGGGTGTCCGGAATTCTGAACGTCGAGATCACGCCCGAACTCGCCGTACGCCTCGCCGGCGCGTATGCCACGACGCTGAAGAAGGGATCCACGGTCACGACGGCCCGGGATCACTCCCGAGGCGCCCGTGCGCTGAAGCGGGCCGTCATTTCCGCGCTCCAGGCCAGCGCGATCGACGTACGGGACCTGGAGAACGTGCCGTTGCCCGTGGCCCGGCAGCAGACCGCGCGAGGGAGTGCTGGCGGGATCATGATCCGGACCTCGCCCGGGGTGCCGGACTCGGTGGACATCATGTTCTTCGACGGACAGGGCGCGGATCTTTCGCAGGGCAGTCAGCGCAAGCTGGACCGGGTCTTCGCGCGACAGGAGTACCGGCGGGCCTTCCCGGGAGAGATCGGCGATCTGTACTTCCCGGCCAGCGTCTTCGACGCGTACACCGGGTCGCTGCTGCGGAACGTGGACACGACCGGGATCGCCGAGGCGGGGCTGAAAGTCGTCGTCGACGCCTCGAACGGCAGTGCAGGCCTGGTTCTGCCGAGTCTTCTCGGAAAGCTGGGCGTCGATTCGCTGACGATCAACCCGGGTCTGAACGAGGCACGGCCCACCGAGACGGGCGATCAGCGTCGCTCCGGCCTGGTGCGTCTCGGCGAAATCGTGGCGTCGTCCCGGGCCGCGTTCGG
Source organism: Streptomyces sp. B21-105 (assembly GCF_036898465.1). Classification (NCBI taxonomy): domain Bacteria; kingdom Bacillati; phylum Actinomycetota; class Actinomycetes; order Kitasatosporales; family Streptomycetaceae; genus Streptomyces; species Streptomyces sp. B21-105. Next base: position 1,825,987 of record NZ_JARUMJ010000001.1, on the reverse strand, counting down.
CGTGCGGTTCGACCCGGTGGGCGAGCGGCTCTCCCTCGTGGACGAGAAGGGCCGGATCATCGAGGACGACCGGGCGCTCCTCGTGCTGCTCGACCTGGTCGCAGCCGAGCGGCGCAGCGGGCGGGTCGCCCTGCCCGTGACCACGACGAGGATCGCCGAGCAGGTGGCGGCGTACCACGGGACGCAGGTCGAGTGGACGACGACGTCGCCCGATGACCTCACCCGGGTGGGTCAGGACGAGTCGACGATCTTCGGAGGGGACGGCAAGGGCGGGTTCATCGTCCCCGAGTTCAACAGCGTCTTCGACGGCACGGCGGCCTTCGTCCGGCTGATCGGGCTGGTGGCGCGCACACAGCTCACCCTCAGCCAGATCGACGCGCGGATTCCGCGGGCACACGTCCTGAAGCGGGATCTGGCGACCCCGTGGGCCGTCAAGGGACTGGTGATGCGTCGGGTCGTCGAAGCGGCCGGAGATCGCTTCGTGGACACCACCGACGGCGTTCGCGTGGTCGAGACGGACGGGCGCTGGGTGATGGTCCTGCCCGACCCCGCCGAGGCCGTCACTCATCTATGGGCGGAAGGGCCCGACGACGCGTCCGCGCAGGCCCTGCTCGACGAGTGGTCGGCGGTCGTGGACAGCGCCGGGCGCTGAGCCTCCCGCACGCATGCGTGCCGGACAGGTGTCCTCAAGGGGCCTGTCCGGCACGCCGGTGGGGCCATTCGGAGGTACTGGGCACGACGTGCGACGATGTGCGGCATGCCGCAGCCGCCCCCCGTTCGGAGCACACCCGCGCGCGCGTCGCGCCCGGACGCGTCCATGTCGCTGCTCACCAACGTCATGGACCACAGCCTCGACGACGGTTACGCCGAGGCCGCCGCCCGGAGGCAGGCCGATGGCTCCGGAGGGCTGCCGAAGACGGTACGGGCGAAGCTCGGGCTGGCCGCGGGGCTGGTGCTGGCGGCCCTGGTGGTCACGGTCGGCGCCGCGCAGGCGCGGGTCGAGGCTCCGGTCGTCGCAAAGGAACGCGAGGAGCTGATCGACCGCATCGGCCGTGAGACCGAGGCGGCCGACGAGCTCGAGAGCGCCGTCGACAAGCTGCGCAGCGACGTGAGCGCCCGGCAGCAGGAAGCGCTCAAGCAGAGCGGCGGGAGCGACCAGGCGGACCTGGCGGGATTGCTGTCGGGAGCCGTCGCGGTGCACGGCCCGGGCGTGAAGCTCGTCGTGGACGACGCCAAGGCAGCGGCCACGGGCGGCGACGGCGACCCGCGGGAGACCTCCGGGTTCTCCGACACCGGGCGGGTCCGCGACCGTGACATGCAGCGAGTGGTCAACGGACTGTGGGCCTCGGGTGCCGAAGCCGTCTCGATCAACGGCCAGCGGCTGACGGCACTCTCCGCGATCAGGGCCGCCGGTGACGCGATACTGGTCGACAACAAGCCGCTGGTGCCCCCGTACACCGTGCTCGCGGTGGGGGACGGGAAAAAGCTCAGCACCAGGTTCCAGAACAGCGCGGACGGGCTCTATCTCAACGCCTTGCAGGAGAACTACGGCATCCGGACGGCCATCTCCGTGGCGAGCGACGTCCGGCTGCCCGCCGCACCGAGTGTGATCGTACGCACAGCACAGCCGAGCACTGAGAAGGGCACATCGTGATCGCCGTACTGGGCCTCGTCGTGGGAGTCGTGGCCGGCCTGTTGGTCCAGCCCGAGGTTCCGGCAGCCGTCGTCCCCTATCTGCCGATCGCCGTGGTGGCGGCGCTGGACGCCGTGTTCGGCGGGCTGCGGGCCATGCTGGACGGCATCTTCGACGACAAGGTGTTCGTGGTGTCGTTCCTGTCGAACGTGGTGGTCGCCGCGCTGATCGTCTTCCTGGGAGACGAGTTGGGCGTGGGATCGCAGCTGTCGACGGGTGTCGTCGTCGTTCTCGGGATCCGCATCTTCTCCAATGCCGCGGCGATCCGTCGGCACGTGTTCCGGGCGTGATGGCGATGAGCGACCGGGACGAGACGCCGGAGAACCGGCTGCGCAAGGAATTGCCCGACGAGGTCCCCGTGACGTCCTCCGAGGGCGGAGCGGCCCGGGAGCCGGCCGACAACACGTCGAACGGCCGCCGGCGGCTGGTGGAGGGGCTCTGGCCACCACGGGTCACCCGGGCCCAACTCATCGTGGCCCTGCTGCTGTTCGGTCTGGGTTTCGGCCTGGCCGTGCAGGTCGCGTCCAACAGTGACAGCGGAAACGCACTGCGTGGTGCGCGGCAGGAAGATCTTGTGCGCATTCTCGATGAACTCGACGACCGAAGTCAGCGTCTTGAGGACGAGAAGCAAGGGCTCGAGAAGCAGCAGCAAGAGCTGGAGAACAGCTCCGACCAGGCCGAGGAGGCGCGCAGGCAGACGGTCGAGAAGGAGGGGCAACTCGGCATTCTGGCGGGCACGGTCGCTGCTCAGGGGCCCGGCATCACGATGACCATCGAGGACACGAAAGGGACGGTCGAGGCGGACATGCTGCTCGACGCGATCCAGGAGCTGCGCGCGGCGGGGGCCGAGGCGATCCAGGTGAACGGTGTGCGGGTCGTGGCGGGCACCTTCCTGACGGAGTCGGGCGGGGGCGTGAGCGTCGACGGGAACAAGATCGACGCGCCCTATCGTTTCAAGGTCATCGGCAACCCGCAGGACCTCGAGCCGGCGTTGAACATCCCTGGAGGTGTCGTGCAGACACTTGAAAAGGAGCAGGCCACCGTGGTCGTGGAGCGATCGGACAAGATCGTTGTGGACGCCTTGCGAGAGGCGAAGCGGCCTGACTACGCTCGGTCGTCGGCGCCGTGAGCGGGGGGCGCATGGGGGGCGTCCGGCAGGGGCATGAGGTTGCGGGGGGTCGACGCACCGATCGGGTGGTGCGTGGTGGAAACTGTCTGGTGGGCACGGACGTTGTGAAGGTGTCCGGGTCGGCCGGTGTATTCAGTCAGGGTTCGTCCTGCCCCACGGGCGGGTCTGTTTCGGTCAAGGGGAATCGCCCGTGAAGTTGTTTGCGAAGTTGTTCGGCAAGAGCCCGCGTGAGGGTGGCGACAACGCGACCGCCCGTCATCGCGCACAGCCCGATGCAGAGGGTCAGCGGCCGCTGTTCAGGGACCAGGTGGCCGGTTCGGGCGGTGACGTACCCGGAGGACAGGGCGCGGCGTCTGTTGACCCTGCGCAGTCCGGCGGCATAGGTTTCGGCCAACCGTCAACCTCGAGTACGGGTGGAGGGTTTTCCCCTATGTCGGCCCTGGTGTGTACGAGGTGCGGTAACCGCAACGCGGAGAACAGCCGCTTCTGCTCGAACTGCGGTGCGCCGCTGCGTCCCGGGCTGACGCCCGAGCGTGCGTCGGAGACGACCTCCACGATCTCCATTTCCGGCCTGGAAGCCTATGACTCCGAGGCCACCGGGCAGACGCAGTTGCCGGCGCTCTCTCCTGAGGCGCAGGCCGCCGTCGACGCGCTGCCGGTGGGCTCCGCGTTGCTGGTCGTGCGTCGCGGCCCGAACTCGGGCAGTCGCTTCCTCCTGGACGGCGAGCTGACCACGGCCGGCCGTCATCCGCAGAGCGACATCTTCCTCGACGACGTGACGGTGTCGCGTCGCCATGTGGAGTTCCGGCGCAACCCGGACGGCACGTTCAAGGTGGCGGACGTCGGCAGTCTGAACGGTACGTACGTCAACCGGGAGCGGATCGACGAGATCCCGCTGTCGAACGGTGACGAGGTGCAGATCGGTAAGTACCGGCTGGTCTTCTACGCGAGCCAGCGAGGTTACTGACCCGCCCCCGGGCTCCGTCCGGGGGGACCCGAGGGAAGGTCCATGCTGCAAACACCGAGGGGCGGTGCCGGAGCCGGCACCGCCGCCACGGACGGTGTGCTGATGAGCATCGGCACCGTGCTGAACGCCCTGCGGGACGAGTTTCCCGACGTCACCATTTCCAAGATCCGTTTTCTGGAGTCGGAAGGGCTCATCGAGCCCCAGCGGACCCCCTCGGGCTACCGCAAGTTCAGCGTGCGCGACGTCGAGCGCCTCGGTCACGTCCTGAGGATGCAGAGGGACCACTACCTGCCGCTCAAGGTCATCCGCGAGCATCTGGAGGCCATGGAGCGCGGGGAGGCCGTCCCGTTGCCCACCGTCGGCCGTCAGCGGGACGGCGAGCAGGTCCTGGAGCCGTCGGACGGGCCCACGGTCGCCCGGATCGGCAGGGCGGAGCTGCTGGCGGCTGCGGGTATCGGTGAGCCGGAGCTCGAGGAGTGGGAGTCCTACGGGCTCGTCGTACCGCTCGAGGACGGCGTCTACGACGCCGAGGCGGCCACTGTGGCGGCACTCGTCGCCGAGCTGGGGCGGTTCGGGATCGAGCCGCGGCATCTGCGCGTGATGAAGGCGGCGGCCGACCGCGAAGCCGGTCTCGTCGACCAGGTGGTCGCGCCGCTGAGGCGGCACCGCAACCCGCAGACCCGGGCGCACGCGGAGGCTCGCACGAAGGAGCTCGCGGGGCTCGCGGTCCGGCTGCACGCGGCGTTGGTGCAGACCGCGCTCGGTGTGCGCCTGCCCTGAGCGGGCGGTTCGCCCCGGGCGGATCGGTCGCCCTTCCCGGCCCGACTACCCAAACGTCCCGGGCACGGCCTAGGGTTGCTGTGTGAACGAGCTCGATGTCGTAGGTGTCCGGGTCGAGATGCCCTCCAACCAACCGATCGTGCTGCTGCGCGAAGTGGGAGGCGACCGCTACCTCCCCATCTGGATCGGACCGGGGGAGGCGACGGCCATCGCCTTCGCCCAACAGGGCATGGCCCCGGCGCGGCCGCTGACCCACGACCTGTTCAAGGACGTGCTGGAAGCCGTCGGCCAGGAGCTCACCGAAGTGCGCATCACGGATCTGCGGGAGGGCGTCTTCTACGCGGAGCTGGTCTTCGCCAGCGGCGTCGAGGTGAGCGCGCGCCCGTCCGACGCCATAGCGCTGGCGTTGCGCACCGGGACGCCGATCTTCGGCAGTGACACGGTGCTCGACGACGCGGGGATCGCCATCCCGGACGAGCAGGAGGACGAGGTGGAGAAGTTCCGCGAGTTCCTCGACCAGATCTCGCCCGAGGACTTCGGCACCAGCAACCAGTAGCCGCCCGAGCGGGAGGGCGGCGCGCACATCCGGCGACCTGCGCGGAGTGGCCCTCCTTCTTCGGCAAATGCCAGCGGCGACTGAGAGCGTCCTACGGCCACTTCTCAGCGCATTCGGCTAGCCTTTCCCCGCGGTGAGGTGCGGGAAACCACTCCTAGGGTGATTATCACTCGGCGTGCCGAGTGTGGCGATCGTTGACGCACCCCTGGCGACTGCCTACCGTCGAGAAGGCAGGTCTAGGACGGAGGTCGGCGTGAGAAGCAGCGGCGACGGTACGGCTGGGGGTGCCCCCGGACTCGGTGTCGGGGGAAGCGGTCCGTACCCTCCCTCAAGCTCTTGGCCGCGCTCGGCAATGGGGTATCCCCAGCAGAGCGGCGCGGCCGATCACGTTCCGCAGCGACCGGCGGCCGTGCCGAGCAGCGGAGGGGCGACATCCATGGCGTCCGAGCAGATCGGCTATCGCGGTCCGACCGCCTGTGCGGCGGCGGGCATCACCTACCGGCAACTGGACTACTGGGCGCGCACCGGGCTCGTCGAGCCGAGTGTGCGGCCCGCCCACGGGTCCGGCAGTCAGCGTCTCTACAGCTTCCGCGACGTCGTCGTCCTGAAGATCGTCAAGCGGTTCCTCGACACCGGGGTGTCGCTGCAGAACATCCGTAGCGCCGTGCGGCATCTGCGGGAGCGCGGGTTCAGCGATCTGGAGCGGATGACGCTGATGAGCGACGGTGCGACGGTGTACGAGTGCACCTCGCCGGACGAGGTCCACGCACTGCTCCAGGGCGGTCAGGGCGTCTTCGGGATCGCCGTGGGCGTGGTGTGGCGGGACGTCGAGAGCGCGTTGTCGCAGCTGCACGGGGAGCGCGTCGACACCGGTGAGACGCTCGTCGGGCCCAATCCGGCGGACGAGCTGGCGCGCAGGCGCAACCGGGCGGTCTGACGCCTCCTCCCGGGCGCGGGGGCGGTGGTGCGGCGTCGTTGTCAGTGGCGTGGTGCAGCATCGGACATGTGAGAAACGCGCCCACGATCCTGCATCTCGACATGGATGCCTTCTTCGCTCAGGCGGAGCAGGCGTCCAAGCCGAGTCTGCGCGGGAAGGCCGTGGTCGTGGGGGGTCTCGGGCCTCGCGGCGTGGTGGCGACGGCCTCCTACGAGGCGCGGGTCTTCGGGGTCCACTCGGCGATGCCCATGGCCCAGGCGCGCAGGCTGGCGCCGAACGCCGCCTACCTCGTGCCGCGGTTCGCCTTCTACCGGTCGATCAGCGAGCAGGTCATGGCGCTGTTGAGGGCGCTTTCGCCGCTGGTGGAGCCGCTGAGCCTGGACGAGGCCTTCGTGGACCTGGAGGCCGGCGAGGCGGCCTGGGACAGAGATTCGGCGCGGCTGGCCGGTGCCAGACTGCGTACGGACATACGGGCCGTCACCGGCCTCACGGGTTCGGTGGGACTGGCCTCCTGCAAGATGCTCGCGAAGATCGCCTCGGAGGAGGCGAAACCCGACGGCCTGGTGCTCATCGAGCCCGGCACCGAGCGGCAGCTCCTCGGGCCCATGCCGGTGCGGACGCTACCGGGGGTGGGCCCCGCCACGGGTGACCATCTGCGGCGGGCCGGGATCACCACGGTCGACGAGATCGCGGAGGCCGGCGAGGACGAGCTGGTGCGGCTGCTGGGCAAGGCGCACGGGCATGCGCTCCACGCCATGGCGCTGGCGCGCGACGACCGGCCGGTGGTGGCCGAGCGGGAGACCAAGTCCGTGTCGGTCGAGGACACGTACGACGTGGACATCCACGACCGGGTCCGGGTGGAGCTGGAGGTGCAACGGCTCGCGGACCGGTGTGTGCGCCGGCTCCGGGAGGCCGGTCTGTCGGGCCGCACCATCGTGCTGAAGGTGCGGCGGTACGACTTCTCGACGCTCACCCGGTCCGAGACGCTGCGCGGGCCCACGGACGATCCGGCGGTGATCAGGGAAGCGGCGGCCCGGTTGCTGGGCTCCGTGGACACCACGGGCGGTGTGCGGCTGCTCGGGGTGGGCGTCAGTGGTCTGGCGGACTTCACGCAGGAGGACCTGTTCGCGCAGGCGGCGGGGGCGCGGGCGGACGAGGTCGCGGAGGGACATGCGGAGGAGCCAGCCGCCGAGGAACCGGCGCCGGCCCGGGCAGCTGTCCACGCCGAGCACGAGTGGCGTCCGGGGCACGACGTGCGGCATGCCGAGCTCGGACACGGATGGGTGCAGGGAAGTGGGCTGGGCCGGGTCACGGTGCGGTTCGAGACGCCGCAGTCGCAGCCGGGGCGGGTGCGCACGTTCCGCACCGACGATCCGCAACTGGCTCCGGCGGACCCGCTGCCGCTGGTGCGGCGAAGACCGGGAGAGGACGAGGAGGCGACGGAGGGCACGCGGGAACTCTCAGCGGAGCCGGACCGTTGCACAGAGTGAGACTGTCCGGGGGCTCAGGGGCTCAGGGGCTCAGGGGCTGCGGGAGTCAGCTTTCGTCCGTGCCCGCCAGGCGGCCGAAGTCGTGGTCGGGGAGCGGCGGAGGGGTCGCCACGTCCAGGCCGTAGTGGTGGTAGAGCTGGAGTTCCTGCTCCGGGGAGAGGTGGCGGCCCACGCCGAAGTCAGGGGCGTCCTTGATCAGGGCGCGGTCGAACGGGATGTGCAGGATCCCCTCGACCAGCTCGCTGGGCTCCAGGGGGACGAAGGCGTCTCGGGAGAACAGGCCGGTGCGGATGGCGGCCCACTCCGGCACACCGGTCGCGTCGTCGAGATACACCTCGTCGACGGTGCCTATCTTCGCCCCGTTGCGGTCGAACGCCTTGCGGCCGATCAGGTTGCGCGGATCGATGTCGGTCTGCACGGGCCCTCCTCTTGGTCGCAGCTCGTCCCTATGGACTACAAAAGAGCACATTGGGGCGAGCGGCCACTCGAGAAGCCCGTTGACCTCGCTGGTAGTCTGGCAACGGCTGCTGACCCCGTGCGGGAGAGTCCTCCGGAGACCACCGGAGGCGCCGAAGGAGCAAATCCTCCCCGGAATCTCTCAGGCTCACGTACCGCACGGACGAGGTCACTCTGGAAAGCAGGGCGGGTGCCGACGACGTCGACGGTGTCCGCTCTCACCGACGGTGAAAGCCGGTCGTCCGCTGGCGGCCGGTGAAGCTCTCAGGTTGAGATGACAGAGGGGGAGGCCGTCCGGGTACCCGCCGTGGTGACCCTCGAAGGTCGTGTCAGACCAGGAGGCCTCCGTAATGACCGCCCATCGCACTCCGCTCTCCGAGCTCGAGCAGGCAATCCCCTTCGAGCAGCGCCACATCGGGCCCGACCAGGAGGCGCGGGCCAAGATGCTCGCGCACGTCGGCTACGGCTCGCTCGACGAGCTCACCGCCGCCGCGGTCCCCGATGTGATCAAGAACGCCGACGCGCTGGACCTGCCGGGCGCCCGCACCGAGGCCGAGGTGCTGGCCGAGCTGCGCTCCCTGGCCGACCGCAATCAGGTGCTCGACCCGATGATCGGCCTCGGCTACTACGGCACGTTCACGCCGCCCGTCATCCTGCGCAACGTCATGGAGAACCCGGCCTGGTACACCGCCTACACGCCGTACCAGCCGGAGATCTCCCAGGGCCGGCTCGAGGCGCTGCTGAACTTCCAGACGATGGTCGCCGAACTGACGGGTCTGCCGACCTCGGGCGCGTCGCTGCTCGACGAGGGCACGGCGGCCGCTGAGGCGATGACGCTGTCACGGCGTATGGGGAAGAACAAGAAGGGCCTCTTCCTCATCGACGCGGACGCGCTGCCGCAGACCATCGCCGTGATCGAGACGCGTGCCGAGCCGACCGGCGTCGAGGTCGTCGTCGCCGATCTGAGCGGCGGCATTCCGGCGGAGATCGCGGAGCGCGAGATCAACGGCGTGCTCGTCCAGTACCCCGGTGCGTCCGGCGCCGTGCGGGACCTGAAGGCGCTCATCGACCAGGCGCACGGGCTCGGCGCGCTCGTCACCGTCGCCGCGGACCTGCTCGCGCTGACACTGCTGAAGTCGCCCGGTGAGCTGGGCGCGGACATCGCGGTCGGCACCACACAGAGGTTCGGCGTGCCGATGGGCTTCGGCGGGCCGCACGCCGGCTACATGGCGGTGCACGAGAAGTTCGCGCGGAGCCTGCCCGGCCGCCTCGTGGGCGTGTCCGTGGACGCGGACGGGAACAAGGCCTACCGGCTAGCACTGCAGACGCGTGAGCAGCACATCCGGCGCGAGAAGGCGACGAGCAACATCTGTACGGCGCAGGTGCTGCTGGCCGTGATGGCCGGGATGTACGCGGTCTACCACGGCCCCGAAGGGCTGCGCGCGATCGCCCGGCGCACACACCGGTACGCCGCGATCATCGCCGCGGGGCTCGAGGCCGGCGGCGTCGAGGTGGTGCACGGGGCGTACTTCGACACGCTGACCGTGCGGGTGCGCGGGAAGGCCGCCGAGGTCGTCGCCGCCGCGCGGGACCACGGGGTCAACCTGCACCTCGTCGACGCCGACCGGGTGGCGCTCTCCTGTGACGAGACGACCGCGCGTGCCCAGGTCGCCGCGGTCTGGGCGGCCTTCGGGGTGGACGGCGACATCGAGTCGATCGACGCGACCGTCGAGGACGCCCTGCCGACCGGGCTGCTGCGGACCGACGACATCCTGACCCACCCCGTCTTCCAGCGGCACCGGTCCGAGACCGCGATGCTGCGCTACCTGCGCAGGCTGGCCGACCGTGACTACGCGCTGGACCGGGGCATGATCCCGCTGGGCTCGTGCACCATGAAGCTCAACGCCACCACCGAGATGGAGCCGGTCACCTGGCCCGAGTTCGGACAGCTGCACCCCTTCGCCCCCGCCGAGCAGGCCCAGGGCTATCTGACGCTCATCCGGGAGCTCGAGGAGCGGCTCGCGGAGGTCACCGGGTACGACAAGGTGTCCCTGCAGCCGAACGCCGGGTCGCAGGGCGAACTGGCCGGGCTGCTCGCGGTCCGCGGGTACCACCGGGGCAACGGCGACGAGCAGCGCACCGTGTGCCTCATCCCGTCGTCCGCGCACGGCACGAACGCGGCGAGCGCCGTGATGGCCGGCATGAAGGTCGTCGTCGTGAAGACCGCCGAGGACGGCGAGATCGATGTCGAGGACCTGCGCGCGAAGATCGAGCAGTACCGGGACGAGCTGTCGGTGCTGATGATCACCTACCCGTCGACGCACGGCGTGTTCGAGGAGCACGTCGCCGACATCTGCGCCCAGGTGCACGAGGCCGGCGGCCAGGTGTACGTCGACGGCGCCAACCTGAACGCGCTCGTCGGGCTCGCCAAGCCGGGGCACTTCGGCGGCGACGTCTCCCACCTGAACCTGCACAAGACGTTCTGCATCCCGCACGGCGGCGGCGGCCCGGGCGTCGGGCCGGTGGCAGTCCGGTCGCACCTCGCGCCGTACCTGCCCAACCACCCGCTGCAGCCCGCCGCGGGGCCGGAGACCGGCGTGGGGCCGGTCTCGGCGGCGCCGTGGGGCTCCGCGGGCATCCTGCCGATCTCGTGGGCGTACGTGCGGCTCATGGGCGGTGAGGGCCTCAAGCGAGCCACGCAGGTGGCGGTACTGAGCGCCAACTACGTCGCCAAGCGGCTGGAGCCGCACTACCCGGTGCTCTACAACGGGCCCGGCGGGCTGGTGGCGCACGAGTGCATCATCGACCTGCGCCCGTTGACCAAGGCGACCGGTGTGACGGTGGACGACGTCGCCAAGCGGCTCATCGACTACGGCTTCCACGCGCCGACGATGTCGTTCCCGGTGGCCGGGACGCTGATGATCGAGCCGACCGAGTCCGAGGACCTGATCGAGCTCGACCGGTTCTGCGACGCGATGATCGCGATCCGCGCGGAGATCGAGAAGGTCGGCGCGGGCGCCTGGCCGGCCGACGACAACCCGCTCGCCGGGGCCCCGCACACCGCGTCCGCGCTCGGCGGCGAGTGGGCCCACGCGTACTCGCGTGAGGAGGCGGTCTTCCCCGCCGGGGTGTCCGCCGCCGACAAGTACTGGCCGCCGGTGCGCCGTATCGACCAGGCCTTCGGCGACCGCAACCTCGTCTGCTCGTGCCCGCCGCTGGACGCGTACGAGGACTGAGCCGCAGCGCGTGTGGGCCCCGTCCGTCACGGACGGGGCCCCTCGTCGTTCTACGCCGTCGCCAGGGACACCTCGGTCGACTTGATCAGCGCGATGACGTCGGATCCCACGAACAGACCGAGGTCGGCGGCGGCCTCCTTGGTGATCGCCGCGGTGAGTTCGCCGCCGTCCACGGTGATCTTCACCGCGGCCATGACCGAGCCGAGCGCGAGGCCGGTGATCGTGCCGGGCAACCGGTTGCGGATCGAGAGCCCGGCGACCTGGCCGGTGGCGAGGGAGACCTCCGTCGACTTCACCAGGGCGTGGACGGCGGCACCGGGCCTGAGGGCGAGTTGCTCCGAGGCCTCCAGGGTGATGGCCGCCGTGAGGTGCTGCCCGCCGTCGAGGCGGATCTTCACCAGGGCCATGACCTCGCCGGGGTGGACGGCGGTGACGGTGCCGGGAAGCTGGTTGCGGATGCTCAAGGTCATGAGCGTCAACGGTACGGCCCCGAGGGCCTTATGGCGGGGATGCCCGCTTTGCGTCGCCCTTGGTCACACTCGGTCGATGTGTACGTTTGTCGACTTCACGCGGGCCGTTGCCTCCATGCCGACCTCGAGTCCGAGTTCCTCGACGGCCTCCCTCGTCAGCAAGGAGACCAGGCGGTGCGGGCCGGCCTGGATCTCCACCTGGGCGGCCACGTCGCCGAGCTTGATCGCGGTGACGATGCCGGGGAAGGCGTTGCGGGCCGAGGTGTAGGGGGCGGTGTCGTCCGCGCCGGCCGATCCGGCGAGTTCTACGGAGAAGGCGGCGAGGGCCTTGCCGTCCACGAGACGTCGGCCGGTCTCGTCGCGATGAGTCTCCACCCGGCCTGCGTCCGCCCAGCGGCGCGCGGTGTCGGGGCTGACGCCGAGCAGTCGTGCCGCCTGGCCGATCGTGTAGCTCTGCATGCGGTCACGATAGGGCCGGGGGCGGTGCGGGGGGCGCGGGGGTGGCCCGGCGGGTCAATCGCGTCAGGACGTGCCGGGTGTCGGCGGTGACGGCGTGCCGGCGGTGACGACCCGGTCTGCGTCGGCTTGCGTGATGCCCTCTGCCCTCCTCCGCCCTCAGGCGCGTTGCCCCGCGCGTCGAGGCGGTGGTTCTCGGCCATCGTGTCGCGCCGATCTCTACTTCGTAACGTTCGCCAGGTGATCCGAATGTTTCGGACCCGGAGAAGGCTTTGTCGTGGGGTCCTTGATGAACGGGCCGCTGGATTCTCTGCGTTCAAGGGGTTGCCTCCCGTCGGAGGGTGTCTCTAGGGTGCGGCAGCAGCGAACCTTTCTGGATCTGGTTCGAAACTTTCGATCTCACAAGGAGCGCATGATGGGCGACCCGGCACTCTCCCGCCGAGGCTTCCTGGCGGCCTCCGCCGCGGCCGGTCTGGGCATGACGGCACTGAGCGCCTGCGGCGGCGACTCGGACGGGGGGTCGTCGTCGGGGACGACCACCATCGAGTGGTGGAACATCTCCACCACCCAGCCGACCAAGGACGTATGGGCCGCACTGGCCAAGCAGTTCGAGGCGCAGAACCCCAAGGTGAAGGTCAAGATCGTCCAGTTGGAGAACGACGCCTACAAGTCGAAGATGACGGCGCTGACCGCTTCCGGGAAGCTTCCCGACATCTTTCACACCTGGGGCGGCGGGGTCCTGAAGCAGCAGGTCGACGCGGGGCTGGTGGAGAACCTCACGGAACGCACGAAGGACTGGGGGGAGAGCCTGCTGTCGGTCGCCCGGCAGCCGTACCTGCTCGACGACAAGGCCTACGGCATACCGTTCGACATCGGCATGATCGGGTTCTGGTACAACAAGGCCCTCTTCAAGCAGGCCGGCGTCACCGCGCCGCCCACCACCTGGAGCGGCTTCCTCGACGCGGTGCGCAAGCTGAAGGCCGCCGGGATCATCCCGCTCGCGCTGGCCGGCAAGGAGAAGTGGCCCGGCATGTACTACTGGGCCTACCTCGCGATGCGCACCGCGGGCGTCGACGCCCTGCAGAAGGCCGGGGACGACAAGGACTTCACCGGTGACGGATTCGTCCAGGCCGGACAGCACCTCCAGGACCTCGTCGATCTGCAACCGTTCCAGAAGGGTTTCCTCGGCGCCGCCTACTCCAGCCCGACCGGCCAGGCCGCGGCCGTCGGCAACGGCAAGGCGGCGATGGAACTCATGGGCCAGTGGGCGCCGGTCGTGGAGGCCGACGCGGGCAAGGGGCTCGGCGCGAACCTCGGCTTCTTCCCGTTCCCGGCGGTCGAGGGCGGCAAAGGCGTGATCACCGAGGTGTTCGGCGGTGGCGGCGGGCACGCGCTGCGCAAGGACGCCCCGCAGGCGGCCGTCGACTTCCTGAAGTTCTTCGCCTCCGCCGCCACCGACACCGAACTCGTCAAGAAGACCGGGGTGCTGCCGGTCGTCCCGGCCGCCGAGAGCGCCCTGACCGACCCGAACATCAAGGCCGTGCAGGCGCAGTTGAAGGGCGCCACCGGCTTCCAGCTCTACCTCGACCAGGCGTACGCGCCCGCCCTCGGCCAGGAGGTCAACGACAGCGTCGCCGCTCTGATCGCCGGTTCGAAATCGCCCCAGCAGGTCAGCGAGTCGATCACCAAGGTCGCGAAGGAAGAGCAGTAGCCGGCGATGACCTCCACCTTCCTCCCGGACAAGCGCAGCGGTCCGGACGTCGAGCCCGCGCCGCCGGCCGTCGTCGCGGGCCGTGCGCGGGCCCGCCGACGGGCCCTGCACTGGCTCACCGCCGTCGGCTTCCAGGTGCCCGCGCTGGTGCTGTTCGGCACGCTCGTGCTGCTGCCGATGCTGTTCGCGGTGTACGCCGCGTTCTTCCGATGGGGCGGCTTCGGCATGCCCGAGAACTTCGTCGGCGGCGACAACTTCACCCGGCTCTTCAAGGACCCGGTGTTCCTCGGCGACCTGTGGCGTTGCCTGCTCCTGGTCGGCCTCTCGCTGCTGCTGCAACTGCCGTTCGCGCTGGCCCTCGCCGTCGCCCTGAACCAGAAGATTCGCGGCCGGGCCGTCTACCGGATGCTGTTCTTCGCGCCGTACATCCTCTCCGAGGCGATCACCGGCGTGCTGTTCAGCATGATCTTCGCCCCGGACGACGGCCTGGCCGACCACGTGCTGGGCGCCGTCGGACTGGACGGGGTGGGCGGGCAGTGGTTCTCCGATCCCTCCACCGTCATGGCCACCCTCTTCCTGGTCATGACATGGAAGTACTTCGGCTTCCACATGATGCTCTACCTCGCCGGACTCCAGTCCATCCCGGCCGAGTTGACGGAGGCCGCGCTGATCGACGGAGCGGGGCCCTGGCAGCGCTTCCGCAACGTGACGCTACCCCTGCTCGCGCCGACCCTGCGGATCAGCGTCTTCCTGTCGGTCATCGGCGCGGTCCAGCTCTTCGACCTGGTGTGGGTCGTCACCGCGGGCGGCCCCGACCACCACTCCGAGACGATGGCCGTGACCATGTTCCAGTACGGCTTCAAGCGCTACCAGGTCGGCTACGCCAGCGCGATCAGCGTCGTCATGTTCGGCATCTGCCTCGTCTTCGCCCTCGCCTATCAGCGGTTCGTGCTCCGCCGAGACCTCCAGGGCGCCACCACGACCATGCGAGGAGGCGGCTCGTGAGCATCGCCAAGACCGACCCCGGCACCAAGCCCGGGACGGGGCGGGGCGCGCGCCGGACCGGCAGGACCCTGCCGCTGCACCTGGTCCTCGGGATCGTCGGCGCGGTGATGGCCGTACCCCTCGTGTACGCCGTGCTGTCCGGCTTCAAGTCCACCGACCAGCTCTCGCGCAACCCCATCGGCCTGCCCGACCCGTGGGTCCCCTCCAACTACACCGACATCCTCGGCTCCGGCTCGTTCTGGCAGCTGGTCGGCAGCAGCACCGTCATCGCGGTCGGGACGACCGTGGTCGTCGTCGCGGTGTCCGCGCTCGCGGCGTTCTCCTTCGCCCGCTTCGCCTTCCGGGGGAGGGAGCTGCTGTTCACCCTGTTCACCATGGGGCTGATGTTCCCCTTCGCGGTGGCGGCGCTGCCCCTGTTCCTGTTGCTGCGCTCCATCGGCCTGCTGGACAACCCCCTCGGCGTGATCCTGCCGCAGGCCGCGTTCGGACTGCCGATGACGATCGTCATCCTGCGCGGGTTCTTCCGCGAGATCCCCGCCGAACTGGAGGAGGCAGCCACCCTCGACGGCTGCGGGCCGCTCGGCTTCTTCTGGCGGATCCTGCTGCCCATGGCCAGGCCCGCTCTCGGCACGGTCTCCGTCCTCGCCGTGGTCGGCAGCTGGAACAACTTCCTGCTGCCGCTGCTCGTCTTCAACGAACCCGGCTGGTGGACCATCCCGATCGGGGTCCAGCAGTTCCAGGGGCAGTACTCCGCCGAGTACGCGCGCGTCTTCGCCTATCTGGTCCTCGCCATGGTCCCTGCCCTGGCCTTCTACTCCGTCGCCGAGCGCCAGCTCGTCGGCGGCCTCTCCGCCGGCGCCACGAAGGGATGACCCGCGCCCGCGTCCGCGGACCCGTACGGCTCGCCCACCCGCTCACCGTGAGGAGTCGCACCATGCTCAGCACCGCCCGCACCCGGCTCAGACTCGCCGGCGCCCTCGCCACCGTCCTGGTCGCCGCCGGCGTGGTCACCGGACCGGCCGCACAGGCCCACGAGCAACCCGCGCACGGAAAGCCGCGGGCCACCCTCGCCGACCTCGCCCAGCGCCACGGACGCTACTTCGGCAGCGCCACGGACAACCCCGAACTCACCGACACCGCCTACACGAAGATCCTGGGCCACGAGTTCGACATGATCACCCCGGGCAACGGCATGAAGTGGTACGCCACCGAGCCCCAGCAGGGAGTCTTCGACTGGACGGCCGGCGACCAGATCGTCGACCTCGCGCGCGCCCACCACCAGAAGGTCCGCGCCCACACCCTGGTCTGGCACAGCCAGCTGCCCGACTGGCTGACGAGCAAGCAGTGGACGGCCGACGAGCTGCGGGCCGTGCTGAAGAAGCACATCCAGACCGAGGTCCGCCACTACCGGGGCAAGGTGTACGCCTGGGACGTCGTCAACGAGGCGTTCAACGAGGACGGCACCTACCGCGAGACCGTCTTCTACAAGACCCTCGGCCCCGGCTACATCGCCGACGCCCTGCGCTGGGCGCACCAGGCCGACCCGAAGGCGAAGCTCTACCTCAACGACTACAACATCGAGGCCGTCGGCCCGAAGAGCGACGCCTACTACGCCCTCGCCAAGGAACTGAGGGCCCAGCGCGTCCCGCTCGACGGCATCGGCCTCCAGGCCCACCTCGCCCTCCAGTACGGCTATCCGACGACCCTCGAGGACAACCTCCGCCGCTTCTCACGGCTCGGCCTGGACACCGCGCTCACCGAGGTCGACGTCCGGATGCTGCTGCCCGCGACCGAGGAGAAACTGGCCCAACAGGCCGACTGGTACCGGGACATGACCGAGGCGTGCCTCGCGGTGCGGCGGTGCGTCGGCATCACCGTCTGGGATCACAATGTTGGTTAGGGGACTCATTCGGGGGTGAGTTCGTCGAGAAGATCCAGCATGTCGCCGAGGCGTCCCCTCATGCGTTCGACGAGGAGGATGAGGTGGGCGCGCGGCAGCTTGGCGAGGTCTTCGGCGCGGGCGGATTCGAAGTCGCGGCGGGCGAAGGTGACGCGGTCGCGCTGGAGGTTCGTGAGGGCGAGCCCCGGTGCGGTGTGGGGCTGCTCGTCAGTCATGGGGTGTCGCCTGTCGCTGTGGGGTGCGTGGGGGGTGCAGGTAATCGTTGGCCTGTGGTTTCTTATTAGGCAAGACGTCAAGGATCACATCATCCGAACGAGTGTTTTAGTGACTCGGGACTTGCGATCGACGAGTGTCGTTGATCTCAAAATGTACGGTCGGCGATACAGACACCCGACCATGATCCCGGAAGCGTGGGCGCGTGCCGTCCGCTCCGCCGCCCACCTGGATCCTTGCCCGCCGCCGAGCCTTAGGAGACCGCATCCGCGAAGTGCGGAGCACGCGGAAACTCTCGCAGGAGAGACTCGCCGAGCTGGCGGGCATGGACCGGCAGGCCATCAACCGGATCGAACAGGGACACCAGGCTGCACTGGTGGACAACCTGTTCCGGATCGCGTGGGCCCTTGATGTGCCGCTCGCTGATCTCGTGGAGTAGGTCGGGCCTGCCGCCGGCACGGGGGTGAACCGGGCGGCAGGCCCTCGGCCGTGTCCACCTCAGACGACGGCCGGCCCGGCGGGGGGCGGTGTGGTCACACCCCATGCCGGGGGTCAGCGGGATATCGGCGGCTGGTGGTAGTCGTGGCGGCCGATCCAAATGTTGCAGTCCGACGCCTGCGAGTAGTCGCCGACGGCAGCGGCCTGCGCCCGCCTCCGGGCAAGGTCCGCGCACGAGGGGCATCCGGGTGTCGGCTTCGGCGGGACGGCTGGCACCTGCAGCCGGTAGGAGGTCGCTGTCGTGCTCATCGGGCACCCATCCGGATCACGCGGTTCAGGGCGCGTGCGGTGTCGCACGGCTCCGTCTGGCAGACGGTGCAGGCGTCCGTGCCGGTGGTGTGGTCGAAGAGGACTCCGACAGCGGCGGTGCTGGCGCAGCGGCGGGAGGCGCGGGCGAACACGGTGCGGCCTGCTTGGTGGCGTTGGCCGAGGTCGACGGCGGTGTCGTTGCTCAGGGATTCGTTGTCGTACACGCATACGTGTCCGTCCATCTGCGGTACGGACAGCTGGTCGGGGATGGGGAGGAGGGCGAGGGCGTCTGGCGTCGACATGCCGTGGGTTACGGCTGTTGGTTCGGGTGCCATCGCTCTTGCCTCCAGGTCGCGGTGATCTGTCTCACAACGACCGTAGAAGTCGGCGAAGGGGTTAGCGCACACAGATTTGTGTGCGCTGTGTGTGGCTACAGGCCGACCCAGGTAGCCATCTGGGACAGCGTGTCCGGTGTCCGGCGCGCGATGTGCACCAGCCCGCTGATCGTTTCCCGTGCGCCTGGGTGATAGCGGGTCTGCTCGGGTGCCGCGCGCCGTGCCTCCACGAGATGTGTGAGGGCGGCGTCCGTGCGTCCCGTCTCCATTTCGGCTCGGGCCCGGTCGATGAGGAAGTGCGCGCGCCGGGACGTCGCCAGTCCGGCGGGGAGCTTCACCGTGCGGGCTTGGTCGAGGGCGTCATCGTAGCGGCGCATTTCCACTGCGGCCGACATGCGGTGCATCGCAACATTCGCCGGGCCGAACGAAAGCCAGTGGACGTTGCTCGCGTCACCGATCTCTGCGGCGATCCCTTCCGCCGCGGCGAGGTGATCGTCGAGGGCGGTCTGCTGCCGGGCCCTCGCCGCGAGGACGGACCCGCCGAGGTGGATCTGCCCCCGAACCGCCGCCGCCTCCCGGCCGGCCGGTGCCTGATCCACGGCAGCCAGGCCGGCGGTGATGAGGCGTCGGCCGATGCGGTACTCGCCCTCACGGAAGTAGACGAGTGCGCGCATGTACTGGCGGACGGCGCTCAGGCACGGGTCGGAGGCGCGTTCGGCGGCCCACGCCATCCGGTCCAGGGCGACGGCGGACAGGTCGTAGTAGCCGAGTTTGACGGCGATGTCGTGGGCGGTGCGGTAGGTCGAGGCGAGGGCCTGCCACAGTTGCGTGCTGGGTGTCTGCCCGGCGGCGGCGGTGAGTTCGGTGATTGTGTCCGGTAGTGCGATCGCCGCGTTGCGGAGGCGGGTGGCGCGGACCTGCTGGCAGAGGTCGTTGGCTGCGGCGACGAGCACGGGCGTGGGGCGGGTGGTCGGGTCGGGGTCGAGGTCGTAGAGGTCGAGGGCCTCGCGGATCGGGCGGACAAGGGCCGCGAGGCGATCCTGTTGGAGCTCGGTCACGTAGGGCTGTCCTGTGAGCGCGGTGACGTCGATGCGTAGGGCGTGGGCTACGGATGCGGTGAAGTCGATGCTTGCTGCGCGGGCGCCGCGTTCGACTGCGTTGATGAGGCTCTGGGAGTAGGGGATCCGCTGGGACAGTTCTTTCTGTGTGAGTCTGGCGAGTTTGCGCTGCTCGCGGATGCGGGTGCCGGTGTGGTCTTCGTCGGGTGAGGGCATACTGGTCTCCGTTCCTGACTCGTCATCTGGAACGGTAGCGCCATGCAATTGCATGCGTCAGGCGTCCGCCCCCGACTCCTTCCGGAGCGGGGGCGGTTGCATGTGGTCGGATAGGCGGCATGGGTTCTCCTGTGCTGTATCTCTTTGGGTCTGCGGCGCCGCCCGTCCACGATGTGGCAGCAGTTGTTGAGGACGCGCAGCGGCGGGGCTTCACCGTGTGTCTTGGGTTGACGCCGACCGCGTATCGGTGGCTCGGCGACCGGCTCCCGGACTTGCAGGAGGTGACCGGGTATCCGGTGCGTTCGGAGTACAAGCTGCCGGGGCAGCGGGATGTGTGGCCGAAGGCTGACGTGATCGCGTTCGCGCCGGCCACGTTCAACTCGATCAATGCGTGGGCGCTCGGTCTCACCCACAACTTCGTGGTCGGGGTCGTTGCGGAGGCCGTGGGGAAGGGCATTCCGATGGTGGCCATGCCGTGCGTGAACGCGGCCTACGTGCAGCACTCGCAGTTCGAGCGGAGTGTCGCCGTGTTGCGGGGTATGGGTGTGGAGGTGTTGTACGGGGAGGGCGGGTTCGTGCCGAACCCGCCGGGTCGGGGGCGGCCTCGGGAGTATCCGTGGCCTGTCGTGTTGGATGCGGTGGAGCGCAGGTTCACGGGACGGTGATGAGTTTCGGGGGCCCACGGTTCGTAGACTGTGGGCATGTCTCCCTCCACTCCTGGCCTTGGGCCGTCGCGGTCTGCTGCGATCGTGAACGAGGAGATTCGCGCGCTGTGGCGGGAGGCGGGTGGGGTGTTGAGTCCGGAGCAGCGGGGCCTGTATGGGCTGCTGCTGGAGGAGTGGGAGCAGGCGGTACGGGCCGGGGTCGTCGAAGCGGCATAGGTCACGCGTACTGGCGTCGTTGTGGATCCAACGCCAACGCCTGCGACCCGCCACCACCGCCGTCATCGTCCGGCGGGGCCTCATCCTTGCGGCACACCAACGCGTCCGGATCCCACGCAGGCACCTGCAAGCCGTACCCGTCCGGGCACGCCGGCCCCGCCGGTCCCTGCTCGCCCGCCGGCCCCTGTTCCCCCGGCTCGCCTTTCGGGCCGGCCGGACCGGGCTCGCCCTGCGGGCCCTGCACCCCCGCTGCTCCCGCCGGCCCGGTCGCCCCCACCGGGCCCGGGACTCCCGTAGCACCCGCAACACCCGGGGTTCCAGACGGCCCCGGCGGACCCGACGGGCCGGCCGCGCCCGGCACCCCAGGATCCCCCGGCGGACCCGTCACCGACTCGCCCGGCTCGCCCCGGCTCCCCGACGGTCCGGCCACCGGTGTCGCACCCAGACGTTCCACCTGCCGGGCCAAAGCGTCCCGTGCCCGGTTCGACGTTTCCAGTTCGTGGTTCAACGCCTGCACCGACAGCAGGATCCACGCCAACGCCAGTCCGAGAGCCAGTGCGGCCACCACCACCAGCACGTCGCCGCGTCGTCCTCGGCGTTCTTCGGCTCGTATCTGGATCCGGCCCACTTCACGCCCCCCGCGTCAGCAGGATGATGACGGGGAGGAGGATCCCGACGAGTGGCACGATGACCGCGCCGATCAGCCACCGTCGGGTGGCGACCAGCTTCTCGTTGTCCTTCTCCCGCAGTGTTTCCAGTGTTCCGACTCGGGCGGACAGGGCTTCGTGCCGGAGGTCGTAGATCCGCTGGTCGACTTTCTCGTCCATGCGGCGGCCGAGTTGCTGGATGTCGTCGCGGACGACGGCAAAGCGTTCGTCGAAACGGCGCACGACTTCACCCAGCGTCGGCTCATCCGGCACGAACTATCTCCCTCTTTCAGACGGTGGCGGCGTGCGAGCCGGGCGTCACCGGGCTCGACTGCTCGACTGGCAGCACCGGCACCGGGGCCTCCACCTCGCGATGCTCCACGACCGCCAGGACGGCGGCGACGAAGCTCATCCATCCGGCCTGCTGCTCTGCCGACAGGTCGAGGCCGAAGCCCACGAACAGCGCCAGGCCGGCCGACGCCAGCTGCAGGATCGCCGCGCCGGCCGCGCCAGTCTTGAGGACGATCGCGGAGGCGACGGCGACGATGCAGGAGAGGACGGTGTTGATGAGGGTCTGCTGGTTCTCGCTGACGTCGAGGCCGTAGGCCGCTGCGAGTTTCAGAGCGATGGCGATGACGGCCAGGATGTAGACCGGTTCGCGTCCGAATACCTTCATTCCTTGATCTCCTTGATGGCCTTGACGGTGTCGTCGAAGTGGGAGTCGTTCCACTCGAGGTAGTAGCGGGCGGGGATTGTGCGGGGCTTGCCGTCGGGCCCGGGGCGGAACCTGTTGCTGATGCCGTGGTCCCAGACCGCTTTGGCGATCCGCTGTACGTCGGCGTCGCTGAGTGCCATGTCGTCCTCCTCGGGGGTCTGGCCCTTGGCGATGGCGATGACACGGGCGAAGTCCATTGCGCCCGGGTCGCCGTGGTCGTTCTCAGGAACGTGCTGATGCCCGCACCAGCCGGTGAAGGCCCGCCACCGGTCGAAGGTCATGCGGGCCGGGCTCGCCCCGTATGACGCCGGGGTGACGCCGGGCCGTCGGGGGTCGGTGCCGTAGGCGAGCCAGTCGCGGACGCAGGTGAGGGGCACTGCGTGGTTGACGTTCAGCCAGCGCACGAGCCACGCCACTTCGGCGAGCGCCCAGTCGGGAGCTGCGGGCCAGTAGATGTAGCCGACGCCGGCTTGTTTGCCGTCCCAGGTGGTGGTGTGCGTGGCGTCGCAGGTGCCGACCAGTTCGATCTGGAAGGCGTTCGCCGTGTTCGTTTCGACGCCGCCGAGTTTGTTGGCGAGGGCGCGCGCGGACTCGTCGACGTCGTAGTGCTGGTACCAGAGGATCTTCTTTGCTGCGATGTCGGGTACGCCGGTCACGGTGGGGGCGATGGATCCGCCGTTGTAGTCGGGGAGGGTGCGGCCTTCGGTGGTGTGGACGACGCCGCAGTTCACTTCCATGTCGGAGCCGGAGTACTGGCCGGTGCCGTAGAAGTGGGCGAGTGAGGCGCCGGGGATTTTCTGTGGTCCGGTTTTGGTCATCTCAGACTCCTGGGGCGGGGTCCATCTGGGTGGTGCTGGCCCTGTGGTGGGGGTTGTTCATTCGGGAGTGTCACATGGTGTTTGGTGGTCGGATTCCGGGCGCACCCCAACCGGATGCATAATGTTATTCATCCGCTCGGTCAACTGAATGCGAGCATGTGATGCAGGGAACCGCACGCCGCCCCGGACGCCCCCGCGACCCGCACGTAGCCGCCCGCGACGAAACCATCTACCAACTCATCACGCAAGGCGTTGGCTCACGCAGTGAACTCGCCAAGGCGACCGGCCTCGACCGGCCCACCGTCGCCCTCTCCTGCCAGCGGCTTCACAAAGCCGGGCGGATCCGCCACTGTCCCCGCAACGGCGGCATCGTATGGGCCGTCGCCGACGGCACCCCGTGCCCCTGAAGGGCGGCCGCCGTGGACATCGAACGCAAAACTCTGGACGCGATCAGCGCCGAGGGCACCGACTGGCAGGACGATGCGCCCTGCGCCACAGCCGACTTCGACTTCATCCCCGACACCGAGACTGATGACGGTCTCGCCGCAGCGCAGACGTGGTGCCGCACCTGCGACGTGCGTACCGCCTGCCTGGCGTGGGCCATGCTGCACGGCGCGGAGGGCTACTGGGGTGGGACGACCACTTACCAGCGCAACCAGTTGCGGCGGGTACGCACCCGGGCGAAGTGCCCGCTCTGCCTCGGCACCGCGCTCGTCTACGCCGACCCGCACGAACTCTGCCTCGGGTGCGGAGTCTCGTGGATTCGTGACGTACGCGAGGAACCGATCACCGCTACACCGCTACCCGCGACCGCGGCGTAGCGCTCCCTCAGAAGGACCGCCAGTGCCCACGCAAAGGCCCGTCACTCATATCGCAGTCAGCCGTATCCGAGATGTCAGGAGGCAACGGGGCATCACTGCCGCTGTCCTCGCCGAAGAGATGACCAACGCCGGATACCGTGTCGATCGCACGTGGATCGTGAAGGCAGAGAACGGCGGTCGACAGGAGATTTCGGTTGACTGGCTCATGGCCGCCGCCGAAGTCCTCAACGTGCCACCCTCGTCGCTTCTCGGCAAGCCGTCCTGCTCGGCTTGCTACGACGCACCTCCGCTCGGCTTCGCGTGCAACGAATGCGGCGCCGGAGCACCTACGCCGGGACCGCTGTCCGAGGCGTAGCCTGCTGCAACTCGAACGCGTGACTCCAAGCGTCCATCCACTTCCACGCGTTCTGAGACAGCCTGAGCCGTTCAGCCACCGCGCGCCCGGCCTCCGACATCTCCTGCCGCAGAGCAGGTGACTCTCGCAGCCTCTTCAACTCTCGGTACCAAGTCCGCGGCCGGTCCGCCAAGATGCCCGCACCCATGGCGTGGATTCGCTGATACTCGGCCCTTGGTGACGCCACCCACGGCACACCGCAGGCAGACATCTCGATCACCTTCAAGGCCGACTTCGCGGCGTTGAACCGCGTGTCCGCCAACGGAGCGATCCCCACTCCGATGCTCGCCACAGCAGTCGGCCACTCTTCGATCGGCACCCCGCCACCGACCGGATCAGCCGCCAGCCCGAACGCCCGCCCCGCCCCCGACGCATCGCCGCGCATCACGAACGTCGCGCCCTCCTCGACCAGCCGCGCGATCGCCCCGCCGACCACTTCGGGGTCGTTGGGGTGGGAGTGGTACGAGCCCGGCCAGCCGATCACGTCACTGTCGACCCGGGGCAGCCCGTAGTAGTGGTCAGGCAGGTAGTTCGGCAGCACCACACCCCGGCCGTGCCGCGCGTACACGTCCAACAGCGCCGGCGTGGATACCGTCACCAAGGTGGCGTCCCGGCACGCCAAGGCGAGGTTGTGCCACGAGTGCACGCCGTGGCCCGGCCGGTGGACCTGCCATGCGGGGTTCGACGGGTGGATGCTCGACAGGTCGTCGTCGACGTCGACGACCACCGCGACGCCCTTGGCGCGGAGCACGCTCACCGTCTGCGCCATGTACGCGTGGGTGACCCGCTGCATGACGATGACGTCCATCGGCTCATCGAGGAGGACGTCCCGCACGGTGTCGCCCTCCATGACCAGCCGGAGACGCCGCCGCTCAGGCGTAACAACCTCCACGTCGTGCCCGGCTGCAGCGACCGCGTTGCCGGGCCAGATCGCGCGGAACGAACCGCACCCGAAGCGGTCGGAGGGGTAGACGACGACCTTCACTCGCCGGACGGCTTCCGGGTGCGTCGCGTCGGCGTCCGCTCCTCCTGGCCGGTCTTCTCCACCGCGTCGAGGCGCGCGCCGAATTCCTCCAGCGTGGCGCGCAGGGCGGCGACCTCCCGCTCCAACTCGGCCGTGCGGTCGGTGCCGTCGCCGTCTGCCGCCGCGTCGGGGCTGCCGACTCCGAGGAGCGCGCCGGCCTCCTCCCGGGCGATCGCGCGGATCCGTCCGTCCAGTGGGCTGCTCATACCAGGGTGGTCCCTTCGAGATGGCGGGGGTCAGAGGGGGAAGACCGCGATACGGCGGTCGGCGTAGGTTCCGGTGCCTCCACCCACCCTGTATTTGCAGGTGAATGTGTTTGATCCGGCAGTCAGACCGCTCTGCAGGAAGACCGCGCCGAATCGGCCGCCGTTGGTTCCACTGACACCGATCGACTGCGCGTCCTGAGCTGAGACGCTGCTTGCGCCCGAGACTGTGTAGGACATCAGGGACGCGGTCGAGCCGCTGTTCAGGCTGGAGTTGTACAGGTACACCCATGCGAGTGGGCCCGTTGTGGTGGTGAATGACGGTCCGACTGTGGCCAGGTCGGTGTAGCTGGTGGAGGTTGTGGTCTGCGAGGTGGTGATCAGGTCGGACTGTCCGAGGCGTTCGGCAATGGAGTTGACGCCCGTTCCGACGAAGTGCGATCCGGCCTGGGTGGCTTTGGCGGGCGCGGTCTCGTTCAGGTTGTCGCGGACGAACTGATTGAACTGCGCGGCGGTAAAGACCGAATTACTTACCGCAGTCATTGGCGCTGTCCACGTCACCTACAGCACCCCCTCGTGCTCGCGGGTCTCGTCCTGCAGTTCGGCTGGGCTCTGTCCGTGCGGCAACCCCAGCCGGAGCGCTTCGACGTGTTCCGCCGGGTACCAGTTGCGTGTGCCGGGCACCGGTCGCGCCGCTAGGGCCTGCCAGATCCCGTCAGCGTCCGTGGGCCAGTCGACCTCGGCGACCATGCGGCAGCCGCCGTCGCCGCCGCAGTGGAACGATGTCTGCCCCGGGGTCAGGCGCATGGCGTTGGCGCAGTACGGGCGCGGGCAGTCGGCGATCCACCGCCCGTGGTTGACCCGGGCGCGGGCGCGAGTGGTGATCAGGTGGGCCATGCCGCGGAGGATAACCCCCCTCCACAGGGTGATCGTTCCGGGGCGGTCAGGTGCCGAACTTCCCCACGTCGAACTGGCCCTGCGTCGCATGATCGAAGATGAACACGGTGGTCGGGTTGTCGGCGGCGGTCGGATCGAACACGCCGTCGTCGAAGCCGGAGCCGACCACGTCGAAGCGGAACGGGTTGTCCGCGACGACGATCCCGGACTGTTCGCAGCCGAACGTTGCGTAGTGCACCGGCCCTGGGCAGTCGCCCTGTTCCGTCATCCTGGCGAGAGTGTGCTGCACGTTTTCGATGAAGAAGTCGCCGTTCAGGCCGAGTTCGGCGTTGCGGACGGTGATCAGGTCGGAGATCTGCCGCGTCACCGCCTCGAGGTGTGCCGTCAGATCCGACGACACGATCCGCACGGCGATCGTCGGGCGGCGTTCGGAGTATTGGGCGAGCAGGAGTTGGGACACGGCGAACGCGTCGTGGCGTCCGGCCCAGGGGACGCTGTCGGGGTAGGTGCGGTCGCCGTGCCGGGCGATGGAGGTGGAGTCGGTGGCCGCGACCAGCACGGTTTTCACGACGGGCAGGGAGCGTGCCCGCAGCCTGAGGTAGGTGATGTTGACGGAGCCGCCGACCGCGGTGATGGTGGCGGTCGTGGACTGGCCGGAGGTGCGGGACAGGCTGATCGTGGGGACGCCCGCGCCGGTGGAGATGATGTCGCCAAGAGCAGAGCTGATGGGCTGCCCGTCGAGGAACGGGTCTGACGTTTCGATGCGGACCTCAATGGATTCACCGATGGACAGGCTGATGGTGTCTTCGCTCTCCCACACGGTGCTGATAGCCGGGTCAGGGGAGCGTTCCCCGACGGGAAGTTGCACGTCGTTGACGATGTCGCGCCAGCCGATTTCGTACTCGAACGGGTCGATGAAGTCGACCACCCTGGCCTCCTTCTTATGAGAGTGCGAACCACCAGGCGCGGAACGAGGCGGACGCTGCGGCGAGCGTCACCGATGACGGCAGTGCGGTGAGGCCGGAGCCTGAGGTGAGGTAGCGGCCGATCGTCAGGCCGACATTCAGGGTGGAGGAGGAGCTGGCGTGGCCGGTCTGGAAGACGGGCGGCGTGGTGCCGACGGAGAGGAGCGCCCCGTAGTAGGAGCCCGCTGCGAGCGTGTACGGGCCGCCGGACAGCGCCATCGTTTTCGCTCCGGTGCCGCCGGCCCACGATGATGTCTGGTCTGCGGTGGTGGCGATACGTGTCCCGCTCGAGTTGTACAGGCCGGCAAAGTTTTGGCCGGAGGTCAGTCCGCTGCCGACGGTGGTGACTGAGGCGATGATGTTGGTGACGGATGCTGCCGCCCCAAGTTTGATCTTTCCGAGTTGCAGTACGCCAGTTGCCGGGGCACTCGTGCTCTGTGCGATGGCCGGGTCGAACGTCCATGCTTTCAGGTTGTGGTCGCTGGGCTGCCAGCCCATCGAACTGATCTGGTCCTGCAAGTCCTGTAGTGCGGCGTTGAGGGGGACGTTCCAGTCGGTGGTGCCTGCGGGGATGGATGTGAACGTCATGGGTCAGCCTCCGTATTCGCATTCGCCGTAGCCGCCTTCGCCGTAGCCTCCGTCATCGCAGCAGGCCGAGGTGGTGGGTTCGCTGCGGAACGTGGCCTGCGACGTCAACGACTCGGAGCGCAGGAGCCGGTGATGGCGGTCGCGGTAGGTGAACGTGCCGTCGGGTGCGATGTAGGCGATGGACGGCGGGCCCTCGGAGCGCAGCAGTTGCGTGAGGAGGTCGAAGGCGTCGGTTCCGTTGGCCCACCACCACGGGACGTGGGTGGCGCCCACGTCGAGGTCTCGGGCTTCCGTCCAGCCGACAGCGTCGAGGATGATCCCGATCAGGGTGCCGGTGCGTTGTGCCGCGTACACCTCGGTGGTGATTTTTTTGCCGCGGAGCAGGGACAGGCCGTCGAAGCCGGTGATTTGTGCCGACCGGTCGCCGCGCCGTGTGTTCACCTGGAATGTGTCGATTCGGCCGGTCATCAGCGGGTAGAGCGTGCCGTTGATGGTTTCCTCGACCAGGATGCGTGCGGCGGGGGAGACGTCGGTGGCGATGGGACTGGCCGGGTTTTCCGGCGAGTACAGGCGGTCGGCGTTGCACAGGGTGAAACCGATGGCCCCCACCCGGGGCGGTGAGAGAGCCCGGCTGGCGTCACGCCCGTACTGGAAGGTGACCGCACCGCGTTGCAGCACGTCGTCGGTGACGTTCTCGCCTGTGCCGGTGTAGTCGCCGTCGTTGTCCCAGTCGATTCCGATCAGGTAGCCGTCCGTCATGTCAGCCTCTCACTGCGGACGGAAGGCGTCCGGTGCGGTGCAGGTTGTCGATGGCCCGGGTCAGCCAGTCCTCCACTTCGAACGGGGAGCCGAGGACGCCCGTGTTCGTGAAGTGGATCTGGTAGGTGTGGGTGATGTTCACGGCCGGCGCGGGCCGGCTGGCGCCTACGCCGAGTGACGCCATCGAGGGGGCGGCGGGGCGTGCGGTGGTCAGGGTGCCGGCGCGGATGTCGTCGAACATGGCGGCCCCGTACTGCTGTACCCGCCTTGCGGGGATGACGTATTCGCCGTTGGACACCCGGGCCAGGATCGAGTCCGAGGTGCCCGTCCCGCGGCCTCGCACCGGACCGCCCGCAGGGAACCCGACGGGGCCGCCGGTCGCGAACTCGAAGACGCGGCCGGCACCGGACGTCGATACCGCGGCGCGGGCTTGGGAGGTGCCGGTGACGTACATGTGGGCGTTGATGTACACGGTCCGGTCGCGGAGCTGCCCGAGGGCCAGCTTGGCTCGGTTCACGGCGTACTGCAGGTCGGAGATGTCCGCCCGGACTTGCGCTCTGCGGGAGTCCGGGACCGACTTGAGTTGCTGCTTTGCCGTGGCGAGTTTCGCTTGGAGGTCTTCGAGGTTGCCTCTGAGGCGGGCCGTCTTGTCCGGCGTTTTCAGGATCTGGTCGGCGAGTTTCTTGGCCTCTTCGCGGGTGAGGCCCATCTGAGTAGCCGCCGCGATCAGTTTGTCCCGGCCTCGGGTGTAGATCCCGTTGACGGTCGACCAGGAGCTTCCGTTCTCGCGGGCGGCACTCGCGGCGGCGTCGGTTTTCGCGGCGAGGTCGTTGAGGGCGGTTGCTGCGGCCTGTGCTTTCGGCGAGTTCAGGTTGAGTTGCCCGTTGACCATTTTGAGGCTGCCCGCGTTTTCGGCTGCCGCTTTCCCGGCGGCGTCGATTGCCGCTTCAAAGCCGACCATCCCGCCGAGCGCGGACCGGTTCACGTCGTTCAGTGCCTGTACCGCCTGGCGGAGCCCGTCCGCACTCAGCTTCTGCGCTTCGAGTTTCGCCGACGTCTGCTGCGCCTGCGCCCCGAAGATCCCCATCGACTGCGCGGCAAGCTTCTGCTCGTCTGCCGCATCCGCCACCGCCGACGTGTACTGCGGGAACAGGGCTGTGATCTGCGCCGTGGACAGTCCCGTCTTACGCAGCGCGGTATCGAACTGCTGGAACTCCTGCGCCGCGACTTTCGCATCACCTGACTTGACGAGCTGCGCGAACGCCTCATCGAACGTCGCCAGATCGTCCTTCGACGCACCCAGGGACTCCGTGCCCCGCACCAGATCATCGATCTTGGACAGGGCGGTGTCAGCGAACGAGCCGATCCCCGAGAACGCGAGGAGCGGCTTCGCTTTCTCCAGGGTGGCAGACTCCGCCCGCAGCTTGCCGACTTTCGAAACGAAGGCGTCCATGTCGGAGAACGTTGCCTTCAGCTCGCCCGAGAACTCGCCGTTCACCGACAGCGCTTTCAGGCTGCTGGCCAGCTTGTCGACGTCCGGCGGCGCACCGCGCGCCTTCTTCGCCAGCTCGTCGATACCGACCGCGACCACGGCCAGCACACCCAAACTTCCCGCGACTTTTTGCAGCGTCGACATCTGCTGCGCAACCCCGGACACGGCGGCAGCGACGCCACCGAACCGAGCCGAACGCACGAACGCCGCAAGGTTCGCCGTCGCCTGCGCACCAGTGACCGCACCGAGCGCGGCCGCCGCGATCCGTGCGGCCTTCAACGCCAGCGACAGCTGCAGCAGCGTCGTGATCACGCCCGGTGGGACAGCCGCTACCAGCCCGGCGAACGCGTTCACCAGCGTCAGCAGACCGGGCCCGGCGTTCGCTGCCGCCCGCGCCACGTTCGACAGGGCCTGCATCACGTTCGCGAGGGTGTCCTTGACGAGGGGCCCGTTGGCGTGGACGTAGTCCATGAACTCGCTGACGCCGCCGCTGATCTTCCCGGTGTCGACGGTGCGGAGGAAATGCACGATCGCATCATTGGCGCGGGCGAGCGCGCCCGTCGCGAACTGTGCGAACCGGGCGTTCAAGGCGTCGAAACCCGGCGACGCGAACGTCCCCGCGGCGATCGTCACGAACCGGTCCAGTTGCGTCGACGCGCCCTGCACGAGCGGCGTCATCTTCGGGAACACCGCCGACAACGCTTGCAGGGTTTTCGTCGCCACCGGCATCGTGTCGTCGGCGAGACTGTCCGACCACGCCTGATACTGGGTTTTCAGCGACGACAGGGCAGCAGCGGCCGTGCGGGTCGCGGGCGGCATTTTCTCGATCTGCCGCACATACGCCGTCTGCGCCTGCGCGGCCTCCTTCGACGTCGCCCCGTGCTCGTCGACCGCGTCCTGATATTTTTTCTCCGCGTCCGCCGCGTCGGTGATCGCGGTGACCTGCCCGGCGGCCGCCAATCCGAACGCGCCGATCGCCGCCGTCGCCGCACCCACACCCGCCGCGATCGGCGCGGCCTGCACGGCGATCGGGATGAGCGCCGGAGACAGCAGCAGCGCAGCCGACCTCAGGCCGCCGATGGCGGCCTTGAAGCGGTCGCTGCCGCTGGTGACCGTCGTCAGACTGTTGTTGATCAGCCGGGTCTCGGACACGAACCGGCCGCGGAGGTCTCGCAGTTGCCCGTTCGCATCACGCGTCAACCCGCGCAGTGCGAGCGCGGCCGGCGTGGTGTCGGCGGTCACGCGGATCGTGGCGTCGCCGATGACACCACTACCGGGGGTCGTCATGTGAGGTTTACTCCCATCGCGGTGAGGAACGACTGGCTGGCGTCTTCAGCGCCTTCCCACCACCACGGGGTCTTCGGGTCGCGGGGCTGCGGCGTCTCATCGCGAGTGCTGGGGGTAGTCCAGGCGCGCACGTCGAGTTGCCCGTCGAACCGCTTACGGGCGGTGCCGGGCTGCTCGTTGTGGCCGTCGCTGATCCGCTGCACCATTTCCGCGTAGACCCAGTTCAGGAAGCGGTCGGCGGGGAGGCCGGCGGGGTCGATGCCTGCGGCTGCTGCTCGTCCGTCGAGCTCGTGCCAGATGCCGGGCTGGAGGGCCCATCCGACGAGGGCTGCGACGGCTGGGTAGGGCGCAGGCCGTAGGCCTCCAGCAGGTAGAGGACGACGTCGGACATCTGGTCGTCGTCGATCGGGTTGGTTTTGTCCCTCAGCCGGGCTGTGAACCGGTCGTAGGAGTCGGGGAGGAGTGCGAGTTGCAGGGCCGTCTTCAGCAGGTCGTGTTGTTCCTGGTAGTTCTCGATGCTGCCGGTCTTGTTGTAGAGGGTGACGAACTCGGCGTACACGTCGCCCGGGAGGGCGGTGGCGGGCACGAACGTGTCGTCGTCGATGGTGAAGGCGAGCGACGTGCGTTTGCGGCTGAAGTCCCGTGCCGGGGGTGTGCCGGGCGGGGCGGTGGTGCCGTTCGCGTGGGTGAGGAGTTCGGTCATGGCGGTGACGGTAGGCCGCCCCCACGGAAGATCATTCCGGGCGATTACAGCGCCGCCCGCAACGCCTCCGTCAGGAAATCATTCTTCCGCGTGCCGGGATGGTGAACGACGGTGGCGTACACGACCCGGCCGGCCACGGTGAACCGCAGTGCTTTCGCCCGCACCGGGCGGATGGTGTGGGGGCGGGTGCCCGAGACGACGTAGATGGTTGCCGGGTGCGTGGAGCGGATCACGCCGCGGAAGTCGCCGCCTGCACCGCGCTGGATCTGCGAGCGGATCCCGGCCCCCATGCTGCCGGGTGCGCGGCGGCGGGCTTCGGCTTCGACGCGGAGGAGGCGGCGTTCCATGTTGCGGTAGACCATGCCGCCGGGCAGGCGCAGCATGCGCTGTACGCGGGTGCGGTCGAGGTTGAAGCTGGTGGAGACGGTGAACACGGGCCCCCCTCTTTCTTCAGTTCCTCGGCAGGGACACGTACGCCCGCAACTCGTTGCCGACGCACCCTCCGGAGGGGCCCTGTGCGGTGAGGGGGCGCAGCATGAAGTCGGAGATTTCGCGGACGGCGTTCATCTGGCACAGCTTGACCGAGACGGCGTCGAGCATTTCGTAGGCGTCCCGCAGGACTTTCTGCGCGGAGGCGTCCAGCTCGGCCGTGGTCGGGGCGGTCATCGGGTCGTCGGGGTTGGGGGCGCAGCGCACGACTTGGATGACGAGTTCGGCGACTTCCCACGGTGCGTCGCATCCGTTGCCGACACGGCGCGCCAACTCGTCGGGGAATGTCTCGGTGAGGAACACTCGCGCCACCGACACGGCGAGGAGGCCGCAGTCGCATTCGTCCCAGGCAATCGCACCGGGCACGACGCTGGACCGTGCGGGTTTGGTGGTGAGTTCGGCGTGGACGGCGGCGCGCAGGGTCTCGGCGACGGTGTACCACTTCAACGGCCCGGAGATCATCGGCATGTCAGGTCCCCGTCCTGCGTACCGTCGGCCGGTCCACGTTGTACACCCGAGAGCGTTGCCGCAGGCCGTGCGGATTCCACGTCGCGACGAACAAGTCCACCAGGTACAAGCCGGTGCGCCCCTGCCGGAACAACTCACCCACATCCGGATAGGAGATCGTCACGCCCTGCCGCGCCAGCTGCTGCAGCCCGGCCGGCAACTTGCAGTCGCCGCCCGCCGCCGCCTTCGCGATCTCACACGCCAGCTGGCCCACGGCCAGCGCTGCCCCGTCGGGGATGTCCTCGCCGTACGCGGCCGTCACCGACCACGTGCCCACCTCCGAGTCGGACAGCGCGAGGTCGTTGCAGCGCGGCCACTCGCCGCCGTCCGTCCGTACCAGCAGCCGGTTGTTGTCCACCCGGTACGCGCCGGTGACGAGGGGCGTCCCGTCGACCTTCACGGCGACGATCCGGTTGACCGGGGCGGGCAGCAAAACTTCCGACACCGTGCTGCACGAGCAGTCGCCCGCGCATCCGCCGCACGTCAGGTTCAACCACTGGCCGCCGATCAGCGCAGGCTGCGGATACGACCACGACCCCGTCCACGGCGGCCCGAAGTCGTCGAAGAACGAGCCGCCGCAGTCGCGGCGGCATGGGCGCAGCGTCACCTCGCACGTCCCGAACCGCATCCCCGTCAGCGCCCACACCACGCTGCTGGCCATGGACACCGCCGCCCCGGTCACCGCCGGGTTGAGGGTGTCCACGTCGCACGTCCACGTCACGGGCCAATCGGCACAGGGCCCGAACTGTCCCGTCACCGGGCGTCCCTACAGGGTCGTCGGGTCGCAGGAGGCGGCCGGCGGGGCCGTGGTGGTCACGTTCCACACCCAGTGCTCGTCCGTGTCGACGAACTGTCCCGCCGGAAGGTAATCCTCGCCGACGAGGGTGTCCCACGTCGGTGCGGCCGCCTTCGTCTCGGAGGTGAACTCGAACACGGACCGGCCGTTCTCCACCGTGTAGTTGCCGATTTTCGTTGCGCCGACGTTCGGCCAGGCGTGGTAGATGTAGCGCTGGTTCCCGGACGCGTCGCACGCCCCAGATCCGGCGACTTCCTGCCACACCTCCATGCTGAACCGGTTCGTCGGGTTGCCTTCGGCGACAGCGAAGCCAGTGCCGGTGGTGGGGGTGCCGGTGGTGAGTTCGCGGGCGGAGATGATGTACGCGATGAGGGAGGCGTTGATCTCGCACATCTGCACCGTCAACCCCATCCGCTTCAGCGTCGGGTCGTCTTTCTGGTTGACGCACGGCGCGCCGGACGCGGTCCGCTCGAAGAACTCTTCGCCGTCCTCGTAGTCCGGTTCCATCTGGACCTGGACGAAGCCGGAGCTCACGGCGACCATGCCGGAGGTTCCGGTGACGGGCACTCCACACGCGTCCAGTGCGATGACCCGCAGGTGCGTGCCCTTGATGGGAGTCGCGCACGTCGACGTAGCTGCCATGGTGATCTACTCCTAATCGGTGGGCACGCCCAAGGTGATGTGCGCGGCCAGGTGGCAGCACTCGAACCCCAGTAGGTAGGTGCGTTCGGCGAGCATGCGGATCGTGTTGGACGTCCGGTCGAGGGAGTCCCGCAGCCGTGACACGTAGGGGTCGGATCGGTATCCCCATGCCGCGCCGGTGGCGTAGATCCAGGCTGTTCCCGAGGCGGCCGGGGTGCCGTCGGGGCCGCTGCCGGTGTAGCCGGTTCCGGCGACGATCAGGTTCCCGGCCGGTGTGACGAGCCGTCCGTCGACGACGGTGGCGAGATTCCAGGCGGCGAGGGTGGGCAGTGCGGAGCGGGGGACGTGGATGAGGCCTTGTCCGGCGTAGCAGTTGGCGAGGTTTTGTTCGAGGAGGCCGAGGGCTTGGGCGATGTCCGCGCCGCCGGTGACGACCGGGGTGGCGACGGTTTGCAGGACGATGTCGCCGTCTACGGTTTCGGTGTCGGCGGCCAGGTGCGGGAACACGATCGGCTGGCCGCCCGCGACACCGGTCCAGAACGCGGTCTCGACCTGCGCCTGTTCGACGCGGGCCAGCGCGGCGGACGCGATCTGTTCGGCTTCGGCGACGCCGACGGGCGAGCACTCGAACTCGGCGTACACCGTGAACGGCAGTGCCCCGCGGGAGGTCTGCTCGACGTTCGCGGTTTTCGACGGCGGGGCAGGCGCGGGACCGCCGGTGCCGGTGACGGCGAGGCACTCGTCATATGTGGTGTCGCCGGCAGGGCACCGTTCGATCCAGGTGATGCCCTGCTGCCAGTGCGGGCCGGCTGCGGTCGGGTGCTGGACGGTGTCCCACAGCCCATGGGGGAGGGGGGTGAACACCGCTGGCAGGTCGACGAGTTGGCGTGCGGCCATCGACGCTCACCCCTTTCCCTCGGTTGCTGACACGGTCCA
This sequence comes from Streptomyces sp. B21-105, assembly GCF_036898465.1. Classification (NCBI taxonomy): domain Bacteria; kingdom Bacillati; phylum Actinomycetota; class Actinomycetes; order Kitasatosporales; family Streptomycetaceae; genus Streptomyces; species Streptomyces sp. B21-105. Next base: position 1,791,068 of record NZ_JARUMJ010000001.1, on the reverse strand, counting down.
GGGTCAGACGCGGACGGTGCCGGACAGGAGCGCGCTGGTGGAGCCGTTGACGTTGAAGCCGACCGTGTACCGGCGGGACTCGTGGCCGACCATCGCGATCAGGTGCGCTTCCTCCGACCACGCGGCGGTGTGGTCGTTGGTCTCGTTCAGCACCGAGTCGCGGATCACGCCGAGGTCGAGGCTCATGCCGTTGCCGTGGATGAACGTGCCAGCCGCGTAGATGAGGAAGTCGACCGTGGTCGGCCACGCCGTCATCTTCGTAGCGTTGCCGAACTGGCTCGCGCCGCGGACCTGCCAGTCGTTGACCCACTGCACCGCGATGTTGCGGGCCGTGAAGTACCGGTTCACCTCGCTGAGCGGGATGTCGCCCAGCTCGACGCCGGCCTTCCACGCAAGGTCGGCCTGGATGACGTCGCGAACCCAGTAGGGGAAAACGACTTCAAGGACGTCGTCGATGCACATGCCGTAGCGGGCCCGGTAGTCCGTCGCCGCGAGGCCGACCGCGTTGTAGATACGGGGGGCTGCGGCGTCCGTAGCGGCGCCGCCGGTGATGGACGTCGCTGCGGTGGAGCGGGCGAGCATGAGCGCGATGAGGCGGGCGTTGATGACGTGCGCGTGCGCGGCCATCAGCAGCTGCAGCGTGTTCTGCGTCGCCTCCGGATAGGCGTCGTCGGTGAGGTTCCCGGCGGTGAGGCAGTAGCCGTAGGCCTCGAGGCGCTCGTCGTCGAAGTCGGGGCAGGGGACCCGGATGCACGGCTTGGTCGGGGATCCGGTCGCGGCGGCGATGTCGTCGGCCTCGGTCCACAGGAACGGCGTCGACGTGTTGGACAGGGTCGCGGCGAACCCGGCGAACGCGGTGCCGCCGCCGAGGGCGTCCGCGAGGCTGGGGGAGACGGGGAACTGGATGCCGCCGCGGGTGACGCCGAACGTGGGCAGGTCGATCATGCCGGATTCGCAGGCGATGTTGAAAAAGTCGTAGCGGGTCTCGGACGGTGCGCACCATCCGCCGCCTGCGACGAGCGCGGCCTGCTTGTCGGGGCCCGTGAGGAAGGAGATCAGGTCCTTCATCTCGCCGCGGCTGGTGCGGTTGTCGACGCTGTGGGAGAAGTCGTTGCGCACGGACGCGACGAGCTGCTCGGACGGCTGGCCCTGGGTGATGGGCATGCTCTTCGCCTTGCGCGAGGTGACCTCGGCGAGGGAGGAGAGGGAGGGCAGTTCGCTGCCGCGGGCGATGCCGGGGATGTCGACGGACGCGGTGACGGCGAGGCGCTGCGTGGGGACCTGGGGGGTGGGGGCGTGCTGCGCGGTCTCGGACAGCGACGCGGTGGCGCGGCGGGCGATCTCCTCCGGGCGGACGGTACCGCCGCGGCGGTCAGCCATGAACGCGACCATGCCCGCAGACACGCCGCGTGCGGCGGCGGCGGCGATCGCTTCGACGTCGACGGCCGGCGCATGTTCGGCGGTGGCCTGCGCGGGCGTGGTGCCGTTGACGCGGGCTTGGAGCTGGGAGAGCTGCTCGGCTACGCGGTTTTGCTGGAGTGCGGCCTGCTGCTCGGCGCGGACCTCGCGGACGCGGAGTTCGCCGCGGATGCGGTCCAGGTCGTCGGTGAGGCGCATGGCGTAGGCGAGGGTGTCCGGTTCAACGTTGTCGAGTTCGTTGACGCGGTTGAACTCGGTGACGGCGCGGGTTTCCAGCTCGGCGAGGTCGGTGTCGCTGGACAGGGTCAGGTCGGCGGGGGCATTGAAGAGCTCTTCGGCTGCCACGTGATCCTCCGTGATCGAAGGGTTGGTTGCGGGCTCATCAACGCCCTTTGATCACGGAGGTTAGCGCATAGCACACAGTCCGACAATGTGCAATTACGTTGGCCGGTTGGGTAAAACTAAAGGTCAGACGCTCGGAGGAGGAGGCGGAGGAGGCACTGGACGACGCCTCTTATTGCAACTGCACATTCACTCTCACCTCCCCGGATGCACTCGACGAGACAGCATCCGCATCACGATCCGCACCGCATCCCGCTCCACATCCACCTGCGACCGACCCCACGCCACCGTCGGCCGGCCCGCCGCCAGCAGTGCCTGCGGCTCACCCGACGCCACCCGCGCCCGCATCTTCGGCACCGGGAAACCAGGCACGTTCACCCCCAGCAGACCGACCAGGCGCAGCGACCCCCCGATCCGCCGCCAGTCCCCCGACACCTGCCCCGCCGCCTGCAACTCGTACACGCGCAGCGGGTCCGCCCCGGGCCGGATCGCCCCCGCCACCCAGATGCCGTGCGCATCGTTACCGACCGCGACGTCCGCGACCGCCGCCCCGGTGTTGTCGTAGTGCTCGGCGGCCGGCGACGCCCCGTAGTGCAGCGGCGCATGCCCCGTGCCGACGGTAATCTGACCGACCGCCACCCGCGTCCCGTCCGCGCACGCCACCTCACCCGTGCGGTAGTACGGGTGGTCGTCCTCGTGCGGCGGCTGCACGCACACGTCGTCCTGCCCGATGTGGCACGACCCCCACTGCGCGGCATGCCCGTAGATCCGGCCGTCGTCCGTGACGGTGATCGGTGTCGGCAGCGACAGGTGCGGGTCGGCGAACCAGGCGGCGGGCGGCCGGACCACCTCGACCCCGGCGGCCGTCACCGGGGTGAGCGGGCGCACCGTCTGCTGTGCTGCCTTCACCTCCTCAGCGGTGACGGGCTGCCCGCCGGCCACGACCGCGCCCTGCTCGTCGAGGAGCGCGATGTACGCCTCGGCGAACGCAGGAATGTCGACGAGGGTCGCGGCGCGGATGCGGCCGCTGTGGAAGATGACCTTTTCAGGCTGTGCGAGCAGCATCTCGAACAGGTCGTCATCGCCGGCCTCTTCAGTGCCCGCGTTGACGTCCTCGGGCCACACGTACTCGACGTCGGCGCCGATGGAGTCTGCGTCGATACTGACGCCGCGCAGGAACTTGCCCTCGATCTTCGAGTACACCCGCCGGCCGTCGTCGTCGGACAGGTCGAGAACGCCCTCGCCCATGATGAGGCTGCCGTCGCGCCATACTTTGTCGATACGGCCCACGTTCACGGCGATCGTGCGTGCTTCCCCGCCGTGGGAGTCTTCCTTGTTCCAGCGCAGCGGCGCTGGCAGTTCAGCCCACGTGAGGGCATCGGGGGCGAACTCGCGGCCGTCGCCGGTGACCTGGCCTTCGATGGCGAGGGGGCCGCGCCAGGGGGCGGTCTTGCCGGTGTAGTCCATGCTGTCGTCGCCGTCGTCGGGCTGGTCCTCGGCGTCTTCTTCGGCGGCGAGTGCGGCGAGTTGCTGCTGTGCGTCCGCTTCGGTGGTGTGGCAGCCCATGAGTTCGCTGGTGTCGGTTTGGGTGACGGCCCACGGCGTATCGGCACCGCAGTCCGGGTGGTCCTGCACGATGCTGTACGGCATGGTGCCTCCCTGCTCGTGTTCGGTCGGGGGGATTGTGGCCGCACTCGCCGCCAAGATCATTCCGGCGGCTGCTTGGTCACTGGCCTGGGGCCACACCGTGACGAGCGTCCCCCGACACCGCGACCCGCCGAGGCAGCCCGTGTAGCCGCCCGACGGGTATGCCTCACGCGCATCGGGCAGCGTCGTGTAGCGGGTGCCGTCGATCTGTCGACATGGCTTACATGACGACTTGTCGAGCGCCTCGCTGGCCAAATATTCGGCGGGTGGCGCGACCGCCAACACGGCCATGCGGCCTTCGTTCTGCGCGGCGGTCATGGTCGCCCCCACCTGCTCCTCAACTGCCGCACCCGACAGTCCCGCAAGATGCTCGTCCACCGCAGCAGCGACCTGAGTCGCGCTGCCGGAGCCCCACACGCGCATCGCCTGCCGCCTCGCCGACTGCACCAGCCCCACACTCAGCACCCGCGCAGCCGCCCGACCCATCTGCCGCAGCCGGTCCCGGATCGCCGCCGCCGTGATCGCCTCATCGTCCAGCGACCACTCGGGAACGGTGACGCCCTGCGCTTCGGCTTCGGCCTGCTGCTGCTCGCCCGCCTGCCGGGCGTAGGCGATCATCCGGGCAATCAGCAAACGCTCAGCGTCCCCGGTGTCCGGGGTGAACGCGTCGAGCCGGTCCAAATCGTCGGCTTCCGCGGCGGCTTGCACGGCGGCGGTGATCTCTGCGCGCTGCGCGGTCTGCACGCCGGCCCACGCCTCGACGGTCGTGTTCACGGCGTCGTGCCACGCCCGGTCCATCTCGGCGAAGTCCACCCGGCTTGCGAGCTCCAGCTCAGTCGGCTGACGGCGTAGCGGGCCGGCCGCCGCCGTGACGGGCCCGTCGAGGGGGATGTCGGTGTGGTCCCCGGCGAACGCCACCCGGATCCGGTCGAACACGATCGGGCCAAGGCGCTCCTCCAACGCGATGATGAGGTCGAGCTGATCCGAGTACGCCGCACACACATGGGGCTGCCACGGCGCGTGCTGCACCGGCAGATCCGGGTGGTCGGGCATCCCCTCCAGTGCCTCAATGGCCAGCGTGTGCGCGAGCTCCAGGGAGGCGGTGATGACGCGCTCGTCGCGGTCGTCGCCGACGTTCCAGACCCACGAGGGACTGTCGGTGTTCGCGTTCCAGTGCGCGGCTCCGAAGGCGCGCGCCTTGATCGGACCGCTGACGAAATCGTCCACGCCCGCACGCAGGTTGCTGATGAGCTCCTCGCGGGCGTCCTCGTGCCACTGGGTTCCGTCGTCGCCGAGGTAGTACAGCGTCAGGTGCAGTTGGTCGGCGGCCTCGCCGCCCTCGATCGCCAGCCGCTCCGCATCCGCGACCGTCGGCATCAGCGCGATCATCGCGCCCGAAAGATGCGAGCCGTCAGCCGCGGCTACGAGCGAATCCATTACTGCTCCGAGGAGAGAGGGTGGTCAGGAACGTGGACGTGTCCAGATACGGCGAGCGCTGCCCGATCACCAGCTGCCCGAACGGCGACAGGCGCGCCTCGTACGTCCCCGACGTCCCCGGCCGCGGCAACTGCCCGAGCTTCACCGCCGCATGCGTGAACGGGCACGAGTAGGCGTGTGAGGAGCACAGCGCCGGATGCATCAGCTCCGGCGGCCTTCCGGTCGTGAACCGGACGGCGTGCATGGCCTGCGACTGCTGGATCAGCCGCGCCGACCGTGCCGCGGCGGCGGCCTCCCGGGCGGCGTCCGCGTCTGGTGGGCTGCGGTCCTCCGCCGGCGGATCGGGTGTGGCGTCAGGCGGCGGCGCTTGACCAGGCGCGACAGCAGCGACCGGGGTGATGCTGACCTGGTCGCCGATGAGGGTGGACAGGGCGGACCCGGCACCGGAGGGCAGCGTCTTGATGATGACCTTGAGGGCCTGCTCTTTGAGTTCCTCGTTGCTGGGTTTGTCGGCTTCGTCGAATCCGGTCTCCCGGCGGAGCGCGGCACCGTTGATCTCCAGCCGGTCGTACGCCTGGAACGCGTCGCCGGACCGGTCGGGGCGGAGGGTGAGTTCGCTCATGTCGTACCAGACGACCCAGCTTGCCCAGTCCTCTACGCCGGACGCCTTGAGGCGGGGCTGGAGGTATCCGGTGGTGAAGGCTTGGCAGATGAGTTCGGCGTCAGGTGCGACGTCGACTTTGAGGGAGTTCTCGTCGCTGATCCAGGCGTTCCAATGATTCAAATCGGACATGCCTAGAAGCACTTCTGCTGGCACGTTGAGCTGGGAGGCGAGTCGCTTGATGGCGCTGTCCCGCTTCTCGATGATCTTCTCGTCGATCTTCAGGGTGAAGTCGAGGTGCTTCACCTTGTCGATCCACTCGCCGGGCAGCTTCAGCGGGAGCGGCACGATCCCCGCCGCCGTGCCCGGTGTGCGGATCGCCTCGGATGCGATCTCGATCCACTCGGCCATGAACGGGTCGGGTGCGTCAGCGAACTCCTCGCGGACGGGGAAGGTGACCTCGTCGGGGAACATCACCACCCCGGCTGATGCCAGCCGCGACAGGTACTGGGCGACGATGTGCCGGTTCACCAACTCCAGCTCGCGCATCGTCTGCCGTGCTGCGCGGGCGGGGCTGTCGGCGATGTGGTGCCAGCGTTTGTTCGGCCGCCACACCCGCAGCGGGTTCAGGGAGTTCGCGGCGAGGGGCCGCCAGTTGGTGCCGCCGTTGACGGCGTTCTCGTCGGCGACCTCGTACCCGCCGCGCGCGGCGCGGACTTCGTCGTTGGAGCGCACCGACCACTGCTCCACACCGTTCACGTTCTCGACGATGATGTAGCCCTCGCCGGGTACGGACAGTTGAGTGCCGAGGCCGTTCATGATGGCGGCTTGTCCGGCGACCCCTCCGGCCATGCTGGTCATGAGGTCGACGGCGGTTCCGGCGTCGGCGCGTACGGGTTCGTCGGCGCCGGGTTCGAGTTTGGCTGCGTACAGGCGGACGCGGGAGAGCCGTTTGGATTCCCAGTCGACGGCGTACCGGAATTCACCGAGGGTCTCGTGGTAGCCCCAGGCTTCTTCTTGCCAGCCGTCGGTGTTGCGGATGAGTTCGGTGCGGGGGCTGGTGACGGGGGCTGCTGCGGCGGTGAGTGCGGGGGGTGTTGCGAGGGTGGGCGTGGGCAGCACGCCGCGTCGACGGAATGCGTGCCACCAGGCCATCATTTCTCCCTGCTCGCGGTCTGCGACGGGAGGGTAGGCGCAGCCCAGGGAAGATCATTCCGGCATGGGTGAGGGCCGCCCGCGACACCCGCCGCAGACGGCCCCCAGCAACCACCCATCACCCGAACCCGGAAGAGCCCGGCTCCTACACCACCGATGCTACGGCCTCACGTGGCACCCGCGTTCCGGCATCACGCCCAGTCTTGAGCCGCCAGTAGCGCACCCGCACCCCACACCGCCAGCCACACCAACAGCGGCACCGGCAGACCCACCACCGCCCACGTCCCCGCCGTCACCACGAGCGCGACCCAGCCGGACGCACACCAAGGGCAGGAGATCAACTCAGCCAGCCAGAACGGCGAACGCCTCCACCGCTGCACCCACCGCTGCTCCTCGCCGTCGATCTCCTGCACATGCCAGTCGGCGACAGCCGGATTGGGCACCCGAGGTTCGCGGACCACTGACATCCACTGGTTGGGGCTCTCGACGGTCAGCTTCGACCGCTCCTTCTCGGTGAGCGGCCGCCACCCCCCGGCAAGCCGGTCACGCAGCCACAACACCGGCGGGAACGTGTCCTCCACCACCAGCTTCGTACCCCGATACGTGGCGAGCGACATCACGAGCAACAGCAGCCACAGATCCATCACACACTCGTCGGTGTCGTATCGCCCGCAAACGACTTGTTCACGATCACCGTGTACGCGGTCCCACCGTTGTACGCCAACCCGACATCGCTGCTGATGAAGTAGTCGACGCGGTGAGGGTTGTAGCCGCTACCCGGCAGTGCCATGAAGACTCCCATTGATCCACAAATGCTTCTGATGGTTAGTTGGAACAGCAGCGTCGACGTGCACAGGAACACCGGCACACATCAGCCGCCAACAAAACGACAGATCTTCCCCCACCAAGCCACCCGTGCCGTCCATGATCGGATCAAACCACGCCCCATCACCGACGCGTTCCAGCACCGACCGGTGCACCAACAGACACGCCGCACCCGTCCCCGCCACACGCACCAGCCCGGACGGAACCGGCCCATCCCACTCCGTGAACACTTTCGCGTCCTCAGCCCACCCGTACAGCGTCGGGAACACCCGCGTCACCATGCCGCCCAAGCCGTCCGGCTCCTCCTCCATGACGCCGTAGCACAGTGCGCCAACCACCGGGCGTGCTACGGGATCCGCAGAAGCCAGCAGCGCGTGCAGCGCGTCCGCGCGAAACCCCATATCCGTGTCCACCAGCCACAACCACTCACCGTCGCCTGCAAGGAACTCGTCCACGGCCTGATTACGGACGTGAGCGATCCCCACGGGCCGATACCTCACCGGCATCACCCCGACTACCATCGGCGACTCGGATTGACGATCGTGACTTATGGCGAGAAGCAGCGACTGCATAAACGTGTGCTGCACCCACCCGGGATGGACGTAGCTGATGACGACTCCGCGCATGCCCGTCACCGTAGCCGCCCGCTGACGATCTGCTTTCTGGCCAGATCCCCACCCAGACTGCCCTGCCCGCGCGCCGCCGTACCCACCAACTTCATCTGCCAGGCCGGCCACACCATCGCGTCCAACCGGTCCGGTGACCAGCCCAACTCCGAGTACCAGGTCGCCAACTGGTCCTCCAGCTCGGGGAACACCCCGGCCATGTGCCAGCGGCCCTGAGATGCCAGCGCGGCTACCGGTTGCGCCCGCACCGTCTTACCTCGCGTCGCGGTCACCGTGCGAATCGGGATGTCCACCCCCAGCGCCTCGGCCGCTGTGCGGAGCGTGGCCACACACATCGCCCCGCCGTAGTTCGTCTCGGCCACGATCTCATCGGCTTCCCAGTCGATGGCCGCCTGTACCGCCCGCCGCCCCCACTGATCCGGCGACAGCTTGCACGACCGGTCGTCCAGGACGTACCCGTGGTGTTGCGGCCGGCCGCCGTCGCCGGGGAGGACGAGCCCGGACTTCCCGACGACGACGATGCCCTGCTCGCCGGCACCACCGGACGGGTCCACGCCGACCGAGATCCGGGTGAGGTCGGGGACCTCGTCGGCGCGTACCCGGGTCGCCTCGATTGTGGCGCGCGTCCACAGCGCTTCGGCGACCTCGTCGATCAGACGGCCGTGGAGTTCCTGCGCGCCGATGTCCGTGCCCGCGTAGGTGTCCTCCAGAGCATCCTTCACGGTCTGCTCGAGGTGCGGGTTGTCGTACATCGTGGCGTGCGTGTGGACGACCCCGGCTATCTCGCCGGACAGCATCCGTTTCAGCAGCGGGCGCGGCTTCGGTGTGGTCGCCGCAATCCAGTGCGGGCGCGGACCGGAGCGGAGACCGAAGCGGAGCTGGTCGTAGGTCTGCTCCATGTACCGCCAGGTGGCGAACTCTTCGAGGACTGCGAGGCAGTTCGCGACGAGGAGGTCGCCCGCGAAGAACTCGTGATCGTGCTCAACTGTCAGGTCATACACCCTGGCCACGTCGGGTGTAGGCGTAGGTCGCAGTACACCGGCGCGAACAGGTGCGGGTCGGTTGGTACTTGACGCAGGAGAACCGTGAGCCGCACACGCAGCACACCCGTTCCTCTCGTGCGCGAGCGCTGGTGACGACGCTGCGGCATCGGTCTGAGCACCACTTCGGCACGACGGCCCTGGTCCGTGACTCGAAGGGCTCTCCGCACTCCTGGCAGGTGTACTCCCGGTACTCGGCGGTGCGCCACGACCCCTCGCCGCCTTTGCTGTGCCAGTTCGAGCCGCCGCGCTCATGGTCGTGCTCGGCCCAGTGCTCTCCGACACGGAGGAGCACGAGGTTCTCCAGCCGGTTGTCCGACTTGGTGTGGTTCTTGTGGTGCACGTGCATCCCCTTCGGGATGGTTCCGTGGGCTTCGGCCCACACGTACCGGTGCAGCAATCCTCGGTGCGTGTTCTGGTAGTAACCGTCCTTCCTTGGATGCCAGTTGACCCCTGCGTACTGGACGGACGCTCCGTGCTTTCCCATGTGAAAACTGTATCGTTCGTTTGGACGAGCGAGACTTGTTTCCACCCGTTTGTGGTCCATACCTCATGGTCCGGAGTGAGCCAGACATGCCCGGCCTGGTGCTCATACCTCCGTACCGGCTTCACGCCGTTGTCCCAGACACGCAGCACGCGCCGTAGTCCGTTGCGCGTCCAGACTCGGTCTCCCGGCCGAATGTCTTCGATGGGGCGTGGGCCGTCCTCTGTGCGCACGAGCGTGCCTTCGCGGACGCAGGAGTTGCCACCAGCACGGAGCCGTTCCACGTCCTCCGGGGTGTGCGATCCGAACAGTTTCGCCTGCGATCCGTTGGGCCAGCGAATGACGGTTCCGCCGGGGGCCTGGACGAGACGCGCGCCGGGGTCGGCGTTGCGGATACCCCCAGGGCCTTCGTACATGGACGTGACGCCGTCACCCAAGGTGGGGGCAACAATCGCGATCCAGTGCGGCACGGCCCCGGGCAGGCAGGGAGGGCCGGCGACGTGCTGGCGGACGTACTCCGCGCACGCCTTCGACTTGCCGGCACCGCGGCCGGCCATCAGGAGCCAGCCCGTCCAGTTCCCGGCGGGTGGGATTTGGTGGGGCTGGGGCTGCCAGCGCGGTTTCATCTGGGCAGCGAGGAGGGCGGCGGCGCGTTGCGCTACCTGGGCCCGGTCCTCGGTGGTCATGACCGGATTGTCACCGGTGGCGGGGGCGGCGGCTTCCGGGTCGGGCGTCTCCTCGGTCGGGTCGGCCGCTGGTGTTTCCGCCGCCGTGGTGATGCCACGTCCAAGAGCGGCGGGGCAGGTGGACGATGTGTGCTCCGGCGGCGATGCAGCTGAGGGTGAACTGGTAGTCCTCGCCGCCGACCTGCACGTTGGGGTCGGGGTGGAAGCCGACCTGTTGGGCGAGTTCGGTGCGCACGAGAATCGTGATCGTCGTCGAGTTGGGGGCGGCCGGTTCGAAGGGCTTCCCGTAGAACATGGGGAACGGGTCGCTGCCGCCGACGACGCGGAACCACGGGTACACGTAGTCGGCCTGGGTGTCCTTCGCGCAGGCGAGGAGCTGTTCGATGTGGTCGGGGTCCATCTCGTCGTCGGAGTCGAGGAACGCTGTCCACTCCGTCTCCACCAGCGCGAGGCCGTGGGTTCGGGTGATGGCTGCGCCGAGGTGGTGGATGTCCTCGGCGCAGATGTGCTCGACGGGGATGGTCTGGGCGCGGACGGACGCGGCGGCGCGTTCGAGCATGCCGTTGGTGCGCCGCTGGGCGTGGAACGGTGTAACGACGGTGACGCCCGGTCTCGTCACGAAGCCCCTCGCCACGCCTGCGTGGACAGCCAGCGCCGGACGGTCTGGTTGTGGCGGGCGTCGGCGAGCGCGTTGTGCTCGCCGCCCTCCTGCTTGGGCAGGTCGTCTTCGTGTATGCCGAGCCGGGTGCGCTCCTGCTGGATGTCGTGAGTGAACATGGGAACGCCCTCGGGGAGTCTGACCATGGGGCCCCACAGTTGGGCGAGGGCCACGTGGTCGTAGGCACCATAGTTCGCCCACAGCTCCACGTCGGGTGTGGCCTGCAGGAAGTCGCGGACCTCGTTGGCGATGACCCAGTGCGGTTTCACCCGGGCGTCCGTGAGGTCCGCGCCGACCAGGCTCATGGAGCTCTTGGGGTAGCTGTTCGCTGGGATCGCAAGGTAGCCGTCCAGCGACGTGCGCCCCGTGATTGGCAGTGACGGCAGCACGTTGCGGATCAGCCAGTCGTTCTCGCGGATCTTCTCCCAGGGCGCCTCGGAGTTGACGGCGTAGTACTCGCGGCCGTCGTCACACACCATGCCAATCGAGATCACCTCGATGGTGCGCCCGTCCTCCAGGAACTCAAGGTCGTAGTCGATCGCGGTCATCGCGGCGTCCCCTTCCAGTGGCATTCGAAGCCGCCCCGGACCTCCAGTTCCAGCGTGTTCCACAGCCGGATCCCGTAGTCGGCGTTCGCCGCGAAGTGGCCGTCGAAGTAGTGGAACGACTCCAGCACCCAGAACGACACGTGCGTCGGGTCGGCGATGGCATGCCAGGTGAGCGGGTTGTTGAGGATGGGCACGATCACCTCGAACACGCCGCCCGGCCGGAGTACGCGGTGGGCTTCGTTCATGACGTCGATGCGTTCCTGCCCAGCCGGGATGTGCTCCATCACATGCGAGGCGCGGAGGGCGTCCACGCTGTTGTCGCCGGTCGGCCAGGGGGTGTCCTGCGCCATGCGCGCCCACTCGCCCACGCCGTTGCGGGAGTCGAGGTTGATCCAGCCGGGTTGGACGAGGGTGCCGCCGCCGATTTCGATGCTCGTCATCACACACGCTCCGGCCAGTGCCACGTGCCGCCCTGCTTGCGCAGCTCGTCGTGGCACGCGTCGTTGAAGAACATGCCACTTGGGTTGAGGACTACGAGGGCCACCCACTCGGCGCCCTCGGCCTCCGCGTGCACCTCGGGGTCGGGGTGCGGGTTGTCGAGGCTGTAGACGTCCGCGACGATTGCGGCCCGGCACTTCGACGTGTACTCGCCGCCCGGGGTGCCGTAGCTGACGTAGTGGACGATCCTGCCCACGCTCGGTATCTGATTCATCCGTGCCTCGCGCTCCCTTCATAAGCCAGCCACGGCGTGGCCAGATGATTCCCAGGCAACGCGCTCGGGCGCAGCCCCATCACCCGCAGCGCGTACGGCTGCGAGATCTGGTCCTGGAACGACCATTGGTAGGTCTCGTGCAGCCAGCGCGCGCCCAGCTCGCGGACGGCGTCGGTGTGGTGGCGCGCGATGACGCCAGTTGCCCACAGCCCCCAGTTCTCGGGGTGCCCCATCTCGCTGTAGTGGTCGGCCTGCTCCAGCACAGGCTCGCCCGCGTACTTCGCCAGCCCCGCCGACTCCTTCGCCTCCGCATACAGGCAGTCCCGCCACGGATGCACGAACTGCGCGATCGGCTCCACGTCCGTCAACCCGGCCGTCGCCTCGACCGCGAACCGATCGGACACGATCCGAAACGACGCATCCACCCACACGCTGACGGGCGCGTCGGTGTACCGCCACGGCTCATACTTCGGATGCTTCGCCGCACGATTCGGATGCACCCCCTCACGCGGCTCGAACACCACCCGCCAGCCCAGATGCGACGACTTCGCACCCAGCACCGGATCGTCCGTCACAAACACCCAGTCCACCCCGGCCTCCACCTGCGGAAGCACAGGCTTCAGGTCGTCGTAGGAGTCGTACACCGCGCTGACAATCGCCACATCGCTCATGCCGGAGACCGATACCACTCCACCGTCGCCGCCACACGCCCCCAATCGTGTCCCGGCTTCCACGAAAGGCGATCCCAGCCCTCCCCCTCCGCGACGATCCGCGTCGGGCGTTCCCCCGCCCGCATCGGCAAATGCTCCACGCCGGCCTTCGACCCGGTCTGCTCGAGCACGAACTCGGCGAGCTCGTTCACGGTGACGGCCTGCCCGGTGCCGGCGTCGAACGTCACGTCGTCCCCATGGCCGGTGGCTTCGATGAGCATGCGGGCCACGTCGTCGGTGTGGACAAGGTCCATGGTCTGCTCGCCGTCGCCCCACACGGGGAGCGGCCGCCCTTCCCACGCGGCGCGCGCAAACGTCGGCAGGATCTTTTGCGGATGTCCTGGCCCCCATTTCTGGCCAGGGCCGTAGGCGTTGAACGCGCGGACGTGGGAGACAGGCAGCCCGTAGGCCTCATGCCAGGCGGTCGCCAGCCGGTCGGCGCACACCTTCGTCGCCGTGTACACCGACGGGAACACGGGCGGCATCGTGATGCCCACATACGCGGCGTCATGCTCCCGGCACCACTGCAGGATCCGCAGGGCACCGATCACGTTCGCGTGAACGGCGGACTCCGGCGCGTCGAACAACTCGGACGTGCCGAGCATCCCGGCGAGGTGGACGACGGTGTCCGCGCCCTTCAGCGCGGTGAGGTCGCCGAGGATGTCGTTGCCGTGGGCGCGGTCGAACGACCACGCCTCATGCCCGGCCTGCTGAGCAGCTCGGATGGTGGCCTGGCCGAGGAAGCCGGAGCCTCCGGTGACTGCGATGCGCATGCTGCTCCTGCTCTCTCTCACCATGGGGTCCGTCCCCACTTCGTGCGGAACGTTTCCCGGTCGCGGCCTGCCTGGGCGGCGAGTTCGGGGCGTTCGGTCGTCGACACGTTGGGGCAGCGGTGCTCGACGGGGATCCCGGGCACGAGGAGGGCTCCCCCTTCCTCGCGGGCGGTCCAATCGAGGCTGTCGTCACCGAACCACCATGCGAGATCCTCATCGAGCCGGAGCCCTGCTTCGCCGCGGAGCATGTAGGCGTAGCCGGTGATGCGTTGGCGGAGGTCGATGGGCTCGGCCCGGGTGTGGAGAATCTGCTGCCGGCCGCCGTGCTGGTCGGGATAGGCGAGGACTGCAGTGGTGGAGCGCATTGCCGTCGACAGGGTGTCGATCCAGCCGGGCGGTACGACCACGTCGGAGTTGAGGACGGCGATGTCCCACTGGTCGGTGCCGGCGCAGTGGGCCTGCGAGTCGGCGAGGGCGATGCCGACGTTCCACAGTGTCGAAATGTTGGGCGGGTCCATCGGTACCCGCACCACGCCGATCTTGCCGTGCCACGGTTCGGGGTCGATGGGCGGGTGGGAGCCGTTGTCGATGACGATGACCCGGTCGACCTGGTCCACGACGGAGTGCAGGCAGTCCGTGAGGAGGTCATGGCGGTCCCGTGCCGGGATGACCGCGGCGCGGTACGGCTCACTCACCGGAGAACGGCGGGTGCGAAGTGGGTGTGCTCATGCGGCGCACGGTAAGACCGCACACCGGATGATCATTCCGGGCCCGTCAGGCCGCAGCCGGGCTGCTCGCTTCGAGGAGCAGCTGCTGCGCGGTACCCAAAGCGGTCACACGCTGCTCGTGATCCAGATTGAGGGCGTCGAGGACCCCGCCGAGGACAGTCGCCACCAGCTCGCCCTCCAAGTCCAGGCGACGCTCAAGGGCCTGCATGACGCCCGCATCCACAGCCTGCTTCGCCGTCGTCGCCGCGACCTTGCGTTCCTCCCGGGACTGCCGCAGCCATGGGCCGAGATCATCGGGCGGGGTAAGGGGATCGCCACCGTCGGCGATGTGCCGGCGTAGCCGTTCGCTGATGATGCTGTCGACGTAGGCGGCGCGGGCAGTCGCGGTGCGTACCAGCCCGAGTAGTGCTTCGTGTGGGGTGATGTTCCGTTCGGTGGCGATTTCGTGTGCCATGGCCCATGCCTCCTCGACGTGTCGTTGTGCGCCTCGGTGCCAGATGCAGGTTCCGTATCCGGGGTGGTTGGTGCCTTGTCCGGCTGGTTGGGAGCAGAGGCGTCCGTTCAGGTTGTGGGCGGGGCATCGTGCCGGGTAGGCGGTCATGGGGGTGATTGTGGCCTGTGGGTGGGGTGGTGATCTTCCGGTGTGGGTGTGGGCCCGGCCCCGTGGTGGTGGGGGCGGGCCCTTCGGCGTGCGGCAGGTCAGGCGTCGTCGCGGGTGCCGACGTACTCGACGCCGGACACGAGACCGTGGGTACGCGCGCTGGACACGAAGGCCGGTGCCCAACCATCGGCGATGAACTTCGCCGCGACCTCTTGCGGCACCCACCGGTCACCGCGCTCCGGGTCAGACATCCATGCCGCGAGGCCGTCGGCGGTGGCGAACACGGGACTGACCGGCGAGCCCTCGGACACGGTCTCCCACAGCTGCCAGCCGTCGCCCTCGGGCGGGTCGGTCGGCTCCCACGCTTCGGCGTCGGCGCGCTGCCCGGGGTAAGCCTCGATGGTGGCGTGGCCGTCGCAGGTCTGGCAGATCGACTCGACGCCCTCGCGCTCGCAGCGGGCGCGGACCACGACGCTGGCGTTGATCGCGTCATGACCGAGGCCGCTGATGGACCACTCGTTGACCTGCTCGGCGGTCGGCGTGACGGAAGGTTCTTTCGGCTGCCAGCCGTTCTCGCGCGTCCACGTGTGGGTGAAGTCGTACAGTCGATCAGCCGCGATCAGCGCGTCGACGTCGTCCTGTGCGAGATGGCGGGACCATCCCTCGTTGAACAGGTCCGCCAACCGCTGCGCCTCGCGCAGCAATGCGGCCTCGCCGGTGCCGTAGTAGTCGGGGGCGTTGCTGAGGTTGCGCTCGGCGAAGGCGCGGACGGGTGGGCTGTCGTGCCGCCATGGCGTGGAGCCGGTGCTGGACGGGTCGAAGGGAATCTTCCCGAACCAGAGGTCGTACAGGTTCTGAGCTTGCGGCGAGTAGCCAGACTTGCAGTCGGGGCACTTCTCCCCGTCGAGAGTGTCGGGCGAGAGGAAGCCTTTCCAGACCTCGTTGAGGGGCCATTCGAAGTCGAGGGGCACTCGGCGGATTTCGCGTCCCATGCGGGTTCTCCTTGCGGTGGCGGCGGTTTCAGGTTACGGCGGGCGGGATGGTCGTGTCGGGCGGTCAGGCGGGGTTGCGGCGGGGGCGTCCAGGTAGGTTCAGAAATACGGGCATTGGGGGTGGTGGCCGTCGGTCGAGTAGCAGTACGAGCACGGGTCGGATTCGGCGGGCTTCTGGGCGAGGCGTTCCGCGGTGCGGCGGCTGCCGGTCTGGAAGCTGGCCCAGCCGTGACGGCGGCCGTTCCAGTGGTTGAGGATGGCGGGGGCCTCTTCGGGGGTGGGCGTCGACATGACGGGCTCCTTAGGCGGCGAGGGCGTCAGCCAGCATTTGAACGCGGGCGACAGCTGGGCAGGCTGCGGGTCAGCGGAAGCTGTGGACAAGCGTCCACCGGTAGCCGCCGTCCCCGTCGAGCATCTCGGAGCGCCACACGTCGATCCGGTCCGGGAGGGAGCGGAAAACGTACACGTGCTTGCCGATGGTGCGCTGA
Source organism: Streptomyces sp. B21-105 (assembly GCF_036898465.1). Lineage (NCBI taxonomy): Bacteria > Bacillati > Actinomycetota > Actinomycetes > Kitasatosporales > Streptomycetaceae > Streptomyces > Streptomyces sp. B21-105. Next base: position 1,774,596 of record NZ_JARUMJ010000001.1, on the reverse strand, counting down.
TGCTGGACGGGGTCGAGGTGGTAGCCGAACGACCGCCAGGTGAGGCGGAATCCGCCGGGCGTGTTGATGGGCTTGCGATTCACGGGCCGCGCGCCGTTGATGGGGGTGATGGTCCAGCCCCGGCGCTCCGCCTCTGCGCGGTCGATGCGCGTGCAGTTGTCGCAGGCCAGGAGAGACTCGGAGCCTTTTCGGGTCATGACGTTGGTGGCGAGCTGGGCGCAGTTCCAGCACTTGGTGCGGGTGATGGTGGTCATGGTCGGCTCCTTGCGGGTGGTGTTGGTGTGGGTCGTCTGCTGCGCCGTGAAGTTGGTCTCAGGCCGCCTCCTGGTAGCTGGAGGCGAGGAGGTGGCGGGTGCCCTTGTAGGTGTGGAGGCCGGCGTACAGGGCGGGGTCGATGGGGCCAGTCACTGGCGGCCCTTTCGCTTGGCGGCTTTGTTGCGCCGATTCGTCTCCCTCAGACACGTTTTGCAGTGGCGCCGCATCCGAGGGGCCCCCTTGGGCTGGTACCACTTCGTGTTCTCCGGCGTGTACTCGTGCCCGTTGGGACAGTGGGTCCGAGGTGCCTCAGGCTTCTTCTCCCGCTGCGCATGCTTGGCCCTGTAGTAGGCGTTCTTGCATGTCCGGCAGACCGGAGTCAGCGTCACACCCGACTTCGTCCTGCGCTTCTGAAAGATCGTGTTCTCCGGTGTGTACTCGTGACCCTCGGTGCAATGGGTCCGGTCTCCGAGTCGGGCGTGCACGCCCCGGCGAATGTTCTCGGCATCTGTGACCGGCTCCAGGTGCTGGGGGTTGACGCAGTGCCGGACGCGGCACAGGTGGTCCAGGACCAAGCCGACGGGCACCCGACCCACCAGCGCCTCATAGGTGACCCGATGGACGAGCAGGGCGTGGTCGGTACTGGCGTCCTTGACTCGGGCGTAGCCGTCTGCCATCAGCGCCCCGGTGTACAGCCAGCAGCCGCCGGGCTGTTGATCGATTCGGCTCATGACCTTCTCGAATGGTGCCTGACGGGAGTGGCGGATCAATGGCACGAAGGTGCCGTCGGCCTTGGCCTTCTTCACGAAAGCGCGGTAGCAGTTGTTGCACAGGCCGCGAGACCGGGCGACTTTCTCTCGGCAGTTCTTGCAGATGGCGTTGGGCTCTTGCTTCACGTGGGGTCCTTCAGGCGGCGAGGGCGAGGCGGGCGGCGCAGGTCTTGTAGGCGGGCTTGCGGGGGCGGTAGATGACGGCGATCGCGGCGACCTCGGCCGGGGTGTAGCGGGTGCAGGTACGGGCCTTGGCGTTCTTGGCGTAGCTGATGCCGGCCTGGCCGGTGACGCCTGCCTTGGGGGCGCTCTTGCGGAGGGATCCGGCGACCGTGCGGGCTTCCTTCACGCCGAGGCCGGCGGCGATGCAGTGGGTGGCGAGGGTGGCGACGCCCTGGCGGCGGATCTTGGCGGCGGCGCGCTGGGTGCGGGTGCGCTGGCGGATGATCTGGCGGGCGTTGCGGGTGGCGGCGTTCATCGGGTCCCCCTCGACTTCGTCTTGCTGACATAGACAAGGTTAGGGCCGCGCGACTAACCTTGTCAATATGAATGGAGCGAAGTCCCTTGGGGGGTCGGCGATAGACTTTGTCTACGCCACATCGACAGGGGAACCCATGGCCGACCCGAACGCCGACTACTGGACCGTCGCCGACATCGCCGAACACTGGGGCGTCACCGCGCAGACCATCCGCACCTACCGTTCCAGGAAGCGCGGCGAGCTCCCCGAGCCCGACAACGTCTTCGGCCGCTCACCCGTCTGGAAGCCGGCCACGATCCTCAGCTTCGAGCGACCCGGCCAGGGTGCGCGCACCGACCTGCCACGGAAGGACACCGCATGACCCACCGCCCGTACCCCAGCCCGGACCGCGCCCTGCACCAGCTCGCCCGCCACGACGACGAAACACCGCCGTACACCGAACCGCGCCCCCTGTCGCCGCTGGAGCGGCAGCTGTTCGAGGGTGCGGCGGCCATGGTGAAGGCGGCTCAGCCAGGGCTCACCGCCGTCGCCGCCAACCTGCTCGCCGCGTTCCAGCCGCGCCCGGCGGGCAGCGAGGAGACGACCGGATGAGCGCCGATCCAGCTGCCGTGGACGCCATCTGCCGCGAGATCATCCGACTGGATGAGCAGCGTCACGCCATGCAGGACGAAAGGGGCGACGCAGCGTTCTGGATGCGCCTCCAGTGGACCGGCGAGACCATCGGCCTTTGGAAGGCCCTGTGCGCCCTGCACGGCTGGCCGATGAGCGAGGCCGACAAGGAAGGCAGGGCCGACCAGTACGTCGACGAGTGGCTGGCCGCCCACCCGCCGAGCGCGGGCCCGGTGCGTCCGGGCGAGGAGCCCACATGAGCGAGCGATGCGACGTGTGTAGCCTGCCCGACCTGCACCACGGATACGGTGACGGCATCGGCTCCTGCGACTGCCCACGCTGCGAATGCGGAGCAGCCGAATGGTCTGACCTGTGCACCTGCCCACCAGACGACAACGAACCCTGGCCGGACAGCTCCGGCCAGTAGTCCACCGCATGACGGAGGCCCCGCCCGAACCCCGCGAACCGTGGGCGGCACGCCTCCCGTTCTGCGTACCGTGTCCGGTGGCGCCCTCGGGTGTCGGCCTCCCATCCGGAGGACGTGCCCTCCCCGTGCCAGAACAAAGGGAGAGGACACGACGGCCCCGCCCGGAACGCTCCGGTGCGGGGCCGCTTCACGCCGTGGCTACTGCGCCCCGGCCGACGCGATCGCCGACTCCAACGCATCCCTGCCCCGCTTGTTCGCCGCCTCCAACGCCTTCATGTAGTCGTCCACCGGCAAGCCAGTGCACTCCGGCGCACCGTCACCCGTGTCCTTCCCTGCGGCAATCGCATCCGTACACGCGGCAATCAGATCAGCAGCCGGCGTCTCGACGGGAGCGGAAGAGGTCGCGGCCGCCGTGGGTGTGGGTGTCGGGGTGGGCTTGTCGGTGCCGCTCGAGCAGCCGGCCACGGTGGCGGCGAGCAGCAGGCAGGCGATGGCAGTGGTACGGCGCATGGTCCCCCCAAGGACGTGCAGATGGTGGCCGGATCGTAGCGCCACCCGCCGACACCGCGTAGGAAAAACGGAACCCCGACCATCTGGGGGGGGTGATGGCCGGGGCACACTCAGTCTGGCAGGACAACTCACAGGTTCGTCGTCGACCGGCCGAATCCACGCACGTGGTTGTGCACCTCAACATGCTTCCCGCCCGCCGGCCGGGCCAGCAGTACGCGCCCGCCGGCCAGCGCGAGGAAGAACAGCAGCGCACCCACACCCGACAGGCTGGACACCAGCTGCCCGGCCCCGGCCAAAAACTGGCCGCCACCCCACAACGCGACACCCGACCCGACCCCACCCGCCACGAGGCGCTGCGCGAGCGGGTCGAACAGCGGCTGCGGCGACAGGTCCCGCGGCTGCGGTACGGCAACCGGCTGCAGGCTGGAGCGGCGCACGGCCACCGACCGGTTCGGATCGTAAGGATCCGGGACGTGCACGACCGGATCCGCGTCGCCGTACAACTCGACGACCGCCGGCCGGGACATCGGGCCGGGCTGGGCGTAGCGCTGGTAGGGCTCGGGCAGCATGACGATCTCCTCAGCTCTCGTCGGCGCGGACGGCGTAGCGGCCGAACTTCGGCTTGTGGACACGAGGGTCGGCGCCGAGCCAGCGGCCGATCGTCGCCGCGTGCGGCACCTCCACCCCCGGATGCAGACGGGCGATCGCGTCACGGATTGCCTCCGGTCCGATGCCGGCGGGACCGGACTTGGCGACGATCTCGTACACCAGATCCCGCCGCGGGTCCCCGTCGGACGCCTCGGTCTCGGCGCTGGTCCCGTTGGCTGGTGGCTGCCAGGTGACGCCGCCCCCGGCGAGGATGTCCATGAACTGGGCGTCGAGGTCGCCGTCGTGGCGGCCCGTCTCACCCATCGCCTCATGCAGCCGACGGCGTGCAGCCTCCGCCTGATCGATGACAGCCTGCGCATCCCCGCCCGCAGGAGCAGCACCCCAGCCGTCTGTCACCCCGCTGCCGCGACGTGGCGCCGCTGTCTCGGGCGGCGTCTGCACGATCGGCGCGGGGGCGGGCCCGGTGCCGAACAGGTGGTCCGTGCCCTCCCACCGCTGCTCATACGCCTCCCCCGCCGCACGCCGGGACAGGTCATCGATCTCGGGGCGCCGGTTGGCGGTCGCCTTGACGATGTCGAGGATCTGCGCGGGCTGTAGCCGAAACACTTTCAGCGCGTGGACCTGGCCGTCGCCGTCCCGGACCAGTGCGCACCCCGGATAGGGGGCGTCCTCGGCGGACGCGTTGTGGTTGTAGCCGAAGAAGTAGTTCAGCTCCGAATCGTCGGCGACCTTCATCCCGGCTTTGAAGGTGGACTGTTTGAGGATCTGCGGGTCGGAGATCACGTCCTGGGTGGCGCGCAGCCCCGACGTCGTCTCGTTGACGGCCGCTGCGCGGGCGATCTCCAGGGTCTGTACCAGGTCGTCGGCGATGGACCGCAGGATCTCGTTGCGGCGGGAGCGGGTGGAGAAGATCTCCGCGCCTTCGTCGTTGAACACGCGGATCTCGGGGACTTCAGAGTCGACGGGCAGCTTGTCGTCGTTCGCGGCGATCTCCCGGTCCTGATATCCGATCTTGCGGGCCTTCGCGACCCGCACCAACGCCTGCGCCATTGTCTGTGCCTTCTCCGGGGTGTCGGCAACCCAGTCGATCGGCGGACGGCCGGGACGTCCCGCGGTGTGCCAGGCGCGCATCCATTTCAGGGCGAGGCCGCCGCCGTTGAGGTCGATGACCCAGGTGAGAGAGTCGACCATCCGGCACTGGTTGGCGATCATCACGTTCATCAGGTTCGTCTTGCCCGACCCGCGCTGTCCGACGAGGAGCATCGACGCCTGACGGTTCACCGGGCCCTCGACCGCACCGTCACGGCGCACCCCGATCGGGGCGCGCTCGTTGACGGTGAGCGGCGAGTAGTCGACCGGGTAGTGGACCTCCTCGATGAGATGGTTTTCGGTCGACACGTGAACGAGGACGGCACCGCGGTGGCTGCCCGGTCCAACCTCAACCCCACAGCCTTCGGGGAGTTTCGCGTCCGCGGCGAGGGCGTCCTTGTAGACGGCGACGTCCTTCCAGCGGGTGCCGCCCGGCCCGCACTCCCCGTCGAGGCTGAACCCGCCGCCGGACTCCCACACTTCGACGCCGACGATCTGCACGACGGTGCTTCCGCAGACGCGGAGGATGCGGTCCTCCCACTCGTCGGCGATCTTCCGCCGTTTCCCGTCCAAGGAGGCGCGACGGGCGGCGGCTTCCTGCTCGACGCGCTGCTCCTCCGCTTTCCGCTCGACGTGGTGCGCCCCCGCCATCGCCGCCCCCAGCCCGAGGACGCCGACCAACAGCGACCCGATACCCGTCTGCGTCCACGGCCCGCAGGCGATGGCCCACGAACACCAGCCGCCCGCACCCAGCCACCCGGCCGCCCGCAACGCGAGCGTGGACCGGGTGACCTGGTGCCGGCGCCCGGCGATGTGGCTCCCCGCAGCGCCAGCCGCCGCGGTGAGGGCGGCCCATTCCCACGGCATGCCGGTGACGTGCCCGGCGTAGCCGACGGCAAGGGCGGCCATACCGGTGTTGATGGGGCCGGTGACGGGGCCGTGTTTGGCGTCCCAGTCGAGTTTCACGAGCGTGCTCCTGATCAGAGGTTGGTGGAGACGTCCCACATGCGCTCGCCTGCGACGCCCTTGCGGGGGTTTTCCAGGCGGGAGATGTCGACGTCGTGGAGCTGGCGGAACGCGGGCTGCAACTCGGCGGCGAGTTCGGCTGCCTTCAGTTGCAGGCCGTGGATTTGCCGCATCAGTTCGATGATCTGCGGGGCGAGGGGCTGGGTGGCGTCCGCGTTCTCCACGGTGATCTTCATGGCCTCGGCGTGGAGACGCAGCGCCTCTTCCAGGCCTGCGAAGTCCGCGCCGACTTGCAGCATTCCTTGGGGCTGGTAGTGGGCGGCGGCGCGGGCGAGTTCCATTGCGGGGGCGACGAAGTGGTGTCCTCCACCGGACATGCGGGTTCCTCCGAAGGTGTTGGTCGGGCTGGTGTCGGCGGGGCGTCGCACGGTGTCGGCGACGGCCGGGCTGGTCGGGGTCGGATCGGCTGCGGCTTGTGCTGCGGCCCGCTTGCTTTTGATGCGCCGCCACATGGCGCGCACGGCAGGCCGGAACACTCGCCAGTTCCGTTGCCACAGCGCGGCGGCGAGTCCGACGAGTCCGGCGCGGACGCCGTCCCACAGCGGGCGGCCGGCCCGCTTGAGGTGACGGCCGGCAGCCTTCGCGGCACGGGCCGCTGTGGGGCTGACTGTCTTCCATGCGGCGCGGGTGGCACGGCCGGCGGCGGCTTTGAGGGCGTGGCCCTTGCCGCTGCCGCTGCTGCTGCTCTTTGCGGCGAGGTCTTTCGCGGCGCGCTTCAGCGCCTTCTTCGCCGCCTTCTCCGTAGCGGCCGCATCCTCCTTCCGCCGGCGCGCCGAGGGCTTGGCGTTGTCGAGGCTGTGGCGGTCGCGGTTCTTGCGCAGGAGCCCACTACGGGGGCTGTGCTTGCCGCTACCGGTTCCGCCACGCGAGCCGCCCGCGGAGAGACCGCTACCGCTACGTGCCGTGCCGTTACGCAGGCCGCTACCAGCCCCGCTACGGCCGCCACTGCCGCTACGCCGCAGGCCGCTACCGGCCCTCGTAGCGCCGCCCGCAGACCCGCTACCCGCACCGCTACGCCACCCGCTACCGCCACCCCGGCGGCCGCCCGACGTGGCGCTCCCCGCACGGGACGCCACGCTACGACGCACCGCCGCCCGACGACGCAACACCGCCGCCGTAGCACCCGCCGCTGCGACGACACCGGTGGCGGCAGCCGCCACCGGACCGCCAGCCGAATACGCGGCCGTCGCCGCGAGCGTCGTCCCGTTCCCGGTGGCGGCGAGGAGCGGGGCCATGGGCAGGCCGCGGGTACGGCGCCGCTTCTCCGTCTCCGCCGGGAGTTCGGGGATAGGCCATTCCGCCGGCCAGGCCAGGACCGGGGAGGGCCGGGCTTGTTCTTGTGTGGCCGGTTCGGGGTCGAGTGCGGGCGTGGTGGGGGCCTGCTCGGTGGGGGTTTCGGTGCGGGCCACGGGCGGGCTCTCCTCACTGTGACTGTGACTCTGACTGCAGTCGCATCGGGTGCGGGTAGGGGGTTTGCGCTGTTCAGAGGGGCGGGTGAAGCAAGTTCGAGTACGACTGGAGTCGCGGTCAGGGTCAGGCGGCTCGGGGGCCGGGCAGGCGGGGGTTCTCGGCTTCGACCTGGCGGCGGATCTTCCCGGCCTGCGCGCGGGAGTTCGGCAGCCCGGCGTCTCCGAGAGCCTCGACGACCGCGCCCTCCGTGGGCCGGTGGTTCTTCCTCAGCCACAACTCCCGCACGACGTACTGCGGGGTGCCAGGCGCGTAGCACGGGACTGCCGCGTCGGACGTGGCGTCGAGCACAGGCGTGGCATCGCATGCGGGGGCCGTGGTGGGCGAGGGCGTGGCGGTGGCGCGGGCGTGCTTCGAGGTGGCGGCTCCGGGCGCCACGGCCGGACGTGGCGTGGCGGCCGACAGCTCCGTAGCGCTGCTGAGCATGGCGGCGAGCGCCGTATTGGCGCCGTCGACGATCCGGGTGTTCTGCACGTCGGTCAGGGCGCTACCGAGGGTGGCGTCGCTATCGCCGAGCTGCCCCATGAGCCGCCACGCCATGATCGCCGACACCTTCCGCACCCACCGCCACGGGTGGCGCTCCGCGCGGGCCCGGTGGTAGGCGATCCGCCGTAGCAGGTAGGCGTTGCGGCGCTGCGCCTCGACGTCGACGCCGGTGCGGTGCACGACGATCCGTCGGGCGAGGAAGCTGATGCCTTCCGCGGCGGCGGTCATCGCGAGGGGGGTGAGGGCGAACACCACCATCTCGGTGGGGGTGGGAGCGATAGCGAGGCCCATGACGGATGCGGCGGCGGGGAGCAGCCAGAGCGCGGCGCGGATGGCGAGCGGCGCGGCCTGGCCGAGCATGGTGACGCCGATCATGACGAGCGCGGCGACGAGGGTGGCCCCTTCGCCGGCGGCGACGACGCCGAGTGCGGTTTCTTTACGGTGGAGGACGGAGGCGGCGTTGGCGTAGGTCCCGATGGCACCGCCGACACCGACGGCGATCATCGGGAGGGTGGCGGTGATGAGAACAGCGATCTGTCCTCCGGTCAGCTTCTTCACGGTGACGGCTCCGTGGTCAGCGGCGGCGGGTGCGCCAGGCGTAGGTGGCGATGGCGGCAGTGACGAGAAACGGCACGGTCTGCCCGGTGGTGAGGGCGAGGACGGCGAGGACGGTGAAGCCCCATCTGGCGAGTGGGCTGTGGAAGGGGCGTTGCATGCGGGTCTCCTCTCGGGGCGGGGTGGGTGCTGCTCCGGTTCTCCTTGCCGCCCGGCGGTGGGCCGGGCGACGCGGGCAGCCGGTCAGCGGTGGACGACGGGTTGGTGCAGGTCGCGGTGGGTGACGGTGACGGTGTGGCCTCGACGGCGGAGACGGCGGGCGAGTTGGTCGGCGACGACAACTGACCTGTGGCGTCCGCCTGCGCAGCCGGAGCCGATGACGATCCGGTCCATCGACGGGCCCTGGGCGTAAGCGGCGACCTGCCGGACGGTGGCCTTCAGCAGCCGACGTACACCGGGGGTGCGCAGGACGGTGCGTTGCACGAGCGGGTCGCGGCCGGTGAGCTGCCGCATCGCCGGGTCGACGTGCGGGTCCCGGAACGCCCGTCGCAGGTCCAGCACCACGTCCGCCTCTGGGGCGTCGGCGTGCAGGTAGCCGAAGGACACGATTTCGATGGCAGCCATCAGGCGTGCCTGGGCTTCCAGGTGCCGCGGTTGGCGTCGTTGAGTTCGTCGAGGTGCTCGTCGACGGCCTCGCTCATGCGGGCGGCGACGCCGTGCTGTCCGGCTTGTGCCAGGTCGCGTTGGGCGTTTCGGGTGGAGGTGATGTCGGCTTGGATGTCGTTCTTCAGTTCGGTGTCGGAGAGGGAGCCGCGGGCGAGGAAGTGACGGGCGGAAGACATGGGAGTCCTTCGGTGGGAGGGGCCGCCCCTGCGGGGGGAATGTCGCGGGGGCGGCCGGTCTGTGGGTTAGCGGGAGTAGCGTCCGCTGCGGTTGCGCTCGGCGTCGCGGTCCTTGGCGTCCCAGTTCTGGCCGGCGCGGTCGGCGCGGGTGGCGCTTTGGCGGTGGGTGCGGCGGCGTTGTTGGCTGAGGTTGTCGGCGAGTTGTTGGTCGTTGCCGGGGCGGAGGCTGCGGGCGAAGGATCGGATGCCCATCAGTGGCCTCCGCGGAGTTCGAATGCGAGGGCGATGCAGGTGGCGAGGATGGCGAGCGCGACGAGGACCCGGTAGAGGCCGGGGCGGGGGCGGGTCACAGGGAGCCGCCCGGGGTTCGGCGCGGCAGGGGCGCATCAACGTGGGGGCGCGGTGCGGGAACGGGGAGGCGTTGCGGGAGGTCTTGCCCGGCGCGCTCGTGTGTGGGGGTGGGCTGGTCTTGGGGTTGGCCGTTACGCTCTTGCACGGCTGTCTCTCCTGTTCACGGCAGGGGGATGGTCTGCCCGGACACGAGTTCGCACCTCGTGTCCGGGCTGTTCTGTTGGTGCCGTTCCACAGTGACAGAGGTTCTGGACATTGTCCAGAACATCGGGAAGGATGTAGCCGTGCCCGAGAACCCTGAGAGCGAGGGGAGCCGCTTGATCACCTTGAAGCAGATCGAGCTGGAGCACGGGGTCAGTCGGTCAGCGCTGCACACGTACCGGCGCAGCTCCTCCTTCCCCCAGCCAGTTCCGGTCGAGGGCTCCACGAAAACCCAGTACCGCGCTGACGAGGTGGCCGCCTGGTTCCAGGCGAACCCGAAGCAGCAAGGCAAGAAGCGCGACCAGTTCGTCAGCCACCAGCAGGGAGAACCGATGGACGCCCGTAAGGACCTGTACGCCTTTGCGATGCAGGGCAAGGAACACTCGCCCGCGATCTCGGAGCGCGCCAGTCAGAAGATCGACGCCTTCCGTGCGGCCGTCCTGCGCGAGGCGGCTGACAGGCTCGACGAGTCGGAGACGCTGCGTGATCTGACGGACGACCACATGCATGACGTGAACGCCGCTGCGAACGAGCTGCGCCGCATGGCCGACGAGAACCCGTCGGAGGACACCGAATGAAGATCGACCGGTTGCGGATCGACGGTGAACCCGTCCGCCGCTTCTTCGTGATCGCGGAGGTGACGTTCGCCGATCGGGAAGCCGGGCCCCGCGACGAGTACGACCGGAACTACTACCAGGACTCCGAGCTGCGCTCCATCGCCACGGACTGGATGCAGGACGGGCTGACCGACCGGGCCGACAGTCCGGCAGTGCGGTTCCGGGAGGTGCCAGAGAAGTGGCGGGAGCGGCTTGCTGAGGAGCGCCGACCCGAGGAGTAGCCCCACCACGCAGCTGCGCCCCCGTCGTGTTGACGGGGGCGCTGCGCTGTGTGCATCACCGGGTTGCCGTGCCCGTACTGCCCTCGCGCCAGCTGGAACGGGGACAGCGACTCCAGGATACGGCCACCCCGTCAGCAGGTCAGGGAGAGCGGCGGCCGCCACACCTTGCCGTCCCCGGCCGCACCGGTGGTGGGCGTGTAGGTGAGCGGCGCCAGGAGCAGGCCGGCGGATGTTTCGTTGCGCTGGCCGATCCACAGATCAATGCCCTGGTACGGCACGCCGTCGACGATGCTGACGGTTCGGGCTTGGCCGCCGCAGCCGAGGCTGAAGTCTCGTCGGCCGCCGGGTGGGGCGGACCAGCCGAGGTTGCCGGGCGCGGTCCACGGGCCGGTGAGGGTCGGCGCGGTGGCGTAGCCGGTCGGGGTGCCGGTGCAGTAGCCGCACTTCTCGGAGTAGGTCATCACCCACGTGCCGGTCGCCGTGTCGCGCCACGCGCCGACGCCCTCCACGTCGGCGAGGCCGGCAAGCGCGGTCGCTCCTTGTCCGGTGCCGTTGGCCCACCACTTGTCGAGGCGTTCGGCGGCGAGGGTTCCGCCGTAGCTGCAGATGATGGCTGCTCCGCCTGCGGGGTCGGGGACGAGGGCGAAGTCGCCGTTCTCGCCGTTGCATTGGTGGAGCGTCGGCTTGTGCGTGGATCCGTTGGGTGTGCCGGCTGAGTTGCCGCAGGGTCCGGCGGGCCCGTTGCATCCCATGATCCAGTAGGCGTGGGTGGTTGTGCTGACGCGGGAGTCGGGCTGGTTGAACCACAGCACCCACACCCCGTCCGGGCGCTGCGCCATGCGTGGGTTGAAGCAGCCGTGCCCGTTGACGGTGGCGCAGAGCGACGCGAACGTTTTCCCGCTGTAGGGGTCGATCTCGTTGGCGGGGAAGAGGAGCGTCGGCGTGGACCACGGGCCGTCCAGCGATGTGGCGGTGCTGACGCCGAATCCGCACCAGGGGCTGGGCACGTACCACTGGTATCCGCACCCGTACATGCTGCCGACGAGGTGGTACGTGTTGCCGTCTTTGTAGGCCATGCCGTCGTGGAGGTCGACGCCGGCCGGGCTGATGGTGGCCGGTGGGGGGTCGGGTTCTGCGGGTGCTGGGGTGGTGCTGGCCGTGAGTGCGGTGAGGGTGAGGAGGAGTGCGGCGATCATCCCGCGTATGCGGGTTTTGGTGGTCATCGTGTCTCCCGTTGCGGGGGCGTACGTTTGATCCACCGGGGGGCGTGCCTGGCCTGGGGAGGTGTGGGCGCGCCCCTTCGTCGTGTCAGGTGCGGTGTTGGTTCGGCCTGTTGGTTTGGTCGTATGGTGCGGTCTGGTTGGCGGGGGTTGTTCCGGTGTGGTGTTCGGGCTGGTTGGTGGGGGGTCGGATCGTGTTGTGGAGCTCGGCGAGGCGGGCGTCCCACCAGCGGGACGTCGGCGTGCCGAGGGGTGGCGGGCCGGCCTTGACCCACTGCTCGTAGAGGGCGATGACGCGGGTGACGTCTTGCTCGGCGACGGCCTCGGCGGCGTCGGCGCGTTGTTTCTGCTGCTCCCAGTCGTTGACGGTCGGGCCGGCGTCGCCGCGTCCGCAGGCCGGGCAGTAGCCGCGCGCGACCTGGCGGAGGGCGGCCAGCTCGTGCTCGGCGAGGGCAGCCCGTGTCGTAGCGGAGGCGAGGGCCTCCCGTGCGGTGGCGAGTTGCCGCTGAGACTCGTTTTCCTCGGCGGTTTCGAGCTGCTCGTACAGGGCGTCGAGTGCGTCGCTGGTGAGGTCGTCGAGCCGGATCCGCTGCTCCCGCTCCGATCCGGGAACCGGTGAGGCGTCCTCAGCGGCGGCGCGCAGCCACGGCCACTCGCGGTACAGGACGGCGAGGACGTTGTCAGCTTGGGCGCGGCGGTGCGCGATGGGCGGGATCGTGTCGGTCTGGCCGAGGGCGTTGATGAGCTGGTCACGCAGGTCGGGCTTCTGGGATGGGGTCTGGTCGGTCACGGCTGCTCCGCTCGGTCAGCCCAGGTGGCGAGTTGGGCAGCGAGGAACCGGGCCTGCGCCGGGTCGAGGAGCGTGCACGGGTCGTCGCCGACCACGTCGAGGTGCAGCCGGAGCCAGGGCCAGGGCGGACCGTCGCAGGGCTGGTCGTCGCGGCCGTCGGCGGTGATGTGGGAGGGGATCACGGCGAGGCCGATGACACCTGCGCGGGGGCCGTCTTCGCGGGGCGGTATATGGCTGCCCTGGTAGGTCCACGGCTGTCCGAGGTGTTCGGGGTCGCCGTGGTCGCCGATGCCTTCGATGCTGGCGTAGATGCTCATGCGGCGTCCTCGTTCCAGTGGGTTTCGATGTCGGCGATCACGGTGTCGATGCGGGCCTTGTCGGCGGCCTGTTCCCAGTCGGGCATCGGTTTCGGGTCGGGGATGGTGGTGCGGATGATCGCCTCGATGTGGGTGGCGGCACGTCGGAGGGTGCGGCCGGTGTGGTGGCCGATGCAGTAGCCGGCGGCGAGTGCGGCGGCGGCGGTGAGGAGGATGGTCACGGCTGCCGGTCCGGGGTGCCGAGGACCGCGCGGGCGATGGTGAGGGCGTGGGGGTCGGGGCCGATCTCGCGGGCGTCGCGGGCGGCGGACTCCAGCCACGCGGCGAGCGCCTTGCCGACGCCGGGGTGCATGGTCGCGATGTAGGCCGCGAACTCGGGGGTCTCGGCATCCGCGATGTACTGGATCGGCGGGTCCTGCGGCTGGTCGAAGTCGCGGTATTCGCCCTGAGAGACGATGCATGGGCAGGGAGAGGGCGGCGCGTCGTCGGTGCGGCTGCACTCTTCGGCCTGCCAGGGGCGGTCGCCCCAGTGTTCGGTGGGGAGTGCCTCGCGCAGGTCGCGGAGACGCTCGGCGGCTGCTCGTAGTTGGTCGGCGGGTGTCACGGTGGTGCCTTTCGTGTCGGGCGTGCGGCTCAGGCGGGGCCGCCCCGGGTGGGGGCGGCCGAGGGGCAGGGGTCAGGCGGGGCTGACGTAGCGGTAGCCGGTGCTGGTGGGGCGGAAGCGGTCGAGTCGGATGCGGGATTGCCGGACGCCGGGGAGGGGGACGGGCTGTCCGTCGGGGGTGAGGGCGACCTGTCGGGCAGTGGCGTGGGTGTCGCCGATTCCCTCGATCAGGAGTTGACGGCCTTCGGCGCGGGGGTCGTTGTCCTGCCAGATCTGGCCGACGGCGGGGGCGGGGGTTTCGGTCATGGCGGGTTTCCTTTCGGGCCGCCCGGGTGGGGGCGGCCGAGGGGCAGGGGTCAGGCGGTGAAGCGGCGGACGGGGATCCCGGCGGCCTCGGCGAGGTCGGCGCAGTGCGATGTGCCGTGCGATGGGTGGGGCTTCGGCTGACGGCAGTTCGGCTTGGTGCAGGGGCCGGTAAACGCGAGGCAGACGTCCGCGCCGAGCCGGACCATCTCGGCGTTGCGACGGAATCCGGCGGAGCGGTCGAGGACTCCGCCGGGCCGCCAGTTCGCGCGGTGCGGGTCTTCGATGACGGCCTCGCCCTGGCCTTGGCGGGCGCGTGCCCATTGGCGGGCGTGGGCGTCGGCTCCGGTGGGGCAGACGCCGTGGACGACGACGAGGAGGCGGCCTTCAGCTTGCCGTTGGGCTTCGTTGAGGGCGGCGAAGACGTCGGCGGGCTTGGGCCAGTCCCTCGATCCGGTGACGAGGACCCGGTACGGGGCTTTCACGCGCCCTCCTGCGGGGCGTGGAGGCCCGCGTAGCCGCCGTCAGGGCCCGGGAGTCCCCAGAGCTCCCCGTAGGGCTTCTGGCGGGCGACCAGGCCCACGGAGGCAGGATCGTTGCAGCGTCCACCCTTGCGGTGCCGCTCGAACGAGGTCAGGGAGCTGTAGGTGAGGTGGCATCCGCCGCAGTGGCTGCGTTCGGCTCCGGTCCACCAGGCTCCGCATTGGCCGTGCCGTATGGCGTTCGGCGGGAGTTGGGTCGGAGTGGGGGTTCGGGTGTCCATCGAAATGGGTCCTTCCTGGGTTCGCATTTTTAGTCAGGAGCGCTTCGGGGGCTGAGTGCGGGGATCCGTCGGGTCGGGGGCCTCTGCGTGGCGTCTGCGCCGTCGTTCCCGCCGCCTCACCCCGGCCGTGACCGCGCACGCGGCGATCCCGGCCGGGAGACACACGGACAGGACGATCAGTGGGCGGGCTTCGGGATCACGGGCCAGGACCAGCCCATCCGCGCCCGATGCTTGCCGTCGTGCCCGGCCGGGAGGTTGCACGGGCGGGGCGCGTACTCGGGCAGGTGCTTCGGGCCGCCGGCAGATCCGCATTCGGGTTCGCCGGGGTTGGCGAAGTCCTTGAACCAGTCCAGGTGCAGCAGCGTGGAGGCGTCGTCGCGGTAGCAGATGTGGGCGACGCAGCTGCCGCAGAACTCGCACTCCGAACATTCGTCGAGCCGCCATGGGTCGACGAGGATTCCGAAGTGGGCGGTGTACCAGCGGTTGGCGCAGGGCGTCTTCCAGGCGCGGGCCACGTCTCAGCTCTCCTTGCCGGGCTGCGGGTAGCCGGGGCAGTGGACGGGTTCCATGCCGGGCTGCGGTTCCCAGCCGTGCGGGGCGTGGTGCACGCGCAGCATCACGGCGCTGCACCGGCCGACCCGCGCCTCCCGTGTCTGGGTGTCGGGCTGCTCGACGGCGGCGGGCTGCTCGGCCTTGAATCCGTCGCGCGCTACGGCCCGGCGCACGGCACGGGCGTGGTGCTCCCAGTACGAGCGGTCGTCGGCGTCGAGGTTCTCCCAGCCCTCGCCGTCTGGCATGAACCGCTGGTACAGCCAGGCGGGCAGCGAGTCCTGCGTCTCGGTGGGCTGTTCCTCGGCGGCCACGCGGCGCAGGCCCTCGCCGCTGCAGTCCTTGCAGCGCCGGACGATGCCGCCGTCGGGCTTGTCTTCCACGGTCTGCCCGTAGGCCTGGCAGGCGGTACACAGGCGTTCGTTGACGAGGCGGCGAACGATGGCGACGCTCTCGGGCGAGCAGTGACGGCCGATCAGCGCGGTGGCCACCTCGTCCAGCAGCGCGGCCCGGTCGGCGGCGCGGGCCTGAAGGGCCGCCTGCCTCCACCGGTCGATCACCTCGGCCGCGTCCTGAGGCTCCAGGTAGTCGCCGCAGTTGCAGCCGGTGATCTCGGTGATGCAGGCGTCCTCGAAGTGCTGCTGCTTCGAGTGCCCGCAGATACACACGGGCGCTGGAGCGGGCACGTCGGCCAGCAGCGCGGTGGCGACCTCGGCGGCGTTGATCCTTGCGGATTCCTCGTCGGAGAAGTTCAGCAGGAACGGCATCACGGTGTCGGCGATCCGGTCCCGCAGCGTGGCCCGGTCGGCGGGCGGCGGGACAGGCTGCGTCGCGTCGTAGGCGGCCAGCAGCGCCTCCGGGGTGTCGTAGCCGAGGCCCTGGCAGTAGGCGAAGTCGAGCGCGGCCAACAACTGCTCACGTACCGCATCGGACGTGGCCCGGTTGGTGGTCTCGGCGGCAGACGGGACGACGGCGGCCTGCTCGCGGATCGCGTCCCACGGTGCGCCGGTGCCGAGCCCGAGCGCCTCGGACAGGGCCAGCCGGTGCGCCTCGGTCTGCTCGGTCTCACGGATGCTGGAGTCCAGGATCCGGGCGCACGATCCGCACGTGGTCTCCCAGGTGATCCGGTTCTCGTAGTCGGCCAGGCGCTCCCGGAGTTCGGCCTGCTCGGCGTCCGCGACGGCGATGACGGCGTCGGCGCCCTGCGCGTACAGCGGCCGCTCCGGGTCGCGGTGCCACTTGCTGATCGCCGTGGCGTACCGCTCGCGGCGCTCCTCGGCGGCCTGCGGGTCGGGGGTGTTGGGCATCGGGTCCTCCTGTGGTGGGATCGGGGGGCCGGCGGCTCGCAACTCGACTGCGAGCCGCCGGGTACGGGTCAGGGAGTCGGGACGGCGGCGCAGTCGGGGCAGAGGTCAGCCAGGCGGCCGGCGCGGCGCCGTCGGATCCAGCCGTCATCCCGGCCGTCGGCACGCACCTGTCGAGCCGTCATCGATCCGAAGCGGATGGGGATCGCGGCGCTTTCGTGGCAGTCGGTGTTTTCGTCGGGCCCGTCGCAGGAGATCTCGAAGCCGAGCGGGTACGCGGTCATGTCTGCCTGCTGTCGGCCGCACCAGACACGGCAGAAACGGCGGTACGCCGGTACGCCTCAGCCGCGGTGATCCCGTTCACGGTCACGGCCGACGCGTGCTCCTTCGCCAGCGCGAGCGCCGTGTCGAGGTCGAAGCGGTGCGCGTCGAGCCAGTCGTCGCCGCGGTCGTACTCCTTGACGCCGAAGTCCCAGACGCCGTCGGTGCCGAGGCAGTGCCCGTGATGGACGACCGCCCACCGGCCCGCGCCGCGGTACTCGACTTCGATCATGTACAGGTGCTGGTTGATGTCCTCGCCGGGGAGGAGGGAGATCTGGTAGCGGGTGGGTTGGACGGTGGGTTCGGGTACGGCGGTCGTGTGGTTGGTCATGTGGTGCTCCTTGCGCGGTGATGATCAGCGGGCGGGGGTGGGGCCGTCGTCGGCGAAAAGGCTGGGCTGCTGGTTGCTGTTGCCGCGGGCTTCCCACTGACGGCGGTAGCGGTCGACTTCGCCGGAGCACTCCTGCCGGGCGTGGAAGACCGCGGAGTGCTCGGGAAGGTCGGGCCGCCACAGGTTCGGGCCGGGGAAGCGGGCGGCCTGCTGGCGCGGGGTGACGTACTCGCCGCAGCCGAGGCAGTGGCCGGGCGGGATGTCCATGACGACGTCGGCGCGGGCGGCCTGCCGGTCGGCTTCCCGTTCGGCGATCTCGTGGCGGCAGGGTGGGAGTTCCCCGCAGGCGGAGCAGATCGCGTAGTGCTCGGGCAGGACGTCCCACGAGTGGTTCGCCGGGCCGATGAGGTGGAGCGGCTTTTCGTGGGGCTTGCCGTCGGGCTGGAGGATGAACACGTAGGGGCGGCCGCCCCAGGTGGCCTTTTCGGGCCGGTCTCCGCGCTTCCCGCCGCGCTCCCACTGCTCGAGGGCGGTGGCGTATCGCATTTCGTGCTTCTCGCCCCACAGGTCGAGGGGGCGTTCGGCGAGCTCGATGACGCGGTGGGGCTGGCGGTCCCAGACGACGAGGACGCCGGGCTTCAGCTGGACGTAGTCGGCGAGGATCCGCTTGTCGTCGATGCGCTGTTCCTGGCGGCGCATGGCGGAGGAGTGTTCGCCGATGCGGTTGATGGAGGTGCGGGGCGGGTGGATTCCGCCGCGCTTTGTGTGCTGTCCGACGTACCAGCGGGTCACGGTTGGTCCTTTCGGGGTGGTTGTTGCGGGTTGGTGGGGTGGCGGCATGGGCGGGTCAGGCGGGGGTGCGGAGTGCGGCGAGGAGGCGGGCCCGGTTGGCGGCGGCTTGGTCTGGGCTGGTGGGCATGCGTTCGGGCCTGTAGGCGTGGACGCGGCCGGTGGGGACGGCTTCGGCGTAGAGGCGTTCGAGGGCGCCGGCGGGTGGGTAGCGGAGGGCGCGGCGGGCTTCGGCGACGGTGGAGGGGTCGCAGCCCAGGCGGTGGGCGATGGACGCGTTGGTGTGGCCGGCGCGGATGAGGGCGGCGATGTCGGCGCGGATCTTCACAGCTGGTGCACCTCGATGTGGGCGGCTTCGTCGGCGGCGTCGACTTCGAAGCAGCGGATGCAGAGCTGGCGGGGTGGGAGGCCTTCGATGCGGCGGGTGCACCAGATGTCGCCCTGGTTTTCGATTTCGGCGATGAGGCGGGCGGCTTCGATGAGGTCGACGCGGCCGAGGGTGTCGATGCAGTCGTGGTCGGGCTTGCGGGTGAAGAGGGGGCGGGTCTGGCGGCAGCGGTCGCAGGGGGCTTCGAGGGGCTGGGTGGTGGTCACTTGGTCTCCTCGTCGGTGGTGGGTGGTTCGGTGCGGTAGCGGCGGATGGCGTCGGCCCAGGCTTCGGGTGGGAGGTGGCGTTCGAGGGCGGGGCCGGGTGGTTGGGTGCCGGATGGCCAGGTGCCGGGTTTGTGGTCGGTGGGGATGGGGATGGCGCCCCAGCTGGGCTTGCGTTTCCGTTTGCTGGGGGTGGCGGGGTTTTTGGTGGGGTGGATGAGGCTGCGCATGTAGGACTTGAGGTCGCCCTGTTTGTGCATGGCGGTGATGTCGTCGCGGTGGACGGGCTGGTCGTTCACCGGCTGGCCTCCTGCTCCTGCTGCTCGCGCGCGGCGGTGGTGGCGTCGTCGACGCGGGAGGGGTGTGGGGTGGAGCGGCGGCGGTTGCTGGTGGCTCCGCCCTTGGGGTCGACGCGGCGTGAGCGGCAGGGTTCGCCGACGGGGGCTTGGCACCAGTCGCATTCGACGGAGAAGGCGTCGGGCTGGCCGGCGATGAGGGCGGCTCGGCGTGCTTCCTTGAGAGGGCGGTAGGCGTCGAGGGCGTCGTCGACTTGGCGGGGCACGTAGGTGCCGAGGGTCCTCAGCCGTGCGGTGACTTCGTCGGCTGCGGCGCCGGCGGTGATGGCCTTGACGGTGTTCGGCGGGCGGACGCCTTGGGCGACGGCTTGACGCTGGCCGCGGAGCGCGGCGAGGTAGCCGATGACGTCGTCGGGGTCGAGGCCCGGGTGGTCGTTGGGTTCGAAGGTGCCGTTGTCGCGGTTGACGCGGTCGCGGACGACGTTCTGCCAGCGGCTGGCGATGTCGCCGGGGGCGATGGGCCACTGGCTTTGGGAGTAGTGCTCGTGGACGGCTTGGAGGGCGAAGTCGTAGGGGGTGTCGGCGAGGATCCCGGCCCACATGACGATCTGCGCGCGGCGTTCCATCTTGTCTTCGCGACGGACGCGGCTGTCGGCGAGGGCGATCTGGGCGATGAGCTGGGGGACTTCTTCGGCGTCCATCAGGCGGTGCCCTTCTTCTGCTGGCGGAGTTCTTCGGCGATGGCGGCCATGTCTTCGAGGTACTCCTGCGTCTTGCTGGGGGGGCCTGCGATGGCGCGGGGGCCGGTGTAGGCGGGGGCTTCCTGGAGGCCGGTCCAGCCGGGGAGGAAGTAGCGGGCGGAGTACGGGGTCGTCTTCGCGGCCTGCCAGACGCGGGCGGCGTGTTCGACGAGGGTGGGGACTCCGACGCGGCGGACGGCGTCGCGGAGGTCGATCCACTCGGTGGAGTGGAAGGTCCAGGAGACGTTCATGCCGCGGGCTGCCATGGCGGCCATGAGGGGTTGGACTTCTCCTCTTCCCGAGACCTCGACCTCGTTCCGGCCCGCAGGCTGAGTGGAGGGGGAAGGGGGAGGAGGTACTTCCGAAGGAAGTACCGAATGGGACGGGGTAGGGGAAGGGGACGGGGCAGCGTTACTAACGCCGTTACGAATCGCTTCTACCTGCGGTTTTTCGTCTTCTTCGAACCATGTTGCTGTCGTCGTCGTGTCGTCGTCGTGTCGTGTTGCTGTCGTCGTCGTGTCGTCGTCGTGCTTTTCGGCCTCATCCGTAACGCCGTTACGGGGGGCGTTACGCGCCGCCTTCTCGGCGGCCTTCTTCGCCTCACGCTCGGCCCGCTTCCGGTCCCGCCAGGCCTGCTGCCGGGCCGCGTTGGCTTCGCGGTCGGACTGCACGCGGGCGCGGTCGGGGTTGTACTCGAGGAAGTCGTGGATGACCCAACCGTCGTCTACGGCGTCCCAGAGTTGGGCGGTCTCCAGTTCGCCGGCCGCGGTCTTGGCTCCGCGGAGACGGGCGGCCACCAAGGGGAGTTCGCGCTGGGTGATGCGGCCTTCGGTGAGGTTCTCCGACGACCAGCAGAGCGCGGAGACGTACAGCCGGAAGGCGCGGTCGGTGAGCAGTGCGACCTTGCGGTGCGAGGGGAATCGGTCGTCGAGCTTGACCCAGGGCATCTGCGCTTCTTTCGGTCGTACCTGAGGGGTTTTGGGCGCGTGGAACCAGGGCGCTTAGGGCGGTCTGTTCAACCCCTCCCCGCTGTAGCTATCATAGCTAAGAACGCTACGAATGAAACAGCTAAGGGAGCTACCGTGACCGTCATGGCCGTCAGCAGTTACGCTGTGCCAATGAGCGACCGTCCGACCGTGCACGAGAACCAGATCGCCGAAGCGCGCAATGTGCTCGGTGAGGTCATCGCGCGCGCCCGCTTCGCTGGCGAGCCGACGGTTCTCATCAACCGCAAGAAGAAGGCCGGCGCGATCGTCAGCTACGAGGACTTCGCCACGCTGTGGGAGCTGCGCAGCTACCTGGAGGAGTTGCAGGAGACGGCTGGCCCGGATGCCGCGCACAAGGCGCGCATCATTGACGAGGCGCTCGCCATCGCCAAGCGTCGAGCTCTCGACTCGTCCTGACATCTCCTCCTCCTCCTCCTCCTCTCGTTCTCCGCGGGCCCTGCTTCGGCGGGGCCTTCGTCGTGTGCGGCTACTGGCTGCGGAAGCTGGTCATGCGGTGGCCGCCGGGCCTGCGCAACCGGACGCCGGCTTCGAGGAGGAGGGTTCGGGTGCAGCCGTAGGAGCGGCTGATCTGGCGGGCGGTGGAGGCGATGGTGCAGCCTTCGATGTAGAGGCGGCCTGCTTGTTCGCGGAGGCGGATACGGGCGTTGCCGCGGGTGGGGATGCCGGTCATGCGACTCTCCCGGTTTGTGCTGCGCGGGTGCCGCGCCAGACCTTGACGCCGGAGTGCTCGCCGCCCGGCCGGCTGGTCTCGTCCCAGCCGCAGTGCTCGATCACGCCGTGGCGGACGAGGGATTGGACGAAGTTGCCCCAGTCGGCTTTCGGGTTGGCCGGCTCGGGGAGGTCGTTGGTTTTGGCGATTTCGTAGCTGGTGAACCACTGGCCGGTGCGGGCGGCTCGGATGAACGCGGGTCGGATGGTGTCGACCCAGCTGCGGTAGTCGAGGGACGGTTCGGGGAGGGTGCCGTCGAGTTGGGGTTGTTGGGCGGGCATCGGGTCCTCCTTCAGGTCGGGTGGTGGGGTGCGGGAGGCGTTGGGGGAAGGGCCTCCCGCGCCCGGTGGGCGGCCGTGAGGGAACGGCCGCCGGGAGGGTGGTCAGCGGTCGATGCAGCCCGGGTAGGCGGAGCCGCGACGGCAGTTGTCGTAGACGGACGACGACACCTTGAACTCGTGCTCGCGGCCCTGCTTGTCGCGGGTCGTCAGCTCGTACTCGGTGTCACACGACTGATGCGTGCGGCGCTTCTTCCCGGTGCCGGTCGTCGTCGTGTGGCAGTCACGGTCGGTGTCCTTCGCGACGACCTGCCCGGCCGGCCCTTGCGGGCGGTCGTCGGTGCAGCCCGCGAGGACGAGACCAAGGACGGCGGCGGCGAGGCACTCGGCGCGGACCGGGCAGAGCGTTTTGCAGATGGACTTGGCGAGCACGATGTCGGATTGCCGGTTGGTGGGTGCGAACCAGATGTCGCGCTGGTCCTTGTATTCGGGGCGGGCGCATGCAGCGTCCTGCCGCCACTGTTCGGCGCGTTCCGCAGTGTCGGGCGCGCTGTAGCTGGTGCGGATCATCGGGCCACCGCCGGGAGGTTCTCGGGCCACGTCACGCCGGACAGGGCGCGGCGGTGCGTGTCGGGGAGGACAGCGAGCGGGTAGCCCAGCCAGTGCAAGCCCATCGCGGCAAGGACCGTCGCGTCGGCTTGGTCGTAGCGGCCGCGCCCGTCGCACGGAACGCCGTACCGGTTGATGACGGCGTCGCGGACCATGCCTTTCGCCGCGGTCTTCCGCTTGTTCGCGGGCAGGTCTTTGGCGGGGTTGGCGACGCCGCAGGCGTAGATGATGCGGTGCTGCGGCGGGCAGATCGCGAAGGGGATACGGCGCCGCCACAGGTCGTGGCGGATGAGGCCGCGGAGGTACGTCATCTCCTCGACGCCGGGCCGGTAACCGACGGACATGGCGACGCCCTCGATGACGACCAGCGACGTGGTGTCCGGGACGCGTTCGCGGATACTGCGGCGGTGGAACTCCAGGCGGTCGTGTCCGGTGCGGTCGCCGGGGATGAGGGCTTGGGCCGTGGTGCCGTCGCTGATGCCGGTGGAGGTCAACGACAGGTCGAGGCCGTACACGGTGGGCAGGTCGAGGGGCGCGGGCCGGGCCGGCGTGATGGCGGCCGGCGCCTCAACCTCGAACATGGGGACGGTACTCATGCCGCCACCCCCTCGGCGGCGGCCAGGTGGTCGGCCAGCTGCTCGCCGATCCACCGCGTGTACGCGGGCGGCACACCCTGGTTGAGGCCGTCCTTCGTCGCCCACCCGGACGGGACACCCATCGCGTCCTCGGCCGCAGCCTTCGTGCAGTTGCCGCCGCCGTTGACGGACACGAACGCGGTCCACTCGTCGAGCTGGCCGTAGTGGTCTTTGCGTTTGTCGAGGGTGTAGTGGAGGGGGTGCTTTTTCGGGCACGGGCGGGGCGCGTACAGAGGCAGGTTGGATTCGAAGAGGCGGTGCCTGCTGACGCGGAGCCCGTCGAACATCGTTCCGCACAGGGTGAGCGGGTCCTTCAGCGGCGCACCCTCGACGTTCTCGATCACATACGGAAGGCCGGACGCCTCGAAGAGAGCGCGGGTCTCGGGGATGAAGTCCTCATACGAGAGGCCGGTGCGGTGCTTCAGGTCCGAGTGGTCCCAGCACGGCGGGGAGCCGGCCGCGCCGTTGAAGTTCCCTGCGATCCAGTCGGGGTCGAGGTCGCGGAGATCCTTTTGGATGAACGGGAACGGGTAGCGGGGCTGCGGTTCCCGGTCGACTCCGACGATGTCGAACCCGGCGAGGTAGTAGCCGTAGGACGCGAGGCCCTGCTTGCAGCAGATGTCGAGGAGCGTGTACCCGTTCGGGACGCGCGGGGGCAGGGTGAACTTCACAGGGTGCTCCCCGTGGTGGTGTGGGTGGTGACGTGTCCGTGGGTGCAGCGGTGGGCGCCGGTGTGGACGACGACGGGGACTGTGGTCCGGCATTGGATGCAGTGCGCGAACGCGGGTGTCGGCCAGTCGGTCCCGGCGAATGCGGGGATGAGGGCGGCGGCCGGCACGTACTCCTCGACCTGGCGCGGTGCGCGCGGTCCGCGGTGCTTCGCTCGGTGCGGCCAGGACCGGCCGATCATCGTCATGCCGACCCCGAGCGCGAGGAGCATGGAGGCGAGGGCCGCGGGCGCAGCGTGTACGGCGGTCACTTCTGCACCCCCTGCCGGAGGTCGTGCAACTCGCGCGTGTCCGCGACATGCGACAGCTGCATGTCGCTCAGGCGTTGCTCGAGCTTGCGGACCCGGTCCCGTTCACGGCGTAGCCGGGCAGACGGGCCTTCCCTGCGGGCGGCAGGGGCAGCGTCTACGGGACGCTCGGCGTCGTCGAGGGATTGCCGCGACTCGGCCACTGCGGTCAGTCGGGAGGCCAGCAGGCGGGCGTCGTCGAGTTCGGCTTGGAGGCGGTCGGCGCGCTCCGTCTCCGCGGCAGCCTTCGCCTGCCACTCGTCCGGCGTGCCAGCGGCGAGCTGCTCCTTCAGCGCGGTGAGTTCGGAGGTGAGGATCTCGTTGACGATGGCGACGTCGGTGTACTTCTCGTTGGCGTCGGCGAGTTGGTGGAGGATCCGTTCCCGGTTGAAGCGGGCGGTTTCCTCGTCGCGGCGCGCGGTGTCGCGCTGCTCGCGGAGCCGTCCTGCCTCGGCGCGGGCCGCGGCCAGGTCCTCGTCGTAGCGGCGGCGGGAGACGAACGGGGCCCTCATGCCGCACCCCCGACCGGGCGCAGCGGCCACGAGCCGTCGATGACGTCCGACTTGCCCTTGCTGCGCAAGTGCTGCTGGAAGTCCGCGGCCCACACGGCATGCCAGTCGATCTGCTGGGCGTGGAGTTCCTCGAGGGACAGGCTGGCGAGCTTCGGGTACTTCTGTCCCAGCCGCCAGGCGACCCGGCAGGCGGCGACAGCATCAGCGTCTGCCGTGTGCGCGCCGTCCAGCTTGACCTGGTAGTGGGCGCACAGGTCGGTGAGGGTGCGCTTGCCCTTGCGGTACATGTCGAGCGCCTTGTCGATGACCTTCGGGTCGACGACGCGCAGGTCCGAGCCGACGGTGTCCGACAGGGTTTTGATGCCGTAGCGGCGGGCCTCCCGGTCGAGGAGGGTCAGGTCGTAGGGGGCGTTCATGATGACGACCGGTGTCCCGGCGAGGACGACTTGTGTGAGGGCGGCGATGATCTGGGCGATGCCCTCCGCCGGGTTCTGGCCTTCCGCCCGGGCGCGTTCTGTGGTGATGCCATGGATTGCGGCGGCCTGCTCCGGGATGTCGATGCCGGGGTTGAGGAGCCAGTTCGCGGGGGTGGCCGGGAGTTTCCCGCCGACCTCGACGATGCAGGCGGTGACGATGCGGTCCTCCTCGACGTCGACGCCCGTCGATTCGGTGTCGAAGCCGGCCAAGCGGCCGAGATGCCAACTCATGGTGGTTCTCCGATCGGTGTGGTGTGCTGGGTGCCGGCCGCCCGCGATACCCGCGCGGGCGGCCACCTCGTGTGCTGGCTACTTACTGCCGGGCTGCGCCACCGCGGGCCAGTCCTGCTCACCCGTCGGCGTGGCCGCGGGCGGTGTGGCCTGCTGCTTGATCTCGTCGACCGTCACCCGCGGCAGCGGGAACTCCTCATCCGCCGTGACCTCACCGCGCTGAATCGACTGGAATGCCACCAGCAGCTGCGCCACGTCGTGCTCGGTCCACTTTCCCGACGGCCGGCCCAGCTTCGTCTCGATGCGGTCCTGCACCACGCCGATCCCCTCGAACGCGCGGATGGCGTCGGCGATGCGCTGCGGGAGCGGCTTCCCGCCGCCGTCGGCCAGAGTCCTGGTGCAGATCTGCTTGGCCTCCTCGACGAACCAAGGCGGGAGGATCGCGAAGATCGCCTCACGGACACGGCGGGCACCGTTGTTCGCGTTGTTCTCGTAGATGTCCCGCATGTCGGTGAGCTGCTTCGGGCCGCCCTTCTGGTCCCTCTTGTGGGGGACGATGAAGGTGGAGGAGTTACGGGAGTTCTTCTCGACGTCCCACGCGAAGGCCTGCATCTCGGACTGCGCGTACTCGTCGTCGCGGCGCATCTCCACCAGCCCGTACTGGATGTTGCCCCAGCAGCGGGCCAGTTCCCGGGCGAGGTGGACGCTCGCGCCGGTGATGTTTCCGGAGCCGCGGGAATAGCGGAAGAACGCCCGCTCGGCGAGGAACATCTGCTGGCAGGACTGACGCATCTCGGAGATCGCCGAGTTGATGTCGCGGGGGACTTGCTGTGCGACGACGATCGCGGCCTGCACTTCAGCGACGGCGCGGGACTGCTCGACCGCGGTGCCTTGGCCGATGCGGGCGGGTGCTGCAGCGGGCGCTTGGCGCTCGACGGGGTAGCTCACAGGTACTCCTCGGTGTCACGGATGGCAGCCCAGTGGGGCAGGGAGAGGTAGGCGATCTCGTCGCTGTAGCCGGGCCAGACGCCCGACTCGGTGCACTCGGCGAAGACTTCGAGGGCGCGCCGGTTACGGGCGGCGCCGATACGGCGGGCCTCGGCGTCCATCTCGACGACCGTCACCACGTAGGGGGCGGTCTTCTCCTGGCAGACGAAGACGAATGCGGCGGAGTCGTCGGCGAGGTCGAGGGCCCGTGCGGCGGCCCGGTACCAGTCGTCTTGCTGGTGGTATCCGAACTCCTCCACCGCGCGGGCCAGGGCGTTCGGTTCGGCGCTGCGGCAGGTCTTGTAGTCGGGGATGATGAGCCGGCCGGACCGGGCGTCGGGGAGCCAGTCGAAGCGGGCGCGGCGCATGATGCCGGTGGGGCGGTCGCGCCAGAACAGGGACTGCTCGGGTCGGCCGCGGGCGGGGTCGAAGAGGACTGAGGCGACGGGGTGGCGGCGCAGGGCGTCGGCCATGTCGTGGACCTGCTGGTACTCGGCCGGCTTGAGCGGGACGCCGCCTTCGTCGTGGATCGCGGCGACTTCGGCTTTGACTGCGGCGGTGGTCCATTTGTCGGCGTCGACTTGGACGAGGTCGGGGCCTTCACCGAGGACGAGCTTGTGTGCGGCGGTGCCGAGTTCGAACGTTTTCTTCGGCTGCTGCGGGGTGTCCTGTGCGTGCCGGAAGAGGGCGGGGCACGACGGGGGGAGCAGCATGCGGGCGCCGCTGGAGGAGAGGCTGCCGCGGTCGGCGTGGTAGGCCTCGTTGGTCATTTGGTAGATGCCGGGTTCGGTGATGCCGGGGCCGGCGGCCGGGACCACGGTCCCGGCCTGCACGGTGATGGTCACTGGCTGTCCTTTCGGTGGCAGGTGCAGGGGGTGGGCAGCCAGGCGAGGGCGGCGACGGTCGCGAAACAGCCGGCGGCGATGCATGCGGCTGTCGCGCCGAGCGGGTTGGGGATGGGGAGGAGGCTCGCCAACGTGGTGGCACCGGCGGCGAGGGCGAACACCGCGATCACGTACAGGGCGGGGTACAGGCGGTGCTTCACCGGGCCGTCTCCTCGCGGAGCACGTAGTAGCGGCCGTCCGCTGGGCCGCGGCCGATGAGGTGGCCGCGGCGTTGGAGTTCGAGGAGGTCTCGGCGTGCCGTCCCCCGCTGTACCGCCCCACCGGATGCGCGGCGGCGGCGGTGGAGGCGGCCGGCAGTCCACCGGCCGGGCTGGGTTTGGATGAGGGTGAGGAGTGCGGCGAGGCGTTCCTCGCGGCTGGAGACGGTGGCGTTCACGACGTCACCTCGCTGGTGTCGGTCCAGCCGCCGTGCGTCCAGTCGTCCGGGTCCAACGCGAAGGCGTGCCAGTGGTGGACGTCGTAGACGGGGGCGTATCTCCAGCCGAGGGCGCGGGGTTCACCGGTTCCGGGGCTGGGGGTGATGGCTTCGCAGTGGAACTTCGTCGTGCCGCTGGTGTAGCTGTGGCCAGCCTCGAAGAAGCCAGGGTCGGGCAGCATCCGCAGGTTGTTGGGGCGGACCGCACCACGCGCGATCTTCGACGCGAGGACGGCGCACGTATCGCCCTGCGCCCGTTCCTGCTTGCGGCTGGCGGCGCGGTACTCGCGGGCCTTCTTCACCAGCCACGCCGTGACCTCGGCGAGGACGTCGTCGCGCGTGCACGCGTCGTGTTCGGCGAGGAATGCGCGGGCATCTGCCTCGTACATGGATCCGGAGTCGCGGATGCACTGCACGATGTATTCCGCCTGCTCGGCGGCCCTCATGCCGACCGCCTGTCGGTCTGCTCGGGCAGCGGGTTCGCCTTCAGGTGGCGGCGGGTCTTGAGCATCGCCGGGTGCTTGATCTCGGCCGCACCCTTCGCCGCGAACCGGGACGTGCGCTGCTCCACCTCCGTCAGCTCGGCGAGGAGCCGCCGCACGTCGTGCATGCCGACCGTGACCTGCGCCGTGTCCATCCCCGCCGCGTCCTCAACCTGCTCCACCGCCGCGTCCAACTCGCCCTCACGAGCCACACCGCAGACGACGGCGGCCAACTCGTCGAGGGCGTCGATGATCGCGTCGCGGTCCTTCGGCTCCGCCCAGTGCTGCACCAACTGCACGAACGTGTCCGTGCGGATCTGGTCGACGCGCAGCACACCGTGCAACTCGTTGACGCCGACGTTGAATGACAGATCCGGCTTGCTCGAGTGGTTCATCGGGTGGCTCCCGGGTTGATCGTGAGGAGGGCGAGGAGCGCGGCAGCCGACACGGCCAGCTCACGCAGCGAAAGAGCGGCGTACAGGCGGGCCTCAGCAACCGCCTCGCGGACGTCGAACCGGGCGTTCGCCACCCGGACCAACACCGCGTCCAGACGGCCGGCCTCCACCACACGCCGCACTGCGGGCCGCGGATCAAAGTCCGCGAGGTCCGCGTCGCAGGTCAGGTACAGCAGCGAGCAGCCCGCCGCATACGCGCCGACGGCTCCGAACACGGCGGCGACCGGGGTCAGATCGGCGAACAGGAACACCAGGACGCTCACCGTTGACCACCCAGCTCAGGCAGATCACGCGGCACCCGATACGTGTGGTGCAGACCGAACGGATCCTCATCCGCCAACGCCGGGCAACCCCACGCATGCCGGTCGAAACGCTTCGGACAACCACACGGATGGCACGGGTCGTCGGCCGGCTGCAACGCCTGCACCGGCGCGATCACCTTCGTGATCCCATCCGGCTCCACGGCGTCGGCCTCGTCCTCGTAGCCAGCGACCGTCCACCGCTCAGCGGCCCGGTCCCACACCACAGACCACGCGTTGTGGTCCGTGAGAGTGCCGTCGAGGTCGATACCGACCGGCATCCCGGCCGAGTGCGCGGCGTTCAACGCGGCAGCAATGTCCACCCAGTACGATCGCTCGGTCCGCGGTACGAACACCTCGGCGGCCTGCGGCTCCGGACCCACCGGCATCGGCAGCGCACCCAGCTCACGGACCGCGTCCGCAACGTTCGTGATCGGCTGCTCACTCATGCCGCCACCGCCGACCGTGCGATCAACGGACCGAACTGCGCCTGCACCAACCCGAGCGTCCACGCGAACGACTCGCCCTCCCCGGCGTCCTCCGGGTTCGACGGCTGCGGGCACGAGAGCAGCAGCTCACCGCCCGGGTTGTGGCCCGTCGCGACCCACACGTCACCGTCACGGTCCACGAACTCGGTCAACGGCAGAGGCCGCTTATGCAGGGAGACAACGGCCGGCGCCGTCCTCGGGGTCTGGAAGAATGTGCTCAAGGTGGTCCACTCCTTTTTTGGGATTGGTGGATTGGCCGAGTCGTGGGGTCGTCCGGGTCGCATCCGGCGGCCCTTCGGCGTTTGAAGGGGCTCAGGCGGCTTCAGCCGCAGGCTCGGCGGCGACCGCCGGCCGGGGTGCCGGGATGTTGCCGGCGGGGTTGGTCATGATTCGGCGGAGTTCCGTGACCAGTTCGGGGCTGGGGTCGGGTGCGGCGTCGACGGTCTTGTGGATGTGGGCGACGATTCGCGGGCCGAGGATCGCGTGGCGCTGTTCGCGGGTCATGCGGCGGCCTCGATGGGGACGCGCTTGATGACGCCGCGGAGGTCGATGTCGTACTGCTCGGCGAAGCGCATGGCCGAGTTCAGGTCAGGCTGGGCTTCGCCGCGGATGATGCGAGACACGGACGATTCGGCGATACCGGTACGTCGGGAGATCTCGGCGTTGCGGGTGTCGCCCTTGCGGGCGGCGGCTTCGAGGAGCTTGGAGACGTCGAGGCGGAACACGTAGTCACCTCCTTCTCGGGGGGGTTGGCAGGGGTTGTCGCTGATGGAAGGCGATTCCTTGCTCACGAGGGAGACTCTGCCATGTTCCTTGCTTGCGCGCAAGGGTGGTTGGGCATATGACGGGAGGTTTGTTCGCCCGAACACGCGTTCTAGGCGTGCGGCAAGCTGGATTGATGCAGGTCAGTGACCCAAATGCGACCCTTGCGCCCCAGGGAACTTCTAGCTATCTCCCTATCTAGGGAGGTAGAGTCACGGGACATGACCGATGCCACCCCCACGCGTGCGCAGCGATTCCGCGACATCGTTGTGCCAGCCGCCGAACGAGCCGGCTACACCGGCCACGGCGCGAAGGCGAGATTCGCGCGAGACACCGGAATGGCCGAGAGCAGCGTCACCCGGATGTGGCAAGGAATGGCCGTACCGGACGCCCGGTTCTACGACGCCATCAGCCAAGTCATCGGCGTCGACCTGGGGACCCTCCTTGTGGAGGGCGGCGTTCTGTCACCCGAATCTCTTCAGTCACTGTCCGAAACGGATCGGTCGCAGGTAGGCTCTCGGCTTACTCCGGAAGAAGCGGCCGCAAGGCTCGGAATCCAGGACGAAGTGAGCCGTCAGCTCTTCTACGCAACCATCGAGCGGCTCAAGCGTCTTGAAGACGAGCCCACCGACGACACCGCCAACCCCGGAGGGACAGCAGCTCACATGTGATGCGGGGGTGTGCATGAATCTCACGGGCGGCACGCGAGCCACGGCAGCGGGAACGGTTCTGCTCGGAGGACTAGCACTCACGCTCTACGGCATCGTCCGCGACGACTTCGCCCCAGCACTCGGCGGAACCTGTCTTACCGTCACCGCCCTCACCGTCACCACCCTCGCCGTCATCCGCCGGTGGATCATCGACACCAGCAACGAACGCCGCGCACTCGCCGACGCTGAACGCCGGTCCCAAGACGAGTACGCCACCTACATCGCCCTGGAGGCGGCCCTGCTGAACGAGCAGAGCCGCCTCCGTCAGGACATCAGCGCCGAACAAGCCGCCCTCACTGCACGCCTCGCCGTCGAACGCACCAAAATGGAAGCCGAGTTCGAAGAAGGCCGCGCCGCTCTCATCTCCGAAACGATGGAAGCCACCGTCCTGATGATCCGCGGCAACAAGTTCGCCCCCACCGCCTGCGGCACCGGGAAACTCATTCCGTTCCCGAAGCAGGAACCCCGCCAGCAGCGCGCTCGGGAGCACGGAGTGGTCGGTCCCTGAACCCCGCCGTCCCCACGAACGACAACGTGATCCGCCCCGGCTCCAACTCGCGAACCCCCATCCGGCTCGCCCGGTTCAACCGCACCGTCACCACCCGCCGGATCACCTCCCGCTTCTGCTCCAACGACAGACCCGGCACCTCCCCCCGATCAGCCGTCGCTGGCCGGCCGTTCCACACCACCTCCGGATCGTCGGCCGTCAGCAGACGCAGCAGCAGCGGCGACACCCCCGCGAACTCCGTCAGCTTGGCCCGCTGCACCTCCAACTGCGGACCAATCGCCTGCTCCATATCCGCCAGCGCCGCGGCCGACAGCTTGGGCCGGCCCGTCTCCAAGTCGAACGTCTTCGCCAACTGGCGTGCCTCGCGCAACTGTTCCTCGTAGCCGTTGATCAGCCGTTGCGCAGCGTCGGTCTTCTGCTTCAGGTCGTCGGAGTCAGGCACGAGCGCGGCGCGGGCGACGTCCTTGCGGCTGAACCACGCGATGACGGCCTCCTCCACGAAGGCGTCCGCGACGTCCTCGCGGATGCCGACGTTGCGGGCGTCCTTGCAGCCGAGGACGATGCCGTTGCCGTCGGCGCGCGGATACGTGGTCAGCAGGGCGTGGTCGCCGCACACCCCGCACAGGGCGATGAACGACAGCAGATGTGCGACTTCCGTCCCCCGCTGCGTGCGCCGGCCGGGGTCGGTCAGCTTGGCTGTGACCCGGTTGAACATGGCCCGGCCCTCGGCCGTCTCCAAACCCTTCAGCGGCGCCCATGTTCCTTTGCGGTATTCGCCGAGGTGTAGACGCTCGCCGAGGTAGCGGCGGTTGAGGAGCATACGGCGCGTCGTGATGCCGCTCCACGCCTTCCCGTCCGGGCGGGCGGCCTCCTGGGTGGAGTTCAGCCAGCGGACCAGGGACAGCATCGAACGGCCGGCGTCGATGTGCTCCAACGCCTTGACGACGACGGGTCCTTGGGTGGGGTGTTCGTATTGGCGGATGCAGCGTTTGCGGCCGCCGACGACGGCGTATTCGCGTAGGTAGCCGTAGGGCAGTTTCCCGTGTGGCTGGCCTTCTTCGGCTTGGAGGGTGGCTGTGCGGAGGTTGCGGTCGCGGATGCCTTCGGCTTCGTCTTCGGCGTCGATGGCGTGCTGGGCGGTGGCTTTGCGGTCGTCGCGGCGTGAGAGGTCGTAGACCTGGCCGTTGTAGCAGAGGAGGGTGTTGGAGGTGAGGCAGGCGGCTCGTAGGCGCACGTATGCCTCCAGGTCGCGGTAGTACCTGCTGGCTTCGTAGGCGACGACGATGCGGCGCACGTTGGGTTGGGGCACGGTGTTGGTGATGGTGGTGAGGAGGTCTTCGAATTCGTCGCGGGTCTTGCGGCCGTGGCGGCTGGCGGAGATGCCGGCGTCTTTGAACTCGCGGGTGATGGGCCAGGTGTGGCGGTGGCAGAGGGTGCGGCCGGTGGTGAGTTGGTCTTCGACGGAGTCGCCGGTTTTGGTGGTGTCGTCGCTGTTGCGGCCGTAGAGCCAGGCTTGGAAGGTGTTGCCGGGGAAGACGAGGTGGAGGTATTCGGGTGCGAACGGCATGGGTTGATGCTAGCCAAGTGCGGCGTGTCTTAGCTGCTTTATGGGACTACACGGACAAGTACTCGTGGATTCCGGCGTTCTTCCCCGGCCAGGGCGCGGCACTGCCCTGGGACGAGCAGCTCGCGCCGAAGCCGGCGTACCGGGCGATCCGGGAGGCGCTCAGCTAGGGCGTGTGTCGTCGTCTGCCCGAAGGGCGGGCCCGGCGGCACGGGGCGGCGCGGTGCTGGCCCGCACCACCAGCTCCGTGCCGAGCTCCACCCGCGGCGAGTCGGGGCGCTCGCCGCGGGCCAGGCTCAACACCGTGCGGACGGCGAGTTTGCCCATCTCGGCCAGGGGCTGGCGGACGGTGGTCAGGGGCGGCGCCGACCAGCGGACTTCCGGCAGGTCGTCGAAGCCGACCACGCTCATGTCCTCCGGGGTCCGCAGGCCGCGTCGGCGCAGCGCCTCGATCGCGCCGAGCGCCATCTGGTCGCTGGCGGCGAACACCGCGGTCGGCGGCTCGGGCAGGTCGAGGAGGGCGGTGCAGGCGGTGAAGCCGGACTCGGGGTGGAAGTCACCGGGGACGACGAGGGTTTCGTCGACGGCGAGGCCGGCCGCCTCCAGGGCGGCCCGGTAGCCGTCGAAGCGGGCGCGCGAGCACAGCAGCCTCGCCGGGCCCGCGATCAGGCCGATCCTGCGGTGGCCCAGCGACAGCAGGTGCTCGGTCGCCGCGAGACCGCCGGACCAGTTGGCCGCGCCGATCGTCGCCGTGTCGGCGGCGGGGGAACCGGTCGGGTCGACGACGACCAGCGGAACGCCCAGAATGCGCAACTGGTCGTGCAGGGTGGGCTCCAGGGCCGAGGTGACCAGGACGACGCCGTCGGAGGCGCGGGAGCGCAGGTTGCGCATCCACTCGCGGGCGTCGCCCGAGCGGCCGTGGATCGCTGACACCACCGTGCCGACCCCGGCCGCGTGGGCGGCCTCCTCCACTCCGCGGATGATCTCCACCGCCCAGGGGCTGTCGAGGTCGTTGAAGACCAGGTCGAGCAGCGATGCGCGGGTCGGCGCCGAGGCGGGGCGCCTGCGGTAGCCGTGCAGCTGAAGCAGGTCCTCGACCCGGGCCCGCGTCCGCGGCGACACGTCGGAGCGGCCGTTGACCACTCGGGACACGGTCGGCACCGAGACGCCGGCCTGCCGGGCGATCTCGGTGATCGTCACCCTGACCTCGACCCGGGACGCGGGCGTCGCATCGTCCGTCGTCACTTCCCACCTCCGCCGCCACCCGCCCCGGACTCCACGCCGAAACTTCCAGGAGTCTTCCGGAAAAAGCGCCGTCACGGGAGACGTTCAGGGGAGACGCCACGGCACCGTCTCGGACGGAAACCGGCGGGCTACCCGGAGTGACCGGGTCCAGGGACGCGTCGGGGCCGGTTCGCAGTGGTCGCTGCGGCCGGCCCCTCGAGTCTGCGGACGGCGGTCCCGCGCCGTCCGTGGGTACTGCGCCTGCCCGTGGGTGTGCTGTTGCCCCTGGGCAGGTGGCTAGGCGGCGGTCACGACCCGGTGAGGGGCGATGACCTGGCCGTCCGGCAAAAGCTCACCGGTGTCCTCGAAGAGCAGGACGCCGTTGCACAGCAGGCTCCAGCCCTGTTCCGGGTGATGCGCCACGAGGCGGGCGGACTCCCGGTCGGCTGAGGTCGCTGTCGGGCACGGTGGCTGGTGCTGGCACATGGATGGGAACTTCCGCTCTTGCGTGAGGTGTGAGATGGATGTGGTGTCTGTCCCGCGGCGTGAAACGTCGTTCATGGCCGCCCCCCGTTGTGATAAGTCGGTCGGAACCAGTGTTGCCCCACGGAGGTCGTTCCGCAGGGATTTCGCGGCACCGCTTCTCACAGGTTCAGGACGCGTCACCCGCGCGGGCGGTTCATCCCCGTCACACCGTCCCTTCGGGTGGTTCCCGGTGGCCGGATGGGGCTAGTCCGGCCAGAGGCGCGCACTCCCCGTACCCCGTCGTCGGGGCCGCGGGGACGGGGTACGGGGGTGTGCGGGTACGGGGCCCGGTGCGGGGCCGGTGCGGTGGCCGGAAGGGGGTCAGGCGGGGGAGCCGAGCAGTGGGGGTGGCGCGGGCGTGACCCGGAGGGTGAGCACGGGGAGCAGTTCGGCGACCCGGTGCGGGCGGTGGGCGGCGATCCCGGGCGGCGCCGGGGCCAGCGGAACCAGCAGGTCGGCCGGATCGGGATGACCTGTGGTGCCGTCCGAAGCGCTGTCGCCGTGCAGCCACAGCGTGAGCATGTAGAGCCCCGGTACCGAGAGCAGCCGCGCCTGGCAGGGCTGGGCGACCGACTCGGCCTGGCGCAGGGCCCGCTCCGTGGAGGCGATGTAGGGGCCTTCGAAGAAGTGCGAGAACGCCCAGCCGTCCGGCGTGAGCCGGGTCTCCGCTGCGGCGACGGCCCGGTCGCCGCAGCGGATCAGGAAGCGCCAGCCGGCCAGCCGGGTCGCGGCCGCGCCTTCGGGGGTGATCGCGTCCAGGACGTGCAGAGGCAGGGGGAGGTCGGGGACGGCATCCTGCTGGGCGGTGCGCAGGGACGGTGTACGGGCCTCGTGGACGGCGGTGGGGGACCCGAGGGCCGTGAGGACGGAGCGCAGGGCGGGGGCGGGAGCCGGGGGGACATGCAAAGGCATGGTGGGTCGCCTCTCCATTCGACAGGCACGGTGGCGCGAGGGCGTGGGCGGACGGCGCTGTCAGCTAGCTCTCGAGGTCAAAGAGGCAGGGGCCGGGTCTGGGGGAAGAGTGCGGGGGTGCGCGAGCGGCCTGCCGTCTCCTCGACGACAGGCTCCTTCGACCGTGGGCGCCAACCTTCTCTGCCTTGTTCGCGGAGTTTATAGGACACGTGTTCAGACTGTGTTTCGTCTAGTCGATTCCGGGACACTCGGCAAGGGTTCAATCGGTCGGCGATACGTGTGAAAAATCCCGATTCCGAGCCGGTCGGACCCCGATGACCTCGGGTTGTGGCGTGATGGACGGACGGCCCATTCTCGTCGGCGATTTTCACGAGTTCCGGATTTCACCGATAGGGGGGTCCAGGCGGCATGCCCGGTGAATGTGCCACCGGTCACTTCCCGTCACTTCCGGTGACTTCGGGTCGGCCTGGCGGGTCGCTGTTCCGGGCGGGGACGTTATCGATCGGCAGGGCTGGGCATCATTGCACCTGACCCTGGATCACCGGCGGCCGCGCCGTCGGCCCGCCATGCGAGGAAAGGACGCGTCGATGGGGGAGAAGGTCGTGGCAGGCGCGTTCGACCTGTCCGATCGTCAGGACTACCGGGACAAGCTCCGGAAGTGTCTGACGGGGCTCGAGCGACTCCTGGCCCAGAAGCGCTTCGATCGGCCCAAGAACTTCATGGGTCTTGAGATCGAACTGAATCTCGCGGGTGCCGACGGTCTGCCGAAAATGTTGAATGGCGAGGTGCTCGAGCGGATCGCGAGCCGGGATTTCCAAACAGAACTCGCCATGTTCAACCTGGAAGTCAACATAGCTCCACACCGATTGGGCGGCCGGGTATTCGATCGACTCGCGGAGGAAATTCGTACGTCACTGGCATATGCCCACCGAAAGGCCGGCGAGGTCGACGCAGGAATCGTGATGATCGGTATTCTGCCGACTCTCGACCGTGACGACCTGGTCTCCTCGAACCTGTCGGAGGTCGATCGTTACACCCTCCTCAACGACCAGATCGTGGCCGCACGCGGCGAGGACTTCGCCCTGGAGATCGAGGGGGTGGAGCGGCTGTCGTGCACGTCCAAGTCCATCGTGCCGGAGGCGGCCTGCACCTCCGTGCAGCTCCATCTGCAGGTGACGCCCGGCCGTTTCCCTGCCGTGTGGAACGCCGCGCAGTCCGTCGCCGCCGCGCAGATCGCCGTCGGCGCCAACTCGCCCTTCCTGTTCGGCCACGAGCTGTGGCGGGAGTCGCGGCCCCCGCTCTTCCAGCAGGCCACCGACACCCGGCCGCCGGAACTCCAGGCGCAGGGGGTACGGCCGCGGACGTGGTTCGGGGAGAAGTGGATCAGCTCGGCGCAGGAGCTGTTCGAGGAGAACGTGCGCTTCTTCCCGCCACTGCTGCCCATCTGCGACGACGAGGATCCACTCGAGGTTCTCGAGGCGGGCGGGGTGCCCTCGCTCGCCGAACTCGTCCTGCACAACGGCACGATCTACCGCTGGAACCGGCCCGTCTACGGCATCGCCGACGGCGTCCCGCACCTGCGGGTGGAGAATCGCGTCCTGCCCGCCGGGCCGACCGTGACCGACGTGATCGCCAACGCGGCCTTCTACTACGGCGTCGTCCGGGCCCTGGCGGAGGAGTCCCGGCCGGTGTGGTCCCGGCTGCCGTTCGAGACGGCCGAGGCGAACTTCGACGCGGCGTGCCGGCACGGGATCGAGGCCCGGCTGCAGTGGCCGCGGCGCGGGCGGCTGGGGGGCCTGGTCGAGGTGGACGCGGTGAGCCTCGTACGGGACGAGCTGCTGCCGCTGGCCGAGGCGGGGCTGGACGCCTGGGGGTGGAGCCCGCCGACCGCGATCTGTACCTGGGGGTCATCGAGGAACGGTGCCGGCGACGGACCAACGGGGCGTCCTGGCAGGTGGCGACCTTCCACCGGGCGGTGGAGGCCGGGTTGCCGCGCGACACCGCGCTGGCGGCGACCACACGGCGGTACGCGGAGCTGATGCACACGGACGAGCCTGTGCATACCTGGCCCGTGGGGCTGCCTGAGCTCGCGCCGAGCGGTTGAGAACGCTGTCGGCGGACTGCGTGAGTGCGTGAAGTGGGGTGAGTGCGTCGGCGGTATCGAGCGTGCGGTCGGGCGGGTGCTGTAGTGGGTGACGGCGAGGGCGTGACGCTGCTCGGCCCAGGGCGGTCGTGACGGCCGTCGTGCGGCGGGGAGCGCGGGGACGGGGGTCGCTGCCGCCTGCCTCGTACGGATCGGGCAAGCTGTGACCTCCACGGGGGATGCGGGGGTCACGCATCCGGAGGCAGGTGTGCAGGTGGAGGCAGGGTTCGTTGGCTGATTCATTTCCGCAGGAACCGCTCTCGCGACGGATTTTCCGTGACGAGACGCTGCTCGTTCTGGGGGTGTCGCTCGGTGCGAGCGGTGTGTCCGCCCTGATCAGTTTTGTCGGCTCGGCCACCAAGCCGGGGGGTCTGAAGGATCAGGCGGCGACCCTCAACGCCTCCGCCGCGCCCGGCCGCCCGTGGCTCGATCTCGCCTGGCAGCTGTTCGGGATCGCCACGGCGCTGGTCCCGGTGGCCCTCGTCGCGCACTTCCTGCTGCGCGAGGGCCAGGGACTGCGCACGCTGGGCTTCGACCGCACCCGGCCCTGGCCGGACCTCGGGCGTGGGGCGGCCGTCGCGGCCGTGATCGGCAGCACCGGCATCGCCTTCTACCTGGCGGCCCGCGGACTCGGCTTCAACCTGACGGTGGTGCCGGAGGCGCTGCCCGACGTGTGGTGGAAGTACCCGGTGCTGGTGATGTCCGCGCTGCAGAACGCGATCCTCGAAGAGGTCATCGTCGTCGGGTATCTGCTGCGCAGGCTCGGCCAGTTGGGGTGGACGCCGGGCACCGCGCTGGTGGCCAGCTCGGTGCTGCGCGGCTCGTACCACCTCTACCAGGGCATCGGCGGCTTCATCGGCAACATGGTGATGGGCGTGGTGTTCGTCTACCTCTACCGGCGCTGGGGCCGGGTGGGTCCCCTGGTCGTGGCGCACTCGCTGCTCGACATCGGAGCGTTCGTGGGATACGCGCTGCTGGCGGGGAAGGTGGGGTGGCTGCCCACGGCGTGAGCCGCCACAGGTGTGCCTTCGGTCGGCCCTCGACCCTTGGCCCGACCCTCGGCCCTCGGCCCAGGGCTCCGGCGAGGATGCGGTCAGGCGAGCAGCTCGCCCTCGATGACGGTGACCGCGCGGCCGTTCAACAGGGTGCGGTCGCCCCTCAGTTCGGTGCGCACGCGGCCGGAGCGCGGGGAGGCCTGGAGGCCGGTCAGCGCGGTGCGGCCGAGACGACCGGACCAGTACGGGGCGAGAGCGGTGTGGGCACTGCCCGTCACCGGGTCCTCGTCGATGCCGACGTTCGGGAAGAAGCAGCGGGAGACGAAGTCGTAGCCCCGGCCGGGGTCCTCGGCGAGGGCGGTGGCGATGACGCCGCGCCTGGAATATGCGGCGAGAGCCCTGTGGTCCGGCCGCAGGGCGCGCACGCTCTTCTCGTCGGCCAGTTCGATCAGCAGGTCGCCGATGTGCGGGCCGGTGTCGAGGCAGGCGAGCGGTTCGGCGCCCAGGGCCCCGGCCACGCCGGCCGGGATGTCGACCGTGGTCAGCGGGGCGGTCGGGAAGTCCAGGGTGATCGAGCCGTCCTCGGCGGGCGTGGCCACGAGGACGCCGCTGCGGGTGGCGAACCGCACCGGGCCGGTGTGCACGCCCGTTGTGTACAGGACATGGGCAGTGGCCAGGGTGGCGTGACCGCACATGTCGACTTCGGTGACGGGTGTGAACCAGCGCAGGGCCCAGTCCGCGTGGCCGCCCTCGGGGAGGGGATGGGCGAACGCCGTCTCGGCGTGGTTGATCTCCAGGGCCACGTTCTGGAGCCGGTGGTCCTCGGGGAAGGCGTCGAGGAGGAGGACCCCGGCCGGATTGCCGGCGAAGGGGCGGTCGGTGAAGGCGTCGACGATTCGCATGCGCATGCCGGTGACCTTAGAGGGCGGGCGCCGCCGTCGGCCAAGGCCAATCCGCGGGTCCTGGACCGGTTTCGGCGCGGCGGCTGACGGGTCCGGGTCCGGGAGCCGACTTCGCCGAGCGGGCCCTGGTGTGGGTCCCGTGTGCTCATGTGCATGTCCCACTCCGCTCATGGAATCCCGCCTCCGGTGTGGCTGGTGCGCCCGGCTCCGGCTCCGGTGCGGTCGGTGCGGGGCCAGGCGCCCGGGCGGTCCGTTGTCGGTCCGTTGTCGGTCCGTTGTCTTCGCAGGTCAGCCGCAGGGTCGTCGCCGGTGTTCGCTCCGCGTTCGCACCGGCCCGCGGGCACGCGGAGGGCCTCGCGAAGCGGCTGTGGGGGAACCCTGGGATGCTGGGAGAAGCGTGACGCATGACCTGACGACCGGGGCGGTGAGCGCCATGGCCGGGCTCGAGGAGAGCGACGCGAAACCGACGGGCCCGTACGTGGCGGCGGGACCGTACGCAGATCCCCAGGGAGATCCGTTCCTGCGCACACGGTTCGTCGTCCCGGCCCGCCCGGTGACGTTCCTGCGGCGCGAGCGGCTGGTCGCACACCTCGACGGGGCTCTGGAGACGCCGCTGACCATGGTCAACGGAGCGGCGGGCGCCGGGAAGACGCTGCTGGTCGCCGACTGGGCCGCGGCACGCGAGCACCCCGTCGCCTGGCTCACCACCGACGCGGCGGGACAGGGTCCGGGCATGCTGTGGGCGTATCTGCTCGAGGCCCTGCGGGTCGTCGGCACCGACCTGCCCGCCGAGATCGGCTGTCCCGCGGACGCGCGCCGGGTGCCCGCCGCGCTGCTGGCCCGGCTGGCCGCCGAGCTGAGTTCCCGCGACCGGCCGGTGATCGTCGTGCTCGACGAGTACGACCGGGTGGTCGACCCCGCGATCTCCGAGCAGCTGGAGTTCGTCCTGCACCACGCGGGCGCAGGCCTGCGCCTGATCCTCGTCACCCGCACGGAGCCGCTGCTGCCGCTGCACCGCTACCGGGCGGCCGGCGAGTTGACGGAGATCCGCGGCGCGGAACTGGCCTTCACCGGCGAGGAGGCGGCCGAACTGCTGGACCTGCACGGACTGCGGCTGCCCGCGCACGCGGCTCAGGGTCTGGTGACCCGCACCCGGGGCTGGGCCGCCGGTCTGCGGCTGTGCGCCCTCGCCGCGCGCGAGAGCCCGGATCCGGAGTCGTACCTGAAGCAGTTCCAGGCCGACCGCACGGCGGTCGCCGACTTCCTGCTGGCGGAAGTGCTCCGGCGGCAGCCTTCCGAGACACAGGACCTGTTGCTGCGGGTCAGCGTCCTCGACCGGTTCCGTCCCGGGCTGGTGAACGCGCTCACCGGGCGCACCGACGCCGAGCCCATCCTGGCCGGGCTCCATCGCGAGAACGCGTTCGTCGAGCACCTCGAGCGGGACTGGTACCGCCTCCATCCGCTGTTCGCGGAGATCCTCCGTGCCCATCTGCGGATGCGCTCGCCCGGTCTCGAGCCCGAACTGCACCGGCGGGCCGCGCACTGGCTGCGCGGCTCGGGAGCCCTCGCGGCGACCCTGAGCCACGGGGCCGCCGCGGGCGACTGGGAGTTCACCGCGGGCGCGCTGGTCGACGACCTCGCGATCGGCTGGCTCTTCACCGGTCTGCGCGTCGACGCGCTCGCCGAGCTGTTCTCCCAAATGGGGCCGGAGGCGGCGAGCCCCGCCGCCCACCTCGTCCGGGCGGCACGAGAGCTGTCCCGGCACGAGCTCGACCGCGGCCAGGCGCATCTGCGTCACGCGGAGCAGACGCTGACCGAGGCAGGGCGCGGTCCGCTGGAACGCGCCCGCGCCGGGGACGATCCGGCGGGCGAGCAGTCCGCACTGGTGGCTGAGCGGTTGAGCTGCGCGTTGCTCGAGGCGCTGGCGGCCCGGCTGACCGGTGCGCCGGACCGGGCGGAGCTGGCCGCCGCAGCGGCCGACACGCTCCGGCACGAGATCCCCGCCCGGCTGCTGGAGAGGCATCCCGAGCTCACCGCGCTGCTGCTGGCCCACCTGGGTTCCGCGCGGCTGT
This sequence comes from Streptomyces sp. B21-105, assembly GCF_036898465.1. Lineage (NCBI taxonomy): Bacteria > Bacillati > Actinomycetota > Actinomycetes > Kitasatosporales > Streptomycetaceae > Streptomyces > Streptomyces sp. B21-105. The sequence goes on along the minus strand of NZ_JARUMJ010000001.1, from coordinate 1,733,345 downwards.
GGGCCGGGCGGTTCGAGGAGGCGGGCGCCGCCCTGTCGAGCGTGGCCGGTTCCGCCGCCGGGGCCGTGACGGCACTCGCACGCGAGGACGCGCTGGGGAGGCTGGCCCTCATCGACTACCTCGACGGCTGGCCCGGCAGAGCGGAACGCAGGGCGCGGGCCGCCGCGGCCGAAACGGAGCGGTACGGCCTGCCCAGGTCGTCCGGTTCCGGCATGGCGCGGCTGGTCCTGGCCGCCGTGGCCGTCGACCGCGACGACCTGGGCCGGGCCCGGACGCTGCTCGCCGAGACCGCCGAGGTGCCCTCCGCGTGGTGCGACCCGGTGATGGAGGCGGTCCGGGCCATCGCCGCCGCCCGGCTGCACCTGGCCCGTGGTGACACCCGGGCTGCGCTCGCCGCGGCGGAGCCGGCCGTGGTGGCCGCGGTGCCCTCGCCCTGGGCGGAGGGACAGACGGCGCTCGTCGCGTCCGCCGCGCATCTCGCCGAGGGCCGTCCCGAGACGGCCGTCGAGGTGCTCCTGACGGTCCCCGACGCGCAGCCGGCGTGCGAGGTCGCCGCCGCGCGCGCCCAGCTGGCCGCCGGACGGCCGGACGCTGCGATCGACCTCCTCGACGGCGTGCGCCAACAGGGACGCGCCGGGCCCGCGGTGATCGTCCGGGCCCTGCTGGTACGGGCGCAGGCGGCGAGTGAGGCGGGGGACGGTCCCGCCGCGCACGCACTCGTCGGCGAGGCCCTGCGTGAGGCCCGCCGCGACGGCCTGCGCAGGCCGTTCGCCGAGGCCGGACCGTGGATCCGCCGCTTCCTCGCCCCGGCGTCGCTGCGGGGGACGGCAGGGGACTGGCTCACGCCGTGCGCGGCGCCGTCCGACGACCGGCCGCCGCCGGTGGTGGAGGAACTGAGCGGACGGGAACGGGACGTGCTGCGCAGGCTGGCACTGACGATGTCGACGGAGGAGATCGCCGCCGACCTCTACGTGTCCGTGAACACGGTCAAGACGCATCTCAAGAGCGCCTACCGGAAGCTGTCGGTCAACCGCCGCAACGAGGCGGTGCGCCGGGCCCGCGAGCTGGACCTGCTCTGACGGGGCGACCGGCCGGCCCCGACCGCGGCGAGGCCGCCCGCCGACTGTGGCGGGAGACGCCTGGAGCGCGTCTGGATGGCACCGGGACGGCGCCTGGACGGTGCCGTTTTTTCGACCCTTGGCTCGCCTGTCTGGCCCACGGCTCGCCCATGGCGGGTGAAGCGCCGGCAGGACCGTCACGCTTCGATGGACCTGGGACCCTGCCCCGTATCGAAACCTGCCCCGTATCGAAACCTGCCCCGCATTGAAACCGTCCTGCGGGTCCGAGCGACCTGGAAACTCGTCGGAGTCGTCCCATCGCCGAGGGAGGCCCGCATGACCGCGACCGGACACCGGGAGGCGGCCCGGGCACGCGCCGCGGAGCGCCGGGCCACCGCCGACTACACCGGGGGCGTCTACGGATCCATGCTGGCTGCTTCGGTCGTCGTCGGTGCGGGCGCGTGGGGATCGTTCCCGCGTTTGGAGCTTGTGCTGCTGCTGTTGCTGACGGGGCTCGTGTTCTGGGTCGGGCATGTGCACGCCCAGCTGTTCGGGGCACGGCTGGCGGAGCGGAGCCTGGACCGCCGGGTCGTGCTGCAGGTCTGCCGCGACGAGTGGCCGATCGTCAAGGCCGCGATACCGCCGGCCGTCGCCGTGGCGGTCAGTCCGGTGCTCGGCCTGGACCTGTCGGGCACGCTGTGGCTCGCGCTGTCGGTCGCCGTCGCCGGGCAGGTGGGCTGGTCGGCGGCCGCGGCACGTCGGGCCGGCGGCTCCTGGCGTCTGGTGTCCGTCGGCGCCTCCGTGAACCTCGTGCTCGGCCTGGTGATCATCGCCTTCAAGTTGTTCCTGACGCACTGACGCACTGACGCACTGACGCACTGACGCACTGACGCACTGGCGAACGAGCGAGTGGACGAGTGGACCAGGGGCGAGTGGACCTGCCGGCGAGTGGGCGAGTGGGCGAGTGGACGTTCCGGGGGTCCCGATGACGCGGGCGGGACGCCGACTCACCTGCACCGGGTGAGGCCCGGGGCTTCACCGGGGCGGACCATCGCGGTACAGGGCGCGGTCCGCCTGTCCCAGGCCGGGGAGCGAGTTCATGCGCTACGAGATCCGTGTGGAAGGACAGATGTCGGACACGCTGACCAGGGCGTTTCCGGAGCTGGAGCATGTCGTCATGTCCGGCCAGACGGTTCTGTTCGGGCGGGTGATCGACGAAGCGCACCTGTACGGGCTGCTGGCCCGCTGCCAGTCGCTGGGGCTGCGGGTCATGGAGATGCGCCAACTGCCCGAGTGAGGTGCCGGGGCGTGTCGCCCCGGCCGGGCGCGAGGAGGAAGTCATGAGCGTGCCGCACGGTTCCGTACCGCAGTCCGGCCGCGACCGCCCGGGCGAGGGTCCCGACCCGCTGTCCGACGGCCGCGACCGTCCGGGCGACGACGACCGGGCGGCCCGGGGGCCCGCGGGCGGCGACCCCGCCGACGTTCTGGGCGTGCTCGGGCGTTCCTGGACGTGGATCCTCGGGTCGGCGATCGCGGCGTTCGTGCCGGGGATCCTGATCCTGGTCTGGCCGGACGAGACCCTGCACGTCCTCGCCGTGCTCATCGGCCTGTACCTGCTGGTGACCGGCGTGTTCCGGTTCGTCACCGCGTTCGGCGGGGGCGACCACGGCGAACGGGTGACCGGGCTCCTCCTGGCCATGCTCTACGTGGTGGCCGGGGTGCTGTGTCTGCGGCACCCGCTGCAGACCATCGCGGCGCTCTCGCTGATCGTCGGCGTCCTGTGGTTGGTGTCGGGCATCCTCACCCTCTACACCGCCCTCGCCGCCAAGGACCTGCCGCACCGGGGCGTCGTCATCGGCGCGGCGGTGTTCGCCGTCGTCGCCGGGATCGTGGTGCTCGCGCTGCCCACCGAGTCGGCCCGCGCGCTGACCAGGCTGCTCGGCCTGTGGCTCGTTCTGCTCGGACTGGTCGAGGCGGGCGTCGCCTTCGCCTGGCGGGCGGCCCTGCGCGGGGCCCGCACGGCGACGGCTCCGCAGGCCCCGGCCGGCCGTCCCTGAGCGATCGGCGCGGCCCGGGGGCCGGCCATGGCGCCCGGCCATTCCTCACCCGCCCCGGGTGAGGACGATCCACTCCCGGGCGCGCAGTCTGAGAACGGCACGCAACGGCCTGCCGGGTGGCGGGCGCAAGCCCGGGACGGAGGAGACAGATGAGTGGCGACACCTACCTCGCGTACGACTATCCGCTGCTGAGCGCCTTCTGGACCATGATGGTGTTCTTCCTGTGGATCATGTGGTTCGTGCTGCTGTTCCGGGTCGTGATGGACATCTTCCGCGACGACGACCTCAGTGGCTGGGCCAAGGCCGGCTGGCTGGTGTTCTGCGTCGTCCTGCCCTTCCTGGGCGTGTTCGTGTACGTGGTCGCCCGCGGCAAGAACATGGGACGCAGGGAGATCAAGCAGGCGCAGGAGCAGCAGCAGGCCTTCGACAGCTACATCCGCGAGACCGCGAAGGGCGCGGACCGTCCCTCCAGCAGCGTCGACGAACTCGCCCGCCTCTCGGAGATCCGCGCCCGGGGCGACATCACCGACGAGGAGTTCGACAAGGCCAAGCAACTCGTTCTGAGCGGCACCCGCCGCTGAGCCGGCGTACTCCGCCGAACCAACACGAATCGAGGCACCGGGATGACTCACTCCACCCACACGCCGTCGGCCGAGCGGCACACCGCCAAGCAGCAGTGGGCAGAGGGCCTGATGGTCTTCGCCGCCGTGTCGCTCATGCTCGCCGGACTGCTCGACATCTTCCGCGGCATCATGGGGATCGCGGAGGACGACATCTTCGTATCGACCCGCGACTACGTGTTCGCGTTCGACCTCACCGGCTGGGGCTGGACCCACCTCGCACTGGGCGCGGTCGCGGTGATCGTCAGTCTGGGACTGTTCACGGGAGCGATGTGGGCGCGCGTTCTGGGCGTGGCCATCGCCGCCCTGATCGTCATCGCCAACTTCCTGTCCCTGCCGTACTACCCGGTCTGGTCCGTCGTGATGATCGCGTTCTCCGCGTTCGTCATCTGGGCTCTGTGCGTGGCGAAGCCGGACAGGTCGCTGAGGTGACGGCGACGGCGATGGCGATGGCGATGGCGATGGCGACGGAGCATCGCTCGGCACTTCCAGGAAGGCGGTAGACGATGTGCCGTTGGCTCGCCTACTCGGGCACGCCCGTGCTGCTGGAAACGATCCTCTACCGGCCGGCGCACTCGCTCATCGATCAGAGTCTGCACTCCAAGATGGGCGTGGAGACGACGAACGGCGACGGCTTCGGCGTCGGCTGGTACGGGCTCGAGGCGGACGACGGGAACCCGGCGGTCGTCCGGGAGATCGGCCCCGCCTGGAGCAACCGCAACCTGCGGGAGATCGCCGGCCACGTCCGCTCGCCGCTGTTCTTCGCCCACATCCGGGCCTCTACGGGTACGGCGGTGCAGCAGACCAACTCGCACCCGTTCCGGAACGGACGCTGGATGTGGATGCACAACGGGGCGATCGCCGAGTTCCACCGGGTCCGCCGGGACCTGGCCCTCGCCGTCGACCCGCGGCTCTTCCTCGACATCGAGGGGTCGACGGACTCGGAGCTGATGTTCTACCTGGCGCTCACCCTGGGCCTGGAGGAGGATCCGCCGGGCGCCGTGGCCCGGATGGCGGGCCTGGTCGAACGGGTCGGCCACGCGCACGGCGTGGAGTATCCGCTGCAGATGACGGTCGCCTTGACCGACGGCGAACGGCTGTGGGCCTTCCGGTACTCCAGCCAGGGAGAGTCCAGGTCGCTCTTCTACAGCACCCGGGTGGAGACGCTCCGGTCGCTCCACCCCGACATGGCGTTCCTGCGCGAGGTCTCCGACGAGACCCGGCTGATCGTCTCGGAACCGCTGGGTGATCTGCCCGGCGCCTGGAACAAGGTCCCCGAGAGCACCTACGGAGTGGTGCAGCCCGGTGCGGACGAGATCGTCCCCTTCACCCCACTGGCGGCTTGACGCGTGACGTCCCCCGCGCGCGACCGGGCCCGGCCCCGGCGGCGCACGGGGGACGCGCGCTCAACCGGGGACGCGCGCTCAGTGGACGGAGAAGCCGCCGTCGACGAAGATCGACTGCCCGGTGACGTAGCCGGAGGCGCGGCTCGCGAGGAAGACCGCCGCTCCCGCGAAGTCCTCGGCCAGTCCGTTGCGTCCGACCATCGTGCGCGCGGCCAGGGCCGCCACCCGGTCCGGGTCGGACGACAGCCGCGCGTTGAGCGGGGTCATGACGAAGCCGGGCACCAGTGTGTTGCAGGTGACGCCGTACGGCGACCAGGCCTCCGCCTGCGACCGGGCCAGTGACTCCAGCGCTCCCTTCGACACCCCGTACGCGCCGCTCTGGACGAACGCGCGGTGCGCCTGCTGCGAGGTGATGTGGATGATCCGTCCGAAGCCCCGCTCCGCCATGCCGGGCCCGAACCACCGGCCCAGGAGGTAGGGCGCCTCGAGGTTCACCGCCATCGTGGTGTCCCAGACGTGCTCGTCCAGCTCGTCCATCGGCGGCCGCAGGTTGATTCCGGCGCTGTTGACGAGGATGTCGGGCTCGCCGAACGCCCGCGTCGCCTGCTCCGCCGCCGTGCGCACCCCGTCGCGGGTGCTGAGATCGCCGCTCACCCAGGCCGCCCGGCAGCCGTCCGCCGCCAGTTCGTCGACCGTCGCGGCCAGCTCCGCCTCCTTGCGCGCCACGATCACCACGCGCGCCCCCGCACGCGCCAGAGCCACCGCTATGCCCCGCCCGATTCCCGAGCTGCCGCCGGTCACCACCGCCACCCGGCCGTCCAGCGAGAACAGCTCGGCCAGGTAGTCGTCCGAGGTTCCGGGAGCGGAGGAGGAGACGGGCGAGGCGCCGTCCGGGGCACCGGGTGCGGCGGTGGGTGAGTCGGTGGGTGCGGCGGCCGGTGTGGTGATGGGCGTGGTGGCGGGTGGGGTGCTGTCCGAACGGCTCGCGGATGTCATGTCCGCAGCCTAAGGGGCTGCCGCGTCGCACCTCCGGCGCTCGCGACGCCCCAGCCGTCCGCACAGTCACAGGACAGACTGCAGTTGTCTATCTCATGTGATCTCAGTCGCTCCGGTCGCCCGAGTGCGACGTCGATAGAGTTTTCGCCGCGCCTCAGCTGCTACTGGCGCCTCTCGTGAATTCCCAGGTCAGCAGCTTGCTTCGGCTGGCAGGATCGGGACCATGTCGATTGGTTCGTTGGTGGTTCGAGCCCGTGGGCTCTGGGAGCACCTGGCCCAGGTGCCGGTGTCGTTCGCCCAGCCGGGCGGTGTGAACGTGGTGGTCTCCCCGCGGTCCGGTCTGTGCCCGGTCGGCTGGGTCGGAGTGGTCGTTCTGGGCGGATCAGCGATCGTGACCGCGCCGAGTGACAGTGCCGCCCGGATCGTCCGTGACGCACTGGAGAGACTGCCGGTGGCGGCCATTTTGGATAGCGCCTTGGCCGGGGAGGCTCTTCCGGTCGCTCGGGTGCTTGGGCCGGCCGCGCTGTCATATGTGGCAGCAGCGGGATTCCGACCGGCGGAGACTGGTGCGTTGGCAGTGGAGCAACTGCCAGCCGCTGTGTGCTGTACGGATCCCTTTCACCAGCGTTCTCGCAGGTCAGTACCGTTCGGTGAGTCCGCGGAAGTTCGCCGGCGTACGCCGTTGACGGGTCCGGTTGCCGTCAGTGTTGCCGACAGGCAGCAGTGGCGAGATCAGTGGTCGATCTGGACGACGCGGACGGTGCCGAGTGCGCTGGTGACGAGGAGGACGGCCATGACGTCGGGGAGGACGAGGATGCGCATGACATTGTCGTCCTCGCCGAAGGGGGTGGTGGAGGCGTAGGGGTCGTTGCAGGCATCGGCGAGGGCCAGGGCGAGCCGCTCGCGCACGTCATCGGAGAGTGAGGCTCCCCCGCTGTGCGGGAGGTGCTGACTAGCTGGTCAGGGCGGGTTGATGGGGGTTCAGGTTCACCTGTTCGGCCGTCGCCTGGTTGGCGTAGTGCTTCTCCTCGAACTCGATGGGGCTGCACGGTGTAGTCGATCACCCGGACGGTGATGCGCTGTCCGCGTGGCCCGTTGAGGCGGGAGAGACAGGTGCCGTCGTGAAGTACCTCGATGACGGGCAGGGCGAACGACGCGCTCGCGCGCCGCAACAGATCAGCGCCCCGGCCCGCGGCTGCGGTGAACAGGTCGTAGGAGGGGAAGCCCCGGTCGGTCGGCAGCAGCGTGCCCCGCTCGATCATCGGCAACAGGCGTGTGGCCAGGGTGCGTTCGCCGACCGCCAGGGAGTCGAAGATCGCTGCGATCACGGCCAGGGTGCTGCACTCGACCAGGGCCAGCAGCCGCACCTGTGGATAGGATCCCTGCCGGGCCTCGGTCACAGGCCGGGTGTACGCGGCGGAGTTCGCCGCACTGTCGGGGACGTTGAAGGTGGTGCCGTCCAGCGAGGTCAGACGCAGGTTCCGCCAGAACACCCCGATCGTGGCCGGCGTGCCCTGTGCTCCGCGCACCCGGTCGAACAGCACCCGAAGCGTCCCCGCCCCCAGCCGGGAGCGGGCCTTGGTCAGCGACCCTGTCGATGCCGGACGCCACTTCTCGCCCCGCTCGAGCGGCCAGTGCTGCACCAGCTCCCGCAGCACCCCGCCGTAACCGACCGAGGTGAACAGCCACATGGCGAGGGTGAAGTAGACCACCAGCCGCGCGGGCAACGACTTCACCGCGCGTTCCCGCGCACCGGCCTCCTCGATCGCGAAGTCCACCAGCTCCGGCGTGAACGCCCGCGTCAACGCGCCGATCCGTATCAGCTCCGGGAAGCCTTCCCCCACCACATGATCACGAGCCACGAGCCCCGGATCCTAAACGATCACCGGGCAAGGAAGCGACATTCTACCTTGCCTTACCGCAACGGCCGCACCGAAGGCGCGTCAACAACCGCACCAAAAGGATCATGAGACAGATGCATGGACGCGCCGGATTCGACCTCCTCTGCCACCGCATCCTCCTGCCCCGACGACTACCCGGCGTCACCACCGACTATGGGACAGAGCCGTTCGTTTGACAGACCCACACCACCACCCGAAGGGCGAATCAGGGCTAACCCGGGGCTTGCCGAGGAAGCCCTTGTCGTCGGGCCCGCCGTCGCCCGCCGTAGGACACGGCAGCTGTAGTTCTTGATCACGGTTGGTCGTGACGGTGGTGTCGTTGCTGGTGGCAGGCGGTCGCGACGGCTTGGTGACGGCACCGCCAGGCGGTCCAGTGCAGGACGTGCTCGCGGACGGGTGGCGGCGGCACGAGGGCTCGCAGGAGCCGGATGAGCTCGGGGCAGCTCAGCGGGACGAGCGCGGGCTCGTCCTCGGCGGCGTCGTGGACGGCGGTGGCCGTGAGGGCAAGGACGGCGGCGGCGATCAGGGAGAACAGTGATTCCTAATGCCGATTGTCAAGCGGCCAGGGCAGTGGGAGGCACGGCCTCGTAGGGCCGTCCGTCGCGTAGGAGGGCCCAGAGGACGTTAACGCGTCGGCGGGCCAGGGCCAGGACTGCCTGGATGTGGCGCTTTCCTTCGGCGCGCTTGCGTTCGTAAAACCGGCGGGAGTCCTCGCAGTGACGGATGCTGAACAACGCGGAGATGTAGAAGACGCGTTGGAGCCGGCGGTTGTAGCGGCGTGGGCGGCGGAGGTTGCCGCTGATCTTGCCGGAGTCGCGCGGAACGGGTGCAACGCCGCCGAAGCCGGCGAGGCGGTCTGCGGTGCCGAAGAGGCTCATGTCGCCGCCGGTCGCGGCCAGGAACTCGGCACCGAGGATCACGCCCAGGCCGGGCATGCTGGTGATCACTTCGAAGTCCTGATGCTCGCGAAACCGGGCCTCGATCGCCTTGTCCATCTCGGTGATCTGCTGGTTGAGGGCCATCACCTCTGCCGCCAGGGTGTGCACGAGCTGGGCGGTCAGTTTCTCCCCTGGCAGGCTGGCGTGCTGGCGCCCGGCCGCTTCGACGGCTGTCTCGGCGAGCCGGTCAGCGCGCAGGACCCTGCGATTGCGCAGCCAGGTCTCCAGCCGTTTGACCCCGATCCGGCGAATGGCGGCCGGGGCCTGGTAGCCGGTCAGCAGCACGAGCGGACCGGTGTTGGTCAGGTCGAGGGCCCGCTCCAGACCAGGGAAGATGTCGGTGAGGTGGGCTCGGAGCCGGTTGACGGTGCGGGTGCGGTCGGCGACCAGATCCATGCGACGGCCGGTGAGGATCTTGAGGTCGGTGACGGTCTCGTCGCCGGTGCGTAAGGGGTGCAGGTCCCGTCGGATGCGGACCTGGTCGGCGATGACCGCGGCGTCCTTGGCATCGGTCTTGCCTTCGCCTCGGTAGCTCTCGGAGGCGCGGTGGATGGCCCGGCCCGAGATGTAGTGCACCGGCTGGCCGTGGTTGAACAGGATCGTGATGGCCAGGGCGGCGCCGCCGTCGGCCAGGTCGATGCCCCAGGTCACCTCGTCGCTCAGGTCCAGGACATCTGCGATGAGCTCGAGGAGTTCGGGTTCGTCGTTGGCGACGCGACGGGACAGCAACCGGTGGCCGCTCTCGTCGATCGCGACGCAGTGGTGATGGGTCTTGCCTGCGTCGATGCCGGCCCAGATCATGGCCATGTGATGCCTCCGTGAGGGGTGGTGCTGGTGCCTCCCGACGGACGACCTCGCTGTCGATTCCCTACTCAGCGATCATTCGCAATTCCTAATTGGCAGCCGAGTCGTCGTGGGGCACCGGGCGGCCAATCACTGAAAGCCACCAGCGGCAGAGCGTTTTGAACCACACCCGGCACCCCTGGGTGGGTGAACCATACGAGGGGCTCACCGCGTCCCGCAGAACAACGTAGGGAGCGTTTTCAGCGTTGACGCTCCAGGGTGAGGACGGCGGCGGCGATGACCGTCATGCGGTTGGGGCTGCACCGGGCTTTGCGGAAGACGCGCCAGGACTTCAGTCTCGCGACGCTTCGTTCGACCGGTGCTCGTGCCGCTGACAGGGCCCGGTTGATCGTCCGCTGGGTCGCGGTGAGGTCCTGGTGCGGAAGACGTCTGATCGGCGTGGTCACCCATGAGCCGGCCCCGATGTAGGCGCGGTCGGCGAGGACCGGTACGCCCTGGCGTTCGCAGATCCGGATGATGCGGTGGGTGCGGGCCGCGGTCAGGTCGTGGGTGCGGCCGGGCAGCGCGGGCGAGATCCACAGCAGCTTGCCCGCAGGGTCGGCAACGACCTGCACGTTCACGCCGTGGCGGCGATGCTTCTGGGAGAAGTCGGCCCGGCTGTCACCGACCCGGTCGCACTCGGCGAGTGTTCCGTCGAGCAGGACGTGATCGGGATCCGTTTCCCGCAGAACCCGCAGCAGCCCGGGCGCCCGGTGGGACAGATGGCCGACGACGGCGGTGACGTAGGCGTGGGCAGTGCCGACGGATATGCCGAAACCGGCGGCGATCTGCTCGAGCGTGTCGTGCCGGCGAAGGTAGACCAGGCCGACGAGAGCACGCTGGTGAGGCGGGAGCTTGCAGCGACGGTCACCCTCACGGGTGACGATGAGCATGGTTACCCACTCGACCAGGGCGTGCGGGAGGTCGAGTGCGGCAGGATAGGGAACCAACGAGGCTCCTGCGCTGATGAGTTGAGACGTCGAACACCTCTCTCAACGGCACAGGGGCCTCGTGCGTTGCGGGAGGCCGCCTCGTCACCCGACCGGTGGCCGCTCTGAAAACGCTCAGTGACCAGCGCATCCAGGAGTTCCAGCAGGTCACCTGGCCCCGGTCGAGTCCGGTGAAGCCCTTGGCGAGTTGGAAGGTCTCCTCGATCCGCCACCTGCGACAGATCACTTCCACCAGCGTGCCGAGCGAGACGTCGCCGGGTGCCCAGCAGCGGAAGTAGGACACCTCGCCGGTGTAGCGGTGCCGCCGCGCCACCAGCACACTCGTCCCGGCCTCCTTCTCGTTCCGGTTCCCGTTCTCGTCGGGAGCGTCGTCGGGGCGGACGTCGAGCCAGGCCCAGTCGTACTCGCGGGTGCCCTTGGTGCCGTGTCCGGTCTGCCGGCGCATCCGCTGCCCGGGCCGCACCTTGTTGATCAGTCTGCGGGCCTCCCACCGGCGTCCGGTCCCGTCGGTGACCTGGTAGGTGGCGGCGATGCCAACGGTGTAGCCGAGCCCCAGCGCCCGTACGCCCCGGCGTAGTTCGCGCCCGCAGTACACCTCGTCGCCCGCGAACCAGCGGGCCTCGATCCCGGCCGCGAGCGCATCGGCGACCATGGCCAACGCCTGCTGCGGCTTCGTCGCGAACCCGGTCTCCTCCGGCACCCCGGCGACCTCGCGGCGTTCCTCGTCCGTGGCCCAGTCCGCCGGGATATACAGGGCCCGATCGATGATCACCTTCGTCGTCGCGGTGACCGCCGCCAGATGCACCGCCACCTGGCACAGTCCCACACCGCCGATCGCACCGGAGTACTGCTGGCTGGCGCCCACACAGTCCGTGGACGACTTCCCATCCCCCGTCTCGTCCGCCACCAGCACCACGCTCTGCCCGGCGAGTTCATCGATCACGAGGCAGGCGATCTCCTGCCGGGCCCGCTCATGGTCGAACCGGGCGCGCGAGAGCAGGTGCTGCAGCCGGTGCGGGCCCGGATGTCCCAGAACCCGCGCGAGCGTCCAGCAGTTCCGCGTGTCCACCTCCAGCAGCAGCCCCGCGACGAACTCCGCCGCCGTCGCCCGGGCTTCACGTCGCGCGAAGCAGCCCGCGACCGCCCGCATCGCCCTCCCGAACGCCTCGCCCCACGCCTGCTCGGCTATCGTTGCTTCCACGGCCACCGCGTCTTGATACGTCGTCACAAACGTTCATGATCACGGTGGCCGTACCCATGCCCTCACCCGCCCCGGCAACACGCTGACCAGCGCAGACGCTGGAACTACAGCTGCCGTGTAGGAAGGCTGCCTCGGTCGGTGCCGAAGGGGATGACATGCCATGATGAAGTTGAGGCGTGGGGCTCGTGCCAACCTTAGCCGCATGATCGGATAGAGAGTAGGAGGGTATCGATGATGATTGACAATCGCATCGATCCAGTTGGGATCATTGCGCGAGTAGGTGATTTCACGAGTCAAGAGCAAGCGCTGAAGGACTGGGTGCGCCTAGCAAAGAAGGCCCAGTGGCAAGTAGAGCTCGTCGATGAATTTCCATTGGATGCCGAGGCGGGCGATTGTGGCGCTGTGGAAGTCGAAGGATTGCGGTATCTCATCCACCTCACACCGCACGTCCGCATGTTATTGGTTGACGACACTGACGGCAAGGTGACGAAACGCCCCGTCTTCTCGCATGCCGCGTGGGCCGAGCCAATCGTAGAGGAGGAGGGATTTGTGCCCTATTTTGGCAACTAACCGGTTAGCCTTCGCATATGGCATCCGCCGCGAATTGATAGGGTTCATGAGTCCTTAGTTAACCACCGTAACCGCCGACAAGGAAACGCCGACGGTTACGGTTTCTACTTCTGTGCGGTTTTCACAACTCCAGCACCTGTGGAACTCTTTCTGGATCCCCCCACGTCAACGCTCGACGCAATCCACTTCGCAGCGCGTCCACGTCGACCTCCGGAGCGATTCCGAGAATCAATTCTCGGCCTGGGAGGGAAAGCGTTTGGGCCGCGTCGAAGGAAAATTTAAGCACAAGGCAATTCTCCATCAACCTAACGGCTTCGAGTCCACCGTATTGCATCTCGCCAGTCTCATTGAGAATGCAATAGGTGTCCAATCCGTGCTTGCGTTGCTGACTGTCTGGTTCCTCTAGCCCGCTCTGGAGAGTGATGTTGCTTCCATCGCCGAACTCATTCTCTGCCAGCCCCACCAAAAATGCCGACTCGGGCCCCATTTCATGGATTCCTACGAACTTGACGATCCACTGAGGTCGACTCACTAGACTTACCTCCCTACGGTTTAAACGTATAGGTATCTCCATCGTGAATGTACACGAACGTGGCCCCTGTTTGCTGGGCAGCACTCCTCATGAACCCCTGACAGGTGTTGCAGGGAGGTTCGAGCCCCGTGATCCTTACGGTGTCGCCAGGGTTGGCTGGTGTGAGGTTCGCATACGGGTCCCCTTGGACAGGCACACTCGGTGTAGCTCCCGCCATCCGCGTAACCCGCGCCTCCGTATGACTCGCCGATGAATTGAGCGGGAAACCCAGTGCCCGCTCCTGAGGCGTCTGAGAACCGCTGCGAAGGGTGTACTGAGCGACCAGCTCGCCATCCGCGTTTCGTATCTCTACGAGCGCCCAGTGAGTCTTACTCGTGGTCGGGCCGACCATTGCTCCAGCGAACGAGCGATTCTTCCTTGAGTAGCTCGGTCTATGGGAAAATATCGCGGCCAGGGCACTGGGAGCCTGGTAGGCATCACTGTTGATGTCATACCCGTGACTCGCGACCCAATTGTCGTACTGAGCGCCGTAATCACAACCAGGGGCACCAGGCCCGCCACTTCCCCAGCAGTCACTGTCGAAGGTCCAACCGACTTGTTCCGCTGCATGCGGGACATTGCTGACCAGTCCATAGAAGGTCTCTCCGACAGTGGAGCAGACCCCAGAAAGGAAGCCCCAGGAGCCGCAACCCTCATTGGATTCTCGTGGCCCAGTGCTCAGGCCCTCATCGTCACTGGTGTGGCCTGAGCTATTTGTCTGCGCAGTGCCGTAGTAACTGGGATTCTTGTCGCGGTTCTCTCCAACCTGCTGCTTGTTCTTTTCGATTTGTGTTGGAGCTCCAACCGGGGCGGCGTCGGTCCAGCCGTCGTTGTCGCCCTCGAAGAGCCTGAGGCCGCTGGGGTCGCTGTAGGTGACAGGGTTGTTGTTGGCGTAGGCGTAGCCGTTGAGGGACTGGTGCTGGTCGAGGCTGAGGATCGGGTCGACGCTGATGAACTGGCCGACGCTCGGGTCGTATTCGCGGGCGCCGATGTGGGTCAGGCCGGTGGTGGTGTCCCGGGGCTTGCCGAGGAAGCCCTTGTCGTCAGGCCAGGGGCCGTAGGAGGGTGTGCCTCGGTCGGTGCCGAAGGGGGTGGTGTAGCGCTTGGTGAGCGCGTAGGTGCCGGCCGCCATGGCGATGTTGGAGGTGCCGTGGTGATCGGCGGCCAGGAAGGTGAGCTTGGTGCCGGTGACGCCTGCGGTTGCTGTGCGGACAGCGATGCTCTGGCCGACGGCGGTGTAGTAGCGGGTGCCGGTGAGGGTCTTGGTCGTACCGCTGACGGACAGGCGGATTTCCGTGGCTCCGAGGTAGAGGACGGTGTCGCCGTCGCCCTTGGCCCTGCGGATGAGGAGCTCGCCGTCGGCGCCGTAGAGGTAGTTGGTCTCCTTGCTGCTCTCGGTGAGCTTGGTGAGCGCGCCTTCGGCGTTCCAGGCCAGCGTCTGCTGGGATGTCGGGCCGGGGCGTGAGGTGGTGTTGCCGGCTTTGTCGTAGGTGTAGGTGCCTGCTCGGGCGCCGGTCGTTTTGTCGAGTGTGTGGGGCTTGGTGTCTGCCGGGTCGTCGTAGGTGTAGGTGGCCGTGGAGTCGCCTGCGGAGGTGTGCTGGGTTTCCGTCTTACGCTGGCCGCCCTGGGTGTAGGTGTAGGACGTCCAGTAGGGGGCCGCGCCGTCGATGTTGGTCATCGTGCGGCCGGTCGCCGCGCAGTCGGCGGTTTTCGGTGTCCAGGCTTCGGTCATGCGGCGGTGGCCGTCGTAGGCGAAGCACTGGTTGTCGGCCTTGGCTGTGCCGCCGAGGGTGGTGGTGTCGAAGATGGAGGTGACGTTGCCGGCGTCGTCCTGGTTGAAGTGCAGGTCCTGCAGCGGGTAGCTGTGGGCGTCGGTGTTGACGTAGGACTGCGTCAGGCGGCGGGTGCCGTCCTCGTAGACGTAGTTGAGGTAGGCCTTCTTGGCGGAGTCGGTGCTGTCGGTGCCGATGATGAGCTGGGTGGGGGCGCCGAGGGGGTCGTAGGTGGCGCCGAGTTGGTATCCGCTGGTGCCGGTGGCTCCCGTCTGGAGGCCGACGCCGGCGTAGTTGTACTTGTAGGAGACGACTTCGGTGGGGAGTCCTGCGACTGCGGGGCTGCCCACTTGCTTGATGCTGCCGTCGACGGAGTAGAGGGCTGTCGTGGTCAGGGTCTTGGGTACGCCTGCTGCCACGAGCGAGTCGGTGTCAGGCAGGATGAGGCTGCTGTCGGTGACCTGATAGAGGCTGTCGCGCTTGTTGACCTTCTGCGTGTAGGCCTTGCCGGTCGTGCCGGATCCGCCGTCGTAGCGGATGGCCGTGTCCTGCTCGCCCTTGAGGAGGGTGTCGTACTGCCAGGCGGCGAGCTGGTGGTCCTGGTCCTTGCTGCCGTCCCATAGGCCTGTCTTGCGGCCGAGGGAGTCGTAGGCGGTGAGCAGGGTCTTGTTGCGGCCGGCGTCGGTGGTGCTGACTGGCTGGTCGAGTCCGTTGTAGCCGGTGGTCGAGGTGCCCTTGTCGGGGTCGGTCGAGGACGTCAGGCGGCCGAACAGGTCGTAGCGGTAGGACCACGCGGTCTTGTCCGGCCCGGTGATCGTCTCCTGCTGTCCTGCGGGCGTAAAGGTGTAAGTGGTGGTGGTGTAGTCACTGCCGGTGGGCTGCGGTCCGCCGTACTCGCGGCTTTCGGTGACCTGACCGAGGGCGTTGGTGACCACGGCGGTGGCCTGGCCGCCATCGGGTGCGGTCGTGGTGACGGTGTCGCCGAAGTAGGCGGTGTCGATGGTCCAGCGGATGACGTTGCGGGTCTTGGTGATCGCCTGCACCGCGCGTCCGGCACCGTCGTAGACGGTGTCGGTCTGGATCGGCGGCTGTCCGCCATCGATCTCCACCGGGGTGCCCGACGGCTGCAGGCCGTTTGCCCAGATGTCCGACTGGGACGAGACCGCAAGGCCGCGCGAGTCATACAGGGTCTGCCCGATGATCGACCCTCCCCCCGGGGACGGGGTCTGCGTCTGCCGCGGCCGCAGCATCGAGTCGTAGAGCGTGTAGGAGGTGTTGTAGCCGGAGCTGTCGCCCTTGAGTTGGGCCGTGGACACCCAGGGCATGGCCGAGCTGGTGATGCTGTAGGTGTAGACGTAGTTCGGGGACCGGTTGAGGATTCTCAGCTGGTTGGGCAGCCACACCTTGGTGACGCGGCCCAGGGCGTCGTATTCCGTCTCGCTGATCTTGCCGTTCGGGTCCGTGACCTTGGTCGGCGAGCCGGTCGCGAAGTCGACGAGTGTCGTGGTCCCGTGCTGCAGGGCGTTGTTGACCACCGTCGACTTCAGCGGACCCGACGCCGGGGGATCGTAGCTCGTCGTCGTGGTGACGAGGCCGTTGGTGTCCGCGACACTCAAGGCCCGTCCGAGCGTGTCGTAGGTGAAGGCGGCGGTCTTCTGCCACTGGGGCCGGTCGTCGCTGGTGTAGCCCTGGGCACGGCCCGTCCAGCGGACTTCGCCCGCCGTCGGCTGCTGCGTAGCACTCCACTCGGCTGCGGCGTCGTAGCTGATCGCGGTGTCGGAAATGATCTGCCCGGGCCTGCCGGCATCCGCAGGAAGATCCAGTTCTGCGTCCGTGATCGTGCAGGGGTCGGCGACCGGGTCGGTGTTGGCGTTCGCCACCACACGTGTCCGCGAGACCAGACTGTTGATGCCGGTCGCGGTGTTGCGCGCGTACCAGGTACGCGTGCAGGTCTCATCACCCAGTCGGCTGTCGTCACCGCGGTCGGAGACCGTGACGGGCATGCCGTAGGTGTCGTCGAACCTGGTGTTCACCGTCCGGCTGCGCCAAGAGGGCGTGGCACCTGAGGTGATGTAGGTGTGGGTGGTGGTGGCGCCGGTCCGCAGGTAGTACGCCTCTGTGTCGGCGTAGGACTTGTGCTGGGTGGCGGTGCGCTTGGACCACGGCGTGTTCACGGTGCTGTTGATCGCGGTGGCGCTGTTGTAGACGACGCTCTCGCGGGTGAAGCCGGCGAACTGGTCCTGATCGGTGAGTGCGGCTGCCTTGAATCCGGTGACGGATACGCTCTTGCGGGCGGTCGGGTCGAGTTGGCCGTCGGCGCCCAGGACGCGGTCGCCGTTCATGCCGCGCAGGTAGTAGGTGACGATCTTGGACTGGGTGCTGCCGGCCTTACCCGTGATGTGGGTGACCTGGTCGTATCCGCGCCAGGAAGACCAGGTGCGTTCCTTCTCCTTGGTGAACGGGTCGTCGCTGTAGTGCCAGGCGCCACCGTTGGAGCCATAGGAGTAGGTGTGCTCGACCGCTTCCAGGCCGCCCTTGGGCGCAGTGGCGGACACTGCCTGGACCGGGTACTTGTGGAACCAGTCGAGGATCGGGGTCTTCCCGCCGTTGGGAGCCCAGTGGACGGGGTAGCAGCGGCGGGTGTTCTTGTCGACCGCCGGCATCGTCCGGCCCGCGACGCAGTCTTCCGGCAGGTAGCTGACGATGGTCTGCGCGCCGCTTTCGGAAGTGATGGTCTTCAGGCGGGGCTTGTAGAACGGCAGGATGTCGTCGGCCGGCCCGTCGACCCGATTGGCCAGAAACTCGTGCGTGAGGACGACCGGGTCAAGCGTGATCGGTGTGCCGTGTCGGCCGGTGTGGCGGATGTCCTGCAGCCACAGCGACTGGTCCGCCGAGTCACCGGTGTCACCGGGGTCCAGATAGGTCTGCTTCAACTTCCACTCATCGACCGCCTCAAACGCGGGAGTGGCTGCGGCGGCGTTCCAGGCGTGGGTGGTGATGGTGGTCAGCCGCTTGCGGGTGAAGAAGGACGGGCCGACATTGCCCGTGCAATTGTCGCCGTCCTTGCAGATCGCGTCGAACGGAACGTCCGGCCATTCATTCTTGCTGGTCTCGGTCAGCTCGCTGCAGGCGGATCCCAGCTCGCGGATGCACCGCTCTTCGTAGCCGAAGACGACCTTGTCGGATGCGGCGGGAGCGGTCGCGGTGGTCGTGAACAGAGCGCCCCTGCGCTGCCCGTAGCGGACTTCCTTCAGATAGCCGCCGCGGATGTAGGGCGTGCCGGTGGTGTCGTCGCCGAGCTGGTCGTAATTGTTGGACTCGGCCTGGTACCAGTACGACATGGCGTTGCCGTGAGTGTCCTCGACGTAGTCGAGGTTCCAGCGCCATGCCTGCTTCTTCGCCCGTTCTGCGAAGGTGTCACCGGCCATGAAGCCGGGCTCGCCGGCGTCGTCGCCGAACACGGGGACGGTCCATACCGAGTTGGTGCGGTCGGTGGTGCCGGCGCCGTCCAGTTTGTTCAGGCCGAAGACGTACTTGGTGCCGTTGCCGGTGGTGACGGTCCAGTACTCGCCCTTGTCGAGCGTGTCGCCGTCGTCGCCGTTGTCGGCGCCGACGGAGTGTGTGACGGTGGAGGCGTCGTCGTTCTTCAGCCGCCACCGACCGGTGGTGTCGTCCTTGACGAGCTCACTGGCCTTGCCGTTGAGCACCAGGGAGGCGTTGTCGTACTTCCAGCACAGGTCGTGCTTCTCGGTCTGGCCGTCGTCGTCGCAAGTACCGTATTTGCGCTCGATGAAGGACGATGTGAGGTCGAAGCCCTCGCCGATCGTCGTGCCCTGGTTGTTGGTGGAGGCGGTGCGCCCGTCAACGCTGGACGAGTCGTAGGAGATTGCCAAGCTGGGGCTCAGGCCTGCCGCCGCGGGCGGCGTCTTGATCGGGTACGACCAGGTGAAGGAGCCCGACGAGCCGCCGGCCTCCCACGACGAGGACGCGGACAAGGGGGTCGCCTTGTAGTCACCGCGTGCGGAGGCTTCGCCCGCGGCCAGGGCCACCAGCATCGTCGGGCCAGAGCTGGAGGCTGTCGTGGCGCGGCTCTGACGGGCCGCAGGTATGGGCTGGAAGGTGAGTTGTGCCGTGAGCTGATGATCAGCGCGGTGGTTGGCGTACTCGAGCCGGGCGGATGCGCGGCACTTGGCTGCCTGCGGAGTACTCAGGGCACAGTCCGGTAGGCGCGAGGCCTTAAGACGGCCCGCCCAGTCGCCTCCGTAGGCGGAGGCGAAGCGGCCGTAGTCGATGCCGAGGGTGGCCGCCCCGCCGGTTGCGGGGCCGGTCACCTTCACGACCAGACCCTTCACGCCCAGCTTCTTGGTTTGAGCACGGTCCAGTACCTCGACTGTGACCGAGCCCGACACCGGATCGGCTTTCCTGCTCTTCGAAGTTCCGACCGAGGGGGCGAGGGTGATGGGGAGAGTACCGGCCGTGGCCTTGGCCGTGCCGGAGGCGGGCAGGGCCACGGTGGTCTTGCCCGCTGTGGGCCACACCGGCTTCTCCGCCTGGTCGGCGCTGGCGCGCGAGATGGCCGCGCTGGTCTGGGCCGCCGCCTTCTTCATCTCGGCCGCGGTCTTCTTGTTCACCCGCATGGTCAGCGGGGAGACCTTGTTCGCCTGATAGGCGGGCGGCTCAGGCTGCCCCAGCGGGGCGTCCGCTGCTCCTGCCGCAGCGATGGGCGTCAGGAGTCCCGGCATCAGCACGAAGCCGGCCACGACGGCAATCCGCCGCGTCCAAGCCCGTCTTCTTGAAGCGCTGCTGCCACGGGGCAGCAGCAGTCTGTATCGATTCATCCTTTTCCGCTCGTCGGGCGCCACTCACCAGCAGCAGCGCCGAGCGGCGTGCCGTAGGCAGGGGTGGCGCGTCGTCATAGATCGGTCCAGCAGAACGTGGCACGTCGGCGATGCGGGCGGCAGCATGCGAGGCTGGCGCCCACAGGAAGGCGGCGTTACGCAGTGGGAGGAGGGGTGAGGACCCGCGTCGCGATCTCGTTCGAGGTCATCGAGCCCGCCCAGATCCTCACCTCGCTGATCGTGCCCGGCAGGTAGTGGCCGGTGGTACCGTCGGCCGCGCCGCGGCCCACCGCCAGTTCGCCGCTGCCCTGGCTGTAGGCGGAGAAGCCGGGGACAGCGGTGTCGGGCTCCTGAGGTTCGAGGTTCTGGAAGAGATGCAACTTTCCGAACCCGCCAGAACCTGTTGCCTCGGCTGCGTCGAAGACCCCGGTGAGCTGGACCGCCTCGTCTGGTGCCAGCTCTTGGCTCTCCACCATCGCGGAGGCGATGACCTTGCCGGTGCCGTCGACCGCTGTGCGGCCGAACCGCCACACGAACGCGTCCGGCGCCACCTTCTCCGCCCACAGGGCCCATGAGGACTGGCTGCCCGCCGGCGTGGCCTGGCCGACAACCTGCGCACGGTAACCAATCGGCTTGTCCACAAGCTTGGCGCGGTTCAGCTTGACGTAGGCCGTGACCGTGAACGAGGCGGACTCATCAATTACCGGCCCGGTCGTTCTCAGATATCCGGATGTGCCGTCCAACGTCACCACGTTCTCACCCTCCAGCAGCTCCACGGTGGCGTTGCTGTCGCTGGGCGCCTTGAGGTCACTGGCCGCGTACGGCGCCGGCGCCTTGTCGCTGATCACCGTCGAACCGTCGGGCTGGGCGGCGGCTTCAGCAGCCCTCCACTGGCCGACCAATTCCGTGTCGGGAGCATCGACTGTCTTGAGGGCACTCTCCCAGCGCAGAGCTTCCTCGTTCAGCGCGCGCTGCCACACCTTCGTCTCATCGATACGGCCCATGAAGTACTGCGTGTAGGTGCCGCTCACCAGGGCCCGGCCGATCTGCATGTCACCCGCGGCAGACCATGGTTGATACGTGGACGAGGCACTCAGCAAGTTCACCGGTGCCCCCTGGGAGCGCCCGTTGATGAACAACTGCAACGTGTCGTCCGCCTCGACCGGCCGACCGCCCGCACAGGGGGCCTGCGTGCAGCCGGCGTTGAAGACGCCGGCCAGATGCGTCCACACGTTCACCGGTGGGCCGACGTAGTCGGCCACGGACCGGATCGTGACCACTCCGGTGGAGCCATCGTGGTTCGTCCGATTGAGCACCCACTTCTTGTCGCCGGCCGAGTAGTACACGGTGAAGGCGACACCGTAGTTGCCCGGCGCGGCCAGCACGGCTCTGGTGGAGGAGGCGTCGGTGAGCATCACCCAGGTGGAGACGGTGAAGGAGTGAGCTGTGTCCACCGGCATCGGCGCGCTCGCGTAGCCGGTGCGCTTGGCGGGGTCGGTGACGTTGTCGTTCAGCCGCAGGGAGTAGTCCCTGTCGCCGCGACGTGCCTCATCAGCGGCGAACGTTGCGGCCGAGGCGGCTTGCGGATAGAGCGTGACGGGCTGGTGGCCACCGTCGGTGATGGCGTTGGCCGCGGTGGTTCCGGAGCCTTCCGAGAACCTCCACTCGCCGGTGGGCCCTTGAGGCAGGGCCACCTTGACCGCGTACTCGGCCTTGGCACCCCATCGCTGGCGTACGTCGCGTGCTTCGACCACGAGGGTGAGGTTGCCCCCTCTTGTCGGGGTAACTTCGACGACCGTGGTGGGGACGGTCTGGGCCGGGTCGGTCTCCTTGACGGTATAGGGGTCCTGAAGGTACCAGCGGTATCCCTGGATGTCCTTGTCATTGGCATTCGCCGCCAGCTTGAACTTGCCCGGCACACCCGGTCCTCCGGTGCCGTCGCAAGTGGCCGTAGCGGTGCAGGTGTACGGGTTGCCGGGCTCCAGGGTGATCTGGGGTGGCTTCGGAGCGGTGGTGTCCATCTTGAAGTAGCACCACGACGAGTACGCCGACGACATGCTTGAGGTCACGCCGGCATAGGTCCAGTGGGACTGGGTCAGTGCCCGCATGCGGTACAGGTTCCCGTCCTCGCGGGGGGAGATCCGCACCTTCTCCAGCGTGTTGTCCACGTGGTAGCCGGTCGACGGTGAGGTCACCGACCAGGAGGCGGCCCATGTCCCGTCGGAGCGCTTCTTCTCGACCGTCAGGTAGGCGCGCAGTGCGCCCTGGTATTCGCCGGATGCGGGCTGCACCTGGGTCTGGACCGCGGCCTGAACGATCGGGTCGGCGCGGGTGACGATCGTGGGCTTGGACTCCGCCTCGCAGTAGGCCAGCGTGCCATCGCCGGGGATCACACCGGCCTGTGTGGGGACGCCGGGCTTGGGTACGTACTGGATCTGCAGTTCGGCGTTCTGGTTGAACCGCTTCCATGCCCGCGGGTCGCTCTCGTCCTTCGCCCGCAGCATCAGGGTGAGGCGGGCGATCCTGCCATCGGCGAAGGACTGCACCGCGGGGGTGAGGTTCTCGTCCGGCTCGGCCGGATTGTCGTTGAACTCCACCCATGAATCCGGCTGGGAGGGGCTGCACAGATCACCGCGCCCGTTGGCGACATAGCGGTCGCCCATCCAGTCCCGCTGCGCCGGACCCGGCCAGCTCGTCGCCTCGGAGATGTTGTCGGTGCGCACAAGGTCCACCCAGTGCGCATCGCAGTTGAACGACCACGTCTCATTGGCGCGGAAGGTGGCGTCCAGGATTCTCTTGCCCGCCAGCTTCGTCGGGGCGAACTCGTAGTACATGCGGTTGGTGTAGCCGTTGCCGCAGTAGTAGCCGTCCGCGCTGGCGCAGTAGCCGACACCGTGATCCCCGGAGAACTGCCAGAACCGGTCACCGTCGGAGGACAGCACTGTGCGCTCCGAGTAGCCCAGGCCCATGGGCGGGTCGATGTAGACCGGGTAGACCGTGTCCTGACCGCGCAACAGCCCCAGGTCAGGGGTGACCGCGACCGTGCCGTTGCCTACCTGGACCGGCAGGGCCTCGCTGGCGTCACCCTTGGACGGGGCATCCGCCTCGTCCGCAACCGGCTCGTCGCCGGTCGCGACTTCCGCGACCGGCGCGGAGAACGCCAGTTGAGTGGTCGTGCCGGTCGTCGTCCGCGGGGCGGCCGGCGCTGAGCCTGCGGAGTCCCACATCAGGCCGGCGGGGCCCTTGAAGACGGCGTTGCCATTCGAGTCCAGGGCGCTGATACCACCACCGGCACCTGGCAGCACACGCAGATTGTCGGCGTGCACATCCAGCTTGATCTGCGCCAGCGCGGGGTTCGCTGCCGCCTCAGCACTCTTGACGACCAAAACCTCGCGGAAACCCTCAGAAGTCGCCGTCAGCCGCAGATCCACACCGTCGAAGACCTCGGCATAGGTGGCGGTGTCCCCCGACAGAGTCGGTGCGGACAGAGGTGTCGGCCAGTCGAAGGTGAGCGAACCCTTTCTCCCGCCCAGACGGATCAGGCCGTCGCCGTTGCCGCCGCCGGCGAACCGCAGATCCACCACCGCCGCCTTCGGCCCGACGCTGCCGTCCGCACGGCGCTCAAGCGTCGCGTCCACCGAACGCCAGCCCCCGTCGGGCCCCTTGGCGCGCTGCGGCACCGTCGACTGCGTCAACGTGAACGTACCGTCCGGGTTCGCCATCGTCGTGGTGTACTCGGTGCGCTCCCCGGCACCTCCACCGGCTCACCCGATGCCTGCGCCTTCGCCGTGCCAGACGCGTATTCCACCGCGCCCGCGTCCCCGGATGCCGGAACCGCCTCAGCAACCGCTGCCGGAAGCACGGGCAGCAATGACAGCACAAGCGAAGCCGCCACACCCCCCAGCGCCGTTCCCCGCGTTCTTCGCCGCTTCGGCGCAGGCACAGCAGCGCCCCGCTCCGCTCCCACGGAGGCCCCCTTGTATAGATCTTGTAAAGGTAGCGGAAAGTTAAGTCGCCGTTATGACATATCGTCAATTACCTGTGACGCAGGACACTCTGACGGAACATCAGATACCCTGACCTGCACCTGGTGGTAATCGGCACTGACATCGATCTGGTGGGATGCCTCTTTACCGTCACCGCTCAGCTCCACGTCGTGGACCAAAGCGGCGTCTCCATGTCGTGCATGGCCCGGCTCAAGCCCGGTGTCGCGGCGGTCGCCGTCGGCCCACGGACCGTTCCGGCCCTCGACGCATGGCGGTCCGCGCACGGCTTCTGACCCGTCCCGGCATCGCAACCGTCGCGAACGCGGATGATCTGTTGAGGAAGCTGCGGACGGCTCGGGCCGACTGTCGCGGGTGCGGGAGATGGCGGCAAGGGGGATCTCGGCATGCGCAATGTTCTGAGTGCGTTGTGGCAAACCGAATCTTGTTCGAGCGGCAGCGGGTGATCACCTGGACGGAGGTTCGGGTCTGGTCGCGGGCATGAGAGAACGGGCCCCTTGGTAGTGGCGCGGTTACGAAATCGGCACGACCAAGGAAGCCCGTTGCCCAATCAGTTGAGCGAGCAGACCGGCACTAACCCACAAGCAGCCAGCCCTCACTGGCGCAGAAGTCAGTTGGTCGCCCTTCGCTGGCAATCGATCAACGTTTACCGGCACAGGTCAGACATCAACTGTCCTGTGACAGTGAACCTTGACCGATTGCCACTGAAGTTTGACCGCCTGGAGGCGCTCTACCGGCGGACCGCCGAGATCAGTCCGCCGGGCCGTTCCTCGCGCTGCGGAGGGGTGCTGATCGGGCGGCCGTAGGCGGCAGCGCGCTCGCGCAGGGTGTGGCTGTCGGCCTCCCAGCCGTGCCCGGCCAGCCAGCCCACCGGGTCGTCGGGCATCTCCGAGACCCACATGGACGCCGCCGATCCCGGCACGGCGTCCGCGCCGAAGCGCTCGATCACGCCACGTGAGCCCAGTGTCAGCCCCATCCGACTGCCTGCCGCCGACTGCGCGCTGATCCGGGCCAGCAGTAGTTCCACCGCGTCGTCAGGCAGATAGATCAGCAGTCCTTCGGCGATCCACACGGTCGGCACCGAAGGGTCGTGCCCTGCGGCGGCCAGCGCGCCTGGCCAGTCCTCACGCAGATCCACCGCGACGGTGATCCGCTCGCAGCGCGCGACGGCCCGCTCCTGGCGCAGCACCGAAGCCTTGAAGTCCAGTGGCGCGGCGGTGTCGACCTCGAACAGCCGGGTGCCCTCGGGCCAGTCCATCCGGAAGGCCCGGCTGTCCAAGCCGGCGCCGAGCAGCACGACCTGCCGGACCCCGGACGCGGAGGCCTGCTGCAACAGGTCGTCGAGGAACTTCGTCCTGATGACGATGGAGAACGACACGGCCAGCCGGCGGCGTCGTGCGGCCCCGTCATCGGGCAGCGGCGGCGAGGAGGGCCACAGGCCGCCGGCGGTGGCGAAGGCCTGTGCCAGTGGGTCGCGGAACAGCGCGTTCTCCCGCTCGGTCTCCAGCGCTCGCACCCTGGCCACCCCCACCGCCGTGGCCCACACTCCCGACGGCTGCACCCACTTCTGCTCATCAGCCACCGCGTCAGCCTAGAAGATCGATTCCAAGGGGCCTGATGAGGGGAGCCAGTTTCATGCGCGGCCAGCCAGTCATGCGCGCACTGAGGGCCTACGACCACTAGAACCACCATTGGGCGAGCGAAGATCGACAGTCACCCTGTGTACGCGGCCACACGAAGTGGACCAGAGCAGGCTCTCAGCGACAAAGTCAGCGCCAGCCTTCACTGAGGCGGGTCAGCGATCCGCGGGGCAACAACACGTAACGATCAGCCGTATCTGGCACAGACAGCCAAGTGGTCGACCTTCGCTGACACGAAGCAGCTTTGGTCGGCCTTCCCCGGCAATCGATCACCGATCACCGGCACACGTCATTGACCTGTGACAGTGGAGATGGATCTCTTGTCACCGAAGTTGGGCCAACGCTAGTTTGTGACAACGGAGTTGGGCTGGTCGGGCATCCGGCAGGTGGGAGATTCGGTGGGGGCACCTGTCTATGGGCTTGATCAGGCTGCGCTCGGGGGCTTTGAGCTGGACTTCTGTGTGGATGGGGTCCGGAGGCGTGAGTTGCTGCAGACGAGCTGGGATGTGCGGTTCGAGGCGGTGGAGCCGGTGCGTGAGTTCACTTGGCACAAGTACGGCCGGGGTTTCGCGGGCTGGTACTACTCGGTGACCACGCAGGAGCACGTCGGCTACGAGTCGTGGCTCGAGCGGGACCGGCTCGTCCTGTTGGACAGAGATCCGCAGGTCACCGCCGTCGCCTCGCAACCGTTCTGGCTGCACTGGCGCGAAGGCGAAGAGAAGCATCGGCATGCTCCCGACTACTTCGTTCGGCTCGCGGACGGGCGGGCCCGTGTCGTCGACGTACGCGCCGAGGACGACATGGACGAGAGGACGCGGGAGTCCTTCGCCGTGACCGAGCGTGCTTGCCAGACGGTGGGCTGGGAGTTCGTCTGGGCGGGTCGGCCGGATCCGGTGTTCATGGCGAACGTCCGCTGGCTGGCCCGCTATCGGCGGACGCGTTGCGGCCGGCCCGAGGCGGTGGTCGACGAGCTGGTGGAGGTCTTCCGTGAGCCGAAGGGCTTGTGGGAGGGCGCCGGTCTGGTCGGGGACCGGCTGCGGGTCCTTCCGGTGTTGTTCCACCTGCTGTGGTCCGGCGCCTTGGGCACGGACCTGGTGGGCGGCTTGATGCAGACCGGCAGCCTGGTCTGGACGGAGGTACGCGGATGAGCGGGTTGAAGCGGCCACCGGCCTTGTCGGTCGGCCACAGAATCCGGTTCGAAGGCCAGGTCAGAGGGGTTCTCGAGGTCACGCCGCAGGCAGCGGTGGTGGAGGACGCAGAGGCTCCTCACCGGGTGGTCGCCCTCCTCGATTTGTTCGAGGCGGCGGACTTCGAGGTCCTGTTCCAGGCCGAGCGGATGCCGCTGCCCAAGGTCGGGCTGCTGGAGGCGTTCCCGCCCGAGGCGGTGAAACAGGCCCTGTGGTGGGAGGGACACATCCTGGAGGTAATCCACGGGATAGCGCCGGACACGGACCCCGGCACGGAACCACGGCCGGGTTACGGACCGGGGTCCTCGATGACCTCCCGGGAGCGGGCCAAAGCGGCTGAACTGGCTGTTGCCGGGCACGATGTCGCGGCCAAGACGATCGGCAACCGGCGGCGCCGCTACCAGACACAGGGCCTGGTCGGGCTGGCCGACCACCGTCCGGTCCGCAAGCGGGCGGAGTTCGGCTCGGTGCCCGAGCCGGTCGTCGAGGCGATGCGGAAGGCGATCAAGGAAGGCGTCGACACGTCGACCCGCAACGGGTCCTACCTGATCTGGCGGACCGGGGAGATCCTGCGGGAATCGGGCGGTGATCTGTCCGAGTTGCCGACCCGTCGGACCCTCTACCGGCTGCTGGCGAAGCTGACGAAAGGCACCCACGCGACCGGCTCGGCCGTCACACGCCGCTCGAAGGCCCACGGGGCGGCGGCTCCGTTCGGCGAGCTGACGGTGTCGGCCCCGGGCGAGGTCATGCAGATCGACTCCACCCCGCTGGACGTGATGGTCCGCCTCGACAATGGGGTTGTCGGGAAGGTCGAGCTCACCGGCATGATCGATGTCGCGTCCAGGACGCTGTCGGCGGCGGTGCTGAGGCCGACGACGAAGTCGGTGGACGCGAGTGTGCTGCTGGCCCGCACGGTCACTCCCGAGCTGATGCGGCCGGGCTGGGTCGAGGCGCTGAGGATGTCCCGGTCGGTTCTGCCGCACCGCAGGCTGCTGACGCTGGACGAGCGCCTGGAGCACGCGGCGGCCAAGCCGGTGATCGTCCCAGAGATGATCGTCTGCGACCACGGCAAGGCATTCATCTCCCGCAACTTCCGGGCCTCTTGCCGGTTCCTGGAGATCGACTTCCAGCCTACCCACAAGGGCTCGCCCTTCCAGAAGGGGCACATCGAAAAAATGCTGGGCTCGGTGGCCACGATGTTCGCCCAGTTCCTGCCGGGCCACACCGGCCGCAACACCGACCAGCGCGGCCGGCACCCCGAGCAGGAGAACCTGTGGTCGCTGCCCGAACTGCAGGACCTGCTGGACGAGTGGATCGTCGCGCACTGGCAGAACCGCCCGCACGAGGGCCTGCGCGACCCCGACCACCCGGGGCGGCTGTTCACCCCGAACCAGAAGTACGCGGCCCTGGTCGAGGCATGCGGCTACGTCCCGGTCGCGCTCAGCGGGCAGGACTACGTCGAACTCCTGCCCGCGGCCTGGCGGACCGTCAACTCCTACGGCATCCGCATCAACAACCGCACCTACGACAGCCCCGACCTCGGTCCGATGCGCCTGCGTGACTCCGGTGTCACCGCGAAGCGGGGGCTCTGGGAGGTCCACCGCGACCCCTACGACGTCTCCTACGTCTGGGTACGCAACCACCGAGGCGACAGCGAGTGGGTCCAAGCAACCTGGAAATACCTGAACCGGGCGCCGGTCCCCTTCGGAGACCTGGCCTGGGATCACGTCAGCCACCAACTGCCCGGAGCCACCGAGGAAGAGCTCGCCCAGGCCGTCGCCGACCTGCTGACCCGCGCCCACGCCGGCCCCGACCGGCCGGCCGCGAAGAAGAAGGCCAGGAAGGTCGGGTCGGGCAAGACGGTCAAGGCCGAGCGGCGGGTCGCCGCCCGGACGAAGACCGCCCCGGCCACCGTCCCCTCCCCGACGCCCGAACCCCCGCAGCAACCTGAGGCCGAACCACCCACCGAGGACGACGATCTCGCCGAGGTGATCCCGCTCGGACTGTTCAACCCACTCGAAGACCCCTGGGGACGCTCGTGACCACGCTGCCGGCCGACGACCCTGACGAGGACTTCGGACGGCAGCTGACCACCCTGCCCGGCTGGCGCGAGTTCGTCGGTGCATCCCTCAGCGAGCGCATGGCCGCGCTGACGAAGGCCGAGTACGACGCGCTGGAGGCGGAGAGCCAGGACGCCTACGACGACGACCGGCTCAACCACCATGCCCGCCTCCAGGTGGTCGCCACCTCCACGGTCCGCGCCACCGTCACCTGCGGGCGCCGTCTGACCATCCTCAACCGCGGGGCGATCAGCGCTCGCCGCGGCCTGATCGTCTCCGGGCCCGCCAACACCGGCAAGACGATCGCTCTCACCCAGCTCGGCCTGGCCCACGAGCTGCAGGACCGGCGCCGGCACCCCGGACAGGACGACCGCATCCCGGTCATCTACATCACCGTCCCGCCGGCCGCGACACCCCGCATGATCGCCGCCGAGTTCGCCCGCTTCCTGGGCCTGCCAGTCCTGCGGAGTTCGAACATCACCGACCTCACCGAAGCCGTCGTCGGGGTCTGCACCAAAGCCCGGACCGGCGTGATTCTGGTCGACGAGATCCACAACATTTCGTTGACGACCCGTCACGGAGCTGAAGCCTCAGACACGTTGAAGTACTTCTCCGAACGCATCCCGGCGACCTTTGCCTACGCGGGCATCGACGTCGAGTCCGGCAGCCTTCTGTCCGGCACCCGAGGAGACCAGATCGCCGCCCGCTTCACCCCGATGGCCACCCACCCCTTCCCCTACAACAGTGAGTGGAAAGCACTGGTCGCGCAGATGGAGGCCAACCTCGTGCTGCACGAGCACAAGCGCGGCACCCTGACCCGCCTGGACCGCTTCATCCACACCCGCACCGGCGGCATGATCGGCACCCTCTCCCACCAGATCCGCGGAGCCGCCATCGATGCCATCCTCGGCCGCACCGAGAAGA
The DNA here is from genome assembly GCF_036898465.1 of Streptomyces sp. B21-105. NCBI lineage: Bacteria > Bacillati > Actinomycetota > Actinomycetes > Kitasatosporales > Streptomycetaceae > Streptomyces > Streptomyces sp. B21-105. The sequence continues at coordinate 1,703,869 of NZ_JARUMJ010000001.1, read as the reverse complement.
TCAACAAGGCGGGCCTGCTGGCCGTCGACCTGGACATCGCCTCCCGCCGCAAGCGCCCGGACACAGACCGGTGATCCCGCCTGCCGGGGAAAGCCCCGTCGCCCAACTGCCGTTCCAGGTCCGCCCGCAGAGCGGTGAAGGAGCCCGCTCGTTCATCACCCGGCTCGCCCATGCGAACTGTCTTCCACCCGCCTACCTGCGGAAATACCTCGCCGAGCCGCCCATGCACCGCGGCACCCCGAGGTGGGACCGCATCGCCGCAGCTGCTGGGCGCGATCCGGTCGAACTGCGCCAGGTCCTGGAGACCATCGAGTGCGAGGAGTGCGGCGCCCCGATGCGGCCGATGGCGAGCTTCGGCGTCAAACCGCGAACCTGCTCGAAGGCCTGCCGGCAGAAGCGATACCGCCGACGCATCCCAGCGGCTGACTGGAAGGAGGTCCCCTGCCGCGTCTGCGGGCAGATGATGAAGAGGCTCGGACAACGCCGCCACATGTGCTCATCGCACTGCCGCCGGGTCGCTTTCCAGTTCCGCCAGCGCGGTGAACCACTGCCGCGGCCACCGAACTCCAAGGCCGACGCCGGGCCCGCCGGCGAGGACGAACTCACCGGCCTCTGCCCGGTCTGCGAAGGACCGATGAACATCGCCACCAGGCGAAAAGCATGCTCGAAACGCTGCAGTATCAGGATCTCCCACTGGACCCGCAGCCCGCTTCCGACCGCGACCTGCCGTCACTGCCAGGAACCACTCCTTCCCAGAGCCGACGGCCGGCCCCGCGAGTGGTGCTCGTTCGACTGCAGAACCAAGGAACGGCGCGGCCAGCAGAACCCGGTCGCAGCCGCGATCCCGTCCCAGGGAGCCGAAGTCGAGCTCGATCCGGCTGGACCGGAGACCTCTGGCCCCTTCGGCACGACGGCCTGTCAGGGCTGCGAGCGGTGCTACCGGCCCCTCAGGCCCAACCCCTGGTGCTCTTATCAGTGCTTTGACCAGGAAGTTCTCGCTCGATCCGACCAACAGCAATGCGCAGCCTGCGGAACCTCCATGGCCCATCGCAAGCCGGTTACAGGGCGCAAGTGGTGCTCGGGCGCCTGTCGGCAGAGGGCGATCCGCTGGCGAGCGGAGCTCCGCGACCGCACAACGCGAGTCACCACCGGCTCAACTTCACTGTCACAAACCATCCAGTGACCCAACTTCGATGACACAAACGGCCATCGGTCCAACTTCGGTGGCGAACGGGCCATCTTCGCTGTCGCAGGTCATCCAGCTCCTCGGATCCTTGCCGGGCGAGCTTTGCCGATATATCGTTGAAGCATCGCGACAGGTCAACGATGGAATGAAGGAGTGGTTTGCGATGCGTACCCACGGATTCGAGCGTGGACATGGCCAGGGCCCCCGGCGTGGTCGCGGCGGCTTTGGCGGCTTCGGTGGAGAGCGTGCGGCCTTCGGGCCCTTCGGTCCGGGTGGCCCCGGCGGTCCCGGCTTCGGCCCGGGCTTCGGCGGCCCCTGGGGTGGACGAGGGCGCGGCGGGCCCAGGGGCCGGGCGCGGCGGGGGGATGTCCGGGCCTCCATCCTGGCGCTGCTCAAGGACCGGCCCATGCACGGCTACGAGATGATCCAGGAGATCGCCGAACGCAGCGGCGGGGCGTGGAAGCCCAGCCCGGGCTCGGTGTACCCGACTCTCCAGCTGCTGGAGGACGAGGGTCTGATCAGCAGCCGGAGCGACGGCGGCAAGAAGCTGTTCTCCCTCACCGAGGAAGGCCGCACGGCGGCCGAGGAGGGCCCCGAGGCCCCCTGGGAGGAGGCCACGCGCGGGGTCGACTGGGAAGCCCTCGGCGAGATCCGCCAGGCCGGCTTCGGGCTGATGGAGGCCTTCGGTCAGGTCTGGAAGACCGGCAGCAAGGAGCAGCGCGAGAAGGCGCTCGCGGTCATCAACGACGCCCGTAAGAAGCTGTACCTGATCCTCGCAGACGAGGACTGAGCGGCCCCCGGTACGTCCTGTATGTCCCCGGCGTGGCAAGGCGTCCCGCGGAACCGACCGCGGGGCGCCTTCGCGCGCTGTGCGGCTCCCTGTGCGGTTCCTTCCTCCTGTCGGGCGCCTTCCCGCGTAGGTCAGGTGACCAGGCCGCCCAGTTTGCGCAGCGACTCGTTGAGGGCGGCGGTCCCCGAGTCCTTGAGTTTGCCCGCCATCAGCGACACGGCGGCACCCGTGAACTCCCCGTCGATACGGACCGTCGTGGCGTCCCCGTCCGGGGTGAGGGTGTAGCGGGTGGCCACCGACACGGCCATCGGGCCCTTGCCGCGGATGGCGAGCACCCGGGCCGGCTCCAGCTCCGCCACGGTCCACTCGACCTCGGCCGGAAAGCCCATGAGCTTCATGTTCTCCTGGAAGGTCGCGCCCAGTTCGAGGGCCGCCGGTCCGCCCTCGGGGAAGTTGGTGTGGGTCGCGTTCCACTCCCCGTACGCCGGCCAGTCGGTGAGCTGGGCCCACACCTTCTCGGCCGGTGCCTGGATGCGTGCCTCCGCGCTGACTTCGGCCATGCGACCACCTCTTCGTGTCGGGCAACTCGGGCTGGCAACTCGGGCTGCGGTGCGCGGAACGTAGCTCCAGCGCCGCCAACATTCAATACTGACGAGTCGTCGGGAAATGTGGTGAAGGGCGACTACGGGCAGTCCGACGGTGAGACAGGTGTCATCGGGGATGACGGTCATGTCATCGCCTGTCATCATGGGCCGGTGCGTACCTCTGTGAGCAGTCAGGGCAACCGCGGAAAGGGCGTCGGGCTCGGTCTGGCGGTCGCGTCGGCCTTCGCCTTCGGTGGATCCGGGGTGGCAGCCAAGCCGTTGATCGAGGCGGGCCTCGACCCGCTGCACGTGGTGTGGCTGCGGGTGACCGGCGCGGCCCTGGTCATGCTGCCCCTGGCCGTGCGCCACCGTGCGCTGCTGCGCAGCCGGCCCGCGCTGCTCGCCGGGTTCGGACTGCTCGGCGTGGCCGGGGTGCAGGCGTTCTACTTCGCCGCGATTTCGCGCATTCCCGTCGGCGTCGCGCTGCTCGTCGAGTACCTCGCGCCCGCCCTCGTGCTGGGCTGGGTGCGGTTCGTGCAGCGGCGGCCCGTGTCGCGCGCCGCGGCGCTCGGCGTGGTCCTCGCGGTGGGCGGGCTGGCCTGCGTCGTCGAGATCTGGTCGGGGCTGGGTTTCGACGCCCTCGGACTGCTGCTCGCCCTCGCCGCAGCCTGCTGCCAGGTCGGCTACTTCGTTCTGTCCGACCAGGGCGGTGACTCGGGTGACGACGCTCCCGACCCGCTGGGGGTCATCGCTTACGGGCTCCTCGTCGGCGCCGTCGTGCTCACCGTCGTCACCGGGCCGTGGGGCATGGACTGGTCCGTGCTCGGTCACGCCGCGGGCATGAACGGCGTCGAAGTCCCGGCCTGGCTGCTGCTCGGCTGGATCGTGCTCATCGCGACCGTCGCCGCGTACGTCACCGGCGTGGTCTCGGTGCGTCGGCTCTCCCCGCAGATCGCCGGGGTCGTGGCCTGCCTCGAGGCGGTCATCGCCACCGTGCTGGCGTGGGTGCTGCTCGGCGAGCACCTTTCGGCGCCGCAGATCGTCGGCGGCGCGGTGGTGCTGCTCGGCGCGTTCATCGCGCAGTCGTCCGCGCCGGCCAAGGGTTCCGAGTCGGCCAAGGGCCCCGCGGACCCGGTGGCCGCCGGTGGCCCGGAAAGGGAGTTGTCAGCCCGGGGGACGGCGACCTAGGGTGACGATCATGCCTCTCGACGCACGCGTTCTTCCGCCTCCGGCCGCCTGAGGCGGGCCCTCCCGGAATCACGCCCGGCACACGCTGCCGGGCCGAACGGTGCTGCCCGCAGACGAAGTCCGAGGTCCGCTGCCCTGCGGCGGCCCCTTCCCGAGCTTCTGTGCGGAGAGAACGCGTGTCGTCCTCAAGTGTGTCTTCCCCTGTGTCCTCCGATGCGCCTTCAACCGGTGCGTCTTCGTCCGGCGGCTCAGCCGTCGCCTCCCTGCCCCTCGCGTCCCTGCCCCTCGCGAGGGCTCTGCTCTATCTGATCGTCGCGGGCGCGGCCTGGGGCACGGCCGGCGCCGCTGCGTCCCTGGTCTACCGGATCAGCGACCTGGGCCCCGTCGCCCTGTCGTTCTGGCGCTGCGCCGCCGGGCTGGCCCTGCTGCTGGCAGCCCGCCCGCTGCTGCGGCGGCGCGCCCGGTCCGTCTCGGCGGCCCCGGCTGCCTCGGCCCTCGGCGGGCAGGCGGCGACGCCCGAGCCGGTGCGCCGCAAGGCCCTGCGGACGGCGGTCACGGGGTTCGGTCTCGCGGTCTTCCAGACGGCGTACTTCGCGGCCGTCTCCGCCACCGGACTGGCCGTGGCCACCGTCGTCACTCTCGGCGCGGGGCCCGTGCTCATCGCGCTCGGCGCACGCCTGACGCTGGGGGAGCGGCTCGGCCGCGGCGCAGCGCTCGCCGTTACGGGGGCGCTTGCGGGGCTGGGAGTGCTGTTCGCGGGCGGCGGCGGCTCGTCCGTGGACCCGCGTGGCGTCCTGCTCGCGCTGGTGTCCGCGGCCGGGTACAGCGCGATGACCCTGCTCACCCGCCGGTGGGGGCGCGACGGCGGCTCGGACGCCTCCGCCGACGCCGTGGGGGCGTTCGCCGTAACCGCTCTGTGCCTGTTGCCGTTCGCCCTGGCCGAGGGGTTGTTGCCGCACAGCACCGACCCGCTCCGGGTGCTGGTTCTGCTGGCGTACATCGCTGCGGTGCCCACCGCGCTCGCCTACGCCCTCTACTTCGCGGGCGCTGCCGTCGTACGCTCCGCCACGGTCTCCGTGATCATGCTGCTCGAACCGGTGAGCGCGGCGGTGCTGGCCGTCGTCCTCCTCGGCGAACCCCTCACGGTCACCACGCTCGCCGGCACCCTGCTGATGCTGGCGTCGGTCACCGGGCTCGCCCTTGTGGAAGTGCGGGGTGGTCCGGCGCGGGCGTGAGGCAGCGGGGCCGGTCGGCGAGGGGCCGTCTCACCCCCGGCGGCGCAGCAGGTGTGCGCGGGCCGCCGCGTCGCCGGGGGTGTCGCGGGTGGTCAGCGAGGCGACGATGCGGTCCTGGGTCTCGGGCGGGCGGTGCGACGCGTACTTGAACTTCGCCCGGACGTCGGTGACGTGGAGCCGTATGCCGCGGATGCCCGGGAGCAGACGGCCGAACGGGGCCTCGCCCACGGTGGGGCGGGCGGAGCCGCCCTCGGGCTGGAAGTGCGCCATCTGACGGGCGAGCAGGTCCGCCTTGGTGGCGGGATCGTCCACGATGTGCGCCGTGCACCGGAGTTGGACGGCCGCATAGAAGCTCGTCGGAGTGCCGTGCTCGGTGGGGGCGCCCGGCGGGGCCTGCCACGGGCCGGGGACGAACACGTAGTCGTCCACCACGCTCAGGGTCACCGTCGGGTTCGCCTCCAGGGCGGACCACAGCGGGTTGGGCCGGGCGAGGTGGGTGACGGCGTCGCCCTCGGCCGGGTCGTAGGCGAAGTGCAGGGGCTGCACGAAGGGGGGCTCGCCCGGCGGGCCGTTGACGGCGAGCTGCCCGAAGTCGTGGGCGGCCAGCCAGTCCTGCCACTCGGCGTCGTCGCGGGGCGCGTCCCAGGGGTGGACGAGCATCACAGGGTCGCGAGGTAGTCGGGGAACTCGGTGCCGGGTGCCAGGTCGGCTTCCGGGACGGGTGCGTCGTAGCCCTTGCGCAGCGGGAGCACGCCGGCCCAGTGGGAGAGGGCGAGATCCTCCTCTTCGTCGTTCACCCCGCCGGTGCGGGTCTTGGCCGAGACCTCGTTCAGGTCCAGCCGGATCACCGCGGTGGCCGCCAGCTCCTTACGGTTGGCGGGGCGGGAGTCGGCGGCCCGGCCCGGCGCGACGTGGTCGACGAGGGCGTCGAGCGCGGCCAGCTTCTCCGCCGGGTCCGTCACGTCGTGGGCGACGCCGTGCACCACGACCGAGCGGTAGTTGATCGAGTGGTGGAAGGCGGAGCGCGCCAGGACCAGCCCGTCGACGTGCGTCACCGTCAGGCACACCGGCAGCCCCGGGTCCGCCTGTCCCGTCATCCGCAAAGGGCGCGAACCCGTCGAGCCGTGCACATAGAGCGTCTCGCCGACCCGGCCGTACAGCGTCGGCAGCACGACGGGTGCGCCGTCGCGGACGAAGCCGAGGTGACAGACGTAGCCCTCGTCGAGTATCGCGTGCACCACGTCCCTGTCGTAGGAGGCCTTGTGTGCGGACCGGGTGGGCACCGTGCGGTCGGTCGGGGTGTAGGCGGCGGCCCGTGTCGTCGTCTCCGGGGTCCCCTGCATGGCGTTCTCTATTGCACTAGTGCATAATGAGGTTTGTGCTAGGAGAGTATCCGATCAAAGGCCGGCGCGCAGCCGACATTTCCGCGAGCGTCGAGGCGGCGGTCAGCGCCGGTGAACTGCGGCCGGGGCAACTGCTGCCCCCGATGCGGGAGTTGGCGTCCACACTGGAGGTGAACCCGAACACCGTCGCGGCCGCCTACCGCACCCTGCGCGAACGCGGGGTGATCGAGACCGACGGTCGTCGCGGCAGCCGCGTGCGGTCGAAGCCCGCCACCACCGGGCGCGGGTTCATCCGGGTGGACGTGCCGGAGGGGGTACGGGACGCGGCGTCCGGCAATCCCGACACGGCTCTGCTGCCCCCGCTGGCGCCGGCGTTCGCCTGGGCCGCCGCGCAGGGCGACCGGGAGCCCGTCCTGTACGGGCATGCGCCGGTCGAGCCCGAGCTGGCCCGGCTGGCCCGCGCCGACCTCGACGCCGACGGCGTGCCCGCCGGTCCGGTGGAGGTCGCCTCCGGCTCGCTGGACGTGATCGAACGCGTCCTGGCCGCACACCTCAGGCCGGGCGACACCGTGGCCGTCGAGGATCCCGGCTGGGGCTCCCTCCTCGACCTGGTACCGGCGCTCGGGCTGCGCCCGGTCCCGGTCGGCCTCGACGACGACGGTCCGCTGCCCGGCGACGTACGCCGCGCCCTCGAGTCCGGGGCGCGCGCCCTCATCGTCACCGACCGGGCGCAGAACCCGACCGGAGCGGCGATCGGCGCCGCACGCGCGCGTGCCCTGCGCGCCGTGCTGCGGGACCATCCGGAGACCCTGTTGGTCGAGGACGACCACGGTCACCGGATCGTCGACCTCCCCCTGCACCCGCTGGCGGGCGTCACCCGGCACTGGGCCTTCGTCCGCTCGGCCGCCAAGGCCTACGGACCGGACCTGCGGTTCGCCGTCCTCACCGGGGACGACATCACCCTGGACCGGGTGCGCGGCCGGCAGCGGCTCGGACCCGGCTGGGTCAGCCGGATCACTCAGCGGGCGGTACTGCGACTGTGGGCCGACGGCGTGGTGGACGCGCGCGCGGTGGCCCGGGCGTACGGCAGCCGACGCGACGCGCTGCTCGCCGCGCTTGGCGCGCGCGGCGTCGAGGCGCGCGGGCGCAGCGGGATGAACGTGTGGATCCCCGTCTCGGACGAGACGGGGGCGGTCGCCCGGCTGCTGCACGCGGGGTGGGCGGTCGCACCGGGGGCGCGATTCCGGATCGGGTCCGCGCCGGGGATCCGTATCACGGTGTCGACGCTGGACGCGCGGGAGATCGAGCCCCTGGCCGATCTCGTCGCCGGGGCGGTAGGCCCCTCCCCGACGCGGAACTACGTCTAGCGACCAAGGGGAGAAGCGCCCCGAGCGCCTGACCGCTGACCGTCTACCCGGCACGCCCCGCCCGTCCGGCCAAGGCTGCGGCTACGGCCAGGACTACGACCCGGACCGCCGTGCCTGGGTCAGGGCGGCGCCCGCCAGGACGATCGCCGCGCCCACCGGCGTCGACCAGCTGAGGGTCTCGCCCAGCAGCGCGACCCCCGCCGCCGTGGCGATGACCGGGACGAAGTAGGTGACCATCTGCGCCGTCGTCGGGCCCACCTCCACGACCAGGCCGTACTGGATGAGGAGGGCCAGGCCGGTGCCGAGCGTTCCCAGGGCCGCCGTGGCGAGCAGCGGGACGAGCGGGAAGCGGGTCGGCACCTCGGTGAACAGCGGGGTGACGACGGCCAGTTGAACGGTGGCAAGGAACAGCTGGGCGCCGGTCATCGACAGGGCGGAGGAACCGGTGTGCGCCAGGGTGCGGCGGAGGTAGATCCAGCCGACCGGGTAGCTCAGCGAGGCCAGCAGCGCGAGGGTCGTGCCGCGGGCGTCGAGGCCGTCGAAGCCCTGCCAGGCGCCGAGCACCGTCAGGACGCCCAGGAATCCGAGGCCGAGGCCCGCGACGCGCAGCCGGGTCGGCCGGTCCTCCGACAGGGCCACCAGAGAGAGCGCCATGCCCCACAGCGGCGACGTGGCGTTGCAGATGCCGGCCAGGGTGGAGGGGATGGTCAGCTCCGCGAACGCGAAGAGGGAGAAGGGCACGGCGTTGAGGAGGAGCGCGGCCACCGTCAGATGCGCCCAGGTGCGGGCCCCGCGGGGGAGCCGCTCCCGCTTCACCGCCATCGCGACCGCCAGCACAGCCGTGCCGAACGCCAGCCTGCCGAGGGTGACCTGGAACGGGGCGTAGCCCCCGGTGCCCACCTTGATCAGCAGGAAGCTGAAGCCCCAGATCAACGACAGCGCGCCGAAGCGCAGACGCCAGTCGAGGGGGCGGCGGGCGGGGGCAGGGGAAGTCGCCGTGGGGGCCGGTGGCGGAGTGGTCCGCGCGGGGAGCGGTGGCGGGGTCGATGCGGTGGGCGCGGTGGTCATGGCCTTCACGATCGCCGACACCATCACGTAGCGCAATCGAGATTTTTCCAGCAATACCTCGTAGCATTGCTTACATGTTGAACCTGGAACGTCTGCGGACCCTCGACGCCCTCGCCCGGCACGGCTCGGTCAGCGCAGCCGCGACGGGCCTGCACATCACCACCTCGGCCGTCTCCCAGCAGTTGGCCAAGCTCGAGCGGGAGGTCGGCCAGCAGCTCCTCGCCAAGCACGGACGGGGCGTGCGGCTGACGGACGCGGGACGGCTGCTCGCCGACCACGCGTCCCGGATCCTGTCCCAGGTGGAGCTCGCCCAGTCCGACCTGGAGGCCCAACGCGGCCAGGTGGCCGGTGAGTTGCGGCTGTCCGCCTTTCCGACCGCTGCCCGTGGACTCTTCCCCGTCGCGCTCGCCGAGCTGCGCAAGGCGCACCCCGCCCTGCGGGTGCGCTCGAGCGAGCTGGAGCCGGAGCGGGGCGTCGCCGGCGTGGTGCGCGGCGACCTCGACCTCGCCGTCGTCCTGGACTGGTACAACAAGCCGATGCCGGTACCGGACGGACTGGTGAAGGCGCCCATCCTGGACGACCCCGCGGACGTCGCGATGCCGGCCGACCACCCGCTCGCCGGCCGGGACGAGGTGGACCTCGGAGAGTTCGCCGAGGACGAGTGGATCACCTGGGGCGAGGGCGAGTTCTGCCACGAGTGGCTGATGTTCACCCTGCGCTCGCGGGGCGTCGAGCCGATCGTCGGCCACCGGGCCGCCGAGACGCACACCCAACTCGGCCTGGTGGCCGCCGGACTCGGAGTGTGCATCGCCCCCGTGCTCGGCCGCCGACCCGTACCCGAGGGCGTCGTGACGGTCCCGTTGCGGCAGCGGGTGCGCCGCCATGTGTACGTGGTGTGGCGGGCGGACGCCGATCGCCGCCCGTCCATCAGAGCGGCGGTCCGGGCGCTCAAGTCCGCGGGGGATGCCGTCGGCTGAAAGCAGGGCCGCGCCGGGCCGTTTCCGACTCGGCGGGCGGCTGCGAAGAGTGGCGGCTGCGAAGACTTGCGGGTGCTCCCTACGCGGCGGGTGGCGCCCCACGCGGTGTACCGTCGCGGGCGGCGGACGCGGCCTACGCGCCGCCCAGTTTGCGGAAGTCCCAGGAGACGATCTTCTCCGGCTTCAGCCGCACCCACGCGTGCCGGCCGTCGTGCGGCATTGCGTCCAGACCGAAGTTCTTGCGTGCGAACAGCGTCTCCACGGCGTCGAGTTCGGCGCACAGCTCCCCGGTACGCGGGATCTCGCCCACGAACTCCACGGCGCCGGACAGCTCGACGCCGCGCAGTGCGTCGTACTCCTCACCCGTGTCGATCACGATCGCCACCCGGGGATCGCGGCGCAGGTCCGCCCAGCGCTTGCTGCGCACGACCGAGTACAGCCACAGCGCGGCGCCGTCCCAGAGGAACCACAGGGCGCTGACATGGGGCGCGCCGTCGACGGACACGGTCGCGACCCGACAGGTGCGCTGGACGGTGAGGAACGCGTCCAGCTCGCCCGGCGACATCATGATCTTTCGGCCCCGACGCTGTGTGACGGTCATCCGGCCCCCTCGTTCTCATTCTGCTCTTGTGCGGAGTCCTGTGCGTAGCTGTGCTGCCTTTTCTGAGTCTCCGTCAGGAAAGGATGGGACTTCTTCCTTCTCCACGCAATGGCGGTTACTGTCGCCCGCCCCACACCGACGCCAGGGGGAGCCCATGCCGTCGCACGAACAGCTCAGCGACCTCCTCGACCCCGCGAGCACCGTCCTCATCACGGTGGAGTGCCAGCAGGGCGTCGTCGGGCCGGCCGCCGCCCTGCCTCAACTCGCCCGTGCCGCACGGGAGTCGGGTGTCCTCGACAACATCGCCCGGCTGGTGGCGGCGGCGCGGGCGAGCGGCGTGCAGGTCCTGCACGCCGTCGCCGAGCGTCGCCCCGACGGGCGGGGCGCCAACCGCAACGCGCGGCTGTTCCGCGCGGCCGAACGCCTCCCGGTCCAGCAGCTCCCCGGCACCGACGCGACCCGTCTCGCGCCGGAGATCGAGGTCGCCGAACAGGACCTCGTCGTACGGCGGCTGCACGGGCTCTCACCCGTCCAGGGCACCGACGTCGACGCGCTGCTGCGCAACCTGGGCTGCCGCACCCTGGTCGTCACCGGGGTCTCCGCCAACGTCGCGATCCCGAACACGGTGTTCGACGCCGTCAACCGCGGCTACACGGCCGTCGTGCCGTCGGACGCCATCGCGGGGGTGCCTGCCGACTACACCCCCGCGATGATCCGCCACACGCTCGCCCTGGTCGCCACGGTCGCGACCACGGCCGAGGTGCTGGCCTGCCTCCGGCGGACTCCGGCGGCGAAGCCGGAACTCAGGCCAGGCTGATCGAGTCGCCGCTGACGCTGATCTTCACCTCGGGCAGCGGCTTCTGCGCGGGACCGCTCTTCACGCTGCCGTCCGTGATCGAGAAGTTGCTGTTGTGGCAGGGGCAGTTGATGACGCCGTCCGAGATGGACTTCACCGCGCAGCCCGCGTGGGTGCACACGGCCGAGAACGCCTTGTACGTGCCCGCCGTCGGCTGGGTGACGACCACCTTCTCCGACCCGAAGACCTTCCCGCCGCCCTCGGGTATGTCAGCGGTCTTCGCGAGTGCGGCGCCGGCCCCGGCGTTGTCCCCGCCGCCCGTGCCGCCGGTGCTCGCGGCCTCGCTGCTGCCGGTGGAACCGGTGGAACCGGTGGAACCCGACGTGCCGGACGACGACGTGCTCGACGAGTCGTCGTCGGAGCCTCCGCACGCGGTCAGCGCGACGGAGAGCCCCGCGGCTCCCGCGGCTGCCACGACGGCACGGCGGGCAGGCCCCGACGCGGACTTGATCGATGCGCTGGTCATGCTGGGGGGTCCCTTCCAGGGGGGTGCGTGGATCTGCCGGGAGGTACGAGTGGCGGACGCCCCGTGTTCAGGTTCCCGCCAAGTCCGGACAGTGTCGAGATCTTGACCCGTTCGAGGTGAGTACGGCGTAAGCCCGAGCTGTCGTCCAGCTGTCGGCCGCACAACGTGCCTGGCCCAGTAGCCTGGGGCGATGCTCAAGGAAGTCACCGCGACCCGCTACATCACGCCCCTGCGGGAGGGCGGTTCTCTGCCGGGACTCGTCGAGGCCGACGACCTCGGTCTGTACGTCATGAAGTTCACCGGCGCCGGCCAGGGCCGCAAGACGCTCGTCGCCGAGGTCGTCTGCGGCGAGCTGGCCCGCCGCCTGGGCCTGCGGGCCCCGCGTCTGGTGACCGTCGAGCTGGACGTGCTGCTCGGGCTCGGCGAACCCGACCAGCAGGTACAGGAGTTGCTGAAGTCCAGCGGCGGGACCAACCTCGGCATGGACTTCCTCTCCGGAGCTCTCGGCTTCGACCCCCTCGCCTTCGCGGTGAGCGCCGAGGAGGCCGGCCGGATCGTCTGGTTCGACGCGCTCGTGAACAACGTCGACCGGTCGTGGCGCAACCCCAACCTGCTGATGCACCGCGGCGACCTGTGGCTCGTCGACCACGGCGCCACCATGATCTGGCAGCACAACTGGCCCACCGCCGAGACCTCCGCGGCCCGCCCCTACGACGCCTGCGACCACGTCCTGGCCCCCTTCGGGCCGGACATACGGGCCGCGGCGGCGCAGCTCGCGCCGCTGGTCACCGCGGACCTTCTCGCCGAGGTCACCGCGCAGATCCCGGAGGTCTGGCTGGCGGACGAGCCCGGCTTCGACACCCCGGACGCGCTCCGGCGCGCCTATGCGGCGCCGCTTCTCGCACGCGCCGCCGACGTCCACGAACGCATCGAGGGGATCAAGTGACCGACCGCCACATCATCCGGCCCGGCCAGGGCGGCGACCGCGACGTCTTCGAGTACGCGCTGCTGCGGGTGGTGCCGCGCGTCGAACGGGGCGAGTGCATCAACGCGGGCGTGCTGGTGTACTGCCGCGGCCACGACTACGTGGGCTCCCGCACCCATCTGGACGAGGCCAGGCTGCTGGCGCTGGACCCCGACGCGGACGTGACCGGGGTACGGGCCGCCCTGCGGGCCGTCGAGGGCGTCTGCGCGGGCGGCGCGTTCGCCGGGCAGGCGGCGGGCGACGACGCCGGCCGGCGCTTTCGCTGGCTGATCGCGCCGCGCTCGACGATCGTCCAGCCGGGCCCCGTGCACACCGGACTCACCACCGATCCGGACGCCGAGACGGAGCGGCTCCTGGAGCTGCTGGTGAGGTAATGGATCACACCGGCGTCGTGTGGCGTTGACACCGGGTGCCAGGGCTTCTAGCGTCACGTCTGCCGAAGGTACTAAGCGGTCGCTCACCAGTAGGGCGCCCGGCGCCCGGCACTCGGCATCCGGGCGGATCAGTCATCAGGCTTTCTCAAGGGCGAGGAGAACCAGCAATGTCCACCACTGAGCAGCGGGTCGCTGTGGTCACGGGCGCGGCGCGCGGCATCGGAGCCGCCACCGCCGTACGGCTGGCCGCCGAGGGCCGCGCGGTCGCCGTCGTCGATCTGGACGAGGCCGCCTGCAAGGACACCGTCGAGAAGATCACCGCGGCGGGCGGCAAGGCCGTCGCGATCGGTGCCGACGTCTCCGACGAGGCCCAGGTCGAGGCCGCGATCGCACGGATCGTCGACGAGCTCGGCGCGCCCACGATCCTCGTCAACAACGCGGGCGTGCTCCGCGACAACCTGCTGTTCAAGATGAGCGCCGCCGACTGGGACACCGTCCTGAACGTGCACCTGCGCGGCTCGTTCCTGATGACGAAGGCCGTCCAGAAGCACATGGTCGACGCGGGCTTCGGCCGTGTCGTCAACCTGTCGTCGTCCTCGGCGCTCGGCAACCGCGGCCAGGCCAACTACTCCGCCGCCAAGGCCGGTCTGCAGGGCTTCACCAAGACCCTCGCCATCGAGCTCGGCAAGTTCGGCATCACCGCCAACGCGGTCGCCCCCGGCTTCATCGCCACCGACATGACCGCCGCGACGGCCGCCCGCGTCGGCATGGGCTTCGAGGAGTTCAAGGCGGCGGCCGCCACCCAGATCCCGGTCGCGCGCGTCGGCGAGCCCGACGACATCGCCAACGCGATCGCCTTCTTCACGAACGAGGCCGCGGGCTTCGTCTCCGGCCAGGTGCTGTACGTCGCCGGCGGACCGCTCGACTAACGCCCACTAGGGACACCTGGGGATCACCGACATGACTGAACTGCCCGCACTCTCCGGCAAGGTCGCCCTCGTCACCGGCGCCAGCCGCGGCATCGGCTACGGCGTCGCCGAGGCGCTCGTCGCCCGCGGCGACCGGGTCTGCATCACCGGCAGGGGCGAGGACGCCCTCAATGAGGCCGTCGAGAAGCTCGGCGCCGACCGGGTCATCGCCGTCGCCGGCAAGGCGCACGACGAGGAGCACCAGGCGGCCGCCGTCGAACGCACCATGGCCGCCTTCGGCCGGATCGACTTCCTGGTCAACAACGCCGGCACGAACCCGGTGTTCGGGCCGATCGCCGACCTCGACCTGAACGTGGCCCGCAAGGTCTTCGAGACCAACGTCGTCTCCGCGCTCGGCTTCGCCCAGCGGACCTGGCACGCCTGGCAGAAGGACAACGGCGGCGCGATCGTCAACATCGCCTCCGTCGCCGGGCTCTCGGCCTCACCCTTCATCGGCGCCTACGGCATCAGCAAGGCCGCCATGATCAACCTGACCCAGCAGTTGGCGCACGAGTACGCGCCCCGGGTGCGGGTCAACGCGATCGCCCCGGCCGTGGTGAAGACCAAGTTCGCCCAAGCCCTGTACGAGGGCCGCGAGGAGGAGGCAGCCGCCGCCTACCCGCTCGCCCGGCTCGGCGTGCCCTCCGACATCGGCGGCACCGCCGCGTTCCTCACCTCCGAGCAGTCGGACTGGATCACCGGCCAGACGCTCGTCGTCGACGGGGGCATCTTCCTCAACGCCGGCGTGGGCTGACCAGGCCGCCCGCCGGCCGGCGTCAGCCTGGACCGGCACCGCCACGGGCGCCGTTTCCTCCGTTACGGAAACGGCGCCCGTGACACGGTGTCCGTGCCCAGGCACAGCCGCCGCACACGGGAATGACAACGTCGTCATACCCACAGTGATCAAGAACGCTTCACCGCCGCGGGTTCAGCCCGCCCGGCGCTGCGGTATGGTCTGCCAACCCTTGGCATGGCAGATCGAGGAGCGTGCGCGTGTTCAACCGGAACCGATCCGTGCAGCAAATGGCGGCAATCGTGTCCATATCCCTGGTGGCCGGGTGCAGCCTCCTGGGAGATGAGGGCTCCGACGATGCCGGACCGATCGTCGTGGGCACCACCAGCGCGCCCAGCACGCTGGACCCCGCCGCGGCCTGGGACGGCTCCTGGGAGCTGTTCCGCAACATCTACCAGACGCTGCTGAGCTATCCCACGGGCGCGACCACGCCCCAGGCGGACGCCGCCGAGTGCGTCTTCACGGACAGCACGAACCGCACCTACAAGTGCGTACTGCGCGAGGGTCTCACCTTCTCCGACGGCGACAAGCTCGACGCGAAAGCCGTCAAGTACTCGGTCGACCGGGTCAGGACGATCAACGCGAAGACCGGCCCCGCCGGACTGCTCAGCACCCTGGAGAGCGTCCAGGCCAACGGCGAGCGCGAGGTGATCTTCCGGCTCAACAAGGCCGACGCCACCTTCCCCTTCGTCCTCGCCACCCCCGGCCTGGCGATCGTCGACCCCGAGGCCTATCCCGCGAAGTCCCTGCGCAAGGACGACGGCATCGTCGGCTCCGGGCCCTACCGGCTGCAGTCCTACGAAGAGGGCAAGCAGGCCGTGCTGGTGCGCAACGACAACTACAAGGGCTTCGCCGAGCGGAAGAACAACGCGGTCACCATCCGCTACTTCCAGGACTCCGGCAGCATGGTCAAGGCCCTGCGCGCCAAGGAGATCGACATCACCTACCAGGGTCTCGCCGCCGACGACATCATCGACCTCGGGCACAAGGGCGGCGACAACGAGGGCCTGGAGCTCATCGAGGCCGCCGGCAGCAACATCAACTACCTGGTGTTCAACCCCAAGGACCCGTGGTCGAACAAGCTGGCCGTGCGCCGGGCGATCGCCCAGGTCGTCGACCGGGCCGCGATCGCCCACAAGGTCTACAAGGGCACCGTCGAGCCGCTGTACTCCATGGTCCCGGCCGGTCTGACCGGGCACACCACCCCCTTCTTCGACTCCTTCGGCGACCCCGACGCCAAGAAGGCGCGCCAGATCCTCAAGGACGCGGGGATCAACGAGACCGTCCCGCTCACCCTGTGGTACACCTCCGACCGCTACGGCTCCGACACCGCTCTGGAGTTCAAGGAGCTCAAGAGCCAGCTGGAGGCCTCCGGCCTGTTCTCGGTCACCCTGAAGAACCGCCCCTGGAACAGCTATGTGCTCGGCTACCAGAACGGCGAGTACCCGGTGTTCGGGCGCGGCTGGGCCCCGGACTTCCCCGACGCCGACAACTTCATCGCCCCCTTCGTCGGCGAGCAGAACGCGCTCGGCACGCCCTACCCGGCGAGGGAGATCACCCAGGTGCTGCTGCCGCGTTCCCGCGAGGTGAGCGACCGCGCCAACGTGACGAAGGACTTCGAGGCGGCCCAGCAGATCCTCGTCAGGGACGCCCGGCTGCTGCCGCTGTGGCAGGGCAAGCAGTACATCGCCTCGTCCGAGGACGTCTCGGGCGGCGAGCGGGCCCTCGACCCGTCGACGATCATGATGGTGTGGGAGCTGTCGCGGAAGACCAGCTGGTAGGCCCCGCAGCCGGGACCGTTCCCCCTCCTGTTGTCAGTGGTCGCCTGTAGGTTCTGTGCTCTGAGGAAGTGACCGCACAACGAAGGACGTTGACGTGACCGACATCGCCATGCTGCCCGAGTCCTGGCGCGGGGTTCTGGGCGACGAACTGCAGCAGCCCTACTTCAAGGAGCTGACGGAGTTCGTCGAGGAGGAGCGGGCGAACGGCCCCGTCTACCCGCCGCGCGAGGAGGTGTTCGCCGCGCTCGAGGCGACGCCGTACGACAGCGTGAAGGTGCTCGTCCTCGGCCAGGACCCCTACCACGGCGAGGGCCAGGGCCATGGCCTGTGCTTCTCGGTGCGTCCCGGGGTGAAGACCCCGCCGTCCCTGCGGAACATCTACAAGGAGATGCAGCAGGAGCTCGGCACGCCGGTCCCGGACAACGGCTATCTGATGCCGTGGGCGCGGCAGGGGGTCCTGCTGCTCAACGCGGTCCTCACGGTCCGCTCCGGTGAGGCGAACTCGCACAAGGGCAAGGGCTGGGAGAAGTTCACCGACGCGGTGATCCGCGCCGTGGCCGACCGGCCCGACCCGGCCGTCTTCGTCCTGTGGGGCAACTACGCGCAGAAGAAGCTCCCGCTCATCGACGAGACGCGGCACATCGTCGTCAAGGGCGCGCACCCCTCGCCTCTCTCGGCGAAGAAGTTCTTCGGCTCCAGCCCGTTCACCCAGATCAACGAGGCGGTGGCGCGCCAGGGCCACGAGCCGATCGACTGGACGATCCCGAACCTGGCCTGACCGCCCGCTTCGCTCCGGCCGTCTTCGACCCGCTCGGCCTGACCGGCCGACCGCCTGACCGGCCGACCGCCTGACCGGCCTTACCGCACCCGGCCGGCTGCTCGACCTGCGGCCGCCGGGCCGGTGCCTCCACGGATCGGCCCGGTGCGGCCTGACCCGGTTTGCCGCACCCTGCGGCTAGCGTCGTCGCAACGACGCAAGGAGGCCGAGGTGGCGGAGCGACAGGGGCAGACGGCGCCGGACGCCCTGCTCACGCGGATCGGGCAGGTCGTGATGCTGCACCACGGGGGAGACCGCGAAGAGGCCCGCAGTCGGCTGCTCGACCTGTGGACGGAGCTCGGCGAGGGCGGCGATCCGCTGCACCGCTGCACCCTCGCCCACTACCTGGCCGACACCCACGACGACCCCTTGGACGAACTGGCGTGGGATCTGCGGGCGCTCACGGCGGCGGAGGAGCACGCGGGCTCGGCCCAGGCCCGCGCGCTGTACCCGTCGCTGCATCTCAATCTCGCGGAGGACTACGTCAAGCTCGGCCGCGCCGAAGCCGCCCGCACCCATGTCCGCAGGGCGCGCGGAGCGGCCGTGGCCCTGGTGGACGACAGCTACGGCAACGGTGTGCGGGCGGCGATCAGCAGGATGGAGCTGCGGCTGGGGGAGGGGCCGGGCGACTGGGACCGGCGGGCAACGGATGAGGGAGAGCCGGGAGCGACGGACGGGGAGTGAAGGACGCCACCGCCCGTAGCCGTCCTTGCTGCAAAACCGGCCGAGGTCGTGCTTCCTGAGCCACCGCCGGTAGCCGACCTTCCTGAGTCACCGCCCGTAGGTCTGCTCGCAGATCACCGTCTCCGGGCTGTCCCCCCGCCAGCCGCCGTACTTCTCGCCGAGTGCGCAGACATCGGCGTTCCCGCGCACCTCGGCCGCCACCTCCGGGATCTCCACGCGCGGTTGTGCGTGCCGCCGACGCTCCGGCCGGGCCGGCCGCGATTGCGGACGGGGGTGGGACTCGGGCGGCGGTCCGCCCCGACCCGCCGCCGTTCGCGGCCGCTCGGCCCCCGCAGGGGTGGACGGCTCCGGCTCGCGGGGCGAGCCGGCCCTCTCCAGCGCCTCACGGGCCGGCGCCTGCACGACCTGTGTCCCGGCCCGGCCGTCCGGCCGGGGCAGGGGCGGCTGGGACGGGGTCACGGCCGGACCGGGCGCGGCCGGATGCTGGACGGTCACGCATCCGGACAGCGCCGAGAAGGCCATGGCGGCCAGAAGCGTCGCGGTAGTCGTCGTCGATCGGTGCACCCGCGCAACTCTGGTGGTTCCGGCCGCCCGGGCGACAGCGGACGGGCGCAGGTTGCCCCGCACGGGTGATCTCGTGCCCCTTGCGAGGGAGCCGGTCCGCCCGCGCTGACGTCATTCCCCCGTGGCGCCGTCGATGCACTCGCGGAGCAGGTCGGCGTGGCCGTTGTGCCGGGCGTACTCCTCGATCATGTGCGTGTAGATCCATCGCAGGCTGAACGGCTCGTCGGTGGACCTGCTCTTGCCCTGGGAGAGTTCGTCGAGGGCGAAGCCGGCCGCGTTCTGCCGCGCCACCTCGATCTCGGCCTGCCAGACGGCGTACGCCTCGGCCCAGGTGTCCTGTTCGGTGAGGTGGAACTCGCCGTCGGGGTCGGCCTCGCTGTAGTAGATCGGCCCGGGATCGTCGCCCACCAGGACCTTGCGGAACCAGCCGCGCTCCACCTCCGCCATGTGCCGCACCAGGCCCATGAGGGAAAGCTGCGACGGCGGTATCGAGGCGGTGCGCAGCTGCGCGTCGCTCAGGCCCTCGCACTTCCACGCCAGCGTCTGCCGGTGGTAGTCGAGATAGCTTTCCAGCATGGGGCGTTCGTCGGCGTTCTGGGCGGGTTCGGTGCGCTGCGTCGTCATCTTCGTATGGTCGCGGACGGCGGCCGCCGTCACCACGGGTTTTCCCCGGCCGGGAAGGAGGCCGTGAGCGGCTTTCGAGGCCTGCCCGGCTCCGCCCCGGCTCGCCGTGCGGGTGCCGTCAGCGGGACCGGGGGACCGGTGGGCCGGGTGACCGATGGACCGGCGGTCCGGGCGACCGGCGGACCGGGGCTCCGGTGGATCGGCGGCCGGGCGGATCGGCGCCCGCGGCGGGGGCCGGGCCGTATGCTGCCGGGCAGGCAGGCAAGCAGTGAGGGAGCTCCCGTGAAGGTCGGCTGCATCGGACTCGGAGACATCGCGCAGAAGGCGTACCTGCCGGTGCTGGGCGCGCGGCCCGGGACCGAGCTCCACCTGCAGACCCGCACCCGGACCACCCTCGACCGGGTCGCCGACACCCTCCGCGTGCCCCGGGAGCAGCGTCACCGCGACCTCGACGGGCTCCTCGCCGCCGGCCTGGACGCGGCCTTCGTGCACGCGCCGACCGCTGCCCACCCCGAGATCGTCGCCCGGCTGCTGGAGGCGGGCGTCCCGACGTACGTCGACAAGCCCCTCGCCTACGAACTCGCCGAATCCGAACGGCTCGTGGAGCTCGCGGAGGAGCGCGGCACATCTCTCGCCGTCGGCTTCAACCGGCGCTTCGCGCCCGGCTACGCACAGTGCGCCGACCATCCGCGTGAGCTGATCCTCATGCAGAAGAACCGGATCGGGCTGCCCGAGGAGCCGCGCGTCATGGTCCTCGACGACTTCATCCACGTCGTCGACACGCTGCGCTTCCTGGTGCCCGGCCCGGTCGACGACGTCACCGTGCGGGCGCGCGTCGAGGACGGACTGCTGCACCACGTGGTCCTCCAACTGGCCGGCGAGGGCTTCACCGCGCTGGGCGTGATGAACCGGCTCAGCGGTTCGAACGAGGAGATCCTGGAGGTGTCCGGGCAGGACACCAAGCGGCAGGTCGTCAATCTCGCCGAGGTCGTCGACCACAAAGGGCAGCCGACCGTGCGCCGACGCGGCGACTGGGTCCCGGTGGCCCGCCAGCGCGGCATCGAACAGGCGGTGCTCGCGTTCCTCGACGCCGTGCGCGCGGGCAGGGAGCTCAGCGCCCGGGACGCGCTGGCGACTCACGAACTGTGCGAGCGGGTGGTCGAAGCGGTGCGGCAGCGGTCCGCCGCAGCCTGACCGTCCGCGCGCCCTCCGAGAGCGCCATGGCCGCGAGCACCAGCAGGGCCAGATGCACCGGCCAGTCCCCGTACCGCACGTACGGGGTGACTCCGCCGGCGAGCGGGACCTCGTAGACGGCCGTCGTGCTCGCCTCCGTGCCCAGCCAGGAGCCGATGCGCCGACCGCTCGCGTCGTACACGGCCGACACGCCGGTGAGGGTCGAGTGGACGAACGGGCGCCCCGTCTCGGCGGCGCGCAGCGCCCCCAGTGAGGCGTGCTGCGCGGGCGCCCAGCTGTGCTGGAACGTCGAGGTCGACGACTGGGCGACGACGACGTCCGCGCCGTCTTCGGCGAGGCGGCGGCTCATGTCGGGGAACGCCGTCTCGAAGCACACCATCGGCCCTATGCGCAGCCCGGGCCCGGCGTGCATCACGACCTGTCCGGCGCCGCGCCGCCGGTCCTCGCCGGCCGCCCTGCCGACGGACGTGGCCCAGCCCAGCAGGGAACGGGCGGGTATGTACTCGCCGAACGGCACCAGCCGCATCTTGTCGTACCGGTCGCCGGTCGGGCCGTCCGGGCCGACGAGGATCGAGCTCTTGTAGATGCCGGGCCGGTCGGAGCGGCGGGCGTCCACGTTGACGAGGATGTCGGCGCCGGTCGCCCGGGACAGCGTCGCGAGCCGCTCGGCCAGATCCGGTCGCTCGGCGAGGTCGTAGCCGACACTGCTCTCGCCCCAGACGATCAGGTCGACGTGCTGCCCGACCAGCCGGCGGGTCAACTGCTCCTCGCGGTCGAACCGCAGGTCGGACTTGTCGATCGCCCCCGGTTGCACGACGGCGATCCGGGTCTGTCCCGCGCCGTCGGGACGCGGCGCCCACACCCACGCGGCCGAGGCGGTGGCGGCGGCGGCCACGAGCCCGGCGACGGCCGGCGCCCGGGACGCGGGCAGCGCGATCAGCACGGCCGCCGCCACGTTGACCGCCACCACCAGGAAGCTGAGCAGCCATACCCCGCCGACCGAGGCCAGCCGCAACGCCGGCTCCACCTGCCACTGGCTGGCCCCCAGCATGCCCCACGGGCCGCCGAGCCCCTGCCAGGAGCGGACGAGTTCGACGGCCAGCCAGCCGGAGGGCAGGACGAGGAGCGCGCCCAGCACCCGACCCCGGGTGGGGACGGTGTCGTCCGCCAGGAACCGGCGCACCAGCCAGCCCCACGGCGCCCACAGGGCGCCCAGCAGCGCGGCGATGACGAGCGTGAACACATGCAGGTCCGGCAGCAGCCAGTGGTGCATGGCCAGCATGAAGCCGAACCCGCCGCTCCAGCCGTCGAACGAGGCCCGCCTGAACGTCGGCGCGGAGCGGATGAGAAGGATCCAGGGGACGAGCGCGAGACACGCCCACCACCACAGGGCCGGCGCCGGGAACGCCGGCACGGGCAGCGCGCCCGCGAGGACCGCCACGGCCGTACGCCGCCAGGGGGAGGTGAGCCAGTGTCCGAACGCTTTCATACGACACCTCCCTACCCGCACTGAGCTTCAGTGTGCGCTCCGCGAACGATCTCGGACAGGGCGTGTCCCGGACCGGGCCGAACCCGACACAGCGCATCCGCCCCAGGCCGTCGGGACGCCTCGTCTCGTCTCGACGCGGCTCAACCGGACGTGCGGCGCCACTTCTCCTGTACGGCCACCTCCCGCACCCGCCAGCCGTCGTGCGTGCGCAGCAGACCGAAGGAGTACCGGCCCCCGCACACGAAGTCCGGCTCCCCGGGCGGCGACCCGTTCTCCTGGGCGGCGAACCGCATCGGGTTGACGTAGTCGGCCTGCACCCGGGCCGTGTCGCCCGCGTCCTGCTCCAGGATCCCGAAGCGCACCCGGCGGTTGACGATGAGGTGCTGCCGCATCGCGAACACCCGCAGATTCTCCGAGAGCCAGGAGGCGACGCTCCCGGCATCCCCCTCGATGCCCCCGGCCGAGCGGTAGTCCGCCCGACCGTCCGGGGTGAACAGGTCGCGGTAGGCCGTCCAGTCCCCGTCGTCGACCGCCACCGCGTAGTCGGTGAGCAATCCGTCGACGGCCAGCCGGTCCATCACGGCGGCGAGCTCCACACGCTGCGTCATGGGCCCGAGTGTTGGGCATGCAGGCTGCTCAGCCAAGGTCTGTGCCGGGATCGGTGCGGGCATGGCGTATTTCGGTGGCCCGGCGGACGAGCGGGCGGTCAGTCTGCTCCCGTGAACGAAGAGAACAGACCGAAGAACGTGCACGACCGGAACCACTCCGATGACCGGCCCGCCCAGCAGGAACCGAAGTTCCGTATCCGCGCCCTCCATACCGAGGCGACCGTCACCGTCTACCAGGCCTACCGCCCGGGCATCGGCGTCGCGGCGGCGCGCGACGGCCGCTTCCCGGCGGCCTGGAGCCGCGAGCGCATGACGTGGATCAAGCCCAGCTTCCTGTGGATGATGTACCGCTGCGGGTGGGGTCTGAAGGAGGGGCAGGAGACCGTCCTGGCCGTGGAGATCGAACGGGACGGCTTCGAGTGGGCGTTGCGTCATGCGTGCCTTTCGCACTACGTGCCCGAGCTGTACGCCGACCAGGCGGACTGGAAGCGGCGGTTGAAGCGGTCGCCGGCGCGGGTCCAGTGGGATCCGGAGCGCGATCTGCGACTGCAGCCCTTGCCGCACCGGTCCCTGCAGTTGGGCCTCGCGGGTGAGGCGACCGCGCGGTACGCGGACGAGTGGATCGTCGGCATCCGGGATGTGACGCCGCTGGCCCGGGAGATCCACGGCCATGTGCGGGCCGGTGACCTGGACGCGGCGGCCGCGCTGCTGCCGGACGAGCGGCCGTACCCAGCGCCGGAGGATGCGCTGACCCATCTGCGGCGATAGGTCCGCGGGCGCGCTCCGTCCTGACGGGCCTCTTCGTGACCGGTGCCCCGCTACTCGTCCAGAGGGCGGGTGTCGCGTGCATGAGCAGCGGATGGGCGAGTACTCCTGGCCTTCCGCGAACGGCTGGTGCCAGGTGACCGGTGCCGAGGCGGCCTGGGCTGACGGTTCGTGCTGCGGGAGCCACCGGCCTGAGGCCGCCCCCGCTCCACCTCGACGTCCTCTTACGACAGACGTGCGCAGGGCCGCGTGTCCGGTCCGGCGACCGCCGTTCGGATCACCCGGGGCGATCCTTCAGGTGGTTGCCGGGCACCCAGTGAGCCGGGCAGCCGCCGCTGGGGTACCACGCCTCAGCAGAGGGCGGGCCCAGAACGCCGTGAGGAGCTTGGTGATGTTCGCAGCAGTCCGGCGGTACGAAGGAGTGACCGATGCGGCCGAGGCCGCACGTCTCGTGAACGAGGGGTTCGTGCCGCTCATGCGCCAGGTCTCCGGCTTCGTGGCCTACTACTGGATCGATGCCGGAGACGGAGTGATGGTCTCTACCAGCGTCTTCCAGGACCAGGCCGGTGCCGACGAATCGATCTCGAGGGCAGCGGACTTCGTCCGGGACAACCTGGCGTCGATGCTCCCGCACCCTCCCCAGGTCATGGCCGGCGAGGTGGTGGCTTCCGCCTGACACCGTTCGGACCAGTCACGTGAGACGGCCTCCACGGCTGTACCGGCCTGCAGTGCCCAGATGGTCGCCCCCGCCCTTCACCGTCTGATGCGCCGCCCCGCGCAGGTGAGCGGTCGCGGGGGAAACGCTGTGGAAGAACTCAGGCGCCGCTGTCGATTCGGCCGCGGCTCGTTCGACGTCCTGACGTAGGGCGCATCGCCATACGAGGAGGAGACAGGACCTGATGAGGAAGCACATGGATCAGCTGCTGCGAGTGCAGAACTTCACCATCTCGAGCGACGGCGTCGCCGCCGGCGAGGACCAGAGCCTGGAGCGGCCCTTCGGCCACAACATCGATCCGGGAAGGCTCTTCGCCTGGGCCGGCGCCACGGCGAGCTGGCCCAACCGCACCGAGCCCGGGGGGAGCCGGGGCCTCGACGACTACTTCGCCCGGGACTTCAGCCACAACATCGGCGCCGAGATCATGGGCCGCAACAAGTTCGGACCCCAGCGCGGCCCATGGCAGGACCATGAGTGGCGCGGCTGGTGGGGTGACGAGCCGCCCTTCCACACGCCGGTGTTCGTCCTGACCCACCACAGGCGTCCGTCGTTCACGCTCTCCGACACCACGTTCCATTTCGTGGACGGCGACCCCGTCACCGTTCTCGCTGAGGCACGGGAGGCCGCGCAGGGCAAGGACGTCCGGCTCGGCGGCGGCGTGACCACGATTCGGGAGTTCCTCGACGCCGGCCTCGTCGACACCATGCATGTGGCCGTCGCACCGGTGAAGCTCGGGTCTGGGCTCCGTCTCTGGGACTCGCCCGAACAACTGCTGGACCGGTTCCACAGGGAAGTCGTGCCCAGCCCGAGCGGAGTGACGCATCACCTGTTTTGGCGCAAATGGCAGAAACGCTTGTGAGCGAGGCCTGACGTGGATCAAGCCCAGCTTCCTTTGGATGGTGTACCGCTGCGGGTGGGGTCAGTTCGTCGGCCAGAGTGGCATGTCGGCGTGCCTGACTCGGTATCCGCCCTTCGTGACGGGGGCGAAGGCGGCGGGCGCCATGCACGAGTTCACCGAATCCAGGTGCTCGCCGGCGGTGATCGTCCAGTTCACCCCGCTGTCCCAGGAGAATCCCACCCGGTCCCGCGAGGCGTCCGCGGGCTTGTCCGCGCCGCCGTCGTGGACGCTGAACCCCAGCCGCTTCTTCACCCAGTCCGGACCTCCGGGGCTCACCTTGGTGATGACCGCGGTCAGGGTGGCGCTGCCCGGCGCGGTGGCCAGACAGTCGACCGTGCCTTCGGCGGTGTAGGTGATGTCCCGTTCCGCGGAGTAGTGGGAGACCTTCACCGTGCCGTATGCGTCGGTCGGCAGTCCGCCGGGGACACCGGGGATCGGTTTGCTGAAGGGGGCGGCGTGCGCGTCGAAGGTCAGCGAGCGGATGTCGGCGTCCGTTAAGTACGGCAGACGGAACGCGGCGGTCCCGGTGACGCTCGCGCCGGTGCTTGTCGGCGCAGGCCGCTCTTGCGGATCGTGGGACGCCGTTGTGACGCCGGGGACCGCGGCAGCGGAGGCCGCCATGGCGGCGACCACGGCCACGGCAAGTGTCTTGTGGGTGCGCAGCAGGGAACTCACGGGAAACATGGGGCTCCAGTCGAAGGCGCGGTGCGGGCGGCGGATGTCCTCCCCGTCGGCTTCCATCCTCCGGTCGGGGCCGGGGGAGCACGTCACCCCGAAGAAGGGGGCACCCATGGAGCTGAGGTCGTACGGCAACGGTACGGGTGAGCCCGGAGGTTGACCGGGCACACACCATCGCGGAGTGATGGCGGGCGGCGCCTTGTGGGGGACGTCATGTGTCAGGCGTTTCGCGGTTCGTTCGGAAAAGAAACCGCAGCCGTGTCCTTGCCGTCCTACGATCGCTCGCATGCTGATGCCTCGGAGCTTACGGATGCTCGTCGTGCTCGCTGTGGCCCTCGCCGGTGCGATCGGGGGTGGCGCGGCGACGGCACAGGCCGAGGGAAGCAGACCCTCGTACGACCGGCAGTTGTTGTTCTACAACCACTCCTACGGGGTCCTCGACCGGGAGACCGCCGACGCCATCGAACACTCCGGCTATCTGCGGGACTTCGCCAACTTCCAGGTCCGCACCACGACCGGTGCCGACGGGCAGACCTGGACCGGCCGTTATCTGACGGGTCGCGAGACCTACCTGGAGCTGTTCGGAGTCGGTGACATCGCCGGCCAGGACGGCACCCTCGGCTCAGCCGGACTCGGCCTGTCGACCGAACGGGCGGGTGACCTGGCGACGGTCACCGAGCGACTGAAGAGCGAGGGGGTGCCCGACCCCGTCGGATTCCTCCAGACCCGGGACTTCGGAGACGGAGTGCCCGTGCCGTGGTTCGACGCCGTCCTCACCACCACCGCGTACGACGCCTTCGCAGCCTGGGGGATGGAGTACCGGCCGGAGTACTTCGCCGATCCTCGCGGCAACACCGAGCCGGCCGGCTTTCCCGGTGACGTCGGCAGGGAGCGCTACCTCTCCGACGACTACCGCACCCACCTGATGCGTGACGTGACCTCCGTGCACCTTGCGGTCACCGAGGGCGACCTCGCCGACACCGTGCCGCTGCTGCGGGCCGGGGGGTTCGCCGTGCGGACCGTGACGGACGGCGGGGTCGTCGCGGAGCGGGGCGGCACGACGATCCGCCTCGACGCCGTCCCGCGTGACCGAGCCGGTCTGCAGCGGGTCGACATGTCACTCAACCGGACCGTGCAGGAACGGCACATCGAGCGGATCGGTCACTCGACCCTGATCGTCGGCCCCGGCAGCCATGCCGTGTGGACGTTCAACGGCGACGGCATCTGAGTCCGCGTCGCCTCCCGGGCCCCCGCGCGAAGGGGCGGGCGGATTCCGCCGCCCTGCGCCACCGCGCGTCACGCGGTCGCCAGCCGCGTCAGCTCCTCTGCGGATGCGGATGCGGAGAGGAGCACTTCGCTGTACCCCGCGTCGCTGGTCAGTCTCACGGATTCGGCTCTCTCCGCTCGGACAGGATGACTCGAGGGCGGCCGGGGGCTCAGGCCGCCTTGACCACCTCGCCGCGGATCGCCGCGGCCCACTCCACGACCAACAGCTCGTACTCCGCCCGCTCCTGGGTCGACAGCGACCCGCCCGCGCGCATCCACAGGGCCCGGATCTGCTCGTTCAACTCGGCAGCGGACCGCACGGAACCAGGGAAGACAGAAGTGGGGGACATGCGCCAAGCCTAGGCGCAAGCACTGACACTGCGCTACCGGACGGCTACGCGTACCGATATGGGCTTGGTCACGGTTGATCGATCAACCGGGCCGCCACTGCGGCGAGTTCACCTGACTCCAGCCCGGTGTCCCGAGTCTCTCCTGCCCGGCCGGGCGGCCGCGTCAGCCCGCCGACTCCGCCGCGTGCGGGCTCAGCGCGCCCGTCGCGACCAGGGCGATGATGACGAGGCCGAGGACGACCCGGTAGTAGACGAACGGCATGAACGACTTGGTGCTGATGAACTTCATACACAAGTTTATGACGACTTTGCTCCACCCGACTTGACCTGCGGTTTTCCACCACTTTCAAGATCGAATGTGAGAGCAGTGGGAGACGGCACCTTCCAGTGCTCTCCTTCGCTGGCCACGAAACGCAGCCACCTGGTGTGCAGCGAACCTGCAGTCTCCGGTTTGCAGCGAACCTGCAATCTCCTGCTCCATGGCCAGGGCAACGTGCGAGTAGAGACCATCCACGCCGGCGACCTCGCGGCCCATGCGCTTCTCCACGGCGATGCGACTGTGTCGATCTTCGTCCAGCCACTCCTTGCCGCCGTGACGAAGCAGGTACAGCCGCTTTCCGGCGTACGCGGTTGCGGGGAACTGGCCCCTGACCCGCGGCCAAACTGTCCGACAAGGCCCTGGCCGCAGTGCGTGCCCCGGTCGCTCAACAGCCCGGATGAGATTTTCGGCAAGGGCAGGATGCATGAGACCGACTGGGACGATGAGGACGACAACGTGCCCCGGATGAGCTGATCGGCAAGCGAAGATCTGTGCGGCAGTGACCTGCATGCCCTGGCGGTCGCCGGAGGCGCTCCAGCGGTCACCGCACCCCAGCGGGCGCCGGCCGCGTTTCTGCGTCTGCCCGCCGGGTGATCCCGTACCGGGGCACCGCTGCTCTGGCACTCGTGCCCGTACGGGGCGGTGTAGCCGGTGGTCGGGTGCACGGTCGCCTCAGGTTGTCGGTGCCGTCGGCTAGCGTGCGAGGTATGCGCTACTTCAATACGGCCGGGCCGTGCGTCCCCACGCGTCACTACATGGTGCCGGCCCAGGAGCGGCTGCCCAGGGCCCGCGGGTACATCGAGCAGGGCCAGTACTTCGTGGTGCACGCGCCGCGGCAGACCGGGAAGACGACGGTGCTGGCGGCGATGGCCCGGGAACTGACGGCCTCGGGCCGGTACGCGGCGCTGCACTTCTCGTGCGAGAGCGCGGAGGTGGCCGGGGAGGACTACGGCCAGGCCGAGTTGCTGGTGCTGGAGGCGATTCGGCGGTCCGCGGAGTCCGCTGGGCTTCCTGATGAGCTCGCGCCCCCCGCCTCCTGGCCCGACGCGGTGCCCGGGTCCCGGCTCACGCGGGGGCTGACTGAGTGGGTGCGGAGCTGTCCGCGTCCGCTGGTGCTGTTCTTCGACGAGATCGACGCGCTGCGGGGGGAAGGCCTGCGCAGTGTGCTGCGCCAGTTGCGCGATGGCTTCACTGTCAGCCGTGGCGGCTTCCCGCATGCGGTGGTGCTGTGCGGGCTGCGGGATGTGCGTGACTACAAGGCGGCCTCGGGCGGGGATCCGGGGCGCCTTGGTACGTCGAGTCCGTTCAACATCAAGGTGGCGTCGCTGCGGTTGGGCGACTTCACCGCGGCCGAGGTCGCCGAGCTGTACGGGCAGCACACCACGCAGACGGGCCAGGATTTCACGGTGGATGCGCTGGAGCGTGCCTTCGGCTTTACCCAGGGACAGCCGTGGCTGGTCAACGCGCTGGCCCGGGAGGTCGTCGAGGAGATGGGGGTGCCGTCGGACACGCCGATCACGGCCGAGCACATGGAGGAGGCGAAGGAGCGGCTGATCCTGGCGCGTGCGACGCATCTGGACTCGCTGGCCGCCAGGTTGGGCGAGGACCGGGTGCGGCGGGTGATCCAGCCGGTGATCGCGGGCGAGCTGCTCCTGCCGACGGACACGTACGACGACGATCTGGCGTACGTGCGCGACCTGGGGCTGGTCGCTCCGGACGCGCCGGTGCGGGTGGCCAATCCGATCTACCAGGAGGTCATTGTCCGGGTCCTGGGAAACAACACGGAGGGCCAGGTCGTCGCCGCCCCGAGCAGCTTCCGGCTGCCGGACGACCGGATCGACATGGACAAGCTGCTGTGCTCCTTCGCCGAGTTCTGGCGGGAGAACGGCGAGATCCTGGCCACCGCCTCGACCTACCCGGAGGCCGCGGCACAGCTGGTGATGATGGCCTACCTGCACCGGATCGTGAACGGGGCGGGTTTCATCGACCGGGAGTACGGGATCGGCCGGCGGCGCGTGGACCTGCTGATTCGCCAGCCGTACACCGCTGCCGACGGTTCGCGGGCGGTGCAGCGCGAGGCGCTGGAGCTGAAGGTGTGGCGCCAGGGCCGCACCGACCCCCTCGCCGAGGGGCTGGCACAGTTGGACGACTACCTGGACCGCATGGAGCTGTCCACGGGCACCCTCGTCGTCTTCGACACCCGCCCGCAAGCAGCCACGGTCCACGAGCGCACCGCCTTCTCGCAGCAGACCACGCCCTCCGGGCGCACCGTCACCCTGCTGCGCGCCTGACGGCTGGGAGACCTCAGCCAGGAGCGCCCCCGGATTTTCCTCCCGTGGCCGTGTTCCCGGAGCAGCACGGGTTCGGTGCGGGAGCCGAGATCTTCGGTGCCCAGTACGCGACGTGCCCGGCCACCCGGGTCACTGGTGGCTGGCCTGCGACGTGTCGAACTACGGCATCGCCTGCAGACACTGCAACAGCGGCGGAGCCCGCTACAACGGTGTCCGGGAAGGCCGCGCCAAGGGCAGCCAGTTCCCGGTCATAGGCGGTACCCGCGCCCGCGCATCAGCCGATGACCTGGACCGCGAACAGCCGCTGCTCCCAGCCCACCACAGCGACCCCGACCTGCTCGGCTTCGACAGCGCCGGCTACGCCCGGCGCAGCAGCACCCCCTACTCGCAGGCCGAAGCGAAACGCGGCCTGTGCCGCGCCGACGAAACCATACGGATCCTCGCGCTCAACGACTCCCACCTCGTCCCGCTCCGCAGCCGCCTCATGCGGGCGGTCACCGTACTCGCCCGCTACGGGGACGATCCCGCCATCCAGCAGCTGATCGACGACAAGGTGGGGCCCAAGGCGCCATACAGCTCAGCAGCCGCCATGGCCCTGGCCCTGCAGCGCGCCTGCGACCGGCCCGCTGCCGCGCCCACGCCGGCCGCAACGACGCCCACACCCACCGTCGACCCGGAACGCTCCCGAGTCGACCTGCAAGACCTGCTGGAACATCTGGACCCGGACGACCTGAAGGCCGGCATCACCTTCACGGGCCGGCACGAGAAGAAGGTCCACCAGGCGGTCCTGAACCACGAGGGCCAGATCAACGTCCTGGGCCGCCCCTGGCGCACCCCGACCACCGCCGCCAGGGCCGCGACCGGCAGCAACAAGATCGACGGCTGGGATTTCTGGCGTCTGACCATCGCCGGTGTGGAGCAGACCCTCGCCGAGTTCCGCGCCACGCACTTCCCGCCACCCGCACCGGTGTGACAGGGCGGAACTGTCCGCCTCGCCGGCGACGGTCTCCTGCTGATCCCTTCGGTCTTCGTCGGGAATATCGCCGCCCACCTGGAAGACCCCTGGCCCAGGACCTTGATCTACCCTGCCCGCGGCACCGCCGCCCTGCGGGGCGAACAAAAGACCGTCCCTCAACCGGACGCGCTGACCGCTCTGGTCGGCCGGGCCCGAGCCCGGCTGCTGGTGGCGCTGGACGCCCCGGCCAGTACCCGGCGTATAGCCTGACTCGTCTGCCGCCCCGTATTTCCGCAGGTCAGAGGCTATGTTTAATTGATAAACAAACACTTGGGGTCGAATCCGGGTCGAATTCGGGTTCGCGTATTGTCGTTCCCGTCCCACCGACATGCGGCAGATGCGGTCATTCCGGGCGATGAAGGTGGTCCGGCATCGGTCTGTAGTGGACATCCAGGCGCCGGACAGGTTCACAAGTACATGTACGAGGTGTCTTCTTGTCGACCAGCTCGGGCTGAACTCGATCACCGGTGGGGCGCCCTGCGGCAGGCCCTGGAAGTGATCACTGCGAGAGCGTCTCGTTGATCGCTCCCGCCAAGAACCACTGGTTTCCAGCAAAAGCGGTGATGTGCGGCATGGCAGTTCCCGTCTCTGTCGGCGGGGCTCCGTCGCCCCGCGTGCCGTGGTTGGAAACAGGGTTGTGAGGCTTGCATCGGCTCGGCAAGACGTCTTCTGTCAGGCGGAAGGACTTCCGTAAAGGGGCTGGTCAGAGCCCTGTTCTGTCAGCCCCCTAGTCGCCAGAGTGGAGCGCCGGGTGGTGCTGCTGTTCGGTTCGCGCTCGGGGGAGCCGGAGGTGGCGCCGGCGGGTGCGACTACTCGCTACGTGGCGCTAATCGCCCAAAAATGTCCACTTAGTTTCAATTGTGAGACTCCTCTGTCGGTGGATGCTCGGTACAGCGGCAAGAATCAGCATCACTGCAGGTCAACTACTGTTCGTTTTGGAGTCTGGGGCCCTCGGGGCGAATCCGGGTCGAATCCGCACCGTTTTCGGTTGTGGAGCGTATTGCCGCTGGTCAGGGTGGTGCGAGGTCGTGTACTGATTCGCCTTGCGGCTGGGGGTGGCGCGGCGAGCAGTAGGGCCGATGAGCCGCTGACGGGGCACTGAGTGGCGGTGGTCGTCTGCCAGGGGCGGGGGGCTGGCCAGCGGATTCTTCGCTGCTGGTGGCGGTCGCCTTTCGTGATCACGGCCTGCGGAAATGTCTTCAGGCGGGACGGCTGATGCGTGCCGGCCCGGGATTGATGGTTCCTGGCCGAGACCGACCTGCCGGGCGTGTCAGGGGCCGTCCAGGAGCCGCGCGGTGGTCGGGCCATGTGGCACAGGCCCCGCCGCCTCGCGCGGCAGCCGGTGCTCTCGCGCTATCCGGTACACCCCCACAACTGCCATTCCTTGGCGCCGATATCAGCGCAGTCTCGGTCGGCTCGCGGGCACCAATGCCGAACTGGAGCTCTTGGTACCTCGGAGAGTTCATGGATCCGCGAGGACCCTTGAGTGACGCTCATGTACGTCCGGCTCATGGCAAGGTAGTTGGGGGAGTTCACATCTTCTGTGTCCAGATCGGCACTGCCGCGCGTGACAGACGCCCGTGCGCCCGCGGCGAACGGGGCAGTCTTGGAAGCCCGCTTCAGGGGGCGACACACCTGGGGCACTGTGGAGGCGGCCGAGCAGGGCCGGTCGACGGAATTCACCTCGCGGTACGAGGTGAATGGCATCCTGACTGGCGCCAGTGACGACATCTCGGGCGGTCTTTCCGCGTACGACGAAAGGCCAGGCCGACAGTGCGGTTGCCGCCCTCTCGGATCCGGCCCAGCGCGGGGTCACCAACGCAACCCGTCGAGTAACCTGAGCACCCGGTGCTCGACCTGGTACAGCTCGTGGGCGAATTGCCGGTGGCTCAGCAGTAGTTCGTGTCCATGGCGCGGGACTCTGCCACGATGAAGGGCAACCACGAACTGACGGTCACGGCCCTCGTCTCGTCGAACACCGCCGCCGAGGTTGTCCTGCCCGGCGACAGCGACGGCGTCGAGGTGGGCTCGGGCCGCCACACCTGGACGGTTCCGTTCGACGCCGACCCCGCCGAACGAACGCCCCTGTCGGTGGACATGAGCATGGACGACCTGCTGGACCGCGAAGAGGCGGCCCGTGCCTTCAAGGAACTGATGACCGCATACGTCCCGGAGGCCGCCGCCTTCATCGAGGGCGGCTCAGGGGCTCCACAGGCACTACGGTCCGGGCCATCGCCGGGATGCTGCCCGGTGGCGACAGCTTCCTCGCTGACCTGGAGAAGAAGTTCGCGGCCTTGGACGGCCGTGTCCGACAGACGGGTCTGCCCGCTCGTCACGAGCGGGCCCCCGGGACAGGCCGCCGAAGTCAGCATTCAGCGCGATCTGCCGACGAGCGCGGCAGTGTGTCCCGATCGACCGATACCGACCCGGTGCGGGACGCGGGCAGAAGGACGTCCACCCGCGTGCCACGGCCGGGGACGCTGTCCAGACGGATCCTGCCGTGGTGCAGGTCCGTGATCGCCGCCACGATAGCCAGTCCCAGCCCGCTGCCTCCGTCGACACGGCTGCGGCCCTTGTCGGCGCGATAGAACCGGTCGAAGACGTGGGTGAGCGACTCATGGGGGATACCCGGGCCGAAGTCCTCCACCCGTAGCATCACCTCGTCGCCCGACGTGCTCAGAGTGACCCGACAGGGAACATCCGGTGCCGTGTGCATACGGACGTTGCCGAGCAGATTGCTGAGCAGGCTCCGCAACTGGGCCTCGTCCCCGCTGACTGTCACGTCGGGCTCGATGTACGCCCCGGTCGGCCGTGACGGCTCCACTGCCCTGGCGTCGCGGCAGCAGTCGCGTACGAGCCCGCTCAGGTCAACCGGCTCAAGACTTGCCTCGTCCTGCTCGTCGAACCGGGCAAGCCCGAGGAGCGACTCGACCAGCCGTGTCATGCGATGGATCTCGGAGAGCATCCGCTCCACCGCCTCGTTCACCGCGGCCCGGTCCGGCAGCGCCCCGCTCTGGTACAACTCGGCGTAGCCGCGCAGGGATTGGAGCGGCGTGCGCAGTTCGTGCGAGGCGTCCGCCACGAACTGACGCATCCGCTCCTCGGACTGCTCGCGGGCGGTGAGCGCGGCCTGGATCTGGTCGAGCATCCCGTTCAAGGCGTCCGCGAGGCGTCCGACCTCCGTGGTGGGTGCTGAGGCGGCTACGGTCAACCGCTGGGCGAAGTCGCCGGCGGCGATGGTGTCGGCCGTGTCCGCAGCCCGCTCCAGCGGGCGCAGTTCCCGCCGTACGACAGTAGTGCTCACCAGGGCCACACCGGTCAGCCCTGCCAGTTCCACGAGCACGATCACGGCCGGATCGCCGCTGAGAATCCAGCTGAGTGCCGTGGCTGCCATGGCGCCGGCGCACAGCACCGTGACGACCATGCTCAGGCGCGCGCGAAGCGGCGACCGGCGCAACCGCTTCAGCATCCCGGCTCCCGGATGGCGTAGCCGATGCCCCGCTGGGTGTGGATCAAGGGTGGACCGAGCGCGTCGAGTTTGCGGCGCAGGTAGCTGATATACGTGGCGACCACGGTGTCGTCGCCGTTGAAGTCGTACGACCAGACGTGTTCGAGGAGTTGGGCCCGGGGCACGATCCGACCGCTGTGCAGCATCAGGTAGCGCAGCAGCCGGAACTCGGTCGGGGAGAGACCGATCGCAGTGCCGCCGCGGCGTACGGAGTGGGTGGCCGGGTCGAGTTCGAGGTCGGCGACCCGCAGGACGGAGCTCTCGTGCTCGGGTCTGCGGGTGCGGCGCAGCACAGCACCGATCCGGGCGGCCACCTCGTCGAGACCGAACGGTTTGGTGACGTAGTCGTCACCACCCGCTGCGAGTGCCTTGACCAGGTCCTTACGTGTGTCACGTGCGGTGAGGAAGACAACCGCGTGCGGGAGGCCGTCGGCGCGCAACCGCCGCATGACCTCGATGCCGTCGCCGTCCGGGAGCATGATGTCCAGCAGGATGAGCTCGGGAAGGTGGTCGCGGGCCTCGGCAAGGGCTTCCTTCACCGTGGCGGCCGTCCGGACCTCGTAGCCGATGAACCGCAGGAAACGGCCGACGGTGTCCAGGATCGCCGGCTCGTCGTCGACGACGAGCAATCGCCCGAGCGGTGGCTCGGACTCCGCCACGGCTGCGGCGTTCTCGTCGGGCATGCGCGTCAACCCTTTCCTCAGTGCCGCGGGACCCTGCCCGCCTTCGGTGCTCAATTGATCGTCTCCGACCCGCGTGGCGCGTTCCATGGGAGTTGTGTGTGAACAGCGGTCCCGAAGGGCCGTTTCGCGGAGTGTGGCCCGGAGGCGTTCCTACGGTGGATAAGGCAGGCCTCGGCGACTGGCGTCCTCCACCGGTCGGGGCACTGCTCATTTCCCATTCCCCGGCCATCGGGAGTCTTCGCGTGTCCACCCTGCTGTACCGCCTGGGCCGTTTCGCCTACCGGCGGAAATGGTCCGTCATCGGCGCTTGGTCCGTACTGCTGCTCGTCGCGGTCCTGGCGGCCCTCGGCCTGATGAAGCCGTTCACCACCTCGACGACCATCCCGGGTACCGAGGCCCAGCGCACGCTCGACGTCGTGCAGGCAGAGTTCCCCAGCGACCAGTCCCACCTCACCGGAAGGATCGTCTTTCGGGCCCCACGCGGTGAGACCCTCACGACCGGCGACGTGGCCCGCATCGTACGGCGAACGGTCGATGAGGCGGCGGATGTTCTGGGCGTCAGGTCGGTCACCGCACCCTCCGCGTCGTCGGGGACGGTCTCGGCCGACGGCCGGACGGGCATCGCCGCACTGACCTTCACCACCGACAAGACCGGCACCCTTTCCGAGGCGACCACCAACGGCGTCGAGCGACTCGTGGCCGAGGCACGTCGCGAGGGGCTGACCGGGGAGATCGGCGGAGACGCCTTCTCCAAGGTCGAGGTCAAGGTGATGGGCCCCGGGGAAGCCGTGGGCGTGCTCATCGCCCTGGGCATTCTGGTCTTCGTCTTCCGCTCCCTGCGTGCCGCGGTCATTCCCGTCGCGACCGCGCTCGTCGGGGTTGCCGTGGGTGTGCTCGGCCTGCTGAGTCTGACCAGCGTCGTCACGATGGACAGCACCTCGGTGATCCTCGCCGTGATGCTGGGCCTGGCCGTGGGCATCGACTACGCCCTGTTCATCGTCTCCAGGCACCAGACCCAGGTCAGGGCGGGCATGGAACCAGAGGAGTCGGCCGGCCTGGCGACCGGGACGGCCGGTGGAGCGGTCGTCTTCGCCGGCGCGACCGTCGTCATCGCACTGGCCGCGCTCTCCGTGGTGAACATCCCGTTCCTTACCGTCATGGGACTGGGTGCTGCGGCGACGGTCGTCGTCTCCGTGTCGATCGCCGTCACACTGCTGCCGGCCGTACTCGGCCTGATGGGACGGAACATCGCCACCAGCACGGTCCCCGTCCTGCGTCGTTCCGTCGAGCGCGCCCCCGTCTCGGCACGTCAGCCCGCAGGGCAGCGTTGGGCGGCCATGGTGGCCCGCCGCCGGTGGAGCGTCTTGCTCGTCTCTCTGGTGGGCCTGGGCGTCCTCGCTGTCCCTGCGGCGGATCTCCGACTGGGGCTCGGCGGCACGCAGGATCCCGACACCTCCGCGGGCAGGGCACAGAAGCTCGTGGACGACGGATTCGGCCCCGGCTACAGCGGCACGCTGGTCGTGCTGGTACAGGGTGAAAGGACGGAGGTCGTCCCGGCCGCCGAGCGCATGGCCGGTGTGGTGCGGGACCTGCCTGGGGTGGCCTCCGTGACCCCCGCGGTCCGTGCCGAGTCCGGTCATGCGGCACTGCTCAGCGTCACATCCACCGGTGGCCCGGAGACCGAGACGACCAAGCGGGTCCTGGCAGAGATACGGAACGCCCGAGGCGCCGTGGAGAAGAACAGCGGCACCGAGATCAATGTCACCGGCACCACCGCCGTCAACATCGACGTGGCGAACAAGCTCTCCTCCGCCCTGCCCGTGTACTGCCTGCTGGTGATGGGCCTGGCGCTCCTCCTCCTCGTCGTGGTGTTCCGCGCCCTCGCCGTCCCGCTCAAGGCGGCCCTGGGGTTCCTGCTGTCCCTCGGTGCTTCGCTGGGCGCGCTGGTGGCGGTGTTCCAGTGGGGCTGGCTCTCCGACCTGCTCGGCATCAAGACCACCGGCCCGGTCCTGAGTTTCCTGCCGATGCTGCTGGTGGGCATCCTCTTCGGCCTCGCTATGGACTAC
Source organism: Streptomyces sp. B21-105 (assembly GCF_036898465.1). Taxonomy (NCBI): domain Bacteria; kingdom Bacillati; phylum Actinomycetota; class Actinomycetes; order Kitasatosporales; family Streptomycetaceae; genus Streptomyces; species Streptomyces sp. B21-105. The sequence goes on along the minus strand of NZ_JARUMJ010000001.1, from coordinate 1,666,773 downwards.
GAGGTCTTTCTCGTCTCCCGGATGCGGGAGGAGTACGCCCATGGGCTGCCGCCGGTCGAGGCGATGGTCCGCGGATTCGGGCACGGCGCGAAGGTCGTGATCGCTGCCGCGCTGATCATGATCGCGGTGTTCGGGTCGTTCGTCTTCGCCGACATGCAGGTCATCAAAGGCATGGGCTTTGCGCTCGGCGTCGGCGTGCTCCTGGACGCGTTCGTTGTCCGGATGACGCTTGTCCCCGCCGTGATGGCGGTCCTGGGCCGTAAGGCATGGTGGCTGCCCCGGTTCCTGCACCGAGCGCTGCCGGACATGGACATCGAGGGGGAGCGACTGACGAGCAGGCTGACGCAGGCGTCCGGGCCGGCGGGATGGGATCGGGCGGCACGGCAGCCGCGCGACGCCGACCGGGCGGCAGCCCCGGTGAGCGGCGCGGGTGCACGACGGTACTGAGGAGCCCATCGGCGTGTGGGCGGCGCCAGGAGTTGACCGCACGCCGATCTGGAAGTGGTCCACATCAGAAAACTATCAACGTTCGGGATTCGAGTATGCCTGTCTCCTGCAGGGGGTGATCCGCGCGGGCGTTGGACCCGGTTCCTGTTGAGCGTGCCGATTCTTCGAAGTCGGCCGCTTCGCTCCGATTCCGTCGCCGACGAGGTCGGCCGCCAGGCCCTGCACTGCATCTGCTGCTCGGCCTGTCTCAACGTCTGCCCGGTCTACGAGTGGGCCTGCGGCCACGCTTCCGGCCACGCCTGCGGCTCGGTCTAACCGGGCCCGATCGGTGCGATCCTCAGCCCCCAACTGCGCGGCACGGAAAGCGAGATCGACGCCCCGCTGCCGTACGCCTCCTCGCTGTGCGGGGCCTGCTACAAGGTCTGCCCGGTCGCCATCGACATCCCCGAGGTGCTGGTGCATCTGCGGGAACGGGTCGTTCAGGGCGGGCTGGTGGTCCGCGAGGGCAACAAGGTGGTGCTCAAGCCCGCCAAGGGGCACGCGGCCGAGCGGGCGGCGATGCGGGCGGCCCGCTGGGCGTTCGCCCGCCCCGGTGTCCTGCGCACCGGACAGCGGCCGACCTCGCGCACCCGGCGGCTGCATCCGCGTTCGCTTCCGGGGCCGGGCAGGCCTGGAGCGGTACCCGGGATCTTCCGGCCCTACCCGTGGAGCCGTTCCGCGACTGGTGGCCGCGGACCGACGGCGGCCGCTCGGAGAAGGGGGGCTCGAAGTGAGCAGCAGGGAGCGGATCCTGGGCCGGGTGCGGCGCGCGCTGTCCGATGTCTCGGGCGAGGACGCTCCGATCGAGCGGACGTATCTGCGGGAGCACGGGGACCGCGGCGTCGAGGAGACGGCGGACCTCCTGGCCGAGAACCTCGCCGACTACCGGGCGATCGTGCACCACTGCACCGCAGCGGACCTGCCCGCGACGCTCGCCGGGATGCCGGCGGCGCGGGGTTCCAGACGGTCCTGGTGCCGTCGGGGCTGGAGCAGTCCTGGCTCGCGGACGCCGACGCCGAGCAGGTCCCGGACCGGGCCGAGCACCCCGCACGAGCTGGACCGGATCGACAGTGTGGTGACGGCGTGCGCGGTGGCCGTCGCCGAGTCCGGCACCGTCGTCCTCGACGGCTCCCCCGGCCAGGGCCGCCGCCGCATCACGCTCATGCCCGACCAGCGCATCTGCGTCGTACGGGTCCCGGACCAGGTCGTCTCCGCGGTGCCGCAGGGCCTCGAACGCCTCGAACCGGTAAGTCCGTTGACGTGGATCTCCGGTTCTTCAGCGACCAGCGACGTCGGGCTGGACCGGGTCGAGGGGGTGCACGGTTCGCGCACCCTGGAAGTGATCCCGGTGAACAGGAATGGCGAGTAGGAAATGCTCGCATCGGGCTCTGCTCACCTCCTGCGGTAGGAAAGCAGGATCGTCTGAGGTCCGTGGAGAACGACGATCTGAGAGCCGTGCTGCCGCGGAACGGAGCCCTTCTGTGCATCCGTGCCAGTTCGTCCGCCAGGCTCGGTCCGAGGGCGTCCAGCCGGACTCGTGCGCTTGGAGGCTGATGCGGGAACATCAGCCGTGCCTCCGCCACGGCTCGCTCACCCAAAGTCGCGAGCAGGCCGCGCCTTCGTGCGATCCGAGACCACGACGACCGCCGGAGCGATCGAGAAGGTCGGCGGCGCACAGCGCGGCAAGGCGATCATCGTCCTGAACCCCGCCGAGCCGCCGCTGATCATGCGTGACACGGTCTTCGTCCTGGTCGACGCCCCCGACCCGGCCGCCTGGTCCGATATCCGGCAGAGCATCGAGAAGATGGTGGCCGACGTGGCGGCCTACGTCCCGGGGTATCGGCTCAAACAGCAGACGCAGATCACCGAGATCCCCGGCGACCAGCCACTGGACACCCTGCTCGAAGCCGGCACCCGGCGCCCCACCCATCAGGTGTCGGTGTTCCTGGAGGTCGAGGGCGCCGCACACTATCTGCCCGCCTACGCAGGCAACCTCGACATCATGACCGCGGCGGGACTCCAAGTCGCCGAGCGGATCGCCGCAGCGAAGGCGGACAGCCGATGACCACGCAGATCTACGTCCAGGACGTCACCCTCCGGGACGGCATGCACGCCGTTCGCCACCGCATCAGCCCTGTCGATGTCGCCCGCATCGTGACAGCGCTCGACGAGGCCGGCGTGGACGCGATCGAGATCGCACACGGCGACGGTCTGGCGGGCAGTTCGGTCAACTACGGGCCCGGCTCGCACACCGACTGGGAGTGGATCGAGACCGCGGCCTCCGTACTGAAACGGGCCCGGCTCACCACTCTCCTGCTGCCAGGCGTGGGCACGATCCGCGCACCGCGTGCCGGGGTCGGCCAGATGCCGAACCGGGGAGAGGGCAGGTGGCGGCCAGGGCGCTGAGCGCGGCGTCGAGTCGGGCGGTGGCTTCGTCGGCGACGGGCTTGAGGGCGTCCAGGCCGGTGAGGTGACCATGGTGTCCGGGTCGAGGGCCTGGACGAGCGTGTGGTCGCCGTCGCGGCGGACGACGACGTTGCAGGGCAGGAGCAGGCCGATGGAGCGGTAGGCCTCCAGGGCGTGGTGGGCGAGCGGCGGGTTGCAGGCGCCCAGGATTAGGTAGTTCTCCATGTCGTGGCCGAGCTTGGCCTTCAGCGTGGCCTGGACGTCGATCTCGGTGAGGATGCCGAACCCCTGGTCGGCCAAGGCCTGGCGGACGGCGGCGGTGGCGGCGTCGAAGTCGGTGACGGCCAGTCGGACGGTGCGGTCGTAGGACACGGTGCGCTGCTCCTTCGGTGAGGCGGAAAACCCGGTTCCTTGATACCCCGCCGGGTACCCGGCGCAGCGGACGCAATGCCGCACCCGGAGATATGGGGGACGTCCAGGACCACAGGAATACCCCCCGGGGTACCCCTGTTAGGGTAGGTGCCGAATACCCCCCGGGGTACACCGTTCTTGTGGAGGAGCCGCAGTCGTGTTCTTCGTCGACACTCTTGAGTTCGAGGGTCTGGGCAACCGCAGCTACCTGGCCGGCGGGGCCGCTGCCGCGGTGGTTATCGATCCGCCGCGCGACATCGACCAGGTGATCGCCGCCGCCGCCAGGCGCGGGGTGCGCATCGCGTACGTGGCGGAGACCCACGTGCACAACGACTACGTCACCGGTGGCCTGGAGTTGGCCCGCGTCACCGGCGCCTCCTATCTGGTGCCGGCCGCGGCGCACGTGTCCTTCGCCCGCACCCCGGTCGCCGATGGCGACACCGTGGACGTGGACGCGGGTCTGGTCCTGCGTGCGATCGCCACGCCCGGGCACACCCCGCACCACACCTCCTACGTCCTGGAGCAGGACGGGCGCGGCGTGGCGGCGTTCACCGGCGGATCGCTGCTGATCGGTACGGTGGGCCGCCCTGACCTGGTGGAGCCTCGGCTGACGGAGCAGCTGGCCCGGGCCCAGCACGCCTCCGCCCACCGCCTGACCGCCGAGCTGGACGACGAGGTGCCGGTGCTGCCCACCCACGGGTTCGGCAGCTTCTGCTCCTCCGCCCAGGCCGAGGGGGACGCGACCACGATCGGCAAGGAACGCACCAGCAACGACGCGCTCACCCTGGACGTGGACACCTTCGTTCAGCGGATGCTCGCCGGGCTGGAGGACGTGCCCGCCTACTACGCGCACATGGGCCCGGCCAACGCCGCCGGCCCCGCCCCCGTCGACCTCACCCCGCCGAGGCGTGCGGATGCAGGCGAAATCTCCTCCCGGCTGGCCGCCGGTGAGTGGGTGGTGGACCTGCGCAGCCGCATGGCCTTCGCCGAGGGGCACGTGGCCGGCTCGTTCAACTTCGAGGGCGAGGGCAAGCTCGCCACCTACCTGGCCTGGCTGATCCCCTGGGGCAAGCCCGTCACCCTGCTCGCCGACACCCCGGAGCAGATCAGCGCCGCGCAGCGGGAACTCGCGCGGGTAGGCATCGACCGCCCGGCCGCCGCCGCCACCGGCGACCCGGCCGGCTGGGTCCATGAGGGCGAGAGGCTCGCTTCTTTCCCGCGTGCCCGCTTCGCCGACCTTGCCCAGGTGCGCGAGCGCGGCGACGAGGTGGTCGTCCTGGATGTGCGCCGGGACTCGGAGCGCGTAGGCGGCTACATCGACGGCTCGGTCCACATCCCGATCCACGAGCTGCACGGCCGTATCGGCGAGGTGCCGGACGGGACGGTGTGGGTGCACTGCGCCGGCGGGATGCGCGCGGCGATCGCCGCCTCCCTCCTCGATGCCGCCGGCCGCAAGGTGGTCGCCGTCGACGACGCCTTCGACGCCGCGGCGGATGCCGGGCTGCCCCTGGCCTCCGCCTGAGTTCGGCCGATCTCCCGCAAGGAAGGAAGCGTGTGATGTTCCTCTTTCGCCGAAACGGGCCCCGTGTCACGGTCGACGAGGCACACAGCCGTACCAGCGGCGACCGGCCTGACGCCGTCCTGCTGGACGTCCGCGAGAAGCCCGAATGGAACTCGGGCCACGCCCCGGGCGCCATCCACGTACCGCTGACGAACCTGGTCGCCGGCGCCATCCTGCCCGCCGAGGCGCAGGGCCGTCCGCTGGTGGTGATCTGCCGCAGTGGACACCGCTCCCAGCAGGCCGCGAAGCTCCTCACCGACCGCGGAGCGCAGGTGGTGGACGTCGAGGGCGGTATGAACGCGTGGGCCGCCGCCGGGCACCCGGTCGTCGACGAACGCGGGAACAGCGGCCGGATAGCGTGACCGTACTCGTTCTCGCCCTCATCGCCGGGGCCGTCATCGGTCTCGCGCTCGGGGCCCTCGGCGGCGGTGGCAGCGTCCTTGCCGTACCGGCACTGATCTATCTGCTCGGCTTCACCCCGGCCGCCGCCACCACCGCCAGCCTGATCATCGTCACCGCCACCTCCGCCACCGCCCTGTACGCCCACGCCCGCGGCGGGAACGTGGCATGGAAGACAGGGGCGTTGTTCGCTGCGGCGGGCATCGTCCCCGCCTTTCTCGCCGGAGCTGTTGCAGGGCGCCTGCCCGAAGCGGTGCTGACGGCGGCGTTCGCGGTCATCGCCGCGCTGGCGGCTCTGCGTATGTTGCGTCCGTCCGCGTCCGGGCCGCCGGACCGGATCCGTCCCGGCAGGGCGGCTGGCGCCGGTGCCGGACTCGGCGCCGTGACGGGCTTTCTGGGGGTCGGCGGGGGATTCCTCGCCGTGCCCGCCCTGGTGGGCGTCCTGGGACTGGCCATGCGGCGGGCGGTGGGCACCAGCCTGCTCGTCATCACGGTGAACTCCCTCGCCGCGCTCGCCGCTCGCACCGGCACCGGTGGCGGGCTCCACTGGGAGGTCATCGGCCCCTTCACCGGAGCCGCGATCCTCGGAGCCTGGGACGGCAAACGCCTCGCGACGAAGATCTCCGGCACCACTCTTCAGAGAGTTTTCGCCGGCGTACTGCTGGCAGTGGCGGCCTTCATGCTCGTTGACGTGATCGTCTGAACACGAGGGCCGCGACCGGCTCAGACCAGGACCAGGAGAGCTTCTCCAGCCCCACCGCGCATCTCAGGACCGCCCTCAGTCCGGCTCCCGCCAGATCAAGCTCAGCACACTCCGACACACAAGGATGACATCTGCCATGACCACACCCACGGCCCTCGCCACCGACGAGGCGCGCACCCGCCTGCACGAACTGACCATCATCGACGTGCGCACCCCGGGCGAATACGCCGGCGGTCATCTCCCCGGCGCGCTCAACATCCCCCTCGACCAGATCCGGCGCGCGCTGCCCGACATCCGTCACGCCACCGACCGCGGCGACGTCCTGGTCGTCTGCGCCTCGGGCGCCCGCTCCGAGAACGCCTGCAAGATCCTCGCAGAGAACGGCGTCACCACCGCCACCCTGTCAGGAGGCACCGGTGCCTGGGCGGCCGACGGCCACGAGCTCCACCGCCCCCAGGGCGCCTCCCGCGCCACCTGGGGAATGGAGCGACAGGTGAGGCTCACCGCAGGAGTGACCGTGCTGCTCGGCCTGCTGCTCGGGCTCGTCGTCCACCCCGCCTTCCAGCTCATCTCCGCCGGCATCGCGGGCGGTCTGGTCTACTCCGCCCTGACCAACACCTGCGGCATGGCCGCCATGCTCGCCAAGCTCCCCCACAACCGCCCCCGCGCCGCCGACCTCGACAACACACTGGCCGCACTACGCAACCGCTGAACCACACCACAAAGGGGAGGGACCTGGCTCCGGATCCCTCCCCTTTCGTATCCAGGCCATGTGGCCAACAGCTCCGAACCGGGCGGGTGATCCGGCGTCGCGGCACCACAGCTCAGGCCAGAGAAAGGAACAGCTTCTCCAGCCGAGTACGCATCTGCTCCCGGTCACCGGAAGCAGCCATGTCCGCATCGGTCAGGCAGTGCTGCAGCCCCGTGGCGATGATCGCGAAACCGGCCTTGTCCAAAGCCCTGGACGCCGCGGCGAGCTGGGTGACGACGTCCTCGCAGTCCCGCCCCTCCTCGATCATCTTGATCACACCGGCGATCTGACCCTGCGCCCGGCGCAGCCGGTTGACCACCGTCTTCAGTTCCTCAGCCGCCATCGCCAGTTCCACAACCCACACTCCTTCGGTAAGATACCCCCTTGGGTATCTTACCGAAGGAGTAACCTCACCCGGGCAAAGGAAAATCCCCGTCGCTCCACCACCACCGCCCTCAGTGCCGATCAGGCCAACGCCCGCCCGTACGAGCTGACCGTCATCGACGGAGGTGGCACGGCGCGAACGCATTCTGGAAGTCGCTGCCGAGCTGGGCGCCGATGTGGCCTACGAACGAGTGCAGATGCAGGAGGTCGCCAAGGCCGCCGACCTGGCACTCGGCACGCTCTATCGTTACTTCCCCTCCAAGGTGCACTTGTTCGCAGCGCTGTGGAAGACGCATATCGACGGCTTTGTTGAGGACTGCTGGCAATCCCCTGGGAACGATCCGGGCGCCACCGTCGGCGATCGGCTGGTGGCCCTGACCCGGTCCTTGCTGGACCGGCCCCTGCTGTGCTCGGCGATGGTACGGGCCATCGCCGTCGACTATTCCGTCAACCCCGACTACCACTTTCGGTTCGCCGAGGACAGGCTGTGCCGGGCAGTGCTACACACCCTGGGCCGGGACGCCTCTAGGCCGCCTTTAGGGAGACGATTTCCGTGAGGGCGTTTGTGGCGATCAGCGAGGTGACCGGCTCAACGACTGCGCCTCGCCTGACCGTCGCATCGTGTCGCCGGATCCGCAGTAACCAGTCGCGCCCGGGTCCTCGCGCCGACGAGGCATTGCCGTCTCGATCTCATCATCCACAATAACTAAAGCGCGTTAGTAGCGCGCGCAAGCGCCATCCTACGCCCTCACCGCGGTCGGAGGAGACAGCATCCAGCCTGCTGCGGCGCGGCGGGGCGTGATCCGAGATCAGACTGAGCGACGCTCGATCACCCGGGTGACCTCAGGACCGATAGGGACGGGCCGTCCGTCGAGGAGACTGATGATCGCCTCGACGAGATGTCGTGCGGTGTCCCGCATATCTACTGCCACCATCGTCAACGGCGGGGCTGCGAGGCGTGCGGCCGGCGAATCGACCGCGCCGATCACGGCCAGGTCCGACGGCGCGGCTAGTCCTTGCTCGCGTAGACCCGCGAGGACGGCCAAGGCTGCCACATCGTCGTGGGCGCACACGCCGGTGACGGCGGGGGTCATCCCACGCCATGCCTCGACAGCGGCTCCGGCTCCCACCTCGTCGCAGGGAACAGCCAGAGCCACCGGGCCCGGCACACCGTGCTCGGCGCAGGCTCCCTGCAGTGCTTTCAGGCGCATCTCGCTCGCCTCGGCCAGGCGTTCGTCGTGCGGGCGGGCGTAGCCGAGCCGACGGTGCCCCGCCCTGAGCAGTCGCTCGACCTGCAGCCGGGCGATGCTGTTTTCCCGGGCTCCCCAGATCCACTGCGCGACGGGGTCGGACTCGGCGGTGAGAGAGACCACGGCGCGTACGCCATTGCGCCGCATCGCGGCGACGTCATTATCGGGCAGGTCCCATGCGAGGACGGCCACGGGCGTGATGACGGTCCACACATCACCATCGGGCCTGCGGGACCACGGATGGATCACCGCAGTGAGCCCGACGGCCGCGAACTCCGCCGAGAGAAACTCGACCAGTGTGCCCAGGTCGGTCAGCGGCAACTGAGGGGGCTGATAGAGGAGCACGACGTCACTCCGGCCGCGGCTGAGCGTCCGGGCCTCCGCCGAGGGGGCATAGCGCAGCCGGGCCGCCGCTTCGAGGACGCGCTGCCGCGTCGACTCGGAGATCGTCTGCCCCTTGGTGCCGTTGAGCACGAAGCTGACAGTGGCCCTGGAGACTCCGGCCTCCCGGGCGACGTCGGAACTGGTGACCCGGCCCTCCGGCCGAGCAGCGGCCTCGCCCGCCATCCATCGCCCCTTCCGCTCTTGTGGGTGTACCACGCCTGATGTACTGTACCCGCACTCACTAACGCGCGTTAGTGAATGAATAGTCGGTAGGGCGTCCCCGTGGCCACGGGGACTCGTCATGCCGCTCCGACAACCACCCCCTAAGGGCCCTGAGAGGGGCCGGTGCCAATCCACGGCTTACCCCTGAAGGGGCACGATCGGTTCTGCTCCGTGTTCCGGCGGAGCAGAACCCACGCAGCCCGTGCGGGGTTCGAGGTCGTCCGCAGACATGCAGATTCGTTCTGCTCGACGACCGCGCGCCTGATCCCTACGAACTCAGAACCTCAGGAGCTGCTGATCGTGCCCGAACCGTTGATCTTCCCCGAGCGCTTCCTTTGGGGGGCCGCGACAGCCGCACATCAGGTCGAAGGCAACAACGCGAACAGCGACTGGTGGGAATGGGAGACCGACCCAGCGCCCAAGGCGCCCATGGCAGGGCCCTCCGGCATGGCGTGCGACCACTTCAACCGTTACAAGGACGACATCGCGCTGCTCGCGGAACTCGGACTGAACACCTACCGCTTCTCCGTGGAGTGGGCACGAGTCGAGCCCCGCCAGGGAGAATTCGACCGCGAGGCGCTCCAACACTACGCCGACATGGTCGAGACCTGCCTGACCCACGGCGTCACACCGATGATCACGCTGCAGCACTTCACGTTGCCGGCCTGGGTCACCCACGCCGGAGCCTGGACCAATGCCGAACTCCCGGCCTGGTTCACGCGCTACACCAGGCACGTGATGGAACATCTACAGAACCGTGCTCCCTACATCTGCACGATCAACGAGCCCGGCAACATGATCACGCGGGGGTATCTGGGCACCTTCCCGACTCCGCCCTTCGTCCGGAACCTCGACGCGTTCGACGCCGCAGCCTCAGGAGTGATCGCCGCACACCGCAATGCCCGAGAGGTCATCCGTGAACTCGCACCCGGCGTCAAGGTCGGCATGGCCCATGCGCTGCAGGACTGGCACGCCAATCCCGGCGGAGTCCCAGCGATGGAATGGGCTCGGGAACTCCACGAAGACAGGTTCTTCGCCGAGACCGCCGACGACGACTTCATCGGCGTCCAGACCTACACCCGCCTCGACGTCAACGCCCCCCGCATCACCAAACCCCTCAGCGCGGCGCTTCTGCGCAGCCGTCGCCTTACGCAGTCGCTCGCCCTGCCGTACCTGCGCCGCCAAGCGGCAGCCGTGTCTGCGGAAGGAGCACCCGTCGGCGAGGGCCGCCGCACCCAGATGGGATATCTGTGGGCTCCTGAGGCGGTCGAGGCCACGACCCGGCGAGTGGCGGGCCTCTTCCCCGGCAAGGAGATCGTCCTCACCGAGCACGGTGTCGCGACCGACGTCGACAGCGAGCGTATCGACTACATTCGAGCAGGTCTGCGCGTCGTGCACCGGCTGATCGGCGACGGACTGCCCATCACCGGCTACGTCCACTGGTCACTGCTGGACAACTTCGAGTGGTGGGACGGCTACGGCCCCAAGTACGGGCTCGTGGCGGTCGACCGCAGCACTCAGGAGCGGGTCGTCAAACCATCGGCACATTGGTATGGCGACGTGGCCCGGATCAACCGGATGCCAACATGAGCCGCCGCCTGGGACACGGTACGGCTACCTCGGCATGAGCCGTTCGCCCGCTGGGTGGCGTGGCCGAGTCCGCCCTCGAAGCGGCGCCGACAGGCCTTGAGGTCTTCGATACCACATGCACGCAACTGGCCCAGGGCGAGCGTCGCATACGAATATCGGCGGCGCTGAACGACCAGATCGCGCCACGCACGGTCCAGGTCACTGCGCGCGTCAGGCGGGCGACCTAATTTGCATGCGGCTGCGGAGCAGGCGTCTCGATGAACGTCATGGACTGTGGCGAACGCACCTGGCCTGGCTCCACCATCCCCGTACCGCAGGACAACCGCCCGGTCGGCCTTGGATCAGAGCCAACGACGCCAGGTGGCGGTTCGTCGCCGCCGTAGGCCGCACCCACCTCGTGGTTCCGGTGCCCACAGCGCCATCCCATGATCACCATCACAGCAACAAGGAGTTCTCATGTCGTTCCGCTGGGGCATCGCCGGCACTGGTGTCATAGCAAACAGTTTTGCGGACGCGTTGGGCCGGTTGCCTGACGCCCACTTGGTCGCCGTCGGCTCCCGCAGTCGGAAAGGGGCCGACGCGTTCGGCGAGAAGCACGGCATCGCCGCGCGACACCGGCACGCTTCGTACGAAGATCTGGCCGCCGATGACACTGTCGACATTGTCTACGTCGCATCGCCCCACTCCCACCATCACGAGCACACGTTGCTGTTCCTGAACGCGGGGCGTCCAGTGTTGTGCGAGAAGGCGTTCTCGCTGGACGCGGAGCAGGCCGCTGAAATGGTGGCTGTGTCCAGGGAACGGGGCCTGTTCCTGATGGAGGCGATGTGGAGCCGGTTCCTGCCGGCCTATGTCAAAGTCAGAGAACTGCTCGCCGAGGACGTCATCGGTGAAGTCCAGTCCCTGGAGGCCGACTTCGGCTTCCAATTCCCGGCGGACCCCGAACACCGTCTGTTCGATCGCGCGCTGGGTGGCGGTTCCCTGCTCGACCTGGGTGTGTATCCCCTATCGCTGGCCAGCATGGTGCTGGGTACGCCCGACCGGGTCACGGCGTACGGCACACTCGGCTCGACCGGCGTCGACGAGCATGTCGCTGTCCTCTCCGGGTACGACAGTGGGGCGGTCGCGCTGGCCCAGAGTTCCATGCGGGCGAACCTCGGTTGCACAGCCCGTATCACCGGCACCGAAGGTCACATCGAACTGCCGTTCCTGATGCACTGCCCGGACGAACTGACCGTGCAGACGCGGGGCACCACCGAACGCCTGAGTCTGCCCGCCGCCCGCGAGGGCGACGGCGACGACACGGCGGGCGGCGGCCTGCACCGCCAGATCCGGCACGTCCAGGAGCGGCTACGCGCAGGGGAGTTGGAGAGCGAGATCATGCCTCTGGACGAGACCGTGGCGGTGATGCGCACGCTCGACACCGTGCGCGACCAGATCGGCCTGAGCTACACCACTCACTGACGTTCCCGCAACCAGCCAGCCATACGGATGCGTTCGGGGTTACGGCCACTCCGCTGCCGTAACCGCGTCCGAGGGGATCGGTACGGATCTCCGCCGCCTGATGTGGCCCGCACCCGTGGAGCCGCTTGCGGCGTCGCTACTCAACCGAAGCCGGAGAAGCCGATGGCTCACAGTGCAGAACGGCCCCCAGGCAGGCTCACGCCACGGGCCAGAACCAGATGGCTGGTTGTTTTCGTCATGGCTTTCGATCTCATGCTGACTGGAATCGCGTACTCCGCCTCAGGGGAATCGCCTCAGATCAGGGTGCTGTCGAATCGCGCGGATCTGGTGTCCGGGGGCGACGCCCTCGTCGAGGTGGCCCTGCCTTCCGGGGGAACACCAGAGAATGTGCGCGTGGACGTGGACGGCCGGGATGTGACATCCGCTTTCGCCGTCCGGCCGGACGGCCGCTTCCTGGGCCTGGTCACCGGCCTCCAGGTCGGCGAGAACAGGATGACGGCCCGGACACAGGGGGGCGCGGCAAGCCTTACCATCACCGGCCATCCCATCGGCGGACCGCTGTTCGCCGGGCCACAGGTACAGCCGTGGGTGTGCGCGACCGAGGAGAACGGCCTCGGGAAGCCGCAGGATGTCGCGTGCAATACTCCAGCGAAGTACAAGCTCTTCTACAAGTCCTGGCTGACCGGCCAGTTCACCGCATATGATCCGAAAAGACCGCCCGCAGACCTCGCATACACAACGACGGACCAGGGCAAGCGGGTCGCGTACGTCGTACGCCGGGAACGCGGCGTGATGGACCGTGGCATCTACGACATCGCGGTGTTGTACGACCCGGCCAAGCCGTGGCAACCGTGGGCACCGCAAGGCGGCTTCAACGGAAAACTCCTTGTGCCGTTCGGCGGCGACTGCACGCCGCGGCATTCACAGGACGCACCCATGGAGAACGTTCTCAACGACACGGCTCTGTCCCGCGGGTTCGCCGTCGCGGTGTCCAACCTGAACATGCTGGGGCAGAACTGCAACGACGTGGTCTCCACCGAAGCGCTGGTGATGCTCAAGGAGCACTTCGTCGAGAACTACGGCCCGATCCGCTACACCATCGGGCAAGGCTGCTCCGGCGGTTCCATGCAGCAGCACTGGATCACCTCCAACTACCCCGGTCTGTTGGACGGCATCCTGCCCTCCTGCAGTTTCCCCGACGTCTGGTCCACGCTGCAGGAGGCCGAGGACTGTCACGTACTCGACCACCACTTCGACAGGTCTCCATTGTGGGCGTTGACCACCCACAGAACCGCGGTGACCGGCCACGCGTTCGAGACGGTGTGCCGGACACTCTGGGACAACCCGACAGGCAACGGGCAGTACTCCAAGACCTGGTTGGACCCGGACAACGGGGCCGGCTGCCTCGGCGGATTCCTGGCCGGCCACACCACTCTGGAGCCCAATCGCTCGTGGGTGTACGACGCCGAGGCAAATCCTGCCGGTGAGCGGTGCACTCTTCAGGACTACGCCGTGGCCGTCTGGGGCCGAAGGCCCGCGAGTTCATGGGGGCCGGTCGAACAACGCATCCAACGCGGTTTCGCCAACCGGCCGTACGACAACACCGGTGTCCAGTACGGCCTGAAGGCCGTCGAGTCCGGCACGATCACCGCTGAGCAGTTCGTCGACCTCAACGAGAGCGTCGGCGGGCTCGACATCGACTGGAAGTGGCAGCCGGAGCGTAGTGAAGCCGACCCTGCGGCGCTGGAAGTCGCATACCGCTCCGGTCGGGTGACCTACCCCCGCGAGGCGGCCAAGGTCCCCGTCATCGATCTGCGCTCTCCCGGCAACTGGGAGATCCACAGCGACTTCCACAGTTACGCCATGCGTGCCCGCTTCGACCAGGCCAACGGTGGCCATGACAATCAGATCATCTGGACGGGTGTGCCTCCGGTGCAAACCGACGGCGATGCCCGCGAGAAGGCGTTCCTGCTCATGGACAGATGGCTGACCCGCATCGAAGCCGACACGTCCAACGACCCGATCGAGACCAAGGTGGTGCGCGACAAGCCGGCCGACGCTGTCGACGCGTGCTGGATCGGCAACCGCAAGATCTCCGATATGTCCGTCTGCCGCGCCACCTACCCTTACTTCGGTGTGCCCCGGACTGCGGCCGGGGGCCCGACGGCCAACAACATCCTCAAGTGCCAACTCAAGGAACTCAACCGGGACGACTACACCGTCGACTTCTCCAACGCCCAATGGGGCCGACTGCGGAAGGCCTTCCCCGAGGGGGTGTGCGACTACCGCGAGCCAGGCGTGGCCCAGCAACCCTCTCTGCCGTGGCTGACCTTCTCCGGCGGGCCGGGCGGACAGCCACTGGGCGCTCCGCCGGAGTCCGCCCCTACACCCTGAAAGGCTTCCCCTCATCCGGTGCCCACGGTGTCCCGCATCCCCAGCTAAGCGCTACACCGTGGGCGCCCAGCACCCTGTACGTCTCGATGTCCCACCCGGTGTACTACTCGCCCTCGGAGACGAAGCGGCCACGCGTGTCCTGGATGATCGCCATGAGCCCGCGCTCGGCCGCGGCAACAGATTGAGAGGCCTGGCCATGAAGGAGGTCTGCTTGCCGTTCAGCAGCCGACTCGGCAGCACCGGCCATGGCCCCGTCCCACCCAGACGGTGGACGTCCGCGCGCAGCACCATCCCGTCAAGCAACATCGGCCCGGATCGCAGTAGGCTCCGTAGCCCCGGCAAGCGCCCGGTCGAACTGCCGCCGTCCTCGCCGAGGAAACCATCTGCAACCCGTGGTGGAGACGCGCACCGGCCGACGCCAGCCGCGCCTGCTGGTCATCTGTCTGCACGGCACCGGACTGTGCTACCACAAGCCCACGCCCCTCGGCCCACAGGAGCCCTGCTTCGCCGCCGCCCCGGTACCCCGTGCGGCCAGCAGACGGCGTGCTCGGCACGCAACCGGACCAGGATCTCCGCCTGGCCGGGTCCGAACAGGTCCTGATAGAGGTGCTCGGCCAGCGCGAAGCAGAAGGCGCGGTGATCCCCTATAGAGTCAAGGGTCGGTCTGCCATCATCAAGGGCGATGACGGCCAATCCACCGAGTCCGGGCCGAAGAGGCGACCACTGCGGTGTGGGCCGTGGGAATGCACAGGCTGACGACGAGGGCAGTTGGGTGTGCGGTAGACATGGCAGGGAGCCCGCTTGCCCGCCCAACCGCCCCACCTCGGCCGAACGGCCAGGAAACGAAGCGGTCGCAAGCGTCCTCGGCCGAAAGGCTGATACCCCGCGCGCGTAGGTCGCAGCCTCTGGCGCGTCTCCTGTGCGGGGATCTGCCTTGCATCAGTGAGCTCGAGGTGAGTTTGGCACCTGACCTGCGCCCTAACGTCCCGGGGTGCAGGCATGCACGCCGTGCCAATCCAGGGACACCATCCCTACCGCGTGCCAGTTTCTCAGGCTGTTTCGCTGGGCGTCATCCCAGGAGCTGATGCGACGACATACCTGAGGCTGACGAAACCCTTTCTCGCATCAGCCTCAGGTGGTCGGCAATTCAGCTGATCCGCAGGATCTGTGGGAACCGGACGATAGAGAGGTTCCCAGCGGGATGGACCCGGACTCTCGCGTCCATGGGCCTCTTGTGGCCGTTTGCACGGCCCGTGGCACGTGCCCCTCGCTGTCTCTATCCCGATCGGAGTGCTACCCATGATCACTAGCCCGTCCACCGGCCCCCGCGCCGCCGCCCCTGCCATCGCCGCCCGCGCCACTGAGCTCTCCAAGGTCTACGGACAGGGCGACACCAATGTGGTGGCCCTCGATCAGGTCAGTGTCGGCTTCGGGCAGTCCCAGTTCACCGCGATCATGGGGCCTTCGGGGTCCGGGAAGTCCACGCTGATGCACTGTGTCGCGGGGCTGGACAGCTTCTCCTCCGGCTCGGTCCGCGTCGGTGATGTCGAGCTCGGGTCACTGACGGACAGGCAACTCACCAAACTCCGCCGGGACAAGGTCGGCTTCATCTTCCAGGCGTTCAACCTGCTGCCCACCCTGACCGCGTTGGAGAACATCACGCTCCCGATGGACATCGCGGGCCGGACACCGGACAAGGAGTGGCTGGACAGCGTCATTCGGATGGTCGGTCTGTCGGGCCGGCTCAGCCACCGCCCCGCCCAGCTCTCCGGCGGCCAGCAGCAGCGCGTCGCCGTCGCCCGTGCGCTCGCCTCCAAGCCGGACATCGTCTTTGGGGATGAGCCGACCGGCAACCTGGACTCACGCTCGGGCGGCGAGGTCCTCGGCTTCCTGCGTGACTCGGTACGGGAGCTGGGCCAGACCGTCGTCATGGTCACCCATGATCCGGTCGCCGCTTCCTACGCGGACCGGGTCGTTTTCCTCGCCGACGGCCGGATCGTCGACGAGATGTACGAGCCCACCGCGGACGGGGTCCTCGACCTCATGAAGTCGTTCGAGACCCCGTTCCGTACGAGCTGAGCGGCCCGCAGCAGAGCCGACCAACCGGTACGCACCCCCTCCGTCCTCAGCTCCCCTCACTTCACCGGGATCACACCACCATGTTCCGCACAGCGCTGCGCAACGTCCTCGCGCACAAGGCCAGACTGCTGATGACCGTGCTCGCCGTCATGCTCGGCGTCGCGTTCGTCTCCGGCACTCTGATCTTCACCGACACCTACACGAACTCCTCCAGCAGCCAGAAAGCCAAGAGTTTCGCCCACGTGGACGTCCAGGTCGACCCGGACCCCAACCACTACTCCGATTCCCCCGGCATCAGTCGGAAGACGCTCGAAGAGGTCGCCCGTGTGGACGGGGTCGCCGAAGCCGCCGGGCGGGTCGACGGACTCGCCTACGTCTCCGACAGAGACGGCGGACTCATCGGCGGCGCGTTCAACTCGGGCGCCAACTACGCGCCGGGCAAGAACGGCAAGGACCCGCTCTACGCGTTCACCGAGGGTGGCGGTCCCACAGAGGCCATGCAGATCGCGCTCGACAAGGACAGCGCCGACAAGGGTGGCTACCATGTCGGCGACACCGTGCCTGTCGCTCTGACGGGTCCGGCCAAGAAGTACAAGCTCTCCGGCATCTTCACCACCGAGGACCAGCTGGTGGCAGGAGGCGGCAGCCTGGTGCTGTTCGACACACCGTCCGCACAGCGGCTCTACCTCCAGCCGGGCTTCTTCGAGAACGTCACCGTCACCGCCGCCCCCGGCGTTTCGAGCACCAAGCTCGCCGCCGCCATCGGCAAGGTACTTCCGGACTCCGCGAAGGCCGAGACCGGTCAACAACTCGCCGACGCCGAGGCAAAATTGGCGGAGGGAGACGCCTCGCTGCTCAGTGGGATACTGCTTGCCTTCGCCGGTGTCGCGCTCTTCGTCAGCGTCTTCTTGATCGCCAATACCTTCACCATGCTGGCTGCCCAGCGCACCCGGGAACTCGCTCTGCTGCGTGCGGTCGGCGCCTCCCGCAGGCAGGTCACCCGTTCCGTGCTGATCGAGGCGATGGTGGTCGGCGCGGCCGGTGCGGTCGCTGGGCTCGGGCTCGGTGCCGTCATGGCCGCCATAGCACAGTCAGTGGTCGATTTCGGCGGAGGGAAGCTCCCGGACGGGCCGCTGATCGTCACGTCGACGACTGTCCTGGTCTCAGCATTCGTCGGTGTGCTGGTCACCATGGTGGCCGCCTGGCTGCCGGCCCGTCGCGCAGCGAAGATCCCGCCGGTCGCGGCGATCAGCAGCGCACACCTGCCCTCCACCATCAGGTCCCTGATCCTGCGGAACGTGTTCGGCGGCATCCTCACGCTGCTCGGCGCGGCGGTCGTCGTCGCGGGCGCCGGGACCGGCGGCTCGCGCGGCGCGATGATCGTCGGGTTCGGTGCCTTCCTCGCGGTGATCGGTGTCCTCGTGCTGATCCCGTTGCTGTCCCGGCCGGTGATCGCGCTCGTACGGCCGCTGCTGCGGCGGGGCTTCGGTGTCTCCGGCACGCTCGCGGGCCAGAACGCCGTACGCAACCCGCGCCGTACCGGCGCCACCGCCTCCGCACTGGCCATCGGCCTCACACTGGTCAGTGCTCTGACCGTGCTCGGCGTCACTGTCGGTCAGTCCATGGACAGGATGACCACGGACATCGTCAAGGCCGACTATATGATCACGACCACTGCTGTGGACCTGGACACCTCGGCGGTCGCCGCCGTGCGCAAGCTCCCCGGCGTCAGGGCCGTGTCGCCAGAGCAGCAGTCGTGGATGCAGATCGACGGCATCCAGGAGGATGTAACAGCCATCGCCCCGGCGGAGTTCGACAAGGCACTCGACCTTCCGGTGGTCTCCGGCTCACAGGGCACGCTCGCCAAGGGGCAGATCGCCGTTGCCGAGGACGAAGCGCGATCCCACGGTTGGAAGGTGGGGGACACCCTGCCAGCGGTGTACGGGGACTCCGGCAAGAAGCGCAGGGTGACCGTCGGGGCTATCTTCGAGTCCAACGAGGTCGTCTTCCCTGTCGTCGTCTCCGCGGACGTGATCGAATCGACCCTCGCGGCGTCCCTCTCCAAGATCTACGTCAAGACGGACGGCAGCACGGACAGGAAGGCGCTCGCTGACGCCCTCCCCGGGCGCCCGGGGATCAAGATCGACGACCAGCAGGCCATCCGCAACGAGTTCAGCGGCACATACGATGCTGCGCTCAACGTCTTGTACGCACTGCTCGCGATCTCCCTGGCCATCGCGGTGCTGGGAGTGGTGAACACCCTCGCGATGTCAGTCTTCGAACGACAGCGCGAGGTCGGCATGCTGCGAGCCGTCGGACTCGACCGGCGAGGCGTGACGCGGATGATCCAGCTGGAGGCCGTGGTCATCTCCCTCTTCGGCGCGGTCATCGGCATCGGAGTCGGTTCCTTCCTGGGCTGGGCCGTCTGCGAGATCGTAAAGGCGGACATCCCCGGGTACGCGCTGGTGCTGCCGTGGGGCCGGTTCGCGCTCTTCCTGCTGCTGGCAGCGCTCGTCGGACTCCTGGCCGCCATGTGGCCGGCCCGCAACGCGTCCCGACTGAACATGCTCATGGCCATCAAGACCGACTAGACGGAGGGAATCGCCGTACGGCCGTAGGCACATCGATGTGCCTACGGCCGTACGGTTGTGTGGCGAGCACGGGGCCCCCAGGCCCAACAGGTCAGTCTTCGGTGGGTCCACTGACTCCTCCTGCACACATCCTGCGCAGCCCCCGCCTGACGCAGTCGCTCGCCCTGCCGCCCCTGCACCGCCAGGCGGAAGTCGTCTCACTGGCGGAAGACGCACCCGCACCCGCTGACGGGATCCCGCGATGCACGTAAGCGTATCGACTACATCCGAGCAGGTCTGCGCGTCGTGCACCGGCTGATCGACGACGGACTGCCCGTCACCGGCTACGTCCACTTTCAAGTGCTGGGACGGCTACCGCCCCAAGCACGGGCTCGTGGCGGTCGACCACACCACTCAGGACCGCATCGTCAAGCGCCCGGCCCGTCCATTCGTCGGATTCGCCTTCGCGCACATGCTCGGCTTCAACCTGCTGCCCCGGTTGAAGAACGTGGGCTCGGCCCGGCTGTACCGGCCGGTTGCCGGCGAGGACGAGACGTGGCCGCACCTGGCCCCGGTGCTGTCCAGCAAGACGATCGACTGGGAGCTGATCCGCCAGCAGTACGACCAGATCGTCAAATACACCACCGCGCTCCGCCTGGGCACGGCCGAGGCCGAGCAGGTGCTACGACGCTTCACCTGCGGCGGCCCGAAGCACCCGACCTACCGGGCGATCGAGGAGCTCGGCCGCGCTGTGCGGACAGCGTTCGTCTGCGACTACCTGGCCAGCCCCGAACTACGGCGGGAGATCCACGAGGGCCTGCAAGTGGTGGAGAACTGGAACTCCGCCAACCACGACCTGTTCTACGGCAAGGACGGGGACCTGACCGGCGCCGACCGCGAGAGCCAGGAGATCTCGATGCTCGCCCTGCACCTGCTGCAGGCTGCCCTTGTCCACGTCAACACCCTGCTGCTGCAGAGGTCCTGGCCGAGCCGAAGGGGGTCGAGCGCCTCGGCGATGCCGATCGGCGCGCGTTGTCCCCGCTGTTCTGGACTCACGTCAACCCCTACGGCCGGTTCGAGCTGGACATGAGCAACCGGCTAGATCTCCAGTCGGCTGTAGTCGTCCCGGGCCAGCGAGCGGACGAACCGCAGTCGGCGCCCGCCGGGGAGAGCGCCGCGCAGCGGTAGCGCCAGCGATTCCGGGTCGAAGCCGTCGGCTGCGGCTTCGACCCAGAATCCCGTGGTCACGGCCGGGCGGTGGGGAGAGCCGGGCCGACGCCGGGAACCGCTCGGAGCGGGGACGGCCGCTCATCGATCAGGCGGTGTCGATGAGCCGGCGAAGTCTCTCCCGCCCGTTCGGTCTCGGGCGCGCGCCCGCTGCCTCGGATGTCGGCTTCGCCGGGCCGGCTCGGCGAGGCTGCTGCGGCGTGTCAGCGGGACTCCTGTGCGCTGAGCAGCGTGAGGGCGTTGCGGATGCCCTCTTCGAGGAGTTCGTCGGAGAGTCGCGGGTCAGACAGGGCGCGGGAGAGCTGCAGTGTCCCGACCATCATGGCGTAGACGCTGAGGGTCTTCGTGTGCGCCGAGCGCGGATCGGCGGGCGCCAGGCGGGCGGCGATGCCGTCGATGACGGCGAGCACCCCGTCGGTGTACGCCTGCTTGGTCTCCTGCGGGCAGCGCCCGATCTCATCGAGGAGTGCGGCGGAGGGGCAGCCGTCGTCGGGGCTGTCGCGGTGCTGGGGCGACAGATACCACCGCACGATCTGCTCGAGTCCTGCGATGCCGGGGGCCGCCTGGTCGATGACGTTGGCGTACTGCGTGCGCAGCTGGTCCGCGACCGAGGCGGCCACGAGGTCGTCCTTGGACGCGAAGTGGGCGTAGAAGGCACCGTTGGTCAGTCCGGCGTCCGCCATCAGCGTCGAGATGCCCGAGCCATCGATACCGTCCTGCTTGAACCGGCGGCCGGCGGTCTCGATGATCCGCTGCCTGGTCGCCTGCTTGTGCTCTTTCCCGTAACGAGTCACGCGCTCGCTCCTTCGTGCGCCGGAAGGGTCGCCCGCTTTCCGCCGGCCTCGCCATCATATTGGATTACGAACGCACTCTAATGGTGTGCGGGCGGCGTCTTGGAGCACCGCCACGCCTTCTGCGCGGCCGGCCTGGTTCAGTCGTCGCCGGGCGTCATCGAGATCACGACCTTTCCGGCCGTGGTACGCCCCTGCTCGACGTACGCCATCGCCTCGAGCGTCCGGTCGAAGGGGAACGTCCGGTCGATGACCGGGCGGAGCCGTCCGCTGTCGTACAGGGCGCCGAGTTCACGGAGCTGGGCGCCGCTGGCCTGCATGAAGAAGAACTCATAGCGCACACCCAGGGCCTTGGCCTGCTTGCGCACCTTGCGGCTGAGCGCGTTCATGGCCACGCCCATGAACGAGGGCGCGCCGAGTTGCCTGGCGAACCCGGAGTCCGGCGGGCCGGCGACACCGATGGCCAGGCCGCCCGGCTTCAGCACAGTCAGCGACTTCTCGAGGTTCGCCCCGCCAAGGGAGTCCAGCACCAGGTCGTAGCCGGACAGCACCTGCGAGAAGTCCTCCTTCGTGTAGTCGACGACGGTGTCGGCGCCGAGGCTCCTGACCATCTCCTCGGCGCGGGAGTTCGTGGTCGTGGCCACCGTGGCACCGAAGTGCTTGGCGAGCTGGATGGCCGTCGATCCGAGGCCACCGGCACCGGCGTGGACGAGCACTTTCTGGCCCGGCACCACGTGGGCGCGCTCCACGAGGATCTGCCAGGCGGCCAGGGCCACCAGCGGCACCGCGGCCGCCTCGCGGAGCGTGAGTGACGCCGGCTTGGGCGCGACGTCGTCCTGGTCGACCGCAATGAACTCGGCAAAGCCTCCGACCCGCAGGTCGCGGGGACGTGCGTAGACCTCGTCGCCGACCGTCAAGCCGCGCACGGTCGGCCCGACCTGCGTCACGATCCCGGCGACGTCATGGCCGAGCACGAACGGAAGCTCGTACTTCAGGAGTCGTTTGAACTCCCCGTTGCGGACCATCTTGTCCAGCGGGTTGATGCTGGCAGCGCTCACCTGGACCAGGACGTCGCCGGCCCCGACGGTGGGCTCGGGAACATCAGCGGCGCGCAGGCCGCCCTTGCCGTACTTCTCGACGACGAACGCCTTCATGTCAGCCGTCCCTTCGCGTGATCTTCTCGGTTGTCTTCTCGGCGGACGATGCGCATGTCCGGGCAGCTTCCACCTCAGCGGCCGAGGTGCCGTCGAAGCCACTGGCCCATCTGCTCGATCGCCCGGTCCACCTCGGGCACGCGTCCCGCGCCCAGGATGAACGAGTGCTGGCCCTCCGGCAGCGGGCGGACCTCAGAGACGATCTTGAAGTCGGTCAGTCGGCGGCCGAAATCGGCGCCATCGCCGGCAAGCGTTTCGTGCTCGCCGTAGTGGAGGGCCGTGGGCGGCAGGCCGGTCAGGTCGGCGTTCACGATGCTGATGGCGGGGTCGGTGAAGTCCACGCCGGGGTCCTGCAGCCAAGCCGCTCGGAACAGCTCGAGGATGCCCCGGCTGAGCATCCTGTCGAGTTCCTCGTTCTCGTCCACCTTCGGGTTACTGATGGTGAGGTCGGTCCAGGGCGAGATGCTGACGACCGCGCCGGGGACTGCCTCGCCCTTGGCGAGCAGGCGCAGCGGCAGCGCGATCGCGAGGGTGCCTCCGATGGAGTGGCCGGTGCTGCCGATGTTCCGCGGCGCGTAGCCCTGAGCGAGCAGCCACCGGTAGGCGGTCTCGGCGTCGTCGATCTGCGCCGGGTGGGGATGCTCGGGCGCCAGGCGGAAGCCCACGACGAGTGAGCGGATTCCGGCCGCCTTGGCGATGTGGCCGGCGGCCTTGCGGTCCGATGCGATCGAGGCGGCGACCGATCCGCCGAAATGGAAGTGAAGCAGCGCCTTGTCGGGGTCGGCGCCCTCGGGGATGACCCACAGGGCGGGGACGCCGTCCGCGTCCACGTCGGCGTAGGTGACGCCTTCCGGCTCGGTCGATGCCGAAGCATGTGTGTCGACGATGTCGCGGACGACGGCCAGATCGAGTCCCGGCGTCGACGCCTTCGCACGCACGCTGTCGAGGAACTGCGCGAACTGCTGCGCTTCCGTGCTCATTCCCATGGTGATGCTCCTTGTCAGGTCAGAGCTGAACGCGCCTCTCGCGCGCGCTGCGGGTCGATGGGCCGGGTGCGACGTTTCAGCCGGGCATCCGGTTGAACCTGCGGATCTGCTTGTCGAACATCCCGGCGGGGACGAGGCGTCGCGCGGTGGTGATGCGTGAGGCGAGCGGTCCGGCGGTGTAGCGCAGCTTCGGCTTCGAGGCGGTGGCTGCCGTGACGATCTCCTTGGCGACGACGGCGGGGTCGTCGCCGGTCTTCATCGCCGCGGCGACCACTTCGTCGAAGACACGCCGCCGCTCCGCGTACAGCGGCAGCGGGGTGTCGGGCTGCGCGGCATTGGCATCGAAGGCGGTCCGGGTGTAGCCGGGCTCGACGAGCAGGACGCGGACGCCGTGCTCGCGGACCTCGTGATCCAGGGACTCGGAGTAGCCCTCGACGGCGTGCTTCGCGGCGGCGTAGAGGGCCATGTAGGGCTGCGGGATGACGCCGAGGACGGACGAGACGTTGACGATACGTCCACGGCCCTGGGTGCGCATGTGCGGCAGAACGGCCTTCGCCATGCGGACATGACCGAAGAAGTTGAGGTTGAAGAGGCGCTGGGCCTGGGCGACGGAGCTCTCCTCGGCGGCGCCGGCCGAGCCCAGACCGGCGTTGTTGACCAGGACGTCGATCCGTCCGAACCGTTCGATCACTTCCCGGACCGCGGCGGTGACGGATTCGTCGCTGGTCACGTCGAGGTCGAGGAAGGCCACACCGGCGGGCGGGGTGAGCCCCGAGGTGTTCCGTCCGGTTCCGATCACCTCGAACCCGGCTGTGA
Source organism: Streptomyces sp. B21-105 (assembly GCF_036898465.1). NCBI lineage: Bacteria > Bacillati > Actinomycetota > Actinomycetes > Kitasatosporales > Streptomycetaceae > Streptomyces > Streptomyces sp. B21-105. The sequence continues at coordinate 1,642,745 of NZ_JARUMJ010000001.1, read as the reverse complement.
CGAAGGCCCGAGCGGTTGCGTTACCGATCCCCGATGACGCCCCCGTCACGAGTGCTACCGGCCGTTGTGTCGCCATGACGGACTCCTTACACATTGAATTTCGATCGTATGGCTTACTGTCGTAATGTTATTGCGGGGCGGAGTGGATGGCAAGGCCGCTCCGAAGGCGCCGGCATCTCCGGCCTGCCCGTCTCATCCAGAGCTCTCTCATGAACAGTCCTTTGCGCGAGCAAGATCAATCGCGGGCCGCCGGACCCCCGCCGATCCCGGGTTCGTTCGCAGAACCCGTTCTCACTAAGAAGCAGGACGGGCCTCCTTCTGAGACTTGCATTGTGCGAAGATCCGGGCCCGTGACGGACCCTCGGCTTCCTTCCTCAACCGACCGGTCGGACGCCGACGACGCCGAACAGCACGCCTGTCCGAAGTGCGTCGCCCAGCCCGGTTCCCCGTGCCGCTCGCGCGGCGGCGCGGTCGCCTCCGCCTACCACACCCGCCGCTTCACGAAGGTGCCCCGGCTGAAGAAGGCGCTGCGGGTGCCGACCCCGGCCGACCGTGGGCCGGGGTCGGCCGTGGCGGCCCGGCACCCCGCCACCGGCGCCGATCGACCCGGACCTGCCGAGTGCGGACATCCACATCGGCTAACGCGCGATGCTCGACGCTCAACTCCCAGCTCGACGCGCTCAGCAAGCACGGCATCCCGAGGGGCAAGATCTTCAGCGAGAAGATCAGCACCCGGGTGCGGGTCCGGCCCCGGTTCGAGAAGGCGCTGCGAACCGCGCGGGAGGTCAAGGCGCACGCCCCGCACTGCCGGGTCATCTTCACCGTGTACGAGATGAAGCGCCTCGGCCGCGACGCCGCCGAACTCACCGCGCTCACCGACCACCTCACCGCCCACGGCCTGGTCCTGGAGATGCTCGCCGGACCCCTGCCCGGCATCTACGACCCCACTGGCCCGGGCAAGCTGCTGTTCGCGTACTTCGCGGCGATGGCGGAGACCGAGCGAGAGAACATCCGCGAGTCCACGTTGGAGGGCCTGGACACCGCGGCCCGCAAGGGCAAGCACGGCGGCCGGCCCCCGGCGATGACCGACGACATGCTGCACACCGTGCTCCGGCGCCGGGCCGGCGGCGAGTCCGTCGGGCAGATCCAGCCCGACCTGTTCATCCCCACCGGCAAGCGCAAGGGACACAAGCCTTCCGTCAGATACTTGAGTCAAGACACTTGGAGAAAGTGCAGGTCAGAGCCGCCATGGACGAAATTTTGGAGCGTTGGGCATCTCGGCAAGCGGCGAAAGCCCCCCAGATCTCGGTTGAAGACCTCCGCGAACTCGCGGACAGTTTGGGTATCGAATTGGGTGACTGAGCTGCTTCGAGGGGCCCTGCCTGGATAGCAGGGTCCCTCGGTGTGTGTGAGAAATCGGCAAGCTGCCCCGCGCCATGGCCTCCCTGCGCAACCTCGCCATCAGCGTCTTCCGCCAGGACAGCCGGACGCCAGACCTACATCGCCGCGCCCAGACAGATCTCGTTCACGCAATGCCCCTGACTGGCGACCACGGCGGGGGTCACGTCCGCTGGAGTGGTGTATTGACGGCCACTCGGTGATCTCCTTTTGAGGCTATGCGGTGAGTTCGGTGGGCAGGTCGGTCTCGTGGGTTTCTGACTCGATCGGGTGGAGGCAGGCTTTGGCCAGCAGGTCGAGTCCCATGTAGCGGCGGGCCTCGGTCCACTCGTCGTTCTGTTCGGCCAGCACGGCGCCGACGAGCCGGATGACGGCGGTGCGGTCGGGGAAGATGCCGACCACGTCGGTGCGGCGGCGGATCTCCTTGTTCAGCCGTTCCTGCGGGTTGTTCGACCAGATCTGCCGCCAGATCTCGCGTGGGAAGGCGGTGAAGGCCAGCAGGTCGTGCTGGGCGGTGTCCAAGTGGGCTGCGGCCTTGGGAAACTTGGCCTCCAGCGCGTCCAGGACGTGCTGCATCTGGGCCTTCACGGCGTCGGTGTCGGGTTGTTCGAAGACGGTCCGCAGCAGCGTGGCCACCCAGGGCTGGGCCGATTTCGGGACCTGGCTGAGCAGGTTGCGGGCGTAATGAGTGCGGCATCGCTGCCAGCTCGCGCCGGGCAGGACCGCGCCGATGGCGTCGATCAGGCCGGCGTGCGCGTCGGAGATGACCAGCTGGACGCCGGACAGGCCGCGGGCGATCAGCGAGCGCAGGAAGGCCAGCCAGCCGGCGCCGTCCTCGGCGGTGGCGACATCGATGCCGAGGATCTCGCGGTGCCCGTCGGCGTTGACGCCGACCGCGATCAAGGCGTGGACGTTGATGATCCGGCCGCCCTCGCGGACCTTCTGGGTCAGCGCGTCCACCCAGACGAACGCGTAAGGGCCCTGATCCAGGGGCCGGTTGCGGAAGCGGCGACCTGCTCGTCCAGGTGCTTCGCCATCGCGCTGACCTGGGACTTCGACAGCTGGGTGACGCCGAGGGACTCGGCGAGCTTCTCGACACGGCGGGTGGACACGCCCAGCAGGTAGGCGGTGGCGACCACCGAGATGAGGGCCTGCTCGGCCCGGCGACGTCGCTCCAGCAGCCAGTGCGGGAAGTAACTCCCGCTCCTGAGCTTGGGGATGGCGAGTTCGACGGTGCCGGCCCTCGTGTCCCACTCGCGCGGGCGATATCCGTTCCGGTGGTTGACTCTCTCTTCGCTGACCTGCCCGTATTCAGCATTGCAGAGGGCATCCGCCTCCGCGGACATGAGCGCGTCAGCGAACGTCTTGACCATCGCGCGCAGCAGATCGGGACTCGCCGCGGCGAGGTTGTCTTCGGCGAGGGCGTGCAGGGGCAGACTGTCGGATGCGGTCATCGTGCTGATCTCCTTCGAGGCTTCGACACCTCGAAGATCAGCCGGTGGCCGTTCATCTATGCGGGCCTCATCCCGACGCCGGAGCAAACCCCCGGATCAGGTCGAACCCGTACACCATCTCCATGGACGCAACCACGGCGGGAGCGAACTGCTAGCACTTCAGATCGCCAATCGCCTCAGCCATTCGGCCAGACTGCGGGTCAAGGTCTGCAGGTTTCTGGCCTTTCGGTCGAGGTGCCCACGCCGAGACAGCGCGAAGATGAGCGCGAACGGAAGCCCCGGACGTAACGGGGGCCAACCAGTGCTTGGGCCGGTATGCTTCTTCCTGAAAGCGCCTTTTAAAACACCTCGCCTGCAGAGAGGACGTGTAGTGAATCTGAAAATTCGCACTCTTGGAGATCTCATGCGAACCTCTGGAGTGACGCCAAAGACTCAATCAAGTTCGCCAAAGCGTCGCGTTCTTACGAGCCTTGCGACTATTCTCGCCGCGTCGGGCGTTGTGGTCGCAAATCCTTCCGCTGCGTTCGCCAATTCCACCTTCACTGCTGTGGGGTATTGCGACACGAATTACCAGTGTGCGGGAGGTAGTGGCTCGAGTAGCAGATGGTCAGTGAATTTCGATGACGGGCCGACGGTATCGACAATTGACCTCCATGAACTGTACCGCGACCAGAGCGACACCATGTCCTCCTTTCGCATTCTCGGGAGTGTGATGTCGCGCGCCAATCACCCGAATGAAACAGTCACGATTCATCAGCAATTTTATCGAGACAATGGCGGGCAGGTGCCGCTCGGAGAGTACGAAACACGGTTCAGGGCGAGCAGCTCCAACAATGCCCAGCGCTTCAATTTCGATCAAGGCATACCCAATTTGCCGTGGAATGACCAGGTGTCGTCGGTTGCTATATGGATAACGAGAAAGTAGCTGACTGGCCTTAAAGAAGCTCGATCCTTCGTGACGACCTGCCGACTCCGTTGGCAGGTCGTTTCGCTTTCCGTGGCTCTTGGTGGGCAAATCTATAGTCCGGCTGGTGTCTCGGGTGAGCTCCGGATTTCATTGTTTCGAAATTGAACTTAGTCTTTTTGCCACCGAACCGAGTCATGCCGGATTGGCGCGCTCAGAACCACGACACGAGTGAGGGCCGACGGCAAGCCCTGGATCTCAGCACGTGGCCGGGGCCCCAAAAAACGGGGGCTGCGGTCGGCGATTCCTAATGCCGTTCGTCAAGCCGTGGCGCACGCCTGAGGTAGCGGGCAGGAGGTGTCGGAGGCAGGGCCCCGGCGTTTGCCCGGATCGCCCCGGCCTGGGCCGGTTGATCATGCTGGCGGGCCTCGGAAGCAGATGAACACGGCACCTGTGGATCATGGAGTTCTCTACGCTGCAAGATCCACGAAGGTGCCGTGTTCGTTCCTCCATCATCCCCTGCCGTCGTTCCCGTCTCTCCGGCGCCCCGCCTGGAGGCCCTCGGCTCGGATGCCGCGCGAGACCAAGTCCGCGGCCTGGTTGCCGAGTTCGAGTCGGTCACCGATCCTCGCGGGGCGTGCGGGGTGCGCTACCGGGTCTCCTCGCTGCTGGCCCTGGTGGTCTGTGCGATGACCCCGGCGGGCCATGACTCCATCACCGCGGCGGCGGAGTGGTGCCGACGTGCGACGCCTGAGGAACTGGCCGCTTTCGGTCTGCCCTACCATCCGTTGCGCGGCCGCTACCGGATCCCGAGCGAGAAGACCTTGCGCACCGTTCTGGGGCGGCTCGATCCCGGTGAGGTCAGCGCGGCCGGCTACGACCACCTGCGGCCCCTGCTGTCCACGGTGTCCCACTCTCCCGAGCCGCTCATGCCCGACGGCGGCATCGAACGCGAACAGCGCCGCGCCCACCGGGCGGCCGCCCGCGCCGAACCGGTGCGCTCCCGGCGCCGGGCCATCGCGGTGGACGGCAAGTGCCTGCGCAGTGCGAAGCGCCCGGACGGCAGCCGGGTCTTCGTGCTCTCCGCCGTCCGGCACGGCGACGGCATCACCCTCGCCTCCCGCGAGATCGGCGCGATGACCAACGAAATCCCCGAGTTCCAACCCCTGCTCGACCAGCTCGACGACGCCGATCTCAAGGGGGCCGTCGTCACCGCCGACGCCCTCCACGCCCAACGCGACCACGCCACCTACCTGCACGAACGCGGCGCCCACTACCTGCTGACCATCAAGAACAACCAGCGCGGCCAAGCCCGTCAGCTCCACGCCCTGCCCTGGAAGGAGATCCCCGTCATCCACCGTGACGACGCCCGCGGCCACGGCCGCCACGAACAGCGTCTCGTCCAGGTCGTCACCGTCAACGGCCTGCTCTTTCCCCACGCGGCCCAGGTCCTGCGCATCCAGCGCAGACGCCGTCTCTACGGAGCGAAGAAGTGGTCCAGCGAGACCGTCTACGCCATCACCGACCTGCCCGCCGAGGAAGCGAGTGCCGCCGAGATCGCTTCATGGGCTCGCGGGCACTGGACCGTGGAGAACACCGTCCACTGGTGTCGGGATGTGACCTTCAACGAGGACAAGTCCCAGGTCAGGACCCACAACACGCCCTCAGTCCTCGCCGCCGTCCGCGACCTGATCCGCGGTGCGCTCAAGCTTGCCGGGTACGTCAACACCGCCGCCGGCCGCCGAGCCCACACCGAACGCACCCTCGTCCTCAGCCTCTACGGCATCACATGATCAAACCGGACGACCCGGGCAAACGCCGGGGCCCTGGTGTCGGAGGTGCGGGGTACAGTCCGTTCATCCGACTGGGGAGGGCTCATGGCGACCAAGTGGAGCTTGACGATCGACTGTGCGTACCCGGGGAAACTGGCCGCGTTCTGGGCGCTGGCGTTGGGCTACGCGGAGAAGCCCGCGCCCGCAGGGTTCGGGAGCTGGGAGGAGTGGTTCTCGCATCATGAGGTTCCGGAGGACGAGTGGGATGACGGGGCGTACCTGTCAGATCCGGATGGCGTGGGCCCCACCTTGTCCTTCCTGAAGGTGCCGGAGCCGAAGGTGGCGAAGAACCGGCTGCATATCGACGTGCAAGTTGGTGGCGGCCGTGAAACCCCGTGGGAGGTGCGCTGGCCGCGCGTGGTCGAGGCGGTGCAGCGGTTGACCACTGCGGGCGCGACCGTGGTCCGCGAGGACGAGTTGCAGGGCAGGCCGGATCACGTGGTGATGGCAGACCCGGAAGGTAACGAGTTTTGCCTGGTCTGACGGGGTCGGTCAGGCCAATTGGCCGCGCGCAGCGTGTCGCGTCCCTTCCTATGCGGCAGCCCTTGTCGGCGGAGCGGGCTCGTAGCGCCGTCCGTCGCGGAGGAGGGCCCAGAGGACGTTGACGCGGCGGCGTGCGAGGGCAAGGACGGCCTGGGTATGGCGCTTGCCCTCGGCGCGTTTGCGGTCGTAGAACCGCCGGGATGCCTCGGACCGCCGAATGCTGATCAGCGCGGAGGTGTAGAGCACGCGCTGGAGCCGGCGGTTGTAGCGTTGCGGGCGCCGCAGGTTGCCGCTGATCTTGCCGGAGTCGCGCGGGACCGGGGCGACGCCGCCGAAGGCGGCGAGGCGGTCGGGGGTTCCGAAGACGGCCATGTCACCGCCGGTGGCGGCCAGGAACTCGGCACCGAGGATGATGCCGAGGCCGGGCATGCTGGTGATCACCTCGAAGTGTCGGTGATCGCGAAATCGGGCCTCGATGAGCTTTCCGAGCTCGGCGACCTGCTCGTTGAGGGCCATCACCTCCTTCGCCAGGGTGTGCACCATCTGGGCGGTCAGCTTCTCGCCGGGCAGGCTGGTGTGCTGGCGTTCGGCGGCTTCGACCGCGGCCTCGGCGAGCTGGTCGGCTCGGAGGACCTTGCGGTTCCGCAGCCAGGTCTCCAGGCGCTTGGCGCCAAGTCTGCGGATGGCCGCGGGGGTCTGGTAGCCGGTCAGCAGGGTCAGCGGGCCCTTGTTGGTGAGGTCCAGGACCCGTTCCAGGCCGGGGAAGATGCCGGGCAGCTGGGCCCGGAGCCGGTTGACGATGCGGGTGCGGTCGGCGACCAGGTCTATACGGCGACCTGTGAGGATCTTGAGGTCGGTGACGGTCTCGTCGCCGGTGCGTAAGGGGTTCAGGTCGCGGCGGATGCGGACCTGGTCGGCGATGACGGCGGCGTCCTTGGCGTCGGTCTTGCCTTCGCCGCGGTAGCTCTCGGAGGCGCGGTGGATGGCGCGGCCGGAGATGTAGTGGACCTGCTGGTCGTGGTTGAAGAGGACTGTGATGGCCAGGGCGGCTCCGCCGTCGGCCAGGTCGATGCCCCAGGTCACCTCGTCGCCAAGGGCTAGGACGTCGGTGAGGAGTTCTAGGAGTTCGGGCTCGTCATTGGCGACGCGCCGGGACAGCAGCCGGTGGCCGCTCTCGTTGATCGCGACGCAGTGGTGGTGGGTTTTGCCTGCGTCGATGCCGGCCCAGATCGCGGCCATGGTGCCTCCGTGCGGTGGGTGTGCTCGGTGCCTCCCGACGGACGACCTCGCTGTCGATTCCCTACGGAGCGATCATTCGCAATTCCTAATTGGCAGCCGAGTCGTCGTGGGGCGTCGGGTGGCCAATCGCTGGTTGCCCCAAGCGGCAGAACTTTGAAAGCCACGCCCGACGCCCCTGGGTGGAAGAACCATACGAAGGGCTCGCCCTGTCCCGCAGACAACGTAGGGAACTGTTGAGTGCAGCCCGGCAGGCTGGGCTGGAGCCATGGCAGCCAGCCGCCGGTTCGTCGGGGCTGGACTGACCCAGGCACCACAAGTAGTCACCTCCTGCCCTGGGCACTCCACACTCGGCCCAGCGACCTCGGTACCGTCAAGGGGACAAGCCCTGATGGATGGAGCACGATGCCTCGCCGCCCTCTCGAACGCTGGCGCCTCACCCCCAGGGGGGCGCGCTGATGCTGGAAGAAGCCGAAGAGATCGGCCGTCGCGCACGTCGCGCACGGCTCCGCCTTGGCATGACGCAAGCCGACCTCGCTGCCGCCCTGGGCAAAACACAGGGTTGGGTGTCCAAGATGGAACGCGGCCACATCGAACTCGACCGCGTCGGCCTGCTCAACCTGCTCGCCTCGGAACTGCATGTACACCCGAACGACCTGATCGGGCGTCCGTACAACAACACCGCACCGGCCGAGAACCAGTGGCAGGTGTCTGCCGCCGCGATCATGCGCGAGCTGCGCCGCTACGACCTCGCTCCCGTCTTCGACGGAACGCCCCGTACAGCCGGTCAGCTGTGGCAGGAAACCACCCGCCTGCATCGCCTCCGCGACGCTGCCGCGAACGTGGCGATCGTGCAGGTGCTCCCCGACCTGTTCCGTGAGGCGCGCGCCCTGGCCGAAGTCGCCACGGGCCATGAGCAGGAAGAGGCGTATGCCATCTACGCGGTGTGCTGCAAGTTCGCCCACACTGCCGCGCACGCGCTTGGACACCCGGAGCTGGTGGCCATGGCATGCGAACGAGCTGCTTGGTCTGCGCGGCTGTCGGGCGACCCGGTGATGCCTGCCGTCGCCGACTGGATGCGCGTGTGGGACATGTGGGCAACGGCAGACTGGGACGACTCTGTTGCCCTGTCCGACAAGGCGATTCGCAGCGTGCAGCGAGAGTACGACCGCGGTGACCCGCTGGCTGTTCGGGCCTGGGGGACATTGCAACTGCGCGCTGCTGTCTCTGCCGCGCGCGGTGGTCGCAAGGCTGAAGCGAAGGACCGGATCAAGCACGCGCGGAGTGCAGCCAAGCGGATGCAAGAAGCCGCCGGCCCTCCGGTGTACGACCGTCTCACTGGACTTGAAATCTTCCGTGCAGAGGCCCTGAAATCACACTGAGCTACTTGCCCCCTCGCCGTAGCTATACGAGAACAGGGCCTTCGTAGCGTCACAGTCGGCCCGTGGGGCGGCCGACGGCATCGCGTTCCACTTCGGGTGAGTGGTCCAGGATGTGGTGGACGAGAGCCAGCGCAGGGGAGTTGAGAATCCACAGGGCCCCGCTGCGGTGCTGGACACGCACGGCCGGTCGGGCACCCATGCGTCGAGCACCCTGCCGGTCGAGGTGGCCCGCTGTGCGCTCGTGGTAGCCGACGGCGCGCACCCAGGTGCCGGGGGCCGAGCGCAGCGCGGCGGCCAGCCCGTCAGGGTCGCCCGCGTGGACACCGCAGTCGACGGAGGACGCGGCGGCCGCCATCGCGAGGAGATGCAGATGGTGGTCGTGCAGCCCGGGCAGCAGAGCGTCGCCATGACCCTCGACCACCTCTGCCCCTGCGACGGGGGTGATATAACCGACCGCCACGACGGTCGCACCGCGTACGTGGACGTCAACCCTTCGGCCGTCGACCTCGACGTCGCGGAAGACCGTGTCGGCACGGGAGTTCCTCCATGCTCCGCCGGTGCGGATCCCCTCTCTCGGCACGTGCGTCCCCCAGTCCCCAGTCCAGCGCCGGCGTCGCATCGATGGCGTGCCCGGTCAACGCGAGATACGCCGTCCGCCACCGCCCGATCCTGCGTGTGACGCCAACCGTGCCCCCGGCTCCCGGGATCAGGCCCATCTCCAGCTCGGGCAACCGAAAGTACGCGTCGTCTGCCGCCGTCACGCGGGGTGCGAAGGACGGTACTTCGACGCCCGCGCCGACGCGGGCACCGTGCACCTCGAAGCGGATTCGGTCGCCGAGAGCGGCGACATGACGCGCGGCGGAGCGGTGCAGCCTGAGGAGGTGAGCGGTCGCCATGTCCGGCGCCGTGCCGAATTCGTCCAGGTCGCCACCGCTGCAGAACGACGGGCCTGCGCCACTCACCACAACGTGTTCCACGCTTCGATCGAGGAGCGCTAACTCCAGCCCTTCGAGCAGCCCGTCGCGCACGGCGTGGCCGAACGCGTTATGCCGTTTGGGCTTGTTGAGAGTGATCCGTAGCGTGCCGTCGTCCCGGTCGAGGAGCACCGGATCCGCACAGGCCGCCGTGGGGCGCGGCTTGGAGCGCGATCGCCAAGCCGCGAACTCCCTGGCGCCGAGCAGTATCGAGTATGAGAGGGACTCGATGAGCAGTCCTTCGGCGACCGTCGCCTTGGGCGTCGCTCGGAGCGTTTCGTCCAGCGTCAGCGCAGCCTACGGAGCGCCGGCGACCGTGGCACGGACGGCGTCGACATCCGAAGCAGTCCCCGCGCAGTACGGGGCGAGTCCGCCGCCGAGGGTGACCGTGAGCTGCTCGACGACCGGCACCGCTTCGGGTGGGAGCGGCGCGGTGGCAACGCCCACGAGCAGCGGAGCAGGAGCTACGCGAGGCGGGAGCAAGGGGTCGTCCCAGTCCATGCCGTCGAGCGGAACGACATGAAGCGGCGTCACCGGGGCGCCCGCTGCGGTGAGTTCCAGGCGGCCGCTCATCAGGAATTTGCTTGTCATGAAGCCGTTAGTTCTCCCGCATCTGCGCTGTTGGCAGGTGTCCTGCGAACAGCGAAGCGGTTATGTGTCCCACACAGTAAGACCTGTTCCCCTAAGGAGAAAGTGCTCCGCAACGTCCGGGTGCCGGTGGAGAACTGCATCGGTGGGGAGAACAACGGCTGGGCCATGATCACCGGTCAGCTCAACACCGAACGCGTCGCCGTGGTGGCCACGGCGCCCTTCGAGTAGATCCTCGCGAGTGTGCGGGCGTGGGCCGCCGAGACCAAGGCGCCTGATGGCTCGTATGTCCTGGACGACCCTTCGGTGCGCCAGGCGCTCGCCCGGCGCCACGCGCGTATCGTGCGACATCGCGCCGTCGACCCGCCAGGTGCGGCCGTCGAGACGGGCATGGAAGCCGGGCGACGTACTGGCGCACCGATCCAACCCTAGCCGACCGTGACGGCCGGCAGGCTGCGGACGAGGTGGAGGCCCGAATCGGCGCCTGGGTCGCGGAGCGTGAGGCCGATGAGTCGTCGGTCTGCTCCTCGCGGCCGGTGTCCCCGCCGCCGTGTCCATCGACAGTCGGTGGGTGCACGAGCACCCTCACCTCGCAGGACGAGGCGCGTACGAAACGGCCGAACTGCCTTATGCCGGCACGGTTCCGTTGCCGACTCTCCCGTTCCGCCACCGAGGCCGGCCCGCCTGGCTCACTCGGCGCCCGTCGACCCTGGGCGAACACAATCGCGAGGTGCTGATCGGTGAACTGGGGCTGACCGAGGAGGCGTACGCCGGCCTGGTGGAGCAGGGCGTCGTCGGCACCGCTCCCGAGGGGTTCTGATGGCGACCGGAAGCGGACCGCTGGCGGGCGTGCGCGTGGTGGAACTCGCCGCGCAGGGCCCGGCCCGATGCCGCGGCCGCCACGATCCTCGGCGAGCGTCGTCCGTACACGTGCGTGCCGTGGTTCTGGTCGGATCAGGGCAGCCTGCGCATCCGGATCGTCGGACTGCGTGCGAGCGACGACACTGCTGTCACACGCCAATTCGGCGATCGCGACAGATGCCTCGTCGGCTACTACCGGGACGGGCGACTGGCGGCTGTCGAGGCCGTCAACGCGACCGCCGACTTCATGGCCTTGAAGAAGGCGCTGGCCTCCGGAACGGAGATCGCGGCTTCCGATCTCATGGATCCGGACGTATCGCTGAAGACGCTCATCAAGGCGGTGACCGCGAATGCGGTCAGTTCCGGCTGAACAGATCTCCTCCGGACGGGCCGGTCGAGCCCCGAGCGTCGAGCAGCGTGGTGACATACGACTCGACCAAGGGCGTCCAGCGCTGTCGGTCCTCGGAGCTGAGGTCGTCGATCAGCTTCTGGAATACCGTCAGCTGGACTTCGAGCACGCGCGTGAGCAGCGCCGCCCCCTTGCGCGAGATGCGGACCAGTGTGCTGCGGCGGTCGAACCCGTCCACCGCGCGGTCCACCAGCCGCAGTTGGGTGAGCTGGCGCAGGCGCTTGCTCGCCTGCGAAGGGTCGATCGCGAGCCGGGCCGCGACCTCTGCGACGGGGAGAGGGCCGCTGCGTTGGATCACTTGGAGGGCGAACAGCCCGGTCTGCCGTACGGGCGCGTCGATGAGTTCCAGCAGATCGTTGAACCCGCTGGACTGGCCGACCCAGGTGACGATTCCGATGACTGGGCGGAAGAAGGCGCGGGTTCCGGCGTCGTAGTCGTCACCCGCAAGCTCCGTCCAGCGGTCAGCGGCCGCGGACCGGGGGCTGTCGGGCAGCGCCGTCACCAGCCGGTCATACACGAGCGTGAACCATTCGGCGAGCGCCGCGATGCCGTCAGCGGACCACCGGGGTTCCGCCACCAGGTAGTCGCGGCTCCATGCGAGCAGCCACCGGTCGAGCGTCGCCGCGGCCGGCTCCGACAGTTCCAACAGGGTCCGGCGGCGATCCGCAGGATCCGTGCTGCGTACGAGGTGTCCGGCAGCCTCGAGCTGGGCCGCCTGTCGGCTCGTCTGGCCGAGATCGATGCCGAGCTCGCGTGCCACCGTGCTGGTCGGCACCGCGCCACGGCTGCCGAGGAGCTCGATGAAGCGCAGGTCGGAGGGCGACAGTTCGGTTCCGGTCACCGCTCGCAACCCGCGGCTGTGCGCCCGCGTACCGGACATGAAGGCGACCGTGTTGATGAGTCTGAGCGTCGCCCTCTCCAGCGCGAGCTCCTCGGGCACCCGGTCCACGCGGACTCCCCTTCCCCCACCACTCCATGAACGGCAGCCCGTATGCCGAGATACGGGACATCTATCAAGCATTGCACATCCATGCGGGTGGCAGAGAGTCGGCAGCGGTGCCCAGCACTGACGGGACCATTTGGAACCACGAGGTCGACGTACTGATCGGCGGCAGCGGGGCCGGCGGAATGGTCGGGGCCATCACGGCCCAACACCTTCGGGCTCACGTCGCTCGTGGTCGAGAAGGCGGCCGGGATCGGCGGCTCGACCGCGATGTCCGGCGGAGGGATCTGGATCCCCAACAATCCCACCCCGCGCAAGGAGGGGCAGACGGACGATGTCGAGGACGTGCGGCACTATCTGCGGGCTGTCGTCGGCGACCGCGTCGCGGCCGATCGGATCGACGCCTACGTCGACTGCGGGCTCGAGGTGCTCGAGATGCTGCATCGCGTCAGTCGGCACATGGAGTTCTCCTGGTGTCCCGGTTACTCCGACTATCACCCTGAGCTGCCCGGCGGCAGGGCGGCGGGCAGGACCATCCAGCCGCGTCCGATCGACGTCCGCAAACTGGGGGACGAGGAGCGGAAGTTGCTAGCGCTGGACGTCCCCATGCCGCTCGGTCTGTGGTTCACGGGCTACGAAGCGCGTAACCTCATGATGATCCGGCGCGAGTGGAAGGCCCGGCGGATGCTGGGCGTGGCGGCCTGGCGGGTCGTCTCGCGCGCGGCCGCCGCGCCGTGGCTGCTCGTTCTACGCAGCGGCCTGGTGGCGAATGCGGACACGCTGCGCGAACTCGCCGAGAAGATCGCGGTCCCGCCGGACGCCCTGGAGGCCACGGTCGCTCGCTTCAACGGCTTCGCGGCCAAGGGCAGGGACGAGGACTGCGGGCGCGGCGACAGTCCGTACGACAACTATTACGGCGACCACTCACTGCCGAACCCCAATCTCGACACGATTGACGGCGGACCCTTCTACGCGATCCGGATCGGAGGCGGGGGATCTGGGCACCAAGGGCGGCGTACTGACGGACGCTCAGGGCCGCGTGCTGCGGCCGGACGGCAGCGTGATCCCTGGTCTGTACGCCACGGGCAACGCATCGGCCGCGGTGATGGGCAACGAGTACGCCGGGGCAGGAGCCACGATTGGTCCCGCCATGGTGTTCAGCTACCTGGCGATGGAGCACGCGGCGAAGAGCGCCGCGGGCTGAGTGCCCTGCCAAGGTACTCCCCGAGGGGCGCACACCTTACTTGGCTGCATACAGTCATCTGTCCGAGCTGTCCTTCAAGTTGGGGCCATTTCGCCCGATTCCTCCATTCTGTAGCGGAGGAAAGCGGGCTCAAAATTACTTGATAAAAGGCATGCACATCTCTTGGCAGTAACCGTGGCGTCACTAGAATTGAAATCAATTCCAGTGGCCGAAGGGTGCTGACAATGACGCTGGCGCTGTCGTCACGACCGGAGGTCGCGGTGCGACCGCCCTCGATGGTCGAGCGAATGACGTTGATCATGGACTGCTTCGAGGGACCGAAGACCCGGCTGCTGTTGGAGGAGGTCTCCCGCCGCACCGGACTTCCGAGGTCGACCGCGCACCGCATCCTCGACCAGCTCGTGCGGCTGCAGTGGGTCGAGCACACCCGCTCTGGCTACCACCTCGGGCGGCGAGTGCGGACCTGGGGGGCGCGGGAGAGCGGGCACTCGGATCTGCGCGCGGCCGCCGCGCCGTGGCTGCACGAGCTCGCCGTCATGACTGACCTCGTCGTACATCTGGGCACCCTCGACGAGACGTATGTCGAGTACCTGGACAAGGTCGGCGGCCGCCGGGCTGCCGCTGTCGCCTCCCGTGTCGGAGGCCGGGCACCCGCGCACTGCACGGCGCTCGGCAAGGCGATGCTCGCCTGGCTGCCGCCGGAAGAGATCGACGAGTTGTACGCCGACGGGGTGCCGGCCGCGACGGGCGCGAGCGTCGACGGCCTTCCCGCACTTCACCGTGAACTCGGCCGTATCCGGCGTGACCGAGGGCTCGCCGTCGAACGGGGGGAGTGCGTCGAGGGGATCGCGTGCGTCGGCGTGGCGATCCGGGGACCTGAGGGTCCGGTCGGCGCTATTTCCCTGGTCGCCGGGCACGCGTCGCCACTGGAGCGCATCGCGCCGCTGGTGTACGACATGGCGCAGCGGATCACTCTGGACCTGTTCGGCGAAAGCGCACTGCGCACGGCACGCGTAGGCACGGCCTGAGCGGCGCCTCTGCGCGTAGATTCCTGGTCCCTGTACAGACCCCGGTCGCCGGTCCCCCTGCCGGCGACCGGGGAGTTCAGCTTGATCTAGCGCGGAACCCCGGGCGTTCACGCCCGGGAGGAAGCGCTTCTCTGGATCGCTCTGACCCGCTCCTGCTGCACGGGTCGGGGCCCGGTTGTCACCGGCTGGCGCAACTTCCGGCACAACCTGCCGACGCTTGCGCGGCAATTCCGCTGTCTCGTCCTGGAGTTCCCTGGCTTCGGTATCAGCGATCCGACCGACAGGCACCCCATGCTGGCCGCGCCGCGGGCCGTGCGAGCGCTGCTCGACGGGCTCGGACTGCAGCAGGCCGACGTTGTCGGCAACTCTATGGGCGGAGTCGTCGCACTTCAGCTTGCGATCGGCAAACCGGAGCTCTTCCGGCGAGCACGCCGTGCTGCGGCGCCGGCTGGAGTTCCTGGAGACTTCCGCGAGCTTCTTCTACGAGGGTGATCGTCCGCTGTCCGCGGAGGAGACCGCCGATCCCTACCGCCGCGGCATGCTGCTCATGGTCCGCAGCATCAGCCAGGCCGAACGCGCCTGGTTGCACCAGGTGCTCGACGGCGGCGAGGGTGATTGAACGCCCCGCCGGATGGCGCAACTTTGCTGACGGCGGGACTGCTGCCTCTTCTTGAGGGTTGAGGGACCACGTGAGGCGCTCCCGGTCACCGGGATCGACCGACACCGAACGGCCCAGGCGATGAAAGGGTGCCCGGCACACCAACTCCCGACTGCCGGGGATCACTTCATCTGGAGCCGCTGTGTCCCGTTTCTCCCGCAGACAGTTCTGTGCGACCGCGGCCGCGGTGACGCTGGCACCCACGGGGACCTTGTGGGCCGGGGCCAAGAGCGCTGCCGCCTCTTCGTCGACCGGGCTGGACAGCGCCTTCGTCCGGCGGTTCGCTCACCCGCCTGCGAATGCCCGGCCGAAGATCCGCTACTGGTGGCCGTGCGGAGAGATCGCGGCGGAAACCATCGACGCGGAGATCGAGGCGATCGCAGGCCGAGGTTTCGGCGCAGTCGAGATCCAGTGCATCGTCACCGCCGACGCTCAGCAGTACGGCTGGGGCAGCGCTGTGCTCACCGAGCGCCTGGAGCAGGCGGTCGCCGCCGGTCACAGGCACGGGGTGCGCATCGATCTCACCGTGGGCCCGGCCTGGCCGCTGGTGGCCCCCGGGCTGTCGCCGGACAGCCCGGAAGCAGCCCAGGAGATCGCCTACGGGCGTGCGGTCCTTGCGGGCGGCGAAGCATACGACGGGCCCGTGCCGGCGGCCCCGCAGCCGCACGCGGGCGTCACCGAGCAAACCCTGATAGCGGTCCAGGCGTTTCGCTGCGCGGGCCCAACCGACGCGAAGCCCGTACTGCTCGAGCGGGCTTCCCGGATCGACCTCACAGGACGGGTGAGCGACGGCACCCTCGCCTGGACCGCCCCAGCGGATGGGCAGTGGCTGCTGTTCGCGTTCTGGCAGCGCGGCACCGGCCAGGCCGCCGTCGTCGGCCAGGCCGCCACGACAGAGGCGGCGTATGTCGTCGACCACTTCAGTGCCGCCGGTACCCGGGCAGTAACCAGCTACTGGGACGAGCGCGTCCTGACGCCCCGCCTGCGCAGTCTGCTGCAGGACAACGGAGGGGATCTCTTCGAAGATTCCCTGGAGTTGGACTCCGCCCAGCACTGGTCCCGGGAACTTCCGGCGCGCTTCAAGAAGCTGCGCGGCTACTCCTTGATCGACAACCTGCCGGTGCTGTTCATCGACCGGATCCACCGGCAGTACACGAGCGTGACACCCGACGACACCCCGGACTTCGCGTTCACCGACGACAGTGGCGCCCGCGTCCGCGACGACTACTATCACACGCTCACGGACCTGTACATCAGTGAGCACGTCGAGCCACTGAAGTCCTGGGCGCACGCCATGGGCCTGAGACTGCGGGCCCAGCCCTACGGCACCACCACCGACGTTCCCACGATCGGCGCGGCCCTCGACATCAACGAGACCGAGTCGCTCGGCGCGGCGCCCGACTACACCGACGAGCCATACCGATGGCTCTCGTCCGGTGCGGTGCACCTGTCCGGGCAGCGCGTCTTCTCGCTCGAAGGCTGCGCGATCTACGGCGAGGCGTACGCGCAGACCTGGCCGCAGATGCTCAAGCACTTCAACGCCGCCTTCGCCCACGGTGTCAACCAGGTCGTCTATCACGGCTTCGCCACCGAGGCGGGCCTGGGAACCACCTGGCCCGGCTTCTCACCGTTCACCCTCCAGGGCGGCAACGGTTTCTCCGAGGCATGGGGGCCGCGCCAGCCCACGTGGAACGACACCGGCAAGATCGTCGACTGGACTGCGCGCACGCAGTTCGCCCTGCGCCAGGGCAGGCCTTCGGTGGACTTGGTCGTCTACCGCCACGCCTACGGGACCGGCATGCGCATCCCGGCCGGGCTGGACGGCTTCACTTACGACTTCGCCGGCCCGGCACAACTCGACGGAACCCGCGTACGTGACCGGCGCCTTGCCCCGGAAGGACCCGCCTATCGTGCGCTGATCCTCGACCGCCAGCCCACGTTGCCCATAGCCACCGCCCGACTGCTGCTGTCGCACGCCCGCAGCGGCCTGCCCGTAGTGATCGTCGGTGCGCCGCCGACCCGCACGCCTGGCGCCCACCGGGCGGCACAGCAGGATGCGGCACTGGCCGAGTTGATGGACCTGTTGCTCAAGCAGGCCTCGGTACGCCACGTCGCCGAACCGAGCGGGTTGCCCGCCGTCTTCGAGGTGCTCGGCATCCGTCCCGCAGCGGACACGCGCGTCGCTCCCGCCGTGCTCGCCCTGCGTCGCACACTGTCGCGAGGCGCGCTGTATCACCTGCACAACTCCTCGGAAAGAGCCGTGTCCGAGGAGGTCGCCCTGGAGGGCCGAGGCACCCCCTACGAACTGGATGCCTGGACGGGCACGGTCACCTCAGTCGCCCAGTACCGAACAGAACGCGGGCGGATCACAGTCCCGGTGCGGCTCGCACCCGGCGAATCCACCATCATCGTTCTCGTACCGGGCAGTGCCCGTCATGTGGTCGCCACCACGGGCGGAGAGGTCGTGACGGCGCCCGGTGGCGGTCTGCTCCTGCGGGGCTCAACGGCTGGTTCGTACACCGTGAAGCTTGACGACGGCTCCGAACGGAGGGTGACCGTTCCTCCCACCGGGGCAGCCCAGGAGCTGAACGTGTGGGAGCTCTCCGTCGAGGACTGGCACCGAGGCCCGGACGGCAAGCTCGAAGTCAGCGAGCACGAGCATCACCTGAACCGCCTTGCACCCTGGTCCGCCATCCCCGGCCTTGAGGACGTCTCCGGGGTCGGCACCTATCGCACCACGGTACGGCTCGTGCGGTTGGACGGGGCCTACCTCGACCTCGGACAGGTCACCGACACCTTCGAGGTGACGGTCAACGGCACGACGCTGCCACCGTCCGACCAGGTCGGCCGGCGGATCGATCTCAGTGGCTACGTGAAGCAAGGAGACAACAGCATCACGGTCCGGGTGGCGACACCGCTGCGCAATCGCCTTCGGGTCACGGAAGGCTTCCCGGGTCAGGCCGAGAAGCCCCGGCAGCAATACGGCCTCATGGGGCCGGTCCGTATCGCGCCGTACCGCCAGGTACCGATCCCGGAATGAGCGGGCGGCGATTCGCGGCCAGGGCAAGCGCACCGTCGAGACCTGGAGGAACCTCATGGAACGACTCAGCAGCAGACGCGTGTTCGTCACCGGAGCCGCTTCGGGCATCGGACGCTCGACGACGTTGAGGCTGCTCGAGGAAGGAGCGGCGGTCGTCGCGACGGACATCGAGGAAGAGGGGCTCAGCGGGACCGCCGGCCTGGCCGCGAAGGCCGGCACCGGCGAGCGGCTCGTCACCGCGGCGCTGGACGTGGCGGACGCGGACGCGGTCGTCGACGTCGTGGGTGAAACGATTGCCACCCTCGGCGGGCTCGACGCGCTCGTGAACATCGCCGGCATGCTGCGCGGAGCGCATACACACCAGTGCTCGCTCGAGCTGTGGAACCGCGTCCTTGCCGTGAACCTCACGGGCACGTTCCTGGTCACCCGGGCCGCGTTGCCCGCGCTGCTGGAGACGGGTAACGGCGTCGTGGTCAACTTCAGCTCCACGTCAGCCCAGTTCGCCCATCCGTTCCTGGCCGCGTACTCCGCCAGCAAGGGCGGGATCCTGTCCTTCACGCACAGCATCGCCCAGGAGTACGCCAAGCAGGGCTTGCGCGCGGTAAACATCTGCCCTGGCGGCATCGTCAGCGCCATGACCGAGAACTTCGCGTCACTGGTGCCGGAGGACACCGACTGGAGCCTCTTCGCGAAGCTCACTCCCGCAGTCCGGGAGCGCTACGGGTCGCCGGAGGTGGTGGCAGCAGTCGTGGCCACGCTCATCTCCGACGACGGCGCCTTCATCTCCGGCACGGAGATCCGTATTGACGGCGGCACCCATCAGTAGTCCGGGGCGGCGGTGCCCCTCGGCGCCCCGGGGAAGTACAGCGAGAACCTCACCACCCCTGACGGGATCCCGCTGGTCGCCATGAAACCGTGCATCGGGGCCGGGTGCTCCGCGATCCTGATGCCGGTGCCGGACAACGTCTCGTCACCATTGAGGCGCCTTCGCGGACGGAGCCGGCCCGTGCCTGCCACGAGTTCGTCCGCCTGCAAGATGGCCACCGGCCGGCCGTCCGGCGAGCGCGGGCAGACCGTGAAGTTGTCGCCGACGGCGATGAACACGTCGTCGTCGAACTGCAGCAGGAGCCCATAGCCGAACCGCTCGCCGTTGCCGTGTTCCGGATAGGCCCTGATCACGAACTCGTACTTGCCGAGGGCGAACGTCTCCTCCTTGGAGGCCGGGACCCGGAAGCCGCGCACGCGCCCTCGCGGCTGTGCGGCAAGGATGTCGTTCTCCAGCGCCGCGAGCTGCGCATAGATACGGCGCAGCTCCACCGTGCGGTCATCGTCGAGGGAGTCGAAGCCGAACGGCGAGACCCCGATGGCACCGTACTGTCCGATGGCGAGGAAGCTGTGCGAGACCCCGTGGCAGTCGGCGCGCATCTCGGGCACGAACAAGGTGGTGTTCGTGTCCGCGTAGCGCTTGAACGGGATGTCGAAGTCGCCGAAGTACACGTCTGGGGCGAGGAACGCGAGCGAGGGAGCGGCCAGCTTCCAGGCAGCGCTGACATGCGGTAGTGGCCCCCCACTGGGGAACACCCCCGGCGCGCTGCCGCCGGCGACGGCGATGTTCGCGGACTCCGATCCGTTCGGCACGCTCGAGTCCAGCCAGGCGTTGGCGAACAGCGGGATGTCGTAGCGGGCCAGGCCTGCGGCGGCGACGTGCTCGATGTAGCAGGCGTAGTGCCAGGCCATGAACAACTCGGCCTTCCGGTCGGAGTCGCCCGTCAGGAGGTCCCACGTCGGGGTGGACGGCTCGTCCGGGGCCTGGACGTACGGGGAGGCTCCGTTGCGCAGTGCTTCCGCAAGGGCTGCCGGAACGGGAGCCGCCCATGCGGCTGCCGCGTCCGCTCCGTAGGAGCGCGGTGCCCCGAGCAGCCCGACCTCGTTCTCGACCTGCACCATGATCACGGTCTTCTCGCGGCCGTCGACGCGTGCGAGGTGCTCCATGAAGGCCGCGAAAGCGGCCGCGTCGGCGTCGCGGTTGTTCGTGGAGAACGGGCTGAGGTTGTCCAGCGGATCGCCGGCCTCGTCGACCTGCAGCGGAAAACGGACCGGATCGAGCTTGACCCAGGCCGGCACGTAGCTCGACGAAGCGTTCTTCCAGCTGCCGAACCAGAGAAGCACCAGCTTGAGCTCGTGGTCGCGCGCACCGGAGAGCATGGCGTCGACCAAGTGAAAGTCGAACTCTCCCTCCGTCGGTTCCACAAGCTCCCAACTGACCGGTGCAAGAACGGTGTTGACCGCTGCGTCCGCACACCGCTTCCACACGGGTTCCAGGTAGTCGGCGTGGGACGAGGTGGAGTTGTGGACCTCGATGCCGCGGATCAGGTACGGCGTACCGCCGACGATCAGCTGGCCCGTGGCCTGGTCTATGCCGTGGTGTTGCAAGGGGCTCCCATCGATGTCTTCCGGTTGAGCGGTGTCTTCGGGCGAGGGCGGCGGACGGCGCCAGGTCGCTGCCGGCGCTCTCAGCCATCGCCGTCCCAGGGGTGCGGCGCGATGCCGGATAGTTGGCCAGGCGAAGGCCCGTGGGGAGCGGTGTCAGGTCCGCTCCCCACGGGCTGCTGGCGGGGCGGCGGTCTCGCGTGTCACGTTCCCGTCGTAGGAGCGGTCCGTGCAGAGTGGGTCAGGTACACCCTCCGTCGCGTGACGTCCACGGTGTCACCGACGACGTCCAGGCGACCGCGCAGGCGAAGGTCACTCGACGACGAGCCGACCGAGATCCACATCGGGCCCGGATCCACGACCCATCTGTCGTCCAGGGACAGGTAGGCCAGCAGCGGGAGTTCCAGAGCGAATCTCACCGTCGCCTGATCCCCTGGCTGCAGTTCGAGGCGATGGAACCCCGCGAGCTGGAGCGCCGGCCTCGACACGCCGGGCGCATCGTCCTCGACGTAGAGCTGCATGAGTTCTACGCCTGGGCGGTCGCCCGTGTTCGTGACGGTCGCGGTGACCTCGACGGTGCGGTCGGGTGCGATCGACGTGCTGCTCAGCTGGAGGTCGGAGTAGACGAATTCGGTATACGTCAGGCCGTGCCCGAACGGGTAGAGCGGTGCCGCGGACTCGTCCACGTATCCGCCGTGCGGATCGCCTTCCCGACGGCGGTATCCGCTGCCGAACCGCTGGCCCGCATGGAGGGGGACCTGACCGCTGGAGCGGGGGATCGTGTACGGCAGGCGGCCCTGCGGCTCGGCCGTGCCGCTGAGGATCTCCGCGACGGCAGGTGTGCCGAACTGCGAGCCGTAGTACCCGAGCAGGATGGCGTCGAGCTCGGGCTCGACGTCACCAAGGGCGAGAGGGCGGCCCGAGAAGATCACGCCGACGGTCGTCTTGCCGAGCGCGGCGATCTCGTGCACGAGCCGACGCTGTACATCCGGCAGCGTCACATCGGCGGTGTCCGCACCCTCACCCTCCGTCCGTTCACCGAAGAACCATCGCGCCACGCCGCCCAGTGCCAGGACCACGACATCCGCATCACGCGCGACGTCGACTGCCGCGCCGATCCCCTCGGCCCCGTCGGTGACTCCGCATCCAGTTGCGACGAGGATTTCGGAGTCGGGTAGCGCGGCTTGGAGGGCGTCCGCCAGGGAGACCGCTTCGTAGCGCGACCTCGCGAACTCGTCCTCGCTCATGGCGAGCAGGTCGCCGATCTCCTCGTGCACGTAGGCGTCGTCGGGGCCGAAGGAGTCGAGGTTTTCGACACCGACCATGGAACTCGTCTTGCCGTTCAGCAGTGCTCGGGTCAGCTCGATGAAGGAGGGGAAGGTGTACGGGGCGAAGGCCGTGCCCACAGCCTCGGCATGAGGTCCGACGACCGCGATGCGCGGGGCGCCGCTGAGTGGGAGCACCCCGTCGTCGTTCTTGAGGAGCGTGACGGACTCGCGCGCAAGACGCAGGGAGAGGTCGCGGCCCTCCTGCGCCACGGACATGATCTCCACCGGGTCGGTTTCCACGTAGGGGTTCTCGAACAGGCCCAGTTGGAACTTGTGCGTCAGTACGCGGAGGACCGACTCGTCGACGGTCGTTTCGGGAATCTCGCCGTCGCGGACGGCCTCGACGAGGTTGTCGCCGTAGCCGAACGGCTCGGGCATTTCCACGTCGATGCCGGCCCGCATGCCGAGCACGCCCGCTTCGCGTGCATCGCGCGCGGCGCGATGATGGGTCACGAGGTTCTCGATCGACAGCCAGTCCGACACGACGGTGCCGTTGAACCCGAGTTGGTCGCGCAACATCTTGCGGAACACCCGAGGGTCGGCGGCAGCGGGCACTCCGTCCCAGTCGGCGAGCGAGTTCATGATCGAGCCCAGTCCCGCGAGCTGGATGGCGGCGGCGAAGGGGCGCGCGTACACCTCCCGCAGCTCGCGCGCTCCCATCGGCACGGTCGCCATGTTGAGACCGGCCTCACTCATTGCGTAGCCGAGGAAGTGCTTGCCGGTGGCGATGACCCCGTCCAGCAGCGACTCGCCTTGAAGATTGCGTACGAAGGACACTCCCAGCGCGCTGACCAGGTATGGATCCTCGCCGTACGTCTCGTGAACTCGGCCCCATCGCGCGTCGCGGGCGATGTCGAGCAGCGGCGACAGGGCGTGGTGCAGGCCCACGGATCGCATCTGCCGACGGGTCAGTGCGGCCATCTCGCCCACCCCGGTGGTGTCCCAGGTGGCCGCGAGGGCGATCGCGGTGGGGAAGGATGTGAAGGTGGGGGCGTTCACACCGTTCAGCGCCTCGATGTGCATGATCGCGGGAATGCCCAGGCGGGTGTTCTCGACCAGGTGGCGCTGTACCGCGTTGTTGAGCCGGGCGAGTTCGGCCGCGTTCGCCGGAAAGCCCCCCATGTGCGGTTCGATGTAGCCGATGCCATTCGCCAGCTTGGCCGCGGCGACGTCCGGGCGGATGCCTTTGGCGTCGAAGAGCATTGTCGGGATCAGCGACGTCAGCTGCGCGACCTTTTCGTGCAGGGTCATGCGACCGAGCAACTCGATGGCGCGGGAACGTGCGTCGGTCATGACGTGATCCTTCTGTGCGAGTGCGGGTTCCACGAACGGGACATCAGATCTCCAGCCCCGATCCCAGGGGGAACAGCGGGTCGGCGGTGTCCGCCAGCGCGTCCGGCGCGGACTCTCGTACGGCCTGCATCGACCGCGGAAGCTCGACGGGAAGTTTGCCCTCCGGAGCGATGCGGCCGGTGAGGGCGGTGAGCAGAGCGTCATCCGAGACACCGAAGGTGACGGTCAGTCCGGCGAGCGCGTCGACGAGCGGCGTGAGGATGGCCGGGCGGTCCAAGGCGACATCCACGATCAGCGGGGCGTAGTGGGCGATCCTACGCAGTCGGTGTACGAGGCCGGGGGGCAGGTCAAGAGACCCCTGGTGGAAATACGACTCCAGGAACAGGTCGTCCCGCGGCTCGAACGGTGCGTCGATGCGCACGATGGCCAGTTCTGCCTCCTGCGGCGTCGTCACGGGGGTGAACTCCCGGCCGAGGACCTCCGGATCGATCCCCTCCGCGTACAAGCGCGCGCCCACGGCGAGCGGAAGCACTGGCCTTCCTTCGACCACGGAGTTCTTCAGGACGGTGACGGAACGGGACTGTGTCTCCAGGGCGACCCGCCGGGTCTCGGCGTTGCCCACAACGGCCACGGCGGCATCTTCGTCGATGAAAGGGTTGTCGAACAGACCGAGCCGGAACTTGATCAGCAGGACGCGGCGCGCCGACTCGTCGATCCTGCTCTCCGGGACGACGCCATCCCGTACGAGCTCAAGCAGGAGATCCGTGCACTGTTCACCGCCGAACTGGTCCGCGCCGGCATTGAGGATCTTGACCATGCGCTCGCGGGCGTCGAGCTCTTCAACCCCCCACGCGCGTGCGGGCAGGACCTGGTCCCCGACGTGGTTGTCGTTCACCAGCTCCCAGTCCGTGACGATCAGCCCGTCGAAGCCCAGCCGCTCGCGCAGCAGCCCGGTGAGGATCTGCTTGTTGTACCCGAACCCGACCTCCTCGATCGGTTCGCCGTCGATCTCAAGACCGACCGGCATGCCGTAGTAGGGCATGACCGCGGCGGTGCCGTGCTCGACGGCGGTGACGAACGGACGGAGGTGCTCCTCGAACGCACCACCCGGGTAGACCTGCTCGCGACCGTACGGGAAGTGCGCATCCTCGCCGTCCAGCTGCGCGCCGCCGCCGGGGAAGTGCTTGGTGACGCAGGCGATGCTCGTTGAGTCGAGCGCCGCGCCCTGGAAACCTTCGAGGTACGCGCGCGTGTAGGCGACCACGAGATCGGTGTCGGCGCCGAACGTCTGGAGTTGGCGTGCCCAGCGGGGTTCGCTGGCGAGGTCGACCTGAGGATGCAGTGCCATGCGGATGCCGACGGCGCGGTACTCCTCGCGCACCCGGCGCGCGAACTCGCGCACGGTGTCCGGGTCGCGCAGTGCCGCAAGGCCGAGGGCGTCGGGCCACTGCGAGAACGGACCTGCAGTGAAGGAAGCCCCGATGTTCTCCAGGAATCCGTGTCGAGGGTCGCTGGAAATCGTGACCGGGATGCCGTGCGGGGTCTTCTCTGCGAGCCGCTGGATCGCGTTGTGCCACCGTGCGGCTGCCCGAGGGTCTTCGATTCGGTGCGTGTTGAAGTGGCTGATCCCCCTGCCCAGGATCACCTCGCTGGTGGGTGACTTGCTGATCGCACCGGGCTCTTCGAGGACGGTGCCTCCCGGGCCCATCTCGATGACTGTGTGGAAGAGCAGACCGACTTTCTCTTCGAGCGAGAGCCGGGTCAACAGATCTTCCGTGCGTTCCTCGGCGCTGAGCCGCGGGTTCTCGTAGGGCTCCATGCGCCCGTTGCCGTTGAGATCGCGGAAGGTGGTACTGCCCGATGCAGTCGTCGCAGGCATGAGTGGTGGGAGTTCCTCTCGATTTCGTTCCCGGGGCCTGGGTGCAGGCCCCCTCGGGGCGGTCGGGGCCGTGCACCGTGTCAGTGCACCGGCACATGTCCCGGTCCGGCAGTGCGGTGCGGGCGGGTCACCCCTTGACGGCTCCCTGCATGACGCCTGCGACCAACTGCCTGCCGAGTACGGCGAACAGCACGAGAAGCGGCACCACGGACACGAGAACGCCGGTCATGATGAGGGGGATGTCCTTGAAGAACCCGGCCTGCAGCAGTTGCAGCGCGACGGGGAGTGTCGGATTGGTCGTGCCGAGCACGATCGACGGCCAGAAGTACTGGGTCCACGCCCCGATGAAGGTGAACAGGCCCAGCATGGCGGCCGCGGGCCTGGCGGCCGGCAGCACGATGGAGCGGAAGATCCGGAACGTTGATGCCCCGTCGATGCGGGCTGCCTCGATGAGCTCATAGGGCAGCGCCGACTGGAGGTACTGCGTCATCCAGAACACGCCGAAGGCGGAGGCGATACCGGGGATGATGACCGCCCAGAGGCTTCCCGTCAGGCCCATCTCGCGCATGACGATGAACAACGGCACGACCCCGAGCTGAGTGGGTACCGCCATGGTGCCCACCACGAATGTGAGGAGGCCGGCACGTCCCTTGAACCGGAGCTTCGAGAAGGCGAAGCCGGCCAACGTGGACACCAACACGACGGCGAGGGCCGTTGTCACCGAGACGAAGACCGAGTTCCAGACCGCGCGCGGCAGGTCGATGTCCGACTCGAAGACCCGCGTGAGATTGTCGGCCAGCTGCCCGCCCGGGATCGGCGAGGGGATCGGGTTCTGCGCGACCTCTGCCGACGTCGAGGACGCGAGCAGGAGCGCGTAGTAGAGCGGGAAGATCGAAATGAGCGCGACCAGAGTGAGGATGACGTAGGTCGTCTTTCCCGGTCGGCGCACAGCGCCGTCGTTCCGTCCACGCCGACGGCGCGCCGCACGGGCGGCTCCACGACCGGACGTCTGCTCGATGTACGGGATGGAAGGAGGGGTCACGTGCTGCTCCCGGGCGTGGCACCGGACGGTGCGGAGGAGTCGGGCGTACGAGCTGCTGCGCTCGGTGCGCTGCGTCGGGCGGCACGGCGCGTCTGCCGGGAGCCGGCCGTGGCGTCGTCTCCGGAAGCGATGCGGCGCGACAGCCAGTTGCTGACCAGAGCGAATGCGATGATCAGCAGGAAGAGCAGCCACGCGACGGCCGCTGCACGGCCCAGTCGCTGCTGGTTCCAGCCGAGTTCGTACAGGTACAGAGTGATCGTCTTCCACTGCCCTGAACTGCCGCCGAGCCCTTGCGTGTCGTACAGACGCGGCTCGTCAAAGATCTGCAGCCCGCCGATCGTGGACGTGATCACGACGAAGATGAGCGTCGGACGCACGGACGGCACCGTGACGGAGAAGAACTGTCGAATCCGCCCCGCGCCGTCGAGGATCGCCGCCTCGTACAGGTCACGGGAGATCGCCTGCATCGCCGCAAGCAGCACGAGGGTGTTGAAGCCGGTCCACCGGAAGTTGACCATGTTTGCGATGACGATGTGCGCCGGAAGGCTGTCCCGGTGCCATCCGATCGGATCCATGCCCAGCTGCTCGAGAAGCGCGTTCACCAGACCGGACTGGTCCGCGAACATGCGCGAGAAGATCAGCGTCACGGCGACCGGAGCGATCACGTACGGCAGCAGTACCCCCATCCGCCAGAAGGTGCGCGCACGAATGTTCGCGTGCAGGAGGCTGGCAAGTACGAGGGCGATCAGAATCTGGGGGACCGTCGAGAGCAGGAAGATGCTGACGGTGTTGCCCATCGCATCCCAGAAGACCGGCTGGTCGAGGATAAAGGTGAAGTTGTCGAGCCCGACGAATTCGCTCTGCCCACCGATGAGGTCCCAGTCGTGCAGCGAGACGTAGGCGGTGTACAGCAGCGGGAACAGGCCGACGATCCCGAACAGGATGAAGAACGGGGAGATATAGGCGTACGGCGACGCCTTCATGTCCCAGCGGCCCAGACGCTGATGCCAGGGCGAGGGCGTGTGTGGAGGTGAGGCATCACCACGGGGTGACGCGCTCCCTGCCGGACGGACCATGCGCTCTTCCTCCGATGGTGAATCGGGGGCGCCGTCCGCGGAGGGCGCCCCCGAGCGCGCGGACGAACCGATCACTTCAGCGAGTCCAGTCCCTCGACGAACATGTCCCATGACTCCTTGGCGGAGTGGGTCTTGTCGACCGAGACACGGTTGACCGCGTCGTTGAATGCCGCTGTGATCGCGAAGTAGTTGTCACCCTTGTACGGGACCACGCTGATGTTCGACGCGCGCTCGGCGAGGACCTTTCCTACGGGCGCATCGTTGAAGAAGGGTTCGGTCACCTTCTGCATCTCAGGGCTCTTCTGGGCCTCGACCTGGCTGGGGAAGTTGCCCGACGCCTTGAACGCCTTCATCTGCTGCTCCGGGGCGGTGAGCCACTCCGCCAGCGCCTGCGCCTCCTCGGGGTGCTTGGACTGCTTCGGCACGCTGAGGTACGAACCGCCGCTGTTGACACCGCCGTTGGGGAAGACGTCGGCGATATCCCAGCCCTTGACCCCGGCCGAATTGCCCTTGATGACGCCGAGCATCCACGAAGGCGCGAGCATCACCGCGAACTTGTCCTTCTGGAATGCGCTGACCCAGTCCTCACTGAACCGCGCGAGGTCTGCGGACAGGCCCTCATGCGACATCACGGTGTCGTAGATGTTCCGGAGGTCCTTGTTCTCGCCGGCGATGATCTCGCCGTTCTTGGGGTCCTCCCAGAGCACCTCGTACTGGTCGGTCCAGCCGGTCGCCACCGAGGCCGACGCATCGTAGAACGCCGGACCTGTCTTGGCGGCCTTGAACTTCTCGCCGACGGCGAAGAAGTCGTCCCATGTCGCGTTGTCGCCACCGAAGAGCTTGGCGACCTCCTCGCGGTCGTTCGGCAGACCGGCCTCCTTGAACAGGTCGGCGCGGTAGGCGATCGTCTGCGGTCCCAGGTCCGTCGCGTATCCGAGCAGCTTGCCGTCGTCCGTGGTGGCGATCTTCGTTGTCCAGTCCAGCCAGCGGCCCTCGACCTTCGGTGAGGAGAGATCCACGAAGTTGTCCGGGTACTTGAGGATCTGCGGCATCCAGCTGTTGTCGACACCGATGACATCGGCGAGACCCGAGCCCGCGCCGAGCGCGGTCTGGAACTGCTCCTTGGCCTCATCACTCGTGGCGAAGCGGTTGTGCTTGATCGTGATGTCGGGGTGGAGCTTCTGGTACTCCTTCAGCAGGCCGCTGTAACCCCACTCGCTGAACGTCGAGACGTTGAGGGTGATCTTGCCGCCGGCATCGCCCTCGTCGCTGGATCCGCACCCGGCGGTGACGGCGGTCAATGCGACCGCTGCAAGCACAGCGAGGGACCTTCGAATGGATCGCATCTGTACTCCTTATTTCCAGGCGGTGTGCCGCGATGTTGCGGCGGCAAGGAGCCGCCCCCCCCCGGCCGCACCACGCTCCTGAGACGTGCGCGAACCCCGTCACCCGAACGTCGTGTATGCCGCTGCGTCCCCGGCTGAGATGTCGTCTCGGAGTGGCGGTGGCCGTCAGTATCACGTAACACAGTTCACCTGACAAGTTTTCGTGGAGTTTTCATCGTCACGCCCACACCCAGGTCAAACGGGCCGCCGCGTCGCTGTATGTTGAAGGCATGGCGGAAAGCACCGGGCCTCGGGGGCCCTATCGCAAGGGGCTCCAGCGCCGCCGGGAGATCGTCGCCGCTGCAGCCGAGCTCTTTGCTGAATCCGGATACGCACACTCGTCGATGCGTGAGCTCGCCAGGCGGATGCGCCTGACACAGACAGGGCTTCTCCACCACTTCGCCGACAAGGAAGAACTCCTGGTCGAAGTGCTCAACTTGCGCGATTCGTCCGTTGCCGACTACCTGTCGGAGCAGCACGCCACCGATGTCGCTACGCGGTCCCGCGAGGTCGCGCGTCACTCCGCGGAGCACGAGGGACTGACGTCCCTGTACATCATCCTCTCGGCCGAGGCGATTGATCGCGATCATCCGGCGCACCCGTACTTCGTCGAGCACTACCAGGCAGCCCAGACACTCACGCTCGACCCCGGCCCTGAGGCGCCCGAAGGTGCCCCGATGGGGATCAGCCCGGAGATGATCGCCACGCTGGGGACCGCCCTGCAGGACGGGCTCCAGATCCAGCGGCGATACCGGGACGACCTGGATGTCGTCGAGGCCATCGACGCCTTCTGGCGGCTCGTGGCTGCTGCTCGGGCGCACTGGGTGCAGCAGGCGGCTTCGGACGACTCCAACCGCCGCGACGACGACTCCGACTGAGCGTCGTTCACGGTCCGCCGGGTTGATGAAGACCTCCGGCTCCGCTCGCGCGCGAAGCCGGAGGCGCAAGCGGCCGTCAGGCGGCGGTCTCAGCGGTGCTCATGACTCGCATCCGTTGTCGGACTGTGGATGTTGCGTCACATGCGTGCCGCAATGAACTCCGCGGCGGAGTCGTTGTGTTGCGGTTGGGAGTAGGCGCCGTGGGCGGCGGAGTCCGTCCCGCCGCCACAGATCGGGTCGCCGGTCGCGCAGTCGTCGAGCGTGCGTGCCTGGTAGGTGCCGGTCACCTGACGGTAGGTCGGGAACCCGCGGATGGGGTTGCCGAAGAGCACAACTGCCTTGACCTTCGGCTCTGTGGCGCCGGGTATGACGGCCACGGTGGCCGCACCCGTGAGGGCTCCTTGGCTGCAGACTCCGACATTGGAGAACCGGTCAGGCGGACGCTCGGGCCACGATGTCCGGTGTCCACACCGGAGGTTCGTCCGAGCTGGGGGGCGCGACTCCGCCGGCGTCGAGCCGCTGCAGAACCCACCCGGCCAGCATGGCCCCAAAGGGCTTGTTGGAGCCGCGGATCGTAGTCAGCGGTGGGCAGGCGTACCGGGCGGCCGCGATGTCGTCCGCGCCGATCACGGCCGGCTCGGAGGGAACTTCCACGCCCAGAACCCACGCGGCGTTCAAGATCGCCAGGGCGACGTCGTCGTTGAACGCGGCGATCGCGGTGACGGGCGCTTGTGCCGGCCAACTGCGCAGTATCGGCGTGAAGTCCCCGTCGTCGGGCATGCGACGCGAGGGCACCATAGGCAGGCCGAGCCGGCGCGCTGTTTCGTCGGCGCCCGCGTGGCGCCGGTCGGACATCGGTCCGAGCCGGGGATCGGCGGGGTGGACGTAGCCGATGCGGACGGTGCCGCGCCAGGCCAAGTGGGTCGCCTGGGCCGCGCCGACGACGCGGCCCGCGTCGTCACGGGGAGGCGGCGGGTCGTCGGGTCCTGGCAGTACCACCCGGGCGCCGCGTGCCTGAAATGCGACGACTTGCCTTGCGTCGAAGGGGGTCAGTCCCGGTACCGCGACCGGGGCGGCCAGCGATAGAGCCGGCTGGCGGCCCGGGCTGGCCGTATGGGTCACCAGCATCAATCCTTGCGAGGCCAATCCCCGATCGAGCTCGGCGACGATCGAGCTGGGCGGAAAGTCCGGCAGGCGCAGCAGCACAGTGCTGCCGCGTCCTCGCGACAGTGCCTGCGTGGGCCCGTTCGGGGTGTAACCCAACCGCTCGGCAGCCGCCAGAACCTTCTGTCGCGTCGCTTCCGGGATGGTCTGTTTCGGCACGTAGTTGAGTACGAAGCTCACCGTTGACCGCGACACGCCTGACTCCCGCGCGACATCCGCGCTCGTCACCCGCGACGCACCACCGAGACCCTCCAAGCGCCGGCTGCCGGAGCCGTCCAGCCGCAACCCGACGGCCACCTTACGCCCGACCTGGGGCGCTCTGCCTGACGGCACCAGCCCAGGGACCGCACCGACACCGGCCATGGTCGGTCAGGACCTGTGGCGTTCAGGCAGCCCTGCGCTGGTCAGCGTTGGCAAGCGCCTCGTCGGCTGCCGTCGTTGCCGTACGCACCCGCAACTGCCGTGACGGCGAAACGGCTTGGTCCGAAGTGCGCCGATTGGTCGATCCCTGCAGAAGCACGCCCATCGTGAGTCGATCGCCGTCTTCCCCTCAGGTCAACGTGGATGTTCGGCAGCGGAAGTCATCGCGAATGTGAAGTCGCAGTTCGCCTTGACGCAACCCTGTGCCGATAACAGTTCAGGTGATAGGTTTTGGCGCCACGTCACCAGAGAGGCTGATCCATGTATCGCGACTCCATCGACCGCGGGCACTTGGCGTTCCCGCCCGACTTCATCCTCGGCGCCGCGACCGCCGCGTACCAGATCGAGGGTGGCGCGAGGGAGGGCGGTCGAGGCTCGTCCATCTGGGACACGTTCAGCCACGCCCCGGGGAAGACTGCTGAGGGGGCGACCGGGGACGTCGCCGCGGACCACTATCACCGCGTCGAGGTCGATCTCGACCTGATGGCCTCGCTCCACCTCGACGCCTACCGGTTCTCCATCTCCTGGCCGCGCGTGATGCCCACGGGCGAGGGCGAAGCGAATCCGGAGGGTCTGGAGTTCTACTCGCGCCTCGTCGACGGACTGCTCGCACGCGGCATCAAGCCGATCGTGACGCTCAACCACTGGGACCTCCCGCAGGCATTGGAGGATCGCTACGGCGGCTGGCGAGGGCGGGAAACCGCATTCGCCTTCGAGAAGTACGCGGAGATCGTGGGGGCGGCCCTCGGGGACCGGGTCGCCGTCTGGTCAACCCACAACGAGCCGTGGAACAACTCCTTCGCCGGGTACGGCAATGGCGTGTTCGCGCCTGGCGGTAAGAGCCATGCAGATGCGCTCAAGGCTGCGCACCACCTCAACCTTTCCCACGGACTCGCGGTGGCAGCACTGCGGCGCACCGTGACCAATGCCGAAGCACAGATTTCCGTGGTGCTCAACATCTTCCGCATCGAAGCCGAGACCCCCGAGGACGCCGAAGCCGCGCGTCGGTTCGACGCTGTGGCCAACCGCGTGTTCACAGGGCCCATGCTCCGCGGGAACTATCCGGCCGATCTGCTGCAAGACACCCGGGCTTTCACCGACTGGAGCTTCGTTCTGCCGGGCGACTTGGAGATCTGCCACCAGCCCATCGACCTGCTCGGCGTCAACTACTACGAGGTCATGCACGTACGTCTGAATCAGGACTTCGACCCCAGCGCCGAAAGCTCCGGCGGCACGCCCTTCCCGGGCTCGGAGCGCATCGAGTTCGTCCGCCGCGACGAGCTGGCGCGAACGGTGATGGACTGGGGGATCGAACCACGAGGCCTCGAGGATCATCTGGTCGCCCTTTCCAAGGAGTTCCCCGAACTGCCGATCATGGTGATGGAGAACGGCGCGGCCTTCGAGGACGTGGTCGACGACTCGGGTGGCCGGCGCGTGGTCGTCGACCGCGACCGAACACAGTTCCTCATCGATCACGTCACGGCGGCTCATCGTGCTCGCGAGAGGGGCGCCCGCGTTGTCGGGTACCTCGTGTGGTCGCTGCTCGACAACTTCGAATGGGTCATGGGATACGGCCCGCGGTTCGGCATCATCCGGGTCGACTACGACACCCACGAGCGCATTCCGAAACTGAGCGCGCACTGGTTCGCGGAATTGTGTGCCACGAAGGTCGTCCCGGCCCTCGCCGGCCGCTGAGCGACCACCCTCAATTTCCGCATTCTGCACACCCGCAGAGGCGGTCTCGGGCCGAGCCGCGTTCGTGGGCCGCCGGGAGACAGCGTACGGTCCACGTCGTCCGGATACCGCAGCGTGCCCTCGGACCATCCTTCAACAGGAAAGCGAGACACCATTCAATGAGAATGCACCGCATCGGCGCGGCGCTCGCAACTGTCACCATAGGGCTCTTGACCGTGGCCCTCCCCACCACCGGCGCCTCAGCTGATTCAGACGCGACCCTCCGCGAACTGGCAGCGAAGGAGGGAATCCTCATCGGCTCGGGGCGACCAACCCCACCTATCTCGACGAACCGAAGTTCGGCGAGGTGCTGGCGGAACAGTTCAACAGCTTGTCTCCCGAGAACGAGCTGAAGTGGAAATTCGTCCAGCCCACGGAGGGCGACTTCGAGTTCGGGGGCCTCGACCGGCTCGTCGACTTCGTTGAAGACAACGACATGGTAGTCAAGGGACACGGGCTCATCTCCCAGTGCTGCAACCCGGAATACGTGACCGACGTCACCGACCCGGACGAGTTGCGCGCGGTCATGAAGACTCACTTCAACACGATCATGGACCGCTACGCCGGAAAGATGGACCGGTGGGACGTGATGACCGAGCCGTTCTCCACCTTCGGCGGCACCGGCCTCGCGCCGAACCACTTCTACGAGGTGCTCGGCGAGGACTACATCGCGGAAGCGTTCCGGATCGCGCACGCCGCTGACCCCGAGGCGAAGCTGTTCATCAACGAGGCGTTGGTGGAGTTCTACCCGGCGAAGCGCCAGGAGCTCTACGACCTAGTGGCCGGCATGGTCGCCGACGGTGTGCCCATCGACGGGGTGGGCTTCGAGATGCACGAGACACAGGCGGGTCCCGAGCCCGGAGTCATCACAGAGATGACGAAGTCCTACCAGAAGCTCGGACTCGAAGTCGCGATCACCGAACTCGACGTGCACACCTACGACGTGGATCAGCAGACGCAGATCTACGGGGACGTCATGGCCGAGGCGCTGGCGGCCGGAATCCGGGACATCAGCTTCTGGGGCTTCACCGACAAGCACGCCTACACGTGGCTGCCGGGCGCGAAGCCCCTCATGTTCGACGAGGAGTACAACCCCAAGCCCGCGTACTACGCCACGCGCGACGCTCTGCGGAACTTCGTCTCCGCTTCCTCGGCTGCTGGCGCCGGCACCCTGTCGAACACCAGCGGGTGGACCCACGGCCTCCATGACGGCAACTACAGCGTGAAGATGAACCTTTGGCACGGCACGCCAGGCAGCTTCTTCCGTCTTTACGAGAACGACAAGCTCGTCGCCGCGCGGGTGCCCACGACAGTCAGCGGCACCTCGCAGTCAGTCGTGACCGAATTCAAGGACAGGCCCAACGGCACCTACGCGTACCGGGCCGAACTGATCAACTCGAAGGGCACCACGTCCACGAACACCACGACTGTCACGGTCACGGATGCCGCCCCGGGCAAGCCCGTGGTCAGCCACGACAACTGGGACAAGGACGGCACCTTCACCGCCACCGCGAACCTGTGGTGGGGCACCAACGCCACCTCGTACACCTTCTACCTCGACGGGGCAGTCGTCGGTGAGGGCCAGCTGGCCGCCGATTCGCCGAACGCACAGTCGCCTCAGGTAGCTCTGTCCGGGGTTCCGAAGGGCAAGCACAGCCTGAAGGTCGTCCTTACCAACGCGAGGGGATCGACCGAATCGGATCCCGTGGACGTGACGGTCGCCTGACGTCAAGTAGTTTCTCGTCTACGGTCAAACGGGGGATAGACGCCCGGCGCGCTCACGACAGGGTGCGCCGGGCGTCTGCGTCGCGTGCTGTCCAACTCCTCCGCCGGGTGAGAGGACGAAGGGCCACCGGCAGGCTGGAGACACGGGCACCCAATGCGTTGACGGAGGGTTTGCACTCGCCCCGGCTGCGACTTGCGCACGAAGTGCTGCGTTGGTCGTTGCCCTCGCTATTGTGGATGGGTGGTGGTCCGGGCTGCGGGAGTACACCGCTGCGGGCCTCTTTCTGGAGTGGAAGTCGGTATGAACGAAGTGGGAGGTTGCCAAGAGGACTGCGGGACTGGGTGATATTGCCCTGGCGGGGGCGGAGTGACCCAGGGCGGGATCTGCGGAGTTGTTCCCGCCGTCCAGGGTTCCCGACCGAACGGACGAGGAGTCTCAACGGCCTTACGGACGGGGGCGGCGTACGGACTGACGGATCACCAGTTGCGTACTGAGGACGACATGGTCGTCGCCGCTGATGCGTTCGCTGTGCTCCAGGGCGAGCCGGACCGCTGTTCTGCCGAGATCCTCGTACGGCACCCGGACCGACGTGAGCGACGGGGTCAGGTCCGAGGCGAAGGGGACGTCGTCGAAGCCCACCAGGGAGATGTCCCGGGGGACGTTCAGGCCGGCGTCGCGGAGCGCGGCCAACGCACCGAGGGCCACCATGTCCGTCCCCGCGAGGACGCCCGTGAAATCGACCCCCGCCTTCAGCGCGTCCCTCGTGCGCTGGTAGCCGGAGACGCGGGTGTACGGACCGGGGACGTCCAGTTCTTCCGCGTACTCCACGCCGTGCGCGCGCAGGGCGTGGAGGTAGCCCTCCCTCCGTTGCGCCCCCGTACTGAGTTGTGGGTCGCCGCCCAGGAAGAGGACGCGCCGGTGGCCTTGGACGAACAGATGGTCTGCGGCCTGGAAGGCGCCTCCGCGGTTGTCGTAGTCCACGACGGTGACTGGGTGATGCCCGGGCAGGGGCGGGCGGCCGACCAGGACCAGACGTGACCCGGCGGCGTCCAGGGCGCGCGCGTACTCGGTCATGCGCTGGAAGTAGACCTCGTCCTGCACTGCCCCGCCGACGAGGACCACCGCGGCCGCGTGCTGCTCGCGCATCAACTGCACCAGGTCGTCCTCGCGGGCAGTGTCTCCGTGAGTGGCGCAGACCAGGCTCAGCCGGCCCCGCAGGGCCGCCTCCTGCTCGACCCCGGCGGCGACATGGGCCAGCGACGGCCCGGTGATGTCCCGCAGGACCAGTGCGACGGGACCGGCCACCCGACCGGAGAGGGCTTTGGCGTGGACGTTCACCACGTAGTGCAGCGACTCCACGGCAGCCATGATGCGCTCCCGGGTGGCGGCCGACACGGGATAGTTGCCGGCCAGGGCCCTGGAAACGGTTGCTACCGACACCCCCGCCCGTTCGGCGACATCGCGAATCGTGCTGGGGCGCTCTTCACCTGCCTGGTTCTTGCGCCGACGCCTAGAAGCCTGGGAGGCGGGCGTTGGGGGAGAACCGTTTCCGTTCGCTGTCACACCTTGACGTTACTGCACTGAGCATCCTCGCGGACACAGAAGGGTGCGACCGGTTCCCGAATCTTGGTAAACGATTACTGCGGGCATGTTGACCGCGCCGACGTCTACCCGCGGGCGGCCAGCGGCAGCCAGACCCGCATGGCGCCCGGCTCGCGGTTGGCCCAGGCGTAGTACGGCACCGCCGTCAGCTCGACGCTCTCGTGGGGTTCGCCGGAAGTCGCCGACGTGTACGGCAGGTAGGGCCAGTCGCCGGACGTATCGTCGGCGCGGAGCCGGTTCCCCGCGACGCTCACCGTTCGCACCCCGCCGAGCAGTTCGGGGCGGCTGCGCACGGTCAGTGGCGTGTCCGGCGGCACAGCGATCGTGTCCGGGTCCAGGCGCCCCGGTTGGTCGGTCCGCTCCAGGCAGTAGACCAGCGGACCGCGTTCGACGGCGGCGCAGCCCCGGACGGCGTCGACGCGTGAGGAAGGGACGGTGAGCCGGGCCGGCATCGCGAGGTCGAGGCGGACGGTGTCGCCGGGGGTGAACGCGCGGGTGATGCGCAGCCAGCCGGAGTCGGCCCCGTCTTCGACGGTGGTGCCGTTCACGGTCAGGGTGTGGTCGGCGCACCACGCCGGCAGGCGTAGGGAGAGCGTGCGCGGCAGGGCGGTGGGAGCCTCGTCCACGGTGACGGTCACCGTGCCCTCCCACGGATACTCCGTCGTCACCCGTACGGTGAGGCCGTCGCCGCCGTAGACGCCCGTGGCGTACTGGTGCAGTTGCAGACCGCTGTCGTCGGCTGTGGCCAGGTAGTGCGGGAGCCCGGCGAGCAGGCGCATGACGTTGGGCGGGCAGCACGCGCAGCGGAACCAGGGGGTGCGGTGGGCGGTCTGGTCGCCGGGGCGTTCGTGTGAACGGGCCCGCCGATGAAGCGGGTTGACGTACAGCCAGGTGCGGCCGTCGAGACCGGCGCCGGCCAGGAAGCCGTTGAACAGGGTGCGCTCGACGAGGTCGGAGTAGCGGGCCTCGCCGGTGAGCAGGGCCATGCGCCAGGAGAAGTGGACGGAGGCGATGGCGGCGCAGGTCTCGGCGTAGGCGCGGTCGGCCGGCAGTTCGTGGGCGTCGCCGAAGGCCTCCCAGTCGTGCCGGGAGCCGACGGCGCCGGTGAGGTAGGTCTTGGTCGTGACCATGTCCCGCCACAGCCGCTCCAGCGCCGTGCGGAGTTCCGTGTCGCCGGTCTCCGCGGCCAGGTCGGCGGCTCCGGCGAGGAGGTAGAGCTGGCGTACGGCGTGGCCGGTGACCTCGTCCGCCGCGCGGACCGGCGTGTGGTCCTGCCAGTACTCGGGCCCCGGGTCGCGGTCGTGGCCCCGGTCGGCGCCGGAGGAGAGGGTGCCGTGACCGCGGCGTTCCAGGAAGTAGCGGGCGAGGTCCAGGTACCGCTTCTCGTCGGTCGTCCGGTGGAGTTCGACGAGGGCGGTCTCCACCTCGGGATGGCCACAGACGGTGTCCACCTGCTTGCCAGGGCCGAAGACGGAGTCGATGTGGTCCGCGAGCCGGCGGGCCACGGCGAGCAGCCGGTCGGAACCGGTGGCCCGGTGGTGCGCCACGGCGGCCTGGATCAGATGTCCCGCGCAGTACAGCTCGTGTCCCCAGCCCGGCTCGGTCCAGGGAATGCCGCCGCCGAGCTGGTAG
This sequence comes from Streptomyces sp. B21-105, assembly GCF_036898465.1. Taxonomy (NCBI): domain Bacteria; kingdom Bacillati; phylum Actinomycetota; class Actinomycetes; order Kitasatosporales; family Streptomycetaceae; genus Streptomyces; species Streptomyces sp. B21-105. The sequence goes on along the minus strand of NZ_JARUMJ010000001.1, from coordinate 1,604,762 downwards.
TACGTCTGGAGGTAGCCGTCCTCGCGCTGGGCGGCGGCGATCAGCTCGACGATGGCTTCGACCTCGGTGGCGAGTGTCTCGTCGGGAGTGTCCGCGAGCTGCCAGCAGGCGGCTTCCAGCCACTTGTAGACGTCGGAGTCCTGGAACTGGAAGTCGCCGGAGAAGCCGGTGCCGGACGGGGTGTCCGCGCCGTCGGTGCGCGGGGCCGCGGCGGCACGGAAGTTGGCCAGGTTGCCGGCCTGCTCCAGCCGCCCCGGGCCCTCGGCGAGGGAGATCCGGGCGTTGACCCGGCGACGTTCGGCCCAGAAGCCGCCCTCGATGCGGGCCGCGGAGGCGGGACGCAGGGGTGAGACGGCACGTGGGGAGGGGTGGACCGGTCCGGCCTGAATGGTGTTCAAGGGTGTCTCCGAGGGAAGAGGGACGGGCTGGGGTGGGGTGGGGTGCGACGGGATCGGCGTTGCGGGAGCCCGGGCGGGCGGGCGGCGTCCTCGGCCGGCGGGTGGGCGTCGAAGTCCTCAGGCGCTGATCGCCAGTTCGGCCCGGTGGACCGGGTGGGCAGGCGGCAGCCCCGTCGTCAGGCGTTCCAGTTCCGTCACCACCGTGCCGCCGAGGCGGGCCAGTTCGTTGCCGAGGGAGCCGGCGATGTGCGGCGTGAGGAACACGTTCGGAAGGCGGTAGAGCGGGGAGTCCGCGGGCAGCGGCTCGGGGTCGGTGACGTCCAGGATCGCGCTGAGCCGGCCGTTCACCAGTTCCTCGGTGAGCGCGGTGTGGTCGACGAGGGCGCCCCGTGAGGTGTTGATGAGGACGCCGCCGTCGGGGATGAGCGCCAGCCGCTCGCGGTTGAGCATGTGATGGGTCTGCGGGGTGTCGGGGGCGTGCACGCTGACGATGTCACTGGTGCGCAGCAACTCGTCGAGGCCCAGCGGGACCGCGCCCAGTTCCGCGGCCTGGGCGGCGTCGACGTAGGGGTCGTGGAGGCTCACCGACAGCTCGAAGGGCCGCAGCAGTTCCAGGACCCGGCGGCCCACCCGGGAGGCGCCGATCAGACCGACCCGGCGGCCGAGGTTGCCGACCGTCACGTACTCCGTCGCAGCGGGGTAGACGTGCTCGGCCCGGAAGCGTTCGCGCAGCCCGAAGGCGTCCTTGCCGGCCAGCAGGATCGCGGCGAGCGTGTACTCGGCCACGGGCAGGGCGTTGGCCCGCACCGCGCTGGAGAGGGTGAGACCGCGCTCCCAGAACGGCTCACCCACGAGGTGGCGGACGCTGCCGCCGGCGTGCATGACGGCGCGCAGTCGCGGCGCCGCCGCCAGTACCTCCGCGCCGAGGTGCGGGCAGCCCCAGCCGGTGACCAGTACCTCGGCGCGGCCCAGGGCCTCGGCCACGGCGGGATCGGAGAAGTCCTGGGCGACGAGCGTGAGGTCGACCCGCGCCAGTTGCTGGAGGCGGGTCAGCAGCGGAGGCGGGAAGAGTTCGGGCAGATGTACCGGATTCATGGCGAAGAGGGCGAACGGCGGCACTGACGTATGCATGCTGCTCCTGGGGAGGGGCGCCGGGATCGGCCGGCGACAAGCCTGAGCGTCACAGTAAACGTATTCCACGCTAGAAGCCCCAGAGAACCCGGTCAATGACCAGCTCTGCGACACAGGTACGTCACAGAGAGTCCACCCACCTGCCCCGCGATGGCGCGAACGTCCATGGTCAGGCGCATCGACAGGTAACGTTCTGGAAAGTCGAGCGAAACAATCCGGCGCCACCTCTTGTGGATCTGGCTCCCTCGGTCGTACCGTCCACGACAACAAACGATTACTGCCTCGCCGCGCAGTACCCGTTTCTCTCCCCTCGCGTCGCCCTGACCGCGCCGTTCCCCCACGTGCAGGCGCCGTCCCATTCCTTTCGTGGAGGACCGATGTCCAAGTCCGGTATGCGCCCCAGGGTCCTTGTCTCGGTGGCCGCCGCCGCTTCTCTCTCGCTGCTGCTGACCGCCTGCTCTGACGACTCCGGCACCGACGCCTCGGCGGCCACGAAGGGCAACGTCACGCTGGAGTTCTGGAGCTGGACGGACGGCATCGAGGCGCAGGCCGAGGTGTGGAACAAGAAGCACCCCGAGACGCAGATCAAGTTCGTCAACGCTGCGGGTGACACCGCTTACCAGAAGCTGCGGGCCGCGGTGAACGCGGGCACCGCGCCCTGTCTGTCCAAGATGGACGGGATGAACCTGGCGAGCTTCGCCGCCGACGGACTGCTGACCGACATCAGCGAGGTCGCGGCCAAGCACAAGGACGCGTACACGGTCGCCGCGTGGAACGCGGTCAGCCCCGGAGGCACCACCTTCGGCATTCCGATGGGGTCGGCGCCGCTGTTCACCGCCTACCGCGCGGACCTGTTCCAGAAGTACGGGATCGAGGCCCCGAAGACCTGGGACGACCTGATCGCCGCGGGCAAGAAGGTCCAGGAGAAGGACAAGGACGTCAAGATCTACAACATGGCGGGCGAGGACCCGAGCTCGCTCGTCGACCTGTCCTGGGAGGCCGGCGCGCAGTGGTACAAGGTGGACGGCGACCACTGGGTCATCGACTTCGCCTCTCCCGAGGCGCTCAAGGCCGGTGACATCGTCCAGCAGCTCGTCGACAACGACCTCGCCTCCAACGCGTCGTACGCCGACCCGGGTGTCTTCAAGACCTGGGACCTCGGCAAGACCATCGCGATGACCAGCTCGACCTGGCAGCTGCCGATCTACGACACGAACTTCCCCAAGTCCAAGGGCAAGTGGCAGCTCGCCGACTCGCCGGCCTTCGACACCGCCAAGCCGCAGACCTCCAGTAACTTCGACACCACCGGCGTCCTCAAGGGCTGTAGGTACCCCGACCGCGCCGCCGAGTTCGCCGCCTGGCTGAGCAGCAGCAAGGAGTCACTGACGGCGCTCACCGACCCGGACTCCAAGTCGGGCCTGTTCCCCGCCGTCAAGGACGTCTCGCCGTACGTCGACAAGATCATCCCGACCGGGATGTTCAACGGGAAGTCGGACAGCGCGCAGGTGATTACCACGGCGGCCTCGCGGGTCGGCGAGCAGTGGCAGTACGGGCCGAACTACGCGGCGATGTACTCCGAGATGCAGAAGCAGTGGGGCAAGGTCATGAAGAAGCAGCTGACGGTCAAGGACATGCTGACCTCGCTGCAGAAGTGGACCGTGGACGACCTCAACCGCAAGGGCATCAAGGCCGTCGCCGGCAGCTGACCTCCCCTGTAGGCCCCGCCTCTGTAGGACCCACCTCTGGAGACACCCGTGTCCACCCTGACGCGACCCCCCAAGGTCGCCACCGACTCCCCGGCCCGGCGGCCCTCCCCCCGCCGGGCCGGGAGCCGGGGAGCCCACAAGGGACTGCTGTTCGCACTGCCCTTCCTGCTCGGCTTCCTGGCCACGTACGTCGTGCCGATCGGCTATGCCTTCAGCCAGAGCCTGAGGGAGAAGAAGAGCAGCGGGCTGGGCTTCGGCCCGACCCGGGTCGTCTTCACCGGCTTCTCCAACTTCGCCTCCATCCTCGGCGACGGCGCCTTCTGGTCGAGCATGCTGCGCACGCTGCTGTTCGGAGCGGCTCAGATCACGGTGATGCTGGGCCTGTCGCTGCTGCTCGCCCTGCTCCTGGACGGGGTGGCCGCCCGTGCGGTGCGGTTCTTCCGCGCGGCGCTGCTCATCCCGTACGTGGTGCCCGCCGTGGTGTCCACCGTGATCTGGCTGTTCCTCTACAGCCCGACGGGCTCTCCGCTGCTCGACCTCGCGCACGGCGCCGGCACGGACATCACCTTCTTCGGCGGCCTCAACACCTACCTCTCCCTGGGCAATCTGCTGACCTGGCAGGGGATCGGCTTCAACATGATCCTGATCTCCGCCTCGCTACAGGCGCTGCCCCGCGAGCTGTACGAGGCGGCCCGACTGGACGGGGCCAGGGAGTGGCGGATCGCCTGGTCGGTCAAGATTCCCAACATCACCGGCATCCTGGTGCTGACCGGCATGTTCTCCCTCATCGGGAGGCTGCAGCTGTTCGCCGAACCACTGCTGCTGCGGCAGATCGCGCCGGAGTCGATCAACACCGACTTCACTCCGATGATGGAGATCTACGACAAGGCGTTCAAGACCGGTGACTACCAGTACGCCGCCGCCGAGTCGCTGGTCCTGGCCGTGGTCACCGGCATCCTCGCCTTCGTCTTCTACCGGGCCACGAACAGGAAGATGTCATGAGCGCTGCCGTATCCGGGGGCGGCGTGCGCCCCACCCGCCGCGCGGTGGCGCTCACCACCGGCCTGCTGGTCCTCTTCCTGATCTACTCACTCGCCCCGACGTGGTTCCTGATCGTCTCCGCGACCAAGAACCAGACGGACCTGTACTCCACCTTCGGACTGTGGTTCTCCTCCAACCACCTGGCGGACAACGTCCAGGAGATCTGGACCTACCACGACGGGGTGTTCAACCGCTGGATCGGCAACTCGATCCTCTACTCCACACTCGGCGCGGCCGGTTCCACCCTGGTCTCGCTCGCCGCCGGGTACGGGCTGTCGAAGTTCGACTTCCGGGGCCGGGGCGCGTTCTTCGCGGTCATCGTCGGTGCCTCGCTGCTGCCGAGCACCCTGCTGGCCTTCCCGCTGTACCTCGTCTTCGCCCAGATCGGCCTGACCAACACCATCTGGTCGGTACTCATCCCGTACTTCATCAATCCGTTCGGGGTCTACCTGGGCAAGGTGTACGCGGACAGCTCCGTCCCCACCGAACTGATGGAAGCGGCCCGTCTCGACGGCGCCGGGGAGCTGCGGATCTTCTGGTCGGTCGCGCTGCGGCTGATGCGGACCGGCGGCATCACCATCTTCATGCTCGAATTCATCAACATCTGGAACAACTTCTTCCTGCCCCTGTTCATGCTCACCGGTGAGCGCACGTTCCCTGTGAGCCTCGGGCTGTACTCCTGGCTCCAGCAGGCGCAGACCGCCCGCGACATGAACACCCTCGTCCTCACCGGGTCCCTGTTGTCCATCGTTCCGCTCGCGGTCTTCATGTTCGCGCTCCAGAAGTACTGGCGCAGCGGAATCCTCATGGGCAGCCTCAAGTAAAGGATCAGCCGTGCCCAACGCACCCAGAAGACGTGATGTCCTCAAGTACGCCGGCACCACCGGCGTCGCCGCGGCCGGCCTCGGCCTGCTGAACTCCCCGTCCGCCGCCGCGGCCCCGGCCGCGGACGCCGCCTTCGAGCCGGCCGTCTGCAAGCCCCTGGACATCGTCGTCTTCGGCAACGGGAGCTCCGAGTCGGCGCACGGTCTCACTGCCACGCTCTCCGACACGGTCACCGGAGGCCTCGGCCAGAAGGCCCGTGTCCTCAACCCCACCGAGCCGGCCACGTACTGGGGCGGCACGCTCGAGTTCGACGTAGTCGTCAGCCCGACCGACACCACCTACGTCACCGTTCGCCTGTGGGGCGACGACTACGACACCACCTCGCAGCAGGCGGGCTCCGGCACGAACATGTGGCGGCTGCAGCTGTTCTGCGACGGCAAGCAGGTCGGCTACCAGGACGAGGGAGCCGTCGACAGCCTCGACATCCTGGACACCGCGCCGCGCACCCCGGGCCGGTTCTTCTTCCACACCCTGCCGCTTCCGGAGCGGCTCACCCGGGGCAGGAAGAAGGTGAAGCTGGAGATCCGCTCGATGGGCCGCATCTGGTCCTACGGCCAGAACGTCGACCAGCTGTACTACAAGATGACCACGCCGTCGCGGGGCATCTACCGCCTCTACACCCACACCGAGCCGTACTTCGTCCCGCCCAAGGGTGAGGTGCAGGGCCCCGCGCCGCTGCCGAAGGCTCGTACCGTCGAGGGCCCCGAGATCCTGGAGGCGGTGCGTCAACGGGTCGCCAAGGACCAGAAGCACTACCTGACCGGGGCCAACCCCGCCGGCATGGACGCCTTCGCCTTCCAGTCGCTCGCCGAGGGCTACCTCTGGTCCGGCAGCCCCGCGTACCACGACCCGGCGGCGCTGGACCGCGTCCTGCGCGCGCTCGACGGCCGGTACATGGCGTGGAAGAACGACGCGACCGTGATGACCGGCTCCGACCAGCAGTGGCAGGGCTTCGGCCGGGTCGGGCTGGTGCTGGCGCTGCTCTGGGAGCACCTGGGCGACCGCCTGGACGAGAAGGTGACCGGTTCGCCGTACGAGATCTCCAACCCCGGTTTCGAAGAGGGCGGCGACACTCCCATGGGATGGGAGGTACCTGGCTGGGGGAAGACCGCCGACGCCTCCTGGTCCCGGGACACCACCGTCAACCGGTCGGGCTCCGCCTCGCTCAAGGTGACGGCGAGCGCGGCGAACGGATTCATCACCGTGTACAACTCGCCCAAGACCCGCGTGGGCAAGGGGAAGTACACCTACGGCGCCTGGATCAGGACCGACGGCGTCACGGGCACGGGCGCCCACATCGACCCGCTGTTCTTCGACGCGGGCGGCAAGCTGGTCGGCAGCGACCACCGCCAGTTCGCCACCACCGGCACCCATGGCTGGGAATACGTCTCCATAGACCTGGACACACCCGACGGCGCCACCCAGGTGGAGATGCACCTGCGACTGTCCGGCCCCGGCACGGCCTGGTTCGACTCCGTGGACATGGTGGGGCCCACCGAGCTGCGCAACCCCGGCTTCGAGCAGGGCACCGGCACCCCGTCGGGCTGGGAGGTGCCGGGCTGGGGGAAGACCGCCGACGCCTCCTGGGCTCGGGACGCGTCCGTCAACCGGTCCGGTTCCGCGTCGCTGAGGCTGGCCGCCACCGCGGCGAACGGCTTCGTCACGGCGTACAACACGGCGAAGCTCCAGGTCGGCAAGGGGAAGTACACCTACGGCGCCTGGGTCAGGACCGACGGCGTCACCGGCACGGGCGCCCACATCGACCCGCTGTTCTTCGACGCGAGCGGCAAACTCGTCGGCGGCGACCACCGGCAGTACGCCGCCACCGGAACCCATGGGTGGGAGCAGGTCTCCATAGACCTGGAAACCCCTTCCGGCGCCACCCAGGTGGAGTTCCATCTGCGGCTGAGCGGACCGGGCACCGCCTGGTTCGACGACCTGGCCGTTGTCGCGCCCGAGGCCACCGGAACCCACGAGCAGCCGGTGCGGCGCGCCGCCTACACCGACATGCTGAAGTCGAGCCGGGACTACTGGCGTCAGCACTTCCCGCACTACACCAACCAGTCGCAGATCTGCGCCATCGGCCTCTACCAGGCCAACCGCGGCCTCGGCCTGCTCGCCCCTGACCTCGCACTGCCGGAGGACAAGGCCCGCGACTACCTGTACCAGTCGCTCGGCATGAAGCCCTACCTCGGCAAGGAGGACAAGGACGGCAACCCCACCAAGCCGCTGGGTGAGAGCTACCACCAGGTCAGCCGGGCCGGCCTGACCCGCGAACTGGGGTACGTGGGCAGCTACGGCGAGGTCCACGACTGGCTGGTCATGATGTACGAGTCGGTCACGCGCGGATACCGGGCCCAGGAGGCGCCGGAGCTGCGCGAGCAGATGGTGAAGATCATCAAGGCCCGGGGGCGGTTCCGGGTGGTCGACGTCGACGAGACGGGCGCCCGCGTCTCCCGCATCGAGACCGTCGTCGGCTGGCGCAACGAGGTCTACCCCGGTGAGGTCGCCTACGCCTCCCGCACGGCCTGGGACTCGCACCCGCTGATGTCGGCGGTGGTGTTCAAGGACCCGGACATCGTCGGCTGGACCCAGGAGATGGTCGACGACGGGCAGTTCTACCGGCAGCTCGATCTGCTCGTCCACCACACCTGGACCCGCGTCGGCCTCGCCGCGCTGCGCCTGGTCTCCCGCGACTGGGACGCCTTCCAGGCCCTCCCGGCCCGCCCGGGGCGCATCCCCACCGCCTGGGACCGGCCCGACTTCGTCTTCACCGACGAGGAGAACGGCGTCCTGGCCGTGAAGAACGGCGAGGAACTCCTCTTCGCCTCCCTGTACTGGCGCGCCCGGCAGGGCGTCAACGACTACGCCCGCATCCACCACCTCACACCCACCGACCAGCGCTCCGCGACGATCCGCCAGCGTTCGGCGGGCGCCACCGACGACACGTACACGGTCCACGACTGGATCCTGTGGGACTACGCGATCAACGATCCCGGGGCCGGACACATCCCGCCCGGCGGCTTCCCGCCCCCCGGCGACACCCTCCACCAGGCACTCAAGGGTGACGTGTACCCGCTCGCTCCGGTCCCGGCCGACGTCCCGGACCCGGCCATGGGCGTCGACTTCGAGGGCGTGGAGACCATGCTCGTCGGACGCGCCCCGTTCTATCTGTGCGAGTACGGCGACTACCTGATCGCCATGAACACCAGCACCGAACGGACGTACACCCTGCCCGCCCGTCAGGACTTCGGTCCGGCCCGCGACCTTGCCACCGGCCGCGTCATCGGCGCCGGACAGCGTCCCAAGGTCGGCCCGCGCAGCACGCTCGTGCTGTACCGGGGCCGGCGCGCGGCCGGCTGACCGCACCGGGGGAGCCGGGCCGACGCCCGGTTCCCCCTCATCTGCCACCCCCTGACACTCAACGTCGAGTGAAAGAGGAAGACGCATGTCCGAGTCACAGCCCGCCACGCCCGCGTCCCCGAGCCGCCGCCGTTTCCTGCAGATCACCGCCGTCGGCACCACGGCGGCCGCCACCGGGATCGCCGCGGCCCCGACCGCGGACGCCCTGACCTCCTTCATCCACCCCGGGGTGCTGCACAAACTCTCCGACATCCAGCGGATGAAGACGCGGATCGCGGCCGCCACCGAGCCCTGGCTCAGCGGCTGGAACGTGTTCAGGGCGAACGCGTACTCGCAGTCGACCTACGCCATGCTGGGCCCGCGCACGACCATCGACCGGGGCACCACCGAGATCGGCAACTGGGAGTTCTGGAACGACTGCAACGCGGCCTACCAGAACGCCCTGATGTGGAACCTGACGGGCACCACCGCCCACGCCACCAAGGCACTGCAGATCATCAAGGCATGGTCCTCCACCCTCACCTCGATCACCGGCAAGGACGCCCAGCTCGCGGCCTCCATCTACGGCTTCAAACTCGCGGCGGCAGCCGAGCTGATGCGGTACACCGCCCCCTCGGGCAGCTGGTCCGCGGCCGAGATCACCCAGACCGAGAACCTCTTCAGGAACGTCTTCGTGCCCCTGGTGAGGACGTTCGGCGACGCGGGCTGGGGCACCAACTGCATCAAGGCGATGATGGCGTTCGGGGTGTTCTGCAACGACACCTCCCTCTACAACGCCGCCGTCGACGCCTTCCACCTGCACGACTGCTGCAAGATCAGCCGGGTGATCAGGGACTCCGGCCAGTGCGTGGACAGCGGACGCGACCAGGCCCACACCCAGCTCATCCTGGGCAGCATGGCCGAGGCCTGCGAGATCGCCTGGGTCCAGGGCCAGGACCTGTACTCCGCCTCCGCCAACCGGCTGCTGGCCGGCTTCGAGTACACGGCGAAGTACAACACCGGCAACGACGTGCCGTACACCGTCTGGGGCTCCTGCCGGCTCACGTTCAACTCCATCTCCACCGTCGAGCGCGGGAATCTGCGCCCGATCTACGAGATGGCCTTCAACCACTACGTCAAACGCCGCAGCCTGCCCGCCCCCTGGACGTACGCGGCCATCGGGAACATCAGCCCGGAGGGCGCGGCGTTCCAATGTGACCACGTGGGCTTCGGCACCCTGCTGTTCACCCTCTGAGCGGAGCTTTCGTGATCCACAACCCCGTCCTGCGCGGCTTCGAACCCGACCCCGTGATCCTCCGCGTCGGCGACGACTTCTACATCGCCACCTCCACCTTCGAGTGGTACCCGGGCGTCCGGATCCACCACTCCAGGGACCTGGTCGACTGGCGGTCCCTGGGCGGGGTTCTGGACAGCACGCGCCTGCTCGACCTCACCGGCGTCCCCGACTCCGGCGGCATCTGGGCGCCCGGACTGTCGTACGCGGACGGCCTGTTCCACCTCGTCTTCACCGTCGTCGACACCTACGCCGAGGGATGGAAGGACCTTCCCAACTACGTCACCACGGCCCCCTCGATCGAAGGACCGTGGTCCGACCCGGTTCCGCTGCACGGCCGCGGCTTCGACGTCTCCTTGTTCCATGACGAGGACGGTGACGGCCGCAGCTGGCTGCTGAACATGCGGTTCGACTGGCGTCCGGACCGCGAGGGATTCGCCGGGATCGAGATCCAGGAGTACGACCGCAAGACCCGGGCCCTGCTCGGCGAACCCCGCACCCTCACCACCGGAACCTCCGTCGGTGTCGCCGAGGGCCCGCATCTCTACCGGCGCGACGGCTGGTACTACCTGGTGCACGCGGAGGGCGGCACCGGATACGAACACGGCGCGGCCGTGGCCCGCTCCCGCGACCTGCTCGGCCCGTACGAGGCCGATCCGGCCGGCCCCCTGCTCACGTCCCGGCACGACCCGTCCCTGGAGTTGCAGAAGGCCGGGCACTGCTCCCTCGTCGAGACGGCGACGGGCCAGTGGTACGCCGCTCACATCGCCGCCCGCCCTCACACGGAGCGGGGCCGGTGCGTGCTCGGCCGGGAGACCGCATTGCAACCGGTGACCTGGACCGACGACGGCTGGCCCCGCATCCCCGGCGCCGTACCCGCCGTAGCGGTGCCGGCACCCGCGCTGCCACCGGCGCCCGTCGCCGAACCACCGGCGCACGACTGCTTCGACGCTCCGGTTCTCGGCCCCGACTGGTCCACCCTGCGCCGCCCGGCCGGCGACGACTGGATCGAGCCGGCACCGGGGCGGCTGCGCATCCGGGGCGGTCAGTCGCCGGTGGGCCGCCGCACGCCCAGTCTGGTGGCCCGGCGGGTGACCGCCCCGCGCTGCTCCTTCGAGACCAGCCTGACCTTCTCGCCCCGCACCCCCGACCATCTGGCCGGTCTGACGGCCTACTACAACACCCGCAACTGGCACTACCTGTACGTCACCGCCGAGGACGACGGCTCCCCGGTCCTGCGGGCACTGAGCTGCGAAGCCGGCCGTCTCGTCGCACATGAGCCGACCGTACCGCTGAAGCCCGGACGCCCGGTCGTCCTGCACGCGGAACTCGACGTTCCGGCCCTGCGCTTCTCGTACGACACCGGCGGGGGAGTCCAGACGCTGCCGATCGAGCTCGACGCCACCGTCCTGTCCGACGAGCACGCCGACGAGTTCCACGACGGCCAGTTGCGCGTTCTCGGCTTCACCGGCGCCATGTGGGGCCTGTGGGTGCAGGACCTCGACGGCGCCGGTGTCCACGCGGACTTCGCCCACGCCACGTACCGGACCTTTCCGGACGGCCCCGCATGACGATCGACGACCTGAGACGCGTCCACCTCTTCCGCACCGATCTCGGGTCCGACGAGGCGGTGCCGCTGCTTCTGGTGCACGGCTGGGGCGGGGACGGCCGGGAGTGGTCCGCGCACGCCGAGGCGCTGGCCGACCGGTTCCGCGTGATCGTCCCCGACCTGCGCGGGCACGGCCGGTCGGACGTCCCCGACGAGGGCAACACGCCGACGGAGATGGCCGACGACCTCGCCGCGCTGCTCCGGCACCTTGGCACCGGGCCGGCGATCGCCGTGGGCCACTCCATGGGCGGCCAGGTCGTCAACCTGCTCGCGGTCCGGCATCAGGAGCTCGTCCGCTCGGTCATCGCCCTTGATCCGGCTCACGGCGCGCACGGGGCGGAAGTGGAGGGGATTCCCGCCCGGCTCGCGGAGTACCGGGAACGCGGGGCGCGTGCCGCGGCCGAGTTCATCGCCGGCGCCTTCCCGGCAGGCGCTCCGGCCGGACTGCGTACGGCACATGTCCGCACCATGCTCGGCACCCCGGATCACGTCATCGCCCAGGCGTACGCGGGCATGTACACCGACTCCGGCGCGGTCGGCGTCCGCCCGCACAGCGAGGCGTATCTGCGCCGGCGCAGCCAGCCCGCGCTCACCGTATGGACCTCGGCGCAAGCGGCCACCTGGGAACGCGGCACCCTGCATGTCCCCGGCTCCCGCGTCGAACACTGGCCTGACACCGGGCACTACCTGCACGAGGAACATGTCGGACGCACAGTGCGCCTGTTGGAGGACTGGGCGACGGCTGGACAAGGGACCCGGTAGGAAGTGCCTGCGCCCGTTCACCGGCTCCAGCAACTGGACGCAGCACCTGCTCGCCCCGGCGGGCAGACCTCAGTCCGGTGCCGGGGGGCGGGTGGACTGCGGGAGTTGGCGGCGCCCTTAGCGATGCCCGGCCCTGCCAGGGCCCGCTCGTCGCATGGTGGGGAGGAGTGCTATGACCTCCCAGCCGTGGTCCTCGCGTGGGCCGGTGTGCAGTGTGCCGCCGAGTGCGGTGACGCGTTCGGTGAGGCCGACGATGCCGAAGCCTCCGCCGCGGGCGGCGTAGGGCAGCGGGGCGCCTGCGCGGCCGTTGTCGCGCACCGTCACGTGCAGGGTGTCGTCGGCGTGAGCGAGGGCGACGGTGACTTCGGTGGCGTCGGCGGCGTGGCGCCGTACGTTCGTGAGGGCTTCCTGGACGACGCGGTAGGCGGCGGCCTGTACCTCGTGGGGCAGATTCGGGGGCATGGAGGCGGAGCGGTGCAGTTCGGCCTTCGGGCCGGTCGGGCCGCCGAATCGGTCGACGAGTTCCGTGAGGGCTGCCAGGTCGCCCACCAGGTGGTTCTCGCCCGGCTCCAGCCGGGCCGTTTGCTCCGGGCCTTCGCGCAGGATTCCGACGGTCAACCGCATGGAGTCGAGCGCCTCGGTCGCGGCGTGCTCGATTCCCGCCAGGACCGGGTCCAGGCGATCTGGTTCGCTGCTGACCATCATGCGGGCCATCTGTGTCTGGATGAGGATGCCGGTGACGTGGTGGGCGACGAAGTCGTGCAGGTCGGCTGCCATGGCGAGGCGTTCGGAGCGACGGGTCTCGGCGACCGCGACGCCGCGCCTGTGGTCCAGGGAGCGCAGGTAGCCGCCGAGGCCGATGGTGATGCCGGTCATCAGCGCTACTACCAGTGTGAGCCCCAGGATCAGGGCGTCGTCCTGGGTGCCGGTTGCGTAGAAGCGCAGCGGTGCAGCGATGGCCGCCCCGCCGACGAGCAGGGCACAGGGGCCTGCCCATCGTGGTGGGCAGGTACGGACGGCGAGCAGCAGCAGGCAGAGCAGGACCGCCACTTCCCCAGGGCCGAACATACGAATTCGCTCGGTCGTCGTGGCCACGGCGGTCAAGGCCAGGGAAGCGCCTGCTGGTAGGGCGGCCCGCAGTTGGGGAGTGAGCCACGCGGGTTGCCGGGCGGAGGGCCACAGGACGGCCGCGAGGCCGAGCGACAGCAGCAGGAGCACAGGCCAGAGGGTCTTGCCGTTGGTGACGGCGATGAGCACGTCCGCGGCGGCCAGCAGGACCAGTGTGATGACGCCCGTCGCACGCAGGCAGCCCTGTCGGCGGGTCCGCGTCGTGGTCGGGTCGTCCGTCGCAGGCAGGAGGTTCACATCGGTCACTGTAGAGAGGAGCGGTCGGCTGCGCCTCGGCTGGTCGGCCGAGGCGGACGTCAGGCGCGGGAACCGCTTCGCCGGCGGTCCCCGCGCCTGGTCATGGCACGGTGGGACGGTCAGTTGATCCGGACGATCTTCCAGAGCTGGTCGTCGAGGCTGGCGCTGCCCCACTGGATGACGGCTGCCCCGTCGGCGGTGGAGGACTGGGTGACGCCGGCGACGAGGGTGCTGTTCACGTTCCGGAGTTTGTAGTAGCCGCCGCCCCCGTCGGTGAGGGTCCACTTCTGGGAGTCGGCGCTGGAGGCGGTGTTCTGGACGATGGCAGCGCCCGCGGCGCTGGAGGAGCCTTGGATGTCGAGGTTGAGGTTGCTCTTGGTGTTCTTGATGTTCCAGGCGCCGCTGCCGGCGGACTGGAAGGTGAAGAGCTGGCAGGTGCAGTTCGTGTTCTGCCACTGGTTGGCGGCGGTGCCGGCGGTGGTGGAGCCGTTCGGGATGTCGAGGTACTTGCCGCTGTTCTTGTTCACCAGGACGTACTGGCCGGTGCCCAGGGGCGGCAGGGCGGTCTGGGTGAGGTTCCAGCGCTGGCAGCCGCAGCTGGTGCCGCTCCACTGGACGGCGGCGGTGCCGACGGTGGTGGAGGCGCTGGGTATTTCGAGGAGCTTGCCACTGCTGCGGTTGGTGATGCTGTACCCGCCGGCCGGGTGGGGCGCGATGGCCCATTCGTGGTCGGGCGTGCCGTTGTCATCCCACTGCAGGACTGTGGCGCCGTTGGCGGTGGACTGGCTCTGGACGCCGAGGACCTTGCCACTGGCGACGTTGAAGATCTTGAAGTAGCCCGAGGACTGCTGCTCGAAGCGCCACTGCTGGTTGGTGGAGGTGGTGGGGTTCTGCTGGGTGGCGGTGGTGCCGTTGGTGGTGGAGCCGCCGACGATCGTGAGGTTCAGGGCGCTGTTCGCGTTGGTCATGGTGTAGGTGGCACCGTCGGAGACGCCGCCGCCCAGGTCGATCGTGCTGTAGGTGACCGGGTTGGAGAGGCCGCTGCCTCCCCGTCCGGCGCTGAGGATCAGCAGGCTGTGCCCGTCGGCGAGGGCCGTCATGCCGCGGCTGTAGCCGCCGATCACATTGGCGCTGATGCGCGTCCAGGTGTTCGCGGCGCCGTTCTGCGTGTTGATGAACAGGTCCTCGGCGCTGTTGGCGCTGACGACGAGTGTGCCGTTGGGGCCGCCGGTGGGCAGCCAGGTCATGTAGGGAGCGCTCTGCGGCACCACGCCGCCCGTCGTCCGCAGCGGGATGCCGGTGACCGAGCCGAACGCCTCCGGGTCGGAGGAGATCTTGTAGTAGACGGAGAAGTTGCCCTCGGGAGCGCCGCCGTACTCGTAAGACATGACGTACTTGCCGTTCGGCAGCTTCGCGACGGTGGGCATGCCCGGCCGGTCGCCGGCGGTGGGCATTGCCACGTCGTCGACGACGGGGCCCCAGTTGCGGACGTCGGTGGAGACCTGGTGGACGATCTTCTGGCCGTGGTCGGGGTCGCGCTGGTCGGAGTAGTAGACGATCAGCTTGCCGTCGGAGACGAGGAAGAACGGCTCCCACACGGGAGTCTGGCCGTTCGTGTCGAACGCCGAGCCGCCTGTGGCGATGTTGCTGACGAAGTCCCAGGTCTGACCGCGGTCGGTGCTGGCGTACATGTCGATCTTGGTGGCCGACCGGTCGGAGGGCACCGAGTCACCTGCGGCCAGGATGGTCCCGGCCGGGAAGTCGCCTATGGCCGTGGGCAGTTCGAAGAGCTCGGGCTGCCAGCGCATGCCCCAGCCGTTCTCGGTGTCGGCTACGTCGGAGAGCTTGCTCCAGGAGTCGCCGTTGTCGGTGGAGCGGTAGATCGGGAAGACGGGCGTACCGTTGGTGTACTGCTCGAACGTGGCGAGCAGGGTGCCGTTGGCCGATCCGTTGTGCTGCAGACGCAGCACCCGCGGGTACAGCGAACCGGGCGAGGGCGCACCCGCGGGCGGGGTGTACATGGTCTGCGAGGGACGGGAGAGGGCCTGAGCCCGCCCCGAGGCAGGCAGCACAATCGTCGCCGCGGCGACGATCAGCGCCAGGATGAGCAACAGCAGGGTGGTGGGGCGGGAATGCTGAGCGGCGCCGGGTCTGGCGCTCAACAGTGCAGGGGACATGTGCGGCTCTCAGGGCAGGGGAGGGACAGGAGGGTCCGGTGCGTGCCGCCCGGGACGAAACCGGGTGGGAAGCGGCGAGCCCGGAGTGCACGTCCACCGCGTACGAGGAACCGCGGTGTCGTGCGGCATAGGAGTCGGACCGATCCGCCTCGCGAGTGAGACGGCTGGTGCGAGTGGCGGAGCTGTGCCCGGGGCGCGGTGTGTTCTCCGAAGCCGGGGTGCTCTCAGGTGGTGGGCCGGTCCGTCTTGTCGGGGTGCGACGGCGGAGGCGCGGTCGAGCCGCGGACGACGAGTTCGACCGGTGGGTCGCTCGCCTGCGGCAGGTCGGTGTCGGGCTTCTCGATCGCGTGCACGAGAAGGCGGATGCCCTCTCTGGCCGCGGCCTCGAAGGGCTGGCGCACGGTGGTCAGGGGAGGAGAGACGTAGGCGAAGACCGGGTTGCCGTCGAAGCCGACGACGCTGATGTCCTCGGGTACGCGGCGCCCGGCTTCCCGCAGGGCGTGGATGAGCCCGATGGCCATCTCGTCGCCCGCCGCGAAGACAGCGGTCACGGACCTGTCCGACGCCAGCGCCCGGCCCACGGCATGGCCGGAGGCAGCCGACCAGTCACCGTTGAGCAGTGGCGGCTCGTGCGCGCCCCGTGCCGCGAGCGCCGCACGCCATCCTTCGATGCGGTCCTTGGTGGCGTACCAGCGCCGCGGACCGGCGAGATGATGAACGGTCGTGTGTCCCAGGTCCAGCAGATGCTCGGTGGCCGCCCGCGCCAGTTCCTGTGCGCCCACACCCATGGTCACGGTGCGGGTGGCGGTGAAGGCGGGCGGTGCTCCCAGGAAGAGGACGGGGACGCCGACGCGGACGCTGATGTCTCCTTCCACGATGGGTTCGGAGACGATGACGCCGTCCACCCCTTGTTCGAGCAGCGACGCCACGGCACCCGCGATGCCCGTCGGGTCGCCGTCGGGCGTGTTGACCACGCGGAGCGCGTAGCCCGCGTCGCGCACGGCCCGCTCGATGTGCACGAGCAGTGAAGCGGTCCCGTAGCCGGCGGTGCCCAGGGCGACCACACCGATGGAGCCGGTACGCCCGGAGACCAGTGTCCTGGCCGCCTGGTTCAGCCGGTAGCCGAGTTCCTCGGCGGCCGCGAGGACCTTGGTGCGGGCGTCCTCGGAGACGTACGGCTCGTTGTTGAGGACCCGGGACACCGTCTTGCGTGACACCCCGGCCAGGCGGGCCACGTCCGCGCTGCGCGGCACAGCGGAGCCCTCGCTCCGTCCCACCACTGCTGCCATGAAGTCTCCCGACGGCCGTACGTCTGCATCGAAGGCGGTCAACTGTATGACCACGCGGTCTGACCGCGTGGTCATGTCTACGTAGCCGACAGCGGTACGTCAAGGGTTCCGGCGGTATCGATTCCGAGGGGCGGATGCGGGTTCGTCGGAGGGCGGCCGGTCGGCGAAGGGAGTCGCAGTCGCCGTGCGGAGAGCCCCCGTGGTGGACATATCTGCTGGTCAAGGGATACAAGTTGGCTCTCGCGCCGGCTCGCGGAACGGGGGTGTCGCTCCCCTCCGGCGGTAGGCCGGCCGTCCTGCCGACAGGTACGGTCAGCTCTGAGGTCAGGTCGAAGGGGCTTGACAGCGACTCCTCGGAGCGTTCACTCTTCCTCCCAACCGCCGGTCGAATTTGTTCGATCGTGTTGAGTCTTGGTCGCGTAGACGACCGCTTCCCCGTCACACCCCGCGGGCCGACGTGCCGCCTGAGCACGGCCGCCCTGTCAGGAGCCGAAATGCACTCTTCCTCCCTCGGTCGGCCCATGCCTTCTGCCAGCCGACGCACCGTCCTGCGCGGTATCGGTGGCGCAGCCGTCCTCGGCGCCGGCATACCGCTGCTCAGCGCCTGCGGCGGCAGCGGCAGCGGCAGCGGCACGGCATCCGACCCCAAGACCGTCAGCCTCGGGTCGAACGCGTCGGACGCGGTGCCGAAGAAGGCGTTCGCCGAGATCTACGCGGCGTTCACGAAGCAGTCCGGGATCACGGTCGACGTGAACACCAAGGACCACAACACGTTCCAGGAGCAGATCAACACCTACCTCCAGGGCACCCCGGACGACGTGTTCAACTGGTTCGCCGGCTACCGCATGCAGTTCTTCGCCGCCAAGGGCCTCGCCTCCCCGATCGACGACGTGTGGCAGAAGATCGGCGGAAACTTCCCCGAGGCGATGAAGGCGCTCAGCAAGGGCGCGGACGGCAAGTACTACTTCGTGCCCATCTCCACGTCCCTCTGGGGCGTCTTCTACCGCAAGAGCGTCTTCGAGAAGTACGGCTACGAGGTCCCCACCACCTGGGACCAGCTCGTCGCCCTGTGCAAGCAGATGAAGAAGGACGGCCTGGTTCCGTTCGCCTTCGGCGACAAGGACGCCTGGCCCGCGCTCGGCACCTTCGACCAGATCAACTTCCGTACCAACGGCTACGACTTCCACGTCGAGCTGATGGCCGGCAAGGCGTCCTGGACGGATGCCAAGGTCCGCACCGCCTTCGACCACTGGGCCGAGATCCTCCCCTACCACCAGGAGGGCGCGGTCGGCCGCACCTGGCAGGACGCGGCCCAGACGCTGATCTCGAAGAAGGCGGGCATGTACCTGTTCGGCAGCTTCGTGGCGCAGCAGTTCACGAACAAGGCCGACCTGGACGACCTTGACTTCTTCCCCTTCCCGGAGATCGACTCCGCGCACGGACAGGACACCGTCGAGGCGCCCACCGACGGCTTCATGCTCTCCAAGGCTCCGAAGAACAAGGACGGCGCGCTGAAGCTCCTGGAGTTCCTGGGCACCCCGGAGGCAGAGCAGATCTACCTGAAGTCCGACCCGAGCCTGGTCGCGGCTTCCAACAAGGCCGACACCTCCTCGTACACCCCGCTCCAGAAGAAGGCGTACGAGACGATCGCCGGCGCCAAGCACCTCACCCAGTTCATGGACCGCGACAGCCGCCCGGACTTCACCTCCACGGTGATGCAGCCCGCCCTGCAGAAGTTCGTCCGCGACCCCAAGGGCGTCGACAGCCTGCTGGCGTCGATCGAGCGCCAGAAGAAGACGATCTTCGCGTCCGCATGACCGCCACCACGAACACCGGTACCGGGACCGGAACCACCAGCACCTCGGGGGCGGCCGCAGTGCCGCCCCCGGGCAACCCGAAGAATGTGACCAAGAATCAGACCAAGCGGCTGCGCGCCCCCTTGGGCCACCGACGGCTGCTCACCCGACGGGACCGCCTCACCCTCGGCCTGATGGCCGGGGTGCCGACGATCCTGCACGTCATGCTCGTCTGGCTCACAGCTCTCGCCTCGATCGCGCTGGCCTTCACCACCTGGGACGGCATCGGCTTCGACTCCATCACATGGGTCGGCCTGGACAACTTCCGTGAGCTGTTCACCAGCAACCCGCAGTTCTGGCCCGCCGTCGAGCACAACATCGTCTGGTTCGTCGTGCTCATCCTGATCCCGACGCCGCTCGGCCTGTTCCTGGCCGTGCAGCTCGACAAGAAGATCCGGTTCAGCAAGGTGTACCAGACCGCGTTCTTCCTGCCCGTCGTGCTGTCGATGGCGGTCATCGGGTTCGTATGGCAGCTCGTCTACAACCCCGACACCGGCCTGATCAACAGCATCATCGGCGCCAACGAGCCCGGCCACTACATCGACTGGATCGGCGACCCGGACCTCAACCTGTGGTCCGTCCTCATCGCCGCCTCCTGGCGCCACACCGGCTACATGATGATTCTCTACCTGGCCGGCCTGAAGGGTGTCGACCCGGCGCTTCGGGAGGCGTCCTCGCTGGACGGCGCCAACGAGTGGCAGACGTTCAAGAACGTCATCTTCCCCACCCTGCGCCCCACCAACACCGTCGTCCTGGTCGTGACGATCATCGAGGCGCTGCGCGCCTTCGACCTCGTCTTCGTCTTCAACAAGGGCGCCGAGGGCACCGAGTTGCTGTCGATCCTGGTCACCAACAACATCATCGGTGAGTCCAGCCGCATCGGATACGGCTCCGCGATCGCCGTGGTCCTGCTGGTGATCTCGCTTGCCGTGATCATCCCGTATCTGATCGCGACCTTCCGGAAGGAGCGGCGCGCATGAGCTCCCACCCGTCGCCCACCACCACCCTGAACGAGGCGCTTCGCGCCACCCCTTTGAACTCTGGCGCGCTGGCCAAGCAGCGCACCCCCGTCCGCCCTGCCCGGATCCTGCTGCACGTCTTCCTCGCCGGTGCCGCGCTGGCCTGGCTCGCACCCCTGCTGTGGGCGATGTACGCGGCGATGCGCCCGTACGCCGAGACCAGCACCAAGGGCTACGTCTCCTGGCCCGACGAACTGAGCCTCGACAACTTCACCAACGCCTTCCAGCAGTCAGACATGCTGCACTACTTCGGCAACACATTGCTGGTGGCGATCCCCGCGGTGCTGCTGACGCTGTTCCTGTCGTCGATGGTCGCCTTCTACGTCAGCCGCTTCGACTTCCGGGTCAATCTGTTCCTGCTGCTGGTGTTCACGGCCGGCAACCTGCTGCCCCAGCAGGTCATCATCACCCCGCTGTACCGCCTGTATCTGCTCATCGACCTGCCCGGCATCACCATGAGCGGCAAGCTCTACGACTCCGCGCTGGGCCTGGTACTGATCCACGTGGCGTTCCAGTCCGGCTTCTGCGCCTTCGTGCTGGCCAACTACATGCGCTCCCTGCCGCACGAGCTGACCGAGGCCGCCCTGGTCGACGGCGCCTCCGTCTGGCGCCTGTACTGGCAGATCGTGCTGCCCCTGTGCAAGCCCGCCATGGCCGCCCTGGCGACGTTGCTGTCCATCTGGATCTACAACGATTTCTTCTGGGCGATCGTGCTGATCTCCACCGGCGAGAACATGCCGATCACCTCGGCGCTGAACAACCTCTCCGGCCAGTACTTCACCGACCCCAACCTGGTCGCAGCCGGAGCCCTGCTCACCGCGATCCCGACCCTGATCGTGTACTTCGTGCTCCAGCGGCAGTTCGTCAGCGGCCTCACGCTGGGCGCCAACAAGGGCTGAACCTGAACCCCCCACTCGTTCCCCGCACTTCCCCGGAGCAGCACCTGTGAGCACCGAACGCCCCAACAAGGTTGTGAGCCCCTTGCCTTCCCAGCTCCCCACGTATGTGTCGGACACCGCACCGTGGCGGGGCGCCCTGCGCCCGGCCCGCTCCTGGCTGCATTCCGACGCTCCCTCCCAGTCGCTCAACGGCTCCTGGCAGTTCCGTCTGTCGCCCACGGCGGCCGTCGCCGAGGACTTCGCCTCCGAGGACTTCGACGACCGGGGCTGGGACAGCATCCCGGTGCCGGCGCACTGGGTGCTGGAGGGCGACGGCGCCTACGGCCGGCCGATCTACACGAACGTCCAGTACCCCTTCCCGATCGACCCGCCGCACGTCCCCGACGAGAACTCCACCGGCGACTACCGCCGCCGTTTCGACGTCCCCGAGGACTGGTCGGACGCCGAGCGGGTCCTGCTGCGGTTCGACGGGGTGGAGTCGCTGTTCCGGGTGTGGGTGAACGGCGTCGAGATCGGCAGCGCCAGTGGCAGCAGGCTGGCCCACGAGTTCGACGTGACGTCCGCGGTGCGACCGGGCGGCAACGTCGTCGCCGTACGGGTGCACCAGTGGTCGGCCGCCAGCTACCTGGAAGACCAGGACCAGTGGTGGCTGCCGGGCATCTTCCGGGACGTCACCCTGCTCGCCCGCCCGGCCGGGGGCGTCGAGGACGTCTGGCTGCGCACCGGCTACGACCACGGAAACGGCCGTATCGACCCGGAGGTCACCGCCGACGCCGCCGCGTTCCCCGTCACCCTGCGCATCCCCGAACTCGGCGTCGAGCGGGTCTGGGCCACCCCGGCCGACGTGGCGCCCCTCGACATCGCGGGCGTCCAGCCGTGGTCGGCCGAGCGGCCCCGCCTGTACGACGCCACCGTGTCCTCGGCCGCGGAGAGCATCGCCCTGCGGGTCGGCTTCCGCACGGTCGAGATCCACGGCGACCGGCTCCTGGTCAACGGCCGCCGTGTCGTCTTCCACGGGATGAACCGGCACGAGGCCCACCCCGAGCGCGGCCGGGTCTTCGACGAGGAGCACGCCCGCGCGGACCTGGCCCGCATGAAGCGGTTCAACGTCAACGCCATCCGCACCAGTCACTACCCCCCGCATCCCCGGCTGCTCGACCTCGCCGACGAACTCGGCTTCTGGGTCGTCCTCGAAAGCGATCTGGAGACCCACGGCTTCGAGAACGTCGACTGGGCCGACAACCCGAGCGACGACCCGGCCTGGCGCGCCGCCTATCTGGACCGTGTCCAGCGCACCGTCGAGCGGGACAAGAACCACCCCGCCATCGTGATCTGGTCACTCGGCAACGAGGCCGGAACCGGCGCCAACCTCGCCGCGATGTCGGCCTGGGTCCACGCCCGCGACCCCGAGCGTCCCGTGCACTACGAAGGCGATTACACCGGCGAGTACACCGACGTCTACTCCCGCATGTATCCGACGGTCCCGGAGATCGAGCAGATCGGCACGGACGGTTCCGTCGCGCCGCTGCTCGGCTGCACCCCCGCGCAGGGCGCCCGGCAGCGCACCAAGCCGTTCCTGCTGTGCGAGTACGCCCACTCGATGGGCAACGGGCCGGGTGCCCTCGACCAGTACGAGGAACTGGTCCACCGGTTCCCGCGGGTGCACGGCGGTTTCGTCTGGGAGTGGCGCGACCACGGCATCCTGGCCACGGCCCCGGACGGGACGCCGTACCACGCCTACGGCGGCGACTTCGGGGAGGTCGTGCACGACGGCAACTTCGTGATGGACGGGATGCTGCTCAGCGACGACGTGCCGACGCCGAGCCTGTACGAGTTCAAGGCGGTCGTGACGCCGATCCGCTTCGCCTTCGACGGCGACAAGCTCGTGATCACCAACCTGCGGCACTCGGCCGACACGTCCGACCTGCGCTTTCGCTGGCGCGTCGAGCACGACGGGAACCTCGTGGACTTGGGGGAGTGGGATGCCCCGGTCCTCGCGGCGGGCGAGTCGGGGCGGGTGCCGTTGCCGCCGGTCGCGGTGGCCCCGGACGGCGAGACCTGGCTGACGGTCGAGGCGGTGCTGGCGACGGCGACCGCCTGGGCGCCGCAGGGGCATGAGATCGCCACCGCCCAACTCGACCGCTCGGTACGGCGGCCGGTGCCCGTCGCCCGGCCCCGGCGCGACTGGCGGCCCGGCGAGGGAACGCTCACGCTCGGCATCGCCGAGTTCACCGGCGGCTCCCTCACCCGCCTCGCCGGGCGCCCCGTGGCCGGCCCTCGCCTGGAACTGTTCCGCGCGCCCACCGACAACGACGAGAGCCGGGCCGACCGGCTGGAGGGAAGCGACAACAGCGTCCTCGGGGTGTCGAGCGCCGACACCTGGCGCCGCGACGGCCTGGACCGGCTGACCACGCGGCGCCTCGACGTCGAGCAGGCCGCGGACGCCCTGCGCACCGTGGACCGGGTCTCCGCCGCGGGCTCCGCCCTCTCGGTGACCGTGGAGTCCCTCTGGTCGATCGAGGACGGCGAACTCGAACTGCGCGTGGAGATCGAGCCGTCGCGCGGCTGGCGGTCGGTGTGGCCGCGGATCGGGGTGCGCTTCGAACTGCCCGACGGGACGGCACCCGTCGACGGCGCGGACTGGTTCGGCCTGGGCCCGCTGGAGTCCTACCCCGACAGTCTCCGCGCGGCCCGCACCGGCCGCTTCTCCTACCCGATCGGGGACCTCGCGGTCGCCTACGCGCGCCCCCAGGAGACCGGCCACCGCTCCCAGCTGCGGCGCCTCACGCTGACCAGCGGCGGCACCGAGGTACTGCGGCTCGTGGCACTCCCCGACGCCCGCGGTCGGCGCCCCGGCTTCACCCTCGGGCGCCACACCCCCCAGCAGATCGCCAGCGCCGCACATCCCTTCGAGCTCCCGGAGTCGACCGCGAGTCACCTGATCATCGACGCCGTCCAGCACGGACTCGGCTCCCGGTCCTGCGGGCCGGACGTGTGGCCGGAGTTCGTGCTGCGCCCCGAAGCCCGCACCATCAGGCTGCGCATCACACCGGGCGCCTGAGCAACAGAGCCCGTCGGCGACGCTGCTGCCCACCGTGGGCCGGCGGGCCGACCGGGCGCTGCACGGCCCGGCGGCGGGGGTGGCTGGCGGTTCCCCGAACGATGGTCCCGGACCGCGGACTGCCCTCGACGAGAGCATGCCGCTCGAGCCGGGCGCCTGCCGCATCCCCCTCTCCGAGATCGGCCGGGCCGAGGCCTACGCGCGAGCCTGTGCCGAGCTCGGCGAGCCCCGGGCCGCTGTCGAGGGGCGATGGCGGCCGGCCAGGCGACCCGGCGAAGCCCACCGCCCTCGTCAGGACCGTTTCCCGGCACACACTTCGTCAGCGACGGGCCGAAACAGCGGTGCGGTCTTCAAGGATGCATCCATGGGTTCGCACACCGTCTGATGACCAAACGGAAGGGCAAGTACGCCATCGGACAGAAGGGCCTGATCCTCGGCCGCGAGGGCGTGGGCACGGTCACCGAGGTCGGCCCGGCCGTCGCCGGCCTCAAGCCCGGTGGCCTGGTCGTGATCAACCCCACCCAGCCTTGCGGGCTGTGCCCTGCGCGCAGGGTCGGCCACGAGCGTTGTCTCTACCGGGTTCCCGACTCCATGAGCGCGTCGCAGTCGTCCGAGAGCCGATGGCGGAAGCCGAGTGGTGAGCCCAGGTATAGGGGGTTGCTCCGTGTGTCGGTCCTTCCTCGGGCTTGGCGAGGTTCGGCCATGGGGTCATCGGGAGGCATTCCGCTCGACTGTGCCGACGTGCCGGGGCCCTCTCTCCAGGTGCGACCTCGCCCGGCTTCCACATGACCAACGGCCGCGCCGGCCGGCGCGGCCCCGCATCTCCGAGAATCACACCTCGTGCCACTACGGCGCCGCTGCCCGGGAGAAGCGCCGACTGGACGCGAGGCGGGCCGGGGCACTCCTCCCGGTTGTCTGAAGCAGGCCGTCAGCCCGATCCGGGTGCTGCCCGGCCCGCCACGGTCGTCGGCGTAATGCCGCGCCAGGTCGATTTCCTTCTCGACTCCACGGAAAGTGAGTTCTGACATGACAGGTTTGCCCAGTCGCCGACAGGTACTCGGCGGGACGGCAGCGGGAGTACTGGCCACGCTGGCCGGGATCCCGCATGCCGGTGCCGCGTCCGCCGCTGTGACGTACACGGCGCCGGATCCGCGGGTGTGGATCCACCTCAACAACGGGTGGCGATTCATCAGAGCGGACGCCACTGGTGCGCAAGCGCCCGGTTTCGACGACTCCGGATGGACGTCCGTCGTCACCCCCCACACGTGGAACGCCGTCGGCGGTGCCGACGGCGGCAACGACTACTACCGCGGAGTGGGCTGGTACCGCCGCCGCTACACCGTGCCGGCCGAACTCGCCGGAAAGAGGCTGTACCTGCAGTTCGCCGGGGTCAACCAGATCGCCGACGTCTGGGTCAACGGCACGTACCTCGGGCAGCACAAGGGCGGGTACTCCCGCTTCCGTTTCGACGCCACGGCCGCGCTCGTCCCGGGCGGGGACAACGTCATCGCGGTGAAGGTGACCAACGCCCGCGACACCGGCATCGCCCCGTTGAGCGCGGACTACACCTTCCAGGGCGGCATCTACCGCAACGTGAGCCTGTGGGCCGTCGACGACCTCCACGTCCGGATGACGGACTACGCGGGCCCCGGCGTCTACCTCCGGCAGACCAACGTGAGCGCGGCCTCGGCCACGGTGACCGTCACGACGAAGCTGTGGAACGACAGCACCACCACCAGATCGGTGGTCGTGCGCAGCGTCATCGCGGACAAGAGCGGGACCGTCGTCGCGGAGACGAGCAGCACCGCGCAGACCGTCCTCGCGGCCACCGGCACGGAGGTCCAGCAGACTCTCCACATCAGCAGCCCGCACCTGTGGAACGGCCTGGCGGATCCCTACCTCCACAACGCCGGCGTCGAGATCCATGACGTCACCGGGGGCGGGGACCAGATCACGGATGTGGTGACCGAACGCCTGGGTCTTCGCTCCATCGCCGTCGACGCCAACACCGGGTTCCGCCTCAACGGCAGCCACCTCCACCTGCATGGCGTCAACCTGCACCAGGACCGGGCCGGCCAGGGCTGGGCGATATCCGACGCCGATCACACCCAGGACTTCGACCTCATCAGCGAGATCGGCGCCAACGCCGTCCGGATGGCGCACTACCAGCACGACCAGAAGGACTACAACCTCGCTGACGAACGCGGAATGATCGTGTGGGCGGAGATTCCCCTGGTCGACCTCGTCACCGACTCGGCCGCCTTCACCACCAGCACCCAGAACCAGCTGCGGGAACTGATCCGGCAGAACTACAACCACCCCTCGATCGCCTTCTGGGGCATCGGCAACGAGCAGATCGACTACAACGGCACCGCCACGAACACGCTGCTCGCGTCACTGGCCGACATCGTCGAGGCCGAGGACCCGGACAGGCTCTCCACCTACGCGGTCCGCGGCGAGGACCCCGACAACGCGCAGGCGGGACTGCACACCCAGACCACGGGCTTCAACAAGTACTACGGCTGGTACTACGGCTCCAAGGACGGCGACCTCGGCGCGTGGGCCGACAACCTGCACGCCACCTCCCCGTCCCGCAGGATCGCCATGTCGGAGTACGGCGTCGGCGCCAGCACCACCCAGCACGCCCTCAACCCGCCCAAGCCGGCTCCGGGCGGATCCTGGCACCCCGAGGAGTACCAGTCGCTGTTCCACGAAGCGGCCTGGAAGCAGCTCGCCGCCCGTCCCTTCATCTGGGGCACGTTCGTCTGGGCCATGTTCGACTTCCCCTCCGACGGCCGCAGCGAGGGGGGCCAGCCCGGCATCAACGACAAGGGCCTGGTCACCCGCGACCGGCAGATCCGCAAGGACGCCTTCTATTGGTACAAGTCCAACTGGGCTACCACTCCCACCCTCTACATCACCAGCCGTCGGTGGACCCAGCGCACCGAGCCCACCACCGAACTCAAGGTCTACTCCAACGCGGGCCAGGTCACCGCCACCCTCAACGGCACCTCCCTGGGAACCCGGAGCAGCAGCGACCACATCTTCAGATGGCCCAGCATCACCTTGAGGCCCGGCCAGAACACCGTGACGGTCACCGCGACCATCAACGGCTCCACCTATACCGACAGCGTCAACTGGACACTCGGCTGAGAACCCCGCCCCTCGACAGCCGCCCGGTCCGCACGCGGCACAGGCGCTACAGGGGTAGGGCGGGCGATGCCACAGTTCTCGGGTGGCCGTATGACCACCGCCACGATCCCGTAGGTGGGCGGGTCTCGGCGGCGTGACGATGCCAGGTGGCACACGACGTACGCGACGAAGCTCCGGTGGGCAGAGTGACCTGTCAGGTCGTTCTGCCCGACCGGAGCTTCGATGTGCCGTTCAGTCCGCCGCCGCGTGTCACGCCGAGTCGCCCACGGCGTCAGCTTCGTGCGACTGCCGTCGGGGCCATGATCACGGCAGGGCGAGCCATGGCCCGTTCGATGGGAACTGTCAGCTTCGTGCGGAGGGTGAATTCGCCCGGCCGCAGAACGGCGTCGCGCACGTCCTGCGTCACGATGAACGAGCACCGGCGGGAGCAGTGTCAGGCATGGGCCAGTCCCGGGAGGTGTTCGGCGAGGTGCATGGTATGCAGCCGCGCGAACTCGTCGTGTGTGCAGCGTCCGTAGGCGGGGTGGGGGGCGTGTTCTCCGGTGTGGCCGGTGAACAGGGCCACCGCGTCCGTGAAGCCGGCCGCGGCCTCGCTCACCGGCAGGCCCGGGTCCAGCGGCGGCGCTCCGTCGATCTCCGCGCCGAGCGGGTGCTTCATCGCTCCGCGGCGCAGGAAGACCCACTTGGCCAGAGCGCCTGCCGTCGCCCGGAACAGGGCGGGCTTGAGCTTGGGATAACCGGAGACGGAGTAGCGGACGGTCTGGGCACAGTGCTGCAGTGTCTGGGACAGGTTCCAGGCGCTGCCCGGCGCCAGCAGGTCACGCTCGGGGCGACCGAGGTCCTTGCGGAGCCGTTCAGTGAGCTGGACGAGGGTGAGTGAGGTCATATCGCAAGATTCCGTTTCCTGCATGCTCGACGGCCAGGGCCCCGACGTCGGTCCCGCCCCTGGCGGCAGGCCCATGCCGGGCACTCCCCGCTCGCTGGGCAAGCACTGGTACTGACTACTGCGTCAGAGCGCCGGTGCATGCTCGTTCAGGTGGTCGATGATCAGGCTGGTGAGGACCTCGGGAGCCTCATCGGGGACCCAGTGACTGATGCCTTGCAGTGCGTGGAACGAGTAGGGGCCGCTCACCCATTTTTCTGTGGCATGAGCTGCGGTGGACCCGAGCGCGACGTCCTCGGTGCCCCAGACGTAGAGCGTGGGTACCTGGATCTTCCCGACCGCGGCGTCAGGCCGGTCGGCGCGGTAGTAGTTGAGGGCCGCGCTCAGCGCACCGGGTTCGGACAGACGCTGTACGTATGAGTCGACGTGATGGTCGGCAACCTTGCCCTGGTAGAGGGAACGCAGGAGCGCGGCGTCGTCCGCGAGGAAGCGGGCCTCTGTGTCGGGGCTGCGCCAGTCCTGCTGGTACTGGGAGCGACGGCGTTGGTCGTCGTCGGTGCGATGTGCCTCGCCCAGCGCGTTGGGATGCGGCGTCGACACGGTGGTGAGCGTGCGCAGTCGCTCGGCGTGCCGGGCCGCGGTCCACCAGGCGATGGCGCCGCCCCAGTCGTGTCCGACGAGGTCGAAGCGGTTCCAGGCGAGTGCGTCGGCCACCGCCAGAACGTCCCCGACCAGTTCGCTCACCCCGTACGCGTCGGCACGCATCGGGCGCACACCTGGCGAATAGCCGCGGGTGTCGGGCGCGACCGCGCGGAAGCCCTGGTCACCCAGCGCGGCCACTTGTTCTTCCCAGAGGACGGCGGTCCGGGGAAAGCCGTGCAGGAGCAGGACGGGGCGCCCGTCGGCGGGTCCTGCTGCGATCGCGTCGAAGGTGCCTGAAGCCGATGGGATTTCAAGGTGTTCTGTCATGGTGCATCCTTTTCGGGAAGGTGGGCGCCCCGTCGGGGCATCGTGCCCACGAACGCTCCGCTGCCGAGCAGCGCCGAAAGAGCCACCGCCAGGACGAGCCGGCGGGTGGAGATGCGGCGACAGCTGCGGCGACCTAGGGTGACGGCTCGTCGATCGCGCGGTGTCGCGGCGCTGCGGGTGCCCCTCAGGGCGCATCAGTTCTGTCGCCGCTTGCGCCTCATGGCTCGTCGGTGGGTGGGTCCGTGCGGCCGATGATCCAGGCGCCCCACTCCGTGTCGGTGCGCCGTTCAGGCAGGTCCAGCACGGTGGAGACCGTCAGGACGAGACCGGTGGCCAAGAAGGAGCGCACCTGCATCGGGTCGGCGCCCGTCAGACGGGTGATGGTCTGCTGGAGGTCGAGCTGGCGCCGCCGTACCGACTCCTGGACCACCGCGTCGCCTGACGCGGCATAAGCCTGCAACAGGACGAGGCCGACAGTGGGTCGGCTCTGCAGGAGATGCCGGTAGGCGTCACCGAGCGCGCTCAGCGTCGGTTCGGCGCTCTCGAAGGTGGCCTCGATCCCGTCGTAGGCCGCGTGTACGACCTGAAGGAACAGATCACGCTTCGAGCCGAACATCTGCACGATGCGGGGATGGGAGATGCCGACCCGTGCGGCGATCGCCTCGATGCCCGCCCCCGACAGTCCTTTCCGGGCGAACTCAGCGTCGGCCGCCTCCATGATCTCAGCCCGCCGCACCGACGCCGGCTTACGGGTGCGGCCGGGCTCGGTCACTTCTCGGCCTTCGCGCGGCCGATCTGACTCAGCACGAAGCGGTGGTCGTACAGGCACCGGTAGGCGTGGATCAGCCCGTCCTCTCCCAGCTCCAGACGGTCGTCACCGTGGAACTCCACGCGCTGCCCCGTGCCGGCGAGGGTCCCCGAGAAGCGCCACGCCACCAGCACGGCCCGCCGCGTCACCTCCCCGTACAACCCCATACGCGTGAACGAGTAGTCGGGAAAGGCCTGTGCCATCTGCGTCACGAAGGCGCGGAGGCTGTCGGGGCCGTGTGCCGTCTCACCGAGCGCCGGCTCGTCGTACACCAGGTCTTCGGCGCACAACGCCGCCGCGGCATCGCCATCGTGCTCGTTCCAAGCCCTCTCCCATCGATCGCAGAACGCCTCAAGGGCCTTGATGTCTGATGCGGCCACTTCGGCCACGGTGGTAACCATGCTTCTAACTTACAGGTAAGTAAGATGCGAGCCAAGGGCCGGTTGGCCCAAGGTGGGGGCTTGCCTTGGGGCATCATCCGCGGTGACGACTACAGCGAAGCGAACTGAGGACCGGGTGCCCCACGAACAAGGTGATGGGCCTGATTGACCTCCCACCCGAGTCCTGGGATGGGAACTGCGGCTGGATGCTCTCCGCCAACCTGACCGCCGACCGCGACGCCTGGGTGAGGCTCCTGGCGGTGCGCGACCACGCCGATCTGGTCGATGCCGAGCCCGGCACCAGGCGCTTTCGCCTCTGCCGCCTGCGGGCCCGCATCGCGAAGCACGCCCGCCGCCTGCTCCGCATCGAGGCCACCTGGCCCTGGGCCAACGCGTTCACCACCTGCGGGCGGCGACTCTCTGAACTTCCCGCCGTCACCCGACCGTCGGTCCTGTCCCGACGAAGACCAGAACGGGGGAGACCCGCACCACCCCGGGCCCGTGGAGCCCGGCGCAGCCGCAGCGTCACGCGACGGCCCACCCCCGACTGCAGGGGACATTGCGAGCGAACCGCCGAGTCGCTCAGCGCCCGAACCTCGCTGCCGGATCGAGGTAAAGGGTGAGTCACGGCGTGCCGCGGACATCCAAGTTTGGTATCGGGACGATAGGGGGTGGCAGTTCGCCTGCGGGGAGTTGGCCGACTCGCTGGACGGCCAGTTCGCCCAGCCGCCGCTTGTCGAGGAGGGCGCTGCCTTGGTTGGCCGGAGGCAGACCGGGTCGAACGGTGGGGTGGTGACGCCGCCGAAGGGGAAGATGCCGCGGCTGGTCTCCGTGGGGAGGAGGTCGCCGACGGGGTGATGCCTCCCTCCGCTATGAGGGAGGGGTTCTCATGTCAGCTTTCTCCTCTGTGGGTTCACTCGAAGAGCACTGCAACGACTTCGGCGACGCACACAGGCTTGTCGCCGCCCCGCCGCTCGACGGTGACGCGGAGGACGGCCTGGGCTCCCTGCGGTCCGCGCCGCAGTTCCGTCAGCTCCACCATGCCCCTCACCTGGGAGTTCACGGGTGTGAGGGCCGGGCAACGGACCTTGTTGCTGCCGTAGTTGATGGCGGCGGTCAGCCCCTCGGTCCGCGCGGCTTCCGACAGGAGCATGGGGACGAGGGACGGGACCAGATAGCCGTGGGCGACCGTCGTTCCGTACGGGCCCTTCGCGGCCTTGTTCGGGTCGAGGTGGATCCACTGGTGATCGCCGGTGACATCGGCGAAACGGTCGATGTCATTCTGGGGCGGGCGCTACGGCGGCACTCACCGCCACCGCTGTTCAGGTGCCGGACGCGGTCCCCTGAACACAGCAATGTGACGCTGCTGGCGTCGTCGCGTACCTGGTCCACAACGCTGGGCGCCTGCTGCACCGCTCGCTGGACGAGCCCCGGAAGCCTGGGTGGCCTGGCGCTGCCGCCCCTTCAGTGTTGACGCCTTCTCCACCAGCACCGCCACTGGTGGCCCGCACCCGCTGACCCGGAATGCCCAGTAATGGTCCACGGCGCGTGGCTGCCCCTGTTTATCGGCCTGAGGACGTGTCAGCAATCGGGCTCTGTTCCGTAGTCGGTGGTGACGGTGCGTTCTCCTCATTGCAGGAGGATGCGGTGACGGAGGAGGTCGAATCCTGCTCGGCCGTGCATCTGCCGCATGATCTTCTTGGTTCGGGTATTGACGCCCTCGGTCCGGCCGTTGTGGTGGGGCAGGGTGAGGCCGGCGTTCACGGCGGCGCGGTCGAGTTCGAGGCCGTTACAGAAGCTGAGCAGGTGGGGCAGGCCAGCGGTGCGGACTGTCGCGATCCACCGGGAGAGCTTGTCGTTGTTGCCATGGGCCGGGGTAAGGAACGCGGCGAACTCGCCGGTGAGTCGGGCGAGTTCGGTCATCTCCGGGCACGCCGCGGTGAGGAGGCCGAGCAGGTCGGTGTCCTTGGTCCACAGGTGCTCGGGGTGGGTGAGCAGGAGCCGGGCGACGCGGCGGGGGGTTGTCACGGGGCGGTCGCCTTCAGCGCGGCCCTGATTGAGGTAGCGGACCAGCAGGTTGGCACTGCCGGTATAGCCCAACTTCCGGATCTCTTCGAGGAGATGGGTGACCGGGACGGCGGGTTCCTCGGCACGGCGTCGGCGCAGGTGGTCGCGGTAGGGGTCGACAAGGGTGGGCCGGTAGCGGGGGGCGATGCGATCCGCGGGCGGTTCAGGGATGCGGGCGTAGCGCTTGACGGTATTCAGGGCGAGGTTCAGTCTGCGGGAGCAGTCGAGCAGGCCCACGCCGGAGTCAAGGAGGGCGTGGACTTTATGCCAGCGCTCGCGGGTGGTCTGCTCGCGGACGCCGCCGGGCCGGGGCGGGTTGACGGTGGCCCAGCAGGGGGCGTGGGCGCGGACCTCGGCCAGAACTTTGTCGCACAGGTTCCGCCACAGATGCCAGCGGTCGCTGACCTGCACCGCGTCGGGCAAGGCCCGGCGGATCGCCTCGGCGTAGGTGGCCGAGCCGTCCCGGCACACGACTTCGATCCCTTTCTGCCCGTGCAGCCAAGCCTCCAATGTGGCGGCTTCCCGGTCGGGCAGGACGTCGACGCGTTCCCCGGTCTCGGCATCGATGATGAGCGTGGCGTAGCGGTGCCGGCGGCGCAGGGCGAAGTCATCGACCCCGATCACCCTCGGGATCCGCAGCGTCGGCGGGGGTATTGCCCGCAGCACCCGCAGGGCGGTGGCGAACGATACGGGCACGGCCAGTAACCGGGTGAGCCGGGCAGCCGCCCGGCCGCATAACTCTTTGACCACCCCCGAGACCTGGCTGGTCAGACGCGTGGTGCGGCGCTGAAGGCGCTCGATCAGCCCAGGGACTTGCTCGCGGAAGGTCTGCCGCCGACAGCCCAGGACCGGGCAGACCAGACGTCGTACCCGGACGTTGACCACGACCCGGCGGCCATCGACCGGCACATCCGCAACGGTCCGGACGTGGTATCCGTGCACCTTCCCCGTCGGGACCCCGCACATCGAGCAGGGAAAGGGAACATCCCGGGTTCGGGCCAAGACCCGGATCATCTCGCCGTCGTCCGCCACATCCTCGATGACCAGCGCTGAGAGCCCTGAGAACACCGTTGCCACGAGGGAGTTGACATCTCGCATACAACATCAACGACGCCCGTCACCAACCGTCACCACCGACTACGGAACAGAGCCGCCATAACGGTGTACGGGGCACGGGTCCACACGGTGAGGCAGTCGAGGTGACGCACACGTGGGAGGACATGGAAGCGCGCCTCGGCTGGCTCATCCTCACGGCCGCGGCGCTGGACGACCTCACCGGGTGATGCCTGGGACACGGTGGATGAGCGGCTGCGTTTCCGCGTGGCGAGAGTCCGGCCTTGGCCGGACATGAAACTCAGCTGACCCGCTCTACCCTCTGTGCGGAAGGGCCCGCACGTCCGTGCGCGCCCTTCCGCGTCATCCCCTACGTTGCGCACGCACACGCCCTAACTAAGAGGGCGTATCCCGCCTCCCCGGTGGGAGATGACTGGGAGACAAGTGGGAGATGATCATGGCGTGATGCTGCAATCAGGCGCTAGGAAATGCTAGACAGCGCTACCTGTGCGGCCCGGTTTCAGCCGCCGGATTCGCCCGCGTGCGGGCTCAGCACACCCATGCTGACCAGCACAATCACCACCACACCGAGGGCGATGCGGTACCAGACGAACGGCATGAAGCTCTTGTGCGAGATGAACTTCATAGACGAACTTATGACGACTTTGACCGAGCGGACTTGACCTGCTGTTTTCCACCACTCTTCAAGATCGAATGCGAGAGCAGTGGGAGATGGCACTTTCCAGTGCTCTCCCTCGCCGCCCACGAAGCGCAGCCACCTGGTTTGCACTTGAGTACGGTGTGAGCGCGTGTGGGGCCGTTCGCCAGCTTGCGCGCGAGGCCAGTCGCTTCCAGACCCAGGTCGTCGTTCGGGACGACGCGGTTGACGACGCCGGACAGTCCGCGCCCCGAGCTGGACTTCCCGGTCGGTGACCGGATCCGAAATCACCTGTGCCTTCGGCCCCTGCTGTCCGCACAGCCCCACCGGCCGGAGCCGGTGATGCCCGGCGGGGGCACCGAGCGCGAACAGCGCCGGGCCCACCGGGCGGCCGCCCGTGCCGAGCCGGTACGGCTGCGGCGGCGGACGATCGCGGTGGACGGCAAGTGCCTGCGTGGCGCGAGGCGCCCGGACGGCAACCGGGTCTTCGTGCTGTCCGCCGTCCGTCACGGCGACGGTGTCACTCTCGCCTCCCGCGAGATCGGCGCGAAGACCAACGAGATCCCCGAGTTCGCACCCCTGCTCGACCAGATCGACGACACGGATCTCGCGGGGGTGGTCGTTACCGCCGATGCCCTCCACGTCCAACGAGACCACGCCACCTACCTGCGCGAACGCGGCGCTCACTACCTGCTGACCATCCAGAACAACCAGCGCGGCCAGGCCCGTCAGCTCCACGCCCTGCCCTGGAAGGAGATCCCCGTGATCCACCACGACGACGCCCGGGGCCACGGCCGTCACGAGCAGCGCCTCGTGCAGGTCGTCACCGTCCGGGGCCTGAGGCCAGGGAGATTCCCAGGCATCTGCCCGGCGCCCGCATGCCACGTGAAACCCACCACCGTGACGGCGCCGCTCTATCGGGAGGCCTCGTCAGCCAGGGGCCTTACAGGCGTCCGTCACGCCAGACAGCCCAGAGGCCCAACTGCGGCCCTCTGGAACAACCTTCACAACGGATTAGGGGCCCCAGTAGCTGACCGGATCGACTTTCAGCTCTTCGAGGATGGGGTCGGCCAAGCGCAGGCAGATGGTGAACCCCTCCCTGTCAGACTCTCGTGAGACATGAGGACAATCGAGTCTTCTGTTGTGAGTAGGGCGAGAACAGGATCTTTCGAACGTGACGCTGAGCAGTGCTGACCTTGAGGCCGGTGTGGCCGATGATGAGGTCGTGGGCAGGAAGAAGCGCGGTCCCCGCGCCCGCGAACTCGCGGCTGCACTCCACGCCGCCCTGTACGGAGACCTGGGACCCCTGACCCGTGCTGTGCCTGCTGTCACCTGACGGCCGACCGCGGCAGATCACGCTGATGGGCCGCGCCGCGGCGGTCAGGACGCCGCGGGCACGGCCGCGTCGAGGCCGCGAGCGGCGACGAGGTGGGCACTGCCGTCGGCCAGGCGGTAGCGCAGGCCCACCACGGCGGTCTGGCCGGCGGCGACCTTGTCGGCGAGGACCCGGGAGCGGTCCAGCAGCAGGTCGGCGGTGTGCCTGATGTGCTCGGCGAGGATCTCCTCCGGCTCAACCCGTCCGGCGGCCCGGGCGGCCAGCACGCTGGGGGTCACCCGCTCGACGACGTCTCGGATGTACCCGGCCGGCGTCACGCCGTCCTCCAGCGCGGCGCACGCCGCGCCGACCGCGCCGCACGAGTCGTGCCCGAGGATCACGACCAGCGGGCAGCCCAGCATCTCCACGCCGAACTCGATGCTGCCCAGCACCTCCGGGCCGATGACGTGGCCGGCGGTGCGCACCACGAACAGGTCGCCCAGGCCGCGGTCGAAGATGATCTCGGCGGCCAGCCGGGAGTCGGAGCACCCGAACAG
This sequence comes from Streptomyces sp. B21-105, assembly GCF_036898465.1. Taxonomy (NCBI): domain Bacteria; kingdom Bacillati; phylum Actinomycetota; class Actinomycetes; order Kitasatosporales; family Streptomycetaceae; genus Streptomyces; species Streptomyces sp. B21-105. The sequence goes on along the minus strand of NZ_JARUMJ010000001.1, from coordinate 1,569,085 downwards.
CACGGCGAAGGGCTGCTGGGCCGGCGCGGTCTCGGCGCGGCGAGTGGCGTCCTGGTTCGGGTGCTCTGGGGTGCCGGCCACGAAGCGCTGGTTACCGGCCAGTAGCAGCTCGAAGGCGTCGCGGGGCGTCGGGGTCTTGATCTCGCTCATATCGGCAGCCTACGAGTCGGCACCAGCCGTCGCACTGCCTGGTCTCCTCGATCATCGCCGGGTCGGCCGACGCTGACGGCTTGGGCATCCCCAGGCGCCGGGCCAGGGCGGCCTCCATGCGGTTCCTCAGCGCACGACGCCGTTGCTCCGCCGCATGCGGCGGGCCGACGACACACGTCGCCCGGCCACGATCGTCCGGAGCTCTCCGCTCGTCCTCCACACCTGCACAACGAGCAATGTACGGTGCGCGCTGCTCGGCCGAACGAGGGGCCGACCCCCAACAACCGGGCCCAGGGAGAGCGGGGTTGGCGGCACAACCAGTCCTGGGGCTGGTCAGGCGGTGAGTGCGGTCACGGTGCGGGGGTCGGCGTCCGTTTCCTCGGGGGTCCGGCTGCTGAGGAGTTTCAGGAGGTCACGGACGTACAGGCCGGTCTCCGCTGGGTGCCGCAACGGTGGGTCGAGGTTGACGGTGTACCGGGTGCGCTGGCCGACGCGTTCTCGGTTGAGATAGCCGGCCTGTTCGAGGTCGGCCACGATGCGCTGGGCCGTGCGCTCGGTGACCCGGCAAGCGGTCGCAACCTCCTGCAACCCGTGTGGTCGGGTTCCGTGCGGTGAAGTGCAGCACGCGTGTGTGGTTGGTCAGGAAGGTCCACTGCTGACGCTGGCCATCCACGGTGGTCGAAGCCCTTTCTCTGCCCGGTGTCGGTGTCGCGCTGCGGTGCCGTTGCCGCCGCATCAGCATGATGCCGGGTACTTGAGTCGGTAGGCTCGGCAATCCGGCAGGTGACTCCTGACGGGACAGTCGGGAGGCCATCGTGGCAGGTAGTCCCTCGGTCGAGGCGAGGGCCGTGGGCCGTGGTGTGGTGGCCAGGGTCAACGGCGAGATGGACTACATGACCGGCCCTGGCCTGTGGGAGCAGATCGACGAGGTGCTCGCCGGAGGCACCGCTTTCGTCGTGCTGGATCTGTCGGACGTGTCCTTCTGCGATTCGGCCGGGCTGAATGTGCTGCTCAGGGCTTCCCATCGGGCCGAGCTGAGCGATGTCGCGCTGGTGCTGGCGTGTGTGCCGCAGCCGTTGCTGCGGATCCTGGATATGACGGGCGCCGATCAGGTCCTGCAGGTCTGTGACACCGTCGCGGAGGCCGAAGCAGCGTTCGGCGCCCACGGGGATGCGGCTGGAAGCCTCGCTTGAGGCGCATCGCACGCCTGTAGGGTTCCAGAAGTGACGTACAGCATCTGACCAGGCACTTTGCGACTCCGGGCGATCACGACAAGCTCGGACCCCATGGCACTGCGCATGCTCTACCTGGTCTTCCTCCGACTCCTCGGACTGCTCCTGCTGCTCTCCCGCTCGCAGCAGACCAAGCCGCCGAGCTGCTCGCGCTGCGCCACGAGAACCCGGTGCTGCGCCGCCAGCTCGGCGTCCGGCCACACCTCACCTGGCCGGACCGCGCAGTGCTCGCCGCCCTCGCCCGGCACCTACCCTCCCGGCTGCGCCGACACCGCCTGTTCACACCCGGCACCCTGCTCACCTGGCACCGGCGACTACTGCGCTGGAAGTGGAAGCAGAAACCCGCACGGACCGGCCGCCCGCCGATCTCCGAGGAACTCACCGCCCTGATCCTGCGCCTGGCCCGCGAGAACCCGACCTGGGGCTCAACCCGTATCCAGGGCGAGCTGCGGCGCCTGGACCACCGCGTCGGCGCCTCCACCATCCGACGCATCCTGCGCAGCGCCGGCCTCGGCCCCGCACCCAGACGAAGCCGCAGCGCCCCGACCTGGCGCGAGTTCGTACGCGCCCAGGCCTCCGGCTTGCTCGCCGCCGACTTCTTCCACATGGACACCGCCGCGCTGACCAGGCTGTACGCCTTCGTGGTCATGGAGGTCGGCACCCGCACCGTGCACATCCTCGGCGTCACCGCCCACCCGCCCGCAGCCTGGGCCACCCAGCTCTCGAGGAACCTCCTCGCCAACCTCGCACACCGCGCCGCCGGCTTCCGCTACCTGCTACACGACCGCGACAGCCGCTACACCCAGGCGTTCGATGCCGTCTTCACCGCCGACGGCATCGAGATCCTGAAGAGCGCGCCACAGACACCGCGGATGAACGCCCACGTGGAGAGGTTCATCGGCAGCGTGCGGGCCGAGTGCACGACCGGATGCTGATCTACAACGAGCAACACGCACGGCGTGTCCTCGCCGAATACGCCGAGCACTACAACTCCGGAAGGCCGCACCGGGCCCTGCACCTTCGCGCACCAGCCGACGATCCGGACGTCATCCCCTTCCCCGCCCAACACATCCAGCGCCACGACGTCCTCAGCGGACTCATCCACGAGTACCGCGACACAGCCTGACGAAGATCACGACAGTCTGACGAACGCCCAGCTCAACGCATGTGCGGGACTCTTGGCACCCAACAGGTCCTGTGGGGGTACGCCCCCCCCGCTCGACACCACCCGTACACCAGCCCCCACCAGGACGGATGAGTTTTTCGGCAGGCGCAAGGTAAGCAGCTCTGTAAGTGCGCGCCCCATCTCGACGATCGACCGGCTGTGAGTTCGGGTCTGACTCAAGGATCAAGGAAGGCTGAGATCTGACATCGGACCGCATCCGGAGGTCGAGTCTGGCGCACGCACTCTGCGGCCTCCACTAGACTTCCGAATACGTTCCGAATACTATGGATCCATGACCATAGCAGCAGACCTCCCCGCGGCGACTCGGCGCTCCTCGGACCTGAGCAAGCACTCCGCCGAGGTCTTCGCCGAGGCCGAGGACCACCCCGTGACGGTGACCCGGCGCGACGGCGAGGCTCTGGTCCTGATGTCGCAGCGCGAGGCCGAGGGTCGTGCCCGCTTGCTGAACTTTGCCGCGCAGCTCATCACCGTCACCCTCGACGACCGCGGCTCGCTCGCCGAGCGGATGTCCAAGGCCTTCCCTTGGATGCTCGCGCTGTCGCCGGCCGACCGGGAGTCCTGCGCGCAGGACCTCGTCGATGCGGCGCGCGCGTCGTTCGCCACCGACCAGCCGCACCTCGCGATCGCAGAGCTGACCTCCTGGAAGGAGACGGCCACGGCCGTCGCGGCCGGGCTCAGCAGCGGCAGCGCCGGTCTGGAGTGGTTCGACGACGATGAGACCGTGGAGCGTCCGTAGCCGTGGCGGCCGCCAGGAAGGGCGAGCTGGTTCCTCGCCCTCCGAAGAAGATCGAGTACGAGATCCGCTTCGCCACAGCCGACGCGCAGAAGGGTTGGCGCGACCTCGTCGCGACGATCCGCAACCCCATGACGGAGACCTGGGACTTCCTCACGCGGACGCCACCGTCCACGACGCCGACGAACTATCGGCTCAAGGGTGAGCTCGGCGTCATCGAGCGTGGCGGCGCGACCCATGAGCGGTGGCAGCACAAACCGACTGCGAAGGGCACCGCGCGCATCTGGTTCTACGTCCACGAGCGCACGGTCTTCCTGGAGCAGGTGCACACGAGCCACCCGAACGAGACGAAGTAGGCGCGCTTCGCAGCGTCGCACATCGTCGGTGAGCGCGCGGCCTTCTGCAGCTGGGTGTGGGAGCCCTCGGGAACCCGGACCGGCATGCTCACGCAGCATGGACGAAGGAGTGGCGGCCATATGGGTTGCCGGTATCGGGGTCGGCGGGGTTGTGATCACGTCTGCCATTGGGGGGCACGCCTCGCGCAAGTCGGCGGCAGCGCAGGTAGACGCTGCACTGGCAGGTGTCCGAGCTCAAATGGAGGGATAGCGACAAGAGACGCTCTGGACATATGAGCAATTGCCATGCCTCGCCGAAGAACAGTTGGGAGGCGCAGGGGGCGCAACTGCCGATCTCACCGGAGCAAAGGAGTCGTTGACGGAGAGCTTCAAGGCCCTTTGGTTCCGGGAGTCGGCCCTGCGGCTATCTGTCGATCGGGAAGAAGCCGAACGGGCAGAGGAACTCATGAAGCTCGCAAGACGAGCGGTGGATAGCGTGAGCGACTATGCCGAGGCTATCTGGAGTCACCAGGACACAGGCCCTTCGTATAGGCGAACGGAGGCTGCCATGGTTGAACTCCACACGGGAGTTGAGGAGTGGGCAAGCGTTGCCCGATTGAACCTTGAGCCGGGACGCAACCGGCACTGAGCAGGTTGCCGGCGCCGAGGGCGTGCACGGCCATGCGGGCGCGGTACACATCGGCGTCCGCGACCGTCTGGTCATCTTCCACGCCGGTGAGTCACTCGGTGATCTCGTGCGAGTGCCAGTGATCGAGGCCGGCGGGGCCGGGCACAGACTCCGGGCGGCGCGTGCCGTTTGAGTTTCCCCAGCAGCGTCTGCACTTGTTGTCAGAGCCGCACCAGCACGCCCGTTCTCTGGGGGCGTCAGGCCATCTCGGCGTCAGGTGCCAGGCGGGCATAGCCTGGATGCTGGTTCCTCAGCCAAGCGCACGGTCCAGGTTGAACGCGGCGCTGATCAGGGCGAAATGAGTGAACGCCTGCGGGAAGTTGCCCTGTTGCTCGCCGGTGTGGCTGATCTCCTCGGCATACAGGCCCAGATGGTTGGCGTAGGTGAGCATCTTTTCGAAGGCCAGGGCCGCCTCGTCGAGCCGCCCGGCCCGGGTCAGCGCCTCGACGTACCAGAACGAGCAGATGGAGAACGTGCCCTCGTCGCCGCGCAGTCCGTCGGGGCTCACCTGAGGGTCGTATCGGTAGACCAGCGAGTCGGACACCAAGTCGTGGGTGAGCGCGTCAAGGGTGGACAGCCACTTGGGGTCGGTCGGGGCGATGAGCTTCGTCAACGGCATCATCAGGACGGCGGCGTCGAGGACGTCGCCGTTCTCGGTCTGCGTGAACGCCTGGCGGGTCTCGGACCAGCCGCGCTTCATGATCCGCCGGTAGATCGTGTCGCGGGACTTCTGCCAGCGAGACAGGTCGGCGGGCAGGCCGCGCCGGTTGGCCATGCGGATCGCCCGCTCGATCGCCACCCAGCACATCAGCCGCGAGTACAGGAAGTTCTTGCGGCCGCGGCGGGTCTCCCAGATGCCCTCGTCGGGCTGGTCCCAGTGCTCGCACACCCAGTCCACCAGCGCACACAGATCGTCCCACTGGTCGCTGGGGATCGGCTCGGCCCACTTGTCGTAGAGGTAGACGGAGTCGATCAGCGCGCCGTAGATGTCGAGTTGGAGCTGCTCGGCCGCGCCGTTGCCGATCCGCACCGGCGCGGAGCCCCGATGCCCCTCGAGGTGGGCGAGTTCACTCTCGGGCAGGTCGGTGCTGCCGTCGATGCGGTACATGATCTGCAGCGGGCCCGACGGCTTGCCGCCGCCTGGGGTGATGTGCCGGGACACGAAGTTCATGAACGCCTCGGCCTCGCCGGTGAAGCCCAGCCGCAGCAGCGCGTAGACGCAGAAGGCGGCGTCGCGTACCCACACGTACCGGTAGTCCCAGTTGCGCTCGCCGCCGAGCTGCTCGGGCAGGCTCGTCGTAGGGGCGGCCACGATCGCGCCGGTCGGTTCGTACGTGAGCAGCTTCAGGGTGAGGGCCGAGCGGTGCACCCTCTCCCGCCAGCGGCCACGGTACTTGGACGCCGACAGCCACTTGCGCCAGTAGGCGACCGTGGTGGTGAACTGCTCCTCGGCCTCCGTCCGCGCGCACCCGCGCGGTGTCACCTTGCCGCCCACCTGGTCCAGCGCGAGTACCACCGACTCGCCCTCGGTCAGCTTGAAGCGGGCGCGCGCGTCCAGGCCGTCGATCTCCAGCGGTACGGTCGAGGTCAGCCCCAGCGACAGCTTGGCGGACTCGAACACCGCGATGTCGCCGGCCATGTGCACGGTGTGCGGCTCGGCACCGTAGTCGAAGCGCGGCGCCACGCGGGTGCGGAAGGGGATGGAGCCGCGCACGCACAGCACCCGCCGGATCAGCCGGTGGCGCTCGATCTCCACCGCGTCGCCGTCGACCGGCATGAAGTCCTGCACCTCGCCGACCCCGTCCTCGGTGAAGAACCGGGTGATCAGCACATTGGTGTCGGGGAAGTAGAACTGCTTGGTGCGCGCCGGCACGCTTGCCGCAAGCTCGAAGCAGCCGCCCTTGTCCGCGTCCAGGATCGAGGCGAAGACGCTCGGGGCGTCGAAGGAGGGACAGCAGTACCAGTCAATCGTGCCGTCCGTTCCCACCAGGGCCGCACTGCGCAGGTCGCCAATCAGACCGTGCTCGGCGATAGGCAGGTAGCGCGCGGCCCCGGTCCCGTGCTGAGTCATCGCAGCCTCCCCATCCCGAACCAGTGCCGATCCTCTTCGTTACTGGTACGGAAGGCGTTCAAGATGCTTGAGCCCTGCTCGCTGACTACAGGTGCACGAGAATCTTGACCTCCTCGTCCTTGTGCTCCATGAGCCTTTGCAGTCCCTCGGGCACGATGTCCTCGACGGAGATCCTGCGGGTGATGAAGGGGGTGAGGTCGATTTTGCCCTCGCGGACCAGGCGGATCGCGTTCGGGTGGTCGTGTGCGTACCCCATGCTGCCCTGGATCTTGACCTCCTTGAACAGCAGCGGCCCGGTGTCAAGGGTGGGCTGCTTCGAGAAGAGGGCGATGACCTGGAGAATGCCGCCCGTCCTGAGGGCATGGAGCAGTGCGTCGAAGACCGGCTGGACTCCCGCGCACTCGAAGCCGACGTCGGCGCCCCTGCCCCCGGTGATCTCCATCGTCCTGGCGACGACATCGTCTTGAGCAGGGTCGAGGACGTGGTCGGCCACACCGGAGTCCTTCGCCTTCTCCTTGCGCTTCTGGCTCATCTCGCTGACGATCACCGTCGCGCCCAGTGCCTTGAGGACGGCGCAGGTGAACAGCCCGATCGGACCGGCGCCCCCGACGAGGGCCACGTCGCCGTCTCCCGCGCCGGAGAGCCGGACCCCGTGGGCAGCCACCGCCAGCGGTTCGATGAGGGCCGCCTGGTCCAGCGGCATGTCACCGACGGGGTGCACGAACCGCTCCTCCACGACGATGCGCTCGGACAGCCCACCGCCGCGGCCGGAGAGCCCGATGAAGCCCAGCTTCTCGCAGAGGTTGTACCGGCCGTCCCTGCAGGCAAAGCACTCACCGCAGACGATCAGCGGCTCCACGACGACGGAGTCGCCGGGCGCGAGGCCCTCGACACCCTCGCCCACGTCCTCGACCACCCCGGAGAACTCATGCCCGAACACCAGCGGGGGCTCCTCAGCGGACAGCGGGTGGGGGTTGCCGGCCGTCGGCATGGGGTTCATCGGCCCCTCGAAGTAGACATGCAGGTCGGAACCGCAGATCCCGGTCCAGGCCGGTGCGATCTTCACGGCTCCGGGCCGCACCTGGGGCTCCGGGACGTCATCGATCCGGAGGTCCTCTTTGCCGTAGTAACGCGCAGCCTTCATGCCATGCCTCGTTTCCCGGCGACACGGGCTTCCCGACGCGGCCCGCGACTGCGATGGAAATCCCCCGAAGCACGCACCCCGCAATCCAGGCTATGTCCGCCCCACAAGGGCCGCACCTGGACTGGCTCGGCAGGGCATCTCGGACACCTGCGCCGCCACTCGACACTCCGCGATCGAGAGGTGCTGGTGGCGCTTACCCGCGCATGCTGCCCACGCCGGCAGGGCCGACGCCTCGCTGCCGCAGCAGAGAGACGGACAGAGGTCTGTCCACACGGGTCGGCTGCACCCTAGTGCCAGCTCGAACCGGCCAGCCTGGCACCGGCTTGACATCCGAAAGAGCCGGTGCGCATGGGGCATATCGAGGGGCGTGGGTGGAACCCGGAAGGAGCAGGCGTCGATATTCGCAGCCGCGTGGGCGTTGCCATAGGCGGCTGGGCTTGGTCGTCGGCTATCTCAGCACCCAGTGGGGGCCGCCATGCCACAAGGAGAGGGAAGCCGGCCGCGAAGCGGAGCCAAGCGGTCAGACCCGCACACCCCTCTGCCTGGATCAGGCTCGGGCTTCACCGGCCGCCGCTTCGAACGAACGGGTACCGAACCGGTCACAGCGCGAAGTGCCCTGAGTTTGCGGCTGCTGTTGTCCATCTGCTACACACCGCTCTTCATCGCCGCATCAGTACTGTTCGCCGTGTGGGCAACGCGCTCCCGGCCGGGCAGCAGCCCGACCTCCTCGCAACTGACCGTGTTGGCGGGAGCGTGTGCCGTACTCGCTGTGATCTCGGCGGTGGACATGGCGGTCATCCTCCGCCGCCGCAGAAACGAGCGTCTTCCCCACCGAACCGCCAGGTGAGCCACGATGCGTTCTCGAGCCGTGCCCCCACTGGGCGGCCATTGTTGCGGCTCACGCTGGACCGGGCCACTCGCCACCGCGCTCACCCGCCACAGGAACGCACCGGCCGACAGTGCGATGGGGGTGCGGCGAGGTCATCCGACGGCCCGCAAGAATCAGAGGTGGAACAGGACAGCACAGGCCGCCCATGAACACGCACGAATGGTCAGCGACCGTGAGCCCGCGCCACCGGCGAGTGTGAGCTGCCAGGCGTTCGTTTCGCCTCGCGGCTTCATGCTGTGGGCGGACTCTGGCAAGTTCAGGCGTGTGCCCCCACCTGCCAGGGCTGTCGATTCGCGAATCCGCCCATGCCGGCTGTCAGGGCGCGGGCGGGATGACCTGCCACACAGAAGGCTCCGACACGCCGGTTCACGTATCTGACATCGGTCAGGGAAGGAGCTTGATCGAGCTGTGCCAGTTCAGCTCGAGGGGCTGCTGGATGGCGATGTGCAGGAATCCCATCGCCTCCAGCTCCCGAGCTCTGCGCAGGGGGCCTACGTCGAACGGGCGCATCGCGCCGGAGCGGACAAGTTCCGCGACCTTGTCCTTGGCGGCGGAGTCGTCTCCGGCGATCAGGACGTCGAGCGGAAAGTCGTGGCCCTCGCCTGTCGTCAGCGGGCCGGCGAAGGTGGTGTTGAACGCTTTGACGACCTTCACGTCCGTGCCGACGATCTGCTGGATCTCCTCGGCAGCCGAGCTGTCCGGGGGTGTCACACGCCCGTCCATGGTTGAGACGTCGATGGGGTTGCAGATATCGACCAGCACCTGTCCGGCCAGTGCAGCCCCGGAGGATCTCGCGACCTCCAATGCCCCCTCGTACCACAGTGCGAGCACGGTGACATCAGCTGCCTCGGGCGAAGAGGCCCAGTCACTCTCGCCGTCGGGGAACCGCTGCTTGAGCTCCTCGGCCACTGCTCGGGCAGGGTCGCCGTCGGGATGGACCAGGCACACTCCATGGCCGCCAGCAAGGGCTCGGGTGGCGATGGCGCGGCCCATGTTGCCGGGGCCTACGATGTTGATCTTCATGCTGCTGCCCTTCCGGTCTGACGGAGCGTATGGCGCCGTCGGGTCTGTCGGCACTACCCATGGGCAGTGCTGGCCCGGAGCGAAGTGCCGCGTCAGGCAGGACGCCGAAGAGCGCAAATGCATCCCTATCCCGAGGCCCGACGGCTGTGGCGGGAGGACGGCCGCTGCCACCCGGATGCCGGACACCAGACGGATGCTCATAGTGCTGGGCTGTGGAACATCGCCCGGCTCCCTGGCCGGCACGCCGACTGACGCTGGCGGGCACGTACTGACATCACCGGTGGCCGCGCGCTGCGCGGCCGACCACCGGCCTTGCTGTGGCGCGTTCCCAAGCGGAGAGAGGAGCCGGACGCCGGTAGAGGCCGCGCGATGCCAGCGAGACCGTGATCGAACCGGACCCGGCACTTCGCGGGCTGGCACGTCTCGTGGGTGGCCTGGGCACTTCGGATGTTCCGCCTCCACCAGAACGATGGCGCGCTCACGCCTCCCCGCGCACCTTCATCACCAGCTTGCTGAGCGCCCACAGCCCGATTCCGCTACCACTCCCGCCCTGATGTACACGTCGGCGGGCCGGTCGGACAGCGGGCTAGCCAAGATGAGGGCGGTGATCGCGCCGAGTATGAACTGCAATCGGAGCACGTCCGGCAGGGCGCTTACTCCGGTGCCACGGTCCAAGGAGGGCACCCGTGACCACGAGGGTGCGTGCCGGTTGTCCGGCTTGCGCGACAACTGGGCCAGTCGCCCTTGAGCGCACCGTAAGGGGTGGCACCTGGCGGCGTGCAGTGCGCGAAGGGGTCGGCCATCATGGAGGGGTCCGCCGGTATCCGCGCTCAGCCGGAGCCTTCGAGGAAGGACGCTCATGGAGCTCTTCCCGCCGATTCCGCTCGCCGAATGGCGGGACTGCAAGGAGGCGCTGCACCGGTTCGCGCAGGTCGTCGGCAAGATTCGGCTCGCCGCCAGCGTTCGGCGCAACCACTGGTGGAATGTGCCCTTCCATCTCACCGGGCGTGGCATCACCACGCGGCCGATGGGGCAGGCCGAGGGTGATCCGTTCACCATCGACTTCGACTTTGTCGGCCATCGTCTGGTGGTCGCTTCGCTGGACGGCACCGAGGTGTCCTTTCCGCTCTACGGGCGGTCGGTGGCGTCCTTCCACCGCGCGACCCTGGACGCTCTGGCCGGGCTGGGTGTCCGGGTGGACGTCCCTCTCCCCAGCCCCTTCGACCTGCCGGACGCATCCAGGCCGTTCGCCGAGGACACCGAACACGCTGCCTACGATCCCGTGCAGGCCAACCGTTATTGGCGAGTCCTCAGCCAGGTGGCGCTGGTGCTGGAGGAGTTCGCGGCTGGATTCTCGGGGAAAGCCAGCCCTGTGCATCACTTCTGGCACACCTTCGACATCGCCTACAGCAGGTTCTCCGGCCGTCACGCCGAACAGCCGGCCGAGGCGGACCCGGTCACTCGCGAGGCGTACTCCCGTGAAGTGATCAGCTTCGGCTTCTGGTTCGGGGACGAAATGTTCCCCGAACCCGCCTTCTACTCCTACACCTCACCCGAACCCCCAGGGCTGGCGGAAGAGCCGCTCGCACCAGGATCCGCCCGATGGGTGGCGCGCAACGGCAGTCATCTGGCCGTCCTCCGTTACGACGATGCCCGCGCCGAAGCGGACCCCCGCGCCGCCGTGCTCGCCTTCTACGACAGCGCCTACCGGGCCGGAGCCGGGCGCGCCGACTGGGACATGGCCGGGCTGGCCTGCCCTGGAGGAGTAACAGACCGGCACCTGGGAGCGCCGCCCACCTGATCCCGAGTCGGCGTGCGTCCAGCCGTCAGCCGGCCCAAACTCGCGTACCGACCCGTCCGACCTTCTGTTCGCCTGTGGAGCTTCTCAGTGCAGTTGCCGCCGGTCCATGGGGAGCTTGTCCTTGGGGCCAGGCACCGGCTGCGCTTCCGGGTGCGAGGTGGGCGGCATCAGCTTCGGCCCCTCAAGGAACGTCCCGGTCTCGACATTCCAGAACCAGTTCTCTCCGGGTTCGAAGCTGGTCAAGATGGGGTGCCCGGCTTCACGTGCGTGCGCGGTTGCGTGTTGGGAGGGTGAGGAATCGCAGCATCCGATGTGTCCGCAGGCGGCGCAGCGCCGCAAGTGGAACCACCATCCAGGGCCGTCGCCCGCCAGGCACTCCACACACCCCTCCCCACTCGGCCCCGCGTTGAGATCGATTCCGGGGATGCGCTCAGTGCCATCAGACATGAACCCATCGTAACAATTGTGCGGATCTGTATGGCTTTGGTAGGAGCGTGGAGCGACTGCCACATGGCCCCTCCAGTCACTGATCACCGCGACGCCCGGCCTCGCCGCACCAACCAACCCTCACCGTGCAGCCAACTCACCTGCGGGCGCCAGACCTTGCACTCTCGTGAGGCGGACTCGAAAAGGCAATGCCGTGGCGCCCCATATGTGTTGACGTGCCAGGGCATGTGACGCGATCGCTCGACAGCGACTGCTTGGGCCGAGCCGACAGGGCCTTCGCGAACGGGTGTGCCCGTCCACGGGGGCATCATCACCCGAATGCCGGACACCTCGGGCGGGCCCTTCCTTGCTTGAGCACTGCTCATACTCGGTGGGCTCGTGATTCGTCTGGGCCGGGTTCTGCGTGGCGCTGAGCGATGTCAGCGACGATTTGGCGGAACTTCTTCTCGGTCAGGGGGTAGGTCACCATGACGGCGATCGCGGGGAGGATGACCAGCGCCGGTACCGCCCCGGCCGCGATTCTGATCGCGGTGAGAGCGCCGCCACTCTGGGTGGCTGCGCCGGACTCGTAGCCTCCGAGGCCGATGATGTAGGCCGCGGCGGCAGCCCCGACGGCCTGCCCGAACTTGCGGCTGAGGGAGAGGACCGAGTAGGTCGCGCCTTCGGCGCGCACGCCGGTCTTCCATTCCCCGTACTCGACGGTGTCGGCAACCAGCGCCCAGATCAGGGTGTTGATGGCGCCGATCCCGATGCCCATGATGCCGAATCCGACCATGGCGATCGCGGGGACCGATCCTGGCGCGACGGCGGTGATGATGCCGCCCAGCACGGTGATGGTTCCGCCCACGATGTAGGAGGTCCGCTTTCCGATCTTGGTCACCGTGGTGGGGATGACCAGGGTAGCCAGGAGCATGCCGACGACCTGCACGGCGACAAGGACGACGTAGAGGCCGGCATCGTCGAGTACGTACCGGGCGTAGTAGATGGCCGTGGTCTCCAGGGCGAACATGCCGCACAGGAACAGCACGCTGGACAGGCCCAGCCGCAGCAGCGGCTTGTTCTGCTTCACGGTGTCCCACGCCTGGCGCAGGCTGACCTTCTCGACGTCGCGCTGCACCTGCTCCTTGGCGGTGGAGAAGGTGAACACGTACAGCGCCATCCCGATCACCACCAGCCCCAGGGTGATGACCGTCAGAGACTGCTGGAGGTCGTCGGAGTTCGCGATCTGCCGTGAGACGACCACCGCCAGCAGCAGGATGACCAGGTTCGTGGCGAGAACCCGGGCGCTGGAGAGTCTGGAGCGTTCGTCGGGATCCTGCGTCATGGCAGTGGACAGGGAACCGTAGGGGATGTTGACCAGGCCGTAGGCGAAGGAGAACAGTGCGTAGGAGACGTAGGCATACACGAGCGCGCCGCCCTCGCTGAGTCCGCCCGGCACGGAGAAGAGCGCGACGAGGAGCAGCAGCAGCGGCAGCGAGGCGAACAGTAGGTAGGGGCGGTACTTGCCCCACCGGGTGGAGGTGCGGTCGACGATGCGGCCGGCGATCACGTCACCGATCCCGTCCCAGGCCCGCACGACCAGAAACAGTGTTCCCGCCGTGGTGGCGGAGATCCCCACGACGTCGGTGTAGTAGAGGAGCAGGAACATCGACGCCATCGAGAACGCCAGGTTGTTCGCGAAGTCCCCGGCCCCGTAGCCGATGTACTGGATGGGGCGCAGCTGGGGGGTCCGCTCACCCGGCGGGCCGGTCATCGGCGTGCTCGCCAGCGTTCGCGCAGCTGCCATGCACTGGTTTTGGGTCTGCGGTCGCGGGTGAACACACCCTTTTTGTTGCCGTCGACACGGAGCAGGCCGGGGGCGGTGGCGAAGTCGGCGAAGTTCCAGATCTGCTCGCCGACGACTGCCTCGACGCGGTCGAAGACGCGGTGGTACATCGCGAGTACGTCGGCCTGGTAGTCCTCGGTCCACGGAGTGGGCGTGATGGTGCGCAGGCCCGCTACCGTATCCGCGCCGTATTCGGTCATGATGATCGGCTTGTCGTGCTTGCGTGTCCAGGCGCGGAGCTCCTCTTCGAGATTCCGCTCGGCCGCCGCGAGATTCGCCAGGTCCTTGTACCAGCCGTAGTAGCGGTTGAGCAGGAGGACGTCGAACAGGCCAGAGATGACGTCGTTGTCCGGGGTGGCGCTCATGAAGTTGACGAAGGCCAGCGGGCGGGTGGGGTCCAGCCGCCGGGCTTCGGCGACCAGGGGCTCGAAGTAGGAGCGGGAGGCGGTCGTGGTCGACTCCGGCTCGTTGGCGATGCTCCAGATCACCACACTGGGATGGTTCTTGTCCCGGGCGATCATCTCGGCGAGCGCCTGGCGGTGGGTCTCTTGTGTGGCGCTGTTGATGGTGAACTCGGAGAACGTGCTGAAGACCGCCTCGGCGAGCGTGGCGCCGAGTTCGGCGTTGAGCCCCACGGCGGGGGTTTCACCGATGACCACGATGCCGTGCCGGTCCGCGTACTCGAGCACCTCTTCTGCATAGGGGTAGTGCGAGGTGCGGAAGGAGTTCGCGCCGAGCCACTCCAGTAGCGCGAAGTCATGGACCATGAAGGCGTCGTCGTGGCCCTTGCCGCGTACGGGGCTGTCCTCGTGCTTGCCGAATCCGGTGAAGTAGAACGGCTCCCCGTTGATGAGGAACTGATGTCCCTCGACCGCCACGGTCCGCACTCCCACCGGCAGCACGTACGCGTCGGCCGGTTCCTCTCCGGTGCCCCGCAGTTCGGCATGCAGCTGGTAGAGGTAGCCCTCGCCCGGCCGCCACAGGTGAACGTCTTCGACGCTGAGCCCGCCGGTGGCGCCGGTGGCCCGCGCGACCTCGACGCCGTCGGCGTCCCGGAGGACGACGCGGACGTCATGCCCCTCGTGGCCGGCCGCCTGGATCTGGTAGTCGACGATTCCGGTCGGTCCGTCCAGCCTGGTGAAGACGGTGATGTCGCTGATGTAGGTGCGGGGTGTGGTGTAGAGCCAGACGTTGCGGTGCAGGCCGGCGTAGTTGAAGAAGTCGTGGAAGTAGCGCTGGCGTGGACCGTCGGGCGTCTGCTCGACGTAGCCCGGCGGGATCGACTGCCACGACAGGGTGTTGTCCACCACGACCGTCACCCGGTGCTCGGCGCCCGGTTCGACCACGTCTGTGAGGTCGGCCTCGAACGGCGTGTATCCGCCCTCGTGTGCCGCGACCTCGGTGTCGTCGACCCAGACCACGGCCCGGTGGGTCGCGGAGTCGAAACGCAGGACGATCCGCTGGCCCTCCCACCGCCCGGGAATCCGTATCACCCGCTGGTACCAGACATCGCCCACATGGTCGTGGACCGCCTGGTCCGGGAACAGGTCGTTGTAGCTGGCCGGCACAGGAGCCTCCCGCCTGCCGGGCAGGGAGTGGTGCCACCAGCCGTCAGTCCGGCCGACACCATCGGTGTCGACGGCGAACCGCCACAGGCCGTTGAGCGAGGTGCACTCACGGGTGGGCGTATCGCGGGGCCTGAGCATAGGCACTCCTCACGTCGTTGCGTCCGCACTGCACGTCATGCCGTCGCCCCCGTACTGCGCGCCAGAGCCATGTGAAAGGTGGCCGCCGCGACGATCAGCTCCACGCATGCGTCCACGCTGAAGGCGGTGGCATCGATCATGAGGTGATACAGGGCCGGATCATCACCGTCGGCGCCGTATGCCCTCCTGACGTACTCCCTACGAGCCCAGTCGTTGGCCTCAACACGCCGTTCAGCAGTGGCACGGTCGACGCCTTCGGCCTCTGCGGCCCGCGCGATACGGGCCTGCAGGGGCCCGCCCAGGTACACGTGCAGCGCCTGAGGCACCTCGCGCAGCACGATCGCGCCGCCGCGGCCCAGCACCACACCCCCGGACCGGACGGCGTCGGCCATGAAGCGCCGGATTTCCGCGCGCATCTCGCCCTCTTCGAGAAACCAGCGTTCCTGGGCCGGTCCTGCGGTCAAACTGGGCGCCCTGGCCAGCCGTGCCAGCAGGCGCTGCCAGCGGCTCAGCGGACGCTCGTCGGCAGCGGCGGCGACGACCTCCTCGGGCACGCCGCTCTGCGCCGCGACCGACGCCGGGATGGCGCGATCGAGGAAGGCCACGCCGAGCCGCCGCGCCACCTCGGGCCCGATGACGACGCCCCCCGTGCCATACAGCGCGGCAAGCGTCACTACGGGAGGAGACCGCTTCGGATCCGAACCTGCCGACTCAAGATCAGGCATACTTGGAATTCTTCACAAATCACATCAAGCCGCCACTTATAGTGATTTTGCAATCACTGGCATCTCTATGCCGCCCGGTGTTGCCGGTGCCGATGCCGTCGTACTGGGGGTCAGCAATTGATCAAGACGTTGGTGCTGCTCGGCGCGACCGGTGACCTCGCCGGCCGATTCCTGCTGCCCGCCCTTGCCGCACTCCGTGCCGCGGGCCGGCTTCCACCCGACTTCCACGTCGTCGCAGCCGCCCGGGAAGACCTCGACGACGATGCCTTCCAGCGCGCCGCCGCCGACAGGCTGGAGCGCCACGCCCCGGATGTGCCGGCCGCGGCCCGCGCGGACCTTATCCGCTTGCTTCGCTACCGCCCCACAGAGATGACGGACCCCGCGAGCCTCGGCAGCCTGCTGTCCGGCATCCGGCCGCCATGGGCGGCCTACCTGGCCCTGCCCCCCGGACTGCACGCGACGGTGGTGACCACGCTCGGAAGTACCGGGCTCCCCGACGGAAGCCGGATCGCACTGGAGAAGCCCTTCGGCGAGGACCTCGACAGCGCCATGGCACTCAACCGGCTCCTCACCCAAGTGACGCGCGCAGCCGGGGAACAGGCGGTGTTCCGGGTAGACCACGTCCTCGGGCTGCCCACCGTCCATAACCTGATCGCGCTGCGCCTGGCCAACCGGGTCCTGGAGCCGGTATGGAACAGTCGGCACATCGAGCAGATCGACATCCTGTGGGAGGAGGACCTGGGCCTGGAGGGCCGGGCGGGCTACTTCGACCGCTCCGGCACCCTGCGGGACGTGATGCAGAACCACATGCTCCAGATCCTGTCCCTGATCGCGATGGAGCTGCCGACGCGCCTCGACGAACAAGCCCTGCGGGACCGCAAGGTCGACGTCCTGCGCTCCGTGCGCCCTCTGCGCCTCGACGAGGCGGCGTCCCGCGCTACACCGCCGGCCGCCTCCCCGGTGCGGAGGGCAAGCCCGGCCGTGCCGTCCCGGCATACCAGGATGAAGACGGTGTCGAAGCGGTCCGCGGCACCGAGACCTTCGCCGAGATCGTGCTGGACCTCGACAGTGAACGGCGGTCGGGCACCCGTTTCCTGCTCCGGGCCGGCAAAGCGCTGCACCGCCGGCGCAAGCAGGTCACGGTCCGCTTCCGGCCGGCCGAGCACCCGTCGTACAACAGCGCTCCGGCCAACACGCTGCGGATCGGCCTCGACGGCCCCGAGGACATCGCCCTGCACCTGACCGGCGGGGTGTCCCTGAATCCGCCGAGCCCTTCGCCGGTGACGCTGACCGCGCCGCCTCCCGCCGCCGACCTGCCGGCCTACGGTCGCGTGCTGCTGGACGTCCTGTCGGGCGGCAGCACGCTGTCCGTCCGCGGTGACGAGGCCGAAGCGGCCTGGCGCGTCATGACGCCCGTACTGGCAGCCTGGAACGCGGGGATGGTCCCGCTGGAGGAATACGCCGCAGGAAGCGCGGGCCCGCCCTGACGCGCGGCCGGCACGCCGGTTGTCAGAGTCAGCGCCGCCGTCGGCCAGGCAGCCCGCGCCGCAGACGACGGAACAGCGCCCCGCGCGGCAGGCCAGGGAGGTGGAAGTCTTCTGGCGGCGCGATCGCCCGCGGCTTGCCGGCGCCCTGCTGAAGCACGTCGGAGGCTTCCCTCGGAGCGGCGCCGGCGAAGACCATGATGTCGAGGCAGAGGAACCGCACGCCGGCAGCTGCTGCTTCCCGCTCCATACGCGGCGCCGGGGCCTCGCCGATCCGGCGGGCGACGGTGAAGGCACGGTCCACCGCGCGTTGGCGGATCCGGTGGCTGCCCAGGTCTGTCGACAGGTCGGTGACCGCCCCGGCCAGCTCCCGCACCGCCTGCGCAAGCCTGCCCTGCCCAGGCAGCCCCGCGCTGACGGCGGTACGCATCAGCATCAGACAGCTGGCTCCGAGCAACTGAACCTGGGCAGCCTCCTGACGCGTCCACGCGGCGGCGGGGCGCCGATACCACCAGATCAACGAGTGGCCGGCGACCCGGGCACCGGCCGGGCCGGCCCTCCCCACCTCGGCGAGGTGTTCCCGCACGCCGGACATGCACCCGATCAGCCCCGCATGCAGGTCCTCGTCGTACGCTCCCCGCTCGATCGCCTCGGCCGCCAGCCCCAGGCCCTCCGCCATGGTCGTCAGCGCCGCCCTCTCCGCCCGGCGCACCAGAGCCAGCGGCTCGGGAGGAAACAGAATCTGCGTGAACACCAGCGCCACCCCCGCACCGACCAGCGCGTCGACCAACCGGTACACACCAGCCCCGCCGCCGGCCGATCCGCCGGCCGCAGCAATGGTCAGGGCCGCCCCGGCAGCGGCCTGGACGCGCATCAGACGGTTGGCCCCCAGGGCCTGGGCAATGACCAACGCCACGAATGTCGCCAGCGCCAGCCCGCCCCAACCGCCCCCGAGGACCACGACCGTGACTTCGCCGATCACGATGCCGATACACACCCCGAACACCAGCCGCACCGCGTTCCGTCCCCGCTCACCACGCCCGAAGTTGAGCGCGACCACCGCGGCGATCGGAGCGAAGAACGGGGCGTCGTGGCCACCGATGCGGACGGCGATCACCCACGCCACCGTGGCAGCCGCCGTCGCCTGCACCAGCGGCCAGGTCTCGGCGAGCCACGTCCGCAACACAGCGGCCGTGCGCGAACGGGCCATACGGCGATCTCCCGGTTCAGGCACTATGACACCTAAGCAACAAGAAGAACTATCCGCCTAAAACAGACGCTTCACCGGGAGGCGTCGATGCGTGTGGAGCAGGTGACCGATCCGATCGCCTACCACGCCGAGGGGCCCGTATGGTCGTCGGCCTGGGGCGGCCTGCGCTGGGTCGACATGCTGGCAGGAGACGTGCTGTCCCTGGCCGACGACAGCACCGTCACCCGCCGTCATGTGGGCAAGGTCGCCGCAGCCATGCGGCCCCGCAGCCAGGGAGGCGCGGTGATCGGAGTCGAGCGGGGCTTCGCCCTGGAGGACGCCGACGGCACCCTGACACACCTGCCCGCACTGTGGGACGAAAGCCGTGGGGTACGGATGAATGAGGGCGGCTGCGATCCCGACGGCAGCTTCTACTGCGGCTCGATGGCCTACGACAAACGCACCGGCGCCGGCACGCTGTACCGGCTGGCACCCGACGGCTCCGTCACGGTGGCCCTCACCGGGGTGACCATCTCCAACGGGCTGGAGTGGAGCCCCGACGGCACCCACGCCTACTACAACGACACACCCACCCAGCGGATCGCCGTGTTCGACTACGACCGCGAGTCGGGCCTGACCGGGCAGCGCACCTTCGTGACCGTTCCGGCCGAGGCCGGCCGCCCGGACGGGCTAACCGTCGACGCACAAGGCGGCGTCTGGGTGGCCCTCAACAACGGTGGGGCGGTGCGGCGCTACTCTCCCGCAGGGGTGCTCGACGAGGTGATCGAGCTACCGGCCAAGAAGGTCACCGCCTGCACGTTCGGCGGGCCGCGCCTGGAGGAGCTGTTCATCACCACGTCCCGGGAGAATCTCGAACCCACAGAGGATCCGCTGGCCGGCTCACTGTTCCGGGCACGAGTCGACGTCGCCGGGCTGCCCGCCCGCCAATTCGCAGGCTGAACCAGCCCCACCGAGAGCGCCCCACGCATACGTCAGGGTCTCGGCCGGCGCCGTGTCACAAGGCCCGCCACCGGCCTGGGAGGCGCGCACCGCAGTCGGGACTCCCCAGTGGTTCACATCGCGCGCATGCGGTACTCGCAACCTGCCGCGCCACACCGGGAACCGGTCGACATCGGCAGCCCTGAAGAGTGGGCGGCCGAACGTGCCGGTGGCCGGCCGACGAGACGCTCGAGCAGCGGCGGTCGGAAAGCCGCGACCCGCCGGCCGCGCGAGCGCTGCGGCAGCGAACGGGCCGCTGCGACACGGCTGGGCCCAAAGTGGCGCTCGGACTCGTGGTCGAGCAGCCGGGCCGAGAGGCTCGCGGAGAGGCAACGCTCATGACCGGTATGCAGTTCGGGATCTTCACCGTCGGGGACGTCACACCGGACCCCACCACGGACCGTACGCCCAGTGAAGCAGAACGTGTCCAGGCCATGGTGGCCATCGCCAGGAAGGCCGAGGAGGTCGGCCTGGACGTCTTCGCGACCGGCGAGCACCACAATCCGCCGTTCGTACCGTCCTCGCCCACGACACTGCTCGGCTACATCGCGGCCCGGACCGAGCGGATCATCCTGTCGACCTCGACGACGTTGATCACCACGAACGACCCGGTCAAGATCGCTGAGGATTTCAGCATGCTGCAGCATCTGTCCGGCGGGCGCACCGACGTGATGCTGGGGCGGGGCAACACCGGGCCGGTGTATCCCTGGTTCGGGCAGGACATCCGCGAGGCCGTGCCACTGACCGTCGAGCACTACGGCCTGCTGCGCCGGCTGTGGCGGGAGCAGGTGGTGGACTGGGAGGGCAAGCTGCGGACGCCACTGCAGGGCTTCACCCTCGCGCCCTGGCCTCTGGATGGCATCCCGCCGTTCGTCTGGCACGGCGCCATCCGCACACCCGAGATCGCGGAACTCGCGGCGCACTACGGGGACGGCTTCTTCGCCAACCACATCTTCTGGCCCGCCTCCCACACCCGCCGCATGGTGCAGCGCTACCGGCAGCGTTTCGCGCACTACGGCCACGGCAAACCCTCCCAGGCCATCGTCGGGCTGGGCGGGCAGCTCTTCATGCGCCACAACAGCCAGGACGCGGTACACGAGTTCCGCCCCTACTTCGACAACGCGCCGGTCTACGGACACGGCCCCTCACTGGAGGAGTTCACCTCACAGACACCACTGACGGTCGGCTCGCCCGCACAGGTCATCGAGAAGACCCTGGGATTCCGCGCGGCGGGCGCTGATCAGGTCCGTCCACGCCGGCTGGTTCGGCAGCAGTTCGAGCCCGGCGACCACCCCGGGGCGGGATGTGCCGTCCCGGCCGGCGAGCACTGGGGATGTCGTGAGGAACAGCTCATCCAGCAGGCCCTCGCCGATGAGGTGACCGATGAGCTGTGGCCCACCCTCGGTGAGCACCGCGGTGTGTCCCTGGGCGTGGAGAGCCGCGAGGACGTCGGCCATACGGAGGGCGGGTCCTTCGTCCGCGGTGAGTGTCGCGCAGGTTGGCGGCAGGTGCCCCTCGAGCCGGCGGGCGCCGTCCGCGGTGGTGGCCACGAGAGCGCCCGACTGCAGCGCTGGGTGTTCCGTGGGCACATCGCCGCTCGCTGTGACCACAACCAGTTGCGGTCGGGTGGCGCGTTTCAGGCTGCGCCGTAGCTCGTCGAAGTCGGGTGCGGCTTGCGGACAGACATGGTCGGGGGTCCACAGGTGGCGGGGCGTGGCTCGGAGTGTGCCGGCCCCGATGAGTACCGCGTCGGCGCATGCGCGCAGCAGTCCCATGACAAAGCGGTCCGCGGGTTCACGCCCGCTGATCGCCGAGCCGGAGGAGGGGTATTCGGGGCCGAGGGCAACTACTCCGTCAAGTGAAGTGACGAAGTTCGCGTACACGCACGGCGTCGTGAAGCCCAGATCGCCGCCGTACGCCGCAGAGAGCGTTGCAGGCAGACCGAAGCTGGGCTGTCCGGCTTCCTCGTACAGCAACTCAAGGGGCTCCAGCGAGCCTGTCCGTTTTCCGGCGGCGGGGTGTGCGGTGCTGTGCTCAGCCATGTCCGGCCAGGCCCTGCTGCCCGCACAGCGAGAAGAATTCGCCGCGCAGTTGTGGATCCTCGTCGTAGGTGCCCCGCCAGTGGGTGGTGCGGGTGCTGGACTCGATCTCCCGTACTCCGCGCATCTGCGTGCACAGATGCACCGCTTCCAGGTGGACCGCGACGCCGTGTGGGAGCAGGATCTGCTGCAGTGATTCGGCGAGTTGGCGGCCGATGCGCTCCTGCACGGAGAAGCGGCGGGCGAACAGCCGTACCAGCCTGGTCAGTTTGGACAGGCCGAGGATGTGCTCGTGCGCGATGTATCCGACGTACGCCTTGCCGAAGAACGGCAAAGCGTGGTGCTCACAGAGGGCGAAGAACGGGATCGGTCCTTCGACGATCTGGCTGATCCGGCAGTCCGAACCGCCGTGGCATTCGGTCTCGAAGGCGGTAACCAGCTTTTCGTCTCCTTCGTACCCGCTGGTGGCGTCGAAGAGGGCACGCAGGAAACGGCGGGGGGTATCGGCGGTGGCCGCTGATCCGACGGCCAGGCCGAGCGCCTCGAAGACCTCCTTGACGTAGCCCTCGAACCGCTGCCACTCCTCGGGGGTGATCTGCCGCGGGGACACAGCCGCCCACTCCACCTCGTCCGTGACGGGTACCAGGCTCTCACCAACCAGCCCGACGACCGGCGGGGGACCATTCATCTGCATGGATTGATCGTTCATATGCAGCCTCAAGACGCGCGACGTGCGCTCTCGTCTCGCCGAAGTCGATCGCTTCCATTATCGGCCGATCCGTGCGCGAGCGCTGCATGAGCTCACAACGCGTCTGCGGCAGCACATTGAGTAGCGTTGACGGTCAGGGCCGGGGCCCGCTGCCGGCCCGCCCGTAGAGGTCCAGCAGGCGCGTCCGGGCGGATTGCGCCGGTTCCCGACCACGGTGACCACGCTGCGGGTGACCGCTTGCCCCAGCACCGGATCTTCCTCGCACATGGCGCGCACTGCTGCAACGTCGGCAGTCCGGCAGGATGCGGCCCGCCCGCCGCCACTCTCCCAGGGGGCTGGCCAGCATGTGGGCGGGGAACGCCTCGTAGCGCCACTGGTCGGTGGCCAGCCAGAATATGGCCCGGTTGTCCGGTGTGATCGGTATGATGCCGGATGTGTCGCCGTCGAGTGGATGAACGCAGCCGTGTGCGATGAAGGTGAGCAGGCCCCCCGAGCACCCGCTACTCCGGCGCATCCAGTGGTGGCGGGTTACGACGGATCCACGGCCAGCCGCCGCGCGCTCGCCTGGGCGACGGGACTGGCCCGCCGGACCGGGCGGCCTCTGCTCGTCGCATACATCACTCCCGTTCCCGTCTCGTACGACCCGGGGATCGTCGCCCCCGAAGCCGAGCGGGAGGCCGATGTGCTCGCCTGGCTGCGCGCTGAACTCACCGACACGCTGCCCGCGGCCACGCCGGCAGGCCTGAACGTCCACGTCGCCTCCTGCATCGGGGACGCGGCCCGAGAGCTGGCCCGGCTTGCCGACGAGCACCAGGCCGACGCGCTGGTCCTCGGCGCGCCGGAGCAACGGCTGCACCACCTGATCGGGTCGGTGCCGGCGTGGATGGCCCGCCACGCGCACTGCCCCGTCGTCATCGTGCCCTGACCGTCGCCTCTTTGCGGTCGCCACGGCAGGGAATGCCGGACGCAGCGGTCTCGTGGGGCGGGCGCAGGTCCGGCGTGCCGCTGTGGCCTGCTTCCCGTCAGGTGAGCGCGTAGTGTGACAAGGCACGGCGACGTGATGACGGCGCCTGATGGCGCCGGGAGGAAGCACCATGGCGCGCAATCCGTGGCACAGGCGGGAGCGGGGCCGGACCCGGGAGGGCGTGGCCGCCCGGCCGCCGCAGCGTGACCTGGACCGGCAGCGGCTGCGCCACTTGCTGGACGCGATCGGGGCGGTCAGTTCCGACATGGACACCCGCACGGTGCTGCATCGCATCGTGGAGGCCGCCACCGACCTGGTGGCCGCGCGCTACGGGGCACTGGGCGTGCTCTCGGAGAGCGGCAAGGTCATCGACCTGATCACGGTGGGCATCGACGACCCGCACCTGTGTGCTGACATGGGCCTGCCGCAGGGCCATGGGCTGCTGCACACCTTGGTGGACGACCGGGAGCCGCTGCGGGTGGCGGATGTGGCCGCGCACCCGCGTTTCGTCGGATTTCCGTCCGGGCATCCGCCTATGGGGACCCTGATAGGTGTTCCGCTCATGGTGCGTGGCACCGTTTACGGCGACCTCTACCTCGCCGACAAGAAGGACGGCACACCCTTCGATGACGATGACGAGGGGCTGCTGACCGCGCTGGCCAGTGCGGCGGGCGTCAGTCTCGAGAACGCCCGCCTTTACGAGCACCTCAAACACGCCGCCGAGCACTTCCAGCGCCGCATGCTGCCCGCCCTTCCCGACCTTGCGCCGCTCGAGGTCACCGCCCGCTACGAACCGGCCTCGGTCCTGCCCAGGCTGGGCGGGGACTGGTACGACGCCATGGCCTTGCCCGACGGCGCCACCTGCGTGGTGGTGGGCGACGTGACCGGCCACAATGTCGAGGCCGCCCCGCTGATGGGCCAGATCCGCAACATGCTGCGGGCACTCGCCCTCGACCGGGGCGAGCCGCCCGGCCAGGTCATGTCGAGACTGGACCACGCCCTGACGATGTTCGACGATCCGCCCACGGCCACCCTGCTACTCGGCCGCATCGAGCGTGGCCGTGGAGGGGGCGGGGAGTACACGTTCAGCTGGAGCAACGCGGGGCATCTGCCGCCGCTGCTGGTCGGCGCGGACGGCAGCACGCGCTACCTCGCACCCGCCCGCCACGGCATCCCGGTGGGCATCGATGCGTCCGTCTCCCGGTACAGCCACGAACACCCCCTTCTGCCCGGCAGCACCCTGCTGCTCTTCACCGACGGGCTGGTCGAGCGCCGCGACCAGGACATCGACACCGGACTTGACGACCTCGCCGAGCAGGCCGCACGCCTGACCACGGCCCCACTGGAGGAACTGTGCGACGCCCTGATCAGCCGAAGCCGGCAGGTGTTCGACGACGATGTCGCCCTGCTCGCCCTGCGCACCCCCTTGGACAGCCCAAAAGGGGGCGAGTGACACGCGCGGCGTCCCCCTGCCGTCGGACAGGCAGGAACGGGACGCCACCGGCTGCATGCCCCGTCTGCTGGTCGCCGTCTGGACCTCCGAGTCGGCGGCCCAGCAGCGTTCCTCAGTGGGAGGAGCGATGCGGCCAGTGCGCGAGGCTGCCGGGCGCGGGAACGGATTGCGTCGCATCCGGTGTCGACGGGTAGATCTCGTAGCTCTCGCGCATGCCGCTGAGGTCGAAGATCTTGAGTATCCGGCCAGAGACGGATGCGATACGCAGCGAACCTTCGTGTTCTCGGATGCGTTTGGTGATCGCCACAATCACGCCCAGCCCCATCGAGTCCATGAAGGTGACGAAGCCCAGGTCCAGGACGAAGTGGCGGTGCCCCTCGTCGACAAGTTTGATGACTGCTTCGCGGATCATGGGGGCGGTATGGGCGTCCACGTCACCGTCGACTTCGACAACCGTCCAGCCGTTGACCACGTCGTAGCTCACCATCATGGTCTCGTGCCGGATGATGTTCGTTCGCATGATCATCCCCTTTTCATCGGGATTCCTCCGTGGATACCCCCGCGTTCAGGCGGGGGAGGAAACGGACTCCTGCGGAGCAGGACAGGGAGCGGGGTTTCGCCCCTGGGCGAAAGACCATTCGTCACCGAGCGTCAGGAGTGATGCTGATCGGGCGATAAGGTCGGTAGTGCCCGGTCGGCGATAAACAAGCCGTCCGGGTCTACCGCCGGGCTGGCGGGAAGTCAGGTCTGTGGAGCTTGCGTAAGACCATGGGCGGTACGCCGTCCCTTGCTGGTAACCCCAGGTGGCTGCGGACTGTGAAGCAGAAAGCCCGACCCGAGAGGGAAGGAATCCCTTTCGTTCACGAAGGGGAGGAGGTCAAGGCTCCGGACGCTCGAAGTCCCGGGGACGGCGAAGCGAGGACGGTCGATCGGGCATGCCCGATCGCGGTCCGCCGGGGGCCGACACCACTAGTGTCTCGCGCGTTGGTCAGCTGCTCTTGGTCAGCCACTCGGCGAGGACGGCGGCCTGGCTGTGGTCCACGTCCTTGGTGGCGGTCAGCAGCAAGAGCCTGTCGTGCCCAGCCAGATCACGCAGATGCTCGACTGCCTCGCGGTGACCGGCGTCACGCAGTTCCGCCAGGTAGCGGCGGCGGAACTCGGCGAAGCGGCCAGGTTCATGGCCGTACCACTTGCGTAGATCGGTCGACGGGGCGACATCGCGGAGCCACTCGTCCAGACGCGCCTCCTCCTTGCGCATGCCCCGCGGCCAGACACGGTCGACCAGCACGCGTTTGCCGTCCTTCGGCGAGGGCTCCTCGTAGACTCGGCGATAGGTGATCTGTTTGGCCATAAGGGTGCCTTTCCAGATCGGTCGGCCGCCCCAGCTCTCAAGCGGGCCGACATGTGCATCCCCTGCGAGGCAGATGATTCCGACTCTCCCATTTTATCGGCGACAGCTCATCCGAACCCGTCAGAGCTGTGTCCGGTCGGCCCCCACAGCCGCCCCCCGGTGCAGAGCGGCGGCGTGCAGTACGACGTATCGACGAGGAGCCCGGTGTGCCCAGCAGACGTCCCCCGGCCGAGTCACCCGCATTTCCCGCGCGGACGGCCCCCCGGATGAGTTCACCGAGCGAGGTGGACGCGGCGGTGGCCACCTGCCGGGCCTGTCCGCGCCTGGTGGCTTGGCGGGAGGAGGCTGCGCGGGTCAAGCGCAGGGCGTTTCGGGACTGGGAGTACTGGGCCCGTCCGGTGCCCGGTTTCGGACCGTCGGACGCACCGCTGACGATCGTCGGTCTGGCTCCCGCCGCGCACGGCGGCAACCGCACCGGGCGCATCTTCACCGGCGACCCGTCCGGCGATGCGCTGTACGCCGCCTTGTACGACCTCGGGCTGGCCTCCCGGCCCACCGCGACCCACCGGGACGACGGGCTGGAACTGTACGGGGTGCGGATCACGGTGCCGGTGCACTGTGCCCCGCCCGACAACCGGCCCACCACCGGTGAGCGGGACACCTGCCGGCCCTGGCTCGCCCGAGAACTGGAACTGCTGCGGCCCACCCTGCGGGCGGTCGTCGCGCTCGGCGCGTTCGCCTGGCAGGCCCTGCTGCCGGTGCTCGCGGAAGCGGGATGGCGACTGCCCCGCCCGCGCCCGGTCTTCGGGCACGGCTGCGAGGCGCTGCTCGCCGATCCGGGCGGCGGACGGCCACTGCACCTGGTCGGCGGCTACCACCCCAGCCAGCGCAACATGTCTACCCGCACCCTGACCCCGGCCATGCTCCGCGACGTGCTGCGCCGCAGCACCGATCTCGCCGGGCTCCCGGCCCACCACGGCCGACCTCGCCGCTAGGGATCCTGTACGGGCTTCAGCTCGCTCGCCGCTTGCCGTGGTAATGCTGGGCGAGTCGGGCAAGGGCGACCGCGGCGAGCAGCAGCCCGAAATCGCGCAGCGCGATGTCGTAGTAGTCCGGGATGGTCAGCAGGTTGACGATGATGCCGGCCAGCCATCCGGCCACCAGCCAGCCCCCGAACCGTGGTGCGACGGCCACGGCGATGCCGGCCACGATCTCGATGACACCGACGGCGTACATGGCGCCTTGGGCGCTGCCCGGAACGATGTCGTTGATCCAGGGAGCGAGGTAGGTGGGCCAGTCAACGAGCAGGTTGGCGAACTTGTCCAGCCCGAACAGGATCGGCGCCACAGTGAACGCGGTACGCAGGATGACGAAAGCCTGGTAGCTGGGATCGGTCAGCACAGCCCGCCGACGGGCGGCGGACGTGGGGTTTGCGGTTGCGGACGACATGTCGGCTCCCTCTATCGACAACTCTCACTGTCTATAGAAGCGTAGAACCCTTCTTTAATCAATGGCTGTGGGTTTTACACTGGTGTTCGTGGACCACCCGAAGGAAGCACCCCATCCCGACGTCTCCGCCGTCGCTGCTCTGGACGAGCCGACGCGCAGGAGGCTCTACGAACACGTCGTGCGCCGGCCTAGCCCGGTCAGCCGCGACGAGGCAGCCGAAGCCCTTGGCCTGGCCCGGCAGACTGCGGCCTTTCATCTGGACCGCTTGGCTGCGGAATCACTGCTCGACGTCGTCTACGAACGGCGCAGTGGACGCACGGGGCCGGGAGCGGGCAGGCCGGCCAAGCTCTACAAGCGCTCCACCAAACAGGTCACCGTCAGTCTGCCGGAGCGGCACTACGAACTGGCCGGACGGCTCCTCGCGCAGGCCCTGGAGGAATCCGAGGCCACCGGCGAGCCGGTGCGCAGCGTGCTGCACCGCAAAGCCCGCGAACTGGGCACGCAGTTGGCCGGCCAGAGCCGCACGGGCGTGTTCGACCTGCTGGAGCGATACGGATTCGAGCCCCGCCATGACGGTGATGCCGTCGTTCTGGGCAACTGCCCCTTCCACGTGCTCGCCCGCGAACACACCCAGACGGTGTGCGGCATGAACCTCCACCTGCTCCACGGCGTGCTCCAAGGGCTCGACGAAGGCGGCTTCCAAGCGCGCCTCGCGCCCAGCCAGGGACACTGCTGCGTCCGCCTCGAGCCGTCCCGCTACTCACCTGAGACACCAACTCCTTCCTGACGCCTACCGCCGCCTGCAATGCCTTTCCCTCACCCGAGGAGTACGTCATGGACCTTGCTGCACCCATCACCCCTGACACACCCACCGGATCCGCCCGCGTCCCCGAAGTTGAGACGTCGATACCCTCCATCTCCCCGCTGCGCGTCGTGCACGACACCGGCCGTATCGACCTGAGCGAGGCCGAACGCGCCGCCGCCCGGTTCCTGCAAGCGCTCGGCCTCGACACCGATACCGAGAGCCTGCAGGGCACCCCGGGTCGTATGGCCCGCGCCTACGCCGAACTGTTCAGCCCCCGCCCCTTCGACCTGACGACCTTCCCCAACGACGAGGGCTACGACGAACTCGTGCTGGCACGCAGCATCCCTGTCCGCTCGGTTTGCGAACACCACCTTCTGCCCTTTGTCGGCACCGCACACGTGGGCTACCTGCCCGGACACCGCATCCTCGGCCTGTCCAAACTGGCCCGCGTCGTCGAGTACTTCGCATGCCGTCCCCAGGTCCAGGAACGCCTGACGAAACAGGTCGCCGACTGGCTGCAGGCCCACCTGGAGCCCAAGGGCGTCGGGGTCGTCATCGAGGCCGAACATACCTGCATGACCCTCCGCGGCGTCCAGGCCACCGGCTCGAGCACTCTCACCTCGACGCTCCTCGGCACCCTTCGCCACGACGCCCGCACACGAGCCGAGTTCCTCTCCCTCACTGGCCTGACCACCTGACCCCCCGTACTTCAGTGGACGAGCCAGCCCGACAGCGTCCATCCTCGAAACCAACACCTCCACCGGAGTGATGCAGTGGGTGGTGCAATTGGCCCAAGTGCTGCGTCAGTTGGGGATGAGCTGGTCCAGTGGTAGGTCCGGATCTGCGAGTTTGTCCCGGTCGATCTGGTTGCCGGAGCGGATCAGGTGCTGGATCGTGTCGTTGACGTCCCAGATATTGACGTTCATGCCGGCCAGTACACGTCCGTCGGCCAGCCAGAATGCGATGAACTCGCGTCGGGACAGGTCGCCACGTACGACGACGTCGTCGTACTGGCCGGGCTCTGCATAGCCCGCGTACTCCATGCCCAGGTCGTACTGGTCGGTGAAGAAATACGGCACCCGGTCGTAGATCGACCGCTCACCCAGCATGGAGCGGGCGGCCGTCTCGGGCTGGTGCAGGGCGTTGGCCCAGTGCTCCACGCGTATGTGTTTGTCCAGCCCGCGGTGAAAGGCGTTGGCCACGTCACCGACCGCGTAGATGTGCGGGTCGGAGCTGCGCAGGGAGGCGTCGACCACGACGCCGTTGTCGACCTGCAGAACGGAGTCGGTGGCCAGTTGGGTGTTGGGGACGGCGCCGATGCCGACCACGACCGCGTCGGCGTCGATGCGGGTCCCGTCGGCCAGCAGCACCCCGGCGGCCTTCTGGCCGGTGTCGGCGATCTCGGTGACCTGCGCGCTGACTCGCAGGTCGACGCCGTGTTCCCGGTGGAGGTCGGCGAACACGGGCGCGATCTGCGGGCCCAGGACGCGCAGCAGCGGCAGTTCGCCCGCTTCCAGGATAGTGACCTCGACGCCGGCGGTCCGGGCGGCGGAGGCCACCTCGAGGCCGATCCAGCCCCCGCCGACGAAGACCATGCGGGAGGCGGTCCGGAACGTCGATCGGATGCGTTCGCAGTCGCCGACGCGGCGCAGGTAGAGCACGTCGTCGAAGTCCGCGCCAGGTACCGGGAGGCGACGCGGGGAGGCACCGGTGGCCAGCAGCAGCTTGTCGTAGCCGATCGTCTCGCCACCGGAGACGGTGACCGTGCGCCGGTGGCGGTCGAGCGCGGTGACGGTGGTGTCCAGCCGTAGCTCGATGTCATGGTCGGTGTACCACTGAGGAGGGTGGACGAAGATCGTCTCGCGGTCCTGCTTGCCCTGCAGATACCCCTTGGACAGCGGCGGGCGTTCGTACGGCGGCTCCGGCTCATCCCCGATGAGTACGATCCGGCCCTCGAAGCCGTGCCCGCGCAGTGCTTCGGCGCCCTTGGCGCCGGCCAGGCTCGCCCCGGCGATCACGAACGTGGCCTGGGCCATCACGCGTCCTCCCTGCTCTTGTCGGTCGCTTCGCGTCCGGATGCTGCCGGCGTGGTCAGGCCCTCAGCGAGCTTCCCGGCCAGCTCGTCCCAGCTGGCGTCGAACTTCTGCACGCCCTCGTCCTCCAGCATCTGGACGACGTCGGCGTACTCGATGCCAAGTCCGGCCAGTTCGTCGAGGATGTTGTGTGCCTCGCCGTAGGTATCGCCGATGCTGCCGGCCGGGAGCACGCCGTGGTCGGCAACAGCGTTGAGTGTCGCCTCAGGCATGGTGCTGACGACGTCGAGGGCGACCAGGTCCATCACGTACCGGGTGTCGGCGTAGGCCGGGTCCTTCACGCCCGTGGAAGCCCACAGCAGGCGCTGCGGTCTGGCACCGGCCCGCTCCAGGCGCTTCCACCGGTCCGTGGCGAGGGTGCGCTCGTAGTGCTCGTAGGCGATCCGGGCATTGGCGACCGCGGCCCGCCCGCGCAGGGCGGCGGCCCGGTCGCCGCCCAGGCGGTCGAGCCGCCGGTCGATCTCGGTATCCACCCGGGAGACGAAGAACGACGCCACGGACGCGATCTTGGACAGGTCGTGCCCTCCGTCGCGGGCGCGTTCCATGCCGGTCAAGAACGCCTCCGCGACCGCGTCGTAGCGCTCCAGCGAGAACAGCAGCGTGACGTTGATGCTGATGCCCTCGGCCAGACACGCGCTGATCGCTTCCAGGCCCTGCTTGGCTGCCGGGATCTTCACGAACAGATTAGGGCGGTCCACCAGCCACCACAGCGCCCGCGCTTCGGCGACCGTGCGGGCGGTGTCATGCGCGTTCCTGGGGTCGACCTCGATCGAGACCCGCCCGTCCACGGTGTCGCTTGCCTCGTAGGCCGGATGCAGCACATCGCAGGCCCAGCGCACGTCGAACGTGGTCAATGCCCGCAGTGCCTCGCCCACCTCGACGGAGCGCAGCGCCAGGTCCTTGATCTGGGGGGAGTAGGCGCCGCTGCCCGTGATGGCCTTCGCGAAGATCGTCGGGTTCGTCGTCACGCCCACGACATGCCGCTCCCTGACCAGCTGCGCCAGGCTGCCGTCGGTCAGTCTTTGCCGGCTCAGGTCGTCGAGCCAGATGGACACCCCACTCTTCGACAGGCGGGTAAGCACATCCACGATGCTTCCTCCTCATACGATTGCGGATCAGGCCACATGCCTGTGGGTCTATCCGTGGCACGCGGCAGGGGGCACGCGTCAGGTTGGTTCTGCTTGCGTCCTGGACGGCACGACGACGACGGGGAGGTGTGCGTGATGCACGACCTCGGTGCTGGTGGAACCCAGGGTGAGGCGTCCCCACGCTCCAGAGCCTCTGCTGCCCACGACCAGGAGGCAGGCGTCTGCGCTCGCGTCCAGCAGGACCTGCGCGGGACGACCCGGGTCCACCTTGATCTCCACCTCGACGGGAGGACCGCCCAACTCCTGCCTGGCCTCTTCCACCGTGCGGGCAATGGACTCGTAGGTGGCGTCACGTATCTGTGTGTCCAGATCGTAGGAATCCGGCACGGTCAGCCATCCGGACATGGTTGCCCTGGTGACGGTGAAATCGTATGCACATACGGCACGCACGCTGGTGCTGCGCAGTTGTGCCTCCTGCAGGGCGAAACGCATGGCGAGTTCCGAAGCTCCTGAGCCATCGGTTCCCACCACGATGGGTGCACGAGTGGTGGACTGCGTCATGGAATGCCTTCCGGTTCAGTTGACCTTGAGGACCACCAGCGCGGTGATGTCGTCCCGCTGCTCGCCATCGGTATATCGGCGCAGGTCAGCAGTCAGTTTGTGGGCCACCTTCCATGGGGACACATCCGCCCGGCCCCGCAGTCTTCTCTTCGATGGGATGGAACTCGCCGGCGGCGTCACGTGTCTCGGTGACGCCGCCGCTGCAGAGCGGGAGTGTCGCGCCGTGCGGGAAAGCGAACCATTCGACGGTCCTTGGTTCCTCGGAGAGTTCGGCCGGACCGAGCGGCACGCCTGGTTCGGCCGTGAATGCGATGGTGAGGAAGCCCGCGTCATGAGATACAACGGAAAGTGCCCGCAATTCAGGGCCTGTGTCTCAGCGGAATTGTCTACGCCGAGGAGCAGCGCGGTAACGAGGCGCTCGGGCTCCCCGGACTGCGCCGCGAAGGCGTTGTGCCGCTCCACCGCCGCCTCCAGGGCGCCGGCGACAGCCGTGCGCGTACGCTCACTCCGGGCGGTCTCCCGAAACGCGCCGAGCGCCGCGAAGGCAGCTGCCACCGCGGGCAAGCCCTTGCCCCGAACGTCGCCGATGAGCAGACGCAGTCTCACCGTGCTGTCGCTGATCGCCAGCTCCAGCAGGACAAGGGGAACGGTCAACGCCACCACCGACATCATCGCGATGTCGGGCGGCTGCGCACCATGCCTTTGCGTTGCCCTCAGCCCTCCGCGCATCTTGGCAAACTCGGCCATGAGCTGAGGCCACACTCGCCAGCGGAACACCTTTCCACGGTCCCGCCGAAGGCCCCTCCATGCAAGTTTCGCTGCCGGGACGCCGCATCGGGGTCTGACTGGTTCACCGCCACGCCGTGGCGGGGCGATGCCGGCGCCGTGTTGGTTGTCCATCTGTGCGCCGCCTCCGCCTCAGTCCTTGGCACCGTCGTCCAGGCCGTTCGTGCGTGCGGGGGCTGAGCCACGGCGGGCGTCGGCGTACCGGCCCAGGTTCTCCGCCTGGTCCAGGGCTGTGACGTCCGGGTGGTGGAGGTCGAAGGCCGGAGACTCGCTGCGGATCTTCGGCAGGGTGAGGAAGTTGTGCCGCGGCGGCGGGCAAGACGTGGCCCACTCCAGCGAACGGCCGTAGCCCCAAGGGTCATCGACCTTGACCGCACGCCCGTACATGGCGGTCTTCCAGACGTTGTAGAGGAAGGGAAGCGTGGACAAGCCCAGCAGGAAGGCTCCGATCGTGGAGACCGAATTGAGCGCGGTGAAGCCGTCGGCGGCGAGGTAGTCGGCGTAGCGGCGTGGCATGCCTTCCGCGCCCAACCAGTGCTGGACCAGGAACGTCGTGTGGAAGCCGACGAACAGCGTCCAGAAGTGGATCTTCCCGAGGCGCTCGTCGAGCATTTTCCCGGTGAACTTCGGCCACCAGAAGTAGAACCCGGAGAACATCGCGAACACCACGGTGCCGAAGACCACGTAATGGAAGTGGGCCACCACGAAGTACGAGTCGGTGACGTGGAAGTCCAGTGGCGGGGAGGCCAGGATGACGCCCGTCAGCCCGCCGAAGAGGAAGGTGACCAGGAAGCCTAGCGCCCACAGCATGGGCGTCTCGAAACTGAGACTGCCCTTCCACAGCGTGCCGGTCCAGTTGAAGAACTTCACCCCGGTCGGCACCGCGATCAAGTACGACATGAAAGCGAAGAACGGCAGCAGCACACCGCCGGTGGCGAACATGTGGTGCGCCCAGACCGTGATCGACAGGCCGGCGATCGCGATCGTCGCGCCGATCAGGCCCACGTAGCCGAACATCGGCTTGCGGGCGAACACGGGAAGGACTTCGGAGACGATGCCGAAGAACGGCAGCGCGATGATGTACACCTCTGGATGGCCGAAGAACCAGAACAGGTGCTGCCACAGCAACGCCCCGCCGTTGGCCGCGTCGAATACCTGAGCGCCGAATTTTCGGTCCGCCTCCAGGACCAGGAGCGCGGCCGCCAGCACGGGAAAGGCCACCAGTACCAGCACGCCGGTGAGCAGCACGTTCCAGGTGAAGATCGGCATACGGAACATGGTCATGCCCGGGGCGCGCATGCAGATGATGGTGGTGATGAAGTTGACCGAGCCGAGGATCGTGCCGAACCCGGAAAGGGCCAGACCCATGATCCACATGTCGGCGCCGATGCCTGGTGAGCGCACCACGCTGTTCAGTGGCGCGTAGGCGAACCAGCCGAAGTCGGCCGCGCCCTGCGGCGTGAGGAAGCCACCGACCGCGATCAGCGAGCCGAGCAGGTACAGCCAGTAGGCCAGCATGTTCAGCCGCGGGAAGGCCACGTCGGGCGCGCCGATCTGCAGCGGCATGATCCAGTTGGCGAAACCGGCGAACAAGGGCGTCGCGAACATCAGCAGCATGATCGTGCCGTGCATCGTGAACGCCTGGTTGAACTGCTCGTTCGACATGATCTGCAGACCCGGCCGGGCCAGCTCGGCGCGCATCAGGAGCGCCATGACACCGCCGATGAGGAAGAACGCGAACGATGTCGTGATGTACAGCGTTCCGATTCTCTTGTGGTCGGTCGTGGTCGCCCAACTGACCACGATGCTTCCCACGCTGCTGGGCCCGGCACGCAACGGGGCGGCTGCCGCTGCTTCTTCGGCGTCGGGTGTCGCACTCATGCGGCTCTCCTCGGATCGTGAGGTCACTTACCGGGCGAACTACTGCAGGGACCACTCTGTCAATACCGGATCAGTTCAGGACAATGCGACGCAGTTTACCGAGAGGGCGCCGCCTGAGCCGTGCATCGGCGTTGATGGCGGGTCACACGGCCAAAACGCTGATGCCGAGGCCGATCAGAAGCACGACCTTGGCGATCTCGGCGATCACGTAGTGCAGGTGGCCGCGCGAACGCGGAAGGTCCTCGCCGGCCAGTACCAGGTCGGACCGCCGGTTGAGCCGCGGGCGGATCACGGTCAGCTGCCCGAGGAGCAGGCCGGCCACGACGACGGCCAGCAGGGTGACCGCAGCGGGTGCGTTTCCCACGACGGCCGCGACGACCACCACGCCGGCAAGTGCCGCCTCGGCGAGGTTCAGCGCTCGGAAGACGAGTCGGCCGATACCCAGCCCTATGGGGACGGTCACTCCGGGGGCGCGGAACTTCAACGGCGTCTCCAGGAACGAGATGGCCAGCACCATCCCGAGCCATACGAAGGCCGCCGCACCGGTTACGGCGGCTGACGTGTGGTTCATCGATCTACTGCCCTTCTCCTACGGATCAACGCGGCGCGCATACGCGGTCAGGCCACGGGCCAGGACGCCAGCCGGCCTGCGAATTCCGGCGGGGAAGCCACCACCATGAGGGATGCCGGTTCCGTGCCCGGATTGACGAGGCTGACGCGCTCCCCGGTAGCGACGTGCGCGGCAGAACCGGCGGACAGCGTCCGTCTCGCTCCGTCGTGACAGAGCTCGACCGAGCCGGACAGGGGGATCAGCACGATCCGTGAGGCGCGCCGTGGTCGTGTTCGGGCAGGGAGCCGCCCGCGGGCAGTTCCAGGTGGACGACGGCCAGTTGATCGGAGACGTCGGGGCTCGTGAGCGGTTGCGCGATCGGACCGTTCGGGAGGGGCGCCCGGCGGCGGGTACGCGTGCTGATCTCGGCGATGTGCATGGTGTTCTTCCTCGCTTCAGTCGGTGGCGGAGCTGGCGGGGGGCGCGGGTGCCAGATGGGCGAGGCAGGAGTCCGGTTCGGCGAACGGTTCCAGGTGGGATGCCGCCATCGGTGCCCGCAGCTCGGCCAACGCCCCCTGCATCAGCCCCAGATGCACGGAGCAGACCAGCTGCCCGTGCTCCTGGGCAAGTTCGAGGAAGGGGCAGTGCCGCAGCCGGATCCGCTCCGGCGCCCCGCCGTCGCCGCCCCCTTCTGGCGTGGGTGAGAAGCCGAGATCGTCCAGCAGGGCCGTGAGCCGGACCGCCGACTCCTCGGCCGTGGGACGGTGGTAGGGCGGTACAGGGTCGATCAGGAAGCGGCCCCACGCCCGGCCGGCCTCTATGGCGGCCTGGTGTGCGTTGTCGGGTCCGGTCGACGCCAGGTGGCTGAGCAGGATCTGGGCCAGCAGGCGGTAGCTCCGGGTGCCTCCGCGGTCCATTCCCGGCTGCGGCGCGTAGACGGTGCGAGGCCGGCCGGGGCCGGCAGGCTCTTCGAGCTGCCGCTCGATCAGGCCCTCAGCCACCAGTGCGTCCAGATGGAAGCGCACCGTGTTGGGGTGGACGCCGATCCGTTCGGCGACCTCCGTCACGCCCAGAGGCGCCGGGGCGACACGCAGTTCCTCCAGCACCTCGCGGCGGCGAGGGCTCCTCGGCACGGGGGGCATGTCAGCTCGCCGCCTCTCCCCGCTGCGGGAGCGCGGCGATCAGCGGATGGTCACGCTCGATCAGGCCCAGCTTGGACGCGCCCCCGGGTGAGCCGAGCACGTCGAAGAACTCCACGTTGGCCCTGTAGTAGTCCCGCCACTCACCTGGCACGTCGTCCTCGTAGAAGATCGCCTCGACCGGGCAGACCGGCTCGCAGGCCCCGCAGTCGACGCATTCGTCGGGGTGGATGTAGAGCGAGCGCTGTCCTTCGTAGATGCAGTCGACGGGGCACTCCTCGATGCACGCCTTGTCCTTCACGTCCACACACGGCTGTGCGATCACATACGTCATGATCCCGCTTCCCTCGCATCCCGGAGGTACCCAGGTTCTTACGAATACTACATGTAATAATCGAGCTACGGGGGTGAAAAGAAAAGGGGCACCACGATGACGTCGCCTTCCGAGATCTACATCGAGTCGACCGAGACCGACCCGGTGGTCCGGGCACAGAGCGTTCTGCAGCAGACCAACCAGCGGCTTCAGGGCCGGCTGGCCACGCTGACCGAGATCGACCCCGTCGCGGACGCCGGGGAGTCGGTCCGCACCGCCGTGAGCGACTTCTGCACCGGCGAACTGCTCCGTTACCTCAGCGCGTGCGATCAGACCCTGTACGCCGCCGCGGCGGGCGCGGCCGAGACCCGGCTGCTGGTCCGCGCGCTGCGCACCACCGCAAGCGTGGTGCGCCAGCACATCGACAAGCTGTCCTCGGCCGACAGCGCAGCCTCCGCTGCCGTGATCGCGCGGACCACCGAGGCTGTACTGCGTGCCCATCTCGCGGTGGAGCGCAGCGTGCTGCTGCCGGCCCTCGTCCGCCTTCCTGGCGCCGACCTGCCCGCTCTGGTCGCGGATCTGGACACGCTGCTCAGCGGCGGCCGGCTCGAGAGCCCCGCCGTCATCGACGTACGCGAGATCCCGCACGGCCAGCGGCACCCGCGGATCTTCACGCGCTTCGCCCGCCTGGCACCGGGTGAGACCTTCACCTTGGTCAACAACCACGACCCCAAGCCGCTGCACCGCGAGTTCCAGTCCGCCCACCCCGGCACCTTCACCTGGGAGTACGTCGAGTCGGGCCCCGAGCAATGGCAGGTCCGCATCGGCCGGCAGGCGGGCTCGGATGACTGACCCGTACGCCGCCGATGGCCCGCAGGAAGCTGTTCCGCAGATCCTGTGCGACACCCGGGTGCTGACCGGCCAGGTGCCCGCAACCACGGGAGCACTGTGGAAACTGGCCGAGCCCGGCCGCCAGCTCGACGCCAACTTCATCCACTTGCCACCCGGTGAGCGCATCAAGACACACACCGAACCGGACCTGGATGTCCTGCTCGTCGTCGTCGGCGGAGACGGAACCGTCGGCATCGGCACGGCCGACGAACCGCAGCACGTGGCCGAGGGCATGCTGCTCTGGCTTCCGCGCGGCTCCACGCGCAGCATCACCGCGGGCGACGGCGGCGTCCAATACCTCACGGTCCATCGACGCCGCCCAGGCATGCAGATCCGTCCACGCCCCGATGCACCGGCGAAAGCCGAACCCCCGCACTGACCCCGCCCGCCGACGCCGCCCCGGACCCGATGGCCTGCCCAGCGGACGGAGCCCGAGTGCTTCACCAGCCGGGGCGCTGTCGGATACAGATCTGAGAGGAAGGCTCATCGTGGCCGAAAGCGCAGTCCCGTACATCGGCAGCCCACGGATCATAGTGCTCGGTGTACAGCCCGGCACCCCGCCCTTCCGGGTCGTGGAAATCGACGGCGAAGTGGTCGGCGAGGCGAAGACCATCACCGACGTGCTGCTCGCCGCCTTGGCGGCCGGCATCGCCGTGCATGATCTGGACGATCCGGATGTGGTCCGCTGGGTCGGCGGCGACAAGTTCACCTGGTCGCCGAGGCGGTGGTGAATCCGGCGCGGACATCTTCGCCAGGCTTCGCCCACCCGGCCCCGACGGGGAACCGAAGCCCGGCCAGGTCCGGGGACCCACCAGGCCAGGCCACGAGTCCAGACCGGTGCCGGGGTCTCAACCTTTCAGTCCCTACGCATCGGCTTGGCCGTCCGGTCCGCAAGGCGGCCGAGGAGTCGGTCCACCATGATCGACGGCTGGCCCAGCCGGTCGGAGAGCGCCTTGCGGGTGGGTCACCTCGAGTGTGGTGGCGCACATTGAGAAGGCTGAACGCCTGGAAGAA
Source organism: Streptomyces sp. B21-105 (assembly GCF_036898465.1). Classification (NCBI taxonomy): domain Bacteria; kingdom Bacillati; phylum Actinomycetota; class Actinomycetes; order Kitasatosporales; family Streptomycetaceae; genus Streptomyces; species Streptomyces sp. B21-105. Next base: position 1,530,372 of record NZ_JARUMJ010000001.1, on the reverse strand, counting down.
CACGGACCTATCAGCAGTGCACTCCGACGAGGACCCGTCCCCGCAGCCGCTTGAACCGATCGAGGACCGCGTCGGCCAGCAACTCGCCGACGCCCTCGAGCGGATCCCGCAACCACATGGCGTCGCCGTGCACTTGGAGGCGGTACATCTGTGTACGCAGATGCGAGGCGTCTGCGAGATCGAGTCCAGCACCCGCACCACCTCCTGGCGCGGCACCTACGACACCGAAGAGCAGCTCAGGATCGAGTCGTCGTCACCGCCCGCGGTGCCCTCCCCGCCGACCACCTCGCCCTCCAGACGGGCGCCCTCGTCATCACCACCGCCACAGTGGCCGCAGACCAGTTTCCTGTGCTGTCAGCTCCGGATGAGCGCGGCAAGCACTTCGGCTTTGCTGGTCTCGGGATGTCTGGTGGCGGTGAGGAGTGTCAGGGTGGCATCTTCGGCGAGGTCACGCAGGTGCGCCAGCGCATCTGCACGTTCGGGATCTTGGAGCTCTGCCTGGTAGCGGTGGCTGAACTCCGCGAAACGATCGGGGTTGCGGAGGTACCACTTGCGCAGCTCCACGGAGGGTGCGACCTGCTTGCACCACTCGTCGAGGTGGGCCTTCTCCTTGGTCATGCCCCGGGGCCAGAGGCGGTCGACCAGCACTCTGGCGCCGTCGGTCTGCGCCGGTGTGTCGTAGACGCGGCGGACGTGCACCGTTCGCTTGTGTGCCATGAAGAGCCTCCTGCCGAATCTCCGAGCAATGCTCGATACCTGTGGATCAGTCCCGGGTGGAACGCGGAGGGCGTACCTTCCCGAATGATCCTGTGATGGTCACCGAGTAGGCCCGCGTTGGCGCGCGGGTCGGGAAGGTACGTCCGTGCTCAGCGTAGTCACCGAGGATGGCTCCACCCAGTCCGGTTCCCTGATCGACGAGATCGTCCGTGAGGGCGCCCGGCGGATGCTCGCCGCGGCACTGGAGGCAGAAGTCAACCAGTACATAGCCGAGTTGGCTGCCGAGACCGATGAGGCAGGCCGACGGCTGGTGGTCCGCAACGGTCATCACCGGCCCAGGACCGTCGTCACCGCCGCCGGCCCGGTCGAGGTGCGGGCACCGCGGGTGAACGACCGCCGCGTGGACGAGGCCACCGGCGAACGCAAGCGGTTCTCCTCCAAGATCCTGCCGCCGTGGTGCCGCAAGTCGCCGAAGATCTCCGAGGTCCTACCCCTGCTCTACCTGCACGGACTGTCGTCCGGGGACTTCGTGCCCGCGCTGGAGCAGTTCCTCGGATCGGCCGCCGGGCTCTCGCCAGCCACGGTGACCCGCGGCTGACGCGGCAGTGGGGCGATGACCATGCCGCCTTCCAGGCCAGGGACCTGTCAGACCGCGACTTCGTCTACGTGTGGGCCGACGGCGTGCACCCCAAGGTGAGGCTCGGGCAGACGCACTCGTGTGTGCTGGTCCTGCTCGGCGTCCGCCTGGACGGCACCAAGGAACTGATCGCGCTGGCGGAGGGCCTGCGTGAGTCGACCGAGTCGTGGGCGGACCTGCTGCGCGACTGCCGCAGGCGTGGCATGCGCGACCCTGAGCTGGTGGTCGGTGATGGCGCGATGGGCCTGTGGAAGGCGCTGGCCGAGGTCTTTCCGGCCGCCCGCCATCAGCGGTGCTGGGTTCACAAGGCCCGCAATGTCACGAACTGCCTGCCGAAATCCGCACAGCCGGGCGCGACGAAGGCGATGCAGGAGATCTACAACGCCGAGGACCGCGCCCACGCCGAGAAAGCGATCGATGCGTTCGCCCGCACCTACGGCACCAAATGGCCCAAGGCCGTCGCGAAGATCACCGACGACCGGGAGGAACTGCTGACGTTCTACGACTTCCCTGCCGAGCACTGGATCCACCTGCGGACCACGAACCCCATCGAGTCGACATTCTCCACGGTCAAGCTCCGCACCAAGGTCACCCGCGGGGCCGGCAGCCCCGCCGCCGCACTCGCGATGGTGTTCAAGCTCGTAGAGTCCGCCCAGGCCCGCTGGCGCGCGATCACCGGCGCCCACCTGGTGCCCCTTGTCCGTGCGGGAGCCAAATTCGAAAGCGGTGTGCTGGTCGAACGTGGCACGGTGGCGGCATGAACCCGCCGCCCCTGTCTCGGACGTCCCCTGACCACGGTCAGGTAATTGTCCTGACCGGGCCGCCCGGAGCAGGCAAGAGCACCGTGGCGCAACTGCTGGCAGATCACCTGACTCCCAGCGTCCACCTGCACAGCGACGATTTTTGGCGCTATATCAAGCAGGGCTGGATCGCGCCTTACCTGCCCGAAGCACACGAGCAGAACCAAGTAGTCCTGCAGGTACTGGTCTCAGCAGCGTTCGGCTACGCCGACGGCGGATACCACGTGATCTGCGACGGCATCGTCGGGCCCTGGTTCATCGACCTCTTCCGCGTGACGGCACGGGAGCGGGCCCTGCCGCTGAGCTACGTCATCCTTCGGCCGGACCAACACACCACACTGGAACGGGCAACGAGCCGGGCCGACGACGCTCTGACCGACCCCGAGCCGATTCGCTCACTGCACGGCCAGTTCCGCAACCTGGGTATCTATGAGGCCCACGTCCTGGATTCCACCACCCTGACCGCTGAGGCAACCGCCGACAGCATCCTGCAAGGCGTCGCGAGGGGCTCCTACCTCCTCAACCCCAGCGACAGCACCACCGATGCGAACGACTCGATCCACAACTCTTGACAATGGCTCCGAATCTCCGCTGCTTCCGGCATCACACGTAGTAGCGAGAGATGATCTCGAGCCGCGCCACTTCGTCCGGTCCCGGATAGGCCACCAGGACCGGCAGGCCGCTGGGATCCCGGCCCTCGATGAGCGTGAAGCCCTCAGCTTCCCTCGTGTCCACACGGTCGGAGCGGGCTCTGAGTACGCGCTCGCACCGCTGGAAGTCGTCGGGGCCGTCCGCCGTCCAGATCACGTAGTGCGCGCCGACGTGGCCCGTCGGGTGGATGGCGTGCGCGCCCACGGCGCGCAGGTACACCTGGAAGCCGTTGCGGCTCACGAGTAGTGCGGCGGTCGCGGTGCGTACGGTGACCTTCATGTTCAGCAGCTCCCCGTAGAAGTCCGCCGATGCGTCGTGGTCGTGGACGAACACCACGACCGAGGCCAGCCGGGGTCCGCGCGCGTCCGGTCCGCTACCCGTCGGCTCCGAATCAGGTGCAAGATGCGCCGGCTGCGGGCCGGAGGACGCCGCTTCATGTGGGTAGGCCATGAGGCCCCCTTCCACCTTCGACCGCGATGCGAGGGCTTCTCGGGAGGTTTCCCGGTCCGGTTTCCACGCTACCCGGACCGTGTCGTGCCCGCTGGAAGCGTCCAGCAGGCTCCCCAGGTGCGCGGTCACGGATTCTCAGCCTGACCATGCAAGGAACCCGCCGACGATGGTGCCGTAGGCGAGGTGTGCGGTGAGCGTGATGGCGGGTGTGCCGGGCCCGTAGTTGAGCATGAGGAATCCGGGTGGTTCGAGCAGTGCGACATGGGGGGCGCTGGTTTCGGGTTGGCCCATGCGCGGGTGGACGAGCGGCAGCAGGATGTTGACGAGCGCGGTGGTGGCGAACAGGCCGTGGACGAGGCCGAAGACGCATCCGAGCCACCAGCTGCTGTAGCCGATGGCGACGAAGACCGCGTAATAGAGCAGGGCGAAGATCAGGCCATTGATGAAGTGTGCGCCGTAGCCGAGGGCCTTGGCGCGGGTCCGGTTGCTGGTGAAGGCGGTCCCGAGGAGGAACGGCAGATCAATGCGGGTGAGGCTGAAGGCATTGGCCGCGCGCAGGCCGGTGGTCAGTACCAGGGTGCCGACAAGCCCGCCCGCCAGTGCGGCCCAGACGCTCATCGTGTGGCCTGACCGATCGCGCAGGCTGCGCTGATCAGGGCGAGGTGGGACAGGCCCTGGGGCAGATTGCCGAGGAAGTCGCCGGTGACGGGGTCGATCTCCTCGCTGTAGAGGCCGACGTCATTGGCGAGGCGCACGAGTTGGTCCATGAGGAGGGCGGCTTCGTCGGCGCGGCCGGTCCGAGCGAGGGCTTCGACGAGCCAGAAGGAGCAGGCGAGGAAGGCGCCCTCGCTGCCGGCAACTCCGTCGGCGCCGACGTATCGGTTGACATACGGTCCGTCCTGCAACTCCCGCTGGACGGCGGCGACGGTACCGCGCATGCGCGGGTCGTCGGGCGACCGATAGCCGTGGAGCAGCCCGAGCAGGAGGCCCGCGTCCAGCTCGTCGCTGCCGGCGGAGCGCACGTAACTGTTCAGCCGCGGGCTGAAGCAGCGGTCGTCCACGAACTCGGTGATGGCCTGCCGCTCGCGCCGCCAGCGAGGTGCGTGCCGGTCGGGGATCAGTCGCCGCTGTGCGAGGTCGAGGGCGCGGTCGAGGGTGACCCAGCACATCATCTTGGACTGGGTGAAGTGCTCGGGAGCGCTGCGGACCTCCCAGATGCCCGTGTCGGGCTGCTGCCAGGTTGTGCAGACGAAGTCGGCGGTCTGGGCCAGTCGGCGGGCGATGTCGGCGTCGAGCCGATGACCCCCTGTGGCATATAGCCACGCGGTCTGCACCAGTTCCCCGTAGGTGTCCAGTTGGAGCTGGTCGGCGGCGGCATTGCCGATGCGTACGGGCGTCGAGCCGCGGTAACCCGACAGGGGAAGGGTCTTCTCGGGTGCGCGGGCGCCGCCGTCGAGTCGATACAGGACGTGCAGGCGGGGATGGGTGAGCTGGGAGGCGTGCATGAGCCACCAGAAGTAGCCGGTCGCTTCCGGCGCGCACCCCAGCTTGAGGAAGGCATTCAGGGTGAAGGCGGAGTCGCGGATCCAGCTGAAGCGGTAGTCCCAGTTGCGTTCCCCACCGAGCTCCTCGGGCAATGAGCAAGTCGCCGCGGCGGCGACCGCACCGGAGGGGGCGAAGACCAGCAGCTTGAGCGCGAGGGCACTGCGCAGCACCGCCTCGCCCCAGGGCCCCGTGTAGGTGCGACCGTCACTCCACTCCCTCCAAGTGGCGACGGTGTGGTCCAGCCGGGCCTCGCAGTCGGCGCGCGTGGGGAGCACCAGCGGTTCCCGGTGCGCGTACGGCAGCGCGAGCATGGCCCGGGTGCCCACGTCGGCACGGAAGCGCGATGCGACGGCGTCGGAGGTCGGCTGCGGCTCTCCCGCGTTCCAGGCACAGATCCCGACCGCCTCAGGGCTGAAGGTGACGACGGGAACTCCGGCGCGACGTGTCAGCCGGGGGGCGTGCGCGCCGTAGCCGAAGCGTGGCTGGACACTCCAGCGCATGGGGACGCTGCCCGCCAGGCCCTCGATCCGCCGGACCAGTTCCCGGGCGGGCGCCAGGGAGCTGGTGTCGGGAAGGGTCAGTGCGTCGGTCACCCGTACCGTGCCGCCTGCGGTGGTGAACGTCGTTTCCAGCACGTTGGTGCCAGGCAGGTAGCGGCGGGAGGTCGTGTAGGGCCCTTCCGGCTGCAGGAGGAACCGTCCTCCCTGGACGTGGTCGAGCACGGCGGCGAACAGGGTCGGCGAGTCAAGGTCGGGCCAGGCCAGCCAGTCCACCGAGCCGTCCCGGGCGATGAGCGCGACGCAGCGGCCGTCCCCGATCACCGCGTAGTTCCGCAGTTCCGTGTATCCGTCCGCGCGTGCCGGTCGGCCGGCCGGGACGTCCGACAGGTCTGGCAGGTCCGGCTGCCGGCTCCCGGGCATGTCCGGTGCCGGCAATGGAGAACCCGAACTGGACGGTGTAGGTGTCACCTGAAGGCGCCCTTTTCGGTAATCCGCTGCCTCCTGGTCGAGGAGGAGGCCGGCCAGGGGTGCGGAAGTATCGGTGGAACGGCCGGTCGACAGCTCCCGCCGCTCAGTGGTCGGGCTACGCCGCTCACGCCACGTGGGAGCCGCGATGTAGGTGGATCAGTTCTGCGTTCTGCACCGCCTGTTCATCGCTTTCCTGGAGGGGGGTGAGCCGGATACCGACGTGGTAGTCCTGGACCAGCGTCCAGCCCAGGAAGCCAGCCCCGAGCGTGCAGGCGAGCCCGGCCGCGGACAGGGCCAGTCCAGCAGTGACGCCATTGGCCGGGCTATCCCAATGGGTGGCGTAGATGGCAAGGCTCGCGCCGAACAGGCCCAGCGCCGCGACATTGAGGCCGCCGTGGGCAATGCCGACGGTCTTGGCCGCCGACCGGCGGGGAATGCCGAACGCCAGATCAGCGATGCCGGGCAGGGCTGCCAGCAGTGCCGTGCCGACCCCAGCGATGTTGAGGGCGATGGCCAGGTTGAGCCAGAACTGCTGCCCATTGGCCGCATAGACGGCGAAACCCACCAGCGTGCCGGTGTAGCAGGCGATGGGGAAACCGACGAGCATCGGGTGAATGGGATGGCCGGCGATGGTGATCTTGCTGTACATGGCACCTCCAGGCCGGTTCGTCCGGGCTACGCCTTTCCAGCCTCTCCCTCGATGTACAGGAGCGCCAACGGGGGCCGATCAGCGTTCGGATCCTGGGGCCTGACAAGGCGAGCCTTGGCCTCTCACTTCGCCTGATTCGAAGATCTCTCATGCTGTGCGGAACGGCACCGACGGGATGGGGGTGTCAGACGCCGAAGGGGCACTGAGGAGGTTGGTTTCGGAGCCTGGAACCGGGATCGCGGGCGAGACGGTGGTCTGCACGGATCCCGCAAGGGGGCCCTCACTGGTAGGGGGATCCCAGGGAGTTGTCGTAGGCCGCACCATCACTCTCCAGGTCAATGACCAGCAGGACGTCTGCAGCCCCCGTGTCCGGCCTCTGCACCTTGTGCCGTCCCCGGTCACACGCTCCTTGGCTCGTAGGTACCCGCTGAATGCGAGGAGCAGAAGGAGCGAGCGTGCCCTTGCTGGCCAAGTGCCTGTTCAGGAGGCTCTGCGGACCACGAGGGCCGTGATGTCGTCCCGCTGTTCACCAGCGGTGTGTTGGCTCAAGTCTTTGGCCAGATTGTCGGCGACTTCCCAGGGAGAAACGTCTGCCCAGGCCCGCAGCCGCTCTTCGAGGGGATAGAAGGCACCGGAGTTGCCGCGTGCCTCGGTGACGCCGTCGCTGCAGGCAAGAAGAGTGGCCTCGGCAGGAAACGGGAACCACTCGACGGTCCGGGGTTTCGGAGCGAGGTCAGCAAGACCGAGCGGCACGCCGGGGTCGCCGAGCCGTACGGGGGTGACCGCTCCCAAGTTCAGCAAGTAGGGCGGAGGATGGCCGCAGTTGACCGCCTGCGTGTCCGTTGAGGCGTCGATTCCCAGGATGAGAGCGGTGACGAACCGTTCAGGTTCGCCGGTCTGCTGCGCGAAGGCGTTGTGTCGGACGACGGCCATCTCCAGGTCGTCCACGAGCGCGGTGAGTGTCGGCTCGCGCAAGGCGGCCTCGCGGAATGCTCCGAGCGCGGCGAAGGCGGCTCCGATCGCCGGCAGCCCCTTGCCCTGGACATCGCCGAAGAGCAGACGCGTGCCGTATGGCGAGGCCACGGCCTCGTAGATGTCTCCTCCTACCAGGCGGTCCTGCTCCACGGGCAGGTACACGCCGTCGACGATCACCCGGTCGGTCAGGACGGGCAGCGGGCGCAGCATCTGCCGTTGCAGGGCGACAGCCGTGGACCGGACGCGGTGGAGATCTTGCTCGCGCCGGATCCGCAAGTGGCAGGTCAGGACGGCCAGCACGCCAAGCGTTGCGGCCAGCACCATGACGATCGCGTAGTTGTACCAGGAAGGGAGGGGCCGGTAGATCAGTACTCCGGTGATGACGATCAGCACCCAGCCGACCGCGTAGACGGTCTGTCGCACCGTGCCGATCGCGGCCGGGAAGGCCGGCAGCAGGATCAGGAGGGGGGTGAGCCGCACTGTACGGTCATCGATGGCCAGTTCCAGCGCAACGATCGGGAGCGTCAGCGCGACCACATAGGCCAGCGGAGCCCTGACTGCGCTTGTGGGAAAAGGCTCGACCGAGCTCTCGGCGCGTGACGTCGGTGGCGCGTCGGATGGACGAGATGGCAAAAGCCTGCGGAACACACCACCAGCCTCCTTCAGCTCTTCCGGCCCCGCAAACGGCGAACACCGCACCCCGTTGGTGTGATCACTCACCTGCGTTCTCGGGCTGATCCTGTCTGCATCCGCACGGTTATGGGGGCTGGGGCGGGAGGGCTTGCTCGGTCCAGACGGTCTTGCCGTCCGGTGTATAGCGGGTGCCCCAGTTTTGGGAAAGTCGGGCGACGATGAAGAGTCCGCGTCCGCCTTCGTCGACTGTCCGTGCATGGCGCAGGCGCGGTGCGTTGGCACCGGAGTCCTGGACCTCGCAGGTGAGGGCGTGGTCCTTGATGATGCGCAGGTGCAGGGGTGGTGTGCCGTGGAGGAGGGCGTTGGTGACCAGTTCGCTGACGATCAGTTCGGTGGCGTAGGCGGTTTCCTCCTCCACGTCCCACTCTGTGAGCTGGCGTCGAGTGTGGGCGCGCGCTGTGCCGGCGGCCGTGGGGGCGTCAATCAGGTGCCAGGTTGCCACGTGTTCGGAGGGGAAGGTGTGGGTGCGGCCGAGGAGGAGAACTGCGTCGCCAGGGCGGGTGTCCCGGTACAGGCGGTACAGGGCGTCATCGCACAGGTCCTGCAGCGGGCGGTCGGGGTCGCTCAGCACCTGGCGCAGGGTGGACGGGTCCCCTGTGGGACGTGCCGGGGAGGCGGGCAGGAGGGAGGTGGTGTAGAGGGCCAGGATGCTGCCGTCGGTGAGAGTGACGGTGGCCGTGTCGAAGGGCGGGCCCTCGGAGCTGCCCAGCAGGGGCCCGGGGGGAGAGTCGGGTATCTCGGTGGTGCCGTCGGGGTGGGCGATGACGGGCGCGGGGTGACCGGCCCGGGCAAACGTGCACGTGCGGGTGAGGGGGTCGTAAACGGCATACACGCAGCTCGCAGTGAGCACCTTTCGGTGCATGGGGTCCCCGGGCGGGAGTGCGGCCCGCTCTTGAGCCAGGAGAATGGCGGTGTCGCTGAGGCGTGCGAGGAGCTCGTCGGCGTCCAGGTCCAGTGATGCCAGGGAATGGATGACTGTTCGCAGCTGTCCCATGGTGGTGGCGGCTTGAATGCCCTGTCCGGTGACTTCACCGACCACCAGGGCGGTGCGGGCGCTGGACAGGGCGAAGGTGTCGAACCAACCCCCGCCGCCCTCGTCGCCGGACACGAGCAAGTGGGCGGATTCCATGGTGCTCTGCGACGAAGGGCACGGAGGCAGCAGCCGACGTTGCAGGGTTGTGGCGATGGTGTGCTCGTGGGTGTAATGGCGGGCGTTGTCGATACACAGCGCTGTGTGGGCGGCCAGTTCGAGGGTGAGAGCCACTTCCCTCTCGTCGAAAGTGCCGGCCTGTTCGGTGCGGTAGAGGCTTACCAGCCCCAGCACGGTGCCGCGCAGAGTCAAAGGTGCGGCGAGGAGCGTGCGGACGCCGGATGCGCGGATGGCCTCGGCGCGCGCGGGGTCGGCTGCCAGCCAGGGCGTGTCGGAATCCAGGCGGACGAGGCGGGGTTTGAGATCGGCCAGGGCACGGGCGTAGGGGGTCGAGAACGGCAGGCTGCGCACGTCACCCACCGGATGCGCCTGAATCTGCTGCTCTTGGCCGCGATGGCGGAAGGCGGCACGGCGCAGCGGCACATCCCGCCCCAGGGGGCCGAGCGGGGGTTCCTCACCGCGCAGTACAGCATCCACCACTTCCACCACCGCGACATCCGCGAAGCCAGGCACCACGGCCTCCACCAATTCCTGACAGTTGGCCACCACATCGAGGCTTCGGCCCACCCCCTCCCGCACTCCAGCGAGGATCCGGAGCCGGGCGCGCGTCTTTTCGTATTCGGTGACATCAGCCACAGCCGCGGCAACCCCAAGGATCGCCCCCCGCGAGTCCTGCAAACGGAAAGCCGAGACCAAAACCGTGCAGCCTCTTCCCGGGGCGTCCTTGGGTTGCATACTCACCACAAGCCCAGGCGAGGGGACACCGCTCTCCAGCACCCCACGCAGCATGGCCTCCACCTCGTCAGGGGTGGACAGAGCGTAAACATCAGTAAGGCGGCGCTCCACGATTCGTTCGTCGGGCACGCCGCACATGACGTGCGCCGCCTTGTTGGCCGATACGATCCGCAGCTTCTTGTCCAGGACGTGCATCCCTACCGGTGCGTGGGCGAACAGTGCCTCCAGCGCCGCCGACCCCACGTCCGGTCCGGTAGCCTCCTTCGCCGTCGCTTGGAAAACGGCCCAGACCACAGACCCGTCACCTCGCGTCAGGGGCCGCACGCGCAGGTCGGCGTCAACGGCGTGGCCGTCCCGGTGCTGGAGTGCCACACCAGCGCCCTTCCCGTGCCGAGAACTCGCCGCGGTCCGGTTGACCAGGTGGGTTGCCGACCGCCCGATCACCTCATCCGCCGCCCGCCCCAGCAATTCCTCCGCTTCGTGGCTCCACCGGATCACCATCCCCTCGGCGTCCACGACCATGAGCGGGGCATCGCGTGCCACAGCAACCACCTCCACCACCTCCAGCCTGACCTGTCCGGGGTGCGGCTGCGACCGCTGAAGCGGCGGTGCGACGTTCGGCGGTGTCGCAATTGGTCGGTGCCTGCCTCGCCCCTGGAAGCACTCACGGTGTCGGAGCTATGCGCATCGTTCGGCGGCGGCTGCCTGACCGAAAGTGCCTCCCGTGCAGGCGGTGCTCAGTGCAGCCTCCAGGTGAACTTCCCGCCGCCCACCCACCGGACCACGCTTGGGTCATCGAGGTCGTGGACCGTGATGCCTGCGGCAGCGGCGGCGAAGAGCACGTCCGTCATTGAGGTTGCCTCACCGACCACCTCCCCGTCGATCTCCACAATGCGAAAAGGAGGATTACCGGGCTGCACTCCCAGCACGGTAATCCTCGGTGTCGAGATATAGGGGCTCGCGCTCTCGGTCATGCAAAGACCGGTTCCACCTGAGGGCCGTCAATATGCCCGGGCGGAAGGTCTGTGAATCGGTGCCTGCCGCCCAGCACCACGACGGCATTATAAGGCGGGCATCCTTGGGTAGTTGGCGACGGCTAGCAGGGCAGCGATGTAGCACCTGGGGAGGTCACGCCGCTGCCCTGCTGCTTGCTGAAAGGGATCCGTTTGGGGCAGATGGCGGGCTGGATCGTGGGGTTGCGAGGTCAGTGGGCAGGCTCTTTGCTGGGCAGCGGCTCGGGTCCCGGATGCTGGCGAGCCTGTGGCTGCGGCGCTGGTGTCGCTGTCGAAGTGAGCCGGTCCGCGATTGCCGCGCAAAGATGCGGATCGCCCGCGTACGGACCATCTACGTCACTGTCGTGCGCTCACGTGCAGCTTCCCACGTTCCCACGTTCCCTCGCGCCTCTCGCCCGCCGGCTCGAGGGCTCGCGCCAACTGAACCAGCCGCGCCTGCCAGCAGATGGCATCAATCGCCTCAGCCAGGTGGTCATGCAGTATCCGGCGGCCGTCGTGCCCCCCAATGGGGGCCCAGACCGGTCTCTCCCAACCGCTCATACTCACCTCTACCGGGCGGCCGCGCCGCTCTGAACACTTTCCGCCTACGCCGACGGCCGCGATCGCCACCGCCGAACAGGACCATCCAGCACAACGTGCGATCACCGTCCGAACAACGGCAGTTCCAACGGCGTCACACCTTCGGCTCAGCCTCTGCCCCGTGCACGACGCGCTGATTAGCCGTGACGGGCCACGCGAGGCGGGAGCCATGTCATCGCCGCGGCACCGGTACCAGGTCGAGTTCGGCGTGCAGCACGGTCACCAGCGTGCCTTCGCTGCCGACGAGGGCTTTGGCCACGTCGAAGCCGTTCTCGGGCAGCAGCGAGTCGAGGTTGTAGCCGGAGACCCGGCGCGGGATCTTCGGGTAGCCGCGCCGGATGTCGGCCAGATACTCGGTGACGAGGCGCTCCAGACCGTCGTACAGCTCAGCGCGGCGGGCGCCCTCCGCGGCGATCCGCGTGCGCTCGGCCTCAGACGTCGGGCCGACCCACATCCGTGTACCGTCGTAGGTGAGCACCTCCAGGCGGCGCACATTATCGACGGTCTTGCCGTACGCCTGCGCGGACGAGCCGCACGAGTTGTTTCCGATCATGCCGCCCAGGGCGCAGTGGCTGTGCGTCGAGGGCTTCGGCCCGAACTGGAGCCGATGGTCGGACAGACGCTGGTTCAGGACATCCAGCGATCCCGGGCTCGACCACACAAGTACGCGCGTCAGGATCGACGGAGACCAGACCGTGGCAGTACTTGCTCCAGTCGACCACCACGGCCGTATTCGTCGACTGGCCCGCCAGGCTGGTGCCACCACCCCGCGACAGCACAGGGGCGCCGAAACGGGCACACACCCGCACCGCCTGCGCCCCGGCCTCCACCGACCGGGGCACGACGACGCCGATCGGCACCTGCCGGTAGTTCGAACCATCGGTCGCATACGCGCCTCTGCTGCCGACGTCGAACCTCCCATCGCTGGCAAGGCGGCGTCGAAATCCGCGGTCTCCGCCAAACGGACGGATGCCGAGCCTGTCCCTGTGGGGGCGCCGTGCTCGGACGCACTCGATCGGAGCCGGGGCGGGCCGTCTCCCGCGTCGGCCCACCCCGGCGTCTCAGTGGCCGGATGGGCCAGCCGTCACCGCACCTCTCCTGCCTGTCGTCGCCGGATGACGCGTCGTATGTGCGGCGAGCGCAGCAGACAGGTCCGGGTGGACCGGAATGTCTGGGCCTTCCCCCTCAGGGAACGGGCCGCCGATTGGGATGGCGGACAGTTCCAGGCTTCGGCCGTGGGCCGCCAGGCGGCATGCAGCCTCGGTGACGGCACGCTGGCCCTCCGTGGACCAGGCGCGTAGGTCGGCGAGGTCCAGGATCACCGGTCCGGTGCCGCGTGCCAGGACCCAGCCGATGGCACCGGCGAAGCGGTGAACGGCGTCCGGGCCCAGGTAGCCGGTGACAGAGAGAATGTCCAGGTCCCGTTCGACGCCGTAGTGCCACTCGATGGTCATGCCGAACCTCCTTCGAATCGGCCGGGAGTTCGCTCAAGGGCTGCGGGCATCCCGTGCGGGCCTGCCGTGGCACGATCGCCCCTCCGCTTCGCTGTCGGGCTCACCTATGCGGGCGGACTGCTCGCCGGAGTCCGGTATCCCAGGTGGATCTGGACGGGGCTCGGTTGCGGAGCTCTGTCCGGAGCGTCGTTCTGTAGCTGGCTGCCGTTCCAGTCGCGGGATGCATCAACTCCGTGTGTCTGTGGTGCTGCCGGGTGTGGAGGGCCACGATTCTCGACTTCAGCTCACCGCTGTTCACCTCGTCCGCGCTTGTGCCGTGCCGGTGCCCGACGCGCTGCGTCGGGACACGATGGAGTTTCCCTGGGGGCTGCTCCTGCTGTGGACGGGGATGATCGGCGTCGCCGCCCTCGCGTGCTGGTGAAACTACTGGACCGGCTGAGGCGGGCGGCCCACCGGTTCGAGGGCGGCCGAGCGCAACCGGTTCAGCTCACCTCTGTTTTGCGACACGTCAGGCACGTGATGTGCCGCAGGGGTGTGTCGTGCGTCGCGCGGCCGGTTCCGACGACGTCCTGTGTCAGAACATGGCTCTCATGCGCGTGTTCACGGCAGACTCCCGCGCCGCAGCGGACGCACACCGCCACCGCAGGTGTCGCAATGATGTCGGGGCAGTCGTAGCAGTTCACGCTTGCCTCCCGCGGGAGTCGAGGGCCGCAGGTATAGGCCCGTTTGCCTACCTCCCATGCTCCTCTCGAATATTGCAGAATGCAAGAATGGCTGACTTCTCCGTGCAGCGAGGCCCTCCGACACCGGACCGCGGGGCGGGGTCAGAGAGGGGTGCACGGCGGGACGGCCTACGAAAGCCCTCGTCTTGCACCTCGATGCGGCCGGCCGGGTCAGACCGTTCCGCCCTTCGGACGGCGGCGGCCTCCCTGGGGGGCGACCGGCGGTGCCGGGTTGAGGGGGTCGTCGATGAGGCCACCGATGCGGCGGACTTCGTCGAAAGGGTCCACGGCCATTTCGTCGGCCGCCTCGGTCAGGGCCCTCAGAGCGGGAATGAGCCCAGCACGCGCGTCGGCGGGCAGCCTTTGCACGAGTGTGCGAATCTCGGTGCGCCGATGGGCGAGAACGCGCTCCACCAGGTTCCGCCCGACCGGTGTGAGGCGGAGGACGACCTCGCGCCGGTTGTCGGGATTGGTCTTGCGGTCCATGTGGCCGGCGGACTCCAAGCGCTCGACCATGCGCAGCGCTGTCGAGGGGTTGACTCCCAGGGTCGCGGCCATGACGGCGAGCTTTACGGGCCCGCAGGTATTCAGCACGACCAGAGCTCGCAGCTGAGGCAGGGTCAGGGAGTCGTCAGTGGACGCGAGAGCGCGGGCGGAAATTGCCACGAACAGCCTGGATGCCGCCATGACGGAGAGCGTGACCTCCTCGGCCTCCTGGTCGAGGCCCGCCTGGGAGGAGGGCTCGGGAGCGGGCTCGAGCCGATGGGGTTCCTGCTGCGTCATCGTGTCCGTTCCACTCTTCGTCCGACGCCCTTGCGGTCTGGTGCGGGGCTTTCCGACCCACGATCATTGCAGAGTGCAATGTTAAGATGGGTGTGGCGAGTCTGGAGTCACGTGGGCGGGACGGTTCCAGGACAAGGGGCGTACTGATGTTGAGGACCGAGCCGATACATGAAGCCTATTCGTTCGTCTGTCTGCGCTGCGGGCACGCCTGGGAGGGCGCCTTCGAGATCCGGCACTCGACCGATGGCCCTGGCCACGTACGCGCGGACTACTACGTGAACAGTCTCAAGGTCCCTTCCCCGCTGACCGCCAACCGGTGCCGCGTATGCCGCAGCCGCCGGATCCGGATCTCCGGCCCGGTCGAGTGCGGTCAGCCAGCCCGCGGTACGACTGACAGTACCGCCGACCACGACGAGGCATCCGGTCGCAGCCACGAGGCCCGCGATGGCGGTAGCGGCCATGATGATCGCCGGTGAGGCGCTGGCCAGGCGCGGGATCGCGTTGAGGGGAGCGGCGGCGTACGAGCCAGGACGGCCCAGCTGCGCAGCTGCACCGCGGCGAGCCGGGGACGCAGGCGCTCCGGCATGTGGCCGGTGACCATGGCCAGCCCTGTCGGCAGCAGAGTGAGGGAGAAGAAGGCGAGGTCGGCCCACTGCCAGGTCATGGGTGCGAGAGCTCCTGTGGTGTCCGGGGTCAGGTCAGCTGCGGCGGGTGGCAGCGATCATGACGAGTCCTGCGGTGAGCGCGGAGAGGCCGATGACCAGGACGGGGAAGCCGGGGCCGGGCAGGACGTACATCGCTGCCCCGGCCCAGGGTCAGTGGCGCCCCCGCGGTCGCCAGGACGGCCCTCATGCGTCGTTCGGACATGCTGCTCCTCTTGTGAGCTTGGTGCTGGTCAGGGGCGGGATGTGCGGTGGTGGAGCAGGTGAACACCGCCGGCGCACCCACGCCCAGGACCAGGCGGGAGGTGAACAGCACCGGGTAGGAGTCGATGACCAGGCCCGCGCCGCCGCCCAGCCCGTACACCACCAGCCCTGCGGCGAGTGGGAGTCGGACGCCGATATCGGCACCCGCACGCAGGACGGCGACGCGGAGACCGCGCCACTGGAGCATCCCGAGTACTACCGCTACGACCTCGACGTCCCCCGGATCGCCGAGGTATGGCGGCGGGGCAGCGTCGTCCGGTCCTGGCTGCTGGATCTCACCGCGGCCGCACTGCGCCGGTCGCCGGACCTGGAGGACTTCGCCGGGCGCGTCTCGGACTCCGGGGAGGGCCGGTGGACCACCATCGCGGCGATCGACGAGGGCGTCCCGGCTCCGGTGTTGACCGCGGCCCTGTACTCCCGGTTCGCCTCACGCCAACTCGATGAGTTCGCCGACAAGACGCTGTCCGCGATGCGTAAGCAGTTCGGCGGGCACGACGAGAAGAGGTCCATCTGACCGTGGCGGCACCCGTGAGGAACGGGCGAGGAGGACCAGCGGCATGGCACGACCGATCACGGTGCTGTTCGACATCGACGAGACCCTGGTGCACACCGGAGGGTCGGGGGCCCGCAGTTGGGCGTGGGCCTTCGATCGGCTCCAGGGGGTGTCGGCTGACATCGGCGAGCACAGTTCCGCCGGGGAGACCGACCCGCAGGTCGGCACCGCGACCTTCAAGGCGGTGCTGGGCCGCGACCCGGGCCCCGACGAGATGGCGCGGCTGTATGGCCAGTACCTGTGGCACCTGTCCGAGGGCATCTGGGCCTCGCCTGGCTACCGGGTACTCGACGGCGTCGAAGAGACCTTGCGGGCGGCTGATAGCGGCTGGGGTGATCCTCGGCGTGGTGTCCGGGGCGATGGAAGGCGCTGCCTGCACCAAGATGGAGCCGGGCAAGCTGGGCCGCTACTTCGTCTTCGGCGCCTACAGCTCCGACTCCCCGGACCGCACCGAGGTCACCCGCCTCGCGATCGGAGTCGCCAGTGGCCACTACCACGCCGGCAAACTGCGGGCAGCCGCGCCCGACCATGTGCTGCGCTCCCTGGCCGACCCTTTCCCCGGCCTGAGCTGACCACCCACGGCACGGCCCGTTCTCACGCAGGAACTACAGCCCGGCCGCCTCGGCGGCCGCGCCGAGTACCACGCGCAGCATCACCGGGGGAACCGGCCGGTGAAGACGTTGTGCTGGCTGGCGTGGTAGCAGCCAAATAGGTTCACTGCCGGGCCCGCGTCGGCGGCTCGCAGGACGGCCCGCGCGGATGGCCGAATACGGGGCGGGGCCGGGGCATCACCCAGCCGGCGGCCTCCACGGCGGCCTCCACGGCGGCCTCCACGGCGGCCTCCACGGCGGGCAGCACGGCGGCCTCCACGGCGGGCAGCACGGCGGCCTCCACGGCGGGCAGCACGGGCCCGCCAGCCGGCGTTCGACGAACCGCCGCGACTCCCCGGGCCGCGACCGGCACCCCTTAGCGTGTCTGCCATGCGAGACTCGTGACAGCCTGCAGGTCTCTGCCGCACAGTCTCTCCTGCCGGAATCGGGCGTGGTGGTCCGGAATCCGGCAGATGGACCGGCTGGCATGCACTGCAGACCGGTCTCGCGGTGGTCGCACGCCTCGACGGGTCGCCGCAGCGCAGCGCACACAAGGAGGCCCCTTTTGGGATCCACGCCTACCCCAGCACCGTCCGGCGACCAGCCGCTGGGTCAGGACGCTGACAGCGGCACTGCGGCCGCCTCGGCGTACCGCCTGGCGTCCCTCGTGTTGAACGTGTTCGACCTTGAAGAGTCGGTGCGCTTCTACCGTGAACTCCTGGGGTTGGAGGTCTCCCACCGGACCGGCACCGCCGCCTTGCTGATCAGTGGCGAGGGCTCCCAGCTGTATCTGCGCTCCCTGAGCCCGCATGCCGAGCACATGACCGGCGGGATCGGAGTGCACTGCGTGATCTGGACGGCTCCCAGCGCTGGAGAACTGCGGCTCTGCGAGCAGGTACTCAAAGTTCGGCACGCCCACACCACCACCCAAACGGCTGAGGGGTTCGTCTGGGTCGAGGGCTGCGATCCGAGCGGCGACACGGTGGTGGTGGCCCACCCGGGGCCCGAGGAAGCGGTGCGCAGCAACATCATCACCCGGGTCTACGCCTGGTGACTGCGGCTGGCACCGCCACCACCGCGAAACGGCGGCACCCGTGTGTCGTGGTCGAGCCGCCATGCTGTGCGTTGCGCATGCGGGGCATCTGCCGGAGGTGGTCAGATTGATCGGTCCGCCAACCCTTGCGGTCGGCTCGGTCACTGCAGCCTCCCGGCCGGTCCAACGGCGTGAGGTTGGGCAGTCTTTGCAGCGGACGGGAGGTCGATGGCATGCCCGATGACGAGCACGTGACGGGTGACGGTGCGCTGCCGCACGCGTCGGGTGCCTCCTCCCAGACCCCTGGAGGTTTCCGCGCGAACCTGACACGAGGTGACGCCGTCGTCGACGTGGCGACCTGGGCGGGCTCTATTCCGGCGGCCGGCGGGGTCGCTCCGCGGGTGCGCCTGGGCAGCAGGTGGTTCAACCTGCTGTGGCTGCTGCCGATCGGCTTCGTGGGGTTGCTGGGGTGCGTCGCCGCGGCGAAGGGACTGCGGGGCATGCCGTCGGTGCAGCGGTTCATCGCCGAGTATCCCGGCACCGATCCGCGCGCGGATCGGGACGGCGCCTACCTGGGCGTTCCGTCATGGGCACGGTGGTCGCACTTTTTCAACCTGTTCTTCATGTTGTTCACCCTGCGGTCGGGCCTGCAGATCCTGGCCGATCATCCGCGCCTGTACTGGACCCGGCACAGCACCCCGGGACGGGAATGGTTCCGGATGCAAAAGCCCGTCTCCGCTGACCCGCTGTGGACCGCGAAGCAGGACTCGATCGGCCTGCCCCGCGGGGTCGGCCTCCCCGGGATCCGGCACTCGATCGGTCTAGCCCGATGGTGGCACCTGGGGGTGAACACGCTGTGGCTGCTCAACGGCCTCGTCTTCTACGTGCTGCTGTTCGCCACCCCGCAGTGGAAACGCCTGGTCCCCACCAGCTGGAGCGTCTTCCCCAACGCCGCTTCCGTGGCCATCCAGTACTTGTCGCTCAACTGGCCGCGGGAGAACGGCTGGGTGGCGTACAACGGGCTCCAACTGCTCGCCTACTTCGTCACGGTCTTCGTCGCGGCACCCCTGGCGTTGATCACCGGGCTGGGCATGTCACCGGCGCTGTCGACCCGCTTCAAGCGGCTCAGCCGGGTGCTGAGCATCCAGACGGCCCGGTCTGTGCACTTCCTGGTCTTCACCTGGTTCGTGCTGTTCATCGTGGTCCACGTGAGCCTGGTCTTCACGACTGGGCTCCTGGTCAACCTCAACCACATCGACAGCGGCCGCAACGACAGCAGCTGGCTCGGCTTGTGGATCTTCCTCGGCTGGATGGCGGTGGTCGTCGCCGCCTGGGTCGCGGCCACACCGCTGACCCTGCGCCATCCCCGGGTCGTGCAGCGCCTCGGATACGCCCTTATCGGCCCCGCTCAGCGCCTGTTCGAACACGTCGACGTCTCCCCCGGCGAGTACACCGAGAAAGACATCTCCCCCTACTTCTGGCACAACGGCCGCTATCCCGACTCTGCCGAGTACAAGGCCCTGCAGGAAGGCGGTTTCGCCGACTACCGGCTGCGCATCGGCGGCCTGGTCGCCCACCCGGCCGAGCTGTCCCTCGACGACCTGAGGAAACAGCCCACGCACGAGCAGATCACCCAGCACTTCTGCATCCAGGGCTGGTCCGGTGTCGCCAAATGGGGCGGCGTGTCCATGGCCACGATCCTCGACCTGGTCACGCCCGACCCGCACGCCAAGTGGGTGGTGTTCTACTCCCTGGGAGAAGGCTCCGACGGCGGCACCTACTACGACGCCCACCCCATCGAACACATGCGCAGCAAGCTCGCCATGCTCGCCTACGACATGAACGACGAGCCGCTGTCATTCGGCCACGGCGCGCCGCTACGGCTGCGCAACGAGCTCGAACTCGGCTTCAAACAGGTCAAATGGATCAAGGAGATCGAGTTCGTCGCCGACTTCTCCGACATCGGCAGCGGCTTTGGCGGATACAACCAGGACCACGAATTCTTCGGCTACCGGCAGTCCCTGTAACGTCCGGCCACACGGTCGGCGCGTGAGACTGCCGGCGGTGACGAGCAGGTCGCCGGTGAGGCGCGGTAGTCCGCTGTGGGCTGCGGCCCACAGCGCCGCCGAGCAGGTCCGGACCGGCCTGCGCGGGAGCCCCCCGCCCCCGGGGAGACGCGGGACCACACCGGTGGGGCCCGTTGTCACGTGGCCCTCCCGGGCCGCCCCGAGTTGCCCTGGCTCATCGAAGCGGGAGACTGGTGGGATGCAGAGAACCTCCCTGGAAGCGCTGGCCCGGCAACAGCTGGAGCTGGCAGCCGCCGCGGGTGGTGGTCACACCGCGGACACCGTCTATGGCGGCCACGAGAAGGTCCTGCGTCAGACGGTCATCGGCATGACCGAAGGCGCCAGTCTCGCCGAGCACGAGAATCCGGGCGAGGCGACGGTGCAGGTCCTGCACGGGCGCGTGCGACTGTCGGCAGGTGAGCTGTCATGGGAGGGCCGCACGGGAGACCTGCTCATCGTCCCTGACTCCCGGCACAGCCTCGAGGCGCTCGAGGACTCCGCCGTCCTGCTGACGGTAGCCAAGCTGCCCTGACCTGCATTAGGCACCACGGCGCCGGCGTGCATCCACCGCGCGGCGTGGATCGCCCAGATGGCTCGTGTGTCCGAGCCCTGTGAGCAGCGTCGCCTGAAACCATCTGCGGGTGACGACGACCCATCCCCTGACGACGGCTCGCGACCGAGTGCCGGATTCGCGCTCGACCGTGACGCTGAAGGCGGCCATGGCGATCTCCGGCTTGGTCATGGTGCTGTTTCTCCTGGTCCACATGTACGGCGACCTCAAGGTCTTCTCCGGCCGTGCTGCCTTTGACGACTACGCCCGCTATCTGCGGACGATGGGTGAACCGTTCCTCCCTTACTCCGGCGCCCTGTGGGTCACCCGGGTGGTGCTGCTCGCGTTCGACTCGCGGGAGCGGAAGTCCCCGCCGTTGACGGTGTCGTAGAACAACCGGTGGATGCTGTCACCTCGATCTTGATCGAAGCATTCGGTGAAGGGCTGGGAGACCTGCTTACTGGAACGCGGCGTGGATTTCCTCCTCGGTAGCTGTGTGGGAGACCAGGAGGATTTCGTCGCCGGGCATCAGTTGTGTCTGGTCCGTGGGGACAGTGGGCTGACCGGCCCGGATGACGGTGGCGATGATGGTGCCCGCGGGGAGCTGGACGTCGGCGAGGGGGCGGCCGGCGACGTGGGACTGCGAAGTGATGGCGGTTTCGATCACATTCACGCCTGCCTTGCTCAGCCGGAGGAGCGCCACGGTGTCGGTGGCTCCGGTTGCTTCTTCGATGAGGGAGATCAGGGGGCCTGTAGCCGGAACGGCTACGTCGACGCCCCAGCGGTGATCGAACAGCCAGGTGTTCTCCTCGTCGTTGACGCGGGCTGCTACGCGGGCGACGGCGAATCGGCGTTTTGCGAGCAGGCTGATGACGAGGTTGTCCTCGTCGTCTCCGGTGGCTGCGATGACGAGGTCGGTGGTGTGTGCCCCCGCGTGCTCGAGGAGGCGCGCCTCGCAGGCGTCTCCCGCGACAAGCCGTACGGGGAGGTGACCTTCGAGTTCGGCGATGCGGTCCTCGTTCAGGTCGACGAGGGTGACGTCGTTATGGGCTGCTGCGAGGACCTGGGCGATCTGGGCGCCGAGGCGGCCCGCGCCGGCCACCAGTACCTTCATGTCCCGAGCTCCTTGTCCAGAAAGCCCCGCAGGCGGCCGAGAGCGGTGGCGGCAACAGTGAACGTGACCAAGTCGCCACCGACCGCCAGCGTGCTGTGCGCGGGAACGAACGAGCGGCCCGCGCGCGTGGCCTCCACGACGCGGATCTCGCCGTCCACATCCAGTTCGGCCAGCCGCCGCCCGGCGAAGTAGGCGGGCAGTTCGGAGCGGATCAGCAGGGTCTCGCCATTGCCGAAGCTGATCTCGGGCGAGAGGTGACGGTGCAGGAGCCTCTGGTGGATCTGATGTACGGCCCAGCTCACGCCGGCGATGGTGGGGATGCCGAGATCGCGGTAGATGTCGGCGCGGCGGGGGTCGAAGATGCGGGCGAGGACGATCGGCACCCGGTAGACCTCCTTCGCCGTCCGGGCGCTGACGACGTTGCTGCTGTCACCGGAGGTGACGGCGACGAACGCGTCCGCATGCTCGATCCCCGCAGACTCCAGCAGAGAGCGGCTGAACCCGTTGCCCTCGTGGAACTGGCCGCTGAAGCCGGCGGACAGCCGCCTGCGGGCCAGGGGACTGCGGTCGATGACGTGCACCTCATGGCCCTCGGCGGTGAGCCGGTCGGCAAGCGACGCGCCCACCCGCCCACAGCCCACGATGATCACCCTCATCGCTGTCCTCCCTTCCTGCCCAGTGAGCGAGAGCGTCGGCGCAGCCACCCCTTGCGGGCTTCCTCCGCGCCCAGCAGCACTGCTCCGAATCCGGCCAGAACCGCCCAGTCGGCGGCGGCCAGCGGCGCGGTGTTGAACACCTCCTGCAGCACGGGCACGTAACTGATCGCTGCCATCAGGGCCACCCCGACGAAGCCTGCGGCGAGCAGTCTCGGATTGGACAGCACTCCGACCCGGAAGACACTCTGCCGGTCCGTACGCACGGCCAGAGCGACGAAGAACTGACTGAGCACGATGCCCGCCTGCACCATCGTGACCGCCTCCCGGTACACGGGATCGTCTTCGGTGAAGTCGGCGTACGGAATCCCTGAGGCGCCAATGTGCCAGAAGAACACCACGCACACACCGAGCGCCTGGATGCCGCCCAGAAAGAGAATCCGTCGCACCACGGCCGCCGAGAACAAGGGCTCACGTCGGGAACGGGGCGGGCGGTCCATGACATCGGGCTCGGGCGGTTCCGCGCCCAGTGCCAGTGCGGGCAGGACGTCGGATCCGAGATCGATCGCAAGGATCTGCACCGCGCTGATCGGAACCAGCGGGAACCCCGTGAACGTCGCGGCCAGGACCGGAACGAGCTCGCCGATATTGCTGGCGAAAACGTAGACGAGGAACTTGCGGATGTTCTGGTAGACCGACCTGCCCAGCTTCACCGCCGCGGCGATGGAGGCGAACGAGTCGTCCAACAGCACCATCGACGCGGCCTCGCGCGCCACATCTGTGCCCGACGCACCCATCGCGACACCGATGTCCGCGTGTTTCAGCGCGGGGGCGTCATTCGCGCCATCACCTGTCACAGCCACCACCTCACCCCGGCGCTGCAGGGCGGCGACCACCCGCATCTTGTGCTCCGGGCTCACCCTGCACAGCAGCAGCTCCGCCGGCTGACCGAGCAGGGCATCGAGCGCGCCGTCGTCCAGCGTGTCGAGTTCGCTGCCCGTGACGACGGTGGGGGCGCTCTGCCGCACGATCCCCACACGGCGGGCGACGGCCTCCGCGGTCAGCGGGTGGTCTCCGGTGACCATCACGATGCGGATGCCGGCGCGCCGTACCGCGCGGACCGACTCGCTGACCTCCGGCCGCGGAGGGTCGAGCATGCCAACCAGTCCCAGCAGCGTCAGCCCCGCCTCGGCTTCCTCCCGCACGGGACGCGGGCCGGGAAGGGTACGGGAGGCGACCGCCAGGACACGCAGCCCCTGGGAGGCCAGGTCGTCGTGCGCGGTGGTGACGGCAGCCCGCAACCGGGCTGTCAGGGCCTGTGGTCTGTCCTGCCAGTGGATGGTGGTGCAGCGGGTGAGCAGTTCCTGGGGAGCGCCCTTGACGTAGGCGTGCCATTCGCCGTCCGCACCGTGGTGGACGGTGCTCATCAGCTTGCGGGTGGAATCGAAGGGGAACTCGGTCACCCGCGGTGTGGCGGCCTCCTGCGCGGTGACGTCCAGGCCGGCCTTGGCCGCGACCACCAGCAGCGCTCCCTCGGTGGTGTCACCGAGCACCCGCCATCCCGCGCGATCAGGCCGGGGGGACCTTGCCGCATCAGCCGGGGGCGGTACCAGCCTGGCGTTGCAGCACAGGGCCGCCACCCGCAGCATTTCGCGTACCGGTCCCGGGTCCGCCACCTGGCCCGTCGGCTCGTATCCCACCCCGGAGACGGAGTGCGAGGCGCCGTCGGCCCACATCTGTACGACGGTCATCTCCGCCTGCGTCAGCGTGCCCGTCTTGTCCGTGCACACGACGGTGGTGGACCCGAGCGTCTCCACCGCCAGCAGCTTCTTGATCAGCGCATGCCGGCGTGCCATGCGCCGTACGCCGATCGCCAGGGAGACGGACAGCGTCGCGGGAAGGCCCTCCGGCACCAGCGCGACCATCACCCCGAGCGCGAACACGAAGGTCTCGACGAGCGGGTCCCCAGCAGGAAGACGGACGGCGAACAGAACGGCCCCGATCGCCAACGCGGCCCCCGCCACCCGCCGGGCCATGGTGGCGACCTGGTGCTGAAGAGGGGTCTTGTGCCGCGGCGCGGCAGCGGTGAGCCGGAAGATGCGCCCGAACTCGGTCACCGCGCCGGTGGCGAACACCACGGCCTTCCCGGAGCCGGTCACCACGTCGGTCCCCATGAACACGCAGTTGCGCGCCTGCAGCAGTGGGCCCGATGCCACGGCGTCGTCGGTACGGCCTACCGCGTCGCTCTCCCCAGTCAGAGCAGCATTGTCCACCGAGATGTCGTGAGCCTCGATCAGGCGGCAGTCGGCCGGCACAGCGTCCCCCGCCTCAAGCACCACCACATCGCCCGGCACCAGATCCCGCACGGGCAGCTCCCGCCGTTCACCCTGACGCAGCACCCTGCAGGTATGCGGCACCATCGCCTGGAGCGACTCGGCCGTGCGCTCGGCGGAGTACTCCTGTGCGAACCCGATCGCAGCGTTCAGCACCACCACACCGAGGATCGCCACTGCCAGCTGCAGCGTGCCGGCGTCCCGGGGCTGTTGCAGTTCATAGGCCAAAAGGGTGATCACGGCGGCGACGAGCAAGACAACCGCGAAGAGATCGGTGAACTGCGCCGCGAACTGACGCCACAAGCCCTGTCGCCGCGGGCGCGGCAGTTCGTTGGCCCCGTACCGCTCGTGCCGCGCTGCCGCATCCGTCGAAGAGAGCCCTCGTGGTGAGGTGACCAGCGCCGTGAAGACCTCCGCTGCCGCCATGCTCTGCACCGGCCGGCCAGCCTGCTCCCGGCCACCTCCGTCAGGTGTCACTACCTGCGTGCCCGCACTCATCACTTCGGCCGGCGTGCCATATCGGGCTGCGGCGGTTCAGGGGTACGGCTGCCTAGATCTTCTCGGCTCTCCGTTTGGGCTGTGCGCATACTTCCAAGCTCCAGGTGGGCGTCTGGGGCGAAGCGGCGGTTAGCAGCGACTTGCCGCTCGCACGCAGATGGCCGAACCATCACGGATGGCGCCGGGCGTCGGACACGGCCGTTCCGGTACTGCCCGTCGTCGTCACGGGGACCTCCTGCGGTTACGCGAGTGCCTGGCCACCATCATGACGTCGCCTCCAGTGGAATTGCGGCATTCCTCCGCTCGGGGGTGTTATGCGTCCACAGATGCCTCCGGACACCGTGCTGGCTCTGTCTTGGGCTTGCCGTGCTGCCTGCACCGGCCGGGCCGACATCCCACGACATCGCAAGGTCGCTGGGGTCACGGCTCACGAGCTTCAGTGCGGGAGCAGCAGTTGGCACGTCTCCCCGGGCTGGACGCACACCGAGCGGTCTGGCAGGCGGATATCGATGGGGGAGCGGTTGGAGGGGGGCACCGTAATGTCGAGCCTTTCCCGCTCAAAACGCAGCCGCACGCCCCAATGGCCCTGGTAGCGGAGGGCGAATTCGTACGAGGACAGCTCTGGCAGTGGTACGGGGTCGAGCCAGAGTGCTCGCTGGCGGGTCTCGAGCCCGGGCAGTCCGCGCTGGACGAAGTCGAGGGTGCCCGCCATGGCGCCGAGGTGGATGCCCTCTCCGGTGGTGCCGCCCTGCACATCGGCGATGTCGCTCCGCAGTGCCTCCTGGCAGAACCTCCACGCCTCGGAGCGGCGGGCCCGGGCGAGGACCCAGGCGTGGACCACGCTGCTGAGGGTGGACCCGTGGCTGGTGCGGGCCAGGTAGTAGTCGACGGTGCGCCGCCAGATGTCCTCGTCGAGTCGGTGGCCCAGGCGATCGAAGAGACCCTGGAGTTCGGACGGTGGGAAGAGGTATGCCAGCATCAGCACGTCGGCCTGCTTGGACGCCCGGTAGCGGTTGGCGCTGTCGCCTTCCGCCTCCAGGATCCGGTCGAGACGCCGGATGTCGCCGTACCGCTTCCGGTAGTCGCCCCAGGGCCTTGACCCTTGATCCTGGACACACGAGACACTTGATCCTGAGGATCTGAGAACGGACATCTCGTGGTCATGAAGAACTATCCGTCGCAGTTCAAGGCGGACGCGGTCGCGCTGTACCAGTCGCGGCCCGAGGCGACGATCAGGCAGGTCGCCGCCGATCTGGGGATCAACCCCGAGACCCTGCGCAACTGGGTCCGGGCAGCCGGTGCGAGCCGGCCCCGGGGGCGCCGGGCGGAGGTGCCGACCGAGCCGCCGACGCTGTTGGAGGCGGAGAACGCCGCTCTGCGGAAGAAGGTCCGTGAGCTGGAGGAAGAGCGCGAGATCCTGCGGAAGGCGGCGAAGTATTTCGCCGGGGAGACGCGCTGGTGAACCGCTTCCAGTTCGTCGCTGACCATCAGCGCCGTTACGGCGTGAAGCGGCTGTGCATCATCCTGGGCATCGCCCGCTCCAGCTTCTACTACTGGCGGGCGACGGCCGCGGACCGGGCCGCCCGGCAGGCGGCCGACGCCCGCCTCGCCGCCCGGATACGGGCCGTGCACCGCGAGTCGGACGGCACCTACGGCGTCCCCAGAATCACGGCCGAGCTCCGCGAGGCGGGCGAGCGCGTCAACCACAAGCGGATCGCGCGGGTGATGCGGGGTGCCGGTCTATCGGGCATGCGCTTGCGCCGCAGACACCGCAGCACTGTTGCGGACCCGGCCGCGGCGAAGGCCCCGGACCTCATCGGCCGCGACTTCACGGCAAGCGAGCCGAACACGAAGTACGTCGGTGACATCACCTATCTCCCGCTGGACGGCGGGAAGTTCCTGTATTTGGCCACCGTCATCGACCTCGCCTCACGCCGCCTGGCCGGCTGGGCGATCGCGGACCACATGCGCACCGACCTCGTCACCGACGCCCTGTCCGCCGCCGAACGGACCCGCGGCAGCCTCTCCGGGGCGGTCATGCACACCGACCACGGAGCCCAGGGCGGATTCAACTGGTCGTCGCAACACCTTGATCACGGAGGTATGCGATGGGACGAGACCGGAAGCAGAAGGTGCCAAAGGCGCCTGCGGGAGCGCGACGGCAGTGGGCGGCGGATCGGGCGATGCGACCGCCGATGCGTTCACCGGGTCGGCCGGAGCCGTCTCGTGCGGTGCAGCGCCACTTCTGGCGGCGGATCGCGTCGGGAGTGACGACGGCAGAGGCCGCGGTGGCTGTTGGCGTTTCATGGCCGGTCGCAACCCGGTGGTTCCGTCACGCTGGCGGGATGCCGCCGATCAGCCTGGACGAGCCCACCGGCCGCTATCTGTCGTTCGCCGAGCGTGAGGAGATCGCGCTGCTGCGCGCCCAGGAGTTCGGCGTGCGGGAGATCGCTCGCAGGATCGGCCGCGACGCGGGCACGATCTCACGCGAGCTGCGCCGCAACGCGGCGACCCGGGGCGGCAAACCGGTCTACCGGGCTCTGGTGGCGCAGTGGAAAGCGCAGCAGGCTGCGAAGCGCCCGAAGACCGCGAAGCTCGCAGGCGACGACAGGTTGCGAGAGTACGTGCAGGAGCGGCTCGCCGGCAGCGTCCGTCGCCCCGACGGCATGATCGTCACCGGGCCTGAGACGCCTGGGTGGAAGGGGCTGAACAAGCCGCATCGGCAGGACAGGCGTTGGGCGACGGCATGGAGCCCGGAGCAGATCTCGCACCGGCTCCGTGTCGACTTCCCCGATGATGAGTCCATGCGCATCAGCCACGAAGCGATCTACCAGGCGCTGTTCATCGAGGGCCGTGGCGCGCTCAAGCGGGAACTGGTCATGTGTCTGCGCACCGGCCGGGCGCTGCGGGTTCCCCGTGCACGGTCGCAGAACAAGCCGCAGGGGCATGTCACCGCGGACGTCATCCTCAGTGAACGCCCCGCCGAGGCCGGGGACCGCGCGGTCCCCGGACACTGGGAAGGCGATTTGATCATCGGGACGGGCCGCTCCGCGATCGGCACGCTTGTCGAGCGCAGCAGCCGCTCCACGCTCCTGGTGCACCTGCCCCGGCTTGAGGGCTGGGGCGAGAGGCCGCCCGTGAAGAACGGCCCCTCGCTCGGGGGCTATGGCGCGATCGCGATGAACGCGGCGCTCACCACGTCGATGGCACCGCTGCCCGAGCAGTTACGCAAGACCCTCACCTGGGACCGCGGGAAGGAACTCTCCGGTCATGCCCAGTTCGCTCTCGATACCGGGACAAAGGTGTTCTTCGCCGATCCGCACTCGCCCTGGCAACGACCGACAAACGAGAACACGAACGGGCTGCTGCGTCAGTACTTCCCGAAGGGCACTGATCTCTCCCGTTGGTCGTCCACGGACCTCGAAGCCGTCGCCATGGCGATCAACAACCGGCCCCGCAAGGTACTCGGTTGGCGGACACCGGCCGAGGTCTTCGAAGAGCAGCTACGCTCGCTGCAACAGCCCTGTGTTGCAACGACTGGTTGAACTCGCCCAGTACACCAGCCGGGCCTTCGCCGACGCCTGCCGCCAGGCCGGCGTCCGCCAGTCCATGAGCGCGATCGGCAGCTCGGCGGACAACGCGCTCGCCGAGTCCTTCAACGCGACGTTCAAACGCGAGACGCTTCAGGGCCGAAAGCACTGGTCCAACGAACGCGAGGCCCGTCTCGACGCGTTCCGCTGGCTCAACCGCTACAACACCCGACGCCGTCATTCCCGCCTCGGACAACGCAGTCCCATCGCCTACGAGACAGCACTCGACACAACATCAACTACCCTGGCCCAAGCCGCATAGCCCGTGTCCAAGATTCCGGGTCAAGGCCCCGCGCGGGCCTGATCCCTTACTTGGACACACTCGGCTTCGACCTGGTCGGCTACGGCTGCACCACCTGCATCGGCAACTCCGGCCCGCTGATTCCCGCGGTGTCGCAGGCGGTCGCCGAGGCAGACCTCACCGTGGCCTCGGTGCTCTCCGGCAACCGCAACTTCGAAGGCCGCATCCACCCCGAGACACAACTGAACTACCTGGCCTCACCACCGCTGGTCGTCGCCTACGCCCTGGCCGGCTCCATGGCGGTCGACCTCACCCGCGACCCGCTGGGCACCGGCGACGACGGCCGACCCGTCCACCTGCGCGACATCTGGCCCACCCAGGACGAAATCCAGCAGGTGATCTCCACCAGCCTGCGGCCGAGCATGTTCACCGACGGCTACGCAGACCTGTTCACCGGTGACGAACAGTGGCGGGCCCTGCCCACTCCCGAGGGCGACCTGTTCACCTGGGATCCCGCCTCGACGTACGTGCGCAAGCCGCCCTACTTCGAGAACATGCCCCGCAGTCCGCGGCCACCGGACGACATCGCCGGCGCCCGGGTGCTGGCCCTGCTCGGCGACTCGGTCACCACCGACCACATCTCCCCGGCCGGCGCCATCAAACGGGACTCACCAGCCGGCGAATACCTGCAAACCCACGGCATCGCACCCGAGGACTTCAACTCCTACGGCTCCCGGCGCGGCAACCACGAGGTGATGATCCGCGGCACCTTCGCCAACATCCGGCTGCACAACCTCCTGGCCCCCGGAACCGAGGGCGGCTACACCCGGCACCTGCCCGACGGCGAGCAGACCACCATCTACCAGGCGGCGATGCGGTACGCCGCCGAGGGAGTCCCCCTGCTCGTCATCGCCGGCAAGGAATACGGCTCCGGATCCTCGCGGGACTGGGCCGCCAAGGGAACCGCGCTGCTCGGCGTCAGGGCCGTCCTGGCCGAATCATTCGAGCGAATCCACCGCTCCAACCTCATCGGGATGGGCGTCCTGCCGCTGCAATTCGCCCCCGGCGACAGCGCCCGCTCTCTGGGCCTGACCGGTGAGGAGCAGTACACCATCCACGGCCTGGCCGAGCTGCCCCACGAGGTCACCGTCGAGGCGGAAGGAACTGGCGGCACCACACGCTTCACCGCACGCGTACGCCTGGACACCCCGACGGAAGCCGACTACTACCTGCACGGCGGCATCCTGCCCTACGCCCTGCGCGCCCTGCTCACCACATGACACCGCGCCGAGAACCGCACCGCTGGCTCCCCGAAGCATCGACAACCCACGAAAGTCGTCCGCCTCGTCTGTGCACCACGGGCTGGGGCCGCCAAGGGGGGCCCTCATCCGCAGGGGCCCCGCCTCACTCGGCCTGGGCACCGGCGTCCGTCACCTCGACAGTCTCACGAACGATGACGACCGGACACGTGGCGTGCATTGCACACTGCTGACTCACGGAGCCCAGCAGTGTTCGACGGAATCCGCCCATGCCCCGGCTGCCCACCACGAGAGCCTTGGCCCCTTCCGCCTCACTGAGCAGCACCTCGACGGGATTCCCCTTGACCAGACGCTTTCGCACTTGGGCAGCGCCGGACTCGCCGAGAACCTGGTGCACTTGGTTGACGAGGCCCTGCTCGGCGATGGTTCTGTCGAACGTGGGGTCCACTGCGGGCGCGGACCATCCGTACGCCCAGGGCAGCTCCCAGGCAGCCACTGCCACCACATCACCGCCGATCAACTCGGCATACTGGACCGCCCACCGCAGCGCGGCATGCGACGAAGGCGACCCGTCGACACCCACCACGACGTTCAAGGCCGAGTCCCGTCCACTCATGAAATTCGCCCCTTCTACTCTCATATACGTCCACACTGGGCGAGATAGGTGTTATCCGCCATACAACCGCAGCCGACAGGGATACCCCGCCGATCCGGCGAGTGGGTAGGAGTCAGTGCGGGTCGGCGCGTCCAGCCGGTCGCGACACAACAGCCATGCGGGACTGTTCGAACGGCACACCATCGGATGGATGCCGACACACGTACCTGGAGACCGCACATGCAGAAGATCTCCCTAGACGCACAGGCCCGCGAGCAACTGGAACGGGCCGCCTCCACCTCCAGCGGGCGCAGCGCCACCACCGTCTACGGCGGCCATGAGCACACCCTGCGCCAGACCGTCCTCGCCCTGACCGCCGGAACGTCGCTGGCCGAGCACGAGAACCCCGGAGAGGCAACCCTGCTCGTGCTGCGGGGACGGGTGCAGCTCACCAGCGGCGAGACCACCTGGGAGGGGCGCAGCGGCGACCTGATCGTCATCCCCTCAGCCCGCCACGCCCTCCAGGCGATCGACGACGCAGCGGTGCTCCTCACCGTCGCCAAAGCCGGCTGACGTGTGAGCCGCACAGACCAGAGCCGCGGACAGCTGCTCACCTTCGGGCACAGCACCGCCACCAGAGAACGGATGGGCGCCCTCCTCGACGGCGCCGAGGTGCTGGCGGTGGTAGACGTCCGCACCGCTCCGGGAAGCCGCCACAACCCGGACACGAACCGAGGCGCGCTGGAGCAGTGGATGCCGCGTCAGGGGATCGCCTACCGATGGGAACCCCGGCTCGGGGGCTTCCGCAGGACCGCACCGGACTCACCCGACACGTTCTGGCAGAACGCCTCCTTCCGCGGATACGCCGGGTACACGCGAGACCCGCAGTTCGTGGCGGCAATGGATGAGCTACTCACGCAGGCCGCGGGTGTACGCACCACGGTCATGTGCGCGGAGGCGGTGTGGTGGCGCTGCCACCGGCGGATCATCGCCGATTTCGCCGTACTCGCGCGCGGGACCCCGGTGTTGCACCTGTCCCATGACGGGCGGCTGACCGAACACCGGCCGACGCCTGGTGCACGGCTGCGTGACGACGGCCTCCTCGTGTATGACCAGCACTGAAGAGCGATACGCGGCGCCGCATTCGATGTCACATCGGTGCCCGCCGTGGGCCCATGGTTGAGCGCTTCATAGGACCCGAGCTCACTGTGCTCTGCTGGGTCGCGGCTGCCTGGTCCGTGCGCGCGTGCGGCGGCGGGTACGAGACCGCAGCACCGTCTTGATCAGCTCGCCGGCCCACAGGATGGTCGAGCCGACGGCTGCGCACACGAGCCACTGGCTTGAGGTCAGGTCGATCGTGGTGAAGAAGCCGTGCAGGGCGTCCATCTCGACAATGAGAACCAGCAGCACGATCACAGCGGCACCAGCGACGAACATGGACGGGTTCTCCAGCGTCCGCCTGCTGAACACGCTCTGTGTGTCATGCCGGACGTTGAGCAGGTTGTAGACCTGGAAGAAGACAAAGGTGACGAAGGCCATGGTGCCCGCGACGGTGGCCTGCCCTGGTTCCGCCTCCGGGCCTGGACCCCAGGTCAGCACCGCGAGAGTACCTGCCGCCATCACCGCGCTGGCCAACAGGATCCGGGCAAGCCGCCTTCTGCCGAGGATGGGCTCGCCGGCCGGGCGTGGAGGCCGGCTCATCGCGTCGGGGCTGACGGGGTCGACTCCGAGGGACATCG
Organism: Streptomyces sp. B21-105; assembly: GCF_036898465.1. Taxonomy (NCBI): domain Bacteria; kingdom Bacillati; phylum Actinomycetota; class Actinomycetes; order Kitasatosporales; family Streptomycetaceae; genus Streptomyces; species Streptomyces sp. B21-105. The sequence goes on along the minus strand of NZ_JARUMJ010000001.1, from coordinate 1,498,111 downwards.
CCGGCGGGCCGTCCATCACCAGGTTGACGAACAGGATTTGCAGTGCCGTGAACGGTGCGCCCCCTGCCAGGCCGGTCAGTGAGCTGACCAGGAACGTGGTCACGAAGCCCAGTGCCGTCGAGACCTGGAAGCGGACGAACTTCACGATGTTGTCGTAGATGCCCCGGCCCTCGCGGACGGCGGCCACGATGGTCGCGAAGTTGTCGTCGGTCAGGACCATCGTCGAGGCTTCCTTGGTCACCTCCGTCCCGGTGACGCCCATCGCCACCCCGATGTCGGCCCGGCGCAGCGCGGGTGCGTCGTTGACTCCGTCGCCGGTCATGGCGACCACGTCTCCGCGGGCCTGCAGCGCCCGTACGATCCGGATCTTGTGCTCCGGCGATACCCGGGCGACCACCCCCACCTCGTCGAGCCGGCCGGGCAGGGCGTCGTCGTCGATCCGGTCCAGTTCGGCGCCGGTGATGGCCTGCCCCGGGATCCCGAGTTCACCGGCGATGGCCCCGGCGGTTATTGCGTGGTCGCCGGTGATCATCCGGACCCGGACCCCGGCATCGCGGCACTCGGCGATCGCCGTGCGCGCCTCCGGGCGGGGTGGGTCGACGATGCCGACCAGAGCCAGCAGCACCACCCGGTCCAGCAGCTTCTTCGGGTCGGCGGGGGCCTGGAAGCCCTCGGCCGGGAAGTCTTCCGCCCCCAGGGCCAGCACCCGCATGCCCTGCCCGGCCAGAGCGCTGTTGGCCTGCTCGTAGCGCTGCCGCTCTTGCTGCTCGAACGGCAGGACCGTCTCGCCGCCGAGGTAGCGGTCCGCACGGTCGGCCAGCACATCGGGGGCACCCTTGACGAAGCACCGGATCACCTCGCGCCCGGTGTCGTCGGTCCAGTCGTGGAAGGTCGCCATGAACTTGTAAGCGGAGTCAAAGGGGATCTCCAGTCGCCGGGGCCGTTCCTGGCGCAGCCGAGCCACATCGATGCCGGCCTTCTCAGCCAGCACCACCAGCGCACCCTCGGTCGGATCTCCCACCACCTGCCCGTCCCGGATCACGGCATCGGAGCACAGGGCCATCGCGGTCAGCGCGTCGTCCATGGTGGCCGGCACCGGCGAGCCGTCGGTGGTGCGGATGCGGCCGTCCACGGAGTAGCCCTCTCCCGAGACCGTGAACCGGCGCCCGGCCAGCAGCAACTCCCGCGCCGTCATCTGGTTCAAGGTCAGCGTGCCGGTCTTGTCGGTGCAGATCTGCGAGGTACTGCCCAGGGTCTCCACCGATGCCAGCCGTTTGACGATCGCCCCTCGCTTGGCCATCCGGCCCGTTCCCATGGCCAGCGTGAACGCCACGACGGCCGGCAGCCCTTCAGGAATGGCAGCGACCGCCAAGGACACAGCGCTGACGAACAGGTCACCGAAATCCTGCCCGCGCACCAGCCCCAGGACGAACACAGCGACGATGACCACCCCGGAGACCCAGGCCAGGGTGCGGCTCAGGGCGTCGATCTGCCGCTGCAGCGGTGTCGGCCCCGGCTGGGCCTTGTGGAGCAAGTCGGCGATGCGGCCGGTCTCGCCGGCCATACCCGTGTCGGTGACCAGCACCTCCCCGCGACCGCGGGTGACCGCCGTGTTCATGTACACCGCGGTCACCCGGTCTGCCAGTAGCACCTCGGCCCCGACGGCGGCGTCGGCCGACTTCGCCACGGCCAGGGCCTCACCCGTCAGGACGGATTCCTGCACTTCCAGCGAGCTCGACGCAAACAGGCGGCCGTCCGCGGGCACCCGGTCTCCGGCCGCCAGGACGACTACGTCCCCGGGCACCAGTTCCTCGGCGTCCAATCGCACCAGTCGGCCGTCACGACGGACGGTGGCGGTGGTCACGGTCATCTGCCGCAGGGCATCCAGCGCCGCCTCGGCGCGGGACTCCTGTACGTACCCGATCGTCGCGTTGAGTAACACCACGACGACGATCGCCACCGGTGTCTCCCACTCCCGTGACACCACCAGGCTGACCGCTGCGGCGATCAGGAGGATGACGATCAGCAGGTCCTGGAACTGCCGTAGGAACGCCCGCCATGCGGGCTCTCGCGGCGCCTCGGCGAGCCGGTTCGGCCCATACTCCGCAAGCCGCCGGGCCGCCTCAGACGACGGGAGCCCAAAGGAAGGATCCACATCGAGTCCGGCGGCCACTTCACGGGCAGCCAGAGCGTGCCAGGAGGGCGGCAGTCCCGAGCTCGTCGACGGAGCCATGCCCTCATTGTTCCTGCGAGCGGCCGCTGCCGCAGTACGGGCGCAGCGTTGCGGGACTGCATTCCTACGCCAGCCGCTGGCCGCCGAAACCCACCGCTCGATCCGTCCAACCCCCTTCGAGGCCGGTCACCCTCGATCACAACGTGCCGTCCGGACCTTTCGATGGCTTCGTGTTTGAACCGCCACCTGGTTGATAGGCGGCATCCCCCGCCTGGGTGCGCGGCGGGATGCCTGGGCCCAGGCGATGGTCTCTTGATCCGCTGGCAGCAGGCAGGCGCCGGAGTCACCCTAAAAGGTACGGATACGGGAGGCATGATGAGCGGTCTGGTCGTGGTGGGCGTAGACGGTTCTGCCTCGGGTTTGGCCGCGGTGGAGGCGGCGGCACGGGAGGCACGGTGGCGCGGCGCAGGGTTGCGGCTGGTGCATGCGTTCATCTGGCCCGCCATGCACGTACCGCTGGGCCGGTCTTTCCCGGGCCCGCCTGAGAGCGGCTTGCGCAACATGGTGGAACGCCTGATGGCCGAAGCGCAGGAGCGCGCCAGGACGGTGGCACCTGAGGTCGACGTCGCCCGCGCTGTAGTGACCGGTGAACCGCTGACGGTCCTGGAAGCGCAATCACGTGCCGCGGAGCTCGTGGTTGTCGGGTCGCGCGGTATGGGAGGCTTCGTCGGGCTGATGGTGGGATCGACGGCTGTGCATCTGGCAGCTCATGGCCGGTGCCCCGTCCTGGTCGTTCGCGAGCAAGGTGAGGGCGCGGGGCCGATCGTGGTGGGCGTCGACGGCTCCTCGGCCGGTGCCGAAGCGGTTGATTTCGCTTTCACCGAGGTGGCGCTACGCGGGGTCGACATCGTTGCTTTGCACGCCTGGACCACATGGAACGCGCCGATGACGGCGCCGCAGGACGAGGCGGTGCCGTACGCGAACGAGCCGGGAGCGCTCGCTGCGGGGGAGGAACGTTTACTGTCCGAGGCGCTTGCCGGCCACCAGGAGACGTACCCGGGCGTGAAGGTGAAGCGCGCGGTCGTTCACGCCGGGACGCGGGAAGCGCTGATCGAGGCGAGCCGGACGGCCCAACTGCTGGTGGTCGGTGCGCGCGGACGCGGCGGTTTCGCCGGACTGCTGCTCGGATCGGTGAGCCAGGCAATGCTGCATCATGCACACTGCCCCGTCGCGGTGGTCCGCGGAACCGCCGATAGCCCCTGACCGCCGCTGAGTCATTCTGTTGACGGACGGAACAGTGTTGCTGTGCCTTGGGCAAAGCACGAAGCGTGCGGTCGGCGTACGGCAATGGGCAGCTTGATCAAACCCTGCCCCGGTGGCTCAAGCCTGCAAATCCGCGCCGAACCCGCCGTCGAAGCGGCCAGAATGCAAGCTCGGCGTGTGGGTTCACGTCAGGTGGCGTCCAGGATTCTGCGAACCTGCACGCCTTTCGAAGAGGCACAGCGAAGTACGAACGGCGCCCCTGTGGTGCCCCGGTCGTGTCTCCTGGGAGACGCCACCCGACATCCCTGCACAGGTGAGTCCTCCGAAAGCTCTGTGTGCGACGCCAGTGCGGCACTGCCGGGGCGCGCACGAGACACCGTGAGGACGTGCGCTTCCTGAGCGCCGAGACCCGTGGCGGGCGGGGATCTGGGTGGCGGGCTGGAAGAGCGAGGTGCTGAGCGACCGTCCGGTTGTTGTGAGGAACAGTTCGTCCAACAAGCCCTCACTGAGCAGACTGCCGATGGGGATTCGTACTTGCTGACGGGAGACCTTGGTGGCGGACCAGCGGGTCAGCGAGACGTGGTCCACCGGGGGGCGACATCGGCCCAGGCTGCGTCCCACTGGGCAAGGTTGTGTCGCTCCAGCCTGCGGTTGGCGTGGCCGTAGGCGGCAGCGCCGAGGAGCGGGACGGCCAGGGCGGCGAGAACGGCATAGACCATAGTGCGGTTGCGGACCTGTTCCGTGGTCAGGGGCGGGTCGGTGATCTTTCCTTCGGCCTTCACCCATACGTGGACGGTGCTGCCGGCGGTCAGGGCGGGTGCGACGTCTGTCTTCGCGGTGCGGATGTGGCCGTGTGGGTCGGTGAAGCGGACGGTGGCCGGGTACAGGGTCTTCTTCGCCTCGTACGATCCCGGCTCTGGATGGCGGGGTGCATCGTGGACCAGTACGGCGGGGGTGTGGTGCCGGGTGGCGGCCTGGTGCCGGGCGGTCTCCTTGTGGTGGCGGTAGGCGGTGTCACCGATGAGGAACATGGCGGCGGGGGTGGCGGCCAGCACGGCCAGGAAGAGTCCGACGGCGATCCACGCCTGTGCGAGGTCGGTGCGACGGCGCAGGGGGTTGCGCCGCCATCGCCACAGCAGGATGTGCGGGAGTTCTTCGGGAGGGTGTGCCGGGGGTGTTGCGCGGGCCACGGTGTCTCTCCTTCCGCATGAGCGTGGCAGCATCGCTGGGCGCTTGCCGAGGTGGTGGGTCAGTGAGGCTGCGTGGTGGTGGAGGGGTGGGCGTGGGCGGCTTGGAGGAGTTTGGCTGCGCCGCGGACTGCGGCGGTGTGGGGAGAGGGGACGGGCTGGAAGGGGGCGTGCAGCTGGCCGGTGAGGCCGTAGGTGATGTCGGGTCGCAGCGCGCCCCGCCGGCGAGGAGTGCGCCCCGCTGGAGAGCGTCGAGCGTCTGGGAGGTGCGGTCCTGGTCCAGCATGGCGGTCAGCATGGCGACGACCGCGCCGGTGATCTGCGCGGGCGGGGTGAGGCTGTCCAGGTCGCTGGTGCCCAGGGCGGTGTGGCGGGCGTCGGTCACCGCACCGTCGGTGAGGAGCGTGACCTCGGTGAGGTGGGCGCCGATATCGACGACGAGCAGGGGACGGGTGAGGTCGGCGTCCGCGGCCATCGCCACCGCACGGGCGGTGGGGACGGTCAGCACGGTGCGCGGGCGCAGGACGTCCACTGCGGTGCGGGCTTCGGCACGGTAAGTGACTCCGCCCAGGACGGGCGTGGTCAGGATGAGCAGCGGGCGGCCGAAGCGGGGCAGGCGGTGGCCGAGCAGCCGGTCGAGCATCCGGGCCGTTCCCGGGGTGTCGACGATCGCCCCGCGCTGGATGGGATACATGGCACCGGTGCCCGGGAAGGTCACCGTGGGCACGTCGAGGATCATGCGCCGTCCGGACGTCCAGGCGCGGGTGCGGGCGCTGCCGAGATCGAGGGCGATGCCCGTGCACTGCCGGCACCAGGGCCACGAGCGGTGGCGGGCGGCCATGGGACGGGGGCTGGGGACGGTGGTCACCGGTCGGCCTCCTTGACCTGTTGGCAGCGGGCGCAGTAGCGGGCCTGTGGCACGATCAGCAGTCGCTCGCGGGCGATGGGGCTGCGGCACAGGTGGCAGGTGCCGTAGCGGCCCTGGTCCATCCGCGTGAGGGCCGCTTCGACGTCGGCCAGAACCATGCGGGCGGAGGCGGCGAGTTTGACGCGGACCTCGATCTGGGAGGCGGCCTGCCGGTCGCGGAACGCGTCGGCGCGGGAAGTGGCGGCGGTGGAGAGCTGGTGCAGCTGCTCCTGGCGGAACAGGCGCTGCTCGTGCAGGTTCTCGCGCAGTGCGGCGAAGTCCTCGATCGACAGGTTGGTGTCGCGGTCGTCGATGATCTGGTCGTTCACCAAGTCACCCCCTGGGCAGGGCGGGAGAGGAAGGTCGGACGGGCGGTTGTCAGACGGCGTTGCGCTGGCAAGGGACGCAGAACGGGGTGTAGGGCAGGATTTCCAGGCGTTCGACCGGGATCGTCCTGGCGCAGCCCTGGCAGATGCCGTAGCTGCCGTCCTGGACGCGGGCGAAGGCGGCCTCGACCTCGGCGAGGACGCGCTGGATGGTGTCTTTCTGCGTGGACATCACCTGTTCCTCCGCGTCAGCCCGGGCCTCGTCGATGGCCCGCAGCTGGGTGAGGCGGGAGGCCCGTTCGTGTTCGAGGCGCTGGAGGGCCTCGTGCGCCGTCAGCCGTTCAGGGCGGGTTTCGGTTTGGGGCGTATCGAGTGACATGGCGATTCCTTCCTTCCACGTGAGGTGGGGTGCGCCGGGCGGGGTAGCCGTTGGGGCCAGGAGCGGGGGGAGAGTCACGGGGGCTGGTTCATGCCTCTACCGTGGCCGCGATGCCGCACAAAGCCCATCGGGCGCGATACCCATCTGTGGCATGGCGCAGGGCCCATTGCGGGGTGGGGAGGCCAGGCGCATGGAAATGGGGATTGGAGCCCATCGACGACGGAGCCGGCAGCGGGCAGCCTGGACAGCAGGCCGGTCAGGACCAGTGGACGCAGCTCACGCTCGGGGTGCGCGGTGACCGACAGTAGAGACATGGCTGTGTCACACGGAGAAAGGCGTCATCTCGGTGTCCCTGTTCTGGCGGATCTTCGCGCTCAACGCGGTGGTACTGGGAAGCGCCACCGCGCTGCTGCTGTGGGCACCCGTGACCGTCTCCGTGCCAGTGGTCCTGACCGAGGCGGTCATCCTCGTGGGCGGCCTGGTCGTCATGCTGGTCGCCAACGCCGCTCTTCTGCGGATCGGCCTGGCCCCGCTCGACCGGCTCACCCGGCTGATGACCACCGTCGATCTGCTGCGCCCCGGGCAACGGCTGCCGGAAGGAGGACGCGGTGAGACCGCCGAACTGATCCGCACCTTCAACGCCATGCTCGAGCGCCTCGAACACGAACGGGCGTCCAGCAGTGCCCGCGCCCTGTTCGCGCAGGAAGCCGAGCGGCGCCGCATCGCCCAGGAACTGCACGACGAGGTGGGCCAGAGCATGACCGCGATCCTGCTGTCGCTGGAGCGGGCCGCCGACGACGCGGACGAGCCCCTGCGCGGTGACCTGCGGCAAGTACAGGAGATCACCCGGGGGAGCCTGGACGAGGTACGGCGTCTGGTGCGTCGGCTACGGCCGGGCGTACTGGAGGACCTCGGTCTGGTCAGCGCGTTGACCTCGCTGACCAGCGAGTTCGCCACCCACGTAGGGCTGCGGGTGGTGCGTCGTTTCGAGACCGGCCTGCCCGCGCTGGACCATCAGACGGAGCTGGTGCTGTACCGCGTCGCCCAGGAGGCCCTGACCAACGCGGCCCGTCATGCCGAGGCCGGCCAGGTCGAGGTGAGCCTGCGCCACACCGGCGAGGCGGTGGTGCTGGCCGTCGCCGACGACGGCCGCGGCACCGGGGTGGCCCGAGAAGGAGCGGGAATGCGCGGAATGCGCGAGCGGGCCCTGCTGATCGGGGCCACTCTGGATGTCACCTCCCAGCCGCAGGCCGGCACGACGGTCCGGCTCACCGTGCCCCTCAGGAAGCAGCCATGACCACGCCGCACACATCCGTGATCCGTATCCTCCTCGCCGACGATCATGCGTTGGTACGGCGCGGGGTGCGGCTCATCCTCGACCGGGAGCCGGACCTGGAGGTCGTCGCCGAGGCCGGGGACGGCGCGCAGGCCATCGAGCTGGCCCGCACCCATGAGGTCGACCTGGCGGTGATGGACATCGCCATGCCCCGGATGACCGGCCTGCAGGCCACCCGGGAACTTCTCGCCCTCAAGCCCGGCGTGCGGGTGCTGATGCTGACGATGCACGACAACGAGCAGTACTTCTTCCAGGCGCTCAAGGCCGGCGCCAGCGGATATGTGCTCAAGTCCGTGGCCGACCGCGACCTGGTGGCGGCATGCCGCGCCGCCATGCGCGACGAGCCCTTCCTCTACCCGGGTGCGGTCACCGCGCTCATCCGCAACTACCTCGACCGGGTCCGCCACGGTGAGGAGCCGCCCGATCAGGTGCTGACCCCGCGAGAGGAGGAGGTCCTCAAGCTCGTGGCCGAGGGGCACTCGTCCAAGGAGATCGCCGAGATGCTCTTCATCAGCATCAAGACCGTCCACCGGCATCGGGAGAACCTGCTGCACAAGCTCGGCCTGCGTGACCGGCTGGAACTCACCCGCTACGCGATCCGCGCGGGCCTCATCCAAGCCTGAGCCCGCTGACTGCCGGTCTGCCCGGGGCGGAAGGCCACCAACAGGGAAAGGGGGCGGTGGTGGCCCACTACACGCACACTGTCTCGCGCACTCGAGGCCCCCGGCTGGCGTGGGCCGCCCTGCTCGCCCTCCTCCTCACGCTGCTCAGCCCGCCCGCCCTGGGCGGTACGCACGATGGCGCACCGGTCGGCGCGCTGCTAGCGGCCGAGGAGTCGGCGCACGGTGAGCCGTACGCGACCAGTGCGGACCCCGCTGTCTCCACCGCAGCGGTCCGGAGCCATCGGGATGCCACTGGCGAACGCCACGTGCCGCCCGTCTCTGTCCCGGGCGCGTCACCTGACACAGCGACCGGCCCGCTCCGGCCCGCGCAGCCCCCGGTTTCGGCAGCAGTCCAGCCTGCATCGGAGCAATCGTCACTTCGGCACGGCGTGAGGGCACCCCCCTCGCTCTCCGGCATCTGAACCGTCACCCCTTCTCCCTTCTTGGCCGCAGCCACACTCCTGGCCGCGGTGTGCCTGCCGGAGGCCCGCTGTGAACCGATCCCCGCACATCAGAGGGCTGATCGCCCTCGCTGCCGTTGCCCTGCCCCTGTACGTCGCGCTCACCGTGCCCGTCCACCTCGGACTCGATCTGCGGGGCGGCACCCAGATCGTGCTGGAGACCCGCCCCACCGCCGCTGCCGCTGCCGACGCCGACGGTGAGGCGACGGACCGCACCGTGGAGGTGCTGCGCGGCCGCATCGACGCGCTCGGTGTCGCCGAACCCGGCATCGCCCGCTCCGGCAGCGACCGGATCGTCGTCGAACTGCCCGGCCTGCAAGATCCCCGCAAGGCGGCCGACGTGCTCGGCCGCACCGCCCAGCTCACCTTCCACCAGGTACTCGGCACGGCAGCCGAGGCCGACGACCTGCCCACTCCGCTGCCCAAGCGGCCCCGCGAGCAGGTCATGGCCGACGAGTCCGGCCAACTTCTGCGCCTTCAGGCGCCCTCACTGACCGGCAAGGACGTCGAGAGAGCAGCGGCCCGCTTCGACCAGCAGGGCGGTGCCGGATGGCATGTCACCGTCGACTTCAGGGGATCGGGCGAACAGGGGTGGGCCCGCCTGACCGGCGAGGCCGCCTGCCGTGCGGCCGGGGACCCGGCCCGCCGGGTCGCCATCGTCCTGGACGACAAGATCATCTCTTCGCCGCAGGTCGACCCGTCCGTCGCCTGCCGGTCCGGCATCAGCGGCGGCTCCACCCAGATCACCGGCACCTTCAACGACAGCGAAGCGAAAGAGCTGGCCCTGCTCATCAACGGCGGCGCCCTGCCGGTTCCGGTCGAGACCATCGAGCAGCGCACCGTCGGCCCCACCCTGGGCGCGGAAGCCATCAGGGCCAGCGCCTGGGCCGCCGTCATCGGCACCGCCCTGACCTCGCTGTTCATCATCGCCGTCTACCGGCTCATGGGCGCCCTGGCCACCGTCGCCCTGGCCTGCTACGGCCTCATCTCCTACGCCGCCCTCGCCGCCCTCGGCGCCACCCTCACCCTGCCCGGCCTCGCCGGCTTCGTGCTGGCCATCGGCATGGCGGTCGACGCCAACGTGCTCGTCTTCGAACGCGCCCGCGAGGAGTACGCCGCTCGCCACCGCCCCACCCCGCGGTCCTCCCTGACTGCCGGATTCCGCAGGGCCTTCAGCGCGATCGCCGACTCCAACATCACCACCCTCATCGCCGCCGGCCTGCTGTTCTTCCTCGCCTCCGGACCTGTGCGCGGATTCGGCGTCACGCTGGGCATCGGCGTCCTCGCCTCCATGCTCAGCGCCCTCGTCATCACCCGAGCCCTCGCCGACTACGCCGTCGCCCGCCCCCGCCTGCGCCGCCGTCCCCACCTCACCGGCATCGCCCACACCGGCACCGTCCGCGATCGCCTCGCCCGTACCCACCCGAACCTGATGCGCCACCCGCGCCGGTGGCTGGCCGCCTCCGCCGCCGCCCTCGTCCTGGCCGCCTCCGGCATCGCCGTGCGCGGCCTCGACTTCGGCGTCGAATTCACCGGTGGCCGCCTCATCGAATACACCACGGCCGCCCCCGTCGACGCCGACCGGGCCCGCACCGCGCTCGCCGACGCGGGATTCCCCCGGGCCGTCGTCCAGACCTCCGGCGAGAACCAACTCACCGTCCGTACCCACCACTTGAGCAACACCCAGGCAGCGGCGATCACCAACACCATCACGGACCTGACCCGCCAAGCCGACAAGATCCGCGACGAAGCCATCGGCCCCAGCCTCGGCAAGGAACTACGCCAAGGCGCCCTCATCGCCCTCGCTGTCGCCCTCGCCGCCCAGCTGATCTATCTCGCGGCACGCTTCCGCTGGCTCCTGGGCACCTCGGCGGTCGCCGCCCTCGCCCACGACGTCGTGATCCTCATCGGCCTCTTCGCCTGGCTCGGCAAGCCCGTCGACGGCGTCTTCCTGGCCGCGCTGCTTACCGTGATCGGCTACTCCGTCAACGACTCCGTCGTCGTCTTCGACCGCATCAGGGAACTCGGCCGCCACGACCGCAAGATGCCCTTCGTCCGCATCGCCAACCAGGCGCTTCTGCAGACCCTGCCCCGCACCGTCAACACCGGCATGGGCGCCGCATTCATCCTCACCGCCCTGGCCGTCCTCGGCGGCGACACCCTGACCGACTTCGCCCTCGCCCTCCTCATCGGCCTCGCGGTGGGCACGTACTCCTCGATGTTCACCGCAACACCGCTGGCCATCGTCCTGCACCAGCACGGCGGGACTGGTCGCATCCCTGCGGTCAGGGCCAGCGCGCGCCGCTGAGGTCGGGGAGGTCCGGTCCTGTCGTCCGTGATGATCAGACGACAGGCTCCAACCGGACACAGCACCGGCCCGGGCTGGGCGACAGACAGGCCGTGTACCTGCCTTCGTCCAGCCCGTGCAGGACACCGTGCATCAGGTGTAGGTTCATGCCGCACACCGTCTGCGTGTGCTCACGCGCCAGGGCGTGAAAGGGGCAGTTGCCCAGCACAATGGCGTCTGCCTCATGTCGCGGCTCGAACCCGTACCGCTCCAGCAGACCGAAGAGGTCTGTGCCGTCCGGCTCGCCCAACTGCGCGCCGAACTCTTCGGCCTTGCGGTGCAGCACCTCCCGCACCGGCGCGCCGGTTGCCGCGGATTCCTCCACGGCCTGGGCCAAGAGCCGCCTTCGGCGTCCGCGTCGCGGCGAGCTCGTAGCGCCGGTCCGGCAGGCTGACCGCGATCTGTCTCATCGAGCGCCGGTACAGCTTGGCGGGTCTGCCCGCCCCCGGCCCCGTCCGACCGCTGCGCCGCTCGTAGACCACGTCGAGCAGCAACTCATCGGCGAGACGGTCGAGATGGAACGCCGCGGTCTGCCGCGCCAGCCCCAGCGCCGCGGCAGCCTCGTCGCGGCTGACGGGATCAGGCTGGCGCACCACATGGTCGTAGAACCTCCTGCGGGTCGGCTCGTCCAGTACGGCGACGGCGGAGACGTCGGTGTCGCGTACTTCCTTCGGGTCGTCCACGAACACCAGTGTAAAACCCGCAGCCATTGACTAAAGAAGGGATCGGAGTTTCTATAAATAGTGAGAGTTGTCGATAGAAGGAGTGGTCGTCGTGTCCTCCGCAACCGCAAGCACCCCGCCTGCCGCCGCCCCGCGGCGTGCGCTGCTCGCCGATCCCGGCTATCAGGCGTTCGCGATCCTGCGCACCGCGTTCACGGTGGCCCCGATCCTGTTCGGGCTGGACAAGTTCGCCAACCTGCTGGTGGACTGGCCCGCCTACCTCGCGCCGTGGATCAACGACGTCGTTCCCGGCAGCGCCCAGGCGGCCATGTACGCCGTGGGCGTGATCGAAATCGTCGCCGGCATCGCCGTGGCCCTCGCGCCCCGTTTCGGAGCCTGGCTGGTGGCCGGCTGGCTGGCCGGCATCATCGTCAACCTCCTGACCATCCCCGACTACTACGACATCGCGCTGCGCGACTTCGGCCTCCTCCTCGCTGCCGTCGCACTCGCCCGCCTCGCCGAGCGCTACCACGGCGAGCGGCGCCACTGAACCGGCACGATTCATACTGAATGGCTTTGGCGGCGGGCCTTTTGGGGGCCGCTCGCCAGGGCTCGTGGCGACGCTGGCGGCATCGCCCTTCTGGCTACGGCAAGTCGGGCACTCGGTGGGCCCAGCGTGTCCTTGCTGTCGGCAAAGACACGCTGGGGCATGGACGCTCGCAGACCAGGCGTCGTGACCCCTCCGAACCCGCCCACGAAAGGCTTGCCCTCCTGCCTGGTGGCGGCCCTTGATCAGCTCCCTTGCGAGCGGGCCGGTGACCTGTGTCAAAGGCTGGGGGCCGCTGACCCGTGAGCGGCGGCGAGGGCGGGGGCGCGTTCGGTGTAGTCGCGGATGCGGATGACCTGGTCGTGGAAGAGATGAAAGACCCGGTAGTACAAAGCAGGCGGTTCGTCCGCGGTGACGGCAATGCCAGGATCGGCGACGCGCAGGGCCAAGACGACGGCGGCGGGGAAGGTGAAGATCTCCTCCGCGTGCACGCGCACGCCTTGGTCATGACGGTCCTGGTGCCAGCGAAGGACGCCAGCCCGGCCCTGGCGCTGAGGTTCGCCGGGGCCGGCGCTAACCCACAGCACCTGGGGGTGGAGCAGTGACTCCAGAAGCCGGGGGTCGGCAGTATGCAGGGCGTCGCGCAGGTCGGCGGCGATGGCACGAGGGGAATGAGGCGGCATGCGGGGCTCCTCGGCACTGATGGGGATGGATTCGCGTGCGGGTGAGGCGTATCGCAGCTGCGCTCGGAGATCCTGGGTTCTGGTCTGGCGTGAGCCGGATGCGCCGACGGTGGCGCAGGTGCCCCCCGCCTTGACAACTTGCGGGAAGGCCAAACCCGTTGTGCGGCATGATGAGCCCGTCCCTGCCAGCGGCGAAGACCCGTGTAACGCCAGGTCGGGGGACGATCTGGCGTTACGATCCCGGATCGGCCTCTACTGACCCAGCCACAGGTCCGGGCCGAAGACCTCGTAGTGGATCCTCTCGGCGGGCACGCCGTGCCGCAGCAGGCCGCCGCGCACCGCCCGCATGAACGGCAGCGGCCCGCACAGGTAGGCGGTCAGGTCTGCCGGGAGTTCCAGGCTGCTCACGTCGGCTTGGCCAGGTGCTGCCTGTGGTGCGTGATCGCCGGGCACCTCGTACCACAGGTGATACCGGGCGTTCGGCAGTGCTCGCACGAGGCTGAGCTGCTCCGCGCGGTGCGCGTGCTCGGCGGGGGAGCGGTCGGCGTGGACCGCGATGACGGGACGGTCGGAGCCGGTGGAGGCCAGGTGGTCGAGCATGGCCAGCATGGGAGTATTGCCGATCCCCGCGGATGCCAGCAGCAGCGGACCGTCGCCCTCAGACAGGACTAGGTCGCCGAACGGCGCCGACACGTTGAGCACGTCGCCGGGCCGGGCGTGGTCATGGAGCCACGTCGAGACCTCACCGTCGGGCCGCACCACGTCGTGGACGCGCTTGACGCTGATACGCCAGTCCTGCCGGCCGGGAGCCGAGGAGAGACTGTACTGGCGGATCTGCCGGGCGCCATCGGCGAGTTCGACCTGAACGCTGACGTACTGGCCAGGCCGGAAGGAGGCCGGAGGGCCGTCGGCGGGCCTCAGGAGGAACGAGACGACATCGGGCGCCTCCTGGTGCCGTGCAGTGATCTCCATGCCCTGCCAGACCTCCCCCTCCGCGACGTCCGCTTCCTGGTAGAGGCGCGCCTCTACGGCGATCAGCGCGTTGGCCATGAGCCAGTAGACCTCGTCCCACGCTGCGGCGACCTCGTCGCTGACCGCGTCGCCGAGTACCTCGGCTATCGCCGCGAAGAGATGGCGGTGGACGATCTTGTACTGGGCGGAGGTGATGCCGAGCGACGCGTGCTTGTGCGCGATCCGCGCGAGCATCGCGTCGGGCCGGGCGTCCGGCTTCTCCAGCAGCAGGCCCGCGAAGGCTGCGATGGAGCCGGCCAGCGCCTTCTGCTGCTCGCCGTTGGCTTGGTTGCCACGGTTGAACAGGTCCCGCAGAAGCTCGGGATGGGCGTCGAACAGCTTCCGGTAGAACAGTTCGGTGATGTCCCCGATGGCGGCTGCGACCACCGGAAGGGTGGTCCTGACGACGGGGGCGGACTGCTCGGACAGCACTGCGACTCCTAATTGGTAAATGAAATGAGTATTTAGATCTGCAGGTGACCACGCCCCTGGGGTGTGTCCGGGGCGGGCGTCAGTGACTTGGGCTACTGCGGTGGGCGGCCGGTGAGGGCGAGAAGTGCCGGCCCGGTGGGTGAGGTGATGAGATCGGCCACGGTCAGCGGGTCGAGCGTGGCGTAGAACGCCTCCTGGGCGTCGCGCAGTGCACGCCGCAGACGGCAGGCTCCACGCAGGGGGCACGGCGGGTCGTCGCAGGAAACGACCTCGCCCTCTCCTTCGAGCTCTCGCACCAGCCAGCCCACCGATGCGCGCCGGCCGAGGGCGGTCAGGGCGAGTCCGCCGCCGCGGCCACGCCGGGCCTCGACCACGCCGAGGTGCTGCAGGCGCGTGATCGCTTTCGCTGCGTGCGTATATGGCACAGCCACCGCTTCGGCCACCTCGCGGGTGGTGAGCACCTGGTGGTCGGCACAGACCGCCAGACGCATGACGGAACGCAGCGCCAGATCGGTGAACTTTGTCAGTCGCACAGACCGGACGCTAACAAATACGAATGTCTGATACCTATTTGAAGGTGCCTCTGATGGTGTGGAGTGCGTCACGGACCGACGGCTTCCGGTGTCGTCTCGGCTGAGGGCTGGCAGTTCGGATCGCGCTCGGTCCAGCATCAACGGACGCGGCGCGGCTGCCGTCGCAGCCCTGCGGACAGGACGAGAACCGTGAACGCCGCACCGAGGGCGGGCGAGTGCGTCGGGCGCCACCGTTGACCTGATGGAGGCTGGCTTCGGCGTGGTCGCGACGGCGCGCCGCCCCGCACAGCCTGAACGAGATCGGCGTGCCGCTGGGGCCCCTTGTGCCTCGTGCGGTGGCTTTTGGGTACTTGGCGAATCCATTCTCCTGGCGGTAGCCGCGCACTGGGCCTGCTGCGTCCCGATTCCCTGCAAGCGGTAGTGGCCATCTGGTCGTTCGTACGGAGGGTGTGGCTGCTACAGCACGATGTCGAAGGGGCGTTCAAGGAGCTTCTTGAGAGGACGTCCTGCTTGAAGAAGCGATAGTTCATGGTTTGTGCCAGGTTATGACCGTTTCACCCGTCGCTCGTTTTGCGAGATTGGAGATCATCGCGAGGCGAATCATGCTCTCGGAGTGCGCCGGTTTGGTCTCGTAGTCGCGGGCGAGGCGACGGTGCATCATGATCCACCCGAAACTCCGCTCCACGACCCAGCGCCGCGGGATCACGGAAAAGCCTTTGACCTGCTCGTTCCGTGGAACGACGTCGACATCGATACCGAGCGAGGCGCCGTGTTCGATGGCCTTCTTCTTGTAGCCGGTGTCGACCCATGCCTTGCTGATGGTGGGGTGGTCGGCGGCGACGCGGGTGAGGAGCTGGATACCGGCCGCGTTGTCCGAGACGCTGGCGGCGGTCACCATGACCAGCAGTAACAGGCCGAGAGTGTCGACGACGATGCTGCGTTTGCGTCCGACGATCTTCTTGCCGGCGTCGGTGCCTTGGGTGTCGGTGGGAACGCTGGTCGCGGTCTTGACGCTCTGGGCGTCAATGACACAGGCAGTGGGTTCGGCGGTGCGTCCTGCCTGCTCACGGACCATCCGGTGCAGGTGGAGGCCGAGTTTCTCGATGGTGCCGTCGGCGGTCCAGGCGCTGAAGTAACCGAACACGGTGGTGTGCGGCGGGAAGTCATGGGGCAGGTAGCGCCAGGGGACGCCGGTCCGGTTGAGGAAGAGGATCGCGTTCATGACTTCCCGCAGGTCAGTGACCTTTCCCCCGAGGTTGAGCGAGGTCTTCTGCCGCTCGGCCCGCCAGGCCGTCAACGTCGGCTCGATCAATGCCCAGCGGGCATCGGACAGATCGCTCAGGTACGGCTGGCGCTGCTGCGAGGAGGTCATGGGGATACTCATGCACGAGGACCACACCCGGGCATATCGCTCGATCGAGCGAGGCAAAAGCCGTCTTTCAGAAGGTATTCGAACCGGACAGGAGCTATCGGCTTTAACCATCGCGAAATGCGAGATCAGCACCGACGCGACTGCGGCCGCAAACTACCTGTTTCGCCTGTACGACGCGAATTCCGGCAGGAGCGAACCCCCATGAAGCGTCACATAAGTGACGCGAACGTCCTCTGAGATCGGCCAAATAGGCTGCTGCGGTGGCTCCGTCCAGGACGCGATGGTCGACGGACAGGGTCACAGCCATGATGGTGCCCACACCGAGCTCGCCGTCGCGGACGACGGGCTGCGGCCGTGCGGCGCCGACGGCGAGGATTGCTGCCCGGGGCGGGTTGATGACGGCGGTGAAGTGGTCGATGCCGAAACTGCCGAGGTTGCTGATGGTGAACGTGCCGCCGCTGAGCTCCGCAGGCGATAGGTGCCGGGCACGTGCCTTGCCCGCAAGGTCGTGTGCTTCGCGGGCGATCGAGGTCAGGGTCTTGCGGTCGGCGTCGTGCAGAACCGGGACCATCAGCCCGTCGTCGGTGGCGACGGCGATTCCGATGTGGACGCGCCCGTGACGCAGAATCCGGGTCGTGTCCCAGGAGGAGTTGACCTGCGGGTGGTTACGGAGGGCTGCTGCGCACGCCTTGATGAGCAGGTCGTTGAGGCTGATCCGGGGGCCGTCATCGTCGAGGCGCTCGTTGATCTGGGCGCGAAGGGCCAGCAGGGCGTCGGCGTCGATGACGGTGGTCAGGTAGAAGTGTGGTGCCTGCTGCGTGCTCTGCGTCAGGCGCTGGGCGGTGAGGCGGCGAATCGTGCTCAGCGGTACTACATCGTCGCTGTCGTCGACCGCGTTGCTGGCCGTCCCCGTCACGGGCGTGGGCGGGGCAAGTTCGGTGGACGATCTGGTGGCATCGGGCCGACCGTCGAGCGCGCTGACCGCAGCATCCACATCCGCGCGCACCACGCGCCCGCCGGGGCCGCTACCGGTGAGGGCCGCCAGGGCGATGCCGTGCTGAGCGGCGAGCGTGCGAGCCAGCGGGGAGCCGCGCACCCCGGAAAGCTCTGAGGTCGTGTCGGGCGAGGGCAGTTGGGTGCCGGCCGAGGGGGTCTGCGGTCCCTGGTCACCGGGCGGTACCCCGGCAACCGGCATCACCATCACCGACCGGGCCAGCGGCTCCTGCTTCGGGACCGCCGAATCCACGATGCGCACCGACGCCTGGCGCTGTACCGCCGGCGATCGGATCCTTGACCCGTGTTTCTCCCCGGACTCCGATCCCTCGGACACCAGCGCGCTGTGCATGGACGGAGCCCCCGACCGCATGGTCGAGCTGTCGGTCGCTGAGGGCTTTCCCGGCAACAACAACCACATGCCGGGCGGACCCGACATCGAACCGATCATCCTCGTCCTGGCCAACGGCGCTCACTGCTCGTTCGCCGGGGGCGGCACCGCGACGCTGGCGGGACAGCGCCTGAACTACGGCTGCGACAACGGCGGCTACCTGTACGGCTACCCGAACAAGACATCCGCCGTGTGGACCATCTCCTACGCCGCCCCCAGCAGCGGAGCCAGCGTCTCCACGCCGATCACCACCGTCTACCAGTAGCGCGCTGACGGCCACGCCGCTGAAGCGGCGGGTGGAGGCGTTTGGCCCGCGATCAACGCCGCAATGCGGCCGGAATCTCCAAGCCCAGCAGGTGGCGGAAGCGCCAACCGGGCCTTCCAGAAGAGCCGCAGCGAAGTACGAACGGCGTCCCTGTGGTGCCCCGGTCGTGTCTCCTGGGAGACGCCACCCGACATCTCTGCACAGGTGAGTCCTCCGAAGGCTCTGCGTGCGACGCCAGTGCTGCACTGTCGGGGCGTGCGTGAGACACGGTGAGGACGTGCGCAGAACCCAAGAGGTGCACCGGCATCAGTCGGCGTCTTATCGGTGTCCGCGTCGAGTCTCGTTCGTGTACCGATGAGTCACCTCGGCGCGCTTCCTTGGCCAGCCGGTTCCGCTCGTTCTCCTCACGACCCTGGGCCTTCAGCGCCTTCCTCGCCCCGGCCTCCGTGCCGGGACCCCGGGCCCGGCCGACCAGACCGCGCGATCCACTGTGGAGAACGTATGAACCTGCGCCTGTACGGCACTGCGAGCGGTGCCCTTGCCGAATACCTCGTCCACGCAGGTGGGATCGGGTTTGGGCGTTGGCCGAGGCAGACCGAGTCGCCGGTATCGCGCGGCGCCGCTTGGCGCGGCATGATGATCGATGGTGCTGCTGAGACTGGCGTACCTGGGTGTGACGAACGCGTTCGCGATGCTGCGACTGCTGCCGATGAGCGACCGGGAGAAAGATGCCGAGATCCTCGCACTGCGCCACCAGATCGGCCTTCTGGAACGGCAGCTGAACGGGCAGCAGGTCCGGTTCCACGCGAGCGACCGGGCGTTTTTGGCGTCGCTCCTCCATGGCCTGCCACGGGAAGTGCTGCGCCGGATGCGGCTGCTGGTGCGGCCGGACACGGTACTGCGCTGGCACCGCAACGTCATCGCCCGCCGACACGCTTCCCAGTCCCGGCCGAAGCGCGGAGGCCGGCCCCGCACCGTGCGCTCCGGGCGCTGGTGCTGCGCCTGGCCAGGGAAAATCCAAGGTGGGGCTATCGGCGCCTGCACGGTGAGCTGCTCGTACTCGGGGGTGAAGGTGGCAGCATCTGCGGTCTGGGAAATCTTGAAGGAGGCCGACGTCGACCCGGCGCCGAGCGGGCCTTCAGCACGTGGGCGGACTTCCTGCGCTCCCAGGCCGACGCTCTCCTATCTGAGGGAATTCTCCCCCTGGCCTCCCCCTGATGCCTCCCCGTAGTGACCTGCAGGTATGCCGGTTGGGGGAGGCGAGGGAGGCAGGGGAGGCGCGTACCGGGAGACAGGAAACGGGCCCTTCAACCTCCCCCGCACCGCCTCCCTCCCTGCCGTAGCATTGAGACCTGTAGGACCGTCGATCAGCCCTGTATGAATTCCTGGTAGCTCGCGGGTATGCGGACCCCGCGGTCTGCTTGGTCCATCCGCTGAAGGATCTGCTGCGCCTCGTCCCACTCCAGATCCCCGCTGAAGTGGATGTCTGCGAGCAATCGGGTGGTGTCCCAAAATGTGAGGCTGCGGCGGCCAGCCATACGGCTCGCGTCCCGGTCGTCGGTCAGCAGTACCGCCCCGGCGAGCTCGACTCGCGTGAGCATCGCGTGGATGGACTCGGCCTCTCCCAGATGGAGGGTCGGCTCGTTGCGAGTACCGCCGAGCGCGGTACGGATGCGACCGACGTCTGTCCGGTCCTCCACCCGGGTGAGCTCGATTGGCTCACCGAGCCAGCCTTCATCGAGCAAAGGCCGCAGTCCCGGAAAGTTGTGGACCCATTTGCGTAGCTCGGCATCCACGGCCTGCGTGCAACGCGGCGTGCGCACTGAAAGGCCGGATTTGAGCACGTCCATATCGCCTGACGCGGCAAAGTTGATCACAGAGCAGGCGTCGGTCACCAAGATCGTCACGGAGTGAACACCGGTTCCTTGTCCTCGGCCACCTCGCTCGCCGCTCCGTCCAACGCCTCATGGAGCAAGTCCGCATCGCAGCCAAGGACGCGCGCTGGCCACTGCGCGCTGATGTCGCCAGCCACGAATGCCCGCAGAGAACGCTCCACGAGTGCCTCTGGCAGCCGCTGCCTGCTCTGGTGTTTGACCAGCTCGAAGTAGCGGTCTTCCCAGCCGCCCTCTCGCGCAGCCTCGGCTGCGGACATGCGGGCGAGCCTGCCCCGCTCAGCGTCATCGACGAGGCCTAGGTTCTTAAGTCGCCAAGCCAGTGCGTCCGAGGAGACGAGGAACTCGCCGACTAGGGACGCGAACAGCGTCGGCGTCACTGCATCTTTGGCCCGCTCCCGGATCTCCTGCTCCGGCATCAGCAACGCGGCAGCGAATGCATTGGCGCGCATTTCCGGGATGCGGTGGCGCGTCGACATCACGTCCCTGTCGACGAGGAGACCCTCCGTGTCAACGTCGCCCGCCAGATGATGTTCCAGTTCGTGAGCCAGAGTGAAGCGTTGGCGGCTCCAGGCGGCATCAGTGTTGATCACGATGATGCGGCAGTCCCCGCTCCGCCAAGAGAGGCCGTCGAAGCCGGGGCCGAACGTCTTAGCAGTGACGTGGATACCAAAGGCGGCTTCAATCGCGCCGGGCATGTCGGCACGGAAGTCATCGGCGAGAAGGGCACGTGCAGCCTCAGCCAGCGCCGGACCGTCGGCGATCGCTAGCCCGCTGAGCGTGGGGCGCTCCCAGTTGGTGAGCGGTGAGATGACTTGAGCGATGCCGAGATCGTTCAGCGCGGCCTCGGTCTCGTCGAGGGTCTCGGCGCGCTTGACTGCTACCTCCCACGCCGGTGACTCGTGCGAGTCGTCGCGGGCGGCCAGCGCAGGTGTCGGCGGCTGTTTCCCGCTGAGGAGATAGTCCACGGTGGTATGGAACTGCTCCGCGATAGCTGCCAGCTCATAGGTAGAGAAGTGACGATCCCCGCCGAGAGACAGGGACATCTTCGGCTTCGAGATGCCGATGGCTTCGGCCAGCTGGGACTGGTTCATTCCCGCGCCATCCATGAGTGACCGGACGCGGTTCTGTAGGGCTTCTTCCTCGTTCGGCATGCTTCCAGGGTACCCGGATTTTTCGAAAATCGAAACAGGCTGCGGCGGCTCTCACCTGCATAAAACGATCGGCGTCTAGCGTAAAAACTGCAGCTCAAGACCATGTGGGACGCCAGGGGCGCAAGAGGTGTTTCGTCAGGCTGTCACTCGCACAGTGGCATGCCTGTCTCGGCTTGGCGGACCGATTCAGTGCTCCCACACCTCTGATCCGCCACCGCGCCACTCGATCAGCCCGGCCTGCTTGACGAACTGTCGGATTCCGTAGTCGTCTGCACTGATGTCCGAAGTCCTCTGCACGCGCGTCGGCTGAGGTCGGCGACGGTCGCGCTCGTCCGAACTTCCCGTGCACTCGACTACGAACGCGCTGGTCACCCGTGCAGACGACTTCGGACATTGACAGCCATCGCCGTATACGGGGCACTGGGCACGGGTCCGCACGGTGAGGCAGTCAAGGTGACGCACACGTGGGAGGACGTGGAAGCGCGCCTCGGCCGGCTCATCCTCGCAGCCGCCGCAGCGCTGGACGCCCTCACCGGCGATGCCTGGGACACGGTGGATGAGCGGCTGCGTTTCCTCGTGGCGAGGGTCGCGGCCTGGGCCGGACATGAACCTCAGCTGACCCGCTTTACCCTCTGTACGGAATGGCCCGCACGGCTTGCCGTGCGGGCCATTCCGTTTCATCTCAGCTTTGCGGACGCACACGCCCTAAGAGGGCGTATCCCGCCTCCCAGGTGGGAGACAAGTGGGAGATGATCATGGCGTGGTGCTGCAATCAGGCGCTAGGAAATGCTAGACAGCGCTACCTGCGCGGCCCTGGTTCAGCCGCCGGATTCGCCCGCGTGCGGGCTCAGCGCACCCATGCTGACCAGCACAATCACCACCACACCGAGGATCACGCGGTAGTACACGAACGGCATGAAGCTCTTGGTCGAGATGAACTTCATGAACCAGGCGATGACCGCGTAGCCCGTCGCGAAGGCGATCACGGTAGCGAACAGCGTCGGCCCCCACGCCACATGGCCGCCCTCCAGCGCGTCCTTCGTCTCGAAGACCCCGGAGGCCAGCACGGCCGGGATGGCCAGCAGGAACGAGTAGCGCGCCGCGGCCTCGCGCTTGTAGCCCATGAACAGGCCGCCGCTGATGGTGGCGCCGGAACGCGAGACGCCGGGGATCAGCGCGCAGGCCTGGCAGAGGCCGAAGATCAGGCCGTCCTTGACGCCCAGATCCTCCAGGGTCTTGCGCTGCTTGGGCGCGCGGTGTTTGCCGCCCGTCTCGTCCCGGGCCGCGAGACGGTCGGCGACGCCGATCACGATGCCGACGACGACGAGCATGGTGGCGGTGATCCGCAGGTCGCGGAACGGACCCTCGATCTGGTCCTTCAAGGTCACGCCCAGGACGCCGATCGGGATCGAGCCGACGATCACCAGCCAGCCCATCTGGGCGTCGTGGTCCCTGCGCATCGTCTTGTCGAACAGCGACCGGCTCCACGCCGCGATGATCCGGCCGATGTCCTTGCGGAAGTAGATGAGTACCGCGGCTTCCGTGCCGATCTGCGTGATCGCGGTGAAGGCGGCGCCGGGGTCCTTCCAGCCGGAGAACGCCGCGGTCAGCCGCAGGTGCGCGCTGGAGGAGACGGGGAGGAACTCGGTCAGCCCCTGGACGAGTCCGAGGACGAGGGATTCAAACCAAGACATGAGGTTACGGAGTCCAAGTGCCGATCGGAGAGAGGCGGCGGCGGCGGGCCGCCGTGACCGTTGGTTCAAGACTGTGCAAAGGAAGCGTAGCGGTCCCGTGTGCCGCCTCGTTCACAGGGGTTTCGCGGGCGAAGGGGCGTTGCGGGTGATGCGAGCGTTGCGGGCGAAGGGGGTGATGCGGGTGATGCGAGCGATCCGGGTGATACGGGTGACGTGGGCGACTGTGGTCCGGGGGCGCCGCTCCTGCCGTCCATGCCGGCCCGTCCCGCCTCGGACCGCCGCCGGGACGGGGTTCGCATGGTTGACCGGCCGCCCGGCCGCCGCATACGTTGCTGCGGACGGGAAAGCGCTTGCTGTGCACGTGTACTGCCCGCTTCCCGCTCGTCGCTGGCCCGCCCGGCTGAACGGCCGCACGTCACAGGAGTGCTGATCACGTCCATGTCCCCCTCCACTCCGCCACGGATCCCGCTCGACGGCCGCCGTATCCGGGCCGCCGTCGTCGGCGCCGGCGCCATCGGCCGCGGTTCCCATCTGTCCGCCCTCCAGCAGCTTGCCGCCGAGGGCGAGACCGAGGTCGTGGCGGCCGTTGACATCGATGCCAGCGCGGTCCAGGCCTTCTGCGACGACGGCGGCGTCCCGCACGCCTACACCGATCTGGAGCGGATGCTGGCGGAGCAGCGCCCCGACCTCGTGACCATCTGCACCCCGCCGACCTTGCACCGCGAGCAGAGCGTGGCCGCGCTACGGGCGGGCGCCTGGGTGTGGTGCGAGAAGCCGCCCGTGCCGACCCTTGCCGACTACGCGGCGGTGGAGGCGGAGGAAGGCACGCACGGCGGCCCGTACTCGTCGATCGTCTTCCAGCACCGCTTCGGCTCGGGGACGCGGCACGTGCGGCGGCTGCTCGCCGAGCAGGCCCTCGGACGGCCGCTCGTCGCGCACTGCCAGACCACCTGGTACCGCGACACCGCGTACTACGCCGTGCCCTGGCGGGGGCGCTGGCAGACCGAGGGCGGCGGCCCGGCCATGGGCCACGGCATCCACCAGATGGACCTCCTGCTCGACCTCCTCGGCCCGTGGAGCGAGGTGCGCGCGATGGCCGGCCGGCTCGTGCACGCCGTGGAGACGGAGGACGTCTCCACGGCGCTGGTCCGCTTCGAGAGCGGCGCCCTGGCCACGGTCGTCAACAGCGTCCTGAGCCCCGACGAGGTCAGCCGCATCCGCGTCGACTGCGAGCGTGCAACCGTCGAGCTCACCCACCTCTACGGTCACTCCAACGCCGACTGGCGCGTCACCCCCGCCCCCGGCGTGCCGGACGACGAGGCCGCGGTCTGGCAGGACTTCGGGGCGGACGTCCCCAGTTCGCACCTCGCGCAGCTGCGGGAGCTGGTCGCGAGCATGCGGGCGGGCCGCCGGCCGCGCAGCAGCGGAGCCGACGGGCGCACCAGCCTCGAACTGGTCACGGCGCTGTACAAGTCGGCGTTCACCGACACGACCGTGCGCAGAGGCGAGATCGGGCCCGGCGACCCCTATTACACGGCGCTGCACGGCGGCGCCCCGGGCTGGGCACCCGGTACGGGTACGGACACGGGTACGGGTACGGGCGCCGCCCCGGACCCGGCGCAGGCGGAGGTGCCCGCATGACCGGGGAGCTGCGGCTCGTGCACGCGCACGGCGACCGCGTCACGGTGACGGACGCGGCCACCGGCGTGGAACTGCTCGCCTACGTCTACCGGCCGGAGGCCGCGTGGGAAGCGCCGAAGCCGTACATCCACCCGATGCGGACCCTGGCCGGCGACGTCGTCACCGACTACCGCCCGAACGACCACCGCTGGCACAAGGGACTGTCGCTGACCGCCTCCCATCTCTCCGGGGCCAACCTGTGGGGCGGCAACTCCTATGTCCACGGCGACGGCTATCTCGAGCTGCCCGAGCGGGTCGGCTCGATGACGCACACGGGCTTCGACGAGGTCGCCGTCGGGGACGGCCGGGTCGTGATCGCCGAGCGCCTGGACTGGCGGCCGCACAGCGGCGAGCTGTGGGCGCAGGAGTCGCGCCGGATCGAGGTGCACGACGTCGACCGCGCCTCCGGCTCCTGGGCACTGACCTGGACGAGCGCCGTCGTCAACCGCCGGGAGGAGCCGCTGCGCTTCGGCAGCCCGACCACCGCGGGGCGGGAGATGGCCGGCTACACGGGCCTGTTCTGGCGCGGCCCGCGTGCCTTCCGGGACGGCCGGATCATCGGCCCGCACGGGGAAGGGCCGGGGCTGATGGCCTCGCAGAGCCCCTGGCTCGCCCTGTCCGGCGAACACGACGGCACCGACGGCCACGCCACCGTCGTCTTCGCGCACGCCCCCGAGAACGATCACGACGGCGCCCGCGGCGCGCACCCCGCCCACTGGTTCGTCCGTAACGAGCCCTTCGCGGGCATCGCCCCGTCCTGGGCGTTCTTCGAGGAACTGGAGCTCGCCCCCGGCGATACGCTCACGCGCCGCTATCGCGTCGTCGTCGCCGACGGCGCCTGGGAGCGGCCGGAGATCGCCAAGTACCTCGAGGAGCATCCCTGGTGAGGGGGTAGCCGGGATCTCCCGGCGGCGTCGCGGTCGCGCAGGCGGTCACCCGGTCAACCGGTCAGGCGCGGCGCAGGTGGTGCCGCTTGCGCCAGGCGACCGCCGCGCCGCCGAGCGCCGGCAGGGCGATGCAGCCCAGGGCGATCAGGAAGGCCGGTGAGGTGGGGGAGGAGGCGCGGGCCCCGGCCACGACGTACGCGGCGGTGTTCGGGACCGAGCCGAGCGCGGTCGCGATCAGGAAGGACGGCCAGCTCATCCGCGAGATGGCGGCGCAGTAGTTGGCGGCCGCGAACGGCACTCCGGGAAACAGTCGGGCCGCCAGCATCGAGCGCAGGCCGTGCCGGCTGAGCTGCCCGTCCGCCGCTGTGAGCAGCCGTCCGCGCAGCAGCGTCCGCAGGGCTTCCTGACCCAGCAGGCGGCCCAGTCCGAAGGCCGTGCCGGCCCCCAGCACCGTGCCCGCCAGCGCCGCCGCGAGGCCCCACTGCGAGCCGAACAGCGCGCCCGCGGCCAGGTTCAGCAGCGGTTTCGGCACGAACGCCACCGTGCACAGCCCGTACGCCACCGCGAAGACCACGGCCGCCGAGGGACCGCCCAACTGCGGCGGCCAGCCGTCCGCGAGCAGTCTCTGCGGCTCGAAGAGCAGCACGCTCGTGGCGGCCGCGACGAGCAGCGCGACCAGCAGAGCGAGGCGGGACCAGGGCGAGAGCAGCACTGCCGTGCAGCGCGCGGCGAAACGGCCGGACACGGGCACCTGAGCCGTGACGCGGGCGACGACGGGTGGGACGGCGGGCGTGACGACACCCGTGACGATGGGCGGGACGGCGGGGGCGGCGGGGACGGCGAGCTCCGGGGCGATGGCCCGGGGAGGGGCCGTGGCGGTGCCGCCAGAGCGGGTGGTGGCATCGAGCATCCAGCGACAGTAGCCGAAGGAGATGGGTGATCGCCGTATGGTGCGTTTCATGACCGTCACAAGCGCGGGCGCTCCCGGCGTGCCGGACAGTGATCTCGCCGACACTGTGCTGGAGCGGCTGACGACCGTCTACGGCGCCGCGGCGGACCCCGCCCGGGCGGCGGCGATGCGCGCGTACATGAAGGACGTCGCCCCGTTCCTGGGCCTGCCCACACCCGACCGGCGGGCCCTGTCCCGCACGGTCCTGGCGGGCACCCCGCGCCCCGGCGAGGACGACTGCGCGGCGATCGCCCTGCGCTGCTGGGCGCTGCCGCAGCGCGAGTACCACTACTTCGCCGTCGACTACCTGCGCCGGCACGCGGGACGCCTGTCCTCCGCCTTTCTGCCGACGGCCCGCCGGCTCGTCGCCACGACGTCCTGGTGGGACACGGTGGACCTGCTCGCCGCCCATGTGGTCGGCGCCCTCGTCGCGGCCGATCACCGGCTCACCGCCGACATGGACGCCTGGATCGCCGACGAGGACCTGTGGGTCGCCCGGACCGCCCTGCTCCACCAGCTGACCTACAAGGACCGCACGGACGCGGACCGTCTGTTCGCGTACTGTCTGCGCCAGTCCGGGCACCCCGACTTCTTCGTCCGCAAGGCCATCGGCTGGAGCCTGCGGGAGTACGCCAAGACCGGCCCGGAGGCCGTCCGCGCCTTCCTGGCCCGCGAGCGGGGCAGGTTCGCGCCGCTGAGCGTGCGCGAGGCGCTGAAGAACATCGGCGACGTCCCTGCCGGCTGAAGGCTGACCGAGCGCTGCCTGAGCGCTGAGGGCGGCCGCTGAAGGCCGGCTGACGGGCGGCGATCGAGGGTGGTCCCACCGGGGCCCGCCGAAAACCCTTCGACACCGAACGAGCCGTCCGCGATGATCGACGACATGTTCCGGTACGCCTTCCTCCTCGCAGCGTCCGCCGTCGCGGATGCCCCGAAGGCTGCCGTCCCGCCTTTCCCGGCCGCTGTCGACGGCGCCCGAAGCTGACCCTCTCCGGATCGTCCGGCGGACCCCGCAGGGGGAGGGTCGGGAAGTAACCCGGGGTCCGCGTTCCTCTGGAACTCCTACGGACACGCTTCGAGGTACAGCCATGCCCAAGACCGCCTACGTGCGGACCAAGCCGCACCTCAACATCGGCACCATGGGTCACGTCGACCACGGCAAGACCACCCTGACCGCGGCCATCACCAAGGTCCTCGCCGACCGCGGGACCGGCGCCTTCGTGCCGTTCGACCGCATCGACCGCGCCCCGGAGGAGGCCGCGCGCGGCATCACCATCAACATCGCGCACGTCGAGTACGAGACCGACACCCGGCACTACGCGCACGTCGACATGCCGGGTCACGCCGACTACGTCAAGAACATGGTCACCGGAGCCGCGCAGCTCGACGGGGCGATCCTCGTCGTCTCCGCGCTCGACGGGATCATGCCGCAGACCGCCGAACACGTCCTGCTCGCCCGGCAGGTGGGCGTCGACCACATCGTGGTCGCGCTCAACAAGGCCGACGCAGGGGACGCGGAGCTCATCGACCTCGTCGAACTGGAGGTCCGCGACCTGCTCACCGAGCACGGCTACGGCGGCGACGCCGCGCCCGTCGTCCGGGTGTCGGGGCTGAAGGCGCTGGCGGGCGACCCGCGGTGGACGGCGTCGGTCGACGCGCTGCTCGACGCGGTGGACACCTACGTGCCGCTGCCCGAGCGGTATCTCGACGCGCCGTTCCTGCTGCCCGTGGAGAACGTGCTCACGATCACCGGCCGCGGGACCGTCGTCACCGGGGCGGTGGAACGGGGCACCGTGCGGGTCGGCGACCGGGTCGAGGTGCTCGGCGCGGCCGTCGACACCGTGGTGACGGGTCTGGAGACGTTCGGCAAGCCCATGGACGAGGCGCAGGCCGGCGACAGCGTCGCGCTGCTGCTGCGCGGTGTGCCGCGCGACGCGGTGCGCCGGGGGCACGTGGTGGCCGCCCCCGGCAGTGTGACGCCCCGCCGCCGGTTCTCCGCCGAGGTGTACGTGCTGTCGACGCGGGAGGGCGGCCGTGCCACGCCCCTCTCGACCGGCTACCGGCCGCAGTTCTACATCCGCACGGCGGACGTCGTCGGCGACGTGGACCTGGGGGAGACCGCCGTGGCGCGGCCCGGTGAGCGGGTCGCCATGACCGTCGAACTGGGCCGGGAGGTCCCGTTGGAGCCGGGGCTCGGCTTCGCCGTCCGCGAGGGCGGGCGGACGGTCGCGGCGGGCACGGTGACAGCCGTCCTGTGAGCACGGCCCACGCGCCGGGCGGACCCGTGGACGCGTGGACGCGCGCCGCGGCCCGCCCGGCCCGGGTGGGCCGCGGACGTGTGGCGTGGACGCGCGCCGCGGCCCGCCGGGCGCGATGGGGGAGCGTAGACGTGCGCGTGGTCGGGCGGCGAGTCGGGAGACCGTGGACGTGTGCCGTGGTCGGGCGGGCGCGGAGGGGGACCGCGGAGGCGCGCCGTGGTCGCCCCGGCACAATGGGGCCGTGAACGAGCAGGTGAACCACCGGGCGAACGACGAGCCCGTACCCGTGACCCGAGCCGTCGACCACGGCGTCGCCAAGCTGATGCCGGACGTCGACCGGGACCGGGCCTGGCTGTTGACGGTCGACGGCGCTCCGCAGTCGTACGTCGACCTCGACGAGCCGACCCATCTGGAGTTCGAGTACGCGCGCCGCCTCGGCCACGTCCTGGACACCGTCGCCGAGCCGGGGCGGCGGCTGGACGCGCTGCATCTCGGCGGCGGCGCGCTCACCCTGCCCCGGTACCTCGCCGCGACCCGGCCCGGCTCCCGGCAGGACGTCGTCGAGTTCGACCACGGCCTGCTGGCCCTGGTCGCCGAGTGCCTGCCCCTGCCGGCCGGGGCAGGCATCGCCCTGCACGCCGCCGATGCGCGGGCCTGGCTGGAGGCGGCGCCGGACGACTGCGCCGACGTCCTCGTCGCCGACGTCTTCGGCGGCTCGCGCGTCCCCGCCGCGCTGACGACCCTGACCTACGCCCGGCAGGCCGGACGCGTACTGCGCGATGACGGCGTCTACCTCGCGAACCTCGCGGACTCGGCGCCGTTCGGCTTTCTGCGCTCCCAACTCGCCAGCCTGGCGGCGGTGTTCGAGGAGCTGGTGCTCATCGCCGAGCCGGCCGTGCTGCGCGGCCGCCGGTTCGGCAACGCGGTGCTCGCCGCCGCGCACCGTCCGCTCGACGTGAGGGCCCTGGCCCGCCGCACGGCCTCCGACGCCTTCCCGGCCCGCGTCGAGCACGGCCCCGGCCTGCGCCGCTTCATCGGGGACGCGCAGCCGGTGCGGGACGAGGACGCCGTCCCGTCGCCCGAGCCGCCCGAGGGCGCGTTCGGCATCGGCTGACCGACGGCACTCGCGCCGCTCCGCCGGCCACCGCGCGTCCTCCCGTCGGCCGGCCAGGTCCTGGCTAGTTGTGCGTCGGTGTTCCGTGCAGGCGTACGGTGCTGAGGATCTGCATGATCGTGGCGGTCGGGAGCTCGTCCTTCACGCCCTTGGCTCCGTACAGGTTCCAGGACACGAAGTCGCCCTTGGAGTTCTTGAAGCCGAACGTGATCGCTTTGCCGTCACTGTCGCACTTGCCCTTCTGGGGCGTGTTCGTCGACCGGGCCCAGGCGTAGCTGCCCTTGATGCCCGAGGCGGTGGTGAACGCGGTGGCCTTGTTGTCGAAGGTGAGACTCTTCTTGTCCGGCTCGGTGTAGCCGCCGAACACCCACCAGGCGGGCGTGTTGATCGCGATCTCGTCGGTGGTCTTGGCGCCCTCGGCGCCCTTGGAGCCGACCACGGCCAGCGCGGTGTCCTCGGTCTTGCCGTCCTTGTCGGAGTCCGTGGAGCACCACTTCGACTTGAACTCCGCCGTGCCCCCTTGCAGGATCCGGTCGTAGCCGTCGGACTTCTTCTTGTCCTCCCACTCGAAGCCCTGGCTCAGACCGGGTGACTGGACCTCCCAGTCGGCCGGCACGTCGTAGGCGAGGCCCCACTTGGGGTTCACGACGACCTTCCAGCCTGCGACGGTCGGCTTCTCGGTCTCGTTGCTGCGCGGGTTGTCGTCCGTGCCGGCGGAGGCGGAATCCGAGGCGGACGTGGAGGTCGTGGGGCTCGGGCTGCTCTTGGTCACGTCGGTCTTCTCGTCGTCACCGCCGCCCAGCACGAGGAAGCCGGTGACTCCGGCGGCCACGACGACGGCGGAGGCGGCGACGATCGCGACCAGCTTGGTCCGCTTGCCTCCGCCCCCGGGCCCGCCGTTGCCGCCGGGCGGCGGGGACACGACCGTCGGCGGCTGGGCGCCCCACTGGGGCTGCTGGGCATAGGGGTTGGGCTGCTGCTGGTAACCGGGTTGCTGATACGGATTCGGCTGCTGGTATCCCGGCTGCTGGTATCCCGGCTGCTGGTACGGATTGTTCTGCGCCTGCGGGTTCGGCTCTCCCCCGGGCGGCTGCTGTCCTGGCCACATGGCCAGAAACCCTAGTGCCGTCCAGGACACGATTCGGTCACCGCCCCTTGTCAGGGAGGTACCGAATCCGGCTTCCGTTGGCTGAATCACGCAGGCGGTGTCCGTGAACTCCCGGATTGCGGTGACGGGAGCTCGCGCCCCGGAGGCGCCCGGATGTCGTCCGGGCCACCGGGAGGCCGGGCGTGCGTGGCTCGTCACACCGGTCTGGCCAGCCGAAGCTACTCGTAGGTAACCTCGGTGTATGAGCGCAGACCAGATGTCCATCGGCGAGATGCTCGCCGCCACCGTGCCCATGGCCCGGACCCTCCGCCTCGAGTTCCTCGAGGCCGGCCCGGAGAAGGCCGTGGTCGCCCTGCCGGACCAGAGCGAGTTCCACAACCATGTGGGCGGCCCGCACGCCGGGGCGATGTTCACGCTCGGCGAGTCCGCCAGCGGCGCGATCGTGCTCGCCGCGTTCGGCGACCAGCTCTCCCGTGCCGTGCCGCTCGCCGTGGGCGCCGAGATCGCCTACCGCAAGCTCGCCATGGGCCCGGTCACCGCCACCGCCACCCTGGGCCGTCCGGCCGCCGAGGTGGTCGCGCAGCTCGACGCGGGGGAGCGCCCCGAGTTCCCGGTCGCCATCGAGATCCGCCGTGCCGACGGGGCCGTCACCGGCGAGATGACCGTCATCTGGACCCTGCGCCCCAACGGCTGAGCCGGCTTCGGATGCCTGCGGCGGAGGCCGTCGGCCGCCGCGTTCTGTGCGTGCGGCGCCGGGTGCGACCCGGTCATGCCGCCGGGCGCTGTGCCGGCTCCTGGCCGTGGCCGTGCTCTGGCACCTGCTGATGCTCGTGCGCCCGCTGATGCTGCGGTTCCTGCGCCCGCTGGTGCTCCCCCTTTCGCTCCCGTGCGGTGTCGGTGTCCGTGTCGGTCTCGGCCTCGGTGTCCTCCAGGCTCGCGACGAACTCCTTGAGCCAGGTCGTGAAATCCGGTCCCAGATCGGGCCGGTCGCAGGCGAGACGGACGACCGTGCGCAGATAGTCGGCCTTGTCGCCGGTGTCGTAGCGGCGGCCGGAGAAGACCACACCGTGCACCGTGCCGCCTGCCGCGAGTTCCTGGAGGGCGTCGGTCAGCTGGATCTCACCGCCGCGGCCCGGCCCGGTGCGCTCCAGGACGTCGAACACGGCCGGGTCGAGGACGTACCGCCCGATCACCGCGTACCGGCTCGGCGCGTCCTCGCGTGCGGGTTTCTCCACCAGGCCGGTGACGCGGACGACCCCCTCCTCGCCCGAGGGCTCCACCGCCGCGCAGCCGTAGAGGTGGACCTGCTCCGGGGGGACCTCCATGAGGGCGACCACGCTGCCGGCGTACCGCTCGCGGACCTCGAGCATCCTGCTGAGCAGGGTCTCGCGCGGATCGATGAGGTCGTCGCCCAGCAGGACGGCGAACGGCTGGTCGCCCACGTGGTGGCGGGCGCAGAGCACCGCATGGCCGAGGCCCAGCGGGTCGCCCTGCCGGATGTGGTGGATGTCGGCGAGCCGGGCCGGGTCGCGGACCGCGTCCAGTCGCACGGTGTCGCCCTTCGCGGCGAGCGCCTGTTCCAGCTCGAAGGCGTGGTCGAAGTGGTCCTCGATGGCCCGCTTGTGCCGGCCCGTGACCATCAGCACGTCGTCCAGACCGGCGGCGGCCGCCTCCTCGACGACGTACTGGATGGCCGGCTTGTCGACGACCGGCAGCATCTCCTTCGGGGTCGCCTTGGTGGCGGGGAGGAACCGGGTGCCGAGACCGGCGGCCGGGACGACGGCTTTGCGGACGCTGGGTGCGGGGCGGGGGGCGTTCATGCCGATCATGCTGGCCGACGGCGATGGGAGTAGGCCGGGAGCCGCCTCGGAGATTCCTGTGGACCGGCGGGTCCTGTGGACCAGGACGCTCCGGCTTCCCGATGGTCCGGCTTCCCGATGGTCCGGCTCCCCGGGTGGGTGGACAGGGTCGCAGCGACGGTCCCGAAGTTGGAGATTTCGTGCACCATCCCGCTTTCCACGTGCACAAGTTGAGTCCGGCCGTCCGGTGAATTTTCGAAAGCGGGTGCGGATACCGCCGGTAACTTATCTGAAATTCCCGCGCTTTGAACTTGGGTCACTCGAACTCCTTGTTTCCCGTGAGGCACGTGTGCGAAGGTGAGCCTCCCCTTACGGATGGGTCGGATCAGGTCAACGCGCCCGGTCGGACCAAAGGTACGCACCAGTCAGGCACCTGCTTTCCGACGACGTCCTCTTCCGTGCCGTTCGTCGGCTTGGAAGGAATTGGTTCCGTGCAATCCCCCAACCCCCCACGTCCGCCCCACCCGCCCCGACCCGGCTGGATCCCGGGGGATTCCGACCCCCAGCTCGTCGCCCGACTGGCCGGCGGCGACGGACGGCACCGTGCGATCGCCCTGCTCTTCGCCCGGCACTGGCGGGCCGCTCACGACTACGCGACCGTCTGCCTGGCCGGCACCGAGGACACCGCACGACTGGTGGCCGCCGCCGCCTTCCATGAAGTGCTCGGCCGCCTCGCGGACGGGCGCACCACAGGCGCACTGCGTCCCCAGCTCCTGGTCGCCGTCCGTGAGACGGTGCGTGAATGGGCCGGCGCCGAAGGCGTTTCCGCCGTCCTGCCGGAACTACGGAAAACCGTCGGCGGTCGTGGACTGCGCGCCGCGCGACCGGTGACCGCGGAAAGGCGGCAACTCGCCGAACGCGCTTTCCAGTTGCTTCCGGCAGCCTCCCAATGCCTGTTGTGGCACACAGAGGTAGAATCGGAAACGATAACCGTACCAGCTGGTCTGTCGGGCATGGACGCCGTGACCGCGGCGGCCGTCCTGGAACAGGCACGGGAGCAATTCCGGGCGGGTTGCGTACGCGCCCACCGGGAACTCGCACCGTCCAGCGAATGCCGTTTCTACAACCGTCTCCTCGACGTCCCCCTGCGCCGCCGCGGAACCCTGTTGCCCGATGTCCGGGACCATCTCGTGCACTGCCGTTTCTGCCGGCACGCCGCCGAACAGTTCAGCCACTTCGACGGCGGACTGGACGTGCTGCTCGCCGAGACCGTGCTCGGCTGGGGCGCACTGCGCTACCTCGAGTCGCGTCCCGCCCGTACGGCCGCCGCCGGCGCCGCTGTCCGGCCCGCTCCCGTGCGTCCGCTCGCCGGAACCGGCCGCCACCGCACCACGTCGGCCGGCCTGCTCGCCCTGCCCGGCAGGCGACCCCGGACCGTACTCGTGGGCGCCGGACTCACCGCCCTCGCGCTGGTCGCGACCGTCTTCGTGACCAGGGGCTGGACGGACGACACCGGCATCCCCGCACCCGGGGCCACCTGGGGCGCGCCGGCCAGCGGCGTCAGCGCCCCGGGCGCCGTCGCACAGGGCGGTTCGGGCGGCGCGGACGGTTCGGGCGACCGCTCGTCCTCCGCTTTCCCGTCGGCCGCGTCCGCCTCCCGGTCCACCGAGATCGCGCGCGGCAGGCTGCGCAGCCCGGACACGGACCTCTGCCTCGACGTCCAGGGCGGCCGGGCGACCACCGGAGCGGCGATCGTCCTCACTCCATGCTCACCGGCCGCGACCCAGCAGTGGTCGTACGGTGAGGACGGTCTGCTGCGCAGCTCCGCCGACCCGACGCTCTGCCTGGCCGCCGATCCGCAACGGCGCACGACCGCCCTGGCCGGCTGCCTGGTGCACTCCGGCGAGGCGTTCTTCGACCTGACCGTCCGCGGTGAGCTCCTGCTGCGCCGGAACGACGAACTCGTGGTCGCCCGCGACGCCGACGGCTCGGGCAGGACCCTCGCCGTCGCCCCACGGGACGGTTCCGCCGGACAGCGGTGGCTGTTCGACACGGCCGCCCCCTCGACGGGGCGGCCCGGCCCGCAGGCCCGCGGCTCGGAGGAACCGCCCGACCCGAAGACCGCGGTGCCGCCGGGCGCACCCGCCCCGCGCGACGCCGCGCCCGGCGCCCCCGGCACCGTCCCGGAGCCCGCCGAACCGACCCCGTCCGCACCGCAGTTCCACATGAGGATCGTCCAGGCGGACTGCTGCGACGCGACGGGCGACCCCGGCGCCTCGGGCACGTCGGGTACCTCGGTCACGTCGGACAGCGCGGATGCCTCGGACCCTTCGGACGCCTCGAACGGCCCGAGGGGTCGGCCTGCCCCCGCCACGCCTGCCGGGGCCCTTCCCGTCCGCCTCGGTGGGGAGCGGGTGCCGGGTCACGTCGTCGCCGGTGTGGCGAGGGCTCTGGGCCGCTGAGCGGCGGGCCGACAGTCCCGCGGCCCGGCCCGCCGTCTCGCGCACCCCGGATCCCCGGATCCACGCCGTGGTGTGCTGTACCACCGGACGGCTCCGGGCCCGGCCGACCCGGTAGGCTTCGCGGGAACCCGCAAGTCAGGGACGTCGAACGGGAGGAACCCGCGGTGCACGTGCAGGAATGGCTCGACTCGGTGCCCGCGGTCGCCGTCTACGCGATGGTGGGCCTGGTCATCGGTCTCGAGAGCCTCGGCATCCCGCTGCCCGGCGAGATCATTCTGGTCTCGGCCGCGCTGCTGTCCTCCCAGCACGGCGGCATCAACCCCGTCGTGCTCGGCGCGTGCGCCACCGCCGGCGCCGTCATCGGCGACTCCATCGGCTACGCCATCGGCCGCAAGGGCGGACGTCCGCTGCTGGCCTGGCTCGGCGGGAAGTTCCCCCGGCACTTCAGCGAGGGGCACATCGCCACCGCCGAGCGGTCGTTCGAGAAGTGGGGCATGTGGGCGGTCTTCTTCGGCCGGTTCGTCGCCCTGCTGCGCATCTTCGCCGGCCCGCTCGCGGGCGTCCTGCACATGCCGTACTGGAAGTTCCTCGTCGCCAACGTCCTCGGCGGCATCGCGTGGGCGGGTGGCACCACCGCGGTCATCTACTACGTGGGCGTCGTCGCGGAGTCCTGGCTGAAGCGGTTCTCCTGGCTGGGGCTGGTGCTCGCGGTGCTGATCGGCCTGACCTCGATGCTGGTGATCAAGCGCAAGGCCAAGAAGATGCAGACGGCGCAGCCCGAGTCCGCGTCCGAGCCGGAGCCGGTGACCGCCGGGGAGTGACGCCACACCCCCCGCACGGTGCGCGGGGCCCGTCGCCTACTCCTCGTGGATCGCGTCGTGCGCCTTGGCCAGATCCGCGTACAACGTGCCGTTCAGCGTGACCCCTTGACGCTCCTCCTGCGTCAACTCCCGCTTGACCTTGGCCGGCACGCCCGCCACCAGCGACCCCGGCGGGACCTGCATGCCCTGCGGTACCAGCGCCTGCGCGGCGACCAGCGAACCCGCCCCGATCACGGCCCCGTTGAGCACCGTCGCGCCCATCCCGACGAGGCAGTCGTCCTCGACGGTCGCGCCGTGCACGACGGCGTTGTGGCCGACGGAGACCCGCTCGCCGATGGTCACCGGAAACCCGGGGTCGGCGTGCAGCGTCACGTTGTCCTGGACGTTCGCGTCCCGGCGCACAGTGATCCCTTCCACGTCCCCGCGCACCACCGCCCCGTACCAGACGCTCGCGCCCGCCTCCAGCGTCACGTCCCCGATCACGGAGGCCGTCGGCGCCACGAACGCCTCCGCGTCGACCTGGGGTTCCCTGCCGCCGATGCCCACGATCAGCGCCCTGTGCGTCATCACCGTCTCCTCGCGTCCGTCTTCTCCGCGCACCGTACGCCACCCGGTGGGGTGAAGATCACAGGGCAGCGGGCCCGTGGCCCCGGCGCCCCCTGAGTACGGTGAGCGGGTGCCCAAGCGCAAGAACACGTTCTCATCATGGCGGCGCCGCCTCGTGCAGCGCGCCGTCCACGCGGGCTGGGCCTGGGTGCAGCGCACGGGTTCCGTCACCGCCGAACGCCCCGGACACTTCCGCTTCGGCTCGATGGGCCCGGGCACCCGGCTCGCCTTCCCGCTCGGCACGGTGTTCGGGGAGCCCTGGATCCATCTGGGGGCGCACTGCATCGTCGGCGAGCAGGTCACCCTGACCGCCGGTCTGATGCCGGACCTCGATCTCGGACCCGATCCGATCCTGCGCCTCGGCGACGGCGTGGTCCTCGGCCGGGGCAGTCATGTCATCGCCGACACCACCGTCACCATCGGCAGCGACTGCTACTTCGGCCCGTACGTGTACGTGACGTCCACGAACCACTCCTACGACGACCCGCACGAGCCGATCGGCAAGCAGTGGCCGCGGATGGAGCCCGTGGAGATCGGCCCCGGGTGCTGGATCGGCACGGGCGCGGTGATCCTGCCGGGGGCGCGGATCGGCCGCAACGTCGTGGTGGCTGCCGGGGCGGTGGTGCGCGGTCAGGTTCCCGACCACGCCGTGGTCGCGGGCGCGCCCGCCCGGGTCGTACGGCGCTGGACGCCCGACGACGGCTGGCAGCCGCCGTTGCGCACCCCGCCCCCGGTGCCGATACCGGACGGTGTCACCCCGGACCAGCTGGTCGCGCTGTCGGAGCTCGACGAGGAGACGGTGGAACGCCTCGCCCAGCTGGAGCCCGAGGGCTGAAACGGGATGCGGGGTACGGCAACCGGATTCGGGCACGGCAACGGCGTTCGGGGCACGCTGACGGGAATCGGGCCGCGCTGACGGGATTCGGGCCGCGGCCGGTGGGTGGCTCAGCCGGTCGCCAGCAGCAGTGTGCCCACCAGGGCCAGCCCCGCGCCGGCCGCCTGGAGCCCGCGGAGCCGTTCGCGCAGCAGACCGCGCGCGGCGAGGGCCGTGACGACGGGGTACAGGGAGGCGAGCACGGCGGCCACCGTGACCGGCCCGTGCTGGGCGGCGACGACATAGGTGCCGTTCGCCGCGACGTCGGCGAGGCCGACGAAGGCCAGGGCCGGCAGCGAGCGCCACGGGAAACCGCCGTCCGGGAGGACGGCGGCGCCCCGCCGCACGGAGACGTGCAGCGCGAGACCGCCGACCGCCACGCTGACCGCGCGCTGGACGAAGAGGGCGAGGAACAGGCCCGTCACCGTGGTCGACGCCTCCGCGATCAGGGCGAAGACCGTGCCGAAGCCGAAGGCCGCTACGAGCGTGAGCAGGATGGCCCGCCGTTGCACGGGCGCGCCCCGCAACTGTGGTCCGCCCGCGAGGACGATCCCGAGCACGGCGACCGCGATCCCCGCGATCTGCGTCAGGCCGGGCCGCTCGCCGAGGTAGAGGCCCACGCCGACCGGCACGGCCACGCCCACCGTGCCGAGCGGGGAGACCACCCCCATGGGGCCGAGTGCGAGCGCCTTGTAGAAGCAGAGCAGCGCCACCGGGCCCACCGCACCTGCGGCGACCGCGAACCACAGTGCGGGACCGGCCTCGCTCCAGCCGCCGGTCGCGATCACGATCGCGCCGAGGACCGCCGCCGAGATCGCCTGCGAGACGACGACCACCGTCAGCGCCGGGGTGCGCCGGGTCAGCAGTCCGCCGCCGAAGTCGGCCAGCCCCCACAGCAGGCTGGTGGCGAGGGCGAAGAGTGCTGTCACGGATTCCTCGCAGTACAGTTCGGTGGACGATCGGGTACACCACACCGTAGTGCAGTGTGATGAACTCTGTCATTCAAAATATTGCCTCGCCCTCTGGATGGAACGTGTCGGACCTCGACCTGCTGACCCAGTCCCTGGCGCGCAACGTCAAGCGATGGCGCACCGAGCGCGGCTTCACCCTCGACGCGCTCGCGGCCCGCGCCGGCGTCAGCCGCGGCATGCTGATCCAGATCGAGCAGGCCCGCACCAACCCCAGCATCGGCACGGTCGTCAAGATCGGCGACGCCCTCGGGATCAGCGTCACCACCCTGCTGGACTACGAACGGGGCCCGAAGGTCCGCATCGTCCCCGCCGACCAGGCGGTACGGCTGTGGCACACCGACGCCGGCAGCTACAGCCGCCTCCTCGCCGGCGCGGAGGCGCCGGGCCCGCTGGAGATGTGGGACTGGCGGCTCATGCCCGGCGAGAGCAGCGCTTCGGACCCGCACCCGCCCGGCACGGTCGAGATCGCCCATGTCACCGCCGGCGAGCTGACGCTGACCGTCGACGGCGCCGAGTACCGCGTCGAGGCGGGGGCGAGCGTCACGTTCGAGGCCAACGCCGCGCACTCCTACGCCAACCGCGGTGAGGCGCCGACGGAGATGGTGCTGACCGTTTCGGTGCCGCCGCCCGCGCACTGAGATGCCGGGCGAGAGGCCGGAGGCGGGCTGTTAGCGTGCGGTAAATGCGCGCACCCATCGGACACTTCGACACCGCCGCCCCGGCCTCCGACCGCCTGGACGAGCTGCCCGGACCGGTCGCCGACGCCGTACGCCACTGGAGCGGCGGCGTGCCCGCCGACCACATCGTGCACGTCGACACCGATCCGCAGTGGGCCGACACCGTGGCCTTCGTCGAGCACTACGGCCGCGAGCTGCTGGAGCAGTCCGCGAACTGCGTCGTGGTGGCCGCCAAGCGGGGCGGTGAGACGACCCTTGCCGCGTGCGTCGTCCTGTCCACGACGCGGGTCGACGTCAACGGTGCCGTGCGCCGCCGACTCGGGGCGCGCAAGGCCTCGTTCGCCCCGATGGACCTGGCGGTGGGCGAGACGGGTATGGAGTACGGCGGGATCACGCCGATCGGACTCCCTTCCTCCTGGCCGGTGTTGGTGGACGCCGCGGTCGTCGACCTGCCCTATGTGCTGGTGGGCAGCGGGCGCCGGCGCGGGAAACTCCTGGTGCCGGGCAAGGCGTTCGCCGAACTGCCGGGCGCGGTGGTGCTCGAGGGACTCGGACTGCCCGTGGGCTGAGGCCCAAGGCGCGCTCGGGTCGCCGGGTGGCGCGTGGCGCGTGGGTTGCGGGGCGTCGGTGGGCTGAGGCCTACAGCTGCGGTGGGCTGAGGTCTAAGGCGTGCCAGGGGCGGCCGTGTGGTGGGCGAGGGTCCGGTGCGGGTCCTCCTCGCCGGGCGCGGCCGCCGGGTCGGCGTGCACCAGTGCGGCCGTCAGGCGCGGCACCGCGTGCAGCAGGGCGTGTTCGGCCGCCACGGCGACCCCGTGCGCCTGACGTACCGTCAAGTCGCCGTCCACGACGACCGCCACCTCCGCGCGCAGCCGGTGCCCGATCCAGCGCAGCCGCAACTCGCCCACCCCGCGCACCCCTTCGACGTCCCGCAGCGCGCTCTCGGCCCGGTCGACCAGCGCCGGGTCGACGGCGTCCATCACCCGCCGGAACACCTCCCGGGCGGCGTCCCGCAGCACCAGCGCGATCGCCGCCGTGATCGCCAGCCCCACGACCGGGTCCGCCAGACGCCACCCGAGCGCCGAGCCGCCCGCACCCAGCAACACCGCGAGCGAGGTGAACCCGTCCGTGCGGGCGTGCAGTCCGTCCGCGACCAGCGCGGCCGAGCCGATCGAACGGCCGACCCGGATGCGGTACCGCGCGACCCACTCGTTGCCCGCGAAACCCGCCATCGCGGCCAGGGTGACGGCGCCCAGGTGGTCGACGGGCCGCGGGTCCAGCAGTCGCTCCACCGCCGTCCAGCCCGCGAAGGCCGCGGAGGCGGCGATGGTCAGGACGATCGCGATGCCCGCCAGATCCTCCGCGCGCCCGTAGCCGTAGGTGAAGCGGCGGGTGGCCGACCGCCGGCCCAGGACGAAGGCGATGCCGAGGGGGACGGCCGTCAGCGCGTCCGCCGCGTTGTGCACCGTGTCGCCGAGCAGGGCCACCGAACCGGAGAGCGCGACCACGACCGCCTGCGCCGCGGCCGTCACGCCGAGCACCGCGAGGGAGACCCAGAGCGCGCGCATGCCCCGGGCCGAACTCTCCAGGGCCGGGTCCAGTTTGTCGGCGGTCTCGTGGGAGTGGGGGGTGAACAGATGCGCGAGGCGGTGGCGGAGCGTGCGGGCGCGGGAGGCGACGGACGCGGCGGCGGTAGAGGGGGGCGAAGGCGAGCCGGCGTGGTCGGCATGGTGGTGCGGGTGGCCATGGGCGTGATCGTGGGCCCGGTGGTGCGCCTGGCCGCGGGCACGGGCGTGATCGTGGGCATGGGGGGTGGAATGGTGGTGTGCGTGCCCCGGACCGTGCGCGGGGTGCTGCTCGTCGTCGGGCCGGTGCTCGTCGTCGGGCCGGTGTCCTCGGTCGTGCCGCTCGCTCACGTCGATCCCCTTCCGGTGCGCCGAGGTGGACGGGTGCCCGCCCACCCCGTCATTATGTGCGTATGAGCGCACGCATGCACCTGTCATCTGCACATCATGCGCATCCGCGCAGCCCCGGCGAGGAGCAGTTCGCCCTCGCCGCCGAGCTGCTCGCGCTGCTCGGCGACCGCACCCGTCTCGCCCTGCTGCACGCCCTGACCTCGGGCGAAGCCGACGTGACCACGCTGACCGAGGCCTGCGGCGCGGCCCGGCCGGCGGTCAGCCAGCACCTGGCGCGGCTGCGGCTCGCCGGACTCGTCAGCACCCGCAAGGTGGGCCGCCGCGTGGTCTACTCGCTCTCCGACGGGCATCTGCGCCGCCTGGTGGACGAGGCGCTGAACGTGGCGGACCACCGGCTCGGCGACGAGCCGCCGCACGACTGACCGGCGGCTCATTGACATGCTCCTCGCCCTGAATGGACGAGGATTCTGGCCTTCTCTACCGGTTGCCGTGGCCGCTACGCGGACCGGTTTCCGGTAGGGAATCCGTGGCTTCCTGTTTCTTCGCGCTGTGCCGGGATCGCTCCCGGTCTTACCGGCGCTCCGCAGGCCGTCACCGCCAGTCCGGCGGCCGTCTCGATGTTGATCGCGGCGTTGTGGTCCCGGTCGTGGACCGTGCCGCAGGCGTTGCAGGTCCATTCCCGCACGTTCAGGGGTTTGGGCCCGTCCTTGACGCCGCAGGCGTGGCAGGTCTGGGAGGTCGGTTCGAACCGGCCGATCTTCACCAGGGTGCGGCCGTACCGTTGCGCCTTGTACTCCAGCATGCCGATGAACGAGGACCATCCGGCGTCGTGCACGGACTTGGCCAGCCTGGTACGCCCCAGTCCCGCCACCGACAGGTCCTCCACGGCGATCCCTTGGTTCTCGCAGATCAGCCTGGTGGAGAGCTGGTGGTGGAACTCGCGGCGCGCGTCGGCGACCTCGGCGTGAGCGCGGGCGACCTTCAGGCGGGCCCTGGACCGGTTCTTCGATCCCTTCTGCTTGCGGGACAGCTCCCGCTGTGCCTTCTTCAGCTTCTTCTCCGCACGCCGCAGGAAGCGCGGGGAGTCGATCTTCGTGCCGTCGGACAGGACCGCAAAGTGGGTGAGGCCGAGGTCGATGCCGACGGTGCGGTCGGTCTGCGGCATCCGCGCCTCGTCGGCGGCCGGGTCGGTGTCGATAACGAAGGAGGCGAAGAATCTGCCCGCCGCGTCCTTGACGACGGTGACCGATGACGGGGTGGCGGGCAGCGGGCGGGACCATTTCACCTTCACCGCCCCGATCTTCGGCAGGTTCAGACGCCCCTGGCCGGTGCTGCCCGTGATGTGCCAGCGGGCGTTGGCGGTGAACCGGATCGACTGGCGGCTGTCCTTGCGCGACTTGAACCGGGGCGCTCCCAGCCTCGGCCCCTTGCGGGAGCCCTTGAGCGAGGCGAAGAAGTTCCTGTACGCGGCGTCGGCGTCCCGCAGGGACTGCTGGAGCACCACCGCCGACACCTCACCCAGCCAGGACCGCTGCGCTGTCCTCTTCGCCTCGGTGATCAGCTTCCTCGACAGCTCACCGGCCGTCGGGAACGGCTGCCCGGCCTCGCGGGCATCCTCGCGGGCACGCACCGAGTCGTTGAACACGACACGCGCACACCCGAACGCCCTCGCCAACGCGGCCTGCTGGACGGTGTCGGGGTACAACCGATAGCTGTACCGAAGCTGCATGACGATCACCTTAGAAGCCCGAACACCCACTGTCGCCGGGAACACCTGCACGAGACATCACCGTGGCGTGCACTGCCCGGCCCCGCCGGAACGACACCGCGACGCACCGCGACGCACCGCGTCGCCACCACTCCGGCGCGCGGCCGTCGCTCGACGGCCGCACGGCTCTCCGTCTCCAGGAAGACACAGCCGACCGACGCGGCGCGCAGGATGTTCCCGACGGTCAGACCCGCGGGTCCCGCGCCCACGACGACGACCGAAGTGTGCTGGGGGAAAGAGGAGTCAGTGGTCACCCGCCCATTACGGGCGGGCCCCCAGCCGGGGGATCTCGATCGCCGGGCAGCGGTCCATCACCATCTCCAGACCGGCCTCCCGCGTGCGCTCGTAGGCCGCCTCGTCGACGACGCCGAGCTGGAACCACACCGCCCGCGCGCCCTTGGCCACCGCCTCGTCGGCGACGGCGCCGGCGAGCTCGCTGTTGACGAAGACGTCGACGACGTCCACCGGGAAGGGGATGTCCGCG
This sequence comes from Streptomyces sp. B21-105, assembly GCF_036898465.1. Lineage (NCBI taxonomy): Bacteria > Bacillati > Actinomycetota > Actinomycetes > Kitasatosporales > Streptomycetaceae > Streptomyces > Streptomyces sp. B21-105. Next base: position 1,455,073 of record NZ_JARUMJ010000001.1, on the reverse strand, counting down.
AGGGACGCGTACCCCGGCTCCCCGTGCACCGTCTCCGCCTTCGGAAGGACGGGCACCACTCGCTTGCCGAAGCGCTGCAGCACCTCGGCGACGCCGTAGGCCGCCCGGCTGCGGTTCGTCGACAGGCCCACCACGGCCCACGTGTCACCGAGTCCGTTGAGGATCTCGCGGATCGTTGCCTCGTCGCCGTACACCGGCGGCCTCCTCCGGGTCAGGATCGTCCACAGCCTCGCCCCCGCTGCAACACCGTACGGCGCACCTTGATTCCGGCTCCTGCCTGCGTACCGCGCTCCGCCCGCCTAGGCTCGCCGTGTGCTGAGCATCATCGACGCCCGAACCGGCGAACCCGTCGTCGCCGCCTCCGTCCGGCGGGGCCCGACCCGGGTCGAGGCGTATGCCCGCGGTTACGACGCGACGTCGCTCCGTGTCCTGCTCGTCGCGGATCTGCTCGTGCGCGCCCTGGAAATGGGCGGCACGCCCGCGTGGGCGCTGCTGAGCGGCGGGACGAGCGGCCGGGCGGAGCTGCGCGCCGGCGCCGCCGCGCTGGGCATGCACCCCTTCGAAGACGGCCGCGACGCCACCGCGGCAACGGCTGTGGCACAGGTACTGCACGTGGTCGGGGCGGACGGCCCGGCCACGGACGGCGTACGGGTCGCCGTCGCTCCGGCGGAGGGAGCCGTGCCCCACTGGCGGGCCGTGCCCGACTGGCGGGCGACGGCCGACGCCCGCGGCGAACCGGCCGCGGGCGCCCCGGTATCTGATCTCGCCCCCGCGCCTGATCTCGCCCCCGCACGGGATCTCGAACCCGCCGTGCTGCGTCTCGCCCTGCTCGCGGTGGAGCGCACCGAGCCGCTCCGGCTCGACACGGCCGCACTGGACGCGGCCCGTGACACCCTCGCGCGCTGGCGGCGAGCCGTCGCCGGCTGGGCGCGACGGCCCTCGCGGCCGGTCCCCGACGAGGTACGCGCGCGGCTGCGCGCCGCGTGGGAGAACGATCTGAACGTGCCCGAGGTGCTGCGGGTGCTGCGCTGGACCGAGGACGCCGGGCCGGAGCTGGCGGACGGCGCCCGCTTCGAGACGTACGCCTACGCGGACCGGCTCCTCGGCCTGGAACTCACCCGCGACGTGGGAGCCCCGGCATGAGCGGCCCGGGCGGCGTCGCGCCGCGTCGACTGGTTGTGCTGCGGCACGCCAAGTCGGCCTGGCCGACCGGGGTCCCCGATCATGAGCGGCCGCTCGCCCCGCGCGGCCGGCGGGACGCCCCGGCGGCGGGCCGCGCGATCGCCGAGGCGGGCTGCGTCCCCGACCTCGCGCTGTCCTCCACCGCCGTGCGTGCCCGCGGGACCTGGGAGCTGGTGTCCGCCCAGTGGGAGGCCCCCGCGCCGGTCCGCCTCGACCCCCGGCTCTACGGGGCCGACGTGCCCGAGCTGCTGGACGTCGTCCGCGAGACGCCCGCCGACGTCGGGACGCTGCTGCTGGTCGGGCACAACCCCGGCCTGGAGGAACTGGTGCTCGACCTGGCCGGGGGCGGGGAGCGCGCCGCCCTGGAAGCGGTCCGGCTCAAGTTCCCGACCTCGGCGCTGGCCGTCCTGACCTGGCACGGAACCGACTGGCGGGCCCTGAACCCCGGCGCGGCCCTGCTGACGTCGGCGACCGTGCCGAGAGGCGACCGCTCGCCGTAGCCGGGACGGGGTCGCGGCCGCCTTGCCGGCCGCCGGGCTCCTCGTCGTACGCGCCCGCGCCGACGGCGGCTCGGGTTCCACCGCATAGGCTGGCCCGATGCAGGAGGAGTACCGCACCGTCGCCCGCGCGGGTGTGCACGAGACCGAGGTCAACCGCTCCCGTTTCCTGTGCGCCCTCGCCCCCGCGGCCACCGAGCAGGAGGCCCAGGACTTCATCGCGTCCGTGCGCAAGGAGCACGCCGACGCCACCCACAACTGCTGGGCGTACGTCATCGGCGCCGACGCCGGCGTGCAGAAGGCGAGCGACGACGGCGAGCCCGGCGGCACCGCAGGCGTGCCGATGCTGCAGATGCTGCTGCGGCGCGAGATGCGGTACGTCGTCGCCGTCGTCACCCGCTACTACGGCGGCGTCAAGCTCGGCGCGGGCGGTCTCATCCGGGCGTACGGCGGCGCGGTCGGCGAGGCGCTGGACGCCCTCCCCGTGCGCACCCGTCGCCGGTTCCGCCTGGCCACGGTGACCGTCGACCACCAACGGGCCGGGAAGGTCCACAACGACCTCCACTCGACCGGGCGCGACGTGCGCGAGGTCGCCTACGGCGAGGCCGTCACCCTCGAGATCGGCCTTCCGGAGGCCGACGTGGACGCCTTCCGCGCCTGGCTGGCGGACGCGACGGCGGGCACCGCCGGGTTCGAGCTGGGCGGGGAGGCGTACGGGGACGCGTGACGCGTTGGACGTCCACACGGGCGCAATGTCCATAACGCGGCCTTTTGTCATTTGTCATGACGGTGCGATACGGGAGTAACCGCCCGTGCTGTCGGACCCGGCCGTTAGTCTCGGGGATCATGAGGCTCCTGCACACTTCCGACTGGCATCTCGGCCGGGCGTTCCACCGGGTGAACATGCTCGGCGCCCAGGCCGAGTTCATCGGTCACCTGGTCGCCACCGTGCGCGAGCGCGCGGTCGACGCCGTGGTCGTGTCGGGGGACGTGTACGACCGTGCGGTGCCCCCGCTCGCCGCGGTCGAGCTGTTCGACGACGCCCTGCACCGGCTCGCCGAGGCGGGCGTGCCCACGGTGATGATCTCCGGCAACCACGACTCGGCCCGCCGGCTCGGCGTCGGCGCCGGACTCATCGGCCGCGCCGGCATCCACCTGCGCACGGATCCGACGGCGGCCGCCACCCCGGTCGTCCTCCAGGACGCGCACGGCGACGTCGCCTTCTACGGCCTGCCCTACCTCGAACCCGCCCTGGTGAAGGAGGAGTTCGGGGTGGAGAAGGCGAGCCACGAGGCCGTGCTCGCAGCCGCCATGGGGCGGGTCCGCGCCGACCTCGCCGCACGCGCGCGGGGTACCCGCTCCGTCGTCCTCGCCCACGCCTTCGTCACCGGCGGCGAGCCCAGCGACAGCGAGCGCGACATCACCGTCGGCGGGGTCGCGTCGGTGCCCGCGGGCGTCTTCGACGGTGTCGACTACACCGCGCTCGGCCATCTGCACGGCAGCCAGACCCTCACCGAGCGCGTGCGCTACTCGGGGTCCCCGCTGCCGTACTCCTTCTCCGAGGCCGAACACCGCAAGTCCATGTGGCTCGTCGACCTCGGCCCCGACGGCGAGATCGCCGCCGAACGGATCGACTGCCCGGTACCGCGCCCGCTGGCCCGCCTCCGCGGCCCCCTGGAGGACCTGCTCGCCGATCCCGCGCTCGCCCGCCACGAGGACGCCTGGGTCGAGGCGACGCTCACCGACGCCGTCCGTCCCGCCGACCCCATGGCCCGGCTCACCGCCCGCTTCCCGCACACCCTGAGCCTCGTCTTCGCCCCCGAACGCGCCCCCGACGACCCGGACGTGTCGTACGCGCGGCGGCTGGCCGACCGCAGCGACCAGGAGATCGCCGAGGACTTCGTGGCGCATGTGCGCGGCGCGGGACCCGACGCCCGCGAACAGGGCGTGCTGCGGGACGCCTTCGACGCGGTGCGCGCGGACGACACGGCACGGGAGGTCGCCCGATGAGGCTGCACCGGCTCGTCCTGACCGCTTTCGGCCCCTTCGGCGGCACCCACAGCGTCGACTTCGACGAACTGTCCGCAGCCGGCCTCTTCCTGCTGCACGGGCCGACCGGCGCCGGCAAGACCTCGATCCTGGACGCCGTCTGCTACGCGCTGTACGGCTCCGTGCCGGGCGCCCGCCACAGCGGCCAGGGTCTGACCCTGCGCAGCGACCACGCCGCCCCCGGCGCCCGCACCGAGGTCACCCTCGAACTCACCGTCGCCGGACGCCGGCTGGAGATCACCCGGCAGCCGCCCTGGGAGCGGCCCAAGAAGCGCGGAGCCGGCACCACGGTGGAGAAGGCGCAGAGCTGGCTGCGCGAACACGACAGGGCCGCCGGCGCCTGGAAGGACCTCAGCCGCTCCCACCAGGAGATCGGCGAGGAGATCACCCAGCTCCTCGGCATGAGCCGCGAACAGTTCTGCCAGGTCGTGCTGCTGCCCCAGGGCGACTTCGCACGGTTCCTGCGCGCCGACGCCGAGGCGCGCGGCCGGCTGCTGGGCCGCCTCTTCGACACCCGGCGCTTCGCCGAGGTCGAGAAACGGCTCGCCGAGCGTCGCCGCATCACCGAGGCACGCGTGCGTGAGGGCGACACCGCGCTGCTCGCCGACGCCCACCGGATGCAGCAGGTGGCGGGTGACGCCATGGAGCTGCCCGAGGCCGCGCCGGGCGAACCGGGTCTCGCCGAGGCGGTGCTGGCCGCCGCCGCCGTCGCCCGCAGCACCGCACGCGAGCGGCTGACCGTCGCCCACTGCGGCCGGCTCGCCGCCGAGTCCGCCCAGGCCGCCGCCGAACGCGCCCTGGCGGACGTGCGCGAACGGGCCCGGCTGCAGCAGCGGTTCACGGACGCGCGGGAACGCGCCGACGTCCTCGAGGAACGGGCCGGAGCGCACCGGGAGGCGCAGGCGCGGATGGAACGGGCGCGCAAGGCGGAAGCGGTCGCGCCGGCCCTGGAGCTGCGGGAGTCCGCCGACGCCGAGCACCGCGAGGCGTCCGCACGTGCCGCACGCACGCGTGCCCTGCTCCCCGAAGGGTTCGCCGACGCCGGCGCCGCGGGACTGGCCGCCGCCGCCCGCCGGGCCGCCGAGGAGCTGGGCGGGCTGGAGTCCGCCCGCCGGGCCGAGCGGCGGCTGACCGACCTCGTCGCCGAGCGGTCCGAACTCGACCGACGGGAACGGGACGACGACGAGGTCCTGGCGGAGACCGGGACCTGGCTCGCCGGGTGGGACGCCGTCCGCGACGGACTGCGGACCGCCGTCGAGACCGCCCAGGAGGCCGCCACCCGCGCCGAGCAGTTCGACGGCCGGCGTGAGCCCGCCCGCCGCCGCCTCGAAGCGGCCCGGCGGCGCGACGAGCTGACCCGTGACCTGGAGGACGCCCGGCGCGGCTCCCTCGCCTCCGGGGAGCACGCGCAGACCGCCCGCGCGCACTGGCTCGCCCTCAAGGAGCAGCGCCTCGACGGCATCGCCGCCGAACTGGCCGCCACCCTCGCCGAGGGCACACCGTGCGCCGTCTGCGGCGCCACCGAGCACCCCGCTCCCGCCCGCAAGGCCGCCGGCCACGTCGACCGAGAGGCCGAGGAGCAGGCCCTCGCCGCGTGCCAGGACGCCGAGGAGGCCCAGGCCGGGGACGAACGCCGTGTCGGCGTCCTGCGCGAGGCCCTCGCCGCCGCGACCGCCGAGGCCGGCGACGCCCCCACGGACCGCCTCCTCGCCGAGGCACAGGAGGTGGAGCAGGCCTACGCCCTGGCCCGCCGGGAGGCCTCGGCGCTGCACTCCGCGCATGAGGAACTGCGGCAGGCCGAGCAGGAGCACGAACGCCGTACGGCGGCCCAGCGCGAGGCCGCCGTGCGGGCCGCGTCCCGAGTGGGCCGACGGGACCGTCTCGAGCAGGAGCGCGCCGCCCTCGAGGCGGAGCTGACGCAGGCCCGGGGCGTGGCGGAGAGCGTCGCCGCACGGGCCGCCCAACTGGAGCGGCAGGCGGCCGGGCTCACCGAGGCGGCCGAGGCCGCGCGCACCGCCGAGGAGAGCGCCGCCCGCCTCAAGCAGGCCGACGGCCGCCTCGACGAGGCCGCGTTCCGGGCCGGCTTCGACACCCCGCGGGCCGCAGCCAGCGCCCTCCTCGACGCCGCCGCCCACCGGGACCTGCAACGCCGGCTGGACGACCGGCAGCTGGAGGAGGCCGCCGTCCGGGCCGTGCTCGCCGAGCCCGACACCGTGGCCGCGGCCGGACAGCCGCCCGCCGACCTCGCGGCCGCGCAGGCCGCGGCGGCCGCCGCGGCCGAACGCCTGCGCGCCGCCGCCTCCGCCCAGGACGCGGCGGCCCGCCGCTGCGCCGAGCTCGACCAGCTCTCCGCGCGCGCGGCCGGCGGCGTGCGCCGGCTCGCACCGGTGCGTGAGGAGTACGACCGGGTGGCCCGCCTGGCCGGTCTCACCGCGGGCACCTCGGCCGACAACGAACGCAAGATGCGGCTGGAGTCGTACGTGCTGGCGGCCCGCCTCGAACAGGTGGCGGCCGCCGCGACCGTGCGGCTGCAGCGGATGTCGTCCGGGCGCTACACCTTGGTGCACTCCGACGACCGGGCGGGCCGCGGTCGCAGCGGGCTCGGGCTGCATGTGGTCGACGCCTGGACCGGGCGCGAACGCGACACGTCCACACTGTCCGGCGGCGAGACCTTCTTCGCCTCGCTCGCCCTGGCACTCGGCCTCGCCGACGTCGTCACCGACGAGGCGGGCGGGGTCCGCCTCGACACCCTTTTCATCGACGAGGGGTTCGGCAGCCTCGACGACCAGACGCTCGACGAGGTCCTCGACGTCCTCGACTCACTGCGCGAACGCGACCGCAGCGTCGGCATCGTCAGTCACGTCGCCGACCTGCGACGGCGTGTCCACGCCCAGGTGGAGGTGGTGAAGGGCCGGTCGGGATCGGCGGTGCGGCAGCGGGGTTATCTGCCGAGCGGACGCCGGGGGAGCGGGGAGGAGTAGACGACGCTGGTCGTGACCGACCCGAGCGCGCCGATCTTCCCCGACACCTCCTCCAGATGACGCATCGAACGGGCGGCGACCTTGATCACGAAACAGTCGTCGCCCGTCACATGGTGCGCCTCGAGGATCTCGGGCGTGACGGCCACCAGATCGTGGAACGGCTTGTAGTTGCCGTTCGGGTAGCGCAGCCGCACGAACGCCAGGATGCCCAGGCCCAGCCGCTCCGGGTCCACGACGGCCGTGTAGCCCTGGATGACGCCCGCCTCCTCCAGTCGCCGCACCCGCTCGGTGACGGCGCTCGCCGACATGGCCACCGCACGTGCCAGGTCGGCGAAACTGGCCCGGCCCTCCCGCTGGAGGACCTCGAGGATGCGCCAGTCGGTCGCGTCCGGGGGATACGCGGTCATAGGCGGAAGAGTGCAGGGAAAACCCCGGCGAAGCAAGGCTCACGCCATGGAACTCCCCTTCAAGGGCGGTGATCGCCGCCGTAGGTTTTCGGTTGTAGCGACCCCGTCGTCCCCTGTGGAAAGGCCCATGCGATGACTGCCACGACCCCGCTCGACCCGGTACTGCGCGTCGCCCCCGCCGCCCCGGCCGAGGCCGCCGCCCACTTCCGGGCGAGCCTCGCCTTCCACGCCGACGTGTCCGACGTGGCCGCCGCCCTCGCCGCCGGCGACCCCGGCTTCGTCCTCCTGGACTCCCGCTCCACGGCCTCCTGGGACCAGGGGCATGTCCCGGGCGCCGTCCACCTGCCCACCGCGCTCATCGCCGAGCAGGCCGAGCGGCTCCTCGACCGGGACGTGCCGGTGGTGACGTACTGCTGGGGCCCCGGCTGCAACGGGGCCGCCCGGGCCGCCCTCGCGCTCGCCGAACTCGGCTACCGCGTCAAGGAGATGCTCGGCGGATTCGAGTACTGGGTGCGGGAGGGCTTCGCGTACGAGACCTGGGAGGGCGGCGAACAGCGCACCGCCGACCCGCTCACCGCGCCCGTCGACGCGCCGAACTGCGGCTGCTGAAACGCGTTTCCGGGGCGACGTGCCCTCCGCGAGGGCACGTCGCCCCGGAAACGTCCCGTCCAGACCGCCCGCCCCGGCGCAGGCTGGGGCTGGTGCTGGGGGCGGCGGCCGTGTTCGGGAGGGGCGTGGGGCGCGACCCGAGGGTCAGAGTTGCGACAGTTCGTCCAACAGGTCGTCGAGGCCCAGCGAGCCCTGCGATAGGGCCGCCATGTGCCACGACTTGAGGTCGAAGGCGTCGCCCCGCCGCTCGCGGGCCCTCTCCCGTCCGAGCAGCCAGGCCCGCTCGCCCAGCTTGTAGCCGATGGCCTGGCCGGGGATCGTCAGATAGCGGGTGAGCTCGCTCTCGACGAAGTCCGCCGGGCGGCTGCTGTGCGCGCCGAAGAATTCCTGCGCCAGCTCCGGTGTCCAGCGCTCGCCCGGATGGAAGGGCGAGTCGGCAGGGATCGTCAGCTCCAGATGCATGCCGATGTCGATGACGACCCGCACCGCGCGCATCATCTGCGCGTCGAGGTAGCCGAGCCGTTCCTCCGCGTCCGTGAGGAAGCCCAGCTCGTCCATGAGCCGCTCCGCGTACAGCGCCCAGCCCTCGGCGTTGGCGCTGACGCCCCCGACGGACGCCTGGTAGCGGGAGAGGTCCCCGGCGACGTGCGCCCACTGCGCCAGCTGCAGGTGATGGCCGGGAACACCCTCGTGGTACCAGGTGGAGACGAGGTCGTAGGCCGGGAAGCGGGTCTGCCCCATGGTGGGCAGCCAGGTGCGGCCCGGCCGTGAGAAGTCCTCCGAGGGAGGCGTGTAGTAGGGGGCGGCCGCGCTCCCCGCCGGGGCGATCCGTGACTCCACCTTCCGCACCCGCTCGGCGAGTTCGAAGTGGGTGCCGTCGAGGGCTTCGATCGCCCGGTCCATCAGGCCCTGCAGCCAGTCGCGGACCTGGTCCACTCCCTCGATGTGCCGGCCGTACTCGTCGAGGTGGGCCAGCGCCACCCAGGGCGTCCGCGCGCCCGGCAGGATCTTCTCCGCCTCCTTCTTCATCTCGCCGAGCAGCCGGTGGTACTCCGACCAGCCGTACGCGTAGGCCTCGTCGAGGTCGAGGTCGGTGCCGTTGTAGTAGCGCGACCAGCGGGCGTAGCGCTCCCGGCCGACGGTGTCCGGCGCGCCCTCGATCGTGGGCGCGTACACGTCGCGGACCCAGTCGCGCAGCTGCACGACCGCTGCGGTGGCCACGCGGGCCGACTCGTCCAGCTCGGCGCGCAGGGCGTCCGGCCGCGACCCGGCGCCGGCGGACACGAACTCCTCGAACCAGCCGCGGCCCTCGCCGTCCGCGTCCGACCACTGCGTGAGCTGCTCGACGAAGGTGGCGGTCGGCCGCGGGGCCGCGTGGAGCTTGCGTTCCAGCCCCAGCGTCAGCGACTCGCGGTAGCCCGCCAGCGCCGACGGCACGGCGTGCAGCCGCTCGGCGATCGCCGTCCAGTCCTCGTCGGTGCGGCTGGGCGTGATGGTGAACACCTCGCGCACATGATGCGCGGGCGTGGACATGTTGCCGACGGTGCGGAGCCCCTCGTCGGCGTCGTGCACGGCGAGTTGTGCGGTCAGCCGCTCACGCAGCAGGCGTGCGCACCGGCGCTCGATGTCACTGTCCGCGCCGGGCCTGCGCTGCGCCTCGTCGAGCTTCGCCAGGGTGTCCCGCGCGAGCTGCGCGAGCGCCTCCTGGCCCGCGGGCGAATAGTCGGGCAGACGGCTCGAACTCGCCGGTACGCCGAGGAAGGTGCCGGTCACCGGGTCGAGGGCGATGAGGTCGTCGACGTACGCGTCGGCGACCTCGCGGGGAAGCGGGTCGGTGGTGTGTGACATGCGCTCCATCCTCGTACGACGGGGCGGCGCGCGTCACGGCGTCTGTCCCGAACCCGTCGGCGGCAGCAGCGGTCCGCACTCCCACTGCTGAAAGATCAGCCGCGTCTCGACCCGGGCCACCTCGCGCCGTGAGGTGAACTCGTCGAGCACGAGGCGCTGCAGATCCGCCATGTCCGCGACGGCCACATGGACGAGGTAGTCGTCGGGCCCGGTGAGGTGGAAGACGGTCAGCGCCTCCGGCATCGCCCGGATCCGTTCCACGAACGGCCCGACCAGCTCCCGCCGGTGCGGGCGGACCTGCACCGACAGCAGCGCCTGCAGGCCCCGTCCCAACTTGGCCGGATCGAGCCGCAGCTGATGCCCGAGGATCACGCCCGAGCGGCGCAGCCTCGTCACCCGGTCCAGGCACGTCGACGGTGCGACGCCGACCTGTGCCGCGAGGTCGCGGTAGGTGGTCCGGGCGTCGTTCTGCAGCAGCCGCAACAGCTGGAGATCGACCGGGTCCAGTACGACGGATTCAGCCATCGGCCGAACGTAGCACGGAGTCCGCATCCGATCACCCGTCGGATGTTCACTCTGCCGTCCATGGACTCAACCGCTGCGAGCACGCACGCATACGACGGCGTACGCACGTACGGAGCGCCCGGCACACAGGCACGGGCACGGGCGCAGGCACGGGCACTGGCCACCGAGGCCGTGCACGCCGGACGGGACGACCTGGCCGGGCAGGGCCTGCACGCCCCGCCGATCGACCTGTCCACCACCTACCCCTCCTACGACAGCCGCGCCGAGGCCGCCCGCATCGACGCGTTCGCCGCGACCGGCGCGGAGCCGGACGGCCCGCCCGTCTACGGGCGGCTGGGCAACCCGACGGTGGCACGCTTCGAGACGGCGTTGGCCCGCCTCGAAGGCGCCGCGAGCGCGGTCGCCTTCGCCAGCGGCATGGCGGCGCTGACGGCGGTACTGCTGGCGCGCGCCGCCACCGGACTGCGGCACGTCGTCGCCGTGCGTCCCCTCTACGGGTGCAGCGACCATCTGCTGACGGCGGGGCTGCTCGGCTCGGAGGTCACCTGGACCGACCCGGCGGGGATCGCGGACGCGCTGCGCCCCGACACCGGGCTGGTCATGGTCGAGTCGCCCGCCAACCCGACCCTCGCCGAGGTCGATCTGCGGGCGGTCGCGCACGCCTGCGGCTCGGTCCCGCTGCTCGTCGACAACACCTTCGCCACGCCGGTGCTCCAGCGGCCGGTCGAGCAGGGCGCGCGACTGGTCCTGCACAGCGCCACCAAGTACCTCGGCGGCCACGGGGACGTGCTCGGCGGCGTCGTCGCCTGTGACGAGGAGTTCGCGGGGCAGCTGCGGCAGATACGTTTCGCCACCGGTGGCGTGCTGCATCCGCTGGCCGGCTATCTGCTGCTGCGCGGCCTGTCGACGCTGCCGGTGCGGGTGCGGGCCGCCTCCGCGACCGCCGCCGAGCTGGCCCGCCGGCTGGCCGCGGATCCGCGGATCGCCCGCGTGCACTATCCGCGGATCGGCGGCGCGATGGTCGCCTTCGAGGTCGACGGCGATCCGCACGGGGTGATCGCAGGCGTCCGTCTGATCACCCCTGCGGTGAGCCTGGGCAGCGTGGACACGCTCATCCAGCACCCGGCGTCCATCAGCCACCGCATCGTGGACGCCGCGGAACGCCGGGGCGCGGGTGTGAGCGACCGGCTGCTGCGGCTGTCGGTCGGCCTTGAGGACGTCGAGGACCTGTGGGGGGATCTGGACCGGGCGCTCGACGGCGCCGGTGCGGTCCACGAAGGGGGAGCGGAGGGCCGGGACGAGCGGGCGGGGGAAACGGTTCCCCGGGCCGGGCACGGAGCGGCCGCGGTGTGACGCCGGATGCGGGTGGCCCGGCGGCACTGCACCGCCGGGCCACCCGCACGCCCGTCGTCCGTTCGTCCGTCGTCCCTCGTTCTTGGACGGACGCTCAGTCGTGTCGGACGCTTTCCTCCGCCCGGTGCTCGGACGCCCCCCGTGCCGCCGCTGCGGCCTTCTCCAGCCGGGCGGTGACGACCAGGGTTCCCTCCTCGATCTGGTAGTCGAGGGGCAGCCCGAGGCCGCGCATCGCGGCGACCATGCCGGTGTTGGCGGCCTGTGTCACGGCGTACACGCTCCCGCAGCCCGCCTCCCCGGCCATCGCCACCAGCCGGCCGAGCAGTTCGGCGCCGACACCGCGCCGCTGCCAGCCGTCCTCGACGAGCAGCGCGACCTCCGTCTCGTCGCCGTCCCACAGCAGGTGGCCGAGGCCGACGATGCGGCCCGACCTCGTCTGCGCGGCGAGCGTGCGGCCGAAGCGCGGGCTGAGCAGGTGGTCGAGGTAGCGGTCCGCGTCGCCGACCGGCCCGTGGTAGCGCATTCGGAGCGTGCGCGCCGAGCACCGCTCGTGCATCTCCTTCGCCGCAGCGACGTCCCCGGTGTCCGCCCGGCGCACGGTGATGTCCTCGCCCTCGGCGAGCGTCAGGACGTCCTGGCCGCGCGGGACCCGGGGGCCGAGCCGGGCGTCCAGCTCCACCAGCGCACGCGCGCGGGCGAACTCTGTCGGGGTGAACGGCAGGTACGGGCGCTCCACCGTGATCACACCGCCGACCGGCGTGGGCAGGCGCATCACGGTGTCCTCCAGCACGCCCTCCACCGGCACGCCCGCCGTCCTCGGCACGCCTGCCGTCCCTGGGTCGCCTGCCGTCCCCGGGCCGCCGCGGCCGGACGCCGCGGGCAGCGAGCGGATCGTGCAGCGGCCGAGCAACTGCCTCAGCGCGAGCGGGAGTTCCGCGGAGTCGAGGGCGGTGCGGGTGGCCAGCCCGAGGACCCGGGCCGGCGCGTCCACCAGATCGTGGGCGTCGGCCCGCTCGATCCAGGTGGCGCGGCCGCCGCCCAGTGCCACGGCCCGGCTGATCTCGCCCGCCGCGAGCCCGCCGGGGGCCCGCAGCAGGAACTCGTCCACGGTGTCGTCGCCCAGCGGGTGCGTCTGCAGGCTCAGGATGTCCACCCGGCGTTCGGCGAGCGCCGCGCAGAGTGCGGCCAGCGACCCCGGGGCGTCCCGCACCGTCGTCCGCATCCGCCACAGGGCGCTCTGCTCGTCGACCGGTGAGGGGAGGGCGGGCGGCGGCCCGGCCTGCGGCTCCTCGGAGCGCGGCCGGGCGCCGGTATCGCAGGCCGGCGGTGCGTGACCGTGGCGGCGTGCCCACCAGGTGTGGAATCCGGCGGTGGCGACGAGCACGGCCGCAGAGACCGTCAGCAGCACCGGGCCGTCCGGACCGTGGCCCACCAGGTTCGCCACGCCGTCGGCCACCGCGACGGCCGTGAAGAGCGCGGCGAGTTCCACCACGTCCCGCCGCCAGTGGTGCACCGGGCGTCCGCGCCTCGCGCGCGTCACATCAGACAGGTCTGGAGTCATGCGGCCACTGTGGAGGAACCGTGTTGCGTGATCACGAACGGTGTGTGACTGACGGGTAAAGGCTGCTAATGCCCGTTTTGTTGATCCTTCCACCATCACGCGGCGCAGGGCGCACGGCGCGCGCCGTACAGAACGCACCGCACCACCCCCGGACACCGGACGTCGCGCCCCTGACGCCTGACACCTGATCACCCAGGTCTGACGCGACGCCAGAACCGCGCACCGGGGGATGACGCCGGTGCGCGGCACAGGTTCGAGGCTACGGGACGACGGGCCGCTGCCCGGCCGGTCCCGGCCCGCCACAGCACCTTCGTGCACGGCACGGAGCCGTCGCACCGGGACCCGCCCGCCCGGCCATCGGTCACCCGTTCGCGACGGCCTCCGCCATCCGGCGTACGCCGTCGTGGATGCGAGCGGCGGACAGATGGGCGTAGCCCAGCACGAGGCGTACGGGCCCGTCGTCGTGCGGCACGCGCGCGTGTGCGTACCGGTTCAGGGCGCGCACCTCGACGCCCGCGGCGGCCGTCCGGGCGAGGAACCGCTCCTGCGGTCCGTACCGCGGCGGGAGCTCGGCGATGGCGTGCAGTCCCGCCGCGACGCCCGACACCCGCGTCCCGGGGAAGTGCTCGCCGAGCGCGCTCACGACGGCGTCCCGCCGTTCGCGGTAGGCGCGCTGGCAGCGACGCAGTTGGCGGTCGTAGTCACCGCGCTCCACGAACCGGGCGAACAGCGCCTGGTCGAGGGCGGGATGGCCCAGGTCCGTCGTCCGCTTGCGCTCCACGACCGCCTCGGTCAGCGCCTCGGGCACGAGCAGCCAGCCGAGGCGCAGTCCCGGCGCGAGGGACTTGCTGACCGACCCGGTGTAGGCGACGCGCTCCGGGTCCAGGCCCTGGAGGGCGCCCACGGGCGCGCGGTCGTAGCGGAAGTCGCCGTCGTAGTCGTCCTCGAGGACGAAGCCGTCCACCGACCTCGCCCAGTCCAGCAACGCGGCGCGGCGCGGCGCGGAGTACGCGATCCCGGTGGGGAACTGGTGGGCCGGCGTCGTCACCACGGCCCGTACACCCGACGACCGGAGCGGGTCCATGGCCAGGCCCTCCCCGTCCAGCGGCAGCGGGACGGCCGTGACGCCGGCCCCCGCGTACAGGGCGCTGTGCTGGGGACTCCCGGGGTCCTCCACGCCGACGGCGTCCGTCCCGCGCGCGTGCAGGGCGAGGCCGAGCAGCGCGCTCGCCTGCGCCACGCCGGAGACGACCACGAGACGCTCCGGGTCGGCGACCACGCCCCGGCGGCGGGCGAGGAGTTCGGCGAGCGCGAGACGCAGCCGGGGCAGCCCGCGCGGGTCGGGATAGTCCAGCTCGTGGTGCGGCAGGTCGGCGAGGACGCCCCGGTGCGCGGCGCCCCACGCGGCGCGCGGGAACAGCGACAGGTCCGGCGTCCCCGGCACGAAGTCGGTCCGGGTGCCCGGCGCGCGCGGAGCGAGGTCACGCGCGCGTGACCGGGCGGCCCGGACGGCGCCGCCCACCCAGGTGCCCGCGCCGCGTCCGCTGCGCAGATACCCCTCGGCCGTCAGCTGCTCGTACGCCTCCGTGACGAGCCCGCGCGAGACCCCGAGGTCGGCGGCCAGGTCCCGGCTCGACGGCAGGCGGGCGCCCTGTGCGAGCAGGCCGGAGCGCACCGCGTCCCGCAGCGCGGCCTGGAGGGCGCGGCCACGCGCGCGTGCCGGCGCGGCAGCGGCCGGCAGCAGCACCTCCCAGGCCGCAGACGGCGCGGGGCTTTCGGGATTGGTCCCCGATGACGTCATGGAAGTGGACCTTAAACCGTGCCGCCGCCGCTCCTAGCGTCGGTGTCATGAACGCCACCGCTCTGCGCGGGTCGCTGCTCGCGGCGCTCGCCTGCGTCCTCGTCGGAGGATCCTTCACCGCCAACAGCGTCCTCGGCGCCTACCCGTACGCGGGCGGCCAGGCCCTGCGCTACGGCCTCGCCGGTGTGCTGCTCGTGCCCATCGCCGGGCCGGGCGCGGCAGCCCGGCTGCGTGCGCTCGGCCCGGGCCCGTGGGTGCGGCTCGCGCTGCTCGCGGCCGTCGGGATGGTCGGCTTCAACCTCGCCGTGCTGGCCGCCGAACGTTCCGCGGAACCCGCCGTCCCCGGCGTCCTCGTGGGCTGCGCGCCGGTCGTGGTGGCCGTCGTCGTGCCGTTGACGGAGGGACGGCGGCCGCGGCGCACGGTGCTGTACGGGGCGACGCTGGTCGCCGTCGGCGCGTTCACGGTGCAGGGCTGGGGGCGGACGGACGGAGCGGGCCTCGGCTGGTCGGTGTGCGCGCTGGCCGGGGAGGTCGGCTTCGCGGTGCTCGCCGTGCCCGTTCTGCGGCCGCTGGGGCCACGGCTGTTGTCCGCCACGGTGTGCGGGCTCGCGACGGTGGAGTCGGCGGCGGTCGGACTGCTGACCGACGGCGGCGGGTGGCTGCGGCGGCCGGACGGCGCGGAGGCCGCCGCGCTGCTGTGGCAGTCGGCGGTCGTCACCGTGGTCGGCTTCGTGTGCTGGTACATGGGCATGCAGCGGATCGGCGCGGAGCGCGCCACGCTCTTCTCCGGTCTCATCCCGGTGGCGGCGGCCTGCACCGCCCCGCTCGTGGGAACCGGCTCCTACGGGCCCGGCCAGGCCGTGGGGAGCGCCCTGGTCGGGGCCGGCGTCGCGGTGGGCGCGGGCGCGCTGTCGCGCGTCCGCGGGCGTTCAGCGGCTGCCGTCGAGGATGACGCGCGCGACGAGGGCCGGGTCGTCGTTCATCGGGCAGTGGCCGCAGCCGGGCAGCCGCACGAGGCGGGCGGCCGGGATGACCTGCTTGGCACGGACGCCCTGCCGGCGCACCAGCAGCCAGTCGCGGGCGCCCCAGCCGACGGTGACCGGGATGCCGGGCAGGTCGTCGGTGAACCGGATCGCGGTGCCGGCGCGCAGCGTCTGGTCGAACCCGGTGGCCTGGGCCAGGGCCAGCGTCTCGGCGACCACGGCCTCGGGTGAGCGGCGGCCCGGGCGGGCGTAGATGGTGCTGGTGAGGGCCGTGCGGCCGGCCGCCGTGCGGGCCAGGCGCTCGACGAGGGGGAGCGGCAGCCGGCGGGAGATCTGCCGCATCGTGACCAGCACGCCGAAGGCGTAGCGCCGTTCCGCCTCCGACCAGAACCCGGCCGGGGAGAGCGCCGTGACGGACCGTACGAGCTTCTCGCGGCCGAGTTCCAGGGCGAGCAGGCCACCGAGCGAGTTCCCCGCCACGTGAGGGCGGTCCAGCTCCAGCGCCTCGCAGAAGGCGCCGAACACGGCGGTGGTGGTGGGCAGGTCGTAGGCGAGCCCGTCCGGCAGGGCTGGGGAGACGCCGAAGCCGGGCAGGTCCACGGCGATCACGTCGCGCTCGGCGGCCAGGATGTCCACGACCGGGTCCCAGGCCTGCCGGTGATGCCCGATGCCGTGCAGCAGGAGGAGCGGTTCGCCCCGGCCCACGCGCGCGTAGGAGACCGTGACGGGCAGCGGGCCCTCGGGGGAGGGGACCGTGAAGGAGACGGTGGCGGGCATGGGAGCTCCTCGTTCGGAAAGCGGGCCGACGGACGCCGTAGACAGCTTGTCAGCAATTACTACCGGCGGGTAGCCCCTTGAGTGAATCCTGCCATTCCGGACGTGTAGTGAGCGTGTAGGTTCCGACTGGAGACGTCGCTGTCCAAGTGATTTGGCGTCAACTCGTCGTCCAGAGACCCACCGTCCAGGGTGACGGCACCAGCGACTTCTGGAGCCTGGACGCCAACAACGCCCTGCTCACCTACGCTGGACAGGGCAACGCACAGAGCCGACATGCCGGTGCACACCATGGACGGCAACATCAGCGTCCGCAGGAACGTGGGCACCTACTTCGGCAGCGGGTACGCGGCCAGTTCCTGCTGGTCCAACTTCCTCGGCGGCGAGGGTGACGTCCAGGGACGGCTCTACTTCGGGTAAGTCCCGCAGTCACCGGTAAAGGTGGGGCGAATCGGCCGACTCGCCCCACCTTTGCCGTCAACGGGTAAGCGGTTGACCACCGTTCGGCCACAAGCACCTCACCGTCCCCTTATCCTGACCGTAAGTTTTACGAATTCTTACGGGGGCTTGCTCAATGGCGAACATGCACGCGCCTGCCGTCTCTGTCGTCATACCGGTGTACAACGCCTTGCCCTACCTGCGGCAGACGCTGGCGTCGGTGGCCGGGCAGAGCATCGGTGTGGACGTCCTGGAAGTCATCGCCGTCAACGACGGCAGCACGGACGGCAGCGGCGAGTTCCTCGACGCCTGGGCAAAGGAACAGTCCTGGCCCGTGACGGTCATCCACCAGGAGGCCTCCGGCGGCCCCAGCCGCCCCCGCAACGCAGGGCTCGACCACGCAAGCGGGCGTTATGTGTTCTTCCTCGACGGCGACGACTGCTTAGGCCCAGAGACCCTGGAGCGGCTGCTCTGCCTGGCCGAGAAGAACGACGCTGACACCGTCTTGGGCAAGCTCGTGGGTGTCGGCAGGCCGATCCAGGCGAAAGTCCGTCAGGTGTTCGCGAGGAACGTGGACCGCGCGGACCCGGCGACGGTCTACTACACGCTGATGCCGTTCAAGCTCTTTCGGCGAAGCATGCTCGAGGAGCACCGGATCCGTTTCCCCGAGCACATGCGAATCAGTGAGGACCAGCACTTCGTCGCCCGCGCCTATCTGCACAGCAGGGTCATATCGGTCCTCGCCGACTACGACTGCTATTACCTCGTCGGGCGCGGCGACAAGGGCAACATCACGCACGGTGGTCTGGACTACCCGACCATGGTGACCCAGGCCGCCGAGATGGTCGACCTGGTGAAGAGTCTCACCGAGCCGGGCGTCCTGCGGGACCGTCTGGTCGCCCGGCACGTCAAGGCCGAGCTGCTGCGCCGCTTCGATGGCCGCTTCCTTGCCGCCGACGAGGAGGGCCGCAAGGAACTGGCCGCGCTGGCCGCGCCGTACGCCAGGCGGTGGGTCACGCCAAGTGTGCGGAGCGAACTGGACGTCGCGGAGCGACTGCGGGCGCACTGTCTGAGCGAAGGGCTCCTTCACGAGCTCGCCCGGGTCGTGGAGTGGGATCTGGCCGGCCGCCCGGGCAAGGCACGGGTCCGTGATGGACGGCTGTACGCGGCGGCACCCTTCCCTCCTGAGTCCTCAGCCGCGTACGCGGATCTGTGCGACATCACTGACGTGGCGCTGAGTGTCAGCCCCCGGCGCCGGGTGGACCGGGTCACCTGGCGCGGAAGCGTCGTCGAGCTGGCCGGGTACGCCTACCTCGACCAGGTCGACACCGATGACCTCACTACCGACGTCGTGCTGCGCAATCCGGCGACGAAACGCGAGTACGCCGTCAGGGCACGGGCCCAGCCGTCGCCGCATCTAACGGTGAGCCGGGGCAAGGAGACGTACGACTACGGCCTTGCCGGATTCCGTGCGGACATCGACCTCGCCTCCGCCGCCGGCGGACATCCCCTGGAAGCCGGCGTCTGGGAAATCTCTTTGCGCTGTACCGCGCACGGCCTGTCCGCTCAGGGTGAGCTGGGGAAAGCCCTGGGGAGCGAGGTGTCCCAGCACGCCGAACGGCACGTGGCCGCCCCTGAGTCAGACGGCGGACGGGGGCGCACCGCCAGTATCGGCCCCGAGAAGGGACGGCTCGTCCTGCGCATCCAGCCGGTACCCGCACCACCGCCGAAACCGTCCCGGCTGACGCAGCTGACGCGGCTGGCGCAGCGTGTCTCGGGGATGCCGAAGCAGCGCAGCGGATGAATCCCTCTCAGCCAGTCAGCTTCCCCTACCAGTTCTGACCCACAATCCCATGTGCCGGCGCCCGCCAGGGGCGCCAGCTCCTCACCTTGCATGCGTCCACGTCGCACCGCAACGCACCGCGGTGCGACGCCTTCTGGAGACAAAAGTGAACACAGCCGCGCCCGACAGGGCGGCCGACCCGGCTCTGCCCGCGAGATCCCGGCTCGCCGGCCCCCGCGCGACCCGCAACAGGATCAGGCTCCTGCTGCAGCCCTGGTGGCCCGCCACGGGTGAGGTGGTCCTCGCTCTGGTGACCGCCCTCGGGTTCACCTACTGGGGGCTCACGGTCGACAACGACCCGATCACACGGGTCGGTCAGATCAGCGGGTTGTCGAACCTCCAGTTCCGCCTCGCGCTGCTCGTGCTGGTCGTCGTCGCCGTCGTCGGATGGGCGACCGTGCGGGGCAGCGAGCGCGTCCGGGCGACGGCCGTGCGGCTGGGCGCGGCCGCGGTCGCCGGGCTGAGCACCGGGTTCCTCGGCGCCGGCCAGGTCTTCGCCCTCCGCGGTACCCCGTGGCCGATCAACGGCCCCTACGGCGACAACAACCGCATCCTCGGCTGGGCCGAACAAGTGCTGCACACCGGCTCGATGGACTCCTTCTACCCGCCGGCCGTGCCCTACATCCTCGGGTACGTGGCGAAGGCCGGCATCCTCGGCGGGCAGCCCGCCTTCGGGCTGAAGTGGCTGTTCATCGCGTTCGTCGCGCTGACCGGACCGGCAGCCTACCTGGCCTGGCGATCGTGTCTGTCCCCGCTGCCCGCCCTCGCCGTAGGCCTGCTGCCCGCCCTGCAGCAGACCCTGCCGCACAAGCCGTACAGCCCGTTCGTGCTGGTCGTCCTCGTACCGCTGATCGCCAAGCTGCTGATGTGGCTGCGGGCCACCCCCCACTTCTCCATCCGCGGCCTGGTGGCGCGGGGCGGATTCCTCGGCCTGCTGTTCGGGCTGCTCTTCCTCATCTACTCCGGCTGGCACCTGTGGTCTCTGCCCGGCGCGTTCGTCGCCGTCCTGCTGTGCTTCCCCTGGCGCAACCGGCCCGCGCGTGCTCTGCTCTTCCTCGCCAGCACCCTCACCGGCTTCCTGCTGGTGGCCGGCGCCTATCTGCGGGTGCTGCTCAGCGCCACCAGCACCCGTGACCAGTGGTGTTCCGGATACACCCTGACCGAGCCCGCCTACATCGGCACGACCCCGCTCACCAGCCGGGCCTGGGACGAGCCCGGGGAGTACCCGGGCTTCGGCGAATTCGCCGGACTGCACATGTACGCCGTGCTGGCGCTCATCGGTCTCGGAGTCGCCGTCGCCATCGGACTGCGCCAGGTCGTGGTCATCGCGCCGCTGGCCTGCTTCGGCAGCGCCTGGCTGATCCGGTTCTGGCTCGCCGGGCACATGGAAGCCGACCAGCAGGTCCAGCTCTTCCCCCGCACCCTGATCCAGATCCAGGTGACGCTCACCGCGCTCGCCGTCCTGGCCTGCGTCCTCGCCGTGCGCAAACTCGCCCCGCACATCAAGGAACGTACCTCTGCCGGTGCTGACGGACGACGCAGCTTCACCGCCGTCGGCGCACTCCTCGCCCTCGCACTGGCAGGCGGAATGATCGGCTCGTTCTTCAGTGACCAGTACCTGCCGACCCTGCCCGGCGAGAAACTCGCCGGCACCCTCGCCTGGGCATCCCACCAGTTCCGCAAGCCCGACGGGACCTGCCCCAAGTACGCCGATCAGGGCAAGTGCCGCGAATACCCCAGACGCACGGTCATCTACGACGCCCCGCCCGCCGACAAGATGGTCTGCGAGTACCCCTGGCGCAAGGAAACCGCCGACGGATCGATCAAGCTTCTGCTCACCCAGCCCTGACCCCACTGCCCGCAACACGAAGGCGCGACGACAACGGCCTCGTCTTCCGGACACTTCGGCATCCCGGTGCCTCGCGCGAGGCAGTCGATCGGCTGACCCGACGGCCAGGTGGAGCGGCGAGCTGCGTGACCCGGCCGAGCGCCCCTTCGTTGGGTGGGCGTCCACGTCGACGGTCAACGGCGGGGCCCGGGGCCGTCATGGCGACGGTCCGGGCCCGCCGCGCCGGTCGCGGGTCGCGCCCTGGGCCGCGTGCGTCCTAGTGGTGCTTCGTCAGGTTCTGCTTCTCCTGGTCGGCAGGGGTGCGGCCGCAGGTGGTGCGGGTGCCGGTCCAGCACCGCAGCAGGTCCTGAAGCATGTCGAGGACCTGGTAGAGGGTCAGGCCGGCATCTGGGCTTTGGGTCGAGCCGCCACAGGGCGAGGAAGGCCTGAGCGGCGGTGACGAGGGTGACGTGGTGCCAGCCGCGCCAGGTGCGGCCCTCGAAGTGGTCCAGACCCAGGCCGTGCTCGGGTTCGCGGTAGTCGTGCTCGATCCGCCAGCGCGTCTTCGCCCATCGCACCAGGTCGGCATGGGGGTGGTGTCGGGCAGGTTGGTCATCCAGCAGCCGGTCGGCTCGTGGGCTTCTTCGGGCCGTAGCGTAGGCGGGTTGATACGGCTCGGCAGTGGCCGGCCGTGCGAACTCTTTGGGATCGACGGCCATGACGTAGGTCCAGCCGCGTTCCTCCAGCGCAAGCCGGAAGGAGACGCTGCGGCCATAGCCGGCATCGACCGCGATCACCGGCACCGGCAGTCCCCACTCGTCCAGCCGGTCCAGCAGCCCTTGTTGCCGACGGGTAGCTCCTTGAGTGAATCCTGCCATTCCGGACGTGTAGTGAGCGCTTTCCCCGTGGCCGCCACAGGGTTGGAGAATTGGTATTGACCAAGGGTGGGGGCCGCCCTATGGTCGCGAGAGAAGTACAACAACCTTTAATAAACAAGGGCGCGAAAACGCCGCCGGACCACGGCGATTGCGGAGGACAGGGTGGGGACCACGCAACTGGAACCGGTGCCGGAACCGAAATACTGGCATCTCAAGACCGTGCTCAGCGAAGCGCTCGACTCCGAGTTCGCCGTGGGCGAGATCCTGCCCAACGAACGTGAGCTGGCCGCCCGCTTCGGCGTCGCCCGCGCGACACTCCGTCAGGCCTTGGAGCAGCTCGAGCTGGAGGGCCGGCTGCAGCGCCGCCGAGGCGTCGGAACCACCGTCGCGCCGCCCCGGATGGGCGTCGCCGTCGGCACCGGGCAGCAGGTCTGGCCGGGAGTGGGGGAGGACGCCTGGCAGGCCGTCGGCTGCACGCTCGCGGCGCCGCCCGCAGCCGTCGCCGCCGCCCTGGAGACCCCGCGCGAACAGAGCGTGCACATCGTGCGCCGCTCACGGGTCTCGCACGCTCAGCCCGTCGCCGCCGAGCTGCTGTACGTCCCGCAGGCGTCGGCGTCCGACCTCAGCGCGATCGACGCCCCCTCCGAGGTCGCCCGCGCGCGTGCGGTGCTGCGCGAGCTGCACCGCCTCGAACTGCAGGGCCAGGACAGCGCCGTGGAACTGGGCTCGGCGCGCGCGGACGACGCGAGGGAACTCGACCGGCTCCCCGGCGCGCCCGTCCTCGTGGTCACGACCCGCTACTTCGCCGAGGGCCGTACCGCCGCGCTCTCCGTGGCCACGTACCGCGCGGACACCTGCCGGCTGACGTTCGGCGCGTCCGGCGGCGTGGAGATACACCACGGTCCGGAGCAGCAGGCCTCCTGAGCGCCGCGTCCCCCGAGGGCCACCTGCGGCAGGCTCCCTGAACAGCCTGCGGCGGGTCGTCCGACGGGACCGTCCGTGAAAGCCGCCCAGCTGCCGGCGACACCACCCGGCTGCCGCGCAGCCGCTGCGCCCGGCGACCCGGAACTCCTCCGGGGCGCCGGGCGTCCCACCCGTGACGGACGGCGCTCCGAGCTGAGGCTCACCGCCGCGCCGTGACCGTCCCCTCCACCGCGAACAACTGCTCCTCCACGTGATCGAGGGCGAGCCGCAGCGCCCCCGTCGCCACCGCCGCCTCCCCGAGCATCGACAGGGCCACCTTCGGCGGCCGCAGACAGTAGCGCGCCAACTCGGCGCGCAGCGGCTCCAGTACGCCGTCCAGGCCGGCCGCCCAGCCGCCGACCACGACCAGCTCCGGGTCGAGCGCGAGCACCAGCGCGGCCACGTCGTGCACCAGCCGCTGGATGAATCGGTCCACCGCCGCACGGGCCCGCGGGTCGCCTCCCCGCGCCTGCGTGAACACCTTCGCGACCGCCTGCTCGTCCAGCGGGTGCAGCGGCTCGTCCGTCGTGGACAGCAGGGTCTCCGGCGTCGCCTCACGACCCAGCAGATGCAGCGCGCCGATCTCCCCGGCCGCACCGCCGTACCCGCGGTGCAGCCGCCCCCCGATCAGCGCGCCGGCCCCCGGGCTCAACCCGGCCAGCACGAAGACGACGTCGTCGGACTCGGTGGCCGACCCCTTCCAGTGCTCGGCGACGGCCGCCGCGTTGGCGTCGTTCTCCACCAGCACCGGGCACTTGAACGAACGGCTCAGCCGCTCGCCGAGCCGCAGCCCCGTCCACTCGGGCAGCGCGGTGCCCAGCCGCACCGTGCCGTCCGCCTCCACGATCCCGGGCGTGCCGACCCCGACCGCCCGCAGCGAACTGCGCGGCACGCCGGCCCGTCGCAGCAGTTCGGCGACGGCGTTGCGCAGCCGTTCCAGCCGTTCGTCCGCCGGGGCCGCCTCGTCGACGTCCCTGGCCTGGGTGCCCAGGAGGCGGCCGTCCAGGTCGGACAGCATCGCGGCCACTCGATGGGACCCGATCTCCAGGCCCAGCAGGTGCCCCGCCTCCGCCCGGAACCGGAACCGCCGCGCGGGCCGCCCCTGCCGCCGGGCGACGCTCTCGTCCGCCGCCTTCTCGACGACGAGCCCCGCCGCGATCAGATCCTCGACGACCCCCTCCACCGTCGGCCGGGACAGCCCGGTGACCCGGGTGATCTCCGTGAGCGTCGCGCAGTCCGCGGCACGCAGCGCGTGCAGCACCACCGCGGAATTGATCCTTCGCAGCAGCGAGGGGTCCCCGCCGGTCAGCCGCCCCAACGTCCGTCCCTCCAGCTCGTGCGCGTGTGGGGCGGATCGTACTCGGCGCTTGCCCACCCCGGCGAGTGCCGAGCCGGCACCGACGGCCCCGGCGCCCCCGGCCCGGCTCCACGAACCCCGGCTCGTACGCCGTGCCCACCGCCCGCGTCCGGCCCTGCGGCCCGCCCCGAGTCCCGCCCCGAGTCCCGCGTCCCGCCTCCGGTCCCGCGCTTCGTCGGCGACGGTCGCCGTCGCGGGTGGCGGCTGACGGCCCGCCAATTGTCAGTGGTGGCCGCTTTACTGGATTGATGGACATCGACGGGTATCTCGGGCCCGGAGGGCGCACGGCGGCCTTGGCGACCAGTCACGGCCTCGTGGCGGCGGACGCCGCGGTGCGTCTCGCCGAAGCCGAGCGTTTCCGTGCGGAGAGGGAGATCGTCGCCGAGAGCCTCACGCGGCGCTGGGGCACGCCGTACCACGTCGGCCTGCAGACGGTCCGGCTGCGGACCGGGGCTGAGGAGATACCCGAGCCCTGGGCCGGGCTGAGCCTGCGCGTGGGCGAGGTCTATCTGTGGCGGATCGAGGAAGAGGGCCGGTGGGCGGCCCTGGGCGTGGCCGATCTCGACCCCGACGACGAGATACAGCTCCTCCTCGTCGTCACGCAGACCGACCCGCCCTGACGGCCGCCGGTCCTCCGCCGTCAGCTCTCTGCCGCCAGTAATCCGCTGTCCGTCCTTCGTCGTCAGCCCTCTGCCGTCACTCTTCCGCCGCCAGCCGCAGCCGTGCGAACTCCTGCGCCATCGTCGCGGTGGTCCAATGCGCGTTCAGGCCGCTGGGATTGGGCAGCACCCACACGCGGGTGTCGCCGATGCGCCGCTCCTGCGGGCCCACCACGGCCTTGCGGTCGTCGAACGCCGCCCGGTACGCGGTCACGCCCACCACCGCCAACCACCGGGGTCTGCGCCGTGTCACCTTGTCCGTGAGCAGCCGCCCGCCGTCCCGGTACTCCTGCGCCGTGAGCTCGTCGGCCCGGGCGGTGGCCCGTGCCACCACGTTGGTGATGCCCAGCCCGTGGGCGAGCAGTTCCTCCTGCTCCGCCGGTTTCAGCAGCCGCGGGGTGAAGCCGGACAGGTGCAGCACCGGCCAGAAGCGGTTGCCGGGGCGGGCGAAGTGGTGGCCGGTGGCCGCCGTCATCAGGCCCGGGTTGATGCCGCAGAAGAGCACGCGGAGACCGTCCGCGACGACGTCCGGTACGAGACGGTCGCGGGCGGCCTCCAGCTCCGCCTGGGTGAAGCGCGTCAGAGGATCGCTCCGGGCGTGTAACCTGCCGCCTCCGGCCGCTGCTTCACGATCTCCTCGACGCGGCCCACGACCGTGGCCACCTGGGCCGCCGCTGCGCCCGTGAAGGACAGCTTGTCGGCCATGAGCGCGTCCAGTTGGGCGCGGTCGAGCGGCAGGCGCTCGTCGGCGGCCAGCTTGTCCAGCAGTTCGTTGCGCTCGGTGCCCTGTTCGCGCATCGCCAGCGCCGAGGCCACCGCGTTCTCCTTGATCGCCTCGTGCGCCACCTCACGGCCGACGCCCCCGCGCACCGCGCCCATCAGCACCTTCGTGGTGGCGAGGAACGGCAGGTAGCGGTCGAGCTCGCGGGCGACGACCGCCGGGAAGGCGCCGAACTCGTCGAGCACCGTCAGGAACGTCTCCAGCAGGCCGTCCAGCGCGAAGAACGCGTCCGGCAGCGCGACCCGGCGCACCACCGAGCACGACACGTCGCCCTCGTTCCACTGGTCGCCCGCCAGCTCGCCGGTCATCGACGCGTACCCGCGCAGGATGACCATCAGGCCGTTGACGCGCTCGCAGGAGCGGGTGTTCATCTTGTGCGGCATGGCGGAGGAGCCGACCTGGCCCGGCTTGAAGCCCTCGGTCACCAGTTCGTGCCCGGCCATCAGCCGGATCGTCTTCGCCAGCGAGGAGGGGGCCGCCGCGAGCTGCACCAGCGCGGTCACGACCTCGTAGTCCAGCGAACGCGGGTAGACCTGGCCGACGGAGGTGAAGGCCTGCGAGAAGCCCAGGTGGCCGGCGATCCGGTCCTCCAGCTCGGCCAGCTTCGCGGCGTCGCCGCCCAGCAGGTCCAGCATGTCCTGCGCGGTGCCGACCGGGCCCTTGATGCCGCGCAGCGGGTAGCGCTCCAGCAGCTCCTCGACCCGGCCGTACGCCACGAGCAGCTCGTCGGCGGCGGTCGCGAACCGCTTGCCGAGCGTGGTGGCCTGGGCGGCCACGTTGTGCGAGCGGCCGGCCACGACCAGCTCGCCGTACTCGGCGGCCAGCTTGCCCAGCCGGGCGAGGACGGCCACCGTGCGGTCGCGGACCAGCTCCAGCGACAGGCGGATCTGCAGCTGCTCGACGTTCTCCGTCAGGTCGCGGGACGTCATGCCCTTGTGGACCTGCTCGTGCCCGGCGAGGTCGTTGAACTCCTCGATGCGGGCCTTCACGTCGTGCCGCGTGACCTTCTCACGCTCGGCGATCGAGGCCAGGTCGACGGTGTCGAGGACACGCTCGTAATCGGCGATCGCCGTGTCCGGCACCTCGATCCCGAGGTCCTTCTGGGCCTTGAGCACGGCGAGCCAGAGCTGACGCTCCAGCTTCACCTTGTGCTCGGGGGACCAGAGCGTGGCGAGCTCGGCGGAGGCGTAGCGTCCGGCGAGGACGTTGGGGATGCGGGGCTTGGCGGCGGCAGCGGAAGTCACGTGGAGGGATTCTACTGGCGCTTCGTGCAGGTCGGCGCAGCGGTCTCGTTCGGCGGAACCTACGAGACCGGCATCACCCCCGCGTGCGGAACGGCGTCGTCCGTCCGGGTCAGGTCCTACGCCTGGCCCTCGTACGGCAGGAGATCGGGGCGTTTGGGCGGCAGGCCGTCGCCGGAGGACCGGCCCGTCAGCCGGCGGCCTATCCACGGCAGCAGGTACTGCCGGGCGAACCGTGCGTCCGCGACGCGCCGGGCGGCCCAGCCCGGCGGCAGGGTGGGCGGCATCGGCAGGCGCCAGTCGGCGTCCTCGGCCTCGTGTCCGAGGGTCTGCCAGACCGCCTCGGCGACCCGGCGGTGGCCCTCCGCCGTCAGGTGCAGCCGGTCGACGTCCCACAGGCGCGGGTCGCCGAGCGAGGGGGCGCCGTACAGGTCGGCGACGAGCGCACCGTGCCGCTCGGCCAGTTCCTCGACGCACACGAAGAGCTCCTCCATGCGCGGCCGGAACCGCTCCAGGACCGGCCCCTGCCGGCCCGGGCTGCGCATCAGCACCAGCTGCTTGCACGACGGTGCGAGCCGCTCCACCGCCTCGGTCAGCAGGCCTTTGACCCGGCCCATGTCGCACTTGGGGCGCAAGGTGTCGTTGAGGCCGCCGACCAGGGTGATCACGTCGGCGCCCATCGCGGCGGCCACCGGCACCTGCTCCTCGACGATCTGCCCGATCAGCTTGCCGCGCACCGCGAGGTTGGCGTACCGGAAACCGGGGGTGCGGGCCGCCATCCGCGCGGCGAGGAGGTCGGCCCAGCCTCGGTAGGAGCCGTCGGGCAGCCGGTCCGACATGCCTTCGGTGAACGAGTCGCCGACGGCGACCAGGCTGGAGTACGGGGGAATGGTGTTCGTCTGCATGGCGACACCGATAGTAGCCCGAGTCTCATACCCGCTGGTCGGTCGGGCCTGGCCGGGCCCTCGGCCGTCCGGGCCGTCCGGCTCGTTCAGGCCGTTGTCCAGGCCGTCGGGCCCGTCCATGGGCGTGATCACCCCACGGACGGGCCGGACGGCCTACGTCCGCCGCCCGAAGAGCTCCTGGAGCACGTCCTCCATGGTGACCAGGCCGGCCAGCCTGCCGTCGGAGCCGAGCACGGCCGCCAGATGCGTCCGGCTGCCCCGCATCGCGGTGAGGACGTCGTCCAGCGGCGTCGCCTCCCGTACCCGCGCGATGGGTCGCATGTCCCGCAGCGCGAACGCCAGGTCCCGCGGCGAGGCGTCCAGCGCGTCCTTCACGTGCAGGTAGCCGACGATCCGGCGCCCCTCGTCCACCACGGGGAAGCGGGAGAACCCGGACTCCGCCGCCAGCTGTTCCAGCCCTTCCGGAGTGACCCCCACGCGCGCGTAGACGACGCGTTCCAGCGGCAGGACGACGTCCCGCACCGGGCGGCGGCCCAGCTCCAGGGCGTCGTGCAGACGTTCCTGGGCGCGGTCGTCGATGAGGCCGGCCTCGCCGGCGTCCCGGACGATCTGCGCCAGCTCCGCGTCCGAGAACGTCGCGCTGACCTCGTCCTTCGTCTCGACCCGGAGCAGCTTCAGCAGCCCGTTGGCGAAGGCGTTGATCGCGAAGATCACCGGCCGCAGCGCCCTGGCGAGTGCGACCAGCGGCGGTCCCAGCAGCAGGGCGCTGCGCACCGGCTCCGCGAGCGCGATGTTCTTCGGCACCATCTCGCCGAGCAGCATGTGCAGATAGGTGGCGGCCGTCAGCGCGATCACGAAGGACACCGCGTGTCCGGCGCCCTCGGGCACGCCCAGCGCGTGGAACACCGGCTCCAGCAGGTGCGCGATGGCGGGTTCGGCGACCACGCCGAGGACCAGCGTGCACAGGGTGATGCCGAGCTGCGCCGCGGCCATCAGCGCCGACACGTGCTGCAGACCCCACAGCACGCTGCGCCCGCGCCGGTCGCCCTGTTCGGCGTACGGCTCGATCTGGGAGCGGCGTACCGAGATCAGCGCGAACTCGGCGCCGACGAAGAACGCGTTGACGACGAGGGTCGCCAGCCCGATGAGCAACTGGACGGCGGTCACTGCTCGGCCCCTTCCTCACGGGTGTCGACGAGCGGGGCGTGCAGCAGCACGCGCGCGGCCCGGCGGCCGGATGCGTCCACCACGTCCATCCCCCAGCCGGCGACCTCGACGGTGTCGCCGACGGCCGGTATCCGGCCCAGCTCCGTCGCGACCAGCCCGGCCAGCGTCTCGTACGGACCCTCGGGCGCGTGCAGGCCGACGCGCGCGAGCTGGTCGGTGCGGGCGGCGCCGTCGGCCGAGTACAGGGCGCGGCCGTCGTCGTCGGTGCCCGCGGGCGCCAGTTCGGGCGTCTCGTGCGGGTCGTGTTCGTCACGGACCTCGCCGACGACCTCCTCCACGATGTCCTCCAGCGTGGCCACGCCCGCGGTCCCGCCGTACTCGTCGATGACGACGGCCATCGTCCGCTTGCCGGACAGCCGGTCCAGCAACCGGTCCACGGTGAGCGACTCGGGGACGAGGAGAGGGTCCCGCATGATCTCGGCGACGGGCACCCGCGCGCGTCGTCCGGCGGGCACCGCCAGCGCGTCCTTGATGTGCGCGGTCCCCACCACCGAGTCGAGGTTCCCGCGGTACACGGGGAAGCGGGACAGGCCCGTCGCCTGGGTCGCGTTCGCCACGTCCTCGCAGGTCGCCGTCGCGTCCAGGGCGATGACCTGCACGCGCGGTGTCATCACGTTCTCCGCCATGAGGTCGGCCAGGTTCAGCGTTCGTACGAACAGCTCCGCGGTGTCCGCCTCCAGGGCGCCCTCCCGTGCGGAGTGCCGGGCCAGGGCCGCGAGCTCCTGGGGGCCGCGCGCGGCGACGAGCTCCTCGGTGGGCTCCACGCCGAAGCGGCGCACGATGTGGTTCGCGGTGTTGTTGAGGTGGCTGATGAAGGGGCGGAAGGCGGCGCTGAACCAGCGCTGCGCGTTGCCCACGCGCTTGGCCACCGCGAGCGGGGAGGAGATCGCCCAGTTCTTCGGCACCAGCTCGCCCACGACCATCAGGAACACCGTGGACAGCGCCGTGCCCAGCACCAGAGCGACGGAGCTCGACGTGGAGTCGGACAGTCCGAGCGATTCCAGCGGCCCGGCGATCAGCTTGGCGATCGACGGCTCGGACAGCATGCCGACCACCAGGTTGGTGACGGTGATGCCGAGCTGGGCGCCGGAGAGCTGGAAGGTGAGGTTGCGCACCGCCTTGAGCGCACCGGCCGCGCCGCGTTCGCCGCGCTCCACCGCCCGCTCCAGCTCGCTGCGCTCGACCGTGGTCAACGAGAACTCGGCGGCGACGAAGGCGCCGCACGCGAACGACAGCAGGATCGCCACCAGGAGCAGCAGCACTTCGGTCATCGGGTCTCCTCCGTCCCAGGATCCGGCAGGGCGGGACGGAACGCGCGACAACGGGCGCGGCAAAGCGTACGGGAACCGGTACGGGTACGGGGAGGCTCGCCCATGGGCGGACGCTCACACCTTTCATGAGGTCGACGGGGCCGTGCGGGAGATCCGCACGGCCCTCCAAGGGTAAAGGATCGGCAAAGTGATCCGGGTGGGCCGCCGGGTCAGTCGGTGAGCGGCTTGACCCAGCGCCGCCACTTCTCCTCCGGCGCGTACCCCGCGGCGCGCCAGGCATGATGCGCCGTCTCGTTGCGGGTGAGCACCATCGCGTCCCCGCGCCGCCCGCCCAGCCGCACGAACCGCTCCTCCGCGGCCGCGAGCAGCGCCGTGCCGATGCCCTGCCGTCGCCGCTCCGGATGCACCGCCAGCCGGTACAGATGACACCGCCACCCGTCGAACCCGGCGATCACCGTGCCGACGAGCTCGACGCCCTGCGCGCCGTCCCGCCCGTCGCACTGCTCGGCGAGGATCAGCGCCTCGGGATCGCGGGCGACCAGTCGCTCCACCCCGCCGCGGTCGTCGCTGATGCTCGTGCCCTCGGCGGCGGTCTTCCAGAAGGCAAGCACGGTGTCCAGGTCCTCGGGCGTCGCAGCCCGAATGTGAAGATCAGACGTACGAAGATCAGACATGCGGTGATCCCATCACGGGCCACGCGTCCGGACCCGGAATTCCAGAATCCGGACGCGACCCGGAAGTCCAGGAGCCGGACGCGGCCCGGGGCGGCAGGAACCGGACGCCGCCCGGGGCGGCCGCCGGCGTCACTCGTGCGCGATCGCCGCCAGCACGTTCATCCGGGACGCCCGCAGGGCCGGCAGCATCGCCGCGACGACTCCGACGACCGCCGAACCGACGACCACCGCGACGATCGTGCCCCACGGAACGGCGAAGGCCTTCATCCCCTGCAGCTCCAGCACCTGCTGGATGCACACGCCCCAGACCAGTCCGAGCGCCAGCCCCAGCACCGCGCCGAACACCGCGATCACCACCGACTCCAGCCGGATCATCCGGCGCAGCTGCCGCCGGCCCAGCCCGATGGCGCGCAGCAGTCCGATCTCCCGGGTCCGCTCCACCACCGACAGCGCCAGCGTGTTGACGACGCCGAGCACCGCGATGACGATCGCCAGCCCGAGCAGCGCGTAGACCAGGTACAGCAGCACCGCGATCTGGTCGTGCACCAGTTTCTTGTAGTCGGCCTGGTCGCGCGCCTGGACCTGCGGATACGCGTCCAGTGTCCGCTCCAGACGTGGACGCAACTGCTCACCGGTCGTGCCGGAGCCGGCGTTCACGTACAGCGCGGAGTCCTGCCCGCCGGGTACGTACTTCTCGACGGCGGCGATGCCGAGGAACAGCCCGCCCTGCATGCCGAAGCCGTCACCCCCGTCCTGGTCGGTGAGCGCGCCGACCTTCAGCGACGTCGTCCGGCCACCGGGGAACTCCACCGGCAGCACGCTGCCGATCCGCACGCCGTGTTCCTTCGCGAAGTCGACGTCCATGCCGAGCGCGCCGTCGGCCAGCGCGGCCGCGGTGTTCCCCTCGGCGTACGGGATGTGCGCGACGTCGTCGACCTGGTCGTCGTAACCGCTGGCGGTCGTCTCGACGCGCTTGCCGTCGGGCAGCCGCACGGCGAGCGGCGCGAACCGCTGCCGCACCACGAGGCCGACGCCCTCGGTGCCGCGCACCGCGTCCGTGACCTCCTGCGAGAACGGCGTGAAGTTGGCGTTCTGGACGACGAAATCGGCGCCGAGCGTTTTGTCGATCTGCTGGTCGAACGACTTGGACATCGAGGCGCTCGCCACCGACATCCCGCCCACCAGCGCGAGACCCACCATCAGCGCGGCGGCGGTGGCGCCCGTACGGCGCGGGTTGCGCAGCGCGTTGCGCTGGCTCATCCGGCCGACGGAGCCGAACAGCGCCGGGAAGGCGCCGCCGAGGACCCGGATCACCGGACGGACCAGGAGCGGGCCCGCGATGACGGTGGCGATCAGCGTGAGGACGACGCCCAGGCCCAGCAGGGACGCCGCGGACGCCGTCGCCGACGAGGCCGCGCAGCCGGCGAGCGCGGCCGCGCCCAGCGCGCCGACGACCGCGCCGACCACGGCGCGCGTCTTCAGCGGGCGGCCCACCCCCGCGATGTCCGCGTCCGCGAGGGCCGCCATCGGGGACACGCCGGCCGCACGGCGGGCCGGGAGATACGCGGCGACGAAGGTGACGCCGACGCCGACGACGTACGCCGACACGGGAGTCGCCCAGCCGACGACCATCTCGGTGGCCTTGAGGTTCATGCCGAACGCGCCCATGAGCTTGATCAGCCCGGCCGCGAGGCCGATGCCGGCGGCCAGCCCGAGCGTGGAGCCGACGAGCCCGAGCAGCACCGCCTCGGTGAGCACCGAGCGCCGTACCTGGCGGCGGTCGGCGCCCAGGGCGCGCAGCAGGCCCAGCTCACGGGTGCGCTGGGCGATCAGCATGGAGAACGTGTTGACGATGAGGAACACGCCGACCAGGACGGCGATCCCGGCGAATCCGAGCATCACGTACTTGATGACGTCGAGGAACCCGCCCAGCGCCTCGGCCGACGACTTCGCACGCTCCTCGGCGGTCTGCACGTCGTACCGCCCGGCGCCGAGGGCGGCCGAGACGCGCCGCTCGAGCACCGCGTCGTCCACTCCCGGGGCCGCGTCGACGGAGATGGCGGTCGCCTTGTCCGCCGACCCGAGGAGCTGGGCGGCGGCGGTGCGCGGGTCGAGGTAGACCAGGGCCGCGCCGGGGTTGGTGGTGGTGAAGGTGGCGATGCCGACGACCGTCACCTTGAACGAGCCGGGCTGGGCCATCACCGTCAGGGTGTCGCCGATCCGCACGTGCTTCTTGTCGGCGGTGTCGGCGTCGAGCATGACCTCGCCGGCGCCGCGAGGGGCGTGGCCGGAGGTCAGCTTCACCGGGCTGCGGTCGGTGACGTACCAGTCGGTGGCGACGGTGGGCGCGCCGGTGGTCGGTCCGACCGACTCGTTGTCGCCGTCGACGACGGTGATGTTCTGCACGCTCACGTCCGCGTGGGTGGACGCGACTCCCTCGACGCGGGCCAGTCGCCCGGCGAGGGCGGCGGGGACGGTCTGGACCGCGCCGGTCGGCACGGAGGAGCTCAGCTCGTCGGCGGGTTCCACCGTCACGTCGGCCGACGTGGACGCGAAGAGCCGGTCGAAGGTGCGCGTCACCGTGTCGGAGAAGATCAGGCTGCCGGCCACGAACGCCACCGACAGGACGACGGCGAGCGCGGACAGCAGCAGCCGTCCCTTGTGCGCCAGGAAACTTCTGAGGGTCGCCTTCAGCACCGGGTCAGTCCTCCTCGGGGGCGCCGTCGAGCGGGCCTACGGTCCTGGCTGTGGGCGAGTCGTCGGCAGCGCCGTCGAGGAGGCCGCCGGCCCGGGGTGCGCGGCCCACGTCGAAGCGCTTCATACGTTCCAGCACGGCGTCCGCCGAGGGCTGCTCCATCCGGTCCACCAACCGGCCGTCCGCGAGGAAGAGCACCAGGTCGGAGTGGGCGGCGGCACCCGGATCGTGGGTGACCATGACGACCGTCTGGCCGAGGTCGTCGACGGCCTGCCGCAGGAACGCGAGGACCTCGAGCCCGGCCCGGGAGTCGAGATTGCCGGTGGGCTCGTCCGCGAAGATCAGCTCGGGACGGGAGGCGAGCGCCCGGGCGCAGGCCACCCGCTGCTGCTGGCCGCCGGAGAGCTGGGCGGGCCGGTGCTTGAGCCGGTCCCGCAGGCCGAGCGTGTCGATCACCTGGTCCAGCCACTCCTGGTCGGGCTTGTGGCCGGCGATGTCCATGGGCAGGGTGATGTTCTCGGCCGCGTTCAACGTCGGGATGAGGTTGAACGACTGGAACATGAACCCGATCCGGTCCCTCCTGAGCCGGGTCAGCTCCCGCTCCTTCAGCCCGGTGATCTCGGTGCCGCCGAGCCACACCTGTCCGGCCGATACGGAGTCGAGGCCGGCCAGACAGTGCATCAGCGTGGACTTCCCGGAGCCCGACGGGCCCATGACGGCGGTGAAGCGGCCGCGTGCGATCTCCACGTCCACCGAGTCGAGGGCGATCACCGCCGTCTCGCCCGAGCCGTACGCCTTGGTCAGACCTCGGGCCCGCGCCGCGACCCCGTCGGCCGGGGCCGGACCGGGATCGTGCTGCGCAGCAGGTGTGGACAAGGCTGCCTCCTCGCTCGGTGATCGTGCTCGTCGTCGGTCGTCGGTCGTCGGTCGGCGATCCGCGATCGGCCGTGTCGGTGGGCCGTCGTGGGCCGTGGGTCGTCGTCGACCGTCCGGCCGAGCGTAGTGTGATACGCCGCACAGCCGGTATCACTTTTCGATTCCGGCCCGCCCTTGCCGTTGCTAGCAGATCGGCGCTAGCTTCTAGGTATGGCGAAGACCCAGCTGAACGTGCGCGTCGACGAGGGCACGGCCCAGGTCGCCCGCGAGCGAGCCACCGCCCGCGGCATGAGCGTCAACCGCTACATAGAAGAGCTGGTCAGACAGGACGCCGGGGAGATCGGCCACACGTTCGTCGAGGCCGCAGGCGACTTCATGAAGCAGTACGAGGCGCTCTTCGCCGAGGAGTTCGGCGCCGAGCGCGAGGGCGGCACGCGCGAAGGTCGCCGCTGATCCCTTGAGCGACCTCCGCATCGACCTCGCCTGGCTCCTCATGCTCGCCGAACAGAAGACCCCGGGAGACCCGCAGGTCACCGACTGGGGCGCGCTGGTCGCGGCCGTGGCACGCCATCAGGCGGAGATATTCGACGTCCCCGTCTACGACGACCCGCCGGCCCGCGCCGCCGCACTGCTCCAACTCCTCATCCACGTCCCGGCCCTGGAACGCTCCAACGCGCTCTTCGCGTGCGCGGTCGCCTACGCCTATCTGGTGGCCAGCGGCCTGAAGGTCGTCACCTCGCCCGAGCAGGTCCGTGACCTGGCCCGGCTGGTGAAGAACGGCGAGGCGTCCGTGGCCGACATCGCACGGGAGCTGCGGGAGTGGAGCGGGTGAGCCAGCCGGTGACGACCCGCCGGGTGAGCGAGCGGACGATCCGGTGCGCGACCCGGCAGGCCGGCGAGCGGGTGGGACGTCAATCGGGCGTCGTGGGCCGCCAGGCGGTTCCCGTCACGCAGTAGGAGAACGGCAGCGGCGGCCCCTTCTCCGGCAGCCGAACCCGCCGGTAGGGGCCCAGCTCGAAGCCGGCTTCCCGCAGCGCGCCGACCGCGTCCCGGGTGAGGCGGCAGCCGCCGGCCAGGTGCGGCCACACCGTGCGGTCCAGCGCCTGCTGTGTGAACCGCATGGCCCGACCGCCGCCCGGCCCGTGCTCGAGGAACCGCACCTCGCCGCCGGGCCGCAGCACCCGCCGCAGCTCGGCCAGGGCCCGCGGCACGTCCCGCACGCTGCACAGCACCAACGACACCACCGCAGCGTCGAACGCCTCGCTCTTGACCGGCAACGCCTCCGCCGCACCCGGAACCACGTCCACGGGCGTGTCGGCGCGCAGCGCCTCCTCCAGCGCCAGGGTCCGCATGCGGCGCTCCGGCTCGATCGCTACGACCTCCGCGACGGTGCGCGGGTAATGAGCGAAGTTCAGCCCGTTGCCCGCGCCGATCTCGACGACCCGGCCGGACAGCCCGGCCAGCAGCCGCTCACGCACGGCCGCCATACCGCCCCGGGCCTCCGCGGCCGAGCTGACGGCGGGATACCAGCGGGCGAACAGCGGGTGGTGGACGGGGTCACCGGACACCTTGCCGGAACCCGTGGACCGAATCGGCATGGCGACCTCCCAGGCAGGACGGGCCTACCCGGATCCTTCCCCGTACCGGCCCGCCGCACCCCCCGCCGCACCCCCGCTGTGCCGCCCGCGCCGCTCACTCGACGAAGGCGCGCACCTGTGCGTAGACACCGTGGTCGTTGTTCATGTCGTCGTGCGAGATACAGCCGACCCCCACGTTGGTCGCCCCGCTCAGCAGTGCCGAGGAGTCCGGGTCCACGGCCGCGTCGCAGTTCGACCAGTAGGTCGCGTAGTTCACGCTGCCGGGCGTCTCGTCGCCGGAGTTGAGCGCGGTCACGAACGAACTGCCCGGGACCATCTCGGCGCAGGACCTGTACAGCCAGCTGCACAGCGAGGCGACCGACGTGCCGTGGTTGGTGCCGGCCACGGAGACGAAGTCGTCCACGTAGGCAGTGCCGCCCAGGTTCTTCAGGTAGTAACGGGCACTGAGCGCGCCCATGGAGTGCACGACGACGTCGACCTTGCTCGCGCCGGTCCTCGCACGTACGTTCTTGATCTCCGTGGCCAGCTGTGCGGCCGTGGTGGCGTTCGACTGGGACCAGCTGTACGTCCACGCGTCGAGCTCGGCGGCCGTGTAGCCGTCGGCCTTGAAGTAGCCGACCCAGTCGTCCCAGCTGCTCGACGAGCTGCTGATGCCGTGCACGAAGACGATCGGGTCGTGGGTCGCCGCGTGGGCGGTGGGGGAGACGGACAGTGACAGAAGGAGCGAAGTGGCCGCGGCCGAGAGGACCGCGGCGATGCGACGCTTGCGGCGCTGCATGATGCCTCCTGAAACGGGTGGGGTAGCCAGGAGTCTCCGGTCGGGTCTACGCGCGCCGCATCGGTGATATCGCCGGTCTTTACGGTTCAAGTAACCCGCCAGTAACGTCATGTGTGTGGTGACTCCGGTGAACCCCCCACCCCTGGACCGCACTTCGCCACCGAGCCCCCCGGACGCGGGTCCGCGCCCGGTCGCCGCGCTGCCCGAAGGCGTCCGGGTGCGCGCGCTGCGCCTCGTGTACGGCGACCCGCGCGCCGCCGTCGAACTCGCCGCCCGGCTCACCGAACGCCAGGCGGCCGGCCTCGACCCGCTGCCCACCGACCCGGCGGAGCTGGCCCCGGACGTCCTGCGCACACACCGCCGGGAGATCCGCGCCCTGCCCGACGACACCCGGCTGCTGCTCCTGCTCGCCGCCGCCGACCAGTACCCGGTGGCCACCCACGCCTTCCTGCGCGCCGTCGCCGCCGCCCGGCTCGACACCCGTCCGCTGGAGGCCGCCGAGACGGCAGGACTGGCCTGCGCCACGGCCGGCGGCGTCGGCTTCCGCGACGCCTGGACCCGGATCGCCGCCTACGAGACCGCCGCCCCGGCCGACCGGCGCGACGTCCACCGGCTGCTGGCCCGCGTCCTGCACGACGCCACCGAAGCGCCCCGGCGCTCCTGGCACCGGGGGGCCGCCGCGCTGGGCCCCTCCGGACGGCTCGCCGCGGAGCTGGCCACGGCCGCCGACCGGGCCCGCGCCGCAGCCGACCCCGCTCTGGCCGCCGTCCTCGCGGAACGCGCCGCCGCCCTCTGCCCGGCCCCCCGGGAGCGTTCCCGCCTGCTCGCCCACGCGGCGGCCGACGCCTGGAACGCCGGCGACGCCGACCGCTCCCGCGCACTGGCCGCCCGCACCGACGCCGACGCCGCCCTCACCGGCGTCCTCGCCCTGCGCACCGGCCACGCCGCCGAGGCCTTCGACGCGCTGCTGGCGGGAGCCTCGGCCCGCGCCGACCCGGCGCCCCTGCTGGCCCGCGCCACCGAAGCCGCCGTCTACACCGGCGACCTGCGGCGTTGCCGGGAGGCGGTGGCGGCGGCAAGGCAACTGGGCGTCGCCCCACCGGGGGTGCTGGGCGGCATCGCCGCCGCCGTCGACGGGCGCTACGAGGACGCCCGTGACCTGCTGGAGGCGACCGCGGGCAGATGCGGCCCCGGCGGCGACCCCACCGACCTGCTGCACGCCGGCGTCGCCGCCCTGATGCTCGGCGACCACCCTCGGGCCGCTACCGCCACCGTCCGGGCGGCGGCCGCCGCCCGCACGCGCGGTCTCACCGCCCTCGTCTCGCAGGCGCTCGAGTTCCGCGCCCACGCCGACTTCTGGACCGGCCGGCCGCGCGCCGCCGAGGCCGCCGCGCTGGACGCGCTACGGCAGGCGCAGGCCACCGGGCAGGACAACGGCGCCTGTCATCTCCAGGCCGCCCTCGCCATGTTCGCCGCGCTCACCGGCGACGGCGACCTGTGCCGCAGGCGCGCCGCCGCGGCCCGGTCCCACGCCCTCGCCCACGGCCTGGGCCTGCCCGCCGCGCTCGCCCAGTGGGCGCTCGCCCTCCTCGACCTCGGCACCGGACGCTACGGCCCCGCCGCCGCCCGGCTGCGCGCCCTCGCCGCCTTCGGACCCGGACACGGCCACCGCGCGGTCCGCCACTCGGCCACCCCGCACTACGTCGAGGCCGCCGTACGCACCGGCGACACACGCGTCGCCCGGGCCGCGCACGCCGACTACGACCGCTGGGCCCGCGCCGTCCACAGCGCCGACGAACTGGCCCTCAGCGCCCGCTGCCGCGCCCTGCTCACCCCGGGAGCCGACGCCCTCGGGCACTACCGCACCGCCCTCGAACTGCACGCCGAGGGCGCCCGCCCCTTCGAACACGCCCGCACGGAGCTGCTGTTCGGCGGCGCCCTGCGCAGGCTCCGCCACCGGGCCGAGGCCCGCGACCGGCTGCACAGCGCCCGGGAGGCGTTCGAGTCCTTCGGCGCCCCGCACTGCGCCGAAGCGGCCCGCGCCGAACTCCGGGCCCTCGGCGCCCCCGCGACCCCGGCCCGGGGGCCGACAGCCCGGCCGTCCTGCTCACCGCCCAGCAGTTCCTGATCGCCCGGATGGCCGCCGAGGGCGCGACGAACCGGGAGATCGCCGCCCGTCTCGCCCTCAGCCATCGCACGATCGACCATCACCTGCGCGGCGTCTTCAACCGGCTGGGCATCCGCTCCCGCATCGAACTCGTCCGGCTGATCGCCGACGCGCAGGGGACGACGTCCGGGCCACCGGAGGGCCGAGGCGTCCCGGACGACGCCCGCCCGTCGGGTCCATGAAGTCCCACCGCCGCGCGACGCCCGGCCCGCCCGCTCCCGAGGCCGAGCGCACGCTCGCCCCGGCCCGAAAACACTCGCGCGTCCCCTCGCCGCCCCCGGCGAGCCCCCGTGCCGTGGGACAGCCGGCGGTGTCTCGCGGACGCGGCTCGGCCTGCGGCCCACACCCGCAAGGCCCGTGGTCCCTCTGCGAGAACTGCGAACGCCGAGCCGCGGGGCGGCCGGCCGGTGTCTCGCGGACGCGGCTGAGCCCGCGGCCCGCACGTGGGGCCGCGGGCCCCTTGCCGGACCCGCGAGCGCCGTGTCGCGGAATGTCGGCGATACCGTGCGAACCCGACTCAGTGCGCGGCGCGGGCCCGGAACGCGTCGGCGTCCCACGTCCCGTCGAGCCGTGGCGCCAGCCAACCCGGGGCCGCCGCGCGGAAGTCGGTGGGCGCCAGCGACCCCACACCCGTCGGCAGCGCCCCCAGCAGCGGGGCCCCGGCGACGTCCGGCAGGTCGGTGACGTTGCAGCGCATCGCCAGGTCGGGCGAGTCGGGCCAGTCGCCGATGACCACGCCCGGCAACTCCAGGCCACGCGCACGCAGTTCACGGGCCGTCAGCTCCGTCGTGTTCAGCGTGCCCAGCCCCGCCGAGGACACCACCAGCACCGGCGCCCGCAGCAGCCGAGCGGCGTCGGCCAGCGTGCCGCCCGCCTCGTCGAACCTGACGAGCAGGCCGCCCGCCCCCTCGACGAGCACCAGGTCGTGCGACGCGGCCAGTTTCTGCGCCGCCTCCGCCACATCGCCCGGACGCACCGGCGCGAGACCCGCCCGCCGCGCCGCCGTCGCGGGAGCCAACGGCTCGGGGAAGCGGGCGACCTCGACCGCGGTGAGCGCGCCCGCCAGCCGCGCGACCTCCTCGGCGTCCCCCGGCTCGCCCGGCGCAACACCGGTCTGCGCCGCCTTCAGCACGGCCACCGACCGGCCCGCCGCCCGCGCCGCCGCGGCGACCGCCGCCGTCGTGACCGTCTTGCCGACCTCCGTGCCCGTCCCCGTGATCACCAGGATCGGCATGCTCACCCCTCCCGCGCCGCCGCGCACACCGCGCGCGTGATCCGTGCCACGTCCACGTCACCGGTGACGTACGGCGGCATCGTGTAGAGGAGATCGCGGAACGGCCGCAGCCAGACCCCCTCGCGCACGGCCGCCGCGGTGGCGGCCCGCATGTCCACCTCGTGGTCGAGCTGGACGACCCCGATGGCGCCCAGAACCCGCACGTCCCGCACGCCGGGGAGCCGCGACGCCGGAGCGAGGCCGTCCCGCAGGCCCGACTCGATCCGCTTGACCTCCGCGAGCCAGTCCTGGCCGAGCAGCAGCTCGATCGAGGCGCAGGCGACGGCCGCCGCGAGGGGGTTGCCCATGAACGTCGGCCCGTGGGCCAGCACCGGCACGTCGCCCCGTGAGATCCCGTCGGCCACCCGGGAGGTGCACAGCGTCGCCGCCATCGTCAGATAGCCGCCGGTCAAAGCCTTGCCGACGCACATCACATCCGGTGTGACCGCGGCGTGCTCCGCCGCGAACAGCGCGCCCGTACGGCCGAAACCGGTCGCGATCTCGTCGAACACCAGCAGCACGTCGTGCGCGTCGCACACCTCGCGCAGCACCCGCAGATACCCGGGGGAGTGGAACCGCATCCCGCCCGCGCCCTGGACCACCGGCTCCACGATGACCGCGGCCAGTTCGTCGGCATGCTGTTCGACCGTCGTGCGCAGCTGATCGGCGTACGCCTCGTCGTACTCCGCCGGGGGCGCGTCCACGAAGACCTGCCGGGGCAGCACGCCGGTCCACAGGTCGTGCATCCCGCCGTCGGGGTCGCACACCGACATGGGCTGCCAGGTGTCGCCGTGGTAGCCGCCGCGCCAGGTCAGCAGGCGGCTCTTCGCCGGACGGCCCAGCGAACGCCAGTACTGCAGGCACATCTTCACCGCGACCTCGACCGACACCGAGCCCGAGTCGGCGAGGAAGACATGCTCGAGACCGTCGGGCGAGATGTCGACGAGAAGCTTCGCCAGCCGGACGGCGGGCTCGTGGGTGAGCCCGCCGAACATGACGTGGCTCATCCGTTCCAGCTGCTCGCGCACGGCGTCGTTGAGCACCGGGTGGTTGTAGCCGTGGATCGCCGACCACCAGGACGACATGCCGTCGACCAGCTCGCCCGAGCCGTCCGCCATCCGCAGCCGGACCCCGCTCGCCGACTCCACGACGAGCGGTTCGGCCCGGCCGGGCATCGGACCGTAGGGATGCCACACATGCCGCCGGTCGAGCTCCAGCAGCTCAGACACGGCGAGCGGGGACGGCTCCGGCACGGCGAGCGGGGACGGCTCAGGCATTGGGGGCGAGATCGGTGCCGGCGCCGCGGCGGCGCACGGCGACCAGGTCGGTGCGGGCCTCGCCCGCCGACGCGGCGGCAGCGGGGGCCGCGGTCGCCGCGGGGACGGAGCCGCAGACGCCGCCGACCTCGTGCGAGCCGCATCCGGAGCCCTCGTGTCCGCCGCAGCCCGCGGCCTGCTGCGACCCGCAGCCGTCGCCCTCGTGGGACCCGCAGCCGCCGCCCGCCGTCGCTCGGTGCTCGGGCAGCGTGACCTGCTCGGCGCCCTCCACCTCGAACCCGCCGTCCGCGATCATCTCCAGGTCGGCCTTGCCCGCCTGGCCCTCGGTCGTGAGGTAGTCGCCGAGGAAGATCGAGTTGGCCAGGTGCAGCGCGAGCGGCTGCATCGTGCGCAGATGCACCTCGCGCCCGCCCGCGATGCGGACCTCGACGTCCGGGCAGACGAACCGCACCATCGCCAGGATCCGCAGACAGCGCTGCGGGGTGAGGTTCCACTCCTTGGCCAGCGGGGTGCCCTCGACCGGGATGAGGAAGTTGACCGGCACCGAGTCCGGGTCCAGCTCGCGCAGCGAGTAGACGACGTCCACCAGGTCCTCGTCCGTCTCGCCCATGCCGGCGATCAGACCCGAGCAGGCCGACAGGCCCGCCGCGTGCGCCTTGGCGACGGTGTCCACCCGGTCGGCGTAGGTGTGCGTGGTCGTGATCTCGCCATACGTCGACTCCGACGTGTTGAGGTTGTGGTTGTAGGCGTCGGCGCCCGCCTCGCGCAGCCGCTCGGCCTGGCCGTCGGAGAGCAGGCCCAGACAGGCGCACACCTCGACGCCCTCGTTCTGTTCCTTGATCGCCTTGATGGTGTCGGACACCCGGTCGACGTCCCGGTCCGTCGGCCCGCGCCCGGACGCCACCAGGCAGACCCGCTTCGCGCCGCCGGCCAGCCCCGCCGCGGCGGCCTGCGAGGCCTCGTCGGGCTTGAGCCAGGTGTACTTCAGGATCCCGGCCGTCGAGCCCAGCCGCTGGGAGCAGTAGGAACAGTCCTCGGGGCACAGGCCCGACTTGAGGTTGACGAGGTAGTTGAGCTTCACCCGTCGGCCGAACCAGTGCCGGCGCACCTTCCCGGCCGCGGCCACCACGTCCAGCACGTCGTCGTCGGAAGTGGCGAGGACGGCCAGAGCCTCCTCGCGGGTCGGCAGCTCGCGCCGAAGCCCCTTGTCCACCAGCGTGTTCAGCAGGTCCATGAGAGCCGATCCTGTCCTACGCACCCGCTCCGGGCCAAGGTAGGGATCACACAACACACCCGGTTCGACGTGTGGGTATTGCCACACCGTGGGCGGGCGGCCCTGCCGCTAGTGTCTGTCCGCTACCTACAAAAGCACCGGAGGACCCATGGCGTTCGGCTGGATCGACGAGCAGGCGGAGCTGCGCCGCCGGGCCGGACTCGTACGGACGCTGCGGCCGCGGCCGGCCGACTCGCCGCTGCTGGACCTCGCGAGCAACGACTACCTGGGTCTGTCCCGTCATCCCGAGGTCGTCGAGGGCGCCGCGGCCGCCGCCCGCACCTGGGGCGGCGGCGCCACCGGCTCCCGCCTCGTCACCGGCACCACCGAGCTGCACGGCGACCTGGAGCGGGAGCTGGCGGACTTCTGCGGCTTCGAGGCGGCCCTGGTCTTCTCCTCCGGTTACGCGGCCAACCTCGCCGCCGTCACCGCGCTGGCCCCGCACGGCTCGCTGATCGTCTCCGACGCGGCCAACCACGCCTCGCTCATCGACGGGTGCCGGCTGGCCCGCGGCGCCGTCCAGGTCGTCGGCCACGCCGACCCGGAGGCCGTGCGCAAGGCGCTCGACGCCCACGACGGCCCGGCCGTGGCCGTCAGCGACGCGGTCTTCTCGGTCGACGGCGACGCGGCCCCGTTGGCCGGCCTCGCCGCCGCCTGCCGGGAGCACGGCGCCGGTCTCGTCGTCGACGACGCCCACGGACTGGGCGTGCTCGGGGACGGCGGCCGGGGCACCGCGCACGCGGCCGGTCTCGCGGGCGCCGCCGACGTCGTCGTGACGCTCACGTTGTCCAAGTCGCTCGGCAGCCAGGGGGGCGCCGTGCTGGGCCCCGCGCGGGTGATCGAGCACCTGGTGAACGCGGCCCGCACGTTCATCTTCGACACGGGCCTGGCCCCGGCGGCGGCGGGCGCCGCGCTGGCGGCCCTGCGGCTGCTGCGCCGGGAACCGGGGCGCGCCGCACGCGCGCGGGCGGTGGCGGGCGAACTGCACGCCCGACTGACGGCCGCGGGTCTGGAAGCGGTGCGTCCCGACGCCGCGGTCGTCTCGGTGCGTGCGCCCTCCCCGGAGGAGGCCGTGCGCTGGGCGGCGGACTGCCGGACGGCAGGTCTGGCCGTGGGCTGCTTCCGTCCTCCTTCCGTGCCCGACGGCATCTCGCGCCTGAGGCTCACCGCCCGCGCGGACCTCTCCGACGCCGAGCTGGCACGCGCCGTGCGGGTGATCGGCGAGAACCGGCCCTGAAACGGCGAGAACCGGATGTGAAACGGCGATACACGTCATGAAACGGCGAGACACGGTCGCGAGTCGGCGAGACACGGCTGTGGGTCGCCTGTGACGTGGTGTGCCGTCAGGTGCGGTGTGGTCGGCGGAGCGCGGCGGTGAATCCCGTCCAGCTCTCGGGGGAGAAGAGCAGGGCGGGACCGGCCGGTTCCTTGGAGTCGCGTACGGCGAGCAGCCCGGCCCAGGGGCCGCGGTCCGGACGGGCGGTCTCGACGCAGTTGTTGGCTCCCGTGCTGTAGCTGCTGCGCAGCCACCGCAGCTGCGGGAGACAGTCGGGAGCAGGAACGGTATCGGTATCGGTATCGGTATCGGTACGGGAAGGTACGTTCCGCGGTACTGCGGACATGGTGCCTCCTTACGCGCCGCAGGCCATCGCGGCGATGTAATCCGATGATTCCCCGGGCGAAAGGGCGTGCGCCCGAAGGGCGTTGAAGGCCTGCGCATAGGCCTGGAGGTCTTCTTTCCGTTCGAGGTAGAGGCTACTCGTCAAGTGGTCGAGAACAACCACATCCAGATCAGAAGTGCGCGAAAATGAAAAGATAACGAAAGGGCCGGTTACCCCGATATGTGCACCCGCGGTGAACGGCAGCACCTGAAGGCTCACTTGCGGCATTCGGGAGGCCTCCACCAGCCGCAGCAGCTGGCGGACCATCACCTCGGGGCCGCCCACCTCGCGGCGCAGCACCGACTCGTCCAGCACCGCGCTCAGCTCCAGCGGCGGCTGCGCGCGCAGCACGTCCTGGCGGGCCAGCCGCACTTCCACCAGGGTGTCCAGCTGCTCCTCGTCGAGACCCTCGACCGCGG
Organism: Streptomyces sp. B21-105; assembly: GCF_036898465.1. Taxonomy (NCBI): domain Bacteria; kingdom Bacillati; phylum Actinomycetota; class Actinomycetes; order Kitasatosporales; family Streptomycetaceae; genus Streptomyces; species Streptomyces sp. B21-105. The sequence goes on along the minus strand of NZ_JARUMJ010000001.1, from coordinate 1,410,421 downwards.
CGCCGGTCACCGCGCGGGCGTACTCGGGCGTCTGCAGCAGGCCCGGCACCACGGTCGTCTCCAGGGTGCGCATCGCGCCGGCCTGGGATTCCAGGCTGATGAAGTCCCGATAGGCGGGCGGCAGCACCCCGCGGTAGGCGTGCCACCAGTGGTCGCGGCCACCGCCGACCTCGGGGTCCGCCAATGCCAGCATCAGCTCCCGCAGTTGCGGATCGGTCACTCCATAGGCGTCGAGGAGTAACCGCACATCGGCCGGTTTCGATCCACTGGTACCGGTCTCGATACGGCTCACCTTGGACTGGTGCCACCCCACGAGCCGGGCCGCCTCCCCACTGGTGAGGCCCGCCTGGGCGCGTAAAGTGCGCAGTTCGGCGCCCAGCTTGCGGCGGCGCACCGCCGGTCCGTGCCGCACGGGCTTCTCCTCACTCCTGAAGGTCGGCCAAATACGCTCTGCCGTCGCAGAGTTCACCGCATCGGGCGACAGATATATGCACATCTTGGTGGATCGCCACCGTGACCGGCGTGGTGATGGCAGTCTGGCGAAGAAGCACCAGTCCGGGACCGTACTCGAACCATCCACACCCGTGTCGGGCTCCGGTCCCGTGGGAAAGGGACGACGTCGCCATGGCAGATCACCTGGAAGCAACCCTCACTCTGCCGAGCGATCCCGCCTCGGTCTCCACGGCCCGCGCCTTCGTGGCCGGCATCCTCGGCGAGTGGGGTCTGCCGGCGGACGCCGAGGCGGCCGACACCGTCCGTCTGATCGTCTCGGAACTCGCCACCAACGCCGTACAGCACACCTTCGGTCAGTCGCCCACCTTCACGGTGGACCTCGTTCTCGACCGCGACGAACAGCTGCGCATCGGCGTCACCGACAGCCACCCGCGCTTTCCGCAACGACTGCCGGCCGCCGTCCAGCAGGACAACGGCCGAGGCATGGTGATCGTTCGCTGGCTGACCGCGGAGGCCGGCGGCAGGCTCAGAGTGCGGCCCACCCGGGAGGGCGGCAAGACGGTCATCGTAGAGCTCCCGTGGACCGTCCCGGCGGTCGAGCCGGCCGCGGCCGCCGGTGTTCTGGCGGCTCCGGCGGAGGGTGGTGAGCTCCCGGGGCGGTGAAGGCGCGTCAGGACGCCGTGCACGCCCCGGGAGGCTCAGCGGGCCCCTGCGGGCCCGGAGGATCAGCGCACGGGCCTCAGCGGACCCGGCCGTACCAGACGCTCTTGGTCCAGATCTTCTGGAGCTTCACCACGTCGCCGGTCTTCGGCGAGTGCCAGATCTTGCCCTGACCGGCGTAGATCCCGACGTGGTACACGTTCCGCCCCGAGTGGAAGAACACCAGGTCGCCCGCCTTGCGGCTGGACGCCGAAATGTGCTTCGTCTTGTTGTACTGCTGGGCCGCCGTCCGCGGCAGGCTCTTGCCCGCCTTCTTGAACGAGTACTGCGTGAGCCCCGAACAGTCGAACCTCTTCGGTCCGGTCGCCCCGTACTTGTACGGCGCGCCCTTCTTGGAGGCGGCGATCTGCAGCGCCTTCGTCGCCGGTGTGGCGGCCGCGGCGTCGGAGGCGAGCCCCGGTACCACGACCGTGCCGCCCACGGCGGCGATGGCGAACGCCGAGGCCGTACCGGCCCGGGCCATGAGCGACGGGACACGATTGAGCGCAGTCATGCGCAACCCTTCGTCAGCCGCCTGTGAAGGATGACCTGTCGGATTCGGGCTGGCGAAGTTGCCCGGCCGCGTCAGCGGCTTCACCCCAAGGGCTGCTCGGCCCGGTCATGGCGTGACCGTTCCGGCGACCCGTCGTGCTTGGGTCCTCCACTCCTGCCGATGCACTCCTGTCGACCGGTCATCCGGGAGGCGGCAGGACTCGGCGTCCACCCGGATCGCCCCGCCGCTTGTGGCGGGGGCTTGTCGTCAGTCAGGGATCTTGGCTCACGGATGTCCGAAAATCCCAACGGAACCGAGGATTTGTGGGGTTACTCACCACTCACCCGTTCGGGTGAACACTCTGACGGACGATCAGGTGCCGGGGTATCTCAGGGCCTCCCACCAGCGGTGACGCCTCCTTTTCCGCTCGAGGAACGCCCTTTCGTGCAACCTGGGGGCGTCTGCGGGAGCAGTGGACGCTCTGCCGAACGGGGGTACGCCTTCTGGGTCGTTTCGGCTCCGGCCCGATCGTCACGTCCGAGCCGAGCCGTCCGGACCGGAGCCGAGCCAACGTCGAGCCGTCCGGACCGGAGCCGAGCCAACGTCGAGCCGTCCGGACCGGAGCCGAGCCAACGTCGAACCGTCCGGACCGGACCGGAGTCGAACTGTTGGGACCGACGCTGCCCCGGGTCAGCCGTCGGAGAGCGGGGGCAGCGTGACGCGCGCCGTGCGGCGCTCCCCGTCGAGGACGCGCAGCGCCCGCGCGAGCGTCGGCGCGTGCAACTCGCTCTCACCGCGCTGGTGCATCCGCGTCAGCGCGTCGCGCAGCGCGGTCGCCTTGCTCACCAGCGCCTGGGCGGCGCGCAGTCCGCGGTAGGTGTCACCGTGGTGGGCGGGGTTGATGCGGCCGAGCATGTCGACCACGTCGAGGTATCCGTCGATCAGCTCGGCCTCCGCGCGGGTCAGCGCGGGCAGCGGCGGCAGCTCGGGCACCATCGCGGCTCACCTCCCGTCCAGCGCGCCGGCGGAAGTCTCGCGGCTCGGGATGATCCCGTCCACCAGGCCGTACTCCAAGGCCTCCTGGGCGGTGAGGAACTTGTCCCGCTCGATGTCCGCGGTCACCTGCTCCGGCGTCCGCCCGGTGTGCCGGACCAGCATCTCCTCGAGGCTCGCGCGGGTGCGTGCCAGCTCCTCGGCCTGGATGGCCAGGTCGCTGGCCTGACCCTCGACGGGCTCGGGCAGCGACGGCTGGCGGATCGTCATCCGCGCCCCCGGCAGGGCGAACCGCTTGCCCGGCGTTCCCGCGGCCAGCAGGACCGCGGCCGACGAGCCCGCCTGCCCCAGGCAGGTCGTCGACACATCACAGGTGACGAACCGGATCGTGTCGTACAGGGCCGTCATCGCACTGAACGAACCGCCGGGGGAGTTGATGTACAGCGCGATGTCCCGGTCCGGCTCCTTGTGCTCGAGGTACATGAACTGGGCCATCACGTCGTTCGCCGAGATGTCGTCGACCGGGGCGCCCAGGAAGACGATGCGCTCCTCCAGCAGCTTCGCGTACGGATCCATCGTGCGATGTCCCGAGCTCGTCCGTTCGGTGAACTCGGGCAGGACATGGCGGGCGGACGGTCGATGCACGGGTGCCCCCTCCTTCTACGTCTGGCCTTCTACGTCTGGCACGTCCGAGGAAAATGTACAGGACGTACGTTACGACATCGAGAGAGAAGTGGGCACGGCTTTCGTCTCGGGGCCGGAAGGGCGGCAGTCGTGGCGAACGGCGAGGGGCCGGCGAGCGCTCGCCGGCCCCTCGCCGTTCATCCAGTGGGACACTGCACCCAACTGCCCCTCGGCGAGTGTGCGGCTCCAGGGGGCCGACCGGCCCTTTGCGCTGCCGCCCGCCTGGGAGCCCGTCGGTCGGCTGTGACCTCAGAGCCTCTGAACTGCGGTTTTGCGGACTCGGTGGACTCTCACGGAATCTCTGGACGGTCCGTAAGCTTGGGGCATGGCCTACGAGATTCCGGTGACGCAAGCCAGGGCTGAACTCGCCGACCTGATCAACCGCGTGGTGTACGGCGGTGAGCGCGTCGTCGTGACCCGGCACGGCAAACCCCTCGTCGCCCTCGTCTCCGCCGCCGACCTGGAACGACTGGACGAACTGGACCGTCCGGCCGAGGAACAGGTGGTCCGCTCCGTCTCCGCGGTGCGTGAGGTCGCCGCCGCGCCCCGCGAGCAGCAGCGGTACGGGATCACCGCTGAGCACCGGGGGCCCAACCCGTCGTAGCGCGCGCGACAGGGTCGTCAGCAGTTCGGGTCCGTCGGCGGTGACGACGACCGCGCCGTATACGGTCCGGTCCGCGAGCGCGGCACGGTCGCCGCCTCGTCGGCGTGGCGGTGTACGCGAAGGCGTCCCCGTGCTGACGGGTCGCGGGCCGGGCGAAGGTTCACAGGGCCAGGGCGGCGTAGGCGGGCACGAGCAGCACGACGGCGATCGGACGCCGGGATGATGCGGTCCGGCGTCCCCCGGACCACGTGGCCCGCACACCGATCGCCGCCGTCAGGGGTTTACTCGCCCGGCAGTCGCCGTTCGGCCCGGTCCCGTCGAGGTGCTCGATGACGGGCTGCGCGCGTTGTTGAGCGTGTCGCCCCCGCTGCCGCCGGCCTGAATGATCACAGCTTGGTTAACGTGCTCGAAATGCGGTCCAACTAGCCTGCCGGTCCATGCCACCAGGGGCGTTCCCCCGTGGCCGCGGCAACCCGGGCCCCGCACGGTCCGGAGCGAGGATGTGAGGTGGGACGTGCAACTGACCCCGCACGAGCAGGAGAGGCTGCTGATCCACGTGGCGGCCGACGTCGCCGAGAAGCGCCGGGCCCGCGGGCTCAAGCTCAACCACCCCGAAGCGGTCGCCCTCATCACCTCGCACATCCTCGAGGGCGCGCGGGACGGCCGTACGGTCGCCGAGCTGATGGCCTCCGGCCGCAAGCTGCTCGCCCGCGACGACGTCATGGAGGGCATCCCCGAGATGATCCACGACGTGCAGGTCGAGGCCACCTTCCCCGACGGCACCAAGCTCGTCACCGTCCACGACCCGATCGTCTGACGGGGGAGACCGCCATGATTCCCGGAGAGATCCTCTTCGCCGAGGGGCCGGTCGTGTACAACGAGGGCCGCGCGGTCACCCGGCTCACCGTGCTCAACGCCGCCGACCGGCCCGTCCAGGTCGGCTCCCACTACCACTTCGCCGAGGCCAACCCGGGCCTGGAGTTCGACCGCGCTGCAGCGCGCGGCAGGCGGCTGAACGTCGCCGCCGGCACCGCCGTGCGCTTCGAGCCCGGGATCCCCGTCGAGGTCGAACTCGTCCCCCTCGCCGGCGCCCGGATCGTGCCCGGACTGCGCGGGGAGACCGGAGGTGCCCTCGATGCCTGAGATCTCGCGTGCCGCGTACGCCGACCTGTTCGGCCCGACCACCGGCGACCGCATCCGGCTCGCCGACACGGACCTGCTGATCGAGATCGAGGAGGACCGCTGCGGCGGACCCGGACTCGCCGGAGACGAGGCGGTGTTCGGCGGCGGCAAGGTGATTCGTGAGTCCATGGGGCAGTCGCGGGCCACCCGCGCGGAGGGCACGCCCGACACCGTCGTCACGGGCGCGGTCGTCGTGGACCACTGGGGCGTGGTGAAGGCCGACGTCGGCATCCGCGACGGGCGGATCACCGGCATCGGCAAGGCCGGCAACCCCGACACGATGGACGGCGTCCACCCGGACCTCGTCATCGGCCCGGAGACCGAGGTGATCGCCGGCAACGGACGGATCCTGACGGCCGGCGCGGTCGACGCGCACGTCCACTTCATCTGCCCGCAGATCGCCGACGAGGCCCTCGCGTCGGGCGTCACCACGCTGGTCGGCGGCGGCACCGGACCGGCCGAGGGCTCCAAGGCGACCACCGTGACGCCCGGCCCGTGGCACCTCGCGCGCATGCTGGAGGCGATGGAGCAGTACCCGCTGAACATCGGCTTCCTCGGCAAGGGCAACACCGTCTCGCAGGAGGCGATGCTCTCGCAGATCCGCGGCGGGGCGCTGGGGCTGAAGCTGCACGAGGACTGGGGCTCGACCCCGGCCGTCATCGACGCCTCGCTGACCGTCGCCGACCGCACCGGTATCCAGGTCGCCATCCACACCGACACGCTCAACGAGGCCGGGTTCGTGGGCGACACACTGGCCGCGATCGCCGGCCGCGGCATCCACGCGTACCACACCGAGGGCGCGGGCGGCGGGCACGCGCCGGACATCATGACCGTCGTCTCCGAGCCGCACGTGCTGCCGAGCTCGACCAACCCGACGCGGCCGTACACGGTGAACACGGCCGAGGAGCACCTCGACATGCTGATGGTGTGTCACCACCTCAACCCGGCTGTCCCGGAGGACCTGGCGTTCGCCGAGTCGCGGATCCGGCCCTCGACGATCGGCGCCGAGGACGTCCTGCACGACCTCGGGGCGATCTCGATCATCTCCTCCGACGCGCAGGCCATGGGCCGGGTCGGCGAGGTGATCCTGCGGACCTGGCAGACCGCGCACGTGATGAAGCGGCGGCGCGGCGCGCTCCCCGGGGACGGGCGGGCGGACAACCACCGCGTCCGCCGGTACATCGCCAAGTACACGATCAACCCGGCCCTCGCGCAGGGGCTGGCCCGCGAGATCGGATCCGTGGAGAGCGGCAAGCTCGCCGACCTGGTGCTGTGGGAGCCGGCGTTCTTCGGCGTCAAGCCGCACCTCGTCATCAAGGGCGGACAGATCGCGTACGCCCAGATGGGCGACGCCAACGCTTCGATCCCGACGCCGCAGCCGATCCTGCCGCGTCCGATGTACGGGGCGATCGGCCGGGCGCCCGCCTCGAACTCCTTCAACTTCGTGGCGCCGCTGGCGATCGAGGACGGCCTGCCCGAACGTCTGCAACTGGGCAAGAGGTTCGTCGCCATCGACTCCACGCGCGGGGTGACCAAGGCGGACATGCGGGAGAACGACGCCCGGCCACGCGTCCGGGTCGACCCGGACAGCTTCGCCGTGCACATCGACGGGGAGCTCGTCGAGGCGACTCCGGCCGCCGAACTTCCCATGGCCCAGCGCTACTTCCTCTTCTGAGGACTGAGGACTGAGGACTGAGGGCTGAGGACTGTGGACCGAGGACGGAGGACGTCACCGTGACCCGAGCGGCACTGCTCGTCCTCGCCGACGGCCGCTTCCCCGCCGGAGGGCACGCGCACTCCGGCGGGGCGGAGGAGGCCGTCAAGGCGGGACGGATCACCGGCGCGGCGAGCCTCGAGGCGTTCTGCCGCGGCAGGCTGCACACGGCCGGACTCGTGGCGGCGGCGCTGGCCGCAGCGGCCGCTGCGGGGGCGGACCCCGCGCGGCTGGACGCCGCGGCGGACGCCCGCACCCCCTCCCCGGCGCTGCGGTTGGTCGCGCGCAGACTCGGCCGGCAGCTGATGCGGGCCGCCCGGGCAGCCTGGCCGAACGCCGAACTGGACGCGCTGGCAAGGGAGTTCCCCAAGGGTGCGCACCAGCCGGTGGTGCTGGGGCTGACGGCGCGGGCGGCCGGTCTGGGGGCGGCGGACGCGGCGTACTGCGCGGTCTACGAGAGTGTGAGCGGACCGGCCACCGCCGTGGTGCGGTTGCTGAGCCTCGACCCCTTCCAGGCGACCGCCGTACTGGCCCGGCTGGCGCCGGAGCTGGACCAGGTGGTCGACCGGGCCGTGTCCTGCGGGACGGCGGTGCAGGCGGAGGGCGTCGACGCGCTGCCCTCCGCGTCCGCGCCGCTGCTGGAGATCGGCGCGGAGGCGCATGCGGGCTGGCCCGTGCGGCTGTTCGCCTCCTAGGTTTCTCGCCCCCGCCGCCCCTTCCCGTCCCGGGAGCTGCCGCCCCCGTACCCCCCGCTTCGGCCCTGAACGGGCCTTGTCATCAAACGCCGGCCGGGCTGTGATGCCCGGCTCGGCCGAAGGGAGCTGTTGTGCATCTTGATCACATCCATGAGGGTCCCGCCGCCGTCGGTGCCGACGCCCAGCGGCCCGACGGGTCGCGGCGGGCGCTGCGCGTCGGGCTCGGCGGGCCCGTCGGGTCCGGCAAGACCGCCACCGTCGCGGCGCTGTGCCGGGCCTTGCGCGACGAACTGTCCCTGGCCGTCGTCACCAACGACATCTACACCCGGGAGGACGCCGAGTTCCTGCTGCGGGAGGCCGTGCTGCCGCCCGAGCGGATCACGGCCGTCGAGACGGGCGCCTGCCCGCACACCGCGATCCGGGACGACATCTCCGCCAACCTCGAAGCCGTGGAGGACCTGGAGGACGCCGTGGGGCCGCTGGACCTCATCCTGGTCGAATCGGGCGGGGACAACCTCACCGCCACCTTCTCCAAGGGGCTGGTGGACGCCCAGATCTTCGTCATCGACGTGGCGGGCGGGGACGACATCCCGCGCAAGGGCGGCCCGGGCGTCACCACCGCCGATCTGCTCGTCGTCAACAAGACCGACCTCGCGCCGTACGTCGGCTCCGACCTCGCCCGCATGGCCGCCGACGCGAAGGCGCAACGGGCCGAACTGCCCGTCGTTTTCCAGTCCCTGCGCGCCGGGAGCGGCGTCGCGGACGTCGCAGCCTGGGTGCGTTCGCAGCTCGCCGCCTGGACGGCGTGACATGAGCCGGGTGTGCGCCACCGCACGGATCAGGGCGAGCGCCGACGGGCGCGGGGGCACCTGCCTGCCCGTGCTGGAGAGCGACGGACCGCTCGCCCTGCGGCGCACCCGGGCCGTCGGCGACGAGGCGCGCGTCCTGCTCGTCGGGGCGATGAGCGGGCCCCTCGGCGGTGACCGGTTCGCTGTGGAGGCGGACGTCGGCGGCGGAGCCCGGCTGCGGGTCGGCTCGGCCGCCGCCACCATCGCCCTGCCCGGCCAGACGAAGGACGAAGCCCGGTACGACGTCCGGCTCACCGTCGCCGACGGCGGCGAACTGCACTGGCTGCCCGAGCAGTTGATCTCGGCGGGCGGCAGCGACCTGTCCGTCTCCACGCGCGTCGACCTCGGCGCCGACGCCCGCCTGGTGCTGCGCGAGGAGCAGGTGCTGGGGCGGGTGGGGGAGGAGCCGGGCAGGCTGACCAGCAGACTGGTCGTCAAGGTCGCCGGCCGGGCCGTCCTCGATCAGGAACTGGCCTGCGGACCGGGCGCGCCCGGCGGCTGGGACGGCCCCGCCGTTCTCGCCGGTCACCGGGCCGTCGGACAACTCATCGTCGTACTGCCGGAGTTCGCTCAGCGGCCGACGGCGGCCCGGGCGGTCGGCGAACACGCCCGCGTGATGCCGTTGGCCGGTCCCGCCGCGCTCGTCACGGCCCTCGCGCCCGACGCGCTGCGGCTGCGCCGCGCACTGGACGAGGCCCTCGCCGACCTGGACATCCGGTGAACGGTACCTTCCTCTCCGGTTATCGGATTGGCAAAGAAGGTCAACGACACCTTTTCTCAGACGCCTCACAGCAGCGAGGATCCACCCTGCCGCCATAACCAGGTAGGGGGAGTTCCCACTTGAAGGACATACGACCGAACAAGCGCGTCGCCGCGCTGGGCTCGGCGGGCATACTCGTCACCGCGACTCTGCTCGCCGGCGCGGTCACCGCGCCCACCGCGAGCGCGACCAGCAGTCGTCCGGGACAAGACCGTGAGGCGCGGGGCGCGGCGATCGCCGCCGAGCGCGCCGCGAAGGCCGGCATCGACTGGCAGGACTGCCCGGCCGACTGGGGCCTGGAGAAGCCGATCAAGTGCGGCTGGGTCACCGTTCCGGTCGACTACGCCAAGCCGAACGGCAGGCAGATCAAGCTCGCCGTCGACCGCATCGGCAACACGGGCACGGCTCAGGAGCGTCAGGGGGCGCTCGTCTACAACCCCGGCGGTCCCGGCGGCTCCGGCCTGCGCTTCCCGCGTCGCGTCACCACCAAGGCGCCCGTCTGGGCCAACGTGGCCAAGGCCTACGACTTCGTCGGCTTCGACCCGCGCGGCGTGGGCCACTCCGCGCCCATCTCCTGCATGGACCCGCAGGAGTTCGTCAAGGCGCCCAAGGCCGACCCGGTCCCGGACACCACGGCCGACAAGTACGCCCAGCGGGGGCTCGCCCGTGAGTACGCGCAGGGCTGCGCCGAGCGCACCGGCAAGGCGATGCTCCAGCAGATGACCACGCCGAACACCGTGCGCGACCTGGACGTCATCCGCGCCGCCCTCGGCGAGCGGGGGCTCAACTTCCTCGGCGTCTCGTACGGCACCTACCTCGGCGCCGTGTACGGCACCATGTTCCCGGGCCACCTGCGTCGCATGGTCGTCGACAGCGTGGTCAACCCCTCCCGCGAGAAGGTCTGGTACCAGGCCAACCTCGACCAGGACGTCGCCTTCGAGGGCCGCTGGAAGGACTGGCAGGACTGGGTCGCCGCCAACGACGCGACCTTCCACCTGGGCACGACCCGCGCCGCCGTCCAGGCGAAGTGGCTCCAGCTGCGCGCCACCGCGAAGAAGAACCCCATCGGCGGCGTCGTAGGCCCGGCCGAGCTGATCTCCTTCTTCCAGAGCGCCCCGTACTACGACTCCTCGTGGGTGCCGGTCGCCACCGTCTTCAGCGCCTACTTCGCCGGGGACACCAAGGCCCTGGTCGACGCGGCCTCGCCCGACCTGACGGACACCGCCGGCAACATCTCCTCGGAGAACGGCAACGCCGTCTACACGGCCGTCGAGTGCACCGACGCCAAGTGGCCCACCAGCTGGAAGAAGTGGGACCGGGACAACACGGCGCTGCACAAGAGCCACCCGTTCATGACGTGGGCCAACGCCTGGATGAACCTGCCCTGCGCCACCTGGCCGGTCAAGCAGCAGACTCCGGTGCACGTCACCACGCACAAGGGGCTGCCGCAGGTGCTGATCGTCCAGTCCACGAACGACGCGGCCACCCCGTACGCGGGCGCCGTGGAACTGCACAAGCGTTTCCAGGGCTCCCGCCTGATCACCGAGAAGGGCGCGGGCTCCCACGGTGTCACCAGCCTGGTGAACACCTGCATCAACAGCCGGGTCGACGCCTACCTCCTCACCGGCAAGCTGGACCGGTCGGACGTGACCTGCGCACCGCACGCCACGCCCAAGCCGTAGGACTCGAGCGGTAGGGCACCGCCCGTAGGGCGACGAGGGGCGGCCGGATCGATCCGGCCGCCCCTCGTCGCCCTCAACGATACTGACGTACCGTCATCTCGAGGGCAGCCGGGGGAACTTGCGCCCCTTCCCCGACTTCTCCGTCTCCGCCTTCGCGGCGACCTCCTCCGCCTTGGCGACGGCCGCGTACTGGTCGACGTACTCCTGCTCGGACAGCGAGAGGATGGCGTACATGATCTCGTCGGTGATCGCGCGCAGCACCGCCTTCTCGTGCTCCATGCCGAGGTAGCGGGAGAAGTCGAGGGGCTTGCCGAAGCGGATCACGACCGGGTGCAGGGTCGGGACGACCTTGCCCGGCGGCTGCGCCTCGAAGGTGCCGATCATCGCGCAGGGGATCACCGGCACCTGCGCCCGCAGGGCCATCACGGCGACGCCGACCTTGCCCTTGTAGAGCCGTCCGTCGTGCGAGCGGGTGCCCTCCGGGTAGATGCCCAGCAGCTCGTCCTTGCTCAGCACGCCCAGGCCCTCGCGGATCGCGGCCTGGCCGGCCTCCTTGCCGGAACGGTCCACCGGGATCTGGCCCGCGCTGCGGAAGAAGGCCGCGGTCAGCCGGCCCTTGAGGCCCGGCCCCGTGAAGTACTCGGCCTTCGCGAGGAACGTGATGCGCCGCTTGAGGATCGCGGGCATCAGGAAGTGGTCGGAGAACGACAGGTGGTTTCCAGCGATGATCGCCGCTCCCGAGTCCGGCACATGCTCCAGACCCTCTATTCGAGGGCGGAAGAGCAGTCTCAGCAGCGGCCCCAACACCACATACTTCAGGAGGTAGTAGAACAAAGGGTGTCGCTCCTCGTGTCCGGCGGGTCGGCTCGGGGCCGTGTTCCAGCAGGTCAACCGGCATGGTGTGGGGTGTCAGTGTAGGGGTAGGCGGCAACGGCCGGAACCGGGCCGGCGCAGCTCCCGTTCCCCCTGCCCTCTCGCCCCCGTCACAGCCGTACGACGACCAAGGCCGTGTCGTCGGTGGCGCCGCCGGGCGGCAGGAGCTCCCACAGCACCGCGTCGGCGAGGCTCTCGGGGTCGGCTTTCCGGTGCCGGGCCAGCGCGTCCGCGAGACGGTTCAGTCCCGTGTCGATGTCCTCCCGCCGTCGCTCGATGAGACCGTCCGTGTACAGGGCCAGGGTGGCGCCGTCGTCGTACGTGGTGCGCGCCTCGGGTCGCGGGGCCGGGTCGGGCCGGGCGTCCAGCGGGGGGTCCGTCGCCCGGTCGAGGAACTCCACCCGCCCGTCGGCGTGCACGAGCACCGGCGGCGGATGCCCGGCGCTGCTGTAGGTGATCGTGTGATGGTCGAAGTCGATGAACGTGGTGACCGCGGTGGCCGACTCGGCCCCGTCCACGACGTGCGCGTACCGTCCGAGGACGTTCAGTGCCTCGCCCGGCCCCTGGGCCACCCGGGAGGCCGCGCTCAGGGCGCTGCGCAGCTGGCCCATCACCCCGGCGGCCTCCAGACCGTGTCCGACGACGTCGCCGACCGAGACCCCGATGCGGTTGCCGCCGACCAGGTCGACCAGGTCGTACCAGTCCCCGCACACGTTGAGCGCGCCGACCGCCGGCCGGTAGCGCACCGCGGCCCGGTGGTGCCCGACCTGCATGCGCGGCGGCAGCATCGCCTCCTGGAGGGCGAGGGCCACCTCGCGCTCGCGTGCGTGGGCAAGCCGCAGCCGTTCGTTGAGCTCCTGCAGCTCACGGGCGCGGGTGTACAGCTCGGCCTCCAGCACCCGGCCCCGGCTGCCGACCCGCCCGTCGTCCGCGGCCGTCCCGCGCCCGCCGCGCGCCCGAATCAGCTCGGTGACCTCCTCGACGCGGTGCACCAGCAGCACCACCGACCCGTCCGGCCCGTACACCGGGGCGTTGACCGGGCTCCAGTAGCGCTCCTCCCACTCGCCGGGCCGGTCGGCCGACTCCACGTCGTAGCGCTGCAGAGCCATGGTGTCCCGCTCGCCGGTGGCCAGCACCCGGCGCAGCGACGCCTCCAGGTTGCGCATGCCGTTCGCGCCGGGCTCCTCGGGGTTGTCGGGGAAGACGTCGAAGAGGTGCCGGCCGACCATCTGCTCGCGCTTGCGGCCGGCCACCCGCAGGAACTCCTCGTTGGCGTCCGCGTACACCAACCCGGGCGTGAGCAGCGCCACCATGCCCGGCAGGGCCTGGAAGACCGCCGCGTAGTCGATCGCCGTGTCGTTCATGGCTCGCGCCCTATCTGCCGGTATTGCGCCAGTTTCTCACGTGATGCGATGAATGTTCCCCATCGCTCACGCGCCGGCGTCGGTGAGTGACTGCTCCGCCCAGATGACCTTCCCCTCGGGGAGGAAGCGGGTGCCCCACCGCTGGGTGACCTGGGAGACCAGCAGCAGCCCCCGGCCGCCCTCGTCGGTGGCCCTCGGATGGCGCAGATGGGGTGCGGTGGCGCCGCCGTCGAAGACCGCGCAGAACAGGGTGCGCTCGCGGATCAGCCGGAGCCTGATCGGCCCCGTGGCGTACCGGATCGCGTTCGTGACCAGCTCGCTGACGACGAGCTCGGTGGTGAACGACAGCTCCGTGAGCCCCCACTCCGCCAGTCGGCGGCTCGCGGTCTTGCGGGCCTCGGCGACGGCTGCCGGGTCCGCGGGCAGCTCCCAGTCGGCCACCTGGCCGGCCGGCAGCCGGCGGGTGCGGGCCATCAGCAGGGCCACGTCGTCGTACGGACGGGCCGGGACGAGGGTGTCGATCACCGTCCGGCAGCGCAGGTCGAGGGCGGCGGCCGGCTGCTCCAGGGCCTGCCGCAGCCGCTCCCGGCTGGTGTCCGGCGCCCCCCGCTCGCCGTCGGCCAGCAGACCGTCCGTGTGCAGCGCGAGCGTGCTGCCCTCCGGCAGGACCAGCTCGGCCGACTCGAACGGCGGGCCGCCCACACCGAGCGCGGGCCCCCGGGGCAGATCTACGAAGTCGACGGTCCCGTCGGGCAGCACGACGGCCGGCGCGGGGTGCCCGGCGGCGGCCATCACGCAACTCCCGTCGACCGGGTCGTACACGACGTACACGCACGCCGAGCCCGCCACCCGCCTGCCGTCGGACCGGGGCCGGGCGTCCGCCGCGACGCGCGCCCCGTCGTTGTCGTCCGCCTCCTCGTCCTCCTCCTCGTCCATACGGGTGACCAGGTCGTCGAGGTGCGCGAGGATCTCCGCGGGCGGCAGGTCCAGCGCGGCCAGGGTGCGTACCGCGGTCCGCACCCGCCCCATGGCGGCCGCGGCGTCGATGCCGTGCCCGGGCACCTCGCCGACGACGAGCGCCACCCGGGCCCCCGACAGCGGGATCAGGTCGTACCAGTCCCCGCCGAGGCCGGTCAGCTCGTCGGCCGGCCGGTAGTCGGCGGCCACCTCGACGGCGTCCTGCGCGGGCAGCCGGCGGGGCAGCAGGTTGCGCTGGAGGACCAGGGCCGCGCCCCGTTCGCGGGTGTAGCGCCGGGCGTTGTCCACGCAGACGGCCGCCCGCGAGACGAGGTCCTCGGCGAGCGCCAGATCGTCCTCGTCGAAGGGCTCGCGCGGGTCGTGCCGCAGGAACGTCGTGACGCCCAGCACGGTGCCCCGCGCCCGCACCGGCACGATCAGGACACTGGCCGGCCCGGCCCCGACAGGCAGCACGGCGCCCCACCCCCCGGCACCTGCACCCACCCCGCCCGGCTCCCGCGGACCGTCCGGCTCCCGCGGACCGTCCGGCTCCCGCGGACCGTCCGGCTCCTGTGGGTCGCCGGTGTCCCGGAGATCGCCGTGCGCCCGGGGACCGCCGGTGTGCTGGGGACCGCCAGGGCCGCCCGGCTCCCGGGGGCCGCCCGGTGCCCGGGGGCCGCCCGGGTCCTGCGGGTTGCTCAAATCCTGCGGGGCGCCCGGGCCGCCCGGGTCGCCCGGGGCGACCGGGTTCCGGGGACTGCCGGTCCCCCGAGGGTCGTCGGGGTCCCAGGGCTCGCCAGGGGCCTGGGGGTTGCTCAGGTCTTGCGGGTCGCCCGGGCCGCGGGCTTCTCGCAGGCTGTTCGGGTCGAGTCGGGCCGCTCGCCAGGGCTGCCCTTCGGTCAGGCAGCGTGCCGGCGGCGAACCCGCCGGGTAGACGACCGCGGTGACCCCGGCCGGGCCGCCGGACCCGTCGGCGTCCGCGGGCGTGTCGGGGTCGCCGGCCCGCCGCCGCCCCGCCCTGCGCAACGACACGGAGTCGTCGGGGCCGCCCGTCGCCCGGGCGGGCGCGGGCTCCGCGCCCCGCAGCACCGGTTCGAGCAGGTCCACGGTGACGACGTCGGCGAAGTCCGGCACCGCCACATCCGCCAGCTCCTGCGCCGTCCGGGTGATGTCGAGGCTGCGGCCGATGCGGCGGCCGGCCCGGTCGAGCAGGGCGAGCCGTTGCCGGGCGCGGTGCCGCTCGGTCATGTCCACGACCGTGTAGTAGACGCCCATGGGGCCGCCCCGCTCGTCCTCCAGCCGGGTGAACGACAGCATGTGCGCCGTCTCCCGGTGCGGAGCCGCCTGCACCCTGCCCACCAGCTCGTAGCCGATGACCGGCTCCCCGGACTCCAGCACCCGGCGCATCTGCGCCTCGATCGACGCCGAGTCCAGGCCCGGCTGCACATCCGCGAGCCGCAGCCCCAGCCGGTGCTCGGGCGGGCCGCCGCCGAACCTCGCCAGGGCCGCGTTCGACCACACGAAACGCAGATCGGTGTTGACGATCGCTATGCCGATCGGGGAGTCGCCGACCATCTGCTCCAGCACCGAGCGGCTCATGTTCCAGCCCGGGGCGTCGGACATCTCGTTGAGCAGCGCCAGCCAGCGCGCGGGTC
Source organism: Streptomyces sp. B21-105 (assembly GCF_036898465.1). NCBI lineage: Bacteria > Bacillati > Actinomycetota > Actinomycetes > Kitasatosporales > Streptomycetaceae > Streptomyces > Streptomyces sp. B21-105. The sequence goes on along the minus strand of NZ_JARUMJ010000001.1, from coordinate 1,394,765 downwards.
CGCCCGGCTCGTGGGCGGAGGTCACGCGCGCCATGACGGGCACCGGCCGTCCGTCCCTGCGGCGGGCCGACAGCAGCCCCGCCCAGCCGCCGTCCTCGCGGCACCGCGCGAGGACGTCCCCCACCCGTCCGGCGTCCGCGTGGGTGAGCAGTGCGGCCAGGTTCCTGCCCACGGCCTCGGCGGCCGGGTACCCCAGCAGCCGCTCGGCGTCCCTGGTCCAGCTCGCCACCACGCCCCGCTCGTCGAGCAGCAGGGGCGCGGTGTCCGCCACGTCGAACCGCCGGCGGGCTACGTCGTCCTCGTCCTCAGTGCCCACGGCCGGCCTCTCTGTCGCTGAGAGTGGTCTACCACCTTCCGACCCAATCTTCACCCTGCCTGCGCACGTGCGCTCGAGCCACCCGGGGCGACGCGGGACGCGCCCGCGCCCGCCCCGGGGCGACGGCGGACCCGTCAGGCGCCCTGGGTCAGCGCCCGCTCCAACGCGCCCAACGCCGCGGCCAGTTCGTCGCCGGTGATGGTCAGCGGCGGCGCCAGCCGGATCGTCGAGCCGTGCGTGTCCTTGACCAGGACGCCCTCGCGCATGAGGCGCTCGCTCACCTCACGGCCCGTGCCGAGGGCCGGGTCGACGTCGACGCCCGCCCACAGCCCGCGCGAGCGGAAGCCGACGACACCCCTGCCGACCAGCGCGGTCAGGCCCTCGCGCAGCACGACGCCCAGCTCGGCCGCCCGGCGCTGGAACTCACCCGTCTCCAGCAGCTCCACCACCGCCGTACCGACCGCGGCCGCCAGCGGGTTGCCGCCGAACGTCGACCCGTGCTCGCCGGGCCGCAGCACCGACAGCACCTCCCGGCGGGCCACCACCGCCGACACCGGCACGATGCCGCCGCCCAGCGCCTTGCCGAGGAGCAGCACGTCGGGCGCCACCCCCTCGTGCTCCACGGCCAGCGTCCGCCCGGTCCGCCCGAGCCCGGACTGGATCTCGTCCGCGACGAACAGGCAGTTCGTCCGGCGGGTCAGCTCCCGCACCCCGGCCAGATAGCCGTCGTCGGGGATCACGACGCCGGCCTCGCCCTGGATCGGCTCGATCAGCACCGCCGCCGTCGTCTCGTCGACCGCCGCCTCCAGCGCGGCCAGGTCGTTGTACGGGACGACCCGGAAACCCGGCGTGAACGGGCCGAAGCCCGCCCGGGCCGTCTCGTCCGTCGAGAAGCTCACGATCGTCGTGGTGCGGCCGTGGAAGTTGTCGGCGGCGACCACGATCGTCGCCCGGTCGGCGGGGACGCCCTTCACCTCGTACGCCCACTTGCGGGCCACCTTCACCCCGCTCTCCACCGCCTCCGCGCCCGTGTTCATCGGCAGGACCATGTCCAGACCGGTCAACGCCGCGAGCCGCTCGGCGAACTCGGCCAGGCGGTCGTTGTGGAAGGCGCGGGAGGTCAGCGTGAGACGGTCCAGCTGACGGTGGGCCGCCTCGACCAGGGCCGGGTGCCGGTGGCCGAAGTTGAGGGCCGAGTAGCCGGCCAGCATGTCGAGGTAGCGGCGGCCCTCGACGTCGCGCACCCACGCGCCCTCGGCACTCGCGACGACCACGGGCAGCGGGTGGTAGTTGTGCGCGAGGACCGGCTCCTCGGCGCGGATCAGATCGGCGGAGGAGCGCGTCGGGACGACGGGTGCGGTCATGAACGGATCTCCTGAGTGCAGCACTTGATGCCGCCGCCGGCCTTCTGGAACTCCGATAGGTCGACGGGGACGGGGACGTAGCCGCGCTCGCCGAGCCGGGCGGCGAGGGCCTCGGCCCGGGGCGCGATGAACACGTGGCGGCCGTCGGACACCGAGTTCAGGCCGAACGCCATGGCGTCGTCGCGGGTGGCGAGCACCGCGTCCGGATACAGCCGGGCGAGCACCTCGCGGCTGCCCTGCGAGAACGCCTCCGGGTAGTACGAGACGTTGTCGTCGTCGAGGACGAACAGCGCCGTGTCCAGGTGGTAGAAGTGCGGGTCCACCAGGGTCAGGCTGATCACCGGGTGGCCGAAGAACTCCTGCACCTCCCGGTGCGCCTCACGGGTCGTGCGGAACCCGGTGCCGGCCAGCACGTACCGGCCCGTCCACACCAGGTCGCCCTCGCCCTCGCAGACGGACTCCGGCCGGTGGACGTCGTAGCCCGCCGCCTTGAACCAGGTGTCGTAGTGGACGGACTCAGGGCGCCGCTCGGGCGCGTGGAACAGGGACCCGAAGACACGGCCCGCGACGACCACCGCCGAGTTCGCGGCGAAGACCATGTCCGGGAGGCCGGGGGCCGGCTCCACGGTGTCCACGGTGTGACCGTGGCCGCGGTAGACGCTGATCAGCCTCTGCCACTGCTCCTGGGCGAGATCGACGTCGACGGGGGTGTCGGGATGCATCCAGGGATTGATCGCGTACTGCACCGCGAAGTGTCTGGGTTCGCAGACGAGGAAGCGCCGGGGGCGCCGCACACGGCTTTCGGACACAGAGGGGTTCCTCCGTTTTCCTGCGGTGTCGACCTTGCTGTGGAGTCGACTGAGGGTTGACACCACGGTAGGAACCGACGGGGAGGCCCGACAAGCAACGAATATTGCGTGTTCACGCACGAACACTGCGTGATTGGCCCGGTCGACGCAGATTCGCTGCGTCGTAGCAGGACTATTCGCAGGTTTATTCGGGAGCGGGCTGCGTCGCGCCCGCCTCCGGGCTCTCCGGCAGCAGATGCGACAGCACCATCACGCTGATCGTCTTCCGGATGAACGGCTCGACCCGGATCCGCTCCAGCACCTCCTCGAAGTGCTCCACGTCCCGCGCCCGCACATGCAGCAGCGCGTCCGCGCCGCCCGTCACCGTCATCGCCGCGGTGATCTCCGGATGGTTGCGCACCACCTCCGCCAGCCGCCTCGGCGGGGCGGCGCCCTCGCAGTACACCTCGACGTACGCCTCCGTGCTCCAGCCCAGCGCCGCCGGCTGCACGGTGGCCGTGAACCCCGTGATCACCCCGGTGTCCCGCAGCCGGTCCACCCGGCGCTTGACGGCCGTCGAGGACAGCCCGACGGCCGTGCCGATCTCGGCGAAGCTCGTCCTGGCGTTCGCCATCAACGCGGTGATGATCTTCCGGTCGAGATCGTCGAAAAGGACGCCGCCGTCGTTCATGCCCGCACTGTATCCAGCGGGAACGTCCAGGCCCCGTACGTGTCCCGCCGCGCCGATCGCCCTTAGGGGCTGTCGTTTCGATCACCACGCAGACGCGGGGGCCGGCACGCACATCTGCGGCGTTGTCGTCGGTTGCCGACTCCCCCACTCTCGGCTGCGCTCGAGCGGGGGGACCCCCATCGCGTCGACGCCCTCCTCCGCCTTGCGACTGCACGCACCAGCTCCCGCTCACCGGCGTCGACAGGTTCCGCCGATGCCCTGCGACCTGATTCAAACGACAGCCCCTACACTCCACCTTCATGCTGCGCGCCCTCGCCGTCGACGACGAACGCCCCTCGCTGGAGGAGCTGCTCTACCTGCTCTCCGCCGACCCCCGCATCGGCAGCGTGGAGGGCGCGGGCGACGCGACCGAGGCGCTGCGCCGCATCAACCGCGCCCTGGAGTCCGGACCCGACGGCCCCGAAGCCGTCGACGTCGTCTTCCTCGACATCCAGATGCCCGGCCTCGACGGCCTCGACCTGGCCCGCCTGCTCACCGGCTTCGCCCGGCCCCCGCTGGTCGTCTTCGTCACCGCGCACGAGGACTTCGCCGTCCAGGCCTTCGACCTCAAGGCCGTCGACTACGTCCTCAAACCGGTCCGCAAGGAACGCCTCGCGGAGGCCGTCCGCCGGGCCGCCGAACAGCGCGGGACCGCGCCCCGCATCCCGGTCCACGAACCCGACCCCGACCACATACCCGTCGAACTCGGCGGCGTGACCCGCTTCGTCGCCGTCGACGACATCACGCACGTCGAGGCGCAGGGCGACTACGCCCGGCTGCACACCGACCGCGGCAGCCACCTCGTCCGCATCCCGCTGTCCACCCTGGAGGACCGCTGGAGCGCCCGTGGCTTCGTCCGCATCCACCGCCGCCATCTCGTCGCGCTGCGCCACATCGGCGAACTCCGGCTCGACGCGGGCACCGTGAGCGTCCTCGTCGGCGGCGAGGAACTCCAGGTCAGCCGTCGGCACGCGCGCGAACTGCGGGACCTGCTGATGAGGCGGACCTGACCGTGCCCCATCAGGACCCCGTCGAACGACGTGTCGTCGTCACCCGCCCCGGCCGCCGCACCCTTGCCCACGCCCGGCTCCGCTCACGCGGACGCTACCCGCACACCTCCGGCTACTACCGCCCGCGCACCGAGATCGACGAGCAGACGACCCTGGGCGACACCTACGTCCGCTCCCTGATGCGATCCCAGCTGCGCGCCGCGCTCACGGTGTTCGCCGTCCTCGTGCTCCTCGTCGGCCCGCTGCCGCTGCTCTTCGCGTCGATGCCCGGCGCCCACCGGCTCGAATGGGCGGTCCTCGGCTTCTGCCTGTACGCCCCGCTCGTCCTGCTCGCCCGGTGGTACGTGCGCCGCGCCGAGCGCAACGAACGGGACTTCGTCCGGCTGGTCGAGGACCGGTGAGGACGGTGCGAGCATGAACTCGACCTTCGCCGTCCCCGCCGTCGCCCTCGTGGTCGTCGCGACCGTGCTCGTCGGCGCCTTCGGCCTGCGCATCTCCCGCACCACCTCCGACTTCTACGTGGCCTCCCGAACCGTCGGCCCCCGCCTCAACGCGGCCGCCATCAGCGGCGAGTACCTCTCCGCCGCCTCCTTCCTCGGCATCGCGGGCCTCGTCCTCGTCCAGGGCCCGGACATGCTCTGGTACCCGGTCGGCTACACCGCCGGCTACCTGGTCCTGCTGCTCTTCGTCGCCGCCCCGCTGCGCCGCTCCGGCGCCTACACCCTCCCCGACTTCGCCGAGGCGCGGCTCGCCTCGCAGGCCGTGAGACGGCTCGCGGGCGCCTTCGTCGTGGGCGTGGGCTGGCTCTACCTGCTGCCCCAACTCCAGGGCGCCGGACTGACGTTGACGGTCCTCACCGGCGCCCCCGACTCCCTCGGCGGGCTGATCGTCGCGTTGGTCGTCACGGCCACCGTCGCCGCGGGCGGCATGCGCAGCATCACCTTCGTGCAGGCCTTCCAGTACTGGCTCAAGCTCACCGCCCTCCTCGTCCCCGTCCTCTTCCTGGTCCTCGCCTGGCAGAGCGACGGCGCACCCCGCGACGTCTTCGAGGAGCCGGCGGCCTTCCGCGACCAGCGGGTCGTCCGGGTCGGCGACACCCTGCACCTGAAACTGGACCGCCCGCTGACCGTGACCGTGGACGGCACCGTCGACGGCCGCCCGCACGAGGACGCGGTGCTCCGGCTGCCCGCCGGCACCCACCGCATCGAGCGCGGAGCCCGCCTCACCTTCACCGAGGGCGCCGCGGTCCCCGCCGCCGAGCGCGGACCCGGCGGCGGCATGTCCACCTCGCTCGCCGCGAGCCGCGAGGAACGGCCCCTGTACGCCACCTACGGGCTGATCCTCGCGACGTTCCTCGGCACCATGGGCCTGCCGCACGTCGTCGTGCGCTTCTACACCAGCCCGCACGGCGTCGCCGCCCGCCGCACCACGGTCGCCGTCCTCGCCCTGATCGGCGCGTTCTACCTCCTGCCGCCCGTCTACGGCGCCCTCGGCCGCCTCTACACACCCGAGCTCGCCCTCAGCGGCGACGCGGACGCGGCCGTCCTGCTGCTGCCCGACCGGATGATCGGCGGCCTCGGCGGCGAACTGCTCGGCGCGCTGGTCGCCGGCGGCGCCTTCGCCGCGTTCCTGTCCACCGCGTCCGGACTGACGATGGCCGTGGCCGGGGTGCTCGCCCAGGACGTCCTGCCGACCCGCGGCGTCCGGCACTTCCGGCTCGGCACCGGACTCGCCATGGCCGTGCCGCTGGCCGCCAGCCTGCTGGTGGGCGGACTGCCGGTGGCCGACGCCGTGGGGCTGGCCTTCGCGGTGTCGGCGTCCTCGTTCTGCCCGCTGCTGGTGCTCGGCATCTGGTGGCGCCGGCTGACGCCGCCCGGCGCGGCCGCCGGGATGCTGGTCGGCGGCGGGTCGGCGTTCGTCGCCGTCGCCGCGACCATGGCCGGCCTGCCCGGCGCGGGCCCGGCGCACGCCCTGCTCGCCTGGCCCGCCCTGTGGTCCGTGCCGCTCGGCTTCCTCACCATGATCCTGGTGTCCCTGGCCACCCCGAACCGCGTCCCCTCCGGCACCTCCGCGATCCTGGCCCGCTTCCACCTGCCGGAGGAACTGCGCACCGCGCAGGCGGCGGCGGAGGCGAAGCCGTGAGCGGCTTCCTCGCGGGCGTCTGCATCGCGATCCTGCCGTTCCTCGCCGCCGGATTCTGGCTCGGGCGGCGGACCGGGCGCCCGGAACGTCTCGGCGGCCTCGGCACCCCCGTCGAGCACGCCACCTTCCAGACCCTGCACACCGCGTCCCTCGCCGCGCCCCCGCTGCGGGCCGGACTCACCGAGGAGACCGCCCGCAGGTCGGCCCGAAGACTGCGTACCCTGCTCGGCACGGACGCCCTGTGCCTGACCGACGAGGAGCAGGTGCTGGTCTGGGACGGGGTGGGATCCCATCACCGCGCCGAGATCATGGAGCGGCTGGCCGGTCCGCTGGACAGCGGCCGCGGCGAGGCCTTCCGCCTGGCCTGCGAGCACGCCGACTGCCCCGTCCGCTGGGCCGTGGTCGCCCCGCTCACCGTCGACGACCGGGTGCACGGCGCGCTCGTCGCCTGCGCGCCCCGCGAGTCCGCCGTGCTGGTCCGGGCGGCCGGCGAGGTGGCCCGCTGGGTCAGCGTCCAACTGGAGCTGGCCGACCTCGACCAGTCGCGCACCCGGCTGATCGAGGCGGAGATCAAGGCGCTGCGCGCCCAGATCTCCCCGCACTTCATCTTCAACTCCCTCGCAGTGATCGCCTCGTTCGTGCGCACCGACCCCGAGCGCGCCCGCGAACTGCTGCTGGAGTTCGCCGACTTCACCCGCTACTCGTTCCGCAGACACGGCGACTTCACCACCCTCGCCGACGAGCTGCACGCCATCGACCACTACCTGGCGCTGGTACGGGCACGCTTCGGCGACCGCCTCGCCGTGACCCTGCAGATCGCCCCCGAGGTGCTCCCGGTGGCACTGCCCTTCCTCTGCCTCCAGCCGCTGGTGGAGAACGCCGTCAAGCACGGCCTGGAGGGCAAGGCAGGCACCTGCCACATCCAGATCACCGCGCAGGACGCCGGCGCCGAGGCCCTCGTCGTGATCGAGGACGACGGCGCCGGCATGGACCCGGTGGCGCTGCGCCGCATCCTGGCCGGCGAGGTCGGCCCCTCCGGCGGCATCGGCCTGTCCAACGTGGACGACCGGCTGCGTCAGGTCTACGGCGACGACCACGGCCTGGTCATCGAGACGGCCCTCGGCGCGGGTATGAAGATCACCGCCCGGCTGCCGAAATACCAGCCGGGCGTGCACTCCGCGGCCCGCCTCGGCCCCGGATGACCGCCTCGGCCCCCGATGATCAGCTCGGCCCGGGATGACCGCCTCGGCCCCCGTTGATCAGGTGGTCCGCATCACGACCAGGGCGAGCGTGATCAGCCCGAGCACCACCCAGCCGAACCACAGCCAGCCGTTGCTGCCGAGCGCCACCGTGTAGGCGGTCACCGCGACGAGACCGCCGACGGTGAGCACCCCCATGGTCTTCGTGGAACTGTCTGTGGTACCGGCCATCGCGACACCCTCCTCAGGGCCGCCCTCCGCCGGGCGGGTCCCCCTCCATGGTGCCCCGGGATCAGCGCCCGCGTGCGTCGAGTGACGCAAGATAGGCGTTGTAGGCCTCCAGCTCCTGGTCCCCGTCCCGGTCGGCGGCCCGGTCCGTGCGCCTCGCCTGGCGCTGCTCGGAGCCGTACCACTGGAACAGCAGCGCGATCAGCACCAGCACGGACGGGATCTCGCTGAACGCCCAGGCGATGCCGCCGGCCGCGTTCTGGTCGGCGAGCGCGTCGATGCCGAGGGAGGCCGGCGGGTTCTCGAACGTCTTCACCATCGGCTCCGACGCCATCATCAGCGCGATGCCGAAGAACGCGTGGAACGGCATGCCCGCGAACAGCTCCAGCATCCGCATCAGATGGCCCGGCCGGTGCGGACCCGGATCCACGCCGATGATCGGCCAGAAGAACACCACGCCGACGGCGAGGAAGTGCACCATCATCGCGACGTGCCCCGTCTTCGAGCCCATCAGGAAGTCGAACAGCGGGGTGAAGTAGAGGGCGTAGAGGCTCGCGATGAACAGCGGGATGGTGAACGCGGGATGGGTGACGATCCGCATGTAGCGGCTGTGCAGGAGCATCAGCAGCAGCTCACGCGGCCCCTTGCGGCCCCGGCCGGCGGCCGGCAGCGCACGCAGCGCGAGCGTCATGGGAGCTCCGAGCAGCAGCAGGATCGGCGACAGCATGCTGATCACCATGTGCTGCACCATGTGCACGCTGAACATGACCATGCCGTAGTCGTTCAGCCCGGTGCACATCACCAGCATCACGGTCAGCACGCCGACGACGAACGACACCGTCCGCCCGACCGGCCAGGCGTCCCCGCGCCGCCGCAGCCGCAGCACGCCCCACCCGTACAGTCCGAGCCCCACAAGACAGGCGACGAGGAAGAACGGGTCCGCCGACCACTGAAGGCCACGTCCCAGCGTGAACGGCGGCAGATCCATCGTCATGCCGTGCCCGCCGTGGTCCATTGCGCCGGCTCCTGATTCGTGGGGGGTTGTACGTTTCCTGCCGCCCCAAGAGTAGAACCGCCCCCGGCGATCATCGTCACCGGGGGCGGCAGGAGTCGTGGCCCTTCCGCAGGAGGGTCTCCGTCTCGGCTACAGGACGGTCTCCGCCTCGGCGTAGCGCTCCTCGGGGACCGTCTTCAGCGTTTCCACGGCCTCCGCCAGCGGCACCATCACGATGTCCGTGCCGCGCAGGGCCGTCATGTGGCCGAACTCGCCGCGGTGCACGGCCTCCACCGCGTGCCAGCCGAACCGCGTGGCCAGCACCCTGTCGTAGGCGGTCGGCGTGCCGCCGCGCTGCACATGCCCCAGGATGACCGGCCGGGCCTCCTTGCCGAGCCGGGACTCCAGCTCGATGGAGAGCTGCCGGGCGATGCCGGCGAACCGCTCGTGCCCGTAGACGTCCTTGGCGCCCTCGTCGAAGGCCATGCCGCCGGGGGCGGGCTTGGCGCCCTCCGCGGCGACCACGATCGCGAACCGCTTGCCCGCCTCGAACCGCTCGCCGACCCGGCGGGCCAGCTCGTCGATGTCGAAGGGCCGTTCCGGCACGACGATGGCGTGCGCGCCGGCCGCCATGCCGGAGTGCAGCGCTATCCAGCCGGTGTGCCGCCCCATGACCTCGACCACCAGCACCCGCTGGTGCGACTCGGCGGTGGTCTTCAGCCGGTCCAGCGCGTCGGTCGCGACGCCGACGGCGGTGTCGAAGCCGAAGGTGACGTCGGTGACGGCGATGTCGTTGTCGATGGTCTTCGGCACGCCGACGACGGGCAGCCCGCTGTCGGACATCAGCCGGGCCGCCTTGAGGGTGCCCTCACCGCCGATCGGGATGATCGCGTCGAGACCGAGGTCCTGGACATGGCCCTTGGCCCGCTCCACGCCGTCCCGCAGATGCGAGGGCTGGACCCGCGAGGAACCGAGGATGGTGCCGCCGCGGGCGAGGATGCCGCCCACCGCGTCGAGGTCGAGCTTGAGGTAGTCGCACTCCAGGAGGCCCTTCCAGCCGTCCCGGAAGCCGATGACCTCGTCGCCGTGGTCCACGACGGCGCGGTGCACGACGGACCGGATGACGGCGTTCAGGCCGGGGCAGTCGCCGCCGGACGTGAGGACACCAATGCGCATAGCCCGAAACAACCTTCTCCACGTGGGCCTGGTCCGGACCACACTGTCCGGCTCGAATCCCCGCCACCCTAGCGGCAGGAGGGGGCGGGGCCGAAGCATGCGTCCGCCTGCTGGACGCACCTGCTCACCTGTGCGGACGCGCCGTCAGACGGGCTGCTGACGGCGCCCCGAAGATCAGGTGAACGTACAGGTCACGCGGGCGGTCGGCTCACGCGGGCTGCTGAGCGGCGGCGATGCGCTCGCTGCGCAGCGCCTCGTACCAGCGGTCGTCGATCGGCGGCAGCGCGTTCACGTCGAGCGCCAGCTTCAGCAGCAGGTCGGCGATCAGCGGGTTGCGCGCCAGCACCGGGCCGTGCATGTACGTGCCGAACACGGTGTCGTTGTACGCGCCCTCCGTGCCGTCGCCGGTGCCGTTGCCCTTCCCGAGCTGGACGCGGGCCAGCGGACGGGCGGTCGGACCGAGGTGGGTGACGCCCTGGTGGTTCTCGAACCCGGTCAGCTGGGGCAGGCCGAGCCGCGGGTCGATGTCGCCGAGGACGTCGCCGACGCACCGCTCGCCCTCGCCGCGCGTCGTCGTCACGTCCAGCAGGCCGAGGCCCGGCTCGCGCTGGCCGAGGTCGTTGACGAACTCGTGGCCGAGGATCTGGTAGCCGGCGCAGACCGCGAACACGATCGCGCCGTTGTTCACCGCCTGGTACAGGTGCGCGTCCCGGCGCAGCCGCTCCGCCGCGAGCCGCTGCGGCCGGTCCTCGCCGCCGCCGATGAGGTAGATGTCGCCGGAGGTCGGGATCGGCTGGTCGCTGCGCACGTCGAGCCGGGCCACGTCGAGACCGCGCTGGCGCGCGCGGCGCTCGACGACGAGGGCGTTGCCCTGGTCGCCGTAGGTGCTCAGCAGGTCCGGGTAGATCCACACCAGCCGCAGTTGGTTGTCGCTCATGGAAACGTCCTTCGAAGTCAGTTGCCGACGCGGCGGCGCAGGTCCTGGAACGCGGTGTAGTTCGCGATGACCTCGATGCGGCCGGGCGGCGCCTGCTGCACGGCCTGGTCGAGGTTCTCGCAGACCTGGAAGTGCTGGTTCGCGACCTCGAGGCGCACCGCGAGGTCCAGCTTCCGGTCGCCGACGACGAAGATCGGGTGGCCGGTCAGCCGCGTGTAGTCGACGTCCCACAGCCAGGAGGTGTCGGTGCCGTCGGCGCCGCGCGCGTTCACCGAGAGGATGACCGGGGTCGGCGGCGGGTCGATCAGGCTGAACGTCTCGAGCCAGCCGGCCGGGTTCTTCGCCAGCAGCAGCCGGAGGTCGCGCCCCTGGAACTGGACGACGTCATAGCGCCCGGCGACGGCCTGCACCGCGTACATCCGCTCGAGCGCCACCTGCGGCGGCACGCCGAAGACGGCGGCCACGGCGGCGGACGAGGCGGCGTTGGCCTTGTTGGCGCGGCCGGGCAGCTGGAGGTGGATCGGCCAGGCCGACCCGTGCGGGTCGATGACGTGGTCGCCGGAGAGCGCCCAGCTCGGCGTCGGACGGCGGAAGCCGCACTCGCCGCAGAACCAGTCGTCGCCGGGCCGCTGCATGACGCCGCCGCAGGACGGGCACGACCAGGCGTCGTCCTTCCACATCTGGCCGGCGGCGACCCAGACGACGTTGGGCGAGGAGGAGGCCGCCCAGACCACCAGCGGGTCGTCGGCGTTGGCGACCACGACGGCCTTGGAGCCGGCGAGCCCCTCACGCCAGTTCTCCGCGAGCATCCGGGTCTCGGCGGCGCGGTCCAGCTGGTCGCGGGAGAGGTTGAGGAGCGCGATGCACTTGGGGGCGGTGTCCCGGGCGACGCCCGCGAGGTACTTCTCGTCGACCTCGATGACGCCGTAGCGGGCATCGGAGCCGCCCGCGAGGGCCGAGGTGATGCCGGCCGGCATGTTGGCGCCGAGCGCGTTGGACACGACCGGGCCGGCGGCGCGCAGCGCCTCGGCGATCAGCCGGGTGGTGGTGGTCTTGCCGTTGGTCGCCGAGACGAGGACCACGTCCAGGTTCTGGGCGAGCCTGGCGAGGAGGTCGGGGTCGAGTTTGAGCGCCACCCGGCCGCCGATCACCGAACCGCTGCCGCGCCCCGCGGCGCGCGACGCCGCCGCGACCGCCTTGCCCGCGGTCACGGCGATCTTGGCCCGCGGCGTGAGCGGGTCCGAGTTGCCTGCCATCAGTTCTCGATCCTCCTTGCGTACGCGCCGCGCCTCTGCCGTACGGCAACGTGGTAGGCGGTCAGCCTATCGAGATCCATTCGCACTCCCGAATCCCGGCACCGCTTCACGTCGCGCGCGGCATGCGCGTGTCAGAAAGGACCGTACCCTTGCCGCCATGCGACACGGCTCCATCCCGGGCGCCCGCGGGCGCGTCCGGCCCCTCACCCTGCTCGGCGACCCCGCCCTGCACACCCGTTGCGAGGACGTCACCGACTTCGGCCCCCAACTCGCCCGTCTCGTCGAGGACATGTTCGCGACGATGTACGCGGCCCAGGGCGTCGGCCTGGCGGCCAACCAGGTCGGGGAGGCGCTGCGGGTGTTCGTCTACGACTGCCCCGACGACGAGGACGTCCGTCATGTGGGCCATGTGGTGAACCCGCGTCTGGTCGAGGCCGACGGACTGGTCCTGCGCGGCCCCGAGGGCTGTCTGTCCCTGCCGGGGCTGGAGGCGGGGACGGAGCGCCACGACCACGCCGTGGTCGAGGGCCGCACGATGACGGGGGAGCGGCTGCGGGTCCACGGCACGGGATTCTTCGCCAGATGCCTGCAGCACGAGTGCGACCACCTGGAGGGCACGGTGTACGCGGACCGGGTCTCGGGCTGGCGCGCCAGACGGCTGACCCGCCAGGTGCGCCGCGCCTCCTGGCACAACGCGCCCTAGTCCTTCCGTCCGTGGCGGGCCCGGGGCGGGTTCGTCAGGGGGCGGGCCTGTTCGGGCCGGGCCGTACCGGTCTGCGGTTTCCGGTTTCCGGTCGCCGTGCGGGGTGAGGGTGGCGGGTCCTGCGGCCCGCACCCGTGCCCGCCGCCGGCCCGGCGTCAGAAGCCGGGGCCGCCCACCTTGTCGCCGGCCGCAGCGAGGCGACCCCACAGCAGGTCGGCCAGGCTCCGCACCAGTTCGGCCCGCGAGCACGGCCGCTCGCCCAGCCACCAGTCGCCCGCCGCGTGCATCATCCCGACGATCCCGTGTCCCCACACCCGGGCGAGCTGCTGGCTGCCGGGACCGAGATCCAGCCGCTCCTCGATCACCTGGGCCAGCTCCTCGCCCATCCGGCGCAGCAGGGGCGCGCTGTGCTTGCCGACGTCGAAGCCCTGGTCGGGGCCGGTACCGGTGTCGGCAGGGTGCATCAGGAACCGGTACACCTGCGGCCGGGCCTCGATCGCGGCGAGGTAGGTGTCGAGGGTCGCCTCGACCCGTTCCCGCCGTTCGGCGGGCGCGTCGAGCGCGGCGCGCAGCGAGTCGAGCAGGGCGTCCGTGTGCCGGGTGGCGAGAGCGGCGTAGAGTCCGCCCTTGTCGCCGAAGTGGCGGTAGAGGATGGGTTTGGTGATGCCGGCCTCCGCCGCGATGGCGTTCATGGAAGCCTGGGGGCCTTCGCGCAGCACCACCCGGTCGGCGGCCTCCAGCAACTCGCGCCGTCGGCGGTCGGCGGACCTTTGCTGCTCGGTCCGCTGCGTGGTGTCCATGTGCTCTCCCCACCCGTGCTGTTTCGCTGACGCCTGCGCAAACTAACACCTGACAGCAGCCTGACATCGAACGGGTGGAAGGGCTCCTGTGCCGTCATCAGGAGTTGACTTTTTCTACCGACCGGTAACAGACTCCCTGTTACCGCTAGTAACACGCACCGCCGCTGGAGGGGACATGGCCGAGTTCACCATGGAGCTCAACGACGAACAGAAGGAGGTCCGGGACTGGCTGCACGGCTTCGCCGCCGACGTCATCCGCCCCGCGGCAGCCGAATGGGACGAGCGTGAGGAGACTCCCTGGCCGGTCATCCAGGAGGCCGCGAAGGTCGGCATCTACTCCCTCGACTTCTACGCGCAGCAGTACTTCGACCCCACCGGCCTCGGCATCCCGATGGCCATGGAGGAGCTGTTCTGGGGCGACGCGGGCATCGCCCTGTCCATCGTGGGCACCGGGCTGGCCGCCGTGGGCGTCCTCGCCAACGGGACCGAGGAGCAGATCGGCACCTGGATCCCGCAGATGTACGGCGACGCGAACGACGTCAAGGTGGCCGCCTTCTGCTCCTCCGAGCCCGACGCCGGCTCCGACGTGGCCTCCCTGCGCACCCGGGCCGTGTACGACGAGGCCAAGGACGAGTGGGTGCTCAACGGGACCAAGACCTGGGCGACCAACGGCGGCATCGCCAACGTCCACGTGGTCGTCGCGGCCGTGGACCCCGAGCTCGGCTCCAAGGGGCACGCCTCCTTCATCGTCCCGCCGGGCACCCCGGGGCTCGCCCAGGGCCAGAAGTTCAAGAAGCACGGCATCCGCGCCTCGCACACCGCCGAGGTCGTCCTCGACAACGTGCGGGTCCCCGGCGCCTGCCTGCTCGGCGGCAAGGAGAAGCTGGACGAGCGGCTGGCGCGGGCCCGCGAGCGGGCGAAGACGGGCGGCGAGAGGGTGAAGAACGCGGCGATGGCCACGTTCGAGGCATCGCGCCCCGCCGTCGGCGCGATGGCCGTCGGCACGGCCCGCGCCGCCTACGAGGTCGCCCTCGACTACGCCAAGACGCGTGAGCAGTTCGGCCGCCCGATCATCGACAACCAGGGCGTCGCCTTCCAGCTCGCGGACATGCGCACCCAGATCGACGCCGCGCGGCTGCTGGTCTGGCGCGCCTCCTGGATGGCGGTCAACGGCAAGCCGTTCACCGCCGCCGAGGGCTCGATGTCGAAGCTGTACGCCAGCGAGACGGCGAAGAAGGTCACCGCGCAGGCCATCCAGATCCTCGGCGGCAACGGCTACACCCGCGAGTACCCGGTGGAGCGCATGCACCGCGACGCGGCGATCTACACCATTTTCGAAGGCACGAGCGAGATCCAGCGCCTGGTGATCGCCAGGACGCTCTCCGGGATGTCCATCCGGTAGTGCGCCGGCCGCGGGCGCGTGGGGGCTGTTCGCGCAGTTCCCCGCGCCTGAAGGCGGGTGCAGTGGACGGACCCAAGGGGCGCGGGGAACTGCGCGACAAGCCACGACGCACCCGCACCCGGCAGCGGACCGGTCCCCTACGAAGTCCCCCCGCTGCTGTGGGCGATGCAGGCCACGTCGATGCGGTCGGCGAGCTTGGCGAGCTCGATCGTCAACGCGGCGACGGTGTCCTCGTCGAGACCCTCCGCCCCGGCCTCGACGAGATGCAGCCACCGGCCCCCCAGCGTGCGGAGCAGCTTGCTCACGTCCGCCGCGGTCACCTGCAAGGTCCCGCGGTCGTCGACGATCAGGGGCAGGGTCACTTCGCGGTTCACATCGGGGATCGTAGCCGCGCGGCGGTCACGCACCGTGCCAAACCGTGGTGATGTTGCAGAACTCCCGGATTCCGTGCCCGGACAGCTCACGGCCGTATCCGGACCGCTTCACCCCGCCGAACGGGAACCCCGGATGGGACGCGGTCATCCCGTTGACGAACACCCCGCCGGCCTCCAGATCCCGGACGAACCGGTCGACCTCGGCCTCGTCACGCGTCCACACGTTGGAACTCAGCCCGAACGGCGAGTCGTTGGCGATGAGCACCGCCGCGTCCAGGTCGGCCGCCCGGTACACGGTCGCCACCGGCCCGAACGCCTCCTCGCGGTGGATGCGCATCTCCCGCGTGACACCGGCCAGGACGGTCGGCGGGTAGTACCAGCCGGGCCCGTCGGGCCGCTCGCCGCCGCACAGCACCTCGGCCCCCGAGCGCCGCGCGTCGTCCACCAGTTCCTCCAGGTCGGACCGCCCCTGTTCGCTCGCCAGCGGGCCGATGTCCGTCTCCTCCTCCAGCGGATCCCCGACCTTCAGCGCCGCCATGCCCGCGACGAACCGCTCGACGAACGCGTCGTACACGTCCGTGTGAACGATGAACCGCTTGGCGGCGATGCACGACTGCCCGTTGTTCTGCACCCGCGCGGTCACCGCGACCTCGGCCGCCCGGTCGACGTCCGCGGACGGCATCACCACGTACGGGTCGCTGCCGCCCAGCTCCAGCACCGTCTTCTTGATCATCTCGCCGGCGGTGGCGGCGACGGCCCGGCCGGCCGGCTCGCTGCCCGTCAGGGTCGCCGCCTTGACGCGTTCGTCGCGCAGGATCTCGTCCACCGCGCCCGAACCGACCAGCAGCGTCTGGAAGCAGCCCTCGGGGAAACCGGCCCGGTGGAACAGCTCCTCCAGGTACAGGGCGGTCCGCGGGACGTTCGAGGCGTGCTTGAGCAGGCCCACGTTGCCCGCCATCAGCGCGGGCGCGGCGAACCGCACGACCTGCCACAGCGGGAAGTTCCACGGCATCACCGCGAGCACCGGACCCAGCGGCCGGTACCGGACCACGGCGCGCGAGCCGCCGGAGTCCTTCACGTCGGCGGCGGACGGCTCCTCGTCGGCGAGCAGTTCCCGCGCGTGCTCGGCGTACCAGCGCATCGCCTTGGCGCACTTCGCGGCCTCGGCCCGCGCCTGCCTGACCGGTTTGCCCATCTCGACGGTCATGGTCCGGGCGATCTCCGGCCGGTCCTCGTCGAGCAGGTCGGCGGCCCGGTTCAGCAGCCGTGCGCGTTCGGGGAACGTCGTCGTCCGGTACGTGCGGAAGGTGGCCTCGGCGAGCTGGAGCCGGCGTTCCAGCTCCTCCGCGTCCATGGCCTCGTACGTCTCGAGCGTCTCGCCGTTCGCCGGGTTCACCGTCGCGATGGGCATGACCGACCTCCTGGGGGCTGGCTGTGCTTTGACCTTCGCGCGCCGTACCGGACACCGCAACGCGTACGCGTCCGCTCAGGCGCTCGGTGACGAGTGCTCCGCCAACCGGTCCAGAAACGCGGCCTGCGCCGTGACGATCACCTCACGCGCGCGGTCCAGGCCGTACCAGGCGACCCTGTCGAGTTCCGGGAACTCCCGGGTGCGGCCCGAGCGGGGCGGCCACTCCATGGTGAACGTGCCCGGCTCGACGGCGGCCGGGTCGAGATCCGCCTCGACGGCCCACACCGTGACGGTCTTGCCGCCGGTCTGCCGCACCTCGCCGAGCGCGATCGGCTCACCGTCGGGCGGCTCCAGCCCCAGCTCCTCGCGGAACTCGCGTCGGGCCGCCTCCCAGGCGGGCTCGTCGGACGCGTACTCGCCCTTGGGGACGGTCCACGCGCCGGCGTCCTTCTTCGCGAAGTAGGGGCCGCCCATATGGCCCAGCAACACCTCCAGGCCCTTTTCGGCGTGCCGGAACAACAGCAGGCCGGCACTTGTGCGCGCGGTCACGGGCGCACCTGCGGGTGGGCGGCGAGCAGGGTCTCCACCGTGTCCGCCTCCTCGGGCCGTTTGTCCTCGCGGTAGCGCAGCACGCGGGCGAAGCGCAGGGTGACGCCGGCCGGGTAGCGGGTGGAGCGCTGCAGTCCGTCGTAGGCGATCTCGACGACGAGTTCGGGGCGGACGGTCACCACGTACCCGTTCTCCTCGACGGCCAGCCCCCGCAGGCGCTCCGTCTGCCAGGTCAGCATCGCGTCGGTCATGCCCTTGAAGGTCTTGCCGAGCATCACGAACCCGCCGTCCCGCGCGCGGGCGCCGAGGTGCAGGTTGGAGAGCTTGCCGGTGCGCCGCCCGTGGCCCCATTCGGCGGCCAGGACCACCAGGTCGAGGGTGTGCACGGGCTTGACCTTCAGCCAGGACGCGCCGCGCCGGCCCGCGCTGTAGGGGGCGTCCAGCGCCTTGACGACGACGCCCTCGTGGCCGCGCAGCAGCGTCTGCCTGGAGAACTCCTCCGCCGCGTCGGCGTCCTCGGGGCCCGACACGAGGGTGCGGCGCACCCGCATCGGCTCGGGCGCCAGCCGGGCCAGCTCCGCGTGCCGCTCGGCGAACGGCAGGTCGAGCAGGTCCCGTCCGTCCACGGACAACACGTCGAAGAAGACGGGGGAGACCGGCACCGCCGCCGCGGCCGTCGCCACGTCCACCCGGGAGCCGACCCGGCCGGCGGTCTCCTGGAAGGAACGCGGGCGACCCGCCCCGTCGAGGGCGAGGACCTCGCCGTCCAGGACGAAACGCGACCCGGCCAGCCCTCGCGCCGCCCGGGTCACCTCGGGCAGGCGGTCGGTGATGTCGTCCAGGGTGCGGGTGTACAGGCGCACGTCGTCGCCGTCGCGGTGCACCTGGACGCGGATGCCGTCCAGCTTCTCCTCCACCGCGCACGCGCCGAGCCTGCCGACCGCCTCGGTGACGGAGGCCGCGGTGTGCGCGAGCATCGGCTGCACCGGGCGGCCCACGGTGAGCCGGAACGACTGAAGCGCCGCGGGTCCCTCCGTGAGCAGCGCCCGCGCCACCGACTGCAGCGACCCGGCCAGCATCACCGCCCGCCGCACGTCCGCCGCGGGCGCGCCGGTCGCCTGCGCCAGTCCCTCCACGGCGACGGCGTCCAGCGCGCCCTGCCGGACCTCGCCGGTGATGAGGCCGAGCAGGAAGCGCTGTTCGTCCGCGGTGGCCGCACCCATCAACTCGCCCACCAGCCGCGCCCGTTCGGCCTGCGATCCGGGGCCCGAGACCGTGCCGAGCTCGGTGAGCAGGGCATCCGCCTCCCGCACGGAGAGCGTCGGCTCGTCGGCCGGGGCGACCGGACGGCTCAGCACCTTCCACCCGACGCCCAGGCGGCCCTGGGGGAGCCGCCCGGCCAGGTAGGGGATGACGAGGGGGGCGTCCTCGGCATCCGCCTCCCGGAAGAGTTCGGCGAGCAGGGCGATCTTGCGGGAGCGCGCCGGGACGGCGGCGACCTCCCGGGACACGTCGGCGAGCCGGGTCAGCAACATGCAGCCATGGTGCAACGCGCTCCGCGGGTTGACACGCCGACGAAGGGACTGCTTTTCGTCTGCGGGCGCGTTGTGGCCGGTCGCGCAGTTCCCCGCGACCCTGGGGCGCTGCGCCGAGGTTCGCCAGGAGCAGTTCCCCGTTGGTCGCGGCGGCGGCCCGACAGCCGCGGCCGGCCGCGGTCACGACCTGCTCCCCTCGCCCGCGTCGCTCACCAGTGTGCTGCGCCGGCCCGTCACAGGACGAGCGCCGGCGGCAGCCCCGCGGCGCCGCCGCCGACGACGATCACTTCGTACATCTCGGGGTGACCACCTCCGCAGCCACCGTCGCCGCCCGGGCACGGGATTGACAAACGCCTTTGCCGATTCCGCAAGCTGGGGGCATGACTACCGATGACGTTCTCGCGGAGGTCGGTCCCCGGCTGCGCCGGATCCGCAAGGAGCGCGAGGTGACGCTCGCGACGCTGTCCGGGGCGACCGGCATCTCCGTCAGCACCCTGTCGCGGCTGGAGTCCGGGTTGCGCAAGCCCAGCCTGGAGCTGCTGCTGCCGATCGCGCAGGCCCACCAGGTGCCGCTGGACGAGCTGGTCGGGGCGCCCCCGGTCAGCGATCCCCGGGTGCGCGCCAAGCCCCTGGTGCGGCACGGGCGCACCTTCTGGCCGCTGTCCCGGCAGCCCGGCGGACCGCAGGCCTTCAAGGTGCTGGTGCCGCAGCGCGATGAGGAGCCGGAGCCGCGCACCCACGAGGGCTACGAGTGGCTGTACGTGATGTCCGGGCGGCTGCGGGTGGTGCTCGCCGAGCACGACGTGGTGATGACGGCGGGGGAGGCCGCCGAGTTCGACACGCGCGTGCCGCACTGGTTCGGATCGACCGGAGAGGGGCCCGCCGAGTTCCTCAGTCTCTTCGGGCCGCAGGGCGAGCGGATGCACGTGCGGGCGCGGCCGTCGCAGAGGTGACGCGCGCAACGGTTCCCCAGAGGGCAAGCGACCGCTTAGTATGCACGAGGCCAGGGTTACGAGGACGACCAGGGTCCGACGACGCAGTCCCGTGGAGGCTCCGCATGCAGGCATGGCAGGTGCACGAGAACGGCGAGCCGAGCGAGGTGATGCGGCTCGCGGACGTGGAGCGGCCCACGCCCGGCGAGGGCCAGGTCCTGCTCAGGGTGCGCGCCGCGAACATCAACTTCCCGGACGTGCTGATGTGCCGGGGCCACTACCAGGTCCGGCCGCCGCTGCCGTTCACCCCGGGCGTGGAGATCTGCGGCGAGACCGAGGACGGCCGCCGTGTCATCGCCAACCCGGCCCTGCCGCACGGCGGCTTCGCCGAGTACGCCGTCGCGGACGCCGCCGTCCTGCTGCCCGCCCCCGAGTCGCTGGACGACGCCGAGGCCGCCGCCCTGCACATCGGCTACCAGACCGGCTGGTTCGGACTGCACCGCAGAGCGCGCCTCGAAGCCGGCGAGACCCTGCTCGTGCACGCCGCCGCCGGAGGCGTCGGCAGCGCGGCCGTACAGCTCGGGAAGGCCGCGGGCGCCAGGGTCATCGGCGTCGTGGGCGGCGCCGGGAAGGCGGCCGTCGCCCGGGAGCTGGGCTGCGACACGGTGATCGACCGGCACGCCGAGGACGTCGTCGCCGCCGTGAAGGAGGCCACCGGCGGCCGGGGCGCCGACGTGATCTACGACCCCGTCGGCGGCGAGGCCTACGCGCAGTCCGCCAAGACCGTCGCGTTCGAGGGCCGGATCGTGGTCGTCGGCTTCGCGAGCGGGACCATCCCGACCCCCGCGCTGAATCACGCGCTGGTGAAGAACTACGCGATCCTCGGCCTGCACTGGGGCCTGTACAACACGAAGAACCCCAAGCTGGTCCAGCACTGCCACGAGCAGCTCACCGACCTGGCCGCCCGCGGTGCGATCAAGCCGCTGATCAGCGAGCGCACGCCGCTCGACGGGGCCGCGGCCGCCGTGCAGCGGGTCGCCGACGGCGTCACCACCGGCCGGGTCGCCGTCGTACCGCAGAACGGAGCCGCCGCATGACCGACGCAGCCGAACTCCAGCGCCGCACGGCGCGGTTGCTGGCCGAGCACCCGCCCGCCACGACCGACCGGGCGGACTTCCTGGAAGCCCGCTTCGACGCGGGACTCGCCTGGGTGCACTACCCGGAGGGCCTCGGCGGCCTCGGCGCGCCCCGATCCCTCCAGGCCGTCGTCGACGCCGCGCTGGAGGCCGCGGGAGCCCCCGACAACGACCCCCGCCGCATCGGCATCGGCCTCGGCATGGCCGCGCCGACGATCCTCAAGTACGGCACCGACGAGCAGAAGCAGCGGTTCCTGCGGCCGCTGTGGACGGGTGAGGAGGTCTGGTGCCAGCTGTTCAGCGAGCCCGGCGCCGGCTCCGACCTGGCCGCGCTCGGCACGCGTGCCGTCCGTGGGGGCGACGGGGACTGGGTCGTCGACGGGCAGAAGGTGTGGACGTCCAGCGCCCACGTCGCCCGCTGGGCCATCCTCATCGCCCGCACCGACCCGGACGCGCCCAAGCATGCGGGCATCACCTACTTCCTCTGCGACATGACCGACCCGGGCGTCGAGGTGCGGCCGCTGCGCCAGATCACCGGCGAGGCCGAGTTCAACGAGGTCTTCCTCACCGACGTCCGCATCCCCGACTCGCGTCGGCTCGGCGAGATCGGCGACGGCTGGCGGGTCGCGCAGACCACGCTCAACAACGAACGCGTCGCCATCGGCGGCATGCGGCTGCCCCGCGAGGGCGGCATGATCGGCCCGGTCGCCAGGACCTGGCGCGAACGGCCCGAACTGCGCACCCACGACCTGCACCAGCGGCTGCTGAAGCTGTGGGTGGAGGCCGAGGTGGCCCGCCTCACCGGCGAACGTCTGCGCCAGCAGCTCGCGTCGGGCCAGCCCGGCCCCGAGGGCGCCGGCATGAAGCTCGCCTTCGCCCGCCTCAACCAGGAGATCAGCGGCCTGGAGGTGGAACTGCGCGGCGAGGAAGGCCTGTTGTACGACGACTGGACGATGCGCCGCCCGGAGCTCGTGGACTTCACCGGCCGCGACGCCGGGTACCGCTACCTGCGCTCCAAGGGCAACAGCATCGAGGGCGGGACCAGCGAGGTCCTGCTGAACATCGTCGCCGAGCGCGTCCTGGGCCTGCCGTCCGAGCCGCGCACCGACAAGGACGTCGCCTGGAAGGACCTCGCCCGATGACCGATCTTCTCTACTCCGAAGAGGAAGAGGCGCTGCGGTCGGCGGTCCGGGACCTGCTGACCGACCGCCTCGACCCGGCCGCCGTCATCGCACGGACCGAGTCGGACGCGCCGCACGACGTCTCCCTGTGGAAGACGCTCACCGGCGACATGGGCCTCGCCGGCCTGCTGATCCCCGAGGAGCTGGACGGACAGGGCGCCACCCACCGGGAGGCGGCCGTCGTCCTCGAGGAACTGGGGCGGGCGGTCGCGCCCGTGCCCTACCTGACGAGCGCGGTCGTGGCCACCGAGGCGCTGCTGGGGTGCGGCGCCGACGACCTGCTCGCGCGACTGGCGTCGGCGACCACGGTCGGCGCGCTCGCCGTGGGGCTGCACACCGCCCCCGGCGCCGCCTTCCCGGCCGTACGACTCGAGAACGGGCTGCTGTCCGGCGAGCTGACCGGCATCGCCGACGCCGTCGCCGCAGACCTGCTGCTGGTGCCCGCGGACGACGGCGGGCTGTACGCGGTCGACGCCTCGGCCGTGACGGTCACCCCGCAGGTGTCGTTCGACCTCACCCGGCCCCTCGCGACCGTCACCCTCGACGGGGCGCCGGCCGGCGCTCGGCTCGGCGACGCCGCACCCGCCGTGCGACGCGCCCTGCGCGCCGGGGCCGCCCTGCTCGCCTCCGAGCAACTCGGGCTGGCGGAATGGGCGTTGACCGAGACTGTGCGCTACCTGAAGGAGCGCAAGCAGTTCAACCGGTCCGTCGGCGGCTTCCAGGCCCTCAAGCACCGGCTGGCGCAGCTGTGGCTGGAGGTCGTCAACCTCCGGGCCGCCGCCCGCGCCGCGGCCGACGCGCTGACGAACGGGGAGGACGCCGATCTCGCGACGGCCGTCGCACAGGCCTACGCGTCGGGAGTCGCCGTGCGCGCCGCCGAGGAGGCACTGCAACTGCACGCCGGCATCGGCATGACCTGGGAGCACCCCGTCCACCTGGCCCTCAAGCGGGCCAAGGCCGACTCGATCGCCTACGGCACCGCGGGCGCCCACCGGGCCGCCGTGGCCGACCTCGTCGACCTGCGGGCCCCCTGACCCCGGCCGCCACCCGGTGAGGCCCGCCCCCAGAGGTGTTCCAGGGGGCGGGCTTTTCCGTGACACCACTCCTTCGGCGGACGGGTCAGCCACCCGGACGAAACCTCCGCTACGCCACACTTGCGGCCGAACGCTGCGAAAACGGACGTGGAGGAGGTTGACGGTGGCCGTTTCGATTTCCCTGGTGCTGTTGCTGCTGGTCCTGGCGGTGATCTTCATCCGCAACGGCGGACTGAAGGTCTCGCACGCCCTGGTCTGTCTGCTGCTCGGGTTCCTCCTGGCCGGCACGAGCATGGCTCCCACCATCGCCGGCGGCCTCACGGCGACGGCCGACATCGTCGGCGGCCTACGGCCGTGAGGCACCGGGACCACCGGGGGCGCCGGGGGCGCCGGGGGCGCCGGGACCACCGGGACCACCGGGACCACCGGGACCACCGGGGGCGCCGGGACCCCGGGACCACCGGTGGCGCCGGGATCACCGGGCGCGTCCGGTGGTCCCGAGTCAGCTGACGAAGACCCCGACGCCGGCCGCACGGCACGCGAGGGACCCGGGCGGCCCCTCGTCACTGCCCGGTGACGGCTCAGACCACCGGAGCCTGCTCGGGCAGCACGTGGTCGCCCGTCTTGTCCGTGCTCAGGCACAGGGAGCAGACGACCGCGTCGTGGGTCGGGCAGGCGGCCACGTCGGGGCGCTCGTAGGACTGGTGGCAGACGTGGCAGTCGTACGTCGTCGCCGCCGGGTTGCCGTCGGCGTCGAGCAGGGCCTCGTCGATGCCGTCCTCCGTGCGGCGGAGGTAGTACCGGCCCTTGGTGACGGCGGCCATGAAGGGGGTGAGGACGAACGCGATGACGGCCGCGGCGACGGGCGAGTACGGCTGGAGCGTGTCGCCGAGGGCGTGGAAGTACATCGCGATGGAGAGACCGGACGCGGCGACGAAGGCGACGACGCCCACCGGGTTCACGGCGTGCAGCATGCCGCGGCGGAACTCCGGCTGCAGCGGCGACAGTTTCAGCAGGTACTTGTTGACGCCGATGTCGGTGGCGACGGTGACCACCCAGGCGATGGCGCAGTTCGAGTAGAAGCCGAGGATGTCGTTGAGGAAGCTGAACATGTCGGCCTCCATCAGGGCCAGCGCGAAGCCGAGGTTGACCAGGACGAAGACCATGCGGCCGGGGTAGTGCCGGGTGACGCGGGTGAAGGAGTTGGTCCAGGCCAGCGAGCCGGAGTACGCGTTGGTCACGTTGATCTTGATCTGGCTGATCACGACGAGTGCCACGGCCAGCGGGATCACGAGCCAGGACGGCATCATCGCGTCGAACGCCCCCTTGAACTGCTGGATCGGCTCGGGCGCGGCGTCCGCGCCGACCTCGGCGATGATGTACACGGCGAGGAACACGCCGATGGCCTGCTTGAGCGCGCCGAGGATCACCCAGCCGGGGCCGGCCATGATGACGGCGGTCCACCAACTGCGCTTGTTCGCCTCGGTCTTGGGCGGCATGAAACGCAGGTAGTCGATCTGCTCGCCGATCTGCGCGATGAGCGACAGGCACACGCCCGCGCCCAGCAGCACGGACGCGGTGTCGACCCCGCCCTCGCCGTCGGTGCCGGCGTAGGCGAGGAAGCGGTCGACCGTGCCCGGGTCGGTGGCGACCAGGTAGACCAGCGGGCCGACCATCAGCAGCAGCCAGACCGGTGTCGTCCACACCTGTAGCTTGCTGAGCGCCTTCATGCCGTAGATCACCAGCGGTATCACCATCAGCGTGGAGACCAGGTAGCCCAGCCACAGGGGGAGTCCGAGCCCCAGTTTCAGGCCCTGCGCCATGATCGAGCCCTCGAGGGCGAAGAAGATGAAGGTGAAGCTCGCGAAGATGACGCTGGTCAGCACCGAGCCGTAGTAGCCGAAGCCGGAGCCGCGGGTGATCAGGTCCAGGTCGATGTTGTAGCGGGCGCCGTAGTAGGCGAGCGGGAAGCCGGTGACGAAGATGACGACCGCGGCGACGGCGATCGCCACGAGCGCGTTGCCGGTGCCGTGGGCGAGTCCGATGCCGGCGCCGATGGAGAAGTCGGCCATGTAGGCGATACCGCCGAGGGCGGTTGTCGCGACGACCATGGGGGTCCAGCGGCGGTAACTGCGGGGCGCGAAGCGGAGGGTGTAGTCCTCCAGGGTCTCCTTCGTCGCCTGACTGGTGGGGGACGTCGGCGGGGCGGTGGGGGATGACTCGGTGGTCGTCATGATCAGCCCTTCGAGAGCCGGGGCGGGGATCCCCCGGACTGCGGAGGCGGTGGAGGAGCGGGACGGTGTCCCGGCGTGCTCGACCGGATGCTAGGAACCGCGTGTTTCCCCCGGTCCCTCAGGCGGTGAACGGCAGGTTTCCGCACTCACCGCTCGTGAACGTCAAGTCGAGCTGCGGGCACGGCTGTCGGGCGGCGCTGAGCGGCCCGAACCCGGCCTGCCGCCGCCCCGTACGGGGCGGCGGAACAGAGATCACGACCCGGGGAACGTACGGAATGCACGGGGTGAAGCGGATGTACGCGGTGAAGCGGATGTACGCGGTGGAAGGAGCGCATGAGGTGGAAGGAGCGCGGTCGACCAAGCGCGAGCCGGCGGGGCCCACGGACAACCCCCTGGTGGCGAGGCCGCCGCGCTGACGGCAGCGGCCCTCGTCTGACCCCGGCCCGCCGGCCGGCGTCCCGGGTCCCGGGACCCGGGACCACCGTTCAGCGCGGGCGCGCTGCGCGTGGGGCGTCGTGGTGGCCGGCTTCGCGATCCGGGGCCGCCCCGGCCTGTGAACGCGGGTGCGGCTGCGGACGCAGGTCCGGCGAGTTTCCGCGTCCGGTGGGCGGGGGGTCGGCCGGGCAGCCGGGTCGGCCGGCCTCGGAGCCCTGGTCGCGGCCCTTCGAGCCTTTCCCGTGCCCGCCTTTCCCGTGCCCGCCTTTCCCGTGCCCGCCCTTCCCGTGCCCGCCCCCGGCACCGTCGTGCCCGCCGTCACCGTTGTGCCCGACCTCACCGCCGGCGTGCGGGTCTTCGGGTGCGGGGTCCGTCGTCTGCGGGGGCTCGGGATCGGGATGGTCGGCCGGCGGGGTGGGTTCCGGCGTGCCGGGCGTGCCACCGGGGACGTCGTCGCGCGGCGTCTTCTGCGGGGGCTTCGCCGGGGTCTCGTCCGCCGGAGCGGGTGTGGGTCGCGCCGCGGGTTCCGCGGCGGGCGCGGGCTGTCGCGCCGCCCGGTCGGCCGGGCCGGTGCCGCCCCGCGGCGCGCCGACGGTCTCCGGTGCGCGCGGGGCCGCTCCCTCGACCTCGTCGGTCTCCTGCGCCGAAGGGCCGGCGTCCTCGGCCCGCGCCGCGGTCGGTGACGGCGACGGTGACACCGCTGTCCCGGCCACCGGACCCCGGTCGAGCGGAGCTTCGGCCACCGGCGCCCCGGCCACCGGCGCCCCGGCCACCGGCGCCCTGGCCGCCGGCGGGTGCGGCGCCGGCGCGGAGTCCGGCCAGCCGAGGACGAGACACGCCACGGCCGCGCCCACCACGAGCGCGCCCGCCGTCGCCGCGGGTGTGCCGGCGCCGGCCGACACGGAATGGCGCATCCCGTGCAGCACGCCCGCACCGTGGCCGCCGACCAGGCCGGTCGCGCCGGCCGGTGCCGCGGTGAAGACCGGCAGGAACTTGGCGCCACCGCCCAGGGCGAGGACGACCAGGGCCGGGCCGACGAACGCGGGTAGCCGGCCGTTGGCGCGCATCAGCGCGGCGAGCGACGCCCGGCACGCGTCGCACGTGTCCACGTGCCCGAGCAGCCGCTCGCTCTGGCGCGCGGTCGCGGCGCCACGGACGTACGCCGGCATCCTGGCCCAGTGGACCTGGCACGCGGGGTCGTCCGGAGCGCCGGTCTGCGCCCGCAGGAAGGCCTGGCGCATGCCCTCGCGCGCCCGGTGCAGGAGGACGGCCGTCGCACCGTCCTTGGTGCCGAGCTGCGGTCCGATCGCCGCCAGCGGCTGCCCCTCCGCCTCCGCCAGCCACAGCGCCTTCACCCAGCGCTCCGGCAACTGGCCCAGCACCCGGACCACCAGATCGACGCCGGCCACCCGCTCGGCCGGATCCTCCCCGTGCGTGCCCGTCTCGGCGCGGTCCTGAGCCTGCGCCTGCGGGTCGCTCGGAGTCTCGCGCGCCGCGCTCCCGGACGCGATCGCGAGATGCCGCACCGTCGTCCGCAGATAGGCCGGCACGTTGTCGATCTCGTGGCCCGCGGCCAGGCGGCGCCACACGCGGAAGTGGGCCTCGGCGACGAGGTCCTCGGCGGTCCAGGCGTTCCTGGTGAGCGAGCGGGCGTAGGCGACGAGCCGCGGCTGCTGCTCCGCGTAGATCCGGGCGTACTCGGCGGTGGCGGCAGCGGCAGCGTCAGTGGTGGCGCCGGTGGCCGTGGAGGGCGGGGCGGGCACCGTGGAAGACCTGTCGGTCATGGAGGAGGGCTCCAGTCGCCGGGCGGGGGGCGGAAGGCTCCGCGGAAGCTTGCGTGACCCTAGATGTCAGAACTTTCAACTAAAGTTGCGGTCGACGGAAGATGTGACTCACCTCACGACGCGGTGCCCGGGTCCAGCCGAGCAGCATCACCGAGCACACCGCGGCGAAGGCGCACCACGTCGACACGAACTCCAGCCGCCACAGCGCGAAGCAGACCGCCGCCCCCACGGCGACCACCGCCCCCAGGGCCCGCAGCCGGCGGTCGCCCGACAGCAGCAGCGAACCGACCGTGGCCACCAGGTACCCCGCGACCAGGACGGGCGGGTACGGCAGGCCGACGACGTAGCCGACCCGGTGCCCGCGGATCTCGGCGGTCACCGGACCGGCGGCGATGCCGTACGCGAGCGGCACGGCGGTCGCGACGCCGACGGCCAGCGTGAACGAGGCGCCGCGCCGGGCGGACGGCGGGGCCGCGCACCACACCCCCGCGGGCACCCACACCGCCAGCAGCGGCAGCGCGATCACGGTCCAGACGACGGTGGCGGGCCCGCTGCCCCCGCCCGCGTCCCAGACGAAGGCCTCCACGATCTGGTGCGCGCCGAGGAGCAGCGGCAGCGCGGCCAGCGGAAGGTCCCGGCGGTCGCGTACCCGGGCCACGCCGGCCCCTCCGAGGGCGAGCAGCCCGGCCCCCGCCACCAGATCGGCCGTCGCACTCCAGCACATCGCGCCCCCAGGGTTCGACCGTCGTCCGATCCTCCGTTGCACCGTGCATGCCACGTTACGTCCGGTTCCGCCCGTGCACCCGAAGAGGCGGCGTTAGGCTGCGGAAGACGGGTAGGGACTGCTTCGGGGCCGTCGCGCGCAAGCGGCGGCCGGGTGGCCGCACGGCCGCCGGGACCACCGGTGCGCAGCGAAGGAGGCCGAGGGTGGTGAACGCCCCGCAGAGAGCCGGTGGATTCGGGCTCCCGCACGGCGGGACCGCTGTGCTGGAGGTGATCCCACTGTCCGGCCGGCCGGGCATACGGGCCCGGGGCGAGGTCAGCTCGGTCACCCGCTCGCCGTGGGAAGAGGCCCTGGCGGGCCTGGCCCGGCGACACGCCGAGGTGTCCTACGTGGAGCTGTCGGAGGTCGGGTTCGTCGACGTCGCCGGCGTCGCGGCGCTCGCCGTCACGGCCCTGGGCCTGCCCTCGGGACGGGTGGTCGTCGAATATCCGCCGCCGCAGGTGTCGAGGGTGCTCAGCCTGTTCTGGCCGGACCTGCCCCGGATCGAGGTGGCGCCGCGATGAGCACGGTCGCGATCCACGAGACGTTCCGGCATCCCGCGCTGTTCTACCGCTCCGCGCGGGAGTACGTGGACCGGACGGTGTCCTTCGTGCGGGAGGGCCTGGACGTCGGCGAGCCGGTGGCGGTGGCCGTGCCCGGTCCCAACCTGGAACTGATCAGGGCGGCTCTCGGCGCGGACGCGCGGGCCGTCCTCCTGCTGGACATGGCCGAGGCGGGCCGCAACCCGGGCCGGATCATCCCCAAGGTGCTCCGCGGATTCGCCGACGCCCATCGGCACGGCCGGGTCCGGATCATCGGTGAGCCGATCTGGCCGGGGCGCAGTGCCCTGGAGTACCCCGCGTGCGCACAGCACGAGGCACTGATCAACGCGGCCTTCGCGGGGCGCGCGGCGACCATCCTGTGCCCGTACGACGAGACCGGCCTGGACGAAGAGGTGCTGGCCGACGCGCGGAACACCCACCCGACCGTGCTGGCCGGTGACACGGAGTCGGCGAGCGACGCCTACGACTGGCGCTCCGTCGTCGCCCGGTACAACCGGCCGCTGCCGCCCGCGCCGGACGCCGCGGAGTTCGCCTTCGGTCCGGAGGACCTGGCCGCGGCGCGCGCCTTCGCGGTCGACCGCGCCGCGCGGCTGGGTCTGACGGGGCAGCGGCTGACCGACGCCGAGCTGGCGGTGGCGGAGCTGACGACCAACAGCGTGGTGCACGGCGGGGGGCACGGAACGCTCGCCGTCTGGAGGGACGGGGGCCAGGTCGTGTGCGAGGTCCGCGACGCGGGCCGGATGATCGACCCGCTGGCCGGCCGCAGGCCTCCCGCGCACGGTCAGATCGGCGGCCGCGGCCTGATGCTCGTGCACTACGTGGCCGACCTGGTACGCCTGCACACCGCCGACGACGGGACGACCGTCCGCTTCTACCTCGACCGTCTCGACGGCGACCGTCGCGAACACCGTGACCGTCGCGAACGCCATGACCGTGTCGACCCCGCCGGCCGCGTCGACGGCGTGAACGGCATGGACGGCGTGAACGGCATGGACGACGTCGACGGCATCGGCCGCGCGGGCCGCTGAGCGCACGGCCGTCCGCCGCCTCCCGGGCCCGCCGCGACGACCGCGGCGGCCCCTCCCGCGCCGCGACGCAGCCGGGTGAAGCCTGAAGCGCCGTCAGCTCCACGGGGCATGCATGTGGTCTCCGCCGTATCCGGCCGGGTCGGCGGACACGACGTGCTGGAGGCGAGAGTGATGAACGAACGAGCCCGACAGGCCGGTACCCCCACCCTCAGGGTCCCGGTCCTCATCGTCGGCGGCTCCCTGGTGGGCCTCGCGACCTCGCTGTTCCTCGGAAGGCTGGGGGTGCCGCACCTGCTGGTGGAACGCCACGCCGGCACCTCCATCCATCCGCGCGGCCGCGGCAACAACGTCCGCACGATGGAGCTGTTCCGGGTGGCGGGCGTGGAACGGGGGATCCAGGACGCGGCGGCCACGCTGGCCGACAACCACGGCATCCTCCAGGCGCCCACCCTCGTCGGCGACGCCGGCGAGTGGCTGTTCCGGGACATCGACCCGGGCGGCGGCCTGGCCCGCTTCAGCCCCAGCTCCTGGTGCCTGTGCAGCCAGAACGACCTGGAGCCGGTGCTCCTCGACCACGCCCGACGGCTCGGCGGCGACGTGCGGTTCTCCACCGAACTCATGTCGTTCGAGGCCGACGCCCACGGGGTCAGCGCGGTGGCCAAGAGCCGTGAGACCGGTGAGCACCTCGCCGTCCGCGCGGACTACCTCGTCGCCGCCGACGGCCCCCGCAGCCCCGTCCGGGAGCAGCTCGGCATCGGGCAGAGCGGTCCCGGCGACCTGTTCCACAACGTCAGCCTCACCTTCCGCTCCCGCGGTCTGGCCGACGTCGTGGGCGACCGCCGATTCATCGTCTGCTACCTGACCAGCCCCGACGCCGACGGCGCACTGCTACCGGTGGACAACCGCGAGAACTGGGTCTTCCACGCCCCCTGGCACCCCGAACAGGGGGAGACGCTCGAGGAGTTCACCGACGAGCGGTGCGTCGAGCACATCCGCCGCGCGGTCGGGGTCGCCGACCTCGACGTGGAGATCACCGGCAAGGCGCCCTGGCACGCCGCCCAGCGCGTCGCCCGCGGCTACCGGTCGGGCCGGGTGTTCCTGGCCGGCGACTCGGCACACGAGATGTCGCCGACCGGGGCGTTCGGCTCCAACACCGGCATCCAGGACGCGCACAACCTCGCCTGGAAGCTGGCCGCCGTGCTCGACGGCTGGGCGGGGGAGGAACTGCTCGACACCTACGACGCCGAACGCCGTCCCGTCGCCGAGGCCACCAGCGCCCGGGCCGCCGCCCGGTCGGCCGAGCACAGCCACCCCGGGTTCGCCCCGCCGCCCGGCACCGGCGGCGGCCCGCAGCGCGGCATCCTCAACGTCGCCCTCGGCTACCGCTACCCGCAGGGCGCCGTCGTCGGCGCCGACGACACGGTCCCGGTCGTCCCGGAGAGCCTCGACCTGAGCGGCGCGCCCGGCAGCCGGGCCCCCCACCTGTGGGTGCGGCGCGGGGACGAACGGATCTCCACCCTGGACCTCTACGAGCGGACCCTGGTCCTGCTCAGCGACGCGGCCCGGCCGAGCGGCTGGCACGAGGCCGCGGGCCGCCTCGCTCAGGAGCTGTCGCTGCCGCTGAGGTCGTACCGGGTGGGCGACGGCCCCGATGCCGACCTGACCCCGGAGGGCGACGTCGACTGGGCGGAGCGCCACGGCACGCCCGGCGGGGGCGCCGTGCTCGTCCGGCCCGACGGGTTCGTCGCCTGGCGGTCGCCGGGCCCGGACCCGGACGCCGAGTCCACGCTGCGCCACGTCCTGCGCACCGGTCTCGGGCTGGGCTGAGCCGGTGGCCTTCACCCGAGTGAACGTCCCGAGTGGTGCCGCGGCGGTCGTCGGCTGACGGTGGATCACGTCCCGGTCGGGTCGGACCAGCTGACGAGGTGTCGGTTGCCCGGCCGTGACGGAAAGGCCATCAGATGCGCACTGCCCGGATGACCCCGGCCGCCGCCGCGGCCTCGGCCGCCGCCGCGGCCTCGGCCGCCACCGCCTCGGCCGCCACCGCCTCGGCCGTCGCCACCGCCTCGGCCGCCCTCGCCCCGCACCGTCGGACCGCCGCCGGCACGGACTGACCACGCCGGACGTGATAGCGAGGCCGCGGCCGCCGCCCGCGCACCCGCCTGTGCACCCGTCACCCGTGCACCCGCCCGCCGGTGCACCCGTGCGGCGGCCCGTCCCGCTCTCCCCGTGCCCGTCCGCTCCGCTGCGCCGCCCGAGTGAGGTGTTCCACCGAATGGCAGTCCCCCCTTCCCCCCCTTCCCCCTCTTCCCCGTCCTCCCCTCCCCCCGTTTCCCCCTCCGCGCCCGCGTCCTCCTCCGAGCAAGGCTCACGCACCGGCGTGATGATGCTCTGCGCCACCGCCGCCGTCTTCCTCGCGATCAGCCTGTGCGGTGGCAACGACCCGTCGTCCGGTGCCGGACACCCCCCGCACGCCCCGCCCGCCGCCTCCGGTCCGGCCACCCGTGCCGCCGCCCCGCAGGCCCCGTCCTCGTCGCGCGCCCGGGACGAGGAACCGTCGGGCAAACACCTGCGCCGGTCGAGACCGGTACGCCTGCTCATCCCGAAGATCTCGGTCGACGCGCCCTTCACGGACCTCGCCATCGGCCGCAGCGGCCGGCTGGACCCGCCTCCCGCGGACGACGTCAACCTGGTCGGCTGGCACGCCAAGGGCGCCTCTCCCGGCGAGGCGGGCACCGCGATCATCGCCGGGCACGTCGACACCAAGACGTCCCCCGCCGTCTTCGCCGGGCTCAGCGCGCTCAGCGAGGGCGACGTCTTCCAGGTCCGGCGGGCCGACGGCAGCAAGCCGTCCTTCCGCGTGGACAGCGTGGAGACCTTCGAGAAGGACGACTTCCCCGACGAACGCGTGTACGGCGACACGCCCGACGCCGAGGTGCGGCTCATCACCTGTGCGGGGGAGTACGACCGCCGGGCCAAGGACTACACGGACAACCTGGTGGTCTTCGCGCATCTCCTGTGACGTCGGCCCGCGCAGTCACCCACGTAGTTCATCCCCGGTCGCGCGCTCACGGGGACGGGCACACGATCGAGGAACGCTGACGTCGCATCACGCGGCCGACGTTCCCTTCCCCCTCCGCGAAGGAGATGTGCGCAGGATGACCACCACGTCCGAACGTGTTGCAGGCTCGCGGGCGCGACAGGCGTCGCAACGTGTCTCCCAGTCCGTGTTCGACGGCTCCCGGCTCCGGGTCGTCCTGCTGGTCGACGTCTACGACGGTGCCCAGCAGCAGTTCCTCGAGGCCTACGAGCAGCTCTGCAACCAGGTCGCGTCCGTCCCCGGGCACGTGAGCGACCAGCTGTGCCAGTCCATCGAGAACCCCTCCCAGTGGCTCATCACCAGCGAGTGGGAGAGCGCGCCGCCGTTCCTCGCCTGGGTGAACAGCGAGGAACACGTGGCGATGGTGGAGCCGCTGCACAGCTGCGTCCGCGACACCCGGTCGCTGCGCTTCCACGTGGTCCGCGAGACCGGCGGACCCGCGGCGGACGCGAAGGCGAACGGCCGGCGGCTGCAGACCTCGCCCCGCATCGGCGACGGCGTGATCCGGCACGCGCTCACCTTCACCGTCAAGCCGGGCAGCGAGGACATCGTTGCCAAGATCCTCGCCGACTACGCCTCGCCCGAGCCGCAGGTCGACGACACCACCCGGCTGTGCCGCACCTCGCTGTTCATGCACGGCAACCGCGTGGTGCGGGCCATCGAGGTGCGCGGCGACCTGCTGTCCGCGCTGCGCCACGTCTCCCGGCAGCCCGAGGTGCGGGCCGTCGAGGAGGCCATCAACCCCTATCTGGAGCAGGACCGGGACCTCAACGACCCCGAGTCCGCCCGGGTCTTCTTCACGCGGGCCGCGCTGCCCGCCGTCCACCATGTGACGGCGGACCGGCAGGACCCGCAGGCCGAGCGGTACGCCCTGTACTACCCGGCCCGGCCGGACCGCGGCATGAAGCTGGCCGAACTGCTCGCCCGGCAGGACGAGGCGGCGGCCGACGACCCGCGCAACCCGGTGCTGCGCAGCACGATCTTCCAGCGCGACGACGTCGTCGTACGGCTGATCGACGTGCGCGGCGGACTCGACGGCGCCGACCCCGGCCAGGCCCTCGGCCTGTCCGACCCCGCGCAGGCCGCCGAGCTGACGACCCTTGCCGAAGGCGCCGCCGGCGCGGCCCCGGCCGGCGCGAAGGACGCAGCCCAGCTCGCACGGTTCCTCGAGCGCGCGCGCATGGACCTCGTCACCGACCGCCGGTCGCCCGACGCCTGATCCGTCATCACGTGGGCCGGGGCGGTGACCCGCCCCGCCCACCTCGGTGCAGTACACCATCGGAGGAACGTCGTGATCACTTCCCGTCCCAGAGTCGTGGATCTCAGCGAGGTCGAGCCCAACACCCGGCGCGGCGGCGATCTGCGCGCCATGCTCACCCCGGCCACCGTCGGCTCGACCAGCGGTTTCATGGGCGTGGCCATCATCAAGCCCGGCGACCGCATCGGCGAGCACTACCACCCGTACTCCGAGGAGTTCGTGTACGTCCTGTGCGGGCAGCTGGAGGTCGATCTCGACGGCGAGGCCCAGGCGCTGCAGCCCGAGCAGGGGCTGCTGATCCCGCTCGGCATGCGCCACCGCTTCCGCAACGTCGGCAAGGTGGAGGCCCGGATGGTCTTCCACCTCGGCCCGCTGGCGCCGAGCCCGCCGCTCGGCCACGTCGACACCGAGGGGACCGACGCCGAGGCCGTGGTGATCGGCGCCGAGGCCGCCGGCCGACGTCAGGTCCGGTCATGACGAGACGGGTGGCGGTCACCGGCATAGGCATCGTCGCCCCGGGCGGCATAGGCGTCCCCGCGTTCTGGAACCTCCTCGTCGAGGGCCGCACGGCGACGCGGGGCATCACGTTCTTCGACCCGGCCGGTCTGCGCTCGCGGATCGCCGCCGAGTGCGACTTCGACCCGGCGGCGCACGGACTGGACGCCGGGGACGTCGAACGCTGCGACCGCTACATCCAGTTCGCCATGGTCGCCGGAGACGAGGCGGTCCGCGACGCCGGTCTCGACCTCGCGGCGGAGAACCCCTGGCGGGTCGGCGTCTCCCTGGGCACCGCGGTCGGCGGGACCACCCGGCTGGAGAACGACTACGTGCTGGTCAGCCATCACGGACAGCGCTGGGACGTCGACCACCGCCGGGCCGCCCCGCAGCTGCACCGCGCGTTCACGCCCAGCACCCTCGCCTCGACGGTGGCCGAACGGTTCGGCGCACGGGGGCCGGTGCAGACCGTCTCCACCGGCTGTACCTCCGGCCTCGACGCGGTCGGGTACGCCTTCCACACGGTGGAGGAGGGCCGGGCCGACATCTGCATAGCCGGCGCGTCGGACTCGCCGATCTCCCCGATCACCATGGCCTGCTTCGACGCGATCAAGGCCACCTCCTGCCACAACGACGACCCGGCCCACGCCTCGCGTCCCTTCGACGCCGACCGCGACGGGTTCGTCATGGGGGAGGGCGGCGCGGTGCTCGTCCTCGAGGAACTGGAGCACGCACGGGCCCGCGGCGCGCACGTCTACTGCGAGCTCGGCGGGTACGCCACCTTCGGCAACGCCTACCACATGACCGGCCTGACCAGCGAGGGCCTGGAGATGGCCCGGGCCATCGAGGACGCCCTCGCCCACGCGCGGACCGACGCCACCGCGGTCGACTACGTCAACGCGCACGGCTCGGGCACCAAGCAGAACGACCGCCATGAGACCGCCGCGGTGAAGCGGGTCCTGGGCCGGCACGCCTACGACACCCCCATGAGCTCCATCAAGTCGATGGTGGGCCACTCGCTGGGCGCCATCGGAGCGATAGAACTCGTCGCCTGCGTCCTGGCGTTGGCGCACCAGGTGGTACCGCCGACCGCGAACTACGAGACGCCCGACCCCGAGTGCGACCTGGACTACGTCCCGCGCGTGGCCCGGGAGCGCAAGCTCTCCAGCGTGCTCTCGGTGGGCAGCGGGTTCGGCGGATTCCAGTCCGCGGTGGTCATGAACCGGCCGAGGGAGAAGACACGATGAGTGAACCCCTGCCCCGGCGCGCGGCCGTCACGGGAATCGGCGTGGTCGCGCCCAACGGAGCCAGCACCGAGACCTTCTGGAAGTCCTCGAAGGAAGGCATCAGCGTCCTGGAGCGGATCACCCGCGAGGGCTGCGAGAAACTCCCGCTGCGGGTGGCCGGCCAGGTCCGCGACTTCGACCCGTCGGCGGCGATCGAGGAGCGCTTCCTCGTACAGACCGACCGGTTCACGCACTTCGCGATGGCCGCCGCCGACCTCGCACTGAACGACGCCGGCCTCGGCCGGCCCGAGACCGACGCCGCGCCGTACTCCGTCGGCGTGGTCACCGCGGCCGGCTCCGGCGGCGGCGAGTTCGGCCAGCGCGAGCTCCAGCAGCTGTGGAGCAAGGGCAGCCGTCACGTCGGCCCGTACCAGTCCATCGCCTGGTTCTACGCCGCCAGCACCGGCCAGATCTCCATCCGCCGCGGATTCAAGGGCCCCTGCTCGGTCGTCGCCGCCGACGAGGCCGGCGGACTCGACGCCCTCGCCCACGCGGCGCGGGCCGTGCGGCGCGGCACCGACGTGATCGTGGCCGGGGCGACCGAGGCGCCGATCGCGCCGTACTCGATGGTCTGCCAGCTCGGCTACGAGGAGCTCAGCACCGTCGACGACCCGACCCGCGCCTACCGCCCGTTCACGTCGGCGGCCTGCGGGTTCGTGCCGGCCGAGGGCGGCGCCATGGTCGTGGTGGAGGCGGCGGAGACCGCCCGGGCGCGCGGCGCGCGGGTGCGGGCCTTCCTCGCCGGACACGCGGCCACCTTCACCGGCGCCTCCCGCTGGGAGGAGTCCCGGCAGGGCCTCGCCGAGGCGATCCG
Source organism: Streptomyces sp. B21-105 (assembly GCF_036898465.1). NCBI lineage: Bacteria > Bacillati > Actinomycetota > Actinomycetes > Kitasatosporales > Streptomycetaceae > Streptomyces > Streptomyces sp. B21-105. The sequence goes on along the minus strand of NZ_JARUMJ010000001.1, from coordinate 1,357,808 downwards.
GGGTGCGCTGGAGGAAGCGGACTGTGTCCCGGAGGAGATCGACGTCGTCTTCGCCGACGCGCTCGGCGTCCCGGCGGCGGACCGCGCCGAAGCCCTGGCCATCATGGACGCGCTCGGCCCGCACGGCGCCCGGGTGCCCGTCACCGCGCCCAAGACCGGCATCGGCCGCGGCTACTGCGCGGCGCCGCTGATGGACACCGCGGCGGCGGTGCTCGCCATGGAGCACGGCCTGATCCCGCCCACCCCCAACGTCTTCGACATCTGCCATGACCTCGACCTCGTGACCGGCCGCGCCCGCACCGCCGAGGTGCGCACGGCCCTGGTCCTGAGCCGGGGGCTCATGGGCTCCAACTCGGCGCTGGTGCTGCGGCACGGCGTCGCGGACGCCTCGTAGCGGGGCGTCGCGCAGCAGGGAAGCAGCAGAGGAGAGGAACCCCATGACCGACCGCATCACCGTGGAAGAGCTGGCCGAACTCATGAAGAAGTCCGCCGGCGTCACCGTCGCGCCGGACGAGCTCCGGCAGCAGGACGCCGCCTTCGCGACCCTGGGCGTGGACTCGCTCGGGCTGCTGGGCATCGTGGGCGAGCTGGAGAACCGGTACGGCACGCCGATGCCCCCCGACGCCGAACGCTCCAAGACGCCCCGGCAGTTCCTCGACCTCGTCAACAGCGCACTCATGACAGGAGCGTGAGATGTCCGGACACACGCAGAACGAGATCACCATCGCGGCGCCCCTGGAACTGGTCTGGGAGATCACCAACGACCTCGAGAACTGGCCTCGGCTGTTCAGCGAGTACGCCTCCGTCGAGATCCTCTCCCGCGAGGGCCGCAAGACCACCTTCCGGCTGACCATGCACCCGGACGAGAACGGCACCGTGTGGAGCTGGGTCTCGGAGCGGGAGCCGGACCGCGACACCCGCACGGTCAAGGCCCGCCGGGTCGAGACGGGGCCCTTCGATCACATGGACATCCACTGGCGGTACGAGGAGGTGCCGGCGGGCACGCGGATGATCTGGACGCAGGACTTCGCGATGAAGCCGCAGGCGCCGGTCGACGACGAGTGGATGACCGACAACATCAACCGGAACTCCAAGGTCCAGATGGCCCTGATCCGGGACCGCATCGAGAAGGCGGCCGCCGAACGCGGCGCCACTCCCGGTCTGACCGACTGATCCGGACGGAGAACAGCCCCCCATGCCCTCCAAGCCCCCCATGCCCCCCACGCACCAAGCACTGATCGTCGCCCGGATGGCCCCGGGGTCGGCGCCCGACATCGCCAAGGTGTTCGAGGAGTCCGACCGTGGAGAGCTTCCCCGGCTCGTCGGCGTCGTCCGGCGCAGCCTCTTCCAGTTCGGCGACGTCTACATGCATCTGATCGAGTCCGAGCGCGACCCCGGGCCCGCCATCGCCAAGATCACCGGGCACCCCGAGTTCCGCGACGTCAGCGAGCGGTTGTCCTCGTACGTCAGCGCGTACGACCCCGAGACCTGGCGGTCCCCCAAGGACGCCATGGCGCAGCGCTTCTACCTCTGGGAGCGCGAGCCGGCAGGCTGAGCCGCGCCGGACAGAGACGGACAGAGCCGGACAGCACCGGTCGCCGGGCCCGCGATGCTGCGGGCCCGGCGACCGGTGGTCTGCGGGGGGCGGGGTACGGGGTGACGGTCGTGCGGGGGTGGTGCGCGGGGGCGACCGGATCAGCCCGGGAAGTGGCAGTCGAACGCGTGCAGATACGGGTTGACCGGGCTGATGTCGTCGACGACCAGTCCGGCGTCGGTCAGCCGGGCGACCATGCTCTCGGTGGTGTGCTTCGCCCCGCCGACGTTGAGCAGCAGCATCAGGTCCATCGCGGTGCTGAACCGCATCGACGGCGTGTCGTCGACGAGGTTCTCGATGACCACGACCCGGGTGCCCGGGCCGCCCGCCTCGCGGACGTTGCGCAGCGTGCGGGCGGTGCTCTCGTCGTCCCACTCGAGGATGTTCTTGATGACGTAGACGTCGGCCTCGACCGGGACCGCCTCGCGCACGTCGCCGGGCACGATCCGGGCCCGGCCCGCGAGGTCGCCGCCGGCGCGCAGCCTCGGCACCGCGTTCTCCACCACCCGGGGCAGGTCGAGCAGGGCGCCCCGCATCGCCGGGTACTTGGCGAGCAGGCTCGCCACCACGTGCCCCTGGCCCCCGCCGAGGTCGGCGACCGACGAACACCCCGACAGGTCCAGGAACTCAGCGACGTCCCGCGCCGACTGCACGCTGGACGTGGTCATCGCGCGGTTGAAGACGTCGGCCGACTCCGGGGCGTCCTCGTTGAGGTAGGCGAAGAACTCCTTCCCGTACAGGTCCTCCACGACGTTGCGCCCGGTGCGCACCGCGTCGTCCAGCAGCGGCCAGGCGTCCCAGGTCCAGGGCTCGGTGCACCACAGGGTGATGGCGCGCAGGCTGTTCGGGTCGTCCTCGCGCAGCAGCCGGGAGACTTCGGTGTGCGCGAACGTCCCGTCCGGCCGCTCGGCGAAGACGCCGTAGCAGGACAGGGCCCGCAACAGCCGCCGCAGCTGCCGGGGCTCGGCCTTCACCGCGGCCGCGAGGTCCGCCACGGGCAGCGGGCTGTCGCCGAGGGCGTCGGCGACGCCCAGCCGGGCGGCCGCGCGCAGCGCGGCGGCGCACGCGGCCCCGAACGCGAGCTCCCGCAGCCGCATGGAGGGCGGCGGGGCGGGGGGCGGGTCCTGCTCGGGCGGGTCCGACAGCTTGCGGGACTGAACGGTCGTCATGTGCCGCCTTCCTTCGTTCTCGGGTGCCAGGGGTGTGGGGGGCCAGGGGCGGTGGGGAGCGTGTACGGCGCTACCGGGTCAGCGGCGGGTGGTGTCGGCCGGGCGGCACAGTCCGTCGGGCTTCGACGCCGTGCAGGCGTTGCTCTCGAAGGTGTTGCCCTTACCGGTGGTGTCCGCGTTGACCAGGTCCGCCGGGGCGTTGCCCGCGAGCGTGTTGTCGCTGATCCGGTTCCGCTCGCTGGGGGTGCCGACGAAGCTCTTGAACAGGACGATGCCGCCGGACAGCGGGGACGCGCCGACGTTGTCCCTGATGACGTTGTGGGTGATCAGACTGTCCTCGGCGCCGGTGAGGACGATGCCCGAGCCCTGCAGGGCGTCCAGCCGGGCGGTCTTCGGGCAGGACTTGTTGTTGCGCTCGATGCGGTTCTGCGTCACCGTCACAAGGCCGGCCCGCGGCTTGTTCTCGTCGCCGACGACGAACACCGCCGCGCAGTTGCCGGTGAGGCGGTTGGCCGCCACGGTGAGGTTGCGCAGCCGGCGCACGGTGACGCCGATCCGGTTGCCCTCGAGCCGGTTGCGCTCGACGAGCGTTCCCCCGGTGTCGACGGCGCCCATCTCCTCCTTGACCGAGTTGGCGAGGAAGAGGCCCGCGTCGCCGTTGTCCCGGGCGGTGTTGCCCCGGAACACGCCGTGCAGGGAGCCCTCCTGGGCGATGCCCCACACCCCGTTCTTCTCGGCGGTGACGTTGCGCACCGTCAGGTTGTCGGCGGCCATGGCGTAGACGCCGGACCGGGTGAAGCCCGTGACGGTCAGGTTCGCCACGGTGACGTTCCCGACGTGCTGTTCCTTCGTGCCGAGCACGCAGACGCCGTTGCCGCTCTCGGCGCAGCCCTCGACGGCCGCAGCCGCGGTCGCGGGCTCGGCCGCGGGTTTGGCCGCCGGCTGCGCGCCGGGCTGGGCCGCGGGTTTGGCGGCGGGCTGGGCTGCGGGATCGGCGGCGGGCTGCGCGCCGGGCTGGGCCGCGGGCTGGGCTGCGGGATCGGCGGCGGGCTGGGCCGCGGGCTGCGTCGCGGGCTTGGCGCCGGGCTGGGCTGCGGGATCGGCGGCGGGCTTCGTCGCGGCTTCGGCCTCGGCGGCGGCGCCGGTGGCCGTGCTCCCCGTGCCCGCCGTGGACGTGCCGGACGTGCCGGACGTGCCGGACGTGCCGGAGTCGGCGGAGGCGGCGGCCGGTCGGAGAACCGTGCCGCGGCCCATGCCGCGCAGGGTCAGCCCGGGCGTCTTCACGGTGACGCTCTCGCGGTAGGTGCCGAGGGCGACGAGGACGGTGTCGCCCGGCGCCGCGGCGTCCACCGCCTGCTGGATGGATTGTCCCGGGTGCACCACATGCACCTCGTGCGCCGGGGGCTCGGCGGCGGGGGACGCGGCGCCGAGGCCCGTCCCGAGAAGGGTCGCTGTGCACGCCAGGTACGCGATATGGCATTTCTTCATATTGCGCACGCTATGACCCGGTGCCGCGTCAACCGGCGGGATGGGCCATCCAAGGGCGTGTCCGGCGTGTCTCCCCGTTGCCCGGCCCGGCTGTCCCGCCCGACGTCGTGCCCGCCTCCGCCGTGCCCGCCGTCCTGCGGCCCGCCGCCGTATCGGCCGGCGGGCCGCAGGACGGCGACCTCAGTGCTGGTCGCCGCGGCCCCGCCGGTTGCCGCCGGGGGAGCGGCGGGGGAGCCGCCGTGCACGGACGGCGGCGGGCGGCTCCTGGACCTCCTGCACCGGGCCGGCCCTGCCGGGATCGTCCTGCCAGGCCTCGTAGTCGGTGAAGGCGTCGCCGAAGTCCGGTCCCCCGAAGGGGCCCGCGCTGCCCGCGCCCCGAGCCGTCGGGACGTTCCTGATCATGGCCAACGCCAGGGTGTCGGAGTCGGGTGTCGCGTCCCGCGGGCGCTGGGCGACCGTGTCGGGCAGCATGACGAGGCACGTGGTGCCGGACTTCTCGGCGGCCGGGCGCAACTGGACGCGGATGCCGTGGCGTTCGGCGAGCCGGCCGACCACGAACAGGCCCATGTGCTGCGCGATGTCGACGTCGACGGTCGGCGGGTTGGCCAGTTTGTGGTTGATCACCGCGAAGTCGTCCGCCTCGAGGCCGATGCCCTGGTCGTGGATCTCCAGCATGATCCGGCCGTCGGGAAGCCGGGAGCCGGTCACCTGGACCAGCGAGTGCGGGGAGGAGAACGCGGTGGCGTTCTCCAGCAGTTCGGCGAGCAGGTGCACGAGGTCGGTCACGGCCTGGCCCTGGACCTGGGCCTCCGGGAGATCGGCGAACCGGATGCGCTCGTACTGCTCCACCTCGGAGGAGGCCGCGCGGATGACGTCGACCAGCGGCAGCGGACGGTCCCACTGCTGGGCGGGCCGCTCCCCGCCCAGCACCAGCAGGTTCTCTCCGTTGCGGCGCACCCGCGTGGCGAGGTGGTCCAGCTTGAACAGGTTCTCCAGCTGGTCCGGGTCAGTCTCGTTGTCCTCCAGGCTGGTGATCATGGCGAGTTGACGCTCGATCAGGGACTGGCTGCGGCGCGAGAGGTTGGTGAAGATCGCGTTGATGTTGCCGCGCAGCAGCGCCTGCTCGGCCGCGAGCCGGACGGCCTCGCGGTGCACGTGGTCGAAGGCCCGGGCGACCTCGCCGATCTCGTCGGTGGTGTCGATCGCGATGGGAGTGACCCTGGTGTCCACCCTGCCGGGATCGGACTGCGACAGCTGGTCGATCAGGGCGGGCAGCCGCTGCCCGGAGATCTCGATGGCGGACGCGCTCAGCCGGCGCATGCCGGTGACCATCGTGCGGGCCACCCAGGTGGCGAGGAGGAAGGCGACGAGCACCGCCGCGAGCACCAGCGCGGCGTTGGTCATGGCGTCCCCGCGCGCCTGGTCGGCGATGTCCTGGGCGCTGGCGAGCGCCGCGTCGGTGAGATACACCTGCACGCTGCGGTAGGCGTCGAAGCCCAGGGTGGACGCGGCGAAGAAGGACTCCGGGGTGATGCCCTGCTCGGCGAGGTCCTCGGCGGACTTCCCGGTGGAGATCGCGGCGATCATCGCCTCCATCGAGGGCGGCGCGACGTACTTCCGCCCGGCCGCCTGGGCCTCGGCGGCGGTCGCGGCGGCCTGCTGCCTGCCCCGGGCCTGGGCGTCGGCCAGCGCCTTCTGCAGCCGTGCCATGTCCTCGGTGGTGGCGGCGCCCGCGAACTCCTGCAGCCCCACCTGTTCGAGGTAGGCGTACGAGCGGAAGGAGGCGAGCTGGGTCTCCAGCTCGCCGGGGGCGAGCGCGTCGCGGTCGTCCACCAGCAGATGTGTGCCGATCGACCGGATGAGGGACTCGGCGGCCTGCGTCAGGGACACCGCATAGAGCGTCCGGCCGAAGCTCGCCTGGTTGTCGCTGCCGAATCCGAGTTCGTTGGAGATCTCCATCAGGGGGTGCTGGACGGTGTGGTAGCTCTCCTCCGTCTGCACCCCGGACATCCGTGAGGTGAACGCGTTGGTCCGTACGGCGGGGAGCAGCTTCTCGCCCTCGCGCACCAGTTGCACGCGCCGCAACAGGCCGCTGGTCTGCGGCATCCGGGCGACCGCCGCGTTGAACGCCTTCGCGTCCGCGTCGGTGATCTGCCGGGCCCGGACAACGGCGGCGGACTCCTTCTTCTCCGCGACGAGCGGGATGACCGACACGTCGCGCTCGTTGATCGCGTCGCTCGCGTACCTGTTGGCGGCTTGGACGAGTTCGGCCACGCGGACCGCGTCGTCGGCGTCCTGCCAGGTGTCCACCGAGCGTTTCACCCGGATGCCCCCGAACACGAGGGCCACGAGTACCGGGATGAGCAGAACGGCGCGCAGTCGTCTGCCCACGGGCCAGTTACGGGTGAGGGATCTCCGTCCCTCCGCTGCGGGTGAATGGTTCTGCACGCTGTCCTCATCGCCGGTGGAACGCCGCGCGCGGGATGCGCCGGTAACCCTCACTACGGGTGGTCGGCAGCACAGCGTTCAGAAGTGGTGCAACTTTCACCAACGTAGTGCCGTACACGTTCCGTTCGCCACCTGTTACGGCATGACTTTGCCCACGGAGGTCGTGGCGTGCCGCACGGGCACCCCGTGTCACGCGCGGCCGTGGGACTCCTGCGAGCGGCGCGACAGGGCGTCGATGACCACCGCGGCGAACAGCACGCTGCCGGTGATGATGAACTGGACGGCCGGGGGAGTGTCCGTGATCGCCATGCCGGACGCGATCGACTGGATCACCAGCATGCCCAGCACCGCCGACCAGGTGGTGCCGCGTCCGCCGAACAGGCTGGTGCCGCCGATGACGGCCGCCGCGATGGCGTTCACCAGCAGGACGCCCGACCCCGAGCTCTGGCTCACCGAGGTGATGCGCGAGGCCAGGAACAGGCCGCCGACCGCGGCCATGGTGCCCGAGACCGCGAGCACCGCCGTCTGCACCCAGGTCACGCTGAGACTGGCCCGGCGGGACGCCTCGACGCTCCCGCCGAGCGCGTACACCTGCCGTCCGTAGTGCGTGCGGCGGAGCATGACGTCGAGGCCGGCCACCACCACGAGGAAGACCAGCAGGGCCAGTGGCAGCCCCTGGAACCGGTTCAGCAGGTAGGCGACGGTGAAGGCGACCGCTGCGAGCCCGGCGGTGCGCACCACGATGCCGCGCAGCGAGCGGTGCGGCATGCCGACGGCCCGGCGGCGGCGCCGGTCCCGGTCGCAGACGACGAAGTACACGCCCGCGGCGAGTGCCGCGAGGCCGTAGGCGACGGCGTCCTGGGTGAAGTAGTAGCTGGTCAGTTTGGCGATCAGGCCGTTCTCGTCCAGGTTGACGGTGCCGCTGTCGCCGAGGATGGCGAGCATGAGGCCGTTCCAGGTGAGCAGGCCGGCCAGCGTGACCACGAACGCCGGCACCCGGGTCCGGGCGATGGAGTAGCCCTGCACGGTCCCCGCGACCGTGCCCGCCAGCACCGCCACGATCAGCGCGAGCCATTCCGGCACGCCGTGGTTCACGTTCAGCACGGCGAAGACGGCCGCGGCCAGTCCGCTGATCGAGCCGACCGACAGGTCGAGTTCGCCGAGCAGCAGCACGAAGACGATGCCGACGGCGATCAGCCCCGTGCCCACGATGTCCACACTGAGGTTGGACAGGTTGCGGGGCGAGAGGAAGTTCTCGTTGAGGGACTGGAAGGTGATCCAGACGACGGCCAGGACGAGGACGACGGGCAGCGAACCCAGTTCGCCGGCGCTCAGCTTGCGCCGGAACACCGCCACCCCGCCCTCCATGGCACGGGCGACCGCCCGCATGTTCTTCACCACCCCGCCTCCCGGCCGGCCGGCCGGCGCGGCACGTTCTCCGTGGCGCCGGTGATGGACGAGACGATCTGTTCCTGCGACGCGGTGTTCACGTCGAAGAAGCCGTTGTTGCGCCCCAGGCGCAGTACGACGGCGCGGTCGGCGAGTGCCTTGACGTCGCCCATGTTGTGACTGATGAGCAGCACGCCCAGCCCGCGGTCGCGCAGCCGGTCCACCAGGTCGAGCACCTCGCTGCTCTGCTCGAACCCGAGGGACGCGGTCGGCTCGTCCAGGAGCAGGACCCGCGGGTCGCCCAGGAGCGAGCGGGCGATGGCCACCGTCTGCCGCTGGCCGCCGGAGAGCGAGACGACGGGGCCGCGCAGATCGGGCAGGCCCTGGGTCAGGCGTTCCAGCAGTTGCCGGGTGCGGCGTTCCATCTCCACCTCGTCGAGGAACCCGAACCGGCGGATCTCCCGGCCGAGGAACAGGTTCCCGACGACGTCGAGGTTCCCGCACAGTGCCAGGTCCTGGTAGACGGTGGCGATACCGAGGTCGCGGGCGTCGTGCGGACGCCGGATGTGCACCGGCGTGCCCCGCCATTCGATGACGCCCTTCTCCGCGGGGGCCACCCCGGAGATCACCTTGACGAGGGTGGACTTGCCGGCCCCGTTGTCTCCGAGCAGGGCGACGACCTGGCCGGAGTGGATCTCCAGCTCGATGTCGTCGAGGACCTTGACGACGCCGAAGCGCTTGCACACCCCGCGCAGCGCCAGCAAGGGGGGATCCGGCACGCAAACCACCTTCTTCCCGGGAGCGGGGGACGCGGCGTCAGGTGAGTCCGGCCCTGTCGCAGGCGGCCCGGAGTTGAGGCGTGCAGATCTGCTGGACGGTGTGCAGGCCGTCCTTGACGACCGTGTCCGCGATGTTGTCGACCGTCACGGACACCGGTGTGAGCAGCACGGACGCGACCGCCTCCCCGTCGCGTGTCGGCACCTCGCCGGTGGCGACGGGTTCGAGGCTCTCCCCGCGCGCCGCGGCCACGGCCATGGCGCCGCCGGCCGCCGCCTCGGGCCCGAACGGCTTGAAGACCGTCATGTACTGGTCGCCGCCGACGATGCGGCGCAGCGCGGGAAGTTCGGCGTCCTGCCCGGTGACCGGCGGCAGCGGGGTGACCTTGTTCGCCTTGAGGGCCGTGATGCTGCCGCCGGCGAGACCGTCGTTGGCCGCGTAGACCCCGTCGATGGAGTCGGGACCGAGCGCCGCGAGCGCCCCGGTCATGTTCATGTGCGCGGTCTCCGGCCGCCACTGCGGGGTGTCGTACGCCTTGCCGATCTTCACCTTCCCGGCGAGCACGGACAGCGCCCCCCGCTGGAACGCCCTGGCGTTGGGGTCGCTCGGGTCGCCGTTCATCATGACGATCTGGGCGCCGGGCACCTTGTCGCCCATCGCCCGCAGCAGGGCCCTGCCCTGGAGCCTGCCGACCTCCACGCCGTCGAAGGAGACGTAGCCCGAGATGGGGCCCTCGGCCAGCCGGTCGTAGGCGATGACCGGGACGCCGGCCTCGTGGGCCTTGACGACCGCGGGCCGCAGCGAGCGGGCGTCCACAGCCACCAGCACGACGGCGTCCACGCCCTTGGTGATCATCGATTCCATCTGCTCCTGCTGGAGCGCCACATCGCCCTTGGCGTTGGCGTGTTCGACCACGCAGTCGTCGCACAGCTGGGCGATCCGCTTCTCCAGCAGCGGCCTGTCCTGCGATTCCCAGCGGGGCGTGTTGGCGTCCGGCAGCAGCAGGCCGATGCGCGGTCCGCGTCCGCCGCCGCCGGGTTCGTCCCCGGCGTCCGCCCCGCAGGCGGCCACGACCACCGCCGTGCAGAGCGCGGCCAGGGCCCTCGCCGTGTCCCGAATGCAGGCCTTCATATGCGATACCTGCCATAGACGACAATAAGGTGGATATGTTCGGCTGATCCTTATATGCGATTCTGGTGGGTGGGTGCCCCGATCTCAACCTGTCGGCACCTGCGGCAGGACAGGAGGTACGTTGCGGACATGCCTCGACCGGGCCCTGACCTTCGCCGGAGCGACATGGGCGGCGGTCTACGCGCCCGGCGCCGCCGAAGAAGAACTCCGGCTGGTGGACACGTGCGGAGGAACCTCTTCCGGACAGCGGCCGCCGGAGCGCCTACCGCTGTCCGGTGACTCGCCCGCGGTCCTCGCCTTCCGCACCGACCGCCCACTCTGGCTGCCCGCCGACACCCCTCCCGGACCGCTCGGGGCGCTTCCGCTGGACGCGGAAGGCCGACGGCTGGGCTGCCTCCTCGTCCTCGGCTCCTCGTCCGACGGCTTCGAGAACGAACAGCGCCGCTTCCTGGAGCGGTACGCCGACGCCGTCGCCGCCCTCCTCGAAACGGCCGACCCCCCGCAGGCGGCGTCCCTGCTGACGCCCGCGCTGCACAGCCTGCGCGTCGGCTCCTTCGTCCTCTTCCCCGACACCGGCCTGATCGAGGCCGACGACACCCTGCTCGACCTGGTCGGCATCACCCCCGGCGACTTCGACGGCAAGGTCGACACCCTGCTCGCCCACGCCCTGCCCGAGGACATGCACGCCCTCATGACGGTCCTGGAGCCCGCGGACCTGGACTCCGGCAGACGCGACCTGGAGTTCCGGGTCCGCGGGCCGACCGGCGAGATGCGCTGGCTGAGCCTGAGCTGCCGGATCGCCCCGGCCGCCGACGGCCGGCCGGACGGCGTCCTCGGCGTGGTGACGGCGACCCCGGTGCTGCGCCGCGGAGCCGATGACGTCTCCCGCATCCAGTGGCTGACCGCCGCCCTCGACGACGCCGCGACGGTCCGCGACGTCGCCCGCGTGGTGATCGCCGCCCTGCGCGAGCCGCTGGCCGCCGACCGCGTCGCGCTCGCCACCCTGCAGGACGACCGGCTCATGGTCACCGTCCTCGACCCGCCCCAGCCCACGGCCTGGCCCGAGGCCTGGCGCTCGGAGTGGCGCACCGAATGGCCCGACGCCCCGCTGCGTGCCCTGCCCACCCTGCGGGACGCGCTGCGCGACGGCCGGATGGACCTGTGGCCCACCGACACCGACCTCGAACCCGGACTGTCCGGCATCGGCCCCGGCGGGCTGGCCGTCCTGCCGCTGCCCGCCAAGGGCAGCGTCGCCGGCGTGTGCCTGGTCGGCTGGGACCGGCCGCACGAGTTCGTCCCCGAGGAGCGGTCCCTGCTCACCGCGACCGCCGCCCTCGTCGGCCAGGCCCTCAAACGGGCCCACGCGCACGACGCCGAGCAGGAACTCGCCACGATGCTCCAGCGCAGCCTGCTGCCCCGGCGGCTGCCCGAACTCCCCGGCGGAACCGCCGTCGCCCGCTACCTGCCGGCCCGCCGCGGCCTCCAGGTGGGCGGCGACTGGTACGACGTCATCGCCCTCTCCCAGGACCGGGTGGCGCTGGTCATCGGAGACGTGCAGGGACACAGTGCCGGAGCCGCGACGATCATGGGCCAGATGCGGACCGCCGTCCGCGCCTACGCCATGGAGGGCCACCCGCCCGACGTCGTCGTCTCCCACGCCAACCGGCTCCTCGTCGGCATGGAGACCGACCTGTTCGCCACCTGCTGCTACGCCGAACTGGACATGGAGGAGGGCAACACCCTCTTCGTCCGCGCCGGCCACCTGGCGCCCCTGCTGCGCCGGCCCGACGGCGAGACCGAGGAGGTGGAGGTCGCGGGCGGCCCCCCACTGGGCATCCTCGCCGAGGCCGACTTCCCCATGACCGCCGTCGAACTGACCCCCGGCACGGTCCTCGCCCTGGTCACCGACGGCCTGGTCGAGGCCGCCGACCTCCCGCTCGACGAGGGTATGCGGCGCACCCGCGCGGCGCTCGGCGCGGCCGACCCCGCGGACCTCGGCCGCACGGCCGACCTGCTGCTCGGCGACGTCGGCCGCCGCGAGGACGACGTGGCACTGCTGCTCCTGCGCTACGACGGCATGAAGACCCGCCCCATCCGGGCCGGCTGGATGGTCTGGCGGCTGCCCGACGCCGTGATGCACGCCCGCCGCTTCACCGCGCGCACCCTGCGCCGCTGGCAGGTCCAGCAGGCCGCCGACGCCGTGCTGCTGGTCGTCTCCGAACTCGTCACCAACGCCCTCGTCCACACCCAGGGGCCGGTCCGTCTCGACCTGATCCTGCGCGGCGACCGGGTGCGCGTCTGCGTGAGCGACTCCTCGCCGCGCGCCCCCGCCAAACCGGTGATCGTCGACTGGGAGTCCACCGGCGGCCGCGGTCTGCTGCTGGTCGAGGCCATGTCCGACACGTTCGGCTCGGTCCCGGTGGCCGGCGGCAAACAGGTGTGGAGCGAGATCGTCGTACCGGAGGCAACGCCGTGAGCAACCGACGCAGATACGCCGCCGCGGTGATCGGCGCGGCCCTTCTCCTCCTGCCCCTGGCCGGCTGCGGCGGCGGCGGGCAGAGCGACTCCGGGGAGGGCTTCACCGTCGGCCTGCTGCTCCCCAGCCGGGCCGTCCCGCGCTGGGAGCACTCGGACCGGCCGCTGATCGAGGAAGGCGTGAAGAAGCTGTGCCCGGCGTGCACGGTGGAATACGCCAACGCCGAGAACGACGTGACCAGACAGCGACAGCAGATGGTCTCCATGGTCACCAAGGGCGCCAAGGTCCTCATCCTCGACGCCGCCGACACCCGGGCGCTGCGCTCCTCCATCCAGGAGGCGCGCCGTGCGGGGGTCCCCGTCGTCGCCTACGACCGCCTCGCCGAGGGCCCCGTCACCGGTTACGTCGGCTTCGACGGACACGAGGTCGGCCGGCTCCAGGGCGAGGCGCTCCTCGACGCCCTGGGCGAACGGGCCGAGGACGCCGAAGTCGTCATGGTCAACGGCGACCCCACCAGCACCAACGCGGCCCTGTACCGCGAGGGCGCGCGGTCCGTGCTGGCCGGCGAGGTGACGATCGCCAGGTCCTACAACACGCTGGACTGGAGCGCGCAGAACGCCCACGCCAACATGTCCGCCGCCATCGCGGCCCTCGGCCCGGACCGGATCGACGGCGTGCTGGCGGCCAACGACGCCATCGCCTCTGGCGTGATCTCCTCGCTCAAGAGCGCCGGCGTCACCGACCTCCCGCCCGTCACCGGCCAGGACGCCGACCTCGACGCCGTGCGGCGGATCGTCGAGGGCGAGCAGTACATGACGGTGTACAAGTCGTTCGAGGAGGAGGCCTCCGCGGTCGCCGCCATGGCCGTCGCCGTGGGACGGGGCGACGATCCCCGCGACAGCGCCGCCACGACCGTCGACAGCCCCACCAAGAAGGGCATCCCGTCGGTCCTGCTCACCCCGGCCGCCGTGACGGCCGAGGACGTCGAGCCGGTCCTCGTCGAGGGCGGCGTCTACACGGCCGCCCAGATCTGCACACCGCGACTGCGCGCCGCCTGCGACCGGCTCGGACTCACCCCGTGAGCCCCGGCGGACGTCAGCGCTGGTACGGCTGCTGCTGCGGCTGCCCGTACGCCTGACCGCCGACGTGACCCGCGGCCTGCGCCTGCAGCTGCTCGGCCTGCTCCTTGGTCACCTTCTGTTCCGCGCCGCAGAAGGTGCACTGGGTCGCGTACTTCGATGAGATCGGGAAGAGCGGCACGAAGAAGAGCGTGAACTTCGTGACCCGCTTCCTGAGGGTGTGCGCGGCGGGGTTGCCGCAGTGGCCGCACACCAGAGTCAGTATCGCCAGCTGGTAGAGGTATCCCTTGGTGCCGAAGATGATCACGTCGTGCTTCCTTCTGGGTGGGGTTCCTGTCCCGGCGGGTGTACGCCCGGGCGTCCTCGCGGACGGGCTGTCGCCCCCACAGTCTGCTGCATCGCCGGGTCACCCGGGTGAGCGGCAGGCGGGTCGATGCCGTGGGCCACGCGGGCGATGTCCCGGCCACGACGGCGGTGGTCGCCGCCGGGGCGCGGACATGGTCGTCTGGCCGCCGCACAGCGGCGGTCCAGGCTTCCCCCGAAGAGAGGTCCCATGCCCCGACTTCCCCGATCGGCGGGTATCACCGCCGCCGCCCTCGCTCTCGGGCTGCTCGCCACGGCTCCCGCCGCGGGAGACGAGCCGACCGTGTCCGCTCCGCGCGTCGTCGCCCACTTCGACATCGCCGCGGGCGAGTCACCGGAGAACATCGCGCTCGAACCCGACGGCTCCGCCGACCTGACGTTCTCGACCGCCCGCCAGGTCGTCAACGTCAGCCGCGAGGGCAGCAAGCGGCTCCTCGCGACGCTGCCCGCCGTGCCGGACGCGCCCACGCCCGTCGTCGGCAGGGCCGTCGTCCTCGGCATCGCCCGCGCGCAGAACGGCACCCTCTACGTCACCTACGCCACCGGCACCCACGCGACCGGCATCTGGCGCATCCCCGCAGGCGGCGGCAGACCCCGCCAGATCGCCCGGCTGCCGGAGAAGGGCTTCCCCAACGGTCTGGCCCTCGACGAGCGCCGAGGCGTGTTCTACGTCGCCGACTCGGTGCTGGGCACCGTCTGGCGCGTCCCGCGCGCGGGCGGCAAGCCCACCGCATGGGCCCAGGGAGCCGCACTCGAGCCGCGCAACGCGCGGCCCGCGGCCAAGGTCGGAGCCAACGGTCTGCGCCTGCACCGCGACGCCGTGTGGGTGTCCAACACCAACGCCGGAACGCTGCTGCGCATCCCGGTCGGCGAGGACGGCTCGGCCTGCGCGATCCAGACCCGGGCGACGGGCCTCTACGCGCTCGACGACTTCGGGTTCCTCGACCGGCGCGGCGAGACGGCCCTCGTCGCGCTGACCGGCGGCAGTGAGGTCGCCCTGGTCCGCCCGGACGGCACCCACCAGGTGGTCCTCGACCGCCAGAACGGACTGTCGAACCCCACGTCCGTGACCGTGCGCGGCACGACCGCCTACGTCACCAGCGCGGCGTACTTCACCCAGCAGGACCCCAACCTCCTCCTGGCCCACGTACGCCAACGCGCCCGCGGCTAGCGACCGCGACCGATCCGCGACCGATCCGCGACCGACCCGCGGCCAGGAGCCGCCCACGCCCACGCATGCCCACGGCCCCGCACCCGAAGGAGGGTGCGGGGCCGTGGGCGCAACGGGGCAGGGCGAAAACAGTGGGTCGCGGGGTGGGCCGATGCGAGAGGGCCGGCGCCTTTCGGCGGCCGGCCCTCTCATGTTCCCCGGACGCCGGTCAGGCCCAGCAGCCGTTCACGGTCGCGGCGAGGCCGTCCATCGCGTCCTTGATGTCGTTCGGGTTGGCGGTGGAGTTGTTCTCGACGAAGGAGAACACCTTCCAGTTGCCGTCCTTGCCCTGCGTGAGACCGCTGAGCGCGACGGCCCCGGTCAGCGTGCCGGTCGTCGCGTGCACCTTGCCCACCGCGCACTTGGAGTTGGCGTCGTCGAAGCGGCCCCACTCCGGCCCGAGGGTGCTGCCGGCCTCGCCGGAGACGGGCAGCCCCTCCAGGATGGAGCCGAGGACACGGGCGTTGCGGGGCTTCGTCAGCAGCTCGAGGATGTCCGCGAGAGTGGCCGCCGGGATGCGGTCCGCCCGGGACAGGCCGCTTCCGTCGTACATCTCGAAGTGGTCGAGCGACACCCCGTACCGCCGGCTCAGCACCTCTCGCACGATCTGCGTGCCGCCCTCGAAGGTGGCAGGACGGCCCGCGCCCAGGGCGGTCATCCGCAGCAGGGTCTCGGCGATGTTGTTGTCGCTGGTCTTGAGCATCGTGTGGACGATGTCCGACAGCGGCGCCGACCGGTGCCGGGCCACCGGGAAGTCCGTCCGCTTCGCCGTGGCACGGGTGACCGTGCCGTCGACGGTGACCCCGGCGGCGGCCAGCCGCTGCGCGAAGACCTGCCCGGCGTCCAGGGAGGTGTCCTGCACACCGTGCCCGTCGACGACGAGAGCGCGCACCGGGGCGACGGAGTCGGGGTAGTAGCCGGTGTTCCAGCCGTTGGCCAGAGTGGGCTCGGGGAAGAGGCTGTCGTCCACGGCGACCTTCACCGCCTTGAGGCCGGCCGCCTTGAGGCCGGCCACCGCGCTGCTCGCCAGCTCGTCGAGGTCCGCGGTCGTGAGCGTGCGGTCGCCGCCTCCGACGAGGGTGAGGGTGCCGCCGCCGTAGACGACCTTGGTGGTGAAGCGGTGGTCGGGGCCGAGCACGGTGAGCGCGGCGGTCGACGTGGCGAGCTTGACGTTGGACGCCGGCATCAGCGCCGTCGCACTGTTGTGGTCCCAGAGGGCGTCGCCCGAATCGGCGTCGATCACCACGCCGCTGACGTCCGAGCCCAGCCGCTGGTCCAGTACCCGGGTCTCGAGATTGGCGGCCATCTGCTGGTCGTCCGCGTCGGGACCCGAGGTGTCCTTGGCCGTCGTGCCGACGCCCTTGTCGACGGCGAACGCCGACGGGCCGGCCAGGGCGGCGGAGGTGACGGGCACGGCCAGTGCGAGCACCAGCGCCCGGCGCATGCCGACGCCGCTCTGTCGGGCCTTGCGGTGCCGGCGCCGGCCGCCCGGCGTGAAGGAGGTTGTGGGGGATTCCTGCACTATGTCGCTCATGGGAGTTTCTCAGGGCTTTCGTGGGGGGCTGCGCCAAGGAATTCCGGCGCACCATATCACCCGTCACATGTGACCCTCCGGTAATGAATTCAGAAACTGACGGAAATTCAGCCAATGGAATTCCCCGCCTGTTAACCCGGAGTTCAGGAGAGCGACCCCAGACCCTGTGTCGTGTAGGCGCATTCGGTGTAGATGTAACCGGATTCGAGCTTGGCCGTGTCCGAAGCGGGGGTGTCGAGGCCGCGTTTCGGTTTGTGCAGGAAGAACGTGGTGCCGACCGGCAGGCTGATGGTCCGCTCCGGATACTTCTTGCTGCTACTGCTGCAGGGCTTGAAACCCGGGCTGAGGGTGCTGCTGAGGGGGTACGCCTTGCAGTTGCCGCATCCCTTGAGGACGAAACTGCCGGTGACCGGACCCGTGTAGAGAACCGTGATCTCGTCGGGGCTGTCGTTCTGCACCGTCACCGAGATGCTGCCGCCGGAACGCGTCGTCGGCAGCTTCTTTCCCGCGGCCGGCACGGTCTGGGCGATCTCGGCCGCTATCGCGATCTTCTTCGCCAGGGCCGTGTTCCCGGCGCTCTTGTGGCCGGCGGCGTAGTCGGTCATCGTCGCCTGCGCCGACTTGAAGTCGCCGTCCCGGTACTGGTCCACACCGCAGGTGTACGCGCCCGTGTCGGCGCTCGCCGTGGCCCGGGCGGCGTCCTTGTCGAGGGCGCCGGCGAAGGCCGTCCGCTCGGCGGGCAGCCCGTCGATCTGCGAGCTCAGCGTGGACAGCCGCTCGACCGCCGCGCAGGGTTCGGCTCCGGCCAGGTCCTTCTGCGTCTTCGTGACGGCCGCGGCTACGGCCGGCTCCACCTTCGCGGCCTGCGCCGAGGCGGGGAACGTCGTCAGCAGTTCCCCGAACTGCCCCGTCCAGCCCGCCTCGCCCGCCGTGAGCGACGCGGACGCGCACTCGTACAGCGAGGTGGCCAGCCGGTCGTCGGGCCAGGTCTTCAGATCTCCGAGATCCGTCCCGGGCAGGCTCTTCGGCACCGTGCGCAGGAACTTCAGCGGCGCGGCGGCCGCACAATGGTCGCCCTGGCCGTAGGAGATGCCGACCGTCCGGTAGAAGGTCTTCATCTGCGCGGGCACCCGCTCGGCGGCCCGGGAGCCGGGATGATCGGCCTGCAGGGCGGCGTAGGCGGCAAGAGCCTTGCGGTAGTCGGGCTGCGCCGAGTCGAAGGGCCGTTCGCCGGCCGCCTCCACCAGGCGGTTCGCCTCGTCGAGCCGGTCGAGGAGCATCTGCTGGATCGCTTCGTCCCGCGCCCCGTCGTACAGCACCGCGCCGCCGGCCGGGGCCACGAGGAGGAGCAGTCCGAGCCCGAGCGCGAGAGGCGCATTGCGCGGTCCCGTCAGCGGTGTGCGCAGGCCCACCCGCGCCCCGTGCGCCGCCACGGCGACGAGGAACACGCCGTACAGGACGAGGGCGAGGCCGGGGACGCCGTCCGGGTCGGCCGGCAGCGCCACGAGCAGCAGGGCGGCGGTGGCCGCCCAGCACAGCGCCGCCGGCAACCAGCGCCGGGTCAGCGCGTACCCCAGCCCCAGTCCGCTGAGGTTCAGCACCGCGACCGCGACGGCCCGCACCCCGTCGGCGGGGGCCGGCGGCGGCGCCGACGGCATGGGCGGCACGCTGAAGGCGTGGTCGAATCTGTCGTACTGGTCCCCCGACATGGCGGCTCCCCCCGCTGAACTGCGCCCGCACATCTGTGATTTGTCAGTGTACGGGCGCAGCGGGGCCGCCGACAGGGGGGACCGGCGGCGGCAGCGAACGAGGGCGACGGCGAACGGGGGTTGCGGCGCCGACGTCGTCGGCGCCGGGTGCCGCCGGCCGTGACCGACAGCCGGCCGGACCGCCACGCAGAGCGAGCGTGGCGGCCGCGGCTGCTATCGCGTCAGGCATCGTCAGGCCACACCCCCTGCCGTCTTCCTGCGGCGCAGGGCGTAGACGCCGGTCCCGGCGACGGCAAGGACGCCGAGTCCGGCCGCGGTCACCGAGGGGCCGGCGAGGGCGCCGCCGCCGGTGTGCATGCCGCCGCTGGGCTTGCCGTGCTTACCGCTCCAGCCGCCGGACTCGTCCTTGCCGCCCTCCCAGGAGCCCGAGCCGTGCTCCTCCTTGTTCGTGTCGGCGGCCTCCCAGCTCTTGTCCTTCTCCTTGTAGGTCTCCGGGTCGAACCGGGGGTCCTTCGCCGCGCCGCGGTCGCCGTCCTGGGTCACCGCGGTCAGGGCGCCGCCGCCGGTGTGCATCCCGCCGTGCGGTCCGTCGTGCTCCCCCTTGCCGTGCTCTTCCTTCCCGTGGCCTTCCTTCCCGTGGTCCTCCTTGCCGTGCTCCTTGGCGGAGGAGCCGTCCTCCTTGCTGTAGGAGGAGCTGTCGTGGTCCCAGTCCCCTTCGGCGGCGAAGGCGCCGGGAGCGCCGATCGCCAGGGCGGCCGAGGCCGCCGCGGTCGCCAGGATCATTCGAGCAGAGCGCATCTGATGGTCCTTCCGTCACGGCCGGGCAGCCGACACCTCGTCAGCTCACCTGACCCGGCCTGACGTGATCCACCGTCAGTCAGCGTGCGCGGGTCCACCACCCGGGGCGGTCAGCCGGGTGAAACCGGCCCGCCTTGCCCCGGATCCCCTCCGTCGAGTCCTCCTCCGAGGAAGATCCACTCCAACGGCGGACCGCCGAAACGATTTTCGGGGTGAACGCGGCGCGACAGGCGCCCGCTGGGGGCAGGCGGGCCCCGATCCTGAGGCAGGCAATTGCCGACCAGCCGGCCGGGGGGACCCCCTTCCGTCCCGCTCTCCCGATCCGTCAAGGAGTTCTGTCGTGCGCTTTCGTCGTTCGGTGCTCAGCACCATCGGTTCCGTCGCTCTCGTGGTCGCCTCGCTGGGCGCGGTGACCGCCGCCACCGCGGGCCCCGCGGCCGCGAACCCGTGCGGCTTCTACGAGACCGGTTCCGACGCCTTCTACAACCACTGCACGTCCGACGGCTCCCGGGTCGTCATCAAGGTCGAGGTCGCCCTGGCGCCGGACTACGAGCGCTGCGTCGGCCCCGGCACGACCTGGCTGGGGCCGGCTTCCAAGATCCAGGGCGCCCACTACGCCGGCCGTCTGTGCTGACGACGTCCGAGCCGACGTCGCCGGCATCCGTGCCGACTCCGCGCCTGCGTCCGTGCCTACGTTCCTGCCTACGTCCCTGCCTGCGTCTCTGGCGAGGTCCGTGCTGACGGGCACTCACGCGAAGTCGTCGAGGATGTCGGCGAGCCGGGGCTCGATGGGGTTTCCAGTTCGTCCGTCTGCCAGAAGAAGACGTTCAGCACCGCCATCGGGTGGGCCGACCCGCCCTCCCGCAGCCCCGGCCGCCCCGCTCTCGGCGTGTCCAGGCAGATCTCGTTTGGGGCGTGGAACATCGCCGCCTCCAGGGGCTCGTCGAAGCGGGTGCGGGGCTGGTACTGCCACACCACGCCGTCCCCGGCGCGGCGGACGACCTCGCCGAGGTACCAGACCGCGCCCTGCACGAAGGCGCTGCTCTTCGCCCCGAGGCGGCGGGCACCGCCGTCGAACCTCTCGCGCAGCACCGTCTCGAGCACGTCGAGGGAGGCGGGGGAGAAGTCCCAGTGCCGCCCGTCGTCGCCGGCGGGCCCGGCGTCGTTTGCCCAGCGGGCGAACTCCCGGGACCGCACGGCGAGCCAGCGCAGCAGTTCCGGATGGTCCGCACCGGCCGTCCGGGCGGCCTGCCCGGGGTGTGGCACCACGGCGGGAGCCCAGTCCGGCTCCCGCCGTCGCCGGCCGGCCACCGCCTCCGCGAGCCTGGCCGCCTCCTCGGTGAAGACGCACCCGGTGCGGGTGCGGACGGCCCGCGCGACGAGGGCGAGCGGGGAGACGGGGGCGAGACCGAGCGCCGGGTCAGGGTGCACGACCGGCCGGCCCGCCGAGGAGCCGGTGGCGCCACGCGGCTGCCAGCCCCACCGTCCGCCGGCCACGTCCAGCAGGACCTCGCCGAGGTAGACCGCGGCACACCGCGTGGGCCGGAAGCCGAGATCGGGCTTCTCGTCGGCCGACCGGTACTCGGCGAGCAGCCTCAACCCGGACGAGCCCGACCGGATCATGGACAGCGAGTTTTCGCCTCCACCGACGCCGGCCGCGTGCTGCTGGAGGCCGCCGACCTCCAGATGAAGCACGACTTCTACAAGGCCATGGACCCCAAGACCGACCTCGGCAAGCGGTACTGGGCGGCCCTGCCGAAGGAGAGCGGCCGTCCGTGCATGCCGGGCCCGCGGAACTGGATCGGGCCCAAGCCCGTGCAGGTCTGCTTCCCAACGGCGGCCCCGCCCCCTGTCCTCGACAGGGGGCGGGGCCGTTCCTGCCGGGGCGGCCCCGGCCCGGCCCGCCCCGGAGGTGGTGCACTGGGGGAACAGCGGCGGTGCACGGACCGCCAAATCCCGGACGTCAGCGCGTTCTAGCGTGAGGACTCGAGACAACGCACCACGAGAACAGCTAGGGAGTCTCCATGTCCGACCTCGTCGCGCCGGTCACGCCGGTGCTCGAACCCCAGGCCGCGGCGTTCGCCGAGGCGACCGCCGACCCGCCGTACCTCTTCGACCTCGGTCCGGCGGAGGGCCGCAAGGCGGTCGACGAGGTGCAGTCGGACGAGATCGCCAAGCCCGCCGTCGACGAGGAGTGGGTGACGGTCGCGGGCGGTCCGACGGGGAGAGTGCGGGCACGGATCGTGCGGCCCGCGGGCGTCGCCGGAATGCTGCCGGTGGTGCTGTACATCCATGGCGCGGGCTGGGTGTTCGGCAACGCGCACACGCATGACCGGCTGGTGCGCGAGCTGGCGGTGGGGGTCGGGGCCGCGGTCGTGTTCCCGGAGTACGACCTCGCGCCCGAGGCGCGTTACCCGGTGGCGATCGAGCAGAACTTCGCGGTGGCCCGATGGGTCGTGGAGCAGGGCGCGTCGAAGAACCTGGACGGGACGTGCGTCGCGGTCGCGGGTGACTCGGTGGGCGGGAACATGGCGGCCGCGCTGACGCTGATGGCCAAGGAGCGCGGCGGTGTCCCGCTGGTGCAGCAGGTGCTGTTCTACCCGGTGACCGACGCGGCCTTCGACACCGGTTCCTACCACCAGTTCGCGGAGGGCTACTTCCTGCGCCGCGACGCGATGCGGTGGTTCTGGGACCAGTACACGACCGACGAGGCCGAGCGCGCGCAGATCACCGCCTCACCGCTGCGGGCGACGCTTGAGCAGCTGACGGACCTCCCCCCGGCCCTGGTGATCACCGGTGAGGCCGATGTGCTGCGCGACGAGGGCGAGGCGTACGCGAACAAGCTGCGCGCGGCCGGCGTCCCGGTCACCGCCGTCCGCTTCCAGGGCGTCATCCACGACTTCGTGATGCTGAACGCCCTGCGCCCGACGTACGCCGCCGAGGCCGCGATCAGCCTCGCCGTCGGCACCCTGCGCGACGCCCTGCACGTCTGACCCCCAGGAGGAGCACAGCCATGACCACCACCCCCACCACCCCCACCGTCGTCCTGATCCACGGCGCGTTCGCCGACGCGGCCAGCTGGTCCGGCGTCATATCCGAGCTCCAGGGCCGGGACGTCCCCGTGATCGCCCCGCCGAACCCGCTGCGCGGTCTCGCCTCCGACGCCGCGTATGTCGCCTCCGTCGCCGCCCAGATCGACGGTCCCGTGATCCTCGTCGGCCACTCGTACGGCGGCGCCCTCATCACCGTGGCCGGCACGGCGGAGAACGTCGTCGGCCTCGTCTACGTCGCGGCGTACGTCCCGGACGAGGGCGAGAGCCTCGGCGAGCTGCAGGGCCGATTCCCGCTCTCGCCGCTGGTGGGCAGCCTCAAGGAGTGGACGTACCCGGTGCCGGGCGGCGACCCGGCCGTCGAGGTCACCATCGCCGAGGACGCCTTCCCGTCGGTGTTCGCCGCGGACGTGCCCGCCGACGTCACCAGGATCCTCGCCGCGGCTCAGCGCCCGCTGGCCGCCGCCGCGTTCGAGGAGACCGCCTCGGCGGCCGCCTGGCGGACCAAGCCGTCCTGGGCGCTGGTCGCCGCCGCGGACGAGGCGATCAACCCCGAGGTCGAGCGGTTCGGCGCCAAGCGGGCCGGGGCCACGGTCGTCGAGCTCGAGGGCGCCTCGCACGCGGTGGCCGTGTCCCGTCCGCAGGCGGTCGCGGACCTGATCCTCGACGCGGTGCGCACAACGAGCTGACGCACAGAGCCCGGCAGCCGCGCACCCAGCCGCGCCCCGCCCGCCCCGGCAGCCCGCCGCAGGTCGACCCTGTGTGACGACGGGATCCGCATCGACTGCCAGGGCATGGGCCTGCCGGTCATCGCCCTGCGCCCCCGTCCCGAGGCCGGCCGCCTGCCGCCCGCAGCTCCCGTTCCGCCTGCGGCCATCCCGGCCTGCGGGGGCGCCCGCCGTCCGCGCCCCCCCGTCCCGAGGCCGGCCGTCCGTGGCCCCCGGGCCTGTGGCCTGTGGAGCGCCCGCCGTCCGTGCCCCCGTCCCGAGGCCGGCCGGCCTCGGCTCCCATTCGGCCCCCGGCCCCCGGCCCCCGGGTCCCGGCCCCCGGCCCCGGCCCCCGGGTCCCGGGTCCGCGGGTCCGAGGGCCGCTGTCCGCGGCCTCCGGCCTGGGCCTGCCGTCCGTCTTGCACGGCCCGCCGGGCCACCGCCTGTCGGCCGTGGCCCGGCGTGCGCGGTTCGGTGGTGCGGTTGTTGTGCGGGGCAGGGGTGGGCATCGGGCGTCAGCGGCTTCGGACGCGGTGTGCGAGGTCGGCGGCGGCCTGCGGCCACCGTGGGTGGTCGAAGACGAAGCCCGCCTCGAGCAGTCGGCCGGGGACCACGCGGCGGCTCTTGAGCAGCAGTTCGGTGTCGGAGCGCAGGGCGAACGCGCCGACTTCGGCCATCCACCGCGTCGCCGGCAGACCCACCGGGACGCCCCACGCGCCGCGCAGGGCGCGCATGAACGCGCGCTGGGGGAGCGGGGCGGGCGCGGCCAGGTTCACCGGCCCGGCGAGGTCGTCCCGTGCGACGAGGAAGTCCACCGCGCGGACGAAGTCACGGTCGTGGATCCACGACACGTACTGCGCGCCGCCCGCGACCGGGCCGCCGAGGCCGAGCCGGGCCAGCCGCAGCAGGACGTCGAACACCCCGCCCCGGTCGGGGCTCATCACCATCGCGGACCGCAGGGCCACCTTGCGGGTGTGCGGCGTGTCGGCCTGCTCCTGCTCCCGCTCCCAGGCGGTCGCGATGTCGACGCTGAAGGCCCAGTAGTCCGGGACATCCGGTTCGGATCCGCCGATCAGGCCGGTGGCCTCGTCGTTGGCCGCGTCGAAGCGGTGGGCGTAGACGGTGGCGGTGCTCATCTGCAGCCAGACCCGCGGGGGCCGCGCCGAGGCGGCGATCGCCTCGCCCACGATCCGCGCCGACTCCACCCGGGAGTCCATCATCGCCTTGAGGTTGGCGGGGGTGTAGCGGCAGCTGACGCTGCGGCCGGCCAGGTTGACCACGACGTCGCTGCCGTCGATCTCCTCGGTCCAGGGCCCGAGCGTGCGCCCGTCCCACCCGACCTCGCCCCGGTCCGCCGCCGGCTGTCTGCTCAGCACCACGACCTGGTGTCCGGCCGCGGTGAGCGCGCGGCGCAGGACCGTTCCCACCTGTCCGGTCCCGCCTGGCAGCACGATCTTCATGGGTAGGCCCTCTTCTCTCTCGAAGAAGACCCTACCCATATTTTGAACGTGTTCAAAACGTGGGGCGGGGTCCGGCCCGCTCCGAGCGGCCGGGCCCCGCCCCACGCGTTCACGCCAGGTGCACCTCCAGCGCGGCCCGCACCCCCGATTCGAGCGCGCCCTCGATCCATGACGGCTTCACGGAGGTGTGGTCGCCCGCGAAGCGCAGCGGGCCCTCGGGGGAGCGGATGGCGCTCAGCAGCTCGGTGTGCTGGCCCGGCAGCAGCACGGAGGCCTCCCCGTAGGCGTACGGATCGCGCAGCCAGCTCTGGGTGCGGCCCACGCCCGTGTAGAAGACCTCGACACGCCGGCCGTAGACCTGTTGCAGCCCGCGCAGTGCGTGCGGGTAGCGCGCGTCGTCGTCGAGGGAGTCCCAGCGGGAGGCGTCGTCGGCCCAGCTGTAGGAGGCGAGGACGACGCCGCCCGGGCTGCCCGGGACCGGGTGCGACGGGTTGATCATGAAGCGGTTGGAGTTGTCGGAGACCGAGCCGCCGCCGACGATGTGCGCGGCCTCGGGCTGGTCGCGTGCGGCCCACCGGTTGGCCGCGTGATGGACGCGCTGCCCAGGTGTGATGTGCCCGCGCGGCACGGAGGGATGGGCGCCGAGCAGGCTTCCGTCGCCCGGCGCCTTCCCGGCCCGGTACTCCTCGTACAGGCCGGGCCGCACGGCGTCGAGTTCGCGCTTCCAGTCCGCCTCGGTGAACTCCCACCAGCGGCGGCTGAACTCGAGCAGCACCTTGGTCGCGCTGTCGTAGTGCAGCTCCGCCACGGCCCGCCGCTTCTTGTACGACATCAACGGGCCGACCTGCACCTGCCTCAGCCCCGAGAACGGCACCGTGACGATCGCGAGGTCCGCGGTGAACTCCTGGCGCACCGCCTTGCCGTCGCGCCCCTCGGAGACCGTGTCGATCCAGACGTGCGGCCCGTCGGCGCGGACGTGCGAGGTGTCGTCGGCCTCGTGCCGGTCCGGCGCCCAGTACTCGATGTGCGTCACCCGCCGGTCGAGGCGGAGCACGTCGGAGACCTCCTTCAGCAGTGCGTCCGGCAGCGTGGCCGTGCCGCCGACCAGCTCCCAGAACTCGGTGTCCGGGCTGATCAGGGAGGCGCTGATGAAACTGTGGATGAAGGACAGAGGCAGCCGGGAGGTCAGGTTCTCCAGCGTGCCGACCAGGTCGACGGTCCGTTCGTCCAGGCCCGCCTCCTCGGTCAGGAACCGGTACATCGACCAGTCGCCGAACCTCTGCACCACCCGCGCCCATCCCCGCACGCGCTCGGGCAGCGGCTTGTCCACGCGCCGTCCGTCGGCGCCGCGGGTGCTGAACTCGTCGCGGACCGGGTCGAGGGCCTCGCGCAGGATGGTCGCGGACGGGACGTCCCAGTACTTGCGGGGCACGCCGAAGGACCGGTTGACCCGGCGCGGGGACCCCGCGTACGCGGAGCGGCGCACCCGGATGCCGTTGACGTGCAACCAGGCGTTGTTGACGGGCTTGCCGTGGGCGTCGACGTCCACGAGGTGGAACCGGCGCTTGGCGACGTCGAGCCGGTCGAGCAGGCTCATCACCAGCGGGTGGCTGCCGGGGATGCGCATGGCGCCCGCTTCCGCGTACTGGCGGGCGTCGGCGAAGGCCTGCGGCGCGTCCTCGTGGCCGCCGGTGCGGAAGGTCTTGACGCGGCCTCCGACCCGGTTGCCGTTGGCCTCCACGAGTGTGACGTGGTGACCGGCCCGCTTGAGCAGCCAGGCGGCGACCAGCCCGGCCGGTCCGGCGCCGATCACCAGCACCTTCTTCCCGGTGCCCGTCCGGGCCCGCGGCAGCCCGCCCTCGAGGATCTTCGCGTAACCCGGCACGAGCGGCCGGTCGTGTTCGTCGACCACCAGCAGGGCGCGGGCGACGGTCAGGCAGGTCGCCCAGTCGGCAGCGGACCTGGACGGTCCGGCGGGCTGCCGGGAGAGCGCCCTGGCCGGGGCGGCGGTCGCCGTCAGCGCGGCGCCGCCGGCGGTGGCGGCCGTGGCGGCTGTGGCGGTGGCGGCCGCGGTGGCGGTGAACCGCCGTCGGGAGAGGCGGCCGGGGTCTACAGAAGGATCGGAAATGTCCATGAGCCCTGGATAGGGGGCGTGCGGGGGGCGGGGAGCGGGTTGCCGTGGATCATCACCTGAACGTGTAGGCGCACCGGGGCGCGGGCGTGCGCGCTCGGCGACTCCGACGCAACTGGCGGGTGGATGCGGAGGGTTTACCCCGGTCCGGCCGTGCCGGCTCATCAGGTCAAGCGTCCCGGACTATTGACTCGCAACGGAGTCTGTCGCGATCCTCGTCCCACTATCTTGCGCCGGTCATGACAAGCTCACGGGAAGCCGAAGAGCCCACGTCGACCGCGCGATCCCCCCGACCGAGGGACGTGGGCTGTGACCATGACCGGACGCCTGTACCGCCGACGCAGAGACGCCACCGTCGTCTCGCTCCTCCTTCTCGTGCTCGCCGCGGTCCTCGGGCCGGCACCGAGTTCGGCGGCCGGCGCGGACTGGTGGACGCCGACGGCCCGGCCGGCCCCCGACTCCCAGATCGGCGTCACGGGCGAGCCGTTCACCGGCACGAACGCGACCGGCCAGGTCCGCGGGTTCGTCGACGCGCACAACCACCTGTTCTCCAATGAGGCCTTCGGCGGACGGCTGATCTGCGGCAAGGTGTTCTCCGCGGCGGGCGTCGCCGACGCGCTGAAGGACTGTCCCGAGCACTACCCCGACGGCACCCTCGCGATCTTCGACTACATCACTCACGGCGGCGACGGCAAGCACGACCCGGCCGGCTGGCCCACCTTCAAGGACTGGCCCGCCTACGACTCCATGACCCACCAGGCGAACTACTACGCCTGGGTCGAGCGGGCCTGGCGCGGCGGACAGCGGGTGCTCGTCAACGACCTGGTCACGAACGGCATGATCTGCAGCATCTACCCGTTCAAGGACCGCAGTTGTGACGAGATGACGTCGATCCGCCTCCAGGCGAAGCTGACGTACGACCTCCAGGCCCACATCGACAAGATGTACGGGGGACCCGGCAAGGGCTGGTTCCGGATCGTCCTGGA
Organism: Streptomyces sp. B21-105; assembly: GCF_036898465.1. Classification (NCBI taxonomy): domain Bacteria; kingdom Bacillati; phylum Actinomycetota; class Actinomycetes; order Kitasatosporales; family Streptomycetaceae; genus Streptomyces; species Streptomyces sp. B21-105. Next base: position 1,330,309 of record NZ_JARUMJ010000001.1, on the reverse strand, counting down.
CAGCGCTCAGGCGCGTGAGGTCGTCAAGCAGGGCAAGCTGGCGGTCGTCCTCGGCGTCGAGACCTCCGAGCCGTTCGGCTGCAAGCAGATCCTCGACATCGCGCAGTGCAGCAAGTCCGACGTCGACAAGGGACTCGACGAGCTGTACGGGCTGGGTGTGCGCAGCATGTTCCTGTGCCACAAGTTCGACAACGCGCTGTGCGGCGTCCGCTTCGACGAGGGCGGCCTCGGAACGGCCATCAACGTGGGGCAGTTCCTGTCGACCGGCACCTTCTGGCAGACCGAGAAGTGCACCGGACCGCAACACGACAACCCCATCGGCACCGCCGCCTCGAAGGCGGAGGCGGACCTCCCGGCGGGCACCGACGTCCCGTCGTACGACGCCGACGCGCAGTGCAACACCCGGGGGCTCACCGCACTCGGCGAGTACGCCGTGCGCGGCATGATGAAACGCAAGATGATGCTCGAGGTCGACCACATGAGCGTCAAGGCGACCGGCCAGGCGCTCGACATCTTCGAGGCCGCGAACTACCCCGGCGTGCTGTCCTCGCACAGCTGGATGGACCTCAACTGGACCGAACGCGTCTACTCCCTCGGCGGGTTCGTCGCCCAGTACATGCACGGCTCGGAAGGGTTCGCCGCGGAGGCGAAGCGCACGAACGCGCTGCGCGACCAGTACCACGTCGGATACGGCTTCGGAACCGACTTCAACGGCATCGGCGACCACCCCGCCCCCCGCGGCGCCGCCGCCGCGAACAAGGTCACCTACCCGTTCAAGAGCGTCGACGGCGGCTCCCTCATCGACCGTCAGACGACCGGCACGCGCACCTTCGACCTCAACACCGACGGCGCCGCGCACGTCGGTCTGATCCCCGACTGGATCGAGGACATCCGGCGCGTCGGCGGCCAGGACGTGGTGGACGACCTCTTCCGCGGCGCCGAGTCCTACCTCGGCACCTGGGGCTCGACCGAGCAGCACCAGGCCTCGGTCGACCTCGCCAAGGGCCGTGCAGCCACCGCCAGTTCGTCCGAGTCCAACCCGTTCACCAGCTACCAGCCCGGCCAGGCCGTCGACGGCGACGAGGGCACCCGCTGGGCCAGCGACTGGAGCGACGACCAGTACTGGCAGGTCGACCTCGGCGCCACCAACCGCGTCTCCCGCGTCACCCTCGACTGGGAGCGCGCGTACGCCGGTTCGTACCGCGTCGAACTGTCCACCGACGGCGTGAACTGGACCACCGCCTGGTCGACCACGTCCGGCGACGGGGGCCTGGACACGGCGAAGTTCGCCGGCGCCCCGGCCCGCTACGTGCGGGTGCACTGTCTGGGCCGCGGCACGGACTGGGGATACTCCCTGTACGAAGTGGGCGTCCACAGCGCCTAGAGCGGTCACGGCACCAGCCGCGGCATCGACACTCGGGGAGACGGATGGCGCGCATGCCGTCGGCGGAGCGACGTCGACAGCTGACGGAGGCGGCGATCAGAGCGATGGCCCGGGACGGCGTCCCCAGGACGACGACCCGGTCCATCGCCGCCGAGGCGGGTGTCTCCCTGAGCGTCTTCCACTACTGCTTCGACTCCAAGCAGGCCCTCGTCGAGTCCGTCATCACGACGCTCACCGCCCACTCGGTGAGCGTCGTACGGGAGGCGATCCGGCCCCGGGCCACGCTCGAGGAGACGGTCCGCGCCGGGTTCGCGGCGTACTGGGACCACGTCCGCGCCCACCCGGACGCGCACATGCTGACCTACGAACTCACCCAGTACGCCCTGCGCCAGCCCGGGTTCGAGCATCTGGCCCGCCGTCAGTACGAGCTGTACGGCGAGGCGTACGCCGAGCTGCTCGGGGAGCTGTGCCGCAGCATGGGGCTGCGGCTCGGCGTGCCGGTCCCCGTCCTGGCCCGCTATCTCGCCGCCATGACCGACGGGCTGACCCTCAACTACCTCGTGCTCGGCGACGAGGCGGCCTGGTCCGACATCCTGGACACGGTCACGGCCCACGTCGCGGGGCTGGTCATGGCCGACGTCACACCGACGGAGCCGAGCCGTCCTGGTGGAAGGTGACCGGGACTACCGTCTCCGAGTTCGCCGTGTCCAGGAACATCCCGTAGAGGTCCACGCCCTGGTACTGGCCGCCGGGTGCGCCGCCGATGATCTCGACCAGCGCCAGATGCAGATGTGACGAGGTGCCGGCGACCTCGTACACCTCGCCGAGCACGTCCCCGCGGGCCACCTGCGAGCCGACGGCCAGTCCGGGCGGCACGTTGGTCACGTGCGTGTAGAAGCCGCCCATCTCGTCGTTGGGGGCCCGCATGAACAACTGGGCGCCGTAGACCTTGGCGGTGTCCGCCGACGGGTCGTGCGGGCTGTACTTGGTGATGTGGGCGTCGAAAGAGGCGCGGACGGTGGTGCCACGGCCCGCGCCGAGGTCCATGCCGTACTGGATGTACCAGTTCTCGGATCGGTGGCCTCCTTCGCCGGGGCCGCCCAGTGGGCCGGTGCATCCCGCGGCGAACGGGTTCGACACGTCGATGGTGAATGCGGACATCTCTCTCGCCTTCTCTCCCTCTCGTCCTTTTCCTCTAGCCGTCTCCCCCTGCCATTCTCGTCGCACGTCTCGGTGTCCGGCATGCGGTGGTGGATGGTGTGGGCAATCACCGTGTGGGAAAAGGGCGTTGACGCACGAGGAAGTCGAATGTGCAACGAAGGAGATCCGTGTGGCGAGGCCTGCGGATCGGCGTCATGATGGTGGTGGCGAATGCCGTTCCGCGACGTCCCAAGGCCCGCCTTTCCCCGCGGGGAGGCCCCCATGACCTGGACCGACGCAGCCGACATGGAACCCGGTGACGTCATCGGCATCCTCGGCGTCGATCACGTCTTCCGGGCCCGGCGTCTGCGCCGGACGGGAACCCTGCGACCGGCGACCCGGCGACCCCGCACACACAGCACCACCCCACGAAGACGGCAGTACCGATGACGACAGGAGGACCGCCATGTCAGCGACCGCCACCATTCTCGACGTCTACTGCGTGCACGCGGCGACCGGCACCGACTCCACCTCCAACGAGGCGGTGGCCGCGCTCGCCGGCAAGATTCCGCTGGCCGGCGGCACCCTGGAGGGCTTGGTCCAGTCGGTCCCCGCCGCCCTCGCGGCGATCGACGCCTCACGTGACGACCCCGACGACCTGTACCTCACCACGAGCACCCAGGGCGACCTCTCCCAGGCCATCTGGCCGGGCAACGGCTCGGCGGGGTCGGTGGGCTCCGGTCAGACCCAGCCGCTGGGAGTGACCGTGCCGGTCCAGGGCGTCCAGAACCTCTCCCTGTGGGACCACGACCTCTCCGGCGACGACCTGCTGGGCTCGATCCGCATCGAGGAGACGGAACTCGGCGAGGGCCCGATCGCCAAGGTCGCCTCGTCGCCGGTCGAGGGTTCGGTGTACCTCGTCAACTACCGGGTCGACTAACCCGTGGACGGCGCCTGGATGTGCGAGCGGTGCGGCGCCGAGGCGCCGCCCGACGCACAGCGCTGCCGCCGCTGCGGCGCCTGGCTCCCGGCCTACGGCGAGGACGAGGAGACGCGGCAGCGGTGGCCCTGGCACCGCCGCATCCACCTCCGTACCGAAGCGGCGCCGCAGCGCACGACGCAGGTCTTGCGCCGGGAGGAGCATCCCCCGGCCCGGGATCCGCGACCGCGGTACGACGCAGGCAACGTGCCGGTCGGGGTGCTCGAGGGCAGCGGCACCGTCTACGGCGTCGCCCGGCAGGTGCGGATGCGCACCGAGGTGAGCGGCAGCGACGGCGACGTCGGCACCACGGTCGTGTGCGACTTCCGCCTGGAGATGCGCGATCGCGAGGGCCGCCCGGTCGGGCTGGTCCCCGTGCAGATGCGCGGAGACCTGTTCGAGGGCGCCGTCGGCGACGGGGACCGGGTGCGCGCCACCGGCCGGGTCAGGAACGGCACACTCCGGGTCAAGCGGCTGCGCAACCTGACGACCGGCGCCGAGGTCTCGGCCCGGACCACCCCCGCCGTCGTGATCGCCGTCGTGATCCTGCTCTTCGTCGCGTGGATGGTGGCCATCTTCGCCATCACCGGACGCTTCTAGAACAGGTCCTGGCGCCGGTGCGGCAACGGCATCCGCAGATCCACCAGCCGGAAGTCGTCGCCGCGGGGATCGACGTACGCGAGCGGGGCGTAGTGGTACGGGACGCCGTGCGGGCGCCGCCGCAGCGGCTCCCCCTGCCGGCTGCGGGGCCACTCGACGTCCCCGGTCAGCACCCGCGCCGGGATCAGCCAGTAGTCGCCCCGGCGGTAGCGGCGCGGCTCCCCCTCGCCGGAGTGGAAGCGCACCTGGACGCCGTCCTCCAGGGGCAGCCAGCGTCCTTCCCGCACGGGCAGGCTTCTCGTCGCGTCCGGGGAGCCGTCCTCCCGGCCGGGCGTGCGGTGGTCCCAGCGGCGCAGATACGGGTGGCGCCGCGGCCGGCCGACGCTCTCGTGGTCGTGGTCGTGGTCGTGGTCGTGGTCGTGGTCGGGATCGCGGTCCAGCTCGACCCGGAATCCGGCGTGGTCGACGTTCTTGACGGTGTACAGGCGCCCGCAGCCCGTCTCGTCGTACCGGTCGGACGCGCCGCGGCACACCGCGGCGTCGTCGAGGAGCTCCACCACGTCGCCGGTGTCCACGCCCAGTTCGTCGTCCCGGCCCAGGGTCTCCAGCTCGACCGACGCACCGGCGACGGACCGGACCGGCAGGACCACGGAGCCGTTCTCCCGGGACCACTTGTACGTCGCCGTCCCCGCGGTGCCGCCCCGGTGCACCTCCACCCGGTACAGCTGGTTCTCGGGCCCCCGGTACCCGGGGGACGGCTCCGGCACGTCACCCGAGTCCTCGTCCTCCGGGCGCCCGGTCGCCGCGGCGAGCAGCCCGCGCGGCTCGAAGACGCCCCGCACCCGGTCCCGGAGGTAACGCGAGGCGCTGCGCATGTCGGGCACCGGCGAGCCGGACCCGAGCGGCAGCACGCACACCTGCCACACGACACGGCTGCGCGCGGTGGTGTCCGGGCCGTCCACGCCGAGGGCCACTTCCCGGATCCAGGGCGCCTCCCATGCCGTGACCAGGCGCTCCCACACCCGGAGGTACACCAGGAACGGCTCGGACGGCAGCCGGTCGCTCTCGCGGCCCGGGTCGAGCCATCCGTCGGGCTGGTCCCAGTAGTCGGTTCCGTCGCACTCGCACAGGACGCCGTCGACGTACATACGGCCGGGCGCCACGGTGAAGGTGTCGCCGTCGTAGCCGTCGACACCGAAGCCGCCCAGGCCGTCGTCGGCGGGCGGGTACGCGGCGGGGCCCATGAGGTCGGCGGCCAGCGTGCGCACGTAGTGCAGCAGGATCGCCGACTGCTCGTTGATCTCGGCATCGAGCTGGACCCGGCCCTGCTGGGACAGCACGGCGGAGAACCGCCGAGCGGGATCGAAGGTGACGCGGGAGAAGTCGCCGTGCATGGATGGGTTTCCTGCCTTGCGGAGGGCGGAGGGCGGAGGGTGGAGGGCGGAGGATGCGGGGGTGCGGGGTGCGGAGCGGAGGGTGACGGGGCGGCCGTTCAGGTGACGAAGAAGAGCCCCGGGTCGCATCCGGCCGGTGTGTACTCGGCCAGCCGGGTGCGGAGATTGTCCTCCCGCTGCGGCTGGAACAGATGGTGCAGCGCGCCGGGTTCCGAACCGTTCTCGCCCCCGCGGCGGATCACCTGGGCGCAGTCGTCGGCCAGCCGGACGTAGTCGGGCGCGCCGTACCGCATGCCGGCGAAGCGCAGTTCGCGCGCCGGGGCGCCGGAGTGGTCGGGCTCGCAGTGGAAGCGGGGCGGCGTCCGGCTGCCCGTCGGCAGCCAGCAGAAGCGCACGGAGCCCTGGTCCCGGCGGCCGACGAGCACCTCGCCCGCCAGCAGGCAGTTCTCCAACAGGTCCACGGCGTCGGCGCGCAGCGCGCCGATGACGGTGGTGCGGCGGGCCGTGAGGACGACGTCGGCCTCGTCGCCGTCCGGGTCGGCGAGCGCCGTCGCCTCGCTGTCGGTCGCGTCGATCACGCTGTCGTACACCTCCAGCCGGTTGGGTGCGCGCCCGTCGCGTGCCGCCACCGTGACGGCGCCGAGGACGCTGTGCCGGATCTCGGTGCGGACCGGGCTCTCGGCGATGTCCAGACTCGGCGCCCCGGGCGCCAACGGCGTGCCCCGGGTCTCGAGTTCCCAGCCCGGCACGAACGTGCAGTGCCGCACGACGAGTTCGCCCACGCCGCCCCGCACCCGCACCCCGCCGCCGGTCACCAGCAGCCCGTCGAGGACGAGCCGCGCCGTGGCCCGGGAGCCGTTCGGGTGCGCCGAACCGGTGACGGTCAGGGCCCGCCGGCGTTCCTCGTCGCGCCGGCCGGACAGCCGCACCACGGGACGGACCCCGTCCGCGGCGCGGACGGTGAGCCGGTCTCCCGGGTCGAGCCGGATGTCGCTCAGGTCCTCGTACACCTCGTTGGCGGTGATCTCCACGACCGCCTCCGCCTTGTGCTCGTGCGACCGCTTCTCCGCGCGCCAGCGGCCGATCGCGTCGGCGATGCTGCGGTGGTCTTCGCCGGGCCCCACCCGGTAGCGCTCCGCCGGGCCGCCCGCCGACGGTTCGGGCCGGGGGTACTCGCCGCCGCCGAGATCGCCGGAGAACGCGTGATGGTACGTCACCCGGACGCCGTGCGCGGGAGCCGTGCCCGGCGGCAGCATGAGACGGCCGAGAACCGGGTCGACGGCGACCTCGCCGGCGCCGACCCGCAGGCGCCAGTCGGACAGGTCCGCGACGACGATCCGGTCCAGGCGCACCACGTCGGCGACCGGGTCCGGGCCGGTCCACACGCACAGGCTCCTGCGCGGCCCGTAGTAGTCGTACAGCCGGTCGGCGAGGGCCCGGCGGCCGATGGGCTCCGGGACGTTCGACTCGTCCGCGATGTGGAAGCTCGACGGCTCCGGCACCGGCGCCGTGACCAGCGGGGTGTCCACGGCGAGCACGTTGAAGGTGTAGCAGGCCCGCTCGCGGTCCAGGCAGTGGGCGGGGGCACGGGTCACCGCGTACGCGCGCAGCCGCCACAGATGCAGGCCGACGGAGTGGACGCCGTACCGGCCGACCCGGCGGGCCGAACCGGCGCGCGGCATTTCCACCGTGCGGGCCAGCGCGTCGAACGGGCCGCCCAGCCGGGCCAGCGCCCCGGCGTCCCGCACGTTCACCAGCGCGCCGCGCGCCCGTCTGCGCCGCGCGTCCGCCCCGTCCGCGGTGTAGCGGCGCACGGGCTGCGTGACGCAGAGCAGCCGCCGGTACTCCACCACCCGGGCCGGCCACCCCGCCACCGCCGACGCGAGATCCTCCAGCAGCGCCAGCGTGCCCTTGCGCCGCCGGTTGACGACGGTGTCGGCGACGTCCCGGCGCGGCACGGCGGCGGCCGGCAGTCCGGCTGCCCGCGTCGCGTCGTCGGACAGAGCGGCGGCGATCTGGGGCAGCAGCTCGTAGCCGACGAGATCGCCGATGTAGGGCGTCACCCAGTCGTCGCAGGTCTCGATGAACCAGTTGTCGTAGAGCCGCTCGATGTCCTCCTCGAGGACCACGGCCTGTTCGGCGACGACCGTCAGCAGCGCCCGCAGCGGGCCGCCCTGTTCCGCGTCGCGTCTGCGGTGCACGGCGGGAAGCAGCGCGTACAGCTCGTCCGGGGTCATGGAATCCTCCGCAGGATCAGGGTTCCGGGCACCGCCGGGTCCAGCAGGACCAGTTGGGCGGGGCGCAGCACGAGACGCGGCCCGGCCGGCGGGCCGGGACGCCCCGCCGTCGGCCCGGCCGCCGGTCCGGCTCCGGCGGGATCCGTGGCGGCCGCGCGGGGCAGCAGGACGGTGGGCGCGTGCGCGGCGTCGACGACGGCTCCCGGCTCCGGCGGCCCGCCCCCGGAGCCGCCCCCGGAGCCGTCCCTGAAGCCGCCCCCCGCGCCGCCGCCGGACGGGGCGGGACCGCGCATCGGGCGCAGGCCCGCCGGCAAGGCCGGAACCAGGTCGGCGACGGTGAGGGTCTCGGCGAACCGTGCCACGTCGGCCGCCCCGGCGCCCTCCGCGACGCCGCCGAAGGCGTCCAGGACCACGAAGTCCACGCCCGGCACCGCCTGTGCGGCGGCGACGACCGCGCTCTGGTACACGGGATGGCCCAGGTACGCCCCGGCGAAGCCCAGCCGGGCGGCCAGCGCCTCACGCACCCGCTGTTCGACCTTCCCGGGAAGGTGCCCGTCCGCCGTGCGGACCCCCAGCACCACCACCAGCCGCACCCGTTCACAGGGCTCGACCCGCACCGGCAGCGCCGGGTCGCCGTACCGGCGCAGCGCCGCGCACAGCGCGGCCGGCAACGGCGCGCAGGCGTCCAGCGGCGCGTCGTCGGCGGCGACCACGGTGACGTGCAGGACCGGCCGGCCGTCCGCCCGGCAGCGGCGCGCAACGGCCTGGCCCACGCCCGCGAAGGCGCGGGCGAACGACTGGTAGTCGTGCACCGACACCAGCCGGTCGAAGGCCGCCAGCCGCAGCGGGATCGTCCGGCGCGTCCGCGCCGGGCCGTCGGCTTCCGCCCCGGCCGTCGCGGGCAGCGGATTGGTGACCCCGCTGACCCCGAACGGCCTGCTCACCAGCTGGTTGACGCGCCCCGCCGCGACATTGCCCGCTCCTGTGCCGCCGCCCACGCGGTAGCGGGCGGTGATGTTCTCCGTGCCGGTGGGCGGGCGGGCGCCGTGCCGGCCGTCGCCGAACTCCACCGCGGCCCGGTCGTCGACGCCCGTGCGCAGCCGGAACGCCTGGGCGGTCGGCCCCTCCTCGCCCAGGTCCGCGGTCCGCCGCCACGCCACGCCGTCGACGCGGACGACGAGCGACTCCTCACCGCCGTCGGCGCTCGCCGACGGCAGCCAGACGAGCGGACCCCTCCGCAGCGGCAGCACCTGACCGGCCCGCCCGGCGTCACCGCTGCCGAGGACCTCGTCGACGGTCTCGCCCGCGGTCGCCCGGACGACGTTGCCGTGCACGGTCAGGGTGTCCCGCCGGTAGCGGTGTGCGAGCGGGGCCGTGAACAGCAGCGTGGTGCGCACCCGGTCGTCGAACCCGGTGCCGTCGAAGGCGTGGCGCACGCCCGCCAGGACCGCGAGCTCGGCGCCCGGCACACCCGGCGCCCGGTCCGCGCCCGTCCCGGGCACGACATCGGTCCGCTCCCCGGCGACGACGAGGACCCGCCCCGGCGTGAGTCCTTCGAACGTGCCGTCCAGCTCGACGGCCGCGCCCGCCACGTCGGTCGTGTCGGGCGAGGCCGTGAGCGTGAGCGGCTCGCCCGCGGCCCACACGGTGGTGGCGCGCCGCACTGCGACGTCCTCGCAGTCCTTCGTCCACGGCTCGGCGAGGACCAGCCGGGTCACCCGCACGGCGTCCACGTCGCCCGCGACGGACAACTGGGCGACCTCGGTGACCCGGACGACACGGGTGCGCGGCCGGCCGGCCGTCCGCACGGCGATCCAGCTGCCCGGCTGGATCTCCTCGTGCACCGCGTCGAGGAGCAGCACGTCGCCCGGGAGCGGGTCGCCGCCCTCCGACCGGGGCGGCAGCGTTCCGCGCAGCAGCCGCCGCACGCGGGCGTCGTCCGGGATCGACGCGCCCAGCGGCGCCGCGGTGACCCGGAAGCGGTACACGCCCGGCGCGACGACCGGGGGAGCGACGACGGACAGCGCCGTGTAGAGGGAGGCGGTGAGACCGTACCGGTTCGCCGCCAGCAGGCGGGGCAGCGCGTCCGATCCCGCGCCCAGCGTCTCGGCGACCGAGGCCGGCGTCCGGCGCGGCGCCTCGTCCCGGCCGAGCGCCTCCAGCAGCGGATCGAGGGCGTGCAGCACGCGGCCCGCGGGATCGGCGAGGTCGCGCAGCAGCGCCTGCCCGGCCGTCGGCGCCGGCCGCTCGGGCGGTTCGGTCAGTCGCCGTACCGCGTCCCGGACGGTCGCCAGCCGCACGGCGGCCCGCTCGGTCAGCGCGTCGACGTCCAGGTCGTCGCGGAGCCCGGACAGCCGGTCGCGCAACCGCTGCAGCCTGCGGTCGAGGCGGGCCGCGAACGTGTCCGGGTCGCGGAGCTCGCCGGCGCGCTCGCGGACCTCCCGCAGCAGGGTCAGCAGCTCCTCGAACGGACCCTCGGAGGGGGCCCGGCGCGCGGCCTGTTCCAGGTCCTCCCGCAACGCGTCCACCGCGCCGTCCAGCTGCCGCGGCGCGTCCGGCACCCGCAGTTCCACCGTGGTCCGCCCGCGCGCGGGATCGGGGACGGCGCTCTCCACCACGCGGGTGAGGTTCAGCCGGGTGTCGGGGTAGACGAACAGCAGCCGGTCTCCCGGGCGCAGCGCGGCCTGGACGCCCTCGAAGTCCAGGGACCGCACCCGGGTCGCGACGTCGGCCGTGAGGGCGTCCTGGCGGGTGGCGCGCACCGGCAGCCGGTTCCATTCCGCCCGGGCCGTGAGGTCCTCGGCGGTCTCGAACACCACGGGCAGTGTGCCGGGTTCGGGCTCGCTCTTGACCTGGGTCCCGGCCGGCACGACCGAGGACGCGCCCGGGTCCAGGGTGAAGGCGAGGTGGGCGGAGGCCGCGAGCGCCGGGCGCGGCCGGTGCCCGACCAGCCGCCCGAGCCGGACCAGGGACTCGTGCTCCGTCGCGGTGCTCAGGAACCCCTCGTTGGCGATGCGCTCCTGATAGAAGGTCAGCACGTCGCAGACCACCGCCCAGGCGTCCAGCAGGGCGATCGACGGGTCGTCCGGCTCCCGGGTGGTCAGTCCGCCGAGGGCCGCGCGGCCACCCGCGTCGGGCAGCCGCGCCAGCATCGCGTCGAGGAACTGCCGGTGGACGCCCACCCGGTAGGACAGCTCGGGCAGCCCGGGACGGTTCCACACCGGCGCGGGGCCGGACCGGTTCGCGGCGCGGTCGGTCATCGTCCTCCTCGCAGACGCAGGGTGAGCCAGCCGTTCTCCGGCCGGGTGACGTCGCCGTCGAGCCGCGGCACTTCCAGCGGACCCATCCGCAGCTCCCCGGAGGGCGGCACGGCCTGCCCCGGGGCTTCGCCGCGAAGTCCGTGGATCCTCGCCAGCCTGGTGACCTCGGCGTGCCGGACACCGGGCACCTCCAGACACTGCGCCACCAGGGCGCTCGCCCGCACGGGGGTGCCGAAGGAGAGCGCGGCGGGGTCGAAGAACGCCGGTTCGCCGCCGGGGCGGCGGCCCGGCAGGAAGCGCCGCATCAGCGCCTCCCGCACGTCGGCGGTGACATGGTGCGGGTCGACGAGGACGTTCAGCGCCACGTCCAGCGGCACCGTCAGCGCCGGCCGGACGACGACGTCGTGGCCGATCCGCCGGTAGCGGCGCAGCGCGTCCCGCACCTCCTCCAGCAGCGCCGACGACGGCACGGCCGGGCCGGCCGGGTCGAGCGCCACGTCGGCCTCGTACCAGCTGCCGTTCCAGCGCAGGGAGGCGGCCGCGCGCTGCACCCCGGGACGGGCGGCGGCGAGAACGGCGTAGTCCTCGGCGGTGACGGCGCGCAGCAGCGTGCGGAACGGGGCGCGCGGGGCGGCCAGCCGTACCTCGGCCGTCGGCTCCGGATCGACGCCGCCGGTCGCCGGTACGGGGTTGCGCACCCGGGTGATCAGGCCGTCCAGGCGCATGCTCCGGTGGGCGATCCGGTTGACGGCCTCGCTGCCCGCGTTGCCCGCCCGTCCGTTGCCCACCCGGTAGTCCGCGTACAGCACGGACCCGGGCTGCGGGGCGCGGCCGCACCGGCCGTCGCCGAAGCGCAGGGCGAGCGTGCCCTCGTCGTCGGCCTCGGCCACCAGGTGCCGGTCGCGGGGGCCGCTGTCGAGGAGGTCGCGGCGCGGGGTCCAGTACGGTCCCTCGCGCAGATCCTCCGCGAGTGTCAGGGCGGGCAGCGCCTCGCGGGGGTCGGGGCGCAGCGCGGCGCTCGCGGGTCCGTGCAGGGCCGGGCGGGCGGGGTTCAGGCGTTCGGCGGTGCGGGCGCCCCACGCCTGCGCGATCTCCCAGCCCGCGTCTTCCGGGTCCAGCACGTAGCCGGCCCGTGCGCGGCGGGCGAGCGCCTCGAGCCGGCGCAGTCTGGGTTCGAAGAACGCGTCGAAGACGGTGAGGAACCGGGCCACGGCGCCGTGCCGTTCGGCGTCGTCGGCGAGTCCGGTGATGTCGTCGGTGAAGGAGGGACCGAAGAGGGCCGCCAGCAGTTCCCGGCTCTCCGGCCGTGGTCCGGCCGCCCCGTGGTGCAGATCGCGCAGGCCGTCGCGGGCCTCGGCGGCGAGGCCCAGCAGCAGTTCGGCCTGCGCGGCGGCCACGTCGGCGGGCCGCGGATGGGGCGGTGACCAGGTGACGGGCCCCCGGCTCAGGGTCACCGGCCGCCGCCGTCCGGGCCCGCTGCCGTCCGCCGCGCCCGGCTTCGCGCCGGGCGTCTGCACGAGCTCGCCGGTCCGCCCGCCCGGCTCCTCGGGCCACCAGGTGATCGACAGGCCGTGTTCGACCAGGAGGGCGTTGCCGCGGGCCAGGACGCCGGCGCTCTGCCGCCCGTCGGGCCCGACCGGATTGCGCACGTCCAGCGGGAAGGCCAGGGCGTCCTCGTCGGCCCAGGCGATCTTCACGACGGTCGTGTTCGACCGCGCGTCGACGTCCCGGACGGCACGGGTGAGCCGGACGGCCTGCCGGTGCGCGGGGTCCGGCGGGCCGCCGCCCGGCCCGTGCGTCTCCTCGAGGACCAGCAGGTCGCCGACCTCGAGATCCAGCGTGCGATGCGTTCCGTCGCCGTCGAGGAGAGCGGCCCGGGTGGCGCCGACGGGCAGCCGGAACACCTCTTCGCCCCAGGCCCACAGCGGCACCCCGTTGTGGGCGGGAGTCAGCCGCACGCTGCGCTGCTCCAGGGGCTGGTAGGCGGGATACGAGGCCGAGACGAGCGCTTCGGGTGAGATCACCGGACCGGCCGGGCCGCCCGGCGGCCTGGCGCCCACCTCGTCCGGCAGCGCCGTGAACGCCAGCCCGGCGGTGTCCACGCTCACCTCCGCGGCGGTCTCCACGCAGACCACGGTGCGGGCTGCGCAGCCGTCGTGCATCGGATACCCCACCAGCCGGGCGTGCCGCCGCACGGAGGTGCGCAGCCGTGCGGTGTCCAGGTAGGCCTCGGTGGCCACGGCGTCCTGCTGGTAGCTGAGCCGGTCCCCGACGTGGGCCAGGAGCTCCACCAGGGTGACCCAGAGGTCGGGGACGTGCCGGTCGGTCCAGCGCGGCAGGGTGAGCGAGAGCCGCTCCAGGAGCAGGCGGCGGAAACTGGCGTAGTCCTTGGCGAGGTAGTCGATCGCGGGAGCCGACGGGAGGGACGGCCCGCCCGGGGCGCCGGCCAGCGGCGCACGCCCCGGTGCACGGCTCGGCGCAGGGCCCCTGGTACCGCTCGGCGCATGGCGCAGGGCGGGGTGGAAGGTGAAGTCCGCGCGGTCGTGGCCGCCGTGGAAGCCCCGCCCCAGCACCCGCAGCCGGTACGTGGAGTCGTCGCCCGGCCGGTCCAGGGTCAGCCGCAGCCGGCTCCCCGCGTCGTCGTCCTCCCGGCCGGTCACCCGGGCGACCCGCAGGACGCGGATGCCGACGACCCGCCGGCCGCCCTCGACGACGAACCGGGTACGGTCCTCCACGCCCGGCGGGAGCACCCCGAAGAACGTGACGGTCAGCGTGCGCCGGTCGGGATGGGTCCGCACCTCGTGGATGCCGGCCGGCCCTCCCGGGGGGCGGTTCAGCACGGTCACGACGGGTTCCCCCCGCCGGTGACCGTGACGGCGTGCCGTTCGCCGGTCGCCGTCAGCGTGTAGGCCACGGCGACCCGCAGGGTGGCCTCCTCGGAGGTCACCGTGACGGAGTCCACCTGGAGGAGGTCGCCCAGCCAGCGCTGCAGCGCCGCCTGGGCGGTCATCTGCACGGTCGCGGCGAGTTCGGGGCTGTTCCCCGTGAAGACCAGGTCGAGGAGGCTGCAGCCGAAGTCGGGCCGGTTCACCCGTTCCCCGGGGCTCGTGAAGAGCACCAGCTCGACCATGTCCCGGACGTGGTCGGCGTGCCCGGTCCGCGCCGTGCGGCCGCACGCGTCCGGCCGGTAGGGGAAGTCGACGTCCATCGCGCTCACATCCCCCGCACCCGGAACTGCATGGTCAGCACCATCGGCGGGTTCGGCGGCGGGGTGCCCACGCCGATCGCCGGGGCGACGCCGGCCGGCGTCGGCTGCAACAGCGCCGGCAGGCCGTTCACCAGGACCCGGGCCGACGTCTGCAGCCACGTCACACTGGTGCACGGCGGCGCCCCCAGGGTGGCGGCGGGGAAACTGCACCCGGCCACCAGGAAGAAGTCCGCGGCGGTGAGGACCGGCAACGCCCCCACCAGGACACGCTGCTGGACCGGCGCGGGGACGGTCACGAGGCCGGGCGGATGGGCGCACATCATCAGGGCGCCGTAGTGGAGCAGCAGTCCGGGCATGGTTCAGGTCTCCTCACAGCACCGTCAGCGCGCCGTTGTTGACGTTGACCTGGGGGCCGACGAGTTGCAGGGTGGCGAGTCCGGGACCGCAGGAGATCTCGATCGACGTCTCGTTGATCTTGATGAACGGCCCGTTCTCGCCGTGCAGCTGCAGCTTGATCCCGCCTGCGGGCCCGGGCAGGTCGCTGATGACGAGCGCGTTGCCGGTCGGCGTGGCCAGCACGATCTGCGGGACGCCCGGCGGGGCGGACTTGGCGGCCGACGGCACGTCCCCCGAGCCGCCGCGCCGGAACCCGACCCACACCGCCCGCTCGGGGTCCCCGTCCAGGAACCGCACCCACACACCGGAGTCCGGCGGCGGCACCACGTACATGCCGCAGTCCGACCCGGCCAGCGGGGTGAGCGGCGCGGCCCACACGGGGAGGTCGTCGCCCAGCACCTCGGGGACGCGCACGAGGAGCCTGCCCACGCCGGTCGGGTCGACGGCCGAGACCACGACTCCCTCGTACATCCCGTGCCACTGGTTCACCTGTGCCGTCGTCAAGGGGTCACCGCCTGGGTGTCGGCGCCGAGTCCGTCGCGGACCAGCGTGAAGTGCTGCCGGTAGGTGTCCCGGGAGAGGTCGTGGGTCACGGCGGCCACGAAGTAGCGCCCGTCGTACGCCCGCCCCGCCCCGCGCACGCCCACCAGCCCGTGGGCGTCCAGGACATGGCCGTACCGCAGCACGTCGACCGTCCCGCGTGCGGTGACGGCGTCGGCGGCGACCTCGCGTCCGAGCCCGGCCAGCAGGGCCCGGGTCATGGAGCGGCCGGTCTGCCCGGTGAGCGCACCGGTGCGCAGCGCCTGCGCGGGGTGGGCCGCCAGGCTCTTGCGCAGCACGCCCGGCTCCGGAGCGGTGACCTCGGACGCGGTCGTCGAGGGCGGATCGAGCCGCTCGACGCCGTAACCGGAGGTGGCCAGCCCGTCGAAGGAGAAGGTCAGTTCCTCGACGTTGTCGGCGGCGCCGTACCCGCAGGTGAGGGCCGGCTGCAGGGCGCCGTCGCGGTGCTGCGGCCCCCAGTACGCCGTGCTGACGCCCGGCGCGGGCCCGGGTTCCAGGTGGAAGACGTGCCCGACGTCCGCGGCCGTCGCCCGCAGATACGCCAGGTCGGTCGCCGACTGCACCGCAATGTCGAGGATCGGGTTCGGCTGGTCGGTGAGGACCGGCGCGACGGCCCGCGGGGTGATGCCGTACTGCGCGTATCGGACGCAGACCGCGGCCGCCCGCAGCTGCGGCGGCAGGCCCGGGTACGCGCGCCGGACGTGCTCGAGGTCCATGAGCACTGTCAGGTCCTCGCCCGTGACGAAGAGGAATGCCGAGCCGGGCGCCCGTCCCACGTGCATCTCCTGATGGGTGACGACGCCGTCCATCAGCACATGGCAGCGGCCGGCCAGCACCACGGCCACCACCACCCGCCGCTTCGGATGCAGCGCTCCGCCCGGCAGGACCGCCCCGGCCAGCGGTGACCGGGGGCTGACGGCGAAGGTCAGCTGAAAGCCGTTGGTGCGGCCGCTCGCGGAGGTGATCCGCACCCCGTGCAGCGCGTCCACCAGCGCCGCCGGGGCCGGGGCGGGCACGGTGTCCCCGACGAGCAGCAGGAGGTGCAGTCCGTGCGTCACCGCGGCACCGCGTCGCCGCCGGACATGGTGGACCCGGCCGTAGTGGACCCGACCGCCGTGGACGCCTCGGCCGGCAGGGTGATCCGCAGCCGCCGCCCGGGTGTGGCCGTCAACTCGTCCGGCCGCACAGCGCGGTTGGCGTCGGCGATCCGCCAGGACTGCTCGGGGTCGCCGAACTGCCGGTACGCGACGAGGTCGAGCCGGTCGCCGGCCGCCACCACATGCTCGCCGACGACCGTCAGCTCCTCGGGCCGGGGCAGGAAGCGCCGCCGCAGATGCCGGACGGTCCTCCCGTCCGCGAGCGTGCGGGTCGTCGTGGGGATCGCGTGGTACCTGCTGCCCGGCTCGAACATCCCTGGCCTCCTCCGGCTGCCGCCCGGTGCCCCCTGCTGTCGTTCCGGCTCTTCGCCGCCGCTCAGCCGCCCGCATAGCCGACCGCCCCCGGGCCGTATCCGACGAGCGCCGCGAACCGCTCCCTGCCCTGCTGGTACTGCAGGTACAGTCCGCCGGCCCGGTGGCCGAACCCGACGTCGTCGACGGTGAGGACACGCACCGTCAGCGTGACCCGCGCCCTGATCGGGTTCAGCTCCCCGTCGTACGCCTCCTCGGTCACGTCGAGGTCCAGCATCCGCACGGGCAGCACCCGGTGCGCCCCGAGGACCAGCACGGGCAGCGGCGCCTGGGCGGGAGCGATCTCGAGGATGCCCTGCCCGGCGAGGTCGTTCTGCCGGGTCAACTGCGCACCGGTCGGCGCGACCGCCGTCTCCAGCGCGGACAGCATGCCGTACAGCCCGGACGCGGCGGGCGGCGCCGGGCCGCCGGCCGGGGCCGGCCGGTCCGTGGCGTCGAACTCCGCGTCGATGCGGAACGTCTCCCGGGGAGGTCCCTGCAGTCGCAGCGCCTCCAGCCGGTCGCCGGCGTCGGCCCCGATGCCCCGCGGCTGGAGTGTGCGGGTGACGCCGTCGGGGTTGTACTGGAACGGCACGACCCGCAGCACCCGCCCCTGTTCGGGGTCGAGGAACACGAAACCGCCGCGCCGCGGCGCCGGCCCGGTCATGAGACGCCCACCTCCGGCCTCGGCAGGTCCGGCCCCGCCGGCCCCTGCGGCCCCGCCGGCTCCCCGGTGGTCATGGCCCGGTGGACGGCCAGGGCGACGGCGCGGGCGACGAGGGTGAGGTGGGCGTCGGCGGCCTTCGGCGGCCGGGGTGTGTCGCGGCCGTCGCGGCGGTCGCGACCGCCGCCGGGGGAGCCGCCGAGCAGCACGGAGAGCTCCGCCTCGACCGCGGCGCACAGCGCGGCTCGTGACACCTCGTGGGGCGGGCTCCCCTTGTGGGGCGAGCCCGATTCGTGGGGGGAGTCCCGTTCGCGGGAAGCGTCCCCCTCGTGGGGCAAGTCCAGCACCAGCCGCCGGATGCGCACGTCGACGCGGGTCGTCGTCATGTGATCACCACCGCCGCGTCGGCGTCGAACCGCTCGGCCCGCGCGTCGGCGAGCGGACTGTCCACGCCGTCGACGCGCAGCCGCAGCGGATACCGTCCGGGCAGACCGCCGGCCAGCCGGAACCGCAGCTTGCGGGTGGCCCGGGTGAACGGCTCGGCGGGCACCGGCAGATCCGCCACGAGGAGTTCCGCCCGCTGACCGGGCTGAACGGCGGGAGCGCACTCCACGGACAGGACCGTCGCCCCCTTCGCGGCCCGCGTGACGGTCAGCGGCAGGGCGCCGGTGAGGCGCGGCGCGATGTGCAGGGCGAGGGGCGCTGTGGTCCGGTCGCCGCCCTCGGGGGACGAGAGCACGACCACCGCGGACCAGCGGCCCGCGGCGAGTTCCCCGTCCAGGGTGACGTGGACGGCAGCGCTCCCGTCGGACCGGGCAGGCAGCACCACCGGCCCGCCGAGCAGGGGATGGGTCAGCCGGACCGTCGCCTCGCCCGGCCCGAGGCCGCTTCCGCTCAGCACGACCTCGGCGCCGGGCGGCGCGACGGCCGGCAGCACCGAGCGCAGCACCGGCCACGGGTCAGAGGGCGTCGGCGCGGCCTGCGGGCCCAGCCCCGCGCTCCCGCGGGACAGCACCGGCAGGGGAGTCCGGCCCGGCGCCGAACTGTCGAGGAGCACGACCCGCGCCTCGTACGCCACGGACAGCCGGTAGCCGTGGCCGAGTGCCGTCCACAGCCGCCACATCTCGTCGGCCGGCATCACCGCCGGGGTCAGCCGCACCGCCTCGGGCTGCCGGTGCAGATCACTGAAGTCGGCGGCCGCCCGGAGGGCCTCGGCGCGCAGTACGGGCTGGTCGTGCAGCGCGGACATGGCCGCGCCGAGAAGCCGCTCGGGCAGGGTGGAGTCGGCGCCCCGGGGCGCGTACGCGGTGAACAGGTAGTGCAGGACGAGGGGAAGCGCCGGGTGGCGGGTCTCACCGGGGCGGGTTCCCGGCGGGTCGGTGTTGCGCCAGGCGGTGTCGACGCTGGTGCGGTAGAGGAACACGTTGAGGGTCGGCGTCCGCCCGCCGGCCCCGTCGTCGCCGCCGTCGTCCTCGTCGGCGACGGCGAGGTCCGGCGCGCCGGGGTGACGCGTCGTCACCATGGCGTCGGGCGCCGCACGACGGGCCGCCGCCTGCAGGGTGGCCCGCAGCGTCTCCGTCACCGCGGCGACGGCCAGCGCGTCGCTCATGTCCGCCTCCCGAGGTACTCCTCGAGGCTCGTCCGCGACCGTCGCCGCGCGGCGGGCGCGTCGTCGACGGGCCGCGCCCCGGCGGAGCGGACCACCAGGCGGTCGATGGCGACCCGCACGACG
This sequence comes from Streptomyces sp. B21-105, assembly GCF_036898465.1. Classification (NCBI taxonomy): domain Bacteria; kingdom Bacillati; phylum Actinomycetota; class Actinomycetes; order Kitasatosporales; family Streptomycetaceae; genus Streptomyces; species Streptomyces sp. B21-105. The sequence goes on along the minus strand of NZ_JARUMJ010000001.1, from coordinate 1,311,306 downwards.
ACCTCGTCCGCGGGCTTGGAAGAGGTCGAGGGCTCCGAGCGCTTCGAGGGCTTCGAGGACGTCATGGGCTTCGAGTGATCGACGGGCTTCACGCGCCCGGGAGCGGTGCGGACGGCGGGGTAGGAGGCGAAGCGCGTGGTCGACGGCGACGGCGACGGCGGTGACGGGGGAGGGGGCGCGGGCGCGGAGGACGGTGCGGAAGAACGGGACGGCATCAGGGACGGAGGCGGGGAGGCCGAGGGCCGGTCGGCGAAGGGCGTGGGCGGGACGGTCGCCGACGGTCCGGGGGCGGATGCGACAGCCGTGGCCTCGGGCGCAGTCGTCCTCCGCACGGGGATTTCGGCCGAGGGCCTGTCGGCGCTGGGCGGCGCGGTGGACGTCAGGGGGGCCGGCGGATGAACGGGGTACGGGTGGGCGGGGGGTACGGCGGAGTCACCGTTGTCGACGAGGCGCGTCACCGCGTGGTGCGGCGACGCGTCTTCGGAGGCGCGGGGCGGCGAGCCCGGGCTGCGGGAGTGGGAGGTCGGTTTCTGGCCGTGGCGGGGCGGCTCCGACGCCGTGGACGGTGCTTCCGGGGCCTGCGGGGTCGACGGGGCCGCGGGCTTCGGGCGTGCGGCCGGGCGACGCCGTGAGGGGACGTCCTGGGTGGCCGCACCGGGGGTCGGCGTGTTCGGGGCGGCGTCGACGGCGGTGGCGGTGGGCGGGCTCGGCCTGTGTTGTGGGGCGGCGCGCTCGGTCGCCGGCGGCAAGGGCGGCCCGGGGTGCGGGGGGTTCGCCGTCCGGGGCGTCCGTGGTGCGGCGGGGCGGGGCCGGACGGCGTCTTCGGAGCGGGGGAGCGGGTCGGGCCGGTGCCGCGCGGTGAGTTCAGGGGGGAGGGACGAAGTCCGGCCCTCGTGCGGGGTGTTCGCCTCCTCCGTCGGGGACGAAGCGACGACGGGCGCTGAGGACACGGCGGGCGGCGTGTGCGGCGGCGCGTCCTCAGCGGCGTCCCTCGTGTCCCCGGCGGAGCCCCCGTCGACGGCGGGTGTCGGCGCGGCCGTCGGCGCGGACGGGGCTGCGGGCCGGAGCTCGGCCGGTGCGTCGGAGCGGTGCGGGCTGACGTCCTGGGATTCGGCCCGCTCCGATGGAGCCGCTGCCGACGAGACGTCGTCGGACACCACGAGGCGGGCCGTGGCACGTGGCGCCGCCGGTTCCGGGGGGCGGGCGGGGCCGGCCGTCGGCTGCCCGGCCGCCCCCCGGGGCGTCACGCCGGAGTCTGCGCAGACCGCCGCTGCGGGGGCGTCCGGCGGACGCTCGTTCCGCGTCGGTGCGCCCGCCGGACGTCCGTCCGGGCCGGGGTGGGTGGTCGGCGGGGTGCGCCGCCGATCCGCGTCGAGGTGAGGCGAAGCCAACCGCTCGTGATGGGGCGGGAGTTCCGGTACGGGACCCTGGACGTGGGGGACGAGACGGTCGCCGGCCGACGGCGGACCACCGGCCGTCGAAGACGTGGGGGACGCCTCAGCGAGCGCCGGCACGGACAGCACCGCCTCACCGGACGCGGCTGACACAACGGACCGCTCAGTCGCACCGGACCACTCATGGTCGCGGAGCCGTTGAGACGCACCGGTCGACTCATGCTCACCGGACCGCTCGGCCGCACGGGTCGACTCGCCGTCACCGGGCAGCTCGGCCGCACCCGTCAACTCGGGCGCACCCAACAGGACCGACGTACCGGATGCCAGGACCGACGTACCGGACGACGGGTCGAGCGGCAGCGGAGGGCGTACGACGGACACGGCCGCCCTTTGCCCGCGCCCCTGCGTCACCCGCTGCGCGTCTTCCCGGCTCCCGTGGGCGTGGGGCAGTCGCGGCGCCCCCGGGTCGAACACGTTCGGCGTCAGCGGCCTGAGCCGCGGTCCCGGTGCGCCCAGGACCCGGTCCACGAAGTCGTTCACCCGGCACTCGCCTCCAGATAGAACTGCCTCCGCTGCGGACTGATCGCCAGCACGTCGGCCTCCGACCAGCCGTAGGCCCGCGCCAGGGAGTGCACTTCGTGCATCAACCGGTGGGCGTAGCCGCATACTTCGGCCCACACCTGATCGGCGACGTCCAGTGCCGCCTCCCACCGGTGGGCGCACTGCGGGCAGGTCAGCGCGACCACGGTGTCGGCGCCCGGGTCGAGCTCCGCGAGCCGTCCGGCGACGTGCTCGAGGATCTCGTCGGGCACGTCGTCCGCGGGCGGCGGACTGACGTCCACGACGCACCGGCGCAGCAGCGTGCGGCGGGCCCGGGGCGCGGCGGGGTCGACGGCGCGGACGTCCCCGCCGGTGAGGGCTCGGAAGGTGACCGTCACTCCGCCCGTCGTCAGGGTCGCCGTCACCGGGAGGAGGCCGTCGACGCCGCCCTCCGTGCTCCCCGGCGGCGGCCGCAGCTCCGCCGCCGCCACGGAGACGTCGAGACTGTCGCCGCACGCGGGGCAGTCCGTCGTGCAGGGCAACGCGTCGCCGAACGCGCCGCGCCGCAGCTCCAGCAGCAGGCTGTTGAGGGTGCTCAGAGGCAGGTCCGCGACGTCCTCACCGGCCGGGGCGGCCAGCGAGGCGAGCAGCAGGGAGCGGGCCGCCGCCGTGCCGCCCAGCCCGCCCTCCCACACCTCGAGCAGGTTCGCCTCCGTCAGTCGGTGCGTCACGCGGTCACCCGGCGGTGTCGCTGAACTGCGATTCCTGCGGCGGGTTGGTGTGCTCCCGAACCCAGCCGTGGTGCTCCACCTTGATGTGCTCGAAGGCGACGGCGTTGGAACCGGCGTCGAGTTCGGGCAGCCCCTGGTACTCGGAGACCCAGGCCTCGTGGACGGAGTAGGACAGGACCTGCTGGCCGCCCTCGTCGAAGACGTCGATGACGAGGTCCCGCCGGAAGTCCTTCTGCGAGGTCTCCAGACCGCCCGCCGAGTTCTTCAGGCTCCAGACACGGTTCGCCCATTCCTCGAAGGCGGTGTCCACCGTGCACCCGCGTTCGAGGGTGATGGCCTCGTACTCGGTGCGCCCGGGCAGTTTGCGGCTGGTGCCCGGGTCGCCTCCGTCGCGGTGGCGGATGACCTCGGTCGTCCGCTTGAGTCCACTGACCTTGCTGATTCCCGCGATGTAGGCGGTCTCCCCGCTGAACTTCACCCGGAAGCGGAAGTTCTTGAAGGGGTCCCGGCGCGTGACTTCCGGCATCCGTCGTCCTCCTAGACCTGGATCTGACCGGCGAGTTGCTGGATGTGCACGATCACGAACTCCGCGGGTTTGAGCGGGGCGAAGCCCACGTGGATGTTGACGATGCCGCGGTCGATGTCGTTCTGCGGGTTGGTGTCCTTGTCGCACTTGACCAGGTAGGCCTCCTGAGGGGTCCGGCCCTGGAAGGCGCCCGCGCGGAACAAGGAGTTCATGAACGCGCCGACGTTCAGCCGGACGGACGCCCACAGCGGTTCGTCGTTCGGCTCGAACACCACCCACTGGGTGCCCCGGAACAGGCTCTCCTCGATGAACAGCGCCAGCCGGCGCACCGGCAGGTACTTCCATTCGTCGGCGAGCCGGTCGGCCCCGCGCAGGGTGCGCGCCCCCCAGGCCACCGGACCGGCGGCCGGCAGCCGGCGCAGACAGTTGACGCCGAGCGGGTTCAGACGGCCGATCTCCAGATCGGTGAGCGGCGCTTCGAGGTCGCTGACCCCGGTCAGCGAGGCGTCGGTGCCGGCCGGCGCCTTCCACACCCCGCGCTGGACGTCGGTCCGGGCCAGCACGCCGGCCATGACGCCACAGGGCGGGAAGGCCCTTACCGTGCCTTGCAGCAGCGGGTCGGGCGCGAGGACGCGGGGGTAGTACACGGCGGCGTTCTTGTCGGACTCGTCGCCCTGGACGTCCTTCAGATTGTCGATGACGGAGGCCGGGTCGGTGTTCCAGCTCGGCGGCGGGTCGACCAGGAGGACGGCCCGGCGCTCGACGCACAGTCGTTGTGCCTTGTCCCGCAGCTCCTTCGTCGCGGTGTCCAGCGAACCGAGGTCCGGCAGGCACAGGATGTTGAAGATGTCGGTCTTCAGCAGTTGGTGGAGGCCCGACTTGTCCGCCGCGCTCCCGACGTACGCGTCCACCGGCGGAAATTCCGTGTCCGTATCCGAGCCGGCGGCGGGCTGCGCCGGGGCGTAGGCGCACGGGGTGTCGTCCCGGTCGGCTGCCGTGAAGGGGTTGGTGTCCTTGCCGTCCGGGTCCGGGTCCGGGCTGGGCTTGGGCATCGTGTGCGCCGTGGTGCCGGGTGCGACGCGCACCAGCCGCGAGGTCGCCAGGAGGTTCTCCAGGCTGCGTGGACTGCCCGGCTCGACACTGACGTTGACGTACCGCTCGTCGAGTCCGGACACCAGGTCATGGACCGTCAGGTTGAACAGTTTCCGCGCCGGATCAGGCGTGTTCTTGGGCTCTGAGGTGTCGTAGTCGACGCGCGCACGGAGATTCAGCCCCCACCACCCCGGCGACGCGGCGGCGAGGACGGGAGCGGCAGCCGGGGCGCCGCTCGAACGTCCCGCGGCGGTTCCCTTGGCGTTCGCGCCGCCGGCGTCGTTCCCGCCGCGCCCCTTCTTCTTGTCGTCGGCGGTGGCGTCGTCGGCGGAGGGGGCCGCCTCGCCGCCCTCGCTGACCCCGGCCGCGGCGGGGGTCGAGGAGGCAGGTGACGGCCGGGCGGGCTCCCTTGCGGATGACACCGTCCCGAGCTGCAGGGTGACCGTCGGCTCCTTGGGGTTGACCACCCTGACGATCTCGGCCTCGCTGCCGCCGTTCAGGTAGAACTGGTAGACCGCGTAGCTCATCGGGCAGTTCGGCTGCAGTCCGCCGAAGGCCGCCTCGTAGTCGGCCCAGCCGGTGATGTGCACGGGTTGGTCGGCCGGCCCGCGGGGTGCGTATCCGACGAAGGCGGCCACCGAGGTCGCCACCCCGGTGATGGTCCTGACGGCGCTCTTGACCTCGTCGATGTAGACACCCGGGTAGGTGACGTTCACCGGCATGCCGGCCCCTTTCTCCATCCTGGACGCGCCTGTCCCGGAGGCCGGGCAGTGCGGGCGGACCTTGGGGGCCGCGGGCGTCGACCTGGAAGGACGCTGGTCGTGATCCGGACTCACCGTATACGCACATATGATGACATTGCGCTTCGAAAGCCCCCGTACTGCGTCGATCAGGTGAGGGGCCGTCGCCCGGGGCCGGTGGCCGGGAGCTCTACAGGGCCCGCGCCACCAGCAACGCCACGTCGTCGTGGTCGTCGGGATGGCGCAGGCCGTACAGCAGGAGGTCGCAGATCTCCTCGAGGGGCCGGTGCGGCTCGTCGAGGAAGCCGAGGAGGACGTCGAGACGGTCGTCGATGGGATGCTGCCGGGTCTCGACGAGGCCGTCCGTGTAGAGGACCAGGAGGTCGCCGGAGGCCAGCGTGGTCGTGGTGGTCTCGAAGGGGACGCCCCCGACGCCGAGCGGGGCCCCGGACGGCAGTTCGAGCAGCGTCGCCGGACTGCCGGGCCCGGCCAGCGCGGGCGGCATGTGCCCCGCGTTGGCCATCCGGCACTCCCCGGTGCGGGGGTCGTACACGGCGTACAGGCAGGTCACGATGTAGTGCTCCAGATCGCAGGTGATCTTGTCCAGGTGCTGGAGCACGGCGCCGGGTTCGAGGTCGAGGTCCGCGTAGGCGCAGGTCGCGGTGCGCAGTCGGCCCATGGTGGCGGCGGCGTCGATGCCGTTGCCCATGACGTCCCCGACGACCAGCGCCGTCTTGTCGTCGGCCAGCGGGATGACGTCGTACCAGTCGCCGCCGACCTCGCTGGTGGCCTGGGCCGGCTGGTAGCGGGAGGCGAGGTCGAGGCCCAGGTGGCGGGGCGGGTGCTCCGGCAGCAGACTCCGCTGCAGGGTGAGCGACGTGTTGCGCACGCTCTCGAACCAGCGGGCGTTGTCGATGGCCACGGCCGCCCGGCCGGCCAGCTCTCCGGCGAGGAGGACGTCGTCCTCGTCGAACGGGAGCGGGTTGCGGGTGCGCTTGAGGTCGAGGGCGCCGAGCACCTCGCCGTGGGCGATCAGCGGCACGGCGAGATACGAGTGCACCCCTGCGCGGGCCAGCAGCGAGCCGGCCTCGGCGTCCCGGGCGATGCGCGGCAGGTCCTGGTCGCCGACGTGGCTCACCAGGACCGGCCGGCCGGTGTGCACGCACAGGGTGACCAGCTGGTCGCCCTGGTGGGCGGCGACGTCGCCCGGCGGGTCGGCGGCACGCAGCGCCACGGTGGGATGGGCCGCCTTGAGCGCGAGGGCGCGGAACAGCTCGGGCCCGTCGTCCGGCCGGCGGGCGCGGCGGCAGGCCAGCGCGGAGTCCAGGACGTCCACCGCGACCACGTCGGCGAGCTGGGGCACCGCCACCTCGGCCAGCTCACGGGCGGTCTGCTCCACCTCCAAGGTGGTGCCGACCCGGGTGGAGGCCTCGGCGATGAGCGCGAGGCGGCGGCGGGCCCGGTCCGCCTCCGCCGCCACCCGGTGCCGTTCGGTGACGTCGACGACCGAGGCGGCCGCGCCCAGCACCCGCCCGCCCGGGTCCTCCAGCCGGTAGAACGACAGCGACCAGGCGTGCTCGTGGTCGGGGTCGGTCCGCGGCCGGCCCACGTGGTACTGGTCGAGCAGCGGTGTGCCGGTGGTCAGCACCTGGCGCAGCGCGGACTCGATGGTGTCGACGTCGGGCAGCGGCAGGGTCTCCCGCAGCCGCCGGCCCACATGGTCCTCGGCGGGGACGCCGTCGATGCGCTCGAGCGCCGGGTTCACCAGGAGATAGCGCAGATCCGGGTCGAGCAGCGCCAGCCCGATCGGGGACTGGCTGATCAGCCGCTCGCACAGGGCCAGGTCGGTCTCGACGCGCTGCAGCAGCTCGTGGTCCGCGGCGATGCCCAGCGCGTAGACCTCTCCGACGTCGTCCTGGAGCCGCATGTTGCGGAACTCCATGAGCCGGCTGCTGCCGTCCTTGCGCCGGATGGGGAAGGCGCCGGCCCAGCTCCGGCCGGTCTCCAGGACCTCCGTGAACAGTCTCACCACGGACTGCAGGTGCTCGGGGTGGATGAACAGCCGCGCCGCGTACTTGCCGAGGGCCTCCCCGGCGGTGTAGCCGAACAATTCCTCCGCCTGCGGCGTCCAGAACACGATGCGTCCCTCGGCGTCGACGACCATCGCGGAGACGCTCAGCACGTCCAGCAGACCGGTCGGCGGCGGGGCCTCCCGGCCGTACGCGGCCTCGTCGGACCGGATGGGTTGGGCTGTCATCGCGGAACCTCCTCCCGCCCCTCCATGCTGCGCCTCATCCGCCGCGCCCGGTAGCGGGGGCCCCGGGCGGCGGCGCCGTGCGCATCGGGCGGACAGGCAGCACCATGGTCCTGTAGAGGACGGCACCCATGGACCCATCGCGAGAAGTCTCCGAGGCCCCGACGCCCGCGGGACCACGCGATCTCCTCGACGCGTCCACCGACGCGGCGGCGATCGTGACCGCGGACGGCGTCGTACTCGCCTGGACGCGCGGCGCGCAGGCATTGCTCGGCCATCCGGCGTCCGAGGTCGTCGGCCGTTTCGCCGGCCGTCTGGTGGCGATGCCGCGGGACCCGGCGCGGGTGGCGGCGGTCGCGGCCCGGTGCCGCGCCGGAAGGGGATGGAGCGGCCAGCTCATGGCACGGCACCACGACGGCCGCGCCGTCGACGTCGCCCTGCGGGTCTCCGCGTCCTTCCGGATCGGCGTGGACGAGTGCTTTCTGCTCTCGGCACGCGAGCAGAGCCGGCAGTGGACGGTGGGGCAGTCCGTCCTCGACGGGTTCCTCATCCGCTCCCCGATCGGGATGGCGGTGCTGGACCTGGAACTGCGTTACGTGTGGCTGAACGACACGCTGGAACGCCTCGGCGGCGTGCCCCGCGAACAGCGCCTCGGGCGGCGGCTGAGCGAGCTGCTGCCCGGCCTCCAGGCGGACGCCATCGAGGGCCACATGCGCAAGGTCCTGAAGACCGGAACCCCGGTCAACGATTACGAGTACCTCGGGTGGAGCTGGGCGGATCCGCACCGGCGGCGCGCCTACTCCACGTCCTTCTTCCCGCTGGTCGGCGCCGACGACTCGGTCACCGGGGTCTGCTACATGGTGCAGGACGTCACCGAGCGGTGGTCCGCCCGCCGGCTGCTGTCACTGGTCAACGAGGCCTGGGCGCGCGTCGGCACGACCCTCGACGTCATGCGCACCGCCCAGGAGCTCGCCGACTTCGCCGTCCCGCGGTTCGCGGACTTCGTCATCGTCGACCTGCTGGAGCCGGTCCTCAGCACCGAGGGACACGGCGCCTGGCTCACCGACGCCGGGCCCGCCCCGGCCCGGCCGGTGATGCGCCGGGCCGGCCTGAGCTCGGTGCGCGAGGGCTGCCCGGAGGCCGTGGCCCGAAGGGGCGAACGGGTGGACTTCCTGCCCCCGCCGCACGACGCGAGGCTGCTGATCGACGGTGAGCCGATCCTGGTGCCCGTCCTGGACCCGACCGACGCACTGTGGGCCGCCGAGCAGCCCGAGAGGACGGCGACGATCCGCAGATTCGGGCTGCACTCCCTGATCTCCGTGCCGATGCGGGCGCGCGACACCGCACTCGGTCTCGCCACGTTCGTCCGCTCGCAGAACCCCGTCTCGTTCGGCCCCGACGACGTCCTGCTGGCCCGGGAGCTGGTGGCCCGGGCGGCGCTGTGCGTCGACAACGCCCGCCGCTACACGCGGGAGCACACGGCGGCCGTCACCCTGCAGCGCAGTCTCCTGCCTGACGCCCTGGCGGGCGGAACGGCGCTGGAAGTGGCCTCCTGCTACCGGCCCGCGGACCCCACGGAGGGGGTGGGCGGCGACTGGTTCGACGTGATCCCGCTGTCCGGGGCGCGGGTGGGGCTGGCCGTCGGCGACGTGGTGGGGCACGGCATCGCGGCCGCGGCGGCCATGGGCCGGCTGCGCACCGCCGTGCAGACCCTCGCCGACATGGAGATGCCGCCGGACGAGTTGCTGGCCCACCTCGACGACCTCGTGCTCCGGCTGAGCACGGAGCGCACCGACGACCCCGCGGCCCAGCAGGGCTCCGCCGCCTTCCTCGGCGCGACCTGTCTGTACGCCGTCTACGACCCGGTCACCCGGCGGTGCGCGATGGCCCGGGCCGGGCATCCGCCGCCCGTCGTCGTCACGCCCGAGGGCCACGTGTCCTTCCCGGAGCCGCCGGCCGGGCCTCCGCTGGGACTCGGTGGGATGGCGTTCGAGGCCGCCGAGATCACCCTCGCCGAGAACAGCCTGCTCGGCCTCTACACCGACGGCCTCGTCCAGGGAGCCGAGCACGACATGGAACGGGGCATGTCCCGGCTCGGCGAGGTGCTGGCCCGGCCCGACGCCGACCTGGACGCGCTCTGCACGTCGGCGGTCCGCCGACTGGTGCCGACGCCGCAGCCCGACGACGTCGCCCTGCTGCTGGCGCGCACCCACGCCCTGGAACCCGAGCACGTCGTCTCCTGGGAGGTGCCCGCCGACCCCGCCGCGGTCTCCGAGGTCCGCACCAGGGCAACCCGCCAGGTGGCGGCCTGGGGCCTGACGGACCTGGCCATGACGTCCGAGCTCATCGTGAGCGAGCTGGTCACCAACGCCGTGCGCTACGCGACCGGGCCCATCCGGCTGCGGCTTCTCCGCGACGCCCACCTGACCTGCGAGGTCACCGACGCCAGCAGTACGGCCCCACGGCTCAAGCACGCCCGGATCATGGACGAGGGCGGGCGCGGCCTCTTTCTGGTGGCCCAGCTCGCCCACCGCTGGGGCACCCGCTACACGGCCGACGGAAAGATCATCTGGGCGGAGCAGGAGATCCCCTGACCCGGCCTTCGACCCGGCGCAGCGGCCACCGCACCTCCTCACGGTCCGTCCTGGACGAGCTGATCGGCCAGCCGGTGGGCCTGGGCCAGCAGCGCCCCGTACGTCAACAGCGCGTCGGGGTCGTCCCGCACGGCGCCCGGCAGCCGTCGGCGGAACGCGTCGAGCGTGTGGTGCAGCTCCTCGACCGCCACGCGGAGCTCGTCGGCGGCGGCGTCGTCATGACCGGCCGGCGTGAAGCGCGCGTTGCCGTAGAGGTGGACGGCGTGGGCGGTGCGGTGCAGGAACTCCGCGTACGGACGGGCGATCTCCGCGGCCGGCCGAGCGGCCTTGCTGCCGTGGTCCACGGCCTCCCACACCGTCCGGGTCACGCCGGCGGTGTGCACGGCGATGTAGTCGAGCACGACCAGCGCGTCGGCGTACGTCTTGTCGGGCTGCGACGCGGCGTACAGACGCCGGCCGCGCGGATTGCCCCGCATGCTCTCCTTGCTGCGGCCGATCGCCGACCGCGCCTGCTCGACCAGGCGGTCCAGACGCAGGGCGCGCGCATGCCACTCCGCGGCCGCCCGGTCGTCCCACTCGCCGCCGGCCAGTCCGTCGGCCACCGCGTCGAGGATCTCCCGCGCCTCACGGACCGCGTCCTCCAACGCGGAGCGGGTGTCGCGCAGATAGAGCGGCGGACGGACCAGTGCGTTGACCGCGACGCCGACCGCCGCGCCGAACGCCGCCTCCGCGACCCGGGCCGCCGACGACGCGACCGTCACCTGACCGCCGGTCAGCACGAAGAGCGCGCCGGTGGCCGCGTACACGCCCTGACTGCCCAGACGGTGCCACTGCCCGAGGAGCAGCACCGTCGGCAGGACCAGGGCCATCGTGAGCATCGTGCCGTCCAGCAGCAACGCCACCGCCGTGGCCACCACGGTGCCCGCCGCGATCGCCGCGAGCTGCTGCAGACCGTGCGCCACCGACCGGTACACCGTCGCCTCCACCAGCACCACCGCCACCCACGGCGCCACGAACGCCATCGGCGCCGCGAGCCACCAGCCCGCCACCGCCCAGGCCACCCAGGCGGCCAGGGCGGCCTTGCCGGCCTGCGCCACGAGATCCCGTTCACGGCCCGGCTCGGCCCACGCCCGGCGTGCGGTCTGCACGACGCTCCCGCCGCGCAGCCGCACCGCCCGCCCGAGTCGGGCCGGCCACGCCCGCCACGCCGGTCGCGTCGGTCCGGCCGGCCACACCCCCCGCCTCGCCCGCCTCGCCCGCCTCGCCCGTGTCGCCCGTGTCGCCCGTGTCGCCCGTGTCGTTCCGTGAGTGCGGTCCATGGCACCTCAAGTGCCACACCAGGGGCGGGACGCACCTACCGTGCGCGACCTCACAGCACGCCGCCCCGGGAACCGTCGCCGTCACCTCACCCCGGCGCGTCCTGTCAACCGGTCACTGCCCGACCGTGATCCATGTGTGATCAGTGCCGCGTAGTCTCAGCCGACCGGGAGGACTCGACTCACGGCGCTCGACGAGCTCGACAGGTACGGGGGACACACATGACGCACCGGCGTGCGGCGATACCGGCACTGATCGGAGGGGTGCTGCTCACCGTGCTCCTGTGGTGGGCCGGGGCGAGCACCGAGGCGCTGCGCCTGCAGGGCGCCACCGACGCGCTCGGCGGCCGGGTCGTCGCCGAACTCCAGCAGTGGCTCACCCCCTGGTCGTACGACCCGCCGGATTCCGTCCGGTTCGGCGTCGGCGTGCTCGGCGAGATCGGTGACCGGGACGGCGGCGACGCCACCCGCTATCTGTCGCTGTACGAGACGGGAATGCAGATCCGGTTCGCCGCGGTCCTCGTCTTCTTCGTGCTGGGGGCGACGCTCCTGGTCCGCAGGCTGCCGCCGGTCGACGGCCGGCTGCCGGCCGCGCTGCTCGCTCTGTGGGGCTGGGGCGTGGTGGCCGGAACCCTGGCGGTGACCGTCTCCGCGCCGTGGCTGATCGCCTCGCGGGGACGCGGGAGTTACCGCTTCCTCCCGCAGCTGGCGGCCGTGATCTCCTCCGGGCGGCAGATGCTGGTGGTGACCGGCCTGCTCGCGTCGCTGGCCACGGTGATCGCCGCCCGGGTGATCGCCAGGAGCACGGATCCGCAGCCGCGCGAGGCGGTACCGGCACGTGCGGCGCGGCTGGCCGCCACCGTCGGGACGGCGTTGATCGCCTTCTCCCTGGTGGTCCTCTCGTACCAGTCGGTCGCCGCCGAACTGCAGACGTCCTTCTCGGGCAGCGGGCTGCTCGCCGAACCCGGTGACCTGCTCCGCCAGTGGCTGCTTCTCGGCGCCTGGTCCGCTCCGGCGGGAGGGCCGTTCGGGGACTGGCTCCTGTACCGGGCCACCGACGTCCTGCTGCTCGCGCTGGTGTGGACGGCGCTGCGCCGGCTGCCCGCGATGCTCACGCGGGTGACGGTCCCGGCGATGGCGGTGGGCACGGTGTGCGTGACCGTCCTCGGACTCCTGGCGAGTCAGTTGCTGCGGGTGGCGCTGGACGGGTCCGCCCTGAAATGGGACCTGATGTACCTGTCCGCGGGCATCGGCGCCGGAGTCCCGGCGGCCCTCGTGTGGGGCCTCGCGGCGGGAGCCGCGGCCACCCTGACGCTGCGCGCGGCCGGGGGAGGTGCGGCGACCGCGGACGCGGCGGCCGCCGAGCAGGAACCCGCCCGGCCGTAAGGGCGCGCACCGGCGGGGGTGTCCCGCCGGTCCGCCCCCGGCGGCGTGGTCACCCCCGGCGGCGTGATGACCGGGCGGCGTGGCCCCGGCGGCGTGGTCATCGGGACGGCAGCCGGTAGAACTCGGTCGCGGTGTCGGTGAGGATCGCCCGGATCTCCGCCGCGGAGCAGTCGTGCAGCAGCTCCTCGACGGTGGCCGCCCACGTTCCAGCCGCCGGCGATGCCGCAGACCGGCCAGTCGGAGCCGAACATGAGCCGCCGCGGGCCGAAGGCGGAGAGCAGCACGTCCCGCACCGGACGGATGTCCGCGATGTTCCACTTCTCGGGGTCGGCCTCGGTGACCAGGCCCGACACCTTGCACCGGACCTGCGGGCGGCGGGCCAGCACCCGGATCTGCCGTTCCCAGTCGCCCAGGTCGCCGGCCGCGATCGGCGGCTTGCCCGCGTGGTCGAGGACCAGCGGCAGGTCGGGGACGCGCTCGGTGAGCCGGATCGCCTGGGGCAGCTGGTGGTCGCGGATCAGCACGTCGTAGCCGAGCCCCTTGTCGCGCACCGTGCGCAACCCCGACTCCACCACGGGCCGTTGCGGCCAGGCGGCGTCCGGCTCGCCCTGCACGAGGTGGCGCACGGCCCGCAGGTAGGCGGAACCGGAACCGGATGTGCCGCACCGGTGAAAAAACCCTGTGGAAACGGTGTCGGTGGGGCCGTTTATGCTGCCCCGGACGACCACGCGGGGACCAGGGGAGGACGCGGCATGTTCGGCAAGCTGTTCGGAAGGGGCGCGGAGAGACCGACGGCTGATCCGCATGCCCTTCCCCCGCGCAAGCAGAAGCACGGGACGTACGCGCTGCGCGCGCTGGGGGACACACGCGTGCTCGCGCTGGTCGAGGCGGCCGACGCGGGCGACTGGTCGGCGGTCAAGACGGCGCTGGCCCCCTTCGACCTCGGCCGCGAGCAGGCGGTCCTGGGGCAACTGACCGATGTGGACGGTCTGGAGGAGTGGATCGTCCGGGCCGCCGAGGAGGACAAGGACGACAAGGAGCTCCGGGCGACCGCACTGCTGATATCGGGTGCGCGCCATGTCGCCTGGGGCTGGGAGGCGCGCACGTCCGCCCGTGCCGTGGACGTCGGCCGCGAACAGTGGCAGACCTTCTACGAGCGGCTGCGCATCGCCGAGGAGCACCTGCTCGAGGCCGCCGAACTGCGGCCCGACTGGGTCACACCGTGGCGCCATCTGCTCACCTCGGGACGCGGCATGTCCGTCGACGACAGCGTCCAGGATGCCCGGCTCGCGGCGGGTCTGCGCCGTGATCCGCTGAACCTGGACCTCCACCTGGAGTGGGTGTCGCACCTCCAGCCCCGCTGGGGCGGAGAGCCGGGCCAGGCCCTGGAGTTCGCCCGGAAGGCCTTCGCCGGCGCGCCCGACGGGCACGGGCTCGGCTGTGTCATCGCCATGGCGCATATCGAGGACTGGGTGGAGTCCGACGACCGCGACTGCCTGCAGCAGCCCCGGATCCGGACCGAGTTGAGAGAAGCCGCGGAGCGCAGCATCCTGCACCACGCGTACGAGCGCCGCCTGGGCTGGCAGGGCGACTACAACATCTTCGCCATGGCCCTTTCGCTGGCGGGCAGCAGCACGGCCTCGAACGTCTTCCGCGAGCTGGACGGTGTGATCACCCAGTGGCCGTGGACCTTCATGTCGGACCCCGACAAGGCGTACGCGCGCTTCCGCAAGGTCTTCTGAGCCGCCGGCCACACCGTCTCCGGCCGGTCCTGCGGACCACCGCCCACCCCTGCCGTTCCCTTCACCCCGGATGCCTCATGCCCCTGCGCGACACCTCCGCCCACCAAGCCGCCGCCGACCGCACCTTCCAGGTCGACCTCCGCGGCCTGGTGGACCTCCTCTCCCACCATCTCTACTCCAGCCCCCGCGTCTACCTGCGCGAACTCCTGCAGAACGCGGTCGACGCCCTCACCGCACGGCACGCCATCGAGTCCCACGGCGCCTTCGGCATCCGTCTGTACGCCGACGGCTCCGTCGTACGCGTCGAGGACGACGGCGTCGGTCTCACCGAAGCCGACGTGCACACCTTCCTCGCCACGATCGGCCGCAGCAGCAAGCGCGCCGACGGCATCGCCGAACAACGCGCCGACTTCATCGGCCAGTTCGGCATCGGTCTGCTCTCCTGCTTCCTGGTCGCCGACGAGATCCACGTCCTGAGCCGCTCGGCCCGCACCCCCGACGCCCTCGCCGTGGAGTGGCGCGGACGCGGCGACGGCAGTTACACCGTCCGCACCCTGCCGCCCTCCGCCCACCCCCGGCCCGGCACCACCGTCACCCTGACGCCGCGCGCCGACGCGGGCGAGTGGACCCGCCCGGCACAGGTGCACGCGCTGGCCCGGCACTTCGGCTCCCTGCTGCGCCACCCCGTGACCTTCGACGACGGCACCGGACTGGGCGCCCCCGTCAACCCCGAACCCGCCCCCTGGACCCGCACCCACCCCACGCCGGGCGCCCGCTCCCGGGCGCTGGCCGCATACGGGGCGGACGTCTTCGGCTTCACGCCGCTCGACACCATCGAGCTCGACCTGCCGGCCGTGGGCCTGAAGGGCATCGCCTGCGTGCTGCCCGAGGCCGTGCCGGCCGGACGCCGCCATGGGCACCGCGTGCACGTCAAGGGGATGCTGCTGTCCGAGCAGGCCGAGGAGATCCTGCCCGAGTGGGCCTTCTTCGTCCGCTGCGTCGTCGACGCCGAGAGCCTGCGCCCGACGGCGTCCCGCGAGTCCCTGTACGAGGACGACACCCTCGCCGCCGTCCGCGACGCCCTCGCCGAGCGGCTGCGCGCATGGATCGCCCGGGCCGCCGCCAGCGACCCCGACCTGCTGCACCGCTTCCTCCAGGCCCACCACCTGGCCGTGAAGTCCCTCGCGGTGCACGACGACGAGATCCTGCGGATGCTGCTGCCCTGGCTGCCGTTCGAGACCACCGACGGCCACTGCACCCTCGACGAGTTCGCCCGCACCCACCGCACCGTGCTCGTCACCTCGAGCGTGGAGGAGTTCCGCCAGGTCGCGGCGATCGCCTCGGCGGCCGGACTGGGCGTCGTCAACGGCGGCTACACCTACGACCGCGAACTGGTCCACCGGCTGCCCGAGATCAGGCCCGAGGCCACCGTCGCCGACCTCGACCCGGCGACCCTCACCGCCCACCTCGACCCCGTCGACCGGGAGACGGAACTCGCCGCAGCCGCCTACCTCGCGCGGGCCCGCGACGCCCTCGCCGTCTTCGACTGCGACGTCGCGCTGCGCACCTTCCAGCCCGCCTCCGCCCCCGCGCTCCTCGTCGACAGCCGGGAGGCACGCCACGAGCGCACCCGCTCCCAGCTCGCCCGCGAGCAGGAAGGCGGCCTGTGGGGCGACATCCTCGGCGCCCTGCGCCAGGAGGCGCCACGGGCCCAGCTGATCCTCAACCAGCTCAACCCGCTGGTCCGCACCGCCGTCACGATCGACGAGCCCGAGCTGGCCCGGACCAGCGCCGAAGCTCTCTACGGGCAGGCCGCGATGCTGTCCCGGCGCCCGCTGAGGCCCGCCGAATCGAGCCTCATCAACCGCTCCTTCCTCGACCTGCTCGCCCACGCCCTCCGCAAGGACAGCTGACGATGCCGACCGCACCCGCACCCCAGAACACCGACGAGCTGCACCAGGCGCTCCAGGAGAACGACCAGCGACCCTACGGGCGTACCCGCACCGTCACCGCCGAGGAACTCGTCGACGCCGCCGAGCAGTTCGACGACCCCGGCACCCTCGTCCACGCCCTCCTCGAACTCCAGGAGGCGTACACCTACGGCTCCGAACCCCGTAAGTCGCCCGTCGTCTTCGCCCGCCTGCTGAACCTCCTCGACGAGCATCCCGACGTCTTCGACGAGCGCCTGCGTCACCTGCTGTTCTGGCGCTTCAAGTGGGTCGCGGGCGCCCTGCGCGCGCTGCCCGAGGTGCCCCTGGCGAGCCTGCGCCAGTGGCTGACCGAGATGCGCGACCGGTACGAGAAGGCCGGCCTGGGCCTCCAGCCCTACTACGGCCAGGCGTACCAACTGGCCGCCCACGTCGGCGAGGACACCACCCTCGCCTACGAGCTGTGGGCGGGCCGCGCCCGCACCCGGCTCAGCGACTGCGAGGCCTGCGAGATCTGCGAGCGCGCTCTCCACCACCTCGCGGCGGGCGACGACGAGCGGGCGCTGCGCACCTGGGAGCCCGTCCTGGACGGCAAGGAATCCTGCCAGGAGGAACCGGCCCGCTCCGTCTCGTACGCGCTGCTGCCCCTGCTGCGCACCGGCCGCACCGACCGGGCCCGCGAACTGCACCTCTCCGGCTACCGTGGCTGCCGCCGCAACCCCTCGATGGCCCAGGAGGTCGGCCGGCACCTGGAGTTCTGCGCCCTGACCGGCAACGAGGCACGCGGCCTGGAACTGCTCTCCGAGAACCGGAGCCTGTTCGACGAGGTCGACTCGCCGCTGGACCTGCTCGGCTTCCTCACCGGCGTGGAGGTCCTGCTCCAGCGCGTCGAACAGCTCGGCCACGGCGAACTGCCCGCCGCCGGATACGCGGGCCGCACCTGGACGGTCGCCGGCCTGCACGCCGAGGTGCACGCCCGCGCCGACGACCTCGCCGCACGCTTCGACGCCCGCAACGGCACCACAACCCACACCGACCGCCGCAGCGCCCGCCTCGACCGAGCGCCGCTCCTCACCGCACTGGAACTGACCCTGCGCGTCCGCCACCTCGACGACGTCGCCCCGGCAGCGCCCGTCGCCGCGCCCGCCGCCCCTGCCGCCGGCGCCGTGCCGGAATCCCTCCCCGAACTCATCGTCCGGGCCAGGGACCTGGACGAGCAGGGGCACCCGGACGCACAGGCCTGCTGGGCGCGGCTGCGCACCCTCGCCGCAGCGTCCGACTACCGCCACCCCGACGACCCGGCCGTGGGACCGCTCGCGCGACTGCGCGCGGACCTGCTGTCCGACGAGGCGAACCGCGCGGACGAGAAGGAGGAGAACGAAGCCGCGTCCCTCCACGAGGACGCCGCCGCCCTGTACGAGGACGCCGGGCTCCCCGGACACGCGGCCCTCGAACGCGCCTGCGCCCAGCTCCCCGCGGAGACCACCGGGCAGGACTCCGGGTCGGCCGAGGAGAAGGCCGCCGCGCTGACCGACGCCCACGCGGCCGTGGTCCGTCTGCACGAGGAGACACCCGGCCTCGCCCCGTTCCTGGAAGCCCGCATGCTGCGGCTGCGGGCGACAGCGCTCGGCCTGCGCCTGCAGACGACCGGCGACGAGGCGCACATCGCGCCGGTCCTCGCCGAGGTGGACCTGCTGCACGCGTTCGCCACCCGGCACGAACTCCCCGGCCAGATCTCCGGGGCGCTGCTGCTGCGGGCCAGCACCCACGCCATCTCCGGCGACCTGCCCACCGCCGTCGCCGAGCTCGACGCCCTCCTCGACCGGCTGAAGACACACGGCCCCGCCTGGCACCTGCCCCGCGCGCTCGGTCTGCGCGGCCGGCTCCAGCTCGCCCTGCGGGACACGCAGGCCGCGCACACCGACCTGACCGAAGGGCTGCGCCTGGCCGCCGACTGGCCGGCCCGCGCCGTCGACACCGCCCGTCTGTACGGCGATCTGGCACAGGCCTGCATGCACCTGGGCCGGCCCGAAGAAGCCCTGCGGCACCTGACGCGCTCCGCGGAACTGGAGCTCCGCGACGGCAGCCGGACGGAGGCGTTCTGCACGTACAGCAACGCCGCCCAGCTCAGCCTGGACCTCGGCCGCGTCGAGGACTGCATCGCCCTGCTCGACTCCCTGCTGGCGGAACCGGAGGTCGCCGCCGGAGAGCTGGACGACCGGCTCGTCGCCCAGCTGCGCCTGACCCGCGCCCGCGCGCTGCACACGGGCGAGGACCTCAAGGCCGCCACGGTGGAGTTCGTCGCCCTCGCCGCCGAATCGGCCGGCTGGGACGACGACCCCGCCAGCCACGTGATGATCGCCGCGGAGACGGCGCTCCTCCTCGGCGAGTCCGGCGACTTCGCCCGCGCCCGCGAGGTGGCCGACCAGGCACTCGCCGCCCACGCCAAGGCCCCGAGCTACGACCGGCTCAGCAGCTGCCTGCGCGAGATCGCCCGGGTCCAGGCCGAGCGGCAGGGCCCCGACGGCCTCGCCGAAGCCCTCGGCTTCCTCGCCGACGCCGGCCGGCTCGCCGACGAGGCCCGCGCCGCCGGACACGAACCTCACGGCCGCTCCCTGGACACCGCCCTGGCCTACGAACACGGCAGGGTCAACGCCTACGCCGGCGAGTACGAGACCGCTCTGGCGGCCCTGGAGAAGACCCTCGCCCTGCTCGGCGACCCGGGAGCGGACGACGACCGCATCGGCGAGTGGGCCGAGAGCATCCGCCTCGCGGGCGTCGTCGAGGGTCTCTACCTGGAACGCCCCGCCCCCGCCCTCACCCGGCTCGACGCGGCGACCGCCCGTCTGACCGCCTCGGGCCACACCGACGAGGCCGAGGCGCTGACCTCCCTGGCGGCCCGGCTGCGCGACGAGGAGTGACCGGCCGAGCCGACGCGGCGCCGGGGCCCGAACGGCCCCGGCCCGCGCCGACCCCACGGCAGCGGGGACGACGGCACAGGGGGCGGACCCGTTGCCATACTGGTGCCGTGCACAGGACAGAGGACAGTAGGAACGGGGACGCCGTGACACCTCGGCAGGACGGCACCGGACGGGGGCGCGTCCATGAGTGACGCCCCCGACACCCCCGGAGCGGACAGCGCCCCTCTCCGGACTCCCTCACCGGACGACCCGACGCCGGCGCCCGTCGCGGGGATCCTGTGCGACGTCCTGGAGCTGTCCGGACGTCCCCCGGCCACCTCCGGCGCCCTGTGGAAGCTCGCCGAGTCCGGACGCCAGCTCGACGCCAACCTCGTGCGTGTTCCGGCCGGCCGATGCGTCCCCGCCCACATGGAGCCGGAACTGGACGTCCTTCTCCTCGTCGTCGCCGGCGACGGCATCCTCGGCACGCCCGACGGGCCGGAGCCCCTCGCCGAGGGCAAGCTCGTCTGGCTGCCGAGGGGATCCACCCGCAGCATCACGGCGCACGGCGAGGGGCTTTCCTACCTCACCGTCCACCGACGCCGCCCGGGCATGCAGATCCACTCCCGCCCACCCGGCCACCAGGCCCCACCCCCGACCGGCTGACCACGGCCCGCCGACGACCACTTCGAGTCCTCACCCGGCCTCCGGCGGGGGCACCGCACCCCGCCGCCCGTCCCGCCGCCCGCCTCGTGGAACGGACAGCAGCTCGCGGCCCCGCTCCGCAGTCAGCAGCGGCCCGAGCAGCGGGTCGGCCACCCACCCGACCGGCGCCAGATGGTCCGGCCCCAGCGGCTCCCACCGGGGCAGAGCGTCCATCAGCGTCCGCCATGCCCCGTCGGCGTCCCCGCACCGCGCCTGTTCCCGCGCCCGCTCGACCGCTTCCCCGAAGGGTCCGGCCGCGGTGTACCGGTACGTGCCCTTCCGCACCTGATCAAGGGTCTCGAAAGCCTGCGACACGACGCCGTCGTCGGCGCCCCGCAGGTGGAACGTCAGCTGGGAGTCGTCCCGGTACGAGTTCGCCGCGTGTTCGGCGACCAGCGGCGGCAACAACTCTGGAGCGTACCGAGGGTCCGTCACCAGGCCTTCGAAGTACACCATGTGCGTCTGTCCGCGCAGGCGGCGGATCTGGTCACCCAGGCCGGCGGCCCTGGGCCTGCCGTACTCCTTCGCCTCGTCCAGCGTCTTCCCGGCCTGTTCCCAGTCGCCGCTCAGCGCCTCCAGCCGGGCCTTCTCCATCCGGGCGTCCAGCTCTCGCGTCGTGTCGTTGGCGAACACCGGCTCCGCGTCACTGCGACGCGCCCGCAGACTGTGGAACTCCCGGTGCATCTCCCGCATGAACTCGAGGAAGCTCCCGTGCCGCTCGGGTGCTTCGCCCCGCCAGCTCGCCCACGTGAACACGGCCCACTCGCCGTCCTCGTCCACGTCGTCGGGATCCAGGAGGACGTGCGTGATGTCGGACTCCACGTCGAGCTGCAGCCCGCGCCGCCAGATGTCCGCCTCCTGCCGCTCCTCGGGGCTCGCGTCGTCCTCCAGGTCCTCCTCGAACATCTCCGCGAGGCCCGACGCGTCGTTGTGCCACCGCGCGTTCTCGGTCCCCGCCAGCAGCCACACGAACCCGCCCGCGTGCCGCCATCCGTCACTGACCTCGAGGAACCGCCGGTACGACGGGGGCATGCGGCGGCCGAGGCGCTCCTCCATGGCCGTGATCCGCTCCTGCGACGCGGGCGGGAACCCCAGCCACCGCGCCCGGCGCGCGGTCTCGTCGTCCTCGCCCTGCGTCTCGTCGTCCGGCAGGGAATCCGCCCACTCCCCGCTCCACTTCTGCAGGAAGGGCCGCCAGTCGAATGCCGTCGTGTCGTCCGTCATGCTCAAGATGCTGTCACCCACCACTGACAGCGTCCCGCACCGAGGAACCGCCGACGCCGGCGCCCGTGAAATCGCCTTTCGCGCGGGAGCCGTCCCGGCTAGTCTCCGGGTGCAGCGAGTGACCTGCGAACGAGGAGCGAGGAGCCGGGCCGTGATCGGTCGTCCGAGCGCGCGTTGACGCCGTAGGCCGTGACCGGCCCGTCATCGCGTGCTGCCCCCACCGGCGCGGCACAGCGAGCCCTCTCCCGTCCGAACCGTCGGCGCGCCTGGTGTGCGCCGGGTGACGGGCTTCGTTGTCGGCAGCCCAGGGGATCCTCGTGCCGTCTGCTTCTTCCGCATCGTCTGCTTCCTCGGCCCGCTCCGCCGCGTCCGATCTTCGTCGACGGGTTCCGCCGGGTCTGTGGCGGGACGGCGACTTCCGCAGACTCTGGGTGGGCCAGACGGCGTCCCAACTCGGCGAGCACACAAGCCTGGTGGTCCTGCCGCTCTTCGCCGTCCTGACGCTCGACGCCGGTGCCGGCCAGTTGGGCGTCCTGCGCGCGGTGGGGCAGACGCCGTTCCTGTTGCTGTCGCTCGTCGCCGGGGCATGGGTCGACAGGTGGCGGACCCGCACGGTGCTGGTGCTGACGGACGCCGGCCGGGTCCTGGCACTGGGCGCAGCCGCCCTCTTCGGGCTGCTCGGCCTGCTCGGCCTGCCGGCCCTGTACCTGGTCGCCTTCGCCGTCGGAGCCCTGTCCGTGCTCTTCGACGTGGCCTACCAGGCGTCTCTCGTACGGCTCGTGGAACGCGATCAACTGGTGTGGAGCAACAGCGCGCTCGAGGGCAGCCGGTCCGCCGCGCAGATCGGCGGACCCGCCCTCGGCGGTGCGCTGGTGTCACTGCTGTCTGCGCCGATCGCCGCCGCCTGCGGCGCGCTGTTCTTCGCGTGCTCGGTCCTGTCGGTCAGGCGCATCCGTCGGGCCGAGTCGCTCCCCGCGAGTTCGGGGCGTCCCCCTCGGGTCTGGCACCGTATCCACGAGGGCCTCCGCTTCGTCTTCGGTGACGCCCGTCTGCGAACCGTGTGCCTCGCCTCGGCCGCCTTCCAGTTCTCCTTGGCGGCCGTGACGACCGTCTATCTGCTGTTCCTGCCGCGCGAACTGCACCTGTCGGGCACCGCCGTGGGGCTGACGCTCGCGGCGACGGGGCCGGGCGCGCTCCTCGGCTCGGTGCTGGCCGCCCGTCTGCCGCGCCGGTTCGGTCACGGCGCGGTCCTCGTGTCCGCGGCGGTGCTGGCCGACGGGCTGTTCCTGTGCGTGCCCGCGCTGCACGGCTCCTCCGCCGTGACCGTTTCCGCGCTGCTCGCCGTCAACTTCGTGTTCGGTGTGGGCGGCCAGCTGGTGAACGTCACGGTCATGGCGGTCCGGCAGGCCGTCACTCCGGACGGGATGCAAGGGCCGTGCGGCCGCGACGATCACGTTCGTCGGCCTGGGGCCTGCCCCTCTCGGCTCGCTGCTCGGCGGTTGTCTGGCGCAGGAGTGGGGACTGCGTACCGGGCTCCTGGTGGCGGCCACGGGGATGATGCTTTCCCCTGTGCTGATGGCGGTGTCTCCGCTCGCGCGTCTGGGACGGGCGCTTCCGGTCGCATCCCGGCCGGGCGGAAAGGGCGAAGGGTGAAGCGCGAAGACGTGGGCCCCTCGTCCGCCGTACGGCAAGGACGAGGGGCCGTGTCCCAGTTGTTGTCAGGGGGAGGGGAGTGGCGTGTGGGGGGGTGGGGGTCAGTCCTTGACCGCGCCTGCGGTGACGCCTGCGGCCACATAGCGCTGGGCGAGGACGAGCAGCACGGCCGCGGGAAGGGACGCGACGACGGCCGTCGCCATGATCGCGTTCCATTCCTGGTTGTTGTTGCCGATGTAGTGGTAGATGCCGAGCGTGATGGGGCGCCAGTCGCCGCCGCTGTCCAGGGTGTTGGCGAAGACGAAGTCGGACCAGGCCCACAGGAAGCTGAAGAGGGAGACGGTCACGAGCGCGTTGCGGCTGACGGGCAGGACGATCGACCAGAACGTGCGGAAGGTGCCGGCGCCGTCGATGCGGGAGGCGGCGATCAGTTCGCCGGGGATGCCCGACACGAACGCGGTGAAGATCATGACGCCGAACGGCACGGCGATGGTGGAGTCGGCGATGATCAGTCCCCACCAGGAGTTGAGCAGGCCCAGGTCGAGGTAGATGCCGTAGAAGCCCATGGCCATGACGATGCCGGGGATCATCTGGGCTATCAGCAGGAACAGGCCGAGGGCGCCGCCGCCGAGCGGCCGGAGCTTGGCCAGCGCGTAGCCGGCCGGGGCCGCGAGCAGGAGGGTGAGAGCGACCGTGCCGAGGCCGATGAGCAGGCTGGTGCCGAGGTAGGGCAGCTGGTCGTCGAGGACGGCCCGGTAGCCCTCGAAGGTGGGGTGCAGGGGCAGCAGGTCGGGCGGGCTCTTGCGCATGTCCTGCTGCGGGGTGAGGGACACGTTGAGCATCCAGTACACCGGGAACAGCATGACGGCGGTGAGCAGGACGCCGATGGCGGTGTACAGACGCGAGCGCCTGGCGGGGCGGTGGGCGGCGGTCATGCGTGCTGCCTCCTCTGGACGCGGATGTACAGCAGCCCGAAGGCGAGGGCGATGAGGATGAGGATGTTGCCGACGGCGGCCCCGGGCCCGAACTTGGGCAGCAGCGTGCCGAATCCGAGCTGGTAGGACCAGGTGGCCAGGGTGGACGAGGCGTCGCCGGGGCCGCCCTTGGTCATGATCCAGATCAGGTCGAACACCTTGAGTGTGTAGACGAGTCCGAGGAGCAGGGTGATCGCCGACACCGGGCGCAGCAGCGGGAAGGTGATGCGCCGGAACTGCTGCCAGGCGCCCGCCCCGTCCAGCGCCGCCGCCTCGTACAGCTCGCCGGGGATGTTCTGCAGTCCGCTGTAGAGGATGACGAGGTTGAACGGGATGCCGATCCAGATGTTGGCGACGATGACCGAGGTCAGCGCCCAGTCGGGCGAGGTGAGCCAGTCGACCGGTCCGACGCCCACCAGGTGGAGTGCGTGGTTCAGCACCCCGGACTCGCTGTTGAACATCCACGACCAGGTCGACGCCGACACGATCAGCGGCAGCAGCCACGGGATCAGGAACAGCGCTCTGAGGGTGCCGGCGAGGCGGAAGTGGCGGTTGAAGAAGACGGCGAGGGCGAGCCCGGCCGCGTACTGGAAGGCGATCGACACGAACGTGAAGATCATGGTGTGGCGCAGCGCCGGGCCGAACGTGGGATCGTCCAGGACCGTCCGGAAGTTGTCCAGCCCGGAGAAGGGCGCGTCGCCCGCCACGAACGACCGGACGGTGTAGTCGCGCAGACTCAGGTCGAGGTTGCGGTAGAGCGGATAGAGGTAGAACGCGGCGAGGTAGACGACCAGGGGCGCGAGGAACGCCAGGGCCGTCAACCGGCTCCTGCGGCGCTGCCGGCGCCGCAGTGCCGGGGCGTCCGTCCGTTGTCCGGCGCCGGTCGCCCCGGCCCTGACCGGGGACCGCTGCGGGCGGCGGTCGACGCGGGCGGTGGTCATGCGAACTCCTGGATGCGGGTGGTGGCAGGAATGCGGGTGGCAGGAACGCCGGTGGCAGGAACGCCGGTGGCAGGAATGCGGGTGGCAGGAACGCCGGTGGCGGGAATGCGGGTGGCAGGAACGTTGTGGACTTCCCGGGCCGCTGCCGACGTGCCGTGAGCAGGGCGGGCGTCAGTCGCCCGCTTTGTCGGCGGCCTGCTGGGCGGCGTCGAGGGCGGCCTGCGGGCTCTGGCCGCCGGACAGGGCGGCCTGGACGGCGGTCCACAGGGGCTGGGAGATGGTCGGGTACTTGGTGCCCAGGCCGCCGCTGGTGCGCCCGCGTGCCGCGGCCACGGCGTCGACCCACGGCTTGAGCGCGGGGTTCGCCTTGACCTGCTCGGCCTGCACCGCCGCGGTGGGCGCCACGTACGCCAGGGTGGTGTCCGTGGACAGCAGGTTGGCGTCGCTGGTCAGACAGGTGACGATCTTCTTGCTGACGTCGTAGCGCGCGGTGTCCTTCTGCACGGGCACGGTGACGAACTCGCCGCCGGTCGGCACCGGTGCCGAACCCCCGTTCTGCGCCGGAATGTTGATGACGCCGTAATCGAAGCCTGCCTTCGCCGCGTTGCCGAGCTGCCAGGTGCCGTTCTCGCCGAACGCGTAGTCGCCGGTGGCGAACTCCTGCCAGCTGGTGGTCTGGGTGTTCTGCAGGACGTCCTTGGGGGCGAGCCCGTCGTCGACCCAGCCCTTCCACAGCGACAGCGCGGCGGCGCCCTTCGCCGAGTCGAGCTCGGTGAGGTCGGCGCCGGCGCCCCAGAACCACGGCAGGAACTGGAAACTGCCCTCCTCCGTGCCGATCGCGGAGAACGTGATGCCCTTCTTCCCGGCCGACTCGACCTTCTTCAGGGCCGCCGTCAGCGAGTTCCAGTCCTTGATGGCGGCGGGGTCGACGCCGGCGGCGGAGAGCACCTTCTTGTTGTAGTAGAGGGCGAGCGTGTTCGCGCCGATCGGGACGCCGTAGGAGGCGCCCTCGATGGTGCCGGCGCCGAGGATGTTCTGCTGGATCGACTTCGTGTCCAGGCCCAGATCGCTCGTCTTGTTGACGATGCCCGCCTCCACCAGCGTGGAGACGACCGGGTTGTCCACCAGCATCACGTCGGGCGCGTTGCCCTGCTGGGCGGCGAGCAGCGCCTTGTTGCCCAGGTCCGTGGTGTCCATGGCGGTGCGCTTGATCTTGACGCCGGCGTCCGTGCCGCACTTGGTGACGAGCTTGCCCCAGTCCGAGGAGGCGTCGAACTGCGGGTAGGGGTCCCAGAACGTGTACGTCCCGCCGGCGCCGCCGGATCCGGAGGCGGAGGAGCCGGAATCGCCTCCGCCGCAGGCGGCGACGGAGGTGAGGGTGCCGAGGGCGGCGATCGCGGCGACCAGGGTGCGGCGGGTGTTTCTCACGGTGACCTCGTTGTCTGGGTGCGGCTCGTGGCGAGCGGGGGGAGGAGCAGAGGGAGGCAGGGGCGGGAAGACGGAAGGCTGGAGGAGGGAAGGCCGAAGGAGGGAAGGCCGAAGGAGGGAAGGCCGAAGGCCGCGTGGGACGCCGGGTGCGGCGGGGTCAGGAGGTGGGCAGCCAGATGCGCATGCCGCCGTCCTGGCGGTTGGCCCATGCGTAGTAGGGGATCGCCGTGAGCTCGAGGGGCTCGTCGGCCGGCTCAGCACCGGCACCGGCACCGGCACCGGATCCGGCATCGGCACCGGCGTCCGCGGTCCGGTACGGCCACCAGCCCGCGTCGGCGATGTGCCGGCGGCGCCCTGCGGCCAGGACGGTGACGACGCCGCCGAGCAGGTCGGGACGGTGCTTCACGGCCAGTGGACGGGTGGTGTCGAGCACCATGTCGTCCAGACCGCCCCCGGGGTGGTCGACGCCTTCCAGGCAGTAGACGAGCGGCCCGCGCTCGATGGCGACACAGCCGCGTACGGCGTCCACCCGCGGGTCCGCGGCGGTGAGGCGCGGCTCGATGCCGAGCTCGAGGACGACGCGGTCGCCGGGCGCCCAGGTGCGCTCCAGGCGCAGCCAGCCGTCGGTGACGGGCGCGTCCGTGGTGTCGTGGACGACGTCTTCGACGCTCACCCGGTAGTCGACGCACCACTGCGGGATGCGCAGGGAGAGGGTCCAGGGCCGGTCCTCGGGGCTCTCCTCGACGGTCAGGCCGATCGTCCCGTGCCAGGGGTAGTCGGTCTCGGCGCTCACGACGACCCCGGTCCCGTCGAGTTGCCCGGTGTAGCGCCCGGTGACGTACTGGTGGATCTGCAGGCCGCCGCTGTCGCTGGAGGCGAGGTAGTGCTCCAGTGCGGCCAGCAGCCGCATCACGTTGGGCGGGCAGCACGCGCACTTGAACCAGCGGGTGCGGCGGGCCGACTGGTCGCCGCCGGCGTCGGTGTGGCCGTCGCGGACCTGGAGCGGGTTGACGTACAGCCAGCGCTCGCCGTCGAGGGAGACGCCGGCCAGGAAGCCGTTGTAGAGCGTGCGCTCGACGAGGTCGGAGTAGCGGGCCTCACCGGTGAGCAGGGCCATCCGCCAGCTCCACTGGACGGAGGCGATGGCGGCGCAGGTCTCGCAGTAGGCGCGCTCGTTGGGCAGTTCGTACGGGTCGCCGAAGTCCTCCTCGTCGTGGTGGGCGCCGAGCCCGCCCGTGATGTGGGTCTTGGTGGTGGTCATCGCCTCCCACAACCGCTCGGCGGCGGTGCGCAGTCCGGCGTCCCCGGTCTCGACGGCCAGGTCGGTCGCGGCGGCCAGCAGGTACAACTGCCGTACGGCGTGCCCCTCGACGTTCGTCGCCTCGCGCAGCGGGACGCGGTCCTGGCAGTACACCTCGCCGCCCAGCAGGCCGTGGCCGAAGCGGTCGACGAAGTAGCCGGCGAGATCCAGGTAGCGGCGCTCGCCGGTCTCCCGGTAGAGCTCGACGAGGGCGGTCTCGACCTCGGGGTGCCCGTCGACGCCGTCGATGGGCTTGCCGCTGCCGGGCAGACCGAAGACCGAGTCGATGTGGTCGGCGAACTTCACGGCGACGTCGAGGAGTTCACTGCTTTGGGTGGCCCGGTGGTGAGCCACCGCCGCCTGGATCAGATGTCCGGCGCAGTACAGCTCGTGGCCCCACCGCAGGTCCCGGTAGCGCTCGCCGCCCTTGAGCAGCTGGAACCAGGTGTTGAGATAGCCGTCTTCCTGCTGGGCGTCGGCGACGAGGGAGACGATGCGGGCGACCTCGCCGGCGACCTCGCCGTCCGGGGTCCGGGCGAGCTGCCAGGCAGCCGCCTCAAGCCACTTGTAGACGTCCGAGTCCACGAACGGGTAAGCGCCCTGGAACTCCCCCTCGTCCGTGCCGGCCGCGAGTCGCAGGTTGCGCAGATTTCCCGCCGACTCCAGCAGGCCGGGGCCCTGGGGGATGGAGGTGCGCGCGTTCACCTCGCGGCGGGCGTCCCAGAAACCGCCGTGCACCGCGACGGTGGCGGGGGCGAGCGCGGCCGTGGCGTCCGCGCTGTGGCGGACCGGTCCGAGCAGGGTGTCTCCCTGTGCGGACGGGGCCGACGGCTGGGGGGAAGGCGCGGCGGAACGTGGGCGGGGCATGGCTCTCCGGAGCGTTGAGGGGAAGCGGGTTCGAGGGTCCGACGCGTGCGGGGGCGCGGCGCCTCGGGCTGTCGAGCGGACAGGCGGTGCCGATCTCTCGAACCCGTTTGAGCAAACGTTTTTCTGTCCGGAAAGGTAGAAAGGCGGGGAGCGTGAGTCAAGGGGTACGCGCAAGTATCTTCGGTGCAGGGGGCAGGACTGTTCAGCGGCTGTGAACGGTGTCAGGATGTACGTCACCGAGGACATCTAGGAAAAGGATTGCGCGTGACCGCCGTTCCAGGTTCTCCACCGAGCGGGCGGGCCAAGCTCGCCGATGTCGCCAAGCTGGCCGGCGTCAGTGTCGGGACAGCCTCGAAAGCACTGAACGGCAGCGGCAGGATGCGGCCCGAGACCCGGGAGCGGGTCCTCGCGGCCGTGGAGACGCTCGACTTCCGCCCCAACCAGCATGCCCAGAGCCTGCACACCGGCCGCAGCTGGACCGTCGGACTGATGACGACCGACGGCATCGGCCGCTTCAGCACTCCCGTGCTGCTCGGCGCCGAGGACGCGCTCGGCGCCGGCAAGATCTCCGTCCTGTTGTGCGACACCCGGGGCGACGCCATCCGCGAACAGCATCATCTGGGCAACCTCGTCGACCGGCGGGTGGACGGCATCATCGTGACCGGGCGGCGCACCGATCCCCGGCCGCCCCTGAAGGGCATCGACCCGATCCCGACGGTCTACGCGCTCTCTCCGTCCACGGACCCGGACGACATCTCCGTGGTCTCCGACGACCGGAGCGGGGCACAGCTGGCCGTCGAGCATCTGCTGGCGACCGGCCGCACCCGGATCGCGCACGTCACCGGCCCGGCCCACCACGCCGCCGCCCGCGACCGCGCCCACCACACCGTCGAGCTGCTCGAGCGCTCCTCACTGGAACTCGCCACCGGCCGGGTGCACTTCGGCGAGTGGAGCGAGGCGTGGGGCCGCCGCGCCGCCGAGGCGGTCCTGCGCACTGCGCCCGACACGGACGCCTTCTTCTGCGGCAACGACCAGATCGCCAGGGGAGTCGCCGACGCGCTGCGCGAGAACGGGCTGGACGTTCCCGGCAAGGTCGCGATCGTGGGCTACGACAACTGGGACGTCATGGCCCTGGCCTGCCGCCCGCCGCTCACCACGATCGACACGGACCTCGCCGAGATCGGCCGCCAGGCCGCCCTGCGGCTGCTGGACGCCATCGGCTCCGCACCGGAACCCGGCCTGCACACCGTGCCCTGCCGCCTCGTCGTCCGCGAATCGACCTGAGCCACCGGTGCCCGCCGCCTCCTGCCGCCCCGCTGCCTCTGCCGCCCCCGCCGCCCCTGTGATCCGGCAGGCCGCGGGGGCGACGGCCGGTACCGCCGCCGGTCCGGT
The DNA here is from genome assembly GCF_036898465.1 of Streptomyces sp. B21-105. NCBI lineage: Bacteria > Bacillati > Actinomycetota > Actinomycetes > Kitasatosporales > Streptomycetaceae > Streptomyces > Streptomyces sp. B21-105. The sequence continues at coordinate 1,281,679 of NZ_JARUMJ010000001.1, read as the reverse complement.
GCGACCGGTTGAGCCGGGGGCAGGAGACGGCGTCCGCTCAGGAGCTCCCGGCGATCTCGCCCGTGACGTCCACGGCGATCTGGATGGCCCGTGCCGCGAGAGGGGAGTGCGTGCGGTGGGCCTGCCACAACAGGTAGATCTCGCGGGGCGGGAGGCCCGGCTCGAGCTCGTGGACGCACAGTGACACGTCGGAACCGAGGCCGGAGCCGACTCCGGCTCCGAGGCCGGAGCCGGAGTCTGCGCCGCGCGGCCCGGCACGACGGCTTCTTCCCGGTGAACCTCGAACACCCGGACCAGCTCGCCGATACCGTCGCCACCCTCGCCGGCCCGCGCGAGCCGAGGACGAGCCCCTACGACATCGCCGTCGCCCTGCCGCCGGGACCGACCCGGCACCCTACGCCGACGCGGGCGCCACCTGGTGGCTGGCGGAGTTCGAGCCGGAGACGGTGTCGCCGGACCCGGTGCGCCGCGTGCTCCGCGGCGGCCCGGCCGACACCGGCGGGCCCGGCACCGAGGGGCCCGGGGAGGAAGGGTGCAGGGGGGAGGGGCACGGAGACGAGGGGCACGAGGAGGCGGGGCACGGGGAGGAGCGGCACCGGGACGGGTAGCCCCGCCCTCGATGTCCTTCGCGCCACCGGCCAGTGAAAACAGGGCGGGACCAGCGGGTTCTTCCTCCGCGCGGCACGCGCCTTGCATGTGGTTGATCGGTGGAAATAGCCTCTCCTCAAGCCGGTGGGGGTTACCGGCCCGGGATGTGGTCCACAACATCATGGCCGGAGGCGCGAAATCGGCTGTCGTCCGTGGCCTGCCCGGGCAGGAGGCCCGAGTCCGGGCCCTCCACCGATTCCGGAGCAGTTCAGTGCATGATGTCGGCCTCCTGGCGCTGGCGCGGTCAGCGAGTTGCGCACCCCGCACGGCGTGGTCCCGGACTCACGCTGCCGCAGCGGACGGGAGACTCGCCGACGGGGGCCTGCGGCGCGACCACCGCGGGCTGAAGAACCGGCCGCCGGGTGAGGTTCGGGTGGTGCCGCACGCGGCGCCGACGGCGTGCGCGACAGGCGCGTGGGCGCGACGGACGGGAGATGCCCGGCCGTGACGCCCGCGCAGGTCCGCGAGTTCCAGGAGCCCTCGGGGCCACGAACTCCCCGGCGGGCCTGTACCGCGTCCGTACCGCCCCGGGAAAGCCACCATGCCTCCACGGATCTCCACCCCGTCGGTCCCCGCCGCACTGCGACCATCGCGATCACCGCTACCGGTACTGCGCCGGGAACGCCGCTGGCCCGGATCGGCGAGATACCGCGTCCCGCTCCTCGCCATCGCCGCCTTCCTCCCCCTGTACTGGGGGTGGGACGCCGTTCTCGCCACGGACGGCGGTGACCTCGCCGCGCAGTACGCGTGGGCGGGGTTCGTGGGCAGGCATCCGGCCACGCCGTACGGACTCTTCTGGTTCGGCGGTGTCCACACGGTCAACTACAGCGTCATATCACCGCACTTGATGGCTCTGTGCGGGGTCCGTTCCGTCTCCGTGCTGTCCGGGATCAGTGCCACCTGGGTGCTGGCCACGCTGCTGGAGCGCACCCTTCCGCGTGTGTCGATGTGGCCCGCGCTGGTCGGTGCGCTGGGCCTCTGGTACAACGTCGTGCTCGGCCGCACCACGTTCGCCCTCGGTCTGGCCTTCGCTCTCGCGGGCCTGCTCGCCGTGGCCGATCGCGCGCCCCGGCCCGCCCGGCTCGCCGCCGCCGCCTTCGGGGCGCTGTTCGCGACCTTGGGCAGCCCGGTGGCCGGGCTCTTCCTGCTGGTCGCGGGTGCCGGATATCTCATCGACCGGCAGCACGCCAAGTGTCTCGCGCTGACTCTGCCGCCCGTCGCCGTCGTCGGCGTGACGACCGTGCTCTTCCCCTTCGAGGGCGAGCAGCCCATGGCCGCGGGCCGGATGATCCTGCCCGTGCTGCTGTCCGCCGCCGTGGTGTGGGCGTCGCCGCGGGAGTGGCGGGTGGTGCGGGCAGGCAGCGCCGTGTACGCCGTCGGGGTCGTCCTGACCTGGATGGTCCCCTCACCGGTCGGGAACAACGTGGAGCGGCTCGCCCTGCTGTTCGCGCCCGCGGTGCTGCTCGCGGCCGCGCTGCACCGCCGTGCCGGGGCCGTCCGTCACGACGGGCGGCGAACCCGTATGCGGGCGATGGCTCTGGTGACCGCTCTGTCCGTCGCCTATCTCTGTGTGACGTCCCTGATGCATCTGCGCCGCCCGGACCCCGTTCCGGGCTGGGCCACGCACACCGACGGCGTGATCGCCGCGCTGGACCGGCTGGGCGCGGACCGCGGCCGGGTCGAGCTGCCGACGGACGACGACCACCGCGGGGCCACCCTCCTCGGCCCGCACTTCGAGCTGATGCGGGGCTGGAACCAGCAGCTGGACGTCGAACGGGGACGCCTCTTCTACGAGGGCGACTTCGACGGGCCGGAGTACTACGCCTGGCTGCGTCAATGGGCGGTGGGTTTCGTCGTCCTCCACGACGGCAAGCCCGATCGGTCCGCGGAGCGTGAGACGGCTCTGATCAAGGAGGGACAGCGCTGGCTGGAGCCCGTCTGGCAGGACCGCTACTGGAAGATCTACCGCGTCCGCGACACTCTGCCGCTGGTCTCCGCACCGGCCGAGCTGCTGCGCGCGGGAGAGGCGGATCTGACGCTGAGCATGCCGAGCGCCGGGACGAGCCTCGTGCGGATCGCGTATTCGCCGTGGTTGCGGGTCGAGGGAGCGTGCGTCAGCGCGGACGGCGCGTGGACCCGGGTGACCGTGCCCCGGGCGGGCGTGTACCGGCTGACGTCGGAGTACGCCGGAGAGTCCACCGACGAACGCGGCTGTCTGCCGCCGTCGGCCGGCTGAGGGCGCCTCCGTCTTCGCCGGGTGGGCATCCGGCGAAGACGGACGGCCGAGGCCGTCCGCGTCCACCGGCGGATCTCCGCGGCGGAGGTCCGGTCACCGCGCGCCGAGAGCCTTGCGGGCCGCCCCGGTCAGCCGTCGGCGGGCTCGTAGTCGAACCAGTCGAAGTGGACGGCGCCTGTCGCGGCGTACATGCCGATGACCCGGCCGGTGAACCCGCCGGCGACCTCGGTCGACAGATAGCGGCCGTCGAGGGTCGCGAGGTCGGTGACCGTGCCGTCAGGATGCTCGACGCCGAGGGAGACGACGTCGGGTCCCGTGCACGGTCCGTGCGGAGACGGCGGTTCGGTGACGGTGACGGCGAGGACCACCGGCCCGGCCGGCACTGACTCCTCGGCCACGACCGTGCGCAGGGATCCGACGCGAGCGACCACCCGCACCCCCGTGCCGGACGCCTCGATCGTGTAGTGGTGCCGTTCGTCGAGCCGGACGGCGAGGCCACCGCTTCCCTCCGCGGCGTCGACCAGTGTGCGCGCCCTGCAGTACGGGTGCTGCTGGCGCCGGCCGACGAACACCGCGTCGGGCTCGTCGAGGGAGTCGCCGCGCGCGCGGAGCGTCAGCCAGCCGGGGCGCTCCTCGGTGGTGCAGTGCTCGGCGGGCCGGTCGCGCAGGGAGACCCAGGACGGGCGCAGCTCGGCGAGCTCGAAGTCGTCCCGTTGTTCCTCGACGGGGCAGGGGGAGAGCGGCCACGGCAACTCGGGCAGGGCCAGCGTGACCTCGCCGACGACCGGCCAGTCGTCCACCCAGGTCACGGGGGCCAGGAAGGTCTCCCGGCCGAGCACGTGCCAGCCCGGTGTGCCGCCGCCAGGCCGGACGCCGAGCAGCACCATCCACCAGGAGCCGTCCGGACCCTGGACCAGGTCGGCGTGACCGGTGTTCTGGACGGGACGGTCGGTGCCCCGGTGAGTGAGGACCGGGTTGGCCGGGCACGGCTCGAACGGCCCGGCGGGCGTCCGGCCGCGGGCGATCGAGACACCGTGGCAGCGCTCGGTGCCGCCTTCGGCGATGAGCAGGTACCAGTAGTCCCCGATCCGGTACAGGTGCGGCGCCTCCGGGGCCTTGGCGCCGGGACCGCCGGACCAGAGCCGGTGGGGTGTCCCGTACGTCTGCCCGGTCGACGGGTCGATACGGACCTGCGAGACCCCGGCGACCGTGCACCAGCAGGTGCCGTCCTCGTCCCAGACCAGGTCGGGATCGATGCCGGGGACACCCGGCGCCCGGACGGGGTCCGACCACGGTCCGGCGGGGTCGGTGGCCGTGACGATCAGATTGCCGCCGCCCTCGCTGCAGTTGGTGACGATCAGCCAGAAGCGGCCGTCGTGATAGCGCAGGGTAGGGGCGTAGATCCCGCCGGAGGACGGCATGGAGGCGGGCAGGCGCAGTTGCTCCGGCCGGTCCAGGACGTTGCCGATCTGCGTCCAGTTCACCAGGTCACGGCTGTGGAATAGGGGCACCCCGGGGAAGTACTCGAAGCTGGAGCAGGCGAGGTAGTAGTCGTCGCCGACGCGGCAGACGCTGGGGTCGGGGTGGAAGCCGGGGATCACGGGGTTGGCGACGGGCCCGTCGGGCCGGCGTGGAGGGGGCACCTGAGAGGTCCTCTCGTCGGTATCTCGTCGTCGGTATGTCGTCGGGTTCTCGTCGGTGAGTGACGCAGGCGTGGGCCGGTCGGGGAAGCGGCTGTCGAAGCGCTTCACTCGACCGTAAGCTAACGGACGCGTTTCGCGCATATCAAGGGCGCCCACCCCAGAGATGCGCCGTCCCCTACTGGTCGATTGGCGTCACCAGATGAAGACCACCGCCGTCGAAGCGCTTCGACGACCAAACTCCAGGCCGACTCATCCCCTGAGATGGCACGGGGCAGGTCACGGATGTCGTTCCGACGACTCTGCGTCGGCTTGTGGTTAAGGGCTTAATCACCCAGCGTACCCAGCGTCGGTGGCCTGGACGGTCACCGGACGAGGAGTGATCGGACGCCCGGCGTCGCTGGTCGCGCCCGGCTCCCGGGAGGAACCGCGTTCTCACCCGGTACGGCCGGGGCCGCGGTGGGAACGCCGGGGCCCGGCCGGTAGAGCATCGACCGTGGTGGTGCCGCGATCGGCACCGGTACGGCACACGAACAAGAGGGGAAGCGGTGGAGGCGACGATTTCACGGGTGCGGCAAGGCACCGTACCTCCGGTCGTTGCGGCGCGATGGGCGCTGTGGACGTTCGTCATCATCAACTCGGTGATCGTCGAGGCCTTGTTCCTCACCTCCGGGACCGGCAAGAACGGCGTGCTCACCGTCGCCAAGTTCTTCGGGCTGCACGCCGCCGTGCTGATGCTCTTCCAGCTGTTGCTGGTGGCACGGCTGCCGTGGCTCGACCGCCGTATCGGCATGGACCGGCTGACGGTGTGGCACCGGTGGGTCGGCTTCACCCTGCTGTGGACCGTCCTCACCCACGCCGTGCTGGTGGTACTGGGCTATGCGAGGCTCAGCGACACGTCGATGACGAGGACGTTCTTCTCACTGGCCGGGGTGCCGGCCTCGCTGCTGGGAATGTGCGCCGCGGCGATCCTCGTCGTGGTCGCCGCGGTGTCCGCCCGGTATGTGAGGCGGCGGCTGCGGTACGAGACCTGGCACGGCCTGCACCTGCTGCTGTACCTGGCGTTGGGGCTCGCGTTCGTCCACCAGCTGCAGGAGACCACGACCTTCAGCTCGTCCCTGCCGGCGAAGATGTACTGGTGGGCCCTGTGGTTGTTCGCGTTCGGCGCCCTGGTCGCGGGCCGGATCGGCATGCCCCTGTGGCGCAACTCGTACCACCGGTTCCGGGTCGCGGAAGTGGTGGTGGAGTCGGACGACGTGGTGTCCGTGCATGTCACCGGCCGGCACCTCGACAAGCTGCCGGCCCGGGCCGGGCAGTTCTGCGTCTGGCGGTTCCCCGACCACCACCACTGGTGGCTGGCGAACCCGTTCTCGCTGTCGGCGGCGCCCGACGGCCGCACGTTGCGCCTGACGGCCAAGGCGGCCGGAACGGCCAGCGCCGGACTGCGGCATCTCCCGGTCGGCACCCGCGCGTTCGTCGAGGGCCCCTACGGCGCGTTCACGTCGTTGCACCGCGGACGCCCCGGCGCACTGCTGATCGCCGGAGGGGTGGGGATCACGCCGGTCCGAGCCCTGCTCGAGGAGGAGCAGCCGGGCGACGTCGTCGTGCTCTACCGGGTACGCAGCGAGGACGACGCCGTACTCGTCGACGAGGTGCGGGCCCTGGTCGCGGACCGCGGTGGGCAGCTGCACCTGCTCACCGGCCGCACGGGGGAGGGCAGCACGCCGTTCGCGCCGGAGAGCCTGCGGGCCATGGTTCCCGACGTCGGCGAACGCGACGTGTACGTCTGCGGCCCGCCCGCGATGACCGCGGCCGTGCTCAGCGCCCTGCGCGACCTGGGGGTTCCCCGGCGGCAGGTGCACGCCGAGCGGTTCGGCCTGGCCTGAGCCCTGCCCGAGGCGCTTCCACCCCTCGTGCAGGCGCCCCTAGGATGCCGTCGAAGACATCCGGCGTCTGAACACCCCACAGCCCGGCGGCCGAGCGGCCGCCGTCGCCCGGCGGGGCGAGTGACGAGTGCTTCACCACGCGCGGTCACAAGGCAGTTGGGGTGCCCATGGAGAGCTCACGGGTCTGGCGGCGTCCGACACTCGACGTCGTGGCCGCACGGGCCGGTGTGTCCACCGCCACGGTGTCGAACGCGCTCAACGGCACCGGGCGGCTCTCCGAGGCGACCAGGCAGCGCGTGCTGGCCACGGCACGCGAACTCGGTTACGCCCCGGCCAGCACGGCCCGTGCCCTGGCCCGCGGCAGCACCGGCGTGCTCGGCATGACCATGACCACGTACGGTGACCTGCCTGTTTCGTACACCGAGATCCCGTACTACGCCGCTCTGACACTGAGCGCCATGGCGGCGGCGCACGCGCGCGGCTATCTGCTCCTGACCATGCCGAGCACGATGTCACCGTGGATGTGGCTCAACACGCCGATGGACGGCGTCATCCACGTCGAACCGCGCGCCGACGACCCGGTGCTTGCCGTCCTGCGGGAGCGCGGCATACCGATGATCAGCGAAGGCCGCCCGCCGCAGCCGCATCCGTGCGACGCGTGGGTGGACTCCGACCACGAGTCGGGCCTGCGCCTCCTGCTCGACCACCTGGCGCAGTCCGGGGCCCGGCGGATCGGACTCTCCCTGCCCCTGCACGACGACGCGTACCCGCAACTGGTCGCGCACGCCTACCGGCGCTGGTGCGAGGAACAGCGCCTGCCCGCCCTCGTGGAGGAGTACGCCGTGCTGCCCGACTATTTCACGGCCGAACAGAGTGCCGTCGGCCGGCTGCTCGACCGCGATCCGCGACCGGACGCCGTCATCGGCGTGTACTCCGACTCCGGTCACAACATCCTCGCCGCCGCACGCCGGCACGGTCTTCGGGTGCCGCGGGATCTGCTGGTGGCGTGCGTCAGTGAGGATCCGGAATACGCGAGCACCACACCGCCCGTCACCACCCTCGGTCTGCGTCCGGACCGTGTGGGCACCGAAGCGGTCGACCTGCTGATCTCCGTCATCAACTCCCGCAGCCCTGTGAACCGGCGTCGGCTCGTGCAACCGGTGCTGGTGCCCCGCCGGTCCACCCGGCGCGCGGCGGGACGGTGAGCGGAGCTCCCTGACCGCGGTGAGGCCGGACAAGCAGTCACCCTTCCGGCCTCACGCGACGGGGGTCAAGGAACGTCCGCTTCCGCCGTCCGTCGTGGACCAGCGGCTCGCGTCCGTCAACTGCCCGCCGGGCACGCTGAGTCATACGGCGGGTTCACTGAGGGTCCACCGGCAGGACCGTTCAGTAGCCGTAGATCATCTTGTAGGCGACCTCGGGAAGGAACTGTCCGGCCGAGGAGCCGCTGCCGACGCCGCAGTTGCCGTCGGACTCACCCGGGGTCTTGATCCACAGGAGCATCTCGGCGCCTCCGCCCAGCCGGGTGGGGGTGCCGATGCGGCGGCCCGAGGGGGTGCACCACTGGCCGTTGGAGCCGTTGGAGCCGTTGGAGCCGTTGCCGTTGCCGTTGCGGCTGGTGTCCACCACGAACGGCTTGGTGTAGCCGTACCGGGAATCGAGTTCCCTGTGACGGCGTTGCCGTACGCGGTGTTCTCCGCCGTCGTCAGGTAGTTGGAGACGTTGAGTGAGAAGCCGTGGGTCTGGCGGAGGCCGGCTTCGTGAAGACGCGGGGCCATGGTCGCCGCGTCGGCCCAACCCGGGTTGCCGGAGTCGAGATAGACCCAGGTGTTGGGGGCCTGCCGGTTGAACTCGGCGAGCGCGCCGCTGAGCATGGCCCGGCGTTCGTCGATCTGGGCCTGGCTCATGCAGCCGTAGTCGCCGAGTGAGTCCGGTTCGAGGACGACGACGGCCGGGCGGCCTGCGATCCCGCCGGCGAACTGGGAGATCCAGGTCCGGTAGGCGGACGGCGAGGAGGCAGCGCCCGCGGAGTGCCCGCCGCAGTAGTCGCGGTGGTAGATGTTGTAGGCGACGAGGACGGGCAGCTTGTCCCGGGCGTCCGCGGCGCCGACGTACGTGCCGGTGGCGGTGCCGATGGTGCCGCTCCAGGAGCCGAACCAGCGGGCCGTCGGAGCGTTGGCGATGGAGGCGTTGACCGCGGGCGCCCGCCCGTCGCCGGGGTTGGCGGCGACCCACCGCTTGGCGCTGGAGTCGGGGTCCGCGTAGAACCCGCTGGTCATGGTCGTCGGGTCCGCCGCGTGGGCGGACGGCGCGGTGGCGAGAGCCAGCGGCAGCGAGGAGAGCGCTGTACCTCGGGTTTCCGTCGGGGGTGAGTCGGGGGACGGCGGTGAGTCGGGACGGCGGTGAGTCGGGAGGGCGGCGGTGAGTCGGGACGACGGTGAGTCGGGAGGACGGCGGTGAGTCGGGACGACGGTGAGTCGGGAGGGCGGCGGTGGGTCGGGAGGGCGGCGGTGGGTCGGCAGGGCGGCGGTGGGTCGGCAGGGCGGCGGTGGGTCGGCAGGGCGGTGAGTCGGCAGGGCGGCGAGCCGGGGGGCGCCGGTGAGTGGCGTGTGTGGGTTCCCGCCGGAAGCTTCCCCCGACTCACCGCCTGGGTCAGCAGGTTGAGTTGGTCTGGGTCAGGAGGCCGAGCCGCCACGGGAGGAGGTTGTACTCACCGCCCGCGTTGGGGTTCAGGCCCTGGTAGAGGTACTGGAGCCGGCACGCGGGGATGGTGAGCGTCTGGTCGTTGCCCGCGCGGATCATCTCGCCGTGGCTGATGTCACGGGTCCAGGCGCCCGAGGGGAAGCTGACGTTGTTGGCCCGGGCGAAGGGACTGCTCTCGGAAGCGGCGAGCTGCGTCCAGGAGCCGGCGAGACTCGTGGACGTCCAGGAACGGAACCAGCGCCGCCCGTCGGACCCGATCGCCTCGACGAGAAGCAGGTACTGGTTGCCGCCCTGGACCTTGTACACGTTGCTCGCTTCGAACAGCGCGTTCTTGGAGTCCCGCAGCGCGATGACGGTGTTGGTGAAACCGTTGGGGAACTGGCCGACGGTCGTCTGCGACCGGTAGAGGTGCCCGTTGTCGTCGGACGAGAACAGATAGCAGTTGGCGCTGTCGCAGATCACCCACATGTCGACCCAGTAACCGTTGCCGATGTTCTGCCGGATGATGTCCGGCATCGACGGGTAGAAGTTGCGGGGGGCGCTCCACCCGTTGGGATTGCTGATGTCGGGATTGGTGGAGTACGAGGCGTTGCCCGTCTGGTAGACGAGGTACCAAAGGCGTTGCGGCGCGTTGTAGAACACCTGCGGCGCGGCCCGGTACCCGGCGCCGATGGCGGTGCGGTCCAGGTAGTGGTGGGTGGCGGAGCCGGCCTGCGACCAGTCGGAGAAGTTGAGGTAGACCAGGTTGTAGCCGGAGGACCGCGCGGTGCTGGCGAACACGTGGTACTTGCCGTTGTGGTAGACGACCGTCGGGTCCTTGATCCCCGCGATGTTGTGGGTCGCGTCCGGCTTCGGCGCGATCAGCTGGCCGCTCGAGCTCCACGAGTAACGGCTGGGCAGGGCGGCGGCGCCGGGGGTGCTGCGCGGGGTGGCGCGCGTCGCGGCGGGTGTGCCGCCCAGCGTCGTGAGCACCGCGTTGTACGCCGGCTTCTTGTTGCCGTTGCGGTCGAACAGCAGCGGGTTCTCGCCGCTGCGCCAGGAGTCGCTGTCGCGTATGCCCCAGACGGTGATGCCGGTGCAGCGCGAGACGTTCAGGCAGGCCCTGATCGTGTTCGCGTAGGCGTTCGGTGACGCCTGCGCGATGTCCAGTTCGGTGATCTGGACGTCCACGCCGAGAGCGGCGAAGCTCGACAGCGTCGTCCGGAAGCTGCCGGGCGGCCCGCCGGCGCCGAAGTGGGCCTGAAGGCCGACGCAGTCGATGGGCACGCCGCGTGCCTTGAAGTCGCGCACCATGCGGTAGACGCCCTGGGTCTTGGCGGCGTTCCAGTCGTCGATGCTGTAGTCGTTGTAGCAGAGCTTGGCCGCCGGATCGGCTGTGCGGGCCGTGCGGAACGCCTGCTCCAGGAAGCCGGTGCCGAGCACGTCCCGGAACACCGAGCTGCGGAGCTGGCCGCTGCCGCCGTCGGCGAAGGCCTCGTTGACCACGTCCCAGGTGTGGATCCGGCCCTTGTAGTGGCCGGCCACCGTGTTGATGTGGTTGTTCATCACGCTGCGCAGGGTGTTCGCGTCCCTGATGGAACGGACCCAGCCGGGCAGTTGGGAGTGCCACACCAGGGTGTGACCGCGCATGCGCTGACCGTGGGACGTCGCCCGGTTGACGATCCGGTCGGCGGGGCCGAAGTTGAACGAGCCGCGGGACGGCTCGGTCGTGTCCCACTTCATCTCGTTCTCGGGTGTGACCGACGTGAACTCCCGGTCCAGGATGCGGGTGTACGCACCGTCGCCGAGCCGGCCCGCGGCAACGGCGGTTCCGAAGTACCGTCCGGACTGCGCCGCCTGGGCTCCCAGGGCGGAGGCCCGGACGGCGTCCGTCGCGCCGGCAGCGCGGCCGGTCGCGCCGGTCGCGCCGGTAGCGGCACCGGGTGTCGCCAGGACGGTCGCGGCCAGCAGGCCCAGGATCGAGGCTCGGCGACAGCCGATCCGTTTCAGCGGATTCATGGTTCTCCTCGCGGGGTGGGTGGGGGGTTGGGTGGTGCGATCGGTGGACCTGGTAACGCCTCCTTGCGTGACGCGTGCATGACATGTTCATCGATGGCGCACTCCCTCTCCGGTCCGGCCGAGGGTGGGGCGGCTGGAGATTCCGGGAGTCCCGCTCTGGAGTGCGTGGAGCAACAGTCGAGTGTTCGGGATGTTGAACATGAATCGACTTGGCGAGCATTCAGGATGATAGAGAGCCGGGGTTCTACGTCAATCCTTCTCGCATGAATCGTTTGAACCGTCGAAACATTCGGAACTGATCCATCCCATGATGCTGCAGGCTGAATGCCCGGATAGTACGTATGCGCCACTTTCCATGGACTCGAATGGCCGGATCGCTGTGTGGTTCACCGAACGGCTTGACGTGTCCGCAGGGCTCCCTGCTGGCCGTGAGGTCGCTCGTTTCCGAACGGCATACGGAACTTTCGTCAGGTGGCGGAAGCGGGCCCTCGAGCGGCCGGCCGACCAGTCGGCCGCGGCTTCGGAAGAAGGGGGTCCCGTCGTGGCGAGACGGTTACACGGCGCGCGCTCCGCCGAGGCGCGGTGCTGGTCGCCTGAGCCTGAGGGCATGGCGCGGCACGGCTCCGGCCCGCGGCCAGGACGAGAACACCCCGCGCACCCACCCGGCGCCACCGCACCGCAGAGCTTCTCCCCCTCAACCGCGCGGCCTGTGCCGACGACGACTGCGGGGGAGTGGCTCGCTTGCTGCCGTACGCGTGCGGGGGGTCAGCGGGGCGGGACGGGGAAAAGCATGCAACTGCTGGTGGCGTGGGCCAGCAACCGGTCCGCCGAGTCGCGCAGTTCGGCCTGGGCCAGGGCCGTGCGGCGGCCGCTGTTGAGCACGGTGCCGATGGCACGGACCTTGCCGGTGTCGACGGTGGTCGGGCGCAGGAACTTCAACGTCAGGTCGATCGAGGTGTATCCGGTGCCGCGGGGCAGTACGGACTGCACCGCACAGCCGGCCGCCGAGTCGAGGAGCGTGGCGTACACGCCGCCGTGGACGCTGCCGATCGGGTTGTAGTGCTCCTCGCCCGGTACGAGCGCGAAGACCACCCGGCCGTACTCGGCCTCCTCCAGGTCGAAGCCCAGGGTGGCGGCGACCGGCGGGGCGGGCAGACGCCCGGCCAGGATCTCGCGGAGGAAGTCGAGACCGCTGTGATCACCCACGGCTGCGGCGGAGATGGTGGGGTCTTCCCACGCGAACGTACGTGACCTGCGCATTCCCACTCCCCGGGCCAGCTGACTTCTCTCAGCGAAGCTAGCCGCACCGGGGTCTGGCTGTCAACGGCGAAGCCAGCCTAGGATGGGCGCATGAGGTGGCTGGAGACGAGCACGAAGAACTGCACGGTGCACCGGACGCTGGACCTCGTCGGCGAGAAGTGGTCGCTGCTGCTGCTTCGGGACGCCATGAACGGCGTCCGGCGTTTCGACGACTTCCGGCGTCATGTCGGGCTGTCCGAGGCCGTACTGGCAGACCGGCTGCGCAAGTTGGTGGCCGCCGGCATCCTGGAGACCCTCGCCTACCGCGAGCCGGGAAGTCGTACCCGGCACGAGTACCGGCTCACCCGCAAGGGCTGGGACCTGTGGCCCGCGATGATCGCCCTCAAGCAGTGGGGCGATCAGTACACGGCGGACCCCCAGGGCCCGCCCCTGGAGGTTCAGCATGCGGACGCGGACTGCGGCGAACCCCTGCGAGCGGTGGTCGTGTGCGCGCAAGGACACGGCCCGCTGATTCCGCCGGAAGCCCGTACCCACCCCGGCCCCTCGGCCCAGCTCCTCCCCTGACGCCTGACGCTCAGCCCGGCTCCACGAACCCCGACTCGTACGCCGTGATCACGGCCTGCGTCCGGTCCCGCGCCCCCAGCTTCGCCAGCAGAGCGCTGACATGCGACTTGACCGTCTCCGTGCCGACGACGAGCCGTGCCGCGATCTCCGCGTTCGACAACCCCCGGGTCATCAGCCGCAGCACATCCGCCTCCCGTTCGGTCAGCCGGGCCCGCTCCAAGGCGTCCCGGGCGGCCCGGTTGCCGCTCCCGCCGCCGTACGCGGCGGCCAGCCGCCGCACCGACGCGGGGAACAGCAGCGACTCGCCCGAGGCGACGAGCCGCACCGCGTGCACGATCTCCGCGGGCCGGGCCCGCTTCAGCAGGAAGCCGTCGGCACCGGCCCTCAGCGCCTCATAGACGTACTCGTCGTTCTCGAACGTCGTCACCACGACGATCTTCGGAGGACTGTCCACCGTCCGCAGCACCGCCCGCGTGGCCTCGATCCCGTCCATCAGCGGCATCCGCACATCCATGGCGACCACGTCGGGACGAAGCCGCCGCACCAGCGGGATGACCGCCGCCCCGTCCGCCGCCTCGCCGACGACCTCGATGTCGGCCTGTGCCTCCAGCACGGCGCGCAGGCCCATGCGCACCAGGGGTTCGTCGTCGACGAGGAGAACAGTGACCGGCATCCGGCCAGCGTAAGTCAACTCAGCGGCAGTTCCGCCCGGATCCGCCACTCGCCCGCGGCAGGTCCGGTAGAGGCGCGTCCGCCCAGCAGCGCCGCCCGCTCGCGCATGCCGCGCAGTCCGCTGCCTGACCCCGGGCCGCCGGGTGTGATCGCCGTCAGGGGATTGCGGACCTCCAGCCTGAGGAGTCCACCGCCGACGTCGACGCGGACGGCGACCGGGACGGCTCCCGCGTGCCGCAGCACATTGGTCAGGGCCTCCTGGAGGATGCGGTAGCCCTCACGGGACACCAGCCCCGGCACCGCCTCCACGGGGCCGGTCACCTTCGCGTCGATCTGCGCCCCGGACGCCCTCGCCGAGTCCAGCAGCCGGTGGGCCTCGCTCAGGGTGGGCCTGCCGCTCGCCGGACGCCGGGGCTCCCGCAGCACGCCCAACACCCGCTCCAGATCCGTCAGAGCCGACCGGCCGGTCTCCTCGATGGCCGCCAAGGCGTGGTCGGTGAACGAGGGATCGCCCGCGGTCCGGGCCGCGCCCGCCTGCACCACCGCCACCGTCAACGCGTGACCGATGGAGTCATGCAGCTCGCGGGCGATGCGGTTGCGCTCCAGCAGTTGCTCGGTGCGTTCCTCCAAAGCGGCCAGCCGCTCGGCGGCCGACGGCCCCAGCAGTCCGCGTGCCACCACCGTGGCCAGCTCGCCCAAGCCCACCACGACGCCGTACAGGGCGATCAGAGGCAGGGGGACGAGCAGGGCGAGCCACCAGCCGGTCGCCGTGCCGGAGAGCAGGGGCACCTCGGCCGACGAGCGGCCGCCCGCACGCATCACCAGGTCATAGACGAGAGTGGGCAACCAGACGCATGCGAACATCGCCGCGGCGCCCAGCGCCATCCGCGCTTCCAGCCACACCACCGTACGCAGCCGGTCGCGCCAGGTCGCCGACGGCGCCACCGAGAAACCCGGCTGCGCGTCGGCGGGCACAAGCAGCAGGCGGGCCTGCGCTCCCTCACCCGTGCGCACCGCCGGGATCAGCCCGAGCGGGACGAGGAACACCGCCGGCGCCCACGGCCGTGACGGATCGATGAACATCCAGAAGCTGACGAGGAACATCGGCACCCACAGGTGCAGAAGTCGCGTGTATGTCGTCCCCCGCAGCAGCGGGCGCAGGTAGCGGCCCATGGGGACATCGTGGCAGTCGGCAGAGACGACGGCCTCCCCCGCCTGGGGGAGATCCTCTCCCCGGAGAGGGGAGGCCCGACGCCCTTGGCCCGGCGAGAGTCGTGCCATGACCAGTATCGACGTCCACCGACTCACCAAGGAGTACGGCGTCCGGCGGGCCGTGGACCACCTCACCTTCAGCGTCCGGGCAGGCCGCGTCACGGGCTTCCTCGGACCCAACGGCGCAGGCAAGTCCACCACGCTGCGCCTTGTCCTCGGCCTCGACCGGCCCACCTCCGGCACGGCCACGATCGGCGGCCGGGCGTACACGGCCCTGGTGGAACCCCTGCGTCACGTCGGAGCGCTTCTCGATGCCGGGGCGGCGCACGGCGCTCGCACCGGACGGGACCATCTGCGTGTCCTCGCGGCGAGCAACCGCATCCCCGCCCGCCGTGTCGAGGCGGTGCTGGACGAGACCGGGCTCGCTGCGGCCGCGCGACGCCGCGTGAGGATGTACTCGCTGGGGATGCGCCAGCGACTCGGGATCGCCGCAGCCCTCCTCGGCGACCCCGAAGTGGTGCTGCTCGACGAGCCGTCCAACGGCCTCGACCCCGAAGGCATCGTCTGGATACGGGACTTGCTGCGCCGCTTGGCCGGGGAGGGCCGCACCGTGTTGGTCTCCAGCCACCTCATGAACGAGACGGCGTCCTTCGCCGACCATCTCGTCGTCCTCGGCAACGGCCGACTGCTGGCGGACACCCCCCTGCGGGACTTCATCGACGCGCGCGTGCAGCCACGGGTACGCCTGCGCACGACGACGCCCGACGCCCTGCGCGACGTCCTCGCCCGGCACGGTCACGATGCCCTGCGACACGCGGACGGGCACTGGACCGTGCACCACGCCCGTGTGGACGACATCGGCCCCCTGCTCTCCGGCGCGGGGGTGGCTCTGCTCGAACTGACCGCGGAGGACGGCACGCTGGAGGAGGCCTACCTCGATCTGACCGCCGCGCACACCGAGTTCGCGGCCCCGGCCCGGGAGGCATGACCATGGCGTTCACACCCGCTCTCCACGCCGAGTGGATCAAGATCCGTACGCTGCGGTCGCTGATCGGCGCGTTGTGCGCGACCGTGGCCGCCACGGTGGTCTTCTCGGCCCTCGCCGGACTCGACACCGACGGCGACGACGCCGACCCGCTCCGCTCCGTGTTCTTCGGCGTGACCTTCGGACAGATCGCCGCCATCGCCTTCGGGACCACGGCCGTGGCCGACGAGTTCCGCGACGGGGCACTGCGGATGTCACTGGCCGCAGTGCCGCACCGCGGCCGCTGGTTCGCCGCCAAGCTGACCGCGATCGCCCTGCCGGTCCTCGCCGTGGGCCTGGTCACCGGCCTCGTCACCCTCGCCGTGGGCAGCGCGATGTTGGGAGACAAGGCGAACGAGCTGAGCCGGGCGGCATGCCTGCGCGGTGTGCTCGGCTGCGCCGTCTACCTCACCCTCATGGCTCTGTTCGCCGCGGGCCTGACGGCCGTCCTGCGCAGCGGAACAGCGGCGCTCGCCCTTCTCCTGCCCTCCCTGCTGATCGTGTCCTTCGTCATCGGCGACCTGTCCGGCACCGTCGCCGACTTCCTGCCCGACCGGGCCGGCCAAGCGGTGTTGCACTCGGCGACGGACGGTGCGCCGGGTCCGTGGCAGGGACTCGGGGTGACCGCCCTGTGGACGGCGACGGCGGTCGCGGCCGGGGCTTGGCGGATACGGCGACGGGACGCCTGAGACGGGGCGCCGTTGCGAGGACGCGGCAGACAGTGCGGCAGAAGGCGCAGGTCGGCGACGTGGAGGACGGCGAAGACGGGGACCACGAAGTCAGAGCGTTCCCGTCGTCCCCGTCGTTCCCGTTGTCCACGGCCACGTGGCGTCCCGGCCGGCTTCGATGAGGGGGATCAGGCGGAACGCGGCGTCGCTCAGGCCGCCGAAGGTGTGGTGGTGCGGGCCGGCCGGGGCGTGGGCCGGGGCGTAGCCGGCCAGGTTCCAGGTGTAGACGGGGATATGGAAAGGGATCCGCTGCAACGGGTTGGACCACCAAGTCACCCCGGTCTGTTCGTCGGTCACCAGGATCACCCGGTCGTGCCGGTCGTAGTGCTGTTTGAGCGCAGCGGCCGTGTTGGTGCCGCCGAGGTTGTGGAAGCGGTCCAGGACGCGCAGCACGGGCTCACCCGGGGTGAGTTCGACGCGACGGCTGTCGGTCCCGAACTCCACCAGGTCCGCCCGCTCGGCGCGCAGTGCGATCGCCGTGCCGAAGATCGCCGCCGTATCGGCCCGGTTGAGGTGGGTGTGCTCGCTGGGCCGGTCGAACATCGAGCCCGACCGGTCCACCAGGACCAGTGTGCGGCCGGACAGTTCGGGGACGTTGGCGAGGGAGTGCCCGAGGGCCGCCTCCAGAGCCGCCTCCCAACGGCGCGAGGGCGCGTTGCGGTGGGCGGCCAGGTAGCGGAACGGGAACTGGCGTGAGCGGCGCACCTCGTCCGGGCTGGAGATCCGTGCGGACACCTCGGCGGAGACCTCGTCGCTCACGCCGGCCAGGTCGAGATTGCGCAGGTTGCGTACGAGGGCCATGGCCCCCATCGAGGGAACCAGGGCCTCCCACACCGCCGCGTCGAGCGGCCGCTGCAGCCAGCCCGCGACCGACTCCCAGGTCATCCCGGCCGACTTCAGCCGCTCGGCGCCGCCCCGCGCGGTCACCAGGGCGTACCGCTCCTCGACCGGTACGGCCATCAGCTCGCGGTGTGCGGCGAGCAGCGTCTCGCCGGGCGGGGGCAGGGCACGGTCGGGGTGATGGCGGCGGTCGATCGCATACCTGAACAGGTCGCCCTGCCAGGGACGCCGGGGGTCGGGAAAGGGGTGGGTGAGTTCGATGACGTCACTGAAGCGGTAGGCGTGCGAGGCGGTGTCGTACTTGAGGAGCGCGCGCCCGGTGTAGAGACGGCGTACGGCGTCGGCGATCCCGCGCTTGAGCGGCTGCGGGAGTCTCCGCCCGTGCCGGGAGATCCAGTACGCGAGCAACTCGCCCGGCTCGTCGGCTCGTTGGAGTACGACGGCGACGGCCTGCCGTGAGAAGCCGACGGCTCCCGCGTCCAGCCTGGCCCGCACGAACTCGGCCGCGCCCACGAGGGAGGCGGTGCGCATGTGGGCCTCGGTGCGCAGCCAGCCCAGCAGGCCGAGGGTCCACTCGGGGTCGCTGACGGCGAGTGTGCGCACCAGCTGCTCGTAGCGCTGGTCGCGAGCGACGGCGTCCTCGTAGAAGCTGTGGTGGCCGACCATGTCGGCCATGGCCAGCAGGAAGAGTTCCGCCTTCGGGGTGCGGGCGTAACCGGAGCCGCCCCGGTGGTTGGTGATGCGGGTGTGAGGCCGGAGGGCGGGCGGGTGCCGCAGGGTGCGTGTGGTGGCGGACGGCGGGAGCGGCCACCGGCCGTGGGTGGAGAGCGACGACGTCGCTCCGCCTGCGGTCAGGCCCGGTATTTCCGCCTGGATCTCTCTCCTGGCTTCGGACTTGGCCCGCTGACGGTTGAAATGGGGCATGCAGAAGGTCCCTTGGGAGACGTTCCGGAAAGAAGGAGAGACGCCTTCCGAGATCAGTAGTGGCACCGGGGTGGTGTTGCGCGTCAGATATGAAGTAACCGGGGCACAGCGCATCGGAAGGCGTCGAACAAGCACGCTAGTCGGTGCGGCGGGCGGGCGCACGCGAATTAACGCCCCCCGACCCGACCGGAAGGCGCAGCCGACCCGGCCGGACCGCCGCGTGCGGTGCCGGGGCGCAGAATCGTGCCGGCCTCCGACCCCCGAACGGTCGTGGGGGTGACCGAGGGTGTTTGTCGGAGAATTCCGGATGGGAGCCAAAGCGGACCGCTGCGGGGAAGACTGGCGATCGTCGGGGACGTCACCTACATCCCCACGGCCGAGGGCCGGCTCTACCTCGCCTCGTGGCTGGACCTGGCCACGCGCGAGGTCATCGGGTACTCGATGGCCGACCACCATCGCGCTGAACTCGTCGTCGACGCCCTCGACATGGCTGCCGCACCGGGCCGCCTGGAACCCGGCTGCGTGATCCACAGCGACCGCGGATCGGTATACACCTCCGGACAACTCCGCGACAGAATCAACAAGTTGGGATACCGGCAGAGCATGGGCCGGACCGGGAGCTGCTTCGACAACGCCGCCGCAAAGAGCCTCTGGGCCGTACTCAAAGAGGAGATCGGCACCCGCTTCTGGCCCGACCGCGCCACCGCCCGCGCCGACATCTTCGACTTCGTCGAGACCTTCTACAACAGACGCCGCCTGCGCAAGCACATCCACTGGGGTTACCTCACGCCCCACGAAACACGCCTGCGCTACTGGCAAGACCAAGCCCTCGCGGCGCAACAACAACGTGCCCGAGATCACGGGGAAACTTCAACATGCCCGACCTGAGCACCTGGCCCAAGGGTATGCGGCTGATCGTCCGCAAGGAACGCCCGCACCCTGGTGCCCAGTTGCGCTTCACCGACCTCGACGGACTGCGGCTGACCTGCTTCGCGACCAACACCAAAGGCGGCCAGCTCGCCGACCTCGAACTGCGTCACCGACGGCGGGCCCGCTGCGAGGACCGTATCCGAAACGCCCGCGACACCGGTCTGCGCAACCTGCCACTGCACGACACAGCCCAGAACCGGATCTGGCTGGAGATCGTCTCCCTCATGCTCGACCTCCTCGCCTGGATGCCGATGCTCGCCCTGACCGGCAAGACCCGCCGCTGGGAACCCAAGAAGCTCCGGGCTGACCAGCCGCTTCGACCGTCCCAACAACCCGCTCCATCACACCGGTGAAGTGGAACCCGGCGCCCACCCGACCCGACAGCCGGACCCTCAGCCTGCCCCAGCCCCCGAAAAGACCGCACCCCACGAACACAGAGTCCCCGCCGGCAAACTCACGGGGACTCATGAACGATCGAGGTTAAGTTGACACACCCATCCTTGCGAAATCCATTGGTGCCCGGCTTGCTCCGCTGATGGACTGACGTCCTACCGTGAGTCTGCCGCGTGACGGAGGTAGTGGTTGTGACAGGCTATGACGTGCTTGCCGAGGTGTACGAATGGCTCATCTCGGATGCAAAGTTGCCTCCAGCCGAGTTCGCTGCGTCGTTCGACGACGTCCTCAATCTCCTGCCGTCGAACGCTCACGTCCTCGACTGTTCGTGCGGAACCGGACAGTTGGCGGTTGGCCTCGCCGGTCGTGGCATGCAGGTTGTCGCAACTGACGCCAACGAGGCGATGGTTCGTCGGACTGCAGAATTGTCTGAGGAGTTCGGGGCATCCGTCCGGCCCGTACGGGCGAACTGGGAAGAGTTGCCCGACCATTTCCAGGACAACACGTTCGACATGGTGTTCTGCGTTGGCAACTCGCTTCACCATGCCGCGGGCGCGACAGGCAGGGGTGCTGCCCTGGAGTCGATGTCACGGCTTCTGCGCCCCGGCGGGCGCTTGGTACTCACATCCCGCACGTGGGAACTCGTGAGGGCCAGAGGTTCCCGGCTGGAGATCAGTGACCGACTCGTCCGCCGGAACGGTCGCGATGCTGTCGTGGTCTACCGATGGGAGATTGCGCCGCATTGGGAGGAGGAGCACCACATCGAGATTGCGATCGCGCAAGTTGATGCGACCGGGTTGGTTCTTGTCCGCTCGGAACTGCTGTCCTGCTGGCCCTACCGGTACGAGGAACTCGAAGTCGAGCTGCACCGGGTCGGACTCCAAACGGAACTGAGCACGTTCGATCTTGAGGCCGAGAACTACATGGTGGTCGCGAGCAAGGTATAAACACCGGACTCTCAGTCCCTGGCCGGACCGCGCGTTTGCTCGCAGGACGCTTGCGCCCTCTCATCGGTGCGGGTTCCAGTGGTCAACGCCTCGGACGAGGAGTGCTCGTCGATCAGACGGCGGTAGATCCGGGGTGACGGTGTGGCGCTGTTTCCTGGTCGCGTCCAGATCAATGAGCAGGATCTCGTCGATCAGCGGCGTGAACGGATCCTGTGGCGGGAGGTGGCCGCCCCGGTCCTCGCAGAGCTGCGGGTGACGGATCCGGACACCAGGGTCTGGTGGGTGCCCGGGGCGCTGTGCCGGCTGCCGCTGCACGCCGCGACCGCCGCCCAGGACGCAGCGGAGCCGGTGGCGGGCGGCACGGGCCTCCCGGAGTCGCTGGTGGACCGCACGGTGTCCTCGTACACGCCGACGGTGACCACCCTGCACCACGCGCGGGCCCGCGGTGCGGCGCCGGACCGCGCGAGGGCGGCCGTCGTGTACGCGGACGCACACCGGCCGGGCCTGCCGGAGTTGCCCGCCGCGCGCCGCGAGGTCCGGGTGGCGGCGGACCGTTTCGGCCTCGAACCACTGGACCTCGCCGCGTGCGAGCGGGCCGTCCTCCTCGACGCGCTGACCACCTGCACCCACCTGCCTCTGGCTCTGCACGCCGTGGCGGACCACGACGACCCGGGCAACAGCCGGTTCCTGCTGCCCGACCTCGACCTGACGTTCGCGGAGATCGCCGTGAAACGAGGCGGTTGGGGCCGTCTCGCGTACCTGTCGGCGTGCGAGAGCGCGCATTCGCCTCGCCACCTCGCCGACGAGGCGATCCACCTCACCTCCGCGTTTTTGCTCGTCGGCTTCTCCGGCGTGATCGGCACGCTGTGGAGGGTCCCGGACGCCGCGGCCGAGGCGACGGCCCGAGGGTTCTACGAAGCCCTGGACGACGTCTGCGGCGAACCGGCCCTCGCGCTGGCCCGTACGGCGCGACGGGCCCGTGAGCACTACGGGGGCGCCCCGGCGGCGTGGGCGGCCCACCACCACGTCGGTATCTGAGAACCCCGGGGCCTGCGACAGCGTCAGAAGTGCCGCGGGACTGTGGCGGGCTCGGCCTTGCGCCGAGCCCGCCAGGCCGGTCCCCTGCCGGGGCCGGACTCGTGTCACGCCGTCAGCGCTGCAGTGTCAGCAGACCCGGACGGTAGGGCCAGAGACCGTAGTCACCACCGGAGTTGGGGCTGCGCCCCTGGTAGAGCAACTGCAGACGGCAGGGATCGACGGTCATGGTCTGATCGGGGCCGGTGCGGATCAGCTCGCCGTGGCTGATGTCGTCGGTCCACGTGGCGCCGCTGTTGGCCTTGCCGGCGAAGGGATTGCTCTCGGTCGCGGCCTGGGGGGTCCATGAGCCGTTCAGGCCGGTCGCCGTGAACGAGCGGAAGTAGCGGCCCCGCGAGCCGATCGCCTCGACGATCATGAGGTAGCGGTTCTGGCCCTGCAACTTGTAGACCTGCGGGGCTTCGAACAGGTTGTTCTTCGTATCGCTCATGATCACTGTCGAGGTCGAGCCGAAGCTGCCCGGGAAGTTCCCGATCGGCATACTGGCCCGGTAGATCTTGCCGTTGTCACCGGCGAAGAACAGGTACATGTTCGTCCCGTCACCGATGAGCGTCTGGTCGATGGGTCCCGTTCCGGAGTCGGAGATGCTTCCGGAGAAGAGCACCTGCTGGGACGACCAGCCGTTCGGGTTGGTGGGGTCGCTCGACGTTCGGTAGGAGAAGGCGGTCCCGCCCCACTGGTAGGTGAGCACCCAGATGTTCTTCGGCGCGAAGTAGAAGAGCGTGGGTGCGACCGTGGAGTTCGACATCGCGTTCTGGCCGGCCGACCCCATCTCCGACCAGTTGGTGAACAGGCCGAAGTTCATCGAGCCCCATTTCGACCCCGTGTCGTGCGTCGTCGCGTAGACGAGTTGCTTGCCGTTGTAGGGAACGACGGTGAAGTCCTTGAGCGAGACCCACCCCGGCTTGGGCTGCGCCAGCGCGCCCGTCGACGTCCAGCGGTAGGACGACGGAAGATCGCACGTGCCGGGGCCGGGGCCGGGGCCGCCGGCGCCGACCTTGACGAGCTGCCACTGCTGGTTGGCGCCGCCCCAGTCGTCGTACTGGACGACGTTCGCGTTGTCGGCGGTGGAGGCGCCCTGTACTTCGAGGGCCTTGTTGCTGTGGCGCGAGATGAACCTCACGTAGCCGTCCGAGCTGTCGGCCAGCCGCCACTGCTGGTTGGCGGCGTTGAGGTCGGCCCACTGGACGATCGAGCCCCCGTTCGCGGTGGACCAGTTGTGGACGTCCAGGACCTTGCCCGAGTGACGGGACTCGATGCGGTAGTAGCCACCGCCGGAATCGACGAACCGCCACTGCTGCTGCTTCTGATCGTTCCTGGTCCACTGGGTGATGCGGGCGCCGTCTTCGGTGGCCAGGTTGTAGACGTCCAGGGCCTTGCCGCTGTTGCGGTTGACCAGCACGTACGAGGCGTCGGGGTCGACGGTCGCCGCGCCGGCGGGCTGGGCGCCGAGGAAGGTGGCCAGGAACAGCAAAGGCGCGAGAACGGCGAGTAATCGTCTCAGACGGACCGGGGACGGGCGGTGAAGCGCCATGAGGAGGGCCTCCTTTGCGGGGTGGGAAACGGTGGGAAACGGGACGACCCCGGTGAACCGCTGAGCGGACGTGCCGGGAAGGGAGGGGAGGGGGGAGGGGAGGGGAGGGGAAGGAGGGGGCGTCTCGAAATGTTTCGAAGAATTCCCGGAAGCTTTGACGCCACAAGCTAGGAATGCACGGCTCTCGGGTCAAGACCTTTCGCCGATCTGTCCACAAACAGCGCCTCAGTTTCGGGGCCCGACAAGTTGTCAGTCGACGAGAACGCTCCGGAGCCGGCGAAGTGGCTCGCCTGTCCGGCTCGTCGGGATTCCGCAAGTTTCGGACCAGGAACGGAAACTTTTTCTGCGGAGAGTATTGACGAGGCATCGTCAATCGCTCAATCATCCGTGCCTGAGGGCCGGTCACAGTTCGAGATGTCGAACCATCGTTGTGCTGCACGGCAGATCCACGCACAGCTGCACGGCAGATCCATTCCACGACAGATCCGCGCGCCGAAGCCTGCGCCACCCCGTCACGTTCCGCCCGCCGTACGTCGCCCGACGACCGGCCGGGTGCCGTCCGTGCCGGGTGAGATCGTCCCCGGACCCATGACCGTGGTGTCCGGTGATCTGGTGCCGGCCGGGCTCCGGCCCCCGCCCGTCCGCAGAGGAGAGCGGGCGACGCATCCCCCTGCGCTTCAGCCCTTCCTGGATTTCTACCCTGGAGGAACAGTCATGGGCTCGTACGCCCTTCCCGGACCCCCTGTCCGCCGGAAGATCCGCGGCCTGATGTCGGCGCTGGTCGTCGGCGTCCTCGGTGTGGTCGCCGCACTGGTCGGCACACTGGTCGCGCCGCCGGCCGCACACGCCGCCGAGAACACGCTGGGCGCCGCCGCGGCGCAGAGCGGCCGCTACTTCGGTACCGCCATCGCCTCGGGCAGGCTGGGCGACTCCGCGTACACGACGATCGCGGGCCGTGAGTTCAACTCGGTGACGGCCGAGAACGAGATGAAGATCGACGCCACCGAACCGCAGCGCGGCCAGTTCAACTTCACCGCCGGTGACCGCGTCTACAACTGGGCGGTGCAGAACGGCAAGAAGGTGCGCGGTCACACCCTGGCCTGGTACTCCCAGCAACCCGGCTGGATGCAGAGCCTCAGCGGCAGCACGCTGCGCCAGGCGATGATCGGCCACATCAACGGCGTCATGGCCCACTACAAGGGCAAGATCGCCCAGTGGGACGTCGTGAACGAGGCCTTCGCCGACGGCAGTTCGGGAGCCCGACGCGACTCCAACCTGCAGCGCACCGGCAACGACTGGATCGAGGTCGCCTTCCGCACCGCGCGCGCCGCCGACCCGGCCGCCAAGCTCTGCTACAACGACTACAACGTCGAGAACTGGACCTGGGCCAAGACCCAGGCCATGTACTCCATGGTCCGGGACTTCAAGCAGCGTGGCGTCCCGATCGACTGCGTCGGTTTCCAGTCGCACTTCAACAGCGGCAGCCCCTACAACAGCAACTTCCGCACCACCCTGCAGAACTTCGCCGCCCTGGGCGTCGACGTCGCCATCACCGAACTGGACATCCAGGGCGCGTCGGCCACGACCTACGCCAACGTGACCAACGACTGCCTGGCCGTCTCACGCTGCCTCGGCATCACCGTCTGGGGCGTGCGCGACACCGACTCCTGGCGATCGCAGGACACGCCGCTGCTGTTCAACGGCAACGGCAGCAAGAAGCCCGCCTACACCGCCGTCCTCAACGCACTCAACGGCGGTACCTCCACGCCCCCTTCGGGTTCCGGAGCGATCAAGGGCGTCGGTTCGGGCCGCTGTCTGGACGTGCCCGGCGCCAGTACCGCCGACGGCACCCAGCTCCAGCTGTGGGACTGCCACAGCGGCACCAACCAGCAGTGGGCGTACACCGCCGCCGGCGAGCTCAGGGTCTACGGCAACAAGTGCCTGGACGCCGGCGGCACCGGCAACGGCACCAAAGTCCAGATCTACAGCTGCTGGGGCGGCGACAACCAGAAATGGCGCATCGACTCCGACGGGACCATCGTCGGCGTCCAGTCCGGCCTCTGCGTCGACACCGTCGCAGGCGGCACCGCCAACGGCACCCTGATCCAGCTCTCCTCCTGCTCGAGCGGCGGCAACCAGCGCTGGACCCGCACCTGACGGGACCTGCCCACCGAAACGAAAGGGTGCATCGATGAGGACCTACGGTGCGGTTTCCCCCGCCCCTCCACAACGACATCGCTGGTGGTCCCGGGTCGCCGCCGTGCTGACGGCCGCCCTCGCGATCGGCATGCTCGCCGTGGCGAATCCGGCGCCCGCCGACGCGGCGACGGTGGACACCAATGCCTGGTACGTCCTGGTCAATCGCAACAGCGGCAAGGCGCTGGACGTCCCCGGCGCGCCCACCTCCGACGGCGCGCGGGTCAGCCAGTGGACGCGCAACGACGGAGCCGACCAGCAGTGGCAGTTCGTGGACTCCGGCGGCGGCTTCTACCGGCTCAAGGCCCGGCACTCGGGCAAGGTTCTCGACGTGGCCGGAGCCTCCGGCGCCGACGGCGCCGCGATCCAGCAGTGGGCCGACCACAACGGGGGCAACCAGCAGTTCCGGCTGGCCGACTCCGACGCCGGCCACGTCCGGCTGATCAACCGCACGAGCAGCAAGGCGGTGGAGGTGCAGGGCGCCTCCACCGCCGACGGAGGCAACGTCGTCCAGTACACCGACTGGGGCGGCGCCAATCAGCAATGGCAGATGATCAAGCTGTCGTCCGGCGGTGGCGGTGCCTGCGGCAGCGCCCCGACCCTGGCGAGCGGTACGCACACGATCCAGAGCGGCGGCAAGACCCGCAGCTTCATCCTCAGGGTTCCCGCCAACTACGACAACAACCACCGCTACCGGTTGATCTTCGCGTTCCACTGGCGGGGTGGAACCGCCGGCGACGTCGCCTCGGGCGGCACGAGCGGGAACGCCTGGTCCTACTACGGCCAGCAGGAACAGGCGAACAACACCGCGATCCTCGTCGCACCCCAGGGCCTCGGCAACGGCTGGGCCAATGCGGGCGGTGAGGACGTCGCCTTCGTCGACGACATGATCCGGCGGATCGAGGGCGGCCTCTGTGTCAACCCGGCACAGCGTTTCGCCACGGGCTTCAGCTGGGGCGGCGGTATGAGCTACTCACTCGCGTGCAGCCGGGCGAACGTCTTCAGGGCCGTAGCGGTCTTCTCCGGCGCCGAGATCAGCGGGTGCGGCGGTGGCACCCAGCCCATCGCCTACTTCGGAATCCACGGCGTCAGCGACTCCGTCCTCAACATCGCGCAGGGACGGTCCCTGCGCGACAGGTTCGTCCGCAACAACGGCTGCACCCCCCAGAGCCCGCGCGAGCCCGCGCCGGGCAGCCGGACGCACATCACCACCGCCTACTCGGGCTGCCGTGCCGGCTACCCGGTCCAGTGGGCCGCGTTCGACGGAGGCCACATACCCGGTCCGGTCGACGGCTCCTCCGGCGAGAGCGGCGTCACCACCTGGACCAAGGCAGAGATCTGGAGGTTCTTCGCACAGTTCCAGTGACCCGACCGCACCACGGAGTGGGGCCGGGATCGATCATCCTGGCTCCACTTTGTCGACGTCACCGTTCGCCGCGCGTCAGCAGGTGTTCTCCTTCCTGGCGCGTTGAAGCACGGTTCCGTATTGGAGACGCTGGACAGGAAGGGGCGGACAACGAGCCGACTTCGCCTGTCGGCAGTGGCGGTTCGGCCCGAAACACCATCCACCTGTGGTTGTTCACGGTCAGGGTTGTGCTCAGCCCGTCACCGGATCTTCGGAGGCGGGCAGCGGCTCTGGGGTCCTCAGGGCCAGCGCGCGGACGGAGGGGGTGGCGAGCATGGCGAGGGTGGCGAGGAGAATGAGCGCGCCGGCCGCGTAGAGGGTGGTGTGGAGGCCGAGGAGGAGTACGGCGGGTCCGGCGGCGAACTGGGCGAGCGGGAGCGCGAGATAGGAGCCGAGGTCGTCGTAGGCGTAGACGCGAGCAAGGCGGTCCTCGGGGATCTGTTCGTTGAGAGTCGTGTACCAGGCGACGCCGGCCTGCTCGGCGCCCACGCCCGCCACGAAGTTGGCGATGGCCAGCAGCCAGGTGTGCGGGGCGAGCGCGAGCAGCAGCGGAGTCGTCGCCGTCAGGCCCATCAGCGCGCAGCCGGTCAGGATCGCACGCCGGGGTCGCCAGTACAGCGACAGGATGCCGCCGGCGACCGCGCCGAGGGAGGACGCTGCGACGGCCAGGCCCCAGCCGGTACGGCCGATCGTGGTGGTGTCGGCGACGGCCGGCCCCAGGACGGTGAACGAGGCGGTGAGGCCGGCGTTGAGGAAGCAGAAGGCCACCACGATCACCCACACCCAGGTGCGGGAGGTGAACTCCTGCCAGCCGACACGCAGTTCATGCACCACGCCGCGGCTGGGCTCGGGCGGCGCGACCTGGACGCGGACCAGCGCGAAGAACGCGGCGGCGAGCGCGAAGGTGAGCGCGTCGACGGCGAGTCCCCAGCCGGGGCCGACCGCGGCGACCAGTACGCCGCCCAGCGAGGCACCCACGATCGTCGCGCTGCTGCCCGAGATCCGGGAGAGCGCGAGGGCTGCGCGGCGGGACTCGGCCGGCACGGTCTGGGGCAGCAGGGCCTGGGCGGCGGGCTGGTAGCAGGAACTGGACGCCCCGTTGACCGCGGCGAGCACCATGAGCAAGGGAATGGCGGCACTATGGGTGAGGACCAGGGCGGCGACCACCGCCTGGCTGGCGGCGCTGACCACGCTGCTGGCGACGAGCAGCGGGCCGCGCGGCAGTCGGTCCGCCAGCAACCCGCCGTACAGCAGGAAGAGGATGCCGGTGAGGGAGTGGGCGCCGACCACCAACCCGAGTGAGCCGACCGAGCCGGTGGCGTCGAGCACGGCGAAGGCGAGGGCGATCGGCGCCACTCCGTTGCCGAGCAGGTTGGCCGTCGTACCGATGAAGAGGTGACGGAACGGGCGGTGGCGCAGAGGCGCCAGGGCGGCAGGCATGCGCCTGATCGTCGGGACTGAGCGGCGCGCCCGTCAACGGGTTATGACGGGCATCCAGTGGGCTGCGACCTCGTCGTCCCGGGTCAGGTCGGCGACGGCCTGGACCTTCTCGTCCACCGTGACCGGCCGGTCGACCCGCTGACCGACGATCCGTTTCGCGCAGTCCGGCTCAGGAGTTGAAGAACAAGCTCAGCTGGGGCCGCCGGCCGGCGTCATAGCCCCGCCGAGTGCTGCGTCGAGGTGGGCGGGTGCGGGGAGCGGAGCACGAGGAGGGTGATCTCGCTGGGGGCGAAGACGCGGAACGGCGGGCCCCAGAAGCCGGTGCCGCGGCTGGTGTAGAGGAGGGTGCGGGCGCCGTGCCGGCTCAGGCCCGCGACGACGGGCTGGTCGATGCGGACCAGGTGGTGGAAGGGCCAGATCTGGCCGCCGTGGGTGTGGCCGGAGAGTTGGAGGTCGACGCCGGCGGCCGCTGCTCGGTCGATGAACTTGGGCTGGTGTGCCAGGAGCAGGACGGGAAGGTCGGGGTCGGCGCCGTTCAGCGCTCCGGCGAGGTGGGCGCGGTGACCCGCCAGGCCGGAGGACTCGGCGGTGACGTCGTCCACGCCGGCCACCACGAGGGTGTCACCGCCGCGTTCGAGCAGCAGGTGGCGGTTGCGCAGCGGTTCCCAGCCCAGCTCGTCCATCAGGTCGACCCAGCCCTGGGCCTCGCTGTAGTACTCGTGGTTGCCCGTGACGTACACCCGGGCCCGGGTGGCCCGCACGGTACCGAGCGGGACGGCCTGGGCGCGGCGGCGTTCGGCCGTGCCGTCCGCGATGTCGCCGGTGTGGCAGACCAGGTCGGCCTCCAGGGTGTTCACCGTCTCGCATACCCGTGCCGACCAGCGGGCGCGATCGAGCGGGCCGTAGTGGGTGTCGGTGATGAGGACGACGCGGGTGCCGTCCAACCCGGCGCCCAGTCGCGGGAGTCGCACGTCGAGCCGGCGCACGCGCGGCACGCGGCGGGCCTCCGCGTAGCCCCAGCCGAGCAGCACGGCGCTCACGCCGAGGACGGCCCAGGTGACGATGCGGGCCCGGTCCTGACTCTCGCCGACGCCGGCCACGGTCAGGGCGAGCCGCAGCAGGACGCCGAGCAGAACGGACCAGGTGAACAGAACCCAGCTCGTGCCCAGCAGGGTGTCACCGACGATCGCCGCCCGGTCCTGCTGACGCCGGCCGTGGCCGCGCGCCATGGCGAGCGGCATGGCGGCGAGACCGAGGACGAACAGAGCGGTGCCGGCCAGTGTGACGGGCAGCGGCCAGTGCTGCCCGTTGTAAAGGAGCACCCAGCACGGCACGGCCCACAGCAGGACGGGGGCGATCAGGGGGATGTAGCGCATCAAGCGGTGCAGTCGGCTCTGCCGCGGCGCTCGCGCCGCGCTGTCGGCGGGTCGGGTGTCGGGCACGCTTCCCCTCTCGGACCAGGCTGCCGTCTCGCGCACTGTATCCGGTCGCCTCCGGGCCGTCCGGCCCGGCCACCACGGGGCGGGTCCCTCGGGGGCGAAGGGTTCTCCGCGGGACGACAGGTCGGCGGACACCTCCCTCGGCGTGAGCCGAGATCAGGACGCTACGGCTGCGGCCCGGTCTGCCGCGGCCCGGTCTGCCCCGGTGACATCAGGGCGGACACGCGTCGACCGGGCTCAGGGCTGTCGCGTCGTCGAGTACGACCTTCACCTCGCCCATCGTCGTGTCGAGGACCACCGTGCCCGCGTCGAGACGCACCACCGAGCCGCAGACGGAAGCGGAAGGCGAGTCGACACGGATCGCGGGACCCTTGCGTGGCGGCCCGTACCAGGTCGTGGCGACCGCGGTGACGAGCAGTCCGACGCAGAGGAGGGTGAGGGCGATGCCGCGTCTGAGCGCGGCGGTGGCGGAGCGGGCCTCCAGGTGATCGGCGACCGCGCGGTTCTCCACCTGGCTCACGGGTACGACGGTGGGCCGGCCGTGAGCCGCCCGCACCAGCAGAAGTGCCCCAGCGAGACCCGCGAGCAGCGCGAGCAGGAGCAGTACGCCGACGGTCACGGCCCAGAAGCGGGCGAGCTGGCCCACGTCGCTCCGACCGCGGACCAGGCTGAACCCGATGAGCCCCGCCAGCAGCGCACCCAGTGCGTTGCGCCAGGCGGTGGCGGCCTCGCGCAGCCGGGGCAGTTCCGCCTCCAGCAGACGCCGGCGCTCCTGTGCGGCGCGCAGGTCCGCGGGTACGGCGCCGTCGCCGGGCCCGACGGTCGGCATCAGGCGTCACAGCCGGAGATCCGCAGCACCCAGTAGGCGCCGCACCCCTTGCGTCCCTCCGGCCGGTCCGGGTGATGCTCGTCGCACGCGCACGCCACAGGCTCGTCACGGGTGTCCGACGCCGGACGTCGCTGGGAGGGCCGGAACAGGGCGAGGATGCCGTCCAGCCCCCGGAAGACCATGTGCGGCAGGGGCACCTCCAGCGGCGCGGCGCACCGCGGACACGGACCGCTCAGCACGAGCAGGCCGGGACCGGCCTCGCGCAGGGTGAAGGTCTCCGCGGCCCGCTCGGCGTAGGCGGGATCCGTGGCCTCGGCGTAGGGGGCGGGTTCGTGATGCGCGACGGTCAAGGCGTTCCTCCTGTCGGGCTGTCGGTTCAAGGACCGATGCGGGTGTCCGCGGCGCGGGGCGTCACGGACCTGTATGGGTGAAGGGGAGCCAGGAACTCGCGGGGAGACCGCGGTCCTCACGGAGTCGCAGCAGCGCGGTGTGCAGCGCGTGGGCCGCCTTCTCGGGATGCAGGACCCCCTCGGAGACCAGTTCCCGGTAGACGAGCCGGGCGACGTCCGCCGCCGTGTCGTCGGCGATCGACCACAACGCGGCGATGACATGCCGGTAGCCGGTGTAGTGCAGCACCGCGGCCATCGTCAGGGCCTCGTCCGGCATTCTGGGGCTGCCCACCGCACTCTTGCAGGCCGACAGGAAGATGAACTCACCGCGATGGCTGAGTGCGCTGAGGTCACCGACCGTGAGGGTCTTGTCGAACAGGGTCAGGCCTCCTGCCAGCGGATCCAGGATGTTCTGATCGCCGTGACAGCTGAACTGTGTCCAACAGTGCTCGAGCAGCCCGGACTTCACCGCGTCCCATGTCGCGTCCGCGTTCTCGAGCAGGGTCAGCCGGTCGGGCAGCGCAGACGTGAGCACGTCGATGTCCTGCCGTACCGCCTGGAGCGGTTCCCGCCCGGAAGTCTGTGACATCGCGACCAGGAGCATTCGCCCGTCCGCGGCGCGGTCGGATGCCTCCGGGGCTCTGCGCCTGGCTTCCAGCAGGGCTCGCAGGGTCGGCGTGTAGGAGGACACCACCCGGTCGACGACCGTCCTCCGGGGGCCGTCGTCGGGGCCGTCGCCGGGGTCGTCGTGGGGGTCGGTATGGTGACCGGCCGCGTGGAGGGGCAGGAATGTCAAGGCTCCCGTAGGGCACCACCACAGGCGCGGCCAGTCGTCGCCCTCGGGCCTGTTCACGAACCCGAGGTCCGTGAGGACGGGTTCGGCGATGCGGTCCCACAACCACTCCAGCACGGAGGCGAGTACCGTCTCGCGTTCCGTCCGGGCGTGGTGCAGCTCGTCCCGGGCAGTGGTGTAGGCGGTGGTGGCGGCCCAGTCGCGGTCGCTGCTGTCGAAGGTTTCACGGGCCTGGAGCATGGCATCGGCGGCGAGTTCGACGTCGAGCAGTGCGCCGAGATAGCTGTTGGCCTGCTCGCTCAGCTCCTTCTCCGTGACTTTCGGCAGCGGCCTGACGCGCAACTGCCCCTCGGTGATGATCAGTGCGTCGCAGCGCAGCGAGGAGATGTTGACCAGGACGACGGGGCCTTCGTCTCCGAGGGAGAGCAGCCGGTCGATACCGTGCGGCTTGAGGAAATCCGTGAACCCGTCGATCTGCCGGACCTGTTCGACGAGGTCGTCCCATTCCCGGGCCAGCGCGGAACGGTCCGGTGGTGCCGCATCTCCCTGAGGCTGTCCGGGAGACGGCGGGGACGAAGGCTGGACGGGCGCGTCGAGAAGCATGCGCAGATGGTCGAGCCGGGCGGCGAGGTCGGGCGCGGTCTCGCGCAGCGCACTGAGGTCGGTCCGGGTGTCCAGGAGGCGGGACCACATCACGCCGCGTCCCTGCTCGGCCAGTTCCACCGCGCGAGCCGGGCTGTCGGACTGCAGGGCGCAAGCCGCGGCGAAGCGTGCTTCGCCGGCGAAGCGTCGCAGCTGGTGCTGGCTGTCCGCCTGCTCCGCTCCACGCCACGCGAGCAGGGGGAGCAGACCGACCGCGGTCTCGGCGGACTGCACCGCGGCCGGCCAGTCCTCGCGTTCGGCGGCCAGGGCACACCACATGGAGGCGGCGTCGATGCGGCAGGAGACGGCCGCGGAAACCGTTCGGGCTGCCCGGCTCAGCACGTCCTCCGCCTCGGCCGCGTCCTCGGGTCGGTGCGTGGCCGCGTACCGTCTCCCCAGCGCGCCGCCGAGGCCGACCAGGTACTTGGCGCGTTCCGGGTGGTCGGCCGGAGCGACTCGGGTCGACCGTCGCAGCAGCCGTACGGCCTCGTCGAGATCCGCCGTCCGCTCGTCCCGCTCGCCCTTCTTGCGCTGCTCGCCCCTCCCGCGCTGCTCGTGCCGAGTGGCGAGAGCGGCGCCCAGGTTGTACAGGTGGACACTCTCAAAGGGGTGTCCCGGCGGAGTGGTGTGCACGGCTTCACGCAGGGCGTCCAGGGCGGCTTCGAGATCGGCCTGCGTGCCGTCCCTGTTGAAGCGCGTCGCCAGCGCCCCGCCGAGGTTGGACAGCAGGCGCGGGCGTTCCGGGGCCGATGCGGGGACGGCCGCGACGGCCTCCTGGTCGTAGGCGATCGCCTTGCTGATGTCCTCCTCGTCGAAAGTGCGAAGGAACCGCGTGCGAAGCACCAGGGCGAGATTGCTCAGGTAACCGATCCGGTAGGGGTGGTCCTCAGGCATGGCAGCCACGGCCAGAGTCCCCGCCCGAACCGCTTCGTCGAGATCGGCGAGACGGCCGCTGTGGTCGTGGCGGACTTGCAGGGCGTGGCAGAGGTTCGACAGATAGGGAGCGCGCTGGAGGGGATCGGGGGCCGCGCCGACGGCCTTTCGCAGCTGGTCGACGGCGTCGTCGGCGTCGCGGGAATCGCCGATACGCATGAAGCGTCCTATGTGGGCGCTTCCGAGGTTGCCCAGGTCCGCGTGCACATCGCTCGGTGCGCCCTTCCCCCGGTAGCCGTCGATGGCCTGGTTGAGCGTGGCGATGGCCCGGTCGAGGTCCGCCACGTCACCGCTTCGACGGGACCGCTGCGCCAGGGCAGCGCCCAACGCGGAGAAGTCGCCCGCGGACTCGAAGAGTCCGATCGCTTCGTCGACGTCGTCCATGACCTCCAGCTGGTCGAACCTTTTCGCCAGGGCGATGCCGAGTGCGGACTTCGCCGAGGCCAGATGCGGGTGGTGCGCCGCGGTGGCGGCGAGGTTCGCGCGCTGTGCGGCGATCGTCTCGTCGATGTCGTCCGCGTTCCCCAACCGCTCGAACCGCGCCCTCAGGGCCTTGGAATGGGCCGACATGTGCAGATGCCGGTTCGGGTGACTGAAGTCGGCGCCGGCCACGGCGTGCCGCGCTGCTTCGACAGCGCGGTCGAGGTCCTCGAGCATCCCGCCACGTTCGAAGCGATCGACGAGCGTCGTGGCGAGGTTGGAGAGATAGTCGACCCGGTCGGGATGGCTGGGCGGCGTCACCTCGAGGGCACGGCCGACCAGCCGGACCGCCTCGTCGAGGTCCGCGGCGGACCCGGAGGACCTGGCTCGTGCCGCGAGGGCCGTGGAGAGGTTCGACAGGTGGATCGCGTCGTGCGGGGAGAGTTCGACGGCATGGGCGAGGAGGTCGATCGCCGCCGCCAGATCCGCCGGATCCCGTCTCCGGCTGTGGCGTATCTGCAGTGCCGCCCCCAGGTTCGCCTCCACCAGGGCAGACCAGTCCGGTCCGGCCGCCCCCGCCTCACGAAGAAGCCCGATGGCCTCGTCCAGCGCTCCCTCGTCACCGGAGGCCAGACTGTGCGTCAGCAGGACCCCGGCCCGCGCGGACAGCAAGTGGGGACTGCTGTCGTCGGCTTCGGACGGTGCGTAGAGCGGGCGTAGCTCGTACGGCAGCCACTCGACGTCGACCGAGGCCAGCCGGCCGAACAACTCCAGCGCCAGCTGGAAGTCGGTGCTGTGCTCGTCCGCTCCCAGCAACTGCCACCGGATCCAGTGCACCCAGGCCGCCGTCGCGGCCACTTCGACGGGCGGCCCCTCGACCGACAGGCTTGTCATCCGAACGAGCCGCGCAGCCAAGGCGACCGTGTCGGGGGCAAGCACGCCGGAGGGGTCACCGTGTGCGAAGAACGTGAGCAGGCGCTGCTTCACCATGAGATGCAGTCGCTCCGGCGATACCTCGAACATGTCCATGCTGCTCCGCATCTCGCGCCGACCCAGGACAGCGGACTCTTCGCACCACGCGGTTCTGCTTCGTCGCCCGGAACCCCCGCCCCTCATCGGACCATACGAACACCCCTCCCCTTCTCTGCCCAACTGATAGTTTTCAATGCCGAATTGACATCTTCTGACGCATACCGAATGGAGTGCCCGACCATCAAGATCGGGCTGTCGGAGGGGTGGCACGGGCTGGATCCCCTACTTCCTGGACCGCCTGGACCGCACCTACGAGATGCACGCCACCCGGACGCTTCAGGACTTCGGCGGGAAGCAGCCCTCGGAGATCTTCCGCGAGCACTTCCTGACCTGCTTCATCAGCGACCCGATCGGGGTGAAGCTCCGTCATGACATCGGTATCGACAACATCTGCTGAGAGGCCGACTACCCGCACAGCGACTCGATGTGGCCCAATGCCACCGAACAACTCCACGAGGTACTGACCGCGAACTCCGTGCCGGACGACGAGATCAACAAGATGACGCACGAGAACGCGATGCGCTGGTACTCCTTCGACCCGTTCGCCCACGTTCCCCGCGAACAGGCCACCGTGGGCGCCCTGCGCAGGGCCGCGGGTGACCACGACGTGTCCGTCAGGTCCCGTAGCCACCAGATCGTCGCCCCTGCCGAGAAACTCGCCGTCTATCGCAAGAAGGCCGAGGCGGCGCTCGCCGCCGCGCAGCAGAAGTGAGGCCGGCGGGTGGTTGGCGGCGGACCGGCCCGCGTGCGCGCGGCGCGGGCAGGCCGTCGGCCATGCCCGGCCCGCATCTCAGCCCCGTCGTTCTCCCGCGCGCACCAAGCCGGTCTCGTACGCGATGACGACCAGCTGAGCCCGGTCGCGGGCGCCGAGCTTGGCCATGGCCCGGTTGGCGTGGGTCTTGACGGTGACCGGGGTGACGAAAAGGCGTTCGGCGATCTCGTCGTTGGCCAGGCCGGAGCCCACCAGGGTCAGCACTTCCTGTTCCCGGGGAGTCAGAGTGGCCAGCCTGCGGGGGTCGACGAGGTCGCCGGGGGCAGGGTGGGCCAGGACGCGGGCGATGAGGCCCCTGGTGGCTGCGGGGGAGAGCAACGCCTCGCCGGCGGCCACGAGCCGGACGGCGTCGAGAAGCTGCGCCGGTTCGACCCCCTTGCCCAGGAAGCCGCTCGCGCCGGCTCGGAGGGCCTCTACGACGAGGTCGTCCTCCTCGAAGGTGGTCAGGACGAGGACCTTGACTCCGGCCAGGTCCTCGTCCTGGGCGATCAGCCGGGTGGCCTCGATGCCGTCCAGCTCGGGCATCCGGATGTCCATGACCACGACATCGGCACGCTCGGACCGGGCCAGCCGCACCGCCTCCCGCCCGTTGGAGGCCTCCCCGACGACCTCCATGTCCGGCTGTGCGTCGATGAGGAGCCGGAACGTGCCCCGGAGCAGAGCCTGGTCGTCGGCGAGCAGGACGCGGATGGCCATGGGTGATCTTTTCTCACGTGGGGTCAGACAGTGGCGGGGGCGAGCGAGAGCGGCAGGTCGGCGACGACCTGGAAGCCCCCCTCGGGCCGCGGCCCAGCGGCCACGGTACCGCCGATGGCGGTGGCCCGTTCGCGCATCCCGATCAGCCCGTGGCCGGTTCCCGCGCCCTTGGGCGCGCCCGGCCGCCCGTCGTCGGTGACGGTGATCCGGAGCGAGTGCACCCCGTAGTCCAGCACCACCGAGGCCCGGGTCGCGGAGGCGTGCTTGTGCGTGTTGGTGAGCGCTTCCTGGATGATCCGGTAGGCGGTCAGCTCGGTCGCGGGTGCCACTGGCGACGGATCGCCGGCGCGGGCCACCGACACGGGCATCCCGCTCGCCCGGAACCCGCTGACCAGGGCATCGAGATCGGCCAGGGTCGCGATGGGGGCACGCGAGCCGGGCGCGTCGTCGGGCTGACGCAGCAGACCGACGGTGGCGCGCAGTTCGTCGAGCGCGGCGCGGCTGTTGTCCTTGATGTGGGCCAGTGCCGCGTAGGCCTGTTCCGGGTTGGCGCGCATGAGGTGGTGGGCCACCCCAGCCTGGGCGTTGACCAGGGTGATGTGGTGGGTGACCACGTCGTGCAGGTCGCGCGCGATGCGCACGCGTTCCTCCGTGACCCGGCGCCGGGCTTCTTCCTCCCGCGTGCGTTCGGCGTGTTCCACGCGTTCCCTGGCCGCCGCGAGGTTCTGGCGGCGGTTGAGGACGGTGCGGCCGAGCGCGGTGGCCGCGATCGCGAGGTCGAACCGCAGCAGGCCGGGACCCCCCACCACGGACTGCGCGTGGGTCGCGGCGTAGACACCGGTGATCGCCACGGCCGCCAAGGAGCCGACGATCCACGCGGTGCGCCGGTTGCCGAGGAGGGCGAGAGTGTACAGGGCCACGAGACTCGCCCCCGGTGTCGGCGAGATGTGCGAGGCGACGGCCATCAGTGTGAGGTCGCCGGCCAGGGTGAAGAGGGCGACGCCCAGGGGCCGGCGACTCCGGAAGGCCAGCGGCACGCACGACAGCGCCGTCCACACCACCTCGTCCCACCGCGGCTCGTGCCAGTGGGACGGGCCGACGGCGGTCGCCGCCACGGCGATCACGATCAGCGGAACGGCGGGCAGCGCGTCTCTGATCCGGTCATGACGAGCCAGCCACTGTCGCCACACCATGGGCAGTTCCATTCCCTCACTCTAAGGAGCGCAGGCCGGCGGAACCCGGGGTCACCCCGTTCTCCGCCGACCCGCGCGCGGGACGTCGGTCCGTCGTGCCGACCGTCAGTTGGCCAGGCCGGCGGTCGTCCGTTCCGGCACCGCGTGCGGCTGCGCCGGCTGGTCGGCAGGGCCTTCCACGGACACGTTGGGCAGTGCCTTGTCGAGACTGCGGGGCAGCCACCAGTTGGCCTTCCCGCACAGGTGCATGAGGGCGGGGACGACCATCATGCGGATCAGCAGGGCGTCCGCGGCGACCGCCACCGCGAGGCTGACCCCGAACTCGGAGATCACCCGCATGCCGCCGAACACGAAGGAGCCGAAGACGCAGACCATGATGGTGGCGGCCACGGCGATGACCTTGCCGGTCTCGGCCTGCCCGACCCGGACCGCGCGGTGGCTGTCACCGGTGTGGGCCCACTCCTCGAGCATCCGGCTGACGAGGAAGACCTGGTAGTCCATGGACAGGCCGAACATGATGCCGACGACCAGGATCGGCACGAACGACTCGATCGGTCCGCCGGCGCCGAGTCCGAGCAGTCCGGCGCCGAAGCCGTACTGGAAGACGACCACGATCGCGCCGAACGCCACCCCGATGCTGAGGATGTTGAGCACGGCGCCGACCGCCGGGATGAGCAGGCTGCGGAAGGCGACGGTCAGCAGGAGGAAGCCGAGCGCGGCGATCACCAGCACGAAGACGGGCAGCTTGCCCGTCAGGACCGACGCGAAGTCGTCGTTGCTCGCGGTGACACCGCCCACGTATACCTTCATCGACGTGCCCTGCTCGGCCTCGGGGATCACGTCGTCACGCAGGTGGTGGATCAGGTCGGAGGTGGCTTCGGACTGCGGGGAGGTCGTCGGGACGACGGAGACCACTCCGACGGTCTGCCCGTCCTTCATGGGCGCGGCGTCGGCACTGGCGACACCGTCGACCTTTCCGAGAGCGGTGACCAGCTTCGCCTCGGCCGCCTTGTCGGCGGCGGTGGGTGCCTGGACGGCCAGGACGAGCGGGCCGTTGAAGCCGGGGCCGAAGCCGTCGGCGATCATGTCGTACGCCTGACGGTTCGTCGAGGACGTGGGCAGGTTGCCGTCGTCGGACGCGCCGAGGCGCAGGGAGAGCGTCGGGAACGCGAGCGCCGTCAACACGGCCAGGGCGACGAGACCCAGGGTCTTGGGCCTGGCCTGCACCCGCTCGGCCCACCGGCCCCACACCCCGGTGCGGCCCGAGGAACGCGGCTGGGTCCCGCCGGCCGTCTCACTGCGTTCCTTGCGGCTGAGGACGCGCGGACCGATCAGGCCGAGCATCGCCGGCAGCAGGGTGATGGCGGCCAGGACGGTCAGCACCACGGTGACGGCGGCGCCGATCGCCATGCCGTTGATGATGCCGACGTTCAGGGTGAGCATGCCGAGCAGCGCGACGACGACGGTGAGCCCGGCGAAGACCACGGCCCGGCCGGAGGTGTTGAGGGACTTGGCGACCGACTCGGCGACGCTCATGCCGGCCTTCAGGTTGGCGCGGTGGCGGTTGACGATGAACAGCGCGTAGTCGATGCCCACGCCCAGGCCGATCAGCGAGCCGAGGGTCAGCGTGGTGTCGGAGAGCGTGATGAGGTGGCTGAGCAGCATCACCGTGACCGCGGAGGTGCCGACTCCGATGACGGCCGTGATGATGGGCAGTGCCGCCACCCAGACCGCGCGGAAGACGAACAGCAGCACGATGAAGGCGAGGACGATGCCCATGGCGTCGGCGACCGCGTTCGGCTCCGGGTTGACGGTGAACGCCTGCCCGTTGAGGGCGATGTGCAGGCTCCCCGTCTCCGGTTCGGTGGCGAGTGCCTTCACATGGTCGATCTGGGCGTCCGAGACGTCCTGGTCGAACGCGACCGTCGCGTAGGCGGTCCTGCCGTCCTTGCTGATCTGCCCTTTGCCGACAGGGGTGTAGGGGCTGGTCACCGCGGCGACGCCCGGTGCGTCGGCGATGCCGTTGAGCGTGCCGGTCATCGCCTTCTCGGCAGCGGGCTCGGTGACCTCGCCGCCGTCCACCTGCCAGACCACTCGGCCGCTCTTGCCCGCGGCGCTGTCGGAGGCCTGCTGCAGCAGGGCCGTGGCCTTGGCCGAGTCGGTGTCCTGCGAGGTCGGGCTGTTGCCGAAGGCGCTGCCGGCGGCGCCGACCCCGGCCCCCAGGGCGAGCAACAGGCCCACCCAGACCAGGACGACGGCGAGCCGGTGCCTGTGACACCAGCGGGCGAGAGGGGACATCGACGTGCCTTTCCAGAAAATGCCATGCGACGGAGCCGGTGATCACGGCTCACCCTCACGCTCGCAGTTCTCCGGCCTCTCGTCATTGGCCGTTCGCAGACACTTGCGCCTACTGCGATCGCAGCAGACGCGGTGGCGAAGAATGGGGGTGTCTCCTGTGGGCGGAGCGGAAACCGCTGGTCCAGACGTGGTGAGCAGGCCTGAGGCGCCAGCCGAGGTGGTGAGATCGTTGGCACCGGAGCCGCCGGGCAGGCGACCGCTACGCCCCGACACCCCCAAGGCCGTTGTTGGTCGCCGCGCCCGTCCCCGCTCCGGTCGCACAGTGCGAGCACCGGGAGGAGCGGCGCGGGCTCCTGGCGCGTGAGCGGGCGGAACAGGGGACGGCTCAACGCGTCGAGCACTGTAGCGACCCGGGACAGTTCGGCCCATGAGCAGGGACATCGGGTGGCCGGCGGCGAGGTCGGCTTCGGCCACCGAGCCCTGGGAACGCGGTTCGCGATGTCCGTCATCAGGTTCCCTTGCAGGACACCTTGCCGGTCTCGGTGCTGATCCCGGTCTTCGTCTTTCCTCTTGGTCGGCCAGCGCTACCTCGTCAAGGGAATCGCCACCACGGGAATGAAGTAGCCGGAGGGCCGCGATCACGGAACCGAACATCTGGGCGTCTCGTTGGGGTGGCCAATCATGCCGACCGGGTCCCGTACCGAACCGGCATGGTGTCAGTTTCACCATGCGCGCGTCCGGGGCGGGGCAACGGACCTGTGAGTGAGCCTCCGGTCCGGACGAGGCCGTACTCCCTGAGCCTATGGCTCCCGCGAGACGGCCTGCCTCACATCGAGTTCAACGGCCCTGCCCGGCTTCCGTCGGGACGGGGTCCGCGCTCTCCCGCAACTCGCCGACCATGCGCGCCTGCTCGGCCTGGTAGCGCTCAATGGCCGCGAGTTTGACGCCTTCGTATCCACGGACCGCATCGGGCAGTTCCGCGAGCCGGCGAACATCGGCAAGGTTCTCCTCGTTCAGGAGCGCGATCGCGGTCTTGATCGACTCCCGGTACTCGGTGATGAGACCACGCTCGATGCGTCGCATGTGCTGGAGCCCGAACACATCGAGGCGGGTTCCTCGAACGCGCCGCAGCCCATGCAGCATTTTGAGGACCGGGCGGAACCAGCTTCCTAGAGCGACCTTCCTTTCCATGCCCAGGGCTCGCAGGACGGGCGGATGCAGGCGGTAGGAGCGTCGGCTCGCGCTTCCGAATGCCGCGGTGATGCGGTCGTCCACGGCTGGGTCGATGGCGAGTCGTGCGACCTCGTACTCGTCCTTGTACGCCATGAGCTTGTGGAGACAGCGGGCGACAGCCTCGGTCAGCTCGGTCGAGCCGTCGGCCGCAGCGCGCTCCGTGGCCACCACCGTCTGGACGAAGTCGACGTAGGCGCGGGCGTAGCGCCTGTCCTGGTAGTCGATGAGGTCGGACACACGCACGGTGAGAAGGCGATGCAGCTCCGATTCCTCATCATCGGTGACCAACGCCACGAGCTCGGTGGTCCCGGCGGGCAGCCGCGGTTCCATGTCCGGGAGCGTCGGGTCGGCAAGCGTGGCACTCAGCGCCTCGGGGTCGGCGACCGCCTGGCGGCCTCGCCGGAAGGCCTGCACATTGCGTTCGACGGCGACTGCGTTCAGGGTGATGGCCTCTTCGATCGCCGAAGCCGCCATCGGCAGCAGCCCGGTCTGGTAAGCGGCACCCACCAGGAGCATGTTGGCGTACTGCTCGTCGTCGAAGAGCTGCGTGGCCAGCGAGCCGGAGTCCAGAGCGATGAGCCGGCTCATCGCGTCGTGGACGGCATGACGTACGGCATCGGGAGCCGGGAAGCCGACGGTCGTGTCGACCACCATCTGCCCGGTGGGTATCTCGGTCGTGGTCATGACGGCGACGGAGCGATCCGCGGAGGCGACGCAGAGGTACTTCGGGTCGGTCGCGACGAGCGGATCGCACGCGAGGTAGAGGTCGCATTGTCCCTCGGCGATCTTGGCGCCCTGTTCGACGGCATCCTCAGTGATCTTGATGTCGGAGACGACCGCGCCGCCCTTCTGGGCCAGTCCAGTCTGGTCGAGGCTGCGGGCGTGGCGGCCGTCGATGACGGCCGCGGTCGCCAGCACCTGCGAGATGGTGACGATGCCGGTTCCGCCGATCCCGGTGATCCGCATACCGAAGGATCCGGCTCCGGCCGTGCGGGCCGGCTCGGCGATGTCGGTGGGGCCCAGGGCGGGAAGGTCGGCGTGCTTCGGCTTGCCGGCGGGCGTGATGGTCATGAACGCCGGGCAGTCGCCGTCGAGACACGAATAGTCCAGGTTGCACGAGGACTGGTCGATCCTGGTCTTGCGGCCGAACTCGGTCGAGACCGGGTGAACCGACAGACAGTTCGACTTGCGGCCGCAGTCACCGCAGCCCTCGCAGATGCGCTCGTTGATCCACACTCGCGTCGTCGGCGCCTCGGCCTTGCCGCGCCGACGGGCGCGCCGTTTCTCGGCGGCGCATTCCTGGTCATGGATGAGGACCGTGACACCGGCAGTGGCCTTAAGCTCCGCCAGCGCTCCCTCGATCTCGGCCCGGTCCAGAACCTTCACCGACTTCGGAAGCCGGGCCCGTGGGATGCGGGCCCTGTCCTCTGTCGTGATGATCACTTTGGCGACGCCTTCGTGCAGCAGCATGGCGGCGAGCCGGTCGACCGGCAGGGCACCGACGGCGTCCTGGCCGCCGGTCATGGCGACCGTTCCGTTGTAGAGCAGCTTGAACGTGACGTTCACCCCCGCGGCGACCGCTGCCCGGACGGCCAGACTGCCTGAATGCATGAAGGTGCCGTCACCGATGTTCTGCACGAAGTGGTCGGCGTCGACGAACGGTTCCAACCCGATCCACTGAGCACCTTCCCCGCCCATCTGGGTCATGCCGACGACCGGGCCGACTTGTTCGGGATCCATGAACACGACCATGGAGTGGCAGCCGATCCCAGCGCCGACCAGTGAGTCCCCGCCGGCGGTGGTCGAGGTGTTGTGCGGACACCCCGAGCAGTAGTACGGGCTGCGGGCCAGAAGCGGCAGCGCCAACGTCGTACGCGCTTTGGGCCGCTGACGCCATGCGCGGGCGGCTTCGATGCCGAGCGGAGCCAGCACCCTGGACAGTCCGGCGGCGATGCTGTCCACGTCGAGCTCTCCTGAGCGACTGAACAGCGATCGCCCGTCCTGGTCCTGTTTGCCGTGGACGACCGGGGCGTTGGGACGGCCGTACAGGATCTCCTTGACGGCGGTTTCGAGGAACGGCCGTTTCTCCTCGACGACGACCAGTTGGTCGAGACCGTCCGCGAACTCGATGACGGCCTCGCGTTCGAGGGGGAAGATCATGCCGAGCTTGAGGATCCTGATGCCGTACCGTGCGAGGTCTGTGTCGGTGAGGCCGATGATGCGGAGGCCCTCGCGGACGTCGAGGTAGGTCTTGCCGGATGTCAGGATGCCGATCGTGTCCGACGGCCCGCGCTGGACCAGGCGGTTGAGGCGGTTGAGGCGGGCGTACGCCACGGCACGAGGGAGGCGGATGTCGTGCAGGCTGCGTTCGAGGGACATGAGGTTCGCGCCCAGGAGCATGGAGCTCGGCTTGTGCGGGCTGGGGCTCCCGTCGCCCTCGGTGCCCGTGATCCGATCGCGTGCCACGACGGCTGTGGACGCTGAGTCCGCCACGGCGGTGGTGATCTTCAGGCCCGCCCACAGGCCGCTGAACCGGGAGAGGAACTGCGCGTGGAGCCCGAAGTCGAGGACGTCCTGGGCATCGGCCGGGTACAGCGTTGGGATCGCCAGGTCCGCGAGCGTCGCCTCGCTGGCACACGGCACGCTGGACGACTTGGCTCCCGGGTCGTCGCCGACCAGCGCGACGGCACCGCCGGAAGCGCCGGTTCCCACCAGGTTCGCGTGGCGGAGAGCGTCGGAGGCGCGATCGAGGCCGGGGGACTTGCCGTACCAGATGCCCACGACGCCGTCGCACCGTGAAGCGCCGACCTGGCCGGCCAGCTGGCTGCCCATGACGGCGGTCGCGGCGAGCTCCTCGTTCAGCCCCGGTTTGTGGACGATGTCGTGCTCGTGCAACAACGCCCCGCGTCGGCCCAACTCGATGTCGTAGCCGGCCAGTGGTGATCCCTCGTATCCCGAGATGAATGTCGCGGTACGCAGTCCGTTGGTGTTGTCACGCCGGGAGCGGTCCAGCAGAACGCGGACGAGAGCCTGGATCCCGGAGAGGTGCACGACGCCTTCCTCGCGGCGGTAGCGGTCATCTAGAC
Organism: Streptomyces sp. B21-105; assembly: GCF_036898465.1. Classification (NCBI taxonomy): domain Bacteria; kingdom Bacillati; phylum Actinomycetota; class Actinomycetes; order Kitasatosporales; family Streptomycetaceae; genus Streptomyces; species Streptomyces sp. B21-105. Next base: position 1,237,649 of record NZ_JARUMJ010000001.1, on the reverse strand, counting down.
GGAAGCGTCGGCCGCCCGGCTGCCCGGCCTCGGTGATGGGTGCAGTCATCGTCCTCTTCCTCACAACAATCTGGGGCTGCTAAGGGTCCCGCCCGTCTGCGCGTGCGGAGAGACGGCTTTCTCGCGGTCGGCTGGTTCGGTCAGCCGTGCGGTCGCCCAGCCGAGCAGCGCACCGCGGAACGCCGACATCAGTCGGTGCGTGATCTGCGCGGGCGACAGCGCGAGCGTGCCACGGAGGTCGAAGATCTCCCGGGGGTCGAAGAGGACGTTCCACAGGAAGGCGGCCTCGTCCTCGACGCCGACGAGCTCGCCGACCCCGAGAATCGCCACGAGTTCGCGGATGGGACGGGCGAGGGCCTCCGCCTGGCCTTCCAGGTACGGCTCATCGGCCTTGTACCGTGCGAGGAACCCTTCCGGTGACCGGCGGTGCACCAGCGCCGCGCCTTCGGCGAGGACGAGGTCCACCCAGAAGCCGCAGACGCTTTCTAGCAGGGCCAGGCCGTTGCTCGGCTGCTCGAGACTGTGATCGCGGAACTTGCTCACGATGTCCCGTCGGTAGGCACCGAGGGCGTCGTCCGCGGACTCGAAGTGCCGGTAAGCCGTCGCGACCGACACATCCGCCTGCCGAGCGATTTCGGCGAGGCTGATCGGCTGCTCGCAACGCTCGAAAAGCTCTGCGGCGGCCTGGATCAGCTTGGCGTTGTTCAACCGCTGGTCCCTGCGCATGCGCGTCCTCCTCATGTATGCGGCTCATTTCGTGGGCGCCTGCTTGGCCTGCGTGCGCATGCCCTGTTCGGATTCCGCGATCCGCGCCAGCTCGGCGGCGATGTCGTGCGCCTTCTTCAGGGGCACTGCGACGACGCCGTCCGCGTCGGCCACGAGCACGTCACCGGGGTTGATGACGACACCGCCGATGGCGACGGGCGTCCCGACGGCTCCCGGGCCGTGTTTCCACGGCCCTGCCGGCGTGACCGAACGCGACCACACGGGGAAGTGCTGCTGCCGGATCTCGTCGCGGTCCCTGACCGCTCCGTCGACGATCGCTCCCACGGCACCCCGCGAGGAGAAGTACTGGCTGAGGATGTCGCCCATCACCGCCCGGCCCGGGTAACCGAATCCGTTGATGACGAGGAAGTCGCCGGGTTCGATGTGCGCGACGGCGTCGATCACGGCCAGATCGTCTCCGGCGACCGTAAGGACCGTCAGGGCGCTGCCCACGGCACGGCAGCCGTCCCAGAGGGGTGTGATGCCGCCATCGGGCATGCCGAGGCGCCCGAGTGCGTCTCCGATGTTCGCGACCGAGTGCCGTTGGAACTGTGCGAGCAACTCACCGTCAGGGCGCTGCCACTTCGGGCCGACCTCGATGTTGGGCGAGCCGGCCGATGTCGGCGCGTAGGTCATTTCTGTCCTTCCCGTGTCACGTGCTGAATGGGTGCCTGGACGACGTCGATCTCGAGGGAGGCGTCCGGGAGTCCGTGCGCCCGGGCTGTGACGGTGATCCGTCCCGTCTCCCCGGTGGCCCGGACGATCGCCAGGGCACGTCCCTTGAACGACGTGGCGGAATCGTCGAGGAAGCTCTCCTCGGTGGCCGGGGCTCCCGTACCGAATCCTTGGAGGACCCCGGGACCGTCGACCTGGATCGTGATCTTTGTGTCCCGGTTCGGGTTGAGCACACCGCTGTCGTCGATCAGGGTGATGTCGATGTGGACCAACCGCTGAGGATCGGCGCCGAGTTCGGTGCGGTCCGTCTCCAGGCTCAGGTGCGTGGGTTCGCCGGCGGTGCGCAGCGCCGAGCGTCCCACCTCCGTTCCGTCGCGGTACGCCACGACCTCCAGGAGACCGGGCGCATAGGGCACGTCGGCCTCGGCGACGAAGTTCCGCTCGGTACCGACGGGCACGGTCGCGACAGTGGTGCCGTTGAGCCGGAACTCGACCTCCTCGGCCGCCGCGTACGCCTCGACATGGAGCAGCGAGCCGTCAGGAACGTCGAAGGTCCAGCTGGGGGAGACATCGGTCCAGGTCCAGGCCCTGGGCTTGATGACGTAGCCGTCCTCGCGGGGGCGTCGCACGGCGAGGTACGGCGTCTGTGTGAGGCCGTAGACAATCTCGCGGTAGTACGAGATCGGGTGACGCTGCCCGATGATGTCGATGTCCCCGCACTCAGCGGTGAGCCACGGGTAGGGGGCGCGGTGTACCTGCTGGTCCTCGGGATAGACGTGCCGGCCGGTTCCCACCTCGCCGAGGAAGTCCCATGCGGTCCAGGTGAAGTCGCCGATGACGTGGGGGTTCTCGGTGACGAGCTGCCACAGCCGGTCGATCTTCGTCGGGAAGGTCTCCGAGCCCACGACCACGCGGTTGGGATGGGCCTCCTTGTCCAGCACGTACCGGCTCTCGCCGTAGTTGAGCCCCACGACGTCCAGTACGGAGGCGGGTTCGGCGAGTCGCTCACCGACGACCGGCGAGGCCATGAGGGCGTCGATCAGATGCGTCACCTGGCCGAGGTAGTCGTTCAGCCCCCGGATAGGCGCCGCGTCCTGCTCCAGTTCCGCCTTCAGCGCGGGGATCTTGTCGCGGGCGATGTACATGCCCTGGAGCGCGTGGGTGACCAGGCGGGTTGGGTCCTGCGCGCGTACCCGGTCGGCGATGCGGCGGCCCAGGCGCGTGCCGTGCGGGGTTCCGGCTTCGATGATCTCGTTGCCGATCGAGTACATGATGACGCTGGGGTGGTTGAAGTCCTTCGCCACGAGCGAGTCGACGTCGCGTTCCCACCACTGCGGGAATCTGCGCGAGTAGTCGTCACCGGACTTCGCGACCGTCCACACATCGAACAGCTCGTCCATGACGAGCATGCCGAGACGGTCGCACGCGTCGAGCAGGGCAATGCTCATCGGGTTGTGCGCGGACCGTACGGCGTTGAAGCCCGCGGCCTTCAGCATTCGCACCCGCCGCTCGGCGGCATCGGCGAAGTCGGCGGCGCCGAGAATGCCGTTGTCGTGGTGGATCGCACCGCCGCGGAGCTTGACGGTCTCGCCGTTGATCCGCAGGCCGCGGATCGGGTCGGCGGTGACGGTGCGGATACCGAAGTGTGTGGAAGCCTCGTCGAGCGGGCCGCTGTCGACGAAGCTGTCGTCGAAAAGGCGCACGGACGCGTGGTAGAGGTGGGGCGAGTCGACGCTCCACAGCGACGGCCGCTGGACGTACGCCCGCTGATGGGTGGTGATCCCTTCGCCCGCCAGGAGCGTGACCTGGGCCCGGTCGGACGCCACGACCTCGCCCCCGGCGTCCAGGATCTGGAGGAGCACTTCGACGACGCGAGTGCAGACGTCCTCGTTGACGATCTCGGTCTCCGCCACGACGGTGGCGAGATCGGCGTCGATGTCCGGCGTGGTCACTCGCAGGCCGGTCGGTGTGACGTGGACGAGGTCGCCGACGAGGACGCTGACGGGACGGTGGAGGCCGCCCCCCGAGTACCAGCGGGAGTCCTGGTGTGCCTGTGCGTCCACCCGGACGGTGTTGGCCCGGCTGTACTGCAGGAAGGGGTCCGCGCTGACGTGGAAGCGGGAGTATCCGCCCGCCCACTGACCGGCGAGAGCACCGTTGACGTAGACCATCGCGTCGCGGTAGACACCTTCGAACTCGAAGGTGACTCGCTTCGTCGCCCATTCCTCCGGAACGTCGAACTGCTTCTCGTAGGTCCACTTTCCGTCGCGGAAGTAGCCCGTCTGCGGTCCACCGGAGTTCTCCGCGGACCGCCCTCCCCCCAGCATGGCGTCGTGCGGCAGGGTGACTTCTTCCTCACCGGCGCCGGCGACCACGATCGCCTCGTGAACGGACACGAGGGGGCCGACGCGCCACGCGTCGTTGAACGGGATGCGGATCATTGGAACTTCCTTGCTCGATCGTTCTAGAGGGTCGCGGCCGTGGGGTCCCAGTTCTCGGCCAGGGGAGCCGGCGATGCCACGGTGGATTCGAGGGTCAGCGGTGTCCCGGCCCGTGCCGCCTCCGCGATGGCGAGGAGCACGTCGAGAACGTGGCAGGCGAGAGCGCCGGAGGCGCGTTCCGGTACGTCGTCGCGTATCGAGCGAGCGAGCTCCAGCACCCCCACTCCCCGGCCCCACGTGGAGCCGACAGCGGGTACGTCTTCCGGTTCCGAGTGGAGAGGGACGAACCTGCCTGTTCCGGCGAAGCGGTTGGGGTCGGGAATCTCGAGCGAGGCTTCCGTGCCGTGCAGTTCGAGGAGGTCACGGCGGATGCCCGAGTCGAAGCTCGTGACGAGGGTCGCGCGAGCGCCGGAGGCGAACTCCAGCAGAGCCATGTGCTGACTCGGTACGCGCACGTCGAACTCGGTCCCGGCGCCCGCCCCGACGAGGACGCGCCTGACGGCTCGTGCGGTGGAGGAAACCGAGCTCACACGGCGGACGGCACCCAAGGTCTGCACGAGCGCGGTGATGTGGTAAGGCCCCATGTCCAGCAGTGGGCCGGCGCCCTGGTCGTAGTAGAAGGCGGGATTCGGGTGGGTGCCTTCCGGTCCCGGGGACTGCATGATCGCGAGCGCGCTCTTCGGTTCGCCGATGCGGCCCGCGAGGACCGCTCGTTGTGCCGTCTGCAGGGCACCACCGAGGAACGTGTCGGGCGCGCAGGCCATGCGAAGTCCTCTTCGGCCGGCCTTGTCCAGCAGCAGTCGTGCGTCGCGGCGGCTGGTGGCGAGAGGCTTCTCGCTCCAGACGTGCTTGCCGCTCGCGAGGATCCGGGCCGACACGTCGAAGTGGGCGGCGGGGACGGTGAGGTTCAGCACGACCTCGATGTCTTCGTGGGCCAGGAGCTCGTGGACGAGCAGGTGCCGCAACCCGAACTGCCGCGCACGGGCACGGGCGTGCTCCTGGTCGAGGTCCGCTATCGCGACCACGTTCAGATCAGGGAACCGCGTCAGGTTCTCGAGGTAGTGGCTGCTGATGACGCCGGCGCCGATGACACCGACACCCACTCGCTTGGAGTTCACCGGTCGACCTCCACCAGGTGACGCAGGCTCTGCCGCACCGCTGCGAACGGGTCGCCCGCGTAGTCGTCCAGCTCCACGACGCGGACCGCGTCCGGTGCGGCCTTCAGGATGTCCGCCACCGGCATCGCACCCTGGCCGACCGGCTGCTGCTCCAGGAGCGTCGCGGTGTACGGGCCGTCCTTGAGGTGCAGGAACCTGACACGCGCCCCGAGCCGGGAGATCAACTCCACGGCGGAAGCGCCACCGACCTCGGCCCAGAAGGTGTCGAGTTCCAGGACGACGTCCTCGTCCAGCGCCTCCGCGAAGACTTCGAGGCCGGTCCTGCCGTCGAAGTCCTGACGGACCTCGTGGTCGTGGTTGTGGTACCCGATGGTGACGCCTGCGTCCCGGGCAAGCCTCGCGACGCCGTTCAGACTCGCGGCCGCCGCTTCGATGTCCGCCCGCGTGGTCCAGAGCCGAGCGATGATGTGCGGTTCGATGAGCGTGCCGATTCCGAACTCTGCCGCCATGCGGACAGCCGCGGAAGCGTTTCCATCGACGAGGCTCGCGTGTGCGCTGAGCGGGCGCAGCGGTGTCTCGGCCAGCGCACGCCGGTACGCGTCGCGGTACTGCTCGAACCTCCACAGCTCCACGTTCTCGAATCCCATCGCGGCAACACGCGCGAGCGTCCCCCGGAGATCGGTCTCGATGGCGTTGCGCAGCGTATAGAGCTGCACTGAGTACAGGCGCTCCGTCATCCGCGTTCTCCCGGGTCCGGTGCGGGTTCTCCCGCATCAGCCGTTGTCACCGTCTCGGCCAGGACGGCGAGCGCGTGGTCCACGGGTTCAACCGAAGAGGGCAGGTTGAGGAAGCCGTGCAGTACGCCGGGCACCGTGACATGCCGTACGGGTGCGCCCGACTTCACGAGTGCGGCCGCGAACGCCTCGCTGCTCGCGCGCAGATCGTCGTACTCGGCGTCGAGCACCAGGGTGGGGCAGAGTCCGTCCAGGACGGCACCCGCGGGGAAGGCGTAGCCGTGCGGATCCGGCGTGCCGCCCAGGTAGTTGGCCGTCATCCCGGCCACGTCCTCCGGCAGGATCCGGACCATGCGCGGCAACGGCGCGAACGCCTCGGCCAGCGGCTGCGCGAGGGGCGGGGAGACGGCGTGCATGGTCGCATAGGCCAGTACCAGGGTGGTCGGCAGCCAGTTGTCGTCGTCCCGCAGGCGAAGTACGGCTCCTGCGGCGAGGTTCGCCCCCGCGCTCGCGCCACCGACGGTGATCCGCGCCGGTTCGATGCCGAGCTCCGCGGCGTTCTCGCGCACCCATCGGACGCCCGTCACCACGTCGTCGTGCGGCACCGGATACGTCACGCCGTCGACAGCGAGCCGGTAGTCCACGCTGACGACCACGGCGTCGGCCCTGGCACACACCTCGCGGGCGGTCCAGTCGGCCTCGTGCATGTCGAGATCGCCGAAGACCCATCCGCCGCCGTGCACCCAGACCAGGCCGGGGCGAGGCCCCCGCGGTGCTGACGGCGGCCGGTAGACGCGGACGGCTATCGGGCCGTGCGGGCCGGGAATGCTCTCGTCGCTGGTTTCGACGGAGGGCAGTGCCGCTGCCGCCTTCCAGGTCCGGTATTCCTGCAGGCGCGGTTGTACAGCCGGATCGGCGACTGCCTCGCGCCAGGACGGGAGGTCCTCGATCAGGCTGAGCCGGGCGGAGATGCTGGGATGCAGGGCCATCAGGGTCAGGTCTCCAGGGGTGCGGGGAATCGGGTGTAGCGGGCGTAGGCGGGAGACGGTGGGGGAGGTCCGCTCAGACGCGTGGCCGGCCGAATGGCGGGCGGTCAGACCTACTTCACGCTCCCGGCGGCCAGTCCGGAGCGCCAGAACCGCTGCAGGACGAGAAACGCGACGATCAGAGGGATCACCGAGAGGAACGCGCCGGTGATGGTGATGTTGTAGGGGATGCCTTGGTTCACCCCCTCCCGCCAGTTGGCCAACCCGACGGTGACCGGCTGGAGTTCGTCGCTGTTGAGCATGAGCAGGGGCAGCAGGTAGTTGTTCCAGATGCTGACGAACTGGAACAGGAAGATGGTGACCAGCGCGGGAGACATGATCGGCATGGCGACCCGCCAGAAGATCCGGGCCTCGCCGGCACCGTCGAGTCGCGCGGCTTCGATCAGTTCGTCCGGTACCGACGCTCCGGCGTAGATGCGCGACAGGTAGACCCCGAACGGGCTGACGACGCTGGGCAGGAAGACGGCCCAGTAGGTGTTGACGAGGTGGACCTGGCTGAACATCAGGTACAGGGGCAGCGCGAACATGACGTCCGGGATCAGGACGGCACCGAGGATGACGTTGAAGGTCAGGTCCCGACCGCGGAAGGGGTACTTGGCCAGCGCGTACCCGGCCATGGCGGACAGCGTCGTGCTCACCGCCGCGCCGCCGACGCTGTAGAGGGCGCTGTTCAGGAGCCACCGGGCGAAGATGCCGTCCTGTTCCTGGAAGACGTCACGGATGTTGGTCCACAGGTCGAAGTGGGAGAACCACAGCCCGTTCGTGGTGAACAGGTAGCCGCTGTTCTTGGTCGCGGTGACCAGCAGCCACCAGACTGGGATGAGCGTGTACAGGGCGAAGAGCGCCATGACCGCGAACACGCCCGCCCGGCCGGCCAGCGATGACGTACGCAGTCGGCCGGGAGGCCCGGCGGCGGCACGTGTTGCGGAGGGAGTGACGGTCGTCATGCGAAGGTGCCCTTCCGCTGGGTGAACTTGAGGAAGCCGAACGACAGCACGAAGGTCAGCAGGGCGAGGATGACCGACTGGGTGGCCGCGTAGTTGTAGTTGTTGATGTCCGCCGACTGCTGGGTGGCCAGGATCGGCGTGTAGGTGGGGGAGACGGTCGGGGCGACCTGACTCAGCACCGCAGGCTCGTTGAACAGCTGGGCGGTACCGATGATGGAGAACACCGTGGTGAGGATCAGCGCCGGCCGTACCGCGGGAATCTTCACGTGCCAGGCGACCCGCCACCCGGAACAGCCGTCCATCACGGCGGCTTCGGTGAGTTCGCCGGGGATCGCCTGCAAGGCCGAGTAGATGATCAGCATGTTGAAGCCGGTCCAGGCCCACGTCATCATGTTGCCGATCGAGGCGAGCACGAGGTCGCCGGACAGGAAGTTCACATCGAGCCCGACGTGCCGCAGGGCAGCGGTGAACGGGCTGACGCTCGGCGCGTACAGGAACGACCACATGATCGCGGCGATCACGCCCGGCAGCGCGTAGGGCAGGAAGTAGATCTGCCGGAAGGCCTTCTTGAACACGGCGCCACGCGAGTCCAGCAGCAGCGCCAACAGGAGCGCCAGGCCCAGCATCACCGGCACCTGCACGATGCCGAGCGTGAACACCCGCAGGAACGACGACATGAACCGGCTGTCGTGCAGAGCCGTCACGTAGTTGTCGAACCCGGCGAAGACAGTCGTCGACGGTCCCAGTCCGAGGCCGCTGCGGCGCGTCCTGAAGAAGCTCTGGTACACCGCGTAGCCGATCGGTGCGAGCAACATCGCCGTGAACAGCAGCCCGAACGGTGCCAGGAAGAGCACCGCGGAACGAGTGTGGCCACGGCCGGGGCTTCGCTTCGCTGCCGAGCCGGCGATGGGGTGGGCGAGAGCGTCGCCAGGCGTTCTTGTCGCCATGCCTGCTCCTTGCTCGTGAAGTGGTCCCGTGAAGTGAGGGACCGACTGGTCGTTGGTGCTGGTCGGGCTGGTCGTCGCCCTGCGGGGGCGCGGGCGGTGGTGGCACGAGGGAGGACGGACACGCGCATGTCGAGGGCAAGGGCGTGAAGCCGCGGCTCCGGCGTCCGGCAGGTCAGGGAGGCCGCCGGGCGCCCGCCGTCGCTGACCGCGCGCGTCACTTCCCGACGCTCAGCCCCTGGCTCTTCATGGCCGCGACGGTGCTGTCCTGGACGGAGGTCACGGCCTTCGGGATGGTGCCCTGCCCGGCTCCGGCCTTCTTGAGCCCGTCCTTCATGTCGGACTGAACCTGGCTCATGGTCGGGCCCCACACCCAGCCCGTGCTCGTGTTCGCGGCCGCTGTCCTGAACACGTCGTAGATGTTCTGTCCGCCGAAGTACGCCGACGGCTGGTCCACGGCAGGCAGCTGCTGTCCGCTCGTCGCGGCCGGGTAGATACCCGTGTTCTTGATCAGACTGGTGACGCTGTCGTTGTCGGTGCTCATCCAGGTCGCGAACTCCGTGGCTTCCTTCGGGTGCTCGCAGCCCTTGAGCACCACGGTCGCCGAGCCTCCGCGGTTACCGGCCGCCTCTTGCCCGGCGGACCACTGGGGCATGGGCGCCACGGCCCACTTGCCGGACAGCTCGGGCAGGTTCTTGGAGATGAGCGGAGCCGCCCACACGGCGCTGACGAGCGACAGCAGCTGCCCGTCCTGCACCTTCTTGAACCAGGCCGTGTCCAGCATCGGGTCACTGGTGACCAGCTTCTTGTCCAGCAGGCCCTGCCAGTACTGCGCGACCTTGCTCGTCTGCGGGTTGTCGATGGTCACCTGCCACCGGTCGTTCGCGGTACCGAACCACTTGCCCCCGGCCTGCCAGGTCAGTGCCCCCAGGTCATAGGCGTCCTGCGGCGTGGTCGTCAGATAGGCCGAGGGGTTGGCGCTGTGTACCTTCTGCGCGGCCGCGGCGAAATCGTCCCAGGTCTTCGGCGGCGAGATCTTGTACTTCTTGAACAGGTCGGAGCGGTAGTACATCGCCATGGGCCCGGTGTCGACGGGGATGCCGAACACCCTGTCGCCGACGCTGGACATCTGCCAGGCCCACGGCACGAACTTGTCCTTGGCGGAGTCGGCGTACTGGGAGATGTCCTCCAGCGCGCCGGTGGCGATGAAGTTCGAGAGGGTGTCGTAGCCCACCTGACCGAGACAGGGTGCGTTGCCGGCCTTCACCGCGTTCTGCATCTTGGCGTAGCCGCCGATGCTGCCCGCCGGGATCTGGCTGTACTTGACTTTGATGTCGGGGTGGGACTTGTTCCACAGCGCCACGGACTTGTCGAGGCCGACCGCCGCCCCCCAGAACTCCACCGTCACCGGTTTGCCGCCGGAGCTCGAACCGCCCGAGTCGCCGGACCCGCTGCAGGCGCTGAGCGTGACGAGCGAGGCAACGGTCAACATGACCCCAGCCCCCTTCACCCACCGTGAAGCCATGGGAACTCCTTCCGTCGGCCGTCCGCCTTGCGGAGCTTGCCGGTTGATCTGCGAGCGGCGTGTCGCGCACGGAGTCGTTGGTGAGCTTCCCGTCATCGGGGACTCATCCCTACGAACACTGCCGAACGGCTTGCGATTGGGGTTTCACTTGAGGTGTGCGCCAGCCCTTGTTGGCCCGTCTGGCCTACGTGATGCGCTGGCCCCGCGAAGCAGGGTCCGAGGCTCGGAGTGCTTGCGTTCGAACCGAGCGGCTCACTCTGAAGTGCGAAGCGAATCTCAGTTGCGTCGACTATGGGGCCGGGTGCGCCGCCTGTCAACGCTTCCTCGTCGACTTTTGGTAAAGAGCTTGGCTCGTCACTGAAAGAGTTACTGGGCAGCACGGACTTCGGGACCTCTGTGACGCACTCGAGATCTCCGGGAGTCATGTATGGGCGTTGTCGGTCAGGCCGATATGTGATCGAAATCGAGGAGGGCAGTGCTAAAGCGCTTTGATGACGTGCGTAAAGCGGCGCAGACCCTCTTCGAGTGCCGCTTCGTCCGTGGCGAAGGACAGGCGTACGTGTCCCTCGCCCGACGGGCCGAATTCGGACCCGGCGCGTACGAGCACGCCTCCGTCGGCGAACCGTTGCACGAGTTCGACGGAGGACAGGGCGCTGTCGATACGGGGGAATGCGTAGAACGCCCCGAGAGGCCGGACGACGCTCACCGCGTCGAGACCGTCGAGGTGCCGCATGACCAGATCTCGGCGGTGCTGGAAGCGCGCCGAGAGTGCGTGCAGATCCTTGTCGGGAATGCGTAGCGCCTCGATGGCCGCGTCCTGGACGAAGGTGTTCAGAGGCCCGTTGATCGTCCGGTGGACGAGGTTGATCTTTTCGGCGACAGCGGGGGTGGCGCAGATGAAACCGATGCGCCAGCCGGTCATCGAGTACGACTTGGAGAACGTGCCGGAGAGCACCACGCGGTCCTGCACGGAGATCAGTTCGGATGCCGAGGTGAACGCGATCCCGTCGAAGACGATGTCGCTGTATGCCTCGTCCGACAGGAGGTAGAGGTCGGGGTGAGCGCGGAGAATGGCACCGACTCCTTCGATATCGGCTTTGGAGAACACCATTCCAGTGGGATTCACGGGATTGCATAGGACGAGCATGCGGGCACCGGGTGCCGCCGCCGCGAGTTTGCGCAGGTCGATCGAGCCGTCAGGGTGCGTGGAGATCCACTCGACCTCGGCCCCTGCCATGGCCGCGTGGTCCGCGTACAGGGAGTAGGTCGGTTCGGGGAGCAGCACTCGATCGCCCGGGTTCAGCAGAGCGAGGACGGTGGCGGCGAGGCCGGCGCTGCCTCCGTGAGTGACGACGACATTCGCAGGGTCGACCCCGGCGCCCTGGGAACGCGCCAGGTGGGAGGCGATTTCCTGGCGGAGATCCGGAGACCCCGTGATCTGCGAGTAACGAGTGCGACCGGCGCGCAACGCCCGGACGGCGGCTTCCACCACTGGCTGCGGGGTGTTGTTGTCCGGCTCACCCATGGCCAGGGAGACGGCGCCCGGCACCGCGCCGCCCAGCGTTTTGGGCCGCCGCGACGCTGCTCTGATGCGTTCCGGGAGAGAGCTGGCGGTTCGGGAGGGGAGGGCGCTCATCCGGTCTCCAGGGAGTCACGAGATATAAAGTGCGAGAACGTTCTCACATTGCGAGGGGTGGTTCAAGGGTGGGGGCGGCTGGACGGCCGGAGGCAGGTGGTGGCACATGCCCGAGCAGGTGCGCGGTGGGCGAGCTGGGGTGCGGTGGGCATGCCTGAAGCTCACCGCAGACGCCGTGGGTGGTTGGTTACCGGTGTTGAGCTACGGCAACCGCGGGGGAGCCGCTCCTCACCGGCTGCCGGTCGTGTGCCTCAGGCGCCGGCCCAGCCCTGGAGAGCCCCGTAGTAGGCCGTCGTCAGACGGCTGATCGCTTCCTCCTCCGGGAGGCCGGTGCTGATCAGGTCCAGGATCTCGCGTGGATCGAACATGGCGTTGTACAGGAACAACGCGTGATCGAAATGCTCGTCCGGCACGTCCAGGTGCCGCATCACGCTGCGAATGGGGCGCTCCCAGGCGTCCCGGACCGGGGTGATCACCTCGTCGTTGCCGCGCAGGCGGGTGAGGAAGCCCGTGCGCGATCGGATCTGGACCATGGCGGGGCCGTAGCTGCGGACCAGACGAGCCCATTCCCGCACCACGTCCTCGAACAGGGCAGGGCCGGTCTTGGGGCAGTCGTGGCTGTAGTTGCGCAGCTGGACGATCACGCCGAGCAGGTAGGCCTTGAGGAGCTCCTCGACCGACGGGAAGTACCGGTAGGCCGTGGCCAGCGACAGGTCGGCCCGCTCCGCGACGGCCCCCATGGTCATCGCACCAGGCTCGGTCCTGAGGGCTTCCCCCACGGCATCCAGGAGCTTGCGCCGGTTGCGGACCGCGTCGCGGCGCATGCCGCGCCCAGCACCCTGTTCCTCGTTCTTGACCGTCAGGGGGAGCCTCCCGGGATGCCTCATCGGAGAGAGGTGTCTCACCTCTGGGCAAGACGATAGTGAGGTCCGTCCGAGTCGCTCAAGCGGCGGGGCCTCGCCCGGGGCCGGGATGTGCGTGAAGGGCTTGGCCGATCTTCCTGGGTGTCGCCCCGGGCCACTGTTCCGGAGGGGGCTGGGCGAGCAGATCTCAACGCGGGAGGATCGTCACCTCGGCCCGGTTGAAGCGGGAGCTGTTACCCCCGGTGTGGAACGCCACGTAGTCAGGGCCGGGGCCTGTGTTCGACGTCTCGGTCCGCGGTGAGTACTGCTGGTGCGGTTGCCGGGGCCCAGTGTGAGCGGAATCGTCAAGCGCCCCTGGGCGTCGGCGGTGGCCGACCGTGCTGAAGCGCCCTCGTGGTCGCGGACGGTGACGCGATACCGCGTGCCCGGCGGCCTGATCGACGAGAAGATGAACGACCGGGGCGTGACGCGATGCTGCGCGTTGTGCCATGTGTGGCTGCCGGGTCCGTAGTCGAGCCACCGGTGCCGGATGGCCTCGTCGTCGCGCCGGGGCGGCCGTTGCCCGTGTACAGAGACACGTCCGTGCGCAGATTGGCCGCCAGATCCCAGGGGTTGTCCCCGCGCCGGCGGACTTCCTGCGTCGCCCACGGCCCCCCAGAGGGAGGGGTGTAGCTGCTCGATGATGGTGCGCATCCGGACGTTCTGGCGGTCGACGTTTCCGGAGAACGAGTCGGCGGCACCGAAGGGGTCGGGGTGCCGAGCAGCGTACGAGACGGCCCCGAACCCGCCCATCGACAGTCCGGCGGCGGCCCGCGCCCCGCGCTCGAAGCGCTCAGCCCCCCACCGTGGTGGAGGTACAGCACAGGGTAACGGCGCTCCTACTCCGCGTCGTAGCCGCGGTGGGAGTCGCTGTCATCTCCGGAGTCGGCGTGCCGCGGCCTCTGTGTTCGGCGATGGTCAGGGGCGCGGCGTCCGTGGTGTCGTAGCCGCACGCTGCGACGGTCGTCGTGTCCCTCCGCCGTCGATGCCGCCGCGGGCTTCTGGCATCGTTCGCTCAAGCCGCTTCGAGACGGGTCGGCCGACCAGGCACGCTCGTGGCTCGACCTCCTAGTAGGTGACCACCGCACGGAAGCGGACGGCGCCCTTGGCGACCTTGTCGACCACCGTGGCCACCTCCTCCTTCGGGAACGTCTCGACCATGGGGGTGACCTTTCCCGCGGCGGCGAGGTCGAGGGCCTCCCGGAGGTACTGCGGCCCGTTGTGGGTGGAACCGATCACCTGCATGCGAGTGCCGATGAACGGAAGGCCCCTGCCGGAGGGCGGGACGGTGAAGGGGGCGGTGGGGTCGATGCCCGACAGGACCAGTCGCCCGCCCGGCCGCAGGCCCGTCAGCGCCTCCGCCGCGGCCGGATAGGACGTGCCGGTCGCCAAGATGACGTCGGCGCCGCCCGCTGCGCGCAAATCGGCGCCGTTCGCCACGACCTCGTCCGCGCCCAGCCGCCGTACCACGTCATGTTTGTCCGGCGAGCTTGTCATCGCGATCGTCTCGAGGCCGCAGGCGTGCGCGAACTGCACCGCCAGATGGCCCACCGCGCCGATGCCGAGCACGGCGACCCGCTCGTGCGGCTGAGGCTCCCCGGCGCGCAGGGCGGACCATCCCGTGTAGCCCGCGCACAGCATGGGCGCGGCCAACTCGAAGGGGAGCCCGTCGGGCAGGAGTACGGTCTCGTCGGCGCCCACGACCATGTACTCGGCATGTCCGCCCTGCACGCTGAAACCGGTCGTGGTGGGTGCCGCGCACGCGAAGGCGGCCTGCCCGGTCACCGGCAGGCCCAGACGGCAGTAGTCGCACCGTCCGCAGGAGGCCCGGACCCAGTGGGTTCCCACCCGGTCACCGACGCGGCGCGTGGTGACCCCCGGCCCGACCGCGACGACCTCGCCCGCCGGCTCGTGTCCGGTGATCGCCGGCTCGACCGAGGGGAACCGGATCGCCCCGGTGGTGGCCAGGACGTCGTTGACGCATACGCCGGAGGCGCGCACCCGCATCAGCACCTCGCCGGGCCCCGGCTGTGGAGTGGGCACCTCGCGCAGTTCCCACCTGCCGTTGACCGCGGGTATCACGGCTGCCTTCACGAAGTTCACCTTTCTTGTGCGACGGATGAAAGGAGGGCGCGGATGTCGTCGATGACCGACGGCGCAGGAGGTACGCGCGCGTCACGACAGGGTCACAGCGTGCTGACGTCGGTGCGACGGCGGTCCTCCTTCATGGGCAGGGAGGTGACGGTGGCGCGGAGCTCGCGCTGAGCGGTGCCGGGGTTCCCCCACAGCACCGTCACCTCGGTGCCCGGTGCCGACAGGTCGCGATCGATGACGCAGAGGGAAATGGTGCGGCGCAGGTGCGTGCTGTACGTGCGGGAGGTCGAGACGCCTACCGGGTGTCCGTCGACCAGCACCTGGTCGAGGCTGGCGCCGATCTTGCGCGGCATCTCCATGGGATCGGGCAACGGGCCGTCGCCGAACTGGGAGGAGTACAGGGCGATCACGTCCTCGTTGTTCCAGTGCAGGCCTGCCAGGTGGCGCGCCGGGCCGCCTTCGGCCGCCTCCGCGGCCAGCGCGTCGCGTCCGATGAAGTCGTGGGAGGTGAGGGCTCCGCGACGGCCCCAGCCGAGCTCACCGGGGCGGCGGAAGTACTCCGTCACGTCGGTCGGGACGAAACTGCCGTCCGGCATCCCGCGGGGAAAGAGCTTGGGCGCCCCCGGCGTGATGATCGACGAAGGCAGGTAGTCGATGCCGACGGTCGCGATGCCCGCCTCGATGTGGGCCACGAGTTGGGAGCGCATCCCCAGTTGGCGGATGCCGTGCTCGGTCCCGGCCTCGACGACCGCCGTCCAGATCGCGTTGGCGTCGTCGGCGGACCCGTGCAGTTCGTACCCCAGCTCCCCGGAGATCCCCGAGCGCAGAATCCGCACGGGGATGCCGCTGATACTGGTCATGCGGCTCCGGTTGAAGCCGATGTCGCGCAGGCTCTCGCCGGTCGCGGCCTCGAGTGCGAACAGCGACGTCGGCCCCTGGATCTCGAAGATGAACATGTCGGGGCTGATCACCTCGCTCTTGGCGTCCCAGCTGCCCTGGTCGATCTGCCAGGCGGTCCAGTCGACGCCGCCGCCGCTGTAGACGAACTCCTCCTCGGCCACCCGGTACAGCAGGCCCTCGGAGGCGATGTGGCCGCGTTCGTCCAGCTGGACGTGATGCTTGATCTGGCCGGGCTCGAAGCGTGACAGGTTGTTCATGCCGATGCGGGTGAGCGCGGTCAGGGCCTCGGTCCCGTGGACGCGGAGCTTGCCGATGGCCGACCAGTCGCCGATGTAGCACGACTGCACATGGGCCAGGCTCTCCTCGCCCCAGTTGGTGTACTCGTAGGGGATGAAAACGGGCGTCCACCGGAAGAGCAGACCCTTGACGTTCGCCTCGTCCTGGGCGGCGGCCGCCGGGCTGAACACCGCCGGCCTCTCCACGTCGAAGGGGCGGTCGGCCCGTTCCAGCAAAGCCTGGTAGCGGGCGCGCTGCCGGTCGATCAAGTGCTCCATGGAATTCCTCCGGCGGTGATGGTGGTACGGCATTTCTGACCCGGAGTTGTTTCGCCGGGAAGCTGTCATTTCGCTGAGTGACGTCGGCGGCCGAGGGGTCTCGCCGTCGATACGCCGCCCTGGTCACGCGGTCAGGTCGTCACGTCGCCGACTTCCAGGCCCTTCAGCTGCTCCAGGTAGGACGCCATCCATTCCATGGAGAAGCCGCCGTTCAGCCGGAGGGCGAAGTTGTAGAGCAGGAAGGGGTGGACACCGAGCTGGAACAACTCGCGGATGTCGGTCCTGGCCAACGCCTCGCGCTCCTGGTCGGTCAGGTCGCGGTCGGCGAGGGCGGCCTCCGGGACTTCCTTCAGCTGCTGCGCCAGGTCGCCGTCGGCGGCGACCTCCCACAGCACCCGGTTGGTGGCGTACCGGCTCATGGGGCCACCACCTCCGATGCGGGGGCGGACGCATGGTCGCCCCAGGCCAGGAAACCGGTCGGCGGGGCGAAGGTGCTGGCGACCTTCTCGGCGTAGTCCGGGGTGACTCCGCCCACAGCGCCGAGCGCGAAGAGGAAGTCGAGGAATCCAGGGGTGCCGCTGCCGATCGCTGCGAGCGACTCGTAGGTGGTCTCCTTGATCAGCGACTCGGTGTCACCGGCGGTGATCTGCTCCCATACCCGTTTGTCCCACGCTGTCTCCGGCTCGGTCTGGAACCGTGCCATGGCCGGGTTTCCGATCGCGTTGGACAGGTGCCCGCTGGCGATGATCGCCACCCGCAGGTCGGCGGGGTGCGCCTCCACCATCTCGACGATGGCGGCGCCGAGGTCGTAGAAACGACGCCCGGTGGCCACCGGCGGAGCCATCACGTTGGTGAAGATCGGAACGACCGGTAGGTCCTGCTCGGGCCTGAGGAAGCTCAACGGGACGGTGAATCCGTGGTCGAGCAGGAAGTCATCGCTGTAGGAGAAGTCGATCCCGCGCTCGAAGCCACCGCGCAGCAGGTGCCGCGCGATGTCCCCTTCCAGGGCGGTGTCGTAGGACCCGATGCCGAACAGCTCCTGCTCGTGCGGGAACGGGCCACGCGCACGGACCGCCTTGCCGATCAGGAAGGTCGGCATGTTGTCGTAGAACCACTGGTTGAAGTGGTCCCCGGAAACCACCACCAGCACGTCGGGCCGCGCGGCGGCGAGCCGTGCCCGTAGTTCTGCGAAATGGGCTATTGATCGCCGCAGCGGCTCGGGAGCCGCCGATCCGCCGGCGGCAACGCCGGGGAGCAGCGGGTCATGGGGAGTGCACAGCACTTGGACGACGCTGGCCATCGCTCACCTTTCAGCATGGAACCCTCCAGGCAGACCAGCCGTACAGAGGGGATCTCCACATTCGGTGGTAACAGCGTGAGCGGTGCGACGTCGTTGTGGAATAGCGGAACCGGTATGCGCACTATCCGCGGAGCGTATGGTCCGACGACGTTCGTCATGGGGGAGGGCGCGCCGAAAGTTCGCGGCAGCTGAGGCCGTCCGGTGGAGCATGCCCACCAGCAGCTCGCCACCGAACCGGGGCCGCAGCCCGGCCAGGGCATGGCCGGTGGCCGACTGGATGAGCCCGACGACCTCGCCGGCCCGTCTGCCCCGAAGGGCGGACACGGCGTGCGGCCGGGTATTCATCCGGTCCATGGCTGCGATATGAAACCACGTATTGGACGTGGCCCAGGCCACCCACAAGATGGTGCTGCACCACGGGAGTTCAGGGCATCCGCAGCGGAGCCGCCGGGCCTCCCGGTGTTCGCCGACGCTCGTTGGCATTCGGCCCGGACGTCTCTCATCGCCCTGCACCGATCTCCTCAACCTGCCCTGAAGCACTCGGGAGTCCTGCCATGACCAGCATCCAGAACGCGCTCATTGTCGGCGGGGGCATCGCCGGCCTGACCGCCGCGACCACCCTGTCCCGTACCGGAATCTCGTGCGACGTCGTCGACCTGGCAGACGGTCCGGCCGGGGCCGCCATCTCACTGCTCAACCGGGCCGTCGACGGTCTCGCCGAGATGGGAGTCCTGGATCAGTGCCTGGACGAGGGGCTGGCGGTGTCCCCGCAGGACATCTTCGCCTACTTCGATGCGGCGGGGAGACCGGTGTCCACGCCGCCCATGCCTCCCGCACCGACGTCCGCTCTGCCGCACGGCATCCTCATCTACCGGCCGACCCTGGCGAACATCCTCCGGCGAGCCGCGGAACAGGCCGGCGCGAGCGTCCGGAACCGCGTGGGTCTCGCCGCGCTGCGGCAGACGGAAGACTCCGTCACCGCCACCCTCACCGACGGCTCGGAGCGGTCGTACGACCTGGTCATCGGCGCGGACGGCATCCGGTCGAAGACGCGTTCGCTCATCCTGGGGGACCAGGTGACCCCGACCTACTCCGGCCTCACGATGTTCCGATGGGTCGCCGACGGGGTGCCGGACGTCGGCCCGATCGGGCACTACGAGTCGGAGTACCTCTGCGTGACCCGGCGGCAGCGGGACGGCGGCCTCTACCTCGCAACCGGCCGCGAGTTCCCGGAGCGCCCGCGCATCGATGCGGCACAGGCCCGGCAGATCGTCCGGGAGAACCTCCGCTCTTTCACCGCACCGCTGATGCGCGCGCTGGAGGAGAGGCTCACGGACGACACGAAGATCATCGTCAACGACTACGACTGGCTGCTCGTGTCCGAGCCTTGGTACCGGGGCCGGGTCCTGCTGATCGGCGACGCCGCGCACGCCACCACCGCCCACCTCGGTGCCGGAGGGGGGATGGCGATCGAGGACGGCGTGGTCCTCGGTCAGGAATGCGCGGCCGAGGGCCCGCACGAGGACGTGTTCAAACGCTTCATGACGCGGCGCTTCGAGCGGGCTCGCCTGGTCGTGCAGACCAGCGTCGAACTGGACCGCATGCAGCAGCGGGGAGAGCCGATCGCCGCCCAGAACAAGGTGCGGGGGCGGGCGATGGAGGCTCTCTCCAGCCCCTACTAGGCCCCGTGCCCGGCACATGCGGACCGACGACCACGGGAGCCGGCGAGCATGACGACGCACGACCACCGGACCGGGCGTCGCCCCTGACGGACGGCGCCCGGCGGCGCGCTCATCGACGCGCGCCTTCGCGCTCACCGGACTTCGACCCCCGGCGAAGCACCACGCTCACGTCACCGCCCGCTCACGACAGCCGCTTCCTTGCCCGCGGCCGTGGCCGGGCGGCGCGGACCGGGGGCAGCTGGAGGCCGGGGACGACCCGGTTGCGGATGGTACCGATGCCCTCGACGGTCATCTCCACGACGTCGCCGGGCCGCAGCGGCGGCGGGTCCGGGCGGCCACGGAGGCCCCACAGCTCGGCCAGGCAACCGCCGTTCCCGCAGGTGCCCGAGCCCAGGACGTCTCCGGCGCGGACCTCGCTGCCGCGGGATGCGTAGGAGACCAGCTCCTCGAACGGCCAGCCCATGTTGGACAGCAGGTCATGTCCGATCTCGGTGCCGTTGACGGAGACCCGCATCTCGAGGGACAGGAAGCCCTCGTCGTCCCGGTACGGCTCCAGTTCGTCGGCGGTGACCAGCCACGGGCCCAGAGTGCCGGCGAAGTCCTTGCCCTTGGCCGGGCCCAGGCCGACCTTCATCTCCCGGCGCTGCAGGTCGCGCGCGGACCAGTCGTTGAGCACCGTGTAGCCGAAGACGGCATCACGGGCCTGCTCCGGACTCAGCGACGCGCCGCCCCTGCCGACGACTGCGGCGACCTCGAGCTCGAAGTCGAGCAGCTGTGAGCCGGGCGGGACGGCGACGTCGTCATGGGCACCGACGAGCGCGTAGGGGTTGGTGAAGTAGAAGGTGGGAGCCTCGTACCACTCAGACATCACACCGCCGTCGGTCATGCTCCGCACCACCCCCTCCACGTGCTCCTCGAACGCCACGAAGTCCCGCACGGTGGGCGGGGCGAGCGGTGGCAGCAGCCGGACGCCGTCCACCGGCACGGCCCGCGTCTCCAGCGCCGTGCCGCCGGTTTCCAGCGCGGCCGGCAGCCCCGTACGTACGAGGTCGAGCACCGTCGTCCCCTCCGGGAGGGCGTGCAGCCCCGCCTCGGAGACGACACCCGAAAACGTTCTGCCCTGCGACTCCCAGGTCGCGAACTTCATCGACCCGGACCGGCGAGGTGGAGGGGCGGCGGAGTGAGCGTGTTCGACGGACGTCGGTCGACGATGACGTCGTGCACCACGGGCACGGTGGGCTCCTTACCCGTCATTTGACGGCGAGGGGGTTGACCGGTGCGCCGACGGCGCCGGTCACGGGCAGGGGGGCGGCCACGAGAAGGAACTCGTAGACGCCGTCGGCGGCGCAGTCGGCGGCCAGGGTGTCGAGGTCCCACAACTCCCCGATGAA
Organism: Streptomyces sp. B21-105; assembly: GCF_036898465.1. Taxonomy (NCBI): domain Bacteria; kingdom Bacillati; phylum Actinomycetota; class Actinomycetes; order Kitasatosporales; family Streptomycetaceae; genus Streptomyces; species Streptomyces sp. B21-105. The sequence goes on along the minus strand of NZ_JARUMJ010000001.1, from coordinate 1,216,995 downwards.
CAGGCCGATGTGCGGGATGGCCACCTGATGCAGCGGCTGGAAGGCGGTATCGAACTCGTTGGGGCGAACCTCGAAGCCCCAGGTGTCGGTGGCGATTCCGGCGATCTCGGAGGAGTGCAGCCAGTCGGCCGTGGCGAACGACAGACCGGGGGCGGGACCGCCCGCGTAGTCGCCCCAGCCGTCGCCCGCGGCGATGCCACGCCGGGCCCGGGTGAGCTGGCCGGTGCGCACCAGCAGCAGGTCGCCGCAGCCGACCCGGGCGGTCTCACCTTGCGCGGCGATGGTTGCCTCGAGATGTTCGGCGGTGATGGCGAAGCCGTCCGGCAGCTCGCCCTCGGCTCCGATCGCCCTGCCGACGTCGAGCAGCACGCCCCGGCCGGCGATCCTGTCGGCCACGGTCTCGATGCCGGTCAGCCTGTCTCCCTCGCTGGTCACCACCTGTGAGGCACGGCGTCCGTTGTAGGCCGTGCCGTGGTCGAAGATGTGGCCGAGGCCGTCCCACTGGGTGGATGCCTGCAGCGGCATGAACACCACGTCGTCAGCGCCGCCGAGCCCGTGCGGAAACTCCGCCGGGCCGAATTCTGCGTCCAGGCCCGAAGACAGCATGGTGTGCACCGGGTTGGTGCGCCGCCGCCACCCCTTCTGCGGACCTTCCGCGTCGAAGCGCTGGGCCAGCGAGAAGCTCACGCCGCGGCGGGCCAGCCGCGCGCCCTGTGCCCGTTTGGCCTCGTCGAGGAAGTTCAGCGTGCCGAGGACGTCATCGGCGCCCCAGCGGCCCCAATTGGTGACGCGCTTGGCTGCGGCCGCGATGGCCCCTTCGGGATCGGAGCGGTCGAACGTGGTCACAGGTCTTCCTCCGTGGAGTTCCGATCAAGGATCGGCAGCAAGGTCATCGGGGCTTCGTCACGAATGCGCGGTTCTCACCGTCGGGATCGGACCCAGGAGGCGGGCGGCGTTGCCACCGCGGATGGCGTCGGTCGTGGCCTGGTCGAAGCCGGCCGCCTCCAGTCGGTCGACCGGGTCGACCACGCCCATGTCGAAGGGGTAGTCGCTGCCTAGGGTCACCTGACTCGCGCCCATCGAGCCGACCAGGTGCCGCAGCTGCTCGGTGGTGTAGACCAGCGAGTCGACGAAGGTGCGGCGCAGCAGCGCGGACGGCGGCTCGGCGGTGGTGTGCGCGTCGGAGCGGGCCGCCCAGGCGTGGTCGGCGCGGACCATGTAACCGGCCAGGTAGCCACCGCCGTGCGCGGACCAGATCTTCAGCCGCGGGTGCCGCTCGAGCAGTCCGGAGAACACGATCCGGGACAGCGCGAGAGCGGTTTCGGTGGGGTTTCCCACGCTGTTGAACAGGTAGTAGGCGTTCAGCCGCTCGCCGAGGGTGCAGCCCCAGGGGTGGATGAGGACGGCGGCGCCCAGCGCCTCGGCGGCGGCCCAGAAGTCGGCCAGCGACGGGTCGTCGAGTTCCCGGCCCGGCCCGGCGGAGGTCGAGATCTGCACCCCCCGCATACCGAGGTCGCGGACCGCTGTCACGAGCTGCCCGACCGCCAGGTCGGGGTGCTGCAGCGCTACGGCTCCGATCGGAAGGAGCCGAGTCGGTTCCTTCGCGCACAACGCGGCGATGCCCTCGTTGGCCACCGCGACGATGCGGGAGGCCAGCTCCCGGTCGGCCCACGCATGGGGCAGCGGTACTGCGCTGACCGCCTGCACCTGCACACGCGCGGCGTCCATCGCGGCCAGCCGCAGCTCGAGGTCGACCAGCTTCGGCCCGAGCTCGGCGATCTGCTTCAGGTTCACCGCCAGGGACGCCCGGCCGAGGGTGGCCGCGTCGATCTCCCGCTGCCGTACCAGACCCGGCTGCCCCTCGATCAGCGCGTCGACGGCCGGTACGCCCGCATGGGCGTGCACATCGACGGTGGGCACGCTCACGGCGCCACCACCTCATCCGTCCGAGCCGGCTCGGAGCGCTGATTCCAGCCGTTGTCCCAGCCGATCAACCTGTCCAGGGACACGGGCCCGGGGCGCGTGCGTTTCGGGGGTGTCGCTGAAGGCGACCGGGCACTCGCGGCGCAGACGGGTGTACTCGGCGTACCGCTCCGGTGAGCGGATCCCACTACCGAGGGAACGGCCCCTCGGTCCTCCTGGTACCAGTCCGGTTCGACATGCGTCTCGGCGGTGTACGACATGGTGCGCCTCGCTCTCCGGTGGATCTGAAAACGCCTGGGTGGGGCCGGCCGAGTCGGTCGGCCGGGCTCAGTCGGTCGGGAAGCGGCCGAAGTGGGGCTTGCGGCCCTGCAGGACCTCGGCGACGCAGCGGTTGCGCTGCCGTCCGAGGTAGGTGATCTCACTTTCGATGACGTCTCCGTCGTGCAGGAAGCGACCGTGGTGCTTGCCATTCCCGGGCGGAGAGCCCATGAAGATGATGTCCCCGGGCGTCAGCCGGACGTGCTCGGAGGCGTACGCCACGAACTGCGCCGGGTCGAAGATCATGTCGCCGGTCGGCCAGTCCTGCATGACCTGGCCGTTGACCTTCAACGTGGTACGGATGGTGTCGTCGAGCGTGAAGAACTGTGCGGGCACGACGAACGGCCCCGCCGGCTTGAACGCAGGCTGGTGCTTGCCCATCCAGTCGAAGCCCCAAGGGATGTCGGTGCGGCGGAACTGGTCGACTGTGCCTAGGTCGTTGACGATCGTGTAGCCGGCGATCAGCCCTGTTGCCTCGTCCGGGGTGAGGAACCGACCGGTCCCGCCGACGACGACCCCGAGTTCGAGCTCCCAGTCGGGCTCGTCGCCCAGGGCCGGCAGCACGACGTCGTCGGTCGCGCCCACGAGCGAGGAGTGCATCCCGACCCAGGCGAAGGGAATGCCCTCTCGCGACCGGCGCTCCATGAACGCGAGATTGCGCTGGAAGAACTCTGCGTCGGTCTCGCCCACTCGGCGGTTGTGCTGGTTGAAGGCGTTCTTCGTCAGCATCTGCGCCGAATGCGTCTTGTAGTTGGCGCCGGCGCCCAGGAGGTTGGGATGGCTGAGCGGCGGCAGCGCACGCAGCTCCGTCAACGGCCGCGTCGGTCGGGAGGAGTCGGTCCACACCTCTTCGAGGAACTGGAGGTTCGTCGTCCAGTCGGCGAAGACCTCGTGCAGGTCGTGGAACCGGTCGGACAGGTCGGTGACCATGCCGTCGGCGGTCACGAGGGCCGGGAAGGCACGCGTCTCGTCGGCGAAGGTTCCGAGCGCGAAGGTTCCCGCGCGCAGTCCGGTCGCCGGGTCGACCGGGTGTTCCGGAGCACGCGTGACAGGGGCGGTCTCAGTCATGGGTCACGTTTCCGTTTCGGTGACGCTGGGTCGTGCGGGACGCACGACACCTGGACGGCGGAAAGTCATGGATCACCTTTCGCCATGGGTCTGTCCGGCCGTTCCGGCGGACGACAAGGAGCCCGGAGGACGGGCCGGCCGGAGGATGATCTGATTGTGAACCGGGCCACGAGGCCTGGGATATGCTCAGCCTTGTATGCGACCCATCGACGGAACGGATGCTCAGCATCGACCGGCCGGTGCGGGTCGTTCGGCGAAGGCCTCGGAGCCGCACTGCTGTGCTGGTGGGCTCGCCGGACCGCGCCTGAAACAGAAGCCGGGGGAGGACACCGCGGTGACGTACAACTCGACTCCAAGCCCGACGGCAGGTGGACGCACCCCGGAGCAGTCAGGGCGGATACTGCGCAACCAGGACGTGGCGACCCTGCCCGTGCTGCGTGCCCTGCTGGTCGAGCGCAACGTCACCCGGGCCGGCGAGTCCCTCGGCCTGAGCCAGCCCGCCACCAGCGCGGTGCTGGCCCGCCTTCGTCGCCGGTTCGGCGACCAGCTGCTGATCCGGGTCGGCCGGGACTACGAGCTCACCCCGCTGGCCGCCAGCCTGCTGTCACGGATCGAGTCGGCCACCGAAGCGCTGGAGCGCGTGTTCGGCGACGACTTCGACCCCGCGACGACCAACCGGCAGTTCTCCCTCGCGCTCTCCGACTACACCGTCGCCATCCTGTTCGAGGAACTCAACCGGATTCTGGCCGAGGAGGCCCCCGGCGCCGGACTCGACCTTCGCCCCCTCACCACCAGCTCCCACTTCGACGCCGACGCTCTGATCCGGCACACCGACGGGGTGGTCCTGCCGCACGAGCTGGTGCAGGGCTATCCCGGCCGGCTCCTGCTGCGCGACCGCTGGGTGTGCGTCGTGGCCGACAGCAACACCGTGATCAGCAGCGAGCCGACCCTGGCCGAACTCGCCCTCCTGCCGTGGGTGAGCCAGTTCACCCACTCCGACCCGGTCAGCTTCCCGGCGCTGCGCCACCTGCGGTCGAATGGCATTGAGCCGCATGTGGAGGTGGTGACCGACAGCTTCCTGTCGGTCCCGTTCCTGCTCGCCGGCAGCAACCGCGTCGCCTTCCTTCAGGAGAGACTCGCGCGACGCCTGGCACCCGTGGCGCCCGTGCGGATCCTGCCGAGCCCGGTGGACATCGGACCTCTCAACCTGTCGCTGCGATGGCACCCGACCATGAGCGACGATCCCGGCCACCGATGGTTCCGTGATGCGCTGGGGCGTGCGGCGGAACGCGTCGCCTAGCGAATCGCCGCCCAGCCGATTCCGGTATCGGACGCATCCGGACGGCGAGTGCGTTGCCGCAGCCGGTGGTGTGCGTGGGTTCGCCGCCGCGGGGCCCTGAGGTATGGCCGAGTGTGCTCGGCGCTCCGGAAGACGGCCTCCAGCGAGGACTGCGCGTGCGCTCGGCGGCGTAGCAGCACTTTTCACGGTGGCGGAGAGTCTGGAAACGCGCCGACGGGCGGTGACCACCTAATTTCCGACGGCTCGGCGCCACACTTCGACAGGCAGGGCACCGGCGGGCGTGCCACGCGGATGCGGCCGCCTCGCGTGCACCAGCGGTACGGCGAGCCGGGCAGAGCGGCCCACGTCGAACACGAGGAACCGGGGGTGACACGCTCGCGTCGGTGGCCGGCGCGGCCATGGCCCGGTGGCGCGACGTGTGAACCTCGGGCGGCGCCGTCGACTTCACGCAGCGCCGATCGGCGGGCCGCCGAGCTGGAGGGCCGCGTCGTGCTGACGCAGCATCAGACCGCCGTGAACAACTCCGGCACTCCCACCTGCCCGGGGCCGGAAACCCGGCGTGGCCGGTTCAACTCCACCCGGTGTTCACGATCCTGGAGGCGCCGCGCCGCCATCGTCATCAAGCGGCTGAATCGGGTGTATCCCGCGTAGGGGAGCGGGGCGTGCCCCCTGTAGGTGGTGACGAGGGGCCAGGTCGGCGGTCGGCAACTCGTTGTCCACGCTGTCGTCGGACTCCGCCACCACGCGGACTCAGTGGACCTGGACCGAGGGCTCGCCGGGACAGTCGCGGACGGCCTCCCGCGGCAGGGTGCTCGCGTCGTCGGGCCGGATCAGAGCCTTGACGTTGACCGCGTCCACAGCCGGACCAGCAGAGCGGCGGCGCACGACGTGAGCTCGTAGGCGCGGTCGACGCGGGCGCAGGTCCTCACCGAAGCGCCGCCGCAGCCGGGTCGGCGCCTCACGCGCACGTGGACCGAGGCTTGGAGCTGGTCCGCTGGCTGGGGTCCGGTAGGCGGCTCAATAGGTGCACATCGGTGGCTCGCCATACGTCCTGTGGATTGGTGGCATACCAGTTCGACCATTCCGCATCGGTGCGGCTGTTGTCACTATCAACGACGTCGGCGGGACGAGCAGGCACCGAAAGCCCCGCGCGTCGTCGGCGGCCCCACCCCACCTCCTGCCGCCCGGCCGAGAGTCGGACGGCAGCCCTCCCCAGGAGAAGACGACGATGGTGGTATCCGAAGGGACCCCTGTGCCTCCCGCGCAGGTCGCCGCTGACGCGAGCGGGTCACAACGGCCGCGCAGCCGGCCCGCCGGGACGGCCGCTGGGACCTGGACCGCCTGGCAACCTTCGGTCCACCCGCGGAGGGAATCCCGTACCGGACTTGGGGCGACAGCTACGACGTCAACCGTCCGGGCCGCCCCGACGGCCGCCTGTGCCGAGCACGGGATGCGGCTCCTCGGTGTTCCCGCCCGCCCCGGCGAACCGGCGCGGACCGCTGTCAGCCGCCTGGGTGAGAAGCGCGTCGCGGCGGAGGAAGCCGCGGCCGTGCAGGTCGACGCCACGGGACCAGCCCAGTTCCCCAGGGGTGCGGAGCAGGTCGCCGATGGGGCTGACGCTGTCGCGCGGCTTCGTCGCCGGGAACAGCGTGTACGTCGCTGTTCGCCGCTCAGTTCGGCGACGGACCGGTGCCTGAAACCATTACATGCCGCGCCGAGCCGTTCGGGCAATTCGTCGTGCCGGCGCCCTTGGCCGACCGCGACGCCGTACGGATCGTCCTACAGGTCAGCGGCGAGGTGTTGCAGGACTGGCCGCCGACGAGACGTTCCTCCACTTCGCCCGGCTGGTCGCCTACTCCCGCGAGCGGGGGCGGCTGCAGGACCTCGTACTTGAGGGTCTCAGGCCGGGAACCGGTGCCCACCACGGCGGCCGCTTCTTCTCTGCCGGCGACATCGCCGGCAGCTCCGTCATCGGCCCCGGCCGTCCGCGCAACCGCTGCGTGAACGAGGGCCTCCGCGGCCGGTGACCCGTGACACGGAGTCGCCCCGAGCATGCCAGGCCCGGGCGGCGCCCCCTCCGCGCGCTCCAGGGCGACGCACTGCCCGGCATCTCGTCGCAGCGACCCCGGCGCCTCGCCGACCACCACCCACCCAGGAGGCACCCTGTGACCGACCAACCGCACCTCGAGACCCTGCAGCAGCGCATCGACCGCAGCGGGGGCCCGCTGGCGATGCTGCGGACCAATCCCGCCACGCACTACCCGTTCACCTACGCCCAGGAGTACACGACCTGGCACAACGAGCAGTGGGCCTGGAAGAACGCCTGCGTCCTGTTCGACCAGTCCCACCACATGACCGAGGTGCACATCACCGGGCCCGACGTGAAGCGCCTGATCGGCGACACCGGCGTCAACAGCCCGGCGACCCTCGGCCGCGACCGCGCCAAGCAGTTCGTCGCCGTCGGGCCGGACGGCCGCTACATCGGCGACTGCATCCTGTTCGGCCTCGAGGAGGACCACCTGAGCCTGGTCGGTGTCCCCCAGGCGGCCAACTGGGTGCAGTTCCAAGCTCAACAGGGCGACTACGACGTCGAGTTCAGCGTGGATCCGGCGTCGGTCCACAACCCGCTGGGCCGCCGACAGCACTACCGGTACCAGCTCAACGGCCCTCGCACTCAGGAGATCCTCGAACGCGCCGTAGGCGCCCCGATCGACCGCATCCCGTTCTTCCGCATGGGCTCCTTCGAGATCGCGGGGACCCCGGTTCGCGCCCTGAACCACACGATGGCGGGCGTGCCGGGCGAGGAGTACACCGGCCTGGAGCTCTTCGGCCCGGTGGAGCACGGCCCCAGCGTCCTGGAGACCCTGTTGCACGCCGGCGCGCAGAGCGGCCTGCGCCAGGGCGGGGCCGTCTCCTACCTGTCCTCGACCGTCGAGTCCGGGTGGATCCCCGCCGTCCCGTCCGCCGTCTACAGCTCCCCGGAGACGGCCGCCTACCGGCAGCACCTGCCCGGTTTCGGGCTGGAGGGCATGATCACCATTGAGGGCAGTTACGTCTCGGACGACATCCAGGACTACTACTTCTACCCCTGGGAGCTGGGCTACGGCTCCATCGTCAAGCTCGACCACGACTTCATCGGTCGCACCGCGCTCGAGCAGGCCGCCGCCCAGGGACCCAAGCGCCTCAAGCGCTGGCTGGAGTGGGACACCGACGACGTCATGGAGGTGGTCCGGGCCGGCTTCTTCGGAGACGGTCCCCGACCCAAGCTGCTCAGCCTGCCCAACCTGAACCCCGCCACGATCTACCTGGACAGCGTGCTGCAGGGCGATCGCCTCGTGGGCCTGTCCACGTGGGGTGGATACACCGTCAACGTCGGGCGCGTGGTGACCATCGCCATCCTTGACGAGTCCTTGACCGACGGCGACCGCGTCGAGGTCCTGTGGGGCGAGCCCGACGGCGGAGCCGGCCGGCCGCTCAGCGAACCCCACCACGTGCAGACCACCATCCGGGCCACAGTACGGACCCGGCCGCCGGCTCAGCACTGACGTGCCGGACTCCTCCACCCGCCCATCCGAGAGGCCGACCGTGAACCGACTCCACTCCCGGCACGACGTGATCGTGCGCGCTGACCTGGTCCGGGCCGTGCGGGGTCTCGGCTACGAGGTCATCCCGTTCGCCAAGACCGAGCAGGCCGTCCGCGACAATGTCCCGACCGACGTCCCGCTCACCGTGACCGCCTCACCGGCAAAGGGACAGGACGCGACCATCGACCTGGCGGTCGCGCTCGCGGGCCACGGTTATGCCGTGTCACCGCACCTGTCGGCCCAGCAAGTGAGGGACCACCAGCACCTGGCCGGTCTCGTCGGCAGGTGCCGCGACGCCGGTATCACCGGCGTGTTCGTGGTCGGAGGCGACCGTACCGCCACGACGACAGCGTTCGCCGACGCTCTGGCGCTGCTACGGGCGGTGCACGAACTCGACCACGGCTTCACCGACATCGGGATCGGCGGTCATCCCGAGGGCCATCCGGACGTATCGGAGCAGGTGCTGATGCAGGCGCTGGCGGACAAGGCGCCGCTCGCCACGCACATCACGACCCAGATCGTCTTCGATCCCCGAGCCATCCTGGCGTGGATCCACCGGGTCCGCGCCTACGACATCAAGCTGCCGGTCCACGTCGGCCTCCCCGGTGCCGTCCACCGGCAGAAGCTGTTGCGCGTCGCAGGCGGACTGGGCCTCGGGGCGTCGGCGAAGTTCCTGAACAAGCAGCAGACCCTGCTCCGGCGCTTCTTCCTCCCCGGCGGCTATCGGCCGGACGCCTTGCTCTCGGGGCTCGCGCCCCACCTCGGAGAGGCCGACGATGCCGTCGCCGGGTTCCACGTCTTCACCTTCAACGATCTCGCGCCGACCGAGGCGTGGCGCCGGCGTCTTCTCTCGGACCTGACATGACCGGCGCCGCGACCAGCACCGCGCCGACGCGTACCCACCCCGCCCAGCAAACCGGAGTCGCCATGTCCGCACCCACTACGTCTGCACCCACCGCGTCCGCGCCCACCACGTCCACGGGGAGCACTTCGCGTGAGGGTGGTATCCCCGAGGACCGAGCCGACCACGGGCGTCTGCTGATCCAGTGCCCCGACCGGCCGGGCGTGGTCTCGGCAGTGAGCACGTTCCTCGCCGAGGCCGGTGCGAACATCACGAGCCTGGACCAGTTCTCGACGACCGCGGTCGGCGGCACCTTCTTCCAGCGCACCGGGTTCCACCTGCCCGGCCTGTCCGCGGCCCGGGACGAATTGGACCGTGCATTCGAAACCGGCGTCGCTCAGCGCTGGGGCATGACTCACCGCCTCACCGAGGCCGCCCGGCCCAAACGGGTGGCCATCATGGTGTCCAAGACCGACCACTGCGTGCTCGACCTGCTCTGGCGTCACCGTCGCGGCCAACTGGACATGAATGTGGTCATGGTGGTGTCCAACCACCCCGACCTCGCCGACGAGGTCCGGCCCTTCGGGGTGCCCTACATCCACGTCCCCGCCACCCGGGACAACCGCGCCGAGGCCGAGAGCCGCATCCTCGACCTGCTGCGCGGCAACGTCGACCTCGTCGTGCTGGCGCGGTACATGCAGATCATCACGCCCTCCTTCCTCGAAGCGGTCGGCTGTCCGCTGATCAACATCCACCACAGCTTCCTGCCCGCCTTCATCGGGGCCGGCCCGTACCAGAAGGCCAAGGACCGCGGCGTGAAGCTGGTCGGTGCGACCGCCCACTACGTCACCGCCGATCTGGACGAGGGCCCGATCATCGACCAGGACGTCGTCCGGGTCGACCACCGGCACACCACCGCCGACCTCGTACGCCTCGGCGCCGATGTCGAGCGCGCCGTTCTCTCGCGCGCCGTGCGCGCGCACCTGGAGGACCGGCTCGCCATCCACGGCAACTCCACCATCGTCTTCTGAATCGTCTTCCAAGGGATTCTCGTGACCGCGCAGCTCATCGACGGCACCACCGTTGCCCGGCAGGTCCGTTCCGACGTCGCCTCCGGCGTCGCCGCACTCGTGGACGCCGGGGGGAACGCGCCCGGCCTGGCCACCGTCCTCATAGGCGACGACCCGGCGAGCGAGGTGTACGTCCGGAACAAGCGCCGCGCCTGCACCGCGGCCGGCATGACCGACCTGCACCGGCATCTTCCAGCCGAGACAACTCAGGATGACGCTGCTGCGCTCATCGACGAACTGGCGGCCGACCCTGCGGTCTCAGGGATCCTCCTGCAGCTGCCCACACCGGCCCACCTGGACGCCGCCGCCCTGCTCGCGCGCATCCCGGCGCACAAGGACGTCGACGGCCTGACCACCGTGAACGCCGGACTGCTCGCCCAGGGCAGCCCCGGCCTGCGGCCCTGCACTCCCTCTGGGGTGATGGCCCTGCTCGACGCCCACCGGATTCCTCTCGAGGGGGCCGAAGCCGTCGTCGTCGGCCGCAGCACCTTGGTCGGGAAGCCGATGGGCCAGCTGCTCCTGGAGAGGAACGCGACCGTCACGATCTGCCACTCCCGCACCCGCGACCTGGCCGCCGTGTGCCGTCGCGCCGACGTCCTGGTGGTGGCGGCCGGCGTCCCGGGTCTCATCGGCATCGACGCTGTCAAGCCCGGCGCCACCGTGATCGACGTCGGTATCCACCGCTCCAAGGCGGGTCTGCGCGGGGACGTGGACACCGACGCCGTCGTCGGCACCGCGGCCTTCGTCACTCCCGTCCCCGGCGGCGTGGGCCCGATGACCATCGCCATGCTCCTGGCCAACACACTCATTGCCGCGCGAGCACAGCAGGCGGATCGGTGTGGCCATCCTGGGGTCAGCTCCCTGCGCGGCCGGCGAGCGGACGTCCTCGGCGACGGCGTCGGCACGACGCCGTGACGAGATGGCGCGACGGGACGGCCGCGGTCACGAGACGGGTCGTGGGGTCACGGCCGACGGCGCCACCGTCCTCGCCGGGTACGATCACCCGTGCTTCGGCCGGTGGCCTGCCGCCACCACGCGCCAGGTCGACGCAGGTCGCCTCGGGAGCGGGCCCTCGTCCGGTTGCCCGCAGCGCTGAGGGGCACCGCCCGCCCTGTCGTCCGAGCGGTGCCCCGACCCGTTCCGGTCAGACGCGGCGGCGGGTGAAGCGCTGGTTGGGGTTGCCGCTGTAGGTGTACTGGGCGATGCGGGCGCCGTCGGCGGTGGAGTACCCCCAGACATCCATGGCCAGGCCGGACTCCCGGTTCACGAGGCTGATCACGCCACCACCGTGATCGACCACGCGCCACTGCTGGCCGGTGGCGCCGGTGTCGGCCTGCTGGACGACATCCGCGCCGGTCGCGCTGCCCGTGGGCTGGAGGAACAGGCCACTGTGCAGTGCCTTGACGCGGACGTGCCCGTCACCGGCGTCGACGAACTCGAACTGCTGGTTGGGGCGACTGCTGGTGGTCCGCTGGACGAGTTGTGCGCCGGCGGCGGTGGAGGCCCCGTTGATCTCGGCGGCCTTGCCGCTGTGCTGGGCCAGCAGGGTGTAGAGGCCCGGGCCACCGGGGGAGTCGCCCAACTGGGCTTCCCACCTGGTGTTGGACCCGGACGCGTCAGCGGGGAGGCGGTCCCGTGCGGCGGTGTCGCCGTACATGGTCCAGCGGGCCCAGTCGACGACGGTCCTCGGGAAGCGCTGGTCGCTCCAGAAGCTGGTGTGGCTGCCGCCGACGAAGGTGAGGAACGCCTTGGGCCAGGTCATCTCCGAGTATGCCTGCCGGGCCGAGGAGTACCGCGTGGTCGAGTCCCGGTCGCCGTGGACGAACAGGACCTTGGCGGAGACCGAGGCGGCGGGGTTGCCCATGTCCTCACAGGACTGCGGGTTGGCGGAGACGATCCGGCTGTCGGGCCAGGAGGTCAGCAGACCGTGGGTGACCATGCCGCCCAGGGAGTGGCCCGAGACGCCGACGCCGATGCCGGTGTCGATGTGCCCGGCCAGCGGTCCGCTCGCGTTGAGCGCGAGGGTGTTGGTGAGGATCTGCGAAACGTCCTTGGAGGTGTTGCCGTTCCTGACGTCCTCGAAGTTGTGGTTGAAGTGCGGGGCGGGGACGATGAAGCCCGCCGAGGCCAGGGCCCGGATGATGAACAGGGAGTTCTGCGGGCTGCTCTGGAAGCCGTGGGTGAAGTTGTAGACGGGGAAGACGCCGTTCGCGACCGGGGCGTCCGTCACCGGGCTGCCGCCGGCGGCGCCGGTGGCCGGATAGTAGACGTAGGTGGTGCACGGGCGGCCGCCGCGGGTCCAGTTGTACCGGCGCACGCCGACCGCGAACGGCGTGGTCGGCGCGGTGTCCAGCGGCCCGGCGGCGGCCGGTGCCTGTCCTGCTCCGAGCAGGGACAGGCCCACGCCCGTCGCTCCGGCCGCGCTCATGGCGAGGAAGGTCCGTCGTCGCAGGGTCATGGTGACTCCTTGGGTGCGGGGATGGGTGGGGGGTTGGGTGTTCGGCCGGTCCCGTTGCCGGGGGCGCCCCGCCGGCGGCAGAAGCCGACAGGTCGGCGGGACGCACGGCACGACAGCTCGTGTTTCTCCCAGGCCGGCTATGAGGTGGTCACGTCGTGTTCGCCGTGTCCGGGCATGACATCGATGACCGCCGTGACCGGTCCTGTGCCGGTCGTCCCGGTGACTGTCACCTCACCGGGCCTGTCAGTCGCGCCGGGTGGCAAAGGCTGCCAGCGGACGGGGACATTGGTGATCTTGTTGTTGGCGGTGGTGAGCATGCGGACGGAGGAGGGCAGCTTCGGGACGGCTCCCACCACGGTGGCGGTGTGGACGGTGTCCTGGAGGATGTGCTTGGCGCGGCTGGCGTTGAAGACGTCGATGGACGCGTGCGGCTCCCACGTGTTCGCCAGTCCGGGCACGGCCCGGAACATCGGCTGGTAACCGGCCGGCTCCCACACCAGTGCCCCTGAACCTCGGTTGTCGACCACGTCGTTGGCGGCCTGGAACACCCTCCGGATCGCGTCCGCCTGACCCTGAACGGTTCGCGGGTACGGCGAGTTGGGCAACGGCGAGCCGTCGCCGCCCGAAGCGGGGTAGGCGGTTTCGGCGATGTCGATCTCGTAGCCGGGGCAGGCGGCGGCCATGGTGTTCAGGTTGAGATCCAGCGCCTCGGGCGTACCGTGCCATTCCGGGTAGTACGAGATGGCCAGCACATCGGGGTTCTGGCCCTTTGTCTTCACCCGGGTGAGGAACTGGTGCCAGAACTCCATGGTTTTGGCGAGCTTGTCCTTGTCGACGATCACGTGTATCTCGACCTTGGATGTCGGTGACGCGTCACGGACGGCTCTGATCCCGGCCGCGGCCAGGGTGGTGAACCGGTCCCACGACTGGTCGTAGAGCTGCTGCTCCACCGGGTCGGTCGACCGCCAGTACTTCCACAGCAGGCCACCGCCGGGCTGTGACTGGTAGATGTCGGCCTGGTCGACGAAATACGGCGGATTCGTCGTGCCGATGTGGGCCGCCTCGCTGCCGTACATGAAGCCATTGATGATCTCGTTGCCGACGGCCACCTTCTCCGGCGTGGTGCCCTGCCGGATCAACCGCTTCAGATAGTCGGCGGTGAAGTCGTACACCGTCTGGGACAGGTCCGCGAACTCCAGCTCGGCCCAGGCGCGTGGTTTTGGTTGCTTGCTCGGGTCCGCCCATGAGTCCGCGTAGTGGAAGTCGATCCCCAGGCCCATGCCCCGCTGCTTGATCCGCTTGGCTGAGGCCAGTGAGCGCTCCGGGCCCTGGCGCGGTACGGGCGTCGGTTGGCCGGTGCTCTCGCTGCGCGGCTCGTTGAATATCCGCAGCCGGCTGTACTCGATGCCACGGTCCTTGGCCACGTCGAGCAGGTGTGGCCCGGCGCCACGGTTGTCGGCCAGGGGATCGACCCAGTACTGCTGGTCATGGACGTCGTCCATCCAGGACAGATCGGCGCCGAGGGTGAGGTCGTCGCGCAGGTAGTTGAAGACCTGGAGCTCGCTGACACCTGCCCGGGCCCGGCCTGGCCCACCGGTGAACGTCAGCCGGACGAAGCGCGTTCCCGGCCGGGTGAACAGGTGTACTTCCCCTCGCGACGCGGCTCGGTCGTGGGATCTGTCGGCGATGGCCTTCCACCGGCGACCGTCGGGTGAAGCCTCGACGACGTACTGGTGGGCCACGCCGCGGTCCGGGAAGAGCACCTTGACCTTACGCAGGTTGTCGTAGGTTCCACCGAGGTCGACGGTGAGCCACTGCCGTGCGCCGGCACGATCCGGGCGCCAGGACGTCGCCGGGTCGCCGTCGATGGCCAGACGGGCGTTGGACGAGCCGGTGGCAGCCGTCGCCGAGGCCCAGGGCTTGGCGGCGATATTGCTCTCGATCGGCTTGGTGTCCGCGGTTCCGAAGGTCGCGTGGGCCGGCTCGGGCACCATGAGTAGATTCGCGGACACCATGGTGACCAACGTCGTCGTGACCGCGATGGCGCGGGGGAGACGCGTTCTGCTCATGTCCTTCTCCTGACGATGTCGCGTACGGGCGGCATGGGCTGTTGCCTACGCTCTGCCGGTCGCGAAGTCCGGCAGAGCGCGGGACGTCAGTCAGCCGACATCGAGGCAGTCGACGTTGGGCAGTCCTGCTGTCGTGGTCGGATCCAGCCGGACGGTGTTGCTGCCGGCGTTCAGCGGGACCGTCACGGTCTTGGTCGTCCACGTCGTCCACGCACCGGTGGACTCGAACGAATGCGCCCCTGCCGTGGCTCCGTTGACGACGAGGTTCGCCGGCCTCGCACCGGTGGTGGCGCCATTGGCGAACCGGATCCCCAGCGTCGCCGTACGGGCGGTCGCGGAGTTCACGGTGAACTCCGCGAAGGCCCCCGCGGCGGCATTGCCGTTGCAGAACCCGCTACCGGAATAGCCCGCTTGGTTCGAGTCGATCGTGCCCTGGCACTGTGCCGGAGCGGTCTCTGCCTCGTAACGCCCCGGAGGTGCTGGTGTGCCGGCCGAGGTCTTGACGAGGGAGAGCTGGTCGACGGTGACGCCGCCCGAACCCGACGCCCGCACGGTGACGGTGGCGGCCCCGCCGGGCAGCTCGATGCCGGTGAGCTCGCGCTTGGCCCAGCCGCTCGACGACGGGACGCTGAGGGTGCGTTGGCTGCCGTTGGCGCCGTTGATCACGACCTGTCCGGCGCTGCCCCGAGCGTGCAGGGACAGGGTGTAGGTGCCTGCGGGCACCGACTCGACCCGCTGCTCGACGCCGCCGCTGTTGCTCACCTGGAGGGCGAAGCGAGACCCGTTCACACCACCGTTGACGTTGGTCACCGAACCACCGAGGTTCCGCCATCCCCGTACGCTGGAGACGATGACGCGGTCGGCCTGGATGTCGGGGTTGAGGATGTAGTTGTTCGCCGGCCCGACGCGCCACTCCCCGGTCGTGGCGTTGAACTGCCACTGACTCACCGAGTGGAACTGCGGCCGTGCGCCGGTCTTGGTGATCGGCGTCCACTGGTTGTACCCGATGCCGTTCCAGGCGAAGTCGGCCCAGCGGTCGCCGGCGTAGAGCACCGTGTTCTGCTTGGTGCCCTTGACCGTCACGAAGAACCCGGTCTGGGTCACGTGGCTGTAGTCCATCTCGGTGCCGGCAAGGACGTACTCGCTGCTGTAGGAGCCCTGGACGTTGCTGCTGGTCGACTCATTGACGTAGTTGACAGAGGTGTTCCAGCCGTGCAGGTCCGACGCCGCGTGGTAGTACTTGCCGTCGACCTTGAACATGGCGTTGCCCTCGCGCCCGGCGCCGCTGCGGATCTGCACGGCTGGCTCGATCCGCAGCGAGTCGGACTCCCGGAACTTGGCCACGAAGCCGCGCGACCGTCCTTCGCGGTTGGAGAAGATCAGGTAGTCCTTGCCGTCGTCGTCGGTGAAGACGGTCTGGTCTCCGGTGCCGGTCGTGGGCGAGTTGGTGATCTGGGTCTGGAAGTAGCCGTAGTCGAAGGTGTCGGTGGGTGAGTCGCCCTGGAGGAACAGGACACCGTGCCCGCCTCCGACGTAGGCCTGGGTGGCGAGCACGTACTTGCCGGTGTTCTCGTTGTACGAGACCCCGAGGCGCCCGACCCACCCTGCCTGACCGAGGGTGGCGCCGTTCTGGATCCTGGTCGAGCGCGTCGCGACCCGGTTCTCGAACTTCCAGTTCACCAGGTCCTTGGACGAGTACACGGGGATCGAGGCGAAGCTGACGTTCCCGTCGTACTTCCTCGTCGGATTGGCCCGGTAGAGCTCGGCGCCGGTGTAGTGCACGCCGTACCAGTAGTAGGTGTCACCGAACTTGAAGACGCCACCGCCCTGCGAATAGATGGGGTTGCCGCTGGTGTCGTTCCAGAAGGTGTTGTTCGTGATGGTCTGGAACGTGCCCTCGTCGGCGGCCTTCAGGTCGGCGGCGGCGGTCATCAGTGCCGTCTTCGCGTCGGCGACGTCCGACGTGGTGGCCGAAGTGTCGTCGGCGACCTCGGCCGCGGCGGTCAACGCCTTGGCGAAGGGCTTCCAGGAGTCAGCCGTGTACTTCGTCGGAGTGCGCGTCTGGTAGTCGGACACCAGGTACTCGAGGCCGCGATCCACCACCCGTCCAGCAGCCGCCCCCTGGTCCTGGAGCTCCGTTGCCTGTCTCTGCGTTGCAGGTGTCTCCGCCGCGGCGGTGCTCGCCGAGAGCGGCGCCGCCAACGCCACGGACAACAGGGTGGCGGCGGCCAACTTCCAGTACTTGGAGATGACACGCGATCCTTGCCTCAAGAGGTCACCTTCCGTCATTCTCAAAGGCGCCGAGATCCGGCGCACTTCCGCTGAAGGGCAGTCCCACGTCGGTGCCCTTGTCGATCAGGGCACTGTTCGCCGCGAGACGGAGGTGGGGCAGCACGGGCAGGTTCCCGTCGGTCTGGCGGGGCGCGTCCCAGCCGGACGTCGACACACTGTGGAACTGGGAGTCCGACAGGGGGACGCCGAGGTTCCAGGTGTTGTACGCGGCGCTGGTGCCGCTCATGTTCGACGTCGCCGTTCCGGTGTAGGCGATGTTGTTGCGCAGGGTGCCCCGGCCGACGGCGGCGCCGCGCGAGTCGATTCCCAGCATGTTGAAGTTGGGGTGGTTCCCGTAGCCGGTGTTGTTGAAGAAGTCGTTGGCCACCGGGTGGTGGTTGGCGTAGAAGCCGGCCGCCTTGTTGAGGAACGCCACCGAGTAGCGGACGGTGTGCTTCGGCGCGTTGGCCTCGTAGTCGCCCCCGTAACCGCCGGACTTGAAGCCGGCTCCGTTGCCGGAGGGCGTCGTCGTCCCCGGCACGTACCCGTTGCGCCAGGCCCACGAGTTCTCGATGATCACGGGCGAGTAGGTGGAGATGAGGTCGAACCCGTCATCGGCGTTCCACCACGCGCGGCAACCCCGGAACACGTTCGCGGCGCGGCCGGCCGGCGTGTAGTGCGAACCGAACCCGTCGGCGTTCTCGCCGGGACCGTCGTTGCTGCGCAGGTCGTAGTTGTCGTGCGCGTCCGAGTTGAGGACGAGGTTGCCGCCCCCGCCGCTGATGAACAGGCCGGTACCCATGTGGTGGTGCGTGTTGATCTGCTCGAAGACGTCGTTGCTGCCGGAGACCCAGATCCCCCAGGACTCGGCGTTGCGGTTGTTGTTCTGGGGAACGCCCCTGACTTCCAGCCCTTTGAGGTGGATCCAGCTGCCGGTGACGTCGAAGCCCTTGATGCGGCAGTTGTCCGTCATCCGCGAGAAGTCGAAGACCGGTTTCTCGCCCGGCTGGGCCCAGTACCGGATCGGGTTGCCCGAGCTGCCGCTCTTGTTGAGGGTGATCGCATCGACCTTGGCGGTCTGGCTCGAACAGGCGCTGTTCGCGCGGGTGTAGGCGTAGGTGCCGCCCCGGAAGTAGACCGTGTCGCCTGACTTGGCGACGGCCTGTGCACGGGCGATCGATGCCCACGGAGCGGCCTGCGTACCTGCTGCTCCGTCGTTTCCGTTCGGGGCGACGTAGTAGGTGTTTCCGGCCGCCGCGGTGCTCGCGGACGCCGAGCCGGGGGTCATGGCGACGGAACTCGACATGACCACCGAGAGCAGGAGGGCAGGGGTGTCGAACTTCGCGGTTCTCACAGCGTCATCTCCCGAGTCAGATGTCTTCCCGTGCGGCAGTAGGGCTCGTGCCTGCCTGACGTACTCAGCGCAGGCGAAAGCTGCTTTTCGAAGGGCGGGACCATGCGCGTGTCTCTTCAGAACCTCGTGGCGCGGGCGGCCAGGTTGGCGATGAAGCGGCGCGAGCCGATCAGGAAGACCCCGGTCGGTGGGATCGCTGACATGAGCGCTCCGGCGATGACCCTCGACCGGTCGGTGGTGCAGACGCTGTTCATCGGCGACTGAGACGAACTGCGCCAGGCATCCGAACTGGCTTACCGGATCGCCAGGGACGGCCTGCCGGCCGACGCCCAGCGGCGGACAGCAGGTCGGTATCGGCTCGGCGTGGTGGGGCCTCGCCTCCCCGGAGCCTGCCGCGCCGAAGACCGAGGGCACGTGGCGGGCGGCCGACCAGCCGACGGCTCCGGCAACGTACCGGCCCTCCCGGGGCATGAACTTGACGCCCAGCCGGCCCGGCCGGATGCTCCAGACGTGGCGGATGCCGGGGCCGATCACCGCGAGCTCCTGGGACTTCCGCAGGCTGATGGGGGGATTGCCTCGCCGGTCGTACCCTCGCCCCGGCCCCGGCCCGGCCCGGCCCCGCCTTCGTCGCACGCCGACGCCTGGTCGGAGTCAAGCCGCTTCCGCACGCCACCGTCAGACAGGGACGACTGCGACCGCGGTCTTGGGTCCGGCTTCATTGAAGGCCACCCGCGAGCCGACCGGCCCCGGTTCGCGCCCACCGCCGCGTGCTACCTGAGATACGCGGCGAGCGGGAGGTTCTGGCGGCGCACGTCACCGGCGACGAGCCCTGCGATCCGCTGGGCGCCGTAGGTGTCGAAGTGCGTGTGGTCGTTGCAGAAGAAGGTGCCCAGGGGACCGTTGCCTCCGTAGTCGCCGTTGTTAGGGCAGAAGCGCAGGCTGTTGTAGAGCGAGACACTGAGCGTCTGCAGGTCGACGACGGGGGCCCTGGTGGCGGATCCGGCGGCGAAGGTCTCGGCCACGAAGCCGCGGTTCTTGGTCGCTGTGCCGCCGGAGCAGGTGATGGCGGCCACCGGGGTGAGCAGCACCGGGTGCGCGCCCCGGGCCAGGGCGGCCTGCGCCATCATGGTCATCAGCTGTTGGTACCGGGCCCGGCCGACGTGCCGGGGGCAGCTCGAGGAGGAGTCGTTGATGCCGAACTGGATGAACAGGTAGTCACCGGCCTTCATTCCGGTGCTGGCGTTCAGCATCGCCTGCCAGCGGGACGAGTACGAGGTGGACGTGAGGCGGCACTCACCGTCCGATCCCTTGGTGCTGCTCACGTTCCCCTCGTACAGCCAGGTCTGGATGCTCCGGCCGCCCACGGCTTGGTTCTTGACGGTCACGTCACTGCTGAACAGGGCGTCGAACTGGCTGCCCCAGCCGACCGGACAACGGCCGGAACTCGGATTGGCCATGGTGGAGTCGCCGGCCAGCCACACGGTGACCGGTGCGGCGACCGTCCGTGCGGCCGGGGCCGGGGCCGCCTGGGCATGGGAGGCGCTGGCGCAGTTCGTGGCGACGGGGTCCGCCGCGGATGCGGCGCTGACACCGACGCTCGACAAGGCGATCACGAGCGCGGTCGTGATGAGAATCCGTAAGTTCCTCAACGGGTCCCTCCTTGGGACTGGCGCCGGGCGTTCGGTCAGCGCAGGTAGGCGGCCAGGGGCAGGCGCTGCTCGCGGATGCTCTGGAGCACCAGCCCGCCCATCTGGCTCGCCCCGTACTGCGAGAAGTGGGTGTTGTCCGTGACACCGTCGACGGAGGAGCGCAGGAAGAGCTGCGCGGAGGCGGACGGGCCGAGGGACTCGACGAGCGCCTTGCTCTTGGCGGTCAGATCGATCACCGGAACCCTCTGGGCCGTCCCGACCGAGCGCATCTCGGCGGGCAGGTTCACGCCGACGCCGTTGACGTGCAGGGCCGTTGACGTGAGCCGGTTGCCGTCGAACAGCCGGCGGACCGGCGGCGTCACCAGGACCGGGACACCGCCCTTCGCGCGGACCTGCGTGATCATGGTGGTGAGGTTGCTCCGGAAGGCCGACGCGCTGGTCTGCTTGTCGTTGTGCCCGAACTGGATGAACACCGCGTCGTTTGCCTTGACTTTCGACAACAGCGCCGGGAAGAGCGCCGAGCTCCTCAGGAAGCTGCCCGAACTCTCCCCCGAGTCCGCGTAGTTGGCGACCGAGGCTCCGGGCCCCACCGCCGGCGGGATCATCTGGCCCCATCCCGTGTACGGGGCCACGGGCTGGTCGCACACGGTCGAGTCACCGGCCAGGTAGGCGACCAGCGGCTGGGCCGCAGGTTTCACGGAGACGGCCGACACCTGCGGGCTGGACCCCGCGAACCGGATGTCCAGACCGGGGTTTCCGGTGCCGCCCTGGCCGGTCGGCTGCCCCTCCGGCTGCCGCACGTTGACCGTGAACGAGTACGTGGCGGTGGCACCGGCCGCCGTCTTCGTCGCCGCAAGCATCAGGCGCCGCGCCTCCACCCACATGTCGGTCTCGGCGGCAGTGGCACCACCGATGGAAACCGTCACGTCGTAGTTGCCGGGTGAGACCGCGTAGTGACACTTGATCGGCACAGTGCCGGAACAACCGGCCGGCAGCGCCCGCGTGGCGGCATCCGCATGCGCCGCACCGGTGCCGACCAGCGTCGCAAGAGTCAGCAGACCCACCACTCCCAGCCTGACCCCGTGACTTTCGAAACGTGATGTCATGCTCATTACAACCACCAATCCCGGTCCTTGACCGGAGAACTGCCCGGCTTGCGGTCCATGGCCCGTCCCTCAGGCCTGGGTGAAGCCGTTCATGATCGCTGTGGGCCGTTTGCTGGAGGAGTCCCAGGCGCCCATGTTGTAACCGGTGAACGGCGACATGCACTCCGGCTCCCAGTAGAAGATCCCCTGCCCGCCACTGGACTTGAGGGCCTTCGTGTAGGCGACCAGCGAGGCCTGGGTGGCGGAGACCCGGTCCACCCGGCCACCGAACTCGCTCTGCAGGAACGGCTTGCCGTAAGCGTCGGAGATCCTCTTCATGTTCGCCACGATCCCGGGGGCGAGGTCGGCACTGCCGTAGGACGAGAACACCGACATGTCCCACTTGCCGCCGCTCGCCGCGAAGCGGCTGAAGAACGTCGTCATCACGTCGTACTTCTGCGGCTGGGCCAGGTGGATGCACACCGTCGAGTTCGGCGACACCGCTTTGACCTGGTCGTATGCGGCGTTGAGGAGTCCGGTCATCTGCGCCCCGTTGGAGACGCTGCCGACGGGGCGGCAGATCCCGCTGTTGATCTCGTTGCCGATCTGGACCCAGGTGGGGAGCACGCCGCTGCTCCTCATGACCGTCATGGTCTGGTTCACGTACGTGCCCATCGCGGTGCGCATCTGGTTGTAGCTCATGTTCCGCCAGGCCGCGGGCGGGTTCTGCACGCCGACGGAGTTCCAGGTGTCGCCGAACATGTAGTCGAGCATGATCGACATGCCGGCGGCGTTGACCCGCTTGGCGAAGGCGGCGACCTCGTTGATGCCGCAGTGCCCGTTGGCCGGGTCGTTGGACGGGTTGACGAAGGTACGCAGGCGTACGGCGGTGATGCCGTAGCCCTTGAGGATCGTCAGCAGGTCCTGGGTCTGCCCGCTCGCGTTCTTCCAGGAGTAGCCGCGAGCCTCCATCTGAGGTGCCCAGCTGATGTCGACGCCCTTGACGAAGCTTGCGGCGGCCTCGGCAGGCGTCTCGAGTTCGGCGAACGCAGCGGCCGTGGCGAGCGCCCCGGCGGTCGCGGTGGTGGCCCTGAGCAGGGTTCGCCGGCTGATGCGCCCGGCTCCTGGTGTGGGGGGTTGCGGGGACATGGTGGGTCCTTTCCTTCCGTCGGCCGTGGGTGAGACGTCGCGGTCGGCGAAGAGCTGATCAGTGAGAAGGAGACTTCCCGGAGCGAGGCGGGTGATGGGGGCGACTGGCGCTCAGGCTAAAGGAGTTGGTGTAGCGCGTGCGATCCATCCGATGCCGCCTCCCTGGGTGTGGCGACAACTGAGGCAGGACTGCTGCGAGTGGCACGTGTCGGAGAGGGCGGCCTTGGCATGCCATGGACGCTCCTCGAGGTCGGAGCTGTGAGCGATCACAGAGGAGTGGCGACGAAAGCGCGCAATCGCATCACAATGAACCGGAGGTGCATCACGCAGCTTCTCGATCGGGCACGAAGCTGTCAACCATTGCTCACCGATCCAATGGAAGATGCGGTGCGATCCTGTGGGCGGGTGCTCGCCGCGCCTCGGCTGCGGGCTGTCTGAAGCGGTGGGAGTCATCCCAGTTCAAGTGCCCTTTCAGAAGGAATGCGGCGACGGGGACGAGGCTGCGTACGGGCATCTCTTCGGCTCGCACTCGAACATGCTCGAACAGAAAAAGCCAACAGAATGCTTGACGGGCTATCAGCGGATTCCTACCCTCGCAGCGAATGGGAGCGTTCCCACGCTGTGTCAGACCGCCGTCTCCGCGATCTTCACATAACCCCCCACACATCGGAGGTCATCGTGACCGACCCGCACCGGCATCCGCGCACCGCATCGCCCCCAAGGCGATTCCAACGCCGGTCGAGCAATCGGCTGTTCCGCGGCCTGACGGCCGCGACCGCACTGGCCCTCTCCGCGCTCACCGGCCTGCCGCAGACCGCGCACGCCGCGACCGCGCGACAGGTGGAACGCCTGGACCGGGGACTGACCAGCGTCCACTCCGGCAGCGGGAACCTGGTGTCGTGGCGGTGGCTGGTCACTGACCCGAACGACGTGGCCTTCAACGTCTACCGTGGCGGCACCAGGCTCAACTCCTCGCCCCTGACCACCTCGACGAACTACTTGGACGCTGCCGCCCCGGACTCCGCCGACTACACGGTGCGCGCGGTGGTGAACGGCGTCGAGCAGGCGCCGTCCGAACACGCGCTCCAGTTCCGCGCCGGGTACAAGGACGTGCCGATCTCCCCGCCGCCCGGGGGCACTTCACCCGGCAACTCGCCGTACACCTACGAGGCCAACGACGCCTCCGTCGGCGACCTCGACGGCGACGGCGCCCTGGACATCGTTCTGAAGTGGCAGCCGACGAACGCCAAGGACAACTCCCAGTCCGGCTACACCGGCAACACGATCGTCGACGGCATCAAGCTCGACGGCACTCGCCTGTGGCGTATCGATCTCGGCCGCAACATCCGCTCCGGCGCGCACTACACACAGTTCCAGGTGTACGACTACGACGGCGACGGCAAGGCCGAGGTCGCCATGAAGACCGCCGACGGCACGAAGGACGGAACCGGCTCGGTCATAGGGGGTTCCTCGGCCGATCACCGCAACTCCTCGGGCTATGTGCTGTCCGGCCCCGAGTACCTGACGATGTTCAACGGGCAGACGGGCAAGGCGATGCAGTCCGTCGACTACGTCCCGGCCCGAGGCACGGTGTCGTCCTGGGGGGACTCCTACGGCAACCGCGTGGACCGGTTCCTGGCGGGCACGGCCTACCTGGACGGTTCCCGCCCCTCGGTGGTCATGGCTCGCGGCTACTACACCCGCGCGGTGATCGCGGCCTGGGACTGGCGGAACGGGCAGTTCACCCGCCGGTGGACCTTCGACTCCAACGCCAACAGCGGCTACGCCGGCCAGGGCAACCACCAGTTGTCGGTCGCGGACGTCGACGGCGACGGCAAGGACGAAATCGTCTACGGCGCGATGGCCGTCGACGACAACGGCAACGGCCTGTGGACGACGCGGAACGGGCACGGGGACGCGATGCACGTGGGCGACCTCGACCCGTCCCGGCCGGGTCTGGAGGAGTTCAAGGTCGACGAGGACAGCTCCAAGCCGTCCTCCTGGATGGCGGACGCGAGGACCGGCCAGATCCTCTGGTCCACCCCCGCCAGCGGTGACAACGGCCGGGGCGTGTCCGGTGACATCTGGTCCGGCAGCGCGGGCGCCGAGTCATGGTCGTCTCTCGTGAGCGGCGTCCGCAACCCCAAGGGCGCGGTGGTCGCCAGCCGTAAACCCGGGTCCAGCAACTTCCTGGCGTGGTGGGACGGCGACACCACGCGCGAACTTCTCGACGGCACCCACATCGACAAGTACGGCACGTCCGGCGACACCCGCCTGCTCACCGGCTCCGGGGTCCACTCCAACAACGGCACCAAGTCGACGCCGTCCTTGTCCGGCGACATCCTCGGCGACTGGCGCGAGGAGGTCATCTGGCCGACGTCCAACAACACGGCCCTGCGGATCTACTCCACGCCGTTCCAGACCAATACGCGAATCACGACCCTCCTCCACGACACCCAGTACCGCACGGCGCTGGCCTGGCAGAACACCGCCTACAACCAGCCCCCGCACCCCAGCTTCTTCATCGGCGGCAACATGCCCGTGCCACCCCGCCCCACCGTTGCGCTGCCGAACAGCCGCTGAGCCGGACAGCCGACTTCCCTGATGCTCGAGCGAGTTCGAGCATCAGGGAAGGGGTGTTCGTCGAACGAGTGGAACCTGGCACGGGTAATGGAGCACTGGCAGTGGTGCACGCGGCACGCTGATGGTGTTCTTGGGGCGGGGCGGGGCGGCGCGGAGCGTAGTCACCTGGCGGAAAACACGTCTCGGTCCTACGGCTCTATCTCTCAACCAGCCGGCGTCCGCAAGCCTTCCTCCGACCAGTAGCCCGGTTTCTGCGTGATACGTGATAGGGGTTCAGCAGCATGTGGGCGCACCCCGGCAGAGGCAGGATGGCGTCCCTCGTCGTGCAACACCGTTGCGTTTAGCCACCGTTGGTGGCGTCAAGGCCGCCTTCCTTGATCATCTCGAAGTGAAGGGTGTATGCCTGCGCTGTTCTGGGGTGCTTGCCGGTGGTCACTCCCGCTCAGTCTCTAGGAACGGTAGTAGACGTACGTGGTCCACCGGCGGCTGCCGCGGCTCCGGGCATACGGCCGCACGCCGACCGCGAACCGCTGGGCCGGAGCTCTGGCCCTTGCGACGGCACCTGCTTGCGCTGTGCCGAGCAGGGACAGGCCTACGCCCGCGCCTCCGGCTGCGCTCAGGGTCAGGAAAGTACGCCGCTGCATGGTCATGAAGACTCCTGGTGTGGGGGGTGCGGAGCGCTGCTCGGTCAGGTGCCGGGAAGAGGCATCGCCGGGGCGGTCGCACTGACCGAGGTGGTGGGGTCGTAGCCGTGGGGGTGGTCAGGTGGGCGTATCAGGAACGGTGGAGGACGTTCCGGTCCTGCCTGTGGCAGCGACCGTGGCGGTGATCGATGTGGCGTTGCCTTGCGGGCAGAGACACGGCGATGGCGAGCCGGTGACCACCTGTGACGCGCCTCTGGGAGCGTTCCCACATCGGTTGCAACCGTCAGAGCCCCGATCGGGTGCCGGTCTGCCGATCATTGGCGCCCAACTCTGTTGTCCTCGACGCGCATTCGACAGATCTAGGGGCGGGCGGCGCGGTATCGCGTCTCTGTACATCGCCCCGTCACACTGGCGACGGTCCCTCGTCAGCCGTGACCGATACCCGCACTCATGCCGGCGATCGTATGGGCCCGGATGTCGAGGTGCGGTCCCTCCGCGAAGCGGGTCACCACGGCGCGGACATGGTCCTGGGCGGGCTGGAGCAGCCCGTCGTACACCGCGACGCAGACTTCCCGTGCCCGTGACCGGGGCCAGTCGGATGGCAGCAGCCCGATGGGGAGCAACGGGTCCAGGATGGGGAAGTGCCGGTAGGCGTGCATGACCTCGGTCCGGGCGCGCACCGCATCGGCACCGGTGACGCCGTCGGCGCCGATGTGCGGAAGCAAGCCGCTCCAACGACTGATGAACGCGTGGTAGTGCTCGGCGATGCCGGTGAGGTCCCACGCCTCGACCGGGTTGCGGTCGACCGCCGTGTCCAGTTCCTCCTGCCGCGCGCGGAACACGGTCACCGCTCCTCGCGCCAGGTCGGCCACGTCGATCCGCCCCTTGGGGGTGAGGGGGTGCGGCGACACCCAGAGCGCGTCGTACAGCGGCGCGAACCCGCGCCAACGCAGCGCGGTGCGCAACGCCCGCCGCCGCGTGCTCTCCTGCTCCGGAACGGAGAAGGCGATCAGTGTCCACCGTCCGTCCCACGAGTCGGGCTGAGTGGTGAAGGTGGCGATCGAGCTGGCGCCGCTCCACAGATCGACGGCGGCCTGAGACGTCAGCCGGTAGGAGCTGTACCGCCCTTGCCGGCTGCCCTCCAGCACCCCACGGCGCATCAGCCTGCTGATCGTCGTACGGGCGGCGCCCGGGGTCACATGGAACTCGCCGAGCAGCGCCACGATCGCCGCCGACGGCAACCAGGACCGGACGGGGAACGTGTAGTCGGCGATCAAGGTCACCGCGAGGCCCTGTGGCGAGACGGTGCTCTGCCAGCCGGGCGACCGCACGGGGCCGGAGGCGCCGTCACCCTCGTCGGAGAAGATTTCCTCGAGGTGGACCAGGTTCGGCAAGGTCGGCTCCGACGCTGTGGACAGGATCGGCACCACTTTAACGGCTGGGAGATCGTCGGGTGGAGCTCCGCCGGGATCGGCCCACCCCGGCGGGACCTCCGCGCACCGGTGAAGTGAAGGTGCCCGGACAGTGCCCAGCGGGCTCGGTACGGTACCCCTGCCTCGCGCTCTCGCGCCGCCACGTACTGCTTTCGCACGTCGCGGCCGGGAGTCCGTCCGGAGGGCGGAGGCGACGGAGCACCACGGGCTCAGCGAGGCCGGCCATGGATGAGAAGGGCTTGGCGTCCCATGGTCGGCGGGCGCATCCGTCACCGCCGGGTGAGGGTGGACGGCGCCCCGGCGGACTGGTCACCCTCGTCGCTCAGGCTCAGGGTGTCTCGGGCGGTCATCGTGACGACGTAGACGTTGCCGTCGGGGCAGGCCGGTTCGGCCGACGGGTCGGTGGGTTGGCTGGTGTCAGCCCTTGAGGACCATCGAGGCCTTGCGTACCTCCCGCAATTGCAGGGTCTCGGTGCATCCCAGCTCAAGGCCGGTGTTCACTTCGGTCACGCTGCTGACCTGCTTGCCCGCCAGCTCACCCTGTTGTGCCGGGTGGAGAGTCAACGTGACGGTGAACCGGTCGGTCCGGCGCTGACTAGGACCGTCAGGGGTGGGATTGCCCGGCCCGGCGCCGACCCATGTACCTGCCCAGGCCGCAGGAAGCGATGTGGCCGCGAATGACGGCGAAGGCGTACCACCGGAGGCGTCATCGCCGGAGAAATGCTGCACGACGAACGTGCCTGCCGTGGCCATCAAGGCCGCAGCCGTGGTCCCGGCGACCACTCGGCCCGGGCGGGGGCGAGTCCGCCCGGGAAACCGGCCTTTCAGTTGGCTCATGAGTGCCACCCGCTCGGGCCCGACCCGGCGACCTGGGCCGCGTTGCGAACTGCGTGCTCAGGCGCGGAGGCGGACGCGCGAGGTCTGGAGGAGCTACGGCCGGTGCGCGCCCCGGGGAACCAGCAGTGAACCGCGAAGCTCCGCGCTCAGGACCGAGTTCCTCGCTGCTCGCCCACCACAGGCCGGCGCTGCGCGCGGGACCGTCCTCCTGCTTCGCTCGCTTGCAGCGGCTACAGGCAGGGATTGGCCGACAGCCATCAAGAGGTACGCGGACTCAGCCACGGCCACCTCGTCCGGTTCGAGGCGAGCAAGGACTGAGCAGCGCCAGGACGCCCGCCGTCTCACGGTTCGTCGAGCAGGCGCCGGCCGTTGCGATGCCCGTCACGAGTTGCGTCTACGGCGATCGCAGCGGCCGGGGTGGCGAGGAAGGCGTGCACTCCCTGGTGAGCGGGGAGTGCACGCCGGGGGCTTGCACAGCGAGCAGGGTCGGATCACTCCGTCGCGAAGCGCCCTGCAGAGGATTCCGCGGCACGCGCGGACGGCGTATCCGACCGGGTGAGCACCCGGCGTACCGCGTCGGCGAGTGCGGGAGCCGCGTTCGCGTCGGCATCGGCGATCCCGACGCCATAGCGGAACCGCACGGTCGCGCCGTCCTCGACGGTCAGCTCCTCGCTGAAGAACGGTGCCGGGTTGAGGCAGGCGAACTCCTCGGTCCGGGCGAACCACTGCGGCGGGTGACTCGGGTTCGCCGCGTCGTCGACCATGAGCACCAGCGACTGCGCGTCCGTCTCGTCGTGGCGGCCCGCGAAGCCCATCCACTCCATGCGCCGCCCGCGGACCTCGTCGCCGCCCAGGCCTTCCTCGGTCACGAACTGTCCGCCGGTGAACGACCGCGGGCCCCGCCAGAACAGGCCGCCGTAGCCGGCGTTCTCCCGTCCCTTGGTGGTCGGGGACCCCATGGCGACGTCCGTTCCCGAGACGTTGGTCATCTGCGTCTCGAACGTCAACACCCAGGCGTGCGGGGAGACCAGGCTCGCTCGCAGCGTCCTGCGCTCGGTGAAGAACAGCGCGCCGGACTGGGTGGTCCAGTCCAGGTCGTGGGCGAACGTCGCCGTTCCGTCGGCTCTGTCCAGGTCGACGACCTGGCGGTGGGCCTGGGTTCCGTTGTTCTCCAGCTGGACGTAGAAGCGTCCGTGGATGTACGTGGGACCGCCCCAGAAGTTCTCCTCGCCGACGTGGGGCAGGGACCACGCGATGCCCTTGTGCCACACGTGGTCGTGGGGACGGAACAGGCTGACCACCTTGCCGGCCCGGGTGCGCAGGGGGTGGATGTAGGGCTTGGGCGATTCCAGTTGGACGGTGTCCGGCTGGTACACGTAGCGGAACAGCTCGGTGCCGCCGTCGCGGACCGTGACCGAGGCACCCAGGTCGTGGCGGATCTCAAGGGCGTTCATACGAGGGCCTCCTTGACCGGTTCCCACGGCACGGCGCCGCCGTCCATGCTGAGCGCGAAGGGGTCGTCGTCGGTCAGTTCGCCCGCGGCGACGGGGACACCGCGGAAGGCGGAGGCGTACGTCGCCGCCGCGAACTCCAGCGTGCGGCGCGCGTCTTGCAGACAGACGCCGGGTTCCTGTCCGGTCTCCCAGGCGTCGAACACGGCCTCGATCTGGAGTCTGTGGCCGCTCGTGATGTCCGGCTCGTCACCGACGGCCCAGAGGTCCGAGAGTTCGTCGTGGCCGGGGGCCGGGGTGAAGCGCCAGTGTTCCTCGCGGTAGCCGTAGAGGTGTTCGAGTTCGACGGTGGCGTATTCGAAGTCGAAGCGCAGGCGCGAGGTCTCCCGGGGGGACAACAGGGAGTTGACCACTGTGGCGAGGGCTCCGTTGTCGAACCGGACGGCGGCGATCGAGACGTCCTCGGTGTCGGTGGGCCGGGCCTGGCGTTCGGCGAGTGCGGTGATCTGGGACCAGGGGCCGAGGACCGACAGCATGAGGTCGAACTGGTGGATGCCGTGTCCCATCGTGGGGCCGCCGCCCTCGACGTCCCAGCGTCCCCGCCACGGCACCTCGAAGTACGCGTCGGGCCGGTACCAGAGGGTCTCGCAGGTGGCGACCAGTGGCCGGCCCAGTGCGCCGGCCGTGGCCAGCCTGCGCAGGCGTTCCGCCGCCGCGCCGTAGCGGTGCTGGAAGACGGTCAGCACCTTGGAGCCGGTCTGCTCCTGCACCGTGGCCAGTTGGTCCATCTCGCGCAGGCTCAGTGCCGTCGGCTTCTCCACCAAGGCGGTGACGCCGGCCCGCATCACCATGGACGCCAGCGGTACGTGGGTCTGCGGAGGTGTACAGATGTGTACGAGATCGAGGTCTTCGCTCTCCAGCAGAGCCTGCGGGTCGTCGAAGACGTGCGGCACGGAGAATCGCTCGGCGAACGCGGCGGCACGGCTCGGGTCGAGGTCGGCGACGGCGACCAGCCGGGCACGTTCGGAGAGTTCGGTGAGGGCTTCGGCATGAGCGTGGGCGATACCGCCGGTGCCGATGATGGCCACGCGGTACGGCGGCCGGGGGCTGGGCATGAGTGGTTTCTCTCTCTTGGTTCCTGACCCACTTCTCGTGGGGCTACCGGGGGCCGTGGGCAGCGGCGACGGCCCCCGGAGGGAGGTCACTTGGCCGCGTCGATCTCGCCCTGAAGCTCCTTGATGAAGGCCTTCGCGGCGGCTTCGGGCGAGGTCTTCTTGAAGTAGACCTCCTGGCTGTAGCGCTGCAGCTCCGGTTCGATGCCGCTTCCGCCGTTGGGGGTGACGACCGGCGACTCACCCGGGGTCACGGCGTTCATGTAGTCGGCCGCCGCCTTGTCGGTCCCGGCCAGAGTCGGCTGGAGGTGCTTCAGCATCTCCTTGTTGGCGGGGATTCCGCGCTCCGTCTTGAGGATGTCGGCGGCCTTGGGGTCGTTGAGCAGGAAGTTGACGAACGCGGCCGCCTCGGCCGGGTGCGCGCTCTGGCTCGAGACCGCCCAGTACATGGAGGGCTTGAAGAAGTTCGCCTTGGTGTCGCCGACACGAGGCATCTGCAGCAGTTGCACATGGGCGCCCGCGGCCTGCTGGATCGCGGTGATCTGGGTGTTGTAAGCCCCCATCATGGCCGCCTTGCCGGTGGCGAAGCTGCCGGCGGTCACACCGGCGGTCAGGTCCTCGACCATCGTCGACGTATTGACGCTGGCCCCGGAGGAGAGCAGGTCCAGACCGTACTTCCACATGCCGGCGAGCGTCTCGGGCTTCAGCGAGACCTTGCCGTCCTTGTCGAAGAGGTTCTCACCGTGCTGACGGGCCCAGTACTTGACATCGCCTGCGGAGAAGCCGGGCGCGCCGGCCGCGCCATGGATCTTGCCGCCGCTCTTGTCCGTCAGCTCCTTGGCGGTCTTGGCGTAGTCGTCCCACGTCCAGGTCTTGTCGTCGGGAACCTTCACGCCGTACTTCGTGAACATGTCGGTGTTCACGAGGATGGACATGACGCCGACGCCGACGGGAAGGGCGTACTGCGTTCCGTCGATCTGTCCGGTGGCCAGGGCCTGGTCGTCGAACTGCGAGGTGCTGAGGATCTTCTTGGCCTTGCCGAGGTCGTACAGCGCTCCGCGGTCGGCGTACGAGGCGAGATACAGCTCGTCCATCTGGACGACGTCGGGGGAGTCCTTGGCAGCGGTCGTCGTGGCGAGCGCGTCCCAGTAGCCGTTCCAGTCCTTGTACTGGCCCTTGACCGTGATGTTGGGGTACTTCTTCTCGAACGCCTTGATGACCTCGTCGGTGAGCTGGGCGCGGGCGTCCGCACCCCACCAGGTGGCGCGGATGGTGACCGGCTTGTCGCCGAGCTCGGGAGCGGATCCGGTGCTGCCGCCGGAGCAGGCGGTCAGTACGAGCGAGAGTGAGGCGACCGCTCCGATCGCGACGCGTCTGAAGGGGCTGGGGTTCATGTGCTTCTCCTGTGCCTGATGGGTGGGTCGGATTTGATGACTGCGGTGCTCCCGAGCGGTCATGGCTCGGTCGCCTCCGCCTGTCCGGCAGTAGCCCCCGCGGTTACTTGCCACCGGTGGTCGCGATGCCTCGCAGCAGGAACCGCTGCCCTGCGAGGAAGACGAGGAAGACGGGAACGAGCGACACGACACTCATGGCGAACACCGAGCCCCAGTCCGTCGCGCTCTGCTGGTCCACGAAGGTGCGCAGCGCGAGAGGAGTGGTGTACATGTCCGGGTCGGTCAGGTAAATGAGCTGGGTGTAGAAGTCGTTCCAGGTCCAGATGAAGGTGAAGATCGCGGTGGTCGCCAGCGCCGGGACCATCAGCGGCAGGATGACGTGGAAGAAGATCCGCGCGTGCCCGGCGCCGTCGATCCGCGCCGCCTCGTCGATCTCGCGCGGGATGCCGCGGATGAACTGCACCATGAGGAAGATGAAGAAGGCATCGGTCGCCAGGAACTTCGGCACGATCAGGGGCAGGAACGTGTTGACCCAGCCGAGCTCCGAGTAGAGGACGTACTGGGGCACGATGATCACGTGGATCGGCAGCATGATGGTGACGAGCATGATGGCGAACAACACGCGCTTCGCCCGGAATTCCAGTCTGGCGAACGCGTACGCGGCCAGGGAGCAGGCGAGGAGGTTCCCGAGGATCGCGCCGGTGACGACGATCGCCGAGTTGATCATGTAATGACTGAACGGTTGGGAGAAGGCGTTCCAGCCGTTGCTGTAGTTCTCGAAGCGCGGGTGCGTCAGGGCGAGTCCCGCGCTGCGGAAGATCTCACTGTTGGGACGCAGCGAGCTGACCACCATCCACAGGACGGGGTACAGCATCGTGAGGGCGCAGAGGGCCAACAGGCAGTGCTTGAGAGGGGCGCGCACGGCGCGCCTGACCCGGCGTATCGCGTGAGGGCGGGGGGCGGGCAGCGAGGGGGGTACGGCTTCGGTGCGGTCAGTCATCGTAGAACACCCAGTACTTTGAGGCCCAGAAGTTGACGGCGGTGAAGGCCGCGACGATGAGGAGCAGGACCCACGCGAGCGCGGACGCGTAACCCATGTCGAAGTGGCCGAACCCGCGCTGGTACAGGTACAGCGAGAAGAAGAGGGTGGAGTCGGCGGGCCCTCCGGTACCGCCGGAGACCACGAAGGCCTGGGTGAAGGTCTGGAAGGCGTGGATGATCTGCAGCACCAGGTTGAAGAAGATGATGGGTGTCAGCAGCGGAATGGTGATGCTGCGGAACTGGCGCCAGCGCTTCGCGCCGTCGACGGAGGCCGCCTCGTAGAGGGAGGTCGGAATCTGCCGCAGCCCGGCGAGGAAGATCACCATGGGGGAGCCGAAGGTCCAGACGTTCAGGACGACGAGGGTCGACAGCGCCGTTCCCGGCTCCGAGATCCAGCCCTGCCCCTGGACACCGACGAGGGCCAGGGCCTCGTTGACGAGGCCGTTGGTCCCGAACATCGCGCGCCACAGCACGGCGATCGCCACGCTGCCGCCGATCAGTGACGGCAGATAGAAGACGGAGCGGTAGAAGGCCAGGCCCCGTACCCCCTTGTCCAGCAGGAGGGCGAGCCCGAGGGCCATCGCCAGCTGCAACGGGACGGAGACGAGGACGTAGCTGAACGTCACTTCGAGCGACTTGTGCAGACGCTCGTCATCGAGCATGCGCGTCCAGTTCTCGACTCCGTTGAACTGCGGCGGCTGCAACAGGTTGTACTTGGTGAAGCTGAGGTAGAGCGAGGCCAGCATCGGGCCGAGAGTGATCCCGAAGAGCCCGACGAACCATGGCAGTAGGAAGAGGAACGCCGCCTTGTTCTGCTGTCGCGCGCCCCGTTGGGACCCGCGCAGCCGGCGTAGTTCGTTGATGGAGCTCACGGCACTGCTCCCTTGAGCGGCGGCATCGGCACACGGTGGTGCGGGCCCGTCCCGGGCCACGCGTCCCCGAAAAGTGATCGTTCACTTTTGTGGGTTGCGAGGACCATAGTGAACGATCACTTTTTACGTCAAGAGTGTGTAGTCTCTGACTTCACCGAACGTTGGCGGAAGGGTGGGGGAAGCGGATGGACGGCGCTGACGCGGCGCGACGACGGCCTACGATCACCGATGTGGCGCGGCTCGCGGGTGTGTCACCCCAGACGGTGTCGCGGTATCTGCGGTTCAACGGCGGGCTGAAACCCGCGACCCTGGAACGCGTGGAGAAGGCCATAGGGGATCTGGACTACCGTCCCAACCTGGTGGCGCGGTCGATGCGCACGCGGAAGACCGGACGGCTGGCGATCCTCATGCCCGCCATGGCCTTCAACCCCTCACGCATGCTGGCGGGCGCCAGCGCGACGGCGCAGGCCGCGGGGTTTTTCGTGGATGTCGTGAGCGCCGGGGGCGGCGTACGCGCGAGGAGCGACCGCCTGCTGGAGCTCGCCGATTCGGGACAGTACGAGGGTCTCCTCTCCCTCGCCCCCGTGCTTCCGGCCGTGGAGAGCAAACTGCACCAGAGGACGGCCGTGGTGATCTCGGCCGACTTCGACGACGAGATGCGCGGCATCGGGCAACTGGCCGACGCCACGCCCCTGGTGCGGATGATCGAGCACTTGGCGGCGCTCGGTCACTCCCGGTTCTTCCATGTGGCGGGCGACACGCAGTTCGCCTCCGCCAGGGCGCGCAAGCAGAGCTATCTGGACACCGTCGAACGCCTCGGGGTCGAGTCCGTCGGGGTCTTCGACGGAGACTGGTCGGGAGAGTCCGGCATCGAAGCGATACGGACGCTCCCGAGTCATGCGCGGCCGACCGCGGTGATCGCGGCCAATGACCTCGTCGCCGCCGGCGTCGTCCGGGGCGCCCGGGAGCGCGGCTGGGACGTGCCCGGCGACCTCAGCGTGACCGGTTGGGACAACGCCGGGGTCGGGCAGTTCATGACCCCGTCCCTGACCACCGTGGACGTGGAGCTCGAACAACTGGGCAGTACGGCCATGGCCAAGCTGATCGCGGGTCTGAGGGACAGCGCGCCCGAGACGGCCGAGGGCTCCCTGTTCCGGATCGTCTGGCGGGAGTCGACGGCCGAGCCGCCCGCGGCAGGGCGTCTCAGCCCCAGGCGGTGACCGGCGCCGCTGCCCGGGTGGGCGCGGAGCAGGCGGACCGTCTCCGTCCCCCGTACCTGCACCGCCCATCCGGCCCGGCCTCGGGTGCGGGCCGAACCGGCCGCGCACGCTGCGCTTCCTCAGGTGCGCATCGCCCTCAGTTCGCGTAGACGTCAAGCCGGCCGCACATGCCGAACTTCCCTCGGGCAGCGGGCTGTTCGGAGCTCACGGCGGCATCTGCGAGGTGGGGGGACTCCCCCCGCTCCAGCCAGTCGAGCTGCGCCGCAGTGGCCACGGCGGAGGCCTCGGCACCTCGTCGCCACCGCTCGCGCCACTCGGCGATGCGGGGCCGTACCAGCGCGGCGGCGGCACGGTGGAACGCGGCCAGGGCATGCGGCCCCTCGGCCTCCCGGAGTGCCCGGTATCCCTCCAGGGCGAGGTCCCGCCGGGCCCGGGCGGCGCGCTCCTGCTCCTCCTCGGGCGCGTCGGCCGGGATGGCGGTGGCACGGGCATACGTCTGCGGATCGTTCAGGTACTCCGGGGGCAGCGTGAGGACCGCGTCCCCCGCCTCCGGCAGCCCACTGTTCTGCATCAGAACGGTGATCCGCAGATCACCCTCGTTGACCAGCCGGTGGATGGTGCCCGGCGTGAACCAGGCGACCGTGCCGGCCTCGAGCGGAGTGACCTCGTACCCGGAAGCGGTCAGCGTCTGCACGGCCCCGCGTCCGCCGGTGACGACGTACGCCTCTGAACACGCCAGGTGCATGTGAGGCGTGCCGCCGCACGCCCCGTCGGCGGCAGGCCAGTCGTACACCGACAGATGCGAGACGGCGACGCCCCCGGGCAATCCGGTGTTGGTGGTGCTCATGTGTGTGTCAACACTCCAGTTCCATATAGTAAGCGCTTTCTGTCCCTCTTAATTTACGTGCCGGTCGCCCAACTGGTCAATGTTCAGTCTAAAATCAGACCCGAATGGCGAAGCCGCAAGGAGGACGATGTGGACAATGGGTTGGCAGGCAAGAGCGTCTATGCCTTCGGCGACAGTATTGTGTACGGGCATGTGTATCCGCACAGTTTCGTGGACGTGGTCGCAGAACGCGAGGGCATGGCCCTCACCAAGTTCGCCCGGAACGGCGCGACCATAGGCGCCGACCCGCATGCGTCCGGAGGGCAGATACTCACGCAGGTCGAGCAAGCGGCCGACGACGCGCCGGACTTCGTCATCTTCGACGGAGGCACCAACGACGCGCAGTCCATTTTCCGGGACCGTGCGTACACGCTCGGTGGCTACGTCGAAGAGTTGGAGAAGACGCTGCAGGCCATGGAGCGGAAATGGCCGACCGCCCGCACCGTGTACGTGGCCGCCCACAAGCTCGGTTCGCGGGACTGGGACACTCAGGTGGCGCTGCGCGAGGCGACCCTGGAAGCCTGCCACAAGTGGGACATCGCCGTTGCCGACGTCTTCGGAGAGACCACGTTCGACACGCGTGATGACACCCAGCGTGCGAAATACACATTCGACGGCCTGGCCAACGGATTCCCTGGCACAGAGGGATCGGGAACACATCCCAACGAGGCGGGTGTCAGCACTTTCTATGTGCCGGTGGTGAGCGAAACGCTGCAGAAGATTTCCTCACGTTGATCAGTCGGCAATCGGATCTGCCTGGCCGATATCGGCCAGGCAGATCCGATTCTTTGTTTTCATGACGTCAGCCTGAGTCGAACATCATGGCCGAGGAGGAAGCGCTTACTGGATCGGCGCACTTACCGAAATACTCACGCCACCAGACTGGCCCTGGCTTTCACTGGCCGAATCCGGTGCCGCGCGAGATCCGGACGTCGTCCACGTGCACCGCCCCGCGCTCGCCCCCGTTCGAGTACCACGCGACCTTCGCGATCCCCGGCATCGAGGTGCGGAACGCGGCATCGGTCACCATGCGGTGGCCGTCGATGTCCAGGTCGAAGCGCTGGTTCACGGTGTCCACGGTGAGCGTGACCCGGTACCACTTGCCGTTGGTGTACGTACCGATCACCGTGTCCGTGGTCCCCTTGTACGCGTGGATCTGGCCGCGGGCGAAGGCGACGCTGACGGCCGGGGCGCCGCTGGCGTTGTACACGTAGGGCAGCCCGAACCACCCGGCTTGGGTGTCGTTGCGCATGACCTGCGTGTCGATGGTCACCACGCCCTGCAGCGGGGTGCTGAAGAGGCGGGCGAGGTTGGTTCCGTCGGTCCCGCCGCCTTCGATGGTGCGCGTCAGCCGGACGCTCTTGTCGGTGGCGGACGGCGTCCCCACCACGGAGACGTCGTTGTTGGTCGAGATGACCCGCCATCCGTTGGTCCCGTTGGCGAGAGCGCCCGTCGCCAGGCCGTCGAACGTGTCCGTGAACGCGATGTCGGGCGCGCCGCGTTCGAAGGCGCCGATCTCCGGACCGTTCCCGATCGGCACGGTCGCCCCGGCGTAGTCGAGGCCGCCGTTGCCGGTGACGGTGGCTCCGGCGTCGACGAACACCGATCCCGACTGGAGCGCGAAGTTCGCCGCCGTGTCGAGTCTCGGGCCGTTCACGTCGCCGTACGGCCCCGTGACGGCGGCGTTCACGAACTGCGGAGCGCCGACCACGGCGTTCGCGTCGGACGTGGGCACGGTCGTCAGGTTGTCCGAGTAGCCGTTGTTGTTGTAGATGATGGTCGACTTTTGTACGAACGTGGGCGCGGACTGCCCGGAGACGAACAGGTTGTTGGTGAACGTCGCCTTGCCGGAGACACCGCCGGTCACCATGTTCTGCGAATTGGTGTTGGCGATGGTGTTGTTGTAGATGCTCGCCACCGTGCCGCTCTGCTGCGACATGTGGATGTTCCACCGTGTGCTGCCGGTGATGACGTTGTACCGGAGCACCACGCTGCCGAACTTGACCGCGGAGTTGCACGCGCACAGCAGGATGCCGTCGCCGTTGTCATGGAGGTAGTTGTACTGGAACACCTGGTTGGTGGTGCCGATGTCGGGGTCCAGGGCGTTCTGGTCGGCACCGCCCGAGGAGAGGTGGGTGCCCATGATCTCGTTGTGCTGGACGGTGACGTTGTCGGCCATGTTGGTCTCGACGCCGGAGACGCCGACCCGGTCGATCACGTTGCCCTCGACGAGTCCGCCCCGGACGCCGGTGAGGTAGATCCCGTTGCAGCCGTAGGGGGTGTTCGCCTGAGTGATGTAGTTGCCGCGGAACGTGACGTCGGTGTACGGGGTGTAGGCGGGGTCGGTGGCCGTGGCGCGCTTGCCCCAGCCGGTGAAGACGGCACCGGGCGCGTCACCGGCGTACTGCTTCGTGACGATCCCGCTGAACGAGGTGTTCTTGATGGTGGAGTTCTCCACGGTGATGCCGTCGAGCACCGTGGGGGCGCCGGGCGCGGTGATGTCCTGGACGCCGGTGAGGAAGGCGATGCCGCCGGTGTCCTTCGAGCGGTCCCAACCCTGCACGAAGGAAATACCCGGCTTGTTGTCGGCGGTACTGCCGCCGACCCACTTGACCTCGCCGGTGACGTCGTGCACGTCCACCGAGTCGATCACGAAGTGGTGCAGGGTCTGGCCGTTGTCACCGTGCACGCCGATGCCGCGGAAGTCGCCGAGCTTCGAACCGTCTGTCGTCCCGGTGGGTACCGCGTTCGACACGTCGAGGTTGCGGATCTCCCAGTACTGCTGGTTGTTCAGCCGCACCGCGTCGCCGACGGTGCCCTGGCCGGCGATCTTCGGCTTGGCACCCGTTCCGTAGCTGTCGATGGCGATCGGGGCGCCGTCGGCGCCGGACCCCTTCGGCCACAGCTGTCCGGTCCAGCTGTCACCGGTCTCGAAGCGAATGGTGTCGCCGGGCTGGAACGTCGTCGCGTTCACCTTGCTCAGCGAGCGCCAGGGCGCGCTGCTGCTGGTTCCGGCGTTGCTGTCGCTGCCGTTCGCGCTCACGAAGTACGTGGTGCCCGCGGCGAAGGCCCGCTGCGCGGGTATGAGCACGATCGACGCGAGCACGACTGCCAGCGCGCACAGTGCGGCGGCTGTTGCTTGTGACACAAGTCTTCGGTTGACGGTCATGGTCCTCTTCTTGTCGTCTTCGGTGGTGAGGTACTGGCTCCTGTCATGGCGCCTTCAGTCGAGACGTCGCCTAACGCCCCAGGGCGCGGACAGTTCGGGACCGTGCGGTGGACGCACCGACGGATGCCCGACGACATGGGAACCGGTCCGGCCGGACATGCCCCGTCGGGGGCAGGGATCGGCGGCGGCTCCAGGTGCCTTGCTACCGGTGTCAAAGGTGCCCTCCCGGATGTGAAGCCGACCGTCTGGAAGCCTCGTGCTTGTCCTGGCGGACGTGCTGGGAAAACGTATTCCGCGCAGTGTGCCCAGCGGACATCGTGTGCGTCAAGGTTTCGAGCAGATGAACGCGGCAGCGTTATGGAGGGCCCTGCCGGAAGCCGACGGCACCACTCGACAGCCGGCCGCGCGGCAGCCAGTCTGCTTCGGACGGCGCCGCGCACTGCCCGCTCGGGTATCCGTCGTCCGGCCGGGCGCGGGAGCGCTGGCCGATCTCAAGGTTCTGGCGCATGGGCGGGGAGGCCGGCGACGGGGACCTGCCCCGCCCATGGGATCGGTCGGGTGCTCAGCAGATCACGAGACCTTGACCAGCTTCCATCGCTGATTGGTGCTCCCGTTGGTGAACCACTGGTCGATCGGTGTGCCGTCGGTGGTCTGTGCCTTGTACACGTCCGCCTTGTACCCGTTGGAACGGGACTCGATGGTGTAGGTGCCGCCGCCGGCCGGGGCGATCAGCCATTGCTGACTGACGCTCCCGTCGGACGTCCCCAGCTGCAACCCGGCGCCAGGCCAGGTGGAGGCCGCGTTGATGTCCAGGGCCTTGCCGCTGGTGACACCTGTGACCGTGAGGTAGCCGGCGCTGGTGTAGGCCAGCTTCCACTGCTGGCTTCCGCTGTTCTGGTCGGTCTTCTGGACGATGGGCGTGCCGTCGCTGGTTCCACCGTTGGAGGCGGTGAGCGCCTTGCTGCTGCCGGCGCTGATGATCTTGTAGGTGCCGGAGAGGTCCGGGACGGTTTCGTGGGTGATGGACAGGTTGGAGTACTGGACGGGGTAGTAGCCGGCCGTGCCCAGGCCGACCAGGCCCGCGCCGTAGCTCGTGTCGGTGACCGCGCCGACGGTGGCCCCGTCGATCTTGGCGGTGATCGTGCTTGTCTGGAAGGTCAGGGCAAGCTTGTGCCAGGTGCCCGTGCCGGGCGCGGTGACCGAACCACTGGCCAGGGTGGTCCAGTTCCACGAGTTGGTGCCGGTGGTGCCGGTCTTCAGCAACGCCCAGGATCCGGTGTCGGACAGGCGCAGGTGGTAGGCGTTCAGCCCGGTGCTGAACTTCGACTGAGTGCCCACGCGGCCGAGAATCTCCGCGGCGCTGCCGCTCTTCTCCAGCAGTACGTCGGAGCCGACCGTGTAGTTGCTCCAGCCCACGTCGCCCATGAGGGTGTAGGGCTGGATGTCGTTCGAGGCCGGCGCCCACCAGATGATCGGCTTCATCGGTGCGGTCTGGCGCAGGCACTGGCCGCTGCGGCCCCCGGTGCAGGGGGCGGCCTGGAAGGCGCCGTTCATCGAGGCGAGGTACTTCGCCTCCTGCCCGGTGCTGTATCCGGTGAAGGAGTCCGAGTACGGCATCGAGAGCCGGTTGCGGGTGGGCGTGGTGGTCGTTCCGGCGCCCTGACCGGTGGTGGTGGTCACGGTGTAGACGCGGCCGGGGTCCAGGGTCAGGGTGTACGTGCCGCCGGAGGCGGTCAGGTCGCTGTCCCGCAGCATGCGCGGGGTGGCGCCGCCGGGCTGCGACAGGTCGGTGGACCACACGTGCAGGGCCCCGCCGGGCAGGCCGCCGGCGATGTCGAGGGTGACCGGCTGGGACGCGGTGGCGTCCATGGTCTCGAAGACGGTGCTCCAGGCGCTCTTGTCGGGCGCGGCGTAGCTGACGTAACTGCCGTTGGCACGGTCGCCGCCGAGGTATCCGGAGGCGGTGTCGAGGTACTTCCAGCCGGGCGAGGTGAACTGCGTGGTCTGGGCGATGGACCAAGCGGTGCGGGACACGCTGTAGGCGCCGGACCAGGGCTGGTTCGCGGTGATCAGGCCCTGGTCGTGGAAGAAGAGGTTCTGGTAGTCGGAGGCCACCATGGGCCAGTTGATGTACGCGCTCATCTTGGCGTCGAGGTAACCGCGGTTGATGGCGCGGGCGACCGGGGCCGCCCCTGTCTCGGCGTTCTCCGAGCCGTTCTCGCTGGCCCAGATCGGCTTGCCCAGCGACTGGGCGTCGGCGGAGGAGGAACAGGTGGTCATCGCGGACTGGTACGTGCAGGGATAGTGCGCGCCGGCGACGTCCACGGCGTTGTGAAGGGCGGTGCTGTTCTTCATGCCGGTGGCGATGTTCCAGACGGTCTCGTCGCCGCCGACCAGCTTGGTCGAGGCGTAGCCGTTCGCCGCCATGGCGGACTTCAGGGTCTGGTAGAACCAGGCGCTGTACGTCTTCTCGTTCCGGCCGCCGATGTAGTCGATGGACAGGCCGTGCTGCTTGGCGCAGC
Source organism: Streptomyces sp. B21-105 (assembly GCF_036898465.1). Lineage (NCBI taxonomy): Bacteria > Bacillati > Actinomycetota > Actinomycetes > Kitasatosporales > Streptomycetaceae > Streptomyces > Streptomyces sp. B21-105. The sequence continues at coordinate 1,175,692 of NZ_JARUMJ010000001.1, read as the reverse complement.
CCAGCCAGTCGATCATGTAGTCGATGCCGTCCTGCGTGTAGAAGTTGCCGTTTCCGATCCAGCCGGGCGCGCCCCAGGCCAGGGCGAAGAGCTTGATGCCGGGGTTGCGGGCCTTGGCCTGCTCCATCGCCCACCACTCGTAGCCGGCGTTGCAGTCGATGTCGCCCTTCGTGTGCTCGAAGCTGATCTCGGAGCCGTCGGTGGAATTGACGTCGCCGCCGATCTCGACCTTGAGGATCTGCAGGGCGGCGCCGTAACCGGGCTTGAACAGGTAGTCCAGGATCTGGTTGCGCTGGGTGGCCGGATAGTCGACCAGCAGGCGGGTGTTGCCGCCGCCGCCGCTGATCGCGCCGACGCCGTCGAAGGTGCGTCCTGCGCTGGCGCCGTCGACGGTGATCGCCGTGTTGGTGGCGGCGTACGCGGGCGACAGTGCTCGGCCGGTCAGCAGGGCCAGTCCCATGAGCAGGGCGGTCAGGGCCGCCAACCGTCTGATGCGCCTGTCAGGCAGCCCAATGACGTGGTGCACGGAAGATCCTCCTGGGAGGGAGTGCGGGTGTGGGTGCGGCTTGCACTGAGACTCGGTGCGGGGCCTGTCGCGTGGAGCGCAGAGGCGGAGCCCGCCCGGTGGAGGCGTCTCTTCTCAGTGGGAAATCGTATTCCGTGCAGTGTGCCCGTCCGTGATCGAAGGCGTCAAGCGTCGGTCAGCGGGCAAAAAATGCGGCTTTGACGCGCTAGGTTCCGGCGCCCGAAGGCGCTGTGCGCGTCGGTGGGAGTGATCGGCTCAGGGCGGTTCAGACGATGCGGATCGCCGTGCTGTCGCGCACCACGACCTGCCCGCGCATCATCAGATGCTCTGGTTCCGCACGATCCGCGAGTGCGAGGCGGACCGCCTCGGCACCTGCCTGCGCCAGCGGCAACGACACGGTCGTCAGTCGCGGTGTCACGTCGGTCGCGAGCTCGATGTCGTCGAAACCGGTCACCGAGACCTCATCCGGCACCGCCACCCCGGCAGTACGGAAGGCGGACATCGCGCCGATGGCGATGGTGTCGTTGGCTGCGAGGACCGCGTGGGGCGGCTCCAGCCCCTCGGCGACCAACCGCCGCGCCGAGTCGAACCCTCCCTGGCGGCTCACCGCGCAGTGCGAGACCCGGATGTGCCGCTCCTCGACGCCGCCGTCGCGGAGACCCGCGATGAAGCCCGCGGTACGGGCCGAGACGTTTCCCTTCCCGCGCGCGCCGGCGAGGATCGTCACGTGCCGGTGCCCCGACCCGGCGACGTAGGTGGCCAATTCCTTCGCAGGGCCGTGATTGTCGAAGCTGATGGAGTCGAACGGCATGTCGGTGTCACCGACGATCACCACCCGGCCGCCCTCGCGTTCGTAGCCGAGCAACTCGTCGAGCAGGCGCCCGCCGAGGGCGTCCGTGTCGAGGCGGCTCGAGGTCAGAATGAGCGCACGCGGCCGCAGGGCACGCTGCAACCGGACGGTTTCGAGCTGCCGCTCGGCGGTGCCGTGGGTCGACGAGACGGTCACGAACGCACCTGCGTCGCGCGCCCGTCGTTCCATCGCCGCAGCGACCATTCCCATCGACGGGGTCGTGAGATCGTCGCCGACGACCGCGATCGAGTCGTTCGCGCGCCGCATCGCCCGGGCCGCGGCGTCCGCGGTGTAGCGCAGCGTCGCCGCGGCGGAGACGACTCGCTGCCTGTATTCCTCCGCGACCGTGCGGGAACTGCCGCCCAGCACTCGCGACGCGGTCGAAACCGACACACCGGCGGCCGCCGCCACGTCACGCAGGGTGACGGTCGGCCTGGCTGAATGGGGCATCGCGCCGTCCCTCCCACACCACGAAAACGAGCCGCCGTCGACGCTACCCGAGGATATCCCCGGCCAGGCCCGCGGTGGTGTGGACGGAAGTGCCGGTGACCGACTCGGGATACGGTCGCCCGGCTGGAAGGTGGTCGCGTCGGGTTGGATTCCGCAAGGCATGTGCGGCGCTAAGCGCACCGGCCTACGGAGTGACCGTCGGTAGTGATCCCGCGACTTCCGGGCGCTGGGCGGCTCGGTGCACAATGTGCGGCATGGAAGATGGAGCGGCAGCGCCTGTACGGCGTCGCGGGGAGGCCGTATCCGAGGGACGTCAGGTGACCCTGCATGATGTGGCGCGGACAGCCGGCGTCTCACAGGCGACGGCGTCGCGGGTGCTCAACGGCAGCGTCCGCAACGTCCGGCAGGAGAACGTCGACCGTGTGCTCGCCGCGGCCGCGGAACTGGACTACGCGCCGCACCTGTCCGCCCAGGCGATCGCGCGGGGGTCGACGAACATCGCCGCGCTGGTCGTCAGCGGTGTCGACGACCCGTACTTCTCCTCCATCGCGGCAGGTGTGACGCAGGCGGCCGAGGCCGCCGGACTCATCGTGACCATGGCGGTCGCGGACCGCTCCCCGGAGCGGGAACTCCAGATCGTCGGGACGCTGCGCGGCATGCGTCCCCGCGTCATCATCATGACCGGCAGCCGCGTCGACGGCGCCGATGCCCGCGACGCACTCGTCGAGGAACTCCACGCCTACCGGGAAGCCGGCGGCAGCGTGGTCCTGATCAGCCAGCACGACCTGCCGTTCCACACCGTCAGCATCGACAACTACGGTGGAGCGCGGCAGCTTGCCCGCGCGCTGGTAGGGCTCGGCTACCGGCGGCTCGCGGTGGTCCGGGCGGGGCCCGGCCTCAGGACGTCCCGTGACCGGTGCAGCGGTTTCGTGGAGGGCCTGCGCGAGTTCGGCATCGACGTCGACGAGCGGCTGGTGGTCGAAGCCGAGTTCAGTCGCCGAGGGGGGTGTGCGGCGGCCCGGGAGCTCGTCCGGCGGGGACTGGACGGCACGGAACTCGTCTTCGCGGTCAGCGACGTCATGGCGATCGGTGTGATGACCGCATTCCGCGACGCCGGGCTTGTCCCTGGCCGGGACATCGCCGTCGCCGGCTTCGACGACATCGGCCCGGCGGTGGACGTCGTCCCGGAGCTGACGTCCGTGACCGTTCCTCTGCAACAGGTCGGGATCCGTGCGATGGAGCTCGCGCTCTCCGACGATGACGCCCCGCGGATCGTACCGGTCGCCACGAACGTCGTTCTGCGGGCAAGCACACCCCCTAGATGACCGTGCCGGCTGATCGCATGGTGAGCGTCAGCTGTCCAGGGCTACCAGGGCGCCGGCGGCACCGTGCGAGTGCCCTTCCGCGGCAAACACCGCGACCTCTCCGGCGGTCAGCAGGCCGTCGATGTGCTCACGCGCGCATCCGCGCCGTCGGCGAACAGGCCATGGCCACCCTGAAGCTGACGTCTCCTGCGCAAACTGGAGTGCAGTCGCCGGGATCCCATGCTTTTGATGCTCGGTATCAGATTGAGCCGCTGTTGTATTCTCTACTCATGACCGACTCCGCCCGCACCTCCGCCCAGTCCGCGACCAAACCGCCCGGCCTGCGGGAGCGTATGCGTGCGACGGTCCGGAAGGAAGTCGTCGAGGTCGCGCTCCGGCTCTTCATCGAGCAGGGATTCGACGGGACGACCGTCGACCAGATCGCCGGTGAGGTCGGGCTGTCGCGGGCCAGTCTGTTCCGGTACTTCGGTACCAAAGAAGACATGGTCCTGCAGGGTTTGGAGGAGACCGGCCTTCAGATCGCGGAGGCGTTCGCCGCCCGCCCCGCCGCCGAGCGTCCCTGGGAGGCGCTGCGCAGGGCGTTCGACGTCCTCACGCAGGCGAACGAGCAGGCGCCCGAGCAGACACTCGCCTACCTGCGCATGCTCCAGGAGACTCCGTCACTGCGCGCCCGGCACTTCGAGAAGCAGCTGAGCTGGCAGGCGATGCTGGAGCCGGAGATCGCCCGGCGGCTGGGCGTCAGCGCCGACCAGCCGGAGGAGGTCGGGCCGAACTCGCTTTCCGGGGCCGCGCTCGCCTGTCTGGATGCGGCCGCGACGGGCTGGGTGGCCTGCGAGGGCGCCGTTCCCCTGGCCGTACTGCTCGACCGTGCGATGGACACGCTGACGGAGTAGTCTCACCAAGGCCCCCGGCCTCCTGGAGCCACTGCGACGCGCTCCACTGTGGTTGACCTGCGGGACTCCCTTGGGCAGTGCGTCGAGCAGCCGTTCGTGCAACTCGGGGCGCAGCAGGCCGACGAAGCCGCCGTCGTAGTCGCGGACAACCTGCTTCGGAAGGGCCGCGCGGACCGGCGGCGGCCGCGGGCGTTGCGGAACTCGGGCGTACAGGGCGCACCCAGGTCCTCGATGTTCACTCCGAGCAGCCCGAGTGCCTTGATGGGGGGCGGCCACAGGTTGAGGATGTTACCGGCGGGTCCGGCCTGCGGGTAGCGCTCGAACAGTACGACGTCGCGGCCGGCTTGATGGACGTCGCCGGCGGTCACGGTCGCTCCGGCCCGGGCCGGAGCCTCGACCGTGCCCTGCCCGCCCGGCCCCGCTGACGACGACCTCGTCGGCCGGCCTGCTCTCCGCCACGTGGTTCACGGACGCGTTCGCGGGCGCGTACGGGCGCGAGGGACGGCCACCGGCTCGGCACCCGGTACCACGGTGTTGGAGACGGTGCCGATGCCCTCGACGGTGAGGGTGACGGTGTCGCCGGGCTTGAGCGGCGGCGGGTCCTGGCGGCCGCGAACCCCCCAGAGTTCGGCGAGGCAGCCGCCGTTGCCGCAGGTGCCGGAGCCGAGTACGTCGCCGGGGCGTACGTAAGTGCCCCTGGAGGCGTATGCGGTCATCTCCTCGAAGGTCCAGCTCATATTGGACAGCAGGTCCTTGCCGACGACCTCGCCATTGATCTCGGCCGTCAGCGACAGCCGCAGGAATCCGTCGCTGTCGCGGTAGGGCTCCAGCTCGTCCGCGGTGACGAGGTAGGGGCCGAGGGTGGTGGCGGTGTCCTTGCCCTTGCAGGGGCCGAGGCTGACCTGCATCTCGCGGGACTGGAGGTCACGGGCGGACCAGTCGTTGAAGATCGTGTAGCCGATGACGTGGTCGCGGGCCTGCTCGGGGGTGAGGTCGCGACCCTCGAGGCCGATGACCGCGGCGACTTCGAGCTCGAAGTCCAGCACCTGGCTGCCGGGCGGCACGGGGACGTCGTCGTGAGCGCCGATGACCGCGTAGGGGTTGGTGAAGTAGAAGGTGGGCGCGTCGTACCAGGCATCCGGGGCGCCCGGGACTCCGTCGATGCTTCGCCGTACCCCCTCGACGTGCTCCTCGAACGTGACGAAGTCGCGTACGGACGGCGGTTGGAGCGGTGGCAGCAGTCGCACCTCGGCGACGTGCGGCCCGCGCGGCACGTCCAGGCTTGTGTTGCCCGCCTCGCGCAGTGCCTCGGGACCGGCCTGGATCAGATCGAGAAGCGAGGCTCGGCCGGGGCAGGGGTAGAGGACGCCGTCGTCCTCGACGGTGGCGAGACGGCTGCGGCCGTGCTGTTCGTACGTGGCGAAACGCATGGCATTCCTAGGGAGCGGGGTGGGTTGACACAGGCCGGGGGCCCGGCGGCATGGCAGGCGGGGGAGTACGCCGAGCCCCCGGAGTCAGGGGGTCAGACCGGCGGAGCGACGAAGACGCCGCGGTCGACGTCGTTGAGCATCTCCTTGGCGACCATCTCGTTCATCGGATTGGACGTGCCCCACTGGTCGGCGTTCTCGGGCTTCGTCAGGTCGTAGATGTGGGGGTGCCAGGTGTCCTCGTCCAGCTTTTCGAGCTCGGTGGTGTATTCCACGGTGTTGCCGTGCGGGTCGAGGAAGTACGTGAAGGTGTTGTCGCCCGCCATGTGCCGCCCGGGGCCCCAGATCTTGCGGGCGCCGGAGCGCATCACGCGGCCGGAGCCGCGCATGTACTCGTCGATGCCGCGCATCTCGAAGGAGAGGTGCTGCAGGGAGGCGTACGGACCGCTGGCAATGGCCATGGAGTGGTGCTGGTTGCTGATCCGCATGAAGTGCATGACGTCGCCCATGTGCGGCAAGGTCATCGTGTCGGACAGCCGGAAGTCGAGGTGCTGCTCGTACCAGGCGCGGGTGGCGTTGATGTCGGGGGAGTTCAGGACGACGTGCGAGAGACGGACGGGGATGGACTCCTTCTCCTCGATACGACGGTGCCGGCGCGCCTCGACGTCGGCCGAGACCTCGATGGTGCGGCCGTCGAGGTCGAAGAAGCGGAAGCCGTAACCGCCGCCGGGGGTGTCGACCTTGCCCGGCTGGGCGATCAACTGCACTCCACCTGCGAGGAGTTGCTCGGCGAGCGTGTCCACGTCGGCGGGGTTCGCCGCGCCGTAGGAGATGAGGTCGAGGCGCTTCTCCTCGGCCTTGCGCAGCCGGACGATGTACTGCTCGGGGGAGCCCTCGGCGGCCAGGAAGGAGATGCCGGAGTCCTCGGCGACCTTGGTCAGGCCCCAGACGCCGGCGTAGAAGTCGAGCTGCTTGTCGTAGTCCGGCACGGCCAGGTCGACGTGCCGCAGGTGGGTGAGCAGACGTGTGCTCATGGTGGGGGTTCTCCTCTGTGAGGTTCAGACGGTTCCGACAAGGCGGAGCAGCGCTGCCGCGTTGCCGCCGCGTACGGCGTGGAAGTGGGGGGCGGACAGGTCCGTGACGTCGCGCAGCGCGCCGAGCGGGTCGTCGGTGCCCATGTCGAAGGGGAAGTCGGAGCCGAGCAGCACCCGGTCGGGGCCGGCCACCCGGATCAGTTCGCGCAGGACGTCCGGGTCATGGACAAGGGAGTCGAAGTACAGCTGCTTGAGGTAGCTGCTGGGTGGGTGCGCGCAGCCGCGGGTGTCGGTGCGGGCGAGCCAGGCGTGGTCGGAGCGGCCGATGTGGGTGGGCAGATAGCCGCCGCCGTGGGCGGCGACGATGCGCAGCCCCGGGTGCCGGTCCAGGACTCCGGAGAAGATCAGGTGGGACAGGGCGACGGCGTTCTCGGTCGGCTGGCCGACGGTGTTGGACAGGTACCACCGGTTGAGGCGCTCGTCGAGCGTGCAGCCGAAGGGGTGCAGGAAGAGGATCGCGCCGGTTTCCTCGGCCCGTGTCCAGAACGGTTCGTACGCGGGGTCCGACAGTTCGCGTCCCGGCGCGTGGCTCGAGATCTCGACACCGCGCAGGCCCAGACCGAGGGCGTGCTCAAGGGCTTCGACGGCGAGCCCCGGGTGCTGGAGCGGGACGAGGCCGAGGCCGTGCAGCCGCTGCGGGACCTGGGCGACGTGCGCGGCGGTGCCCTCGTTGGCCAGTTCCCACACCGTACGGGCCAAGTCCTCGCCGGCCCAGTAGTGGTAGTGCGACGGTGACGGCGAGACCAGCTGGACATCGACCCCGGAGGCGTCCATCGCGGCGAGCCGGGCCTTGACGTCAGTCAGTTTCGGGAACCGGTCGCGGAACATCGGGCCGCTGACGGCGATGGCCTCGGGGCCGTTACGGCGGGCGTCGAGATCGCGGGCCGCGGCCAGCCCGGGGTGTCCGGCGACGGCGTCCTCGACCTGAGGGAGCAGGACGTGCGCGTGGACGTCGATCGTGGGTGCGCTGTTCTCGGGGCTCTCGGGGCTCACGGGGCTTTCGGGGCTCACGGGGTCTCCTTCAGGACGGACATCGTGCGGGCCATCAGGCCGGGTGCGTCGACGTCACGGGCGCCGTCCATCTGCCACTGACCGAGTTGCACGGATGCCTCGACCACCATGCGGACGCGGCCGATCCGGCGTTCGTAGAAGCCGGTCAGGAGGGAGTCCAGGGAACTCCAGTCCTGTTCCGCGGTGAGCATCTCGGTCAGTACGGAGGCGTCCTCCAGCGACATGGCCGCGCCCTGGGCGAGCGTGGGCGGACAGACATGGGCCGCGTCACCGATCAGGACGACCCGGCCGCGGTGCCAGGAGCCCTCGACGAGCAGTCGGTCGAACCAGGTGTAGTTGACCTTGGCGGGGTCGGTGATGCTCGCGGCGATCTCCGGCCACGCACCCCCGTAGGGCGCGGCCAGTCGCCGCATCTCGTCCGCGTACGAGGCCGGGTCGATGGAGGCGCGGTCGCGGTTGGCCTCGACGAGGTAGGCGTAGATGGTGTTCTTGCTGGTGGGGCAGTAGCCGGCGATGTAGCACGGTCCGCCGTAGGCCAGGGTCATGCGCTCCACGCTCTCGGGGCGGGGCACGGGGACGCGCCAGATGGCCATGCCGGTCGGTTCGGGCTTGTCGCTGATTCCGACCATCGCGCGTGTGCGGGAGCCGACGCCGTCGGCGGCGATGACAAGGTCGTAGCGGCCCTCGGTGCCGTCGCTGAACCGGGCGGTGACGCCGGACGCGTCCTGGACCAGTTCCTCGGCGGTGGTGCCGAGGTGTACCGCCGCGCCGCTCTTGCGAACGGCCTCACACAGAATCTCCTGCAGCCGGGCCCGCTGCATGCCGAAGATCGAGGGCAGGTCTTCCCCACCGGTGCGGAAGTCCTGCTGGACATGGAACACGGTCCCGTCGGGCGCGGCCATGCCGACGGCGTCGACGGCGTAACCGCTCTCCCGGACCTCGTCCCATACGCCGACTTCACGCAGCACGCGCAGCGCGTTGCCCTGGAGGGTGATGCCGGAGCCGAGCACGTTCCAGTCGGGCTTGGCTTCGGTCAGTTCCACAGCGATGCCCGCCCGCTGCAGCAGCACGGTCACAGCGTTGCCGGACGCGCCGCCGCCTATGACCAGGACGGTGCGGGAACAGGGGTCGTTCATGGGTTCTCCCTGAGATGGTGCCGCGCGACGTCGAACGGCGAGGGGGGTGTTCTGGCCGGGCGGTCGAGGGTGGCGTAACCGTCCGGGCGCGGCCCGCCCGGCCGTCCAGGGCGTTACTTGACGGCGATGGGATTCACCGGTGAGCCGACGGACCCGGTGATGGGCAGCGGCGCTGCGGTGAGCCAGAACGAGTACCGGCCGTCGCCGGCGCAGTGTGCGGCGAGGGCGTCGAGGTCCCACATCTCACCGATGAGCAGACCGATGTGAGGGATGGCGACCTGGTGCAGCGGCTGGAAGGCGTGGTCGAACTCGTTGGGCCGCACCTCGAAGCCCCAGGTGTCGGTGGCGATCCCGGCGATCTCGCTCCGGTGCAGCCAGTCGGCCGTACTGAAGCTCAGCCCCGGCGCCGGTCCGCCCGCGTAGTCGCCCCAGCCTTCGTGACGGGCGCGGGCCAGCCGCCCGGTGCGCACGAGGACCAGGTCACCACGACCGACGGTCACGCCGTGCGCCTCGGCGGTTGCGGTCAGGTGCTCCTCGGTGATGGCAAAGCCGTCAGGCAGTTCGCCGCCCTGGCCGATGACCAGGCCCACGTCGAGGAGTACACCCCGCCCGGCGACGTGCGGAGCCATGTGCTCGATGCCGGTGACCAGGTCGCCTTCGGAGGTGACGACCTTCTCCGCCGGGCGGCCGTTCCACGCCGTGCCGTGATCGAAGATGTGCCCGAGCCCGTCCCATTGGGTGGAGCACTGCAAGGGCATGGCGATCACGTCGTCGGCGCCCCCGAAACCGTGCGGAAAGCCCTGGCCGCCCAGAGCAGCGTCGGTGCCGGTGGCGAGCATCGTGTGCACCGGGTTGGTACGCCGCCGCCAGCCCTTCTGCGGGCCGTCCATGTCGAAGGCCTGTGACAAGGAGAAGCTGACGCCGTCGCGGATCAGGGCCGCGCCCTCGCGGCGCTTGGCCTCGTCGAGGAAGTTGAGCGTGCCGAGCACGTCGTCCTCGCCCCAGCGGCCCCAGTTCGAGTACGCCCTCGCGGCCTCGGCGATCGCCGCCTCGGGATCCGTACGGTCGATACGATCGGCGCTCATCGGGCCTTCTCCGCGACACAGCGGGTGCGCTGGGCGCCGAGCCCGGTGACCGAGCCGTCCATCACGTCGCCGTCGCGCAGCAGCCGGCCCCAGTGGATGCCGTTGCCGGCCGGGCTGCCGGTCAGAACCAGGTCGCCGGGGAGGAGTCGGGCGGTCTGGGAGATGTACGAGACCAACCGTGCGACGCCGAAGACCATGTCCTTGGTGGACTCGTCCTGCATGGTCTCGCCGTTGAGTTTCAGGGTGACCTGCAGGTCGGACGGGTCGGCGAGGGAGGCGGCCGGGACGATCCACGGACCGAGCGGGGTGAAGCCGGGGGCGTTTTTGCTGCGCAGCCAGTCGGTGCCGATCGGCGGCATGTCCCGGCGGAAGACGCTCGCGCGGTCGGTCAGGTCGTTGGCGATGGTGTAGCCCGCGACGTGCTCCAGCGCCTCCTCCACGGTGACCCGGTATGCGGGGCGGGAGATCACCGCGGCCACCTCCAGCTCCCAGTCGGGCTTCTCGGCCCAAGCGGGCAGCACCACGTCGTCGTAGGGGCCGCTGATCGCGGTCGGCAGGCCGATGAAGACGTACGGCAGGTCCTCGGCGGCCCGCTTGTCCATGACCGCCGCGACCTCGGCGCGGGCCTCCTCGACGGTGCCCGGGGCGTCCGGGGCGCGGTGTGCGACCGCCAGGTCGATCACGTGCTGCCGGTAGTTGGCGCCGGACTGGAAGATCTGCCGGGGCTCGACGGGCGCGTGCACCGTCATCTCCGCCAGCGGCTGCCAGTCGCGCGTCGGGTCCCCGGCGAGGGTGTGCAGCCGCGGCAGCTCCTCGTCCCAGCGCTCCAGGAGCGTGAGCGTGGTCAACGCGGATTCGTTCAGTGCCGTGCGCAGGTCGAGCGCTCGGCCCTCCGGCGTCACGAGGCTAGGGAACCTGGTCCCGCCCGTCGCCGAAAGGGTGCCGATGGCGAACGGTCCGGAGAAAGGGGTGAAGGGTGCCGGCATGGCTGCGGATGTCACGGAGATTTCCTCCCGATTGCGGTGCCACTAATCTGGCCCAGTAGATTGCAATCAGGGAAATCGATTTCCTGTATATGAGAATCCAGCCGGTGAATACCGATGGTGCCGGCTCCGGAATTGGGATGCTCCGTGAACTTGGCCAGCCTGGACCTCAACCTCGTCGTTGCCCTGCGCGCCCTCCTGCAGGAGCGCAACGTCACCAGGGCCGGCCAGCGCATCGGGCTCAGTCAACCCGCGATGAGCGCGGCCCTGGCCCGGCTGCGCCGCCACTTCGACGACGACCTGCTCGCGCGGGTGGGCGGAGGGTACGAACTGACCGCCCTCGGGCGGGCCCTCCTCGACCGGACCACCACCGCGTGCGACCTGCTGGAGCGCGTCTTCGCCAGTCAGGCCGAATTCGACCCCTCCCGTGAGGAACACGAGTTCACGCTGATCGCCTCGGACTACGCGGTCGCCGTCTTCGGCACCGAACTCGCCCGCACCATCCAAGCCGAGGCGCCGGGCATCCGGCTCAGGTTCAAACAGGTACCGAACGAAATCATCGACGACACCGGGTCGCTGCTCAGCACGGTGGACGGGCTACTGCTGCCCCACGGCATCATTCGCGGGTTCCCCGTGGTCGAGCTCTACCAGGACAGCTGGGTCTTCCTCGTCGCGGACGACAACCCGGAGGTCGGCGAGCAGCTCACCCTGGACGACCTGGCCCGACTGCCGTGGGTGACGTACCAACGGGCCTACGACGCCCCCGCCGCCCGCCAGATCGCCATGCTCGGCATCGAGCCGCGCGTGGCGGTTTCCGTCGACAGTTTCCAGCTGATGCCGCTCCTGGTCGCGGGCACCCGCCGGGTAGCTCTCCTTCAGAGGCGTCTTGCCGACGAGCTGGACGGACTCGCCCACGTCCGCATCATGGAACCGCCCTATGACGCCGTGCCGATCCAGCAGGCCCTTTGGTGGCATCCGGTCCACATGCACGACGCGGCGCACATGTGGCTGCGGGAGACGACGGCCCGGGTCGCCGAGATGATGGAGGCCGGTCGGCCTACGATTTTTTGTCCGCCCAAATGAGGGTGGGGCTTTGTGCTGCATCGGCACGACACACCGCCGAGCCACGGCCGACGCCGAATGGCGGCCGCCGCGTGGATCCGGTTTGAGTAGTTGCTGCCGCTCTGGCTGGAAAGGTTCGCCGGCCCGTCCCGTACCAGCGGTGACCATCGCTGCTTGAGCTGCGTGTATCGGGTACGGGAGGAGTGGACGGTCCATGGCTTCGTGGACCTGCCACCGAGCCCGCAGATGGAGGGCACTTCGGTCCGTCCGTATCCGGCCTGGCCTCGACAGCGCACACGTGGTCGAGCGTCAGGCCGCGGCCGGTCAGCGCAGGAGTCTGCGGATGATGGTGGTGGCGGCGCTGATGTCGGTGGGCTGCCCGGTGAGGAGCGCCGTTCGTATACAGTCCCGCACGCGAAGATCACCGGTGTGGTGAGGTGAGGACGCCGCGCGAGAGAGCGACGGTGACGGCTGCGGTGCGGTCGTTGACACCCAGTTTGACGAAGGTTCGCAGCAGGTGCGTCTTCACCGTGGCTTCGCCGATGTACAGCTGCCGACCGATCTCGCTGTTGGACAGACCCCGCGCGACGAGGCCGAGTACCTGTACCTCGCGTGGGGTCAGTTGCTCCCCGGCCGGCGCCTGAAGGTGAGTCACCAGCCGGGCTGCCACCGGCGGGGCGAGGACGGTTTCACCGCGGGCCGCCGCCCGGATCGCGTCGGTCAGGGTACCGATCGGGGTGTCCTTGAGCAGGTAACCGGTGGCGCCGGCCTCGATCGCCGGCAGGATGTCGGCGTCACCTTCGTAGGTGGTGAGCACGAGCACGCGAATGCCGGAGTGCTCCTGACGGATGCGCGCCGTTGCGGTGGCGCCATCGGTACCCGGCATCCGCAGGTCCATCAGGACGACGTCCGGGCGCGTCGTGGCGGCAAGGACGATCGCCTCGTCGCCGGAGCCGGCCTCGCCGACGACCCGCAGGTCGTCGTAGGCCTCGAGCATGCCGCGGAGGCCGAAGCGTACGACGGGGTGGTCATCGACAATCAGGACGTGGACGGTCATCGGGTCGGTTCCGCCCGCTCAGTGGTCGGGTGTGGAGCTGAAATCACGTACAGGCTGCAGGCTACGCGCCGCCTGCTCGGCCGGGGCCGGCGGCAGCTCGACCCGCACCGTGGTGCCCTGGCCGGGAGCCGATCGCACCGTGCAGGTTCCGCCGAAGCTGGAGGCGCGGGTGCGCATGCCCAGCAGGCCGTATCCACCCCGGACGGTGGCCGGGTCGAAGCCCTGGCCGTCATCGGTCACGGCCAGCGCCACGAGGCCGGAATCGTGGCGTAGCTCGATCCGCACCGTCGTGGCGGCGGCGTGCTTGCCGACGTTGGCCAGGGCCTCCTGCGCGGTGCGCAGCAGGGCGATGTCGGTGCCGGTGGATGTGCCGGACCGCTCGCCGACGATCGAGACCTCGACGCGCGTACCCGTGTCGCGAGTATGCCGGGCGGCGAGCCGGTCCAGCGCATCCGCGAGACCGCGGCCGGTCAGGTCGACCGGGGCCGAAGCGGCGATCAGCGAGCGTGCCTCCGCGAGGTTCTCGCGGGCGGTCTTCTCCAGGATGTCGAGCTGGCCGTCGGCGGCCGTCGGATCACGGGGCAGGGTCGTCCGTGCGACCTGAGCGAGCATGAGGATGCTGGTGAAGCCCTGTGCCAGGGTGTCGTGGATCTCGGCAGTCAGGCGTTCACGTTCGGCATGGACGCCTGCCTCGTGGCCCGCGCGTTCCAATGCGGCCCGCGTCCGGGTCAGTTCCTCGATCAGCGCGGCCCGCTTGCGGTTCTGCTCGCGGATGCCGGTCAGATAGGCGCCCACGAGGATCGTCACGGTCATGGGTACCAGAACGGTCACGCCGACCATCGCCAGCGTGTAGCGGCTGACTCCGGCCCGCGCCACCATGGCCCAGGCGAGCTCGGCGTAGAGGACCAACAACAACGGTAGGCGTACCCGCCACCTCGCGACCATCACGAACAGCTGTGGGCAGAGCGCGAACAGCAGTGCGCCAGCGATCGGGGCGATGGCGAGCAGGAGCGGGAACGCGACCGCCAGGACGGCGAAATAGGCCGCACCCCAACGCTCGTCGCGGTTTTCCATGGCCCGCGGAGCGACCAAGGCGTAGCAGGCGACGATGACAGCGAGCGTACCGAGGGCCAACAGGCGTTGTCCGAGCGCTACGGATACGTCGGCCGCTATGGCGACGGCAAGAGGTATCGCGACGGCGCCGACGAGGACATGCCATCCGACGCGGTAGCGGTGTCCGAAGTCGACGGTGCTGCGCACTGCCACGCCCTGCCCACTTTCGCCCACGGAGACTGGCCGCCAGTTTACGGGCGGCCAGATCCACAGTGCCCGACTCGGTGCCGAGGAGCGTCCACGCACCGGTGGGGCCGTGCGTACGTCGATCGGTTGACAACGGGGTCCAACCAAGCGTTGTCGCCGCCGCGCCTCAGAACCGTCACGCTCGTTGTCGAGAACTTCGGCTCCACACCTGGAGGTACCCCATGAAGAAGAACTGGTTCGTCCTCGGCCTGGGCGCACTGCTGACCTTTATCGGCGTGGGCTGGACGTTGCAGGGACTCGACGTCATGAAGGGCTCGGCGATGAGCGGCGTGACGCTGTGGGCGGTCGTCGGGCCGATCGTGGCCATCGTCGGCCTGGTCGTGCTGGGTGTCGGCTTCGCCCGGCTGCGCCGGGTGAGCCGATAAGCGCCGATCAGATGTCCGGTATCGACATGGAGACTCAGAGGACAGATCGGCCGGCACCGGGAAGACCGCCCAAGCAGTGGTACGGCGAGCTTGCCGGCGTCGCGGCCACCGCACTCGCCCTGGGCCTCGGTGAGCTGGTGGCAGCCGCGACGGGCGGGTCCTCAGCACCCCTCGTGGCGGTGGGTGGCGTCGCCGTGGACGCCGCGCCGACCCCGGTCAAGGAGTTCGCCGTAGCGGTGTTCTACACGTACGACAAGCTGGCGCTGCAGGCAGGAATCGTGCTGGTGTTGGCGGTGTTCGCCGCGTTCATCGGTGTACTGGCCATGCGCCGGCTCTGGTACGGGCTGGCAGGCGTCGCTGTGTTCGGGATGATCGGCGTACTCGCGTCAGCCACCCGGCCCAGCGCCACGTGGGCGTACCCGCTGCCGACAGTGGCCGGTGCACTGGCCGCTGCCGGCCTCTTGGTGCTGTTGCGCCGCACCCTGCCGCGCCGTGCCGCGGTATCGGCGCAGGACCGCGGGGACGACACCGGCCCGGATACTTACGTGGCGGCACAGGGAACCCACACCCCCGTGCAGGGAGCCGGTTCACCGTCGTCGGAAGCCGGCAACTCGGTGCTGGACGGCGCGGGACAGCCACCGGGTCGACGACGGTTTCTCGCGCTGGCGGTCGGGGCGATCGGCGCGGCCGCGGTGGCCGTACCGGGCGGACGCCGACTCTGGGCACAGCGTGTGGCCGCGGCCCGGGCCGCGGTGGTTCTTCCGCCGCCGTCGAGCCCGGCAGCGCCATTGCCCGCCAAGGTCTCCGTCGGCGTGCCCGAGGTGGAGCCGTTCGTGACCAGGACCGCGGACTTCTACCGGATCGACACCGCTTTGACGGTGCCACAGATGGAACCCAAGGACTGGCGGCTGAGGATTCATGGCCGGGTGAAACGGCCGCTGACGCTGACATACGAGCAATTGCTGGCACGGCCGATGGTGGAGCGCTACGTCACGCTGGCGTGTGTGTCCAATGAGGTCGGTGGCGAGTTGGTCGGCAACGCGCGGTGGTTGGGGGTACCGATCAAGGATCTGCTGGATGAAGTCGAGCCGGATGACAGGGCGGATCAGGTGGTGAGCCGTTCCGTGGACGGCTACACGGCCGGAACACCGACGGCGGCGTTGCGTGACGGGCGGGACGCGTTGCTGGCGGTCGGGATGAACGGGGAGCCACTGCCGGTCGAGCACGGATTTCCGGTCCGGATGGTGGTGCCCGGGCTGTACGGGTACGTATCGGCGACGAAGTGGTTGACGGAGCTGGAGCTGAGCCGTTTCTCGGACTTCAGCGCCTATTGGGTACGGCGGGATTACGCGGCGCTGGCTCCGGTGAAGACACAGTCGCGGATCGACACACCGGCCGCGGGCAAGCGTCTGAAACCGGGTCTGGTGATGGTGGCCGGGGTGGCGTGGGCGCAACATCGTGGGGTGGCCGCGGTGGAGGTCCGCGTGGATGACGGCCCGTGGCAGCAGGCACAGCTCGCGGCGGTGCCGTCGGTGGACACCTGGCGGCAGTGGAGCTGGCCGTGGCAGGCGACGCCCGGCGAGCATCGGCTGCAGGTACGCGCCACCGACAACACCGGCCAGGTGCAGACAGGACAGGTGCACGAGCCGTTGCCGGACGGAGCGACCGGCCGGCACACGATCAAGGTCACGGTTGCCTGAGCATTTCCCGCCGGGCGGGGGTTCCCGCCTGAAGAGTCGACTCTTCAAAGGGCTGCGGCTCGAGCCGGGGCCGGGGCCGGCGCCCGCGCAGGGCAGCGGAGGCGCCCGCCTGCGCGTCGCAGTCCGGCGGCCCCGGCCCTCCTTCACATGCCGATCCGCGCCGCGATGACCGGTGCCAGCCGGTCCGCGATGACGCGGTGCCCCTGGTCGTTGGGGTGGACCGAGTCCGTCAGGTCGCCCGAACCCAGCCAGCCGGTGGTGTCGACGAAGGAGACCCGTGAGTCGCCGCCGTCGACGGCGGCCTTGATCGCCGCCTGGGTCTGCGGCACGTAGCGGCCGCGGAAGGTCTCCAACGCGAAGATCCACGCCTGTGGGTAGGCGGCGCGGACCTTGCGCAGCAGGCTGGTGTACGCCGTCTGGAACTGCGCGGAGCTGACTCCGTGGCCCACGTCGTTGGTGCCGAGGTTGATGACGACCGCGTTCGCCTGGTAGCGGGAGAAGTCCCAGTCGGGAGTGGCCGCGTTCGGGTTGAGCTTGGTGAACTGCCGCTCCAGGCCGACGCATCCGTCCACCGCGGCGACCAGACAGGCGCCGCCCTGGGCGATCTGGGTGTGCTCGGTGCCGAGTCGTTCCCCGATCAGCCAGCCGTACGCGGTGCGGGCGTTCTGCGACGACGTCGTCCCCACCGTGATCGAGTCGCCGACGAACTCGATCAGCTTGCCGGGCGCCGGCGGTGCGAACGTCGTGGCGCCGCTGCCGAGGACCAGGCCCTGAAAGACGGCGTCACCCCGGTAGGAACCGGCGATCACCTGGTAGTTGACCTGGAGGGTGTGGTTGCCGGCGGACAGCGGGGAGGGGGTCAGGTTCACGGTTCCCTTGACGTTGTCGTAGAACTTCACCGGGCCGTTGTCGATCCTCGCCCAGAAGTCGATCGTCCCGCGCTGCTTGAGCTGGACGGTCCGGCCGGTGAAGCCGACCCTGTAGTAGGCGCCCGCCCAGTACGGGGTGTAGGCGGTGGCGGAGGTCTTGGTGTCCCAGCGTCCCACGAACTTGATGTTCGGGTCGCCGGGTTGGCCGGGAGCGGCCGCCAGGGTGGACGCGGGGTTGCCGAGTCGGGCGGCGATGACGGGAGCGAGGCGGTTCGCGAACTTGGTGTGGCCCGCCTCGTTGGGATGCCCGTTGCCGTCCTCGTAGTCAGTGCCGTCGGTCAGCCAGCCCGCGGTGTCGACGTAGTACACCCCGCTGTCACCGGCGTTGGTGCGGGCGGTGACGGCCGCCCTGGTCTCGTTGACGTAGCGCTTCTTGAGCGTCTGCACGGCGAAGAGCTGCGCGTTCGGGTAGACGGCGCGCAGGTCGGCGAGGAACCTCGTGTACGCCGACTGGAAGGCAGCGCCGGTCACTCCGTGACCGATGTCGTTGGTACCCAGGTTGATGACGACGGCGTCCGCGCGGTAGCGGGAGAAGTCCCAGTTCTGGCCGCCCGTGCTCGCCGTCCTGAAGAACTGCGTGCTCAGGCCCGTGCACCCGGACTGGGCGACGAGGCAGTAGCCGGAGCGGGCGATCTGGGTGTGGCGCGCTCCCAGTTGCTCGCCCGTCTTCCAGGCGTACGAGTCCAGCGCGAGTCGGTCCGTGAGTGCGCCGGCGGTGATGGAGTCGCCGACGAACTCGACGAGCCGGGACGGGGTGTTCGGCTCGACCGTGCGCGCACCGGGGTCCAGCACCAGGCCCTGGAAGACGGTGTCGCCGGAGCGGTACGAAATGCGCAGGGTGTGGGTGCCTGCGGACAACGGTCGGGGAGCGAGGTTCACCGTGCCGCGTACGCCCGCGTGGAAGACGTCGGGGCCGCCGTCGATGCTGGCGTACAGGTTGACCGCGTCTCTCGCCTTGACCTTCACCGTGGTGCCGGTGAAGGCCGTCTGCAGGTAGGCGCCGGTCCAGGAGGGCACCGCCGCGGTGCCGGCGCCGGTGTCCCAGCGCCCGACGTAGACGATGTTGGGGTCGGAGACCGAGCCGTCACCCGGCGAGGCCTGGGCGGGGGAGCTCCCCGTCCAGGACAGCAGGCAGGCGACGAGAACGGCCGTGACGAGCGCAGTGAGGGTACGGGCGTGGTGGCGTATGGAGGTGACATGGGGGATGGCGTGGGGGGTGGTCTGCACAGGGGTCCCTTTCGGCGTGGAGTGGGAGCGCTCCCAGAGGCAGCCTTTCGAGAGAAGCAATGAAACGGTTCAGCGTCAAGGGTTCGCGTGAAGCAGGCAACTCACTGACAGCCAGTGGAAGTTGATCGAGCCGTCTCTGTCGATCGGCGAGTCCAGTCCGTACCCCGGACGGTTGTGGGAGCAGTTTGTGGGGGTGATCTGGCGGTTTCGTAGCAGTAGTCAGTGGCGGGACATGCCGGGCGAATTCGGACTGTGGTCCACGGTCTACGGCCGCTTTTGGGCCTGGAGGGACATCGGCGTCTGCACCGCACTGTTGAAAGGGGTGTTCGCCGGGGTCGCCCGCCAGAGGAAGACGGACTTGTCCCCGGTCGGCGCGGGCTCCATCACCGCACGGGCCCATCATGACGCCGCCGGGATGTGCATCGGAGGGGGCTTCGATCACCTCTCGCAGGAGCGGCGGGTGCATGGCGACTCATCTTGGACGGCGTCAGAGAGCAGGCCAACCGCCTCATCGATCAGTCCATGCAGGAGTGGGACCGCGTCGGCCGGGGCGCGGAGTCTGAAGGGTGGGTCGGGGTTTGGTCCGTGACTGGTCCGGAAGTACTGGTCAGGAGCGGGACAGCGGTGGGGGGATCTGGGAGTTGTAACGTAAGTCGGTCTCTACTCTTGGCGGGCCGAGAGGAAGGCGCCTGACGGGCAAAAGTCCAGGTCAGGCGCCTTTCTTCGTGCCTTTAGAAGAAGCCCAGCTTCTTCGGCGAATACGACACCAGAAGGTTCTTCGTCTGCTGGTGGTACACGCACGGCGCCTGCTTTGATCTGCGGAAACGATAATGCTGTCGGTGGAAGCCGCCAGCTTGGTCCGGGAATGGCCCGGACGGTGATCGACGGAACACCTCCCATCGCGCGAAGGTGTTCTGTGGAGCCGGGCGGCGGAGATGGTGGCCCGGCTAATGGAGCGCTTGGAGGACCGGGGCTGGTGCCCCGGATCTGTCCGCTTCCGGGATGGTGCATCGGTCCGGGCGGGTCCCTACCGTCCGCCGTGACTGGCACCGAGCCGGAGCGGGGGTGTGTGGCGCAGCAAGAAGTTCTGCGGGCGTTTCAGTTCGAGCTGGACCCGGCCCCGGCTCAGGTGGAGGTGCTGTCGCGGCACGCGGATGCCACTTGGGGGGCGTTCAACCGTGCGCTGGGGGGATGAAGGCGGCCGCGTATCGGCAATGGCGGCACGTCGTTGACCTCATCACCCATGAGCTGGGCTTGCCCTGCTGACCTGACTTGGCCGCTCTGTACGCGACACCGTCCAAGATGCTTGTTAACGCGCTGAGGCTGCCTAATACTCCAGCTGTAGATCGTGATCTTGCTGGTGGAGGCCGGTGCGGAGACGGGTGCGGCCACCGTTGATCATCGTGACTTGTGTGGAGTAACGATGAGACGGTGGCCGCAGGTCACAGCATAGATCCCGTCCGTTGGCGGGAGGCGTTCGAGGTGGCCATGGGCCGGATCGCGGGCCGGTTCACACGGGTCGAACCACGGCTGCGGGCCGGGCGGTTGGTGCTGGGCCTGTTGTCGGACCTGCCGAGGAAGAACTGCTGGACGATCGCGGAGTGGGCCGGGGAGGCCAGCCCGCACGGCATGCAGCATCTGCTGTGCCGGGCCTCCTGGGATGCCGACGCCGTCCGTGATGACGTGCGCGAATACGTCGTCGAGCACCTCTATGACGAGGCCGCGGTGCTGGTGGTCGACGAGACCGGCGATGTGAAGAAGGGCACCCGCACGGTCGGGGTCCAGCGCCAGTACACCGGAACGGCCGGGCGGATCGAGAACTCCCAGGTCGCGGTCTACCTCGTCTACGCCGGGATGCGTGGGCACGCGGCGGTGGACCGGGAGCTGTACATCCCGCGCTCCTGGACGTGCGACCCGGACCGCTGCCGGACGGCGGGGCTCGGCGAGGACACCGTCTTCGCGACCAAGCCGGAACTGGCCCGCATGATGATCGAACGGTTCCTTAACGCCGGACACCACGTGGGCTGGGTCACCGGGGACGAGGTCTACGGCGGCAACCCAAGACTCCGTGCGGCTCTGGAGGAACGCGGCATCGGCTATGTCCTCGCGGTGGCCTGCTCGGCCGAAGTGCCCACCGGAGCAGGCAGGTTCCGCGCTGATGCCCTGGCGAGGAAGGTGCCGAAGCGGGCCTGGCAGAAGCTCTCGGCCGGGCGCGGCGCGAAGGGGCAGCGGTTGTATGACTGGGCCGTCATCGACCTCGCCGAGGCAGCCCCGGGCCGCCACCAGCTGCTGATCCGCCGCAACCGCAGCACCGGTGAACTCGCCTATTACCGCTGTCACTCCACCACGCCGGCCTCCCTGGCCACCCTGGTCAAGGTCGCAGGTTCCAGATGGCGGGTGGAGGAGACCTTCCAAACCGAAAAGGGACTGGCAGGGCTGGACGAGCACCAGGTCCGCCGCTACCCCTCGTGGGCCCGCTGGGTCACCCTCGCGATGCTGGCCCACGCCTTCCTCGCCGTCGTCCGCGCCGACGAACACGCACACCGACCCACGCCGGAGGACCTGATCCCGCTGTCCTGCAACGAGATCTGCCGCCTGTTCATCGCGCTCGCCGTCCGGCCCGTCCGCGACACGGCCCACCGGCTCGCCTGGTCCGACTGGCGCCGCCGTCACCAGGCACGATCACGCACCAGTCACTACCGGCGACAAGCCGCATCCCAGACATGAAGATCACGATCTACAGCTGGAGTACTAACCGGAGACCTGCCCGCCGAGCCCCCATGACATGGATGAGCTTTGGAAGGGCGTCGGCCTCTGGCGCCCTCTCCGGCAGGCTACCTGAAGGCAGTTACGCGTCGGCCGCACCCAATCCACAGCAGTCGAAGAGGGCGATGTCGAAGCGTAAGTCTGCCAGGTAGGCGAGCGGTTGGTGAGTACCCCGCAGCCGCACATCAGTCTGCTTCTGAGCTCGGTCGTCGCATGTCGTGCGACGTGGTCCTTTCTGGGATTTCGCTCGTTCGGGAGGAACCAGTGGGCGCGGCTCGCGCGTGCTCCGGGATGGACGAAGTCAAACCGGGGGTGATGATCTCCTGAAAGGATGCTCAAGGACGCGAAGGCGAAAAATAGTTGATGGATGAGGAGCCGCGTGTGACTGGCATGATCAACGGCCGGTTTCATCTGCTGCCGCAGGCGGAGAAGCGCCAGGGCGGTATGTCCGAGGTGCGCAAGGCAGTGGATGTCTTGAGCCCGGAGGGCGCGTACGCGGCGGTGAAGCTGCTCAAGCGGCGCGACGACGAGGAGAGCACGCGGATCTTCCTCGACCGTGAGACCGCCTCGTTGCGGGCGCTGACCCATCCGAACATCGTGCGGATGCTGGATTCGGGCTGGGACGAAGGACTCGAGCAGTACTTCATCGTCCTGGAGTGGGTCGACAGGAGTCTGAAGGACGAGATGAGCGGGGGCCGTCCGCTGGACTGGCCGGCCTACTTCGCTCGGATCGGGCGGCCGTTGGCATCTGCTCTCGCCTACGCTCACGAGCAGCGGGTGGAGCACAGGGACATCAAGCCCGGAAACGTCCTCTTGACCAGTGATGGCACGGTCAAGCTCGCCGACTTCGGGATCGCCAAGGTCGTGGAGACGGCGGCGGCGCCCGCGACGGACCACACGGTCGCTGACTACGGTTCCAGCCTGTACAAGCCGTTGGAGAAGAGCAGCGTCGGCTGGGTCAGGGACGTCTACGCGTACGCCGTCCTGGCCATCCAGGTCCTGTCCAACAGCAAGGCCCGCGACTACCCCGGACTGCTGTCCGCGCTGGACGAGCTAGAGATGGACACCGATGTCCGCGCGATTCTGAAGTCCTGCATCGACCTCGAACCGCAGAAGAGGCCAGCCAACGCCATCGTGCTGGAGCACCAACTGCTGGAGGCGGAGCGACGTTGCGGCAACCGTGACGCGCGGCAGCGCAACTCGGTGTGGCTGAAGATGACCAAGAGCGCCGCAGAGAAACTCGTCACCGTGCCGGAGGGGGAGGAACTGAGCCTCGACCAGGTCATGGCGCGCGCCAAGTCAGAGGTGATGTCCGATATATCGGGCACGGTGCATGTCGACTACGGCTGGAACCCGGCCACGAAGGAGGTCGACACCGGGACGGTGCGGGTCTTCGGTCGGAAGCTGTTCCTGCGCATGGTCGGCGACGACAATAACTCCGACCGGTGCGTCATCGTGTCCGCAGAAGAGCGGCCGGAGGAATGGTTGGCGAAGCGCCGGGATTCTGCACTCAAGCTTGATCCGATTCTGAGCTGGAGCTTCTACGATCCGGGCGAGGACCCGGCCAACCGCGGCCTGAACGTGCTGCTGGCGGCCCTCAACACGCATGTCGAGGCCCGCGAGGAGAAGGGCCGCGAAGACCGGCGGCAGAATCTCGGGGACCTCTTCGATGGCTGGCGGCACGTCCTGGAAGCCCGCGAGGAGATCGCGGCGAACGGGCGGCAGCCCGTCGCCTACGACAGAACGGAGGGCACCTCGTACACGCGGTCCTTCAGCCTGGGCGCCACCGAAACGGTGATGGAGATCGGCGACGAGTGGTCGGTCGTGGAGTACCCCTACAGTCGGCCCATCGACCGGGGGGTCGTCACCAGTCGGACCGAGGACACCGTCCAGCTCCGGATGACTCGTGCCAAGACGGCGCTGCCGCGCTGCGGTTACTTGCTGCCCTTCCTCGGCCCCAGCCAGAGCGCCATCAACCGGCAGCGCGACGCGCTATCCACGGTCGCCGCCGAGCAGAGCAGTAACCCCCATTTGGGCAAGATCATCGAGAATCCGCAGGAGATGCCGGTCCTGCCTCCGGTCGAGGTCACCTCCTGGGTCCGCGCCGACCTCGACCAGAGCAAACGGGATGTCGTCGTGAGCGCGCTGGGGACGCAGGACCTAGTGCTGGTCGAGGGCCCGCCTGGCACCGGTAAGACCACGGTGATCGCGGAGATCGTCGAGCAGACCCTCAGCCGCAAGCCGGACGCACGAATTCTCATCGTCAGCCAGACCCACATCGCCATCGACAACGCGCTGCGCCGTCTGGAGGAGGCGGGTATCGACGGTCTGGTGCGTCTGGGGCGCCCGGACGATCCGCGCATCGATCCCGCCGCGCAATCGCTGCTGTTGGACCGGCAGGTCAAGAGGTGGACGCAGAGTGTTCGGGCCCGGGCGGAGAGGCATCTAGAAGCGGTCGCGATCCGACAGAAGCTGGAGACACGGCACCTGAAGGCGGCCCTCTTGCTGGAGGAGGCGGCCGCCGTCGCCACCGACCTCGCGCACGTCGAGGGCCGGCTCGTGGAACTGACCGCTCAGCCTTTGCCCGACCGCACCACCTCCGCGCGGGAACTGGGAGAGGAAGCGGTCACCGTCGGCGCCCGCCGGGAGACGCTCCTCGAACAGCGAACGGCCCTGGTCGCCGAGATCCAGAGTGCCCTGGACGGTGACCTCACCCTGCGCGAGGCCATGACCGCGCGGGAGTGCCGGGACGCCGTCGAGGCCCTGTTTCCGGCAGCTGGTCCCGGACAGGACCTCATGCGGCTGCTGCGCTTGCAGGGCGAATGGCTCAAGCGGATCGGCAGCGACCCGCACCTGATCGCCAGTTTCCTGCGGACCCGGAACGTGGTGGGCGGCACAGCCCTGGGCTTCCTGGGGCATCCGGCGGCACGTGCCCTGGACTTCGACCTGTGCATCTTCGACGAGGCGTCGAAAGCGACCGCGACCGAGGCACTGGTCCCGCTGGCGCGCGCGAAGCGGTGGGTGCTGGTGGGGGACACCAGGCAGCTTCCGCCGATCGACGAGGACCTGCTGCGCAACGGCAAGGCCATGGAAGATCACCAGCTGACCCCGGAGATCGTGCAGACGACGCTGTTCCAGCACCTGGTGGACAATGCACAGCCGCCGGTTAAGCACCTGCTGCGCGAGCAGTACCGGATGACGCCCGCCATCGGCAACATGATCAGCAGCTGCTTCTACGACAACGAGCTGCTCTCTCCCAATCCGCACGAGCTGCCGGGGTACGGGGGCATCAACCGGCCTGTGCTCTGGATGGACACCAGCTTTCATCCGGGGCGGCGTGAGACGGAGCGGTCCGGCACCGAGACCAGCGTCTCCAACCGGCTTGAGGCCCAGATCGCGGAGAAGCGTCTGGAGGTCATCGACTACGCGATCGGGAAGGGGGCGGTCCAGCCGCCCGGCGGCAAGCCCCTGGAGGTTCTGGTCATCGCGCCCTACGGCCGTCAGGTCGAGACGCTCAAGAAGCAGCTGGCCAAGAAGAAGCTGAGGCACTTCACGCCCGAGGTGCTCTCCGTCGATGCCGTGCAGGGCCGCGAGTGCGACCTCGCGGTCTTCTGCGTCACCCGCAGCAACTCCGACGGCCGGTTCGGGTTCCTGGGGCAGCCCTACTGGCGGCGCATCAACGTCGCCCTCTCCCGCGCCCGGTTCGGGCTGATCATCGTCGGGGACGCCGGCTTCTGCCGCAGCAAACCCGGCGCCCTGCGCAACGTCCTCGACTACATGAGCAGCCACCCGGAAGACTGTGAGATCCGCGATGCCAACGTTCAGTGAGGACAGCCTGCTGGCCGTCCGCTTCGGAAATGCCCGCACCGGCTTCGACCTCGTCGGCATCGTCGACGCGGCCCTGCCCGTCGCCCGCATCACCGCCGAGGTCCTCGCCCAGGACAGCAAGGACATCCCCCTGCTGGAGGAGTACGTCCTGCGGCTGGTCGACCAAGGGGAGAGGGCACCGGAATCCATCGCCGGGTTCCTCGGCCTGGACGTCGCCATGGTCAACCAGACCGTAGCGGTCCTCTTCGGCTCAGACGACTTGCGCTGGACCGCTCCCGTGCCCGGCACAGCGCCCGTTCCGCGGCTACGCCTGACCGAGAAGGGCCGCTTCACCGCGACGAAGGCGGCTGCCATCGTTCCGGTCCGGGTCAGCCAGTCCCTCGTCTTCGATCAGATGCTATGGCGGGCCTCCCCCTACAGCCGCCGCAGCACCATCTCCCGGGACGTGGCCACCGAAGCCGGAATGATCATGCTGCCTGCCGCGCGGTCCGGTCCAGTCGAGGACGGCGAGGTGACCGCCGAGGAGATCACTACCCTCCTTCAGGAGAACGGCACCACCACCCGCGAAGTCCTGCAGGTAAAAAGCATCGTGCAGACCCGGACCCGTCACGTCCTGCCGGTCAAGCTCCTCGTCTACGCGGACGCTGAACGCGTGGACATCGAGCTCGGTGTCGTCATCGATGGCGAACTGAGCGACCGCCACGAGATCGAACTGATCGGCCTCGGCGGCGCCAAGGGCCTCGGCATCAACGTAGAGCGCGAGCCTGAGCGCCCCCTGCTGGAACCCGACATCGAAGAGGCCCGGATCCCCCTGCAGGAGGTCACCCAAAAGCGCGCAGAGCAGGCCGCCGTCCAGCTCAACTCCCCGGCACCCCTACCCCTCCCCGCAAAGCCGAAGGCCCTAGAGTCGCAGGCAGAGGAGATCCGCGCAATCGGTGTCTTCGAGCACCCGGAGCTCCTCGACGAAGCCCTCACCAGCGCCCGGAAACGCATCCTGATCATCTCGCCGTGGATCACCGGCGCGATCGTCACCACGGCGTTCGTCGGCAAACTGGAACGCCGGCTGCAGCGTGGCGTGAAGGTGGACATCGCTTACGGCTATGACGACAGCGAGAATAGGACCGACCCGAATGCCATCAGAAGGCTGAACAACCTCGCTGCGCGATACCCCGAGAAGCTGCACGTGGCGCGCCTCAAGAGCAACCATGCCAAGATCCTCCTCTTCGACGATGCCTGGGTGACCACCTCCTTCAACTGGCTCTCCTTCAAAGGTGATCCGGACCGCACCTACCGGGTGGAGGAGGGCACCCTGATCCGGAATCGGGAAAAATCTGACGTCTACTATGCCCGCTACCTCGAACTCATTGGCGACAACCGCCGATAGGCCAGCACCGTTGAGTCCTGCCTGCTTCGAGCCGGCTCCTCGGCCCTTGGGCCGGGAGGGCGGGAGAGGTGGCCCGCCTGGAGGCCCTGTGGGCGCAGCAGGGTGGCGCGCCGCGGGTGCTGGCCGACCGGCGGGCGGAGATCCACGGTGGGCCCCGGAACTGGCCCGCACGCGTGGCTGGTTCGGCGGGGCTTGGTGCATTGGCCGTCCTGTTCCGATCCCCGGTTTCACCTCCCACTCACGCGGAGCAGCTTCGGGCACTAGCCGTCCTTGACGAGAGGCGGGGGTCCATCCATCTACGCGCAGGGATGGACCCCACGAACGGCGCTTCTCAGTGGCCGCGCACACGAACCGAGGCACGGGAGGCAAAGAACCAACTGACTGTTTCCGCCGCTAGCCAAGGCCCGCTGTACCTATCCGTGACTTCTGGTGGCCGGCCAGACGGTGGCCGTGTCGATCACGAAGCGGTAGCGGACGTCGTTGGCCTGGACCCGGTCGTACGCCTCGTCGGTGCGGATAATCGCGATCTCCGCGCCCACGGCCTGAGCATGAGGTTCACCGTCGTGAACAGGTTTGAGATCCAACTCTGACGGACCCTGAAATGGGCGGTCTAATGCTTCCCCCATGGCAGGTTCCCATGGTCAACGACATGCGAGGCAGGCTACTGGTTACGCGTCGTCTGACGGCTGGGGCCTCGCTGGGTTCGGAGTGATGAACACTGCGAGGCAGCGGAACTCGCTACTTGGGCCCTCCAGCTGGGTGTATGGACGCCAGGCGAGCATGTAGGCACCCCGCAGCACTCGGGTGTTGTCCGGGAAGGAACCGTCGGCCCACAGCAAGGTGCCGCTCAGTTCGCGGCCGTGGTGGAGGCGGAACTCCTCGTCCCTGGTGGGCATCCTGCGTTGCCTGGGGCGCCACAGGGCCGCCTCGTTTGTGATGAGCAGGGCCAGCCCGTTCTGGTCCTCGCGGTCGCAAAAGCGTTCCAGCCTTCCTACATCCCGCAGGAATTCCCTACGCGCGACGTCCGGCGCGTTGTGTCCGCGCAAGTCGTACTCCTCGGGAGGGATCCCTGCTGTACCCGACCACTGTCGGGTCACATACTTGAACTCTATTGCCGTACGGCCCGCGGGTCCAAGGCACAGTAGGTCCAGGTACTCCGAGGCATCGTTCCCGCGTACCGGGACTTCGAGACGGCACCTGACCTCCGGTGCGACCTCGCCTACCGCGAGGGCGAAACTGTGCTGGAGATCGGCCTCGGAGTGGAACACCGGCCGCCGTGCGCGTAGACACGCCAGGACTTCGTCCAGCGCAGCGCTACCCGCGATCGTCTCCGGGGTGGCGGGCGGGCGCGGGGGCATGGGTATCGGTGTGGCCACGACGCCATTCAAGACTGTGCGGCCTGTCCTTGTCAGCTGGTGGTGGATCACAGTCGACAGGAAGTCGGCCACATCGTTGGACGCCGAGGCGCTCGTGGTCCGCCGAACGCATCTTTAAAGGGGGGGCGATACACAGGATGCCGTCAGGCGGCAGCGATCTCCTAAAGAAGGTTCGTGCGACGGGACCCCGGCTTGCTCGACTACTCCGTGTCAGCGGCGGCGTGCATCGTGACTGACGGTTATCGTGCCGTGTCTCGGGAGCACGTTCCGTACGCGGTACGGCCTCCTCTGATGCTGGTCAGGGTGAGGGGGATGGCCGTGCTGCACCTGCAGCGGCAGCGCCACCGGTCGGTGGTCTTCCCCGGATAGGGCTCCAACGGCTCGAACCCGGCGGCGCGTGCCTCCGCGGCGGCTGCCGCGGGATCGGTTCGGCCACCGGATCGGGGGCACTTCTTGCAGCCGGTGGTTCCGGCCGGACGGATGACAGGCGCGCCATGACCTCGTTTCCGCAGGAACAGCGGCTGCGCCAACGGTCCGTGGTACGGCCGGGGTACGGCTCCAGCGGCTCGAACCCGGCCGCTCGCATTTCGGCAGACGCACGCTCGTCGGTTGCCGAGTTGAGGGCACAGAACCGGCAGCCCTTCGACCCGCTGTTGTCGTTGGAGTAGGTGGGGCTGGTTTCCCAACCGCACGTGGTGCAGCGGCACCGCCACGGCGTCCGGCTGCCCGGGTAGGGTTCCAGCGGTTGGAGTCCGGCCGTGCGCATAGTTTCTTGGGCCGGCTACAGGACGCATGCCGCCGGGAAGCGCCCTGGCTGGCTGGACTGGAGGATTTCGTTCCGTCCGATCCCCGTCAGGTCGTGCTCACACGGCTCGGTGATGAGGTACTGCGGCTGGCTCCCGGCCAGGTGGAGAGGCGACTGGCCGACGTCACGCGGTGGAAGACGGTGGCTCAGGCGACGGATTCGGTACTGGTGCCCGAGCTGGGGTTCGGGATCTCCGAATACGTCGAGGTGGGATTGCGGTACGCCGATCTTGCCATTCGGGCATTGGCCTCATCGTGGCCCGATGGAGACGTGCCGACGGAAGGTCCCGCAAGGTTGACCGACCAGGAACTGGCGGCGCCAGAGGTCCTTCTGAGCATGCCGGTGGAGGCGATGGTCGCCCCCTCCGAAACACTGCGGGCCGCGCTCAACTGGGCTACCGCAACTCGATCCCTGCACTGGCCGAACAGCGCGAGCGATTCCGCCACGAGCGACGGGGCGGCGAACGCCGCCGGCACGCGGCGCGGGCGCCAAGGACAAGCTCTCCGAAGCCGATCGGATCCTGGCCACCGTGCTCTACCTGCGCAAAATCGGTACCCACGGCCTGCTCGCCCAGCTCTTCGGCGTCACCGGAAGCACCCTCACCCGCGCTATCCAGGAAGTGCAGCCCCTCCTCGCCGAGTCTGGCCCCGCGGTCCCGCCGTCAACAGCCAGATTCCGCACACCCGCAGACGTCGCTGCCCGCCTCGACAGGTACGGCAATCAGCAGCCAAGGAAGATCAAACCAGCATGTTAATTCTCTGCGCGCCCTTAGATAGCGGTTGGTGCCGGAAGACGCAATCCCGTGCGGAGTGTGTACTCCCCACACCCGCTCGGCCCTCAACGCCCAGGCCGGCCACATGCGGCCACGTTCAGGCCGTACCCGAGAGGGATGAACATCAGGCGGGCGGTGAGCTCCACCATCGTGAGCCCCGGAAGGATCAGGCCACCGGGGCGTAGTCGTTCACGCGTCGGTCCTCTGCTCCGGCGCCGGCACACCGGTGGTGTCCTCCTCCGGCATGGTCGTCGGCGCGGTCTCGGCACTGGCGCGGCGGACGCGCCTCTTCTCGTGGACCACGGCTCCGATGACGCCGAAGCCGGTGGCGGCGGCGCCGATGATGACGCCCTCCGTTCGGCCCTTCCATCGGCCGAGAGCGACGCCCTCCGCAAAGCCCTCCAGCCGGCCGCGGGCGACGCCCTGTGCTACGCCCTGCAACCGGTAGAAGGCGCGTAGAGCGGCGGGGCCACCACGGCGTCCGGCTTCCTTCGTGAGTTCCGTGTAAACGCTGGTCATGCTCTGCCTCGCTATGTGTCGCTCGTTCTAGGGACAGGCCGATGGTCGCAGAAACGTCCCCGGCGGGTGGGGCAGTTCGGGAACATCTGGGCTGACGTTGCGTCGGCGTACGCGCTGGCCCACCCCCTCCCGTATGACCTGGCCGCCTTCCGTCCACCCGGTGCGGTGGCCCGCGGCCATGACCCTTCGCCCCACTGCCCACCGGCCGGACAGTTCCACGTCATCCACCGGCGCACAGGGCAGAACGTGAGGTCAGCTGGCAGGTTGCCATGGACGTAGCAAGAAAAACGGGACAGCCAATCCCATCGGGAACGTCTGTGTGATCACGGGTAACCTGTCCTCGCACAACAGCGTGTTCACCCGCACCTGGCTAGAGGACTACCCCCGAATCCGGCACGTCTTCATCCCCGTCGGCGCCTGCTGGCTCAACCTTCACGAGAGCTGATGGCGCATCTTCCGTAAAGCCGCCCTCGCCGGGCAATCCTTCGCCGGGCCACCCGAGATCGAGCACGCCACCCGCCTGGCAACATCGCAGCTCAACACCCGAGCCTGGCCCTGGGTATGGGAACGACCCACACCACCAACCCGCGTCCTACGACGACGATATGTGTACACCGTTTGAGGAATCCAGCACTAGGTGGTGAGGTCCCAAACCGTCGCTGTGAGCCTCATGGTGTGCCCACCCGGTGCGGCCGACACGACACGCACGAACGCAATACGCCCCTCGGTGGTCTGAACACAGAACTGCGCATCCTGAGGCGGGTCCTGCAGCATGGGGTCGCCGTTGCTCCGCAACGCCTTCGCGCACTGCGCCTCGGTTGGATCAGCATCACTTCCCGAAATCGGCGCAATGAGCGCCGCGAGCCGGGGGCCACCATGAAAGTTGGTAGAACCAGCCGTTCCGCTTCCGTCAGTGACGGCCGACAAGTCAGCGCCCTTGAGGTCATTCGCAACAAGCGGCTTGCGCGTGTCGAAGTCGATATCAACCCCGTAGGCGCTGGTCCGGAACTGAATGTCGTGTGGACCGAACATGGCGCGGGAAGCCGTGTTCTCCGGGCTGGCCGGATCTGCTGATGCGGCTGGCTTGGCTTGATCATGTGTGGCAGACGGTGCCCCCGCGACGTTGGGTGGCTTCGAGTCGTCAGCAGAGCTGTGTCGGTTGTTGACGAACACCGTGGCTGCGATGCCAACGACGGGCACGACGATGCCTACAACCCACCAGGCCCAGCGCGGCTGACCCGGCGCAGACGTGCCCGGATCCGCTGCCGACGGATTGCTGCCGCTGCTGTTCGTCACAACTTCCCCACCACTTCACTGGCATCCCGGCCGTTCCCACTATGACGGACTCCGTAGCCCGGTGATCAGTTCCCAGCTGTGCCACGGAGTCGAAGGTCGCACTCGGGCGGCGGAGGCGGGGGCGACTGGATCTTTGAGATTCGACTACTGGTCCACGGCTGGGCCGGGATGATGTCACCTAAGGGTCGTGTGGTGGCGCAAGGTGTTGAACTTGTTGCTGAGCGTGCTTGTCGTGCTGGGTGGTCTGGAGAGCAACAGTGCCTTCAGACCACCCACTTGAAGGTCTAGAAGAAGCCAAGCTTCTGAGGGCTGTAAGAACAAAGAATGTTCTTCGTCTGCTGGTGGTACAGCATTCATGGCGTTGTGACCAGGGGGAATGAAGATCGTACTCACTCTGACGGGGGTCTTGGCCCGTGTATGGTCCGGATCTTGGTCTTGATGGGTTGGGCGGGCGTAACTCGCGGAGAAGTGCTGCACTTCAGGCGCTCATGGGAGAGCGAAGGCCAGCTCGCGGTTGTGGCGAGCCCGGATTGGCGGCGTGGCGGTCGCCTGGGGGCGAGGGGATCGCAATCGCCGTCCTTGGGCGCGGGCAGTGATCCGTGCGGGTTCCGCGCGAGTGTGGGTGAGTCGAACGGCAGTGTGGCGTCGTGCCTGGGTAAGGGCGACGTACAGGGAACGATGCTCTTCGCCTTCGAGGACGAGGCTGCTGTACATCGGGTGTGGGGAGCAGATGGCTGCGCCTGCCTGGCATGCAGGCCGAGATGGGAGCATTCCCGCGGGTGCGGGGATGCTCCCGCGCAGAAGGCCCGCCGGACTGCCAGGCTCGGCTGCTCCTCGCGCCCGCGGGGATGGCCCCCGAAACGGCGTTCAGGATGAGTCTGGGGCTGTGCGTTCTCTACAGCGTGGTCATGGTCCTGAGGCGGAGGGGTTGAGGTAATGGCGAGATATACGGTGGCTCTGCACGGTCACGCGGCGCTGCGCGTCGAGGCGGAAGCGGAGTCCGTGCAGGAGGCCAACCGCCTGGCGGTCGCGAAGGCGCCGAAGGTGAAGTATGTGCAGAGCCGGACGCCGGTGACGACGAGCAGGCTGGAGGGGCCGAAGTGAGCGAGATCAGGCGCGACGAGTGGGTTGGGATGACCAAGTCGGCCAGGAGATACGAGCCGTTCTGGGAGAGCGTCCGGGAGGCGGAGGCGCAGGGGCGTCCGGTGATGCACGTCGTTAAGGTCGGCAAGTTCATCATGCAGGCGTCCACGGACATCGAGCTGGCCAAGCTGTTCGCGGAACACCAGGTCTTCGACCAGGATGAGGTCGGCGAGTTCGACTGGGTGCCGGACGAGTTCGAGGTGCTGCATCTTCGGTTCAAGAACACGCGGACCGGGGAGTGGGAGTCCACCATCCAGTCCATCTCGACGGTGCCGGCGCTGCCGGAGGCGCCGAAGTGAGTGAGCCGCAGGTCGATTGCGTGCGCTGGAGAGCGGCCTGCTGCGGCGGGCTCTTTTAGAGGTATGTGATTCCGTGCTGCTTGGGGGTGACCGTGGCACGGCGGAAGCCGTGGGAGTCAGTGACGAGCTGTGGGCGGTGATCGAGCCGTTGCTGCCGAAGCATGAACGACGCCCCGGCGCAAGCCCCGCACCTTGTGCGGCCGAGACGAGCAAGGGCGATCTCGACCTCGCTGGTGAGCGGTGACGTCGGTCGGGGATCCTCTGGGAAATCCGCACCACTCTCGGCGCCCTCGGTGCAACCGGGGAGGCTCTATCGTCGCCCCGGACAGGCCACACCACCATCGTCGACATTCGCATCGACCTGGTGGAGTCACCACGTTGGGCTGTCCGGCGAAACTCGTGTCGCCGGACCGACGGGGACAAGCCGATCTACACAGCGCGTGGATCGGGACAGCGCCTGACAGGCCCTCGGCGGCGTCCACACCGCGGCGGTGAATCTGCAGCGGCCGTAGGGTGCCCGGCGGCCGTCCATGCCTCAGCCCTCGAGGAGATCACCCTGGGGGAGGATTCCCGGCATGTAGCCCCTGGCAGGGGACAGATCCCGCCAGTCGAGGTCCCCCTCCTCCACAGACGCCACTCGCCAGTCGTCCTCCTCGTTCATGCTACGGAATGCCTCGTGCAGGAAGTCGGGGAGCACCTCGCTGTCCCGACGGCCCGGGCGGCGCCGGTCCTCAGGAACCGTCCAGTCTGCCGCGAAAAGAGTGCCGTCGATGTAGAGCGTGCGCTTCTCGCGAGGCCGGTGGCGGGCGAGCAGGCCCAGGATGTCGTCGCGAAGGCCCGAGATTTCGTTGCGTCGAGCCGCCCGCTCCACACGCTGCAGCACCGGCGCCAAGACCCCGAGCGTCACGCCGAGCGCCGCGAAGCCAGCCACGACGTAGTCGCCCAGAATGAGTGGTTCCTGATGGGCGAAGGCGTCCAGGAACGGCGTGTAGTAGGCCAGCACATGTAGGTCCGGGTCGACGGGAAGGTCTACGGCGCGAGGGTCGGCTGTGTCCGGGTCGATCGCCGTCAGACGCATGGGGCTATGAGGGGAGGAGAAGTGCACCGCGCTCGCGTATGCGATCTTCGGCACTACGCCCTTGATGGTCTTGACTGTCCTCTTCTGTTCCTCCATGGCTTCGCGCAGCTTCTTCGTCAGCGGGCCTGAACGGCCCTTGGCTTCCGCGACGACATAACCGCCGACGGTCCGCTCTCCGAAGAAGTCCGCCCGGCTCGGGCCGGGGGCGAAGGTGAGGTTGTAGGCGGAGGCGTAGCGGGCGACGTGCATGAAGAACCGGACGGATAGCTGCCTCTCGGCGAAGATCTGGCACATGGCCTGCCCCAGGGTGTAGGACAGCATGCCCTTCTCGGAGGGGTCGAGTTCGCGGGCGAGGTCGGTACGTGTGATGCGACGGATCGGATCATCGCTCCAGCTGAGATAGGCGGGCAGTACCGCCACCCTGTGGCACCACTCGTACGCCGATGACCTCCCGTGCTTGGTTTGGTCGTACGGGGCTCTGCCCGTGATGAACAACGCGCGCGCCAAGTCTTGCGGCAGGACTGGCAGATCCTGCTCGACGGGGACTCCGGTACTGGCCGGGAAGAGCGTGGCATCGGTGCGCACGTGCGCGGGGCCATTGAAGAACATCGTCGCCGCTTTCCGGGTTCAGGGCCGTCATACACAGACCGTGAGGATCGTCGTACCGGCATCTCTCTATCACCCCGGTCCGCAGTCCGCCCCGGCATCAGCGGAGACGGAAGTGATCCCCCGGGAACTCTGGCTCGCCGCATGGCTCCGGCCACGCCAGGCGCCTGTGTCCGCGTGCCGCCCTGATGGCGACGGGCGCGTCGGACCGCGCCGGCCATCAGTCACCGAAGCGACCCACGACAGCCGCATGTTGCTGGAAAGTGAGCGTCGGCGTGGGCCACCACATCATCCGGATCTGTGAGCGACAAGGCGTCCCTGTCCTCGCCGACCGCGCCTATACCGGCGCCGGCCCCCCACGTCGCCGCCGGCCTCAAACGACCACCCGGGGGCGAACTCACCCGACGTTGCGCTACCGCGGTCCTCCAGCGAAGACAGCGGTGTCCGAGTCCCGATCCGGGAACCGGAGGCCAGTTGTAGGCTCCCGCCATGCCGATCTTTGAATACCGGGGCGAAGCCGCCAACTTGAAGGTGCTGGCACGGGAAATAGAGGCGGATCAGCACCTCGCCGGAAAGTGCTCCCTCGCCCTCACGCCCCTGCAGCAGAACAGGCGCGACTCCTTACGCCACGCCCACTGGGCGGAGATCTCCATCTCCGTCGCCGCCGGACTGGCCACGAACACCCTGTATGACGCCTTGAAGGCACTGGTCGAGCGGGCGCGTGACCGGGGGCCCGTGGAGGAGGCGCCTCCTCGACCGGAAGACGACGACCAGGGTGCGGACGGCTCGGAAGGGGTGAACCGGTGACCGTCCACTCTCCACGTCTACGGAACTCGAGCGGCGCCGAGTTGAATCTGCGCAGCCAGATCCTCTTCCAGGATCAGACCCGCACGCGCACCAGCGATCTTGTGACGGCGGTCGGCTCCTGGCACAAGACCTACGTCCACGAGAGCAGCCACTGGGCGCGATATCACGGATCCACTGTCGGCATTCTTCTGAGCCTGCTGCGGCGCACGAGGGACCAGTTGGCCGCGTATACGATCTCTCACCTGCCCCGGCAAGACGTTGAGCATCTCCACGAGGACCGGAGCAGCGGACTCCCCTTTTTCTCCTTCGAGCGCTACCCCAAGCACGCCCAAGGGGAACTGAAATACAGCGAATTGGATTGGCTCAACCTCTACTTCGCCTACTATCTCCTCTTGGACCCGGAGGGTCTGACGGAGTTCGACACCGCCACCTGGGACATGCGGGCGGCAATGGAGCACTCCCTCGAAGACATGTGGCGCCAGGGTGCGGGCACGGAGATGGTCGAGTGTCCCGATGACGTACGCGTCGGCATCGACGGGCCTCTGAAGCTCGTGCACACCTCCGAGGGCCCGCTCACCACTCGCGTCCTCTTCGAGTGCGCGGCGGTGCTCGACGAACTCTTCCAGTTCGAGGGCGCCTTCATACGGAAATCTGACCCGGCGCTGCGCGAGTTCTTGCTCGAGGTGCTGAACGGCGAGTATGGGATGCCGTGTCGCCTGGCACGTGCTCTCGCAGGGCGCACCCTCGGCGGAAGTACCGTCCTGGCCCTCATCGACTTCGCACTGAACCCTGTGGTGCCGGGCTTGAACTCCGACGACCCGTCCGTCGACTGGAAAGAGCTCTACCCTCCCTACCGGTTCGTGACGGCAGCCAAGGCGATGACGAGCTGGGAGACGGACCTGGAGTTCCAGTATCCGAGCCACGAGGCGACGGTCCACTTCCAGCACATGCTGGCCAAGCGCAGTGGGCTCCGGATGGGAAGCGTGGCTTCCCGTCTGTCCGACCTCTCGACCCTCCGGGAAGCCGCCACGACCCCCATGCACCTGTCCGCGCGTACGCCTGCCGTGTCCCTCATGTGCGCTTCACGTCTGCTTGCCCTGCGGGAAAGAGACGTCTGTTCAATCTCGCACTACGGCGTCAATTTCCTGGGCGAGAGAGCGACCCGGCTCATCAAGCCCGACCGGGACATGCAGTGGCTGTTCCCGGTGTTCCAGGTGAGTCAGGGTGAGTACCGGTGGCCGGCGGAGCACGTGGGCCTCGATGAGGCGACGGACCTACTGATAGGTGCCGCCGTGGCGTCGGCGTACGACGACATCCTGCACGGCGTCGGCCCTCTCGCTCACGACCACCTTCCCCGCAGCCTCTTCGACGACGTCGGACAGGTCGAAGCGCTGAACCAGGTCCTCAAGGACTCGACGGGACTGGACATGGGCTGGCATCGGACCTGATGCGGACCCATTCACCGCTCCTGGCGCAACGCCTTCGCTGAGCACCGGTCAGGCTGTGCGCCTCGTACATGGCCATCCCTCACCCGGTCCGTCGGCATATGAGGTGGTGGCCGCACGGGTGCCGTATGTCGAACATTCGGGAGTGAATTCAGATCGATAGGCGACCGAAACTGAATCAAATGCGACCGCTGTGCATTTAGAGAATTATGGTGACAAGATGCGGCTCCAGATCCTGAGGGGGTGACGGCATCTCATGGGGCTTGTGGCTTCCCCTGCTGTGTGTTCCCGCCGGGCGTCCCAGGGTGTGTACGAGCGCAGCAAGGAGCCGCGATGACCCAGCCCAGTGATCCGCGTGCCATCCCAGGCCCGCGAGACGGCTCCGCCGAACCACACGGGACCGTAGTCCCGGTGCCGCCCCGGCTCACCAAGGCGGTCATCCGCAACTTCCGGCTGCTCCGCAGAACCGAGCTTTCCTTCACGGACAAGGTGACACTGTGCGTCGGCCGCAACAACACGGGAAAGACCTCGCTGGCAAAACTGTTCGAATTCTTCGTGGCGAGGAAGAAGGCCGCGCTGCGCATCGAGGACTTCTCCGCCGACTGCTACGAGGAGTTCCTCGCCGCCCATCGCCTCTTCGCCTCGGGTGAGGCGGAGCAGGCGCGCGACACGGTTCCGGCAATCACCCTCACCCTCCACATCTCCTACGACAAGGACTGCGGCCAGTACGGACCCCTGGCCCCCTTCGTGGTGGACCTTGACCCCGACTGCTCCGAGGTGGTGATCAGGTTCGCCTTCGCGTTGGGGGACGGTGCCCTGAAGGAGTTCTTCGGCGGCGTGCCGGCGGGGCCGGATGCCACGGCCACGCTTGAGCAGCTGGGCAGAGGTATCCCGAAGCACTTCGAGATGTCGGTGATGGCGGTCGACCCGACCGATGAGGCGAACGTCCGACCGGTCGACCTCGCGGATGTGCGCACCCTGGTGAGGGTGGACTTCGTCGAGGCGCAGCGAGGGCTGGACGACGAGAGCGACGGGCATGCCGCACCAATCGGAGCGGTCTTCGAGCAACTGCTGACCGCGGCGGAGAAGAGTCAGAACGCGACGTGGCTGGAGGAGCTCGCCGCGAACATCGACAGGACACTCGTGGACACCTCCGGCAGTCTCGACTGCAGCCTCCAGAAGGTCCGCGAACGGGTGGCGCCGACGTTGAAGGCATTCGGCTATCCAGGTCTGGCCAACCAGGAGTTCGTCACGGCCGCCCGGCTGGACTCCAAGAGGCTGCTCAGGAACTTCGCGCGCATTCACTATCCGGGAGTGGCCGGTGTGCGGTTCCCGGAGTCGTACAACGGCCTCGGTACGCGGAACTTGGTGATGATTCTGCTCAGGCTCTTCACCTGCTACCGCGATCACACGGCGACCTCTCCGGAGTCGGGGATCCATCTCGTCTTCCTGGAGGAACCGGAGGCCCATCTGCATCCGCAGATGCAGGAGGCGTTCATCCAGCGACTCACGTACTCCGTCAATCTGTTCCCTCGGATCGACGCGCAGATGAGAGCGACGATGCCCGGGCAAAAGGGAGCGGTCGAGGAGAGCAGCACCGCAATCGACAGCAGCCCCCGGTGGAACGCTCAGTTCGTGGTGACCACCCACTCGGCACACGTGGCCAACCGGGGACACTTCTCCGACATCCGGTACTTCCGGAAGGAGGAGGACACCGTGGAGAGCGGAAGCGAGCCGGGGCCGGCTCGCACCGTCATCAAGGACCTGTCCCAGGTGACCGGCGACGAGAGGTTCCTCCGCAAGTACCTGACCCTCACCCGGGCCGACCTCTACTTCGCGGACAAGGCCATCCTCGTCGAGGGCGCCAGCGAGCGTATCTTCGTCCCGGCTGCGGAGGAGAAGCTGGCGGCGAGGAGGCCCGAAGAGACGCCCCAGCACCAGTACGTGACCTTGATGGAGGTCGGCGGGGCGCATGCCCACAGGTTCTATCCGCTGCTGAAGGTCCTCGGGATCCCAGCCCTGATCATCACGGATCTTGATCCCGTCGACGACAGTGAGCCCAAGATTCGCAAATGTCTGGTGTCCGAATCCGGACGCACGTCCAACCAGTCCATCAGGGCGTGGTCCCCCGAGATGTCCGACATCACGGTGGCCGAGCTGCTGCAGCGGGCCGAGACGGACCCGCCGATCGCCGGCGGCAGCATGTGCCTCGCCTACCAGGTGCCGGAGGAGCCCGGCGGTCCGTGCGGCCGCACTTTCGAGGACGCCTTCGCGCTGGCCAACCGGGCCCTGTTCGGTATTTCCACGGGTGCCGCTCCCGCCGAGGAACTGGAACAACAGGCCCGTAGCAGCGTAGAGACCAGGCACAGCAAGGTCGACTTCGCCCTCGACCATGTCCTCGGAGACCACGACTGGCAGGTCCCGAAGTACATCAGGCGCGGCCTCGAGTGGCTCATGGCACAGGACGGGACGGCGACGAAGGCGGACGTCCAGTGACGACGGAGGCGGAAGATGTCACGCACGCGATCCTGACGGCTCTCCAAGCGGGCCGTCACTTCAAGGTGGAGGCCGGTGCCGGTGCGGGCAAGACCAGCTCACTGATCGAGGCGCTCCAGAGCATCCTGGCTGACCGCCCCCGCTACCTCCCGCGGCCCCACCAGCGCATCGCCTGCGTCACCTACACCAATGTCGCCCGCGACGAGATCATCAGCCGTACCGACCGCAGCCCGTACGTGTTCGCCGAAACCATCCATGGTTTCCTGTGGCAGCTGCTCTCCCCTTTCGGCAAGCACCTGTTGCGCCACATCGTCGAGCTGGACCTCATGCTGTCGAAGATGGAGGGCCACACCTCACTGGACGGCTACACCGTCGAGTACAGCACCGGCTTCCAGAAGGTGGACCACGACAGCCGTCGGGTGCAGTTGGGTCACAACGATCTGCCCGTCCTCGCGAGGGCGTTTTTCGCCCTTCCCAAGTTCCGGGCTCTGGCTGCCGACCGGTTCCCGATCGTCTTCGTGGACGAGTACCAGGACACCCCCGCCGGTCTGGCGGAGGCCATGCTGGGCACGCCGGGCGATGAGGCCACTGCGCGCGGCCCCCTCTGCGGCTTCTTCGGGGACCATTGGCAGCAGATCTACGACAACGCGTGCGGGGCACTTGAGGACGCCCGCCCGACACCGGTCTTCAGACGGCGCAATCGGCGCTCGCAGCGCGCCGTCGTGAACCTCCTGAACACGATGCGTCCCGAATTGACGCAGACCATGGCGTCAGGAGTTGGCGAGGGCACCGTCGCCGTCTATCACACCAACGAATGGGCCGGGACGAGGCTCACCCACCACCGGAAGGGTCAGCTCGGCTGGGACGCGGCCCACGCGGCTCGGAAATGGGTACTGGACGACGTCCGCGACCGGTTATGGAGCACCGGGGCATCCGGTCACGATGCCCAGGGGCGGGCGGAGGAGCCCAGCACGAAGATCCTCATGCTCACGCACGAGACGATCGCCGGCGAACTGGGATATCAGAAGCTCCACGGGGCCTTTCGGCGTAACGATTCCTACGTGAGGAAGGAGGACCACGCCATGGCCTTCTTCATGGACACGCTGGAACCGGCCCTGCTCCACCACCGGAACAAGCGCTACGGCGCGATGTTCGACGCACTCGACCCCCGTGGCCGCCCACCCATCAACTCGTCGGCCGACAAGCAGGAATGGATGGCGTTCCTGACGAAACTGGGGGAGGCCCGCAAGACGGGCACGGTCGGCGACGTCCTCGACCTCTGTCTTGAGCAGCAGCTCTTCGACGGCCTGGGGAAGGTGCGCGAGCGTCACCGGAAGGCCGTGTCACTATCCGGCACCGACCCGCAGGCTGTGAGTGACGATAAGGCCGAAGCCCGGGCGGCGGCGCGGTCGAAGGAGTACCAACAACTGCGCCAGGTGCCGTACGCGGAGTTGCTGGCGTTGAGCGAGCACCTCGGCGGCGGCACGCCCTTCGCCACACAACACGGAGTCAAGGGACTGGAGTTCAACCGGGTTCTCGCCGTGGTCAGCAAGGGACACTCCCGCTTCCAGATCCCCGAGATGCTGGCTAACTTCTCCCGGCGCGACGAACTGATGGACAAGGAACTGGAGGCGTTTATCAGGGCACGCAACCTCTTCTACGTGGCATGCTCACGGGCCAGAGAGCATCTGGCCATCCTCTTCACCACGAAACTTGAGCCCGCTGCACTGGACACCCTTCGGGAGTGGGTCGGCGAGTCGCGGATCACGTTGCTGCGGTTCGACGGGGATACGGTGGTGGGTGGCGAATGAGGGACGATGCAGGCCGGACGGATCCCCGGGCCAACCCCAACAAGGGATGCCCTGGGTTGCTGGTCGCCCGGATGCGATCGCCTCATGACGACCTCGGGCAGCTCCCAGCCGCCAAAGATCAGGGAGGAAGTGGGCGAAGGTCGGAGCGCCCCGCAGTCGCTCAGCCGTGAGCCCGTGTATCTCGACCGGCCCCGGGCCGCATCCAGGGTTGAGCAGGGTCGAGAACTCTCCGGACCGTTCGCCTTCCGGGCTGATCGTCACCACCGCGACGGACAGCACTCGGGTCCCGGCCACCGGCGTCACGGTCCGCGACGACATGCGTCAGGAGGTCTTCCGCCCGCTCCCCATCCACCTCGGCGCGCTGGACGAGACCCTGAAGTGGGGCGGCGAAGCCGTCGAGGCGACCGATGCCCGCATCGACGTCGAGCTGACGGTTCAGGACGGCACGCTGCACCTCTGGCTCGGCCTCGACAGGGTGGACGTCCGGGCGGCTTGCGACGATTTCGCCCGCCTGCTGCACACCCTTCCGTACACCGACTGCCAGGTCGGTGACGACCATGTACTGCTGCGCCTGCACGGCGATCTCGAGACCGATCCCCTTTTCCCTTGGCCGCCGTAGGCATGGATGCCTACGCCTCCGGGCCGAAGGATCGGCGACGGCTCATTGAGCAAGTCACCGATGGGCCTGCGGAAGCACAGGCCAAGCAGCCGTATTCGTGAGCCCGTAACGCGAGCCGGGCCACGTTCTTCGCTCCGCTTCAGGCTGGCAAGGGCGTGACAGGAATGGCGCTGCAGAGCCCCCGCTGGCTCTTTCAGGAAACGGCTGCCCCTGGCTCACCGAAGGCCCGGCCGACGCCGGGACGGCGAAAAACTTGGTATGCGGAGCCGACGGGACCAGGTAACGTCTTGCTCATGTTCTTCCAGACGCCGATTTACGAGTGAGTGCGTGATGGGCCCCTGCTGACGTCCTTCGACGTCGCTGTGCCGTTCCCCACCGATGAATCCGTAGATCACTTCACAACATTCCGGGAGAACCCGTGAGCAAGAACATCAACAACCCCGTGGGCATGGGCGGCGGCCAGCGCAAGAAGCTGTCCCGCGCCGAACGGCAGAACAACGGTCCGCACCGCAACCTCGACCGCCAGGGTGCCGCCGACCAGAAGGCGGAGCTGGTGCGCAAGATGCGCGAAAAGGCCGGCACAGCCGAGGGTGCCGGGCAGACCGGCGACAACACCGCACAGAGCTGACGCACCGCCACCGCAGGGCGGCACCGCACGGGGCAGGGTCCGGACCGCGACACGTGGCCCGGGCCCTGCTGCCGTACCGAGCGCGACCTGCCCCGCTCAGGTTCCGGCCGAGCATCCGCGTCTCAGCTGGCCAACCGGGGCAGCCGCAGATTCAG
This sequence comes from Streptomyces sp. B21-105, assembly GCF_036898465.1. NCBI lineage: Bacteria > Bacillati > Actinomycetota > Actinomycetes > Kitasatosporales > Streptomycetaceae > Streptomyces > Streptomyces sp. B21-105. The sequence goes on along the minus strand of NZ_JARUMJ010000001.1, from coordinate 1,133,419 downwards.
CAGCCTCGTCACCGCCACCACCCCGAGCTGCACCAGCAGCGTCACCACCAGCGCGTTCCCCGTGCACAGCCCGGGCGACACCGCCTCGCTGAGTTGGCCAGCGTCGACGCGCGCCAGGGGGCTCTTCGAGTCTGAGTCGGGTGCAGTAAGCCGTGGAGAGAGGTTCGAGTGCCTCCGGCGGCAGGCCCGTGGGCGGATGGTCGAATCGGGTTCAGTGTATGAATTTCACCATGTCGCTGACCTGCGAAATCGCATCCCAAAGTTCGAGTAGCCGATACGCCGAGTTGGTGCAGCCCGGTGCCGCTCATTCGCTTTCGTCGTTGGTGACGATCTCGAAAGTCGTCTTGGCACAGGCATCGCCACGCCTGATCGTCAGCGGAGCGCTGGATGCGGTCGGGCCTGACTGTCAGTGGTGCCGCATACCCTGAATGAGCACCTCGGCCGGCTACTTGCCGACGGGTCGTGTCCAGCAAGGAGGATGAGGCGATGGCTGATCGCAAGACGGTGACGCGCCAGACGTTCATCGGTGAGAAGGGCATCGCCCTGATCGAGCGACGCTGCCTGGAGATGGGCCACCTCTTCCATCCCCGGCGCGTCGATCACGGCATCGACGGACACATCGATCTGGTCGACCCCGACAGCCGCGCCGTGCTGAACCTGACCCTGCTGGTCCAGAGCAAGGCGCAGGACCGGCGTTTCTCTGGCGAGACGGACGACGGCTTCCACTATCTCTGCGACCAGCGCGATCTTGATCACTGGCTGTCCGGTAACTCGCCGGTCATCCTGGTCTTTTCCCACCCCGAGAGTCATGAGGCGTGGTGGGTGGAGGTCAAGGCGGCGTTCCCGGACGCGGTCAGCCGTGCTGCCCGCCGCGTGGACATCGACAAGCACACCCAGCGCTTCGACCGGGACGCCGCCCAGGCACTGCTGCGCTTGGCGATGCCGCGGACGACGGGCCTGTACCTGCGGCCCGCGTCGATCACCGAAGTGCTGACCACGAACCTGCTGCCCGTCATCGAGATGCCGCCGACCGTGCATCTGGCCCCGACGACCTTCACTGACTACCGCGCGGCCGGTGGCGCACTGGAGACGCAGGGCCGGCGTGAGTCCGGCTGGATCCTGCGGGACAACCTGGTCCTGTCGTTCCACGACCTGCGGGACTCGCCTTTGCGGGTGCTCTGCGACGGAGATCCCGAGCGGCACGAGACCAGAGAGTGGGCGGACAGCGACGACCTCGACACCCAGCACCGCTTCGCTGACCTGCTCTCCCGGACCGTTCAGGGCTCCTATCCGGAACTGCGGTGGCACAAGGACCGCAAGCACATGCACTTTCGCGCGACCTCGCACCTGGGGCCTCGCAAGGCGGGCAAGGGACCCGGATCACGCGGCCGGACCGTGTTCGGTCCGCACACCTCGAAGTCCGACCCACAGCGCGTCGGCTACTACCACCACGCTGCACTGCGCATGAGATTCCGGCGCCTGGACGGTGTCTGGTACTGCCAGCTGGAACCGGACTACTGCTTCACCACCGACGGGTACACCGAATACCCTTTCGCCGACCGGCTCCTGGCGGGGATCAAACGTCTCGACCGGCATCCGGCGGTCCGAGGCTGGACCCGCATGTGGGCCAACTACCTGCGCCAGGAGGCCGACTTGTTCACGGAAGCACGGCCCGTCCAGTTCGGCGAGCTGGCCACCATGACGGTCGAGCGCGGTATCGACGACCTGTTGTGGGGGCCGGCGCCGTCCGGGGCCACACCCGAGGACGACCAGGACCCGTCCGCCGGAGGGCAGGAAAGTCTGGACGCTGTACTGGCTGCCGCGGATGCGGACACCCAGGATCTCCTCAGCCTGCTCCAGGACGGCGAGAGCGACGAGGGTGCTCCTCGGCGAAGAAGCCCTGGAAGCAAAGCCAGGTCTGCAGGACTGCGGACGCCCCGTCAGGGACGGGCGAGCGGTGCGAGGCGAGGCCGGTGATCAGCTCGGTGATCCTTGACGAACCAGAACTGGAATTCGGGGGAGCGGCCCGGCACATCGATCCACGGTTCGGGATCACGAACTACGGTCCCGCTGATCTCGGCGTGGCCGACGCGCCCAGGGCGATCCGCGTCGGCCTTGTCGGTCCTGCGGACCAACTCGACGGGCTGCGCCAATGGCTAGAGCGCTGCCGGGAACCCATAGCGGCCAAGGACGAGAAGTACCCGCATCTCTTCCCGGAATTCCCCGGCTGCGACACCGACCGCGGTCTGCACACCACCCTTGTCTTCAGCGACCGCAACACGCGGGCGATCAGCAGCCGCGACCTGCGCGCCATCGAGACCGCCGGCCAGCCGGCAGCCCTGACCAAGGCCGTGAGCATTTACGCGGAAGAGATCAGGACCCTGGCTGACGAGAACCGTGTCGACGTCCTCCTGGTCGCCAGACCCGAGCAGCTCATCGACACCGCCAGCCGATCAGCCCGCGGCCCGAAGGAGGCCGACAAGCTTCCAGCCCGGGACACGCTCGACGAGCCGCCCCCGGCTCCGTTCGCCAACTTCCACGACCTGCTCAAAGCCCGGCTGCTGCACCTGCGCCAGCCCATCCAGATCATCCGACGCAGCACCTGGGAGGAAGCCACCCGGCCTCCCGAGGGCCACAGTCGCCAGGACGAGGCCAGCCGGGCCTGGAACCTGCACGTCGCCCTTTACTACAAGGCCGGTGGAGTCCCGTGGCGCCTCCTGCGCAGTCCCGCTGACCTCACGACCTGCTACGTCGGTGTCGCCTTCTACCGCAGCGACGACGGGAGCTCTCTGAGCACCTCCGTCGCGCAGGTATTCAACGAACGCGGGGACGGCGTGATCGTGCGCGGAGGGCCGGCGAGGATCAGCCGCACCGACCGCCAGCCCCACCTGGTCCGCGCCGACGCGCACGCCCTCCTGGTCCACGCCCTGGGCGCCTACCGGCGCGAGCACCACACCGCACCCGCGCGCATCGTGCTGCACAAGACCTCGGCCTTCACCGACGACGAGGCAGGCGGCTTCCAAGACGCCGCGGACGAACGGTTCATCGACACGCTGGAGATGAGCTGGATCACCAGCAGCGAAGGAGCCGCAGCCTTCCGTCCCGGAGACGCACCGCCCCTGCGCGGCACCCTCGTCACCCTCGGCGAACGCGAACTCGCGCTGTACGCCACCGGCAGCATCGAGTTCTACCGAACCTACCCCGGCATGTACATTCCGCGCCCGATCGGCATCAGGCCCGTGACCCCCACCCGCAACCCCCGCGAACTGGCAGCCGAAGTCCTCGCCCTGACCAAGATGAACTGGAACCAGACCCGCCTCGACGGCCGCCTGCCCGTCACCCTGCGCACGGCCAACCAGGTCAAATCCGTCCTGCGCTTCTGCCCGCCCGACCAGGCTGTCGCCACCCGCTACGCCCACTACATGTAGTCAGCCGACCGGGCGATTCGCTTTCCGCTGGCCGGGCTCACACGCTGATCCGTTCCGGCGCGTCGCACGCCCGTGGTGCGGGTGCGCGGCCGGTCCTGGCGGGCTGGTCGATCGCCGCTATGTGCTACTACCGGGCGGGCGACTCCTCCCGGTTGGTCTACCGGCCGCGCAAGCACCGCAAGCACTGCAAGCACCGGGGTGCAGTACGCAACAGCCTCGCTTGGACCGACTGTCGCGACTTGGTCCTGCGCCCCACATCCAGCTCAAAGCCCCTATCGTCCTAATCTGGGACGAGCTCAACACCCACTGGTCCGCCGGGATGCGCGAGTACGCGAACAAGCTCGACTGGTTCGCTATCGCCCAATTACCCTCTTGCGTACCGGATCTGAAACCGGTGGAGGTGTTTGGCCGCTGTTACGGCGCGGTCTGCTGGCCAACACCGCCTTCACCGACGACGACCATCCCGAACGCACCCTCCGCTGGGGTGTGCGTCATATTCAGCTCCGCCCAGACCTGAGCGGCGGGTGCCTTGCCGGCACTGGACTCAAGCTCACGCATCAGCCGACAACACTCCAAAGAGTTCAGTGACTCAGGCACCAGGGGACAAGTAACTCGCTGGTACTGGTCAGGGCCGTCACGCTCCGCCCATACGATCGACCCCACACGGACATTGAGGGGGATGCATGAACCCGATAGCGCGGAGCCCGTTTGGCCCTGCAGCGGAGCAGCGCTGCAACATCAAGGCCCATGCTGAGCTGGTGTTGCTCGACGAGAACGTTAAGAATTTGTCCAAGGCACTCGTGGAGGAATGCAGGAAGGAGACCGCGAAGTACCAGCACCTTGCTGAAATAGAAAGGGACGCGCGCCGCGAGGCCGAGATTAGGGCAAGGTCCTACGCCAAAGTGATCGACCAGCATGATGACCTCAAAGCGAAACTCGAATCGATGATCCCTGACTTGGTGCAGGAAGTGCAGTACCTGCCGAAAGAACCCGAGGTCGCTGAGTTGGAAGCTCAGCTCAGGGCGGCGGAGAAGGAGCGGGACGGCCTCACTGAGCTGCTCAGAGCTGCAGAGGAGGAGCGAGACGCAGCCCTACGCGCCCGTGACACTGCCATCGCACGCCTGCGACCCCGGCAGGCGGACGGCATTGTGGTGGGAGACGCGGAGGCCCTCCAGCTGAGGTTGGATGCACCCACCCTTTGCGGCGTCCTCGAACAAGCGAAGCGCTACTGCACGCTGCTCGTGATCACCGCTGACCCTGACGAGGCCGAGCGGCTGGAGCACCATCAAAAGGCGTCGCTCTGGAGGGATCGCCTTGCAGACGCCCTCGCGATGATCCAGGCGTACGCCGAAGATAAGAATCTGACCAGGGCGCGCGGCCGCGGGGCGGCCCCTGACTTCGCCAATCTGAGGGCGTACTGCGGCAGCCGCCCATCGCCGTTGCTCTCGCCAGTCAAGGTGATTCTGAACGAGGGGAAGTTCGCCAGCAGCAGCCCTCGCGGCAAGGCTGACAGGAGACTCCCGGTCCCCGAGGGTATTGACCCGTCGGGATACGCGGCAATGCTGGAACACATTCGCATCGGCGACGGAGCGCCACCTGCGCCCCGCTTGCACTACCTCGATGACACGGATCAAAGCGGCCTGATCGTCGTGGGATTCTTCGGTGAACACCTGCACAACGCCAGCACCAACTAACAGGGGCGACCAGAAAAACAGGCCCCGAACTCCCCCAGGGCGATTGCAAAGTCGCGGTGATCTCGTGAGTGTGCAGGTCACGGCGGTGTGACGATGCCGGGAGGGTGCGCGACCGGACGCAACGAAGCTCCGTTGCGGAGGTGACCTTGCCAAGTCGCCTGCGCCCAACGGAGCTTCGATGTGCCGTCAGTCTGCCACCGTCTGTCTGGTCAAGTCGCCCACCCGTCAGCACTGTGCGACGGGTCCGCTGGCCGAGCGGCTGGCCACGCTGGCCGATCCGCGGTGCCGGCGCGGGAAGCGTCACCCCTTCGTGGCAGTACTGCTGATCGTCTGCTCCGCTGTGGTGACCGGGGCGAGTAGCTTCGCGGCGATCGATGAGTGGGCCACCGACGCCCCGCAGGACGTTCTGGCCCGGCTCGGCGCCCGCACCGCGACCGCTCTGGCCGTCCGGGTCCCACCCAGTGGCGCGACGATCCGCCGGGTCATCAAGGACACCTGCCCCGGCGGTCTGGCCGACCTCCTCGGCCACGACCCGGCCGGCGCGGACACCCTCGCCGTGGACGGCAAGAGCGCCCGCGGCTCGCGCCTCGGCGCCACCCAGGCCGCCCACCTGCTGGCCGCGATGACCGGCACCGGAATGACCGTCACCCAGCTCCGAGTCCCGGAGAAGACGAACGAGATCACGTGCTTCGCCGCTCTCCTGGACCCCTATGACCTGCAAGGAGTCACCGTGACCGGCGATGCTCTCCACACCCAGCGCGACCACGCCCGCTTCCTCGTCGAGGCGAAGAAAGCGCACTACGTCTTCACGGTGAAGCGGAACCAGAAGAACCTCTACGAGCAGTTGCGAACGCTGCCCTGGGGCGAGGCGACGGCGAAGTTCTACGACCGAACCACCGGCCACGGCCGCAAGGAAACCCGGGTCGTGCAGGCCCTGACCGTCACCGACCTCGGCGTCGACTTCCCCCACGCCGCCCAGGTCGCCAAGGTCGTACGCCACCGCACCGACGCCAAGACCGGTAAGCAGAGCCGCGAGACCGTCTACGTCATCACCGACCTGACCAGCCGCCAGGCATCCCCGGAACGCATCGCGAAGATCCTGAGGGCGCACTGGGTGATCGAGAACAGGCTCCACTTCGTCCGGGACACCGCCTTTCGCGAGGACGCCTCGAAGATCCGCACCGGGCACGGCCCGGAGAACATGGCCACCCTGCGCAGTTTCGCCATCAACCAGCTCCGCAACGCCGGCCACACCAACATCGCCGCCGGACTCCGCACGACAGCCCTCCGCCCCTACGAGCGGCCACTGGCACTCCTCGGACTCAACTGACCTGCGCCAACACACGATCAACGGACTTTGCAATCGCCCTGCGAACTCCCCTGGACGGTCTCCTCCCGGGCGTCGTAGAGCTGCTGGGCGAGCTTGGCCTGGTGGGGAGTGAGCTTGGGCTCGGGCTCCCGCACCGGCCGCGGGCCCTCGCGGAGGCGAGCCCGTCGTTGGTGTTCGCCACGATCAGCTCGCGCTGGGGTCTGGCGAGCACGGACAACATCCCGAAAATCGCCTGCCCTTCCATAGTGGAGATGACGATGCTGCCCTGCTCGATGACGTGCAGAACTCACCAGCCCGCTGGCTGGGCTGGACCCGCGATCGACAATCGACCACGCGCGCGGAAGCTGGTGGACGTATGTGGGCGGCGCTGCCCGGCCGTGCTGGAAGGCCGGAGGCAGGACCAACGAGAGTGAGTTGGTGTCAGAGGCGTCGCCGATACTCGGATGGTTAATCAGGGTGAGAGGGTGTCGGCGTGAAGGAGCTACAGGACGGCATAACCCGCCTACTGCCTGACGTGGTCAAGGCGGAGATTGAACCAGAGAGCTGTCCGACCTGGTTGCGGCGGCCAGGGCGGACCGAGTGCGTCGGCATGTGGGAGACGGTCGCGGCCATCTACGGCGCACTCACTGGGCTGGTCCTGCCGGAGCAGGCCCCTTCTCGCGAACGGCGGAGCCTGGACGTCCTGCTGACCTACGAGAACGGGCAGCAGCAGATCCTGGAGGTTGACGAGAAGCAGCACTTCACCGCAGCCCGCGCTCTGACGCTGGAGCACTACCCGGCAGGCGTGAAGCTCGGCTTCGATGCTTCTCGATGGTTGGCCCGCTCGCAGGCTCTGACTGGGCGTGAACCCGGCGGCGGCTTCGGCAAGTCAAAGCCGCCGTTATTCCCTGGCGAGGGCGGGCGCCATCGGCAACGCGCCTTCAGGGACGCACTGGCGGATCTGCTGCCGCCCGTGCACGACTGGCTCCCGACCATCCGGATCAGTGATAGGGAGGTCACCGCCATCACCGCCGCACCGGATCCGGTCTCGTCGCTCAGAACACTGCTTGGTGAACGCGGGGTACCGGCTGCGTGTCTCGCCTCTGAGTGAGACGGCGCGGCGGCCCCCGCCGTTCATGGTAGAAGCGAAGCGCCCGGCCAGCTCATCTGCCGGCCGGGCGCACTGCTACCCCCTGTGGGACGACGAAGCCCGCCGGAAAACTCCGGCAGGGCGTCTGCGCACGCCGGGCTACGACGGCGTGCAGTGTCCGGCGAGGGCACCGTTGTTTGTTGGCGATGCAGCTCGGGTGGGTAGGCGACGCCTGGTTCTCACAGAGAGGCTCCGGAAGGCCGCTCTGCGAGACGTCAGGAAATCCGTTCGTACAGGGCGCCCTCCGCCTCGCGCAGCTCGCGCTCGACGGCTTCGGCAAGGTTCGGGTTGTCGATGAGGACGCCGAACTCGACGTTGTTGTTCTCCGCGCTCCAGGAGAAGTTCGCGCTGGTCACCAGGAGAAGGTGGTGATCGATGGCGAGGAACTTGGCGTGGTTGCGGACGTATGTGCCGTCGAACTGCTTGGTTCGCCAGACCTCGGCCGGCGCTAGGTGCGCAGCGACTTCTGCAGTCGTCGGGGACCGTTGCTGTCCGACGCCGTCCGCGGCCCGGGCGTCCATATAGACGCGGACGGCGATGTCGTCACGCTGTGCGGCTTCTCGTAACGACTTCCAAAGCGCTGAACTCCGTTGGAAGTTGAAGGTCGAGCACGTGATTGCGTGGCGTGCGCTGTCCACGAGGCGGGTCACCGAGGTGGTGAGCGGCCCGCTCTGGACGAGGTGTCCGGGCATGGTCCAGAGCGGTGACAAAGTAGTCGGCAGAGCCCGTGCCCCCTCGATTGCGCGCAGGGCCAGGACCTGTTGGCGCCTTGGCCCGGTGCCGCTGGCAACCGCCTCCAGAAGGCGTCGGACCTCTGCCCGCTGGCCGACCGCGACGACCTTGAGCGCTGCGGTGAGGGTGTCACCGTCGGCGAGCCGGTCCGCGATGCCTTTGGCCTCGGTCCCGGTGAGGAGTTGGCCAAGGCGTCGTGGCGCGTCCGCCTCACTCATGGATCTGGAAGAACCCGAGGTTGCTGCCGGGCAGGTCGAGGAGGAAGCGGCGGTCGAGGAAACGGTTGGCGCGTTCGCAGGAGGTCTCCGAGGCCATGACACAGCAATGGCAGGCGGCACCGTGGAGGAAGTCCTCAGGGTCCTGCGGGGTGCGCTTCGAGCAGATGGGGTCGGAGGAGCATCGGGCGGCCTTGCGTAGCGCGCTGTCGACGACCCTTTGGAGGCGGGAAGGCTCGCTGAGTTGGACGAGGCCGCCGAGGGTGCCGTCGCTGTCGGACGCCGTTGTGCAGATCAGAAGGCCGGCCGACGGGTCTCGGCCCTCCGCGGCGGGCCAGGCGTAGAGGCGTTCGCTGAGACTTGCCGCCGAGTAGCCGCAGGTGAGGGCGAGTTCGCGGATCAAGATGTGGGCGAATGTGTGGATGAGCCAGTAGCGCGGGGGCTTCAGGCGGGTATCGGGGTCGACCTGGTCGGCGGTGTCGGAGAAGCGGCGTCGGAAGTTTCTGACGTGTGCCTCGCGGTGGAACTTCCACATGTCGGTGTCAAGGACGCGTTTTTCCCATGCGGCGACTGCGTTCTCGTCGAGCTGGAGGAAGATGCCTTCGCCCCGGTCCTCGGTTGCTACGGTCCAGGCCGGTCGTGGTGTACGGGTCAGTGGGGCCAGGCGGCGCGGGAGGTCGCCGACGCGGTCCATGTCATCAATGCGGGTGAAGCCGACCAAGGCATTCACCTTGCGGAGACGTTCGACCGCGAGGACGCGGGTGATCTCCGGCTGCAGGGTCTCGCCTCGCTCGCGGGTGGCGAGGGTGAGGCCGCTCTTGGGGTCCTCGACGCGGGTGCCGACGATGTCGCGCAGCAAGTAACGCCATTCAGGTACGAGAAGGTCGACCGGATCCCAGTCGCGGAGCTTCTCTTCCTGCTCCTCCGGAGTGTCGGTGGGTGCGGAGGCGGCCTGAAGGATTTGTTCCAGGTCGTGGTCAGACAGGCCGGTTACGTCTACGCCGCCGTCCATCCCCAGCAGGTCCCTGATCAGGTCGAGGCTGGCGCGGTACTTGGCGAGCTTGTCGCCGAGCGCGGTGCGGACCCGGTCGGCCAGGTCACTGGCTTTTTCTTCCTGGGACTCCGGCATGACGATGATCGACTGGGTGGCCGGGAACCACAGGTTGGAGGCCCCGACGAGCATCAGCCGGGTGTCGTTGCCGCACCCCCTGGGCTCGAAGGCGTCCAGGTGCGGGTGACGTCCGCGACACTTCGGCAGTTTCGCCTTGCCGGCCTCGCCCTGTGCCTCGTTCATCGGGCGCCGCAAGTCGCAGGATGCGCACTGGATGACGGCCGAGGCACCCTTCCCGGCCGTCCGGTCGACCATCTTCAGGGCGGGCAGTTCTGCCTTGCTGCATGGCTGCCCGCGATGCACCCACAGGTCGTACGGGAACTCGTCCAGGTGCCCGTCGACGCAGGCCAGCAGATAACGGGCCGGGATGGCGGTGCGCCGCATCGGCTTGCGGGTGCGGCCACCCGCGCGCCCCGTGCACTTGGCATGCTCGAAGACAGCCAGGTCGGTGCGGAAGGGATGCGTATGGCGGTAGTCGAACTGGGCGAGCAACCCGAGCATGTCGCAGCCAGTGCACCGTAGCCACTGCGGGAAGACCCGGGACGGGACGCCGAGGTCGTTGCCCTCGGCGGACCGGCTGTGCTTCTTCGGCTGCCAGGGATACGGCCGCAGCTGCACGTCGGGGGAGCGCAGCATCATCCGGACCACGTCACGCAGCCGTGGAGCGTGGATCTGAGGAGGCGCGGAGTCACGCCGCTGCCAGATGCGGTCCCACTCGTCCAAGCCAGTGGGCATGATCGTGAACTGTGGCAGGTCCATGATCGCGCCGGGACCGTAGGTGTAAAGCAGGGAGGAGGGGCGGGCTGAGCCGACCTTGGCGCGGTTGTGCTTGGTGGCCTTCTCCGCCTCCTGCTCCAGATCGCCCAGTGGGTCGACGGCGTGAGTGACGTCGTAGACGAACCGCGTCTCGTCACTCATGAATTGTCCTCCGGCATCTGCCACTTCGGGGCATAGTCAGGTGCTCGGTACACCAGTCGTTCCTTGATTGGGCTCACCAACAAGTTGATCTCTGGCTGAACCTCACGCATCGAGTTCGCCACGATGAACGGCGGCGCGTCCCGTGTGTCAAGGCCCGCCTTCGCGTTCTCCGCGCTCATCATCAGGGCATCGTGCCGGCTGTCGTCCAGAACCCTCTCGTACACCAGTGACTTACGCAGCTCTACGAGGTGCTTGCGACGCTTGCCCCACTGATCAAGGCGGTTTTCCAAGCGCAGGCGGGCGCGGTTGGACGCGTCCTCGTCGCCGGCCCGCGCAATCCGGCGCACTAGGGCGTCGATGAGCTCACCGGCGAAGTGCTGCTCGGCCTCGATACGGGCCGCGCCGTCCTCCGGGGACAGCCCTTGGCCGGGGCCGGCCTTTGGGGCCTGCAAAACCCTGGCCGCGCTGACCAGCACACCGTCCAGACCGCGTTCCAGCGAGGTCACCGAGAAGGGAGTCACGGACAGTGCCTCGACCTGCGCGTAGAACGTCTCGTGGTAGTGGCGGAACTGCTCGAAGTGGGCGAGGTCCCTGGGGCGCGCCCAGTTCCCCAGCGCGAGGACCAGGCCCGGCCGGTCTGCTGCCCGGCCGACGCGGGAAGACGCCTGGATGTACTCGGCGGTGTTTTTCGGCTGGCCTACAACGAGCATCAGACCGAGCCGGGTCACGTCGACCCCCACCTGCAGCATGGAGGTGGCCAGTACCACGTCGTACGGGTTCACCTCGCGCGTGGGCTCAGGGTTCTTCGCCTCCCGCAACGCGCGCCGGTTCCGCTTGCCCGCGGTGGAGTCGAAACCTGGATCGAATGACACCGCCATCTGGTCGAGGGTCGCGGTGATGTCGGCGCTGGCCACACGTGACGTCAGCTCGGCGACGTGCAGCGACCCGTAATTGGTACCCGTGCGGCGGGGAAGCTTCGACCAGGGGCGGCCCTTGGCGAGCGCGGTCTGGATGTCGTCGCTCATATACCGTGCCATGCCGGCCAATTCACGGGTAGCGCTGAAGTAGCCGACCAGGCTCATGTACGGATCGGCCACGCTGCCGGAGCGGTCAAGAAGCAGTTGCCCGCCGGCCATGAGAACCTCGGCAACCCGGATCTCCGCCGTGGTCAAGCGCACCCCGGTCGTACTGATCCCGACGTACCGGCGACCCGGCTTGTCCTCGGAGACCGGGATCTCCTTGGAAAAGAAGGTGTTCCCGGCATCCAGGACCTGCGGCGGGAAGATAGTGACGTCCCGCCCGTACAACGCATGTACCTGGTCGGACGCGTTGCGTGCGGTGGCGGTGGAGGCGACAAGGAGCGGACGAACCGGGCGCCCGTCCTTCGTACGCCAGTCGGACATCACGTCGATGGCCACCTCAAACAGGCCCACCGTGGTGCCAAGGGCTCCCGTGATCAGGTGAAGCTCGTCCTGGATGACCAGATCCGGGGGCCGGAGCCGGGTGGCCGGGTGCACGGGAGCGGCCGGATGGCCGTCCTTCTTGGGGTGCTTGCTGCCGTTCTTGATATCGCACTGCTGATAGTCGGGGTGCACGAAGCCGTGCCGCTCGCAACGTCGCGAGACATGCCCGAAGAGCGAGGCCGCCTCGCCCTCCCGCGCCAGACGGGCGAACTTGTCCACTGTGGCGATGACGAACGCCGGCGCGAGCCGGTAGATCTCCTCGTCGACCGTGAGGACCGGCAGCCCGTCGGGGACCTCACCGCCGTCAGAGAACGGGCACTCGGCCAGCTCGTCACCGCAGTACACGTACACCCGACGCAGCGCGGGCTCCGTGCGCACATCCCGCGCCTCGACCCGCGTCCCGCACCACGGGCAGCGCTGGATCTGCAGCACCGTCAGCCGATACCCGCGGCCCCCGTGGGCCTTCTGCAACTGCTCGGCAGCCTCGTCATACCGCTTCGGGCTCACATCGGTACCGACCCACAGCCCGATCCGGAACGGCTCGTCTCCCCAGGTCGCCACATCATCGCGCCGCGCCATCTCCGCTGCGCACACCAGGGCGGTGGCGCGCTGGAACTGCTGGGCGGTGAGCAGACGCAACGTGTACCGCATGAGAACGGCCACCCCGGACCGTCCGTCCAATGGCCCCTCAAAGGCATCCACGACGCCTTGGCGGCGCCGGATCGCGAACGTGTACGCGGCCAGACCCAGATACGCCTCCGTCTTGCCACCACCGGTCGGGAAGAACAGCAGCTGCGCCTTGGCCAGATCCCCCGACCGCTTCTCGGCCGCCGGGTCGGACAGCAATGGCAACTGCATGAGCACGAAGGCGAGCTGGAAGGTACGCCACGAATGCGCCAGGGCTCCCTTCTCCGCGAGGATCGCCTCGCGAGCCTCGTCGATGCTCTCCTCCGGGCGACTCGCTCGCCGCTCCGCGACTTGGGACTGCACACGCTGATCGGCCATCACCCGGTTCATGAACCGGAAGCAGCGCAGCGCCTCCTCATCCCTGAGGAGATGCTTCAGACCCTCCTCAAGCTGGCGCTGCACCCGACGCGCCTCGGTGACCGCGTCCAAACCCTCGGACCGCAGATGCTCCGGAAGCACCTCGGCCCGCTGCTCCTCGCCATCCAGCCAGGCCGTGTAACCCGCGACGATCGGCTCAAGACCCGTACGCAGTTCGTCGGTCGACGCCTCCTGGAGCTTGCGCATGTCCAGCAGGGCCGCGCCGATCTCCTCGGCGGCCGTCTGAGGCGTCTCACTCACCGGCAGCCACGTCGTCCAGACCTCGCTGGCCCTGCGCGCTCCCTCGGCTACCTTCCAGTCCACCGAGCAGGTCCGGCCATGGGCGAACTCCAGACGGTTGCGGTACTGAAGCCGCAGCCGCCGCAGTTCGTCGTCCGGCTCCTGGCGGGTGTCGAGGAGTACGTCATTGACCGGCAAGAACACCTCAGCGCCACTGGCCGACACCGATAGCTTGGTCTGGTACAGCCACGCCTCGACGGGGATCTTGCGGGGGGTCTCTCGGTCGTTGCAGAGCGCCACCTCGATCAGCCGACAACCTCGCTCGGCATCGTCGTAACGATCCACGCGCAGTACGACCTTGTCCTTGAGCGGGATCTCGGAAGTACGGGACGGCTTTAGATCGGCGATCTTGATCGTCTTGGCGATGGCGTGCGGGGTGCGCTGGAAACGACGGAAGGCAGGAGGGGGCGCATCGCCCTCGGACCCGTCCGCACCCTCCCCGCGCTTCTCCTTCACCGGCTCGTACGTTCCCCACGAGGCGGTCACCGTGAACTCGTCCAGATCGTCGGGGATCTGGCACCGCAGCCCCATCGACGCCGGGATCATCAGCCCGCGCTTCTGCGGCTGGTCCTCGACCTCGTCCTCATCCGAGCTGGCACTGCTGTCGTCGACGGCGGTCAGTGGCACGCCCCGGCTCTCGGCGGCGTCCACTGCATCGCCTACGTCGCTCGCGGCCTCGTCCGAGCCCGCCTCGCCGGGGTCGTCGCGGCCGGCGGTTAGCCGCACGGGCGCAATCCGACCGATCAGGTACGCCGAGTCGGGGACGCCTTCGAGGATCTCATCGGGGCCATTGGCCGGGCCAAGGAGCTCACGCTCCAGGATGTCGACCAGGTTCTCGCGCACCGTCCAGGAACGGTCGTCCGGGTCGCGGGCTAGACGGTAGGGCGGGGCCTGGGCGGCGGCTGCCGGCTGGTCGCTCTTCCGCTGGGGGGTGGTCACTCGTCGCCCTCCTCTTCCGCGATGGCTTCATTGTTGCCGGTGGGGCTGACAACGCCTTGCGATGCAGCACGGCGATGGTTCTCTGCGAGGAGGCGGTCGAGGATCTCTACCCGGGCGGCAGGGCTCACTGTCCAGCGTTGCACCTGGCGGTAGGTGTGGAAGTCGTGTTCCAAGGGGACGTCGTCCCAGCCGTAGGCGACCATGACGGCTCGGTCGAGCTCGACGTGGATCTCGCGGAGGCGAGCGACGTCAGCGTCCAGAGAGTCATTTATGTTTGAGTCGTTCACCAAATGGTAAAGCTTAGTCAGCCCCAGGCCGCGGCGGACCATAATACTTCGCCGCTCCGCATTGAGTATGCTCCCGACTTCGGAAAGTCTATCGCTATGCGCGGGGCGCGGGAACGTTTCGAATACGTCTGACGGGGTGTAGCGAATATCGGCCCGCATGGTCGACCCGTACGTGATTGCCCACAACTGATGCAGACTTGAAGACAGCACTGCCTGATCAGAGAAGGAATCTGTGGCAAAGATGACGGTAGCCTCGCTAGGGATGGGACCCTTTTTGACCCTGCAAGGCATCACGGTCACGGAGTGTCTTGTCAGGACGAGCATCTCACTCAACTCTGAAATTGCCGCCCTCATGGCCGGACGTGCCCTAAAAAACAACCACCATGGCGCGTCTCTGACTGCCTTAGATTTCCGTGCCCGCTCCCCTTTAACTTCTTCCAGGATTCGAGCAAACGGTAGTGTGTACTCCCGAGCAGAAGATTCCGCTCGGTCGTTGAAATCGATGATCCAACGAGAAGGTGACGAATCTGGGCGAGAATTCAAGTCTTCGCCGTTAAGGTAGGGGAACAAGACCTCGGCGTTCTTTGGGTCCGCCTTGATCCAGTCTGCAGCCTCCTCCTGCGTGATTACGAAACCGCTACCATAAGGTTTACATCCTTCAAATGTTACGCCTCGATTCTCGATCAGTTTGACTGGATGTCCCTCGATTCGACCGCTTGCCTCCAGGAGGGTCGAGATCCGCCTGACCGGGACGTCATCCGCCATTCGCGGCACTTCTGGTGAAACCTCGCCCAGGCTTCCCCATACTGCTGCATATTCCAAGTTGGCGCTTACGGCAGGCCAAGGACGACTCTGCGTCGCCCGGGTAATAGTGAACCCGTTGCTAACGATGAAGTCGAGACCCGTCTCTCGGGTGTCACCCTGAGCAATAGTATTGGTTGCAATGAGGCCGAGATTGCCCTTCGGTGTCAAGAGTTCCGTGGCGCGAAGGAAAAAATACGCCACGATATCTGCGCGGCCACCACCTTGACCAACTGCAAGTACGTGGCTGAACCAATCCCGAACGTTTCCGCCCAAGGCTCCGGAAATCTTGGTCCCGCCCAGGAATGGTGGGTTCCCGATCACCGCGTCGAACCCACCTCGTTCCATCACATCCGGCACCGCCAGAATCCAGTGCAGCGGCTTCCATCGCGCGTAGTCCGTCGTCACCGTCGGAGTAAGCCCGGTCTCCTGGATGCCGTTGAGCATCGTCCGTTCACGGTCCGTCTCGTCGCCGCCAGCGGGGTACGCGCTCTCCACGGCGATGCGCAGGTTCTCGTACGCCGCCTTGAGCTGCTTTCCAGGCTTGCCGCCCCACTGCAGCCCGGCCGCGATCACCCCGTCCGCGACGTCGGCGAGTTGCTCGGTTAGCTCCTGGTACCGGCGCCACTGCCGTCGCTTCGTGGCAGCCGAGCGTTGCGGGTCGTTGTCGTCGACCTCGGTGGCGAGCTGGCGGCGGAGGCGGGCTGCTTGGTCCAGGATGTCGTCCACGTCCAGGGCGAAAACGCTGAGCTGGTTACCGGCCGCGGCGGGGTCGATGTGGAGGCGGCGCAGTTGGTCGGCGCCGGTCAGGCCGAGCAGCGCGTTGCCGTGCAGGACCTTGTCGTCGACGAAGGAGAACGGGAGTTTCGGGTCCAGGGAGACCAGCCAAAGCGACAGCTTGCACATCTCCACGGCCATGCCGTTGATGTCGGCGCCGTGCAGGCAGGTCGCGACGACGGTCCTTATGGCGTGGACGTGCAGGTCGTGGGGCGTTCGCCCATATGCCACGTCATCGCGCTGCCACGCCTCGACGAGCCGGTCGGCGAGGTATCGCGCAGCAGCCACGAGGAAGGCCCCCGAGCCACAGGCGATGTCAGCGATGCGGAGATCGAGGATCTGGTCGGCTTCGATCAGCCGCCACGTGTTCTGGTCCGCGGTCTGGTGCGGTCCGGGAGAGTAGACCAGAGGTTCCAGTGCGTACCGGACGACTTCCTCGGCCAGTGAGCGGGGCGTGTAGTGCGCGCCAGCTGAGGCGCGCGAGGGGGTCTCCACCAGCAGAACGCCGCCGGGCTCGACCACCAGTGGGCGACTGCGCAGGTCGCGGCGGATGATGCCAATGAACGGGCGCAGCCGGTCGCGCAGGTCCGGGTCGTCGGTGACGTCGCGCAGGGCGATCTCGGCGTCATCAAGCGTCTCGCCCGCCTTCAGCGCCTTGGTGAGGGCGGCCTTGCTGGACGGCTTCGCAGCCGGCTGATGCTGCTTGATCCAGACGAGGATCGCGTCGGCCAGCGCGGTCTCGGTGCGCTTGGCCTGGCTGAGTTCTTCCAGGGTGGCGAGGGGGATCTCGGGTTCGGATCCCGCGCTGCCAGTGAGGCCGACGATGATCTCTTCGGCGGGTTCGCAGGAGTAACCGAGCAGGCCCTCGTAGATGTAGCCGATCTGTTCGACGTCGATGTCGCGGAAGGAGATCCGTCGTGCTCCGCCGGGCAGCTGGGCGATCTGGACGGCGCGCAGGACTTCGAGCATGACGCGGTCGCTGACCGTGATGGCCAGGGTGTCCTGGGAGTCGCAGGCGGTGAGGAAGGGGAAGCGGGCCGGGTCGAAGAGGGAGCCGCCGTACTCGGGCAGGCGCAGGTCCTCGAAGCTCGCGCCCCGGTACAGGGCCTGGGAGGTGGCCAGGAGCCGGTGCCAGGTCAGAAACGTGGCGTCGAGGGCCTGTTCGCCTTCCTCCTTCTCGCGGGCGTCGAGGAGGTCGAGTTCGTCGCTGATGCCGTATCCCATGGCGAAGAGGCGGCTCTGGGGCAGCAATCCGCGTTCTTCGGCGAAGAGGAGGAAGACGACGCGCATCATGACGGTGACGGCGGCCTCGTAGACCTCGCCCCTTGCCGTCGGCAGCGGGTCGTCCTCGCCGCGTCGCTGTGTGTCCAGGGCGCCTTCGGACAGAGCCTGGACGATGAGTTCGACGGCGCGGCGGACCTGGGTGCCGAGGGCTTCGGTGATCTTCTCGGCGGCGGTGACGGACTCGCCGAAGAGTTCCGTAAGCCGGTCCTGCTGTTTGCCGCCGACCAGGCGGCGGCGCTGGAGGAGTTCGATGAAGGCGTTGCGGGTCTGGGGCTCTTCGATCCAGGTCTGGGCGTCGACGATGCCGGAGGCGACCATGGTCTGCGGGCGGGCGCTGACGATCGCCCACCAGCGGCCGTCGGTGACGACGCCGATGGGGACGCCGGAGGCGCGCAGCAGCTCTTCCATGCGGTCGATGGGGCTGGCCGACCAGCCGTCGGTGAGCGGGTCGCGAAGGGAGTCCGTGGGGTCGGTGATCAGGACGAGAGCCCCGGTGGTGTCGCCGTGGACGAGGGCGCCGTCGGCGCACACGGTGACGGTGTAGTC
This sequence comes from Streptomyces sp. B21-105, assembly GCF_036898465.1. Taxonomy (NCBI): domain Bacteria; kingdom Bacillati; phylum Actinomycetota; class Actinomycetes; order Kitasatosporales; family Streptomycetaceae; genus Streptomyces; species Streptomyces sp. B21-105. The sequence continues at coordinate 1,115,421 of NZ_JARUMJ010000001.1, read as the reverse complement.
GGGTGAGCGGACCTCGACGGCGGCCGGGGCGGGAACGGTGTAGGAGGCACCCCAGCGCAGGCCCTGGCGCAGGACAAGGTCGACCCAGGTGTCGCGGGCCTCGCGGTACAGGTCGAGGGCGGCTTCGTCGCCCGGGTGCTCGTCCCAGTTCTCCCATGCCTTCTCGAAGGCGGGCTTGGCGTCCTTGATGGCGTCGAGCGCCCGGGAGTCGGGCTGGGGAATGCCTTCGCGGTAGACGCGTTCCAGGGCGGGGATGGCGAGGAAGGGGCCGTCGGTGTCGACGAGTTCGAGCCAGGCGCGGTGCAGGTCGGCGGCGGTCGGGGGGTAGCGGCGGCTCATGCCTTGACCATTCCGTTCTTCGCGTCTTCGGGAGTGAGGGCGAACACGACCGCGGCGGCGGATACGTAGGGTCTGATGTCGCTGTAGCGCTCCTGGATCGAGGCGATCTCGCGCGCTTCCTCGTCGTCCAGGCTGTCCAGGCGCTCGTTCATGTGGTGCAGGTCCCGGCGGCGCTGCTTCTGCTGGTCGTCGGTGAACAGCAGCTCTTCCTCGGCACGGATGGCCTGCTCCAGGCGGTCACGGGACTCGCGCAGGTTGAGCCGGAAGGCGCCGAAGATCTCGTGGGCGCGCTTGATATCGGAGTCCCGGCGCTGGGTGAGCGCCTCGGTGACCTTCTCCTGACGGCTGGCGCTCTTGCGGTCCATTGCGGTCAGCAGGCGTGTACGCAGCCGGGAACCGTTGTCGTTCCATTGCTCGGCGAGATGAGCACGCACCTTCTCATCGGCGAGGAACAGATCAGCGGAGTCGAGGGTCTCGTCGAGGACCTGCTCGACCTTGGACTCGGCAAGGGCCTGACCACGCAGCCGGACGCCAGTGAGGAACACCTCCTCGTGCAGGCGCAGCCCGCCGCGTCCGACCAGGACGAGCCGGGAGACGGCGGCGACACAGGATTCGGGGAGGCCGGGGGCGATGACGGCGGTGACCCGGTGTACGGGGGAGTCCGTGCTGAACAGCGCGGAGCGCAAGGTGCGGGTGGCGCGCTGCATGAGGGCGTGCCCGAGGTGGATATGGACGAGGTCGGTGCGCTTCTGGGCCGCCTGGTCGTCAAAGGTGATAGGGCGCGGGACACCCGGCTCCAGGCGGGTGTCCAGGCCACGCAAGGCCGGCTGCCAGGAGCGGCCGAGGTTCGGAATCTCGAAGACCTGTGCCTCGGTGCGGTCGTCGCCAATCTCGACGAGCGGGGGCTGGGAGGTGAGGGTAAGGGCGGTGTCCACTACCCGGCGGGCGTTGGCGGGCGTGAGATGCATGGCGGCCTTGTGCTCGTTGTACGTCTCCGACAGCCGGGTGAGCTGGCGGTTCAGCTCCATCCCGCCGGCCAGCACGCGGGTGATCACCTCGTTGCCGTCGTCCGGGGCCGTCAGCCGGGACTTGCGCGCCGTACGAGTGGGAGCGAAGTGCTCCTGCACTTCGGCGTCGATGACCTGGTTGACCTTGCCGAGGTCCTCGGTGGCCCGCCCGACCTTGGTCGCGATGATCCCCATGAACTTCATGTCCGCGTCGTATGTCGTGGAGCCGGAGACTGGTACGAAGTGGAAGATCTTCGGGACCTCCGTCTGTCCGTACCGGTCGATCCGGCCGATGCGCTGCTCCAGACGGGACGGATTGAAGGGAATGTCGAAGTTGACCAGGCGATGGCAGTGGGTCTGCAGGTCGATGCCCTCGCCGGCGGAGTCGGTGGCGAGCAAAACGCGGACCGGGTGCTTGTCCGGGCTCTCGGTGAAACGGGCGCGGATCTTCTCCCGCTCCTCGGTCGGGGTCGAACCCTGGATGACCTCCAGCACGTCCTTGTAGCCGCGCTGCCGCAGGACGCGGTCGATCCATTCAAGGGTGGCCGCGTACTCCGTGAACACCACGACGCGTTCGTTGGTCCAGTGGGTGCCGTCCGGCCGGCAGACGGCGTTGAGGAAGGTCAGCAGTTCTTCCAGCCGCGAGTCCGGCTTGTGTTCGTACCTGCGCCCCCACTCGATGAGTGAGGCGATCTCGCTACGGGTGGCCGCGACCAGAGGGTCCGAGCCCTTGGAGTGACGCAGCGCAGTGAACTCGGGGTGCTCGGCAGCACCCTCCTCCTCGTCCGACTGACCGCTGCCCAGCACCTCCGTGTAGTACTCGTCTTCGTCGTCCACCCGCAGCTGGCGGTCACCGCCATCCGCGCCCTCATAAAGCTCAAGGGTGCGGGCGAACGACCACGGGCTGGACAGGAAGCGCTTCTTCAACAGCATCGCGACGATGTCGCCGCCCGATCTCTTACCGTTCGCCCGGGCGCTTTCCGCCAGCAACCGTTCTAGTCGCGCGAACTGCTGCTGCTCCTCCTCCGACGGGGCGAAGGGGAGAGTCTTCAGCTCCCGGGTTTTGAACCCTTTGCCTGGGAGGTCGGTTTTCAGCCACCGCACCATCACCTCCTTGAGGGCACGCTCATCAATGTCCGCACCGCGTGTGAACCGGCGGCTGTCGATCATTTCCAACAGGGCGGTGAACGACTCCGAGTAGCCGTTGTGCGGCGTCGCGCTCAAGAACAGCCGGTGCTCGCACGCCTCCGCAAGCTTCATCGTTGCGGTGGTCCGCTTGCTGTCCACCGCGTAGCCGCGCTGCCCTGGCGCCGTCGTCGGGCTGGCCGGCGCCACATGGTGCGCCTCGTCGACCACCAGCACGTCGAACGCGTAGCGCTTGGCCGTGCCCGCGCTGCGTACATCGGCCAGAACGTCGCGCAGCAGGCGTTGCGCCCGCAGTGACGGCAGCCACGCCATGCTCACGATCACGCGTGGGAAGAGCCGGAACGGGTTGGCGTTCAGCCCGTGGCTCCGCCGCACCTTCGCCATCAGCTCACTGTTGACGATCACGAAGTCGAGGCCGAACTTCTCCCGCATCTCGTCCTGCCACTTCAACGACAGACTCGGCGGGCAGACGATCACCACGGACCGCGCACGGTGCCGCAGCAGCAGTTCCTGCACGACGAGCCCGGCCTCGATGGTCTTGCCCAGGCCGACATCGTCCGCGAGCAGCAGGTTCGTACGCGACGACTGCAGGGCCCGGCTCAGCGGCACCAGCTGGTACGCCTCCACATTCGCGCCGCTGCGGAAGGGTGCCTGATAGGAGTTCGCGTCCGCCGAGGTGACCGCACCCCAGCGGACTGCGTCCACGAACGCGGCGAGCGTGTTCGGATCGTCGAACGCTTCCGCCCGCACGGTCTCCGGCAGCCCCTGGTCCGGCGCGACGGTGTGCCCGACCTCCAGCTCCCAGACCACCGTCAGCTCCTGCCCGAGCCGGTCCTCGTCCAGCGACTGCAGGCTGACCACATGGGCAAGGCCCGGCACGCCCTCATCTGCGGGGCTACGTGGAAGCCCCTGCTTACGGACATCAGACACGGCCCAGGTCGAGCCCCGGACCTTGACGACCTGCCCGGGCTCCGGGACCGGTGGAAGGGCAGTCGCGCTCGCGGTACTGCTCGCTGATCCCTGCGGATGCTCCGTAGCGGTCGCCACCTGGGCGGACTCCTTCACTGATGCCGTCATTGCCGGACTGAGATCCCCTATGCGCTTCGCGCCGCCACGAGGCGCTGGAGGATCACGAAAGCACCAGTATCTACGACCTTGGGCGCGGCCTGCTTCGAGTCGCGCGAACTCGCTGACAGCGCTGGTCAGCCGGGTGCAGGAGTGCCCTAACAGACTGTCCCGGGAGGCGTTGGCAGCCACGGGCTCCTGGGACCGGACTCCGCTCGATCTCGGGTCAATGGTGATGCGATCCTCCAGTTGAAGCTGGTGTCTCTGGCTGGAGAGCAGTACAGGTTCGACACCTGGGGATCGTCTGCCATGCGCCTTGAGAACTGGGCAGATGGCGGACTACTGTCCACGGGTGTCCAGCATCTCCGATCGCGTGAGAAGCCTGATCGACCAGTCGGGCTTGAGCCTCCACGATTTCGCCGACCAGGCCGACCTCGACGCCGAGCAGTTCCGTGAGTGCCTCAGCGGCACGAGCCCCTTCTCAACTGTTGATCTCGCGGTCATTGCCGATGAATTCCACGTCTCCATGGACTGGCTGCTCACCGGAGCCGAGCCCCCACTGGCCGTGGCAGCGAGAACGACCACTGGAAAGGCGGCCGAGGCACTGGCAGCCGCCCGGGACTACGTTGCCCGACGCGCCGACCTGGACAAGCTCGGCTATACGCAGCCCTGGCGGCCCGTCTCCCCGGCAGCGCCTGCTGGCAGTACCTACGCTGCCCAGGGAGAGGCACTGGCGAAATCAGCTCGGAGGGCGGTGGAGCTCCAGGGACGATTGGTGCTCCAGGGCGGCTTGCCGGAACTGATCGAGGCGGTCTTCGGGGCCGATGTGGCTGTCGAGCCGCTGGGCGACGGCTTTGACGGCCTCGCTGCCACGGGTCAAGGTGCCAAGCTCATCCTCCTGACCACGACATCTAACCCGGCACGTCAGCGCTTCACTCTCGCGCACGAACTCGGGCACCTTCTCGCCGACGACGACCAGGACGTCCACCTCGATCGCGATATCTTCGAACGGGCCCAGAAGATCGACCCGAGCGAGCAGCGAGCCAACGCCTTCGCTTCCGTCTTCCTCTTGCCCGAGCAAACGCTGCGCGAAGCAGTCGGTGCAGTGAAATTGACCCGGGAAAGCTTTGCCGCGCTCTGCTGCGACTTCATGGTCAGCCCTGCGACCCTGGCCTACAGACTGCTCACGCTTCGTGTGATCGACGCCGGCGCCTGCGACTACTACAAGCGCATGACCGTGCGCGAGGCCGCAGTCGTCGCTGACCGCGTGGAAGTACTCGACCGGCAAGTCGCGGCCTCGCAGGAGAAAAGGCTCCCCGGACTTCTTGTACGCGACACGCGCGCTGCCTACGAGGCCGGCAAGGCGACCTTGCGTCCGTACGCGTCGCTACTCGGCGTTGATGTCGACGAGCTCAGAGACCAGTTAGCGTCCGGACAGGACAACGGCGGTACAGCATGAGCGACTTCCTGTTCCCGGACAACACCGTGCTGTGCAACTTCGCCGCCGTTGAACGCCTCGATCTGCTTCGCGCGGTCCTGGCAGGCCGCGGCAAGTGGACCGCGGCTGTGTCGCGGGAGGCCCGCAAATCGGCCGAACAGCTGCCCGCTCTTCACGACCTGAGAGAACAGGGCTGGCTCGGCGAAGCAATCCGAGTAACGGCTCCGGATGACGTTGAGAACGTCGGGCACCTTCGCACAGCTGTGTTCGGCGGCCAAGCCGACCGGTACCTGCAGCACCTCGGCGAGGCCGAGACCTGCCACATCATCCAACGCTGGCCCCAGTTCTCCGGTGCATGGTGGATATCGGACGATAAATCCGCTCTTGAGTATGCAATTGGGCAGGGCATCATGACGGCGGAGACGCTCGACGTGATGCAGCTTGCCGTGAAAGCGGGATTCGTCGCGGCGGAGGACGGCTTCGCCCTGATGCAGAAGATGCGCCAGCTGAACCGCTATCCGCGGCTTCCCCAGTCCGTCGCCGACCTCACCGTCCTCCCATGGTCGCTCGCTGAACTTTTACCTGGTCAGGGCGACGACGAAGCTACCGCGCACACCACCTAGCAACTGCCTCCCCAGTCCGTAGGACGGCCCCTGCGCAAGGAGGCAGGCCCATGCTAAGCCCCGCCAGCGAGAGTCACGGCGAACAATTGCCGAAGGGGAGGCTCACCATCGCCAGTCTGGATCGAGACTGAGTTCGTTCCGGTTGGTTGCTTCCTGCGCGATGCGTTGCCCTTTGGTCAGCAGGACGTGCGCTGCCTCCCGGAGTTCCTCGGGGAGCCATGCCGTCAGGCTGTGGGCCCGGTCGCTGGCGATGATGTCGCCGGCGTTGGGTTCGCGGCCCAGCAACAGGCGGTACAGCCCCGTCGCCGGTTCGATAGGTGGCAGTCCGTGCTGGACGCCGTTGATTGAGGCTCTGGCTGGGATGGCGATGCCTTCGGCGTCGAGGTCGCCGTAATAGACGATGCGGTGGATGCCAGGGAGCTCAGCGATGTTTTCTACGGATGCTTCGAAGGCTCTTCCGGAGCCGAAGGCGATGTATCCGATGGGGCCGGGGGCGGCCTTGAGCAGGTTGTGCAAGGTGGCGTAGGTGTCGCTGTTTTCCACTACGAGCATGGTGTCGCCGTCGCCGAGCCTGCGGTGGGCCAGCGGTGGCGGTTCGCGGTAGGTGGAGAGCTGTTCGAGGGTCAGTCTGCCGGGGGCGAAGAGTGCTCCGGTGATCAGGGTGTCGAGGCGCTTTTCGTAGCGGAAGATCTCGTGTGAGCGCTCGCGTAGGGGGAGGGGAGCGCGGCGGGCTGGTTGATTGTGGGTATCCCGGAACCAGCGGTTGCAGGCGAGGAGGTCTTCGGTTTGGGACGCGGTCAACCGAGTGCCGTAGGCCCAGTTGAGCTCTGGCCGCCATGACACATGCTGGCGTGGGGTAGAGGATTTCGCTGGCGGCGCGGTGGGGATCCGGACCTGTTCCGGAAGGGCCGGGCGGCCGGCGTCCCATTTGGTGGGGGAGGTGGGCAGGGCGATGATGCCGTGTTCGGCGATTTCGTACAGGAGTGTGGCGAGCGTGCTGCGTGCGTTCTCGCCGCTGGCGGCGCCCGGTAGAGCGTCGCGGAATGCCTCGATGAGGGTGGCTCGGCCGACCGTGACGCGGTCGGTGCGGGCCTGGAGCGCGGCGCTGAGTTGTGCTGCTGCGGGGGAGAGCGGCACTTGGAGTTGTCCCGTGGGGGAGGTCATTTAGCGTCGCCCTGCTTCCTGTACAGCCGGGCAGAGGTGAGGACACCGACGGGTTCGGGGACGTCTTGGTCTGGAGTGATACGGGGGGCGGGGATGAGAGCGTTGCGTACCCGTTCGTCGAGCCGGATGAGGGAGAGGCCGCTTCGGGCCTCGGCGTCGTTGCGGAGCTGGATGCGCATGGGGAACCGCGAGATGACGTCCTCGTCACTCAGTCCGGTGGTGTAGATCAGCTGGATTCCGAGGGCGGCGGCCATCTCCATCTGGATGTCGACGAGGTACCCGGCGTTGGCCCGGCCGATGGGGTTGTCGAGCAGGAGCAGTCCGCCGTTGCGGGTGCGGCTGCGAGGTCCGGGTGAAGTACGGAGTGCGGCGAGTGCGCAGTACAGGAGGATGGCCCCGGTCAGTTCCTGGCCACCGGAGAAGACGCGGCTCATTTCCTCGACGGGGACGCGGTCCAGGCGTTGGGAGGCGTTGGGCTTCATGACCTCGGCGGTGAATCCGCGGGGGACGGCTGCTACGAGGCAGCGCATGACGACATCGATGCCCTTGAGCTTGCGAGTGCGTTGATTGCCGGCCAGTGCATCGACGGATTCGTGCATCTGGGCGGCTAGGGCAGTGAGATCCGGTTTCTTGTAGCGGATGTTGAGGAATTTCTGTCCGGACCAGGGAGCGTCCCCCTCAGGGAAGGCGGAGAAGCGACTGGCCTGGTCGAGGCGCTGCAAAAGGTCGGTGACGTGGCCGCTGAGTTGTGAGGCGAGGGCCTCGCGGGCCTTGGCCATACCTTCGAGATCTGAGTTCAGGGCTGCGATGCGAGAGGTCAGTGCATCGGTCCAGGTGGCAGCCATTGCTGGGATGTGGCGGCTGTCCAGGGCGGAGATCTGCGTACGCAGCGGGATGTCGAGTCCTTCGAATCGGACATCGGCGGGTACTTCTTTGAGCCGGCTGACGCTTCCTTCCAGGCTTCGCTCTGCCTGGCGGGCTGCGTCCCGGCACGTGGTGTGTGCGGCTGTCACCTGTCGAGCGGCGAATGCGGCTGCTTCCGCAGTGCCGTCGTAGGGCTCCCGGTCCGGAGGAACGGTTAGGCCATGGACAGCGGTTTCCAGCACCGGGAGGATACGGTCGAATGCCGCAAGCTCCTTGGTGGAACTGGCCTGATCGCGGCGGGCGGTGTTGAAGGCTGCGGCGGCAAGACGTTCCTTGTCCTGAGCCGTGTCGAGTTCGCCCGTGGCCCGGGCCTCCAGCTCGCGGGCCTCAGTAACGGTGGTCGGCGTCCAGGCTGCGGCGTCTTCGTCGTTCAGCGAGACTGCCGAGGTGAGGTGCTTGGAGCGTTCCGCAAGACGGCTCGACTGATCCCGCAGTCGCTGAAGGGCCACGTCGCAGGAGTCGATCTTGGCGGTGAGGGCGCGCAGAATGGCGTCGCGTTGAACGGGGTCACCGGCCCGTCCATCGCGACTGTGGGCCATGGCCAGACCTCGTACCTGTTCGGGGACTTTGTTCCATTCTTCCTGGCTCGCGAGCAGAGCCTTCTGCGCGGTCGTGGCGCGCACTTGCTGGTCCTCGCCGACCTCAACGCCCCTCAGCTCGTCCTGCGCTTGCAGATAGCGATGTTGGAGAGAGGGGAGGGGCAACAGGGTTGCGTTGGAGGCGTCGTGTGCCTGTTGCGCTTGGGACGTGCTGGTGATCTCTTCGCGCGCCCGGGCGTATCGGTCTGCGGCCTGCTCAGCTGATTCGATGGCGCGCGCGAGATACAGGATCTCCTCACCCGCCTGGTCGATCTGGCCCGCCAGTAACTCGAGTTCGTTGGTGCGGGCGACCCTCTCGCCGGCAAGGGCCTTGATCCGGGCCCGTGCTAGGTCGGCAGCGGTCTCCTCCTCCGCCAGGCGAGCCAGATCCTCGGCGATCCTCTGCGCTGCCTTAAGACCTTCGGTACGGCGTTCGCATTCGTCCTCCGCGACCTCCAGCGCAGTCTCCTGCTCACCTGCTGCGGTGCGGGCTGCGGCCAGTGCGGTCTCGGCCTCTTCAGCAGAGGTCTCCAGCAGTTCCAGCTGGCCAAGCAGGTCGGACACAGTCCGCATACCGCAGGCATCACGCCAGTTCGCGATCTGGCGCAGAAGGTCTCGTACAGCGGTGATGCGCTGTCCGAGCAAGTTCAACTCGCGGGTGACCTCGGTGATGCGGGCGTCGACCGCAGCGCGCTCGTGTGCGGCGGCTTCTTCGTCGTGGAGGGCGGGGGTAGGTTCGACCACGAATCGTCCGCCGTCGGACGCTGCATGGGTGCTCAGCATCCGTTCTCCGGTGCCGACGGTGACGGCCGCGGAGGGCAGGGGGCGAAGGTGCACCACAATGCTCTGGGCTGTGTCCAAGCCGTCGAGACCGCCCACGATGATCCCGCCGACCAGGTCGGGGTGTGTACTGATGACCTGCTGGCGCTCCGTGGTCGGGACGTTGTCGCGCATCCACTGCCAGCCGGGCACCGCGTGGATCCCGTGGTCCGACAGTTGGCCGCACAGGTCGCGTACCTCTTCGGCGGCAGGCAGCAGGCCCTCGCTGGTGTCGAGGAGGGAGAGGAGGTCCTGATCGTTCTGCAGGTCGATGTGCTTGCGTGTCAGTGCGGTCTCGAGGCCGCCGGTGCGACGCTCGGCGAGCTGGTGCAGGGCGCCGGCATGGTCACCCAGCCAGCGCAATGCGTCGCCGGCGCCAAGCTCGTCGCTGTTGGCTTCCAATAGCTCGGCACACAGCGGGTTGCTGCGGATGGCTACAGCCTGAGCTCGCAGTTGGCTGCTCTCCTCGTCCGCTGCCGTTGCGGCCGCACGCGCGGACCAGGCCAGTGCTTGTTGCTCCGCCAGTGCGGTGTGGGCGCGGTCCCGTTCGGTTCGGACGCTCTTGCGGGCCTGGTCGGCTTCACGCAGCAGCTGCTTGCTGTGGTGTGCGTGATCCTGGGTGCGGGCGGCGGCATCGGCGGCGCTTTCTTGCGGGGCAAGGAGATCATGTTCCCGGGCGGCGTTAAGGCGTAATGCGAAGGCGTCGGTCTGCTTCTGTAGGGTGCGGGTTTCCTCCTGGGCAGCGCCTGCCGCGGTGAGTAGCTTGTTGCTTCGGGTACGCCATTGTTCGATCTGTTTCTGCGTCTCGGCTGTGGTGTCTTTGTGCGTGCGGATCGTGTCGCGGGCCTCTTTCTCGGCCCGGGTATAGCCCGCGCGTAGAGCTGCCGCTGCGGCGTCTAGGGCTTGGACGAAGGGGGCGGCGGTTAGTTCGGCCTGGACGAGGGCCCGCTGGGCACGGTTGTTGTTGTCCAGTGCCTGTGTGTGACGCAGCGCGATCGGGACGCTCGCCCACGCCGTCCTCTCATCTTGCGCCTGTTGCCTGTTCTTCTGGGTTTCCTGCTCTTGGGCGGTGATCTCGTCCAGTTCGAGGGTGTGGGAACACGCCTGTACGTGCTGGACGCGGGAGTGGGCGAGTTCGCTGGTGCGCTTCGCGGCTTCCAGCGCGCGATGCGTGTCCTTGAGGGTGGTGTTTCTCTCGGCCTCGGTGGCGGTGAGGGCGGTGTGACGTGCCCGGATCGCGGAGGTGAGGTGAACGAGGTCCTTTTCGGCGTTCTTGGCTGCACCGGCATGCCGGTTGAGCGTGTCGTGGAGGCCGGCGACGTCCTCGCATGCGTGCTGCATCTCCACCGCGAACTGCCGCTCCCTTTCCCAGAGGGCGCGTTCGTCATGTGCAGCGGCATAACCGTGGAAGGCCGTGCCCAGTTCGGTGTACCGGTCATCGTCTGTGGCCTTGCGCAGCAGCCATTCGACGAAGGCGTCGGCGGTGTTGGTGGTGAAGGCTGCGGCGGCGTCGCTCTCCTTGGCGTTCATCCTGCGCTGCACGTCAAAGAGTTCGGGCTGCAGGCCGAGGCCGCGCTGGTGTTTCTCCCACTTCTCCTGGCCTTCGACGATGTGCAGTTCGAGCGCTTCCACTCGTTTTTCCCAGTCGCGCAGTTCGGTGCAGTAGTCCTCGTACGGAGTCCAGTGCCCTTGACGGTGGAAGGGAAGCCGGTCGGCGTCCAGGGCTGCAGAAGGGTGGAAGCTGTAGAAGCAGCGGTGCAGTTTGCCGTCGTGTTCGGGGGCCAGGACCTGTGCGGTGACCAGCAGGCGTCCGGTGCGGGCGTCGGCCCATTCGAGTACCACGTGCGACGGCTGGGCCATCGAAACGGTGAAGTTGCGTAGTGACTCCAGATCGCTGTGACGGTAGGGGATGGTGGTGCAGGTGATGCCGGTCAGTAAGACGCCTTTGCCGCCGCCGTTCTGCAGCATCACCAGGCTGGCGGGTGCCGGGCGCTGGGCGACATGTCCGGCGTCGGGGATCAGCGAGGCGGTCTCCACTTCGGCGCCGGCGCCGGAGAAGTCCAGGGGTACGTCTTCGTAGCGGGCATCTCGCGGCCCGAAGTTTCGCAGCAGGATGCGATTGAGCTCATACATGAAAGAGGTCCTTGCAGTAGGGCGGTCAGCTGAACAGGTCGGTTACCGGCGTGTTCTCGGTCGGCGACGGGGGGTCGTCCGGTGATGGCTGGTCGTGGTTGGGTGTGCCGTCCGTGGGGAGCGCTGCGACTCCCAGTGCTGCGAGTTCCTCCAGCATGTCCCGCGCGGCCTGGTCGCGGATCTGCAGTCGGTACTTGACGTTGGTGACATATGTGCCGGCGTCTTCGTCGCTGACCTTGCGTACGAAGCCGTGGCTCTCCAAATGCGCGAACGCCTTTTTCACCAGTGCTCTCGTCGAGGCTCGTGGGGCCCTGTCGGTCTGCGTCTTTCCCGTGGCGTTCCGGCGCAGGTAGGCCCGCCACAGTCCTTCCAGCCCCGGCTGATCGGAGGGTGGATCAACATCTGCGTCACTCTGTGCAAGGCGGCGTTCGATGGTCGACGCCAGCAGGGCTCCGTCAAGTTCCGTGATTGCGTGGAGGGTTGGCGATCAGGCCGGTAGGGGCGGATACCAGAGCAGGCACGGGGGTTCGTGATCATTGTGGTGTCGAAGCCAGATGATCACGAGGACGTCCCGTGCCTGCTGTTGCATCTTCCCCTATCCCTGCCGTGCTGGAGAAGCTGGGGCCGCTGGATGCGGACCGGATCGCTGACCTGCGTCCCTACCTCGAATCGGTTCCGGATCCGCGCTCACGCCGGGGCCGGTGGTACTCGCTGACGGCGATCTTGCTGGTGTGCGCCTGCGCGGCCGTCTGCGGCGCGAAGAGCATCGACGAACTCGCCGAGTTCGGCGAGCGGGCCACGAACTCGCTGCTGGCGTCCCTCGGGGTACGCCGTCACCTGCTCGGCTGGCGGCGCAGCCCCAAACCGGTCACTCTCGGACGCGTCCTTCAGGCACTTGACGGCGACGCCCTGGACCAGGCCGTTGGCGCCTACCTGGCCGACCGGCACCGCATCACCGCGTCCGCGGACGTGCCCGAGGCCCGAGCGCGGCAGGTCATCGCCGTGGACGGCAAGGCCCTCAAGGGCTCAGCCCGCCTGGACACGCCGCGCCGTCACCTGCTCTCGGCGGTCACCCACGACCGCGTCGCCACGATCGCCCAGGTCGAAGTCGGTGCGAAGACCAACGAAGTGCGCCACTTCAAGCCCCTGCTGGCACCACTCGACCTCGCCGACACCGTCGTCACCTTCGATGCCCTCCATTCGGTGAAGGCCAACATCACCTGGCTGGTCGAGACGAAGAAGGCCCACTACATCGCCGTCATCAAGACCAACCAGCCCACCGCCTACGCCCAGCTCGCCGCCCTGCCCTGGACATCGATCAAGGTCCAGCACACCGCCTCCGCCACCGCCCACGGCCGCCGCGAGTCCCGCTCGATCAAGACCTGCGCCATCGCCGACAACCTCGGCGGCATCGCTTTCCCCCACGCCCACCTCGCCATCCGGGTCCACCGCCGCCGCAAGCCCACCGGCCGGCCCGAAACCCGCGAGAACGTCTACGCGGTCACCAGCCTCGCCGCCCATCAAACCCGCCCCGCCGACCTCGCCGCCGCCATTCGCGAGCACTGGGGAATCGAAAATTCCTCCCACTACATCCGAGATGTCACGTTCGCTGAGGACGCCTCGACTATTCACGCCGGAACCGCACCCCGCGCCATGGCCACCATCCGCAACCTCGCCATCGGCACCCTGAAGATCCTCGGAGCCGACAACATCGCCAAGACCACCCGAGCCCTCCGCCACGAACCAGAACGAGCACTCGCCATCCTGGGCATCACCAACAACCCGGACACTCACGGAACTTGATCAAGCCCTGCGACGCCAGGACCCGGACCTCTTCATCGACCTGCTTGACTGAGATCCGGCCGACATGCTCGTCATCGTCGAGGTCTTCGGGACGGGGGAAGACCATGGCGGCGATGGTCAGCTGGGCCAGCAGGTACAGGGGGCGATCGGCGGTCTGCGGGACGAGGTCGGAGACGGACACCCCGAAGTCGGTCTCGGGCGTGGTGCCCAGGACCAACCCGGTCATGGGATGAACTTCCAGCACCGTCAGGTCGAATCCCTGGGCGACCTTGCGCACTACCTGCGCGAAGTCCGGCTCAGTGTCGAAGCGTTGGACGAGTCGGGCGTAGTCGCCAGAGCGAGCGGGCGCTTTGCGGCGGGCCATGGCGAAGGCGACCATCCGGGCAGCCTCGGCAGCATCCTCGTGACGGTTCATGCACTCTCCTGATCAAGCTGGTGGGCGTCAGGGCCTTGCGGGCGGCGCGGTGCTGGGAAAGTGGGCAGTGGCGCGTTCGTCTGTGACTCCTGCGAGGGACCGATGCCCCCGGTGCGGACCAGGAGGAAGTCGCTGCCGCCAAAGAGGACGTCATCCAGGACTGTGCCGTCGTCGACGGCCACCACGGCAGTTTCACCATCGACGAGTTGGCGCACCGGAATGAGCCGGAAGAGCTGCTGGGTGCGAAGCGTGAGCAACTCGTCGGTGCCTGATTCCGGTCCTGTGCCCGGGCCTGGTTGGCGTGTGGCCGCCAGCAGGGTCGAGAGCCGCACGCCCTGGTCCGTGATGGCAGCCAGCAGCGCGTCCACCGCGTAGTGTTGCTCTTCGCTGAAAGCGGGACGGGCGTCGATCTCCGACCAGTCGTACTCGTTCTGAACCGGCACCAGCTCCCCGCCGGCCTCCTCGGCGACCCTGGTGAGCCCTTCCAGGAAGTCGGGCAGGTACATCACACGAGGACGCACGGGCCCCATGACGGCACGAGTGAACGCCTCCAAGGGGCCCAAGCACGCGTTAAGTGAGAGTTCCAGCACCGGCTGAAGGAGCTGCTCATGTAGATGTACGCGGGTGTGAATCGCCGGCAGGGCCCCGGCGTTTGCCCGGATCGCCCCGGCCTGGGCCGGTTGATCATGCTGGCGGGCCCCGGAAGCAGATGAACACGGCACCTGTGGATCATGGAGTTCTCTACGCTGCAAGATCCACGAAGGTGCCGTGTTCGTTCCTCCATCATCCCCTGCCGTCGTTCCCGTCTCTCCGGCGCCCCGCCTGGAGGCCCTCGGCTCGGATGCCGCGCGAGACCAAGTCCGCGGCCTGGTTGCCGAGTTCGAGTCGGTCACCGATCCTCGCGGGGCGTGCGGGGTGCGCTACCGGGTCTCCTCGCTGCTGGCCCTGGTGGTCTGTGCGATGACCCCGGCGGGCCATGACTCCATCACCGCGGCGGCGGAGTGGTGCCGACGTGCGACGCCTGAGGAACTGGCCGCTTTCGGTCTGCCCTACCATCCGTTGCGCGGCCGCTACCGGATCCCGAGCGAGAAGACCTTGCGCACCGTTCTGGGGCGGCTCGATCCCGGTGAGGTCAGCGCGGCCGGCTACGACCACCTGCGGCCCCTGCTGTCCACGGTGTCCCACTCTCCCGAGCCGCTCATGCCCGACGGCGGCATCGAACGCGAACAGCGCCGCGCCCACCGGGCGGCCGCCCGCGCCGAACCGGTGCGCTCCCGGCGCCGGGCCATCGCGGTGGACGGCAAGTGCCTGCGCAGTGCGAAGCGCCCGGACGGCAGCCGCGTCTTCGTGCTCTCCGCCGTCCGGCACGGCGACGGCATCACCCTCGCCTCCCGCGAGATCGGCGCGAAGACCAACGAAATCCCCGAGTTCCAACCCCTGCTCGACCAGCTCGACGACGCCGATCTCAAGGGGGCCGTCGTCACCGCCGACGCCCTCCACGCCCAACGCGACCACGCCACCTACCTGCACGAACGCGGCGCCCACTACCTGCTGACCATCAAGAACAACCAGCGCGGCCAAGCCCGTCAGCTCCACGCCCTGCCCTGGAAGGAGATCCCCGTCATCCACCGTGACGACGCCCGCGGCCACGGCCGCCACGAACAGCGTCTCGTCCAGGTCGTCACCGTCAACGGCCTGCTCTTTCCCCACGCGGCCCAGGTCCTGCGCATCCAGCGCAGACGCCGTCTCTACGGAGCGAAGAAGTGGTCCAGCGAGACCGTCTACGCCATCACCGACCTGCCCGCCGAGGAAGCGAGTGCCGCCGAGATCGCTTCATGGGCTCGCGGGCACTGGACCGTGGAGAACACCGTCCACTGGTGTCGGGATGTGACCTTCAACGAGGACAAGTCCCAGGTCAGGACCCACAACACGCCCTCAGTCCTCGCCGCCGTCCGCGACCTGATCCGCGGTGCGCTCAAGCTTGCCGGGTACGTCAACACCGCCGCCGGCCGCCGAGCCCACACCGAACGCACCCTCGTCCTCAGCCTCTACGGCATCACATGATCAAACCGGACGACCCGGGCAAACGCCGGGGCCCTGGAATCGCCGGAGCCACGAACACCTGACGGTCCTGTTGGCGCCGGAACTCCGGACCGACCGTCATCAGCATGTCAATCAGTACCGCGTGACGTTGCCAGCACTCGTGGATGAGCGCCTCCAGGTCTTGTAGCTGTCTGCGCTTGCGTTCATCGGCGGTGGCTTCCAGTAGTTGGTTGACCCGCTCCTTGTGCTTCGTCTCGGCCGCGGACCGGCTGCGCACGTGCTCCAAAGCCTCATCGACCGTGTCCCTGACTTCCGTGTCCCAGTCCACAGCCCGCACATTGCGCTTCATGGCTTCGATGCGCCCATGGATGTCCTTGGCGTACCGGACGCTCTGGATCCGTGCGTTGTGCGCGGCCTGCCACGCCTCGCTGATCCGTGAACGCTTGAGCAGAGCTTCCAGCTTGGCTTCGGCGGCGATCTGTTCCGAGGCAATATCGACGTCGATCGCATGCACCAGCACGGTGATCGCCGCGTCCGTGGCGATGAGAGCTGCCTGCCCCACGTGATCAGGGACTTCCTTGAGGATCTGGAAAGATGCCTCGCGCGTCTCGAACTTGTTGTCTGTCACGTACCCGACGTCGTGACGGAAAGCGCGGTCGCGTTCTTCAGTGTTGATCAGCCGCTCGGTCACCCAGCGGGCGACTGCCCGGTACTCCTCCCAGGCCGGCCTGGCTGCTGCAGTGCGGCGAACTCGGCCACGTGTTCCACGACCGTCTCCTGCCGCACAGCTGTCCGCATGTCGGTGCGCAGCGTTACGAAGTCAATCGCGGCCAAGGCCAGTTCAGCCATGCGGTACGGGTCCCACCCGCGCTCCTTCTTGGCCTTGCTGGCATCCAAGGCCAGCACCGGATAGACCACCGCTAGGGCTCGCATCCGCGACGTGATGCTTTCGTAGATTGCGGACGGCTCTTCAAAGATCACCAGGTCTTCCCCCAATTCCCGGTCTCGCGTTGTGATTTCAAGCTAGGACACGGCACTGACAATCACTCAGAATCCGAACTGGTGCGCTATTTGTGGATGCGGTGAGGGGCAGCCTGCGATGGCTGGCGTGCCGCTCTCGGGTGACCGTTCCCAGTTCGTGTGGCCGCCATGGCGGCGGATGGGCGCAGATTAGAGCGGCTGGCGCGAAAGTCATGGCTCAAAGACGTTTCCCTGATCTCCTGCTGAGGTGGAGGTCCTCGGCGTCCGGTGGTGTTGCGACGGGGCCGTGCCTCATCCCGGGGCAGATCGCTCCGAAGGTTCGGTAGCGACTGGATGGTGAGGAAGGGGCGCAGGGTCCTGTCCGGTGAGGTGTTTCTTGCGCTCGGCCGGGGCGGTCTATGCGTGGGAAGGCTGGGTATCCCGGCGAAAGGGGCAGCATTCGAGTCAAGGGCCCATGACCTGGGCGAGGGCTGGTCATGAAGAGCGACCAGCGGGCGTTCGCGCCGCGAAATATTGAGGCCCATCGTTCGGCTTCTGCGGCAGACTGACCGAGCTTATGAGCTGGGTGTATCGCCAGGGCGCGTGCGTTCTCAACCGGCGAGATGAGTAACTCGTGCGTGGACATGCTCTGATGGCCTGCTTGTCCGTACTTGAATGCGACGAACGCGACCCCTGATGATCAAGGTTCTCGAAGCCTTTGATCACGAACAGGGGTCGCGTTCGCGTGCCATCCTCCCTGATCGACGTTCTCCAGCGCCATCGCGAGGACGCCGACCTGTTGCACCTGTCTGCCGAGCTGTCCGAACTCGCCGCGCTGTCGGAGGGGTTGGACCGGCTTCCCGATTCACGACGGGTGCGGGGGCGCCGCTACTGGCTGGGGTCACTGCTCGCCCTGTGCCTGCTCGCGGTGCTCGGCGGCGCCACCACGCTGGCCGGCATCGCCCGCTATGCCATCGATACCTCTCCCGAGGCGCGGGCGAGGATCGGGCTGCGGCGTCCGCCACGCGCCACCACGCTGGGCCGCCTGCTGTCACGTCTGGACGGCGACGCCCTCGATGATGCCGTGGGCGCCTGGCTGGCCCGGCACGCGAGTGACCCGGCCGACGAACGCACCGTGGAGCTGGTGGGTGTGGCCGTCGACGGCCACAGCCGTACGCGGCAGCCGCACCGGCGAGAAGACGGCCGTCCACCTCCTCGCCGCCGTCCTGCACGAGGGCCAGGCCGTGGTCTCCCAGCGGCAGATCGCCGCGAAGAGCAATGAAATCCCTGCCTCGCCTCACTGTTGGAACGGCTCGACCTGCGTGGACGTGTCATCACCGCCGACGCGATGCACACCCAGACCGGCCATGCCCAGCACATCATCGCCCAGGGCGGGCACTACATCCTGGCCGTCAAGGGCAACCAGAAGAAGCTCTGCCGACAGCTGCGGCATCTGCCCTGGCGCGAGGTCCCACTGCAGCACCGCACCCGCGAACAGGGCCATGGCCGACGCGAGATACGCCGGCTCAAGGTCTGCACCGTCCAGCTTGGCCTCCTCTTCCCGCACGCCGTGCAGGCCATCGAGGTCAAGCGCCGCCGCACCAGCCGCACGACGGACGAGACCACCATCAAGACGATCTACGCGGTCACCAGCCTCACTCCCGAGCAGGCCACCCCGGAACGGATCGCCGAACTGATCCGCAGGCACTGGCAGGTCGAGGCCCTGCACCACGTGAGAGACGTGACCTTCGCCGAGGACACTTCCCGCGTCCGCACCGGCAGCGCACCCCGCGCGATGGTAACGCTCCGCAACCTCGCCATCGGCCTCATCCGGCAGGCTGGCTGGACGAACATCGCCGCCGCGACCGACCGCTACCGGTCACGAACCGACCACGCCCTCCAACTACTGAGCTTCAAAGCGTGGTGTCGGCAAGGGCTGACGGCTCGTGATCCCTGCGGTATGCCGACTGCATGAGGGATGCGCAAGGGGGCGGGCTGACCGACGAGCGGCGGGCCTTCCGCGAGAAGTTGAGGATGGAAGCGGCCAAGCGGTTCGCCCAGGGCGACGAGAATGCGGTCATCGCGCACGATCTGCGGGTGAGATCCGGTCGGTGCAGCGCTGGCGCAAGGCATGGTCCCAGGGCGGGCCGAGAGCCCTGACCTCCAGAGGGCCGGCGTCGTTGCCGCTGCTCAGTGACGAGCTGTTCGCCGTGCTGGAGCAGGAGCTGGCCAAGGGACCGGTGGCGCACGGCTGGCCGGATCAGACCTGGACCCTGTCACGGATCAAGACCCTCATCGGGCGCCGGTTCCACAAAAGCTACACCGTCCAGGGTGTTGCCGCGCTGCTCAAACGGCACGGCTGGAGCTGCCAGATGCCGGCTCGCCGGGCGGTGGAGCGCGACGAGGCGGCGGTGGCCGGCTGGGTGAAGGAGACCTGGCCGAGCGTGGAAGGACCGTGGCGGCGCTCGATGCCTAACTGGTCTTCGAGGACGAGGCCGGCTTCTCGATGACGCCGCCGACCGCCCGTACCTGGTCCCGCCGCGGCCGCACTCCCATCGTGTGTGTGCGGGGCCGCTCACGCCGTCGCTTATCCGTCGCAGCCCTGGCCTGCTACAAAGCCGGCGAACGCTCGCGGCTGATCTACCGGCCGTGCCCGGACGCCCGGCCCGACGGACGCAAGAGCTTCTCCTGGAAGGACTACCGAGACCTGATCCAGACCGCGCACCAGCAGCTCGGCGGCCCGATCGTGCTGGTGTGGGACAACTGTGAGACTCATGGGGCGCCGTCCGGGGCCAGGGTCTGACCCGTGGGACAACTGGCCCAGGTTGCCTTGTTCAGGATCTGTCGGCCCGCGGTCCCGGGCGGCGGTTGCTGCCATCGGACCGGCGAGCGTGTCCCGATAGGGGCCTTGCCGCACAAGGCACCGTCACAGTTCTGACCGCTCACCGGCCCGACGTCGGCCATCAGCCCGCGTCGATCGAGGAGCCGCGTGACCATCACCAGCCTGCCCCAGCCGACTTTGCCCGCACAGTCTGAAGAACCGCTGGTGGAGGACGTGATCCTGGGGGTTGACACCCACAAGGACGTACATGTCGCCGCCGTGGTCACCGTGCTCGGGGTGCTCCTGGCCCACCAGGAGTTCCCGGTCACCGCTGCCAGCTATCGCCAACTCCTGTCCTGGGCAAGCTCTTTCGGCGTCCTGCGCCGAGCCGGCGTGGAGTGCACCGGTTCCTTCGGAGCGGCTCTGGCACGCTTCCTGAGCCGGGAAAGTATATGCGTCGTCGAGGTCAACCAGCCCGCCCGCGCCCTGCGCCGCAAGCACGGCAAGACCGATGCCGTCGATGCTGAGGCCGCGGCCCGCGCGGTTTTGTCCGGGCGCGCTGACGTCACGCCCAAGACCGGCGAGGGCCCGGCCGCCGACATGCGCGTACTGCGGCTGGCGAAGGAGTCGGCCGTCAAGGCCCGCACGCAGGCGAAGAACCAACTCAAGGCCGTACTCCTCGGGGTCGATCCCGTGCTGCGCGAGGCACTGTCCGACCTCAGCAACACAACCCTGATCGCCACGTGCGCCGATCTCCCCGACACTGGCGACGCCGCCGTCTTCACGCTCCGTCTGCTGGCCCGGCGCATCCAGCAGCTGACCTCTGAGGTGAAGGAACTCACCAGCCGGATCACCAAGGCCGTTCGTCGGTGCCGCCCGGAGCTTCTGGACATCATCGGGGTTGGGCCCGACAGCGCTGCTGCCCTGTTGATCGCCGCCGGCGACAATCCGGAACGGCTGACCAGCGAAGCATCATTCGCCGCTCTATGCGGCGTCAGCCCGGTCGAGCAGTCTTCCGGAAAGACGCAGCGGCGGAGGCTGAACCGCGGAGGAAACCGGCAGGCCAACGCTGCCCTCTACCGCATCGTCATTACTCGCCTTCGCCGTGACGCCCGCACACGTCTCTACCTCGAACGACGCACCAAGCAGGGCATGTCGAAACGCGAGACCATCCGCTGCCTCAAACGCTACGTTGCTCGCGAGATCTACGGTCAGATCCAGCGGACGCCAGCCCTTGGCACCGCGCTGCTGCCGCTTGACGCAACATAGGGGCATCTTGAACACCCATCTGACGGCCGGGATGCGCCGCTACATCGCCGAACGCGACTGGCTCACCGTCTATCAACTCCCGCCCTACGCGCCGGACCTCAACCCGGTCGAGGGCATCTGGTCGGTACTGCGGCGCACCACCACGGCCAACCGTGCGTTCGCCGACCCTGAGGACCTGATCACCGCCGTCCGGCGGGGCCTACGCCAGCTCCAGTACCGCCACGACGTCCTCGACGGCTGCCTCACCGGAACTGGACTCGTGCTCGCCCCACCATGACGACATCACGCTTTCAAAGCCAGTACTCGATCTTGAAGCCTGAGAAAGCATCAACCCGGCCGCCAGGCCAACTCCGAGCGTCGGCGCGAGCGAGTGGCCGTCGCGATCAAGAACGCCGCCAAAACGGCACCCCGATCAGCGTCTCGGCCATCGCCCTGGAAGCCGGCGTGGACCGCACGTTCCTTTACCGCCACCGCGACCTGCTCGCCCTGGTCCACGCCGCCGAACTCGAACCGGCAACCCAGAATCCGGCCGTGGGTTCGCCGGTGAGCCGGGCCTCGCTGCAAGCCCATCTCGCGAATGCCCAGGCCCGCAACACCCGTCTGGCCGCCCGCATTCAGCAGCTGGAGAGACGGCTGTCGCAAGCGCTGGGTGCTCAGGCATGGCAGGAGTCAGGGATAGGAGCCCCGGCTGACGTCGACGAGCCCCAGCGAAAGGTTACGAGGCTGGAGCAGCAGAACGCCGAGCTGACCTCTGCACTGGAGGAAGCACGGGCCGACCTCGACGCCGCACGGGCGGCCAACCGGGACCTGACGCGGGCCCTCAACCAACACAGCTGAGCTGGTCTGGGGCCGGATCCGGTACCACCTGCAGACTCCGCTGAGCCACAGGGGCGCCACTTCTACCAATGGTTGAAATCTTCATGAAACTGCTAAAAAGGCGCCCTAAAGGTTATCCGGGTAGCCTGGAAGAGAGAGGTCGGCAGCCACCCCCATTCCGTAAAATCCCTGACCAGGTGATCAATATGGTCAACCCCAAAAATGTGAGCGCCATGACCACGCGCGCTCGAAGCGCGGCGCAACGAGCGCGAGCGGCGGCAGTAATCGAGAGACCTCCTGGCGGCCCAGTCGCTCAAGCGGCCCGGCGGGCTGCTCAGGCTGCAGCGGAAGCTGCTGCGGCAACCGATGCCGTCAATGCTCGGGTACGTGCTGGTGAGCTACCCGGCGGCGGACCCTGGGCCCGCATTGCCGAGGAGGCGGCCGCTGCAGCCGACGCAGCCGAAGAAGCTACGCGAATCGTTTGCGAAGCGAAGGGGAATCCCCCTCCATACATAGAGGCAACCAAATCCGCAGAGGCGGCAGCCTCTTATGCGCACTACCTCGCCGGAACTGGGAGCGAGGGCTGGGCGAATAAGGCGGAAGAATACGAGAAGCGCGCAAGCGAAACTTCCCGCGCTGCGTTCGGGGAAGCTATTTTCCTGCTCTAGAGCATCCTCCCATGGCGGATTAAGTCCTGCAGTTGTGATCTACAGGCTTCAAGGCTGGAGCAAGTCGTGTCTAGTGACAAGCCGCTCGCCATCGTCACTCTGGTGGCATATCGGTCTGCACCACCCGGGGTGCACATTGCGCAGAGCCAGGGTGAGGACTGCGTGTTGACGGCGAGAGAACTGATCGTACCCGGTGCGAGATATGGGCGCGTTCCCCTGTCCGATATCGGGGCGGTGCACCATGAGCACGATGTGTCAATCTTCATTGATGCCGTGAGTTACGGTTTTGGACTGGAATGTGGATCGCAAGAAGTTCGCGATCAACTTGCCTTCTGCATCGCTTATGCAGCCAGGTGCAACCTATACGATGCTGACGGACTTGCGAACATGAAGCAGCTTGAGAGGCGCTATCTCCGGTGACAGAAATTAGCGCAGAGGGCTATCAAGGAGTGATTATTTATGAGCAGCGACGACTACGCATCCCTCTCGTGTGAAGAGCTCCGCAAGATCTTGATCTTGGCGGATCATGAGCAAGATGCGGGAACTGTTCAGATAATCCTCAGAATATTGGCCAATCGTCACCAGCCGGTCAAACAGGCGCTCGTAGACTGGGCGCAACAGGATCCGGCCACCAGCAAGTCCATAGCGGTCGTGGTAAATGAAGCGCTGAAAGGGCCCGTGAACTGTCATTAAATGAGGATCTTGCCTCCAGCCTCACCAGGGGTGACGCGTTCTCAGGCTGTGAGTCGGAGCATGACGATCGCGTGCTGAGGTCGTGACCTGTAGTGATCGGCTGCGGCGGCGATGTTGGTCCAGCCTGCTTGGCGCATGAGTCCTATGGCGAGGTTGCGCAGGGTGGCCATGGCGCGGGGTGCGGTGCCGGTGCGTACTCGTGAGGCGTCCTCGCCGAACGTCACGTGACGTGGTGCAGGGCCTCAACCTCGTGTATTCAGCTACGAGGGCCGTCCGCCAGCGATGTGACGACCTGACAGCAGAAGGGTGCCCCTGACCTGCGATGATCTGGATTTCCTAGATCAAGAACGTCGCAGAGTGGGGGCACCCGACAGGTGCAGGCTACCGAATGGAATCACCGGCTCGTCGTGCGGGCCGACGGCAAGAACCTGGTCGGGCACGCGGGCGTGGTGCTGCTGCGCCGGATAGCGGACCGCGTCGGGCTGACCCGGGCCCTGACCGCCGCGCTGCCGCAGGGCGTCGGGCCGGGGTGGCGGGATCGCGGGATGGCCCTTGTCCAGCTGGCTTGCGCGATCGTCCTCGGCGCGAGGAACATCCTGCAGGCCGAGCAACTGCAGCATCACTGGCGGCCGTTGTTCCCCTGTCCGGTCTCGGACAGCACCCTGTGGCGCACGCTGGAAGCCATCGACGGCCCGGTCGCAGCCCGGGTGGAGCGCGTCCGTGCCGTGATACGGCGTGGGGTGTGGACGCTGCTCGCCCTGCGCCCCGGCGGGTTTCCCTGGATCTCGGTATGCGGGCGCAAGCTCACCAACTGGTACGTCCTCGATCTCGACGCCACCCTCGTGACCTGCACCAGCAAGAAGGACGGCGCGGCCGGCACGTTCAAGGGCAGCTACGGGCATCACCCGCTGGGAGCCTGGCTGGCCAACACCCGCGAATGCGTGACGATGCTGCTGCGGCCGGGCAACGCCGCGGCCAACGACATCGCCGACCACAAGAGCGTCCTCGCGGCAGCCCTGCACCAGCTCCCGCTGCCGCTGTGGTCGAAGCTGCTGATCCGGATCGACGGCGCGGCCTTCAGTCATGGCCTCCTTGAGCATCTGCAGGCGCTGACCACCAGCCGCCGCCGGGTGCGCTGGATCACCGGCTGGGCCATCAACACCGCCGACGAGAGAGCGATCGCACTGCTGCCCGCGGACGTGTGGAGTGACGCGCTGCGCCAGGACGGCGAGGTCCACGAGATCAAGGGCCCGGACGGGGAGAAGGTCACCTACCAGGTCGCCGAGCTGACCGGGGTCCGCGACCTGACCGGCTGGCCCGAGGGGACACGGCTGATCGTGCGCCGGGTCAAACCCTCGCGCCGCGACCTGAAGAAGCTGACCGCGTTCGAGCAGCGCACCGGCTGGCGCTACCAGATCGTCGCCACGAACATCCCCACCCACCAGGGGCTTTCCGGGGTCCCAGGCTCCGGACAGGTGTGGTTCGTCGACGCTCTCTACCGTGATCACGCCGAGGTCGAGGACCGCATCAAAGCGATCAAGAGAGTCGGGCTCGGGCTACTGCCCTCCAAGTCCTTCCAGCTCAACGCCGCCTGGATGCTGGCCGCCACCCTCGCCGCCGACCTCGACGCCTGGACCCGACTCCTCCTCCTGCACGACGAACCCGAACTCGCCGCCGCCGAACCGGAGACAATCCGGACGAAGCTCTATCACCTGCCCGCCCGCCTCACCACCCACGCCCGCCGGCGCACCCTGCACCTCGACCGCACCTGGCCCTGGGCACCCGCGTTCGCCACCGCCTGGCGACACGCAACCGGCCTCCCGGCCGACACCTGACGACCGGCCCCGCCCCAACGACACCGGAGAGGAGGGAACCCGCAGCACCCTCGGGCCCGTGGAACCCGACGCCCCGCAGCGTCACGCGACGGCCCATCCTCGAACGGCAGGGGATATTACGGGCAAGTCGCCGAGCCGACCGGCGTCACACCGCCAGTGAAGAATCGAGGTCAACCCACCAGTGATTCTGGATGAGTTCGGCGAGTTGCGTCGGGCTGGCCTGTTCGGGCGGGAGGCGGGTGACCGTGTAGACGGTCTTCGTCTCGGCCTTGCCGGTCTTGCGGTGGGTGCGGCGGCGCTTGATCTCCATGGCCTGGACGGCGTGTGGGAAGACCAGGCCGGGTCGGACGGTGCAGACTCCGGCCCCGGTGGTGCGTGCCTGCAGCGGGATCTGGCGCCAGGGCAGGTGCCGCAGGTGCTTGCGCAGCTTCTTCTGATTGCCCTTGACCACTAGGAGGTAGTGGCCGCTGGCGGTGACGACGACTCCGTGCAGGGCGATCCGGTCCAGCGGTGGGGCGAAGGCGGGTATTCGTTGCTCTTCGCGGCGATCTGGCGCTGGGCGATCACGGTCTGGCCGGTGTGGAGCGCGGCGGCGAGCAGGTGGACGGCTGTGCCGTCGGTGCGGGAGCCGCGCACGGTCTTGTCGTCGACGGCAAGACCGACCAGAGTGTCGCCGGGTTCGTTGACCGGGTCGGCGGCGTACCGGGCGAGCCAGGCCCCCACGGCGTCGTCCAGGGCGTCGCCGTCCAAGCGGGCCAGGAGTCGTCCCAGGGTGGAGGCATTTGGCGTGCTGGAGGTCAGTCCGAGTTGTTCGCGCAGGTCGTAGTCGGTATCGGCGGCGAAGCGGGCGATAGCCGCCAGGGACGTGGCTCCGCCGAGGACGGTGACCAGGCACAGCGCAAGCAGGGAGCCTAGGCGGCAGCGGCGACCCCGGACCCGGCGGGGATCGGGGATCCGGCCCAGCACGTCCGCCAGGCAGGTGAGCTGTGACGGTTCCGGGCAGGTGGAATCGTGTCCGCGCAGTGCCGCTTCAGGACACCGATCAGGGAGGATGGCACGCGAACGCGACCCCTTTTCGTGATCAAAGGCTTCGAGAACCTTGATCATCAGGGGTCGCGTCTCTCGTTGCTGAACCGGGTGAACCGACCACGGTGACGTATACGCAGGCGGTCAGCTCATCTCACTGAGCCCATTCCAACCTCAGGCGACAGCCGTTCGGCGCTGCGTCACGGGCATCTGGTAGACCCTGGCTATGACGTTCTTGGCGGTGGTCGAGGGTGATGCGGGCGGATGGCGCATCGATCGGGATGCGCTGACAGACGCGATCCGTGACCGGTGGTCTGAGGTCGAGGTCGACTCGGTGCACCGCAGTGAAGCGCGCAGCCTCGTATGGCAATTCGAGACGGGGAACGGTCCGGGTGAGGCGTATCTGCACGAAGACGGGACCTGCCTGTACATGGACGCCTGGGAGGAAGACGCGATCTGGTTGGCGATCGTCTTCCGCAGGCTGGCACCCATAGAACTTGACCTGGTGTTCTGCGATGAGGGTTACACCTTCGACGTTCGTCTGCGGGCTGGGACGACCGAGGCCGAATTGACGGACCTGGTAAATGCTGCGGGTTGATCTCAGCACGTGGCAGCGAGCTGGAGGACGAGGACGGCTTGGACGAGGCTCGTGATGCGGGTCGTCGAGCAGCGGAGTTTGCGGAGGAGGCGCCAGAACTTGAGGGTGGCGATGGCCTGCTCGACCAGCGCACGGATCTTTGCGTGGGACCGGTTGACGGCCTGCTGGCCAGTGGAGAGGCTGTGCCATCGGCCGCGGTAAGGGAGACGGACCGTGCCGCCTGCACCCCGGTAGCCCTTGTCTGCCCAGCAGGTGATGTCGGCCTCGGCGAGTGCCTTGATGATGCCGTGCTCGCGTGCGGCCCGGACGTCGTGGACGGCGCCGGCCAAGGCTGATGAAGCCCACAGCAGACGCCCCTTTGGATCGGCTATGACCTGCACGTTCATGCCGTGCTTCTTGTGTTTGCCCGAGTAGAACGGGCGATCGGCGGCGATTCGGTCGATGGGTAGGAGTGTCCCGTCCAGGATCACGTACGCCTTCGTCGATGCCGCTTGTACGGCTTCGGTGAGGGTGGGGGCGAGGGCGGCCAGGAGGTTGACGGCCTCGGTGATGTATCGGTAGGCAGTGGTGGTGCCGATCCCGAATCCGGCCGCGAGCTGGGCGTAGGGCTGGCCATTGCGCAGGTGGGCGAGGGTGAGCAGGGCCTGTCGGCCTGCGTTCAGGCGTCGCCATCGGGTTCCGAGAGCGCGGCGGTGTTCCCTCAGGCGCGCGGCGAGGAAGCGCAGGGCAGAGCTGGACACGTCGATGCCGGAAGGGTAGACAAGCATGCGAAGCCTCTGGTGGAGAAGGTTCTCTTGGTCGAAAACCCATCTACCAGGGGCTTCATCTGTCTGTCAGGCCAACTGCCCAGCTGGCACGGGAGGTTGGAAAGAGCTCACTGACTGAGAACGCATCAGCCCTGGGTGTATCGCTCCCACGCTTTGAGATCGTTTGGAGGAAGGCGATTGACTGAGTCCGATCAGCCGGCGGCCCAGTGGAAGAGTGAAGCGATGACGACGCGACTCATCGCTGCTGTTCTCGTCACGGATCCTGACAACGGCAGACTCCTCATCCTGCGGCGGAGCAGCCACTTGGATTTCGCGCCTGACGAATGGGACGTCCCCAGCGGGAAGGGCGAACCCCGGGAACCGATCACCGCGACTGCGGTACGAGAACTGAAGGAGGAGACGGGCGTCGTCGTCGCCGAGACGGACCTGCGCCTCGTCCACGTCGTCCATGGCTGCTGGGGAGCGGAGGCCCCAGGGATGTTCATGGCCCTGGTCTTCCACACCGACCAGTGGAGCGGTACTCCTCGCAATGCGGAGCCGCACAAGCACGACACCATCGCCTGGGTGCCTCCGGACGACCTTCCGCGACCCTTTACACGCACCACCCTGGCCGCGGTCAAGCGGTACTTGGACGGGGGCTTGATCCTCTCGTTGGACGGCTGGCCAGAGGGCTGATGACGGTCAGTCCGGGCAGCTGCCGCGGGACCGTCGTCCAAAGTTGTGAAGCTCAGCAATGAGCCGCGCGGCCTCCTTCCTGGCCGGCTCCAGCCGGGGGCCCCTGGGTGCACGTGTGGCCCTGCGACTTTGCGCAGAAGAACAGCGCCATCGGCCGGCCGGACCTGCTCTCCAGGTCCGGCCTGCGCTCGCTCCGCACCCGTTCCGCCAAGGATGGTACGGCGACGGAATGGCCCCATAGCGTTGCCGCGGCCAGCCCTCGTGGCGCCATGCCCCAGAGCTTCCTAATGCTGTCCCCTGGGGCGCGGGGGACGCATGGGGGAACCGTAAATTCCCGGTGACCGAGGGAGGCGACCGCTCTCCGGCCGGGCCGCATGCAGGAGCTCGTATTATCTTTACGCCTCCGCAGCCTCTCGCGGAAACAATTCCGCACCTCATCGGCGTTGGTGATCTCCGAGTCGAGGAGGGGAAGGTGTCGGGCCTGAAGCTGTTCCGCACGGACACGACGAATAGCGGCATGACCGAGGTCACGCCGCGTCTTGCTGAGGCCGAGGCAGATGTGCAAGGTCTCGTCGAGGCGCACATGGAGACGTTGCTGGGTGTCCGGTTCCTGGCGAGCGAGTACGGCACGGGGCCGGTTCACGGGGGCCGCATCGATTCGCTCGGGCTGGACGAGAACGGATCGCCGGTCATCGTCGAGTACAAGCGCGGTGTCGACGCCGGCGTCATCAACCAGGGCTTGTTCTACCTGGCGTGGCTGATGGACCATCGCGCCGAGTTCGAGCAGCTGGTCCGCGACCGGCTCGGGGTGACGGCCGCGGCCCAGGTCCTGTGGAGCGGACCGCGCCTGATCTGTATCGCCGGCGACTTCACGCGCTACGACGTGCATGCCGTGCGCGAGCACCGGAGGTCGATCGATCTGGTCCGCTACCGACTCTTCGGCAGCGACCTGCTTGGCCTTGAGACCGTGGCGTCCGTGAGCGGCGGCATGCAGGTAGCACGCCGGCCGCGCCGCCAGGCGGTTGCCAGGGCGGCGGCCGGCGCCGGGGGCGCGTCGATGGTGGAGCTGGCGAACGCTGTCGACGAGGTACTGCTCGGGCTCGGGGACGGTGTGAACCGCGTCGAGCGTAAGACCTACCGGGCCTATCAGCGGCTGCGGAACTTCGCCTGCCTCTGCCCGCCGCAGCGCAGCAAGCTGCTGGTCTACCTGAAGGTCGACCCGCAGGACGTCGACCTCGTTCCGGGTTTCACCCGTGACGTGTCCGGCCTCGGTCACCACGGGACGGGTGATCTGGAGGTGCAGCTGCGTACGCCGCGAGACGTGGAGCGGGCGCAGGATTTGTTCCGGGCCAGCTACGCGGCGGCGTGATCGTCTGCCAGCCTATGGCTGCTCTGTGGCCGTGGGGTGGCCCCTTTCGACGACCGTGGGGTGTGGGTGGCCCCTTTCGATGTGCGAGTAGGGCGTGGCGGTGGACTACCAATGATGTGCGGGATCGCCGGTTGGGCTAATCGGCGATCCCGCGTTATGTTGCCCCGCTCTTGCGTGCTGACGATCAGCGTGTACGGCTGGCAGCGGGGGTGGCCGCGACCGCGGGGGTGACCGGCGGGCTGGTGACGAGGCTCGTTCTGCGTTCGGGGGTTCCGGTCTGTGGGTGGCGAGTGCCGGTTTTGTGGGCGAGGGCCTCGGAGAGATCGGCCAGCAGCGAACTCGGGGTGTGTGGGGACGCGGTGACGGCCCAGGTGGGCCGGCCAGGGCCGGGACCGGCCCAGACGGTCCAGGTGGCCAGGTTGTGGCTCGGGTGCTGGGCGGTGAAGGCGTCGAACTGGACGCCCGCGTCCCCGGTGGGGGACTTCCAGCGGATCCATCGCCCGTCCACGGTGTGCTTCCATCCGGCGTCGGAGAGGGGCTGCGTGGCCACGGTGACCATCTTCTCGTCCACCGGGGCGCTGATGGCCGCGTCCCAGCCGTCGCCTTCGGCGAGGTGATTCAGCAGCTCCTCCAACATCGGGGCGGGGGTGGCGCCGGTCGCGGTGAGGACCCACATGCGGTCGGATACGGGTGTCTCGTAGGCGGCCACGGTCCACGCTGTTTCGTGAGCGGGCGTTTCGTGGACGCGCTCGATGCGCAGGGTCTGGGACTCGTGGATGGCGTGGGTCGTCTCGTCCGACCAAGTCCGCCACTTCTCCCATTCGCTGTGGGAGTCGATGAACGCGTCGAGGAGCGCGTCGTGGTCACCGGCATCGGCCAGGTAGGCCGGGACGATCTCCGGCTCCGGACGGGCCGGTTCGGCCTTGACTGCGGTGAGGGAGAGCGGGGCGCGGGCCTCGGCAGCGGCGCGTTCGGTGTCGGTCAGGGGTGCCGGGCCGGGACGCATCTCGGCGCCGTGGACCTTCTCGAAGGCGAGCAGGGCCCCAGCGGGTGAGCCGAAGGTGTCGGTGACCTGGCGCAGGTGGTCCTCGCCGTGGAGATAGACGGACTTGCCGTTGCGGTGGAGGTAGGTGCCGACCGCGACGGTGGTGTGGCCGTCGTGGGCGTGGGCGTGGATGAGGAGCTGGCCGTGGCGGATGTCGTCGTGGATCTTCTGCGCCTGATTGGAGACCTCGCGGATTTCGCTGCGGGTGCACCAAGGCATCGGATAGTTCGCCCAGGTCCATTCCTCGTCCATGGCCTCCTGGAGCCGAGGGGTGATCTCCACGGTGATGCCGTCGGCGGACAGGTGCTTGGCTGCGTCCTTGGCCCAGTAGGGCTCCTCGTGGTCGATGCGGACCAGGACCAGGAGGTTGTCGGCGACGACGATCCAGTCGGCTGCCTCCAGACTCAGGTGGGCAACGTGGGCCTGGGTGCCGGTCAGGACGGCAGTCACGGCGCTTGGATGGGTGGGGTGGGTGTCGAGGCGAACGTGGGCGTCGATGGTGGGAGTCACGTTGGGGTGTCGTCTCTTCTACCGGTGGCCGGGCCTTCGGGTCCGGCCACCGGCGTGTGCGGGGTGCTATCGGGTTGCTCGCGTGGCGCGGCCGGTGTACGCGGCCGTCGTTGTTGGCGGGCCGGCACGGGTTGTGGGCGCCGGTCGCGGTTGCGGCGTCGGGACCGTTCCGGTGGCGTGCTGCCAGCGGGTGCGGACGGCGCCGATGTCGGCGAGGGAGCGGCGGGCGCCGACGACGAGCTGGAACGGGGTGTTCGCCGTGTCGCCGGCGTACGCCTCGATGCGCCGACCGGTGCGATCGGCGGTGGCCAGGAGGGAGCGCTGCAGTGCGCGCTCGCTCCAGTGCTCCACGGAACCGGCCGGTTCGGCCAGCAGGTGGAGCACGTCGCCCGGTTCGCTTCCGTCGTCGAGCAGGCCGCGCTGTTGGGCCTCCCACAGGACGGTGACGGGGTCGACGGGCTCGCGGCGGCGCGCCAGGGCGGTCAGGCACTGCCACAGGCCGGCGTGCAAGGGCAGGGTGAGGTCGTCGGGTAGTAGCCACCGGACGGACTCGATGTCGGCGGGGTTGGCGGTGGCGGTCGCGAGCAGCATCTGCTCCTCCTCGACCGCCTCCGTGTAGTCGGGCGCGACGGGCGGCGATGGTGCCGCGGTGCGGGGCAGTACGCCTGCGCGGGGCGGGAAGCGGGCTGCGATGTCGTCCACGACCGCGGCGAGCGCGTCGGCCTCGGCGAGCACCGCCTGGACGGGGTGCGGGAGGGAGACGTCGCGGGCGGTCTGGACGAGGCGTTCGGCGGCCGTCTGCAGACGGCGGCGGGCATGTTCGGCCTCGACCATCCGCGCGTAGGCAGGCGCGTGGCGGGACCAGGGACAGACCTGAACGAGGGTGTGCAGGTACGAGGCGGTCAGCCCGCGAGCCTGCTCGCGTCCCGTGGCGAGCACGCGGTCGAGCCACTTGGTGTTCTTTGCGTGCTCGGCAGGGTCGGGCAGTGGCAGGGTGCTGATCGCGGCGTACAGGGCAGCGTGCGCGGCGGTGGAGAACGAGTCGGCGGCGATGCCGCTCACGTCGTACAGGCGGTACGGGTCGAGGAGGAGGGCCCCGAGCAGGGCCTGCTCGACGTGGAACACAGGCTGGGGCGGTGCGATGGCGTCGAGGTCGTCTTCGTCGGGTTCGGGGGCGTGAGGCATCAGGCGGCGAGGGTGAAGTCGTCGGGGTCGAGGGTGACGCCGAGGTGCGGGGCGAGGAGGTGGCCGGCGAGCAGCGGGGGAACGGCGTTGCCGATCTGGGAGAACTGCTGGCCCTTGTTGCCAGCCCAGGGGTAGTCGGCGGGGAAGGTCTGCAGGAGGCCGGCCTCGCGGGCGGTGATCCGGATCGGCTCGGGAACGGTGGGCGCATCGGCTTCTTCGGCCGGCGGTGAGGCGGGCTCGGCGATCCAAGTGCACTCGTTCGCGCGGTGCCCGAAGAACAGCGTGCCAGCCGGCTCGGACAGTGGACGGACAGTGGCGTTTGCCTGGTTGTTGCTGCGCAGGGACCAGGACCAGCGGTGCGCCTCGGCGGTGAACGTCGGCGCCGGAGCGTCGGCGGCTCGGTTCTCGCGTGTGCCGTGCCGGGCCGCCCATCCGGCGCCTTCGCGGCGGGACTGCAGGACCACTCCGTCCGGCCGGGGCATCCAGGTGCCGCGCTCGCGGGCGTCGGACAGTGTCTTGCGGGAGCCCGACGGGAACGGTTCGGGTCCGCCGCCGGGTCCACCGCCCGCGCAGACGGTGGGGACGGGCCGGTCGGTCGCGCCCCATCCCAGAGCCTCGGCCATGCTGACCCAGCGGGCGCGGCCGGGACCGAACAGCGACTCCGGTTCGGCCAGTTGGGAGTGCGTGGGGGTAGGAGGCTGCACCGTACGGACGCGGGAGGCCAGGAGTATCGCCCGCTTCCTGGTCTGCGGGACGCCGAAGTCGGCCGCGTTGAGGATCCCGTACCAGACGGAGAACCCCCACTCGCGCAGGACGGCCGCGTACTGCTTCCACAAGGGCAGGACGTGAGGCACTTCCTCCATGGCGACCCAGTCGGGCTCGCCGACCGTGTTCAGGGCGTACAGATAGCGCATCGGCTCGGCTGCGAGCAGGGAGCGCTCGTCACGGCATGCGGCGAGGAGGCGTTCGCGGGAGTCGCGTCCGGCGGCCAGGTCCGCGACCGCCGCGTACACCAGCGGCTGGTCGAGCAGGCCGAGGCGTTTGCCGGCCATGCTCCACGCCTGGCACGGAGGGGAAGCGATCATTCCGCGTGTGCGGCCGATGAAGGGCCAGGTCGGATACCTTGCCACGTCGGTGCGGATGGTCAACTGCCCAGCCGCGGCCCGGGTCTTGCACGCCCACTCGTCCCATTCCAGCCCGATGTCGCGCACGCCGAAGACGTGCAGCGCCCTGCTCCAGCCGCCCGGCCCCGCGAAGAGGTCGAGTATCACGTGGCCAGCCCGAAGTCGGACTGTGTCGGCGCGTGCTTCGCGACGGCGCGGGCGGTGATCGCTTGCGATGCGCGGGCGGACGCCGCGGACAGTTCCTCCGCGCCGGGCTCCCGATACCACGGCCGGAGGTCGAGCATGGCGGCGCGCATGCCGGTGGCGAAGCAGAGCGCGGTGCCCTTGGGCAGGGCGCGGATCGCGTCGGCGGGCAGGATCCGTTCCTGCCGCATCGACACTGACGTGCTCTTGCCGGACTCCGAGTGCGAGGTGGACGTGGTCTCCACGTCGTGGTCGCCGATCAGGCGGCTGAGCTTGTCTGCGAAGTCCGGGTCGTCAATACCGCTGCCGATCACCTTGACAGTCGAGGCGGACCACATGGCGTCCATGCCCGCGTCTCCCCAGACCTTCTGGCCTTGGCGGTAGGACTGGAGGATCGTGATCGGGATGATCCCGCGGCTGCCGAGGTGGGAGTACAGGTCCGGCAAGTCGCTGATCTTGCACACGTTGGCGGCCTCGTCGAGGATCGCCAGCATGGGCGGATCCAGGCGCCCGCCTGCACGTTCGGCCTGCGCGGTCGCGGCCCGCATCACCGAGTCCGCGCACGCGGCGATCAGCGCCGAGGCTCCGCCGCCACCGTCCTTGCTGAGTAGGAACAGCGTGTCGGTGGACGTGACGAACTGCTCCGGCCGGAATTCCGGAACGTCCCTCTGTGGCGTCACCCACGCGGCGATTTCCGCGTTCAGGAGCGCGGAGGCGTACTGCCGGGCTGTCTCGTAGATACCGTCCCTCGTTTCCGGGGGGCCTTCGACGGTGCCCTTGAGCTGAGCGGCGACGGCGGCGAAGTCGTGGTCGCGCAGGATGTCCAGCGGAGTGCGGTCGGCGGGGAAGGCGAGCCACTGCATGATGTCGGTGATGGGCCGCTCGTCGAGCGCCGCGGCCAAGAGCAGCTGGGACAAGATGTTGCTGCCGGCTTTCGACCAGAAGTCGCCCTGCTGGGAGGCGTCCACCGAGGCCGCGAGGAAGTGTCCGGCCAGACGGTTCGCCCCGTCCAAGGTGGTCGCGCTGGCGAGAGGGTTCCACCACATCTCGCGGGCGGCATGCGCGATCTGCTGTGGATCCATGGTCCACACCGCCCCCACCCGGGCCCTTGCCTCGTAGGCGGTGGTGAAGGCGTCGCCGGCGGCCTTGTTCGACGTCAGCAGGACCGGGCCGGGTGCGCCGAGCATGGACGGGATGGCGAGCGAGGTGGTCTTGCCGGACCGGGGCGCCATGATCGCGACGGCGACGTCCTCGAACCCCATCCGTACCTCGTGGCGGCTGCCCTGCAGGTTGCCGAGAAGGATGCCGGTGTCCTTCGCGTCGATGTGCTTGCTGTCCTTCAGGCTGGGGCGCAGGGAGCGGGCTTTGTCGGTGATCGCCTTGGCCATCAGCGGCTCGATGTCCCGGGCCTTGGCCATGTCGGTGATCTTCTTCCGGCTGCCGCTTCGGTTGTTGTGCCGGGCCCACAGGACGCCAGCCCCTGCCCCGAGAGCGAGCAGCAGGAGAACGGGGACGATGCGGGCACCGATCAGCAGGGACGTTTCTCCTGCGTCGGACCAGACCTGCTCGGGGTGGAGCAGGGCGTTGGTCGGCTGGTAGGGGGCCCAGCTAGTGCCGGTGAGGTAGGCGGTGATGTTGCCGGACAGCCAGGCCAGGTGGGACAGGGGGACGACGACGGCGAGCACCCCGAGGAGGAGGCGCAGGACGAGGTCGTATCCGTCGGTGTTGCTGCTGGAGGAGGAAGGGGGCAAGGGCTATGTGCTTCCGGGCGGGGAGGGAGGGTCGGCTGCGGCCGTGCCTGGGCGGCACTGGCCGTGAAGGGATCGAGGCCGTCGGCGTGGTGGTGTGTCGGGCGGGAGGGAGTGAACGCGGTCTTCCAGCGCGCCGGCGACGTACACGGCGAGCACGTCGGTCGTCCGGCGGATGACGACGTTCGGATCGAGGGTCGGCAGACTGCGCCCGCTGTCGGTGCGGTGCACGGGCTTCGGATCGCCGAGCGCGGCGACAAGGTGTGACGGAGTGTGCGCACCGAAGCGGGCCTGCCAGACCGTCTGGTGCATGCCGAGGGTGACCGTGACGAACCAGGCTTCCGGATCAGCCGGTGTTCCCAGCCGCTCGACGTACGCCGTTTTGTTGGGGAAGCAAGGCCGTTGTCACCGTACGGTGACCAGCTGGCCTGCCGGAGCGCTCCGTACGGGTCGCAAGGCGCGTCAGCGGCTGGGGCCGGGTCGGTGAGGGCGTCGGTGAAGGCGGCGATCAGTTTGACGGCCGTGCGGGCGCCGAAGCTGGCGTACCAGGCGGGCCGGTCCGGCTCGGCGACGTGGTGCAGGATCACTACTGGTCGTCGGGGTCGGGCTCCAGGCGCAGGAGGGCCTTCTGGTCGGGGGTGGAGAGCAGGACGCGTGGCACCAGGGGGTCGTTGCCGTGGCTCCATCCGCAGGCAGGGTGGAGGGGAACGGTGATCCAGGTGGGGTCACCGCCGCCGGCGAGGCGGCGCGGCGTGATGAAGTCGACCTCGACGGTCTCGGGAGTCGGGGCCCTAGTCACTTCCGTGCCGCGGTTCGTCGCACGGGTGCGAGGGCAGGCATGGGAACCAGGGATGAAGGGGCCTTGCGGGCTGCGGTGTTGATCTCCCGGAGGGCTTTGCCGTGGGTGGCCCAGTCGTCGAGGTAGCTCCAGGATTCGGCGTGATGTTCGGCGAGGGCGTCGTCGAATTCGGCGGTGCCGGGCTTGGCGGTGGCGGGCAGGGCCTCGCGGGTGAGCAGCCATTGCTCGTGCAGTTCGTCGAGACGGTCGAGGGCCGTGTGCAGGACGCCCAGCTGGTATACCCAGCGGCTCTGCACCGTGTTCTCCGGCAGTTGGGTCAGCTGTGTCTCGGCGGTCGCCAGCAGGTGCCGGGCGCCGTAGCGGAGCGGCTCGAACGCCTCGGCAGTGTCGGCATCGCGCTGGCTCTTGCGCATGCCGTAGGCGTGGTCGTCGTAGGGCCAGCCGTCGAGGCTGGTGTGCTCGTCGGAGTAGGCGTCCCAGGCGTCCAGGATCTTCTGGCTGTCCCGCACGTAGTGGTCGAGGTGGCGCAGGAAGTCGCGGTGTGCGTGGTGGTCTCGGGAGATGGGGAGGTGTCCTGTCAGGTCAGCGGCGAGCGGCTGGCTGCGTGGTACTGGCGCGCGCCGGGATCGTCGCGGGTTTCGTCTGTTGGCGGCGGGCTGAGCGTGCCTGGGCGCGCAGATGCTTGATGCGCGTGGCGTGGGCGTCGACCACCTTCTGCGGGCGCAGCGGGCTGGGCTCCTGTACGGCGCTGTAGTGGCCGGTGCGTTCGAACATGCCGCGCTGGAGCGGGCTGCGGTCGGTCAGCGCGGTGAGGAACGCGCTGACCAGGTGAGCGGGGGTGTGCTCGTCGAGGTAGGCGTGCCAGATGCGCGGGCCGGAAAACTCCCCGTGGCCGGGCTCGCGGGTCTCGATGTGCCAGGACGACCGGTCGTGGAATTCGCTCAACGGCCGCAGTTCGATGTGGCACATGGAGTCCGGCGAGCGCGCGCCGTCTGGCTC
Source organism: Streptomyces sp. B21-105 (assembly GCF_036898465.1). Classification (NCBI taxonomy): domain Bacteria; kingdom Bacillati; phylum Actinomycetota; class Actinomycetes; order Kitasatosporales; family Streptomycetaceae; genus Streptomyces; species Streptomyces sp. B21-105. The sequence goes on along the minus strand of NZ_JARUMJ010000001.1, from coordinate 1,078,834 downwards.
GTGGTGCCATCCTGCCGAGGTCACCTGCTGCCACGGGTCCGGCTGCTGTGGCGGCGGGGCGGTGAGGGCGTCGGTGAAGGCGGCGAGGACCTCGGCGGGCACGAGTTCGCCGAACTCGGCGTACCAGCCGGGCTCGGTGCCGACGGGCTCCGCCCGTAGCCGCCACCACGCCGAGGTGCGGGACTGCAGGTCGAACTGGAGCCGGTGGCGAAGGTCAGGGCTTGCCAGGATGATCTCGGCGCTCAGGGGGTCGGAGACGGCGTTCCATCCGGCGGCGGCCAGGCCGTGGGTGACGTGGCGGGCGTCTCCGGGGCCGGCGAGGTGGCGGGGGCTGGTGTCGTACGGGATCTGCACGGCGTGCTTGTCGGCGAAGGCGGCGAGCTGCCGTTCGCTCAGCGGCACCAGCAGCACCCCTGCTCGCTCGTCGGCGAACTGCCGTACAGGTCACGGAGGTCGTCCAGCACGTAGTGGAGGGTGTGCTGGTCGGCCAGTTCCCACGCGGCCGTGCGCAGCTCGGTGATCAGCAGGTCGCCCTGCGCCGTGCGCGGCGCGTCAGGGCTCTCCTGAACGGCGCGGGCGAGGGCGCGCAGCGTGTCGGCGAACTGGACGGGTAGGCCCGTGTACTCGTCGAGGAGGGGCTCGACGAGGGCGAGGGCTTCTGCGGGGTCGGGGTTCTCGCGCAGGTAGTCGGTGAGGTCCGCGAGCGTTTCGGTCAGGGTACGGATGGTGTCCGGGGTGAGTGCGGGCATCGGGCTCCTCGGGGCGGGCTATTGCGATCAGCGGCGGGTGCGTGTGCCGCCGGCCGGGGTGTAGGGGCGGGCGCTGGTGCGCGGCCTGGTGCTGCGGGCGCTGTTGCGGGTCCAGGTGGCGGCATGGGCGGCAGTGATGCGGGCCTGCTGCCACGCACTGAGCTGGGAGGGCTTCACGGACACCGACCAGGTACGGATCTGCGTGCTCATCGGCACGCGTCCGAGTGGGCGCATCACGGGGTCTGGGCTGGCGAGTTCGGTGGAGAAGGCTTGCACCAGGTGCATCGGGGTGTTCGGCGTGAAGTTGGCCGTCCAGCCGTTGCCCTGCTTGTCCTGCGCTCCGGTCCACCACATCGCCGCCCCGTCGGGGCTCTGCCGGTACTGCACCCACGCGGTGCAGTCGGGGCTCGTCGCCATGTAGTCCTGGCCCTCGAACCGCGTGTGCCATCTCTGCTCCTGCAGAGGGGCCCAGACGTTAGGGGCATGGGCGGAGCGGGGGCGGGTGAGGGCATCGGTCAGGCCGGCGACGATCTCCACCGGCGTTTGCTGGCCCAGGTGGGCGGACCACTCGCCGTTCGCTCCCTCGGCTCTGCCGTGGATGGTCCACCCGCCGGGGAGGACGTAGGGGTCGTAGGCGATGCGGACGGTGCGATCCGGGCTCTCCATGTGCAGGGGGCCGCCCGTCTTGGACCTGTCCCGCCAGCCGGAGGCGCGCAGGAACTCAGAGACGTGCCGGACGTCGCCGCCGCCAGCCAGGGCGCGGGGCTGGATGAGGTAGTGCTGTTCGGCCTGCTCGTCGGGTCCCCAGCCCTGCCACTGCTTCTTCTTCACCGGCGGCGCCGGACGACGAGCGGTGCGGGGGCCGGGAGCTTCGCCGCGGTGGTGGCGGGCTGGGTGCCGACGTGCTGCAGGGTGTCCTTGTGTTCGTCCAGGTCGAGGGTGATGTCGTGCAGTTCGTTCGAGGCGCGGCCCAGGGCGAGCCACACCTCTGCGGGGATGGTGCCTCGTTCGGCCTGGTCCTTGGCGAACACGCTGCCGGTGGCGACGAGGTGGGTGATGCCGCCGAGGACTCCGGTGTCGGGGTCGAGGACGCGGGCGATGACCTGCGCGGCCTGGGGAGGGGGAAGTTGAGAGAGGTGGTCGGCGAGCTGGCCGAGCTGGCGGGTGATCTCGTCGGCCAGTCTCACTGGGTAGGGGGCGGGGTGGGACATGCTCCTCCGGGGCGGGGGTGCGGTCAGTGGTGGTGCCGGTGGCCGACGCGCTGGGTCTCGGCGAGGACGGCCTCCGGACGGGCGCCGGCCAGCGGGGTGGTGCGGTCGGGGCCGGTCGGGATGCAGGCGCGCAGGTAGCGGCGGAACAAGGCTGTCGCGAGTCGGGGTTGGAGCCGGTTGCTGATGGGTGGGGGTGTGCGGGCTGCTACGGGTTTCTCCGGGATCGAGCGGTGCGGTGGGTGGCCCCGGCGAGGTGCCGGGGCCGCCCAGGGGTTTTACGGGGCGCGCCGGGCCTGTGCGGGGCGCGAGGGGGAGCCGGCCGGTGCCGGGTGCTGTGCGGCAGGGCGGGCCGCGCGGGTACGTATGTCGTGCACGGCCTGCCGGTAGGTGGCTTCCTCGAAGACGTCGGGCGTGCAGTTGACGTCGTACCCGGCCAGGAGCAGGGCGGGGATGGCGCGGGTCGCCAGGCGTTTCTGCTCGTCGGCACCGAGGTGTTCGGGCACCGTGTGCCAGATGTACAGCGGCGCGCCCGTGGGGTATTCGTGGCGTTCGAGGCCGAGCTGCTCCAGCAGGTCATGGAGCTGGGCGGGGGCGCCGGTGGGGGTGTCGGCGTGGAGGGTGGTCGTCAGGGCCTTGATGTAGATCTCGACGTCCGTGCCGTACTCGTCGGCCAGGTTGGCCATGTGTTTCCCTCTGGGATCAACGGTGGCGGGAGGCCGGGGGGTGGGCAGAGCTCGGCGGCGGTGTGAGGGCCGCCGGTTGCGGAGCGCATGCGGCGTGGTTGCGGGCGTGGAGGATCACGCACGCGGCCTGGCTCATGGAGTTCGCGGTGTCCCTAAGCCGAGCGAGGGGTTCGGGTTCCTCGCCGGGGGCAGCCCCCTGGAGGGCACTGGCGGCGATCCAGGCCCGGACGACCACTTCCCTGGTAAGGGGCAGCAGCCCGTTGACCGGGGCGGCGATCTCGGTCAGCACCTCGGCCACCGCACTGCTGGTCTTGGCGGCAGAGGCCCGCTCGGCGAGCTGGGTGAGGAAGCGCAGGGCCGCGTTGTGTTCGCTGTCCGGTGTGGCCAGCGCGTTCAGGGCGGGGTCGAGGTGGACGCTGTGACCGGCGGCAAGCAGGGCGTGCGAGGCAGCGGTCGCCTTCAGGCGCTGGTGCTCGACGGGCAGGCCGTGGGGAAGCCGGTGGTAGTCCCCGCTCGGTCCGGGAGCGGAGAGGAAGCCGCCGGTTCGCTGGAGAATGTAAGCCGCCTTCTCGGTGCCGCCGATGGCGACGACCAGGCCGGTGCGGGGGTCCTTGGTGATGGTGATGTACTCCAGCACCCAGAACTCGGGCTCCCTCTGCTTCATCGAGCCCTGGTGGCCGGCGCACGACTGCCGGCCGGGGAGGGCGGCATGGAGGCTGGGGCGGAGGTGGGCGCGGTCCGGCCTGCGGGGTGCTGGAGGGCGGTGCCGATGCCGAGTGCGTCGAGTTGCGGGCCGATCTCGCGCAGGGCGCGCGCCTGCGCTCTGGTGTCGTCGTTGTTGAGGCGGTAGATGCCGCTCTGCGGGTCCTGGACGAAGCCGTGGGCGACGAGGATCGCGCCGGCACGGTCGTCGGCGGGGGCAGTGGCGACGCTGCCGTCCGGCTGCCAGGTCAGGACGACCCGGTCCGGCTGGGAGGGCTGGATGCCGCCCAGGGCGTTGTGCCGGACCTGGGCGAGCGCGCTGTCGTAGCGGGCGAGCAAGCCGCCGGCTATCTGCTCCGCACTCAGGAACGGGTCGTCCGCCAGGGCGATGCCGTTGGGCTCGGGGACGCCGCGGTACGCCTCGTCGGGCAGGGCGCGGGGGGCGACGGCGGCGATGAGGAATCCGTCGCGTTCGTCGTGCCTTTCCAGAAGGACGAGCTGGGCACCGTCGGGGCGGCTCAGGACGGCTGCCTGCCGCAGCGGGTGCTCGGCGAGGGACGCGGCGACCAGGTCCAAGTCCCAGATGCGGTCGGCCAGTTCGGCGAGGTCGTCCTTGGCCTCCGGCGGGAAATGAGTGCTGGTCCAGGTGTCGGGGAGTTCGCCGGCGAGGACGTCGGCGTACGAGGCGAGGCGCTCGGAGGTGTCGTAGTCGTGCATGGTGTCCTTGGGCGAAGTAGGGTCAGCGGCGCAGTCCGGCGGCCACGGGGGGCGGCGGGACCGGGAGCGTGCGCGGCGGGGGCGGGCAGGCGCACACGGCGGAGCGTTCGCGTTCGGGGGCGGAGACCTCCCCGCTGCAGGTGCTGCGGCCCGGGTGCGGGGCGTGCCGGTCGGCGAGGGCGTTGCGGGTGTGGGCGACGTCGGTGCGGATGACGTGCAGGTGCTCGTCGACGAGGTAGCGCAACCGCCGTGCGATGTAGGGGTCGGCCGCCTGGCCGAGCCCGTCGTGGAAAGCGGCGGTGGCGATGAGTACTTCCTCCAGCGCGGCGAGGATGCCGTCGTGGGCTGCGGTCAGCTCGGTCAGGGCGTCGGCCGCCTCTTCCGTGGTGGTGGCTTCGCGTATGCGCTCGGCGATGTGGGCTACGGAGGAGCCCAGCGGGAGGTAACTGGCCGGCCGGTAGTCAGTGTCGAAGTCCTCGTCGCAGTCGACGTGGTACCCGGCGGCCCGGAGGCGGGCGACGGCGTCGATGGCGAGATCGGACTCGCCGTCCTCGGCGAGGCCGGTGGGGGCGCGGTGGTAGGTCTCGTGGACGCGGGCAACGGCGATGAAACCCGCGCGCTGCAGGACGCTGTGCGCCTCGGAGTCGCCGCCGCGGGCGAGGAGTTCGGCGGAGTGCGGGTCACGGCGAATGTCCAGGAAGCGGTCGGTACGGGGCAAGGAGACGTTTCTCCTACGGCGATCGGTGGGCGGTGTACCGGGCGGCGGGTGGTGCGGCGGCGACCCGGTGCTGGACCAGGTGGGCCGCGGTGGTGTCCAGGTCCTGCTGGATGGCGTGGAGGCGGCGGGCGATCAGCTCCAGGCGGTGCGCCGTGTCGGTGCCGGCGGCGCCGGGCTGGCGTGCGACTCGGTGCGCGGTGTGCTCGATGAGTCCGCGGACCGTGGCCAGCGGACCGACTTGCTCGTCGGCGAGCTGCGTGAGGACGCTCGCGAGCTGGGCCGATGCCGTGGGCGCCGGCCGGAGGGCGGGCCGCGCTGTGGGGACGGAGCGCACGGGAATCAGGCGGAGGTCCTGCTCGATGCGGCGCGCCTCGTCCGCAAGGCGCCGCAGGATGTCGGCGGGCGGTGCGTGCCACGCGCCGTCGAGGCTGATCAGATTGGCGATCAAATCGAGGCGTCCGGGCTGCGCCTGAACGGCAATCCACCGGCAGCCGCGCTCCTTGCCGGGAATCTCGATGTCGGCGGCCCGCGCGAGCCGGTGAGCGATTTCAGCCCACTCGGGGCCGGTCAGCTCCCGGTCGTCCGGGTGAAGCCGGATGTCAAGGTGGAGGATCGCCCGCCGGTCGTCGTCCGGGCTGGCGGCGAACGGATGCTCCAGATACGGGTCTTCGAGGTGCTCGGCCCACTGGACGGACGTCCAGATCCTCTGCTCGTCGTCCAGGGTGAAGTAATCCAGGCCCGGACAGTGGGCGACGATCGTGTATTCCGTTAGGCCCTCGTGAGGCGAGACCGGCCGCCCCAGCGCCTCGGCGAGCGGGCCGTGCGGCGTGTGGGTCCGCTCGTGCAGGCGGGGAATCACCGGCCGCCCCGAACGTCGGCGATGTGCACCAACTGGTTGAGGGCGGTGGTGGTGTACCAGCCGCAGTCGATCAGCTCGTTGCGGTCGGCGTACCGCGGCAGGAGGGCGTCTTCCATGGCCCGCAGGTAGATCAGGCAGTCCGGGCAGCGGCGCGAGAGGTGTACGAGGTAGCGGGGGTGGCCGGTGACGTAGGACTGGGCGCCGCCGGTCGCATCACGCAGCCGCCACCCGTTCTCGTCGGTCGGGGTGTGCCAGGACGGGGCAACGATGCGCATCGCGTCGCCCCACAGTTCCCCGCCGGCCACCCCCTTCAGGACGACGACGGTGTCACCGGCCTGGAAGTGCTGGTGCGTGATGTCCCGGGCGGGGGTGAGCGGGTCGGGCGTAGGCGCGAAGGCCGACGTGGGCGGGGGCTGGGACATGGGTTCCTTCCACGCAATCGGTGGCGGGGTGGGAGGAACAATGGTCCGGAGGAACGCCGGTTTGGCTAACCGGCGTTTCCCGGCTATGTTCCCCCGCCGTCAGTGGAACGGGTTCTCCGTACCGCGGTCGTTCTCGCCTGCAGCGTCGAGAAGTTCGAGCAGGTCAGTGCCCTCGGCGTCGCGCTGGTCGATCCACCATCCGGCGGCGGTGATGGCGCGGGCCTTCTCCTCCAGCTCCGCCCAGTCAGCCTCGTCCCAACTCCCCTCCATGACAAGCGCGGTGTGCGCGGCCGTCATCAGCTGGTGGCGGGAGCGCTCGCCCCAGTCCAGGGCCTTGGCCGGGCCTTCCAACTGCGGCATGTCGAACTGCTTCGCCCACGCGACGGCAGCCTCCTGCTCAGCGGCGCGCTTGGCCGCGAGCCACTCCTTGGACTCGGTGTCGGCGTCGCGCGTTGCCTTCCAGCAGTCGGCGCAGTCCTTGGCTGAGAGCCAGCGGGCGAACCCTGCCCGCTTGTCGGCAGGACGGCCGGACAGGTCATGAACCACCTGGTGGGAGCACGCGTGCTCCACTGTCCAATGGGTACGGACGGCCATAAATGGATCTCCTCAAAAGGGTTGGAAAGTGGGGGTGTTGCGCCCGGAGAAGGGCGTCTTGTGCTGGCCTCGGAGCGGGCGGCGGTGCCGGCCGCTCTGCATGTGGCCGGTGGGGCCGAGACGTCGGCGAGCGGCGAGAAGGACGCTGAGAGCGAAGGCCGCGCCGGCGGCGGGGAGCGCAGCGCCGGCGAGAGGCTGCTCGGCGAGGCGTCCGGCGAGGGCGGTGCCGGCGGACTGCCCGGCGCCGATCGCGAGGATCAGCCACGCGTACGCCTCGCTGGTGCGGCCTGCCGGGGTGAAGGCGTCGGTGGTGACGTAGGCGCAGGCGACCACGATGGTCAGGAACGCACCGGGCACGGTGACCGCGGCGGTGGCCGCATACGGGGCCGGAAGAGCAAGGATCGGGAGCCACCCGGCCAGGAACGCGGCTGTGGCGATGATCAGTCGTCTGGTGGTGGTGCCGGTCCAGGTGCGGCTTCCGTAGATGAGGCCGCCGAGGAAGGCGCCGGTGGAGAACGCGGCGGGGATGATGCCCGAGAGCATGTCCTGGTGGTGGTGCTCGGCCATGGAGATGGACCACACGTTCATGGCTCCGATCGCGAACCCGATGCCGGTGAGGGAAACGAACAGCAGCAACACGGCAGGGGTGGCCAACTGCCGAGCGGGGGCCGCGTCCTGCCCCACGAACGGTTCGGGTCGCCAGCGTCGCGACGGCGGAGCGAGGGCGACCGCAGCGGTGCCGGCCAGGCCGAGGGCTGCGGTGACGGCGAGCGCGACGGCGGGGTTGTACGCGGAGGCGAGCGCGGCGGAGAGCAGGGGCCGACGATGTACAGCAGGCCCTGCGTTCCGGTGTCGAGCGCGAGCGCGGCGTGCCGCAGCCGGGGGTCTGGCAGCACGCTCGGCCACAGCGCCCGGAGTCCGGCCTCCAGGGGAGGCGTGGTCAGGCCGCCGACGACGACGATGGCCGTGGCGAGGCCCGGTCCGCCGTACGGTCCGGCCAGGGGCAGAGCCACCAGGAGGGCCGAGTTGAGCAGGGCTGCCGGAAGGTGCACCGCGCTCTGGCCGTGGCGGTCCATGAGGCGTCCCTTGACCGGCTGGGACAGCGCGGAGGACAGCCCGTACAGGGCGCTGAGCAGCCCGCCGAAGGCGATGCTGCTGCCACTCGCGGTGGCCAACAGAAGGATGGCGACGGGCGCCATGCCGTTGGGAAGTCGGCCGGTGAGGCTGCCGCCGAGAAGGCGGGCGACGTACGGGCTGCCCAGCACCGCGCCGTAGGAGATGCGCGGGGCCGGGGCCGGGGATGCGGTCAGGGACAACGGGTGCTTTCTCGGTGCTTAGCGGTGGCGGGCGGGCGTGCTGGCGCGGGGCGGCGGCGTGGGTGGTGCGGTGTCCACGGCCGGACGCGGGCGGACGCGCAGCACGGGGGTGCGGTGCGGCGGCAGGACGGCGACGGTCGCGCCGAGGTCCTCGGCCGCCTCCTCGACTTCGCGGGTGAGGAACTCGATCTGCCGGCCCAGCGCCGAGAGGCGGGCGGCGATCTGGCGGCCCTGCACGGTCTCCAGCGCGCTGGCGAACTGGCTGCTTGTTTCCAGGAGTTCCTGGAGACGGACCATCGGGCCCGGGGTGTAGCCGCGCTGGACGGTGCCGAGGAGAGCTTCGGAGGCGTCTCCTGCGGTCTGGCCTTCGACGACGTCGCGGATGAGTTCCTGCAGCGACACCTCCGGGACGGGCGCCGGGCGGTTGAACCGGGAGACGTCCGCGCGCAGCACACCGGGCGGGACCGGGGCAGGTAGTACCTTCCCTGCCTCGTATTCGTGGGCGTAGTGCCCGATCACCTGCCAGCCCGGTGCGTCCGGGTCGCCTCGCAGCGCGACCAGCGTCGAGTCATCGTTCTCGATGAGGTGGGCGAGGGTGATCGGCTGCCCGTCGGCGGCGTACCACGACTCGGTCAGCTCCAGCTCGCCTCGCTTCTGCGCGGCCTGGGCCCTCTCCGACCACGTCTGCTGTTCCTCGTCGGTCAGCGGGGCCCTGTGGTGGTGCTTGTTCTGGTCGGCGAGGTCGCTGGCGATGAAGCTGTGATCCGCCCAGGCCGCGAGGTGCGGCCACAGGGCGGAGTGCTGTGCGCGTTCGGCCGGGGAGCCGGGGGTGTCCGGCCGGTCGAGGGCCCGGTGGATCTCGGCGGCGGAGGCGGCCAGGCCGTCCAGCACGGCCCGCCATCCGGCAACGTGCCGGGCGGGTGGCAGTTCGTCGAGCGCACGGCGGGCGGCGTCGAGCAGAGTGTCGGCGTGCGGGGCGAGGTGTGTGGTGTACGCCTCCACCGCCGCCCTGTTGCGGTGGGCTCGTGCGGCTGCCGCGGCGCCTGCGTGGACGGTGCGACCGTAGCGGTCGCATGTCATGTCGAGCGCGGCCTCGCTCTCGCGGTCGATGACCGCCATCCGCAGCCGGAAGTTGCGTGCACTGTCCGTGAGTTCCGGTGTCACCGGGACGGAGTCGTCTGGGGGCGGATTGCTCGCGGGCGTCATCGGGACCGTCCACTGCCCGAGGCCGTCAGGTGGACGGTCGGTGCGTAGGTGGGCTTCGGTGGGATCGGTCGGGCTGAGGGCGGGGAAGTGGTGGGCGGTGTGGCGCGCTGCGTCGTTCGGCCGGCTGCGGCTTGGGCGAGACGGCTACGGCGTTCCTGGAGCCCGTTCGGCCGGTCCGGGCGTGGTGGGCCGGCGGAGAGGGACGGGTCGGGGCGAATGTCGGCCTGCACGCTGTAGCCGAGGCTGCGCAGGTCATGGACGGCCTGGCGGGTACGGCGCAGCCCATCGCGTTCCGGCTCGGTGAGCCGGTACAGGCCCGGCGAAAAGGGGACGGGCTCGAACTGCTCGCGGACGAGGAACCACTCGGCAAGGTGAGGGGTGAAGCTCGGTGCGGCGGTGGCGACGAAACCGTGTTCGGGATGGGCACGGAAGCGGAAGTGGTCGGACAGAGAAGGATTCCTTCTTTCTGCTGGGCAGCGGCGGGGGGACGGCGGATGGGTCGTGGTACGCCGGGCTGGTCTCAAGGGGGGCGGCTCCGCCGGGGGAGGGCCGGGCGTGCTGTCGCTTCCGTCGTCCCGTTCGGTGAATCCGGCCTGGTCCAAGGCGGTGTTGGCCCACTGGTACTGCTCGCCGTGGGCGATGGCTGCCAGGGCGGCGGCGCGGCTGTAGGCGAGCCGGATCTCGGCAAGAGGGTTCGGGGGCATCCCGGGGCCTGCTGGCGTCGTTCAGTGGCGGTTCGGCTGCCGTGACTGGGCGGCGGCAGCTGGCTGGGTCCGTGGGCCGGTCGTGCGCGGTGTGGACGGCCCAGACGGTGCCGGGGTGAAGGTCGCGCGCAGGGCCGCGGCGGTGTGGTGCAGGCGTGCGCGGGCCGCCACGTACTTCTCGGCCGTCATGATCCGCAGGACTTCGGGGTCGTTGCGCAGAGGCGAGTGGGCGAGATCCTCCACGGACTCGCGCTGGAAGCCGGTCGTGGCGTAGGTCAGGGCTTCGGCGAGTGTGTCCAGACCTCGCGTAATACCGGCGGCGGCCCGGGCGAGCTGGACCAGGGCGACGCGTTCGGGCAGGCAGACCGTCTGCGGTGTGGTGAACCGTTCCTGGGCGTGTTCGATGGTGTGCTGCAGATGGTGGGCCAGCACGCCGATGTCGTCGGTGAGCGTGACCAGGTCGACGGCGTCGGGGCTGGTGGGGAATGAGGAGGCCAGTTCCTCCAGACGCCTGGCCAGATAGTCGAATGTGGCCGGAGTGACGGAGGAAGACATCAGATCACCCCCGCCGCAGCGCTTGTCTCTGTAGGGAGCGCGACTTCGTGAGCACGGGCTCTTGCGGAAACATCGAAATCCGCACGCAGTGAGCAGTGGCGCTGTAGGTGGAGATTGAGCAATCGGTGGTTCTCCTAGCTCGGATAGGTAACAGCGAGTGAGGTACTAATGGCCGCGGTGAACGTTGGTTCCGGTAACCAGGGTCGGCCTTGACGCTGGTGGACCACGTCGTTCTCGGCCCAGCAGGTCGGCGCGGCGGCTAGAGTCCAAACTCCCTTGCGAGGCAGGAGATTGGCTATGAGCGACCTGGCGATGGTGGCCGTCGTTAGCGCGTACAACCTGCGCTTCATCCGGTACTGGGACGCCGAGAGCCGGATTGTCGGGGACGCGGGGCCGAAGGTGACTCGACCCCTGCCCGGTGTTCCCGGCCTGCACATGTTCTATGACCAGTCGGACGTGGATGCTCCACACCAAGATCTCAATGAGGTGGGTCGTCGGGTCGTCGAAGCTTTCGGTCATCCGCGCCAGGACGAGATGCGTGGGCAACTCTGCATCTATCTCACTGACGCAGAGGGTGCCCCGGTGGACATGCCGCCCTGGTTGCGCGACCGCATCCAGGAGGAGGTCGGCCGCGCCCGCGCTGACATCCGGGCTTGAGGCAAGTGGCAACTACTGAACGTTGCCAATGCTCATGATCACCTGGATTTGCTCGGACAGTGCTCATGATCACGCGGAAATGCTCACGAATTCGCGGATCCTAGAGTCTCCCGGGCGCGGAGGGCGGCTCGCAGGCTGCGTCCGTAGTTCCACGCATGCCGCCGAGCCTCCGGCTCCAGGACGTCATGGGCGTCCTGGCGGGTCATCTGGCCAGGGTGTTTGCGGTACCGGTAGACCGGCAGGGGAAGCAGGATCCCGGGGGCGAGGCTGGTGACGCCGAGGGCGGCGCAGTAGTCCTCGCCCTGGACGAGCCCGCCCATCGGAGCGGCGCGCACCAGGTAGGTGCGAGCGAGGATAGTGGTCGGCCCGATGGGGATGGTGTCCGCCGGTGACTTCCAGTACGTCCACACGTCGCCGGCCTCGTGCCGGCCGGGCGGGGCGGGGCAGCGCCACAGGGTGGTCGAGCCGTCGGGGTGCAGGTCCTCGCTCCATCCCGCACACCAGCCGACCCCCGTCGATTCCAGGATGTTCAGCCGTACGGACATGGCGTCGTCGGTGAACTCATCATCGTCATCTGCCCAGTTGGTGTACCGGGTGCGGACATGGGCGAGGGCCAGGTTCCGGGCGCAGGCCGCGCCGACCGGGCGAGGCAGAGCAAACGTGCGGACGCGGGAGTCCTGCGCGAGCGGGTCGGGCAGGCGGTCCGGCGAGGCACCGTCGAGCGCGATCACGGCCTCCCACGGCACGGACTGCCGGGTGAGGCTGGCGTGCATGGCGGTCAGGTAGTCGAGCCGGTCTTCGCGCAGGCGGCTGGCGATGACGACGGTGATCAGGGGCAGGGCGTGCGAGGGCAGGGGAGGCTCCGGGAAGCGAGAGTGAACTAGCGGCGCGTGGCGGGACGCGGGGCGTGGGCCTTCGCCGGGGATGCAGCGGGAGCGCCCGGGGACGGCGTGCTGCGCGATGCCCGGATAACCGGTGCGGGGTCGAGGGAGGACCAGGCCGCCGGGTGGTCGTTGAAGGGGGTGCGCGGGTCGAAGGCCCAGTCCACGACCGGGCCGATGTCCTCGTGGAGGAGGCTGATCACCTCGATGCCCTCCTTGTGCAGGATGTACCCCCACTGCATGTCCTGCTCGTCTGCGGTCTCGTCGGTGACCGACATGCGCCGCGGCGGGGAGCCGTCCGGGGTGATCAGGTGGTCGAGGGTGCGGCTGGGCCACTGCTCGCCGCCGGTCAGCGCGGCCACGAGCGAGGGCGGGGCGCCGTCGAGGAGATCGGTGCCCAGCTCGTCCCAGCCGACGGCGACGTCGTCGATGAGGTGACGGGACATGGCTTCCACGTCGCGTCCGAACTTGTACTGGTAGGCGGCCAGGAGCAGCGGCAGGTGGTGGCTGGGTACGCCGTCGAGCTGGACGTGGATGCCGCTGTATCCCGTGCCGGTGGTGGGGCGGGCGATGAAGGAACGTGTGGACAGGGAGTTCTCCGGATCGAGCAAGGAAGCGGGGACGGGGGCGGCCATCAGGGGCGTGCGGCCCGTCAGGGGCGGGGCGTTTACACGCGGTCCGATCAGGAGGCGACCGGGGGGCCGGAGGCGTCGGTGTGGGCGCAGGTATAACCGATCAGTCGGGACGGTGCGGCCTTCGCGGGGACGATGGCGGCGTCGTTGCACACGAACGTGTACGTGATGGAGGTGCGGGGCACGTCGTGGAGCCAGGCCCGGTCGTCCTTGCCGGGGTTGATCTGCAGGCCGGAGTGCGCGACGGCGTCGGTCTGGATGTGCGTGTGGGAGAAGAGGATCAACGCGCCGCCGTCGGTGGTCCTGAGGGCGTAGGCGTCCGTGTAGCGGTTGGCGGCGCCGGCGAAGACGGTGGTGCCCTGGTTCCCGTAGCGGGTGCCGGTCTTGTCGTGAACCTCGATCTGCCGCTTGCTTGCCTTGGTCGTCGCGAAGACCTTCGTCCCGGTGTCCGTGCCTCCGGTGGCGAAGTTGTCGAGCACGGCTGCGCGCAGCAGGTCGGCGTCCGCTGCCAGCCGCTTGTTGCCGGCGGCGGGAACGGCCGTCGCGTACCCGTCCCGGTCAAGGGCGATGTCCGGCAGCTTCTGGCTGTCCAGGTCGACGACGGAGACCATCTCCCAGCCCTTGTGCTGGGGGCGTTCGGCGAACACCGCCAGACGCGAGGGTGCCTTGCCCTTCTGATCCGAGAGCGCGGCGGCGAACCAGCGGTCCTGCCCCGCTTCCAGGCGCGGGATGTACAGCTCCGCGTTTGCCGAGTCGTAGGACCACGGCTTGTACGGCTTGCGGTCCGCTGCGGGAAGCCCTTCGGTCTCGGTGTACTCCGAGATGGACATCGCGTACAGCGGGCCGTCCTCGACCGTGTCGAGCAGGCGCCGGTCGCGGTCGGTGTTGGCCTCGTTGTTGATCTTGGAGTAGTGGGAGATCTGGGCGAGGGCCTCCTTCTTCGTCAGTGCCGGCTCGGCGGTCGGGGTGGGGGAGGCGCTGCTGCGGGTGGCCCTGGCTGTGGTGTCGGCGTCCGGGCTGCCGGAAGTGGCGCAGGCGGACGCGGTCAGCGCGACGGATGCGGCGGTGAGCAGGAGGGCGGTGCGGCGTGCGGAGGTGTGCAGGGGAATCAGGAGGCTCCGGGAAATAGCGGGTTAGCGGGTACGGGATGCGGTGGCGGATGCCGTCGGCGGGGACGGCGCGGTCACGGCCGGTGCCGCCCGTGTATCGGCGGCGGCACGTAGTTGCTTCGCGGCGCGGGCGAGGCAGGTGCGGCTCTCACCGAGCCGGTCCACGAGACCCGGGTACGTGGAGGCGATCGCCCGGGTGCGGGTAGGACCAGGTGCTTGGTGGGTGAGTTCGGCGAGGAGGCCGAGGTGGTGCACGGCCGAGCCGAGGGCGGCGAGCGCGGCACTGGTGGGCTCGGCCGCTTGGGCGAGCGCGAGCGTGGTGCGGCGATGGGTGGCCGTGACGCGGGTCGGGTAGCGGGCGGCGGCCCGGTGGCGGAAGGCGCTCTCGCCGACGAGGTAGGTCAGCAGGCTGGCCAGGTGGCGGACTTCGTCGTCCAGGATCTCGCTCAGGGCCGGGTCCGGTTGGATCTGGTCGGGGAGCGGGAGGTGGTCGGCCACGGCGTTGAGCCGGTCGGCCACGTCGTGCAGCAGCATCCGCTGGTCAGGATCGGACAGCGGGAACTCCAGGAGGGGTGGGGGCGTCTACCGCCGTGCTGAGGACGGCGTGCTCGCCGTCGGCTGTATGCCGGGCGCTGCTGTGGGCGGGCGGGTCGGTGGGCCCTCGGAGGCGGACAGATCGGTGCGGGACGCGGTCATGGTTTCCTGAGGCGCCGGGCGGCCTGGCGGTAGCGGGGCAGGAGCCGCCGGGAGACCGTGTGCGCGGCGCGGACTGCCTCGGCGGGGACTGCGATCGCGTGCGGGGCGTTGTCGTCGCCGAAGTAGTCGTGGGTGATGCCGTGCAGGGATAGCGCGCCGACGAGAACCTGCCCGCGGTGCAGCGGGCGGTCGATCACGACGAGCTCGAGGCGGTTGGGGCCGGTGAGGATCGCGGCGCGGGGAACGCGGAATTGCATCCAGGCACTGGCCAAAGACGCGTTGTCCCACAGGTCGTCGAAGAAGTCGAGCTGGCTGTCCGGATCGGCGAAGTCGGTGATGCAGGAAGCCCATTCGCCGGGCAGACGGTGACACAGGCCGTGGGCGAGGGACTCCAGATCGCTGCCGGAGGTGGAGATGCGGACGGCCTCACGCTGTGAACGGCGGTACTCCCGTTGCTGGTTGTCGCGCCACAGGTCTTCGACGCGCTTGCCCGCAGCGGGAGAACCGGCGTCCGCGAAGATGCGGGGCAGGTGGTATTCCACGCTGATGCCTTGTCGGTCGGCATCGGCGAGGAACCGCGTGAGGCGGGCCGGAACGTCGTGGTCGTACCTGTCGTGGATCAGGATGGAGCCGAAGACGCCACGTGGGCGCCAGAAGCCGTGGTCGGTAAGGAGGGTGTGGGCTGCAGCGGGGGCGTCGTTGCTGGTGAGGGCGATGACACCGATCTGGTCGTGATCGCCGAGGCTAATGGCGGGCGTGGGCTTGTCTGCAGGTCCGTCAGTGTCGAGCAACGCCAGGCTCGTGCGAGTGGAGTTGATGTCCGACGATGAGGCTCCGGCCGGTGACCCGCCATCGTCCGGGACGTGGCCGGTGTGGTCGAGCAGTTCGAGGGGCTCGGAGGTACTGCGCAGTTCGAGGTTCTGCTGCTGCGACCGGTGCGGCGTCGACTGTTCAGCGGGTTCTGGCACGGGGACCTCGTGGTGTCGGGAGGGCGGGGGCTACATCGCTTGTCGCCGTGGGCGGGTATTTCTTCGATCTCAGGGCAGCCTCGTGACCTGGCGGTACACGTCGTCGGAGGTCTGCTCGCGGAGGCGGAGTCGTCGACGGAGCGTCGGGGGCGGCGAAGGGGTGTGTGCCGCCGATGAGGGAGGGGCGGCCATCGAGTTCGTCGAGCCAGGTCAGGAGTTTGGGCAGGTTCTTGTCGGGCCCGAACGCGAGGTAGGTGCCGTCGGCGCTGTCGCAGCCGAACCACTCGGCTATCCCCAGCCTGATCCGGGAGTTGACGCGGCCCATGTGCACGCCTTTGCCGCGGGCCTTCGCCTCGCGGGCCAGCCGTTCGGCGACGGGGCCGAGTTTCCACTCGGTCGATCCGGCCAGGAACAGGACGTCGAAGTCGTCCCAGGGCAGCAGCCCGGGTGTATCGCAGCCGTCCTGGGCCGCGTAGGCCGCGGGCACGCCGAGTTCGCGGATGCGGGCCAGCCACGGCAGGGACTCGGTGAGGGTGCCGACGGCGTCGAACGGCTGGTCCGGGGCGAGCGCCCACAGGCAGCGATCCGGCCCGTACCGTTCAACGGTCCGGTGCAGCCAGGCGAACCATGCTTGGGCTCCGGGCCAGTAGCGGCCCTTGCCGTCGCTGCCGAACTTGGAGTTGTCACAGGCATACAGCGCACCCTCGGGGATCCGACTGCCTTGCGCCGGGGTGGTCATACAGCCGATGCGTCCGGCGCTCATCGCAGCCCGAATCTCAGGCCCCGAGGGAGTGCCGAGATAGCGCACCGTGTACCTCCCCGGAGGCGACGCCGACCGCCGTCCGGGCCACCTGCCTGCCGGGCGGAAGTCCACGACGTGGGGCCTGCGGCTGGTGGACCTCGCCATTTCGGGAAGGCGGCACATTCCTGGTCTTTGAGCCGGGCGAGGGCGCGGCGAGCGTCGGGTGTGCCTGGTTCACCGGGTGCGGCCGGGCACGGCGGTGGTCGCCGTCGGTGGCCCCGGGCTCGGACCCGGCGGGAGACCGGCCCGGGTGGTCCGGCGCGCGGGGGCCAGGGCACGCATGCGGTCGACAGCGGTGTGCAGGTCCTCGCCGAGACTGCGCAGGGTGGCCGCCGCGTCCTGAAGGTCGTAGTGGAGGTCGAATCCGTCGTCCTGCTCGGATTCCTTGGCCTTTTCCGCGGCTGCTTCGAAGAACTCGCCGAGCCGTTCCAGCAGGCCGCTGGTGGGGTCCAGGATCTGGTGCAGCAGGGCGGCGGCGTCCGCAGGTGACTCGGTGGCGTTGAGCCGGTCGGTGAGAGCGAGGAGTGCGTCGCCGTAGACGAAGGTGCGGTCCGCGTTGCCGGAGACGTCCGCGGGCTCGGGGGCGCGGGGCGCCGGCTCGGCTGCGGACACGGGCGTACGGGCGGTGGGCGAGGAGGGAGTTGGCAGCAGTCCGAGCTGATCGAGGCGATGGTCGATCGCCTCGATCAGGGGCTGGGCGCTGCCGCCGTGCCGGGCTTCGGGCCGCTGGGGTGCACCGGGGTCGTCGGAGGGTGCCGAGTCGTAGAGGACCTCGGACAGCGACGGGTCGTCGGGGTGCTCGCGGGTCGCGATCCAGCCCTCCGGACTTCCCGGCGGGCGGTCGGAGGGGGGCTCCTGCGGCGGACCGATGATCAGGCAACTGCCGTCGGGGAGGGATACGCGCACGATGTAGGCGCTGAGGCCGAACTCGATGTCGCACTCCAGCCCGCGCTCTCGCAGTGGCGTGGTGATGTGCGCGTGGCGGCGCCACAGCTCCTGCCACCACGGGGTGTCCACGTTGCGGTGGTCGGGAAGCGGTGCGAGCGCAGCCGCGCGGCGGGCCTCTGGAGTGTTCTCCTGGTCAGCGGCCACGGTTCCTCCTGCGGGAGGCCGACGCGTGGTGGGACGGGGGTGTCCGGCGTGCGGGGTCGGCTTCGGGCTTCGGCACGGGAGCGAAATCGAGTTCGTAGTCGTCGTAGGCGGCGATCAGGTCGTGTTCCATTTGGGCTTCGCGTTCGGCGACTTGTGCGATGAGGTCGTCGTGCTCGGCCTGGCACTGCTGGTAGTCGGCCCAGTCGGCGTCGCTGAGGTGGGCGGGGCGGTTCAGAGGGCTCCTTGAAAGGGTGGGGCCGGTCCGGGTCAGCGGTGGCGACCGCGCGGTTTGGGCGGCGGTACCGGGCTCTGGCGGTGGGAGGGCGTGAGGAAGAAGCGGTGGAAGTCGAGGTGGTCGGTGAGTTCCTGGACTGCGTCACCGAGCGCCTGTGCCGCGCGCCGCAGACAGGCACGCGCCGTCGCGTGTTCGACGACCATGCGGTTGTCACGGACGTAGCTGTCGTTCTCGCTGTGCGGCCGGGGCGGTGAGAGCGCGGTCTGTGCGGTCTCGGCGAAGTGCGGTACGGCCTGGCTCGACAGGGTGACCGCCGACGCCAGATGGGCGAGGACGGCGCTGCCGGCACGGTTCGTACTGGAGGTGGTCCGGGCGAAGTCCGCGGTCAGCTGGACGACATCACGGGCGAGCGTCTGTGCGCCGGTGACGTGCTGGAGAAGCGCGGTGTAGGACGGCGAGGCCGGGACGCGACCGGTGTCGTCCAGCAGCTCCCACTGCTCGAACGCGCCGGAGAGTTTGCCCCTCACGGCGTTGAGCGCGTCGATGAGGTGGAGCGTGGTGGCGCGCGGGATCAGCTCACGCCGGATATCAGGTTTCATGAGTCTTTTACGGCTTTTTTATGCATTCGGGCGTCGGTGTCGAAGAGTGCCAGCTCGTACGCGTGCAGGAGGTGCTGCACGATGAAAGATCGTCCGGCGACTTTCCACAGGCCACGCCCTCGGTTGAGGTGGGCGATGGCGTCCATTTCGACGGAGGTCAGGCCGAGCAGCGAGGCCGCGGCGTGGAGTTGGTCGGTCTCCTGGCGGTAGATGATGCGGGTGCTGCAGTCGGCGAGGAGGCCCTCGGCCAAGGCCCGGCCTTGTGATCCGGCGTCGCCGGCGGTGAGCAGGTCAGACAGCCGGTGGATCACCATGAGGTTGGCGATGCCGAGGCCGCGGCTGAGCTTCCACTGGGCCTGCATGCGCTGCAGCAGGCCGACGTGCCGCATCAACCGCCACGCCTCGTCGTACACGATCCAGCGCCGGCCGCCGGACGGGTCGGAGAGGGCGGACTCCATCCAGGCACTCGCGCAGGTCATCGCCAGGACGAGGGCGGTGTCGTCGCCGGATCCGCCGAGCCGGGAGAGGTCGATGGTGAGCATCGGTGCGTTCGGGTCGAAGGCGACGGTGGAGGGGGCGTCGAACATGCCGGCCAGGTCACCGTGGACGAGGCGGCGCATGGCGTGGGCCAGGTCGCGGGCGGCGTCGCCGAGTTGGCCCGACATCATCCCGGCGGCCTCGTCGAGCGCACTGGGGTTGTTGAGGGTGGCGGCGACATCGCCGAGCAGCGGGGTGCGGCCAGTGTGGACGGCGCGGGTGACGACGGCGTCCAGGGCGACGTCCAGGGCGGTGTGCTCCATGGGCATCAGGTCCCGGCCCAGGACCGTCCGGGCCAGGGAGCCGAGCAGGAGCAGGCGCCGTTTGCGGATCTCGCCGACCCAGTCGTCCTCGGAGACGCTGTGCGGGCGCGGGGCCGCGTCCAAGGGGTTCAGTCGTCCGGGCAGTCCGGGGCCGAGAGCGACGGACCGGCCACCGAGGGCTTGTGCCACCGGCGTCCATTCGCCCTTCGGGTCGCACGGGACGTAGACGCGGTATCCGAAGGCCACCGAACGCAGCGCGAAGGACTTGGCGAGCGCGCTCTTGCCCTGGCCGATGACCCCGGCGAGCAAGAGGTTCGGGTTGGTGAATCCCTCGACCTTGCCGTACAGAGCGAACGGATCGAAGACGAAGCTGGCCTCGGCGTGGACATCGCGCCCGATGTAGATGCCCTCGGCGCCGAGTCCCCCTTCGGCCAAGAAGGGATAGGCACCGGCCGCGACCGCGGTGGTCATGCGGTGGGCGGGCAGCTTCAGCCGGTTGTGACGCGCGGAGGCGGGTCCGGGACGTCCGTTCGCCGGGTAGAGCGCGGTGGGCATCTCGTGGGCGGCGGACGTGCTCTCACTCTGGTGGGCACTGGCTTGCGCGCGGGCCTTGGCGGTGGCCTCGGCGAGCTGGCGACGGGCGGCCTTGCGGCTGGCGCGATCGGTGCCGTGGGGGGTGAAGAGCGGGCTGGCGGAGGCGCGGCGGGCGCGGCGGGCGGGCCGGTGGTTCATCGGTGGCCCTCGTTTCTGCGGGTAGTGCTCATCGCACGCAGGCTGTGGTGTGCGGGCGGAGGTCGGTGGGGGTGGTCTTGCGGCGGATGACATGCCCGGCGGCGAGGTGGCGCTGGCAGATCGTGAGCACGGGCGGTCCCTCAGGAAGCCGCTCCGGATGGCATGCGCTCGACTCGGCTTCTGCTGCTGCGCTGTTGGGCAGCAGGTGGAAGGCGGAGTGGACCTCGCTGGTGGCCTGCCAGAGGCGGGTGTGCGCGGTGGCGAGGTGGCGGCCGGCGGCGGGGTGCGCAGGCCGGGTGTTTTCGGCGAGCCGGTCCATGAGCTGGTGCAGGGCGGTGAGGTGGGCGTGCAGCACGTCAACGTGCACGCGGTCCGCTGGCCGGGGCGGGTTCGCGTCCGACGGTGCCAGGGCCCGGGTGTGGTGGCGGAAGCCGGCGCTTGCGGCGCGGAGGTAGGGGTGCGCGTCGTCCGGACGCGTGGGCGAGGTCAAAGGTGGTGGTCCTTCCTGCCGGCAGGCAGGGGCGGTGACGGATGTTCGAAGAGCGGCGGGCGCCACGGCGCTGACCGGCGGGGACGGGCCCGGCTCACAGGGCGGTCCGGGCGAGTGGGAGCGCGGTGAGGGCGAAGGCGTCCGGCTGCTGGTAGTTGAGCCGTCGCAGATCGACCCCGGAGGTGACGGCGTGGGTCTCGATCTGTGCGCAGGCGGCGTCCAGGAGGGCGTCGGTCTCGGCGGTGACGGTGACCAGGCCGGTCAGGGCCACGTCGGCATGTCCGGCGATGAGCTGGCGCTCACGCTGCTTGACGTCGGCGTACTCGACGGAGTCTTCCTCGCTGTCGACCTGCCCCCGGCGGGCCCTCTCGTTGGCGTCGGCGATGATCGCCGCCTTCTTCCGCTGGACGTCTCGCAGCGCGGACTCGAGTCCCTGCGGCACGTATATAAGGGAGAGGCTGCGCCGCACGCCGGCCGTGAACATGATCCCGTGCAGGAACCCGGCCCCCATCTCCGTCCTCGGCCAGTTCTCCACCCAGTACGTTGCGTGCCGTGCGCTGTCGGTGGCGAGCCGGTCGTACTCCTCGAACTGGACGACGGGCCCGGCGGCTGCGGGGTCGGCCTCGGCGCGGCCGGTCTCGGACCACTGCTGGAGGGCGGCGAGCGCCTTTGGGTCGTAGGCGGTGCGGATGACGGCGGCGATCTCCCTCGCGGTCAGCCATCCGGTGACCTGGAGTCCGGCGTTGCGCGCGGCCTGGGCGATGGATGCGCTGGTCTGCTCCATGACGGTGAACGCGCCGGGCAGCCCTCCGCCGGCCTGGTTGATCAGGCGCCGGGCGGCCTTGAGGTCGAGGGAGATGGCGAGGTAGGTCTCGTGCGGGGCGGCGGCAGGGCCGGCCGAGGAGACCAGCTCGGAGTAGATCTGTCCGGCGACGGGAGTCTGGGGCTGCCCGTTGTGGGTCCAGTGGCGGGTGAGGGTGTCGCCCGAGTCGGGGACGGTGCGTTCCAGCACCTGCACAGTGGCGACGTGCCCGGTGCGGGCGATACCCGCGAGCGCGCGTCCCCAACTGCTCACGTTGTGGTTCTGGGTGGCGGGGTCGAGGAGGGCGAAGGCGCGGCTGGTGACGCGGGCGATGGCGGTCAGGGTCTGCTGTTGCGGGTCGTGCACGGCCGCGGCGCCGTTGACGGAGTCGCCGGGGGTGACCACCTTGAGGGAGGCGGTGGTGCCGGGCAGGTGGAGGATGCCGTCCTGCCGGGGCCGGGTGACGGGCCGGGCGAGCCAGAGGGTCTGGCCGGTGCGGCGGCGGTGTGCGTAGCGGGCGACGATCGGTGCCCAGTCGATGAGGGAGCGGCCGTGCCGGCGGATTGTGACGAGCGCACCGGATGCCGCCCACAGCGGGGCCAGGGCGACGGCGCCGAGCAGTCCGGTGGAGACCACCGTCATCAGCAGGAGCGCCAGTGTGCAGGAGACGAGGATGAGTTGGGGCAGGGAGAGGCCGAGGAGGATGCCGCGGCGGGACCGGTGCGGGAACTTCACCGTGACCGGGGCGACGGAGAGATCAGTCAAAGGGGCGGGTCCTGGAGACGCGGGGGAACCCGGGGGCGGGAGGTGCAGCGCAAGTCCCGCCCCCGGTGGACGGGCAAGGGATCAGAGGCCGGTCGGCGGCGGAGAGGGTGAGGCCGACCCACTGGACGTGGCGTTCTGTGAGCCGGAGGGCGGAGGTGCGCCCTGCGGCGGTGCGGTGGTGGTCGGCGGCGCGGACTGCCATCCGCTGCCCTGGCCGGAGGCGGCGTTCGCTCCGGGCCCGCCCGGCCCTGGGCTGCCGCCCACTTGGCCGCTGGTGTCGTCGGACACGCTCGTCGGCGCGGGCTGGACGGCTTTCTCCAGACCGGACTTGACCGCGTCGCCACCGGGCGAGATGCCCGTACCGCCGTCCTGCGAACCTTCCTTGCCTCCTCCGCCGCCGGTCGGGTTGGCGGCGACGTCGCCGGGGAAACCGCCACCGCCAGCGGCGTCGGGCCCCTGCGGTGCGGCGCCTGCTCCGGCTGCAGCGCCACCGGTTCCGGCGGTGGCCGCAGCCGCGGCGGCCTTGCGGGCGGCGTTCTCGGCATGCGCCTTGGCGATCTGCGCTCCGGCGCCACCGGCACGGTGGATGGACTCGCCGTCGGTCCCGTCGGCCGCCCAGTGCACGAACTTGAAGACGGCGTAGGGGCACAGCAGCACCAGGATCATGATCACGATGCCGGACATGACGTCGGCCAGAGCGGCGATGCCGTCCTTGGCCTCGGTTTTGCCCATGGCGGCGATACCGAGGACGAAGATCACGGTCATCAGGAGCTTGGAGACGACGAGGGTGGCGGTGGCCTCGATCCAGCCCTTGCGCCAGCGCCGCGCGACCTCCCACCCGCCGCCGGCGGACGCGAAGACAGCCAGCGTGACCATGACGAGGATGCCGACCTTGCGGACCATCATCACGCACCAGTAGAGGAAGGCACCGACGGCGGCACCAAGGCCGGCGACAACCGCAACGAGCCAGCCCATCCCGGACAGGCTCGCGATCTGGTTGACCTTCACGATGCGTCGCACGGCCGACTCGATGTTCAGGTGGGCGGTCTTGAACAGGCCGTCGCTGACGGCATCGACCACTTCGACGGCGACCGTGGTGAAGGCGATGGCGCAGAAGGCGAACAGGACGCCGCTCATGGTGCCGGTGAACGCTTGTGCCAGGGCTTGTCCGTCGCGTCGGATGGCGGCCCGGACCAGTTGTGCGCAGAATGTGGCGACCAGCAGGACCAGGCCCAGAGGCAGCAGCATCTCGTAGTTGTCGACGAACCACGACGCGTTGAGGTCGACCTTCGTGGTGGTGTTGACGGCCTCGGCGGCCAGATCGGCTGCGGCGGCGGCCAGTTCACCGGCGGACTTCGCCATCCAGTCACCGATGGCCTTGCCGGGGTCCGAGGCGAAATCGACTGCGTCGCCGACGGCGCACAGCTTGTCTGCCAGGGGGAAATCACAGAAACCCACGAGGAGTTACTCCTCCTTTCTTGTCTCAGGCGCGGGTCACTGCGTGACGCTCGGGGCGATGGCGGCCAGGGTGCAGTCGTGATTCGGGCGGCACTGGACGGCGAGGGTCACGGCCCGTTCCTCGGCTCCGCCGCCGCCCTTTTTCCAGGCGATCTGCTGCGTGCCGTTGACGGTGACGACGTAGATGTACGCCTCGGTGATCGCGGACGGGTCGTCGGCCAGCGCCTGCTTGAACGCGGAGGGGTAGTGGCCCTCGGTGACGCTGGCGGTGGCGTGCTGGTCCTGGTCGGCCATCCGCGACCACAGCACCGGATCGGGCACTTGGCCAGAGACCGAGGCCCAGTCGGTGTACGTGGTCTCCGTGGTCATCCAGGCGCGCATGCCGGCGAGTTGTTGGTCGCGGCTGGTGTCGCGGGTGTCGTAGGACCACAGCATCTGGGCCGCCGCCTTGGCGTAGGCGACCGGTTCGGCGATCTGCGGAGGCTGGGACACCGACCCGGATCCGGAGGAAGGCTTGGGGGCGGCCTCGGAGGAGGACGGGCTGCCACTCGGGGTAGGCGCGGCGGTGCCCGGGGCCTGGTGGCCGTTGCCGCCGCCGGTCAGCAGGGCGACGATCCCGGCGACGGCGAGCAGGACTGCGACGGCGGAGGCGACGATCGCGATGCGCCGGTTGGCCGACCAGCCACTGCCATACGACGACAGGGAGGGGAGTCGTTTCTTCATCAGTGCACCTGCGACCCGAGGGTCGAGAAGAACGCGACGATGCCGTTCGCGGCGCCCAGGCCCAGGGCGGCGCCCGCGGCCACGACCGCGCCCTTCTTCCCGTTGGCCTCGGCCTGGTGACCGCCCGTGTGGTGTCCCCAAGCCCACACGCCGAGCGACACAGCGAGGGCGCCGACGACGGCGATGATGCCGAACAGGTTGATCGAGTTGACGACGTTCTTCAGCACGCTCAGGCCGGGCAGGCCACCGCCCGACGGCGTGATGCCGGGATCGTAGGCCAGGTACTGCACGGTTTCGAGTAGGGGCAAGGAAGCTCCTTGGGCGCGCCGAAATTTGGCGCGCGGGAATCACAGAAGGAAAGGGAGGAACGAGGCAGCGCCTCGTAGAAAGGGAGGGCAGACACCGTGGATGCACGGGCTGGCCGGGCGGCGTCCGCGAAGAGACGGCATCGCTCGCACGAGGACGCAGCAGGTGCCGCGCCGAGGCTGCGGACCGAGCCGGTGCTCCCGGCGAAGGCGCCGGCTCAGGGGCCGAACCGGCAGTGGAAGACCCCTACTTCGGGATCGGCGGCTTCGGAGCGGGGTTGGTCTTGTACGGGTTCGCGCAGTTGTAGATCATGTAACCGCGGCCGATTTTCTTGCCGTCCGACTTCCGGGTGACGGTGCCGCGCGTGTACCAGGTCTTCTCGGCCTTCTTGTAGACCCACTGGTCGTAGACGACCTTGTCGTGCCTGTAGCCGATGCCCAAGACCGTGGACGTCTTCGACGGTGCCTTGCGCACCTTGACCGCACTGCAGCTGATGGTGGTGGTGCCGGTGTCGTACGCCTGTGCTGCGGTGGCGGTGGCGAGGCCGCCGGCGGCGACGGCCAGGCCCAGAGAGGCTGCCGCGAGGGCACGCGGGGCGCGGGGGCGGGTTATCAAGAAGATGCTCCGTACTGTTGGGGGAATCTCGGTCAGAGATGGTGCGCCGGGGCCCTCGCGCCCCGGCCGGCGTCAGAGAACGCGGCGGGCGGCGAGAATCGTCCAGTCCTTGATCGGAGTGATCCGGACCGGCTTGGTGGTGCGCGGCGCCTCGATCACGAGGCCCTCGCCCATGTACATGCCGACGTGCTCAGGGCGGGCGGCGGTGCCGCGGCTGAAGATCAGATCGCCGGGCTTGAGTTGGGCTGGCGAGACCGCCTTGCCCTCGTTGACCTGCGTATACGTGGTGCGGGTGAGAGTGACGCCTGCATGTGCGTACGCCTGCTGCATCAGGCTGGAGCAGTCGCAACGGCCCATCGGGTCAGGACCATGCGCGTTGGTGCAGGTGCCGCCCCACTGGTAGAGCGTGCCGAGCTGGTGCATCGCCCACTCGATGGCCTTGCGCGCCTTCGGATCGGCGTCCTTAGGGATCGCGTAGCCCTTCGGGACGCTTCCCTCGGGGATACGGCCGAAGCCGGAACCGTCCTGGCCCGGAGCACAGCCGCTCGTGCCGGTCGATGCTTGCTCGCCCTGGTCTGCGTCCTCGTTGTCCGCGTCGGTGCCGCCGCCCGGGAAGGTCTTGGCGATGGCATCCTGCAGCGCGGTGGCCAGGCTCTCCCACTGCGCATACGCGTCGGGGTAGGCGGATCTCTGCACGGCTTGGGCGGCCTGGGGGACGGTCATCTGCTGCCAGCCGCTCACCTTGAGCAAGTGCTTGTAGAACTGCTCGGAGGCGTAGACCGGATCGCGGATCTGCTGGGCACTGCCCCAGCCCTGGGAGGGACGCTGCTGGAACAGGCCGAGCGAGTCCCGGTCGCCGTAGTTGAGGTTGCGCAGCCGGCTCTCCTGCATCGCGGTGGCGAGCGCGATGATCTGTCCCTTCCTGGGGACGTCGAGCGAGAGGCCGGCGGCCACGATCGTCGCCGCGTTGGGGACTTGTTCGGCGGGCAGGTCCAGGCCCTCGACGTGGACGTTCTTGCCGGACGCGCCGTCGAGAATCTTGGTGACCTGCTCGGCGACCTCGTCGGTGTCGATGTCGGTGAGGCAGCTGCTGAAGGAGCTGCTGCTCTGCACGGCGTCGGCGGAGGAGGCCAGCATCATGCCGGTGCCGGCGATCAGGATCGGGGAGAGGAAGACGACGCCGATGCCGGCGGCGAGCGCCTTCAACCGGAGCGGATCGCTCGCCGGTCAGGGCTTTCGGGCGTGGGTGGGTGGCGAGACGTCATGAGCGTGTCCTTCGGGGTGCAGTGTCCGGCCGTGCCGCGTGCGCGAGGCGTGATGGGAAGGGCGCGGCGGCCGGGGTGGGCGATCAAGGCGGGCCGGTGTGGCGAGTTGCCGCTCGCTCCGCGTGGCCGGGCGGTGAGCTAGGTGTGCCGGGGCAAAGGGGTACCTCCGTGAGGTGGGGCAGGGGAGTAGTCAGCGGCGGTGTGCGCCGGGCGGTTCAAAAACAGTAGGCCCAGATCGGCGGTTGACCAAAAAGCTGGCGTGAGGTATCGGAATCCGGCACCTCACGCCAGCTTTTTGGTCGTCGGCGTTTTCGCCTCTACAGTTTTTGGACTCCCCCCTCGCCTTCCTCGGTCTGTGGCCCTGGGCTTCTGCATGCCCACTTCCGGCCCGCGAGGATTTCTGTGCGAGGCGGTGAGTTCTCTCCGCGACTCCGCACCGAATAGGGGTTCCTCTTTGCCTTTTTCCCTGCACCAGGGCGACGCCCTCAATGTTCTCGCCGGCCTTCCGGACGGCTGCGTCGACTCCGTCATTACCGATCCGCCGTACAACTCGGGCGGTAGGACCGCGAAGGAGCGCACCACCCGCTCCGCGAAGCAGAAGTACACTTCCGCCGACGCCCAGCACACCCTGCCGGACTTCACCGGCGAGAACATGGACCAGCGCAGCTACGGGTTCTGGCTGACGCAGATCATGACCGAAGCCCACCGCCTCACCAAGACCGGCGGGACCGCTCTGCTGTTCACCGACTGGCGTCAACTCCCGATCACGACGGATGCGATCCAGGCGGCAGGGTGGCTGTGGCGCGGGGTACTGGCCTGGCACAAGCCGCAGGCCAGGCCCCAGAAGGGCCGGTTCACCCAGAACTGTGAATTCATCGTCTGGGCCAGCAAGGGGGCGATCGACGGCTCCCGGAACCCCGTCTATCTGCCCGGTCTGTACTCGGCCTCGCAGCCCTCGGGGGCGAAGCGTCAGCACATCACGCAGAAGCCCGTCGAGGTGATGCGCGAGCTGGTCAAGATCAGTCCTGAGGGCGGTACGGTGCTCGACTTCTGTGCCGGCTCCGGCTCCACGGGGGTGGCCGCTCTGCTGGAAGGCAGGGACTTCATCGGCGTGGAGAAGACCGAGCACTACGCGGCGATCGCGGCTGACCGGCTCACCGAGACGATCCGCGAGACCCGCACGCAAGACGACGTGGTTCTCACCGCCTGAGCCGCGAGCGCGCTTCCCGTCAAGGCGACCGGCGCCCTAGTCGGCAATCCGGCGAAAGTGGACTTGTCACCCGTCGGCGGTCCGAGCATTGCCGCTTCCGTCTTCCTTACATTCCGCGTCTCGTAGGAGGCCCAACTTCTTCATGCCCGAACCCATAAAACCCCCTGACGATGGGGAGTTGGAGCCGGTACGCATTCCCGATCCACAGCTGGAAGGAATCGAGGCGAGCGTCCGACGGCTCATGGAGCAGTCGGCGCAACAGGCGCAGCAACTCGACCACCTCGCGTCCGCCCCGGAGCCGAGCGGATCGCCGTTCGCCGCGTTCGGCATGCCGGGGCTCGGCGGGCCGCCTGCCGCCGCTCCGCCGGAGCCCCGCCCGATCCTGGAACTCGACGGGGAGGAACGCGAAGACGAACTCGACGCCTTGTCGGACTGGATCGACGACTTCTTCCTCCCGGTGTACGGGTCGGAGGTCACCACCGCAGCGCCCTGGTGCCTGCAGTGGCAGGAGCACGACGACGTCGTGGCCTGGCTCCACGCCCTGTGGCTCGCCTACCAGCAACACAAGGACCCCGAAGCCGGATTGAGCGGCCTGTTCGTGTGGCACCGGGACTTCCTCACCCACGCCCTTGCGGCCGTCCGCGCACCGGGCGGTCCGCTGTCGGCCTGCATGACCTCTCCCGACCGGCCCGCGCACCGCCTTCTGCCCGGCCCGCCGCCGTCCGCGCGCACGGAGACGGCGTCCACGGCGGAAGCCGACGGGCCTGCAGAGCCGACGTCATGACCGCGGGACAGGGACAGCCCGCCTTCGGACTGAGCTTCGACCCCCGCGCGCTGACCGATCTCCTCCAAGCCCCCAGCGATATCCGCGACCTCACCCTCGCCTACCTGCAGGAAGTCGTGAACGCACAGCGCTTCGGACTGCGCCTCGACGGTGACCTGGAGGGCTACCGCAAGTTGTTCGTGGACTCGCGCAAGGACTGGCGCGTCGTCTACGGCGTCCGCCCGGCGCCCGCGGAGTCCGCGCACCCGAAGGAGATCCACGTCGTCGCTATCCGGCCGCGCGCGGGCAACGACGTCTACGACGAGGTCGGCCGCCGCCTGGGGATGACCCGCCGCCCGCTGAGCGCCCGCACCCACGCGGCACGCTCCTGCTCCCCGCAGCTGACCACCCACACTCCCGCGCCCCGGCCCGGTCCACCGCCCACCGCAATGCCGGGTCTGCCCCGTCCCGCACACAACCCCGCACACCACCACACCCGCTGAACGCACGGAACCTCGCCTATGCCCCCTGAACCCGCGCCGACACCAGCCCGGCGTGCGGTCTCCCCGCTCGACCACCGCCTCGAAGCCGCCACAGGCCACGACATCGACACCCTGTGGGCCTACCGCGACCGCGGCATCCTCGACGAGCCACACTCCCACCTGGTCGACCAGCACCGCGAGCTAGCCAAGACCCAGACCGGCGTCACCTTCTACCTCCGCCTCCTCCACTGCCTTTCCAGCGGCGAGTTCGACGTCAACGACGCCCTGTTCACGCGCCTCGACCGCACCGTGGACCAGCTGGAGAAGGCCGCCGAAGCGCGGAACGCCGCCGCCGAGAAGGTACTCGCCGCCCTGGAGCCCATCGAGGCCGCCGCAGCGGCCCCGGCGCCCGGCGCGCAGCAGCTCTCGACGGACGACCAGGCCGCGCTGCTCGCCATCGCCAGTGGCGCCAAGCTCTACGAACACCTGCTGACCGGCCGGATATCCGTCACCGCCGCCTCCGGCACCCGCATCCCACACGCCAAGCTGCAGCGACTGGAGGACGCCGGCCTGGTCGTGAGGGATACCGACCACCCCGTGCAC
Source organism: Streptomyces sp. B21-105 (assembly GCF_036898465.1). Classification (NCBI taxonomy): domain Bacteria; kingdom Bacillati; phylum Actinomycetota; class Actinomycetes; order Kitasatosporales; family Streptomycetaceae; genus Streptomyces; species Streptomyces sp. B21-105. Next base: position 1,049,713 of record NZ_JARUMJ010000001.1, on the reverse strand, counting down.
GCCGGCCAGCCGGTCGCACTCACCGACGCCGGACGCGCCGCGCTGTTCGCCGCCCGGCGGACCCCCACGACACGGACACCCACGCTCCCGGCTCGCCCCGGCACATCGCCGTCCACCCCGGTGCAGCGGCGCTGAACTCCACCGAAAGGCCCTTGTTGCCCCCTACCGAACCGGCGCCGGCCCGGAAGCCCATCCCCCAAGTCGACTTCGAGCTGGACGACTTCGATGCCGACGAGGAGGTGTACCTCGACTTCTACCGCCAGGTCGCCGTCCACGAGGACATGCTCGTCCCCCTCGCCGCACACCACACTCCCAACGGCGCGCACAGCTACTACGTCCTCTTCGACCGCACCGCCACCTGGGGACACTCTGGTATGCCGCAGCTGCTCGCCGTGCATCTGCAACGGGACCGAGAGAAGCGGACGTTCACCTTCGAGCAGGCCGGCGTGCCGCTGCCCGCGATGGCGCAGTCCTGGCTCGTCCACCGCGGCTGCCCGCAGGACGCCATCGGCCTCGACCCCGAGCTGGGGCCACCGCCGGCAGACGAGGCGACTCGTGCGCTGGAGCGACGCCTTGCGGGCGACGGCGACCACTACGCCATGGGCTACTCCTACACCCGCGACGACCCGGACGACATGGTCACCGTCGTGGCACTGCGCGCCCTGGACGAGCGAGCCCCCAGCCCGTTCCGCGTCGTGGTCGAGGAGGTCGACACCGACGCGTGGACGCACACCCTGCGCGAGGGCGGCTTCGACACCGTGGGCGAAGCCCTGCAGTGGTGCGACGACCGGCTTACCGGCGAGGCCGGCCCCCTGCCGCCGGTCCGCCCGGCAGCCGCAGCCAGCCGCCCGGCCGTCCTGCCGAAGGCCCCTGCTCCACGCCCGCCCGGCCGCTCGCGCTGAGCGCCAAAGCCGACGCTGGCGGCGCAACATAGCCGACGATCGCCGGTTAGCCAAACCGGCGATTCTCCGGACTCTTATACAGCCGCCGGGACAACTCCCGCGGCGCCATTCCACGCAATCCCTATGCCTTCACGGAGGTTTCTTCCGCATGCGCTCCACACGAATTGCCATATCCGCGGCGATGCTCGGCACGCTCGCCCTGCCGGTGCTCTGCGCCACCACCGCCAGTGCGGCACCCGCCGCGGTATCTGCGGCCCCCGCGAGCAGCTGTTCGTCCCTGCCGCCGCTGCCGTACAAGGTCCACGCGTCGGCTGTGACCATCCGGTCCAAGGCCACCACGAAGTCCACCGCGCTCGGCGTGCTTTACAAGAGCCACAAGTTCACCGTGCACAAGAAGAGCGGCAACTGGCTCTACATCACGGACAGGTCGACCGGCGTCAAGGGCTGGGTGTCCGGAACCTACGTCTACCGCGATACCCGTATGTGCCTGGACTGACAGGTATTCAGCAGGTGCCCGTAAGCGGCTGAGCCGCCGGGTACGGCCGCCCCCTCGCATTCCCCCCAGGCACCGGTCTTTCTAGAAAAGGAGTTTCTCTTTTGTCCGACGGCATATCCGATGAGGCTGAGGATGTCGTGGGCGTGCTCACCGAACGGATCGAAGCGCGCTTCGCCATGGACATGGACCAGTTGAAGGCCGCGGTCGCCGCCGCGCCGACCGTGAACCCTGACGCCACCGACGTCGTCAAGTGGCACGGCCTTCTCGTCGAGGCCCAGTCCCTGCTCGAGCGCGCGGAGGACGACCTCCTCGCCGCGCTGGAAACCCAGCCCAGCGAGGTCGACGACCCGACGATGGGCCTTGCCCACAGCGTGAACGCGGCTGTCACCGCACGCGACGGCCGGGCCCTGGTCGTGCGGTGGCTCCTCGACCCGGACGCTCCGGGCAAGAAGGACCTCGCCGCCGAACGGCTCGCCCGCCTTCGCCCCCGAACCGGGCCCGCGGTGCAGACCAGCGCTCCCCACCGACCCGCGGGTACACCCGCGCCGGCGTCGGCGGGGCGGACAGGAAGGCCCGTCCGTTGAGGAGGGTCAAGTCCAGCACGATGGACGGCGACCTGGAGAAAGTCTTCGGGAGCCCCGTTTCGAAGCTGTACGAGGCGGCAGTGGGCCACGATGCCTCTCCCGCCCTCGCCCGTGCCCTGGAACTGCGTTCCTTTCTGGCTCTGACCGAGGAGCAGGTCGCCCGCGTCCGCGACCGCGTGTGCGCGGACATGGATCCGGACCGCGACATGGGCGAGCTGTCGGCCGACAAGCTCCGCTTCGACGCGCAGTGGCTGGAGGCGGCGCTGGACGCCCGCAACGGCTACCGCGCCGCCCTCGGCGAGCTGCTGCGCACCATGCCTCCACCCGACCAGCGGGCCCGTCCCATCCGCACGGCACAACTCAGGGTCACCGCAGCCCTACCCCCGTCCGCCGCCCCGGCACTTCAGCGTGCCAGGGCGGCCCGGGCCCGCCGACCGTGAAAGCCCCCGCTTGTCTCACCTCACGTCCACCGAGATAGCCGGACGGATCGAGGACCTCTACGGCGCGCCGCTCGCCGACCTCGAAGCCCACGCCCAGGACCAGCCGCCCGGCATGCTCTCCGCCCTGCTCGGCATGCACCACGACCTCGCCCTCGCCGAGCGGAGCATCGACTTCCACCGCGACCACCTCGCCCGGCTCATCCACCCCGAGCGGCAGATCGGCCGACACGAGGTCTCCCATCTCCTCGATGGCTCCCGCCAGCTCGCCGAAGCCGTCGCAGTCCGCGACGTCCAGGCCAAGTCGGTCGCCGCCGTTCTGCAGAGCCTGGCCCGCGTCCCGGCCCCAGCCCCGACCCCGCCGACTCCCTCGCCACCCGTTCCGGCTCCACCACTTCCGGCCCAGAGCACCGCACACAGCCGCTGATCCGCTGGCAATTCCCCTTTACTCACCCAGGAGTTCCTCCCCTTGGCCATCACCGCGCTGCCTCCCGACACCGATGCCGACATCGCCCGGGTCACCGAGGCCCTCGCTATGATCACCCCGCGCTGGAACGTGAGGATCCTGCTGGCACTCTCCGGCCCGCCACAGCGTTATAGCGAGCTGGCGGCCAAGGTGTCCTGGTTGCAGAACGGCCAGCTCCATCCCAAGCTCAAGTCGCTGTGCGACGCCGGGCTCGTCGAGCGCACCGAACACACCGCACGGCATGTGACCTACGGCCACACCGAGCGTGGGGTCGCCCTGCTGCCGGTCCTGCCGGTGATCGTCACCTGGGCCGAGGAGCATCTGGAGAAGGCGGACCGCCCGCTGCCCGCGATCGAGCAGATCGAGGACAGCCTCACCCTGCTCACCCGGCGGCACGCCGCCGCCATCCTGTGGGTGCTGAAGTCCCGCGAGGAGGTCAGCGGGCGGGCCCTGGCCCGGATCGTGATGCCCAGCAGCGACTGGACCAACGTGTACCCGCCGCTGCGACAGCTCGTCGCCGACGGCCTGGTCGACACCGAGGGCCTCGGCCTGCCCTACCGGCTGTCCGCGGCGGGCGACGGTCTGAGCCCCGTTCTCGGCGCCCTGTCCGCATGGTGTGCCGGACAGCCCCTCAACCAGGCGGCCCAGCACCCGGTCTGGGGGCATCCGCAGGCGAAGCTCGCGCCGAGGCCGTGGGTCAGCAGCCAGTCCCGGCCGGCCCCCGTAACCCTCCCGCAGGCCCGGACGGGTGAGTCCTCTCCGGCGTGGCACAACCGCGATCTCTTCTCCCATGCCACGGCCGCCCGGCCGAAGGCAGCCATCCCGGCGGGAGGTCCGCGCCGATGACTACCTTTTTCACCTCTGCCGAAGTACGCAACGCGGTCGAGCTGCTGGCTTCGCGTTCCTTGATCCGCCTGGTCACCGAGATCGACGACAACGGGGCGATACCGCCGCGACGGCTGGCCGGTACCCTCCCCGACCTCTCCTCGCACCAACTGCGCCGCGCTGCCGAAGCGGCCCGCGCCCACGGTCTCGTCCGGACCGCGCCCGGCGCCGGCCTGGAACTCACCGAGTTGGGTTCGGAGTTGGCCGACCTGTACGACGCGGCTGCGCGCTGGGCTCGACGCCATGCCTACCCGGCACCGGTTTGCGAGTTCAGCAGTCGTGTCCGCCACGTCCTCGACCTCCTGGCGCCCTCGCTCGCGACCGAGCGCGCCGACGGCCTGCCGCAGCGGGCCGCCGCCGCGCGGCTGCCCAGCGACGAGGCCGAAGCGGACCTTGTCCGTCCCCGCACCCTCCTGATCCAGTGGCTGGCCGGCAACCCCCAGATCACCCAGGTGTCCGAGCCCGAGCCGGCCGCGTGAGCACAGCGGCTGCACCCCGGAATGCACGCCACACCGCCGGGCTGATGCGCAGCATCTACCTGCCGCGCACGGCGGACGCTCTCGCGTTCGCGATGTCCACCTACGGCATCCCGCTGCTGGTCCTGGCCACCACGCGCTCCTCCGCGCTGACGGGCGCCGCGTTCGCCCTGGAGTGGATCCCGCGGCTGGCGGCGTTCGGGTGGGCCGGATCCATCGTCGACCGGCGCGGGGCGGCAGTCGTCTTCCATCTTGCCTCCCTGGGGCGCGCGCTGGCCCTCGCCGCCGGCGCGGTCTTGCTCCACTGCCACCCGTCCGGCACCGTGGCGACCGCAACGGTGTTGGTGCTGGCGGCTACGACCGGCGTGCTCACCGAGTTCAGTTACATCGCGGCCGAGACCGCGGGCGCCGCCGCCGGCCGACGGGCAGGAAAGCGGGCCCACCGCGTCCAGGCGGCCCTGCTCGGCATCGACCAGACCGCGACCCTGGCCGGCCCCGCCCTCGCCGGACTGCTCCTGCTCGCCGGGCCGCCGACGATGCTCGCGGTGATCACGGTGCTCTCACTTCTCGCCGCGATGCTCGCCCTGCGCACACCCCCCTCACCCGTTGCCCCGGCCCGCGCGCCGAAGGGACAGTCCGGCGCCGGACTACTCACCGGGTGGCGCACCATCCGCTCTCTTCCGGCGCTCGGCTGGCTCGTGACCGGGCTGACCCTGTCCAACCTGGCCACCGGGCTCCTCCAAGCGGCCGGTCCGGTAATCGTTGTCAAGCATTTCGGGCAGTCCACCACGGCCGTCGGCCTGGTCTGGTCCGCAGCCGCCGCAGCGACGCTCCTCAGCGTCACGCTCTGCCGCTTCGCGCTCGACCGGCGGGGCCTGTGGCCGGTCGGCGCCGCCTGCGCCGCCCTCGCCTCGCTCGCCTGCCTCGCCGCCGCCCAGGCCCCCGACTACCTGTCCTACCTGGTCCTGGTCGCGGTCCTCATGGCGGCCGACGGCGGCATGACGGTGGTCCTGCGCACTCTGCGCTCCCGCCTGATCCCCCCGGAGAAGTTCGGCAGCACCCTGTCGGCGACCATCCTCGTCCTCCTGCTGCCCTTCCCCGTCGCCGGCGTACTCACCGCGCTCACCCCGCCCGACGCGCTGGGCCACGTCATCACCGTCTGCGCCGGTCTGCAGGCCCTCGGCCTGTTGTACGCGTTCGCCCGCCTGCGCACCGATCCCGCCCTGCGCACCTGACCCTGCCGCGCTTTCCCCAGCCTTGGAGAACCTCATGCCCACCACGATCCTCGGGACGAACCGCGAGAGCGGTCGCACCATCACCGAACAGTTCCACGCCTTCGACGCGCACAATCCGAACGTCTACCGCGCTCTGGAACGCATGGCCGCCCGCCGCCTCGCCGCCGGTGCCACACGGGTCAGCCTCAAGGACCTCTTCGAAGACCTGCGCCGCCAACTCCCGTACGGGGTCGCCGGGCTGAACAACAACTTCACCGCCCTCTACGCCCGCCGCCTGATCGACGACCACCCTCGCTGGGCCGGCGTTTTCGAGCTGCGCCGCCGCCGGGCCGCCTGAGACACACCTTTTCTCTTCCCTCGTCCTGCCGCCTACTGACTCGGAGAACCCCTTCTTGTCCGCTCGCCCCCTCGTACTCGTCGTCTCTGCGGGCGATGAGGCGGATCGCGGCTACTGCCTTGAGCAGGTGGCCTCCGCGTACGACATCGTCCTGCTGACCGGCGCCGAGCCGTCGTGGGAGAAGCCGCACATCGTCGACCACGCCGTCGCCGACCTGAACGACACCACCGCGCTGCTCTCCGCCGGCCGGGCTCTGGCGGAACGACACGCCCTTGCCGGCGTCGTCACCTGGGACGAATGGAACCTCGTCCCCACCGCCCGCCTCGCCCGCGCCCTCGGTCTGGCCGCGAACTCCGTCGAGGTGATGCGGGCCTGCCGCAACAAGGCCGCCGCCCGCACGTTGTTCGCCCGCCACGGAGTGCCGTCGGCCGCCTCGATGAAGGCCCGGAGCTTGCAGGAGGCTGAACTGGCGGCGAGGACTCTCGGTTTCCCCGCCGTCCTCAAGCCCGCCGCAGCGGCCGGCAGCATCGGCGTGATCCGCATCGACCGGCCCGAAGAACTGCCCGCAGCATTCGAGTTCGCCTCAGCCGGCGCACACCGCAGCCGCGAGGACAGCGGCGTCCTGGTCGAGGAGTACCTCGACGGACCGGAGGTCTCCGTCGAATGCGTCACCCACCGCGGCACCACCACCGCCGTCGCCGTGACCCGCAAGCGCCTGGGCCCCGCACCCTACTTCGACGAGACCGGCCACACTGTCGACGCTGCTGATCCGCTCCTCGCAACGGTGGCGCCGACCGCCGCTGCTGCCATCAAGGCCCTGGGAATCACCGACGGCGTGCAGCACGTCGAGATGCGCCTGGTCGGCGGCCGGCCCCGGCTGATCGAGGTCAATGCACGCCTGGGCGGCGACATGATCGGCCACCTCGTCCACCTGGCCACCGGCGTCGACCTCGCCCGGGCCGCCGCCGACATCGCCTGCGGACATACCCCCGACCTGACGCCCACCCGCCGCCAGGGGGCGGCGATCCGCTTCGTCTACCCCGCCTACTCCGGCACCCTCACCGCCCGCCGCCTGAAGGCACACGTCGGGGGAGTGGAGCGCGTGCGCTTTCAGCGACAGGCCGGCGACCCGCTTGTACTGCCACAGGACGGCGGCGATCTGTACACCGCCCGCATCGGCTTCCTGATCACCACCGGGCCGACCGCTGCCGTCGCCGAAGCCCGCGCCCAGGAGGCGTACCGCAACCTCGACATCCAGGTCGCCCCCGTCCCGCCCACGGCCCTGACTACCGGCCAGGGCGCCGCGTGAGGCAGACCGCAGTACCCGAGCTGGTGCGCAGCCGCCGCCTGCTGACCGGGTACTTCGCCGGACTGGGTGTGGTGATGGCCGTCTTCGGCGCGCGTATGCCAGCCGTTCAGAACGCCGCCGAGGTGACTACCGCCGGGCTTGCCCTGGTCCTGCTGGCCGCCGCCCTCGGCATGGTCGCCGGACTCCAGGCAGGCGGACGTCTCGCCCGCCTGGCCCGTCTGCCCGCGCTGCTGACCGGAGGTGCCATAGCCCCCGCCGCCTGTCTTGCCGTCCTCGGGCTCTGCTCCAGTCTGGACAGCCTCCTGGCAGCGGCGTTCGCCTTCGGCATCGCGCACGGCGTCCTCGATGTCGCAGCCAATGCCGCAGCGGTCCGCTGCCAGGACGCCCACGGCCGCCCCATCATGGGCCGGCTGCACGCCAGTTACAGCCTCGGCGCCCTCCTCGGCGCCGCACTCGCCGCCACCACCGCCCACTCCTCACACACCGTTCTGTTCGCCGCGGTGGCAGTTTGCGCCGCTGCTGCGGCAGGCGCGACCACGCGACTCACCCGCACCGTCGCCAGCCCCGCACTCGAGCCCGTCCACCGCGGCGCTGCACCGGGCTCATACGAGCAGAGGAGGTTGTCCCGTCGCCGATTGTGGCTGCTGGGCGCGCTTGCTGCCGCCACGCTGCTGGGCGAAGGAGCCGCTGCCGACTGGGCCTCCGTCCACCTGCACGACCTCGGCGCGACGGCCGCGACCAGCGCCGCGGCGTATGGCTGCTACAGCGCAGCCATGGCCGCAGGCCGTCTCGCCGGAGACCGGCTCACCGCCCGCTTCGGCGCGGCCACCGTCGTGCGCACCGGCGCCGCTTTGGCCGCGCTCGGCCTCGCCACCGGACTGGCCGGCTCCACCACCGCCTCTGCCCTCTCCGGCTGGACGGCCTTCGGCCTGGGCCTGTCCGTCACGATCCCCAGCCTGATCACCGCCGCCGGCACCGGCGGACCCCGCGCGGTCGCCACCGTCGCGGTCACCGGCTACGTCGGCCTGCTCGCCGGCCCCGCCCTCATCGGCGCTCTCACCACCGTCACCGCACTGCCGCACGCGCTGCTGCTGCCCGCCCTCCTCGCCGCAAGCGTTGCCGTGCTCGCCCCCAAAGCCCTGGAGAAAACGACCCCTTGACCCGCACCTCCGCCTCTCCGACCGGCGTGGACGCCCTGATCCTCGACTACAACGGAGTCCTCGGTCTCCAGCCCAGCACCGCCATGTGGACCCGTCTCGCCGACCTCGCCGAGTGGCCCGACCGGCATCTCCGCTCGTTCCAGGACGCCTTCTGGGCTCCCCGCAACGCGTACGACGCAGGGGAACTGAGCGATCTGGCCTACTGGGCCAAGGTCCTCGGACACCATCCCGGCCCACGGTGGCTGCGCACCCTGCGGGCAGCCGACACCGCCATGTGGACCCGCACCGACCCGCGCGTCCTCGATGTCCTGTACCGCGCCCGGGCCGCGGAGCTGCCGATGGTGCTGCTCTCCAACGCCCCGGCCCACCTCAGCGACGTCCTGGACGCCACCGTCTGGCGGCGCGAGCTGATGGACGACGCCTTGTACTCCGCCCGCCTGGGCCTGTGCAAGCCCGACCCTGCCGTGTACGAACACGCCCTGGCCGCCACCGGCGTCGCCGAGCCAGCACGCGTGCTGTTCGTCGACGACCGCGAGGACAACTGCCGGGCCGCCGCCCAGCTGGGCCTGCGCACCCTCCACTACACCGGCCAACCCGCCCACCTGGAACGGCAGTTGCTGCCCACCCTCGCGGGCAGCACCGGTTCCTGACCGCGCACCGCGCCGCTCACCCCCAGGCCCCAACCATCAGGACTTTCGTGCCCGACACAGAAGAGATCGACGGCGACGTCTACGTCTCCCCCCGCTACCTCGCCGCCAGCACTTACACCGGAGACCCGGCTCTGGAGCCGCTGCTCGCGCTCGGCTTCGACCTGCGTCACGACGACCTCGGCAACGTATATGTCACCGCGCCCGACCACCGCGTCCGACTCGGCTATCTGCCCGAGGGAGACGACGACGGGCTGTGGCGCATCAACGCCTACAAGGACTCGTTCGGCCCGCCAGTGTGGGGTGTCTGTTTCAATGACCGCGTCCCCACCGAGTTCGTCCGCGCCTTCACCACCGCGCTCGCCGAGGCGTACGAGCGTGGCCCGGACGCCTACCTCGCCAGGCCGGCCGCAGGGGGCGACGAACACGATCCCTTTCTGGCTGTCGTGCCCCTGCTGAAACAGAGCTGGGAGATCGACCACCCACGCTGGGGCGTCTTCGCGGTCCAGTCCCCCGACGGGCTCGCCGGCCTGGAGTTCACCACCGGCGACCTCGATCCGGAAACCGAGCTGACTACACGCGACGCCCGGTGGCAGATGTGGGCGGGCAAGTCCATCGACCGGTCCGTCTGGTACGCCACGGCCAGTACCGACACTCCCGTAGCCCTGCTCACCGCCGTCACCCAGTGCGTCGCCGATCGGGCTCCGCTGCCCCGGTGGCGCGAGGAGACCTTCAGCTACATCAAGGGCATGGCCCAGCTCACCCCGATCCTTCCGCCCGGACCGCCGGCCCCCACCCCGCTCGACGTGGCGCGGGCCGCCGCGTCCCGCCGCCCGGCCGCGCTCCCCGCGGCCAGCGTCCCGCGCTGGAGCACCACCAGCCGACCGGCCCTGCCCGGTCCACGCCGATAGGACCAGCCCGACCCCTACCGGAGACCCCTCTTTGTCCCTGCAGGCCCCCGAGTTCTTCGCCGAGTTGTGCCTCCCCTTCGACAGCACGGTCGTGGGCAACACCTACTTCGCCGCTCCCGTCCCCGGCGCACCGCTGCGGCTGCGCATCGACTTCACCCGCACCATCCACGCGGACACCTACGGCGGCCTACGCCTGGCGGTCGTCCACCCGGACCGCGGCGAGATCGACGCCGTCGCCCTCGGCTTCCTCGACCACGGCACCTTCCACCGCCGCGACGAAGCGACCAACACCCGGCCGAACACCAAGCAGCACGGCACCTTCGACACGTACCACCGCCCCGGCCGGCCCCCGTGGGAGGGAGCCGTCACCACCGGACTGCGCGACGCCATCGAGCAGTACACCACCGTCTGGTTCCCCGGCGCCTGGACCGCGTCCGCGCCGAGCCGCGCCGCAGCCCGGACCGCGCACACGGCTCCCGCCATGCCGGTCACCCGCAGCGGCACCCGCGCCCGCTGAGCCGCGCCCCCACCGCCAGCCCGGCGTCCCGCACTCTTCCAGCAGGAGCCCTGCCCGTGATGAGCCACCCCTTTGAAAACCTCGACCCCGCCCAGACCGTGCAGGTCCTTCCCCGCCACCTCGCCGGGCCCGGCGCCGTCGACCCGCGTACCGCATGGGCCTTCCCCTACGACGAGGGCTGGCCGTTCGCCCAGACCGACGACGGCACGGCCGCCGCGTTCAGCCCGTGCCTGCGACTGCAGACGACCTACGACCCCCAGCCCGACCAGCGCGGCAAGGGCACGTGGACCGTCAGTGCGCACCGGGCCCCGTTCACCCCACCGGCCTGGCGGATCACCTTCGACGCCGCCACCCCTGTCGAGCTGCTGCACGACGTCCACACCGAACTGCTCGACCTCTACCTCGAAGACCGGCACAGCGACCACGATCGGCTGTTCCGGGACGAGACGGCACCGCACGAGGTGTACGTGCCGCTGCTCACCCGAGGGTGGAGCCACGACGTCAAGACCGACGGCACACAGACGTTCCTCACCCCGGAGGGACTCGGCGGCCTACGCCACCGCTACGCCATCAGCGGCTCCAGCGGGCCGGCCTGGCGGGCCTGGGGTGGGCACCCCAGCGAGCCGCACTGGACGGCGCGCTTCTCGTTCGGCACGCCCACCACGCTCGTCGCGGCCTTCACTGCCTCGCTGATCTCCACCGAGCCACTGCACCGCACCGTCCAGGACGTTCCCGTCCACACCCGCAGCGCCCTCTACATCGCCACCACGGCACCGAAGCAGCCTCACGGCAGCACACCTATCGCCCCGCCACCTCCCGCCCCGGTTGCCGGCCGAACCCGCTGACCTTCCCCACCCTCTGATCCAAGGAGTCCTCCCTTCGTGCACGCACGCTTCGTTCGATCCGTCGCCGTCGCCGTCGCGGTGACCGGCACCCTCACCTGGGCGCCGGCCGCGAGCGCCCAACCCTCCGAACCGACCCCCTCGGCCTCCGCCAAGACACCAGCCCCGGAAGCGGGAAGCGTCGAGATCACCACCAAGGACCCGGCCGGGGACGCGCTCCCCGGCGCCACCTTCCTCCTGCTCGACTCCGCCGGCCAAGAAGCCGGACGCGGCAAGACCGACGCACAGGGGAAACTGACCTTCTCCGACCTCGCGCCGGGCGTCTACCGCCTCAAAGAAATCTCCAGCGGCAGCAGCCTTCACGACACCGCCGATGACCAGGACGTCATCGTCACCCCGGGCAACGCCACCCGGCTCACGGTCGTCGACCCGTTCAAGGCCGCCTCGGTCCTGCTGAAGGGCAAGGACGACAAGACCGGCAAGCTGCTGCCCGAATCCACGGTCAACATCGGCAGCGGCGACAAAACCATACTGACGCTGACCACCGGCGCCGACGGAACGGCCAGCGGCAAGCTGCCCATCAACTCCCGTACCGGCACGGACTTCTGGGTCAAGCAGGTCAAGGCACCTGCCGGCTACAACATCTACAAGCCCTCGAAGGCGTTCAAGGCCAAGCCGGGCGATCCCGTGACCGTGACCGTCACCAACGCCAAGACCGCCACCACCCCGCCGCCCGCGGAGAAGCCGACAGACAAGCCCACCGAGAAGCCAAGCGACAAGCCCTCCCCGGACAAGCCCGGCAAGGACGAGGACACTCCGGCGCCGTCTGCCTCGGGTACTCCGACCTCCAACGAGACCGCCTCGGCCGCTCCCTCCGGCTCGCTCGCGCACACCGGCGCCGATGCCACACCGTGGCTGATCGGCGGCGCCGGAGTCCTGATCGTCGCTGGCGGAGGCGCTCTCTTCGCGGCCCGTCGCCGACGCACGGACAACTCCACCGACGACGGCTCCTCCGCGAGCTGACCCACCCACGGCCCTCCGCAAAGCCCCTGGAATTCACCCACTGATTCCGGGGGCTTTGTCATGGGCGCGTGTCCGATGCGAACGGAGGCGGGGCGCCACCCGCCGCACACGCGTGACCCTTGCGCAGAGCGACGCCGAACCGTGAAGGCCCGTACGGATATTCGCCTTCAAGAGTGGACTCGCCACCCCGTGGGGGTCGGCCGGTGTCGAACGCCAGCGCGATATCGCCTGGGTGCGGCACACTGCCGCCGGTATCAGCTTTCCCGGACCAAAGGAGCCGTCCCTGTGGCCGAACGAATCGTCGTCCCAGACCTGTGGACTGGGCGTTGCCAGTGTGGCGATCACGCGTACGAGGCGTCCGGTATTCCGGACGACCCGCACTTGTGCTTCCCTGATGATTGAGTAAGTTCAAGGGGCTCACAGGGGTGGCAGATGGACGAGTGGTGGCTGGTGTTCGTGCCGGATCCGGAGCGGTGGGGGCCGCTGCCGGAGGAGGGGGTGCTGGGGGTCCGCGACCTGCCAACCGCCTTGGACGCGGTGGGGCTTCGGCCGGGCGATCCGGTCTTTGTACGGCCTGATTTCGTCGTGGACGCAGAATTGTTGCAGTTCGCTCTCTGGCCCGATTTTCGCGACCTGGAGAGAGAATCGCGTCGGAATTATGCGACGGATATTCGTCTGCTGTTGTCGTGGCTTTGGCGGCGGGGCGTTCACTGGCGGGCGGCGACCGACACGGACTTGCGGGCGTACAAGGAATTCCGCGTCGATTCGCCGTTGAATCCGCAGCGAGTCGGCGGGGCGAAGTGGAACCGGGAGGCAGCTGCGCTGACCCAGCTCTACAAATGGGCCAAGGTGAGTCCTCTCCCGTTGGACGTGGGGCGTCGCGCGGACCGGGAGGCAAGCGCGCGTAGCTCTCGGGTGTCGTGGCTGACGCCGCGGACCTGGGGTCTGTGGCAGGACCTGGGGCTGCGAGGACTTGGCCGCGACGGGTCACCGTTGCCCGGCTGGGACGGACGAACCGAACTGCGGAACACCTCGTTCGTGGGGCTGGCGCTCAGCTCGGGCCTGCGGCGGCAGGAAGCCGGGGCGATGCTGACGTTCGAGGTGCCGACCCGGCGCCTGCGGTCTGGACGTTACTGCCATGGCCAGGTGGCCAGCACGCTGTCGCGGTCGAAGCGTGACCGCACGTACTACACCTCGGTCGAGTCGGTGCGCCAGCTCGGTGCCTACAGCGAGTCCGAGCGGACGTGGGCTATCCAGCGTGCCCAGCAGGAGGGCCGTTACGAGAAGCTGTCGCTGATGCGGCTGGTCACGAACGTGACGCACGGCCGGGCTCCGGTCGTGCACTGGGTGGACCGGGCCGGGGTGGCAGGCCGGCGGGAGTTGAGCCTGCTGGACTGGCGCGAGCGGCAGTGGCTGTTCGTGGAGGGGCCACTCGGTCCGGAGCCGGCGTGGCTGTGGTTGACCGAGCAGGGCATGCCGATGTTGCCAGACCGATGGAACACGGTGTTCTGGCAGGCCAATCAGCGGTGCGAGGAAGCTCTGTTGACGCCGGAGGAGCGAGAGATCCCGCGCCCTCTGAGGTCGGCTGCGGTACGGGGGAAGGCCCCGTACGCGAGCCCGCATGCCGCGCGCCACTCCATGGCGCTCTACATGCTGATCGTGCTGAACGAGCTCATGGACAAGAAGTACGGGCTGACCGTGGCGGACCGACGTGACTTCGCTCAGCTCTACGGCGACCCGTGGTGGCTGGTGAAGACCTTGTTGGGGCACCGGGACGTCGAAACGACGAAGGAGCATTACCTCAACCCGGTCATGCACATGCAGCTGGAGTCGATCCTCGCCTTCGACACCGAGGACGAGCACGGTGAGACGGACCGGACGAAGGATCTGAACGGCCTGTTCGCCCAGCTGGCCCGGGAAACCTCCGGGATCCAGGACATTGAGCTGCTGGTCGACGCCCTGCCCATCGCGGCGGCATCGTGAGCGGGCGGGGACGCAAAGCCGTCCCGCCGCCGCCGGACTTCCAGGCAACCGAGCGGATAGCCGCCGACGGACTGCAGGCCACCGTGGTGAATAAGGAAGGCTTCGAGCGCGTCTTCGATTTCGCCGCGATCGCCGTGCCGCAGCCGATGCGCTGCTCCCTTGCGCGAGCGTTCGCCGCGCAGTCCATGGCGTGGAACAGCCACGCGAGCGGTGAGTCATATTGGCGATCCATCGAGGTCTTCGCCCGGTTCCTCAAGGACCAGGGCCAGCCGGCCGAGAACCTGGGCGACCTCACCTCCGCCACGCTTCGGCTCTGGCGCAACAACCACAAGGACACTCCCGGCGGGCGCGAGGCCCTGGGCAAGATACGTACGCTGTTGAAACGCGAGCCGCGGCTGGCGCAGGGCCTGGCTGCGGAGGAACTGGCCCGCCCCGTTCCGAAGAAGGGCAAGCCGTCCAAGCAGTCCTACCGGCCGTCGGAGCGCGACCAGGTGCTGCTGGCCGCCGAACGGCAGTTCCGGGCCGCGCTGCTGCGGATCCGGGAGAACACCACGTGGCTCGCCCACTACCGGGCGGGTGCACTGGACCCGGACAGCCGTGACTGGAGGATCGGGGCGACCCTCGAGCACATCGCCGCCACGGGCGAACTGCCCGGATACCCGGACAAAAGCGGGAAGGTTTACACCCGAGCTGAAGGGCTGCTGCGCGGAAAGAACCGCGGGAAGACGACGGGCCGACTGTTCCTGAGCCGGGCGGAACTGACGGCCCTGGCCGTGATGATGACGGACCTCTACGGCTGGAATCTGTCGGTCTTCGACCGTCTGCACGTGCCCGTCACGACCCCGTCCGCGGGAGAGACCGCCACGGTCACCTACGAGGTCCTGGTGGAGAAGCGCCGCTCGGGCGAGGGGCGCTGGTTCGACACGGAGAACTACACCGACTCCGGTGCGGACTCGCCGGGCCGGCTCATCACCCAGGCCCTGGAAGCCACGGAGCCCGGGCGAGCCTTGGCCGCCGCGCTGTCACCGGGACACGACCTGCTGATGGTCGCCCGCAACCGGCGTCGTACTGACGTGGACTCCAATCTGGACCGGCCCCGGAACGTCGGCCCGCTGTGCTTCGGGGTGTCCAAGGCCGATGCACGAGTATGGGCGAGCTCTCACAAGATCGGCTCGCCCTTCCAACGCGCCCGCAGGACCACCGTCACCACCACGGGCAAGCCTCTGCAGCACAAACGTGGCACCCACGAGAGTATCTACGTCCTGCCCGACGAGAACGTCCAGGAGGCCGCCGTGAGCGTGATCGCGGCTGGCGCCGAGGAGGCCCTCGAGCAAGCCCGCGACTACACCTTCAAGGGGCGGCTCACGGACGCGGCCGACGCGGCCCACCAGGAGACCGCGACCGTGGACTGCGCGGACGAGGAGACCAGCCCCTGGCCGGACCCGAGCGGGGGCTGCGGCGCCGACTTCCTGCTCTGCCTGTCCTGCGAGAACTCCCGGGTCCACACCGGCCACCACCCGCGCCTCGCGCTCCTGCGCCGCCAGTTGGTATCGCTCCGCTCCGGCTGGCCAGAGAAACTCTGGCGCAAGCGATGGGACGAACACCTCCAGCGACTCGATGACCTGCGGACAAAGGTCAACGAGAGCACCTGGGACGCCGCTCTGGCCCGGATCACCGACCGCGACCAAATGATCGTCGACCATCTGCTCAAGGGAGACCTCGCCCCGTGACGACAGCTCTGACCCTCGAGGCCGATCCCTACATCCTTCCCCTGCCGGGGCCGGAGAGCCTGGTGGTCCTGGACCGGTGGATCAGCGCCGGTAACACCCACCCCAACTCCCGGTACAGCGACGACGTCTGGTCGATGGGACCGCTGATCGATAACCCCGGGGACAGCATCCACAAAATCAATTTGAGGAGGTGCCCCGCCACCCTACGGAGCGAGTTCCGGCGCCTCATCTGGGTCCTGATCAACGGCGAACTGCGACCCACCTACGTACAGGAACGGGGCTTTCAGAACCGGTCACGCGACGGCGTTCTCAACATGCGCGACAACGTCCTGCAGTGGATGAAGTTCGCGCGCTGGCTCGACCGGCAAGGCGTGTCCCAGGCCAGTGACTGCACCGTGGAGCACTGGAAGGCGTACGCCGCCAAGATCGCCAGCAGCGGCTGCACGCGCGTTCATGCCCAGACGGTTCTTAACTGGCTCTCGGACCTGTGGGCCTTCGACCAGCTGTCGGCCAGCCCCTGCGGCGCTACGCAGCCACCCTGGGAGAGCGAGGGCATCGACGACTACCTGCCGGCCGAGACGGGAGAGGCGGGCGGGGAGAACAAGACCGAGCCGCTGGATCCGGCTGTGATCGGTCCCTTGCTGACCTGGTCGATCCGCATGGTCGAGGACTTCTCCGACGACATCCTGGCCGCCTGGGCCGAGCGCCGCCGCATGCACGCCCGGGTGACGGCCACCCCGAGCACCCGAGGGGGTCTGGCGGCCGTCAAGAACTACCTGCAGCCGCTGGTCGATTCCGGGGCTCTCCTGCCCGCCACCGTGAGCCGAAAGCACGGCATCACCCTGGCCCATCACTACGTTGCGGCGGTCACGGGAGCCAGCTGGAACCAGGTCCACGACTTCGCTACTCGGCGCGGGCTCCGTGCGCTCGCCGCCCGGCAGCCCGGCCCCAGCCCGATGCAGGTGCCGGTGACGGGCCGGATCGAGGGGCGGCCCTGGCGCGAGTTCATGGACTACGAGGAGACGCCGATTCTGGTACGTCACCTGGCCACCGCCGCCGCCATCGTGATCTTGTACTTGAGCGGGATGCGCCCCCAGGAGGCGCGGTCGCTTCGGTCCGGCTGCTGCCCGGATCCGCAACCGAACCCCGACGGCTCCATGCCACGGCATCTGATCCGAGCCCATCACTACAAGAACGTCCGCGACTCTGACGGCCACCACATCTCCGCTGGTGAGGAGCGCGCCGTCCCCTGGGTCGCGATCAGCCCCGTCGTGAACGCCATCCGGGTTCTTGAGCGCATCGTCCCCAAGGGCGAGCTGTTGTTCAGCTCCGCCCACCACGATGTCGTCTCCCAGCGCAACCACCACGGTGCGCTGAAGCGGGGCACCCTGGACCGCCGTGTCGAGAACCTCGTGTCGTGGATCAACCAGGAGGCCACCGCCCAGGGCCTGGACGCCCAGATGGTTCCGGAGGACCCGCACGGCAACCTTGGACTGAGTCGCCTGCGCAGAACTTTGGCTTGGCACATCGCCCGCCGCCCAGGCGGTCTTGTCGCTCTTGCCATCCAGTACGGACACATGCGCACAGCCCTGGACGCCCGCACCTCCACCGGCTACGGCAATCGCGCTCGCCGGGGGTTCCACGGGGAGCTCGACGTCGAGACCGCTCTCGCCGCGGCGCAGACCGCAGCACGGCTGCGCGACGCTGCTGCGGCCGGCGAGAAGATCTCCGGTCCCGCCGCTCGACGGGCTCTCATCGGAGCAACCTCGCTCCCCAGCTTCGAAGGCGCCTTGACCACCCCGAAGGCCGCCGCCAAGTTCCTCGCGCGCGACGGCCTCGCGCTGTTCGACAACCCGGACTCGTTCCTTATCTGCGCCTTCAAGCGCGACACGGCCCTGTGCGATCCGGATCCCGGGGCGACGGCGCCCAATCAGTTCGCCTGCCAGCTCGGCTGCGGCAACGCGATCCGCACCGACAGTCACGCGCAGGCGGCACGAGAGCACGCTGAACGTCTCGACGCGAAGGCAGCCCTCGTGCCTCAGCCTCTGGGCGACCGGTTTCGCCGAACAGCCGACCGCTTCCGCGCTCTTGCCGACGCCCACGACTCCGCCGCTCAGTCCGCCGAGGAGGCCATCGCATGAACCAGCAGCACGAGGACGAACGCTCCCGCATCCGCACAGCCATGGACCGCCTCTTGGCCGGCCAGCCCACCCGCTCCAACGGCAGCCTCACGGTGGTCGCGCTCGCCGCCGAGGCCGGTGTTCACCGCATGGCGCTGCAAAAGCGCCACGCCGACCTCAAGGAGGAGTTCTACGCGCGGGTGCGTACGGAAACGCACCAGACGCCGGAAGTTGAGAGGCGGCTTCGCAAAGAGGTTGTCCGCCTGAAGGAAGTTCTCAAGGACTCCCGGGCCGCCGAGGCCAAGTCCCGGCATCGAGCGGAGCAGATGGCCCTCGCGGCAGCCGTCCTCATCCTCCGGCAACCCGATCCCCAGGACCAACCTGCCCCCGACAACGTCATCCCGCTCCGCCCGTCCGGCGATTAATGGAGAGAGCAGGCCGTCACGCCGCGACGCCGAGCTCCTTGCGGGTTCGGTGGATGAACTCGCGGACAGACCGCTCGCGCCGCCATGGGGCAAGGGCGGCATTGAACTCGCGGACGTAGTCCTTAGCCTGGCTCGACTGGACGCGGGCGAACATGTCGACGGACCGGTTGCCGAGCTCGAGGCGCCGCCCGGAGCTTGCGGACGGCCCCGCTTGCGAGTGTTACTCAGGCAGGGACGGCAGCGGTCGGCGGCCTCTGCCTCTCGTCGATGCTGCCCTACCCGTCGGACGACCGCGCTCGGAGCTGAGGCTGTCGGCCGAGGAGTTCGGCCAGGCCCTGTCGGGTGGCGGCGAGGACTACGCGGTCCTGGGGGTGCAGGACGCAGCCGGGGTGGAGGTCCCATCTCGGCCGCTGGCGTCCGACCCCTCCGCGCCTGCGGGGTCGTTGATGGTCGAGGACAGCAGCGCGAGCGTGCACAGGCCCGGACCGGCCGTCTCGCCGTGGCCGGGCGGAGTGCGCTCGACGGCGCGCAGCAGCAGCCAGTCGGCCTGGATGACCTTGCTGGTGCCGGCGACGGCAGTGGCCGCGAGGGCGGGGGCGGCGGTGTCCGCGTCCGACAGGACGATGGTGGAGGAGTCCAGGGCCTCCGGGGCCAGGCCGGGGACGGCGAGGGCGGCGGCCTGGTCGAGGAGTTCCTCCAGGTGCTGGCCGAGCTTGCGGTTGTAGAGCCGGATGACCAGGCGCAGTCGGGGGTTGAGGCGGCGGGCGGCCAGCGCGGCGCGGATGTTGGTCTCGTCGTCATGGACCAGCGCCAGCGCGGCGGCCTCGTATACGCCCGCCTCGGCCAGGACGGCCTCGGTGAGTTCGGGCACCTCGAGCACATGGGGAGCGTCCGAAGCCCTGTCGGTCGCAGAGCCGGCCGTACGGTTCACGACGGCCTGTACCCGGCCTAACATTGTCGCGGCACGTGCCGGCCCGGTGGGGCTGGTCCGGTGCCCGGTCGGGACGACGAGCGTGACGCGCTCCCGGTACACCGTCGTGAGCTCGGCGGTCAGCCGCTCGGCGAGTGCGTCGTCACCGCACACGATCATGTGTCCCGGCTGGGGGACCCCTCGCGTCGGCTGCGGGAAGAGGACCATGTCGTCCGTGACCTCCTGGTCAGTGTTCCGGTCGCCTGGCAGCGACATCCCGCGTGCGTGGGAAAGCGGGTCGTCCGGCTGGGGTTGTGTCGTCTTGGCAGGTCCGGATCCGGTCATACGGTGGTCTCTGCCCTGGATCGCCCGCGACCGGTCCGGATTGTTCCCGCACCGGCTGTCACGTCCCGGGCCCCGCATCCGACCGCCGCAACTCTCCCGCTGCCAGGGCGAGATAGGCGGCGGCAGCGAAGAGGAAGCTGGGGATGGCAAGCATGCTGCGCTGATCGCTTTCGAGGACGGTCACGTACTGGCTCTGCGACACCTCGATCCTCCCGCGTTCGTAGGGAGTCGTGTCGAGAACGAAGTACCGGCCGTCCCTGATCTCCGCTGACTGCAGGTTTCCCACACCGGCCATGCTGATCAGGAGCACCACGACGCCCGAGACGACCAGGCCGCCCAGAGCACCCTGCACCGCGCCGGGCAGGCACCGGAAGGCGAGCCATACCGAGTGGCGGTCCGCTCGCGTCAGGAGTACGCGCAGCAGGGAAGCCGCAAAGATCGGGAACAGAAGCAGCACGACCGCCACCGTCAGCCATGCCGAGTCCACCAGCGGCAGGGTCCCCGGCAGCCACGTGAGCGCGGCGAGGATCAGCAGCACGGCACTCAGCCCGGCTGCGATTCCCCCGTGCAGCTTGAAACTCCACCCCATGCTGCAGAGCTTTGCATGCGCGCCTCTTCAGCTCATTGCCATAACTCGGCAGAGATGACGACTTGTTGATGGCATGGGTCCTGCCTGGAAGGCGGCGGTGTGGTCTGGGCTGCCGGCTGTGTTGGCGGCCTCACCGTCCTCTGGCGCACTGCCGCTCGCCCAAGGAAATGAAGTCGTTGGTAACCGTCGCGCGTTGCAGGGCTCGGCATGCTGCCCGAGACGCTTCTGCCGCGCCGAGGCGTGGACTCGGTGCATGCGGCTGTTCATGCTGCATCCGTGGTCTCCATCAGCCACAGCGCGGTTGTCGAATACGTCCCGGGTTCCTGGTCCGTGGACGTTGTTCGCCGTTCTCGGCGGCTTGGCGCAGGAGCGTTGAGCGGCCGTGTTCCGCGGGCCGCCCCGTATGCCTTTGCGACTCGGATACGTGGAAGGGCTCAGCTGGCGGGGAGACTCACTCGGCTTTTGGCCCGTTGGGCGCGGATCTCGCGCAGTGAGAGCAGGATGGCCGCCAGGTTGAAGGGGAAGGCGACGGTGTTCGCTATCTCGGGTATGCCGAAGGCCCGCAGGAGGCTCGCGCCGCCTGCGATGAGGAACAGGGTCAGGGGGAGGTATCTGCGCCAGGCGGGTATGCCATGTATCCGGGCAACGGTGACCGAGGACCAGAGGGTGAGGCAGAAGACCGTGATGCCCAGGGCGGCGATTGCGATCAGCATGGGCGAATGGTGTCTGTAGAAGGCCACTTCAGTCGACCGTGAGGTCCGCGTGGAACGGGAGAGGGCGGGGTGAAGTGCCCGCGGAACTGGCACGGGGTACTGCTCGCGCCGGTACGAGGTGAGCCTTCCGGCCCGGGACGGGGCGTGTCTGTCTCATGTCCTGTGCCGGGGGCGTCGGGTGTGGAGTCAGGGCTCGATCAGGCCGACGCGGATGGCATAGCGGGTGAGTTCGAGGCGGTCTTTGAGGCCGAGTTTCTGCAGCAGGTTCGCTCGGTGGCGTTCGACGGTCTTGACGCTGATGACGAGGATGTCGGCGATCTCCTGTGAGGTGTGGCCTTCGGCGACGAGTTTGAGGATCTCCTCCTCGCGGTCGGTGATGGCCCTGGCGGGCGGGGACTGGCCTTCGTGGACGCGGTCGAGGTAGTTGCGGATGAGGGCGTTGACGGCGCCGGGGTAGAGGAAGGGTTCGCCGCGCATGGTGGCGCGGCAGGCTTCGACGAGGTCGCGGTCGGCGACGGACTTGAGGACGTAGCCGGAGGCTCCGGCGGCCAGGGCTTCGAAGAAGTACTGCTCGTTGTCGTACATCGTCAGGATGAGGATGCGCAGCTCGGGCTGGGTGCGGGAGAGTTCGCGGGCGGCCTGCAGGCCGGTCAGGCGGGGCATGGCGATGTCGAGGATGGCCAGGTCCGGCTGGTGGGTGCGGGCGGCCTGGATGGCTTCGGCTCCGTCGCCTGCTTCGGCCACCACGGTGAGGTCGGGTTCGCTGTCGAGGATGAGGCGGACTCCGCGGCGGACCAGGTGGTGGTCGTCGGCGAGCAGGATGCGGGTGGGCGTCGCCTCGGTCATGGTCACTGACTCCGGTGGGGGGTGGGGATGGTCAGGCGTACTTCGGTGCCGCTCTCGGGTGCGGGGCCGAGGGTGAGGTCGGCGCCGATGAGCAGGGCGCGTTCGCGCATGCCGCGGATGCCGGCGCCTTCGGCGGCGCCGTCGATGCCTCGGCCGTTGTCGCGTACGCGCAGTTCCACGGCGTCCGGTGTCCGCTCCAGGGTGAGGCCGACGCGTGTGGCGTCGGCGTGGCGGGCGGTGTTGGTCAGGCTTTCCTGGGCGACGCGGTAGAGGACGAGCTCGGCGTTCTCGCCCAGAGGCGGCAGGTCGGGGGCGATGTGGTGGCGTACGGACAGGGAGGGGCGGGTGAACTCGGCGGCGAGGGATTTCAGCGCGCTGGTCAGGCCGAGTTCTTCGAGTACGCCGGGGCGCAGGCGGCGGGCGATGCGGCGGATCTCGTCGAGGCTGGCGCGGGTGGTCTCCTGGACCTGGTGCAGTTGCTCGCGTACCGGGTCGGGTGCCTGGCCGGCGACGCGCTTGAGGTCGAGCAGGACGGCCGTGAGGGTCTGGCCGATCTCGTCGTGGAGTTCCTGGGCGATGCGGTGGCGTTCGGCCTCCTGCGCGGTCAGGGCGCGGGCGGCGCTGGTGGCGCGTTCGGCTTCCAGCCGGTCGAGCATGGTGTTGAACGTGGTGATCAGTTCGGCGACCTCGCCGTGACCGCCGACGGCCGGGCGGGCGCCGGGGCGTAGCAGGTCGGTGGTGGTCATGGCGCGGGCGAGGCGTTGCAGCGGGGCCAGGCCGATGCGCAGCAGGAGCGCGTTGGCGATCAGCATCGCGGCCAGTCCGACGGTGAGGATCGCGGCCTCGGTGAGCAGGACGGGGGTCGACACGGTGACCGGGCCCAGCAGCAGCGCGGTGGCGGCGACCAGTACCACGGCGTTGAGCAGGAAGATCCTCCAGAACAAGGGCACCGGATACTGCCTCCTCGAGCTGGTCCTTGCTTCCACTATCGCCTCCCCGGCAGTGGACGGTGGGTCGGCCGGTTACTGAAGGCTGCTTGCTCCCCCCGAGGCGCTCTGCTCCAGATTGTGCGCCGGGCCGGGCGAGTGTCCATCGGGTCTGGCACCCATTCCGTGTCACCTCTGCAGGTCTGGCACGCCCGCAATTGGGTGCCGGACCCGATGGCCGTCGCCGCCGGTGGCGAGTGAGGGTGGAGTCAATCCTCCCTGTCGGCCCAGTGGCCGTCGTGCGGAGGCGACCGCTTGCGGCTTCGGCAGACGCGAACCCAGCTTTCGACGGCCCCATGGTGTGTTGACCTGTCGTCGCCGCTTCCACGGGCAGAGAGGCGGGGTGCGGCTCCTCTTGGTGGGCGGGAAAGCCGCAGGTCTGTCGGATCACGAGAGGAGCCCGGCACCGATGTACGCAGCGCCACAGCCAGCAGGTCACACCGAGGCGGTTCCCGGCCCGGTTCTGCTGGTGCTGCGGTTGCGTCGCACGGCGGCTGGGTGGGTCCGTCGCATGGCGGGCGTCAGCACGGCCGGAACAGGCCGGCCTGGCGTGGGGGAGGGGCGGCCGTGAGCGTTACGGAATGGTCGGCGGCGACCGTCCACACCGTGCCCTTCGGTGCCGCCGTCTGCCCGATCGGCGGTGATCGGCTCACCCCGAAGGGAGGACCAGAGCCCGTGCCGCGGTGGGCGCTCGCGCTCGGCGCGATTCCGGGCGGCAGCGCCACAGGGATCGGCGCCTGTGCCGACCGGCATCGTCGTCCTCGGTGTCGCCGACCGCTTCGGCCGCCGGATCTCGTTCTGGCACGTCACTCGCCACGGACTGGTCGTCACCGCCCTCACCGTCGCCGCGTCGGCCGCGTATGTGCGGCTGCACTCCTTCGTCCTGGTGTGATCGTGATGCCCCGACCTCGCAAGGAGAGCAGATGGCCCGCACCACCCACCGCGACGCCTGCCCGCAGTCCCGTGCCCGGAGGTGGGCATCATGCCCGGACCCGATGACAGGCGGCTCAGTGAGATCGAGGCCCTCCTCGACCACGAGGATCCCCGGTTCGCCCGCGCTCTCGGGGCCGGCCGCCCCTGCCGGCCGCGTGAGTACCGGCCCGCCCGGGCCTGGCTGCTCCTCGCTGCCGCCATGGCCGTGCTGGGAACCGGCATCGCCCTGGCGCACGGGCTGCTCATCGCCGCCGGCCTGGTCCTGGCCGGTATGGCCGGGAACTGTTGGACCCCGAGCGGGACGCGCGCAGACACCGCATCCCTCCGCCCCGGTCCTGACCTCGGCGATCGGCAGGCGGTTGCGGATGGCACGAGGACCCGTCGATGACTTTGTCCGAGCTGTACTTGACGCTGCTGATCGGCGGCGCCGTACTGCTGGCCAGCATCGCCGCCGCCCGCGCCGCCCACCGCATCGGCCTGCCCAGCCTGCTGCTGTTCCTCGCGGTCGGCGTCATCGCCGGCGAGGACGGGCTCGGCCTGGAGTTCGACGACGCCCAGCTGGCACAGGCGCTGGGCACCGCCGCCCTGGCCGTCATCCTCGTCGAAGGCGGCCTGACCACCCAGTGGAGCGACGTCCGGCGTCTCCTGGCCCCGGCCGGGGTGCTCGCCACGGCAGGCGTGGCCGTCTCCGTCGTGGTGACCGCCGCCGGCGCGCACTGGCTGCTGGGCATGGACTGGCACCTGGCGCTGCTGCTGGGGGCGATCGTCTCCTCCACCGACGCCGCCGCCGTCTTCGCCGTCCTGCGCGCGCTGCCGCTGCCGCAGAAGGTGACCGGGCTGCTGGAGGCCGAGTCCGGCTTCAACGACGCCCCGACCATCATCCTGGTCCTGGTCTTCTCCACCGCCACCACCGACCTGCCCGGCCCCGCTCCCCTCCTGGGCAACCTGCTCTATCAGCTCGCGGTCGGCGGCATGCTCGGTGTGCTGATCGGCCGCCTGGGCGCCGCGGCGCTGCGGCACATCGCGCTGCCCGCCACCGGCCTGTACCCGCTGGCCACGGTCGGTTTCGGCATTGTCGCCTTCGCCGCCGCGGGAGCGGTGAACGCCAGCGGCATCATCGCCGCCTATCTGTCCGGCCTGGTGCTGGGCAACGCCAAGCTGCCCCACCGCGCCGCCACCCGTTCATTCGCCGAGGGTGCGGGCTGGCTGGCGCAGATCGGCCTCTTCGTCATGCTCGGCCTGCTCGTCGACCCCAGCGAACTGCCCTCCGCGATCCTCCCGGCCCTCGTCGTCGGCCTGGTCCTGCTGCTGGCCGCCCGCCCCGTCTCCGTTCTGGTCTGCCTGCTGCCGTTCCGCATCCCCTGGCGCGAGCAGGCGTTCATCTCCTGGGCCGGCCTGCGCGGCGCGGTCCCCATCGTGCTCGCCACCTTCCCCATCGTCGCCGGGGTGACCGGAGCCCGCGACGTACTCAACATCGTGTTCGTCCTCGTGGTCCTGTTCACCCTCGTCCAGGGCCCCACCTTGCCCGCCGTCGCCCGGCGCCTGGGTCTGACCCGCGCCGGAGCGCTGCGCGATGTCCAGGTCGAGACCGCCCCCCTCGACGTCCTGGACGCCGACCTGCTCACCGTCACCATCCCACCGGGCTCCCGGCTGCACGGCGTCGCCGTATTCGAACTGCGGCTGCCGCACCCAACCGTCGTCACCCTGATCATCCGCGACGGCACCACCCTCGTCCCCGACCGCGACACCGTGCTGCGTGCCGGCGACGAACTCCTGCTCATCACCACCCCCGGCACCAGGGAGGCCACGGAACGCCGGCTGCGGGCCATCGGCCGACGCGGCAAACTCGCCCGCTGGCTCGGCGAACACGGCGCCCCCGAGCCGGAGACCGCCACACCGGCCGGCACCGAGTAACGCCTTGGGGCGCGCAGCACTGAACGGACGTCCGTTCGGTCAATTGCCGCAACTCGACCTCCCGTTTACTGGCGACATGTAATGGGATATCACTTATGCGCAATTAGTCGTACGCTAAAGTTCTTTACCGAGTCATGACGCTCCATTGAGCGAGTCATTGCTCATTTCTTTGGGGGATTGCTTTTCCGGCGGAGCTGGATCGCTGCGATGGGGGGACGTGACATGTGTCGTGTTGTCCACGCCATTGTTCTGCCCGCTACCGGGCCCTCCTGGCGCTGGCCCGTCCCTGCCGTCAGGGCCGCGCGCATCGACAACACCGCCCGTGACAGCGTGCCGAAACCGGGCCGCGCAAGCGTCTGACCTCTTGGTCCGACGCACCATCAGGCTTCCTCTGCCCGAATCCACATCCCCACTGACGGACAGATGCCAGTCGGTCCTACGGGTAGGCGGCCCAAGACCAGCGGCGGCACTGACGCCCGGCGAGGCTTGGCCAGACGCTGACTGACGCCTGCCCCCGTACGCCCGGCCGCATCGCCCACCTCACAGGCAGCGCCGCTCGCTGCTTGTCGCCACGAAGGCACAGACGCCGTCACCGAACCGGAGGACCGACGCCCGTGCACAACACCACCGCCATGCTCATCGAACTCGGGGCCATCATCCTCGCCCTGGGCCTGCTGGGACGCCTCGCCGGACGCGTGGGCTTCTCACCCATACCCCTCTATCTCCTGGCCGGGCTCGCCTTCGGACACGGCGGCATCCTTCCGCTGCAGGCCAGCGAGGAGTTCACCGCCACGGGCGCCGAGATCGGCGTCATCCTCCTGCTGCTCCTGCTCGGCCTTGAATACAGCGCTTCCGAACTCGTCACCAACCTCAAGACCCAATACCCCTCCGGCGTAGTCGACTTCGTCCTCAACGCCATACCCGGCGCCGTCGCGGCACTGCTCCTGGGATGGGGTCCGGTGGCCGCCGTGGCGCTGGCCGGTGTCACCTGGATCTCCTCCTCCGGCGTCATCGCCAAGGTTCTCGGTGACCTGCGCCGGCTCGGCAACCGCGAAACCCCCGTCGTGCTCGGCGTCCTCGTCATCGAGGACCTCGCGATGGCCCTCTACCTGCCGATCCTCACCGCCCTGCTCGCAGGAGTCAGCCTGGCCGGCGGCACCGTCACCCTGCTGATCTCCCTGGGCACCGTGGGCGCTGTCCTCTACGTCGCACTGCGCCACGGACGGCTGATCAGCCGCGCGGTCTCCTCCGACAGCGCGGAAATGCTCCTGCTGGTCGTGCTCGGCCTGACCCTCCTCGTCGCCGGCATCGCGCAGGAACTCCAGGTCTCCGCGGCCGTCGGCGCCTTCCTCGTCGGCATCGCCCTGTCCGGCGAGGTCGCCGAAGGCGCCAGCAACCTCCTCACACCGCTGCGGGACCTGTTCGCCGCCGTCTTCTTCGTCTTCTTCGGCCTGTCCACCGACCCCGCCGACATCCCGCCCGTCCTCGTACCCGCCCTCCTCCTCGCCATCGTCACCGCCCTCACGAAGATCGCCACCGGCTGGTACGCCGCACGCCGCGCCGGAATCCAGGGCGCGGGCCGCTGGCGAGCCGGCGGCACCCTGGTCGCTCGCGGCGAGTTCTCCATCGTCATCGCCGGACTCGCCGTCGGCGTCGAGCCCCGCATCGGCCCCCTGGCCACCGCCTACGTCCTGATCCTCGTCATCGTCGGCCCGCTCACCGCCCGCTACACCGAGCCGCTGGCCCGACGCATCACCCGTCGGCCCACCGCGGCGGCACCGGACGAGGCACCTGCTGACGCCGAGCAGGCCGAGTCCGCACACGCCCACGCTTGAGTGGTGAGGGTTTGGTCAGCGAACGCGGCGGATGGCGCGCGCAGAAGCTGGAGGGACTCGTCGGCGCCCAGGCGCCGGCTGGCAGTGGGTGTCGGCTACCGGCGGAAATGGGTGCTGGCCCCGATAGCGATGCCGCAAGGCCGCGTGTGAGGGTGACATGGACCCTATCCGTCGGTCGCGCGGGAGGACGAGCCGAAGGTGGCTCGTGGGAGAGGACCTCTGTAAGGAGGGCGATCTGATGCCGTGGTTCGTATGGCTGCTCGCCGCCGGGGTGCTGGGTGCCGCGGAGTTCTTCACCCTGACACTGGTCTTCGGGTTGCTGGCGGGCGCCGCGCTGGTGGCCGCAGTGGTCGCTGGTGTGGGCATCGGCGTTGTCGGCCAGCTCGTTGCCTTCGGGGTAGCAGCGGCAGCGGGTCTCGTCCTCGTCCGTCCTGTCGCGCTGCGGCACATGGCACAGCGACCCCTCACCCGCGAGGGCAGTGATGCGCTGATCGGCAAGCGGGCCGAGGTCATGCAGGAGGTCACCGCCACCCACGGCCTGATCAAACTCTCCGGCGAGGAGTGGTCCGCCCGCGCCCTCGACGAGAATTTGGTGATACCGGTGGGAGCGTCGGTGGATGTCATGGAGATCGAAGGCGCCACGGCCATCGTCTACCCCCGCGAACTCCTTCCGTGAACGGCTGAACACACAGCAACGGAGGCACTGTGGATCCCGTCGTCATCCCCATTCTTGTGGCGGCCATCATCGTCGTCTTCCTCGTGGCCTCCACGGTGCGGATCGTCCCGCAGGCGCGCCGCTACAACATCGAGCGGTTCGGCCGGTATCGCCGGACGCTGCAACCCGGCCTGAACCTGGTGCTGCCGGTGGCGGACCGCGTCAACACCAAACTCGACGTGCGCGAGCAGGTCTATTCCTCCGACCCCAGGCCAGTGATCACCGAGGACAACCTCGTGGTGAACATCGACACCGTCCTCTACTACCAGATCACGGATCCACGGGCGGCGGCCTACGAGGTCGCCGACTACCTGCAGGCCATCGATCAGCTCACCGTGACCACGCTGCGCAACGTCATCGGCAGCATGGACCTCGAGGAGACGCTCACCTCGCGCGAGGAGATCAACTCCCGGCTCCGCGCCGTCCTCGACGACGCCACCGGCAAATGGGGCATCCGGGTCAACCGCGTGGAGATCAAGGCCATCGATCCACCACACACCATCAAGGAAGCGATGGAGAAGCAGATGCGGGCCGAGCGCGACAAACGCGCGGCCATCCTGCACGCCGAAGGGGAGCGGCAAGCCAAGATCCTCACCGCGGAAGGCACGAAGCAGAAGGACATCCTGGAGGCACAGGGCACGCAGCAAGCCATGATCTTGCGGGCGGACGGCGAGGCGAAGGCGGTGGAGCGCGTCTTCCAGGCCGTCCATCGCAACAATGCCGACCCGAAGATCCTGGCCTACAAGTACCTCGAGACGCTCCCGCACTTGGCAAGCAGCGACAACAACACGTTCTGGGTGATCCCGGGGGAGCTGACCGAGGCAGTTCGGACCGTCACCCGTGCGTTCGGTGATCAGCCAACGGCGGGCCCTCCCACAACTGCGCAACCTGAGCAAACAGCCACCGCCGACGCTGACGACACATCGCACGAAAGCCGGGTTCCGGAGCTCGATGCTGGCTCGGCGGTATCGCTCGACGCAGCGAGGGCTGCTGATGAGGCCGAGAAGCAGGCCGCCGCCGCAGTGAGCGACGCCAAGGCGGAGGCCGCAGCCGCGATGTCGCCCCGGGTGCCGCGCCGGGGGCAGACATCCGGGGATTGAGCCCACCCTCGGGCTGTCGCCAGGGGACCGGTACACCCTGCAGACCGCGGTCATCGCGCCCGCCTGCTCGACTGGCCGACCAGACCCCCTGTGATCCACAGACCGGTCCGCCGAGGGGAATCCGAATCCCCGTCGGCTCTTTCCCCCACGCCGCATCCGATGACTGGGGGAGGCGACGTCGGTACAGTCGGTAGTGGTGCGCCGGGAAGTCTGGTCGGCAGTTCACGAGATCTTGACTACGCGCCGACCCTGGCAAGTCCCGGGCATGCGGCAGGTGTAGCCCACACCGCCGTGTTCGCGGCTCTGCTCCTTCGGGTCGGCTGAGAAGAGGGGACCGCGCATGCGAGCACGTGACCTGGCCGAGCCGTATCCGGCGGTCTCCGCCGACGACGACGCGGTGATGGCGGCCCGCTTGTTCGTCGAGCGGCGGCTCCCGGCCTTGCTGGTCCTCGACGCCGATCAGCGGCCGTACGCGATCGTGCCGGGATCACAGCTGCTGCGCATCGTCGTCCCGGACTACGCGCTGGAGGATTCCGCGCAGGCCCTTGCCCTGCACGACTCCGAACTGGAGCGGCTGGCGGAGAAGCTGGAGGGACTCACCGTCGCGCAGTGGCTGCCCCGCCGCCGCACCCTTCCGACCGTCGTCGGGCCGGATACGGGTGTCGCACAGATCGCCGCGCTGATGATCCGTACGCACACGCCACTGGTAGCGGTCATCGAGAGCGACGGCCACGCAACACGGACGGTGGGCGCGATCACGGCAGCCCGGCTGATGGAACACTTCCTCACGCAGGAATGAGGCGGGCCGTCCGCTGCGGACGCGGTGTTCCGTCCCACTATCGGCGACGCGGCGACCACCTCTCGGCCCTGCGACGGCCCTCATCAGTCGGTCCGGCTGCGCCGTCTGGCCGCTATGCGCCACGCCAGGTAGACGATGCTCACCGGCCACAACACGATCAGCATCGTCAGGGTGAGGGCGCTGGAGACGGCGTGGAGTTCCGTATCCCGGCGCCACTCTGCGCTGCGCCGCAGCACTGTGGGCAGGTTCCGAGCGAACCCGACGACGCCGCCGGCATAGACGGCCAGAGCGGCGAGTACCAGGACCGTGTCCCGGTCCGTCAGCGCCGCCCAGCCGTCCTCACTCATG
Organism: Streptomyces sp. B21-105; assembly: GCF_036898465.1. NCBI lineage: Bacteria > Bacillati > Actinomycetota > Actinomycetes > Kitasatosporales > Streptomycetaceae > Streptomyces > Streptomyces sp. B21-105. Next base: position 1,019,195 of record NZ_JARUMJ010000001.1, on the reverse strand, counting down.
ACCGGCCGACCGTGTCCTGGTCGTCCATCGTTTCCTTCGGCTCCGCGAGCGGAGCCTCGCCCCCTGCCGGTGTGCCGCCCGCCGGCTGGGTCTTGCCCAGCCGGGCGGTCAGGCGCAGGGCCACGGGCTCGGTGTAGCGGGCGGCGAGCGGGCCGAGGATGACCAGAATCAGCACATACGCCGTGGCCAGCGGACCCAGCGAAGGCTCGATCCCGGCGGTCACCGCGAGCCCGGCGATCACGATGGAGAACTCACCCCGCGCGACCAACGTGCCGCCCGCCCGCCACCGGCCCTTGACCGAGACACCGGCACGCTTGGCCGCCCAGTACCCGGTGGCGATCTTCGTGCCGGCGGTGACGATGGCCAGCACGAGCGCGGGCAGCAGCACCGGCGGAATGCTGGAGGGATCGGTGTGCAGACCGAAGAAGACGAAGAACACCGCGGCGAACAGATCCCGCAACGGAGCGAGCAGGTTGTGCGCGCCCTCGGCGACCTCACCGGACAGGGCGATGCCGACCAGGAAGGCGCCCACGGCGGCGGAGACCTGCAGCTCCTGCGCGATGCCGGCGACCAGCAGAGTCAGCCCCAGCACCACCAGCAGCAGCTTCTCCGGGTCGTCGCTGGAGACAAAGCGCGAGATGTGCCGCCCGTACCGCACCGCCAGCAGCAACACCAGTCCGGCAGCCCCGAGGGCGATGCCCAGCGTGATGCTGCCCGCCGCCAGACTCGTCCCGGCCAGCAGAGCGGTGATGATCGGAAGGTAGACCGCCATGGAGAGGTCTTCCAGCACCAGGATGCTCAGGATCACCGGGGTCTCCCGGTTGCCGAGCCGCCCCAGGTCACCGAGGACCTTGGCGATGACGCCGGACGAGGAGATCCACGTGACGCCGGCCAGCACGACCGCTGCCACCGGCCCCCAGCCCAGCAGGAACGCCATGGCAGCCCCGGGCAGGGCGTTGAGCGCCGCGTCGACGAGACCGGCCGGGTACTGGGTCTTGAGGTTCGAGACCAGGTCGCTGGCGGTGTACTCCAGGCCCAGCATGAGCAGCAGCAGGATCACGCCGATCTCGGCGCCGATCGCCACGAACTCCTCGCTGGCGCCCAGCGGCAGCAGCCCGCCCTGGCCGAAGGCCAGCCCGGCCAGCAGATACAAGGGGATGGGCGAGAACTGGAAGCGCCCGGCGAACCGGCCCAGCAGCCCCAGACCGAGGATGATCGCCCCGAACTCGATCAAGAAGATGGCAGACGAGTGCACGGGTGGTCACTCCCGCCCGAGTATCGCGGCGGCAGCCTCCACGCCCTCGCGGGTCCCGATCACGATCAGGGTGTCGCCGCCGGCCAGTCGGAAGTCCGGCCCCGGCGAGGGGATCGCCTCTGCCCGGCGCAGCACGGCCACGATCGACACGCCGGTCTCCGTGCGCATCCGGGTCTCGCCCAGCACCCGCCCGTTCCAGTGCGACGTGGCGGACAGCTCGACCCGCTCGGCCACCAGCCCGAGCTCGGTCGTCGACAGCAGACTCGGGCTGTGATGCGCGGGCATCAGCGCGTCGATGAGCGCCTCCGCCTCCCCGGCGGCCAGCCGCACCGACAACGCGCACGCGTCCGGATCGTCCTTGCGGTACGCGCTCAACGTCCGCGACCCGTCCCGGTGCGCGACCACCGACAGCGGACGCTGCTCCCGCGTGGTGAGGTCGTAACGGACACCGATCCCTGGCAACGGCGTACTGCTCATGCGCGCAGCGCCCACGGCTGTCCCCCTGTCTGATTCGGGTGTTTCTTTGGCCAATCTTTAATGACACCCTAGCGAGCGCCCGGAACCCGGCCTTCGCCAGCTCCGTCCCGAGCCGACTGGGGAGACGGACCGTGTCCGGTTGCCGGCACCGAAGCTCCAAGACGGCTGGTGTGTACCTCTGCTGGGACGGGGAGCACCGGAAGGAAACGTAAAGATGACTGAGTGGGTGTCAATCAGCACCGGGGCCAAGCCCGTTCCCAGGCCCGTGGCCACGCCGCTGGTGTGGGCTGCGGCATCGGGCGGTGCAGTGCTGCTGGTGGCACTCCTCAACGCGCTCGTGGGTCAGAACCGGCCCTCACTCGCCCTGGCCGCTCTGTCCCTGCTCGCAGCCCTGCTGGGACTGCGCGCCCGCTTCACCGCGGCCCCGGGCACGGCCGTCCTGTGCTGGTTCTTCCTCAACGGATTCGCCATCCCACCCGCCGGCACCGTCACCTGGGCCGGAGAGCGTGACACGTTCTGGCTCACCTGCCTGTTCACCGCCGTCCTCTTGGGCACGGCACTGGCCCGCCTCCACTACGCCCGCGCCGCCTACCGCCGCGTCACCACAGGAATCGACGCCGTCTCGTCGACGCGCCCGACGAGACGCATCTGAGCAGCGAACGCCGACCCGGATCGCCCTGAAACGCTGACCTCGTACACCCAGGCCCTGCACGCCCGGCACCCCGACGCCGAGATGGCCTGGCCGCCCCCGCGGAACGGCCGCGGCACCCTGAATGCCGACACCTGGCGCGAGGCTGGGTGAACCGTCCGTGCCCGGCCGCTCCTGAGCCGGAGCTTGGTCGCCCGGCCCGTGACGCCTCCGCAATCGGCGCACGCTGCCGGGGACCCGCCAGAGCAGCCAACAGCTTCCTGGCGATCATGGAAGGGATGGCACACTAATGCGCCCAACTTGCCCATAGCGCATCGGAGATGACCTGATGAACGCCACTCCCACCGCCGACGCCCAGGGAGCCGCAGAAGCCGCGGAGCGTTCCGGCGGCTGCTTGTGCGGCCGCATCCGCTTCACCACCCGGGGGCCAGCAGTCTTTGCCCACACCTGCGCCTGTGGACATTGCCAGAAGCTCGGCGGCACACCAGTGATGTGGTGGGTGGGATTCGAGACGGTCACCTGGACCGGCGAGAGCGAGCCGACCTGGTACGAGACCTTCGAAGGCGAGGCGAAGCGCGGCTTCTGCCCGACCTGTGGCAGCCGCGTCGCGGCGATCGACAGCGACATCCCGGAGATCGGCATCAACGTCACCGCCCTCGACGACACCAGCGGCCCAGACCTCGTGCCCATCCACGCCTCCTTCCGCGACAACGCCGTGCACTGGCTGCCCCCGGTGCCGGAGACCGAGCACAACGCGGCTGGTTGACCGCCCTTCCACTGGTCGGCAACGTCACCTGCTTCCTCATGGCCCCGGCCAGCATCCCGATCTCGCCCGCGAGTAGGGCGCCAACTCCCGGTCTGGGGCCCGCAGCAGGACATGGTCGGCCAGGACGACGGACAACGCTGCGAACGCCCCTGCGGCAGTCCAAGACAGGCCAGGGGATTCTCAACCGGAGCGACTCCATAAAGGCGCTGGGCTATTTCCTAGACGAATTCTGGCCGTCGACGCCTGCCGAGACGAAAGCATGAGACCACATCCCAGGACGTTGAGAATTCCGGGCGGCTACGAAGAATCTGGGTGAGTGGAACACCGGGCCATCAGCGATGAATTGAGAGCCGCCCGCCACATGGTCCTCCGCATCGGGAACATGCTCGGCGACGGGCCCGCGAACAGGCTCATCAACTTCATCGAAGCGGCCTACATCACGCCGGTGAACAAGGCATAGTCGACCTGACAGGAACTGCTCATCTGGACCGTTGGGTGACCGTCTCGTCCCCTCCGCAGCCAACACCGCAGGCCAACATGCCGAGGAGGCACAAGACGTGAACACAAGGACTTGACAGGGAATTGTGCTCGTGCGAGCACTGCACGCGCCTGTCCGGTTCTCCCGCGATGGCCTGGGTCGGATTCCACAGGGACGCCCTGAAGTGGACGGGCCCGGCAGGAGAACCGGCCTACTTCTCCACTTGGCCGACTCTCCACCGAGGATCCTGCCAGCGCTGCCGCACCCAGCTCACCTCTGTCGCGGACGGCTCGGACATGATCATGGTGACGATCTTCAGCCTCACCCGCAGCGCCGAACTGGTCCCGGTCGGACACAGCTACCGCGAGGCGGCGGCGCCCTGGATGACCATCACACTCGCGCCCGACCCGCAACGCAGCACGTGACGGTCGGCGGCTAGCCTCCACGCTTGACTCACGCGCTCATGGGATTGGCGGATCTGATAACCGACCCCCACGACTGTGACCACCACTCACGAAGGCATACCGCCGTGTTGTGGTTCGAGCCCTGCGCCGGTTCCGATGACGGCCGCCGCTTCTACGCGTGCGATGGTCACGCGGGGCTGTTCGCCCGGAGCGTGGCTTTCGCGTCGGCCGCAGGCGGAAAGGTCGTCTGAGAGAGGCTTTCCGTGCTCCCCGCCCTACTGTGGAAGGGCAACGATCTCTCCTGGGAGCACAACGAGTGACAGCGTCAATGGAGCGACTCTGCGACTGGGTCGTCAATAAGGACAAGGTCTGGGTGCACGGCGACCGGATCACCGACGGCCACGTCGCTCTCGACATGCGCCTCACGCCAGGGCTCGACCCTGCCGAGGTCGACAGGGACGGGCAGTGGGTCCTCCGCAAAGCGCAGCCCTCGCGCTGGGTGGCTGAGCAGCACCCCGACCTCTCAGACGTCATTCCTGACCAGGCCGACGGCGCGGACTGGAGGGAGGTCGCCTGGTCGGCCTGGGTGACCCGCGGCCTGCGTATCGGCGCGCTGCGCGGCGCCGCGGTGGCAGTGGACCACGGATGGCTCTCTCGCCTCCAACCCGGCTACCGGATCGAGGGGGCTCCCGGACACGGGCTCCTGCGGATCGTGACCAAGAACCCCGAGCCGTCGCTGCTGTCGGGCGGTGCCGTGCACAGAACGGTGATCGGTGCCGTGATGCCCACGCCCATCGAGGGTTCGGGTGCTGTCCTTGAAGCCATCGTGCAGGACCTTGCCGGGTGAGTAAGCGGCCTCAGCTTCCAGGGGATCCCTCCGACCTGTACCTGCGCATCTCCTACGACGACGAGCTCTGGGATACCCCGCAGGCCGACACGCTGGAGCGGTGGAGTGTGTCCGTCCTCCATCGTCGGCGTATGCACGACGGAGGCCAGGGGCCGGCGGCCACGGGCAACTGCGTCACCGTAGGGTGCCCCGCGTGCACGGTCGAGGACGCCACCGTGGGGTCGATGACGTTCTACCGGGTCCACCTCGACCGCGGCCGGAATGCGTTCCGGGCTATGGAGCAAGAGTCGGAGGAGCTGTATTAGACCGCCCAGGTCCTCCTCGATCCCGAGACGGGCTCCTTCACCAGCGAAGTCAGCGAGCTGCTTGAGTACGTCGGCTCCGGGCTGCTCGTCGTGGACCGGGTGACCTTGGATCCACCATGGCGTGGGCACGGCCTGGCGGCCGTATTCGGCTGTGAGGCAAACTCGGCGGATTTGCCAAATACCTCCAGCGCCCGCCCACCGCGAACAGTGTCGCCTTCGGCGCACTGGAGGACGCGAGCGGCATGGTTAGCCTCGTCTTCTCCCCCACCCGTGCGGGAACGCTTCCGCCGCATCCTGCTGGAAGCCTCCGTCGTCTTCCTGGACGGGCACGTGGAGCGGTCGTACGGCGCGGTCAACGTCATCGTCCACCAGGCCGAGGCCATGGCGGTAGCGACGGCATCCCGCCCCCGTCCCCGACGGCGATAGACCCGGGCGGGACTTCTCACGTCAGGGCGAGGCGGCGACCGACCGGGGAGCCATCAGGTCGGCGAACGGGGTGCGCACGTCGGGCGTCGTCAGCGGACTAATGTCGGCGCCGGCATCCCGCGCGGCTCGGAGGACCGTGACGAGGTCTCCGCTGGCGATGGTTTCCACAGGGCACCGCTCGCACTCTCCGGTCTGGTCATGCCCGTTTGCGGCAGTCGACGCGGCGCGCGCGTGTGCGAACACCTCGGCCGGGCCGTCGGCGCGGACCGCGTACCAGGATCCCTGCTGCTCCGCGGGCAGGAGCGCCGCGGCGACGCCTGGGTACATCGGAAGGTGGATGCGGTCGTCGTGGACGCGGATCACGAAGACCTGGTCCAGGCTGTCGCAGCTGTCCGGCTCGGGCGCTTCCTGCTCAAGCCAGGCGATGGCCTGCGTGCGGCTGCCGGGGCCCCACAGGTACTCCGCCGGAAAGTGCGTGGTGGCGTTCCGGGCGTCGTACTCCATCAGATTGGGATCCTCTCGCTCCCCGGGCCAGAAGACCGCGCGCACGAGTACGAAGGTGAATCCGTCCTCCTCCTCTTGCTCCTGCTGGTCGGCGAGCTGGGCTGCGTGCCCGGCCCTCACGGAGCCGGTGGTGGTGTTCCACCGGATGGCGACCACGTCGCGCGGGATCGGTGCCGGGTAGAGCCGGCCTCCCGGTGTCGCGTGGCCCCACAAATGGTTGATGATCTCCGCGAGGTCGGACAGATCCCTGTATACGTCGACGGGAGTGAGGAGGTGGAACATGCCGTGGGCGGTGACGTTCCGCAGGTTCTTCTTCGCCCTCTCGATCCCGCGGTTTCGCTGGCCACGCAGCAGGCCCTCTCGCCGCGCCCACTTCAGCAGTCCGTCGAGCATTCCGTTGAACGGGGTCCAGGTGTTCGAACTGCCCATCCGTATCTCGGGCTTGCGGAGCCTCTTGTACTGATCGTGGAAGTCTGCATAGCTGGTGTAGGCGATCTGGCGCTCGCTGCCTGCCTGGTTCCGGGCGGTGATGGTGCCGTTGTAGTGGGCGGCGAACCGGTCCCGCAGCGCCTGCTCCAGCGTCAGTTTGGCGGCGTCCGAGACCAGCGTGAACAGGTCGTAGCACAACAGGCCGTGGGCGTAGCCGGCGCACAGCTGCTCGAACTTCTGGCGGGTCGTCTGTGCCACGTCGTCGGCGAGGACCAGGTTGCTGATCAGGCGCTTCTGATAGTCCGCGGCGTCCTGGGGCCGCATGGGTCCGCCGAGGCCGAACGGCGTGAAATGCAGGACGCGCGGGTCCACGGCCTGGAGCGCGGCGAGGGGGTCGTTGGTCGTCGAGGTCACCGGTGCGGCCCTTCAGATGTGAATGTGGCGAACCTAGAAGGATCGGGCAGGGAAAGGGGACCGCGCAACCCGATTGGTTCGGCTCGCCGACCACGGACGGGAGGGACCGGCCTTGCCGTGGCCGGACGTAGGATCCTTCGACGTGACCGCTATTTCGTTCGATGACCTGATCGACCTGGAGCGCGCTGCCGTCGAGGCGAACGACGCGGTCAAGGACCTGCCCTACAGCGCGGAGTCGTGGAAGCCCTGGTTCGACGCCTCCGCGGAGTTCCAGATGAAGGTGACGGCGTACGCAAAGGCGGGGGGCAAGGACCGGGTCTCGGTCGAGATGGACGTGAAGAAGGCTGTCCGGCACCCGGTGTCGATCGGGGATGCCGCGTAGACCAGCGCGTTGCAGGGTCCTACGGAACCAGAGGTCCGCACCGGCGGATGGCGGCCATAGGCTTCCCCCATGAGTACGGTGCGTGCCCGGGTGTGGCGTTTCACGGTTGAGAAGGGCATGGCTGGCGCTGACGCTGTCCAGGCCGTCGAGATCGGGCAGGGCTCTCTGCCGGTGTCGTTGGCTGCTGTGGTCAACATCAACGCCCTTGCCTGCGACCTGCGCAAGACGGTCGATCAGCGTGTGCGCGACCACGAGATCAGCCTCCTGCTCAGCTATATCGCCGGCAGCCCGGGTACTGGCCCGCTCGGGGTCGACTGCCCCGCCCTCGACTCCAGCTCCCTCCACATCCGGCGCTTCGTCAGCGAGTGCACCGGCCTTGGGGTGATGACCGCTGTCAGCGAGGCCCTTTTCGACTGGGAGCCGGGGGCCAACGGGCTCAGCAGCTTCGACGTCCTGCCCGGGAAACTAGTCGGCACCTACGCGAAGAAGGGTGTGCGGCCGGACCTGCTGTACAACCTTGCCGCCGGTCCGCTCGCCGGAGAGGCGCGGGGCCGCCGCCGCGACCACCAGCAGATGTTCCCTGCCGGCAAAGGCACCCAGCCGCAGAAGACCCGCTTGGAGAAGCTCGCGCAGTGGTCCGTCGACCACGACGATCACGCCTACTTCATGAGCTGGGTCTGGCTCGGCACGGGCGGCGTCTACGTCGACATCTTCCTCCCCGACGACTCCCCGGCCACGGCCGGGCTCAGCACTGGGTGGATCGACACCCCGGGCGGCGCAACTCCCTGGCGATTCCGTGTTCCCCGGCCCGATCCCCGCCGACGCCCGAACCTGGAACCGGAGGAACCCCTCCTGAACTGGCCTGATGACATACCCGAGTCCAGCGGTGAGGGTCCGGCCGATGGAGCCGGCGCCTACCCCGAGGGGGCGATCAGGCGGGCCGAACCGCTGGTCGAAGCAGCCATGAACCGGTCCTTCGGCCGTGAGGACACACTCGGCACGTTCTCCGGCGTCGAGGTCCGCGGCCGGTGGATCCGCGGCGATGCTGTCGGCCCGGCACGCCAAGAGGTGCTGCTCGGCGTCCTGGGAGAGCGCCTGCCCCTGGACCACAGGGCCCAGCGCCGCCGGCTGGACTCTCCAACGGCTGACCGGCTCGACGCGTTCCTCGAAGGCCGCCTCCTCACCATCGTGCATCCGGTCGACAGCCCGCGGCCGAGCTGGGACCGGATCCAATCAGAGTTGCTGGAGTAGACAGGCCGCAGGTCCGGCCCGACGTCGCGAGGCTCGCGGAGGCGGTCAAACGCCCATAACGCGGTCGGGGCCGCCCCGCGGCCAGGAGACCTGGATTCAGTGGGCCCGCCGCACGCGCGTCGCCCTCCGTCACTCCAGCGGCCGCAGCAGCGTCGACGCTGCTGCGGCCGGGCAGGAGCTTCTCCGCGCACGCGACGAAGCGCTGGTCGGGGCAGGGACAGCCTGGCAGGCCCGGATCCAGGTCATGAATCTCCATCAGACCAAGGGCCGGGAAGCCGACACCACGATCTTGTTCCTCGGAAGCAACGAGTTCCAGGGCTCCGAAGGGGAGCCGTACCCGACCGGCTCCGAGCTGCTGTACGTCGTCTTGACCCGCGCCAGGAACGGACACACCGCGTTGTTCCCCACCTGGTCCACGGTCTCTGGGAACCACTTGTCGCGGCTCTGCGATTGAGGCGGCCGACGCGCACTGGTGACTCGGGTGAAAGGGACTAGAGAACGGCGCTCACTCAAAGCAGGAGGGGTGAGCGCCATCGCACGTCACGACCGGTCAGCCCCATTAGGTCCAACGGGGGCAACTCGGTGACGAGTGAGGTGTCAACGCAGGCGGTAGCCGAGGAGGGCGAGGCGGGCGGCTGCCGCGCGGCGTTGGTAGGCGCGCAGTCCGGGGGCGCCGGGGGGCGAGGGCCTGCGGGCGTTGCGGTGCCAGTGGCCGGTGAGCGCAGCGAGGAACGCCGTGGTGGTGTCGGGACTGCTGGCGGTGGCGGGGTGGTCACGGAGCAGACGGGCGATGTCTGCGGGCGCGTGTCCGGCGAGGACGAGCTGCGGCGCGAGGGAAGCGGCGTCGATGCAGGCCGGGCCGGTGGTGGCGTGCGCCCAGTCCACGAAGGTCACACCTTGGTCGTGGTCGCGGACCATGTTGTCGGCCCGCAGGTCGCCGTGGACGATGCGGGTGCCGCAGGCCAGGGCGGGCCAAGTCGCTTCCAGTTCGGCGAGCTGCGGCAGGTGGACGCGGGCGGCGGGGGCGAGGTCGTCCGGCGGATCGGCGGCAAGCTCGTCCCAGCCGTGCAGGGCCGCCGCCGTGGAGGGCACGGCGCTCACCGCCGCGGTGTACGGCGCGGGGGCGGGGCTGGAGGTGAGCTTGGCCAGCAGGTCCCAAGTCTGTTCGGCGTCGCCGGAGGCCGCAGAGAGGTCCGGGTGGGGTCCGTCGAGGTGGGCGATGACGACGGCGGTCCAGTCGGCGGCGCGGTGGATGCCCAGCAGGTCCGGGGCCGGAGCGCCACGCGGCAGAGTGTCGAGGACGGCCGCCTCGTGGAGGTTGGCGGCAGTGAGCGGGTCGTCGTCGGGGGCGGCCTTGACGAAGACCCGTCGGCCGCTGTCCAGGCGGAGGGTGGCGGCGAGCTGGTGGCCGAAGCCGCCGCCCGGGGTGACCGCGTCGGTGACGGGTGCGCCGAGGGCGGTTTCGAGGCGAGCGCGCAGCGGCGGGGGGACGTCAATCCATTGCAGCCGGCCGCTGGTGGGCGGTACAGGCATTAGGCGATGGGGATGGCGTAGGCGCGGGCGAAGTGGGTGCCGACGACGGCTTCGTGGAGGTGTCCGGCGATGGCGCGGTCGCCTTCGACGCCCATGACGACGTGGAGGTGGACAAAGCCGTTGCGGATCTCGCCGGTGCCGGTCATTTCGCCGGGCAGGTCGTACTTCGTGATGTTGTCCTTGAGGGCGTCGCCTTCGGGCATGGTCGAGACGGTGAAGGAGTCGGCGGCCCCGATCAAAGAGACGATTGCCGCATCGGTGATGCCGGCCTCGGCGGCCTGGCGGCTCAACCCGTCGACTAGCTCACCGGAGACTTCAAAGACGATCACGCGTGACTCCGTCCGATCATGGGGCTCAGCTCCCGCAGCATGACTGAGGAGCACCAGCGGGCGCCAGCGGCACGGGGGTCGAGGCGCCTCTCTCGCAAAGCGAGTGGCGAGGAACTCCGCGCGGTGCGTGGTGTCTTGGGTGAAAGGGACTGAGGAATCCGCTTGTATCCGTCCACTAATAAAGCACCCGCTGACGTGCAGTGATGTCTCGAAGGGGAGATTGAGGGGTCGGACGCCTTGAAGCGAAACCTCTGGACACTTGCACGCGAGTTACCAGGCCCTGCCGACGGGGGTGACACCGTGCACGAGGCCGGTATGGAATTCATAGCGGTGCGCAACGCGTTCCTCGGCATGGCTAGGAACGCGCTGGACGACGTGGCCAGGCATGGCCAAAGCCTTCCCTTGTCCTGGTCCGATGCCCGTGATCAAAGATCAAGCTAATGTCCCGCCCCACAAGTGCGTTGAAGAAGTCCAGCGAGGTGTCGGCGCCGAAGCCCCCTCGACGGCGGACGTGTTCGCGCCCCTCCCAGCGGAAAACCACGGGCGCACGCCGACGGCACGCGGGATCATGAGACATGAGTCCGGATGACTGGCACCTCACCGAAGACCTCGACGACTTTCTCGCTCGCGCCGGAGACTTCCTGCAGTCGCGTCCCGCCCTGCACACCGTCCCGCTGACGGTGACCGAGGCACTGCGTACGCGCGGGGCGGACGCGTACGGCGCGGACGCCCCCATCTTCGGCCTGCTGGAACGGGCGGGCGAGGTCCGTGCGACCTTCTTCCGTACCCCGCCCCGCCGCCTGACCCTCACCCCCCTCACCCCCGAAGAGGCCGACAGCCTCGCCGCTCAACTAGCCGGCCTCGGCCATCCCCTCCCCGGCGTCAACGCGGACCACGACACCGCCAGCTTCTTCGCAGAGGCTTGGCAGCGGCGCACGGGCGCGATACCGACGCTGCACGAGCGGGAGCGCCTGTACCGCTTGGGCACGCTCACGCCACCAGAACCGTTCCCTGAGGGCCGGGGGCGAGTCGCGGGCGAGCAGGACCGCGAGCAACTCATGCTTTGGCACCGCGAGTTCGTCACCGACATCGGAGGAGCCCCCTCTGCGGACAACAGCTCGTGGGCGGACACGCGCATCGCCCACGAACGCGTCACGCTCTGGGAAACCCCGGACGGCACCCCCGTCTCCATGGCGGGCAGGACGCCCATGGTCGCGGGCCAGATCCGGGTGGCCCCCGTCTATACCCCGGCACACCTGCGCGGTCGCGGTTACGCCAGCGCCGCGACAGTCGAGGTGAGCCGGGCCGCTCTAGCCGCAGGCGCGGCGGAGGTCCTGCTGTTTGCGGACCTGGCCAACCCCACCAGCAACGGCCTCTATCAGCGGATTGGGTACCGCCCGATTACTGACTTCGCGCTGTACGACTTCTAGCATGCCGCGCCAGAGATCCGGCGAAGAACTCCGGAGCGCCCCGTGGCGGGCACCACAGCGAACACATCTCTCAGCAGGGGACTTCTCCGCCGAACCGCGCTGGACTTCTTCGACGAACTTGCGGCGCAGGACACTAGATCCGCGACTTGCGCAGCGAATGCCACGCAGCTCCCGACAGGGCCAGCGTCGACCGAGGAGCCGAGAGTCGTTCGTGATCGCGGTAGAGCTTCCAGTTGTAGGGAATGAGCGCAAGCTCGGTCGGGCCGCCCTGCACGCAGCCGTCATGTACCCAGGGCTTCGGCGTAGGCGGTAGGGGGACGGAGTCACCAACATCGCCGCTGGCCTCCGCCACGACGATCGAAACCCGAGCCGACCCCTTCAGCTCCCCGGGCTCACATGATCACGAAACAGACGTCAGCGGACTTCGCCGAAGCCCTGCGCGCTGACCTGCGGCGACTAACTTGATTGGCAACGGTGTTGGTGAGGCCGTCCCAGGGCGAGGAACTGGTGCGCGCCGCGCAGCGTGGTGCGCAACTTGCGCTGTGTCGAGCGGCTGTCCAGGCGGATGTCGAGGGGCCCGGGCAGGGGGCTGTCGGCCCGTAGGCCGGCGGGCAGTCGCGATGCGTCGAGTCCGTCGCGTCGGGCGATGAGCACGCCCAGCTCGTGCCGGCTGAGAGCCTGGTTCCCGCCGAGGTGGTGGACGCCGGTCGTGTCGCCCGACGCGAGTTCGAGGAGCGCTGCGGCCAGATCGCTCGCGTGGACCGGGCATCGGAAGTCGTCTGTGAAGAGGACGCCATCGCGGGTGCCGGTGGCCAGTGCGTGGACGGTGCGTTCGTGCTCGGACTGGCCGTCGCCGATGATCAGCGAGGTGCGGGCCACGACGGCGTCCGGATGAAGCAGCAGCACCGTTTCCGCGGCGGCCTTCGCCGCTCCGTACGGGGTGATGGGGTCGGGCCTGCAGTGTTCGTCGTAGGGAACGTGGCTCTTGCCGGAGAAGACGGCGTCGGTGGAGACCTGGATCATTCTGCTTCCGGCCTTCGCCGCGGCGATCGCGAGGCGGACGGGTCCCTCGGCTGTGACTGCCCAGTCGGCCCCGCCGCTCGACGCATTGACGATGACGCGAGGGTTCACCTCGGCCACGACCGCTTCCACGCTCCCGGGATCCCGCAGGTCGAGACTGCGCCAGGTAATCCCCGGAGCACTGCCGGGCCTGGTCGTATAGGTCGCGGCTGTCGGGCGCCCCGCCAATACAGCTTGCCGGACCAGCTCGGTGCCCAGGAACCCGGACCCACCTACGATCAGCAGCGTCATGAGGCGACACCCTAGATCGGTCAGGGCCCGGTGATGGCGAGAATGTGGGCAGAGGCATCGGTGAGGGCCGCGTGCGGTTCCGCGATGCGGGCCGCGGCGAGGGCCGCTTCGTACATGTCCGTGCCCATGAGGTTGGCGCTGGTGTACTTCTCGATGGCCTTGACCGCCACCCAGCCGGGTCCTTCGATTCCGTAGAGGCTGGGGTCGGTAAGTCCGGCCTCCGTGACCTCCGCGCGCAGCTCGGTGGAGGTCTGGAAGTAGGCGACGGTGAAGCCGCGCTGTCCGGCGTAGCGGCCCTGGGCCAGGGTGTCACGGACCCCGTCCTGGATCGCGGACTCGGTGATACCGGTGGTCGCGATGTAGTCGAGGAGGGGCGAATAGCGGGAGATCGCCGCCGCGGCGATGAGTCCGCGAGGCCGGGCCACGCGGGCCGCCTCCGTCAGCGCGGAGATCCGGTCGGTCTTGTCGTGGAGGTGGTAGAGCGGGCCGAGAAGCAGAACGACGTCGTACGTCCTGTCCGCGGCGGTGAGGCAGCGGGCGTCGCCCAGCTCGGCCGTCACGCCGTCGATGGCGGCTGCCTGGGTGACGTGCTTGGGGACGGGGTCCACGACGTGCACCGTGTAGCCGTTGTCGGCCAACCATCGGGCGTGCGTTCCGGGACCACCGCCGACATCGAGCACGCGGGCCGGTGCCGGTGGGAGGTGGCGGCGCAGTAACTCGCGGGTGCGCGCGAACTCCAGGGTGCCTGTGGCGGTGGTCTGCAGCCGTGCGGCTTCGTCGGACCGGCTGTAGAAGTCGATGATCTCCGGGCGCACAGCGGGGTTGCTCGTCATCGGACCGTCCTTGTCAGGAGGGGCTGTCGGTGTCCGGCAGGGTAGGGGAGACCAGGAAGTGATCACTTTGATTTTCGGAGCCCTGTGACGGTCCGGCCCCCACCGCCGCTGCCACAGTGCCAGGGGATGCCTGCGGAGGGTGTGGGGTGGGTGGCGGCCGAAGTCACCGCGAGACGGTCAGGCGGCGGGCTGCCGGCCCTGGTGGTCGAGGTGGCAGCGGGCGGTCAGGCGTCAAAGTTGACTTCGGGGTGCGTGAACCGCACGGGCTTGCCCAGCGACCGGGCGTAGGCGATTTCGGCTCGGGTGCTGTCTCCGATGTAGTCGCCGACTACGAGCACCTCATCAGCGAGCCGGATCTTCGCCCGGTGCAGATCGTCGAGTCGAACCTTCAGCGCCTCGGCCTCGACAGGATCGGACCAAAGTTCGTGCGGCGACTTCATGTCACAGCCCGGTTTGACGACAATCTTTCCGGCTTTGGTCTCCCGCAGATCGGCCTCGTTCATCTCGGTCATGAAGCGGGTGGAGCCGCAGATCGCGACGATACGCGGGAGGCTCAACAGCTCCTTCGCGTCGGCGAGCTTCTCCTCGGGGGTGAGCAGTTGCGGGTATGACACTGGTTCCTCCTGGTGGTGTGGTCCAAGGGCGACTCCGACTTCAGGGGAGCCTGTTCAGATCCTGCAGGCACCCCTCGTCGCCATCATGTCTCTGAGCCCTCCACGGGAGCCGGCCATATGCCGTCGATGAGCCAGGGTCGGACAACCGGCTCCAGGCCGCGGGAGAACTGGTCCCCGCCGCCACCTGCCATCCACTGCGCCCACTGGCGCGTCGCGCCCGCAGCCCAGTCCGCCACCTGGAGCTGCGGGTGGTCCTTGCTGTCCGCGAACTCGATGCCGCCCATGAAGGGGTTCATGAACTCGCCCGGCCGCGCGGGATCGGGGAGGAAGTGCACGGTGTGCAGGCGGGTGGTGTTGCGGTCGACTACTTTCGATGCGTCGTGCACCAGGCGGAACTTGCCCAGGGTCTGACCGAACGTGGTGGCGAGGCAGTACAAGCTTGGGATAGCCGGATCCAGCTCGTCCCGATGCCCCTGGGATGCGATCTCCGCTGCGGTCTCGTCAGCGACGGGCCGGCCGTATTCCAGGACCTCCACGTACTCGGCGAACTGCTGGCTTTGCACGGAGGTCTTGAGGGCGGCTATGGCCGCGTACAGCTCGTCGGTCGTGGCCTTCTGCCGGACCCAGTTCACGAACGCCTGGAGCATCCGGTCGTAGGCGTCCGCATCCCCCATGACCGGGCCGGCCAGGTGCAGCATGTTCGCCAGGGCGAGGGTTTCCTTCCCCTCGTACAGGTTGTAGCCGTCCCGGTGCGCCATGGGTTCCACGATGACGTCGACCATCTTGGTCATCACCATGAATCGCTTGTGGACCAGGTACGTCCGCACGCTCCCCTCGGGCAGGCGCGCGAAGGCGTTCATCAGCGCCTTCCGTCCGCCGCTGGAACCCGCCAACGACGTGTACTTCGGCTCGCGCAGATTGCGCGGGAGCTGCCCACGGACCTCGTCGACGATGGAGGCGGCGAGGTAGTCAGGGAGGTGAACCCCGGCCACCGTGAAGACAGGTTGGTGCGGGTCGAGGAGGTTCTGGCCCGAGTTGGCGGACTCGTCGACGTAAACGACGGGGCGCTCCATGGGTGAAGTGGACATGCATGGAGGATGCCCGCCAGCGTCGGGGCGGGCCAGCCGCAGTCGGCGCTGGCACCCGCGGCGGTCGGCTATCCCCTCAACCTCGATCGTGCCGACCGGTGAACATAGCCACAGGGGAAGCAGTTGTCCGCCGACATCGAACCAGGTCCGTGGAGTTCCTTGCCATCCAACGTAGTCGTCGCAGGTCATAGCGGTGGTGAGCGGGGACGGCCTCACCGACGCCCTTGTCAATCAAGTT
The DNA here is from genome assembly GCF_036898465.1 of Streptomyces sp. B21-105. NCBI lineage: Bacteria > Bacillati > Actinomycetota > Actinomycetes > Kitasatosporales > Streptomycetaceae > Streptomyces > Streptomyces sp. B21-105. The sequence continues at coordinate 1,003,232 of NZ_JARUMJ010000001.1, read as the reverse complement.
AGTCGCCGCAGGTCAGCGCGGGGCGGACGACTGGATTCGCTGTCCAAGGACAGCAGTTCGCCGGGGGCAGACAGGAAAGATCGCGGAATGACTGGCCAACGTGCGTGAGGGCATGTCAACCTAGACGACCTTGCAAAAAACCCCAGGTCAGAGAGGTGATTGCCCGTGACCGTAGCGCCCGTGGGCTCCGGTTTCGCTACCACCGTTGAAGCCCTGCGGCTGCGTGAGTGGCAGCTCGGACCCGGCCAGCCCACGCTGGTGATGGACCAGTTCTCCGCAGAGGACTTCCACCTGATTGTGGACGACCGTGCGGACGTGCACGTCAGCTCGAAGGACGGCCGGTTCTACCTCGGCTGGTTCCCGCTCGGCCGTCCCGGTACGGACGGTGAGGGATGGAAGATCGCTGTGTCCGGCACGGCCAAGGTGCGTGGTTACCACCTGTCGTTCGACATCGAGACGCCGGCCGACATCGTCGCCGCCGCCGTGGCGCGTGTGCTGGAGACCTCACGTCGTGTACGACAGCGCGCCCACGAGTAATTCTCGCCCGGGCGGCCGGTCAGATGTCGGGCCCCGCCCTTTTCGCCGCTCACTGTTTCCGCTCACCCCAGGAGGCTGTTCGTGACGACCCCGGAGATGACCGTCGGTGATCTCATCGACCTGCTGTCCGCCTGCGACCGGGATACTCCGGTCCGACAGGCCATGAACCCCTTCTTTCCGATGGCGCACCGCCTGGCGCAGGTCGTGCAGTCCGTGGATGAGACCGGCCGGACCGTCGTCTACCTCGCCGAGGGGCGGGACGAGGACGCACAGCTCGGACATCTGCCGCCCGAGGTCGCCATCGCCCTGACCTGGCAGGGCCCCGTCCAGGCACCCCCGCGCCGCCCCCGCCGCCGTGCCGGCGGCAACTAGACCCGCACCGACCCCTTGGAGGCGCCCCTGTACCCCGACTTCCCGCCCGACCCGTCCATTCCGCCCGGCGGCCAGCCCGCGTTCTGGGTCGGCCCCCGGCATCTGGCCGGTGACGACGGGTGCCTTTACGACGGCGTTGCCGACACGCTCTCCGGTCTGGGCTGGACGAGCCTGACGATTGTCCGCGGACGTCATGAGCCGGACGAGGAACCCCAGGACCGCCAGGTCCTGCGCAGCACCGTTCTGCACATCAGCTCCGACACCCTCCGATGGGCGCAGTGGAGCCTGGCGGACGAGCCGTTCCACCTGGGAGACCTGCCGATCGCCTGGCAGATCTCCGCCCGCGCGGACACCAGCAGCCCGCTCGCGTCGTGGTCGTGCTACTTCACCACCGACGTCCCAGGCGAGGCTGTGGCCGACTTCCTCGTCGCGCTCGACGCCCGAGACCAGCCCGCCGTGCCGTTCGCCGGACCCGAACTGGTCCTCGACGCCGTAGCCGCACACGGCTGGCTCCGCGACATCGACCAGCCCGACGCGGCAGCGACAGACCCGACGTTCACCTCGCACATCAGCCTCGGCGAGGTACCGCCCCTCATCCAGGACGCCGACCCGCGCGCCCTGACGACCGAGGCCGACGAGCCAGGACCAGTCGGATGGCAGGCATGGGCCGAGCCCGCGCTCGGCGCCCCCTGCCTGTGGGCGGCCTCCTTCGGAGCCAGCGCCCCGCACGACCTCGTGGCAGCTTTCGCCACTTCCCTCAGCTCGACCGCACCGGTCCTGCGCCGGGTGCTGCCCGAGGCCACCCGGGAGCGACTGCTGCGGGCGTCGGCCTAGCCATCGACGGCGCACCTAACCAGACGGAAGAAACCCGGTCCCCGAACAGGGGCCGGGCTTCTGGTATTTCCCTCCGGGGCTCGGGCGAGCCATCGAGTCGGAGGACGGCGACCGGGGCGACGAGTACAGGGTGTCGGGCCTGCCCGGCACCGGTGATCGTCTCCGGCCCCAAGGCGGGGAAGTGCGGTGAAGCGGGGGTCTGCTCGGTGTATTGAAGCGGATCGGGTGATGTCGGTTGATTGCCTGACAGGTAGCGGCTGGGTCCGATAGATGTGTGCACATGGACGACTCCACGCCTGGTGAACGCACTCCCGCAGATGGCGAGCCCGCGCCCTCTGACGAGAAGTCGAAGAGCTGGTACGCGAAGCACAAGCCGAAGATCCGCGTCATGGGCGGCGTGACTCTGAGCGTAAGTCTGGCCGTGGTCGCTTACCTCGCAAGGCAGGGCTCCACAAGGCATGAGGTCGAGGACATCGCGGATTACGAACCGGCCTCCGACGATGAAGCTACGGAGCAGCCTCGCCAGTCCTCGCCTGCCCCTGACCGCGACCCCTTCCTCCGAAGGCTCCCTCCCGGGCAGCACGCCAGCGAAGAGGCCAAGGCGAGGTATAGGGAGTTGACGGGGAACGAGCTTCCTGACGGTTACACCGTGGTTCGCCGGTGGATGTACGGAACCGCAGCCTGACCATCGCACTGGTGTCCGTCAAAGCGGAACAAGCACAGCACTGCTGCCCGCGACCGTCCTGGTCGGGGGCAGCAGTGGTGTCGGGGCCTGTCAGCTGGCTGCCGTGGCCTTGGTGAGGGCCTTGTCGAGGTGGTGGTCGACGAGGGCCGGGGAGCCGGAGACGATCAGCAGCAGGCTGCCGTCGCGGATCGCGGTCTGCTTGACCACGGTGCTCCGTCCTCCGGCGGAGAACGTCAGGAGCTGGCTCCACTGCTCGTCACCGAGGCCGTGGGGCGCGGGCAGCTTCTGCGAAGCGATGTCGATCGGGGTGCCGCCCGCGACGACCTGGTAGGTAGGGCATCCGGTCATGGCGTCGAAGATCCGGCCGATGCCGTCGGACAGCTTGGTCGCGCCGTCGCTGTACAGCTCCTCCGAGAACTCCGAGGAGCTGCCGCCGTAGGTGAAGGCCGTCTTCGCTTTGCGGGGGAAGGTGAGCGTGGCGCCGGTGGCCGCGTCGCCGCCCAGTTCGCTCAGGGCTGGGCAGCCGATGACGGTGACGTCGTCGTGGTGGGCGGGGCGCTCCGGATTGCGCAGGTAGCCGCTGCCGAGGTCGCGCTGGTCGAGCAGGCGCGTCTCCAGCGCGGCCGACGTCAGCGGAGCAGCCTGGGTTGTGTCGGCCGGCGACCCGGTACGGGCGGTGGCGTGCTTGGCGCCGGTGGTGTCGGTGGAGCAGGCGGACACGGTGAGGAGGGCGGCGGTGATGCCGAGGACGGTGGTGGCGACGCGAACGCGCATGACGGAACTGACCCCTTGGTGCTGGACGATGGGTGGTCAGTGCGGGCCCGGGGGCCCGGTGGGGTCGTAGGAGTGGAGGTCAGTGCCCGAGGTGGCGCAGGCATTCCTCGAACGTGGCGTGCGTCGCGTCCGCCGGTCCGCGGTTCCGGTTGAACCAGGCGGTGTCGAGGCGGGTTTCCTGCTGCTGGTGGCCGACCCGGCACCGCAGCCAGATCTGGTCGCGGGTGGAGAGGATGAGCCAGTCCCGGTACGCGCCGCACTCGGCGCAGGCGACCATCTCGCCGTCGAGGACGAGCGGCTGCTTCCACGGCATCATGGTGCCGTCGACCTGGTCGTGGCTGGGTACCCGCAACTCCGGCGGAAGGAAGTCGTCCACCACCGCGGTCGGCTCGATGTGTTCCGGCTCGGCCGGCGGCACCCCGATCCCGGGCGGGACCTCGTTCTGCAGCCGCGCCGACAGCTCGAAGAACCGTCGCTGTTCCTCGCTGGGCTCCTTGGCCCGGCGGCGTATTCGCTGAAACACCCTGGCGTCCTCCTGTGCCTCGTCCTGCTCGCTTCATGATCGTGCCGTACGCCCCTGGCGGTTTCAATTCACAAAGTCCACAGTCGCCTTCGAGCAGGTCATCAGGCGTTTTCCGCCTCCTGGGGGCGCGGATGACGAGTGGGCACGGCGCGTGTCTCCGAGCGGATGAGTGCTGTCCCCTCGGCGTGCCCGAACACGCCACGTCGGCTTCGACCGCCCAACTTCGCGTCGCCAACTGGCTCGAGTCGCCGCACCTGCGCCCTTGCGTTCCTCCTGAGTGTGCGCAGCGCCCGTGACCCACAACGCGGGCCTGAACGCCGCCGGGGTCCGCTGTGGCGTATGGCCATGCTGGGTCGCGAGCGGGGCGGTGGCGGTACGCCTGCTCCTGGTCGTGCGCTGAGGCTGCACCCCGGCTGGCAGGGCTCACCGGGCTTTGCCCGATGTCTCCTCCCCGCTGCGGCGGCGGCCGGGCGCGGAAGTCTGGGTGGCCGTCCTGCGCGTTGCGGACTGGACCCCAGCGGCGCCGCTCTCGGACAGGGGCGAGGCGTCGGCGGGCAGATCGGCCGTCCGCCGCATCCGCCACACCAGCACGTCGCTCACCGACTCCGCGGTGCCGAGTTCACGACGCCCGACCGCAGCGGACAGAAGAGCGGCGGGATCGTGGCCGGCGGCTTCGGCTTCCGCGATGGTCGCGGCCAGGGCGTACCAGCCGGGCTCGGCGAGGATCCGCTCCGCGAGCCCCGGCAGCGCTTCGCGCAGCAGCACGGTCCGCCGCTGGAGCACCGGCCGGCTCAGACGTCGGCCCCGCTGGTAGAGCACGCCGAGCGGCTGAGCGGCGGCGGCCCGGTAGGCGGTGCGCAGATGCCCGGCCGCCTGGGCGGCGGCTTCGGCCTGCTGGGCATGGCCCTTTCTCGCGTGCCAGTGGGCGGCGGCGGTGATGAGGAAGAACAGCATGTCGATCGCCATCGCGGTGGTGGCACCGTCCTCACCACGGCCGAGGGCGGGCCCGCCGTGGACGAGGTCGCGGGCGGCCTGCCGCATCGCGCGGTCGTGCCCGCGTACGGCGCGCACGTGGGAGCGGGAGGCCCGCTCGAACGCTGTTGCGGCGTCTCGCAGTTCGCGGCGGGTGTGTGCGGCGGAGGTCTTCGCGAGCGCGTCCAAGACCTCGCCGGCGGCGGCGATGTGGGCGGCGGCGACCGCGTCGTCGCCGTGCTCGACGATGAGCACGGCCTGCCACGCGGCCGATGCCGTCCCGCGGCGGGCGGAGGCCGGTGCACCGGGCCCCGTACGGACCATGTCCTCCTTCCGTGGAGTCGGCTCGGCCCCGGTGCCGCCGGACCAGCGCTCCCGGATCCGGGGCAGCGACAGGTCGGGGGCCAGGCGCGCGCCGGGGTAGAACACCGGCTCGCCGTCCTTGTTCAGGTCGTCGGGCAGAGCGACCTTGTATCCGAGGAGGTCTCCGGAGGGCGCGGCGCGCTTACGGATCAGGAGACCGGCGGCGGCGAGCCGGTCGAAGAACTCCTCGTCACTCCTCGCACCGGACACCGCGCGCCGTACCGTCTCGCGCAGCTCCTCGCGGGCGGTGCGCTCGCGACCCTGGCGTTCGGCCTTGTGGCGTTCGGCGCTGGTGGGCCGCTGGGCGGCGGTGCCGTCGCCGGAGGCGACCTGGTGGAGGCCGAGTTCCTTCTCGATGAGGCGGCACTCGGCCTGGGCGCGTTTGCCGGAGCGGAAGTCGTCGGGGCGGCTGCCGTCCTCGCACACCAGGGTGGCGACGATGTGGATGTGGTCGTCGGCGTGGCGTACGGCGGCCCAGCGGCAGCCGGGCTGCCCGTCGCCGGGGTCGATGCCGGTGGCGGCCACGATCCGCCGGGCGATCTCACCCCATTCCTCGTCGGACAGGATCCGGTCGTCCGCCGTCGCGCGCACGGAGGTGTGCCAGACGTGCTTGGCCGGGCGGGCATGCTTCGGCAGGGCCATCACGGGCTGGTCCAGGAGCTGCTGCAGGTCTTCGAGGGTGGCGTTCGGGTCGCGGCCGGGGTCGGGGGCCATGCCGTCGAAGGAGGCCACGAGGTGGGGGTCGGTGTGGTCCTCGTACTTGCCCGTGTCGTAGAGGTACTTGAGGAGGCCGAAGGTCCGTGATCCGAGGTTGTTGACGCTGGGGATCATGCGCCGTGGCGTTCGATCAGGCGTGTGGCGGCTGCATGCGCGGTGTCGGCGGCCCGCCGTACGGCGGCGACGGCCGCATCGAGCTGGGGAGCGTCCGCGCCGGAGTTGAGTGCCTTGACGGCCTGGTTGAGGTTGCTGCCGGCCCAGCCGAGCCGACGCCGGCTGTCGAACAGGGCTGTGATCACTTCGCGTTCGTCGGCTATCTCGGCGCTGGTTCGGTCGAGGTCGCGGGCTGCGGCGAGCGCGGCGCGGGCGAGGAACCCGGCGACGGACAGGTTGCATCGGGCGGCGGCGGACTTGATCAGCGCGAACTCTTCTTCGTTGAAACGAGTGTTGGGCTGGTGCAGGCGCTTCGTGGCGCGAGGCTGACGCGGACGCTGACGAGCGCGCACAGCGCGCTCGCGGTGGCTGCGGCTCTCGGTCGGCCTCTTCTCCTGTCCCGGCTTCGATCCGCCCTCGGTCGAAGCCTCCTGGACCTGCGCCCCCCGGTGCAGGTCCTCCCCGTCCCACTTGGGGGCGGGGTTGGCGGAAGCTACGCTTCCGCCCCAACCTGCTCGCCCCGAGACCGAGTTGGAGTCGGGATCAGGTTCCGGGGCGGTGCCGTTCTTGCGTGCGTTCGTCATCGGGATTCGGGCCTCGTGGAGCGGGTGCGCTGCTGGATGGTTGCGGCCAGCGCGAGGACATCGGCCGGGCCGGCAAGGACGCCGACCGGTCCGTCGGGGCGGTCCTGGACGAGCCACTGCCCGGTCGGCGTGAGGACGACGGCGTGTAGGAGTTGCTGGCGGACCAGGACGTCCGCCCAGGCATCGGCCTCGGTGACGGTGGGCTCGGAAGAACGAGGGGGACGCGGAATCACGGCGTACCTCCTAAGCGGGACGGTGGCCCGGCACGGAGCCGGGCCACGTTTGCGGATACGTGCTTTGAGCTGGGGTTTTGCCGGTTCAGCCGCACTCGGGGCAGCGCCCGACGTGGCTGTTGAGCGCGCGGGCCATCCGCTGTTTCGCGGAGGCAGCTTGCTTCGCGCTGGACTTCGCTGCCGGCCTGCCCGCGTGCCGCTCGGAGTGAGCGAGCATGAATCCGATCTCTCGCTCGTACTCAGCGCGGACGGTGTCGAACTGGTGGCAGGTCTTCATCGGGCGGTGCTCCTCGTCGTCGTGATGTCCTCGTTCCGCAGCTCCTGGAGGACGAGGCCGAGTCGGTCGTTCCCGACACCTGTCAGGCCCTGGCGGCGGATGATTTCGCGCAGCTGCACCCGGGTGATCGCTCCGTTGCCGTCCCGCTCGAGCAGGGCGGGAACGTGGGGGCGTACCTCGTGGACAAGCCGGCGTTCGGACTCGCCCAGCTCGCGTGCCGGGCGCTCCGTCTGCGGAGAGCGGGACCGGGCACGCTTGTCCTTGTTCTTCGTCCGGGACTTCCTGGCCGGCTTCCGACGGAGTGGGACCTTGTGTCCTCGGTTCTGGGTGGTCCCGGTCCCGGTCCCGGTCCCGGTCTCGGTGGCGGTCGGTCCTCGGTCCTCGGTGCTCTCGGTCCCCGACTTCGCGAGGCTCGGTCCCCAATGAAAATCTGGGTCCTGAGCTGCTACTTCTCGCGCGTTGCGGTCGGTCCTCGTGGCCGCTGTGTCCCGCGCTGCGGCTTCTGGATCGGCGGGACCGGTCCCCGGGACCGCGCCGTCTTCAGGGGAATTGGTCCCCGCGGTCGCTCCCGTTTCGTCGCCCTCGGTCCCCGCGCCGACCTTGGCTTCCGGGTCTGCCTCCTCGGGGATCGGTCCCCGAGGAGTCCTCGGTCCCCGGTCCGGGACCGGCTCGTCGGAACCGGGGACGGGGACCGGCATATTCGATGTCGGCTGTGCGGGGACCGTGGCCGCCGATGCGCTGCTGTGCGCAGGGGACCAGGGAGAAGGGAGCGGGACCGTGGCGAGCGCGAGCGCGTGTCGCCGGGCGGCGAGCTGGTCGAGCAGCTGTGCCCGCTGGAGGGGGTCGGTGCCGACCGAGGCCCTGCCGACCGCCTTCGACAGGCGTCGGGTCAGCCGCCGGCCGCGACGGTTTCGCTGCTGCTCGGGTGTGCGCTCGGCGAGGCGGGCGGCGAGGGTGACCGCACGGGCGGTAGCCCGGTCTCGGGTGATCTGCGCGGCGTCGCGGTCTCGCGCGGCGATGCCCAGGCGGGACAGCAGCCGCTCGCGTGCCTCCCGGCCCAGGACGGCGATCAGTCCGTTCGAGGCGGCGCCGGGGGTGCGCAGCCGCAGTTCGATGCCCATGGCCAGGTGCCACAGCATCGCCGCCATGACAGGTCCGACGAAGGCCCGGACGGTACCGCCGATGGGGCCGCTCTCGGCGTAGGCGGGGATCACCTGCACCGTGGTGATCACCCAGACCAGCGTGCCCGGCAGTCCAGGGGCGCCCTGGACGGCGAGGTTCTGCCGGGCCATCAGCGCGGTGGCGAACAGGGCGAGTTCGGCGGCGGCGAACATGCCGGCTCGCTCGGCGGTGCCGGCCATGTCGAGGTAGTCGGCCGCGAACCGCCACGAGGTGTCGGCGCTGTACGCGGTGCAGCCCAGGGCGGCGACGGCGGCGACCTTGACCGCGGGGCCGCCGAGACGCTTCTGCGAGCGAGATCCCCAGCGCCGGATGGTCCAGGCGGTCAGCACGAGCGCGAGGGCGGCGGGCACGACGGCGGCCAGGAGGAGAGGTAGGTCCGAAGTGGCACCGAAGGCGAGGACGGGGTGGGTCATGCTGCCTTTCCGAGAGGGGCGGGCGCCGGGTTCGACGCTGCCGGGCGGCCTGTCGGCTGCTGAGTGACGGGAGCTGCGGGCGCGGGGGTGCCCTGGGGCTTGGGGGCCTTCTTCCGCTTCTTCTTGGGGCGGGGCACGCCGTAGTTGCGGTCGCGGTCGAAGACCTTGTTGGCGGCCTGCCGGAGCAGGTCACGGGCGTGCTTGGGGCTGATCTGCAGGGCGGCGGCGAGCCGGTCGGGCCGCCAGCCCCGGACGTAGGCGTGGTCGATGGCGACCTGCCGCTCGGCCTCGGTCAGGTGCACATCGCGTCCCTGGAAGAAGGCGGTCACGCGCCGGTAGTCCAGGCGCTGGTGCAGGTTGTCGTGCAGCGGGCGCCGCTCGGCTTCGGTCAGGCCGCCCCAGATGCCTTCCTTGAGGACGTTCTCCAGGGCGAAGTCCAGGCACTCGCGGCGTACGGGGCACCAGCCGCACAGCTCCTTCGCCTCCGCGATCTCCTCGTGGTCCCGAGGCCCGGGGAAAAAGACGGTTTCGGCGTCCTCGACGTCCATGCCGTGGCACGCTCCGCGGGTGTGCCAGCTGGTGTCTCCGATGCCGCGCAGGCCCGTGGCCGGGGCGTCGTGGGTGGTGATGTGGCGCAAGGCGGGTCTCCGATGTGCTGCCGCGCCGACCGACGGGCGCGTGCTCGGCGGGTGCGGCGTCGGGTGCCGGCTGCGGCGCGTGCGCCGCAGCCGGTGCGGGACGGTGGCGTCGGGTGGCGGTGCAGCGGACGGGGTGCACGCGCCGGGTACGCCGGTCAGGTCAGGGCGGCCTGCTGGGCCTGCTCGGGGCGCTGGGCCTGCAGGGCGGCGGCGAGGTCGAGGCGGCCGGGGTGCGGGGTCGCGCGCGGGGCGGTTCCACGAGCTCCGCTGTCGGGACCGATCCTCCGCCGACGGCACGGCTCGCCGGGCTGGGCCAGGCACCACTCGCACCGCACGCTCAGGGCGTCGGGCTGCCCCTGCGCGACAGCGGCCTCTCGGGCTGCGCGGGCGGGACGGTAGGGCGCGAGGGCCGCTCGGGTGGCGGGAGGTATGCAGGAGCCGATCTCCCGCAACCGCGCCTCCAGCTTCGGGTCGACTCCGTCGCGACCGCTGGTGATCGCTCGGGCCTGCGCGGGCTGGGCGGTACCGGCGGCGACGGCGCGGCGGGTGCCGGCCAGCTCGGCGGTCCAGGCGGCCTGGTCGTCCGGGTCGACGGACGGTGTCGGGTCGGAGTGCCTCGCCAGGCGGTCGCGACGGTAGCTCTCCCAGGGACGGGCCAGGTCCGCGGGCAGGATCTGGTACGGCGAGGTGCGGATGTGCTGGCGGGCTGCAACGCGGACGTCCCAGCCGTGCGGGGTGGCCATCGGCACGTCGCCGAGCAGTTCGTGCCACTGGGCGAGCTGGTCCCGCGCCTCGCCTTGGTCGGTGCGGATGGTGCGGGGGTCGAGTCGGCCGATGTAGGCCAGCAGAGCGGCGATTTCGCGGCGGTCCACGGTCAGCCCTCCGTTCCGGTCGGCTCGTCCAGGGCGGCCAGCAGGGCGGCGGTGTGGGCCTGCGTCCGCGTCATGCCCCCCGGTGCGGCGGTGTTCTTGCCGGGCACGGCGTAGAGGTTCGGTCGGCTGGGGGCGTGCTCCCGGGCGACCCAGGAGCGCCAGTCGGCAGCCCAGGCTTCCGCCGCCCTCGGGGTGTGGCCCGCCCGGTGGGCACGCCACTTCGCGTCGGCGGCTCGCAGACCCTGCTCGCCGAGGCGGTCGAGGTGTCCCTGCTGGCGGGCCCAGGTGTGGGTGGCGGGGTCGACCTGCCACTCGGCAGCCGAGAGGACGGCAGCACCACTACTGCTGTACCTCCGGTTCAAATCAGGTTCACTACGGTTCTGTGTGCCGGTAGCCGGTACATCGCCGTGCCGGTGGCCGGTACGTCGCTGTGCCGGATTCCGCCTCGACCTGCCGGTTTCCGGTACTGCCGGTTTCCGGACCCTCGCGGGGGATTCCGGCACCTCACGCGGGCGGATTCCGTACCGCCGCAGAGCCGAGAGCCGGAGCTTCGCGGGGCCGGCGGGCTCCTCTGCCACCGCCATGTCGCTGCCCTCCTGCTGGCACTGGGTCTGGGCGACGGCTTCGGCGGCGAGAGGCATGCGGTAGACCGTGCTGCGCTGCGGGCCGACGAGGTCGTCGAGCTGTTCCAGCTCGCCGGCCAGGAGCAGGCGCTCGACGGCTTCGCGCACCGTGGAGACCGAGGCGCGGGTGCGCTTGGCCAGGCTGGACAGCGAGGCCCAGGAGATGCACTGCTCGTCGGCCACCCGGTCGGCGATCGACAACAGGACCAGGCGCGCGGCCCCTCGGCTGGAGCTGTGCTCCCACACCCACTCGCGGGCTTCGCTGCTCATCGGCCGCTCCCGAGGAGCGGGCGGGTCAGGCGGCTCGCCGGGGCCAGGATGGTGCGGTCCGGCTCGGGGCGCTGAGGCGCCGAGGTGGAGGTGGCTGCCGCGCAGGCCAGGCGGAAGGGCCTTTTGCGCAGGGCAGGAGGCATGCGATACTCCCATTTGCAGTGTTGCCACGCTGGTGCGCCCGTCGGAAGGACTCAGCGTGGTGATGGTGGGCAATCGCCGCCCTTGCCGGGGCGGGTATGCCGCTTAGCGTTCGGCGTCCGTGAGTTACCGCTCCCGGGCGCCGTCGCTGTTTGCGGACCTTCGCGGTCCGGTCCGTGCTCGCGGTCTCCTCACGTTCGTCGCCGCAGGCGGGCTGCCCGGGGACGACGAACATACGCACGGACCCGCGTCAAGATCCAGACTTGGTCCTTAAACTCTGTACTGGTTGCAGAGAGTCACCGAATGATCGGGTGCCGCAGCTGTCCGCACAGGGCCTGCCGGGGTGCTTCCTTGCGTTGAAGCACACCGTTGCGGCGGTTGCCCCGTACGCCGAGAGCGTGCCATTGTGTCCGAATTGGAGCAGGAGTCTGGCATTCCCCGCAGCAGAAATGCGATGTGGATGAGGTGTTTCCACGGTCGCCTCCGCGCTTTCCGATCGAAGATCAAATACGGCCTGCCAGACGCGACGTATGTCGCTGGACGAATGTGGCTTGCGCCACGTCGCCCCGCGTACTCCTGCCGGTAGAAACGGACAGGCCGACCTGAAACGGGCGGTACGTGCCACGCGGAAACGTGCTGGTGAGGAAGAACTTTCCATACGCGGGATCACGCCGTCAACTCATGTTTATGGCGAGGTAGGGTGGCTGAAGTGATGACGAAGTCCACCCAGGAAAGGATCATGAAAGAGTCGACCGAAGGTCAGGTGAACCCCAAGGGGCTCATGGATCGCCTTAACCGCCTGTTCGACACGGTGCACCCGCCCGACCGCGGCCCCTTCAGCAACGCTGAAGTGGCCGAACTCATGGAGAAGCGTGGGCTGGGCAAGCTGTCGGCGCAGTACCTGTGGCTTTTGCGGACCGGGCAGCGCGATAACCCGACGAAGCGTCATCTCGAAGCGCTCGCAGGGTTTTTCGGTGTGGATCCCGCTTACTGGTTCGATGACGCCGTCGCCGAAAAGACAGTGCAGGAGCTTGAGTTGCTCGCACTGCTTCGCGACGCAAAGATCAAGAACGTTCTTCTTCGCCTATCCGACGTCTCGGCGGACGGAAAGGATGCCGTCCTGGGAATCGTCGAGAGCGTACGAAAATCCGAGGGGCTGCCACCCTCAACTGGCGTGTAGAACGGCCATAGTTCAGTAAGTGATCAAGGAAAAGCAATGTGGTCCGCACGTAGGCTGCGCCGGCCCGACCTCTTGGCCGAGCTGCAGCTCCCGCACGTCACCAATATCCGCGATCTCAGCGACGAGGTCTCTCGCCGCACGGGAAGAACGGTGGTCCTAGTGCCCCGAGAGCAGGCGCCCTCGGTGTGCGGGGCCTGCGCCGTCACGGAGAGTGCCGTCCATGTGTTCTACGACCCACGGACCAGCGTCCTGCACCAAGACCACATCATCGCCCACGAGTTCAGCCATCTGCTGCTCGGCCATCACGAGAACCGCCCGGCGTCCGCGCTCTCCTCAACGGTCTTCACCAGCGTCGGCTCAGCCACCGTGCAGATGATGCTGGGCCGCACCAAGTACGACGAGGACGAGGAGCGGGACACCGAACAGCTCGCCTCGCTGCTTCAGCGTCAGATCATTGACCGGTGGCTGCGCAGCGACGAGTCCTCCGGGGATGAAGTGCAGGACCGGGTCACACACACGCTGCTGCGCCGACGGGAGGCCCGGCCGTGAAGGACCTGCTCCACCCGATCAGCCTCGTCGTCGCGACTCTCGGCTTCCTCTGCCTCCTGCGGGACGTGCCCACCCGGCGCCGTGACCCCGCCTCGGCCGCGCTGGCCGCCGTCTTCCTGCTGTCAGGGCTCTCGTTCCTGTTCTCCATCACGCCGATGTGGAACTACCTCGACCGTGTGCTTGGCACGGTCAACATCTCCGTGCCCCTCGCGCAGGGCTGCGTGGTCGCGCTCCTGGCCTGCCAGCAGGTGGTCCTCACCTACTGGGGATCCCCGCCTGAGGCAGCCCGCCGGCGCAGTCGCCGCTGGCTCTGGGCAGGCTTCGCGGTGATCGCCGGGCTACTGGTGCTGTTCGCCCTGCTGACGCCCAGCGCGCCGCACCCGATCGACTTCACGCTCTACTACGCGCACGACGACTGGTACGCCGCGTACCTCACCCTGTACGTCACGGCCTACACCATCGGCGAAGTCTTCCTCGCCCGCGCCTGCTGGCGCCTGGCCCGCCGCAGCACTCGCGGGTCCGTCCGCGTCGGCCTGCGCATCGTCGCCCTCGGCGCGACCGTCACCCTCGGATACAGCGCCGTCCGCATCGGCAACGTGATCGCCGGTGCCTTCGATACCTCCCTCGCGGAATGGGAGGGCTTCGCCTGGACCTGCGGCGATGTCGGCGCCATGCTCACGCTGATCGGCTGGCTTGTGCCCACGATCAGCGACCAGGCCCAGAGCGTCCGGTACCGGATCAAGCAGTACCGCAGCTACTACGGCCTGCGCCCCCTGTGGCTGGCCTTCTACAGCGAGGCCCCGGAGATCGAGCTGCCGATCGACAGGGTCGACCCGGCCCAGAGACGCCGCTTCCGGCGCATCTCGATCCGGCTCTACCGCCGAGCCGTCGAGATCCGGGACGGCCGCTTCGTGATCCGCCGGTACCTCGACGCCTCCGTCCGCGAGGCCAGCGAAGCCCGTCACCGAGCCCGGGGGCTTCACGGACAGGAGCTTTCCGCTGCCGTCACGGCGGACCAGATCCTCGCCGGAATCGCCGCCCGGGCCGCAGGCGCCCGCCCAGAGCCTGACCAGCTCACCGAGTTCGCCGACTCTGAACGCCAGACCACCAGGCCCATGGACGACATCGACGCTCTCCTCGACGTCGCGCGCCACCTGCCCCGCCAGCCCGCACGAGCCCCCCACCTTGAGCGAGTCTCCGCATGACGAACGACCTCACCCATCAGCCCGCCCACGTCCAGCTCCAGGCCCTGGACCGCGGCAAGATCTCCAGCCGCGAACTGCTCGACATCCACCTTGCCCAGATAGACGCCAGCCAGATCAACGCTGTCGTCACCCGCGACGACAGCGTGTCCCGAGCCGCCGCGCACGCGGCCGACGAACGCCGCGCCCGCAACGAGAGCACCGGCATCCTCGACGGGCTTCCCCTCACGATCAAGGACAGCTTCGAGACGGTCGGCCTGCGTACTACCAGCGGCGCCGAAGACCTCGCCGACCACGTTCCCGCACGCGACGCTGACGCGGTCGCCCGGCTCCGCTACCAGGGTGCCGTCATCATGGGCAAGACCAACACCCCGGCGTACTGCCAGGACCTTCACACCGACAACGCCCTGTTCGGCCCCACGCTCAATCCGCACGACCCCAAGCGCACGACCGGCGGCTCCTCCGGCGGCCCCGCCGCAGCAGTCGCCGCATACCTGACCCCCGCCGACCTTGGAAGCGACCTCGCCGGCTCCCTGCGGCTCCCCGCTCACTACTGCGGCGTCTACGGCCTGCGCCCCACCCACGGACTCGTCCCAGCCCGCGGCCACATCCCCCGACCGCCGGGATGGATCACCAGCAGCGACATGGTCACCCCCGGCCCCCTCGCCCGCCACCCCCGCGACCTCGATCTGCTCCTCGCCGCGCTGACGACACCGTCACCCGACGAGAACACCCCCTGGAGCGTCACGCTGTCCACGGCGCAGCGCCCGCTCGGCCAACTCCGTGTAGCGGTGTGGGCCGACGACGCAAGCGGCCCCGTCGACCGCAACACGGCCGACGCTCTCGCCGCCCTCGAAGGGACACTCGCCTCCTCCGGCGTCAGTGTCCACCGGACCGCGGGGCCGGTGGGCTTCGCCGAGTCCCTCCGCCTCTTCGAACAGCTCCTCCACGCCACTACGACGGCCACCACCGACGATGACGCCGGAGCGGCCGAACTCGCCGCCGCCCGTGACCTGCACACCGACGACGCGAGCCCACGGGCCGCCATCCTCCGCCACCGCACGCAGACACACCGCACCTGGCTCCGCGCCAACGAGGAGCGCCTCCGGCTCCAGCAGACGTGGCACCGGTTCTTCGCTGACGGCCAGTACGACGTCCTCATTACGCCCGCCGCTCCTACTGCGGCAATCCCGGCCGGGAGCCGTTCTCTCACGGTCGACGGCGTCGAACGGAGCTTCTTCGAGCAGACCGGCTGGGCCAACCTCACCAGCCACGTCGGTCTGCCCAGCCTGGTCATGCCTATTGCGCACGGCGCCGACGGCCTCCCGATCGGGGTGCAGCTCGTAGGACCGGCCTATTCGGACCGGACCTTGCTCGTGATGGCCGAGCACCTGGCGCCCCTGCTCGGAGGGACGGTCGAGGGTGTCATCGCACCATGGAGCGGATGACCTCTGCGTCACCGTTGTAGGTGACTGCGCCTTCAGCGTCGGTAGGCGGTTCGAACCGAGGAAGAAGTCGGCACTCTGGGCGGCTCACTCCCGGGGAACGGGCACGCCGGTGAGTGATTTGGCATGGAGCCTGAGCGGAGTAGCCAGTTCCGGGTGACCGCCGCGATGCACGACTTGCAGGAGTTGGCCCACGGCGACGAGTTCGCCGACCCGGCCCTCGGGCGAGTTCAGCGTGCTGTGGAACTCCTGGCGGATCCGGCGCGCGGTGGCAGGGCAGGTGAGGCTGTAGGCGTGCAGGAGGCCGGCGTCGAAGCCGACCGGCATGCGCCCCCAGCCCTCCCAGTCGAGGAGCACCAGCGGTGGCCCGGTGATGTTCGCCCAGTGCAGGTCGCCATGCCCGGTCTGCGTGGCGGTGATCTGGACCGGCGGGATCCCGAGGAACCGCCTGAAGCTCTTGTCGACCCATCCCTGCCGGACGGCGATCCGTGAGGTGGGCGTCGTCGATGTGTGAGCGAGCGCCTTCTTGAGGTCGTGCCACCACGCGTCCGGAAGATCCACCTCGCGTGTCAGCACGGGGCCGCCGGCCTCCAGGGGCCGGGTGGGAACGTACTCGGTGAGTTCCGCCCGGTAGGCGTGCTCGCCGGCTGTCCAGTCCAGCACGTGGTGCAGGGCTGGGCGGGGGACGCCGCGGGGCAGTGCCGCCTGCGCGGTCGCGGTCCCCTCCAACAGATGCCCGCCCTCCTTCTCCAGGGGCGAGCAGAGCAGGCGGAGCCAGTACCGGTCGGCCCGTCTGCTGAGTGTGCGTCCCTGCCAGCCCCACACGAAGGAGCCGGAGGCCGTGACGTTCAGTGCGCGGGCCGCCGCGGCGTGGGCGCGCACCATGCGCTCGTGGTCGATGCGCTGGGCTGGGGCGGTGAATACGGCACCCGTCATCTCGGGCTTCCTTCCCGGATCGTTACTGTCCGGCAACCGTGGCGCCTGCGGCTCAGGCGGGGTCGCGTGGGCCGTAGAGGGCTGTCTGCTGACTGGAGTGGAGCGCCCAGTACCGGTCTCCGTAGCTGAAGTGCCACCATTCCGTCGGATAGTTCACGAAACCGGCTTCCGACATGGCGCGGCAGAGCGTCTCGCGGTGAGCGCGAGCCCTTGGGTTGATCGGTTCCGCGTGGGTGTAGCAGTCGCCGCCGCTCTCCTCCGGGGAGGCGTTCATCCTCGTGCCCATGTCCACTTCCTGGCCGTCCTGATCGGCGAGGGTGAGGTCGACAGCCGCTCCGGCACTGTGCGGCGCGATCTGCGGCGGAGAGACGTAGCGGCTCGCGGCCTCGTGGATGAGACTGTCGCTCCAGCCCGGGTTCGCGTGACGCAGCTCGGTCGCGTACTCCTGGAAGTAGGCGCGCTGGAGCGTGGGGGGCCGGTAGCCCTCGACGATCAGCAGCCGGAGCCCTGACGGCAAGAGCTGCTGGGCGTGCTGGAGGCGGTCGAGAGCCCCCTGGCGCAGGTGCGCGTAGTGGCCGTTCGGGTCGTGCTTGCGCTCATCGACGAGGAATGCGCCGGATACACGGATATCGACGAGGTCTTCGCCGCAGTCCTGGACGGGGATGGCCGCGACGCGGGGGTCGGACATCAGGACGATGCTCAACTGCTGCTCCCTGGAGTGGGTGTGTCGGACGGTGGATAGCGGTGGCACGATGCTGTCGCGCGCCCGGAGGTGCTCTCGGATGGGGAGCGGGTCAGGATGTCCCGGGTGAGGACGGTGCTGGGAAGTGGGTCATGCGCATCAGTGCGGGGTTGCTCGCGAAGCCGAGGCCGGCGTACAGCGGTGCGGAGCCTTCACTGGCGTAGAGCTCGCAGAGGGTGACGCCGTCTCGTTCCAATCGGTCGAGGAGGGCGGCGAGGGTGGCTTTGCCGCATCCGCGGCGTCGAAGGCCGGTTCGGTGGCGACGGCGTGTATGTGTGCCGCGCGGCCCTTGGCGTAGTTCGGGGCGGGCAGTACAGGGTGGATGAGGCCGAGCGAGCAGGATGCGAGTCCGCTGGTCGGGGCGTCGATGACGTAGGCGCGGGCATCGCCGCCGGGCGCCAGCCGCTCGGCCAGCATCGTGGCGCAAGGGGGCTAGCCAGTGATCGTCGAGAGGCTCGGACAGGATGAGGTCGGAGCGCAGGCGGGCTATCTCGGCGGCGTCATCCGCGGTGGCCAGGTGTGCGCGTTCCATGGGTATCTCCTTGTGGTGTGCGGCCCGGGTCCGGGTGGGCTTGGTCAGGCGGTAGGGGCGAGGCGCAGGGCGCGAATTGGTGTGAGGGCGAGGCGTATTGGTGGCAGGAGGAGCAGGCATGCGCCGATGGCCAGGGTGGTGCGCAGGCCCAGGGCGGTGCCGGCGTAGCCGGCGAGGAGGGCGGCGAAGGGGCGGAGCCCGAACGCGGTCCATTGGCCGGTTGCTTGCATGCGGCCTTGCATGTCGGGTGAGCAAGCGCGTTGGCGCACGGTGCGCTGGGTCAGTCCGTGGGTGACCGCGCCGAAGAGCTGCGCGAAGAGTCCGCAACCGATGGCGAGCTGTCCGGCGGCCCCCGGGTGGGCCAGCAGGAGCGGCAGTTGGCTGACCGGGGCCAAGGTCAGCGCGCTGATCATGACGGGGCCCGCTCCGTAGCGATCCGTGAGGCGGGGTGTGGTCAGCGAGGCGAGGAACCCTCCGCTCGCCCCGATGCTCATGACGAGGGCGAACACCTGCGGTGACCAGTGGAGTTGGCGGACCAGGAACACAATCCAGATCGCGTTGGTTCCGGCCAGGACGGTGGAGGTGATCGCGTTCGTGGTCACGAGCGGGCCGATCACGGGGTGGCGCCAGGTGTAGGCGAGGCCGGCCCGGATCTCCCGGCGCAGTGACGGGGTTTCTGCGCGCGGGTGCGGGGCGGCCTCGGGGGTGCGGATGCGCAGGGTGCACCAGGCGGTGACGAGGTAGGAGGCGGAGTCCGCGACGACCGAGCGGGCGGCGCCGATCACTCCGGTCAGTGCTCCTGCGAGGGCCGGGCCGCCGATGTCGGCCAGAGTGTTGGCGCTGGCCAGTTTGGCGTTGGCTTCCAGAAGCCGGTCCGTCGGCAGGAGCTGGGGGATGTAGGACAGGCTCGCCGACATGCCCACCACATGGCAGGAGCCGACCACGAAGGCTGCCCCCCACAGCTGGGCGAGCGTCAGCCTGTCGCAGGCGGCTGCCAGGGGAATGGATCCCATCACCACTGCGCAGACCAGGCTGGTGGCGACCATCAGGGGGCGCTTGCGGACGCGGTCGCACCAGGCTCCGGCCGGCAGTGAGAACAGCAGGGGCGGCGTCTTCTGTACGGCTGCGAGGATGGCGGCTTGCCACGTCGTGGCGTGCAGCGTGATGACTGCGACCAGTGGGATGGCCACAGAGCTGAGCGAGGAGCCGAGCACGTCGCTGGCCTGGCCCGTCCAGTAGAGGCGGAAGTCGCGGTGCCGCCACAGGCTCGTACGCGGGGGCGGGTTCATGTACCTGCGCGTCCCGAGTCGGACGAGGGTGTCGTATGGCGGACGTAGGGGGTGAAGTGCGCCGGGGGATGGTCGATGGGCAGGTCGGGGCGCCAGGCGGCGAGGATCTGGGCGCTGCACTCGAACAGTCCGTCGGGCAGTTCGTCGAGCGGCCACCAGGCCCAGTCGCCGATGCTCTCGTCCGGCTGGGTATCGGGTTCACCCTGCCAGGCGGTGACGAGGGCGCCCACGGTGACGCGTACGACGTCTCCGACGCGATCGACGAGGGTGCCCAGGAGGGCGACGTCCTCGGGACGCGCGGACAGGCCGGCCTCCTCGGCCAGCTCACGCATGACCGTCTCCTCCAGGGATTCGCCTGCCTCAACGGATCCGCCCGGCGAAGCAGGCGGGTTCGTTGATTTCTGGCCGGTGAGTCGCAGGAACCGACGCGTGAGTGGTTCACCGACAGCTATGAGTACGGCGGGTTTTCGGCCGTTGCTGCGATGTGTCTGAATCGACCGGCGATCGGGACGTCAGATCGCGGACGGCCGCCAGTGCCGTGTTGGGGAGCTTCTGGCCTCGCGTCAGGGGCCGATCCGGCGGGCTTGTAATCGCAGGCGTGATGTCCCGGAATCGGACCAGGTCGCTGACACAGCAGCCGTGACTCAGAGATATCTTGCCCCTCCTGTCAAGATCCTTAACAGCCGCTCCACCCCGAAACGCCAGTGGGGCTCCCCGCCCACAAGAACGGGGAGCCCCACCTGTCTGCGCCGGTCAACCGGCCATGGCCGCCATGACCAGCGCAATAGCCGCACCGCACAGCAGCACCGCAAGCGGCCATGCCAGTCGGCCGCGCCCGGTACGCCTGCGCCATAGCACCAGCCACAGCGCACACGCCGCTACGAACACGACCGTGACACCGCTCAGCTCGCCCTCCCTCCACGCCACCCGCACGGCGTCCGGGTCAGCGCCCCATACAAGGAGCGCAACGAGGACGCCCACGGTCAGCGCACACACCGCTTCCAGCAGCCTGCTCATGCGGCCCTTCTTCTCCGGAATGTCCCTCAGGTCACTGCGCGGGCGGAACGGACGGCTCGACCTCGATGGTCTCCGTCTTGCGGCCTTCTGCGTCCGTGCTCGTGGACCGCTTCTCCCCGGCCCGGGGGCCAGCCAGGGGCGCCTGGGGCGCTCCGGGCTCCGCTAACTTGACGCGCGTCTCGACCATGAGGGGGTTGCCGTTTTCGTCCTTGACGACCTTGCCGTCCGGCCCCATCAGCGGCATCTCTTCGGGCATCTTGGACTCGTCCACCGTGCCGTCAGGGTTGACCCACTCCGGGGTCGGCGGAGCCGGCGGCACCGCGGCCTTCTCGCTCTGCCCGCTGTCGGCGGAGCGGGGCGACTCGTCGGCGGAGGCGTTCACTGCCAGGGTGCCCAGCAGCAGCACGCCGGCCGCCGCTGTCACAGCGAGGGATACACGGGTCTTCTTCATGTGCGGTGTCTCCAGCTTCTTGCAGGTTAGTTCTCGATGATGTGCTGTCCGGACCAGATGGGGACGTTGCCCCCGTACCAGGTGCCGCCGTAGTAGACGTTGCTCCCGGCCTTGGTCGCGTAGTAGCCCCAACCGCAGGGCGACACGACCCCGAAGTCGTAGTTGAGTTCCATCCTGGAGGTCTCGGTGGTGTTGGCGTAGCCGCTCCAGGTGCCATCGGGGTTCTGGGTGCCCATGAGCTGCCGGCACACGCCCCACTGGGTGCCGTCCCAGTAGAAGTACTGAAAAGCGGCCTTAAGGTTGCCCGGGGGCCGGTTCCAGACCAGGATGCACGCCTGGGAGAAGGGAATGCCGGAGGAGGCCAGCCCGTAGGCCCTGGCGTAGCCGCCTCCGCTGCCGTGGGAGACCTCCGAGTAGGTGTACTCGCACTTGGAGGAGTCGCTGTTGGACCAGACCTCGTCGGACTGGTACACGTAGTGCGCCTGGGCGGCGGTGGCGGTGGTGAACACCAGCATCAGGGATGCGCCGAAGGCGAGCAGGGCGCCGAGCGGCCGGGTTAATCGGCGTCTTGCCCGCGGCGCGGGGTGTCGGGTGGATTTCACATGGATCCTTTTCTCTAGTTCGTGCACGGCTAGTGCGGGCCGCTAGTGCAGGCCCGCACACGCGTCTGACCCTATGTCATGCCCACGCCCGACTGGGATATTTGTTTGATTTCGGGGGTGTGGGCGGGGGAGACCGACCGTGCTATCCAGCCGGGCGTTGTGGTGGTCCCGCAGGGCGGTTTGATCTGGCCCCACTGGGGCTCAGTGAGGAACAGGGCCGGCGCGGTGGGGGTGGGCAGCGTGGATGTACTTCATGGCGGTGGTGATGGAGATTCCGAAGACACGGACGAGATGGACGGGATCTTCGGTCTCGCGGGCCTCATCAAGGATTCTGTCGGCGCGAACTGCGCGCAGAGTCAGACCGGCGGGATCGAAGCGCCTGTAGACGTAGTCCGCGGAGACAGGATCGGTCGCGTTGGCGGTCTGTTGAGTGACCAGAAGGTGCGCGTTGACGGTGCGTGGCCAGCGCTGATGGCGGTAGCGGAGCCAAGCGTGCAGTAGGTCAGCTGTGGTGTTGTCGAGGTGGACGACGTGACGGCCGTGGGGGCGGCGGATCAGAAGTTGCCGGCGGGTGAGCAGCACGTCGGAGAGGACGAGGTTGCGCAGGTCGGTGCCGCTGGTTGCGTGGAGGGCGACCAAGGCGAGAACCAGACGGGTAGCCGGGTTGGAGCTGGTCTCCAAGAGCCCGGCCAGCCGGTCAGGGGCCAGAGTTGTGGGCAACAGTTCCTGACGGGTTATGCGAACGCCGCGGGTGGGGTCGGCGAAGACGAGCTTGGTGTGTTTCAGGGCTCGAAAGAGCGACCGGATCGCCACAGCGCGCTCGTGGGCGCGTGGGCCTTTGACCGCGGTGACAGCGGCTGTGACGTCAGCCTCCGTCACCTGGCGCAAGGTGGTGTAGCGGGTGGTCCAGTCAGCGAGTGGCGCGGCCAGGTAGATGAGGTAGCGGCGCATAGTGGCGTAGTCGGTGACGCGGTGGTGGGGCCTGCTGGTGCCACGCAAGACCCCGACCCACGTGCCGAGTTCGTCGCTGATTCGTGGAGGGAAGGCGGCGATGGTGCGCTGGACGAAAGCCTCGTGGCGGTTGCGCCGCGGCGGCGAGGTGACGAGCTGTTCGCGTTGGTCCAGGAAGGCGAGAAGCCCGCGAATGCGCCCCGTGCCACCGAACACGCGGTGCATTGCCCGGAGCTCATCCTCGCGGAAGACGGTGTCGGCGCCCAACCAGGTGGCGGCCACTCGTAGGACCCGAGCCATCGGCTCGTGGACTTTCTGGTGCCAGTGGTTCTCGGAGGTGTATTGGGCGAAGTCCGCCAGCAGGGCCTTCACCGGCGGTAGCGGGGCCGGCAGCAGGGCTCCGGCCAGCGGGCGCCAGTCCCGCTCGATCTCGAAGATCGTCGCCTGACCTACAAGTACGGCTGGCGGACTGAGCTCTGGGCGATTCGCGCGGAGCTCGCGACGGGCCGCGCTGCCGTTCGCCAAGGACGGTCCGGCGAATCGTAGTTGTCGCCAGGTAGAGGCGTCGGTGTCAGGACCCAGTCGAAGGCGCTGTCGAGTGCAGTCGCGGCATCGACCGTTCCGAAGAGGAAGCGGCCCGGCGCCACACCGACCACAGCATCCTCGCTGGTCAGCGTAGACACGACGCCAGCCTCTACAGGCGTCGCACACTTGGTTTCGGCCCCACGAAAGGCAGTGATCACAACTTCGTGGTTGAGATTGGGGGCGGGCCCGTTGGGCGTGCGGCAGCAGGACGACCTCGCGGTCCAGGTCAGGGGCGAGCCAGCCAGCCTTGTTCAGGACCCGGGTGACTCCGACGGGCCGGTGAGGCAGGGCGTCAAGGATCGCGGCGTCGACCACGTCCTGGCCGGCCGCGTCGCGCGCCGCCAGCGCAAGGGCCAACATGTTCATGGCACTGACGCGCCAGGCACGCCCGAGGCAGTGCTCGGACTGCACCTGACCGACCAGCGGTTTGAGTTGGATCAGATCGTCTTGGAATCGGCTGCGAATCGCGACGGCATGGCGCTCCAGCAGCCGGTACGGCGCAGGGAACAGGGCCACCTGTCCCCGCACTGCCGGCGGACAGATCCGCTCGTCGTCCACGACGAGGGCGGGGCGCTGAGCGCGTGCCCAGCCAGGTGCGTGGTAGCGGCCGTCAGTCTGCAGGCGGTAGATACCGGTGGGCAGGGCAGGTCGACGGACGGAAGCGGGCAGACAGAACGCGAGCTGGGTCCATGCCGGCTGCTCTGCGGCCTGTGCGGGGTCGAAGTACCAGGCCGCGTCGTACTCGGTGACAGCCACGACACACGCCCGGCAGAAACCTTCATCATTGATGCGCCACAGCCGCTTGCACCGTCTGCACTCGCCCTCCGGGCGGTTCCGTTTGGAGCGCCACTGGTGGCAGGGGGAGCAGAACGGTGACTGGACCCGCAGCCCCCAGCCGAGGCAGCCGGCGCACTGCCCCAGCGAGGGCAGACGTTTGGGGCGCTTTCGTCTTGGGGCCACCTCAGTTCGGTGGGAGCGACCGGGGCCGCCCCGCCCCGGTGGACCGGCGCGGAACCGGCCTGGGCGACTCGCCCGCAGCCGTCGCGAGCCCCTCGTCCTGGGCCAGCGGCGTCTTCCCGGCTACAGGTTCGGCGACGAGCAGGTCCGCGACCGTGCACTGAAGAGCAGCACAGATCAGGTCCAGGTCGTCCAACCGCACCGTTACCGGTGTGCCCGACCAGAGCGCGGAGACCTTCGACATCGACGGAGTGAAGCCGACTTCTTTGAACACGGGCATCAGGTCACTGGGCCGCCAGATGCCTCGGCTGGCCGCCGCCCACCGCAGGTTCCACTTCACGACAGACCCCCCGTGTCCACGCGTAGTCGCTGTGCGGCCCGAGCCGACGAACGTCGGCTGGCCATCTCTGGATCGCCCTGAGCGGACAAAATGTACCGAACCGTGGTCGTCGTCCAGTCATGGCCGAGCAACTTCTGCACCTCCCACAGGGACATCCCCGCCTCGTAACGGTGTGTGGCACAAGCATGCCGAAGCAGATGAGGAAAGATCCGCTCGACCGGACCTGCCAGGTGGGCCTCCGAGGCTCTCGCCAGGGCTTTCCGTAGCGTCGACGTTGTCACCGCCGGGCCGACAGGGTTCGGCATGCCGCCAAGATCCCGCGCCAAGCGCTCCGAGGGCCAGACCGGCGACTCAGGGTGCTCCGGGTCGTCTGAGAACAACCCGCGGACTTCCTCCACGTACCACCACAGCAACTCACGTCCCTCGGCGAACAGAAACGCCTCTCGCTGTCGCGGCCCCGACCCTCGGGCGCCCTTGCCCTGAACGAGAAACCTCCCGAAGTCGCCGGACTCCCAGTGCAGGTCCTTCATGCGCATCTGACACAGCTCCGAAGCCCGCACCCCGGAGATGTAGATCAACTTCGCCATCACATAGTCCCTACACGCCACCGCCTCCTTGCGGGCGTGCGCCAGCTCCCGCCGCCAACCGGCGAAGAACTCGTTGACCGCCCGGGCCGACGGTGGCACCCGAAGGCCGAAGTCACCGCGGTGTGCGTGTCGGTTGAATGGATCGATCGGCGACTCGACCGCTGCCCCGAAACGCTGGAAGATCTCGTGCGCGTAGCGTTGCTCCAGGAATGCGAAGAAGTGGTCGATCCGGTTCAGCTTCGATCGCACGGTCGGTGCCTGGCGTTTGCCGACTCCGGCGAAGTACCCGTCGACGTGCCGGGGCGTCAGCCGCCATGGCACGACACCGTAGTGGTCGCACACCTCGATCACTGGCTTCGTCAGCCCGTCCAGGGTGGAGGACGCCAGGCCCGCCACATCTCGCGCCCACTGGTACTCGACCAGAGCGTCCATGAAGAACAACTGCTCGTCTTCCTCGTTCGCCCCGCCTGCGTACCGGCGCTGCAGCAACAGCACGTCGCTCAGCCCCGGCTCGCCTCCCAGCAACCCCGCCTCTGCGGGCGATGGTTCGCTGGGAGGCGGTACGAGGGAGAGCACGCGAGTCCCGGGATCTGCCATGGACGTTGAAATTACAGCAGAGAGTCCTGAAATTCAGGAGAACGGCCCAACATCCTGAGAGGCTGATGCAGGAGCCCATCGAGCCTCCTGCCAGCTGAAATGGAACGACGCGTCGATCAGCCCCTCAGGGAACCCGCCCGTACTCCAGTTAGCTCAAGGGTGCCGCGTTGGTGGCGGCCCAGGAGCAGACCGCGGTCGCTGAGGACAATGGCGCCCACGCCGATCGCCGCGTGCGGGGCGGGCGGGCGATGCGTGCGGGGGCGGCTGGTGATCTGCGTGGGGAGGAGGGTTCTGCGCCGGGCTTGGATGAGCTGGCAGATCACGGGGTTGTCCGGCTCGGGCGCACGGAGCTGAGTGATGGCCTCCACCGTGAATCCGTAGTCCGTCAGGAGGTCTTCCCACACCTGTGCGGTCAGTACCCAGGTCTGCAGCGGTAGCGGCTCCATTCCCTTGAGGCCGACCGTCTCCTCGCGCGGGGCCACGGTGGCGGAGGGACCGTGGCCGTGCCAGTTGGTGTGCAGCGTGGAGAAGACGAGTGGGGCGCCGGGGAGCAATCCGTCGCGCAGAGCGGGCAGTGCGATGTGCGGGTCGATTCCGGCGAGCGTGCAGATGCCGTACGCCGCGTCGTACGGCTGCGCCTGCTGAAGGTGCTCGATCACGTCCGCGTTCAGGAAACGGACGCCGGGTACGTCGCCGAAGTGTCCGGTGGCGCGTTGATGTTGGGTGGGCGAGAGTTCGACCGCATCGACGACTGCGCCGTGGGCCTGGGCGAGGTGGACGGCGTAGTGGCCGGCTCCGGATCCGATGTCCAGGACTCGCTTTCCGGCCAGTGGGCCGAGCACGTCGTCTCCGGGGCCGACACCGTCCCAGAAGCCCCAGCGCAGCTGTTCGGGTAGGGGCGGCATGTAGGACCGGTCGAGCTGAAACTGGCCGTAGGCAGTCCAGGTCTCGGGGTTGGGGGACGCCTCGACGGACATGGAAACTCCAAAGGGGAGGGGTGGGGTCAGGCGGGACCGGTGACGAGGTACTGCGGGCCGCTACCGGCGCGAGCCCGTTCGACGGCCTCCAGGCGGGCGAACGCCTCCTTGCCCATCAGGCGTCGCCACTCGTCGAGGCCGTGGATCGCCCAGGGGTCGTGCTCGGCCGGATCGAGGCGAATCTGCCGCAGCTGTTCAGCGGTGAGGGTGCCGCCGTCGAAGATGAAGCCGATCTTGCCCATGGGCCAGCGGGGCCCGGGGTGGAGGTAGTGCGTCAGCAGCAGACGGAGCTGGCCCTGGCCGAGGTGGAGCCCGGTTTCCTCGGCCGTCTCGCGGCGCGCGGTCTCCAGGGGATCCTCGCCGGCATCCGTGTTCCCGCCGGGAAACTGCCAGGGTCGACCGCCGTACACCGAACGCAACTGGACGGGCCGATCGTGGTCGTCGCGTACGTAGAAGCAGCCGTACACCGTGTGGTGCGGAACGGTCTGGACGTACGCCTCGGCAGACAGGGACATGGGCTGCCCCGCGAGTGCCGGCCGGTGGTCGAACTCGATCGCGAGCGGCCCCAGCGCCTCCCTCTCCGGCGGGTAGATACGGCGCAGGTTGACGAGCTGCTCCGCGCGAGTGCTGTCAGGGTCGATGCGGGCGACGTCCTCGGCGGCGAGCAGCTCGGCGAACGAGGCGTACGGCGTGATCCGGGAGGCCCTCACGTCGAGTTCGCGCCCCGACTCTTCGCCGTGGAACACAAGCACGTCGCCGACCGCGACGCCTGTTATCCGGGGCGTGCGCACCCGGACTTCGATGGTCTTGCGGCCGGATTCCACCTGGGCGTAGTAACGCTCGTACAGGCCCAGCCGGTGCTGCGGCTCGACCGGGTCGGGTACCGGATCACTCATGGGCGCTCACCTTCTCCGGTTCAGGGCCGGGGTGTCGGCGGCGTCGGAGCGCCACGTCCACACGAGCCGGCTGTGGGTCTTGCCCAGCACGTGGCCTGCGGGCAGCTCGGCGTCCGGGGTTCCGGCAGGATGCACTTCCAACTCGGGGTATCCGTGCGCTCGTTCTCGGATGTCCCAGCGGCGTACGGCGGCCGCGAGCTGTTCGGCAAGAGCGGGCCCGGATGGACCGAAGCCGTGGGCCAGGAACTCCGAGCGGCGCTGATCGGGTGTGGGGCCGTCCTGGACGAGGATGTGGGTCAGGTAGGCGAGGGAGCCGTCGGCTGTGATCGCGGCTGCGTCCGAGCCCTTGGGCAGTGCGGTGATGCCGCTGTCCCTTTCACGGTTGCGGGCGAGGCGGCAGAAGCCGGGCAGCGTGGTGGCGAGGAAGAGCTGCAGAGTTTCGAACGACTCGTTGCCGGCCACGCTCACGCCCGTGGCCACTTCGTTGCGCGGGCCCGCCAGGGCATCGTCCAGACCGGTGGTCTCGGCGGGTACGCCGTCGGGAAACTGCAGTTGCGGTTCGCCCTCGGCGAGGTCGACGGTGGGGACCGTGCGGGCGGCGGGCCCGCGGTCGCGGACGAACCCGCAGAATTGGAAGTCCGTGGCACGTAGCACCGGGCCGTGCTTTTGGAAGGCGATGGCGCGGGTGTAGCCGTGGACTTCCAGCGGGAGCACGAGATAGCGGCCGTCGGCGAGCTGGTCGCGCCAAGCGGGGGCGATGTCCCAGCAGTTGTAGGTGATCACCGAGGCGTCGAAGCCGCCGCGGGGCATGTGCTCGGCTGCGCCGTCGCTGGCAGAGCCGAGCACTGCGGTGACGCGACCGCTGCCGGCCTCGGCGGTCAGCCGCCGCGTGCGGCGCACGACATACGGGGCGAGGTCGACGGTGATTACGCGCCCGGCCGGGCCGACAATGTGCGCAATCAGCTCGGCGTTGTAGCCGCCCGAGCCGCCCTCAAAAACTGTCATCCCCTCAGCCAGACGCAGGTGCTCGGCCATGTCGGCCTGGAGCCAGGCCGCGGACACGGAACTGGTCGCCTGGGCGAGGTCGTTGTGCTCGGTGACCACGGCCAAGTCGCTGTGGTAGGCGGTCCGCAGCGGGCTCTCGGGGGTGTAGCGGTGGCGCGGCACCGCACGCAACGCCTGCTGGACCGGCAGGGAGGGGGCCCAGCCACCGGCGATGACCCGGTCAGCCATGCGCTCGCGCCGCTCGACCGCCTCTGGCGATTCGCCGGGCACGGGCGGGCAGGTGTTGTCGATCGGATACATGTGCGCGGAGGGCACGTACGGCAGGACCCCCGGCCAGATGAGGTCCAGAGCCCGTGCGGAGGTGGCGGACAGGCGGTCCAGACGGCGCAGGGTGTGCAGCGGTCGCCAGTCCACGTGCCCGAACTCCTCCGGCTTCAGCGGCTGGACCTGCTCGCTGTGAGCCGAGATGCGGACCACGACGCTCGTCCGCGCCAGGCCCTCCGGGGCATCGAAGTGCACTCCGAGGACGTGCGCGTCGGCCGGTTCGGCCGTCACGCCGGTCTGCTCGGCCAGTGCGCGCACCGCCGTGTGCTCAAATCCTTCTCCTGGCTGGGCCAACGCGCCGGGCAGTTCCCATCCCTGTTGCGAGCGGCCCAGAAGGACGCGGCCCTGGGCGTCGGTGACCACGGCGTGCACCTCGGCCACCGAAGTCGGCTGCAGGGACGGTGTGTTCGTGATCTGCACGGCGGGCTTCTTCAGCCCGCGCAGGACCAGGACGGCCATGCCGTTCGCGTCGAAGCGTTGTGCCTGGTCCCACATGCTCATCAGGTGGGCGACCTCGTCCTCGTCGAGGGCGATGGCCCGTCGTTTGGCTGGGGTGGTCGCGACGAGCGGTGTGATGACGACGAGGGCAGCATTCTTGCGCAGCCGCCGGCCCAGAGTGCGGGTCAGGCGCGTGCGGTCGCGCAGGAACGCGTACACCATCCGCAGGACGATCAGGTCGTAGCCGTCCGCCTGCAGTTTCGAGAGGTTGGCACGCTCGATGTCCAGGTGCTGCCAGCGGACGGATCCGTAGGAGGGATCGTCGAGGTGCGCGTCGGTACTGGGGAAGGCGCCGTTGGCCCAGTCCACGGCATCGACGGCGTAGCCCATGGAGGCCAGGTGCAGGGCGAGTTCTCCGGTCTTGTTTCGACTTAAGTGCAGTGTCTCTTTGATGACCGAGCCTCCCGCTGGCCAGCAGCTGTGAGGGAGCCCAGAGGGTGTCTCTTTGGCTAGCATCCCCGGCATGGAACAGGCGTTCTACTCATCAGAGGGCTGGGAAAGTTGGGGCTTGGAGTTCAAGCCGGTCATTCCTGAGGGGATGGTGCTCGTCTTCGATGACGACCTTCGGTTTGAAGACGAGCACGGCTTGCGTACCTCAGCGATCGTGAACCGGTGGGCCTGCGAGCTTCCGACCAACGGATGCCCCGCAGCGAACTCCTGGACATCGTATGTCGGCGCCGTACGCCAGTGGTCGGAGTTCGGAGAAGAACACGGGGTCGGCCTCTTCGACAGTCGTGAGCGGCTCAAGGCCCTGCTGAGCGCCTACGCGGTCTACCGCTCGCAAGGCCCCATCAGCGGCAGGCAGAGGTTCAGGGTCACCACCTGGAACCAGCACATGACCATGCTCAGCATCTTCTACGCCTGGGCGATCGAGAACGGCTACACCACGTCCCTGCCGTTCACCTACCGGCAGGCCACGGCCGTCTTCTCCGGGCAGCGGCGGGAGGTCCGCCGGAACTCCGCGCGGCGCCGCCAGCCGAAGCCCCACGTGACCATCAAGTATCTGGAAGACGAGTTCGCCGACCTGTTCCACAAGGGCCTGGCCCGGCTGCAGCCCGATGGATCGGTGGAACGCGGCTACCGCGGCCGCGAGATGGCCCGCAACGCGGCGGTTGGCCGGTTCGTCTTCGCCTCTGGGCCGCGCAAGCAAGAATTCTCCTACCTTCTGGCCTGCGAGGTACCGAAGTTGCCCAGCCGCCGCAGCGAGGTGCCAGTGCTTATCCCGCTGCCAGAGGGCATCACCAAGGGCAGCAAGTTCCGAAACGCATGGATCAACTACGACGCGCTGGCTGAGCTGCACAACTACCTGGAGTTCGAGCGGGCCGCAGCAGTTCAGGGGTCGACCTGGATGCCGCCGCGGCGCTGGGGCGAACCGCTCGTTGTGACCGAGGCGACGGCCCTGGGCGGCAGGGTCAACGGCACCTGGACCACCTGGGAAACGCTGGGCCCGCCTGAACGCCGTCGGCTTGTCGCGCCCGGCGGTGGGTCGATGCTGCTCTCCGTGTGCGGCCCGGGGCGCCCGTTCACCGACTGGAACACCGTGTTCGAGCGCGCATCGGACCGGATCCGTGAACGCTACGAACCGCGATTCCCTCATGTCACACCCCACCGCGGGCGCCACACCTTCGCCATGCAGACCATGGCCAAGCTGGTACGCGGCTACTACGAGCGGGCCGCACGCCTGGTCAAGGACGGTGATGACGACGCCGGACTGGCGTTGTATCTCAAGACCACCGAGCCGCTGCTGGTCCTGCGCGACCTTCTCGGACACTCCAGTGTCCTGACCACGGAAGTCTATCTCAATCGCCTGGATACGACCCGAATCTTCGCCGAACTGCACCGGCGGGTCGGCGAGACCACCGGGCTCTTGCCAGCGTCGGCCGTCCGCGAGGCCGAAGCGGAGTTCGACGACGAAGACGACGACAGCGAGGACATCTGATGCCTGCCACCGTACTCGAGGACCCACTGGGCGTCGCCGCCGTCTTCAGCGACGGGACGAGCGTGTCAATGATGGTGAACGTCACGGCGGGCGGCAAGACCTACGCCACGCGGAACCCTGCCCTCGCTCAGGACATGCTGCTGGGGCTCGCCGATCTCGTACACCCGCACGGCGACATCGACGCGAAGCGCACACTCAACGACTACACCGCGGCGATCCGCGCACTGACCAACGATCTGGCCGACCAGGGCTTTACCGGCGGCGCAGCCGAGTTGACGCGTGCTCACCTGGCCCAACACTGGCTGCGAGGTGCCCACCGTGCCGCACTGGAGTCTCTCAGCCGACGGATGCTCGCCCGCGCCGACGATCTCAAAGGACTACTGAAAGCGGATGTTCGGGAAATGGTGGACGGCCGCCATTTCCAGGTCCAGCGCCAGTCCGAGAACACGCTCGCTCCGTACACCGAGAGCGAGTGGGCCCGGCTCGCCAAGGCATGCGAGATGGTCGTCACGGATTCGTACTCCGCCTTCCGCAGAGCAAGGAGAGCCGCTGAAGACGGACAGGATCCGCTCAAGGGCGGATGGAGCGAGGCCAACGTGTACTGGGCCTATGCGCAGTTTGGACCGGTGGAGGCGACGCCGTACGCCGACTGGTCGCCGGGCCACTTCTCCGGCCTGCCGGAGAGGCGGTTCCCGTACCGCAAGGTCGCCGTCTCGGCGCTGCTGTTCCCTGACGCCTCCACTGTGCTGGCCTACCGGCTGTTGTTGGGCATCTATACCGGCATCGTGCCCGACGGCTTGGACGACCTCGGGCTGGGTGATGTGGACTGGGCCGGCGAGTCGACCGTCCTGCTCTCCTACATCAAGGGCCGCACGGCGGAGGAGAGCCGGACTCTGACGAAGCGGGCCAGCCGGCTGCTCGAGCAGTGGCTGGACCACTCCTCTCTGACCCGGAAGTTCGCTCCGGCGCACATGCGCGACGCCTTGTGGGTGCGCTACGTACCCCGCGGCGTGCACCACTGGGTGACCACGGCGACCAGCAACGAGACGAGCCAGAAATGGATCCTTTCGCAAGGGCTCCTGGCCGACGGCGGCGGCCCGCTGCAACTGCACCTGCACCGGATCCGGACGACCTATGACTCGATGCGGGACCGCCGCGCATGGGCGGGCAGCCGACGCGCGACGCTGGATCCCAACCGCAGCCCGCAGGTCGAAGCCGACCACTACCTCGGCGCCGGCACACCCGAACAGCAGGCCCTGGTCGAGGAGATCATCGTCGAGGCGCAGAACGACATGCTGCGCAAGGCCGAGCCGCCGATGGTGCTTGCCACCGAGGACGCCGCAACCCTGGTGCGGGATTACCCCGAGCAGGTCGCCGCTCTCGGACTGGACGACACGGCGCTCGCCGAGCTGGTCCACGGGGAACGGGATGTCTTCAGCGCCGCCTGCGGCGACCACCTGTCGGGACTGCACGGGCCCAAGGGCAAGCCGTGTCCCGCCCGTCCTTGGGTCTGCCTGCTCTGCCCGCTGGCGCTGTTCACTCCCCGGCACCTGCCGAACCTGATGCGCCTGCGAGCGTTCTTCGCCCGCCAGTGGGACCAGAGGACTGCCGTGGAGTTCATGCGGAATTTCGGCCCGTACGACCAGCGGG
The DNA here is from genome assembly GCF_036898465.1 of Streptomyces sp. B21-105. NCBI lineage: Bacteria > Bacillati > Actinomycetota > Actinomycetes > Kitasatosporales > Streptomycetaceae > Streptomyces > Streptomyces sp. B21-105. The sequence continues at coordinate 970,818 of NZ_JARUMJ010000001.1, read as the reverse complement.
TAGCCGAGATTCTCGCCCCCGACGTCCACTTCCCCTCCGCGACGCTACTGGAGGCCGCAGCTCAAGTGACTGATACCGACGATGAGTTGCCCCTGCGACCGGAAGAGACGACGCGATGATGAGCCGCATCACAACCACCGCCCTGGCCCAGGGGCGCCATCACGCCAGTCCGCTGGCGGACGTCGACATCTGCCAGGCCGTGGGTCTGGCGGTTCGTCCGGGCGGGATCCGGCCGCTGGTCGGCCAGTTGATCTGGGACTTCGCCGATCTGGAGGACTTGCCCGCCCACCTGCAGCCAGCCCAGGCCCGACTGGACTTCACCAGTATCCACAGCCCGAAGTGGCGGACCCTTGCCCAGGAGTACATGTTCGCGCGCATGGCCCCCGGGCACGAGGCGGTGCGGCACCTGCCCAGCGCGTTCCGCATCCCGCTCCACTTCGATACATGCAGGAACCGCCTTGCCGAGCTCATGCGGTGGTTCCACTGGCTCACCGAGCGCGGCGTCACTTCCCTGGAGGACGTGACACAGCAGCACTGCGGGGGTTTCTACGAGTCCCGTAGGCATACCCGGGGCAGGCACCGAGGGCCGTTGCGCCCGTCCGGACAGAGCACACGCATGGCCGCGGCCCAGGTCGTGCAGGAACCTGCCTTCTACAGCGACCTGTTCACCACGGACCGCTTCGCCGAAGGGTTCGTCCCATGGGCCGGCCGAAGCCCCTACGAGGTCGCGGGCTGCAAGCGGGCCGGAGAGAACATCGCCCAGCCGCTGCGTGACGAAGCACTGCGGCCCTGGCTGGCCGCCGCCCTGTACATCGTGCAGACACTCGGTCCCCACATGCTCAAACTGATCCATACCGTGCGGCAGTACGACGACGGGGCGCCATGGAAGAGCGAAGGCACCCAACTGGAGCGCCTGGAAGCGGCCATACGCACCCACCTCGACCAGGGCGTCCCCCTGGAGCCGGTCGGCGCCAAGGAGTACGCCGCGCGGACCGACGAGGGCTGGTCCGCCGAAGACCCCCTGCTCGCGGTGAACGTGCTTTCCATCGCCCGGGAAGCGGGGATAACGTCCTTCGCCTACCAGTACCTGCCCCCGCTGCGGCCCCTGCTGGAACAGACCCTGGCAGCGGTGGGACTGCGGCCGAGATGGGCGTGGAACGCCGCCCAGGTGGACCGCGCCGACGGCACTGGAACAGTCCCGTGGACCGAGGGCTTCGCCACGGCCGAAGAAGCGGGCCACATGGTGGAGCGGGTCCGCACCGCCTGCCAGGTCGTCGTCGCCCTGCTCACCGGCATACGCAACAGCGAGCTGGCGGCGATGCCGCTCGACGCGTGCGTGCCCCCGCAGGACCTCGGCGCCGGACGCCTGCGCTACCGCCTGCGGACCAAGCTGATCAAGGGCCAGGAGAAACTGGGCGGAGTGTGGGAAGAGTGGGTCACCGTGGCCCCCGCCTATGACGCAGTTGCCCTCGCCGTGCAACTGGTTGACCCCCGCCGGCCCACCAAGCATGTCTTCGGCCGCACCGCGATGGCCAACCGCTGCGCCAAGCTGCGCCGGTGGGTCAACGGCCCCGAGGGGCAGCGCCTGGGCCTGGAGCAGATTCCTGAGGATAAGATCAATATGCGCATCACCCGCCGCACCCTGGCCGTGGCACTCGCACACCGGCCCGGCGGCCTGCTGGCCGCCAAGATCCACCTCAAGCACGTCTCGATCGTCACGACCGAGGGCTACGCCGCCAGCCCTGGCGGCTCCCAGGCCAAGTTCATGGCGGAGGTCAGCGCGGAGGAGCAGGCCCGCAACAAGAACCTTACCCTGGCGGCGTTTCGCGACTACCAGAACGGGATCCGTCCTGCCGGGCCTGGTGCCCGCGATCTGGTTGACCACTTCAAATCCGTCGATGAGGAGATCCTCGCGATGCAGGCTTCGTCACCCGGTACCCGTCCCGGGGACGAGGAGGTGATCCAACTCCTGGCCCGCCGGGCGAAGACCCTGCACCTGGGAATCGCGAACTACTGCTGGTTCGCAGACCCCTCCAGAGCGCTGTGCCTGCTCCTGGCCGGCACACCGAAAGCGGACAAGCCGCTGGTCGGCATGTGCGACTCGGCCCGCTGCCCGCAGGCCACCCACCACAGCTCACACCGGCCGGTATGGGCCTCCAGCGCGGAGAACAAGAAGGTGTTCATCGGCAAGATCGGACGCGGGCAGAAGGACGAGAAAGCCCGCCTGCAGAAGGAACTCGACCGCGACCTGCGGGTGTTGGCCGAGATCGACGCCGCGACCGGAACGGCAGCATGACATGGGACGCATCAGTGAGGACACCCGAACCCGCAACGAGGAGGCGATCCGAGCGGCGATGGATCGTCTGCTGCGTGGCGACCTGCCACCCGGCGGCAAGTGCGACCTGCGGACGCTGGCGAGCGAGGCCGGGGTACCCCGCACCGCCTTCTACGCCAAGAAGAACCGCGACGGCTCCGCCCGGCCAGGGCCGTATCAGCACTTGGCCCAGGAGTTCGAACGACGCCTGACCGCCCTACGGGATGCCGGGACGATCCCTGATCCCCGGGCTTCGCAGATCGAGAGGCTCAAGGAGGCCAACACCGCTCTCAAGTCCCGCCTGGATCAACGGGATGCCGAGTTGGAGGCGCTCAAGGAATTCAAGCGACGTGCCCTCTCTCAGATTGCCGCCCAGCACCTGGAGATCGAGCGTCTACGGGAACAAGCCACAGCCGTCAGCAACGTCCGCCGACTTCCTGCAGCACGACCGGGTACGGCGCCGTACGGGTCGTGCAGCTGACGCTGAAGTGAAGGGCAGGGAAGCGGCAGACCGGACACGGGTGCGGCAGATGTCGCCCGCCGAGCCCACCGCCGTACGCACACGGGCCCAAGGCTTCCCGGCCTGGGCGGGCGGCCGCGATTGAGGTGAGGTTGGCGGAGCCGAGGTACTCGCAGGCGAGTTGAGTGTAGGAGCCAGTGCCAATCTCCAGCACTGGGCCCGTCGGCGAGCTCGGCCTCGGTCCGCACCTGCAGGACGAGCGAGGCTGGCGTGGAGAAGGAGCCGGGAGCCCTCCAGGCACAAGGTCGTTAGGACGGCGGATGCTGAATCCGTATGGTGTCACGCGAGGAGGCGTCCGTATTGATGACGAACTTGCCGGGAGACTCTTCCCGAGACATCCTCCGTATCGCATCATCTTCGCCGTCCGGCCATCGGGTTTCCGAGGTCCACCTCGCCTCTGCCAGCATCGTGCCCCGCATGCTGGCCCCTTGAAGGACGGCGCCGCTCAGGTCCGCCTCTCGCAGGTCGGCACCGTCCAGGTTCGCGCGCCGCAGATCGGCGTTCTCTAAGGTGGCGTCACCGAGAAATACGCCCGCCATATCGGCACCATTGAGGAAGGCTCCGCTCAGATTCGCCTCGCGCAGGTCCGCTCCGCGCAGGTATGCGCCACTCAGGTCTGCCTCCCGGAGCAGTGTCCAACCCAGAAAGGCGCCGCCCAGAAAAGACATGCTCAGATCTGCATTGCGCAGATCGGTGGCAGCAAGGAAGGCTCCGGATAGATTGGCGCTGCGCAGATTCGTACCGATGAGCGCCGCCTCGACCATACTCGCTCCGCGTAGCATGGATTCAGCGAAGCTCGCTCCGCTGAGATCCATACCGCTAAGATCAGCGCCCCTGAGTGACTCTCCAAGTTGCGCCGCTTGAATTGCACTGGACTGCGTCAACGTTCCGTCGCCGACTCTGTTGGATGCTTCACTATTGCTAGCAGACGCCATTCCCTTTACTCCTATCGTTAATTCGTCTCCGCAGGTTGACCTGATTCCGTTAAAGCGCGATGCGCAAGATTCCTCGCGTGGCGCCGCACCGGGTCGTCACCCGCGCGGCGGACCGGGTGAAGGAAAAAGGCATCAGAGACGGTTTGCGCAATCTCGAGATCGATCGGCGCCTGAAACGGTCGATAGCGGTTAAACGTGGCCATGCGAAGAGGATAGGGGCGGGAAGTGGCGCCTACACTGTCGGCAAGCGACGGAAGGATTAGTTCTTGCAGCGTCCACGACCGTCCAGGTTGTTGATTTCGTTCCACGAAAGACCTTATCCGCGCATAATTGCCGCTTGAGAGTAACGCTGAAACGTACCCGCGTCCGAAGATTTGCGAGGGGCTGAAGCAGCGATTCAGATGGTCGGTTCCAAGGATCGCGGAAAGCTCCGCGCGTTCACTGGACAGAGTTCGGTACGCAGGCCATAGGGATACGGGCGGGATATTACGCCGCAATCCTGGAGCAACATAATCGACCTCCTTCATTTGCTGTGCGATGAACTCCAGAAAGCCGGGCCGGATGAAAACCATGTCTGTTTCAAGATTGATGACCTGGTCGTAGTTCTGGCTGATCGACCATTCGAAGATGTCGAAAAAGCAGGGAGTTATCTTCATGTATTTCAGTGGTCGATCGCACGAAACGCGGCGAAGTCCGAAGGGGGTATCACGCCGAGTTCCTGAGTTGTACCATGCGATGTCGGCTTCCGGGCAGAACGCTCGCAGGCCGAGAACCAGATCCTCGAACGCGTCATCCACCGTATTGCTGATTATTACGAAACAGGTTGCCGCGCTCACCACGGTACCGTCCTTCCATGCGACATCGAAATTCTTCGCTGGCTGTCAGTCCGTCAAAATCGCTCCAGTACAGGTGCACGGCGTCGGCGCCGCCAGGCGAGGACAAGCCGTTAAGGTGTGTGTCCAACACCCCCATATCTAAGAGGAGTTGGCATGGTCCATCGCGAAGAACCGTCCGTCCGCCCGTCGGCAGGACTGTCATCCGACCGTGTAGCGGAAGTGCAGGGCATCATCGACCGTGTCACCCGCTGGGCCGCCGGGCACACCGACGTCGTCGGCCTGCTTCTGGTTGGCTCGTTCGCGCGCAGCGCCGCCCGGCCCGACTCTGACGTCGACCTTGTCATGCTCACCCGGGACATCGCCCAGTACGCCGACGACTCCTGGGCCGACCAGCTGGAGCTGGGTGACCTGGTGCGAATCCAGCGCTGGGGAGTGGTCACCGAGCGTCGCTTCGTCACTCCTTCCGGACTTGAGGTCGAGATCAACATCGGCTCGCATGACTGGGCGACGACCAATCCCGTGGATCCCGGTACGCGTCGGGTCGTCTCTGACGGCGCTGTGCCTCTACACGATCCGGAGGGCATGCTGGCCCACCTGGTGCGGGTCTGCGCGTAGTCCACCATGCCTACCTTCGAACAACTCGTCGCGTCAGTTTCCGAATCCTTTGTAGTGGTGGAGACTCGCCAACCAGAGTCGGCGAGACGCCGCGTATGCGAGCAGGCCGATCAGAGGGGCCGAAATCACCAGCAGAGCTGGCGCGCCTACGGAATCCCGGTTACCTGAGACGACGGCAATCGGGAAGTAGGCGATAAAGGCGACGGGGAGACCGAATGTCAACGCGTCACGGACAAGGTGCGGAAGGATATGCAGCGGATAGTTTCCGAATGTTCCGATGATCTCTTCTACCCACTGTGACCAATAGGCGGTGGCTGGAGCGTGCAACGCCGCACAGGAAATAGTCGTCACTATCGCGGCCTCCATAAACATTCCGCCGATCACTGCGCCGATCAGATAACTGCTGCTGAGCAGGCTCCAATCCACGTCGACACGTTCCACCGCCCAGGCGAAAAGCGCAGAGGCCACCAGTAAGTCACCGATCGCATTGACATTGAAGAATGCGAGCTGCACCTGCCGGTAGACCGGTATCGGCCGCAGCAGAAAGACGTCAATCTGGCCGCTCTGCACAAGTGACGTCAACCCGGCCACCCTACCGAAAATCAGGACGTAGAGTCCATGACTCAGCAGGCGTGTACCCGCGATCAGCAGAACTGCTCCGCTTGACCAGCCTCCCATTCCGGGAAACCTCACGAGGAGGACCGTGGCGAAGACCAGGACGGCGATCTGCCACATGGCGCCCACCGTGACACTGAGCAGAAATTCAGTTCGATAGTCCATCCTGGCCCTCAGATTGAGGGCAGTGAGACGGAGAATGATGCGTAGTGTCCGGATGGCGCCGACGGTCCTTGTCACATCATCCTCCCTGCACCGTTACGCGCTTGGAAGCTTGGCTCCATATTTTCCGTGAAATTCCAGCAAGCAGAAGACACCACACCAACTGGGTGGCGATCTCACGCAGGGCGGTGCCCACGGGGATGCGGCCCACATATATCGAAAGAGGCGTATTGAGAGTTCCCTGAAACGGAAGAAATGAGCTGACATCGATGAACCACCCCGGGAAGAACCACAAGGGGGCGAAAACGCCCGAAAGTAGGTTCTGGATGAAGCGAAGAATGAGGACTGCGGAATTATTCAGCATGGTCCAAAAGCAGATCAGGTCAGCCAGGAGGAACAGGTAGTAGACGGTGATCTGCCCGAACAGCAGACTGACGGCAAAAAGTGCTGCTACTGATCCGGAAACCGGGGGGGCGACGATTCCTGATACCAAGCAGGCGGTATATCCGATCAGTGTCCAGAGTGCGCCGTACAATTGATCTCCGACTGCTCGGATGCAGTAGTAGTGCCGTGCCGGCAGCGGCCGCAGATACCAATAAAGCACGGTGCCGTCGTACATGTGCTGAATGAGCGTGTCGCGCGCAGCGGACCGGTCCATGCCCCGTATTTGCAGGGACAGAGCCGCCAGCACCGCAAAGGTGACGGCCTGGTCGCGGTCAAGTCCGGCGCTCGACTCCGTCTCTGCGTAGAGCGCTCGCCACAGGCTGGTCGTCAGCAGGACCTGTATGGTCAGCCTGACCGCCGTACCCACCAGCCGACCGGACTGGAAAACTTCCCCCAGGGCCGTGACTCGTGCGACCTTCCACTGGACGGTCGAGGCGCGTTGCCGTGAAAGGTCCCCGTGACTCGCACGTGTCATCCGGCCACCACTTCCGTCCTGTTCTCGTCAGCATTCCCGCCGGACGATGGTGCGCGCAGATACGCCGCCCGCATGACGTCCTCAAGATCGCTCTTGGTAATGGCGACATCCGTTATCGCGTACTGCTCAATGACGCGCTTCAGCGCGTTTTGTGGATTGTCCTCGGGGCCTGCGCCGCCGACAGGTCCGGGCCCGTACACCGCTCGCGCGCCGTCCCAGCGAACGAGCGTGAGTCCCTCCACGGTCGGACGGTCTTGCGGCTCGGCGAAGGTGATGTGCACCTGCCATGTCTCGCCGTATCGATGGCGCAGCTCCTCCAAGGAGCCGTCGAAGGCGAGCCGGCCTTGATTGATGAGGACCACTCGCTCGGCGAGCCGGTCCACCTCCGTCATGTCGTGGGTGGTCAGCAGAACCGCGCGGCCCCGGCGTTCGACCTGGTGCCGCAGGAACTCGCGGACCTGCTCCTTCACGACGACGTCCATCCCGATGGTGGGCTCGTCCAGGAACACGATCATCGGGTCGTGCAGCAGCGCTGCGGCCAGGTCGCACCGGACACGTTGTCCCAGGGACAGATGACGCACTCGCGTGTCCCAGAACTCGGACAACTGTAGAAGGTCGTCGTATTCGGTGAGGCGCTTTCGATAGTCCGACTCGTCGACCTCGAAGATGTCCCGGAGGATCGCCAGTGACTCACGGGCAGGCAAGTCCCACCACAGCTGGGTACGTTGCCCGAAGACCGCTCCGATGCCTCTGGCGTTCTGTTCCCTGTGACGGTGCGGATCGATACCGCCTACCTGCACGGAACCAGCCGTCGGCGCCAGGATTCCGGTCAGCAGTTTGATGGTGGTGGACTTGCCCGCACCGTTCGGACCCAGCAGTGCCACGAGCTCGCCGTAGCGGACGGTCAAGGACATCCGGTCCACCGCGGTCTTGGCCCGGCGCCTGGGCATCACCAGTGTGCGCAGGCCACCGAGGAACCCTTGCTGTCGGTCGAGGGTGAAGAAGGTCTTGACGACGTCGCTGGCGACAACCGCTGTTTCGCCTTGCAGGTCGGTCATGACGCCCTCCGTGGTGAGTTGTGCTGACCGGGGTCGGTCATCGATCGATGTGTGAGGTTTGCTCAGTCAGTCGGCGCAGGAGCAGAAAGATCAGGAAACAGGCGTGCACCCAGGTCCGGGACGGCACGGAGAAGCTCAGGCGCAGCAGTTTCGTGTCCGTCGACAGGGACGCCACCGTCATGGCCTCCTCCGGAATGGTGCGGACCCCTGCGAAGTGGGTGAACAGAGCGAAGACATCGAATGCGCTGCGCAGATCCAGTGCCCTGCCGAGTTCCGACGTGATGAGAGAGGTGCAGTCCGCCATGACGAAGAAGCCGGCCTCCGGTGGCCGGGGCACCGACAGCCAGGCACTGAGTCCATCTGCCAGGAAGTCGTCGACCAGGCTACGGATGGGCACCCCGGCGGCGTGCGGGTATGAGCCGAATGGTCCGAACAGCTCCTCGGCGGTCTCGTCCGCGATGCGGCTCACGTGGGCGAACCCATCCTCGGAAAGTGTGGGGTCGTGGCGTCGGCCGCGCAGTACAGCCAGGGCAACGGTGCATTTGGCGGCATAGCTGTCCTGCGACGCGGACGAGTTCTCACGCAAATACCGTTCGACTTCCTTGTCCGCCAGCAGATCCCGAAGGGCGATCTGATGGAACGTCGGCATCCATCCGGCGGAGGTCTCGACCAGACGGCCGAGTTGGTAGCCGTCGTCGGTGTCGGTGACCAGCAGGCCGACCCGGCAGTTGGCGAGTCCGAACGGCTTCGAGAGCCCCAGGAGCTGATACGTCGGCACTCCGGTGCGGAAGAAGGAGCCCAGCTCCCCTAGTTGGATCCGCACCGAGTGATAGGCCAGGTCCTCAATCGGCGGTACTTGGGCGTAACGCAGCACCTCGGCCAAGGCGCTGACGTGTTCCTGGCCGTAGACGTCGCCGCCTTGGCTCGGGTTGATGTGCATCCATGCCACCACGCGCGGCACGGTCGGCAGCTTGCCGACGCGGGCGAGCGCAGGCCAGGGGAGCCCGACTTCGGCCAGGAGCGGACCGAGGAGATCCAAGACCTCCCCGTCGCACTGCTCCGGGAAGTCCGGCCAGGTACGAACGCGATCGAGCGCTCTGCCGACCTCCTCGACCCATAGGGGCGGGACGCAGAGACCCAGGTGAGGGGCGGCATCGGTAAGGAACGCCCGGAACCTGTGCCCGACCGTCGTGGCCCAGCCCTGGTGCAGTTCGTCGTTGACGGCCGAGATGGAGGACGCGACCAGACTGCCTGAGCACCGGTAGCCGTCGTCGGGCCGCACGAGCCGAGTCTGTCCTCCGGAGCGCTCGGCGTGCGGGAGGAAGAAGCCGTAGAAGGGATGCGCGCTGAGAACGACGTCGTTGGGGCGGCGCACAAGGTGCCGACACAGCAGGTCATAGAGGTGGACTGTGCCGGCGCCCGCCACGACGTCCACCGTCTGGTCGGCGCTCAGCAGCCCGGTGCGCCGCAGGAACTCTTGCACCGCGCTCCGGAGATCGTCGCGGGCGAAGCCCCCGTAGTAGCCGCGAAGGTTCTCAGGATCGCTGGCCAGTTTCACCATCGTGTTCATGAACACGTCCGGCGGATGGAAGGCCGGATTGCCGGTGTCGAGGTTGTCGTCCCCGGGGAGGAGCCGATCGTGCTCGCGGTCGGCTTCCCAAATGCCGGATGCGCTGAATACCGTGAACATCTGGTCGCAGAGGAACTGGAAGCGGTCGGCCTCCCCGCGAGGCTCGACGCTGAGTCGCCGGAATTCGGCAAGCATTGACTGGAAGTGGCTCACCTCGTCCGGCGAGGGAGGCGACGACAGGGCGGTCATCGGGGCGTCCTCGTCTCTCGCGGTTCGCCGTATCGTGTCGTGGGGCGTACGGTCCGGGCCCCTGATGTGATGAGTTCCAGCGTCAGCTCAAGGACGTGTGCCGACAGCGGAAGGCCGAGCCGGGGTGCACCGGGACCGTCCAGGCAGTCCGCCATCTCTGCCAGGCCGGCCGCGAAGTCGATGTAGTGGGTGTCGTCGTAGGGAGGTGGGGGCGTGTCGTAGCGCAGGCGCTCAGTGGGTCCGAGATAGCCGATCCGGCTGTGTTCCGTCACCGAGGCCGAACGCCGATACGCGACGGGTGAGTTCAGACGCATCACGTCCTCCACCTCAAGTACGCCCTCCTCGCCAAAGATCCGCATGGAGTAGTCACGGGGGGCCACTCCTCCGGCACTCAGCCGCGTCACGACGCCGCTGTCATGGGTGAGACTCCACAGGGCCAGGTTCGGGCCGAATCTCCAGTCGGTCGCCTCCTTCGGCCGGGGCGCGGGCTCCACGGTCGTCGTCATCCCCGTCATCTGCTTCACCCCGCCGAACAGTCGGACCAGCCAGGTGAGTTGGTAGCCAGCGTGCTCCAGAATGGGGCCAGCGGCGAACTCGTGGCGGGCCGGCCAGGGCTGACCGGAGGGACTGATCCAGTTCCGGTAGTCCATCCTGTGAACGGCACCGTCCTCAAGATTGGCATGCACGACGAGGGGTCGGCCGATGAGGCCACCGTGCAATGCCTCCCGTACGGCGCCATAGCAGGGGCCGAGCGAGGTGCTCGGCGCCGACGCCAGCAGAAGCCCGCGGGTTTCGGCGAGGTGCCGGAGCTCGTCCGTCTCGGCCTGCGCTAGCGCCAGCGGCTTCTCGCTGAAGACGTGCCGCCCCCTGAGCAGCGCCGCCTTGGTGACCTCGTGGTGGCTCTCGATCGTCGTCAGGTTCGCGACGATCGCGTCCTGATCGAGTGCCTCCGTCAGGCTGCCGAAGCGGGTTATCCCATGGAAGCCGCAGAACGTCGTCGCCCGTTCCTGGTCGATGTCGTAGGCACCGACCAGCTTGAGGTGCGGGTAACTGGTGAGGCAGGCGACATAGAAGTCCGCGGCGTAACCGCATCCGACGAGCACCACCGCCCTGTCGTTCGTCACCGGTTCCTCCCTTCCCGGATCCGATTGATCTCCTGCAGTACTACGACCGGGACAGCCACCTTGAACTGCTCCTCCTGATGTCCGGTACGGCCAGGGCGGTCACCGGGGACACGCACGCCGTCCGTACTTCTGACCCTGTCCAGGGCCACTCTCAGTTCCGTCGCGTAGGTCTCCGAAGCCGGGCGGATGACGAGCAGGAACGATCCGGCGAGGCGGCCGTCTGCGGTATGGCCTCCGGAGAGCGCCCCGAGAGCGGCGGCCATCAGCGCGAGGGCGTAGCCCTTGTGCCCGGCTGCGGGAACGATCGCGCCGCCTGCGTAGAAAGCGGCTGGCTCCCTCGAGAGTTCGCCGGAGCTGTCGATGACCGCGGGCGACTCCAGGGGGACGCCCAGCAGCCGACTGCGCCGGAGTTCCCCCATGGTGGTGGCCGCCGTGGAGAGGTCGACGACGAGCGGGGCGCCGGAGGTGGGTGCGGCGAAGGCGATGGGGTTGGAGCCCAGCAGGCGTTCCCGCCCGCCGAACGCCGCGACGAGTGCCTCATGGGGCTGTCCCAGGGAGCCCGTCACGAACAGCGCGGCCATTCCGCGCCTCGCCGCTCTGGCAACGTAGGCGCCCAGCCGACCGGTGCTGCCGATGTTCCGGATATACGCTGTGCACGCGCCGTCCCGCCGGGCCGCCTCCACCGCACAGTCCACGATCCCCGGGAGCGCCCAGTGGGAAACGGCCCTCCTGGCGTCCACCAGCATCTGTGCACCACGCGTCTCGATGACGGGATCGGCATTCGGGTCCAGGACGCCTGCCCGGATGTCCCGTACCAGGGAGGGCAGTTGCAGCACGCCGTGCGTGGCGTGACCGGTGGCCTCCGCCTCGACGAGATGCTGGGCGACCGCCTCGGCCACTTCCTCGCGCACACCGATCTCGCCCAGTACGTCGGCGCTCAGCCGACGCAGTTCCTCGACCGCCATCCAGACGTGCTCCGCTCGCACTACCCGTTGCCCCGTTCGTCCACCACCACCGCGTCGTCACCGGGGTCGGTGGAGAGCAACTCACGGTGATGTTCGGCGACCTTCGCGAACAGGTCGGCATAGCGGCGGATGCGGGGGGCGTCAAACCTCTTGAACGGCGGCACGCTGAAGGCGCGCAGTCCCTCGGTCACCGGCAGGCTGCCCAGGGGCTGGCGCACGTCACGGGGGCTGTTCTGGATCCTGGTCGGACGGCCGACGCCGTAGACATCCACCTCGTTGAGCACAGGATGCAGGTGAAGCGGTTCCCGGATGATGTTGCGGGTGTAGGAGGGGAACCCCTCGGCTCGCACCGCCTTCATGAAGCCGTGGGCGGAGAGGCCGGACAGGGCGTTCGAGTCGTATATCCCGTGCGGCTGGTACCAGGCACCCATGGTGCGGTCGTCCCCAGCGGGCGGCCGGTGCGGGACGATTCCGGGAACGCCGTCGAGACAGTCCCAGAAGTAGGTCATGGCGGCGTCCACCTCTTCCATACGACTGTCGAGGCGACGCAACTGCTGACGGGCGAGGGCGGCGCTGACCGGGTGCATGCGGGAGGTGACTCCTCCGAGCGGAAGGCCCTTGAAGCGAAGCAGCTCCGCGTCCTCGACGTAGTTCTCGTGGAATCGGAAGTTCTGTCCCCAGGCGATGACACGATCGTGCATCTGCCGGTCCTCGGTGACGACGATCCCGCCTTCCCCCACCGCGATCGGCTTCCCGGAGAAGGAGAACGCCGCGATGTCGGCCAGCGCGCCGGCGCGTTGTTTGCGATACAGCGAACCGTGCGCATGCGAGGCATCCTCGATGATCCTCACCCCGTGCCGGTCTCCGATCTCCCGGAATCTGGCCATGTCTGCCGGATAACCCAACATGTGCACCACGACGATCGCCCGGGTGCGGTCCGTGATCCGGCGTTCGACGTCTTCCGGGTCGAGGTTCATGGTTGTCGGCTGCACGTCGGCGAAGACGATCGTCGCCCCGAGCGAGTAGACCGGCAGCGCGGTGGCCCAGTACGTCGCGCTGGGGACGATCACCTCGTCGCCCGGGCGGACACCGGCGGCGTACAGCGCGGCCAGCACCGCCGACGTACCGTTGACCTGGGCGATCGCGTATCCGACACCGCAGAAGTCGGCGAACTCCGCCTCGAACGCCGCTACGTTTCCGGATCCCTCGAAGTTGTGCAGCCGGAGCACGTCGAGGACGGCCTTCTCGTCCTCCGGCTCCAGGATCGGCCATCGGAACAGCACGTCATCGGGATCGTGCCGAAGCGTGGGAGCGTGGTCGAAGAGTGCAAGGGACTGCCCTTGGACGGCCATTCATTTCTCCTTGTCGTACCGGCGCGGTACCGCGGTCCGTCGCTGGAACCGTGGGTCGGCTCGGATTCTTCGGCTGTCATTCCCTGAGGCTGAGCGCGACCGCGAAGAGATGGTCGAAGTCGTCGGGCCGACCGGAGACGGCACTCCAGATGGCCAGGTCGAGAGAGTTGGCGAAGGCCCACTGCCGACACCGGTCCAGGTCCAGGTCCAGCATCGCCCGCAGGATGTCGAGGCGACGCTCGTTCCTGGCACGCAGCCGTTCCACGTCGAGTTCGGCACCCCAGGGGTTCCTGAGCATCGCCGCAACGTCCGCCTCGCGGTGTCCGATTCGACCGCAGGGGTCGATGGCGACCCAGCCGCACCGGTCGGAGGAGAGCACGTTGGCGTGGTGCAGATCGCCGTGCAGGATCACGTCGTCGACCGAGCTGTCCCAACACCGCAGAATTTCGGTGGCCTGGTCCAAAAGGTCTGGCGGCACCAGGCCCGGACGTCCTCCGGCGCGTGAACGCATGATCGCCGGTCGTTGTGTCGCCCAGTCGGACAGGCGGTTGGGCGGTTGCAGCCGCGAGGCCGGCACCGTCCACAGTCGTCGCATCACCGTGGCGAGGACCCTGGTGGCCTCATCATCGGGCAGATGTGACAACGGGCGTGCCGGCCCGACCCTTTCGAGCAGCGCGGCGTCCAGAGTCTCGTCGTAGGCTAGCAACCGGGGCGAGGACTCTCCGTCGTAGGCACGCAGGGCGGGGACCTCGAGTGCCGCGAAGTCGTCGGGCGGGATCACCTTGAGCACCGCGGGTGCGCCGTCCGGCTGCCTGACTTCCAGCACGACGCTGTACTGGGCGGGCAAGGCTGCGACCTTGTCGAGGTCCCAGCGGCGGCAGGCCGCGTCCACGAGTTGGTCGACCCGGCCCAGCCAAGCGCTCAGTGCGGGATCCTCCGCAGCGCTGCGCACCAGACCGATGGGCGCGGCGACCGGGAAGCCGGAGGCAGCCATGTCAGTGCCCCCCGTCGTCCGGCAGAAGGTGGCGCTGTAGGTCGGCGATGGTGGCGAGGCTCATCAGCTCGCCCAGGTCGACCATGACGCCGAACGCTGTCTCGATCGCCATGGCGAACCGCACGAAGTCGAGCGAGGTCAAGCCCAGCGCGAACAGGTCGTCGTCGGCCTCGGCTTCGGTGAAGCCCAACTCCCGGACGAGTGCCAGAATCCGATCGGCACTCTCCGGGACGGCGGCGGGTGCCCCAGCGTCGAGCAGGATGTCGCGGACCTTGCCACGGGCGATCTTGCCGTGTTCGGCGACCGGCACCTCGGATACGCACAGCATCCGGGTAGGTCGTTGGACGGGGCGGAGGCGCCGACGTGCGAAAGCGTGCAGTTCGGCGTCCGTCACGGACCGGTCGCCGACGGGCACCAGCAGCAGGCCCACCGTTTGCCCCATCAACGGGTGCGGGAGGGCCGCAGCAGCCGCAGCAGCAATGAACTCGCATTCCAGGAAAGCCTGTTCCACTTCGACAAGTGAGACGTTCTCCCCACCACAGTTGGCCGTCTCGGCAAGCCGACCGCTGTACCAAAGCCGGCCGGTATCGTCGAGCACGCCGATGTCGCCCGTGGACACCCAAGGACCGTCGGTGGAGTCGGCTTCGGCCCGATGGTCCGGGAAGTACCGCCGTCGGGGCAGGACGGCGTGCCGGAGCTGGATCTCTCCCGCTGTTCCCGGCGGGACGGTCACGCCGCTCGCGTCGACCACCCTGACCAGGGTGTCGGAGTCGGGCACTCCGAGTTCGCCGCGCCACGGAGACCGGCGGTGATCTGTCCGGTCGAGCCGGATCTGGACGGCCGCCTTGCCGGACTCCGTGCTCGAATAGTCCATCCAGATCTCCGCGCGGGGGAACAACCGGGCCAAGGCATCCCGGTCGTCCTCGCTCACCGCGGCGGAGCCGATCCGGACCTTCCGGACGTCCGTGCGCTGTGGCGGCAGGTCCGTCTCCTCCGCGTCGAGCAGCCGGATCATGGCGGGCACCAGCTTGAGGTAGGTGGGCTTCTGCTTCCGCAGGGTCTGCCAGAAGGCGCCCGCCGAGAACCGGGGCAGCGTGATCACCTTGCGCCCGTCGAGCAGCGGCGCCACCAGGTGCATCGCGCCGTCGACGGTGTGCACGGCTGAAGCGGCCAACAGCACGTCCTGCGTCCATCCCCCGCGCGTCTGATAGGCGGCGTCCTGGTGGGTGATGGCCACGCCCCTGGGATTCCCGGTGGCGCCCGATGTCTGCACCACCGCCGCGATCTCGGCCCCGATGTCCGACCGTTCCGCCCAGCGCTCCAGACGGCAGTGCCCCGAGCATGGCTCACCACCGATCTCGCCGACGGGCCAGTCGTTCGGCAACACAAGATCGACCCCCGTCCGGGACCGGCCGCGCGCCACGGTCGCGGGGTCCGACACCTGCGGCAGGAACACTGGTACGGCTGCCAGCAACTGCACGGCGACCATGGCCGACGCCGCGTCGATCACCTCTTCCGCGGTGAAGCGGAGGCCGACCGGTGTCCCGGGCCCCACTCCTCGGGCGGAGAGGCGCTCGGCCTGGGCGCAGGCTCGGCGATGCCATGCGTCGAACGTGAGCGTCTGCCCTCCCGCTACGACATGTGCCACCGCCCGGGGGCGTTCCCGTGCTCGGGCGCGGAGTGCCTGGAACAGATGCATCGAGTCCCTCACTGAAGTGCTCGGCCGTGCCTTGGAGCCGCTCGCCGGTCGCGCTGTCGTGCCGTCCCGCGCGTCATGCCGGTGTGCGGCCACGGGGTGCCAGGTCGACGATGCGGAGTTCCCACAGCCGCATGAGCTCGTCGGCCACGCGGGCGCCGTCGTCCCCCGCTGACGAAAGACCCAGGTCAGCGGGGGACGTCGTCCCTGTGGCGAGCAGGTCCCACAGCGCTGGCGAGACGTCGATCTCGCGCGCACCGGCGTAATGGAAGGTGGCGACGGTACGTGACGATCCCGGCTTCCCCGGCCGCACGATCTTCCTCAGCTCCGCGGCAGGATGCAGGGACGGCACGCTGGTCAGGATCGCTTCCACGAGGTCGGAACGGCGGCGGATCACGAACCCCGGCAGGACCAGGCAGTCGAGTGCTGTCGTGACCAGACAGCGCAGCGCGTCGTCCGTGGTCTGCACGATCGGCTCCGCGAAATTGTTGAACGAGGTGTTGAGGACGACTGGCACGCCGGACCGCTTGTAGAAGCTCTGAATGAGTTGCCAGAACGCCGGATTGCTGTCCTTGTCGACCGTCTGCACCCGTGCGCTGCCATCGACGTGCACCACGGCCGGCAACCGCTCGCGCCATTCGTCCTTCACCTGCACGACGTACGACATAAAGTCGAGCGGCGCCCGGGTCGGCACGGCCTCGAACACGGTCTCCAGGTGCTCGGCCAGCACCGCCGGCGCGAACGGGCGGAACTCCTCGCGCTTCTTGACCACCGCGTTGACCCGGTCGCGGTTCCCGGCGTGCCGGGGGTCGGCGAGTATGCTGCGGTGCCCCAGCGCCCGGGGGCCGAACTCCGAGCGGCCGCGCGCCCAGCCGACGATCGCGCCCTCGTCGATCAGACGCGCGGCGAGGTCGTGTTCGTCACCCGGGTCCACCGCTTCCCACTCGACGAACGGGGCCCACCTGTGGACCGCGGCGGACACGTCCAGTCGCGCGCCCAGATTGGGCCCGAGAAAGACATGCCGGAGCCGTTTGCTGTGGAAGACGCCGGCCTCCGACTGGAGGGACTGGGCGGCGCCCAGGGCCGAGCCAGCGTCGTGCGAGGCCGGGTGGACGAACAGGTCGTCGAAGAGCCCGGAGGAGAGCAACCGGCCGTTCGCGGAGGAGTTGTGGGCCACGCCGCCGGCGAGGCAGAGCCTGCGTTCTCCTGTCTCGTCGCGCCAGTGGCGAGCGATGTGCAGGACGACCCGCTCCAGCACCTCTTGGAGTGCGGCGGCCAGGTGGGCGTCCTCGGCCCGGGGCACCTCTCCTCGACGCCGCGGCCGGTACCCCTTCCGCAGGAAGCGCTCCACGAGAGCGGCTCCGTCCATCTCGAACTCGCCGCCGGGCAGGACGGCGGTGCACCGCGCGAACTCCTCGCGATACACCTCCGGGTCACCGTAGGGTGCCAAGCCCATGGCCTTGTACTCGTCGAAGCGTTTGAAACCGATGAGTGGAAGGGCCGACAGGTAGAAGTGGCCGAGGGAGCGGGAGATGTCGTAGGTCTTCAGCAGATCCAGCTTGCCGCTGGCGCCCCGGTAGACCGAGATGCTCTCTGCCTCGCCATTGCCGTCCATGACCAGGGCCAGGCCGCTGTCGAACCCGGAATCAGCGAACGTCCCGAAGGCGTGGGATAGATGGTGCGGCACGAAGGTTATCCGGTCGGCCGAGAAGCCGGTGGGCAGACATTCGTGGAGTCGCTCTTCGACCAGGTCACGTGCGGACCTGACCAGTTCATCGGGGTTTTCGAGGTACTGGTAGCCCAGTTCCAGGTCCGAGTACTCCTCACCGAAGAAGAACGCCACGTTGTCGATGTCGCCGGGGCGTATGCCGGCGATCTCAAGACAGGCTCGAACCGCCTCGTGCGGAAACTTGTTGGTGTGTTTGATCCGGTTGAGCCGCTCCTCCTCTACGGCCGCCACCGCCGTGCCGTCGACCACCAGACCGGCGGCGGAGTCGTGGTAGAACCAGTCGGGCAGTGCAGGCAGGAACTTTCCGCTCAGGTCGGAGAAGCTTCCCGTGATACCGAGTGTGATCACGCCTCACTCCTCAGTTCGAATCCCGCCCGGTCCACGTACACGAACCGTTTCAGGGCCAGCCCCGGCCTGTTGCGGCGTGCCGCCCCGACGATCACGCCGAGGGTGAAGACACCGTCCAGCCCGCGGGCCGCGAGTTGTCTGGGTATCTCGACCCAGGACCTGCTGGTCGTGCTCTCGTTCCCGGAGACTTCGTACATCGACTTCCGGGCACGCGTGGTGCCGACCGCGATCGAGGCGAGGGCTGCAAGGCCGACGACGGCCTTCGTGCGGCGTCCGCCGGCGGCGAGGACAGCGCCGGCCAACATCGCCCCGGCCACATGGGTGGGTACGTGCAGCTGGGTGCGCTGGTTGTGGAGATCGACCAGGGCGGCGTCGGCGGCACCGTAGTGGAACAGGCTCCGCGCGATCGGGCGCAGACCGCCTATGTGCGCGCGCCGGTGGCTCACTTCGGCCATCGGGTTGGTGGCGATCTCGTACCCGGCCTCCGTGAGACGGACTCCGAAGTCGACGTCCTCGCCGCCGACGGGGGCGGGGAACATGGCCCGAAAGCCGCCGACCTCGCGGAAGGCGGCGGCCCGTACCACCAGGTTCGACGTAGTGCCCCACAGGACCCGGTTGAACCGGTCCGGCCAGTCGTAGCACTGGTTGTACATGCGGGAATGTCGCACGATGGGCCATGGATGAACGTCGTTCCTGTCGATCATCCGGGTGGGTCCGATGGCTGCTCCGACGCCTTCCGGTGCCTGGGACATGAAGTCGATGTGCGCTTGGATCGACTCGTCGGTGATGACGCAGTCCGAGTCGACGAACAGCAGGAGCTCTCCGCGGGCGGCTTGTGCGCCGATGTTGCGCTTCGTCGCCGCGTCCAGCGGTCCGCGCAGATACCTGCAGCCGCCCACTGCGGCACATCTCTGTTCGAGTTCCGTGGCCTCCGCCCCGTCCGAGCTGTCCACGACGAGGACTTCCACGGTTTCCTCATGTGCCGGTTTACGCAACTCCTGGAGTAACTCGGCCACGTAGGTGCCGCGACCGGAGTGAGTCGGAATGACGATGGACATCCGCGGACCGCTGGGATCCGAACCGGTCGTCTCATGGCTCACCATCGATAGGCCCTTTCTGAAGGCTCTCTCTGATACGGGTGAGGGTGGAGACGATCTCCTCGTCGCGGAGAACATTCGACTCCAACTTCACCGACAGTCCCAGGCGGCCGCCCCGCGGATCGATCGAGAAACCCATGTGCGGGCCGCCTGCCTGACGGACGCTGTCGACGACATCGACCTCCGAAGTGGAGTACTCGGTCAGATCGGCACCGCCCAGGGGGTCCCCTTCGACCTCGTCGGCCAGTGTGCGACGGTCATTGAATTCCACTAGGAAGCGGTTCTTCGCCCGCCGGATGATCTCCGCCGCCTCGCCTGGGGGACCTGAGCGTGCTGGTACGCCACCAGGGCCGCCCTCCAGACCCGCTTCGCCTCCGCCGAAAGGACCTGTGATTCCCGCCGGTACGGCATCAAGGACATGCTCTTCAGCCGGGTCACGGAGCGGATCCGGGGCGGATCGAATCTGTTTGCGCAATGCAGATGGAGCAGGAGGTCGGCCGCTCCCAGGGTGTCCGACGCGGCCAGTGCGCAGGAAGTCAGCAGCAGCGCGGACGTACTCATCGACAGGGAACTCGACGCTTGTCTCAAGGACGCGGTGAACTCCGCCCCGAGTGACAGCCCACCACGTCGCATGCGCCCCATAGGAGCACCTGGCACCGACCGTGGGTCAGGACTCGCCGCGCTCTTCTCAAGCAGCTCGCTGCGGTAGGCGAGGGCGGCCTTCGCACGCATCGCGCCGTGTTCGGAGCGCTCCCACTCCCACTGGTCGAGTTGCTGGAACGCTCGGGGCGGAGCACCACCGGCTCTACGAACCATGACCACTTCTCGTACGAGATCCTGCAGCAGGTTCTCGAAGCCCCACCCGTCGACCACCATCCGGGATATCACCACGACGATCCGGCGGACCGTACGCGAGGCCGTCACGAGCCCTATTCGGAGCGGTAACTCGGCGGTGACGTCTATCTGTCGGTTGGTGAGCAGATCGGTCAGCCTGGAGACCGCCCGCTCTTCCTGGCCGGCTCCCACACCGTCCACATCATCGACGAGTACCGGAATCGTTCCCTCGTCCGAGACGTGCTGTGCGAGGAAATCTCCGTCGCCCGCTGTGAACGTGGTCCGCAGGGCCTCGTGACGACTGACCAGAATCCGGATCGCCGACCTACAGTCATCGGTCGACGGTTCGCATTCCGGATCGACCACACCCCGCAGATCAGGACTGTCCTGGCCTGCCTGGCCGTGTCCTCCGTAGACGAACCCGTAAATGTCCTGCTGTGCCCAGGTGATCCCACCGGATCGAGTGGCGCAGCCGGTGAAATGAACTTCGAAGGAAGTCACTTTTCCTCCCGGATTCGGGCTCCCGGTGACGTCACTGAGCGGCCGGCGGCTGGACCTGGCGCTCGGGCTGGACACGACGGACGACGAAGCCGTCCAGTACCAGGGCGTCGAGTGCTGTCTCACACAGCAGTGACAGCGCCTGGGCCGGTGTTTCCACGATCGGCATACCGCGGCGGTTCAGCGACGTGTTCAGCGCGATCGGCACGCCCGTGAGCGACTTGAGGTGGTTCAGCAGCAGCCAGAAGGGTTTGTTGTCCGTCTGCGACACGGTCTGCAGCCGGGCCGAACCGTCTCGGTGCACGACGGCCGGTATCACTTTGCGCAGCGCCTCCGGGACCGTCGCGACGGAGATCATGTAGGGGCTGTGCGTGACGCCCTCGAAGTACTCGTCGGCGTCGGCGGCCAGCACCGCCGGCGCGAACGGACGGAAGTCCTCTCGGAACTTGATGTTGGCGTTGATGTGGTCACGCAGGTGCTCCCGCCTCGGATCCGCGAGGATGCTGCGATGCCCCAGGGCCCGGGACCGAATTCGGAGGGTCCTTGGAACCAGCCCACCACCTTGCCGTCAGCGATCAGCGTCGCGGCGATCCGGCCCCGTTCTTCTACGGGGAAAGGCCCTTCGAAGCTGCAGCGCTCGCTGAATTCGCCCAGAGCGGTCCGGATCTCGTCCTCACTGTAGGGACGGGCGAAGGCACTTGAGCCCTGGTGCTGTACGAGGGGACGTCCCAGCGTCTCCAGCCAGCCGTAGTAGGCGCATCCGAGGGCCACGCCGTTGTCACCGGCGGCGGGCTGTATGTACAGGTCCTCGAAGGGGGTTTGGGAGGGGATCTTTCCGTTGCACACCGCGTTGAGTGCCACACCGCCGGCATAACCTGCCACGGGCTCACCGGACTTACGGTGGTACTCGCGGAACAAGTACAGGATCGCCCGCTCTGCCTCGCTCTGCATATGGTGAGCCAGGTCGGCGTAGTACTGGAAATTCTCCGCGAGATTCGTTCCGTCCCCGGCCAGTTCGGCGGGGAACCGGGTCTGCCAGTCGTAGCGCAGGAAGACCCGGCCGTCGCGCAGGTCGAAGACGGGGAAGTCGAAGCGGCCAGGCGTTCCGTACGGTGCCAGGCCCATCAGCTTGCCGTCGGTAAAGTTGTTGCCGAAGACGTAACGGCTGACCGCGCCGTACACCGCCCCGATGCCGTGCGCCAGGGAGCGGGGGAACAGGGGGTGGTGCACATCGGTGACGGTTCTCCGCAACGGGGAGAAGTCCTTGAACACCGGAGTCACGGTCTTGCCGTCGAACAGGTACAGGCTTTCCTTCTCCCAGTAGCCGCTGCGCTCGTCGCCGTCGATCCCGGCGACGTCGGCGGGCAGAACACCTTCCGGGACGTCGATGCAGTTGTTGAGCGAGCTTCCTCGGCCGTCCAGCACCGCGATGGCCATGCGCGGAAAGGGGCTCGTCCCGGCGGCGCTGTAGGCATGCGCCAGATGATGCGAGATATTAACGCGAGGAACGCTGTCAGGAATTATCCGTTTCCCGCGGCGAACCTCATCGGCGTGATCGTACGAGTTGATTGTGTTGTTCTCGACCAGTAGGTCGATCGAGGACCATGAGATGCCCGCTGCGTCCAGGCAATACTGTAGGGTCAGATCGTCGTTGAAGCCGTCGTGCTTGCGCCTGGTGAGGCGCTCCTTTTCTATGGCAGTGACGATCACACCGTCTTTTAACAAGCAGGATGATCCATCGTGCGAAAGTCCCGTCCCGAGAACATACGTTGCCATATTCCGTCTCCCCGAGGTTCAGCTCGCAGTGCGCGATCGGATGGCTGGCGCTCAAGCGGTGAGAAGCTGCTCCTGAAACCAGTCGATTGTCAGCTTCAGCCCCTCGTCCAGAGAGACCTGGGGCGTCCATCCAAGAAGCTTTCTGGCCATGGTGATGTCCGGGCACCGAAGCTCCGGGTCATCCTCCGGACGGGGCGCGAACTCAAAGAGCGACCGTGACCCAGTCAGTTTCCTGATGCGCTCGGCGATCTGCCGGACCGATACCTCTTCTGGGTTCCCCAGGTTCACCGGACCTGGGTGGTCAGAATGAAGCATGCGAACGACACCGTCCAGCAAGTCGTCGACATAGCAAAAGGATCTGGTCTGCGAACCGTCCCCAGCGATGGTGATGTTCTGTCCGGAGAGCGCCTGACCGATGAAGGTGGGAATGGCCCGCCCGTCTTCTTTCCGCATTCGCGGACCGAAGGTGTTAAAAATGCGGACGATCGCTGCATTGACCCCGTACGTTCGACGGTAGGTGACGGTCAGAGCCTCTGCGAAGCGTTTCGCTTCGTCATAAACAGCGCGCGGGCCCACGGGGTTGACATTTCCCCAGTAAGCCTCGGTCTGAGGGTGAACCTGCGGGTTACCGTACGTCTCACTGGTCGAGGCGAGCAGGAACCGGGCGCCCGACATTTTGGCTAGGTTCAACGCATGGAATGTGCCCATCGACCCCGTGCGCATGGTGTGCACCGGCATCCTCAGGTAGTCGACTGGGGAAGCGGGAGACGCGAAGTGGAGCACGGCGTCCACTGGGCCCTTGACGGCGCATCCGTTTGATATATCCGCCTGCTGGACGTGCAGCCTGCCGGATACCTCGCATAACTTCAGATTTTCTAAGCTCCCGGAACTCAAGTCGTCCAGGCACACCACCTCCACGCCTTCTTGAATGAGCCGTTCGCAGAGATGTGAACCTAAGAATCCGGCGCCGCCCGTGACAACGGCACGTCGTAATTTCATCGAGTCCCCTCTCTTCGCGAACACATTCGCCCGCGTAGCCATCCATGGCTACGGATCCATAAATTTGGCGAGCACGAGAGAAACCGTTGCGTGAACTGCAGGATATTTTCTCGATTACAGTAGGAAAGGCGGCTATGCGGGCAGGCTGGCGACGCCCCATCACTTTCCCTGCGGACGCGGAGTCGATCATGTGAAGTAACTCGTCGATCTCGACCGTTTCGCTTTCCCGAGGCCCTTGATTCGAGCCGGCCAGCCAATGGCGGAGCGGTGAGCGGAGAATGTGCACATCGAGACTCTTCTGCACCCCTAACCAGATGTTCGAGATATCGGACGAGGTTCGAAAGCGCTTTCAGTACGCTAAGGCATGTGCATCATGTGGTCAACGGGGCGAGCAACGTCAATTGAGAGCCGTGATTCCGGCTGTCGTGGGCGCGTGGGGAGAGACATGGCTGGGCCTCGTCCTCACTTGGCATACGTCCGACATCCCACCTGTCACCTGGC
This sequence comes from Streptomyces sp. B21-105, assembly GCF_036898465.1. Classification (NCBI taxonomy): domain Bacteria; kingdom Bacillati; phylum Actinomycetota; class Actinomycetes; order Kitasatosporales; family Streptomycetaceae; genus Streptomyces; species Streptomyces sp. B21-105. The sequence continues at coordinate 947,112 of NZ_JARUMJ010000001.1, read as the reverse complement.
TGCTCGGCTCGGCCAGCTTCGATGCGGCCTGTTCGCTCGCGATCCCCGCTACCGCATCGAACGCTGCGGCACCCAGCTGGCTGGCCTGCGCATCTCGTCGCCGAGCGCGACGCCGATGCTAGTGACTAGGCTGCACGTGGACTCTTCAGATGCTCCCCGGCCAGCGAAACCGGTCCAACCACCGCGTCCGTACAACTCATGGAAGGACCTCTCCATAGTCCGTCCCCCTACATCCCCCCTCGCCGCTCCTGCTCTCGTACATGGCTCCGCAGGTGTGATCTCAGGCACTCACCATTGCTAGGAAAGAGACATGATGGATCGCGTCAACGTGACACGGCGAGGTCACTCCGCCCTCGTGCAAAGCGACACGGCCTGCGTGGGACACGGTGTTTGCTGAAACAACCCAGCCCGCATCCCACGTCGAGTGCTCGGCCGCCGTCGGGAGCAGACACGTGCTGGGCGAGCAACGATCGCTCGTCGTCGTCCAGGGGCCGGTAACGGCGGCCTTCGGCGTAGCCGCGATTCCATTCATCTTGCGTGGTGAACAACGGCGCATCCTTACGGCGAGGCCAGGGGTGGGTACACGGATAGAGATCAGGCGGGGTGCCGGCTTAGACGGCCAGTTCCCACGGGCGCAAGGCGAGGATGCAGCGACGGAGGGCCTCGACGAGCTTGCGGCGGTGGCTCATGCCCATCCTGTCTCCGAGTAGAGGTGACCGGCGCGGATGGCTTCGATGACGCCCCGGGTGTAAGGGACGAGGGCTGCCGGGAGTGCGGTCGGGTCCCAGAATCTCCACTCGGTGCACTTGGCCGGCTCGCATGGTTGCGGCTCGCCCCTCCAGGCCCGAGCGCGGAAGAAGAGCCCCAGGCGAGGCTGGTCCCCGACCCGGTCGACGAGGTGGACAACGTGGACGAGTTCGACGTCCTGCGGCTCGATCAGTAGGCCGGCCTCTTCGCGTGCCTCCCTGATCAGGCACGTGATGGCGCTTTCCTGCTCGCAGTGGCCTGCCAGGGTGTGCCAGGTGGAGGGTGCGAACGCGGAATCGGGGTGGCGAAGCCCGAGCAGCACTGTTCCGTCGGGGCGCTCCAGATAGAGGTGGACGCCGATCACGTTGGGGACGGTGCCGCTGGGAGAGGCCGGTCGACGCTCGGCTACCGATGAGTGGGCGACGTGCGAGGTGAGAGTGGACGCGATGGCTGGGGAGGTGGCGGCGTGGCGTCGCACGAGGTCGCTGGTGGATGGTGTGATGCGCAGCCGGTGGAGGTCATCGGGAGTGAACCAGGCAAGCATCACTCCTTCCGTCAGGCGGAGTTCGCGGGGGTCGCCGTTCCAGGTGCCGGCGTAGATGGCGATGGGCAGGGTCGCGCCGGCGGCGTCGACCGCTTCCTCGGTGCCGAACGGGGTCAGGTCGGGGATGTGCAGTCCGGCTTCTTCGTCGAGTTCGCGTCGCACGGTGTGTTCCAGGGTGGTGTCCTGGGGTTCTCGGCCGCCGCCGAGGAGCGACCACATGCCCGGCTCCCAGATCTGGCCGGGGAAGTAGTCGCGCAGGTGGAGCAGGTATTCACCGCGGTCGTTGTAGATCAGGGCGGAGGCGTTGGCCGTCTCCGGTTCGACGGCGGGCGTGAGCTTGAGCAGCTTGTCGCGCAGGGAGGGGGAGGCCACCTTGTCTAGGGACCGCCACTCGATGCCGCCGACTTCTTCTTCCTGCAGCACCACGGGCACCTCTGTGGCGGTGCGTAGGCGGAAGAGGAAGCGGAAGTCGAAGTGCTGGTGGCTGGGTTCGCCTTTGCCTGGGTGGGCGTCGATGTTGTGGATGTCGATATCGAACGGCATGGCCTCGTAGCCGGGCCACGGTGCCACGGCCTGGGGTGGGATCCCGGTCTCCTCGTGCAGCTCCCGCAGGGTCGCCTCTGCCAGGGACTGGTCGTCGGATTCGGCGTGTCCGCCTGGAGCGAGTACCTTCCCGCTCGCCAGGTGCAGCACGTGCAGGACGCGGCCGAGGGGGTCGACGACGATGGCGCCGCAGGTGACGTGTCCGGAGAAGGTGGAGCGGCTGGCGATGTCGGTGGGCCGGTGGAGGGCTTCCAGGAGACCGGCGAGCTGTGGTCGCTCGTGAGGGTGGCGAGCGAGGTAGGTCTCGACGGTGGTGCGGATGTGGTGGTGCGACAGCGGCATGGGGGTACCTCAGAGGGGCGCGATGCGGAATGAGTCAAGGCGGGGGCGTTTGCTTCAGCTCAGCTGCATCCCCTCCGCCGGGACTTCCTCGATGGCGGTGGGGCCAGCGGTGGGCAGGCCCCAGCGCTCCCTGGCCGTTTCAGTGGCGAGGCGGGCTTGCCGCGCCCCCGGCGGGCCCCATCCGAGCAGGGCGGCTGCCTGGGCGGGGGTGGCGAGCAGGCGTGCGAAGGGGCGGCCGGTGGCGGGGTCGTCGGCTGCCGGCCCGATGCCGGTGACACGGGCGGCCAGTCGGAGCCTGGCATTGGGCCCCACCCCGCCGTAGACCTCGCCAGTCTCGTCGAGCACCCAGCCCAGTCGCACCGGGTCGGTCAGGGTGAGCTGGGCTTCCTCGGCGGCTTCGCGGTGGAGGGCTGCCTCGGGCGTCGTATCGGCCTTCTCCACGGTGCCGCCTGGCAGCATGGGCAGGGCGCCCCGGGGGGCGGGGTCGGCAACGAGGGCGACCCGGCCGTCGGGAACGAAGCACCACGCCCAGGCTTGCTGCACGGGGAGCCGCTCGGGCACAGGGCCACGGTTGAGGGGACTGTCCCACATGGGCCGGTAGCGGACGTGGACGTCATGGCGATCCAGCGCCGGGACGTCGAGGATGTGCCGGCCGTCGGCGAGGTGAGCGGTGGCGGTGTTCCCGAGTCGGGCACGGTAGGCGGCGAGCATGATCTGCCCGTCCACGGGACGCAGCTGCTGCACCGCGTCCCGGGTTTCGAGGAAGGCGTACTCGGACAGCTCCTCGCGAGGCAGGCGGATCACCTTCGCTTGGTCGAGGGTGAGGGTTCCGCCGTCGAAGACGTATCGGATCTCTCCGGGGCAGGGCGCGGCGGGCCTGATGTCTGGGTGGTGCTGTGAGAGGGAGTGGACGGCAAGCACGCCCGACAGGGTCAGGTCCGCCAGGCCCAGTTCCTCGGTGATTTCGCGCTGGCAGGCGGCGTGCGGGTGTTCGCCGGGTTCGACGACTCCGCCGGGCAGCAGCCACCGGTCGTCCTCGCGGTAGGTCGGGTGGACCAGCAGGACGCGGCCGACCTGGTCGGTGATGATCGCGGCGGCCCCGAGCCACACCGCGTGCCGGGTTGCGGCGTGCTGCGCTGCCGACAAGGCGGACTGCGATGCAACTCGTGCTGACGGAGGGAGAGAGGAGGACATGCTCTGCCTTTCGGTCGAGCGGGTCATGCCTGGTCTAAGACGCTGGGCGAAGCAGGCTTCGGGACGTTCGGGGTCGGGGCGTACTGGGCGGCCTGGGTGGCGAACATGGCGGCGTACCGCCCGCCTGCGGCCATGAGGTTGTCGTGGATGCCGTGCTCGACGAGGCGCCCTTGGTTGAGGACGTAGATGTGGTCGGCGTGGCGGACGCCGGACATGCGGTGGGTGACCAGGACGACGGCCCGGTGCGGGGCGGCGAGGCGCCGGATGCGGTCGAAGGCAGCGATCTCGGCTTCGGGGTCGAGGGCGGAGGTGGGCTCGTCGACGATGAGGACGCTGTCCAGTTGCGATGTTGAGCTACGCCAGTGGGTGCGGGCCAGACCCACTTTCTGCCATTCCCCGCCGGAGAGTTCGATGGCTCCGCGGAACATGCGGCCGAGCATGCTGTCCAGCCCGTTGGGGAGTTTGGCGGTGACGGGCCCGGCTCCGGCGTAGTCGACGGACTGCTGCAGGTCGTGGGCCGAGGCGTCGTGGTCGGGGCGGCCGATGCGGATGTTCATCGCGGCCGTGACGGGCCAGCGCTGGAAGTCCTGGGTGAGCAGGGAGACGCGGTGGAAGACCTGAGCCCGTTCCAGCTGGGAGATGTCGGCCTCGCCCCACTTCACCGTGCCGTCGTGAGGCAGCAGCAGACCGGACAGGATCTTCATCAGGGTGCTTTTGCCGGAGCCGTTCTCGCCCACGACGGCGGTGACCGACCCCATGGGGAAGGTGAGCGTGACGTCGTCCAAGGCCGGTGCGTCGCGGTCGGGATACCGGTAGGTGACGTGTTCCAGGGAGACCTGCTTGACCTGGTCAGGGACGGGGTTGCCGGTCTGGGGGATGGCGCGTTGGGCAGCTTCGACCAGGAACTGTCCGTGGTCCCGCACGTAGAGCGACTCTTCGTGCAGCTGGTTGATGTTCATCACCAGTGCGCCCAGGCTCGCCGACCCGGTCCGCACCGCGATCACTGCGGTGCCGGCGACGGCGAGGCTCATGTGACCGGCCATGACCAGCCAGATCATCGTTCCGTAGGTGGCGGCCATCGCCAGCCCGGACAGCGCGGAGGCGACCCATTCGGTGACGGCCTTGCTGGAGGCCAGACGTTCCTGCTCCGCCTCTGCGCTGGCGGCCATGCGCCGGTACCGGTCGAGGAGGAAGGGACCGACGGCGTGGATGCGCACTTCTTGTGAGGCGGTGCGTTCGGTGAGGAGGTTGCCGATGAGGCGGCTGGCCCGCAGATGCTCGATCCAGCTCATCATCGACACGTAGCGCTCCTGCGCCACCCGCATGGCGCCCCAACCGCGGGGCGCGGCGATGACCAGCAGCATGGGCAGCAGCGCTGGATGCAGGACGGTGAGCACACCGGCCGTAGCGATCAGCGAGATGCTGCTGTTCAGCGCGGAGACACAGGCGCCGATCATGCGGCGCGCGGAGGCGGGCCCGTACTGGGCGATGTCGATCAGACGCCGGAACTCCGGGTCGTCGATGGCTTCGAGTTCAACGGTGGTGGCCGCGGCCAGGTATTGCGTGGTGGCGATCCGCTCGACCTTCGGCTCAAGGCGGCCGGCCCGCGAGGTCGACCAGCCGGCCAGGGCGGAGTTCACGACGGCGGCGCCTGCGGCGGCGAGCAGGCCCGGCAGCAAGGCGTGCAGCCTCTCGACAGCGTCTCCGCCCCCTAACAGCGCGTGCATGACCGCGTTGATGGCAAGCAGGCCGACCGCGGCGGCGATGCCCTGGCCGAGTTCGCTGATCGCCACCGCCACGAGCGCGCGGCGATCCGCGCTCCAGGCCATCCGCAGGGCAGCGCCGACGAGTCTGGGCATCTGTCGCAGCGCCGATCGCATGGTCAAGTCCAGGCCCGCGTGCTCGTGTTGGGACCAGCCCATGTCGTAGCGCAACGGCCCGCCGAAGAGCTCGCGTTCTGCCTCGGAGACCTGGGGCTCCGCCATGCGGACCTTGCCGAAGAATCGCTTCACTCGGTGCCTCCCTGCGTCGGCCAGTTGAGAGCCCGGTATGACGGGCCGTGGGTGAGCATGTGGAAGATGGCGGTGGTGTAGGAGTGGCAGTCCGGCGAGGGTTTTTCCATCGACACCCAGAACAGCCCTTCGTACTTGTCCGGCTCGGCGTTGTGCGGCTCGCCCGCCCACGACTGGGCGACGAACACGGCGGTGTCCGATCTGGGCCGTCGCCGGGTACGTGGGTTTCGCCAGTTTCCAGATGGCCACCCACGACGGTGAGTTGTCCTGGTGCGATGGCCGTGTCCGGTCTGCGACATACGCGCAGGGCGGCGCCGCTCGCACGGAGCAGGACCTGGGCCACGTCAGCGATCAGCAGGTGAGGCGCGTCGCTCACAGACGGCCCTCCTGCATCAGGCGTTCGACGGTGCGCTGGCCGCGCGCGGTCACGAGCGGGTCGCCGTGCCGGGGACCGTAGGCGAGAGCGCTGGCGGCGTCAGCTGCTGCGAACGCTGTCAGCGCGTATTCCTCTGCCTCGGACAGAGGCCGGCCGTACCCCTCGAACAGGGCGGTCCGCAGCTCAGGACGATCAGGCCACAGCGAGGTGGCGAGTTTGACGAAGTCGGCGACACAGGGACCCGGTTCGCTGCGCTCGAAGTCGATCAATGCGCAGCGTTGGCCGTTCCAGAGCAGATTGCGCTCCCAGAAGTCCCCGTGCCGCCACCCGGCCGGTAGCGGTCCGCAGCCGGGCAGCGCGCTCACCAGGCGCCGCAGCAGGTCGGCTTCCGTAGCGGCCAGGTGGTCGCCGGCCTCGGCGAGGTGCTTGTCCAGGCCGGCCACCGTGTTCTCGACGACTGCGCCGGCTTCCGGCTGGTCGAGGGTGCCGGTCATCGCGTCGTGGAAGCGGCGCAGGAGCTGGCCGGCCTGCCGGTGGGCCGAGCGGCGGCGCGCGGGTGACTCCTCTTCCTTCAACGGCTCGCCGTCCACGGCGGTCAGGATCAGGGCGAGCAGCTCCGCGGAACTGTCTCGCAGCACCGGGGCATTGCCGTGACCGAGGTGAGAAACGGCCTGCCGGTAGGCACGGGTCTCGCGCGTGTAGAGGATCGGCTTGGGCGCCACTTTCACGTAGTGGTCGCCAGCGGGTCCGGTCACCCTCCATACCTGTGAGTTGTCGCGGGCATGCGAGGCGTCCCGCACATCGTCCAGGGGGCCCAGCACGCTCCCCACCCAGGCGTGGAGCGGGGAGGGAAGGCGAGTGGAGTCCGTCATGCCAGGTACCTCGTATCCGGTCGTGATCCGTCGGAGAGCAGGGCGGCGCGGTCGGAGGCGAGAAGGCTGGCGCCCGAGGAGGTAGCGGTGTTTTCGAACGCAGGACGAACGAGCACAGTGCGGCGTACGGGATGCATGAGGGCTCCTCGGGGTGAGATGCGGACAGGTGATCGGGTAACGGCGGGTCTGCTGTCGCCGTAACGGGTGGAGGCGGGCGAAATCTAGAACCTGATTTCGAATACCGGGCCCTCTCCTTCTGTGGCCGGGCAGGGTGGGCTGTGATGCTGTGTTCGATCACTCATGTGGGTTGCGGTACCTCCTGCGGGGGATTGCCGGAGACCGCCTGGCCGGTCATGGCACGGCGAGGTCCGGGCAGAAGGCGACGGCGTCGCGAAGGAAGCTGCGCTTGGAGTAGAAGGTGTGCTCGGCCGCCCAGCCGTGACTGGCGAGGTACTCGCAGAGCCAGCTGTCGATCCGCTTCATCTCGACGAGGACCTCGTCGTCGTCGTGGTCGAGGATGCTGCGCGAGCGGAGGTACTCCAGCTCGCACTGGGAGAGCACCACGTCGGGCGCCGCGAGGAGGGCGCAGCGGTCGAAGAAGATGCCGTAGACGTGTCCGGTACGCAGCGACTCGCACTGGATGTCGTAACGGACGCGCTGGAAGGGCGGCATGGCCCGGACCTGGAGGCCCAGGTCCTCGCGCAGGAACGTCCCGAAGCGGTCGGGGGCGATGTCGAGGCCGTAGGTGAGTTCCTCGCGGCGGGCGAAGGCGTCCTCGGCGAACCACTTCCGCTTGAGCACGTGCCCGGCGGTGACGGTGGGAATGAAGGAGGCGTAGCCGATCTCGGGCTCGGGGCCGGTGACGTCGAACAGATGGTTCTCGGTGTGGTGGATCTGGAACTCTTCCCGGTACTCCGGACGGCAGCCTTCCAGCTTGCCGTCGCGCAGTGCCTTGAGCAGTTCCATGGACGCGGCCCAGATGTCCGGTGCCGGGTCGAGGGTGTACTTGAACTCCAGCTCGGTGCCGGAGAAGTGCTTGCGGAAGTACCGCAGGTGGTTGTTGAGCGCCGTGCCCGACTCGGCGTGCGCCGTCAGCACGGGCCCGAGCCAGCGCAGCTCCTCGACCGGGCCATGGCCGACTGGTTCTCGGGTGGTGCGGACGAAGCAGGCGTCCTCGGGGTGGAAGCGGATCTGCGCGTACGCGTGGTAGCCGCCGCCAGGGTGTTCGGCCAGGTAGCACAGCGGCACCAGGCTGGGGGCGGCCTCGGTGCCGACCAGGGTGCGCAGGGCGGGGCCGGCGATGGCGTCGGGGAACAGTTCGCCGCCGTCGATCCTGGCCGCCCCGAGCCGGGTCCCGCCGGGGTGCAGCGCTTTGGCCGGGCAGGGCCCCAGCGCGTTCCAGCGGACGACCACGGTGGTGGTCGGCCTGCACACCTCCTGCGGTGGCACCCGTACGAGGACGATCGGCTCGTCTGGGCGCCGTGGCGCGGTGCGGTTGAGGAGGTGGACGCCGCCGAGGACGACCCAGGCTCCCCGGTCCAAGGGCTGCTCATCGTGCACGCTGGACTCCTTCGTGTGAAGCGGGCGCCACGGGTGATCGCCCTGCAGCCCGAAGGGGCCACCGGGTCGGCCGCACACCCCCGGATGGCTGCCTGCTCGTCGCTGCGACGTCCGGCCAGTTCGTCGGCCTAGGGTGGGACGGGTGAATCATGGTGAAGTCGGTCAGGTGATCTTGGACGAGGCTGTTGCGGATGCCCGCCTCGCCGCATGGGAGTTCGACGGTGCACGGGCCTGGCTGGAGGAAGCCCGTCGGCATCTGATGGAGCCGTTGGCGGCCGAGGTGTGGGTCACCGACCCTGCTTTCGAGCACGTCCTGCTGGTCAAGCACCGCGTGCGCGGATGGGTGCCGCCCGGTGGCAAGGTGGAGCCGGGCGAGGCACCGCGTGCGGCGGCGGCACGAGAGCTGCTGGAGGAGACCGGCCTGCGCAGCGTGCTGCTGCCCGAGCCCGCAGCCGTGGCGGTGCGTTCCTACCGGGCCGACTGGTCTCCGACGCTGGGCCTGTCCTACGCCGCGGTCGTCGGACGCGACGTACCGCTCGCCGGGGAGGAGAACCAGCCGGCGGCATGGTTCCGTCTGGACACGAGCTGGGACAGCGTCTTCCCCGAGGACCGCGAGCGGATCCGTGCGCACGCTCGCCGTCTGGCAGCCGGCCGGGCGGTCGGCTCCCGCTGAGGTAGGCCCCTGGCCGCCGTTCACAGGACGGCCTCGATCCGGTCGAGGTCGGCCGAGGGCAGGGTGACGAGCTCAAGGTCGTGCAGGAAGCGGCACCACACCGGCTCCAGGCCGGGTTCGCGCTTGAACTCCTCACGGTCCAGGTATCCGTTGGCGTACGCGGCGGTGCGCAGCGCGTGCTGCTGCAGCTGGTCGGGGTGGATCCACCGAGGGGCGCGGATCTCCCGGGGCGAGGGGCACAGCGCCCCGGAGACCTCGGCCTGGAAGATCCACCAGTGGTGGCCGACCGGACCGCTGGGCGTGCGGTGGCAGTGGTTGGGCCGCCACTGGTCCAGCAGCAGGTGCAGGTGGGTGACGTTGAGGCCGACCTCTTCGGTGACTTCGTCGCGGGCGGCCTGCTCGGGGCCGCCGTGCTCGTCGACGTGACCGGCGACCGGGGCGATTCCGGCTGGAGGGGTCGCCCGCTCGAACACCAGCAGGCCGCTCGGGGAGGAGATCAGTACCCCGACGCTTGCGTGGTCACAGAGGCGGGCCCCGCCGCCGGGAGCCGGGGCGGACGGAGTCATGCGGCGGCCTGTGGCCGTTGGGCGACGACGACGAGCCAGCTCGTCACGGCCGGGGCATCGGGGGTGGTCATGGCGTAGGCGGTGTCGAGGATCTGCATCCGCTGGGCGTGGGTGAAGTCGCCCTCGGGCATCGCGAAGACGGGGATGGACAGCCACGCCTTCTTCTCGGCCATGGTGCTGTGCTGGGCGGTGACCTCGGTGCCGACGACCGTCAGTCCGGCTGCTGACAGCTGCTCGGTAACCGTCTCCAGCGGCAGCTTCGGCGGCCCGTCCGCGTCCTTCGGCGGCGGGGTGTATCCGTGGCACTCAGCGGCGACTTGACGGATGAGGGCGTTCAGGGAAGGCCCGGTGCGGGCGGACAGTTCATCGGGGTGCCGGACGCCGGCGAAGCCGCCACCGATGTTGAAGACGAAGTGTCCGCCTGGGCGCAGGAGGTGGGCGACGGCCGCGAACACCGCGGCGGTATCGGTCTTCCAGATCGCGGAGTTGCACACCACGGCATCGGCGCTGCTGGCGTGGAGGTGGTCGGCGAGCCGTTCGGCCGGGGCGGTGATCCAGGTCAGGCGGGCGTCGGTCAGGGTGCGGCGGCCGACACGCTGCATCGCGGCGGCGTTGTCGATGGAGACGACCCTGGCGTGGTCCGGGATCAGGTCGAGGATCGCGCGGGCGGTCGCGCCGGCGCCGCCGCACAGGTCGACCACCAGGCTGGCGTCGGCCAGATGGCCTCGGCGGGCGAGGTCGCGGCTGGTCGCGTCGTACATGGGGTGGTCGCGGGTGAAGGTGTTGTACGCCTCGGCGTTGGTGTCCGCGTCCCAGCCGAGGATGGCGTCCTGGGGTGCCATGTTGCTGTGGCCTCGCTTCTCAGGGCGGCCCGGCAGTGCAGGCCGGGCGTTCGGACAGGTCAAAAGAGCACGGACTGTACGACGGCGGGCGGTGAGGAGAACTGGGCGCCGAGGACGATGCGGCGGCCCTTGAGGGCGCCGAGGTCGAGTAGGTAGGGCAGTTGTTCACCGTCGCCGTCGAGGGTGGCGAGGACCTGGGAGCCGAGGCAGGAGAGCACCGTCAGCCCGTGCTCACCCGCCCGTGGATCGTGCGGGTACAAGGCGCACCTGGCCTCCGGCGTCCGTAGTAGGTCGCCCTCGCCGGGTGGCGTCCACGGCTCCGGCGTGGCCGGGACGTTCAGGCCGCTCAGGGCCTCGGTGGCGCGGTCGAGGTGCTGCTGGTGGGCGGCGCCGGCCGGGGCGAGGTCGCGCAGCTCGGCCAGGGCCGTCAGCTTGGCCGCGGCTCGCACGGTCTGCGTCAGGCCGAGGCGGCGGGTGAGGGCATCCTCCAGGAACCGCACGGCGCGGCCGTCAGCACTCTGGGCGAGGTAGGTGGCGATCAGCGCGCCCTGCTCGTCGAGGCGGGAGCGCTTACGGGGATCGGCCGCGGTGCCGATCTTGGTGGTGCCGTCGGCGAACGTCGCCAGGTACAGCCAGTGCGGCTGGGCCATGTACGCCGCCAGGGCGTCGGGAACGTGCCCGCCGGAGTGGAACCGGTGGGCGAAGCGGAAGTCGTCCCGCCCGGCGCAGGCCGCGCACTGGCCGCCGGCCTCGGCCGGGGCCCGGTCAGGGCAGGCGACCGCCTCGACGCGGACGCGGTCGGCGAACCGGTACCGGCCGGTGCACCACCGGCCGGTACCGCTCACCTGGTAACCCAGGCGCCTGCCCGTGACCGGGGCGTAGACAAGCGGTCCGCCGGGCACGGGGGCGAGTAGAAGACGGGGGTCTCCGCTTGCCCAGGTGATGCCGTGGCAGACGTATGTCCCACTGGCGGGCAGGTCCTGGTCCATGGTGCGTTCCTTGTCGATCGGGGAGAGAGGGCTGGGTCAGACGGTCAGGTGCAGACGGTCGGCCAGAGCGGCGGCGGCGGCCTTGAAGACCTGGTCGCGGTCCAACTGGGCGACGTCCAGCGTCAGCCAGGCGCCGCGCTGCGCCTGTTCGCGCATCTGGTCCAGCACGGTGTCCTGGTAGCGGATGAAGTCCTCGTCACCGCCGCCGGCGTGGCCGGCCTCCAGGGAAGTGAACGAGCCCTTGCGGACGAGAGCCTCGCGGGCACCGATGTTCAGGAGGAACACCAGGTCCGGCTTCGTCAGATGCGCGAAGACCTGCTCGCACAGGCGGGAGGAGATTTCAGGGTTGACCGCGTACCGGGCGAGAATCTTGTGGTGCGCGTTGTCGAGGATCACGTGGGTGCCCGCGGCGAGGGCCAGCTGGATGACGAGCCGGTCCTGCAGGGTGTACCAGGAGGCCAGGGCCAGCAGCCAGTAGTGGTCGCCGCATGCCTGAGCGACGCGGGCGTCGCGCCGGTAGACCAGCTCGTTGAGGCGGTCGAGGTAGGCGGACAGCTCCGGGTCCTGGGGGACGTCGCTGCTGTGCTTGCCGATGAGGACTGCCGTGTGGCCGGCGTCGTTCAGGGCCTGGTAGAGGCGGGCGGCGAGGGTCGACTTGCCGGCCCCGTCACCGCCGACGAAGGTGATCAGCTTCCCGGCTGCGGGGGTGGTCGGCGCGTTCGCCGTCATCGGGACTCTCCCAGGGTGTGGGTCGGGCTGGAGGTCAGGCGGCCGGTGATGATGGTGCGGATGCGGTCCACCAGGACGGCCCGCTGGCGCAGGACGTCGCCGTGCCGCTCATTGGACAGGTCGGCGGGATAGTGGGTGGCGAGGTTGTTGGAAATGACGTGGAGGTAACCGAATCTGATCCCCGCCTGGCGCGCCGCCGCCCCCATGGGGCCGATCTCCGGGTCGACGAAGGCGTACGAGGCGGTGTGCTGGAGAAGCCAGTCGCGGTTCTCCAGCAGGATCGACGGGGAGGAGACGTGCAGGCCGCTGCGCACCCCTTCGTGGGCGGCGGCGTAGTCGCCGAAGAAGTCGTCCCAGCTCACCATCGCCCCGCGTATCAGGCTGGTGTTGCCGGTCGCCAGCCAGGCGTTCGGTTCGACACCAGGGGTCAGCGAGCCGACCTTGCCGACGTAGACGACATCGCCTGCGCCGAGTTCGGCAAGGCGCGCGACGACCCGTCCGGCCACGTCTCCCCAGATGCTGTGGAGGAACCCGAGGTAGACCACGCGACGGCCGGCGACCTCGGTGCGCTGCCACGCGTAGCCGGGCCCGCGGGTCCACACTCCGTTCTCGGGAGCGAGGTACTGAAGGCCCCAGCCGACGATCACCAGGTCGCCGTCCAGTTCCAGGCCAAGCGCGTCGAGCGCCGTTCGGCACTCCTCCTGCTCGGGCGGCTGATAGGTGACGGTGCCGACGGGGCGGCCGGTCATGGCCAGGTACGTGGCGATGATCAGGGCGTAGTGCTGGACGTAGTCGGCTCCGGGGAACGCCTTGACGACGAGGTCACGGCCGTGGACCTCTGCGGTGGGCCGTTCGATGTTGAACAGCTTCCCGGTCTTCTCGTACCGGGAGACCACCGCCGTGCGGTCGTAGCCGCCGATGACGCGGATGCTGTCCCAGTCATGGTCCTGGATGAGGTGGTGAACCTTGATCTCCAGGTAGCGCAGCAGCCTCGCGTGGGTCATGGTGTGCCCGGCTGGTTCGATCGGGGCGGCGCGCAGGAGTCCGGGGGCGGGGTCGGCCAGTAAGGGGGTCATCGGTGCTCCTCGGCGATCGTCACGGTGCTGCCGGCCGCCGCGCGGACGACGCAGATGTTCTCCCGGATGAGGTCGAACCGGTCTTCGGGGATCGGGCCGAGCTTCTCGATGCGGGGCGTGGAGGGCTTCTCGTAGGGCCCTTCGGGCAGCAGGGCGACGCCCATCGCGCCGAGGATGACCGGGGCCGCGCTGTCCACGGAGGAGATCCACTCGTGCTCGCGCTGCTCGATCAGCTCCAGGTGCCCGGTCCGGCCCAGACCGAGCAGCCGGTAGACGAGCAGATCGTCGAGCAGGCCGTGGTCCTGCAGGTAGGCCGTCGCCACCCAGCGGGTCCGGCACAGCTGCTCGTCGGGATCCGGTCGACGCGAGGCCGGCAGAGCGATGGCCCCGGCCCAGTCGCTGGTCACGAAGGCGTCGTAGGTGCGCAGCCACTCGTCATCGTCCGCGGCGTGCAGCACCGCGCACAGCCGGAATGCATCGCCGGACAGCTCCCGGATCTCGCGCGCGGCCTTCTCGCTAGCCTTCAAGGTCGCGGCCCCGTCCCGCATGACGTCCGGCAGGATGATCTCCCTCGCGGACACCGCCAGCGCGGCTTCGACGAGGCGCTCCGCCGGCAGGGCGTAGCCGAGGTCGAAGAGCCCGTTGTCGACGATGATCTCGGCGCCTCGCTCGGCCTCGCGAGCGAAGAAGGCCCGGTAGATCTCGTCGGACAGCACGTGCTGGGCGGCCACGTGGTGGACGCGGGCCGGCTCCTGGGCGACGAAGTGCTCCAGGTAGGCAGGCGGAGCGATGACGGAGAAGTCGATTCCCGCAGTGGTGATCACGGCGCCCCCCACAGGCCGGTGGTGAGGGTGAGGAACTGCTGGGAAAGGACGGGGTCGGTGCCGAAGCGCCCGCCCGAGTGCACTGTGGTGGTGCGGGCCTCCTCCATCCGTACGCCCCGCATGCTCATGCACAGGTGCACGCCGCGCACGGCGACGGCGACGTCCTCGTGTCCGATCACGCCGTTGAGGTATTCGGCGACCTGGCGGGTGAAGCGTTCCTGGACCTGCAGTCGGCCGGCAAAGTGCTGGGCGATCCGCCCGAACTTCGACAGGCCCACCACCTCGCCATCCGGCACGTATCCGGCCGTGACCTGCAAGTTCATGGGCAGCATGTGGTGCTCGCAGAGCGACCACACGCTCATGCCGCCCACGATGACCAGCTGACCACCCAGCTGGGACTCGGTGAAGCAGGTGGCCGTTGCGGCGCCGTCCGGGGACAGGAAGGCTTTCCACCAGGCCGCGACGCGGTCCGGGGTGCCGGTCAGCCCCTCGCGGGCGGGGTCCTCGCCCAGCTCGGCCAAGAGTTGGTGGATCAGGCCGGCGACCCGGCCGGTGTCGATGACCGCAGCGGGCCCGGGGACGGCGGCGGTCGGCGCCGCCGCAGGGCTGGCGATAGAGGTCGTCATGGGCGTCTCTCGTTTCCGGGGACTGGGGGAACGGATGGGGCGTGGTGGCCCCTGCGGTCAGCGGCCTCGGGCGTCCGCGAAGGCCAACACGTGAAGGCGGGTGGTGAAGTGCCAGTGCCGGGCCGCGACCGCGTCCGCGAGGACCCGGGTGGTCGCGGTGATCACCTCGGGGATGGTGCCCTCCGGCATCACCCACACCGGCGCGAGCCGGTAGGTGTCGGTCAGCTCGGCGATCCGGTCGAGGTCGGCCACCGTGGAAGCGACGAACTTGAACGCCGCCCGCCCGGACGACACGAACGACTCCAGCGCGGCGGGCACGATGCTCTTGGTCTCCTTCACGCCGAAGCTGGCGAGCTTGGGCGAGACGTTGAACCGGACCCCGTCGGCCACCAGCTCGGGAGCGGGCGCGATGGTGCCGTTCGTCTCGAACTCGATCCGCTTGTCGGCTGCTGTCAGTCCCCGGACGAGAGGCACCAGTCGCGCCTGCTGGATCAACGGCTCGCCGCCGGTGATCACGACGAGCTCGACCGGCGAGGACGCGGCCCAGGCCACCAGGTCCGCCACCGACTGCTTCGCCGACTCCTTGCGCGGATCGAACTGGGACCAGTCCCAGGTGTACTTCGTGTCGCATTTCGCGCAGGTGAGGTTGCACCGGGACAGGCGGATGAACAGCGCCGGGTGTCCGCAGCTCGGTCCCTCGCCCTGGAAGGTCGGTACCTCGACGCCGAAGCACTCCGCGACGATCAGGCGGGATTCGCCTTCGTCAGCCGTCGGTTCGTCGGTGATCGGCTCGAATGCGGTCACCGTCCCTCCACATCGAAGCGGGCCCAGCTGCTCTGGGTCTCGCGGACCAGGACGGCGACCAGGCGGCCGGGGATGGCGGGCTGAAGGTTCTGGAGGAACCACCCGGCCAGGAACTGGGCCAGGCGCTCCGAGGTCGGCTCGAAGGGAAGAATCTCGTGCAGGTTGTAATGGTCGAGTTCGGTGTTCAGGAACTCTTTGAACGGAGCGAGCGCCCCGAAGTCGGCGACGAAGCCGGGCTCCTCCAGCGAGGGTGCGGTGAGGATGACCTCGACCTCGTAGCTGTGCCCGTGCTGGCGCGAGCACTTGTGCTCGTCCGGCAGCCCGGGAAGCCGGTGGCCAGCCTCGAAGTTGAACGTCTTCCCGATGGTGAAGTCGCCGGGCGGTAGTGGAACAGCACTGAAGTCCACGGAGTTCCTTCACGAGTTGAGGGCGAGGCAGCCTCTTCTTCAGGCGGCTGCGGTGTGTTCGTGCGAACGGGCTTGAGCGGCCCGGTCCAGAGCGTTCGTGAACCGCTCGGCGCGCTCGTCTCCCTCGGCCTCCTGGGCGCGGAGGTCACCGAACCGCTTCCAGTACCGTCGGCTGACGTCGCTCTTCATGATCCAGGCCGCGAAGAAGGGCAGGTGCCCCTTCGGGACGAAGCCGAGGCGGTCGCGCAGACTGAGCGCGCAGATGAGCCGGTTGGCCGACATGAGCTGCATGTACTCCTCGGCCTCCATGTCCTCCGGCTTCCAGAGCTTGGCGAGATCGGGATTGGTGGACATCTGCGCCAGCCAGTCGATCTGGTTGCCCGCGAGCAGCGCCTCGTTTCGCTCGGCCTGGTGTCGTGCGTCCTGCCGGAGCCGGGCCGCTCCGACCATGGCGGTGGTGAGGGAGACTGCAACACCGGCAGCGAGAACGGCGGTGGTGAGCTTCATGCGTCAACGATCCTTTCGAAGAGCGGAGTTGCGGCCGTGAGACCGACTGGTCGAGAACTTGGGGTTCCGCTTCTTCACGCGGCCCCCGCGAGGACGACGGTCGGGGCCTCATCGGCAGAGCCGTAGGGGGTGTACCGGCGGCGCACTGTCTTCAGCGCGACGGCGATCGGCGGCAGACCGACGGTGGCCCTGCGTGCGTCGACTGACTCCGGCGCGCGCAGCGGGCACAGTTCGATGCCGTCGGCGCGCAGCAGGAGCTGGGTGCCGTACTCCTGGTCTCGCCCGCTGGTGATGAGGGTGCGGTCGTGCAGGTGCGCCCAGTGTTGGACCAGTGCGTCGCCGGCCTGGACCGCACGTCCCAGCAGGGTGGCGGCGGCGCGCTGGAAGTCGGGTTCGTCGTCGCTGTGCAGGGCGATACTCCAGGCGGCGCGGGCCGCGTCGGGGCCGACGAGGCGGTGGCCGGGCCAGTCGTGGTCGGCCAGGATGCGGCGCAGCACCTTGGTGTTGGCGTGGTCGGTGTGCCGGCCTTGTCCGAGTTGGACGGCGTCGAGCTGGTCGCGCACGCGCTTGGCCCGGTGTGCGGCCGATTCCGTGGCGCGGGCGATCAGCTCGCGGGCGAGGTCGGGCCGCTGCGGTTCGTCGGTTGTCACGCGTTGCTCCGAGCATCCGGGGCCTGCTGAGGCGCGTGGACCTGGCAGCTGATCAGCGCGCTGAGCCCGGGACGGGGCTCGGCGGGGAGTTCGAGGCGGGCAACTCGATCACCGTCGCGTCCGGAGCCGGATCCGCACACGTCCCAGCCGGTGTCGGTGAGCCGACGCAGGAGGGCAGCGAGGGGTTCGGCTTCGAGGGCGTGGCGGGCCAGGGTCTCGGCCCGTACGACAGGGAGGTCGAGTCGGGCGGCGAAGTCGGACGCCCACAGGGTGATCAGGCGGGTGATGTCGTCGGACTGGCCGGGCAGGGTGTGGACGCTGTGGAGGAAGAGGCACGGCCCCTGAGCCCATCCGAGGTCGGGGTCGTGCTCGGGGATCATGCAGGCCAGCAGCCTCCCGTCCTCGAACAGTCCGGCGGGCATGGTCTGCGCCTCGCGGAACTGCGCGGGGATGTCGGCCCGGGCGGGTACGGGCAGGCTGTGCAGGGTGAGCCAGCGCTGGCGGTCCTGGACGAGGGCGGCGGCTTCCTCGCGCTCGGCCGCGGTGCTCAGCATGCGCATCTCGTAGATGGCGGCCGGCGGCGTCTGCGTGAACGAGACGGGGACGGACCGGTCCTCGCTGGCCGTGGGGGTCGTGGGGCGGGTCACTGGGTTGCCCCGCTTCGCGTCGCGTGGGCGGCTTGCTCGGCCGGTAGCAGCTGCCAGCTGTGCGCCAGGACCACCAGTTCGGTGGTGTCCTGTGCTCCTGTGGCGGCGTGGAGTTGGTCGAGTGCGTCGCGTAGGTCGGCCGGGGCGAGGCCGGCGGCGAGGGCGATGTCGCGGGGCAGGGTGTGTTCGGCGGCGGCCTTGAGCAGGCTGATCTGCTCGGGGCTGAGATCCGGAGCGGGGCGTGGCGGTGTCGGGGCGGTGACCTGGCCGGAGTCGAGAAGACGGTGGGCGACGACGGCGAGGGAGCAGCGTTCGGGACAGGCCAGCTTCCATCGCACGGTGCGCAGCGTGGAGTGCACGGTGTTCGGCTTGAGCTGGGTGGCGGCTGCGATCTCGCGAGCGTCCAGGCCCTTGATCACGTGCTGGGCGATGCGCTGTTCGGACGGGGTGAGGGGCTGTGTTGGGGCGAGGGCGGTCATGGCAAGGATTCCTCGTTGAGGGCCGGTCAGTCGGTCGTCGTGGGGCGCAGCAGGACGGGGACGCTGGTGTGTCCGTTGCTGATGAGGCTCGGTAGGCGCTGCAGGTCTTCGCGCTTGGTGGCGAGCTGGGCGTCGGGGAAGCGCTCGAAGAACAGGCGCAGTGCCGTGGCGACTTCGAGGCGGGCCAGCGGGGCACCGAGGCAGAAGTGGACGCCGTGCCCGAAGGCGAGGTGCTCCTTGCTGATCCGGGTGGCGTCGAACTGGTCGGCGTCCTGGTGCAGGCCGGGGTGTCGGTTGGCGGCGGCGTAGGAGGCGAGGACGGCGTCGCCGGACCGGATGGTCTGCCCGTCGGGGAGCGGGATGTCGGTGAGGGCGTAGCGCAGGGGCAGGTGCTTGACCGCGGGCTCGTGCCGCAGGGTCTCCTCGACGATGTCCTGCCAGGTGCACCGTCCGTCCCGGACGTGGGCGAGCTGCTCCGGGTCGGACAGCAGGGTGGTGAGGGCCTGGTCGATGACGTTGACAGTGGTCTCGTACCCGGCGCTGATCATCAGCAGGAGCGTGTCGCGCAGTTCGGCGTCGCTGAGGGCGGAACCGTCGCCTTCCTCGTCGCGGGTGGCGATCAGCAGCGAGGTCGTGTCCTCGTCGGGCCTGGTCCGCTTGGTGGCGATGAGGGCGTCCAGCAGGCCGTAGAGGGCGGCGGTGTTGGCCGCCTGTTCCTCGGCGGTGAGGTGGGTGGCGAAGACGTTGTCGACCACGGTGCGGAACTCGGCGCGCTGGTCGGCGGGGACGCCCATGAGCTGTCCGATGACGGCGATCGGCAGCGGGTAGGCGAGGTGCTCGCGCAGGTCGGAACTTTCCCCGGCCGGGAGGGCGTCGAGGTCGTCGAGCAGCCCGGTGACCAGGGTCTCGATGCCCGTCTGGAGGGCGGCGGTGCGGCGGGCGGAGAGGGCGGGGGCGACCATGCGGCGCAGGCGGCTGTGGTTGGCGCCGTAGGCGGTGAACATGTTCTCCACCGCGACCCACAGGGCCAGCGGCCAGGTGGGGACGGTCTCGGCGAAGGCCGGCCAGTGGGCGCGGCCGTCCTTGGAGACGTCCTTACTGGTGAGCAGTTCCTTCAGGAGAGCCGGGTCGGAGACGGACCAGGCGCGCACGCCGAGGATGTCCACGAGGGTGGCGGGGCCGCGCTCGCGCAGGGCCTGGTGTTCGGCGTCCGGGTCGCTGCCGGTGGGGTCGAGGACGAGTATCTGCTGTTCGGGCACGTCGGGGTCTCTTTCAGCTGGTGGGGAAGGTGACCGGGAGGGTCACCAGGGACCGGTGGAAGGGGCCGGGGCGCCAGGTGAGGTCCTCGCGGCGGGTGGCGAGGTCCATTTCGGGCAGGGCGTCGAGGATGTGGAGGATGGCGGCCTCGGCGATGAGGTAGGCGTGAGAGCTGGCCGGGCAGCTGTGCGGGCCAGCGCCCCAGGCGAGGTGGGCGCGGTTGCCCAGCGGCGTGCGCCCGCCGAGATCGGGGTCGTTGTTGCAGGCGGCGTAGCTGATGACCACCGGCTCGTCGGCCGGGAGCAGGTAGCCGCCGACGTCGGCAGGCCGGGGCGGGTAGCTCATGGAGAAGTTCGCGAGCGGGGGGTCGCGGTACAGCACCGTGTCCAGGGCTTCGCGGACGGAGGCGTCGCCGGCGTGCAGGTCCCCGGAGAAATCCGGGTTGGTGAGCATCTCCAGGAGGGTGTTGGTGATCAGGTTGGTCAGCGGTTCGATGCCCGCGCCGTAGAGGGTGATGAGCTGCTGGCCCATCTCCATGTCGTTCAGCCGCGCGACGTGGACGAGGAGCCTGCTGGTCACGTCGTCGCCGGGATGCGCCCGGCGCCGGGAGACGAGGTCGGTGACGGCTTGGGCGAGGATCTGGTTGCCGATGGAGGCGTTGACCCCGTCGAAGATCTTGGACATGCCGTCCGCGATCCGTCGCCCGACCTCGTCGGGGCAGCCGAGCAGGTGGCTGAGCGTGTTGAAGGCGAGCGGCCAGGCGTACTGGGCCAGCAGGTCGGCCTTCCCCTCGGCAGCGAAGACGCTGATGGTCTGGGCAGCGACCTCCTCGACGTGATCGCGCAGCGCGTGCTGGTCGACGGCCTGCAACGCGGCGGTGTTCGCGGCCCGGTAGCGGGCGTGCTCGGCGCCGGCGGAGCGCAGCGCGTTGGGCCGGTACTCCATCATCGGCCGGATGGGGCAGGCGTCCGGGACGGTGGTCTGCCACCGGCGCGGGTCGGCAGGGAAGCGCTGCGGGTCGCCGAGGATACGGCGGGCCGCCTCATAGCCGACGACCAGCGTGGCGGGCACGCCGGGCGCCAGGTCCACCGGGACCAGGGGACCGAACTGCTCGCGCATACGCCGGTAGAAGGCGTGCGGGTCTTGGGCGAAGTCCGGCTCGTACAGGGAGATGCGAAGGGGCGCGGTGCTCACGGTCGGGGCTCCAGACGTGCGAGGTATTCGGTGAGCTGGATCAGGGCCTGCATGCACGACGCCCGCTCGCGGGCGTCGCACACGCTCAGCGGGGTGTTTCCCTCCAGGACGAGCGCCTCGTGGATCTCGGCGAGCGGGTAGAGGGGTGCGCCGTCGAACTGGTTGACCGCGACCGCGTACGCCACTTCGGCCTCTTCGAGGAGGGTGAGGATCTCGTGGGAGGCATCGAGGTCGCGGGGGTCGACCAGGACCAGGGCGCCGAGGGCGCCGACGATCAGCTCCTCCCACAGGAACCGGAACCGGGCCTGGCCCGGGGTGCCGAACAGGTACAGCACCAGGTCGTCGCCGAGGTGCTTGCGCCCGAAGTCGACGCCGACGGTGGTGGTGGACTTCTCCGGCGTGCGGGCCAGGTCGTCGACCAGAGCGCTGGCCCGGGTGATGGTCTCTTCCATGTGCACGGGCGGCACTTCGGAGACGCTGCCGACGAACGTGGTCTTGCCCACGCCGAAGGCTCCGGCGACCACGATCTTCGCGGTCGCCGTCACCGTCGGCGCGACGAACCGGTCAGGCGTGAGCGCGGAGGCCATGAAGGACCCTTTCGATCAGTGAGGCGGGAGGGCGTTCGGCGTCGTGGGCCTGGGCGAGGGTCATCAGCCCGAGTCCGATGAGGTCGGCGACGAGGATGCGGGTGGTCGAGGGCGGCAGAGCGAGTTCGGAGGCGATCTCGGCGACGGCCAGACCGCCGCCGCGGGAGCCGGCGAACAGAGCCAGCAGGCGGCGTCCGTCGGCATTAAGTCCGGGGTGTGTGCCGGTCGCGGCGAAGACCACGCTCTCCAGACGCACGTCCGTGCTGGGGCGGGTACGTCCGCCCGTGCGGACGTAGGGCCTGACCAGGTCGGGATCCTGCCGCGGCCTGCTCATGCCGGCGGTGCTTCCACGCCGCTGGTCACCCGGGTCTTGACGCCCAGATGATCGCCGACGCTTCCCGCCAGCCGCAGGGCGGCCTCGCTGATCACGCCGACGTCGACGTTGGGGCTGCTGGTGCGGACGGCGAGCATCGTGTTCTCCCCGGCCGGGACGAGCAGGGAGATGTGGTCGACCGACTCCATGACGAACTGGCGCACGCCCCCGCCGCCGGTCTCGTGGTCGTAGGCCCGTGACGCCGCCCACAGCGTCGAGGTGATGGCGGCGATCTTCTCCGCCTGCTCCTGCGGGAGGCGGGGCGTGTAGTCCGGGCTCATGCCGTCGGCCGCGACGAGCACGGCGTACTCCACGCCGTCGGTCTCCTCCAGGCGCTCCAGGAACCAGCCGATGTTCTTCTCGCTCATGCCTCGTGTCCTTGCTCGTCAGGGGTCAGGGAGGGGGCGGCGTCAAGTTCGGCGCGTGCCGCCTGGGTGCCGCGGGCCCAGGAGGCGATCACGCTCGCGCGTCCCGGCTCCGCATTGGCCGGGCGGCGGGCTGGAGCAGGTGCCGGGGTGCCGCGCCGGTTGCGCCGCGTCAGCCCGCTGGCCGTCGTCCCGGCAGCGGCCGGCGCATCGAGGCGCTCCTCTGCCGGCGGGTGTGCCGGTACGGCGACGGGCTGCGGTCCTCGCGCGGGCGGGGCCAGTGCCAGGCGGCTCTCCGGGACGGGGGCGAGCGCGCCTTGCGGGACGCTGTCCGCCGACAGCGCGGGTGCGGGTGCGGCCTCGGCCACGGTGGTGAGGAGGTCCTGGGGCAGGGTGAGGAGCGCGCGGGTGCCCAGCAGCGCGTTGGGGGCCTGGACGTCGACCCGGAAGCCGTAGGCGCGAGCGAGAGCGGCGGCGACCCGGAAACCGGTTTTGGGCAGGGCGCCGAGCTGCGTGATGTCGTCGGTGCGCTGGCCGGTGAGGACGTCCCGTGCCTCGTCGAGCTGCTCCGGCGTCATCTGCAGGCCGCTGTCGTCCACGATGACGGTGACCCCGTGGTGGCCCTGCTCGAAGGAGACGTGGACGCGGGACTGCGGCGGGGAGAACCGCAGCGCGTTGTCCAGCAGGAGGGCGAGGGTGTGCACTACGGGCCCGACGACACGGGTCTTCACCGCGAGGGGCAGCTCCTGCGGTGCCACGCGCTGGTAGTCCTCGACGTAGCCCATCGCGGCCCGCACCACATCGGTCAGGGTCGTGGTGGTCCAGTGCCGGGTCAGCTTGCCGCCGGCCAGGACCGTCCAGCCCTGCGCGACCAGCAGCGTCTGCTGGACGGTGCGGTCGATCCCGGTCAGCGTCTCGAAGGCGGCGTCGTCCTGGTGCGCCCGGACCCCCTCGCTGACCCTGCGGCTGGTCCGGGCGGCCATTCCCACCAGCGCCGAAGACACGCTGCGCACCGCGGCCTCGGTCGACCGCACGGCGTTCGCCTGCACGCGGGCGATCTGCGCTTGCGCGTCGGTGTGCGCACGGCGCAGCTCCTCCGCTCCGCGCGTTTTGACCTGTTCGATCTCCTGGTGCGCGGCGTACTGGATGTCACGGACGATGGCCTGGGCGAGGCCGGCGGTGGCCTTGACCGCGAGCTCCAGCCGCTCGCCGACCGCGGTGCCGGTCAGCTCCGGCGACAGAACAGGCGGAGCAGCCCGGCCGCCGACCTTGTGGATCTGCGGCAGCACCTCGTG
This sequence comes from Streptomyces sp. B21-105, assembly GCF_036898465.1. Lineage (NCBI taxonomy): Bacteria > Bacillati > Actinomycetota > Actinomycetes > Kitasatosporales > Streptomycetaceae > Streptomyces > Streptomyces sp. B21-105. Next base: position 924,032 of record NZ_JARUMJ010000001.1, on the reverse strand, counting down.
GACCAGCCGGTCCAGAGCCTGCTCGGTGGCCTGCTGCTCGCGGGCCAGGAGAAGTGCCTGCTGCCGTGCCGCGAGCCAGCGGCGACGGGTGACCCAGACCGCTGCCACGGCGACGACGGCCGCGAGGGTGAGCAGGACGAGTGTGGTGATGGCGAGCGTGTTCATCAGGCACTCGCCGCCACGAGGACGTCCGCCTCCGCCGCAGGCGCACCCGCGCCGAACTGCTGCAGCAGGAGCGCGGATCCGATGACCCCGATGTGGCTGTACGCCTGCGGGAAGTTGCCCAGCTGCCGCCCGGTGGTGGGGTCGTACTCCTCGGCGAGCAGGCCGAGGTCGGTGCGCAGGGCCAGCAGTCGGCTGAACAGGGCGTGGGCTTCGTCCAGGCGGCCGGTCAGGGCGAGCGCGTCGACCATCATGAACGAGCAGAGGAGGAAGGTCCCCTCGTTACCGGTCAGGCCGTCGATCCCGGTGCGCTTCCCGGCGGTCCGGTACCGGTGCACGAAGCCCTCGGGGGTGGACAGATCCCGGCGCACCGCTTCCACCGTTCCGACCACGCGCGGGTCGTCCGGCGGTAGGAAGCCCACCCGGGGGATCAGCAGCAGGGCGGCATCAACCTCCTGCGATCCGTAGGACTGGGTGAACGTGTTGCGCTCGGCGTCGAACCCGCGGGTGCACACGTCGTGGTGGATGGCCTCGCGCAGCTCGATCAGCGCGAACAGGTCGGCTTCCATGGCGCCGGCCTCGACCAGGCGGATGGTGCGGTCGACGGCCACCCAGGTCATGATCTTGGAGTGGACGAAGTGCCGCCGCTCTCCGCGGACTTCCCAGATCCCCTCGTCGGGCATCTGCCACCGCTCGGCCAGGTGTTCAACGAGCCGCTGGTGGAGGACCGCGGTGTCCCCGCACGGTGCGACGCCGCTCGCGTGCGCGAGGTAGAGGGTCTCGATCACGTAGCCGTAGACGTCGAGCTGCACCTGGTCGGCCGCGCCGTTGCCGATCCGGACCGGTGACGAGTTCTCGTATCCGGGCAGCCATCCCAACTCCCGCTCCGACAGGTCCCGCTGGCCGGTGATGCCGTACATGATCTGCAGGTTCTCCGGATCGCCGGCCGCCGCCCGCAGGAGCCACCGGCGGAAGGAGTCGGCCTCCTGGCGGAAGCCGGACCCGAGCAGTGCGGCCAGGGTGGTGGAGGCGTCGCGCAGCCAGGTGTAGCGGTAGTCCCAGTTCCGTTCGCCGCCGAGTTCCTCGGGCAGCGACGTGGTCGGCGCGGCGACGATACCCCCGCTGGGCGCGTACGTCATCGCCTTCAAGGTGATGAGCGAGCGGAGGACAGCGTCGCGGTAGGGCCCGGTGTAGGTGCACTGGCTCGCCCAGTCTTCCCAGAACGCCAGGGTCGCCTCCAGCGCCGCCTCGGGCTCAGGGATCTCGGGCGCGCAGCCGTGGGACGGACTCCAGCTCAGCACGAAGGCCACGCTGTCGCCGACGGCGACCGTGAAGGAACCCACGATCGCCCCGTCCTTCTCCCGCTGCTCGGTGGCCGTGTCCAGCCACAGCGCGTCCTCGCCGCCCTCGGCCACCATGCGTCCGCCCACCTCATGGACCCACGGACTGATGCGGCCGTACCCCGGGCGGGCGCGCAGCGCGGACACCATGGAGACCTGACCGGCCGTGCCTTCCACGATCCGGATCACCTGCGGCGCTCCGTTGCGCGGCGGCATGAAGTCGGTGACCGTCACGCTGCCGGAGGAGGTCGTCCACACCGTCTCCAACACGAGGGACTCGCCGACATAGCGCCGCTCGGCGCTCACCGCGGCGCCCTCCTGGCAGGCGGCGGCGGGGGCTACGCGCCATGCCCCGTGCTTCTCCGAACCGAGCAGGGCCGCGAACGGGGCCGACGAGTCGAAGCGGGGCAGGCACAGCCAGTCGATCGAACCGTCATCGCAGACGTGGGCGCTGGTCTGCATGTCGCCGATCAGGCCGTACTGCTCGATGCGCGGAAGCCGTTTCATCGTGTGGATCTCCGTGAGCCCCGCGGGTCCGGGGTGGTTTCGGGGCCGCCGCAGCGGCCGGGAACGGTGGGTAGAAGGCAGGTCGGTGGTCACCGGGGTGAGGGGGACCGTTGCCGGGCGGCGGCAGGTCCTCGACGGCTCGTGCAGGGCCGGCCGCCCGCTCGCCGCGAAGCACCAGCCAGGCCGTCGGCCCGAGGATCAAAGCGATGACGACGGCGCCGGTCACCGTCATGTCCGCGGCACCGAAGCGGCGAAGACCAGGCAGGCCAGGGCGAGGGCGAAGACGGCCCCGCGCAGCACGTTGACCGTGGGCTTCCGCCAACGCCGCCCGCCCTGCACGCTGATCGGCCCGGGACCGCCGCGTTCCACGTGTGCCATCAGCTCCTGGGTGGCCTCGGCGAGCCTGACCAGGTACACCCGGCTCGGCATGTAGCCCTCGGGGACGCTGTCGGAGCAGAGCCGCTGCGCGCGCAGCAGGGCGGGAATCCCGGGAGCGGTCTGTGCGCCCAACTGGGCAACGTGGCCGCGCAGAAGGCGAACGAGGTCCTCCACATCGGCAGCGCTGTCGGGCAGTGGCGAATCCTCGCCCAGCACCAGCGTCACCGTCTCCAACGTGGCCACCACGTGATCGCGCGTCGGCGCCGGCGCCTCAGTGACGGGCGCTCGCCGCCCGCGCTCTCCCACGGGCTGGCTGCCGTCTCGGTGAGGGTCCAGCGAAAGGCGCATGACGCAACTCCTGTTCGGATCAAGCCAAAGTGAGCCGAGATCGTCGGTCGGAGCCGACGGCTGGCGTGCGAAGTGAGTGACCTGGCAGCTACGTTGAGCGAACCGTGAATCCCGTCCGAGGGGTATGCCTGCGCGGACGGGAAGGCCGCCAAAGGCGCCAAAGATCATTTCGGAACTGAGGGGCAGTCCATGGCCCGTGAACGAAACGTCGCCCTCGCCGCACTCCTGCGCGAAGCAGGCTGGTCCCAGCCGCAAGCAGCCGCCGCTGTTGCCCGCGTGGCCGCGGAGTGCGGAGTGCGCGAGCTGGAGGCGATCTCCCGCTCGCACATCTCCATGTGGGTGCTCGGCACGAAGCCGAGTGGCAGAGCGCCGCATATCCTGCGCGAGACGCTGTCCCGCAGACTCGGCCGCCGCCTCTCCCTGGCCGACCTCGGGCTGGAAGAAGCGCCGACAGGCACGACCGACACCGGATCCGACTGGAGCGTCGACCCTCTGACCGCACTGGCCGAGCTGGGAAGCGACGATCTCGACATGCACCGACGCAAGCTGCTGGCCACCGCCGCCTACTCCGCGGTCGGCCTTGCCCTGCCCACAACCTCGTGGTGGGCAGCCGCCCCCGCTGCAGCGACGAACCGCCGACCGGCCTCCTCGCGCCCGGTGACTCAGGCCGACGTCGACGACGTCCGCGACCTCACGGTCTACTACTCCGCGCGCGACCAGCAGCGAGGCGGCGCATCCGGCCGCAAGGCCCTCGCCAGCCACCTGCTCGACGGTGCGGTACCGCTGCTTGGCGGCCGATTCCGTACAGATCAGCTTCGCCGCGACACGTACTCCGCCGTGGCGGAGATGACTTACCTCGCCGGTTGGATGGCCTTCGACGCCAGTGAACACCGCACTGCTCAGCGCTACCTCACCATTGCCGCCCGCATCGCGGCGGAAGCGGGAGACGGACCGCTCGGTGGTCATGTCCTGCGCGCCCTCGCCCACCAGGCCGTGGACCTCGGGCATCCACGCCGGGCGCTGGCCCTGGCCGACGCCTCGATGTCCCGCGACCGCTACGGCCAGGCCAGCCATCGTGAAAAGGCGCTGCTGGCGATCGTCCATGCACGCGCCCTCGCGTCCGATGGCGACCGGGCCGGCACCCTCGCGGCCATTAGCCGCGCGGAGCGGGACCTCGCCCGCGCCGACGCCACCGAGGCACCGGCCCGCGTCGGCTTTTTCCAGGAAGCCTCCCTCGCCCACGAGACGGCCTGCGCTCTGCGCGACATGGGCCAGCCTCGCGACGCGGAGATCCACTTCAAGCGCAGCGTGGCCACGCGCCGACGCCAGCAGTTCGCCCGTACCCACAGCGTGACCCTCGGCTACCTCGGCGCAGTCCAAGTCCAGCAGGGACGCCTCGACGAGGCATGCGCGACCTGGAACGAAGCACTCGACGCCATGGCCGGTATCCAGTCCGGGCGAGCCCGCGACGTCATCGTCCGCATGCAGAGCGACATCTCGCCCGTCCGGCAGCGCGGTGGTCTCCACGTCGCCGAACTGGACCGTCGCGCGCGAGGCATGTTGCGCGCCATAGGCTGACCACAGAACGGTTTCGCGGCGCCGACCGGAGGCCGCCGCGCACGCTACGCCCAGGGAGAGGAACGAGCGCTGATGCCGACCTACGAGGTCAAGTCGATCGCAATGGTCGTCGGCGGCCACACCCGCGTACAGGACGACTACCAAGGCGGGGTCGAATCGATCATCCGGCTCGACGATGCCTATCCCCTCGAAACGCTGCAAGGAATCGAGGAGTTCTCCCACCTGACCGTGACCTGGCGCTTCCATCTGGCCCGACCCGAAGACGTCCAGCTCCACGCACGCAGTCCAAGGGGAAACCAGAACTGGCCGGCGACCGGTACGTTCGTCCACCGCAACCACCGGCGCCCCAACCAACTGGCGGTCAGCTACCCGCGGTTGCTCAAGGTCGAAGGCAGGGACCTGCTGGTCACCGATCTCGACGCCGTCGACGGGACGCCCGTGATCGACCTGGCACCGTACTTCGAACAGATGGGGCCTCAGGGCCCGGTCCGTCAGCCCGCATGGCCTGGCGAGATGCTCGAACCGAACTACTGGGCGAAGGCAAGCGAACGCCCCTCGGAGCGTCCCTTGTAGGGGAGGTGACTGAGCTGCCCGAATCGACAACCGCATGGCCGGGAACCAGTTGGAGGTCTGGCTCAACCCGCAGCCCTCGCGTACCGGAACTCACACCACGTCTCTTTGCCGCTGCTCTCCCAGGCGTCTGAGATCGCATCGACAAGCCGGATCCCTCGACCGGATTCACCGTCGGGTCCGGCTTCCTTGAGTACAGCTGGGGCCGGATGGTGATCGGTGACCGAGACGCGCACCACGTCGACGGCCACCGTGATCCGGAGCACGACTTCTCCCTCTCCGTGAACCACGGCGTTGGTGACCAGCTCCGAGACGGCCAGTACGACGACCCCCACCACCGGCTGCGAAACACGGCACCGCCGCAGGAACGCCCCGGCTGTCTGCCGCATCTCCCCAACTCTCGCGAGATCAGGGAGAAAGGCCGCCTGACAGCCATGGGATGCCGCCGGTATGCCTGCCCTTGCCGATGTGCTGTGCCGGTCTTCGTGAACCGACCTCGCGCATGACACGCATGCTGTGGCGGCAAAGCTACGGATGCCCCCGCCGGGCGGGGTCTCCTCTTGGAGCCTGGTCATAGGGGCTATCGCACCGCGTGGCGACGCCGTCGACCAGGGGAATCCAGAGGGGGAAAAATCTGTCAAGGGGGAAAGCTGGAGGGGGAATTAGGGCCATGATTGGATTCCGCCCACCGACAGAGGTCACACTCATGCCAGATCCCTTCGCCGACCTGCTTCTCCGGCTTCGGCAGGACGCAGGCAGGACGCAGGAGGAGCAGGCAGACGCGATCAACGCTGTCTCCGGCCGGGACACCATGACCCGCCGAGAGATCAGCCGCTATGAGAACTTCGAAAACATCCCTACCAATCACACAATCGGCCACATCGCGGCGGCCTGCGGTGTCCCCTTCGAGGAGCTACAGCGGGAGGCCAAGGCTGCCCGCGCTCGGAAGAGAAAGGGGCATGCCAATGCAGGGGAGGACCAGGACGCCGTGAAGCGTCGCACGCTGCTGGGTGGCGCCGCTGTCGGCGTGAGCGCGGCTGCCGAGCCCTGGGGGCGCCTCGCCTTCGCCCTCAGCAAGGGGTCCAAGATCGATTCGCCCTCCGCTGTCGCGCTCATCGACCGGGCCGCTGAACTACACGTCCAGGAACTCAATCTCAGCGCCCGGCGGCTACAAAGCACGGTCGAGTCGCATCTTGACGCGATCACTGCGGCTCTGCCCCGTGCCGGCGAACACGAGCGGGCTCTCACCATCGCCGCCGGAGAAACCGCTGCCCTGGCCGGTTGGGTTGCCTGGGACCTAGGTGAGCACGACAAAGCCGACGCCTACTACAAGGTCACGTCGCAGTGCGCGACGACCGCCGGGCACCCTCCGCTCCGAGCCCTGGCCCTGACCTACAGCAGCTACGGCGCCTCGACGCCGAAGGCGAAGTTGGAGTTCCTTTCCCAAGCGGCCAGCGATGTGCGAGGCCACGGCAACGCTACTGCTGCCGCCTGGGTCCTCGGCAGGCACGCGGAGGAGGCTGCGGCGGCCGGCGACGAGATGGGGGCGCTCCGGGCGTTGGAGCGAGCGCGCTTCGCCTACGACTTCGCGGATCACACCAACGAGCAGGCGTGGGTCCGGTTCGTGACCCCGTACCGCATGGACTCGCTGGCCCTCTCTGTATACGGGCAGTTGAGGCGTCCCGAACTCACCGCTACAGCAGACACCGCAGTCGACCGACTCGGAGACGAACTCCCGGACGGAGGCGTCGTGGTCCTCGGTGATCTCGCTTCGGCCCTGCTGCGTGGAGGCGACGTCGACCAAGGGGTCTACGTGTCACGACAGTTCGCCGCCGCGGCACAGGCCAAGCCCAACACGATGGGCAAGGAGCGCGCATCGACAATCGCAGCGTCGCTCCCCGACAGCGAGCAGGAACTCAGCCGCCATCTGAAGCAGTTCGCATCCTGAGTCCCTGCGCGGCACGCGGACAAGCCCAGGACGCGAACGCGGTCGTACGGCCGGTCCGTCGCTCCGCAGACCTATGCCGTCTCCGCGACAACCCAGGACAGGTACGCCTCCGAACCGCCGGTCACGGGCAGTGTGATCCACTGGGGGACGTCGTATGGGTGCTTCTCGTGCAGCCACGCCTCCAGTGCCGGTAGACGGTCCGTCGTCGTCATGTACGAGATCCGCCACTCTTGCGCCGTCTCGACCTCCCCCTTCCACCAATAGAAGGCGGTGATTGGCGCATCGATGTGAACGCCCGCTGCCAGCTTGCTCTCGACCGCGCCTCGGGCCAGCGCCTTCGCCTGATCCTCGTTGTCGCTGGTCGTCTGCGCGATCACAATCTCGTGGGCCATGCATCTACCTCTCCAGCTCGGATACCGCGACCCTACCCAGCCGTTCAGCACACGCCGAGACAGTCGGTCGCTACCGGTCAAGATGGGCGGGACTCACCCACCGGCCCCGGTCAGTCAGTCGGCAGCCTGTCTTCCAGGGTGGCGCGACGTTTTCGGCAGCACGGTGAAGGTCCTCTTGTCGACGAGACACGGGCAGCGACTTCATGACGAAGGCGGCGGCATGTCTTGCGCCTCAACCCCCCGTGACAGAAGGGCTCCACGCAGCTGTCGGCATGCATTCGCCGACCGCAGACAAGAAAGAACTCCAAAGGACTGGAAACCTCCGCCGGGAGCATGTCAACGTACAACGTCCCGGAAAACACCAGGTCAGAAGTACCGCCCACACCGGGCTCCTTCTGGCGTCGTCCCTTGCTAGGAGGTTGGTCTGTCGGATTTCGCTATTTGCTCCGCTCGCTTCCCTTCCCCTGTTCTCTTCGCGCTAGGCGCACTGAGCGCTTGGTCCGGCCACGGCCGGTGACCACGGCACCGTGTCTACTGGGCTGGGCGTTTGCGCCTTTGCGGCCGGACGGTTCGGCGAGGATCTACTGCAACGCAGCCATCGCCGCGACCGAGCAGTGCACCCCGGATCTGCAACTTGGCACGTGGCCCCGGCCATTAGGGCTCCTGAGCGTGTCGTAGCGCGAAATCTTGACAGACTCACTGATGAGGGTCTGCTGGTAATCGTCACGGACGGCGCGACCCCTGCGCTGCGCTCATACCGGTTGGCTTCCTAGCTGAAGCCAGCGCGGGAGCAACCGGACTCTGGCGATGCGGCACGCAACATAGACCACGATCGCCGGTTAGCCAAACCGGCGATCGTCGCGACCATTGAGGAGTTCGCGGCGGCTGCGCTTGGCGGTGGAGCTGTGCGGATGCGGTGAACTTCCATGCCAACGCTCAACTGAGTTAGCTCTGTTGTACCGCCCAGCGTCTGGCGACTCGTTCAAATCTTCAGGGGAAAAATGGCTCGCCCTCCTGCGCTCAAACTCGCCGAGGTCCTGGCGGAAATCCGAATGAGCCCGTCAGCGTTCTACCGCTTGCGCGCTCGTGGTCAAGCGCCCCGAATGATCAAACTTCCGAATGGTGAACTCCGCTGCCGCCGCGTCGATCTAGACGCGTGGTGGGAAGCGTGTGAGAGGGATACGCCTGAATGGCGATGAGTTACAGAGTTCGATTTTGGGACACACGTGAGCGGCCCGACCGTCGCAAGGGGTTTGAGGTTCGATGGACGGTCAATGGGCGGGAGAAATCCGAGTCCTTTCTCACGAAGGGGCTTGCGGAGAGCCGACGTTCCAAACTCGTGACTGCCGCGCGCGACGGCGAGCCGTTCGACACAAGGACGGGCCTGCCGGCCTCCGAGCTCCGGGCACTGAAGCAGCGCACCACCTGGTATGTCCTGGCGCAGGAGTACATTGAGCAGCGTTGGGACCGTACGCCGGGAAATACACGTCGAACGCTTGCCGATGCTCTCGCGACCATCACTCCAGCCTTCGTCGAGCCAGAACACATGTCCCGGGCACCTCGTGAACTGCGGAGGGCACTGTATTCATGGGCTTTCAACAAAAAAGCCTGGAGGGAGGATCCACCCGAGGAGTGGCAGGCAGCACTGGATTGGCTGCAGCGCCATTCGCTGCCCGTGGGCGAGTTGGCGGAGCCCGATGTTCTGCGCCGGGGACTCGATGCTCTGTGCCGCAAGGTTGATGGGGCAGCCGCTGCAGCGAAGACCGTGAAGCGCAAGAAAGCTGCCGTCAACGAGGTGTTCGGAGTCGCAGTGGAACGTGGGTACTTCACCCAGAACCCGCTGAGCGGCTTGCGGTGGTCTGCGCCGGAAGTTGCCGACGAAGTCGATCCGGACTGCGTGCCCAATCCGGCGCAGGTGGGCCGCCTGCTTGCTGCGGTCAGGGCGCTGCCCGGTCGAGGCCCACACCTGTACGCCTTTTTCGGGTGTATGTACTACGCCGCGATGCGTCCTGCTGAGGTTATTCACTTGCAGAAGTCTCAGTGCCGACTGCCAGCGAGCGGATGGGGGCTCCTCAACCTGAAGGGCGGGGTGGTCATGGCGGGGAAGGAGTGGACGAATGACGGTGCCGTTCACGAGGTCCACTCACTGAAGCGACGGGCGGCCAAGGCGACGAGGCCCGTGCCCATCCCGCCTGTGCTGGTGCGCATGCTGCGCGAGCACATAGAGAGTTTCGGTGTCGCGCCCGATGGACGTCTGTTCCGCAATGCAGCGGGAAACTACGTCGATCCTTCCGCGTACGGCATCACATGGGGACGTGCGCGTGAGGCCGCACTGACTCTCGATGAACACGCCCTTGAGCTTGCGAAACGCCCCTACGACCTGCGCCACGCAGGAATCTCATTCTGGCTTGCCTCCGGTGTCGACCCGGCAGAGTGTGCGCGCCGCGCCGGACAAAGCATCCAGGTTCTCTTCCGCTACTACGCCAAGTTTCTGGCCGAGGCGCGGAACCATGCCAACAGCCTGATCGAGGAGTCGATGCGAAGGTGGGAGGGGCAGGACGGCAGCGCAGAGGACGCGTGAGCCGGGCCTTGGCCCGGAAATGCCCCGGAACAGCTGGTCAGAGATGGGACAGCAGTGGGACATATCGGGAGTTACTCTGCACTTCACCCCGTGACTTAGATGCACGCTGGGAAGGGCGCCTGACAGGTGAAGTGCCTGGTCAGGCGCCCTTTTTTGACGTCTAGAAGAAGCCCAGTTTCTTCGGCGAGTACGACACGAGGAGGTTCTTCGTCTGCTGGTAGTGCTCCAGCATCATCTTGTGGGTCTCCCGGCCGATCCCGGACTGCTTGTAGCCGCCGAAGGCGGCGTGCGCGGGGTACGCGTGGTAGCAGTTGGTCCACACGCGCCCCGCCTGGATCGCCCGGCCCGCGCGGTACGCCGTGTTGATGTCCCGTGTCCACACCCCGGCGCCGAGGCCGTACGACGTGTCGTTGGCGATCTTGATGGCGTCGTCGAAGTCGTCGAACGAGGCAACCGAGAGGACCGGGCCGAAGATCTCCTCCTGGAAGATCCGCATCCGGTTGTCGCCCTCGAAGATCGTCGGCTGGACGTAGTAACCGCCCTTCAACTCCCCGTCGTACTCTGTGCGTTCGCCGCCGGTGAGGATTCTGGCGCCCTCGTTCCGGCCGATGTCGATATAGGAGAGGATCTTCGCCAGCTGATCACCGGAGGCCTGCGCGCCGATCATCGTTTCCGTGTCGAGCGGGTGGCCGGGCTTGATGAGCTCGGTGCGGGCGACCGCCGCCTGGAGGAAGTCGCCGTAATTGCCGCGCTGTATGAGGCCGCGCGACGGGCAGGTGCAGACTTCGCCCTGGTTCAGCGCGAACATGGTGAACCCCTCGAGGGCCTTGTCCCGGAGGTCGTCGTCCTTCTCCCAGACGTCGTCGAAGAAGATGTTCGGCGACTTGCCGCCGAGTTCCAGGGTGACCGGCTTGAGGTGCTCCGCCGCGTACTGCATGATCAGCCGGCCCGTGGACGTCTCGCCCGTGAAGGCGACCTTCGCCACCCGAGGGCTGGACGCGAGCGGTTTGCCCGCCTCCGGTCCGAACCCGTTGACGATGTTGACCACGCCGGGCGGCAGCAGGTCCGCGACCAGACTCATCCAGTAGTGCAGCGACACCGGGGTCTGCTCGGCGGGTTTGATGACCACCGCGTTGCCCGCGGCGAGGGCGGGCGCGAGCTTCCATGTGGCCATCAGGATGGGGAAGTTCCACGGGATGATCTGCGCGACGACGCCGAGCGGCTCGTGGAAGTGATACGCCACGGTGTCGTCGTCCACCTCGCTGAGCGAGCCCTCCTGAGCGCGGATCGCACCGGCGAAGTAGCGGAAGTGATCGATGGCCAGGGGGATGTCCGCCGCGAGTGTCTCCCGGACCGGCTTGCCGTTCTCCCAGCTCTCCGCGACGGCGAGGGGCTCCAGGTAGGCCTCCATCCTGTCGGCGATCTTCAGCAGGATGTCGGAGCGCTCGGTTGCCGAGGTGCGCCCCCAGCCCGGCGCGGCGGCGTGCGCCGCGTCCAGCGCCCGTTCCACGTCCTCCGCCGTGCCGCGTGCCACCTCCGTGAAGCTCTCCCCGTTCACCGGCGACGGGTTGTCGAAGTACCGCCCGAGAGCCGGGGGGACGTACTCGCCGCCGATGAAGTGGTCGTAACGCGTCTCGTAGGAGACGATCGCGCCTTCGGTGCCGGGCGCCGCGTAACGAGTCATCCTGCTCTGCCTCCTTCAGCAGCGCTGCCCGTCGTTGGACAGCTCTCCGCGCGAAGCTAGGGACACGGACGTTGCAACCACGTTGCGTGCGGCAGCGGCGTGCAGGCCGAGCCCACACCGCACCGCAGAGGGGCGACGGCCCGCGTGCCCGTCGGTGGACGCCTGCGGACACGGCCTAGAGGCGCGGCCATCCCGGTGGGGCCGTCAGCTCCGTGTCCAGCGATGCGAGGCGCGCCCGTGTCGCCGCAGTCGGACGGGCCGTCGTAAGGGCCCGCCACACGTCGACGTCCTCCTCGCCCCACGGCGCGTGTGCCCAGTCCGCCTGCAGATCGGGGTCGCCGCAGGTGATCAGAGCGGCGCGCAGACCCTCGGTGAGGCGGCGTCTGAGCCGGACCACCGCCGGGGCCTGCGACCCCGGCAGCGGCGGTCCGGCGTACGCCGTCACCGCCGCCGTCACCGCGCCGGCCGCCAGCCGTCTCTCGACGACGGCCAGGTCCGACTCACAGGCGACCGTGAGCCGGTAGGGGCGCGAGGCCAGCAGACCGGGGCCGAGCACGGCGCGCAGCCGGGCGAGTTCGGCCCGCAGGGTCACCGGGGTCACCGACTCGTCCTCGTAGAGCGCGCACAGCAGCCCGTCGCCGGTCAGGCCTTCGGGGTGCCGGGCGAGCAGCAGCAGGATCTCGCTGTGCCGTCGGCTCAGCCGCAACTCCCGGTCGCCGGTGACCAGTCGCGCCTCGTCCCGGCCCAGCACGCTCAGTCGCCCGGTGTCGGTGCCGGGCCGCTCCGGGGCGAGCAGGGCCAGATGAGCCTCCGCGGCCCGGGCGACGGCCTGGACGAAACCCAGGCTGTGCGGATGCGCCAGCCTGTTGCCGCCCGTGATGTCCACGGCACCCAGCACCCGACCCGTTCGAGGGTCGTGCACCGGGGCGGCCGCGCACGTCCACGGCTGCACCCGTCGTTTGAAGTGCTCGGCCGCGAACACCTGCACCGGCCGGTCCAGGGCGACCGCCGTGCCCGGCGCGTTCGTCCCGACCGCGTTCTCCGACCACCGCGCCCCGGGCACGAAGTTCATCCGCCCCGCGTGCCGCCGTGTCACCGCGTGACCCTCGACCCACAGCAGCCTGCCGTGCGCGTCGCACACCGCCAGGAGATGCTCACCGTCCGCGGCGAACGTGCCCATCAGCTCGCGGAACAGCGGCATCACCCGCGCCAGCGGATGTTCCGACCGGTACGTTCCGAGGTCGCCGTCGGTCAGTTCCACGTCCGCGGTGCCGTCGGGGCCGACGCCGGCCCGCGCCGAACGCCGCCACGAATCGGCCACGACGGCCCGCACCGGCAGCGGCACGGTGCCCGCCTCGGTGAACGTCTCATGGGCCCGGCGCAGAATCCGTACCCGCTCGGCAGGGTCGGCCCCCGGTTCGAGGGCCACCCAGGGATCGGTCAACTCTTCCTCCTGGAAGGCGATACGGCTGGAGACATCGTCACTCCCGGTGCGCGGGCCGACAACCGTCCGGACGGCCCTCACCGAAGGCGATCCGTCCAGTCCGATCCGGACCCGTCGCCCGGAACCCATGGTGTCCGATGCCGTGCAGCCGTGCGGGCAGCGCACGGAATCAGTGGACGCGCCGGTGGTTGTGGACAACTCCCTCACGCGAACGAGGAGTTCCGCATGCCCAGCGGGAGCGGCCGGAGCGGCAGGAGGGGGCAGGACGGCAGGCACGGCAGGCACGGCAGGCACGGTCGGTCCGGCAGGTGCGGCGTGCCCGGCGTATCCGGTGTTCACAAGGCCTTTCGGGCGGGGAACGTGACCGGCAGACAGGTCGGCCGGAGTCGGTGAGGGCCCGGTCCGTTCAGCGTTCAGGCCCGCTCCGCCACCGCCGCCGGATCGTCCAGCACCGCCCGCACCACCGAGTGCGCGGCCCCCAGCAGCGGTCCTTCGGGGCCCAGCCGCGAGACGGACACCGGGCGGGCAGGGCCCGCGGTGCGCCGGGAGAGCTCGGACTCGAGCGACGGGAGAAGCCAGGGCGCGAGGCCGGCCAGGGCGCCGCCGAGCACGACGCCATCGGGGTCCAGCAGGTTGATGGCCCCGGTCAGGGCGATTCCCAGCGACGTCCCGGCCTCCCGCAGAGCACGCCGCACGTCAGGATCGCCGTCCGCGGCCCGCCCGGCGAGGAGACCTACGCGGTCCTCGCCCGGTTCCAACCCGGCAGCGCGCAGCACCGCCTCCTCGCCGGCGTACTGCTCCAGACATCCGCGCCCGCCGCACACGCATGCCGGCCCGTCGGGGTGCACCGGTACATGGCCGAGCTCACCCGCGAAACCGCGGGTGCCGCGCAGAAGGGCGCCGTCCACGACGAGTGCGGCGCCGATGCCGATCTCGGCCGACACGTGCAGGAAGTCCCTCGGTGTGTCCGTGCCGAGCCAGAGCTCGGCCAGGCCGCCGAAATTGGCCTCGTTGTCCACGGTCAACGGGTACGCCCCGGGCAGCAGCGCGCCGAGGTCGACGTCCTGCCAGTCGAGGTTCGGCGCGCGCACGATCGTACGGGCGTCCCGGGCCACGAGGCCCGGGACGGCGACGGAAAGCCCGGCAGGCCACAACCCCTCGCGTTCCGCGGCCGTGACGACCTGGTGCAGCAGGTCGGTCAGCTCCTCGACGACCGGCTCGGGGGAGCGGCCGCGGTTCGTGCCGTGTCGCACGGCCCGCGCCCGTACCTCGCCGCGCAGGTCGACGGCGCAGACCGCCAGGTGGTCGACGCCGATCTCGGCGCCTATGCCCGCGGGACCGCGCCCGCTGACCGCGAGCGCCGAACCGGGTCGGCCCACCCGGCCGGGGCGTTCGGGACCGAGTTCCTCGAGGAGTCCGGTGCGTATGAGTTCGTCGACGAGGGTCGACACCGCCGCCCTGGTCAGACCGATCCGTGAGGCGACCGCGGCCCGCGAGAGCGAACCCTCGGCACGGACGGCGTGCATCACCCGGGCCAGGTTGCGGCGACGCATGCCCTGCTGGGTGTCGGGAGTCGCGCGCCCCGGGCCTGCCGGCCGGGCCTCGTGCAGCGGTGCGGTCATGCCTCCGTCGATTCGTCGTCGATTCGTCGATGGGCTGGCTGGTCGAATTGCGGACGCCGGGTCGCCGGGTTGTCGGACCCGGGTCGGTTCCTCGACGGTCAGTGGGCGGGTGCGCTCCGCTCCAGCAGCGGGGACGCGTCGGAGAGTACCCCGGCGATTCTCGTCAGCGCCGCCTCGTCCCGCTCGACGGCGTCGAGGACCGGACCCCGGGCGGTGTTCCAGCGACGGGCGACGGCGGCCGGGTCCTCGCCGGTCAGCAGGCCCGCCGCCTGCGCCGCGGCCCCCAGCGCGACGAGTTCCTTCGCCTCGGGAACCTGGACCGGCCGCCCCGACAGCCGGCGCACGGTCTGCTGCCAGGCCGTGCCCCGGGCGCCCCCGCCGATCAGCAGCAGGGGCGCCGAGCGGTCCGCGTCCTCGTCGAGGACGAGGTCGAGCGCGCCGAGCAGGGAGTGCACGGCGCCGTCGTAGGCGGCCTGGAGCAGCTCGCCGGCGGTCGTGTCGTGACGCAGGCCGTGCAGCACGCCCGAGGCGTTCGGCAGGTTCGGGGTGCGCTCCCCGTCCAGGTAGGGCAGGAGCGTGAGGTGCGCGGTGGGCTCCACCGCCTCGCGGTCCAGGCCCAACAGAGCGGCGACGCGGTCTACGGCGAGGGTGCAGTTCAGGGTGCAGGCCAGGGGCAGCCAGTCGCCGTGGGCGTCGGCGAAGCCCGCCACGGTGCCCGTGGGGTCGGTGGGGCGGCGCTTGGCCACCGCGTACACCGTGCCCGAGGTGCCGAGGCTCAGCACGGGCGTGCCGGGCCGCAGCCCGAGGCCGAGCGCCGCCGCCGCGTTGTCCCCGGTGCCCGCGGCGACCAGCGTTCCCTTGGCGAACGGCAGGTCGTGGCTGTCGCGCACGGTGCCCGCGACCTCCCCGGGCCGTACCACGCGGGGCAGCAGGGCCGGGTCGAGTCCCACATGGGCGAGGATCTCCTCGTCGTACGCCTCGGTCCCCGAAGCCCACCAGCCGGTGCCCGAGGCGTCGCCGCGGTCGGTGGTCCCCTCGCCCGTCAGGCGCTCGGTGAGGTAGTCGTGGGGGAGACGTACGGACCGGGTCGCACGCAGCGCCTCCGGCTCGTTCTCCGCCAGCCACGCCCACTTCGTCACCGTGAAGGAGGCCGCCGGCACGGATCCGGTGCGCTCCGCCCAGAACTTCGCGCCGCCCAGCTCCTCGGTCAGGCGGCGGGCCTGCGGAGCCGAACGGACGTCGTTCCACAGCAGCGCCGGGCGCACCGGCTCCCCGAGCTCGTCCAGCGTGACGAGTCCGTGCTGCTGGCCGCCGATCGACACGGCAGCGGCCTCGCGCGCCGCGTCGCCGCACTGGTGCAGCGCCTCGCGCAGGGCGTCCCACCACTGGCGCGGGTCGCTTTCGCGGCCCGCCCCCGAGGACACGGTGTGCGGCGCCTGGCCGCTTGAGACAACGGCTCCGGTGGCGGCGTCGACGACCAGGACCTTCGTGGACTGGGTGGACGTGTCCACGCCGACGACGAGCGGACCCTCGGCTGCTGACATCGGGTTCTCCCTCAAGTTTTTCCGCGGCTCCGCGGGATCTGTCTTCCCAGAGATGCGTCCGCATACTAATTTGTAAACGGCCATGACGAAATAGTTCGCCACCACCCCCGCACGACAGACTTCAAGCAAGGAGCCCGGCATGAGCTACCAGCCCACCCCCGACGACAGGTTCACCTTCGGCCTGTGGACCGTCGGCTGGCAGGGAAGGGACCCCTTCGGCGACGCCACGCGGCGTGCCCTCGACCCGGTCGAGACGGTGACGCGCCTGGCCGACCTGGGCGCCTACGGCGTGACGTTCCACGACGACGACCTCATCCCGTTCGGATCTTCCGACAGTGAGCGCGAGGAGCACATCAAGCGCTTCCGTCAGGCCCTGGACACCACCGGCATGACCGTGCCGATGGCCACCACCAACCTCTTCACGCACCCCGTCTTCAAGGACGGCGCGTTCACCGCGAACGACCGCGACGTGCGCCGGTACGCCCTGCGCAAGACGATCCGCAACATCGACCTGGCCGCCGAGCTCGGCGCGAAGATCTACGTCGCCTGGGGCGGCCGTGAGGGTGCGGAGTCCGGGGCCGCCAAGGACGTCCGTGTGGCGCTCGACCGCATGAAGGAGGCCTTCGACCTCCTCGGCGAGTACGTGACCGCGCAGGGTTACGACCTGAAGTTCGCCATCGAGCCCAAGCCGAACGAGCCGCGCGGCGACATCCTGCTGCCCACCGTCGGCCACGCCCTGGCGTTCATCGAGCGCCTGGAGCGTCCGGAGTTGTACGGCGTCAACCCGGAGGTCGGCCACGAGCAGATGGCCGGGCTGAACTTTCCGCACGGCATCGCGCAGGCGCTGTGGGCGGGCAAGCTCTTCCACATCGACCTCAACGGCCAGTCCGGCATCAAGTACGACCAGGACCTGCGATTCGGCGCCGGCGACCTGCGTTCCGCGTTCTGGCTGGTCGACCTGCTGGAGAGCGCCGGTTACGCGGGCCCGAAGCACTTCGACTTCAAGCCGCCGCGCACCGAGGACCTCGACGGCGTGTGGGCGTCGGCGGCGGGCTGCATGCGCAACTACCTGATCCTCAAGGAGCGCGCGGCCGCCTTCCGTGGCGACCCGGAGGTCCAGGAGGCCCTGCGTGCCTCGCGCCTCGACGAGCTGGCCCAGGCCACCGCCGCCGACGGCCTGGAGAGCCTGCTCGCCGACCGCACCGCCTTCGAGGACTTCGACCCCGAGGCGGCCGCCGCCCGCGGCATGGCCTTCGAGCAGCTCGACCAGCTCGCCATGGACCACTTGCTGGGCGCCCGGGGCTGAACCGCGTACGCGCGTGTGTGCGTCGAGCAGCCACACACGCGCGTGCCGCCGGACTTTCCTCGCCTGGTCGACCTCCGCGCGCGATACGCCGGAATCATGCGCTCCATGACATGAATCGGTATCAAGTCGCGTGCGGAGGGCGCCCCTCGCACGGGCGCACGGTCACGCTGGACGGTATGGCCACGCCCCCCGTACCACCGCAACCGCCCGGACCGCCGGGTGACCTGCCGCCTCCCGGCGGCTTCGGACCGCCCACCGCCCCCTTCGCAACCGGTGATCCCGGCGGCCCCGGCCGGCGACGCAGGCACCCGCTCTTCGTGGTGTTCGCACTGCTGGTTCTGGCCGCGGCCGTCGTCGCCGTCGTGCTGATGGCCTCGGGAAGCGGCGACTCGCCGGACGACGGGCCGACGACCGGGGGCAGCGCCACGAGCTCCCCCAAGCCGTCCCCCAGCCTTCCCTCGGACCTGCCGAGCGGCTTCCCCAGCGGCTTCCCCAGTGCTCTGCCGACCGAGCTGCCCACGGCACTGCCGAGCACATTGCCGACGGATCTGCCCAGCACGCTGCCGACCGGGCTGCCCAGCGAACTGGAGTCGCTGCTGCCCTCGTTGGAGGACCTTGTGCGGTAGCCGACGTCACCGGCCCCGCGGCCCACGCGTGTGAGGCCTCGCCGCCGCGCGCCTGTCGTACGACAGCGGAAGGCGTCTCTGTCGGGGCCGGCGCTCACTCGCCGTCGGCGCGCGCCGTTGCCAGGGCCGTCGCCGGATCGTGGGCGGAGTCCCCGGCCGGCATCCAGCGACCGCTCTCCTTGCGGTACGGCCACCAGCGACCGTCCGGTCCCAGCCTCAGTTGGCAGGCCTCACCGACGACCGTCCACCGGTTGGCCCGCGCCCGCAGCACCGGCCGCTCGTCGTCCTCCCAGGCGGCAGCCAGTGCGGCCCGCGCGCGGGCGAGGTCATCGCCCTCGACGGCCCGTTCCTCCTCGAACACCGCCAGGGCAGCCGGTCCGCCGTGCCGCCAGGCCCGTACGGCCGAGGCCAGCTGCTCACGGCTGCGCCCGGAGCCGGAGGCCAGCCGCACGGTCACGGCAGCGAGCTGCTGCGCGTCCGGACGGCCGTCGCCGACACCGGCCGCCAGCCGCACGGCGTCCTGGCCGATCGACGACGGCTCCGTCTCCGCGCCCCGTCCCGGCTGCCCGCGCAGCGCCTGCGCGAGCAACCGGTACGCCCCGGCGGCCGCCTGGGCGGCCAGGAACTCCAGGGCAGCGGGCTCCACTCCGGGCGGGGGCGGCGTGTCCGTGTCCAACGCGGGCGGCACGCCCGGCTCCGGCGGGAGCACGGGGGCGGCGGGCAAGGCGGGCAGGATGTCCCCGGCGGCGTACGCCTCCGCCGCGTCCACCCCTTCGGCCCGGTCCACCGCCGCCGATGCCGCCGGAGCGGCGGCGCTGCGTGCCTGGAGGTTGTCCAGCAGGACCCGTTCGGCGCGGCCTCGAAGCAGGAGCAGGACGAACGGATCCTGGTCGAGCAGCCTCGCCACCTGGTAGCAGACGGCCGCCGTGTGACCGCAGTGGTCCCAGGCGCCGCAGTCGCACTCGGCCTCCAGGTCGCCGAGCCCCGGCAGCAGATGGACACCCGCCGAGTCGGCATCCTCGACGAGATGGGGCGGCATCTCCCGGTCGAGCAGCGCAGCCATGTGGGCGGCGCGTTCGACCGTCAGATCCAGGAAGCGGTCCCACTGTGCGTCCGACAGCGTGTCGAGCAGCACGTCGGCCCGGTGCGGCGTGCGGTCACGGCCGCGGACGACGGCCGTGACGCGGCCCGGCCGCACGGTCACCGCGCCCACGGAGCCCGCGCGCGCCAGTCGCCGGCCCGCCTTCACCTGCTCCCCGTCCATGGCGCCGTCCTCCAGCGCCGTGAGCCACGCCCTGCCCCACCAGGTCTGCGCGAATCCCGTCCCGTGCGAGGGAGGCAGCGCCGTGAACGTGCGTTCCTCGATTCCCTCGACGCGTCCCTCGCCTCGCCGCCCGGCGCTGTCGTGCCCGTTCAACGCGTGCTCCCTCGCAGTTCCACCAGATCGGCCAGCTCGGCGTCCGTCAGTTCGGTGAGCGCCCCCTCTCCGGCCTCGAGGACGGCGTCCGCGACAGCCCGTTTACGTCGCAGCATGTCGGCGATGCGATCCTCGATGGTCCCTTCGGCGATCAGCCGGTGCACCTGAACGGGCCGGGTCTGGCCGATGCGGTACGCGCGGTCGGTGGCCTGTGCCTCGACGGCCGGATTCCACCAGCGGTCGTAATGCACGACGTGCTCCGCGCGCGTGAGGTTGAGCCCGGTGCCCGCGGCCCGCAGGGACAGCAGGAACACGGGGGCCTGCCCGTCCTGGAAGCGCCGGACCATGGCCTCGCGCTCGGCGACCGGCGTGCCGCCGTGCAGGAACAGGGTGGGGACGCCCCGTGCGGCAAGGTGCTGTTCCAGCAGCCGCGCCAGGCGCACGTACTGCGTGAAGACCAGCACGCTCGCTCCCTCGGCGAGGAGAACGTCGAGGAGTTCGTCCAGGAGCTCCAGCTTCCCGGAGCGTCCGACGGTCTTCGGCCGGTCCTCCTTGAGGTACTGCGCGGGATGGTTGCAGATCTGCTTGAGAGCGGTCAGCAACTTCATGATCAGGCCGCGCCGCGCCATGTCGTCGGCGTCGGCGATCGCCGCAAGGGTCTCGCGCACCACGGCCTCGTACAGGCCCGCCTGCTCATCGGTGAGGGAGACGGGCCGGTCGGTCTCGGTCTTGGGCGGCAGCTCCGGCGCGATCCCCGGGTCCGCCTTGCGCCGGCGCAGCAGGAACGGTCCGACCAGCCGGGCGAGCCGCTCTGCCGCCGCCGGCTCCCCGCCGCCTTCGACCGCTCGCGCATAGCGCGCGCGGAAGTGGCCGAGGCGGCCCAGAAGGCCTGGCGTCGTCCAGTCCAGGATCGCCCACAGCTCCGACAGATTGTTCTCCACCGGAGTGCCCGTGAGGGCCACCCGCGCGCGTGCGCCGATGGTTCGCAGCGCCCGCGCGGTGGCCGAGTACGGGTTCTTCACGTGCTGTGCCTCGTCCGCGACGACCAGACCCCATGGCACCGTGCCGAGTCGTTTCGCGTCCAGCCTCAGGGTGCCGTAGGTCGTGAGCACGAATTCCCCGTCGGCCGTCGCCGCGAGGTCACGACGCGGGCCGTGGAAGCGGCGCACCGGCGTGCCCGGGGCGAACCTCTCGATCTCCCGCTGCCAGTTGCCCATCAAGGACGTCGGACAGACCACGAGGGTGGGGCCTGCGGCCGAGGCGTCCGTCTGGCGGTGCAGGTGCAGGGCGATCAGTGTGACGGTCTTGCCCAGCCCCATGTCGTCCGCCAGGCAGCAGCCCAGGCCGAGGGCTGTGTTCCGGGCCAGCCAGTCCAGCCCGCGCCGCTGGTAGTCGCGCAGGGTGGCGTGGAGTGCGGCGGGCTGTGCCACCGGCTCCCGCCCCTCGGGACGCGTCAGCCGCTCCCGCAGGGCCGCCAGCCATCCCGTGGGCTCCACGTCGACCTGGAGGCCGTCCACCTCTGCGGAGCCCGTCAGAGCGGCGCTCAGGGCGTCCACGGGCGTCAGCTTGCGGTCTTGCCGGGCACCGGCCCGACGCAGTTCCCCGGGATCGATCAGGACCCACCGATCACGCAGCCGCACCAGCGGCCGCTTCGCCTCGGCCAGACGGTCGAGCTCCTCACGCGTGAGCTGCCGGTCGCCGAGCCCGAACCGCCAGGTGAACGTCAGGAGAGCGTCCGCCGACAGGAACGACGGCGTGTCCGACCCCCGGCCTCCGGAGCCCGTGCCTCCCGGGCCACTGCTTCCAGAATCGTTGCCTCCCGAGTCCGCCTCTCCCGAGCGCGGGACCGGCTCCGGAGGGCCTACGACCGCGCGGGCGGTCAGGGTGCGGGCGAGCTCTCTGGGCCAGTGCACCTCGACGCCTGTGTTCGCCAGCGCCCGAGAACCGTCCCCCAGGAGCTCGATGATCTCCTCGTCGACGAGGTCGACGGCCTCGGGGACCGTCGCCGACAGCAGCGGATCGAGCGCGGGCCAGGCTCGCGCGGCCCGGCGCAGGGCGAGCAGGGCGTCCGTCCGCGCGCGGGGCCCGAACGCCTCGCGCGTCACCTTCGGGCCGCCCCAGACCTCGGCGGCGTCGGCGACGAGCCCGGGATCGCTGACACTGTGCACCTGCGGCACGGCCCGGAAGCCGGGTCCCGCTCCGCCGGGGCCGGGCAAGGCGGACGCGGACGCACCGGATCCGTGGACGAATGTCCGGAATTCGGCGGCGTCGCTCTCGTCGACGGCCGGTACGCCCCCCGGCGATTCGTGACCGGCGAGCTCCGGTACCCCGATGCCCGACACCTCGATCCGCAGCGAGATCCGTACGCCGGCGTCGTGGCCCGCGGCGACGTCGGCCGCCCATCCGCGGAGCTCCGGCGCCGTTCGCGGCTCTCGCGCCGCGTAGGCGGGCCCGCCGGTCACGAGTTCCGCGGCGGACGTGCGGGGCAGAGCGTCCGCGACGGCGTCCAGAAAGGCGCGCAGCAGCCGCTCGGGGGCGGGGAGTCGCAGCGGTGAGGTGTCGTCCACCGGCACGGCGTGTGCCTCGGGCGGCATGGATGCGGCCAGTCGACGCACCTCCTCGACGTCGTCCGGGCCCAGCGGTCCGGCCCGCCAGGCGTCGTGGTCCTGTGCGGACAGGCCGGGCAGCAACAGGCCGCGCGCCGTGAAGCGCAGGGACAGCAGGGCGGCCGCACCCCAGAACGCGGTGGCGCGGTGGGCGTCCGGGTCGGTGCGTGCGTGGACGAGCACGGCAAGAGCGTCCAGCACTGGCATCTGCAGCACGGGCACGCGGGTGAGAGCCACGCCCGCGTCGGTCGGCCGGACGACGGACAGACTCGAGGGCGGATACTGCGCGCTCCGCGGCCGTGTGACGGGAGGGACGGCACCGTCGGTTCGCCAGAAGGCGACGCTGCCCGTGCGAGCCGGGGCGCCGGGCACGAACAGGGCGCAGCAGCGGACCAGTTCGGAGGTCTCGGTTGATACTTCCGTGGGAACCCTGTGCACGGTGATGAGCTTGCTCCTCAAGTTTGACTACCAGGGCGGAGTCGCCGAGGGTACAGCACTGGGGAGGGGAGAGCACACGGTGTTCTTGGCGGGCCGGTCGGGGTCGGTTCGGCTGCATGTCCGGCTGCATGTCCGGCTGCGGGTACTCGGCCGTCTCGGGGGCGTCTCGGGGGCGTAGTTCAGGGACGTCTCAGGGTCGCTTCCGGAACCGCGGGCGGCGCGGACCCGTTTTCATGGCAGAGAGCGGCAACGGCCGCGAAGGAGGCGACGCACAGATGTCGAAGAACGCGAAGATCGCCGCAGGGGGCGTGGCGGTAGGGCTCCTCCTGCTGATCTGGCTGCCCTGGTGGGCCGCCCTGCTGATCGTGGTGGGGGTTCCCGCGGCGGCCTACCTCACGCTGGATCCGTCACAACGGCGCAGGCTGCGCCGGGTCACGCGCAAGGAAATCGGCCGCTGAGCGACGGGGACCGCGGGGGCGGTCCCCGTCGTCCGCTCGGGAAGGCCCGACCGGCCTCAGAGGGGTCGTACGGCCATCTTGTCGAGCGCTTCCAGAAGTCCGGGCAGCTCGGGGCCGCGGCCGACCGGCAGCACCTCGCCCGGCTCCTCGTCGAGCAGCACGAACGCGATGTCGTCGGTTCTGGCGACGAGCGACCAGCCGGGGCCGTCGGCGCGCAGAGTTCGTGCGTCACCGGGAGCGAAGGAGGACCGCACCCGACCCAGCGGAGGCGGGCTGTCGACGTAGGCGCGCACCTCGGCCAGCACTCGTCGGATCCCGCTGTGGCCGCCCGGCGATGCCTTGCCGGCCGCGTCGGACCCGGCGTCGTCGACCGAGTCCGTCTTCTCGGTCTGCCGTCCCGAGTGCTCCGCCGCGGCGACGGACCCGCGCGACCCGGGCGCGTCGGCCGCAGCGGACTCGCCGTCGTGGCCGGCACCGCCGGCGGCCCCTGCGGCCGCCTCGGCGCGCTCCCGCGACGCCGTGAACTCCGCGTCGTCGATCTGCTCCCGCCACAGGGCCCACTGGAGCGCGATCTCGTCGGCGCCGAGCCGACGCTGCGCCGGACCCCAGGTACTGGTGTCCGGAGGCGTAAGCGCGGAACCGTCCGCGACGTCCGGGGCCGGGTCGTGCGGCGCGGGCACGCCCGGAGCCGCGACGGCGACCGCCAGCGGCCAGCCGGGCAGTGCGGCGACGACCGTCCGCTCGTCGGGCGACAGGTCGTACTCCATGCCGCAGTCCCACGACGCGATGGCGACGGCCACCAAGGACACGTCGTCGATGACGACGGTCCACCGTGCCCCTCCGCCGTCCTGGCCCAGCACCAGGCCATACCCGTCGGCGAGCGGCGGCATGCCGAGCGCCGCGCAGGCCTCCGGATAGTCGTCGCCCAGCGCGCTCGGGAACTTCGCCGGCGTCAACAGCACCGCCGTGAGCACATAGAGCGCGTCGTCCGCGGCGGCGACGGTGTCCTCGTCCGTCCCGGCCATCTCAGCCTCCCCATCGGTTCGTCCAACCGCGCGCACCCTAGTGCGGCGAGAAGGCGCTTGTCACGACTGGCCGACATACCCGGAGCTGCAGGTTTCCGGCCGGACGGGGCGAATCGACCACGTGTGACCCGTCGGATGCGTCACGCTGTCGGCAGTCCGAGGAGTTCGCGAGCCACGGTCCGCGGCGATTCGCCGCGTTCCCGTGCGAGGGCGATGACGGCGCGACAGGCCAGTTCGTTGACGCCGAAGGACAACGCCTCCGGCGACACCCAGTCCACCGTCTCGTCGATTCTGTCCTGATCGTCCTCCGCGCAGGCCGAGACATACGCGGCTGCCGCCTCGAACAGGTTGTGCGTGCGCTTTCCGCCCGTGCGCGCCGTCCCGCCCGGACTTCCCGCGCCACCCGGGCCGGAGCGCGCGCGTCTCGCGTCGAGGAGTCTTCCGTAGGCCTTGTGTATCGCACTCAACATGCAGACCGCCTTCCCAGTGCCGCAATGCGTCGACGGGCCGTACATCTCCCGCTGCTCACCCTGGAGTTGCCCGCTCGGAGGCGGGAGGGAACGGGCTTGGGGGAACCGGGTCGGCGGACGAGGCTGCGGTAGCGGCTCAGTGATCCTGCGGGTCTTGCGGGTCGAGCGAGTCGAGCGTGTCGCGCAGCCAGGTGAGTTCGGCCCGCGAGGTGGCCCGGGCGATGGTCAGGACACCGCGCCGGAACGGGTCCGTCAGTTCCTCGGCCCGCAGCGGCCGGGCGCCGTCGTAGAAGAAGCTCGCCGGCTCCTCGAGGAAGGCCAGTCGGCGGCGCAGCACCGCGGCCTGGGCGGCGGAGTCGTCCAGGTGCCGCAGGAAGGCGAGCAGCGTGAACCATCGGTTCTCGTCGGTGATGTCGCGCCGGTCGGGTTCGGCGAGCCGCCTGCGCAGTTCGTCCCGGCCGTCGGAGGTGAGACTCAGGACGTGCCGGGGAGCGGCTACGGCGCCGGGCTCCTTGGTGCGCACCAGGAGGCCCGCCTTCTCCAGCCGCTTGATCGCCGGGTACAGGGTGCTCTCGGCCACCGGGCGTACGTGCCCGGTGAGTGCGGTGATGCGCTTGCGCAGCTCGTAGCCGTGCAGCGGGGCGTCGAACAGGAAGCCGAGGACGGCGAGCTCCAACATGCCCGCATTCTGCCCCAGAACCGCTGTACCTCGCCGGCTGGGTACCACGCGAAACGGATACCATGATGACGTTGTACATCGTTGCCGAGGTATTATCGTCGCGATCCTTATGGCGATCGATCCAGACGGCCAGACGGCCAGACGGATCCGGACGGACGACGACGGTGATACGAGGGGGAGCGATGCAGCAGACCGAGTTCGACGGCAGGGGCAGCCGAGTGCGCTGGACGGAGACCCGGGGCGGCGGACCCATGCGGGTGTACGTGCACGGACTGGGCGCGGCCTCGACCGTCTACCACGCGCACGTGGCGGCGCGGCCTGAGCTGGCCGGTCGTCGGAGCATGTTCGTCGACCTGCCGGGCCACGGCATCAGCGACCGTCCCGCGGACTTCGGCTACACGCTCGAGGAGCACGCCGACGCGCTGGCGGCCGCGCTGGACGCGGCAGAGGTGACCGGCGCCGAACTGGTCGGGCACAGCATGGGCGGCTCCGTGGCCGTCGTCCTGGCCCACCGCCGGCCTGATCTGGTCGCCCGGCTGGTGCTGACGGAGGCCAACCTCGACGCCTTCCCGCCGCCCGCGGCGGGCAGCAGCGGCATCGCCTCGTACGCGGAGGACGAGTTCGTCGTCGGCGGGTACGCGCGCGTGCTCGACGAGGTCGGGCCCGTGTGGGCCGCGACGATGCGGCTCGCCGACCCGCGCGCGTTGCACCGCAGCGCCGTCGGTCTGCGGCGCGGATCCGATCCGGTCATGCGCGACATCCTGACCGGGCTCCACTCGGTGGAGCGCGTCTACCTGCAGGGTGAGCTCACCGGCCCGCTCGACGGAGCGGACGCGCTGGAGGCCGCCGGGGTGCGCGTGGTCACGGTGCCGGGCGCCGGCCACAACGTCATGTTCGACAACCCCGACGCGTTCGTGCGGGCGGTCGCCGGCGGCGCCTGACCCCCTCAGTCCCCGCGCACGGCCACTGCCAGGAACCGCGCGTCCTCGTCGACGTACGACGTCATGCGCCATCCGGCGCCCGCCAGCAGCGGACGAAGGCGGGGTTCCGCCCGCAGATCCTCCGGCGTGATCTGCCGGCCCTGGCGGGCCGCGAGCGCCGCCCGGCCGATGGGGTGGAACAGCGCCAGTGTGCCGCCGGGGCGCACCACACGCGCCAACTCGCGCAGGTTCTCCTCCGGCCGGGGCAGATGGGCGACGAGACCCGCACCGAATACGGCGTCCAGGGCCCCGGAGCGCAGAGGGAGCGCGGTGACGTCGGCGAGCACCAGCCGCCCGTCGCGGTCGCGTCCTGCCCGTACGGCGGCCTTCAGCATGGCCGGGGTCAGATCCACCCCGGCGACCACTCCCGAAGGCCCCACGGCGGCACGCAGCGGCGTCAGGGCCCGCCCGGTGCCGCAGCCGGCGTCCAGCACGCGGTCCCCCTCGCGCAGCCCGAGGGCGCCGATCGCGGCCGCGTAGGCGGGACCGTCGTCGGGGAAACGGTCGTCCCAGCCGGCAGCACGGGCGCCGAAGAACTCCTGAACGTGTGTGTGAAGGTCGCTCATCCTCCGCATGATCCCTCACCGGCCCGGAGGATGCCTCGGCGCACATGTTCGAGCGTGACCCGATCGTTCCGGCGCATCTCTGGGTCATATTCCAACAGCTTTCGAAATGCGCCGCCTTTGTGCTCCCGTGCCCCGGCTAGCGTCCCGTGGCCATGGGACACCTGGACCACGCCGCCTTCGGCTGGCTGACCCCCGTGCTGTCGTACGCGATGGCCTGCATCGGCGCCGCCCTCGGGCTGCGCTGCACCATGCGCGCGCTCGGCGCCTTTGGGCGCTCACGCCGCAACTGGCTGATCACCGCGGCGTCGGCGATCGGCACCGGCATCTGGACCATGCACTTCGTGGCCATGCTCGGATTCGGCGTCACCGGCACCGACATCCGCTACGACGTTCCCCTGACGGTGCTCAGCCTGCTCGTGGCCGTGGTCGTGGTCTGCGCCGGCGTCTTCGCCGTCGGCTACAGCGGCGACCGCACGCGCGCGTTGCTGATCGGCGGGCTCACCACCGGTCTCGGCGTGGCGAGCATGCACTACCTGGGCATGGCGGCGGTCCGGCTGCACGGTGACATCACCTACAACGCGGTACGGGTGGGACTCTCCGTCCTGATCGCCGTCGTCGCGGCCACCGCGGCCCTCTGGGCGGCGCTCAACATCAAGTCGCCGATCGCCGTCACCCTCGCCTCCCTCGTCATGGGCGTGGCGGTGAGCAGCATGCACTACACGGGGATGTTCGCGGTGCGGGTGCACGTCATGCCCTCGGGCGAGCCGCTGCCCGGGGCCACGGCGATGCAGTTCATCTTCCCCCTCGCCGTCGGCCTCGGGTCCTACCTCTTCCTGACCTCGGCCTTCGTCGCGCTGTCGCCCACCACGGGGGAGCGCACGGCCTCCGCCTCGGCACAGCAGGCGGTGGAGAGCGCCCAGGGCGGTCCGGAACGACAACAGGCACGGTCCGTCTGACCGGCCGGAACACCCGCCCCCAGTCCCCCATCCGAGCGAGGAGGCCATGCGCACACCCCGCAGGACCCCGACGGCCGGCGCCGAGGCGCCGCCCCCCGCGCGCGGGCGGCGCGCCCACGCCGGACCCCCGGCCGACGAAGGGCCGGACGAACGGACGGACCCGTCGACGGACCCGTCCGTGGACGCGCCGGTCCCGCGCGCGGAACGCTGGCGCCTTCGGCCGCGCACCGTACGAGCCAAGATCGTCTGCCTGTTGATGGTGCCGGTCGTCTCCCTGCTCGCCCTGTGGGCCTACGCCACGGTCGGCACCGCACAGGACGTCGCCCGGCTGCGCCAGTTGCAGCGGGTGGACTCCCAGGTCCGAGCCCCCGTCGCGGCCGCCGTGGCCGCCCTCCAGACCGAACGGACGGCTGCCGTACGGTACGCGACCCGTCCCGCACCCGGGCAGGAAGCCGACCTGAGGGCGCTCGCCGAACGCACCGACCGGGCGGTGTCCGGCCTGCGGCTCGGCGACGACAGCACCGTCGCCGACGGCCAGGACCTGCCCACGGGCGTGGCCCGGCGTCTCGAGACGTTCGTCTCCGGCGCCGAAGCGCTGTCCTCGCTGCGGACCGCCGTGCTCGACGGCAGCGCCGGCTGGGAGGTGGCGTACAGCCGGTACACCGGCGCCATCTCCTCGGCGTTCGCGGTCGGCGGCGCCCTATCGGGCATCCAGGACGCCGAACTCGGCTCCGACGCGCGTGTGCTGCTCGAGTTCTCCCGCGCGGGAGAGGCACTGGCCCAGGAGGACGCCGTGCTCGCCGGTGCGCGGCTGCACGGGCGACTCGACACAACGCGGCTGCGGCTGTTCACCCGCGCCGTCGACACACGGCGCGCCCTCACCGGGTCGGCCACCGCGGACCTGCGCGGACCCGAGCAGACCGCCTGGCGCCGTCTCGCCGCCGGCAGCGCCTACGCGGCCCTGCGGGCCTTCGAGGACAGGGTGCTCGCCGGACGGCCGGGAGCGAAGGCGCTCGCGGCCGCTCCCGCGAGTACCTGGGACCCGGCACACGCGCGCGTGCAGAACGGGATGCGGAGCATCGAGGGCGACGTCGCCGGCCGCGCGGACCCGCTCACCCGTGGTCTGCTCACCGCACCCGGAGCAGCGGTGCTGCTGGGCCTCGCCGCCGTCGTGGCCTCGCTCGTCATCTCCGTGCGCATCGGTCGCGGGCTCGTCGTCGAGCTGGTCAGCCTCCGTAACAGTGCCCTGGAGATCGCCCGGCGCAAACTCCCGGAGGCGATGGGGAAACTGCGTGCCGGGGAGGAGATCGACGTCCACGCGGAGGCTCCGCCCGGTCCTCCTTCCGAGGACGAGACCGGTCAGGTCGCCGAGGCCCTGAACACCGTGCACCGGGCCGCTCTGCGCGCCGCCGTGGAGCGCGCCGAACTCGCCAGCGGCATCTCCGGGGTCTTCGTCAACCTGGCTCGCCGCAGCCAGGTCCTCGTCCACCGCCAGTTGAGCCTCCTGGACAGCATGGAACGACGCTCCGACGACCCGAACGAGCTCAGCGACCTCTTCCGGCTCGACCACCTCACCACCCGCATGCGACGCCACGCGGAAAGCCTGATCATCCTCTCCGGCGCGGCGCCCGGCCGGGCCTGGCGCATGCCGGTCTCGCTCACCAACGTCATCCGTGCCGCCGTCTCCGAGGTCGAGGACTATGCGCGCGTGGAGGTACGGCAACTCCCGGAGGCCGCCGTCATCGGCACCGCCGTGGCCGACCTCACCCACCTGCTCGCCGAACTCGTCGAGAACGCGGCGCAGTTCTCGCCCCCGCACACGCGCGTGCGCGTCACCGGCGAGCCCGTCGGCAACGGCTACGCCGTGGAGGTCGAGGACCGGGGTCTGGGCATGGGCAGGGAAACCCTCGACGAGGCCAACCGGCGCATCACGCAGTCCGAGGCCCTCGACCTGTTCGACAGCGACCGGCTCGGCCTGTTCGTGGTCAGCAGGCTCGCCGCCCGGCACGGCGTCAAGGTGCATCTGAGGACCTCGCCCTACGGCGGCACCACGGCGGTCGTCCTGCTGCCGACGGCTCTGCTGCACCGCGGCACGCCGGAGGGCGCCCGAGAGGTGGCGGCAGGGCAGCCGACGGAACGCGCCTACGCGCGCGTGCCCGCAGGCGACCGGCAGGCGTCCGAAGGGCAAGCGTCCGACGGCCGTACTGCCGATGTGCACGCCTTCGGACCGCACGACATGGCCGAGCGACCGCTCGACCACCGGCACGCCGTTGACCCGAGCCCCTCCGGCCGACGCCGCGAGTCCGTTGCCGCGCCCGTCGAACGCCCCGCGCTCGCGTCCCCCGTGCAGGGCACCTCCGAACCGGCCGAGGTCGGCCCACCGCCTCCCGGAGTGACCGCTTTGCGCCTGCACCGTCCCCAAGACGACGGCGAAGACGCCGAAATCGTCGGGCACGCCGAGAGAATCGGGCACGCCGAACACGTCGGATACGCCGACGACACGGACGACCTACCACGACGGGTCCGGCAGGCCAGTCTCGCCCCGCAACTGCGCCGTGCGCGCCCGGAGGAACCGGCCCCGACGCCCGCCCCGCGCGGTGACGAAGGACGCACACCCGAGGTTGTACGGGACCGCATGGCCGCGTACCGGGAGGGCTGGGCACGGGGCGGCGGAAGGCGACCCGGGCGCGGCGCGGCCCCGGATTGCGCACCGGGCAGCGACAGCAGTGAAGGAGACCACGCATGATCCAGGAACCGAGCATGAGGTCGGCCCAGCGGTCCGGCGAACTCGACTGGCTGCTGGACGACTTGGTGATGCGTGTGAGCGAGGTACGGCACGCGGTGGTGCTGTCCAACGACGGCCTCGCAGTCGGCGCCTCCAGCGACCTCAGACGCGAGGACGCCGAACACCTCGCCGCCGTCGCCTCCGGCTTCCACAGCCTCGCCAAGGGCGCGGGCCGCCACTTCGGCGCCGGCGGGGTACGCCAGACCATGGTGGAGATGGACGACGGCTTCCTCTTCGTGGCCGCCGCGGGCCAAGGCTCCTGCCTGGCCGTGCTCACCGCCGTGACCGCCGACATCGGCTTGGTGGCGTACGAGATGGCACGGTTGGTCAAGCGCGTCGGCGAGCATCTCTACACGCCCCCGCGCCTCGCCGCGCGGCCGCCCGCCGCCGGATGAGGCGAGAGCCGCGCAGATGACCGAGGACATGATCGGCGCCCCGCACGAACCGGGCAGCCAATGGTTCGACACCGAGGCCGGCCCACTCGTCCGCCCGTACGCCATGACGGGCGGACGCACGAAACCCGGCCCCACGGGAGTGCGCTTCGACCTGATCGCCCTGGTCACCCTGGATCCGGGCGCGCCCGGTACGGACGGCATGGCGATCGGACCGGAGCACCGCACCCTCCTCGGTCTCTGCCGCGAGGAGACACAGTCCGTCGCGGAACTCGCGGCGGGCGCGGACCTGCCGGTGGGTGTGGTCCGGGTGCTCCTCGGCGATCTGCTGGAACTGGGCTGCGTCACCGTCAGCCGTCCGGTCCCGCCCGCGCAGTTGCCCGACGAACGGATCCTGCGTGAGGTGATCGCGGGGCTGCGAGCCCTGTAGACGGACCTTTCCGACCGACTCGGAGACGCACGGAACCCACGACGCCTCGTTCGTGCCGCGCCTCCCCGTGCCGCGCCGACCGTTTCCGACGCCCCGAACCCGCCCCCCGAACCCGCCCCCGAGCCGGCCCTCGAACCCGACCCCGGTCCCCATCCCGACCCGATCCCGAGAGAAGTGATCCATGGTCTCCGAGCACTCAGACGCCGCCGACGGCGAGTCGGCCCCCATGGCGTTGAAGATTCTGGTCGCCGGCGGGTTCGGCGTGGGCAAGACCACCATGGTGGGCGCGGTCAGCGAGATCAAACCGCTGCGCACCGAGGAACTGCTCAGTCAGGCCGGGCAGTCGGTGGACGACACCGACGGCGTGGACCAGAAGGTCACGACCACCGTCGCCATGGACTTCGGCCGCATCACCATCCGTTCCGGTCTCTCCCTCTACCTGTTCGGTACTCCGGGGCAGGACCGCTTCTGGTTCCTGTGGGACGAGCTGTCCCAGGGAGCGCTGGGTGCGGTGGTTCTGGCCGACACTCGACGGCTCGAGGACTGCTTTCCCGCGGTCGACTACTTCGAGCACCGGAACATTCCGTTCGTGGTGGCCGTCAACTGCTTCACGGGCACGCGGACGTACGGCGCCCGGGACGTGTCGCGCGCCCTCGACCTCGACGCCGGCACCCCGGTCGTGCTGTGCGACGCCCGCGACCGAAACTCGGGGAAGGAGGTGCTGATCCGGCTGGTCGAGTACGCGGGGCGGATGCACACCGCCCGGCTGCTCGACTCAGTCGGCTGACCTGCGCTTTCACCCTCCCTTTCGGAGTTATCCACAGGCCGCCACGAAATCGGCGACCGCGGGTACGGTTTTTTCCGAGGCCACCGCGGACGATGCGGTCCTGCTTCACTCCACTGGCTCGCTCCACGGGGAGATCGACCATGTCCAAGAACACCGCCACACGCCTGCACCCCGCATCCTTCGCGCCCGGTCGGGCGGCGCGCGAACTGAGCCTGAAACGCAGCGAGTTCGATCTCGGCGTGCATCTCGGTCGCATCAGGACGACACCCGACGAAGGGGGAGGAGGCCGTCGGGTGGCCCACGCGGAGATCGACCGCCTGCGCGCGGAACCGGGATTTCCCGAGACGATGCGCCGACGGGTGCACGCCGTGGGCACCGGCGAGGGCGCCGCGATCCTGGAGGTGCCGCCCACCCGCTTCACCCGTCTTGCACGGGTGGGAATGGTGGTGCCCGTCAAGTTCTACCTCAACCGGTACAGGGCAGTCGTATGGCTGTATCTCGCCGAAGAACTTCGCCAGTTCGCGGCCGACCGGACGAATGCGTTCCTGCTCACGGGGCGGACGCCCGAGGTGTTGCGCAGCCAGCTGGCCGCAGGGGTCGACCTGAGGTCGCGTAACTGGCGGGGACGCCACATGGGCTTCCTGCTGCGGCAGACGGACGACCCCTGGCAGCGTGCCGGCGTGCTGGCGGCCTTCCTCGACCCGTCGCTCGTCGCGGAGATCGTCGGCGACCCCTACGAGCGCTCCCACCTGAACAGGTTCCGGCCGGGGCCGCCGGCGTACGGGGCCCCAGGTTCCCCCGCCGCTCAGCTCATCGAGAGGATCATTACCGCGCAGGACCACGACGAGATCGACTGGCTGAGCTCCGACCTGGCGAACACCCTGGCCGAGGCACGGGCCGGGCAGCCCGCGCCGCGCCCCTTCCCGAAACCCGCCCGGCAGCGCCCCTCACCGCGATGCGAACTCCAGGAC
This sequence comes from Streptomyces sp. B21-105, assembly GCF_036898465.1. Classification (NCBI taxonomy): domain Bacteria; kingdom Bacillati; phylum Actinomycetota; class Actinomycetes; order Kitasatosporales; family Streptomycetaceae; genus Streptomyces; species Streptomyces sp. B21-105. The sequence continues at coordinate 891,042 of NZ_JARUMJ010000001.1, read as the reverse complement.
GAGCTGGACGCGCCGCAGGTGCTGGACGAGTCGGACGAGCCGAACCCGTCGACCCGCGCCCTGTTCGGCTGGCTGCGCCGACGCAGCGGCTGACGCACGGCCTACAGCGCGCGGAAGAGACCCTCCTGGACGACGGACACCAACAGCCGCCCATCCAGGTCGTAGATGCGGCCCCGGGCCAGGCCGCGCCCGCCCGTGGCGATCGGCGACTCCTGGTCGTACAGGAACCACTCGTCCGCGCGGAACGGCCGATGGAACCACATCGCGTGGTCCAGCGACGCCATGTCGAAGTTCCGCGGCCCCCACAGCGGCTCCACCGGGAGGCGGACCGCGTCCAGAAGCGTCATGTCGCTGGCGTAGGTGAGCGCGCAGGTGTGGACGAGCGGGTCGTCGCCGAGCGGCCCGACGGCACGCATCCACACCGCGCTGCGCGGCTCGGCATCCTTCACGTCCTCGGCGGTCCAGCGCAGCCGGTCCGCGTACCGGATGTCGAAGGGCTGACGGCGCGCCATCCGCTCCAACTGCTCCGGCAGTGACCCCAGATGCGCCCGGATCTCGTCCGTGACGGTCGGCAGGGTCTCCGGGTCCGGCACCTCACGGGCCGGCGGCAGCTGGTGCTCGAAAGGACCTTCCTCAGGCTGATGAAAGGAGGCGGTGAGATTGAAGATCGTCCGCCCTTGCTGCACGGCGGTGACCCGGCGGGTCGTGAACGACCGGCCGTCACGCACCCGTTCCACCTGGTACACGATGGGGACGCCCGGTCGGCCCGGGCGCAGGAAGTACGCGTGCAGCGAGTGCACGGGCCGGTCGCCCTCGGTGGTCCGGCCGGCCGCGACCAGCACCTGGCCGGCCACCTGGCCGCCGAAGACCCGCTGCAGGGACTCGTGCGGGCTGCGGCCCCGGAAGATGTTGACCTCGATCTGCTCCAGGTCGAGCAGGTCGACGAGTCTCTCGGCCGGATTCGTCATCGGTGCGCTTCTCCTGTGCCCTCTGCTGTGCCCTGTGCTGTACCTGGTCCGGTTGTTGCCGCGGCCGTGGTCGCCGCTGTGCTCACAACTGGCCGACGGACGTGACGCGGACGACCGCGCGGCCCTCGGCGTCGGACGCCGTGAGGTCGACCTCCGCGCTGATGCCCCAGTCGTGGTCGTCGTTCGGGTCGTCGAAGATCTGACGGACGCGCCACAGCGCGTTCTGCGGCTCCTCCTGGATGACGAGCAGCTTCGGGCCCCGCGCGTCGGGGCCGGTGCCGAGGTCGTCGTACTCGTCCCAGTACTTGTCCATCGCCTCGCCCCAGGCGTCGGCGTCCCAACCGGCGTCCGCGTCCAGCTCGCCGAGTTCGGCGACGTGATCGAGTGCGGCGAGCTCGACACGGCGGAACATCGCGTTGCGGACCAGGACACGGAAGGCACGCGCGTTCGCCGTGACCGGCTTGACCTCGTCGGCCTTCTCCTGGGCCTCCTCGGCGGTCATCTCCTCCGGGTTGGCGAGCTGCTCCCACTCGTCCAGCAGGCTCGAGTCCACCTGGCGCACCATCTCGCCCAGCCACGCGATCAGGTCCTGCAGGTCCTCGGACTTCAGATCGTCCGGGACGGTGTGGTCGAGCGCCTTGTAGGCGCCGGCCAGGTACCGCAGCACGATGCCCTCGGTGCGGGCCAGCTCGTAGTGGGAGACCAGCTCGGTGAACGACATCGCACGCTCGTACATGTCGCGGATGACGGACTTCGGCGACAGCGGATGGTCGCCCACCCACGGGTGGCTCTTGCGGTAGGTGTCGTACGCGTGGAAGAGCAGCTCCTCCAGCGGCTTCGGGTACGACACGTCCTGGAGACGTTCCATGCGCTCCTCGTACTCGACGCCGTCCGCCTTCATCGCGGCCACCGCCTCGCCGCGCGCCTTGTTCTGCTGGGCGGCCAGGATCTGGCGCGGGTCGTCCAGCGTGGACTCCACGACGGAGACCATGTCGAGGGCGTAGGAGGGCGACTCGGGGTCCAGCAGTTCGAACGCGGCCAGCGCGAACGTGGACAGCGGCTGGTTCAGCGCGAAGTCCTGCTGCAGATCCACGGTGAGGCGGACGACACGGCCGGAGGCGTCCGGCTCGTCGAGCTTCTCCACGACGCCGCCGTCCAGCAACGACCGGTAGATCGCGATGGCGCGCCGGATGTGCCGCAGTTGCTGCTTGCGCGGCTCGTGGTTGTCCTCCAGCAGGTGCCGCATCGCCGCGAAGGCGTCTCCGGGGCGGGCGATCACGGACAGCAGCATCGTGTGGGTGACCCGGAAACGGGACGTCAGCGGCTCCGGATCGGACTCGATGAGCTTGTCGAAGGTGCTCTCCGTCCAGCCCACGAATCCTTCCGGCGCCTTCTTGCGCACCACCTTGCGACGCTTCTTCGGGTCGTCGCCCGCCTTGCTGAGGGCCTTCTCGTTCTCGATGACGTGCTCGGGCGCCTGCGCGACCACCAGGCCCGCCGTGTCGAAACCGGCCCGGCCGGCCCGGCCCGCGATCTGGTGGAACTCACGGGCCCGCAGTGTGCGCACCCGGTTGCCGTCGTATTTGGTGAGTGCGGTGAACAGCACTGTCCGGATGGGCACGTTGACGCCGACGCCGAGCGTGTCCGTGCCGCAGATGACCTTCAGCAGACCGGCCTGGGCGAGCTTCTCCACCAGCCGCCGGTACTTCGGCAGCATGCCGGCGTGGTGGACGCCGATGCCGTGCCGCACGTAACGCGAGAGGTTCTGGCCGAACTTGGTGCTGAAGCGGAAGTTGCCGATCAGGTCGGCGATCCGTTCCTTCTCCTCACGCGAGCACATGTTGATGCTCATCAGCGCCTGCGCCCGTTCCACCGCCTGCGCCTGGGTGAAGTGCACGATGTAGACGGGCGCCTGCCGGGTGTCCAGCAGATCGGTGAGGGTCTCCGTCATCGGGGTGTACCGGTACTCGTAGGACAGCGGCACGGGCCGGGTCGCCGAGCGGACCACCGCCGTGGGGCGGCCGGTGCGCCGGGTCAGGTCCTTCTCGAAGAAGGACACGTCGCCCAGGGTCGCCGACATGAGCACGAACTGCGCCTGCGGCAGCTCCAGGACGGGGATCTGCCAGGCCCAGCCGCGGTCGCCCTCGGCGTAGAAGTGGAACTCGTCCATGACGACCTGGCCGACGTCGGCCTGCTTGCCGTCGCGCAGCGCGATCGAGGCGAGCACCTCGGCGGTGCAGCAGATGACCGGCGCGTCGGAGTTCACGGACGCGTCGCCGGTCAGCATGCCGACGTTCTCGGTGCCGAAGATCTTGCACAGCTCGAAGAACTTCTCCGACACCAGCGCCTTGATCGGAGCCGTGTAGAAGGTGACCTCGTCGCGGGCGAGGGCCGCGAAGTGCGCGGCAGCGGCGATCATGCTCTTGCCGGAGCCGGTGGGCGTCGAAACGATCACGTTCGCCCCGGAGACCACCTCGATCAGCGCCTCCTCCTGATGGGGGTAGAGCGTCAGACCGCGCTCCTGCGCCCAGGACTCGAAGGCTTCGTACAGGGCGTCGGGATCTGCGGTCGGCGGCAGCTGATCGATGAGGGTCACGACCCCATCTTGCCTGCCCCCGGTCCGCAGAGGGGAATCGGATGCCGACCCGAAGATCACGGCAGCTACGCTGTGTCGCCGACGGAGCGTCATCGCACCCGGTCAACTGGACAGCGGTACATGAGGGATAGGGCGGGCAAGGGCCATGATGGGACCAGCACACTCACTGTCGGGCGCCGCCGCCTGGCTCGGCGTCGGTGCGGCCGCGGCCGCCGCAGGACACACCATGCCCTGGCCGGTCCTGCTCGCCGGTGCGCTGATCTGTGCCGGCGCCGCGCTCGCGCCGGATCTCGACCACAAGGCCGCCACCATCTCCCGATCCTTCGGCCCCGTCTCGCGCTGGCTGTGCGAGATCGTCGACAAGCTCTCCTACGCCGTCTACAAGTCCACGAGGAAGCAGGGCGACCCGCGCCGCTCCGGCGGGCACCGCACTCTCACGCACACCTGGCTGTGGGCGGTCATGATCGGCGCGGGCGCCTCGGCGCTGGCGATCGCCGGTGGCCGCTGGGCGGTGCTGGGGCTCCTCTTCGTGCACATGGTGCTGGCGATCGAGGGCCTGCTGTGGCGGGCCGCCCGGGGCTCCAGCAGCGACGTCCTGGTGTGGCTGCTCGCCGCGACCAGCGCGTGGATCCTGGCCGGTGTTCTGGACAAGCCAGGAAACGGCTCGGACTGGCTGTTCACCCAGCCCGGCCAGGAGTACCTGTGGCTGGGGCTGCCCATCGTGCTCGGCGCCCTGGTCCACGACATCGGGGACGCCTTGACCGTCTCGGGCTGTCCGGTGCTGTGGCCCATCCCGATCGGGCGCAAGCGCTGGTATCCGATCGGCCCGCCCAAGGCGATGCGGTTCCGGGCGGGCAGCTGGATCGAGCTGAAGGTGCTGATGCCCGTGTTCATGGTGCTCGGGGGAGTGGGCGGGGCAGCCGCCCTCAACTACATCTGACCCGGAGCGCGACCGGGACGGCCGGCCGCGGCGCCTGTCATGCTCCCGGCGGCGGCCGTGTCCGCTCAGGTCATCGCTCCGCCGTCGCCGTAGCGGCGCTCGAATCGGGCGACACGCCCCTCGGTGTCCACGGTGCGCGACTTGCCGGTGTAGAAGGGGTGGCTCTCCGAGGAGATCTCCACGTCCACCACCGGGTAGGTCTCGCCGTCGTCCCATTCGATCGTCTGTTCGCTGGTCGCCGTGGACCGGGTCAGGAAGGCGTACCCGGCGGTGCGGTCGCGGAAGACGACCGGGTGGTAGTCGGGCTGCTGGTCCTGCTGCATGAATGCTCCTCGTGCGGTCGCGATGGCGGTGGAGGTGGCGGCGACCGGCCGGGAACGGCCGGTGACGGGAGGGCCGACGGGTGGGCCGGCAGGCGGGGGTCAACCGGACAGGGCGTCCTCGTCGACGATGTGCATGGCGGCCTCCTCCGCCGAAGCGGCCGCCCCGTCGATGCCCACGTCCGTGGCGACCAGCGCGCTCTCCTCGTCCTCGTGTGCTCCTTCGTCCGGTGCCACGAGCCGGCCGGAGCGTGCGGCTCCGACCTCGTTGTCGAGGAGTTCCCCGTCGGTGCCGTCGCAGTCGCCCAAACCGTCTCCGTCCGGCACGCCGAGGTCGGGGCGCTCCTCCGCGAGCCGCTGGTCCAGGGTTTCCCCCCGGCGGCGCTCCGCGGCGGTCACCCCGGCGCGCTCCACGGCCCAGGGGCGGTCCGGAGGGGACCAGCCGCGGTCGAGCGGGTCGTCGACACCGTCGTCCTCCAGGGTGTCTTCCGCGTCGAGCAGCCCCGCGTCGTCCTGGATGTCGGCGGAGTCGGGCTGGTACACATCGTCTCCCCATCCGTCGGCGCTGGTCACGGCTACCTCCAGGGGGTGACTGGCCCGTTCTCACCGCGGTCGGCGACGAGCTGCCGCCGCACGGGGCACCGGCCGGTCTCGTCGTGTCTTTCCGGATGGATCCCGACGGTCGCCCGCACGGGTGCCGATATCCAGCGTTCCACCCCTGATCGGTTCCCCGCAACGCCAGAGCGCTCGCCGCGGCACCGCCGCCTCGGCGACCCGGCGGCGGCGTCGGGGCCACGACCAGCGCGTGCTCGCGCGGAGCCCCGCTCGCTCGGTGAGGGCGGAACCGGCGCCGGTGGCACCCGTCTCCGGGGTACGACGGGCGCCTGCCGGTTCACGTACCGCGGCGGCGGACTCCCGGGTGTGGTGGGTGCCTCCTCACCCGTGCCACGAACGCCACAGGGCCGCGTACGCCCCGTCCGCCGCGACCAGCTCCGTGTGGCTGCCGAGCTCGCTGATCCGGCCGTTCTCGACGACGGCGATGACGTCGGCGTCGTGCGCGGTGTGCAGACGGTGGGCGATGGCGACCACGGTGCGGCCCTCCAGCACGCGGGCCAGGGACCGCTCGAGGTGGCGTGCCGCGCGAGGGTCGAGCAGCGAGGTCGCCTCGTCCAGGACCAGTGTGTGCGGGTCGGCCAGGACCAGTCGCGCCAGTGCGATCTGCTGGGCCTGTGCCGGTGTGAGCAGCACCCCGCCGGAGCCGACCTCGGTGTCGAGACCGTCGTCCAGGGCTCGCGCCCAGCCGTCCGCGTCGACGGCGTCGAGGGCCGCCCACAGTTCGGCGTCCTCGGCGTCGGTGCGGGCGAGCCGGAGGTTGTCACGCAGGGCGCCGACGAAGACGTGGTGCTCCTGGTTGACGAGCGCCACATGCGAGCGGACGCGTTCGGCGGTCATCTGCGACAGTTCGGCGCCGCCCAGGGTGATCCGGCCGTCGCGCGGCGCGTAGATCCCGGCGAGCAGCCGGCCCAGGGTGGACTTGCCCGCGCCGGACGGGCCCACCAGGGCCAGCCGGGTGCCGGGGGAGACCTCGAGGGACACCTTGCGCAGCACGTCGACGCCCTCCCGGTAGCCGAAGTGGACCTGGTCCGCGAGCACGTCGCGCCCGTCCGGCGCCACCGTGGTGTCCCCGCCCTCAGGCTCGATGTCGCGCACGCCGACGAGACGCGCCAGCGACACCTGGGCCACCTGAAGCTCGTCGTACCAGCGCAGGATGAGGTTCACCGGGTCGACGAGCATCTGCGCCAGCAGCGCGCCGGTCGTGAGCTGACCGACGTCGATCCAGCCCTGCAGCACGAACGCCCCGCCGAGCATGAGGACCGAGCCGAGCACGGTGACGTGCACCATGTTGATCACCGGGAAGAGCACGGACCGCAGCCACAGGGTGTAGCGCTCCCACGCCGTCCACTGCCGGATGCGCTGCTCCGAAAGCGCGATGCGGCGCTCGCCGAGACGGTGGGCCTCGACGGTGCGGCCCGCGTCCACGGTCTCGGCGAGGGCGGCGGCCACAGCCGCGTAGCCAGCGGCCTCGGAGCGGTACCCGGCCGGCGCCCGCTTGTAGTACCAGCGGCATCCGACCACCAGCAGCGGCACCGCGACGAGCACCGCGGGCGCCAGCGGCGGCGAGGTGATCACGAGTCCGCCGAGCAGCAGCAGGGCCCACATCACGCCGATCGTGAGCTGGGGCACAGCCTCCCGCATCGCGTTGGCCAGCCGGTCGACGTCCGTGGTGATGCGGGACAGCAGGTCGCCCGTCCCGGCCCGCTCCAACACGCCGGGCGGCAGCCGGACCGACCGGACGAGGAAGTCCTCGCGCAGGTCGGCCAGCATCTGTTCGCCGAGCATCGCGCCGCGCAGCCGGACCTGCCGTACGAAGGCGGCCTGGACGGCCAGGGCGAGCACGAACAGCGTCGCGGTGAGCCCGAGGTGCAGTTCCGGTGCCCCCTCCGACAGCCGTTCCACCGTGTCGCCGACCAGCCAGGGGCCCACCATGGAGGCGACCGTGGCGACCGTGTTGACGAGCAGGAGGAGCAGGAAGGCACGCCGGTGTCGGCGCAGGAGTTCGGCCACGTAGGCGCGTACGGTCGCGGGGGCTCCGACGGGCAGGGTGTTCGCCGTCGTCGGTGCCGCCGGGTCGTAGGCGGGCGGCGCCACGCCGATCATGCCGTCTCCTCGATCTCTTCGAGCTCGTCGCATGCGAGCTCGTCGGCTTCCAGGTCCTTCAACACGTCGTTCAGGGGAGCTTTCCCGGACTTCGGAACCTCGCCTGCCGCCGGCGCGGGCACCGTTCCCCCGGCGGCCTCCTCGTCGGTCTCCCTGGTCACCACGGCCCGGTACCGGGGCTCGGAGTGCAGCAGTTCGCGGTGCGCGCCGATCGCGACGGCCTCGCCCTCGTGCACGAGCACGACCCGGTCGGCGCGGTCCAGCAGCAGCGGAGAGGAGGTGAACACGACAGTCGTGCGCCCTTCCCGCAGGTCGCGCATGCTTTCGGCGATCCGGGCCTCGGTGTGCGAGTCGACGGCGGAGGTCGGTTCGTCCAGGACGAGGACCTCGGGGTCCGTGTACAACGAGCGGGCCAGCGCGAGGCGTTGGCGCTGCCCGCCGGACAGGGACCGGCCCCGTTCGGTGATGCGGGCGTCCATCGGTTCGTCGGCGTCGAACGAGCCCTGGACGAGCGCGTCGAGGACGTCGCCGCACTGGGCGGCGGCCAGCGCGGCCCGGGCGTCGACCGCGCCGGAGGCGGGCACGTCGAGCAGGTCACGCAGCGAACCGGACAGCAGCACAGGGTCCTTGTCCTGCACGAGGACGGCCGATCGCGCGGAGTCGAGCGGCAGTTCGTCCAGTGGAACGCCGCCGAGCAGGACCGACGGCCCGTCCTGCGGGGGGTGTCCGCCGAGCCGTTCCGCCAGACGTCCGGCCGCGTCCGGGTCGCCGCACACCACGGCGGTCAGCTGTGAGGCCGGGGCGAGCAGACCGGTGACCGGGTCGTACAGGTCGCCCGTAGGGGCGTCGGCCGGGCGCGATCCGCCGACGTCCGTGGCCCGCTCCAGGGACAGCACGCGCGCGGCCCGGGTCGCAGACGGGCGGGAGAAGGAGTAGGCCATCGCGATCTCTTCGAAGTGCCTGAGCGGGTAGGTGAGGACCATCACGGAGCTGTAGACCGTGACGAGTTCGCCGACCGAGATGCGGCCCTCGCGGGCCAGGTGGACGCCGTAGCAGACGACCGCGATCAACAGCAGGCCCGGCATCAGCACCTGGATGGCGCTGATCAGCGACCACATCCGGGCGCTGCGCACAGCCGCGTGCCGGACCTCCTGGGAGGCGCTGCGATAGCGGTCGAGGAACAGCTCCTCGCCGCCGATGCCACGCAGCACCCGCAGGCCGGCCACGGTGTCCGAGGCGAGTTCGGTGGCCCGTCCGGCCTTCTCGCGCTGGAAGTCGGCCCGTTGCGTCGCTCTGGGCAGCAGGGGCAGGACCGCCAGGGCCAGAGCGGGCAGGCCCACGGCGACCACGATGCCGAGTGCGGGCTGGTAGACGACCAGACCGACGCAGACCAGCAGCACCGTGATCGCGGCGGCGGTGAAACGGGACACGGCCTCCACGAACCAGCCGATCTTCTCGACGTCGCCCGTGGAGACCGCCACGACCTCGCCCGCCGCGACGCGCCGGGTCAGCGCGGAGCCGAGGTGCGAGGCCTTGTGGGAGAGCAACTGCTGGACCCGTGCGGCGGCGGTGATCCAGTTGGTGACGGCGGCGCGGTGCAGGAAGGTGTCGCCGACCGCGGTGGCGGCCCCGCACAGCGCCATCACCCCGCCGGTGAGAGCCAGTCGGGTTCCGGAGCGGTCGACGACGGCCTCGATCGCGAACCCGACGCAGAACGGCTGAGCGGAGACGGCGACGAAGTGCAGCAGGCCCCAGGCCAGGGCCTTGAGCTGACCGCCCAGCTGGTTTTGGCCGAGCCACCACAGGAAGCGGGGGCCCGAGCGCACATCCGGCACACCTGGGTCGGGATACGGAAGGTCTTGGATCTGCATGACGTCCCAGTGGCTCGAGTCAGAGGGGGGATGGGGGAGGGCGGGGAGGGGGGAGGGGGGCAAGGGGGCATCGGGCGGGTTCGCGGGAAGCGGCAACAAACCGTGCAAGGTTGACGGCGCAGGGTGTTCAGAATCAACCGGTTTTCTGTGGCGCCGGCAGGATCCGGTAACCGTTCGACGAGGTCATGATGTCCGTAAGCTTCCCCGAAAGTCCGGAAAGTGATGCGAGCATGGCCCGATGCGACATGGTGAAGTGCGGCGAACGGGAACCGCCTTGGCGGTCTGCGCTCTCCTGCTCGCGGCACTGGCCGCCTGCGGCGGCACGACCGGTGGTGCCGCGGCCGATGGCGACATGGCAGGCGGCATCGGGCGTGAAGGGAGTGGCGTGGGGAGCGGCGCCGGCGGTGACGACCCGCCGAAGGCGACCGCCGCGCCCAGGATCCCGGGCGTCGGGAACCGGCTGCGGCGGCGGATGCCCGCGCATACGCGTCAGGTCGTGGTGGTCTACGGCGACGGCAGGGACTCCGCCGACTCCAAGGTCGTCCTCTACGCCCGGCGTGGCCCGAACTGGGTGCGCGTCCGAGGCTGGCCGGGGCACAACGGCAAGAAGGGGTGGACCCTCGGACACCGGGCCGGCGACAACCGCAGCCCGGTCGGCGTGTTCACCCTCACCGACGCGGGCGGGGTGCTGGCCGACCCCGGCAGCAGGCTCCCGTACACGCGGTCCCCTGCCTTCGCTGCGCCGCGTTGGTGGGCGCGTTCGCACTGGCACGACTTCGACTACGTCATCGCCATCGACTACAACCGCGTCAAGGGCGCCCCGCCCGACGATCCGACGCGGCCCGAGGGTGAGGAGAAGGGTGGCGGCATCTGGCTGCACATGGACCACGGAAGCGGGACGTCGGCCTGCGTCAGCCTGTCCAGGGCCGCGATGGAGTACCTGCTGCGCACGCTCGACCCGGATCGGCATCCCGTGGTGGTCATGGGGGACAGGGCCGCGTTGCAGGGGTAGCTCTTGCGGTGGCGGAGCGGCCGTACGGCTCCGAGAGCTGCCACGATCCCCGGCCGACGGCGGGGCCGACGGCGGGGCCGAGGGCGTCGACGGGGAATCGCCGGGGCCGCCGGACGGTGGAGCGTGTGTGGCGTCGCGGGTGACGGGATTTACAGATTGGCAACACGGGGGTCTTGTGCGCGGTCGGCATGGCCTCCAAAGTGATCGCTACGGAATCTGCTTTCCGTATCGCAGAAGTCCCCGTCCCTGCTTCTGTGTGCCCCGTCGCCCCTAGGAGTGCCCGTGCCGCCGTCCGTCCCGTCCCTGTCGCGACGCGTCGCACGCATACTGCGTACCTCACTCTTCGCGCAGGTCGCCTGCGCACTCGTGCTCGGCGTCGCCGTCGGGAAACTCTGGCCCGACGTGGCCACGGACCTGCAGCCGCTCGGCGACGGCTTCACACGGCTGATCAAGACGATCATCTCGCCCCTGGTGTTCTGCGTGGTCGTCGTCGGCATCGCCAAGGCCGGTGACCTGAAGGCGTTCGGCCGTATCGGCCTCAAGGCCCTGATCTGGTTCGAGGTCGCGAGCACGCTCGCCCTGCTGATCGGGCTGCTGGCCGCGGGCATCGTCCGGCCCGGTGCGGGAATGAACGTCGACCCGGCCACGCTCGACACCTCGGCGGTGGACGCCAAGACGGGCGGCGGCTCGCTGCCCTCGACCACCGAGTTCATCGTGCACTCGCTGCCCACCAGCTTCGTCGGCGCCTTCGCGGAGAACTCCCTGCTCCAAGTGCTCATCCTGGCCTGTCTGGTGGGCGCCGCGCTCCTGCACCTCGGCCACACCAAGGTGCCGAAGGTGCTGCCGGCCGTCGAGCAGGCCCAGGAGATCATCTTCGCGATCGTCGGCTTCGTCATGCGGCTGGCGCCGATCGCCGTGTTCGGTGCGATGGCCGTCCTGATCGGCAACTACGGCCTCGGAGTGATCGAGACCTACGGCAAGCTGATCATCCTGTGCTACGCGGCCGCGGCCCTGTTCGTCACGCTGCTGGCGGTCGCCCTGCGCCTGGTCACGGGGCTGAGCCTGTGGAAGTTCCTGCGCTACATCCGCGAGGAACTGCTGCTCGCGCTCGGTACGGCCTCCACCGAGTCCGTCATGCCGCGCGTGATGCAGAAACTGCGCAGGGCGGGCGCCCGCGAGGACGCCGTGGGCCTGGTGCTGCCGACGGGGTACTCCTTCAACCTCGACGGCGCGTCGCTCTACCTGTCCATCGGTACCCTGTTCATCGCCCAGGCCGTCGGCGTGGACCTCAGCCTGAGCCAGCAGATCACCGTGGTTCTGGTCCTGATGCTCACCAGCAAGGGTATGGCCGGCATCCCCGGGTCGGCCTTCCTCGCCCTGTCCGCGACCGCCTCCTCGCTGGGAGCCATCCCCGCCGGCGCCGTGGCCCTGTTGCTGGGCGTCGACCGCATCATGGACTCGATGCGCGTGGTCACCAACCTCCTCGGCAACTGCGTGGCGGTCTTCGCCGTCTCCCGCTGGGAGGGCGCGCTGGACGTGGAGCGGGCGAAGAAGGTCCTCGACGGCGAGGCCGTCGCGGAAACCGGAGAGGAGTCGGGGCAGCCGGAGAGCGCCGCGGGTCCGTCCGGCGCCCCGGCGTCGGAGAGCGCCGCGGGTCCGTCCGGTGCGCCGTCAGGTCCGGTGGGCCCGGCGGATTCCGGGAGCCCGGAGCCGGCCGGCGGCGCCCCGGTCGTGGTCGTTCCCCCGCGGCTCGGCAAGGAAGCCGCCTCCGAGAACAGCTGATGCACGGCGGGTCCGACCTGGGTCGCGGCCGCTTTTTCCCTGGTACTGCCGGGGGAGCGGCTGCGACCCGTTCGCGCTCGTTCAGCAGGTCTGACCCGGGGTCCGTCCCGGGTGGGGCGCCTTGTGTCCAGGTTCCGCCGTGTCGTCCGCGCCCACCAGGGCGTCCAGCAGCCCGCTCAGGACCTGGCGCTCGAGGTCCGTCAGCGGATCCAGGATCTCCTCCGCGGCGGACCTCTTCGCACCCTGCAACTCCCGCAGCGCCGCACGGCCGTCCTCGGTGAGCTCGATGCGCACGACCCGGCGGTTGGTGGGATCGGGCGCCCGCCGCACCTTGCCGCTCGCCTCCAGTCCGTCGACCAGTGTCGTGACGGCCCGCGGCACCACCTCCAGCCGCGCGGCGAGGTCGGCCATGCGCGGCGGTGCGGGGCAGTGGGCCAGCGTGCGCAGCAGCCGGGCCTGGGCCGGGGTGACGCCGAGCCCGCTCTGCTGCAGATGGCGCTTCTGGATGCGGTGCACCCGACGCGTGAGCCGCAGCAGCTGCTCGGCGAGCAGGCCGTCGGAATCGGGGGTGGTCATGAGGGAACAATATCAGGATGCCGTTCATTGTGAGTATAGGTAACAATGAGCTACGCTCCGTCTGCCCTCACCGTCTCACCCTCCGTAGGAGCCATGCCCCGCGACCACATCGACTGGACCCCCTCGCCCGGCGCCGCGCCCGACCAGCCCCGGCAGGTGCGCCGCATCCTCAGACTCTTCAAGCCCTATCGCGCCCGCCTCGCGGTGGTCGGCCTCCTGGTCGCCGCCTCGTCGCTGGTCGCCGTGGCCACCCCGTTCCTGCTGAAGGAGACGCTGGACGTCGCCATCCCCGAGGGGCGCACCGGCCTGCTGAGCCTGCTCGCCCTCGGCATGATCTTCAGCGCGCTCCTCGGCGGGGTCTTCGGCGTCCTGCAGACGCTGATCTCCACGACGGTCGGCCAGCGCGTCATGCACGACCTGCGCACCGCCGTCTACGGGCGTCTGCAGCGCATGTCCCTCGCCTTCTTCACGCGTACGCGTACCGGCGAGGTACAGTCCCGCATCGCCAACGACATCGGCGGCATGCAGGCCACCGTCACCTCCACGGCCACGTCCCTGGTCTCCAACTTCACCAGTGTGGTCGCCACGATCATCGCGATGGTCGCGCTCGACTGGCGGCTGACGGCCGTCTCGCTGGTCCTGCTGCCCGTCTTCGTGTGGATCAGCCGCCGGGTCGGCAACGAACGCAAGAAGATCACCACCCAGCGTCAGAAGCAGATGGCCGCCATGGCAGCCACGGTCACCGAGTCGCTGTCGGTCAGCGGCATCCTGCTGGGCCGCACCATGGGCCGCGCCGACTCGCTCACCCGGTCCTTCGCGGCGGAGTCGGAGCAGCTCGTCGACCTCGAGGTGCGGTCGAACATGGCCGGCCGCTGGCGCATGGCCGTGATCGGGATCGTCATGTCCGCCATGCCGGCCGTCATCTACTGGACGGCGGGCATGACGCTCCAGGTCGGCGGCCCCGACGTCTCGCTGGGCACCATCGTCGCCTTCGTCTCGCTCCAGCAGGGCCTGTTCCGGCCCGCCGTCAGCCTGCTGTCGACCGGCGTGCAGATCCAGACCTCCCTGGCGCTCTTCCAGCGCATCTTCGAGTACCTCGACCTGCCCATAGACATCACCGAGCACGAGGAGCCGGTCCGCCTCGACCACATCAAGGGCGAGATCCGCTTCGAGGGCGTCACCTTCCGGTACGACGACAAGGGCGAGCCCGTCCTCGACGGCATCGACGTCACCGTCCCGGCCGGCGGCAGTCTCGCCGTCGTCGGTCCGACCGGCGCCGGCAAGTCCACGCTCGGCTACCTGGTGCCGCGTCTGTACGACGTGAGTGGAGGCCGGGTCACCCTCGACGGCGTCGACGTGCGCGACCTCGACTTCGACACGCTCGCCCGCGCGGTCGGCGTCGTCTCGCAGGAGACGTACCTCTTCCATGCCACGGTCGGCGACAACCTGCGCTTCGCCAAGCCGGACGCCACCGACGAGGAGCTGTACGCGGCGGCGCGCGCGGCACAGATCCACGACCACATCGCGGCACTGCCCGACGGGTACGACACGGTCGTCGGCGAACGCGGTCACCGGTTCTCCGGCGGAGAGAAGCAGCGGCTGGCGATCGCCCGCACCGTCCTGCGCGACCCGCCGGTGCTGATCCTCGACGAGGCCACCAGTGCTCTGGACACCCGCACGGAGCAGGCGGTTCAAGAGGCCATCGACGCTCTCTCGGCCAACCGCACCACGCTCACCATCGCCCACCGCCTGTCCACCATTCGAGGCGCCGACCAGATCGTCGTCCTCGACTCGGGCCAGGTGGCCGAACGGGGCACGCACGAGGAGCTGTTGGAGCAGGACGGCCGGTACGCGGCCCTGGTGCGACGAGATGCCCGACTGGAGCCGACAAGATGAAAATATGCCCGGTTATGCCGGGTTTGTGACGCTATCGGGGTTACCGTGCCCGCATGCAGATGAACACTCCGCCACGGAGCACGATTCGACTGACGCGCCGGGGCCGTCTCGTTCTCATCGCGACCGGAGCCGTCGTGGCCGGCACCGCCGTGGCGGTGCCGCTGCTGAGCGTCCAGGCGCCGAAGGAGAAGGCGGCCAAGGCGCCGCCGACCCTGGTGGTCCCCGAAGGCTGGCGGGCGAGTCAGGTCTACGAGGCTGTGGACAAGGCCCTCGCCCTGGCCCCCGGCACCACCAGAAGGGCGCTTCCGCAGGCCGGTCTGAAGCTGCCGAACGAGGCCGCGGGCAACCCGGAGGGCTATCTCTTCCCGGCGACGTACCCGCTTGACAAGAAGTCGACGCCGCAGACGCTGCTCACGTACATGGTCGACACCGCGAACAGGAAGTTCACCGGAGCGCCCGTCACGGCCGGCGCCCAGCGCAACGCCCTGAACGTCTATCAGGCGGTCACCGTCGCCAGCCTCGTGCAGGCCGAGGCCGCCACCAAGACGGACATGGGCAAGGTGGCCCGCGTCGTGTACAACCGCCTCGAGCGCGGGATGCCGTTGCAGATGGACTCGACCATCAACTACGCCCTGAACCGCTCCACCCTGAAGACGACCGAGAGCGACACCCGCATCGAGAGCCCCTACAACTCCTACCAGCGCATGGGTCTGCCGCCGACGCCGATCGACAACCCCGGCGAGGAGGCGATGCGCGCCGCCATCGCCCCGACCCCGGGCGACTGGCTGTACTTCGTCACGGTCGGGCCCGGCGACACGCGCTTCACGTCGAGCTTCGCGGAGCACCAGCGCAACGTCGCCGAGTTCAACGGCAGCCGTCAGACCCCTCCGACGGCCCCTCTGCAAAGCCCTCCGCAGAGCCCGACGGGCGGTCTGCAGACCCCGACAAGCGCTCCGCAGACCCCGACGAGCACATCGGCGGCGGCCGGGTGAGCCGCCGACCGGAATCGCGGCCTGGAGGGCCTGCGGGAGATCAGGCGGCGACCGGATCCCGCGTCGGCAGCCGCCGGATGTCCCGTACGGCGGCACGCCCGGCCCGGTTGGCGCCGATGGTGCTGGCCGACGGTCCGTAGCCCACCAGGTGGACGCGTGGATCGGCGACCGCCCGCGTGCCCTCGACGCGGATCCCGCCGCCCGGCTCCCGCAGCCGCAAGGGGCAAGATGGTCGACGGCGGCCCGGAATCCGGTCGCCCACAGGATCACGTCCGTGGCGACCTGCCGGCCGTCGTCCCACGCCACGCCGTCCGGGGTGATCCGGTCGAACATGGGCAGCCGGTCCAGTACCCCGTCGGCCAGCCCCTGCCGGATCGCGTCGTTGAGGGGCAGCCCGGTCACCGAGACCACGCTCTCGGGCGGCAGTCCCTGCCGTACCCGCTCCTCCACGCGCGCGACGGCGGCACGGCCCGCGTCCTCGTCGAAGGGCCCCTCGCGGAAGACCGGGGGCCGCCGCGTCACCCATGTCGTGGCGGCGGCGTACGGCGCGAGCTCCAGCAGGTGCTGCGTACCGGACGCGCCGCCGCCCACCACGACCACCCGCTGCCCGGCGAACGCCTCGGGGCCCGCGTACCGCGCGGTGTGCAGCTGCCGTCCGCGGAAGGTCTCCTGCCCCGGATACCGCGGCCAGAACGGACGGTCCCAGGTGCCGGTCGCGTTGATCAGCGCCCGCGTCGACCAGGTGTCGTCGGAGGTCTCGACCAGCAGTCGCCCGCCGACGCCCTCCCGCACGGCCTTCACGTCGACGGGCCGCCGTACGCGCAGGTCGAAGGCGCGCTCGTAGGCGCCGAAGTGCTCGGCGACCACCTCGGAGGACGGCCGGGACGGGTCCGGGCCCGTCAGCTCCATGCCGGGCAGCGCGTGCATTCCGTGCACCTTGCCGTAGGTCAGCGACCGCCACCGGAACTGCCAGGCGCCGCCCGGCGCGGGGGCGTGGTCGAGCACCACGAAGTCGCGCTCCGGCTCGAAACCGCTGCGCCGCAGGTGATAGGCCCCGGCCAGACCGGCCTGACCCGCCCCGATGACGACCACCTCGACCTCACGCACATTGTTCACGCTTCTACCAACGGTGCGCCAGGCGGGGATCTTCCCGGAGCGCCGGTGGCCTGCGCCGAGTGCGTGCGCCCGCGCCCCATGCGTCAGGATGGACGGCATGTCAGACGCGTTCACCACCCGAGTCCTCCATGTGTCCTCCGGCTCCCGGGAGAGGGTCGTCGACCTCACCGGTGACTGCGAGGCGTTCCTGCGGGAGGCGGCCGACGGCCGCGACGGCCTCCTGAACGTCTTCGTGCCGCACGCCACGGCAGGCGTCGCGATCATGGAAACGGGCGCCGGCAGCGACGACGACCTGCTGACCGCCCTGCACACGCTCCTGCCGGCCGACGACCGCTGGCAGCACCGGCACGGAAGCCCCGGCCACGGCCGAGACCACGTGTTGCCGGCCCTGGTTCCGCCCCACGCCACCCTGCCGGTCGTGGAAGGGAGGCTGGAACTCGGAACCTGGCAGTCCGTGTGCCTGGTGGACACGAACCGCGACAACGCGGAGCGCCGGGTCCGTCTGAGCTTCCTGGGGCACTGAGCCGGCGCGGAAAACCACCGGGCGGAATGGGCGCCACGGCGGCCGACGCGGCACACGCGGCGCCGCGCGGCCGGTGTGGCCTGCGCGGTGAAAGGTAGTGCGCTTGTGCATGCCGTGGTAGTCTGGACCTAGTTGCAGTTGTGGTTCCCGAATCTTCAAGTGCCTCTACGGCCGTAGCCGTGGGGCGTTTTTTGTATCTCCGGTGCTTATCCGGACGGGGTTCATTTGTGGCAACACAAGAGGTTCACACGGTGTGAGCCTCTGGGCACTGCCCCGAAGGAGATGTGACATGGCTACTGGCACCGTCAAGTGGTTCAACTCGGAAAAGGGCTTCGGCTTCATCGAGCAGGACGGCGGCGGCCCCGACGTCTTCGCCCACTACTCGAACATCGCCACCCAGGGCTTCCGCGAGCTCCAGGAGGGCCAGAAGGTGAACTTCGACGTCACGCAGGGCCAGAAGGGCCCGCAGGCGGAGAACATCACTCCCGCCTGATGCCGAAGCGCGCGCGATAGCTGGGGTCCCACCGTTCGGTGGGGCCCCAGCTTCCTGCTTTCTGCGTTCCGTTGGAACGCTGTCATTCTTGTATTCGGCTCGTACTTGCAATTCATCCGGCTCATGCCTGTCGGGAATTCCTCGATGCGTGCCCCTCGAGGAAGGTTCTCCGTGAGCCGTTCAGCTCGCACGAACGACCGTTTCCGACCGCAGGGCCGGGCCCGCGCCGGCGTCGCCCCGGCCGGCGGCGGACGTCGCCCCGCCGCACCGCAGGGGGAGTTCGCGCCGCCGGACACCCTCACCCCCGCGCTCCCGGCGGTCGCGAACTTCGGCGAACTGGACCTGCCCGCCGAGCTGCTGAGCACGCTCACCGAGCTCGGTGTGCACGAGCCGTTCCCGATCCAGGCCGCCACCTTGCCGAACTCCCTCGCGGGGCGCGACGTCCTGGGCCGCGGGCGGACGGGATCGGGCAAGACCCTCGCCTTCGGTCTGGCGCTCCTGGTGCGGACGGCGGGACAGCGTGCCGAGCCGCGCAAGCCGCTGGCCCTGGTCCTCGTCCCCACGCGCGAACTGGCCCAGCAGGTCACCGACGCGCTCACCCCGTACGCCAGGTTGCTGAAGCTGCGCCTCGCCACGGTGGTCGGCGGCATGTCGATCGGCCGGCAGGCGGGTGCACTGCGCGGCGGGGCCGAGGTCGTCGTCGCGACGCCGGGCCGCCTCGCGGACCTCGTCGAGCGCAAGGACTGCCGTCTGGACCGGGTGAAGATCACGGTCCTCGACGAGGCCGACCAAATGGCCGACATGGGCTTCATGCCCCAGGTCACCGAACTCCTGGACCTGGTACGACCCGACGGCCAGCGCATGCTGTTCTCGGCCACCCTGGACCGCAACATCGACCTGCTGGTCCGCCGGTACCTCCATGATCCGGTGGTGCACTCGGTCGACCCCTCGGCGGGCACGGTCACCACGATGGAGCACCACGTGCTGCAGGTGCACGGCACCGACAAGTACGCCGCCGCCACCGAGATCGCCGCGCGCGACGGACGCGTGCTGATGTTCCTGGACACCAAGCACGCGGTGGACCAGTTCACCAAGCACCTGCTGGGCAGCGGCGTGCAGGCCGCGGCACTGCACGGCGGCAAGTCGCAGCCCCAGCGCACCCGCACCCTGGCCCAGTTCAAGACCGGCCATGTGACGGTGCTGGTGGCCACCAACGTCGCGGCCCGCGGCATCCACATCGACGACCTCGACCTCGTCGTCAACGTCGACCCGCCCGCCGACCACAAGGACTACCTGCACCGCGGCGGCCGTACCGCCCGCGCCGGAGAGTCGGGCAGCGTCGTCACTCTGGTGCTGCCCAACCAGCGCCGGGACATGGCCCGCCTGCTGTCCGACGCGGGCATCCGGCCGCAGATCACGCAGGTCCGTTCCGGCGAGGCCGAGCTGAGCCGCATCACCGGCGCCCGGACTCCCTCCGGTGTCCCGCTCCCCGGCAGCGGATCGGCCACCGAGCGTCCGAAGCGCGGCGGGGCTCCCTTCCGCGGCATGGGCGCCCGCCCCGGCCGGGCCGGCGGCGAATCCCGCAAGGCCACCGAGGCACGCCAGATCGCCGAGGCCCGCAAGGCGGCCCGGATCCGTCGCGGCGCGTAGGCCGTGCAGACCGGTACGGGCCGGGTCGCGGCCGGTTCTCGGCCGTCGTGAGAGACCGGCCCGACCCGCCGTGCAGCACGACGGGCCGGGCCGCGGTCGTCAGCGGCGCGGACGCTCCAGGGTGAGCAGCAGGCCCTCGACCGCGCCGGGACCGATGCGGCCCTTGACGTCGGCGGAGGTGATCGCCTTCAGGGCCCAGCCGTCCTCGGCGTGCTTGTTGAGGACCTTCTCCAGCTTGTCGCTGTCCAGGGCGTCGCCGATCAGCGACTCCCGGAAGGTGACGACCTTGTACTCGAGTGCGTGCGGGCTGCTCATGGCGGGGCCTTCCTGCGGATGGACTGGATGCCGGAACGGAACCAGCCAATCACCGGTCGGCGTCACCGGCCACGGCGGGGGTGCGGCTGCCGTCCTGGCGGCCGAACGGCGACTGCGGGCGGGTGACTGCGGGCCGGTGACTGCGGGCCGGTGACAAGGACGACGTCGGGCGCTGCGTTGTTGTGAGCACTCCCCGACAAGGCGCGCCCCGCCGCCCTACGGTCCGCCCATGAAGTCCATGGAGTCCAAGACGTCCCTGAAGCCCATGACGTCCTTGAAGCCCGCGACGTCCATGACGTCGCTGAAGCCCGTGAAGACGCGTACGAGTCCCCGCAGAGGCAGGACATGGCGAGGCGCCGCGCTGGCGGCGCTGCTGACCGCGGGGGCCCTCACCGGAGCCGTCCCGAATGCCCAGGGGGCCGGTACGCGCACCGAGACGCCCGTGGCGTCGACGCACCCGGCCGACGGTGTGACCGAGTCGATGGTGCGGGTGAAGGCGCCGTTGCCGTCGTCGTTCGGCAGCCGTCCGGCGGCGTGCGACTGGCTGTCGTATCTGCGCTACCGGTCTGCGGACGGGCCGGGCGCGTCGGCCGACGCCGACCGGATCCTCGTGGCCCAGCCGGGCATCCTGGAGGGCGCCGGAGCCTTCGACAGCGTCGCCCGCGGCACCGTCGCCAAGGCCGCCGCGCAGGGCCGGCACATCGAGTTCTGGGCGCTGGACCGGCGCTCCAACTGTCTGGAGGACCGCACCGGCATCGCCTCCGGCGACCAGCACGCGGCCGTCGACTACTACTACCGCGGTCGGCAGGTCGGCGGCCGGACCTTCGACGGGTTCGCGGGCAACGCCCGGCTCGGGTGGATGGCGAAGCTCGGCATCGAACAGACCGTGCGGGACCAGTACGACCTGCTCGTCGCCGAATTGCCCGACCGCAGCGTGCGCAGGAGCAAGCTGCTGTGCGGCGGGCACTCGCTGGGCGGCGTGATCACCGGGTACTTCGCCGCCGCCGACTTCGACGGCGACCCCGCCACCACGGCGGACGCCGGCCAGAACCAGTGCGCCGGCTACTTCGCCCTGGACACCACGGTCTCCACCTCCCTGGACGATCTGAGCGGCAGCATCCCCGACGACACCGGCCTGCCGGACGTCGGACTCGGCTACGCGGCGGTGCAGGCGGGCCTCGACACCGGAGTGCTCCCGCGCTCGCTGTCCGCGCCGGTCCTGCTCAACCCGGAGACCATGACCCTGCTCGCCATCGCCGGCCTGGGGGCCGTGCACGACCCGGACGCCGAGGCGGACCTGCCCGCCTACCTGCCCTCTGGCCTCAACATCGAGGCCACCAACCGGTTCCTGTTCTCGAAGGACGCCGCGGCGTTCCTCACCGGCTCACCCGCGGTGAAGGACTTCCGGCTCACCAACGCCGCCGTGCTCGGGGCGCTGATGGACGATCAGTCCGTGCCGCTGGCGTTCCTGCAGAGCAGTGTGGGCTTCTTCGACGGCGGGCCGGTCGTGGACAAGGAGTTCCCCGCCGCCAACGGCAGTGCGCAGCCGACGCAGCTGTTCGGCGTCGAGTACAAGGCCATCCCCGGGCAATCTCACGGGCCGCTGTACACCTGGCGGAACTACGACCGCGTCGGTGACGCCGACGACCCCGGGTACCGGTCGGCCGACGGCACGCCGTTCACCGGGGCGGGCAAGGAGGTCACCGACATCCGGGAACTGGCCCGCAGTCTGGCGGAGCAGCCGCTGGACTTCACCGAGCAGTACTTCCCCACCAAGCTCATCACCGACATCCAGTTGGGCACGTCGCCTCAGGTGAAGAGGCTCGTCGTCCATCCCGGCGGGCTGACGGCCAATCCGACGCTCACAGTGCTCGCGGGCGACGGACTGCTCGCCGGCCGCATCCCGGCCGACCTGCATCCCTTGGTGGCGTCCGGCTACCAGCATCTCGACGTGCTGACCGCGGCGCCGGTGCAGAACGACGGCCGGCCCGAGCCGGTGTCCGCCGGCCTTGCCGCGTTCGCCCGCGCTCCGCGATAGCGGGCGGTGCGGTGCAGGTGGCCGACGCCGGTCAGACCATGGCGTCGGCCACCGTGCCCCGCACACCCCGAGCACCCCCCCCGCACGCACATCCACCCCTAGCACCCACCGCGCACGCGACGGGCCCGGGAGGAGAACCTCCCGGGCCCGTCGCGTGCGCGTGTTCCGACGCTCAGATCCTGCTCGCGGCGAATGTGGCCGCCGCGCCGGCGTCGGAGGTGTAGCCGAGGTGCGCCAGCACGTCGTCCCCGCCGTTCTCACAGATGGGGTCGCCGTCGGCGCAGAAGTCGACGGTGCGGCTCTGGTAGACCCCGGTGACGCTCTTGCCCAGCGCCCGGATCGGGTTGCCGAACAGCAGGACCGCGGCGACCTTCGGTTCGACGGCCGCGGGAAGGGTCGCCACGATGGGACTGCCCACCACCGCGCCGGCGCTGCTGATGCCCAGGGAGTTGTCCACGACGTTCGCCCCCTGCGAATAGCCGACCAGTACGAAGCGCTGAGCGGGACAGGCCGCGGCCTGCGCCTTGACGTGGTTCACCAGATCGGCGTTTCCCTGTGCGGCCGATGTAAGAGAAAGGTCGGCGGGATAGTTCACCCGGTAGCTGGACAGTTTCTTTCCTGTCAGTTTCTTCTGCAGGGCGGAATACACCGGGTCGCCGACGATCAGTCCGAGCGTGCCCGGTTCGAAGGTACCGCGAGCTGCTACGACGTCGATGTCCGAACAGGCGGCGGCGGAGGCCGCGGAGGCCGGGGCAGCGGTCAGTCCGACCCCGCCGGCGAGGGAGAGCGCGGCGAGGCACAAGCGAATACGCATGGGGATCCTTTGAGGGTGCGGCGCGTTGGGCGCCAATGGAAAAGGACAGTCCCGAAGGTATTCGCGTATCCTGGACGGGTGTTATGGACGGGAATTCAGAAAACCCGCGTTTTATTGTGGCGAAGTTAGTCTCCGTCGC
This sequence comes from Streptomyces sp. B21-105, assembly GCF_036898465.1. Lineage (NCBI taxonomy): Bacteria > Bacillati > Actinomycetota > Actinomycetes > Kitasatosporales > Streptomycetaceae > Streptomyces > Streptomyces sp. B21-105. The sequence continues at coordinate 868,283 of NZ_JARUMJ010000001.1, read as the reverse complement.
GCTCAGCCGTGGAGCGCAGGGCGAGGATCAGGTCCAGTCGGGCGCCGGGATCGTGCAGGGCGTCGCCGAACAGCTTCTCCAGTTGACGCAGCCGGTAGCGGACCGTCTGCGGGTGGATGTGCAGCCGGGCGGCCACGTCGGGCACGTTGCTGCCGCTCAGCAGCCAGGCCAGCAGCGTTTCGGCCAGTCTGGCCCGCTGCCCCTCGGAGACGGCGTCGAGGGGCGCGAGGGCGCGCGCCGCCAGGTGGCCGAGCAGCGGCTCGTCACTGTGCAGGAGCAGCGTCGACAGGTGATCGGTACAGCGCACCACGCCCTGCCGGGGCAGGATCCCGCGGCCCATCAGGCCCAGCGCGCGCGTCGCCCAGTGCAGCGAGTGCGCGGCCTCGGCGACCGGGACCGTCGGACCGATCGCCGCCGGACGTCCCCGCAGACCGAGGACGAAGGACCGGCCGCCGAACCGGCCGGCGCCCTCCGGGTCCGGGACCAGCACCCGCGGCGGCCGTGACTCCATGTCGGCCAGCGCCCCGGGCGTCGCCGGCGGCGGGTCCTGCGCGTACTGGTCGGCGCCGGCGGCGAGCACGACGACCGCGACCTGCGCGGGCACCCGCCAGCGTGCGGCGTGCGCCAGCTCCTGTACCGCCTCGGGGGACACCGGCCCGTCGCCCAGCAGCAGGTCGAGCAGGCGCCCGCGACGCCGCTCCAACTCGTCGGCGCTGCGGGACCGGGCCTCGGCGTATCCGGCGGCGGCCGCCTCCGCGACCTCGTGCACGGTCCGGAACGCCAGTTCGCCGAGGGCCGCCACAGCCGTCGAGTCCAGCCCGACCTCCTCAGCCGTGCGGCTCAGCCGCCGCCAGGCGTGCAGCCCGCCCACGCGCAACGCGGACTGCAGCGCGTCCAGGCTGCGCCCTTCGAGGGCTTCACCGCGGCCGAGTTCGTAGTACGTCGCGGCGATGGCGGCGTCCTGGCCGCGGGGGTCGGCGATGTGGTCGACGAACAGGGTGAGCGCCTGGACCACGCCGGACCTGATGTGGCGGCCCTGGACTGCGGCGGCCGGCCCCCCGTATTCGGGGACCTGTCTGCGGACCTCTTCCTCCACTTCGTCGGCCACGCCTTCGAGGTCGGAGCGCAGCAGCTCGGCCAGGTCCGGTGGCACCGGAGCGGTTCGGGCATCGACGGGTTCGCCGCGCGGAGCGGGGACGGCCACGGCGGACACTCCTTTCACCCGGAGACGGCTCGCCCAGGCACCGGTGGCCGTGGGGCGAGGGGGACGTCCTGGGTAGGACGAACGACCCCTGCGCTCCGTTCCGTACCCCGGCTGCACCGACATCACCTCGCCCCCAGCGCACCGGCGAGCATCGGCCAGGAGGCGGTGAACTCGCGCCGCCAGTAGGTCCAGCTGTGTCCTCCTCCCGCGTAGAAGTGGGTGGTGACGGCGATGCCGAGGAGCGTGAGCGCGCCGGTGAAGCCGTGCGCGGAGGGCCACAGCGTGCTCTCCAGCGCCTCGGGCAGCCAGTCGCCGGCGCCGCCGACCACCCCGCTGCCGCTCGACACGTACAGGGGAGTGCCCCGCAGTCCGGCCGCACGGGCCCGCGGATTGAAGTCGCGCCAGGTCGGGGCGTTGAGGATCGGGTTGCCCCACAGCGACGGGGGGAGCAGGTTCTCCCGGGCCACGATGGCGTCCACGAGCGGCGGCACCCCGGGGGCCGTGGTGTCGAGGATGCCGCTGTAGGAGGCCGCGGCGGCGAACGCGCCCGGGTGCCGTGCGGCGTGCGCCATCGCCCCGTAGCCGCCGGTGGAGACGCCGGCGACGGCCCGCACGCCGGAGGCGCGGTAGTCGCGGGCGAGCAGTGCCGGGACCTCCCGCACCTGGAAGGTCTCGTAGTCGGGGCCGCCCCGCCACGCGGACGGGATGCCGGTGGGGCCCGCGTCGGGCATGGCGACGATCAGGTCGCGGCCCTCGGTGAAGGCCTCGATGTCCGTCTCCCGGGTCCAGGACGTGTAGTCGTCGTGGGCCCCGTGCAGCAGATACAGCACGGGGTAGGTCCGCTCGGGCCGGGAGTCGAAGCCGGTGGGCAGGATCAGCCGCAGCGGCGCACGGCGGCCCAGAGCCGGAGAGGAGACGGAGATGTCGACGGTGCGCGGTCCCAGCCGGACCGCGGCCCGGGCCGTCGCGGCGGCCCGGCCAGTCGCCGTGGCTCGAGCAGTCGCAGTGGCGTGGGACGTGGTCGTGGCGTGGGCCGTCGTCGTGGTGTGGGCGCCGAACAGGGCGGCCAGCCCCGTGGCGGCGGCGGCCTTGGTGACGGCGCGTCGGGACAGTGCGGAGGTGCGGTGCGGCATGGCGGCTCCTCAGTGCGGTTCGGCGGTTCCGCCCGACGCGTCGAGCAGCTGCCGCAGGTGGGCGGCGATCTCGTCGACGTGCGGGGGGTCGAGCAGCGACAGGTGGTGCCCCGGGACCGGCACCACTGTCAGATCCGGGCACACGGCGTCCCAGCCGAGGGCTTCGTCGTCGCGTTCGTAGGCCGGGTCGCGCACGGTGTGCGGAGCCGGTTCGCCGGCCCGGTACAGGACCACGCGACCGTCGTACCGGCCGGGGCGGTGGGCCTCGCCGATCCGCAGGTCCAGATAGGAGGCCCGCTGGTGCTCCAGCGCGGCGGCCGGTACGTCGGCGGCGGCGCGAAGGGACCGCAGGACGAGGTCGATGCGCTCACGGTCGTCGTCCGTCGCCGCGAGCTCGTCGTAGGGCAGCCGCAGACGGACCCCGTAGACGTCCGCGACGTGCTGGGCGAACCCCGCGAAGTGCGCGCGGACGCGGTCGGCCCGGGCAGGACCCGGCGGGGGGAGCAGCGGGCGCACCGAGTCGATGAGCACGACCAGTTCCACGGCCCGTCCGGCGTCCGTGAGCAGCCGCGCCGTCTCCTGGGCGAGGAAGCCGCCGAAGGACCAGCCGCCCAGCAGCAGGGGGCCGTCGGGACGGGCGACGGTGATTGCTTCGGCATAGCGGCGCGCCTTCTCCGGCACGGTGCCGGCCTCCTCCAGCCGTTCCACACCCAGCACGGGGCGGACGTCCCCCAGCCGTTCGGCGAGGGTGCGGTAGACGTCGGAGGCGCCCCCGGCCGCGTGGAAGAGGAACAGCGGCGGACGCGCGCCGCCGGGGCGCAGGAGGCGCAGGAGGTGCTGCGGCGAGGGACCGTCCTTTGAGAGGCCGTCCTGCGAGGGCCTGTCCTCCGAGAGGCCGTCCTGTGAAGGGCCGTCCTCCGAGGTGGGCAGGGCCTGTCGGACGCGTTCGGCCGCTTCGGCGACCGTGGCCGCGCCGAGCAGGTCGCGCAGCGGCAGCGCGATCCCGAACTCGCGCTCCACGGCGGTGCGGATGCGGACGGCCATCAGCGAGTCCAACCCGAGGTCGGCCAGCGCGGTGGCGGGCGTGATCCGGGCCGGCGGATGACCTGTGACGTCCGCGATGTGACGGCCGAGACGGGCGGCGACGGAGGCGGCCCCGTCGGACTCCGTGACGGCTGCTGCCCGCCCGACCCGGTCCGCGTGCCCGACCGGGTCCGCCTCCCCGGCCTCGGAAGCGGCAGCCCGTGCCTGTGGGCCGGCCCACGCGACGAAAGGGGCGTGCCCCGCCAGGCCGCTCCCAGCCTGTCCCGGGCTGCGCGGACGGCCGTCCGTCCACCAGTGCCGGGTGTGCCGCCAGCGCGGCGCGGGCACGTCCACGACGCGGCCGGCCGACGCCGGCAGCGGCAGTCCCGCGGCGTACAGGGCGCCCACCTGCGTGAGGAACGCGGCACCGCCGTCCGCGTCGCGGCGCAGGGAGCCCACGGCGAGGGCGCCGGGCACGGTGTCGGCGATGGGCACCGTCAGGACCGGATGCGGTGAGATCTCGACGAACGCGGTGTGGCCGTCGGCCGCCGCAGCCGCGAGGGCCCGGTCCAGACGCACCGGTCGGCGCAGGTTGGCGGACCAGTGGGCGGCGTCGAACGCGCAGTCGCCGCGCGGGTCGTCGAGGACGGTGGAGTAGACCGGCACCTGCGGACGCCGCCCCCGGACCTCGGCCAGGGCGCCCGTCAGCTCCGGCAGCAGCGGCTCGACCTGGGGCGAGTGCCCGGCGCCGGCCACTCGCATGGCCCGCGCGGCGCGTCCCTCCGCCTCCAGCCGGCGTACCAGCCCGGCGACCGCCGACTCGTCCCCGGTGACGACCTTCTGCCGGGGCGAGGAGTGGACGGCGACCTGGACGCCGGGGAAGTCCCGTCGCAGAGCGGTGAGTTCGCCGTCGTCCACCTCGACCACGGCCATCGCGCCGCCCCGCAGCCCGCTCAGCAGCCGGGCCCGTACGGCGATCACCCTGGCGGCCTCCGGCACTTCCAGCGCGCCCGCGCAGACGGCGGCGGCCACCTCGCCCATCGAGTGGCCGATCACGGCCGCCGGTTCCACCCCGTACGCGCGCCACGCCTCGGCGAGCGCCACCTGCACCCCGAACAGCACGGGCTGGGCGATTTCCAGGCAGTCCAGGGGGTCTTCGCAGGTCAGCCGGTCGTGCAGGGAGAACCCGCATTCGCCGGCGAGTTGCGCGTCGAGTTTCTCCACGGCGGCGGCGAACACCGGTTCCTCGGCCAGCAGCCGGCGTCCCATGCCGGGCCACTGGCTGCCGTATCCGGAGAACACCCACACCGGGCCGCGTCCCACGAGATCACGGTCACCGGTCACCGCGCGCGGATGCGGGCGGCCTTGCGCCAACGCGTCCATGGCGTCGGCCAGTTCGTCCCCGTCGTGGGCGACGACAGCGGCGCGCACGGGTCCGCGGCCGGTGCGTCCGGCGAGCGTGCGCGCCACGTCCGCCGGGCGGGCCGCCCTCCCCTCGGGTGCGCGGAGCCACGCGGCCAGCCGGCCCGCGGTGTCCCTGACCCGCTCGGCGTCGACGTCGGACAGCAGATGCAGCCGGGCGGCCGGCTCCTCGACCGGCCGCGGGAGGACGTCGGGCCGCCATTCCTCCAGCACCGCATGGGCGTTGGCGCCGCTGAAGCCGAATCCCGAGACGCCGGCGGTGGCCGTGCCGCCGTAGCGGGGCCAGGGCTCGGGCTCGGTCACCACCCGCAGCCGCGCCTCGCCCACGGCGCTTCCATGCGCGCAGTGCAGGGAGGGCGGGATGAGGTCGTGGTGGAGGGCGAGGACCGTCTTCACCAGCCCGGCGAGGCCCGCCGCGGCCTCCAGATGGCCGAGATTGCCCTTGACCGAGCCGAGCAGCAGCGGCTGTTCGGGGTCGCGGCCCGCCCCCAGCACAGCGTCCAGCGCGCCCGCCTCGATCGGGTCGCCGAGCGGAGTGCCCGTGCCGTGCGCCTCGACGTAGTCGACGTGCGCCGCGACCAGCCCCGCCTTCCCGTACGCGGTCGCCAACAGGGCTTGCTGTGCTGCGGGATTGGGGGCCAGCAGCCCGTTGGAGCGGCCGTCGGAGTTGACGGCGGTGGCCCGCACGACGGCGAGGACGCGGTCGCCGTCCCGCTCGGCGTCGGAGAGCCGCTTCAGGAGCACGGCCGCGCAGCCTTCGCCGCGGCCGATGCCGTCGGCCGCCGCCGAGAACGGCTTGCAGCGCCCGTCCGGCGCGAGGGCGCCCGCCTGTCCGAACGCGACGCCGACGACGGGCGACAGCAGCAGGTTGACCCCGGCGGCGATCGCCGTGTCGCTCTCGCCGGTGCGCAGGCTGACGCACGCGTGGTGCAGGGCGACCAGGGAGGACGAGCATGCCGTGTCGACGGCCATGCTCGGCCCGCGTGTGTCCAGCGCGTAGGCCAGCCGTCCCGCCGTCACACTGAGCGCCGCGCCGGCCGGCGCCCAGGGATCGACGTCCGCCGCTTCGGCTCCGGTGAGCTGTCCGTACTCGGCGGCGCTGACGCCGACGAAGACACCGGTGGCCGTGCCGGCGAGGGCGGCGGCCGGCACCGCGGCGTGGTCGAGCGTCTCGCGGACCACCTCCAGCAGGATCCGCTGCTGCGGGTCCATCACCGCGGCCTCGCGCGGGGTGACGCGGAAGAAGTCGGCGTCGAATCCGGCCACGTCGTCCAGGTAGCCGCCGTGCGTCGGAGCGTCGTCCGGCGGGAACGCGGCGAAGTCGCGCCAGCGGTCCGCGGGGACCCGCCCGATCGCGTCGACGCCCTCGCACAGCAGCCGCCAGTAGCCGGCCGGCCCGCGCACCCCGCCCGGCAGCCGGCACCCCACCCCGATGACCGCGACGGGCTCGCCGAGCCCCGCCGGGACAGGGGCCGCGAGCGCCACGGAAGCATGCTCCGCGGCGGTGTGCCGTGCTGCGGTGAGGTGCGCTGTGGTGTGCTGCGACGCCGTGGCGCACAGGTGCGCCACGAGCGCCTCCACGGTGGGCGCCTCCCAGAGCAGCGTCGCGGGCAGCTCACGGCCCGTCAGCCGGGACAGCTCCCCGGCCAGCACGACCGCGTCCCGCGAGGACATCCCGAGGTCGGCCAGCGGCAGGTCCATGGGTACGTCCATGGGCAGGTCCGTCGGCGCATCCGCATGCCCGTCCGCAGGCACGGCGTTCGTGAGCCCGTCCTGCCATGCTGTCACCCGGTCCGTGATCAGGCGGCGCAGCGCCTCCTCGTCGGCGGCCCTCATCCCGCGCTCCGCGCCGTGTATGCGCCCTCGAGATAGCGGGTGCGGGTCAGCGCCCGCGACACCTTGCCGCTGGAGGTGCGGGGCACGGCGCCCGGGGCGACGAGGACGACGTCGGCGAGCCGCAGCCCGTGCCGGGCGGAGACGGCCGCACGCACGGCCCGCGCCAGAGCCGGCACGTCGATGTCGTCGAGGCGTGAGGTCCGCGCGTGCTCGGCGACGAGCACCACCCGCTCGCCCTCGCCGCGCCGGGCGCTGGGGACGCCGAAGGCGGCGAGCCGGTCGCGCCGCACGGCCGGATGCGCGTCCTGGGCGGTGCCCTCCACGTCCTGCGGGTAGTGGTTGCGGCCGTCCACGACGATGAGGTCCTTCAGCCGTCCGGTGACTGTCAACTGGCCTTCCAGAAGCGTCCCCAGGTCGCCGGTGCGCAGCCAGCCGCCCGGGACGCCGGCGAGCTCGGCGCCGAACACCCGCCGGCTCTGCGGCTCCTTGCCCCAGTAGCCGCGCCCCACGTTGGGGCCCTGCACCCAGATCTCCCCGACCTCCCCTTCGGACAGGGCGGTGCGGGAGACGGGATCGACGATGCGCACCTGCTGGTCCACCGGAGCGCCGCAGCCGGTCAGCAGCACGGCGTCGGCGTCGTCCGGCCGGGCGGGCAGGGCCTTTCCGGCGGCGAGGGCGTCCCGGTCGAGGGCGAACCGGCGCAGCGGCTCGCCGGGGGCGGACGCGCTGACGAAGACGGTGGCCTCGGCGAGCCCGTACGACGGACAGTGCACGTCGGCGGCGAGCCCCTGGGCGGCGAACGCGGCGTGGAAGCGGTCGGCGGTGCCGGGCCGCACCGGTTCGCTGCCGTTGACCAACGCGGCGACGCCGTCCAGCCGGAGGCCCGCCTTCTCCACGTCGGTCACGGCGGTGGCGCAGTACTCGTAGGCGAAGTTCGGCGCCGCGCTCACCGCGTGCGGATGCGCGGCGAGCAGCCGCAGCCAGCGGGCCGGTTCGTGCAGGAACGCGGTCGGGTCCATGAGAACCGACGGATGACCCGCGACGACCGGTGCCGCGACGCTCAGCACGAGCCCCATGTCGTGATAGAGCGGCAGCCAGCCCACGCACGTCACCGGATGCCTGTCGGCGCCGTAGGCGGTCAGCGCCTGACGGGCGTTGGCGACGACGTTGGCGTGGGTGATCTCCACGCCCGCCGGCGCGCGGGTGGAACCGGAGGTGTACTGCAGATAGGCGGTCGCCCCCGCGTCAGGCGGCCCGGGCGGCGCGGGCAGCGCGGACGGCGAGGTCATGGCGGAGAGGTCGGACACCAGGTCCGCGGCGACCACCGGCGTCCGCGACGTCCGTGACCGCCCGCAGAAGGCCTCCACCTCCGCCTGGGCGCGGCCCGAGGTCACCACGACGGCGGGGCGCGCGTCGGCCAGGACGCCGGCCAGCCGGTCCGCGTGCCCGGCCAGGCCGGGCGGATACATCGGCACGGCGACCATCCCCGCGCTCAGCGACGCGAGGAACGCGGTGACGTAGTCCGTGCCCTGCGGGCACAGCAGCGCGACCCGGGACCCCGGCGCTGCATCGCCGGCGAGCCGGGCCGCGAGCGCGCGCACCCTGCGGTCCAGGCCCTGCCAGGTCAGGGTGCGGTGCACGCCGCGCGAGCGCGCGGCGGGATGGTCGACGAAGGTGAACGCCCGGCGGTCGGGAATGGTCTCGGCCCAGTGCCGCACGTACTCGGGCAGAGTCCGGTACGCGGGTATGAGCGGGGGGCGGCTGTCCATCGGGCGTGGCTCCTCACGTCACGTCACGGTTCGGCCGGGGGCCGGGGGCGGCGGGTCAGGGGGCGCGGGTCGGCGGGTCGGGCCGGATCAGAGCGGGATGTTCCCGTGCCGGCGGTCCGGCATCGGGGCGCGTTTGCCGCGCAGCGCACGCAGCGCGCGGCACAGCTGGGCACGCGTGTCCCGGGGACGGATGACGGCGTCGACGTATCCGCGCTCGGCGGCGGGGTACGGGGTGCCGTGGACGGACTCGTACGCGGCGACGAGACGGGCCCGCAGCGCCTCTGGGTCGTCGGCGGCGGCCAGTTCCCGCCGGTGCAGCACGCCGACGGCGCCCTCCGCGCCCATGACGGCGATGCGCGCCGTGGGCCAGGCCAGGTTGAGATCGGCGCCCAGGTGCTTGGAGCCCATGACCGCGTACCCGCCGCCGTACGCCTTGCGCACCACCACCGTGACCTTCGGCACCGTCGCCTCGGCGTACGCGTACAGCAGTTTGGCGCCGCGGCGGATGATGCCGGCCCGTTCCTGGTGGACGCCGGAGAGATAGCCGGGGACGTCGGCGAAGGTCACCAGCGGAATGCCGAACGCGTCGCAGAACCGCACGAACCGGGCCGCCTTCTCGGAGGCGTCGATGTCGAGGACGCCGGCGGCGTGCAGCGGCTGGTTGGCGACGACGCCGACGCTGGCGCCCTCGAGCCGCGCCAGCGCGCAGACGATGTTCGGCGCGAACAACTCCTGCACCTCGAGCAGTTCGCCGTCGTCGACGACGGCCCGCAGGATGTCGCGCATGTCGTAGGCCTGACCGGTCCGGTCGGGCACCGCCTCGTCGAGCCCCGCCCCGCCGGGAGGGGCCGCGGGAGCGTACTCCGGGGGCCGCGTGAGGTTGTTGGACGGCAGGTACGACAGCAGGTCGCGGACGATGTCCAGGGCGTCCTCGTCGTCGGCGGCGAGGAAGTGGGCGTTGCCGTTGACGGAGTTGCTGGCCCGTGCGCCGCCCAGCTCCTCGGCGGTGGTGCGCTCACCGGTGACCGCCTCGATGACGTCGGGGCCGGTGACGAACATGTGCGAGACGCCCTCCACCATCACGGTGAAGTCGGTGATGGCCGGCGAGTACGCGGCCCCGCCCGCGCAGGGGCCGAGGACGACCGAGATCTGCGGGACGACCCCCGACGCCTTCACGTTGCGGCGCACCAGCTCGGCGTAGAGGGCGAGCGAGGCGACGCCCTCCTGGATGCGGGCGCCCCCGGAGTCGTTGAGCCCGATGACCGGACAACCGGTCTTCAGTGCGAGGTCCATCAGGGCCACCGTCTTCTCGCCGAAGGCCTCGCCCATGCTGCCGCCGAATACGGTGGAGTCCTGCGCGAACACACAGACGGAACGTCCGTCGACCGTGCCGTACCCGGTGACCACCCCGTCGCCGTCGGGCCGGCGGGCGCCGTCCCCCGTCGACCGGGCCCGGACGAACAGGCCGGTCTCGGTGAAGGACCCCTGGTCCAGCAGCCGCTCGATCCGCTCCCGCGCGCCGAGCGCCCCGCGTCTGCGCGGTGGGACCGCCACCGCGGCCCGCTCCTGACGGCATGCCAGGTCCGCGATACGCGCGGCGGTGCCGTCCGCCGAACCGGTCGTGGTCGCCTGGGGAGTTGTCGCCTCTCGCGTCACAGCCACCTCCGAAAGTGGTTCTCGAATATGGCAGCGACTCCGCGGTGACCCCCAGCGATCGCCCTCGCGTTTGCGTGAGATGAGTGCCGGCGGGCGCGGCTTCGTCCTGCCGTGACAAGCAATCGCCGATCCGGCGCCTTCGGTCGCTCGCCGTCCGTGGGCTCCTGACGGGTGTTCCGTCCGAGCCCCGGCCGTTCCCCGCGGCCGGCGCCTGGGATAGGGTCCCCCCGGTTCCGGCTGCCGATCGACGACGCGCCGGTATGGGGAGTGCCAAGGGGGCGGCAGAGCAGTGGAATCGCAGGTGGACGACGGCGGATCCGTGGACCTCGACGGCGCGCGGTTGGAGACGATGACTCTCGAACCGCTCCTGACCCGGGACTACGAGACACGCCCCTCCCTCGTGTACGAGCGGTTGCGGCAGCGTCACGGCCCGGTCGCGCCGGTCGACCTGCTGGGCGTGCCCGCCTGGCTGGTCCTCGGCTACCGGGAGTCGCTCGAGGTGCTCCAGGACGACGCCGCGTGGCCGAAGGGGCTGGAGAACTGGCGGGCGCGCTCGGAGGGCAGGGTGCCGGCGGACTGGCCGCTCGGACCGTCCCTCGAGGTCAACCACGTGCTGATCCAGGGCGGTCCCGGCTATCCGGCGCTGCGCACGGCGTGGGACGCGGCGCTCAAGCCGTTCCAGGACCCGCGGCACCCTCAGGCCAAGCGCCTGAAGACGGCCGTCACCGCGTACGCCGACGAGCTGATCACTCTGGTGGGCCAGGCCGGCGGCACGGGCCTGGCGGATCTGTCCGCCCAGTTCGCCCGCCCGCTGCCGCTGATGGTCGCGAGCCGTCTGCTCGGGTTCCCCGGGTCCCAGGGCGACGACGCGCTCATGGACATGTGGCGGGTTCTGGACGCGGGACCGGACGCCGAACCGGCCCTGGACCGACTGCTGGCGGCACTCGCGGAACTGGCGGCGGTGAAGCTGCGGACGCCGGGGGAGGACTTCCCCTCGTACCTGCTGGCGGCGCACCCCGACCTGTCGCTCGACGAGCTGGCCCGTGAGCTGTTCATGCTGCTGGGCATGACCTCCGACCATGTCGGGATCCTCATCTCCAACACGGTGGTCGAGGTCATCTCCGGCGAGGGCGGCGGCGCCCGGGCAAGCCTGTCCGCGGGAATGGTCCGGGAGAGCATGAACCGGGTGGTCATGCGCAAGCCGCCGCTGGTCAACTTCGTGCCGCGGTTCGCGGCCCGGGACACCCCGCTGGGCAACCAGGTCATCCGGGCTGGCGACCCGGTGTGGGTCTCCTCCGCGGCGGCGCACGCCGACCCGCTGTTCGCCGGTCATGTGGAGCCCGGCACCACGGTCAGCACGCGGGCGCACCTGGCCTGGGGCGCGGGCCGCCGCCAGTGCCCGGCGCGCGAACTCGCCTCGACGGTCGCGGCGGTCGGCGTGGGCCGGCTGTTCGAGCGGTTCTCCCACCTGGAACTGGCCCTGCCCGTCGACCAACTGCCGTGGCGCTCCTCGCCGTTCATGCGCGGCCTGCGCTCGCTGCCGGTACGGTACGAACTCGCCGCGACGCCGGGGCCGCAGTCGAGCCCGGCCACGGACACGGTGCCGCACGCGGAACCGTCCGAGCCGACGGCGGCGGACCCGGCCCTACCGGACCCGACATCACCGGACCCGACGCTGCCGGACCCGGCGATCCGGCAACGCTCCTCGCTCTGGCGCTACTTGACGGGTCTCATCGGCATGGGCCGCTGAGCCGGACGGCGGGTGTGGCGGGGCCACCGCGCGGGGGCGGCGCTTCAGCCGTCCCGCCCGCGCGGAGAGCCTCCGGCTGCGCGCAGAGCCGCTCCGCCCCGCGGCTGGCGGGTGCACGCCGCTGCGGCCGGCCGGCCTCAGCCCATGCTCTTCGCCCCGTCGATGGCCTCGCGGATGATGTCCGCGTGCCCGGCGTGCTGGGCGGTCTCGGCGACGATGTGCAGCAGGACCCGGCGGGCCGTCTGTCGCGCGCCCGGCTCGAACCAGGGGGCCGGCGGCAGCGGCTGCTCCGCGTCCAGGTCGGGCAGCGTGGCGAGCAGTTCGTCCGTGCGGTAGGCCGCCTCGGCGTACTCCTTCAGCACGCCGGTCAGCGTCTCGCCCGGCAGCATCCGGAACTCGGCGGCTCGCGCGGCCCAGTCGTCCTTCGTCATCTTCGTGAAGTCGGGCATCGCCGACGGGCCTTCGAGGATGAAGCCGACCCAGTTCCGCTCGACGGCGGTGACGTGCTTGACCAGGCCCCCGAGACACAGCTCGCTCACCGTGGTCCGCTGTCCGACCTGCTCGTCGGTGAGGTCACGCGTGGTGAAGCGCAGGAAGTGACGGCTCTTGGTCAGTGCCGCCAGCAGATCGGCGCGCTCGCCGGTGAGGGACGGGGTGGGGGTGGGGGAGTCGCTCATAGTTCTGTCCTCGGTCGATCCTGTTCCGCGGTCGAGAACCACAGTAGGAGCGATCGAGGTCAGATCCTGACCTAAAACGCCGGGGCGGTCACCCCCCTCTCGGTACCCCACGCCGCCGCGCACAGTGCTCGTTCGACCTCGCCGGTGTAGAGGGCCGAGGCCAGCCACGCGCGGGCGAAGCGGCCCGTGTCCGCGGGCAGCAGCCGGCCGAAGGCGTCGCGGGAGCGGTCCGCGGCGCCGGCCCCCAGTTCGTCCAGAAGGTCGCCCGCGGTACCGAGACCCGCACGGCGCAGCCGCGACCCGTCCCCCGTCCCGCCGCCAGGGAAGGCCAGCACCCGGCGGCCCCCGGACACGGTCTGGTGCACGCGCCGGCGCAGCAGGTGCAGGGGAGCCTCGTCCGCCACGGGTACGGCGGCCGGGGCGGGGACCGCCGTCACAGGCGGCAGATCGGCGTGCCGGAGCCGGTCCAGGCCCAGGTCCACCCGGGCGTCGGGCCGGCTCGGGTGTTCGGCGGCGAGCAGCAGCGCGCGGGGGAGCGGCCCCGGGGTGAGCCGGGCGACGATCCGCAGGCGGCTGCCGCGGGCGGCGGCCAGCAGCCGGAGATTGTCGCGGTAGGGCAGGGCAGGGTGGTCGTGGGCCGCGACGAGCCGCAGGGCACGCCCCTCGCAGTCGGCCAGCAGACAGTCGCCCGTCGCCTCCCGGACCGCGCCCGCGAGGGTCACGGTGAGGAACAGCAGGTCACGGCCACCGGCCAGGGAGTCGGCGACCTGCTCGGCGACGGGGACCGTCCACAGTCGGTCGAGCGGTTCCGCGCTCCAGTCGGCGCCGGAGGCGCGCACCGCCCGCACGCGGGCCCCCGCACCGAGCCGGCCGGTCGGGGAGACGGTCGCGCCGGACACCGCGAGGCCGGCGCGCGCCAGCTCACGGTGGGTCAGCGCGGTGTCGCCGAGCCGCACGGTCCGGTCGGCGGCGCCGGTCGCCCGGCCGGGCCCGCCAGGAGCCACGTCGGAGACCGTGTACAGGCGGCCGCCGGCGTCGGCGGTCCAGGTGACGGCGCCCGCGTGACCGGTCGTCGTCAGCACGGGCTCTGAGAAGACCCCGTACAGGCGCAGCGAACCGTCCGGGGTGTACGGCTGCCGTACCGTTCCCCGCAGTTCGGCCAGCGCCGGGCCGCTCGCGGACGGCAGACGGTGCGCCACGGCGAGGACCTCCCGGAGCGCGTCCGCCAGCTCGGGCAGCCGGTAGGCCGGGTCGGCGCAACGGGCCGCGCGCACCCCGGTGACCACGGAGACCGCCGCTGCGGCGGCCCGGGGCAGTCCCGCGAGGCGCGCGGTGTGCGCGGCCCGCAGCAGCGCCGCCTGGAGCACCGCGCCGGAGCCGTCCGTCCCGGCGTCGAGCACGGCGGCCGCCGCGTCGAACACGGCTTGTGCGGCGGTGAGTTGATCGGGGAAGGGCAGATCGGCGGTGCGCGCGTCGCGGACGGCGGGCGCATCGGAGCCGGAGGACCCATCGGGGGCGGAGGCCGCATCGGTGGCGGCGGGCGCGTAGGGGGTGGGGAGCGCGTCGGGGGTGGTGGTCCCGGCCGCCGTGTCCGGCCGCGGCGACCGCCCTCGTCCGAGCCCGCCCTCTCGTGCCGACTCGGGATGCTGCCCGGCCGGGACGGGGTCCGCGGCCGGGGCCCTCGGGGCGTCCTGCGCGACCGGCGCGGCGGAGGCGGCCGCCGCGCGGTGCAGACAGTCGGGCGCCAGCAGACAACCGCAGCGGATCCCGTCCGTGGTGGTCACCACGCCGTGCGGGGCGTGCAGTTCGAGGTCGGTGCCGTCGTCGACGGCGATCCGTACGGTGTCCCCGTCACGGACGACCGGACGGGCCGCCAGCTTGGCGACGCCGGCGTCCAGACGCTTGCGCAGCCTCGGTGACAGCGCCTCGACCAGGTCGGCGGTGACGGACGGGGCGACCGGAGGCAACAGGTCCGGGCTCATGCGATCTTCTCCCCTACCCAACGGGCGAGTTCGAGCGGACTGAGGGCGGCGACGGGCATGCCCGCGGCGACGAGCTGTCCGGCGACGCCGGTGGAGTAACGCGGTCGGCCCGTGTCGTCGAGGCTCGCGCAGCCCAGCACATGGCAGCCCGAGCCGACGAGCGTCCGCACCTCGGCGAGCAGCCCGCCGAGCGGATAGCCCTCCTCGAAGTCGCTGACGACCACGACCAGGGTCCGGGACGGCACCGTGACGAGTTCGCGGGCCTGCCGCAGACCCGCCGCGATGTGCGTGCCGCCGCCCACACTGACCTCCAGCAGCAGCGACAGCGGGTCCTCGACGTGGCCGGTGAGGTCGATGACCTCCGTGGAGAACGCCAGGAAGTGCGTCGCCAGGGTCGGCACCCCGGCCAGCACCGACGCCGTCAGCGCGGCCCACACCGTGGAAGCCTCCATGGACCCCGACACGTCCGTGACCAGGATCAGCCGCCAGTCCGCGGCCCGCCGCCCCCGACTGCGGAACACCGGGCGCTCGGGGACGACCCGCACGACGCCGTCCGGGCCGCGCCGTGCGGTCGTCAGGTTGGCGCGCAGGGTGCGCGGCAGGTCGAGGCCGCCGCCGGGCCGTCGGCTCGGGCGCGGCAGGGCCGTACCGTGCAGTGCGGGACGCAGTCGTGTCGCCAACTCCCGGGTCAGCTCCTCGACGAGCCGTCGCACAAGCGGGCGCAGCGCGGCGAGCCGGGCCTCGGGAAGCCCTCCTGCATGCCGCAGCACCGTGTGCAGGAGTTCCACCGACGGGCGCACGCTGTCCGCGTCCAGCTCCGCGAGGACGTCCTTGCGGCCCGCCGACGCGGCCGCCGCCAGCACCTCCTCCCGGATGCCCGGTCCGAACAGCGCGGCCAGCTCCTGCGACCACTCCCGCGCCCCGGGATACGGCGCCTCCCGCCCGCCGCCGGTCCCCGGGCCTGTCAGATCCCCTCTGCTGCCCTCACCGCGTCCGCTGCCGTACAGCTCGTCCAGGGCCGTCGCCAACGGGCGGGCGGACGCGGGCAGCCGGTCGGCGCGCCGCCCCAGGACGAGCCGCCACCGGTCGTCGGCGGCGAGGCGGCGGTCCTCCTCGCGGGACGCGTCCTCGGCAGCGACGGCAACGGAGGCGGGGATCGCGGGAGGGACCGCCGTAGGAGCGGGGGCGGAGGCGGCCTCCGGAGCGGGCGACATCCGGCCGCCGGCCCCCGACGGCGGCAGCAGGCACAGCGTGCGCAGGACGTCGCGCGCGGCGAGGTCGGCGTCGGCCCAGACGGCGAGCGCGACCGGGTCGACGCCCCTCGTGTCCCCGACGCGCCGGACGCCGAGACGTTCCTCGACGGAGGCGAGAAGCCGGTCGCGGGCCGCGGGGCTCAGCGTCTCGAAACCGCCCCGCAGCGCCGGCAGCCGGTCCAGGAACTCCCGGTCGGGCAACGCGGCGACACGGTCGAGCAACGGCGTCAGAGCCGGTTCCGCCGCCTCCAGCAGCGGGCCCGCGGCGGTCAGCAGCCCGCTCAACCGGGCCGTCAGAGCCGAGCGCGAGTCGGGATCGACTGCCCCGTCGACCCAGGACGCGACCCGGTCGCCGAAGGCGCGCGCGTCCTCCTGCCCGAGCAGCACGCGGACGGCTCCCGCGGCGCCGCGCATCAGCGGCGAGCCGTCGGCGGCCAGGCGGGCCAGCGCGTCGGTGAGCCGGACCCCGCCCAACAGGTCGGCACGATGGGCGAGTTCCAGCAGCGCGTGCGCGTCGGCCGGGTTCTCGGACCCGGTCAGCCCGTCCACCTGACGCACCGCCGCCGAGGTGAGCAGCTCGGTCACGGCGGCCGCCCGCGCCGTCCGCCCCTCGTCGACGCCGAGTCCCGGCACATGACCGGACCGCAGACGGTCCGACAGGGCGAGAGCGGCGAGGAGTTCGGGAAGCGTGCCGACCTGCGGCAGCACCTCGGCGACATCGTCCAGCCGCTCGTCCGCGAGCACCGGCAACCCGCACTCCGCGGCCTCCCCGAGCCCCTGGAGGATCTGGGCGGCGGTCGGCCCGCCCTCGTCCCGTTCCGTGCGCAGGCGCTCCCGGAGCACGCCCTCGGCGGCCTGGGCCGCGGTGACGCCCCGTACGCCGGCCGCCGTCAGCATGGCCGCCGTCGCCGGCGTCCAGCGCACCTCCCAGCGCGAGGTGAGGGCCTGCGCGCTGCCCGCGCCGACCACCTCCTTCGCTTCCCCGTACGGCACTCCGCACACCGTGAGCCGACGCAACAGCAGTTCCCGGCGCCGGTCGAGGTCGGACCGCAGTGGGTCGAGCCGCAGATCCCGGGCCGCGCCTGCCGAGTCCTGCGGGCCCGGCAGGCCCAGTGCGGCCGTCTCGCCCTCGACCGCAGGGGCCAGTCCGCAGCGCGGAGCGTCCGGTGCGGGCCGGCCGGTGCGGGACCCGACGAGCACCCGCTCCATCGCCCGCGCGACGGCCCGCCCGCGTCCATAGGGCTCGCCCTGCGCGAGGACCGTCTGCACCGCCTCGACCAGCTCGCCCCGGCCCGGCGCGGGCAGCCCGCGCAGCCGGGCGAGGTCCGAGGCCAGCCGACTGATCTCGCGCGCGTCCGCCGGCCCCGACGGGTGTCCGAGTTCTCGCAGCTCCACGCAGATCCGCACGGCGGCCCGCACCAGCGCCTCCTCCAGCGCCGCCGGATCGCCCGCCGCCCGCAGCACCGTCTCCTGCCACTGCGGATCCCGGATTCCCGCCGGGTACCCGGACCGTTCGTCGAGGAGGGTGTAGGCGTACGGGATGAGCGAGGTGACCCAGGCGGCTCCCCGGCCGGCCGTGTCGCCGACCGGGCCGCCGTCCGTCGAAGGAGAGGCCGACCCCTTACCGGCCCCGGCCCGCCGCACCTCCGCAGGCATTCCGCCCCGCTCAGCTCCGGCCTGCGGCTCCTGCGTCTGTCGGTCCGTGCTGTCGCCCCGCTCGGCCCCGGCCTGCCGGTCCTGCGTGTGCCGGTCCGTGCTTTCGCCCTGCGCGGCCCCGGCCTGCCGTTCTTCCGTGTGTCGGTCGGTGTTTCCGCCCTGGTGGGCTCCGGCCTGCCGCTCCTCCGTGTGCCGGTCCGTGCTGCCGCGCCGCTCGGCCCCGGTCCGCCGCACCTCAGTCTGCCGGTCCGTGTTCTCGTCCTGGTCGGCGAGGGCCGCTCCGGTCAGCGCCGGGGCGTGGAACGCGCCGACGACCACGGCGGCGCGCTCGCCGTGTGCGGTGGCCTCGGCGATCCGCGACCGCATCCACCGCTCCCGCCGCAGGTCCAGCTCCGGAACCCCGCCGCCGGCGGCGGCCTCCTCACGCAGCGCCCACCCCGTCAGCAGGGCAGCCCGGCGCAGCGCCTCGGGCGACGAGCCCGGCGCGGCAGCCTCGACGAGCCGGTCCCACAGATCGTCCCCGGGGCGGCCGGTGAGCCCGGCCCGCAGGGCACGGGTCAGTCCGAGGGCGGCCTCGCCCTGTTCCGCGCCACCGCGACCCTCGCCCCACGCCCGGTCCGCGAGCGGCAGATCGCAGGCGATCAGCGGGACGCCGTGCCGGGCGGCCCAGCGCACCGCGGCGAGCTCGGGCGAGAAGTCGGCGAACGGGTAGAACGCCGGGCCCGCGCCTCCCCGTCCGTCACCGGGCGCGGCGGCGAGCGCGACCGGCGCCCGGGTCTCCTCGTGCCCGAGCCAGCCCAGCCATTCCTGCATCTCCGCCGGCAGCTCGACGAGCACCACCTCCGGCCGCGCCTCGTCCAGCAAGGCGGGCACGGCGGCGGCCAGCGAGGGCGCGTGGTGGCGGACGCCGATGAGACAGGGCGCGGCGGGATCGGTGAGGACGACGAGAGCCTCGCCGGGGGACCTGAAGCCGCTGACGGAAGCGGGAGGACCGGGGAAGCCGAAGGTGCCGGGCAAGTCCGGGAGGCCCGCGGTGTCCCGGAGGCAAGCGCGGTCCGGGAGACCCGCGGTGTCCCGCAGGCCCGTGCGGTCCGGGAGGTCTGCGGGACCCTCGGCGGCGGGGGAGTCCGGGAGGTCCGGGGAGGGGTGGAGGGACACGGTCGTCAGCCCTCCAGGACCGTGCGCAGGTCCCACAGGGTGCGCCAGGTGGCCGACCCCTGCTCGGCCCGGCGTCGGACGGGTCCGTCCCAGTAGCCGCGCAGCCGTGCCGCGTCGGCCGGGTCGTCCTTGCGGACCACGCCCAGCAGATGGCCCGGCAGCAGACCCAGCACGTCGCGGTCCCCGGGGAAGTAGGCCGCGGCGAGGGCCAGCGCGCCCGCGACGGACACCGCCTCCGCGGTGCTCATCACGGTGGACGGCCGCTCCACCTCCCAGCCCTCCGCCGACCGCCCCTCCCGCAGGTCTCGGAAGGCGGTCACCAGCGCCTCCAGCACCGCGTCGTCGACCTGGAAGGGCGCGCCCGCCCGCTCCACCGAGGCCCGCGCCTGGCTGCGCACCAGCGCCGTCTCCGCGTCGAGGTCCGGGATCGGGCCGACCGTCTCGAAGTTGAAGCGGCGCTTGAGGGCCGCCGACATCTCCGACACGCCCTTGTCCCGCAGGTTGGCCGTGGCGATGAGGTTGAAGCCGGGCGCGGCATGGGCCAACGCGTCGCCGGTGCCCGCCAGTTCGGGAACGGCCATGCGCCGCTCGGACAGCAGGGAGACCAGCGAGTCCTGCACCTCGGGCAGGCACCGAGTGACCTCCTCGACGCGCGCTATGGCGCCCCGGGACATGGCGGTCAGCACCGGCGACGGCACCAGCGCCTGCCTGCTCGGTCCCTGCGCCAGCAACAGGGCGTAGTTCCAGCCGTACTTGAGCTGGTCCTCCGTCGTCCCCGCGGTGCCCTGCACGACCAGGCCACTGGTGCCGCACACGGCGGTGGACAGCAGCTCGGACAGCATCGACTTGGCGGTTCCGGGCTCGCCGACGAGCAGCAGCCCGCGCTCGCCGGCCAGCGTCACGACGCACCGTTCGACCAGCGCACGGTCGCCGACGAACTTGCCCTCCACCGGCATCCGGCGCGGCACCCCTTCGGGCGTCTCCGCGTCGTCGGGGAGCTTCAGGGCACGGCCCGCGCTGCCCATGACGAACGTGACCACCGCACGCGGGGTGAGTCGCCAGGCGGGCGGCCGCGGCCCGTCGTCGTAGGCGGCGAGGAACGCCAGTTCGGCGGCGTACCGGTCCTCGGGCGGGACGATCTGCCGTACCGGGACGGGGGAGGACGGGGCGGTGACGGTCATCGGCTCGCGCTCTTCCAGGGGGGACGGGACGGTGGTCATCGGCGGCGGCCCTTGCGGGTGGCGCGGGTGGTGAGCTCCTCGTAGGCCGGGGCGTCGCCGGAGCGGACGCGTTCCCACGCGCGTGTGAACAGCTCGGGCACCGGCACCAGCGGCACGGCGCGCCCGTAGGCGGGAATCGGGTAGAGCCCCTTCTTCCAGAGCTCCACCGGCAGCGCGGGGGACTTCAGGTCGAGCCAGCCGCAGGGCAGGAACAACGTGCGCCCGGCGCGCGCCCGTTTGGCCTCGACGACCAGGCCGCTCGCCGCGAGTTCGGCGCGGGCCCGCTTCGTCCGGGCCGGCTTCCAGCCGGTCCAGCGGACGCAGTTGCGGTCCGTGGGGTCCGGCAGTGCCAGCAACTGGAGGTAGAACGCCGCCGCGTCCTCGCCCAGCCCGTGGTGTGCCGCGACCTCGGCGACCAGCCCGGGTACGCCGACGGTCGGGTCCTGGGCATATCCGCAAGCCCCCGCGGGATCGGCACCGGCCGTGACCGCGCGGGTGAGATCCTCGCCGAGGAGGGTCCGCAGCGCCCACATGCCGTGCCCCCGGCCCTCGCCGACAAGCCCCTCCACCAGGCCGAACACCGGGTCGTCGGGGGTGCGCAGCGCGCCCGACCTGACGAGCACGGTCTCCCGTTCGCCGTACCACGGGCGCAGCACCAGCGCCTCGCCCGCGTGCGTCAGACCGTGCGCGTCGGCACCGCCCACGGCGGGCAGCCCGTACGCCTTGCGCAGTTCGGCCGCGGCCGAGGCGCCGGTGTCCGTCCATGCGACGTCCAGGTCGAGCAGCAGCACCGGATCGGCGAAGCGGCGGCGCAGCGCGGCGAGAGCCCCCGGCAGGAGCGCCCGCAGCGGGTGCCCGTACGGCAGCGAATAGGCGAGGCCGGCCAGCGCGGCCACGGCGCGGGTCAGCTCGCTGCGGCCGGGCAGCGCCGCCGGATCCTCCGCCACGAGGTTGCCGTCCTTGTCCGGCCGCTGGACGGTGGTGCGGCAGATCCAGGGCGTGCGCCCCGGGTTGAGGACCTCCTCGACGGCGGCGGTGGGCAGCCCGGCGAGCGAGAGCTCCCCGGCGAGGTCCTCCGGCAGCCGGACGACTCCGCCGAGCCGCTCGGCCCACTCCCGGCCGGCCGCCTCCGTGTCCGGTCCGGCCGTCCACAGGTCGCCGGGGTTCACCGGCAGCAGCGCGCCGACCAGAGCCAGCCGGTCGGCCGCTCCGACCGAGGACAACAGGGCGTCCCCGAGCTCCTTCTGACGTGGCTTCAGATCGGTCGCGGCGATCACCTCCGCCGTGAGCTGCGCAGGCCGGCCGGCGATCAGCAGAGCCGCCTGCATCGGTCCGAGTCCCCCGCCCGTCGCGTCGGTGAGCGCGTCGGGCGCCCCGGGCTGCCAGGGCGCCGGGCCCTTGTCCCGGACGAGTGCGGTGACCGCGCTCAGCGCCTCGGCGGGGAACACCGCCGGGTGCGTGGTCTCCTGCGTCAGGGTGAAGTGGGCGATCGCGCCGAAGGCGCCGGCCGGGTCGTGGTCCAGGGCGAGCCAGGACACCCGTCCGGCCTGCCGGTCGACGCTCTGACAGCCGAGCACGACGACGGTGCGGCCGTCCCGGCGCAGCACCTGCCCGACCCTCTCCTGCTTCTCGTGCGGCTCGCTCAGCACGACCTCGCGCAGGGCGCCGCCGGTGCCGGCGAGCGGCCCGTCCGCCACCGCCTCGCACAGCAGGAGCAGCGCCTCGCGGTGCGGCTCGGTCACCGTCGGCGAGGCGGCGCGGTAGGCGAGCGGTCGCAGCACGTCCAGCAACGGCGTCCACACAAGGCCGATGCCCGGAACGGTGAACTCGTCGCTGCGCCACCCGTCGGCGGCGCCCGTGGACCGGCAGGACTCGCCCAGCGGTGTGCCGTCGGCGGGGTTCCCGGACAGCACGTGGTTGAGGGAGCGGATCTGGCGCAGTGCGCTCCAGCGCATCTCGCTGCCCCACCAGCCGTGCGTGTGGGCGAGCCCCGTCGCGGCCTCGCGCAGTGTGTGGTCGTCCCCGTGCTCGGGCGCGAGGTCGGCGTACATGCCGAGGACGCGTCGGCTCTGCGCCTTCGGCCGGTCGGCCGGCGGCGCCACGAACGAGGCGGTCGACTCCTCGAGTCGCAGCACCGCGCGTACCAGCGCGGCGACGCCCGTGACGATCCCGGGGTCGTCGAGCGAGGGCAGGCCGGCGGACACGACCTGGCGGAGGACCTCGTCGGCGGTCGGCGCGACGGCCCGGGCGTCCGCGGTTCCGTCGACCGCCCCGGCCGCCGCCAGGGTCGCCCGCCGTTGCGCCAGCGCCTCGGTCGAGGCCCGCACCAGGCCGGCCGCCTGCTCGTCGGTCAGCGCCCGGAGCACGGCCGACGAGGCCTCGTCGCGCGGACGCAGCGCGTGCCAGAAGTCGACCGGCGGGACAAACCGGGTGCCGGCGGCGAACTCGCTGCCGCGCTCCATCGGCGTCACCCGGCTGAGCTCACCGGCCGCGGACGAGCCGTCGCCCGCGTACAGGGCGACCTGCCGGTGCAGGCCGACGGCCACCGGCTCGGCGCCGCCCGGCAGGCGCAGCGCGCCCAGCAACTCGCCCGGCGTCCGGCCGTCGGTCCGGGGTAGGGCGACGGTCCGGCCGTCCGGCGTGCCGGCGACCGTGCGTGCCTCGGCGCCCTCGCCCTCGGTGCGCACCCAGCGTCCGAGCACCGTGCCGTCCGTCCCGAACGGGCTCTGCTCCAGGCCCGGCCGGAGCGGCAGCACCTGGCACTGCTCCTGACGCAGCGTCGCGTCCTCCCGGATGCCGGACTGCAGGAACGCGGGCAGCGAGGCACGCCCGTGCGTGCCGCCGGCCGGGTCGTACTCGAGCCACACCTGCCGGCGGCCCTCCCTGCCCTGGCGCCACAGGGAGACACCGTCGCAGAGGACTCGCCGGCTCGCCGGCAGGACGGTGTCGCCGGCGTGCAGGGTGCGCCCGCCGGTGGCCCGTCCGCCGCTCGGCAGCGGGATCGACGGAGCGCCCGCGTCGGAGCCGCCGTACCAGTAGTGGGGGATCTGCTCGCCGCCGAGCGGGAACACGTCGGCCGGGCGGGCGGACCAGTATCCGAACTGCTTGCCGTCCTGCCGCCACATCACCAGCAGTTCGCCGTCCGTGTAGCGGAACGCCGGGCGCTGCCAGCGGTCCGGCTCCACGGGCAGCCGCAGGTCGTGCTCCAGCAGGATCTCCTGCGGGCCGACGACGAACACCTTGTGCTCGCGCGAGACGATGAGCGCGGGCCACGCCTCGTGGACGGTCATCGGGTTGTCCTGGTTGCGGCCCGCCTTGGTCTCGGCATCGAGCCGGCGCAGCGCCTCGTCGAGCGCGGGCCAGCCCAGTTCGTCGAAGATGCCGGCGCGCAGCGTGTGCCCGAGCAGCGGGGCGACCTCGTGGGCGGCGACCGCGGCCACCGCCGCCGGGCTCACCCGGGCGGCCACCGCCCGGAAGGGGCGCAGCCGTTCCAGGGCGGCCCGCGCGGCGGGCAGGCCGACCGCCGCCGTCAGTTCCCCGGCCGCGTCCTCCAGCCACTCGCGCAGGACGTCGCCGAGCACGGGGTGCGCGGCCAGACCGTCCAGCACCCCGCCGGCGAGCCGGTGGTCCTTGACGGTGCCGATGCCGGCGTACAGCAGACGCCGCAAGCGCGGGTCGGCCGCCATCGCCGTCAGGTCGCGCCGCCCGGGACCGGGCCTGCCGATCCAGCCGTCCAGGGAGAGGAAGACGACCTCGTCCGGGCCGGGCAGCGTCAGCGGCACGCCCTGCGCCGCGCACAGGTCCATCAGGTCGACGTCGGCGCCGGACCGCCAACGACCCGTGCACAGGTCCACGGGACGGCCCTGCTCGCGCAGGTGCGGCGCCATCCGCTCGACGAGGGCGAGGGTCGCCGGGGAGCGGTCGCCGACGTTCCCGCCGTGCTTGCGGTGCAGCGCCCACCGGCCGAGCCAGTCCGCCGCGTCCACCCCGGCCGCCTCCTCGCCGGTGAGGAGCCGGTCGGCCCCGCACTCCACGAGCAGCGCCAGCCAGAACTCGTCGTCCTCGACGGAGCGGCCCAGGCCGGCCGGCATGATCTCCAGCAGGCGCCCGCGGACCTCGGGCCGCTGCCCGGCGAGGACGGCGAGCGTCGGCCGGTAGGCGCTCCAGAAGGACGCGGGGGCCCGGACCGCCGCGGGCGACGCGAGCAGGTCGGCGACCAGGGCGCACTCCTCTACGACCCGGTCGAGACCGGCGGCCTTGATCAGCCCGCGCGCGTCCTGCGGCAGCGACGCGTAAGGCGGCATGCCGGCCGCGCAGCGCTCCACGGTCAGCTGCCGGAACTGCGCCCAGGCCGCGGCCGGATCGAGCCGCGCGGCCAGCGCCTTGACGTGCTCCTTGAGCGCCTTGACGGTCAGCGCCCCGGCGAAGGCGAACTCCAGGAACACGGCCCGCTGCCGCTCCTCGTCGACCGTGAGCGCGTGCACCCGCTCGGCCTCGCGGGCCTTGCCGAAGAACGCGGAGGCGTACGTCGTGTTCTCGTACTGCAGGAAGACGCGGGCCGCCTGCTCGTAGAAGGTCGGCAGGAAGTGCGGCACGGCCCGGCCGAGCCGGGTGCCCAGTTCCTCGAAGCCGTCCTTGGCGGTGCCGGGACGGGACTTGGCCTGCCGTGCGAGCCGCTCGACGTCCTTGACCAGCGCCAGCGCGTGGTGACCGTTCGCCGGATCGTTGACCAGCGCCCACGCGGGGAAGCCGAGCGTCTCCCGGCGCACCTGGCCGACCTCGGGCGTCTGCGCCCGGCGGGTCAGCCCGAGGAAGTCCAGAGCCAGGTCCTCGGCCTCGCCGAGGGTGTCCGGCACGAGCCGCACGACCGTCCGGTCGCCCAGAGCGGGATGGGTGTACGCCCGGACCGTGAGCGTGTCGGCGTCCTCGCGGTTCGTGCTGCCCGGGGGCAGGACGGCGCCGGCGTCGAGCAGCGCGGCCGCGGTGGCCTCGTCGTAGGTCGTCATGCCGCCCGCTCCTCGTCCTCGACGTCGCGTCCCGCGTACAGCGCGGCCGCCATTCGCATGCCCTCCGACCAGGCCACCGGCCCGACCTGACCGAGTTTCAGCACCCGGCCCGCGGAGTCGGTGAACACCAGGGGGCCGGTCTCCGCCTCCTCGTAGCCCTCGTAGTCGCCGACCCACACCCGGGCCTCGACGGTCCGGCCGTCCTCCAGAAGGGAACAGACGGCGTGACCGCCACGCACGCGGTAGCCGAGCTGGGTGACCCGGCCGTGCAGGAACCGCTGCTCCTTGAAGGCGCCGCCCGCGTACTCCTCGACGGCCGTGTCCTGCGCGTCGAGCGCGGGCGGACGCCTCCACACCTCGCGGAAGAGCTGCTGGGCGCGCTGCTCGACGCCGAGTTCGACGGCGAACTCCCGCAGCTCCTCAAGGTCTTCGAGGAGCACGGGGTGCGGGAGACGGACCAGGTCGGGGACGATGCGCACGGTGTCGCCGTCCAAGTCGACCAGGCCGAGGCCGCGCTCCACATCGGCGTCCCGCAGGAACCCCGCGACCTCGCCGTCGGCCCCGGTGACGACCAGGTCGCGCAGGGCGGCCTGCCAGGCGGGGTCGGGCCACACCCGCGCGACGGCCTCGAACGGCACCGGCAGCGAACGCACCATCCACCGCTCGACGTCGGCCAGGCACTGGCGTTCGTGCCTTTCCAGCCACTCGGTGAGCTGACGCAGACCCACCACCGCCGGATCGTCGGTGATCTTCGGCGGCACGACCTTCAATCGCCGTCCGGCCGCGTTGCGGCACACCACCTTGCCGTCCTCGAGGGCGACTTCGTAGTCGCCGACCGACACCCACCCCATGCGTGCCTCCCGCACCCGCAATGATCAAGTGACGGGAACTGTAGAGGAGGGCACTGACAACGGGCCCTTACGGGCGTCGACCTGGGGAAGAGCCCGGTCGAGGACTTGTGGGCAACCGCGTCGGCCGCGTCGGCCCGGCCGGGTCAGCCCTCGACCCAGCCATGGTTCTTGGCGAACTGAGCCAGCCCGGTCCGCACCTGCACGATCTGCTCGCCGGTGAGCGACGGGGCCGCCGTCAGCAGCGCCTCGGTCACGTCCCGGACGAACTCCTCCGTGCTGAGGACGTCGCACAGGACGTCGTCGTCCGCGGCGAGGGGCTTGCCGTCCTCGCCGCGCGCGAGCCGCACCCCGGACGCCTTGGGGCCGCGCTCGCCGTCCTCGATCTCGAACTCCACCACGATGCCCCGGCGCACCTGGGACTCGGGCATCAGCATGTCGTTGACGTGCAGGAAGACATCCTCCCCGCCGTCGTCGGGAGCGATGAACCCGTAACCCCGCTGGCTGTCGAAGCGCACCACACGACCAGCAACCATCCCAACCCCCAGCAACCTCGAAACACCCACGTCGGTGAACCTGCCCAGATGGTAGTCAACGCGACGGCGCGGGGGCGAGGCCCGGTGCGGAGAAGGCCGGTGCGGAGAAGGGCAGCGTCAGCCCTCGGCCCGTTCGGCGTCCCGCTTCTTGATGCGCGCGGTCTCCTTGCGGACCTCGGCCTGCGTGGCGCGTTCCTTCTCCAGCCAGTCCGGCTTCGCTTCCTTCAGCGCGTCGATCTGCTCGGAGGTCAGCGCCTCCGTCACCCCGCCCCGGGCCAGCCCCGCGATGGAGACGCCCAGCTTGGCCGCGACCACCGGACGGGGGTGCGGACCGCTCTCGCGCAGCTTCACCAGCCACGCGGGCGGGTTCGCCTGCAGCTCGTTCAGCTCGGCGCGCGAGACGTCGCCGTCCTGGAACTCGGCGGGCGTGGCGGGGAGGTACACACCCAGCTTCTTCGCCGCGGTGGCGGCCTTCATCGTCTGGGTGTTCTGCTGCGACTTCATGCCGTCCAGGGTATCGGCCGCCGACGAGAGCGCCGACCACAGCCGGTAGCCTGGCGGGATGACCGACTCGGCGGACTCCCCCTCGTTCCGGCTCGCGTACGTCCCCGGAGTGACGCCCGCCAAGTGGGTGCGGATCTGGGCGGAGCGCCTGCCCGACGTCCCCCTCACCCTCGTCCAGGTCACCCCCGCCGAGGCCGCCGACGCCCTGCGCGACGGTGTCGCCGACGCGGCCCTGGTGCGCCTCCCCGTCGACCGGACGGTGCTCAGCGCGATCCCCCTCTACACGGAGGCGACCGTCGCCGTGGTCCCCAGGGACCATGTGATCACCGCCGCGGAGGAGATCACCCTGGACGACCTCGCCGACGAGGTGGTCCTGCATCCCCTCGACGACGTCCTCGGCTGGGACCGGCCGCCCGGCGAGCCTGCGTTCGAACGGCCCGCGACCACCGAGGACGCGATCGAGCTGGTCGCGGCGAACATCGGCGTCCTGGTGGTGCCGCAGTCCCTGGCCCGCCTGCACCATCGCCGCGACCTGACCTACCGCACGGTCGTCGACGCCCCCGGATCACAGGTCGCGCTCGCCTGGCCCGAGGAGGCGACCACCGACCTCGTCGAGGACTTCATCGGGATCGTCCGCGGCCGCACGGTCAACAGCACGCGCGGGCGCGCTCAGCCGACCCCGGCGAAGGAGCGCCAGCCGCGCAAGGCGCAGCAGGGCGGCGCGCCCCGCAAGACCGGCGGGGGCGCCGGCGCTGCCCGTGGCCGCAGCGGCGGCGCGAAGTCCGGAGGCGGCGGCAGGAGCGGCGGCGGCACGAAGGGCGGCGCCGGCCGGCGCGGAACCGGCGGCGGAAAACCCCGCCGCCGTTCCTAGGGCACGGCAGACAGGGCTACCGTGCGGCCGTCCGCCCGATCGACCGCACCAGCGGCAGCAGCCGGTGCGGCACACGTTCGCGCAGCGCCACCTCGGTACGGGTGCGGACCACCCCGGGCAGGCTGATCAGCTTCTGGATCACGTCCTCGAGGTGAGCGTTGTCCCGGGCGACGACCCGGGTGATGAGGTCGCCGCCGCCGGTGATGGAGAAGGCCTCGACGATCTCGGGGACAGCCGCCAGCGCGTCGCCCACGTCGTCGAGGTGGCCCTGGGTGACCTCGATGTGCACGAACGCGAGCACCGGGTGACCCAGGGCGGCCGCGGAGAGTGTCGGTCCCGTGCCGGTGATCACGCCGTCGCGCTCCAGCCGGTCGAGGCGGGCCTGCAGCGTGCCGCGGGCGACGCCGAGCAGGCGGGCGTACTCCCGCACGCTGGTCCGCGGCTGTTCGAGAAGCAGGCGCAGAATGCGGGTGTCCAGCTCGTCCACGGCCATGTGGTCGCCCGGTCCCTTCGTGCACACACTGATCAGCGACGACAGTACCAACGGCCGGGAGGAGCGCTATCCGGCGACTCCCGACGGCGGTGGAGGACCGGGTGGCCGGGCGAGTGACCGGGGCGTATGGCTGGACCGTATGGCGGGGCGAGTGGGCCGTTGGCCGGACGGCGGCCGCGTCAGACCCGGTTCGACTGTGCCGTTGGCGCAGTGTTCCCGTCGTCGGTTGAACCATTCGCCCCTCCGGTGCTGAGATGACCCCGTCGATGGCGCTGCGGACTCCGCGGCGCCTTTTCCGTGTCGTCGGGGCATCCGGGTGGGAAAGGGCGGGGCAGGTTGTTGAAGAGGGCTTTCGTGGCGCCGGATCCGGGGCGGGTACGGCTGCGGTTCGCCTCCCGGGCCGTGCTCGGCGTCGGGCTCGCCGTCGCCCTGTGCGGAGCGGCCGGACACACGCTGACGGCGGCTGTCACAGGGGGTCTGGCCGCGCTGCTGGCCCTGTTCACGGTCACCGACCCGACCGTGCGCGGCCAGGCCGTGACGACGGCGCTGCTGCCCGCCGTCGGGCTGCCGGTGCTCACGCTCGCGGCCTTCCTGCACGACCTCCCCGTAGCCCGCGACCTGGTCTTCCTCGCCGTCGTGGGCGCCGGGTCGTACGCGCGTCGATGGGGCCCGCGGGGACACTCGCTCGGGGTGTTCGCCTTCATGACGTACTTCGCCGCGCAGTTCCTCCACACGGTCCCCGCGCGGCTGCCGGAGCTCTGCGCGGCCCTGCTGCTGTCGCTGGCGGCGTCGTCCGCGGTGCGCTTCGGCGCGTGGTGCTACGAGCGGCGCTCGCCCGCGCCGCCGACCGTGGCTCCGCCGACCGGTGGCCGCGGGCTCGCACGCGTCACGACGCGGCAGGCCGTCCAGGCGACCGTGGGCGCCGCGATCGCCCTGTTCGCCGGGCAGGCCCTTTCCGACCAGCGGTGGTACTGGGCCGTGGGCGCGACCTGGTGGGTGTTCGTGAACACCGCCTCGCGCGGTGAGACGCTGGTGCGCGGGTTCCGGCGGTTCCTCGGGACCGTCCTCGGGCTCGCGCTGGGACTCCTGGTGGCCGTGCCCCTGCACGGGGAGCCCGTGGCGTCCGCCGTGGTCGTCGGCGTCGGCGTCTTCGGCATCTTCTACACGGCCGCCGTCTCCTACACGTGGATGATGCTGTCCGTCACGGTCATGGCCAGTGCGCTGTACGGGCTGCTGGGCCTGCTCGACCCGGCGCTGCTCGCCCTGCGGGCGGCCGAGACGGCGGTGGGCGCGCTGGGGGCCGTCCTCGCGGTGCTGCTGGTCCTCCCGGTGACCACGCACTCCGTCACCGACGCGTGGGTGGAGCGCGCGGTGCGCTGCGTGCACGCCTGCACGGCCGAGGCGGCCGCGCGGCTCTCGGGCGCCGCGACCGCGGACCCGTCGCGGCGCGTGGCCGAACTCGAACAGATCCTGGCCCGCGTCCGGATGTCGTCGGCTCCGCTCGTGCATCCGCTCAGCCCGCTGCGGGCCCGCAGGGGCCGGGCCCGGCATGCGCTCGCGCTGCTCGACGACTGCGCCCGCGAGGTGCGCGGGCTCGCCGAGGTCGCCGCGGACCCGGAGGCCTCGCACGACGCCCGCCTCGTCGCCGCGTGCTGGCGGGTGGAGGCCGCGGTCGAGGCGCTCATCGCCCGGCCCGCCGGCCGTCGTCCCACCGCCACCGCCACCGCCACTGGTGCGGCGCGGCACGCCGCTCCGGCGGAGCCGGTGCTGGCCCACCTGCACGCCCTGGAACGCGCGCTCCTCGAACTCGCCGTCCCGCTGCGCCGCACCGACCAGGTGTCGGCCGGCGCCTGACACGCGCGCGTGCCGGCCTCATCGGCGGGCCGTGCGACCGTGGGACGGCGGCCGGCGGTGCCGGGGAGGTCGTCGAGCGGGCGTCGAGAAGCCGTCGGCAGGCCGTCGGGAGGCCGTCGGGTGGCGCGAAGGGCAGTCGGCGGACTGTGCGGAGCGCGCCTGGTCTAGACCCCTGATGATCGACTGCTACGGTCACTCCCGAACGGCAGCGTCAACAGCGGCAGCGGCGACCCAGGAGGCGACAGCGGTGGCAGACCTCGGCGGAAGACGACGGCGGGCGTTCATCGGCTCGTTCACGGCCGCGGGAGGGCCCGGGATCGTGGTCGCCGACGTGGACCCGACCAGCGGAGCCCTGACCCTTCTGAGCAGTGTGAACGCCATCCCCGACCCCTCCTGCCTGGCCCTGTCGCCCACCGGGGAGACGCTGTACGCGGTCAGTGAGACGGCGGACGGCGCGGTGGCCGCGTACCGGGTGACGGGCGACGTGCCCGAACCGACCGGGCCGCCGGTGCCGGTGGGCGGCAGCGGACCCACCCACCTCAGCGTGTTCGACGGGCATGTCCTGACCGCCAACTACGGCTCCGGGAGCGTCACCGCCGTCCCGGTCCGGGCCGACGGCACCCTCGCCCGCGTCGCCTCCGGCATGCTGCGGCACACCGGCTCGGGCCCGCACACGCGGCGTCAGCAGGGCCCGCACGCCCATCATGTGCAGCCCGACCCGAGCGGCCGCTGGGCGGTCAGCGTGGACCTGGGCACGGACTCCGTGCGGATCTGCACGCTGCGCGACGGCGTGCCCGTCCTGCACCGGGAGCACGCCCTGCGTCCCGGGTCCGGGCCGCGCCGTCTGACCTTCCACCCGGCGGGCCGGCACGCCTATGTCGTCAACGAACTCACGCCGACGATCACCGTCTGCCGCTGGGACGCTGCGGACGGTTCCCTCAAGCCGCTGGCCGAGGCCGCCGTACTGCCCGGCGCGCCGGCCGGGGACGCCTACCCCTCGGGCCTCGTCGTCTCGCCCGACGGCCGCTTCGTATGGGCCGCCACCCGCGGTGAGGACGTGCTCTCGGTGTTCGCCGTCGAAGCCGAGGGCGAGGTGCTGCGGCTCGTCGGGACAGTGCCCTGTCACGGGCGGTGGCCGCGGGCGCTCGCCCTCGCGGCCGCCGGGGACTTCCTCTACGTCGCCAACGAGCGCTCCGGCGACGTCACCTGGTTCACCCTCGACCCGGCGTCCGGCCTGCCCCGCCGCGCGGGCTCGGTCGCGGTCCCCGCCGCGTCCTGCGTGATCCTCGACCGACCGGTCCTCGACTGACCGGTCAGCCGCCCCCGTCCTCCGTGGCCCCGTCCTCCGCGGCCCGGTCGTCGGTTCACCTGTCGCTGCCTGTGTCGGGGCGGGTACGTCCCGCCCGCCCGGTCCGCCTGCTTGCCCGGCGCGTGACGCGAAGGGCCCCCTCCCGGGTGGGAGGGAGCCCTTCGTCGGCGTCCTGGGATGTTCCGGGCGTCTCAGCGGACCGGCGCGCCCTGCTGCTGCGGCGGTGCGATGCCGAGGGCCGTCGTGTACTTGGCCAGCGCGAGCTTGCCGATGGCCGGGTAGGGGCCGAGCGCGTCGGCGGCGGGGCAGCCCGCTTCCTTGGCCGCCTCCTCGATCAGCGTGGCGTCGATCTCCGGGCCGATCAGGTACGGCGCCAACGCCAGCTGCTGGGAGCCGGAGGTGCGCAGCTGCTCGGCGACGGAGGCGATGGAACCCTCCTGGTCGAGAGCGGCGGCCATCACCGGAACGGCGAGACGCGCGGCGAGCAGCATGCCGGTGATGCCGGCGGCCTGCACGGCCTCCTCGCCGCCCACGGAGGCGAGGATGATGCCGTCCGCGGCCGTCGCCACGGTGAACAGCCGGGCGCGGTCCGCGCGGGCCAGACCCGCCTCGGACAGCCGCACGTGCAACGCCTCGGCGAGCAGCGGGTGCGGGCCGAGCACATCGGTCAGCTCGGCCGCGATCCGGCTCTCCATGACGGCCTGGCGGACCTGGCGCAGCAGTGCGCTGTCGGGACCGGCCAGCAGCGGCACGACCACGGCGACCGGGCCGTCGGGCTCCTTGACGTCCAGACCGGCGGCGCGGGCCTGCTCGAAGCGGGCGGTGCGCTCCTCGGCGGCGTACGTCAGCACGGACTGCAGGGTGGGGAACTCGGTGTCGTCCCCGTCGAGGTAGCCGATGCGCGCGTCGAGGCCGGGGAGCTCGGAGCGGGCGATGCTCACGACCTCCTCGGCGAGACCGCGGGTGGCGACGCTCGGCGAGCCCGGCACCGCGAGGACGAGCGCGGGCGCGCCCTCGGGAGCCGCCAGCGGCTCGGGTCGGCGGTGCCGCCCGGGCTGGCGAGGTCGCGGCATTCGTACTGGCAGGCCGGACGCGGGCCCAGTGGGGGAGCTCATGGCGACGCATGTTACTGGCTTCCTGGGCTCCCCTGTTCGGGGAGGGTGCACGTGAGCGGTATCCGTCCGGTTTTGTCTGATGAGTTACGTACGGATCAGAAGTGATCAGCGTGTTTTCCAGGCGACTTGCCCTTGAAGGGGGTAATCCCCCTTTTGGGGCATGACGTACGTTCCCTACGCACGATGCATTACCCGGACGGCAGCACCGACAGCAGCGTCTCCTCACGCGGCAAGCCCAGGGCGCCCGCTGCCAGGCCGGCGGCGACGCGCACGGCGCCGTCCAGCGGATCGCCCTCGGCGGGCACCCGCAGGGCGTGCGGCAGCCGTCTCGCCAGTTCGTCTTCCAGGGGGACGAGGAGGGGGTCGCCCAGGGCGAACAGGCCCCCGGTGAGCGCGATCCGCGGCTCACCCCCCGGCGGGCAGACGGCGGCGGCCGACTCCGCGACATGCCGGGCCGCGGTGTGCAGGATGCCGCCCGCCACCGGGTCGTCCTGCGCGCACTCGGCCACCAGCGGCGCGAACGAGGCGAGGACGGCCGGGCGGTCCGGGCGCGGGTACAGCTGCCCGGGCAGGGCGGCCATCGGGCCGAACCGCTCCTCGGCGCGGGCCGGCAGCGCCGCGGACCCGCCGGGGCGTTGGTCGTGGGCGCGCAGCGCGGCCTCCAGCCCGGCCCGGCCGATCCAGGCGCCGCCCCCGCAGTCGCCCAGCAGATGCCCCCAGCCGTCCGCCTGCTGCCAGGCCGTCAGATCCATGCCGACCGCGATCAGGCCGGTGCCCGCGGCCACCACCGCTCCCGGCCGCATCCCGAGCGCCCCGACATAGGCGGTGACGGCGTCGGCCGCCAGCACGGTCGTACGGACGCCGAACTCCCGCGCCAGGGCGGACGGGAGCTCGGCGCGCAGCGCGGCTCCCAGGGTGGCGAGGCCCGCCACGCCCACGACGGCCGTGGTCGGCGGCGGTGCGCCGGTCTCAGCCGCCAACGCCCTGACCAGCGGAACCAGTTGCTCCATCAGATGCACCGGGTCGATGCCGCGCGCCCCGGTGCGCACGGGCACCGCGGACGAACGCCGGCCCAGAGCGCCCCGTCCGGCCGACCCCAGAGCGACCCGCACTCCCGAACCGCCCGAATCCACGGCGAGGATGCCCGTGCCGGGGCCGGCCGAGGTGCCGGGGCCCGGGTGGGCGCCGGAGGTCACGGCAGACGCCAGTCCACCGGCTGACCCCCTTGCCGGACCAACAGGTCGTTGGCCCTGCTGAACGGGCGTGAACCGAAGAAGCCGCGGTCCGCCGACATCGGGGAGGGGTGCGCGGACTCCACCGACGACAGATCGCCCAGCAGCGGGCGAAGATTGCGGGCGTCGCGGCCCCACAGGATGGACACCAGGGGCTTGCCGCGCGACGCCAGCGCCCGTATCGCCTGCTCGGTGACCTCCTCCCAACCCTTGCCTCGGTGCGCGGCGGGTTTGCGCGGGGACGTGGTGAGCGCCCTGTTGAGCAGCAGCACCCCCTGCCGCGTCCACGGCGTCAGATCGCCGTCGGACGGCTGGGTCACCCCCAGGTCGGTGGTGAGCTCCCGGTAGATGTTGATCAGGCTGCCGGGCAGCGGGCGGACCTCGGGGGCGACCGAGAACGACAGCCCGACCGCGTGCCCGGGCGTCGGGTACGGGTCCTGTCCGACGATCAGGACACGGACGTCGTCGAACGGCTGCTGGAAGGCCCGCAGGACGTTCTGTCCGGCCGGGAGGTAGGTGCGTCCCGCGGCTATCTCCGCGCGCAGGAAGCCGCCCATCTCGGCGATCCTTCCGGCGACGGGCTGAAGGGCCTCGGCCCACCCCGGTTCGACGATCTCATGCAAGGGTCGTGGTGCCACGGCGTCACCCTACTGCCACGCGCGGCGCGGCGATCAACCAGTGGCCAGGGCCTGTTGGACGGAGCGCGCGCATCGTGCCCGGTGCGACATGCCGGGCGGGCGTGCCT
The DNA here is from genome assembly GCF_036898465.1 of Streptomyces sp. B21-105. Classification (NCBI taxonomy): domain Bacteria; kingdom Bacillati; phylum Actinomycetota; class Actinomycetes; order Kitasatosporales; family Streptomycetaceae; genus Streptomyces; species Streptomyces sp. B21-105. Next base: position 834,031 of record NZ_JARUMJ010000001.1, on the reverse strand, counting down.
CCCGCCGGCGCTCGGGGACGTGCTCGCCGTACCGCCGGTTTCGCGCGCACGGCTCGCCGCGTCGGGGACCCGGAGCCGCCCGGGCCGCCGAGCGCCCGCCCCTGCGCGCGTGCGGTCCGCCTCATCCGATCACCGCGGCTCGCACGCACAGCACGTCCGGCAGGTGCGAGGCCAGCTGCTGCCAGCTGTCCCCGTCGTCCGCGGACGCGAACACCTCGCCGTTGCGGTTGCCGAAGTACACGCCGGCCCGCTCCTCGACGTCGTCGGTGCACAGCGCGTCCCGCAGGACGGTTCCGTAGTGGTCCTCCTGCGGCAGGCCCGCAAAGAGCGGCTCCCAGCTCCTGCCCGCGTCCGCGGTGCGGAAGACCCGGCAGCGGCGGTCGGCCGGGACCCGGTCCGCGTCGGCGTTGATCGGGAACACGTACGCCGTGTCACCGCGGGACGGGTGTGCGGCGACGGCGAAGCCGAAGGTGGAGGGCAGACCGGGGCCGATGTCGTGCCACTCCCCGCCCGCGTCGTCGCTCCGGTAGACCCCCCAGTGGTTCTGGAGGTAGAGGCGGTCCGGGTTCGCCGCGTCTCGCGCGACCTTGTGCACGCACTGGCCGAACTCCGGGTTCGGGTCGGGCAGGAACACCGCGGAGACACCCGAGTTGGCGGGGGCCCAGTTCGCCCCGCCGTCGGCCGTGCGGAACACTCCCGCCGTCGACACGGCCACCGTCACCGATCGCGGGTCGCGCCGGTCGGTGAGGATCGTGTGCAGCCCTTCCCCGCCGCCGCCCGGCACCCACTGGGAGCGTGTCGGGTGTTCCCACAGCGGGCGGACCAGTTCGAAGCTCTCACCGCGGTCCTGCGAGCGGTAGAGCGCAGCCGGCTCGGTGCCCGCGTAGACCACGTCCGGCTCGGCCGCCGCCGGATGCAGCTGCCACACCCGCTCCAGCGAGGCCCCGGTGTCCTGAGGGAACTTGACGGCCGGCGCGGCCGGTTCGGTCCATGTCCGGCCCAGGTCGTCGGAGTGGAACACCGACGGCCCCCACTGCGCGCTGTCGCCGCCGGCGAGCAGCCGAGGGAGGTCGCCGCGGGTGTCGAGGGCGACCGAGTAGATCGCCTGTGCGTTGAAATAGGGGGCTTCGTCGAACTCCCACGCGCCACCGCGCCGACGCCCCACGAACAGGCCTTTGCGCGTGCCCACGGCGAGCAGTACCTCGGTCATGCCGATCACCTCCGCTGCGTTTCGGACGCCTTCGTCCTCGACACCGCCAGTCTGCACCCCGCCACTGACAGTCACCTCCCGGAACGCCGTCGCCGCAGGTCACAGCGGCCCGGGCGGCTTCTGAGCGCAAAAATTCGGCCTTCCTTGCCGGGACACCTGGCGGGCAGGCCGGGAGCGGGCCCAGGGCGGGCGCGGGGACTCGCCCTGAGCTCGTCCTGAGCAGCGGGCCCGCCCGCCCCGTATGGGAGGGCGGCCGGGATGTACAGGTGCTCATGAGGAGGATGCCTTCGATGGCGTTCCGTGGTCCGAAGGTGTGGCTGTGGCGCTGGCGGCGCAACCCGCTCAAGCGCCGCGCCGACATGGTGGAGTCCTGGGCGCTGCTCGGCGTGTGGGCGCTGACCGTACTCGCCGGCGTCCTGGCGGGAGCGGCGACCGCGGGGTCCGTCGAGGACTCGCTCGCGCGCGAGCGCGTCGAGTGGCGGCCCCTGACGGGCCGTCTGACCGACCGGGCACCCGGCAAGCCCGCCGCCGGCGGGTCCGCGAGCGGCGACCGTGTGTGGGCGAAGGCGGGCTGGACGGGGCCGGACGGCTCCGCGCACACCGGCCAGGTCAGGGTCGGCCCCGGCAGTGCCGCCGGCACGCCCGTCACGGTCTGGACGGACCCCCGGGGCCGCATGGTGACCGAACCCGTCAGCGCCGCCCAGGCCAGACTGCGCGGGTCCCTCGTCGGCGGCGTGGCGGGCCTCGGCGTGGCGGCGCTGCCCTTCGCGGGTGGCCGGGTCCTGCGCGGCCGCCTGGAGCGCCGCAGGGTCGCTCAGTGGGACATCGACTGGGCCCGCTTCGACGCCCTGCGCGGACGTCCGGCGAGCTGACCCGCCGACGGGGCGGCTCCCCGCGTTGCCGGACGGCCCGCACAAGGGGGTCCCGCACCGGCTGCTTCGCCGCCCCGGCGGCGACGGCCGCGACGCGACGGCCGGGCGGGAACGGGGGCGCCCCGTCCATGCGGACCGCGGCGCGGCGACCGCCGTCGCGTCTGCCTCGACGGTGCGCGGCGCCGGGAGGCGTCCCCTCGTACACCCGCCCGTCCTGGTGCACCGCGCCGTACAAGGAGCGCCGACCGATCACGAGTCGGCACCACGTCACTGAAGACGAAGCGGAATCGAGCGACGACTCACAGGCGAGGGGAACCGGCCGGAAGGCTTCGCTCGAGGATTCCGCCGAGATCGGCGCCGTCCGGGAGCGTGCCGAAGGCGTGTCCCCAGTCGCCGCCCAGCCGGGTCGCGCAGAAGGCGTCGGCGACGGCCGGCGGGGCGTACCGGACGAGGAGGGAGCCCTGGAGGATGAGGGCCATCTGCTCGACCAGCCGGCGGGCGCCGGCCGGGGTCGCCTCGCCCAGCCGGGTGCGCAGCCGTGCGACGGCCGCGTCGAGCCGGGCGTCCGCCCCGCGCGCCAGGGCGAGTTCGCCGAACAGGGCTTCCGCGGTCGCCGGCTCGCGGGTCAACGCCCGCAACACGTCGAGGGCGTTGACGTTGCCCGAGCCCTCCCAGATCGACAGCAGGGGCGCTTCGCGGTAGTGCCGGGGCATGCCCGAGTCCTCCACGTAGCCGTTGCCGCCGAGACACTCCAGGGCCTCTGCGGTGAAGGCGGGCCCCCGCTTGGTCACCCAGTACTTGCCGACGGCGGTCGCGATCCGCCGGAAGGCCTGCTCACCGCTGTCTCCGCGCACCGCGCGGTCGGCCGCGCCCGCCAGCCGCAGCGTGAGCGTGGTGGCGGCCTCCGACTCCAGCGCCAGATCGGCCAGGACGTTGCGCATCAACGGCTGGTCGAGCAGCCGCGCCCCGAACGCGCTGCGGTGGCGCACATGATGCCCCGCCTCGACGAGCGTCTTGCGCATCAGCGTCGCCGACATCATCACGCAGTCCAGCCGTGTGCAGTTGACCATCTCGATGATGGTCTTGACGCCCTGCCCCTCCGGCCCGACCAGCCACGCGACGGTCCCGTCGAACTCGGGTTCCGAGGACGCGTTGGAACGGTTGCCGAGTTTCTGCTTCAGCCGCTGGACGCGGAACGCGTTGCGCGTGCCGTCGGGCAGCACGCGCGGCACGAGAAAGCAGGACAGGCCGTCGGGCGCCTGCGCCAGAACCAGGAACAGATCGCACATCGGCGCCGACGTGAACCACTTGTGCCCGCGCAGGGTGTACAGCCCGGGCTCGGCCGTCGGAGTGGCCGCGGTCGTGTTCGTGCGGACGTCGGAGCCGCCCTGCTTCTCGGTCATCCCCATCCCGGCGAGCAGCCCGCGCTTCTCGGCGGGCGGCCGCAGCCCCGGGTCGTACACACGGCTGGTGAGCAGCGGCTCGTAGACGGCGGCCAGCTCCGGCCGGCGGCGCAGCGCCGGGACGGCCGCGTACGTCATCGACGCGGGACAGCCGTGCCCGGCGTCCGTGTGCCCCCACGCGAGGCAGCCCGCCGTGCGCGCCACATGGGCGCCGGGCCGGTCGTCGGCCCAGGGCGCCCCGGCCAGCCCTTCGGCGACCGCGACCCGCATCAGCTCGTGCCAGCTCGGATGGAAGTCGACCTCGTCGACGCGATGGCCGTACCGGTCGTGCGTACGCAGCACGGGCTCATGCCGGTTGGCCAGCTCGCCCCACTCCTGCGCCTCGACGCCGCCGGCCAGCAGGCCGATCCGGCGTACGTCCGCCTCCGCCCACCCAGCGCCCTCCCGGCCCAGTCCCTCCAGCAGGGCGGCGTCGTCGGCCGCGTCGTACGGAGCGAGCGGCGGCGGCTGATTGGTGACCTCGTGCGTCACCTGGGACGAGAGAGTCGGGCTCTGGCTCTGGCTATGGGCGAGTGTCTGGGACATGCACCTATGTTGCACTTATCTGACAGTCGCAGCAATAGTGCAACATGCGCGACCCACGTACAGTACGGCCTTATGCGGATCAACGTGTCGGCGCAGTCCGGCGAGGTCGAGGTCGATCTGCCCCCGCTGTCCGCGCGGTCGGTGGTCCTCAGCCTGCTGCTGGGCACGCACCCGCCCGAGCTGGCCGCGAAGGATCTGGTGCGCGGGGTGGAGCCGTTCGGCGTCGGCGGCTCGACGGTGCGGGCGGCGCTGAGCCGGATGGTCGCCGCGGGAGATCTGCGCCGGGCGGACGGCGTCTACCGGCTGAGCGAGCGGTTGGTGGAGCGTCAACGACGTCAGGACGACGCCCTGCACCCGGACACGCGCGCCTGGGACGGCGACTGGGAAATGGCCGTGATCACCGCGACCGGTCGCGGCCCGGCCGAACGCGCCGAACTGCGCACCCGGCTGAGTGCCCTGCGGCTCGCCGAGCTCCGTGAGGGCGTCTGGCTGCGACCCGCGAATCTGAGCCGGTCCTGGCCCGCGGAACCGGACGCCGTTCTGCAGCACTTCGTCACGCGGCCCGTGACGCCCGCCCGCGACCTGGCCGTGAGTCTGTGGCCGCTCGGTGCGTGGGCGCGGACGGCCCGGGGTCTGCTGGCCCACGTCGAACGGGCGCGGAGGCCGGCCGACCGGTTCACGGCCCTCGCGGCGGCGGTGCGGCATCTGCTGGCCGACCCGGTGCTGCCCGCCGCGCTCCTGCCCGCCGACTGGCCGGGTCCGGTCCTGCGCACCGCCTACGAGCGGTACCGGCGCGAGCTCGTCGCCACGGTGTCCGGGCCGGGCCGATGAGACGCCGATGGCTGCCGAAAGACGCCGCTGACGCCGCTGGACGCCGTCGGATGCCGATAGGCGGGGCGGCCGTGCGAAGCGTAGTGCGGGGACGCTTCGTACGGCCGCCGTCTCGCCGTGGGGGGCTGTGCGGGCCCGGCGGGCCTACCTGTAGGTGATGTCGGACGACGAGTACTTGCAGTACGTGCCGTCCGCGTTGCTGCCGTTGGTGGTCGGCTCCTTGCCGGTGTTGTTGCCGATGTACTTCTGGCAGGGGGTGATCTTCTTGCTGCTGTCCCCGATGATGGTGATCTTCTTGAGGGTGGCGCTGTCGCCGTAGTTGGTGTTGATGCCGACGAGCTTGTTGCCCTTGTACGTCGCCTCGATGGTGTTGAGATTGATCGTGCGCTTGTACTGGCCGCTCTTGCAGTTGCCGCAGCTGCGCACGAAGGTCCCGAAGTTCTTCACGGCGAAGTTGGAGACGTTCAGCGTGCCGCCGCCGTTGAACTGGAACACCTTGTCGCTGGCCTCCTTCGCCCCACCGCCGGAGACGGTGTAGACGTTGGACGACGAGGAGCCGAGGAAGGTCGCCGCGTCCTCGCCGACGTCCTCCCACCAGACGTTCTGCAGGGTGCAGCTGCCGAGGCAGTGGATGCCGTCGGCGGCGGGCGCGCCGATGATGACGTTCTTCAGGACGGCGCCGGGCTTGAGCTCCAGGATCGGGTCCTGGTCCTCGTTCTGGCCACCGCTGCCGAGGTCGCCGCTGCCGTAGAGGCGCTGCATCCCGTAGTCCTTGGTGCCGGAGACCGAGATGGTGGCGGTCACCGGCTTGCTGCTGGTGGGGGTGGGCCAGGTGGCGGCGGCCGCGGGGGTGAGCGCCCCACTAGTCATGATCATGCCAACCGTAAGGCCGATGGCGGCCAGCCCTCCGGTGAGTGCGCGCCCGGGGACGCGAAGTGGTGCGGAACTTGCCGGTGAAGTCATGTCCCGATGCCTTCTTCCAAGCGGTGAGGAGGATCAAGTACGTGAATGACTTACGAGACTCTGAACAATCTGATCGAACAGTGCGCCCTGTGTGGGGTCCAGTTGAGCGGCTCGGTCACACTGCTGAACGGAACGTAGGGGGCAAGCGCTTTCTAGTCAACGTCTCGCGCAGAACGTGTTCCGGTCACCGGGGCTCTCCCCGGCCAAGTCGCGACGTCGCGCGGTAGCTGGCGTGGGAGCGCTTCCATGACAGGCATGTGCATGCCACCATGCGAGGCGGGTCCACCCCGGAACCTCCCAGCGGGGGCCGGCGAGCGTGGCCTGACGCCGCCATTGGCAGCCGGAGCCGTCGACCGGGCGGACCCGCTCTGCCGAGCCCGCCCGCTGTCTCCGCTTCGCCGTCCGCTTCTCGCGCACCTCGTACGACGTCCCCCCGAGCCGCTACCAGAAAGGGACAGCCACATGATCGATCGGGTCACCTCCCTCGGCAGGGCGCTGCGCCCCCTGTTAGGCGCCCTGCTGCTCCTGTTCACGGCCGCCGTCCTCACCGCTCCCGCCGCCTCCGCGGCGCCGCGGGCGGCCGCGCCGGTGCCACCGGCCACGCTGACCGAGGTCACCGGCTTCGGCGCCAACCCCAGCAACCTCCAGATGTACGTCTACGCGCCGGCCAACGTCACCGCGCACCCGGCCGTGCTCGTCGCGGTGCACTGGTGCGGAGGGTCCGGGCCCGCGATGCACTCCGGCACCGAGTACGCCCAACTGGCCGACCGGTACGGGTTCGTGATCGTGTACCCGTCCGTCACCCGCAGCAGCAAGTGCTTCGACGTCTCGTCGCCGCAGGCGCTCAGGCGCGGAGGCGGCAGCGACCCCGTCGGCGTCAAGTCGATGATCGACTGGGTGACCGCCGCGTACGCGGCCGACACCGCCCGCGTCTACGCCACCGGCATCTCCTCCGGCGCGATGATGACCAACGTCCTGCTCGGCGACTACCCCGACGTGTTTGCCGCAGGGTCCGCCTTCTCCGGAGTCCCCTTCGGCTGCTTCGCCACGGCCGACGGCTCCGAGTGGAACAGCGCCTGCTCCGGCGGCACCGTCGTGCACACCGCGCGGGAATGGGGCGACCTCGTCCGGGGGGCCTACCCCGGCTACACCGGGCCCCGGCCGCGCATGCAGGTGTGGCACGGCACCGAGGACGACGTGCTGCGCTACCCCAACTTCGGCGAGGAGATCAAGCAGTGGACCGACGTCCGGGGCGTGAGCCAGACCCCGGCCGCCACCGACTCGCCCGCCTCCGGCTGGACCCGCACCCGCTATGGCGGCACCGGTGACCAGGCCCCGGTCGAGGCCGTCAGTCTGCAGGGCGTCGGGCACAACCTGTACGCCTGGGGCATGGCCGCCCGGGTGCTGACCTTCTTCGGCCTGGACTCCGCCGGGCCCACTCCGGAACCGCAGCCCACCGGGTGCAAGGTGACCGCGACGACCAACGCCTGGAACGCCGGTCTGACCGCCTCCGTGACCCTCACCAACACCGGGTCGAGTGGGATCGACGGCTGGCGGCTCGGCTTCACGCTGCCTTCAGGCCAGACCATCACCAACGGCTGGGGCGCCACGTACGCGCCGGTCACCGGAGCGGTCACGGCCACCAACGCGAGCTACAACGCAACCCTCGCCGCCGGTGCGAGCGTCACCATCGGCTACCAGGCCGATCACACCGGAAACAGCGCGGCACCAGGCGTATTCACGCTCAACGGTGCTTCCTGCACACGGAGTTGACCTCTCCGGGGCGGCCGGCGCTCCCGGCCGCCCCGGGGCCCGCGTACGATCGCGGAAGTCCGGCGCCCTGGCCGGAACCCTGGCCGACGAGGCAAAAAAGAAGTGGCACGGAGGAAACACCACTCCTTGCCACTCTCAATGTATAGCGCACCCCGGGGCTTGCGGCAAGGCCCCCGTCGTCCCGCAGAATCGCAGGCCGAGGCCCGAACCTGCGGAAATGAGTGATCTACGAAGTGCATGTCGACCACATGACCCCCTCGACCGCCGGCGCGTTCGACCTTCCCGACCGGCTGTCCGCCAAAGCCGACCCGAAGCTGATCGCCCGCGACGAGCAGCACTTCGCGGCGATCGCGGAGAGCCTCGAGCAGACGATCGCCGAACTCTCCGCCCGTCTCGACGCCGAGCGCCGCGCCCCCGGCGGCCTCGGCCGGGAGGCGATGGACCGCGACCAGGAGATCCACCGGCTCACGGGCCGGCTGCGCTCCCTGAACCGCTTCGGCCTGGACCTGTGCCTCGGCCACATGGTCGCCGCCGACGACCCCGAGCCCCTGTACGTCGGACGGATCGGGCTCACCGACGACACGGGCCGCCGGCTGCTGATCGACTGGCGTTCGCCTGCGGCCGAGCCGTTCTTCGCGGCCACCCACGCCGACCCGATGGGCCTGGTGAGCCGCCGCCGCTACCGGTGGACCCGCGGCCGGATCAGCGACTACTGGGACGAGGTGTTCACCGCCGACGGGCTCGAAGGGCACGCCGCACTCGACGACCAGTCCGCCTTCATCGCCAGTCTGGGCGGTCGGCGGTCGGGCCGGATGCGCGACGTGCTCGCCACCATCCAGGCCGACCAGGACGCCGTCATCCGCGCCGGCTCGCGGGGCGCGCTCGTCGTCGACGGGGGGCCGGGCACCGGGAAGACCGTCGTGGCCCTGCACCGCTCGGCCTACCTCCTCTACTCCGACCCCCGCCTCGGGCACCGTCGGGGCGGTGTGCTGTTCGTCGGCCCGCACCGGCCCTACCTGGCCTATGTGGCCGACGTCCTGCCGAGTCTCGGCGAGGAGGGCGTGCAGACGTGCGTCCTGCGCGACCTCGTCGCCGAGGGCGCCGACGCGGCGGTCGACGCCGACCCGACGGTGGCCCGGCTGAAGTCGTCCGCGGACATGGTGAAGGCGATCGAGACGGCCGTCCGGTTCTACGAGTCGCCGCCGACGGAGGGGATGACGGTCACCGTCTCGGATGCCGACGTCCGGCTCAGCGCCGACGACTGGGCCGAGGCGTTCGACGCGCCGCCGCCGGGCACTCCCCACAACGAGGCACGCGACCTGATCTGGGAGGAACTGGTCACGATCCTGCTGGACAAGCACGGCGGCGACGTCGCACCGGAGCTGTTCCGCAAGGCGCTGCGGCACGACCGCGAACTGGTCGGCGCCCTCAACCGGGCGTGGCCGCTGCTGGAAGCGGCCGACCTGGTGGGCGATCTGTGGTCGGTGCCCGCCTATCTGCGGATGTGCGCCCCCTGGCTCACCCCCGACGAGGTGCGCGCGCTGCAACGGGCGGATCCCCAGGCCTGGACGGTGTCCGACCTGCCGCTCCTGGACGCGGCGCACCAGCGGCTCGGCGACCCGAAGGAGGCCCGGCGCAAGGTCCGGCACAAGGCCGTTCTCGCCGCCCAGCGCGAGCGCATGACGCAGGTCGTCGACAACCTGATCGCGGCCGTGGCCGACTCCGGAGCCGACGGTGACGACGGCGAAGGCCTGGTGACCATGCTGCGCGGCGAGGACGCCCAGGTCAGCCTGGTCGACGAGAGCGAACTGTCCACCGCGGACCCGGACCTGCTGGCCGGCCCGTTCGCGCACATCGTGGTCGACGAGGCGCAGGAGCTGACCGACGCGGAATGGCAGATGCTGTTGCTGCGCTGCCCCTCGCGGAGTTTCACCATCGTCGGGGACCGCGCCCAGGCCCGGCACGGATTCACGGAGTCCTGGCAGGAACGGCTCGAGCGGATCGGGCTCGACCGGATCAGCGTGGCGTCGCTGACCGTCAACTACCGGACCCCGGAGGAAGTGATGGCGGAGGCCGAACCGGTCATCCGGGCCGCGCTTGTGGACGCCAACGTCCCGACCTCCGTCCGCAGCAGCGGCGTCCCGGTCGCCCATGGAGACGTGTCGGAGCTGGAGCCCATCCTCCAGGCCTGGCTCGCCGAGCACGACGACGGGATCGCCTGCGTCATCGGCGACCCCGCGTTCCGTTCGACCTCGCGGGTGCGGTCGCTGACGCCGGAGCTGTCGAAGGGGCTCGAGTTCGATCTGGTCGTCCTGATCGACCCGGAGACCTTCGGGACGGGCGTCGAGGGCGCGGTCGACCGCTACGTCGCGATGACCCGGGCCACCCAGCGCCTGGTCGTCCTCACGAGCTCCTGACGCGGCCGGCCGCCGCCCACGGTCACGAGCGTGCCGTGACCGCGGTGCCCGCCGAAGAACGTTGGCGCGGTGCCCGCCGAAGGGACGCGACCGGAGTGTTCACCGGGAGAGCATGACCGGAGTGTTCACCGAGGGGGCGGCCGGCGGTGCTCACCGAGGGGGCGGGATCCGCGGTCCGAGAGGGCGGGACTCGCGGTGCTCACAGCAGGGGCGGCGGGTCCTGGACGTCGACGGCGGCGGCCGGGCCCGCCGCCGCCCGCAGCGACGGCCAGTCCGGCAGCTTGACCCTCCCGCGCCCCAGCGAGGCCCCCAGTTCGGCCTCGGCCCGCTCGATCGCCAGCCAGCCCGCCCACTCGACGGGCTCGGCCCCGGCGGCCCGCAGCAGCGCGAGCGGGTCGCCGGGCAGCTCCCGTCGCACGAGGGCGGGGGCGTCCGCCAGCAGGGACGTCGCCGTCTCCTTCGCGCACGGCCGGTTGGTGCCGATGACACCGGTCGGGCCGCGTTTGATCCAGCCCGCCACGTACTCGCCCGGCGCGACCGCACCGTCGCGCACCACCCGTCCGGCCAGATGCGGCACGGTGCCGTGCCCGGCGTCGAACGGCAGGCCCTCCAGCGGGGCGCCCCGATAGCCCACCGACCGCAGCACCAACTGCGCCGGGACGTCCTCGTACCGGCCGGTGCCGGAGACCCCGCCGTGTCCGTCCGGCGTCGTCCGCTCGAACCGCACCACGCCCGACCGGCCGCCCACGGCGCGCAGTTCGACGGGCCGAAGGAAGAACCGCAGCCGGATGCGCCGTCGGGCGCCACGGGTCGGCGACGCCGCCCAGCCGCGCAGCACCTCCACATTGCGGCGCTGCGCCGGCGCAAGCCCGGAGGGGTCCCCGTACGCCGGGTCGAGCGCCAGTTCCGCCTCGTCGACGACGACCTCGGCATCCGGCAACGTGCCCAGCTCCCGCAGCTCCTTGGTGGTGAACCGGGCCTGCGACGGGCCGCGCCGCCCGGCCATGTGGATCTCGCGCACCTGACTCGCCTCGAACGCGGCCAGGGCCGCCTGGGGCATGTCGGTGGCGCTCAGCTCGGCAGCGCCCCGCGCCAGGATCCGGGTGACGTCCACCGCGACGTTGCCGACCCCCACCACCACGGCCGAGTCGACGCCGTGCAAAAACCGTGCGGGGACGGCGTCCGGGTGGGCGCTGTACCAGGAGACGAACTCCGTCGCCGACCAGCTGCCGGGCAGTTCCTCGCCGGGGATGCCGAGGTGCCGGTCGGTCGCGGCGCCGACGCAGTACACGACCGCGTGGTAGAGCTCGCGCAGCCGGGCCGTGGGCACTCCGTCCGCGCCGACGCGTACGCCGCCGAGGAAACGGACGTGTTCGTGCTCGAGCACGGCGCGCAGGTTCTGCTGCAGGGACTTGATCTTCTCGTGGTCGGGGGCGACGCCGTACCGCACCAGCCCGTAGGGGCAGGGCAGGCGGTCCAGGACGTCGACGAGTACGTCCGGGTCCAGCTGGACCAGGCTCTGGGCGGTGTAGACACCACTCGGCCCGGAGCCGACGACGGCGACACGGAGCACGGCGGAACTCCTAACCCCGGAGGCCGGAGGAGATTCGCTGGTGCCTCCAGCATCGCACCGGTACGGCTCCGCTGACAGGGTGCCGCGCCGTCGCGCCGCACGCGTGTCCGTTCGTATGCAAAGTGATCATGCGGTTACGTTGCGTATGTGCTAGAAGCATCGTTTCTTAATCTTTCTGATCGCTCCGCCGAGGACGGCACGGTGTCCGTGTGGCCCGCAGGTCCAGGAGGGGGGAGGCGCCACTTCCTGGACCCACGTCCGGCTGTCGTTCACCGATGGTGCGCGTGTCGACCTGCTCGCCGTCGTCTGCGAGGGCCGGGTCTCCATCGAGGACGTCCGGGCCCGTCCCGCCCTCTCGCTCGTCGACCTGACCCTGCTCGCGGACTGGATCGAGGGACCCCTCTTCGACGGGCCCGACGAAGACGAGGACGAGGGCGAAGGCGAGGACGGAAGCGAGGGCGAAGGGGGCGTGGGCTGCCCGGCGGCGGCCGGGCACCGCGCCGAGGAGCCCTTCGGGTCCCGCCGGGCCCGCCCGGTCTGGCCGCGCGGCGTCGAGGGGCGGTGGCTGGCGGCGCAGGAGTACCGCGCGGCCCAGGAGGCGGGGGCGGACCCCGTCCTCGCGGTCATGTGCGCGACGGGGCACAGCAGACGCCGGTCGCTGCGGCTGATCGCCCAGGCGCGCGACGCCGGATACCTGACGCCGCGGCACGCCCGGCGCTGAGCGTCATGTCCCGGTACTCGGTACTCGGTGCGTCGGGAGGCGTCAGCGCATCCCGTTCATCCGCGTGATCTCGCTCGTCTGCTGCGCGATCACGTCGTCCGCCATCTCCTCGACCCGTACGTTGTTGCCCTGCGCCTTGACGTCCGTGGCCATGGTGAGCGCACCCTCGTGGTGAGTGATCATCAGGTTGAGGAAGAGCGTGTCGAACGCCTTTCCGCGGGCCGCCCGCAGTGCGGTCAGCTGGGCCGCGGTCGCCATCCCGGGCATCGCCGCGTGGGTGTGGCCGCCGCCCGTCGTTTTCTGGCCATGAGTCGTGAGCCAGCCCTCCATGGCCTTGATCTCCGGCCCCTGTGCCGCGGAGATGCGCAGGGCGAGGCGTTTGACGTCCCCCGACGCGGCACGGTCCGGTACGAGTTCGGTCATCTCCAGGGCCTGGGCGTGGTGTTCGATCATCTTCCGCACGTAGGACACGTCGGCCGAGTTGGGTGTGTCGTCGTCGGCGCGCTGCTCGGCCGCGTCCTGCGCCGAGAGGGTGCGGTTCGCCTCGCCCGGCTTGCCCGGCGCGATCAACGAAGGGCCGCTGACCGCGCCCGACCCGGTCTCCGTCCCCGAGTCGCAGCCCGCGAGAGCCAGGGCGAGGAGCAGCGAGGCGGACACGAGGGGCACGCGGCGGACGAGCACAACGACCTCCTGGAGCAGGCGAGTCGAGGGCGGGTCCGCCCCCGTCCGGATTCATGCACCGCAGACAGCACCGCCGAACCGATTCATTCATGACGAGTGCATTGCCGGCCCTTGATATGTGCATGATGAAGACGATACTTCGGAGCACCGTGAACCGTTCCCGCGCGAACGGTACCTAGGGAGGATGCAGTGACCCTGTCGAACGATCCTCGAACGCGACGCAGACGGTGGAAAGCCGCCGCCGCCTGCACCGGGCTCCTGGCCGCGCTGCTGACGGCGGTTCCGGCGGCCGCGACCCCCGACCCGGGGGACGGCCCCGCCACCGGGCAGGAGGTGACCCGCGACGCCAGGACCCAGGCGAGCGCCGCGATCGCCGCCGGCGAGATACCCGGACAGGACGAGATCGTCCACTCCGACAACATCCGGCACCTGACGAACATCCCCAAGGACGTCCTGCCGGGCACCAATTCGGACCTGGCCTTCCAGGGCCGGTACGCCTTCGCCGGAAACTACGACGGCTTCCGCATCTTCGACATCGCCAACCCGAAGGCGCCGAAGACCGTGGCCCAGGTGCTCTGCCCCGGCTCGCAGAACGACGTCTCCGTCTCGGGCGACCTGCTCTTCCTGTCGACCGACTCCTCGCGCAGCGACAGCAGTTGCAACAGCACCACGCAGCCGGTCACCGAGAAGTCCTCGTGGGAGGGCATGAAGGTCTTCGACATCAGCGACAAGAGGAACCCGAAGTACGTCGCCGCCGTCGAGACCGCGTGCGGTTCGCACACCCACACCCTGGTGCCCGAGCGCAAGAACGTCTACGTCTACGTCTCCTCGTACTCGCCCAACGCCGCCTACCCCGACTGCATGCCGCCGCACGACGGCATCTCCGTCATCAAGGTGCCGCGCAACGCGCCGGAGAAGGCCGCGGTCGTCGGCTTCCCCGTGCTGTTCCCCGGCGAGGGCCCGGACGGCGGCGGCAACCCGGGCGGTCCGACGAACCCCGGCGTCTCCAAGACGACCGGCTGCCACGACATCACCGTGCTCCCGGAGAAGGACCTGGCGGCCGGCGCCTGCATGGGCGACGGCATCCTGTTCTCCATCAGGGACCCGGAACACCCCAAGGTCATCGACCGGGTGCAGGACAACGTCAACTTCGCCTTCTGGCACTCGGCCACCTTCAACCAGAAGGCGAACAAGGTCGTCTTCACCGATGAGCTGGGCGGCGGCGGCGCGGCCACCTGCGACGCGGCGACCGGCCCCACCCGCGGCGCCGACGGCATCTACGACATCACCGGAAAGGGCGACAAGCGCAAACTCGTCTTCCGCAGCTACTACAAGATCCCGCGCCACCAGGCGGCCACCGAGAACTGCGTCGCCCACAACGGCTCGCTGATCCCGGTCAAGGGCAAGGACCTCATGGTCCAGGCCTGGTACCAGGGCGGCGTCTCCGTCTGGGACTTCACCGACTCGGCGAAGCCCAGGGAGATCGCCTACTTCGAGCGCGGTCCGCTGAGCACCACGACCCTGCAGACCGGCGGCGCGTGGTCGGCGTACTACTACAACGGCTACATCTACTCGAACGACATCGCCAAGGGCTTCGACGTGCTCAAGCTCAGCGACCGGCGCACGGATCCGGCCGGGCGTGTCCATCTGCGCGAGCTCAACGTCCAGACCCAGCCGGACTACTTCGACTGATCGCCGGGCGCCGGGCCGGTCGCGAAGAACCGCGACAGATCGGCGCCGCACCCCCCGCCGGGCGCCTCGGCGTCCGGCGGGACCCCCAGCTCCCGGTCGAGCCCGTAGCGCGCGAAGAGCTCGGCGCGCAGCGTCGTCAGCGGCAACGGCGCATTCGGCAGGACCATCGCGTAGACCGCGCCCATCAACTGGGAGCGCAGCAGCGGATAGTCGTGGTCGAGGTCCTGCGCCCCATGCCGGGCCGCGGTCTCCCGCAGCAGCTCGGCCAGCCGCTGCTGCTCCGGGCACTGCACGAAGCCCTCGGCCTGCAGCAGCCCCGCCATGTGCTGGCGCATCAGGACGGTACGGTCCCGGGCCAGCCCCATGATCGCGTCGATGGCCCGCGCCATCCGCTCCCGGCCGTCCTCGGTGTGCGGCTCGCGCTCCAGCGCCTCCTCCAGCGTCCGGTGCATCAGCCGGTGCACCGCCGACTGCACCAGCTGCCGCTTGCCGGGGAAGTAGTACGACACCAGACCGCGCGCCGAGCCGGCCCGGTCCGCGATGTCGCCGAGCGTGGTCGCCTCGTAACCTTGCTCGCCCACCAGCTCCACCGCCGCCTGCAGGAGCCGCTCCCGGGAACGCCGCCGCAATTCTTCATTGACCGAGGCGCTGCGCGGGGACATCCTGTAACTCCTGTGTTGACTGGCTGTCAGTCAACTATACTCAGGGCGTCCCGGTCGCTCCGGCGGAGCGTACCGGGCCGGTGCCTGCTCTGGGCGACGCGGGGGATCGTCCAGAGTGGGCGCGCTTCTCACCCTGATGGTGTCCTCAGGCTACTGGCACCGGCGTCCCGGCACCGGCGTCCCGGCACCGGCGGAGGGCGGTCAGCCCACGAGGTCGAGCACCGGGCGCAGCCCGTCCGGACGGTCGGCCGCCGGCAGATGATCCACGAAGTGCACCGTGCAGCCCAGCGCCGCCGCGCCGCCGTCCGCACGGCGGTCGTCGCCCACCATCAACGTGTTGCGGGGATCGGCGTCCAGTGCCGCGCACGCGACCGTGAACAGCCGAGGGTCCGGCTTCTGCACACCGTGCTCGTACGACAGCACATACGCGTCGACGTACCCGTCGAGACCGTGCGCGCGGAACACCGGGCGCAGATCCCAGCCGATGTTGCTGACGACGCCGACCCGGAACCCGCGCTCGCGCAACCCGGTCAGCACCTCGAGGGCGTCGGGATACGGCGACCAGGCCGCCGGCGACATGTGCCGCTCGTACAGGGCGTCGTGCAGCGCCGGGTCCGGCAGCGACACCTGACGTGACAGTCCCGTGTACGCGGCCCGGTGCAGCTCGCTGCTCTGGTCCCGGACCCGCCACACCTCGGCCAGCTCCTCGGGCAGGCGGACCGGAGCCGCCCCGCCCGGCAGCGCGCCTGCCGCCTCCAACGCCCGTGCCTTCTCGGCGAGTTCCGGTGCGGCGAGCGCGATGCCCGCGGCGTCGAGCACCGCGCGGAGCCACCGTTCGGTGGACTCGATGCGGAAGAGGGTCCCGGAGAAGTCGAACAGCACGGTGGTCATGCGGATGATCCTAGGGAGCCGGCACGCGCGTCCGCCGGGATGCGGTCGGTTCACGAACGGGCTCCCGTCCAGGGGCGCGGTCGGTCCGTGGACGGGCCTTGGCCCCCGGGCGGGGTCATGTTCCAGGTGAGCGGTAGGTCGTCGTCGCAGAACACACAGACGAAGACCCCCTCGCGCACCACGTTGTGCTCCCCGCATCCTTCGCAGCGCCGGAACACCAGCGTGTGCGTGAAACCGTCGGGACGACCGATGCCGGCCCGGTCCAGTGCGGCGGCCACGGCCGGCCAGGAGTCGGGATCCGGGCAGTAGCCGGTGGACTGGTTGCCGACCTCGAGGACGCGGGGCCCGTGCGGGGTTCGGTGGAAGGAGATCTCGCCCGCCCCGAGCACCTCCTCACCCTCGGCGCAGGCCACGTGCTCGCTGCGGCGCGGCGCGAGCCGCAGCAGCCCGTCGAGGGCGACGACATAGGTGAACGGCTCCTCGTCGTCCGCCGTGGCCGGATCGCCGTCCAGGTCCGCGGCGCTGCGGATCACCCGGCCGCCGGCCCCTCGGACGACTGTCCGTCGCAGATCCTGCGGCCCCACGTAGGTGTACCGTCGCCCAGGCGCGGTCACGGTCGCCACCGGAGCTGCGCCGCGATCGCCAGCGCCACCAGCATGCCCCCGAGCAGCCAGCCGCCCAGGACGTCCGAGGGCCAGTGCACGCCCAGCCAGATCCGGGTGAGGCCCACACCCGCGACGGACAGGGCCGCCACGGCCGACGCGGCCCGCCACAGCACGCGGCGGACGCCCTGCCGGTGCAACAGCCACAACAGCAGTCCGAGGACGACGGTGGCGGTCAGCGCGTGCCCCGAGGGGTACGCCGCGTAGTGCGCGGAGTCTACGGGGTCGGGCCAGACCGGCCGGGCACGGCCCACCGCGGCCTTGAGTCCCTGCTGGAGCAGGGTGCCCAGGGCGGCTGTGGCGACCAGCCATCCGACCGTCCACCAGTCCGCATGCCGCCACACCAGCCACACGGCCACCGCAGCTACCAGCAACCGCATCGTCACCGGGTCCCAGACCCAGTCGGTGAGAATGCGGCAGGCCTGCGTGAATCCGGGGTCGGCGAGGGCCCAGCGATGCGTGGTGCGGGAGACGTCGCCGTCTGCGGAGATCAGGGGACGCCACTCGACCGCGACCAGCACGAGAAGCAACAGGGAGCACAGCCCCAGGACCGCCGCGGCACGGAGGACCGTGCGCAGGGCCGCGGGACGGGGCGGGGAGGCGAGGGGTGCATGGTGCATGTACAGATCCTCGCCGACCCGCGGGACCGGAATCCAATGGGGGCGACCGAGGACGGGAATCGGGTGGTCCGGTGGCCTGGGAGAGGGGCCGGCTCGGGAGACGGGTCCACGCGGCAGCGAGCGATACGGACCGCCGACGGAAGACCCACGCGCAAGCCGGGGGCAGCGAACCGGAGGCGGCTCACCGGGGAGCGCGGCCTGCGCCGCTCCGTGCGTCGGCGGACGCTCGGCCCACTGCCCACTGCCCACTGCCGCCTGCGCGTGCGGGTCGGCGGAGGCTCAGCCCAGTGCCCGCAGGCCCGGGACGAAGGTCACCAGTACGGGGATCACCGGCAGCAGCGCGGCTGCGGCCGTCAGTCCGAGTCTGCGGGGCGCGGTGAGCCGGTCGGGCGGTGCCAGCAACCGGCTCACGCGCCGCGGGACATGGGCCTGCGAGGCGGGAGCGGGGCCGAACACGCCACGGCCCTCGTTGAGTTCGACCAGTGCCAGCGCGGTCGTCAGCCGGCCGAAGCGGCGCGAGGCCATGTCGTCGGCGGCGAGCTCGACCAGCCGGTGCATCTCGGCGCGGAACGCGGCGAACACCGGTACCTGGGGGAACCCGGTGGCCAGCGCGGTCGAGCAGTGCAGCAACCAGTCGTGCCGCGCCTGGGCGTGTCCCTGCTCGTGCGCGAGGACGGCGTCGAGCTGACGGCCTTTCAGGCGCCGCAACGCGGCCGTGGTGACGACCAGTCGGGGCCGGGCACCCGACAGCCACCACGCGTCGGGGCGCTCGCCCTCCACCACGAGCAGCCCGCCTGACCGTGCCGTCTCACCCGGCAACAGCGGTGCCCTCAGCCGCAGTTCGGCCCGGCGGGACCGGTGTCCGGCCCGGCTGCGCAGGATCTCCCGCACGAGCATCGTCCCGCTCCACACCCCGCCGCAGGCCAGCGCCACCGCGGTCGCCGCGGCCCAAGGGCCGGGCCCGCCCGGCGTGTACGCCTCCACGACCGCCTGCGGAGCCGGCGCGAAGACCTGTCCGCGCACCGCCTGCCAGGCGGCCGCCGCACTCAGCGTCATGGACAGCGCGCAGCACAACAGGATCGCGGCCACCACGCACTGCCATGCCCACAGGGCGACCACCGGTTCACGATCGGGCCAGTCGGCCCGGGCGATCAGCCGGGGGGCGGCCACGGCGGTCAGAGCGCCGAGCAGCAGCAGGACCGCGGTGACCGTCATGCACAGCACCCTATGAGCGGAGCGCCACCGGGGGTACGGCTTCGCGCGGCGAAGTGACGCAGGCCATTGCCGCCGCGCGGATCACATCGTCAGCAGCATCGCGAGCATGCCGATCCCCATCGACAGCCTGCATGCCCGGACGACTTCCGGCCGGTCGCTCCAGGAGGCGGCGGAGGTGCCCGCCCCGGCGACCGGCAACAGCCGGATCCCCGACACGAGGACGTAGCCGGCGAAGTACAGCAGCAGCACGCCCGTCAACAGCGGCACGCCCGCGCCGCCGTGCTGGTGCGCGTGTGCCGGGGCCGGGGAGACGGCCATCGCGGCGGCCATGTAGACCATGGCCCCGGCGCCGACCAGGTGATGCAGATGGCAGGCGCTCTCCCGGGCCGCCCACAGTGCCCGCAGCGCCGCGGTGCCGAAGACCGCGGCGTACGCGGGCCAGGCCCAGGCCGGCGGGGTGAACACGGCCGGGGGCACGGCCATGGCCGCCATTCCGAAGCCCATCAACGCCTCGCCGCCCGCGGCCCGGCGTTGTTCCTCGACGCTGCTGCGCATCCGCAGCAGGCAGTAGGCCCCGGTCGCCGCACACAGCGTCACCAGCAGCCAGCCGGGCGAAGCCGGTCCGTGCACGCGCACCTCCCCGCTCGACGTCGCCAGTCACCGAATGCGATGCCCATGCCACGCAGCGCGCACGCGGGCGCAAGGAGGTACAAGGGGAGCGCCGGGCGGAGCGCGGCAAATCGTTCACGGGTAAAGCGTGTGCATGCGGACGCCGCGTCCGGCGAGTGGCGGCAGCGAGCGGCCCCAGAAGCGGGTCGTGCCGGCCGAGCAGTCCGGACACCGTACGCTCGCCGCGACGGCACGGCGCCAGGGACTGCTCCTGGGCCGGGACGCGAAGACGAGAGCGGAGGACGTACGCGGATGACGGGGAAGCTGGGGCGTGCAGCGGCCGGGGGCGGGGACGACGGGCGGTCCGGGAGCAAGAACGGCAACGGCAACAGGAACAGCAACAGGAACAGCAACGGAAACGACGACGGCAACGGAAACAGGAACGGAAACGACGACGGGAACGGAAACGACGACGGAAACAGGAACGACGACGGAAACAGGAACGACGACGGAAACGGGAACGGGAACGGGAACGGCGGCCCGGCGAGGAATGACACGGTGTCGGACGTTGTCCGGCAGTGGCAGGCCGTCCGGCCGGATCTGGACCCGGGCCCATGGAGATCATCGGCCGCGTCAACCGCTGCGCGGCCCTCCTGCAGCAGGCCGAGGACGCGCCCCTGCGGCGCGCCGGACTGACCCGCCCCGAGTTCGACGTGCTCGGCGCACTGCGCCGCAAGGGTCCAGGAGCTGACCCCCGGCGACCTGGTCCGTGAGACCTTCTCCTCCGGCGCGGCCGTCCACCACAGCGCCTCAAGCAGCTCACCGAACGCGGCCTGGTGGAGCGCCGGGGCGACTCCCGGGACCGTCGGGTCGCGCACCTGCGGCTCCACGGACGCCGGGGCGTGACCTCGTCGACGGCATCATGCCCTGAGCAGCTCGCACGAGAGAGCGCAGCGCTGGCCGCCATGGACGACGGACGCCAGGGTGAACTGGCCGATCTGCTGGGGGAGTTGCTCAGCCGACTGGAGGGGCAGATGCGGTCGTTGGGCGTCTGACCGCGGCGCGGGAGGCTGCCCGGCCAGGGCGGCGGCTCGCAGCGCAGGCGTTCATCTGTCGTGGCCTGCCGCGGTACACCCCGAACACCGCGCCCTGGGGGTCGCGCAGTACGGCGATCCGCGGGCCGTCCCGCACCGTGGTCGGTTCCATGAGCGCGGCGCCGCCCGCCCCGGCGGCGGTCTGTGAGGCGGGCGTCCACGTCGGCGACGGCGAAGTAGGGCAGCCAGGCGGGGGCACCTCGGGCGGGAACTTGTCGTCCATCCCGATCATGCCGCCGAAATCCGCGCCGCCGACGCCCACTGCAGGTAGTCTCCGACGAGTGGCGGTCCAGCCGAAGACCGTGGTGTAAAAGGTCTCCGCCCGGTCGGGCTACCGGGTCAGCAACTCGACCCAGCCGAGCGAGCCGGGCGCGTTGAACAGGCCGGCGCCGGCAAAGGACCCGCGCCTGCCACAACTGGAACGCGGCCCCGCGGGATCGAGGACGACCACGAACCCGGCCCACGTCGAAGACGTCCATCGTCCGGCCAGCACCTTGCCGCCGGCCCTCCGTGACCAGCCGGGCGCTGACATCCGCGTCCGGTCACGGCGAACGACACGCTCCAGGCGCAGGGCTGCGTCTCCTGGTGCCGGGGACTGAGCGCGGCGACGGCCGCGTCGCCGAGGGTGCGCGACCGAGTAGCCGCCGGCCTCCTGCCGGGGGTCCGTCTCCGCGCGCCAGCCGAACAGCTCCGCGTAGAACCGCTTCGCCGCTTCCAGGTCACCCGGTCCCCAGCTCGGCCCAGCAGGGCCCCGCCCGGCACGGGCGCTTCGAGCTTCATGACGTTCCTCCGAAAAGGTCCGCCCTCAGCACCGCTATGCCCCGCCCGGCCGCACGGCATCCGCTGACGTCAGCGCCCCCGCCGGCCAGCCGGACCAGCCCCGACAGGGGAAGCGGGGCCGCATGCCCGCTGGCCCCGGCGTCCGGGGAACCGGGCCGGTCCTGCAGGGCCCCCTCAGATGCCCGCCGGTACCGCATCGGGTGGTCCGCCGGTACTTCCCACGAGCACGACGGGGATCCCGTCCGGGTCCCGCGATCCACAGCTCGATCAGTCCCCAGGGCTCCTTCACCGGCGGACGCGCGATCTCGACGCCCTTCGCCCGCAGCTCGTCGTGTGCCGCCGCGGCGTCCGCCACTGGAGCCACAGGCGCACGGGGGGGGCCGGCGCGCTCGGCCCGCGGGCGGGTTCTCGGCCCGGCCCGACAGTTCCAGGTGGCCGCCGCCGAGGAAGTAGACCGTCCCCGGTCCGGGCCCGTGCCGAACTCACGGCAGACGGCCAGACCCAGCTGCTCGCCGTAGAAGACGCGGGAACGCTCGGGATCGGCGGTCGGAGCAGGATCCTGCTGCTCAGTACATGCACCATGCGGCCGGCGCTAGTAGCCGGACGGGGTTAGGCTCGGGCAAGCCCCAGCCCGTGTCAGAGAGCAGAGACCGCCCGCATGGACACCGCCGCCACCGACTTCGTCTTCCGAACCGCCACCGACGCGGACGTGTACGAGCTCGTCGCCCTCATCGAGTCCGCCTACCGCGGAGACTCCAGCCGGGCCGGGTGGACGACGAGCGGACATCCTCGAGGGGCAGCGCACCGATCCCGAAGGCGTGCGCGCGGTCCTCGAGGCGCCCGACAGCCGGCTGGTCACCGTCGAGCAGGACGGCCGACTGGTCGCCTGCTGCCAGCTCGCCCACCGCGGCGACCACGCCTACTTCGGCAGTTCGCCGTGAGCCCCACGGTGCAGGGCGCCGGTCTCGGCAGGAAGGTCATGGCGGAGGCCGAGCGGCAGGCCCGGAGGACTGGGGCGTCGACGAGATGCACATGACGGTGATCTCCGTCCGCGAGGACCTCATCGCCTGGTACGAGCGGCGCGGCTACCGCCGTACGGGACGCATGACCCCTTCCCGTACGGCGACGAGCGTTTCGGCGTTCCGCGCCGCGACGACCTCCAGTTCGAGCTGCTGGTCAAGGAGCTGGCCGAGCCGCTCGCCGACCCGCGGGCCTGAGCACACCACCGCGCATGGACCGTACGGCTCCACACGGCTTTCGCTCAGGCGGTGAACCGGCCGGTGCGCCTGATGTCCGGGTAGTCGGTCGTCGCGCCGTCCAGCTCCAGGGCGCGTACCAGCCGCAACTGTTCCTGCGTGTTCACCACCCAGCGATGATCCGCAGGTCGCGCTTGCGTGCCTCCTCGACGATCTCCAGGGTGAGCAGACGAAGATTGAGGCAGACCGTCGCGGCGCCGGCCGCGACGGCCCGGTCCACGATGTCGAGGCCGTAGCGGCTACCGATGACGCGGTGCGCACCCCGGGCACCAGCCGGGCGACCTCCGCGACGGCCTCGTCGTGGAAGGAGGACACCTCACCCGCCGCACGAGGTCCCGTGCGAGCATCACCTCCGCCAGCGCCCGCGCCGCCTGTACGTCCTGATCTCGGCCTGGAGCGGCGCCTGTACGACGTCCCGCACCTCCTCGAACCGCGGGACGCGTTCCCCGCGGCCGGCGTCGAGTGTGCGCAGTTCCGCGAGCGTCTGGTCGGCGATGGGGCCGGTGCCGTCGGTCGTGCGGTCCACCTCGGGATCGTGCATGACCACGAGGGCGCCGTCCTTGCTCAGGTGCAGGTCGAGTTCGATGGCGTCGAGGCCGGCCTGCTCGGCGGCCGACGAAGGAGCGCAGGGTGTTCTCGGGCTCGACGCCCATGACTCCACGGTGACCGATGGTGACGAAGTTCAAGACGTGACTCGCTTCCGAGGACAGGTCTGTGCGCAGGTGTGTGCGCAGGTGTGTGCGCACCGACGTGTTCCCTACCCGCCCTGCTCTGCCGGAAGCCGACACTCCTCGATGGCACACAGGAAAAAGTGCGGCGAATGAGCGGCTGGGCAGGATATTTTCCCGAGGGGTCACTTGCTGAAGGAAACCTCATATGCCTACGGTGTGCAGACGCGAGGTTCTTCAGCGGAGGATGGGACATGGACGGAAATTCTTGTGCAGGCAGCATCGGGGGAGCAGGTTCCTCCGGCGTCCAGGGTGGTGGGGCATCCGGCGTGGCGCGTGCTCAAGGATGCCGTGGAGCAGGTCCGGCCCTGGCAGTCGAAGGACGGGTCGATCGACTTCTCGGCCGAGGGCGCTCCGTCGCGCGGCGAGGCCGAGAGGACCGTCCACCGGGTGGTCGAGGCCGTCGAGGAGCTGTCCCCGCTCCTCCCGCACGACGCCGACTACCACCGCGCCCTGGTCAAGGACCTGCGGATGTGGGCCGAGGGCGGTTTCGGGGTGCCGGACTTCCTCGACTCGCTGCTGGCCTTCCAGCCCGCCACGAGCCGCGCGGACGGCCTCCAGCACCTGGTCGTCTTCGCGATGTACACGCAGAACGGCAACCCGACCGCAACCTGGGAAGCGGTCGTCCTGCGCATGGTCTGGCCGGACTGGCTGGCCGAGCTGGAGCGCACCCGCAACGACAACCCGCTGTTCTGCGGCATCACCTTCGAGGACTTCACCTCGGCTACGACACCAACTCGGCCGTCCTGTTCCCGGAGACCATCGCCGTCCGGGAAGCGCCGGAACGTTTCTCCTGGGGTGGCATCTTCTGCGACCGCGAGGGCCGCCCGCTTCCGCCGCGTGACGGACGCCGCCGTCGACATCTGGCCTGGAGCTGCCCGAGGGACGTCGCCGAGATGGTGCACGACCAGAAGCGGTGCGAGGAGGCCTTCGTGCTGTGGGACATGGGTCCACGACCGCACCCCACAGCCATGGCGACCTGCCTTCGACCGTTCATGATCAAGCAGGCCAGCCGTTCTGGAATGTACGGCCTGGAGGAGCTGCGCTGCGACCTCACCGCCTTCAAGGAGGCCGTGAAACTGCAGGCCGACGGCGTTCCGAAGGCCCGCGACGTGCAGTACGCGGTGCTCTTCGACCGCATGTTCCGCTTCCCGGTCACCGGTGAGCGCGTGCGCAACTACGAGGCCTCGGCGGCCAGCTGCTCTTCGCCTACCTGCACAAGCACGGGGTCGTCCGCTGGACCGACAACCGGCTGCACATCGACTGGGAGCGCGCCCCGCAGGTCACCAACCAGCTGTGCGCGAGATCGAGACGCTGTACCGCGACGGCATCGACCCGCCCCCAAGCTCGTGCACTGGTTCGCCGGCTACGAGCTGGTCTCGACCTATCTCGCCCCGCACCGGGTTCCAAGTGGGCCAAGGGTCCCGACGCCCTCGACCTGACCCAGCCGCCGCGCAGGCTCGTCGATGACGTGCTTCCCGACGATTTCCGCTGAGCATGTTCTATGAGGCACATGTCCAAGAAGCTGAAGAACCGTGGATCGGCCTCCACCAGGGCATCACGGCGGACGGCGCCGAGCGGATCGCCGCGTGAATGGCGACCTGCGAACACGAGAACACTGTTCCACGGGGCACCGCGGGGCAGAACACTGCTCAGGAGGCGAAGACCATGGGGAACGGGGTTCTCAGCGGTGCGGTGGTCGCGGTGGCCGGCGCGGGCGGACCCGCCGGCCGGGCGGCGCTGCTCAGGCTGGCCGAGGCCGGCGCGACCGTCGTCGGCGCGGACAACGATCCCGAGCGCCTGGCGGAGGCCGTCGACGCGGCCCGCTACGGGGCCGGCGGCGCCACCGTCACCGGCGAGCCGGTCGACCTGCTCGACCTGGACTCGACCCGGGACTGGGCGCAGCGCGTCGAGAAGGACTTCGGCCGGATCGACGGCGTGGTCCACCTCGTCGGCGGCTGGCGGGGGAGCGAGACGTTCATCAAGACCAGCCTGGACGACTGGGACTTCCTGGAACTGCTGCTCGTCAAGACCGTGCAGCACACCTCGCTGGCCTTCTTCGAGGCCCTCCAGCGCAGCGAGATCGGCCGGTACGTGCTGATCAGCGCCGCCGGGGCGTCGAAGCCCACCGCGGGCAACGCCGCGTACGCCGCCGCCAAGGCCGCCGCCGAGGCCTGGACCCTCGCCCTCGCCGACGCCTTCCGCAAGGCAGGGGGCGCAGAGGGGCCCACCTCCGCGGCTGCGATCCTGGTGGTGAAGGCGCTGGTGCACGACGCGATGCGCGCCGACCGCCCCAACGCGAAGTTCGCGGGCTTCACGGACGTCAAGGACCTGGCCGAGGCCATCACCGGCGTCTGGGAGAAGTCCGCCCAGGAAGTGAACGGACAGCGTCTGTGGCTCACCGAGAAGCCGTGAACCCTGCGAAGACCGACGCCCGTCGGCGTCATGACCCCGAGGTGCGCGGCTTCGCCAGCGACAACTACGCTGGGGCCCACCCGGAGGTGATGGCCGCCCTGGCCCTGGCCAACGGCGGCCATCAGGTGGCGTACGGCGAGGACGACTACACGGGGAACCTCCAGCAGATCGTCCGCAGCCACTTCGGGTCCACGGCGGAGGCCTTCCCGGTCTTCAACGGCACCGGGGCCAACGTCGTGGCGCTCCAGGCGGTCACCGACCGCTGGGGCGCGGTGATCTGCGCCGAGAGCGCCCACATCAACGTGGACGAGGGCGGCGCACCCGAGCGCATGGGCGGCCTCAAGCTGCTCACCGTCCCCACGCCCGAGGGCAAGCTCACGCCCGAGCTGATCGACCGGCAGGCCTGGGGATGGGAGGACGAGCACCGGGCGATGCCGCAGGTCGTCTCGATCACCCAGAGCACGGAACTCGGCACGCTCTACACGCCCGACGAGATCCGCGCGATCTGCGACCACGCCCACGAGCACGGCATGAAGGTCCACCTCGACGGCTCCCGGATAGCCAACGCGGCCGCCTCCCTGGACGTCCCGATGCGGACGTTCACCAACGCGGTCGGCGTGGACATCCTGTCCCTGGGCGGCACCAAGAACGGCGCGCTGTTCGGCGAGGCCGTCGTGGTCATCGACCCGGACGCCGTGCGCCGTATGAAGCACCTGCGCAAGCTGTCCATGCAGCTCGCCTCCAAGATGCGCTTCGTGTCGGTGCAGTTGGAGGCGCTGCTCGCCAAGGACCTGTGGCTGCGCAACGCACGCCACGCCAACGAGATGGCGCAGCGCCTCGCCGAGGGCGTGCGGGCCGTGCACGGTGTGGAGATCCTTTACCCGGTGCAGTCCAACGGCGTCTTCGCACGGCTTCCGCACGACGTGAGCGAGCGGCTGCAGAAGAAGTTCCGGTTCTACTTCTGGGACGAGGCGGCGGGCGACGTGCGGTGGATGTGCGCGTTCGACACGACCGAGGAGGACGTGGACGCGTTCGTCGCCGCACTCAAGGAGGAGATGGCCCGGTAGGGCCTCTTGCATCGAGCGCCAGGGCGCCAGGGCGTCGGAATTTCTGCATAGGTATGCGATCCTATGAAAACTCATTGACGTTCAGGTGATCGTTTTCCTATGCTCTCCCGCCATGGAGCTGATCCAGGAGAACCCCGACCTGTCCGCCTATCTGGCTGCCGACGAGGTCATCGACCACGGCCACCCGGTGGTGCGGGCCACCGCCGGACGCCTCGCGCGGGAAGCCGAGGACTCGTATTCCTATGCACGACTGGCTTTTGAGTTCGTGCGCGACGCCGTCCCCCACTCGCAGGACGCCGAAGACCCGCGGGTGACCTGGCGCGCCTCGGACGTCCTGGAGCAGCGGACGGGCATCTGCTACGCCAAGGCCCACGCGCTGGCCGCGCTGCTGCGGGCCGAGGACATCCCGACCGCGCTGTGCTATCAGCAGCTGGCGCGCGACGAGGGCGACGGGGATGGCGGGCACGTCCTGCACGGACTCGTCGCGGTGCGCTTCCGCGGGGCGTGGCACCGCCAGGACCCGCGGGGCAACAAACCGGGCGTGGACGCGCGGTTCTCCCTGGACGGCGAACGGCTGGCCTTCGTCCCCGACGCCGACGTCGGCGAGGTGGACTACCCCGGCCTCTACGCCGCGCCGCATCCCGGCGTCCTCGAAGCGCTGCGCAGCGCTGCCGACCGGCCGCGGCTGTGGAAGAACCTGCCCGCCGCGCTGTGAGCCCCGTCGGCGCGCGCCACGGCGCACTTTGGTTCACTCCCGGAAAACGCGTCGGCCCTCTCCGCGGAGAGGGTCGACGTCGAAGAAGGGCGCCGAAGAGCGGCGCCGAATCAGGGCGGGGCGGGCCTCAGCGCGCCTCGGCCGCGCGCACCTGCTCCGGAGTGGGCGCGGTCCCGCCCAGATGGGCCGGCATCCACCAGGTGTCGTGCGCGTCCTTGGGGCGTACCGGGTAGGCGCGCTGAGCGGCCTCCAGCAACTCCTGGACGCGCTCGCGCAGCTGACGGGTGATGGCGCCCGCGTACTTGTCGCGTGAGGCCTCGATGGCCTCGCCGACGCGGATGGTGATCGGAGTGTGGCTGCGCTTGAAGTTGCGCGGGTGGCCCTTGGTCCAGAGCCGCTGCGTACCCCAAAGGGCCACCGGGATCAGCGGTACGCCCGCCTCCTGGGCCATCCGGGCCGCGCCGGACTTGAAGCTCTTCAGCGTGAACGACTGGGAGATGGTCGCCTCGGGGAAGACCCCGACGATCTCGCCGGAACGCAGCGAGTCCAGCGCGTGCTGGTACGCCGTCTCGCCCTGGTTGCGGTCCACCGGGATGTGCTTCATGCCGCGCATCAGCGGGCCGGAGATCTTGTGGCGGAAGACGGACTCCTTCGCCATGAAGCGAACGAGGCGTTTCTGCGGGAGGGCGGCCATCCCGTCGAAGATGAAGTCGAGGTAGCTGATGTGATTGCTCACCAGCACGGCGCCACCCGAGCGCGGGATGTTTTCCGACCCCTTGCAGTCGATCTTGAGGTCCCAGACCTTGAACAGCGTCTGGGCGAGGCCGACGACGGGGCGGTAGACAAGCTCTGCCATGGGCGGGGCGAACCCTTCCTTCTCTCTGCCGGGGAGACATCCGACGGCAAAGTTACGCTGCCGTAGGTTTGCGGCATCTCGCAGATCGTGCCCCAAGAACGGCCGGGGAGCCAGCCCTGGTGCCCGGGAACGGCGAGATCCTCGTCACGTCAACCCCTTTGACCCGTCTCGGGCCTTTTGTGACCCGCCTGGGTCCGTCTTCACTCCGCCCGCACCGCAACCCGCCGTGCGAGCAGGTACATCTCGCATCCGAGGCAGTACCCGAACACGGCATTGAGGAACGCGGCCGCGAGAGCCGCGCCTGCCGCGGTGAGACCGAGCCAGTGCGACCCCAGGGCGAATCCGGCCAGGCCGACGCAGGAGAACACGAGCCCCACCGTCTGGGCGAACCGCGGCGGCTCCGGCGCCTCGAACTCCGTGGGCGGCCCGATCCGGGGACGAGCGACCCTGCGGAACACCCAGCCGTACGGCGAGCGCCCCGGCCCGCCCGCCGCGCCGAGCGCGAACGCCAGCGTCTGCCAGGCCAGCAGCCAGACGTTCCCGGTGATCACAACGACCGCGAGCACTACGGTCGTCACGGCGGCCCCGAAGCGCGGGCCCCTCGCGTCGATGTCCATGAATCAAGCATTCCGCATCGGCGGCGATTCCTGGGCTCGGGAATCTTTGCAGTCTCGTGAACGCTGGAGCGGCAGATGACCGGACTGATGGTGTGCGTGGCGGTGCTCGCGGCGGCGAGCGCCTTCGGAGTGCTGCAGCGGCGGCGGAGCGGGAGAGTACGGGTGCGCGGGCGCGACGACGGCAGGCGGATCGAAGCGGACCGCCTCGGCGGGGAACTCGGCGAACGCGCCACGCTCGTACAGTTCTCGAGCGCGTTCTGTGCGCCCTGCCGGGCCACCCGCCGGATCCTGGGCGAGGTGGCGGCGGCGGTCCCCGGGGTCGCCCACATCGAGATCGACGCCGAGGCGCACCTCGACCTCGTGCGCGAACTCGACATCCTCAAGACGCCGACGGTCCTGGTGCTCGACGCCGACGGCCGGATCGTCCGGCGTGCCGCCGGTCAGCCCCGAAAGGCCGACGTCATCGCGGCCCTGGGGGAAGCGGTGTGACCGCTGCGCGGGGACGGTGAGGCATCTCCCAGATGCCGGAACGCACTTGACTGCGACCCTCGCACCTCGTCAGCCTGGCCCCATGCCTGAGGAACTCCTTCTGCACGGACGGGCCCATGTCGACCTGGGCCGTACCGCGAGCGCGTGCTGTCCGGCCCGTTGAGCATTCACGGACCCCGACACCCCTCCCCGCAGAAGGACAACTCCATGACGGCCGTGCCCGGCCTCGGCGCCCCCCAGCTCGCCTCGCCCGATCTCCTGCGCTCCGTCTTCCGGCGGCACGCTGCCGGAGTCGCCGTGATCACCGCCGCCACGCCCGGCGGCCCGGTGGGTTTCACCGCCACCTCCCTCAGCTCGGTCTCCGCCGAGCCGCCGATGCTCTCCTTCGGCATCGGCACCGGCGCGTCCAGCTGGCCGGCGGTCTCCCGCGCGCGGCATGTCGGCGTCCACATACTCGGAGAACACCAGCAGGAGCTCGCCGCCACCTTCGCCCGCAGCGGCGCGGACCGCTTCGGCGCGCCGACCGCCTGGCACGAAGGACCCGAGGGCGTCCCCGTCCTTGACGGCGTGCTGGCGTGGCTGGTGTGCCGCGTCGTCACGCGGGTGCCCGCCGGCGACCATCGCATCGTCCTGGCCGAGGTGGTGCTGGGAGACCCGGAGGGAGCGGGCCGCCCGCTGCTGTACCACCAGGGCCGGTTCACGGCGCTGCGGGATTGATCACTGTCGCGGCCCGCTGCGAGGTCGTCGGGTTCCGGTTACGCTGCGTTGCGAAGGTCACAGTTCAAAGCGCTTGCTTAGCGGGAACGAACTGGGTGTACTGACGAGTAATATTTCGGTCGGGAGCGCAGGCCGCCCCAACCGGGATCGGCCGCTTGTGACGCCTATGCTGCCTGGAAGAAGGCAGCCGTAACTGACGATGCAGTAGGAGAGCCGGCGTGAGCTTGAGGATCGTTGTCACTGTGAAGTACGTGCCCGACGCCACTGGCGACCGGCACTTCGCCGATGACCTGACCGTCGACCGGGACGACGTGGACGGTCTGCTCTCCGAGCTCGACGAGTACGCGGTCGAGCAGGCGCTGCAGATCTCCGAGAACGCAGACGACGACGTGGAGATCACCGTCCTGACGGTGGGCCCCGAGGACGCCAAGGACGCGCTCCGCAAGGCCCTCTCGATGGGCGCCGACAAGGCGATCCACGTCGAGGACGACGACCTGCACGGCACGGACGCCATCGGCACCTCCCTGGTACTGGCCAAGGCGATCGAGAAGGCCGGCTACGACCTGGTGATCTCCGGCCTGGCCTCCACCGACGGCACCATGGGCGTCGTCCCGGCCCTGCTGGCCGAGCGCCTGGGCGTGCCGCAGGTCACCCTGCTCTCCGAGGTCTCGGTCGAGGACGGCACGGTCAAGGGCCGCCGCGACGGCGACGCCGCCTCCGAGCAGCTCGAGGCGTCCCTGCCGGCCGTCGTGTCGGTCACCGACCAGTCGGGTGAAGCGCGTTACCCGTCCTTCAAGGGCATCATGGCGGCGAAGAAGAAGCCGGTGGAGTCCTGGGACCTGTCGGACCTGGACCTGGAGGCCGAGGAAGTCGGTCTCGAGGGTGCGTGGACCGCGGTCGAGTCCGCGACCCAGCGCCCCGCCCGCACCGCGGGCACGATCGTCAAGGACGAGGGCGAGGGCGGCAAGCAGCTCGCCGAGTTCCTCGCGGGCCAGAAGTTCATCTAAAGGCCCCTTGCCGACCGCCCCTCAACTTCGTTTCGCAGGAGAGCAAATCCCATGGCTGAAGTCCTCGTCTACGTCGACCACGTGGACGGCGCCGTCCGCAAGCCCACCCTGGAGCTGCTGACGCTGGCCCGCCGCATCGGCGAGCCCGTCGCCGTCGCGCTGGGCGCCGGTGCCGAGAGCACCGCCGCCGCGCTGGCCGAGCACGGCGCGACCCGGGTCCTCACCCACGACGCCTCCGAGTACGTCGACTACCTCGTCGTGCCGAAGGTGGACGCGCTGCAGGCCGCCGTCGCCGCCGTCTCCCCGGCCGCCGTCCTCGTCCCCTCCTCCGCGGAGGGCAAGGAGATCGCCGCCCGTCTGGCGCTGCGCATCGGCTCCGGCATCATCACCGACGCCGTCGACCTCGAGGCCGGCGACGAGGGTCCGGTGGCCACCCAGTCGGTGTTCGCCGCGTCCTTCACCACCAAGTCCCGTGTCTCCAAGGGCACCCCGGTCATCACCGTGAAGCCGAACTCGGCCGCGGTCGAGGCCGCTCCCGCCGCCGGCGCCGTCGAGGCCCTCGCCGTCTCCTTCTCGGCGCAGGCCACCGGCACCAAGATCACCGGCCGCACCCCGCGCGAGTCGACCGGCCGCCCGGAGCTGACCGAGGCCGCGATCGTCGTCTCGGGCGGCCGTGGCGTCAACGGCGCGGAGAACTTCGCGCTCATCGAGGCCCTCGCCGACTCGCTCGGCGCGGCCGTCGGCGCCTCCCGCGCCGCGGTGGACGCCGGCTGGTACCCCCACACCAACCAGGTCGGCCAGACCGGCAAGTCGGTCTCGCCGCAGCTCTACATCGCCAACGGCATCTCCGGCGCGATCCAGCACCGGGCCGGCATGCAGACCTCGAAGACCATCGTCGCCGTCAACAAGGACGCCGAGGCCCCGATCTTCGACCTCGTCGACTACGGCGTCGTCGGCGACCTGTTCGACGTCGTCCCGCAGCTCACCGAGGAGATCAAGACCCGCAAGGGCTGATCTCCCGGCGGTCGCAGGACCGCATCGGGCCCCCGTGACCTTCCCGGTCGCGGGGGCCTTCGTTCATCCCAGGTCCAGTGAGGCCTGCACCGGAAGATGGTCGCTCGGGTACTGACCGCCCACGCTGAAGGCGTCGGTCCACTCCCGCTGGACGCGGACGCCGGGCGTCGCGAGGATCCAGTCGATGCGGCCGCCGTTCGGTGTCAGCGCCTTGTACCCGTGGTAAGTGGCGTACGCGTCGCCCCGCGTGCGTGCCGTGTCCCAGGTGTCCACCAGACCGGCGGCGAGCAGCCTGTCGTAGACCGGGTCGTGGTGCGCGACGGTGTTGAAGTCGCCGGTCAGCAGCAGCGGCAGCGAGGGGTCGAACCGGGAGATCCGCGCGGCGATGAGTGCGGCGGAACGTTCGCGCGCGTACTGGCTCGCGTTGTCGAGATGGGTGTTGAGCACACAGAACTGCCGCCCCGCGGCCGGCAGATCGCGGAAGCGGACCCAGGTGACCATGCGGGGATGGTCGCCGCCCCAGGTGTTGGAGCCGCGCACCTGCGGAGTGCCGGAGAGCCAGAAGTGCCCGTACTCGGCCGGGGCGAGCCGCCGCGTGTCGTAGAAGACGGCCACCGCCTCGTCGGCGCCCACGCCCCGGCTGGTCCCGATCCAGTCGTAGTGCGGTCCGAGGTCGGCCGCGATGTCCCGCAACTGCTTGGGGCGGCCCTCTTGGGTGCCGATGACGTGCGGGGCCGCCCGCTGCAGCAACGCCCGCATCACGGGACGGCGGACGGACCAGCTGTGGGGCCTGCGGGCGGAGGCGAAGCGAAGATTGAACGTCATGACCTCGAGCGACGGGACGGGCACGGGCCGGAGCGGCTCGCGGGGCAGGCTCTCCTGCCTGCGGTCCGCGGACGCCCCTGCCGTGCCGATCAGCGGGGCGGCGGCCACGGCGGCCAGCACGGTCCTCAGCCCCGCCCGCCGGGTCGGCCTGCCGCTCCTCGTCATACGTCCCCCTCGTCTCCGGTCCCGCGCGCGCCCCGTGAGACAGGATGAAGGGGGGAACTGTCGTACGGAAGAGGGCGTGGGTGCGGCGAGAGGTGCGCGGGGCGACACCGTGGACAGGGTGTTGACCATCGGAAGACGCCCGGATAACTTCATTCTACGGATTGTTGATTCCGTACAGCGGAAAACTGGAGGATGTGGAATGGGTCAGGGCCGGCAGGAGACGGTGGCGACGAGCCTCGCGGGCGCCGTCAGCGAGAAGATCAGCGCGTCCCTGGCCCCGGTCGACGCCGAACTCGACCGCCGGTATCCCGGCGACCCCGGCACCCGCCAGCCCGTCCACACCGTCTACGTCCCCGGCGACGTCTTCGACGGCGGCACGATCCGCTCCTGGGGCGACCAGGCCCTCACGGCCCTCGACGAGCACGCCCCCGACGCGGCCTCCTTCGCCGCCTGTCTCGGCCTGTCCGACGACCTCGCCGAGCCCGTGTACGCGCGCGTGCGGGCCAAGCTGGAACGCGAGCCCGTCGAAGACCTGAGGATCGACTTCGAGGACGGCTACGGACCCCGCCCGGACGCCGAGGAGGACGAGGCGGCCGCCAGGGCGGCCCGGCTGATCGCGCGGGCGTACGCCGAGGGCGCCGCGGCCCCCTACATGGGCATCCGCATGAAGTGCATGGAGGCCGCGGTGCGCGACCGGGGCATCCGCACCCTCGACGTCTTCCTGACCGGCCTGGCGGACGCCGGCGGCCTGCCCGACGGCCTGGTCCTCACCCTGCCGAAGGTGACGTACCCAAAGCAGGTCACCGCCATGGTCCGGCTCCTGGAGGCCTTCGAGGAGGCGCGCGGTCTGACCCCCGGTCGGCTCGGCTTCGAGATCCAGATCGAGACCAGCCAGTCCATCCTCGCCACCGACGGCACCGCCACCGTCGCCCGCATGATCCAGGCCGCCGAGGGCCGCGCCACCGGACTGCACTACGGCACCTTCGACTACAGCGCCTGCCTCGGCGTCTCCGCCGCCCACCAGGCGAGCGACCACCCCGCCGCCGACCATGCCAAGGCGGTCATGCAGGTCGCGGCCGCGGGCACCGGTGTGCGCGTCTCGGACGGCTCCACGAACGTCCTGCCGGTCGGCCCGACCGCCCAGGTCCACGACGCCTGGCGGCTGCACTACGGCCTGACCCGTCGCGCCCTGTCCCGCGCCTACTACCAGGGCTGGGACATGCACCCGGGCCACCTGCCCACCCGCTACGCGGCCGTCTTCGCCTTCTACCGCGAGGGCTTCGTCCAGGCCGCCGAGCGGCTGTCCCGGTACGCCGGCCGGGCCGGCGGCGACGTGATGGACGAGCCGGCGACCGCCAAGGCCCTCAGCGGTTATCTGCTGCGCGGTCTGGACTGCGGCGCGCTCGACCCGGCCGAGGTGAGTGAGGCGACCGGGCTGACCCGGCAGGCGCTGGAGGCGTTCGCGTCGCCACGCCGCGGCGATCTCACCGTCGCCGCGCCGTAGCACCCGGCACGGGGCGGCCGCGGGCCCTTCCCCAGGGGCGAGGAGGCGCCCGGTCGGTGGGCGGGGCCTCCTCACCGAGGACCGGCGCCGCGCGACGACACGCGCGGCCCCTGCCCCGCCCCCCGGTCGCTGCCGGGCGGCGACTACTGCTGCGGGAACTAGTACGGGCGCGTGATGATCTCCATGCCGTGCCCGGCGGGATCCATGAAGTACACGCCGCGGCCGCCGTAGTGATGGTTGATCTCACCGGGGTGCTTGCCGTGCGGATCCGCGAAGTACGTGATCCCCGCCCGCTCGATCCGGTCGAAGGCGGCGTCGAACTCCTCGTCGGAGACGAGGAAGGCGTAGTGCTGCATGACGATCGACTCCGCCGGGATGGCGGCGAAGTCCAGGGTGACCCCGTTGCCGGTGGCCACCGGGACGAACGGGCCCCACTCGGCCCCGACCTCGAGGCCCAGGATGTGGGCGAGGAACTCGGCGGACTCCCGGTTGTCCCGGGAATGGACGATGGTGTGGTTCAACTCGACTGACATGTGTGAATGCCTCCGTAAGGCAAACTCACGGGCGCCTCCATGCCTCACCCGGCCGCTGACCGACACGCGACGCCGTTCGATCACCCTAACGGACGTGCAGGTGCTCCAGACCGGACGCGGTCACTTTCTTCTCCTGTGCGAACAGTCTCGTACCCTGCTCGCAGCGCCCTGCGTCGGCCCGCGCCCGGGCACAGAACTCCTCCGGCGTGGCACCGAACAGTCGCCGCAACTCTGCTGATCCTGCCAGGAGTTCCGTGAGCAGGGCACGCTGCCCGGGATGGCTGCGCGCAACGCCGGAGCCGTCGTGCAGCACACCGTGATGATTCACGTAGGCGAACGCGTCGAGGAGTGCCTCGCCGTTCTCCAGCTCGACCCGGAACCCGGGCGCCGGCAACAGGACCCGGTCGTAGTTCGGCTCGGTCGCGTCGAGTACGGCGAGCTGCCCGGCGTCCAGCCAGATGACGAACAACTCCCGGGTGACGGCGGGGGCGTGGACGGGAGACGCGGACACGTATCCGGCCCGGCTGATGTGCGCCGACACCCCCACCTCCACGCCCGTCACCCGCGCCCGCGTCATCGGGACGGCCGGGGAGACGTCGAACGCGGCCAGCTTCAGCCGCAGTTGGGCGGGGCTGGCGTTGGACCCGACGGCCACCACCGGAGTCCGGCCCGGATGGGTCAGCCGGTCCAGCGGCAGCCACTCGTCGCCGTCGAGCAGCCCGGACTCGGCAGGCCACACTCCCGGATAGGTCAACGGGCGGTCGCGCGGCGCCTCGGCCAGTCCCAGCGCCTCCAGGGTGCGGCGCGCGCCGCGGGCGTCCACGACCGCCTCAGTCCGCCGGCGGCAGCTCGCCCGAGCCGCGCGCGACGAGCCGGGTGGGCAGTTCGATCCGCTCGGGCACGAGCAGGGTGCCGTCCAGCTGCCGGAACAGCCGTTCCGCGGCGGTACGGCCGATCACGGCCGCGTCCTGGGCGACCACGGTGACGCCCGGCTGCAGCAGGTCGGCGAGCTCCAGATCGTCGAAGGCCACCAGCGCCGTCCGCCGGGGCTGCTCGGCGAGCACCCGGATCACCGTGACCGTCACCCGGTTGTTGCCCGAGAAGACCGCCGTCACCGGCGCGGGCCCGGCCAGCATCTCCTCGGCCGCCCGGCGCACCCGCAGCGGATCGGTCGCGCCGAGGGACATCCAGGCGTCCTCGACCGGTATCCCGGCTTCCGCCATCGCCGCGCGGTAGCCGCGCAGACGCTCGGCGGCGGTGTGGATGCGCGGCATGTCGCCGATGAAGCCGATCCGGCGGTGCCCGTGCGCCAGCAGATGAGCCACGCCATCGAGGGCCCCTCCGAAGTTGTCCGACAGGACGCAGTCGGCGTCGATCTGCCCGGCCGGCCGGTCGACGAACACCGTGGCCACCCCCGCCTTGATCTCGGGCTCGAGATAGCGGTGGTCGTCCCCGGCCGGGATCACCACGAGTCCGTCCACCCGGCGGGCGCAGAGTGCGAGCGCCAGTTCCTGTTCGCGGTCCGGGTCCTCCGCGCTGGAGCCGTTGATGAGCAGCGTCCCGTGCGCCCGGGCCACCTCCTCCACCGCACGGCTGAGCTGCCCGTAGAACGGGTCGGCGAGGTCTTCCAGGACCAGCCCGATGCTGGCCGTGCGGCCCTTGCGCAGCACCCGCGCGCTGTCGTTGCGGCGGAAACCGAGCGCGTCGATGGCCTCCTGGACACGCCGTTCCGTCTCGGGCGTGACCCCCGGCTCGCTGTTCACCACGCGCGACACGGTCTTGAGGCCGACTCCGGCCCGAGCTGCCACGTCCTTCATGGTGGGACGGTTGCCGTAACGATTCTCGGGCCGGCGCTGCGTCTCGGGCACGATGCTGTGTCCTGTCCTGTCGTCCACGGGGGCGGTCACGTACGCTCCGGAATGCTGCGCACGGGGGGTGCGTGGTCCCCCGGGTTCGTATGAGGATGTGGCGTCGTCGAGCATAGAGCCTGGACAACGTTGTCAGATGCGGGGGACACTGTCCGTCGCAAACTCCCGGCCCGCGTGCTCCGACCGCTGGACCGGCAGCTCTTTTCCATGGCGGACGGGGAGAACCCACACTGATGCAGACCGACCTCGTTGCCGCGCTGGACATCGGCGGCACCAAGATCGCCGGAGCGCTGGTGGACGGCGACGGAACGATCCTGGCCCGCGCCCAGCGCCCCACGCCGGCGCAGGAGAACGGCGACACCGTGATGCGGGCCGTCGAGGAGGTGCTGGCTGAGCTGACCGCGTCGCCCCGGTGGGAACACGTCCACGCCGTGGGCATCGGAAGCGCCGGCCCGGTGGACGCCTCCGCGGGCACGGTCAGCCCGGTGAACGTGCCGGGCTGGCGGGCCTACCCGCTGGTCGAGCGCGTCCGGGCGGCGACCGGAAGGCTGCCGGTCGAGCTGATCGGCGACGGCGTGGCGATCACGGCGGCCGAGCACTGGCAGGGCGCCGCGCGCGGCCACGACAACGCGCTGTGCATGGTGGTCTCCACCGGCGTCGGCGGCGGTCTGGTCCTGGGCGGCCGGCTGCACCCGGGGCCCACGGGCAACGCGGGACACATCGGCCACATCAGCGTCGAACTCGACGGCGACGCGTGCCCGTGCGGGGCGCGCGGCTGTGTCGAACGCATCGCCAGCGGCCCCAACATCGCCCGGCGGGCGCTGGAGAACGGCTGGCGGCCGGGCCCGGACGGCGACGTCTCCGCGGCCTCGGTGGCCGCCGCCGCCCGCGCGGGCGACCCGGTCGCCGGGGCCTCCTTCGAACGGGCCGCCCAGGCCCTCGCCGCCGGCATCGCGGCCACCGCGACCCTGGTCGAGATCGACATCGCGGTGATCGGCGGCGGTGTCGGCAAGGCGGGCGAGGTGCTCTTCGCTCCGTTGCGCCGGGCCCTGCGCGACTACGCCACCCTCTCCTTCGTGCGAGGCCTGACGGTGGCGCCCGCGCGGATGGGCACCGACGCGGGGCTGGTGGGAGCGGCGGCGGCCGCTCTTGCGGCAGCCGGAGCGGTGAGGGGCGCAGCGGGGGCAGCCGGAGCGGTGGCGGGCGCCGGTGCGGGTGCAGAGGCCGGAGCCACGACGGCGGGGGTCCGCGGGGGCTGAGAAGGAACGTTCCGCCCGTGGCAGGCGTGGCAGGCGTGGCAGGCGTGGGGCAGGCGTGGGGCAGGCGGGGGAGACGCCGGGAGACGCCGACCGCTGGGGAAGGTGTGGCGGAAGGGCAGTGCGCCTGCGGGTGTGCCCGCTGGTCCCGGTACCGGGTTCGGCGACGCGACTGCCGTCGGCGCCGCCGGTGCTCGGTGCCGTCGGAGAGACCTCGGAGTTCCGGCCGCCGGCCGGTGGGGCGTCGGCGTTCGGGCCGCCGGGCGGTGGGCCGTGCGAACGGATTGCCGGGTGGGGCGTGACTCCGGGCCCGCTCGCGCAGTTGATCCGCGCATGAAGAAGCGCAGCATGCTCGCCATCGCCTCCCTCGCCACCGGCTTCGTCGTCGCGGCGATCAGCCCCTCGCACGGCTTGGCCGCCGACGACCTCGACGGACTGAACGTCAACGACACGCTCAGCTCACTCGACCACACCCTCTCCGGCGAGACCCTCTCCGGCGACAGCCTCGCCGTCGACGAGGACGCTCTCGGGCAGTCCGACTGACGGACCGCCCCCGAGGCCACCGCGCCGGCGCCCCACTGCCGGGGGCGCCGGCGTCGGCGTGTTCACGCGCCCTCAACGCGAACTGGTTTCCGTGGCAGGGTGGAGCGGGCAAGCCACAGGGGGCCAACAGAAGAGGGGGAACAGTGACCGTCGTCTGGATCAACGGCGCGTTCGGTGCGGGAAAGACGACCACCGCACGGGAACTGATCGACCTGATCCCGAACAGCACGCTCTTCGACCCCGAGGTCGTCGGCGCGGCGCTCCCGTACCTGCTGCCGCCCAAGCGACTCGCCGAGGTCGGCGACTATCAGGACCTGCCGGTCTGGCGGCGACTCGTGATCGACACGGCGGCCGCGCTCCTCGCCGAGCTGGGCGGAACCCTCGTCGTCCCCATGACCTTGCTGCGGCAGGAGTACCGCGACGAGATCTTCGGTGGTCTCGCGGCCCGCCGCATCGCTGTCCGGCACGTGCTCCTCGCCCCGGCGGAAACGATCCTGCGCGAGCGAATAGCCGACCGGGAGGTCCCCGCGGACCTTCCCGACGGCGAGATACGCGTCCGGCAGTGGGCGTACGACCACATCGAGCCCTACCGCGCCGCCCTCGCGTCCTGGCTCACCGCCGACGCCCACCTCGTGGACAACGGCGCCCTCACCCCGCAGGAGACCGCCGTCCGGATCGCCGAGGCCGTCGGCAGCGGAGCCGTGACAGCGTGCGACATCGTGCAGACCCCCGAGCCCACCGCCGAGACGCTGGCGGCCGGGGTCCTCCTCTTCGACGATCAGGACCGGGTGCTGCTCGTCGACCCGACGTACAAGCCCGGCTGGGAGTTCCCCGGCGGTGTGGTCGAGCCCGGCGAGGCGCCCGCGCGCGCGGGCATCCGCGAAGTCGAGGAGGAGACCGGGGTCCGGCTGGCGGACATGCCCCGGCTGCTGGTCGTCGACTGGGAGCGGCCGGCGCCGCCCCGCTACGGGGGCCTGCGCCTCCTCTTCGACGGCGGCCGGCTCGACGCCGCTGCCGTCGAAGGGCTGCTGCTGCCCGGCCCCGAGTTGCGGGCCTGGCGCTTCGCGACGGAGGAGGAGGCCGCCGACCTGCTGCCGCCGGTCCGCTACGAGCGACTGCGCTGGGCGCTGCGGGCCCGTGAGCGCGGGGCCGCGCTCTACCTCGAGGCCGGCGTTCCGCAGGGATGAGCGCGGCGGCCGGGCAGGGACACGCCGCACGACCGCCGCCGGGACACAGCTTCCCGGCCCTCCTGCCGGGAGGGCCGTCTCGCCCGCGTGCCCTTTGTGAGGATCCTGCCGGGCTGCGACGGAGACGGCAGTCTCTCCCGTCTCTCCTGTCGGGGCAGCCGTGCGACGGCGGCCGGACCGCCGTCGCACGGAGCGCGGCGGCAGACCAGCGGGCGGCCGACCAGCGGGGCCGGCCGGCTGGCGAGGCGTTCCGCCGGGGACGCCCTCGGGCCGCAGTGCCTGCGGGACCGGCCGGCAGCGGTCCGCACCGGTCCGCTCTCGTCCACACGAGGGCCGCGCGCTCCAAGCCCCGCACCCGCCCCCGGGGCTCAGCCCGCCGCGTAACGGCGAAGGAACAGGGCCTCCGCCACCGACAGCCGCTCCAGCTCCTGCGGGGACACGCTCTCGTCGACCGCGTGGATCTGCGCCTCGGGCTCACTCAGGCCGATGAGCAGGATCTCCGCCCGCGGATACAGGCTCGCCAGGGTGTTGCACAGCGGAATGGAGCCGCCCTGGCCCGCGTACTGCATCTCCTGGCCCGGGTAGGCGACGGCCATCGCCTCGGCCATCGCCGTGTACGCCGGGCTGGCGGTGTCGGCGCTGAACGCCTGGCCCTGGCCGATCTGCTCGGTGCTCACCCGCGCGCCCCACGGGGTGTGCGCCTCCAGGTGCGCCTGGAGCAGCTTCGTGGCCTCGGCGGCGTCCACGCCCGGCGGCACGCGCAGGCTGATCAGAGCACGGGCGCTCGCCTGCACCGAGGGGGTGGCCCCGACCACCGGTGGGCAGTCGATGCCGAGAACCGTCACGGCGGGACGGGCCCAGATGCGGTCGGCGACCGTGCCGGAACCGATCAGGCCGACGCCGTCCAACACCTTGGCGTCCTGGCGGAACTGCGCCTCGTCGTACTGCAGGCCCTCCCACCGCGAGTCGTCGGTGAGGCCGTCGACGGTCGTCGAGCCGTCCTCGGCGCGCAGCGAGTCGAGGACGCGGATCAGCGCGCCCAGCGCGTCGGGGGCAGCACCGCCGAACTGGCCGGAGTGCAGATTGCCCTCGAGGGTGTCGACCCGCACCCGCAGCATCGTCATGCCGCGCAGGGTGGAGGTGACCGTCGGCAGGCCGACGCGGAAGTTGCCCGCGTCGCCGATGACGACGGCGTCGGCCGTCAGCAGGTCGGGGTGCTCCTCCGCGTACCGCTCCAGGCCGCCGGTGCCCTGCTCCTCGGAGCCCTCGACGATCACCTTGACGGTGACCGGCACGCCGCCGTTCGCCTTCAGGGCGCGCAGCGCGAGCAGGTGCATGATCACGCCGCCCTTGCAGTCGGCGCTGCCGCGGCCGTACCAGCGGCCGTTCCGCTCGGTCAGCTCGAAGGGCGGGCTGGTCCAGGCGGCCTCGTCCAGCGGCGGCTGTACGTCGTAGTGGGCGTAGAGCAGGACGGTCCTCGCGCCGGCGGGGCCGGGCAGACAGCCGTAGACCGACTGGGTGCCGTCTGGAGTGTCGAGGACGGCCACGTCCTGGAAGCCCTCGGCCCGCAGGGCCGCCGAGATCCAGTCGACGGCGGCCTCGCTCTCGCTCCTCGGGAACTGGTCGAAGTCCGCCACCGACGCGAAAGCCACCAGTTCGGTGAGCTCCGCCCGCGCCCTGGGCATGAGCGAGGCGACGGTCTCGGCGACCGGATTCGACGACATGGGCACGCTCCTTGTGGGTGCGACGTTGTAACGGGTGGCACTGGTCCGTTCGAGGGACCGTGCGAGCGTACGCGCCTGCCGGGTGAGGGGCGCGCACGCCGCCGATCCTGCCACAGCGGACCGTCATCGGACCGTGACGATCTCCGCCGTAGGATGCGGGGATACAGGTGCGGCAAGCGGCTTGATCGGGAGCAGTAGACCATCGTGAGCAGCCAGAACTCTTCGGCGGACGACGAGAACTCTTCGGCGGACGACGCCCGGCAGGTGTGGGACGTCGTCGTGGTGGGCGCGGGACCCGCGGGGGCCTCGGCCGCCTACGCGGCCGCGGTCACGGGGCGGCGCGTGCTGTTGCTGGAGAAGGCGGAACTGCCCCGCTACAAGACGTGCGGCGGCGGCATCATCGGCCCCTCCCGGGACGCGCTGCCGCCAGGCTTCGAGTTGCCCTTCCGCGACCGGGTGCACGCGGTGACGTTCTCGAACAACGGCCGCTTCACCCGGACGCGCCGCTCCCGGCAGATGCTGTTCGGGCTGATCAACCGGCCTGAATTCGACCAGCAGTTGGTCGAGCACGCCCAGAAGGCGGGGGCCGAGCTGCGCACCGGAGTGACCGTGCAGCGGGTCGAGCAGCACGGCTCGGCGGTGCCGGACCGGCGCTCGGTCGCCGTCGTCCTGCAGGGCGGCGAGACGCTGCTGGCGCGCGCGGTGGTCGGGGCGGACGGCAGCGCCAGCCGGATAGGAGCGCACGTCGGCGTCAAACTCGATCAGGTCGACCTCGGCCTGGAGGCGGAGATCCCGGTGCCGGACACGGTCGCCGAGGACTGGAAGGGCCGGGTGCTCATCGACTGGGGCCCGATGCCGGGCAGCTACGGCTGGGTGTTCCCCAAGGGGGACACGCTGACCGTCGGCGTGATCTCGGCGCGCGGCGAAGGCGCGGCCACCAAGCGCTACCTGGAGGACTTCGTGGGGCGGCTCGGGCTCGCCGGGTTCGAGCCGAGCATCTCCTCCGGTCATCTGACCCGCTGCCGGGCGGACGATTCGCCGCTCTCGCGCGGACGGGTGCTGGTCTGCGGGGACGCGGCGGGGCTGCTCGAGCCGTGGACGCGCGAGGGCATCTCCTTCGCCCTGCGCTCAGGTCGGCTCGCGGGCGAGTGGGCGGTCCGGATCGGCGAGGCGCACGACGCGGTGGACGCCCGCCGCCAGGCGCTGAACTACGCCTTCGCGATCAAGGCCGGCCTGGGCGTGGAGATGAGCGTCGGCAAGCGGATGCTCGCCGCGTTCGAGCGCCGTCCCGGGCTGTTCCACGCGGCGCTCACCGGGTTCCGTCCGGCTTGGCGGTCGTTCACCGACATCACGCGTGGCCGGACGACGCTGGGCGAGCTCGTCCGGTCCCATCCGATGGCCCAGCGGGCGCTGACCGCGATGGACCCACGGGCCGCGGCCGCCGCGGAGCCGGATCCGTCCCCGGCTCCGGCTCCGGCGGCCGAGGAGAGCGGTTCCTGACGGGTCCCTTCAGCGGCGGGCGGTGACCGTGATCCGGAACACCGGG
This sequence comes from Streptomyces sp. B21-105, assembly GCF_036898465.1. Lineage (NCBI taxonomy): Bacteria > Bacillati > Actinomycetota > Actinomycetes > Kitasatosporales > Streptomycetaceae > Streptomyces > Streptomyces sp. B21-105. The sequence continues at coordinate 790,745 of NZ_JARUMJ010000001.1, read as the reverse complement.
TGGTCCGGGGCGACGCGCCGCAGTTCGGCGTCGGAGGAGTCCGGGCCCACCCCGTTGAAGAAGACGCCGACCTCGGCCTTCCACCGCTTGAGGTAGGCGCGCAGCAGTGGCGACTTGTCGTCGTCGGTGACCTCGGTGGCCGTGAACTCCTCCACGGCTCTGCCGAGGTGCAGCTCGCCGCCGCCCGCCGCGCGCATGTTGTGCGTCCACTGGACGTGGCCGCGCGGGGCGACGAGGTACTGCTGCCCGTCCACGGTCAGCAGGTTCACCGGGGTGGTCCGCCAGGCGCCGCTCTTGCGGCCGCGGACCGCGAGCACCCTGGACCCCCACACGCTGAGACCGCGACGGGTCAGCCAGGCCACGGCACGGTTGAGGACGTTGACGGTGAACCAGCCGGGCTTCTGCACGTGGGTCGACATGGCTGCTGCCTCCTGAGGCGGAAAGTGTGAGCACTGCTCTCGCTCGAGACGAGTCTGCCTGAGGGCGGCGCGCCACGGCAAGAGCAGTGCTCTCTTTTTTGTTCTATGCTCACTCTTGTGTGCACTGATCCGGATCGTGAGACACTGCGGACATGAGCGGCAACACCGTTAAAGGCGCACGGGCCCGGGCCAGGGCCGAAGTCACCGCCGCCATCAAGGAGGAGGCCCGCAGGCAACTGGCGTCCGAGGGCGCGGCCAAGCTCTCGCTGCGCGCCGTGGCCCGTGAACTCGGCATGGTCTCCTCGGCGCTCTACCGGTACTTCCCGAGCCGCGACGATCTGCTCACCGCGCTCATCATCGACGCCTACGACTCCCTCGGCGAGAGCGCGGAAGCCGCGCACACGGCCACCGCGGACGCGGCGCCGGTCGAGCGGTGGGTGGCGGTCGGCGAGGCGGTGCGCGCGTGGGCGCTGGCGCATCCGCACGAGTACGCGCTGATCTACGGCTCGCCGGTGCCCGGCTACAGCGCCCCGCAGACGACCGTCCCCTCAGCCGCCCGGGTCGGTCTTCTCCTCATCGGCATCGTGCGCGACGCGCGCCGTGAGGACCGGCTGGACGTACCGCTCCTGACGGACGAGCTGGTCCCCGAGGCCGTGCGGATGGCCGCGGACCTGGCGCCCGACCTCCCGCCGGGAGCGGTCACCGCCCTCGTCGCTGCCTGGGCCCAGCTGTACGGCCTGGTCGGGTTCGAGCTCTTCGGTCAGTTCCACCGCGTGGTGGAGGAACGCGAGCCCTTCTTTCGCTACGCGGTGACCCGCCTGGCCCGCGACGTCGGCCTCCGCTAGAGGCCGACCCGCAGTCCCGCAGCCTCGCCGAGCCCCCGCAGTCCCGGCAGCTCCCGCCGTCCCGCCGCCCCGCCGAGCCTGCCGCCCCGCCGACCCCGCAGCTTCCGCCGGCCCGCCGAACCTGCCAAGCCCGCAGAAACGCCCGCCCCCCGCTCCCGCAGTCCTGGCAGCGCAGTCCCGGGAGCCCTCGCGGCGTCCGCTGACCTCGCGGTCGTCCGGGCGCTCTGTCGTCGGGGCGACGTGGTGCGCGTGCTGCCCGCTGAAGGGTCGTCTCCGGTCGTCTACCGTTGCCTCTCCTCATCTCCCGGTCTCCCGCCGCGATCCGTTCCGCGGCCGTACTTCCGGGGGAGTACGGCCGATGACCGCGCCCGGCGGACGTCGGGCGGGACCGGCGGCGTCTAGCGTGGCGGGCATGGACTCAGAGCGGGGGCCCGGGCGCGCCGGCCCGCGGCGGCGGAGCCGGCGCCGGCACGAGTCGTCGCCGTGGGCGCGCCGCCGACGGGGACGCTGGGAGGGGACGTGGGCGGGACGCTGGGCGGGGCGGTCGGACGAGCGGGACGCCACGGAACCCGGCCCCGCCCGCCTGCCGTGGCTTTCGACTGTGCTGATCACCGTGGTCGTCCTCGTCGGCTCGACCTTCGCGGCCCACGCGCAGGAGAGCGAACGGGCCTCCCTCGACGCCTTCGCGCGCGTGCTGCTGGTGCTCGCCTCGGGGCTCCTGCTGTGGCGCCTGCGGTGCCCCGTCGCTGTCGCGTTCGGCACCGCGGCGCTCGCCGCGCTCTATCTCGGTGCGGGCTATCCCTACGGACCGGTCTTCCTGACCGTGGCGGTGGCCTGCTTCGCCGCCGTCGTCTCCGGACACCGCCGGGCCGCCTGGACGGCCCTGGGGATGCTGTGGGCCGTGCATCTGCTGGTCGCGCACTGGCTGTACCGGTGGCTGCCGCCCGACGGCGACGACCCTGCCCCCTTCGGGCAGGAGCTAGTCGTCGCCGGATGGGTCCTGGCGATCGTGGCGTTCGCGGAGCTGGCCCGGATCCGGCGTGAGCAGTGGGCCCGTGAGCGGGCCGAACGCGCCCAGGCCGCTCGGCGGCGCGCCGGCGAGGAACGGCTGCGCATCGCGCGTGAACTGCACGACGTCCTCGCACACAGCCTCTCGGTGATCAATGTGCAGGCGGGTGTGGGTCTCGCGCTTCTCGACTCCGACCCCGAGCAGGCGCGCACGGCGCTCGGCACCATCAAGTCCGCCAGCAAGGAGGCGCTGGGCGAGGTGCGCCAGGTGCTGGATACCCTGCGCGCACCCGGGGACGCGCCGCGGGCCCCCGCGCCCGGCCTGGACCGGCTGCCCGAACTGGTGGAGCAGGCGGCGCGTGCGGGGCTCACGGTCGAGGTGACCGGACGGCCGCCGCGGCTGTCGCCGCACACGGACCTCGCAGCCTTCCGCATCGTCCAGGAGGCCCTGACCAACGTCGTACGACACTCGGGGTCGCGTCACGCGCGCGTGCGGCTCGACGCGAGCGGCTCGACGCTGCGGCTGCGGATCGACGACGACGGCCCGGCGACCGGCGCCGACGCGGGCGGCAGCGGCAACGGTCTCGCCGGAATGCGGGAGCGGGCCGCGGCGCTGGGTGGCACGATCGAGGCGGGACCGCGGCCCGACGGCGGTTTCCGGGTGCTGGCCGTGCTGCCCGCGAAGTCCGGGGGAGACCAGGAGAAGTCCGGGGAAGACCAGGAAGCGAGGGAGGACCGGTGATCCGCGTACTGCTCGCCGACGACCAGTCGTTGGTCCGGGCGGGATTCCGGGCGCTGCTCGACGCGCAACCCGACATCGAAGTGGTCGGGGAGGCCGCGGACGGGCAGGAGGCGGTGCGGGCGGTGCGCGAACTGCGGCCCGACGTCGTCCTGATGGACATCAGGATGCCCCTCCTGGACGGCCTGGCCGCCACCCGCCGGATCACCGACGACGCGACCCTCTCCGACGTCAGGGCGGTCATGCTCACCACCTTCGAACTCGACGAGTACGTGTTCGAGGCGATCCGCTCGGGCGCCTCCGGATTCCTGGTCAAGGACACCGAGCCGGACGAACTGCTGCGTGCCGTGCGGGCGGTGGTGGCCGGCGACGCGCTGCTCTCGCCGGGAGTGACGCGCCGGCTCATCGCCGAGTTCGCCGCCCGCTCCAAGGAGCCCGCCACGGACGACGCGCTGGGCCGGCTCACCGAGCGGGAACGCGAGGTGATGGCCCTGGTGGGCATCGGTCTGTCCAACGAGGAGATCGCCCGCCGGCTGGTGGTCAGCCCGCTCACCGCCAAGACGCACGTCAGCCGCACGATGGTGAAGCTGGGCGTCCGCGACCGGGCCCAACTGGTCGTCCTCGCCTATGAGTCGGGGCTGGTCCGGCCGGGCTGGCTGGGCTGAGCGCCCGGCCGGAAGTGGACCAGCACGGAGATCACCCGCGCCGCGAACAGCACCGGAGCGAGGACGAGGCCCGCCCGCACCAGCCAGGTCTTTGCCGGGCCGGGCAGGTCGAACAGCAGCGCCGGGCCCGCTACCGCGCCGAAGACCACCGCCGCCGCGAACACGGCGCTGGCCAGCGCGTACCCGATCTCGACGGTGATCGCGTCCCGCTCGGCCTGCGTGCGCCGGCCCTGCCCCCCGTAACCGCCCATGGAGGGAGTGTCACAGGCGGACGCCCGGCGGGGCAATCGGCCCTGCCGGGCGTCCGGCGCGGACCGCGCTCCGGGCGCCCGCTCGCTCAGTCGCGGACTCCCACCCGCTCGGTCTCCGTCTCGAACTCCGCTTCCGCCGAGGGGGACTTGGCGACGACGACCGAGTTCCGGGCGCGCCGGGTGCGCAGGCCGGGGAGGGTGATGAGCAGACCCGCGGCGGCGACGACCGTCACCACCGTCAGTCCGGGGCGGTAGCTGTCGAGGACGGCCTGCGGGGTGGGGTCGGCGGGGGAGCCCGCGGTCACCACCGCCGTCACCACGGCGAGGAAGATCGCGCCGCCCACCTGCACCGAGGTGTTGAGCAGACCCGAGACCATCCCCTGCTCGTGGTCCGCGACGCCGTTGGTGGCCTGGATGTTGAGCGAGGGGAAGACCAGGGCGCAGGCCGCGCCGATCAGCAGCATCGACGGCAGGATGACGGCGGCGTAGACCGGGTCGAGATCGACGCGGAGGAAGAGCGCGTACCCGGCGACCATGAGAGCGAAGCCCGCCGCGATCAGCCGTGGGGTGCCGAACCGGTCCACGACCGAGCCCACCTTGGTCGAGGACACCGCCACCAGCGCGCCGGCCGGCAGGAAGGCGAGCGCCGTGTGCAGTGCCGACCAGCCGAGCAGCGTCTGCATGTACAGGGTGGCCAGGAACTGGAAGCCGACGTAGGAGCCGAAGAAGGCCATCGCGCCGAGCTGGGCGCGGATCTGGCTGCCCGAGCGCAGCACGCCGAGCCGGATCAGCGGGCCGGCCGAACGCCGCTCGACACGGACGAAGACGGTCAGCAGGGCGGCCACGGCCAGGAAGGACAGCAGCGTCCGGGCGGAGGTCCAGCCGGCCTCGGGGGCCTGCACCACGGTGAACACCAGCAGCAGCATCGACGCGGTGCCGAGGACGGCGCCCGGGACGTCGTATCCGTTGTGGTTCTTCTCCCGTTCGCTGCGCGGCAGCAGCCGCAGACCGGCCGCCAGCGCGGCGAGGGCGATCGGGGCGGGGAGCAGCATGGTGAGGCGCCAACTGGCCTCGGTGAGCAGACCGGAGAGGACCAGGCCCATCGAGAAGCCGGTCGCGGCGCAGGTGGTGTAGATGGAGAGCGCACGGTTGCGCAGCGGGCCCTCCGGGAACGTCGTGGTGATGATCGACAGGCCGGCCGGGGCGGTGAAGGCGGCGCTGAGGCCCTTGATGAAGCGGCTGGCGATCAGCAGCGGACCCGAGTCGACCAGCCCGCCGAGGAGCGAGGCCAGTGCGAAGACGCCGAGCGCGACCAGGAACACCTGGCGGCGGCCCAGCAGGTCGGCCGTGCGGCCGCCGAGGAGGAGCAGTCCGCCGTAGCCCAGGATGTAGCCGCTGACGATCCACTGCAGCGTCGAGGTGGAGAGCCCGAGGTCGGAGCCGATGGACGGCAGGGCGACGCCGACCATGGACACGTCGAGCGCGTCGAGGAACATCGCGGCGCACAGCACCAGGAGCGTGCCCCAGAGCCGGGACGTCCAGCGACCCTCGGGGAGGGGGACCGCGGGGGAGGAGAGCGGAGAGGTCATGCCGAAGACAGTACATGCGCATGCATTGAATGCAAGCGCATTAAATTCAGATGCAACAAATTTCGCGCTCTGCTACGGTGCGCCGCATGGCGGAGGAGAAGGGCACGGCCGAGGCCGAGCAGGCGCTCGTGGAGCAGTGGCGTGATCTGCTGGCGCTGCATGCCCGCACCCAGTGCGAACTCGACCGGACGCTGCACCGACACGGCCTGTGCGCCAGCGACTTCGAGGTGCTCGACGTCCTCGCCGCGTCGGCCGCGCGGGACGTCTCGTGCGGCTTCCGCGTCCAGGAGATCGCCGAACGGGTCCATCTCAGCCAGAGCGCGCTGTCGCGGCTCATCGCCCGGCTGGAGAAGGACGGCCTCGTCGAGCGCGGCCTGTGCGCGGAGGACCGCAGAGGCGTCCGGGTGGCGCTCACCGGAAAGGGACGCGCGCTGCACGGCGACGTACGGCCGGTGCAGCGCGCGGTGCTCACAAGAATGCTGACGGACTGACGACCGCCCGCCGCCGGACCGGGGCCGCCGCTCAGCCCACCCCGGACGTCTCCCGCCACAGCGTCGCGAGCGCAACGTCACCGGTCACGGCGGGCAGCGGCAAACGGTTCCACAACGAGAGGTAGAGCAGGGCGGCCGGTCCGGACACCTCGCAGTCGGCGGGCCCGTCGGCGTCGCGCCGCGTCACCGGCGGCTCCGACGACACGCGCACCGACCACACCGCGTCGGCCGTGTCCGTCGCCCGCACCCGCAGCGTCCGAGGCTCCTCGCTGCGCACCCTGCTTCTGTCGCGCGCGTGGAAACCGCGCAGCAACTCGTCGACGCCGTCCGCGGCGAACCCGGCGGTGAACTCCCGCGCGACGTCCTCGAGATCGCGGCCGCGGGCCGACTCGGCGTCCACGCGGTGCACGGCCGTCTCGTGCGCCTGACGCCTGGCCCAGAACGCCAGCGGCGTCGGCCCGGGCAGGAAGTGCCAGCACCGCACGTCCGGCGGCGCGGTGGAAAGGGTGTCGACGAGCCGCCGGTGTCCGGCGCGGAACCACTCCCGCAGCGCCTCGTCGTCGAGCTCCGGCGGCTCCTCGACGGGGCGAAAGGCGGCGTGGCCGTCGGCGACGAACGACGTGGCCCAGCGGTGCACCGCGCCCGTGTGCCGCAGCAGGTCCCGAACCTGCCAGCTCGGGCAGGTCACGACCTTGGCGTCGGGGCCCGCCGCCGCCGCGGCGTCGGCCAGGGCCCGGCCCTCGCGGTCGAGGATCTCGAGGAACTCGGCAGTCTCCATGGGGGGAAGTCTGCCCGACGGAGCGCGGATGCGGGGAGGAGCAGCGCGCCGACGGGAGGCGGCCGGCCGTGTCGCGCGGCGTCGGCGCACCTGGCAGGGCGTGCACCATGGGGGAATGCGCATGAGCGGAGATCGGCTGCGGGTCCCGGCCGCGGTGGCGATGGTGACGGGCCTCGCGGTGGCCTGCGGCGGGCCGACGGGCACGGGGAGCGCGACCGCGGGGGCGACGGACACGGCGACCCGGGCGACCGCGACGCCGACGAGGTCCGTCGCCGGGGCCTCGCCGACCCCGTCTGTGGGCCCGCGCTTCGACGGGGAGATCCGCTTGCCCGACGGCCGGCGCGTGGGCATGGCGTACGTCGCCGGACGCGGACTGGTGGAGCGGCACCGGGACGCGGGCACAGGCGCCTGGAGCGCGCCCCTCCTGGTGTACGCGACCGCGACGGACCGCTGTCACAGCGTCACGCTCAAGGCGTTCGACGACACGGTCGCCGTCATCGCGGACTGGGGCGACTACTGCTACGACGGGGAGCCGCCGACCGAGTCGATCGCCGCGGTCGGCACGGCGGACCTCGGGCGCTGGGACACCAGACTCACCGAGGACTTCGACGGCTGGACGGAGGTCGCCGCGCAGGGCGAGGGCGACGCGCGGCGCCTGCGCTTCACCCGGAACTCCACCGAGACGCTGACCCGGCTGGACTGGCACGCGACGGGAGGCTTCGCACAGGTGGAGGAGATTCCGCGCTGATCCACGCGTGGCCCGATACCGAGGCGCCGCAGTCGCTAGGCTTCCGCGCGCATCTGCCATCACCGCTGTCATCACACACTGTCATCACCGCAGTGCCACCGGGGGAGCCGTCACCATGAACGCCTGGAACCAGCAGGGCGGACAGCCGCCGTACGACCCGTACCACCCCAACCAGCCCTACCACCCCAACCACCCTTATGGGCCGCAGCCGTTGCCGCGGCCGGCGCCCCGCGTGGGCGTGTTCCGGCGGGTGTGGCGGGCCGTCGGCCCCATCGCGGTGGGCCGCACGGTGTTCCGGCCGTCCCGGCCCGGCAGGGTCGACGATCCGGTGGTCGCGCGTATGCAGCGGATCCGCACCGCCGTCGGACTGGCCGCCGTGGTGTGGGTGATGATCTCCTACAGACTCGTCGCGTCCGTCGGGGACTTCGCCGACGACCGGGTGCATCAGACGTGGATCAACGTTCTCGTCCTCGCGGTGACCTTCCCCGTGGTCGTCGGCGCGCTGATCGGCGCGGCTCGCCCGCCGGCCCGGCGTGAACTGCTGCGCCGGGCGGCCAGGCCGTTCGGCTCGGTCGTGGCGATCATCGCCGCGGTCGCCCTGTTCCCGGCGGCCGTCCTGACCGGCCTGCTCGACGGTCGTTTCGCAACCGGTCCCGCAACGACGGTGATCACCGTCCTCGTTGCCCTGCTCATGATCGTGTGGGTCCTGCCGTTCGTCGTCTACGGCGCCGGGATGTCCCTCGTACACGTGTTCCGCACCGCGGACGTCCACGAGACGGTGCCGCCCGTGCTGGCGCTCGTGCTCGTGTGGGAGATGGCGCTGATCGACCTGTTCACCGGCGCGTACGAGGGCGCCCCGGGGACGGTGCGGATCCTGCTTCTGCTGGGCGCCCCGCTGTCGGTCACCGCGGTCGCCCTCTGGGAACTGCGCCGGCTCCGCGTCGGCTACGGCCTCACCCTGCGCGCCGCGCTCATGCGCTGACCGACCCGCACGCTTTGGCGGGAAAGCGTCCGTATCACCGGCCCGCGCCGCCCGAGAACGTGTCCTAAAGTGGCTTCCGCCAGTTCAGGAGACTTTTCGGAATCTGTGAGGAACACGCGAACCATGTCGACCGAAACGTTTGAGTTCCAGGTAGAGGCCCGTCAGTTGCTGCAACTGATGATCCACTCGGTCTACTCGAACAAGGACGTCTTTCTGCGCGAACTCGTCTCCAACGCATCCGACGCGCTGGACAAGCTGCGCCTCGCCGCGCTGCGGGAGGACGCGCCCGACGCCGACGTCTCCGACCTGCACATCGAGATCGAGACCGACCCCGAGGCCCGTACCCTCACCGTGCGGGACAACGGGATCGGGATGTCGTACGACGAGGTCGGACGGCTGATCGGCACGATCGCCAACTCGGGCACGGCCCAGTTCGTCAGGGAACTGCGCGAGGCGCAGGACACGGGCAGCGCCGAGGGGCTGATCGGGCAGTTCGGCGTCGGTTTCTACTCCGGTTTCATGGTGGCGGACGAGATGACCCTGGTGACCCGGCGCGCGGGGGAGGCGAAGGGCACCCGCTGGTCGTCGCGCGGCGAGGGGACGTACACGCTGGAGGCCGTCGACGACGCGCCGCAGGGAACCTCCGTCACGCTCCACCTGAAGCCGGCGGACGACGAGGACAAGCTGCACGACTACGCGTCGGAGTGGACGATCCGGGAGATCGTCAAGCGCTACTCGGACTTCATCACCTGGCCGATCAGGATGACCCCGAAGAAGGGCGAGAGCGACGACGCCGCGCCCGCTCCCGAGACGCTGAACTCGATGAAGGCCCTGTGGGCGCGTTCGCGCGACGAGGTGTCCGACGACGAGTACCACGAGCTGTACAAGCACATCAGCCACGACTGGCGCGAACCGCTGGAGACCGTGCGGCTGCAGGCCGAGGGCACCTTCGAATACCAGGCGCTGCTGTTCGTGCCCTCGCACGCCCCGCACGACCTGTACAACCAGGGCTACAAGCGTGGTGTGCAGCTGTACGTGAAGCGCGTCTTCATCATGGACGACTGCGAGGCGCTGCTGCCGCCGTACCTGCGCTTCGTCAAGGGCGTGGTCGACGCCGCCGACCTCTCGCTGAACGTGTCCCGCGAGATCCTCCAGCAGGACCGGCACATCCGGATGATGCAGCGCCGGCTCACCAAGAAGGTCGTGTCCACCGTCAAGGACATGATGACCGCGGCGCCCGACCGCTACACCACGTTCTGGCGGGAGTTCGGCGCCGTCCTGAAGGAAGGCCTGCTCTCCGACTCCGACAACCGCGACGCGCTGCTGGCGGTCTCCTCGTTCGCGACCACCCACAGCGAGGACGAGCCGACCACGCTGCGGGCTTACGTCGAGCGGATGAAGGAGGGCCAGGACGCCGTCTACTACCTGACCGGCGAATCCCGGCAGAGCATCGAGAACTCCCGCACATGGAGGCGTTCCGGGCGAAGGGCGTGGAGGTCCTGCTGCTCACCGACCCGGTCGACGAGGTGTGGGTCGACGTGGTGGGCGAGTTCGACGGCAAGCCGCTGCGGTCGGTCGCCAAGGGCGAGGTCGACCTCGACGGGGAGAGCGGCGAGCAGGCCGACGGCGAGCGTGAGAAGCAGAGCGAGGAGTACGCCGGTCTGCTCGGCTGGATGAACGAGCACCTGGGCGAGGACGTCAAGGAAGTGCGGCTGTCCTCCCGGCTCACGGTCTCGCCGGCCTGCATCGTGTCCGACGCGAACGACCTCACGCCGGCGCTCGAGAACATGTACCGGGCGATGGGGCAGGAGGTGCCGCGGGCCCGGCGGATCCTCGAGCTCAACCCTGGGCACGGGCTCGTCAAGGGCCTGAACAAGGCCTACCAGGAGCGCGAGGACCGCTCCGGCCTCGCCGAGACCGCCGAGCTGCTGCACGGCCTGGCGGTGCTCGCCGAGGGCGGGCGGCCGAAGGAGCCCGGCCGGTTCGTGAAGTTGGTGGCGGACAGCCTGGAGCGCGCGCTGTAACGGGCGGGAAAGGGGTTCCGGGCAGGGTTTCCCTGCCCGGAACCTTCACACATCGCACACCGAACATGCTAGTTGCTTGAGTCAATCAAGCGGGCCTAGGATGCTGCGCAGTCGTGAAGCACCGCATCCCCCCACGGAGGCCCGGCCCATGTCCCCTGCGCAGACCCGATCCGTGCGGATCGAGGAGGGGGCCGCGGCGCCCCGGGCCGGCGTCGTCGTGGCGGTGCTCGCCTTCGGTGCTGTGGCCGGCGTGATCCTCACACCGTTGACCACCGACTTCGGCGGCCTCGTCCTGCCTTCGGGGAACGGCTTCGGGGTCGTCATGGTGGCGGGATCCGGAGCAGTGGTCCTCGCCCTGGCCGTCGCCGCGGTCCTCCCGGCGCGGCAGCCCGCGGCCACCGGCGCGCCGGTGGCGCCGCCCTCGGGCGGCCCGGCCTCGGGCGGATCGGCCTTGGTCGAACCGTCTTCCGGTGGCCCGGCGTCGATCGAACCCGCCCCGATCGAATCGGCCTCGATCCAAGAGAACGCGGAGCTGTCGGGCGTCGGCGTGACCGGGGCAGGGGCAGGGGCAGGGAGCCGGGAGGTGGGCGCGGCCGTCGCCGTGCCGCTGGCCCGTGCCGTCGCGGAGCTCGTCGCGACCGTTCCCGGACTGACCGACGGTGGTCCGGCCGGCGGCTGCCGAGCGGTGCGCGGGCTGGTGCGGGGCCCCGAGGGAATACCGGTGGCCGGGGCAGCCGTCACCCTGATCTCGTTGAGCGGACGCCAGTTGGACCGTGCGGTCGCCGGCCCCGACGGCTCCTACGAGCTCCAGTCGCCGGGGGAGGGCGCCTACGTGCTCATCGCCTCGGCCGCCGGCCACCAGCCGCAGGCCGCGACCGTCGTGCTCGGGGCGCAGCCCGTCCGGCACGACGTGCTGCTCGGCAGTGCCACCGGGCTGGTCGGCGCGGTGCGCTCCGCGGACGACGGAGCGCCGGTGGCGGGTGCGGCGGTCGTCGTCATGGACGTCCGCGGCGATGTGCTGACCACTGCGCGGACCGACGGCGAGGGCGAGTTCACCGTCGCCGACCTGGTGCCGGGACCGGTCGTCCTGGCAGTCAGCTCTTCGCAGCACCGGCCGCAGGCCCTGCCCGTCGAGATCGGCGTCGCCGGCGTCACCCGGGTCGACGTCGAACTGCGGCCCGGCGCACGGGTGCGGGGCACGGTACGCGGCGCGGGCGCTCCCCTGAGCGACGCCCGGGTGACCCTGGTGGACGCCGCGGGCAACGTCGTGGCGAGCGTCACGACCGGCAGCGACGGCGCGTACGCCTTCTCCGACCTGGACGACGGCCCGTACACGGTCATCGCGGCCGGCTACCCGCCCCGGGCCGAGACCGTCCACCCGGGCGGCGCCGACGTGGGCTTCCACGACATCGACCTCGCCCACGACGTCGAGCGCGCCCCCGCGGGCGACTGGTTCGTCGCATCCGGCGGGGCAGGGGCGGATCTTCCGCATTGACGCCCGCCGCTGCCTGAGCGCCGTGCCGGCCGGAAGGCCGTCGCCCCCACCGTCGAGCGGAGGAACGGCGCCATGGCATGGCGTTGGCGTAGCGGGGCGGGGCGGGGCTCAGCCTCGCCTGACCGCCTTCAGGACCACGAACTTTCGGTCACCGGCGACCAGTTCACTGTTGCCGAACAGCCGCTTCAGCTTCACGTGGTAGCCCAGGTGCCGGTTGCCCACCACCCACAGCTCGCCGCCCGGCCGCAGAGCGCGCCGGGCCCCGGTGAACATGCGCCACGCCGTCGCGTCGGTGGTGGCCTGGTGGGAGTGGAACGGCGGGTTGTTGAGCACGACGTCCACACTGCCGTCCGCGACGCCCGCGAGCCCGTCCCCGACCCGGAACTCGGCGTGCCCCGGCACCCCGTTCGCCCGGTAGGTCGCCTCCGCCGACGCGACCGCCTGGAACGACTCGTCGGTGAACAGCACCTCCGCCCGCGGGTCGCCCAGCGCCACCGCCGTGCCGACGATCCCGTTGCCGCAGCCCAGGTCGACGACCCGGCGGCCGCCCCCGGCGCTCGGCAGATGCCGGAGGAAGAACCGGGTGCCGACGTCGAGGCGGTCGGCGCAGAAGACTCCCGCGTGGTTGACCACCGGACGGCCGGAGAGCGTGGAGCCGAGGTCGTCGGGCAGGTCGTACACATAGGGCCACGGGGTGGCCGGCGGCTTCAGCGACGGGTCGGGGGTGCAGAAGACCAGCCGGGCCTTCTGCTCGGCGAGGGAGGTCCGGGTCGGCCCGAAAATCCGCTCGAACAGCTTCAGCGTCGAGGTGTGGATCTCCTTCACCATGCCCGCGCCGACGACGACCGTGCCCGCGTGCACGGCGGGCGCCAGCCGCAGCAACTGGTCCTCCAGCAGCGCGAGGCTCTTGGGGATCCGGACCAGCAGCACGTCGATCCGCTCCGGAGCCGGGTCCTGCGTGGTGAGCAGCCGCACGGAACCGGTCTCGACGCCGGCCCGCGCCAGATTGGCCCGGGTCGCCTCCTGCCCCAGCCAGGAGTCGGTGATCTGCGTCGGCCGGTGCGCTGCCAACGCCGTGACCAGCGCGCCCCAGCGGTCGCCCAGCACCACCACCGTGCCGGTCAGCGGGACGTCCTGCGCCGCGAGGTGTCTGAGCAGGTAGGCGTCGGAGGCGTCCCAGGCGCGCAGCTGATCGCGGGTGTCCTCGGGGTGGCGGGCCAGCTCGACCTCGCCCCACGGCGTCGTCATACGGTCGTTCATCGTGGTCAGGCTAGCCGAGCCGCAGTTCAGACGCGGTGTCACCGCCGGACGCGGCACCACGGCGATGCGGGAGGATGGTGCCATGGACGAGGCGGTGGCCGACGAGCTGTTTCCCCGTGAGCGTGCGGAGGTCGCACCGAGGGCGGTGCACGTGCCCGACTGGCTGGACGCCGCCGGCCAGCGCGAGCTGCTCGGGTCGTGCCGGGACTGGGCCCGTCCGCCGGCCGGGCTGCGCACGGTCCGCACGCCCGGCGGCGGCACCATGACCGCCCGCCAGGTCTGCCTGGGCTGGCACTGGCGCCCGTACGCCTACGCCCGCACGGTCACCGACGGCGACGGCACGCCCGTCAAACCGTTTCCGGACTGGCTGGGCGAGTTGGGCCGGCGCGCGGTGGCCGACGCGCTCGGGCCGCAGGAGTCCCGGCGGGCCGCATACGACATCGCACTGATCAACTTCTATGACGGCGACGCCCGGATGGGCATGCACCAGGACGCCGACGAGAAGTCCGACGCACCGGTGGTCTCCCTCAGCCTCGGCGACTCCTGCGTCTTCCGCTTCGGCAACCCGCGGACCCGGACCCGGCCCTACACCGACGTCGAGCTGCGCAGCGGCGACCTCTTCGTGTTCGGAGGCCCCTCCCGCCTCGCGTACCACGGGGTGCCCCGCGTGCTGCCGGGCACGGCTCCGCCCGCGCTGGGCCTGGCTGGACGGCTGAACATCACGTTGCGGGTGAGCGGCTTCCCCGACGCGGGCTGAGTAACGGATCATGGGAGACTCGCCCTCATGAGCGGCAAGGCGGACCCCCGGCCGGCGGGGGAAGGGACCACCTCGAGGGCGCGGCTGGACCGGGGGCGCGGTGCGCTCGGGCCCGCGCTGGAGCTCGTGCACACCGGGCGGGCGCCCACCCGTGCGGTACTCACGGCCGAGCTCGGCGTCACCCGCGCGACGGCCGGTGCGGTCGCCGCCGAACTCGTCGCCCTGGGCCTGATCCGGGTGGACGCGCGGCCCGGCGCCGCCGCCGGTTCGCAGGGCCGCCCCTCCCACCGGCTCGAAGTCGCGCAGGACGGCCCGGTCGCCCTGGCCGCGCAGGTCCACGCCGACGGTTTCCGGGCCGCGCTGGTCGGTCTCGGCGGCCGGATCGTCGCCACCACGCCCAGCTGCGAGGCCGTCGACGCCGACCCCGCGAAGGTCCTCGGGGCCGCCGTGGACGCGGGCGCGGAGCTGCTGCGGCGCACCGGCCGGCGCTGCGTGGGCGCCGGGCTCGCCGTGCCCTCCGCGATCACCGAACCCGAAGGGCTGGCGCTCAACCCCCTGCACCTGGCCTGGCCCGCGGGCGCGCCCGTGCGGGAGATCTTCGCCGAGCGGATCCGCGCCGTCGGCGTCACCGGACCCGCGTTCGCGGCGAACGACGTCAACCTCGCCGCCCTGGCCGAACACCGTCACGGGGCCGGGCGCGGCGCCCGTGACCTGCTGTGCGTGGCCACCGGGCACCGGGGCGTCGGCGGCGCACTCGTGCTGGACGGCCGTCTGCACACGGGCAGTTCGGGACTCGCCCTGGAAGTCGGGCATCTCACCGTCAACCCCGAGGGACGTGCCTGCTACTGCGGCAGCCGCGGCTGTCTCGACGTGGAGGCCGATCCGCTCGCCCTGCTGAACGCCGCCGGCCGGCAGCCCGGCCCCGAGGGCTCCCTGCTGCAGCAGGCCGACCGACTGATCCGCGAGGAGTACGGCGACCCGGTCGTCCGGATGGCCGTCGACGCCCTGATCGACCGGCTCGGGCTGGGTCTGGCCGGTCTGGTGAACATCCTCAACCCCGACCGCATCATCCTCGGCGGACTGCACCGCACCCTCCTCGACGCCGATCCCGACCGGCTCCGCGCGGTCGTCACCGACCGCGGTCTCTGGGGCCACAGCGGCGGTGTGCCGATCCTCGCCTGCTCCCTCGACCACAACAGCCTGGTGGGCGCGGCCGAGTTGGCCTGGCAGCCGGTCCTCGACGACCCGCTGGGGGCGCTGACCGCGGCATGAGAGGCGCGCGGCGGGTCCGCGCTCCCGTCGCCCGTTCCCCGCCCCCTGTCGGGGCGGGGGAGAGACGCTGGTCGTCGCCGCGCCGCAGTAGGTTGACGCCATGACAGACCACCTGACCGTCAGCGTCCTCGGCACCGGCATCATGGGCGCCGCGATGGCCCGCAGCATCGCCCGCGCCGGCCACACCGTCCGGGCCTGGAACCGCACCCGCGCCAAGGCCGAACCGCTCGCCGCGGACGGTGCGCACATCGCCGGTTCCCCCGCGGAGGCAGTCGAGGGCGCGGACGTCGTCCTGACCATGCTCTATGACGGCCCCGCCACTCTGGAGGTGATGCGTGAGGCCGCTCCGGCCCTGCGCGCCGGGACGGCCTGGGTGCAGTCGACGACCGCCGGGACCGAGGCCGTGTCCGACCTGGCGGCCTTCGCCCGCGGACACGGCCTCGTCTTCTTCGACGCGCCCGTCCTGGGAACCCGTCAGCCGGCCGAGACCGGCCAGCTGACCGTCCTCGTGGCAGGGCCCTCCGAGAGCCGGGCCGCGGTGACGCCCGTCCTGGACGCCGTGGGCGCTCGGACCGTGTGGACCGGCGAGGACGGCGGCGCGGGTACCGCCACCCGGCTGAAACTGGTGACCAACAGCTGGGTGATCGCGGCCACCGCCGCGACCGGCGAGCTCCTGGCCCTGGCGCAGTCCCTGGACGTCGACCCGAACGCGTTCTTCGAACTGATCGAGGGCGGCCCGCTCGACATGGGGTACCTGAAGGCGAAGGCGGCCCTCATCCTCGACGAACGGCTCACCCCGGCCCAGTTCGCGGTGGCGACGGCCGCGAAGGACGCCCGGCTGATCGTCGAGGCCGGGCGGGGCAACGGCGTCCGCCTGGACGTGGCGGCCGCGAGCGCCGAGCGTCTGGAACGGGCCGCCGCGCAGGGCCACGGCGACGAGGACATGGCAGCCGCCTACTTCGCCAGCTTCGACAGCACCGCCTGAAACAGGCCGTCGAGACGCGCGGGGACGAGAGCCGGGCCGACGCCGACCGCATCTCAATCGGCGGCGGCCCGGCGCGGCCGGGGCGCCAGTTCCCCGCCGCAGTTCGGGCAGACGCCGTCCATGGCCTCGGCGCACGGCGTGCAGAACGTGCACTCGTAGGAGCAGATCCGGGCCGGCCCGTCGGGCGGCAGGGCAGCGGTGGTACAGCGTTCGCAGCGGTCGCGCATCTCCAGGGCCATCGCGGCAGGTGCTCCTCACTCGGCGGGTCGTCCGTCGCCTTCCATGGTCCCCTCCCGGTTCGGCTCTCCGACTTCCGCCCTCCGAGTTCCGACGAGACCGGCACGTCGCGCCGCGAGGAGCAGCCCGGGCACGCGCGCGTACTCCCCGCGGGGTACGCACACTGCCGCTGGCCGTACGACGACCCGGACCCCCGCCCGGCGGGACTCTCGAGACATGACGCAGACCCCGCGCGAACCCGCCGCGGAACTCCTGCGGACCCCCAGAGGAGATGACTCGAGATGAACACCCTGGCTGACTGGCAAGGCGGCGGTCCCGGACCCTGGATCCTGTTCCTTCCGCTGATCTGGGCGGCCGTGGTGATCGGCGTCGTCACGGTGCTGCGCCGCACCGTGTGGCGCGGACGCCCAGGCCCCTGGAACGCGACGGGCCAAACCCGCCCCACCGGAGACTCGCCCCTCGCCGTCCTCGGCCGCCGCTTCGCCTCCGGCGAGATCGACGAGGACGAGTACTGGCGCCGGCTGTCCGTCCTGGACGAGCAGTTCGGCAGCATGGGCAAGGGCGGCCCGGCATGAGCACCGTGACCGCCCCGACGGGCACACGGGACGCCGCACGGGTCGTCGACGCCGTGAAGGTGTACGGCGCCGGCGACACCGCCGTACGGGCCCTGGACGGGGTGACCGTGGCCTTTCCGGCCGGACGGTTCACCGCGATCATGGGCCCCTCGGGCTCCGGCAAGTCCACCCTGATGCACTGCGCGGCCGGCCTGGACACACCTCGGGCACCGCGTACGTCGGCGGAACCGAGCTCGGCGCGCTCGACGACCGCCGTCTCACGCTGCTGCGCCGCGACCGGGTCGGCTTCGTCTTCCAGGCGTTCAACCTGGTGCCGACCCTGACCGTGGAGGAGAACATCCGGCTTTGCCGGGCATCTGTACAAGCGCGCCCGGTGTACCGGCCCCTCGGCGGGGCGGTGCACCGGGCGCGGCGGGGGCGTCTCCTGGTACGGGACGTCACCGCCCGGTCAGCCGACGACGGCCGACCGGGCGGGGGCATGTGCGGGCCGCAGATCGTCGACGGAGACGACCTCCGTGAAGCGGGGGGCGGCCTGCTCCCGCGGTGTGCGGCGTGGCGGACGCGCCGCGAGCTCCCGTGCGGCGACGGGCGCCGGCAGCGTGAACCACACGACCTTGCCGGACTCGCCGTCCGGCCGGGCGCCCCAGCTCTCGCTGACCGCGGCCACCATGGCCAGCCCGCGTCCGCAGGTGGCGAGGGTCTCGGCGGCCTTGACGACCGGCAGCCGCGGGTCGTGGTCGCGCACGGAGACGGTCAGCCGGTCGAGCAGCAGCTCCAACTCCACGACGCAGGTCTTGTCGGGCTGGGCGTGCAGGTGGACGTTGGTCAACAGCTCCGTGACACCGAGCGCGGCGCGCTCTATCAGCGGGTCCATGTGCCAGTAGCGCAACTGCGCCGATACGATTCTGCGGACCTGACCGATCCGCGACGGCAGGGCCTGAAGCTCCACCATGCAGTGCCTGCTTGGGTTGCTGATCACGGCTGCGACTCCCCGACTGAGGTCCGGAAGAACACGGAGTTCGGATCGAGCAGGGCGTCTGCGCGAGGCGGCCGCCTGCTGACATGGCCGGCGGGGCTGGTTCGCAGCGTTATCGCCGGTAAACCCAGAGTGACGTGAGACCAGAGTGACGCAGCGGATGCGGTAGCGCAACTCGCGGTGATTCGGCCACCCGGGCCGGTCTCTCGTCCCCGGCTCAGCCGCCGCGCCCCGCCGCCCTGTGCACGGCCTCGATGAAGCGGCGTGCCGCGGGCGGACCGGGCTCGCCCGGGGCCGGGTCGTGGTCGCCGAGCGTCAGCAGGTACCGGTTGCCGTTGAGGTCGGCCAGCGCCCGGTCCTCCGGGGCGAACCAGGGCTTCGAGGCGCGGACCGCCTGCACGGGCGCGCTGTCGATCTCGCTTCCGTAGCTGGTCAGCAACTCCAGCCTGCCGTCGCTGATCCGGACCTGCCCGGCCCGGGTGAGCGAGCGCAGCCGCTTCCCGATACGCACGCCCGTAGCCGTGAACTCCGGCTCCGCCATGCCTTCCCGCCCCCTCGTTCGAACTCGTCCGCGATCCGGTGTGCCCCCCGTACGGGGGCTCGCCCCCGACCCGGTGCAGTCTGCCCGCGCCCGCCGCCGAGCACCAGTGCCTCCGCGGGCCCGCGAGGGGCCGTCCGGAGCATTCATGTGAATGCGCCCCCTGGCCCCCGCACTCGCCCCCAGGGCCGCCTTTGAGGGCCTCAAAGGAGTGTTTATGCAGGTGAGAAGGGTGTGGAAGGTGTTTATGATCGGAGTGTCGGCCGCGCGGACCACCGTCGGCGCGAAGTCCGAAGGAGCCCAGCCGTGACCACTGCCCCGCACACCAGGACCTGCGCCACCCTCGACGTCGACCACAGCGACGCCGCCTACCGCGACTGGCTGAAAGAAGCCGTCCGCAGGGTCCAGGCGGACGCCAACCGCTCGGCCGACACCCATCTGCTGCGCTTCCCCCTCCCGGAGAAGTGGGGCATCGACCTGTACCTCAAGGACGAGTCGACGCACCCCACCGGCAGCCTCAAACACCGGCTCGCCCGCTCGCTGTTCCTCTACGGCCTGTGCAACGGCTGGATCCGGCCGGACCGGCCGGTGATCGAGGCGTCCAGTGGTTCGACGGCCGTCTCCGAGGCCTACTTCGCCAAGCTGATCGGCGTCCCCTTCATCGCCGTCATGCCGCGTACGACGAGCGCCGAGAAGATCCGCCTGATCGAGTTCCACGGCGGCCGGTGCCACTTCGTCGACGACTCGCGCACGCTGTACGAGGAGTCGGCACGTCTGGCGGCGGACCTCGGGGGCCACTACATGGACCAGTTCACCTACGCGGAGCGGGCCACGGACTGGCGCGGCAACAACAACATCGCCGAATCGATCTTCCGCCAGCTGGAGTCGGAGCGGTTCCCGGAGCCCGCCTGGATCGTCGCCACGGCCGGCACCGGCGGCACCTCCGCGACCCTCGCGCGCTTCGTCCACTACACCCAGCGCGACACCCGTATCTGCGTCGCCGATCCGGAGAACTCGTGCTTCTTCGAGGGCTGGACCACCGGCGATCCGGACGTCACCTGCGACTGCGGTTCACGCATCGAGGGCATCGGCCGGCCCCGGATGGAGCCCAGCTTCGTCCCCGGCGCCGTCGACCGCATGATGAAGGTCCCCGACGCGGCCAGCGTCGCCGGCGTCCGAGCCCTGGAGCGGGCCATCGGCCGCAAGGCGGGCGGCTCGACGGGCACCGGACTGTGGAGCGCGCTGAAGATCGTCGCCGAGATGGTGGCCGACGGCCGCCGGGGCAGTGTGGTCACGCTGCTGTGCGACCCGGGCGACCGCTACCTGGACAAGTACTACTCCGACGACTGGCTCGCCGAGCAGGGCCTGGACATCGCCCCCTACACCGCGGTGATCGAGACACTGCTGGTCACCGGCGTGTGGCAGGACTGAACCCAGGACCGAAGCACAGGCGCCCGCGCCCCACCCCCTCCGCGGCGCTCAGCCGGAGAGCCGGCGGTCCAGCCGCGTCACGGCCTTGCGGAAGGACTGCCCGAGCCCCGGCCGGGCCAGTCGCAGCACCGCCCGGAACACCACGCTCCCGTCAGCGGCGAACGTCCACCGCACGCGCGTCCCCGCCCCGGCCGGCGCCAGCCGCCACTCCTCGACAAGCGCCCCGACGCCCGGAGCGTTGGTGACGTCGACGCGGTAGGCGTACACCTCGGGCTCCTTCGCCGCGAGGACCGTCTCACGAAAACGCGTGCCGCCCCGCAGCCGCACCTCGCGCCCCGCCCCGCCGTCCAGCGGCTCGGCGGACGTCACGCCCGGAAACCACCGCGCCCACCCGGGTACGTCCTCGGCGAGCGCACGGAAGACCAGCTCAGGGGGAGCGGACACCTCACGCGCGAAGAACACACGCACAGGAGCGGTCCGGACGAAGTCGAGCCCTTCGGGACGCAACCGGCGAGGCATACGCGCGACCTCCGCATGGCGGGGAAACGGGTGCGCCACCCTAGCCGCCGCCCTCTCAGATGTCTGCACCCTCGCCGGGCTCGCCCGCGACCGTCAGCCGGCGCAGGTGCTCGGAGATCTCCGCACGCGCCGCCGCCGGCAGCCCGGCGTCCGTCACCAGGGTGTCCACCTGCTCCAGCGCGGCGAACGAACTCAGGCCCACCACACCCCACTTGGTGTGGTCGGCGACCACCACGACCCGGCGCGCCGACTGCACCAGCCGCCGGTTGGTCTCGGCCTCCGCGAGGTTCGGCGTCGACAGCCCGGCCTCGGCCGATATCCCGTGCACGCCGAGGAACAGCACGTCGAAGTGGAGCGCCGCGATGGCCTGGTCCGCGACCGGCCCCACCAGGGAGTCCGACGGTGTGCGCACCCCGCCGGTCAGCACGACCGTGGCCGCACCCTGCCGGGGGCCCGCGGTGCGCTGCGCCACGTGGAAGACGTCGGCCACCCGCACCGAGTTCGTCACCACGGTCAGGTCCGGCACGTCGACCAGGTGATGGGCCAGCGCATAGGTGGTCGTACCGCCCGACAAGGCGATCGCGCTGCCCGGGGCGACCAGCTCCGCCGCGGCCTTGGCGATGTCCTCCTTGGCGGTCAGTTCCAGACCCGACTTCGCCTCGAAACCCGGCTCGTGGGTGCTCGCCTCCACGACCGGCACCGCGCCGCCGTGCACCTTCTCCAGCACGCCCTGCCGGGCCAGCGCGTCCAGGTCACGCCGCACCGTCATGTCCGACACGCCGAGCTTGCGGGTCAGCTCGTTGACACGGACGCCGCCACGGCGTCGCACCTCGTCCAGGATCAGGGAGCGGCGCTGCTCCGCGAGGAGGTTCTGATTCTCACTCACGTACGCTCCGGTCCTTTCCCTCAAGCCGTCCGACAGGCCGCTCACCTGCTCCGACGAGGACTTTCGCCCCCGACGCCGGTGTGCGGGCCCCCCATCCTCGCACGGCGAGGTCACAGCTGTGCCACCACCCCGACGCGTGCATGCCACTCCCGCGAGGTGCGTGTCCGTCGCACACCACGGGGAGATTCCGTGACCGGAGGTGTATCACGCGTCCGAAGTGGCGATCGTTATGCCCGCACGGACACATCCGAAGACGTGTCATGGGGGAAGTGCGCATCGTGAAACCTGCCTCTGCCGGCGGAGCCGCCCTGGAACTCCTGGTCCACGGCGTGGGCGGCGCCACGCCCGAGAAGATGCTGAACGATCCGCGCACCGTGCGGATCACCGGCGACGCGACGGCGGCCGTCTACCGGCGTGCCGACGACGTCCACGCCGAAACCCGTCCCGGACACGACGTCGCCGCCGACAGCCGTCCCGGCGACGACCGCGGTCGCGCGGCACCGGTCCCCGAGGCGTACGTGTGGTCCAACCTCACCTCCGGCAACGGCACCCGCGCCCTGTGGCTGCTGCTGTTGCCGTTCATGGTCGTCAACCTCGCCCACTGGATGCGCCCCGCCGCGACGGAACGCATACGCGCGGTGCGGGTGTACGGCCTGCTGGTGCGGCTCGCGGCGCTGAGCCTGACCGTGCTGCTGGTGGCCGCGGCCTGTGAGGTCGCCCTCGACCTGACGGCCTGGCAGTGCGCCGGCACGGCCGCCTGCGCCGAACGCCACACCTGGCTGGGCTTCCTGTCACCGACCGCCTCGGACGGCGGCTGGTGGAGCCTGCCGGGCCGCCGCCTCGCCCTTGCCGCCCTGCTGCCGACCGCGCTCACCGGCCTCCTCTGGTACCTCTCGCACCGCACCTGGCGGGCGTACGAGTCCCAGGAACCCCTCCACCGCACGCCCGAGCCCGAGACCGGCCCCGCGCACACCGCGCTCAGCCGGCCCGGCTTCTGGTACGGCCGCCGCCTCGTCGCCCGGCTCCGCGCCGCGCACACCGCGGCCGGACTGCTGACGGTCGCCGCGGCGGTGGGCACGGCGGCCGTGCGTGAGGACCGCAGACCCGGCGGCCCCGCCCTCCTCGACCTGATGGGCCGCGCCCTGGAGGCGTCCCTGGCCGCGGGCGCGCTGGCCACGGTCTGGGTGGTGTGCGCCCGGGGCCGCAGCGAGCGCCGCCTCGACCGGCGCGTCGACGCCCACCTCGTACGCCGGCTGCCGCTGGCCGCCCTCACGCTGCTCGCCCTCACCCTGGTGTACGCCGGATGGGACCGCCCGGGCTGGAGTTCCGAGGGCCGGCTCCCGGGCGACGCCACCTTCGGCGCACTGGCCCTCGCCCAGGGCGCCCTGGTGATCGCCCTCGCCGTCGTCGCCCGCACCCTGCACCACTGCCCGCGAACGCGCGGCCCCGGCGCGCCGCCGGAGCGCTGCGCGCTGCACGGCCTCGGCGGCCCCGCCGTCGCGATGCTGGCCTGCGCGCTGGGCGGCGTCATGTCCGGCGGGGTGTCACAACGGGTGTCGGACTGGCTCGACGGCACCGGCGCCTCCCTCGACGGCCCGCCGGTAATGCTGACCTGGCAGGCGGCCGTCATTCCGGTACTGCTCCTGGTGGTGCTGACGCTGTGCGCGCTCCTCGCCCGGCGCACCCTGCTGCTGATCCGGGTCGAGGAGAAGGAGGTGGTCCAAACGTACGGGGTGCGCTCCGGCGACGCGGCCCGCACCCGGCTCATCGCCCGGGCCCGCGCGATGGCCTCGCTCACCGACCGCGGCCCGCTCCTCGTCGCCGTCGTCGCCACCGCGACCCTGCTGCTCGGCGCGGGCGCGCTTGTCGGCGCCTTCGGCACCGGACGGACCCCGGCCCGGGCCGCGCAGACGGCCCAGCCCTTCGTGCAGGGCGCCGCCCAGACCGCCCAGGCGCTGGGTTCCTGGCTGATCGGGCTCGGCTTCATCCTGCTCGTGACCTGGGGCCGACGCGCCTACAAGGACGTTTCCGCGCGGCGCACGATCGGCATCCTCTGGGACGTCGGCACGTTCTGGCCGCGCGCCGCGCACCCCTTCGCCCCGCCCTGCTACGCGGAGCGCGCGGTGCCCGACCTGACCTGGCGCGTGGCCACCTGGACGCGTGCCACGGGCGGACGCCTGGTCATCTCCGGGCACTCCCAGGGCAGCGTCCTCGCTGCCGCGGCGGCCTGGCAGTTGAAACCGTCCGACCGCGCCCGCGTCGCCCTGCTCACCTACGGCTCCCCGATCGAGCGCCTCTACGGCCGCTGGTTCCCCGCCCACTTCGGACCGGCAGCGCTGGCCGCCCTGCACGAGGACATCGACTGCTGGCGCAACCTGTACCGGCCGACCGATCCCATCGGCGGCCCCGTACGGCTGTCCGGCGACGGCTGCGGCCCCCGGGTGGACCGTGATCCGCTCGCCGACCCGCTGGCGTACGGCCGCAGCGAGGACCATCCGCTGCCCACGCCCGTCCTCGGGCACTCCGACTACCAGGCCGACCCGGCGTTCGCCGAGGAGCGCGAACTGCTGCTGGGCCGGCTGCGGCCCGAGGCGCCACCCGGGGAGGTGCCGGCGCAGCGGGCGTGAACGCCCGCCGGGGAGGCGCCGCGGCAGCGGGCGCGCACCACCGTCAGGGCAGGTCCGGCAGGTCCTCCGCGTACAGCAGGGTCAGATCGTCCGTGCTGGGCTCCGCCACCTGCGCGACCCGGCTCGCGTGCCGCTCCACCATTGCCTCGAACGTCTGCCGGGCGGTGCGGCCGTTGCCGAAGGCGGGGCCCTTCGGGAGCTCCGTGAAGTACTTCAGCAGCGCGTCCTCGGCCCCCGGACCGAGCCGGTACTCGTGCTCCTCGGCCTGCTGCCGCACGATCCGCAACAGCTCGTCGGGACCGTAGTCACCGAAGGTGATGGTCCGTGAGAAACGGGACGCCACCCCGGGGTTGACCGCCAGGAACCGCTCCATCTCCGCCGTGTAGCCCGCGACGATCACGACGACGGCGTCCCGCTGGTCCTCCATCAGCTTCACCAGCGTGTCGATGGCCTCCTTGCCGAAGTCCCGGCCGGCGTCCTCCGGCGACAGCGCGTACGCCTCGTCGATGAACAGCACACCGCCGTGCGCCCGCTGGAACGCCTCCTGGGTGCGGATCGCCGTCGAACCGATGTGCTCGCCGACCAGGTCCACCCGGGACACCTCGACGAGATGGCCCTTCTCCAGCACGCCGAGAGCGGCGAGGATCTCACCGTAGAGACGCGCGACCGTCGTCTTGCCGGTGCCAGGGGAACCGGTGAAGACCAGGTGGCGCTTGACGGACGCCGCCTTGAGCCCCGCCTGCTGACGGCGCCGGCCCACCTCGATCATGTCGATGAGGGCCCGCACCTCGCGCTTGACGCTGTCCAGGCCGACCAGGGTGTCCAACTCGCCGAGCACGTCCTGCGAGGTCCGCACCGATGCCTGCGGCGCCGCGGCGGCCGGCTGCGGTTCGGGCACGGCGACGCGCTGTTCGGGCAGCACGCCGAGCAGACCCGGGGACTGGACCGTCGTCTGCGCGACCGTCTCCAGGGCGGCCGGCGCGCCGGGCATGCGCACGCCCGCACTCTCGTCGCTGCTGCAGTCCTCCACGACGGGCGCGGAACCGGACGCGGACTCCGCCCCCGCGTCGGCGAACTCGTAGCCGCCGCGCGCGCAGCGCTCGGTCCGGCACTTGCGCAGCGTCGTCCGGCTGCCGTCTATCACGTGGAAGCCGTAGCCCCCGCTGTTGGTCACCCGGCAGTTCAGGAAGCTGCCGCGGCCGCCGGCCGACACGTAGAACCCGGCCTCGGCGGGGGAGTCGACCGTACAGCGCTCCACGGTCGGGTCGGCGCCCTTGGTGACGATCACGCCGGTCTGCGTGCTGTCGATCGTGCAGTTGTCGAGGGTGCCGCCGCTGCCGTGGTCACGGAACCAGGCGCCGGTCGCCGCGTCCCTGATCCGGCAGTCGTCGAGCTGGGCCGTCGCGCCGTCGCTCACCGACACCGCGGTGTTGCGCACCTGGGACAGGTCACTGTCGACGACGTCCGCGCGGGAGCCGCGGTCGAGGACGAACAGGGCGTCCGGCACGTCGTGCACCCGGCAGGAGTCCAGCACCGCGGTGGCGCCGTCGCTGACCCAGACGGCCGGGTAGTCGCCGGTGCTGTCGAAGATCTCGCACTGGTTGGCGTCCACGCGCGTGCCCGGGTCCCACACCGACAGCCCGTTGCGCCCGAACTGACGCACCGTCGTGCGGGTCAGCGTCAGCACGGAACGGGAGCGCAGGTCGACCGCGTTCTCCGGGATGTCGTGGATGCGGCAGTCGGCCAGGGTGAGCACGGCGTCGGTGTCGAGGGTGACGCCGTCGGCGGTGGTGCGGTGCACGTCGCAGTCGGTGAGGTGGGCCGTGGCCCGCGCGCTGACCTGGACGCCGCTGCCCCTGACCTCGTACACCTCGCAGCCCACCGCCTCGAGCGCGGTGTGGTCGCCGGTCGCGCTCAGACCCGCCCCCGAGGTGTGGTGCACCCGGCAGCGCTCGAACCGGGGACGCGCGCCGCCGCGCACCGCGACGCCGGCCTGGCCGGCCGCGAGGACCTCGCACTCCTCGAAGACGCCGCCGCCGCCGTCGACCACGGCGATGCCGATGCCCGCCGGGTTGTCGACGGTGCACCGCCGCACCGTGGGGCGGGCGCTGCCGCGCACCTCGACGCCCGCCGCGGACCGGGTGACGATCCGCAGGTCCAGCAGCTCCGGGGTGCCCTCCTCGACGAGCACCGCGGGCGCGGCCGCGTCCTGCCCCTCCACGTGCAGGTCCTGCACCACGGCCGAGGCCCGGACCGTCAGCGGCACTCCGTCCAACGGAGCGAGGCGCACGGAGCCGGGGGAGCCCTCGGGCCCGCGCAGGGTCACCGACCGCTCCACGACCAGGTTCTCCCGGTAGGTGCCGGGAGCGATGGTGAGGACGTCGCCCTCCGCCGCGGCCTCCAGGGCTGCGGCGAGCGATGCGTACTCACCCGTGCGGCGCCGCCACCGCGATGTGCCGGTGTGCGTCACCTGGACCGTGCCCTGTGCCATGGCGTTGCTGTGCCCCCACCTCGTGGTACGCGGGTTGATGCCGAAAGCTTCGGCCGGACCACCGTAGCGTGCGCGCGGGCAGTGGGTTGACCAGAGACGAAAGGCCGTCAGCTGCCGGCGCCGGTGCGCCCCCAGTCCGGACCCGCCCGGTCCCAGGCCTGGTCCCAACGGGCGTAACGGCGGCGGACCATGCGCCAGACGACCAGCCGCCGGCCGCCCTCCACGGCGCCCGCGGAGAACAGGGCCGCGCCGAAGCCGGCGAGCACGGCGTGCGCCGTGGCGGTGGCGGAGTCCAGGGGACGGGCCACGAGACGGCCGTGACCGTCGGTCCATATCGCGAAGCGGTCGCCGGGGTGCGGGGCTCTGAGGCCCGCCAGGACGGTGCCGTGCCGTGCGCTGCCGTCCGGCGCGGTCCAGTCGGCGACGACCCGGGTCCGTGTCTCCCGGCCGTTGGTCGTCTCCGGATCCACGTCCGTCGGCGAACCGGTCGCCTTGCGCACCACGGTGGCCGTGACCTCGTGGCGCGACGCGTGCTGCGCACGGACCGACTGCTGCAGCGTGCCCTGTGCCAGGGCGCCGACGACGGAGCCCACCACGGGCGCGACGACGAGGATCAGGAGCAGGGCCGCCAGGGCCCCCCACGCCTCGGCCAGGTCCGTTCCCCGGCGCAGCGGATTGTGTCGCCAGCGCCAGATCCCGCTCATCGCTCGCATGGACCGCACCCCCTTCCGATCCGAGACAACCCCCGTCGGAGCGGTTGACACCCGGCTCCCGTCGAAGAGAGAGCGAAATCACCAGCGCGAGGATCGCTTCAGAACCCTGATGAAGCCTTCGTGAACCTCTCGGCCGTCCCAACGCCCCGGGTCGGGCGGGGGTTCCCCACCGGTCACCCGCACCGTGACCGCCCCTGCCCGTGATCAGTCGGTGACGCGCACCGGATCGCCGATCCGGATCGTGCCGCGGGACAGGGGCACCAGGTTCTGGCCGAAGACCAGCGCGCCGCCGACGCGCCGGTGCCGTCCGAGGGAGTACAGCGGCTCCTTGCCGCGCGCGGCGGTGACCTGGTCGGTGGTGGTGACGACGCACCGTCCGCACGGTTTGGCGACCCGGAACCCCACCTCGCCGACCACCAGCCGCGACCACCCGTCCTCGGACCACGCTTCGGTGCCCGACACGACCAGGTTCGGCCGGAAACGGTTCAGCGGCAGCGGCCCCTCGGCGGCGTGCTCGCCCTTCGCGACGAGTGAGTTGAGGGCGTCGAGGGACGCGGTCGTGACGACCAGCAGCGGATATCCGTCGGCGAACGCGACGGTCTCGCCGGGCAGCGCGTACGCCGGGTCGACGGGCCTGCGGACGGCGGGATCGTCCATGTGGACCAGCCGTACGTCCGCGCCGAGATAGCCACTGCACCAGGCGTGCGCGGCGTCGTCGGCGAGGACCCCCTCCACCTTGTCGCGGAAGATCTCCAGCGGCACCCGGGCCGCCGGATCGGGCACGGCGACCGACAGCGGCGGCCGACCGGGCGCCGACAGACGCACGCCGCCGCCGGGCAGAAGCTCGGCGGCGGCCAGTGCGAGGCGCGGCTGCTGGCGTTGGGTGACGACCTTTCCCCCGTCGTCGATCAGCGCCCAACGCCGGTCTCCGGCCAGCCCCCAGGGCTCCACGACGGCCTCACGGGGCGCCTGGCCCCGCAACGCCTTGACCGGGTGGACGTGGATCGACAGCAGTTCCGCTTCAGGCATGGGGGTCATTTTGCCAGGAGGCGCAAGGTGACCCCGGATCAGCTCAGTGACCCCGGATCAGCTCAGTAACCCCGGTACTGCTGCTGGTTGTACGGATCCTGGTACTGCGGCGCGGCGGGCCGGGGCGCGGCCGGGCGCATCGCCTCGTAGTTCATGCCGGGGCCCGCGGGGCGCGGCTGCTGCTGCATCTGGGGGCCGGGGTAGCCGCGCGGCGCGACGGCCTGCGGCGGGATGTAGGCCGCCGGGGCCTGCTGCAGCGGCGCGGGCTGCTGCGCCTGCGGGTAGCCGTAGGACTGCTGCGACGGACCGGCCGGGAGGGCGGGCAGCGCCGACGGCAGCGCGGGCAGGTTGCCGCCGCCCATGTCGTACGCGGCGGGGACCCGGATCGGGGCGATCTGCGGGGTGCCCCGCTCGGCCACGAGCGAGTCGTAGATCGGAGTGTCCGGGAAGGCGGAGTAGTAGCCGCCTCCGTAGGTGGAGCGGGGGGAGGTCATGGCACATAAGGTAAGCCCACGATGTGCTGGTTGGGGAGACCGATAAGAGGGTTGATTTCCGTGTCGGTAGGAGCCTCGGATCCCCAATGCGAGCGAACTTGGGAAAAAAGGACGGCGAACAACACGTAGATCGTGTAAAAGCCGAGTTCCGGGTGGGTTACCAGGGGTTGGCCAGGCTCGGTCCCGCGCTCTTGATGGGCGTCCGCCGTCCCTCGCAATAGGTTGGCCGGTAGACAACCCGAGGGGTGCCGGGACCTACGGCCTGGTGCACTGACACACAATGGGGGCGTACATGTCAATGCAGAAGGGGTCCAATGTCCCGGTCCCGACCACGGCGCTGCGCGTCGAACTGGGTCGGCGCTCCGGACCGGGCGTTCCCGACGCCGACGCGTCGGCGCTGCTCCTGCTGGCCGGAAAGGTCCGCTCCGACGCCGACTTCGTCTTCTACAACCAGCCCGCGCACTCCTCCGGCGCCGTCCGCCACGAGGGCAAACGCGACGCCGAGGGGCGGGTGACCGACAGCATCCTCGTCGACCTCGCGCGCGTGGAGCCCGCGATCGAGACCGTCGTCCTGGCCGCTTCGTCGGACGGCGGCTCCTTCGGTCAGATCCCGGACCTCTACATCGAGGTGCGGGACGCGGCGCGGGACGCGGTGGTGGCGCGGTTCGACAGCGCCGGGGCCACCGTTGAAACCGCTTTCGTGCTGGGCGAGTTCTACCGCCGTCAGGGCGCCTGGAAGTTCCGCGCCGTCGGACAGGGCTACGGCAGCGGACTCGAGGGCCTGGCCACGGACTTCGGCATCACCGTGGACGAGCCGCAACACGCCGCGCCCCCCGTTCCGCCGCCGGCCTCCGCTCCGCAGCCCCCGGTTCCGTCGGCCCCCGTGACCCCGACGCCGCCGCCCCAGCAGCCGACGATGCCCGCCTTCCCCGTCACGGTGCCCCCGCCCGTCCACCAGGCCCCGCCGCCCCCCACCGCCCCGCCCGCGGCGCCGGGCGCGACGGGCGCGCCCATCAGGCTGACCAAGGTGACGCTCACCAAGGCCGCCCCGTCGGTGTCCCTGACCAAACAGGGCGGCACGTCGGGCGCCCTGCGCGTCAACCTCAACTGGGAGGTGCGCAAGCAGTTCTCCGGATGGGGCAGCAAGCGCGGGCGGGCGGTCGCGCTGCACAACGACCTCGACCTCGACCTGTGCGCCCTGTTCGAACTCGCCGACGGCCGCAAGGGCGTGGTCCAGGCCCTGGGCAACGCCTTCGGCTCGCTGCACCAGCCGCCGTACATCCACCTCGACGGCGACGACCGCACGGGCGCCGTGTCGAGCGGTGAGAACCTCACGGTCAACCTCGACCGAAAGAACGACTTCCGGCGCATCCTGGTATTCGTGACCATCTACGAGGGCGCCCGCTCGTTCGCCGACCTGCACGCCACGGTCACGCTGCAACCCCAGTTCGGCGCACCGGTCGACTTCTCCCTGGACGAGTGCACCGTTCCGTCGACCGTCTGCGTACTGGCGCTCATCACCAACCAGGGCGGCGACCTCGTCGTCCAGCGCGAGGCCCGCTACCTGGTGCCCGAGCGCGGCGTGAGCCCGCAGCGCACCGTCGACCACGCCTACGGGTGGGGCATGAACTGGACCCCGGGCCGCAAATAGGAGCCGGCGCCGGTCCCGGGCCGGCTCAGCCCTCGTCGGCGACGGCGTCCGGACGCGTGTAGGTGCGGCCCTTCCAGGCCGCACCGCGCCCCCGGTAGTGCTGCACGGCGGAGTCGACCGTCATCAGGAGGTAGAGGAACGCGGTGAACGGCAGCAGGGGAGCGAGCCACACCGGCTGCCGGTAGTGGCGCAGCATCGGGACGTACGTCCCCGCCATGACCAGCCAGGCCAGCGCGCCGCACACCGCCGTCGGCGCGCTGCCCGCCGTGAGTCCGACGAGGAGGGCGAGCGGCGGGACCAGGTACACCAGAGCCAGACCGAGCACCGTCCCGAGGAGCAGGGCAGGGCTGTGGCGCAGTTGCGCGTACGCGCTGCGCGACACCATCCGCCACAGGTCGTGCAGCCTCGGGTACGGCCGCACGCTGTCCACCCGTTCGGCCAGCCCCAGCCAGATGTGCCCGCCCGCGCCCTTCACGGCCCGCGCGAGCGCCACGTCGTCGATGACCGCCTGCCGGATGGCGTCCGGGATCCGCGCCCGCTCGGCCGTCTCGGCGCGCAGCAGGACGCAGCCGCCCGCCGCGGCCGCCGTGCGCGCACCGCGCCGGCCGATCCGGCGGAACGGGTACAGCTGGGCGAAGAAGTAGACGAACGCCGGCACCACCAGCCGCTCCCACGAGCTCTCCACCCGCAGCCGTGCCATCTGGGAGACGACGTCGAAGCCGCCGGTACGGGCTGCCGCCACCAGCTCCCGCAGACTGTCGGGCGCGTGCGCGATGTCGGCGTCGGTGAGGAGGAGGTACTCGGGCTCACGCGCGCGTGCCAGGCCGATCCCGTGCCGCACCGCCCACAGCTTCCCGGTCCAGCCCGCGGGCGGCTCACCGGGTGAGTCCACGGTCAGCGGGAGCCCGCCGTGCCGCCGGGCGAGGGCGCGCGCCAGGTCTCCCGTGCCGTCGCGGCTGCCGTCGTCGACGAGGAAGACCTCGGCCCGCCCCGGATAGTCCTGGGCGAGCAGCGAGGGCAGGCTCGCGGGCAGCACCGCCGCCTCGTCGCGCGCGGGGACGACGACACAGACCGACGGCCACTCCCGCGGCGCCGACCGGTCCGGCAGCCTGATGTCCGTGCGCCAGAAGAGCCCCTGACAGAGCAGCAGCCACAGCCAGGCGGCCAGGGACAGGGCGGCGATCCACACAATGGCGCTCACGTGCGCAGTCTTCCCCACCCGAAGGGGCGACAGGCGCACATCGTCTATGGTGGCCGGGTGAAGATCGCGCTCATGGACTCCGGAATCGGCCTGCTGGCGGCCACCGCCGCGGTACGGCGCCTGCGACCGGACGCCGATCTCGTGCTCTCCCTCGACCCCGACGGCATGCCCTGGGGACCGCGTACCCCGCAGGACCTCACCGCGCGTGCGCTGGCCGTCGCGGAGGCCGCCGCGGCGCACCGGCCCGAGGCCCTCATCGTGGGCTGCAACACGGCGACCGTGCACGCCCTGCCCACCCTGCGGGCCACCCTCGAACCCGGCATCCCGGTGATCGGCACCGTTCCGGCGATCAAGCCGGCCGCGGCCGGGGGCGGTCCCGTCGCGATCTGGGCCACGCCCGCCACCACCGGAAGCCCCTACCAGCGGGGCCTGATCGAGAACTTCGCCGACGGCGTCACGGTCGCCGAGGTGCCCTGCTGGGGGCTGGCCGAGGCGGTGGAGCACGCGGACGAGACGGCGATCGACGCGGCGGTCGCCGCGGCCGCCGCCCTCACCCCCGAGGAAGTCACCACCGTCGTCCTCGGCTGCACCCACTACGAGCTCGTCGCCGACCGGATCCGTGCCGCCGTGCGGCGCCCCGGCCGGCCGCCGCTGGTCCTGCACGGCTCGGCCGGCGCGGTGGCCGCGCAGGCACTGCGCAGGATCGGCGCCCGCCCCGAGCCGGAGGGTGCGGCGCTCGGTGCAGTGACGGTTCTGCTCAGCGGTCGCCCGGGCGTTCTGCCGACTCCGGCGCTGGCCTACCCGGAAGGCCGCCTGCTCCAGGCTGTCAGCCCCGCTCCGTGACCGTCCGGAACCCCGCCTGTGGCCCGCTGGGTGTGCTGTTTCTGGCGGGCTCCGAGCCTTCCCCGGGCGGGTCCCGGGCCGGCTCCGGGCGGAGTAGTCACCCTGCGCTACGGACTACCGGCGCAGCGAAACCTGAGTAATCTCATGGATATGAGGGACCACCACCCCCACGATGAGAGCATTCCGCTTCCTGACGTCCCGCATCGCGACGCCCCGCCCTCCGCCGTCCCGCATGCCGATGTCTGGACGGGGCGCGCCACCAACCGCTTCCAGTGGCTGCTCGCCCTGGTCGGGGCCGCCTGCATGGCGCTCGGCGTCGAGCTCGCCGTCGAGTCGGCCTGGACGTCCGGCGTCGCCCCGCTCGTGATGTCCGTCGTCGGCTGCATCGCCGCCGGGCTGCTGGTGCTCTTCGGCACCCTCGCCTTCGTCCACGTCGACCTGAAGCTCGACGAGGAGTCCCTCGAGGTGCGCTGCGGTCACATCGGGCTGCCGCGCCGCCGGATCCCGCTGGCCCATGTCGCCGGCGCCGACTTCGAACCGCACGTCACGCCTCGTCACTGGGGCGGCTGGGGTTATCGCTGGCGGCCGGAGAAGGGCACCGCGGTCGTCGTCCGCAAGGGTGAGGGCGTGGTGCTGAGGCTGTGGGACGGCCACACGTTCACGATCACGGTGGACGACGCAGAGTCGGCCGTGCGCGTCATCCGGGAGCGGTTGCGCACCGGCGCCCCGGGCCCGGCGCGCTGACAGTCAGGCCTTTCCTTGCCGCTTCAGGCCGCCCCTTCAGGCCGCTGCGTCAGGCCGTTGGGCGGTCGCCGTGGTGCAGGTCCCGTTCGTACGGCGACGGAGCTCCGGGAGTCGCCGGCGCCGCGGGCTCCGCGGCGAGCGGCAGGGCCGTGGCCAGACCGGCCAGCAGTCCCGCACCCACCGACACCGTGGTGAAACTCAGCGCGTTGCCGACCGCGGCGACCGCGCCGACCGCCGTCAGCGTGGCCCCCGCGGTGAGGACGACCGGTGTCGGACGCCGCGAGCGCCACAGCGCGGACAGCACCCAGCAGAAGACCGCCGAAAGCAGCAGCAGCCCGACGGCGCCCTGCTCCGCCGCCGTCTGCAGCGTCGCCGAGTGCGGCTTGTCGTCGGACGGCGTCGACTGCGCCGCCGTCGCGCTCAGCTCGCCGAAGCGTCCCGGGCCCACGCCGAAAACGCTCTGGCGGCGGAACATGCCGAGGGCGTCGCGCCACAGGTCGACGCGGTGCGGAGTCAACTGGCCCGTGAGTGAGCCGTTGAGTGTGCCGGGCAGCGCGTTCCCGGCGACGGCCCAGCTCATGCCGGTCACCAGGGCGGCCGCCACGACCCACGCGGCGAGCGCCGGCCCACGGTGGCGCATCCGTCCGGCGGCCAGCGAGCACAGCAACACGGCGCAGCAGGTCACCACGCCCGTCGTCGAGTCCAGGAGGGCCGCGGTGACCGCCACGCCCGCGGCGAGCAGACGCAGCGCGAGCCGCAGTGCGGGTACGGGCGTCGCCCATGCGGCGCAGCAGGCGGCGCCGGCCGACAGGGTCAGCACCGCGGCGGTGCCGCCCGCGTGGCCCAGCGGCGCGGCGATCTCGGGCCCCGGGCCGAGCCCCGGCACGGTCACCGTCAACGCCAGCCCTGCCAGCGCGCCGGCGCCGGGCGCGGCGACCGGCAGCAGCACGCCGGTGATCCGCCCCGCCGCATAGCCGGCGGCCACCGCCAGCACGGCGAGCAGGACGCCCTCGGGGCGTCCGCCGTGCACCGCCGCAGTGACCAGGGACCAGACGGCACAGGCCCCGAGCACGGTCGCGCCGAGCGCGTCCGAAACGTTTCGTCTGTTTCCGTCCGCGGCCTCGTCGACCGCGGACGACATCCCGGTGGAACCCACCCCGCCCCCCGAACCCGGTCGCCCCCCGACCGTGACGGACCTGAACCGTGCCGGACCCCGGTCGCACGAGACCGGGACTCTGGCCCACGGTAACCGCTGATGGGCGGTTTGTGGATGAGTCGCGCCGGGTTGTGCGCCGGCACGGGGACCCGGGCCCACCAGGGCCGGGGACCCCGGCGGGCCCGGCCATCGGCCATGACGCGCCCGGTCTCCGACCGCGGCACGCAGGGTCGTCGGCCTTTGGCGGTCCCGGTCATCGGCCCCACGCGTCCGGTCTTCTTCCGCCTAGCCGGGTCCGGTCTCCGGTCCCGGCGTGCTCGGTCTTCGGCTCGGACGGGCTCGGTCTTCGGCTCGGGAGAGCTCGATCTTCGGTCCCGGCGCGTCCGGTCTTCCGTCTTGGCGGGTCCGGTCTGCGGTCCCGGCACGGTCTCGACCCGGGCGGGCACGGTCATCGCCCCAGGTGCGCACGCCCGTCGACCCGGCGGGCCTTGTCCCGGCCCCGGTGGGACCGAACTGTCGGGCAAAAGGTCACTCGCCGTACACTCCCGGAGTGACCGTCACCGCAACTTCCGTAGGCCGGCCGGACCGGCTGGAGCCCTCGGCCGCGCCGGCTTCGCGCGGCGCGCGGCTCCTGCGCCGCCTCGTCCCGGCCGCCACCGCGGCGCTCTCCGGCGTGCTGCTCTACGTCAGCTTCCCGCCGCGCACCGTGTGGTGGCTGGCGCTGCCTGCCTTCGCCGCCTTCGGCTGGGTGCTGCGGGGGCGCAGCCCCAAGGCCGCCTTCGGTCTCGGTTACCTCTTCGGGCTGGGTTTCCTGCTGCCGCTCCTGGTGTGGACCGGCGTCGAGGTCGGCCCCGGCCCCTGGCTCGCCCTGGTGGCCATCGAGGCGATCTTCGTCGCGCTGGTCGGCGTGGGCGTCGCCGCCGTGTCCAAGCTGCCGGCCTGGCCGCTGTGGGCGGCCGCGCTCTGGATCGCCGGCGAGGCGGCACGCGCGCGTGTGCCCTTCCGCGGCTTCCCGTGGGGCAAGATCGCCTTCGGTCAGGCGGACGGCGTCTTCCTGCCCCTCGCCGCGGTCGGCGGCACCCCCGTGCTCGGCTTCGGCGTCGTCCTGTGCGGCTTCGGCCTGTACGAGACGGTCCGCCTCGTGCTCGAGCGGCGGCGCTCGGGCGAGGTGCGGCGGTCGGCGGCCGCGGTGGCCCTGCTCAGCGTGGCCGTCCCGGTCGTCGCCGCGCTGGCCGCCCGCACCCTGGTGAGCGACCAGGCGCAGGACGGCACCGCGACGGTCGCTGTCATCCAGGGCAACGTGCCGCGCCTCGGCCTGGACTTCAACTCCCAGCGCCGGGCCGTGCTCGACTACCACGCGCGCGAGACGGAGCGGCTGGCCGCCGAGGTCGAGGCCGGCAAGGTCGCCCGCCCCGACTTCGTGCTGTGGCCCGAGAACTCCTCCGACATCGACCCCTTCGCCAACGCGGACGCCGCCGCCGTCATCGACCGGGCCGCCAAGGCGATCGGCGCGCCCATCTCGGTCGGCGGCGTCGTCGAGCGGGACGGCGAGCTCTACAACGAGCAGATCCTCTGGGACCCGGTGAAGGGCCCCACCCAGACGTACGACAAGCGACAGGTCCAGCCGTTCGGCGAGTACCTTCCGCTGCGCTCGCTCATCGGGGCGATCAACAGCGACTGGACGTCGATGGTCCGCAAGGACTTCAGCCGGGGCACGAAGCCGGGCGTCTTCGACATGGACGACGCCAAGGTCGGGCTCGTCACCTGCTACGAGGCCGCGTTCGACTGGGCCGTGCGCTCCGAGGTCACCGACGGCGCCCAGCTGATCTCCGTGCCCAGCAACAACGCCACCTTCGACCGCAGTGAGATGACCTACCAGCAGCTCGCCATGTCCCGGGTCCGCGCGGTCGAGCACAGCAGGACCGTCACGGTGCCCGTGACCAGCGGTGTCAGCGCGATCATCATGCCGGACGGGAAGATCACCCAGAAGACCGGCATGTTCGTGGCGGACTCCCTGGTGCAGAAGGTGCCTCTGCGCTCCTCGCAGACCCCGGCGACGAAGCTCGGCATCCTGCCCGAGGTGGCTCTGGTGCTGGTCGCGGCGGGTGGTCTGGGGTGGGCGATCGGCGCCGGGGTGCGGACCCGACGGAACGCGGCGGGCTGACCGGGAGGCCCGGATAGGGTCGGACCATGCCGACTCCTGACTTCATCACCGAGATCCGGGCCTCCGCGGGACACCAGCTGCTCTGGCTGCCCGGCGTCAGCGCCGTCGTCTTCGACGACGAGGGGCGGGTGCTGCTCGGCCAGCGCGCCGACAACGGGGAGTGGACCGTGATCGGCGGCATCCCGGACCCCGGGGAGCAGCCCGCGGACTGCGCCGTGCGCGAGGTCTACGAGGAGGCAGGCGTGCGCTGCGTTCCGGAGCGCGTCGTCCTGGTGCGCGCCGGGACGGAAATGGAGTTCCCCAACGGCGACAAGTGCCAGTTCATGGACGTCACCTTCCGCTGCCGGGCCGTGGGCGGGGCCGCACGGGTCAACGACGACGAGTCCGTCGACGTGGGCTGGTTCGCGGTGGACGCCCTGCCGCCGCTGGACGAACGGCAGCTGTTCCGCATCAAGCAGGCGCTCTCCGACGGACCCACCTGGTTCGAGACCACGACGTCGGAATGACCGGAAATTACCCACCAGCGTCCCCCGCCCCCCCGAGCACGCCCCTGACCCGTCCCCGCATCGCGGATCGGTCTGCCCCGGCTGTCAGGCCCGGCCGGCTCAGCAGGCCGACCGGGAGCGCTGTACCGGGTCCTGTTCATCGACCCCACCACCGCTTTCCGGGGCGACCGCCGGCGGTACCCGCGCAGCAGGATCACGCTCCACACGCGGAACCGCCCTGTCCTCAGGCGGAACGGGCCGCGGCAAGGGTGAGGGAGCAGGCTCATCGTTGATGCGCACCGTCGGCTCGCCACCGTCGTAGGCATGCTGGAGTTCCACGGTCGGCGCCTGGATTGTAGTGATCTTCGTCGGCGTAAGAGCGCAGCCGAGTGACAGGATTCCGACGAGGAGAGGGCCCAGGGCCACGGCGGCTCCCCGGCGGGCCATGCGAAGGTGCGTCAAAGTCTGTTCCATGTGGTCGATCCGGCATGGGCGTTCTCCCCGCAGCTCCACTGTCGCGGCCGTTGTCGCGAAATGGAATCTTGAGACTTAAAATTTCTTGGCCTTCGTACAGAGGCTTCACAAGAACCTTTCCGACCTGGCGCAGAACAGAGTCGAATCGGTGAGAGGTCAGGGCGATCCTCTCCCGCCATGCACCGATCGCCGCTGCGATGACGGACTTCTATGTCACGGTCCAGGACGAGGACAGGGATACCCCGTACCCGTCGAAAGCGTTCCGCCAAGCTCTCCAGGCCGCCGGACCACGTCGCGGCTGAGCCACAGGTCACGGCCCGGGGGCTGAGTTGTGCTCTGCGTGACGTAACTCGGTTGCGAGGGGCTTGGTCACCTGGGCGAGGATGCCGGTATGAGCCGAGAGACGGATGAGGTACGCGAAGCGATCGCAGGCGAGCTGCGTCTGATGGACCCCAGCGTGCGCGCGTCACGCTCGCTCGCCCGACAGCTGCTGGACCCGGACTTCACCGAGGTCGGCGCTTCGGGGCGGCGGTGGACGTTCGACGAGATGCTGGCCGCGCTGCCCGAGTTGGACGGTGCGGCAGGAAGCGGTTCGCGCGTTGAGGCCTCGAAGTTCACCGGTGTCCTGCTGGCGCCTGGGTTGGTGCATCTCACCTACGAGACCACGTTGAACGGAAACCGGGCACGGCGGAGTTCGCTCTGGCGCAAGCGGGGTGCGGCCGCAACGTGGCAGATGTACTACCACCAGGCCACACCCGTCCCGCCCGGCAGTGTCTGAACTGCGAGCGCCGGACGGTGAGTTCGTTGTCACGTGCAGGGGAACAGCGGATTGTCACGCGCCCTGGCTGTGGCGTCGCCCGTGAAGCGGACCGCCTCGGTGACCAGCTGCTGCTTGCCCTCGGGGAAGTAGTGGTACGTCGAGCCGAGCGGCGCCCTGGCATGCTTGGCCGTCTCGCGGATGCTCGTCGCGTTCAGGCCGCGCCGGCCACGATCAGGTCGCGCGCCGACTGCTCGGGCTTGGTCACGTACGACCTCTCTTCCGATCCCTCTGGTTATGACGTTCGTCATGGTCTACCGTGACGCGGTCGATGACGACTGTCGTCACCCGTTGCGTCGACGTCGCGGTCCACCGCGAGAACGCCCGCACGGTCTACGACGACGACCCGGTCCGGATGAAGGTCGCCGAGCAGCTCGGCGCCGAGGGCCACGACATCCACGGCAAGCGCGAGAAGGGCTTCCTGGCCACCACGCTGAAGAGGTCGTGGTGGGTGCCGTGGGTGCCCTCGTCATGGTTGTACCCGAACTGGAAGGAGTGCGTTCCGCGGACGACGGTGACGCCCGGACGAGCGTCACGACGTGGCCCGGCTCCTTGCCGTCGGCCGCGCTGTGCACCGTCACCTCCTTCCGCAGCTGCGGACCCGCAACGGGAATTCCGGCTCGCCGGCGTCATGCCGCTCGACGGAGCGCGCCGCCGGTCCTGCTCACGAACCAGGCGCCGAATCCGGCCAGGAGAGCCGCCGCCAAGGCGTACACGGGCAGCCAGAGCGTCGTCGTGGACGCCAGGCAGTCGTTGACGG
Source organism: Streptomyces sp. B21-105 (assembly GCF_036898465.1). NCBI lineage: Bacteria > Bacillati > Actinomycetota > Actinomycetes > Kitasatosporales > Streptomycetaceae > Streptomyces > Streptomyces sp. B21-105. The sequence goes on along the minus strand of NZ_JARUMJ010000001.1, from coordinate 751,626 downwards.
CGTGCATGCTCCGGTCGCTTCGCGCATACGCCAGCGCGGCGCTGTCGTGGCTGTGCAGGCCGCTCACCGCGGCCTGCGTCTGGAGCGCCGCGTAGCGGCCCAGGTGGGCGCATGCGTCGCGGGCGCCCGGCATCGGGAAGAACCAGGCCCAGCGCTGCATGGCGGGGGCCACCGCGAGCGTGACGCACAGGCCGACGACCAGCGAGTACGCCGTCAGGCTCCGCGCGTACGCGAATCTCGCGCCGGGCACGGGGGTCGGTGGCCCGGTGAAGGAGAGGATCAAGGCGAGCAGAGTGACGCCGAGGTAGGTGGAGAACCACTGCCACGAGCCGGCGGAGAGCGCGAACGCGAGCACGCCGGCGAGCGCGGTGCCCAGCACCCCGGCCCGGTTGCCGGCTCCCCCGTCCCCGTCGGCGGTCACCAAGCCGTGGGGGTCCGGGCGGCTGCGGTCGTCCATGCTCTCTCCTGACTGGCTCCGGACCGCCAGTCTCCGGCCTCGGCCCCTTCGGGCAGCCGCACCATGCCGGGTCCGCCCGCCCCGCTCGCCCGCTTGGCGGGCGCACCGCGCCGGACCCGTGCGTGACGCGCCGCGGCTGACGGGAGGGGGTGGGCGTGCCTTGCCGTTCACCCTTCCTGTCGAGCGGTGGCGACCTCGGAGGGGCAACTGCCGTACGCGCTCCCGTGATTCGGGTGTCACCGACGACCCTCGGCCGCTCTTCCGCGCGGCGTCCGGCTCGATCGGCGGTCCCGGCGGGACAGGCGGCTTCAGGGTTGACGAAGCGTCAGAAGGCGACGGGCGAAGCCGCTCCGAAGGTCCCCATTGCTGCGATGTGTGCCGTATCACGCATGCCGAAGGTCGCCCAAGTTGTGTGAGTCACAGCGGAAATGTCCCTTTGGCGTCCATGCTCGACACGGACGGCGACTCCCGAAGCGGAGCCCACCGCCATGGGCGCGACATCCAGAAGTGGCCCATGACGAAGTCCTCGTGACGTTCCCTCCTCGTCCTCCTGGAAAGGTGACCCATCATGGCCGCTTACGTCTGTCCTCCCGCCGTGATACACGGTGAGCACGCCGTGGAGACCAGCCAGATCGTGGCTGAGGTGCGCGACCGGCACCCGCACGCGGCGTGGGCGCCGCGGATCGACGGGATCGCCGCCAGTACGGGCATCGAGACCCGCGGGTGGATGCTGCCGCTGGAGACCGCCGTCGCCCCCGGCAACGGCACCGGCCTGGGGGCTGTCGGCGCCGGGGCCGCCCAGGAGGCGCTGGCACGCGACGGGTTCACCCGGCAGGACATGGACCGTGTGATCGCCGCCCTCGAGTCCATACCCGCGCCGCAGACCGTCCAGGAGCGCACCGCCCCGGCCTGGGAGGCGGTGCAGTCCTACGGGGAGCGCGCCGCGCGCGGGGCCCTGCAGACCGCGGGTCTGGACGTCGCTGACGTCGACTGCCTGATCACCAGTCACTCCACCACCCCGGCGCTGCCGGGCCTGGACGTCGCCCTGGCCAACAGGCTCGCGCTCCGCAGCGATGTCATGCTGCTGCCGGCCACGCAGTGGGCCTGTGTCGCGGGAACCCGGTCCCTGGCCCTGGCGGCGGATCTCGTGGCCGCGGATCCCGAGCGGGTGGTCCTGGTGGTGATCGCGGAGGCGCTGAGCACGACGTACCAGCCCGCGGACGACACCCTCGAGTCCCTGATCGTCCGGTTGCTGTTCGCCGACACCGCGGTCGCCGCGGTGGTCACGGGCCGCCCGAGGCAGGAGTCGGTGCTGCGACTGGACGCCGCCTGGCACCACACCCTGCCCGGCACCCAGGACCTGCACCGCCTGGACACGCGGGCGGACGGCGCCCACTTCGTGATGGACCGGCGTGGGCCGCGCGCCGTGCAGGAGACGGTCACCGCGATGTGGGAGTGGTTGCGCCTGCGCTACCAGGACGACCCCGAGGCGTGGCACCCCGACGTGCTGCTCGCCCACCCCGGCGGGACCCGGGTGCTGGAGTACATGGAGCAGACGATGCCCGACTCGTGGCCGTCGGGGCTGCTGGACCACAGCCGGGACAGCTACACCAGCGGCAACCGCGGGGGCGCCGCCGTGTTCGACATCCTGCGGCGGGCGTACGAAGCCGGGCAGAAGTCGGGCGATCGCGCCGTCCTGTACGCGGCGGCGCCCGGGCTCACCGCCACCGCCCTGGAGGGGGAGTGGCTGTAGACCGGCCGTAAGAGCCGTAAGAGCCGTAGGAGCCGTAGGACGTGCCGGCGGGACAGAGTCGCGTACGCCCGAACCACCGCCCGGCAGGCGTGTCACCCCGCGACCCCGCCCGGCAGGCGTGTCACCTCGCGACTTCCGCCCAGACCACCTTGCCGGTATCCGTCCAGCGCACCCCCCACCGGGTGGTCAGCCGGTGCACGACGCGCAGGCCCCGCCCGCCGTCGTCGAGGAGGCCGCCCCGGCTCAGACGGGGCCTGCCGTTGCCGGTGTCGCCCACCTCGAAAAGCAGACCGTGTCCGGCTCTGATCAGCCGTACCGTGACCGGGCCGGCGGCGAATCGCACCGCGTTCGTGACCAGCTCGCTGACCAGCAGCGTCACATCGTCCCGGAGGTCGTCCCGGGTGTGCCATCGCCGCAGCCGCGCGGCGACGTGCGCACGGGCGCGGGCGGGCGCGTCCTCGCGGGCGGGCAGTCGCCAGGTCGCCGTGTCCCCCTTGCGGTAGCCGATCATGCGCACGAGCAGCAGGGTCACGTCGTCGCGCCGGCGCACGGGCGCCAGCGAGGAGACGACATGCCGTGCGGCCCGCTGCAGCGCGTCCCAGGGGTGCACGGTGGACAAGGTGTCCGCCAGCCTGCTGATCCCCTCGTCGATCGACAGAGCGGGATCCTCCACCAGGCCGTCGGTGTAGAGGGCGAGCAGGGAACCCGGGGGCGCGTCGAACGTGTACACGTCGAACGGCTCCCGCAGCGCGAACTCGGCGCCGAGGCCCGGGTGAGGGGTGACGGCGAGCGGGCCGGCGCGGCCGTCCGGCAGCACCAGGACCGGCGGGAGATGACCGGCGCTGGAGAGCGTCACACGATGGCTGACCGGGTCGTAGAGGGCGATGCAGCAGGTGGAGCCGAGGGCGCTGTAGCCGGCCGCCAGCCCGGAGTCCGCGTCGTCCAGCAGCGTCACCGTCTCGTCCAGGTGCTCCAGCACCTCGTCGGGCGCCAGCCCCGCGGACAGCAGGGCGCGCGCCTCCATGCTCAGCTGGCCCATGGTCGCCGCGGCCCCCAGACCGTGCCCGACGACGTCTCCGACCACCAGCGCGGTACGCCCGTCCGCCAGCGGAAAGCTGTTCACCCAGTCGCCGCCGACGCCCGCGCTGTCGGGGGTGGCGGGCTGGTAGACACTGGCGACCTCCATGGTGCGGCCGCTCGTCCGGGGCAGCAGCCGCCGCTGCAACGCCAGCACCTGAGTGTGCTCGCGGTGGTGCTGACGGGCCAGGTCGACGTGATGGGCGGTCCTGGCCACCAGTTCCTGCAGGTCGAACAGCTCACTGTCGCGGAAGGGGCTGTCCGCCCGCCGCCAGACCTCCGCCACGCCCAGCACGACCGGCGGCGTGCCGTCCAGGACCAGCGGTATGCACGCCACACTCGCCGACCGGTCGCCGGGCACCAGGGCACGGATCACCCGGGGGCTGCCGAGCAGCCGTTCGACCGAATCCCGGTCCGGTATGACGATGGCCTGCGGGGCGTCGTCCCGGCGCACCGCCTGCGCCAGGAGGCGACTCGCGTCGTTGGGAAGATCGTCGCCGGGAGTCGTGTACCCCTCCGGCCACACCCGGTCCGGCACCAGGGCCGCCCGCCGCAGCCGGATGCGCCCCTGTGCGTGCTCGGTGACTCCCTCGCCCGTCCACACGGCGAAGTCGAGGTCGACGGCGGCCACGTCCCCCCATGCCAGCAGGGACTCCGCCAGTGACTGCGCGGTCTCGCCGATGTCCAGGGAGGTGCCGATCGCGGTCTCGGCGGCGTACAGGTGCAGCCGCCTTGCCATGGCGATCAGGGAGACGGTCAGGCCGTCCTGGGGCGCCGCCGCGGGCAGGATGCTCATGGAGACCACCAGCTCCGTCCCGTCGGCGCGCCGCAGGCGCTGGATCCGGGCGACGTGCGCCTCACCGATCTCCAGGACCTGCCGCAGCCGACGGGTGACCGTGGGCACGTCCCCGGGCGGCAGGAGATCCGCGAAGGGGCTCCCGGCCACGGCGTCCAGACCGGCGAACACGGCGGCGTCCAGATTGCAGCGGGTGATGCGCAGCTCCGCGTCCAGGCTGACCACGCCGAGAATCCGGTCCTGACGGTCGGCCACCGCGTCGTCCGGTGTGTGCGGGCGAGTGGCGCGGCCGCCGGCCGCCGCCGATCCGCCACGCGGGCAGTAGCGGCCCAAGGCGCTGCTGAGCAGGTCGAACGGGGATGAGGACGAGGGCGACGGCGTGGCGTCCATGCGGCTCTCTCGGCATTCCCCGGCCCGGCGCCGGGTGCGTTTCTCGGACCCGTGCGACGGGGCCCCGAGATCCCTGACCGCACACCTCATTGAATAACACCGGGCGTCGCTTCGCCCACACCAGCCGATCGCGCGACGGACGCGGAGGACACGGAGGGTGAGGCGGCACCCCTGTCCCGGGTGCGGGGCCGTCCTCATGTCGACGGCCCGGAGGCCGGCGGGCCTCAGACCGGCTTGCGCCACACAGAGATGTGCTTCGCGGAGTCCTGGGTGAACGGTGACCCGTCCCAGTCGGCGACGCGGCGTTCCAGCTCGAGCCCGGCGATCCGGGCCATCAGGTCGAGCTCGGCGGGCCAGGCATACCGGTGCCGGGAGGCGTCGCGGCGGTAGCGGCCGCCGTCGCCGTCGCCGTCTAGGGTGAGGTGGTGGGAGACGAGGATCTGCTCGACGAGGTCGAAGGTGTCGAAGCCGAGATGCCGCTCGGAGACGTCGAACGGCACCGCGACCTGGCCGGGCGGCAGGAACCGCAGCGGCGGCACGTTCAGCTCGATGACGAATCGGCCGCCGGGCGCCAGATGGCGTGCGGCGTTGCGGAAGCACTCGACCTGCTCGTCCTGCGTGAGCAGGTTCGTGATGGTGTTGTAGACGAGGTACACCAGGTTGAACTCGCCGGGGACGACGGTGGTGGCCATGTCACCGAAGACCACCGGGAGCGTGTCCTGGTCGATCTTGCGCCGTAGCACCGCCGTCATGTGCTCGGAGAGCTCGACGCCCACGACCGGCACGCCGCGTTCCCGCAGCGGGACGCCTACCCGGCCGGTCCCGATGGCGAACTCCAGAGCCCGGCCGTCCCCGGCGAGCTCGGACAGGAAGGCGAGGGTGGGTCCGAGAACGGCGGCCGAGGACATCTCGGTCTCCTCGGCGTCGTAGCGGTCGGCGGTGGCACGCGTCCACATCTCACTGCTCGTCACGGGCGACCACTGTGCCGGTGGCAGTGGTGCGCTGTCGACGGATTTACCGCCCGCGCTCCGGCCGTACGCGGCGGCGCGAGCCGGTCAGGACACGTCAGGGCGGCGGAGCACGCCGGGGCGGCGGAGGGGTTTCCCGCCGCTCAGCCGCCCGTCGCTCCGTCGCCCTTCATGTCACAGGCCGTCGCGGACCATGGCGGCGACGATCCGTACGTGGCGGTCGGCCGCGGTGGCGGAGAACTCGTTCTCGTAGTTGAGGCCGTAGGGCCAGAAGTGGCCGCCGCCCGCGGACAGTTCGGCGCTCGAGCCGTCGAACTGCCGGACCAGGGCGGTGGCCTGGGCGCCGGTCCAGATGCCACTGCCGGCGAGCGCGGACCAGCGTCCGCTCGTCCCCACGCCGATGGTGTGGGCGATCTCGTGCAACGCGGTCCGCTCGGTCATGTAACCGCGGTTGCCGAAGCGGATGGTTCCGTTGATGTTCCCGTCGGCGGTGGGCACGCCCGGGTCGTAGCGGACGGTGAGGGACTTCCCCAGGTCGCTGAGGTTGTTGTACCGGGAGACGGCGGCGTTCATGGCCCTGGTGATGAGGTCGTAGGCCGTGCGCTGGTCCGCGGTGGGGTTGCTCGCCCTCTGGAGCGTCCAGGTGATGGTGGCGGCTGCCTGCTCCTCGGCCGCCGGCGCCGTGGTCCGCGGGGCGGCCTGGGCGACGCCCGGACCGGCCAGGACGGCGGCGGCCAGCGCGGCGACGACCGCCGTGGCGGGCCAGGGCGCGGGTGTGCGTCGCGCGGGCATCGGGTCTCGGCGTGTACGCATGGGGGCCTCCTGTGGGGGGTGACCGTCGAAGGTGGGGGGACGACGGTGCAGAGGTGACGGCCGTTCAGATACCGGTCCTGATCGATCCTGTCGGGGAACAGGACGGTAAGCGCTTTCCGCTTTTTCCCGGAGGCTAGGGGTCGTGGTTTGTGCATGTCAACGACCGGCCGCGTCGAACTGGCGTGACGGCGACTCGGGTTCCGGCTCGTCCGACATCTTGACGAGTTCATTGCCATCCTCAAACATGCCCAGTGCGCGATTCTTTCTGTTTGGTTCTGTTCGCCTCTGTGTTGTGAAAGGGAGTGCCGTGTCCTCTCGGCATCGCATCGTCCGGGCTCTGGCGCCCGCGGTTCCCCTGGCGCTCGGCGCGAGTCTGATGGCCGCGCCCCCGGCGAGCGCGGATCCCGCACCGCAGAGCGCGGTCACCGTCCGCGTCGACCCCTCGTATCAGCAGCAGCAGTTCGAGGGATGGGGCACCAGTCTCGTCTGGTTCGCCAACGCCACCGGCCGTTACCCCGACCCCATCCGAAGACGCCTCGTGGACATGCTGTTCGGAGACGACGGCCTCGGCCTCACCATCGCCCGGTACAACATCGGCGGCGGCAACGCGCCGGACGTCCGGACGGACTACATGAAACCGGGCGCCACCATGGAGGGCTTCTGGAAGGCCCCCGCCGGCACCACCCGGCAGGACGTCGACTGGTGGAACCCCGACGACCCCGGCCAGTGGAACTGGGACGCCGACGCCGGCCAGCGCTGGTGGGTGGACCAGATCAAGGACAAGGTCAGCCGATGGGAGGCCTTCAGCAACTCGCCGCCCTGGTTCCAGACCGTCAGCGGATACGTCTCCGGAGGCTTCGACGCGAGCACCGACCAGATCCGCGCCGACCGTGTCGACGCCTTCGCCACGTACCTGACGAAGGTGACGGAGCGTCTGGAGCAGGCGCACGGCATCGAGTTCGACACGATCGACCCGCTCAACGAGCCCAACACGCCCTACTGGGGAACCCAGATCGGAGCGAACGGCCAACCCACGGGCGGACGCCAGGAGGGCGCCCACGCGGGCCCGGAGCTCCAGCAGAAGGTCGTCCTCGCGCTCGAGAAGGCGCTCCGGGGCGCGAAGACGAACGCCCGGATCTCCGCGATGGACGAGACCAACCCCACCATCTTCACCCAGAACTGGAACGCCTACGGTGCCCCGGCCCGCGCCGCCCTCGACCAGCTCAACGTGCACACCTACGGCACGGGCATGCGCACCAGCGCCCGGGACATCGCCAAGGGCGCGGACAAGAAGCTGTGGATGAGCGAGGTCGAGGGCACCTGGGGCACCGGCACCGACTTCACCGGCATGGAACCCGGGCTCGGCATGGCCACCCGCATGGTCGAGGACATGCGTGAACTGGAGCCCTCGGCCTGGGTGTTCTGGCAGCCGATCGAGGACGCCATCCCGCAGGCCGCGGCGGGCAAGAACTGGGGCAGCATCCACGTGCCGTTCAACTGCACGGCCGAGGACACCCTGCAGAGCTGCCCGATCCGCACCAACTCCAAGTTCCACACCATCCGGAACTTCACCCACTACATCCGCCCGGGCGACCACTTCGTGAAGACCGACGATCCGTCGAGCGTCGCCGCGGTGCAGAAGTCCGGCCGTACGGCGACCGTCGTGCACGTCAACGGCACCACCTCCGCCCGCTCGGTGACCCTCGACCTCTCCCGCTTCGGCAAGGTCGCGCGCGGGGCTTTCGTCACCCCCGTGGTGACGAGCGCCGACGGCGCCCTCGTCCGGGGCACGCCGGTCCGGGTGACCGACCGGTCGGCCACCCTCGCCGTTCCCGCCAAGTCGGTCACGACCTTCCTCGTCGAGGGAGTCGGCGGCGTGGCGAAGGACGCCGCACTCGTCCAGCCGGGGCACGTCTACCGGCTCCAGGGGACGCAGAGCGGCAAGTCACTGGCCCCCTCCGACGACGGCACCGGCGTCGTGCTGCGCACCGACGACGGCGGCAGCGCCCGACAGCTGTGGTCCGTACGGAAGTTGACGCGCGGCACCGACAACCGTGAGCGCTACGCGCTCGCCCGCACCGGCACCGGCGAACTGCTCACCGTGCGCGACGACCAGGCCGTTCTGGAGAAGCCGGAGAAGGGCCGGGTCGCCGAAGCCGCACAGTGGATCATGTCGACGACCGGCGACGGCACATGGACGTTCGTCAACGCCGCCACAGGCCGGCTGCTCGACGTCGCCGGACAGTCGACCGCGGACGGCGCCAAGGTGTCCACCTACACCCCGACCTCCGCGGCCAACCAGCGCTGGTCCGTGATCGACGAGACGGTGCTGCGCACCGAGCCCGCCGACGCGTTCACCGTCCCGGGTCTGGGGCCCGAACTGCCGAAGACCGTGACGCCGGTGTTCCGCGACGGCGCCCGCGGCGCGCTTCCCGTCGTGTGGAAGCTCCCGGCCGACCGGACCTGGCGCGCTCCCGGGACGGTGCGGGTCAGGGGCGAGGCGACCGACCCCCTCGGACGGACGGTCCCCGCGGTCGCGGTCGTCACCGTCGACACGATCGCCTCGACCCTCGCGGGTCGGGCCAAGACCTACGTCGGCGGCACGCCGGACCTCCCGGCCACCGTCGTCGGCGTCGGCCGCCGCGGCGGCCGGGTCGACCTTCCGGTGACGTGGGACGCGGCGCCCGAAGGGTCGTTCGAGGGGACCGGAGTCGTCGCCCTGCGCGGCGTCGCCCGGGTCGTCGGCGGCGGCACGGTCGATGCGACGGCACGTGTACAGGTCACCGAACCCGTGCAGACCAACATCGCCGCGGAGGACGGCGTCTCGGTCGCGGCCACGTTCACCGAGAGCGGGTACTCCGCGGAGCGCCTGCGCAACGGGGACCTGTCGGAGAAGGCCTGGTCCAACTGGAAGCCGGGGACCACCAAGAACCCGTCCGACACGATCACCTTCACCCTGCCCGAGGCACGCGACCTGAGCCGGATCGTCACGCACTTCTACCGGGACGGGAACAGCGCCTCGTTCCCCGAGACGCTGAAGGTGCAGGTCCGTGCGGCCGGTACCGGGACCTGGGAGGACGCGAGCGGCCCCGTCGCGGTCGGCAGCGAGGGCGCGCCGGTGGTCGACGTCCCGCTGGCGGCCAAGGCGGCGTCCGCGGTGCGGGTCGTCATGACCGCGCGCCCGGGCGGCTACCTCACCGCGAGCGAGATCGAGGTGTTCGCCAAGGCCCCGGGAGCCGCCTCGGACGCCGCCGCCGCGTCCGTCGAGGTGTCCGGCACGCCGATCGCGTCGTTCGACCCGGAGACCACCTCCTACCGGGTCGTCACCCGCGACCCGAGCCGCAGCACGGTCACGGCGACGACCCGCGACCCCTACGCGAAGGTCGCCGTCGAGTATCGCGACGAGCGCGGCGGACGGTCGGCGACCGTCACGGTGACCGGCGAGGACGGATCGCAGACCCGGACGTACCGGATCCGCCTCGTCCGCCGCTGAGGCCGCACGCGGTGCGGGGCCGTGCGGGCGAGCGGGCGCCCGCGCCGCGGTTTTGGAGCCCCGAGACCGGGGGCCTCGGGCCGCGGCGGCCGGTGCTGCGCCGCGGCCCGCGCACGGATTGCGCGGTGTGGTCTGCCCGGACGTCGCCCATGGCCCTGGCCATGGCGCGTCCGGGTCGGACCGGTCAGCGCGCGCCGGGGGTGCGGATGGCGGCGATGTCGAACTGCAGACGCACCTTCTCGCTCACCATCGCACCGCCCTCCGCCAGGCGTGCGTTGTAGGTCAGGCCCCAGTCGGAACGGTCGATGGTGGTGGTGCCGTCGAAGCCCACCCGCTCGTAGCCGAACGGGTCGACGACGTGGCCGAGGTAGGTGAGTTCGAGGACCACGGGCCGCGTCGCGTTCCTGATGGTGAGGTCCCCGGTCATGCGGTAGACGTCGGAGCCCGCGAGCTGTACGGCGGTGCTGGTGAAGCGCATCCGCGGATAGGCCGCCGCGTTCAGGAAGTCGCGACCGACCAGATGGGCGTCGCGTTGTTCCACGCCGGTGTCCACGCTGGCGGTGTCCAGCACGATGTCCGCGCGCGAGCGGGCCGGGTCGCGGCCGTCGAAGCAGAGGCGGCTCTCGTACCGGGTGAACGCCCCGCGCACCGTGGTCACCAGGGCGTGCCGGACGGAGAAGCCGACCCGGCTGTGCGCGGGGTCGATCATCCACTCGCCGGTCAGCGCGGCGAGCGCGGGGTCCGGCCGGCCGCCGGAGCCGGCGGGCGTGAACGCGGCCTGGTCGACGGGCGGTTGGGGAGTGGCGGCGGGTGCCGAACGCCGGAGGGTCGCGCCGCGGGTGAACAGGTTCATGATCCACGTGGTTACTGCACGGCCGATACCGCTGCAAGCCGGTGCCCCGGGCGCCGACGGTCCGAATCGGTACCGAAGGGTTCATAGACGTCCATCGGCGGCCGGGGGGTCACGACATCCACACACGGCCGTCACCGAACGAGAAGGAGCCAACCCGGCTTCACAGGCCACGGGGCCGGTGTGCGCGCGGTGGATCCTGGTCGGGAAGTACGGTGACGGCCGCGGTGGTGGCCTACTGGGTGTAGAACGTGGCGTCGGCCCGGTCGGTCGCCGTGCTGAGAGTCTGGGTGTACAGCAGGTAGTTGTAGTGGCGGATGTAGCGGCCCGGGAAGTTGTACGACTCGTAGGAGACCCCGGCGGAGTCCGCGAGGCCGGCCCGGGCGGTGAAGGAGGCGTCGCCGGCGAACAGTGCCGTCCCGTCGTTCTTCTCCACCCACACCTCGTTGTTCTTGTGGCGCAGGAAGTAACCGGGGAAGTTCGCCGACTCCAGGGAGACGGTTCCCGAGCCGGTGAGACCGGTGACGACCCGGAACTGTGAGTCGGCCAGCGGCGAGACGTTCGCCTCGATCTTGGCGCGGTATTCCCAGTGCCGGATGAACCGGTCGGGGAAGTTGTACGAGGAGAGCCGGATCGGAGTGAGACCGTCGGCGACCGGGATGCCGAAGTCGGGCGTGCCGTCGGCCTTCCAGTAGATCTTCTGGACGCGGGTGCGGCGGTTGGGGTCGTTGAGCGGGTCGCCGCTGATGTTCTTGTAGCTGCGGTCGTGGTAGACGAGGATGTCGGACTTGCCGTCCTCGGAGACCGTGAACTGGTTGTGCCCGGGGCCGTACTGGCTGGTGGCGGCGTTGCTGGCGAAGACCGGGCCCGTGGACTTGGCCCAGGACGAGGCGCTGAGCAGGTCGGCGCCGGCGGACGCGGTCAGCATGCCCATGCAGTAGTTGGCGTCGGTGGCGCTGGCCGAGAAGGTCAGGAAGACCTTGCCGCCCCGCTGGATCACGGCCGGGCCCTCGTTGACCGTCTGGCCTCCGGCGGTCTCCCACGAGGCGGTCGGCCGGCTGATCATGACCGGGGCGCCGGTGATGGTCCATGGGTTGGACATCTGCGCGAGGTAGATGTTGGTGCCGGGGCCGACGGCCGGGTCGTTCTGCGCCCAGGAGAGGTAGCGGGTGCCGCCCACGGCGAAGGTCGTCGCGTCCAGGGAGAAGGTGTTGAGCGGCAGGGCGATACGCCCCTTCTCCGTCCAGGGCCCCGTGATCGGGTTCGCCGCGGTGGACTCCAGGACGTAGGGCCGGATGTTCCAGATGTTGTTGGCGTCGCCGGCGGCGAAGTAGATGTACCACTTGCCGTCGATGAAGTGGATCTCCGGGGCCCAGATGTGTGCGCCCATCGCGCCGCTGGCGTGCTTGGTCCAGATGGTCGTCTCGGCGGCCGAGGTCAGCCCCTGGATCGTGGTGGCCCGGCGGAGCACGATCCGGTCGTACGCCGGCACCGTGGCGGTGAAGTAGTAGAAGCCGTCGGTGTGCTTGTAGATGTGCGGGTCGGCCCGCTGCTCGGCGATGGTGTTCGTGTAGGTCACACCGGGTGACGCGGGCACGGCGGCGTGAGCGGTACCGGCCGAGACGCCGGTGACGGCGGCGGCGGCCGATCCGGCGATCATGCCGAGGACCGTTCGACGGGTGAGTTCAGGTCTCACGGACTACTCCCTCAGGTGCGGGTGCGGGCGGATACGGCTGCGGCTGTCGCGGAGATGCCGCCCTCTTTGCCGCTGTCGATATATCGAACAGCGTTCGTAAACTCGGCCAAAAGATAGGTTCTGTACCTGCGCCGGTCAACACCTCCGTCGCAGGAGCATCCCTGCGTCGCCGCGTCGCCGCGTCGCCGCGTCGCAGGGGCGGAACGTCAGCGGGCCGGCAGGCGTTCGACGAAGTGCTCCAGGTCCTCCGTCGTGGGCCGCAGCAGGCCGTCGCGCAGGGCGAGGGCCGTCGCCTCGGCGCGTGAGGCGCTGCCGGTCTTGCGGAGCAGGTGCTCGATATGGCTGTGCACGGTCCGCGGGGACAGGAACAGCGCCTGGGCGATGGCCTGGTTGGTCTGGCCGCGGGCGGCCCGGGTGAGGACCTCCAGCTCGCGCGGGCTCAGGCCGTACGGCAACTCGGTGGGCGTCTCGGTCACCAGGACCGCGTCCCTGGCCAGCGGTGAGCCCGCGGTGCACCGGCTCAGCACGACGCGCCGCCATGCGCGGCCCGCCGGCCACAGCGCGCGCAGCCGCACCCCGCCCGCGGCCGTGAACGCCCCGACCAGACGGGCGAACGCGTCGTCCGCCAGTACCTCGGCGGGCGCACGGCCGGGGAGGTCGATGACGCCCGCCTCCGTGACCAGGCTCGCGCCCGATCCCGGTGGCAGGTCGTGCACGTCACCCGTGTGCGCGACCGGGTCGGCGAGGGCGCCCAGAGCGGGCAGCACCGAGGCGAGCAGCCGCCGCGCGTCCGTGTCGTACGCGCCAGAGCCCTCGACGGACAGGTTGATCAGGCCGACCAGGCGCCCCTGATGGCGCAGGGCACCGGTCAGCGCGTCCCGGAAGCCCGCCGGGCGGACCCGCTCGGCGTAGAACCAGCCGTTGCGGAACCGCTGTCCGCCGGACGTCGTGTCCTCCACGTCCTCGGTGATGGACGGGGGCAGCGTCTGCCGGACGACGTTGGCGTACCAGGGGGTGGCGGCGAACTCGACGGCGAGCGACTCGGACGTCCCGGCCGGGTAGCCGATGCCCGCGAGCTGCACGTGGGCACCGGTGCGCGGGTCGATCGCCAGCAGGGTCGCCGCGTCGAGGGGCAGGGCCCGGCCGAGTTCGTCCAGGGCCTGGGCGCAGGCTGAGGCGGTGTCCCGTTCGCGGGTGAGCATGCCGATGCGGGCGGCCGCCGCGAGCTGCTGGTGGCTGATCATGGCGGGCCTCCGGGAACCCACGACCAGGAGTGTCGTTTGGTCCCTAACGGTATGGCTGTTCGGGCGGTCCGACAAGCCGTTCGCCGATTCGTGACCGAAGTGCGCCGACGGCCGCCGCCGCGCCGGTCGGTATTTGTACGGATGGCGGGCCGGGCCGCCCGGGTCTTTCCTGTTCGGCACAGCCCGACGCCCGACGCCCGATGCCCCGATGCCAGCGAGGCCGGGCCCCCGCGACCCCCGGAGAGCGCCGCCATGAACAGACCCGCCATGAACCGATTCCCGTCCCCGCCCTCCGCCTCGCGCCGGCAGTTCCTCGGGCTGTCCGGCGGGACCCTCGCCGCCGCCCTGCTGGGCGCCGCGGGCTGCTCGGCGCCGGGCGGCGGCGCGAGCTCAGCACAGGCCGCGGGGGCGTCGGGCGCCGGGGCGAAGACCCTGACGAAGATCGGTCTGGACTACCCGTTCACGCAGATCCCGCTCTACTCGGCGCTCGTCAAGCTGTCCACGGCCGCCGGGAAGAAGCGCGGCGTCTCCCTGGTGACCACCAACGACGCCGCGAGCGCCGACACCCAGGCCGGCAACCTGCGCACCTGGGTCGCCCAGAAGATCCCCGCCATCGTGTCGTTCCCGATGGTCTTCGAGGCGACCGAGTCGCTCGCGAAGGCCGCGACGGACGCCGGCCTGATCTGGGTCACCTACGGCGGGTCCCTGGAACACCAGAGTGCCGACATCCAGTTCAACTTCCTCAAGGGCGGCACCCTTCTCGGGGAGGCCGCCGCCCAGTGGGCCCAGGAACAGCTCGGCGGCAAGGGGAAGATCGCCTTCCTCACCGACGACACCATCCAGCTGGGCCGCGAGCGCACCAAGGGCATGATCGACGCCTTCACCAGGGCCGCGCCCGGCGTCGACGTCGTCGCCCGGGAACAGGCCATCGACCCCGACACCGGCCTGTCGAAAGCCCGGGCGGTGCTCGCCAAGCACCCCGACCTCAACCTCGTCCTCGGGGTCACGGACGCCGCCGCGTACGGCGCGTACAAGGCGCTTCAGCAGACGGGCCGCGCCACGACCGACGCCAAGACCTTCGTCGGCGGCCAGGACGGCGCCGCCCCCTCCCTGCTGGCGATCAAACAAGGCACCTTCTACCGGGCGTCCGCCGCCCTCGCGCCGCAGGACATCGCCGAGGCCGTCGTCGACGTGCCCCTCGCCGTCGCCGCCGGGAAGGCGAACCCGAGCGTCCAGGTGCCGGTCACCCTCGTCGGGCCGGGAGACACCGTGCGCATCGACGCCCTGCTCGCCCAGAACGCCTAGGCGCGCCCCCCATGACCGAACCCACGCTCCGCGTCCGCGGCCTCGGCAAGTCCTTCGGCGGCGTCCGCGCCCTCCACGACGTGGACCTCACCGTCCCGGCGGGGCAGGTGCACGCGCTCCTTGGGCACAACGGCGCCGGCAAGTCGACCCTGATCAAGTGCCTCGGCGGCGCCTACCCGCCGGACGCCGGCACGATGGAGATCGACGGGACCGCCTACACGCGGCTGAGCCCGCGCGAGTCCATCGCCGCCGGAGTCGCGATCATCTTCCAGACGCTCAGCGTCGTCGACTCCCTCACGGTCGCCGAGAACATCTTCCTCGGGCAGGAGTGGACCCGGTACGGGACCGTCCACCGGCGCGCCCAGGAGGAGGTGGCGGCTGGCCTGCTGGAACGGGTCGCCGCGACCTGCTCACCGCGCGACCGGCTCGGCGAACTGCCCATGGGGCAAAGGCAGTTGGTGGAGATCGCCAAGGCGCTGAGCCGCAGCGCCTCGGTACTCGTCCTCGACGAGCCCACCGCCGCCCTCTCCGGGGCCGAGAGCGACGCCCTCGCCGCACGGGTGGAGCACCTGCGCGCCCAGGGCCTGGCCATCGTCTACGTCACCCATCTGCTCGGCGAGGTGGAACGCCTGGCCGACGCGGTGACGGTGCTGCGCGACGGCCGCGTCAGCCACCGCTCGACGGTGGCTGGACGGACCCGGCGGGAGCTGGTCGAGGCCGTAGCCGGAGCGGCTTCCCCCGCGCACGGCCTGGGACGGCGACCCGAGGGGCCCGGCGAACGCCACGACCGGCCGGGGACGACCGCAGACCCGTCCGACGCCACGCGGCCCGCGCGCCCGGGAGGCCCGCGCCCGGCCCGTCTCGCGGTGACGGACCTGCGCGGACCGGGCTTCGGCCCCGTGGACCTGGACGTCGCCGAGGGCGAGATCGTGGCGCTGTACGGCCTCATCGGCGCGGGCCGCACCCGCATCCTCGAGACCCTCTTCGCAAGACGCCCCGCCACCACGGGAACGGTCCGCGTCGGGGACCGGACCGTCACGGCCGACCGGCCCGCGGACGCGCTCGCCGCGGGGATCGCCCTGGTTCCGGGAGACCGGCGCCGGCAGGGCGTGTTCGGGGCCCTGAGCGCACAGGACAACGCCCTGCTCCCGTCGGTGCGCGGGCTGGCCCGGCGGGGGGTGCGGGCGCTGCGCGCGGAACGGCGGATCTTCACCGGGCTGTCCCGAGCCGTGGGGCTGCGCCCGGCCGACCCCCGGCTGCCCGCGGCCGCCTTCTCCGGCGGCAACCAGCAAAAGCTCGTCCTGGGCCGATGGATCAACGAGGCGCACGACGTCGACGTCCTGCTGCTGGACGACCCCACCCAGGGCGTCGACGTCGGCGCCCGGCAGGAGATCTACCAGGTGGTGTCCTTGCTGGCCGCACAGCGCGGTACGGCCGTGCTGTTCGCCTCCAGCGACCCCGAGGAGGTCGTCGCGCTGGCCCACCGCTGTCTGATCGTCTCCGGCGGCCGGGTGACCGGGGTGCTGTCCGGCGCCGAACTCACCGAAACCGCCCTGCTCTCGGCCGTCCACGAAGCCGCCCGGCCGACGCCCACGGAAGCCCCGGCTTCTCCCTCTCCCTCGCCCTCGAAAGGAGCGGCATGACCACCGCGACCAGCGCCCCCTCGGCCGACCGTCTGCTGCCCGCCGCGCGCACGCCGGCCCACACCGCGCTCCACGCCGTACGACGGCAGCCGCTGCTGCCCGTCCTCGCCGTCATGGTGCTCGTCTTCCAGTCGACGACCGGCAGCTTCCTGGAGACCGGCAACCTGCGCGGGATCGCCACCGACGCCGCCGCCGTCGCCATCGTGGCCGTGCCGTTGGCCCTGCTGGTCATCAGCGGCTACCTCGACCTCTCCGTCGGCTCCACGCTCGCCCTCGGCGGTCTGGTGGCCGGCTGGCTCGCCGGGGAGCAGCACCAGTCGCCGGTCGTCGCCGTGCTCGGCGCGCTGGCGGCGGGCGCGGCGGTCGGCGCAGTCAACGGCGTGCTGTGCTGCTACCTGGGACTGTCCGCGTTCATCGTGACCCTCGGGATGCTGACGGCGGTGCGCGGATTCGCGCAGCAGCTCTTCCCGCTGCCGCTGAGCGGTTTCGGCTCCGGGTTCGCCTGGCTCGGCGGGTCCCGGATCGCCGGGATCGACGCACCGGTCGTGATCGCCGCCGTCGTCCTCGCGGCGGGCGCGCTGTTCCTGGCGCTCACTCCGGCCGGCCGGCACGTCTTCGCGATCGGCGTCAACCGTGAGGCCGCCTACCTCTCCGGCATCGGCGTCCGCCGCACCCCGTTCGCGCTGTTCGTCGTGACGGGCGTCGCGGCCGCGCTCGCCGGCGCGATCAAGGCCTCGGTGCTGGACAGCGTCGTCGCCGGCACCTCGGGCGCCGGATTCGAGCTGACGGTTCTCACCGCGGTGCTCCTCGGCGGGGTCGCGCTGACCGGCGGGTCGGGCTCCGTCCTCGGGGTCCTGCTCGGCGTACTGTTCCTGGGCTGTCTGCAGAACGGGCTGACACTGCTGAGCGTGCCGACGTTCTGGCAGCAGATGGCCCAGGGCACCGCACTCGTCGCCGGCGCCGCGCTCGCCTTCTTCGGACCCCGGCTGCACCGGTAAGCCCGGCCGGACCACTGCGACTCATCCCGACCGCACGCCCCGCCGACTGCCCCCGACTGCCCCAGCCGCCCGACCCTCCCGGACCGCCCGCCCTGTCCGCGCCGACTGCCCCTTCCCGACCGTCTGCCCCGCCCCACCGCCCGGTTCGCCCCGACCCTCCCGGACCGCCCGCCCTGTCCGCGCCGACTGCCCCTCCTCGACCGTCTGCCCCTCCTCGACCGTCCGGCCTGCCCGCACCCGCATGCCCCTTCACGACCGCCCGGTTCGTCCGAGCCGACTTCCCCGGCCGTTCGAACGCCGCGAACCGTCATCCGCGTCGCGACTCGCTCCACCCTCCGCTCCGCCCCGCTCCGAGAGGACTCACGTGAACGACACCGCCCCCTCCCTCGTCCTGACCGGTGGTCAGGTCCTGACCGTCGACGGCGACTTCACCGTGACCGAGGGCGTGGCCGTGCGCGGCCGGGACATCGTCGCCGTCGGCAGCGACGTGGAGATGCGCGCCCTGGCCGGACCCGGCACCCGGCTCGTCGAACTGGGCGGCCGGACCGTGCTGCCCGGCATCAACGACTCCCACCTCCACGGAGCCGCGTACGGCATGACCAAGCCGCCGTTCGCCCTCGACGTCGGCCACCCGGCGGTCGGATCGATCGCCGACATCGCCGAAGCGGTCGGCCGGGCGGCCCGCGCAGCCCGCCCCGGCGACTGGATCGTCGGACTGGGCTGGGACGCCGGCTACCTGGCGGAGTGCCTCACCGACCCCCGGCGCTTCCCGCACCGCCGTGACCTGGACGCCGTCGCACCGGACAACCCGGTCTGCCTCACCCACTTCTCCTCACACCTGGTCTGGGTCAACAGCGCCGCGCTGCGCCGCTGCGGCGTCGACGCGGACAGCGCGCCGCCGCCCGGCGGCGTCATCGACGCCGACCCCGACGGCCGCCCCGCCGGCATCCTGCGCGAAGCCGCCCAGGAACTCGTCAACGTCGGTCTGCCCACGCCCACCGTCGACCAGCGCCGCCGGGCGATCCAGGGCGTGGTGCGCGAACTGCACTCCCGCGGCATCACCAGCTACACCGAACCGGGGCTCGGCCCCGGCGGCGCAGGCTCCCTCTTCGGCGGGCTGAGCACCGACAACTGGACCGCCTACGCCGATCTCGCGGCGAGCGGCGAACTCGAGGCCCGGGTCAGTGTGCTGCTGCTGCCCGCGCCGATGGGCGGCTCGGCCGACGACGTCCGCAAGGGTCTGGCCGAACTGTGCCGCCCCGAGTCCGCCGACCCGCGCCTGCTGAACGCCATCGGCGTCAAGGTCTTCGCCGACGGTGTGCCCCCGAACCGCACCGCCTGGATGAACGAGCCCTACGCCGACGGCGGCCACGGCGCGCTCTGCGTCCACGGCGACACGCCCGCGCTGCGCAGCGGCGAACTGCGCGAGATGATCCGCGTCGCCCACGAGGCCGGCTTCCAGCTCGGCGTGCACGTCACCGGCGACCGGGCCATCGACGAGGTCGTCGACGCGTTCGTCGCCGCCAATGCCTCCGCGCCGCGACCAGACGCCCGGCACTACGTCATCCACGGCGACTTCGTCGGCGCGCGCAGCCTCGCCAAGCTGGCCGCCCACGGCTACGGCGTCAACATGAACCCGGCCATCAAGTGGACCATCTCCGACCTGATGGACGAGGTCGTCGGCCCCGAGCGCTCCGCCTACCAGTGGCCCGTGCGGTCCGCCGTCGAAGCCGGGGTGAGGGTGTGCGCCAGCTCCGACGCGCCGATCACGGAACCCGACTGGCGGCAGGGGGTGAGCGCGATGCTGCTGCGGGAGTCGAAGGCCAGCGGCCGCCCGAGCGGACCCGAGCAGTGCGTGCCGCTCGCCGAGGCGCTGCGCGCGTACACCGTCCACCCGGCCCGGCAGGACTTCGCCGAGGAGTGGAAGGGCTCGATCGAGGTCGGCAAGGTCGCCGACCTGTGCGTCCTGGACCGTCCCCTGCTGGACCGGGACCCGCACACCGTCACCGACGCCGAGGTCGACCTGACGGTGTTCGACGGCCGCGTCGTCCACGAACGCTGAGGAGAACGAAGAAACAGGGAGAAACAGTAAGGAACAGGAAGGAACAGGAAGGAGACGACATGGCCACCGCACCCCGCATGCTGCTCGTCCTCAGCGAGAACTGGACGCTCACCGGCGGCCGGGCCGACCTGCCCGCCGCGATCCGCTGGGCCCGCGAGGCCGAGGACGCCGGCTTCGACTCCGTCATGGTCAGCGAGCACATCGTGCTCGGCCCGGACGCGGCCGCCGACGGCGTCATGGGCAACCCCCGCGACTACGCCCTGCCGGGCAACCAGGACCCGCACACCCCCTGGCCCCACTCACTGCTCCTGCTGGCCGCCATCGCCTCGGTCACCGAGCGCCTGCGGCTGGCCGCCGCCGCGGTCCTCGCGCCCCTGCGCCACCCGCTGCTGATGGCCCGGGAACTGGGCACCCTCGACCTGATCAGTGAGGGACGGCTCCTGGTGCAGCCGACGGTGAGCTGGAGCCGGGACGAGTACGACGCGCTGGGAGTGCCCTTCGCACGACGCGGCCGGCTGCTGGACGAGCACCTGGACGTCTGGGCCAAGGCCTGGGGGCCGTCGCCGATCTCGCACGAGAGCGCGCACTACCCGTTCCGGGACGTCTACTTCGAGCCCAAGGCGTTCCGTCCCGCTGGGCCCCGGCTCTGGTTCGGCGGCCAGCGCCTGGCCGGGCCGGTGCTGCGCCGGCTCGTGCGGTACGGCCACGGCTTCCACCCCCTCGGGCGGCCGACGCCGCAGGACCTGCGGACGCTCCAGGAGGCCATGACCGCGGCCGGCCGGAGCCTCGCCGACCTGGAGATGATCGGCGGCGCGCAGGGAGTCTTCCCCGACGACCGCTCCACCGCCGACCTCGGCGCCGCGCTCGCCGGGATCCCGGAGCAGCTGGAGCAGGGCTTCACCACGTTCTGCGTCAAACCGAACCAGTTCATCGACGACCCGGCCGGGATCGGCGCCTTCTGCCGGGACGTGATGCGCCGGGTCGAAGCGTTCACCCGCTGAGCCCGCGCGCTCTTCGTCAGCCTGTTCCCCATCCCCGCACCTCACCCCCGCCGCGCCCTGCTCCTCACCCCGCTTCTCACCCCGTCGGGCACCCGGCTTCTCCGCGGCCTGTCGTTTCGTACAATTTGAGCCCGAACAACACGACGATCCACCGACCGCCACCGACCCATGCCCCCGTGGCCGAAGGAGTGTGCCGATGCCCGGCCAGCGATCCATCGCCGAAGCCGAGAAGCTCGCCGAGGCCAAACTCGGCGGCATCCCGCTGCGGCGCGAGCAGATGGCCGTCGTCGCGAACATCTACCGCGCCGCCTCGGCGGTCCGGCAGCACCTGGAGAACTCCGTGCTGCGCGGCTCGGACCTCACCTGGACGGCGTTCGTCGTGCTGTGGGTGGTCTGGGTGTGGGGGGAGTCGGAGACCCGGCACGTCGCCGAGGAGGCCGGGATCTCCAAGGGCACGCTGACCGGCGTGGCGCGCACGCTGGAGGGCCGCGGTCTGGTCCGGCGGGCCGGGCATCCCACCGACGGCAGGCTGGTGCTGCTCAGCCTCACCGACGAGGGGGAGGCGTTGATGCGGCGGCTGTTCCCGGCCTTCAACGAGGAGGAGGCCTTCGTGGCGGGCCGGCTCAGCGACGAGGAGTGCCGGACCGTCGCGGACGGGCTGCGCCGCGTCGTGCGGCAGGTCGAGGAGGAGGGCGAGGAGCGGCGCGCCGCCCTTCTCGACGGCGCCGAGCCGGCCCCGCGCCGCAGCGGACGCCGTCCGAAGGCCTGAACCGGGCCTCGAAGCCCCCTGAGGGGACAACGACAGACGGCCGCCGGCCGGCCGCGCGCGCTCGTCGTCGGCTGAGTCGGGGATTCCGGGGCGACGGCCCGACCGACGGCGGCGAGCGAGCAGGAGGCGCCGAGGCGTGTGACGCCGCGCGAGTCCGGGCCGGTCTGTGCGCGATGTCTTGACGTGTACTTGGCGTAAGTGGCTTCATGGGAGCGCTCCCATACTCGGTGACCCCCCACGCCCTCCCGACCTGCCCCGTGTTCCTCCCCACCCCTCCCGCCGACTGAGTTCCTCGGCCTCACCCCAGGAGTCGCAGTGAGCACTGTCCCCGCCCCACGAACCTTCTCCTTAGCCGGATTGCTGACCAGACTCGCGGCCCTGGCCGGCCTGGTCCTGCTGGGTGCCCTGTGTCCGGCGACCGCGCAGGCGCAGCCGCAGTCGACCGCCGCCCTCGCGACCGGCCTGCACATCAGCGACGGACGTCTCGTCGAGGGCAACGGGAGCGACTTCGTCATGCGCGGCGTCAACCACGCGCACACCTGGTACCCGGGCAGGACGCAGCAGTCGCTCGCCGACATCAAGGCGATGGGCGCCAACGCCGTGCGCGTCGTCCTCGCCGACGGCCACCGCTGGAGCGCCAACAGTCCCGCCGACGTCGCGGGCGTCATCGCCCAGTGCAAGGCCAACCGGCTCATCTGCGTGCTGGAGGTGCACGACACCACCGGCTACGGCGAGGAGGCAGCGGCCGGCACGTTGGACCAGGCGGCCGACTACTGGATCGGCCTGAAGGACGTGCTCGCCGGCCAGGAGGACTACATCATCGTCAACATCGGCAACGAGCCCTGGGGCAACACCGCCCCGGAGGGCTGGACCGATCCCACCGTCGCCGCGATCAAGAAGCTGCGCAACGCCGGGTTCCAGCACACGATCATGGTGGACGCGCCCAACTGGGGCCAGGACTGGCAGGGCGTCATGAAGGCCAACGCCAAGTCGGTGTACTCGGCCGACCCCACCGGCAACCTGATCTTCTCGATCCACATGTACAGCGTCTTCGACACGGCCGCGGAGATCACCGACTATCTCAACTCCTTCGTCGCCGCCGAACTCCCGGTCCTCATAGGCGAGTTCGGTGGTCCCGCCGACCAGTGGGGGGACCCCGACGAGGACACCATGATGGCCGCCGCCGAGCAGCTCGACCTCGGCTACCTGGCCTGGTCGTGGAGCGGCAACACCGACCCGATCCTCGACCTGACGCTCAACTTCGATCCCGCACAGCTCAGTTCGTGGGGCAAGCGCATCTTCAACGGCGTCAACGGCATCGCGCAGACGGCGAAGGAGGCCACCGTCTTCGGCGGCGGCTCGCCCGGTGACACCCAGGCTCCGACCGCCCCGGGCGCCCCGACCGCTTCGGCGGTGACGGCGACCTCCGCGACCCTCTCCTGGTCCGCCGCCACCGACGACGTCGGCGTCGCCGGCTATGACGTGGTGCGGGTCAGCGGCGCCACCGAGACCAAGGTGGGCGCGTCCACGGGTGCCTCCGCCACCGTCACCGGGCTCACGGCGAACACCGCGTACACCTTCGCGGTCTACGCCCGGGACGCCGCCGGCAACCGCTCCGCCCGCTCGGCCACGGTGAACGTCACCACGGGCAGCGCGCCCGCCGTGGCGTGTTCCGTCGCCTACCGGGTGGTGGGGGAGTGGCCTGGCGGCTTCCAGGGGGACATCACCCTGCGCAACACCGGCGCCACCCCCGTCAGCGGCTGGAAACTGGCCTTCGCCTTCGCCGACGGCCAGACCGTCACCAACATGTGGGGCGGCACCGCGGCCCAGAGCGGCAGCTCGGTGAGCGTCACGCCCGCCGCCTACACCTCCACCGTCCCGGCCGGAGGCTCGGTCACCGTCGGCTTCATCGGCGCCAAGGGCGCGAAGAACACCGCGCCGACCGCGTTCACTCTCGACGGAGGTGCGTGCGCCACGTCCTGACGGACCGTCACCTACGCCTCCCCGCCCGCCTGGGTGGGGAGGCGTAGGTGACGGCGGCGGCGCCCGCGCTCCCGTGGGAGCCGCCACCCGGCGCGCCTGGGACGCCGTACCCAGCGCGCCGGGACGACGTACACCAGGGGACGACGTACACCAGGGGACGCTGTACGCCGGGACGACGCGCGCCGGCACGCGGTCCCAGGGACGCTCACGCGCTCGTCCGGGCGCTCGGTCCCACCCGGCCCCGCACACCTCGGCTGCCCCCCACCTCTCCACCCCCGTACCGCGGCTGCCCCCGCACCACGGCCGCCCCGCGGTCCGTCGTCCCCGGTGAGGGGACCGATCGCCGGAAAGCGCCCCGTACTGTGTGCGCATGTCCACGACGCCCCGGTGGCTCAACGCCGACGAACGACGAGCCTGGCTGGCCTACGTCGAGTTCTCCACGCTGCTGTCCGACCACCTGAACCGGCAGTTGCGGCGCGACGCGGGCATGACGCACGCCGACTACAGCCTGCTGGCCCACCTCTCGATGGCCCCGGAGAACACGCTCGGCATGTCCGACCTGGCGCAGCGGCTGAAGATCACCCGCAGCCGGCTCACCCACGCGGTGAGCCGGCTGCGCGACATCGGACTCGTGGACCGCAGAGAGGACCCCGCCGACGGTCGCGGCCAGCTCGCCTGCCTCACCGACGCGGGCAGGTCACTGCTGGAGAAGGTGGCCCCCGGCCATGTCGAGGCCGTGCGCCGGACGGTGTTCGACGTGCTCACCCCCGAGCAGGTGCGCCAGTTCGCGGAGATCGGCGAGGCCATCAGCGACGCCCTGCACCGGGCGGAGAGCATCGAGGCGGACCCCGCGGCGCTGCCCTGGCGACGCCGGTAGACACGGCGGGGCGATGCCCGTAGCCCCGGCCGGGCGACGCCGGGGGACCCGGGCCCGGGCGATGCCGGTGGACCCGGACTGGCGATGCCGGTGGATCCGGTCGGGGGACGCCGGTGGATCCGGCCCGGCGGGGCGGGGCGCGTTGGCCCCCAGCGGCCGGCCGGTCAGCTTGTTCGGCGCGGAATCGAGAAGAACCGGCCGGCGGTCCGTACCTGGGGGTACCGGGGGCGGCGCCCGCCCTCAGGCCACGCCACCGATCCTAGGGACACCTCGTGAACGCAACCGCCGCCATCGGCGTCACCGGCCTCGGCGTGATGGGCCGCAACCTCGCGCGCAACTTCGCCCGCAACGGTTACACCGTCGCCGTCCACAATCGCACCGCCGGACGCACCCGCGCGCTGGTCGAGGAGTTCGGGCACGAGGGCGCGTTCGTGCCCGCGGAATCGGCCGCGGACTTCGTGGCGGCGCTGGAACGCCCCCGCCGCCTGATGATCATGGTGCAGGCGGGCGCCGTCACCGACGCCGTCATCGAGGAGTTCGCCCCGCTCCTCGAGCCCGGCGACATGATCATCGACGGTGGCAACGCCCACTACGCCGACACCCGCCGCCGCGAGGAGTCCCTGCGCGAGCGCGGCCTCCACTTCGTCGGCGCCGGCGTCTCCGGCGGTGAGGAGGGCGCGCTGAACGGGCCGGCGGTCATGGTCGGCGGCTCCAGCGAGTCGTACGCCGTGCTCGGCCCGATGTTCGAGTCGATCAGCGCGAAGGTCGACGGCGAGCCCTGCGCCACCCACATCGGCACCGACGGCGCCGGACACTTCGTCAAGATGGTGCACAACGGCATCGAGTACGCCGACATGCAGCTCATCGCCGAGGCCTACGACCTGCTGCGCCAGGTCGCCGGCTACACCCCGGCCGAGATCGCCGGCATCTTCCGCACCTGGAACGAGGGCCGGCTCGGCTCGTACCTCATCGAGATCACCGCCGAGGTGCTCGCCCACGCCGACGCCGCCACCGGCCGGGCGTTCGTGGACGTCGTAGCCGACGCCGCCGGTCAGAAGGGCACCGGTCGCTGGACCGTGCAGACCGCCCTGGACCTGGGCTCTCCGGTGACCGCCATCGCCCAGGCCACCTTCGCCCGGGCCGCCTCCGGGCAGCGTGAACTGCGCGCCGCCTACGCGGGCCTGCCCGGCGGCACCACGCCGCCGCTCAGCCGTACCGAGGCCACCCGCTTCACCTCGCAGGTCGAGCACGCCCTGTACGCCTCGAAGGTCATCGCCTACGACCAGGGCTGGAAGATGATCCAGGACGCGGCCGGCGAGTTCGGCTGGAAGATCGACCTGGGCGCGGTCGCCCGGATCTGGCGCGGCGGCTGCATCATCCGCGCCTCGTTCCTGGACCGTATCCGCGCCGCGTACGCGGCCGACCCGGACCTGGTCAGCCTGCTCGGCGAGATGGAGTTCGCCATGGAGATCACCGACGCGCAGGTGCCCTGGCGGGAGACGGTGGCCTCCGCCGCCCGCCGCGGCATCCCGGTGCCGGCCTTCTCCGCCGCGCTCGCCCACTACGACACCCTGCGGGCGGAGCGGCTGCCCGCGGCCCTGCTCCAGGGGCAGCGCGACTACTTCGGCGCCCACACCTACGGCCGCACCGACCGGCCGGGCGCGTTCCACACCCACTGGGCCGAGCCGGGCCGCCCGGAGACGTCCGCCTGACGGATCCCCGAAACGGCCTGACGGATCCCCGAAACGGCCTGACGGATTACGGAAACGGCCTGACCGATTGCGGAAACGGCCTGAAACGAGGACCCGGAAACGGCAGGAGCGGGGCGCTCGTCGAGTGCCCCGCTCCTGCCGTTGCGGTCTGCTGACCGGTTTTCGGTGACCGCCGGTCAGGCGCTCGTCGCCGGGAACGTCGGGTACTCCACGCCCGAGACGTGCTGGACGACGCGGACGACCTGGCAGGAGTAGCCGAACTCGTTGTCGTACCAGAGGTAGAGGATCGCGTTGTCGCCGTCGACCTTGGTGGCGCCGGCGTCGATGATCGAGGCATGGCGCGAGCCGATGAAGTCCATCGAGACCGCGTCCGGCGCCGTGGTGAAGTCGATCTGGCGGCGCAGCGGCGAGGTCAGCGAGACACCGCGCAGGTACTCGAGGACCTCCTCGCGGTCGGTCTCCCTGCCGAGCCGCAGGCTCAGGATCGCGATCGAGACGTCCGGCACCGGGACCCGGATCGAACTGCCGGTGATGGGCGCCGCGAGGTCGGGCAGCGCCTTGGCGACCGCGGAGGCGGCTCCGGTCTCGGTGATCACCATGTTCAGCGGCGCCGAACGGCCCCGGCGGTCGGCCTTGTGGTAGTTGTCCAGCAGGTTCTGGTCGTTGGTGAACGAGTGGACGGTCTCCACGTGGCCGCGCAGCACGCCGTACTCGTCGGCCATCGCCTTCAGCGGCGGGACGATCGCGTTGGTGGTGCAGGACGCGCAGGACAGGATCCGCTCGTCCGGCTTGACGGTGTCGTGGTTGACGCCGTGCACGATGTTCGGGACGTCGCCCTTGCCGGGCGCGGTCAGGACCACCTTGTCGACACCGGGCCGCAGATGCTGGGACAGGCCCTCGCGGTCGCGCCACTTGCCGGTGTTGTCGATCAGGATGGCGTTGTCGATGCCGTACGCCGTGTAGTCGACCTCGGACGGGTCGTTCGCGTAGATGACCGTGATCTCGTTGCCATTGGCGATGATCTTGTTGTTGGCCTCGTCGACCGTGATCGTGCCCTGGAACTGGCCGTGCACGGAGTCGCGGCGCAGCAGGGACGCCCGCTTGACGAGATCCTGCTCGCCGCCGCCGCGGACCACGATGGCGCGCAGCCGCAGGCCGTTGCCGGAGCCGGACTTCTCGATGAGCAGCCGGGCCACGAGCCGGCCGATGCGGCCGAACCCGTAGAGCACGACGTCGCGCGGTTCGCGCCGGTCGATCTTGTTGCCACCGGTGGCGCCGGCGACGGCCTCGGCGGTGAAGTCCCGCACCGGCAGTGCGCGGTCGTCGGCCCGGTGGCTCTCGGCGAGGATGCCGATGTCGATCTGGGACGGGCCGAGGTCGAGGACGGTGAGGGCCTCCAGGTACGGCAGCGTCTCGGTGACGGAGAGCTCCTCGCCCGCGATCTGCCGGGCGAACCGGTGGGTCTTGAGGATGCTGACCACCGACTTGTTCACCAGGGAGCGGCTGTGCAGCAGGACCGTCACGTCCCGCTCGCGGTGCAGCTTCCCGATCATCGGGATCATCGACTCCGCGATCTCCTCGCGGTTCTTCCAGTCAGTGAACGAATCGTCGTTGAGCGTCACGGGCCTATCTTTCGAGCTAGGTGGCGCTCATATGCTAACCCTTCGGGTTTTTGATCATTCCAGCGGGCCCGCGCTCAGGTGTGCGGAGGGCGTGCGACCGCGGCGCGTGTGCGGCGGGTGTGGCGTGTAGCGGGGGACGGCGTGTAGCGGGGGACGGCCGGGGCGGGAGCCTCGGCGGGGGAACGTGGAAGCGCCCGCCCCGGCCGCCGGTCAGGGGAGGCTCAAGGCCGCTCGGAGGGCTGCTGCTGTCGGCGCGGGATGCCGAGCGCGCACACGGCGCCGGCGAAGACGACCGCCACGCCCACCCAGACCGCGGGGTGCAGCCCGTCCACGAACTGCTGCGGGCCCCGCGTGCTGCCGTGGGCCACGAACACCGTGCTCAGCACGGCGATCCCGAGGGCGCCGCCGATCTCGCGGACCGTGGTGTTGGCGCCGGACGCCTTGCCCGCGTGCTCCTTGGCGACCGAGCCGAGCACCACCGCCGCCGTCGGCGCGAACACGAAGCCCATGCCGACGCCGGCCACGATCATCGGTCCGACCAGCGAGGAGTACGTCGTGTCGACGTCCGCGACCAGGTTGATCCAGCCCAGGCCGACGCCCTGGAGGAAGAGGCCGAGGGCCATCAGGCGGCCGCCGCCCACCCGCTCCGTGAGCAGTCCGGCCACGGGGGCCACGAACATCGGCATCAGCGTCCACGCCAGGGTGCGCACACCGGCCTCCAGCGGGGTGCGCGCCGGCACGATCTGGAGGTACTGGGCCAGCAGGAACAGGGAGCCGAAGACGCCGAAGTACATCGTGGCCGAGACGACGTTGGTGAGGGTGAAGGACCGGACCCGGTAGAACGACAGCGGCAGCATCGGCTCCGGCACCCGGGACTCCCAGCCGACGAAGGCGGCCAGCAGTGCCGCGCCCGCCGTGAACGCGCCGAGCACCTTCACCGACGTCCAGCCGTCCGGCTCGCCGTGCACGATCGCCCAGACCACCGCGCACAGCCCCGCCGCCGCCAGCACCATGCCGACCAGGTCGAGGCGCGCGCCGGGCAGCGAGCTCTCCCGGAGGGCGAACAGCACCAGCGGGATCGCGATCACGCAGACCGGCACGTTGATCCAGAAGATCCACCGCCAGTCCAGACCCTCCACCACCGCACCGCCCACCACCGGGCCCATCGCGACGGCCAGACCGCTGACCCCGGACCACACGCCGAGCGCCATGCCGCGCAGCCGGTCGGGCACCGCCTGGGACAGCAGGGTCAGCGACAACGGCATGACGGCCGCCGCCCCGAAGCCCTGGACCGTGCGGAAGGCGATCAGCTGGGCGCTGGTGTCGGCGAGGCCGCAGCCGATGGACGCCAGCGTGAACAGGGCGATGCCGGCGACGAAGACCCGTCGTCGCCCGAACCGGTCGCCGAGCGCGGCGCCGGTCATGAGCAGACAGGCGAAACTCAGCACGTACGCGTTGACGAACCACTGCAGTTGCTGGGTGTTCGCCTCCAGGTCGACGGCCAGTGTGCGCAGGGCCGTGGAGACGACGAGGTTGTCGAGCGCGACCATGAACATGGGCACGCTGGCGGCGACGATCGCCAGCCACAGCGGTGTGCGGCGGCGCTCGGCCGGCGGGGCGGAGGCGGCCGGCTCGTCGAGGACCGGGCTCTCTTCGGACAGCGTCATGACGGGGATCTCTCCTGGGCGAGGGGTTTCAGGCACCGGTGCGGGACTGCTCGGCGAGGCGGCGGCGGGCGTCCGTCCAGTCGATGGGCAGGTCCGCCGCCGGGACCTGCCAGAAGGTGAAGACCGAGTCCTTCATCGTGGGCCGCAGTCCGGTCATGATCGATGTGTGCGGTTCGGTCCGCGCGTATGTGTAGAGCGCGTCCTTGTCCTCCCAGGCCGACAGGGTCCAGAAGGTGCGCTTCAGCGGCTGGGCGATCAGCGAGGCGCCGTAGGCGCCCGGTGCGCCGGACACCTGCTTCCACGCGGCCAGCGACTTCAGGAAGAAGCGCGGGACGTCCTTGAACGAGCGGACCTCGAACCGGGACGCCATGACGAACGTCCCGGCGTCCGGGGCGGGGGTGCTGACGGTGGTCCAGCGCAGGGTGGGCATGGCTGATGCCTTCTCTCCGGCGGCGCGAAGGAATATTAGATACCTCTACTATCTATGTTAGACAGTAGAGGTATCCAGTTTTTCGGGCAAGGCCGACCACCGAACCGGAGCCGATCGCATGCGCATCTCCGAACTCAGCCGCAGCAGCGGCGTCTCCGTGACGACGATCAAGTACTACCTGCGCGAGGGGCTCCTCGCGCCCGGCCGTCAGACGGCCGCCACCCAGGCCGAGTACGACGAGCAGCACCTGCGCCGGCTCCGCCTGATCCGCGCGCTGACCGGTGTGCGCGGCCTGTCGGTCAGCACCACCCGCGAGGTGCTCGACGCCGTCACCG
Organism: Streptomyces sp. B21-105; assembly: GCF_036898465.1. Classification (NCBI taxonomy): domain Bacteria; kingdom Bacillati; phylum Actinomycetota; class Actinomycetes; order Kitasatosporales; family Streptomycetaceae; genus Streptomyces; species Streptomyces sp. B21-105. The sequence continues at coordinate 721,685 of NZ_JARUMJ010000001.1, read as the reverse complement.
AGCACACGGGCGACACCCACCGGCTGCTGGGCCTCACGCTGGGATCCGTCCGGGTGGGCGAGAAGCCCGCGCAGGACGGACCGGAGGCGGCCGAGGTCGACGAACTCGTCAAGGAGCTGGGCTGGGACGTGCATGCGTCGGCGCCCGCCCGCGCCACCCTCGCCGAGACCCTGGGCTCCCTGCGTGACCTCGGCGTTCCGCTCGACTGGCGGACCCTGCTGCCGTACGCGCGGCTCGCCGAGCGCACCGCCGTCCTCGATCTCGACCAGCTCGAGCATCTGGACGACCCGCTGGAGGCCGCCGAACGCGCCCTGCTGCTGACCGTCCTCCTGGAGCCCGCGCTGATGGCGCTCCGGCGCATGGCCCAGGAGAACGAGTCGGCCCGCAGGCACACTTCCTAGTGCCGTGACCTGTTGCCGTGACCTGTTGCCTGACCTGTTGCCGTGACCTGTCGCCGTGGCTGGCGGCCCAGCTCCCGCAGCAGTTGGGCCGCCGCCTCCTTCCCGGAGGAGAACGCCGCCTCGTGCGAGCCGATCTGGTCGTGGTACTGCTGCCTGGAGTGGAAGTAGGAGCCGCACAGCTTGACCCGGGGACCGTCGTTGACGTCGTAGATGGTCTGCTGCGCGTCGCGCATCGCCATGTCGATGACCGGGTGCTCGTAGTGGAAGGCCCGGATGACCGACTCCTCGCGGATCGGCAGCGGGCAGTCGAGCGTGACGAAGTAGTCGGTCGCCGACTCGAAGTCGTGCAGCTTGTTCATGTAGTAGACGACGTACGGGCGCGGCGTCCCGTCGATGGTCACCTTGCCGTAGTTCCAGGCCTCCCACCGCTTCTCGTCGACCGGCATCACCGAGGCGTCGGTGTGCAGGACCACCGAGGACGCGTTGTAGCGCAGCTCCGCGAGCAGCTTCGCCTGGGCCGGCGTCGGGTTCTCCAGCAGCGAGCGGGCGGTGTCGGCGTGCGTGGCGAGCACCACGTGGTCGAAGCGCTCCTCGCCGGCGGCGGTGCGCACCACGACCCCGTGCTCGAGCTGCCGGATCCCGGTCACCGGCTCGGACAGCCGTGCCTTCGCGTCGATCGCGGTGAGCGCCTTGCGCACGTAGGAGACCGAACCCCCGGTCACGGTCCGCCAGTCGACGCGGCGGCCGCCGAGGCCCCCCTCGTCGTGGGCCATGAAGAAGGCGATCACCGTCGTGGCCGGCATCTCCCAGATCAGCTCGGCTGGCACCGACCACACCGCGCTGCACAGCAGGATGAAGTACCCGTACCGGAACTCCTGGCTGTAGCCGCCCCGGTCGAGGTACTCGCCCATCGGCATGTTCGTCCGCTTGCGGAAGAAGTCCCGGCGGCCCTCCTCGTGGAACCGGCGGGCCTCGCGCCAGATGGTCTGGAAGTGCTCGGGGTAGCGCGCGACGACCTCCTCCTCCGGGAGGTCCAACTCGGCGCTGCCGTACTGGAAGACGGCATCGAGGTCGAAGAAGTTGAAACCGGTCGGCAACGGCTGCGTCGTGACCCCCAGTTCGTCGAAGAACCCGGTCAGGTTGGGGTAGCCGGGCCGGTTGTGGACGACGAACGCGGTGTCCAGGCCGAGGAGTTGGCCCGCGTCCTCCACCTCCACGGTGCTGGCGTGGCCGCCGAAGCGGTCGTCCCGTTCGAACAGGGTGATCTCGGCGTGCTCGCGCAGGCCGTACGCCGCGGAGAGGCCGGCGACGCCACCGCCGACGACGGCGATGCTGGGCTTGGGGGACATCTGGGCTCCTTACGGGGTCAGCCGGACAGGGTGACGGTGCTCAGCCCTCCGGGCCGGGACTCTTCGGTGGCGACGGCCACCACGTGGTGCGGGGTCGGACGCACGAGGTCGAAATGCCAGCGCGCGACGGACCGTTCGGGGTCGTGGAGACGGATACGGGGGCCGGACAGGCCGGTGAACGCGAACGAGGACAGGGGGCGGCGCAGCCCGGTGCCGAGCGCTTTGAGGTAGGCCTCCTTGAGCACCCAGTGCGCGGCGACCCGCGCGGCCCGGGCTTCCGGGTCCGCCACGGCCGCCAGGTCGGCCCGCTCCCGCTCCGCGAAGTGCCGCGGCAGATGCGCCACGGCGTCCGCGCCGGCCGGCGAGGGTTCCGCGTCCACGCCGCAGGCCCGGCCCCCGTCGGTGATGACGCAGGCGATCAGGCCGTCCGTGTGCGAGAGGTTGAAACGCAGGCCTGAGTCGGCCGGGCGGTCCGGCTCCGGCCTGCCGTCCTCGGCGGTGCGGAACCGCCAGGAGCCGACCGGGTGACCGGAGCGGTCGCTGAGCGCGTGCCGCGCCAGCAGCCGCGCGGCGACGTGCCGCAGCCGGCCGTGCGGCGCGAGCGCGCGCTCGCAGCGGGCCCGCTCGCCGCCGCTGAGCAGGTCCGTCCCGCCCAGACGCGCCACGAACGCCCCGGCCGCCGGTTCGGGCAGCAACCACAGATGACGGTCCGACATGTCAGCTGTGGGCCAGCGGGAACTGCCAGTACGAGAACAGCCGGTGCTCCCGGTACTGGTGACGCAGCACCCGCATGACCTCGTCGACGTCGGCCTGGTCCGTGATCGACTCGTGCGGGTGCAGCTGCCGGCGCAACCGCTCCAGCTGAAGCAGCAGCACCGCCGCGTTGGGCAGCGGATCCTCCAGCACCTCGTGCGAGTGCACAAAGGTCAGCACACAGGCCGCGGTGGCGTGCAGCAGGCAGTACTGCTTCGCGAGGTCGAACAGCTCGGCGCTCTGGCCGTAGCCGCGGCCCAGACGGGCCTGCAACGCACTGCGCCGGTCGGCCAACTTCCCGGCGTGATCCAGTAGTTCCTGCGCCGCGTCGGCGGCTCGCAGCAGCCTGCCGCGCTCCTCCTCCTTCGCGTCACCGGCCAGTTCCCGCAGCCGCGCGAGCCCGTCGGGGGCGGCGAGCAGCGCGTCGTCCGCGCCCCGGCTGAAGAGCTCCTGCTTCCACGGCTCGTACACCGGCAGCGGCCGGTGCATGCCGAACAGGACGCCGGCCCGCTCGGCGGCACGGGCCCTGGTCGCGTCGTCCGCCCCGGTCGCGCCGTCCAGCAGCCCGCCCAGCTGCTGACCCAGGTTCCGCAGGTTCACCACGGTGTTGCCGTCGGCGAAGTTGGCCACCAGCAGATCGCGCAGCATCTTCTGGAAGACGCCGTAGCGGGCATGGCCGCGCAGGAAGAACCGGGCGCCGAGCACCACGCTGAGCTGGGACACGGAGCGTTCCAGCAGGGTCGGCAGGAAGTACTTGGCGACCGACGTCCACACACTGGTCTGCTCCGGCGCGGCCTGGAGGCTGCGCACCGCGCCGAGACTCACCGCGTCACAGATCATCAGGTCGGCGAATGCCTCGGTGAGCTGGCGGCGGCTGTAGGGGATGTCGCTCACCGCCTGGCCGAAGATCATGCGCTGCTCGGTGAAGTCCAGCGTGAGACGCAGCGCCGTGTCGGCCGCGGACATCGCGAGACCGTTGATGACAGCGCGGGCCGCCTGGGTGGCCTTGAGGGCGATCTCGAGTCCCTGGCCCTCCGCGCCGATCAGGTTCTCGTCCGGCACGAACGCGTCCTCGGTGCGCAGACCGCTGATGTCCATGCCGCGCAGACCGTGCAGCTTCTCGCGGGGCAGCTCCCGCACGGTGTCCACCGGGGTGCGCGCCTTGTCCAGGACGAGGATGGAGAAGGCGCCGGGGCCCGGCCGTTCGCCGGTGCGCACGAACAGGGTCATCCGGTCGGCCATGGTGGCGGTCCCGATCAGCCACTTCTCTCCGCTGACGAGGTAGCCGCCGGCCACCTTGCGCGCGGTCGTCCCGCTCGCCAGGAGGTCGCTGCCGTGGTCGCGCTCGGACAGCCCCCAGGACATGCTGTGGCCGTCCTTCATGTCCGCGATCAGCCGGCGCTTCTGCTCGTCGGTGCCGCCGATCCACACCGGCATGAAGGCGAGGTTGTTGATCACCATCGCGGTGGCGGTGGACGAGCAGCGCCGGGCGACGATCCGCGCCAGGTTGAAGCCGGTCTCCACGTTCCCGGCCCGGCCGCCCTGGGCGCCGGGCAGCGAGTACTCCGGGACGCCCCACCGGCGCAACAGACCGAGCAGCGCGAACGGGAACTCCTCGCGCTCGTCGTACTCCATCACCTGGTCGAACGGCATCCGGCTCGCCGGATCGTGCGGATCGCCGAGAAAGTCCTCCAACCGCGCGGCGAGCGCGATCAGTTCGGTCTTGGGGTCGGATTGCATGAGGGTGCTCCTGTCAGGAGGCCGCGCGCCGGGCGGCCAGGACGACGGGCAGGGCGGTGAACATCCGGTTGCGCTCACGCAGCGCCAGCGCCGCGTCCAGCGCGGGCGACAGTGCGGGGCCGCGCCGGCGTGGGTCGACGCCGTCCGCGCGGGCCATGAGGTAGCCGAGGGCCGCGCCGAGCCAGCCGGGGGAACCGGGCGCGGCGCCGTAGAGCGAGCGGTCCCGGTTCGCCCACCACAGGCGGAGGCAGGCGGCGGCGCCGTGCAGCCAGGCGTACCGTTCGGCGAGATCCACCAGCTCGTTGGGGTCGGCGCCACGGGCGGTGGCCCGCTCGGTCAGCGCGGGGAGCACGGCCACCTGCCCGGCCAGCTCGGCGACCAGGGCGGCGGCGGGCCCCTCGTCCCCCCGCAGCGCCTCGCCGACGGCGTCGGCGACCGGCCCGAGACCGCCCAGCACCGGATCGGCCCCGCGCGTGACGAGATCGAACAGGGCCGGCCGGTACGGCGGGAGCGGGGCGCCCGGGGTGAAGACGCTCTCCAGCACGTCCGGCTTCACCTCCGCGCCGCCGGCCGCCAGCGTGCGGATCTGACCCGCGTAGGACCGCAGGTTGGCCAGCGGACTGGCGTCGATGACCCGCACCACCTGCGCGTCGCGCTGCAACTTCTGGAACATTCCGGAGCCCGGCGCGCCGGCCCGCAGCACCGAACGCGTGGCGAGCACCGCCCCACAGCGCCGGACCAGTTCCTCGCTCGCCTCGGCCACCACGTGCTTGGCCGCCGGGCCCCACACGCTGAAGGCCTCCGGCAGCGCGTGGACCCCCCTGGAGGCGGCCAGCGCCACCGCGTCCGCGGCGATCAGCGCGGCCGAGGCGGCCGCCAGATCCCGGCGCACGTACGGCGTCTCACTGAGCACGGCCCGCCCGAACCGGCGCTCGAGGGCGAAGTCGAGGGCGAGCCGCAGCGCCGAGTCCGCGATGCCCAGCGAGCCGGCCATGCTCATCAGCCGGACCGCCTGCTGCGCCTTGATGGCGACCTCCAGGCCCTCGCCCGCCCTCCCGACCCGGGCGTCCTCGGGCACCGGCAGCCCGGCGAACCGCAGATGCGCGAAGTCCATGCCGCGCATCCCGCCGGTGCGCGGCGAGGCCGCCCGGGTCAGACCGTCGCTCTCCGCCCGCAGTCCGGCGAGGTCGAGCAGGAACGAGGAGAAGGCGCCGGGCCCGCGCTCCCCGGTCCGGGCCACCACGTAGACGGCCGAGCAGCGACTTCCGTTGCCGACCATCCACTTCTCGCCGTGCAGCGTTCCGTCGTCGGCCAGCCGCACCTCGCCCGCCAGCAGATCGCTGCCGTGCTCCGCCTCGGACAGCGCGAACGCCACGGCCCCGCCCTCACGCAGGATCGCCGCGACCCGCTCGCGCTGCTCCGGGCTGCCGTGGATCTGCAGACAGGTCGCGGCGATGATGCTGAACATGGTGCCGGGCATCACGTTCACGTCCCGGCGGGCGGCGGCCCGCACCAGGGCGATGCTGCGGTCGAACGTCTCGAAGGAGCCTCCCCACTCCTGGGGCAGGTAGGCGAGATGGAAGCCCGTGCCCCGCAGCGCCGCGCACAGCTCCTCGGGGAACGCGTCGGCCTCGTCGCGGGCCACCGCCGCCGCGAACCCGTACGGATTGTCGTCGTCGTAGGGGTCGCCCAGCGTCTCCTCCAGGCGCTCGGGAGTCAGCGGCGCGGGAGTCGACGCCTGGGTCACCAGGGCTGTGGAAGTCGGCCCGTCGGGCGTCGGCGCGGTCATCGGGCGCCCGCCGGGGTCTGGCCCGCCGGGGCCTCCAGCGGCACCGGCCGGTAGTCCGCGCACGCGGACGGGATGCCCACCCCGGCCGTGCGCAGCTGGGCCAGCCGGGTGTGGAAGGCGGCGCCCCGCAGCAGGTGATGCGCGACCTCGGCGGCCCGCCGGTTGGCCGGGTTCTTCAGATAGCTGCCGGTCACCCAGTCGTTGAAGCCGCCCATCGCCGGACCGCACCAGATCTGGTAGTCCATGCTCCGTTCCTCGTCACCGGTCACCGCCCAGCGCGAGGCCATGCCGAGGTACCAGCGGAAGACGAGCGCCATCCGGCGCTTGGGGTTGCCGGCGGCACGGGCGAGCTGCTCGGGGTCACGGCGCTCGAAGTAGCCCACGCACTCCTGCCACACCTCCTCCAGCGGACGCCGGAAGACCTGCTGCTCCAGCTTGGCCCGCTCGTCCGCCGGGATCGCCTCTAGCCCGTCGAAGGCCTGGTAGAGCTGGTACAGACGGCGGGCCCGCATCGGGAACAGCGTGCCCTTCTTCAGCACCTGCAGCTCCACGCCCATCTCGAACATGTCGGCGGCCGGCGCCATGTCGCAGTCGGCGATGCCCGCCTCGGCCAGCTTCGCCCGCGCGGCCGGCGACGCCCCGGACTCCAGGCACGCCTGGTTGACGGACCCGGTGACCACGTACGCGGCGCCCATCGCGAAGGCGGCGGCCACCGCGCCGGGGGTACCGAGCCCGCCGGCCGCGCCGACCCGGACCGGCACCGGATAGCGGTGCTCGCGCTGGACCGCGTCACGCAGCCGGAGCAGCGTGGGCAGCAGCACCGGCAGCGGACGCCGGTCCGTGTGCCCCCCGGAGTCCGCCTCCACGGTGATGTCGTCGGCCAGCGGCACATGGTGGGCGAGCCCGGCCTGCTCCGAGGTGATCAGCCCCTGCGCCGAAAGCGCGCTGACCAGGGCCGCGGGCGCCGGGCGCATGAAGCGTTCGGCGGTCTCGGGCCGCGACACCTTGGCGATCAGCCGGTTCCCGGCCACCACCCGGCCGTCGGGGCCCCGGCTCAGCCCGGCCAGCCGGTAGCGCACCACGTGCGGGGTGAGGTCCATGTAGGCGGAGGCCTCGACACAGCGCACACCGTGCGCGAGGAACAGCTCCACCGCCTCCCGTTCGAGCCGCTGCTCACTCGGCGAGTGGATCAGGTTGACGGCGTACGGCTGGCTGGGGATCTCGGCGGCGAACCGGGCAAGCGCCTTCGCGATCGTCTCCGGCAGCAGTCCGGCGGCCCCGTAGGACGCCAGACATCCGGCACGGGCCAGCGCGATCACCAGGTCGGCGGAGGCGATCCCGCCCGCCATGGCGCCGGCCATGTAGGGCCGGCTCACCCCGTGGGCGGCGAGGAACGCGGCGGAGCCGAGGCGGTGCGGGGGCAGCGGCTGGGCCGCGGCGAGCACCACCGGTCCCGCTCCGCCCGCCACCGCGGTGCCACCGGCGACGACACCGGTCCCGGTCGCCGTCCGTACGACGAAGCAGGGGGCCTCCAGTTCGGCCAGAGCCTGGTAGACGCTCGCGGCGTCGGTGCTCGGGTACCCCTCCCCGGACCAGCGGAGCGGGGGCACGTGCATGGTCATGAGAACGCAGCTCCTTGGGCTGGACGGGCGTCCGGTCAGGCTTCGTCGGAGGAGAAGGACGAGGAGGAGGAGGCCGAGGCGGAGGGGGCCCAGGCGGCAGGGGCGGCGGGGTCGTCGGCGCAACTGCGGACCTCGATCGCCACATCGGTGAGTTCGTAGATCCGAAGGCCGGGCTTCCACAGGTCGGCGTCGGCGATCAGCAGCACCCGGTCCGCCTCCCGGCGGACCTCCTTGATGTGCACGTCGAAGCGGAGCTCCCGGTCGTCCCGCAGGATCTGGCCCCGGTACTTCCACTTCATCTCCACGTCGGTCGCCATGGCGAACCGCGGCCGTTCGACGCCCTCGGCGAGTCCGCGCTCCAGTACGAACAGCCGCATCGCCTGCAGCACGGCCTCGACGCCGAGCGAACCGGGCATCACCGGGTCACGGTGGAAGTGGCAGTCGAAGTACCACTCGTCGGGACGGATCTCCCGGTACCCGGTGAGATATCCGGCGCCGTGCCGGCCGCCGTCCTCGACCAGGTCGACCCGGTCCACGAGCTGGAAGTGGCCGCCCGGCAGCCGCAGCGCGCCCAGCGCCGGGTCGGTGAACACGGCCGCGTCGGCGGGCAGTTCGATGCGCCGCACCCGGTCGTCGGCCGGCCGGCCCTGCTCCCGCTCCTGTTCGAGCCACGGCGCGACGTACGTCCCGCTGTCGAGGCCGACCTGGTTGGCGAGCGCGTTGTCGCTGAAGTAGCCGAAGAGCGATTCACCGGTGTAGAACACCTCGCCGTCGGCGGACAGTTCGTAGGAGAAGTTCTGCAGGACGGCCCCGGAGACCGCGCTCGTCATCAGCAGCCGGGACCGGTGGCGGACGGTCTTCCCGCGCAGGTCCACGTCCTTGACGAGGGTGGCACGGCCGTCGAGGTTGCGGATCGCGTACTCCTCCTGCGGCTGCTTGAGGGTGGCGCCCAGGTAGTAGCCGAGGAAGATGGCCGCCTGGAGCGAGGACTCCATGTAGACGCAGTTGGGCATGTGCGGGTGGGAGTTGTGCCGGTAGTACCAGGCGTCGGCCGGCGAGTCGTACTCGGTCACCATCTCCGCCCCGGGGCGCAGATCGCCGCGGGCGCCGGTGAGGGACATGACCCGGTCGACGAACTGGAAGTCCCCGTTGGGGATGTAGGGCGCCCGGCGGTCGCGGTAGATCTCGAACTCGGGACCCATGGCCATGTCCAGCTGCCCCTTGGCGGCGTGCGCCAGATGCAGCTCGTTGATCATCGCCGGCTCGCCGTCGCGGTTGCGGCGGCCGAGGAACCGCGGCATCCCGCCGGTCTCCGGGCGGTACGCGGTGCCCTCCTTCTCCTGGATCTTCAGGCCCAGGTTCTTCATCCGGACGACGGGCTTGTCGCCGAGGTAGATGAGGACGTCGGCGACCACGGTGGGCCGCGGCAGCAGCGTCAGTTCCATCACCTCGACCTCGTAGCGGATCTCCCGGTCGCGCGGGGTGATCTGACCGCGCACCTGGACGTCGATGCGGCGGCCCGTCACGGTCTGGAAGCGGGCGTCGGGCAGTGTGAGGTGCAGGCCCTGGTGCAGCAGGTAGATCTGGAGCAGCTGCACCGCCCCCTCGGCGACCAGGGAGCCGGCGAGGACCGGGTCGTCGGGGAAGTGGCAGGTGAAGTACCAGGCGTCGGGCTCGAGTCGCTTGGTCGCGCTGATCCGTCCGATGCCGCGCGGTCCGCCGGTGCGGTCGATGGTGACGTCGTCGATCATGCGCAGCATCTCGTGGGGGAGACGCAGGGAGGGGTTGACGCCCTCGTCCTGGGCGTGGTCGGGGCCGAAGACGTCGCCGGGGCGGCCCTGCGCGAGCAGTTCCAGGTCGGCCGGGGTGAGGTGATCGCGGTCGGTGCGGGCCAGCGGCTTGAACGAGGTCCTGGTGAGCGCCTCCCGCGCGGCCTTCTCCTTGGCGGTCATGACGACGCCGAGCGGCGTGGCCAGTTCCGCCGCGCTGAAGAAGCCGGCGCAGGCGTCCTTGAGTTCGAGGATCAGCTCGCCGTCGGCGTAACAGAGGTAGCTGAAGAAGAAGAGCGTGGTGTCGCCGTTGTGGACGAAGCGGTCGATGGAGATGTCGTAGCGCAGGGTCTGCCCGGTGCGCGGCAGATCGCCGTGGAAGATCAGGGAGCTGTCGAGCAGCCGGTAGACGCGCTCGCCGCGGTTCCTGAAGTCGATGCCGAGGTAGCTGACCAGGAGCAGGTCGCACTGTCCGGCCTCGACGGTCACCGCCGGCGGGACACCGCCGTCCACCGCGTACCAGGCGTCGTCCGGCACGTCGTACTCGGTGGTGATGGTGGCGGGCTCGAAGACCCCGGTCTCGCCCTTGAGCGCGGTGACGCGGGTGACGAAGTGGTACGGGGGCGCCGGGAGACGGACGCGTTTGCCGTACCCGTCGATCGGGGCGAACCGCTCGCCGAAGACCTTGGCGACGGAGCCGGTCGCGAACTCCAGGAGATCGGCCTCGTTCCAGATCTCGTCGCCGCGTCCGAGCGGGGGAGCGGGGGATTCGGGCACGGGCGGCAGGGCCCTGGGGGCCGGTGCGGGGGAGAGCGCGGACGGAGCGGCGGCCGGGAGGGCCGGGGCAGCCGGACGCCCGGCCGGCGAGGCCGTCGGGACCGTCGAGGCCGTCGGGGCTGCCGGGTTCGTGCGGGCCGGACCCGTGTCGAGCAGCGCTTCGGCACGACTGAGAGTGGCCTGCTGGAGGACGCGCTGCGTCTCCATGACCACCGAGTGGGTGGTGACGATCTGTTCGCGCAGTTCACGGATGACGTCCGCGGTCGTCACGGCGCCGGTGGCGGCGGCCGGCCGCGGCCGGTGTGCCGGACGGGACGGGGCCGCGGGCGGGCCGGCCGGAGCGGCGGGCTCCTCCGGCGCCCAGGGCAGGAAGGCGATCGGGTCACCGTCGAAGGTGAGGGTCTCGGGGTCGGCGAGCGTCGGGTCAGCGGGCATGGGCGCTGGCTCCTCCAACGGAACGGGAACAGGAACAGACGGGGAGGACGGGACGGGTGGGACGGGCGGAACAGGCGAGGCCGGTGGTACGGCCCGGACGTCGGGCGGGACGGGCAGCGACGAGCCGCCCGCCGTACCGGATCCGGCGTCCCCGGACCCCCGGTGGCCCCGAAGGGCATTGCGGACCCCGCGGACCGGACGGCCCCGGTGGCCCCGACGGAAGTGGCGGGTGTGGCGGGCGTGGCGGACGCGGCGTCCGAGGGCACGGCAGAAGCGGCGGACTCGGCTGCCCCCACGGAACGGACGGCTCCAGTGGCCCCGATGGGACCTGCGGGCGCAGCGGCCCCGGCGGACGCGGCGGACCCCGAAGGCCTGGCTGATCCCGAGGGCCTGCCGGACCCGGCGGCCCTGGCGGTCCCGGCGGGCGCGGCGGATCGTGCGGACCCGGCAGGTACGGCAGTTCCGGCCGGCCGGGCCGAGGGCGCGGCCGTGGCGGCCGGCGAGGCGGACCGTGCGGCGGGCACCGGTGCCGAGGCCGGAGCCGGATCCGGAGCCGGGGCCGTGGACCGGGCGGAGGGAGACGCGAGTTCGCGGGCCCCGCGGGCGACCCGTGCCGGGATCGGCTCGCCGCCGCCCACCCGGATCTGCCGCCGGGCCGGCGCCGCGGCCGGCTCCGGGGCGAGCAGCGCGGCCAGGTCGACCGGCAGACCGTGCCCGACCAGGCGGGCGACCAACTGGGCCGTGGAACGGGCGGCGGAACTGCCCCGCCGGTCCACGGGCACGGCCACGTGCGCCGCGTCGCCCAGGGTGTCGCGCACCCAGCGGGAGCAGGTCGCGCTGGGGCCGACCTCGATGAAGTAGCGGTACCCGGCGTCGTAGGCGGTGTGCACCAGACGCGGGAAGTCGATCGTGGACCGCAGCGTGTGCGCGATCCGCCGCGAGATCCGCCCGCGGTCGAGCCCGGGCAGCACCTGGTAGTCGTAGGCGCTGAACAGCTCCAGATCGCCGACGGAGCCGGTCGGGTAGTCGTTGAGGCCGGCCAGCCCGTCGAGTTCGGCGTCCACGACGGGGGCGTGCATGACGGCGTTGACCGGGGAGCGGGCCGCCGGGCAGCCCACGTCCTCGATGAGCGACCGGCATTGGGCGGGATCGCCGGCGATCACCAGTTCGCGGGGCGTGTTGACGTGGGTGAGGAACACCCTGTCGTAGCGGGCGAGCGCCGCGCGCACCGTCTCCGCGTCGGTCAGCAGCACATGGCTGCCCCACACGTCCTGGTCGGGGGTGTCCTCCGGCAGCCCCCACAGTTCGCGGACCGTGCGGCGCGCACCGCACAGCCGGTCGCGGAAGATCGGGGTGTCGCTGATGAGGTCGTCGCGACGGCCCTCGGACCGCCAGCCGCCGGTCGCGAACAGCATGCTGGACTCGCCCAGGCTGTAGCCGAACCCGCCGCGCACGGGGACGCCGAGGACGTCCCGGACGAGTTCGGTGTAGAGGATGGCGAAGCTGGTGCCGGTGGCGAGCATGAACGGGATGTCCTCGCCGAGCGCCGACTCGTGCTCCATCAGCTCGCGCCGTCCCCGGGCGGTCTGCGCGCGCGGGTACAGCAGGCGTTCCCGCAGCAGCCGGGCCGGTTCGTCGGAGCGCGCCTCGAACCGGTCGAGCAGCCCGGGGAAGGCCCGGAAGAAGTCCCGCCCGAGGCCGGGATAGGAGTTGAACGCGCCGGGGAAGACCAGCGCCACCTTCCCCGCCGGGCCGATCGGCGACCCGGTGGAGAACGAACCGGCCGGTGTGGCCCACTCCTCGCCACGGGCGTGTGCGGCCGGCAGGCCTCGCGCGGCCAGCTCCAACTGGCGGGCAAGCTCTGCGCCGTCTGCGCCCACGAGCACGGCGCGCAGCGCCCCGTCGGGCAGCGCGGCGGCGGCCGTCCGGGCGAGCGCGCCGGGGTCGGCGCCGTCGGCCAGCAGCCTGCGGTGCTCCTCGACGGCGTCCAGCAGCCCGTCCGCGGTGGCGGCGGACAGCGGCAGCAGGACCGGGCCGCCGGCCCGCCGCCAGTCCGCTGTCACCGTGCGGCCCCGGGTGGCGTCCGCGGACAGCACCAGATGGCCGTGCGCCCCGTCGGCGCCGATGACGGCGACCGCCGCGTACCGGCGGTCAGTGCCCCGGGCCCGCAGCCACGGCCGGGAGTACTCCGGAACGTAGAGGGCCGAAGCGGCGAAGGAACCGGCGAGTTCGTCCGCCGGCCGGCTCCAGCCGGGGGCGCCGGGCAGATAGCCGTGGTGCAGGCACAGCACGGCGCGGATCAGCCCGGCCATGGCGGCCGCGCACCCGGTGTCGCCGATCTGCGCCTTCGCGCTGCCCAGGGCCGTGCTGCCGGGCCCGGCCGGGTAGACGCGCGCCAGGGCGTCCAGTTCGGCCCGGTCCTGGACGGCGGTGCCGCCCGCGTGGGCCTCCAGATACCCCACGTCGGCCGCGCGGACGCCGGCCTCCGCGAGCGCGGCCTCGGCGGCCCCGGCCATCGGCTCCACGGCGGCCTCGGGCACGACGCCGTCCACCGGCAGGGCGTGCCGCAGGGCGAGACCGTCCAGCCGGGCGTAGACCCGGCCGCCGGCCCCGGTGGCGTCGCGCCGGCCGGCCGACGCGTCGGCGCCCCCGGGGCGGGTGACCAGCACGGCGCCCGCGCCGTCGCCGGCCCGCCGCACCGGGCCGCCCGCACCGAAGGACAGCCCGGCCCCCGCGGCCGCTCCGGCGGCGGTCCCGGCGTGCAACAGGGCCTGCTCCGCCGAGCCGGCCAGATCGACCGCGCCGACCAGGACGGCCTCGATGCCCGGGTCGAGCAGCAGCAGCCGGGCGATCTCCAGCGCTTCCACGGTGCCCGCGGCGTGGGCGGAGACGGTGAAGGACGGGCCGGTCAGGTTCCACAGCGAGGAGATCTTGCTGGCCATCACATTGCCGATGAAGCTGAGCACCTCGTTGGTGCCCACCGGGTCGGCCACCGCGTCCCGGGCCAGCGCGGCCAGCGCCGCCCGCTGCTCCTCGGTCGGGTGGAGTCCGGCCCGGTCGAACTCGCGGCGCAGGAAGTCGCCGAGGCCGTAGCGGGCGATCCGGGCGTGCGTGTAGGGCTCGATCTCCATGTTCACCACGACGGCGATCCGTCGCGGCGGCGGCGCCGACCGCCCCTCGGCTGGGGCGCGGCTGAACCCGGCGTCGCGCAGCGCCTCGTCGGCGACCTTCACCACCAGCGCCTGCTGGAGGTTGTACATCCGCAGGTCGGCCGGCGGGATCCGCAGATCCAACGGGTCGATGCCGACCCCGTCCACGAAGCCGCCCACCGGGAGCGGGTCCGGCCCCGCCCCGGCACGGTCCAGGGAGCCGCCGGGGGTCTGTTCCAGGCCGCGCCAGCGCCGCTCGGGCAGGTCGCGGAAGGCGTCGGCACCGTTGTGCAGGGACTGTTCGAAGGCCTCCAGCGACTCCAGGGGACCGAAGTGGGCGCCGAGCCCGATGACGTCGAGGGCGGCCGGTACGCAGGCCTGCGGGCCGTCCGCCGCTTCGGGCCGCTTGGCCGCCTCGGGCGGTTCCGTGGCTTCGGGTCGTTCCGTCGCCTCGGGTCGTTCCGGGGGCGTGGACAGCACGGCGTGCGCGTTGGCGCCGCCGAAGCCGAAGGCGGACACCCCCGCCCGGCGCGGCCCCTCCCCTCGCGGCCACGCCCGTCCCGTCCGCACCAGGGTGTCGGAGCCGACCCGGCCGTCCTTGGAGGTGACCGGCTGCTCCACGCCGATGGTGGGCGGGATGTGACCCTCGGCCATGGCGAGGATCACCTTGAGCAGGCCGGCCAGTCCCGCTGCGGTGAGCAGATGCCCGACGTTGCCCTTGACCGAACCGATCAGGGGCACCCGTCCGCGACCGCCGAAGTAGGCGCTCACCGACTCGGCCTCGGTGCTGTCCCCGATCGGGGTCCCGGTCGCGTGGCACTCCAGGTAGTCGATCCCGGCCGGGTCCAACCCCGCCTCGGCGTAGGCGAGTTCGTAGGCCTGGAGCTGACCGGCTGCCTGCGGTACGAGCAGATGGCGTCCGCTGCCGTCGTTGGAGAGGCCCACGCCGTCCACCACGGCGTGGATCCGGTCGCCGTCGCGCACCGCGTCCGCCAGCCGCTTCACGGCGAGCATGCCCGCGCCCTGACTGGTGACGATGCCGCCGGAACGGGTGTCGAAGGGCTGGCTGAACCCGTCCTCCGGATAGGCGTGCAGATCCGAGAAGGACACGTGCAGCAGACGTGGGTCGGGGGCGCAGACACCGCCGGCGAGCACCAGGTCGACGCGCCCGGTGTCCAGGTGGTGGCAGGCCAGCTTCAGCGCGTACAGGGCGGAGGCGCAGGCGGCGTCCAGGGCGTAGCGGGGGCCGCCGAGCCCGAGTGCGGCCGCCGCGACGCCGGCGGGGGAGCCGCTGACGCGGGCGTTCTCCGCGAGCAGGCCGCCGCCGTCGACGAGCGGCCCAGGGCCCGGCAGACCGTCGAGCGCGGGCAGCCGGGCCGCGCGCAGGCCCGCCAGCACCGCCTCCTGGAAGAGCGGCACACTGCCCTCGGCCGAGACGGGGGTGGGCAGGGAGTAGTTGCCGAGGATCAGCCCGGTCCTGGCCAGCACGTCGGGCCGGTCCGCGTGGCCGGAGTCCCGCAGCGCCTGGCGGGCCACATGGAGCGACCAGTGGAACAGCCGGTCGAGCCGGGCCAGTCGGCCGGCGTCGAGGAGGTAGCCGGACGGGTCGAAGGCGAAGTCGTCGATGAAGCCGCCCTTGCGGCAGTAGACGGGGTGGCCGGGGTCGGCGTCGCGGTCGTCCGGCGCCGCGCCGAAGATCTCCTCGCCTCCTTCCCGGCGGCTGTCCACCCCGGCACGGAGGTTCCGCCAGAATCCGGCGGGCGAGTCGGCCCCCGGGAACAGGCAGGAGAGGCCGACGACGGCATAGGTGTTCATGGAAGCTGGGATCCCTTCTGAGGGGGCGGCCGGCCCGGACGGCTCCGGGGGTGCGGTCGGCGGAGCCGTGCGGACCGGCGGGCGCCTGCGTCTGTCGCTCCGGGACGGTCAGTCGTTGACGAACTTGGCCGCGAGCTGGGGAGCGGAGACCACCGAGACCCCGTCGAGACGGGCCAGGACCTGCCCGTCGGGGGTGCAGGCGGTGATGGTGAAGGAGGCCGTCGTGTCCCGGTCGGAGGAGGCGGGCTCCACGACGATCAGGAAGGGCTCGCCGTCGGGCAGCCGCCGGTGCAGCTCGGCGCCCTCCACCGAGAGCGGCAGTCCGGCCGCGTCCCGGAACAGGCTGCCCCACACCAGCCCGGCCTGCAGCAGCAGGTCGGCGGTGCCGGGGGCGAACCGGGAGCTGTCGAACGCGCCCGAGGCCGGGTGCAGTTCGGGCAGGGCGCACTCCAGGACCAGCCGGGAGCGGTCCTCGGCCAGCACCCGGCGCACGCCCCGCAGCGACGGTCCGTGGAAGAGGGTGCTGTCGTGGTAGAAGCCTGAGGCGTCCCGGCCGCCGCCCGGTGCGGGCAGCCCGGCGACTTCGGCCGCCGCGGGCGCCGCGCCCGGGACGACCAGCGCGCCGTAGCGGGGCCGCACGGTGCCGTCCGGCTCGATGCCGCGGATGTCGATCCGCACGGCGTCCCCGGCCGGGGTCATGGTCAGCTGCCAGCGCTCCGGCCGGCCGGCGTCGAACACGATGCCCTTGTAGACGGTGAAGTCCCGCACCACGGCGGCCGTCGTGCCGAAGGCGCGCTCCACCGCGGCCAGTGCCCAGCCGAGCGGAATCGCCGCCGGCAGCACCGGAACCCCGCCGATCACATGGTCGGCGACCATGGGGTCGTGCTCCAGACCGGCCAGCGCGCGCTCCACGGTGACGGGCGCCGTCGGCAGCGCCGTCTCGCGCTCGGACAGCGGGGTGGTGGGGCCGAGCACGGTCACCAGGTCATGCGCACGCTCGGCGGTGAACTGCTCGGCGAACATCCGGGCGCCGGTCTGCGACGGGATCAGGACCAGACCGCGCTGCGCGAAGACGGCCTTCACCTCGGGCGAGACCATTCCGCTGTCCCAGGCGCCCCAGTTGAGCGAGGTGACCCGGGCCGCCGGGTGACGCCGCTTGAACGACGCGGCCCAGGCGTTGAGCACCTCGTTGGCCATCGCGTAGTCCGACTGGCCCCGGTTGCCGAAGAAGCCGGCCACCGAGGAGAAGAGCAGCACGTGCCGCAGGGCCGTCGCGGGCAGCGCCGCGGTGACCGCCCGCAGGCCGTCCAGCTTGGGCGCGAAGACCCGTTCGATCTCGGACGCCTTCTTGTTGCCGATCAGCTGGTCGGCGAGGACGCCCGCGCCGTGCACCAGACCGGTGATCCGCTCCCGGTACGGGGCGAGCGCGGCTGCGGTGGCGGTCGGATCGGTGATGTCCACGGCCAGGTACTCGGCCCGGCTGCCCGCCGCCCGGAGTTCCGCCAGCGTGGCACGGATCTCCCGGGCGCCGGTCACCGCCCGGTAGAGCTGCTCGACCCGCTTCGGGGTCGGCTTCTCGCCCCGGGCCGTCAACTCGCCGGCCGCGGCGGCCTTGAGACCCGCGTCGGCCACCCCGTCGGCCCAGGACGGCTCGTCGTCGAGCGGCGTCCGTCCGAGGAGCAGCAGCCCGGGCCGGTGCCGCCGGGCCAGCTCGGCCACGCAGGCGGCGGTGATGCCGCGTCCGCCACCGGTGACCACGAGCAGGTCCTGCTCGGTGAGCCCGGCCGCGGCCGGCCCCGCCGTGCGGTGCGCCGCGTCGTGCGCCGCGTCTCCCAGGGTGAGGGCGACCCGGCGGACCCCGTCACGGCCCACCTGGACCGGGGCGGGAGCCGCGTCGTAGGCCTCCTCCAGGACCAGCTCGGCGGCCTCGGCGGCGCTCAGCGAGGGGGACAGGTCCAGGGCCCGGCAGAAGAGCCCGGGCGCCTCCACCGCGAGCGTCTTGACCAGTCCGGCGACGCCGCCGGCGGGTGTGGCCTCCTCGGCCACCCCGTCGAGTCCGAAGGAGCCGTCGAGCCGCGTGACGGTGACGAACGCGGCACGCCCGCCGGTCGCCGCGGCCTCGCGCAGCGGGCCGACCAGATGGCGGGCGATCAGCAGGTGATGGGCCAGCCGGCGCACCCCCTCGGCCCAGCCGAGGCCTTCGGCGGCCCCGAAGCCGAGCACGAGATGGACCCTTTCCTTGCCCAACTGATCAATAGCGGAGGCCAGTTCGGTGGTTCCCCAGCCGCTGAGAGCGACGTCCGCGGCCCCGCTGACACGCTGTGCCACCCCCGGCAGCCGCAGCACGCGCACCTGCCAGCCGCTCTCGACGAGGCGGGCCGCCGAGGCCCGCGCCACCTCGCTGCCGTCGTCCACGACGAGCGCGGCCGCGCCCTGCGGATAGGCGTCGACGAGCTGGTCGGGGGACGGGAGTTCCACGAGGGCGGCCTGTCCGCGGCCGATCCCGGGGGGCACGGGCGCTCCGGACGTGTCGGGCGCGCCGGACGCGCCGGACACGCCGGACACGCCGGACACGCCGGACGCCGTCGGCGTCTGCTCCTGCTGCCCCCGGGGTTGCACCTGCGGCTCGGACGCGGGACCGGCGAGCCCCGTGACGAAGCCGACGATGTCCTTGAGCGTGCGCAGTTCGCCGAGCTGTTCGGGGCCGACGGGGGTGGGGCTGGGGAAGCGTTCCTGGAGGACGCCCATGATCTCGACGCGTTTGATGGAGTCGATGCCGAGGTCGGCCTCGACGTCCATGCTCAGGTCGAGCATGTCGGCCGGGTAGCCCGTCTTTGCGGCGACGACCTCGAGGAGGGCGTCGCACACGTCGTCGGCGGTGGCGGTCGAGGCCGTCGCCGCGACCTCCGTCCGTGCCGTGGGGGCGTCCGTGCCGCGCAGTTCCAGTACGAAGCCGACGATCTCGTTCAGCGTGCGCAGCTCGGCGAGCTGTTCGGGGCCGACGGGGGTGGGGCTGGGGAAGCGTTCCTGGAGGACGCCCATGATCTCGACGCGTTTGATGGAGTCGATGCCGAGGTCGGCCTCGACGTCCATGCCCAGGTCCAGCATGTCGGCCGGGTAGCCGGTCTTCTCCGCCACCACGCCGAGCAGGGCGGTGGCTACGTCCTCGGTGCTGACGGCCGCGGCGGGAGCCGGGCCGGCGACGGACGCGGGGACGCCGGCGGCTGCGGTGGCGGTGCGGGCGCGGGGGCGCACACTGCCCAGGCTCAGGACGAAGCCCACGATCTCACTGAGGGTGCGCAGTTCGCCGAGCTGTTCGGGGCCGACGGGGGTGGGGCTGGGGAAGCGTTCCTGGAGGACGCCCATGATCTCGACGCGCTTGATGGAGTCGATGCCCAAGTCCGCCTCCACGTCCATGCCGAGTTCGAGCATCTCCGCCGGGTAACCGGTCTTCTGCGCGACCACGTCGAGCAGCGCCGCCGCGATGTCGTCCTCGGACGGCCCCTCGTCGGACGGTCCCTGGTCGGACGGGCTCTGCGGCGGGGTGGGGACGGCCGCCGCCGGTGGCGGGGTCACCGCGACGGGGGCGGCCGGTGCGTCGGGGAGGACGGCGGGGAACGCCGGTGCCGCAGGGGCGGGCGCCGGAACAAGGGCGGCGGGCGTCGCCGCGAACGTCGCGGGCAGTTCCACGGCCGCCGTCACGGACGGGCCGGCCGCGACAGCGGGCGCCGCCGGGTTCGCCGGGTTCGCCGGAGGGGCGCTGCCCAGCTCCATGGCGGCCAGGTCGCGCAGGATCTCGTTGGCCCGGACGTGGGTGCGCCCGATCGCCAGCCCGTGTTCCTTGACGGAGGCCACGCCCGGGATCACCGCGTCGACGCGGCCCTGGCCGTCGGCCCGCTCCAGGAGCCCCATCATGCGCTGGGCGCTGTCGAGCTGTCCCTGGAGGTAGTCGTCGTGGAGGGCCAGATGATCCGCGATCAGCGAGGAGAGCCGGTCGTCGGCGGGAGCGGCCGCGGTGGCCGGGGCGGGGGAGGGGGAAGGGTGTTCCTGGTGCACGGGCTCGCTCTCCAGGTCGTCGGCGGGGACGGGCAGGGCGGCCGCCGGCGCCGTGCGTACGGCGACGGGCGACAGCGCGCCCCGGGTGTCGGCGGCGGCCGGTGCGGGCATCGGCGCTGAGGTCTGCCGCAGGGCCGGCACCGGCTGCGCGGCAAGGGGTACGGCGGCGGGTGCCGGGAGCGCACCGGCGAGCGGCCGCGGACCGTCCGGGCCGTCCGCTCCGCCCGGAGTCACCCGGTACCCGTTCTCGATAGCGTCGCGGTACGCCGCCTTCCGCGCCTCGGGCACATGGTTGATGCCGTTCAGCGGGACGGTCATCCCCTTGACGGGTTCGGCGCTCACCGGCTCGGCGACGTACCGGTCGGAGGTGGTCAACGGCAGGCCCAGCACAGCCAGTTGGGCAACGGCCCGCTTCAGCGTCAGATCCGCGTCCGCGCCGCTGCCGGGGTCGAGCTGCACCGCGAAGTGCTCGCGTCCGTCGAGGACGCGCCCGACCAGTCGGGTCAGCACGCCCTTCGGTCCGAACTCGACGAAGGTGCGGAACCCGGCCGCGTACATCTCCTCGACCCGGCCGGCGAACTCCACGGGCCTGCCGATCTGCTCGACCAGCGTGCGCCGGTTGGCGTCGACGTCCGGACCGTACGCGGCGCCCGGCGAGTTGGCGTACACCGGATGCCCGGGCTCACGGATCTCGACCTCGTCCACCCGGCGCCCGAAGGCCTCCACCGCGTGGGCGACGAACGGTGTGTGGAAGGCCGCCGACACCGGCAGCCGCAGCGACCGGACGCCCGCCGCGCCCGCCGCCTCGACGAACCGTTCCACCGCGTCGGTCGCGCCGCCGACCACGATCTGGTCCGGAGCGTTGCGGTTGCAGACGGTCAACTCCGGGTGCGCGGACAGCAGTTCGGCCACCCGCTCCTCGGGGGCGGTGACGGCGGCCATGGCGCCGGGGTCGAAGCCGGGGGGTGCGTCGGCGGGCGGCGCCATCGCCGCGCCGCGCGCCCGGGCCAGGGCGAAGAACGCGTCGTCGTCGAGGGCGCCGGCCGCCCACAGCGCGGCCAGTTCGCCGAAGCTGTGCCCGAGGAAACCCTCGGCCTCGAAGCCGAGTTCGGTGAGATACCGGTAGTGGCCGGCCGCCAGCGCGCCGATCGCGGGCTGGGCGTACTCGGTGCGGCGCAGTTCGCTCTCCTGGGCGGTGCGCGTCGCCTCGTCGAACGCGGGCGGCGGGAACGCCACCCGGGACAGCGGGCGTCCGTGCTCCCCGAAGGCCGCGTTGGCCTCGTCGAAGGCCGCCCGCAGCGGGGGCAGCGCCAGCACCGCCGTCAGGCCGGGCTCCACGTACTGGCTGCCCTGGCCGGCGAAGAGCGCGGCCACCTTGCCGGTGGGCGCGTCGGACGCGCGGAAGTAGACGCCCCGGGGATGCGACCAGGACTCGGCCGTGGGCCGGCCGCGCAGTTCGGCCAGGGCGAGCGCGCGCAGTTCGGTGAGCTCGGCGCCGGAACGGGCGACCAGCGCGAGCCTCGGGTGGCCCGCCGGTGCGGGGGCCGGGGCGGGCTCCGCACCCTCGTCGAGCGCCCGGATCAGCCCACCGATGTCAGGTGCATGCCATGCATAAACCCGGCTCACCGGGAACAGCACCCGCAGGTCGTCCCCGGTGCCGTGCTCCTCCATCACCACATGGAAGTTGGTGCCGCCGAACCCGAAGGCCGAGACGGCCGCCCGGCGTCGCGGGCGACGCGGGTCGCGGATCCACGGGCGGGTGCGGGAGCTGACGTAGAACGGGCTCTTCTCCCAGTCCACCGACGGGTTCGGCCGTTCCACGTTGATGGTGGGCGGCAGGAGCCGGTGGTGCAGGGAGAGCGCCAGCTTGATCATCCCGGCCGCGCCGGCGGCCGCCTTGGTGTGGCCGATCTGCGACTTCACGCTGCCGACCGCCGCGAACTGCCGGTCCTCGCCGTGCCCCGAGACCACCGCGCTCAGCGCGGACAGCTCGGTCGCCTCGCCGACGGCCGTTCCGGTGCCGTGCGCCTCGAACAGCTCGATCGAGTCCGGGGACACGTCGGCGTCCTCGTAGGCCCGGCGCAACGCGGCCATCTGGCCTTCCTTGCGCGGGGCGTAGATCGACTTGAAGCGGCCGTCGCTGGAGGAGCCGATGCCGCGGACGACGGCGTAGATCCGGTTGCCGTCCCGCTCGGCGTCGGACAGCCGGCGCAGGGCCAGCATGCCGATGCCCTCGCCGATGAGGGTGCCGTCGGCGTTCTCGTCGAACGGGCGGATGCCGCCGGTCTTGGAGAAGGCGGGCGTCTTGCTGAAGCACAGGTACATGAAGATGGTGTTCTCGGCGTCGCAGCCGCCCACCAGCATCGTGTCCGAGCGGCGCTCCAGCAGGTCGCTGATGGCGCTCTTGACCGCGCCCAGCGAGCTCGCGCAGGCCGCGTCGACGGTCATGTTCGTGCCGCCCAGGTCCAGGCGGTTGGCGATCCGGCCGGCGACGACGTTGCCCAGCATGCCGGGGAAGGAGTTCTCCTCCCAGGGCGCGAAGGCCAGTTTGAACTTCTCCGCGATCTCCTCGGCGTCGCGCTCGGAGAGACCGCAGGAGCGCACGACCTCCTTGAGGACCGGGGTCTGGAGCCGGTTGGACAGCGGCTGGGTGAGCTGGTTGGCGCCGGTCACCCCGAGGATCACGCCGGTGCGCGAGGCGTCGTACCACTCCTGGTCGGCGCCCGCGTCCTTGAGCGCGTCACGCGCCACGACCAGGCTCAGCAACTGCAGGACGTCGGTGACTTCGAGGGTGTTGGGCGGCAGCCCGAACTCGAGCGGGTTGAAGTCCACGGTGGGGATGAAGCCACCGCGCCGGGAGTACGTCTTGTCGGGGACGGTGGGATCGGGGTCGTAGTGCTCCGACACGTCCCAGTGGGACGCCGGGACGTCCTCGATGCAGTCGGCGGCAGAGACCACGTTCGCCCAGAACTCGTGCAG
Organism: Streptomyces sp. B21-105; assembly: GCF_036898465.1. NCBI lineage: Bacteria > Bacillati > Actinomycetota > Actinomycetes > Kitasatosporales > Streptomycetaceae > Streptomyces > Streptomyces sp. B21-105. The sequence continues at coordinate 699,051 of NZ_JARUMJ010000001.1, read as the reverse complement.
GTCACGGGACTTGGGGTACAGAGCGGACAGGCCGACGATCGCGATGGGATCCCGGGCGAGTCGGCGGTCGAGGTCAGAAGGGTGCGAAGCGTTCACGGCGAGGCTCTCTCGGTCGGACGGCAGGGCCGTTACAGCCCGGGCCGGTTCGGGGCCCTGGGGGTGACACGCGTAAGGGGGGATCAGACGGTGTGCAGAAGCGGGGCGAGCACCTCGAGCGAGTCGGTGCGGCCGAGCATCGTGTAGTGGTCGCCGGGCGAGCTGTGCAGCGTCAGGCCGTGCGGGGCGAGCGGCTGCCAGCCGAGGTGCGGGTCGTCCGGGATCAGGCTCCGCTCCGCCTTGACCAGCACGAGGGGGAGCGGTGCGGGGACGGCACGGTGCGGGGTCACCAGCCGGTGGTTGCGCAACAGCCCGTCCACGTACGTGTCGTAGAGCTTGCGCAGACCCGGCAGCGGGGTGCCCGGGAGCAGCGCCCCGGCGGCGACAGCCGTGTCGAGGACGACGGGCAGTCCGTCGTCGACTCCGCAGCCGGCGAGCCGGCCGGGGGTCAGGTCGACGGGGCGGCCCCGCTTCGCGCCGAGGTACATGGTGAACCAGCCCAGGAGCAGGTCCGGTTCGAGCGAGTCGTCGGGCTGCTTGTACGCGTCGGTCGGCGCGATGCTGTCGAGCAGCACCAGCCGTTCGGGACGACGGCCGGCGGGCATGGCGTGGACCATCGCGAGGGCCAGCGTGCCGCCGAACGACCAGCCGGCCAGGGAGTACGGCCCGTCGGCCGGTTCCAGCGCGGCCAGCAGCCGGTCGGCCAGCGCCTCCACGGTGGTCGCCGCGCGGCCCCCGGTCAGCGCCGCCTCCGCGTAGGCGGGGACGGCGCTCAGGTCCAGCACGGTCAGCCCGTCGCCCTCCGGGAGCGCGTCGGCGAGACCCTGGTAGACCCGGGCGGACAGCGCGCCGGGATGGACGACGTACACGGTGCGCCGGCCGGGCGCCGCGGTCCGCAGCAGGAGGGCGACCGGCGGCCGTGCGTCACGCGGCGGCCGCACGCTGCGCGCTCTCCTCGGCCAGGTACGCCGCCAGGTCCTTGACCGTGGGGTGGTACCAGAGGGTCGTCGTGCTCAGCTCGAAACCGAGCCAGTTCTCCAACTCGCCCGCCAGGATGAGGGCTTCGGTGGAGTCGAGGTCGAGCTCGTCGAAGTAGACCTCGCGCGAGACCTCGGTGGCCGCCACGCCGAGGCGGTGGGCGATCTTCTCGATCAGCCAGTTCTCGGCTTCCGTTGCGGTGACTGCGGGCATGTTGCGACGTCCTTCCTTTTTGGGCGCACCTTTGTCCGGGGAGTTGCCGGAGGGCGCGTGAATGCGGGTGCGTACGGCGGATCGCGTACGCGGTCGGCGCACGGATCAGGGGCCGTGGCAGACGCCGGGCGGCATGCCGAGGGCGTCTCACGGCGCGCCCGCCAGGGACGTCCGGGTATCCCCCCGGGTGACGGGCGCGAGAGCCGTGAAAGAGGGCCGGAAGTCCGGACCAGCGTGAATACGTGGGGGGTGTGAGCTATGGGCAACTTTCTGGTGATCGCCGTGGGGGCAGCGAATAAAACCGGTCAGTGATCTTTCGGTCGTTCATCGGTGCTCGATGGTGCAGACCTGCTGGATCGCAGGTGCGGGGGGTGACTTCGGAGTGGCCGCCCGAAGCACGCAGGCCAAGTCTTGCCAGTTTTCGGAATTTTCAACAACCGGTCTTCCGAAGAGTGGAAAGAAATCGAGGTATACGTGCGTAGACCTCGAGGACACCTTGCGGCGGTAATAGGTGAACCGCCGGTGAAGCCGGTCGACTCGGCCGCATTACGGCTGATGTCCCACTTTTGCCTCGCGGCGGAACGAGCCCGGTGTCATATTCACGCGGCGGGCGAAGAACTTGCCGAAGTTGGTCACTTCGGAGAATCCGAGTTGCCGGGCGATGGCGCTGATCGGCAGGTCGGAGTGGGCGAGCAGCCGGCGCGCCTCCAGCGCGACCCGGGCGTCGATCAGGTCCTTCGTGGAGCTTCCGGCCACCGCACGGCAGGCCCGGGCCAGCGCGCGCGTGCTGCAGTTGAGGGCGGCGGCGTAGTCCTCGACCAGCCGGCTGGAGCGGAAGGAGTGGTCCAGCTCGCGGCGGAAGCGCAGGAAGAGGTCCCCGTTGTCGCCGCTGACCGCGGCGGTGCCGCAGCGGTGCTGGCGGCACATCTGGTCGATGTGCAGCAGGACCACGGCCAGCAGGTGCTTCAGCAGTTCCTCGCCGAGTCCCTGGTCGGGCCGCTCGAACTCCTCCTTCAGCACATGGAGAACGCGCTCGAACGCCCTGAGCTCGACGTCGGGCAGCTGCCACTGCGAGGGGCGCAGCACATCGTCCAGCATCCCCATGTGGGCGCCCAGTTGGAGCGGGAACGACTCGGTGAACATGACGATGTCGCCGTCCATGCCCGGCTCGGGGAAGAACTGGATCACCTGGTTGGGGCGGATCCACACCAGCGTGCCGGGCCGGCACTCGTGGCTGGTGGAGTCGGCCGAGTAGACGCCCGCGCCCTGCGTGACCAGCACGAGCTGGTGGAACTCGAGCCGGTGGGGGGCCGCCAGGAAGCTGGTGGGGGCGTATGTCAACAGCTCCCGCACAGTCGCCATCGCGATGCCGAGACCAGGTCTGGCGACGCATCTGTAGCGGATGACGGGGATAGGTAACGAAGCGAAATCGACCATGAGCGTTCCGGAATCGACCTTTCAAGCGGCCACTTGAGGGTTCAATGATAGATCCGGTCGCCCGATGCCCGATCACTACTCCTGGTGCATGCATGTGCACGCACAAGTGCGCGCACGTGTCAGTACGCACCCTCGACCTGAAGGTGAAGGGACTCTGAACGGGATGACCACTCCCCACTCCGCCGCTCCGGAGCGCTCAGTCGTCGACCGGACGCTCAGCATCCTCGGTGCCTTCGACCGGGACAACAGAACCCTGACGCTCAGCGACATCAGCCGACGCTCCGGGCTGCCCGTGGCCACCGTGCACCGCATCGTCAACAAACTCCACGGCTGGGGCGCCCTCGAGCGGTGCGTCGACGGCATGTACACCATCGGTCTTCGGCTGTGGGAGACGGCCGTGCTGGCGCCGCGCTCCTGCACGATGGCCGAGGTGGCGCAGCCGCATCTCGTTGCGCTGCACAACCGGACCTCTGCCGCGGCGACTGTCGCCATCCGCGACGGCCGGGAGAGCGTCTGCCTTTCCTTCGTCTCCGACGACGCGGACCTGATCGCCGTCTACGGAGACCAGGGCCGTCGCGTCCCGCTGCACGCCACCGCGCTCGGCCTGGTCCTCCTCGCCCACGCCGGCGCCGCCGTGGAGAAGGAGGTGTGTTCCGGGCCGCTGCGCGCCTTCACCCCCGTCACCATCACCGACGGCGCCCGCCTCAATCGCTGTCTCGCCAAGGTCCGGCGCGAGGGCTACGCCGCCGCGCACGGCACCCTGGCCGAAGGACGGGGTGCGTTCGCGGTCCCGGTGCGCGACAGCCGCGGCATGGTCGTGGCCGCCGTGGGCGTCGTCGGGCCCGCCGAAGTGATTCAGCCGGCGCGGGTCGCGCCCCATGTGCGGGCCGCCGCCGTGATGATCCAACGATGTGTGCGCGGCGAGGGCCTGCGCGTCGCGGAGGTCGGCGCGTGAGCTGAACAAGGGGCCGGACGGCGACGCGGGGCAGACCCCGGCCGCTGTTCCGGGCGATCGGGGCGCCGTCGGGCGGTAGGGGAGAATCTCCCGGCCGGCGCCTCGCTTCCCACCGGACGGGCGCGTACCCCGCTGCCCGTCGAAGGGGCACGTATCCCGCTGCCCGTCGCCCACGGAACAGGCGCTTGCGGTGACTCCCGCGTCGGGGCGGGCGCCCCATGAACCCGCGTCGGGGCCGGCGCCCATGAACCCGCGTCCCCCACCCGGGACGCTGCCGGCGTCCCCGCCGCCGACCCCGGCGGGGGCGCCGGTCACTGCGGCCCCTGCCCGCCCCGCGCGAGCCCGCGCACGTTCCCGGCCGTCCGGTCGGGCGCCGCCCGGGGGGATTGAGCCCCGCCTCCCCGGGTACGCGAGCCGGACCGCTGCTACCTGGGGAGACGACATGGAGACGCCCGCACACGACCGCACCGACAACCCGGCGGCACTGGCGCTGGACGCGCTGGCCCGGGACACCGAGGACGCCTCGGCGCTGGACACACTCGCGCACAGCGACGTGCTCGTGCCGGTGCCCGACGACGCCGTCGACGAGGACATCACCAACCCGGCCACCGTCGCACTGCCCGTTCTCGAACAGCCCGGGGGAGCGCCCGTGGTGCCGGTGTTCACCTCCGAGCCGGAGATGGCCGGCCTGCTGCCCGAGGTCGACCGCTACCGGCTGGTGCCGCTCGGCGCGCTCGCCGCGCAGTGGCCGACCGGCGAGCTGTCCCTGTCCATCGACGCGGCCGGCGACCACCCGCTGACGCTCACGTCCGAAGGAGTGCGCACCCTGCTCGTCCGCTGAGCGGCACGGGCCGGGGCGCCGACAAGGGCGCCGGCCCTGCCTAGGATCCGGTCAGCATCCGCTCCAGCACCGCCCGCTGCAGGGGCAGGACCTCGGTGTGCAGGTCGCGGCCCTTGCGGGTCAGGGCGACCCACACCCCGCGCCGGTCCTCGGCGCAGATCGAGCGTTCCACCAGGCCTTCCTTCTCCAGGCGGCCGATGAGACGGGACAGCGCGCTCTGACTGAGGTGCACCCGTCCGACGAGATTCTGCACCCGGCACTGATCGCCCGCCCGGGGAGCCTGGGAGGCGAGGATGTCGAGCACCTCGAAGTCGCTTGCTCCCAGGCCGTGCGGATGCAGCGCGCGGTCGATCTCGCACATCGTGCGGGCGTGCACCGACAGGATGTCCCGCCACCGCTCCTCGAGGCCTGTACCGGCCGTTTTCGCTGCCGTCCCTGATCTCGCGCGGGTATCCCCGGCTTCAACCGGGAAGGGAGACGCACCCTGATTTTCTACGCCGTGTAGCGACGTGGCACTCTGCGTATCCGCTTCGGCAGCGGTCAGGGCTTGGCCGTCATGAGGGCTTTCGAACCCACGCGAGAAGCCGCCTCGTTCACGAGGGGGAGGAGTCACACCCACATCGTAACGCCGTCCGGGCCATTTGTTGACGATGCAATTAGTGCGAGTGCATACGGTGGTGGGAGGTCCGTCCTCAGGCGGGGTCCTGGAGGAGCCCCACCAGGTTCCCGTCCGTGTCCTTCACGGAGGCGATGAGCCGGCCGTTGCCGACGTCCTGGACGTCCTGGAGCACCTCGGCGCCCGCCGCCAGCAGCGCCGCGAGACGGTCCCGGATGTCGGTGACGTGCCAGTAGGGGACCGGCCCGGTCAGCCCTTGGGCGTGGCCGTTCGGGTTCAGTCCGACGTCCTGGCCGGCCGCCTTGTAGCCGACGTAGTACGGCTGGTCGGCATACGGCTCGACCCCCAGCAGCGCGGTGAACAGGGCCTTCGCCCGCTCGACGTCCTTGACGGGGTAGATGATCGTCTGCAGTCCGGCGGCCATGAGGCTCTCCTCGGTGAAGTGATGCGGATGCGGTACCCGGGAACACCTCCGTGTTCTCGTGGTTCCCACGCTAGGACGAGAACGCGCCGCACCGCTTCTCCGATCCTGACCGCTCGCGGCTCCCGTCCGTTTCCCCGCCCCGCGGCCCCCTCCGGGCACCACCACCACCCACCCGCCGCCGACCCGGCCCGACCCCGGTCCGGGCCGCGCTCAGCCTGACCCGAGCCGGTTCCGCACCGGGCGGCCGGGCGGGCCACGGGGTCAGGTGGACTCGCGTCGGACCAGTTCCGTCGGCAGGATCACCGCCGAGGGGTCCTCGCCGCCGATCTGGGCGAGGAGCACCCGGACCATCTCGCTGCTGATCCGGTCCCAGGGCTGGCGGATGGTGGTGAGGGAGGGGCTGGCGGCGGTGGCCGCAGGGGAGTCGTCGAAGCCGCCGACCGCCACGTCCTGCGGCACCTGCCGCCCCGCCCGCTGCAGCACCGCCAGCACGCCCTGCGCCATCAGGTCGGACGCGACGAACACCGCGTCCAGCTCCGGCGCCTGGGCCAGCAGCAGCTCCGCGCCGGCCTCGCCGCTGGCCCGGCTGTAGTCGCCGGACACGACGAGCCGTTCGTCGTAGGGGACGCCCGCCTCGGCGAGCACCTCCCGGTATCCGGCGAGCCGCTCCACACCGCCCGGGGTGTCCAGCGGGCCGGTGACCACGCCGATGCGCCGACGGCCCCGCGCCAGCAGATGCCGCACCATGTCCCGGGCGCCGTCACGGTCGTCGGCGGCCACGTAGCTCACCTTCGCGCCGATCCCCATCGGCTTGCCGCAGGCGACCAGGGGCACCCCCGCCTCCCCCAGCTCGGTGGCGATCGGGTCCCCGAAGTGGCTGGAGACCAGCAGCACCCCGTCGACGTGCCCGGCGGTGATGTACCGCGTGATGCGCCGGCGCTCGTCCTCGGTGCCGGCCAGCATCAGCAGGAGGGGAACGTCGTGCGCGGCCAGCGCCTGGGTGCAGCCGCGCAGCAGGACGTTGAAGTTGGGGTCCTCGAAGAACCGCTCCTGGGGCTCCGTCAGCAGGAAGCCCACGGAGTCGGACCGGCCGGTGATCAGCGAGCGGGCGTGCCGGTTCACGACGTAACCCGTCCTGCGGATGGCGGCGTTGACCGCCTCCGCCGCCGCGGGGCTGACATAGTGGCCGCCGTTGAGCACCCGCGAGACGGTGCCCCGGGAGACCCCCGCCTCGCGCGCCACGTCGTGGATGGTCGGCGGTCTGCGCCGGCCCCCCGCACCATTGTTCATCGGGAACCTCCGTGGATACTCCGTCCTTCAGAAGGCGGAGAGGAAACGGACTCCTGCGGAGCAGGGCAAGATGCGGGGTTTCGCCTCCTGGGCGAAAGACCGCGCTCTGACCAGCGGGTTTGAGCTTCACCTGGCGTAACGCTAGTTTGTGAGAGTGACCACGACGCAGGTGAAGCGGGCGTTCAAGTGCCGCTTCTATCCCACGGACGAGCAGGCGGCAGAGCTGTCGCGCACGTTCGGCTGTGTCCGCAAGGTCTACAACATGGCCCTCGCCGCCCGCACACAGGCATGGACGCGGCAGGAGCGGGTGAACTACAACCAGACGTCGGCCATGCTGACGGCGTGGAAGAAGACCGAGGAACTGGCGTTCCTCAACGAGGTCTCTTCCGTGCCGCTCCAGCAATGCCTGCGCCATCTGCAAGCCGCGTTCACCCACTTCTTCGGCAAGCGGGCGAAGTACCCGCGCTTCAAGTCGAAGAAGAGGTCCCGCAAGTCCGCCGAGTACACCACCAGCGGTTTCCGCTTCCGCGACGGCGAACTGACGCTCGCCAAGATGCGTGAGCCGCTCGACGTCGTGTGGTCCCGGCCGCTCCCGCAGGGCGCCGAGCCGTCCACGGTGACCGTCTCCCAGGACGCAGCCGGGCGCTGGCACGTCTCGATGCTGTGCGACGACCCGACGCTCAAGCCGCTGCCCGTGAGCGATGCCGCCGTCGGCGTGGACGTCGGCCTCGATCACCTCCTGACGCTCTCCACCGGCGAGAAGGTCGCCAACCCCAGGCACGAGCGCAAGGACCGTTCCCGCCTCGCCCTGGCCCAGCGTCGTCTGGCGAAGAAGGCCAAGGGGTCGGCGAATCGCGCCGAGGCGGCGCGCAAGGTCGCCAGGATCCATGCCCGTATCGCCGACCGTCGCCGTGACGGGCTGCACAAGCTGACCACTCGACTCGTTCGTGAGAACCAAACGATCGTGATCGAGGACCTGACCGTGCGCAACATGGTCAAGAACCGGACCCTGGCCCGCGCCGTCAGCGACGCGGCGTGGTCGCAGTTCCGGAGCATGCTGGAGTACAAGGCCGCCTGGCACGGGCGGGAAGTGATCGCGGTGGACCGCTTCTTCCCCTCGTCCAGGCTGTGCTCCGCTTGCGGCGCCCTCCAGGAGAAGATGCCGCTGCACGTCCGCATGTGGACGTGCGACAGCTGTGGCACGACCCACGACCGGGACGTGAACGCGGCGAAGAACCTGCTGGCCGCCGGACGGGCGGTGTCGGCCTGTGGAGCCGGTGTAAGACCTCAACGGAGTACTCCGGGCGGGCAGTCGGCGATGAAACAGGAAGTCTCACGGCGCGAGCCGTAAGAACCTCCTCCCTTCAGGGAGGGGAGCGTCAAGGTCATGACTTTACGGCTCCGGACAGCAGATCAAGACTCCAGAACCGCTGGACGACCAGGAACAGCGCCACCAGCGGGATCACGGCCAGGAACGCGCCGGTGATCACCAGCGTGTACAGCGCGGGCTGGTTGGCCCCCTGCTCCAGCAGCGTGAACAGGCCGAGCGTGATCGGGAACCTCTCGTCGTCGCTGAGCATGATGTACGGCAGCAGGAAGTTGTTCCACACCGCCACGAACTGGAACAGGAACACCGTCACCAGCCCGGGGATCATCATCGGCAGCGCGATCCGGCTGAAGATCCGCCACTCGCTCGCGCCGTCCATCCGTCCGGCCTCCACCACGTCGCCGGGCACGGCCGCGGCCGCGTAGATGCGGGCGAGATAGACGCCGTAGGGCGACAGGATCTGCGGCAGCAGCACGGACCAGTACGAGTCCGTGAGGTCGGCCTGGGCCAGCAGCAGGTACTGCGGGACGGCCAGGATGACCGGCGGCATCAGCACACCCGCGAGCAGGATGTTGAAGATCGGCTCCCGGCCGCGGAAGCGGTACACGGCGAGGGCGTAGCCGCTGAACGCCGACACGCAGGTCGACAGCAGCGCGCCGATCCCCGCGTACAGCGCGGAGTTGCCCATCCACGTCCAGTACACGCCGTCGCGGTAGGAGTTGAGGTCCTTGAGGTTGTCCGTGAAACCCGTGCCCGGCAGGAAGGTGAACGTGGAGAACAGCTCACGGCCGGACTTGGTGGACGCGATGACCACCCAGGCGACCGGCAGCAGGCAGTACACGGCGCCCAGCAGCAGGGTGACCGTGGGGATCAGGGCGATCCGGCCGCGCAGCGGCGGACGCCCGCGCGCGGCGCCGGTCGCGCCGGCCGTGGAGGGGGCCTTGTGGACGGCGAGTGCACTCATGACGCCGCTTCCTGCCTGTTACGGCGGTTCGCGGCCCGCAGGAAGCCGAAGGACAGCACCAGCGTGGCCAGGGAGATGATCACGGCCTCGGCGGCCGCCTGGTAGACGTCACCCGTGCCGAACGCGTCCCGGTGCACCTTCATCAGCGGACTCCACGTCGTGGACACGGAGTTGGTGAGCGGTTTGAGGGTGGTCGGCTCGTTGAACACCTGGAGGGTGGCGATGATCGAGAAGAAGAAGGTCAGCACCAGCGAGGGCGCCACCATCGGGATCTTGATCCGCAGGGCGGTCTGCAGCGGGGTCGCACCGTCCAGCTTCGCCGCCTCGTGCACCTCGGCCGGGATGGCCCGCAACGAGGTGTAGATGACGATCATGTTGAAGCCGGTGCCGCCCCAGACCGCGATGTTCGACAGGGCGAGGTAGAGCGGACCGCCGTCCAGCAGGTCCGGCTGCGGCAGGCCCAGCTTCCCGAGAACGTAGTAGAAGGGGCTGACGTCCGGCAGGTACAGAAAGCCCCACAGCAGCGCCGCCACGACGCCGGGAATGGCGTACGGCAGGAAGATCGCGAGCCGGGTGAACGGGGCGAGCCGTGCCTTCTCGGAGTCGAGCATCAGCGCGAACAGCAGCGCCAGGCCCAGCATGACGGGGACGACGATGCAGCCGTACCCGAGGACGCGCAGCGCGCCGTGGACCAGCTCGCTGTCGGTGAGGGCGTCGGTGTAGTTCTCCAGGCCGGCCCAGACCTCCTTGCGGGCGCCCGCGCCCAGGCCGAGGCCCGAGACGCGCACCTTGTGGAAGCTGAGCCAGACCGCGTACCCGATGGGGAGCGCGAAGAACAGCGCGAAGAGGACGGCGGCGGGGACGAGGAACGCGTACGGGGCGCCCTTGACCCCGTACGACGTCCGGCGTGCGGTGGTCACTCGGAGACCCCGAAGCCCTGCTTCTTCATGTCGGCGACCGTGTCCGACTGCATCTTGTCCAGAGCGGCGGAGAAGTCCGACTTGTTCTTGGCGGCCGCGCCGAACGCGTCCTTGAAGCTCGTGTAGGCCACGTTCACGTTCGGGCCCCAGGCCGAGGGCGCCGTGGTCTTCGCGATCTTCGCGGCGGTGGTGTAGAAGTCCGCCTGGTTCGAGAAGTAGTCCGGCGGGGTGATGAAGGCGCCGCTGAGCTGGGCGGACGTGGAGGCCGGGTAGATGCCGCCCTCCTTGGCCAGCGCGTTGAGGGCGTCGCCGTCGGTGTTGAGCCAGGCGGCGAACTTCGCGGCGGCCGCCTTGTGCTCGGAGTCCGTCGTCACGGCCGTGGACGATCCGCCCCAGCTGCCGGTGACGTTCTCGCCGGCGGACCACTGGGGGAGCGGGGCCATCGCCCACTTGCCCTTGGTGTCGGGCGCGGCGGTGGTCAGCGTGCCCGGCGCCCACACGGCGGAGACCCAGGCGATCTGCTTGCCGGTGTTGAGCGCCTTGTTCCAGGCCGGGGTGTACATCGGCTGGTTGTCGACGGCGCCCTCCTTGACCAGGCCGCCCCAGAAGCCGGCGACCTTCTTGGTGGCCGCGTCGTCGATGCCGACCTTCCACTTGTCGCCGGAGGTGGTCCACCACTTGGCGCCGGCCTGCTGGGCGAGGCCCGCGAAGAGACCGGAGTCGTTGGCGGAGAACGTGGTGAGGTCGGTGTCCGGGGCCTTCTTCTTCAGCGCGCGGGCCGTCTCGGCGAACTGCTCCCAGGTCGTGGGGACCGTCAGGCCGTACTTCTTGAAGAGGTCGGCGCGGTAGTAGAACATCATCGGCCCGATGTCCTGCGGCACCGCGTAGACGGCGTCCGTGCCCAGGGTCGTCTGCTGCCAGACGCCGTCCGCGAACTTGCTCTTCGCGTCGCCGACGTCCTTGCCTATGTCCGCGAGGGCGTCATTGCTGACCAGCGTGGGCAGCGCCTGGTACTCGGCCTGGACCAGGTCGGGGGCCTTGCCGGCCTTGTGCGCGGTGAGGATCTTGGTGATCAGCGTGTCGCCGGACGCCTGCTTCTTCACCGTGACCGTGATCCGGTCCTTCTTGCCCTGGCCCTTGTTCCACAGGTCGACGACCTTGTCCATGCCGGGCGTCCACGTCCAGTACGTGAGCGAGACCGGACCGGACTCGGCGCCGCCGTCCTCGTCGGACGAGCCGCAGGCGGCGAGGGCGGTGCTGCCAAGAGCGACGGCAACAGCAGTTGCCACGAGGCGACGACGCTTCGTGATGGACATGGATTTCTCCCTGACCTGGGTTCTGGTGTCTGTGAGCGTTCACAGTAGAGAAACATCCCGGCCACTTGTCAATGGTTGTTGCTGTGCGGTTATGTTGGCCTCACACCGCTGATCGCGTGTGTGCACGTTCCCAAATGATCGAATTAAACGGGAGAGATCCATGCCGGAGACCACCCCCAAGGGCCTCACCGGGCTCGCCTTCGGTGGGGACTACAACCCCGAGCAGTGGCCGGAATCCGTCTGGCAGGACGACGTCCGGCTGATGCGGGAGGCCGGCGTCACCATGGTCAGCGTCGGGATCTTCTCCTGGGCCCTCCTCGAACCCGCGCCGGGGGAGTACGACTTCGGCTGGCTCGACCGGGTGATCGACCTGCTGCACGAGCACGGCATCCGCGTCGACCTCGGCACCCCCACCGTGTCGCCGCCGGTCTGGTTCTACCGCCGCCACCCCGACGCCCTGCCGGTGACCGCCGAGGGGATGCGCTACGAGTTCGGCTCCCGCGGCGCGATCTGCCACAGCAACGCGGACTACCGCGCGGCCGCCGCGAACATCACCACCCGTCTCGCCGAGCGCTACGGCGACCACCCGGCGCTGGCGATGTGGCACGTGCACAACGAGTACGGCGTCCCCGTCTCCGCCTGCTACTGCGACTCCTGCGCCGCCCACTTCCGCCGCTGGCTGGAGACGACGTACGGCACGGTCGACGCCGTCAACGCGGCCTGGGGCACCGCCTTCTGGGGCCAGCGCTACGCGAGCTTCGAGGACGTCAACCCGCCGCGCGCCACCCCGACCGTCGGCAACCCGGGCCAGGCCCTGGACTACAAGCGGTTCGCCGACGCGACCATGCGCGAGAACTTCTGCGCGGAGCGGGACCTCCTGCACCGTCTCGCGCCCGGCGTCCCGGTCACGACCAACTTCATGACCGCCCTCAGTCAGTGCGACTCCGTCGACTACTGGGCCTGGGGCCGCGAGGTCGACATCGTCACCAACGACCACTACCTGATCACCGACGGCCGCCGCACCCACGTCAACCTCGCCATGGCCGCCGACCTCACCCGCTCCGTCGCGGGCGGCGCCCCCTGGATCCTGCTCGAGCACTCCACCTCGGGCATCAACTGGCAGCCGCGCAACCCCGCCAAGGCCCCCGGCCAGATGGCCCGCAACTCGCTGGCGCACGTGGCACGCGGCTCCGAGGGAGCCATGTTCTTCCAGTGGCGGCAGTCCCGGCGCGGCGCCGAGAAGTTCCACTCCGCGATGGTCCCGCACGGCGGCACCGACACGCGGGTGTGGCGCGAGGTCGTCGAACTCGGCGCGGTCCTCGACTCCCTGGGCGCGATCCGCGGCACCCGCACCGTCGCCGACGCGGCCGTCCTGTGGGACTGGCAATCCTGGTGGGCGCAGAACCTCGCCTGGCGCCCCAGCGAGGACGCCGACCCCCGCGAACGCGCCGACGCCTTCTACGAGACGCTCCACGACCGCCACCTCACCGTCGACTTCGCCCACCCCGAGGCCGACCTCTCCCGGTACCCGCTGGTCGTCGTCCCCGCCCTGTACCTGATGACGGCGGCGGCCGGTCGCAACCTCACGCAGTACGTCGAGAACGGGGGCACCCTCGTCGTGTCCTACTTCTCCGGCATCGTCGACGAGCACGACGCCGTCCACGAGGGCTCCTACCCCGGCGTGCTCCGTGACGTCCTCGGCCTGACCGTCGAGGAGTTCTCGCCGCTGCTCCAGGGCGAGAGCGTGCGCGTCACCGGGCCCGACGGCGGCGAACTCGCCGGCGACGTGTGGACGGAGTTCGTGGTGCCGCGCGGCGCCGAGACCGTCTGGACCTACGCCGACGGCCTCACCGCCGGCCGCCCCGCCGTCACCCGCCACCGCCTCGGCGAGGGGACCGCCTGGTACGTCTCCACCCGCCTCGGCCCCGACGGCCTCGACGCGCTGATCGGCCGCGCCGCCGAGGACGCGGGGATCGCCCCGCGCGCCGAACTGCCCCGGGACGTGGAGGTGGTGCGCCGATCCGGCGAGACGGGCAGCTACCTCTTTGCGATCAACCACACCGCCGCCGACGTCAAGGTGCCGCTGGAGACTCCCGGCACCGAACTGCTGACCGGTGAACGTGCCGCCGGCCGCCTCGCGGTCCCGGCGGGAGCCGTACGGGTCGTGCGACTCGACGGCTGAGCCGACTCCCCCTTCGCCCGTGGAGCCGCGAGCCGCGGGCAAAGGGGGTCCCTCACCACCACGAGGGAACCCCACCCCCATCACGTCGAAGGGACGACGGACGACGATGTTCCATCCCAGACGCACGCTCAGGGCCCTGCTGCTGCCGCTCGCCGCGGGCCTCGCCCTCACCGCCCTGCCCGCACAGAGCGCGCAAGCGGCCGCCACGCTCACCAACGGCGGCTTCGAGACGGGCGGCACCGGCACCGCCGCACCGGCCGGCTGGTCGACGTACTCGGCTGCCGGCCAGAACTCCGCCTCGTTCACCGAGTCCGGTGGCCACAGCGGCGGTTACCGCCTCTCGCACTACTCGGCAGCCGCCTACAAGGTCGAGACGTACCAGTACCTGTCCGGGCTCACCAACGGCTCCTACAAGCTCACCGCCTGGGTGCGCTCCGGCGGCGGCCAGAAGTCCGCGTACATCGCGCTGAAGAACTGCGGCGGCGCCGAGCAGCGCACCGACATCCCGGTCTCCTCCAGCGGATGGATCCGGATCGTCACCTCCGTCGCGGTGACGAACAACCAGTGCACCGTCAGCGTCAACTCCGACGCGGCCGCCGGGAACTGGATCAACGTCGACGACCTCACCTTCACGCCGGGCTCCACCGGCCTCACCGTCAAGGGCTCGGACGTGTCGTCGCTCGTCAAGAGCGAAGCCCTCGGCGGCGTCTACCGGAACGGCTCCGGCACCGCCCAGGACCCGCTCGCCGTCCTCAGGAACGCCGGGCAGAACTACGCCCGGCTGAAGGTCTGGGTGAACCCGGCCGACGGCTACAACAACAAGGCCCGGGTCCTGACGGCGGCCAAGCGCGTCAAGGCCCGCGGCATGAAGCTCCTGGTGGACTTCCACTACTCCGACACCTGGGCCGACCCGGGCGCGCAGACCGTGCCCTCCGTCTGGGCCGGACACTCCTACAGCCAGTTGAAGACGGACGTCTACCAGCACACCCACGACGTCCTGGGAGCCCTCAAGGCGCAGGGCACCACCGCCGACATGGTGCAGGTCGGCAACGAGATCAACGGCGGCATGCTGTGGTCGGCGGGCTCCACCGCCAACTGGTCACAGCTGGCCGGACTGCTCAACTCCGGCTACTCCGCGGTCAAGGCGGTCAATTCCGCCACCCCCGTGGCGCTGCACCTCGCCAAGGGCGGGGACCTGGCCGGCACCCGCTGGTGGTTCGACAACGCCGTCTCCCACGGCGTGAAGTTCGACGTCATCGGCCTGTCGTACTACGGCTACTGGCACGGCACGCTCGCCGACTTCCAGACCACCCTCGACGACGCGGCCGCCCGCTACGCCAAGCCGGTCTACGTCGCCGAGACGGCCTATCCCTTTCGGCTGGACAGCGAGGACGCGCACGAGAACATCATCGACCTGCCGAGCGAGCTCGTGTCCGGATACCCGGCCTCCGTCTTTGGCCAGACCCGGTGGATGAACGACGTGGCGAGCATCGTGGAGGCCGTCCCGGGCGGCCGCGGGCTCGGCGTCTTCTACTGGGAGTCCACCTGGACGGCCGTCGCCGGCAACGGCTGGGACCCGGCCGACGCCTCCTCCGGCAACGGCTGGGAGAACCAGGCCCTGTTCGGCTACGACGACAGGGCGCTGTCCTCGATGTCCTGGTTCGGTCACCGCTGACCCACCGGCCTCGCACCGCGTGGGCCCGGCCGCACTCCCGCGGCCGGGCCCTCGCCCGTCCTTTCCGCCCGGCTTCCCCGCCCGCTCCGGTCCGGACCTCCAACGGCCGTGTGCGGCAGGGGCGTTCGAACCGGGACGAGGCGCGCGGAGTTCGGGACACGGCGGGTCCGTGCACGCGGCCTGGCCCACCAGACGAAAACCGTCACCGACCGCGCCACCGGCACCATGAGCATCCGCTCGGTGGTGGCCAAGCTCGAGACCACAGCCGTCATCACCCCGGCCACGAAGACCAGCCGGGCCGACCGGTCCAAGACCGGTCCCGCCCGGCGGCGCACCACACGCCCCGCGCCCAGGCGACGCAGGGCACCCTCCCCCACCGGCCCCACAGGTCCGCGGGCAAGCGTCCGGAGGGACACGCTCACACGGGCCGGAAGTGGCTGCCCCGTGCAGCCCACCGGCACCAGGGCGTGACGACGATCGGAGACGCTCGGACGGAGGGGACGACGATGCTGAGGACTCCCGCAAGTGAGCGGCGACTCGACATCCTGGAGTGGCTGAAGGAGCCGGCCCGGCACTTTCCGCAGCCGCGGCACGGCGACCTCGTCCAGATCGGCGTCACCGCGGACGTCGTCGCGGCGAAACTCGGCGTGCGCCGGCGAGTGGCCGACACCCACCTCGCCCTGCTCGCCGGCATCGCCCTGCTCGCCGGCATCGGCCTGCTGCACGCCACACGGATCAGACACCGCACCTACTACCGGCGCGACGAGATGCGCATCGCCGAAGTGGCGCGCATGTTCGAGAAGGGCTGGTAGCGGAAGGGCCGGTAGCGGGGGGGCGGACGGACCCGGCCGCGCTCGCGCAGCGCTGCCTACCGCGTCGTCGCTCCGGCTCGCGGGAACTACGCTGGTGCCCGGCCGTGATCACTCGGGATCCGGCGGGGCGGGCGGACCGGGCAGGAGACGTGACGACATGACAGCCCCACACGCCGAGGGCCTCCGTACCGGGGCCCCGCGCAGGACGGCCCGCTCGGGTCAGCTCCCGGTGGTCGCCGTAGTGGCCCTCGGCGGTGGCGTCGGCGCCGCCGCCCGGTACGCCGCGGCCCTGCGGTGGCCCACCGGGGCCGGCGGCTTCCCCTGGACGACGTTCTGGGTGAACGTGGTCGGCTGCGCGGTGATCGGCGTCTTCCTGGTGGTGATCACCGAGGTCGTGACGGTCCACCGGCTGGTGCGGCCGTTCTTCGGCACCGGGGTGCTCGGCGGCTTCACCACCTTCTCGACGTACGCCGTCGACATCCAGAAGCTGCTCGACGCGGGCCGCACCGGCACCGCCCTGGCCTACCTCGCCGCGACCCTGGCCGCGGCGCTCGCCGTCGTGTGGCTGGCTGCCACGGCCACCCGCGGCGTCCTCTCGCGGGGGCGGCGATGACCCGCCTCACCGGCGGCGCCCTGCGGCTGACCGTCTTCGTCGGCGAGAACGACACCTGGCGGCACAGGCCTCTGTACTCGGAGATCGTGCACCGCGCCCACGCGGCCGGTCTCGCGGGGGCCAGCGTCTTCCGCGGCGTCGAGGGCTTCGGCGCGTCCTCGCTGATCCACACCTCGCGGCTGCTCTCGCTCAGCGAGGACCTGCCGGTCGCCGTCGTGATCGTCGACACGCCGGAACGGGTGGAGGCCTTCCTGCCGCAGCTCGACGAGCTGGTCACGGAGGGACTGGTGGTGCTCGATGAGTGCCGTGTCCTCAGATACGCCGGCCGAGGCGGCGACGGGACCGGGACCGGGACCGGAGAGGAACCGAACGGGACCGGAGACGGAGACTCGAACGGCCACCGGCACGGCGGCGGAAGCAGCGCTGACCAGCGGGGACGATTCGGACATGAAGGGTAAGAACTCGTTGTGAACTGGCTGGTGGTCGTCGCCGGCGGCATGATCGGCGCGCCGCTGCGCTACCTGACCGACCGCGTGGTGCAGTCCCGGCACGACTCCGTCTTCCCCTGGGGCACCTTCGTCGTCAACGTCGTCGGCTGCCTGGTCCTCGGCACCCTGACCGGCGCCGCGGCGGTCGGCCCCGACCTGCGGTTGTTCCTGGGGACGGGGCTGTGCGGGGCGCTGACCACGTACTCCACGTTCTCGTACGAGACGCTGCGACTGACCGAGACCGGCGCCGGACTGCAGGCCGCGGCCAACGCCGTCGGGAGCGTGCTCGTGGGTCTGGGGGCGGCGTTCGCCGGGGTCGCCCTCGGGCAGTGGGCGTGGTCGTGAAGACGTCCGCCGCGTCCCGGGCCTGGTAGGACTGTCTCCGACACCGGGGCGTCCACCACGCCGTCGACCGATTCGTCTCCTCAGAACTGGATTCCATGAGCGCCATCTCCGTCGGCCAGGCCGTCGTCCTCGGAGCCGTCGAGGGAGTGACCGAGTTCCTCCCCGTCTCCTCCACCGGTCATCTGAAGATCACCGAGGGGCTGATGCACATACCGGTGGACGACGACGCCGTCGTCGGGTTCTCCGCCGTCATCCAGGTCGGGGCGATCGCCGCGGTGCTCGTGTACTTCCGCAAGGACATCGTGCGCATCGTGTCGGCCTGGTTCCGCGGACTGCGCGACCGCGAGGAGCGCCACCACCACGACTACCGGTTCGCGTGGTGGGTGATCTACGCGACGATCCCGATCGTGGTCGTCGGACTCGCCGCGAAGCCGCTGATCGAGGGGCCGCTGGCCTCGCTGTGGGTGGTGGCGGGCTCGCTCATCGTCGGCAGCGCAGTGATGTGGGCGGCCGACCAGATGGGCCGGCACAAGCGGGGCGAGGACGACACCTCGTTCAAGGACGCGATGCTGGTCGGCAGCTCCCAGATCCTCGCACTGCTCTTCCCCGGCTTCTCCCGCTCCGGCGCCACCATGTCCACCGCGCTCATCCTGGACCTGGACCGGGTCGCCGCCACCCGTCTGTCGTTCTTCCTCGGCATCCCCGCCCTCACCGGCGCCGGCATCTACGAGCTGAAGGACGCCCTGGGCACCGGCGCCGGCGCGGCGCCCCTGGCCGTCGGCACCGCGGTGTCCTTCGTGGTCGCCTACGCGTCCATCGCCTGGCTGCTGAAATTCGTCGCCAAGCACTCCTTCAACGCGTTCGTCGTCTACCGGATCGTCGTCGGCCTGGCCCTGTTCGGGCTGCTGGCCTCCGGGGTCCTCGACAGCTGAGCCGCCGGACCCTCCGCGGGCGGGCGTTGCCTTACAGGTCGCCCGCCCCTGAATTTTTGTCTTCAGCCGCCTTGACAGGGCCCTCGGACCACCCGGAGTATCTGTCCCGTGAACCTGTCAGACAGCCAGACAGGTGGGCGGATCCCGCGGCGCGTCAGCGCCATGGAAGCGGTGCTCACCCACCTTCGCGGCGCCATCGAACGCGGCGAGTACGCCATCGGCGACAAGCTCCCCTCCGAGGCGGAGCTCTGCCGCACCCTCGAGGTGTCCCGGCCCGTGCTGCGGGAGGCGCTGCGCGCCCTGCAGACCATGGGCCTGACGGTCGCCAAGACCGGCAAGGGCACCTTCGTGGTCGCCAACACCGTCGAGGACCCCACCTTCGGCGACTACGCGGCCAGCGACCTGCTCGAGGTGCGCCGCCACGTCGAGATCCCGGTCGCCGGGTACGCGGCCCGGCGCCGCACGCCGGAGAACCTGGACCACCTCGCCCATCTGCTCGACCGCATGGAGCGGGAGACGGACACCACCGCGTGGGTCGCGATGGACACCCTCTTCCACCTGGCCGTCGCCGAAGCCGCCCAGAACCCGGTCTTCCGCCGGGTCATCGAGGAGATCCGGGACGCACTGGCGCGTCAGTCGGCCTTCCTCAACGAACTCGGCGGCCGGCGCGAACAGTCCAACCGCGAGCACCGGGCGATCGTCGAGGCGCTGATCGACGGTTCCGAGACCGACGCCGTGGAGGCCATGAGCCACCACCTCGACCGCGTCGAGACCACCCTCACCGACATCGTCCGCGCCGCAGGCAAGGACACCCCCCTGGAAGGCGGACCCGAGGCGTGAGCGACCAGCACCTCAAAGACGAGACGCGCCCCTCCACCCCTCACGTCGACGCCGGAGACGAGGGCTACAGCAAGTCGCTGAAGTCCCGCCACGTCAACATGATCGCCATCGGCGGCGCCATCGGCACCGGCCTCTTCCTCGGCGCCGGCGGCCGGCTCGCCGACGCCGGACCCTCTCTCTTCATCGCCTACGCGGTCTGCGGAATCTTCGCCTTCCTCGTGGTGCGCGCCCTGGGCGAACTCGTCCTGTACCGCCCCTCCTCCGGCGCCTTCGTGTCCTACGCCCGCGAGTTCATGGGCGAGAAGGGCGCGTACACGGCCGGCTGGATGTACTTCCTGAACTGGGCCACCACCGGCATCGCCGACATCACCGCGGTCGCCCTCTACACCCACTACTGGGGCATGTTCTCCGACATACCCCAGTGGGTGATCGCGCTCATCGCGCTGGCCGTGGTGCTCACCGTGAACCTGATCTCCGTGAGGATCTTCGGCGAACTGGAGTTCTGGTTCGCCATCGTCAAGGTCAGCGCCCTGGTGATCTTCATGTGCATCGGGATCTTCCTGCTGGTCACCCGGCACCCGGTGGACGGCGCCACCCCCGGCCCCTCCCTCATCACCGACAACGGCGGCATCTTCCCGAGCGGCCTGCTGCCCATGCTGCTGATCATCCAGGGCGTGGTCTTCGCCTACGCCTCCGTCGAACTGGTCGGCGTCGCCGCCGGCGAGACCGAGAACCCCGAGAAGATCATGCCGAAGGCGATCAACTCGATCATGTGGCGGGTGGGCCTGTTCTACGTCGGCTCGGTGGTCCTGCTGTCGATGCTGCTGCCGTGGAACAAGTACACCTCCGGCGAGAGCCCCTTCGTGACGGTCCTGTCCAACGTCGGCATCCCGGCGGCCGGCGGGGTCATGAACCTCGTCGTCCTCACCGCGGCCATGTCCTCCCTCAACTCCGGCCTGTACTCCACCGGCCGCATCCTGCGCTCCATGGCGATGTCCGGCTCCGCGCCGAAGTTCACCTCGGTCATGAGCCGCAGCCAGGTCCCCTACGGCGGCATCCTGCTCACCAGCGGCATCTGCGTCCTCGGCGTCGGCCTGAACTTCGTCGTCCCGGCGAGCGCCTTCGAGATCGTCCTGAACTTCGCGGCGATCGGGATCCTCGCCACCTGGGGCATGATCATGATCTGTCACCTCCTCTTCTGGCAGAAGACCCAGAAGGGCGAGCTGACCCGCCCCGGCTACCGGCTGCCGGGCTCCCCCTGGACCGAACTGGTGACGCTGCTCTTCCTCGCCTCGGTCCTGGTCCTCATGTACGCCGACGGCGGCGCCGGACGCACCACCGTGCTGTGCCTGCCGCTGATCGCCGGGGCGCTGGTCGCCGGGTGGTACGCCGTCCGCCGCAACCACGCCCGCACCTCCTCCCGGGCCGACGCGTGACCCCGTCGCCGGCCGCCCGCCGCCCACCGATGGCGCAGGCAGTGATGTCCAGCAGTTCCCTCGCGATGTCCAGCAGTTCCCTCGCCGACGCCCCCGTGATCCGCGAACCCCTCCACGCGCCCGTCGCCCACCTGGTCCGCGGCGGGGTGACCGAGGGCGTCCACTACGGCTCCGTCGTCGTCCTCGGCGCGGGCGGCGCCGTCGAGCTCCAGCTCGGCGACGTCGAGGCCGCCTTCTACCCGCGTTCGGCGCTCAAACCCGTCCAGGCCGTCGCCATGGTCCGGGCCGGGCTGCCGCTCGACGGCGAGCTCCTCTCCCTCACGGCGGCCAGCCACTCCGGCGAGGAACGCCACCTCGCCGGGACCCGGCGCATCCTCGAACTGGCCGGCGTCACGGAGGACGACCTGCGCAACGTCCAGGACCTGCCGTACGACCCGGCGGTCCGCGACCGCTGGACAGGCGAGGGCCGCACGCCCTCGCGCCTGGCCCAGAACTGCTCCGGCAAGCACGCGGCGATGCTCTACACCTGCCGGCTCAACGGCTGGTCCCTCGACGGCTACCTCGACCCGGCGCACCCGCTGCAGCAGGCGATCGCCGAGATCGTCGAGGACCTCACCGGGCAGCGCATCGCCCGGGTCACCGTCGACGGGTGCGGCGCCCCCCTGTTCTCCGTCTCCCTGCAGGGCCTCGCCCGGGCCGTCTCCCGCGTCACCGCCTCCGCGCCCGGCACCCCCGAGGCACGCGTCGCCGACGCGATGCGCGCCCACCCCGAGATGGCCTCCGGCGCCGGCCGGGACGTCGCGGCCCTGATGCACGCCGTGCCCGGGCTGCTCGCCAAGGACGGCTTCGAGGGCGTCGAGGTCGCCGCGCTCCCCGACGGCCGCGCCGTCGCCGTCAAGATCTCCGACGGCGCGAACCGCGCGCGCGTCCCGGTCATCGCGGCCGCCCTCGCCCGGGCGGGCGTCGACCCCGCTCTCCTCACGGAGTTCGCGGGCGAGGCGCTGCTCGGCGGCGGCGAACCGGTCGGCTCGCTCCGTCCGGTACGTGCCCTGGATCCGGTGACCGTCCGCGCCTGCGCCTGACGACCGGCGGTGGCCGCCGGGTGTGCGCGGCGGCCACCGGCGGATTCCTCACACCGCAGACCGGGCCGGGCCCCGAGCCCGGCCGCCGAACCGCCGCTCCGGCCGCCACCGGACTCCGCCCCCTTCGCACCTCCACCCTCAGCGCCAGCCTCAGAAAGAGGTCGCCCCCTCATGACCACCGCCGCCGTCACCCGCAGCGAACACGACCTGCTCGGAGACCGGGACGTTCCCGCCGAGGCCTACTGGGGCGTGCACACCCTGCGCGCCACCGAGAACTTCCCCATCACCGGCACGCCCATCTCGGCCCACCCGCATCTCGTCGACGCCCTCGCCGCCGTCAAGGAGGCCGCCGCCCTCGCCAACGAGGAGCTCGGTCTGCTGGCGCCGGAGAAGGCGGCCGCGATCGTCGCCGCGTGCCGAGAGATCCGCGCGGGCCGGCTGCACGACCAGTTCGTCGTGGACGTCGTCCAGGGCGGCGCGGGCACCTCGACCAACATGAACGCCAACGAGGTGATCGCCAACCGGGCGCTGGAACTGCTGGGCCACGCGAAGGGGGAGTACCGGCACCTGCACCCCAACGAGCACGTCAACCTCGGCCAGTCCACCAACGACGTGTACCCGACCGCCGTCAAGGTGGCGACGGTCTTCGCGGTGCGCGGACTGCTCGACGCGATGGCCGTGCTGCAGGATTCCTACGCCCGCAAGGCCGTCGAGTTCCGCGACGTGCTCAAGATGGGCCGCACCCAGCTGCAGGACGCGGTGCCGATGACGCTCGGCCAGGAGTTCTCCGCGTACGCCGTCATGACGGACGAGGACCGCAGCCGACTCGCCGAGGCCGTCGAGCTGATCCACGAGATCAACCTGGGCGCCACCGCGATCGGCACCGGCCTCAACGCGCCCGTCGGCTACGCCGAGTCGGCCCGCGGCCACCTCGCGCGGATCACGGGGCTGCCGCTGGTGACCGCCGCGAACCTGGTCGAGGCCACCCAGGACTGCGGCGCGTTCGTACAGATGTCCGGCGTCCTGAAGCGGATCGCCGTCAAGCTCTCGAAGAGCTGCAACGACCTGAGGCTGCTGTCGTCCGGGCCGCGCGCCGGCCTCGGCGAGATCAACCTGCCGCCGGTGCAGGCGGGTTCGTCGATCATGCCCGGCAAGGTCAACCCGGTGATCCCCGAGGTCGTCAACCAGGTCGCCTTCCAGGTGATCGGCAACGACGTCACCATCACCATGGCCGCCGAGGCCGGACAGCTCCAGCTCAACGCCTTCGAGCCGGTCATCCTGCACTCGCTGTCGGAGTCGATCACCCATCTGCGCGCCGCGTGCCTCACCCTCGCGGAGCGCTGTGTGGACGGCATCACCGCCAACACCGAGGCGCTGCGCGCGAGCGTGGAGAACTCCATCGGCCTGGTGACCGCCCTCAACCCGCACATCGGGTACACGGCGGCCACCGACATCGCCAAGGAGGCCCTCGTCTCCGGCCGCGGCGTCGCCGAACTCGTGCTGGAGAAGGGACTGTTGCCCGCCGAACGCCTCGCCGGTCTGCTGCGCCCCGAGGTGCTGGCGGGCAGCGGCCACGCCCCGGCCTGACCCCCGGTGGCCGCCCCGGCCGGAACCCGGCCGCCCCCCGGTCGCCGCCCCGGTCGCCCCCCTACGACCCGCGACGAACGCGCCAGGACCGGCGCGGAGGCACAATGGTGATCATGACAACGACGTCGTCCCTGGCCTTCCAGCCGGTCCTGGAGCGG
This sequence comes from Streptomyces sp. B21-105, assembly GCF_036898465.1. Taxonomy (NCBI): domain Bacteria; kingdom Bacillati; phylum Actinomycetota; class Actinomycetes; order Kitasatosporales; family Streptomycetaceae; genus Streptomyces; species Streptomyces sp. B21-105. Next base: position 675,524 of record NZ_JARUMJ010000001.1, on the reverse strand, counting down.
ATCGCCGAGGAGATGGAGCGCACCCCCGGGCGCGGCCGGCCCGCCGACTACATCCCGGCGCTCGCCGCCCTCGACCCGCGCCGCTTCGGCATGGCCGTCGCGGAGCTGGACGGCACGGTTTACGGCGTGGGGGACTGGCGGGAGCCGTTCTCCACGCAGTCCCTCACCAAGGTCTTCACCCTCGCGCTCGGCCTCGCCCGCGAGGGCGACGAACTCTGGGAGCACGTGGGCCGGGAGCCCTCGGGCAACCCCTTCAACTCCCTGGTGCAACTGGAGTACGAGGGGGGCATCCCGCGCAACCCGTTCATCAACGCGGGCGCGCTGGTCGTCACCGACCGCCTGCAGACCCGCAGCGGGGACGCGGCCCACGAACTGCTGGAGTTCCTGCGCGCCGAGAGCGGCAACCCCGGGCTCGACTTCGACGAGGGGATCGCCGCCTCCGAGGCCGCGCACGGCCACCGCAACGCCGCCCTCGCCCATTTCATGGCGTCGTACGGCAACATCGACAACGAGGTGCCGGTCCTGCTCGACCAGTACTTCCGGCAGTGCTCCCTGACCGCCTCCTGCGCCGACCTCGCCCTGGCGACCGGTTTCCTGGCCCGGCACGGTGTGCGCGCCGACGGCGTCCGGCTGCTCACCCGGAGCCAGGCCAAGCAGGTCAACGCGGTGATGCTGACCTGCGGCACGTACGACGCGGCCGGTGAGTTCGCCTACCGGGTCGGCCTGCCCGGCAAGAGCGGCGTGGGCGGCGGCATCATCGCCGTCGTGCCGGGACGCTGCACGCTGTGCGTGTGGAGTCCGGGCCTGGACGAGCACGGAAACTCGGTGGCGGGAGTGGCCGCGCTCGACCGGTTCACCACCCTCACGGGACTGTCCGTGTTCTGACCGCGCGTCGTCCGTTCGGGACGGACGGGGCGTGGCCGGCGCCGGTCAGTCGAGGCCGGACGGGGCGTGGCCGGTGCAGGTCAGTCGCGGGTGAACCGGCGGCGCGCGCCTCTCAGCACCAGCGCCACCGCCGCGCCGCCCAGGACGGCCGCCCCGGCGATCTCCGCCGCCGCCGGCCATCCGAGACGCCCTGACAGGTCCGCCGAGGCGGCCACGGCCTGCGTCTCTGTTCCTGTCCGCGTCCGGGAGGGGGTGGGCGTCCGGGCCGGCGTGGAGCCGGGCGTCGCCGTGGAGCCGGGCGTCGCCGGGGGCGCCTGCGGGGGAGTCCGCGCGGGCACCGGGGCGGGCGCCGGGGTGGATGCCGGCGTGGGCGCCGCCTCCGGTCCCGCGACGGGGTCCGGCGGGGTGCGCAGCGCGTCGAGCGAGCCCACCGGCTCGACCCGGCCGACCGCCTCGAAGCCCCAGTCGAGCAGTTCCCGCGCCTCCTCGTAGACGGCGTGCCCGCCGCCCGTCTGAGGGTTCATCACCGTCACCACCAACGTGCGCCCGTCCCGGCGGGCGGCGGCCACCAGGGTGTTGCCGGCCTTGCTGGTGTAGCCGTTCTTGATCCCGACCAGCCCGGGATACGGTTCGACGCCGTCGTGCCCGGTCAGCAGCCGGTTGGTGTTGGCGATGCCGTACGACCCGTTGTCGCCGTCCGGGAACGACGCCTGAGCCGTGCCGCAGTAGCGGGCGAAGTCGGCGTCGCGCAGCCCGGCCCGGCCGAACACCGCCAGGTCGAACGCGGAGGACACCTGGCCGGGTGTGTCGTAGCCGTCGGGCGAGCGGACCTGGGTGTCCAGCGCGCCGAGGGAGCGCGCCTTCTCCTGCATGCGGGCGGTCGTCGCGCTCCAGCCGCCGTTGAGGGCCGCCAGCACGTGCACGGCGTCGTTTCCGGAGTTGAGGAAGACTCCGCGCCACAGGTCGGCGATCGAGTACGTCTGCCCCTCGGCGACCCCGACCAGGCTGCTGCCCGGCCCGATGCCCTCGAGTTCCTCCCCGGCGACCCGGTGCCGCATGTCGGCGGGCAGCACCGGGAGCACCGTGAGGGCGAACAGGGTCTTCAGCGTGCTGGCCGGGGGCAGCTTGCGGTGGGCGTGCGACGCGGCGAGGACCTCGCCGGTGTCGGCGTCGGAGACCAGCCAGGACAGCGCCGAGACGTCCGGCACGTCGGGTACGCCGTCGTGCGGCCTCACCTGGACGCCCGAGCGGTACAGCAGCGCCGTCGTCGACGCCTGCGCGCGTGCGGCGGGGGGCCCGGCGGCACCGGCACGGGCGCCGACGGCTGCGGGGGCCGGGCCGGACATGCCGGGGGAGCCGGGCGGGCCCGGGGACGCCGCGGCCGGGGCGACGGCTGCGACGGGACCGAGGGCCAGGGCGCCTGCCGTACAGAACACGCAGGCCGAGAGAGCGACCCGAGAGCGGAATCCGATCGTCATACGATCAACCTAGGAACGATCGCCCTCCACCCCGCGCCGCCCATGCCGAAGGCTGCCCCGCGAGCACCCCAATGGGGTACCGTCCCTCAGCCGGTCGGCAGGGTCGGCTGGACCAGCCGCAGGAAGGCGGCGTTGTCGGGGGTATGCCGCAGCCGTTCCAGGAGCGTCTCCAGGTTCGCCTGGCCGTGCGCGGTCTGCAGCGCCCGGCGCAGACCACGCACCGCGGTCGACTCGGCCGGGGAGAGCAGCAGTTCCTCGCGTCGGGTGCCGGAGCCGGTGACGTCGACCGCGGGGAACACCCTCCGGGAGGCCGGTTCGCGGTCGAGCCGGAGCTCCATGTTGCCGGTGCTCTTCAGCTCCTCGAAGTAGAAGTCGTCGGCGCGGGAACCCGTTTCGACCAGAGCGGTGGCGAGGACGGTGAGCGACCCGCCCTCTTCCGCCGCGCGTGCCGCGCCGAAGAACCGCTTCGGGCCGATCAGCGCGGTCGCGTCGACGCCGCCGCTGAGGGTGCGGCCCCCGGCGGCGGCCGCGTTGTTGTGGGCCCGGCACAGCCGGGTCAGCGAGTCGAGGAGGATCACGACGTCCTCGCCGGCCTCGACGAGCCGCTTGGCCCGCTCGACGACCAGGTCGGCGAGGGCGATGTGCTGCCGGGGCGCCCGGTCGAAGGTCGACGCGAACACCTCGCCGCGCACGGAGCGCCGCATGTCGGTGACCTCCTCGGGCCGCTCGTCGAGCAGCAGGACCATCAGCCGGGCCTCGGGGTGGTTGCCGGCGACGGCGGCGGCGATCTGCTGGAGCAGCACGGTCTTGCCGGTCTTGGGCGGGGCCACGATCAGTCCCCGCTGGCCCTTGCCGACGGGCGCGAGGAGATCGATGACCCGCCCCGCGAGGCCGGCCGCGGGATGTTCCAGGCGCAGCCGCCGGTGCGGGTGGAGCGGGGTGAGGTCGCGGAAGTGACGGCGGCCGCGCAGCTCGCCGGGTGCACGGCCGTCGACGCGGGTCACCTCGGTCAGGGTGCGCTGGGCGCCGCGCACCCCTCCGACGAGGTCACCGCCGCGCAGGCCGTGCCGGCGGATCAGCGCCGGGGGCACCTGGACGTCGTCCGGGGTGGGCAGGCAGTCGAGCGGGCGCAGGCGGCCCTTCCCGCCCGTGTCGACGTCGAGGACGCCGGCTGCGACCCGGACCGGGGCCTGGCGGTGGACGGAGGGCTGTTCGAGAGTGGGGGCGGTCATGGTGGTGGGTCCTTTCACGGAGAAGGCAACGGAACGAAGGCGAGGGACGGAGGCACGAGGCGTGCGAGAGGGAGGGAGCAGCCGCGGGAGAAGGGCGCGGGACGCGCCGCGGGCGGCGGGAACGACACCTGGTCACGACGGAGCTGTTCCGTCGACGAGGTCGACGAGGTGCGGAAAAGGCCGCTGCACCGGCCGGGAACGGCGGGTGGCTCGGCGGGCGGAGAAGGAATCGGCACCGGCGCCTGGAATGAGGCGTACACAAGTGCCGTCCGCACTGTAGCACGCCGCTCGGCGTGCACGGATTCTTCCGTGGTGTGCCGCAGATGTCCTCAGAGGGTAACGATCCGTGACGACACCGGACTTGACTGCTATGTGTGCATTATCTTCACGACATGTCCACGCCGCCTCAGCCTCCGCAGCAGCCGGATCCGCCGTCCGGGGCGCCGGCCCAGCCGAGCGCGTATCCCTATCCGAATCCGCAGTCACCCGCTCCCGGCGGGCCGTTGGGGTTCCCCCCGGCGGCGCCCGCCGCCCCCTCCGCCCAGAGCGTCTACGCCCAGCCGACCCTGGTCGGGCCCCTGGTGCAGCCGCCGCAGCCGCAGCCGGGCAACCCGTATGCCCAGCCCGGCCCGTACCCGGCCGTCGGACCGCCGCCGCCGACCGGCGGCCGTGCGGGGCGGGCGGTCCTGTGGGCCGTGGTCGGCGCGGTGGCGGCTTCGGCCGCGTGGGCGGCGGGCGTCTTCCTGCTCCCCACCGGGTCCGGTGTCGACCTGCGCGGCTACTCGGCGCCGGCCAACCTGTGCAACTCCACCGACTACTCGTCCTTCCAGGCGGAGTACGCGGCGAACGACAGCACCCCGACCCACCGCAGCCTCGGCGACGTCGCCCTCGACGAGGTGCTGTGCAACCTCGGCCTGAAGAAGACGGGTTCGAGCTACGCGGACGCGTACCTGTACGTCCAGCTGGACCTGCACAAGAAGACCGACCCGGGACCGGAGTTCACCGCCACCTGGAAGAACTACGCCGAGAGCCACTCGGGTTATGACGTGGAAACGGTGACGGGCATCGGCGACGAGGCCTATCTCGTCAGTGACGACACCACGTCCTCCTCGTCGAGCGGTTCGCTCTACGCCACGCTCGCCGTGCGCGACGGCTGGGTGACCTACACGATGAGCTACAGCGCCTACTACTCCTCGTACAGCACCGACAAGGACCCGCCGACCCTCGACGAGGTCTCGGACTGGCTGAAGACCGACTCCCGGGCCACCCTCGCCGACCTCAAGGGCTGACGAAGGACCGACGAAGGACCGACGCCCGTCAGGAGGCGGAGGCCGCCCGCGCCTCCGCCTCCTTCACGATGTCGTCGAACCGCGCGCCCATGGCCGCCGCCAGGGCCTGCGCGCCGGACAACGGGCGGACCATGACCGTCAGTTCGTCGATGAGGCCGTTGTCGTCGAGGTGGATGAAGTCGCAGCCGCTGAGCCGGCGTTCCCCCACCCGCGCCGTGAACACCAGGGCATGGTCGCGGCCTTCGCCGCCCTCCAGCTCCCGTTCGTACCGGAAGTCCTCGAAGACCTGCGACACCGCGCGCAGGATCGCCGCCGTGATCGCCTTGCCCGGGTAGGGCTTGAAGACGACCGGGCTGGTGAAGAACACGTCCTCGGACAGCAGTGCCTCGACCGCCTCGAGGTCGCCGGCCTCGACCGCCTCACGGAATGCGCGCATCGGATCTCCTCGTTCGCTGGATAGTCAATTTGTTGATTAGGTGCGACTGAGAATAATCACCTGCTGTTACCGTGTCCACATGTCCCTCAAGTACGCCGTCCTGGCCGCTCTTCTGGAGGGTGAGGCCTCGGGTTACGAGCTGTCGAAGATCTTCGACGTCTCCCTCGCGAACTTCTGGCCGGCGACCCCGCAGCAGCTCTACCGCGAACTGGAGCGCCTCGCCCAGGACGACCTGATCGAGGCACGGGTGGTACGGCAGGAGCGCCGGCCCGACAAGCGCATGTTCACCCTCACCGGGGCCGGCCGTGAGGCTCTGAGCGCCTTCGCCGCCGCCCCGCCCCGCAGGCCCACCGCCCTGCGCGACGAGCTCTTCGTCAAGATCCAGGCGATGGACGGCGCGGACCCCGAGGCGACGCGCGCGCTGATCGAGGAGCGCATGGGCTGGTCGCGCGGCAGACTCGACCGCTACGAGCGGCTCCGCGACCGCCTTCTCGACGGGCGCACCGAGGACGAGTACCTGAGCGAGGCCGAGCGGATCGGGCCCTACCTGACGCTGCTCGGCGGCATCGCCTTCGAGGAGACGAACGTGCGCTGGTGCGAGCGGGCCCTCGGACTCCTGAAGCGGCGGACGGCCGTAGGCTGACGCCGATGTTCAGCCCCGAAGGCCCCACGCTGCGCGAACTCGCCGTCCAGGCCCTGTCGTCCGTCGAGCACGGCTACGACCTCCTCGCGCCGAAGTTCGACCACACGCCGTTCCGCACCCCGGACTCCGTCCTGGCCGCGGTCGCCGCGGCGCTGAAGGAGACCGGCCCCTACGAGGAGGGCCTCGACCTGTGCTGCGGCACGGGCGCCGGGGTGGACGTCCTGGCGGGCGTGTGCCGGGCCGGCGTGACCGGCGTCGACTTCAGCGCCGGGATGCTCGACGAGGCGCGCCGGCGGGCCCCGGCGGTGGGCCCGCGGGTGTCCTGGGTGCGTGCGGACGCCCGTGCCCTGCCGTTCACGGCTCGCTTCGACCTCGTCGTCAGCTTCGGCGCGTTCGGCCACTTCCTGCCCCGGGAGCTGCCGGGCCTGTTCGCCCAGGTGCACACCGCGCTGCGGCCGGGCGGCCGCTTCGCGTTCCCGGTCGTCGCCCCGCCCGCGCCGTCCTCCCCGCTGTACTGGGCGCTGCTCGGCTTCGACGCCGCGATGCGGGTGCGCAACGCCCTGTGGCGGCCCCCGTTCGTGATGTACTACCGGGCCTTCCGGCTCGGCGAGGTGCGGCGCGAACTGCTGCGGGCCGGGTTCCATGTGGAGCTGCGCGCCCTGCCCGACTTCGGGGTCCGGGAGGACGGCAGCCCTCGGGTCCGCCTGGTCGAGGCGCTACGGGCGGACCGACCCGGCAGGGAAGGGCGGAACTCCTGATCGGCCTGATCGGCCGAGAGCGACCGCCCCACACCCCCACCCATACCCCCAGCCCGCACCGCACCGCACCCGCCGGTCGGGCCCGGGTCCGCGTCGGCGGGCCCGGGCGCGACCCGGGCGGCTCAGGCGTACGTGCGCAGCCAGCGCAGCTTGGCCGCCTGCTGGTAGGGGCCGCCGCCCTCGTGGTCGTTGAAGTCGTACACCTCGATCGCCTTGTCGTCGTGGGCCCACGCGTTGAAGGCGGCGAACACGGTCGAGGGCGGGCAGGTCTGGTCCTCGAGGGCCGCCGAGAACAGCGCGGGCGCCGTCCCGCGGGCGGCGAAGTGCACGCCGTCGAAGTACGACAGGGTGCGCAGCGCGTCCTGCGTGCGGCCGCGGTGCGTCTTGAGGAACAGGCCGATCTCCCGGTAGGGGTGACGGTCCGTCAGCGTCGTGGCGCGCGGGAAGTCGCACAGGAACGGCACGTCCGGGGCGACGCCCACGAGGTCCGGCACCAGGCCGCCCGCGGCTATCGTGATGCCGCCGCCCTGGCTCGATCCGACCGCCACGGTCCGCGAGGCGTCGGTCAGCGGGTGCGAGCGGGCCGCCTCGATCGCGCGCACCGCGTCCGTGTACACGCGGCGGTAGTAGTAGTTCTCCGGGTCGTCGATGCCCCGGGTCATGAATCCGGGGTACGAGGGCGCGCCGCCCACCGGGTCCGCGGTGCCGCCCCCGCCGCCCCACGCGCTGCCCTGGCCGCGGGTGTCCATGATGAAGTGCGCGCGGCCCGTGGACGCCCACAGCAGGTGCTCGTGCGGCAGACCGCGCCCGCCGCCGTAGCCGACGAACTCCACGACCAGCGGCAGCGGTTGCGTCGCCCCGGCGGGCAGCGTCAGCCAGCCCTTGACCGGGTGACCGCCGAACCCGGCGAACGTGACGTCGTACACCTGCACCGTGGTCAGGCCCGTGTCGACCGGCTCGAAGCGGGCGTCCAGGTCGTGCTCGCGGGCTTCCTGGAGGGTCTTGGACCAGAACGCGTCGAAATCCTCCGGCTCGGTGGAGGCACTGCGGTACGTGCGGAGCTCCTCGAGCGACAGGTCGAACAGGGGCATACGAAGACCGCCTTTTGTTAAGTGCCCGTACGAATGATCACAATGATCACACCGTACGGGGACGGCGGGAAGGCCCGCCAGCCCTCGGCCGGGAGGCTCAGGCGGGCCTGCGCCGACTCCACTGCGGTTCCGTGCGCGCCCATTCCCGCTCCCATTCGCCCAGCCGGCGCCGCATCGCCAGCCGGCGGACCACGGCGTGCCCGAGCAGGACCGTGGCGGCCGCGCCCCCGGCCACGCACACGCCCATGGTGAGGGTCTGCTGCCACACCATCGTGCTGCTCGGCGGCGGTGCGACGCTGTGGCCGTGCGCGTCGAACCACACGTCCACCCGCTGCCCCTGCTGCGTGCCCGCCGGCACCCGGGCGGCCGCAGTGCGGGCCGGCTCGCCCGGCGGCGTCCAGCGCACGGTCGCCCGGACCATCTGCTGTCGGCCGCCCTCCACCGACGGCATCGCCTGCGGCATGTCGCTGACGACCTGGGCCCGCACCCGGTGGCGGTCGGCCTGCTGGCGGGTCGCGACCCGTTGTGCGTCGTCGTGGGCCCACTGGCCGGCCACGGCTCCGGCCAGGGGCGCTGCGACGAGCAGCAGCACGACGACGACGAGCGTCGCCCACGCCTCCACGACGTCCGAACGGCGCCGCAGCGGATTGTGTCGCCAGCGCCAGCCACGCACCCGGGTTCGCATGTCGACCTCCTCGCCGTCACGCGGACGAGTGCCCCCATGGGGGTTATGCCCCGTTTGGAGTACATGGTTTCACGCATCGTTCGCGACGGCTCGCCGACGGCACGCCCCCGCACGGGACAACCACGGGGGGCGGGTCGGTCTCGCGCCGCGGGGACGTCCGTCCGCGGGGGCCAGGGGTCGGCTAGGGGGCCGTCCACGCGTTGTAGCGCTCCAGGTATTGCGCGAACCGTTCCAGGTCCTCCGACGGCCACTCGGCGAGCCGTAGGCGGAAGGCCGTGCGGCGGCTCTCGGTGACCTGGGCGAGGATGCGGCGGCCGCCGTCGGTGAGGTGGAGGACCTGGACGCGGTGGTCCTCCGGGTCCTGGCGCCGTTCGACCAGGTCGGCGCGCTCCAGGGCGGCGACCTGGCGGCTGACCGTGGACTTGTCCAGCGCGTGGTGCGCGGCGAGGTCGGTCGCCCGGCAGCCGCCGCTCTCCTCGAGATGGCCGAGCAGCGTGTACGACACCAGTGACAGTTCGGGGTGCAGCCGGCCGGCCGAGGCCCGCGCCCGCCGCGCGAAGACCGTCATCTCGCGCTGGATGGTCTCCACGGCCTCGGCTTCTTTCATGGCCACTCCCCGCACTCCCGCACCCGTCTGGTTGCAGAGTACAACCGGGGTGGATGCGAGCGCCCCGGGGAGCGGCCGGCCGGTGGGATAGGGTGGCCGTCCGGCTGCGGAGGTCCCGTCGTCGTGCGAGGCCGAGGAGGTGAGACCCATTACCGCAGTGTCAGGTCGGGTGCTCTCCTCTCGTGACGGCGTCAGCCGCCGTTCGTAGGCGGTCGAGGAAGCGCCCTTCGGATCCCGAAAGGCTTCCTGGCTCCATGCCTCCTGTGCCTCCTGTGCCTCCCATGTCTTCGCCCTTCCCGTCCGACGAGGCTTCCTCGCCGCTCTCCCCTTCCTCTCCCGTGCTCTCCCGTGACGCCCTCGTCGCCGTTCTGCGGGCCGGCGGATGCGTCTTCGCCGAGGAGGAGGCGGAGCTGATCCTCGCGGCCGCGCGGACGCCGGACGAGGCCGCCGCCATGGCGCGGCGGCGGGCCGCGGGTCTGCCCCTGGAACACGTCGTCGGCTGGGCCGAGTTCCACGGGCTGCGCATCCGCGTCGAGCCGGGGGTCTTCGTGCCCCGCCGGCGCACCGAGTTCCTCGTCGACGAGGCGCTCGCCGCAGCGCCGCACGCGTCCGTCGTCGTCGACCTGTGCTGCGGGTCCGGCGCGGTGGGGGCCGCGCTCGCCGCGTCACTGGGGAAGGTCGAGCTGCACGCCGCGGACATCGATCCGGCGGCGGTGCGCTGCGCCCGTGGCAACATCGCCGGCCATGGCGGACACGTCCACACGGGGGACCTGTTCACGGCGCTGCCGGACCGGCTGCGCGGCCGGGTCGACATCCTGGCCGCCAACGTGCCGTACGTCCCCACCGGCGAGGTCCCGCTGCTGCCGGCCGAGGCCCGCGAGCACGAACCGCTCACCGCTCTCGACGGCGGCGGCGACGGACTGGACGTGCTGCGCCGGGTCGCCGCCGGGGCGCGGAGCTGGCTCGCCCCCGGCGGCTGCCTGCTCGTGGAGACCAGTGAGCGTCAGGCGCCGGCCGCCGTCGAGGCGTTCGCCGGCGGCGGTCTGACGGTACGGGTGGCGCGGGACGAGGAGCTGTACGCCCACGTCGTCGTCGGGACCCGGGTCGTCAGGTAGCCGCTCCGCCGTTAGCGCGGCCCGGGGATCGGTCGTCGCCTCCGCGACCCCACGGGCCGTGCCCGGGGAAGCCGCCGTGCCGGTCGTCCCGGCGGTGTTCGCCGGGGGAGCCGGACAGCACGCGGTCGGCCGTGCAGGCGTCGCCGGAGCGGGTTCCGACGACGGACACCGTGTCGCCCTTCTTCGGCGCGACGGCTCCGGAGGAACCGCGGGGGGACGCGGTGGCGTCGGGACCGAGCTTCCAGGTCCACGTGGCGCCGTCCTCGCTCCGGACGGTGATCCGGTCGTCGTCCGCCTTCTGCACTGTGCCCCGCTGCCAGACGCGTACCACCCACGCGCCGGTGTCGGGGTCCTTCAGGGTCGCCTCGCCGTGGGCCGCGTCGCCGCCGAAGCCCAACCGCGGGCCGCCGTGGCCGTGCCGCTCCGAGGGACCGTGCGGGGAGGACGCGGACGGCGACCCGGAGGGCGGGCCGCCGGGGCCGTCGGAGGCGGCCGCGTACGCGACGGTGCCGCCGAGCGCGAGGACCGCGACGGTCGTCGCCGCGATCACCGCCCGGTCGCGGGGCGACCGGCGCCGCCACGGAGTGCGCAGGCCGAAGCGGTGGCGTTCGTCGGCGTCGGCCGGCCCGGAGAGCACCTCGGTCCCGTCCGGCTTGTCGGGCTCCTGCATCACGGCTCACGCTCCTCGGCCACGACGGTGGCGTCATGGACACGCCTCTCTGTGATTGTCCGGGGGGGCGGGTAAGGAGCCGGTAACAAAAAGCTGTGAATCGGGCACGGCGGCGGCCGGGGGAGTGCCGGTCGCGCGGTCCGCGGCCGCCCTGGGCCGTTACTGCCGGGGCAGCGCCCGTGCCACCAGCAGGGCCACGTCGTCGTGATTGTCGGGGTGGTGCAACGCGCTGAGCAGCAGGTCGCAGACGTCCTCCAGCGGTCGCGCGGGGTCGTCGAGCAGCGCCAGCAGCGCATCCAGGCGCTCGTCCAGGGAGTGGGTGCGGGTCTCCACGAGGCCGTCGGTGTACAGGACGAGCTGGTCGCCGGCGGCGAAGTCGACGTCGGTCGTGGAGAATGCCACGCCGCCCACGCCCAGCGGCGCTCCGGTCGGCAGGTCGAGCAGCTCCGGCGGATGCCCCGGCCGCACCCGGGCCGGCGGCAGATGCCCGGCGTTGGCGATCCGGCACCTCCCCAGCCGGGGGTCGTGCACTGCGTACACGCAGGTGGCGATCGAGTGGTCGAGGCCCTGGGTGATCCGGTCCAGGTGTTCCAGGAGGACCGCCGGGTCGAGGGCGAGGGAGGCCAGCGTCGTCGTCGCGGTGCGCAGCCGGCCCATCGCGGCGGCGGCGTCGATGCCGCTGCCCATCACGTCGCCGACGACGAGCGCCGTCTTGCCGTCCGGCAGCGGGATGACGTCGAACCAGTCGCCGCCGACCTCGGTGGTGGCGTCCGCGGGCTGGTAGCGGGAGGCGACCTCGAGGCCGCCGGTGACGGGCGGATGGCTCGGCAGCAGACTGCGCTGGAGGGTGAGCGCGGTGGTGCGGGCGTTCTGGTACCAGCGGGCGTTGTCGATCTGGACGGCTGCGCGCGCCGCCAGTTCGCGGGCGAGCAGCAGGTCGTCGCGGCTGAACGGCAGCGGGTTGCGGGTGCGTTTGAGGTCGAGGGCGCCCAGCACCTCGCCTCGCGCGATGAGCGGCACGGCGAGATAGGAGTGCACGCCCGCCCGGGCCAGCAGGCCGACCGAGTCCGGGGAGCGGGCGATGCGCCCGAGATCGTCGTCCTTGACGTGCGCCACCATGACCGGTCGGCCCGAGCGCACGCACTCGGTGATGAGGCGGTCGGGCGCGTACCCGGCCACCTGTCCGGGCTGGTCGGCCGCCAGCAGCGCGTCCGGCTCGTCGACGGCCCGTACCGCGAGGGCGCGGATCACCGCCGACTCGGCGGGCCCGAGGCTGGTGGGCCGGGCCGCCACCACCGCGTCGAGCAGATCCACGGCGGCCACGTCCGCCAGCTCCGGCACGGCCACATCGGCCAGTTCACGGGCCGTGCGCTCCAGGTCCAGGGTGGTGCCGATGCGGGTGGAGGCGTCGGCGATCAGCGCCAGCCGGCGGCGTGCCGCCTCGGCCTCGACGGCCGCCCGGTGCCGGTCGGTGACGTCTCTGACCGAGACGGCCACCCCCAGTACCGTGCCGCGGGCGTCCTCCAGGCGGTAGAGGGAGAGCGACCAGGCGTGCTCCTGGTCCGGGTCGGCGGGGGTGCGGCCGGTCGTGGAGCGGTCGACGAGCGGTTCCCCGGTCTCCAGCACCTGGCGCGCCGCGGCCTCCAGGGCGTCCGCGTCCAGCCGGGGCAGGACCTCGCGGACGGTCCGCCCGATGTGCTCCTCGGCCGGCAGCCCGTTGATGCGCTCCAGGGCCGGGTTGACGGAGACGTACCGCAGGTCGGTGTCCAGGACGGCGAGACCGTTGGGCGACTGCGCGACCATGCGGGTGGCCAGGGCGACGTCCCGCTCCAGCTGCCGCACCGTCGTCTGGTCGGCGGCGAGCCCCAGGGCGTACACGTGGCCGCGGTCGTCCATGAGGCGCATGTTGCGGAACTCCACCAGCCGGGTGCTGCCGTCCTTGCGCCGGATGGGGAACGCGCCCGCCCAGCTCTGCCCGGTGGCCATCACGTCCGCGAACAGTTTCACGACCAGGTCGACGTGCCGTTCGTGGACCATCACCCGGGCCGCGAAGCGCCCGAGGGCCTCCTGCGCCGAGTAGCCGAACAGTTCCTCCGCCTGGGGGCTCCAGAGCGCGATGCGGCCCTCGGTGTCGAGGACCACCGAGGCCACGTTGAGGATGTCCAGCAGTCCGCTGGGCCCGCTCGGGCCGCCATCGGCTGCGGACGATCCGGCTCCACTCATGCCACGCACCGCCTCCGCACGTCGATGCGGCACGCCGTCCCCCATGCCGACTCCCCTTGTTCTACCGTGCTCAACCCATTTCTCCCACGCCTTCGGCGGCCCTTCTCCATGCTCCTCCAGTACGGCTTCGCGCGCTGTTCTCCTCAGGGCGCGAACCCGTCCATGAATTTGGTCTGTACATGCCCATCGCGGCCGGGCCAGACTGTCCGCCGAGCGCGCCCACCCCCCTCGACGAGGAGACCCATGCCCCTGCGCCCTGCCCGCCGCCGCAGCCCCCTGGCCCGCACCGCACGTACCGTCCGTACCGCCGCCCTCGCGCTGGCCGTCGCGTCAGTCGCCGCCCTGTCGGCGGCCCCGCCCGCCGCGGCCGCCGGCACCTGGAGCGAGGTCGGCTCCGACCGCGCCGATCCGCTGACCGAGAGCCAGGGGCTGACCTCCGTCGAGGTGCCGGCGAACAGCGCCAACCGCTACACCGGCATCGGCGCCATCCCCATCGGCCTGTCCGTGCGGGGCTGGAACCATGTCGGCGACCCCGACGCCTCCTACGGCGGCTACTACGTCGAGCCGTACCAGAGCGATTCGTCCGGCTCCAAGATGTACCGGGTGCAGGCACCCGGCGGCGCGTGGTCGGAGTACGTCCACACGCTCGCCCCGGGCGAGGCGCTGAACAACTCCTGGGTGGCGATCACCCCGGACAGCCAGTGGATGCTGTCGGGCGAGTGGGGCACCATGACCCGCTTCCTCGTCTTCCCCACCCCCGGCGCCAACGCCGCCACCTCGCCTTCCGCCAACCTGCCGCTGGCGTCGACGGTCCGACTCGACCACGCGGTGCGCGACGTCCAGGGCTGCGACTTCACCGGCCCCACCACCCTGCTGTGCTCCTCCGACGACCCCGCGGGCACACTCTTCGGCATCACCAAGCCCCTCCTGCAGATCGACCTGTCCGCCGCGCCGGGCGGCGCCGGCGACGTCACCGGTCATGTGACGGCCCTGCGCCAGCTGCCCCTGCGCAGCTCGTGCTCCGGGTCCTTCGAGGCCGAGGGGATCGACTACGACCGCAGGACGGGCACCCTGCGGGTCATCGTCGTCTCGCCGGGCTTCTGCGTGCTCACCGACAGCAAGACCTACCGCTTCACCCGCGGCTGAGCGCGGAACCGACGACGCGGGCGAGCGCCCCCGCGTCGCTGGTCCCGCTCGGAAAGTGATGCTTTTCTGGGGGTGTGGCGCGGTTCGCGGGGAACCCGCACAGCCGCGCCACCGCCACGAGAGGAGCGATCACGATGGATCGCGAGCGATCGCACGAGGAATCGGTCTCCGTCGAGATCAGCGGATGCACCAAGGAGGACGCCCGGATCGTGTTCGACACGCTCAACGCCTGCTTCGAGTCGGACCGCGGCAGCGGCGAGGATCCGCAGCAGCTCCACGAGAGCCGCCCGATGGTGTGGCTCGGCACCTTCGAGGTCACCGAGGCACGCGACTGCGCCGAGCCGGCCCGGCTCTCGTCCACGGTGGAGGCCGACGCGCAGGGCAGCTACTGGGCGATCGAACGGCTGCGCTCCACGCTGGACTCGGTGTTCGCGGTGCGCGACCTCTCCTCGGCCTCCGGGGACCAGGAACGCGAACTGCACGTCCTGCTCGGGAGTCGCTGAGCCGGGCTGTTGGGGAGCCGCGGCTCGAGCCGCCGGGGGACAGCCGCGAGACGAGCCGCGGCCACGAGCCGCGAGACGAGCACGTGGGACGGGCTGCCGCCGCGAGCCGCTGAGAAGGAGTCCGCCGCGGGCTTGCCGCGACGGCGTCGCCGGTGACCTGCGGCACATCACCCCGGGCTGATTGTGCAACTAGTTGCATAACCCGTGCGCTGTCCTCTAGAACTGAGGGACCAACCGCCGCGCACGGAGGCCTGCCATGAGCCGATACCCCCATCTGTTGAGCCCCCTCGACCTGGGCTTCACCACGCTGCCCAACCGCGTCCTGATGGGCTCTATGCACGTGGGCCTGGAGGAGGCCGAGAACGGCTTCGCGCGGATGGCCGCGTTCTACGCCGCCCGGGCGCGCGGGGGAGTCGGCCTCATCGTCACGGGCGGCATCGCCCCCAACGACGAAGGGCGGCCCGGGGAGGGCGGCGCCAAGCTCACCACCGACGAAGAGGCCGACCAGCACCGGGTGATCACCGACGCCGTGCACCGTGAGGGCGGCCGGATCGCGATGCAGATCCTGCACTTCGGCCGGTACGCCTACCACCGGGACCTGGTCGCGCCCAGCCCGCTCCAGGCCCCCATCAGCCCGTTCCCGCCCCGCGAGCTGACCGACGCCGAGATCGAGCGGACCATCGACGACTACGCCCGCACCGCCCGGCTGGCCCGGCAGGCCGGCTACGACGGCGTCGAGATCATGGGCTCCGAGGGCTACCTCATCAACGAGTTCATCGCCGCGCGGACCAACCACCGCACCGACCGCTGGGGCGGCAGCTACGAGAACCGGATGCGGTTCCCCGTCGAGATCGTCCGACGGGTGCGCGAGGCGGTCGGCGAGGACTTCATCGTCGTCTACCGGCTGTCCATGCTGGACCTGGTGCCCGGCGGGTCGACCCTCGACGAGGTCGTCACCCTCGCGAAGGCCGTCGAGGCGGCCGGCGCGACCATCATCAACACCGGCATCGGCTGGCACGAGGCCCGAATCCCCACCATCGCCACCTCGGTGCCGCGCGGCGCCTACACCTGGGTGACGAAGAAGCTGATGGGCGCGGTCTCGGTGCCCCTCGTCACCACCAACCGCATCAACACCCCAGAGGTGGCCGAGCAGTTGCTCGCCGACGGCTGCGCGGACATGGTGTCGATGGCCCGCCCGATGCTCGCCGACCCCGACTTCGTCAACAAGGCCGCGGCGGGCACGCCCGAGGCCATCAACACCTGCATCGGCTGCAACCAGGCGTGCCTCGACCACACCTTCAGCGGGAAGATCACCTCCTGCCTGGTCAACCCGCGCGCCTGCCACGAGACCGAGCTGGTCCTCGCCCCGACCCGGCTGCGCAAGCGGGTCGCGGTGGTCGGCGCGGGCCCGGCCGGTCTGGCGTGCGCGGTGAGCGCGGCCGAACGCGGCCACGACGTCACCCTCTTCGACGCCGCGCACGAGATCGGCGGCCAGCTCAACGTGGCCCGCAAGGTCCCCGGCAAGCAGGAGTTCGACGAGACGCTGCGCTACTTCCGCCACCAGCTCGACGCGCACGGCGTCGACGTACGGCTGAACACGTTCGTCGCCGCCGAGGACGTGGCCGACTACGACGAGGTCGTCGTCGCCACCGGCGTCAGCCCCCGCACTCCCGACATCCCCGGCGTCGACCACCCGAGCGTCGTCGGCTACCTCGACGTCCTGCGCGACGGCGCGCCCGTCGGTGACCGCGTCGCGATCCTCGGAGCGGGCGGCATCGGCTTCGATGTCGCCGAGTTCCTCACCGACGGCGGCGACAAGACGAGCGAGGACCCGGCGGCCTACTTCCGGCAGTGGGGCGTGGACATGGACTACCAGGGGCCCGGCGGTCTCGCCGCCCCCGAGCGTCCCGCCCCGCCGCGCACCGTCCACCTCCTCCAGCGCAAGACCAGCAAGGTCGGCGCGGGCCTCGGCAAGACCACCGGCTGGATCCACCGCACCGAACTCAAGCACCGCGGCGTCACCATGGTCCCGGGCGTGCGCTACGACCGGATCGACGACGCCGGACTGCACGTCACCGTCGGCGAGCAGAGCACGGTCCTGAAGGTCGACACCGTCGTGCTGTGCACCGGCCAGGACCCGCGCCGCGATCTCTACGACGCGCTGGTCGCCGCCGGCCGCGGCGTGCACCTCATCGGCGGCGCGGACGTGGCCGCCGAACTGGACGCCAAGCGCGCCGTCCAGCAGGGCACCGAGCTGGCGGCGGCGCTGTAGGCCGACGAGGCGGGGCCGTCCGGTCCTGTCCCTAGGATGACCGCATGTCACTCCCGCACGCGATCCTCACCGCCCTCGTCGAGCGGCCCGCCTCGTCGGGGCTGGATCTGACCCGTCGGTTCGACAGGTCGATCGGTTACTTCTGGTCGGCGACGCACCAGCAGATCTATCGCGAGCTGGGACGGCTGGAGGCCGAGGGCCACATCCGGGGCCTGCCCGCGGAGCAGCCGGCCCGCGGGCAGAAGAAGGCCTACGAGGTCCTGCCCGCGGGCCGCGCCGAACTCGCCCGCTGGACGGCCGCCGCGCAGGACCCGAAGCCGCACCGCGACGCCCTGCTGCTGCGGCTGCGGGCCGCGGCCGTCGTCGGCACCGCCGGCCTCGACGCCGATCTGCGCCGTCATCTCGAGCTGCACCGGCGGCAGTTGGCCGAATACAGGGAGATCGAGCAGCGCGACTTCCCGGCCGGCGACGACAGCGCGCAGGCCAGGCTGCAACACCTGGTCCTGCGCGCCGGCATCGAGCTGGAGACCTTCTGGACACAGTGGCTCACCGAGGCTCTGGCGAACCTGCCCGTCGTGGAGGGCGAGCCCGGCTGAGGCGCCCGCGCCGCCGAGGGGCCGGGACCGCGGCCGGACGCGACAGTCGGACCGCGTTCGGACGACAGTCGGACCGCGGCAGCGGGACGGCAGCCGGACTACAGCCGATCCGCGGCCGGACTCCAGCCGGTGGACCGGACTACGGCCGGTAGGACCGGACTACAGCCGGTAGGGCTTCGAGCGGCGGCGCAGGAGCCAGGTCCCCGCGATGACGCCGGCCCCCACCAGTGCCCCGCCCACCGCCATGGTGACGGCGCCGTAGTCACGGGCCGCACCGCCGAGGCCGCCCATGACGCCGCGTGAGGGCGAGGCCGTCGGGGTCGGCGCGGGCGTGGACGGCGTCGAGACGATCACGGACTGGGTGCCCGCGGTGCTGCCGTTGGAGCACATGACCACGACGGTATAGGTGCCCGGGGAGACCGCCGACCAGGCGGCCGACTGGCTCGCCGCCGTGCCGGACAGGGCCACCTGGCGACCCTGGGCGAAGCTCCCCTGGCGGCTGGTGAGCAGTGCCGCGGTGCCCCAGCTGCCGTTGATCTGGGTGCAGGCGCTGGTCACCACCGACACGGTGGAGCCGGTGGTGCTGACCGAGATCCCCGACACCCGGGCGGCGGCGGGCCCGGCGGCCAGGGCGAGGGGCAGCGCGGCGGCGGCCGCCACGCCCAGTCCTGAGCTGACGAACAGACGGGAAATGCGCATGGGATGTCCTCCGGCGGCGGCACGGTTGGCGGTACATCCCTTGCGCCGCCGAGGTCGGGTTCGTCCGTGCTGCCTCAGAGGCAGCCAACGCCCCCCGGTGCCGCCCCGCACGCGGACCGCCGCCGACCAGGTGAGGGACTCCTTCTGACGGCCCAGTGACGGTACGGTACGTACGGCCCCGGTGTGTCTCACGAGGCGGGGCCGGTCGTCACCGTCCGCTCCGCCGAGAACGCGCCCCAGCCGCCGTCCGGCAGCCGGGCCCGCACCCGCACCCGGTGCGCGACCCCGGCGTGTCCGCCCGCGTAGAAGCTGTACGCCGCCGTCCCCCGCGGCGGTTCCCCGCCCCACACCAGCGAGGTGGCGGGCCGCCCGTCGAGCTGGATCCGGTACTCCGTGACCACGCCGTCCACGCGGGGCGGCGTCCAGGACAGATCGATGTAGAAGCCGCCGTCGGCGCCCCGGTGGCTGCTGGCGCGGAAGTCCGCGGGCGCGGTGTCCGTCCCCTCGTCGTCAACCTGCGCCGTGGTGATCCGCACCGCCGGTCCGGCGGGCGAGAGGTTGCCGGCCGCGTCCCGGGCGCGGACGGTGAACGCGTAACTCGTGCCCGGCCGCAGCCCCGTGACGACCGTCGCCGTCTGCGCCGCGCCGACACCGTGGATCTTCACGTCGCCCCGGTAGACCTCGTACGAGACCACCTTCCGGTTGTCGGCGGAGGCCGACCAGGACAGCTGCGCGGCCCGGCTCCCGGCGGCCCGCCCGGTCACCCCGCCCGGCACGGCCGGCGCCGAGCGGTCCCCGGCCCCGGCCGCCACGGTGGTGGCCCGCGCCTCCCGGCTGGGCGGCCCGAGCCGGCCCTCGGTGTCCCGGGCCCGCACCGTGAAGACGTACGCGGTGGACGGCGTGAGCCGGACGACGTCCAGCATGTGCGTGGCGCCGGGCACGTCCCCGGCCTTCTCCGCGCCCACGTCCCCGGCCCTTTCCGCGCCCACGTACACCTCGTACGCGCGGATCCCCCGATCCGCCGCGACCGCGTTCCACATGACGTGGACGCTCGTCGCGCTGCCGGCCGCCGCGGTCACACCGGTCGGAGCGCCGGGGCCGCGGCCGTCGTCGTCGGCCGCGCCGACCGCGCATCCGCTCGACAGGGCCGACACCAGCGCGCACCCCAGCGCCCCCAGCGCAACGCGTCGCACGGCGTCGCCTCCCGTCCCGGCACGGCGGCAATGGTCCGAACCAATATGGCGCGATGGTGCGAGCACATCAAGAGAGCGGCGGCGGGCGGCCGTCCGGCCCCGCCCTGCACGACCGCTTGTGGGAGGTACGTACGCTGAAGCCCGTCCCGGCCGAACTCTCCCGCCCGTCGGACGAGTTCACGCCGACGGCGCGGACCGCTGTCGTCGCCGTCCCCGCGCCGGCGCAGTGGCCCGAGGGGCCCGAACCGCACCGCGGAGCCGTGGTCTCCGGGCCCCTGTCGCGCTGCCGATCCGTCAGCAGCGGACCTCGTACGGCCCTCTTGGAGTGGCCGCGCGCCCCGGTCGACACCAGATTGTTCCGAGTGCCCGTCAAAAGCGTGTCCGTCCACGCCCCCACGAGAGGGTCCCGCACCGTGCGCGTCCAGTCGCTGACACTGGCCGTGGCAGGCCTCGCCCTGCTGGCCCCGACCACCACCCCGTTCGCCGCCGCGCGGGCGTCCGCGGGCGCCCCTGGGGCCCTGGCGTCGCGTCAGGAGGGCTCCGTCCGTGCCGCCGACCTGCGGTCCCGGGTCCGCGACTGCGCTCCCGTCTCCCGAGGCCGCTATCGAACGGATGAGGGCACGGCCGCCACGGTCCCGGTCTGCGGCACCGACGAGGCGGTGTTCTGGACGGCCGACATGGACATCGACTGCGACGGCCGCCCGGGCCCGCGGTGCAACAGCGGCACCGACCCGCTGTTCTCCGCCGCCACGGCCTTCCAGCAGTCCGACGGCCGCCAGCTGAGCGCCGAGTCCCTGCCCTACATCGTGGTGCCGGGCGCGAGCGACGTCTGGGACCACCGCGACCACGGGGTGCGCGGCGGATCGGTCGCCGCTGTCGTCTACCGGGACCGGGTGGTGTACGCGGTGGTCGGCGACACCGGACCGCGCGGGATCATCGGTGAGGCCTCGTACGCCACCGCCGAGGCGCTCGGCATCCGCCCCGACCCGCGCGGCGGCGGCGCGCCGTCCGGCGTCACGTACATCGTGTTCAAGAACTCCAGGGCGACGCCCATCGAGAGCCACGCGTCCGCCGGGGAGGTCGGGGACCGCCTCGCCCGGCAGTTCGTCCATGCGGCGGACGCAAGCCTCGGTGGATCCCCGCTGCCCCCGGCGTGGGACGACGAGGACGGCGTGGACGGCACGACAGCCGTCCGGCCGCCGGGCTGGGAGGAGGACTGGGGCCCGTCCGACGACGCGGGGACGGACGGGACCCGCAAGGGGACCGCCAAGCGGGGACAAAAGGGCGAGGCGGGCCGGAAGGGCGAGGCGGGCCAGAAGGGCAAGAAGGGCGAGGTGTACCGGGAGGGCGGGTGAGCGGCAGGGGGGCGGGCCGCGGACACGGCCCGTTCCCTGCTCGCCTCTCCTGCGTCACGCCTTCGCGTCACACCTTCCGGTACGTGTACGCGTCCGCGGCCGCCGCCTCCACCGCGTCCAGGTCGCCGCCCGCCGCCGCGGTGACCACGGCGGCCACCGCGCCCTCGACGAACGGGGCGTCCACCAGGCGCGCCGTGCCGGGCAGTTCGTCGCCCTCGGCGAGCAGCGCCTTGACCGTGAGGACGGCGCTGCCCAGATCGGCGAGGACGGCGACCCCGGCGCCCCGGTCGACCGACGCCGCAGCGGCGGAGATCAGCTCGGCGCTGGTGCCCAGCCCCCCGCCTTCCGTGCCGCCCGCCGCGGCGACCGGCACGGCCGCGCCGCCGCCCGTCAGCCCCCGTGCCAGTTCGGCCACGGCCGCGGCCACCTCCGCGCTGTGCGAGACGAGCACGACTCCCACCGTCCTGTGGTCGCTCATCGTCGCCTCACTCCCCGCCGGCCGCGCAGAGGGCGGCGACGAGCAGCGCCGCCGAGGTCGCCCCGGGATCCTGGTGGCCGATGCTGCGCTCGCCCAGATAACTGGCCCGGCCCTTGCGCGCCTGCAGCGGTGTCGTCGCCTCGGCCCCTGCTCGGCGGCCGACCGGGCGGCGGCGAAGCCCTCGGCGAGGGCGTCGACGGCCGGGACCAGCGCGTCGATCATGGTCTTGTCGCCGGGCGTCGCGCCGCCGAGCTGCGACACGGCGTCGACACCCGCGCGCAGCGCTGCGGCGAACTGCTGCTCGTCGACCTCGGCGGCGTCCCCCAGAGCCTTGCCGGTACGGCGCAGCAAGGTGCCGTACAGGGGGCCGGAGGCGCCGCCGACCGTGGAGATCAGCTGGCGTCCCGCCAGGACCAGGACGGCGCCCGGCGTCGCGGGCGCCTCCTTCTCCAGCGCCGCGGTCACGGCGGTGAATCCGCGCCGCAGATTGCTGCCGTGGTCCGCGTCGCCGATCGGCGAGTCGAGGGCGGTGAGCCGGTCCGCCTCGCGGTCGACGGACGCGGCGGTCGCCGTCATCCAACGGCGGAAGAAGTCGGCGTCGAGCACGGGATCTCCTTGCGTAATCGGTGTCTGCCGGACTGCTGTCTCCGTTGCCGCTGTCTCCGCCTCACACGCCCCAGCGCAGCCCCGGGGTCCGGACCGGCGCGTCCCACAGCCGCAGCAGTTCCTCGTCGACCTGGCACAGGGTGACCGAGGCGCCGGCCATGTCGAGGGACGTCACGTAGTTGCCGACGAGTGTGCGGGCGACCGGCACCCCGCGCTGGGTCAGCACGCGCTGCACCTCGGCGTTGAAGCCGTACAGCTCCAGCAGCGGCGTCGCGCCCATGCCGTTGACCAGCACCAGAACGGGGTTACGGGGCGTGAAATCGTCCAGGATCGCGTGGACGGCGAAGTCGGCGATCTCACCGGACGTCATCATCGTCCGCCGCTCCCGGCCCGGCTCGCCGTGGATGCCCACGCCCAACTCAAGTTCGCCGGGCGGAAGTTCGAAGGTCGGGCTGCCCTTGGCGGGCGTCGTGCAGGCGCTGAGCGCCACGCCGAAACTGCGCGAGTTCTCGTTGACCCGCCGGGCGAGTGACTCGACCTGCTCCAGCGGCCGGCCCTCCTCGGCGGCGGCGCCCGCGATCTTCTCCACGAAGAGCGTCGCGCCGGTGCCGCGCCGCCCGGCCGTGTAGAGACTGTCGGTCACCGCCACGTCGTCGTCGACCAGCACCTTCGCGATCTGGATGCCCTCGTCCTCGGCGAGTTCGGCGGCCATGTCGAAGTTCAGCACGTCGCCGGTGTAGTTCTTCACGATGAACAGCACGCCGGCCCCGCTGTCCACGGCCGCCGCCGCGCGCAGCATCTGATCGGGAACCGGCGAGGTGAACACCTCGCCCGGGCAGGCCGCCGAGAGCATCCCGGGTCCGACGAACCCGCCGTGCAGCGGCTCGTGCCCGGACCCACCGCCCGACACCAGCGCGACCTTCCCGGCCACCGGCGCGTCCCGCCGCACGATCACCCGGTTCTCGACGTCGACCGTCAGCTCGGGATGGGCGGCCGCCATACCGCGCAGAGCGTCCGCGACCACGGTCTCCGCGACGTTGATCAGCATCCTCATGGATACCTCCAGGTGGGCTAGCAGGTGAGTCCCTTCCTCCATTCTGCCGGTCGGACCCGCGTCGGGCCGATGTCATGACGAACAGCGGCGGCCCGGCGGCGTTTTTCTTGCCCCGTGCCGACGGCACCGGTTCCGGCCGACGTGCGGACGAGGGAAGAACCGGGACGAACCGCCGGGGACGAACCGCCGGGGAGCCCGCCTGGCGCCCGCCGTCAGGAGAGCAGCCGGTCCTCCTCGGCCGGACCGCGCTGGGCAGGCGCCGCGGCCTGTCGCCCGGGTGCGGCCGGGGCCGTCGCGTCGTCGGCCGCCGGGCGCAGGCACTCGATGAGGTAGTCGCCGGTGTCGGGGTCGAGGGTCACGCCGTGCGTCTCGCTGCGGAAGCCGGGGAAGCGGCGGTCGAAGGACTCCAGGGCGCCGAGGTAGCGCAACAGGGGGCCGTCGGGACCGCCGGTGCTCTCGCCGGGCATGAGGACGGGGATGCCGGGCGGGGTGACGGTGACCATGGCGGCGGCCACCCGGCCGGCCGCGTCGGCCAGCCTGACGCGGTGGGTGCCGCCTCGGACCAGCCGCTGATAGCACAGCTGCGGCGGCGCGACCGGCTCCGGCAGCTCCTGGAACGCCGTGTCCAGCAGATCGACGAGACGGGCCGTGCGCAGGTGGTCGTGCATCTCCTGGCACAGTTCGCGCAAGGTCAGGCCGGCGTACCGCCGGGGTGCTCGGCGACCAGCGCGGGCAGCACCCGGTCGAGGAGAGCGTCCTGGTCGTAGAGGGCCTTGAAGTCCATCAGGGCGTCGAGGAGCGTGCCCCACTTGCCCTTCGTGATGCCCATGGAGAACAGCACCAGCGTGGTGTAGTTGTCGGTCTTCTCCACGACGATGTTCCGTGCGGAGAGGTAAGCGGTGAGTACCCGAGCCGGGATGCCCCAGTCGGCCGTCTCCCCGGTCGCGTCGACGCCGGGGCAGGTCAGGGTGACCTTGATCGGGTCGAGCATGCAGTAGCCGTCCGTCAGCCCCGGGAAGCCGTGCCAGTCGGCGCCGGGTTCCAGATGCCAGCACGACGGCTCGCCGCGCAGCAGGTCGGGCGATGCCTCCTCGAACGGCAGGCGGACTCCGGTGGCCGGATCGGTGACCGTCTCGGGCTGCCACACCCCGAAGAACCACGGCGGCCGGTCGCCGGCCTCCTCGATGCGGCGCCGGACGCGGACCATCTCGTGACGGAACCGGACCGCCTCGGTGACGGCCTCGTCGACCAGCCAGCGGCCCTGCGGTCCGTCCATCATCGCCGTCGCCACGTCCAGGGAGGCGATCATCGGGTAGAGGGGGGAGGTGGTGCCGTGCATCATCAACGCCTCGTTGAACCGGTCGTGTTCGACGGGCGCCCGGGGCGCGGACCGCACGTGCACCATGGCGCTCTGCGAGAGCGCCGCCAGCAGTTTGTGCGTGGACTGCGTCGAGAAGACCGTCGGCCGGTCCGGGCCGGGGAAGGCCTCCTCGTCCACCGACATGCCGTACCGGCCCGCGTAGAGCGGATGGAAGCGGGCGTAGGCGAACCACGCCTCGTCGAAGTGCAGCCGGGGCGTGCTCGCGGCGAGCGCCCGGGCCGCCGCCGAGGCGTCGTAACACAGGCCGTCGTAGGTGGAGTTGGTGAAGACGGCGTACCGGGCGTCCGGCGACAGGGCCTCGCCGGTCAGGGGGTTCGCCGCGATACGGGCCGCGACGGAGTCCGCCGCGAGCTCCGCGGGCGGCAGCGGTCCCGCCAGCCCGTAGCCGTTGCGGGTGGGGACGAGGTAGACGGGGCGTGCGCCGGAGACGACCAGGCCGTGCAGCACCGACTTGTGGCAGTTGCGGTCCACCAGGGCGATCTCGTCACGGGTGACGCTGAAGTGGCCGACCACCCGGTTGCAGGTGCTGTCCCCGTGCAGCACGAAGTAGGTGAGATCGGAGCCGAAGACGCGGGCGGCGTTGCGCTCCGCCTCGCCGATCGGGCCGGTGTGCTCGAACAGCGAGCCGAGTTCGCCGACCGAGATCGACAGGTCGCTGCGCAGCAGCCGTTCCCCGAAGTAGTCGTGGAAGGCCCGCCCGGCGGGCGACTTCAGCAGAGCGACGCCTCCGGAGTGGGCGGGGGTGTGCCAGGAGTACTCGTGTGCGTCGTCGAAACGGCGCAGTGCGCGGAAGAAGGGCGGCAGGACGGCTTCCCGGTAGGCGGCCGCCGCGGTGGTGATCCGGCCCGCGATGAAGCCGGGGGTGTCCTCCAGCGGCCACACGTAGCCCACGACCGACTCGGACACCCACAGCGGCAGGTCCCGTACGCCGTCGTCGCTCATGACGAGGAAGACCGGCAGGTCCCGGAACCGCCGGCCGATCGCCCGCAGCACCCCGGCGCCGCCGGTCTCGCCCTCGGCGGCGGCCGTCCGTCCCGGAAGCTCCCAGGCGACCAGCGCCGCGGTCAGCCCCGCCTCGGTCCGCAGGACCGCCTCCGCGTCGGGGGCGTCGACCGCCCAGCGGACCTCGAACCCCCGTGCCTCGATCGCGTCGCGGATGCGCACCAGCTGCTCCGCGCCGGCGCCCTCGTCGCGTGGGTGCTCCCGTACCGCCACCAGAACCCTGCTGTCCGCCATGCGGCCCTCCTCCCGGCGGCAGTGTGCCGCGCCCGCCAAGTCTCCGAGCGGTCCCGGCTGCGGGCGCGGCCGCACGTCGGCAAACCACCCGCAGGACGGAATCGCCGTGCACCACGGCTGACCGCGAGGGCAGGCTGCTGGGCGACAGGGGTGCGCGCCCGGGCCCGCGACCGCCATCCCGGCGGGCGTCCGGCTCCGGCCCGACCGTACGGCCGGGCCGGCCGGTCCACGTGCCCCCTGAACGCGTCCGGCCGCCGCCCGCTGCGACGGCTCCCCGGCCGCCCTCCGGAACCAGGCCGCCGGCGGCCCTCGCCGAGGCAGGCTGTGTCGGCACGTCGGCGTGGGGCACTCGGGCCGTGGCGGGCCCCTTCCGGGCCGTCACTTTCGGACAGGAGGTGGAGGACATGGGCCATGGTGGGAACGTCATCGACGAACTGGTGACCGATCACCGCGAGGTCGAGGAGTTCTTCGGCCGGATCGAGGCGCTGCCGTCCGGCGCGAAGGACCGCAGGCTCTACGCGGACCAGGCCACGATGGAGCTGGTCCGGCATTCGGTGGCCGAGGAGATGCACCTCTACCCGGCCGTGCGCGAGCACGTCCCCGGCGGGGACGCGCTCGCCGACAAGGAACTCCAGGACCACGCGCAGGCCGAACAGCTGATGAAGGACCTGGAGGGCCGACGGCCGGACGACCCCGAGTTCGACCGGCTGATCGGCATGCTGATGAGCGAGATCCGCGCCCATGTGGCCGACGAGGAGCAGAACCTGTTCCCCCGGCTGCGTGCGGCATGCCCGGCAGAGGCTCTCGACGAGCTGGGCGACAAGGTTCGCACGGCGAAGAAGACCGCTCCGACGCGTCCTCATCCCGCCGCCCCGGACAAGCCTCCGGCGAACAAGATGCTGAACCCGGGCACCGGACTGGTCGACCGGCTGCGGGACGCCCTGACGGGCCGCGGCAAGCCGGACTGACCGACGGGCCGGACGGGCCGACGAGCTGGACGGGCCGGAGTCCGCCTGCCCGTCGGGCGGATCGAGGCGTCCGGCAGGCCGGACCGAGCGGCAGGCCGGGCTCTCGTCGTCTGGCGCCGTCCGGCGTTCTCCCCCGGACGGTCAGACGACGAGAGCCCGGCCTCGTCCGAGCCGGTCCAGGAGCTCGGCGCGGTGGAGCCGGGCCACCGGCGCGAGGAAGTCCGGGTGGCGCAGCAGCGCCGCCGCCCGCCGGTCGCGCTCGTCGGGGGCGAGCAGCCGTCTGAAGTCCGGCGTCGTCCCCCGTGTGTGGTCGCCCTCGGCGAGAGCGGCCACCGCGTCCGCCGCGAGCGCCGGATCGGCGAGCAGAGCGGCCGCCCAGCTCGCCACGATCTCGTCCACCCAGCTGCGCCAGGCCTGGTCTGCCGTGTCCGCGCCGTCCGCGCCGCTGATCCGGTCGAGGCGTGCCGAGCCGCCCGGACCCGCCATGCCGACCAGTGCGGCGTCCGTCGCTGTGGGATACCGCAGCCAGGCCGTGACGGTCGCCGCCTGGCGGGCCTGGGCCTCGCACAGGGCGGAGGCGAACGCGCCGCCGCACGCCGGGTACGCCCGGGTCAGCCATTCGGCGGTCGCGGCGATGAGCGGGGAAAGGTCTGCGAGCACGGGCTGCCGTCCGGGGTCTGCGGCGGGGGAGCGGGGAGCTGCGGAAACCGTAACCTGCGACTCCCGTGGGACGACATGGAGCGGACCCTGCAGGGGAGGTGGCATCGGCCACACGAGGACCGCCGCGAGGGCGACCGGCCGTACCTCCTGCGCTCCGGGGGTGCCGTCGGCCTGACTGTCCGGGCGCTGTGCGGGGCGGCCCGGAGTCAGCCGGCGGGAGTGTGCAGGAGGCCGTTGATGAGGACGTTCAGACCCCACGCGTCGCGATCGCCGGGCGAGAGCAGCGCCTCGCGCAGTGAGGTGACCATCGGATAGCGGTCCGCGGGCAGGGAGGCGTAACGGCGGTCGGCCGCGGCGACGACGCTCTCCTCACCCGTCGCCTGGGCGTTGTGGACGCTCTGCTCGGCGGCGGCCGCGGCGATGTGCAGGTAGAGCAGGTCGACGGCCCAGGCGGCGGTGACGTCGTCGAGGCCGCCCTCTTTGAGCAGCGCGAGCATGCGGTCCAGGACGAGCAGGGCGTGGTCACCGGTGGGGATGGCGCCGAGGGCGACGGCGGCCAGGCCCTCGTGACGGCTCATGGCCTCGATCGCGGCGGCGGCCAGGGCTTGGAGCCGTTCCCGCCAGGACCCCTCGGCGGTGCAATCCGAGGGGAGGGGGACCTGGGCGAGGGCCGCGTCGAGCATGGCGGCCATGAGGTCGTCGCGGTTGGCCACGTACACGTAGAGCGAGGCCGGGCCGGTGTCCAGCTCCTTGGCGACGCGCCGCATGGTCAGGGCGTCCAGCCCGTCGCGATCGAGGATCCGCAGGCCGGTCCGCACGACGGCGTCGCGGCTGAGGGGGGCCTTGGCGGGCCGAGTGCGGCGGCTGATCGGCTGCGAGCTCATGGGGGAGAGCGTAGTCCCGGGCGAACACCGTTTGGAACGAACAGCGTTTGACACGAACGATGTTCGTTCCCTACCGTGAAACGTCACTACGAACAGTGTTCGTCACGAACGTTATTCGCGCATTCGCGACCCCTTCTCGGGCTGCCGCGAGGCGTCGCTCCGCGCCCCATACTTCTGACCAGCAGAAAGACCTACGTCATCATGATCCTGATCACCGGCGGCCGCGGCGCGGTCGCCGCCCGTCTGACCACGCTGCTGCACCACACCGGCCTGCCCGTCAGGCTCGGCTCCGCCCGCCCCGAGGACCTCTCACCCCCCGCCGGAGTGCCCACCGTCCGGCTGGACCTCACCGACCCGGCGTGCTTCCCGGCCGCACTGGACGGCGTCACCTCCGTGTTCCTCTACGCCAGCTCCGAGCGCATCACGGACTTCGTCCACCACGCCCACCGGGCCGGGGTCGCACACATCGTGCTGCTGTCCTCCGCCGGCGTGCTCGGACCCGACGCCGAGAACGACCCGCTCGCCAGGTCCCACCTCGACGTCGAGAACGCCCTGCTCGCCTCACCGATCACCACCACGATCCTGCGACCGGGCTCCTTCGCCTCCAACGCCTCGGCATGGGCGTGGCCCGTCAAGGCGGGCCGGCCGATCAGCCTGCCCTACCCCGACGCCCACACCGACCCCGTCCACGAGGCGGACCTCGCCGAAGCCGCCCACGCCGTGCTCGTCGACACGCGCCACCACGGGGGCCGCTTCACCCTCACCGGCCCCCGGTCGCTCACCTTCACCCAGCAGATCGACCAGCTCGCGGACGTCATCGGCCGTCCCGTCAGGTCCGAGCGGGTCACCCGGGAGGAGTGGAAGCGGGAGATGGCCGACTACATCCCCGGCGTGTACGCCGACGCCCTCCTGAACTGGTGGGAGTCGAACGACGGCAAGCCCGTCGCCCTCACCTCCACCGTCGAGGAACTCACCGGCCACCCCGCCCGCCCCTTCACCGTCTGGGCGGCCGACCACGCCGCCGACTTCACCACCGCCTGACCGGCGGACAGCGCTGCGGTCCCAGCGCGCTGCTCATCCGCCGGGGAAACCCGGCGTGTCGCGTCACGCCCCTCCGGAAGGCGGACGGGCATGACGGCGGGCCGGCTAGTGGTTCGGCGCGTCCAGGCCCGGGGACGTGTCCGGGTCCGGGTTGAACGCCGGGTGGTAGCTCTCCGGGGGTGCGAGGTAGGCGGCGGGCAGACCGCCGGTGTCGATGACGATCTGGTCCACGGCGATCGCCGGGTCGACCATGAAGACCCGCAGGACGTGTTCGCCGGGCGCGGGGACCGTCACCGACGCGGTCAGCTTCTCCACTCCCTCCTCGACGTTGCGCGCCCAGGCGTCACCGCGGTTGCCGGTGGCCACGGACTGACCCGACAGGACGACGGGAGGCTGGTCGTCCAGGGCGACGGCCAGCCGTCGCGCGCCCCGCTCGTCGAGCGAGGGCAGCCGGAGGACGGTGACCGGGAACGTCCCGGTGCTGGTGAAGCGCACCCGGTAGCGCAGCTCCGGCGCACGAGCGGCGAGGTCTGCGGTCACCGGGGCCGCCGTCGACGGCGCGGCCTCCACCGCGGCCGCACCGCGGCCGAGCCCGCGCACGGTCCGCCACCGGGCCCCGCCGCGCGCCACCCGGCGCTCGGTGTGCACGGCGTCGATCGACACCCAGCCGTTCGCCTCGACGAAGCCGCGCGCCCGCCGACGCGCCCGCTCACCCTCGTTGACGACCGTCAGCGGCACCTCGAAACGCTGGTCACCGCTGGTGAACACGACCGTGACGGCATGCGTGCCCTCCGGTGCGACGGCCCAGTCGATCTCGATCCACACCCGGGTCTGTTCGGTGAGCGAGCCGCCCGCCGTGCTCAGCCGGATCCAGGGCCGGTCCGCCTCGGCCACCCAGGAAAGCGGGAGGAAACCGGTGTTGAAGACGTCCACGAAACGCCGGTCCCGGGTCGCCGAGGAGAA
The DNA here is from genome assembly GCF_036898465.1 of Streptomyces sp. B21-105. NCBI lineage: Bacteria > Bacillati > Actinomycetota > Actinomycetes > Kitasatosporales > Streptomycetaceae > Streptomyces > Streptomyces sp. B21-105. The sequence continues at coordinate 645,377 of NZ_JARUMJ010000001.1, read as the reverse complement.
CGACAGCGGCCGTGTGGCGCCGACCTCGTTCCCCTCGGCGGCGATCCCCAGCCCGGACGTCTCCCGCCGGGCGACCCGGGTGACCGCCGGACGACCTGGCGCCTTCGGGATCTGCGAGGGGTACGGATTGATGTACCCGCTCCACTTCCCGCCCGCCACCTCGGTGTTGTACCGCAGGGTCAGCGCGGCCTCCTGGGCGTGCGCCGCCTCGGCGAGGTCCGCGAAGCGGTTGGTCCCGGCGCCGCGCCCCTGCCGTGCCGCCAGGGCGTTGCGGTCCGCCCAGTAGTACTTCAGGTTCATCAGGTACGCGCCGTGCACCGGATAGTGGACGAGTTCGAAGAAGGCGTCCCGCAAGACCGCGGGGAGTTCGTCCCCCAGCGTCACGGTCCGCTGCGCCAGACGGTCGTAGGCGGCCATGCGGCGTCCCGCCTCGTCCCCGTGGTGGACCACGGAGAAGACGTCACGATCGATGAACTCCGGCCGCCGCTCCGCCGCGAGCCGGTAGTACTCGGTGCGGAGCGAGGTGATCTCCCGGCCGTACCGCAGCCCGAACTGCCGCCCGTACCACTCCGCGAGGAAGCCCTCGACGTTCTCGGCCGTCCACCGGTCCACGTCCCAGGCCACGTCCATGGCGAAGGACAGGCCGGTCTCGATCGACTTCAGGTCACCGACGTTGAAGATCCACATCCGGTCGGCCCCGTGCTCGTACACCCTGCGCAACTCCTGCCACACCTTGGCCGGTTGCGTGGTGTCCAGCCACAGATAGCTGCGCGGACGGCCCCAGTAGGACAGGTGGTAGTAGATGCCGTTGCCGCCCGGTCGGGCCCGCTCCGCCTCGGTCGGCAGCTGGCGCATGTTGCCGTGGTTGTCGTCCGGCCAGATCAGCGTGACGTCGTCGGGTACCTGGACGCCCGCGTTGTACAGGTCCAGCACCTCCTTGTACGGGATGAAGATCTGCGGCTCGGCCGCCGCCCCGACCTCCTCCGCGAGGATCCGGCGCTGGTCGGCGATGATGTCGTTCATCACCGCGACCTTCTCCGGGATCGTGGTGGCGTTCCTCGTCTCCAGCGCGCTGTCGTGCAGACCGCGCATGCCGAGCGTCCAGCTGCTCTCGTACGCCGCGTTCTCCCGGGCACGGGCCCGCCAGTAGTCGGAGATCACCGCCGGGTTCACCGTGTAGTCGTAGACGGGCAGTGCGCCGTCCGCGCCCCGGTGCTCCTCGGCCCACGGCGCCCACTCGTGGACGCCGTTGCGCAGCAGCGCCTCCGGATGGCTGGAGCCGACCACGATGCCGTACCGGTCGGCCAGTTCGGGGTTCTCCCGGTACTTGTTGAAGAAGTCGGAGTACGGATGCATGGCCGGCCACAGGTAGTTGGCCTTCAGCCGGAGCAGCAGCTCGAAGAGGCGCTCGTACGTCCGCGGACCGATGTTCTTGTCCGTCTCCTGCGTGCGGTGCGACCAAGTGGTCAGGTTCTGCTCGTCGTTGATGAAGACGCCCCGGTAGCGGACCGACGGCTCGCGGCGCACGAAGGGCCCCGCGGGCACGGCCACGGCGTCCCGCCGTTCGACTGGCACGTCGGCCCACCAGTACCAGGGTGAGACCCCGATGCGCTCCGAGGTGTCGTAGATCCCGTAGACCGTGCCGCGAGGGTCGCTGCCCGCGATCACCAGGGCGCGGTCCACCCCGGGCGCCGGATGCTCGACCACCTGGGTCACGGACGCCTCCCAGCGCCCCGCCACCCGTCGCACACCGAGCCGCTCGCGGGCGACGAGACGGTCCACGACGGGGCTCGAGCCGAGCGTGCCGACCACGATCAGCGCCGTGGCCCGCTCCGGCAGGGTGCGCCGCAGGGCCGGTCGAATGCCGGTGACCCGCTCCACGTCGGCCTGCAGGTCGCCGGCCGCGCGGAGCACCGCGGGATCCGCGCCCGCGTCCACGAACACGTCGACGGCGACACCGTCCCGCACCAGGTCGAAGTCGGGCCGGGCGAAAGCCGGGGCGGCGGTGGCGGCATGGGCGGCCGCGGGTAGCGCCGCCGGCAGCAGCGGGGCCACTCCGACGGCCGTCATGCCCCGCAGGAACGCCTTTCGGCTCCACGGCTGCGAGGGGTCCTGTGGTGCGGTGTGCGGCATTGACGCTCCCGACTAGACACTGGCATGACCATGCTAGAAAGCGCTTTCCCCGGCACCCTAGGCCAGGGCGTACGCCGACGTCCATAACCCCGTGGCAGGAGGACGACGGCACGGTCCGCATGTACGCCGGCTTCGGTGGGCGGGATTGTTATGACCGCCGTCATGACGGATGCTGGCCTCTCGCAGATGCAGATGCAGATGCAGATACAGCAGCCGACCGGTCGGGAGGACTGGGTGAAGGACACCGTCGCACGGGCAATGTGGGAGAGGTTCGAACCGGTCCACCAGCTCGTCTACTTCGCGCCCGAGGTGCACGCCGCCGCCGAACGCCTCGGGATGCGCGGATACTGGATGGGGTACTTCGCCTTCCGCGCGGCGCCCCTCGGGCCTGCCCCCGCCGCCGTCGTCACCAGCTGCTTCTACGTGTTCCACCCCGACCGCGTGGCGCGTGCGCTGCCGGACGCGTGGCGCGCGGCGACGGCCGAGGACGTGCTCGCGGCGCGTGAGCGGGCGGTGGACGCAGCCATGACCACTCTCCACGGGCCGGACGTCGTCGGCTCGCCCGAGATGGCCGAGGCCGCGGAACTCGCCTGGGAGGCGGCCCGGACGGCGGACACCGCGGGACGCGTGCTCGGGGCGGCCAACCAGGCCCTGCCCCGTCCGGAACAGCCGCACGTCAGGCTGTGGCAGGCGCTGACCACCCTGCGGGAACACCGCGGTGACGGCCATGTCGCCGCCCTCGTCGGCCGCCGCCTGGGGCCGGTCGGAGCCATGGTGCTCAAGTGCGCGGCGGGGGAGGCGGACGCGGAGTTCCAGCGGCTCACCCGCAGGTGGGACCTCGAGGCCTGGCAGACGGCGCAGACCGAACTCCGCGAGCGCGGCTGGCTCGACGAGGACGCGCGTCTCACCGAAGCCGGAGCGGCCGCCCGGGCCGGGGTCGAGGCCGACACGGACGCGGCCGCCGTCACGCCGTGGACGGCCCTCGGGTCTGCGGCCACCGCCCGCCTCGCCCATCTGCTCGAACCGCTCGCCCGCACCGTCCAGGACTCGGGAATCGTCCCTGGCGGCAATCCGGCCGGGCTCACGGGAGGATTCAGCGACGTCGTCACGGGCGGGTCGTCCGGCGGATCACCGAGCGGGCTTCCCGCGGCCGCGAGGTGATCGTTCGGACGGCGCGGACGGCGCGGACGGCGGTGCAGGCGGTACGCAAGGTGCACAAGGTGTACGAGGCGCACTAGGTGTACGAGGTGTACGAGGTGTACGAGGTGTACGAGGTGTACGAGGCGCAGGCGGGCAGAACCGCGCCGCGTGTGCGTCCCGCTGTCAGGACGTCGTTCCGCAGGGCCCAGCTTCGTTGAGGCGTTCGGGGCGACAGTGCGGCCCTGGCGTCAGTAGGCTCGCGGGCATGCGGATCTCCGTCTCCTCGGACATGGACGAACCAGTGGCCCGCGCCCTCGTCGCGGAGCTGCGCGGCCGCGGGCACGACGTGGTGCCGCACGGCGCGCTCCGCTCGGGCGACGATCCCCGGTGGGCGATCTGCTCTGCGGCGGCGGCGCGGGACGTGGCCGACGGGACCTCCGAACAGGCGGTCGTGTGCTGCTGGACCGGCACGGGCGCGTCCATCGCCGCGAACAAGGTCGCCGGCGTCCGGGCCGCCCTGTGCACGGACGCGGGAACCGCCGACGGCGCCCGGCGCTGGAACGACGCCAACGTCCTCGCGCTCAGCCTGCGGCTGACCTCCGAGCCGCTGCTCAAGGAGATCCTGGACGCCTGGTTCGCCGCCGAGGCCGGTGACGACGCCGAGGACCGGCAGAACCTCGCGCACGTCGCGGCACTCGACGCGTCAGGTGCGTCAGGTGCGTCAGGTGCGTCAGGTGCGTCAGGTGCGTCAGGTGCGTCAGGCGTGTCCGGTGCGTCATCACACCCGTCAGGAGTCTCGGACGGGCGTGATGACGCACCGGACGCCTCCCGCGGTCCGGTCCCCGCCCCCGACGGTTTCGGCGTGGGCGGGGCGCACTCGGACCCGTAGGGTCTACGCCCCCTTACGGACCGCTTCGCTGCTCCGAATGGGTCGCTCGGCCGTGTGGGGTACCCGGCCGGCGGGGAGGGTGGGCAGGTACGGACCGGCACGCACCTGTGAGCGAACCCGATCCGGAAGGGAACCCGAGATGCCCGTCGACCCGCAAGCGACGTCCGCCCGGCTCACCGACGACGAGCTCAGGACGCTGCACGCCCACTGGCGCGCCGCGAACTACCTGGCCGTCGGCCAGATCTACCTCATGGCCAATCCGCTGCTCACCGAGCCGCTGCGGCCGGAGCACGTCAAACCGCGACTGCTGGGCCACTGGGGCACCTCGCCCGGGCTGAACCTCGTGTACACGCACCTCAACCGCGTCATCCGCACCCGTGATCTGAACGCCCTGTGCGTCTGGGGACCCGGGCACGGCGGGCCCGCGGTGGTGGCGAACTCATGGCTGGAGGGCTCCTACTCCGAGATCTACCCGGACGTCACCCAGGACGCGGCCGGCATGGCCCGGCTGTTCAAACAGTTCTCCTTCCCCGGCGGCATCCCCAGCCACGTCGCCCCGGAGACCCCCGGCTCCATCCACGAGGGCGGCGAACTCGGCTACTCGCTCTCCCACGCCTACGGCGCCGCCTTCGACAACCCCGACCTGCTGGTCGCCTGCGTGATCGGCGACGGAGAGGCCGAGACCGGCCCGTTGGCCGCCTCCTGGCACTCCGACAAGTTCCTCGACCCGGTGCACGACGGCGCCGTCCTGCCGATCCTGCACCTCAACGGCTACAAGATCGCCAACCCGACGGTGCTCGCGCGCATCCCCGAGCCCGAGCTCGACGACCTGCTGCGCGGCTACGGCCACGACCCGATCCACGTCACCGGCGACGAGCCCAGCGCCGTCCACCGCGCGATGGCTCAGGCCATGGACACCGCACTGGACCGGATCGCGGCCCTCCAGCGCGCCGCCCGCGAGGAGGGCTCCGGCGAACGCCCCCGCTGGCCGGTGATCGTGCTGCGCACCCCCAAGGGCTGGACCGGCCCCGCCCACGTCGACCGCGTCCCGGTCGAGGGGACCTGGCGCGCCCACCAGGTGCCGCTGTCCGCCGTCCGCGACAACCCCGAACACCTGCGGCAGCTGGAAGCGTGGCTGCGCTCCTACCGGCCGGAGGAGCTCTTCGACGAACGCGGCGCACCCCGCCTCGACGTGCAGACGTGGATCCCCGAGGGGGACCGCCGGCTCGGCGCCACTCCACACGCCAACGGCGGGCTGCTGCTGCGCGAACTCCCGCTGCCCGACCTGGACGCGTACGCCGTCCCCGTGGACAAGCCGGGCGCCGCGCTGCACGAACCGACCGCCGTGCTGGGCGACTTGCTCGAAGACGTGATGCGCTTCACCGCCGACCGGCGCGACTTCCGGCTCGTCGGCCCGGACGAGACCGCCTCCAACCGGCTCCAGGCCGTCTACGGCGCCACCGGCAAGGCCTGGCAGGCACAGACCCTCCAGGTGGACGAGAACCTCGACCGGCACGGCCGGGTGATGGAGATCCTCTCCGAACACACCTGCCAGGGCTGGCTGGAGGGCTATCTGCTGACGGGCCGTCACGGTCTGTTCTCCTGCTACGAGGCGTTCGCGCACATCGTCGACTCGATGGTCAACCAGCACATCAAGTGGCTGCGCGTCACCCGCAGGCTGCCCTGGAGGGCGCCCCTCGCCTCCCTCAACTACCTGCTGACCTCGCACGTCTGGCGCCAGGACCACAACGGGTTCTCCCACCAGGACCCCGGTTTCGTGGACCACGTCCTCAACAAGAGCCCCGAGGTCGTACGGGTCTATCTGCCGCCGGACGCCAACACGTTGCTGGCCGTGGCGGACCACGTCCTGCGCAGCCGCGACTACGTCAACGTCGTGGTGGCCGGAAAGCAGCCCTGCTTCGACTGGCTGACGATGGACCAGGCCCGCGCGCACTGTGCGCGGGGGGCCGGTGTGTGGGAGTGGGCCGGCACCGAGATCGGCGGCCGCGAACCCGACGTGGTCCTCGCCTGCGCGGGGGACGTGCCCACCCAGGAGGTGCTGGCCGCGGCCCAGTTGCTGCGCCGGCACCTTCCGCAGCTCGCGGTCCGCGTGGTCAACGTCGTGGACATCGCCCGGCTGCTGCCGAGCGGCGAACACCCGCACGGCATGGGCGACTTCGAGTACGACGGCCTGTTCACCGCCGACCGGCCGGTGATCTTCGCCTACCACGGCTACCCCTGGCTGATCCACCGCCTCGCCTACCGGCGCGCCGGCCACGGAAACCTGCACGTACGCGGTTACAAGGAGATCGGCACCACGACCACGCCGTTCGACATGGTCGTCCGCAACGACCTCGACCGCTACCGCCTCGTCATGGACGTCATCGACCGCGTCCCCGGCCTCGCCGTGCACGCCGTCGCCGTACGCCAGCGGATGGCGGACGCGCGACTGCGTCACCACGACTGGATCCGAGCCCACGGCACCGACCTTCCCGAGGTGGCGGACTGGGCCTGGGACGGCTGAGACGACCACGCCGGGATGGCTGAGGCTCCGGCGCGGCCGCGCCTCCCGGGGGCCGCGGCGCGCGTGTTCGGCCCGGGCGCACGGGTCGGGGCGGACGGCGCAGGGGGAGGGGCAGACGCCGGGCCGCCGTGCGCCCTGGCACGACGCCGCGACCGGTGCCTACAGTGGTCGGCCGGCCCCCCACACGGATCCCCGGGGCCCGCCTCACCACCCTTGGTCACCGGCCGTCCGCCCCGCGTCCCGTCCGGGCCCGGCGACGGCCCGCACACCGGCGCGGCTTCCGCGGCGACGAGTGCGTGACCACCCGCGCGACAGGCACCATCCGTGACACCGCTCGGGCCGTGCGAGGGCCGTCCGCGGTACGAGCGCGCGTCGAGAGCCCCTGGAGGCCGCTGTGTCCCGACCGTGCATCGCCCTGATCGCCGACCCCACCTCTCCCGAGGGGTGCCGTGAGTACCTCGCCGAGGCCGTGGAACTGCTCACCGGCGCGCCGCCCGTCCGGATCGACTCCCGGCACTTCGCGGCAGGCGGAACAGGGCGGGCGACCCGCCACGAGGACCGGTTACGGCTGCGGGTCCCCGAGGAGCGGCTCGACGTCGCGCCCGACGTCGTCCTGCTCTACGAGATCCCGCCGGACCGTCGCCGGGGCCTCGCCGGCTTCCAGGAACTCCTGGCGACCCACGGCGTGGTCACCCTTGCCGCCTGTCCCGACGCCTGGCGGACGGCGACCGAGAAGAACCTCACCGTCGAACGCTTCCGCCGGGACGGCGTCGCCCAGATGGAGACGGCCGTGCTGTCCCGTCCCGCCCCGCGGGATGCGGCCGACGCGTTCGACCGGCTCGGCGGGGACACCTGGGCCAGGCCTGTCGTCGGCACCGGCGGCAACGACACCTTCCATGTCACCACCCCCGCCCAGCTGGCGGACGCCGCCGCCTACTACGCCGAGCGCGGTACCGACTGGCTGCTCTCCCGCGACGCCGGCAACGTGACCGCCGACGGCCTGCGCCACCAGTTCCGCGTCTTCGTCCTCGGCGACCGTGTCGTGCACGCCCGCGAGCACCTCCAACCCGCCACCGACACCCCCTGCAACACCTGCCAGGGCGCCACCGCCGTCCACATCGCCCCGCCGGACCTGGACCCCCGCCTCGCCGAACTCGCCGTCGCCGCCACCGCGTCGGTCGGGCTGCCCTTCGCCGGCGTCGACCTGGCCGTGGAGAACGGCGGAGTCGTCTTCGAGGTGAACGTCCAGCCGGCCTTCGTCGACGGGGAGCGCGAACTGCACGCGGTGGCCGTGCCCTACGTCCAGGCGCACCTCGACGCCCTCGCCTGGGGCTGCGGCGGCCCGCCCCGGGGGCTCACAGCCTCAGCGTGAACCACGTCGTCTTGCCCTCGTCCGTCGGCCGCACGCCCCAGCTGGCGGCGAGGGCGCGGACCAGGATCAGACCGCGGCCCGACTCCTCGTCCTCGATGGCCGAGCGCGGCTGGGGCAGCTGGGCGCTGCCGTCGCTCACCTCCACCGTGAGGTCGGTCGCCGTCCGGTGCAGGCGCAGACCGACCGGGCCCGAGGCGTGCTGCACGGCGTTGGTCAGCGTCTCCGACAGCAGCAGGAGGGCGTCGGCGGCGTTCTCGGCGCAGTTCCACGAGGTCAGCGCCTTGTGCAGAAAGGCACGCCCTTCCGGCACGGAGGCCGGGACGGCCGGGAAGTGGGTGGTGACGGTGGCCAGCGGCGCGGCCGGCAGCTGTGCCAGCAGCAGGGTGACGTCGTCGTTGTGGCTGTCGGCGGCCGGCAGCAGACCCGCGAGGACATGGTCCGCGGCGGCTTCCAGACATGGCGTGCCGACGAACAACTCGTCGAGCAGCACGCTCAGTTCACCGATGCGCACCTCGATGTCGCAGCCGGGCGTCTCGATCAGGCCGTCGGTGTAGAGCACCAGCGTCGCGCCCGGCGGTATCTCCGAACTGGACTGCTCGTACAGGACGTCGCCCACGCCGAGCGGGGCGTTGACCGGACAGGGCAGGGCGCTGACCCCCTCAACCACCCCGGCCACCAGGACGGGCAGATGCCCCGCCGAGCAGACCGTCACCGTGCCGGCGTCCGGGGCGATCACCAGATAGCAGCAGGTGACGAGCTGGTCGGGCACGTCGAGGTCGGCGACACAGGTGTCCAGCGCCCGCATCAGCTGGCGCGGCTGCATGCCGGTCTTCGCCAGCGCGTGCGCCGCGGACCTCAACTGGCCCATCACGGCGGCCGCTTCCAGCCCGCGGCCCATGACGTCGCCTATCAGCACACCGACCCGGTCGGCGCCCAGCGGGATCAGGTCGAACCAGTCGCCGCCCACACCGGCGCCCTGTGTCGCCGGTCGGTAGCGGCTTGCGGTGGCCAGGCCCGGCAGCGCGGGCGGTGTCCCCATCAGACTGCGCTGCAGGGTCAGCGCGATGTGCCGCTGCTGCTCGTACAGGGCCGTGAGCTCGGCCTCGGCGCGCTTGCGGTCGCTGATGTCCCGCACGATCGCGCAGGCCCCGACCACCGTGCCGTTCGGGTCGCGGGTCGGCCACAGCGTCACGTCCACGTCCAGCAGCTCTCCGGTGCCGGTCAGCCGCAGCGTCTCGTAGTGCTCGACCTTCTCGGCGTGCCGCAGCCGCTTGAGCAGCTCGCTGACCTCCCCGCGCCGCTCCGGCGAGGCCAGCATCGACACGTGCCGGCCGATGGCCTCCTCGGCGGTGTACCCGTACAGGCGCTGAGCGGCCGCGTTCCAGTAGGTGATGTAGCCGTCGAGGGTCTTGGCGAGGATCGCGTCCTGCGAGGACTCCACCAGAGCGGCGAGCTCGTTGATGCGCGCCTCGGCCGCCTTCCGGTCGCTGACGTCGCGCACGGCCGCTGAGACCAGCAGGCCGTCCGGGGTCTCCAGCGGGCTCAGGCTGATCTCGACCGGGAACTCCGTGCCGTCCTTGCGGAGCCCGTGCAGTTCGAGGCCGGCGCCCATCGGACGCACCTGCCGATTGGTCGTGTACCCGCTGCGGTGCGCGGTGTGCTGGCCGTGGAACCGGTGCGGGATCAGCAACTCGACCGGACGGCCGAGCAGTTCTTCGCGGCCGTACCCGAACAGGGCCTCGGTCTGGGCGTTGACGAGCCGGATGGCACCCGTGTCGTCGACGATGACCATGGCGTCCGGCGCCGCCTCGAGCAAGCCCCGGAACCGCTCCTTGGCCCCGCCGACCGCGTCGTCCGCCGACTGGCAGGCGCACCGTTTCTGCGCACTCTTCCGCCGGACGCCCTGCGGCGCGCCCTTCACGTTCTGTTTCGCGTCCTGCTTCTGTTTCACGTCCTGCTTCGCGCCTGACTTCGCGGCGCCCGCCCCCGCCTTCGCGCGCCGCGCCGGTTCCGCCCGCATCACGTCGGCCATCTTCCACCTCATCCTGCACGACGAATCAGGCCATCTCAGCGCCTACGGTCCGGCCCCGCCGACGGTTGTCGTTTACTGTCCGCCCCTTGTTCGAACCTGAACGCCACCGAACCCATCACTATTCGAGAAGCGGCCGACCCCGGCCCGCGGATAGCGTGGCGTCGGACGGCAGGACGGCTGGACGGCTGGACGGCTGGACGGCTGGACGCCCGAGTGGATCGGGCAGGGCAACGGGGGGAGCGCACAGGTGCTCCCGAGGAGTGAGGGAGAAACGATGAGCATGGCCAAGAGGACGGACGCGCAGTCACCCGCGTCCCATGTCGCGGACAGCCACGACCTGATCCGGGTGCACGGCGCGCGCGAGAACAACCTCAAGGACGTGAGCATCGAGATCCCCAAGCGCCGGCTGACGGTGTTCACCGGCGTCTCGGGCTCGGGGAAGAGCTCCCTGGTCTTCGACACCATCGCCGCGGAGTCGCAGCGGCTGATCAACGAGACCTACAGCGCCTTCGTGCAGGGCTTCATGCCGAACCTGTCGCGGCCCGAGGTGGACGTGCTCGACGGCCTGACGACCGCGATCATCGTCGACCAACAGCGGCTGGGCGCCGACCCCCGCTCCACCGTGGGCACCGCCACCGACGCAAACGCGATGCTGCGCATCCTGTTCAGCAGACTCGGCGAGCCGCACATCGGCCCGCCCAGCGCCTACTCCTTCAACACCGCGTCCGTCCGGGCGAGCGGTGCGATCACCGTGGAGCGCGGCACCAAGAAGGCGGTCAAGGCGACGTACTCCCGCACCGGCGGCATGTGCCCCCGCTGCGAAGGCCGCGGCACGGTCTCCGACATCGACCTCACCCAGCTCTACGACGACAGCAAGTCGCTCAACGAGGGCGCGCTGACGATCCCCGGCTACAGCATGGACGGCTGGTACGGCCGCATCTTCGGCGGCTGCGGCTTCTTCGACCCCGACAAGCCGATCCGCAGGTTCACGAAGAGGGAGCTGCACGACCTCCTCCACAAGGAACCGACCAAGATCAAGGTCGAGGGCATCAACCTCACCTACGAGGGCCTGATCCCCAAGATCCAGAAGTCGATGCTTTCCAAGGACATCGAAGCGTTGCAGCCGCACATTCGTGCCTTCGTCGAGCGGGCGATGACGTTCACCGTCTGCCCCGAGTGCGACGGCACGCGGCTGAGCGAGGGCGCCCGGGCGTCGAAGATCGGCGGGGTGAGCATCGCCGACGCCTGCGCGATGCAGATCAGCGACCTGGCCGAGTGGGTCCGCGGCATCGAGGAGCCGTCGGTGGCGCCGCTGCTCACCGCGCTGCAGCACACGCTGGACTCGTTCGCGGAGATCGGCCTCGGCTACCTGTCGCTGGAGCGGCCCTCGGGCACGCTCTCGGGCGGCGAGGCGCAGCGCGTCAAGATGATCCGCCACCTCGGTTCCTCGCTGACCGATGTCACCTACGTCTTCGACGAGCCCACCACGGGTCTGCACCCGCACGACATCAGCCGGATGAACAACCTGCTGCTGCGCCTGCGGGACAAGGGCAACACGGTGCTCGTCGTGGAGCACAAGCCGCAGACGATCGCCATCGCCGACCACGTCGTCGACCTCGGCCCCGGCGCGGGCACGGCGGGCGGCAGCGTCTGTTTCGAGGGCACCGTGCAGGGGCTGCGGGCCGGCGACACCATCACCGGCCGTCACCTCGACGACCGGGCCGCCGTGAAGGAGACGGTGCGCAAGCCCACCGGCGCGCTGGAGGTCCGGGGCGCGTGCGCGCACAACCTGCGAGACGTCGACGTCGACATCCCGCTCGGGGTGCTGGTCGTGGTCACCGGCGTGGCCGGCTCGGGCAAGAGCTCGCTCGTGCACGGGTCGATCCCGCCCGGCGAGGGTGTGGTGGCGGTCGACCAGGGGGCGATCCGCGGTTCCCGGCGCAGCAACCCGGCCACGTACACCGGACTGCTCGACCCCATCCGCAAGGCGTTCGCGAAGGTGAACGGTGTGAAGCCTGCGCTGTTCAGCGCCAACTCCGAGGGGGCCTGCCCCACGTGCAACGGCGCCGGCGTCGTCTACACCGACCTGGCGATGATGGCTGGCGTCGCCACGACCTGTGAGGAGTGCGAGGGAAAGCGGTTCCAGGCATCGGTGCTGGAGTACCGACTCGGCGGCCGTGACATCAGTGAGGTGCTGGCGATGTCGGTGGCCGAGGCCGAGGAGTTCTTCGCCGCGGGCGAGGCGGCCACGCCCGCCGCGCACCGCGTCCTTCAGCGGCTCGCCGACGTCGGTCTCGGATACCTCAGCCTCGGCCAGCCGCTCACCACGCTCTCCGGCGGCGAGCGGCAGCGGCTCAAGCTGGCCACCCACATGGCCGACAAGGGCGGCGTCTACGTCCTCGACGAGCCGACCACCGGCCTCCACCTCGCCGACGTCGAGCAGTTGCTCGGCCTGCTCGACCGGCTGGTCGACGCCGGGAAGTCGGTCGTCGTGGTCGAGCACCACCCGGCGGTGATGGCGCACGCCGACTGGATCATCGACCTCGGGCCCGGCGCCGGCCACGACGGCGGCAGCGTCGTCTTCGAGGGCACCCCCGCCGACCTCGTCGCCGCCCGCTCCACCCTCACCGGCGAGCACCTGGCGGACTACGTCGGCGCCTGACGCCCCGGGTCGGAACGGCTGCCCCGACATCGCCGCTCCGGCCACCCGGCGCTCGGTGCGGGTTCGCTTCAGTGCGCGCCGAGTCCGCCGCCGCCGAACGACCCGCTGCTGCCCCGGCTCCAGCGCGGCCGTTTCTGCTCGGTGCTCGCTCTGGTCTGCATGTTGGTCAGCTCGTAGGGGGTGAGGGGGCGTCCGCCGTCCGGCGTCCGGGGCACCTCCTCGGGTTCCCGGTGCTCGCGGATCTCGCGCACCGCCCCGCCGGGCGGCAGGTGCGGCTGTTCCTCGGGGCGCGGCCGATCCGACTCACGCGACTTGATGCGAGCGCCCAGCCAGAAGCTCCCGCCCAGAACGATCACGAGGAGCACGGGGACCATGAACAGCCCGAGGCTGAGCAGACCGCTCGGGGCGGCCAGCTGCTGGCTTGCGGTAGTCATATCAGAAAAATACCCACGAAATGGACAGTGAACCGAAATCCCGGTTCCGGTTCCGAGCCGGTTCCGGTTCCCATCGGGTTCCGGGTCCTGGTTCCGGGGTTCTGGTTCGCCGGCGCCCCGGGCGCTCCGCCCCGGGCGCTCCGCCCCGGGCGCTCCGCCCCGGTCCGTGCCGTCCATGCGACCGCCGGCGGGCGGTTTGGCTCGGCGCACACCGGCTACCCGCTCAGATGTGACTTCGACGACATCCCAGCAGGAGCTCTTCCGGTTCCTGGAGGGCCGCTTCGCCTGCGCACAGGCGTGCACCGAGTGTGCGCAGGCCTGTGCGCTGCGCGCGAGCCTCGTGGACGCGGACGGAACCGACCGGCAGGCGCTGGTGCGCCGCAAGGGCATCATGTGCGCGGAGGTCTGTGACGCGACCTGCCGCGTACTGTCCGAGGAGAACCGGATGGACGAGGACGGCATCCGCGCCCAACTGGAGTGGTGTCGCACCGTCTGCCTGGAGTGCGCGCACGCCTTTGACGGACATCCCGGCGCCGAGGAGAGCGCGGCGGCCTGCCGTGCGTGCGCACAGGCCTGCACGGAGTTCATCCGGACGCTGTCCTGAACCGGTCGCGGCGTCGAGCCGAGCCGACCGCCCGTCCCGCGCCGCAGCGCCCGCCCGGACCGCCGCGCTCGCGGTGATCGACCGGAGCGGCATCGCTTTCCGCCGCCCCTGTGCGTTCCCAATTTCTGGAACACGTTCTACGGTGTGCGCCGTCAGGACACCGGCCTTGGGGAGCCAGGAGGCGCCGTGCACCTCGACCACACGCCCGAGCAACTACGGCTGCGCACGGAACTGCGCGCCTACTTCGCCGAGTTGGTGCCGGACAACGCCTATGCCCGGCACTCCGACCCGGTCGGCGCGAAGGTCTTCTACCGCGCCACCATCCGCCGCCTCGGCGCCGACGGCTGGCTCGGCGTCGGCTGGCCCGAGGAGTACGGCGGCCGAGGCCTGACCCCGATCGAGCAGTTCGTCTTCTTCGACGAGGCCGCCCAGGCCGGCGTACCGCTGCCCCTGATGGCGCTGAACACCGTCGGGCCGACGATCATGCGGTACGGCACCGACGAGCAGAAGGCGTACTTCCTGCCGAAGATCCTCGCCGGGGAGATCGACTTCGCCATCGGCTACAGCGAACCCGACGCGGGCACGGACCTGGCCGCCCTCCGGACGCGTGCGGTACGCGACGGCGACACGTACGTCGTCAACGGGCAGAAGATCTGGACGACCAACGGCGACACCGCCGACTGGGTGTGGCTCGCCGTGCGCACCGACCCCGCGGCCCCGCCGCACAAGGGCATCTCCATGCTCCTCGTGCCGACCGCCGACCCCGGCTACTCCTGCACCGTCATCCGCACGCTCGCCTCCCACGACACCACCGCCAGCTACTACGAGAACATCCGCGTCCCCGTATCCCGGCGCGTCGGCGCCGAGAACCAGGGCTGGCGACTGATCACCAACCAGCTCAACCACGAGCGCGTCACCCTCGCCGCGCACGGCACCATGGCCATCCGCGCCCTGCACGACGTGCAGCGCTGGGCGAGCGAGACCAAGCTCGCCGACGGCCGCCGGGTCATCGACCTGGCCTGGGTGCGCCGACGGCTGGCCCAGACCCATGTGAAGCTCGACGCCCTCAAGCTCCTCAACTGGCAGATGGTCGGAGCCCTGCAGAACGGCACCCTCACCCCACAGGACGCCTCCGCCGTGAAGGTCTACGGCTCCGAGGCCCGCCGCGACGCCTACGCCTGGCTGCTGGAGGTCGTCGCGGCGCCCGGCGCACTCCAGGAGGGCTCCGCGGGAGCGGTGCTCCACGGCGAGCTGGAACGCGGCTACCGCTCCGCCGTGATCTTCACCTTCGGCGGCGGCAACAACGAGATCCAGCGAGAGATCATCTCGTGGATCGGCCTGGGGATGCCCCGGGTACGGCGCTAGTCGACTTTTGGACCTCGATGTGCTGCGTCACGCAGCGATTGTGCAGTGTGCGACGGTCCCGAGGGGCGCCCGCCTGCCGCCCGGGGACGGGGTCAGTCGTGGGGGACGACGGCGACGGGGCAGCGGCCGTGATGGATGGCGGCCTGGGCGACCGGACCCAGGTGGTGTCCCGTACCGCGCCGGTGCGCGCGTCTGCCCACGACCAGCAGCGCCGCGCCCTCGGCGGCCTGCACGACGGCCTTGCCCGGACTCGCGAGCCGGATGTTTTCGACCACTTCCACCTGCGGGTACTTCTCCTGCCAGGGGCGCAGCTCGTCGCTCAGCGCCGTGCGCGCGTCTTTCGTCATCTCCTCGGTGACGGCGTGGTCGGCGCCCCACGGCATGCGCGCGTGGAGCGGCACGCTGCGGCTGTGGACGGCCACGAGGGGAGCACCCCGGGCCGCGGCGGTGTGGAAGGCGAAGTCGAGCAGCCCGTCCCCGGGCGTGTGCAGTTTCAGCGCCACGACCACGCGGGCCGGCGGTCCGGGAGCGCGTTCCTCGTCCGTCGGGTCCGAGCGGACGAGGACGACGGGCCGCTCGGCCCGTGCCACGACCGGCAAGCTGACATCGCCCATGAAGTAGCTCTCGACGGCCTCCATTCCCCGCGAACCGAGCACCATCATCTCGGCGTCCGCGGCCGCCTGGAGCAGGGCCTCGTGGGCGTCCTCGGCGACCAGGCTCCCGACGACGGTCAGACCGGGGTGGCGGGTCTGAAGCTCCGCCTGCGCGGTGTGGACCAGACGCTTCGCCCAGTAGTTCTGGTCGACCTCGGACGGCAGCCGGGCGGGTTCCGGCGCCAGGAGCGGCCAGGCGTGCAGCAGCCGCAGGGTCAGCCTGCGCTTCTCGGCCTCGTCGGCGGCCCAGCGGGCGGCGGCGAGGCTCGCGGGTGAGCCGTCGAGGCCCACGGTGACGACCGGTTGCATGGCAGCGGCCTCCCTCTCGTACGAAGCCGGATGCGCGACGGTGAGCGGGTGCGGTGGAGCCGGGGTGCGACATCGTCGGCATGCCGGGCGTGGGCGTTCTCTCCCTTCGAGGAGACCCCAGTTCCCTCCACGGCGCATGTGGACCGTGGGGACGGCCCGGTCCCCGCGGTGACCGGTCGGCTTCGGGAACAAAGGAGCCGGCGCTCTTCGTGCCGGCCGGCGATCCCTGGCACACTGCCGCCATGACGGGCGACCCGGGCTTGTTCACCCCGCGCAGCGTGACCTGGCAGATGCACGGCGATCCGATGATGTGGGTCGCAGGGATCCGCGCGCTCTACCTCCAGGCGCTGCACCCGCGCGCCGTGCGCGGCGTCACCCAGAATTCCGACTTCCGGCGCGACGCCTGGGGCCGGCTGATGCGCACCGCCGACTTCGTCGGCACCACGGCGTACGGCACCGCTGAGGCGGCCGAGAAGGCCGGCGCCCGCGTCCGCAAGATCCACCGCATGCTGTCCGCGACCGACCCGGAGACGGGGGAGCGGTACGGCGTGGACGAACCCGCCCTGCTGCTGTGGGTGCACTGCGCCGAGATCGACTCCTATCTGCACGTGCTGCGCCGCTCCGGCTACCCGCTCACCGACGCGGACGCCGACCGCTACCTGGCGGAGCACCGCGTCAGCGCCCGCCTGGTGGGCCTCGACCCGGAGACGGCGCCCGCCGACCGGTCGGAGATGGCGGCGTACTTCGACCGGACCCTCCCCGAGCTCGCCGCGGGAGCGGAGGCCCGCGAGGTCGACGACTTCCTGCGCCGTCCGCCCGTCCACCCCCTGCTCGTCCCGGCGCGCGCGGTGCTGTGGCGGCGCGTGGCGAACCTGGCGTACGCCTCGCTGCCGCCGTACGCCCACGCGTTGTACGGCAGACCGGCCCCCGCGCCCGCCGTCGTCACCCGCCGGTTGCGCGCCACGGGCGCCGCGCTGCGCTGCGTTCCCGCACGTCTGCGATGGCAGCTCCCGCCCAAACACATCCTGCGGGCGATGTCGAGACTGGGCCCCGAAAGCCGACCGGCACCGTACAAGGTGCGACGATAGGCCGCCATACTGAACCCTCTGGGGGAGGGCTGGAAGGCGACGGGGGCGGCACACCATGGCGGAGAGCAGGCTGATCCAGGGCCGGTACCGGCTGCTGGACCGGA
This sequence comes from Streptomyces sp. B21-105, assembly GCF_036898465.1. Classification (NCBI taxonomy): domain Bacteria; kingdom Bacillati; phylum Actinomycetota; class Actinomycetes; order Kitasatosporales; family Streptomycetaceae; genus Streptomyces; species Streptomyces sp. B21-105. Next base: position 628,068 of record NZ_JARUMJ010000001.1, on the reverse strand, counting down.
TCGGGCGCGGTGGGATGGGCGAGGTGTGGCGGGCCCGGGACGAGTCCCTCGGCCGGCAGGTCGCCGTGAAGTGCCTCAAACCGGCCGGCCCGCACCACGACCCGTCCTCGGGAAGCGTGCTGCGTGAGCGGTTCCGGCGCGAGGGCCGCGTGGCCGCCGCGCTCCAGCACCGCGGGGTGACGGTCGTCCACGACTTCGGCGACCACGACGGCGTCCTCTTCCTCGTCATGGAACTCCTCGACGGCCGCAACCTCTGCCAGCTGCTGGACGACGGCGAACGCCGGCCGCTGCCCGTGGCGGAGGTCGTCGACATCGCCGACCAGGTGGCCGCGGCCCTTGCCTACACCCACCGGCAGGGCGTCGTGCACCGCGACCTGAAGCCGGCGAACATCGTGCGCCTCGCCGACGGCACCGTGAAGATCTGCGACTTCGGCATCGCCCGTCTCAGCCACGACGTGGGCTTCACCTCCCGGCTCACCGGCACCGGCATCGCCATGGGCACCCCGCACTACATGTCCCCCGAGCAGATCGCGGGGGAGGAGGTCGACCGGCGCAGCGACCTGTACTCGCTGGGATGCGTGCTGTACGAGATCGCCACCGGCCGTCCGCCGTTCGACCTGGACGACCCCTGGGCGATCCTCGTCGGACACCGGGACACCCCGCCCCGGCCGCCGCGCGAGCACCGCGCCGACCTGCCGGCCCACCTCGACCGGATCATCCTCGACCTGCTCGCCAAGCAGCCCGACCAGCGCCCCCACGACGCCCGGGAGATCGTCCAGCGCATCGCCGACGCCCGCAGCACGCCGAGCAGCCTGCCCACGCCCGTGCCGCCGGGGCGGGAGTCGGGGTCGCAGACGTCCGCGGGGCATGTGGCGGACGGCGGCGCTCCCCGGCTGCCGTCCTGGACCCGCGGCATGACCGTCGGCCCCCCGGCCGTCGGCGCCGGACCGCGAGGAGGCACACGTACGGACACCGGCGCGTCCCTGACCGACGAGTGGATTCCCCGCCAGACCCTCGTGGCGGTCCCGACCCCGGACGGTGCGCCCGCCCCGTGAACCCGGGGCGCGCGCCTGCTGCGCAGGGTGCGCGCAGGCCGGTCGGTAGGGGCGGCCGGACGCCGGGGCCGGTACCCGCGGTCACGCCGGGGCCGGTTGCCGCTCCCAGCCCAGCTCCGAGTACGGCCGCCCGGCGCGGATCCCGGCGACGGCCGTGCGCGCGTAGGCGACCATCGGCTCCGGCAGCGCGTCCAGCGGCCACCAGTCCCAGCTCAGGCACTTGTCCGGCTCCAGCAGCCGCGGCTCGCCCTTCCAGCGCCGGGCCCGGAAGACGAGCTGCAGGCGCGGCCGCCCGGTGGGCGAGTCGACGACGTGCACGACATGCGCGAGCTCGACGTCCCCTGCCGCGATCTCCAGCCCGGCCTCCTCCCGGGCCTCGCGCACGAGACACGCCACCGCGGACTCCCGCTCGCAGTGGCCCGCCAGGAAGTGGTGCTTCAGGGGCGCGAAGGGCGAGTCCGGGTGGCGCAGACCGAGCAGGATCTCGCCGTCGCGCTCCAGGTAGAGGTGGGCGCCGACGGCGTTGAGGACGGTCTCCCGCACGGGCGGCTGCGGCTGCGGCCTCGGGGTGACGGGGGCCGCCTGGTGCCGGGCGATGACCTGCGCGGCGCCCGGCGCCATCGTCAGGTGCGCGGTGGTCGCCGCGTCGAAGAAGGCGAACATGATGCCCTCGGTGACGGGCAGCCGCGAGGGATCTCCGTCCCAGCCGCCCAGGAAGACCTGGATGCCGTCGACGACCGCGTACCGGGTCAGGCCCTCGAGGACCAGACCCGTCTCCTCCAGCAGTTCGCGGACGACGGCCTCCTCGAGCGTCTCGTCCCCCTCGCACGCGCCGCCCGGAAGCGACCACAGGCCCGCGTCACAGATCGGCTTGTGCGCGTCCCGCAGATGCAGGAGGTACTGGCCGCGCCGGTTGACCAGCAGGGCGGCGGAATTGCGCGGCTCGGCTCCGGACATTGCGGACGGCTGGGCGGTCATGGTCTCCCCCTGAATCCAACGTGCGTGCGCCTCGACGCACTTGAGGCCATGACGATCGTAGGGGAGCCGGCGCCGCCCAGGCCTGCCCTTCGCTCTCCGGCTCCGAAGACCCCGAGCGGCCCGCGCCGTCCCCTCTGGCCGACCTTGATCGGCTCGTGTTACGAAGAACCATGGCTGCACACGAGGCACACGAGGAGCACAAGAGGCACGAGGGAAACCAGGGGCACGACAGGACCCAGGGGGATCACGCTCACCGGGATCACCGGGGACGCCGCGTCCATGACGTCGTCATCGTCGGCGGCGGGCACAACGGTCTGGTCGCCGCCGCTTACCTGGCCCGGGCCGGACGGTCCGTGCTGGTGCTGGAGCGGCTGGACCACACCGGGGGCGCCGCCGTCTCCACCCGGCCGTTCGCCGGGGTGGACGCCCGGCTCTCGCGCTACTCCTACCTGGTCAGCCTGCTGCCGCAGAAGATCGTGCGGGACCTGGGGCTCCGCTTCCGCGTGCAGGGCCGCACGATCTCCTCGTACACCCCCGTGGAGCGCGACGGACGGGCCACCGGGCTGCTCGTGGGCGGCGGCGACCGGCGCACGCGGGAGGCGTTCGCGCGGCTGACCGGCGGTGAGCGCGAGTACGCGGCCTGGGAGCGTTTCTACGACATGACCGGACGGGTCGCCCAGCGGGTGTTCCCCACGCTCACCGAGCCGCTGCCCACCCGTGAGGAGCTGCGCCGCCGCGTCGACGACGAGGATGCCTGGCGGACCCTGTTCGAGGAGCCGATCGGCGTCGCCGTCGAGGAGCGCTTCCAGGACGACCTGGTGCGCGGCGTGGTCCTGACCGACGCCCTGATCGGCACCTTCGCCGACGCCCACGACCCCTCGCTCCAGCAGAACCGATGCTTCCTCTACCACGTGATCGGCGGCGGCACCGGCGCCTGGGACGTCCCCGTCGGCGGCATGGGCGCGCTCACCGACGCCCTGGCCGCCTCCGCACGCGACGCGGGCGCGGTCCTCGCCACCGACCACGAGGCGGTGCGGATCGACACGGACGGCCGTACGGCGGAGGTCGCCTACCGCACGGCCGACGGCGAGGGCGTCGCCGTGGCCCGGCACGTCCTGGTGAACGCCTCGCCGCAGGCCCTCGCGGCGCTCACCGGCGACGCGCCGCCGGCCCCCGCCGAGGGCGCCCAGCTCAAGGTGAACATGCTGCTCGAGCGGCTGCCGAGGCTGCGGGACAGCTCCGTCGACCCGCGTGAGGCGTTCGCCGGAACCTTCCACATCGCCGAGGGCTACCGGCAGTTGGCCGCCGCCCACGCCCAGGCCGCGGCCGGCGAGCTGCCCGCCGCCCCGCCTTCGGAGATCTACTGCCACTCCCTGACCGACCCGAGCATCCTCGGCCCGGACCTCGTCGAGCGGGGGTACCAGACGCTGACGCTGTTCGGCCTGCACACGCCCGCCCGGCTCTTCGCGCGGGACAACGACGCCGTGCGGGAGGAACTGCTGCGATCGACCCTCGCCCAGCTGGACGCCCACCTCGCCGAGCCCCTGGCGGACTGCCTGGCCACCGACGCCGACGGCCGCCCCTGCATCGAGGCACGGACCCCGCTCGACCTGGAACGCGACCTCGGCCTGCCCGGCGGCAACATCTTCCACCGCGACCTGAGCTGGCCCCACGCCCAGGAGGGGGCGGGCCGCTGGGGCGTGTCGACGCCGCACGCCAATGTGCTGCTGTGCGGGGCCGGCGCGGTGCGCGGCGGCGGCGTGAGCGGCGTGCCCGGGCACAACGCCGCCATGGCGGTGCTCGAAGAGCACGCCGGGGTCTGACGACGGGCATCCGACGACAGGCATCCGGCGGAAGGCATCCGGCGGAAGGTGTCCGCCGACAGGTGTCCGGCGGCAAGAATCTGACGGTCTATCAGAAAACCTCTTCCGTCGTCCGCGCCGCTGCGGCATCCTGCGCCCATGCAGACGGAGCTGAGCACACAACTGGGAGTCGAGCACGCCGTCTTCGGCTTCACGCCGTTCCCCGCCGTCGCCGCCGCCATCAGCCGCGCGGGCGGCTTCGGCGTGCTCGGCGCGGTCCGCTACACCGACCCCGACGACCTCAAACGGGACCTCGACTGGATCGAGGCGCACGTCGACGGCCGACCGTACGGACTGGACGTCGTCATGCCCGCCAAGAAGGTCGAGGGGGTGACCGAGGCCGACGTCGAGGCGATGATCCCCGAGGGGCACCGGCAGTTCGTGCGCGACACCCTCGCCACCTACGGGGTGCCCGAGCTTGCCGAGGGCGAGGCCTCCGGGTGGCGGATCACCGGCTGGATGGAACAGGTCGCCCGCAGCCAGCTCGACGTCGCCTTCGACTACCCGATCCGGCTGCTGGCCAACGCCCTCGGCTCACCGCCGGCCGACGTCGTCGCCCGCGCCCACGAGCGGGGCGTCCTCGTCGCCGCCCTCGCAGGCAGCGCCCGGCACGCCCGCAAGCACAAGGACGCCGGCATCGACATCGTCGTCGCCCAGGGCTACGAGGCGGGCGGTCACACCGGCGAGATCGCCTCCATGGTGCTCACCCCGGAGGCCGTCGACGCCGTCGCCCCGCTGCCGGTCCTCGCCGCCGGCGGCATCGGCAGCGGACGGCAGATCGCCGCCGCCCTCGCGCTGGGCGCTCAAGGCGTCTGGCTGGGGTCGCTCTGGCTGACCACCGCCGAGGCCGACCTGCACTCGCCCGCCCTCACCCGCAAACTCCTCGCGGCGGGCTCCGGCGACACGGTCCGCTCCCGCGCGCTGACCGGCAAACCCGCCCGCCAGCTGCGCACCGAGTGGACCGACGCCTGGGACGCCCCCGGCGGGCCCGGCACCCTCCCGATGCCCCTGCAGGGCCTGCTCGTCGCCGAGGCCGTCTCCCGCATCCAGAAGTACGAGGTCGACCCCCTGCTCGGCACGCCGGTCGGCCAGATCGTCGGCCGGATGAACGAGGTCCGCAGCGTGCAGGAGCTCTTCGACGACCTCACCCGCGGCTTCGAACAAGCCGTCGACCGCGTCAACCGCATCGCCGGAAGGAGCGGCCAGTGACCAGCACAAGCACACCCCCCGTCGGATTCTGGGCCCAGGCGACCCGGGACCCCGACCGCGTCGTCCTGATCGTCTCGGACGGCGAGGAATGGACCGCCGGACGCCTGCACGCCGCCGCCAACCGGCTCGTGCACGGTCTGCGCGCCGCCGGACTGGAACGCGGCGACGCCTTCGCCGTGGTCCTGCCCAACTCGGCCGAGTTCTTCACCGCCCATCTCGCCGCCAGCCAGGCCGGCTTCTACCTGGTCCCGGTCAACCACCATCTGACGGGCCCCGAGATCGCCTGGATCGTCTCCGACTCCGGCGCAAAGGTGCTGCTGGCCCACGAGCGGTTCGCCGAGCAGGCCCGCCGCGCCGCCGACGAGGCCGTGCTGCCCGCCGGCCGGCGGTACGCCGTCGGCGAGATCGACGGCTTCCGGCCGTACGCCGAACTCCTCGCCGGACAGCCCGACTCGCCGCCCGCCGACCGCACCCTCGGGTGGGTCATGAACTACACCTCGGGTACGACGGGCCGTCCGCGCGGCATCCGACGCCCGCTGCCCGGCAAACCGCCCGAGGAGGCGTACCTGGGGGGCTTCCTCGGCATCTTCGGCATCAAACCCTTCGACGACAACGTGCACCTCGTCTGCTCGCCGCTCTACCACACGGCGGTGCTCCAGTTCGCGGGCGCGTCCCTGCACATCGGCCACCGTCTGGTCCTGATGGACAAGTGGACGCCCGAGGAGATGCTCCGGCTGATCGACGGCCACCGCTGCACCCACACACACATGGTCCCCACCCAGTTCCACCGGCTGCTCGCCCTCCCCGACGAGGTGCGGGCGCGCTACGACGTGTCGTCCATGCGGCACGCCATCCACGGCGCCGCACCCTGCCCCGACCATGTGAAACGGGCGATGATCGACTGGTGGGGCCACTGCGTCGAGGAGTACTACGCGGCAAGCGAGGGTGGCGGCGCGTTCGCCACGGCCGAGGACTGGCTGAAGAAGCCCGGCACGGTCGGCAAGGCGTGGCCGATCAGCGAGCTGGCGGTCTTCGACGACGCGGGCGACCGGCTGCCGGCCGGTGAACTCGGCACCGTGTACATGAAGATGACGACGGGCGGCTTCGCCTACCACAAGGACGAGGACAAGACGCGGAAGAACCGCATCGGCGACTTCTTCACCGTCGGCGACCTCGGCGTGCTCGACGAGGACGGCTACCTGTTCCTCCGCGACCGCAAGATCGACATGATCATCTCCGGCGGCGTCAACATCTACCCCGCCGAGATCGAGTCCGCCCTGCTCGCCCACCCGGCCGTCGCCGACGCGGCCGTCTTCGGCATCCCGCACGACGACTGGGGCGAGCAGGTCAAGGCCGTCGTCGAACCGGCGTCCGGCCACGAGCCCGGACCCGCCCTCGCCGCCGCCCTCCTCGACCACTGCGCCGACCGGCTGGCCGGCTACAAGCGGCCCAGGAGCGTCGACTTCATCATCGAGATGCCCCGCGACCCCAACGGCAAGCTGTACAAGCGCCGGCTGCGGGAACCGTACTGGGAGGGCCGGACCCGCCCCATGTGAGCGTGCCCGGCCGTGCCACGCGACCGCCCTCGGCGGCGGACCGCCCCCGTCACGGCGACTTGACCTGCCCCGGCCGCCGCCAGAGGATCATGAGTCATGACGACGCCCGGACACGGCAGCACGGTCGACGGGGTGCTGCGGCGCAGCGCCCGCCGCACCCCGGCGCGCGTCGCGATCGAGTACCGCGACCGCACCTGGACCTACGAGGAACTCGACGACGCCGTCTCGCGCGCGGCGAACGTCCTGCTCGGCGCCGGCCTCGCCCCCGGCGACCGGGTCGGCGCCTACGGCCACAACTCCGACGCCTACCTCATCGCGTTCCTCGCCTGCGCCCGCGCCGGCCTGGTCCACGTCCCCGTGAACCAGAACCTCACCGGCGACGACCTGGCGTACATCGTGCGCCAGTCGGGCAGCACGCTGGTCCTCGCCGACCCCGACCTCGCGGCCCGGCTCCCCGCCGGCGTCCGCACGTCGGCCCTGCGCGACGCCGAGGACTCGCTGCTCGCCCTGCTGCCCTCGGCCGCCCCGTACGACGGCCCCGAGCCGCGCCCCGAGGACCTGGTGCAGCTGCTCTACACCTCGGGCACGACGGCCCTGCCCAAGGGCGCGATGATGACGCACCGGGCCCTGGTGCACGAGTACCTGAGCGCCATCGCCGCCCTCGACCTGAGCGCCGGCGACCGTCCCGCGCACTCCCTGCCGCTGTACCACTCGGCGCAGATGCACGTCTTCCTGCTGCCCTACCTCGCCGTCGGCGCGACGAACCTCGTCCTGGACGCCCCCGACGGCGACCGCCTCCTCGACCTGATCGAGGCGGACCGCGTCGACAGCCTGTTCGCCCCGCCGACCGTGTGGATCGCCCTGGCGGGCCGCCCGGACTTCGGCGAACGGGACCTCGGCGGACTGCGCAAGGCGTACTACGGCGCGTCGGTCATGCCGGTGCCCGTGCTGGAGCGGCTGCGCGAACGCCTGCCGAAGCTCGGTTTCTACAACTGCTTCGGGCAGAGCGAGATCGGTCCGCTCGCCACCGTCCTCGCGCCCGACGAGCACAAGGGGCGGATGGACTCCTGCGGGCGCACGGTGCTGTTCGTGGACGCCAGGGTCGTCGACGAGGACGGCGCGGACGTCCCCGACGGCACGCCCGGCGAGATCGTCTACCGCTCCCCGCAGCTGTGCGAGGGCTACTGGGACAAGCCCGAGGAGAGCGCCGCGGCCTTCCGCGACGGCTGGTTCCGCTCCGGCGACCTCGCCGTGCGCGACGCCCACGGCTACTTCACGATCGTGGACCGGGTGAAGGACGTCATCAACACCGGTGGCGTGCTGGTCGCCTCCCGCCAGGTCGAGGACGCGCTGTACGCGCACGACGCCGTCGCGGAGGCCGCCGTGATCGGGCTGCCCGACGAGAGGTGGATCGAGGCGGTGACCGCGGTGGTGGTCGCGCGCGGCGAGGTGACCGAGCAGGAGCTCATCACACACGCCCGCGAGAAGCTCCCGTCGTTCAAGGCCCCCAAGCGGGTGCTCTTCGTCGACGAACTCCCGCGCAACGCCAGCGGGAAGATCCTCAAACGGGAACTGCGCGAGCGGTTCGGCTCGTGACCCTCGCGGACCTCGTGAGCCTCGCCGATCTCGTCACTCCCGGGGCCGCAGGTCCACGATCCGCCTGATCTTGCCCACCGACCGCTCCAGCGACTCGGGGTCGACGATCTCCACGGCGGCGGACACGCCGATGCCGTCCTTCACCGCCGCCGCGATGGCCCGGGCGGCCGTGTCGCGGTCGGCGGGCGCGGCGTCGCGGCGGGCCTCCGCGCGGATGGTGAGGGCGTCGAGGCGGCCCTCCCGGGTCAGCCGGAGCTGGAAGTGGGGTGCCACCGCCGGGGTGCGCAGCACGATCTCCTCGATCTGGGTGGGGAAGAGGTTCACTCCGCGCAGGATGACCATGTCGTCGCTGCGGCCGGTCACCTTCGCCATGCGGCGGAAGACGCGGGCCGTGCCCGGCAGCAGCCGGGTCAGGTCCCGGGTGCGGTAGCGGACGACCGGCATGGCCTCCTTGGTGAGCGAGGTGAACACCAGCTCGCCCTCCTCGCCGTCCGGCAGGACCTCCCCCGTGATCGGGTCGACCACCTCGGGATAGAAGTGGTCCTCCCAGATGTGCAGCCCGTCCTTGGTCTCCACGCACTCCTGAGCCACCCCCGGACCGATCACCTCCGACAGGCCGTATACGTCGACCGCGTCGATCGCGAACCGTTGCTCGATCTCCTGCCGCATCCGCTCGGTCCAGGGCTCGGCGCCGAAGATCCCCACCCGCAGCGAGGTGGCGCGCGGGTCGACGCCCTGCCGCTCGAACTCGTCCAGCAGGGTCAGCATGTAGGACGGGGTCACCATGATGACCCGGGGCTCGAGGTCCTGGATCAGCTGGACCTGACGGGAGGTCATTCCGCCGGACGCCGGGATCACCGTACAGCCGAGGCGTTCGGCGCCGTAGTGCGCGCCGAGGCCGCCGGTGAACAGGCCGTAGCCGTACGCCACATGGACCGTGTCGCCCGGCCTGCCGCCCGCGGCGCGGATCGAACGGGCCACCAGGTCCGCCCACAGGGACAGGTCGGCGTCCGTGTAGCCGACGACCGTCGGCCGGCCGGTGGTGCCGCTGGAGGCGTGGATGCGGCGGACGCGCTCCCGGGGGACGGCGAATATCCCGTACGGGTAGTGCGCCCGCAGGTCGGCCTTGCCGGTGAAGGGGAACCGGGCCAGGTCGCCGAGCTCGCGGCAGTCGTCAGGGTGGACGCCGGCCTTGTCGAAGGCCTCGCGGTAGAAGGGCACGCCGGCGTACGCGTGACGCAACGAGGCGCGCAGGCGCTCCAGTTGCCGTGCGCGCAGCGCGTCCTCGCTGAGACGCTCGCCCTCGTCCAGCGTGTTCCTCGCGTCCGCCATCTAGGCTCTCCCTCACCCGAATCATGCCAACACGGGCGACCGATCATTCGGTCGATCTTCCTCGGGATCAGTAATCCAGGCCCGAGGCCGTCAGGCAAGGGTTCGGCTGCGGGTTTCGCCCGCAGATCGCGATCAGGAGTTCTGCGCCACCGCCGCCTCGCGTGCCCACCGGTAGTCCGCCTTGCCGCTCGGGGAGCGGCGTATGGACTCGGCGAGCACCAGTTGGCGCGGGATCTTGTAGCCGGCCAGCCGGGTGCGGCAGTGACGCTGGATCTCCTCCAGGGACAGCGGCGGGGCGCCCCGGCGCACCTGGACCACCGCCGCCACATGGGCGCCCCACCGCGCGTCAGGCACCCCGGCCACCAGGACGTCGTACACGTCGGGATGCGCCTTCAGCGCCTGCTCGACCTCCTCGGGGTACACCTTCTCGCCGCCGGTGTTGATGCACTGCGAACCGCGCCCGAGGACGACGACCACGCCCTCCTCGTCGACGGTGGCCATGTCGCCGAGCAGGACCCAGCGCTCCCCGTCCTTCTCGAAGAAGGTCTCGGCGGTCTTCGCCGGGTCGTTGTAGTAGCCGAGGGGGACATGGCCGCACTGGGCGACCCGGCCGACGTCGCCCGGCGCGATCAGTTCCTTCGTGGTCGGATCGACCACCCGGGTACGGGAGTTGACCCGGACCCGGAACCCCCGCTCGGGGCCGGAGTCCTCGGTGGCCGTGCCGTTGAAGCCGGACTCCGAGGAGCCGAAGTTGTTCAGCAGCATCGCGTTCGGCATCAGCTCCCGGAACTGCCGGCGGACCGTGTCCGACATGATGGCCCCGGACGAGGAGACGCTGAACACCGACGAGCAGTCAGTGCCCCGCATCGGGCCGTCGAGCGCGTCGATCAGCGGGCGCAGCATCGCGTCACCGACCAGGGAGATGGCGTTGACCTTCTCCTTCGCGATGGTCCGCAACACCTCCTCGGGTACGAACTTGCGGTGCAGCACGACCCGTTGGCCGAAGTTGAAGCCGATGAACGCGGTGAGTGTCGATGTGCCGTGCATCAGCGGGGGAGTGGGGAAGAAGGTGATCCCAAAGCCGCCCGCGGCGACCCGCTCGGCGAGCTCCTCCGGCTTCTTCACCGGCTCCCCGGTCGGCGCCCCGCCCCCCAGCCCGGCGAAGAACAGGTCCTCCTGACGCCACATGACACCCTTGGGCATACCGGTCGTGCCGCCCGTGTAGATGATGAACTGGTCGTCCCCCGAGCGGGCCGGGAACCCACGCTCCGGGGATCCGCCCGCCTCGGCGTCCGCGAAGGAGGCGATCTCCGCGAAGGGGACGTTGCCCTCGCCCGCCGGCCCGACCCGTATCAGGTGCCGCAGCGCCGGAGCCTGCGGCAGCGCGGCCGCCACGCGGTCGGTGAACTCCGCCTCGAAGACGAGGGCGACCAGGTCGGCGTCCCGGTAGAGATAGACCAGCTCCTCCTCGACGTAACGGTAGTTGACGTTGACCGGCACGATCCGGGCCTTGAGGCAGCCCAGCACCGTCTGCAGGTACTCGACGCCGTTGTACAGGTGCAGACCGAGGTGCTCGCCGGGGCGGATCCCGCTGTCGAGGAGGTGGTGGCCGATGCGGTTGGCCGCGGCGTCCAGCTCCGCGTATGTCAGACGGCGTTCCGCGCCCGAGCCCGGGTGGTCCACGTGGACGAGCGCCTCCCGGTCCGCCGCCACGTCGACGACCGACTCGAACAGGTCGGCAAGGTTGTACTCCACCGTTCCTCCTGACCTCAGGACGGCCTGGCTCCCAGACGGTTCGCCGGTCATCAGAGCAAAGGGCACGGCAAGTGGGAAGGGCTCCGGACAAGAAATCTGACTGTCTGTCAGAAAACCCTTGAACTGCCATCACGCCTCCTGCAACCTGTTCTCGTTCTTTCCGAGGGGAGATCTGCGATGGGCGGTACCGAACACCTCACCGTGCGGCGCGAGGGCGCCACACTGGTGCTCACGCTCAACAGGCCAAAGGCCAGGAACGCGCTCTCGATCGCCATGCTCGTCGGCCTGTACGACGGCTGGCTCGAGGCCGACGCGGACGACTCCGTCCGCTCGATCGTCCTCACCGGCGCCGGCGGATCCTTCTGCGCCGGCATGGACCTCAAGGCGCTCGCCGGCCAGGGCATGCAGGGCGAGCAGCACCGCGACCGGCTCAAGGCCGACCCGGACCTGCACTGGAAGGCGATGCTGCGCCACCACCGCCCCCGCAAACCGGTGATCGCCGCCGTCGAGGGCCACTGCGTGGCGGGCGGCACCGAGATGCTCCAGGGCACCGACATCCGCGTCGCGGGGGAGTCCGCCACCTTCGGCCTCTTCGAGGTCAGGCGCGGCCTGTTCCCGATCGGCGGTTCCACGGTCCGCCTGCCACGCCAGATCCCACGCACCCACGCCCTGGAGATGCTGCTCACCGGACGGCCCTACAGCGCACAGGAGGCCGCCGCCGTCGGGCTGATCGGGCACGTCGTCCCCGACGGCGCCGCCCTGGACCGGGCCCTGGAGATCGCCGAACGCGTCAACGCCTGCGCCCCGCTCGCCGTGGAGGCCGTGAAGGCGTCCGTGTACGAGGCCGCCGAGCTGACCGAGGCCGACGGCCTGACCGCCGAACTGGCCCGTGGCTGGCCGGTGTTCGACACGGACGACGCGAAGGAAGGCGCCCGCGCCTTCGCGGAGAAACGGCCGCCTGTCTACCGACGCGCGTGACGCTCCGCCGGGCGGGTGGGCGGTAAGCGCAGTTCGCCATACTGCGGGTCCGTTGTGGCCGGTCGCGCAGTTCCCCGCGCCCCTTTCGGGGCGCTCCCGCTGACGTCGGCTCTCCTAGGAGGCAGCTCCGATGCCCGAAGTCCTCAAAGCGCCCCTCGTCGTCGAGTTTCCGTTCACCCGGTCCCTCGGGCCCGTCCAGAGCGCCTTCCTCACCGGCCTGCGCGAGCGGATCGTCCTCGGGGTGAAGACCACCGACGGCCGCACCCTCGTGCCGCCCGTCGAGTACGACCCCGTCACCGCCGACGACCTGCGTGACCTGGTCGAGGTCGCCGCCACCGGCACCGTCACCACCTGGGCCTGGAACCACGCACCCCGCCGCGGCCAACCCCTCGACACCCCGTTCGCCTGGGTCCTGGTCCGGCTCGACGGCGCCGACACCGCCCTCCTGCACGCCCTCGACGTCCCCGGCCCCGACGCCGTCCGCACCGGAACGCGGGTCCGCATCCGCTGGGCGGAGGAACGCACCGGGGCCATCACCGACATCGCCTGCTTCGAGCCGCACGACGGCGATCCGGCCGAACCCACCGGCAGCACCGGCGAGTTCGCGGACCCGGTCACCGGCATCGTCGCCCCCGCCCGCCTCGACTACAGCTACTCGCCCGGCCGCGCCCAGTCCGCCTACATCGAGGAGCTCTCCACCCGGCGCACGGTGGGCGAACGCTGCCCGTCCTGCCACAAGGTGTACGTCCCGCCGCGCGGCGCCTGCCCCACCTGCGGCGTCCCGACCGCCGAGCAGGTCGAGGTCGGACCACGCGGGACCGTCACCACCTTCTGCATCGTCAACATCAAGGCGAAGAACCTCGACATCGAAGTCCCCTACGTCTACGCCCACATCGCCCTCGACGGCGCCGGCCTCGCCCTGCACGGCCGCATCGGCGGCATCCCCTACGACCAGGTGCGCATGGGCCTGCGCGTCGAACCCGTGTGGACGGACGGCGCCCGCTACCCCGACCACTACCGGCCGACCGGCGAACCCGACGCGGACTACGACGCCTACAAGGAGCTGCTGTGACCGGCGAGGAAACCCCGGGCGCCCGCGACATCGCGGTCGTGGCCTTCGCACAGACCGACGTCCTGCGCACCACCGACGAGCTCTCCGAGGTCGAGATGCTCATGCCGGTCCTGCACAGCGTCCTCGACCGGACCGGCCTGAAGACCGCCGACATCGGCTTCACCTGCTCCGGCTCCAGCGACTACCTCGCCGGCCGCGCCTTCTCCTTCACCCTCGCCCTCGACGGCGTCGGCGCCTGGCCGCCCATCTCCGAGTCGCACGTCGAAATGGACGGCGCCTGGGCCCTGTACGAGGCGTGGACCAAGCTCCTCACCGGCGACGCCGACACCGCGCTCGTGTACTCCTACGGCAAGTCCTCGCCCGGCTCCCTGCGCGACGTCCTCACCCGCCAGCTCGACCCGTACTACGTCGCCCCCCTGTGGCCCGACTCCGTCGCACTCGCCGCGCTCCAGGCACAGGCCCTGATCGACGCGGGCCAGGCGGACGAGAGCGCCCTCGCCGCGGTCGGCGCCCGCAGCCGACGCGTCGCGACTCTCAACTCCCACGCCCAGCTGCGCGGCACCGTCCCCCAGGGCGACTACGCGGTGCGGCCGCTGCGCACCGGCGACTGCCCGCCCGTCGGCGACGGGGCCGCCGCCGTGATCCTCGCGGCGGGGGAGCGGGCCCGCGACCTGTGCTCCCGGCCCGCGTGGATCCGGGGCATCGACCACCGCATCGAGGCCCACTCGCTCGGCGTGCGCGACCTCACCGACTCGCCCTCCACCCGCCTCGCCGCCGAGAAGGCCGGAGCCTTCGAACGGCCCGTCGACACCGCCGAACTGCACGCCCCGTTCAGCGCGCAGGAGATCGTCCTGCGCAAGGCGCTGCGGCTGGACGACAGCGTGCGGGTGAACCTCTCCGGCGGCGCCCTCGCCGCCAACCCGATGATGGCCGCCGGCCTCATCCGCCTCGGCGAGGCCGCCGCCCGCATCCACCGGGGCGAGTCCGACCGGGCCCTCGGCCACGCCACGTCCGGCCCGTGTCTGCAGCAGAACCTGGTCGCCGTACTCGAAGGGGATGCGCGATGAGCAAGGAGCCCGTGGCCGTCGTCGGGATCGGCCAGACCAAGCACGTCGCCGCCCGGCGGGACGTCTCGATCGCCGGGCTGGTCCGCGAGGCCGCCCGCCGCGCCCTCGACGACGCCGAGCTGACCTGGGTCGACGTCGACGCCGTCGTCATCGGCAAGGCCCCCGACTTCTTCGAGGGCGTCATGATGCCCGAGCTGTACCTCGCCGACGCGCTCGGCGCGGTCGGCAAACCCATGCTGCGCGTGCACACGGCCGGTTCGGTCGGCGGTTCGACGGCGCTGGTCGCCGCCAATCTCGTCGCCGCCCGCGTCCACGGCACCGTCCTCACCCTCGCCTTCGAGAAGCAGTCCGAGTCCAACGCCATGTGGGGGCTGTCCCTGCCCGTCCCCTTCCAGCAGCCCCTGCTCGCCGGGGCGGGCGGGTTCTTCGCCCCGCACGTGCGCGCCTACATGCGCCGCAGCGGCGCGCCCGACACCGTCGGCTCCCTGGTCGCGTACAAGGACCGCCGCAACGCGCTGAAGAACCCCTACGCACACCTCCACGAGCACGACATCACCCTGGAGAAGGTCCGGGCCTCGCCGATGCTGTGGGACCCGATCCGCTACTCGGAGACCTGCCCCTCCTCCGACGGGGCCTGCGCGATGGTCCTCACCGACCGGGCCGGAGCCGCCCGCGCACCGCGCCCGCCCGCCTGGATGCTCGGCGGGGCGATGCGCAGCGAACCCACCCTCTTCGCCGGCAAGGACGCCGTCTCGCCGCAGGCCGGCAAGGACTGCGCCGCGGACGTCTACCGCCAGGCCGGGATCGGCGACCCGCGCCGGGACATCGACGCCGTCGAGATGTACGTGCCGTTCTCCTGGTACGAGCCCATGTGGCTGGAGAACCTCGGCTTCGCCGACGAGGGCGAGGGCTGGAAGCTCACCGAGGCCGGCGTCACCGAACTCGACGGCGACCTGCCCGTCAACATGTCGGGCGGTGTCCTGTCCACCAACCCGATCGGCGCCTCCGGCATGATCCGCTTCGCGGAGGCGGCGCTCCAGGTGCGCGGCCAGGCCGGCGAACACCAGGTGGAACGGGCCCGCCGGGTTCTCGGGCACGCCTACGGCGGCGGCTCGCAGTTCTTCTCGATGTGGCTCGTGGGAGCGCGACCGCCGGAGTCCTGAAAGGACCCCTCCACGTGCTCTGTCGGCGTCCGGAACCGGTCGCTAGGCTGACCCGCGGACGACGAGACCGGGAGGAGCACGGACGTGGCCGAGAGCACCATCCAGCAGCATCCGCTCACGGGCTGGGACAAGCCGGAGCTGGACCTCAGCAACGCCGAGTGGCAGTCCAGCAGCCGGGGGCGGGGGGATGTCCAGATCGCCTTCGTCGAGGGGTTCATCGCGATGCGCAACAGCGGCAGCCCCCAGAGCCCTTCTCTGATCTTCACGCCCGCGGAGTGGGGCGCGTTCGTGTCGGGGGCGCGGGAAGGGGAGTTCGACCTGACCTGAGACCGGTCGTCACCTGAGACCGTCGTTCCCTGGGGCCGGGCGTCACCTGAGACAGGTCGTGCCCGGGACCAGGGCGTTCCCGGTCGCCTTGATCCCGTCGGCGCCGTCGGGGATGCGACGGGATCCGGCCGACGGGCGGACCTCGCCCTCGCCCTCGCGCGCGACGGGCGGACCGAGCGAGCGGGCAGGCCGAGCCCGCCGGTCGAGTGGGCCTGCCGAACGGGCCTGCCGTGGGGGAACCCGGACCGGTGCGAGCGGCCGTCCCCGGCCCGCGTCCGCACGACGGACCGGGACGCTCCCACCCGCCGCCGTACGGCCGCGGCCACGTACCATGGCCGCATGTCGTTCCTCCGCCGCCGCAGCGCCACGCCCGCCGGGCCCGAATTCGACGTTCTGGCCATGGACCCGGGCGACTGGCCCGGCAATCTGGGCGCCGGCCTGCTGCCCGCGCCCGACGGCAGCTGCCAGGGCGTCTTCCTGCGCTACGACCTCTTCGGCGGCCGCGGCCCCGCGATGATCATCGGCAATCTGCCCGAGGGCTCCCCGGCCCGTGAGGTGGAGGAGGGGGAGATTCCCTTCGAGGTGGCCCAGCTGCTGCTCGCGCTGGAGAACGACGAGGAGGTGACCGTCGTCGGCGTCGAGGACATGCCGGTGATGCAGGGCGACAACCTGCTGATCGTGCGGCGGCTGAAGCTGTCCGAGGGGCGCGTCTCCTGCGTGCAGTTCGACCGCAGCGACAACGTCCTGGTGACCATCGCCGCCTGGGACCGCCCCATCACCGACGACCTGTACGCCCTGCTGAAGCCCCTCCCGGCGGAGCTGTTCCAGCAGGGCTGAGGCGCGGCCAGGCCGGGCCGCGGGAACCCCGGGGCCCGGGGAACGCTAGGAATCCGACGGCATCAGCTTCACGTCCGAGGCCCGCACGAACGCCACCCGGTGGCCGTACTGGATCTCGTAGTACTGCTCGCGGCCGACGACGAGCCGGTGCGAACCGGTGGAGAAGGTGGCCGCGTAGTAGTACTCGCCCGGCACCTTGCCCCCGACAACGTACCGCTGCCCCTTGGGCAGCTTGTACGGCAGCGCGGACACCGGCTGGACCGGCACGCCCGCCGGATAGGCCGACGCCTCCGGGTAGGCGCGGCCGTAGAGCGGGACGCTCGTGACGCCGTCCCTGGGCGTGACCACCTGGCCCGCCGCGGGAACGGCCGTAGGCCGCGCGGCGGGGTTCTCGAACCACGCCTTCTGGCCGAGGTACCAGATCGCCGTCCAGTCGCCCCACCGGTCGGCGACCGCGTACTGCTGCCCGGTGGACACCCGTGACGAGGTGTCGTTCAGGCCCTTGGTCGGACCCGAGCCCTGGCCGACGTCGTTGATCAGCGCGGAGTTCTCGTCGTGGTCGGAGTACAGCCGGACCGCGCTGGAGCCGTGCGCGGCGCAGGTCTGACTCCGGGCGGCGCAGTCCGTGTACACCGGCCGGTTCGCGGCGTAGTCCGGCCGGATCGTCACCAGGCCGCCGCTGCTGTCGGCGCTGCCGTCGGCGGTCGCCGTGAAGGGGGCCTCCAGCAGCTCGAAGTAGTGCCGCCAGTCCCAGAAGGGGCCGGGGTCGGTGTGCATCCCCGACACGCTCGCCGCCGTCGGGCCGGGCACGTTGTCATGGCCGAGGACGTGCTGCCGGTCGAGCGGGATGTCGTACTTGTCGGCCAGGTACTTCACCAGTCGCGCGGACGAGCGGTACATGGCCTCCGTGTACCAGGAGTCCGGCGCGGCGAGGAAACCCTCGTGCTCCAGACCGATCGACTTGGAGTTGACGTACCAGTTGCCCGAGTGCCAGGCCACGTCCTTCGCCTTCACGTGCTGGGCGACATGCCCGTCGGTGGCGCGCAGCGAGTAGTTCCAGGACACGTAGGTCGGGTCCTGGATCATGGTCAGCACCCCGTCCCAGCCGCCCTCGGTGTCGTGCACGACGAGGTAGTCGATGTCGGGCGAGGCGGGCCGGTCGGCGACGTCGTGGTTGCCGTAGTCGTTGTCGCCGAACTGCTCGTAGGGCGCCGGGATCCACTCGCAGGACACCGTGGACGGGCATTCGGCGCCCGCTCGGGAGACCTGGCGCAGGCCGGTCCCGCGCAGCTGGGCCGTCCGCGGCGCGAGGCCCGGCTGTGCGGCGAGGGCCACCCGCTGGCCGGCGTCCGTGGTGCGCCGTTCGCCGGAGCGCAGCACGCCGTACACGTCGTTCGCGTAGGCGGCGGCGGTCGCGGTGTCGTCCGCGCCGGAGAAACGCGCCACCGCGCCGTACCAGGCGGCCGGGTCGGCGCTCAGCGGCTCGCCCAGCCGGCGCTGGGCGTCGGCGAGCAGGGCGGCGCCGCCCGCGATGTTGGCCGCGGGATCGGCGCGCAGTCGCCCGGCGTCGAGGCCGGTGAGCTTCGCGGCCCGCCCCAGCGTCTTCAGACGGGCCGGGACCCGCTCGTTCGACGGCGCCCGCACGCGCGGGGCCGGGGCTGTCCGGGCGGAGCCGCCGCGCGGGTTCGCGGTGCCGGTGCCGGTGCTGTGACGCGGGGCCGTGGCGAGGGCCGTGCGGACGTCGGTGAGGTGCATCGGGCCGTAGCCGCCGGTCACGCTCGGCGCTCCGGCGTGCGCGTCCCAACGGGACTGGAGGTAGGAGACGCCCAGCAGCACGCTCTGCGGCACGTGGTACCGGGCTGCCGCGGCCGCGAAGGCCCGCTGGAGGCTGTCCGCCGACCGGGGCGTGGCGTCGGCCTCGGCCGGGCGGGCGGCGCCGAGGAGCGGCAGCACGAGAGCCGCCGACGCCAGGGCGCCTGCGGCTCTACGGGTACGTCTGTACGGTCCGGGGGAAGTGGCGGGTCTGCGCAATGCGGCCTCCAGGGACGAGCGAGCGGGCGTGCGGGGGGCCGGCCACGGCCGACTGGCTCCGCCGGACCGACAACCCGTCAATCATGCCCATAACGGGGCGAATTCCCCCGTTAAGACACCGCGTACCCGCATACCCGCGTTGCCGCATGCCCGCGTCCCCGCATACGTCAGCCCGCGGTGCGCCGCCGTTCAGGCGCACCGCGGGCTGACGCTCCCTCAGCGGGTGCCGACCGCCGCGCGTACGGCCCGGCGGGCCAGCTGGCAGTCGTCGTGCAGTCGCCGCAGCAGCAGACGCTGTTCCTCGCCGGACGGCGCGGCTCCCGTGTGGGCCGCCCCCGGAGCCGGGGCCGTGTCGTGCATCGAGCGCTGCACGGCCGTCTCGTAGGTGCGGATCTCGCGGGTCAGGACCAGCATCAGGTTCACCAGGAAGGCGTCCCGGGAGGCAGGGCCCGCCGACTGGGCGATCTGGCTGATCTGACGGCGCGCCACGGGGGCGTCGCCCAGCGCCGACCACAGCGTCGCCAGGTCGTAGCCCGGCAGGTACCAGCCCGCGTGCTCCCAGTCCACCAGCACGGGACCGGCCGGTGAGAGGAGGATGTTCGACAGGAGGGCGTCGCCGTGGCAGAACTGCCCCATGCCCTGCCGGCCCGCGGTGGCGGCGATGCCGTGCAGCAGCTTCTGCAGGTCGCCCAGGTCCCGGTCGGTGAGCAGCCCCAGCTCGTGGTAGCGGGAGATACGGGCGGCGTAGTCCAGCGGTGCGTCGAACGAGCCGGCCGGCGGCCGCCAGGAGTTGAGCCGGCAGATCGCGCCGAGTGCGGCCCTGACGTCCGCCCGCGGAGGGGCTTCGGTGGGGTGCCGCTCCAGGGCCGCCGCCCGCCCCGGCATCCGCTCGATCACCAGTGTGCAGTTGTCCGGGTCCGCCGCGATCAGTCTCGGCACCCGCACCGGGGGGCGCTGCCGGACGAACGTGCGGTACGCCGCTATTTCGTGCCTGATCCGCTCCGCCCACACGGGGGAGTGGTCCAGTAAGCACTTGGCGACGGCCGTGCTGCGTCCCGTCGTGCCGACCAGGAGCACGGAACGTCCGCTGCGGCGCAGCACCTGGACCGGCGCGAACTCCGGACAGATGCGGTGCACCGAGGCGATCGCCGTGCGTAGTTGGGCGCCCTGGGGGCCGGACAGGTCGAGCCTGCCGCTGAGCGGTTGCGTGCCGAGCCCCGCGGGACGGCGCACGCCGCCCACGCCGAGCGCGGGGGCCGGCGTTCGCGCCGGGGCGAGGTAGGGGCCGCCGCCGCCCGGGCGGGTGTGCAGCGACCGGGGAGGGGCGGACACGGAGGACGATGCTGCGTACATGGGGGAAACAGATCCCTTCGTGTGCCGGACGTCAGAGCGCTGCCCCGACCGGCCCTTTCGGGTGCACCCTGGGGAATGTCCCTCGGCGACCGGGTCGGGGTGGCGCTTTCCTACCTGACACCCGTCGCCCAGTGGCACACCATCTGGCGAACCCTGGCGAACCATGGCGAATAGTCGCCCGGCAACTTTCACCGGGCTACTGTCAACTCAGCCGAGAACCTGGGGGCTTGACGTGAGCGGACAACCCAACACCCGTCTCTCGGATCTGTTCGGCCTGGCCGGCTGGTCCAAGGGCGAACTCGCGAGGCTGGTCAACCGGCAGGCGGCGGCCATGGGCCACCCCCAGCTGTCGACCGACACCTCCCGAGTGCGGCGGTGGATCGACATGGGAGAGATCCCGCGCGATCCGGTGCCGCGGGTGCTGGCGGCCCTGTTCACCGAGCGTCTCGGCCGTGTCGTGACCATCGAGGACCTCGGTCTGGTCCGGCACGGGCGTACAGGCAAACGGCCCGGCGGCGGGAGTGCTGAACACCCCGACGGCGTGCCGTGGGCGCCCGAACGGACTGCTGCGGTCCTCACCGAATTCACGGGAATGGACCTCATGCTCAACCGACGCGGTCTGGTGGGCGCGGGTGCCGCGCTCGCCGCGGGATCAGCTCTCAGCAGCGCCATGCACGACTGGCTGCACACCGACCCCACCCTTTCCGCCGACGCTCCCGCCGTCGACCATCCGCTTCTCCATCATGCCGATCCCGCCGGGTTCGACCGCTACGAGGCCGCTCCCATCGGGGCGGAGGAGGTCGACGAACTGGAGTGCTCGGTCGAGGTGTTCCGAGCCTGGGACGCGGCCCGCGGAGGCGGGCTGCAACGCAAGGCGGTCGTGGGACAGCTCAACGAGGTGGGCGGCATCCTGGCCTACCGTCATCCCGCCCATCTCCAGCGACGCCTGTGGGGCGTCGCCGCCAACCTCGCCGTCCTCGCCGGCTGGATGTCGCACGACGTCGGCCTCGAACCCACCGCCCAGAAGTACTTCGTCATCGCCGCGCATGCCGCACGGGAGGGCGGCGACCGGCCGCGGGCCGGCGAGGCGCTGTCCCGGGCCGCCCGGCAGATGGTCCACCTCGGACGGCCCGGCGACGCCCTCGACCTGATGAAACTGGCCCAGTCCGGCTCCGGCGAGGAGGTGGTGCCGCGCACCCGGGCGATGTTCCACACCATCGAGGCCTGGGCGCAGGCGGCGATGGGCAAGGGCCAGGCCATGCGGCGCACCCTCGGCCGGGCCGAGGACCTCTTCGTCTCCGACAAGGGCGACGTCGTCCCGCCGTCCTGGATGCAGACCTTCAAGGACGAGGATCTGTACGGCATGCAGGCTCTGGCCTACCGCACGCTGGCCGAGTTCGAGCCGCAGGCGGCCGCCCACGCCCAGTACTACGCGGAGAAGGCCCTGGCGCTGCGCGTCGACGGGCGCGAACGGTCGAAGATCTTCGACCATCTGTCCATGGCGTCCGCCTGCTTCATCGCGGACGACCCCGAACAGGCGGACCGGTTCGCACGGTTGGCCCTGATGTCGATGGGCTCGAACTCCTCCCGGCGCACCTGGGACCGGCTGAGTCAGATGTACCGGCTCACCGCGCAGTACGCCGGCTCCCCGAGGATCAGCGAGCTGCGCGAGGAGATCAGGCTGGCGCTGCCGAAGCAGAAGGGGGCGAAAGGGGGCGACAGCGCTCGGGCGTGAGACCGTCGGCTGCTCGGCCGTCACCGGGCATCGGCTGCCCGGCCGTCACCCGCCGCCACCCGTCATCGGGTCTCCCGGCTTCGCTACCGGGTCACCCGGGCGACGAGCACACAGGCGTCGTCGGTGCGTTCGGCCTCGCCGCACTCCTGCACGGCCGCTTCGACGCACTCCTCGGCGGTGCGTGCTCCGTCCAGGAGCGGAGCCAGCGCGAGCAGGCGGTCGGCGGGGGCCAGTGCGTCGGTGTGCAGCAGGATCAGGTCGCCCTCGCGGAGGGGCTCCTCGGCGTGCTCGTACGCGGCGCGTGGGGCGGCTCCGAGCAGAACGCCGTTCGGCGCCCGCAGCCGGCGTCCCGTCCCGTTGCGGAACAGCAGCGGGGCGGGGTGACCGGCCTGCGCCCACACCAGGGTGCGGGTGCGCGGCCGGTAGCGGCAGCACACGGCGCTGCCGAGGACCGGTCGGACGGTGGCGTCCAGTAACTGGTTCAGCAACGTCAGCAG
The DNA here is from genome assembly GCF_036898465.1 of Streptomyces sp. B21-105. NCBI lineage: Bacteria > Bacillati > Actinomycetota > Actinomycetes > Kitasatosporales > Streptomycetaceae > Streptomyces > Streptomyces sp. B21-105. The sequence goes on along the minus strand of NZ_JARUMJ010000001.1, from coordinate 605,665 downwards.
CCGGGCGGGCCGGGTGCCCGCCATGGCCATGCCGCGCAGGGCGCCCAGCAGCATCGCCGTGTTCGAGGTGACGGCCGGCCCGTGTCCGGTGAGGTCGCCTACGCTGAGCAGGGTGTCGCCGTCGGGGAGTTCGAGGGCGTCGTACCAGTCGCCGCCGATCAGGGAGGCGGTGGCGGCGGGCAGACAGCGGGCGGCGACGTCGAGGGCGCTCGGGCCCTCGTGCGGCAGGCGCAGGGGGACGCGGTGCGGGGGCAGGACGGTTTCCCGCGGTTCGACCGCCGGCCGGTGCTCGGTCTGTGCCTGCCGCCGGGCCTGCATCGAGTCGTGACTCTCGCGCACCGCGCGCTGATTGCGGCGCAGTTCGCTGACGTCGCGCAGCACGGCCCACATGGAGGCGGTGGCGCCGTCGGAGTCGAGCACCGGTTCGCCCATCATGTGCACGGTGCGCGGTGGGCCTGTCGGGCGCAGGATGCGGAACTCGCCGTCGATGGGCCGGGCGTCGACCAGGCAGTCCGTGACCATCGCGGTCAGTTTGGACCGGTCCTCCTCGAGGACGAGACAGGGGAGTTCGTCGAGGGTGAGCGGGGGAGTGGCGGGGTCGCGGCCGAGAATCCGGTAGAGCTCCTCGGACCACACCGCTTCGTCCGTCAGCAGGTTCCACTCGGCGCTGCCGACCCGGCTGAGCAGGGACTCGCGCGGGGCAGTCGCGGCCGCGGCCGGGGGGCCGGCGGGCGGTGCGGGCCGTGGGCCGTCCCGTAACTGGGCCAAGTGCGCGTCGAGGTCGTCGAGTTGGTGCCGCGCCAGATCGTAGAGGGCGCGCTGCCAGCGCCCTTCGGGGTCCGTCGCGTCGCCCTGGGCGGCGTCCTGCCGTACGGCGTCCATGTCGCCCTTGAGCCGTCGGGCCTGCGAGATCAGCGCGTCCACCGAGCCGCGCGCCGGCGGCTGGGCGGCTGGGTGATCCGCAGAGACGTGGGGCGGCATGACGCTCTCCGATGCGGGACGGTACGACGAAGGATGACGTGAGGGCCGATACGACTGTGGCACAGCCCGCGAAGCGCTGTAAGGGATTTGGCAACACACGATTCGGTGGTGCTTCCGGCATATGCCAGAGTCTTCACGGAGGGGTGGACGAGTGCGACCCGAGCGCCGCAGAAGGGCTTCAAGTCGTAGACAGAGTACGTGACTTGAGGGACTCGTGAGGGGGCTGGGGCGAGTGTCATCCGAGTGTTCGACGTGCGTATGTTCTACGCTTCCGATCGTGTGACGCAGGTCACATTAATTGGTGTCGGACAAAGCGTAATGCGATCGGCCTCCGCGAGGTCCTATGTGCATGGACACCACTCTGGAACAACCCGTCCGCGCCCGGTTGATCACCGCGGAGGACCAGGCGCTGCCCGTGCCCGCCACACTCCGCTACGACTCCGCCGACCCGTTCGCCGTGCACGTCGACTTCCCGCCCGAGGTCTCCCTCGCGGGCGAGCCGGTCACCTGGACCTTCGGCCGCGGACTGCTGGAGCAGGGCGTGGACGGTCCGGCCGGAAGCGGTGACGTGCACATCTGGCCCTGCGGACAGGACCGCACGGTGGTGGAGTTCCACTCCCCGCTCGGGATGGCCCTGCTCCAGTTCGACACCGGGGCCCTGCGCCGCTTCCTGCTGCGCAGCTACGCGGTCGTGGCCTGTGGCACGGAGGACGTCGGCGACGCGGTCGACCAGGGACTGCAGGCCCTGCTCGGCAACGTCTGAGGCCCGCTCCGGGGCTTCGTCCGGGGTCCGCTTCGAGGCCTGGTCGCAGGCCCGGTCCGGGGCCCGCTCCGGCTCAGCGGCCGCGCGTGGCGTACAGCCCGGGGCGCGGGGCGAGTTCGACGCCGACGCGCGCCCCGCTCCCGAGGGCACGGACCCCGGCCTCGGCGACGGCCGAGGCCGCGTAGCCGTCCCACACGGACGGGCCGGTGACCCGGCCGCGCCGCGTGGCGTCGACCCAGGTCTGCACCTCGCGGTCGTAGGCGTCCGCGAACCGCACGAGATAGTCCTGCGGCACCTCCGCGCCGGCCGCGCCCCGCGCGGTGACGAGCATGCCGTGGTCGTCGCCGATGCGCGCGCTGCCCGCCTCGCACACGGCTTCGCAGCGCACCTGGTACCCGAAGCCGCAGTTGACGAAGACCTCCACGTCGACCAGGGCGCCGCCCGCGGTCTCGAAGAGCACGAACTGGGGGTCCAGCAGACCCTGCGGGGCGCCGGACGAGGGGCGCGGCCGCAGCACGGAGACCGAGGTCAGCTCCTGGCCGAGCAGCCAGCGGGCCGCGTCGATCTCGTGCGACACCGAACTGTCGACCAGCATCGCGCTGGTGAAGTCCGGCGGCGAGGACACGTTGCGGTGCACGCAGTGCAGCATCAGCGGCCGTCCGAGCCGCCCGTCGTCCAGCAGCGCCTTCAGCCTGCGGTACTCGGCGTCATAGCGTCGCATGAAACCGATCTGGGCCAGCCGCCGTCCGAGCCGGGCCTCCGCCTCCAGCACGCGCAGCGCCCCCGCCGTGTCCGGCACCATGGGCTTCTCGCAGAGGACCGGAAGGCCGCGCGCGAAGGCCGCGAGCAGCGCCTCCTGGTGGGCGGGCCCGGGCGAGGCGATCAGCACGGCCTCGACGCCGGGTGCGTCGAGCGCGGCCTCCGCCTCCGCGTGGACCGTCACCGCCTCGAGGCCGGCCACGGCCTCCTCGGCGCGCGCCGCGTCGGGGTCGGCCACCGCGGCCACCCGCGCTCCGCTCACCACGCGATCCAGGCGGCGCACATGGTCGGCGCCCATGTGTCCGGCCCCCAGCACCGCCACGCCCAGCAGGTCCCCCACGCGCCCGCCCCCTCCCGGTCGACGATCACGCGGTAGCGTACGCCGCCGGGGAAAGCAGCTGAACAGGGCCGTGGCGGACCTGCGGTCAGTAGCGCAGCACGCCGGCGATGCCGTCCAGCTCGCCCAGTGTGCCGTCCGGCACGAAACGCACCGCGGCGCCCGTCTCCAGGCACTGCTCCACGATCTCGTCGACGATGTCCTCGCGGGCGTCCAGGTCGCCGCTCGCGGCGGGGACGAGGTGGTCGCCGTGGTCGCGGACCGTGATCCGGAAGTTCTCCTCGACGGCCAGCAGCCGGACCCGGCCCTCCCGCGCGTTCTGCCACAGCTCGTCGACACCGGCCGCGAACATGCGGTGCCCGCGCGCCGAGTCGAGTACCCGGGCGACCGACGCCACGTCCCGGCGGGACTCCGCGTCGAGCAGGGGGCGCACCGCCTGCCACACGGCCTCGGGCGGGCCGTGCGAGAGTCCGCCGTGCGCGATGTGCAGCGCGTCGCGGGTGACGCCGCCCAGCTCGTCGAGGAGCGACAGCGCCGCCTGCTCGCCGGTGACGACCAGCGGCCGCGGGTGCGCGCGCAGCAGCCTGCCCACGGCGGTGTCGGCGTCGCGCAGGAAGTGACGGGTGTCCTCGTCACGGAACGTGCTGGGCAGATCGCCCGTCCGCTGCATGCGCTCGGCGTCGAAGTTCGGCCGCCTCTTGACCAGTGGGAAGCCGCCGGCGTGCTCCTCGGTCACCCGGTCGGCGCCGCCGTTCCACAGCGTGACGCGGTCGGCGGAGACCGAGCACACCCAGAAGGGCCGCTCGGCGGCCTGCGCGGAGACCAGGTTGCGGGTCAGGAACGTGTCGGAGAGCACGACGCGTTCGGGCACCGGACGGGCCAGCGACCACACCTGGTGCTCGCCCGGCGCCGCGTAGATGACCAGGCCGTCCTCGCTGTGCGCCAGGTCGACCTCGGCCAGGGCGCGATCGAGCTGTCCCGCGACGTCGGCGCGCCGCTCGCGGGTGATCGCCGGGTCGTGCTCCAGCTGTCTCTTCGCCTCAGCCACGACATTGCGCAGCCGGACCCGGTCCTGGGCGTTGCCGGGTTCGCGGCGGTGGGTCGGCGTCAGCACGGACACCGCCGGATAAGGGCGCGGGCGGCGCAGTTCGGAGAGGGCGGCGGGGCTGAGTGCGTGCTCCATATGAGCACGATAGGTCCGAATCGGGTATCGGGCATTCGGGGCAATGTCCGGGCAAGGTGGGAACGAGGGTGGAGCAAGGTGGGAGCAAGGGTGGGGGTGGCTCCAGGCAGGGCCAGGCAAGGTCGGGGCGAGGTCGGCGCGGGGAAGGCGAGCGTGGTCACGCTTCGGTCTCCCCGGCCGCCGCCGGTGACGGCGGCCCCGGCGGCCGGTTACCGTACGCGTCAGTAACCGGGACCGGACCGGACCGCACCGCAGGAGGCCTCCATGCCGCAGCTCGAAGTCGACGGCGCAGCACTGACGTACGACGACGAGGGCCCGCGCGACGGCGACGGCGTACCCCTGGTGTTCGTGCACGGCTGGACGGCCAACCGGCGCCGCTGGGACCACCAGGTGGCGCACTTCGCCGGGAAGCGCCGGGTGATCCGGTTCGACCTGCGCGGGCACGGCGAGAGCAGCGGGGCGGGTGTGAAGACGGTCGAGGAGCTCGCGCGAGACCTCCTCGCCCTCCTCGACCATCTGGAGATCGAACGGTTCGTGCTGGTCGGCCACTCGATGGGCGGGATGATCTCGCAGACCGTCGCGCTCTCCCACCCCGAGCGGGTGGAGCGCATGGTGCTGGTGAACTCCATCGGGCGCATGACCTACAGCCGGGGCCGAGGACTGCTGATGGGCGTCTCCACCCTCGTCCCCTTCAAACTGTTCGTCGCCGCCAACATCCAGCGCGCCTTCGCCCCCGGCTACCCGCGTGACGAGATCCGCGCGTACGTCAAGTCCTCCGCGGACACCCCGCGCGAGGTCGTCATGACCCTGTACGGCGCCATGCGGGCCTTCGACGTCCTCGACCGGGCCGGGGAGATCCAGGCCCCGACCCTGATGATCCACGGTTACCACGACATCCAGCTCCCGGTGGGTCAGATGCTGCGGATGGCCAAGGCCTACCCGGACGCCACCGTGCGCATCATCGACGCCGGTCACGAGCTCCCCGTGGAGAAGCCGGCCGAGCTGACCGCGGCGATCGACGCCTTCGTGACCGTCCGGGCCGCGTAGCCTCGCGCGACGTCGGACGAGGAGCAGCGGCAGGAACCGGCGCGCTCAGCCGGCGTCCTCGTCGGGCCCGCAGGAACTGCCGCTGGGCGGGAGCGATCCGTACAGCAGGAAGTCGTCCACCTTGCGGTGCACGCACTTCGACGATCCGTACCCGGTGTGGCCCTCGCCCTTGTTGTCGAGCACCACGGCCGCCGATCCGAGGCGCTTCGCCGTCTCCACGGTCCAGCGGTACGGCGTCGCCGGGTCGCCGCGCGTGCCGACCAGGAGGATCTTCGGGGTGCGCAGGTCCTTCACCTCGTCGCGGATGAAGTCGGTGCCCTTGGGGCGGCCGTAGCACAGCAGGACCTCGTTGAGACGGTAGCGGCCGAAGACCGGAGACGCCTTGTCGTAGGCGGCCCGCAGCCGTTCGAGGTCCGCGGTGATCCGGGCGGCGGTGGGGCGGTCCGGGTCGTCCGCGCAGTTGATCGCCATCAGTGCCGCGGGCAGGTTGTCGAGGGGCACGTCCTCCGCGTCGACCAGGGCGCCGGGGGAGGGATCGGTGCGGGCCGCGGACCGCGGCGGCAGCGGGACCGGGAGCGGTACGGGGAACGGCAGCGGATGGGTGAAGCCGCCGGTGGTGAACCCGAGGACCCCGCTGGGGTCGCCGTTCTCGATCAGCTGGGCCAGCGCCCGCTCCAGCAGGGGCCACAGCTCCCTGCTGTACAGGCCTTGCCCGAGGGCGCCGACGAGGTCCTGCCCGGTGAAGTCGTCACCGAAGTCGGTCGGCAGCGGATCCTCGTCGAGCGAGCGGACCAGCCGCACCACCTCCTGGCGTGCCACCCGCGGGTCCTGTCCGAACGGGCAGGCGATGTCCTTCACGCACCAGCCGACGAAGTCGTCCAGCGCCACCTGCTGGCCCCGGGCGCCCGCCAGGCCCTGCTCGGTGAGCGGCTCGGTGAGGGTGTCGACCCCGTCGAGGACCATCCGTCCCACCTTGTCGGGGAACCGGGCCGCGTACACCGCGCCGAGGCGGCTGCCGTAGGAGAAGCCGAGGTAGTTGAGCTTCCTGTCGCCGAGCGCCTGGCGCATGACGTCGAGGTCCTGGGCCGCGTGGACGGTGCCGATGTGCGGCAGGACCGGTCCGGAGTGCTCCGCGCAGTCGGCGGCGGCCTGCTTCAGCCGACTGAGGAGCTCCGGCGGATCGGCGAGGGCCGTGTCGTCGTTGAACGGGGCCGGCCCGCTGTCCTCGCCTTCCCCGCAGCTGACGGGGGAGGAGCGGCCGACGCCGCGCGGGTCGAGGGTGACCACGTCGTAGCCGTCCGTCAGGTCCATGAACTCCTTGCCGCCGTAGGCGAGTTCGGGGACGCCCGCGCCGCCGGGGCCGCCGAAGTTGAGCACCACCGAACCGTGCCTGTCGCCGGTGGCCCGGTAGCGGGCGAGCGCGAGATCGAGCGTGCCGGCCTCGGGGCGGGAGTAGTCGAGCGGGACGGTCACCTTGGCGCACTGCAGGTCCTTGGGCATGCCCTCGCCCTTGCACGCCGACCAGGCGACTTTCTGACCATAGAACCGGGACAGGTCAAGGCGGTCGTCCCCGTCGCCGGCGCGGTTCGCGGCGACCGTCGGCAGACCCGCGCCGCCCAGCAGGGTCAGCGCGGCGGTCGCGGCGAGCGCACAGCCCCGCAGCCCGGGCCGCGTCGACAGATTGGCCAGCATCAGTGCCTCCAGGGACGCCCGCAGCGGTCCGGGAACGGCGCCCTCGATCACGATAAGCGGCAGGTGCACGCCCCGCCTCCGGGCGGTGGGGCGGGCCCGGTGGACCCGGCCTGCCGCCCGTTCGGCGAGGGTGACACCCAATGGGGTGAAAGGGTGTTTAGGCATAACTCGGACGCGTCGCCGACGTTCTATCGGGTGCGGGCGACTGCCCGCGATTCAAGTCTGGAAGGCAGGGACCCATGAAACGGGTTACCCGAACCGGTGTGATGGCCGTCGCCGTGGTTTCCGGCGCGATGGCTGTGACACTGCCCGCACACGCCGATTCCGCGGCGAAGGGCGTCGCGGCCGGCTCGCCCGGGCTGATCTCCGGCAACGGGGTGCAGCTGCCGGTACACATCCCGGTGAACCTGTGCGGCAACACGGTCGACGTGGTGGGGCTGCTGAACCCCGCCGCGGGCAACACCTGCGCCAACAAGGGCGGGGCCGACGCCTCCGGCGGGCGCGGCGGACGGGGTGGGCACGGCGGGCACGGCGGGCGTGGCGGCTACGGGGAGCGCGGTGAGCACGGTGAGCACGGTGGACACGGCGGGCACGGCGGGCACGGCGGTCAGGGCGACCACGATGGGCGCGGCAGTCACGGAGCGCACGGCGGGTTCGGGGCGTCGTCCGGCGGCGGGGCCACCGCGCAGGGCGACATGGAAGGCTCCCCGGGCGTCGTCTCCGGCAACGGCCTTCAGCTGCCGGTGCAGCTCCCGGTGAACGTCAGCGGCAACAGCGTCAACGTCGTCGGCATCGGCGATCCGGCGTTCGGCAACGAGTCCGTGAACATCTCCGGCGAGAAGCCCGAGCAGCCGCCGCACCAGCCGCCGACCCGGCACACCCCGCCCTCGCCGCCCCAGCACCAGGGGCCGAAGGCCAATCCCTCGGCGCCCACCGTCGAGTCGGGCGCCAGGGGCCACGAGGCCTTGTCGTCGCTGGCCCACACGGGTGCCGACGCCACGCTGACCGCGCTGGCGGGCAGCACGGCGATGCTGCTCGGCGGAGCGCTGCTGTACCGCCGGTTCCGCCCCGGCGCGGAGCGCTGAGCGGCGCCTGGAGATCGACGGCCGCAGGCCCCGGCATATCAGGGGTCTGCGGCCGCCCATGCAGTCGCCCGCCCCCGCCGCCCGCCCGGCCCGCCCTCCCGGTCGCGCACCGTCGCCCGTACGGCGCCCCGCACGACCGAAATTGCGTTGTGCGGGCCGAGCCGGTGTGCTGGGGTGGGCGCATGGACCATGCCACGCTGCTCGCCTCGTACGACCGGGACATGCGCGAAGGCGCACGTCCCGAAAGCTCCGACGCACGGGTCGAACGGGCCGGGACCGTGGTCCGTCACATCGGCGGGGACGGCGGCTGGAACGGCGTTGTCTGGTCGGACCTCGACCGCGCCGGCGTCGACATCGACGCGGCTATCGCGGAACAGGTCGCCTTCTTCACCAGACTCGGCCGCGCGTTCGAGTGGAAGCTGTACCGGCACGACCGTCCGGCCGATCTCGGGCAGCGGCTCAGGTCGGCCGGATTCACGCCCGAGCCGGAGGAGACCCTGCTGATCGGCGAGACGGCCGGTCAGCTCGTGGACGCCAGGCCGCCCGAGGGCGTCCGCATCGTGCCGGTCACCGACCGGGCGGGCGTCGACCTCATGGTGGAGGCCCACGAGAAGGCCTTCGGGCGGGACGGATCCTGGCTGCGCAACCTGCTGCTGGCCCGCCTCGCCACCGACCCGGACACCCTCGTCGCCGTCGTCGCCCTGGCCGGTCGGACGCCAGTGAGCTCGGCGCGGATGGAGCTGATCGAGGGGACAGCGTTCGCCGGGCTGTGGGGCGGCGGCACGGTTGACGGCTGGCGTGGCCGGGGCGTCTACCGCGCGCTGATCGCCCACCGTGCCCGGATCGCCGCCGGGCGCGGTTACCGCTACCTCCAGGTCGACGCCTCCGACCAGAGCCGTCCCATCCTCGAACGTCTCGGCTTCACGGCTCTCAGCACGACGACGCCGTACGTGTACGCACCGTGACGCGGCCGGGCCGGTCCGCCCCCTGCGGCCCTGGCCCGACCGTTTTGCGGCGTGCGGCCGCCCCTACGGCTTCGACGTGCTCCTGGCCGCTGTGGCGGTGCACAGCAGCCCCAGGACCAGCGCCAGGGCGCCGATGATGATGTTGTTCACCGCGACACCGGCGTCCGGGCTGTCGCCGACGACCCACGGCGCGATGATCATCCAGATGCCGGCCGCGCACATGGCCCAGCTCAGGCCGTACATGCGGGCGGGAGCCGCGGTGAATCCGAGGCCCAGCAGAGCGATCGCGATGCCCACGATTAGGTTGTGGGTCATGAGCGCGGGCTGACTGGTGGTGTAGTGCAGGATCCACGGGGACACGGCGCAGTACAGACCGAGCAGGAACACCGGTCCGTCCACGAGCGCCACATCACGACCACCGAGCATGCGCGCGTACCGCGCCTGCATCTCGGAAACGTCGGGGTGCGTCGACATGTCACCTCTGGTGGGCGAGACGTTGGCCATGGTTCGTCTCCTTTGACTTTCCGGCCTGACCGCTTCGCTGCGGTGTGCGGTAAGTGCCGCGCATGTTCATTCTGCTCTTATTTGCTCCTTATGTGTAGAGGTCGGAGAGGTGTAGAGGCGGCTCTCGTATGGTCGGTCCGTGAGCGAGATTCCCAGCCCGGACGAGGCCGGGCTGACGACCGGGGCGCTGGCCCGTCGGCTGGGCGTGGCGCCCACCACCCTGCGCTCCTGACGGGCGGTACGGCATCGGGCCCGCCGCCCGCGACGACGGGCGGCACCGGCGCTGGCGGCCGGGTGACGTGGCCGTTCTGGTGCCGGCTCACCGCGTCCGGTGTGCCCCCGACGGACGCGGCCCGGACGGCGAAGGAGGAGGCCCGCCGGACCCTCCTGGACGCGCCGGAGCCGGGTCCGCGTCCGGCGGACGACAGCCGGGGCGTGGCGGGCGGTCCGGACGACGCGCTCCCGCTCGGCGCCGCCGTACGCCGGGAGTGCCGGGGTCTGGCCCGCGCCGCCGTACGACTCGACGCGCCGGGCGTCGCGGAACGACTGGGCGCGGCCGTGGAACGGCACGGACTGATCGCCGCCTGGCAGGAGGTGATGGTCCCGACGCTGCACGCTGTGGGACGCAGGTGGGCCTCCTCCGGCGACCGGTACGTCGAGGTGGAGCACCTGCTCTCCTGGCACGTCTGCACCGTGCTGCGCCGCGTCGTGCCCGCCGCGGCGCCTCGGCGGGCGGCGGGCCGGCCGGGACCCGTGCTGCTGGCCTGCGTCCCCGGCGAACAGCACGGTCTGCCGCTGGAGGCGCTGGACGCCGCACTCGGTCGACTGGGGGTGCCCACCCGCATGTTCGGGACGGCCGTGCCCGCCGAGGCGCTGGACTCGGCCGTCCGGCGGCTGGGGCCGGTCGCTGTCGTCCTGTGGGCCCAGGCACGCTCCACCGCGAGCATGCCGCTCGCCCGGCACGTCGCGCAGACCCGGTGGGGCGTCGCCGGGGCCCGGCGACGCCCGTGGTGGTACTCGGCGGTCCCGGCTGGGCCGGACGCCCCGCGCCCGGCCTGCCCCGGCCGAGCGGACTGGCCGAGGCCCTGACGCTGCCGGCCGGGGCGTACGGCGCCGTCCGAGCGCGGCCCGGCGCGGAAGACCCTCGTTCAGCGGCGTTCCCGGGCGCGCCGGAAGCGGTCGAGGCCCGCGGCGAGCTCGACGATCGGGTCCGGGTAGTCCAGCGCCGCCCGGTCCGGCCCCGGCAGCTTCCACGGCTCGTGGATCCCGGGCCCCGCCACGTCCCGCAGTTCCGGCACCCAGCGCCGCACGTAGGCGCCGTCGGGGTCGTACCGCTTCGCCTGGGTGACCGGGTTGAGGACCCGGTTGGGGCGCGAGTCGGTGCCGGTGCCCGCCATCCACTGCCAGTTGAGCTGGTTGTTGGCCACGTCCCCGTCGACCAGCAGGTCCAGAAAGTGCCGGGCGCCGACGCGCCAGTCCACGTAGAGGGTCTTGGCGAGGAAGCTTGCGGTCAGCAGCCGGCCCCGGTTGTGCATCCAGCCCTCGTGCCGCAGCTGCCGCATCGCCGCGTCGACGATCGGGTAGCCGGTGCGGCCCGCCCGCCACGCCTCGACGTCCTCGCGCGCGGTGCGCTCCGAGCGCCAGCGGTCGTGCTTGGTGCGGTAGTCGGCGTGCGCCGCGCCGGGCCGGGCCGCCAGCACCTGACGGTGGAAGTCGCGCCAGGCGAGCTGCCGCACGAAGGCCTCGGCGCCCGGGCCGCCGGCCCGGCGCGCACGGTGCACGAGCTCCACGGGGGACAGCGTGCCGAAGTGCAGATGGGGGGAGAGCCGTGAGGTGGCGTCGCCGGCCAGGTCGTCGTGCCGGTCCTCGTAGGGGACGATGCCGGACCGCAGCCAGGCGGCGAACCGCCGGCGGCCCTGCGTCTCGCCGCCCTCCGTCAGCGCGGGCGACAGTCCCGACAGGTCATTTCGGGAGGGCAGTGCCTCCGAGCCGACGCCCTCCGGGACCCGTACCGGGCCGGGCGCGTGCAGCGGGGTCCGCAGCCGCTGCTGCGACCAGCGCCGGAAGTACGGCGTGAAGACGGCGAAGTGGTCCGAGGAGGACGGCGCCACCGCTCCGGGACCGACCGCCGTCGTCACCGCGTCGTGCACGTGCAGCCGCACGCCCCGCGTCTCCAGCGCGGCCCGCAGCCGTTCCTCGCGGCGCCGTGCGTACGCGCTCACGTCGACGGCCAGATGAACCTCGTCGGCGGCCGTCTCCCCGGCCACCCGGCACACCTCGTCCACCGGGTCGCCGGAGCGCAGGACGAGCCGGCCGCCCCGCTCGCGCAGCCCGGCGTCGAGGTCGCGCAGGCTGTCCGCGAGGAAGGCCAGCCGGTTCGGCGCCGCGAACCCGGCGGCGTCCACGGCCCGGTCGCGCACGAACAGCGGCACCACCTGCCGTGACCCGTCGAGGGCCGCGCGCAGCGGCGGATGGTCGTGCAGGCGCAGGTCGGCGGTGAACAGGACGACCGAGACGTTCATGATCGTGGCTCCGGGACGCAATGGGGCGGACGAAGAACTGCTTCCGGGCGCTGCTTCCGGGCGGCGGGGCGCGACGGACGCACCCGCCCGTAAGAGCGATCGCGGGGCGTTCGCGCACGCCGGTCAGCGCGCCGGCCCGGACTCCCGGGCCCGCGCCCGGTCCTCGGCCGCCCGGGCGATGTTGCGGGCCATGCCGCCGAAGACGACCGAGTGGAAGGGCGCCACGCTCCACCAGTAGGCGTGGCCGAGGAGCCCGTGCGGATGGAACAGGGCGCGCTGGCGGAACCGGGTCCCGCCCTCGGGGTCGGTCCGCGCGTACAGCTCCAGCCAGGCCCGGCCCGGCAGCCGCATCTCCGCCCGCAGCCGCAGCAGCCGTCCCGGCTCGATCTCCTCGACCCGCCAGAAGTCCAGCGAGTCGCCCACCCGTAGCCGGGCGGCGTCCCGGCGGCCGCGGCGCAGCCCCACCCCGCCTGCCAGCCGGTCGAGCCCGCCGCGGACGGTCCAGGCGAGCGGGAACGAGTACCAGCCCTGCTCGCCGCCGATGGCCTCGATCACCTGCCACAGGGCGGCGCGCGGGGCGTCGACGGCGAGTTCCCGGTCGTCGGTGTACAGGCTGCCGCCGGCCCAGCCGGGGTCGGTGGGCAGCGGATCGCTGGGGGCGCCCGGCACCGACGCGGACGACCAGCGGGTGGCGACCTGCGCGTCGCGGACCTTGCGCAGCGCGAGCCGGACCGCTTCGTCGAAGCCGATCGGATGCCCCGGCGGGTCGGGCACGTAGCGGGCGATGTCGTGCTCGTGGCAGACCACCTCGTGCCGCAGCGACTCGGTGAGCGGCCGGGCGATCGACGCGGGCACGGGCGTCACCAGGCCGACCCAGTGGCTGGACAGGCCGGGGGTGAGCATCGGAACGGACAGGATGAGGCGGCGCGGCAGCTCGGCGACCGCGGCGTAGCGGAGCATCATCTCGCGGTACGTCAGTACGTCAGGGCCGCCGATGTCGAAGGCCCGGCTGACGTCGTCCGGCATGGCGGCGCTGCCGACGAGCGCGCGCAGCACGTCGCGCACCGCGACGGGCTGGATGCGGGTGTGCACCCAGCTCGGGGTGACCATCACCGGCAGGCGCTCGGTGAGATAGCGCAGCATCTCGAAGGAGGCCGAGCCGGAGCCGATGACGACCGCCGCCCGCAGCACCGTCGTCGCCGTCCCCGAGGCCAGCAGGATGCGGCCCACCTCGGCGCGCGAGCGCAGATGCGGCGACAGCTCCCGCTCGGGCACACCGGCCGGGGTGAGACCGCCGAGATAGACGACGCGACGAACCCCGGCGGCTCGCGCCTGCTCGCCGAAGATCCGCGCCGCCCGGCGGTCGGTCTCCTCGAAGTCGTCGCCTGTTCCCAGGGCGTGGACCAGGTAGTAGGCGACGTCCACGCCCCGCATCGCCGCCGCGACCGAGGAGGCGTCCGTGACGTCGCCGCGCACGGTCTCGGCTTCGCCCGCCCACGTGTGGTCGCGCAGCCGGTCGGGGGAGCGGGCCAGAGCGCGCACCCGGTGCCCGGCCGCGAGCAGCTCGGGGACCAGCCGCCCGCCGATGTAGCCGGTCGCGCCGGTCACCAGGCTCAGCGGTCCCGTGCGGTCACCCTGTGCGGTCATGAGTCCTCGGTCCTCCGCCTCGATGGCCCCCTGTTGATCGCTTCCACGCCGAGCGCCGTCATGGATGCGGGGACACGGGTTTGTCCGCACGATCGGGTGAGACGGCGGCCGACTGCGCCGATCGCGTGGCCGCGGCGAACGGTGGTGGCCCGGCCGGCCGAGCCGCCCCCGCGAGCCCGTCGAGGACGACCGTCTCGCGCGCGCGTGGACATGCCCGCCCGGATCGCGGGAAGCCGATCCGTGCACGGGTGCACGGGTCATCCGGGCATGGGTCGTCCGGGCACGGCCATCCGGCAGTCGTCGTCGGTCTCGGCGGTGTCCGTTTCGCTGTGGAGGTGTCTGCCGCTATGCGCGCGAAGGTGTTGGAGAAGTTCCCCGCGGGAGCGCCGCGCGGATCCTGGCCCGCGGAGGAGTACGCGGCCCGCCGACGGGCCGAGGGCGAGCCCGCGACCGTGGTCATGGATCTGAAGTCCGACGCGTTCCTCGTCGTCGTCCCGGGGTCGGAGGAGGACTGACCGGGCGGGCGCGGCGGCGGCGGACGGCGTTCTCCGTGCGCGGGCCCCTCAGGTTGTCAGGGCGGTCAGCTGGGCCTGTCGCGACTCCCGGGTCTGGGCCTGGACCATCAGGAACAGGGCCTCGCGCGCGAGGCGTTGGGCGCGGTTCGCCAGCAGCATGGAGCGGCCGCCGCCCGCGACGACGGCCGCCGTGGTAGCCGTCTGCAGCACCGCGAAGGCCCGGGTCCGCAGGGCCAGCCGGTCCCCGAGGCCCTCGTCGGGCGCCGCGCCGTCGGCGAGGGCGTAGGCCTGACGGCGGGTCTCGTCGAGGCGGTCGCGCAGCGGGGCCGCCGTCTCCTCGTCCAGCAGGGCCAGGGCCGCCCGCGTGACGCCGAAGACGGCGGGATTGGTGTTGACCGTCTTGCGGCGGTCGGCCGCCGACCAGAGTTCGTGCGGGGTGCGCACGACGACCGCCTCCTCCGGGACCCACAGACCCGCAAGCTCCAGGGATACCGTGCGGGCCGCCGTCAGGGCGGCCAGCCGAAGTGGCGCCGAGGCCCGCAGGCCCGGCTGTTCGCGCGCCTCGGTGAACGCGAACAGGGTTTCGCCCGTCTCCGTGACCCCGGCCAGCAGCATGACGTCGTTCAGGCCCCAGCCCGTGTACCAGGGCACCGTCCCGTCGAAGCGCCAGCCGTCCCCTTCCCGGGCGGCCCGCACCGGCGTGCGCGGATAGGCCCGCAGGTGGGCGTAGGCCACGCCGGCCAGCGACTCGCCCGTGGCCAGCCCGGGCAGCAGACGCTCGCGCAGCGGACCGTCGCTCCCGGCCAGCGCCAGCACCGGCGTGTGGTGCTGGGCCTGCACGAACCAGGTCGAGCAGCAGGCCCCGGCCAGGATCTCCGTCGTCTCGCGCACCAGCGACGCCGGCGCCCCGGTGCCGCCGTACTCCTTCGGCGCGTTCACGCCGAGCAGGCCCGAGCGGCCGATCGCCGTCAGGTGGCTCCTCGGGACCTCACCCTGGTCGACCTGCTCGGCGTGCGGGGCCAGCAGGTCGTCGGCGAGGCGGCGGGCGCGGGTGACGAGGGGGTGCGGTGCGGTCATGGCTGAGATTCTTTCCCGGATCGCGGCGCGGGGTGTCGATCCGGGGGAGGGTCGTTCGTGTAGGAGGTGAGACAACGGCACGACGCCAAGGAGGACGTCATGAAGCACTATCTGCTCAGCGTGGTCCAGCCGGCCGGCGGTGAGCCGCCCGGCGCCGACGAGCTGGCCGAGATCATGAGCCGTGTGCAGGCCTACAACGACGAGCTGCGCGCCGCCGGGGCCTGGGTCTTCGCCGGCGGTCTGCACGGCCCGGAGACGGCCACCGTGCTGCGGCCCGAGAACGGCGACGTGCTCATCACCGACGGGCCGTACGCCGAGGGCGAGGAGTACCTCGGCGGCCTCTGCCTGATCACGGCCGCCGACCTGGACGAGGCCCTGGAGTGGGGGCGCAAGGCCGCGCTCGCCACCACGCTGCCGATCGAGGTCCGCCCCTTCGTGGACACCCACTGACCGATGGCGGACACCCCGGACGCCCGGGACGCCCCGGAGGTCCCAGGTGCCACAGACGCCCGGGACACCCCGGACGTCCCGGACGTCGAGGCCGTCTTCCGCGCGGAGTACGGCCGGGCCGTCGCCGTCCTCGTCCGCTTCCTCGGCGACATCGACCTCGCCGAGGAAGCGGTCCAGGACGCCTTCGCCACGGCCGTGCGCCGCTGGCCGGAGACCGGCGCGCCGCCCGCCCCGGCCGACTGGATCATCACCACCGCCCGCGACAAGGCCCTCGACCGGCTGCGCCGGGAGTCCACCCCGGGCCGCCCGCCAGGCGGAGGCCGCCCTGCTGCACACCGCCGACCCGCCCGTGAAGGAGGGCCCGTGCGCGACGACCGGCTCCGGCTGATCTTCACCCGCTGCCATCCCGCGCCGGCCCGGGGCCCGCGTCCCGCGCTCGCCCTCGTCGACGCGCTGGACCTCCACGACTACCGCGTCCGGCACGCCGTCCGCGCCGACCTGCTGCGCCGGCTGGACCGCACGGCCGAGGCCGAACAGGCCCACCGGGGCGCCCTCGCACTCGGCGAGAGCCCGGCGGAGCGCGCCTCCTCGAGCGCCCGCTGCGCGAGCTCGCCCGCTGACCAGCCCGTACGGCGGGCAGGCCGGGCGGGGCCGGGAGGGCTGGCGGGCGGGCCGCTCCGGGGCGCGTCGGGGACGCCGCGCGTGAGGTCGTCGTCCACGGGAATGCATTTCGACTCCCGAATGGTTGGCATATACATCGAGCTGACCGCTCGCCCGACGACCCAGGGCCGCAAGGCCCGTGCACCCCAGCGAGGCACGATGACCACCGACGCCACTCCCGAGCAGCCCGCCGACCTCGTGGCCCGGCTGCGCGCCGCCTTCCGCACCGGCCGCACCAAGCCCGTCGCCTGGCGCACGGACCAGTTGCGCCGCCTGCGCCGCCTGCTCACCGACCAGGGCGCCGAGCTGGCCGCCGCCCTCCATGCCGACCTGGGCAAGAGCTCCACCGAGGCCTACCGCACCGAGATCGACTTCACCGTCCGGGAGATCGACCACACCCTCGAACACCTCGAGGGATGGCTGCGACCCGAGCCGGCCCCGGTCCCCGCCCACCTGGGCGCCGACGCGCGCGCCTGGACGCAGTACGACCCGCTCGGCGTCGTCCTCGTGATCGCGCCCTGGAACTACCCCGCCCAGCTCCTGCTCGCCCCGCTGGTCGGCGCTCTCGCCGCCGGCAACGCGGTGGTCGTCAAGCCCAGCGAGCTCGCCCCCGCCACCTCCGCCGCCCTGGCCCGTCTGCTGCCGACGCACCTCGACACCGAGGCGGTCGCCGTCGTCGAGGGCGGCGTCCCGGAGACCACCGCCCTGCTGGCCGAGCGGTTCGACCACATCTTCTACACCGGCAACGGCGTCGTCGGCCGCGTCGTGCTGCGCGCCGCCGCCGAGCACCTCACCCCGGTCACCCTCGAACTCGGCGGCAAGTCACCGGCGTTCGTCGACCGGGACGCCGATCTCGCCGTCGTCGCCGACCGGCTGGCCCGCGGCAAGTTCCTCAACGCCGGCCAGACCTGCGTCGCCCCCGACTACGTCCTCACCGACCCGGCGACGGCCGCCGCCCTCGAGCCGCTGCTGGCGCGGGCGGTCGAGAACGTCTACGGCGCCCACCCGCAGACCTCCGCCGAGTACGGCCGCATCGTCAACGAACGCCACTTCGACCGGCTCGCCGGGCTGCTGGACTCCGGCCGCGTCGTCGTCGGCGGGGGCAAGGACCGCGCGGACAAGTACCTCGCGCCGACCGTGCTCGCCGACGTCGACCCGAAGTCGCCCGTCATGCAGGAGGAGATCTTCGGCCCGATCCTGCCCATCGTCACCGTCGACGGCCTGGACGAGGCGATCGGCTTCATCAACGACCGCGACAAGCCCCTCGCCCTGTACGTCTTCACCGACTCCGACGACACCCGCGCCCGGATCGCCGCCGAGACCTCCTCCGGAGGCCTCGGCCACGGTCTGCCGCTGGCCCATCTCACCGTCTCCGACCTGCCGTTCGGCGGGGTGGGCCCGAGCGGCATGGGCAACTACCACGGGCGGTACTCCATCGAGACCTTCAGCCACCGCAAGGCCGTACTGGAAAAGCCCCTCCACTGAGCGACCGGCTCCCAGACGGCGGGCCTCCCCGGCCGGTTCCCCCGCGCGCCGGAGCGCGGGGGTGCACTCCGGGGCGCGGGGCGGCATCGCGTGCCCGGTCCGCGGCCCGCTGTCGGGCACTCGCCCGGTGCCCCACCCTTCACGGAAGGAGAGGGCGTCAGACGAGCCACACTCCGTCGCGCATCAGGTGTCGCAGGGGCAGCTCGCGCACCTCGCACCACGCCTGCACTGCCGTGGGCCGCACCCGGAAGAAGGCGTACGACGCACCCTCCCGGCGCGGATCCCACCCCGTCTTCGCCACGAAGGCGAGCACGGCTGCTTCCGGCGCGTCCTGCGAGCGGTACGTCTCGACCTCGCCGTCGACGAGGACCACATCCCGGGTGTCCCCGAACGCCAGCCGGGCC
Organism: Streptomyces sp. B21-105; assembly: GCF_036898465.1. Classification (NCBI taxonomy): domain Bacteria; kingdom Bacillati; phylum Actinomycetota; class Actinomycetes; order Kitasatosporales; family Streptomycetaceae; genus Streptomyces; species Streptomyces sp. B21-105. The sequence continues at coordinate 587,589 of NZ_JARUMJ010000001.1, read as the reverse complement.
CGGCGGCCGTCCCGGAGATTGCCGCCCGTGGGGTTGGTGGGTCGGGTGACGAGCCACATGTGCTCTTCGTGCCAGACGAACCAGAGGGGGACGAGGTACGGCGTTCCCGCCCCGTCCGCCGTGGCGATCCAGACGTCCGTCTCCCGCTCAAGCCGCTCCAGGACGTCCTGCTTGCGCCGCGCGGGGCTGCGGGGCGGGTCGGTGATCTTCATGGCGGGGACGGTACCGGCGCCCGCGACGGCCGGCACCGGTCCATGGCCGCCACCGCCCTCGGGCGTGCGACCTACGTCCGCCGCGTCCGCCCTCCCCCGTCGTCAAAAGCGCCCCGCCGCGTACGGCGGTGACTGGCGCGGGTGAGGTTTTACGTATAACCTCACCCGTCTGTCGCATCTCCGGCGCGTTTTCCGCCGGCGTTGCCGTTCGTGTCGTGCCGCTCCCCGAAAGGCCCCGATGAGCCGTATCGCCCTGGTCACCCTCGTCGTCGACGACTACGACGCGGCGATCCGCTTCTACACCGAGGCGCTCGGCTTCCGGCTCGTCGAGGACGCGCCGCGGCCCGACGGCGCGCGCTGGGTCGTCGTACGGCCCGGGGACGGCCAGGACGGCGTGGGGCTGCTGCTCGCCCGGGCCAAGGGCGAGGAACAGCGCGCCCGGGTCGGGGACCAGACCGGTGACCGGGTCGGGTTCTTCCTGCACACCGACGACTTCGCCGGGGACCACGCCCGGATGGCCGCCGCCGGGGTGACCTTCCTGGAGGAGCCCCGTCACGAACCCTACGGATCCGTCGCCGTCTTCCAGGACCTGCACGGAAACCGCTGGGACCTGCTCCAGCCCGCCGCCACCGCCTGACCCGAGAAAGACATCACGCACATGACCGCGCCCCGCATCGACATCGACACCCTCCGCCGGCTCCCCAAGGCCGTCCTGCACGACCACCTGGACGGCGGACTGCGCCCCGCCACCGTCGTCGAGCTCGCGGCGGAGGTCGGCCACACCCTGCCCACCACCGACGCCGACGAGCTCGCCGCCTGGTACGTCGAAGCCGCCGACTCGGGCGACCTGGTGCGCTACATAGCCACCTTCGAACACACCCTCGCCGTCATGCAGACCCGTGAGGGCCTGCTGCGCACCGCCGAGGAGTACGTCCTCGACCTGGCGGCGGACGGCGTCGTCTACGGCGAGGTCCGGTATGCCCCCGAGCTGATGCTGAACGGCGGGCTGACGCTCCCCGAGGTCGTCGAGGCGGTCCAGGAGGGCCTCGCCGCCGGCATGGCCAAGGCGGCCGCCGCGGGCACGCCCGTCCGGGTCGGCACCCTGCTCTGCGGCATGCGCATGTTCGACCGCACCCGGGAGACCGCCCACCTCGCGGTCGCCTTCCGGGACGCCGGCGTCGTAGGCTTCGACATCGCCGGCGCCGAGGACGGCTTCCCGCCCGCCGACCACCTCGACGCCTTCGCGCACCTGCGCCGCGAGAACGTGCCCTTCACCATCCACGCCGGCGAGGCCCACGGCCTGCCCAGCATCCACCAGGCGCTCCAGGTGTGCGGCGCCCAGCGCATCGGGCACGGCGTGCGCATCACCGACGACATCGTGGACGGCAAGCTCGGCCGCCTCGCCGGCTGGGTGCGCGACCGCCGGATCGCCCTGGAGATGTGCCCGACGTCCAACCTCCAGACCGGCGCCGCCACCTCGATCGCCGAGCACCCGATCACCGCGCTGAAGGACCTCGGCTTCCGCGTCACGCTCAACACGGACAACCGGCTGGTCTCCGGCACCACGATGACCCGCGAGATGTCTCTGCTGGTCGAGGAGGCGGGCTGGGGCGTCGAGGACCTGCGCACGGTCACGGTGAACGCCCTCAAGAGCGCCTTCGTCCCGTTCGACGAGCGCACGGCGCTCATCGAAGACGTCGTCCTGCCGGGTTACGCCGCCGCGCTCTGAAGGAGCCCGCGCAGGTAGGCGGCCTGTCCGACGTGCTGGAGATCGTCGGACAGGACGCTGACCAGCCGTACGCCCAGCGTGACCGGCGGATCCCAGCGCTCGTCCACCACGCGCTCCAGGTCGGCGGCGGTCAGCGTGCGCAGCGCCTCGACGCTCTGCGCGTGCACGGCGTCGTGGTAGCCGGTCAGCAGGCCGGCGTCACCGACCCGCACCTTCGCGACCTGCTCGGAGCTGTGCCCGTACCCGGTGTCCTCGGGCGGCAGGTCGAGGCCGAACCGTTTCTCCCAGTCCTGGGTCAGCCACACCTGGTCGAGCCCGAAGGCGTCGGCCACGTGGTCGTCCTGGACGCGGGTGAGGTGCCAGACGAGCCAGGCGACCGAGTTGGCCCCGGCGGCAGGCCGTTCGCCGAGCGCGTCGGGGGCCATGCCCTCGACCGCGGCGCGGACCTCTTCCTGGATGCGGTTGTACCCGTCGATGAGGATGTCCTTCGCATGCATGGGTCCACCATCGCCCAGCGGACGCTCACGCGCCCACTGTTTCCAGCAGCCCCATGAGCGCCCGGGCCGCCGGGCTGGTCGCCCGGGCCGGCGGCAGCAGGGCCGCCGTCTCGTAGACAGCCCCACCGGTGCCCTTCAGGGCGAGGGCGGTGAGAGCCTCACGCTTGTGCCGGAAATGGCGCGGCACCACCGCGACGCCGAGGTTCTCGCCCACCAGGTCCAGCAGGCTGTGCACGTCGTTGACCTCCAGAGCGACCGTGCGATGCACCCCCGCCTCGGCGAACGCGGCGTCGGTGGCGCTGCGCGGCCCCCAGCCCGGGTGGAAGTCGACGAACACCTCGCCGGCCAGATCCCCCGGCGTCACGGCCGCCGACGCTCCGGCGAGACGGTGGTCGGGGTGGCACAGCACGTACATCGGCTCGGCCGCCAGCGGGACGCAGCGCAGCTGGTCGGTGTCGGTCTGGGTGCGGTAGGCGAAGGCCAGGTCGAGCCGGCCGGCCGCCACCTCCTCGCCGAGCGCGCCCGAGCCGGTCTGCCGCAGCCGGATCTCCACGTCGGGATGGCTCCGCCGGAACGCCGCCAGCAGCCCCGCCACATGCACCCCGGCGATGCACTGCTCGGTGCCCACCGAGAGGGTTCCGCGGACCACGCCCTGCACGGCGGCGACCGCCTCGTGGGCCGCCCGCACCTGCGCCAGGACGCGCTCCGCCTCGCCCAGCAGCGCCCGGCCCGCCTCGGTCAGCGTCACCCGCCGGGTGGTCCGGACGAAGAGGGGGGCGCGCAGCTCCCGCTCCAGGGCCCGGATCGACGCCGACAGGCCGGACTGGGAGACCATCAGGCGTTCGGCAGCCCGGGTGAAATGCTGGTCCTCGGCGACGGCTACGAAGTGCTGGAGGTGGCGCAGTTCCATGATTGAGAAGCGTATCCGCTGAATCTCATCGGATTCTTCTGTTGGACCACTGCCCGCAGGCGGGGTCAGAGTGGGTGACGGTCCCTGAAACGGATCTTTCCGGACCCGTCCCACCCGGGCTCGGGGCTTCCGGGCCCGATCGTCGTGCCAACCCTTTCTGGAGTCGCGTTGTACACCGCACACCCCGACCGTTACGCGGACATGCCCTACCGGCGCACCGGACGCAGTGGCCTGAAGCTCCCCGCGCTGTCGCTCGGCCTGTGGCACAACTTCGGCCCGGACCGCCCGGTCGAGACGCAGCGGGCCATCCTGCGCCGGGCCTTCGACCTCGGCATCACCCACTTCGACCTGGCCAACAACTACGGCCCGCCGCCCGGCGCGGCCGAGTCCGCCCTCGGCGGGTTCCTCCGGACCGACTTCGCGCCGTACCGCGACGAGCTGGTGATCTCCACCAAGGCGGGCTACCTGATGTGGCCCGGCCCGTACGGCGAGTGGGGCTCGCGCAAGTACGTGCTGTCGTCGCTGGACCAGAGCCTGAAGCGGATGGGCCTGGACTACGTGGACGTCTTCTACTCGCACCGCCCGGACCCGGAGACTCCCCTGGAGGAGACGATGGGGGCCTTGCACTCGGCGGTCCAGCAGGGCAAGGCGCTGTACGTCGGCGTCTCCAACTACTCGGCGGAGCAGACCCGGGAGGCCGCCCGGATCCTCGGCGAACTGGGCACCCCGCTCCTCATCCACCAGCCGCGCTACTCCATGCTCGACCGCCGCCCGGAGAGCGGGGGCCTGCTGGACGCGCTGGACGAGCTCCAGATCGGGTCGATCGTGTTCTCGCCGCTGGAGCAGGGCCTGCTGACCGGCCGCTACCTGAACGGCATCCCGGAGGACTCGCGCGCGGCGAGCGACAGTCCGTTCCTGAAGTCCGAGGCGGTCACCAAGGAGCTGGTCGGCAAGCTGCGCGGCCTCGACAAGATCGCGAAGTCCCGCGGCCAGTCCCTCGCCCAGCTCGCGCTCGCCTGGGTGCTGCGCGGCGGCCGGGTGACCTCCGCGCTGGTCGGCGCGAGCAGCGCCCGGCAGATCGAGGACAGCGTCGGCGCGCTGGACCGGCTGGACTTCGCCGACGAGGAGCTGACCCGGATCGACGCGGTGATCAAGGGCTGAGTGAATTCGGCGTCGAGCGTTCCGTTCACGGCACCGCGTTCCGCGTTTTACGGCACCGGTTTCCGTTCACGGTATCGGGGTCCGTTTCCGGCATCACGCATTCCGTTTAGGCCCGGATCGCGCATTCCGTTTACGTACGGGCCGTCGTCCGCGCTCATGACGTCCTCCGCCCGCAGTGGTCGTACGACGGCCTCTCACCGTCAGGCCGCTGCGGGCGGGGAATTCACCGCAGCGGGAGTCGGGCCCCGGCCGGCACGCGGTCCAGGAATCCCAGGACGGACGTGATCCGGCCTTCCGCGTCCAGCGTGATGACGTCGGATCCGGCCATCGGGGCGGGGCCCCCGGCCTCGCTCACCAGTTCCCACGAGAACCGGGCCGTGTCGTGATGGCCGTCGACCGCGCTGGAGAGCCGGAAGGCGAAACCCGGGAACTGCGCGTGAGCCGCCGCGATCATGGCCGTGATCTCCTCGTGGCCGCGGACGTCGGAGAAGGGGTCGGTGTACGTGCCCCGCTCGGCCCACACGGCGGCGACGGCCTTCGCCGGCGCCTCGGGCTCCCGCGCGTTCCAGGCCTCGATGTAGCGGGCGACGGCGTGCTCGTAGCGGTCGGTGTTCGCGGTCATGGGAAATCAGCCCCCAAGAAGGTCGTCGACACTGGTCAGATCCCGGATCACGGCCTTCGCCGCCCCGGTGTGACCACCTTGCCCTCGCCCGCCGCCCGGGTCGATTACCCGCCGGGTAATGACGATGTTCGGCAAAGGTCGCCGCATTTCGGCCATGAGCCGCGAGGAATATGCCAGGAGACTGGCTAAAAAGACATGGTGACAGTGTTTCAGCAGTGAACATACTCGAACGTCGGGGGCAGTTTCCCCACAGGAGCCGCACGGAAAGCGAGGCGCGACCGGCAAGCGAGCACCGGGGGAGAGGGACGTGCACGACGAATTCCTGTGTCATGTCACCGCGTACGGCGTCTGCGACGGCCGGCGCATCGGCGTACCGCTCGGTACCTACCGCGCGCCGACGCTGGCGCTCGCCCTGTGGTGGCTGCGGGACCGGGCGTCCTGGATGGCCGAACGACTGGATCCGCTGCCCGAGAGCGATTATTTCCCGCCGGGGGCGCTCGTCCCCGTCGCCGACACCGTGCAGGACGTGCCCGGACTGCTGCGGGCCTGGTGCGCCGACGCGGGCCGGCAGGAGCTGGTGGCCGACGAGCTGGCGGGCGGCAGGCTGGTGCGGATCGCGGTCAGCGACGACACCACCGAGTACGAGCTTCTCGCGGAGTCCGTCGACGCGCTGCGCATGCAGCGCACCGTCCCGGCCCTCGTCGTCCCGGTCGGCTGACGGGTCGCCACGTCGCACGCCGACCGCGCACACCGCGCACGTCCGCCGTCCTCCTCCTCCTCGTCGGGCACACAAGGGTGCGAATCGATAGAATTCAGGCATGACGGAGCGACCGGTCTCCTCGACTGCGCCCGAACTCGTGCTGGAGACCGAGACGGGCTCGACCTTGCTGATCCCGGGCCACGACTACCGCCTCGGGCGGGACCCGCACAGCGACATCGTCATCGACGACACCCGCGTCTCCTGGCACCACGCGGTGCTGCGCCCCGACGGCGACCACTGGACCATCGAGGACGACCACAGCACCAACGGCACCTACGCCGACGGCCGCCAGGTCCACGAGTGGGGCGTCGGCCCCGGCAGCGTCATCCGGTTCGGCAGCCCGTCCGACGGACCCCGCGTCGTCCTGTCCGGCCTCGCGCCGGCGCCCCCCGAGCGCCCGTCGGCCGTCTCCATGCCCGCCCTGACCGGCACCTTCCGGCAGCCCACCAACGTCCGGCCGCTGCCCCCGCGCACCGTGCGCATCGGCCGCGCCGCCGACAGCGACCTCGTCGTCGACGACCTCGTCGTCTCGCGCCGGCACGCCGAACTGCGCGCGCTGCCCGACGGCGGCCACGAGATCGTCGACCTCGGCAGCCACAACGGCACCTACCTCAACGGGCTGCCCGTCGACCGCGCCCCCGTCGGCCCCGGAGACATCGTCGGCATCGGCCACTCGGCGTTCTGCCTGGTCGGCGACCAGCTCCAGGAGTACGTCGACACCGGCGAGATCTCCCTCGACGTGCAGGACCTCACGGTCGCCGTCGACCGCGGCCGCAAGGTGCTCCTCGACCATGTGTCGTTCCCGGTGGGGGAGAAGTGCCTGCTCGCCGTCGTCGGGCCCAGCGGTGCGGGCAAGTCCACCCTGCTCGGGGCCCTCACCGGCCAGCGCCCCGCGGGCCACGGCACCGTGGTCTACGACGGCCGCGACCTCTACCGCGACTACGCCGAGCTGCGCCAGCGCATCGGCCTCGTCCCGCAGGACGACATCCTGCACGCCCAGCTGACCGTGCGCAGCGCCCTCGCCTACGCCGCCGAACTGCGCTTCCCGCAGGACACCGCCAAGGCAGAACGCCGCGAGCGGGTCGAGGAGGTCATCCGGGAACTCGGCCTTCAGGAACGCGCCGACCAGCCCGTGCACAGCCTCTCCGGCGGGCAGCGCAAACGCGTCAGCGTGGCTCTGGAACTGCTCACCAAGCCTTCGCTGCTCTTCCTCGACGAGCCGACGTCCGGCCTCGACCCCGGCATGGACCGCTCGGTGATGCACATGCTGCGCGGCCTCGCCGACGACGGCCGCACCGTCATCGTCGTCACGCACAGCGTCCTCAGCCTCGACGTCTGCGACCGGCTGCTGGTCCTCGCGCCCGGCGGCAAGGTGGCCTACTACGGGCCGCCCGAGGACGCGCTCGCCTATTTCGGCTTCGAGCAGTGGCCCGAGGCCTTCGAGGCCTTCGAACGCGACCAGGACCGGGACTGGGCGGGGGAGTACCGCGACTCGCCGTCGCGCCGGCGCTACGTCCTCGACGACAGCGAACAGCCCCGGCTGCCGCGCTCCGGACCGGTGATCATGCTGCCGCCGCCGCGGCCCCGCAGCCGGAGCGCCCAGATCGGCACCCTGGTGCGCCGCTACACCTCCGCCCTCGCCGCCGACCGCACGTTCCTCGCCATCATGATCGCGCTGCCGTTCGTCATGGGCATCATGGCCCGGGCCCTCGCGGGCGGCGAGCTCACCCGGGAGACGGCGATGAACGCGCTGCTCATCCTGTGCGTCGGCGGCGTCCTGACCGGGGCCGCCAACGCGGTGCGCGAACTCGTCAAGGAACGCGTGATCTACCAGCGGGAACGCGCGGTGGGCCTGTCCAGATCGGCGTACCTGATGTCCAAGGTCGTCGTGCTGGGCACTGTGACCGTGTTGCAGGCGGTCGTCCTCACGCTCGTCGCCCTGCTCGGCGTCGACCTGCACGCGCCCGGCGGCCAGGGCGTGCTGATGCCGCCCCTCGTCGAGATCACCGTCGCCGTGGCGCTGCTCTCCTTCACCGCGATGATGCTCGGGCTCCTGGTGTCCGCGCTGGTGCGCAAGGAGGAGGTGACGATGCCGCTGCTGGTGCTGCTCGCCATCGTCCAGGTGGTCTTCTGCGGGGCCCTGCTGCAACTGAGCGGTGTGCCCGGCCTGGACCAGCTGTCGTGGCTGGTGCCCTCGCGGTGGGCGCTCGGCGCGATGGCCGGCACCATCGGGCTCTCCCGGATCGTGCCCGGCGACCTCACCGGCGACCCGCTGTTCGAGCACTCGGCCGGGGTGTGGCTGATCGACGTGGGCATGCTGGTCGTGCTCTCCGCGGCCTTCGGATTCATCGTCTCCCGGCTGCTGCGCCGGCACGAGCCCGCGGTGATGCGGAAGTAGGGGCGGCCTATGACGACTCCCGGATTCAGCCCCACGCACGTCGTCCCCCAGCACGGCATGCCCGCCTGGGAGGAGCCCGATCCGGCCCGCCCCACCCTGCCGCTCGACGCGCTGCTGCCGGTCCGGCTCCTGGAGCGGCGTGGCGACTGGGGCCGCGTGCTGTGCTCCAACGGCTGGTCGGCCTGGGTGGACGGCCGCAGCCTGGTCGCCGTCCCCGAGGATCCGCCCCGCTCCGACGGCCCGCACACGACCACGGCCGACCCCCGTCCCCTGCTCGACCGTGCCCAACAGGCCCTGGCCCGCTATCGGGCGGCCATGGAGGAACTGGCGGACGGCGACCTCGACGGCGAGTCCTTCCGCCGCCGCACCCAGGGGCTGCGGATCGGCGTGGTCGTCGACGGCGAGGACGTCTGGATGTACGACTCCGCCGGCGGGCGCTGGGCGTACGGCGACGGAACCCGCCTCAGCACGTACGCGACGGACCGCGCGCCGCACGCGGCCGTCGACACACCGCCGGACGGCGCGGAGAGCCGCGGCCCCGACCGGGAACACAGCCGCGACCAGGACCCGGACCGATACCGGGACGGGAACCAGGACCGGTACCAGGGCCGATACCGAGGCGGAGACACGGACCGAGAGCGGGGCCGAGACCGGGGCCGAGACCAGCACCGGGACCAGGACCAGGACCGGGGCCGTATCAAGGACCGGGGCCCGCAGCAGGAGCAGGAGCAGGATCTCGACCACACCGTCACCCGGATCGTGAACCGGGACCGGAGACCCTGATGGCGCACGCGACCAGCCCGTTCTCCGGCCGGCCCTCCGAACTGGTCGGCCGGCAGGTGGCCGGCTACCGCATCGAGCGCGAGATCGGCCGCGGCGGCATGGCCGTCGTCTACCGCGCCCACGACCTGCGCCTGGACCGCACGGTCGCACTCAAGCTGCTCGCCCCGGAGCTGGCCCGCAACGACGTCTTCCGCAAGCGGTTCACCCACGAGTCGCGGGCGGCCGCGGCGATCGACCACCCGCACATCGTGCCCGTCTTCGAGGCGGACGAGACCGACGGCGTGCTGTACATCGCGATGCGCTACGTCGAGGGCAGCGACCTGCGCCATCTGCTCGACCGGCAGGGTCCGCTGCCGCTCGCGAAGGCCGTCCGCATCGCCGCGCAGATCGCCTCGGCATTGGACGCCGCCCACGACCACGGGCTCGTGCACCGGGACGTCAAACCGGGCAACATCCTGGTGGCCCGGGGCACCGACAGCGACCACCCCGAGCACGCCTATCTCACCGACTTCGGGCTGACGAAGAAGTCGCTGTCCCTGACCGGGTTCACCACGGTCGGCCAGTTCGTCGGCACGCTCGACTATGTCTCACCCGAACAGATCTCCGGCCGTCCCGTCGACGGCCGCTGCGATGTCTACGGATTCGCCTGCGTCCTCTACGAGTGCCTCGCCGGCCGCCCGCCCTTCCTCCGCGACGACGACATGGCGCTGCTGTGGGCCCACCAGAACGCCGACCCGCCGCCCCTGACGCAGGCCCGGCCCGACCTGCCACCGCACGTCGACCAAGTCTTCGTCAGAGCCCTGGCGAAGAGCCCGGACGACCGGCAGGACACCTGCGGCGCGTTCGTCGCCGAGCTGAGGGCGACAGCGGGAGGCGCGCACCGGTCGGCGCATCCGCCGACGGAACTGGTCGACACCCCGCCGTCGGCCGGGTCGCCGGCGCCCGAGCCTCCGCTCTGGGCACGGCCGGTGTTCCACAGCCGTCGGCCCTGAGGTCCGTCCACCTCGAGGTGTGGGCCCGGGCGCGTCCGAGCCCGGTGCTTCGGGGCCCGGTCCTTCGGAGCCCCGTTGGGCAGCGCCCGGGGCGACGGCGTCAGCGCGGCGGGGGCACTTCCCGGCGACGGACCAGGCCCGCGAGGAGGCCGCCCAGGAACCCGGTGACCAGGCCCCACAACGCGGCGAGGCCCAGTGCCGACCACAGGCGGGGCCGCAGGAACAGCTCACCGGACAGGTTGCCGCCGAGGTCGCCGATGCCGAGCACGGACAGGCCGTAGCGTGCGGAGATCCGGCCGACCAGACAGAGCATCAGCACCGTGAGGACCAGCGCGACGGCCATGTGCAGGGCGTGCCGCCAGGCCGGGATCCGCGGGGGTGAGTGCGCCGCCATCAGGAACCCGGAGGCCAGCAGCAGGACCGCGTCCACCACGACGAGCCACCAGACCCGGCCGTCGTACGCGGCGAGGGCGCCGATGTCGAGTCGCGTGGTGTCCTTGCCGCGCAGCACCTCGTCCAGGACATGCGGCATCGGGAGCCCGAACGGGCCCTCCACCCGGCCGTCCCAGGCGGCGCCGAGCCCCAGGGTGAACACCAGCCACACCAGATTGGGCATGCCGAGCAGGATCACCGCGAGGGTCTGGACGGCGTGTCCACGGGTCGCGGCGACGACCAGCGCGACGACGACGCCCAGGGCCACGCACACCAGCAGCAGCACGACCATCGCGTGCGCGGCCGGCCGCACCGGCGCCTGGAAGCGCAGCAACCGGGCCGGCAGCGGCGCCCCGCGCGCGACCAGCAGCGTCAGCACCAGCACTCCGGCCAGCCACAGCAGTCCGACCAGGAGCGTCAGCGCCACGTCCGTCCTGAAGCCGACCTCGGGACCGACGTCGAACAGATCACCGAGGTCGCCCAGTGTGCCGTCGCCGAGGGAGACCTTGAAGGTCTGGCGGGCGGCGAGCGACAGGCCGAGCAGTCCGAGCAGCCACACGACGGCGATCCGGGCCGCCCAGCCGGCCAGTTCGGCGGCGCCGGCGACCGCCCGGTGCCGCAGCGGCCACAGGAATCCGGCGCCGACGACCAGCGCCCCGACCAGGGTCACGGAGAGCGGCAGCACCGTCAGTCCGCCCTCGGTGGCGGCGAGGCCGCCCGCGTCGCCGACCAGTTCTACCGTGCCGCCGACGGCCGAGACCACGGTCGCCGCGACCACCCGGGGGAAGGCGCCCCCGGGCAGGTCCGCGGCTCCGGCGGCCCACAGTCCCAGAGCCGCCGTCACGCCCATGGCGATCAGCCCGGTCAGCGCCGTGACGACCGCGCGGCCCCAGCCGTGGGCCGGGGATCCTGCCTGGTCGTGGGGGGTGTGCGCACTCACCCTGCCACGCTAAGCAGCGCCGGGGAAGTACGCCCGTCGGGAGGGACCGTACGGGCCGCCCGGCTTGCGGGCGACGCCCCACCGGGGCACACAATGGTCATGGTGGAAAAAGCGGCGCATATCGGATGATTGCGGATTCTGGTCTGCGCCGGTCACGCGTCCCGCAGGTGCGCGGTCCTGCCGTCGGCGCCGACGCCTCGGCTCCGTCGGACACCGCGCCGCGGGAAACCCACGTCGGGAGTGCTCGTGAGCGTCGAACCGCCGTCGTCCGGCCGTCCCTCGGAACCGCCCACGGAACCGTCCGGGCGGCCGACCGGCCCGCCCTCCGGTCCGCTGTCCGCGGGTTCCTCGCAGCCGCCCCAGGGCCCGCCCACCCCGCCGCCGGGCGGCGACTTCGACGCGGGCGGCGGGCCGCCACCGCGCAGGCCGTGGTGGAAGTCCGCGCCCCGGATCGCGCTGATCACCGTCGCCGTCGTGGCCGCCACCGCCCTCGCCCTCGTGCTGACCCTGCCCGGCGGCGGCACGTCCGACCAGGCCGGCGAGGTGTTCATGCAGCCGGCCGGCGAGGTCGGCCCGGACCCCGTCACCAAGACGTCCACGACGAGGGCGTCCGTACCGCCCGCCACGGTCGCCCCCTCGGGCTCGGCCCCGGCCGGGAACACCGTGCCCGCCGTCCGCGGCGGCGAGCCCGGACTGTACGGCGGCACCCGCCACGTCGCCAGCTGCGACGTGGAGCAGCAGATCAAGGCCCTCCAGCAGGCGCCCGACAAGAACAAGGCGTTCGCCTCGGTGGCCAGGGTCGAGCCGTCCGAGGTCCCCGCCTACCTGCGTTCGCTCACCTCGGTGCAGCTGCGCCTGGACACCCGCGTCACGAACCACGGTTACCGCGACGGCGGCGCCACCACCTACCAGGCCGTGCTGCAGGCCGGCACCGCCGTCCTGGTCGACCGGCACGGAGTGCCCCGGGTGCGCTGCGCCTGCGGCAACCCGCTGACCCCGCCCGTCGCCCAGCAGAGCGGGTACCGGCGGACGGGCCGGTCATGGCCGGCGTACAGCCCCGCGACCACCGTCACGGTCATGCCCTCGGCGACCGTGATCAAGGAGTTCGTCCTCTACGACCCCGACGACTCCCACCACTGGTTCGCCCGTCGGCCGGGCGACGACGGGGGCAAGGACCGGCCCACACGTGCTCCTGCGCACAAGACGCCGTCCATCATCGTCGCCCCGCCGAGCTCCCTGACCAGCCCCGCGTCCCCGCCGTGCGAGTCGCCGTCGACCGGTGACGCGACCGGCGCCCGCCCGCCGGGATGCGTCCTGCCGCCGTCGTCCGGCTCGTCCACCGAGGCGCCGTCCTCGAAGCCGCCGTCCTCCGAACCCCCGAGCTCGAAGCCGCCGTCCTCCGAGTCGCCGCCTCCCGAACCGCCGTCCTCGCCGCCGCCGTCCTCCGAACCACCGCCGCCGCCCCCCTCGTCGCCGGACTCGGTGTCCGAGCTGTCGAGCGCCCCCGGCAGCTCACTCTCCTCGCTGTCCTCGCTGCCCCGGTCCCAGTAGGCGGCGCGGGCGCCGGCCGCGAGGAACTCACCTCGGGCACGGTCCGCCGACGTGAGGCCGCCCGCTGTGCGATGCACGGCGAGGCCGTAGCCTGAACGGGTCAGGAATGACGGGGACTGCACGACGCGGCACGGGGTACGAGCACTGGTGCACAGCAGCGTCCGGCCAGTCCGGCCTCCGAGAGAGAACCGCATGATCGAGCACCTGGACGGGGCAGTGATACCGACTGGCTTCGACGTACCCGTGGAACCGCTACGGCGGGCGGCGCACTACACCGGCGACCCGGGCTGCATAGCCGAGGCCCGTGCCTTCGCAGCCCATTTCGTCGACCAGCTCAGGACCGAGTGGTGCGCGACCGTGGGCGAACGCGTGTGCGGCGAGGTGATGCTGGTGGTCAGCGAGCTGGTCACCAACGCCGACCGGCACAGCAACGGGCCGTACATCCTGGAGCTGGAGGGCACCGAGGCCTCCGTCACCGTGAGCGTCTACGACAGCAGTGACGCCCTGCCCATGCGCTACCCCAAGGACCCCGAACGCGTCGGCCGGCACGGTCTGGAGATCGTGCACGCGGTGGCGGCGCAGGTCACCGCCGAGCGGGTGCCGGTCGGCAAGCGGGTCCGCGCCGTGCTCGACTTCGGGCCGCCGACCCGATAGACGACCCGGCGGAGCCGGGCCTCGACGGCCCGAACGGGTCAGGCGCAGCCCAGTTCGCCCAGCATGCCCTCGCGCAGCCGGCCGATGATCCGCTTGATGAGGCGGGAGACGTGCATCTGGGAGCAGCCGAGCCGCTCGCCGATCTCCGCCTGGGTGGCCTCCTCCACGAACCGCAGGTGGATGATCCGCCGGTCGCGCTCGCTGAGCCCGGCCATGAGCGGGGCGAGAGAATGGAAGTCGTCGACGAGCCGCAGCCTGTCCTCCTCCACGCCGATGAAGTCCGCGAGGACCGACTCGCCCTGCTCCGGGCCGTCACCGGTGAGCGCGGCGTCGAGCGAGGAGGAGTTGTAGCCGTTGGAGGCGATCTGCGCCTCGACCACCTGTTCCGGCGAGAGGTTCATCAGCGTGGCCAGCTCCGCCACCGTCGGCTCGCGGTCCAGCCGGCTGGAGAGTTCGTCACGCGCCTTGGCCAGCTCGACGCGCAACTCCTGGAGCCGCCGCGGGACGTGCACGGCCCACGTCGTGTCCCGGAAGAACCGCTTGATCTCGCCGACGATGTACGGAAGCGCGAACGACGTGAACTCGACCGCGCGCGCGACCTCGAACCGGTCGATGGCCTTGATCAGGCCGATCATCCCGGTCTGGACGATGTCCTCCATGTCGTCCCCGCGGCCGCGGAACCGGCCCGCCGCGAAACGCACCAGGGACATGTTCATCTCGATCAGCGTGTTGCGCGCGTACTGGTAGTCGGGCGTGCCCTCCTCGAGAACGGCGAGCCGCCGGAAGAACTGGCGGGACAGCTCGCGCGCGTCACGCGGAGCCACACTCCGTGGCGCCTCGATGCCGGGCAGCGGCGCGTTTTCCTGAGGTCCGGCGGCTCCTGCGGTGTTCTCGACGATGTCGGCCTCCGACCGGACAGCGGCGGTCTGCATGGCCTCTCCCTCGAATCCCTCGAAAGTCGCGTTCCCGGTCACCGTGGCCGCACCGTCACGGTTCGGCGTGCGCCGTGCTCGTTGCGTGAGCGGACACCCGCGTGCGGCACCGCTCAGACTGCGAGTACCCGCATGCGGACGACCCATGCATGCCGGCACCGTCGGGCCGGAACGCTCCCCTCAGGGCCGGGGCGCGGCTCTCCCTCGCGGGCTGCCGATTCCACCCAGGGCGCAATGCCGCCCTCTTCCCGGGACGCCCCGCTCTCCTAGGCTGGGAAGGTGAGCCATCAGACGCCGAACCGAGCCCGCGTGATCCCGCTGCGCCCGCCTGCCGAGCGCCCGGGCACCGCCCCCGCCGTCCCCGCGCCCGCCTCGGCGCCCGGAACCGCCCCTCGACCGACGCCGCGCGAACCCCTGTTGCGCGACCTCGTCGGAGACGTCCTGCGCCGGGAACGCCAGGCGCAGCAGCGCACGCTCAAGGACGTGGCCGACGAGGCGCGCATCTCCATGCCGTACCTCTCGGAGGTGGAGCGGGGCCGCAAGGAGGCCTCCTCGGAGGTCCTCGCGGCCGCCGCCCAGGCCCTCGGTCTCAGCCTCGGCGACCTCCTGGCCCGCACCCAGGGAGAGCTGGTCCGGCTCGCCGGCCGGCACCCCGCGCGGAGCCGGACGACGACCGCTTCCGCGTACGACGGCCTCTGCCTCGCCGCCTGACGAACCGCGCGGGCCGGCGTCTCACACCGTCGGGGGACGCCGGCTCAGCACCTCGTCGGCCAGGCCGTACGCGACCGCCTCCCGCGCGGTGAACACCTTGTCGCGGTCCATGTCCGCGCGCAGGGTCGCGACGTCGTGGCCGGTGTGCCGGGCCAGCACCTCCTCCACCTGGGCACGGATGCGGACCATTTCCTTCGCCTGCAGCGCGAGATCCGAGACCGTGCCCTGCCGGCCGCCGCTGGCCGGCTGCCCCAGCAGCACGCGCGCGTGCTCCAGGACGAGCCGCCGGCCGGGATCGCCGCCCGCGAGCAGCACGGCTGCCGTCGACGCGGCCTGCCCGACGCAGAGCGTCGCGATCGGCGCCCGGACGAACGTCATCGTGTCGTAGATCGCCATCAGCGACGTGAACGAGCCGCCGGGGGAGTTGAGGTAGATCGAGATCTCGCTCTCCGGGGACGCCGCCTCCAGATGGAGGAGCTGCGCGATCACGACGTTGGCGACACCGTCGTCGATCTCGGTGCCGAGGAAGATGATCCGCTCCGACAGCAGCCGGCTGAACACGTCGTAGGACCGCTCGCCCTGCGGGGTCCGCTCGACCACGTTCGGAATCGTGTAGGTCCCCATGTCACAGCCCCATCCGTCGCTTCTGCGCGGCCGGGCGGACGTCCGCGAGGGACTCCACGACCCGGTCCACCATCCCGTACGCCCTGGCCTCCTCGGCCGTGAACCAGCGGTCGCGGTCGCCGTCCCGCGAGATGGTTTCGGGTGACTGCCCGGTGTGCTCGGCGGTGATCCGCTCGATGGTCCGCTTGGTGTGCTCCAGGTTCTCCGCCTGGATCTCGATGTCCGCCGTGGTGCCGCCGATCCCGGCCGACGGCTGGTGCATCATGACGCGCGCGTTCGGCAGCGCGTACCGCTTGCCGGCCGCGCCCACGCTGAGCAGGAACTGGCCCATGCTGGCCGCGAAACCCATCGCGAGGGTCGACACGTCGTTGGGGATCAGCCGCATCGTGTCGTAGACGGCGAGCCCGGCGTGCACCGAGCCGCCGGGACTGTTGATGTACAGGGCGATGTCGGTGCGCGGGTCCTCCGCCGACAGGATCAGCAACTGCGCGCAGACCCGGTTCGCGGACACCTCGTCGACCTGGGTGCCCAGCAACACGATGCGCTGGTCGAGCAGTTGGGCGGCGAGCTGGTCGTCGAAGCGGGTGGGCGGGGTGTCGCCCTCCGCGGCGCGGGGAGCGAGCGTGGTGAGTGGAGTCATCGGGTCTCCTCGTCGTGGCGTGGTGCCGTCGACTTCACTCTCGACCTCCGCGGACGCCCGCACGCCCGTTCTCTGCCCGCGGCAGATTCGCCGAGGGCAGAGCAGGAGACACGGGCCGAGCGATGAGTTTCCGCACGGGCGGGGGTCGATACTGGCGACCGCGTTCCCACCCAGGAGGTATTCATGACCACCGACGGATTCACCACGTGTCTCTGGTTCGACGGCCAGGCCGAGGAAGCCGCCCAGTTCTACGTCTCGGTCTTCAAGAATTCCAGCATCGGCTCCATCGGGCGCTACAACGAGGCCGGCCCCGGTCCGGCCGGGTCCGTGCTCGCGGTGGAGTTCACCGCCAACGGGCAGAAGTTCGTCGGCATCAACGGCGGCCCGCAGTTCACGTTCAGTGAGGCGATCTCCTTCCAGATCCACTGCGCGGACCAGGACGAGGTCGACCACTACTGGGCCAAGCTCACCGAGAACGGCGGCGAGCCGGGCCCCTGCGGGTGGCTCAAGGACAGGTACGGCCTGTCCTGGCAGGTCATCCCCGACGGACTGATCGAGATGATCAGCGACCCCGATCCGGAGAAGTCCACCCGCACCACCAAGGCCATGTACGCCATGGGCAAGCTCGACATCGTCGCGCTGAAGAAGGCCTACGACGGCGTGTAGCCACCGTCCGCCGAGGCCGCGCGACGGTTCGGGGCCCTGCCGTCCGACGGTTTCGGGCCCGGCCGTCCGGCGGTTCGGGCCGGGCGGGCCACGAAGGGATGTGCCGTGCAGGCGGTTTTCCGGGCGCCCCGGGTGTTCGACGCGCGATGCGCAGACGGGGTGGCTAGCGTGAGGAACCGGACAATCCATCTCACCGGGAGGGCCGCCGCCATGGCCGTACGACCAGAGGGAACCCCGTGCTGGGCCGACGCGATGTTCAGCGACGTGGAGGCCGCCAAGCACTTCTACGGCGAGGTCCTCGGCTGGACCTTCGGAGAGGCGTCGTCGGAGTACGGGAACTACACGCAGGCCTACGCCGACGGCAAGGCGGTCGCCGCGGTGGTCCCGCCGATGCCCGGCCAGGAAGGCCCGTCGCAGTGGTGCCTGTACCTGGCCTCCGAGGACGCCGCCGCGACCGCCGCCAGGATCCGTGAGCACGGCGGCGAGGTTCTGATGGAGCCGATGCGGGTGGGTGACTTCGGCACGATGTGCCTGGGGCGCGAGCCGGGCGGCGCGGTGTTCGGCGTGTGGCAGGCCGGCGTCCACGAGGGCTTCGAGGCCCCGCCCGAGCAGTCCGGCGCGTACTGCTGGGCCGAGGTGTTCAGCCGCGAACCGGAGCGGACGGACGCCTTCCTGCCGGCCGTGTTCCCGTACAAGGCGAAGCAGATGCAGGACGACGCGGTCGACTTCCGTATGTTCGAGATCGGCGGCGACACGGTGCTGGGCCGCATGAGGATGACGGAGGAGTTCCCGCCCGAGGTGCCCTCGTACGTCAACGTCTACTTCACCGTCGACGACTGCGACGACGCGGTGGCGAGGGCGACCAAGAACGGAGGCGTCCTGCGCTTCGGCCCGATGGACACCCCGTTCGGACGGTTCGCGGCGATCAGCGACCCACAGGGCGCGAACTTCTCGGTGATCGACGTGACGACCACCGCCGGCGAGATGCCGAAGACCACGGACGTCTGACCGGTCCCGGCCGTCATGGCATGATCGGGCACATGCGTGAACGACTGGTGGCCGCGTGCGACGGGGCTTCGAAGGGAAACCCGGGACCGGCGGCCTGGGCGTGGGTGATCGCGGACGACACCGAGACGCCGGCCCGCTGGGAGGCGGGCCCGCTCGGCAAGACCACCAACAACGTCGCCGAACTCACCGCGTTGGAACGCCTGTTGGCGGCCACCGATCCGGCCGTTCCGCTCGAGGTCCGGATGGACTCGCAGTACGCCATGAAGGCCGTCACCACGTGGCTGCCCGGCTGGAAGCGCAACGGCTGGAAGACGTCCGGCGGCAAGCCGGTGGCCAACCAGGAGCTGGTCGTGCGCATCGACGAACTGCTCGCGGGCCGCTCCGTCGACTTCCGCTACGTGCCCGCGCACCAGGTGGACGGCGACCCGCTCAACGATTTCGCGGACCGTGCCGCGAGCCAGGCCGCGGTCGTCCAGCAGCCGGCCGGCAGCGCCCAGGGCTCGCCCGAGCCGCCGCCCTCGCCGGACACCCCGAAGACGCGGTCCGCCGCGAAGCCGGGCCGCTCCGCCGGGGGCAAGTCGCCCCGGCGGAGCGGCGGTTCGTCGCCCCGCACGATCAGCGCCAAGTTTCCCGGCCGCTGTCTGTGCGGCCGCCCCTACGCGGCCGGCGAGCAGATCGCCAAGAACGACCAGGGCTGGGGACACCCGGAGTGCCGGACGGCGACCACCGACGCGGGCTGACCGCGCCGACGCGCGCCGTCCGGCGGCACGGGTGACCGGTGCGGGGCGAGCGGCGGTCAGACCACCGCTCCGCGCCAGCCCCCGGTCTCCATGCCGCGCTCCTCGATGAACTCCTTGAAGCGCGCCAGGTCGCCCTTGGTCTGGCGCTTCACGAAGCCCAGCTTGTCGCCGACGCTCTCGGCGACGCCCTCCGGCTGGAACTCCATCTGGAGCATCACCTTGGTGTGGGCGTCGTCCAGCCGGTGGAAGGTCACCACGCCGGCCTGCCGGGCCTCGCCCGAGACCGTGGTCCAGGCGACCCGTTCGTCCGGGATCTGCTCGGTGATCTCCGCGTCGAACTCCCGGTGCACGCCGTTGACACTGGTCACCCAGTGCGTCAGCGTGTCGGTCCGCTGCTCGACGCGCTGCACGCCGCCCATGAACTCGGGGAAGCTCTCGAACTGCGTCCACTGGTTGTAGGCCGTGTGCACGGGCACGTCGACCTCGATGGATTCCTCGACCTGCGACACGGTGTCACCTCCTGAGTCGTCGGGGTTCATCCTGTCGGTGCTGCCCGTGGCGGGTACCCGTCATCGCGGCGGCAAACAGGCCGGAGCGATCAGCCGCGCCGGAGCGATCAGCCGCGCCGGAGCGGTCGGCCGTGTCGGGGTGGTCGCGTGCCGGGGTGATCAGTCGACGTCGAAGGTGTAGTGGGCGGTGTGGTCGAGAAGGTCCGCCGGGGTGGTGTCGTTCCAGGGCCGCATGGTCTCGTGCAGGTCGACGACGTTCGGCGTCCCGCCGCCCGGGACGTAGCCGGAACCCGGGTGCCGGCGCTGCCACCGGGCCCACAGCCTGTCGATGTAGGCGTGGTGCAGCCAGAACACCGGGTCGTTGGGGGAGACCCCGGTCGACATGTGACCGCCGACCCACACATGGACCCGGTTGTGGAGGTTCACGCCGCGCCAGCCCTCGAGGTGATTGCGGAAGCCGTCCGAGGCGCTGTTCCAGGGGGCCATGTCGTACGTCGTCATCGCGAGCACCGAGTCCACCTCGGCCCGGGTCGGCAACTCGCGGACGGCCGTCCCCAGCGAGCGGCGCAGGTAGGTGCGGCCGTCGACGCGGACGTCGATCGGCCAGGCGCCCGACGACGCGGCGAACGGGCCGTCCATCACCCGGCCGTCCCGGCTGCGCCCGCTGCCGCCGAGGAAGTCCGGCGCCCACAGCGAGGAACGGGGCGAGCGGTCGGCGGACCAGTCCCAGTACGGCAGCGTCACCGACGCGTCCACCGACTGCAGCGCCCGCTCGAACTCCAGCAGGAATCTGCGGTGCCACGGCAGGAAGGACGGCGAACGGTGCCCGGTGCGCTCGCCGTCGTCGGTGTCGCCGAGGATGAACGCGTTGTGCGTGGTGACGAAGGCGTCGTAGCGGCCGGTGCGCTTGAGCTCGAGGACGGCGGCGACGAACCGCCGCTTCTCGTCGGCGGTCAGGGCGGCCTGGTTCTTGCGGACGGTCATGTGCGGTGCTCCAAGGGTGCGGAAGGGCGGGGCGTTCGGGCGGGGTCAGCCGGCCGGGAACGGGACGAGCCGGGCGCCCTGCAGCTCGTCGACCGCGGCGCGGGCCGCGGCCCGCGGGGTGGCCACCGGGTCGTAGTGACCGACCACGCTGATCCAGGAACCGTCGGCGTTGCGCATCACGTGCAGCTCCACCCCGTCGACGTACACGGCGTAGCCGCCGTGGTGATGGCCACTGCCGCCGCCGCTCCGGCCCTGTATCCGGCGGCCCTTGTAGACCTCGTCGAAAGCCTCGGGGGAGCCGTGCCCGTCGTGCCGGGCGTCGGCGGCCCGGGCGGCGGGGACGGCGGTGAGCGAGACGCCGGCGGCGGCGCCGGCGGCCGCGGTGAGCGCGCGACGGCGGCTGAGCTGTGGCATGCGGGATCTCCAGGAGTGCGAGGGGTTGACGACCCCGCATGCCTATCGGCCGGGTCACGAGGCCGGGAAATCGCCGGCGACCGGTCGGCTCCGATCCGGACATCCGCTTACATGTCGTGCAATCTTGAACCAAGATGATCTTGGTCGTCGGTGTGCCCGACCCGTGGCGGAACGGGCAATTCCTTTCCGTCGGGACACCGCTTCCGGTGATCTTTCTCGAAGCCCGGCGTCGCCGGTGGTGTGGCTCACGTGCGAAAAGTGGCGCGATCGGACAGGTGGGGCGCCCACGGGGCGCCCTCACCCCCTGCTACTCTGCGTCGTCAATCAATCACGACTGGTAACTCCAAGGGGTGCGCGTGAAGGTCGCCTGTGTCGGCGGCGGGCCCGCCGGCCTGTATCTCTCCATCCTGCTCAAGCGGCAGGACCCGTCCCACGACATCACCGTCCACGAACGCAACCCGGAGGGCTCGACCTACGGCTGGGGCGTCACGTACTGGCAGGGGCTCCTCGACGAACTCCGCGCCCGCGACCCCGAGTCGGCGCACGCGATCGAGGAGAGCTCCGTCCGCTGGAACGAGGGCGTCGCCCATGTACGGGACCTGGCGACCCGTCAGCCGGGCGACGAGGGGCACGGCATCGGCCGACACCGGCTGCTGGAGATCCTCGCGGACCGGGCCCGCGCGCTCGGCGTCCGGCTGGAGTTCGAGAGCGAGATCACCGCGGAGAACCTGCCGGACGCCGACCTCGTGGTGGCCGGCGACGGCGTGCGCAGCGCGCTGCGCACCCACCACGCGGACGACTTCGGCGCTCAGCTCACCGAGGGCCGCAACTCCTACGTCTGGCTCGGCACGACCAAGGTCTTCGACTCCTTCACCTTCGCCTTCGTGGAAACCGCGCACGGCTGGATCTGGTGCTACGGGTATCCCTTCAGCGACGAGCAGAGCACCTGCGTGATCGAGTGCGCCCCCGAGACGCTGACCGGACTCGGCCTCGACCGGGCGAGCGAGGCCGACAGCCTCGCCGACCTGGAGAAGCTCTTCGCGCACATCCTCGACGGTCACCCCCTCGTGGGCCGCGCCTCCTCCGCCGGCGGCAGCACCCAGTGGCTGACCTTCCGCACCCTCGTCAACCGCGCCTGGCGCCGCGGCAACCTCGTCCTCCTGGGCGACGCCGCCCACACCACGCACTACTCGATCGGCGCCGGCACCACCCTCGCCCTGGAGGACGCCATCGCCCTCGCCGAGGCGCTGCGCGACAGCGTGGACCTTCCGCAGGCCCTCGACCGCTACGAACGCGTACGCAAGTCCGCTCTGCTGTCCCAGCAGAGCGCCGCCCGCTACAGCGCCCGGTGGTACGAGAACCTCACCCGCTACATCCATCTCCCGCCGGAGCAGATGTTCGCCCTGCTCGGACAGCGCCACTCGCCCCTGCTGCCCTATGTCCCGCCCCAGTTGTACTACCGCCTCGACAGGGCGGCCGGACGCCTGGAAGCGCTGCGCCGCCTCAAGCGCTGGCTGGGTCCGAAGCTGGCGCGCGGCGCGCACGTCCGTGCGCTGACCGCCGGCAAGTAGGTCCTCCCGGCCCGCCCGGCGCACGCCGACCGCCCGGCGCACGCCGGCATCGCGCTGAAGGCCGCAGCCGAGCGGGCCGGGTTGAGCGCGCCCTGGTCCTGAAGTGCTTCGCCGACCTCGGCGAGTACTTCGGCGACCTCGACGGCGGCCCCGGTGAACGGAGGGCCGGGCTCCGGGGCGGGCCGTGGCGGATGACACACTGACGCCATGGAAGAACGCGAATTCGGCAGGTCCGGTCAGCATGCGTCCGTCGTCGGTCTCGGCACCTGGCAACTGGGGGCCGACTGGGGCGACGTCGACGACAAGGAAGCCCTGACGGTGCTGGAGGCGGCGGCCGAGTCGGGAGTCACCTTCTTCGACACCGCCGACGTGTACGGCGACGGACGCAGCGAGCAGACCATCGCCGCCTTCCTGAGCGGCCGGCCCGACCTGCATGTGCTGGTCGCCACGAAGATGGGCCGCCGCCTCGACCAGATCCCCGAGAACTACGTCCTGGACAACTTCCGCGCCTGGAACGACCGCTCCCGCCGCAACCTCGGCGTCGACCGCATCGACCTCGTGCAGCTGCACTGCCCGCCGACCCCGGTGTACTCCAGCGACGAGGTGTTCGACGCCCTCGACACCCTCGTCGAGGAGGAGCGCATCGCGCACTACGGCGTCAGCGTGGAGACCTGCGCCGAAGCCCTCACCGCGATCGCCCGGCCGGGCGTGGCCAGCGTCCAGATCATCCTCAACCCGTTCCGGCTCAAGCCCCTGGCCGAGGTGCTCCCGGCGGCCCGCGAGGCCGGCGTCGGCATCATCGCCCGGGTCCCGCTCGCCTCCGGCCTGCTGTCCGGGAAGTACACCAAGGACACCGTCTTCGCGGACAACGACCACCGCGCCTACAACCGGCACGGTGAGGCCTTCGACCAGGGCGAGACCTTCTCCGGCGTCGACTACGCCACCGGCGTCGAGGCAGCCGTCGAGTTCGCGGCCCTCGCCCCCGAGGGGTACACCCCGGCCCAGCTGGCGCTGCGCTGGATCGTCCAGCAGCCCGGTGTGACCACCGTGATCCCGGGCGCCCGCTCGCCCGAGCAGGCCCGCGCCAATGCCGCCGCCGCCCGGCTCCCGGAGCTCTCGGACGCCACGCTCGCTGCCGTCCGCGACCTCTACGACCGGCGGATCAAGGAACAGGTCGAGGGCCGCTGGTAGACGAACCCGGCCCGGGGGCGGCAAGAACCGCCGCTCCCGGGGTACTCGCGGTGAGGAGGGGGTCCGAGGGACCACACGAACCGGGAGGACGGCACAGGTGACGGACACGGCGACGAGCGCCGAGCAGCGCACGGGGCGCAACGAGACGGAGGAGGAGAGAGCCGACCGGATGTGGGGGGAGCTCATCCAGGAGATCCGCGTCGCCCAGACGGGCGTCCAGATCCTCTTCGGCTTCCTGCTGACCGTCGTGTTCACCCCGCGCTACGCGGACCTGCGCGACATCGACCAGGTCATCTACATCGTGACCGTGGTCCTCGGCGCCTGTGCGACCGGCGCCCTCATCGGCCCGGTGTCCCTGCACCGCCTGGTCTCCGGACGGCGGGTCAAGCCGCAGGCGGTGCGGGTGGCGTCCAGGCTGACCCTCGTCGGCCTGCTCCTGCTGCTCGCCACCATGACCTCCTCGCTGCTGCTGATCCTGCGGGTGGCCACCCACGACGCGTTCGTGCCGTGGCTGGTCACGGGCGTGGTCGCGTGGTACGGGCTGTGCTGGTTCGTGCTGCCCCTGTGGACCCGGAGCCACTACACCACCGACTGAGCCGGTCCAGCTGCCTCGGGGGCGGCGCCCCGGGCGCCGCGCAGCGCGGTGATGCAGCTGCCGATCGCCTGCTGCAGCTCCTCCAGCCGCTGGACCATGTCGTCCTCGTAGAACTCCTGCGGGTCGACGTCGTCGAAGGTCAGCTCCTCGAAGACCTTGGTCGCCCGCTGGAGGCTGCTGTAGAACTTCGTGCGCCGCTCCTGCACCCGCAGCCCCGGGTCGGCCTCGACGGTGTCCACGACCAGGCTCTTCAAGGTGTCATAGGCGTCGTTCGCCCACTCGCCGGAGTCCTCGCCGTCGTCCAGCTCGTCCAGCAGCGAGAGGTGCCGCTCGGCCTCCCGGCGCAGCTCGGCGGGCGCTTCGAGGGTCTGCCCGGCGGGCGTCCTGATCCGGCCGGACTCGGCGATCTGGCGTACATAGCCGATGCGGTCGGCCGAGCGGCTCTCGGAGGCCACGGCCTTCTTCAGGTCGTCGGTGCGCACGACGTCCCGGGCCAGCTCGTGCTGCAGCTCCGGGTCCTCCCTGACGCGGTCCAGGAGGGCGGCGCGGGCCGCGCGGGCGGTCGAGGGGTCGGCCAGGATCGCGGCCCGCAGGGCGGTGGGGTTCTCCGCGACCTCCAGCGCCTTCGTCGGCCGGATGCCCTCGGCCTCGGCTGCCTCCGTGATCGCGGCACCGCGCTCGGACGTGGCGCTGGAGCGCGAGACGTAGTACGTCAGCCAGACCTCGGCGTCCGGCAGCTCGACCTCCTGGCCGGGCGCCAGCTCCTCGAAGTGCGGGACGAGACCGTCGTCGGCCGCCCGGTCCCAGGCCTTGTAGAACCGCAGGACGCGCTCGGGGGAGCAGCCGGCCAGCCCGGCGAACTCCTTGGCCGACACCTTCGGCGTCTCGTCGGCGCTCTGCCCGCCCGGCCGGACGCTGCGCGCCACCAACAGGCCGAAGGCCCACCCGCCGGTCCGCGCGTAGACGCCGAACTCGCGGGCGTCGCGCGCCACGAGGTCGGACAGGGGCGCGGGGAACGTCGGGGCCGACGTCCCGGCGGGCGCCTCCTCGTCGGTCTCGGGCAGGTCGATCGCCAGGGTCACGGGTGGCTCTCCTCCACAGGCTGCCGGCCGCGGATCGGCACCGCGGACGTCCGGAACGGCAGCCTATACGCGCGCCCCGGCCGGGCCGGGGCAGACCCGCGCGCGGGCCGGGCGTCCGCGCGGGAGGAGACGGGCGGCCGGCGACCGGGAAGGGCGGCCGGCCGCCCTCACGGCACTAGGCGGCCGAACCCGGACGGAAGGTCTTGAAGAACGTGTCGAGGGCCTGCCGGTCGGCGCTCGTGTTCCACTCCGCGGCGGGCGTCGTCCAGCGCAGCGAGAAGCTGCGGTGCCCGCCGAGCAGGAATCCGCGGCCGAACGTGCGTTCCTGCCCGGCGGCGCCGTCGGCGAGCCATTCCATGTCGGCGCCCTTGTACCCCTGGTACGTCGTGGCCCTGATCTCGCCGATCCGCCGGAACCCCGCGGTCCGCCGCAGGTTGGGTTCGACGTCGTCGCGCCAGACGGCGACCGGGTCGGGTCCGGCGCTCTTGCTGTAGGTGATCGCGAGGGTGCGCGGGTCGCCCTTCGCGCCGAAGGTGACGCGATAGGCCCCGTCGGAGGCGCGGGCGGTGTCCAGCCGCTTCCAGCCCTTGGGCAGGGCCACCGAGAAGCCCTCGTCGGCGCGGTAGACCCGGAAGCCGTCCGGGAGGGCGTCGGCGGTGGCGGGCGGTGAGGGCGTGGGCGAGGTGCGCGGGGGTGTGCTCGGGGACGGGCTGGCCGGCGCGGTGGGAATGGGGGTCGGTGTGGGGGCCGGGGCCGGCGTGGCGGGGGCTCTGTCGCCGGGGTCCTTGCCCGGCCCCGTGGCGGAGACGGACGGCCGGGCCTGCGCGTCGCCCGCCGCCGTGTTCTCGCCGTCGGGCATGCTCTGGGCCACGGCGAGGGCGGCGAGCGCCACGGTGACGACGGCCAGCGCCGTCCCGGCCGCCATCGCCCGGCCGCTCCACTGGGGGCCGACGTGCCGTGCGGCGATGCGGAAGCGGCGCAGCCCGGGAGCGGGCACGGCGGCGTGCGGGTCGTCGTCCAGCAGCCGGGTGAGGGACTGGCGCACCACCGTGCGGGTCAGCCGCTCCCGGGAGTCCTTGCGCAGCAGCCCCTGCACGACCGGGGTGAGGGAACCGGCGCGCAGCGGGGCGCGCAACGGCAGCCTGTCCACGCCCTTGAGGGTGGCCTCGGGCCTGTCCCGGTCCCGGTACGGCGGCCGTCCCTCGACCATCGTGTAGAGGAGCGCGCCCAGCGCCCACAGGTCGGCGGCCGGGCCGATCCGCTCGTCGCGGGCCTGCTCGGGGGAGGCGTACGACGGGGCCGCCACGCGCGGGGCCAGGGTCGCGCCGGCCAGCCCGAACCCGGTGAGGACGAGGGGACCCTGGCTCCGCACGAAGATCTGGCCGGGGCTCAGCTCGCCGTGGGTGATGCCCTCACCGTGCGCGACCTCGAGCACGTCGAGCAGTTGCAGCCCGATCGCCGCGGCCCTGCCCGGACTGAACGCGCCCTTCTGTGCGATCAGCTGGCCCAACGGGAGGCCGTCGATCCATTCGGTGACGGTCCACAGGGACCCCTCCTCCTCCAGGGCGTCGACGACCGAGGCGATCCGGCCCGGGCACAGCCGGGCCATCGTCTCCGACATGCGCAGCACCCGGTCGGCGGCCTGGCGCGCCTTCTCCTCGCCCTGGTCGACGGGCAGACCGATCCTGGTGACCAGGCAGGGCCGGGCCGACCCGGTCTCCTCCACGTACTCGCCGTACCAGCTGACGCGGTTCGTCTCCCGGTGGACGACGTCGAGCAGCCGGTACCTCCCGGCGACCCACTCGTGCGTGGAGACGTGCGTCTTGACCATGGTCATCCCTCGTCGAAACCGCTGTCACTCACCTTTCCCAGTGGTACGACCGACGTGAGGGGGTCCGTTCAACGGGACGGCAAGTCGGCCCGATTCCTGTCCTTCATTCAAGAAAAGACTTCACCGTGGGTCGAGTAGATGTGCGAGAAAAGGGAATTGGCGGACGCCGGCCCGGTTCGCACCCGTCCCCTCCTGCGGGTGTAACCACCGGTAAACAGGACCTGCGGGTCTCCTCGGGCGTCCGGAAAACGACCTTCTCGGCCGCCGCCCATTCCTGATCGGCGGCCTCGGGCGGTTTTCCGCTTCTCCGGCGAATCGATTCAGCGCATCTCGAACCGGTCTGTCCAAGCCCTCATGTCGGAAGTGGTCGCGTTGCCCCCGCAGACCACCAGTCCCAGCCGTGCCCCGTCGCCGACCCGCTCGACGACCCGCCGGGCCGCGGGCAGCAGACAGCCGGCCGCCGGCTCGGTCCACACCTTCGCGTGCTCGGCCAACTCCACGCACCCGCGCACCGCCTCCCGGTCGGAGACCGCCAGCACCTCGGTGACCAGCGCGCGGACATGGTCGTACGTCAACCGCGAGACGCTGGGCGCGCTGAGCGTGGTGACGATCGACGACAGCGCCACCGGCACCGGCCCGCCCGCCGCCAGCGCCTGCGACATCGCCTGCGCGCCCTCCGTCTCCACGCCCCAGACCCGCACCTGCGGGCGGCGCGCCCGCAGCGCCGCGGCGACGCCCGCGATCAGCCCGCCGCCCCCGATGCTGACCAGCACGTCGGTGAGCTCGTCGGCGTCGGCGGCGAGCTCCAGTCCGACGGTGCCCTGCCCGGCGACGACCAGCGGATCGTCGAACGGGTGCACCAACGTGAGGCCTTCGTCGCGCAACCGCTCCACCAGCGCGAACGCGGTGTCCATCCCGTCGGTCAGCCGCACCGAGGCACCGGCCGCCTCCGCGGTCTCCACGGAGCGCGCGGGCGCCGAACGCGGCATCACCACCGTGGCCTTCACATCCAGGGCGGCCGCCATCACCGCGAGTGCGACGCCGTGGTTCCCGCCGCTCACGGCCACCACCCCGGCGGCGCGCTCGGCCTCGCTCAGCGACAGCAGCTTCGCCGTCGCGCCGCGCGCCTTGAACGAGCCGGTGCGCTGGAGGAGTTCGAGCTTCATGGTCACCGGGACGCCGAGCAGGTCCGACAGGCCCGGGCTCGGCACGGTCGGGGTGCGGACGACATGTCCGGCGATCCGTTCGGCGGCGGCTTCGATGTCCGATATGCCGATCAAGGCAGTCACCCCTCTGCGCGGTCGGGAAGCGGACCGCGCCTTGGCTCTTCGTGTCCTCGCACCCTCACCCGGCGCCGCCGTGCGGGTCAACTCACCGAGTGTCCTCGCGGGTCCAGTCCGACGCGCCGGCCTCCGGCTCCAGCAGCCGTTCGCGGTAGGCGATCGCCACCGCCTCCGTGCGGCTCGCCGCACCGAGCTTGGCGAGAATGTTGGAGACGTGCACGCTCGCCGTCTTGCCGCTGATGAACAGCTCCTCGCCGATCTGCCGGTTGCTGCGGCCGAGCGCGAGCAGCCGCAGCACCTCCTGCTCCCGGGCCGTCAGCGACGTCGGACGGTCCCGGGCGCCCGCCGGTCCCTCCGCGAGGCGACCGCGCCGGACCAGGGCGTCCGCCCGCTCCCGCAGCGGGCCGGCCCCCAGCCGCACGGCCGTCTCCCGGGCCGCCCTGCCCTCGACGGCGGCCTCCTCGCGACGGCCGGCCGCGAGCAGGGCCTGCGCGTACCGCAGCCGGCACCGCGCGAGCTCGTACACGTCGCCCCGGTCGAACGCCGCGACCGCCCGTTCCCACAGCGCCGGGTCCGGTCCGGCGGCGGCCCAGGCGCCCTCGGCCTCGGCGCGGGCCAGCCAGGCGCGCCCCTCCGGCCCCAGCGGCACGCCGACCCCGCCGCGCAGGGCCACCGCTCGGGCGGGCTCCAGGAGTTCGGCGGCCACGGCCGCCCAGCGGCGGGCCCCCGCCTCGTCACCGGCGTGCCGCGCCGCGTCGGCCGCGTCGGCGACGGGCGTGAGGGCGAGCGCCGTGAGCCGTACGGTGGCGTCGGGAGGCGTCCCCGTCTCGTCCGTCAGGGAC
Organism: Streptomyces sp. B21-105; assembly: GCF_036898465.1. Taxonomy (NCBI): domain Bacteria; kingdom Bacillati; phylum Actinomycetota; class Actinomycetes; order Kitasatosporales; family Streptomycetaceae; genus Streptomyces; species Streptomyces sp. B21-105. The sequence goes on along the minus strand of NZ_JARUMJ010000001.1, from coordinate 558,325 downwards.
TCCACCGAGGACCGCAGCCGCGCCACCGCCGCCTCCGGGTCGCCGCTCGCGGCCGCCGCGTCAGTCAGCACCGTGCCCGCGACGAGCGCCGCCATCCAGTCGAAACGCCCCCCGAGCAGATTCCGGGCCCGTTCGACAGCGCTCCGCTCGCCGCGCGCGAGTGCCACGTACAACGCGGGACCGACCGCGAAACCGCCCGAGGCGGGCAGCACCGCGAGATCGGCGGCCGCCGTGCGCAGACACTCGTCCCAGCGGCCCAGCGTGTAGAGCACGAGCAGTTGGAGGTAGCGCATCTCCAGCGGGTACGGGGAGGACAGCAGCCCGGCGCGGCGGGCCCGGTCCAGGCCCTCGGCCAGCCAGGGCAGGCACTCCTGCGGCTCCCCGGCCTCGTAGGCGCCGATGGCCAGGGTGAACAGGGCGCGCATCTCCACGGAGGCGTTGCCGCCCCGCCGGGCCAGCTCACGTGCCTGCTCCAGACGGGCCCGGCCCTCGGGGGAGCGGCGGCCCTCGCCCTCCAGATTGGCCAGCGACACCAGCAGGTCGGCGCGCGCGTCCGTCAGGTCCAGTCGCTCCGCGACCTCCAGCGCCTGCCGGGCGACCCGCCGCGCGGTGCCGAACTCACCGACCTGACGCGCCGCCAGCACATGTGTGGCCGCCGCCCACACCCAGGTGGGCGAGGGCGGTTCGGCGGGGATCATCGCCAACGCCTCGCTGCTGTAGGCGAAGGCGGCCGACAGACTGTCCACGTTGATCAGGGTGCCCGCGAGTGTGTACCGCACCCGGGCGGCGAGTTCGGAGTCGGCGTCCTGGCCGATGCCCGCGAGCGCCGCCCGGGTCAGCGAGACCGCGCGATGCGCCTCTCCCGCGTGCGCGGCCGCCGCCGAGGCACGCAGCATCAGCGTGACCCGGTCGGCCCCCTCTCCCGACGGCAGCGCCTCGGCGGGCACCGACTCCCACAGGTCGAGGACGGACTCCAGATGGCGCAGTTCCTCGGCGGGCGCCCCGACACGCTGGGCGTGGTCGGCGGCCTCCAGTGAGGCCGCGAGGGCCTCGCGCAGGTCGTGGCTCTCCCGGTAGTGGTGCGCCCGCTCCGCCGCCGTCTCGGCGCGCCGGCCCCGGCCGGCCAGCAGCCGGGCGAACGCGCCGTGCAGCCGGGCCCGTTCGCCCGGAAGCAGATCGGCGTAGACCGCCTCGCGGGTGAGCGCGTGCCGGAAGGCGTACGTGCCGTCGTCGCCCGCGGCGAGCAGCCGCCGGCCGACGGCCTCCCGCAGCGCCGACTCCAGCTCGTCCTCCGGCAGGCCCATCGCGTCCCGCAGCAGGGCGTGCTCCACCCGTCGGCCGGCGACGGCGGCCGTCCGCAGCACCTGCTGCGCGGCCTCGGGGAGTTGCTCGACACGGATGAGCAGGAGATCGGCCAGCCCGCTCGGCATCCCGTCGGCCTCCGCGCCGGCGGCCGCCGACAGCTCCTCCGCGTAGAACGCGTTGCCCTCCGCGCGCGCCACGATCCCCCGCACCGTGGCGTCCGGCAGCGGGCGTTCCTCCAGGGACCGCACCAGACGGGTCACCTCCGCGTCCGCCAGCGGCCGCAGTTCCAGCCGGTCCACGGCCGGCAGCCGTACCAGCTCGGCCAGCAGCGGGCGCAGCGGATGCCGGCGGTGCAGGTCGTCCGCACGGTAGGAGGCCAGCACCGCCAGCCGGTGGCCCCGCCCGTCACCCGCCGGCCGTTGCAGGAACCCGCGGCTGAGCAGGAAGCGCAGCAGGTCCCGGGAGGACTGGTCGGCCCAGTGCAGGTCCTCCAGGACGAGCAGCAGCGGAGCGGCCCGCGACAGGTCGGCGAGCAGTGCCGCCATCCCCTCGAACAGCCGCAGCCGGCCCTCACCGCCGGCGGCGCGGGCGGCATCCCCCTCGTCCGGCGCCGCGCCGGAGCCCGCGCCCAGCAGCCGGTCGACCAGCGGGTGTGCGGAGAGGACGGCGGTGAACCGATCGTCGGCCGCCAGCGCGCCCAGGATCTCGGTGAACGGCAGATACGGCAGGCCCACGTCACCGAGGTCTACGCAGTGGCCGGTCAGCACGGTCAGGCCGGACCCCGCGGCGCGCGCGGCGACCTCGCCGAGCAGACGCGTCTTGCCGACGCCCGCGTCCCCGGCGAGCAGCACGGCGCGCGCCTCGCCTTCGCGGGCGCGCTCCAGCACGCCGAAGAGCCGGGCGAGTTCCTCTTCCCGGCCGATGAACGGAGTGCTGAAAACGGTCTGCGACACGCCTCCATCCTGGCACGCGCCACCGACGAGGCGGGCCGCGACCAGGGACGGAGACCGGGAGCGAGGACGCAAGGGAGGCCAGGAGCGGGGCAGGGAGCGGGGCCCGGCGGCGTCAGCGGTGCAGCGCTCGCGCCCAGTCCTGCGGCACCCGCCCGGCCGGCCCCGGCGCCGGCTGGTCCGCGGGGTGGCTGACCGGCGGGGCCAGTTCCGGCCCCGACTCGTAGAGCTCGTCCGAGGAGTAGTCCCAGAACCACTCCTCGCCCGGCTCGAAGCTGCGGACCAGGGGATGCCCGGTGGCCTTGTAGTGGGCCGTGGCGTGCTGGGCGGGGGAGGAGTCGCAGCAGCCGACGTGCCCGCAGCTCGCACACCGCCGCAGGTGGAACCACCAGCCGCCCGCGGCGTCGCAGTCGACGCAGCCGTCGCCGCTGGGCGGGACGCTCGGGTCGATGCCGTCCACGTCGGTCATACGGGCTCCTCGGCGGTCTCGGGGGTGTCGGGGGTCTCGGTCCCGGGGTCCTGGTCGCCGTCGGCGCTGGGATCGGGGGCGGTCAGCGGCAGCAGGACCTGGAAGCGGGTGTCGCCCGGCGCGGACTCGACGTGCAGGTTGCCGTGGTGCTTGTTGACGACGATCCGCCACGAGATGTCCAGGCCCAGGCCGGTGCCCTCGCCGACCGGTTTGGTGGTGAAGAACGGGTCGAAGATACGGCCCCGGATGTCCGGCGGGATGCCGGGGCCGGTGTCGCGGAACTCCACCAGCAGCCGGTCGCCCTCGCGCGCGGTCCGCACGGTCAACGTGCCGTCGCCGCCGGCGCTGTCGACGGCGAACACGGCGTTGTCGACGAGGTTCGTCCACACCTGGTTGAGCTCGGCAGGGTAGGCGGGGATCTTCGGCAGGGTCCGGTCATAGTCCTTGACGACCTGGATGCGCCGGCCGATCTTGCCGCCGAGCATCAGCAGGGTGGAGTCGAGGAGTTCGTGCACGTCGACGACCCGGTAGGGGGCGCGGTCGAGCTGGGAGTACTGCTTGGCGGCGTCGACGAGATGGGAGATGCGGTTGGTCGAGTCGTCGATCTCGTCCATCAACAGCTCGGTCTCGACGGTGTAGTTGAGCCATCCGATCGCGCCCGGCAGGATGTCCTCGTCGACGGCGTCCGCCACCTGCTCCAGCCAGTCCACGTCGAGTCCGGCCTGCACGAAGGTCGGCGCGATCCGCCAGCCCTCCGCGATGTCGTGGTCGTCCAGCCAGTCGGTGAGCGCGTCCTCCCGGTCGGAGGCCTCCAGCGGACTCAACGTCGGTGCCTTGGCGACCAGTTCGGCCGTGCGCTCCTGGATCTCGATCAGCCGGGTCAGCGCCGCCGGGTCGTAGCCGCCGGAGGCGATCACGGCCAGCTTGTGCCGCATCTTCGCCACCCGTTCGCGCAGCGTGGCGGTGGCCCGCACGGCCGCCGCCGCCGGGTTGTTCAGCTCGTGCGTGAGACCGGCCGACAGCGAACCCAGCGCCAGCAGCCGTTCGCGCTGGCCGACGGCCCGCTGGGTGTTCTTCGAGCCGAAGAACAGCCCCTCCAGCAGGTGGGCAGCCATCGGGAACCACTCCTGCATGACCGCCGAGAACGACTCGGCGGGCAGCACGAAGAACCGGGTCGGCTCCGTCACCCGCATCGAGTTCTGGTAGACCTGCGGCACCCGGTCGCCCAGGTAGGCCTGCATGGCCCCGGCGTACACCCCGCGCTGGGAGGTGCGACTGACCTCGATGTCGTCCCCGCCGACCCGCCGGTACATCACGACCGAGCCCTCGATCATCACGTAGAAGCAGGTCGCCGGATCGCCCTCGGTGTACACCGGGCCGGGCTCGAACTTCTCCACCCGCCCCTCGCCGCACAGCCGTCCCAGCTGGTCGGGGGAGAGCTTCTCGAACAGGAACAGCGAGCTGATCTCGCCCGGGCTGCACGGCATCAGCCGCCCGCTCACGACTGCTCCAGGTAACGGTGGACGAGCATCACGGCCATGGCTCCCTCTCCGACGGCGGACGCGACGCGTTTCGCGGACTCGGCGCGCGCGTCGCCCGCCACGAACACGCCGGGGATGTTGGTCTCCAGGTGGTACGGCGGCCGGTCCAGCTCCCAGTCCGCCGGCGGCCGCCCGTCCGGTGTGAGGTCGGGGCCGGCGAGGATGAACCCGCGCTCGTCGCGCAGCACCGCGCCGTCCAGCCAGCCGGTCAGCGGGGCCGCGCCGATGAACACGAACAGCCACCGCGCGTCGACGAGTTCACGCTGCCCGGTGGTCACGTCCCGCAGGGTCAGCTGTTCCAGGCGCCCCTCACCGTGCGCGCTCTCGACGACCGTCCGGCGCGCACCGAGATGTTGGGCGCCTCCTCGATCTGCTGGATCAGGTAGTGCGACATCGACGCCGCGAGCGACTCCCCGCGCACCAGCAGCGTCACGGACTTGGCGCCCCGCGACAGGTACATCGCCGCCTGCCCGGCCGAGTTGGCGCCGCCCACGATGTACACGTCCTGCCCCTGACAGGAGGCCGCCTCCGTGAGCGCGGACCCGTAGAACACCCCGCAGCCGGTCAGGTCGTCGCAGCCCGGGGCCGCCAACTGCCGGTAGGACACGCCCGTCGCGAGGATCACACTGTGCGCGGCCACCGCCGAGCCGTCCGAGAAGCGCACCACCCGCGCGGACCCGTTGACCTCGAGCCCGGTCACCTCGCGCGCGGTGAGGATCTCCGCGCCGAACTTGGCGGCCTGGCGGCGCGCCCGCTCGGTGAGCTGACCCCCGGACACCCCGTCCGGGAAGCCCAGGTAGTTCTCGATGCGGGAGCTCTGCCCGGCCTGTCCGCCGGTCGCCGAGCGTTCCACGAGAACCGTCCGCAGCCCCTCGGAGGCCCCGTACACGGCCGCGCCGAGCCCGGCCGGGCCGCCGCCGATCACCACCAGGTCGTAGAACTCGGCCGTCGGCGTGGTCGCCAGCCCCACCTGGGCGGCCAGCTCGGGCGCGTCCGGTTCGACCAGGGGGGTGCCCTGCGCGGTGACCACCAGCGGGAGCCGCTGCCCGTCCACGCCGGCCGCGGCCAGCAGCCGCTGCCCCTCGGGTTCGTCGGCGGAGTACCACCGGTAGGGCACCTGGTTGCGGGCCAGGAACTCCCGCACCTGGGAGGACCGCGCCGACCAGCGGTGCCCGACGACCTTGGTGGCGGGCACGGGCCGGTAGTCACTGGCGCGCCAGGCGTCCAGCAGGTCGTCCAGGACGGGGTAGAGCTTCTCCTCCGGCGGGTCCCACGGTTTCAGCAGGTAGTGGTCGAGGTCGACGACGTTGATCGCGTCGATCGCCGCGCTCGTGTCCGCGTAGGCGGTCAGCAGCACCCGCCGGGCGCCCGGATACACGTCCAACGCCTGTTCGAGGAACTCGATGCCGTTCATCTGCGGCATCCGGTAGTCGGCCAGGATCACCGCCACCAGGTCGCCGCGCAGCTTCAGCTCGCGCAGCGCCTCCAGCGCTGACTCCCCGGACTCGGCGCGCACGATCCGGTACCCGGCGCCGTAGCGGCGCCGCAGATCACGGGCGACGGCACGGGATACCCCCGGGTCGTCGTCCACGGTCAGGATGACGGTCCGCGCCGAATCGGCGGCCTGTGCCATACGTCTCCCACCCCGAGAGGGTCGTCGCTCACGACGGCACGGCGAAGCCCGCGCCGGATGTGCCCATCGTATGTTCGACGGACGGGGTCCGCTCGGAGTTGTCCCGGGACCGTGCACTGCCGGCACAGCGCGGGGCGCGCTCGGTCAAGGCGTCCGCCGTGACGCCAGCACGCAGAACTCGTTGCCCTCCGGGTCGGCCAGCACCACCCACGTCTGCTCGCCCTGGCCGATGTCCACGTGCCGAGCCCCCAGGGAGACCAGACGGGCGACCTCGGCGTCCCGGTCGTCCGGCCGGAAGTCCAGGTGGAGCCGGTTCTTGACCGTCTTCGTGTCCGGCGCCCGGCCGAACAGCAGGCCCGGCAGCCGGTCCCGCTCCGGCCGGATCTCGTACTCGTCGGCCGATTCGTCGACCACCACCCATCCGAGGGCCGCCGCCCACCAGCGCCCGAGCGCCACCGGATCGGCCGCGTCGACGATCACTTGCTCCCACTCCAAAGCCATGCCCGCAGCGTAGTGAAGACTGGGGCCCGACGGATGTGATCACGACACGAGGAGGCGGCGGGATGACGGGCCCGATCACGGCAGGGGTCGACGGGACGGACGAGAGCCGCGCGGCGCTCGCCTGGGCGGCCCGCGAGGCCGTCCGGCGCGACCTGGAGCTGCGGGTGGTGCACGCCTGGCGGTTCCAGCCGAACGCGGCGCAGGACGTGGCCGGCCGGGACGCGCAGGAACGCTGGGTGCGGGACGCGGCCGGGCGGGCCGTCGCGGAGATCGCCGAACGGCACCCCGCGCTGGCCGTAGCCACCGACGTGCGGGAGGGCGGCCCGGTCGAGACGCTGGTCGCCGCGGCGGCGGAGGCGGAGCTGCTGGTGCTCGGCTCCCGCGGACACGGGCCGGTCGTGGGGTTCCTGCTGGGCTCGGTCGGGCGGCAGGTGATCGCCGAGGCCGCGCGCCCGGTGGTGCTGGTGCGGGCGGGCGACCGGGCGTCGGCCGAGGCCGGCGGACAGGAGATCGTCGTCGGTCAGCAGGGCGAGCCCGAGGACAGCGCCCCCGCCCTGGGGTTCGCCTTCGAGACGGCCGCCGCGCGCGGCGCGGCGGTGCGCGCCGTCCGGGCCTGGACGCTGCCGCCCGTGTTCGCCTACAGCCCCGGCTCGCTCCGGCTCGCCGACGAGGCCGGCGGTCTCGAGCCGTACGAGAAGAACGCGCTGGCCGCCGCCCTGGAACCGTGGCGGAAGCGGTTCCCGGACGTTCCGGTGGTGGAGCACGTGGAGATGGGCAGCGCCGGGCAGGTGCTGCTCTCGGTGTCCGGCCGGGCGCAGCTGATGGTCGTCGGCCGACGCGCCCACCGCACGGCCGTGGGCGCCCGGATCGGGTCGGTGGCGCACGGCGTCCTGCATCACGCGGACTGCCCGGTCGCCGTCGTGCCGCATGGCTGATTCAGGGCTGCGCAGGGCTGACGCAGGACTGCCGTAGGGCTGAGGCGGGGCCGGCTCACTCCGGGAGCGTCGGTTCCAGGGTCTCGCGCGCCTTGGGCAGGATGTTCTGGATGTAGTCGGCGACCACCGTGTCGACCCCGATGTCGTGCTGCGCGCGCTCCGAGAGGTACCAGCGGTGCTCCAGCAGCTCGTGGTAGATCTCCGCCGGGTCCATGGAGCCGCGCAGCTCGAGGGGGACCTCGCGCACGGTGGGCCGGAACACGTCCCGCACCCAGCGGTGCGCGAGCACCTCCGGGCGGGCCGCGAGGGGGTCGCCCGGGGCGTAGTCGTCCTGGGTGGCCATCCAGCTCTCGAGGTCGCTGAGCAGCCGCCGGGCCTGGTTCTCCTCGGTGTCCAGACCGGTCAGGCGCAGCAGCTGGCGCTGGTGGTGGCCGGCGTCCACGACCTTCGGCACGAAGGCCACCGAGTCACCGTTGGAGGAGTGCTCGATCTGCATCTCCGCGACGTCGAAGCCGAGTTCGTTGAGCCGGCGGATGCGGCGCTCGATGTAGTGGTACTTGCCCGCCGGGTACACCGAGGTGCGGGTCAGCTCCTGCCACAGCGCCCCGTAGCGGCCGCAGATCTCGGTGCCGAACTCGACAGGGTCGACGGACGGGTGCAGCGCCCCGGAGGCCTCCAGGTCGAGCAGTTCGCCGCTGATGTTGACCCGGGCGAGCTCGAGGTCGTAGTCGCGCTGGCCGGGGCTGAGCTGCGGGTGCAGATCACCGGTCTCGGCGTCCACGAGGTAGGCGGCGTAGGCCCCCGCGTCCCGCCGGAACAGCGTGTTGGACAGCGAGCAGTCGCCCCACGCGAAACCGGCCAGGTGCAGCCGCACCAGGAGCACGGCGAGGGCGTCCATCAGCCGGTGCATGGTCGCCGGGCGCATCGTCGTCTCGAACATCGACCGGTACGGCAGCGAACCGCCCAGATGCCGGGTGACCAGCACCGGCTCCAGATCACCGCCGCCCGGTTCGGTGCGCCCGGTGACCACGGCCAGCGGGTCGACGGAGGGGATGCCGAGCCGGTCCAGGTCGCGCAGCAGCTCGTACTCGCGCAGCGCGGGCCGTTCGGCGAGCTCCTTGACGGCGATGACCTCGTCGCCGGCCCGGGCGTAGCGCACGACGTGGCGGGAGATGCCGCGCGGCAGCGGGACGAGGACCTCCTCGGGCCACTCCTCCAGGGGCAGGTGCCAGGGCAGCTCCAGCAGGAGTGCCGGGTGCTCCGGGTTGGTGGCGCTGATCTGCAAAGCCATGGCCCGACCTTAGACGGCGCGTTCGCGGGCCAGCTCGGCCGCCGCCCGCACGGACCCCTCGTGCAGCGGGCCGTGCCCGGGCAGCAGCCGATCGCCCGCCAGGCCGCCGATCACGTCCAGCGACGCCACCGCGCGGGCCCGCTCGTGGTGGAACATGTCCGGCAGGAGCTGCGGCCCCTTCACCCGTGAGGTCGCGTGAGCGCTGACCAGCGCGTCGCCGGAGACGACGATCCCGGCCTGCGGCAGGTGGTACACCGTGTGGCCGTCGGTGTGGCCCGGGGTGTGCACGGGGACCGGCTGGCCGGGCAGGTCGAGTGGGCCGTCGGTGACCGGGAACGCCTCGGGCGCGGTGACCGGGTGCTGCTCGGTGCCGCCGGAGCGCAGCACGTGCACCAGCCACGGCACGACACCGGGCCGCCAGGCGTTCCTGAGGACCGCGCCGACGCTCACCTGCTGGAGGAACTCCCGGCGGGCGTGCGGGACTTCGGCCTCATGCAGATAGACCGGAACGCCGTACTCCGAGCGCAGGTGTTCGGCGGAGCCCAGGTGGTCGTTGTGGGCGTGGGTGATCAGCACGGCGGCGAGCGCCTCGGGTGAACCGCCCACCGCCGCCAGGGAGTCGAGGACCTGCTCGCGGTCACCCGGGTAACCGGTGTCGATCAGGGTGAAGGCGTCCCCCTCGCAGAGGATCACCCAGTTGGTGTGCGAGCCGTGCACCAGGTAGGTGCCGTCCGCCACTTGCCGTACGTCTGCCCGCATGGCCGTCCCCGTGTCCTGGAGGTTCGTTGTCCTGGAGGTTCGTGCTCGACGGGGGACAGCAAAGCAGATCACCGGACGGATGCGGACGGCGGGGCTCCGGGTAGGCCGCAGCCGTGGCCGGCCGCCCGCGGCGGGCCGCCTGAGGTCGATGCTCCGCCCGCGCCCGGTCGTCACCGCACTCCGCGCGACCGTCACCGCACACCGTCACCGCACTCCGCGCGGGCGGAACTGGATGCTGATGCGCGGCCCCGCGGCGCGTCCGGACTTGGGGACGCAGTGCTCCCAGGTCCGCTGGCAGGAGCCGCCCATGACGATCAGGTCGCCGTGGCCGAGCGGTCGCCGCACCGTCCCGCCCCCGCGTGCGGGACGCAGCAGCAGGTCGCGCGGGGAGCCCACGGAGAGGATCGCGACCATCGTGTCCTGGTCGGCGCCCCGGCCGATCCGGTCGCCGTGCCAGGCGACGCTGTCCCGGCCGTCGCGGTAGTGGCAGAGGCCGGCGGTGACGAAGGGCTCGCCCAGTTCCCCGGCGTAGTGCGCGGACAGTGCCCGGCGCGCCTCGTCCAGCACCGGGTGGGGCAGCGCCTCGCGCTCACCGTAGAAGGCCAGCAGCCGCGGCACCGCGACGACGTCGTCGTACATCCTGCGCTGTTCGGCACGCCACGGGACCTCGGCCGCGAGGTGTTCGAACAGGACGTCCGAACCGGCGAGCCAGCCCGGCAGCACGTCGATCCAGGCGCCCGCGCCGAGCACGGTGCGTCGCAGCCCGTCGAGGGTGCCGAGGCGCAGCTCGTCGGTCTGGTCGAAGAGGGAGCCCTGGAGGTGGTGCGCTGTCATGGTTCCAGCGTACGCCTTAATCGAAACTGTGTTCGGCTTGCGGTGTGGTGGCGCGCCCCGCCGGGGCGTGCCTCTCAGGGGTCGGGGCTGCTCGGTCGGGGGCCTTTCGATGCATCGGTGTATCGGATACATTCGCGTATCGAACGGAGGTGCGGCCATGGCGACGCAGCAGCAGACGACGGGACGGGTCACCCGGCGCCGCGTCCGCACGCGTGCCAACCTGCTCGACGCCGCCTTCGCCGTGTTCGCCGCCAAGGGCTTCGGCCGGGTCTCCATCGAGGAGGTCTGCGAGGCCGCCGGTTACAGCAGAGGCGCCTTCTACTCCAACTTCGGCAGCCTGGACGAGCTGTTCTTCGCCCTCTACCAGGAGCGGGCGGACGTCATCGCCCGGCAGGTCGCCGACGCCCTCGCCGGCGGCGGGCCCGACCTGGACGTGCCGGCCTCCGTGGACCGCGTCACCGAGGTGCTCCTCCTCGACCTGGACTGGCTGCTGGTCAAAACGGACTTCCTGGTGCACGCCGCCCGCGACCCCGCCGTCGCGCAGACCCTGCTCGAACACCGGGCCCGACTGCGCCGAGCGATCGCCGACCGGCTGTCCCGGGCCCGCGGTCACACCCCCCTGCCCGCCGTGCTCGGCGACGGCGACTGCGCCGCCCGCGCGGTGGTCGCCGCCTACGACGGCGTCACCACCCAACTGCTGCTGGACAAGGACGTGAACGGCGCACGCGCCTGGCTCAAGCAACTGCTCACCGCGCTGCTGACCGACGGCAGCGGACGCCACGCCTGACACCCACGCGCACCACCACAGACGGACTCAGACAGACTCGGACAGAAGGGCAACGGACGCCATGGACGCGGACGTCATCGTCGTCGGAGCGGGCCTCGCCGGCCTGGTCGCGGCGCACGAACTCACCAGCAGAGGCCGGCGGGTCGCCCTGGTCGACCAGGAGAACGCCGCCAACCTCGGCGGCCAGGCCTTCTGGTCCTTCGGCGGGCTCTTCCTCGTCGACTCCCCGGAGCAGCGCCGCCTCGGCATCAAGGACTCCTTCGACCTCGCCTGGAACGACTGGCAGGGCAGCGCGCAGTTCGACCGGACCGAGGACGAGGACTCCTGGGCGGTGCGCTGGGCGCGCGCCTACGTGGAGTGGGCGGCGGGGGAGAAGCGCAGCTGGCTCGCCGGGCACGGGATCTCCTTCGTGCCGACCGTCGGCTGGGCCGAGCGCGGCGATCTGCGCGCCGACGGGCACGGCAACTCCGTACCCCGCTTCCACGTCGCCTGGGGGACGGGCACCGGCGTCGTCGAGCCGTTCGTCCGCTACGCCAAGCAGGCCGCCAGGGACGGACTGCTGACCTTCTGTCACCGCCACCGCGTGGACGAGCTGATCATGGAGGACGGCGCCGCCCGCGGCGTACGCGGCACGGTCCTCGCCCCCGACGACTGCGCGCGCGGCGTCGCCTCCAGCCGCGAAGCGATCGGCGCCTTCGAGCTGACCGCCCGGGCCGTCGTCGTCACCAGCGGCGGCATCGGCGCCGACCACGACATCGTGCGGCGCTACTGGCCCGAGCGGCTCGGCACGCCCCCCGCCGAGATGGTGACCGGCGTGCCCGCCTACGTCGACGGCCGGATGCTCGACATCAGCGCCGAGGCCGGCGTCCGCCTCGTCAACCGCGACCGCATGTGGCACTACACCGAGGGCATCCAGAACTGGGACTCCATCTGGCCCGGCCACGGCATCCGTATCCTGCCCGGCCCGTCCTCCCTCTGGTTCGACGCCCTCGGCCGCCGGCTGCCCGACCCGTGCCTGCCCGGCTACGACACCCTCGGCACGCTCAAGTACCTGCGGACGACCGAGGACATCGCCGGGCACGACCACTCCTGGTTCATCCTCACCCGCAAGATCGTCGAGAAGGAGTTCGCGCTGTCGGGCTCCGAGCAGAATCCCGACATCACCGCCAAGGACCGCAAGGCCGTCCTGCGTGACCGGCTGCTCGGCAAGGGCGCCCCGGCGCCGGTCCAGGCGTTCCTCGACCACGGCGCGGACTTCGTGATCGCGGACACCCTCGACGAGCTCGTCGAGAAGATGAACGAGCTGACCGGGAAACCGCTGCTCGACGTGGACGGACTGCGCCGGCAGATCGAGGCCCGCGATCTGCAGATCGCCAACCCGTACAGCAAGGACGCCCAGGTCCAGGGCATGCGCAACGCCCGCCGCTACATCGGCGACCGGCTCGGCCGCGTCGCCACCCCGCACCGCGTCCTCGACCCCGCGGCCGGCCCGCTGATCGCCGTGAAACTGCACGTCCTCACCCGCAAGACGCTCGGCGGCATCCAGACCGACTTGGACTCACGCGCCCTGGGCGCCGACGGGCAGCCGGTCGAGGGCCTGTACGCGGCGGGCGAGGTGGCCGGCTTCGGCGGCGGCGGCGTCCACGGCTACAACGCCCTCGAAGGCACCTTCCTCGGCGGCTGCCTCTTCTCCGGGCGCGCGGCAGGCCGGGCGGCGGCGCAGCAGACCGGCTGACCTCAGCGCTGGTCCGCCGTCAACAGGCGGACCAGCACCGCCGTGTGACTCCGCTCCGGTGACTTCGCGGAGGTGAGCAGCGTCACCGGTCCCTTCGCCATCAACTCGCGCACGTGGTCGAGGAGTTCAGATGCCTCGGGCTCGGTGAGCTCCGCCTCGTGACGGCGGGCGAACTCCTCGTGGGAGCCCTCGCCCGCGTGGTACCAACGGCGCAGTTCCGTGGACGGGGTGAGGCCCTTGGGCCACTCGTCCACGCGGGCCGTCTCCTTGGACACGCCACGCGGCCACAGCCGGTCGACCAGCACCCGCACGCCGTCCTCCGGCTCGGGCGGGTCGTAGACGCGACGTACGCGGACCTTCATGGTGGCCGTCCTCGGGTCGGCGGATCGCGTCGATCGTAGGCCCGGGGCGTCCGACGGCACCGCTCGGCTTGACCTGAATGAGAGGGATCCCCGGGGCGTCCGGTCTCTACTCTGAGGGACGGTTGATCACCCGCAACCCCCACAGGAGCGCACGTGACGCACCCCCGCAGACGCACCGTCCTGCTTCGCCGCGAGGCTGTCGCCGCCACCGTCCCCGTCGCCGTGGCGGCGCTGCTGGCCGTGGCGGGACCCGCCACCGCGGCCGGACCGGCAGGCGCCGCCGGCGTCGGCGACCCCTATTTCCCGCTCGCCGGCAACGGCGGCTACCACGTGACCCACTACGACCTGACCCTGCGTTACGACCCCGGCAGCCGCCGCCTCGACGGCACGGCGGTCCTCACCGCCCGGGCCACCCAGCGGCTGCCGCGCTTCGACCTCGACTTCCAGGGCCTTGACGTCACCGGCCTGACGGTCGATCACGTCAGGGCCGCACACCGCCGCCAGGGCCAGGAACTCGTCGTCGCCCCGAAACGCGCGCTGCGCAAGGGCGAGCGCTTCCAGGTCACGGTCACCTACCACGGCACCCCGGGCCCGGTCACCGACCCCGACGGCTCCCTGGACGGCTGGATCCCCACCGACGACGGCGCGTTCGTCGCCGGCGAGCCGCAGGGCGCCATGACCTGGTTCCCGGCCAACAACCACCCCCTCGACAAGTCCTCCTACGACTTCACCATCACCGTCCCGGCCGGCCGCGCCGCCGTCGCCAACGGAGTCCTGGTCGGACAGCGCACCGCGCACGGCACGACCACCTACCGCTGGCGGCAGAAGGAGCCCATGGCCGCCTACCTCGCCACCGCGACCGTCGGGAAGTTCCAGGTCGAGCAGTACACCACCCGCGACGGACTCAGGGTCTACAACGCCGTCGACCCGCGCGAGGCCGAGGCCGCCGCCCCGGTGCTGAAGAAGCTGCCCTCCGTCCTGGAGTGGGAGAGCCGGCTGTTCGGGCCCTACCCGTTCCGCGCCGCCGGCTCGATCGTCGACCACGCCCCGAACGTCGGCTACGCCCTGGAGACCCAGACCCGGCCGGTGTACGACCGGGCGCCCTCCCTGAGCACCCTCGTCCACGAGAGCGCCCACCAGTGGTTCGGAGACTCCGTCTCCCTCACGTCCTGGAAGGACATCTGGCTCAACGAGGGCTTCGCCACCTACGCCGAATGGCTCTACGCCGAGCAGCACGGCGGCGACAGCGCCCAGAAGACCTTCGACGCCCTGTACGCCCGTCCGGCGACCGACGGGCTGTGGGCGTTCCCGCCCGGCGACCCCGGCAGCGGCGCGAACATCTTCGGCACGCCGGTCTACGCCCGTGGCGCCATGACCCTGCACGTCCTGCGCACCACCGTCGGGGACCGCGCCTTCTTCGGCATCCTGCGCGCCTGGGCGGCCGCACACCGCTACGGCAACGGCACCACCGCCCAGTTCGAACGCCTCGCGGAACGGGTCTCCGGCCAGGACCTCGGCGACCTGTTCCGGACCTGGCTGTACGGCCCGGGCAAGCCCGCCACGCCGTAGCCGACCGCGACGCGACCGGGTCGGACGGGCCGTGCTCTCGGCCCGTCCGACCCGCGCTCACGCGCTCACCCGGTCACGAACTGCGTCGTGCCTTGGTGCGCCGCTTCAGGGCGCGGCGTTCCGTCTCGCTCGTGCCGCCCCATACGCCGAGCGTCTGGTCGGTCTCCATGGCCCACTCCAGGCACGCCTCGCGCACGGGGCAGCGCCGGCAGACCGTCTTCGCCTGTTCCTCCTGCATCAGTGCCGGGCCCGAGGTTCCGATCGGGAAGAAGAGGTCCGGGTCCTCGCGGCGGCACGCGGCGTGCTGTCGCCAGTCGTCCATCGAAGTCACCTGCGATCGCGTCGTCTGTGCTGTGCCGGATACGTTGCTCCCGATCGGGTCACCGGCGAGACGGAAGTGAAACAGGCGCGCCCGGAAAGGCGTTCACTGCTCGCGCAGCCCCCACGGCGAGCCGTACTCCGTCAGCAGGTCGAGGAACGGGCGGGCCGGGAACGCCTCGGGCCCGAGGACGCCCGCCCCCGACCAGGCGCCCGTCGCGAGCAGTTCGAGGGCGACGACCGGGTTGACCGCCGTCTGCCACACCACGGCCTGGCTGCCGTACTCGGCCGTCGACCACTGGTTGTCGACCACGTGGTACAGGTACACCTCGCGCGGCGCACCGTCCTTGACGCCGCGCACCCACGTGCCCGCGCAGGTCTTGCCGTGCATGAGCTCGCCCAGCGTCGCCGGGTCGGGCAGACAGGCGGCGACCACGTCCCGGGGCGAGACCCGCACCGGCCCCCGCGCGCTCGGCACCGTCACCGGCGTGGTGCCGTCCAGTCCCAGGCGGTGCAGCGTCTTGAGCGTCTCGACGAACTCCTCGCCCAGGCCGTACTTGAAGGTGACCCGGTCCGCCTTCACCCAGCGGGGCACGAGCAGCACCTCCTCGTGCTCCACGTTGACGCACTCGACCGGCCCGATGCCCTCGGGGAAGTCGAACACCTCGGGCTCGCTGAAGGGGGCGGTGGTGAACCAGCCGCGGTCGGCCTCGTAGACGACCGGAGGGTTCAGGCACTCCTCGATCGTGGTCCAGATGCTGAAGGAGGGCGCGAAGTCGTAGCCCTCGACGGTGAGGTTCGCGCCGTCGCGGATGCCGATCTCCTCGATCTCGTCGAACAGTTCGTCGGCCGCGTACCGGGCGAAGACGTCCGAGAGACCCGGCTCGACGCCCATGCCGACGAGTGCCAGGGCGCCGGCGGCGGCCCAGTCGTCGGCCTTGGCGAACTGGTCGTCGCCGAGCTTGACGCCGCACTCCTCGTGCGGCCGCTCCGGGTGCGGACGGGACAGCGACATCGCCATGTCGACATAGGTGGCGCCCGCCGTGCGTGCCGCGCCGAACAGCGGCATCACGAACCGCGGGTCGGTGGCGTTGAGCAGAACGTCGCAGCGGTGCCGGGCGAGCAGGGCGGCCACGGCCGCCTCGTCGGCGGCGTCGATCCGCTCGGCGAGGAACCGCTCGTCGCCGTCCAAGGCGGCGACGGCCGTCTCCGCGCGGGCGGGATCGTAGTCGGCGACCACCATCGCCTCGAAGAACGGACGGCGGGCGGCGATGCGGGTGACGGCGGTGCCCACACCGCCGGCGCCAACGAGCAGGACACGCATGAGAAGAACTCCCTCGGCTGAACCTGAGAACGACGGGTGCGAAGCGGGGCCCGGCACCGATACAACGTCCGGGGCACGCGTAAGGTCAATGGCGTTGGCATAAGGGTGGTGCCCGGTGTCGAGGGCACGACGGCGACAGGCCGGAAGGAGCGTGCGGGACGTATGGCCAAGCAGGTGGTGCCCGAGGAGAAGCGGCGCAGACGCCGGCCCACCAGGAGCGGCACGGTGCTGTCCGAGCGGCTGATCGTCGAGACCGCGCTGCGGCTGCTGCGCGAACACGGCAGTACCGGGCTCACGGCCCGCCGCCTCGGCCTCGCCCTCGACTGCGACCCCAGCACGCTCTACCGCTACTTCCGGGGCATGGACGACCTCACGCTCGCCATCGGCGACGCCCTCATCGGCGAGGCGCTGTGCGGCTGGCGGCCGACGGGACAGTGGCGGGCCGACCTGCACGCCGTCGGCGTGCGCATCCACGCCGCCTATGTCGCCCACCCGCAGGCCGCGCAGCTCACCACGAGCCGGGTCACCGGCCGGGCCAACGAACTCGCCGCCGACGAGGCCGTGTTGGACGTGCTGCGCACGGCCGGCTTCCCGCTGCCGGAGACCGTGCGGATCTACCACGCCTTCATCGACCAGACCCTGGCCTTCGCCGCCCTGGACGCCGCGGCACTCGCCCTGCCGCGCGCAGCGCAGCGCGCCGACGACGGGATGTGGCGCTCGACCTACGCCCGGCTGCCCGCCGAGACCCACCCCCGGATCGCCGAGGCGGCCGCGTTGCTGTCCACCCGCATGGTGACCAGCGCCTACCCGACCGCGCTGGAGATGCTGCTGGACAGCGCCCAGACCCGGCTGGCGACACTGCGGGAGAACCGGCCCGCCGCGCGTTGAGGGGGCGACTGCTCCTCGAGGCGGCTGCTCCTGGAGGGGCCGGCTGCGTCTTGACGGGCCCGCCGCGCCTGCGACGGGCCCGCCGCGTCCTGACGGGCCGCTGTGCCCTGACCGGGCCGAACGCTCTGCCGGCTGGCGGCGGCCGGACGTCTCCTGCGGGGCTGGGCGTCTCCTGCGCGGCCGGTCGGTCGGTTACCGCTGTGGCCCGTCCCGGACGGCGGGCGGCGGGTGCAGGGCGCCGGCCGCCGTCGCCGCCACCGCGTCCGCGACCGCGGCCAGCGCGGGCGAGTCGAGCCGCCACTGCTGCCAGTACAGCGGGACGTCGACAGGGCGCCGCGGGGCGAGGGAGAGCAGCCGGCCGGCCCGCAACGGCGCTTCGGCCTGCGCTTCGGGGACCATGCCCCAGCCGAAGCCCGCGACGATCGACGCCACGAAGCCCTCCGAGGTCGGCACGGCGTGGCGCAGGGTGCTCGCGCCGCCCGCCCCGCGCCGCAGGCCGCGCACGAAAACGTCCTGGAGGTCGTCGTTGCGGTCCAGCGTCATCACGGGCGCCCCGGGGAGGGTCTCGCGCAGCGGCCCGTCGGCCAGATGGCGGGCCGCGAACTCCGGGCTCGCGGCGGCCAGATAGCGCATCGTGCCCAGCGCGCGCACGGAGCAGCCGGTCACCGCGTCGGGCGACGAGGTCACGGCGGCCATCACCAGCCCCTCGCGCAGCAGTTCCGCCGTGCGCGTCTCGTCCTCGCGGTGCAGTTCGAAACAGAGCGGCGGGTCCTGCGGCACCCGGGACAGGGCGGGCAGGAACCAGGTGGCGAGGGAGTCGGCGTTCACCGCGACCGTCACCCGGGTGGGCTCGCCCTCCGCGCTCATGCCCAGCTCGGACCGCGTGTCGCGCTCCAGCCGGGCCAGCTGGCGGGCGAACCGCACGACGATCTCCCCGGACTCCGTGGCCCGCACCGGCTTGGTGCGTAGCAGCAGCACCCGGCCTGTGCGCTGCTCCAGGGCCTTCACCCGCTGACTGACCGCCGACGGCGTCACGTGCAGCGCGGCGGCGGCCGCGTCGAAGGTGCCCTCGTCCACCACGGCGAGCAGTGTCCGTACCTGGTCGAGGGGCAGGTCCGTCATCACGTCGTCATCACGAGGGCTAATGATACGTAAGAATCCTTAGCTGTACGCGCGGTGATCGCTTCCCTAGCGTGGACGGCATGTCCCACGCCCTCGCCGCCGCGACCGCCGGGTTCGGCACCGGTCTCTCGCTCATCGTCGCCATCGGCGCCCAGAACGCCTTCGTCCTGCGCCAGGGGATCCGACGGGAGGCGGTCCTCGCCGTCGTCGGGATCTGCGCCCTCTCGGACGCCCTGCTCATCGCGCTCGGCGTGGGCGGCGTGGGCGCGCTGGTGACGGCCTGGCCGGGCGCGCTGACCGCGGTCGCCTGGATCGGCGGCCTGTTCCTGCTCGGCTACGGGGCGCTGGCCGCCCGGCGGGTGTTCCGGCCGTCGGGCGCCTTGACGACCGGGGGCGACCCGGTGGGCTCCCGTCGGCGCGCGGTCCTGACCTGCCTGGCGATGACCTGGCTCAACCCGCACGTCTACCTCGACACGGTCTTCCTGCTCGGTTCCGTCGCCGCCGACCGCGGCCCGCTGCGCTGGACCTTCGGCCTCGGCGCCGCGTTCGCCAGCGTGTGCTGGTTCGTCGCGCTGGGCTTCGGGGCCCGGCTCCTCAGCCGCTTCCTGTCCCGCCCCTCGGCCTGGCGCGTCCTGGACGGCCTGGTCGCCGCCACGATGATCGCCCTCGGCGTGACGCTCGTCGCGGGAGCCTGAGCCCCGCCCGACGGAACCCGGGTCCGGGTGTCGGTCGCGGGACGGTGTCCCGCCTGTCGAGATCGTGTGTCCGAGGGGCGGCGGAACCCAGGCGGGAGCTGCGATAGTGACCTCCCGATCTGAAAGATGTATCGAGCAACCAGGATTCACGTGGACACGAGCGAGAGCAGCACCGCACCCGAGGCAGGGGATACCGATCCGAGCCCGCGAGGCCGTCCGCGCGGCGCCCGGCGCCGCTGGGTGATGGACACCCGCCCGCTGCGCCGGCCGGCCTACCGACGGCTGTGGTCCTCCACCATCGTCACGGCGGTGGGCAGTCAGCTCACCGCCGTCGCCGTGCCCAAGCAGATCTACGACATCACCGGCTCCTCCGCCTGGGTCGGCTACGCGAGCCTGGCCGGACTGGCGCCGATGGTGCTGTTCGCGCTGTGGGGCGGCGCGGTCGCCGACACCGTCGACCGGCGCAAGCTGCTGCTGGTCACCAACAGCGGCATCGCGCTCACGTCGGTGCTGTTCTGGCTCCAGGCGGCGGCGGGCCTCGGCTCGGTGGCCGTGCTGATGCTGCTGCTCGCCACCCAGCAGGCGTTCTTCGGCCTGAACGCGCCGGCTCGCAACGCCTCCATCGCCCGGCTGGTCCCCGCCGGCGAACTGGCCGCCGCCAACGCCCTCGGCTCGACGGTGATGCAGACCGGTCTGGTCGCGGGCCCGCTGCTCGCGGGCGCCCTGATCCCCGTCATCGGCCTGCCGGAGCTGTACCTCCTCGACGCCGTCGCGCTCTGCGTCACCCTGTGGGCCGTGGTCCGCCTGCCCGCGCTTCCGCCGGCCGACACGACCGTCCGACGCGCGGGGATCCGGGAGATCGCGGAGGGCTTCCGCTACATCGCCCTGCACAAGGTGCTGCTGCTGTCCTTCCTCGCCGACGTCATCGCCATGGTCTTCGGCATGCCCCGCGCCCTGTTCCCGCAGCTCGCCGCCGAGACCTACGCCCCCTACGGCGAGGGCCTCGCCCTCGGGCTGCTGTTCGCGGCGATCCCCATCGGCGCGGTGTCGGGCGGGCTGCTGTCCGGCACGTTCTCCCGGGCGCGCCGGCACGGCTGGATGGTCATCGGCGCGGTGGTCGCGTGGGGCGCGGCGATCGCCGGCTTCGGGCTGAGCGGCAGCCTGTGGTTCGCCGTGCTGTTCCTGGCCTGCGCCGGCGTCGCCGACATGGTCTCCATGGTCTTCCGGGGGGCGATCCTGCTGTCGGCGGCCACCGACGAGATGCGCGGCCGCATGCAGGGCGTGTTCACGGTCGTGGTGGCGGGCGGCCCGCGCCTGGCCGACGTGCTGCACGGCACGGCGGGGGCGGCCTTCGGACCCCGCGCGGCCGTGACGGGCGGCGGTCTGCTGGTGGTCGTGGCGATGCTGGGCCTGGCGGCCGCGGTGCCCGAACTGCGCCGGTACCGCATCTGACCCGGGACGGCCACGGGGCGGCCTGAGCCGGTGACGGCACCGGGTCGTATCGCCCCGGCACCCGCGTCGGCGCGGCGGGCCCGGGCGGGCGGCGGGGCGGATACGGGCTGGTGGCGCGGCGGGCACGGGCGGGCGGCGGGGCGCTACAACACTCCGCGCCGGTGCGTCCCGTACTGCTCCATGAGCTTGCCCCGGGTCATCTCCAGCCGGTGCGCGAGGATCTCGGCCACGATCCGCACCAGCGTCAGGCCGAGCGCCGGGTCCTCCTCGCACAGCTTGAGCACCGGCTGCGCCTCGAACTCGTAGGCCCGCACGGGGCTGAACGCCTCCGCGCCGAAGTCCCAGCGGTACGGCGGGAACAGCCACGACCAGCCGAGCAGGTCGCCGGAGCCGAGGCCGGCCACGGTCACCCGGCGCAGCGACGTCACCTGCTGGACGAGCGAGACCGCACCGGAGCGCAGGATCCAGAAGCGGTCGGCCGTACCGCCCGCCTCGAAGATCCGGGCGTCCTCGGGGAAGGACACCTCGCGGGCCAGGGCCATCAGACGCTGGCGCTGGGGCGGGGGGAGAGCGGTCAGCAGCTTGGTCGCTCTGGTCATGGCGCGGGCCTCTCGCCGGCGATCGTCGGGGGTGCTTGCCTCTTCCCATTTCAGCCGCTCGGGACGCCCGGGGCACCTCGGCGGACGGGACTTTCCGGGTTCGGGCAGAGAAAAGCCCTGGCTGGACGGGGGAAGCCAGCCAGGGCGGTACGAGCGTGGGGTGCGGAGGAGAAGTGGGTCGACCCCGACCACCACGTATGTATGAACGGTAAACCATTCGCGCAGGGTTTGGCACACCAAAATCCCGGTTGCGTGACCCGTTTCACGTCATCGGCCGTCCGGGCGGCCTCAGTTGACGCGGTCCGGGCGGCAGCCCTGGTCGTCGCCGGCGGGGTCAGCGACCCTCGGCCGACCGGCCCGGGGTCACGATCTCGTCCAGCACCTCGAGCACGGCCTGGTAGGCGATGCCCCGCGTACGGGCGTCACGCGCCGCGTCCGCGTCGTCGTCCACGAGGTCCGCGCCCCGGGCCTGCCAGGCCCGCGCCTCCTCTTGCGCGCGGGTCCTGGCCCGCTGGATGCGGCGCAGCAGTTCGTCCGAGTCCACGACATCCATCATGTACTCCGCCTACCCAGGCCCGGACCGACGATTGCTCCCCGTCCGGGAGGTTTGGCCGCGACCGGGGCGGCCAGCCGAAAGAAGAGAGGCCCCGGACCGCCGGCGCGAGCGGACCGCCTCCCGTCACGCCGAGGCCGTAGCCCGTCCGGGCGCCTCGCGGCCGGCGCGCGGCCGCCCCGGGCCGCCCCCGCCGCGGCGGGTCGGCGGAGCCGGCGGCGTGACTGCCCGCTCGTCGACCACCACCACTCGGCAACAGCCAGGGGAGCGAAGGGATGCGTACGAACCACTCCAGCGACCGCGTGGACACGCCGGACAACCCGTTCGGGTGCGGAGAGCGCGAGCGGTGCCGACCCGCCGACGTCCGCGACGCCGTACGGCGGGCGGTGGCGGGCCGATGGCTGGCCACCGGGTGCCCGTACGACGAGGAGGGCCTCTCGGACGCGCTGCTCGTCGCCTCGGAGCTCTCCACCAACGCCATCCTCCACGGGGGAGGCATGACGGGATTCGACGTCGACGTGGACGGCCGGGCCGTGCGGGTCTCCGTCAGCGATCGCAGCGACCGGCTGCCCGTCGCCGTCGACCCGTACGACGAGCGAGGAGGACGGCGCGCGGGCGGCCGCGGCTGGCCGATCGTCTGCCGGCTGGCCCGCGACGTCCGGGTGGCCGATCTCCCCTCCGGCGGCAAACGCATCACCGCCCTCGTGCCCGTGTTCTGACCCATGGCCCCACCCTGTGCGGGCGCGGCCGCGGAGATCCCGTGAGCGGGTTTCGAGCAAGCGGAGTTTGCGCCCCAGGGGGCAGGGCAGACGGAGGTTCGTGCTTCGGACCGGAGGCGCGCCGTCGGGAGCGGTACGTCCGTCCCAGGGCGCCCCGTGCGCCCCGGGTGGCAGGAGCCCTCTCGTCGTCTGTCCCTGAAATGACCGTTCAGGAGCGAATCCGCATGCCTATCGACATGTCGACAAGCCGTCACGACGTCACGGCTTCCCCCTCTGCTCAGTCCACCGCTCAGCCCACTGCCCGATCCACCGCTGCGCCCCCTGCCCGGCCTGCCGCGCAGACCACCGCCCAGCTGCGCCGCACCCACGACGACGCGCCCGACACGGCACGCCGGTTCGCCCGGCTCGTCGCGCTGGAGGACGGGCCGGAACGGGACGCCCTGCGCGACGAGATCGTCACCGCCTGGCTGCCCATGGCCCACCGCATCGCGGGCCGGTTCCGCGACCGCGGCGAGGCCACCGAGGATCTGCGGCAGGTGGCCGCCCTCGGCCTGGTGAAGGCCGTCGACCGCTTCGACCCCGAGCGTGGCGCCTTCGAGAGCTACGCCGTGCCCACCATCACCGGCGAGATCAAGCGCCACTTCCGGGACCGCATGTGGGCGCTGCGCGTGCCCCGCCGTGTGCAGGAACTGCGCAACAAGGTGCGCGTCGCCCGCCGGGAGCTGGCGCAGGCGCCGGGCGCGCCCGAGCCCTCGGTCGCCGACCTCGCCGCGCACACCGGACTCACCGAGGACGAGGTCGTGGCCGGCCTGGAGGCCCTGGAGAGCTTCAGCACACTGTCGCTGGACGCCGAACTCCCGGCCGGCGACGACGGGTACAGCCTCGCCGACACGCTCGGCGCCACCGACGCCTCGTTCGACACCGTGGTGGACCGCGAGTCCGCCAAGGAGGGTCTGCGGCGGCTGCCGGAACGCGAACGCGCCATCCTCTACATGCGCTTCTTCGAGGACATGACGCAGAGCAGGATCGCCGACCGGCTGGGCATCTCCCAGATGCACGTCTCCCGGCTCATCAGCCGCAGCTGTGAGCGGGTGCGCCAGGAGGCGCTGCGTTGACACGGCACGACACCCACCCCCTCACCGCCGGGTCCCGATCGGAGAACGGAGAGAAGCGCCCCATGCTGACGCCCCGTCCCGCCGTCCTGCGCAAACTCGTCGACGAGTACGAGACGTTGAGGGAGTCCGGCGCCGACGAGCACCATCCGCAGGCCCGCGACCTCGCCTACACCCTGTGCGTGTCCACCGGGACCCGGGACGTGCGGCACGCCCTGGAGACGGCGCGCCAGTGGCTCGACGCGGCGTCGGCCGCCGACGCCGCCGGACGCCACACCGACGACGGCCCACACGTGTACGCCTGAGGCGGCTGGGACGGGCGGCAGGCGCGCAGCCCGGCACGCCCACAGAGGGGAACGGGAACAGACGGGGACGGGCACAGACGGGCAGGCGTACCACGGCAACGGCCGCGGTGCGCCTGCCCGTCCGCGTGCGACGCGCGCGCGTCCGCGTGGGGTGTGCCCGGGCCCCGCCGTCCGGTGGGTGTGTGCGGCCCGAGCCGGGGCAGGCGGATCTCGCGAAGTTCGGGGAGGATTCCGGGAGGTCGGGATGAACACGAGTGCGTTGGCGCGCAACGGGCGGGCCGAGGCGGAGCGGGCGGCGCGGGGGTCGCTGACCACGGGGGCGGCCCGGGCCGGGCTCGCCGCGCGCGGTGTGATCTATCTGCTGGTGGGCGTGATCGCGCTGCAGATCGCCTTCGGCGAGAGCGGCCAGGAGGCCGACCGCCGCGGCGCCCTCGCCGAGATAGCGGAGAAGCCCTTCGGGGCCGTACTGCTGTGGGCACTGGGCGTCGGACTGGTCGGCATGGCGCTGTGGCGGCTGTCCGAGACAGTCTTCGGCGGGGTCGGCGCCGACGGGCGCAGCGCCAAGAAGCGGCTCACCGCGCTCGCCCGGTGCGCCTTCTACTCCTTCGTCGCCTACTCCGTGCTGGCGTTCGCCGCAGGTTCGGGCGACGGGGGCGGTTCGAGCGACGAACAGTCCCGGGACGTCACCGCCCGGGTGCTCGACCTGCCCGGAGGGCAGTGGATCGTCGGAGCGGCCGGGGTCGGGATCGTCGTCGCCGGCCTGTGGATCGGCGCCCGCGCCGTCATGCGGTCCTACCGCAAGCAGCTGCGGCTGGGGGAGATGTCCCAGGGCGTGCGGCGCCTGGTGGACGTCACGGGTGTGGGCGGCGGAGCGGCCCGCGGGCTGGTGTTCGCGGCCGCCGGGGCGTTCGCCGTCCGGGCCGCCGTGGACTACCGGCCGGACAAGGCCAAGGGGCTCGACGACACGCTGCGGTCCTTCGCCGGCACTCCCGCGGGTCCGGCCCTGCTGGCCTGCGTCGCCGCCGGGCTCGTCCTCTTCGGAGTGTTCTCTTTCTGCATGGCTCGCTGGCGCAAGGTCTGACGGCCGCCTGCGGGGGAACACGGACGAGATGAACGAAGCAGAGTTCCCGCGCGACGGACGGCCCGTGGACATGTATCTCGACCTGCTGCGCGTCCGCATGGACAGCGACGACTACCAGCTCCTGCTGGAGGTCGTCGCCCCGGCGCTGCGCGCCCTCGACGAACAGCCACCCGAAAGTCTCGACTTCGCCCTCGACCCGCAGGAGACCCAGGACCTGCCGCAGGAGATCCGCGACGAGGCCGCTCTGGTCATCGCCACGGCGGTCACCGGCCGGCTGGACAACCAGCTGGTGGAGATCCAGGTGGACGGAACCGGCCCGGTCCGGGTGGTCACCGACGCGGTCACCGCCTCCGACCCCTCCCGTCTCGCCGAGATCGCCGGCTGCATACAGCAGCGTCAGAAGGACACCGAGGCCCTGCGGGGCATCGCGGCGGCCAGCGGAATGCCCACCGACTTCTGACCCCGGCCGGGCACCCCGCAGCCCGCCGGGATTCCGGGCCGCGCCCGGGCCGCCGCAGCCCGCGGCGCCCCGGCCGCGTCGGAGTCCCGTCGTGGGCTGTGGAATCTCCGGCGGTGTCCGGGGCCGCCCTGGCCCGCGGGGCCAGGCCGTCGCGTCGTGTCCCGCAGCGGCCTTGGTGACCTCGGCTGGGCCCGGTCGCCGTGTCGGAGTCCCGCCGCAGGCTACGGAAACCCCGGCCGCGTCCGGGCCCGGAGCGGGCGCGTCCCCGCCCGCTCCCGCCCGCTCAGGGCCGGATCACTTCGGCGCCGCCACCGGTGCCCCGAGCGGGCGGGCGAGGCCGACCACGGCCTCGTCCAGGCGCTGGAGATGCCGCAGTACCCTGTCGGTGACGCGTCCGTAGCGCGGTGTCCCCGGGACGCCCGGTTTCAGCAGCGCGGCGACGCTCGGCCCGGCCAGCACCTCCGCCGTGCTCCGCTCGTCCGCGACGCGCGCGTCGATCGCCCCGATGTTGTGCAGGATGCGCGCACCGGCCCGGCGCAGCCGAGGGTCCGCCGCGATCGACGGATGGGTCGGCAGCAGTTCCGCCGTGGCCGCCAGGGACCGCGCGTGATAGGCGCAGGTCTCCAGCAGCGCGACGACGTAGCGGGCGGTGTCCCGCCGCGACCGCAACGGGGTGACCGGGTGGGTCAGGGGCTGGGTGGCGGCCCGCAGATCGGCCAGCGCCTGATCCAGGTCCCGGGCCCGCTCCAGCAGATCGGCCGGGGCAGCGCCGCTCAGCTGCTCCACGGCCGCCTCGGTGACCCCGCTCAGCCGCTCGAGCACGGTCGCCAGCAACTCGTTGGTCCGCCGGTCCGTGTGCACCGGCAGCACCAGTGCCGCCGCGACGATTCCGCAGGCCGCCCCCAGCGCCGTCTCCTCCACCCGCAGCACCAGCACGGACAAGCTGTAGGTGTGCAGCAGCGTATACAGCACACCGAGCGCGGCGGTCACGAAGAACGACATCAGCGTGTACGACAGGGGCGCCGTGTAGAACATCGCGAACACGCACAGCAGCACCACCGCGAACGCCGTCCACGTGTGCCGGCCGACCAGGCCCGCCAGCACGATGCCGGCGACCACGCCGAGCACGGTGCCCAGCAGCCGCCGGTAGCCCTTGACCAGGATCTCCCCCGTGGAGGACGTGTTGATGAAAACGATCCAGCAGGTCAGCACCGCCCAGTACCAGCGGTGCGCGGAGAGCAGCTCGCCGCCGATGATGGCCAGCGAGGACCCGACGGCGACCTGCACGGCGGCCCGGGTGGTCGGCCGCCGCAGCCCGGTGACCTCGTCCGCCGGGGACTCGTCCGTCTCGGCGCCGCCGATCGCCGCGTCCTCCGCGTCGAGCTCCTCGCGGGAGCGGGCCGTCTCTGGGCTGTCGCCGGACTCGTCCTGCGGCCCGTCGAGCGCGATCCGCAGACCCAGCACCGCGCGCGCCGTCTCGCCGACGCCCCGGAAGACGTCCTGCACGGGAGGCGGCGCCTGCGGCAGGTTCTCCTCGTCCCGGTAGCCGAGCAGCCGGTTGCGCACCTGCGACAGCACGGTGCCCGACCCCGCCTCGACGGGATGCCGCACCAGCAGCCGCAGGGCCCGCAGATCGTGGCGGAGGGTGTCGAGGGCCTCGTCCCGTACCGGGAGCCGGGTGGCCTCGGGGAGGGGCGCGCCGGGCAGGTGCAGCGTCAGGGTGTCGGCCCGCTCGGCGCTGCGGGCGGTGAGCAGGAGCAGTCCCAGCCGCTCGGCGGCGATCTCGGCGTCGGCGATCCGGCGCTGCACAAGGCGGGCGACCGTCTCGTCGGGCGTGCCCTCCGCCAGCCGGCCCTGGATCATCATGGCCGTCTCGTGCAGCCGGGCGGTGCCCTCGCGGACCTGGCCGAGGGCCTTCTCCGCGTCTTCCGGGCCGGCGTCGAGCAGGTCCAGCTGGGCGTCCAGCAGCTGGGCGAGCCGCGCCCGGAACGCCAGCCGCAGCCGTTCCAGGATCCCGGACGGGGTCTGCGGCACCAGCAGGAACCGGGCAGTCGCGCTGCACCCGAAGGCCACCGCGACGACTCCCAGGTAGCCGGGCAGAGACGAGGTCCCGACCCCGACGAACAGGGCCATGAAGTAGACCTGGAAGCCGACCAGTCCGAGCGCGGTCCCACGGTCGCCGAACCGGCGGCCGTAGACGGCGCAGAAGATCAGGGCGATGAAGAAGAAGTCGCCGGCCACCGTCCGGGAGCTGAGCAGGGCCGCCAGCGACAGCGAGGCGAGCGCCACGGGCAGACCCAGCGTCAGGGTGACGGCCTGCGGGCCGCGCTGCTTCTCCCGGACGGCGAAGGTGGCGACCATAGAGGCGATGGCGCCCGCCACCAGATGCGAGACGTCCGCGCCCAGCAGGGAGAGCACCGCCAGCGTGAGGGAGATCGCGCCGACCGTCCGCAGCCCCGCCGCCAGGCGCAGCAGCCCGGGATCGGACGCCGCGACCCGATCCCGCCACCGTGCGCCGAACGACCGTGCCGCAGCCCTCACGCCGTCGTACTCTCCTGCCGTGCGGTTGTCAGACGGTGTCCGGGCCGGCCCCCTCGACCCGCGCCCGCACCTGCTCGGGCGTCAGATAGCTGTCGGTGTACTCGAAGTCCTTCAGTTTCGCGGTCCGGCGCGCCTGGAAACCGGTCCGGACGAAATCGTCGCCCGCGACCGCGTTCAGCGTCCAGTTGGTCAGGACCCGCGCCTTGGCGACGCCGGTGCGCAGCGCCGACCAGTGGTAGCCGCGCGCCACGGCCTGCGCGGGCAGCCCCCGCAGCTCGATGCCGAGCGGCTTGGAGACGGCGTCGGTGCCCCCGAGGTCGACGACCAGACCGAGGTCCTTGTGCACGTACGGCCGCATCGGCCGGCCCCGCAGCGTGGCGATGACGTTGTCGGCGACGACCTTGCCCTGCCGCATCGCGTGCTGCGCGGTCGGCGGGCACACCGCGCCCTCGTCGCCCTTGGCCCGGTCGGGCACGGCCGCGGCGTCCCCGAGCGCGAACACCCCGTCGTTGCCCGGCAGGTTCATCTCGGCCCCGACCACGAGCCGCCCGCGCTGCGTCTCCGCGCCGAGCGTCCCGATCAGCGGGCTCGCCACGACGCCCGCCGTCCAGATGAGCGTCCGGGTGGGAATCACCCGCCCGTCGGTGAAGGTGACCTCCTCGGGGCCCGCCTTGGCGATCGACACGCCCAGCGAGATGTCGATGCCGCGCTTGCGCAGCACTTCCTGGGCGCTGCGGCCCAGCTTGTCGCCGAGTTCCGGCATCAGCTTCGGGGCGATGTCGATGAGATGCCACTTGATCAGGTTCGGGTCCAGCCGCGGATAGCGTTTG
Organism: Streptomyces sp. B21-105; assembly: GCF_036898465.1. Lineage (NCBI taxonomy): Bacteria > Bacillati > Actinomycetota > Actinomycetes > Kitasatosporales > Streptomycetaceae > Streptomyces > Streptomyces sp. B21-105. Next base: position 529,655 of record NZ_JARUMJ010000001.1, on the reverse strand, counting down.
ACCGCGTTGTGGGTGAGCAGTTGCAGACAGGCGGCCGTCTCGGTGCCGGCGTAACCGCCGCCGACGACCACGAACTGCAGCCGCGAGGCCTGCTCGGCGGGGTCGTTGCTGGCGTCGGCCAGGTCGAGCTGGGTGATGACGTGGTCGCGGATGTACGCGGCCTCCGCGAGGGTCTTCATCCCGAACGCGTGGTCCGTCAGCCCCGGGATGTCGAAGGTGCGGGTGACGCTGCCGGGAGCCAGCACGATGTAGTCGTACGGCTCGTTCACGATCTCGTCCGTGATGGTCCGGATGACGCAGACCTTCGACGCGAGGTCCACGCCGATGGCGCCGCCCGGGATGATGCGGGTGCGGTACTTCTTGCTGCGGCGCAGCGATACGGCGATCGACTGGGGCGTCAGCACGCCTGAGGCGACCTGCGGCAGCAGCGGCAGATAGAGCTGGTAGGCGAACGGCGTCACCAGGGTGACGTCGGCCTCCGTGGCGGAGAGTTCGCGTTCCAGTCGCCGGACGCACCCCACCCCCGCGAAGCCCGCGCCCACCACCAGGATCCTGGGTCGTGTCACGATGTCCATCCCTTTCTGCGGCTCCAGGCGGTCTGCCCCGACGTCATGCGCGTGCCCCGCCCCGGGCCGTTCGCACCTCATCGATACCACCGCGCCCGAACCGCTTCCGCCAGTCGGGCGAGGCATGTAGACGAACGTTTCTCCTGAGGTCAGCGTCGTACCCCCTGATCGACCTGTGTACGCCCCGGTCCTTCGGGTAGGCCGACGTACATGACACAGCCGGTGGTCCGACAGCAGTGACAGCGGGGTACGCGGACAGCTCCGACGACGGAGGGTGGAAGGACCGCGGGAGGCAGGCGCGGCAGGTCGCCGAGGCCGTGGAGAGCCTGGTGGCCTGCTGGCTCGCGGCGGCGGAGGAGGCCTCTCCCCGGCTGCCCGCCCGGCAGCTGCACGCTCTGCGGACGGTTCGCGGTCGCCCGGAGCTGAACCTGACGGCCCTGGCCGAGCATCTCGGAGTCGGCCTGCCGACCGCGAGCCGCCTCTGCGACCGGCTGGAGGCCGCCGGGCTGCTCGAGCGGACCGTGCAGCCGCACAACCGGCGTGAGGTGCAGCTTGTGCTGACCGCCTACGGCCACCGTGTCCTCGCGGACGTGGCCGAGCGCCGGGTCCGGCGGCTCACCTCGGTGTTCGAGGCCATGACGCCGGCCCAGCGCGCCGCTCTGGAGCACGGACTGTTCGCCTTCCACCAGGCCCGCACGGGGTCGCCCGCGCCCGGCCGGGGGCCCGCCGGTCCGGACGGCTGACCGCCCCGCGCACACCCCGCTCACGCCCCGCCGCGAGGGTCACCGACCTGGATGCCGACCCGGCCGGCGGTACGGCCGCCGACCTGGCTCTCGACGAGGCTGTCGATGCGGCTGTCGACGTGGCACAGCAGCAGACATACGTCGTCGTCGCGTTCGGAGTCGCTCAGCATCGGCTCCAGGATGCGCTCGGCCGCGCCGTCCACGTCCGCGTCCAGCTCCTCGGCGCCGAAGCCGCCGAGCGCCGCCGCCAGGCGGGAGATCCCCGGGTCTATGCCCTGCGCCCGCCGCTCGACCAGGCCGTCGGTGTAGAGCGCCAGCGTGGAGCCGGGCTCCAGCGGCACCGTGTGGTCGGCGATCTCCTGGTGCAGCGGGATGCCGAGCATCGCCCCCGGCTTGGCGTCCAGGGTGCGCACCCGACCGTCCGGACCGCGCAGCACGGGCGGCGGATGACCGGCGGCCGCCCATGTCAGCACGGGTTCGCCGGGCCGGAAGCGGGCGATCACAGCCGTCGCGTACAGGTCGGGCTGGAGGTGGTGCAGAAACGTGTGCAGCCGGGTCAGCAGCTCGCCGGGGCTGCCCCCGTCGACGGCGTAGGCGCGCAGCGCGGTGCGCAGCTGGCTCATCATCACCGCCGCGTGCAGCCCGTGCCCGGTCACGTCGCCGATGACGGTGATCAGGCTCCCGTCGGGCTGCCGGAACGCGTCGTACCAGTCGCCGCCGATGTTCAGCCCGTACGTGGCCGGCAGATAACGGGCCGCCAGCCGCAGCCCCGGGGTGGCGGGCAGCTCGGTCAGCAGGGCGCGCTGAAGGGTCTCGGCGATGTCCCGGTTGTGCTCGAAGCGGCGGGCGTTGTCGAGCGCGCCGCCCGCCCGCCGGGTGAGCTCCACGAGCATGACGGCGTCGTCGGGGTTCCAGCGCTCGCCGGGCGGGGTCAGCGTCAGCACCCCCAGCGGCGCGCGGCGCGTCGGCAACGGCACGCACAGCAGGGGCCGGGTCGGAAGCAGCGCCGAAGGGGGCTGGTCGTCCACCCCGGGCAGCCCGCCGGGGTGGGCGGCCGCGTACTGGGGCCGGCCGGTGCGGGCCGCGATCACCGCGGCGGCGGGACGCGCGGCGGACGCCCCCCGCTCGTCCTCGGCGTCGAAAAGCCACACGTCGACGGTGCGGGCGTACTCGGGCACCAGCAGCTCGGGCAGCCGGCGCACGATCTCCTCGTGGTTGAGGGAGGCGGTGAGCGCGGCGCTGGCGTCGGCGAGGAACGTCAGCCGGCGGCGGGCTTCCTCCGCCTCCCGGCGGGCCGCGCGTTCCGCCGCGAACGCCTCACGCTGGGCCCGCCCGGCGGCGTCCAGGTCGGCGTGCAGGGCCAGGACGCCCTGGTTGGTCTGGTGCAGCTCCTCCCGGTGGAAGGCGACCAGCTCCTCCTGCTCGGTGAGCCTCTCCAGCACGAGCGCGGTGTCCTCGTCCGCGCCGAGCAGCGCCTCGGACAGGGCGGTGACGTCGCCCGGCACCGGATCGGTGACGGGGGCCGCGGCCGGTTCCGGGCAGGGCGTGACGAACCGCCACGGCGGTTCGTCGCCGGCGGGGGAGGCGGCGACCTCGAGATGCAGCGAGCCCCCGGTCGCGGTCAGCGCGAGCCGCCAGCCGCCGCCCTTGGTCAGGCATCGGCGCAGCCGCGCGCTGAGCGCGGCCGACAGCCGGGTGCGGTCCAGCGGGGTGACGCCGTACGCCGAGGCTGCCCGCGCGACGGCGATCCGGGCGCGTGCCGCCTCGTCGACGGTGGTGATCTGCCAGCTGCGCTTCATGGACGGTCCGACGGGCTCGGGGACAGGACGGCCACGGCGGTGTCGTCCCGCACGGGGCGGGCGGAACTGCCGGCGTCGCGCACCGTCACGGCGGCCGTGAGCGCGGGGTCGGCGGACAGCAGCCGGGGGTCGGCGGGCGGCGCCCAGCGACTGGGCAGCCCGTCGCTGTGCAGTACGAGCAGCCGGTCCGCGGCCCAGTCGGCCTCCGTCTCCGGCAGGGTGGTGGGCCGGTGCACGCCGACTATGCCCGGCCGGGAGATCAGATGCCGCCAGGAGTCGCCCTCGCGCAGTCGCGCCCCGATGTTGCCGATGCCGGCGAAGCGCAGCCGCCCGGCGCGCAGGTCGAGCCGGGCCACGCCGACCGCCGCGCCCCGTGTGCCGCGCAGCGCGCCGTCCAGGCGGCGCAGCAGCTCGGCCGGCGGGAGGTGGGCGCTGCGCCGCACCTCCGCGACCGCCGCGGCGGAGGCGCGGGCCGCCCCGGGGCCGTGTCCCAGGCCGTCGGCCATCATCAGCGTCAGCAGGTCGCCGTCCCGCACGCAGGTCCAGGCGTCTCCGGAGCACTCGCCGCCCCGGAAGGGGATGTTGACCCCGCCGGCCAGCACGGCGGCGGGGGAGTGCGGGGACGGGGCGTCGGCCGGGGCCCGGCGGCCGTGGGAGGCAGCCGCGCCGCCGATCCGGGCCAGTGCGACGGTCCCGCGGCCCAGGACGCTGTGCAGGTCGAAGTCGTCCGACAGCCGTCGGCAGGTGCCCAGCCCGGCGCCCAGGGAGCCCGCGGTGGAGAACCCGTCGCCGAGCGCGGCCGGGACGTCGGACATGCCGGGACCGTGGTCGACGGCGACGATCTGCACCAGCAGGGCTTCGGAGCGACCGCCCGGCGCGGGGACCGCCTCCACGAGCAGTTGCCCGCCCCGCGCGTGCTTGAGCAGGTTGGTCGCCAGCTCGGTGGCGACCAGCGCCGCGTCGGCGGTGCGCGGCCCGTCCAGTCCCGCCAGCGCAGCCGCCTCCTCCGCCGCCACTCGCGCGTCGCGCACCCGCGTCGAGTCGTGCACCGGAACGTCCCACACGCGCGTCATCGGGGCTGCTCCTCACGCGGCCGGGGCGGGCGGACCGCCCAGGACGTCACGGTGACCGTCGTGCCCGCCCCGGGGGCGCTGTCGATGGCGAAGTCGTGCACCAGCCGCCGCGCGCCGCCCAGCCCCATCCCCAGCCCCTCGCCGGAGGTGAAGCCGTCGCGCAGGGCCTGCTCCAGGTCGGCGATGCCCGGCCCGCCGTCGGTGAACGTCAGCCGCAGCCCCCGCGCCGCCCGCCCGTCCGACACCGCCCGGGCCTCCACCTCGCCGCCACCGCCGTAGACCAGCGTGTTGCGGGCCAGTTCGCTGGCCGCGGTGACCAGCTTGGTCTGCTCCACCAGGCCGAAGCCGAGCGTCGCCGCAGCCTGGCGCACATGCTGCCGTACCCACACCAGGTCCAGGTCCGAACGGATCGGCAGGCGGGCGTCGACGCCCGCGGACGTCTCGCTCACCGAGTCTCCCGGCGCGGGTCGTCCGGCGACGCCGCGAGCAGTTCCAGGGCGGCCTCGGTGCTCAGCGCCGTCCGCAGTCCGGACAGCGTCAGCCCCAGCTCCACCAGGGTGATCGCCACCGCGGGACGCATGCCGGCCACCACGGTCCGCGCCGCCAGCAGCCGCGCGCCCGCCGCGATCTCGGCCAGCACCCGCCCCAGGAAGGAGTCGACGATCTCCACACCGGAGATGTCGATGACCACGCCGGTCACCCGGCTGCGGACGATCGACTCCGCGACGTCCTGCTGGAGTTGCTCCGCCGCCCCGTCGTGCAGGTCGCCCTGAAGGGTGATCAGCAGGACGTCGCCGAGCCGCAGCACCGGCACATGGGCGGTGCCCGCCGGTGAGAGGTCGTGGTTCACCGGGGACCCGCACCGCCGGACGCGGCGGGCACGATGCCGGCGCCCAGCCGGTCGAGGGCGTACGCCAGGGCGTCGGCGAGACTCGACCGGGTGACCACGGGCAGGTCCAGGCCGAGGTGCACGATCGTCTGCGCGATGGCGGGCCGGATGCCCGAGACCACGCACTCCGCGCCCATCAGCCGCACGGCGGCGACGGTCTTCATCAGGTGCTGCGCGACCAGCGAGTCGACGGTCGGCACCCCGGTGATGTCCAGGATCGCGAACCGCGCCTGCTGGTCGACGACCGACTCCAGCAGCGTCTCCATCACGACCTGGCTGCGCGCGCTGTCGAGCGTCCCGATCAGCGGGACGGCGACGATGCCGTCCCACAGCCGGATGACCGGCGTGGCGACCTCCGTCAGTTGCACCTGCTGCCGGTCGATGAGGGCCTGGCCCTCCGTCAGCGAGGTCTCCAGGACCACCAGCCGCAGGGTGCCCATCAGCGCGGTCAGGGTCGTCGCGCACTCCCTGAGATGCGCGGCGGGCGCCTCCGGCAGGTCGGTGACCAGGAGGTTCACCACGGGCGTGCGCAGCGCGTCCACCTCGTGGGAGATCTGTGCGTTGCTGAGGCCGGCGCGGGCCCGGGCGGCCGCCATCCGGGCCAACTGCTCGCGCACCAGCGTGAATCCGGCACTGTCGGTGTCCTCCACCCGGCCCAGGACGGCCACCTGGGCGAGCGCGTCGACGACGCCGCGGCCCGCCTCCACCGCCTCGTCCCGCGAGACGGTGAACACGACGCGGAAAAGGGGTTCGTCGGCCCACCGCTGGGCGATCTGCTCGCGGCGACGGCGCAGGAACGCCCCCACCTCCTGCACGGGCGCCGCCCGCTCGGCGGGCCGCTCCGCCGCCGTCTCGTCTTCCGGCATCTGCCTCACTCCTCGTCCGTGTCGTGCCGCTGCGGTCCCGGCGGTGGCGACGGGACCGTGCCGTGCCCTTCGCCGGGCGACAGCTGTGAGCCGGGGCCGCCGGACGGCGACGGGTCCGGTGTGCCGAACCAGTCGAGACACACGACCAGCGCGTCGTCGTCGGGCTCGGGTCTGCCCCGGTGACCGGTCAGCGCGCGCAGCACGGCGCCCGGCACGTCCGCCGCCGGCAACAGGGCGGCCGACGCCACCGCCCGGGCGAGCGCGTGCTCGCCGTACGCCTCGCCGCCCGGCGCGACGACCGCGTGCACCCCGTCGCTGACGAAGAGCAGCCGGTCGCCGGGGAGCAGGGTGAGCTCCTGGGCCACGTAGTCGGTCTCCTCGAACATGCCCAGCGGCAGCTGCGCGTCCAGGTCCACCCGGGACAACGTCCGGTCCCGCACCAGCAGCATGTGCGGCGAGCCCGCGTCGACGACCTGCATGCGCCCGGTGGACAGCTCGATGTCCACCAGCAGCACCGACAGATGCGCCTCGCCCCCGTAGTGGGCGTGGATCGCCTGGTCCGCCAGCGCCGCCTGGTCCGCGATCGGGACGCCGGCCCGGCGGGCGTTGCGCAGCGCGTTGATGCCGAGACCGGTCAGCAGCGACGCCTCGATGCCCTCGCCCATCCCGTCGGTGACGCACACCGTCAGCCGGTCGTCGTCGGCCGCCCAGTCGAAGTTGTCGCCGAACACGGCGTAGGCGGGCTGCAGTTGGGCGCCCAGCGCGTACTCGTCCCGGGCGCAGGACCGGGCCGGGAGCAACTGCCACTGGATCTCGGCCGCCAGCGTCAGCCGGTCCTTGCGGCGCGCACGCCGGTACGCGTCGGTGTCGCGCTCGGCGACGACGATCTCGTGCCCCAGCAGCTGCGCCGCCTCGGCGAGCTCGGTGAGCCGCTCCCGGGCCTGTGCCCCGGGCAGCGTGACCGACAGGACGCCCAGCCGGTCGCCGCGCACGGTCACGGGCAGGTGCGCGAGGACGAGCCCCTCGCCGAGTTCCTCGACATGCGGTTCCTGGGCGCCGAAGGCGCGGCCGGGAGCGCTGCCGTGCACGGCGGCCGGCTCCGGGACGCCCGAACCCCGCGCGCCGCCGGGCGGCACGGGCAGCAGCACCGTCAGTCCGTAGTCGGCAAGCCGGAGTTCGACCGCTTGTGCCGCGTAGTGGCCGCGCAGCACCTCGCGCAGTGCGTCGGGCAGCCGGTGCGGTGCCGCGGAGCGCAGGGCGCGTCCCGCGGCGACGAGTCTGTTCACGCGGCCGTTCCCGTCGTCGCCCCGCGCCGGGTGCGGGCTGACACCCGCCTCGATCCCTGCGAGAGTGTCACCGTGATGTCCTCCTCCTCGCGTCCGCAGCCCCACCAGGTGGCGCGTGTGACCTCACAGGCGTCCGAGCTGCTGGAAGTCCTGTGGGGCCGTGCCTCCACGGCGCCGGTCTCCGCGTCCCAGCTGCGCGTGCTGTTCATCCTGGAGCACCACGAAGGCATCAACCTGCGCACGCTCGCCGACTCCCTCGGGTCCACACCGCCGTCCACCAGCCGCCTGTGCGACCGGCTCCAGGCCGTCGGCTTCGTCGAACGCCGGACGGCCGCCGGGAGCCGCCGGGAACTGGAACTGTTCCTGAGCCGCCGCGGGCGCTCCTTCCTCACCGATCTCAGGTCACGCCGGGAGGCGGCGCTGGAGGGCGTGCTGGAGCAGATGCCGGCGGCGCAGCGCACCGCGCTGCTGCGGGGGCTGGAGGCGTTCTGCGCGGCCGCGGCCTCGCAGATCCACGAGTCCGAAGCCGCTGACGCCCGTACCGCCTGACGGTGTCCCCGCGTGCTCGGGTGCGCCCACAGGCACATCGGTGATCCCTCCCGCATCTGTCCCGCTCACTGTGTTGCCTCACGACGACAGTTGTCAAATGACAACTGTCGGGCGGCAGTCGGCCGCACCTGCGTCTTTCCCCACGGCGCCGGCGACCGGACCCGGCCCGGCCGGCCCGGCCCGCGCACGGGCGCCGTCAGCCGCAGTCAGTCGTCCGAGACCCCCGCCGCCTGCTGACGGTCGATGAGCTCCAGGGCCTCGTCCGCCTTCTCCGATATGGGCACCGTGATGCTGACCCCGGTCAGCTCCAGCACACGGCGCACGGCCGGCGTCGGATCGATCACGTGGACGCTGCCCGGCAGGTTCCGGGCCTCCTGGTAGACCCGCAGGATGATGTTCATCCCGGACGAGTCCATGAACGGGACCTCGGACAGATCGATGAGGAAGTGCCGTCGCCCGTGATGGAGCTGGTTGGCCAGATGGGCCTGGAACTCGGTCGCGGTGTCGAGATCCAGATGGCCCGCGACCGTGACCAGAGCGACGTCCTCGCGAGGCAGCGTGACCTCGACGGACAGGGGGTTCTGGGCGATGGACACGTGTTCCTCCGAAAGCTGGCGGTCCGGGTCGGCTGCCCCGGCGGGCGACGTCGATGCGCCGTGACCGTGGGCCGGGGCGGGCGGGCGCGGCACGGGAATGATCTCCATCGTCCTGTCCTGCCCCTTTCACCCGCGGATCCCCGGCCTGTCGGTGCGCACAGCCGGATACCCCCGAACCGCGGCCCCATGCATCACCCCGCACACGGAGCGCTCACCCCGCACCGCGGCCGCCCTACCCCAGGCGGATGCCCACGATGCAGGTGTCGTCGTCCGTGTCCGACCTGCTGTAGGTGAGCAGCCGGTCCAGCTGCTGGTCGAGGGTCGGCGGCACCGTGCGGGCCTGCACCAGCAACTGCGTCAGCGACTCCTCCACCGACCGGTCGCGCCGCTCGATGAGGCCGTCGGTGTACATCAGCAGCGTGTCGTCCGCGGCCAGCTGGACCTCCTCCTCCTCGTACGCCGTCTCCGGCACGGCGCCCAGCAGCATCCCCCTCAGCAGGGGCAGCGGTGCCGCCTGCGCGTCCCGCACCAGCACCGGCGGCAGATGACCCGCCCTGGCCCAGCGCAGGGTGTGCCGGGCGGGGTCGTACAGGCCGCACACCGCCGTCGCCGTGATCGAGCCCGTCAGATGGTGGGCGACGATGTTGAGCCACGACAGCAGCTGCCCCGGCCCCGCCCCGGTCACCGCCAGCCCGCGCAGCGCGTTGCGCAGCACCACCATGCTGGTGGCCGCCTCGATGCCGTGCCCGGCCACGTCGCCCACGCACAGCATCACCAGACCGGAGGGCAGCACGACGGCGTCGTACCAGTCGCCCCCCACCAGGTGCTCCTCCTCGGCCGGCCGGTAGCGGACGGCCACCTGGAGGCCGGGGGCCTCCAGCGGGGCCCGGGTGGGCGGCATGATCGCGTGCTGCAGCTGCAACGCGAGCCGGCTGCGCTCACTCGCGTGCTGCTCGGTCTGCGCCAGCTGGTCGCGGGTGGCGGCCAGCGCCACCTCCGTCCAGTGCTGCGACGAGATGTCCTGGTAGGCCCCGCGGACGGCGACCAGCCGACCGTCGGTGTCCAGCACCGGCTCGGCGACGATCCGCATGTGCCGGGTCACCCCGTCCGGCCGTTGCAGCCGGAAGGCGGCGGACGCCGGACGCCGGCGGTGCAGCAGCGTGCGCAGCAGACGGCCGACGGTCACCGCGTCGTCGGGGTGCGTGTGCGCCGACAGTTCCTCCAGCCGCACCGGAGGGCTCGACAGGGGCCGCCCGTACAGCGCGAACAGCTGCCCGTTCCAGGTCGTCTCGCCGGTGACCAGGTCCTCCTCGAAGCCGCCGATGCGGCCGAGGCGCTGAGCGTTCTGCAACAGGCTCGCCAGCCGCGCCGCCTCGTCCTCGATCCGCCAGATCAGCAGCACGCACGCGCCGTGCCGGCTGATGCTGAGGTCCGCGACGGCCGCCAGCGGCACCTCCCCGACCAGCGCGGTCAGACTCACCCGCCGGGCCCGGAACGGCTCGCCCGTGGCGTGCACGCGCTCGATGCGCTGGAAGAGGTCACCGCCGCCGGCGGCCATCGGGTACGCCTCCAGCAGCAGCGCCCCGTTGACCACGGCCCGGGGCCGCCCCGCCGGGTCGAGGAAACGGTCGTTGACGTGCTGGATGCGGAAGTCGAGGAGCTTGCCCTCGGCGTCGACGTGCGGCACCAGGACCAGAGCGGGGTCGTGCAGGCCGTCCGTCAGGTCCATCAGCTCCGACGCGTCCGCCAGCACGAGCCGCTGCGAGCCGGGCCCGGGGACGTGCGCGTACGACTGCAGCGTGTGCGCGCACAGCTCCGCCAGCGCCTCCACCTGACGCATCACCTGGGGCGGCTGCGGGGGCAGCGGGGCCGGCCAGGCGATCTCCAGAATCCCGTGGACGCGTCCGGCGGCCCTGGCGGGCACCGCGACCCGCCCCCCGCCCGGGTGCAGCTGACGGCCCACGGTGGGCAGCCCCGTCCCGCCGAGCGACCCGATCCACTGGGTGGACCCCTCGGCGAGGGCGTGCCGGGCCACCGTCGCCACGTCCGGCGGCACATACCGCCAGCGCTCGGCCTCGCCGGGGCAGAACCCCGCGCTGCCCGCCAGGGTCAGCGAGCCGTCGGAGCCCACCGCCCAGATCGCCACCGCCACCGCGCCCAGCGGCCCCAGCGCGTGCTGGAGCAGGGAGTCGGCGACCGCCTGGGTGTCGTGCGCCGCCGCCAGCGCTCCGCTCTCCGCGGCCCGCAGCCGCACGGCGGCAGACCGCTCCGGCGGCGGGTCCTCCGTCCCCGACACGGCGGCCAGGAACGCCTCGGTGACCTCGGACACCCGGTCCTTGGCCGCCTGGTTGATGACGTCCACCGCGAACTCCAGCGGGGTCGTCCCGGCCTGCTCGGCCAGATCGGACAGCTGCTGCGCCGCCTGGGCCGGTCCGCAGCCGAGGCGCTCCACCAGGATGCCCTTGGCGAGTTCGACCAGGGCCCGCCCGTCCGCCTCGGCCTGCGCCGCCCGCACCTCCCGGCGCAGCCGGTCCACGGTGGCGGCGAGCCGCCCCACCGGCGAGGACGCGGCGACCGTTGCCCGCGCGTCCACGAGCGGCGGGCCCGGGTCCTCCTCGGACACGAGCCGGCCCCCGCCCCGCGGGGCGGGGCTCGCCGTGGTGGCGGCCGGTGCGGGCAGGGACCGGGCGTCGCCGGGTTCGGTCGGCTGGGCGGGAACGGTCACGGTGTGCGGACTCCTCGGCTGGCAACGCCTGGGCGGGCAGGGCAGGACGGCCTCAGACGGTCAGCCAGCGTCGGACGCAGGCCATGAGGTCATGAGTGTCGACGGGCTTGGTGACGTAGTCGCTGGCCCCCGAGGCGAGGCTCTTCTCCCGGTCGCCCGGCATCGCCTTGGCCGTCACCGCGACGATCGGCAGCTCGGCGTACTCCGGCATACGGCGGATCTCGGCCGTGGCCGTGTACCCGTCCATCTCCGGCATCATCACGTCCATCAGCACCAGCGCGATCTCCGGGTTGTCGCGCAGCGTGTCGATCCCCTCGCGGCCGTTCTCCGCGTGCAGCACCCGGACGCCGTGCAGCTCCAGGATCCCGCTGAGCGCGAACAGGTTGCGCGCGTCGTCGTCGACCACGAGGACCGTGCGGCCCACGACGGCGTCGTCGACCGGCGGCGGTCCCTCCGGCTGCGGATCGTCCGGGCGGACCAGGGCCAGCACGTCCCCCGGCTGCTCGGCGGAGAGATGCAGCGTGATGCGCTCGCGCAACTCGTCCAGGCTGGACAGGAACTCCATCGGCTTGCCCGCCGCACGGGACTGCAGGCTCCGCTCCTGGGCGAGGTCCGCGCGGTGCCCGCTGTGCACGAGCACCGGCACCCCGGTCAGCGCCGAGTCGTCGTGCAGGGCCTCCAGGAACCGCGACGCCTCCGCGTCCGGCATGCCCAGTTCCAGGACGACGCAGTGGCAGGGCTCCGCCGCCAGCGCACCCGCGGCCTCGTGCGCCCCGACCGCGGTGACGATGTCCACAGGGGCCGCCGGCGTGCCGTCCTCCCGGCCGCGCGCCATGTCCGCCACGACGGACTCGGCCACCAGGGTCAGCAGCCCGCGGGGCCGCTCCTCCACCACCAGCAGCCGGCGCGGCCGCCGCCCGGCGGGACCGAGGGGCACCGGCACGCCCGGGGCGCCGACCGGGATCCCCGCGGGCGGCTCGCCGAGGACCCGCTCCGCCGGCCGGCCGCCGTCGACGACCTCCTGGAAGTCCCGTCGCGTCACCGGCAGATACAGCGTGAACGTGCTGCCGCGCCCCGGCGTGCTGTCGACCGTGACCGCGCCGCCGAGCAGATGGGCGATCTCCCGGGTGATGGACAGACCCAGGCCCGTGCCCCCGTACTTGCGGCTGGTGGTGCCGTCCGCCTGCTGGAAGGCGCCGAAGATGGTCTCCAGCTGCTGTTCCGGGATGCCGATGCCGGTGTCCTTCACCCGGAACGCCACCACCGTGCCGCCGCGCACCACCCCGCTCGGCACCTCCTCGTCGGAGGCCGGCTCGATGCGCAGCTCCACGCCGCCCTGCTCGGTGAACTTCACCGCGTTGGACAGCAGGTTGCGCAACACCTGACGCAGCCGCGAATCGTCGGTCAGCAGGTCGGCGGGGGCGCCCGCGGCCGTGTCGACGGTGAACTCGAGGCTCTTCTGCGACGTCATCGGCCGGAACGTGGCCTCGACGTACTCGATGAGCTGCCGCAGCGAGACCCGCTCCGGCGAGACGTCCATCTTCCCGGCCTCGACCTTCGACAGGTCCAGGATGTCGTTGATCAGCTGCAGCAGGTCCGAGCCGGCCGAGTGGATGATGCCCGCGTACTCGACCTGCTTCGGCGTCAGGTTGCGCGAGGGGTTCTGCGCCAGCAACTGGGCCAGGATGAGCAGGCTGTTGAGCGGGGTGCGCAGCTCGTGGCTCATGTTCGCCAGGAACTCCGACTTGTACTTCGAGGCCAGCGACAGCTGCTGCGCCCGCGCCTCGAGCTCCTGCCGGGCCTGCTCGATCTGCAGGTTCTTCGCCTCGATGTCGCGGTTCTGGGCCACCAGCAGGGACGCCTTCTCCTCCAGTTCGGCGTTGGAGTGCTGCAGTTCCTCCTGCTGGGACTGCAACTCGGCGGAGCGGGCCTGCAGTTCGGCGGTGAGCCGCTGCGACTCGTCGAGCAGTTCGTCGGTGCGGGCGTTCGCCACGATGGTGTTGACGTTGACGCCGATGGTCACCCGCAGCTGCTCCAGGAAGTCCACGTGCGTCTGGGTGAAAGCGGTGACCGACGCCAGCTCGATGACGCCGAGCACCTGCCCCTCGAACACGATGGGCAGCAGGAGCAGGGCGCTGGGCTCCACCTCGCCGAGCCCCGAGGAGACGGTGACGTAGCCGGGCGGCAGTTCGTCCACGGTGATCGTGCGGCGGCTGCGCGCGGCCTGCCCCACCAGGGAGCGGCCGAAGGGGACACGGGTGGGACGGGTGTCGTCGGCGGGGTAGCCGTAGGCGCCCACGAGCCGCAGCTCGGGCCCTTCGGGGCCGTCCTCGGCGAGGTGGAACGCGCCGAACTGGGCCGACACCAGCGGCACCAGCTCGTCCATGATCAGTTCGGCGACCACGGGCAGGTCGCGGTGGCCCTGCATCAGGCCGGAGATGCGCGCCAGGTTGGTCTTGAGCCAGTCCTGTTCCTGGTTGGCCCGGGTGGTCTCGCGCAGCGACTCCACCATCGAGTTGATGTTGTCCTTGAGGTCGGCGACCTCGCCGGAGGCCACCACGGTGATCGACCGGGTCAGATCCCCCTCGGCGACGGCGCTGGTGACCTCGGCGATCGCGCGGACCTGCCGGGTCAGGTTCCCGGCCAGCTCGTTGACGTTCTCCGTGAGGCGCTTCCAGGTGCCCGAGACGCCCTCCACCTCGGCCTGGCCGCCGAGGCGTCCCTCGGTGCCGACCTCGCGGGCGACGCGGGTGACCTCGTCGGCGAACGCGGACAGCTGGTCGACCATGGTGTTGATGGTCGTCTTGAGCTCGAGGATCTCGCCGCGGGCGTCGACGTCGATCTTCTTAGACAGGTCGCCGCGGGCCACCGCCGTGGTCACCAGCGCGATGTTGCGGACCTGGCCGGTGAGGTTGTTGGCCATCGAGTTGACGTTGTCGGTGAGGTCCTTCCAGGTGCCGGCCACGTTCGGCACCTGCGCCTGGCCGCCGAGGCGTCCCTCGGTGCCGACCTCGCGGGCGACGCGGGTGACCTCGTCGGCGAACGCGGACAACGTGTCCACCATGGTGTTGATGACGTCCGCGAGGGCCGCGACCTCGCCCTTGGCCTCGACGGTGATCTTCTGCGACAGGTCGCCGCGGGCCACGGCGGTGGCGACCTGCGCGATGGAGCGCACCTGGCCCGTCAGGTTGGACGCCATCACGTTGACGTTGTCGGTGAGGTCCTTCCACGTGCCGGACACCCCGCGGACCGTGGCCTGCCCGCCCAGGTTGCCCGCCGTGCCGACCTCGCGGGCGACGCGGGTGACCTCGTCGGCGAACGCGGAGAGCTGGTCGACCATGGTGTTGATGGTGTTCTTGAGTTCGAGGATCTCGCCGCGGGCGTCGACGGTGATCTTCTGGGAGAGGTCGCCCTTGGCCACCGCGGTCGCCACCTGGGCGACGTTGCGGACCTGGTTGGTGAGGTTTCCCGCCATGAAGTTGACCGAGTCGGTGAGGTCCCGCCAGGTGCCCTTGACCCCCTTGACGTCGGCCTGGCCGCCGAGGCGTCCCTCGGTGCCGACCTCGCGGGCGACGCGGGTGACCTCGTCGGCGAACGCGGACAGCTGGTCGACCATGGTGTTGATGGTGTTCTTGAGTTCCAGGATCTCGCCGCGGGCGTCGACGGTGATCTTCTGGGAGAGGTCGCCCTTGGCCACCGCCGTCGTCACCTGGGCGACGTTGCGGACCTGGTTGGTGAGGTTTCCGGCCATGAAGTTGACCGAATCCGTGAGGTCCCGCCACACCCCGGCGACCCCGGGCACCTGCGCCTGGCCGCCGAGGCGTCCCTCGGTGCCGACCTCGCGGGCGACGCGGGTGACCTCGTCGGCGAACGCGGACAGCTGGTCGACCATCGTGTTGACGGTCTCCTTCAGCTGCAGGATCTCGCCCCGGGCCGGCACGTCGATCTTCTGGGAGAGATCGCCCTTCGCCACCGCCGTCGCCACCTGCGCGATGTCCCGCACCTGCGTGGTGAGGTTGCCCGCCATGGCGTTCACGGAGTCCGTCAGATCGGCCCATGTCCCGGACACGCCGGGGACCTCCGCCTGACCGCCGAGGGTGCCCTCCGTGCCCACCTCACGGGCCACCCGGGTCACCTCGGAGGTGAAGACCGACAGCTGGTCGACCATGCCGTTGAAGACGGTGGCGATGTCGCCCATCAGGCCGTCGCCGTCCGTGGGCAGCCGGGTGCCGAAGTCCCCGTCCCGTACGGCCGTCAGACCGGCCAGGAGCTGCCGCAGCTCGTGGTCGCCGGGGACCGTGTCCGACGACTCGGTCGCGTTGCTGGTCATGCGTACCCTCGTTCCGCTCCCCAGGAGCCCCCGGGCGGGGACTCGGAACCGGGCCGCCCGGGTGGACGACCCCGCATGTCACGCCTGTGTTTCCGCAGTTCACGGAAGTGTGCGATGAGAGAAATCCGCCGCAGGCTAACCCACGTGAGCGGGCGGGAACAAAGCCTCACGGCACGTCGCGCACACAGGAATTCCGGATGATGCACACAAGGCATACATGACCGGAAGACGGGTACCCGACACAGTTTCGCCCGGGACGGCGCGCCTGCCGTCCCGGGCGATCCCGGCGTGGCCGGACCCCGGCTGCATAGGGCTCCTCGACGAACCGCAGGCGGATGATCCGCCGTCCCCTGCTGTCCAGTTCGGCGATGGGCGGCGCCAACGAGCGGAAGTCCTCGCCCGGTTCCAGGGCCGGCTCCGCCGTGCCGCGCCTCGATGGCCTCCTCCTCGGACGGCGGCAACAGCTGCGGACCATTCGTCGGGGCGGTAGCCGACGAGCTCCGGCTGCCCCTGATCGCGCCGCGCCTTCCGCGACGTTCCTCATAGCCGCCCAGGGCGGCCGACGCCGTCCGGCACCACGGCCCGCAACCGGTCGCCGCCCCGAATGCGGCGGCGCCGGCAGGGTAGCCGCTGCTGTGGAACGCGAGAAGGGAGCAGCGTGGCCATCGACGCCATATGGGCATACCCGCCGGGCAGCGGGCACGCCGAGGGACAGGACCTGACCGGCTACACCGTCACGACGGCCGACGGCACTCTCGGGCACGTGGAACGCGAGGCGGAGCCGCACGGCATGCGGCATCTGGTCGTCGACACGGGAGTCTGGCTGTTCGGCAGGAGCGCCGTCGTCCCGGTCGGCGTGGTGAGCGGGGTCGACACCGAGGCCGGCCAGGTCTCCCTGGCCTGCACAGGGGACGAGGTCAAGGAGGCGCCCCGCTTCCACACCGACAGCGAGACGACCGACGCCGGGTACCTCACCGCTGTGGGAGACCACTACCGGCGGCCCGTCCCGCGGGGAACGACGCCGGCGTGAGCGACGACGAACTCGCGCCCGCGCGGCCGACGTTCCCGCAGACGCAGACGCAGACGCAGACGCGGGGGCTGACGCACGCGCCGGTGGCGACCGCCGCCGCGGCCCGGGCCCACGCCCGGGCGGTGGTGGAGGCCGGCTGGGAGACCTCGACGGGTCCGGCGCACGAGACCGACGTGATCGACCTGCTGCTGGTCGTCTCGGAACTGGTGACCAACGCGCTGCGGCACGGCGGCGGACTGGCCGGATTCGAGGCGGTGCCCGTCCGCGACGGGATCCGGCTGGCGGTGCGCGACCACAGCGACGAGGTCCCGGCCGGCGTGTGCGGGCCCGCCCCGCCGCCGGCCGGGCGGGCCCGCACGGGCGGCTACGGCTGGCCGCTGGTGCTCCGGCTGGCCCGGGACATCGGCATCGAGAAGGGGCCGACGGGCGGGAAGACGATCAGGGTGTTCATGCCGGTCCGCGCGGCCGGCGGGCCGGACTGACGGTCGGCGGGACGCGTGCGGTCGGCGGGCTCACCAGGGCAGGAAGACGTGGACGTCCTTGCCCGCACCCCGGCCCGCCTCGTTCGGCACCACGCTGACCTGACTGCACAGCGTGTCCACCAGGTACCAGCCGATGCCCCCGCCCCCGGTGTCGGGATGGAAGGGCCGCGGGGTCGGCGGCGTGCTGTTGGTGTCGTGCACCGTGACGTGCACCCCGTCGAAGGTGCGACGCAGATGCAGTTCGAAGGGACCCGGCGCGTACTGGACCGCGTTGGCCGCCAACTCCGTGACGATCAGCACGATGTCGTGCCAGCACTCCGGCGCCGTGGGCGGCGAGGCCCGCGCCAGCTCCCGGAGGAACTCCTCCGTGGCCAGACGCGCACCCGTCACGTCCTGCGGTTCACCCGTGAAACGAGCCGTACGGCTCGGACTCGCCCAGGAGGACAAAGCGTCATTGCTCCGCGGTTCGGCTGCCATGTGGTCAGTGCGGCCCCGCACCGTCCGGGGGCCGTCGTCCTTTCTCGTACGGCTCTCAAGGCGTCGCCCTCTCTGGGTTCCCGAGGACGCCCGGGCTACGCGTCCGGTTCCCGACGGCATACGGCCCCGGCACGGTGCGGGCGGCGCGAACCGCAGGCTGCCCCGCCCGCCGGACGGTATGTCCGCCCGGCCCCGCTCACCGGAAGACGTCGTCCGCGTCGTCCCAGCTCAGGACCTCCTCCTGCGGGCTCTGCCGGGGCAGCCGGGCCCGCGCCTGGTACATCGCATCGATCTCCGCCGCGTAGTGCGCCACGATCGAGTCCCGGCGGAGTTTCATCGAGGGCGTCAGCAGCCCGTTGGCCTGGTCGAACGACTGCGGCAGGATGCGGAACGCCCGGATCGACTCCGAGCGCGACACCGAACTGTTGGCGGCGGCCACGGCTCGTCCGATCTCCTCGCGCAGGGCGTTCTCCTCGCGCGCCTCCCGGCTCTGCTGCTCGCCGTGCAACGCCAGATTTCCCCGCCAGTGCGCCAGGAAATCGGGGTCCAGGGTGATCAGCGCGCCCACACACGGCCGGTTGTCGCCCACCACCACCGCCTGGTGGACCAGCGGATGCATGCGCAGCCGCTGCTCGAGCGCCGCCGGCGCCACGCTCTTGCCGCTGCTGGTGATGATGACGTCCTTCTTGCGGCCGGTGATCGTGAGATAGCCGTCGGAGTCCAGGAAACCGAGGTCGCCGGTGGCCAGCCAGCCGCCCGCCAGGGCGGCCCGTGTCGCGGCGTCGTCGTTGACGTAGCCCTGGAACACCGACGGGCCGCGCACCAGGATCTCCCCGTCCTTCGCCACCCGGACGTCCATGCCCGGGAGCGGCTGTCCGACGGTGCCCGACTTCTCCCGGCCGAGCGGCTGCATGGTGATCCCGCCGGCGGTCTCCGTCAGGCCGTACCCGTCGTGCACGTAGATGCCGATGCCCTCGAAGAACAGGGAGAGGTCCCGGTGCAGCGGGGAGCCGCCCGACGTCGCGCGGTGGACCCGCCCGCCGAGCGCGGCCCGGAGTCTGCGGTACACCGTCCGTTCGAACAGGGCGTGCTGGAGCCGCAGGTCGAGGCCGGGCCCGGAGCCGCGGCCCAGCCGCTGCCGTTCGACGGCGGCCGCGAAGTCGCGGGCCGTCTCCGCCGCCCGCTCGAACAGGGCGCCGCGCCCCGCCTCCTGGGCCGCCCGCAGGAAGTTCTTGTAGATCTTCTCGAACACCGACGGGACGGCGTACAGATACGTCGGCCGGAAGGTGCGCAGCGACTCCGCGAGCGCGTCCGCGCCGACGTCGGGCTGGTGACCCATCACGATGCCGCCGCGCAGACACAGCCCCTGGATCATCAGCCCGTACACGTGGGAGAACGGCAGGAAGGCCAGCACGCTGGGCTGTTGTCCCGCGGGCGCGGCGGTGTGCCCCCAGCCGGCCAGCAGGGTGTCGCAGGGGCTGGCCAGGCTGCGGTGGCTCAGCGCGCAGCCCAGCGCCCGGCCCGAGGTGCCGGAGGTGTAGGCGATCACCGCGGTCGAGTCGGGCAGCACGATCCTGCGCAGCGAGTTCACCGTGGTGAGGGACACCGGCTCACCGCGCCGGGTGAGCTCGTCGAGGGCTCCGGCGTCCAACTGCCACACGTGCCGCAGCGCCGGCAGGGCCGCGCACACCGATCCCACCGTCATCAGGCTCTGTTCGTCCTCGACGACAACGCCGACGCAGTGGGCGTCCCGCAGGATCCACTCGACCTGCTCGCGCGAGGACGTCGGGTAGACGGGGACGACCTCGGCGCCCACCGCCCACAGGGCGTGGCACAGCACGGTCCACTCGTACCGGGTGCGCGCCATGATCGCGACGCGGTGCCCGGGGGAGATGCCGGAAGCCACGAACCCCTTGGCCAGATCGACGACCTCGTCCCGCAGTTCGACGGCGGTCACCTCCTCCCAGGCGCCGAGGGCGGCGTCCGTACGGCGGGACAGCACCGGGAGCGTCGGGGTACGGGCGGCGGCGTCGAAGACGGTGTCGGCGAGCCCCCCGGTCAGGGGCGGGACGGCTGGGGGAGCGAGAGCGAAGTCGCGCATGCGCTGCTCCTGACGTGTACGGACTGTGACTCCGTCGACGGGAACTGTTATCGACGGTGGTCGAATCTAGCCCAGGTGAGACCGCTTGTGGCCTGGAACGAATATGTAATCCGCGTTGATGATCTCGGCCGCCGGAGCCGCTGACCGCCCGCCCGGACCGCACGGGCCGCCGACCGTCCGCCCGGACCGGCCCGAGGGCGGAACCGCGTCGTCCGGGGGCGGGGTGCGTGGTCAGACCTGGGTGTGCCGCACGCAGGCGGCGACCACTTCGCGCAGACTGCCGGTGCGCTCCCACACCTCGCGCTGGAGGCGCGCCCCGTTGCCGCGCCGCAGCAGGTCGGTGCACGAGGCGCGGGCCCGCTCCAGGTCCCCGGCGTCCGCCAGCGCGTCCCGGACGTGTTCCAGCAGTGCCCCGACGACCGTCCCGGCGGGCGCGCGCCGCATGGTCGCCGGGTGCAGCAGGTCCCCCGTGAGGCCCGAGCGGGCAGCGCGCCAGCCGGCCAGCCGCAGCAGGCTCACACTGTGGTCCACCGGCTCCCGGCCGGCCTCCAGCTCCCGGGCGGCCGTCTCGACGAGCCCGCGCACCAGCGTGGCGATCAGCACCGCGGTGTCCGCGTGCAGACAGACGTCCGACACGCGCACCTCCACCGTCGGATAGCGCGCCGACAGCCGGGCGTCGAAATAGACCATGCCCTCGTCGAGGATGGTGCCCGTGGCCACCATGTCCGCCACCCGCCGGTGGTAGCGCTCCGCCGAACCGAACAACTCGGTCGGGCCGGCCGACGGCCAGCGCTGCCACACCCGGCTGCGATAGCTGCTGTATCCCGTCTCCCGGCCCTGCCAGAACGGCGAGTTGGCGCTCAGCGCCATCAGCACCGACAGCCAGGGGCGGATACGGTCGACGACCGCGACGCCCTCCTCGTCCGAGCCGACGGACACATGGACATGGCAGCCGCACACCATCTGCTCCTGCGTGGCGATGCCGAACTGCTGCGCCATCCACTGGTAGCGCCCGTTCATGCTGACCGAAGGGCGCACCGGCAGCGGTGACGTGGCGAGCGCCGCCACCGCGCAGCCTGCCGCCCGGGCGTGCCGGGCCGCCTCCCCGCGTATCCGCACGATCTCCGCGCCGAGCTCGTCCATCCCCGACTGCGGATGGGTGGCGAACTCGAGCATCTGGTTGTGCAGTTCCTTCTCGAAGACGTCGTCGCCGCCGTCCTCGCACCGCGCGGCGCGGGCGAGGACGGCGGCGGACAGAGCCCGCGGTTCGCCGGTCTCCGGGTCGACCAGGAGGAGTTCCTCCTCCACTCCCACGGTGCGCACGCGACGTCAGCCCTTCTCTGGGTGGGTGGTACGCACCCGACTGCCCCGTCCGGCCCTGTTCACACGGACGACGGAGCCATCCAGACCGTCGCCAGCGGAGGCAGCGTCAGCCTGAGCTCCCCGTCGCGCGCGGCGACGGCGTCGGGCAGGCCGACGCCGCTGCCGCCGTAGTGCTCGGCGTCGGTGTTGAGCACCTCGCGCCAGGCCGGGACGCCGTCGGGGACGACGAGACGGTAGTCGTGGCGCACCACCGGGGAGAAGTTGCTGACGGCCAGGAGCGGCGCGCCCTGCGCGTCGTACCGAAGGAACGCGAAGACGTTGTCCTCCGCCGCGTCCCCCAGCACCCACCGGAAGCCGGCGGGGTCGGTGTCGCGCTCCCAGAGCGCGGGGGTGGCCCGGTACACGGTGTTCAGGTCGCGCACCAGGTCCTGCACGCCCCGATGGTCGCCCGCCGACGCGTACCCGGCGTCGAGCAGCCACCACTCCGGCCCGTGCGCCTCGGACCACTCCGCGCCCTGCGCGAACTCCTGCCCCATGAACAGCAGTTGCTTGCCCGGATGGGCCCACATGAAGCCCAGGTAGGCACGGTGGTCGGCGCGCCGCTGCCACCAGTCGCCCGGCATCTTGGACACCAGCGCCTGCTTGCCGTGGACCACCTCGTCGTGCGAGATGGGCAGCACGTAGTTCTCGCTGTAGGCGTACACCATCGAGAAGGTCATCTCGTTGTGGTGGTACTTGCGGTGCACCGGCTCCTTGCCGATGTACTGCAGCGAGTCGTGCATCCAGCCCATGTTCCACTTCAGCCCGAAGCCCAGACCGCCGCTGCCCGTGGGCCGGGTCACGCCGTCCCAGGCGGTGGACTCCTCGGCGATCGTCACGACGCCCGGGTTGCGGCGGTACACCGTCGCGTTCATCTCCTGGAGGAACGCCATGGCGGCCAGGTCCTCACGCCCGCCGAACACGTTGGGCGTCCACTGCCCGGAGTCGCGCGAGTAGTCGAGGTAGAGCATCGAGGCGACGGCGTCCACCCGCAGGCCGTCGATGTGGAACTCCTCGCACCAGTACGTGGCGTTCGCCACCAGGAAGTTGCGCACCTCGACCCGGCCGAAGTCGAACTCGTACGTCCCCCAGTCGGGATGCTCGGCCCGCCGTGAGTCGCCGGGCTCGTACAGCGGTTCCCCGTCGAAGCGGCCGAGCGCCCAGTCGTCCTTGGGGAAGTGCGCCGGCACCCAGTCCACGATCACGCCGATGCCGGCCCGGTGCAGCGCGTCCACCAGGTACTTGAAGTCGTCCGGGGTGCCGAGCCGGGCGGTGGGCGCGTAGAAGCCGGTGACCTGGTAGCCCCAGGAACCCGAGAACGGGTGCTGGGCGACCGGCATGAGCTCCACATGTGTGAAGCCGAGATCCCGTACATAGGCGGGCAGTTGCTCGGCGAGCTCCCGGTACGTCAGGCCAGGCCGCCAGGACGGCAGATGGACCTCGTACACGGAGAACGGGGCGACGTGCACGGGGACGTCGCCCCGGTGCGCCATCCAGTCCCCGTCCGACCACTCGTAGTGCGAGGCGTGCACGATCGACGCCGTGTCCGGCGGCACCTCGGCGCGCCGGGCCATCGGGTCCGCCTTGAGGAACCGGTCCCCGTGCCGCGAGGTGATCTCGAACTTGTAGCGGGCGCCCTCGCCGATCCCCGGCAGGAACAGCTCCCACACCCCGGACGCGCCGAGCGACCGCATCGGGAAGGCCGTCCCGTCCCAGAAACAGAAGTCCCCCGCGACCCGCACCCCCTGCGCGTTGGGCGCCCACACGGTGAACCGGGTGCCGAGCACCCCCTGATGGGCCATCGGCTCGGCGCCGAGCGCCTTCCACAGCTCCTCGTGCCGCCCCTCCCGGATCAGGTGCAGATCGAGGTCGCCCAGGGCCGGCAGGAACCGGTACGGATCGTCCACCTTGTGCTCGGCGCCCTCGTACGACACCAGCAGCGTGTACGCGGGCACCGCGTCGAGCGGCAGCACCAGGGCGAAGAGGCCGTCGCCCTCCGAGACCAACGGCGTGGGATCGCCGTGGATCACCACGCTCACGGCGTCGGCGAAGGGCCGCAGCGTCCGGAAGAGGATCCCGCCCGGCACCGGGTGCGCGCCGAGCAGCGCGTGCGGATCGTGGTGGGAGCCCGAGAGCAGCCGTCCGCGGTCGCCCGCGTCGAGCGCGGGCGCCGTACGCGGGCGGGGGCCGGCCGATTCGGGCGGAGAGGTGTCACGCAGGGCCACAGGGGTCAGCCTCCTCGGACGGCGAGTCGTTCGATCGCCGCCATGGGTACGGGCAGCCAGTCGGGTCGGTTACGGGCCTCGTACAGCACTTCGTACACGGCTCGGTCCGTCTCGTAGGCACGCAGCAGGGCATGTTTCTTCCGGGGGTCCCAGCCCGCGCGGGCCGCGTAGCCCGCGCAATAGGCCTCCCGGCAACGCCGCGCCCACTCCGGTCGCCACGGGCGGCGCTGGCGGGCGGCGTAGTCGAAGGAGCGCAGCATTCCGGCGATGTCCCGGACCGGGGAGTGGGCGCTGCGCCGCTCGGCCAGCGGACGGGACGGCTCGCCCTCGAAGTCGATGACGAACCAGTCGCGTCCGGCGCGCAGGACCTGCCCGAGGTGCAGGTCGCCGTGGATGCGCTGGGCGGGCGGACCCGCGTCGCACGCCGACAGCGCGCCGAACGCGGTGGTGAGGCCCGGCACGAACGGCCGCAGCGCCGGCACGTGGTGCGCGGCCGCCTCCAGCCGCTCGGTCATCGCGGCCGCCGTGCGCCCGTCCTCGGCGTCCGGACCGGCCGGAAGGGCCGCGGCGAGCGCGAGATGGACGTCGGCGGTGGCCCGCCCCAGCTCCTCGGCCTCCGCCGTGAAGTCCTCGCCGCGGGAGAGCGCGCGCAGCGCCAGCGTCCAGCCGTCCGAGGCGTCGGGCAGGAACGGCTGCAGCACGCCGAGCGTCGCCTCCTGCGGATGGGTCGTGCGGAACCACGCCACGGGTGCGGGCACCCGCCCGCACCCCTGCCCGGCCAGCGCGACCGGCACCTCCAGATCGGGGTTCACCCCGGGCTGGACACGCCGGAAGATCTTCAGGATGAACGCGTCCCCGTACACCAGGGAGGTGTTGGACTGCTCGGCCTCCAGCAGGCGCGGCGCGAGCCCCGGAGGCAGCGACACGGACGGGTCCGAATCGAAGGTCAACGGGCCGAGCGTGCCGGGGTGCCGCATCCGCTCCAGGAGCAGATGCGCCGACCGCGGGTCCTGGATCGCGTCATGGACGGTCAGCCCGGCGAGCGGCCCCTCCTCCACCCTGCCGATCAGCGCCCGCCCCAGCCGCGGTGACAGATGCTCCTGGAGGCCGAGGAGCAACTGGTAGCAGTCGCCGGCCGGGGGAGTGCCGCCGGGCGTCGGGACGCCCGACTGGCCGGCGTGCACCAGCAGATGCAGACAGCCCGGATACAGCTCGGTCATCGACAGCATGCGCAGGTCGGTGATCGGGCGGTCCTTGCCGGCGAACCAGCGCTGCCGGGGCAGCCACTCGCGCAGCAGCGCGCCGAGCGGCCCCGCGGAGCGGACGCCGCTCGCGCCACCCGGGCGCAGGGGTGCGGTCTTCGCGGTCTTCGTCACGGTGACCCATCCTTTCCTCGGCGCACGCTCACGGGCGGTGGCCGGTCCGGGACGCGGCTCTGGTGAGCCGGAACCAGTAGAAGCCGTGGCCGGCGAGGGTGAGCAGGTAGGGGAGTTCGCCGACGGGCGGGAAGCGGACTGTGCCGAAGAGTTCGACGGGGTAGCGGCCGTGGAAGCGGCTGAGGTCGAGTTCGGTGGGTTGGGCGAAGCGGGAGAAGTTGTGGACGCACAGGACGAGGTCGTCGTCGTGTTCGCGCAGGAAGGCGAGGACGGCGGGGTTGGAGGAGGGGAGTTCGGTGTAGGTGCCGAGGCCGAAGGCGGGGTTCTGTTTGCGGATCTCGATCATGCGGCGGGTCCAGTGCAGGAGCGAGGAGGGCGACGACATGGACGCCTCGACGTTGGTGACCTGGTAGCCGTAGACGGGGTCCATGATGGTGGGCAGGGAGAGGCGGCCGGGGTCGCAGGAGGAGAAGCCGGCGTTGCGGTCGGGTGTCCACTGCATGGGGGTGCGGACGGCGTCGCGGTCGCCGAGCCAGATGTTGTCGCCCATGCCGATCTCGTCGCCGTAGTAGAGGATCGGGGAGCCGGGCAGGGAGAGCAGGAGTGCGGTGAAGAGCTCGATCTGGTTGCGGTCGTTGTCGAGGAGGGGTGCGAGGCGGCGGCGGATGCCGATGTTGGCGCGCATACGCGGGTCTTTGGCGTATTCGGCGTACATGTAGTCGCGTTCTTCGTCGGTGACCATTTCGAGGGTGAGCTCGTCGTGGTTGCGCAGGAAGATGCCCCATTGGCAGGTGGCGGGGATGGCGGGGGTCTTGGCGAGGATCTCGGAGACGGGGTGGCGTGATTCGCGGCGGACGGCCATGAAGATGCGGGGCATGACGGGGAAGTGGAATGCCATGTGGCATTCGTCGCCGCCGGAGGTGTAGTCGCCGAAGTAGTCGACGACGTCCTCGGGCCATTGGTTGGCCTCGGCCAGGATCACGGTGTCGGGGTAGTGCGCGTCGACCTCTTTGCGGACCCGCTTCAGGAACTCGTGCGTGGCCGGCAGGTTCTCGCAGTTGGTGCCCTCCTCGGCGTAGAGGTAGGGCACGGCGTCCAGGCGGAACCCGTCGATGCCCAGGTCCAGCCAGAACCGGAGGGCGGCCAGGATCTCCTCCTGCACGGCCGGGTTCTCGTAGTTGAGATCCGGTTGGTGGGAGAAGAAGCGGTGGAAGAAGTACTGCTTGCGGACGGGGTCGAAGGTCCAGTTGGAGACTTCGGTGTCGACGAAGATGATGCGGGCGTCGGCGTACTGTTTGTCGTCGTCGGCCCACATGTAGTAGTCGCCGTAGGGTCCGTCGGGGTTGTTCCGGGATTCCTGGAACCACGGGTGCTGGTCGCTGGTGTGGTTCATGACGAAGTCGATGATGACGCGCATGCCGCGTTGGTGGGCGGCGTCGACGAATTCGACGAAGTCGGCGAGGTCGCCGAATTCGGGAAGGACGGCGGTGTAGTCGGAGACGTCGTATCCGCCGTCACGCAGGGGTGATTTGAAGAAGGGCGGGAGCCAGAGGCAGTCGACTCCGAGCCATTGCAGGTAGTCGAGTCTGGCGGTGATGCCTTTGAGGTCGCCGATGCCGTCGCCGTTGCTGTCCTGGAAGGAGCGGACGAGGACCTCGTAGAACACGGCGCGTTTGAACCACTCGGGATCGCGGTCTTTCGCGGGCGTGTCCTCGAAGGTGTCCGGAACGGGTTCGTTGACGGTCATGGCGGTCTGGGGCCTCCGATCGGCAGGGTGGTTCACCGGACGTGGAACACGTGGGCAGGGGTCCGACCGGGCTCCAGGCGCACGTAGTTCGTCCTGCCCCAGGCGTACGTGGCACCGGTCAGCTCGTCGTGTACGGACAGGATCGCGTCGTGCTCCACGCCGAGTTGCGGCATGTCCAACGAGACCGTGGCCTC
This sequence comes from Streptomyces sp. B21-105, assembly GCF_036898465.1. Classification (NCBI taxonomy): domain Bacteria; kingdom Bacillati; phylum Actinomycetota; class Actinomycetes; order Kitasatosporales; family Streptomycetaceae; genus Streptomyces; species Streptomyces sp. B21-105. Next base: position 503,239 of record NZ_JARUMJ010000001.1, on the reverse strand, counting down.
CTGGGTGTGGTGGGGGTCGAGGTTGACGACCACCAGAACCGTGTTCGATCCCTCGCGCTTGCTGTACGCGATGACGGAGGGGTTGTCCGTGCCGTGGAACCGGAGGTTGCGCAGTCGGTGGAGGGCGGGGTTGGCGCGTCGGATGGTGTTGAGGCGGGTGATGAGGGGGGCGATGGTGCGGCCCTCGCGTTCGGCTGCCTCCCAGTCGCGGGAGGTGAGCTGGTACTTCTCGGAGTCGAGGTATTCCTCGCCGCCCTCGCGCAGGGGGGTGTTCTCGCAGAGTTCGTAGCCGCTGTACACGCCCCAGGTGGGGGAGAGGGTGGCGGCCAGGACGGCGCGGGCCTCGAAGGCGGGCCGGCCGCCGTGCTGGAGGTGGGCGGGCAGGATGTCGGGGGTGTTGGCGAAGAAGTTGGGCCGCATGTACGAGGCGGCCTGCCCCGACAGCTCGGTGAGGTACTCGGTCAGCTCGTCCTTGGTGGTACGCCAGGTGAAGTACGTGTAGGACTGCTGGAAGCCGATCTGGGCGAGGGCGTGCATCATCGCGGGCCGGGTGAACGCCTCGGCCAGGAAGATCACGTCGGGGTCGGCGCCGTTGATCTCGGCGATGACGCGTTCCCAGAACACCACGGGTTTGGTGTGGGGGTTGTCGACGCGGAAGATCCGCACGCCGTGGCCCATCCAGTGCCGCAGCACCCGCACGGTCTCGGCGATCAGGCCCTTCATGTCGGCGTCGAAGGCGACGGGGTAGATGTCCTGGTACTTCTTCGGCGGGTTCTCGGCGTGGGCGATGGTGCCGTCGGGGCGGTGGTGGAACCACTCGGGGTGCTTGTCGACCCAGGGGTGGTCGGGGGAGCACTGCAGGGCGAAGTCGAGGGCGATCTCCAGGCCGAGCGCGCGGGCCTGCCCGACGAACCGGGCGAAGTCGTCCAGGGTGCCCAGTGCGGGGTGGACGGCGTCGTGGCCGCCTTCGGGGGAGCCGATCGCCCAGGGCACGCCGACGTCGTCGGGGCGTGCGTCGAGGGTGTTGTTGCGGCCTTTGCGGAAGGTGGCGCCGATGGGGTGGACGGGGGGGAGGTAGACGACGTCGAAGCCCATCGCGGCGATCGCTGGGAGCCGGCGGGCGGCGGTGCGGAACGTGCCGTGGGGCTGCTCGGGGGTGCCCTCGGAACGGGGGAAGAACTCGTACCAGGCCCCGTACAGGGCGCGTTCGCGTTCCACCAGCAGCGGCAGCGGCTCCGACGCGGTCACCAGCTCCCGCAGCGGAAACCGCGCCAGCACCTCGTCCACCTCCGGCGTCAACGCCGCCGCGTAGCGCTCGGCCACCGAGGTCGAGTCGTCCAGCAGCTTCTTCGCCGTCTCCCGCAGCAGGGTGCGCTGCGGACCGCGCGGAGCCCGGGCGGCCGCCTTCCCGTGGAGCAGGCCGCCCTCCTCCAGGACCAGTCCCGCATCGATCCCCGCCGGGATCTTGATCGCCGCGTTGCGGCGCCAGGTGGTGATCGGGTCGCTCCACGCCTCCACCGTGAAGGTCCAGCGGCCCAGGGCCTCCAGGGCCACGTCGGCGCCCCAGCGGTCGGTGCCGGGGGCGAGCTCACGCATCGGCGTCCAGGGCCCACGGGCGCCCTCCGGGCTCTTGAGGACCACGTTGGCGCCGATGGCGTCATGGCCCTCGCGGAACACCGTCGCGGAGATCCGCACCGTCTCACCGACCACGGCTTTCGCCGGCCGCCTGCCGCATTCCACACGCGGTTCGACATCCCGTACCGGGATCCGGCCGATCGCCCTGGTGGACTTCAACTCTGCACCTCCGCTGACTGAAAATGGCTTCGCTCGCCCGGTGTTGGGCGAACGGACCTGCACCGCCGCGGACGGCTACGTCTCCGCGGGCAGACAGGGAAGGGGACGCGTCACGGTGAGCCGTGCCGCGCCGTTCCTCAGGTTCGCGCCCCGGCGCTCGCGGTGGCGGGCGGCCGTGCCGGCGCGCAGATACTGCTCCGCGGCGTCCGCGGCCTCCCGGGCGCACCGCTTGCCCATCAGCACGCACAGCGTGTATCCGCAGTCCTCGAAGGCGGCCCGCGCGGTGCGGTCCTCGGGGTGCGCGAGCATGGCCCGCTCCCAGGACCGGAAACTGCGCAGGGTTCTGGCGACTTCGGTCTTCGCTGGTTGCAGCATCGCGCTGGTCACCTTCCGGGAGTTCACGAGGTACGCCGCTCGAGACGAGCGGGTCGGCCCTTTCCGCAGAGGTGCGAAAACGTCCAACCTCCCGAGGCCTTCACTTATGGTGCACGGCGCATCACCCAACGTCCTGTTGGATCTTGATTGTGGTGTGCTCGTGTTGCACGAATGGCGTAGCAGCCCCACTGTGGTTGTGACTCTGAAGCGATTACCGCTCACGCTTCGTGTCGGTGGCCCGTCCGTCGGGCCGGCAGAAGCGGAGCCTCGCCGGTGAGGAGCGAACGAGATGAAGACCGCAGTCCCCTGCTACTACCACCTGGATGTGGACGTCAGTGCGGAACGCGTCGGACAGGTCAGGCGCATACTGGCCGCACACCTGAACCACTGGGACCTCCAGACGCTCGTCGAGCCCGTCTGCCGCGGCGCCGTGATGCTGCTGGAGGCCATCGACGAGCACGCCACGGACAAGCACACGTCGATCGAGATGTGGTGGAACGGCCAGCATCTGATCACGGCCCTCGGGGGCGACGACCGCCATCTGCGCCCCGATCAGGACCTGCGGGCCTGCCTGGAGCGCATCGCCGCGATGAGCGACGGCTGGGGCTGCTGCTCCACCGACACCGGCAGCAAGGTCATCTGGTTCTCCCAGCGTGCCCGCTCGGGCGAGCGCAAGCCGCTGGTGCCGACCCGGCCGGCGCCCGACCTGCGCGAGGGCCGCAAGGTGCCCCGCGCGCTGCCGATGGCCGTCGTGGCCGCCCCGGCCGCCGAGGAACCGCGTGTCCTGGTGGCCGCCCCGTGACGTCACGGCGCCATCGGACGGATCGCCGTGCAGGGGTGCCCGCCTGGAGCGGGCACCCCTACCCGCTGGGCGCCGACTTCGACGGGCAGGGCACCAACTTCGCGCTCTTCAGCGAGGTCGCCGAACGCGTCGACCTCGTCCTCGTGGACGACGACGGCGACGTCCGCGAAGTCCCGCTGACCGAGGTCGACGGCTTCGTCTGGCACGCGTATCTGCCCGGCGTCGGCCCCGGGCAGCGGTACGGCTACCGGGTGCACGGGCCGTGGAACCCGTCCTGCGGCCACCGGTGCAACCCGGCGAAGCTGCTCCTCGACCCCTACGCGCGGGCCGTCGACGGCCAGATCGACAACCACGCCTCGCTGTTCGAACGGGCCGGCGACCGGCCCGACCCGGCGGACAGCTTCGGTCACACGCTGCTGGGCGTGGTCATCGATCCCGCGTTCGACTGGGGCGACGACGCACCGCCCCGCCGTCCCTACGCCGACACGGTGATCTACGAGGCCCATGTCCGCGGCCTGACCCGGACCCACCCCGACGTCCCGCCCGCCCTGCGCGGCACCTACGCCGGGCTCGCCCACCCCGCGGTGACCGGGCACCTGACCTCGCTGGGCGTGACGGCGATCGAGCTGATGCCCGTGCACCAGTACGTGCAGGACGGCGTGCTGCGGGACCGGGGCCTGTCCAACTACTGGGGCTACAACACGATCGGCTTCTTCGCCCCGCACAACGACTACGCCGCCCACGGCGTCCGCGGCCGGCAGGTCGACGAGTTCAAGGGCATGGTCAAGGCGCTGCACGCGGCCGGGCTCGAGGTGATCCTCGACGTGGTCTACAACCACACCGCCGAGGGCAACGAGAAGGGCCCCACGCTCTCCTTCCGCGGCATCGACAACGCCTCCTACTACCGGCTCGTGGACAGCGACTGGGCGCACTACTACGACACCACCGGCACCGGCAACAGCCTGCTCATGCGGCACCCGCACGTACTGCAACTGATCATGGACTCGCTGCGCTACTGGGTCACGGAGATGCACGTCGACGGCTTCCGCTTCGACCTCGCGGCCACGCTGGCCCGGCAGTTCCACGAGGTGGACCGGCTCTCGGCGTTCTTCGACCTCATCCAGCAGGACCCGGTGATCAGCCGTGTCAAACTCATCGCCGAACCGTGGGACGTCGGCGAGGGCGGCTACCAGGTGGGCAACTTCCCGCCCCTGTGGTCGGAGTGGAACGGCCGCTACCGTGACGCCGTACGCGACTTCTGGCGCGCCGAGCCCGGCTCGCTGGGCGAGTTCGCCTCCCGCCTGACCGGCTCCTCCGACCTGTACGCCCACAGCAGGCGCCGCCCGCGCGCCAGCGTCAACTTCGTCACCGCGCACGACGGTTTCACGCTGCGCGACCTGGTCTCGTACAACGACAAGCACAACGAGGCCAACGGCGAGGACAACCGCGACGGCGAGAGCGACAACCGCTCCTGGAACTGCGGCGTCGAGGGACCCACGGAGCGTCCCGGGGTGCTCGCCCTGCGGGCCAGGCAGCAGCGCAACCTGCTCGCCACGCTGCTGCTGTCGCAGGGCATTCCGATGCTCTCCCACGGCGACGAACTCGGCCGCACCCAGGGCGGCGACAACAACGCCTACTGCCAGGACAACGAAGTGTCCTGGATCGACTGGCGGTTGTCCGACGAGCAGCGGGACCTCCTCGGTTTCTGCCGGCGTCTGATCGCCCTGCGCGCCGATCACCCGGTGCTGCGGCGGCGGCGCTTCTTCCGCGGCGAGACGGTCACCCACGCGGGGCAGCCGCTCCCCGACCTGGTCTGGCTGCGGCCCGACGCGAGCGAGATGACGGACGGCGACTGGCTGCGCCCCGACGCGCACAGCGTCGGCGTCTTCCTCAACGGCGACGCGATCGCCGAACCCGGCCCGCGCGGCGGGCCCGTCGTGGACGACTCGTTCCTGCTGCTGTTCAACAGCTACTGGGAGCCGGTCGTCTTCCGGCTGCCCGACGCCGCCCACGGCGAACGCTGGACGGTGTGCGCCGACACCGTCGAGCCGGACGGCGGTCCGGACGAGACGGAGTACAAGGCGGGCGCGGAGGTCACGCTGGAGGCCCGCAGCCTCCTCGTCCTGGCACGGCCCCCGCGCCGCTCGTGACGGCCTCTGCGCGGCTCGCGGGCTCGTGGCGGCCTCGGTGCCGCTGGTAGCGGACCCGGGGCTGGGCGGCGGGCTCAGCGTTCGCGGCGCGAGGTCACCGTGAACTGGGCCCCGTCGGGGTCCCGCAGCACCGCTTCCTCGGCCTTCTCGCGCAGCACCGAGCCGCCGTGCTTCTCCGCGGCGCGCGCGCAGGCCGACACGTCCGCCACGGCGAAGTGGACCTGCCAGTGCGGGCGGATGGTCGGGTCCGGCGCCGCCTCGAGCGCCCCGGACTCGATGCGGGCGACGACGTCGCCGCGGTTGCGCAGCCAGACCTCGCCGGACTCGTAGTGGACCTGGCAGGCGCCGGGGCGGTCGGTGGCCCAGTCGAGGATCTCGCCGTAGAAGATGGCGGAGTCGAAGGCGTCGCGCGTGTGCAGCCTGATGAAGGCGGGCGCCGCCTGCCGCCAGGCCTCCCAGTTGCCGATCAGCTCGCCCTCCCAGACGCCGAACGTCGCGCCGTCCCGGTCGGCCAGCAGCGCCGCCCGGCCCGGTGGGAGCGAGATGGGCCCCACGGCCACCGTCCCGCCCCGCTCGCGGGCCCGGGAGGCGGCCTCGTCCGCGCTGGGCACCGCGAAGTACGGCGTCCACGCGACCGCCATCTGCCACATCGAGGCGACCGCCGCGATCCCCGCGACCGGCACGCCGCCGACCAGGGCGGTACGGAAGTGGTCGCCCAGCGTGCCCCGCAGCCACTTCCAGCCCAGCACCGCCCCGTAGAAGTCCTGGGTGGCCTCCAGGTCCCGGCTGGTCAGGCTCACCCAGCAGGGAGCACCGAACACGGAGTGTGTGGTGACGGTTCCCCGAGCGCCGGGGGCGGATGTCGGACGACGGTTCATGGCACTCGCGTTCCTGGTCTGTCGGCGGCGGGTCGGTCGCGCGGGCCGCCGGGGAGCGGGTCGCGTGGCGGGCGGCTCCGGGCGGGCGGTTCCGGGCGTGCGGTTCTGTTACCAGTGTCCGGCCGACCCGGTCCCGGCCGCCTGCCGAGCGACCCGGTGGCACGATGGAGTGATGGGACGAGTACCGCGCACATCCCGTGACGAAACGGCCCTGATCTTCGCGCTTCAGGAGGAGGTCGAGCAGCTGAAGGAGGCCGTCGCCTCCCACGCGGTGGTCGACCAGGCCATCGGAGTGGTCGTGGCGCTGGGGCGGCTGACCCCCGACGAGGGGTGGGTCGTGCTCAAAGAGGTCTCCCAGCACACCAACGTCAAGCTGCGCAGCGTGGCCGAGCTGATCCTCCTGTGGGGGCGCCGGGGGGAGTTGCCTCCGGACATCCGGGCCGTACTGGAGGACGTCCTGGACCGGCACGGCCCCACCCAGGTCCCCGGCGCTCCCCCGTCGGAGCAAGACGGGCCCGCCCGCGCGCGGGGTCGGTCGCCCTCTCCCGTGCGCCGGGTCAGGCGGCCTCCGCCTCGGCGCTGATCTCCTCGCGCAGCCGCTCGAAGCAGCCGCTCAGCAGGCGGGAGACGTGCATCTGGGAGATGCCGAGCTGTTCCGCGATGCTGCTCTGCGTCATCCCCACGAAGAACCGCAGGTACAGGATGGTCCGTTCGCGTTCCGGCAGGGCCCGCAGGCAGGGCGCCGCGGCCACCCGGTCGACGACCGTGTCGTAGCCGGGGTCGGGGTCGCCGAGCGCGTCCTCGAGCGCGTAGCCGTCGGTGCCGGGCAGCTCGGCCTCCAGTGACAGCGCGGAGAAGCACTCCAGGGCCTCGGCGCCGGTGCGCACCTCGTCCTCGGTCAGCTGGGCGTACGCGGCGATCTCGGCGATCGTCGGCGGCCGGCCGGGAATGGTCTGCGACAGCTCCTTGCCGGCGTGCCGTACCCGGTTGCGCAGGTCCTGGACCCGGCGCGGCACGTGCAGCGTCCACATGTGGTCGCGGAAGTGACGTTTGATCTCGCCGGTGATCGTGGGCACCGCGTACGCCTCGAAGGCGCGCCCGCGGTCGGGGTCGTAGTGGTCGACCGCCTTGACCAGCCCCAGCGCCGCGACCTGGTAGAGGTCCTCGAGGGCCTCGCCGCGGCCGCGGAAGCGGACGGCGATCCGCTCGGCCATGGGAAGCCAGAGGGTGACCAGTTCGTCCCTGAGCGCCCGGCGCTCGGGCCCGTCGGGCAGTCCGGCGAGCCGTGCGAAGGACTCGCCCGTGTCCGGGGCGTCGTCATGGGGGTGCTGCTTGGTTCGGACGGTGGTACGCATCAGGCGCACCTCCCTCACGAGGATGCCGGTGAAAGGGCGGACATCGTGGGAATCGCGTACTCGGGCGGGCGGCCGGAAAGCACCCGGGACCGGGCCGACCTCGCGGCGAGCCCCACGGACGTGCCTCCAGTCCGAAGCACTGACCTGCTGATGCCCGCGATGAAACTCCTTAAACAGTTTTACCCCATTTGTAGCAATATATGGCAGCTCATCTCCGGGGCTCCTGGCGGCCGTCGCGCCCGGCATCGCCACGGGCTCCTGCCGGTCGTCCCGCCGGGCCGGCGGACCCGCTGATCTTGTCCGCGACGTGATGTGCGGCACGCCGTCGGCAAGCCCTTTCGGACCCGTCGGCGGATAGTGCCTGCGCACGGCTTGATCAGCGATCAAAGGGGGTGAACCCCCTGGCCACAGCGCATTCCGCTCATTTGACAGTGCGATCGGCGCACGGATAGGAAGCAGCCGGTAGAAGTCGAGAGGTGCACCGTGTACGAGCCGAACGTGGTCGGGGACTGGCAGGAGTACGACGAGCATGCCGGTCTGCGGGTCCGCGTCCACCGCCTGGAGCAGAGCGAGCCGCCGCGGGGGCGCGACGACGCCGCCGAGGGCCTGACGTACTTCTGTCTGCGGGTGACGGTCGAGAACCGCGGCGAAGGCCACTCGACGATCCACCTCGAGGACGGCCAGATCGACGTACGGCTCGGCCCGGACGGCGAGAGCGCGTTCATCGACTGGCGCAACTCGCAGTTCATCGAGGGCTTCGACGTCTACCCCCTGCGCCGGGCCACCGCCGTGCTGTACGCGGCGGGAGCCGAGGCGTCCCTGAAGCAGGTGGACGTCCAGATCCAGCTGCGGGTGGACGACGACTGGGCCGACCGCCGGCTGTGGAGCGGCGGCATCGGACTGCAGGAGGGCTCCGGCGGCGCCGCGCCCGGCGCGGGACGCGAGAGCCTGGCCCGTCAGGTCAGCAACTTCCTGCGCGACCAGGCCGAAGAGGGCACCGCCTGACGGCCGCAGCCCTCCGCTCCGGCCGCCGCCCCCGTGCCGCGCTTCGGCCGTCTCCCGCGCTCCGGTCGTCGTGCGGTCAGTGCGGGATGCCGTCGATGATCTCCCGGGCGCCCTGGCGCAGCAGCGCCACCGCCACCGACGTGCCGAGCGTCGCCGGGTCGAGACGGCCCGCCCACTCGTGGGCGTTCAGCCGGGTCTTGCCGTCCGCAGTGAACACGCAGGCCCGCAGGGACAGTTCACCGCTACGGTCCACCCGGGCGAAGCCCGCGATCGGGCTGTTGCAGTGCCCCTGGAGCACATGCAGGAACATCCGTTCCGCCGTGGCCTCCCGGTGGGTGGCCGGATCGCCCAGTCCGCTCACCGCGTCGATGAGGTCGGCGTCGCCCTCGCGGCACTGCAGGGCGAGGATGCCCGCGCCGATCGGCGGCATCATCGTCTCCGTCGACAGCACCTCGCTGATCACGTCGCACCGGCCGATGCGCTCCAGGCCGGAGACCGCGAGCAGCAGCGCGTCCGCCTCGCCCGCCGCGAGCTTCTCCAGGCGCCGGTTGGCGTTGCCGCGGAACGGCACGCACTCCAGGTGCGGGTGGGTGGCGGCGAGCTGGGCGATCCGGCGCACCGACGAGGTGCCGACGCGCGTCCCGTCCGGCAGTTCGTCCAGGGTGAGGCCGCCGGGGTGGATCAGGGCGTCGCGGATGTCGTCGCGCCGCAGGAACGCGGCGAACACGGTGCCCGCGGGCAGCGGCCGGTCGGCGGGGACGTCCTTGACGCAGTGCACCGCGAGGTCGGCCTCGCCGGCCAGCAGTGCGGCGTCGACCTCCTTGGTGAACGCGCCCTTCCCCTCGACCAGGGACAGGTCTCCCATCCACTTGTCGCCGGTGGTCCTCACGGGTACGACCTCGGTGCGCACACCGGGGTGGAGAGTGGTCAACTCCGCACGCACCCGCTCCACTTGGGCCAATGCCATGGGCGAGTCGCGGGAGACGATGCGGATCAGTTCCGGAACGGACATGCGGGACACGATAGACCCTCACGGCTCATGCCCCGCTAAACTCGCGGTTTCGCCCGGCGGCTCCGCCCGGCGTCAGGGGTTCACCCGCAGACTGAAGCGCCGCTTGTCCGCGCCGAGGGCGCCGCGCCTGGCGTAGAAGCGGATCGCCCCTTCGTTCCAGACGGGCGTCTGCCACTGCACCTCGGCCAGTCCTCTGCTGCGGGCCTCGGCCGCGACCGCGTCCATCAGCAGGGCGCCGATGCCCAGGCCCCGACGGTCGGGCGTCAGGAACAGGCAGTCCATGTGCAGGTACTCGCGGCCCTCCCAGGTGGAGAGTTCGGGCGCGCAGGTGGCGTAGCCGACGATCTCGCCGTCGGGCAGTTCGGCGACGAGACAGCAAAGGCGGGGCGGCGTCGCGTCGAAGAGGAGTCCCGCGAGGCGCTGGGCGAGGTCGGGCACCGGAGGGTCGGCCCGCTCGTACTCGGCGTGCTGGGCCGTGAGTTCGGCGACCCGCGGCAGATCGGCCCGTTCGGCGTGCCGCACCCGGGCGGCGATCACCTGACCGTCCCCTCGGCCGTGTCCGCCCTCATCGGATGCCGGGCGGGGGCGTGCGGCGCCTGCGCGGATACCACCGTGGGGAGTTCCTCATGAAGATCCATCCGGTCATCATGCCCGCCCGGACGGCCCCGGACGCCACATCCGGGGCCGAACCCTGTCGGGGGACTTTCGAAACGTCCTATGCGTCGGGGTCGAAGGCGATCCCCGGGGGCAGGGCCTTCGTCAGGTGACCGGCGAAGCTGTCGTCCCGCAGGCCGAAGTGGGCGCTGCCGAAGTCGTAGGAGGCGAGCTTGTCGCGCAGGCCCGCCGGGTAGCCGTTCCAGCCGACCAGCGGCGGGTACTGCCAGGTGCCCCGGTGGTTCTCCGGCGGCTCGTCGCCCGAGCCCGCGGTCCGGAAGCAGTGCGTGCTGATGCCGTCCTTGTGGTAGACGACCTTCGCGTGGGCGCCCTCGAAACGCACCGAGGACGCCGCGTGCACGGTGAACGAGCCGTGGTTGGACGTCGATACGTACTGGACCAGGCCGTCTCGCACCCAGACCACGACGTGCTCCCAGTCGTGCCGGTGCCCGCCGAGGCTGACGCCCGGGAGGGCCTGGTCCTTCTCGAAGTACAGCCCGTAGAGGTAGGCGCACCAGCCGTTGTCGCACTTGTGGCGCGAATAGGCGTTGGTGGAGGCGAGGTCGGAGGCGTCGCGGCAGTTGCCGTTGAGCGCGCCCGTCGGCTTCAGCCCGCCGTTGACCGTGCCGTCCGGGCCGATCGCGGCGGTGGAGTAGCACCCGTCCGTGTCGTAGTCGAAGGCGGGCTGGTACGCCAGTTCGCCGGCCTCGGCGTTCTGCGGCAGCGCCGGGGGAGGCGCGGCGAACGCGGTGGCGGGGACGGCGAGGACGAGTGCGGCGGCACCGGCGAGTCCGGTGAGCCATCTCCCGCGGTGGGCCTTGAATCTGCGTGACGGCACGGAGTTCTCCCTCGGTATGCGGGCGCAGCCGAACGGCTGTGGGGGAAAAGGGAGTTCAGCTTCCTCGGTTTTGAGTTCCGCGCCAAGAGGTGCGCAAGGTGTTCGTGGCGGAGGACGGCCGCGCGGCCGGGCGTCCGGTGCGGGTCAGGCGGAAGTGTCCGGAAGATCGGCCGCCGACTCCTGCGGCGTCAGGTCCGGTCGCAGCCGCAGCCAGGACGGCTGGCGCAGCAGCCCGGCCCGGGTACGGGTGCTGTAGCGGACCTCGCCGACCAGTCGGGGCACGACCCAGTGCGCGCCCGGCGCCTGCGGCACGGCGTCGAAGGGGCAGGCGTCGGTCGCGGCGGCCCGCAGCAGCGCGGCGAGTTCGGCGCGCTCGGCCTCGCTCCAGCCGGTGCCCACCCCGCCCACGTAGCGCAGCCCCGTCGCGGCGCGCTGCCCGACGAGGACGGCGCCGGGCAGTCCGGTCAGCCGGCCCTTGCCGGGGAGCCAGCCGCCCACCAGGACGTCCGCGACACGCATGTTCCGGATCTTGATCCACGCCCGGGAGCGCACACCCGGCTCGTAGGGGGAGTCCAGCCGTTTGCAGACCAGTCCCTCGAGGCCGTGCGCCCGGGTCGCCTCCAGGGCCTCGCGCCCGTGGCCCACCAGTGCGCCGGGCGTCGACCAGCAGGGCCCGTCCAGCGTGAGCGCCTCGAGGCGGGCCCGGCGCCGGGTGTACGGCAGGGGCAGCAGCGAGCGCCCGCCGAGATGCAGCACGTCGAACAGGACCAGGTGGACGGGCGCCGCCGCGGCCAGCCGCGCGGCCTTCCCCGGCGCCTGCACCAGCCCCATCCGGGACTGCAGCAACTGGAAGTCGGCGCGGCCCCCTTCGTCCAGGGCGAGCACCTCCCCGTCCAGCACCGCCGGCGTGCGGCCGAGCGCCTCGCCCAGCGGCCACAGCTCCGGATACGCGCCGGTGATGTCCTCACCCGAACGGGCCCGCAGGACGATGCTCCCGTCGCCGGCGAGGTACGCCACGGCTCGCTGGCCGTCCTGCTTGGTCTCGTAGGCCCACCGGGCGTCCTGGGCGGCGGGCGGCAGCCGGCCCGGGGTGGCGAGCATGGGGGCGATGCGCGGGAGGCTCACGGGTGAGGTGTGGACGCGTACGGACCGCCGCACGCGAAAGCCGCGCCGGTTTCGCCCGAACGGCGCTGCGCCGGCGCCGGGCCGGTCGCTGGGGGTCAAGGGGGATCGAGGGGATCGCTGTCCCGCGCGCGGAGCCCGTCTCCAGCTCCCGCCCGCGCACATTTACTTGAGTTACGCAACAATATGGTAAAGTGGATCCCATGCCCACCGAACCGCTCCAGCCGCCTTCCGTCGCGTCCCCGGAGGTGATCGAGATCGAGCGTGCGCTCACTCGCGTCACCTATCTGAGCACCCGAGCCCGCGCGCACGACCGGCTCATGGCGATCGCGGGCATCCCCCTGGACCGCGCGGCCGTGGCTGTGCTGCGGCAGGTCGCCGAATCCGAGCCGCAGCGGCCGGGGGAGCTGGCCCAGCGCCTGGGCGTCGAGGCCTCCCACGTGACCCGCACCGTGCAGCAGCTCCAGAAGGCCGGATACGTCACCCGGGTGCCCGACCCCGACGACCGCCGCGCCCAGCGCATCCAGCTCACCGAGACCGGCCGCGCCGCCGTCGCCCGGGTCCGTGACGCCGGCGCCCGGGGGCTGCAGCTGGCGCTGAGCGACTGGGACCGGGAGGACCTGGGCCGCCTCGCCGCCCTCTTCCACCGGATGGCCGACGACTTCCTCTCGTACGCCGCCGACGACGAGAGCGAACAGTCCGGACAGGCCCTGCGCGCCTGACGCCCGGGCGCGCGACCGGCCCGGCGGCGGCGGGAACCGGCTGGGAGGCGTGCCGAGGGCCGACGTGCCGGGCTCCCCTTGGGCGCGCACCTGGCCCGGCCGTCAACCTCGTTCTCGCCAGGGCCGGTTGGGGTGCCGCGCTTCGGTGACCCCGATGCCGGACCACGGTCTACCGTCCAGTAATGTCGGCCGCCAGGTCGTCCGAGGAGGAACCGTGTCCAGGTCCGAACGCTCACCCCTGCTGCTGGCGGGCCTGCTCGCCACCGCCGGTGTCGCGCACTTCGCCGCGCCGCGCTCCTTCGACGCGACCGTCCCGCGCGCGCTGCCCGGTTCGCCCAGGGCCTGGACGTACGCCAGCGGCGTGGCCGAGCTGGCCCTGGCGGCGGGAGTGGCCCTGCCGCGGACCCGCAAGGCGGCGGCGCTCGCCACGGCCGCGTTCTTCGTCGGCGTCTTCCCGGCGAACGTCAAGATGGCGTGGGACTGGCGGCACCGTCCCACCGCGCTCAAGGCCGCCGCCGTCGGGCGGCTGCCGCTGCAGGCCCCGCTCGTGATGTGGGCCCGCAGCGTCGCGAACGGCACGGAGGGACAGGCATGAGCAAGGCTCCGGAGACGGGCGACCTCGTCGAGGACTTCGCCCTGAAGGACGAGACCGGCACCCTGCGCAGCCTGACCGGGCTGCTCGCCGACGGGCCGGTGGTCCTCTTCTTCTACCCCGCCGCCCTGACCCCGGGCTGCACGGCCGAGGCCTGCCACTTCCGCGACCTCGCCGCGGAGTTCGCCGCCGTCGGGGCGCAGCCCGTCGGCGTCAGCGGGGACTCCGTCGACCGCCAGCAGGAGTTCGCCGACCGGCACACCCTCGGCATGCCGCTGCTGTCCGACGAGGACGGGGCGGTGCGGGAGCGGTTCGGTGTGAAGCGCGGCTTCTCGCTGGCGCCGAACAAGAGGGTCACCTACGTCATCGGGCAGGACCGCACCGTCCTGGAGGTCGTGCGCAGCGAACTGCGCATGAACACCCACGCCGACCGCGCCCTCGACGCGCTGCGCGCCCGCCGGGCCTGACAGGGCCCGCGGAGCCGACGGGGCGGCGGGGCGCGCCGGGCCGCCTTCACGCTGAGGGCGGCGCGGGTAGCACAAGCGGTACGGACGGCACAGGCGGTGCGGGCGAGCGCCGGGGCCCGGGGCGGAAGGCCGCCGGGGCCGTCCCGTCCCACCGGCCCGTCGCGGTTGATGCGCCGGGCCAAAGGGACCATTCTGGACGACATGGAGCAAGTCGTCGCTGCGGCGGTCATCGATGCCGACGGCATCGTGACGGCCTGGAGCGAGGGTGCCCGTCTGCTGACGGGCCATCCGGCCGAGGAGGCCGTGGGCCGGACGGCGGTCGACCTGCTCGCCGAGGAGCTGCCACGGCGCGCGGACGGCGAGTGGACCGGCCCGGTCGTCGTGCGCCACCGCGACGGCCACCCCGTCACCCTCACCGTCACGGCCTGCCCGGTGCTCGGCCCCGACGGCCTGCGCACCGGGTACACCCTCAGCGCCCAGCGGCCCGCAGTCCCCGAGCCGACGCTGGCCGGGCGGGCCTTCCAGCAGGCCTCCATGTCGATGTCCGTCTTCGACCCCCAGCAGCACTATCTGCGGCTGAACGACGTCGCCTGCAAGGTCATGGGCGTCTCCGAGGACGTCCTGCTCGGCCGCCACTTCCCGGACACCGTCGAGGAGGCCGTGCACAGCCGGGGCTTCAACTGGCACCTGCGCCACGTCGCCGAGACCGGCCGCCCGATCCGCTACGAGAGCTTCACCGGGGCCCCCTCCCTCAACCGCGAGCACGCCTGGACCACCGAGATGTGGCCCGTGAAGGACACGTCCGGCGCGGTCACGGCGGTCGCTCTGGCCGCGTTCGACAGCACCGAGCAGTACCTGGCCCGCCAGCGGCTGACCCTGCTGAACGAGGCCGCGGCCTCCATCGGGACCACCCTGGACGTGGTCCGCACCACCGAGGAAGTGGTCGAGCTCCTCGTCCCCCGGTTCGCCGACTTCGTCAGCGTCGACCTCCTGGACTGGGTGCTGGGCGCCGACGAGCCGCCACCCGTTCCGACCGGCGAGGTCGTGCTGCGCCGGGTCGCCCACGGCTCCGCCCACGAGGGCACCCCCGAGGCCGCCGTCCGGCTCGGCGAGACCGACGTCCATCCGCCCTTCAGCCCGCCCGCCCGCGCCCTGCGGGAGGGACGTGCCGTGCGCATCCAGGCGGGCGAGCCCGATTTCATGCACTGGCTCGTCGAACGCAACGCGCGCGCTCCCGAGGGCCGCCGTTTCCGCAGCGGCGTCCACTCGGTGATCTCGGTGCCCCTGCGGGCCCGCGGCACCACCCTGGGTGTCCTGGTCGGCGTCCGCATCGCCCATCCCGACGACTACGAGGACGACGACGCCGTCTTCGCCGAGGAACTCGCGAGCCGCGCCGCGGTCTGCATCGACAACGCCCGCCGCTTCGCCCGCGAACGCACCACCGCCCTCGCCCTCCAGCACAGCCTGCTGCCCCGCGGCCTGCCCGGCCAGGCCGCCGTCGAGGTGGCCCACCGCTATCTGCCGAGCGGCTCCACGGCCGGCATCGGCGGCGACTGGTTCGACGTCATCCCGCTGTCCGGCAGCCGGGTCGCCCTGGTCGTGGGGGACGTCGTCGGACACGGCATCCCCTCCTCGGCGACCATGGGACGGCTGTGCATGGCCGTGCGCACCCTGGCCGACGTGGATCTGCCGCCCGACGAACTGCTGACGCATCTCGACGACCTCGTCACCCATCTGGCGGCCTACGACGAAGGCGGCGACGACGTCGCCGAACTCGGCGCCACGTGCCTCTACGCCGTATACGACCCCGTCAGCCGCCGCCTCACCGTCGCCGCCGCAGGCCATCCCGCGCCCGCCGTCGTCCTGCCCGACGGCACCGCGCAGCTGGTCCGTATGACGCCGGGCCCTCCACTCGGCGTGGGTGGCCTGCCCTTCGAGGCCGTCGAGCTGGAACTGCCCGAGGGCTCGGTCGTCGCCCTCTACACGGACGGCCTGATCGAGGGCCGCGACCGTGACGTCGACCGTGCCACCGGCGAACTGTGCAGCGCCCTCACCGCGCCCACCGCCTCGCTCGACGCGCTCTGCGACAGCGTGCTCAAGGCGATCCTGCCGGAGGAGCCCGGCGACGACGTCGCCCTCCTGCTCGCCCGCACCCGCGCCCTCGGCGCGGACCGGGTGGCGACCTGGGACGTCGTCCCGGATCCCGCCCATGTGGCCGAGACCCGGCAGGCCGCCACCGAACAGCTGACCGCCTGGGGTCTGGAGGAGGCCGCCTTCGTCACCGAACTCGTGGTCAGCGAACTCGTCACCAACGCCATCCGCTACGGCGCGACGCCCATCCAGCTCCGTCTGATCCGCGACCGCAGCCTCATCTGCGAGGTCTCCGACGGCAGCTCCACCTCGCCCCATCTGCGCCGCGCCCACGCCTTCGACGAGGGCGGACGCGGCCTGCTGCTCGTCGCGCAGCTCACCCAGCGCTGGGGCAGCCGGCAGACCGACCGGGGCAAGACGATCTGGGCGGAGCAGTCGCTCGACCCCGGCTGACACAGCCGACCACCTCCCGCCCGGGGCGGTGAGCTCCGCCCGGCTCGCCCCGTGCGGGGTGCGGCGGGTGTCGGGGGCGGATGTACGTGCTCAGAACTCCTCGTGGACCTCGGGGTCGCCGCCGAGCCGCCGGTGGGCCCGGCCGGCCACGGCCGCCATCTGCGCGGGGCTGAGCTCGAAGCCGACGACGTCGAGATTGGCGCGCCGGCGCTCGGGGCTGGAGGACTTCGGGATGGGGACCGCGCCGAGCTGGAGGTGCCAGCGCAGCACCACCTGGCCGGGGGTCACGCCCAGCGCCTCGGCGACCATGACGACGGCCGGGTCCGCCAGCAGCGTGGAGCCACGGCCCAGCGGGCTCCAGCTCTGCGTGCGGACGCCCTTCGCCTCGTGGAAGGCGCGCAGCTCGTCCTGCGGGAAGAGCGGGTGCAGCTCGATCTGGTTGACGGACGGCAGCACCCCGGTCTCCTTCTCCAGCCGCGCCAGATGCGCGGCGGTGAAGTTGGATACGCCGATCGACCGGACCAGGCCGTCGTCGCGGAGCTTGATCATGGCCCGCCAGGAGTCGACGAACCTGTCGACCCGGGGCAGCGGCCAGTGGATCAGGTACAGGTCCACATAGTCGAGCCCGAGCCGCCCGCGGGACTCCTCGAAGGAGGCGAGCGTCTCCTCGTACCCGTGATGGCGGCCGGGCAGTTTGGTCGTCACCACGATCTCCTCGCGCGGCACCCCGGCCCGGGCGACACCACGGCCGACACCCGTCTCGTTGCGGTAGTTCGTCGCTGTGTCGACGAGGCGGTAGCCCAGTTCCAGCGCCTCGGCCACCGCCTCCGTCGCCTCCGCGTCGTCCATCGGCCAGGTGCCCAGCCCCAGGGCGGGGAGCGTCGTGCCGTCGTTGAGCGTGTACTCCGGGATGTCGATCACGATGGAGCCTTCCCTCGACCGGGTCGTGCGTGCTCCCCCCAGCCTCACGGACGGGGGCCGGGTCGATCAACCGGAGCCGGCCCGCCGTCCGCCCCGTCCCGCCCGGGTCCGGTCCGGTCCGGGGCACTGTCGCCACACCGCTGTTTCGCTGTCACGATCTTCCCTGGAGCGGTAGCCGACGACGAGCGGAGCGGGCATGACGACGGACTTCGACAGCCGGACGGGCGATGAGGCCGCGAGAGCGGCCGGCGTGCGGGTGCGACCCGTCGCCGGGCACATCGGCGCCGAGATCGACGGCGTCGACCTGGCCGCAGGCCTCGACGACGCGCAGACCGCCGCGATCCGGGCGGCGATGCTGCGCTGGAAGGTGGTGTTCTTCCGCGGGCAGCGCCTGGACCACACGGCGCATGTCGCGTTCGCCCGACGGTTCGGCGAACCCGTCGTACCGCGCCGGCGCGGCAGCGCCTCACCGCCGGACTTCCCGGAGATCGAGACGACCGCCGACCGGCTCGAACTGGGCGGCAGGTTCGGCATGGAGCACGAGGAGTGGCTCCGGCGCCGACGGCACACCCTGCTGCGCGGCTGGCACTGCGACCACGGCGCCCGTATCGACCCGCCGGCCGCGACGATCCTGCGCGCCGAGACCGTGCCGCCCTACGGCGGCGACACGACCTGGTCCAACCTCGCCGCGGCCTACGCCGGACTCTCCGCGCCGGTAGGGGAGTTCGTGGCCGGGCTGCGCGCCGAGCACCGGCTCGGCGTCGGCTACCAGCCCCGCCCCGGCGACGATGCCTACGTCCGCCACCTGCTCGACCACCAGGTCGCCTCCGTCCACCCCCTGGTACGCGTCCACCCGGAGACCGGCGAGCGGGTGCTGTACGTCAACGGCTACTACCTCGAGCAGATCGCCGATCTCTCCCGCGCGGAGAGCCGGGCGATCCTGGACATGCTGCTGGAGGAGGCGACCCGCCCCGAGTACACGGTCCGCTTCCGCTGGGAACCGGGCAGCGTGGCCTTCTGGGACAACCGCGCCACCATCCACCTCGCGCCGAGCGACAACGCGCATCTGGGCTTCGAGCGCACCATGCACCGGGTGATGCTCACCGGTGACATCCCCGTCGGGGTGGACGGCGAGCCGTCGCGGGCGGTGACGGGAACCGAGCCCGGCCTCTGGTGAGCGCCCTCAGACGCTCGCGCCGGGCCGCCACCCCAGGGCCGGGCCGAGCTCAGTCGCCATGTCGGTCAGAATCTGCACGTAGTCCTCGTGCCCGAAGGTGAACGGCAGGGCGAAGGCGACCTCGTCGACCTCGGGGAACGCCGCGTGGGCGTGCAGGCGTTCGGCGATCTCCTCCGACGTGCCGACCAGGTCCGGCGCGAAGAGCAGCCTCGCCGGCCCCTGCGGCGAGGTCGTGCGGGGGAGCCGCTTCGCCGCGAACTCCTCGTACTTCGCACGCTGTTGCGGCGAGGCCGAGTCGGTGGGGACGACCACGAGACCCTGCGAGACACGGGCCGCCGCGCCGTCGGGGTGGGCTGCGCGGAAAGCCCGCACGTGGGAGAGCTGGATCTCGGCGAAGTCCCGTGTGTCGTCCGGGCCTTCGGCCTTGACGACGCTGCTGGTGAGGAAGTTCAAGCCGTGCTCCCCGGCCCACCGCGCCGAGCTCAGGCTGCCCCCGCCGTACCAGAGGCGGCGGCCGAGACCGGGGGAGTGCGGCTGCACCACATCGGAGCTGTATTCCGTATGCGCCTGCCGCCGCGTGGCCTCGAAGCCCTCCACCCCGCTGAAGTCGGTGGCCGGCTTGCCGCGCACGAAGTCCAGCAGCCGGCGCACCCGTTCGTAGCCGAAGTCCTCCGCGTCCGCGGTGTCCGGGTACAGGGCCTCCTTGACCTGGCCGTAGTGCATCGGTGGGCCGACGCTCACACCCGGGTTGAGCCGGCCCCCGGAGAGGACGTCGACGGTGGCCAGATCCTCCGCGAGGCGCAGCGGGTTCTCCCAGCCCAGCGGGATGACCGCGGTGCCGAGTTCGATGCGCCGGGTGCGCTGCGAGGCGGCCGCCAGGACGGCGACGGGGGAGGAGATGCCGTACTGCAGATGACGGTGACGCACCCAGGCGCTGTCGAAGCCGAGCCGTTCGCCGAGCTCGATGACCTCGAGCGTGGTCTCGTGACCCCGTCCCGGATCGTCCGCGTCGAACAGCCCGATGGTGAGGAAGCCCAGCTTGCGCAAGGGGCGAGGGGTCGACGACACGGGGGCTCCTCCATG
Source organism: Streptomyces sp. B21-105 (assembly GCF_036898465.1). Lineage (NCBI taxonomy): Bacteria > Bacillati > Actinomycetota > Actinomycetes > Kitasatosporales > Streptomycetaceae > Streptomyces > Streptomyces sp. B21-105. The sequence goes on along the minus strand of NZ_JARUMJ010000001.1, from coordinate 483,748 downwards.
GTCCGACGGTGTGCGCGGCCGCTCGGCGGTGGTGCGCCGATTGTCGCAGGCGGCGGCCTCAGGCCAGCGGGATGGTGATCTCGTCCTCGACCGGCGGGTCCAGTTCCTGCGCGAGGTTTCCGGTGGCGGCGAAGCAGCGCAGCCGCACCGAATCCGGTGTGACGTCCAGCCGCAGGAAGCACTTGAAGAACGGCGGGCTGTATGTCGCCGAGCCCGGCGAGAACAACTGCGTGTAGATCTTGCGCACCGGCAGCCGGAACCGCTTGCGGCGTTCCGGGCGGCTCCCCGTCCCCAGCAGGCCGGCCAGCAGCCGGATCCGGCGCGTCACCCGGACCTGCGGACCCGGCGTGCGGGTGGGCGGGATGCTTAGGCGTTCGGCGACGACGGCCTGCCCCTCCTCCTCGGTGAGGGCGAAGAAGCGCCGCAGCCGCAGCCGCCGCCCGTAGAGCCTGCTGTAGAAGGCCAGGGAGTCGCCGCGCAGCGGATAGCAGCGGAAGTCCTGCTCGGTGACGCCGGCGACACAGACCCGTGGAATGGTGTGCGTGGCGTGCATGAAGGCGCCCCCGCCGCCGGCGACGACGTACTGCAGGGTCCGGCCGTCCGCCAGACGCACCGGGTAGCGCTGGTAGTTGTGGATGTCGCCGCCTATCGCGGCGACGTAGCGGTGCTCCGGCGCGCTCACGATGTCGTCGACGGTGCCGCCCCCCTCGACGGGGCACGGGTGGTGCTCGCCGTCGACGTACAGGGGCGAGCCCGTGACGAGGATCTTCGGCCGCGGGCCCCGGGACACCTCGCGCAGCCAGGCGCCCTGTTCGGCGTCGAGGCCGCCGAGGAGTCCGGTGTCGATGCCTATGATCCGCACGGGGCCCGCGTCGATCGCCCAGTACGGGCCGGGCTGCACGGCCTGCTGCACCGCCCCGGACCGCAACGCGCGGGCCTCGTCCAGCCGTCGTCCGTCGTGTGCGCGCGGCCGGTGCCACAGCAGGGAGCGCAGCCAGGCACGGGTCAGGGGACGTGCGGCGGGCTCGGCGGACAGGGCCGGGACGTCGCCGCAGAAGACCCGCATGAACGCGCCGAGGTCCTCGTACCAGTCATGGTTGCCCGGTATCGCGTAGACGGGGGCCTGGTAGTCGCGGTACGGACGGAAGAACTTGGGGCCGTAGTCGTCGGCGCTGCCGACCGGGTAGATGACGTCACTGGCCAGGACGGCGAAGGATGTGCCCTGACTCGCCCTCAGAAAGCCCGGCACCACGGCGTACTGGGGATCGTCTCCCTCACCCGTGTCGCCGATGACCATGAAGGAGAACCGGTCCGGGTCCGCGCGCCGGATCACCTTGTCGGCGGGTGCGCCGGCCGCCGTGCGCTGCGCCACCAGGCGGCTGCGGGTACGGCCCGTGGGGTCGCCGAACCAGGAGGCGAGCACGCCGTTGCGGGCGGCCCACAGGAGCCGGGGGTTCAGCCACGAGATCTTCTCGACCCGGCCCGGCATGAGCTGCCGGTACGCGCCTCGGTCGGCACCGCCCCAGCCGGCGCCTTCGGCGGTATCGCGTGAGGAGTCAGACACCGCTGAACCGTAGCAATGCGCCGCAGCACGACGGCAGTCGGGGGACCGGCGGCAGCCGGGTGACCGGCGGCGACGTCGTCCGCGGCGGCCGTGCGGGACCGCTCACTCGCGGCTCCACGACCGGGCGGTCGCCGGGCGTTCGGCCGGTTCCACCGGCGCGTCGGTCCGGTCCGCCCGGGCGGACCGGTTCCATTCGCCGTCGCCCAGCACGAGCAGCGGATCGAACATCACCACCACACCGGCCAGCAGCAGGAAGATCACCGGACCGAGCAGCATCGGCAGCAGCAGCGAGGTCGCCGTGTCGCCGCTCCAGGACGCCGTCGTGTCGTGGACGTGGACGCTGACCGCGGCCATGCCCGTGTAGTGCATGCCCGACACGGCCAGGCCCATCACCAGACTGGCGCCCAGGCTGGTGAGGAAACCGCGGATCGTGACCGCCGCCCACAGGGCGGCGGTCGCGGCGATGACAGCGATCACCACGGAGAGCGCCACCGTCAACGGGGCGTACGACACCTCCCCGTTGAGCTGCATCGCGGCCATGCCCAGGTAGTGCATGGCGGCCACCCCGAGACCGGTGACGGCGCCCGCGAGGGACAACGCGGTGCGGCCGGCGCCGCGGTAGCCCACGATGAACACGCCGACGCCGACCACCACGACCGCCACGGCGAGGCTGAGGACCGTGAGGCCGACGTGGTAGCCGACCCGGGTCTCCGCTACCTGGAAGCCGATCATGGCGATGAAGTGCATGGTCCAGATGCCGCAGCCGATCGACGCGGCGCCCAGCGCCAGCCATCCGGGCTTGAACGACGCGGGGTTGAGCAGTGTCCGCACGATGCAGCGCAGCCCCAGGGCTCCGCCCAGGCAGGCCATCACGTAGGCGGCCACCGGGGTCACCGCCCCGTACCGGAACCCGTCGATGGTGCCTTCCAACGTCAACTCCCCCCAGAGTGACGGACGTTCGTGAAGGAATGTCTACGGGTACGGCGGCGGTCGACGCAAGCCTTTCCGGCAAGTCGGTTCGCGTCGGCCGGGCGGGAGGCGGCTGACGCACAGGTCGTTCACAGTTCTTCGGGGGTGGGACGGCCTGAGGATCTCCGGCACCGAGGGATAACCCTCGAAGCCTCTCGCAGCAGCTGACATGCAACCGACAAGCCTGTCATTCTCCTCGCCAACCGCCGCACGCCGGCGGCACGGTGCCTTCACCGGCGCACGGTCCCCGCACAGCTCGGCTCACCCCGCACAGCTCAGCTCGTCCCGCACAGCTCAGCTCGTCCCGCACAGCTCAGCTCGTCCCGCACAGCACAGCACATGCAGTTCAGCTCGGCTCGTCCCGGACAGCACATCCGTCTGTCCGGTCTGTCACCGGCCGTTCCCCACGGCCGTCGCAGTAGGAGAACGAGTGAGACCCAACCCCCGCAAGCGGACCGCGGTCGGAGCGGCCCTGCTCTCCACCGCAGCCCTCCTGGCCGTCGGCGTCTCGGCGGTCCCGGCAGCCGCGAAGCCCGCGGCCCCCCACCCCGGTCCCGTGCGCACCGGCGCTCTGCCGGCCGACCTGACGCCCGCCCAGCGCACCACGCTGATCAAGGGCGCCGAGGCGAGGACGACGCAGACGGCCGAGACCCTCGGTCTCGGCGCCCAGGAGAAACTGGTCGTCAAGGACGTCGTGAAGGACAACGACGGCACCGTGCACACGCGCTACGAGCGCACCTTCGCCGGTCTGCCCGTCCTGGGCGGCGACCTCGTCGTGCACACGCCCCCGGCCTCGCTCGCCGCCGGCACCGTGAGCACGACCTTCAACAACAACCGCCGTACCGTCTCCGTCGGCTCCACGACCGCGACGTACAGCAAGGCCGCCGCGCAGGCCAAGGCCCTGACGGCCGCCGAGGCGCTCGACGCGAAGGATCCGGCGGCGCAGAGCGCCCGCAAGGTGATCTGGGCCGGGGAGGGCACGCCGAAGCTCGCCTGGGAGACCGTGGTCAGCGGCCTCCAGGACGACGGCACCCCGAGCAAGCTGCACGTGATCACCGACGCCGCCACCGGCGCGAAGCTCGCCCAGTTCGAGGGCGTCGAGACCGGCACCGGCAACAGCCAGTACAGCGGGACCGTCTCCATCGGCACCACGCTGTCAGGCTCGACGTACCAGCTGAACGACACCGCGCGCGGCACGCACAAGACGTACAGCCTCAACAACGGCACGTCCGGCACCGGCACGTTGATGACGGACGCCGACGACACCTGGGGCACCGGCTCCGGCTCCAACACGCAGACCGCCGGCGTCGACGCCCACTACGGCGCCCAGGTGACGTGGGACTTCTACAAGAACACCTTCGGGCGCAGCGGCATCAAGAACGACGGCGTCGCCGCCTACTCCCGCGTCCACTACAGCACGTCGTACGTCAACGCCTTCTGGGACGACGACTGCTTCTGCATGACGTACGGCGACGGTTCCGGCAGCACCCACGCGCTGACCTCGCTGGACGTGGCCGGCCACGAGATGAGCCACGGCGTCACCTCGAACACGGCCGGACTGAACTACTCCGGCGAGCCCGGCGGCCTCAACGAGGCCACCTCCGACATCTTCGGCACCGGCGTCGAGTTCTCCGCCGGCAACTCCTCCGACGTGGGCGACTACCTCATCGGCGAGAAGATCGACATCAACGGCGACGGCACGCCGCTGCGGTACATGGACAAGCCCAGCAAGGACGGCGGCTCCGCCGACAGTTGGTACTCCGGTGTCGGCAACCTCGACGTGCACTACTCGTCGGGTCCGGCGAACCACATGTTCTACCTGCTCTCCGAGGGCAGCGGCACCAAGACGATCAACGGCGTGACCTACAACAGCCCGACCTCCGACGGTGTCGCCGTCGCGGGCATCGGCCGGGCCGCCGCACTGCAGATCTGGTACAAGGCGCTGACGACGTACATGACGTCCAGCACCAACTACGCGGGCGCCCGCACCGCCGCCCTCAACGCGGCAGCCGCGCTGTACGGCTCCAACTCCACCCAGTACGCCGGGGTGGGCAACGCGTTCGCGGGCATCAACGTCGGCGGGCACATCACGGTCCCGTCGACGGGCGTCACGGTCACCAACCCGGGCAGCCGCACCGCCACGGTCGGCACGGCGGTGAACCTGCAGATCTCGGCGAGCAGCACCAACAGCGGCTCCCTGACGTACGCGGCGACCGGGCTGCCCGCCGGCCTGTCGATCAGCAGCTCGACCGGGCTGATCTCCGGCACGCCGACCACGGCCGGCTCCTCCAGCACCACCGTCACGGTGACCGACTCGACGGGCGCCACCGGCAGCGCGTCCTTCACCTGGACGGTCAACGCCACCGGCGGCGGCTGCACCGCCACGCAACTGCTGGGCAACGCGGGCTTCGAGTCGGGCAACACCACCTGGACCGCGTCCAGCGGCGTCGTCACCAACTCCAGCAGCCAGGCGGCCCGCACCGGCTCCTACAAGGCCTGGCTCGACGGCTACGGCTCGACCCACACCGACACGCTCTCGCAGTCGGTGACGATCCCGAGCGGCTGCACCAACACCACGTTCACCTTCTACCTGCACGTCGACACGGCCGAGACCACCAGCAGCACCCAGTACGACAAGCTGACGGTCACCGCCGGGTCCACGACCCTGGCCACGTACTCCAACCTCAACGCGGCCTCCGGCTACGTGCAGAAGTCCTTCAGCCTCGGGTCCTTCGCGGGGTCCACCGTGACGCTGAAGTTCTCCGGCGTCGAGGACTCCTCGCTGCAGACCAGCTTCGTGGTGGACGACACGGCCGTCATCACCGGCTGACCCGTCCCCGCAGGCGACGTCCCGCACCCGGTCTCCCTCGGGTGCGGGACGCCGCCGTGTCCGCTCAGCTCAACGGGTCGAGCGTCAGGTAGGCCTGGCGCGGCGACCCGTCGTGGACGAGGGACTCCTGCCGCCCGACGTCGTCGAAGGCGAACGCGTACGCCTTCCCGTCGGCCATCTGCGCATGGATCTTGCGCGCGTAGTGGTTGGTCACCGGGTCCTGATAGAAGGCGGCCGTCGTGGTGTCCGGCTGATCGGGGTTCACCAGCAGGGTGGAGCGGTTGAAGCCCGCGCACAGGGTGCGGGAGATCGGTCCGCGCACCGCGTCGTTGGGGGCGTCCAGCAGCCGGTGGCAGCCGAAGACGCTGGACGCGTCCGGCTTCTGGAAGCTGGTCACGACCGCTCCCGAGGCGTCGGTGAAGTGCAGGACCCCACCGGAGACCCGGCCGTAGTACTTCGTGCCCGGCCGGTCGGCGAACGGGGTGACGGTCAGCGTCGTCATCGCGTACTTCCGCCAGACGCGGTCGACGTAGTCCGCCACGACGTTCGCCGGGAGGGCGCCCGTCTCCACCCCGTACAGCGGGGAGAGGGCGCGCAGGACCGTGCCGTCGGAGCGGGTCTGGACGAGGTTCGCCCAGCCGCCGGGCTGTCCGCGCAAGGCGTTGAAGAACCCGTTGTAGCCGCCCGCCTTGAGATGCCCGGTGCTGAGCGTGCTGCCGTCGGCGCGCTGCACGCCGACCGCGTACGGCGCGGAGAACATGTCGACCTGGGTGCTGTTCAGCCAGAGTCCCGAGTCGTTGAGCGTGTACTCCGACCAGTTGAACAGGATGTTGCGGTTGGGGTCGGCGGGATTCTGCACGGCCGGCTGGACCAGCCCGCCGGTGGTGAGCCTGAAGTCGAGCTTGTGGCCGTAGGAGAAGTAGATCCGCCCGGAGAACCTGGGAATGCGGATCGTGGCCGACCCGCCTGCCGCGGGGCCGGCGATCGACGCGTCGGGCGCCGGGGCGGGGGGCGTGCCCCCGGCGGGCCACGCGTGGAAGCCTCCGCCCGCGTCCGCCCAGCCCTGCCGGCCGGTCGTCAGCAGGGTGCCGAGGTTGTAGACGTAGAGCTGTTCGGCGCGGCCCGAGTTGTTGGTGATCTTCAGGGGGACGGTGTCGGAGACGGCGGCCCCGGCCGGTGGGCCGAAGGTGAGCAGCGCGCCGACGAGGGCGACGGCTCCCACCAGTCTGAGGGCGGTCCTTGTGCGCACTCTCCACCTCCGTGCGGGTAGGCCTGTGGGGTTGGTCCGTACCATGCTGAGAGCGCTCTCAACGTTGCACCGGGTTGTGCTCATGTCAACGAGTCCCGCAAAAAACGATGTCCGCAAAAACGATGTCCGTGAAAGACGACGCCCGCGGCTCGTCCCGGCCGCGGGCGTCCCGGTCGTCGACGCAGGCTCAGAGAGTCCGCTTCAGCAGATCCAGCAGCGCGACCCAGTGCCGCTCCGAGGCCTGCTCGTCGTACGACGACGTGTCGGCCTGCGTGTAACCGTGCGGGGCCCCGGCGTAGACCTCACAGGTGTGCCGGACCCCGGCCGCGGTCAGGGCCTCCTCGAAGCGCTCGATCTGCTCGGGCGGCAGACCCGGGTCGTCGTCGGCGTGGCCGAAGTAGACCTCGGCCGTGACACGTCCGGCGGCCAGGTGGGGGCTGTCCGGCGCGTCGGTCACCAGCCGGCTGCCGTGGAAGCCCGCCGCCGCCGCGACCCGGTCCGGATGCGCGCCGGCGGTCGCCAGGACGAGCCGGGCGCCCATGCAGTATCCGGTCACCGCGACCGGGCCGTCCGCGACCAGCGCGCTCTGCTCCATCCACCGCAGATAGGCGTCGGCGTCCCGGACGATCAGCTCGGGCGTCAGCGCCAGCACGAGCGGGTACAGCGTCTCGAAGATCTCCGGCCGCGCGGCCGGGTCGATGAACGCGGGCAACTCCATGACGGGGGCGCGCCCGTGACGGTAGAACAGGTTGGGAACCAGCACCGCGTAGCCGGCTTCGGCGAGCCGGTCGGCCATCGACCGCAGCTGCGGCCGGAGGCCGAACGCGTCCTGGTAGAGCAGAACGCCCGGGCGGGGCGCGCCGTCACCGGGATGCGCCAGATAGGCGTCGGCCACACCGTCCCCGGTGGGGATGTCCAGTGCTGTTCCCTGTACGGAGGTCATGGGGGGCTCCTCAGCGCGATGCACGGCGGCGAGCGTGCGGTCGGCCCGGTGGGGGCCGGGCGGCGCCCATCGTTGCACGCGCCGTCCGTCCGCGACCGAGGGCCCCGGGCCCGGGACCGCTACTCGAACCGGGGGTTCGAGTAGCGGTCCCGGGCCCGGGACCGCTACTCGAACCGGGAGGCGTCGCCCGCCCCGTACCGGACGATCTGCGCCTCGCCCTCGGAGAAGTCGATCACGGTCGTGGGCTCGGTGCCGCACTCGCCGGAGTCGAGCACACCGTCCACCACGTGGTCGAGCCGGTCCTTGATCTCCCAGCCCTGCGTCATCGGCTCGTCCTCGCCGGGCAGCAGCAGGGTGCTGGACAGCAGCGGGTCCCCGAGCTCGGCGAGCAGCGCCTGGGTGACGACATGGTCCGGGATGCGCACGCCCACCGTCTTCTTCTTCGGATGCTGGAGCATGCGCGGCACCTCCTTCGTCGCCGGGAGGATGAAGGTGTAGCTGCCGGGCGTCGACGCCTTGATCGCCCGGAACACGTCCTTGTCCACCCGCACGAACTGGCCGAGCTGCGCGAAGTCCTGGCACACCAGGGTGAAGTGGTGTCGGTCGTCCAGCTCGCGGATGGCCCGGATCCGGTCGATGCCGTCCTTGCTGCCCAGGCGGCAGCCCAGCGCGTAGCAGGAATCCGTCGGGTACGCGATCAGCGCGTCCGACCGGATGGCGGCCGCGACCTGGGAGATGGTGCGCGGCTGGGGGTTGTCGGGGTGCACGTCGTAGTACTTCGCCATTGGCCGAGCTTATGCCGTCCGCCCGGCGGGAGCCCGCGCAGGGCCGTCGCACCGCCCGCCGGTGTCCCAGCCCGGTGACCCCGCACGGTGACCTGCCGGGTCGTCCCGCCCGGTCACCGTGCCCAGTCGTCCCGCCCTGGTCACCCTGCCCGGTGACCGGCTCGGCGGCCGGGCTCGGTCGCCTCGGCCGGCCGCGGGCCGGGGAGGCCGGGGCAGCCATCGATGTGCCGGATCCGTGCCGCTTTGTCGCCGGCGCCGCTCGTTCCGAGCCGGGTGAGGTAACGTCCCTGACCGATATGACTGGTTCGGCCCGCGCGGGCCGTGAAGGGACGAGGAGAGCGCCGACATGGCCGGCCGGGATGACGACAACCTCCGCTCCGGTGCGCCGGACGACGCCGGACCGGCATGGGCCCAGGCACTCCTCGACCATCTGCGCCCCACCGGACGGGATGTCCCGAGGGTCGTCGAGTGGCTGTCGGCGACCGTCGACGCGTCCGTCTCCCTGCACGACGGCGACGGCACCCTGGTCGCCGGACCGCCCATCCCCGTCGACGAGACCCTGGCGGCCGACATCGCCGGCGGCCGCCTGGCCTCCGCAGCCTGGGAGGGCGAGGGCCGCTACGCGCGCCTGGTCCGGGTCGAACTCCCGGGGCCCGCCTCGGTCGGGGTGCTCGCGGTGAGCCGGACGAGCCCCTTCGACCGACGCGCCTTCGACATCGTCACGCACACCGTGGGCGTCCTCGAACTCCTCCTGCGGGCGCAGGAGACCGCGGCGACCGGACGCCGCCTGGCCCGCGCCACCGCCGACCTCCGGCTGGCCATCCTGCAACTGCTCATGGTCGAGGACGTCGTCGCCGCCCGCCGGGTCGCCGCCGGCCTGTGGCCCCGCCTCCTCGACACCGAGACCGCCTGCGTCTACGTCGTCGAGAGCAGCCCCGAGGAACGCGACCGCCTCGCCGCGGCCTGTCTGGCGGCGACCCACGAGGAGGCCCTCGTCGTACGCTGCCCCGCCATGGACGGGCATGTCATCGTCGTCGTCCCGGACGACGTCGCCGGACCCGCGCTGCGCGCCCTGTGCGGCGGCTACCCCGAGGTGTACCTCGGCGGCAGCGCGCGCCAGAGCCTCGCCCGTACCGCCACCGCCTACGGACAGGCCGTCAGCGCCCTGGCCGTGGCCCGTTTCCGCCCCGGCAGGACGGCCGTCTACGCCGAGCGCACCCACCCCGAGCGGCTGATGGACCCCGACATGCTGCGCACCTGGACGACCCGTCTGCTGCGCCCCCTGGACACCCTGCCGCACCACACCCGCGCGGAACTCCTCGCCACCACCCGGCTGGGCCTGGAGTTCACGGCCGTCAGCGCGGCGAAGGTGCTCGGCGTCAGCCGCAACACGGTCCGCGCCCGCATGGAGCGCGTCGAGAACCTGCTGCGCGCCGACTTCTCCGACCTCACCGTCCGGGCCGGCGTCCACCTCGCCCTGCACACCCAGTTCGGCATCGCCGACGACCGCCCGGGGCCCCCGGCGGCCCCGGTGCGGCTCGGTGAACTGCTCACCGGCCCCGCGCTGCGCTCCTGGGCACTGGAGCTGCTGGCCCGCCTCGACACCGACGGCCGGGACCTGCGGCGCACCCTGCGCGCCTGGATCGTGGCCGGCGGGAACGCCGAGCGGGCCGCCCACCTGCTGGGCGTCCACGCGCAGACCGTCCGCGACCATGTCCGCAGCTCCGAACCCGTCCTGGAACGCCAGTTGCTCGCCGCGGGCAGCGACCTCTACGAGGTCGTCCTCGCCCATGTGGCGGCAGGCGACCTCGACCAGCCCGACCTGCACGGAAGCGGCGACCGGGCGGAATCGGGCCATCCGGACTCACCTGTGCACAGGTGAGTCCTCCGGCCCCCTGGGCGGGCATCGGCACGATTCCCAAGCCGCGCGACAGGCCCGTATTTTCTGAGGAGCCGCGGGGGGTACGACCGGAACGGGGGACCGGTCGCACCCCCGCAGCGGTGTCAGCGCAGCCGCACCGGGATCTCCTGCCAGCCGCTCGCGATGAACGACGGCACCTGCCGCAGCTCCCCCTCCGCCTCGGCCGGCCGCAGCCCGGGGAACCGGTCGAAGAGCGCGGGCAGCGCCGTCAGCGCCTCCATCCGGGCCAGCGGGGAACCGATGCACCGGTGCACCCCGATGCCGAAGGCCAGGTGATCGTCGGCCGCGCGCGCCGCGTCGAACACCTCCGCGTCCGGCCCGTACCGGACCGGGTCCACGTTGGCCGCCGCGTACGTCGTGATGATGGCGTCGCCGGCCGGGATCGTCACATCGCCCACCTTCAGGTCGCTGACCGCGAACCGCAGCGGCAGCGTGGCGATCGACGGGTACAGCCGCAGCGTCTCGTCCACCACCCCGTCCCAGCCGATCTCGCCGCGCCGCACCGCCGCCAGCTGCTCCGGCCGGCGCAGCAGCGCCACCACCGCGTTGCCGATGAGGTTCACCGTCGTCTCGAAGCCGGCGCCGATGACGAGGAGCAGCGTGTACAGCAGCTCCTCGTCGCTGAGCCGGTCGCCGTCCTCGTCCCGCACCCGGATCAGCTCGGTCGTCATGTCGTCGCCGGGGTGCTCGCTCTTGTGGGCGATGAGGGAGCCCAGCACCGTCCCGATCTGCTCCTGCACGAACGCGGCGTGCTCCGGACTCGGGTCGGAAGTGTCCATGATCGCTGCGATGAGCCGTCCGGTGGCGCCCTGCAACTCCTCGGGGACACCGAAGAGTTCGCAGATGATCCGCATCGGCAGCGGATGCGCGAACTCGGCCTTCAGATCGACGGCGGCACCGGCCTCGGCCCGCTCCTCCAGCGCGTCGAGCAGCTCCGCGGTGATCGCCTCCACCCGCTCCCGCAGCGACTCGGTGCGCCGGTGGGTGAAGCTCGGCGCGACCAGCTTGCGCAGCCGGGCGTGGTCGGCGCCGTACGTGGAGAGCATGTTGACGACGCCGACCCAGCCCAGGATCCAGCCCCAGGACGGGTGCTCGCCCAGTTCCGGCCACTGCCGCCAGTGCCGCCGCGGGTCCTTGCTGACCTGCGGGTCCAGGATCAGCGCCTTGAGGGTGTCGTACCCCGTGGGCGCCCACGCGGGGATGCCGCCGGGCAGCTCGACGGGCACGATCGGGCCGAGGGCGCGCAGCCGGGCGCTCTCGGCGTGCACATCGGCGCCGAACGGGTCGAGGACGATGCGGTCGGTCACGGTCACGAACGGACTCCTGAGGGGTCGGAAGCGGGGGAGCGGGGGCTGAAGCGCACGGGCAGCGCGGTCAGCGACCGGTGGAACGGCCCCGGCCGCCAGGCGAGCCGGTCTCGGGGCACGACGGGGTCGAGGTCGGGCAGCCACTGGGTGAGCCGTTCGATCGCCTCGGTGACCAGCAGCAGGGTGTGCTGTCTGACCGGGCAGGCGTGCGGTCCGGCGCCCCACGACAGGTGCGAGGCGTCGTGCGGACGCCGGCCGCCGGCCGCCGTGCGCTGACCGGCCGGGGCGCCGTCCGTACGGTCGGGGAGCCCCAGCGACCCGTACGACACCACCACCGGCACCGCGTCGCGCAGCCACACCCCGTGGAAGGCCACCGGCCTGCGCGCGTAGTAGACGCCGTAGTTCGCCAGCGGCGTCTCGTGGTGCAGCACCTCCACCACCGCGTCCATGACCGGCCGGGCGCCGCTGGTGAGCGTGGAGTAGTACGCCGGATTGCCCAGCACCCGGGACAGCGTGTTGGACAGCAGGTTCGCGGTCGGCTCGTACCCCGCGCCGAGAGTGAGGAACACCTGCCAGGTGACCTCCTCACGGGTCAGTCCCGCCGGGTGTTCCAGCAGCCGGCTGGGCAGGTCGTCGCCGGGCTTCTCGGCCTTGGCGGCGATGAGCTCCAGCACGTACTGCGCGTACTGCGCCTCGCCCTCGACAGCGTGCGCGCCGCCCTCCATCATCTTGCCCAGACCCTCGTTGAGCCGCTCACCCTGGCTGTCCGGGAGCCCGAACAGGTCGTTGAGCACCAGCGCCAGCAGCGGGCGCGCGAAGTCCGCGACCAGATCGGCCTCGCCGCGCGGACCCATGCGCTCGGCCAGCAGCCGCACCGCCCGGTGCACCCGCCCGCGCAGGTCGTGCGGTTCCACCAGGTCGAAGACGTCGATGAGCGTGGTCCGGTAGCGCAGGTGCGCGGGACCGTCGGCGAACAGGGCGTTGGGCCGCCACCGCATCATGCCCAGCACCGGCGCGTCGACGGGGACGGTCGCCTCCCACGCCCGTGGGTCGTGCGAGAAGGTCTCCTCGTCGCGCAGCACGTCCAGCGCCGCCCGCCGGTCGGTGACCACGTACGCCGGTATGCCCGGTGCCAACTCGGCCCAGCCGACGGGTCCTTGCGCGCGCAGCGCGTCGTAGTAGCGCTGCGGATCCGGAGCGAAGCCGTCCTCCCACAGCCGCACGGGCACGGAGCGGGCGAAGTCGATCCGGTCCGGGGTAGGGGCGGTCACCGGGCCTCCACGGGGTCACGGCCGATCAGATGGTCCACGAGCGCGAGCAGCGCGTCGATCGAGGAGTCGCGGTCCCTGGCGTCGCAGGTGACCAGCGGTGTCGTGGGCTCCAGGTCCAGCGCCCGGCGCAGCCGCTCCTCGCCGTGGTGCCGGGGCGCGTCGGGGAAGGCGTTGAAGGCGACCGCGTACGGCAGGCCGCTCTCCTCCACCAGACCCAGCACGTCGAACGAGGCGTCCAGCCGGCGGCTGTCCACGAGCACGAGCGCCCCTAATGCCCCGTAGGCGATGTCGTCCCACAGGCTCCGGAAGCGCTCCTGACCGGGCGTGCCGAACAGATACAGCACGACGCCGCCGGGCAGGCTGATCCGGCCGAAGTCGATGGCGACGGTGGTCGTCGTCTTCTCCCGCACCCCGTCCAGCTCGTCGACCTGCGCGGACGCCTCGGAGAGCGGTTCCTCGGTGTGCAGCGGGCGGATCTCGGAGACGGAGTCGATCAGGGTCGTCTTGCCCACCCCGAACGGGCCGGCGACCAGGATCTTCACCAGGTCACGGGCGGTGTCGGGCAGATGGACGGAACCGGGTCCGGCGGTGCCGGGGCGTGTTTCGCGGCACGCGCTAGGCGCGGAGTCTGAGGGCGCGGAGGCCATCGGCCACTCTCTTCAGCAGGTCGGGGTCGAACCGTTCGGCGGGCGGGATCGGCGCGCGGGCGAGGACCAGATCCCGGTCGACGAGACCGGCCGCCAGCACCCGCACCGCGGAGAACGGCAGTCTCAGCAGCGCCGCCGCCTCCACCACCGCCAGGGAACCGCCCTCGAGGGCGTCCAGCAGGGCGAGTTCGGCGGCCGGGAGCCCGGCGGGCAGCGGTGCGTCGCTGCGGGTGAGCACCGACAGCCGCTCCAGGTGGGGGCGACTGGGCCGGGCCACGCCGCCGGTCGACAGATACGCGGGAACCAGGGGGCGCCCGGCGGGGCGGCCGGTCATGCCGGCGGGGTGTCGTCGGCTCCTCGGGACGGGGCCGTCATCGCCTTCTCGCCCAGCCGGGCCACCTGGGAGTGCACGCGGTGCGCCAGCAGGTCCAGCCGCACCTCGCCGTCGCCGTAGGCGGCCACGCACGTGCCGTGGTCGGTCGGCACGATCAGCACGTACCCGTGGTCGGACTCGATGACGATCTGCCGTACGTCGGCCGTCTCCCGGTCGGCGAAGGCGGCCGCCGCGGTCCGGCAGGCGCCCTGCACGGTGCTGGTGATGGCGGCCACCCGCTCGGCCGACGGCTGGGACAGGGCGTCGGTGTATCCGGTCACGAGCCCGTCCCGGGTCAGCATGACGGCGGCCACCACGTGCGGCACTTGCAGGATCGGTTCCAGCACCCATGCGGTGTCACTCGTGTTGCGGCTGGTCATCGGGCCGCTCCCTCTTCGTCGTCGGTCTGGTCGATGTGGTCGGCGGGCGCCTCCCCCGGGGCGCCGGCAGCGGTGTCCGCGGCAGCGGTGTCCGCGGCAGCGGTGTCCACGACGGGGGTGTCCGCGGCAGCGGCGGCGCGGGCCGCGGCGGTGCCGGACTGCAGTGCGCCGAGCGCGGCGGCTGCGTCCTGCGGGCTGCGCGCCGGACGAGGCTCCGGGGACCGGGCCGGCGTCGGTTGCGGCGCCTGTGCCGACGCTGCGGGCCGGGTGCGGCGTCTGCGCTGCGGCAGGCCGTCGTCCTCGTGCCGGGGCTCGTGATGTCCCGGCGCCGGCTCCTGCTCCGCGGCGCCGGTCTCGGCGCCGTACGCGTGGGCGGGGCGGGGAAGGTCGGGGAGGGCGCCTCGCGCGGTGCGTGTCGTGCGCGGGGCGCTCGCGGCGGGCGGCCGCTCGAGCGGGTCGAGGTGGCTGAGCAGGTGGGTGTCGACCCGCAGCACCGCCCGCACACCGCCGTACGGGGAGGCCGAGGAGACGTCCACGCGCAGGTCGAACTGGCGGGTCAGCCGGCCGATCGCGGCCAGTCCCATGCGGGGCGGGTCGCCGAGGTCGGTCAGCAGGATGGGGTCGTCGCCGGCCACCAGCCGCTGGGCGAGGTCGCGTTCGTCCCGGGTCATGCCGAGGCCCGCGTCGTCGATGGTGACGCACACGCCGTGGGCCACGTGTTCCAGGCCGACCACGACGTCGGTGTCCGGGGAGGAGTGCCTGAGCGCGTTGTCGAGCAGCTCGGCGACGATGATGGCGACCGGTTCTACAGCGTGCGAGACCAGGGCGGTGCCGGGCTCGAGGTGGTTGTGGACCCGGACCCGGTGGTAGCCGGCGAGCCGGGCCTGGCCGCCGGTCACCGCGTCCACCAGGTGGGACTCCTCGCGGGCCAGCCCGACCCAGGCGCCGCACACCACGGCGGTGACCTGCGCGCGCCGCAGCGACTGCTCGTTCTCATGGTCGAGACGGAACAGGATCTGCGCCAACTCCGGTTCGTCGTAGCGCTGTTGGAGCCCGCGCAGCGCGTCCTGCAGCCGGTACAGGGCCGCCTGGATCTCCCGGACGGCGCCGCGCATCCCGGCCTGCGCCGCGGCGTCGACGGTGGTGCGCTGGGCGGCGGTCTCGGCCTGCAGCGCCAGCACCACGTTCTCCAGGGCGATGCCCAGCGGGGTGCCGACGGTCAGCGGCTGGAGCGGGCCCGGCACGGGGACGTGCGGATGGGCGACCCGGCGGGCGGCGGCGGGCACGCGGCGGCTCGCCAGGTGCTCCACCTCCGCCGTGCACGCCTTGAGGGAGCCGTCGAGTCGGGTGCGCAGCGCGGCGATCTCCGCGCGC
This sequence comes from Streptomyces sp. B21-105, assembly GCF_036898465.1. NCBI lineage: Bacteria > Bacillati > Actinomycetota > Actinomycetes > Kitasatosporales > Streptomycetaceae > Streptomyces > Streptomyces sp. B21-105. The sequence continues at coordinate 468,135 of NZ_JARUMJ010000001.1, read as the reverse complement.
TGACGGGTCTGCCGCCGCCGTGCGCGCAGCAGCGCGCCGCCCAGGGCGAGCGCGGACAGTGTGCCGGCGGTCAGGCCGCCGGCCACCAGGTCCGGCAATTCGATCATCGATTCGGTCCAGTGGGGGTCGGGCGGGTGCGGGTGGGGATCGTCGTCCTCGGTTGCGGGGGCGGGAGTGCGTCCGATGTGTTCGAACGGGCACTCGCAGCACAGTACACACCGTCATTGATCGATCCCGCACGGTTGAGCGAGACTTCGGCCCCAAAGTGCCCGTCATCTGTTGGCTTCTGCGTCGACTGTCGGAATTGCCGCACGCCGTCGTGGAGTTGGCTCGCCGTTCGGTCGTCGTGCTGCGGCGGCACGGCGGATCCCGTCGAAGGGGGGCGCAGCCCGGCGACCGCTCGGACCGCCGAACGGGGACGCTGCTGTGGTGCGCTCGTCTACTCCGGACTGCGCCGGACGCTCCCGCGTGGTCCGCGACAGGGCGACGCCGGGCCGCCGCGGCCGTGCGGCACTACGGTCCGCACACCGGCCTCAGCACGGCCAGTGTGCCGTTGGCCTGACGCAACGCCAGCTCCAGAGTGGCCGGCGTGTGCAGCGCGCCGCTCCCGTCCGGCGGGACCAGCCACTCCAGGAACCGGGCGGCCCGGTAGGGCGGCGGCACCGCGACCCAGGAGCCCCGGCCGGCGTGCCGCAGTCCCGCCCCGATCCAGCGGCTGCCGGGGTCGGGGGGCAGGAAGAAGCCGACGCGGTGGGCGGCGGTGTCCACGAGCGTGGGCCCCGGCGCGGGACGCGAGGCCTGCCACAGCAGGTCCAGGGTGAGCAGTCCCAGCCGGTCGGGCACGCTCAGCACGTCCCAGTAACGGCCCGCTTCCAGCAGGGTGATCCCGTCGCCCTGGTCCCATTCCCGCTTGCACGACCGCGGATTCGTCGCGGCGGCGGCGAGCCACTCCACGCCGCGCATCCACATCGCATCGATCATGTCGGCATCGCATCGCTCATGTCGGCTCCGTGTGACTCCACCGGCGACCGCATGCCGCCCGCCCAGCTGCATGCTTGTAGATATTTCTACGTGGCGGAAGGGGTGGCGGACCCTGGCGTTTCGGTCTGTTTCGTTCGAGCCCCGCGCCACTGTTCGGGCCCGCCTCCGCTCCCGCCCCGGCAGGGCGGACGGACGTCTTGCGCTCGGCCCTCACGTCCGTCCGGCGCCGCTCCGTGGCGCCGGCAGCCCCGCACGGGCGTGGGGCGCCGGCGTCGGCAGCGGCTGCTCGGACTGGCGCAGCTCGGCCAGCAGTTCGTTCTGCCCGGCCAGGAGTTCGGTGAGGATGCGGCGGGCGGCCCGCAGCAGTTCCGCCACGTCGCCGCCCGCCAGCGCGTAGCTGACGGTCGAGCCCTCCCGGATCGACACGACGATCCCCGACCGGCGCAGCACCGCCAGCTGCTGGGACAGGCTGGAGGGCTCGATCTCGATCTCGGCGAGCAGGTCCCGTACGGCGACGGGCCCGCCCTGCAGCAGTTCGAGGACCCTGATCCGCACGGGGTGCCCGAGCATGCGGAAGAACTCGGCCTTGGCCTGGTAGAGGGGAACCTGCATGGTCGCTCGCTCCCTGCCGCGTTCGGTGGGGTGTGGATCTCGAAGGCGCGGCGGCCGCCAGGCTGTCCGTGCGCAGCCGCGCGCGAGGTGCCGCGCCTCGATCCTGGTGGTTGCGGGCTCCGCACACCCGCGTGATGCGCTGATCTGGATGTGTCGAGATGAAGACATCTTCAATTCGACGGTGTGCGAAGCCGTGGCCGTCCGGCCCGTGAGGTCGGGGTGTCCGGCCGCCTAGACCTCGAGCTCGGCCTCGATCCGCTTGAGCTGGTGGCGGGCCATCGCCAGGTTGGACCGTTCGCGGTCCAGCACCAGGTACATGAACAAGCCGCTGCCGCCACGGCCCTTGAGCAGCCGGATGAGGTGGTACTGGTTCGCGAGGGAGATCAGGACGTCCTCGATCTCGCCCTTGAGCCCCAGGTGCTCCATGGTGCGCACCTTGGCGCGGATCACGTCGGTGTTCCCCGCCGCGGCGACGGTCAGGTCGAGATCCTTGCCCCCGCCGAGCGTGCCGAGTGCCATGCCGCTGGTGTAGTCCACGAGGGCGACCCCCAATGCCCCCTCGATCGCGGTCATCGTCTCCTTCATCGAGATCTCCACGTTCGCCATGGCGCTCCTCCTGCCGGTTGCGCGGGTCCGGGCTCCTCCGGCTCCGCTGGTGCCCCGACCGTACGAAGGACGTCCTCCTACCGGGTGACGTTGCTCCGGGACTGGCCCAAGTGGCTTCGGAACGCGAAGGTCTGTGCACGCAATCGACCGCGCAGGCAGGGCAAGTGAACGGTTGCGCGGTGGGCGGTGGGAACGCGGGCTCGACGTCGATCGAAGACCCTTCGTGACGGCCGCCCGGACCCGGTGCTCCGACTCCTCCAGCCCGGAGGGTGGCGCGTTCGCGCGCCCGGGTGCAGGATGTACCTTCATTAACAGGAATCCTGTCAATCGGATGCCGCCGGCGTCCCCGATTCCTCACCGCGAGAACGGGAGCGACCATGCCGCTCAGCCCCCGCATCCAGGCCAGGGCCGTCCAGTTGCTGCTCGGCGGGATGATGTCCCGAGTGCACCAGGACCTGCGCTTCTCCGATGTGCCCAGGAACACGCAGACACTCCGGGTGGAGACCGGCGCGGGGCCGGTGGCCTGCACCGTCTACCGGCCGCCGGTCGTCACCGGCCCACCGGCCCCCGTCTACGTCAACTTCCACGGCGGCGGCTTCGTCGTGGCGCGTGCGGAGCAGGACGACCATCTGTGCCGCTGCATAGCCGCCACGGCGGGCTGCGTCGTGGTCAACGTCGACTACGCCGTCGCTCCGCAGCGGCCCTACCCCGCCGCCGTCACCCAGGCCTACGACGTGACCGCGTGGGTCGCCGCGAACGGCGAGGCGCACGGTTGGGACGGATCCCGGCTGGCCGTCGGCGGGCACAGCGCCGGCGCCAACCTGACCGCCGCGGTGTGCCGCACGGCCAGGGACCGCGGCGCCTTCTCGCCGCGCCTGCAGATCATCGACTCCGCGCCGCTCGACATGGTCACCGACCCGGCGGCCAAGATCGCGCGCACGGCAAAGCCGCTGCTCACCCCGAGGCTCATGCGCGTGTTCACCGGCGCCTACGTACCCGATCCCGCCGACCGCGCCGACCCGCTCGTCTCGCCGGGTCTGGCCGACGACCTCGCCGGACTGCCGCCCGCCCTGGTGGTCGTCGCGGAGAACGACCGCCTCCGCGACGAGGGCGACGCCTACGCCAGGGCTCTGGAGGCCGCGGGTGTGCCCGTCACCCACCGCGTGTTCGCGGACGTCGACCACTACTTCACCCACACGGGCCCCGTGCCGGCCGCGAAGGAGGCCATCGCGCTGATGGCTGCCACGCTGCGCTCGGCGCTGGCCGCCGGCTGACGCGACTGCGGTTCCACCGGGTCACCGATGAGGGCCGGTCGGCCGAAATGGCCGGTCGGCCGAGGCGGGCCGGACGGTCAGCGGGCCGGGTTCCGACGCGCGGGCGGGGCCGCGGTCGAGGCGCGGACGGCGAGGCCGACCGGAGGGTCGCTCGCGGGCAGCGGCGGCGCGTCCGGGTTCTCGATGGCGTGCACGAGACGCTTGAGGCCCTCCTGCGCCACCGCGTCGAACGGTTGCGGCACCGTGGTGAGGGGAGGCGTCACGAACGCGGCGACCGGGATGTCGTCGAAGCCGACGACGCTGACGTCCTGCGGTACCCGCAGGCCGGCCTCCGTCAGCGCGCGGATCAGGCCGATCGCCATGTCGTCATTGGCGGCGAACACGGCGGTGACGTCACCGTCCGCGGCGAACGTACGGCCCGCCGCGTACCCGGACGCGGCGGACCAGTCGCCCTCGACGACCGGTGGCACGGCTCTGCCGTGGGCCCTGAGTGCCGTCCGCCAGCCCTCCATTCGGTCCCGCGCGGCGTACCAGCGTTGCGGGCCCGCGAGGTGATGGACCGTCGCATGGCCCAGTCGCAGCAGGTGTTCGGTGGCCGCCCGGGCCATCCGGTCGGCGCCGTGTCCGGCGGTCAGCACGCTGGGGGCGACGACGGGTGACGGGGCACTGAGCACCAGCACCGGCACACCGACGCGGAGGCGGAGGTCACCGCCCTGCCCGTCCTGTGTGTCCTCGCCGCTGCGCTCGTCGATCGGTTCGGAGACGACGATGCCGTCCACGCCCTGCTCGAGGAGTGAGCCGACGGCGCCCGCGACGCCCGCGGGATCGCCTTCCACCGTGTTGACCACGCGGAGCGCGTATCCGGTGTCCCGGACGGCCCGCTCGACGCCCATCAGCAGGGAGGCGGGACCGTAGAGGGCGGTGCCCAGCGTCACCACGCCGATGGCCCGGGTCCGTCCGGAGGCCAGCGCCCGGGCGGCGTTGTTGCGCCGGTAACCGAGCTCCTCGGCGGCTTCGAGGACGCGTCGGCGCACCTCCGCGGAGACGTACGGCTCGTCGTTGAAGACCCGCGAGACCGTCTTCTGGGAGACGCCGGCGAGGCGGGCCACGTCCACGCTCCGCGGCGCAGCGGCGGCTGCTCCTCGTCCCGTCGCCCGCTGCATGGTGTCCCCTCGTGGCCTTGGATGCGAACCGATGATGCCAGACCCGAGGACCTGACCGGCGACGAGGTCTGCCAGGCGCACTCCGGGGACACGCGCGGGCTCGGGACGGGCGTCAGTTCTTCGGCAGCCACTTCTCCAGGGCGCCGATGAGACGGTCGAGGGCGGGCTCGTCGGCGGAGCGGTCCGTCATGACCGTGCGGCCGTCGAACCGGAGGGCGTACTGGAACCTGTCCGCGGAGCCCATGTCCCTCGTGAACGCGGGGACGTCGTCGAGCGCGGGGTCGCCGAGCAGCGTGCGCAGCTGCGTGAACTGCGACGCGGTCGTGTCGCGCACCGCGGACCGGCCCTTGTCGGTCGTACGGACGCTGCCGTCGCCCCGGAGCGTCACCTCCTGGTTCACCCCGGCGAACCCGCCGCTGACGGTCATCACCACCAGCTTCTGGTCCGGTCCGGTGACGGGCACCGGCGAGGGACGCGCGGACGCGGCAGCCGATGCGGAAGAGGAGGGGGACGGGGAGGAGGCGGGCGGGGAAGGAACGGACGGGGAGGCCGTGGGCGCGGCGGACGACGAAGAGGCGGGAGAGGCGGTCGCCGTCCCGGACGCCGTGTGCGCCGGCTCCGCGTTGCGTCCGTCGTCCCCGGGCGAGCAGCCGACCAGGACCAGCACACCGGCCGCGCACATCGTCGCCGCACTCCGAGCGAGCATCCCGCACCCCCGCGTCTGGACAGTCGGGCAGTCGTCGTATCAGAGTGCCCCGGACGGCGTCGACCGTAACCGGTCCGCCCGGACGGGGGCTTCGGGCGTGCGGTGCCCAGGGAGGCCGGGACGGACGAGACGCGCGCGGCCGGGCTCCGTCGCGTCCTGGCTTGCGGCGGGGTCGGGGGAGCGGGCAGGGTCTTGTGCCGTGCCCACCTTGCTGATCGTCCATCACACCCCGTCGCCGCACTGCCAGGCGCTTTTCGAAGCGGTGGTCGCGGGCGCGACGGCGCCCGAGATCGAGGGCGTCCGCGTCGAACGGCGAGCGGCCCTCGCCGCGACCGCCTCCGACGTCCTGGCCTCCGACGCCTTCCTGCTGGGCACCCCGGCCAACCTCGGCTACATGTCCGGGGCGCTCAAGCATTTCTTCGACCAGATCTACTACCCGTGCCTCGACGCCACCCAGGGCCGTCCCTTCGGCTACTACGTGCATGGCGGCAACGACGTGACCGGCGCGGTGCGCGGCATCGAGGCCGTCACCACGGGTCTGGGCTGGCGCCGGGCTGCCGAGCCGGTGACCGTCACCGGGGAACCGGACAAGGCGGAGCTGGCGGCCTGCTGGGAACTGGGCGCGACAGTGGCGGCCGGACTGACGGCGTGAGGGGCGTCGTACGTCGGTGACCGTCGTTCGTCAGTGACCGCCCCGCCCCGGCAGGCAGGCTCCGTCGAGGGTGCGGCCGACGACCTCGGCGGTGGCGTGACCGCGGTCGTCGACGGCCCCGTTGACGCACACCCGGCCCTCGCCGCCGCCCACGAGCACGTTGTGCAACGGTTTCAGGACCTCGCCCTGGATCTCGATCCCGTCCGGCGCAAGGCCGATCGCCGTGGCGGCGGCGGTCCGCAGAGCGTCCGCGGTGGTGCCCGAGTCCGCGAGTCTCTGCAGGACCGCGGCGAGGGCCGTCGCCCGGGGCCGGGTCTCGCGCTTCTGCTCCGCGGTGATGGGCTGCTGCTGACGGTAGGCGTGGTTTTCCGCCACCCGCTGGTCCCAGTCGGCGGAGATGCACGGCGACGGAACGGCCTGCGTGTCCTCCGGCGGCGGACAGAACCCCTTCGGCGAGCGCGAGGCCGGCGCAGGGGCCGAACCGGCCGCCCGGGGATCGTCCGAGGGATTCGCGCACCCGGCGGTGAGGAAGAGCAGAGCGAGAAGAACCGGAGCGCCGACGAGGCGCCGTATCTGTGCCTGTGTCTGTGCCCGTGTCATCCAAGGATGATGGCAGGCGCCCACGACAGGGCGGGCGGCAGGGATGTCGGGGCTGTCGGGGGATGGCGGGATCGCGGGATCGCGGGATCGCGGGATCGCAGAGTCCGTTCCGGTCGGCTCCACAGGGGACAGGGGACAGGGGACAGGGGACAGGGGACAGGAGGGCAAGGGGCAAGGGGCTACCCGTCCGAACTGCTCCGGCCGGTCCCCCGGTAGGTCAGGGTGATCCGGAGGCGCCGACGGCTGAAATCGTGCCGAGCAGGCGGAATCCCCAGCCGCACATGGTCATTTCAAGCCGTTGTCTTGGCAGTCACATGACAAAACTGTGCACCCGGTGCCACGCTGCTGCCGACGTTCACCATTCCTTCACGTCCGCATCATGCGGAGCACCTGTCACCCACCCCCCACCTCCTTCCACCCCCCCAATCGTGCAGCGCTCCGGACCGGCCCCATCCCGCCGGTCCGCCCCACCTCGGCCCCATCACCGGCCGACCGTCGCACTGAAGGAGAACCCGTTGCCCCGGCGACACCTCCCCGTCCTCCGGCGCAGACGCGCCACCGCACTCGCCCTCACCGCCGCCACCCTGCTGACCCTCGGGGTCCAGACGGGCACCGGCGTCGCGGCGCCCACCCCCGGCCCCGGCGCGGCCGGCATCACCGAGACGCCCCGCGCGGGCGCCGCGGCGACGCCCCTCGCACCGGCCGCCCGCGCCTCGCTGATCAAGAGCGCGCAGGCCACGGCAGGCGCCGAGGCCCGTCGGCTCGCCCTCGGAACCCAGGAGAAACTCCTCGTCAAGGACGTCGTCCGGGACGCCGACGGCACCACCCACACCCGCTACGAACGCACCTACGCCGGACTTCCCGTCCTCGGCGGCGACCTGGTCGTCCAACTCAAGAGCGGCCGGACCACCGTGACCAGGGCGAGCGGGGCGACGCTCACACTGCCTTCACTCACCCCGAAGCTCGCCGCCTCCCAGGCCGCCGGCAAGGCTCTCGCGGCCGCGAAGAACGCACGGGTCAAGGGCTCCGAGACGGAACGCGCGCCACGTCTGGTCGTGTGGGCCGCAGCGGCGAAGCCCGTCCTCGCCTGGGAGACCGTCGTCGAGGGCGTGCAGCAGGACGGCACCCCCAGCGAACTCCAGGTCGTGACCGACGCGGCCACGGGCAAGCAGATCCTCGCCGCCGAGAAGGTCCACACCGGCACCGGCACCGGCCAGTTCAGCGGCACGGTCCCGCTCGGCACCACGCTGTCGGGATCGACGTACCAGCTCGTCGACGGCGACCGCGCCGGGCACAAGACGTACGACCTGAACCAGGGCACGTCCGGCACCGGAACGCTCTTCACGGACGACAACGATGTCTGGGGCAACGGTCTGCCGTCCGACCGTCAGACCGCGGGCGTCGACGTGGCCTTCGGCGCCGCCGCCACCTGGGACTACTACAAGGACGTGTTCGGCCGCAACGGCATCCGCAACGACGGCGTCGCCGCCTACAGCCGCGCCCACTACGGCAGCAACTACGTCAACGCGTTCTGGCAGGACAGCTGCTTCTGCATGACCTACGGCGACGGGTCGGGCAACACCCACCCACTCACCGCCCTCGACGTGGCCGCCCACGAGATGAGCCACGGAGTCACCGCGGCCACCGCCGACCTCACCTACGCGGGAGAGTCCGGCGGCCTCAACGAGGCGACCTCCGACATCTTCGCCGCGGCCGTCGAGTTCCACGCGGGCCTCGCCGCCGACCCCGGCGACTACCTCGTCGGCGAGAAGATCGACATCAACGGCGACGGCACCCCGCTGCGTTACATGGACAAACCCTCCAAGGACGGCTCCTCCCGCGACAGTTGGAGCTCCACCCTCGGCGGCGTCGACGTGCACTACTCCTCGGGTCCCGCGAACCACTTCTTCTACCTGCTCTCCGAGGGCAGCGGCGCGAAGACCGTCAACGGCGTCGACTACGACAGCCCGACCTACGACGGGCGGCCGGTCGCCGGCATCGGCATCGAGAACGCCGCCGCCGTCTGGTACCGGGCGCTGACGACGTACATGATCTCGTCGACCGATTACGCCGGCGCCCGCACCGCCACCCTCCAGGCCGCGAGCGACCTCTTCGGCGCCTACAGCCCGACCTACCTCGCCGTGGCCGACTCCTGGGCCGCCGTCAACGTCGGCAGCCGGATAGCCCTCGGCGTCAATGTCGCCCCGATCACGGACCAGACCAGCGGCGTCGGCCAGGCGGTCAGCCTCCAGGTGGACGCCTACACCACCAACTCCGGCGCGGGTCTCACCTACGAGGCGACCGGACTGCCCGACGGTCTGAGCATCAGCCCGAGCGGCCTCATCACCGGGACGCCCACCGCCGTGGGCAGCAGCGATGTCACCGTCGAGGTCACGGACAGCACGGGTGCCTCCGTCTCGGACGACTTCACCTGGCGGATCGCGTACATCTACGCCAACGCCGACCGGGTGGACATCCCCGACAACGGCGCTGCCGTGGAGTCCCCGGTCACCATCACCGGCCGCGACGGCAACGCCTCCGCCACCACGTCGGTCCACGTCAACATCGTCCACACGTACCGCGGTGACCTGACCGTCGACCTCGTCGGCCCCGACGGCGCCGTCCACTCCCTTCTCAACCGCAGCGGCGGCTCCGCCGACAACGTCGACCAGACCTTCACCGTCGACGCCTCCGCCCAGCCCGTGAACGGAACCTGGAAGCTGCGCGTCCAGGACCGTGCGGCGATCGACGTCGGATACGTCCAGAGCTGGCAGCTCACCCCCTGACGCCGACCGCCCCACACCGCCGCCCGGGTCCTTCGAGACCCGAGCGGCGGTGCGTCCGGATCAGCCCGTCAGGGACACATGGGTGTCGACCCCTTCGGCGCGGACCCGTCGGCGAGCGGGGCGTTGTCAGTGGTGGATGCCACGCTGTCGGTCATGGACGAGGCTGAGTTCTTGCGGGGCCGGGTGTACGGCGCCGACCACGACGACGCGGGCCCCCGCCCGGGCCGCGCGTACGCACAACTGGTGGGCGGCCCGCTGGACGGGCTGTTGCTGGACGTCACGGACCGGCCCGACCATGACCTGCGCGAGGTGGCGCTGACCACGGAGATCGGACGCTACGGGCCCGGCGGCCGCGCCCTGTACGGGCGACGCGGCGCCGACGGCCGCCGTCTCGACTGGCGGGGCGACGCCCCGGCCGCCGACTGAGCAGCCCGCCGACCGGGCCGGGCGGTGAGTCCGTTGCCGCGCAGACAGGAGGAACGGTGGATTCCGTCGCGCGAGGGTGATCAAATGTGCGAATGTCCACAGGATCCATCTCCGCCCCTCACGTCACGGCCGCACCGGCGGTCCGTCATGGCTGGCACAAGCTCCTCATCGCCCTCGTCATCCTGGGGCGCGTGGCCCGGATCCCGGCCGCGATGGCCGCGACGACGGGGGAGCACCCGTCGGGCTGGTGGCTCGTGGTGTGGGAGGTGCTGGCGCTCGGCCTGGCCGCCTACGCCGTCAGCGAGTGGGAGATCCTCAAGTCGACCGCCTGGCGCATGCGCGTGTCGCAGTGGATCTACCTGGTCATCTTCCACATCGGCCTCACGGTCTTCCTGAGCTCCCTCTTCATTCAGTGGTGGTTCTGAGACCGGTTCCGGGGCTGCTGATGCGAGACGCCGTGGGGAGCGGGAAGGGCCGTGGCGGCGGCCGGCGCGTCCGCGAGGCGCGCACCGGCCGCCGCCGTCCTGGGCGGGGTCAGGGGCGCAGCGGGAGCGTGGCGCAGTCGGACGCGGCGGGCTTCCCGTCGAGTCGGTCCGTCAGCCAGGAGATCGCCTCGCCCTGGTCGACGATCAACGGCGTGAAGTGGTTGATCAGCGCCCGGCCGAGACCGGGCAGGATCACCGGCTTGTAGGTGACGGAGACGCCCTTGGCGCACCAGGCGACGGCGAGGCCGCGCGCCTGCGCGTGCGGCACCAGGTCGTCGGCGGTGCCGGTCGCCACCCGTACCGGGGACGCCGGTGCGCGGGCGCCGATGCGCTGGTCGGCCAGGAACGCCTCGAGCTTCGGCTCCGACTCGACGACGGCGCTGAGGGAACGCCCGTCGGCGGTCCAGGCGTTGCTGCGCGCCGAGTTGTAGGCGAGGAGGGCGTCGCCGACGCACATCGTCGACAGGTCCTCGAGGGCGGCCCGGCCCGCGTCGTTCAGGTGCGCCCGGGCGATCGGCTCGAGCTCGGGGTCGGACTGCAGGAAGCCGTTGACGGACCAGCCCAGCGCGCCGGCCAGGTCGCTGCCGTCGATGGCCTTGGTGACGGCGGCCAGATCGGCGGGCGGCGCGCCGCTGTAGGTGCCGGCGAGGGTGACGTCCGGTGCGTAGGAGGGCTGGAGTTCGGCGGCGGCGGCCGTGGCCCCGCCGCCCTGGCTGTATCCGTACAGCGCGATCCGGGAGCCCGCAGTCGGCGAGGCGCCGGGGAACGCGCGGACGGCGCGGACGGCGTCGAGGACGGCGTGCGCCTCGTCGACCCGGTTGACGTAGGTGTGCAGCCGGTCCGTGCCGCCGAGGCCGGCGTAGTCGGTGACGACGACGGCGATGCCGCGGGCGAGGAGGCGGTAGATCGCCAGGTCCTCGTAACCGACGGACAGCGTCTGCCCGTTGACCAGGAGCGGGCGTTCGAGGCCGAGCGAGGCCGCGCACTGGTCGCCCTGGCCCATGGTGCCGGGGGCCAGGGCGACCAGCGGCCGTGGACCCTTGCCCTTCCAGCGGGCGGACGGCTCGAGGTAGGCGCCGGTGACCGCCATGGGCCGGCCGGCGGAGTCGGTGGACTTGTACATGAGGCGGGTCGCGGTGCCCGGCAGCGGTCCGTCGATCCCCGGCAGGCTGAGCGCCAGGGGGAGCGGCTCGGAGCGGATCAGCGCGCCGTCGGCCGCGGGAAGCGCGGCGGGCGGGGTGTAGAAGGCGGGGATCGTGACGCCGCGGGAGACCACGGCCCCCGGCTCGGACGCGGCGTCGGCCGGTACCGTGGTGACGCCGAGGCAGGCGGCGGCGGTGACGGCCGCGGCCAGCATGCGGGTGGGGGTGGGCATGGCGGACCTCCGGGGGAGAGGGAGGCCGAGCCTTCGTCTGCGGCTCGGACAAAGGACGGTCCGGTGGGGTGCGGACCGTGACGACCGAGCGGCCCGGAGCCGCGGTCGCCTCCGCTGCCCGGTACCGCTCTTAGACGAACTGTCAGGACCGTAGCGAGGGCACGGTTACCTCGGGTAGCGGTCGGTAGGTTACGGTTCAGTAATATGACTGCGCGGTAGCATGTCCGAACTCTTCGTCGCGCCGGTCACGCTCGTCGCTCAGAGCGTCCACAAATGGCCTGTTGGCGACAATCGCTGACAAAACAAGACCGGTGGACGCCACGTCGCTAGCGTCCCGAGTCATGAACACCGACCGTATGCGCGGCGCGCGACCCGGCGGCCCCGCCCCGCACGACGACACCGACGTGCCGCCCCCGCCCGGCGCCCACCACTCCCCGACACAGACGGTGACCGCGGGCGACAACGCCAGGATCACGCAGAAGAACACCCAGATGAAATTCTCGGTCCCGGTCGTCGGGCCATTGCTCAGTCTGGCCTTCGCCCATCCCGTGATCGCAGGCCTCACGGCCGTGGCGGTCGTCGGGGGAGGCGGCGCGGCGGTGTCGGCCGCCCTGCCCGACTCGACGCCCTCGCCGTCCACCGCCGTGGTCCGCGGGTTCGTCATGAAGAACGCGGACGGCCGGACGGTGCCCACGGGCTACGACTTCACCCAATCCCCGCCCGCGGTGGCCGACGCCGGCACGGACGCCGTCTACGCGCAGGGCGGATACCTGCTGTCCACCGCCGGCAAACTGGCCGAGTGGGGATCGTCCGAGCCGCCCACCGCTCAGGGCTGCCGCAAGGCCGTCACCGAGCACCCCGTGCGCAGGACCGCGGTCGGCGTCGCCTACGTCACGTGCTACCTCGACCGCAACGGCGACCCCGGCTACATCTCGGTCACCGCCAACGACAACGACTCCGTCACCGTCGACACGGCCCACCTGAAGTGACCCGAGCGCCGCCGAACGGCCTGTATGGGCGGTGTGGTTGACTACGCCCGTGTTGCACGAGTCGGTCTTCCGCACCACCGACCTGCCGGTGGACGCCCGGTTCGAGGCGTGGGCGGAGCGCATGGGCCGTACGCACGCGCCCATGCAGCTCTCCAGCGACCGCGCCGCGGACTACCGGGGCCGGCAACGCGTCATCCCCCTGGGCGACGTGACCGTGTGGCCTGCCACCTTCGACCACCTGGTCTTCCGCCGCACCCCCAAGCTCGTCCGCCAGTCCGATCCCGAGGTCTATCACCTCTCCCTCCTGCTGAAGGGCGAGGGCGCCGCCGACTGGGGGCGGCAGCAGGCCGCCTACCGCATCAACGAGTTCCACACCAACTCCTCCTCCCGGAGCTACGACATCCACACCGGCCCCGAGCCGGTCACCATGGTCGGCGTCGAGATCCCGCGGTCGCTGGTGGCCGTGCCCGGGCACCACGCCGACCAGGTCATCGGACGCCACATATCGGGCCGCGAAGGCATCGGCGCACTGCTCGCACAGTTCCTCCTGCGCCTGGTGTCGGACACGTCCGCCTATCAGCCCTCGGACGCGCCCCGGTTGGGCACGGTCGCCGCCGACCTGGTCACGGCCGTCTTCGCGCACGCCGCGGACGCCGACCCCAGGCTCTCGCCGGAGAGCCACGGCCGCACCCTCGCCCTCCAGATCAAGACGTTCATCCGCGGGCGACTCGGCGACCCGGACCTGACCCCCGCCGCCATCGCCGCCGCGCACCACATCTCCCGCAGCTACCTGTACCGCCTCTTCCAGGCCGAAGGCCTCACCGTCGCCTCCTACATCCGCGACCAGCGCCTCGAACACGCCCGCCGCGACCTCGCCGACCCCCGGCTGCGCTCCCTGCCCGTCCACGCCGTGGCCGCCCGCTGGGGCTTTCCCCGCGCCGCCGAGTTCACCCGGGCGTTCCGCACCGCCTACGGCATCCCGCCCAGCGAACTGCGCGAACAGGCGCTCACCGAGCCCTGACCCTCCGGACGATCCGGGGGCCTCCGGGGCGATCCGGTACCTCCGGCCGCCGTTCCGGTCCGGTCCTGTCGTCAGCTGTGGACGCTGTGCCAAGCGGAAGTGGACGGTCCGCCAACGACACACCGGGCGTCTCTCCTGCATCCTGGTCACGCGCGGCACCGCCCGCGACCTGCGGAAGCCGTGCCAGGACTACAGGGGAGCCCTGGCACGGCCCGAGTGGTGAGGGCTCTGCCACGGGCGTACGGTCAAACGGTGGACCCGGCGGTGGACGCAGGACGCACCCGTCCACCGACCTCTCGCCGAGGGCCCGCCTCCCGAGCGGACGAGGCGTCATGAGCAGCGTTCCCCAGCCGACCTCAGCAGCCCAGGCCGCCGCCCGAAAGGACGGCGGCGGCAACGCGATGGCGCTGCTGGTCATCGCCTCGTGCCAGCTGATGGTGGTCCTCGACATCACCATCGTGAACATCGCGCTGCCGGACATCCAACGCTCCCTGGGCTTCTCCACGACGAGCCTGGCCTGGGTGGTCAACGCCTACACCCTCACCTTCGGCGGTCTGCTGCTGCTCGGCGGCCGAACCGGCGACATCCTCGGCCGGCGGCGCGTGTTCGTCTTCGGCGTGCTGCTGTTCGTGGTCGCCTCACTGCTGGGCGGTCTCGCCCAGAACGAACCCCAACTCCTCGCCGCGCGCGCCCTGCAGGGCGTCGGCGGGGCCGTGGCGTCGCCGACCGCGCTCAGCCTCGTCAGCACGACGTTCCGTGAAGGCCCCGAACGCAACCGGGCGTTCGGCGTCTTCGCCGCGGTCTCGGCGGGCGGCGGCGCGATCGGTCTGCTCGCCGGCGGCATGCTCGTCGAATGGCTGAACTGGCGGTGGGTGCTCTTCGTCAACGTCCCCATCGGCCTGCTCATCGCGCTGGCCACCCCCCGCTACATCAAGGAGTCCGAGCGCCATCCCGGCCGCTTCGACCTCACGGGGGCGCTGACCTCCACCGTGGGCATGGTCCTGCTGGTGTACGGGTTCATCAGAGCCGCCCAGGAAGGGTGGCGGGACACCATCACGCTGGTCTCGTTCGCCGCGGCCGTCGTCGTCCTCGCCGCGTTCGTCCTGATCGAGCGGCGTTCCCGGCAGCCCATCACGCCGCTGCACATGTTCGCCGACCGCAACCGAGCGGGCACGTACGGCATCATGCTGTGCCTCGCCGCCGCGATCTTCGGCATGTTCTTCTTCCTCACGCTCTTCGTGCAGAACGTGCTCGGCTTCAGCCCGCTGGCCGCCGGGTTCGCCTTCCTGCCGGTGAGCGCGGTCATCGCGGTCGGCGCCGGACTGGCCTCACGGTTCCTGCCGAAGTACGGCCCGAAACCGTTCATGGTGGGGGGCGCGGTCCTCGCGGCGGCCGGGCTGTCCTGGCTGACCCTCACGGACGTGCACTCCACGTACGCGGGCAGCGTCCTCGGCCCGATGCTCGTCTTCAGCCTCGGCATGGGCATGGAGTTCGTCTCCCTCACCCTCATGGCGCTCTCCGACGTCACCCCGCAGGAGACCGGTGCCGCCTCCGGCCTGCTCAACGCCACCCAGCAGGTGGGCGGTTCGCTGGGCCTGTCCATCCTGGTCACCATGTACGGCACGGCCAGCCGGAACGAGGCGGACCAGCAGGTGTCCGACTTCCTGGCGCAGGCGACTCCCGCCGAACGCCTGCGCTTCCGGCAGACCGGGGTGCTCCCCGACCCCTGGGGTGACGAGGTGCTCACCTCCGGCGTCTCGGCGGCCTTCGTCATGGCGGCGATCTTCACGGTCCTCGCCGCTCTGATCGCGGTGCTGGTCATCCAGGTCCGTCCGTCGGACCTGGAACGCCTCAAGGGCGGCACGGTCCCGGGCGGAGTCTGACCGTCGCCCACCGGCGGCCGGCACCCGCCCGGTCCGCCGGGGATATGGTCCACCCCATGGGGCATCGAGGCGTGGGAATCCTGCATCCGGGGGAGATGGGAGCGACTGTCGCGGCGGCGGCCGTGGCCGCGGGAGCCGAGGTCTGGTGGCTGCCGCGCGGACGCTCGGCGGCGACACGGGAGCGGGCCGCCGCCTCCGGTCTGCGGTCCGCTTCCGGCATCGAGGAACTGACCGGGACGTGCCGGCTCGTGCTGAGCGTGTGCCCGCCGGCCGCCGCGCTCGACGTCGCCGAACAGGTGGCGTCGGCCGGCTTCAGCGGCGTGTACGTCGACGCCAACGCGGTGAGTCCCGAGCGGATGACCGAGATCGCCGCGGTGTTCGAGGGGGCCGACGTCACGGTGGTCGACGGAGGAATCACCGGACCGCCGCCGCGCCGGGCGGGCATGACCCGGCTGTACCTCTCGGGCGACGCCGCCGCCGTGGCCCGCGTCGCCGACGTGTTCGACGGCACCGCGCTCACCCCGGTCGCCCTGCCGGGCCCGATCGGGCGGGCGTCGGCGCTCAAGCTGTCCTTCGCCGCGTACAACAAGATCTCGTACGCTCTGGCCGCCCAGGCCTGCGCGCTGGCCGACGGCCACGGTGTGCTGGACGATCTGCTCGACCTGGCGGACCACCTGCTGCCCGGAACGCCGCTGGCGGCGAAGGACCGGTGGGCCGCCGCCGGGTCGCGGGCCTGGCGATGGGAACCGGAGATGCACGAGATCGCCGGCGCCTGGCGGGCCGTGGGCGCGCCGGCCGGGCTCGCCGAGGCGGCGGCGCGGACGTTCGCCCGGTGGGAGGCCCACAAGGACGATCCGGCCGTCACCGGCGCGCAGCTGATCGCCGACCTGGTCGAGCGCGACCCTCACGAGGGGTGAGCGGACGGGTTTGCCGCCGGAGTGAGGGGCAACGCGATGTCCATGAGTGAACCGAACAAGAAGACGAGCACCCACACGAACTCTTCCGGAAAGGCGACCGCGGGCGACGGGTCCGCGGCGAAGCGGGCGACCGCGGCCAAGGCCCGCCAGACCACCGCGAAGGCGACGGCTCCGGCCGCACGCGCCGCGCGTGACGCCGCGACGAAGACCGACGACGCCGCCGAGGTCACCAGGACCGGCGTCCGGCGCACGGCCGAGGCGACGACCGGCGCCGTGCAGAGCGCGGCCCACAGCGCCGCGCGGGGCGTCGAGGCGAGCCGTCAGGCGATCGTCACGACCTCGGGCCAGGTGGCCGCGACCGCGAAGACGGCCTGGACGGTCGTCGCGCACCGAAAGCTGATCGCGGCCGGCGTGGGCGCGGGGCTGTCGGCGCTGACGGCCGCCTCGTACGCCGTCGGGCGCCGTTCGGCCCGCCACACGCACGGTCCCCTCACCCGGCTCACCGGCGGCCGGATCTGACCTCCCGCAGCCGTGGCTGCGACCTGGGCCGTGCCAGGCTGGCCTCCGACGCCCGCCCGCCGCCCGCCGGTGGCCGGTTCCCGGCGTCGATCTCCGACGCCCGAACCCCGGGGGCGCGGGAAGCCGCCGGGTGCGGTTACCCCCTGTTCCACGCCGGCGACATCGAACTCCGGATCGCTCAGCGCACCGGGAAGCCGAAGGAGTAGCCCTGTTGCTTCAACCAGGGCAGGACCTCGCGCAGCGCCGTCACGGTCTGTGCGCGGTCACCGCCGGCGTCGTGGAACAGAATGGTCGGACCGTTGCCCACCTCGCTCTTGACGGTGGCGACGATCGCGGCCGCGCCCGGCCGCTCGAAGTCCTTGGTGTCTACGTTCCAGCCCAGCGGTCGCATCCCGCGGGAAGCGGCGAGATCGCGGCTGTAGGGGGTGAACGCGCCGCCCGGCGCCCGGTAGTACAGCGGGCGGACGCCCCCGGAAGCCTTGGTGATCATGCGTTCGGCGTCCAGGATCTGCTGCGACTGGTAGGCCTGCGACTTGGCGTCCATGGACGTGTCGTGCGAGACGGTGTGGTCGCACAGCCGGTGACCTGCCGCCACCACGGCCTTGACCAGGTCCGGATGCGCCTGCGCCTGGGTGCCCACCATGCAGAAGGTCGCCTTCACCCCGTTCTCCCGCAGCACGTCGAGGACTTGGGGAGTCCAGGCGGGATCAGGGCCGTCGTCGATGGTGATGTTGACGCCCCGCGGCCCGTGGTCGGACGCGTGCGCGATGTCCACGGCGACCCGCGCCGGGGCGGACGCCGACGCGGAGGGAGGCGCGGACGCCTCCGCTTTTGTCCCCGCGCCGCTGCCGTCGGCCTGTGCGGTCCACACCGAGGTGACCGCGGCCATCGCGGTGACCCCGACCGCCGCCGCGATCACCCGGCCGTACCAACCCCGCCCACCATGCCGCGCCATGTCTGCCCTGCCCTTGTCGTCCCGGTGGAATCCGTGCAGATGACAGGACGGAGAAGAGCGGCCGTGGGATCCCGCTGTTACCGACCACGGACAATTCTGCGGGCGTTCGGCGACGCAACGCGGCAACGTCCGCGCAGGGAACGGCAGTACGGCGGTGCGGGGTCGGCGGGTGTCACCAGGTGTGCGCGACGTCCACCACGACGTGGTCGGTCAGGCGCAGCACCCGGAAGGGCAGACGGGCACGCACGCCGAGCCCGAACTGCGTGACGCCTTCGAAGCTCCCGCCGTACCGGGTGTCCCGGAAGGTGCTGTATCCGGCGAGGTTGACGCCCGGCAGGGTCTGGGCCGGCCGCCCCGGGTAGGTGGGCGTGCCGGTCTCCGGGTTGTAGGCCGGGGCGTTGACCCGCACCTCCAGGATCGCGCCGCCGCCGACCGGGATGGGCCGGCCCGAGCCGTCCTGGTAGAGCTGGTCGACGTATCCGACAAAGAAGCCGAGCTGGGAGGCGCTCGCACCGGGCACGTCGATGACGAACCGGTCGTAGCAGTCGTGGCGGCCGGTCCGGACGTCGGTCAAGGGGGTCGCCGTGCTGGTGACATAGCTTTCGGCCAGACTGCCCCAGCCGGTGGGACAGGCGGCGGCGGCCCGGGCGGCGGTCGCCGGGGCGGCTTCGGCCGGAGCCACGGCAACGGCCAGGGTGGCGGTCATGAGGGCCGCGGTGGCCCAGACGGTTCTGTTTCGCACCATGATCTCCCCCGAAGGAGTCGTGTGTCGGACATCAACTGAGACAACCTGAATGACCGAAAGGTTGCGCTGTCTCACGCCCTCTGTGGGGTGCGTCCGGGAACGCGGAGCGCCAGTGGTGCGCCGGTGGTGCGGCTGACGCCTCGGCAACGGTTCCCGGCGGGCGTTCGGTGCGGTCAGGCCGGTGCGGTCAGGGGTGGTCTCGCCGTTCGCCGGCGGTGCGGTGGTGGGGCATGCCCGACAGACCTCTTTCGGCACCGGCGAGTTGGGCCGTGAGGCTGGTGAGCCAGACCTCGAAGTCGACGAGAGCCGGCAACGGCGGCGCAGGCGGTCGGCCGGGAGAGGACCGGATCGCGTCCTGCGGCGCGGGCGGTCGCACCGTCTGCGGCCGACGTCCCGCTTTCGGCGGGCTGCCTCCGGCCGTCGGCGGTCGTTTCCCGGCGCACCGGGCGGCCGGCCGGTCGACGAGGCGCCGTAGCGTCCTGGCCAGTCAACGGCGCGCTGGGGTCAGGAGTTGCGCGGAGCTACCAGGCCGGATTCGTAGGCAAGGACTACGAGCTGGGCGCGATCACGGGCATGGAGCTTGGCCATGGCCCGGTTGATGTGGGTCTTGGCGGTCAACGGGCTGATGACCAGGCGGTCGGCGATCTCGTCGTTGGACAGGCCCTGTGCGGCCAGGGCGACGGCCTCGCGTTCGCGGCTGGTCAGCTCCTCCAGCCCGCTGCCGGCGCGGGCGGGGGGCGGCTGGGTGACGTACCGGTCAATGAGCTTGCGGGTGATCGCGGGCGCGAGCAGGGCGTCGCCGCGGGCGGCGACATGTACGGCGTGCAGGAAGTCCTCCGGCACGATGTCTTTGACAAGGAACCCGGCGGCGCCGGCGCGCAGCGCGTCGAAGACGTACTCGTCCATGCCGTAGTTGGTCAGCACGACGACGTGTACGCCGGCCAGGGCCGGGTCTGCGGCGATGCGCCGGGTCGCTTCGATGCCGTCCATGACGGGCATCTGGATGTCGATGAGCACGACGTCGGGCAGCTGCTCCTTGATGAGCGCCAGGCCTTCTTGGCCGTCGGCGGCCTCGGCCACGACCTCGATGTCGTCTTCGAGGTCGAGTAGCGCGCGGAAGCCGCTGCGGATGAGCGGCTGGTCGTCGACCAGCAGGACCCGGATCACGACGCTCCATTCGTGGGGAGTTCGGCCTGGACGGTGAAGCCGCCGGCGCTGCGCGGCCCGGTGCGCAATCGGCCGCCCAGGGCCGTGACGCGTTCGCGCATGCCGAGCAGGCCGAGGCCGGGCGCCGGCGCGGGGTGCGGGGTGGCCTTTCCGTTGTCGTCGACGCGGATGGCGAGGGCGTCCGGCCGGTAGTCGATGAGCACCGAGGCAGTGGTTGCGGCGGCGTGCCGGGCGACGTTGGTGAGCGACTCCTGAACGATCCGGTAAGCGGTACGGCCCACTGCGGCCGGCACGGCGTGCGGATGTCCTTCGATCGTCAGCGTCGTCTCCAGGCCGGTTGTTTGGAACCCTTTCACCAGGTTTGAGATGTGGTCGAGTCCGTGCGGCGGGGTGGTGTCGTCGTCGCGCAGCGCCTCAAGGGTCGCGCGCAGCTCCCGGCTCGCCTCCCGGCCGGCTTCCTGGATCGCCAGCAGGGACTCCGGCACCTGCTCGCCCCGCCGCCGGGCCACGTGGACGGCGACCTCGGACTGCACCTTGATGACCGAGATCTGGTGGGTGAGCGAGTCGTGCAGCTCCCGCGCGATGCGCAGCCGCTCCTCGTCGGCCCGGCGCCTGGCGGCCTCCTCGCGGGTGCGCTCGGCTTCGTCCGCCCGCCGTTCGGCCTGCCGCACCGCCTCCCCCGCGGCGAAGGCGGCGATCAGCCAGGCGATCTCAAGGGTGTTCCGGGCCTGCGCCACGACCTCGCGCGCGGGCCCGTCGTGGAAGACCAGGGCGGTGAGGTGGAGCACGGCCACCAGGCCCACGGATGCGACCACTGCGACGGCGCGGTGTCCGGCACGTACCGCGCCGTAGACGGCGACCAGGTAGGAGACGGCGAGCACCTCGAACCCGGCCGCCAGATAGCCCACCGCGGACAGCCCGGTGACGGCCAGGACCACGAGCGGTGCCCGGCGGCGCGCGGCCAGCCCCAGCCCGCCGGCCGCCAGTAGCACGGACCCGGGCAACTCGCAGCCCCCGGCCGGGGCTGGCCCGGACAACCCGGTGCCCAGCAGCAGCGCCGCCACGCCCACGGCGATCGCCCAGTCGGTGACCGGCGCCGGGAGAGCGAACCGTCCTTTGTCCATGGGTGCACCGTAACCGGGCTCGGTTGTGGGCGAGTCCGGCTCTTGGACGAGTGATCGGCTACCGCGTGTGCGGTACCGGCGCGCCGCCTGCCGCATCCGCGGTATCCGGATGCCGCGGATGCGGCAGTGGAAAGTGCCTGCGTCTGCTGGACGATCGGCAGGGGGCCGGCGCGCATGCTCAAGATGCATCGAACCTCGCAGTCAGCGACGGAGAAGGAGGAGAGCGGCATGAGTGCTTCAGCAGCGCTGATGGTGGCCGCCGAGGGCGGGATCATCGGCGACGGGCGGACCGGGGCCAACCTGGCCCTGGGGGTAGGGCTGCTCGGCCTGGCTATCGGCTGGCTGGCCCTGGCCCGCGCCGGCGGCCGGATCAGCATCGGCAACGCGCGCACCGGCGGGATGTCGGCCATCGCGGTGGGTCTGGCCGGCACGGCCCTCGCGGTGCTGCACCTGGCCACCTCCAGCGGCGGTCCCGGCACCGGCAACGGGCTCGTCGGCGCCATCGTCGCCGTCCCGCTGGGGCTGGGCGCCGTGCTCCTCGGCCGCCGGGCGTTGACCCGCTTCCGCGGCGCCGACCGGCCGATCGATCGGATGACCGTCTGACCGCCACCGGGTCACGGCGTGCGTGTGGCCACCGCGCGCCGGACCCCGTAGGCGGAGGCACCGACGGCCAGCGCCGTAGCCCCGGAGAGCACCGAGGACAGCGGCAGAGCGAAGGCCAGGAGCAGGCGGTCGGCAAGCCCGACCACGGGGATGATCCGCGCGGGACGGCCCTCCTGCGGCCGCAGGGTCCAGGCGCAGGCGCAGGCGTTGGCGACGGCGTAGTACGCCAGCACACCGAACGAGGAGAACCCGATCGCCCCGCGTACGTCCGTGGTCGCCGCCAGCAGCGCCACCACCGCGCCGACCACCAACTCGGCGCGGTGCGGCACCTTGCCCCGCAGGTGCACCGCGGTCACAGCACGTGGCAGGTGCCCATCACGGGTTATGGCCAGCGTGGTGCGGGAGACGCCGAGGAACAACGCGAGCAGTGAGCCGAGCGCGGCCACGGCAGCACCGACACGTACGACCGGTGTCAGCCAGTCGGCGCCTGTCGCCCTGGCCGCGTCCGACAACGGTGCGGCAGCCTCCGCCAGCTCTTCGGGCCGAGGACGGCCAGGACGGCGATGGCGACGGAGGAGTAGCACGTACGGCCAGTTGCTCGTCCCGGCGCGGCCGGTGCGATCATCAGCGCACAGGAAGCATCACCCCGACAGGCCCACCCCCGCCGATCCTCGAGCCCGCTTCGCAGGGCGTCGTCGCCCACCTGGCGGGAGGAGCCGTCGGTGCTCTTGCGCTCGGAGGGAAACAGCGGGGCACCAGGGCGTGTGTGATCGTCGTCGAACTGGATCAGCGCCGTTGATCAGCGGCACCATCCGCTCACGTGGCCCCGATCCACGGGCACCCTTGCCGTGGCGAACGTGGAGCTTGCCGAAGCGGCCCAGGTCCCACTTGATGTCGGCCAGGTCGAGCTTGCATGCCTCGCTCACCCGCAGGCCGACCTGGGACATCAGCTTCGAGGCGGTGTAGTTCCTGGCCGTAGGGGCGAACTTGCGGCACGTCGCCAGCCCGCCGCCCCAGCCCGTGAACAGTGTCCCGACCTCCGGCTCGCTCGGTGGGATCCGTAGGTGGGCGTCCTTGGCTCCACGCGGCCGGTTCATCTCGTCGATCGGGCACTCGACGACCCGGCCGGTCATCCGGTGGAGCTCGACCTTGTGCCGCAGCTCCAGGAACATGAAGTACGTAGTCAGCGCCTGCGACCGGGCCAGCCGGGTGCCGCTGGGCGAGTTCCGCAGCACCTTCCCGAAGTACGCGTCAGCGTCAGCGGGCTCCATGTCCCACAGGGGCCGGCCGAACCAGGTCCTGATCTGGTCCAGGTGCCCGACGTCCCCACGGATCGTGCCGTCCGCCAGGCCAGCCGAGGCCCGCGCAAGCACAAACCCCGACAGCACGTCGGTCTCGAACCGTTCCAGCTCCTCCGCCGACACGGGTGCCCAGTGCCCACGCAGGTCCCGTACGACTGCCAGCGCCGCCAACCCGAGCCTCCTCGCCTTCGGCCCGACTGTGGATCGGTCGGACGAGGTGAGAACGCTTCAAGAATCCCGAAGTTACGTCACAAGGCCACAAGGCCACAAGGCCACAAGGCGCTCGAAGGAGGGAGAATCCCCTGGCCACGTGGCCAGGGACTCAGCGAGGCTCAAGAAGAACTCACGGGATGTCGCACAGTACGGCGTCACCGCGCCGCGCCGGACGGCGCCCCGGCCGGGCGGGCGGTCGGGAAGTCCGGATCAGAGCTGGCCGGAGGCCGCGATGGTGATCTTCGCCG
Organism: Streptomyces sp. B21-105; assembly: GCF_036898465.1. NCBI lineage: Bacteria > Bacillati > Actinomycetota > Actinomycetes > Kitasatosporales > Streptomycetaceae > Streptomyces > Streptomyces sp. B21-105. Next base: position 444,784 of record NZ_JARUMJ010000001.1, on the reverse strand, counting down.
AGGTCGAGCCGCTACGGGAGCCGAGCGCCTCGATCCTCTTGACGAGGGCCATGCTGTCGTCGTCGGCGACCTCGCCGAACACCACGTGCTTGCCGTCGAGCCAGTCGGTCACGATCGTGGTGACGAAGAACTGCGAGCCGTTGCTGTTCGGGCCCGCGTTGGCCATGGACAGCAGGCCCGGCCGGTCGTGCTTGAGCGTGAAGTTCTCGTCGGCGAACTTCTCGCCGTAGATGCTCTTGCCGCCGGTTCCGTCGCCGCGGGTGAAGTCTCCGCCCTGGAGCATGAAGGCGGGGATGACCCGGTGGAAGGAGGAACCGGCGTAGCCGAATCCCTTCTCGCCGGTGGCGAGCGCGCGGAAGTTCTCCGCGGTCTTGGGCACGACGTCGTCGAACAGGTTGAAGTTGATCCGCCCGGCGGGCTCGTTGTTGATGGTGATGTCGAAGTAAACCTTGATCGCCATAGGACTATCCTGCACGCTCCTCGGAGCGCTGTCGCACTGAACGTCCCGTGTTGCCCCTTGTGTCGTGGTTCGTGTGCGGGGTGTGCAAGGGTGCGCGGCGTGATCGGGGCGGCGTGTCGGCGTGTCGGCGTGTCGGTCAGTCGACCGGCCAGGTGTGGGCGGGCGCGTTGAGGTGCATGTAGTCGATGTAGAGCTGCGTCATCCGCCGCAGGGCCTCGTGCCGGCCCGCGTGGGCGGAGGCGGTGATGCGGTGGAACATCTCCTTCTGCCAGACCGCCCCGTTGCGGCCGGTGACGCACCGCTGCTCGATGACGCCGAGCAGCGGCTCCCGCCAGGCCGCGTCCATCCCGGACAGCTCCAGACCCTGGTGGGCCAGCGGCAGCAGTCGCCGCAGGACGAGCTCGGGCACCGTGACCTCGCCCATGCCGGGCCAGTACAGCCGGGCCTCGATGCCGTGCCGGGCGGCGGCGTGCAGGTTGTCCTCGGCGGTCCGGAAGGACATCCGCGACCACACCGGCCGCTCCTCCTCCACCAGGGCGCGGGTGAGGCCGTAGTAGAACGCGCCGTTGGCGAGGGTGTCCGCCACGGTCGGGCCGGCCGGCAGACAGCGGTTCTCCACCCGTACGTGCGGCCGGTCGTGGGCGACGGCGTAGACCGGACGGTTCCACCGGTAGATGGTGCCGTTGTGAAGGGTCAGCTCGGCGAGTTCGGGGACGTCCCCTTCCGCCAGGGTCTCGCGCGGGTCCTGTTCGTCGCACAGGGGGAGCAGCGCCGGGAAGTAGCGCAGGTTCTCCTCGAACAGGTCGAAGACGCTGGTGATCCACCGTTCTCCGAACCACACCCGGGGGCGTACGCCCTGCGCCTTGATCTCCTGTGGGCGGGTGTCGGTGGTCTGCTCGAACAGCGGGATGCGGGTCTCGTGCCACAGCTCCTTGCCGAACAGGAACGGCGAGTTGGCCGCGAGCGCGACCTGGACGCCGGCGATCGCCTGGGCCGCGTTCCAGTAGGCGGCGAACTCGTCGGGGGAGACCTGGAGATGGAACTGGGTGCTGGTGCAGGCGGCCTCCGGGGTGATCGTGTCCGCGTAGGTGCGCAGCCGGTCGACACCGTCCATCTCGATGTGCAGGTCCTCGCCGCGGGCCGCGAACACCTGGTCGTTGAGCAGCCGGTACCGGGCGTTCTCCGACAGCGAGGACGCTCCGACGTTCTCCTGCCGCAGGGTCGGCAGGATGCCGACCATGATCAGTCGGGCGCCGACCGAGCCGGCGCGCTGTTCGGCATGGTTGAGCGCGGCCCGGATCTCGGATGCCCAGGCGTCGGGTCCGCCCTGCGTCAGCCGGCGGGGCGGGACGTTGATCTCGAGGTTGAACCGTCCCAGCTCGGTGGACCAGGCGGGGTCTGCGATCGCCTTGAGGACGTCGGTGTTGCGCATCGCCGGCTCGGCCTCGGCGTCGACCAGGTTCAGCTCGATCTCCAGGCCGACCTGGGGCCGCTCGGACTCGAACCGCGACTCGCGCAGCATCTGCGCGAACACCTCGAGGCACTCCTGCATCTTGATCCGGTACCGGCGGCGGTCCTCGCGGGTGAAGACCAGCGCCGGGACGTCGCGTCCCATCGGCCCTCCCGGCGCGTCCCTTCTCGGACGCCTCTCGCCTCCAGCGTCGCACCACCGGACGACCCTCACCAGGCGGCATCCCGGTCGCCTCCACCGCACCCGATTCCGCGCTGGGCCCCAGCCGTGCCTAGCTGTTCGGTCCGGCCAGGCGTGCCGCCTCCTTCTCGGCGTCCCGTGCCGTGCGTTCGGCCCGTTTCACGGCGTCGCCGGCCGCCCGCAGCGCTTCCTCGGCCTCCTGCCGTTCCCGGTCGGCTCTCGCCAGCTCCTCGTCCGCCCGGCGCAGCTCCTCCTCGGCCGTGGCACGCCGTCGCGCGGCCTGATCGTGGCGGTCGCGGGCCTGCTGGAGCGCCGGCGCGGCGTCCGCCCGGGCGGCACTCAGGTCGTGCAGCAGGCGCCCGGCCTCCTCGGCCGCCCGCCGGGCCGCGTCGAGCTGCTCCTGACGCCGTCGGCGCCGCTCGGCGAGCTCGTCCTTCTTCCGTGCGTGCGACGACGGGCGCGGCGCCTCCACCCGGGCCCGCTCGGTCCGGCCGCCCGCCGCCGTGTCGGCCGAGCGGGCCGGAAAGTCGGTGGGCGGGGTGAGGGCGCTCTCCAGGCGACCCGCCGCCCAGCGGTCCGCCGCGTCCTGGTCGGCGAGGACGGCGCGCAGGGTGGCGTCGACGTCCTGCCGGGCCGCGTCCGACAACCGGTGCCCGGCCTCGTGCGCCAGCTCGGCTGCCTGCCGGGACAGCGCCGAGACGATGCCGCGGCGCTGCTCGGACAGCTCCTTGACGCCGTCGGCGTCCAGCGTGCGGTAGGCCTCGCGCAGCGCCCGCCCCAGTTCGAGGAACCGGCGGCACTCCTGCGGCTGGGCGCGCAGCAGCAGGTTCGCCGCCCAGGCCGCCGGCGTCGGGCGGCGGGCAGCCCGAATCCGGCGGGCGTCGGCCGCCCGCCCGTCGGACCGGGCCGCGAAGGCCTCCTGTTCGCGCCGGGAGACGAAATCGGACGGCGGCGTGGCGTAGAGGGCGTCGAGCACGTGCTCCACGCCGTCCTCCTCGACCGGTCCCACCCGCTTGCCTGCCATGATCGTCAGCTTCCCCCCGACCGGCCCGCCGCGCACCCCGGCCGCCGCGCATTCCTCCCGCCGTGCAGCCCGTCCCGCCGCGCATTCCTCCCGCCGTGCAGCCCGTCCCGCCGTGCGTCCCGTTCCGTCGCGCGCCCCCTCCCGCCTGTCCGCGCATGCGGCACCGCGTGTCCGGGCGCAGACTGAGGTGATGACTGGCATGTACACCAAGCGGCGGGCGGGGACGTCGGCGGGCCAGGGCGTGCCCTCGCCTTCGGTGGCTCTCGCGGCCATGATGTTCGCGGTGGCGATGACGTTCATCTACTGGTGAAGAGGCAGTGTTCTGGTAGTGCGCTATTCAGCGGCTCTGAGGACTGCTCGACCTGGTCTGAGGTCGGTGTCGTGCACGAGGCCGCCGGTAGAGGGATGCGGCCAGCCACGTAATCGCACGCGATGAACCCGGCGACGTCGGCGATCAGCCCCGGGATACTGGTCGCCCATGGATGAGATCGAAGTCGTCGTCGCCCATTCCGAGCGTGCGACTCTGCGCGTCGGCGACGTGTTCTTGAAGGTGGACGCCGATCAGGCGCGCATCGACGTCGAGGTCGAGGCGATGTCCCTCGCGCCGGTCCCGACCCCGGAGGTCCTGTGGCGCAAGCCGCCCGTGCTTGCGGTCGCCGCACTCCCGGGGACGACGCTTGGGCGCCTCGGCGGGCCGTCGACAGGGTCGCCGGCGGCGTGGGCCGCGGCGGGCGCCGTCATCCGGAAGCTGCACGACGCGCCGCTGCCGCCCCGGCCGGGCGGGGCCGGCCGGAGCATCGCCGCGCTGGCGACGGAACTCGACGACGAGTGCGAGTTGCTCGTGACGAACGGCATCCTGCCCGCCGACCTGGTCACCCGCAACCGCCTGGTCGCCGAGGCCGCGCTCCGGCCGTGGACTCCGTCGTTCACGCACGGCGACCTGCAGATCGCGCACGTCTTCGTCGACGGCGACGAGGTCACGGGCATGATCGACTGGTCCGAGGCGGGCCAGGGCGATGCCCTGTACGACCTCGCCACCTTCACGCTCGGACACGAGGAGCACCTTGACGACGTCATCGCCGGCTACGGCACTGACATCGACCTCGATGTGATCCACGCGTGGTGGTCGTTGCGAAGCCTGCTGGCGGTTCGTTGGCTGGTCGAGCACGGTTTCGACCCGTTCGCGCCAGGTTGCGAGGTCGACGTGCTGCGATCCCGGATGTGAGGCTGCGCCCTACTGCTGCGACATTTTGTTCTGAGTCGCGAGAGCCGCGAGGTAGCCAGCCCAGCTGTCTTGGGCCAAAGCCGCCCACTGCGTGGCGGTGTTCCTGTGGATTCCGAACAGGTCGCACATGATGATCGGCGGAAGTTCACCGGCCATGCCGAACAAGGCCGTGTTGCGGGCCGCGCGGGTGGGCAGACCGTGCTTCGCGAGCTGCGCCGACAGGCCACCAGGGCTTCGTGGGCGGCCGGCGAGACGGCCCGGGAGAAGAAGCTCCTGGTGCTCGCTGTCGGGCAGGGCTCCCACCGCCGAGTGTCTCCGGCCTTCAGCGATCTGTCGTTCGATGAGACGAGCCAGCGTCGGCCTGGCGCTCTTCAGCACGCTGCCGACCCACGCCATGACCGACAACGTGCGGGACACCCTCGAATCGCGCGGGGGTGCCGTCCGGGGCGGCGGGCGACGCGGCGCGCGGAGTCGCGGAAGCGGTGACCGGCAACGCCGACAACCGGCAGCCCAGTGGGGACGGGCCGGTCGCGAACACGGTGCGCGAGTCGATGTCCGCGATCCGCATGGACTTCGCCCAGGCCAACCAGTGGGTGTTCTACGGGAGGGCCGTCGCCCTGGGGATCGGCTTCCTGTGCGCGAGCCGGCACCCGGGCGGCGCGGCACAGCCCGAAATGGCGCCGCAGGAGCCGCTGGTACGGCGTCGAGAACGCAAGGCGGACAACGCAGGGCGGACAACGCAGGGCGGACAACGCAGGGCGGAGAGCACGGGCCGGGCCGTACGGGCCGGGCCGTACGGACCGGGCCGGGGAAGCCGTGAGAAGCCGCCCCGGCCGCGCTGTCAGCGGCTGCGCAGGGCGCTGGTGGTGAAGAATCCCGTGGCCGCGGCGCTGACCAGGGCGCAGACGGCGAGAAGAGCGGTACGTCGCATCGAAGGGCCTTTCCCGTGATGACGTGAAGACGAATGGGGTCTGCACAACGCGGATCCGCCCCGTCCCGCTTCGCCGCGGGGCCGAACCCACCCGTACGGACGCGCCCAGGCGGGCACGCGGCGCGCGGGCGACGTCGAACCCCGCCGTCCGGTCAGCCGTTCGCGGTCAGCGATTCGCCGGCACCGGTCGCCGCAGCAGGTAGGCCGCAGCCAGCGAGACGAGGCCGGCCATGCAGGCGATGAACACCAGGCCGGCGCCCTCGAGTCCGAGGGGACCGACCAGCACGCCCACACCGATCACCGGCACCGAGATGCCCGTGTAGGCCACCACGAAGAGCGTCGAGATCACCGCCGCGCGCTGCTCCGGCGGGGACGCCGCGGCCACCGCGGACAGCGAGCCGCGGAACGTCATCCCCTGACCGGTCCCGCCGACGACCGCACTGAGCACGACCAGCGCGAGCAGGTCCCAGGCCAGCGCGCCAGCGAGCAGCGCGAGGCCGGCCAGGAGCACGGCGCAGCCCAGCGGCAGCGACCGCGCGACGCCGAGGCGGCCGACGGCCGTCTGCCCGGCGATGGAGGCGAAGAAGGCCAGCGCGACGACGAGCCCGCTCACCGCATGGTTGCCGACGTCCAGTGACCGGGCGAGGAACGCCGGGCTGATCGAGGTGAACACGCCGAACAGGGCGAACCCGGCGAAGGAGGCGGCGGCCGCGGGCCCGAACACCGTCCGCACCCGCGGGGGCAGCCCGGGCCGCTGCGGACGCACCGCGCCGACCGGTCCCCGGTCCGCCACGGTCTCCGGAAGGAGCGCGAGCACGGCGGCCGAGCCGGCGATCAGGACGAGGTGCACGGCGAACGGCAGGTACAGCGGCCCGTCCGCGTACTGCGCGAGCACCCCGGCCAGCAGCGGACCGCAGCCGAGGCCGCCCATGTTGGCGGCCGTCGCCACGAGGGTGGCCCGGGTGGCGCCGCCCGGCGGGGCGAGGTCCATCACGTACGCCGTGGCGGCCCCGGTGCACAGTCCGGCCGACAGTCCCGACAGCAGCCGCCCCGCGTACAGCCAGCTCAGCCCGGTGGCGCACAGGAAGCAGACGGCGCTCGCGGCCGCGAAGCCCAGGGCCCACAGCAGCACCGGACGTCTGCCGACGGTGTCCGAGGCGTTGCCCGCCAGCAGCAGGATCCCGATGACGCCGAAGGCGTACACGGCGTACACGACGGTGACCGTCAGCTCGGAGAAGCCGAATTTCTCCTGGTAGAGGCCGTAGAGAGGGGTCGGCAGCGTGGTGCCGGCCATGCACACGGCGAACACGGCGCCGCCGAGCAGACACGGGAGCCGGCCTCGGCGTTCACGGTCCATGCCGGCGACAGTAACGCCGTGCGCCGCGCCGGCGACCGACCGGCGCGCACCGGCGCGGTCAGTCTCGGGGGTGGCTCGGGGGCGGCTCCGTCGAGGTGTCAGCCGGGGTGTCCGCGGTCCTGTCCGACGACGTACCGCACGGTTCTCACCGATGCGCCGAACTGTCCGCCGGGGCGGTCCGCCGGGCGGCGTGGCGGGCGAGGAGCGAGCTGAGGATCTCCCCGGCGCGGACGGCGGTGGTGGACAGCAGTGTCGAGGTCAGTCCGTGGCTGTGCTCGGTGCCGCCCTGGAGGTAGACGTCCGCGGACACGTGGGCGGCGGTCTCGACCCGGTGGTCGCGGCCGACGAGCAGCGCGTCCTCCTCGTCGCGCAGGCAGACCTTGGCGATCTCGCCGAGGTTCTCGCCCAGGCCGCGCGGCTGGTAACCGGTGGCGTACACGAGCAGGTCCGAGTCGAGCACCGCCTCCTCGCCGGTGGGCAGGAACTCCACGGTGACCCGCACCCCGTCCGCAGCCGGGGCGACCTCGCGCAGCCGGGAGACGTTGAGCATCCGGATCCGCTGCCTGCCCTGCACCTTCTCCCGGTACATGGTCCGGGAACAGGGACTCGATCAAGTCCATGTCCACCACGGAGTAGTTGGTGCTGCGGTGGTAGTCGTGCAGCGACTGCTTCACCGCGGACGGCGCCCCGTAGTAGACGTCGACGGCCTCCGGGTCGAAGATCCGGTTGGCGAACGGGCTGTCGTCCGCGGGGGTGTAGCCGTACTTGGCGAAGACGGAGCAGATCTCGGCCTCGGGGAAGCTGCGGTGGAGGTAGTCGACGGCTTCGGCGGCGCTCTGGCCCGCGCCGAGCACGACGGCACGGCGCACCGGCCCGCCGGAGCGCGCCAGTTGTTCGACGCGGGGCAGCAACTCACTGGTGTGCCAGACCCGTTCGGAGGGTGCGATGCCCGGCGGCAGGTGCGGTTCCAGGCCGGTGGCGACACAGAGGGTGCGGGTGCGGCGGACCGTCGGCGCGCCCGGAGCGGCAGGGTCGTGGGAGGCGACGTCGAACGCGCGTACCTCGCCGTCCTCGACGACCGGCAGCACGGACATGACCTCGGCGGAGTACTCGACGAGGTGAGTGACACGTCTGCGGTGACGCGGGCGGTGAGGTCGCCGGCGCCGGCCTTCTCGACCCGCTCCAGCGGCAGGTCCAGGGCCCGTTCGACGAACCGCTCGCGCAACCGGGCCAGCGTCGTCTCGCCGAGCCGGGAGATCAGCGAGAGACCCAGCCCGGTCGCTACGCCCTGCACGACGGCGACGGCGGCGAGCAGCGCCGCGGTGACGGTGATGGCGTTCGCGGAGCCGCGGTCGGCGGCGAGGTCCACGATCCGGCCCAGCAGCGGCTGCACGAGCAGTCCGACGGCGGTCGCGGCCACCATCACGGCGAGCGCGGCCAGGGCCAGTCGTCGCTGTGGCCGCAGGAGTGCCACGACGGCCGCGCGGGTGCGGGCGGGCGAGGCGACGGGCAGCAGCGCGGGCGCGTCCGCCGCCGTCCCGGGCCGGTCGGGGGCCGCCGGGGAACCGGTCATGACAGGACCGCCGTCCGGTAGGGGGCGCAGGCGCGCACGAGCTGGTCGTGGCCGCCGCTCGCGGCGAGCCGGCCGCCGTCGAGGAGGACGACCCGGTCGGTGACGGCGAGCAGGGCGGCGCTGTTGGTGACCAGCACGGTGGTGCGGCCCGCGCGGATCTCCCTGATGCCGCCGGCGATGCGGACCTCCGTGACGGCGTCGACGGCCGTCGTGGGCTCGTGCAGGACGAGGACCGGCGCGTCGGCGGCGAGCGCCCTTCATTTCACCGTCGGTGCCAGCACCCTTCGCCGGTCAATCGCCCGGCTGCCCGCCCGTTGCGTCCCACCGTCCGTTTCCGGTGAGTTCGCCATGTTTTCTCCGTCGCGCTTCGGTGCGCCGGTGTGACCGCGTCCATTGCGCCGACGCCGCCACAGCGGCGACTCTCTCCTCGCACGTTTTTACGAGGAACTGTTATCCGGTGCTCCCGCGGTGATCCCCGAAGCGAGGGACAGCATCGTTCGGAGTCGAGGACAGGGAAGCAGCAATGAGCGAACGGCACACGGTGGACGCGACAGAGCTGGTGAGGGCCGCCCGGGCGGGCGACCAGGCGGCTCAGGACGCGCTCGTCGGCGCCTACCTCCCGCTGGTCTACAACATCGTGGGCCGGGCGTTGAACGGGTCGGTGGACGTGGACGACGTCGTGCAGGACACCATGCTGCGCGCCCTCGACTCGCTGAGCACGCTCAGGTCGCCCGAGAGCTTCCGCTCCTGGCTGGTGGCCATCGCGATGAACCAGGTCCGCGCGCACTTCAACCGTCTCCAGCCCGCGCAGGGCGGCATGGAGGAGGCCGACGAGGTGGCCGATCCGGGCGCCGACTTCGTGGACCTGACCATCGTCCAGCTGCAGTTGTCCGGCCAGCGGCAGGAGACCGCGCGCGCCACACGCTGGCTGGAGCCCGACGACCGCGGCCTGCTGTCCCTGTGGTGGCTGGAGTGCGCGGGCGAGCTGACCCGCGCCGAGATCGCCGACGCCCTGACACTGACACCGCAGCACACGGCCGTGCGCGTGCAGCGGATGAAGGCGCAGCTGGAGGCGGCACGGGTCGTGGTGCGGGCGCTGGACGCGCAGCCGCCGTGCCCGGAGCTGCGGGACGCGCTCGCGGGCTTCGACGGCCGGCCCTCGGCGCTGTGGCGCAAGCGCATAGCCCGCCACGCCCGCGGCTGCGCCCGGTGCTCGGGCCTGTGGAGCGGACTGCTGCCCGCGGAGGGCCTGCTGGCCGGGCTGGCGCTGGTCGCGGTGTCGTCCGCGCTCCTGGCGAGGACGCCCGGCGCCGCCGACACCGTCGCCCTGGCCGTCTCGGCCACCTCCCCGTCCGCGAACGGGGGCGGGGACGGGGACGGGGACCCCACCGTGATCACGCGGACGGGGCGCCGCGCCGGGGATCGCACCGTCTCCCGCACGGCGGCTCGCCGCCGCCGGCGCACACGGCGGCGCGTGGTCGGCGGAGCGGTGGTGGCCGCGTGCGTGGCGGGCGGCGGGCTCTACTACTTCGGGGCGCAAACGGACCCGGGGTCGGGGGAGAGCACCGCGGTGCAGCCCGCGAACGACGCCCTCGCCGCCGACCGGCCCTCCCCGGACGCCGGCGCCGCGAGTGCGTCGCCTTCGCCGTCCCCGTCGGTCTCGGCCTCGCCGTCGGCGTCGAAGTCACCGACCGCGAGCACCTCGCCGAGCGCCAGGGCCTCCCGCAGCGCCCCGGCCAAGACGCCGGCGAAGCCGGCCGCCGGCGCGCGGCGGTCCGCCTCGAAGGCGCCACTCCCGCAGTCGGGGCCGTCCGACCGCGAGAGTCAGGTGATCGCCCTGGTCAACAAGGAACGGGCGGCCGCGGGCTGCGGTCCCCTCACGGGCGACCCGCTGCTGCGCAAGTCCGCCCAGGGGCACTCCGACGACATGGCCGCCCGCGACTTCTTCGACCACACCAACCCCGACGGCGCCGACCCCGGCGTGCGCATCACGGCCGCCGGCTACCGCTGGTCCACCTACGGCGAGAACATCGCCATGGGGCAGCAGACGGCCGAGTCGGTGATGACGTCCTGGATGAACAGTCCCGGCCACCGCGCCAACATCCTCAACTGCGACTTCAAGAACATCGGCGTGGGCATCCACGACGGCGCCGGCGGCCCGTGGTGGACGCAGAACTTCGGCGCCAAGCGGTGACCCGGTGACCCGGTGACCCGGTGACCCGGTGACCCGGTGACCCGGTGACCCGGTGACCCGGTGACGGGGTGTCCGGGTGTCCGGCGGGCCGTGACCGCGTGCTCACCGGAAGGTGACGTCGGACTCCTCGAAGAGGCAGTTCACCCCGTCGGGCCCGGCACCGAGCCTCACCGGCTCGCCGCCGGTCGCCCCCGCGAACTTCTGGCAGGGCACGACGTCCCGGCCCGGGTCGCCGACCACGGTGACGCCGCTCAGCCGGGCGGTGTCACCGAAGTCGCTGTTGATGCCCACGAGTTGGCCGCCGGGGGCGGTGGCCGTGACGTTCTCCAGCACCACGTCCCGCCGGAACCGCTCACCGCAGTCGCCGCAGGAGCGCACCAGTTCCCCGAAGCCGGCCACGGCGAAGTCGCGCACGGTCAACGTGCCCGCCCCGTCGAACCGGAACACCGTGCCCGCCGCGTCCGCGGCACCGCCGCCGCTGACGGTGTACACGGCGTCCGCGGACCTGCCGAGGAAGGCGGCCGCGCCCTCGCCGACGTCCTCCCAGAACACGTTCTCCAGGGTGCAGCTGCCCAGGCAGCGGACACCGTCGGCGGCGGGAGCGCCCAGGATGACGTTCTTCAGGACGGCGCCGTCCGCCAGTTCGAACAGCGGTGCCCGGCCCGCCTGTCGACCCCCGCCGCCCAGCGCGCCCGCCCCGGTGAACCGGGTCCGCGCACCGTCGAGGACGCCGGTGACCCGCCGGGTCGCCGTCAGCCGCACCTCGCCCGCGGCCCGCGGAACGGCGAGGACGTGGGCGCCCGCCCCACCGGTCGCCGTCCCCTGCTCTCCGCCCGCGAGGGCGACCTGGGCCGCCAGCGTGACCGCGAGGACGCCGGCCGCCGCGCCGACGATCAGCGGGGTCCGGTTCTGACGCCTGCGGTGACCGGAGTGGGGAGAATGAACTGTCACGTGAGCACCGCGCCTTTCCACGAACCGTCAAAGAGGCATACGCGCACGGCCGTGAGCGTGTTCACCCCCCCCGGTCCGCCACCGCTCGCCCCACCGCGGAGCCCACCGCGACGCCCACCGCGACGCCCGCCGTGACACCCCCGCGACGCCCCGTGAGGCCGTCCGACACCCCGGGCGGCGCGACGGACGCGCGCGTGCGCCCGCCCCGTACCCTGGGCCGAATGTCGTCCTCCCGCCTCCGGCGCGTCGCCGTCCTCGTGCTCGACGGAGCGAAGCCCCTCGACGTCGGCATCCCGGCGCAGGTGTTCACGACCCGCGCGAGCATGCCGTACGAGGTCCGGGTCTGCGGCGCCGCGCCCGGCCCGGTGAGCGGCGGCGACGGACTGTCGTACCACGTCGCCCACGGCCTGGAGGCGCTGCAGTGGGCCGACGTCGTCTTCCTCCCCGGCTACCGCTTTCCGGACCGCGAGGACCCGCCGCAGGCCGTCGTGCGCGCCCTGATCGCCGCCCATGCCCGGGGCGCCCGGCTCGCCGCCATCTCCACCGGCGCCTTCGCGCTCGCCGCCACCGGCCTGCTCGACGGCCGGCGCGCCACGACGCACTGGCACTACGCCCGGGCCCTCGCGGCGAGGCACCCGCGGGTCCGGGTCGACGAGAACGTCCTCTTCGTCGACGAGGGCAGTGTGCTCACCTCGGCCGGCGCCGCCTCCGGCATCGACCTCTGCCTGCACGTCCTGCGCCGCGACCTCGGGGTGGCCGCCGCCAACCACGCGGCCCGCCGCCTGGTCGCGGCCCCCTACCGCAGCGGCGGCCAGGCGCAGTACGTGCCGCGCAGCGTGCCGGAGCCGCTGGGGGAGCGGTTCGCCGCCACCCGCGAGTGGGCCCTGCACCGGCTGGACGAACCCCTGACCCTGGCGGCGATGGCCCGGCACGCGGCGGTCTCCGAGCGCACCTTCTCGCGGCGCTTCGTCGAGGACACCGGATACACGCCCATGCAGTGGATCATGCGCGCCCGTATCGACGCCGCCCGCGAGCTGCTCGAGCGCTCCGAGCGCGGCGTCGAGCAGATCGCGAACGACGTCGGGCTCGGCACCGGCGCGAACCTGCGGACGCACTTCCAGCAGATCCTCGGCACCACGCCGAGCGAGTACCGGCGCACCTTCACCCGGGGCGAGTGACCGTGAGCCGAGCCGTCCGTCCGCACGGTGCCGTAGGGTGGCGGGATCCTTTCGAACCATGGCGCGCACGCCGTGGCCGACCCCGCCCGCCCCGCGCGAGGCTGGGTGACGAACCGAAGGGACACCACTCATGACTCGCATCGCCGTCAACGGATTCGGCCGCATCGGACGCAACGTGCTGCGTGCGCTCCTCGAACGCGACAGCGACCTCGAGATCGTCGCCGTCAACGACCTCACCGAGCCCACCGCCCTCGCGCGGCTGCTGGCCTTCGACTCCACGTCCGGCCGGCTCGGCCGCCCGGTCACCGTCGAGGACGGCGCCCTCGTCGTCGACGGCCGCCGCATCAAGGTGCTCGCCGAACGCGAGCCGGCGCAGCTGCCGTGGGCCGAGCTCGACGTCGACATCGTGCTGGAGGCGACCGGCCGCTTCACCTCCGCCAAGGCCGCCCGCGCCCACCTCGACGCGGGCGCCCGCAAGGTGCTCGTCAGCGCGCCCTCCGACGGTGCCGACGTCACCCTCGCCTACGGCGTCAACACCGACGCCTACGACCCCGAGCTGCACACCATCGTCTCGAACGCGTCCTGCACCACCAACGCGCTCGCGCCGCTGGCCGCCGTCCTCGACGGTCTCGCCGGGATCGAGCACGGCTTCATGACGACCGTGCACGCCTACACGCAGGAGCAGAACCTCCAGGACGGCCCGCACCGCGACCCGCGCCGGGCCCGTGCCGCCGGCGTCAACATCGTCCCGACCACGACGGGCGCCGCCAAGGCGATCGGCCTCGTGCTGCCGAACCTCGACGGCAGGCTGTCCGGCGACTCGATCCGGGTGCCGGTCCCGGTGGGATCGATCGTCGAGCTGAACACGACCGTCGCCCGCGAGGTGACGCGCGACGAGGTGCTGGCCGCCTACCGCACGGCGGCCGAGGGTCCGCTCGCCGGCGTCCTCGAGTACTCCGAGGACGCGCTGGTGTCGTCCGACATCACCGGCAACCCGGCGTCGTCGATCTTCGACTCGGCCCTCACCCGCGTCGACGGCCGGCACGTCAAGGTGGTCGCCTGGTACGACAACGAGTGGGGGTTCTCGAACCGCGTCATCGACACCCTCGAACTCCTCGCCGCCCGCTGACCCGACCCGCGACGGCCGGGCCCGGTCGTCGCCCGGCTTGTGCTGCGCCGGGCGGACGGCGGTCGCCCGCCCGACGGGATCCGCCCCGTGACGCGCCGCGGCGGCCCGCACCCGGGAGCGGGCCAGGGCCGGCGGCGCTCTCGGCGGGAGCGGGACATCCGGGGCCGGGCAGCCCTCCGTCCGTCGGGGTGAGCCGCGCGCCTGCGGACCCGGGCTGTCTCTGACATCCTCGGCCGTGGCCGCCGGACCGGCCGGGAGGTGTCCCGGGCCGTCCGCGACGGTCCGGGACGGTCCGGGGCGAGCTGCGGGAGGCGGCGTGGCAGTGGGCGACAGGGGAGCGGGCGCAAGAGGAGCGGGCGCAAGAGGAGCGGGCGCAAGAGGAGCGGGCGCCAGGGAGACGGCTGTGGCGGCCGGGGCCGCGCTGGTGGTGCGGCGCCGGCCGACGGCGCCGGCCGGGGCCGCGGTCCTGGTCCTGCACGGCGGCCGGGAGCACAGCCGCAGGGCCTCGAGGGCCTGGCACCCGGCCGCCCTGCGCATGCGCCCGCTCGTGCGGGCCGCGGTCGCCTCGACGGACCGCCGGGACGTCCTCGTCGGCGAGGTGCGCTACCGCTATCAGGGGTGGAACGCCACCGCGGACCCGGTGGACGACGCCGCACGGGCCCTCGACGAGCTGCGGCGCCTCGCCGGTGAGGTGCCCGTGATCCTGGTCGGTCACTCGATGGGGGGCCGGGCCGCGCTGCGCGCGGCAGCCGACCCGGCGGTGCGCGGTGTGCTGGCCCTGGCGCCGTGGTGTCCACCCGGCGAACCCGCCGCCCACCTCGCCGAGACGCGCGTCGTCGTCCTGCACGGCGACCGTGACCGGGTCACCGACCCCGCGGCGTCCGCGGAGTACGTGCGGCGCGCCCGGCAGGCCGACGCGCAGGCCGGTCTCGTCCTCGTCCGCGGGGGTGACCACGCGATGCTCCGGCGCGGCGGCCACTGGCACCGCGCCACGGCTGCCGTCGTCGCGCAACTGCTGCGGGCGCAGTCGGCGCCCGGCTCCCCGGCAGGCCTCGCCGGCCGGGCCTGCGCGGCGCGGGACCCCCTGCTCTGGTGACGCCGGACGCTCCGTCGCGCCCCGAGCCGCACCGCCCACCACAGGCCCCGTGTCGCGCGCACCGCGTCGCGTCGGGGACAATACGATGATGTCGCCGTTCGGCGGTTCCGCTGCCGGGCCGTCAGGCGATTGCCCCCAAGCGCCGGTTCGACCCGAAAGAAGAGCCTCCTCGGTGACCCCCCTTTTCGAAGACACCCCGATCTACCACCGTCTCGTCAGCGAACGAGGTGATGTGCCCGCGCAGGTGCGCGGCGAGGCCGAACGCATCCGCCGCGACCTCGACCGGGTCATGAGCGCGCCGTCCTCCTTCACGCCGGGCCTGCCCGCGCCGCGGGGGTTCTTCTCCTGACGCCGTGAGGATCCGTCAGACGCCAGGAAGGCGACGGCGCTTGAGGAACGGCCCGTTGTCAGTGGTGTGATGAAGGATGCCTCCGCAGAGAGATCAACTCCGGCTCGGCCGGGTAGGCGGTCTCCAGTCCCCGTCCAGGAAAGGTCACCGATGATGTCGACCACCGCCGATCGCGGGCCAGCCGCGGCACGACCTCTGCCCCTCCCGGACGAGCGCAGTACGGGGTCCGTCGTACGGAAGGCTCCCTCCCGCCCCGCGGAGCCGCTGAGCCGCGCCGGAGCCGACGTCCTGCGCATCGTCGCCGATCCCCGCACCCCCGTCTTCGTCACAGAGCACGCGAACGGCCGGCGCACCTACGGCTACTGGCGGCCGCTGGACGCCGGAAGCGGCCGGGGAGGCTGCTATGTCGCCCTGTCCCGCGCCGAATGCGACGCGCTGCACGCCGCCGGACGCATCATCCTCGGCGAGCCCGTCGCCGACCCGGCGAAGACGACCTACCGGGTCCGGCCGGCCCGCACCGCCCCCGCGACCGCACGGACCCCGTCCGCGCCCGCCCGCACCCCGGCCGGCAAGGTGACGCGAGGCCTGAGCGTGGCGCCCGCGGCGCGGTGTGCGTGAACCCGCGACCGGCCGGCCTGTTCGACCCGTTCGGGGGTAGGACTGAGCCGAGAGACCGAGCCGAGAGACCGAGCCGAGAGACCGAGCCGAGAGACCGAGCCGAGAGACCGAGCCGAGAGACCGAGCCGAGAAGACGTGACGACGTCGACGGACCCCACGGGAGCACAGCGATGAGCCTCATCCAGCGCATCAAGACGTTCGCGCGCAGCCCTCAGGGGCAGCGCACGATCGAGCAGGCACGGCGTGCCGCGGCCGACCCGCGCCGCCGCGCCCAGGCACGCGGCCTCCTGGCCCGGCTGCGCGGCCGCCGCTGAAGCCCCCTCATGGCCGGGCCGGACGACGTCACTCCCTACCCCGAAGCCCCCGCGCCCCGCGGTGACCGCCCGACGGCGCGCGGCGGACGCCCGTGCACGCGGGAACTGCCGCCGACGGCGGCAGAAGGCGACTACGGTCCGATGGAGGGATGCGATGCCTGACGGGTGGGAGTGGGACAGCTCCCTGTTCCGGGGAAGCGCGGCCTACTACGAGCGGGGCCGGCTCCCGTACGCTCCGGGCTTCGCCGAGACCGTCGCCGACGCCCTCGGTCTGGACGGCCGGGGCAGACTCCTCGACGTGGGCTGCGGCCCGGGCATCGTGCTGATCGCCCTCGCGCCCTACTTCGCCGAGGCCGTGGGCGTCGACCCGGACGAGGCCATGCTGGCCGCGGCCCGACGCCGGGCCGTACGTCACGGCGTCGCCGCCCGCTGGACGGCAGCCCGCGCCGAAGATCTGCCGGCGGGGCTGGGGGAGTTCCGGGCGGTGGTGTTCGCCCAGTCCTTCCACTGGACCGACCGGGACAGTGTCGCCGCCACGGTGCTGCGGATGCTGGAGCCGGGAGGCGTCTTCGTCCACGTCAGCGACCACCAGAACCCGCCTCCCGATCCGAGGCCGCTGCCGTCGCCCGCGCCCCCGTACGACCGCATCGGCGCCCTCGTGCGCCGCTATGTGGGCCCCGTGCGCCGCGCGGGACGCGGAGTGCTCGTGAACGGAACGCCGGGCCGGGAGGACCTCGTCATGGCCCGGGCCGGGTTCGTGGACTTCCGGCGACATGTCGTGCCGGCCGGGGGAGTGGTCGAGCGCACCGCGGACGACCTCGTGGCGTGGGCGTTCTCCCGCTCCGACTCCGCGCCGCATCTGTTCGGCGACCGGCTGGGGGACTTCGAGCGGGAGCTGCGCGCGCTGCTGCGGGAGGAAGCGCCCGACGACCGCTTCGCCGAGCGCCTTCCGCCCACCGAGGTCATGACCTGGCGGACACCCCGCTGACCCGGCCGGCGAACGGTGGGCGGCGGGCCGCGCGCACAGTGCCCGGGCACGTCCGGTTCACTCCGGGAACGCCACCGCGTCCTTCTGCAGACGCACGACCGCCAGCAGGCTCAGGCCCGGTTCCGCCTTGCGCAGCGCCCTCACCGCCGAGATCGAGCCGATGTCGCCGGTGAAACCGGCCGAGGCCAGCCGGGAGCGGACCCAACGGGCACGCAGCTGACCGTCGGTGGCGGCGGCGGTGGACTCGACCAGGGCGGCGGCGCGTTCCAGACCGGGGCGCTCCTCGGGCGAGGCCTCGGCCAACGCCTGCCGAAGGGCGGCACAGACCAAATCCGCGTCCCGGACGAGCAGTACGACGTCCTGTTTCCTGGTGAGTCCCGCGATTGCCGTCATGTCGATCATCGTGGCCGCCGTGTCCCGCTCCTGCCAAGCGACTTGAGGAGCATCAGAGGAAGACCGAGGGTGTTCAGCAGCACCCGAACGCCCACCGCGAACCCCGGCTCGGCTGCGGCAGGGCCGCCGCTTCGGTTCAGCCCGCCGCCCTCACGACGAGCTCGGTGACGCGGGTCTCGGTGGCGGCGTCCAGCTTCGTCAGGGCGTACGTCGTGGGCCACATGGTGTCGTCGTCGAGGCGCGCCTGGTCGCTGAAGCCGAGGGTGGCGTACCGGGTCTTGAACTTCTGCGCGCTCTGGAAGAAGCACACGACCTTGCCGTCCCTGGCGTAGGCGGGCATGCCGTACCAGAGCTTGGGCGCGAGGTCCGGCGCGGCCGTCCTGATGATCGTGTGCAGTCGTTCGGCGAGGACGCGGTCGGCGTCCGCCATGTCGGCGATCTTCGCCAGCACGTCCTTCTCGCCGTCCGCCTTGGCGCTGCGCGGGCTGCGGCGCGCGGTCGTCTTGAGGTCCCGGGCGTGTTCCTTCATCGCTTCGCGTTCCTCGGCCGAGAACCCGTCGAACCGCTCGGGCGCGGCGCTGCCGGCGGCGGGCTGCTGGGTGTTCGTCATCGCGGATCTCCTTGTTGGACGGTCCATCAGATCGTATGCACAGATGGGCACTTCGGGGCGGCTGAACGGCGGCACGGCGCGGTCAGGCGAGCCAGTGGCCGTCGCGCATGAGCTCGCGGCTGGACAGCTCGTCCGCCTCGCGCCAGCTCTGGATGCGGCGGGGGGTGACGCGGAACCAGCGGTAGGGCGTGGTGAGCGTGCGCGGGTCGAAGCCGGTGCGTTCGGCGAACCGGTCGGCCTGCCGGGGTGGCAGGGCGTCGATGCCGAGGACCTCGGTCTCGCCCTCGATCATGCAGACGTCCCGGGTGTGGCCGAGTGCCAGCCGGGCGGTCCGGGAGGCTGTCAGGTTCCGGCCGGTCGGGCTGTCCGCCGGGGTGGCCATGAGCAGTGTGCGGCCGTCCCAGTCGAAGGAGAGCGGCACGAGGTGGGGCACGCCGTCGGCAGAGGCGCTGGCCACCCAGACGTCGACGTCGTGGGCGAGCCGGTGCTCGGTGTCGCGGCGGCGCACCGCACGGGGGCGAGGGCCGGCGCCCGTGGTCCCGGGCAGCGGGTCCGTGGTCTTTGTGGTCTCCGTGGTCTCCCGGGACTCCGTGGTCTTTGTGGTCTCGGACGCCGGGGCGGACGATCCGGTCATGGTCGCTCCTGCGGTCGGTGGGTGGGGTGACGAGTGGCGCCGGGGTGTCCCTGCCGGGGCTCGAACGCCGTGGTCACAGCCTCTCCCGGCCGCAGTGGTCACCGCGTCCGTGCTCACCACGGAGAGCACCACGGAAAGCACCACGGACCGGCATGCGGAGAGGACTACGGAGAGGCTACGGACAGGACCCGTACCGCCCGGAGCCGCACCAGGGCGCCCCCCGGATAATGTCCCGGTGTCCACTCCAGTGATCTCGGCCCGGGAAGCAGAAGTGCTCGCGTTGCTCGGCGAGCACCTCAGCAACGCGGAGATCTCCGCGCAGTTGTTCATCTCGGTGCGCACGGTGGAGTCGCACGTCTCCGCGTTGCTGCGCAAGCTCGGGGCGTTGGACCGGCGCGCGCTGTCCCGGCGTGCGGCCGATCTCGCCCATGCCGGTCGGGCGTGCCCGGCGCCCGCACTGCCGACGCCGCTGACGGCGTTCGTGGGCCGGACGCGGGAGCGCGCCGACCTCGCCGAAGCCGTGAAGGCGCGCCGGCTGGTGACCGCAGTCGGGCCGGGCGGCGTGGGCAAGACCCGGCTCGCGCTGGCGGTCGCGGCACAGGCCGCCGGGGACTTCCCCGACGGGGTGTGGTTCGTGGATCTGGCCCCGGTCACCGATCCGGGACGGGTGGGCGCGGCGGTCGCGGCGACGGTGGGCACGGGCGAGCAGCCGGGTCGTGGCGTCGACGAGACGGTGCTCGCCGCGCTGGCGGACCACCGGGCCCTGCTGGTGCTGGACAACTGCGAGCAGGTCATCGACGGCGTGTCCCCCTTCCTGGAGCGGCTGCTGACGGCCTGTCCGGGGGTACAGGTCCTCGCGACGAGCCGGGCCCGGATGCTGGTGCCGTTCGAGTGGGCCTTCGAGGTGCCGCCGCTGTCCTGGGCGGACGGCGGGGAGTCGGACGCCGTGGCGCTGTTCGTGGAGCGGGCGGCTGCGGCCGGCCGCGCTCCGGACGCGTCGGCGCGCGAGGACGTCGCGGCGCTCTGTGCCGGCCTCGACGGGATGGCGCTGGCCATCGAGCTGGCGGCGGCGCGCTATCCCGCCCTGGGGCTGCCGGGCCTCACCGCCGGTCTCACCGACCAGTTGCTCATGCTCGCCGGAGGGCCGCGTGCGCACGACCGGCACCGGTCGGTGGGGGCGGCGCTGGACTGGAGCCACGACCTGCTCGAGCCGCGGGACCGGGCGTTGCTGCGCCGGATCTCGGTGTTCGCGGCGCCGTTCACGGCCGAGGCGGCGGCCGTGGTGGCCGCCTTCGCGCCGCTGGACGCGGCCGCGGTCGCCGACGGCCTCGGAAGGCTCGCCGAGCAGAGTCTGCTGACCGCGACGCCGTCCCCGTCGGGCGTCCGGTACCGGGCGCTGGAGACCGTCCGCCAGTACGGGACCCGGCGGCTGGCCGACGCCGACGAGCTGACGGACGTCCGCGCCCGCCACCTCGGCTGGTGCCTGACCGCCGCGTCCGACCTCGAGGACGCCCGACCGGCCGACCTGTCGGCGGAGTTCGTGGACGAGGGCCGCCGGGCACGGTTCGACGCGACGGCCGACGACCTGCGGACCGCCCTGGCCTGGGCGGCCGACCGGCCGGAGCGGCGCGAGGACGCTTGCCGCCTCGCACTGTCCCTGGCCGGTCTTGCCTTCGCCCGCACCCTGGTCGGCGAGGCCCAGCAGCGCTTCGAACAGGCGGCCGCGCTCGCCGACGCCGCGGGCGACCCGGCCGGCGCCGCTGCCGCGCTGCGCCGGGCCGCCGGGGTGGCCGGCTGCCGCCGCCTCGGCGACGACATGTTCCGCCTGCACCGTGCTGCCGCGGACGCGGCCCGCCGGGCCGGTGACACGGCGGCTGCCGGGCGTGACCTGGCGGCCGCCGCCGCCGTCGCGTACCGCTTCTCCAGCACGTTCGAACGGGTCCCCACCGCGCGGGAGGCGGCCAGCCTGCTCGCGGCGGCGCGTGAGCTGTCCCGCGACGGCGGCCCGGCGGCCGGGGCGGCGGTCGCGCTGGCCGAGGCGGCGGTGGTGGCGGACGCTTTCGGCGCGGTCCAGGGCGACACGGACAACTCCGCGCACGAGACGGTCGGACACGCCGAGCGGGCCGTGGACGCGGCCCGGCGGGCGGGCGATCCGGTGGCCGAGTCGGCGGCCCTCGACGCGCTCTCCGGCGCTCACAGCTGGGCGGGCCGCCCGTTCGCGGCGGCGGACGCGGCCCGCCACCGCATCGACGTGCTGGCCGCGGCGCCGCGCACGCCCGCCGCCGCGCACGAGCGCATGGACGCCCTCGCCATGGCGTCCGCGACCGCGCTCGGGGTGGGCGAGCTGAAGCAGGCCAGGCGGTGGGGCGAGGAGCTCGCCGGTCACCCGCTGCTGGCGGAGGCGGGTCATCACGGGGTCTCCTGGCTGCTGGTCGCGGACGCCTTCGCGGGCGCCGCCGACGACGTGCTCGCGGGCAGCGTGCGCTTCCTCGACGCGTGGGAGCGCGGCGGCCGGCCGCGGTCGTTCTCGCTCGGTCCGGCCGCCGCGTCGGTCGCGATGATCCACGGGCTGCGCGCCGATCACGAGGCCAGGGCGGCGTGGCTCGCGATCGTCGACGACGCCGGCCATGAGTCCGAGCACCGCCACGGCTACGGCGCGGTCTTCGACGCGACGGTCCTGCTCCACCGCGGGGAACCCGACGCGGCGCTGCAACGGGTGGCGCCGCCGCCGGACCGGGTGTGGAAGTGGGTCACCTGGGTCTGGCTGCACTGGTACGCGGCGGTGCGGGCCGAGGCGTCGGCGCTGGCCGGACACCCGGACGCCCGCGAGCGGATCGGGGCAGCACGCGGCACGGTCGCGGGCAACCTGGTCGCCACTGCCCAACTGGACCGTTCCGAAGCGCTGCTGGACGGCGACCGGGCGCGACTGCTCGCCGTCGCGGCGGCGTTCGACGCGGCGGGCTGCCGCTATCAGGCGGCCCGGACCCTGCTGCTCGCCGGGGACGCGCACGCGGCCGCCGGCGAGGCGGCGCTCACCGGCCTGGGCCTCGCCCCTCGCGCCGGCTGAACACCGGCCCCCGGTAAGGCCGTTCGAAAAAGGAGAGGCGGCGGGCCCCGGGCCTTTGCGAGGATGTCCGGGCTCCTCGTCCCGGGAAAGGACCCGCAGACCGTGCCTCGTGCCGTCACCCTGATCCGCTCCGCCGCCCTGTCCGACGTCGCCGAGTACGCGTATGCGGCCACGGCGCCCGCCGAATCCCGTCTGATCTTCCTCGCCGGGGCGTGCCCCCTGAACGAGGACGGCTCCACGGCGGCGGTCGGGGACTACGCGGGCCAGGCGAGCAAGGCCGTCGAGAACATGCGGACCGCGCTAGCCGCTTCGGGCGCGTCCCTCCACGACGTCATCAGCACCCGGGTGCTCGTCGCGTCGTCCCGGCAGGAGGACCTCGTGACGGCCTGGAAGGTGGTCCGGGACGCGTTCGCCGACCACGACGTCCCCAGCACCTTGATGGGCGTCACCGTCCTCGGCTACACCGACCAGCTCGTCGAGATCGAGGCCGTCGCCGCAGTCCTCGATGCCTGAGCCCCGAGGACGACCGCACCGTGCGCGTCCCACCGACCGGAGAGGCCACGGGAGGAGAGCAGGGCGCCGCACGGCAGACGCCCCGGGCGCCGAGCCCGGGGCTGCGAGATTCCGGACGACGAGCGGCGTGCTGCGCGGCGAACGGTCACCCGACGGCGTGACGGCCGTCCTCGGCATCCCGTACGCCGCCCCGCCCTTCGGGCCGAACCGCTTCCGCGCGCCGCAGCCCCTCGTGGACCCGGGCGCCGCGCGGGACTGCCGCCGTTTCGGACCCATCGCGCCGCAGTCGGCGCGGCTGCCCGGCTCACCGGTGTGGCAGGAGGGCGACGAGGACGTTCTCAGCGTCAACGTCTGGGCGCCGACGTCGGCGCTTTCGGACGCCGGCCCCCTGCCGGTGCTGTTCTGGATTCACGGAGGCGCCTACACCTTCGGCTCCTCCGCCCAGCCCGACTTCGACGGCGGCGCGCTCGCCCGTGCCGGCGCGGTCGTGGTCGGCTGCAACTACCGTGTCGGATTCGAGGGGTTCGGTCATGTGCCGGGCTTCCCCGACAACCGGGGGCTGCTGGACCAGACGGCCGCGCTGCGCTGGGTCCGCGACAACATCGCCGCGTTCGGCGGCGACCCCGACCGCGTCACGGTGGCAGGGCACTCCGCCGGAGCCGGATCGATCGCGTGCCTGATGGCGAGGGAGGAGACGCGAGGACTGTTCCGCAGAGCGATCGCCCACAGCGTGCCCAACGCGTTCTACCCCGTGGCGACGGCGGCCGCCGTCGCCCGGCGGATCGCGGCCGAGGCCGAAGTCGCCCCGACGGGCGAAGGGCTGCTCTCCGCCTCCCCGCACCGGCTGGTGGCCGCGTCCGACAGGGTCGCCGGTCAGCTCCGGGACGACCCGGTGGCGGCGCCGCAGGCCTACGACCCGGTGGTCTTCCAGCCGGTCGTGGACGGCGACGTACTGCCCACCGACCCGCTCTGTGCACTGGACACGGGCGTCGCCCGCGACGTGGACCTCCTGGTGTGCCACACGGTCGAGGAGTGCTGGTTCCTGCACGCCGTCGGCGGTGTACGGGAGATCTCGTCGGAGGCCGAACTCGCGGACTTCGCCCGCGTTCTCGGTCTGCCCGCCCGCCTGCTCGACGGCTACCGCGCCCTCATGCCCGACGCCCCGCTGCTCGACCGGTACCTCGCCCTCTTCGGCGACGCCCGATTCGGGGAGTACGGCAGTCGGCTCGCCGAGCACCACGCGCGGGCGGGCGGCCGGGCCCACGCGTCCCGCTTCGCCCGCCGCCGCCGGACGCCGGACGGCGAGGCACGGCCCTGGCACACCGCCGACATTCCGTTCGCCTTCGGCAACCTGGACGCGCCCGGCGCCGCCTTCCTCATCGGCGGCGCCCCCGACGACCCGGACCGCGCCCTGTCCCGGCGAATGATGCGCGCATGGGTCGGCTTCGCCGCCGACGGGGACCCGGGCTGGCCGGCGCTCACGGCCGGCGCCACTCCGGTGAAGGTCTGGTCCGTTCCCGACGACCAGCTGACCGACGACGCCCGGTCCCCAGCGCGCGCGATGTGGCGGGACGTACGGTTCGACCTGCTGCGATAGCGCCGTCCCCGCGCCCCGTACGCACCTCCCGGCCGACCGGGCCCCTTCATGGCCTCGCCGCGGCCAACGCCAGCACTCAGCCCGGGATCAGGCCGCGCGGATTTCGGATGACCAGCGAGACGAGACTGTCGTCCATCCGGGGATGATCGCAGAGGTGTGCGAGCCGGCGCACAGGAGTTTTCCGCCCGAGGCCAACGCCTCGTCCTGATGGCGTGCCGCGTCTTCAGGGGTGCTTGTTCAGGGGCGTCACCGGGCGCGTGCGGCGCGGCGGGCCAGGGAGTCCAGGACCACCGCGGTGTACAGCACCCCGCCGGTGACCATGAACTGCACCGGGGGCTCGACCCCCAGCAGCGCCATGCCGGAGGCGATCGACTGGATCATGAGCACGCCCAGCAGCGCCGACCAGGGCGAGCCGCGCCCGCCGAACAGGCTGGTGCCGCCGACGACGGCTGCGGCGATGGCGTTGATCAGCAGCATGCCGGAGCCCGGCACCTGGCTCGCCGAGGTGAGGCGCGACGCGACGAACAGGCCGCCGACCGCCGCCAGCGTCCCCGACGCCACGAACACCGCGATCCGCACGCGCGTCACGTCCAGGCCGGATCGCCGGGCCGCCTCGACGCCGCCGCCCAGGGCGAGGACCTGCCGGCCGTACGGCGTGCGGCGCAGGAAGAGGTCCGAGGCGACGACGACCGCGAGGAAGATCAGCAGGGCGAGCGGCACTCCCTCGAACCGGTTCAGGACCAGGACGGCGCCGAACGCGACGATCGCCAGCAGGGCCGCGCGCACCCAGATCCCGCTCACCGGCGGGCCCGGCATCCCGGCTGCGGCGCGGCGTCCGTGCTCCCGCAGCGAGGCGAGGAGGTAGGCGGCCGGGGCGAGCGTCGCCAGGCCGTAGGTGACGGCGGCGGAGCTGAAGTTGCGGCTGGTCAGCGTGGCGACCAGACCGGTCTCGTCGAAGTTGATGGCGGTCTCGGTCCCCAGCAGGTAGAGCATCAGGCCGTTCCAGGCGAGCAGGCCGGCGAGGGTGACGACGAACGCGGGAACGCCGATCCGGGCGAAGGAGAACCCGTGCACCGCCCCGGCGGCCGCGCCGCAGAGCACCGCGATGATCACGGCGAGCCATTCCGGCATCCCGAGGTTCACATTGAGCGAGGCGAACACGGCGCCCGCCAGGCCGGCGAGCGAGCCCACCGAAAGGTCGATCTCGCCGATCAGCAGCACGAAGACGATGCCGACGGCGATCATGCCGGTGCCGACGATGTCCACGCTGAGCACGGACAGATTGCGCGGCGAGAGGAAGTTGTGGTCGAGGATCTGGAAGATCGTCCAGGTGACGACGAGAGCGAGCAGGACGGGGACCGGTCCGAGGTCGTGTGTGTGCAGCCGGCGGCCCACCGCATCGGCGCCCGCCCGAAGAACCCCGGCGCCCCGCCGTGCCGGGTTCTGCGTGCGGCCCGTGTCGGGCGCGGCCTCGTCGGCGTGCGCCCCGTTCTTCCTCCCCGTCACGGCCAGGTCTCCTCGGCACGGGTCGAGCGGTGGCCGACGGCGTTGTCCGACGCGCCGGTGATGGAGGAGATGATCTGCTCCTGGGAGGCGGTGTTCACGTCGAACACGCCGTTGTTGCGCCCGAGACGCAGGACGGCGATCCGGTCGGCGACGGCCTTGATGTCGCCCATGTTGTGGCTGATGAGGAGAACGCCGAGGCCCCGGTCGCGCAGTTGCTCGATGAGGTCCAGGAGCTGCGTCGTCTGCTCGACGCCCAGGGAGGCGGTGGGCTCGTCCAGCAGCAGGAGCCGGGGCTCGCCGAGGAGCGAACGGGTGATCGCGACGACCTGCCGCTGACCGCCGGACAGGGCGGCGACCGGCACCCGCACGTCAGGGATGCGGATGGACAGGGTGTGCAGCAGATCGCGGGTGCGGCGCTCCATCTCGACCTCGTCGAGAACCCCGAGCCGGTGGATCTCCCGGCCGAGGAAGAGGTTGCCGACGACATCGAGGTTGTCGCACATCGCGAGGTCCTGGTAGACGGTCGCGATGCCCAGCAACCGGGCGTCCTGGGGGCGCTTGATCTGAATGGGGACGCCGCGCCACTCGATGACGCCCCGGTCGGCGGGCCCGACGCCGGAGATCACCTTGACGAGCGTGGACTTGCCGGCGGCGTTGTCGCCCACCAGGGCGACCACCTCCCCGCCCCGGATCTCCAGCTCCACGTCCACCAGCGCCTGGACTGCGGCGAACCGCTTGGAGACGCCGCGCAGCGCCAGCAAGGGCTGAACCGCCACGGGCCACCTCCTGTCGTGTCCGGGAACGCCCGTCAGATGAGTCCGGCTTCGGCACAGGCGGCGCGGAGGCTCGGTGGACATATCTGACTGATGGTGTACAGACCATCCTTTACCAGGGTCTCCTTGACGGTGCCCACGGTGACGGAGACCGGCGGAAGCAGGACCGCCGGGATGTCCTTCGTGGTGGCGCTGTCGACGGTGCCGGTGGCGATGGATCCGACCGACTCGCCGCGTCCCGCCGCGACGGCCATCTCGGCCGTCGCGTCGGCCGCCGACTTGTACGGCTTGTAGACGGTCATGTACTGGTCGCCCCGGACGATGCGGCGCACCGCCGCGAGGTCGGCGTCCTGGCCCGTGATCGGCGGCAGCGAACGCACCCCCGCGGCCCGCAGGGCGGAGATCACTGCGCCGGCCAGGCTGTCGTTGGCGGCCAGGACGCCGTCGATGTCGCCCCCGCCCAGCGCGGCGATGGCGCTGCGCATGTCGACGAAGGCGTTCTCCGGCCGCCAGCCGACGACGTCGTACGACTTGCCGATCTTCACCTTGCCCCGGAGGACGTCGAGGGCCCCCTGCTTGAACCAGGCGGCGTTGGGATCGGTGGTGGCCCCGTTCATCATGACGATCTGCCCGCCGGGCGCCTTCGCCCCCATGCCCTTGAGGAGTGCCTCGCCCTGGAGCTTGCCGACCTGCGCGCCGTCGAAGGTGACGTAACCGGAGATCGGGCCCTGCGCGAGCCGGTCGTAGGCGACGACCGGAATGCCGGCCCGGTGCGCGGCCTCGACCGACGGGCGCAGCAGCTCCGGGTCGACGGCGGCGACGATCAGCACGTCCACCCCCCTCGTGATCATGGACTCGAGCTGCTGCCGCTGGATGGCCGGGTCGGGCGTGGCGGCGAAGGTCGTGGGGCAGTGCGGGCACAGCTCCTTCAGCTTCTTCTCGATCAGCGGCCGGTCGAACTGGCCGAATCGGGAGGCGCCGCCGCCCGGGAGCAGCAGGCCGACGGTGGGGTTGTCCTCCCCGTCGCCGCTTCCACCGCTCCCGCCGGCCCCGGCACAGGCCCCGGACAGGGTCAGGACGACGGCGACCGTGAGCGCCATGGACGCACGGACGAGGGACCGGCCCTTCCCGGCCGAAAGGCTGACGCGGAGACCCATCTTCGGTTCCTTAGGGAAATTTGTCAGATTTTATCCCGTGATGAGCGACTCCTGCCAAGCGTAGTCATGTCTGCCGCCCTGTCCCGTTCCGGGCGGCGAACGGCCTATCGCGACGACGTTCTTGACAGGTCCTGTCGCGAACCGCCCGTCGCGAACCGCCCGCAGCGAACCGCCTGACGCGAAGCTCCTGTCGCGCAGGACGGGCCGAGGAGGCCCCTCCCGTCACGGATGACGACGGAGGGGCCCGAAGGAGGCGACCGGTCCCGCGAGGGGCGACCGCGCCCGCAGGTCAGGAACCGAGGCGGCGATGGTCCTCCTCGTCCCACTTACGGGTGTCGCGCGGCTGGATGTACGGCTCCTCGTCGGCCGGGTGGCCCCCGGCGACGGCGCGCTGGCGCGCCAGCTCGGCATCGAACTCCAGACCGAGCAGAATCGCCAGGTTGGTGATCCACAGCCACACCAGGAAGACGATCACACCCGCGAGCGTGCCGTACGTCTTGTTGTACGACGCGAAGTTCGCCACGTAGAGCGCGAACCCGGCGGAGGCGATCATCCAGATCAGCAGCGCGAGGAAGCTCCCCGGCGTGATCCAGCGGAAGCCGCGGACCTTCGCGTTAGGGGTCGCCCAGTACAGCAGCGCGATCATGATCGTGACCAGAACCACCAGCACCGGCCATTTGGCGATCGACCACGCCGTCAGTCCAGCGTCGCCGACCCCGAGGGCGGTGCCCGCCTGGCGCGCGAGGCCGCCGGTGAACACCACGATCAACGCGCTGATCACGGCCATCACCATGAGGACCACGGTGACGCCGACCCGGACCGGCAGCACCTTCCACACCGGACGGCCCTCGGGGACGTCGTAGACCGCGTTCGCGCTGCGGATGAACGCGGCGACGTAGCCGGACGCCGACCACACCGCGAGGACCAGGCCCACGATCGCCATGACCGAGCCCAGCCCGCTGCCACCCTGCATCTGCCGCACGGCGTTGCGCAGGATGTCCTGCGCCGGGCCGGGGGCGAGCTTCTGGATGTTGTCCAGCACCTGCTGCGTCGCCGACTGCCCGATGATGCCCAGCAGGGACACGAGTGCGAGGAGTGCCGGGAACAGCGCCAGGATCCCGTAGTAGGTCAGGGCCGCCGCCCGGTCGGTCAGCTCGTCCTTCTTGAACTCCTTGAGCGTGCCTTTGAGCACCGCTTTCCAGGAGTGCCTGGGCAGCTCCGTCGGACTGTCCGGGGCCCGTTCCTCCACCTGCTCGTCCGGCCCCGCGGCGGCTGCCCGGCCGCGCTCCGCCTCCGGGGCGGCCGTACCGCGCCCGTTGTGCCGTCCGTGCCGCTTCAGTGTCCGTACCATGCCGCTCGGGTATCCGCCCTCACCCGGCCCATGCGTGCATTCTCCGTAAATCGGACTCGCCGTCGGCGCGCCGACAGCGGCCTACGCCCGCCTCTGCGCCCGACCCTGCGCCCGCCTCTGCGGCGGCCGGTCGTCATCCCGGTCCGACGCCGGCCAGACGTACGGCAGATCGTCGGGCACGTCCGGGAACCGTGCCGTGTAGAACGCCGGATCCTTGCGCACGAGTGCCGACCGGTGACTGCGGTGGAAGGCGGCGTCACCCAGCCACGGCGGCAGCTCGCGCGCCTCGGCGAGCTCCTGCTGGGTGCGGACGCCGGGCCGTCGGCCGGCGAAGGCGGTCATCAGCGAGGCGGCGCAGGTGTCCGCGCGGCCGGTCGCCGTCCAGACGCCGCAGACCTCGAGGCCGTAGCGCACCAGCGCCTCCTCGTAGCCGGTCCACATGCGCACCGCCGGATGGTGGCGCCACCCGTAGCCCGCGACGGTCAGGCCGCGCAGCACCTGGAGTGCCTCGACGCGCTGTTTGCCCAGCCGCCGTGGGTCCAGGGCGGCTGCCGACGCGGTGAAGTCCGGATGCGGCAGGAAGGTCTGCATGTTCCGCTCCGCGTACCCCGACTGCCGCGGCCCGGCACATCGGGCGGGCAGGGGAACGCTCGCGGCCGCGGTGTGCGCGACTACAGACGGCGCCGGCGACGTCGTACACAGCCGGCTGCGGCCAGCAGGCCCGCCGCGGTGAGGGTTGCGCCGATGCCGACGTCCCAGCCGGTCGGGCCGCCGGTGACGGCGCCGCCGACGCCTCCCCGGACGCCGAGGGCGGGCAGCGGCGCGGGGCTGCCCGAGGCGGTCGCGGAACCGCTCACGACCGGTGCGGGGCTGATCGACCGCGGTGCGGGGCTGCTCGTCGCGGGAGCCAGGGTGGGCAGCGACCGGTGGGGGAGGACCTCGCAGGCGATGCCGTCGTCCGGTCCCCGGTCCTCGTCGAGCCGGTTGGGGTCGCTGCGGTCCTGGTCGAAGACGGCCTGGGCGTCTTCCTGGGAGGTGAAGTCGCTGCAGTTCAGGTCCTGGGCGTGGGCGACGCCGCTCAGGAGAGCGACGGTCAGGATCGTGGTGGTCAGGATCGTGGCGGCTATGCCTGCGAGGGTGGCGCGGCTTGGCATGGGCGTCTCCTCCCGGCCGAGGTGGCCTTCGCCTCGACGCTAGGCAACGACCGGCGCCGCCGCGCGAGGCGGGGGTCCAACCGGGTGCACCCGCCCGGCCCGCGGTCAGGCGTCACGCGGGGTGTCCGGTCCGAAAAGGAGCGGTCCGTATGCCTTTCTTGCCGTTCGGCGGGTACTCGGCGGGCATCGCATGCTGAAAAGGGGTGATGAGGATGGCTGAGACGGGCCGGTACGGCAGGAGCGGCGGCCATGGCGTACGCAGCGCCGAGAACGGCGGGGACTCCGTCGGCGCACTGGTGCAACGCGCCTCGCAGCAGCTGAGCGAGCTGGTGCGCGGCGAGATGCGGCTCGCGCAGGCGGAGATGGCCGAGAAAGGAAAGCGGTACGGCAAGGGCGGCGGACTGTTCGGCGGGGCCGGGCTCTTCGGCGTCCTCACCCTTCAGGCGCTGATCGCCGCCGCGATCGCCGGGCTCGCGGTGCCGCTCCCGGTGTGGGCCGCCGCCCTGATCGTCACCGGCGTGCTGGCGGTGATCACCGCCGTACTGGCGCTGACCGGCAAGAAGCAGGTCGGCCGGGCCGCCCCGCCGGTGCCCGAGCGCGCCGTGCAGAGCGTGAAGGCCGATGTGTCGGAGATCAAGGAGAGTGCACGACGATGACCCAGCCCTCCCAGAACGAGCCCACGGGCCCCGACGAGCTGCGCCGCCGGGTCGAGCGGACGCGCCACGAGCTCGGCGCGACGGTCGAGTCGCTGGCCGCGAAGACGGATGTGAAGGCCCGCACCCAGGAGAAGGCGGCCGAGCTGAAGGAACACGCGGGCGCGAAGGCGACGCATCTGTCCGAACAGGCCAGGGCGAAGGCCGCCGAGGCGGCCCACGCCCTGGAGGAGAAGGTCCCCGCTCCGGTGAAGGACAAGGCGGCCGCGGCCGCGGGGCAGGTCAGGACCAGGGCGGGGCAGGCCGAACGGCTGTGGCAGGACAAGGCGCCCGAGCCGGTCCGCGACCACCGCGCAGCGGTCATCGGCCTTGCCGCGGCCGCCGCCCTCGCCTTCCTGCTCCTGCGGCACGGCCGGAAGTAGTCCCGACGACACCCCCGGGCGCGCCGCTCCACCCCGGGCGCCGCTCCACCCCCGGGCGCCGCCACGCTCACCGAGCGGGCGGCGCCCCTTCGTGTGCGCGGATGCCGCTCCGGCGGCTCCGGCCGTGTCCGCGGATGCCGCGTCGGCGACTTCCGCGGGGTGCGACGCCTTGACCGCTGGTCGGCCCTCCACGATGCTTGTTGCGACCCGTGAGATGCGTGCCGTAATAAGCAACATCAGTCGCCGTTTCCCGCAAGCATCCACGAGCTTGTCGCAGTTGTCATATTTGTCGTATCAGTCGAGGAGTGGCCATGACGCACCAGGTCCGTGCCGTCGTCGCGCGGGGCAAGGGCGCCCCCGTCAGCCTGGAAACGATTCTGGTGCCGGACCCGGGCCCGGGTGAGGCGCTGGTGAAGGTCGAGGCCTGCGGGGTCTGCCACACCGATCTGCACTACCGCGAAGGCGGCATCAACGACGACTTCCCCTTCCTGCTCGGTCACGAGGCCGCCGGAGTGGTGGAGTCCGTGGGGGAGGGCGTCACCGACGTCGCCCCCGGCGACTTCGTCATCCTCAACTGGCGTGCCGTGTGCGGGCAGTGCCGGGCCTGTCTGCGCGGCCGGCCCTGGTACTGCTTCGCCACCCACAACGCGAAGCAGAAGATGACCCTCCTGGACGGCACCGAGCTCTCGCCGGCCCTCGGCATCGGCGCGTTCGCGGAGAAGACGCTGGTGGCGGCCGGGCAGTGCACCAAGGTCGACCCCGCCGCCTCCGCGGCCGCGGCCGGACTGCTCGGCTGCGGGGTGATGGCGGGCATCGGCGCGGCCATCAACACCGGACAGGTCGGGCGCGGTGACAGCGTGGCGGTCATCGGCTGCGGCGGGGTGGGAGCGGCGGCCGTCGTCGGGTCGAACCTGGCGGGCGCGTCGAGGATCGTCGCGGTGGACATCGACGACCACAAGCTGGAGACCGCGCGGAAGCTGGGCGCGACCCACACCGTGAACGCCAGGGAGACCGACCCGGTCGAGGCGATCCGCGAGCTGACCGGCGGCTTCGGCGCGGACGTGGTGATCGAGGCCGTGGGCCGTCCGGAGACGTACGTGCAGGCGTTCCACGCCCGCGACCTGGCCGGCACGGTCGTCCTCGTCGGGGTGCCGACGCCCGAGATGAAGCTGGAACTGCCGCTGCTGGACGTCTTCGGCCGCGGCGGCGCCCTCAAGTCCTCCTGGTACGGCGACTGTCTGCCCAGCCGGGACTTCCCGATGCTCATCGACCTGTATCTCCAGGGCCGTCTGGACCTGGACGCCTTCGTCACCGAGACCATCGCCCTGGACGAGGTCGAGAAGGCCTTCGAGCGGATGCACCGCGGCGACGTGCTGCGCTCGGTGGTGGTCTTCTGATGGCCGGCGTCACGATCGAACGGCTCGTCACCTCGGGAACGTTCGCGCTGGACGGCGGGGTCTGGGACGTGGACAACAACGTGTGGATCGTCGGCGACGCCGAGGAGGCGGTGGTCATCGACGCCGCGCACGACGCCGAGGCCATCGCCGACGCCCTCGGCGGGCGCACCCTGCGGGCCATCGTGTGCACCCATGCCCACAACGACCACATCGACGCCGCGCCCGCACTCGCGGACCGCACCGGCGCCCCGATCCTGCTGCACGGCGACGACCTGCCGCTGTGGAAGCAGACCCACCCCGACCGGTCCCCCGACGGCGAGCTGGTCGACGGCCAGGTCGTCACCGTGGGCGGCGTCGAGCTGACCGTGCTGCACACCCCGGGCCACGCCCCGGGCGCGGTCTGCCTGCACGCACCCGCCCTCGGGGCCCTCTTCAGCGGCGACACGCTCTTCGCCGGCGGGCCGGGAGCGACCGGAAGGTCGTACAGCGACTTCCCGACCATCGTCGACTCCATCCGGGACCGGCTGCTGACCCTGCCGGGCGACACGACCGTGTACACCGGCCACGGCGGGACGACGACCGTCGCGGCGGAGGCCCCGCATCTGCAGGACTGGATCGACCGGGGGTTCTGACCGTTCCTAGAGACTGAGCGGGAGAAGCTCCTATAGATCGTCAAGCGGCTTGCTTGAACTGTTCGGCGGTGATGTGCGGGCGGAGCAGATGCTGGTAGACCTCGCGGGCGACGAACCGTTTCAAGCAGCGCATGATGTCCTTCTTGGTCATGCCTTCGGCGGTGCGTCTGGCGACGTACTCGCGGGTGCGCTGGTCGTGGCGCATGCGGACCAGCACGATCGTGTGCAGGGCCCGGTTGGCTTGGCGGTCGCCGCCCCGGTTGAGGCGGTGCCGGTTGGTGCGGCCGGAGGAGGCCGGCAGCGGGGCGGCGCCGCACAGGTGGGCGAAGGACGCTTCCGAGCGCAGGCGGTCCGGGTTGTCGCCGACGGTGGTCAGCAGCTGGCCCGCGCTCTCGGGGCCGACGCCGGGCAGGGCGATCAGCCGTGGTGAGATGACGGGGACACCCTGTGTGGTCAGGAAACGGGCGATCTCGGCACCGTAGGCGCCGGTGCGCACAGACCACCCACACTCACTCCCACTCACCAGAACGCTCTCGAGCACACTCCAAGCCGAGCAGCTCCGACCCCCGGCTCCCGCAGACGCGTGCCCGTCCCAGGGTCGGCACCCCGTCCCGGGCCCCGTCCGCGGCCGCACGGCACGGCGAGGCGGGCGCGCGCCCGGGTGCCGGCCCGGGCGTGTGGCGAAACCCCGTCCGCGTCCTCGCGGTGGAGGGCGCGGATCGGGGTACCAGGGCGGACATGGCTTCGAAAATCGATCACGCTGAATCCGTGCGTGCCGTGCGGCAGTTGCGGCGCATCCGCCCCGTCTACGCGGGCGGCGCCGTCCTGTGGGCCGTGTCGGCCGGCTGGACGGGGAGGGAGGACCCGGGGAGCCGTCAGATGTGGGTGTCGGTGTTCTTCCTGGTGGTCTTCGCGGGGCTGCTGTCCCTGACGTCACTGTGGCTGGGCCGGCAGCGGCCTTCCCGGACGAGCGAGCGGGCGCACCATGCCGCGCCGCGCAAGGCGACGGCCGTGCGCCGTCACGTCAACGCCTGAACCACGGGACGACGCCGATGACTCGGGGCCGGCGCCTGTTGGAGGCGCCGGGGTTCCCTGCCGGCACAGGCGCCGGCCCCGAGCTGCTCAGCCGCCTACCCGCGGTCCGGCCGGCGATACGGACAGGTGTGTGAGCGTCGGGTGAGGTTGCTGCGCACATACCGGTGGGGCGCACCGGTGTCCTGTCCGGTGCGCCCCACCCGTATGTCATGTCGTGCTTGTCGACCTGTCGTTCCGACCGTGCCGACCCGCTCTACCAGCGGTACCAGCGGCCCCGTGTCCCGCCCGCTCCGGTCGAGCGGGCGAAGAAGCCGACCAGCCAGACCACGAGGACGATCACGGCGATCCACCACAGCGCCTTGAGGGCGAACCCGGCGCCGAAGAGGATCAGGGCGAGCAGAAGAACCAGCAGCAAGGGAACCATCGTCATCAACCTCCGTTCCGCCGTGTGCCCCGCCGTACGCCCCGCATGCCCACGATCTTTATCTGTTTCTTATATCCCGCCGCGGGCACACTGACGGGTTCGCCGGCGAGGTGTTTGCCGTGGGTCAGGAGGGAGACCCGGTGCGCATGAGCACCATGCCTTCTCATCGCCGTATGCGGCAGAACCGGGCCCTGCGGCTGCTGGACGGCCTCGAGCGTGCGACCTGGGCGGACGGGGTCATCGACGTGCTCGGCAAGGGCGTCCGGTCCCTGCCCCTGGGGCAGGGCCGTGACATCCTGCACGGCCTGTGGCTGGGGCACCCCGTGCATCCGCTCGCGGTGCAGGTGCCGATCGGCAGCTGGGTGTCCGCGGCGGTGCTGGACCTGAGCCCCGGCCACACCCGCGGGGCGGGGCTCCTCGTCGGCGTCGGGCTGGCCGCCGCCGCTCCCGCCGTGCTCACCGGCGCGGTCGACTGGGCGGAACTGCACCGACAGCAGCAACGCGTCGGGCTGGTGCACGCCCTGACCAACACGGCCGCTGTCGGCCTGTACAGCGCCTCGCTCGTGTGCCGCGTCACCGGACGCACGGCGCGGGGCCGGACCCTCGGGTTCCTCGGCCTGACGGCGGCCGGGCTGGGCGGCATGCTGGGCGGTCACCTGGCCTACCGCCAGGCCTCGGGCGCCAACCACGCGGAAGAGGTGCCGCACGTCGTCACCCCGGGCTGGCACCGCGTCGGCGCGGTGGCCGACTTTCCGGCCGGACGGCCCGTACGGCGCGCCGTGGACGACGTCCCGGTCGTGGTGGTGCGGGAGCCGGGCGGGACGATCCACGCGCTGACCGAGCGGTGCAGCCACCTCTCGGGACCCCTGTCCGAGGGCGCCGTCGCGGACGGCTGCGTCACGTGCCCCTGGCACGGCAGCGTCTTCCGGCTGTCGGACGGCTTGAACGTGCGCGGCCCCGCGACCGCGCCCCAGCCCGCCTTCGACACCCGCGTCGTCGACGGCCACGTGGAGATCCGTCTGCGGGACGGAACACGGCACGAGGACGAGGCCACGGACGTCGGATGAGGCCACGGACGTCGGATGCGAGTGCGGACGGCGGATGCGAGTGCGGACGGCGGATGAGGACCGGTCCGGCGCCTGTCCCGCCTCGCCGCGGCCCGCGTTTCCCGGGGCGGCCACCGCGATCGTGCCATCTCGGGCCCCTGGGGCGGGAGTTGCCATACTGTTGAGGGATGGCGCTGCATCACCACAGCGAGAACGCGTGGCGGGTGAGGGTGGACGACGAGGGTGGGGCTCCGTGCGGTGCCGGGGTGCTCCTCGACGACCGGCATGTGCTGACCTGCGCGCATGTCGTCCGGTACGCGGGAGCGCAACCGGAGGGCACGGCGTCCTGCGTACGCATCAGGAGCGTGGCGTGCAGTCCGGAGTGGACGCGCAGCGCGCGCGTGGTCCCCGGATCGTGGGTGCACGAGCACGGCACACGGCGCGGCGACGTGGCGCTGCTCGCACTCGACGAGCCGGTCGACTGCGCGACCAGGACCACCCTGTGGAAGGTGCCGATCTCCGGCGGCAGGGTGCGGGTGTACGGCTTCCCGCAGGCCGAGCCCTACGGCATCGCGACCGACGCCGAGCTGGCCGGTTCCGGCGGCCGGGAGGGCGAATGGGGACTGCTGAGGCAGATCCGCGCCGGTGACCCGTGGATCGAGGCGGGCTACTCCGGCGCCGGAGTCATCGCGCTGGACGGCGAGTTCAAGGGCAGCGTCATCGGCATCGTGGTGGCCGACTACGTCAACGGCGACGCCCGCGCGGCCTGGATGCTGCCGACCGAGACGCTGCTGACGTACCTGCCGAGCATCAAGGAGTTCACCGGCGGCCACCGCACCGACGAACTGGGGCCGGCCGGCGGCGAGTTGCCCCAGGACGTGCTGCACGACCCGCTGCGTCTCGCGCTCACCCAGGAACTCACGCGACTGCTCGACGGCGACTGGTCGGGCACCGTCGTCGTCGGCACCGACGCCTCCGTCGGCGCGGGCTCCTCGTGGCTGGTGCGGCTGGTGCGCACGGCCGACCCGGCGGCCCGCGTGACCGTGTCCGACGCCGAGCTGACCGGGGCCCCCGGGGACACCGTGCTGGGACTCGGCTCCATCGACGCGGCGTACGACGCCGGCGGCAGGTCGGTCGCCGAGGTGCGCCGGTACCTGACGGGCCGGTTCGGGCTCCGCGCGGACGGCGACCGGGAGGCGGTCCGCCGGCTGGCGCGCCGTCGGCCTCCCGCGTGCCTGGTGGTGGGCCGCGTCGACCGGGCGGCGGACCCGGACGCACTGTTACGGGATCTGCTGGGGCCGCTGGCTCGCCGGGCCCGCTCGAGCGGCCTGCGTCTCGTGCTCGGTTTCGAGGACCGGCCCCCGGCGGACCTCGCCCATGACGTGTCCCTCGACCCCGCGCCCGTCGTCGGACCGGCCGCCACCGCGAACGTGACCTCGGGCCAGGCGCAGACGGCGGTCGGACAGCTCGCCGCCGAGGAGGAGGCCGCGGCGCGGCTGTGGGCGCGGTGGGGCGGGAAGTTCTTCGGCGCGCCCCGCCCGCCGCGCAGCGCCGCACCCCGCCTGCGGATCCGGCTGGCCGTCGCCCGGACCACCGAGCCCAACCCCGAGCTCACCGCCGTCCGCGACCGCGCCCACGAAGCCCGCGCCGAGGTCGCCGCGTTCGACCGGGCGCTGCGGCGGCTGGTCGAGGACCACGCGGACCTCGGCACCAGCCTCGAACTGCACCGGGTGCGCGCGGCGCGGTTCTTCGGCGAGGAGGACCGGCGGCTCGCCGAGCTGCACGCCCCCGCGGCCCGCGCGCTGCAGACCGTGCCGATCGACCTCGCGGCCGCCCGCAGACTGGTCCGGCTCCACGCCGACGAGGTCAACCGCCGGATCGACGAAGGGTGACGCCGTGCTGAGGTGCAACCGCCCCGACTGCGGCCTGGGCGAGATCGACGGCGAGGGTTTCTGCCCGGTGTGCGACCGGCGCCCGCTGCCGCGGGAGCACGCCGCCTCGCCCGCCGGTGCGGCTCCGGAACAGCGCGCCGGCGCGGCGGGGAGCGTCGGCGCCGGCTCAGCGGGGGGCGCCGAACAGGTACGGGGCGTCGGCGTCGGTGTGGCGCCGGTGCGCCCGGACCCCTGGTACGGCCTCGGCCTGATCGATTCCGGCCTCGCCGCCGATCTCCCCGACCCGCCGCTCCCCGCGGCGGGTCCGGTCGCCGAGGAGCACCGGTTCTGCGCGAACCCCGTCTGCGGGCAGCCGGTGGGCCGAGGGCACGGCGAGGAGCCCGGCCGCACCGCGGGCTTCTGCGCGCACTGCGGAACCCGCTTCGACTTCGCCCAGCCGCAGGGCCTCACCATCGCCGGCCGCTACGACGTCGAGCGGGTCCTCGGCTCCGGGGCCTACGGCGCCGCGTACCTCGCACACGACCGCAACCTCGAGACTCAGGTGGTCCTCAAGGCGCTGAACCGGTCGGTGGCCAGGACGGCCGAGCACGAGCGGGACGTGCTGGTCGGGCTCCGGCACGACAGCATCGTCCGCATCCTCGGCTACGAACCCGAGGGACCCCACCTCGTGCTCGAGTACGTGCCGGGCGTCGCCCTGTCGGCGCGCGACGGAGACCGCCTCGAGACGCTGCTCGCGCACGGCGTCCGCATCCTCCAGGCACTCGACTACCTGCACGCCAGGGGGCTGCTGCACTGCGACGTCAAACCCCTGAACGTCATCAGGTTCCGGGAGGAGGGCTCCGCGGGCTCCGCCCGACCGCTGGACCGGGTGCGGCTCATCGACTTCGGCGCGGTGCGCTCCCAGGAGGAGGCCGGGCCGATCGTCGCCTACACCAAGGCGTACGCGCCCCCCGAGGACGACCCCGAGCATGTGAAGCCCACGCCCGGATTCGACCTGTACGGCCTCGGCATGACCCTGCGGGAGGTGTGCCGCGCACACGGCGCCGACCGGGCGGCGCCGGGAGCGGACTCGCTGATGCTGCTGTTGGACCGTGCCACGGACATCGACGTGCCCGAGCGGAGATTCGTTTCGGCACGCCAGTTCGGCGAGCAGCTCAGCGGAGTGGTCCGGCAGATCGTGGCCGCGCCGCCGGCCGGCCGGCAGGTCGCCCGGCCCTCGGCGCTGTTCGGCTCGATGACCGAGCCCCTGCACGGCGGGCTGGGCGCGGCGCGTCCTCTCGACCACTGGGTCCGGGCGACCGTGACCGGGGACGCCCTGCTGACCCTGCCCGCGCCGTTCTCCTGCCCGGGCCCCCGCGACATGGCGGGCGCCCTCCCCACACCCCTGTCCGACCCCGACGATCCGAACATCGGCGACCCGGCCACGAACGCGCTGGCCGAGAGCCGGCTCGCGCTGCGGCGCGGTGACGTCACCCGGGCCGCACGGGCGCTCACGCGCGCGGGACTGCCCGACTGGCACTGGCTGCATGCCTGGTACCGCGGCCTGATCGCGCTCGCCCGCGAGGACGTGCCCAGAGCCGCCGGCCACTTCACCGAGGTGCGCCGGGCCCTGCCGGGGGAGCTGATCCCGCAGCTCGCGCTCGGCCTGTGCGCCGAGTTCCGCGACGACCGTGAGGTCGCCCGCTCGCACTACGGCACCGTCTTCGACACCACGCCCGCGCTCGGCGCGGCCGGCTTCGGGCTGGCCCGGGTGCACCTGCTGTCCGGCCGGCGCGCGGAAGCCGTGGCCGTCGCCGAACGGCTCACCCAGGAGTTCCGCTACGAGCGCGAGGCGCGGGTCGCGGTCATCCGCCTGCTCGTCACCGTCCCCGCCCGACAGACCCCGTCCGCCCCGCCTGCGCCCGACGACCTGGCGGGCGCTCGCGGGGCGCTGGACGGCCTCCACGTGGACGACGCCGCGGCCGCCGGCCTCGAGGCGGAGATCCAGTACGCCGAGTTCCTGCGCGCCCACGACCGGCTGCGGCTGTCGGAAGCCGTCCGCGGGCTCGGTGCGCACGCTGCCACCGAACGCGCCTACGTGGCCCTGGTGGACCTCGCGAACCGGCTGCGCCCGCCGCTCGACTGGCGGTGGCCGGCGCTTCGCAGGCGAACCGGTCGTTCCCGTGTCGGAGCGGGACCCGACACGCTAAGCTCCTGAGTCGCTACGCACGGCATACGGGGATGCCCACGGGCATACGCACCGGCATACGGAGACGCACGGGAAGCCCGGATCACGGGGACACAGGGGACACAGTCGGGTGGTGCCGGTGGGGGACAGGCCGCCGTTGACAGGGCTCAGCTTCGACGTGGACGTGGACGCACCTGCCGACCTGGCCCACGACGGGACGCGCGCCGACGCCCTCGTCACCGTCCGGGCCCGCCCGGTCGACGGGCAGGCGTCGCGGACGCAGACCGCCGTGGTCCTCATCATGGACAAGTCGCTGTCCATGGCCGGGCACGGCAAGCTGGACGAGGCCAAACGCGCCCTGTGCGCGGCCGTAGACGCCCTGCGGGACGGGACCCTCGTCGGCATCGTCGCGGGCCATCACGAGGCCGAGGTCGTCTTCCCCGCCACCGGCGGCCTCGCGACGGTGGACGCCGGCGCCCGGCAGGAGGCCAAGAGCCGGATCATCGGCCAGCTGGCCGAGGGCGGCACGGCGATCGGCCGGTGGCTGGCCTGCGCGGACCGCCTCTTCGCGGCGGCGGCCTCGCCCGGCGTCGTCCGCCACGCGGTGCTCTACACGGACGGCAAGGACGAACACGAGACACCCGAACAACTGGGCAGCGTCCTGGAGTCGTGCGCCGACCGGTTCGTCTGCGACGCCCGGGGGCTCGGCGACGACTGGAACTACGCGGAGCTGCTGAGGATCACCCAGGCTCTGCACGGCAACGCCGAAGCCGTCGTTACCGCCTCCGACCTCGCAGGGGACTTCACCCGGACCATGCGGCACGCCCAGCGCATCGTCGTACCCCGTGTCTACCTCGGCCTGCGCCTCAACAGCCGGTTCCGGCTTGGCTTCGTACGCCAGACACGCCCCGTGGAGTCGGAGCTGACGGCCCGTCGGCAGCACGGCGACGAGATCCACGTCCCGCTCGGCGCCTGGCCGCCGGAAACCCGCCAGTACCAGGTGTCCCTGCGCTACGACCCCGACGCGCTGACCGTCGAGGAGGACCTGCGCGCCGCCAGCATCACGCTGCACTGCGAGCAGAGCGACGGGACCCGCGCGCCGTGCAGCGAGCCGCGGGCCATGGTGGTGCGGCGGCGCGGGACACCCGGGTTCGACATCCCGCCGTCCGCCGACCTCACCCGCGTGGAGAACGAGCACGAACTGGGCATGGCGATGCGGGCCTGCGCCGACGCCCACCAGAAGGGGCTACGCGAACGCGCCGACCGGGAACTGCGCATCGCGATACGGCTGGCCGAGGAACTCCGCGACACCGCGCGCCTGCGACTGCTGCGCTCGGTGTCGGTCGACGGCCCCGACGGCCTGCCGCAGATGCGCCGCGACGTCTCCCGCGGTCAGGTGCAACGACTGGGACTCGACTCGACCAGGACCGTGGCCCCGCCCGTCGACGCGGTGCACCTGCCGACGGCCGACGGCCACGACGCCGTCCGCCGCTGCCCCCGGTGCGGCACTACGCCGTCCACCCGCTCGGCGCGGTTCTGCGAGGCGTGCGGCCACAGCCTCGACGCGAGAGTGGACGCGCCGGGCGGCGGACCGGCGGACGCCTCGTGAGCGCCACGGCCGGCCGGTCCCGGCGGTCCCTGCGTGAGAGGGCGTCCGACGGGCGCCGACGGGTGCGGGCTGTCCACCCCGTCGCAGTGCTGCGGTGGCTCAGAGCGGGCGTACTCGCCATGGTGGCGGCCACGGCGCTGCTCTATTTGCTGGTGTCGGCGCAGGCCGGAGACCAGATGGCCGCCGCCCGACGCACCGAGGCCGCCGTCGCGGACATCGAGCAGGCCCGCGGTACGGCAGTGGCGGCGGAGGCGGCGCTCGCCGAGGTCGCCGCCACCCGGCAGGTCACGCTCATCGGCACGGGCACCGAGTTCGCCAACGACACCGCACGGGTGAACACCCTCGTCACGTCGGCGGCCGCGGGCAACGCGGCGGGCAACCGGGGACGCACCCAGTTCGAGTACGTCCAGAGCCAGTTGACCACCTGTCTGCAGCTGGCCAACACGGCGGTGCGCGACTACGCGCGCAGCGGCCCCGGCGTCCTCGACTCCGCCCGGCTGGCGCTGACCGCTCCCCGGGCGAAGGACCCGCGGACGGGGAAATGGATCCCCGGCACGGGCGGACTCACGGCGTCCCTCACCGACCTGAAGGACCTGCAGAACGAGGCCCTCGACGCGCAGAAGCGGTCGCGCTGGCTGAACCCGGTCTACGTCCGCTCCCTGCTCGTCGGGCCGACGGCCGTCATGCTCGGGTGCGTCCTCGCGACCGGGTACGTACTCGCCCGGCGCTTCCGGCGCTTCGTCGGCCTGCGCCTGGTCGCCGCCCTGGCCGCCACCGCGGCGGTCGGGATCACCGCCAGCCGGCTCGGCCGACGCGACACCCTGGCCCTGCACCAGACCCCGCTGCTCGGACACTGGCTGACCACCACGCTCACCCTGGGCCTGCTCGCCGTCGCCGCGGTGCTCGCCTACCTC
This sequence comes from Streptomyces sp. B21-105, assembly GCF_036898465.1. Taxonomy (NCBI): domain Bacteria; kingdom Bacillati; phylum Actinomycetota; class Actinomycetes; order Kitasatosporales; family Streptomycetaceae; genus Streptomyces; species Streptomyces sp. B21-105. Next base: position 402,800 of record NZ_JARUMJ010000001.1, on the reverse strand, counting down.
GGCTACCGTCCCCGTCTCTCCGAGTACAGGTTCCCGCGCCCATGAAGCAGACGCTGACGGCGCGGCTCACGCGCTGGGTCCTGGTCCTCGGCCTGCTGCTGGCCGCGGCCGGCTGCGGCGACGCGTCCCGGCCCGACCGCGTGACGATCATGATCCCCTGGTCGGGTGACGAGTTCCAGGCCTTCTACGCGGTTCTCACGGCGTTCGAGAAGGAGACCGGCATCCAGGTGGACGTCCAGGTCACCCGAGCCCTGACCCAGCAGCTCGACGCCGCCGTGACGGCCGGGGCGCCGCCCGACCTCGCCATGCTGCCGAGCGTGGGAGCCGTCCACGGCTACGCGCAGCGGGGGAACGGGAAGGAACGGACACTGCAGCCGCTCGACGTGCCCACCGGCGCCTATCTGGAGCCGTTCCGCGGGCTGGCCACCGTGCGGGGCAAGGTCTACGCGGTGCCCGTCAAGGTGGACGTCAAGAGCCTCGCCTGGTTCGCGAAGGCGACGACCGGACGGTCCGCGCCGCCCGATCTCGGCACGCCCGGGATCTGGTGTCTGGGACTGGAGTCCGGACCCACCTCCGGCTGGCCGGGCGCGGACTGGATCGCGGACATCCTCCTCGCCCGGACCGGATCCGACTTCTACACGAAGTGGCTGGCCGGCACCGAGAAATGGAGAACGCCCCAGGTCGACGAGGCGTGGACCACCTGGCGTGCTCTCATGGGCGCCGGCGTGAAGGGCGCGGCCGTCCGCAACTTCGGCGAGGCGGCCGCGGGAATGACCACGACGCCCCCCAGGTGCTCCCTCGCGCACGGCGCGCTGTCCGCCATGGGGTTCGACAAGGGACACGCCCACGACTTCGTGACCTCCTCCCGTACCCGCCGACTGGAGGTCTCGGCGGACTTCGTCGGCATGTTCACCGACGACAACCCGAGCGCCGAGGCGTTCATCGCCTTCCTCGCCGGGACGAAAGCCCAGCAGCTGTGGGTGGACCAGGCGGCGGGCGCGGCCTTCTCCGCCGACAGTCACGTCACCCGCTACGCCACCTCGGTGCAGCAGCGGATAGCCCAGATGCTCCGACCGAGCTCCGGCTACACCCTGTGCTTCGGCGCCGCCGACGCGATGACGCCCGACGTGTCGGCCGCCTTCTACCGGGCGGTCCTCGACTACGCGACCGCCACGACGACGGACCCGGACCGGTACCTAGGGGATCTCGACCAGGTCCAGGAGCAGCTGGGCAGTTCCCCCGTTCCCCGTGACAAGCTCTGCGCCGGCCCGGGGTGACGTGGACGTCCTTCCGGTCAACGGGAGACCAGCAGACCCCGGCCGCGCAGGACCCGTCGCTCCAGCGGGCTGAAGATCAGCAGGTCGATGGCGACACCGACGAGCAGGATCAGGAAGATGGCCAGGAACACCTGCGGCATGCTCGAGTTGCTGCGTCCGTTCTCCAGCAGCTGACCGAGACCGACGCCCAGATCGGGCGACGAGGCGATGATCTCGGCGGCCATCAGCGACCGCCAGGCGAACGCCCAGCCCTGCTTCAGACCCGCCAGATAGCCGGGGAGCGCCGCCGGCATCACGATGTGCCAGGCTCCGCGCAGCCCGGTCGCGCCCAGGGTGCGTCCGGCCCGCAGGAACAGCGGCGGGATCTGGTCGACGCCCGCCACCAGACCGTTGGCGATGGACGGCACCGCGCCGAGCAGGATCACGGCGTACATCATCGAGTCGTCCAGGCCGAGCCAGATCACGGCGGGCGGCACCCAGGCCACCGACGGCAGGGACTGCAGTCCCGACAGGACGGGGCCGATGGCCGCCCGGACGAACCGCACCCGGGCGACCAGCAGGCCCAGCGGGGTGCCGATGACGAGCGCCAGGAGGAAGCCGAGCAGCCCCCGCGAGACGCTGGTCCAGATGTAGTCGAGCAGGGTGCCCTGCAACCAGGCGTCGCGGATCTCGCTGCCCACGTCGGCCGGCGAGGGCAGCTTGTAGTCGGGGGCGACCTCGAACCACACCAGCAACTGCCAGAGGGCCAGGACCAGCACGACGGCGGTGACGGGCGGCAGCACCTTGCGCAGCAGGGTCTCGCGCAGCGGCGTACGAGAGGTCTGCACCGTCTCCAGCGCGTCGAGTCCGGCCTCGAGCCCCGTCAGGTCGTGCGGGTCACGGGGTTCCCCGGTCGCCGGGCGGCCGTCGTCGCCGACGGTGGAGCCGGTGGCGCCGGTGTCAGTGCTGGCCATGTCGGCGGATCTCCCTGCGCAGTTCTTCGGTGATCTCGACGGACAGCTCGGCGACCGCGCTGTCCTCGATGCGGCGCGGCTGCGGAATGCCGATCGTCCACTCGCGGGCGATGCGCCCCGGCCGGGAGGACAGGAGCACCACCCGCTGGGCGAGGCGCACGGCCTCCCGCACGTTGTGCGTCACGAACAGCACCGACAGTCCCGTCTCGCGCCAGATACGGGTCAGTTCGTCGTGCAGCACGTCACGGGTGATGGCGTCGAGGGCCGCGAACGGTTCGTCCATCAGCAGCAGCCGGCTGTCCTGGGCCAGCGCACGGGCCAGGGCCACGCGCTGGCGCATCCCGCCTGAGAGTTCGTGCACGCGCTTGCCGTGCGCGCCCCGAAGCCGGACGAGGTCCAGGAGCCGTTCCGCCTCCTGACGGCGTTCGGGTGCGGCGATCCCCCGCAGTTTGAGGGCGAGTTCGATGTTCTTGCCCGCGGTCAGCCACGGGAACAGGGCGTGCTCCTGGAACATCAGGGCGGGCCGGCCGTCCGTGGCGATCGAGCCGGCGGTCGGCCGGTCCAGGCCCGCGACCAGGTTGAGCAGCGTGGACTTGCCGCAGCCGGAGGCTCCCAGGAGGGTGACGAACTCGCCGGGTGCGACATCGAGGGTGATGTCGTCCAGCACGAGCTGCTGTCCGCCGGGAGCGCCGGGGACGGGAAAGGACTTCGAGACGTGCGCGATGCGGGCGGCGTGGGTCGCCGCCGTGGCGTTCTCGGCAGCCTGGGCGATCGTGGCGGCCATGGTCGTCACCTCCTGGGAGCTGTACGGGCGGGTGGTTTCTTCCGCTACTCGACGCCGAGCCCGGCGTCGCTGACCTCGGGCTTGCCCGCGGCCTTGAGGACCTTGTCGAGCGGCCTGAGGTCGTAGATGCCCTTCAGGTCGGGCTTGTCCAGCAGACCGGCCTTGACGGCGTGCTGCGCCTCGGTGTCGAGCGTGGCGGCCAGCGGGTCGTCGAGGAAGGCGATGGACTTCCAGGCCGGGTCGAGGATGTCGGCGGGCAGCGCCTTGCCCGACAGCTTCTTCAGCGCCGTGTTGGCGGACGCCTTCGCCTTGTCGGGGTTGGCGTTGATCCACTCGTTGGTCTTCACCGAGCCGCGCAGCACGGCCTCGACGACGTCGGGGTGCTCCTTGAGGAACTTCTGCGACACGATGATGTTCGTGATCACGAACTTGTTGTCCGGCCACAGCGTCGACTCGTCCAGCAGCACCTTGGCGCCTTCGCTGACCAGCTTGGACGCGGTGGGCTCGGGCACCCAGGCACCGTCTATGGAGCCGGACTTGTAGGCGTCCGGGGTGATCTTGTTGTCGGTGCGGACGACGGAGACGTCGCCCTTGCCGCTCTGTGCGTCGACCTTCCAGCCCTTCTCCGCGATCCAGTTGAGGAACGCGACGTCCTGGGTGTTGCCGAGCTGCGGGGTGGCGATCTTCTTGCCCTTGACGTCGTCCAGGGTCTTGATCTTCTCGGGGTCGACCACCAGCTTCACCCCGCCGGACGCCGAACCGCTGATGATGCGCAGGTTCTTGCCCTGGGACTTGGTGTACCCGTTGATGGACGGGGAGGGGCCGATCCAGCCGATGTCGATGGAACCGGCGTTCAGCGCCTCGATCTCGGAGGGGCCGGCGTTGAAGGTGGACGCCTTGATCGTGGTGCCGCCGAGCTCCTTCTGGAACAGGCCTTCCTGGACGCCCACCAGGGCGGTGGCATGCGTCAGGTTGGGGAAGTAGCCGATGCTGACCTCGTCGGCGGAGAGCTTCTTGGCGCCCGCCGCCACCGGGGTCTGCTTGTCACCGTCGGTGGCCTCGGACCCGTAGCCGCAGGCGGTGAGCAGGAGAGGCAGGGCGGCGAGGGCGGCGAGGGCGCGCAGTGCGGCGAGCGGTCTTGCGGCAGACACGGCGGTGTCCTTTCAGGGGAACGGAGAGAGCGGAGCGTTGCGGGTGGGTCGGGGCGACGGCCTTCCGCGTGCGCCGGCACACCGCCTCCCGGCCTTCGACGGCACAGGAGCCGTGGCGGGCCGGGCGGCGGAGCGCGGGGGAGTGGGGGGAGCGGCGAGCCGGGGGCGCCCGGCGCGCCGAGTGCGGCGAGCCGGACGGGAGTTCAGCGCTGGTGGCGAGAAGTGCAGCTGCTGTGGTGTCGGACGGGCCGACAGAAGGCGCTGGAGGTGCGGCCGAAGTCGATGTGACGGCGCGAGGTCAGCAGGGGCAGCGCCCGGCCGGTGCGGTCGAACGAACTCATGGCCACCCCCTGATCCCTAGTATTCCTACCTGGCTGATAGGGATCGTGGCAGAAGTGCGCGCTTCTCCCAAGAGGGTGTTCGCATGATGGACAGCTTCGTATCGTCCATCGAGACGGCGTACTGCCGGGGCGCGGCCCGGCGGCCTGGGTCCGCGGGTCAGGCGGGCAGCGTGAACGGAGGATGGGCGCCGTTGAGGAAGTAGTCCCCGACGTCGCGCAGGCGGTGGGACGCGGGCTCGTCCAGCGTGTGGGCCCGCGCGTTGCGCCAGAAGCGGTCGAAGCCCAGCCGCGAGGACGCGGAGCGGGCGCCGATGATGTCGAGGGCGCGGGTGGTGGACTCCTGCGCGGCCCTGGCGACGGCGGCTTCGGCCACGGCCACCAGGACGGACGCCTCCGCGTACTCGTCGTAGGAGAGGTCCGCGCCGCGCGCCAGTGCGCCCTCCACGGCCGTGACCGCCTGCCCGGCGAGCGCGGCGGCGGAGCGCGCGAGGACCGTCAGCTCTCCGTACGCGGCCAGGACGTGCGGGTCCCGGGAGGAGTCCGCCGGCCGGGCGGGATGCCAGGGTGCGTGGCCCGCCCTGCGGTACTCCCGGGCCTCGGCGAGCACTCCCTCCGTGATGCCGAGCAGCAGTTGGACGGAGAGGAGGCGTCCCACCGGCGAGGCCAGCGCGAGTGCGGGGGACAGGACCTCCTCGTCGGCGGACAGGGAGCCGAGCACGTCACGGGCGGCGACCGGCACGGCGTCGAACTCCACGGCGCCGCCGGCCGCGAGCCGCTGGCCGAAGGCGCCGGCGTCGCCGTCCGTCCGCACCCGGTGGTCGGCCGGGTCCACGACGACGGCGAGCGGTTCGCCGGTGTCCGACCGCACCGCCCGCACGGCGATGCGGTCGGCGACCAGGATCCCCGAGGCGTAGCTCTGCCGGCCGTCGAGCGCGTACCCCTGGGGCGTCCTGGTCAGCGTCACCGGCGGTTCCCGGCGGGCGAGGCCGCCGCCCCAGCACCAGCCCTCCGTCACGGACTGCCGCTCGACCTGGGCGCCCCGGCCCGGCTCGGCGAGAGACCCGGTGCTCCACCCCAGGAAGTAGTGACAACCGAGGAGTTGGGCGATCGCACCGTCGGCGGCGGCGATCTCCCGGACCACCGCGTAGGCCGTGCTCCAGTCGGCGCCGCCACCGCCCTGACCGGCCGGCACCAGCAGCGTCAGCAGCCCCGCCTCGCGCAGCCGCGACACCTCGTCGAAGGGGATCTTGCCCGCCTGCTCCCTGGCCGCCGCGTCCGTGGCCAGGTCGTCCGCCGCCTCCCGGGCCACGCGCAACCAGTGCGCACGGCCGCCGGGCGCGGTCCGGTGGTGCGACGAGGCGGGTGCGGACGGCGCGGCGGCAACGCCCATGACGGCGGTCTCCTCGGGATCCGGGGCAGGGACGCGGCTCACACCGTGCATGGCTCGCGCGTGCTTCATCCTGCGCATCCGGCGAGCGGGTCGTCAATGGTTCCCTAGTTATCCGATAGGAAATATCGGGAATCTTTTCCGGAGAAGACGCGAGGACGGTGAGTGCGGCGGGGGTCTACGGGCGGGGAGCCCGCGTCTGGTCACGGGGCGATGGGCGGGCGCCGCTTGTGGTCCGTGAGGCGGTAGCGGTCGACGATCGTCGCGAAGACGCGCTCCGTGACGGGCCTGCCCTCCAGGAAGTCGTCGATGTCGTCGTAGGCGACGCCCAGCGCGTCCTCGTCGGCCTTGCCCGGGTCGAGGGTCTCCAGGTCGGCCGTGGGAACCTTCCGCACCAGCTCGGCGGGCGCCCCCAACGCGTCCGCCACGGCTCGCACCCGTCGTTTCGTCAGGCCGGACAGCGGGACGAGATCGGCTGCGCCGTCGCCGAACTTGGTGAAGAAGCCGGAGACCGCCTCGGCGGCGTGATCGGTGCCGACGACCATGCCGTGGTGCGCGCCGGCCACCGCGTACTGGGCGATCATACGCTGTCGGGCCTTGATGTTGCCGTGCACGAAGTCCTGGTGACCGGCGTCCCGGAAGGTGACGTCGGTGGCGCGCAGGGCCTCGAGCGCGGCGTCGCTCGCGGGCTTGACGTCCACCGTCAGCACCCGGTCGGGTCGGATGAAGGAGAGGGCGAGCTGGGCGTCGTGCTCGTCGGCCTGGACTCCGTACGGCAGCCGCATCGCGTAGAACCGCGCGCAGTGCCCGGCGTCCCGGGCCCGCTCGACCGCGAGCTGGCACAGCCTGCCGGCGGTGGTGGAGTCGACGCCGCCGCTGATGCCGAGCACGAAGGAGGACAAGCCGGTGGAGGTCAGCCGCTCCGCGAGGAAGGCCACCCGGCGCTCGATCTCCGCCTCGACCTCGAAGCTCTCGGCGACCTGGAGTTCCCTGGCGATCTCCTGCCGCAGGGCGAGGCGCTCGGGCTCGTTCACGACTGCTCCTCGTGCTCGTTGTTCTCGGTGCGCTCGTTCACGTGGCTGCGGGTCCGGCGGGACCCGCAGCGGACACCGTGATCCAGGAGTCCCCCGGATCACTGTCGGCCATGCGTCGGACATCGGACGCGAGGCGCCGAGTGACACGGATGCCATGACCACCGCGCCGGGGCCCCGTCGTCCCGGCCCGGTTCCCCGTCGTCCCGGGCGACCGGGGTCGACGTCCGCCGGGCCGCTGTCGCTGCCGAGGCGACGCGGAGGCGACGCGGAGACCAGCGGCCCGTTGGCACGCAGGTGCTTCTTCAGCCACTGCTCGGTGGTGCTCACGTGCAGCAGCGCGGCGGCCTGACTGAGGGCGGCGTCGCGGGTGGACGGCGCCCGGTGGATCGCCTCGTGCTCGGCCAGGGCGCGGCCCGCGGACCGGTCGTCCGTCCGGCCGCGTCAGATGCGGGCGCGCAGCGGACCACCGTCGACAGCCCTGACCTGCGGGTCACCGGCAAACAACGACCAGATCGCCTCCCTGAAGGTCCAGTTCGACCCGGCGACATACCTCCGGATCACCAACGTCACCGACGGCCTCACCCTCGACAGCGGCGGCAACGTCGCCTCCGGCGCCAACCTCGAGCAGTGGTCGTGGGACGGCGACCCCCAACCTGCAGTGGCAGGCGGTGGACGTGGGAGGCGGCTGCCACAACCTGGTCAACCGGACCAGCGGCATGGTCGCCGACGGCTCGGGCGCCACCGCCGAAGGCTCGCCGGCCCGACAGGCCGCCTGGAACGGCAGCCCCGACCAGCAGTGGACGATCACCCGGCGCGACGGCGACCGCTACTCGACCGTCAACCGCACCACCGGGCTGGTGCTCGACGGCGGCGGCAGCGTCGCCTCAGGAGCGGTCACCAAGCAGTGGACCTACGGCTCCAGCACCGACCTGCTGTGGACCTTCACCGCGCTCTGACCTCCCCGAACGACAGACCGGTTGGGCTACGGGGGCGTGCTCCCCCACATCCCCGCAGCAGCCCCTCCACCGGGAATCACGGGTGGCCCGGCCGGGCCGCGTGTCGGTCCGACATCGCGAGCGGCCCCAGCGGCCGCATCCCGTCAGCCGGGGTCCTGACCGCCCGGGAGCGGCTGCTCGAACCAGACGACCTTGCCCACGCTCACCCGCGTCGCCCCCCAGCGCTGCGCCAACCGGTCCACCAGGAAGAGTCCCCGTCCGCCCTCGTCGCTCAGCCGGGCGTGCCGCAACCGGGGCACCAGGGGCGAGTCGTCCGCCACCTCGCAGCGCAGCACGTCCGTGCGGAGCAGCCGCAGGGTGATCGGACGGGTGGCGTAGCGCACGGCGTTCGCCACGACCTCGCTGACCAGGAGCTCGGTGGACTCCGTCAGGAAGTCGAGACCCCAGTGGTGCAGGGTTCTGCGGGTCAGCCGGCGAGCCTGCCGCGCGGTCTGCGGACGCGGGGCCATGTACCAGTACGCGACGGTCTCCGGCGGGATGCCCTCGAAGCGGGCCGCGAGCAGCGCGATGTCGTCGTCCCGGTCTCCCGACCCCAGCGGTCCGAGCGCCCGATCGCACAGTTCCTCCAGCGCCGAAGGCGCGGATCCCGAGCGGGCCGTCCGCAGTCGGGCGCGCAGCCGGTCCACCCCGGTCAGCACGTCGGAGTCGCGGGACTCGACCAGGCCGTCGGTGTACAGCACCAGGGTCGCTCCGGCCGGGGCGTGCATCTCGATGGACTCGAATCCGCCGGCGCCGACGCCGATCGGAGCCCCGGGCGGGACCGGAAGGACCTCCGTGCTGCCGTCGGGGTGGAGCAGAACCGGTGGCAGATGGCCCGCGTTGGACACCAGCAGCCGGTGCTGTACGGGGTCGTACATGGCGTACAGACAGGTCGCCGTGTGCTCACTGCCCAGCCGCTCCGCCTGTTCGTCGAGGTGGTGCAGGATCTCGTCCGGCGGCAGGTCCAGCCCGGCCAGCGTCTGCACGATCGTGCGCAACTGCCCCATGATCGCGGCGGAGGTCATGGAGTGGCCCATCACGTCGCCGATGACCAGCGCGACACGGTTGCCGGGCAGCGGGATCGCGTCGTACCAGTCGCCGCCGACCTGTGCCGTTCTCGAGGACGGCAGATAGCGGCTGGCCAGCGTGACTCCGGTCGGCTCCGGCAGCGACGGCGGAAGCATGGTGCGCTGGAGCGCGTCCGCCACGGACGCCTCGCGGACGTAGAGCACCGCCTTGTGGATGCCGAGGGCGGTGTGCGTGGCGAGTTGGGAGGCGACGAGCAGGTCGTCGCCGGTGAAGTCCGGCCGGCCGGGCCCGCGGACGAGGACGACGCTGCCCATGGCGTGGCTGCGGCCGTGCAGCGGAGCGAGGATCAGCCGCCGTCCGGGCGGCACCGCACCGGGCTTGCCCGCCACCCCGAGCAGCTCGGCGACCACGGAACGAACGCCCGGCAGGTCCCCGAACACGGGCCGCCCGGCCCGCAGCAGCCGGGCCAGCAAGCCGGTGGCCGACGTCCGGACGACCTGTGCCGCCTGGACGGTGCCGACGGCCGGTGGGATCGACCGGGGCCCGTACGGGGCGGCCCGGCCCGCCGGCGCGCGGTCCGTGGTGCGCAGCCGCAGGACGCCGGGGGAGGGGGTGATCTCGTCACCGACCGGAAGTGGTGCGTACAGGTGGACGAAGGCCAGGTCGGCGAAGGCCGGCACGGCCGCCCGGCACAGTTCCCGCAACGTCTCGTCGAGGTTCATGCCCCGGGCGATCTGCCGGGTCGCCGCGTCGAGGTACCGCAGCCGGTCGGTCTGCGGCTCGCCGGCGTCACGCGCGGCGCCTTTCGCCCGTCCTGCGGGAGCGTCCGCGGCCGACAGGCGCACCGCCCGGCCGCCGCCTCGGGGACACGGAGCCTCGTCCGGCCGCGCGGGCGCCGCCTCGGCGCGGTCTCCGGCCTCCGGTGACGGCGCGGGGCGCTCCCGTCCATGCCTGCGAGCAGCGGGTTCGTGCACGCCGGCTGTCTGGTCGCCGGCGCCTGTGTCGGCTCCGCGGTGTTTCGTCACGCGCGTCCTTCCTGCCGTGCAATCCCGCCCGGGGAGCGTGGGCCAGGGGTCGTCAGGCGCGCCGCCTGCATCGCAGGAAGATCTGCACCTCGGGCTGGACGTCCACGGTCGCCGGAGCGTACGAGTACCCGGTCTCCTCCACGATCTCGAAGCCGGTCTCCTCGACGATCTCGCGCAGCTCCTCCCGGAGGTAGCCGGACACCCGGATCGTCCTGCCGATGAAGGGGATGGTGAAGTCGTCCACATCGGCCTCGACCATCGACAACGCGAACAGTCCGTGCGGAAGCAGCAGGTGGTGGACGGTCCGCAGGGCGAGGGGAATCTCCGCGCGCGGCAGCATGAGCAGGGCGAAGAAGGCCGTCACCGCGTCGAAACGGCCGAGGTCCCGTGGGCCGCCGGGCCGCAGATCCGCGATGTCGGCCCGGTGGAACACCCCGGTGGGCACGTTCCTGCGGGCGAGCGCGACCATCCTGTCCGCCAGGTCGACGCCGACGACCTGCAGCCCCGCCTCCGCCAGCCGGCGGGCGGTCGGGACCCCGGTGCCGCAGCCCAGATCCAGGACACGGGACCCGGCCGGCAGGGATCCGATGAGCCACTCGGCGGACGCGACCTGCCCTTCCTTGTGGGGGAAGGCCTCGTCGTAGTCGTCGCCGATGGCGTCGAAGGCCTCGGCCTGGCCCGCGCGGTCGAGTTCCATGCTCCCGTAGCCGAGCTCGTCGGCAGGATCGCTCACGAGGACCCTCCTTATGCCTTATGCGCGATTTTTTCACATTTATGCACACTTGGGCGTGGTCCGAAGGGCGCGATCCGCCGGGGCGAGAGTGCCGGCCGACGGACACGCTGTGTCACGACGCGCAGGTGGCCGTTCGGCTGCTTCCCGTGTCCGTGTCACGCACCGAGGCGCCCCGCAACGTCCGGGGCGCCTCGGGCCTGGCGGGCAGGTGCTCTCAGCAGATGCCGGTCAGTCTGGTGTCGCTGTACGGGCTGCTGTCGGACGCCGTGGTGAGGATGTGGCAGCCCGGCTGGACGCCGTCGACGCGCAGGAAGCCGTTGTCGTACGTGGCGGCGACGCTGCTGCCGTCCATGAAGACGCTGGTCGTGCCCGCCGTGCCGCCCGGCAGGTACACCGAGGCGGTCGTATTGGCCGGCACCTTCACACCGACGTCGACGCGGCCGCCGCCGGTGGTGTCGTAGGCGGCCCCGACGGTGCCGTGCGCGGTGGGAACCGTGACGTTGGCCCAGGTGACCGACGTCGGCTGTGGCTTGATCCGGAAGGTCCGGTAGCCCGGGGCGGTGGGCTGGATGCCGAACATGCTGCGGGCGATCGTGTAGGACGGAGAGGCCGCCCACGGGTGGGAGTAGGTGGTGTTGGACTTCAGCGACAGGTCCCAGGCCTCCATGGTGGCCCCTGCCCCGTCGTTGATCATGTTCATCCAGCTGCGGGTCCCGGTCGACGTCAGCAGGCTGTGGGCGAGGTCGGGCCGGTTGCCCTCGTACAGGGCCTGGATGACGAACGGGGCGCAGTACACGCTGCACGCCATGCCTCGGCTGCCCAGGTAGGAGGCCACCTGAGCGGCCTGCGAGGAGTCGGCGAGGCCGAAGGCGGTGGCGAAGGCGCCGGCCTGGACGGCGTAGTGGTTGATCACCGTGCCGTCGTTGTTGAGGCCGTCGCGGTAGGCGCCCTTGGCGGAGTCCCACATCCGCGCGTTTACCGCGTTCTTGATGGCGGTGGCCTTCGCCGTGTAGGCGGCCGCGTCCGCGCTCTTGCCGAGCGCGGTGGCGATGTCCGCCATGTTCGTGTAGGCGCGGTGGGCGAGGGCGTTGACGACGGTGTTGTAGGAGGTGAAGACGTAGCCGTCGCGCTCGGAGGTGGGCCAGTCGACGATGTCGCAGTCGGTGCAACTGCTGGCGCCCGTGCTGCCGGTGGTCTTGTGGATCAGGCCCGTCGCCGACTCGTACCACTTGTCCGGCAGCTTGCCCTGCAGGGCGGTGTACGCGGCGGACAGCGGCGCGGTGTTGCCGGTCGTCTCGTAACTGTCGTGCATCGCCAGGATCACGTACATGGGCCATTCGGTGGGCCAGGTGCGGTTGGACCTGAGGAAGTTCAGCGAGTAGTCGCCGAGCGCCGTGTCACCGCCCGTGTAGAGGTTGCCCATGAGCTGGAGGTAGGTGTCGGCCTCGTAGATGTCGCGCTCACGCTCCCACGAGTCGACGTACAGGTTGAGGTTGGTCGCCTCGACGGTGTTGCGGGACAGCGCCCAGACCGCGTTGAGCGAGGTGTCGGAGGAGGCGAAGGCGCCCGCCGACTCGTCGAACGGGTAGAGGTAGGCCTCGGCCTTGAAGTCGGACGAGGTCAGCCCTGTTGGGGCGCCGATGACCTGGACGTACCTGAAGACGCGCAGGCCCCAGGTCTCCAGCTGCTGACTGCCGGACTTCAGGACCCACTTGTCCTGGTAGGTGTTGCCGGCCGAGGTCTGGTACTTGACCGTGTTCGTGCCGGAGGTGACCTCGCCGTAGCGGATGTCGACCACCTGCCCGGCGGTGCCCGTCAGGTTCAGGGACAGTCCGCCGATCCAGGTGCGGCCGTAGTCGACGAAGTAGTTGCCGGCGGAGTACTCGGTGACCGACACGGGCGTCCTGAACGACTGCCGGACCTTCGCGGTGGGCGCCGGCTGGAGGTTGCCGAAGACGGCCTTGGGGACGGCCGCGGGCCACGCGGAGGCGTCGAAGGCGGACGTGGCGAAGCCGAAGGGGTAGCGGCGGGCGTCGAAGTTCTCCTTGGGTGCGCTGTAGTAACTGGTGCCGATGGAACCGGCGTTGGGCAGGATGCGGGTGCCGTCCAGGGACTTCCAGCCGGCGCCGGTGCTCAGGGTCTTGGTGGTGCCGTCGGTGTAGCGGACCACCAGTTGGGCGAGGAAGCGCTGATCGCTGGTGGTGTACCCGAGCGCGCCGACGGTGTTGACGGCGCCGGCGGTCAGCAGCGAGGTGACGTCGTAGCCGTCGTAGCGCGCTTCGGAGCCGACCGGCCGGGTCGGGCCCACGCCGACGAAACTGCCGTTGACCCACAGCTTGTAGACGAACTGGCGGGCCGGAGTGGTGGAGGCGCCGGTGGCGTACAGGTGGGCCCAGGCGATGCTCTTGCCGACGGCGAGCTTGGTGCTGCCGCGCAGGAAGGACCAGCTGGGAACCGTCAGCAGCCCGGTGCCGCAGTTCTTGCCCGTGCCGAGGGACAGCGCCCCGTTCGTGACGGTGCCGCAGGCGAAGTCGGCGTTGGCGGCGTCACTGAAGTCGTTGCTGTAGAGCGACCGGTTGTTGTCGCCGGTGACGGTGAGGTCGTCGAACGTGGCCTGCTCCGTGCTGCCGGTGCGGAAGCCGATGCCGCCTGAGGTGAAGGTGGAGTCGGTGGTGGTGTCGACCTGGGTCCAGGTGGTGTCGGCGTGTGCTTTGAGGGAGGTGGTGAAGGTGGAGCCGGAGGCGACGACGCGGAAGTCGTAGGTGGAGCCGGTGGTGAGCGCGAAGGGGAGGGCCGCGGCGGTCTTGAGGGCGGTGAAGGCGCCGTTCTTCTGGATCTGCGGGGCGATGGTGTTCTCGCCGTTGCCCTTGAACTGCCACAGGTAGTAGTTGCTGGTGTCCTGGGCGCGGAAGGTGACACTGGCGTACTTGGCGTCGATGACGAAGCTGCCCTGGAAGGTGTAGTTCGTCCAGGCGGTCGGGAACCCGGTGCCGCAGTTCTTCGCCTTGTCGACGAACAGGGCGCCGTTCGTCACCGTGCCGCAGGCGAAGTCGGCGTTGTCGGCGTCGCCGAAGTCATTGGCGTAGAGGGACTGGCCACCGCTGCCGGTCACGGTGAGGTCGTCGAAGGTGGCCTGCTCGGTCAGACCCGTGCGGAAGCCGATGCCGCCTGAGGTGAAGGTGGAGTCGGTGGTGGTGTCGACCTGGGTCCAGGTGGTGTCGGCGTGTGCTTTGAGGGAGGTGGTGAAGGTGGAGCCGGAGGCGACGACGCGGAAGTCGTAGGTGGAGCCGGTGGTGAGCGCGAAGGGGAGGGCCGCGGCGGTCTTGAGGGCGGTGAAGGCGCCGTTCTTCTGGATCTGCGGGGCGATGGCGTTCTCGCCGTTGCCCTTGAACTGCCACAGGTAGTAGTTGCTGGTGTCCTGGGCGCGGAAGGTGACACTGGCGTACTTGGCGTCGATGACGAAGCTGCCCTGGAAGGTGTAGTTCGTCCACGCCGTGGGGGCGCCGCTCCAGATCGGGGTGGCTCCCGGCCAGGTGGTGCCCGGCCCGGTGCCGAAGGTCGCCGCTGCGGACCACGGGGACGCCGCCCCCGAGGAGTCCCAGGTGCGGACCCGCCAGTAGTAGCCGGCGGAGGCCGTCAGGGCCGGGCCGCCGTAGGAGACGTTGCCGTCGGCCGCGGAGGTGACCTGGCCAGAGTCCCACACGTCGGGGGTGCCGGTCAGGGCGGCGGAGGTCGTGGCGACCTGGATCCGGTAGGCGGTCTGCCGGTCGCCGCCGACCTGCCAGCCGAGCAGCGGGGTGGAGTCGGGGGCCACGTCGACGGGGGCGGTCAGGCTGTTCACGGTCAGCGCCGCGGGGCTGTCCTGGGCGGCACTGGCCAGAGGCAGCTGTCCGGTCACGCCGCCGAAGACGGCGAAGCAGACGGTGAGCAGGACGGTCAGAAGAGAACGGGGGGATCCGGCTCTGCGGGATCTGCGGTGTCTTCGGGCAGCGCGGGACGGCGGGGCGACAGGCGGCACGGCGGGTCCTTAAAACGATTCAATCAGCGGGGACAACGTCTCCCTGACCAGGGGCGGAGTGAGTGGCTGACATCCTGAGGCGCATATGCCGCGCTGTCAACGTCTCCGGTTTCATCCGGTCGCGCTGTGGAGTTCCCGGTGCTTCGGGGGAAGGCTCCGGGAGCGGAAGGTACGGCGGTAGGCGTCCGGCGCCACGCCGACCGTCCGGTTGAAGTGCCGGCGCAGCGTCGTGGCGGTCCCCATGCCGGTGGCCGTGGCGATGGTGTCGACGGTGTCGTCGGTGGTCTCCAGCAACTCCTGCGCACGGCGGATCCGTTGGATGAGCAGCCACTGCAGTGGGGTGGTGCCGGTGACCGACCTGAAGTGGCGGCCCAGGTGCCGCGAACTCATCCGCGCCCGGCGGGCCAGGTCCTCCACGGTGAGCGGACGGTCCAGCCGGCGCAACGCCCAGGGGAACAGCTCGGCGAGCGGGTGGTTGCCCGGGGCGGGAACCGGCGTCCGCACGAACTGGGCCTGACCCCCGTCCCGGTGCGGCGGCACGACCAGCCGGCGGGCGAGGGTGTTGGCGACCGACGAGCCGTGGTCGAGGCGGACGAGATGCAGACAGAGGTCCATGGCGGCGGCCTTGCCGGCCGAGGTGAGCACGCTGCCGTCGTCCACATAGAGAACGTCCGGGTCGACCGTCACCCGGGGATGGCGCGCGGCCAGTACGTCGGCGTGCGCCCAGTGCGTGGTCGCGCGCCGGCCGTCCAGCAGACCGGCGGCGGCCAGCACGAAGGCGCCTGTGCAGAGGGAGGCCACGCGTGCGCCCGCCTCGTGGGCCGCGCGCACCGCCTCGACCAGTTCGGCCGGCGGATCCTGGTCGATGTCGGCCCAGCCCGGGACGATCACGGTGTCGGCGTGCTCGAGCCGGTCGAGTCCGTGATCGGGCTCCAGTCGGAAGTGGCCGACCCGCACGGCGGTCGGTCCGCAGAGCGAGAAGCGGTACCAGGGGTCCGCCACGCCGGTCAGGTCGGAGCCGAACACCTCGCACGCCAGGGCCAGTTCGAAGTGCAGCATGCCGTCGGTGACGGCCAGCGCGACGGTGGTCATGTCCGGAAGTGTACGAGGCATGGCGTTCCGGACGGTGGCGGCCGGGAGCGGACTTTCGCCAAGATGTCCATGACAGAGCGCGGTGCAGGAAGTGCGCAGAGAACGCAGTGCGCGGTGCATGCGGAGCGCAGTGAACGCAGTGCGCACTGCATGGAGAGCACAGTGCATGCAGAGTGCGGCGGAACGATCGAGTACGGGGGAGTACCCATGGGAACGGGACAGCAGGTAGCGGTGTTCGGCGCTTACGGGCACACCGGGCGGTTCGTGGTGACGGAGCTCGGCGAGCGCGGGTTTCGCCCCGTCCTCTCCGGCCGCGACGCCGATCAGCTGAAGGCGCTGGAGCACGAGACGGGCTGGGAGGCACGCCCGGCGTCCGTCGACGACCCGGCCGCCCTTGACCGGGCGCTGACCGGCGCCGCGGCCGTGATCAACTGCGCCGGGCCCTTCGCCACGACGGCCGCCCCGGTGATCGAGGCGGCGCTGCGGGCCGGGATCCCGTACCTCGACGTGGCGGCCGAGATCGAGGCCAACGTCGACACCTTCGCGCGCTTCGCCGACCGGGCACGGGAGGCGGGAGCGCTGGTCGTCCCGGCGATGGCCTTCTTCGGCGGCCTCGGCGACCTGCTGGTCACCGCGGCTGCGCGGGGCTGGGCGACGGCGGACGAGGCCCACATCGCGTACGGGCTGAGCAACTGGCATCCCACCGCCGGAACGCGCACGGCGGGCGCGGTCTCCCGGCAGCGGCGCGACGGCCGGCGTGTCCGCTACGCCGAGGGGCGGCTGGAGTACCGCGACGACGCCTCGCCGATCCTGGAGTGGCCGTTCCCCGAGCCGCTGGGACCTCGGTCCGTCATCGGGGAGTTCACCATGGCCGACGTCGTGACCGTACCGAGCCACCTGTCCATCCCCGACGTGCGCACCTACATGACGGTCGAGGCGGCCCGGGACATCGCGGCCCCGGACACTCCCACGCCGGCCGCGGCCGACGAGCGCGGGCGCTCCGACCAGACGTTTCTCGTCGACGTCGTCGTGCGCTCCGGCGACGCCGAACGGCGGACCGTGGCCCGCGGCCGGGACATCTACGCCGTCACCGCGCCCCTGGTGGTCGAGGCGGTCGCCCGCATCCTCACGGGACGCACGGAGGCGGTGGGCGTCGTCTCCGCGGGTGAGGTCTTCGACGCGCCGGACTTCCTTCGTGCGCTGTCGCCGCACATCACGGTGGAACCGCGTCCCTGACAGCGAGCGGGAGCCACTCGGCCTCCGGCCCCCGCAAGCAGGCCCCCGCCCGCCGTCGCCAGGCCCCCGCCCGCACGCCGTGAGTTCCTTGATCGGTGAGGCGGGGCCTACTGGACCAGCTCCCAGTCCTGCGAGCCGTCGGTGACCGAGTTCTGCAGGGTCAGTTGCGCCCCTGCGGACGCACCGGTGAGATACAGGCTCGTGTTCTTGACGGACTGCAGCCGGTAGAAGCCGTCGCTGGTCTTGACCAGGTTCCAGCTGCCGGCACTGCTGTTGTCGACCCACTGGCCGATCTTCTGCCCGGCCGTCGCGTTGCCCGTCCAGATGGCCGCGGCACGCCCGCCGGCCTTGTTCAGCAGGGTCACACCGCCGCCGGGCTCGGTCGTCACGTGCCAGAACTGGGTGTCCGCGTTCGCCGCGGAACCGGGGGCCTCCAGACGGACGTCGGGAACGTCCCCGTTGCCGAGGTTGGCGTCGTTGGTCTTGTTCCCGGTCCCGATCACCTGGTCGGTCTTACGGTTCACCAGCTGGTGGTAGGCGCCGTCGGTGTGACCGAGGTCGACCTCGGCGAACCTGAGCGTCGAGGTGCCCTGGTTGTTGAGGATCACTATGCGGCCGGTGCCGTCGACGTACTGCAGGTTGCGGCTGTAGGCGCCCGGCGAGGTCGTCTGGTACTCCTTCCACGTGCCGTCGCTGCGTCCGCTCTCGTTCACCCAGACGTTGCCGCCGCCGGCGGCGTTGTAGACCAGGCGGCCGCCGGGGAGCCTGATCAGGACCGGGCTGCCGCCCCTCGCGAGGGGACGGGAACCGGTGTCGACCGGCAGCGAGTCGATCCCTGTGCCGGTGGCCGACCCGGTGAAGAACTTCAGCGGGTCGTCGGCGACCCGGTAGCGGGTGTCGGCCCCGCCGCCCCAGTACTCGTAGGTGATCATCCACTTGCCGTCGGTGGTGCGCACGACGTTCGTCATGCCCGGTCGGCCGCCCCCGATCTCCGTCTTGCCGCCGCCCATGGCCTGGGTCAGGCCGGCGATGTCGACGACGGGGGAGCTCCAGTTCGCGCTGCGGCCGTCCCACGTCTTGTGCACGAGGATCTGGCCGAGGGAATCCGTGGCGGTGTCGTTGGCGGGGTCGAGGGTCGGGACGCCGGTGGTCGCGTTGAAGCCGGTGTAGTCGTTCTCGTCGGAGTAGTAGCAGACGAGCCGGCCCTTGTGGACCATCAGGTACGGCTCCCAGAGCGGGTCCACCTGCCGGTTCGCGTTGGCGTTCGCCACGTTCTGGCCGACCGCGCCCGCGCTGCCGCCCTGCCAGCCACCCGTCGCGACGACGTTGACGATCTTCCACGTCGCACCCTCGTCGCTGCTGGAGTACAGGGCGATCGCCAGGTCCTTGCGGTCCCCGTCGTTGGACGGCGTCCAGTTCGGGTCGGCGGCCTTGTGCTCCTTGTAGTAGTAGTCGTCGCCCGACACCACCGTCGCGAGGAGCAGCGTGCCCTGCTTCAGGTCCCCGACGTCCTGGGGGAGGACGTACAGGTAAGGGTTGGTCCAGTTGCTCGTGTACTTCGCGTACTGAGGGTCGGAGGAGATGTACGCGGGCGCCTTGACCTCGGACAGCGGCTGCCAGGACGTGCCCTTGTCGTCGCTCCTGTAGACCGGGAGGGTCTGTCCGTCGGCGCTGCCCGACGCCGTCACGACCGTGGACTTCTCGAACGCGGCCACCAGACGCCCGCTCGGCAGCTGCGCCGACTTGGGGTAGACCGCGCAGTTGCCGCGTCCCTTCAGACACGGCTCGCTGCCGAGCTGATACAGATTGCCGCCCGTCGGGTTGTACGCCTGCGCTCCGGCCGGCACCGCCAGCAACGCCGAGGCCGCGGCGAACGTTCCGAGCGCTCTGCCCAGCTTTCTTCTCTGCACGGTTCCTCCTTGGGGACGGCCGTGAAGACGGCCGGATTCCCTGATGCGGGTGGGGAGTCGAGGGGCCGTTCGGCGGCAAGGACGCGGACGGCCCAGGGCTCGGGTTCGGGTTCCGGTTCCACATCCCCGGTGGGGCAGGCAGGGGTGCGCCCGGCCGGGGAGTCGTGAAGGGTCGGGCAGCCGGTACGGCGGCTCGTCCGGGGTGACGGGAACTGTGGAAGCCGGCTGTGGTCCGGGCTCGTGCGCCCCGGATCAGTCGGGTGCCGGGCTACCGCGTAACCGCCGGGGACGTCGCCGGACGGGGACGCGGGCTTGCCGGGCCGTGCCGTCATCGCACGGTGTGCCGTGACGCGTCTCCCGTCCTGCCGCTCGCGTCATGAAGTCTCCAGGCGATCGCCGTCCGAACCCGGTGCAGCCGGTGTCGTCCATGTCCGACGCTCCGTATGACTGCGCAGCCATGTCAGCGCAGTCATACCGGTGCCGTCAAGACTCTGGACCGGATTCGTCGGTACAGGCGGTGCGGCGGGAGGGGCGGTCGACGCCCCTCGGGCAGGAGCGGGCCGGTACCCGGTCCCGGGCGACCGGCCCGGCGGAGCATCTCGTCGGGTGCCGGCGAGGTCGGGCAGGAGTCCCCGGCGCGGTGCCTGCCGGGATCATGACGCGATCCGGGGGCGGGCCGACGGCAGGGGGCTCAGGGCGAGAGGTCGATCAGTCCCCTGCGGGCCGCTTCCGAGACGGCGGCCGCCCGGTTGTCGACCCCGAGCTTGCGGTAGACGCGCACCAGATGCGTCTTGATCGTCGCCTCGCTGAGGAAGAGGGCCTCCGCGATGGAGCGGTTGCCGTGTCCTTCGGCCATCAGCCGGACGACGTCCAGCTCGCGTTGCGTCAGATCCGTCCGGACGCCGATCGCCCGGCCGACGAGACCCTCGACGATCTCCGGCGTCAGACCCATGCCGCCGGCGGCGACGCCGCGCACGGCACGGAACAGCTCCTCGGGCGGTCCCGCCTTCAGCACATACCCGCGCGCACCGGCCTCCAGCGCGCGCACGACGTCCGCCCGCCCCGCGTAACTGGTCAGCATGACCACCGGCAGGCCCGGCGACTCGGCCGTCAACCGCCGGACCGCCTCGACGCCGTCCATGCCCCCGCCGGCGAACCGCAGATCCATCAGCACCACGTCGGGCGCGACCTCCCGGGCCAGTCGCACGGCCTCCTCGCCGCTGCCGGCCTCCCCGATCACCTCGACGTCCGGCTCGCCCTCCAGCAGCGCCCGCAGGCCCGCGCGGACCACTACATGGTCGTCCGCGATCAGCAGCCGCACGCCGGTCGCCGTCACCGGTTCACGGCCGCGGCCGCGGGCAGCGCGCGGCCCGACGCGCGTCGGGCCGGCACCACGGCACGTATCCGTGTGCCCCGGCCGGGCTCACTGTCGACGTGCAGGTCACCGTCCAGCTCACGCAGCCGTGCCCGCGCCGCGCGCAGACCGAGTCCCCGGTCCCGCGCCGCGGTCGCGCCCGCGACGGCCGGAACGAAACCGATCCCGTCGTCCAGCAGCTCCAGCTCGAGGGCGCCCTGCCGCTGACGAAGCGTCACCAGCACGTTCCCGGCGCGCGCGTGCTCCCTGACGTTGGCCAGTGAGCTCTGCGCGACCCGGAACAGCGTGGCCGCGGCTCCCACGCTCACCTCCGCCGGGTGGGCTCCCACCGAACGGAACGTCACACACCCGGCCGTCCCCTCCTGCTGCGCACGGGCGCACAGCAGTCTCAACGAGTCCTCGAGACCGCATTCGGCCACGGCGGAGGGCGTGAGGTCGTGAATGATCCGTCGGGTCTCCGCGAGGCCCGCGTCCAGCCCGTCGACGGCCGCGCGGACCCGGTCGCGCGCGGCGTCCGGACGCTCCACCAGATCCCGTTCCGCGGCGTGCAGCAGCATCAGATGACCGGCGAGCTCCTGCGCGAGGGTGTCGTGCAGATCCCTGGCGATCCGCTCCCGCTCCGCCAGCGCACCCGCCCTGCGCTGTTCGTCCGCCAGCACGCGCCGCGTCCCGCGCAGCTCCGCCAGCAGACGCTGACGCTCCGTCGCGTCCTGCTGCAGCGTGCGGTACAACGTCACGGTGCCCCAGACGGCCGCCACGGGGATCAGCACCAACTCGGCGTCGAATCCCCCCGGTTGGTGCGTGAGGCCGCCGAGCAGCACCACGGTGACGCCGGCCAGGGCGATCGTCGCGCCGCGCCGTTCGAGGGCACGCAGGACCAGGCAGGCCAGCGGTACACCGCACCAGGCGTAGGCAGCGGCAAGGGACGGCGGGTTGCGGACCATGAGCGTGGTCCAGAGCAGCAGCAGGGCGGTCACCCACAGACTGCGGGCGAGTCCGTCGAATCTGCTCCACAGCCATAAGCCCGCCGCGTAGCCCACGGCGAGCACTGCGCTGACGGCCACGATCTCCGTGCACAGCGGGTTCGGTTCACGGACGAGCCGGACCGACGCGGCGCCGACGACGCAGAAGAAGACGAAATGCGGGACGCGGTCGAGCGTCGACAGGGCGCGGCGGGCCGACGACGGGGTGCGGACGGAGGCGTGGTCGGTCACGGCGAACTCCCCTGGACGGATGATCCACTCGGACAGGCCGCCCGAGTCTATCCACCGCCTGCACCGGCCGCGTGCGGCCAGGACCGCCGGCCGCCGGTCGTCTCTCCGGCGCGCCGGCGGCCCCCGCCGCGCGGCTACGCCCCCGGGTGCAGCCCCAGCCGGCCGGGCGTCGGCTCGCCCTGGACCTCGCCGAAGTACAGGGCGAAGGTCTGCTTCCAGCGTTCGACCTGGGCCCGGTCCGCCATGAAGCGGGGGAACCCGTCCAGGTTGCCGTTCGGGTACTCCCAGATCGGCTTGAGGCCGCTGGGCGGGGTGACGTCGGTGCGCACGGACCAGCCGTTGGAAGAGCCGTTCTGCCTCTCCGGCGACAGCTGCCAGTTGAGGAAGAGTTTGGCGGCCGTGGGGTGGGCGGCCTGCTTGAGGATCGCCGCGCGCTGCCCCCAGGCCATGAACGGGTGGCCGTCGGCGGCGACGAAGCGGACCGGCGACGAGGGCGGGGCGGTCAGCGATCCCCCGCCGCCGATGCCGATCGCCTTCTCGCCTGCGGTCACGGCCTGCCTGGGCGTGTGGCTGCCCCGGGCGAAGCGCACGTCCTGCGCGGCGAGCTTCGCCGCCCACTCCCACCCGTACTTCCGCACGTACAGGGAGTACAGGTACAGCACCGCGTCGTCGTCGTGCGGGTACGAGGAGGCGATCTGCCCCTTCCACCGGGGGTCGACGAGGTCGAGCGGGGTGAGGGGCGGTCGGGAGCCGACCGCCGCCGGGGCGTACATGAAGCTGAAGGCGAGCGCGCCGACGGCCACCCACGCGCCTTCGGGGTCCTTGAAGGCGTCGTACAACCGGGAGAACCCGGCGGGCCGGTAGTGCAGCAGACGGCCCTGGTCCTTCCAGCGCGTGAAGTCCTGGAGGGTCTGGAGCTGTATGACGTCCGGCACGACGCTGGCGGTCGCGAACTGGTTGTCGAGGCGGACGTCGTGGTACTTGCTGTAGTCGACGACGAGCGTCAGGTCGATGTCCGGGAAGCTGCTGCGGAAGGCGGCCTTCGTGGCGTCCTGCTGGGTGGGGGTGTCGCCGCCCGCGTAGACCACGAGCCTGCCGCCTTCCGCGACGGCGTCCCGGTAGAGCTCGTCCAGCGTCCTTCTCTCCTCGGCCCCGGCGCCGGCCGGGTGTCGGGAGGCGGTGGGGGCGGCGGCCGCCGGGGCCGCGTTCGCACCGGTCGCACCGGCCGCGCCGAGACCGAGAGCGGCGCCGGCGCCGGTGGCGAGGACATGTCGTCTGCTCACAAAACTGGACACGCTGATCGGGCCTTTCTGAGGGGGTGGCGTAGGAAGCCCGGCGCCTGGGCCCTGTCAGTGTCGGCGGGCCCGACGCCGTCCCGCGTCGTCCGTTCGCATCGACCGGGGCGGCGAAAGACGGAACCCGATGTCAACCGAACGGTTGAACGGAACGGCCCGCGGGGTGCCGACCGCCCCCGTCGCACCGTCGCTCGGGCTCCGGCCGCCGCGGACTGGCTCCGGCGTCGTCCGGGGCGCACGCTGGAGGTATGGCGGGTGCTCCGATCGTCGTCCACCGGCCGTCCCCCTCGGGCGGCCGGCGGGTGACCGTGCACACCGGCGGGCGGGACGAGATCCTCGGCACGGCCTACTCCGACCATGATCTGACCGTGTTCCTCGAAGCGGCCGGGGTAGCCGAACCGGACCGTGTGCTCGACGACGCGCGATGGGTCGAGTGGCGGGGAGGCAGACCGCACCAGTGGTCGGCCGCCTGACGGCGGACGCGCGGACGGCGGGCAGCCTGACGGCCTCGCCCGTGGGCTCGTGGCTCCCGGAGAACGATGACGACGGCGACAGACGACGCCGAGGACAAGGACCGGACCGGATCAGCCGGGGAAACGCCCCGTCGAGCGCAGGTGCCGGCGCCTTTCCGCGTACGCCAGGTCGTCGCGCCACAGGCGTCCGGCGGCGGCCCGCACGAGCGGTCGCAGCAGCGGCGACAGCGTGCGCGCCACGGCGAAGCCGGGGCGGTCCGACGCGGCCACGACCGCCTCCACCACCGCCGTGCGCGGCCTGCCCCGGTCGTCGTGCCCGAGCGGTGTCGCGTGGGTCTCCACCACCGACCCCCGGCCCTCGCCCTCGACGATGCGCATGACGACCGTGCGCGGCTCGGGCGCGGTGAACACCGCGCGGACGGGCACCACCAGCCGGCCGGCGAGCTTGAAGGAGACGTCGACGGTGAAACCGTCCTCCCTGTCCGAGTCGTGCGCCGCCGCCGTCCCGAATGCCTCCGCCGTGGCCCGCGCCTTCGCTCCGGGAGCGTCGACGACGGTCAGGTCGACGAAGGAGTAGGGGTGGAACCAGGCGCCGTGCCACGGATCCAGCCGGTTGGCCACGACGTCCTCCGGCTCGCACGTGCCGACGCCGACGTAGACGGCCGACACCGCGCCCGCCAGGGCGGGCCTGACCGGCACCACCGGCGCCCCGAGAGGAGGCTCGCCGCCCACGTCGTCCAGGCGCACCCACACCAGCACGCCGTCGTCGTGTGCGGGCAGGGGGTCCCAGCCCGCGAACGGACCGCCGCGCAGGGCGAGTCCGTGCCAGTGGCAGACCAGGGCGCCGCACCGCACGGGGCTGTCGCGCAGCGGCGCCCCCAGATGAGGGCAGATGCCGGGTCCGGCGACGAGCCGGCCCGACGCGTCGCGCCAGACGACGATCTCCTGCCCGGCGATCGTGCGGGCCAGCGGCCGGTCGTCGCGGACGTCCCGGCTCGCGCCCACCACGTACCAGTTGCCCGACGGGCGGGCCTGCGCGCGCTTGAGCGCCTCGGCGATCACCGCCGGACGGGCCTCGCGCCAGGTCGGACGCTGTCGCTCCCAGGCGACCGGGCGCCGGCGCAGCGACAGCGGGAAGCGTCCGCGGCGGAGGGAACGGTCAGGGCTCACACGGCCTCCTCGTGCAGGGGCGCCGCCGCGGAGGTCCCGGACGCCGTGGGCCGTCCTCGGGCGGGCGCGGTGGGAAGCACGGTCCGGCGGCCCGCGCGCGCCGCGGTGCGGGCGGCCAGCAGGCGCACCAGCCCGTCGGCGGCCATCGTGGCGCGCCGTCGCCGCGGGACCACGGCACGGCGGTGCAGCACCGTGTATCCGTCGGCGGCGACGGCGTCCAGGATGCCGCCGTACAGCACGAACGCGGTGCGGATGCAGGGACGGGACACCGGGTCGAGCATGGCGATGCCCGGCGCCGCTTCGCGGTAGACGCCCCGGGTCAGGTGCGCGAAGGCTTCGAGTACCGCGCGGATCCGTGGGTCGCGGCGGCCGGTCCTCCGGCTCCAGTGCAGCAGCTCGCGGTCCACGCCGTGCGCGGACAGCAGGTCGGCGGGCAGGTAGACGCGTCCGCGGTCGAGGTCCTCGCCCGCATCGCGCAGGAAGTTGCTCAGCTGGAAGGCGACCCCCAGGGCCGCGGCGTGCGGGGCCGCTTCCTCACGGGGGACCACGGTGCCCAGGATCGGCAGCATCTGCAGCCCGATCACCGCGGCCGAACCGTGCATGTAGGCGCGCAGGTCGGCGTAGGTCGGGTAGTCGGTCACCTCCAGGTCGCTGCGCATGGACGCCATGAAGTCGTGGAAGTGCCGGTGGTCGATGGCGTAGCGGCGGGCCGTGTCGGCGAGCGCGAGGACCACCGGCTCGGTGCTGCGGCCGTCCCGCAGCCCGCGGTGCAGGCGCTGCTCGAGGTGGGTCAGGTCGGCCGCCCGGCGATGGACGGGGACGTCCGCTGCCGGGGAGTCGACGATGTCGTCGGCCCAGCGGGCGAAGCCGTAGAGGGCGTGGACGGCGGGACGGCGTTCCACGGGCAGCAGCCGGGTGGCGAGGAAGTACGTCCGGCCGTGCCGGGCGTTGAGCCGACGGCACTGTGCGTAGGCCGCGCGCAGCGCCGGTTCGGTGATGCCCGCCGCGTCGAGTTCCCGGGCGGTCACGGGCGCGCTCCTTCCTGCACGGGCGACATGAGCGGTGCCGCCGCCACCGTCGACGGGCCGCGCCCGGGAGGCGCCTGCCGGCCGGTGATCCGCGCCGCGGCGAGCTTGCCGGACAGCAGTACGGTGGGAACGCCGACCCCCGGTGTGGTGCCGCAGCCCGCGAGCACGGCGTTGTCGGTGCCGCGAACGAGGTTGCGCGGCCGGAAGGGGCCGGTCTGCGCGAAGGTGTGGGCGGCCGAGAAGGGGGTGCCGGCCGCGTGCCCCTGTGCCGTCCAGTCGGCGGGAGTGACGAGGACCTCCTCCTCGACGGCTTCGGCGATGCCGTCGAGTCCGCGTCGCTGGAGTTCCCGCAGGACGCTGTCGCGGCAGCGCGGTGCGAGGTCGCTCCAGGCGGCGGCGTCCGGACCGATGTCGGTGTTCGGGCAGGGGGCCAGGATGTAGTGGAGGTGCCGGCCGGGCGGGGCGAGCGTCGGGTCGGTGGCGGTGGGCCGGGTGATGAGCAGCGACGGGTCGCTCATCAGACGCCCCTCGCGGGTGAGTTCGTCGAAGGTGCGGTGCCACCGCGCCCCGAACGACAGAGTGTGATGGGCGAGTCCGGGCCAGGTACGGTCCGTTCCGGCGTGCAGGACGACGGCCGACGGCGCGTGCCGGATCCGCACGGGACGCCGCGGTGTGCGACCGAGGAGCGCGTAGGAGACGGGCAGCTCCGGGGTGAGGACCACGGCGTCGCACGCGATGCGGTCCTGGACGGTGACGACGGCGGTGACCCGGCCGGCGGAGCGTTCCAGCCGGGTGACGTCCTGGCCGAACCGGAGATCGGCGCCGGCCCTCGCGGCGGCGTCCGCCATGGCCTGCGGAAGGGCGTGCATGCCCCCGCGGGGGAAGTACACGCCGGCGACGGTGTCCATGTAGGCGATCACGGCGTACGCGGCCAGCGCTCGCGCCGGGGCGACCCCGGCGTACAGCGCCTGGAAGGAGAAGACGCGGCGCAGCCGTTCGTCGCGCAGGTGACGGCCGATCCTCGCGTCCAGCCGGCCGAATCCGCCGAGGGCGGCGAGCCGGGCCAGGTCCGGGGTCAGCAACTGGAAGGGGGAGTCGAAGTTCGCGTCGATGAACCGCCGCAGCTGCGCCCGGTACAGCTGCTCCAGCCACGCGCGCAGCCGCCGGTAGCCCGCGGCTTCGGCGGCACCCGCGAAACGCTCGACCTCCGCCTCCATCGCCTGCGGGTCGGTGTGCACGTCGAGGCCGCTGCCGTCGGCGAACAGCGCCCGGTAGGCGGGGTGCAGCGGGACGAGGTCGACGCGGTCGCGCAGGTTCTCGCCGACCGCCGCGAACGCCTCGTCGGCCAGGTCGGGCATGGTCAGCACGGTGGGCCCGGTGTCGATGCGGTAGCCGCCGCGCTCCAGGCGTCCGGCGCGGCCGCCGGGCAGCGGGTCGCGTTCGACCAGGGTGACCCGGCGGCCCGCGCCGAGCAGGTGCAGCGTGGCCGCCAGGCCGGAGAGCCCGGCGCCGATCACCACGACGTGATCCGTGCGTCCGGGAACGGTTCTGGTCATCGCGGGACTCCGTCGGTGCCGGCGGAGGGGAGGAGGGAGAGCGGCGGGCCGCCGTCCTCCGCTCCGCACCCTCCGGGTGTGGGACTTGGGCTGAGGATGGCGGTGGGGGTCGTGCCGGCCGAGGCGTGCAGCAGCCGTCGAATGCGCCCTCGGGCCTGCGGCTCCAGGACGGCGGAGTCGAGGTGGCGCATCCCCTGGGCGACCAGCCGGTCGATCTTCGCCTCGACGAGGTCACGGGCGCCGGTGGCCACCAGGACGTCGCGGACCTCGGCGAGACGGCTCTCGCAGAGGTCGGTGCGGCCGAGGGAGCGCCGCAGCACGGCGAGGGCGCGGCGGTCGCCCGTCGTCTCCGCACGGGCCCGCGCCACGGCCGCCAGGTAGGTGGGTTTGCCCGCCCGGATGTCGCCGCCCACGGGTTTGCCGGTGCGCCGTGGGTCGCCGAAGGCGTCGGCGAGGTCGTCGCGCAGTTGGAACGCGATGCCGACGCACCGGCCCGCCGAGCACAGGGCCGTGCTCTGTGCACCGTCCGCTCCGGCCAGGGCGGCTCCGAGCGCCAGCGGGCGTTCGACGGAGTACAGCGCGCTCTTGAGGCAGGCGGCGCGGACGGCCCGGGCCAGGGACAGCGAGGAGGTCGCCTGGCCCTGGATGTCGAGATACTGCCCGGCCACCATCTCCGTGCGCATGGTGCTCCACAGATCGCGCAGGGCGCGGTCCGTGTCCGGGGGCGCCACGACGGTCGCGACGGTGTCGTCGGCCCAGGCCAGGGCCAGATCCCCGGCGAGGATCGCCGCGGCCTCGCCGAAGCGCCGGGCGCGGTCGGCGGGCACGGCGTCGGCGTACTGGGCGGTGACGTCCGCGTGCAGGGCGAGCCGTCCGCGGCGCAGCCGGGAGCCGTCCATGACGTCGTCGTGGACGAGCGCACAGGTCTGGATCAGTTCGAGGGCGGCACCGACCCGCAGGGCGGCCTCCGCCTCCGCGGCGCCGCCGCCACAGGCACGCAGCGCCCACCACACGAACTGGGAGCGCATGCGCTTGCCTCCCTCCACGGTGCACTGTGCGACGCGTTCGGCGACGTCACGGCCGAACACCGGATCCAGCGCGGCGGCTTGCTCCACCCGTTCGGCCAGGAGGGCGTCGAGGACGCGCCCCACGGCGGCGGGCACATCGCCGTCGACGGCGTCGAGCCGGTTCACATCCGGGTCCGGGTGGACGTGCGGGTCGGGCCGGACGTGGGGGTCGCGTCGGACGTGCGGGTACGGCGGCCGGACGTGCGGGTCCTGCGGGTCCGATGCGCGGCCGCCGGAGGAGCGGGGGCCGTCCCCGAGGCGGGGACGGCCGCTCGGAGGGCGCTCGGTCCGAGGGTCGGGTGCCTTCTCGGGCACAGGAAGATCCTTCGCCTCGGTGGGACGCATCCCGGTTCCTCTCGCCACGGTCGCTTCGGGTCTGACGTAATGCCTTCCGCGGCCGAGGCCGCCACGGATGCGCCATCGGGGGACAACGTGCGGTCGGTTTTCGCCCGATCGGGCGATCGGGCGACGCCGCCGCCCACCCGAAGCGGGCGCAAAACGACGCACAGACGATGCGAGTTGTCGCGCCACTGACGCGCTTCGCATGGTGAGGGAGCCGCGACAGCCGTCCGAGACGGCATGCGTCCGAGACGGCATGCAGTCAAGAGTCACGCCAGACGCGGTCTGCACCGGCTCGGCCGCTGCCTCCGGGAGGACGGCGTTCCCGACCACGCGGGCTGATCCGACGCACGACCGACGCGAGGTGGGAGAGAACGGGCCGGTCACGCACTCGGCGGCCCCGGATGGCCGACAACCGGCGGAGCCTGCATCCGCCGAGGCCTCCCCGGGTGAATGCTGCTGCAGACGCGCCGCCGGCGGGAGCGTCGTACGAAGGGAGCGGCTCGTGCTGCACGCAGAGGTGGCCATCCTGGGCGCGGGAGCAGCCGGACTCTCCCTGGCCCACCGCCTCTCGCACCCCGCCCCGCAAGGCCGGCGGGTGTCCACCGTGCTGCTGGACGCCCCGCCCGGCCCCCTTCGTCCGCCGCGCCGCACATGGTGCTTCTGGGAAGCGGGGGGCGGGCGTTACGACGACGCCGTGACCGCCGAATGGCGGCGGCTGCGCGTACACGACTCCACCGGGCGGCCCACCGAGGACGACATCGCCCCGCTGCGCTACAAGATGCTCCGCTCCGACGACTTCGCCCGCCATGTCGACCACGCCCTGGCCCACAGCGACGACGTCCGACGGCTGGAGGCGGCCGTCGAGACGGTGCGCGGCGACGCCGACGGAGCCGAGATCCTCGCGCGCACCCACGAGGGCCGGCCCGTCGCCGTGCACGCCCGCTGGGTGTTCGACTCCCGCCCGCTCGCCCGCCTCCCGGCGGCCCGCACCACCCTGCTGCAGCACTTCCGCGGCTGGTTCGTGCGCACCGACCGCCCGGCGTTCGACCCCGGCACGGCGATGCTCATGGACTTCCGGGTGCCGCAGCCGTCCCGCGGACTCGCCTTCGGCTACCTGCTCCCCACCGACCGCCACCGGGCACTCGTGGAGTACACCCAGTTCTCCCACGCGGTCCTGACCCGACACGCCTACGACGAGGCGCTGCGCCACTACACCGGCGACGTGCTGCGCCTCGGCGGCTTCGAGGTCACCGCCACGGAGACCGGCGTCATCCCGATGACCGACGCCCGCTTCGCCCGCCGGGCGGCGCCGTCGGTGTTCCGCATCGGTGCGGCGGGCGGCGCGACCCGGCCGTCCACGGGATACACGTTCTCCGCCGTCCAGCGTCAGACGCGGGCCGTCGCCGAAGCCCTGCGCGCGGGGCGCCATCCGCTGCCCCCGCCCGCCCACTCCGCCCGCTCGCGCGCCATGGACGCGGTGATGCTGCGGGCGCTGGACAGCGGCCGCGTCGACGGCGCCGCCTTCTTCGCCCGGCTCTTCGCCCAGGTGCCGATGCGACGGCTGCTGCGCTTCCTCGACGGCGAGACCCGACTTCACGAGGACTTCTCCGTCGGCATCCGCACCCCCGTCCTGCCGATGCTCCACAGCGCGGCCGAGCTGCCCTGGCTTCCCCGCACGGCCCGGTCCGGCCCGTGACCCCGGTCCGACACCGACCGTGCCCCCACCCGACAAGGTTCCGCACAGTTCCGCGCCCCCCTACCGACGAGTCCGCACGACCGACGAGTCCGCACGACCGACGAGACCGTATGACCGAGGAGACCGTATGACCCTGCTGCGCGACGAGAAGCTGGCCGCCGCGTTCGACCACGCTTCCCGCAGCTACGACGCCCTGGTCGCCGCCAATCCCGGCTACCACGGCCAACTGCGCCGCTCGGCGCGCCGTCTCGGCCTGCCCCGCGGCGGCGCCGGGCTTCGTGTGCTGGACCTCGGCTGCGGCACCGGCGCCTCCACGGCAGCCCTCGCCGCCGTCCTGCCCGGCGCCGAGATCACCGCCGTGGACGCCTCGGCGGGCATGCTGGAGCGTGCCGCCGGCAAACCGTGGCGGAGCGGGGTGACGTTCGTGCGGGCCCCTGCCGAGCGGCTGGCCGAGGCAGGCGTGCACGGCCCCTTCGACGCGGTCTTCGCCGCCTATCTCTTCCGCAACGTCGCCGATCCCGACGCCGTGCTCGCGGCGGTCCGCGACGCGCTCGCCCCGGGGGCAGGCTGGCGGTCCACGAGTACACCCTGAGCGGCCGGACCGCTCACCGTGCGGTGTGGACGGGCGTGTGCCGAGGCCTTGTCCTGCCCGTCGCCACCATGCTCGGCGACGGCGACCTCTACCGCCATCTGTGGCGCAGTGTCGTGGAGTTCGACACCGCGGACCGCTTCGCCGCCCGGGTCCGCGCGGTCGGCCTGCGCGACGTGCGGGCGCTGCCCCTGCCGGGCTGGCAGACCGGCGTCACCCACACCGTCGTCGCCCGCCGCCCGCACGCCGGCGCGGAGAACGCCCGATGACCCGCTCCCCGCGGCCGACCGCTGCCCGGCGCGGCCGGGACCGGCGCGCCCGCACCCTGCTGCCCGCGCCGGGCGCACCCCGCCTCACCGGCGACCGTCGTCCGACGACCGCGGTCGTGGGCGGCGGCATCGCCGGCCTGGCCGCCGCGACGGCCCTGGCCGAACGGGGGGCGCGGGTCACGCTCTACGAACGCGAGAACGCTCTGGGCGGACGCCTCGCCGGCCGGCCCACCGCCCTCGCCGACGGCAGCGAAGTCACCATGAGCCGAGGCTTCCACGCGTTCTTCCGCCAGTACTACAACCTGCGCGGACTTCTGCGCCGCACCGATCCGGGGCTGGAGCGCCTGCGCGGGCTGCCCGACTACCCGCTGCGGCACGGCAACGGCCTGCACGACAGCTTCCGGCACGTCCCGCGCACCCCGCCCTGGAGCGCTCTCGGATTCGTGGCACTGAGCCCGACCTTCGGCCTGCGCGACCTCGCCCGCATGAACCCGGTCGCCGCGCTGCCCCTCCTGGACGTGCGCGTCCCCGACGTCTACGCGCGACTCGACGACGTCAGCGCACACGACTACCTCCGGTCGATCCGCTTCCCCGAGGCCGCCCACCACCTCGCGTTCGAGGTCTTCTCCCGGAGCTTCTTCGCCGACCCCCGCCACCTCTCGGCGGCGGAGATGGTCCTGATGTTCCACATCTACTTCTTCGGCTCGTCCGAGGGGCTGCTGTTCGACGTGCCGGACGAGCCCTTCCCCGCGGCGCTCTGGGACCCTCTCGCCGGCTATCTGCGCGGCCACGGCGTCGAACTGCGCACCGGCACCCCCGTCGACGCCGTCGAGCCGACCGCGGACGGCGGCTTCCTCGTCGCCGCCGACGCCGCGCAGCACCGCTACGACGCCACCGTGCTGGCCCTGGACGCGGCGGGCCTGAGATCCCTCGTCGCACGCTCCCCGCGGCTGGCGGACGCCGCCTGGCGGGAGCGGACCACCAGGCTGCGCACCGCGCCGCCCTTCCTCGTCTCACGCCTGTGGCTGGACCGCCCGGTCGCCGCCGACCGCCCGGGATTCCTCGGGACCAGCGGTTACGGGACCCTCGACAACGTCAGCGTGCTCGAACGCTGGGAGGGCGAGGCCGCGCGCTGGACCTCCCGCACCAAAGGCTCGGTCGTCGAACTGCACGCCTACGCGCTGCCCGACCGCCCGGCCCGCGACGTGGAGCAGAAACAGCTGCTGGAGCAACTGCACCGGGTGTATCCGGAGACGCGCGCGGCGAGGGTGGTCGACGAACGGCACGAATGGCGGGCCGACTGCCCGCTGTTCCCGGTCGGCGGCTACGACGACCGGCCCACCGTCCGCACCTGTGACCCGGGCCTGGTGGTGGCCGGCGACCTCGTGCGCACGGAACTGCCGGTGGCGCTCATGGAACGCGCCGCCACGAGCGGTTTCCTCGCCGCGAACGCGCTGCTGGAGCGCTGGGGCGTCCGCGGCCAGACCCTGTGGACGGTGCCGGACCGGGGCCGTAGCGCACCGCTGCGCCGACTCGCCCGACTCGCCTGACTCGGCCCACTCGCCCCACTCGGCTGAGGCTTCCGCGGACGACGCCTCCCCCGAACTCAGGCGCCCACGGTTCCGTCGACGCCCTCCCGCAGGAAGTCCGCGTGCCCGTTGTGACGGCCGTACTCCAGGAGGACGTGCACCATCACCATCCGCAGCGACACCTCCTCCTCCCACCTCGGCTGGTAGCCGGCCTGATCCAGGGACTCGGCCGCCCGCTCGACCCGGCGCGAGTTCTCCACCTCCGCCTGCCAGGCGCCGAACGCCTCCTCCCTGGTCGAGGCGCTCGCGTCGTAGGCCGCCTGGAAGTCGATCTCGTCCGACCAGACCATGGGCGCGTCGTTGTCCTCGAACACCCGCCGGAACCAGGCCCGTTCGACCTCCGCCATGTGCCGCACCAGACCGAGCAGCGAGAGTGTGGACGGGGGCATCGACTGCTGCCGCAGCTCCTCGTCGGTGAGGCCTTCGCACTTCATGGCGAGGGTCGCGCGGTGGTAGTCGAGGAAGGCCCGCAGCATGTCTCGTTCGGTCCCGAAGCCGGGCGGTCCTGTGCGATCGTCGCGGGTCACGTGCCGTGCTCCTCGTTTCGCCGGTAGGAAAGGCCAGTATCCGCCGGACGGCAGATGCCAGGGAGCCGGTTTTCCCGGCGCGACACTCTTCCGGATGTCGCACGGTCAGAAGTCCAGGTCACGGCGACGGAGAAAATCTGTGCTGACGAGAGTAGACATGGCCGCACTGCCGGGTTACTGTTTCTCTCGTACTCAAGAAGTCGAGAGAGTGCGGCAGACACGAACTGGCGCACACGCAGTCCAAGAAGGACGCGGCCCGCCGGGTCGCGAGCAGTACCCGCGGTATCCAGCAGTAACAGTCCACCGTGTAGCCGAAAGTAAGGAGCAGACGCCATCAGGATCGCCCGGGCGCGGAGGAAGTCCGCCCGGGTACCGCAGACCCCGGATTGGAAGGTGGTCCCCGGTCACGCAGCAGCGATCCCCGCAGCCCAGCCCCTTCGGGTGGGCCCTGCGGAACAAGGCGCCGGCGCACGCAGTCGGCAGATGGTGTTGACAGCTCGGGGCCCGGGTGCCGGTACGGCACCCGGGCCCCCCGACGCGTCCCCCGGAAGAAGAGGTCTATGCCCCCACGCAGTACCCGCCCCGTCGCCCCGCTCGATGACGACGACTACCCCGCCTACACCATGGGCAGGGCCGCCGAGATGCTCGGCGCCACCCCCGCCTTCCTCCGAGCCCTCGGCGAACACCGCCTGATCACCCCCCTGCGCTCCGAAGGCGGGCACCGCCGCTACTCCCGCTACCAACTGCGCGTCGCGGCGCGTGCCCGCGAACTCGTCGACCAGGGCACCCCCGTCGAGGCCGCCTGCCGCATCGTCATCCTCGAAGACCAGCTGGAAGAAGCCCAGCGCATGAACGAGGAACTGCGCAACGAGCGCGGGGCGTCACACGCGCCACACGTGTCACAGCAGAAGTCCACCGCCTGACCACGGCGCCGACCCGGCGGACGGGAGGGCGAAGGCAGTCCGACACGGCGCCGCTCATACCGGCCGGGGCCGGCGCGGCGGCGTCATGGCCCAGCGGATGGTGCGGGTCAGGACCTGTCCGGCGGGCCGTACGGCGAGCTGCTCGACGACCGGGACGCGCGGCAGCCACAGCATGCCGCGCGCCCAGTCCGGCAGCAGCGCCACGGCGTTCGCGGCCAGCCCGCCGTAGAACGGCCGGACCGCGAGCGGCAGCGGCGGCTGGAACAGCAGGAAGCGGGCGGCGGCCCGGGCCTCGGGCGTCGCCGTGAGCTCCCACCGGTAGGCGGCCAGGCGCGCGGACAGGGCGCGGCGGTCGCGGGGCGGATCGCTCACGCCGAGCGCCTCCGCGACCCGCGCGGTGTCGGCGACGTAGGCGTCGTAACCGGCCGCGTCCAGCGGAGCGGCTCCGTAGCGTTCGTGGGCGCGCAGGAAACTGTCCGTCTCGGCGGCGTGCACCCAGCCGAGCAGCTGCGGATCGGCCGCGTGATACGGCACGCCGTCGGCCGTCGTCCCACGGATCCGTTCGTGGATGCCCCGGACGTGGTCGACCGCCCGCTGGGCGTCCGCGGCGGTGCCGTAGGTCGTCACGGCGAGGAAGGTGCTGGTGCGCTGGAGCCGGCCCCACGGGTCGCCGCGATAGCCGGAGTGCCCGGCCACCGCCGCCATCGCGAGGGGATGCAGAGACTGCAGCAGCAGTGCGCTCAGACCGCCGATGAACATGGAGGCGTCGCCGTGGACCGTGCGGATCGGACGCTCCGGCGCGAACCAGCGCGGTCCGGGGGTGTCGTGGATGCGAGCACGTGTCGTCGGCCCGTCGGGGCCGGCGACGCGGCGGAACAGGACCTGTCCCAGGTGTTCACGGACGGTGGTCAGCACGGGCGGCCTCCCCTCTCCTGCCGTCCAGTGTCCGCGACACCCGCCGGAACGCGGAAACGGCGAGAGATCCCCCACCGGCCGACAGACGCTCACGGCGGTCATCGCGCGAGGAGCCCGGCACTCTCCGCGGCCCCTCGAGCACCCGAGGTGAAGGGAGGCGATCCGTACGGTCGATCGACGGCTACTCCCCGCCCGGGATCCGCGGGCGTACGTTCTCGACCTGCGGGTCCGAGTCCTTGAGGTAGTCGGCCAGGTTCTTCGGCTGGTAGCCCGGGTCGGCGTCATGGCGTCGCAGTACGGTGTCCGAGACGCGTTCGTGTCCGCCGACGGCCTCGCCGATGGGCCGCGGGACCGGCGCGACCCACCGGTACAGGCCCGTTCGCGAGTCGTGCCGCTCGCCCATCACGTCGGGCTGGACCCTGATGTCCGTGGAGTCCCCGGACGGCGCCGCCCCCGGCTCGCTCCTTGTGAACGCCGCGTCCTCGAACTTCAGGCCGCAGCGCTTCGCCTCGCCGACCATCCAGAGCAGGGGGATGTCGGACAGAGCCGGGTCCTCGTAGCCGCCGCCGATGTCGCAGTGCACCCCCGTGAACCACACCTGCTTGAGTTCCTGGGCCTTGCCGCCACGCCGGCGCAGAGCCTCCTCGCTGTCGGTCACGGCCTGCCGACGCCACAGCGTGGGCGGGAACGGCGAGCGCTGTTCGTCGACGGCGAGCGCATGGAACGCACTCTGCACCCAAC
The DNA here is from genome assembly GCF_036898465.1 of Streptomyces sp. B21-105. Lineage (NCBI taxonomy): Bacteria > Bacillati > Actinomycetota > Actinomycetes > Kitasatosporales > Streptomycetaceae > Streptomyces > Streptomyces sp. B21-105. The sequence goes on along the minus strand of NZ_JARUMJ010000001.1, from coordinate 367,066 downwards.
TGCTCAACGTGGTGTCGTGGAACGCCCAGCGGCGGTTGAACAGGTCCACGCCCGCGGCGAGCCGGCGCGAGGCGGGCATCGGGATGCCCAGGGCGCCGACGGTGTCCCACACGCCGATGAACCGGATGCCCGTCTCGTGGGCGTAGGAGCGGCGGAACAGCCTGGACGCCGTGCTCGTCGGCTCCTCCGTCCGGCTGCGGTAGAGGGTCCAGGCATCACCGACGCGATCCCTGTACTCCCCGCGCAGGATCCCGGAGTTGCGCACCAGACCGGCCAGACTGCGGGCCGTGAACGCGCCCCTGCTGAACCCGAAGAAGTACAGCTGGTCCCCGGGCTCGTAGTTGTCGACCAGGAAGCGGTACGCGTCGACGACGTTGCGGGACAGCCCCACACCGAACGCGCCGCCGCGCAGCCGCTCCCGTCGGCTGGTGCCGACACCGCTGTGGTAGTAGACGCGTTGCGTGACGTCGCCGTCCTGCGGGCGGACGGACAGGGCGACCTTGGTGACGTTCGTCTTGCTGGGCTGGTCGGCGAAATTCCATGTGCCGTCACAGCAGACGATCAGACGCTTGGCCATGTGATCCCTCCTGGCAGGCGAGCGTCCGGGCCGCACCTCATGCGCGAGCACGGCCGCGCGGCCCGTCCGGGGTCGCGAAGCGTCTCGATGCCGCAGTACTGCTTCTCGGGCGCGTGTTCTGTGACCGAAGCCGCAGCAGAGACGGGGCCTCGCACCCCGGTCCTTTCATGGTGGCACCGTCCTACCGGGACTGCCACTCACCCCGGCGGACTCCCCGCCGCCCCTGCGAACTCGGTGCCCACGCTCCGAACTCGGCGCTCACGCACACCGCTTGGGTAGAGTCGGCCGGTGCCCGAGCTGAAACGGCTGCATGCCGACCACGCCCCGGAGGTCCTGGCCTTCGAGCTGGCGAACCGCGCCTACTTCGCCGCCGCGATCCCCGACCGCGGCGACGCCTTCTTCGACGAGTACGCCGACCGGCACGACGCCCTGCTGGCCGAGCAGGAGGCGGACGTCTGCGCCTTCTACCTGCTCGTCGCGGACGACGACTCGGTCCTCGGCCGGTTCAACCTGTACGACTTCGAGAACGGCACCGCGCAACTCGGCTACCGGGTCGCGGAGAAGGCCGCCGGTCGTGGCGTGGCCACCGCCGCCGTGCAGGAGTTGTGCCGGCTGGCGGTCGCCCGCCACGGGCTGCGCACACTGCGAGCGGCCACCACCCACGACAACGCGGCGTCCCGCAAGGTGCTGGCGAAGGCAGGGTTCGTCGCGGTGGGCCCGGCCGACCTCGACGGCAAGCCGGGCATCTGGCACGAGCGCGATCTGCTTCCCCGCCCGTAGAACACGGGCCGGCGCTCGAGCGGGCGCCGGCATCCGCGTCCCGACTGTTGAAGACGGCCGGCGGGGGTAGTCGGAGCCGGCAAGGTTCCCTCGTAGGAAAGTGACACCGTTCCATGGCCGAGACACGAGACGTCGTCGAACTCATTCTCCAGGACCACCGGAGAATGGAGGATCTCTTCCGTCTGATGCGCAGTGTCGAAGCCGACCGGGCGGCCGCGCTGCGGGAGTTCGCCGACCTGCTGGTCGCCCATGCCCTGGCGGAAGAGGCGGAGGTGTACCCCGCCCTCAAGCGCTACAGGAAGATCGACGACGAGGAGGTGGAGCACGGCGAGGAGGAGCACGAGGAGGGCAACAAGGCGCTCCTCGCCCTCCTGGAAGTGGGCGAGGTCGGCTCCGAGGAGTGGGACGAGAAACTCGAGGAGCTCGTCCAGGCCGTCACCCATCACGCCGACGAGGAGGAGCGCACGATCCTCAACGGTGCCCGCGAGAACACCGCCATGAAACGCCGGGAGGAGCTCGGCGAGGCGTTCTCGCAGGAGCGGGAGCGGCAGCTGAGGGCAGGCTGCGGCGATGTGGACAACGTGCGCCGCATCGTCCACTCATGACGGCATGACGGCATGACGGGGCGGGCGCGACCCCGCCGGCGAGGTTCCACGTATTTACGCGGACCGTCGCAGGCGCGATCATGAGCTGACGTCCGACCGGCCGGGTCCGGCCGGTCGGCCTGCGACACCGACGGGGGAGGGCTCGCGCATGACTCAGCAGCGAACCGACGGGGCGCCACCGGCAGACCCGGCCGACGCCTATCTGGAAGCGCTCCGCGGACGGCTCACGTCCGACGGATGCGCGGTGACCGCGTCCGCCTGGAGCGACTGCCCCGTGGTGATCGGCAGCCGATCGGACCGCAAGGCGCGGTGGTTCGGCACCAAGGTGGAACTGTTCGTCTTCGCCGCCGCCGTTCCCGCGGTGGACGAAGCGTCGATGGCCCAGTTCACGGGGTGGGCCATGGACTACGCGAAGAGCATCCGCAGCGGTCTGGCCGGCGCCCGCAACGCGGCGATGGTCCTGCCCGCACTGGTCAGCGGCGCCGTCCAGCCGGCCGCGCGGACCTGGGCCGCCGCGGACGCCCGGATCCTCGGGACGTCCCTGATCGGCCGACCGCTCACGGTGGAGACGTCGGGGTCGGGGGTCAGCCGGGTCACCATGTACCGGGGCAGGGTCGTGTACGGGGGAATGTTCAGCCGTCACGTCATGGACAAGGCGGCGCTGTACTTCACCTGAGGCCCCTGAGCGGCCGCCCCCGTCACCGGTTCGGGCACACGACGCGCCGCGACCGGCGCAATAGTCGGATAACCCCGCCGTCCGCGGGGTAGAACGGATGCCGGGTGCCTTCCGCTCACGGACAGGCCCCGTAACACGGACCAGCCGGGACTCCCGGCGAGAACTGAAGGACAAGCAGCATGGCCAGCGGCACCGTGAAGTGGTTCAACTCCGAAAAGGGCTTCGGATTCATCGCCCAGGACGGCGGCGGACCGGACGTCTTCGCCCACTACTCCAACATCTCCGGGAACGGCTACCGGGAACTGGTGGAGGGAGAGCCGGTCACCTTCGACGTGACCCAGGGCCAGAAGGGACCCCAGGCCGAGAACATCGTCCGCGGCTGACACCGCCGCACGGCCCCGCACCGCCCCGCCGACGCCACCGTGTAGAGTGGCACTACCGACGCGGGGTGGAGCAGCTCGGTAGCTCGCTGGGCTCATAACCCAGAGGTCGCAGGTTCAAATCCTGTCCCCGCTACGAGAAGAAGGGGCCCGGCACACCGCCGGGCCCCTTCGCCTTTGCGGCACAGGCCTGCGTGATCCGCACGAAAGAGCCGCTCACGCGCACGGACGCTTGTGCCATCGGCCGGTCACGCGTGGCGGTGCGAGTGCCGGTTGCCGGTCACGAGGCGGTAGAGGGCGAGCAGGACGAAGGAGCCGACGATGGCGGCGATCCAGGTGGAGAGGTCGAAGAAGCCGTCGATGGAGTCGACGCCGAAGATCACCTTGCCGAGCCAGCCGCCCAGCAGACCGCCGACGATGCCGATGAGCATGGTGACGATGATGCCGCCGGGGTCCTTGCCCGGCATCAAGGCCTTGGCGATGGCGCCGGCGAGCAGGCCGATGACGATCCACGCGATGATGCCCATGATGTGTCTCCGCTTCCTCGTATAAGGACAGTGTTAGCTTCTCGTGTGCACCGTCCGCGCCCGAACAAACGTCTGTGTTCAGATTCCTCATCGCCGGTGCGACCACCGCCGGACGCGGCCGGACGGCCGGCGGGTCCGGCCTCAGGGCGGGAGCGCCGGCGGGCGTTGGTAGCGTCGGCCTGTGCCGTGCCGGCCGGTACGGTGTGCCGCTCGACCGAGAGAGATCTCATGTCCCCGACGATCCGCAGGGCCGTGATCCCTGCCGCCGGACTGGGCTCCCGTCTGCTGCCCCTGACCAAGGCGACTCCCAAGGAAATGCTCCCGGTCGGCGACAAGCCGGTCATCGAGCACACCGTGCGTGAGCTGGTGGACTCCGGGATCACCGACATCACCATCGTCGTCTCGGGCGGCAAGAGCCTCATCCAGGACCACTTCCGCCCCAACCCGGCCCTCGTCGCCCAACTTCGTGAGGACGGCAAGACGGCCTACGCGGACGCGGTGGAGGAGGTCGCCGAGCTGGCCCGGCAGGGCCACATCACCTACCTCGACCAGCACGGCCCGTACGGCAACGGCACCCCCGTCCTCAACGCCGCCCGCGCCTTCGGCGACGAACCCGTTCTGGTGCTGTGGCCCGACGACGTCTTCGTGGCCGAGGTGCCCCGCGCCCAACAGCTGATCCGGGCCTACGAACTGACGGGGTGTCCGGTCCTGGCCCTGCTGCCGATGGACCCGGGCGACTCCCAGCGCTACGGCGTGCCCATCGTGAAGGAGGACCTCGGCGGCGGCACCCTGCGCATCACCGGCCTGGTCGAGAAGCCCCGGCCCGTCGACGCACCGTCGTCGTACGCGGCCATCGGCGGCTATGTCGTCACCCCCGGCATCATCGACGAACTGCGCGAGCAGACCCGGCGCTGGTACGAGCACCGGACCGGCGAGATCTACCTGACCGACGCGATCAACGCCTACGCCGCCACCCGCGCGGTGTACGGGCAGGTCATCCAGGGACGGTGGTACGACACCGGCAACCCGGCCGACTACCTCGTCGCTCAGATGGCGTTCGCGCTCGCCCATCCCGAGTACGGGCCGGTGCTGCGGGGCCTGGTCGCCGGACTCGACGCCGACCGCGCTGCCGGCCCCAGGCAGGAGAACAGCTCCTGATCTGCGGCTTACCGCCCGGGCCGCCCGCTCGCAGCGAGCGGCCGTAGGCCGGCCGGCCGAGCAGATCGACGATCAGGCGGTCAGCGCCTGCTCGACGGTGCTGTGGCAGGAGAGCACCGAGTCGAGGCCGACGAGCTGCACGACCCGCGCCACCGATTCCTGGGCGGCGGCCAGCCGCAGCCACCCCTCGGCGGCGCTCACGCGCTGGTGAACCTGGACGAACACGTTGATGCCGCTGGAGTCCAGGAAGGTCACGCCACTGAGGTCCGCCACGATCCGATGCGTGTGATCACCGTTTCGGGACAGCAGTGCCTCGCTCAACGCGTCCTTGACGTCATGGTCGATCTCGCCGCGCAGGGTCACGACACGGATGCCGTCGACGCTGGCGTGTTCGACGGACAGTCGGTCGGGTCGGCCCGTTTCCTGGTTGTCAGTCACCGTTTCCTCAATCGCACCTGGGCTGCCCGGGGCAGCGTCTGTGAAAGCCAATTCTGCCGCACGGTCCCGGTCGCTCGATCCCGACCGGCTGTGCCGAAGAACACGGCCCGTGACATGCATGACAACGTGGCGGGTACACGCACACCGTGAGTGGGAAGCAGAGGGACGATGCCCGGTGGAATCGCGATCCGACGACGAAGGCGGCACGGGGCCCGGCACTGACCTGATCCAGGCGGGGTACGCCCTGGCGGGAGGCGACGGGTGCATCGCTCAGGCGCGTCGCGATGCCGCCGACTTTCTCACGCGGGCCCGGGACGAACGCGGTGTGGACGTGTCCTCGCGGGCCATGGACCTGACCCAGTTGGTGGTCAGCGAGCTGGTCACCAACGTCCGCAAGTACGCGCCGGGGCCGGCGTTGATGCAGCTGCGGGTCACCGGAGCCATGGTGGAGGTCGTGGTCCGGGACAGCGATCCCACCGTGCCGGTGGCGGGGACCGCCGATCCCGCCCGGATCGGCCGGCACGGCCTGGAGATCGTCCAGGCCGTCGCCCATGACCTCGCCGTCGAGCGGCGGCCGGACGGCAAACGCGTCATCGCCCGCATCGTCCTCGCGGACCCGCCCGGCGGTGACGCGGCGGCCCGCCGCCCGCCGTGACGAGACGGCCGAGCTCCGCAGCCGAACCGGAGCGGACAGCCGGGACCATGCCGGGACCATGAAGGACGACGCGCAGGGGCTGCCCGCACCCCGAGGCCGGTGAGGGGCGCCGGCGGCCGGCGTGCGGCGCTCGCACGCCTCGGTCAGCGCGGTCGCGCGAGCTGTTCCACCCGGTCGTGGAGACGTTCGACGTGGTGCTCGGATTCCGGCTTCATCAGGACGCTGCGGAGGATGCGCGCGCCGTCGGCGTCCGCGGCGATCTCCGGATGGCGGGCCGCGAACGCCTCACGACCGGCTTTGAGGGTGCTCAGGAACACCGGATCGCCGTCGTTCATCCCGTCCGTGAGAACCCGGGCGGACGCGGCGTCCACGGCGGACAGGGCGGCGGGTTCCACGGCCGGGAAGTAGCCGACGATGTCCAACTCGGGCCGCTGGTACAGCTTCAGCACGTCGGACTGCGAGATCAGGTCGGTCCACCGCAGCGCGGCCCGGCGGCCGGCCGCCAGCACGCGGCCGAGACCGGCGGGGGTGGGCGGGATGAGGCGGAAGGTCAGCCACAGCGCGGCGGCCGCCGCACCCGCCCGCGAGCACTCCAGGCTGATCTCGCCGAGGTGGAGCTCGGTGGAGGTGAAGTAGGTGTAGGGCGAGTCGTGCAGGTAGAAGCGCCCCACCTCGGGATCACGGAAGAGGACGGCCCCGCAGCCGTAGGGCTGGAGTCCGTGCTTGTGCGGGTCGACGACGATCGAGTCGCACCGGGCGATCGCCCGCCAGGGCTCGGGCGGGAGGCCTTCCGGGCCGTCGGCGCCGGCGAGCAGGGTGAAGAAGCCTCCGTATGCGGCGTCGACGTGGAGGCGTACGCCGTAGCGGTCCCGCAGCTCGAGCGCGCGATGGATCGGGTCGACGGCGCCGAGGCCGGTGGTTCCCGCGGTGAGGACGACGGTGCCGACGTCTCCGCTGCGAAGGACGTCCTCCAGGGCGTCGAGGTCCATGCGGCCCCCTTCGTCGGTGGGGACCGGGTGTCCCTTCACGCCGAGTACGTGGCACATACGGCCGTGGGTGTAGTGGGCCTCGGTGCTGTAGGCGACTCCCCGGCCGGGGTGGAGCTCCCGGGCGACGAAGAGGGCTTCGAGGTTGGCGATCGTGCCGCTGGTGGTGAGATGGCCGAGGTGGGTGTCGTAGCCGAACATGGCGGCGAGCTGCGCGACCGCCTCGCGCTCCATCGCCGCGGTGGCCGGCCCGCCGTCCAGGGCGTGGTTGTTGGGGTTGATCAGCATGGTGGCGAGATGGCCGACCACGGCGGCGGGGTGCGGGGGCTTGAGCATCTGGCCCGCGTAGTGCGGATGGAAGAAGGGGTAGTTGCCCGTCGTCAGCCGACCGGTGAGCTCCTGGACGGCGGAGGCGAAGCGCTCGTCGTCGACGTGCAGCGACGGGTGCGGTTCGTACGGGCTGTAGGTGTCGGTCCACTCCTGTATGGCATGGACGGCCCGACCGAGCCAGTGCTGCAGGTCCATGGACATGTCCCCTTTCTCCGACTGCTGCGGTGGCGGTGGGCGTCATCGTAAGCTTTTGCTGATCGCTCAGCAATTGACTGCTCAGCAATTGAGACATCGGTAGGTGAGCAGGCAGTAAAGTCGGGCGCGCGGAGGACCCCTCGTCAGGAGGGGGCCGGCGGCAGGAGAGGACACGAACAGGTGGATGCGGCCGACCGGCCGGGCGACGAGGCCGCCCGCGCCGCCAACAGCCCGCTCGTGCACGACTTCGGGCTGCTGATCAAGAGCGCCACCCGGCTGGAACGGCGGATCGACAACGCGCTGCGGCGCGAGTGCGGGATCAGCCACACGATGTTCGAGGTCCTCCTCAGACTCTGTCGCCGGCCGGACGAGGAGGTCACCCAGCGTGTGCTCGCCGACGACCTCACGCTCACCAGCGGTGGCATCACCCGGCTGATCGACCGCATGGAAGAGGCCGCCGTGGCCCGCCGTGTGCCCTCACCCGAGGACCGTCGGAGCGTTCTGGTCGAGATCACAGACCACGGTCGCGGCGTTTTCCTGCGGGCGGCCGAGGTCCACTCGCGGGTCGTCGAGCGGTACTTCGTCACGCCGGTGGCCCCGGGCGACTACCCGCGACTGACGGGCTCGCTCGCCGAGATCCACAAGGCGCTCGGCGACGACTGAGGGCCTGCGGGGCCGGTCGTCACGGATGTCAGCGGTCAGCGGTCGAACTTCCAGGTGACCCGTGGCTCGGCGGGGTCTCCCTCGACGTCGATCACACGGACCGGAATCGAGATCCGCTCGCCCCCGGACCGTGCCGTGCACGTCTCGGACGCGCCGACCACCGCCTTGAGATGGGACGGGCAGGAGACGTCGTGGATCTCGCGTCCGAGCCAGGGGAGCGGGTGGTACCAGCCCTGGATGCGGGCCTCGAGGACGGTGTCGGCCACCGCCAACCGGTCGTCCACTTTCACGTAGAGACCCCGGGCGACGGGGTTGACCGTGGTGTGCTGGACATCCTTGGCGGCGCAGAGCCAGGTGACGACACCGGCCACGGCGGCCACGGCGACCGCGCCACCGACGGCGCCGACGAGGAAACCGCGCTGCATCTCGTACTCCCGGGTTCGGGTGCTGGACCTGCGAACAACAATGATCGGGTGAAGGGGGCGGCTCCACTCTCCCTCGCGGGCACGGGCGGGCGCCTCGGCCATTTGGCCAGAAACCCCGGCCGGCCGTGCCGTCCCCCTCCGCCGGTCGGCCGACCGCCGGCGGCACGAGGATGCGAGGTGCTGTTCTACGCTGCCCTCCATGTTCGCCAAGCTGCAGTGTGTGGTGCTGGACTGCACCGACGTCCTCGAGCTGTCCCGGTTCTATCAGTCTCTCCTCGGCGGCGAGGTGAACCGGCCCGATCCACGGTGGTCGCTCGGCGACGACTGGGCGACGCTGCACACCGACGACGGGTTCGTGCTGGCCTTCCAGCGGGTGGAAGACCATCGGCCCCCGCGGTGGCCGGATCCCGCACACCCCCAGCAGTTCCACCTCGATCTGGGGGTGGAAGACCTGGACCGGGCTCAGGAGCGCGTCCTCGGCCTGGGCGGCACCCTCCTCGACGAAGGCGGCGAGCGGCGGAGCTGGCGCGTCTTCGCGGACCCGGCAGGGCACCCCTTCTGCCTCGTCCGGGACTGAACACGAAGGAGCCGGTGGCGGCGCGGGACGGCCGCGGTGAGGTGTTTCCCACGGCAAGGGCAACGGGACAACCCCGGGAAACGCCTGGTCGTCCCAGGCCCCTGACGACAACGTGAGCATCGCCGATTTCCAGGCAGCGCCGTCGCACCGAGCGTCGGCCCCGGGACGGAACTCACGTAGGGATCTGGGCCAGTGATCAGTTGGAATCGCGTTTCGTCCGCCGCGCGGCGGTCCGTCCGGGGCAGGGCCCTGTCCACGGCGGCGGCCGCGGCGCTGCTCGCCGGCGGCATGACGCTCCTCGGGCCGGCGGGCTCGGCGCAGGCCGCCGCCTCGGACTGCGAGGGCGGCAGGAACGGGTTCATCGACATCTCCGACAACGCGTACGACACCGCCGCCCGTCAGGTGACGCTGTGGAGCGAGGGCATCAACATCAGTCTGCAGTACGGCAACATCCGCGGCGTCCAGCGCGGTTGGGCTCTCATCGCCGGTGACGTGCAGCCGGGCAACCAGGTGTGGCTGGACTGGACCCGGGACGGCGGCCGGACCTGGATCCAGTGCGGGCCGTTCACCTCACGAGGCGGCGAGAACAAGACGAGCGCGGCCCAGCGCACGAGCCACGACCCCAACTGGAAGTTCCGCGCGTGCGGTTCGACCCGGTCCGGCATCCACTGCACGGACCCGTGGTGGTAGGCCGCCGCCCACCCGTACGCCCGCGTGCCCATACGCCTGCATGACCGCATGCCCATACGCCCGTCGGGCTCCGCATGGCGTCCGTCCGACGACCGTGACGACGAAATCCCTTTGGAGAAGCCCATGAACAAGTCACGCACCGTGCTCGCGCTCGCGACGGCCGCCCTCGTGGGAGCGTTGGGCAGTCCCGCTGTCGCCGCGCCCGCCCCCGTCGCCGCCAAGGGGGCCGGCCCGGCCCACTGCGTCCTCGTCCTCGACGAGGTGAAGCCCGGCGAGAGCACGTCCCACGTCAGCCTGCACCAGTGCTTCAGCGGTCCCGACGCCCCCGCCCGGGCCGCGGCGGCCGTACCGCGCGCGGCGGCGCAGACGGAGCTGATGACCTGGTCCGAGCACGCCGACTGGGGCGGCGAGTACACCAAGGTCTACGGCAACGCCGGGCCCTGCGACGCGGCGGGCTACAGCTTCGACCCGAACAGCTGGTGGTCCACGCACCTGTCGTCGCTCCTCGTCGACGGGGGATGCACCAAGGCCTTCCTCAGCGGCCCGAGGGGCAACGGCACCTTCGGGCGCTCCATTTCCTACGTCGGCGACACGCTCAACGACGCGGTGACGTACGTCAAGATCTGGCGCGGCTGACCAGGCCGGAGAAGGAAGCGCGGAGAAGGAAGAGACCGGAAAGTCCACAGGGGGCCGGAGCAGGGGCCGGAGCAGGGGTTTCCCGGTCACCGTGCCAAGAGGCAACGGGAAACCCCTGTTCCCGGCCGCCCGCTCGGGCCACGGTGAGGCCTGTTCTGCTCCTGAGCCACACGGGGGCGTGATCGAAACGCGGTCCGGACTGTCGGCGCCACGGCGACGTGGCACGGCCGCGAGAGGAGAACGGGATGAGAACACTGCGCCGGGGAGCGGGGCTGGTCGCCATGACGGTGACCGCTCTCCTCCTGGCACTGCTGCCGACGACCGCCGCACAGGCGGCCGGCACGGGGGAGCAGAACTGGTGCGCCGTGCAGGGCATCGCCTCGCCCGAGGCGCACCGCGCGATCGACGCGGCCTGCGCGGAATGGCGTGCGCGGACGGTGTACACGTGGGGCGGAGGCCATGGACCGGCTCCCGGCCAGAGCTACGGCACCTGGGACCTCAGCAGCCCGACCGCTTTCGAGGAGACCGCGCTCGACCCCCAGACCCGAGGGTTCGACTGCTCCGGCTTCGCGCGCTGGGCCTGGTTCAGGGCGGCCGGGTACGACATCCTCGGCGGCGGGACGGCCTGGGACATGTATGTCAACGGGGGGCGGAAGTACCAGCAGGTCCACGGCGCCGGCGGAGGCAAGCCGGCCGTGTCCGACATGCAGCCCGGCGACCTGGTGTACACGGCGGGCGGCGGTCAGGTGAAGGACATCAGCCACGTGATGCTCTACCTCGGGGACGGCTATGTCGTCGAGGCCTACCAGTCGCAGCTGCCGATCCGTGTGATCGACATCAACTCCCGCATCAGCGACAACCGTCTGGTCGGGGTCACGCGGATGCCGCAGGGCAGCCCGTTCACGGAACCCCCGGGCTACGACGGCACGCTTCAGGTGACGTGGGGCACCGACGTCGCCGTGCGCCGGCACCCCAACCGCTCGGCCGACCAGGTGACGCGGCTGTCCGGACCGGACATCGTGTACGCCAAGTGTCAGCAGCGTGGAGAGCGCATCACCGCGGAGGGCTACACCAACGACGCCTGGACGTACCTGTCCAACCGCGGCGGCTGGATCAGCAACATCTTCCTCAGGGGCCCTGCCTGGCTGCCGGAGGTGCCCACCTGCACAGGGTCCGACTACGACCCGCAGATCGGCCCCGGCGGCGGAGGCAACGCGACCCAGGGCGGCGCCCACAGCACCTGGGGCACGGACGTGGCGCTCCGCTCCCAGCCGTCCACCGTCAACGGGACGACGGTCGCCCGGCTGGCCGGTCCCACCTCGGTCGCCGTCAGCTGCCAGATGCACGCCCAGAGCGTGACGTCGGAGGGCTACACCAACGACGCATGGTCCTACCTGCCGCAGTACGGCGCCTGGATCACCAACATCTACATGAAGGGCGACGCCTGGCTGGCCGGGGTCCCGGCCTGCGACGGCAGGGGCACCGCGACCCCCGTCGGCACACACGCCTACAGCACCTGGGGCACCGGGGTGACGATCCGCAGCACGCCCTCCACCGGCGCGGGCGTCGTGACCCGGCTCTCCGGCCCGACCGGCGTGGCGGTCTCCTGCCAGAAGCACGCCGAGAGCGTGACGGCCGAGGGGTACACCAACGACGCCTGGTCGTACCTGCCCGAGTACCAGGGCTGGGTCAGCAACATCTACATGAAGGGCGACGCATGGCTGGACGGCGTCCGGAACTGTGTGATTCCCGGCGTGAGTTGACCGATCCCGTCGGCTGATCCCATATCCACCGCCCCGGTAGGCAGGCTCACGGGGGGCCCGCGTACCGGGGCGGCTTCCTGGACCGGCCGGAAACCCATGTGCCGGACGGCGGTTGGTTTTTGTGACACTCGTCACTTCCCGTCACGCCTCGGAGGCCCCGTTCTCGTCCCGGCTTACCATCCCCCAGACATACGGTCGCCGACCTGACCAGTCGGCGTCAGAAACGGCGTTCCGCGCGCCGTTGGCCTCGGGGCACACCACTCATGGACCACAAGGACGGCGGGTCCGCGCACCCGTCGGTCGCCGCCCGACGGCGGCCGCAACACTCGTCGTTCGGCGTCGCGCTTCGCGAACTGCGCCTGGAACGTGGCCTGTCACTGGCCGACCTGGCGCGGACCACGCATTACAGCAAGGGCTATCTGAGCAAGATCGAGAACGGCAGGAAACCGGTCAACGGCGATGTCGCGCGGTTGTGCGACGACGCTCTGGCGGCCGACGGCGCCCTGCTCGCCCTGCTGCCGCCGGCCCTGCGCGGGGCGCGGTCGGGCCCGGACGACAACGAGAGCTGTCCGTACCCGGGCCTGTCGGCCTTCGGCCCGCGTGACGCCGGGCGGTTCTTCGGCCGGGAACGAGCGGTCGCCGCGCTCGTCGAGCGCCTCGACCAGCGGTTCGGCAAGGGGCCGGTGGCCGTCGTCGCGCTCTCCGGGTCGGGCAAGTCCTCGCTGCTGGGTGCGGGCCTCGTCCCCGCACTCGTGGACGGCGGCCTCGGCGCCGGCACGGGCACAGGCAGCGGCACAGGCAGCGGCGCTCCGATCGTGATGTGCACCCCCACCGCCCGACCGCTGTCCGCTCTCATGCACGCGCTGCGCGCCGCGCTGCCCGCCGGACTGCTCGACCACCTATACGACGACCACCTCCACGACGACCGCCTCCACGACGACCGCCTCCACCACGACCACCTCCACGACGACCGCCCGCCCGGCGAACGCGCCGACCTGCTCGTGGCGGCCCTGCGCTCCTGGGCCGGCGCCGCGCCGCGGCCCCACGGCTGTGTCGTCATCGTCGACCAGTTCGAGGAGGTCTTCACCCTCTGCGACGACGAGACGGAACGCAGAGCCTACGTCGCGGCGCTCGCCGCACTCGCCGGCGGCGGCGACGAAACCGAGTCGGCCGAGCAGGCGTTCACGTTCACCGTGGTGCTGGGCGTGCGCGCCGACGTCACCGGACGCTGTCTGGAGTACCCGCAGCTCGTCCCGGTCGTCAGCGACGGGCTGTTCGCGCTGGGCGCCATGACCACCGACGAACTGCGGGAGTGCATCGTCCGTCCGGCCACCGCGACGGGCACCTCCCTGGAGCCGGGACTGGTCGAACTGCTGCTGCGCGACCTGGGCGCGGCCGACACACCGGACCCCGCGGGCAACGGTGCGGACCCGGCCGCCCCGATCGGTCGGCCCGGGGCCCTCCCGCTGCTCGGACACGCCCTGCGGGAGACCTGGCAGCGGCGCACCGACTCCACCATGACCGTGGCGGGTTACCTGGCGACGGGCGGGATCCACGGCTCGGTCGCCACCGCGGCCGAGGACCTCTTCGCCGCGCTGTCACCGGTCCGGCAGAACGCCGCCCGCCGGCTGCTGCTGCGGCTGGTGCGCGTCGGCGAGGACAACGAGGCCTCCCGACGGCCGCGCACCACGTCCGAACTGCTCGAGGGGCTGCGGGACCCGGCCGCCGCACGCGCCACGCTCGACGCACTGGTGACGGCCCGTCTGCTGACGGTGGACGCCGACCGCGTGGAGATCGTGCACGAGGCCCTGCTGCGGGAGTGGCCCAGACTGCGCACCTGGGTCAGGACGACGCGCGCCGACCTGCTCCTGCACCAGCAACTGGGCGCCGCCGCCCGCGAATGGGACCGCGAGGGCCGAGACCCCGGCCTGCTCTACCGCGGGGCCCGGCTGACGGCCGCCCGGGAGTGGGCCGCGGGTCCCAGCGGCCGGGACAGCGTGCCGACGCCCGTGGAGGCCGACTTCCTGCGCGCCTCCGACCGTGAGGAGGAACTGCGCCGTCGCCTGTCGCGGCGCCGGGTGCGCCAGCAGCGGATGGGGGTCGTCGTGCTGACCGTCCTGCTCGCCCTGGCCCTCCTGGCCGGCGCGACCGTCTTCGAACAGCGCACCTCCGCCGACGAACAGCGCAGGACCGCCCTGTCGCAGGCCATGGCGGCCCGCTCCGCCCAACTCGCGTTCGGGCAGCCGGAGGCCTCGATGCTGCTGGCGGAGGCCGCCTACCGCACCTCGCGGACCACGGAGGCGCGCAGCGCACTGCTCAGCACGCAGGCAGGCGCCTTCGCGGGCCGCCTCACCGGCCACCACAAAGCGGTGAACAGCGTGGTCTTCGGCCCCGGCCGGCGGCTGCTGGCCTCGGCCAGCTCCGACGGCACCGTGCGGCTGTGGGACGTCGCCGCCCGACGGGCCGTGGGGGTACTCGCCGGTCATCACGGGCCCGTGCGGTCCGTGTCCTTCTCGCCGGACGGGCGCACCCTGGCCTCCGCCGGTTCGGACGGGACGATCCGCCTCTGGTCGGTGTCCGGCCGGCGTCAGATCGCCGCACTGACAGGGCATCGCGGACCCGTCCGCGCCGTGAGCTTCTCGCCCGACGGCCGTACGGTGGCCTCCGCCGGCCAGGACGGCACCGTGCGCCTGTGGGACACCCGGACCCACCGGCAGACCGGGCGACTGCCGGGGCACTCCGGGGACGTCCTCGCGCTGGCGTACGCCCCCGACGGCTCCCTCCTGGCCAGCGCGGGCGCCGACCGCACCGCACGGTTGTGGAATCCGCACACCCGTCGTGCCGTCGGCGTCCTGAGCGGCCACAGCGGCGATGTCCTCGCCGTGGCGTTCAGTCCCGACAGCCGGGTGCTCGCCACCGGCGGCGCGGACCGCACGGTACGGCTGTGGGATCCCGCGACCCACCGGCAGACCGCCCTTCTCGCAGGGCACGACGACGACGTGAACGGCCTCGCCTTCGGACCCGGCGGCCACACCGTGGTCTCCGCGGGGGGCGATGGCACGATCGTCCGCTGGGACGTCCACACCCGCCGCACGGTCGACTCCTTCTCGGGTCACACGGACTACGTGATGGCCGTCGCCGTCGCGGAGAAGGGCGGCCTGCTGGCCACCGCCGGCTTCGACGGGACCGTGGCCCTGTGGGACCTCACCGGCCACACCCTCAGCGCCTACCCGGTCAGCGAACTGTGGAAGGCCGCCTTCAGCCCGGACGGCCGGATGCTCGCCTCCGCCGCGACGGACGGCGCCCTGCAGCTCTGGGACGTGGCGCGCCGCACCCTCGTCCGCACCCTGACCGGCCACAGCGGCGCGGCCTACGCCGTGGCGTTCAGCCCGGACGGCCGGTGGCTCGCCTCGGCCGGCGCCGACCACACCGTGCGGCTGTGGCCCGTCGCGGCCGGCGGGGGCGCCCCGGTCGTGCTCGGCGGTCACACCCGTGCCGTGTTCGACGTGGCGTTCAGTCCGGACGGCCGATGGCTCGCCTCCGGCTCCGCCGACCACACCGTACGGCTGTGGAGGATGTCGTCCGCGGGCGGTCCGGCAGGGCAGCGGGCCACGGTGCTCACCGGCCACACCGACTTCGTGAACTGCCTGGCCTTCAGCGCCGACAGCGCCACGCTCGTGAGCGGCAGCGACGACCTCACCCTGCGGCTCTGGAACGTCTCGCGGGCCCGCCTCGCCACCGTCCTCACCGCGAAGGGCGGCTCCGTGCGCGCCGTGGCGTTCGCACCCGGCGGCCGCTCCCTGGCCAGCTCGGGCAACGACGGCGTCATCCGGATGTGGGACGTGGCCGGGGCCCGGGTGACGGGGCTGCTCGGCCAGCACGCCGGGGCGGTGCGGGGGCTGGCGTTCAGCCCCGACGGGCGCTCGCTCGCCAGCAGCGGCAACGACCGCACGGTGCGGCTGTGGGACCCCGTGCGGCGACGGCTCGTCGCGACCCTGACCGGGCACACCCGAGCGGTGTGGAGCGTCGCCTACGCCCCGGACGGCAGGACCGTCGCCAGCGCCGGCAACGACGGCACCGTGCGGCTGTGGGATCCCGGCATCGCCGACCGGGTCGCGGCGCTGTGCCGTGTGGTGGGCCCCGTCGACCGCCGGCGATGGCAACGGCTGCTGCCCGGATACGCGTACTCACCCACCTGCGCGGCCTGACCCGTCGGCCCGGGGCGGTCCCCGGGTCCGGCGGGTCGGTCCGGACGGCCGTGGCGCCGGAGCGGCTCCCCGGGGCTCCGGGGCGGCGCCAGGGCTCCGGCGCGGTCCCTGGCCTCCGGCGCGGTCCCCTGGGCGTCGGCGTGGTCCCTGGGTTCCGGCACGGCCTGACGTCGCGTCAGACGGCGGGCGAGGCCTGAGGCGGGGGCCCGGCCTCGGGGGTGGGGGCGTCGAGGCGCCGCTTCTCGTTCCGCCAGGACGCCGCCCAGGCGAGTACGGCGCCGCCCACCGCGTAGGCGCCGAGCACCCAGACCGCCGCGGTGACGGCGTGGCCCGAGAAGTACACCGTGTTGCGCACCAGGGTGGTGCCGGCCCCCGGCGGCAGAGCCTGCCCGATCGCGCTCCAGAACGAGGGGAGCAGCGGCGCCGGGTAGACACCGCCGGAGCTCGGGT
This sequence comes from Streptomyces sp. B21-105, assembly GCF_036898465.1. Lineage (NCBI taxonomy): Bacteria > Bacillati > Actinomycetota > Actinomycetes > Kitasatosporales > Streptomycetaceae > Streptomyces > Streptomyces sp. B21-105. Next base: position 350,347 of record NZ_JARUMJ010000001.1, on the reverse strand, counting down.
TGCCCAGCACCACGAAGAGCAGGATGACCACGCCGGTGCCCGCGAGACCCAGCAGGGTCTGCAGCGCGAGCGCGGTCGCCGCCGAGGCGAGGACGACCAGCGTGCCGATGCCGCTCAGAGCCCAGAAATGGCCCCCGAGCGCGTCGAACACCGGCCCCACGACGACCGATCCCGCGATCCCCGACGCGACCGCGTACAGCACGAGCACGGCGAGACGGATCAGGGTGCGCTGTCGGTTGGCCGGGCGGGCGCCCGCCGCCATGCCCATGATCGTCGCGGTCAGATAGCCGCCGATCACCCAGCCGAGCACGAGGTAGAAGGACGTCATCCCGCGCCCGTCCCCGGGGTTGGGAGAACGGATGTCGGTGACGGTGATCTGACGCTTCTGCGCCGCCTCGATCTTCTGGGCGATCTGCGTCGCGGTCTGCGACACCGACGGCCCGCCCGCCGAGGCGACCAGGAGGGTGTCCTGGGTGCCGGTCGGGTCGAAGAGGAAGGCGACGTCGGCCTTCCTGGTGAGGACCCACTGCCGCGCGGCCTCGGCGCTGGGCGCCGCGGTCGCCTCGACCGGGTCGCCGTCGAGCGCGTCCAGCTGGGCGACGATCTTCGCGGACGCCTGCTGCGGAGCGGCGACCGCCACGGGTATCCGGTGCGGCGTGGGGGAGTGGAAGGCGCCGACGTAGGACACGACGAAGGCGAGCTGGACGAGCAGGGCGCCGAGCACGAGCCCGAAGGCCCGCAGGGTGACGGCGTCCTTGAACTCGGCGGCGAAACCGGACGACTTGGGCTGGAGGCCGGCAGGGGATCCGCTCTGAGCGGGGGTGGAGGGTGCGTTCACGGGCGCATGATCCCACAGCCGGGTGAATCCCCCGCTCCGCTTGACCGGAACCGTTCCCCACGGCCCGCTCCAAAGCCCTGCCCTCGCCCTCCGCGGGGTGCCGGACGGCGGCACACCACCGCGCCACGGACGCCGACGGCGGCTGCGGACACCGCGAGCTCCGCACGTCACCGGGACGCGGCGCTGTGGCCGCGGTCACCGCATGAGGGGGGTGAAAGGGGGCAGCAGGGTCTGTACGCACAGAAGTCATACGCACAGAAGTCACCCCGTGCCTCACGCCGGGCACGGGGCGCCTACGCACGACGGGTAAGGAACCGCAGTGGCCGACGTACACACCGACGGGCAGCCCGAACCAGCTCGGTCGGGGCACCGCGAGACTGCAGGTCTGCCCGCCCAGGTCCGCCAGGACCTGACCCGCAGGCTGCGGCGCAACAAACGTCCCTTCCGCGACGAGGACGTACAGGTCGTCGAACCACCGTTGCTGCGACGAGCCGTCGGCGCCTCGGCGCTCGGCAACTGCATGGAATGGTTCGACTTCGGCGTCTACAGCTACCTCGCGGCCACCATCGGCAAGGTCTTCTTCCCCGGCGCGTCGCCCGCCGCGCAGGTGATCTCGTCCTTCGCCACCTTCGCGGCGGCGTTCGTCGTACGCCCGCTCGGCGGCCTGGTCTTCGGCCCGCTCGGGGACCGACTCGGCCGGCAGAAGGTACTCGCCACCACCATGATCATGATGGCGGTCGGCACCTTCGCCATCGGTCTCATCCCCAGCTACGCCACGATCGGCATCGCCGCGCCGATCCTGCTGCTGCTCGCCCGCATGCTCCAGGGCTTCTCCACCGGCGGCGAGTACGGGGGCGCCACGACCTTCGTCGCCGAGTACTCGCCCGACCGCCGCCGAGGCTTCCTCTCCAGCTGGCTCGACTTCGGCACCTTCGTCGGTTACGCGCTCGGCTCCGCCCTGGTCACCGCACTGAATCTCGCCCTCAGCGACGCGCAGATGCTCTCCTGGGGCTGGCGGGTCCCGTTCCTGATCGCGGGCCCGCTCGGAGTGATCGGCCTCTACATGCGCCTCAAGCTGGAGGAGTCGCCCGCCTTCCAGCAGCAACTCGACGAACACGAGCACAGCCTCGCCAAGGAGTCGGCGGGCACCGAGTTCAGGACCATCGTCAAGGACCACTGGCGCGGCCTGCTCATCTGCACGGGCCTGGTACTGCTCTACAACGTCACCAACTACATGATCACGGGCTTCCTGCCCACCTACCAGACGGAGACCCTCGGACGCTCCAGCAGCTCCGCCGACGTCCTCGTACTCGTGGGCATGGTCTGGATCGTGCTGCTGATCACCTTCCTCGGCAGGCTCAGCGACCACGTCGGCCGACGCCCCCTCTACGGCTACGCGGCAGCGGGCATGATCGTCCTCTCCGTACCCTCCTTCCTGCTGATCAAGATGGCCGGGACGTGGCCGCCGGTCCTCGGAGTGCTGATCCTGTCCACCCTGCTGGCGTGCTTCGCCGCGCCGAGCGCCGCGACGCTGCCGGCGCTGTTCCCGACGGCCGTCCGCTACGCCGCGATGGGCATCGGCTTCAACTTCGCGGTCGCGGCGTTCGGCGGCACCACCCCGCTGGTCACCGAGGCGCTCGTGAGCCTCACCGGAAACGACATGGTGCCCGCGTTCTACCTCATGGCGGCCGGCGCCGTCGGGCTGGTCACCGTCCGTTTCCTGCCCGAGAGCGCCCAGGTCTCCCTGCACGGCTCCCAGCCCATGGTGGGATCCACGAAGGAACGCCGTGAACTGATCGCCACCTCGCAGGAGTTGTTCCGCGTCGGCCGGGAGAAGGCCGGCCGACGCTGACCTCCTTCGGCGAGCCGAACCCGCCGAGCGGGCCGCTCACGTCGGCGGGCTGACCGCGCCGGCGGCCCGGGGTCGCCCCGCCGGCGCTACGACACCCGCCGGGCCGACCCGGCTGCCCCCTGCCGCCGGAGGAGAGCGGTCCGTGCCGAGGTGAGGCGCCGCGCCTCGTCGCCGTCCGAGGCGTGACCCGTGATCTCGTCGGCCCAGGTGAGCAACCGGTGCAGTTGCGGATCGGTCGTCGTCGAGACGACGGGAGGGTCGCCGACGACGACCTCTCCGCCGGTGCCGTCGATGGCGATGAGGGCGCCTTCCGGCAGCGTGCGGTCCCCCGCCCGAACGCCGACGCCTTCCTCGACGGTGAGGTTGGCGGCTCCCACCACGGCCGGCTTCCCCATCGCCCGCGCCACGACGGCCGCGTGACTCGCCGGGCCGCCCCGCGCGGTGACGACTCCCGCGGCGGCGGCCAGCCCGTGCATGTCGAGCGGTGAGGTCTCCGGGCGCACCAGGACGACCGGCCCCTGTGCGGCCAGCCGCGCCGCGCCGTCGGCCGTCGTCGCCACCCTGCCGACCGCGACGCCGGGGCACGCTCCCAGTCCGCGCGTGAACACGTCCTGCGCGTCGTCGAGGGCGATCCGCGGCGTGCGCACGTGCTGGAGAAGCTGCGGGGAGACCCGGAGGATCGCCTCGTCGCGGCCGATCGTGCCGGCGTCGGCGAGGTCGACCGCGACCCGGACCGCCGCGCGCCCCACGAACCGCCCGGGGCGCACCTGGAGGACCCACAGCTCGCCCTCCTCGAAGGTGAACTCCACGTAGCACGCGTCGCGGTAGTGCTCCTCGAGCCGGTCCAGCGCGTCCAGCAGCCCGGCCCATACGGCAGGCTCGCGGTCGGCCAGTTGGTGCAGGGGCCGGGTCGGCGACCGGCCCGAGACGACGTCCTCGCCCTGGCGCCCGAACAGGACCTCACCGAACGGGACGCGCTCACCGGTGTTGGGATCGCGGCTGAACGCGACACCCGTCCCGCTGTGCCGGCCCCGGTTTCCGTACACCATCGCCTGTACGGTCACCGCCGTGCCGAGGTCGTGCGCGATGGCGTGCAGTTCGCGGTAGGTCTTCGCGCGCGGTGTGTGCCACGAAGAGAACACGGCGGCGATCGCCAGTTCCAACTGCCGGATGGCGTCCTCGGGTACGGGGGCGCCGCCGCGCTGCCGGATGAGTTGCTCGACGCCCCGGACCGCCTCGGTGAATCGGTCCGTGTCCATGTCCGTGTGGGCGTCCAGTCGGTCTGCGTCGCTCATCGGTCGGGCCGAGTCGCTGCCCTGTCCGGCGATAGCGCGGTCGACGGCAGCCAGGGCCTCCCGGCCGACGCCGAGGACCTCGGAGGCGAAGCCGGACAGGAACCGCAGCCGAGATTCGAGCGCGAAGCGCAGGTCGCCCGTTTCCTCGGCCAGCGCCGTGGTCGCCGCGGTGGTCAGTCCGAGGTTGAGGACGGTGCTCATCATGCCCGGCATCGACACGCTTGCGCCGGAGCGGACGGACACCGTCAACGGCCGCGCGGTCCCGCCGAGTCTGCGGTCCGTCGAGGCCTCGAGGCCCGCGACGGCGTCCGCCAGTTCGGACTCGAGGCCGCTCGGGAGCCGTCCGCTGCCGAAGAAGGCGCGGCACGCCTGGGTGGTGATGACGAACCCCGGGGGGACGGGCAGCCCGAGACGCCTGAGTACGACGAGGCCGTGCGCCTTGCCCCCGAGTACCTCCGCCGATTCCTCGACCTCGGCCGACAGCGGGTGGATCCACGTCATCGTGTCGTCGTCCTCATGTCGTCGTCCCCTCATGTCGTCGTCCTGGGGTCGTCGTCCTCGTGGCCGGGGCGCCGGTGCGGGGCGGGGGCCGGGTTCGGACGCACGGGGGCTCAGTGGCGCGGGATGCCGAGGGTGGCCAGCAGGTCCTCGTGGAGCTGGAACCACACGGCGTGATACGAGGCCGTGCCGTCCGCCACGTACTCCAACTCCCCGGCCTTCGCGCGGGCGAGCGCCTCGGCGAGCCGGACGGGGTACCGCCGGAACCGGAGCAACACCGCGGACAGCTCCGCGCAGACGGGTTCGGCGCGCCCGTGGAATTCCGTGAACCGGTTCAGGACCCGAGCGTCGTAGGCGGCATCGGTGTGGTCGTTCATCGTCATGGCGCCGTCGGCGGCGCGCATCTGCCATGCCGTGCAGAGGTCGAGCAGTTCGGGATTGAGGACGAGGAACCGCTCGAACGCCGCGGTCACCGCGGCCCGGGCGCCGGCCGACGCCAACTCGTCGGCGATGCGTGCCGCGTCAGCGGACCGGCCGGCCTCCGTCAGGCCCCAGCCGCCGAAGGCGCCCGCGGTGTGGGTGACGAGTCCCGCCACCGCGAGGTCGATCAGCTCCGACTCCACGTCGGACTCGGCGAGCCCGGTCACCGCGGCGACCCTCGCGCGGCCCGAGAAGCCGGCGCAGCGCAGGGCGTGGAGCACGAGGAGGTCGGTGCTGGTCGGGTGGGACGAAACGTGCCGGGTCATGGTGCTGTCCCATCAGGTGAGGTGCGGGAGAGGAACGGGTCTGTGCGGCCGGCTGCGGCAACGGTCGCGGCGGCGGCAGCGGTGACGGCGTGCGCGGCGCCCCGGCCCTGGGCTCGGGCGACCAGCGCGGACTGCCGCACGCGCACCGCGTGTTCGGCGGCGTCGTCGGCGTTCGGTACGCCGACGGCGGACGCCAGCAGGCCCCGGTCGTCCAGGACGACACGCAGGCGCGGCCAGGCTTCCGGGGCGAACACCCGCCGCAGGCAACGGGCGAAGTCGTCGATCCGCAGCCGTACGAGGCGTCCGGTCTCCGCCGGGTCGGCCGTCGTCACGGCCACGGTGATCCGGTCACCGGCCCGTGCGGCACGGACGCTCTCCTCGGCGGCCTCCAGTCGGTGGCTGCCGAGGAGCACGATCACGCCGTCCTCGTCGAACCCGACCGGGCGGCCGGTGATCAGATCAGGCATTTCGTCCGGCGGGGACCACGGCTCGCCGCAGGGCTGCGCCGCAGGGACGTAGGGCAGGTGCGGGGGGTCCCAGGCGTCGGCGAGCGCGAGGTCGCCCAGATGCGCGCAGGCATGGGCGACGTCGAACGGATCGCCGGACACGAGTGCCGGATCGACCGACGCGCCCGGTCCGTCCAGCAGCCTCAGCACCAGTTCGGCCCGGCGCACCTGCCGGACGGGGCGCACCCCGTCCGGTGTCCGCGACTCCAGCGCCAGCGCCAGCAGCAGCGCCTCCAAACGGGTCACCTGTCCGAACGCGGTGCGGATCGGTTCGTCGTCCAGCACACCGGCAAGGGAACGCGACTGCACCTGACCGAAGGCGGGTGCGTCCCCGGTCAGGGGCACGCGTTCGAGGCGGGCCCGCGCGAACGCGCCGAGCGCCTCGGCCACGCCGGTCACGTCGGCCGTGTCTGCCGTATCGGCCATGCCGGTCACCTCGGCTGGGTCAGCCATGTCGGCCAGCACCGCCAGGTAGAGCGCGCGTTTGCTCGGGAAGTTCGAGTACACCGCGCCACGGGTCAACTCGGCGCGCTCGGCGATCTCGTCGATCTTCGCAGCGGCGTATCCGCGCTCGCTGAACTCCGCCTTCGCCGCAGTCAGCACGGCCGCACGCGTGCGCTCCTGCTGCTGGGCCCGGGACAACCGGACCATCCGCCACCCCTTCCCTCGGCCGTCGGAGACCAAAGGATACCTGGAACATCCCGATGGCGAGCCCATCCGAAACGGAAGGGACGGAGTGCCGGTCCCGCTCTCGGAGTTCACCGTGTTCGCCGGCCGGGGCGCTGTCTTGCCGTCCCGCCGTTGAACGGCTCGGCGGGACCCCGCGTACCAGTCCACTGCGGGGGCGCTGTGCCGTCCGCGCACGGGAACAGCGGGTCGGTGGACGTCTGCCGGTCGCGCCCACCGCCTCGCGCGACGTCCGCCGAGGCGGGCCGGGGGGGCGACAATGCGGTGTCCGAGGAAAGGGTTGAAGGATTTCAGTGGATTCGAGCCGTGCCGTCCGTAGCGCTCTCGTGCCAGCCGCCCCACCGGGGCCGGCGGACAAGGCGAGCGGGGCACCCGTCGATCGGCAAGTGCAGGGCCTTGACGGTCTCCGGGGTCTTGCCGCCCTTTATGTGGTGCTGTTCCACTGCTGGTTGTACACCTTCCCCGGATATCCCGACAGTTCGGCTCCCCCATGGCTGGACGGGCTGATGTACGGGCGCCTTGCGGTCGTCTTCTTTCTGGTGCTGTCCGGATTCTCCCTGGCGATTTCCCCGGCGCGGCACGGTTGGCGGTCGGTGGGAGTCGCCGAGTACCTGCGTCGGCGCGCCTGGCGGATCCTGCCGCCGTATTGGGCGGCGCTGTGCATGAGTTTGATCATCGCCTGGTTCGTGGTGCCGGCTTCGCATTCCGGACCGCCTACCGGCGCGTCCATTCTGGTCTACGGTCTCCTCGGTCAGGACGTCCTCACGGCGCCGACGCCGAACGGGGCCTTCTGGTCGATCGCCGTGGAGGCCGAACTCTACGTCCTCTTCCCGCTCTTCCTGTTCGTCCGGCGGCGGTCGAGTGCGGCGGTCCTGGTGGTGCTGGTGACGATCCCGGTGGTGATCCGCGGCCTGATGGCGCCGGGCGGAACTCCGGTGGAGGGCGCCAACTGGCTCACGCCGCATCTCGCGCCCGTGTTCGTCGCCGGCATGGTGGGCGCCGGAGTCGTCGTCGCGTCGGACCGGGTTCGGCGTCTGCCATGGGGATGGTTCGCCGTCCTGGCCGCCGTGCCACCCTTGGCCCTCGGCGTCGTCCAGGGCTCCGTGTGGACGCTGACGCACTACTTCTGGGTGGATCTCGCCGTCGCTCCCGCCATGACGATGCTGATCGCCGCCGTGGCCACCGGCAGATCCGCCGTCCTCGTACGGGTGTTGACCGCGCGCCCCATTCGTCTTCTCGGTGAGTTCTCCTACAGCCTTTACCTGATCCATCTGCCGATCGTCCTGGCCGTGATCCGGCGCGTGGCCCCGCATTTCGTGTCGCCGGGCCTGCCAACCTTCTGGTTCACGCTCGTCTCGGGCCTGCCGGTCTCACTGCTTGCGGCATGGCTCTTCGCCCGGCTTTTCGAACTTCCCTTCAAGCGGAACAGATCCTGGAGATCAATAGTCGAAAAAACGGGGCGTTCCCACTGGGCCGGCAGAAGCGGGGGGAGCCCACAACGACTGCCGGACGGGCGGGTTCGTGAGAGCCGTCGATCTGACGATGCCGAGACGATCGGCACTCAGCCGGCTCGGCCCGGAGTCCCCGTGCGAGCCTCCGCGACGAACTCGTCGGAGGACTGCTCTCGGCAATCGCCCGGCCAGTGACGTTTTCTCAGCGGTGATCATTTCCAGAGTTCGTTGAGGACGAGGGCGGCGCGGGCGATGTCGCCGATCCGGCCGGGGCTGAGGGTGATGCGTTGCAGGGTGCGCCAGCGCTGTTTGAGTTCGGCAGCGGCTCGTTCACCGAGTGCGCGGATGCCTCTGATCAGGCTGTTCGTGGTCCGGGTGTCTGCGTGTAGGGCGTGCTCGGACTGGCCTTTGGGGCGGCGGACCGGGACGCGGATGCCCATGCCCGCGCCGATGTAGCCCTTGTCTGCCAACGTGGGCAGCCCTGCGACTGCGGCCTTGTACAGCGCCGGTAGTGCGTGGATGCGGGCGGCGGTGATGTCGGGGGTGGAGCCGGGCTCGACGTCGGAGACCCATAAAGGCGTGCCGTCGGGGGCCGCGAGGAACTGCACGTTGCCGCCGAACGCCTTGTGCTTCTGGCTGAACCACAGGTCGTTGCCGTTCTCTCGGAGGCCGGTGACACGGTCGGACTCGATCAGTGTGCCGTCCAGGATCACGTGGGTCATGTCCTTGCTCCGGCAGCGGTCCAGGACCTCGTGCAGGTCCGGGGCCTGGTCCGCGAGCACGTCGATGCCTTCGTGCAGGTACCGGTAGCCGGTGGCCTGGGAGACGCCAGCGTCGCGCGCCAGGCAGTGCATGCAGGCGCGTTCGCGGAACCAGCGCAGCACCAGCACGGCCTGGCGGAACGGGCCAAGCGCCCGAGAGCCCCTTGGTGTGCCGATGCGGCGGCGGTGCGCGGCCAACAGACGTGACAGGTGATCCACGACGTGGCGCGGGACGTCGAGCGTGGCAGCATAGGTGACCAACGTGAAGCCTCTGGTCATTGCGGACATGATCTTGTGGTGAGACCTGTCCTACCAGGGGCTTCGCGTCTATCTGAGACCGCACTGTGTACGCGTCCTGCAGCAACTGCCACATTCATCGCGATGCTTCCCCCTCGTCACCATAGGCGGGCGCCGGCGGCGCTTGCCGCTTTCGGACCCAGGAGGAGAGGTCCGGCACTGGCAGTCGGTTCATCAAGTACACCCAGACAATGATTGTCGCCCCTTGCCACCATCGATGACTGCCCAGTGACGCCACGACCGGGCTCAACGCCAGGATGACGGCCAGGAGAATCCAGTGCCGCGCCGACCATTGCGTTGGCCGCCATTTGATCATCTTCCGCTCCGTCCGCGGCCAGCTGGGTTGTGTGCTCGTGTGCCCGCGACCGTGGATCTTGCCAGATTGCCCCCAGGACGGACAGGCCTGCTCAGGCCTTGGCTCCAGTTCATGCCGCCCTGCCCATGACCGAAGGGGCAGGGCGGCATGTGACCCTGCTGCAAGGCACGGGATAGCAGTGGCTACGTGAACTCCATTGAGAAAACGTCAGTGACCGCGAGGCGCCGATGCGGGCGGTGCGGCAGCGTCCTGCTCCGAGGCACGGGTCCGTACGCCGTACGCCATCGGCAGGATCGCCCGGTGGGACGGAAATCCGAGGTTCGACCGCGCGGTTCACCCGTGCGTGTGGTCATGGCCGTGGGATTCCTCGGCATCTGCGTGCCGACGTCATTTGCGGAGCAGCATCCGCGCATGGACATTCCTGCATGCGACGGAACGCCGTCGGCGGAGGGGAGCCGGCCCGGACCCGAGATCGTCTTCACGGCGGACTTCACTTCCCTGCGTCAATGGGTGGCAGGGCGTTCGTGGGCGTATCCGAACGGTGGGCCGGTCAACCCCGGCGACAACAAACTGGATCACCTGACGGCTGATCCCTCCTACAGCCGCTCGGGCGTCTTCCGCGCCACCCGCCGCGCGGACGGCCTGTGGGAAGCCGGCCTGCTCACCACGGAGGGGAGCGAGGAGGCCTTCACCGTCCGCGCGGGGGATGTGCTCGAAGCGCGGGTCAGGCTGCCGCGTGAAGTCGGGGCCTGGCCGGCCGTCTGGACCTGGCGGGACGGCGGTCAGGAGATCGACGTCTTCGAGTACCACCCCGACAACCCTGATCTCCTGGAACTGACCAACCACGTGCGCGGCGGCAACCTCTACTTTCGCGACCCCGCTGTCCGCCCCGGCGCGTGGATCGACCTGCGTGTCGAGTTCGGCTCCCGGTCCGTGGTCTGGTGGGTGAACGGGAACCGGGTGTTCGCCGACCGGCGCGGCGTGGGACGCACCTGGCACGCCTACCTCATCGTCAACCTGTCGGTGTGCGCGGGGCGTTACCACCCGGCGCCGGAACCACACGTGAAGGAGATGTCGTACGAGGTGCAGAACCTCGTGGTGCGGCGACCGGCCGCGCTCGTGGACGAGCAGTCCGATGAACCCGAACCCGAAGCCGAATCGGAGGTCGTGGCCGGGGGCGACGGCCTGCTGTGACCTGGTGCCGCGTCTCGGTCCGGTGACGGCCACGGCCCTCCCACGGAGGCCACCGCTCCTCCACTGCCCGCGGCCGGCGCCTGTCGGGGAGGCAGGTCGGCCCGGACCATGACCGGTCAACCCCCGCTCGGTGCCGTCTCCGGCTCGGACCGCGGCGCTGCGGTACGGCGGGGGAGCAGCAGCGGGGTCGCCAGCAGGAGCAGGCCGGCCAGGCCGATGGCGGTTCGCGGGCCGAGCAGGCTGCCCAGCATGCCCCAGAGGGCCGTCAGGAGAGCGGTCGAGGCCTTCGTCGTCACCGCCCAGGCGGACAGTGTGCGGGCGACCCGGTCGTTCGCGGTGTGTTCGAGTCGGCAGGTGGTGTACACGGGGTTGAAGACCCCGCAGCAGAGGATGAGCCCGAATTCGACGGCGATGACCAGCAGCAGCCCAACGGTGCCCGGCGCCACGAAGGCCAGACCGAACGGCCAGAGCGCGCGCACCGCCCCCGACACGACGAGGACCCGATGCCCGCCGAACCGGGTGACGAGCGGTCGGGCCAGCCGTGAGCCGAGCAGCCCGCCGATCGAGGGTGCGGCGAAGGCGAGCCCGTACTGCCAGGGGGAGAACCCGAACCGGCCGAGCATCAGGACGGCCAGCAGCGGCTGGCTGGCCATCACCAGGCCGTTGAAGAGGGCGGTGTTGAAGAACAGCGGCCGCAGTGTCGTGTCGGCGAGGATGTACCGCCAGCCGTCGAGCAGGTCCCGGCCCCGCATGCGCGTGTCCGCCCGGCGCTCGGGCCGCGCCTCGTGTCCGCCCGCCGCGCGGATGCCCAGGGCCGACAGCAGGTAGCTGACCGCGTCCGCCGTCACCGTCGCCACCGGACCGAGAAACCCGATCGCCATGCCGCCGAGCGGCGGTCCGATGATCGTGGTCGCCCAGGCCGTGGACTCGAACCGGGCGTTGGCGACGAGCAGGTCCTCGGCCGGCAGCAGCGTCTTCAGGTACGCGCCGGACGCGGCGCGGAAGGTGATGTCGGCCGCCGCGACGACGACGCAGACCAGCAGGAGCTGGAGGAAGGTGAGCACGCCGAGCGCGAACGCGGCCGGGACCGTCAGCAGGGCCGCGGACCGTACCAGGTCCATGGTGATCAGCACGGGCCGCTTCCGGCGCCACTCCACCCACGGGCCGAGCGGCACCGCCGAGACCGCCCCCACCGCAGCCCCGACGGAGGAGAGCGCGGCGACCTCGGCCGGCCCGGCGTGCAGCACCTGAACGGCGATCAGCGGGAACGCGCCGAACGCGAGCCAGGTGCCGAGGGCGCCCGCCCCGTACGCCGCCCAGAGCCACCCGAATTGCCGTCCGAGCCGGTGCCCGGACCGCCGTCCGAGCCGGTGCCCGCGTTGCCGTCCGAGCCGGCGCCCGCTCCGCATGAAAGACCCCCGAACCCTCGCCCTGCACAACCAATCTGCGATCAGAAGCATCAAAGCGATCCCGCTACCTGCGAAGCAAACAACCACCGGGCTATCAGGCACAACCGACAGTTGTGCACGTAGGGTGTCACGCATGGACCTCGACACCGTGCGCACCTTCGTCGCAGCCGCCGACGCGGGGCAGTTCCAGGAGGCCGCCGCCGAACTCGCGGTCACCCAGCAGGCCGTCTCCAAGCGCATGGCCGCTCTGGAGCGCGATCTGGGGGTGCGACTGTTCACCCGCACCCCGCGCGGCGCCGGGCTCACCATCGACGGACAGGCGTTCCTGCCCCATGCGCGCGAACTGCTGCGCGTCGCCGAGCGTGCGGTCGCGTCCGTGCGCACCGGCCGTCGTCCGCTGCGCGTCGACGTGATCGCCTCCCGCAGCGCGCAGTCGGCCCTGATGCGCGGCTTCCACCGCGCATACCCCGACATCGAGCTCGACGTGATGATGATCTTCGACGTCGAGACGGCTGTCGCGGCCGTTCGGTCCGGCGCCATCGACGCGTCCTTCCGCGCGGTCGCCGTGCCCGGCCGGCCGCTTCCCGACGACATCGAGTCCGTCCGGGTGCTCGACGAGCCGCTCGAGCTCCTCACCGGTCCCGCGCACGCCCTCGCGGCCGCCAGATCGGTCACCGTCGCCCAGCTCACCGGGCACCGCATCTGGATGCCCGGCATCGTCCCGGGCACCGAGTGGGCCGCCTACTACGAGGACCTCGTCGCCGAGTTCGGTCTCACGATCGAGGCGACCGGCCCCAACTTCGGCTCCGACGCACTCCTCGACACCATCGCCGACACCCCTGCCCTGGCCACCTTCATGGGCGGGCACACCCGCCTCGTCTGGCCGGCCGGCCACGGCCTGCGGCGCATCCCGGTGACCGACCCGACACCCGTCTATCCGCACTCGCTCCTCTGGCGCCGCGACAACCCGCACCCGGCGCTGGCCACCCTCCGCGCCCACCTCGCCACGGCGGCGACCGGCCACGACGCCGCCGGCTCCTGGACGCCGAACTGGGTGGTTCCGCACTGAAGGCCGCGAGTGATGCGGTCGGTCGCGCGAACAAGACCCGGGGGACGGCGAGAGATCACAGGGGCAGGTGTGGCTGACAGTTCCGTCCCGTAACCTCGTGCGTGCAGGCATCAGTTGCGGCGTGGGCGAGATCGAGGAGACGAGGGTGATCGGACGGGGCATGCGATGGCTTGCTGGCGCCATGACCGTGGTCTGCGCGGTGCTCCTCGGCCCCAGCGCGCCGAGCGGCGCCCTCGCCGGCGGGTCACTGCCCCCCGGAGCCGTCCGGGAGGTCGTACCCCACCGGGTCATGACGTGGAACCTCTGCAACCCCTGCGAGCAGAGCAACGCCGACCGGGCTGCGGAGATCGCCGCCTATGCGCCTCAGGTGATCGGCCTCCAGGAAGCGTGCGCGGCTGACGTCGCGGGGATCCGCAACGAGCTGGAGAGGCGTTACGGGCTCGTCTACCGCGTCGTGTACGGATCGGTTCTCCAGGACTGGGGCCGCTGCGGAGGCCTGCCGTGGAGCCCGGACGGTTACGGCCAGGCGCTGCTCTCCGCGGCGCCCATGACCGGCCGGGTCAACGTGGAATATCCCGACGGCGGATCCGAGGACCGCGGGTACCTGGCGGTCACCACCTCGGTGGGCGGCCGGCTCGTCCGGGTCTTCAACACCCACCTCGCCGAACGACGTCAGGAATCGGTCCGCGCGGACCAGGTCGAGGTGCTCGCGGCGGAGGTGGCCAGGTACGACCGCGCGATCGTCCTCGGCGACTTCAACGCCGTGCCGGACGCTCCCGAACTCGCCCCGATGTGGGCACTGGCCGAGGACACGGACCCCCAGTGCCACCCCTCGCCCGCGGAAGGATGCCAAACGACCACCGACTGGCACAGCAAGTTCGACTACGTCTTCCTGCGCGGCGTCACCGCGCTCGAACACCACGTGCAGCCATCCCGGTACTCGGACCACGACCTGCTCCGCACCGACCTGGACGTCACTCGGGGCACCACGGCGACTGCCGGCGGCACCGCGAGAAAACCGTGAGCAGTGTGCGGCGGGTGTCGCTACCGTCAGGCCCATGGGCCTGACGCGAAGGCGACCCGGGGTACCACCCAGCCGTGTTCCCCTCGATCAGGGTGGTGTCATGAAGGACGTGGTGTGAGGTCATGGACATTGCATTCCGACGGTTCGCCGCCTCCGAGGTCGACACGGTGGCGTGTTTCCTGGCGCGCGACACCTGGCCGTTCCACGTCGCGGCCGACGTCACCAGGGACGATGTGCGCGAGTGGGCCGCCGACGGTGTGTTCGACGGCGAGCAGACCCGTACCTTCTGGATCATCGTGGACGGCGAGGCCGCCGGCCTGATCAGGCTCATGGACCTCGGCGACGACACCCCCTTGTTCGACCTCAGGATCGCGTCGGATCACCGCGGCAGGGGTGTGGGCACCCGAGCTCTCGCCTGGCTCACCCGGTACCTGTTCACCGAGCTCCCTGACACGGAGCGGATAGAGGGCACCACCCGGCAGGACAACGTGGCCATGCGGAGGACGTTCCAAAGGGGCGGCTACGTCAAAGAAGCCCACTATCGCGACGCCTGGCCCGGAGCCGGTGGGCGCCGGTACGACTCCGTCGGGTACGCGACACTGCGCCGAGACTGGGAGACCGGCACCGTCACACCCACCGACTGGCACGACGAGTGCTGACCCGCTCACCTGTGGGCGTGACGGGGAGGACGCGAGGGAACGGACGAGGGGGGCGACCTCATGCGCCCCTGTGCCGGGGCCCTGCTCGCCCGCCGGGGAGCGGACGAGCAGGGCCCCGTCCAAGGCAACTGCCACGCGGATCACGGAACGGCCCGTCGGGAAACAACGGTCGGCCCGTGCGGCGGGGTCAGTAGGTGAAAGCCAGCCCGCGGGTCTTGGCGATGTTCTGCGAGGCGAGTCCGGCGTGAATCTGCAGTCGGTTTCCCTCGGCGTTGGACACGTTCAGCGAGACCCGGAGCCTGTCGCAGGCACCCAGTTGTGACGTGCTGAGATAGAGGGCGTTCGTAGCGGTCTGGTGGTGCTTGCGCTCAGAGATGTTCCACACCGCCACGACGCTCTTCAGCGGGCTGCCGCACAGTGTTCCGTCGCTCTTCTCCGGCTGAGCCTCGATCCACGTGGAAGCTTTGGTGTGATGCGCCGTCGGATCTCCCGGCTCCGCGCATTTGTCGATGCCGTAGTTGGGCGAGACGCCGTCCTTGTCGTTGTTGCAGCTGGTCACGTTGGCGTCCATGACGATCGCGATGCTGTCTGTCCCGCTGGGCGTGTACACATGCTGAAGGACGCTCGTCGTGGTCCCGGGCGCGAGCGCTGCCGGTTCGGCGCCGCCCAGGGTCCACCGGTCCATTCCACTGTGGACGGCTCGCGCCAAGGTGGCGCCCGCCTCGACCCGCATCGTCGGCGTGTTGGTTCCGTCGATCCACGTCGCATAGGGAAGGACCGAGATCCGGCACCGGTACCGGTCCGCCGTCGGAGCGGTGAACGTCCACCGGATCGAGGGCAGGAGCGCCGTCTCGACAGTCGGGACGAAGTTCGCCGCCCAGTAGGCGCCCGTCTCGTATGTGCTCGGCAGAGCTCGTCCGTCCGCGTACATGCAACGGAAGGCGGCGGTCACGCCGACGTTTCGATGCTCGGCCAGTGAGGTGAGGTTCCGGATCGAGACGTCGCGGGACCACAGATAGGACTTCTGACCCGCCGTGGCGTCGAACTCCAGCTTCGTACCGGGGACGTCCGCGTAGTTGAGCGGGTCCGCGGTCGAATGAGCCGCCACGTCGAAACCAGGCGATGTCATCGGATCCGCGCCGCCTGTGCAGATCTTGTCCAGCTCGTGCCACGGCGAAGCGGGGTTCACGGCGTCGGTGTCACTGCTCGCGCCGCCGACCCTGATGCTGCCGCGCAGGGTGTGGTCCGCCGAGCTGGTTCCCGAGCCTGTGTCGAACTGGTACACCTGCGCGGTTACCGGGAGGTTGTTGACGTACGAATTGATGCCGTTGGTGCCCTCACCCAGGCCGTAACGTCCCAACCAGAAGCAGGCGCTCGTACTGGCGGCCGTGAACTTCAGCCCTCTGAGATCGGTACTGGAGTAAAGGCAGAGGCTGTTGGCCGGGCATTCCTCGGCCGCGGCAGCAGGCGACGCCGTGCCGACGAAGCCGGCGAGAACGAGCCCGGCGGCCGATAGGAAAGAGAGGAATCTTGCGCGTATGTGCATCCGAGAAACAACTACCTCTCGCGGGACGACTGGACGGATCACCACTTTACCGAGAGTCGATCTGTCGCCGGGGAGCAAAGAGCCGTCCCGGACTGCTTCTCGTCCTCTCCCCTGCGGCGGTCACCCGGGGCCGTTCACCTGCGGCGGTTCACCTGCGGGCGGACCGCGCCGACGGCGCCGGCCCGGGCCCGCCAGGAGGCGGCGGCACGTGGGTGCCGCCGCCTCCCGGGGCCGTCTCAGGCCTGCACGAGCACCGTGCACCACACCTCGTCGTTGTCGCCGATGCCGCAGTCGGCGATCTCCCCGCTCCGGATCTTCGTCCAGACGCCCTTCGCCCGCCAGTGCCAGGTACCGACCCGCGAGAACCGCTCGTGGTACCCGTGGGAGGCGAACGTGAAGGCGTCCACGTCCTTGCCGGTGCCGTTGCCGCCGCGCGTTCCGTTGCCGAACGTCTCCTGCTTGCACTTGGCGTGCTTGAACTCGCTGCCGGTGCCGCCGCCCCAGTTCCACACGTCGCAGAAGTGCGGGCCCGAGCCGAGACTCATCGTGTAGTGCATCGTCTGGCCGGTCCTGTTCTTCACCGCGCCGCACAGGGAGCCCACGCAGCCGTCCGCGGACGCGGTCGTCGCCCCCGCGACGACCACTCCTGACGCCATGAAGGCGGTGGCGACGACCGCGACGGCCGTCCGGTTCACCCGAGACATCATCTTGCCCATGACAGTTCCATTCGTTTGATCACGTCGGCTCGGCCCACGCCTCGCCCGACCGCGGACAGGACGCCGGCGACATCGGTGGCCGGAGCGCCCCGCGTGCGAGCCGGCCGCAGGCGTTCCGGCGGTCGCGACGGCTGCCGCGATCCGCCTGACGGCACGTGAGATGAGGATCTACGGTGAACCTTGCGAAAACCTTGTGACGGCCTTCCTGTGACGGCCCCGGAGCGAATGACGGAGAACTGCGTGGAGTCCGGGCTCCCGCTCGGCGGAGAATCCGCGTCGCCGACGGGCCGTTCCACCACCTGCTCCGCGTGAGGCACGATGAACCTGCACCTGCTGGGACCCCTGGAACTGCGCATCGCGGGAAGGGCGGTCGACGTCGGGCAGCCGCGGCGGCGAGCGGTCCTCGCGGCGCTGGCGGCCGACACCGGACGGCCCGTGTCCGTGAACACCTTGGTGGACCGGGTCTGGGACACCGCCGCGCCCGACGGAGCCCGTTCGGTTCTCTACTCGCACATCAGCCGCCTGCGAAGGCTCCTTGACGGCGCGGAATCCACGGCAGGCGGCGCCGGTGCGAAGACGCCCCTTGCGCCGATCGTCATCCGCCGGACCGCCGGTGGTTACGTTCTGGAAGGGGACGAGCACACCGTCGACCTGCTGCGCTTCCGCTCGCTCGTCGCGCAGGGACGCGAGCCGCACCTGCCCGACACCCGCCGCGCACACGTCCTGGGGGAGGCGCTGCGGCTGTGGCGCGGAGCGCCGTTGGCGGGGATTCCCGGCGTGTGGGCGGAGCACACGCGGGCCGCCTGGACGCAGGAGCGCGTGGAGGCGGCTCTCGCCTGGGCCCGAGCCCTGCTGCGACAGGCCACGCCCGAGGACGTGCCCGCTGTTCTCCAGCCGTTGCTGACGGAGCATCCGCTGTGCGAGCCGCTCGCCGTGGCGGTGATCCGCAGCCTGGCCGCCGCCGGAAGAGCCGCCGAGGCAGTGCACGCGTACACCGTGATCCGCACCCGGATCCGCACCGAACTGGGTGTGGCTCCGGGCGCCGAACTGCAGACGGCGTACGAAGAGATGCTGCGCGACGCCGGACGGGTCGGGCCGCCGGGTACGGGATCCGCGCCGCCCGCTGCCGGCCCTCCCGCCTCGGCCGCCGGCACGGCGGCCGGCGCGGCCTCCAGTGCGGCCCTCGGCTACGCCCCCGGTGCGGCCCACCTCCCGATACCCGCACAACTTCCCATGGACACGAGCCACTTCAGCGGGCGGGAGCAGCAACTGACCGAACTCACACGGTGCCTGATAGACGGGGACCGCCCGGGCGCGAGGGCGCCCGGGGCTGCCGTGGTCGTCTCCGCCGTGTCCGGCACCGCGGGCGTCGGCAAGACCGCGCTGGTCGTGCGCTGGGCACACCAGGTCCGTCAGGCCTTCCCCGACGGACAGCTCTACGTCGACCTCCGAGGCTATGACCCCGACGAGCCGGTCTCCGCCGCTCAGGCCCTCGCCGGGTTCCTCACCGCCCTGGGCGTGCCCGGCCGGGACATACCGCAAAGGCTCGACGACCGGGCGGCGCGCTATCGCACGGCGGTCGACGGACGGCGTCTGCTCGTCCTCCTCGACAACGCGGTCTCCGCCGCACAGGTGCGTCCGTTGCTGCCCGGGAGCCCGACGTGCAAAGTGGTCATCACGAGCCGGGACTCGCTGTCGTCCCTGGTGTCGGTTTACGGCGCGCACCGCGTCGTCCTCGACGTCCTCTCCCCGCCGGAGGCGCACACCCTGCTGCGCGCCCTGATCGGAGCCCGCGTCGACACCGACCACGCCGCGGCCACCGCCCTGGCGCAGCAGTGCGGGTCACTGCCGTTGGCCCTGCGCGTGGCGGCCGAACTGGTGCTGTCACGCCCCCAGGACCCCCTGGCCCACCTGGTGGAGGAACTACGGGACCACCGCAGGCGTCTGGAGGTGCTGGACTCCGGCGACGGCGACCCCCGGGCGGCCGTACGAGCCGTGTTCTCATGGTCCTACGACCGTCTTCCCGAGCCTGAGGCGCGCCTGTTCAGGCTGCTGGGCCTGCACCCGGGGCCCGACATGGACGCCCACTCGGCCGCCGCCCTGGCCGGCGAGACCGTGCAACGGACGCGGCGGTCCCTGGACGTCCTGGCCCGCGCGCACCTGGTGCGCCGCAGCGGCCCCGACCGTCACGCCATGCACGATCTGCTGCGCGCCTACGCCGCGGACCTCGGGCGCCGGCACGACGGCGCGGCGGAGTGCGACGCCGCCCTCACCCGGCTCCTGGACCACTGCCTTGCGGCGTCGGCGGCGGCCATGGACGTGCTGTACCCAGCCGAACGGCATCTGCGGCCCGTCGTCGAGGCGCCCGGCACCGGTCTGCCGCCGCTGCGCACGGCCGACGAATGCCGCGCCTGGCTGGGTGCCTCGCAGCACACCCTGGTGGCCCTGTGTTCCCGGACCGAGGAGCCCGGGCCTTCCCGGCACACCGTGCGGATCGCCACCACGCTCCACCGCCACTACGAGCGCTCGGGGCATTTCGCCGACGCACTGACCGTGCACACCCACGCCCTGCGGGCGGCCCGCGCGGTGGGGGACGTCGCCGGTGAGGTCGACGTCCTGGTGGGTGTCGGCGCGGTGCACCGGCGGCTCGGAGACTACGAGAGCGCCCACCGGCACCACGCGGACGCGCTGGCGCTGTGCCGGCGGGTGGGCTATCAGGCGGGGGAGGCGCGTCATCTCACCAACGTCGGCGTACTGCACGAGCTGCAGGGCCGTTACCAGGACGCGGCCGACCACCACGAGCAGGCGGTCGAACTGTTCCGCGCCGTCCGTGACGCGCACGGCGAGGCCGACGTGCTGAACAACCTGGGCATCGTGCAGGAACTGCTCGAGGACTACCAGGCCTCCATCGAGCGGTACCAGCAGGCGTTGGCGCTGTACCGGCGGACGGGTCACGCGGTCGGGGAGGCCAGCGCCCTCGGCAACCTGGGGATCGTGCTGGCACGCCTGGGCGACCACGCGGCCGCGGCCGGGCGCTTCGAGCAGGCGCTCACTGTCTTCCGGCGGCTCGGGCACACCGGCGGTGAGGCGCACGCCCTGTCCAACCTCGGGGACGCGCTGTGCCACCAGGGCGCGTACGAGGAGGCCGCCGAGCACCAGCGGCAGGCCCTCGGCCACTTCAGGCGGACCGGGGAACCCTACGGGGAGGCGGGTGCCCTCAACGGCCTCGGCGAGGCTCTGCACGGCGCCGGGCGACACACCGAGGCACTGGAGGCGCACGCGTCAGCGCTGGAAGTGGCCGGCGGTATCGGTGAGCAGGAAGAACAGGCCCGCGCGCACATCGGCGCGGCACGCGTCCGGCAGGGCAGGGGGGAGGTGTCGCAGGCCGTCGACCACCTTCACCAGGCGCTGTCGCTCTACACCGCAATGGGATCTCCACGCGCGGAGGAAACGCGCAAGACGCTCCTGTCCGTAACGGCCGGCTAGCACGGTGACCGGACAGGTCCGTTCCCGGCTCGGTGCACTCGCGATGTCCGGGCCGGCTCGGTCCACTCGCGACGTCCGGGCCGCCCTTGCCCCGGCTCGCCGGCGCGCACAGTCGGGCAGTGACTCAGTCGGCCCGGCCGAGATCGTTGGTCTGGTCGCTCGTCCAAGGACCGGTGGCCCGCCACTGACCGGGACTCAACAGACGTGTCCGCTCGGCCAGTCGGCGCAGGGCGTCGACGGCTCCCTGGTCGAGTTGCGCGCCGCTGTAGCCGACGTACGCCACGACACCGGGCGCAGGCTCCCAGGCCAGTGCGCCGTTGCCGCCGAACGCCGACGTGAGCACCGCGGGTCTGCCGTGCACGGTCCCTGCCGCCCGGACGCCGGTGGCGTACAGCGCGTCCTCGAAGCCGCCGCATCGGGCCACGCCGGTGAAGGTCAGGCCGCCGGAGAGCTCGTCGGTCTCCCCTGTCGCGCGGGAGCTGTAGCGGGTCTCGTTCATGTGAGCCGGCCACAGGGTGTCCGTGGCCGTTACGGACAGCCCGCGCGGTGCGACGACGCGGGGGCGTCCCGATGCGACGCGGGTCGCGGCCGCGACGGCGATCAGTTCGGACCGCGGCAGATCGCCCCGGACCCGGGCGTACGATCCTTCGACCGGCCAGGTGATCTCCCGCGCCGAAGCCCTCCCCGAAACGCCGCCGACCCGGACCGGTCGTCCTGCCGACGGCGCCGCCACGGGGAACGTGACCACCGCGCCGTGCCGTCCCAGAGACCCGCTTCCGTCCGAGCGCCGCAGGACCACGGTCCACGGTCCCGCGCCCGCTGAGCGGTCACGCTTGATCAACGTCGCGCCCCGGGGCAGCGGTATGCCCGCGATCACGAGGCCGGGCGTCTGTCCCGCTCCGACGGGCGCGTCCGGGCCGTGCGGAAACGCGCTGCCGGAGGACGCCGCCGCCGACGGGCTCTCGGGAGCGCGCGGGCCTCGACCGTCGGGCCCGTTCACGGCCACGACCGCCATGACGACCGCAGCGGACGACACGACGGCCGCGGCCGCGAGAAGCATCCGGCGCGACGGTCTCCACGGTGGTCGGTCCGGGCCGCTGCTGAGCACATCACCCATGTCCGCAGTCTTCCCCCTCACGGGGATCCGTGACACTCGTCGGCCACCCGTCCCGAACGCTTCCCGGCGGCGGACGACAGCGGCGGACAACCGGGGCGGACAATAGCGGTATGACCGGACATCGAACGGCAGGTCGGCCGCCGTTTGGAGCGGGCGATCCTGGAGCTGCCGGAGCGACGCGGCCCGACGGCCACCATCTGCCCCTCCGACGCCGCGCGGGCGGTGCAGAAGGGGGGCGACGACGGCTGGCGCGCGCTCATGGAACCGGCACGTCGTGCGGCCCGGCGGCTGGTCGCGGCCGGCGAGGTGGAGATCACGCAGGCCGGCCGCCCCGTCGAGCCGGCAGCGGCCCGGGGCCCCATCCGGATCCGCCGCCGCCGTCGCATTCGCTGAGCGGACAGCCGTCCGGGATCGGGCGCGCCCTAGGGTCGGTTCGCCTCCGGCGCGAACTCGGCACGGAACCGTCCTGCGGGCGCGCTCGCCGCGAAGTCTGCGGCGCGCGGACCGGGTCCGGCGTGCGGACGGTGTGTGCCGCCGCCCTGGCGGAACCGCGCGGGTTCCACCAGGGCGAGCCGAGCCGACACCACCTCCTGTGCGGCCTGCGGCCTGCGGCATGACGCGGTCCGCCGGCCGTCGACGGGCGATCCCCGCAGGACAGGACCGCCGTCACACCGGACGTGGCGGCCGGACGGGAGGAACGGGTGTCAGCGGGTGTAGGTGACCCGGTGCTCCCGCAGCGAGCCGCAGTTGGAGCCGGACACCTGGACGTACACGTTCTTGATGTAGCCGCCCCAGTCGACGCACTGGCCCTTGCCGTAGATGTACGTCGGACCCGCGTAGGACGTGTACCGCCCGTAGTCATCGTCGCTGTTGTCGGTGGCGGGGACGTAGATCCACGCCGACATGTCCAGGGCGGTACCGGGGTTGCTGCGGATGGTCGTGACGCAGTTCTTGCCGTTGGCGGCGTTGTACGTCAGGTAGACCGTGCCCAGCGAACCGACGGGCGCGGAGTTCACGGTCTTGTAGCTGCTTCCGCAGACCTTCTGCGGCGTGGTGTTGGGCGCGGCGGACGCCGGTGCCGCCAGAGCGGTCGTGGCCCCCAGCGACAGAGTCGCCAGCACCGCGGCGCCCAGCATGGAGCGAGTGAAGCGCATATTTCCCCCTTGTGATCTTACGAGTTGGTTACTCCTGCCTTATGTGACCCACGGACCATGTGGATGGTTGTGTCGGATTCACCGGGGTTTTCAGCCATAACTCGCGGCACGACAGGCCGAATTGGGACGCAACCAGAGCCGCCTTCCCAAGTGGAGCCGCCGATCGCGCGCCGACACGGTGAGCCGGACGTCGAGCAGGGCGTCGAGCAGGACGTCGAGGAAGAAGAATGTGCGTAGCACCGTTCTGTTCGGCTCCACCGGAAGGTACGCAGACCATGAGCAGCCAGGACGACCGTTGGGCGAAACTGACAGGCGGGCAAGCCGGAGAGGAGTATGCCCGGCGGTTCGCGCGGTTGGCCGAATCAGGACAGGACGTCCACGGCGAGGCCGCCTTCTGCGACGCGCTGCTGGAGCCCGCCGCCCGAGTACTCGACGCCGGCTGCGGCACCGGGCGGATCGCCATCCGGCTCGCCGAGCTGGGGCACCGCTGCACGGGCGTGGACGTCGACCGCTCGATGCTCGCGGTCGCCCGCCGCCACGCCCCCGCACAGGACTGGATCCACGGTGACCTGGCACACCTGGACGGCCTCGGTCTGGAACCCGGCTTCGACCTGGCGCTCGCGGCCGGAAACGTCATCCCCCTGCTGGCCCCCGGTACCGAACCGGCCGTCGTGCGGCAGCTCGCCGACGTACTGCGCCCCGGCGGGCTTCTGATCACCGGTATGGGACTGGACGCGCAGCACCTGCCGCTGCCGGAACCGACGGTGACGCTGGAGGAGTTCGACGACTGGTGCGCACACGCCGGACTGACGCTTCGGCAGCGCTTCGCCACCTGGTCCGGCGACCCCTACCGCCCCGGCGGCGGCTACGCGGTCAGCGTCCACGCCCGCCCCGTCGCCTGACCCTGGCCCGGTGCCTGGCCGGGCCCGAGGAGTGTCCCGGCCGGGACAGGCCCTGACCTGCCAGGCGTGGATCGCATCCCTCGCTCCCAGCAGATGATCACCCGGCTCGTCGACGGACGCATCTGCGCCTATGACCTGGCTGCCGGCGACCGGGGCGTGCTGTCGCCGGTCCTGGTCTGCCGGCCGTCCGCCGACGAGGACGTCGTCGACCACGCCGTCGCCGCCGGCCTTGCGCACGTCTACGTGGATGGAGCGGCGGCTACCTGAGCCCGGACACCGTCATCGTCACTCTGGGCGGCGAAACCGAGGACGAGGAGGAGTGGTTCCGCCATTACCGCGTGGACGCGCACCTGGGACAGGTGCGCGCCGGGTTCGACGCACGCACGGACAACTCCTACGACCTGCGGCCCCTCGGTGACGGATCCTGGCTCACCACAGACGCGTCGGGCCACCCGATCGGCTGGACCGACTCATAAGGAGGACTCGCGCACGGTCGGAAAAGGGTTTGAGCGAAGCGACGCCCCGCTGTTACTTTCGCGGTGGACCGTGAAGTCGTCGTATGGAGGTGAGACCCGTGAACACAGTTACCCATGGGTGCTCCCCCATCCCGTCACGGTCCGGCGGCTGACGTTCGGTGTCGCCAGGAGCGCCTGAGATCGAGGCACTCCTGGAGGGAGACTCCGATGAACACGAAACCTTTCACATCAGGCCCGGGCGCGAACGCGGTGACGATCACGCGCGTAGCGGAACGGCAATGGCACGCACTGGACGACGACCTGGTGGTCGGTCGCGGGCATGCGGGGCATCGGCCCGACGGACGCTTGTTCGTCAGCGTCGACGCCTGGCACGGCGCCGTCTTCGACCGCCTCGCGGAAGCGATGCTGGCGGCACTGCCGGCGCCGCTGTACACGGTCGTCGACGAGGCGGACATCGAGCTGACGGCCGGCTGGCGGCGGGCCGGGTTCACGATCCGCCGCCGCGAGTGGGAGTACGCCGTGCCGACCGACCCGCGGGTCACCGGGCTCGAAGCGGTCCTGCCGCCCCCTGGCGTGACGATCGTGCCCGCCGGTCACGCGGACGAGGGTCTGCTCCGAGCCGTGGACCGCGCGATCCGTGACGAGGTCGAGGCGACCGTCGGGTGGCAGTCGATGCCCGCGGAGGTGATTCCCCATCCGGAAGGCGACACCGTCGTCGACCCGTCGAAGTACGCGGTGGCCGCGGCGCCGGACCGTTACCTGGGTCTCATCCGGGTGGTGACGGCGATCCGGCCGCGCATCGGACTGATCGCGGTCCGGGCCGGCGAGCAGCGCCGCGGCATCGCGCGGGCGCTGCTGGCCCACGCGCTGGAGACACAGCACCGTTCCGGGTTCGCCGAGGCGTGGACCGAGGTCCACGAGTCCAACCAGGCAGCCTCGGCGCTGTTCGAGGGCGTCTGCGCCCGACCGGTGAGCAGCAACCTGGAGTTGGTGCGATGACCAAGAACAAGAACGTCATCGAAGTCGAGGGCAGGATCGTCGAGTGCCTTCGCAGCGCCATGTTCACCGTGGAGCTGGACAACGGCCACCAGGTGCTCGCACACATCAGCGGGAAGATCCGCAAGAACTACATCAAGATCCTGCTGGAGGACCGGGTGCTGGTGGAGCTCCCGCCGTACGACCTGTCCCGCGGCCGGATCGTGTTCCGGTACCGGAACCAGTCGTAACGGCCGGCCGGCAACCGGTTGTAGCCGACAGAAACTGTTCGTAGTCGGCACCTCCTGCGCCGGCCGACAGCGAGGCCCCGGTCGCGGCGATTTCGTGACCGGGGCCTCGACGACGGGGCGCTCCGCCACGAGCGTGACGCAGTCCCAAGGAACCGCGCGGGAGGGACCAGGTCGCCGCGGCTCGGCGGGAGAAGGTTCGTTCCCGGTGCTGGCCCCCATGGCCTACTCGGCGGTATACAAGCCTGGTCGAACGGAACGACGGCCGTCCGGACGGCGTCGCCGGTGGGCGTGGGTGACCAGGGGGAGGCTCGATGCAGCACGACGCGCGTACGGGGAGAACGGCTGTCGGTCGTGGCAGAAAGGGCGTCACCTTGCTTGCGGCGCTGGGCAGTTGCGCTCTGGTGGCCGCCTCCGCGACACCCGCCGCGGCGCACGGCGGGGGAGGCACGACGCGATACGTCGCGCTCGGCGACTCCTACACCTCCGGTCCCCTCATTCCCCGACAGGTGGACGCCTACTGCGCCCGCTCCGATCACAACTACCCGTCCCTCGTGGCGGGTCGGCTGCGCACGGCCGTCCTGAAGGACGTCAGCTGCGGCGGGGCCACGACCGAGCACATGTGGAAACCGCAGGGAACCAAGAGCCCTCAGCTCGACGCCGTGGGCCGCAACAGTGACATCGTGTCCGTCCAGATCGGCGGCAACGACATCGGCTTCGGCTCCATCATCGGCACCTGCGCCCAGTTGGCCCCGCAGGACCCCACCGGCAATCCGTGCCAGCGCCACTACAGCGCCTCGGGCGTCGACGAGCTCACCGTGGCGATCGCCAAGACCGGGCCGAAGGTCGCCCGGGTGCTGCGGGCCGTGCACGACAGGGCGCCGCATGCCCGCGTCCTCGTCGTCGGCTACCCGGACCTGCTGCCCGACGACGGCAGCGGCTGCGCACCCTCGGTGCCGTTCGCCACGCGCGACTTCCCCTACCTGCGCGACACCGGTAAGCGCCTCAACCTGATGCTGCGTCTGGTGGCGCGCTGGAGCGGCGCGGAGTACGTCGACACCTACGGCCCGACCGTCGGTCACGACATGTGCAAGCCCGCGGACCAGCGGTGGATCGAACCGCTGCGGCCCACCTCGCCCGCCGCACCCGCACACCCCAACGCCAAGGGTGAGGAAGCCATGGCGGGGGCGGTGCTCAAGCGCCTGTCACGCCGGCACGGAAGCCACTGACAGGAAGGGCGGCGGTGTCGCCCGGCCGGCAGGCCCCGGAGGGTAGGCCCTCCGGGGGCGCCGAGCCGGTCTCCGCCGCCGGTCTCGTCCTCGAAAACCTCGAAAGGGGCTCTCGTGGACCGGCTGCAGCCGGGTCGGTGCGTCACCGCGGTTACCGCACCACAGCAGGCCGTCGTGGGCCCGGACGCCGCATTCCGCCGCCGCTGCCGACGGAGCCGCCTGTGCGGAGGGAGCGGCCAGCGTTCCGGCCGGCACCGTGGCCAGCGCGGCGGACATGATGGCTGCCTTGACGTGTTTGCCGAACATGATTCTCCTGTGTTCTCGATGCATGGGCAGGCGTGATCAACAGCAGCCTGCCGACGGTGCGACCGCCCTGTCGACGGACAGACGTCGACCGGCCGATCGGGCAACGGGAAACCCCCGGGAAACGCCCGTCGGCAATGCGGTCGGCCGGCAGCCGACAGATGCGGCGCCAGGCGCTGAGCCCGAACCCCGGGTGGCTGCTGCGCCCGAGCACGGCTCTGGTGAGACGCGAGTCGGTTCCGCTTGGGTGGGACCGGCGGCAGCCCCGCCCCCTGCCAGGCCGGAGCCCCCGGTGTAGCGTTCACCCCTGCTCGTTGCAACGAAGGGCAGGATGGGTTGCGTTAGTGCGGCATCATTGCAACATTTTCATCACGTTCACCTGCGCATACTGCGCTCCCTTGGGGTAAATCAGTTGCCGAAAGTATGAATGCAACGTAGCGTTTCCGGCATGAGGAATGAGGGGGCAAGGGTCTTGGGGGCCGGGAAGCGCGCGTTACACAACGGTGATCGGGCAACGGGGCGGGGGGTCATGGAAACAGCACGGAGCAAAGATCGGGCGATGTCCGACGCCTTCGCCGCTTTCGTGCGCTTCGTGCTGTGCGGCGGGGGAGTGGGGATCGCCTCGAGCTTCGCAGTGGCGGCGCTCGCCTCCTGGACGCCCTGGGTCCTGGCCAACGCCGTGACCACCGTGGTCTCCACGCTCCTCGCCACCGAGCTGCATGCCCGCTTCACCTTCGGTGCCGGCGGACCCGCCACGAGGCGGCAGCATGCGCAGTCGGCCGGGTCCGCGGCAGCCGCGTACGCGGTGACCTGCGTGGCGATGTTCGTTCTGCGGCAGTCGGTGGCGACGCCCGGTGTGGTGCTCGAACAGATCGTGTACCTGTCCGCCACGGGACTCGCCGGTATCGCGCGCTTCGCGGTGCTCCGGCTCGTGGTCTTCGCCCGCAACCGTTCGGACGCCGCGGGCCCCGCGCACGGCGGCCCGCGGGCCACTGACGCCGCCGGCGCGGCCCGTCCCGTGCGTCCGGCAGCCACCCGCGGCGCGGCTCCGACCGACCCGGCGACGCTCTGCCGCGCAGCCTGACCGCTCAGCCGGAGAGCGTGCCTCCCGGGGCTGCGTCCGTCCAGGTCGGCCGGTTCCCGCTCGAGCCGGCCGGGGCCCCGGCGAAGGCTGTGGCGAGCCGGTCGGACAGGGACGCCGCGGCGGGGTGGGGATCGCGACGCGGCGTGATCGTGTAGACGCCGCGGGTCGGGGGGTCGACGAGAGCCACGGCGGTGACGTCGGGTCGCAGCGTGCCCATCAGCACCCCGGGGATCAGCGCGATGGCATGACCGGTGGCGACCAGGGCCAGCTTGCCGGGCAGATCGGCTGCCATGAGATCGATGCGGGCGCTGACTCCGGCACGGGCGGCATGCTGGTGCAAGAGCGCGGCCGAGCCGTCGTTGTCCTCGGCCCAGGTCTGATCGGCGAGCGTCTGCATGCGCACCGGACCGTGCCCGGCCTGCGGATGCCCGACGGGCACCACGACGACCATGTCGTCCAGCCCGAGGAACCGGCGTTCGAGCCGTGGCTCCTCGGGCAGTCCCGGCGGTGCGTCGGTCACGACGGCGATGTCGAGATCGCCGGCGATCACGCGGTCGTGCAGTGCCGCACTCAGGCCGGGCAGCAGGCTCCACCGCAGCGATCCGGTGTCTCTCAGCAGGTCCCGGATGGCCTCGGGGACGACTCCCGCGGCCAGGGACGGCGTTGCGCCGACGGCCAGTGGTCGGTCGTACGCTCCCGCACCGGCCTCCCGTACGGCACGAATGGCGCGGTCGGCCTCGTTGAGCGTGGCCAGAGCATGGCGCCGGAACACCTCGCCGGCAGGCGTCGGACGCATCCCGCGCGCATGGCGTTCCATCAGCGGCACTCCGAGCTGCCGCTCCAGTCCGGCGATCTGCCGCGAGACGGCCGACTGCGTGTGATGGAGCGCGGCAGCCGCCGCCGACAGCGACCCGAGCCGGCACACCGTCACGAAGGTCCGCCACACCGTCAGATCCATGGCACCAGTATGACCATCCGGTATGCATGTCACGCAGGGCTGAGCTGCGAGATCTGCGCTTGTCGCATGCACGGCCGGGCAGGAGCCTGGCGTGCATGACCTCACCGCACACGATCGCCGTCCTCGGTCTGGGCCGCATGGGCGACGCGATGGCGACACGACTGGCCGCCGAGGACTGGGACGTCGTCGGCTGGACACGTTCCGGGCGCACGTCAGGCGCCGTACGCACGACCACCGATGTGAACGAGGCCGTGGCGAAAGCCGGCCTCGTGCTCCTGGCGTTGTTCGACGGTCCGGCCTGCCGGAAGGTCCTCGACGACGTCCGCGGCTCGCTGCGACCGGACACGATCGTGCTGAACACCGGCACCATCGCTCCCGCCGAAGCATCGGAGCTGGCACGGCAGTTCGGCGAATCCTACGTACACGCGCCCGTGCTCGGCTCCGTCCCCGCTGCCTCGGCGGGCGCCCTGCAGATTCTCACCGCCGCCGGCCAGGACGCCTTCGAACGGACCCGGCCCGTGCTCGACGCGCTCGGCACCGTGCGCCGCGTCGACGACGCCGCCACCGCCGCGTCGCTCAAGCTGATCGCCAACAACGGCCTCGCCGGCGCCGTCCTCGCGCTGCGCGACTCACTGCGTCAGTCCGACGCCCTCGGCCTGCCCCGCGCCCAGACGCTGGACGTCCTCGAACTCGGCCAGCTGGGCGCGCTCGTGGCCCGCAAACGACCCTTCCTGGTCGAACGACCCTTTCTGGTCGGCGAGTCGGACACGCTCAGCGCTGAATTCACCATCGGTGCGCTGGCCAAGGACCTGACGTTGCTGACCGCCGCCTCGAACACCCCTCTGCACAGCGCGGCCAGGCTGCTCGACGCCGCCGGCGATCCCGAGTCCGACATCGCCGTCGCCGCGACGGTCCCCGCCGTGCAGGACGCCGTCCTCGAACCGCTCCGCGCCTACATCCGTGGTCACGCCACCGGCGACCCCACCCATTTCCACCGTGCCTTCCTGCCCACCGCCCACATCGAAGGGATCCGGGACGGCGCGTTCGTCTCGTGGCCGCTGGACGAGTACTGCGCCCTCTTCCCCGGCCGGCCGGCCCCCGACGAACCGAACCGGTCTCGCCGGATCGACACCATCGACGTGCACGGCACCGTCGCGACCGCGACCATGACGCTCTCGCACGGCGTGGACACCTTCACCGACATGTTCCTGCTGGTCCGCGTCGACGACGGCTGGCGCATCGCCAACAAGGCCTATCACCGGCGCAGTTGAGTGCGCCGACGGCTGCGCGCCGTGCCGGCACGGGCGACCTGCGGCGGGCGTTCGTGCCGACCGAGGCACCGGCCGTGGATCGGCTGCTCGCCGTCGCCCCGCTCAGGACCAGCGGACGGCATCCCCGAGCACGATCCGACCGGGGCGCAGCACCTGGGCGTACACGCCGGCGCAGGGCTGCGCTCCCATCGACGCCATCGGGGTGACCCGATGCTCCTCGGCCAGGACGCGCAGAGCCGCCGTGTCCGCCGGCAGGGCGCCGTGGGCCAGCGTGGGGATGGCGCAGCGCGGGGTGCGGGCGATGACGCGCAGGACGAGGTCGGCCCCGACGCGCAGGGTCCGGTCGAGCCAGTCGTCTTCCGGGAAGCCCTGCTCGTGAGGAGTGCGGATCACGATGTTGGGGCGGTAGCGCTCCGCCCGGGCGTCGCCGTGCGGGGTGAGTCCAGCGATCCGGGCCAGCGTCGACGTCGTCATCAGGTGGACGGGCGCGAAGTCGAAGAAGGTTCCTTCCGGGGAGCCGATGCCGATGCGGCTCGTCCGCGTGCTGACCGGCTGCCGCGTGTCGTCCTGGCGCAGTACCTCTTCGGGGTGGGCACGGTCGAGGATCGCCTCGTGCGGCGGGGTGTCGGTGATCAGGACGGGGCGGCCGACGATCTTTGACAGCGCGTAGTTCACCCCCGGGTCCGTCGAGCACAGTTCCTTGCCGTCCGATGCGGTGATGCGTACCGCGGACGTCCCGGCCGTCGCCGTCATGGTGAGCAGACGGCGCCACAGGCGGGGGTGTTTGGCGCTGGCGACCTTGCCGGTCTCCTCGTCGACCAGGGCCAGTCGGCGGTCCTGGTCGAGCCCCCTTGGGGTGACGTCGGTGAGGGGGATCTCCTCCCCGAGCATCGACTTCACCGGATAGCGCAGGAGCCGGTCGACCACTCCCGGTGGTGTCGATCGTGCCGGTGTCATCGGCACAGTATCCGGAGCCGGGTCGGCGCAGGGCAAGGCCGGTCCCTCCCCGGCCCGCACGGCACCGGCTTCAACAGCGCAGGGGAGCAGCCGAGTTCAGGGACGCGCGGTCCACCGATTATGATCTTGATCATGTCTGTGCAGAACTCCGACAAGACCCTTTCCCGCAAGCAGAGGCTGCAGGAGAAGCAGCGCCGTCAGCTTGCGGTGGTGGACACCGTGGACAAGGCCGAGGCCAAGGTCCGCAAGGCTGAGATCGAACTGGCCGTGGCCGTCACCGAGGCCGTGCAGGTGTTCGGCGACGAGCACGCCGCGTCCGAGGGGCTGGACATGCCGGTCGAAGCCGTCCGGCGCTTTCTCGGGATGGCGCGGGACGAGGCGTCCCATGCCGGTGCCGGCGATGCCTCCGAGGTCACGGGCGAGTCCTGAGCCGGCGGTGTCGCCGCTCGGTCACCGGGCAGGCGGCACCGCCCAGGCCCCGGTCCTCCTGGGCGAACACCCGTGCGGCACGGCACGCCGACGACACCCCCGCTACCGAAGCCCCCGTACGGCGAACTCATTGCCGTCCGGGTCGAGCATGCGCAGTCGGCCGCCGCCGCCCTCACCGCTGTCGGTGCGCTTCGCGCCGAGCGAGATCAGGCGTTCCGTCTCCGCTTCGCCATCGGCGTCGGCGGGGAGCGCAAGCTCCAAGTACAGCCTGTTCGTACCCGTCTTCGGCGCCACCGGCGGACCACCCCAAGTGATTTTCGTACCGCCGTCAGGCGACTGGATCGCGGTCTCCTGGTCCTGGTCCCAGACCAGCGGCCACCGCAGCGCCTCGCTCCAGAAGTAGCCGACATCCTGCGTACCGTCGCAGGCCAGTGCCCCGATGAAGCCGGTGCCGGCGAGGAACGTGTTGCCCGCTTCGATGACGCAGAACTCGTTGCCTTCCGGATCGGCGAGCACCACGTGCCCCTCTTCCGGGAGTTGGCCCACGTCGATGTGGGTCCCGCCGAGTTCCAGGGCCCTGGCCACGGTCAGTCGCTGATCCTTCGGGGAGGTGCTCGTGAGGTCGAAGTGCGCCTGGTTCTGGCCGGACTTCGGCTCCTGGCCGGGCAGGAAACGGATACGGAATCCGGCGGGATCAGGGGGCAGGATCGCGACGTCGTCGCCCGGACCGTCGGCCGACTCCCAGCCCAGTACCCCGGACCAGAATCGCGCCAGATCGGACGGCCGGGCGGCGTTGAAGCAGATCGCGAACAGTCGACTGGTCATGCCCCCGAGTGTCTCCCATCCACTGACGTTGCGAGCACCCCTTTTCACGGCCTGCCCCGGAGTCGTCGTCCGACTGTGTCAACCGCCTGCGGCGGCGTCCTCGGTCTCCCAGCGCAGCAGGTCGCCCGGCTGGCACTCGAGCACCTCGCAGAGCGCGGCGAGCGTGGCGAAGCGCACGGCCCGTGCGCGGCCGTTCTTGAGCACCGCGAGGTTGGCGGGCGTGATCCCGACGCGGTCCGCCAGTTCGCCCACGGACATCTTCCGCTTGGCGAGCATCACGTCGATGTCGACGGAGATCGGCATCAGATCACCCCGTCCAGCTCGGCCTGCATCCGCACCGCTTCGACGTCGCGCGCCACGGCCTGGACGAGCAGCGTCCGCAGCACGAGCACGATGAGCGCGATCCCCAGGATGGCCACGCCGACCCCGCCCATGATGAGGGTGACGCCCGGGTCGTCCCGCTGGCCGGGCGCGTTGACGGCCGTCACCGCGAACCACAGGAGGGCGGCCGCCACGATCGAGCCGATCACGCCGTCGACGTACCGGAAGGCGGAGTGGGAGAACACGGTTCCGCGACGCACCATCGTCACCAGTCGCCATACGCACACGACGGCGAACTGAACCGTCGCCATGCCCAGAATCGTGATCACGCGCAACGGGGTCAACGGCAGGGACCCGTCCTCCGGGTCGGTGGCCAGTGCCCACACCATCGACGCCTGTACGAACACGGTGCCGGCGAGCACCACCACGAGCACGGCGCGCAGCGCACGTACGGTCAGCTTTCCCACGACCCCATCCTTCCATCGAGCAGCGATGGAAATCTATCGTTATTCGATCGATCGGGCAAGAGCTGGGTGGGTTTGGGCGGGCGAGGGCCGGGGTGGATCGGCGGTGGTCCGCCCATGGTGAGGCCCATCCGGAGCCCGGACAGGGCCCCTGGACGGCGGCTTGCGCTGGAGTGCGCTCCAAGGCGTAGCGTCGCGGACGCCGCGGCACACGAACCCGTGCCGCCCGGTCTCTCACGGGATGCCGAGCGGTGGAATCCATCGGTTGATGGATGAGGGCGTGGGTTTCGTGGCGTCCGGACGACGAACGAGTACGCAGGGAAAGGCTGGGATACGGCATGCGGAAGCGCAGTCTGCGGGACCTCCAGGTATCGGCCGTCGGCCTGGGGTGCATGGGTATGTCCGCCTTCTACGGATCCACCGATCAGGAGGAGGGGATCGCGACCATCCGGCGCGGCCTGGAGCTCGGGGTGAACTTCCTCGACACCGCGCAGATGTACGGGCCCCTCACCAACGAGTCACTCGTCGGCGAGGCGATCCGGGGGCATCGCGAGGAGTATGTGATCGCGACGAAATTCAACTACCGGATGGACGACGCGGTACCCGGCGACATCAGCACGGTCGGCCCCCAGGACGGCTCGGCCGAGCACGTCCGCAGTTCGGTCCACGGTTCCCTGGAGCGACTGGGCACCGACCACATCGACCTCTACTACCAGCACCGGGTCGACCCGAACGTCCCCATCGAGGAGACGGTCGGTGCGCTGGCCGAACTGGTCGCCGAGGGCAAGGTGCGGTTCATCGGCCTGAGTGAGGCGAGCGCGGACACCGTCCGGCGCGCCCACGCCGTTCACCCGATCACCGCGGTGCAGAGCGAGTACTCGCTGTGGTCACGGGACGTGGAGGCCGAGGTGCTGCCCGCCTGCCGTGAGCTGGGCGTCGGTTTCGTCCCGTACTCGCCGCTCGGCCGCGGCTTCCTCGCCGGACGGTTCGCCTCGCTGGACGAGCTGGACGCGAACGACTGGCGCCGCGAGAACCCGCGCTTCCAGGACGTCAACCTGAAGGCGAACCTGCGGCTGGCGGAGAAGGTCAAGGAGATCGCAGCCGAGAAGGAGGTGACTCCGGCCCAGCTGGCCATCGCCTGGGTGCTGGCCCAGGGGGAGGACCTCGTGCCGATCCCGGGCACCAAGCGCCGCACCTACCTGGAACAGAACGCCGCCGCGACGGCCGTCGCGCTGACCGAGGACGACCTGGCCCGCATCGACGCGGAGCTGCCCGAGGCGGCGGGTCAGCGATACGACGAGGCGGGGATGCGGAGCGTCAACCGCTGATGCCCCGACCGAGCAGGCGCACCACGGGACCCCGACGGGTCCCGTGGTGTCCGCTGCCGGCCGGGGCGACCAGGACGCGCACGACGGTCGTCCGGCCCGAGTGACCTGCCCGGGAACCCGACGTGGCGACCGGGAGTCAGGCTCTGGCGGCCAGGGCTTCGACTTCGAACAGGACGTCAGGCGCGGCCAGGGCCGCCACACCGATGAGGGTCTGCGTGGGCGGTTCCGTACCCCAACCCTCATGTACGGCCGCGGCGATCGGCCCCAGCTTGCTGACGTCATGGTTCACCACGTACGTCCTGAGCTGGACGACGTGGCTGAGGTCGAGCCCGTGCGCGGCAAGAGCGACGCCGATGTTGTGGAACGTTTGCCGCACCTGCTCGGTGAAGTCGGCCGAGACGACTGCGCCGTCCGGGCCCGACCCGTACTGACCCGCGACCAGCACCAGTTCGGCTGCGGCGGGGACGACGGCGGTATGGCTGTATCCGAACGGCGTCGGGTCGTGCAGACCTGCCGGGTTGACCAGGGCGGGAGCTGTGCGGAGCGCCTCTTGCGGGCGATGGGTCCATGTCATGCGGGTAAGCCTCGCAAGGTATACATGACACCGTGTGTCGCGTATACCGGTAGGGTTTTCCGTATGCGCGCCGACCGTCTGGTATCGCTGGTGCTGCTTCTCCGGCAGCACGGCCGGCTGTCCGCGACCACGCTGGCCCGCGAGCTGGAGGTGTCCACTCGCACGGTGCTGCGCGACATCGAGGCGCTGTCCGCAGCCGGCGTCCCGGTCTACGCCGAGCGTGGTCGGCGCGGCGGATTCGCCCTGCTGCCCGGCTTCCAGACGGAGCTCACCGGACTGAACCATGACGAGGCACTCGCCCTGCTGGTCGCCGGATCACGCCCCGGCGCGCAGGCGTTCGGCCTCGGCGGGGCGCTCGCCTCGGCCATGCGCAAAGTGGTCGACGCGTTGCCCGAAAGCCATCGGGCCACCGCTGCCGGCGCGGCTCAGCGCGTGCTCATCGACCCCGAGACCGACCTCCTCGCGCGCCGGCTGGTCGCCGAGGAGGTGCCCGACACCGTGGTCACCGAGGTCCGGCGGGCGGTGTTCGCCGGACACAGGCTGCGCATCCACTACGCGGCCGTCGGCCAGAGTCCGAAATGGCGCACGGTGGACCCGATAGGCCTCGTCACAGTACGCGACCAGGGCTACCTGCTGGCCACGCGGTCCGGCACGGAGCGCACTTACCGGCTGTCCCGGCTCCTTGCCGCAGAGGAACTCGCCGAACCGGCACGACGACCCGACCGGATCGATCTGGACCGCGTCTGGCGGGAACGCAGCACACGGTTTCGCACCGGCGGCGACCAAGTCACCGTGCTGGTACGGGTGAGCCCGACACGTCGGGAGGAGCTGGTGGGCACCGCGTTGGCTGTCGTCGCCGAAGTGACGGACGCGGACGGCTGGTTGCGACTGGAGGCGACCTTCCAGGATGCGAGGCACGCCGACTGGGCGGTGTGGCAGCTCGCCGTGGACGCCGAGGTCCTCGCCCCGCGCTGGTTGCGCGACTCACTGCGGGAGCGTGCCGCCGCGATCGCCCGCCGCTACGAACGGTGAGCGGCGGTGAGCGGTCGTCCTGCGAGGCGCCGCTCAAGGCGGCCGGGTCTCCCGGCGAGGTGGTGCGGCGGCGGGACATGACTGTGGGCCCCGGGGTCTTCCCGGGGCCCACAGACCGGCTGCCGGCAGGTTACCAGCGATACCAGCGGCCCTTGCGGCCGCCGGTGTCCGCACTGCGCATGACGAAGCCGAGCAGCCAGACGGCCAGCACGATGACGGCGATCCACCACAGTGCCTTCAGCGCGAAACCCGCACCGAAGAGGACCAGGGCCAGCAGAAGAACGAGAAGCAGGGGAACCATAGTTATCAACCTCCGATGGTCCTCGTGCCCGGCAAATCGAAGAACACGCAGTGGTTTCCCCTGGTTTCTTCACCGTTCTTGCGGGTACCGGGCCGCCGGTCGGACCAGAGGATGAGCCGCCGATGACGCCGTCAGCGTGATTCGGGGCCGGCACCGCAACCGCCGTGGACCTTGCGCGCCTCCTGTCCAGCAGAACCAGCAGACGCCGGTGAGGAGACCAACGTGACGACCACTGCCCCCGAACACTTCACCCCCCACGCTTACGTCGCCGCCCACGCTCACGTCGCCCCCCATGCCTACGTCGACCCCTACGCCGTCGACGCGACCGAAGCGCTCTGGCCGGCCGCCCCGGACGACTACGATCAGGGCGCCGACGCACACCTGCTGCCGCCGCCCAACCCCGCCGAGCGCCTCAGCATCGGCATCAGCCCCCGCGACCATCGGCGTCTCGACCTGCACGCGGCGCTCACCGCGGCAGGCATCCCGCCCCGCCCCGAGGACCGCGACGCCATCGAACAGCTCAGCGCCCTGTCCGGCAGCGTCAACGCCGCCCTCCAGCGGTGGTTGCACCACCCGAAGTGACCGGGCAGGACACTGTCCATCAAGGTCCATCGAGCCCGTTCGGTCCGGACGCCCACCGCACCCGCCTCACCGAAGTGGCGGACCTCCCGCCCGGTCGTGCGGAAGCGATGCCCGCCGTGTTCACCAGCCGCCTGCGCTGAACGGCCAGAGCCCGGCTGCACGGTGGGACACGAAGACCTCCGTGCGGTGTGTTCCCGGACAGCTCCACCGCATCGGAGGTCTCCGCCCTGTTCAAGACCCGCCGGTGTCGACCACGCTCGTGATCAGTACATCTAGGACGCCGAGCACGCGGCCGTCACCGATGGCGTGCCCGCCGCGGCCGAGGTGCTCGCGAGGAAGCCGAAGGTGGTGCTCGCCCCAGCCGGCACCGTCCCGTTCCATCCGGCGTTGCGTACCGTCGTCCCGGTCTGCGCGCCGTTCCAGACCTGGGTGACCCGGCTGCCCGCCGGGAGCGTCAGATTCACCGTCCAGGAGGAGATCGCCGCCGTGGACGAGGTGTTGGTGACCGTCACCTCGCCCTGGTAGCCGTCCTGCCACACCGACACGGCCCGGAATGCCGCGGAGCAGCCGCCGCTGCCGGGGTCCCCGGGGTCGCCGGGGTCGCCCGGGGTGAGCAGGGACGACAGCGCCGGGTACCAGCGGGCCGCCATCTTGGCGTCGCCGGAGGCGTTGGGGTGGACGCCGTCGTAGGTGTCGGTGGCGCTGTCGAAGCCCGTCCACTGGTCGACGACGGTCACCGGCGACTGCGCGGTGGTGATGCCCTGCGCCCAGGCTGGGATGCGCTGGTTGAAGGCCACGGTACGGGCGGCGCACTCGGCGCAGCTGCTCGGATTGATCGGGATGAGCTGGGCGACCAGCACCTTCATCGACGGGTTGGCGGCCCGCATCTGGCCGACCAGTTTGGTGTACGCGGCGAGGAGGGTGTCCGGCGCGATGCTGCTCCAGACGTCGTTGGTGCCGAAGTGCATGACAACGATGTCCGGCCGGGTTGCCGCCAGCCAACCGGGCAGCAGGTTCTGGTCGGCGGTCGCGGTGGCCTGGAAGCCGCCGTGGCCTTCGTTGTCGGCGTCGTGCGTGAGGGCGCAGCTCTGGGCGTTCAGTGTGCCGACGAAGTCGATGTCGGTGTAACCGGCGTTCTGCAGCTGGTTCCAGAGCAGGGAACGCCAGCAGCCGGGGGAGCCGGTGATGGAGTCGCCGAGCGGCATGATCCGTACCGGGGCCGCCGCTGCCGAGGCGGCGGCGGACGGGGCGCCGGTCAGGCCTGGGCCTGCGGCGACCACGACCAGGGCGGCCAGGAACGTGGCCAGGAGGGGACGATGTCTGCTGCTGCGCACGGGGTTTCCTTCCCGGAGTGGGGGCGGGAGCGGGAGTGCGGTGCGCGCGGCGTGGGAGCGCTCCCATATCCGCGTACCGTTTATCAAGCCACTGTTGACGCTGGCACGTCAATATCTCGGACGGGTCGGGACGGTGCCGTGTCCGACCGGATCCGTCCGCCGATATCGGTGACCTTCTTCGCTGACACAGCGACCCCTGGCGTCCGTATTCGTTGTCAGGACAGCGGCCGGGCACGCTGGACAAGGTGAGTGCCTGGCGGACCACAGGAGAGCAGGCGCGCATGAACCCCAGTGCTCACATCGAGGCCGTCTACGCACAGGTCTGCCGGCGCAACGCCGGTGAGAGCGAGTTCCATCAGGCGGTGGGAGAGGTGCTGCACACGCTGGCGCCGGCGTTGCAGGCGCATCCGGAGTACGTCGACGCGTTGATCGCCGAGCGGCTGTGCGAGCCCGAGCGGCAGCTGATCTTCCGGGTGCCGTGGGTCGACGACGCGGGGCGGGTCCAGGTGAACCGGGGATTCCGGGTGGAGTTCAGCAGCGCGCTCGGCCCCTACAAGGGCGGTCTGCGCTTCCACCCGAGCGTCAACCTCGGCATCGTGAAGTTCCTGGGCTTCGAGCAGATCTTCAAGAACGCGCTGACCGGTCTGGCGATCGGCGGCGGGAAGGGCGGTTCGGACTTCGACCCCAAGGGCCGCAGCGACCACGAGGTCATGCGTTTCTGCCAGGCGTTCATGACCGAGCTGTACCGGCACCTGGGCGAGCACACCGACGTCCCCGCCGGTGACATCGGGGTGGGCGGGCGCGAGATCGGCTACCTCTTCGGCCAGTACAAGCGGATCACCAACCGTTTCGAGGCGGGGGTCCTGACCGGCAAGGGGGTCTCCTGGGGTGGCTCGCAGGCCCGGACGGAGGCCACCGGCTACGGCGCGGTGTACTTCGCGCAGGAGATGCTGGCCACGCGCGGACACGGGCTCGACGGCCGCAAGGCCGTGGTCTCCGGCTCGGGCAACGTGGCGCTCTACGCGATCGAGAAGGTGCACGCCCTTGGCGGATCCGTAGTGGCCTGTTCGGACTCGTCCGGATTCCTGGCCGACACGGACGGCATCGACCTGGACCTGCTGAAAACGGTCAAGGAGGTGCGGCGGGCCCGCCTGTCGGCCTATGCGGAGGCCAAGCCCGGGGCGCGGTTCTCCGAGCGGGGCTCGGTCTTCGAGGTGCCCTGCGACATCGCGCTGCCGTGTGCCACACAGAACGAACTGGGCGGACAGGAGGCCGGGGCCCTGGTGAAGAACGGCGTCCTGGCCGTCGCGGAGGGCGCCAACATGCCGTGCACCCCGGAGGCGATCGAGGTCTTCCGTGAGGCGGGCGTCCTCTTCGGCCCCGGCAAGGCCGCGAACGCGGGCGGTGTGGCCACCTCCGCGCTGGAGATGCAGCAGAACGCCTCCCGTGACGTGTGGACCTTCGAGCAGACCGAGACGCGTCTCGCGGCTGTCATGCGGGGTGTCCACGCCCAGTGCCGGGCCACCGCGGAGACATACGGAGGCACCCCCGACGACTACGTCCTGGGCGCCAACATCGCGGGCTTTCTGAGGGTGGCGGAGGCGATGACCGCTCAGGGCGTCGTATAGCGCGGGTCGTCGGGGACGCGGCGCGACCGGATGCCGGGCGGGGCGGGAACGGGATCCGCAGTGCGGCGCGCCCGTCCCGCGTCGCCCGCCTCGCGGGCCCGCCGTTCATGGACGGCGGGCTGCCGATGTCGCCGCGGGGACGCCCCTGGAACCAGGCGGCTCCCGCTCGACCGTTACGGCGCTCAGCAGCATCACGTAGAACGGCTGCGTGTGATAGACGACGGTCGCCACCGAGATGGAGGTGTCCTCGTACGACTCGAAGAGGAACGCCCAGTTGAAGACGATGAAGACACCGCCCAGGGCGGCCAGGCCCAGCTTCTTAGGGGCGAAGCCGTGGTTCTTGAAGAAGCCGCGCGCCAGGCAGTAGAGGCCGAGCGTCGCCGTGCCGAACAGGCAGCGGAAGAAGACCACGTTGAACGGCGAGGCGCGGGACTCGATGACGAAGACGCCGAGGGTGCCGGAGAGCACCATGGCGAGGGTCAGCTCGACCGTCGGCCGAGTGTCAGTACTCGTGACTCCACCCACGCGTAAACGCGCGGGCTTCCTGCGTCGGCGGCTAAGCCGCCGCGCAGAGGGCCAGCCCGGCCCTGTTGAGGACGTTCGTCGCGCCGACGTGGTCCGCGTTCGCCGCGAACCCGCACGCTGTGCATGCGAACTTCGCTTGGGTGGCGCGGTTCTCTTTCGCGACATGCCCGCATTCGGGGCATGTGCGGGAGGTGTTGCGCGCGTCCACCGGGACCACGAGGCGACCGGCACTCTCGGCCTTGTTCGCCAGGATTCCGAGGAACTGCGCCCAACCCGCGTCGAGGATGCTGCGGTTGAGTCCGGCCTTCGCGGCAGCGCCGTTCGGCAGGAAGCTGCCGGGCTGTTCGGGGTCGGTCTTGGGTGCGGGGCTTTTGGTCATGCCCGCCGTGCTGAGCCGCTCGTGGGCGATCACGTCGTGGCCGGTGATGAGCGCGCGGGCGGTCTTGTGGTGGAAGTCGGCGCGCTGCCGCCTGATCTTGCCGTGCAGCTTGGCGACCTTCCGGGCGGCGGCGCGGTGGCGCTTGGTGCGCTGCCGGGTCCGCTTGGGGAACGTCGCGAGGTGCCGCTGCGCTTCGGCCAGCTCGTCGGCCATCGCTTGAAGGAAGCGCGGGTTGCCGACGTGTTCGCCGTCCGAGGTGGTCAGGAAGTGGGCGACGCCCATGTCGATACCGACGACCGCCCCGGTAGGCGGCAGCTCCTCGGCGGGCACCTCGTCGCAGGCAAGGACGACGTACCAGCGGTTCCCCTCACGCTTCACCGAGACCGTCTTGACGCGGCCGTGCACGGGCCGATGCCGGTGCACGCGGATATGCCCGACACCTTGCAGACGGACGCGGGTCTGCGCGTCGTGGGGGGTGGAGTCCCAGCGGCAGCCGTCGCCGTCCTTGGGGAAGGTGACGGTGTCGAAGTGTCCGACGCCTTTGAAGCGCGGGCAGCCCGGCGTCCGGCCGGCCTTGACCCGGCGGAAGAACGCCTGGAACGCCTTGTCCAGGCGGCGCAGGGTGGCTTGCTGGGAGGAGAAGGACCAGCGGCCCTGCCGCTCGGGATCGAACGCGCGGATCTCCTTGAGCTGGGCGGACTGGTCGCCGTAGCGGACACTGGTCTTCGAGGTGTGCCGGTAGGCGTCCCGGCGCTCTTGCAGCGCGCCGTTGTAGAGGGAGCAGTGATCCCGCAGCATCTCGCCGAGCGCTGCCGTCTGACGGGCCGTGGGGCGCAGGAGGAACTGTACGCGCGGATCACGAGCCGTCCCCCTTCTTCCACGGTCGTTCCCACTGGGTGTTGATGTACTTCTCGACCGTGGCTGGCGACACGGCGCCGGCCGAGGCAGCGAAGTACGACGACGACCACAGCGTGGGCATCCGTGACTTCAGGTGCCCGAACTCCTCGCGCAGCACGCGGGAGGTGAAGCCCTTGAACTGGTTCGCCACGTACGACGCCGACGACTTCGCATCGTGCTTCACGAACAGGTGCACGTGGTCGGGCATCACCTCAAGGGCGATGATCTCCCACCCGCGTTCGTCTGCCTTCTGCCGGATCAGTTCGTCCAGTCGTTCCGCGACCCGGCCGTCGAGGACCGGACGGCGGTACTTCGGGCACCACACCACGTGGAGCCCGAGGTCGTACACGCCGCTGGAGAATCGGCGAACCTTCCTGGTCACGGCCACACGATTACTATACACGCGCCGCAGGTCTAGTGCGGCAGAGAGGTGGGCTCAGGTGAACAGTGCGGATCCGTGAACCCAGTTGAGGTCAGAGCAGGGCTCAGAAGCCATTCCCCACCCCGCTAAAGCGGGGCGTCCCCTGGCTAGGTCCTGATGGTGAGATGCCTTTCCAAGGGGAAGGGGAGTGGGGGTCACTGGAGGGGGACCGCGTACTGCAGTCCGCCTCGCGTGAACAGTTCGTTGAGCCCTCGCGGCACATCCGGATTCGTGTCCGGCCCGAGGTTGCGGACCTGTGACATAGGAACTCTCTTTGCCGAATTG
The DNA here is from genome assembly GCF_036898465.1 of Streptomyces sp. B21-105. Classification (NCBI taxonomy): domain Bacteria; kingdom Bacillati; phylum Actinomycetota; class Actinomycetes; order Kitasatosporales; family Streptomycetaceae; genus Streptomyces; species Streptomyces sp. B21-105. Next base: position 307,998 of record NZ_JARUMJ010000001.1, on the reverse strand, counting down.
CTGAGACTGCGCAACATTCTTCAGGCGGCCCGATAGAGAAGTCCGTAAATCTCGTTCGGCTTCGCAGATGACTCCTGTCTGTTTCGTCGATCGGATAAAGCCGATACGTTTATGAGCGGCATGCGGACCGCTCATGAAATCCAGGCACTCCGCCGTTCCGGCCGGCGGTGATGCTCTCCATGGCGCCGATGGTCAGCACGCCCTCGGGCTGTGCGTCCGGGGACGCGGCGCCCCGTGCCTCGTCCGCCAGGGCCGGCGTCTGCCCCGCGTAGGGCAGCAGCCGCGTCCCCGCCGGGGCCGGCTTCACCTTGCCCCCGAACCGCTCGGCCCCCCGGGGACGCTTCAAGGCTCTGGATCTGTGCGGTCACCGAGGACTGCGCGCAGTTCAGTTCGGCCGCGGCCCGGGTGGTGCTCCCCGGCGCGGCCAGGCGGTGAGAGGTTCGGAGTTGCCGGATGTCCATTCTGGTCTCTCCCGGAGGGGCTCGACGGAGGCGACCCGCAGTGGTCGACACCCTCGAGCCTGCCGACCACCCCCCTTCCCCCGGAAGGGCCTTCACCTGGCACACAGTGCCCACGACACCCATGTGCCGGACCCCGAGACCGGGTTGCGGCGAACGGTTCGGCGGGAGGAGGGGTCTTGCCGGGAGGAGAGGTCCGCAGGGCGTTGCCCCCGTCCTTCCTCCGGCCCGTTCCGTTCACCGGTTCCTGGGCGGACGGCGGGCGACTTCGGTGGTATGGGACCGCTCTGCCGGTGAATTGATGAGCCCACGACGAACCGACGACCTGTATCGCGCGGACGCCGAATCGCTCTGTTTCTCACCGGCCGTGTGACGGGATTCGGGCGGGTTCCGAGAATTCCCCTGAGCCGTGGGCGCGTCGAACCGGGACAAATTTCTGTACACGCGAGACGCTGCCCGTCATGGACACACCTTCTCCGCACCGGTTCGACGACCTCACCGCGCTCTACGTCAACTGCACCCTCAAACCGTCCCCCCAGCTCAGTCACACACAAGGCCTGGTGGACAGAAGCCGCGCGATCATGGACGCACAGGGAGTGACGACGGACGAGATCAGGGCCGTCGACCACGACATCGCCACCGGCGTGTACCCCGACATGACCGAGCACGGCTTCGCCGCCGACGAGTGGCCGGCGCTCTACGAGAGGGTGATGGCCGCCGACATCCTGGTCGTGGCCGGCCCGATCTGGCTGGGCGACAACAGCTCGGTGACCAAGAAGGTCGTCGAGCGCCTCTACGCCTGTTCCTCAATGCTCAACTCCCAAGGCCAGTACGCCTACTACGGCCGGGTCGGCGGCTGTCTGATCACCGGCAACGAGGACGGCGTCAAGCACTGCGCGATGAACGTCCTCTACAGCCTGCAGCACCTCGGGTACACGATCCCGCCCCAGGCGGACGCCGGCTGGATCGGTGCGGCCGGCCCCGGGCCGTCGTACCTCGACCCCGGCTCGGGCGGCCCCGAGAACGACTTCACCAACCGCAACACCTCCTTCATGACCTGGAACCTCATGCACATGGCCGCCCTGCTCAAACGCGCCGGGGGTATCCCCGCCCAGGGCAACCAGCGTTCGCGATGGGACGCGGACTGCCGCGCGGACGCCGACAACCCCGAGCACCGCTGAAGCCGGGTCCCGGTCCCGGGACCCGCGCGACGCGAGCTGTTTCGCAGCGGCTCGGACCGCGCCACGCCGGACTCCTGGCCGGGCGTCCGCCGGTGTTCCGTGTGTCCCTCGCCCACGGCGGGGTCCTGCGCTGTTTGAATCGCCCCATGACCATCAGTGATGACGCGACTCTTTTCGGTAACCGGTTCCTCACGGTTCCCGCCCCCTCGGAGACCTTCCCCGAGAAGGGCATGGCGGCGACCGACGCGATGCGGCTCGTGGACGTGGATCTCGCCATGGAGGGCGACCCGCAACGCAACCTCGCCACGTTCGTCACCACGTGGATGGAGCCGGAGGCGCAGCGGCTGATCGCCGAGAACCTGCACCGCAACTTCATCGACCACGCGGAGTACCCCATCTCCGCCGAGATCGAGCGGCGTTGCGTGCGCATGCTCGCCGATCTCTTCCACGCGCCGGGCAGGACCACGGGCTGTCGGACGCAAGGGTCGTCCGAGGCGATCATGCTCGGCGCGCTGTCGCTGAAGTGGAAGTGGCGTCGGCGCCGCCAGGCCGCCGGTCTGTCGACCGACCGGCCCAATCTCGTCTTCGGCGGCGACGTCCACGTCGTGTGGGAGAAGTTCTGCCGCTATTTCGACGTCGAGCCGCGGATCGTGCCGCTCGCCGAGGGCAAGTACACGATCGGCCCGCAGGACGTGGAGCCCCGCATCGACGAGAACACGATCGGCGTCGTCGCCGTCCTCGGCACCACGTTCACCGGCCACAAGGACGACGTCGTCGGGATCGACACACTCCTGAGGGACGTCCGCGCCAAGCGCGACCTCGACATCCCGATCCATGTCGACGGCGCCAGCGGGGCGTTCGTGTGGCCTTTCCTCTACCCGGACTCGGCATGGGACTTCCGGCTCGAGCAGGTCCGTTCGATCAACGTGTCCGGCCACAAGTACGGCCTGGTCTACCCCGGCATCGGATGGCTCGTCTTCCGCGAGGAGTCCGACCTTGCCGAGGACCTGGTGTTCTACGAGAACTACCTGGGCAAGACCGACGCGACGTTCACACTGAACTTCTCGACCGGCGCCTCGATGGTGCTCGCGCAGTACTACAACTTCGTGCGGCTGGGGCGCCAGGGCTACACCTACGTCATGCGGATGATGCAGGACAACGCCCGGGCGCTGGCGGACAACCTGCGCGGCAGCGGCCGATTCGAGGTGATCGGGAGCGACCTCGAGCAACTGCCGCTCGTCGCCTTCCGTCTCGTCGGCCGGCACTCCTACGACGAGTCCGACATCGCCTGGCAGCTCTCGGCCGAACGCGGATGGATGGTGCCGGCGTACACGCTTCCGCCCGGCGCGGAGCGGGTGAAGATCCTGCGCGCCCTGGTCAAGGAGACGCTGAGCCGCGAGCAGGTCGACCGCCTGAGCCAGGACATCGCCGACGCGTGCCGCACCTTGGACGACAAGGGCGCGACCCACGGCATCGAGCGCAACCAGGTCAAGCGCGGCACCGGCTACTGACGACACGCGGCGAAGCGGTGTCGCCCCGCCCGACCTCGACCAGCGGCCGCTGAGGGGGGCGACCCGCCGGCAGCGGGCGCGGTCTCGGCGAAGGCCCCGTTCGACGGATCTCCCGAGGACGCCGGGCGCGGCGGGAGCACTATGAGTGTTCGCCGAGTTGGAGGACGCCCGCGAAGGAGAAGCACAGGGCGCCGATGAGAGTGCCCCAGTTGGCGATGTCGGCGTTGACGAGGCTGCCGGTGGCCGGGCGGGTGTAGGCGGCGAGCGCCGAGACCATGAACAGGACGGACCCCAGCTGGTTGACGGCGACGATCCACCAGCCGAGGTCGTGCGGCCGGACGCCGAACCGCCCGTGGCAGATTTCGGCGAAGGCCAGGTGGCCGGAGAGCAGGAAGAGGACGCAGCCGATCACGTCGGGCGCCCAGATCAGCCGGTTGGCCTGCCGGGCGGTCAGTCCCTGGAGGAAGGAGTCCAGCAGATCGACGGCGAAGACGAGTGTGCCCGCGAAGAGGACGAAGGTGCTCAGCCAGTCCACCCGTGTCGGCTCGTAGCTCCACCATCGCCAGGGGCATGTGACCAACTGTCCTTCGCCGCCAGGGACGTGGCGGGGCGCGTTGATCGCCTGGAGCAGCGATGCGTACCCGCCGGTGGTGAAGAAGAGGCCGCCCGTGAAATAGACCGAGGCGCACTCGGTGGCGTCGGCGGCGCCGAACTGGGCGACGGCCGCGCCGGCCGTGAAGAGGGCGCCCCCGATGACGAACGCGATCGCGGCGATGTCGCCCAGCCGACGCAGACGAGTGCGGGAGACAGCGTCCGCTCGGATGTGACGAGTGGTTGCGGCGTGGGGAGGACGGACGGCGAGCACCCCACGCCGCCGCGCGAGCCGGGACTCCCAGACGGCGGTGCCACCGTCGGGCAGGCGCCAGGTGAGCCGGGTGGTGAACGGTCCCGCGCCATCGGCGCGCTGCTCAGGTTGCCCCACGGGCCGAGCCTAGAACGGCCGGCAGGACCGAGGACGACTGAAACGCCGTCGGGCCGGCCCGAGTGAACTCCGGTGACGCCCGCGCGGGCGTCATGGCGTGGGACGCGATCCGGGTGCGGTGAGATCTTCGGCAACGCCTCGCAGGCGACGCCCCGAGCGATCGGCGCCGTCCCGCCGGGGCGCACTGACGCGGGTGTGCGCTCGCCTTCGTGCCGGCTGTCGCCGGCGGCCCGAGACGGAGTCCGGACGGTGCCGCAAGGTTTTCGCAAGGTCGATGGGTCAGCGTGGACGTCACGGAACACGGACGGTCGCGGGCCCCGGGTGGTCGCCGCCGGACAAGGAGGGTGTGTGAACATGCACATGAAAGGGCTCGCCAGGCGGTTCGGTACCGGGCGGGTCCGCTCGGTCGTCGTCGTCGCCGCGCTCGGCGGCACCGCCGTCATGGGCGTGGCGCCGAACGCCCAGGCCGGCACGGGCTGCACGCTCGGCTTGTGCTCGACGACCGTGAACGACAGCGCCTACGGAGTCACCGCCTACTTCAACTGGTGCCGAGGCGGCGACAGCACGGGCGACTCGACGGCCACAGAACCGAAATGCGCCCCCGACGGGGCACGCCAGAAGAGCCAGAACCTCACGGCCCGGGGCGGCCACACGCCGTACAACGAGGACTGGGACGCGTTCCGCGTGGACGCCGGCTGGTGCTACAAGGTCAAGTTCGTCCGCACCGGGCAGCCCGACTTCACCCGCACCTACGACCGACGGGGTACGTCGGCGCTGTGGGTGAAGGTCGGGGACAACGCCGATGCACACGTCCTCGACCAGGGAACGGCGTCCTGCCCCTGACCGGCCGTGAGCGCGCCCTGTCCGTCGGCGCGCAGCACGCGCCGCCGGTCTCTTCGGGGGTATCGCCCAGCTGCAAGGTTGCCCCGCCACGGGGGCAGGACAACCTTGCAGCTGGGCGGCCGGGGGAGGGGCGACGCGACGAGATCTTGCGACTCGGCTCCGTGGGCGGCACCGGTTCGGGAGCCCGCCGGTCTGCACGACAGGTCGCAGCCGATGCCGAGGTCTCCACCCGTGGGACGGTGACCGCGACCTTGTCCCCCTTGACGAGGTGCCGTCGGCCCCCGCCGGAAGCGGGAGGGCCGACGGCACCTCAGGAGTCCCGTCGCGGTACGGGCGCCTGGCTAGGAGGCGTCACGCACCGTGCCGGTGAACTCCGGGCCCTCGACCGGCGCACCCGCGGGGTCGTAGGTCCAAAGACGCAGCCGTAGCGACTCCGTGCCCTCGCCCGCCTCATCGGCGACGGTGGGCACGGACACGTCGATGCTCAGGCTTCCCGCGGGCACCTCCGACATGAGCAGCGCGCCGTCCGGCAGTGCGGACAGTGGCCGCTCGGGATCCGGCGAGGCCTCGAACGCTGCGGCGAGCCACGTCGCGGGGACGTCCACGGTGGACAGTTCGGCACCGTGGGAGACGGCCAGCAGCTGCAGGTCCGTCCACTGGACGACGTCGGCGGCCGCCGAGAGACTGATCCGCCAGACCAGCGGCTGCCCCTCGACGACCTGGTCGGCGACCGGCGTCACGGTCACCGTGGGCTGGGGGTCGTCGTTCTGCGCGGTGACCCCGCCCAGGAAGGAGCCGACCACCGTGCCGCGTACGGTCTTGACGGCCACCCGGTGGTCCGCGTCGGCGCCGAAGCGGGTGTTGCCCTCGACGGTCACCGGGATGTCGACCTGGGTGCCCGCCCGGACCCGCACCGTGCGCGCGACGGGGAAGTCGCTGCCGGGCTCGTCGACGAACAGCCGGACCTCGCCGCTGCCCGATCCGGACACCCGGACCGGCACCTGGTAGGTGCGTGTGCCGGAGTCGCCCTCCTTGACGCTCAGGTGTCCGACGTCGACGCGCGCCAGCTCGGCGGGCTCGACGGCGGGGGTGCCGGGGCGCCAGCCGTAGGCGTCCACCAGCCATGCCGTCCCGGATTCGGTACGCGGGGTGAGGTGCAGCGTCCTGACCTGGCCGAGGTCGATGCCCTCCCGGGTCGCGGCGGACAGGGGGACGCGGACCTCACGCGCCCAGTAGGAGGAGGTGCGGGAGGTGCCCGGCAGGCCGTCGACGCCGACCCGGCCGAGGTCCGCCCGCTTGCCGGAGACGTCGGTGAGGGCGACGTCCAGCTCGGTGCCGGTGCTGTTCGGCGGGACGATCACGCGCAGGCTCAGCGCTTTCGCGCCGGACAGGGAGACCGGGCGGGCGGGGCTGAGCTCGGTGGGGGCGCCGGGGCGACTCCAGTTCATGGCGAGCGCGTACCGGTCCGGCTCCTTGCCGGGGGTCACCCTCCGCCACTGGGCGAAGTGCGGGGAAGCGGTCTTGAGGTCGGGATCCAGGCAGGAGACGTCCGGGACCGGGTCCACCTGGGCGCACAGCCGGCCGCCGCCGACCGTGGCGGAGGAGACGGGCAGGAACGCCCCCGAGCGGGCGGCGCCGACGGCGTGGGTGAGGACACGGGCGGGGCCGGCGGAGGCGGCACGCGCCGGGGACCCGTCGAGCAGCGGGCGGACCCGGTCGTCACCGGCGACGAACAGCCGCGCCGCGGCGGCTATGTACGTCGAGCCCGCCGTCTGCTGCTGCTCGGCCGTGAGGCGGGTGGCGGTGTCCGGCGAGCACAGGGGGTCGTACGCGTCGCCGCCGTAGAGGAAGTCGTCCTCGGCCGGTGCCGCGGCCTGGCCGGGGGTCCACTCGCTGTTGAAGTAGTTGTGGTTCGCGCCGGTCATGTAGACCGCGCTGTGCAGGGCCTTGCCGCGGCTGACCCCGCGGGTGCCGTCGACGTAGTACTCGCCCTGCAGGTCGACGACGTCTCCGTCGCAGCCCGGCAGGATCGTCACGGACGGCACGTCGGGCTGCGGGTTCTGGCCGAAGATGGTGGGGCCTATGAGGACTGTTCCGCGTATCGTCCAGCGGGTTCGGCCGTGGTAGCCGTCCTGGTCGGCGGGCGGCGGGGTGAGGCTGTCCATCGCGGCCCGGTCGGCGCCTTCGCCGCCACGGGAGTGACCCACCAGCAGCACACGGTCCAGATCGGCGCGGGGCGCCCGTCGTACGACCTCGGGGGCCGTGGACGGGTCGGCGGCCCAGTCCGCCCAGTGAGCCAGGTGCAGCCGTATCAGCGAGGAGCGGGCCTGCGCGCCCGCGTCGGCGGCCTGCCAGTCCTGGGCGTTGACGGAGTTGGCCGAGACCGAGACCGTCACATAGCCCTGGGAGGCGAGGAGTTGCTGGTCGTGCAGGTAGCCGCGATAGCTCGGTATCGGCTCGTGGCCGACCGGGCACGGCCACTCGAGGGTCGTGTCGGAGTCCTTGAAGCAGGTGGCGTGGCGACCGTGGAGGAACAGCGCCAGCGGGCGGCTGCCCGTGGCGCCCTCCGGCGCCACCACCACGGCCTTCATCTCCGCCTCGGTGTCGTAACCGGGCAGCCGGACCGACGGCAGGGAGTACTCACCGCTGGTCGTGCGGAACGAGCCGGCCACGCCGGGGTCGACCTGGTTCACGGTCGCCGCCCGCGGCAGGCGCGACGGCCCGGGCGAGCTGTCGAGTCCGCGCCGCTCACGCACGGCGGCGTTCACTCCGGCCGCGTCCAGAGGGCGCCCCGCGGCCTCGACCCGCAGGTCGCCCGGCCTGCCGAGACGCACCCCGTCGAGCGGAAGCCGGAAGGTGCGCCCGTCGGCGGCGGGTCTCGGGGTGCCCAACAGGCGTTCTCCGCTGCGGAACTCCACCTGGGCATCGCCCACCGGCACCTTCCGGGGCGAGCGCCACACCAGCTCCTGCGACTCCCCGGACCCGGTGGTCCGCCAGCCCTCGGGAAGCGCTGGAGTCCCGGCGGCGGACGACCGCCCGGGCTCCGGTTCCGGCGCGGCCTGCGCCGGCCCCGGCGACGCCATCGCCAGCGCGAAGGCCGCTGTCACAGCGGCCATCACGCGCGAGACACGGTTCACTTGTTGTCCTCTCATGGTCACTGGCTCCGAGAACCCCACGGGCCCCCGGACTCCCCCAGCACACCAAAGGCATCACATTCGAACGCCCTGTCACCTCACCGCACAGCATTCGCACAAGATCCACCTGGTTTGCGCAACAAGTCGCCGACGGCAAAGGGGTGTTGACGCGTGCGGGTGTCAACATCGGTGCAGGTGGCGGTCGTTCGAGGATCTGATGTCACGGGTAGGGCGACCGGACGACTCGACCGCCGGTCGGATCCACCGATCCTGCGCTTCCTCCGCACGACCTTGCTGCCGGCCCGCGCCGCCCCCGAGGCATTGCCGACCGGGAGCTCCCGCAGCGGGATCGGCCGAACGGTCGAGGGCACCGGTGCATCCGGACCTCGATCCCGGCCGTTCGGCCGAGGCGTGCGCCCGCCGGCCCGGGCGAGGCTGGAGCCGCATCCTCACCACGGACATCAGGAGTACACGATGCAGCGCAACAAGTTCCTCGTCGGCGCAGTCGGGGGCGCGACCGCCGTCGTCGCGCTCGGCGGAATCGGCACGCATCTGCTCTCCGGCACGGAGTCGACCACGGGCCTGGACGCCCGAACCACCGTGTCGGTGGACGGCCACCGCGCCCTCGCGGCGAACATCGTCGCCGGCCGCACCGAGAGCAAGTACCACCCGCTGCCCTGGGTCGGCGACAAGGTCTCCGGCGTGACCTGCCCGACCGGGCTGAAGGCCGTCGCCGGAGCCACCCTCACCTGCACGGGCAAGAAGAGCGACGGCAAGACGGTCCGGATCCCCGTGCGGGTGACCAAGGCCGGCGCCAAGAGCGTCACCTGGGCGTTCGAGCGCTGAGCGCAGAGACGGAGAGAAGCAGAGACGCAGAGACGGAGAGACCATGAGCACGGTATTGGCCGGACACGGCCTCGTGAAGAAGTACGGCTCCACCACCGCCCTGGCCGGCGTGGACGTCGAGATCCGCGAACGCGACTCACTGGCGATCATGGGCCCGTCCGGGTCCGGCAAGTCGACGCTCCTCCACACCCTCGCCGGCATCATCCGCCCCGACGAAGGGGAGGTGCTGCTGCGCGACGAGCGGAGCGCGGACGGGTCCCCGGCCCAAGGCCTGCGGCGCATCGACGACCTCGGCGAGAACAGGCTCAGCGCGCTGCGCCGCAAGCGCTTCGGATTCGTTTTCCAGTCCGGCCAGCTGCTGCCCGAGCTGCCCGCCGAGGAGAACGTCGCCCTGCCGCTGATGCTGGAGGGCATGCCGCGCCGCGAGGCCGTCGCCCGCGCCCGCCGCTGGTTCACTCCGCTGGGCCTCGACGGGCTGGAGCACCGCCGCCCCGGTCAGCTCTCCGGAGGGCAGGCGCAGCGGGTCGCCATCGCCCGCGCCCTGGCCGTCGAGCCGGACGTGGTCTTCGCCGACGAGCCGACCGGCGCCCTGGACCAGCGCACCAGCACGGAGGTGGTCCAGCTGCTGACCTTCGCGACCCGGGAGACGGGCGCCGCCCTGGTCATGGTCACCCACGACGCGGACGTCGCCGCCCACTGCGGGCGGATCCTCCAGGTCCGCGACGGCCGTATCAGCGGCCACACCCAATACACCGTCGCCTGATTCCGCAGGAGTGACTCCCGTGCGTTCCCCCGTCCTGCCCCTGACCTGGCACCTCGCCAGATCCTCCGGCCGCCGCGGCCTCCAGTCGCAGCTGCTCGCGGCCGGCGCCGCCGCCGTCGGCTCGTTCCTCCTGCTGCTGATGGTCGCCGCCGCACTCGGCGCCGGTGCTCGCGCAGACCACACCACGTGGCGCGCTCCCGTCGCGGTACCGGCGCAGCGGGCGACCGCCGTGCAGGTCACGACCGTCACGTATGCCCGCCGCGAACCCGTCACGGTGGTGAGCCTGGCTCAGCTGGCCGACCGTGGGCGGACCCCCGCGCCCCCCGGCCTGACCGCCTTCCCGAAGCCGGGCGAAGTGTATGTCTCACCCGCTCTGGCGGCACTGCTGCACGAGCTGCCCGCCGGCCGACTCGCCGACCGCTTCCCGAAGGTGAGGTCCTACGGCACGATCGGCGCCGCCGGTCTCGCCGCGCCCGACGAACTGGTCGCGGTGGTCGGACGGGCGCCCACCGACCCGGCCGTCGCCGCGACCGCCGGCGAGCAGAACTACTACGACGACGGAATGACCGAACGCGCGCTGATCTCCGGTTTCACCGGCACCCGGGCGAGCCTGTTCACCGGCGGCGACCAGGGAACCGTCCTGCTGGGCGTGGTGCTGCTGATCACGCCGGTCGTCGTGCTGGCCTCGGCCGCCGGACGGCTCGGCGCGGCCCGGCGTGAACTGCGGCTCGCCGCGCTGCGGCTGGCCGGGGCGACCCCGCGGCAGATTCTCGCCATGACCGCAGTCGAGGCGGCGGTCGTCGGCGCGGCCGGCGCCCTGGCGGGAGCGCTCGCCTTCACGGCACTGCTGCCCGCGCTCGCCGAGCTGCCGTACGGCGTCGGCGCCTGGTACACCGGCCGGCTGTGGGTGGGGCCGCCCTGGCTGGCGGCGGTGGTGTCGGCCGTCACCGCGCTGATCACCTTGAGCGCGCTGACGACGCTCCGCCAGGTGGCGACCTCCCCTCTGGGCGTCGCCCAGCAGGCGAATCCGCGTCGCACCCGCGCGATCCGCCTGGTGCTGTTCGTCTCCGTGCTCGCCTACATCTGGATGACCACCGGTGACAGCGGCCAGCTCAGGACCCGGCAGCTGATCGCCCTGCTGGTGCTCTTCTACGGCGCGTTCTGGTTGTTCGGCCCCTGGGTCGTGGACCGGCTGGGCCGGGTCGTGGGCCGCCGTGCCAGACGTCCGGCCACGCTGCTCGCCGCGCGTCGGCTCAGCGACGACCCGCGGGGGGCCTGGCGCACCGTCAGCGGCCTGGTCCTCGCGGGGTTCGTGGCCGGGTTCTTCTCGATCAGCACGCTCAGCATCGACGGCGCGAGTTACCAGGGGCAGGTCGCGGTGATCACCGCGAACGCCGCCGACGCCCGGCACGCCGCCACCGAGGCCCGTACGCTTCTGAACAGGGCGGGCGTCACGGCGACCGTCACCGTGACCGGCGAGGACGCCTTCGACAGTCTCCTCGGCGGTGTGGACGGTGTGATCGCCCAGGTCTCCGGCGGCCGGGCGGGCGTGGACACGGCCGTCACCGCGCTGACACCGCTCGGGTCGGGCAGGTACCCGGTCACGCAGGAGTACGTTTCTGCGACGGACGACGTCATCATCGCCCGCGTCGCCACCGTCAGCACCGCGACCCTGGTGCTGAGCTTCCTCGTCGCCGCCGCCTCCGCGGGGCTGACGGCCGCGGCGAACGTCCTGGACCGACGCAGGGTGTACGGCCTGCTGCGGCTGTCCGGCACCCCGCTGAAGGTGCTGGAACGGGCCCGGATACGCGAGACCGTCATCCCGTTGGTCGTGCTGGCCGGCGGCACCACCGCGATGGGCGCCTTCGGCGCCACGCAGGTCAACAAGGTGGCGGGCACCACGATGAACGTCTCCGGGGCCGTGCAACTGGTGATCTGTCTGGCCGTCGGGGCGCTGGTCATGCTCGCGGCGATCGCCGGCAGCAGGCCGCTGCTGCGGAAGGTGACGGAGGGTCCGGTGCAGACGGCGGACTGACGCCGATCCGACGCTCCGCCCCGGACCGAACCGCCTTGGCCACGTCACTCCCGGCGGCGGCGCCGACCGCCTGTCGCAGCCCGAAGCACGGGGACTGCGACAGGCGGTCGCAACGCCTCTGCGGGCGCCGCTCGCCCGGGACAGGCCCTGCCTGTCGTCCACGAGGCATCGGCGCCGCGCGGATCGTAGGCGTTCACCCTGTCCCGAGTCGCCGCCGGGCGTCTGAGACGTGGTACGTGAGGTTACGTCAGGTTCGTCAGTCCACGATCACCTCGCCGCTCGCCGCGGGAGCCCGGCCGATGAAAGCGCCCCCGAAGTTCCCCTCGACCTCGGCCTTCTCCGCGGAGTTCGGGTACCGGTTCGTGCACGAGGTGCCCGCGCTGGAACCGGACATCAGACTCGAGCACGGACCAGGCTTGCGATCCGGCAGACCCAGGATGTGCCCGAGTTCGTGCGCGGAGATGCGGACCGTGTCGTAGCCCTGGTCCACGGCCTGACGCCCGATGTACACCGTGCCGCTGCCCAGGGTGGTGGGCAGGGCACGCGGCCAGCCGTTGTCCGCGAGGACGCGGATGTTCGCCCGTTGCCCGGCGGCAGCGGGCCGGAGCTCCACGGCGTGGACGCTCTCGTTCCAGATCGCCGCGCCGCGGTCGACGGCGCTGCGGAACTCCGCGGAGCCGCCGGCGTCGTAGGTCAGTACACGGGCGGCGGCTGCCGGGGTGCTCGCAACGTGGGGTGCCGCCGAGGCGTGACCGCCTGCCAGGGCCAGAGACGTCAGGCAGGCAGCGGCCAGGCCGCCGGTGAGCGTACGCACGTGCATGATCGACCTCCTCGTGGGGGAAGGGGAAGGATAGTCGTGCTCATGACATTCACGAGTCCACTGCCCAGCCGGAGGCCGGACGAATCCGTCGACGCGAGGCGCACTCGAGCACCGTGATCTGCCGCGACTGCGGTTCCTTCCGAGGTATCGGCCGACAATTCGCTCTGCGTGCCGTTCCTCTTGCCGTTCCTCGTGCCGTTCCTCGTGCCGCTCCGCGCGGTCGCCGGCCCCCCGTGTCCTGCGCCGAAGGCGTGTGCCCCGCCCGACCTCAGGGCCGGTGCTGGTGCCGGTGCCGCACGAAACTGAGGTGGACGTATCGCTCGCCCGCGCGAGGGGCGCGGGTCCAGGACCGGGTGGTGAAGGTGCGGAGCCTGCCGCGTGTCAGCGCGAAGCGGGGCAGCGACAGCCCGAGTTCGAGGTGCAGGGCCGCCAGCGCGCGCAGCTCGCTGTCGGGTTCACTCACCTCCGGGCGGAACAGCCGTGCGGGGTCCAGGCGCTCGGGTATCTCGCCGGACCGCCGGATCTCCGTACCGCGCACGGTGAACGCGTAGAGCTCCTGGCCCCGCTCGGCGACCGAGAGGTGGAACGCGGCCGGGCGATTCCCCGGAGACGAGCCCCTCGGCTCGCGCCACACCACCACCGCCCGGCCCGACGCGGAGGCGGCCGCAGCGGGCGACGTGAACCGTTCGTTCAGAGGGCGACCGGAATGGCCGTCGAAAGCGAAAGCCCACCCCTGCGCGGTGCGCCCCGCGGCGACCACCGCACGGTCCTCCCAAGCTTCCGCCTGCTCCACGCCGTCCCGCTCGCGAGGCCTGAACGCCCGCCAGGCCAACTCGCGCGCAGTGGTGGGGACGTCCAGTTCGGCGCCCTCCTGCCCGATCAGGGCGGGCAGCGCGGCGGGGTCGGCGCCCTCGACCCAGACACAGCGGTATCCGTCGAGCGGCTGCCCGTGGACCGCGGGTTTCCTCAGCCAGGTGAGGCCCGGCGGGTCGAGGTCGGGCACCGGATCGGACGGCGTGTCATGGGCGGGGCCCGCCTCCCCGGCCCGTGGTGTGGCGAGGATTTCCCGTCCACGCTCGGGGGTGATCAGCGGGCCGAGGAACGGGTCGGCGAGCAGCCCGATCGGGGCAATCAACGCGGGCCCCGGCGCCTCCCACAGCGCAAGCGCGTCCCGCAGCACCCGCCACGCCGCGTCGGTCGCGCCCCAACGGGCCTCCTCCCAAGCCTCGGCGACCGCCCTCCCCCACGGGCCGGGCGGCGCGTAGCGGTAGACACCGTCCCGCATCGCGCTCAGCACGGCCTCGGCGGTCTTGCGGTCCACTCCGCGGGCGGTCATCATCCCGAGCCAGTGGTCGTCCCCGCCGAGGCGCCACTCGCCGCGTGCCGGCGCCATGGCCTCCACCGGCAGGATCTCCGAAAGACAACGCGGGTCGGCCGCGAGGAGCCCGTAATCCGGCGCGACGCCGGGTGTCATCAGGTGCTGGAGCTGCTGCAGCAGGATGCGGCTGTGCGGCCGTCCGAAGGACTGCGCCTCCTCGAGCAGGGGCAGGGCCTCTTCGTAGCGTCCGCGCAGGGCGAGCAGGCGGGCCTCCTCCACGCGGGCGTCCTGGGCGCGCGTGGTCGCGTTCACGAAGTCGGGCCTGCCCGCCCGGCTACCGTGGAAGCCGCGATACATGGCCTCCATGTACGCACGAAACGACGGGTAGCGCTCGGGCAGTTCACCGCTCCACCCTTTGTGGACGTAGAGCGCCCACTCTCCGTCCTGGTCGCTGTCGCCCGGGTCGAGCAGGGCGCTGGACATGTCCGAGTCCGTCTCCAGCCGCAGCGCCCGTTGCCACATCCCGGCCAGCAAAACCTCCTCCTCGCGCGGGTCGTCGCCCAGTTCCTGCTCGTACAGCGGGGTCAGGCCGTGCGGATCCTGGAACCAGCCGATGTCCGCGACGCAGCCGAGCACGTAGACACCGGCCGTCTGGTCCACGCGCCACCCGTCGCTCGCCGTCAGGAACGCCCGGTACGAGGGCGGCAGCCGCTGCCCCAGCCGCTCCTCGGCCGCGGCGATCGCCGCCTCGTCCGCCCCGGGCCTGCCCAGGGAAACGCCGGGCCCGCTGTCCTCGGCGTCGTCCTCTTCCTCGTCCGGGACCCACTCTTCCTGCCAACGCCCAAGGAAGTCGTGCCAGTCGAAAGACTCACCACTCATGCCCCGATGGTGCCACCCGCCACTGACAACACGGGCGGACCGGTTCGCTGCACCGCTACCGGGCCACGGGATGCGCCTCGCCGCTGCCGGCACCCGGCCCGGCCCGGCCCGGCGAGCGGGTACCGGCACCCGCACCGGCACCCGCACCCCCGCGCGTCGGATACGGCGCGTGGTCTGCGCTAGCCGGTGACCAAGGTCGTCACGCTCTGAGCCGGGAGCCGGACGGTGAAGGCGCCGTTCGCCACGGTGATTCCGCCCTGGGACGCGAGGTTCCTGCTCGCGTCGGTCACCCAGGACGACACGCCGGACGAGGTGTTGTTCCGCAGGGTGAACTGCTGACTCACTTGCGAGGTGCCCTTGTTGACGGCGACGAGGACCACCCGTGAGCCGCTGCCTTTGTACGCCGAGACGTAGACGTTCGACTGGGGACTGGGGGTCACGGCGATCCGTACGTGCCCGGGGCGGACGAACTTGGAGAAGTGCGCCATGCCGGCGCCGCGCTTGCTGATCCGCCCGTCCTCCCGCATGGGCCCGTAGCCGCGCCGGATGTACCACCACACGTACGCCTGGAACTCGGCGTCCACCATCGCGCGGTGGACGTGTTCTGCGACGTCGAGAGCCTGGGGCCACAGATCGGCCGAATCGCTGCTGTTGGGGTAGTAGACCTCGGTCATCCAGAGTTCCTTGCCCCCGCCCTTCTGCTTGAAGAGGGGGTAGGGGAAATTCTGGAACGACGTGCCGTAGAGGTGCGCCCCGAGAATGTCCAGGTTGGCGAGTGCCGCGGCGTCGTTGAGGATCGGGTCGGAGAACGCCTTCACGTACTGGAAGGACTCCGGGGCGATGACCTTGGTGCTGATGGACCCGGCGTTCTCCCGCAGGAACCTGGTCATCTCACTCGGGGTCCACCACGTCCAGTCATGGGCGTAGTCGGGCTCGTTCTGCACGGAAATGGCGTACAGGTTCACCCCGTTGCTCTTCATGAACGCGACGAAGTCGTTCAGGTGTTGGGCGTAGGCGCCGTACATGGAGTACCGGAGCCGTTTCGCGTCGGTCTGCTGGCCCCGGACGAAGGTCTCGACCATGTGGGCGGGCGGATTCCACGGCGAAGCGAAGACGATCGCCCCGAGTTCGGTGGCGCGCTTGGCCGTTGCGACTTCGCGGCTCCAGTTCGCCCGGTCCTCGGATACGGGGATCCTCAGCACGGAGAACCCCAGTTGGCCCTCGCCGTTGCCGAAGGCCGTGTCCCGCTGGGCCGATGTCAGGTCGCCGATCCAGAGCGGGTGGTTCATGCCGCCGAATCCCCGGATCGTCTGCCGCGTGGCCGACGGGTCGACGGTCACCGAGGCCGCCGCCGCGGACGGTGTGCGGGACGCCCCGGCAGCAGGCGTCGCGGCCACGAGGACGGGCAGGGCGCTCATCGTCGCCAGAACGGCGCGGCGGCTGGGTAATTCGGACCCGGTGCCGCCGGATGCGCGGTGGTGTGACGCCATGGGTTCCTCCTGGACTCGGCGCTGAGTGCCTTCTCGTCCCCGTTTCGATGACGTTGCTCCGCCTCTCGGCACGACTTCGGTGGCACGGTGCCGAAAATTTCGCCGTCCGTATGATGATCAGCACCGGCCGTCCGAGTGGAGCCCCTGCGGCGTCGGCCGGACCCCGGGCGGAGCCGGGGCCGCGACGGGTGTGGAAGTGCCCCCTTCCCGGCGAATGTTTCGGGCTGTCGACCGATCGCGTCGCGGTGTAGAGGACCGTAGGTGCACCCCCTTGCAACGTCAAGCCTTGGGGAAGCGTTGTCGCGCGACCGAGAGAAGCCCGGTGCCGCGCTCGCCTCATGACGAGGTTCCGCTGCCGGCCGGTGCGCCTACGGCTCCCGCTCGTGAAGACCCCTCGACACCCTCACCGGGACCGGGCCCTCGGCACGCGGGCTATCGAGCGGACAGCGTCTCCCGCACCGCCCGCGCGGTGGTCGTCGCGTCGTATCCGTCGGCGACGCCCGGGACCAGGATGATGTCGCCCTCGATGTGCCGCGAACGCAGCGGAGCGATCTCCTGATACGCGGCGGAACCCCACCACGCCTGTGCCTGGGCGAGCGAGGGGAAGCCGATCACCACGACGTGTCCGGGCCAGCTGCCCTCCTTCACCTCGTGCTGTGCGCCGTGCACCAGGAAGCGGCCCCCGTACGGTGCGAAGGTGTCCGTGATGCGCTCGATGTACTCGGCGATCTCCGCATGGGGAGCAGCCTCTTGCAGGTGTGCGATCGCGTAGGCAGACATGCGCGGTCCTTCGGGCTCGTGGTGTCCTTTGTGCCGCCGATCCTGACACCGCGACGTGCCGCGGTCGATGACCTCCCGGGTAAGTGCGCCGGGCGGGCCAGGCCGCCGCGACCACGTGCCCACGCCCCACGCCGCCGGCCGGGTCCGGTGGTCGCGTCCTCGGAGGAAGGCCCGAGCGTGCTCAGCGTCCGTCGCGCAGCAGCGCGCAGACAAAGTTCTCCTGGACGGCACGCAGCCTCTCGAGCCGCACGGGATCGGCGACCGCGTTGATCTGGCTGGTGAGCGAGAACGTCAGGGAGCGCCGGCCGTCAGGGGTGGCGGCCACCAGTTGTGTGTAGCCGGGGAAGTTCCCGGTGTGGCCGAGCACGACGCCGCACCGCGTTGTGTATCGGAAGATGGCCAGACCCGCGGCGTTGCGTCCCGGTCCGGCAGGCACGGACGAACCCGTGATCCAGCGGCGCTGCTCTCGCACGACGTGTTTGCCGTAGAGCGCGCCCGAGGCGTAGCCGCGGATGAACCGGGTCATGTCCAGCGGAGTGGAGACGATGCCCCCGGACGCCCATGCACCCGAGGCGCTGACCAGCTCGCTGACGTCCTCCGGAGAAACGGGGTCGCTCACGTCGTACCCGTGCAGGTACGGCTTGGGCATGCGATAGCCCTGCGGGAGACTCGTCTCGCGCAGCTTCAGCGGCCGGTAGACCAGTCGCCGCAGCAGCTCTTCGTACGGGGTGCCGGTGACCGCTTCCGCCATCAGGGCCACGGCGATGTTGTCGGAGTTGGAGTACGCGTACCGGCTGCCCGGGGCGAACAGCAAGGGCTCGCCGGACACGTAGTCGAGCAGGTGGCGGGAGTCGAAGCGGTGGCGCGGATCGGCCGCCAGCTCCGCCATGAAGCCGGGGGACTGGGAGTAGTCCGGCAGACCGCTGGTGTGCTGCAGCAGCTGCCGCAGCGTCACCCGGCCCCAGGCGTCCGGGAGCTGCGGGAGGCGCCCCCGCAAGGTGTCGTCCAGACGCAGTGCGCCACGGTCGACGAGGGACAGTGCCACCGCTCCACTGAAGGCCTTGGCCGTGCTCGCGATCCGCATGTGGTCGTCGACGCGCGGCGGGCGGCCCGTCGCGAGGTCGGCGACGCCGGCCCGGAACACGCGGGTCTGCTTGCCGTCGCGCAGCACCGCGATGACTGCGGGAGGACCGCCCGGCTCACTCACGAACCGCTCGATCTGACGCTGGAGCGTGCGGTCGTTCACCGGACCGGCGGTGCCGGCGGCGGCGCCCGCGGTGACCGGCGCCAGCACCGCGAGAACGGTGGCCGCGATGACGATCACGGTCCCCGGACGTGATCGCCGGACGGTACGGGCAAGCCGTGCGGGGCGTGGTGACATCGAGGCTCCTGACGGTGGGCGACGGCATGGCAGCTCAAGCCTCACCGGCCGTCGAAGCCGTTGCCGATTCCTGTTGCTGCAAACAGCCCAGCGGACCGCCCACGGCCGCGCCGGGGGCGCCCGTTCCGCCGGGGCGTCGATCCGCAGGGCCCACCGCTGTCGCCACGGATGTGGTGCCGTTCCACTCCCACGGCGAGTCCCTCACCAGCACGCACGCGTTGGCCGTCGTGGAACGCACCGCGGACGGCCGGTGGCTGATCCGGGCGTTTCACAACATGGTTCCCGCGCCCCGACCTGCGGACCGTGCCCCCGCCGTGTCGGATTCCACCGTGGACCGGCCCACCGCCCGGCCGAAGCTCCGGCACCTTGCCATCGTGGCCCGCGACCCGGGCGCACTGGCCGGGTTCTACACCTCCGTCTTCGCGATGGAGCTCTTCCACCGGGACCCGGACGGCAGTTGCTTCGTCTCCGGCGGCTACCTGACGCTCGCCCTGATCAAGCACAGGCTGGACGGTGAGACCCCGGTCGACATGAACCACTTCGGTTTCCAGGTCGAGGACACCTCGTCCACCTCGGACGCCCTGGTCGCGGCCGGTACTCCGAAGCCGGCCGAACGCTTTCAGCGACCGTCCCTTCGCTGAGTAGCGGGCCACGGACCCGGAGGGAAACTGGTTCGACCTCTCGGAACACGGCTTCGGCGGACCGCGCCCGCCGTCCGACGCCGCCGGGACAGGGAACTAGCCAGGACGTTCGACGTCCGTCGCCCTGGTCCGGTCCGGCGCGGCGGGACGTCGGCGTCGTCCGCGACGCACCTCGACCATGACCTCCGCCGACGTCGTCACGACGTCTCAAGACGTCCGGGTGTGTGGTGATGTCGGCGACGGTGTTCGGGTTCGGTGACCAGTTGGTGAAGGTCACGTTCATGGCCGTCGAGCAGGCCCTCAACGTCACACTGCTGGGCGGCCGGGCGGCTAGAGTTCCCGAACCGTCGCCCCAGGTCCGTAAAGCGCCGGCCACCCCCACACGCCGGTGCGCCTCTTCGGGCCTGGCCGGCGCGTGCCCGCACGGGGACCGCTCCCCGCCCCACCGCCCCGGAAGGCGCACGCCGTGACCACCCGCTCCACCCGCACCTCCGCTCCCGCACGACGCCTCGCCATAGCCGTCGTCGCCTGCGTCTCCTCGTTCTCCCTGGCCGCCTGCAGCCTCGTCGACTCCGTCGGCGACAACGCGAAGACCCCGTCCAGGAACAACGACATCACGGTCGGTCTCCTCCTGCCCGACACCGAGACCAGCCGCTTCGAGAAGTTCGACTACCCGCTCATCAAGAGGGACGTCGCCGACCTCACCGACGGCAAGGGCAAGGTGAAGTACGCCAACGCCGGGGCGGACCCGGCCGTACAGATGAAGCAACTCGAGGACATGATCGCCGCCAAGGTCGACGTGATCCTCGTGGACGCGGTGGACGCCCGGGGCATCAAGAGCGGCATCGAGAAGGCCAAGGAGGCCGGCATCCCCGTCATCGCCTATGACCGGCTCGCCCAGGGGCCGATCGACGCCTACGTCTCGCACGACAACGAACTCGTCGGCGAGGTACAGGGCCGCTCGCTCCGGGAGGCGCTCGGCGAGAAGGCCGCCACCAGCAAGATCATCATGATGAACGGCTCGCCGGAAGACCCCAACACCGCCCTGTTCGAGGAGGGCGCGATGAGCGAGCTCAAGGGCAACGTCGTCATCGCGGAGACCTACTCCACCTCCCGTTGGCTGCCCAGCGTGGCGAAGGCCAACATGAAGAAGGCGATCCGAGCCGTCGGACTGAACGGCATCGCCGCCGTGTACTCGGCGAACGACGGCATGGCAGGGGCCGTCATCGACGCCATGAAAGACGCGGGCGCCACCCGTCTCCCGCCGGTGACCGGGCAGGACGCGGACCTGGCCGCCGTACAACGGATCGTCTCGGGCGAGCAGTACATGACCGTGTACAAGCCGTTCCTGCTGGAGGCGGTGCAGGCCGCGAAGTTGGCGGTGGCCAAAGTGCAGGGGCGTTCACTGGAGTTCGACGCGCTGACCCGCGAAAAGGTCGACAGCCCGACCCAGGAGGGGATTCCGGCGAGCCTGGTGCCGGTGGTCGCCGTCACGAAGGACAACATCGAGGACACCGTCGTCCGGGACGGCGTTTACACCGTCAACGACATCTGCACCGCCGAGTACAAGGCGGACTGCGCCGCGATCGGCCTGAAGTAGCGGCCACGCACGCGCTCTCGCCCACCCGCGGCCGGGCGTCCCACCGCTTGGGCGAGTGGTCCGTGCGGCGTCCCCGGACGAGGAGACACCGGCGGTTACGCTCACGCGGTGTGGGAAGGGCCGTCGGGAAGGAGGGCACGAGGACAGTGCTCCGTCGTGAGCGTCTGTTGAGGACGCTGACCTTCTTTCTGCGGCCTGCCTTCCTGCTGCGCGTCGTCGGGCGGTTCCAGGCAGTCATCGGGTTCGACCGTTCGATGGCGCTGGCGTCGAGCGCGTTCACCGCGCTGATCCCGCTCACGGTCCTGGCCGGGGCGGTGTTGGGCGGCATGGTCCACGTCGACGCGGCGCAGTGGATCATCCAGCGGTACGACCTGGACGGGGCCGGAGCGGAGGCCGTGACGTACCTGTTCTCGCCCGTGCAGGAGGCGAGCGCCGCTGTCGGCGTGCTCGGCGTGCTGTTCCTCATGGTGTCGGTGCTGAGCTTCGCGCGCGCGGCGCAGCGGCTGGTGGAGCAGACCTGGGGGCTCTCGCCGCTCAGCGTGCGCAATTCACGCAACGGCCTGTGGTGGATCTTCTCTCTCGGCGGCTACGCCTTGGCCGCCGGATGGATCTCCGCGGTGCTCGGCGGATGGGCGGGCGGCCTGCCGGCCGCCGTGTGCGAGGCGGCGGTGAGCGCGGTGTTCCTGGTGTGGAGCGGTTGGATCCTGTCGGCGAAACGGGTCCGGGGCGTCGAGCTGATCCCGTTCGGGATCACCGGGGCGGTGCTGGTCAGCGTGTATTCCTGGGCGGCGGCCCTCTACCTGCCGCGTCTGTTCAACTCCTACACCGGCCGCTACGGCGTGGTCGGCGCCGTCTTCGCCATGCTCTCGGCCCTGTTCGCCGCCATGTTCGTCATCGTCGCCTCGGCGGTGCTGGGACGTGAGGTGAGCGAGGAACTCGCGCGCATCCGCCAGGGTCGGCACCCCTCGGAGCACGAGGTTCGCCGGCAGTGGGAGGACGTCCTGGAGCAGACGCGGTCACGTTGGCGCACGGTGCGCGAGGACGTCGTCCGGCGGCGTGCGAAGCGCGGCGCGACGGACCGGTGAGCGGGGCCACCGTCCGGCGCCGGTCGCGGTGGCGGCGGTCGTACCGGTCGCGAGAGCCGCGGAGGCGACCCGCAGGAGTGGGAGAAGCGGTGGCAGGAGGCGCGGGCCCAGAGCGACAGCGCGCAGGCCGCCGCTTTCGCCGCGACCGACGAGCCGGCCCCGCACCGTGGTCTGACTCGCTTCGAGCCAGGACGGTGACGGACGATGCCGTGGGCGCGGCACCGAGCGGCGCGCTCGGCATGACAAGCTGTGCTCTCCACTGCCCGGTCCCAGGAGGTCACCATGGCTGGAGAGTCTTCATCGTCCGAAAGCGCGGAGCCGGTCGACGGCGACGAGGGTGCTCCCGCGCCCGAACATGACGGCCAGGACGACTTGAAGCGCAAGTTCCGAGAAGCCCTGGCACGCAAACGAGGGATGCAGGCGGACGCCGCCGATGTCGCTGCGAACACCGACACGTCGAAGGTGCACGGCACGCACGGTCCGGCCGCCAGTCAGCGCTCGTTCCGTCGCAAGAGCGGCTGAGTTCTGACAGTGGAAAAACAGTGGGGAACCGGCCGGCGAGGTTGCCGTCCGGTTCCCCCTCACCGCGAGGGCGTCAGCCGACGGTCCACTTCTGGCTCGCCGCACCCGTGCCCGTCAGCTGGACGACCGCCGCCCCGGTCGTCGTCGCGTTGTTCAGGACCCCGAGGTTCAGTCCGCTGTGCACGGCCACCAGCATGTAGACGCTGCCGGTGTAACTGCCGACCAGGTCGAAGAAGAACTGCTGGTTGGTGCCGCCGTTGCACGTCCACTGGATGAGCTGGCGATTCTCGGCGGTCGACTTGCTGGGGACGTCCAGGCACAGCCCGCTGTTGACGTTCTTCAGCGTGTAGATGTTCGCGGAGACCTTGGTGACCGTCCACCGCTGACTCGCCCCGCCGGTGCCGGTCGCCTGGACGACGTTGGCGTTGGAGGCGGTGGAGGCGCCGGTGACGTCGAGCACCAGGGAGCTGCCCGAGTTCTTCAGGGTGTGGTCCGCCGCTGTCGGTACGCCGCTGCCCGGCGTCCAGGTGCCCGCCTGCACGTCCAGCGACCAGGTCGGGTACTGGCCGAGGTTCACCGTCGTACCGCTGATGGTCAGGGGCAGCCAGATGAGCTGCGACGCGCCGAGGTCGGAGGCGTTCCAGCGGTCACCGGCGTAGATGTACGTCGTACCGGAGGCGCCGGCCACCGTGATGATGTTGGCGGTCTGACTGCCGTACGTCTTGGTGCCCGGGGCGGCGAAGTTCCGCATCGCAGACCATGCGCCGCCGATGGAGGTGGCGGTGGAGTAGACGTTGTCGTTGAGGCTCCACCCCGTCAGGTGCGAGGCCAGCAGGTAGTAGACACCGTTGGCCTTGATCATGGCGGGTGACTCGAAGCTGTTGGCGCCGCCGCCGCTGCCCAGGACGGCGACCGTGCTCACCGGGGTGAGGTAGTCGCTGGAGAGCAGGTCGATGCGCAGGCCGTTGTTGCGGTCCTCCGACATCAGGTAGGCGGTGCCGTCGGTGTCCTGGAACAGGCCGATGTCACGGCTCAGTTGGCCGAGCGGGCGGGAGCTGCCCCGGTAGTCGTAGGGGCCGCAGGGAGTGCTGCTGGTGGCGACGCCGACCTTGGCCTCGGAGTAGGTGAGGCTGTCGATGTGCACGTACATCACGTACTTCTGGGTGGTGGCGTTGTAGATCACCTTCGGCCGCTCGACCACCCGGGACGGGCCGAGGTCACCCGCGGCCTGCCGGGACAGCGCGTCGCCCCGGTACGTCCAGTTCGCCAGGTCGGTCGAGCTGTAGCACGAGATGGCCTGGAAGGACGTGTTGGACGACGTCTGGCCCGCCTTGTTCTCACCGAAGCCGTACCACGTGTCACCGACCTTGATGATGCCCATGCCGTGCAGCTGCAGGGTGTTGCCGCTGGTGTCCGTCCGGGACGCGCCGGTCGTGAAGGTCACGGTGGTGGCGGCCTGGGCGGCCGAGGCCGGTATCAGGAGTGCGGCGGCAGCCGCCAGCAGGCTCAGGAGGAGGGCGACGGCGGTGCGTCGCGCCCTGCGTCCACGGCTGTGGCCGGAAGACGTTCCTCGGGACATGCTTCTTCACCTCTTCTTCGAGGTGCCGGACTCGTGTCCGTTCGGACGCGGCACCGCGGTGCGGCTTGCGTGGCCGAAGCGGGGAGGGGGAGCCGGGCACGGGCTACCTGGGCAGGGAGAGGCCTGGTACGGCTGAGGCCCGGTAGGGCTGCGCCGGGTCCGAGACCGGCTGACGGGAGGACGTATGCGTCTGCCGTCTGGCGGGTCAATGACAACGGCTGCCTGAAGCCCTGTCAAGAAGCGCGCGTTGAATTATGTTTCTTTTTGACCGATCCAGTCGGACAGGTGAGAGCGCGACGCCCGCAGGCCGACGGTCGCTCACGCGGTCTTCCCTGTCCCTGTGAGCTGCAGTGCCTACGCGGACCGGGCGACCGCCGAGCGGTCGAAGCGCACAACACTGCACCAGGGCGGCGCAGTTGGGTTACTGGTGGGTTTTGTTCGACAAGGGGGTCGCTCGCAACCCGCGGAACACACCCTGCTGTTCGCGGCCCCGACCGCCTCGAGGTGCGGGCCGACCGGCGCGGCCCGCACCTGACCGGTGTGCGGTCGGATCAGCGCAGTCCGGCGAAGAGGTCGTTCTCGGGCGCGGCCGCGCCGGTGGTGTCCTGGACGCGGACGAAGGTCTCGACGCCCATCAACTCGGTGAACTTCTCCTTGCCCATCCTGAGGAAGAAGATGTTCTCGCCCTGGCTGGCGTGGGCGGCCAGCGCGTCGAACTTCTGGCCGCCGAACGCGGAGGTGTCCACCCAGGTGGTGATCTCCTCGTCGGGGAGCCCGATCTCGGCCATCGCGGCGGTCTCGGCGGGATCCGGCTCCGGCTCGCCGACCGCCCCGAACTCGCGCATGACCTCCCCGAACCGCGCCATCATCGAGCGCGGCGCCGTCGTCCAGTACACCTTCGGTGTCAGCTCGGTCAGCTCCAGCGCCGCCATCGTGATGCGGTTGGCCTGGATGTGGTCGGGGTGACCGTAGAAACCGTTCTCGTCGTAGGTGACGACCACATCGGGCTGGTAGCGCTGCAGGAGTTCCGCGAGCCGGGCGGCACCCTCCTGCACGGGCGTCTGCCAGAAGGAGCCCGGGGCGTCATTGGTCGGCCAGCCCATCATCCCGGAGTCGGCGTAGTCCAGCGTCTCCAGATGACTGATCTTCAAAACCTCACAGCTCGCCTCGAGTTCGGCACGCCGCATCAAGGCGACGGCCGCCGGATCGTGCCCCGGATCGCCCGGCTTGACACCTCCCGGTCCGTCGCCGCAACCGCCGTCGGTACACGTCACGAGGACCGTGCGCACCCCCTCCGCCGCGTACCGCGCCAGGACACCACCGGTTCCCGTGGCCTCGTCGTCGGGGTGGGCGTGCACGGCCATGAGCGTCAAGGGCCGGTCAGTCATGAAGCATCCTCCTGAGTGAACAAGGCTTCGGTCGAAGTCTGCGACGAGCCTATGAGCGCTCGCCCCGCAGACTCACCACGCTGTCGCAGGCAGTCCAGCGCGACTCGACGCGAAAGCCCTCCGTGACCTGGGCGGAGGTGCGTCAGCGCTGGTTGCCGTCATGGCAAACCGACCGAGGACCACGTCCATTCCCGCAGGCGCGAAGCCCACCGCACCCGAGCACGCCGACCGCAGCGACAACGGATCCTCCGGCGCCGTGCACCTCCCTCACCTCACCGCGGTGAGAGTCGCGTAGACCACGATGTTGCCCTGGTACCCGGTCCGCCTGGAGTAACCGCCGCCGCAGGTGATCACCCGTAGTTCGGCCCGCTCGGAGCCGCCGTACACCTTCTCGCTCGGGAAGGCCTTCTTGTCGTAGACCTCGAGAGCGGTGACGGTGAACACGACTGTCCGCCGGTCCGCCCGGTAGATCTCGATGATGTCGCCCTCGGTCAGGGCGCCGAGCTCGTAGAAGACGCCCGGGGCGCCGGTCGGGAGGTCCACGTGGCCCGCGGTGACGGCTGTGCCGGCGGATCCCGGTGCCGTGCCCTCGCTGTACCAGCCGGCACGGTGCGGAGGGTCGGCGGGCGGGGGTTCGAGCGCCCCCGATGAGTCCAGGTGCAGCTTGGCGACGGTGGTGTTCACGTGGATGGCGGGGATCCGGAGCCAGAGCGGTTCCGCGGGCGGGAGCGGGGCGACGGCGGGGTCCGCCGGGGCGGCGGTGCGGTGAACAGTGGCTCCGGGCCGGGGTGACAACGCCTCACCCGCTGAAGGCCGACGTGGCCGCTCGTCGTGCACCGCGCCTGCCACCAGCAGGACTCCTGTGACGAGTGTCCAGGCCAGAAGCCTGACGGAAACGATGCCCGAGGAACCCGAGGAACCCGAGGAACCCGAGGAACCCAAGAAAGCGGAAGAGTCGGAGGTACGCCTGGGAGCCATCGCGGTGGGGTCTCTGCTCGCAGCGGGGGAGAAGTGGCGAGGACGAGGGAGGCAACGGGCTCCCGGCGGCTTGCCGGACGAGGAGCGCGCCGGGAGCCGCCGGGGTGAGTGGGCCGGGTCGATGAGGGCGGTCAGTCGCCGTCCGGGTTGGCGCGGCGACGCCTCCTCACCAGCATCCCGGCGGCGGCTGCGGCGACCAGCGCCGCGCCCAGAGCCAGCTGCGGGGCTGCCTGTCCGGTGTCTCCGAAACCGGCCTCCACGGCACCGTCGGGCCGGCGGGTCGGGAGCCGGTACGAGTCCGTGATCCTGATCCGCGGCGGGCACTTGACGGTGACGGTGTCGGTGCCGGGGGAAGCACCCTCCGGCACCGTGAACTCGCCGGTGAGGACGCCCTTGCGCTCGCCTTCGAAGAGATGGAACGCCCCTGCCGCCTCGGACTCGCCCTTCCCGTAGGTCACGTCCGCACCACATGCGGTGGTGCTGACCGTGACCGTGAACCCGTGGGCGGTCTGCCGCGCGCGGATGTCGAGACCTGAGTCACCGGCAGCAGCAGCGACCGGAACCTGAAGAGCCAGCAACCCGGCCATCAAACCCATGCCGATGCCGATGCCGACGCCCACACGTGCATTGCCCACGAGAACCCTCCAGCGAAGCAGCAGTTTGGTCTGTTGCACGGCACCCGAAGTGCGTGCGTAGCACTGCCGAGAAAACCGACGCTGCGTCACCTCCGCAACGTGACAGATCGGCACACGCCTCGCTCGGACGGACGTATCGACGGTTCGGACACCGGTATTCGCGCAGGTCAGGGAGGTGCTAGTCGAAGAGGTGGGGGAACCGCCGGAGGTCGGCGAACAGGCTAACCCCACCGCACGGGGGAGTGCCGCCAACGACGTCGTGGCGAACGGCTGGACGTGCGGACGGTGCGCGGACCGCGGCGCGTCACCCGTGCCGGTGATCATCAGCGGAACGGCACGCCAGCCGTGTCCGCCGCCGACCATCCTGGGGGCATGCGCCGCCCGCTCTCCCTCGCTCTCGTCCTGGCCTGCGTCCTGCTTGCCGGAGGTTGTGTCTCCGTCCCCGTCGGCGCCCCGCCGCCCGTCCCACGGGTGGACACGGCCGCCGCACGCACGCCGTCCCCGCCGCCGTCGCCGGCCCAGCCCTCCGCGCGCACCGCCCTCGTCGCCACCACCCCCCTCGCCACCACCCCCGTCGAGAAGACGACGAAGCGGCATGCGGACCGCCGCCCCGCACAGCGGCAGCGGCGCCCCTCGGGCGCCACCGGCCGCGAGCGCACCCGCCGCATGCCGCAACCACAGCAACGGCAACCACAGCAACAGCAACCGCAGCGGCAGCGACCGCAGCCCAGAGCCGTGCGGTCCGAGCCGCCCCGGCCCGAGGCGCCGCGTACCCGCCACCGCGACGCAGCCCCGAAGCGGCCCGGCCACCGGCCGACGCGGCCGCGTACTGCCCGGCCGAGGCCGTCCTACGACCTGCGCACCGTGTGCGGCTGGGCCCATCAGGCTCCCGCGCCCTCGGGAGCGGCTGCCCTCTGCGACTCCTATGTACGGTGAACTGACCCCGGCGCCGACAAGGGGGCAGGCGCTCGGGGTGTGAGGGACGACGTGATCGACCGACGCCCCGGCCGAGGGTCGGCTGCCCGGCGTCTCGTGCCAGGCCCGGCGCCGACGGTCGAACCGTGAGACAGTCGGAGGAGGCGCCGAGGCGGCGAGACGCGGGCGTGCCGGTCCGAGACGGCGGCCACCGCCCGGCACCGTACGCACACGGCGCGGCAGCGGAGGGATCCGTCATGACCGAGGCGAGTGAAGCGACCCGCGCGGACCAAGCACTGAAGGCCAGGCACCGGGCCATGTGGGCGCTGGGCGACTACCCCCTGGTGGCCACGGACGTGATCCCTGACCTCGGACCGGAGCTCGTACGGGGAAGCGGCGTGCAGCCGGGTTCGCGGGTGCTCGATGTCGCGGCCGGTTCGGGGAACGCCGCCATCCCGGCCGCTCTCGCGGGAGCCGACGTGGTCGCGGTGGACCTGACGCCGGAACTGCTGGCGGCCGGAGCGCGGCTCGCCGCCGAGCGCGGCGCCCACCTGGACTGGCGAGAGGGCGACGCGGAGGCGCTGCCGTTCGCAGACGCCTCGTTCGACATCGTGGTCTCCTGCGTAGGCGTCATGTTCACCCCGCACCACCAGCGGGCGGCCGACGAACTGGTCCGCGTGTGCCGGCCGGGCGGCAGGATCGGCTTGGCCAACTGGACACCGGAAGGGTTCGTCGGCCAGATGTTCGCCGTCATGCGCCCGTACGCGCCCCCGCCTCCGCCCGGAGCGCAGCCGCCACCGCTGTGGGGCGACGAGGACCACGTGCGTGCACTGCTCGGCGACCGCGTGAGTGCCTTCGACGCCCGTCGCCGGCGGTTGCGTGTCGACCGGTTCGCCCGGGCCGAGGAGTTCCGGGAGTTCTTCAAGTCCTGCTACGGCCCGACCCTCGCGGTGTACCGGGCCATCGCCGACGACCCCGACAAGGTGTCCGCCCTCGACGCGGCGCTCACGGACCTGGCCGCCCGGCACCTCGCGGACGGGACCATGGAATGGGAGTACCTGCTGGTCACGGCCGAGCGGAACACCGACTGAGGAGGCCGCCTGCGACGAACGCGGCCGGGTCGGCCGTGTGGTGTCGGAAAGCGTCAGTCCGGGCGGTGCGCGGTGTAGACGGTCGCGGTCATCGCCGCCGTCACAGGACCGGAGCCGAGCCGGTCCGTCATCCTCCGGGTGACCGAGGCCCTGATGGTCCGGGCGTCGCGGCGGGATTCCAGGGCGGCGCTGACCGGTGTGCCGGTGAGGAACCCGGTGGAGATGGAGGCGGCCGACGCCGCGACGGCGTCGAGCGTGACCTCGTCGGCGGTGTCCAGGGCGAGCCCGGCGGCCTCGAGGTCCGAGGCGACCAGGGCCGGATCCGTGTAACCGTGCGGCACGTCCTCGAGGAACGCGGGCGCTCTGCCGGGCATGGACTGTTCCAGGGCGTCCTGGAAGGCCGCCCCGAACCCGTGCGTGGACAGCGGGCCCCAGCTGTTGAACAAGAAGCGTCCCTGCGGGGTCAGCACCCTGCGCACCTCCGCGTAGGCGGCGGGCCTGTCGGGAAAGAACATCACGCCGAACTGGCACACGACGAGGTCGAAGCCGCCGTCCTCGAAGGGCAGTTCCTGGGCGTCCGCCTGCTGCCAGTCGGCGCGGGGCTCGCGTGCCGACCCGGCGGCGACCATCGCCTCGTTCAGGTCACTGGCCACCACGGAGGCCGTGGGCGCCGCGGTGAGCAGGGCCGAGGTCAACGCACCGGTCCCCGCGGCGAGCTCCAGGACCTTTCGGGGCCGTAGCGCGGCAGCCCTGGCCGCCAGGTCGGTGGCGAACGGGCGGAAGAGGACCGGCACGAGGTGGCGTTCGTAGGCCTCGGGCATGGACCGCGTCCATCGCCGGTTCGCGTCGTCTGCGTTCACCCGACAGACAGTAGCCCCGGGGGCGGTGCGACAGCGGACGACAGCAGGCGTCACGGATCGTGTCGGCGGCCGAGCAGCCGCGGGAGTGGACTGCCGTCGCGAGAAGGGAGTGAGCCCCGCGGGGCCGGGGCCGCCCGTGAAGGACGCGGCCCCGGCCCCGCGAGGCCGGGCTCACACGCGGTCTGCCGCGATCAGGACGTACTGGAAGGAGCCGTCCCGGTAGGACTCGATGAACGCCTCCTCGATTCCGGTGACCAGCGACGACGTGGCCCGCAACTCCCAATAGGGCAGGGTGTCCGGCGTGAGGTCGACGATGGTGTGCGGCACGAGCCGGTTGTCGGCCATGGCGCGCAGATATTCGCGGCGGGAGTGGATGTTGCACTCGAAATGCGCGTTGATCTGCGAGACCCACTTCGACGGCTGGCCGTAGCGGGGGTTCCAGCAGCCGGTGATCGTCACGTACCTGCCGCCCACCTTCAGGAAACGGGAGTGCTCGGCGAACAGGTCGTGGAGGTCGACGTACATGCTCGACTCGTTGTTCCACGAGGCCCCGATGCTGCCCTTGTCGAAAGGCGTGTCGAGCATGTTGCACACACGGGAGCGGACATGGTCCTCGATACGTAGTTCCCGCGCGCGCCTGTTGCCGAAGTCGGCCTGGGCGGCGGACAGGGTGACGCCCTCGACCCGGCAACCGAATCGGCGGTGCGCCATGACCATGGACCCGCCGCGCCCGCAGCCGGCGTCGACGAGGGTGTCGTCGGGACCGACGCCGCCGAGGTGGTCCATGAGGAACTCCGCCTGTGCCGACTCCAGCCGGTGCAGTTCCGCGATGAGCTTCTTCTCGTACTCGCTGTGTGCCGGGTCGCCGAGCGCGGCTTGGTCCACGTCGCCGATGCCGTAGTGGTGGTGGTAGAGCCCGTCCACGTCACCGAGGCGCAAATTGACCGGTCGGGCCTCGTTGTTCCAGTAGCGGGCGATGTCCTCCTGGTACGCGGTGGCCGGGGCCGGGATCTTCGCGGTGGCGGTGGAGGTCGTCTCAGTGGTCACAGAAATGTCCGTTCTTTACCAGAAGTCGGGCAGGCTGTATCGGTAGGTGTTGGTGCGGTGCCAGTCGTGGTTGCCGTCGACCCAGGCGGCCACTCCCCGCAGGAAGCGCAGCACCGGGGGCAGGGGGCAGGCCTTCGCCAGGTCGGCCGCGGCGGCCTCGAAGGCGTGCTGGAGGTCGTTGTGAACCTCGACGGCCTTCAGATAGGCGTCTCGCTCGGAGAGCTGCTCGCGTTCCGCGATCACCACCGGCAGGTTCAGGTGGAGGCCGGGGCTGTCGAGTTCCTTGGTGTACGAGTAGAGGTCGTTCACAATGGTGGTCGCGTTGCCCGCGAGGGCGATCACCCGCTGCATGTCCGGCCGGGCGTGGAGATCCGCGGGCAGTTCGTAGTCGCCGACGGTGTCGGTGATGGTGGGGCAGGGGCGGAAGTTGTTGAACTGGCGCATCGCCAGGTACTCCCACACCTCGGGGACGTGGCCGGTCTGTGCCCAGGCGGCCTCGGCGAGGTAGCCCATGTGCAGCCGGGCCATGTCGTGCCGGTAGCGGTCGGCCTGTGCGGGGGTGGCCGCGCGGACGAAGTGGTCCATCGCGCTGCGGTACGCCCGGCGCGGGGCGTCCGAGGTGAGGGATTCCTGCCACGCCGACGCGTACTCCGCGGTGGTGTGGACGTGGTCGAGCGCGGTGTGCGCGAGCAGGAGGCGCCCGCCGAGACCGACGGGTGACCCGCCGTGGTCCTCGCAGTAGCAGTCGTCCACCGCGTTCTCCGCGACCATGAGCCGG
This sequence comes from Streptomyces sp. B21-105, assembly GCF_036898465.1. NCBI lineage: Bacteria > Bacillati > Actinomycetota > Actinomycetes > Kitasatosporales > Streptomycetaceae > Streptomyces > Streptomyces sp. B21-105. The sequence goes on along the minus strand of NZ_JARUMJ010000001.1, from coordinate 276,458 downwards.
GTGGCGAGCATCAGGTGGTCGACCGTCGGAGCGTCGGGGTGGCAGGCGACCATGTAGCGGCCGACGGAGAAGCCGTCGAACTGTCCCTCCCACTCCTCGGGATAGAGCCGCACCTCGTCCTCGGCCCAGTGTTTGATCCGGCGGCTCACCTCCTCGACGCGCACGGGGTCGGGCTCCGGGACGGGATGGTGGTAGAGACCGGGAACGGCTCGCCCAGCGGCGGACGGAGCCGGTGCCGTGGCCTCCGGATCCGGGAGCGGGGGTGCGTCCCTGGCGGACAGGGTCAGGGAGGTCGTGCCCAGTCCGGTAGGTCCGCGCATGATCCCCTGGAAGGCGGTGCCGGCCGCCGGCGTGCCGGGCGTGTGTCGTACGGCGGAGGCGGGCGTGCCGGGCGTGTGTCGTACGGCGGAGGCGGGCGTGGGGGCCGGTGGCGGGTCGGGGATCGGGATCGGGACCGGAGGATGCAGTGCCGCCAGAAAGCCCGCGGCGGCCGGTGTCGCCGGAAGGTCCGGGACCACCCGCGCGGGGGTGTCCGGCACGGCTCTGGGCGGCGTCGGTCGCCGCTCGGCGGGGGATGGTCCGAGGGGCCCGGAATCGGGCATCGTCGGCTCCTTGCTGCGGTGGGGTGAGCGCTCCGTCGTGCTCGGGGCGGGCCAGGTGTGTCGCCTGCAGCCGGTCAGGGCATCAGCGCGGCCTGGGGGCGATCTGCACGTTCTCCATCACGCCGAGGGCGTCGGGCAGGAGCACCGCGGCGGAGTAGTAGGTGCTGACGAGGTAGGAGATGATCGCCTGTTCGTTGATGCCCATGAACCGCACGGAGAGCCCCGGTTCGTACTCGTCCAGCAGTCCTGTCTGCCGCAGGCCGATGACGCCCTGGTTCTTCTCTCCGGTGCGCATCGCGATGATGGAGCTGGTCTGCTCCTTGCTGATCGGGATCTTGTTGCAGGGCAGGATGGGGACCCCGCGCCAGGCGGGGACCGATTGCCCGCCCAGGTCGACATGGTCGGGGTAGAGACCGCAGGCGTTGAAGCCACGTCCGATGGCGGCGATCGTCCTGGGGTGGGCGAGGAACATCTTGGTACCGCGCCGACGGCAGAGCAGATCGTCCATGTCGTCCGGGGTCGGCGGTCCGGAGCGGGGCTGGATGCGCTGCTTGAAGTCGGCGTTGTGCAACAACCCGAACTCGCGGTTGTTGACCAGCTCGTGCTCCTGACGCTCCCGCAACGCCTCGATCGTGAGCCTGAGTTGCTCCTCGCTCTGGTTCATCGGACCGTTGTAGAGGTCGGCGACCCTGGTGTGGATCCTCAGCACGGTCTGGGCGACGGAGAGCTCGTACTCACGCGGTTTCGGTTCGTAGTCGACGAAGGTGCCCGGCAGTTCGGCCTCGCCGACGTGACCGGCGGACAGGGCGATCTCGGCCTCGCCGTGCTTGTTCTGCCGCAGCCGCCCGCGGGACGTGAACCTGCCGACGTGGGCCCGTAGGTGGGGTGCGCGCGCCTGGACGGCGGCGAAGTCGGCGTGGGAGAGGGTGAGGAGGGTGCCGGAGGACTCGGCGGTGACCGTGCAGTCGTGGCGGGCGTCGGAGTCCGACAGCGCGTTCTCGCCGAAGTGGTCGCCGTCCGCGAGCACCGCGAGGGCGTTCTCTCCGCCGTACTGTCCCTCGGAGGTCTGGATGAGCCGGCCGTGTGCGATCAGATGGATCCGGTCCGCGGGGCTGCCGCGTTCGACGAGGACCTCGCCCGCCGTGAAGTCGCGCTGCGTGCAGCGGTCGGCGAGGGCGGTGAGAACCTCCGTGTCCTCGAATCCGCGCAGAACGGCCAGTTCACCGAGCTCCCGGGGGATCACCCGGACCGTTGCGCCCTCCTGGACGAACTCGATGCGGCCGTCGCCGACGGTATGGCGCAGCCGCCGGTTGACCCGGAAGGCGCCGCCCTCGGCCTCCACCCAGGGCAGCATCCGCAGCAACCAGCGGGAGGTGATCTCCTGCATCTGCGGGGCTGACTTGGTGGTGGTGGCGAGGTTGCGGGCGGCGGCCGTGCTCAGGGACTGCTGCGCCGCTGCGGGCGGGGCCTGAGTCTCCGGGATGCTGTCGACGGACATCGGGGGTTCTCTCCTTGCACGGCAGGCCGTCCGGCGCACACGGGTGCGCCGGACGGGAGGCAGGGGGCGTGGGCAACGAGCGGGAAGGATCGCGGGCATCCGTCCACCTGCAGAAAGCTAGCCGTCGAACTCGCCACATCCACCGGAGAGAGGGGATGCTTACCTCGAAGCGGTGACAATCAGTTGAATGCGGTTTATCGGTCCGTCACGCGTCATCGCCGCACCCGCGCCGTGCTGCAGCGGTGCCCGGCGGCACGGGCGGTCGGCGTCGCCCCCAGGACGAGGTCGCCCGCCTCTACCAGCTGGCCGCGACCCACTGGCTCCACGGCATGTTCCAGTCGCTGAGGCCGTTGTCCGGGGCCAGCGCTGTCTTGTCCTCGGAGTTCTTGACGATCACGATGTCACCGATCATCGAGTGGTCGAAGAACCACGCGGCGGGCTTCCTGTCGTTGCCGCCGCCCCGGGCATCCCTCAGACCGATGCAGCCGTGACTGGTGTTGACCTTGCCGAAGACCGAGTCCGTACCCCAGTAGTTGCCGTGGATGAACGTGCCCGAGTCGGTCAGGCGCATGGCGTGCGGCACGGCCTTGATGTCGTACGAGGGCTTGCCGTCCTTCTCCGTGAGACCGACGCTCGCACCGTTCATGTGGATGCGCCGGAACTTCTCGGAGATCACCATCTGACCGTTGTAGGTCGGGTGTTCGCGGCTGCCCGCCGAGATCGGGATGGTCCTGATCGGCCTGCCGTTCTGGACGACGGTCATCCGCTTCGTCTTGACGTCCACGGTGCTGATCTGGCTGCGGCCGATCGTGAAGGTGACGGTCTTCTGGATGCCGTCGCGGGTGAGCGTGACGGTGACGGTGGAACCGGGCGTCCAGTAATGCTCGGGGCGGAAGTCGAGGCGACGGTCGTTGAACCAGTGGCCGACGGCCTGCTGGCCGCTGCTGGAGCTGACCTGGATCTCCGACTGCACGGCGGCCCTGTCGCTGACCGCCTTGTCGAAACCGACCGTCACCGGCATGCCCACGCCGACGGTCGAGCCGTCCTCGGGGGAGACGTGCCCGATGAAGTCGTTGGCGGGGGAGACGGTGGTGATCGAGGCGTTACCGGAGGCGGGGCGACCCTTGGCGTCCTTGGCCTCAGCTGCGATCTGATACCTGGTCGCACCCTTCAGCCCGCCGTTCGGCTTCCAGGAGGTGCCGTCCGCGGACACGGTTCCCGGCACCTCGGCGCCGGTCGCGACGGCGGTCATGGTCACCTTGGTGAGCTTGCCGTTGCGGACGGTGACGCCGACGGGGTCGTCGGTGCCGACGTTGTGGGCGCCTTCCCCGGGCGTGATCACTATGCGGGCCTCGGAGGCCTCCGGGGCGCCCGCCTGCTGTGGGCCCGTCTGCGACGTGGGGTGGCGCCCGCCGTCGTCGGTGCTGGTGGCAGCGTTGCTTGTACCGCCGAGGGCCGTGACGGTGAGTACGCCGCCGAGCACGCCGGCCGTAGCCACCAGTCCGGTGCGTCGTTTCCTCAGCATCAAACACTTCTCCTATGGCGCTGTCTCTGCATCCCTGCGCTGATCACCGAAGAAGCGCAACCAGCCTTGAGACTACTTAGACATGCCTATGTCCATAAATGGGCAAATTGTGGTGAAGGCCACGCGTGCCGAGCCCGTCGCCCGCCTGAGAGGATGGGCCCCACCATCGAACGAACAGAACACATAGGGGGAGAGTGTGCTCGTACTCGTACTGGCGGTCGTCGTGCTGCTCGTCATCGGCGGCTGTGTCTGCGTCTTCTGGGAGGCCAGGGGCGATGCCCCTCGCTGGGCACGTGGCGTGGCGAAGGCGACACTGCTCGGCGGCGAGCTGGCCCGCAGCACGAGCCGGAATTCCCGCTCACGGCAGAGCACCGGGGACGAGTAGGCGCCGTGCCGGCTGCTGGTCTGCTCGACCTCGCGGACGCGCCGGCACCGTCCCCGTCGAACCCGGCCCCGGGTCGCTGCCCTGTTCGCGTGCCGTCGTCCGTGGCCCTGGCTGGGCGCCGCCTCGGCGGGACCACGGATGATCGCCGCTAGGCTGCGGTGGTGCGCACGGTCGAGATGTTGCTGGACGAGACGGCGGACGTGGCCGTGCGGGAGGCATGGCGGCGGCTCGCGGACGCGGGGCTGCCCAGTCAGGCGCGCCACCGCTCTCCCACCAACAGTCCGCATCTCACGCTGGCCTCGTGCGGGGAGCTGACTGCCCCGATCCGCTGGGAGCTCGCCGAGGTGGCGGCCGCGCTGCCGCTGGCGGTGAGGTTCACCGGTGTGGTCCGCTTCGAGCGGCCGACATCGGTGCTGGCCTGGGCGCTGGACCTCGACAGTGCGTTGGCCGGTCTGCACCGCCGGGTGTGGGAGGCGGTCGTGTCGGACGGCGGGCCCGAAGCCCTCAATCCCTTCCACGAACCCGGACGCTGGAGCCCGCACGTCACCCTCGGCCGGACCCGACGGGCCGCTGCCTTCGCCGACCGACGGATCTCCGAGCTGCTGCCGGCGCCGCCCCTGTCGGTCCGCCTCACCACCTTGCGCAGCTACGACACCGAAACGGGCGCCCTGGAAGTGCTTGAACCTCGTTCCTGAGACGCAAACGTATTCGCGCTGCCGGACGACCGGTTGCCCACTGCCGGACCCGACGGACCCGACGCCACGTCAGATCGCCCGCCCGCCGGAGTCCACGCGCCGAGGGCGAGGACACCGGCAGGCGGGTGTGCGCGGTCGCTCAGGGACAGTCGTACGTCAGGTCGACGACGACCGTGCGGTCGACGGGGGAGAGGAGATGCAGTTCGGCCCGGGCCGCGTAGTGGCCCCTGCCCTGGAACGTCCACAGCAGGTGCAGGCGTGCCTGATGCCGGCCCTCGGCCACCACTTCCCGCAGCACACCCGAGGCCGTGCCGTCGCTTCGGGTCCAGCGGTACGAGAGCGTGCCCGGTCGGCCGTTGGTGGCGACGACGCCGACGACGTCCGCGGTGCCGTCGCACCCCACGGCCGCCGGCCGGGCCACGACCTGTACCGCGCCCGTTGCGAGGGACGGCCCGAGGCGCTGCCAGGCGAGGAGTGCGATGACGCCGATCAGCACCAGCGCGGGCAGCGCATGTCTGCGCGGACGCCGACGTGAGGGCGCGGGAGGCGGCGGTATCGAGGGCAGGGTCCGGTGGGTGCGTTGTGCGACGGCGGCGGTCACGCCCGGGCCGAAGCGCAGCACGGTGCCTTCGACGCGATCCGGTGCGGGCGTCGGCGTCTGCACCGGGGTCGGCGTGTCCTGCGTCCGCGTGGAGGGAGGCGCGACGAGGGTCGTGTCCGTCTCGGGCGGCCGCTGGATCCAGTGACTGGCCAGCACGGTGGCGCTGTACTCGGCGTCGTCGGGGCCGCCTTCGACGCGCGAGGCGGCAGATGCGGGCGCGGCGGGCGAAGCGGGTGTGGCGGGCGAAGCGGGTGTGGCGGACGAGGCGGGTGTGGCGGACGAGGCGGTGCGGCCGAGCACCTGGGTGGGCTCGCCGTCCTCCACGAAGACCTGCGTGCGGTCGTCGTGCGTGCGGTCGTCGTGCGTGCTCATCGGATGTCACACTGCCTGGTCAGAAGCTGCTGCGAGCCGCCGCCGTCGGCGGCGGCGGGGACGGTCGTCGCCTGTACCGCCCAGTAGCAGCCGGCGTTCCGGAAGGTGTGGGCCACGGTGAGGACGTACTGGGTGGACCCGCTTCGTTCGAAGGCCTGAGGCGCGCCGTCCGAAGCCCCGAGCCCTCGGCCGCCGTTGCCCGTGGACCAAGAGACGGTGAGGGAGAGCGGGCCGGTTCCGTCCGTCGTGACGGCGATGGTCGCTGTGGCGGTCGTCGAACCCGTCTGCCGGAAGTCCCTCACCGTGATGTCCTTGACAGCGGGAGCACGCGGCGGGGTCGGGGAGGCCGTCGTCGGCGTCGCCCCGGTGGACGGCCCGCCGGGCGCTTCGCCGGGTGTGGCTTCCTCGGTCGGGGATGCGGAGGCGGACGCCGAGGGCTCGTCGGTGCCGACGGACGCCGACGAGGACGCCGACGCCGAGGCCGAGTCCGACGGGCCGGGTGACGCGGTGGACGACGGGGGTGCGGCCGAGGGGGCCGGCGTGGTCGGAGCGACGGACGCTTCCGGATCCACCGCGGCTCGGGCACTGCTGGTGGCCAGGGCCTGCGCCGCCTGTTGCGGCGCCGCCCCCGGGGCGTGCCGCAGGTCGTAGGACAGGAGGACGCCCAGCAGGACGGCCGCGGCCGTGACGAGCAGCCCCGCCCGGCCGGGCAACCACGACCGGGCCCCGCCGGGTGCCTTACCGGAGGCCCCGCCGCGGGCCGCTTCGCGGCCCAGGACCGTGCGTGCGGTGTCCGTCGTGGTGCTCGGCGGGGCGCTGCGGGCCGACGGCAGGAGCAGCGGCACCAGAGCCACCAGCGCGGCGAGCCTGCCGCGCCCGCGCTCTTCCCAGTCGGACCCGTACGCGGCGCCGGCGGCCGCCTCCAGCTCCGCGACGAACGCCTCGGCGTGTGCGGGACGTTCCCCCGGGTCCTTGGCGAGGCCGCGTCGCACCAGCTCCCGCACCGCCTCGGGGGCCTCGTCGGCCGGGATCGGCCCATCGACATGCTGCAGGGCGAGTGCGGCGAGATTGTCACCGGTGTAGGGCCGGTGGCTCGTCAGGCACTCGAAGAAGGTGGCCGTGGCCGCGTACACGTCGGCGGCGGGAGAGGCGGGGGCGCCGGTCCACTGCTCCGGGGCCATGTAGGAGGGGGTCCCGGCTGCGCCGGCGCTGGCGCCGACGTCCACCGCTATGCCGAAGTCGACGAGCCTGGACGATCCGTCCGGCACGACCAGGACGTTCTCCGGCTTGTAGTCGCGATGGACGACGCCGACGCGATGCGCGTCGGCCAGACCGAGCAGCGATCCCTTGAGGACCACGAGGGCCGCCTCGGGCTCGAGCGGGGCCACCCTGGTCAGCAGGGTGCGCAACGACACGCCGTCCACCAGCTCCATCACGATGGCGGCGCCGTCCGGGCTCTCGACGTACTCGTACAGGTCGGCGACGTAAGGGCTCTCCAGCCCGCCGAGCAGCCGCGCCTCAGCCCTGAACCCCTGTACGAAGCCAGGCTTCGTACGCAGCGACTCGCTGAGATACTTGACCGCCACCGGGACGCCGGTCTCCTCGTGCACGGCCAGAACGACCCGCCCGCTCGCCCCTGCCCCGAGTTCCAGCGACTCGGTGTATCCGGGCACTGCCCATGTGTCCATTCCATCCCCCCACCGCGGCCGCGCGGCTCGACTCTCACCCTTGACAAGCATCGAGCCACGCGTGAGGAGACACCGTTTCGGCCGCTGCGGTTGCGGTGCGGGACCTCGGCCCCCTCCCGGCCGGACGTTGGGGCACGCGGTGGGGAGCGGCTACGTGGCCGCCACGATGCGCTCCACGGCCGCCGTCACCAGTCGTTCGCGCTCCGCCTCCGTGAAGACGTCCGGCAGCGTGAGCTGCTCGACGATCAGCCAGTTCAGCGTCAGTATGAGGAGCTTGACGGCCATGGCGTCGCCGGGGAGGCCGGAGGCCTCGTGATAGGCGACGTTGGCGTCGACGTCGGCCCGGACCCGCTCCGTGAGAATCCTGCGCAGTTCGGGGCGCCGGGTGGCCTCGAGGCGAAGTTCCAGCAGCGCGAGGTAACCGGTGCGGAACGCGGCGACGCGGCCGACGAGCTCGCGCATCAGTTCCGCGTAGGTCTCCCGGTCGCGGCCGGCCGCCTGCTGGCGGGCGACCGTGGCCTCGTCGGGCTGGAGCCGCTCGTACACCCGGGCCCCGGCCTGAGTGAGAAGGTCGTCGCGGCTGGCGAAATAATTGGACGCCGTGCCGGCCGGAACGGCGGCCTCGGCATCCACAGCCCGGAACGTCAGACCACGTGCGCCCTCCCGGGCCAGCACCTCGATCGCCGCGTCGACGAGGGCCGCGCGCCTCTGGTCGTTCCGTCTCGCCATCGACGTCACTCCAAATGTAGTACTACGTTCGAACCACTTCGAGCAGAGTAACTGGGTCCTGCCGCGGTTCGGGTCAGCCTGCGAGGCGGCGGGCGAGGTGGAGCAGATCCGCCAGGCGCAGCACGCGTCCGTCCAAACCCGGGAGGGGGACGTGGAGCGGTTGCGTCCAGTGGGCTGGAATCGCCGCCGGCCCGTAGCGGGCCCCCGCGAGACCTCCGGTCACCGCGGCGACGGTGTCCGTGTCGCCGCCGAGGTCGACCGCCGCGCGTATCGCGTCTTCGAAGCCGGTGGTGGTGCGCAGGGCCCAGACGGCGGAGCCCAGGCAGGGCCAGACGGCGCCGTTGAACTCGGTGGCCGGCGCTGGAAGCGGGTGAAGATGTCCGGCAGATCCAGTCCGCCGCGTTCCAGCAGGGACTCCGCGACCAGAACGGCCATCTGTGTGTCGTCGGTGGCCTCGCCGGGGTCCCAGCCGCCGCCTCCGCACATCTCGCCACCGGTGCCGGGCGCGGGGAACCGTGCGGAGAAAGCTCCTCGGGGGCCGAACTCGAAGGGTCCGCCCAGGGCGTCACCGACCGCTGAGCCGACGACCGCTCCGGCGGCTCGCTGAATCCGCTTCACCCGCGCAGGTCATCCGTCGCCCGCAGGCCCGAACCGGGTCGACCTCGCCGGTCGGGCGGCACGGCGGTCTTGACAGGGGGTCGGGATCACGCTTTCTTGGTGTCATCGTTGCATATGGCGGCACTGTTCCGTAGTACGCAACCTCGTAACCTCTCGGGGTCTGTGCCGACGGCCCGCACGGCCGCACGGCCCGCGCGGGAGGCCGGGACGCCCGGCGACGGGACGGCTCTGATCCCCTACACCCCGGAGTGGCGCTTCAGATGACTCGCAACGCACCTGCCGACGACCCCGGAGACGCCCGGCTGCGGGTCGGTCCCCCGAAGGAGTACGCTGCCGGCCTCCCCGCGGTCACCTCCTCGCTCCGGCATGCCGGCGAGCAGATGGGAGCCCGCCGGGGCCTGCTGACCCTCCTCCGGGTCAACCAGAAGGAGGGCTTCGACTGCCCCGGCTGTGCCTGGCCCGAGCCGGAGCACCGGCACACCGCGGAGTTCTGCGAGAACGGCGCCAAGGCGGTGGCCGAGGAGGCCACCGTGCGCCGGGTCACCCCGGACTTCTTCGCCGGGCACACCCTGGCGGACCTGCTCCCCGCCAGTGACTACTGGCTCGGCCGGCAGGGCCGGCTGACCCACCCCATGTACCGCGCGGCCGGCGACGACCGCTACCGGCCGATCTCCTGGGACGACGCGTTCGCCGTGATCGCCCGTGAACTCGCCGCCCTCGACCACCCCGACCAGGCCGCCTTCTACACCTCCGGCCGGGCGAGCAACGAGGCCGCTTTCCTGTACCAGCTGTTCGTCCGGATGCTCGGCACCAACAACCTGCCGGACTGCTCCAACATGTGCCACGAGTCCAGCGGATCGGCGCTGACGGAGACGATAGGCATCGGCAAGGGAAGCGTCACCCTGGAGGATCTGCACGACGCCGACCTCATCCTCGTGGTCGGTCAGAACCCCGGCACCAACCACCCCCGGATGCTCTCCTCGCTGGAGACCGCCAAGCGCCGGGGCGCCCGGATCATCGCGGTCAACCCGCTTCCCGAGGCGGGGCTGCTGCGGTTCAAGAACCCCCAGCGGCCGTCCGGTGTCCTCGGCGGCGGCACCCGCCTGGCCGACCGGTTCCTCCAGATCAGACTGGGCGGGGACCAGGCGCTGTTCCAGGCCTTCAACCGCATGCTGCTGGAGGCGGAGGACCAGGTTCCCGGCAGCTGTCTGGACACGCCCTTCATCGACCGGTACACACACGGCTTCCAGGAGTTCGCCGAGCACGCCCGAAGGGTGTCGTGGGACGAGATCCTGACGGCCACCGGCCTGCCCGAGGAGGAGATCCGGGCCGCGTTCCGCGAGGTGCCGGCCGCCGAGAAGATCGTCGTCTGCTGGGCCATGGGCCTCACCCAGCACAAGCACTCCGTCCCCACCATCCGCGACGTCGTGAACTTCCTCCTGCTGCGCGGCAACATCGGCCGCCCGGGCGCCGGCCTCTGCCCGGTGCGCGGCCACTCCAACGTGCAGGGCGACCGCACCATGGGCATCTACGAGAAGCCGGACGACGCGTTCCTGGACGCGCTCGGCGCCGAGTTCGCGTTCACGCCCCCGAGGCGCCACGGCCACGACGCGGTCGAGAGCGTCCGTGCCATGCGCGACGGCGACGTACGGGTCTTCGTCGCACTCGGCGGCAACTTCGCCGCCGCCGCCCCCGACACCGGCCTCACCGAGCGGGCCCTGCGCAACTGCCGCCTCACCGTGCAGATCTCCACCAAGCTCAACCGCTCGCACGTCGTCGCAGGCGAGCAGGCGCTCATCCTGCCGTGTCTCGGCCGCACCGAGGCCGACCTGCGGCCTGCCGGACCCCAACAGGTCACCGTCGAGGACTCCATGGGCATGGTGCACCTCTCCCGAGGGCGCCTCGCCCCCGCCTCCGATCATCTGCTGAGCGAGCCCGCGATCATCTGCCGGATGGCGCGTGCCGCGCTCGGGGAAGCGGGCTCGCACGTGCCCTGGGAGGAGTTCGAGAAGGACTACGACAGTATTCGCGACCGCATAGCGCGCGTGATCCCCGGCTTCCAGGACTTCAACCACCGGGTACGAGAGCCCGGCGGCTTCGCGCTGCCCCACCCGCCGCGCGACGAACGCCGGTTCACCACCGCCACGGGGCTGGCCCACTTCACCGCCAACCCGCTGGAACGGCCCCATGTGCCGCCGGGCCGGCTGCTGCTCCAGACCCTCCGTTCCCACGACCAGTACAACACCACCGTCTACGGCCTGGACGACCGCTATCGCGGCATCCACCAGGGCCGCCGGGTCCTCTTCGTGCATCCCGACGACCTCGCCGACCGGGGCCTGGCCGACGGGGACCTCGTCGACATCGTCAGCGAGTACGACGACGGTGTGGAACGCAGGGCGCCGGCCTTCCGCGTGGTGCCCTACCCGACGCCCCGCGACTGCTGCGCGGCCTACTTCCCCGAGACCAACGTCCTGGTCCCCCTGGACTCCACGGCGGCGGTCAGCAACACCCCCACCTCGAAGTCGATCGTCGTCCGCCTGGAGCCGGTCCCCGCCGGCCGGCCCACGGGGACCTGAGGTCCGACGAGGAGAACGCTCCGCTGCCCGATCCGGAGCACGCGCACGTCGTCTTGACGCATCCCTTGACAGCCTCCCCCGGGCGTCAGATCGTTGTTGCTCATAGTGGATTCTGGTGCACTATTCGCAACCTGATCTTGGTGGCAGTCGCCCCGTTGTCGATACCACTCCCTTCCTGCCCGGGCGCGACCGTCGCCCGGGCGGAGCATCCACCGCTGTCTGTGGAAGGAACGATCTGATGAGCAGAGCCCGCGAACGGAACGGGAGCGCAGGTCGTCCCGTCGGACAGGAACCGCCCAGAGGCGGGGCGGCCGCCGGCCGTCCCCGGACCGACCCCGTCGTGTTCGGCGTCTCCGCGGCCCTCACCCTGGCCTTCGTCGTGTGGGGAGCCACCGCGACCGACGCGCTGGAGAGCGTGTCCGGGAAGCTGCTGGACGGGACGATCCGCAACGGCGGCTGGGCCTTCGTCCTCGCCGCCTCGGGCTTCGTGGTCTTCGCCCTCTGGCTGGCGATGAGCCGTTACGGGCGGATCACCCTCGGAAAGGAGGGGGAGCAGCCCGAGTTCCGCACCGTCTCGTGGATCGCCATGATGTTCAGCGCCGGCATGGGCATCGGCCTGATGTTCTACGGCGTGAGCGAGCCGCTCTCGCACTTCGTCACACCGCCGCCGGGCACCGACCCGGCCGACGCCAACCAGGCCATGGAGACCGCCATGGCCACGACCCTCTTCCACTGGACGCTCCACCCGTGGGCGATGTACGCGGTCGTGGGTCTCGCCATCGCCTACAGCACCTTCCGGCGCGGACGCCGCCAGCTGATCAGCGCGGTCTTCACCCCGTTGCTCGGTGAGAAGAGGGTGAACGGCTGGCCCGGCAGGGCCATCGACGTCCTCGCCATCTTCGCCACCCTCTTCGGCTCGGCGGCCTCCCTCGGGCTGGGCGCCCTCCAGATCGGCAGCGGCTTCACGGGACTCGGCTGGCTGGGGTCGGTCGGCACCGGACTGCTGGTCCTCGTGATCGCCGTGCTGACCGTGGCTTTCGTCGCCTCGGCGGTGTCCGGGATCGAGAAGGGCATCCAGTGGCTCTCCAACACCAACATGGTGCTGGCGGTGGCCCTCGCGCTGTTCGTGTTCCTCGTCGGCCCGACCGTCTTCATCCTCGACCTGCTGCCCACCTCCGTCGGCGCCTTCCTCGGCGACCTCGCCCAGATGGCGGGCCGTACCGAGGCGTCCAGCGGCAAGGGGGTCGCCGACTGGCTGGCGAGCTGGACGGTCTTCTACTGGGCGTGGTGGATCTCCTGGACGCCGTTCGTCGGCATGTTCATCGCGCGCATCAGCCGCGGCCGTACCATCCGGCAGTTCGTCGGGGGCGTCATCCTGGTGCCCAGCAGTGTCAGCCTGCTCTGGTTCGCCGTCTTCGGCGGCTCGGCGATGCGTCTCCAGGAGTCCGGTCGCCTCAACGACGCCGCGACCGCCCAGGGTCAGCTCTTCGACGTCCTCCAGCAGTACCCCATGGCCACGGTGACGAGCGTCGTCGTGATGGTGCTCGTCGGCATCTTCTTCGTCTCCGGCGCGGACGCCGCCTCCATCGTGATGGGGACGCTCTCGCAGCGGGGCTCCCTGGAACCCTCCCGGGGTGTCGTGGTGTTCTGGGGTGTGCTGACCGGGGCCGTCGCCGCCGTCATGCTGCTCATCGGCGGAGGCAAGGGCGACGCGCTCACGGGGCTCCAGAACCTCACCATCCTCGCGGCGGCCCCCTTCACCCTCGTGATGATCGGGTTGTGCGTCGCGCTCAACCGGGACCTGCGTCACGATCCGCTCATCATCCGCGGACGCATGGGCGAGGAGGCCGTCGAGACGGCCGTCATCGCCGGCCACGAGAAATACGACGGGGACTTCGAGCTTCGCATCGGCCCCGCCACGTCCACGGCCGGCGAGGAGAGTGCGGGGCCCTCGCAGACCGGGGAGTCCTCGCCGTCCGTCTCGTCCGCCGTCTGAGACCGCCGGACCCGCCGACCGGCGGGCCCGTGGCACCGCTCTGCGCGGCCACGGGCCCGCCGGGTCTTCGCGTCCGCCTCCGGGAGCATGCGCCCGCCCTCGCCCCGCGGTCGCCGCGGGGCGACGACGTAGGCGTCTTGAGTTGTTCTATGTGAGGTGAGTTGTGGATGCCGCAACGCCTTGCGGGACTCGAAGGGGCCTCTGGATGCCTTGACAAGGGTTCTGGGCGACTCCAGACTGATGTTGCGCTTACCGCAAACCGTTTCGTTATACGCACCGAGGTGTCATGATGATTCCCGCGTGCCGTCTCGCGGATCTCCCGCGAGGTGAGGCCTTCAGGCTCGACGTCGACCCGCCGGTGTCGGTGTTCCACACCGACGACGGCGAGGTTTTCGCCATCGACGACACCTGCACCCACCAGGACGCCTCGCTCGCCGACGGCTGGCTGGAGGGCTGCGAGGTGGAATGCCCGCTGCATGCCTCCAAGTTCGACCTGCGCACCGGCTCGGTCGACTCCCCGCCGGCGAAGCTGCCGGTCCGGACGCACGAGGTCGTCGTCGAGGACGGCATGATCCACGTCCGGCTCTCCACGGAGGCGCCCAACCTGCCGCCCTGCATCTCCGCCCGGCTCGCCGGGGGTCCCGCGTGAGGACCGTCGCCGTGGTCGGCGCCTCCCTCGCCGGTCTGTCGGCGGCGCGCTCGCTGCGCAAGCAGGGCTTCGACGGACGCCTGGTCGTCATCGGGGACGAGCCGCACCGCCCCTACGACAGGCCCCCGCTGTCCAAGGAGTTCCTGTCCGGCACCCTCGGCGAGGCCGAACTCGCCCTGGAGGCGGAGGGCGAGGACCTGGCGGCGGAGTGGCTGCTCGGCACCCGCGCCACCGGCCTCGACCACCCCGCGCGCACCGTCCGTCTCGCCGACGGACGTGAGGTGCGTGCCGACGGCTTCGTCATCGCCACCGGTGCCGTGGCGCGCGCCCTGCCGGGCTCCGCGGGCCTCGCCGGAGTGCACACCCTGCGCACCCTGGACGACGCCCGTGCCCTGCGGGACGAACTGGCGGGCGGCGGACGCCTGGTGGTGATAGGCGGCGGTTTCATCGGCGCCGAGGTCGCCTCCACCGCGTACGCCCTCGGTCTCGACGTGACCGTCGTGGAAGCGGCCCCCACCCCGCTCGCCGGGCCGCTCGGCGCCACCATGGGGGCCGTCGTCTCCGGTCTCCACACCGATCACGGTGTGCGGCTGTTGTGCGGCGTCGGTGTCAAGGGGCTGAGCGGGGAGCACCGGGTCGACGCCGTCCTGCTGGAGGACGGCCGCAGCGTCCCCGCCGACATCGTCGTCGTCGGAGTCGGGGCCCGCCCGTGCGTCGCATGGCTGGAGGGTTCCGGCATCGCCCTCGACGACGGCGTGAAGTGCGGTGCGGACGGCCGTACCAGCCTGGCCGGTGTGGTCGCGGTCGGCGACTGCGCCAACTGGTACGACCCCCGGGTCGGCCGTCACCGCCGCGTGGAGCACTGGACCGGCGCGCGCGAGCGCCCGGAGGCCGCCGTCGCCACCCTGCTGGCGGGGGGTGCGGTCGAGCCGGGTGTGCCCCGGCCGCCGTACTTCTGGTCGGACCAGTACGGCGTCCGCATCCAGTTCGCCGGCCACGCGGCCGAGGCCGACAGCATCACCGTCGAGGCGGGCTCGGCGGACGACCGCGACGTCCTCGCCGTCTACCGGCGTGACGGCCGGCCGGTCGCCGTGCTCGGCATGAACCAGCCGCGGCTGTTCATGCGGGCGCGCAAGCAACTGGCCGCCGGAACGTCTTGACAGCACCCCGGCGCCACCCCATGCTGCGGTTGCCCATAGCGCGCAGCGTTGCTCCACACACAACGCCGTCCGGAGTCGTTCCTCTCCCGGCGTCCGAATGACCCCTACGCGACGTTCACCGAGGAGTGCCCCGTGACCTCGACCGGCCTGCCCGACAGCCTGATCGCCACTCTTCCCGGCTCCTCCTACACCGATCCGGCGGTCTTCGCCCAGGAGCAGGAGCACATATTCGAGACCATGTGGTTCTGCGTCGCCCGGGCGTCCGAGCTGGCGAAGCCCGGGGCCTTCCGCACCGTCGACGTGGGCCGCGAGAGCATCCTGGTCACCCGGGCCAGGGACAACTCGATCCGCGCCTACTTCAACGTCTGCCGGCATCGCGGGGCCAAGCTGTGCACCGAGGAGTCCGGCGAGGTCAAGCGGGCCTTCCAGTGCCCGTACCACGCCTGGACGTACGGTCTGGACGGCAAGCTGGTCGCGGCGCCGAACCTGACCAAGATGCCCGACGTCGGCCGCACCGAGTACGGCCTGGTGAGTGTCGCCGTGCGGGAATGGCTCGGCTACGTCTGGGTCTGCCTCGCGGAGAACCCGCCGTCCTTCGAGGAGGACGTCATCGGTGAGGTCGTGGCCCGCCTGGGCGACGTCGAGTCGATCGAGCGGTACGACATCGACAACCTGTCCGTCGGGCGTCGGATCACCTATGACGTGAAGGCGAACTGGAAGCTCGTCATCGAGAACTTCATGGAGTGCTACCACTGCGCGACGATCCATCCCGAACTGACCGAGGTGCTGCCGGAGTTCGCGGACGGGTACGCGGCCCAGTACTACGTGGGCCATGGCGCGGAGTTCGGTGAGGAGGTCCAGGGGTTCACGGTGGACGGCTCCGAGGGCCTGGACCGCATTCCGGGGGTCGCCGAGGACCAGGACCGGCGTTACTACGCGATCACCGTGCGGCCGCAGGTGTTCATCAACCTCGTCCCCGACCACGTGATCTTCCACCGGATGTACCCGGTGGCGGCCGACCGCACGATCGTCGAGTGCGACTGGCTTTATCTGCCGCACGTCGTCGAGAGCGGCAAGGACGTCAGCCGGTCCGTGGAACTCTTCGACCGGGTCAACCGGCAGGACTTCGAGGCCTGTGAGCGGACCCAGCCCGGCATGAGCTCACGGCTGTACGCCAAGGGCGGTGTGCTGGTGCCCAGCGAACACCACATCGGTGCCTTCCATGACTGGGTGAACGAGCGCCTCGGCGCTCCCCGGGGGTGAATCAGCCCAGGAAGCCCATGCGGTGACTGATCTCGTCGGCGCCCTTGACCAGCACCGGGGACAGTTCGTGCAGCCGTTCCTCGGTGAACCGGTACGACGGTCCGGAGGCGCTGAGAGCGGCGATGACCTCGCCGTCCCGGTTGCGCACCGGGGCGGCCATGGCGTGCAGACCGATCTCCAGCTCCTCCAGGGTGAAGGCGTAACCCTGCTCCCGGGCGGTGACGAGGTTCTTCTCCAGCTTCGTCTTCGCGGTGATGGTGTACGGGGTGACCTTCTTCATGCCCGCGGCCGTCAGCAGCGTGGCGCGCTCCTTCGCCGGCAGGTGGGCCAGCAGGATCTTGCCGCTCGACGTGGCGTGCAGCGGAGTCAGCTGGCCCACCCAGTTGTGCGCGGTGACCGCTCCCGGTCCGCGCACCTGGTACAGGTTGATCGCGTACTGCTCCTGCATCACGGCGATGTTGACGGTCTCGCCGATCTCCTCGGCCAGCCGCTCGCACACCGGACGGCCCTGCTGCGTGATGTCGATACGGCCCGTGACCGCGCCGGCCAGGCGCACGATGCCGAAGCCGAGCCGGTACTTGCCGCGCTCGCCGGCCTGCTCGACCAGGCCGCGCGCTTCCAGGGCTCCGAGGAGACGGAAGGCCGTGGACTTGTGCACCTCGATCTCGGCGGCCACCTCGCTGACACCGGCTTCGCCACGCTGCGCGAGGATCTCCAGGACGCTGATGGCGCGGTCGACCGACTGCACCCCGCCCGCCGGTGCGTTCGACGTTTCTGAGTCAAGGCTGTAGTTGCTCACCGTGCAACTATACGCGCAGTAAACAACGCGATTGCAAGCAAGCACCCCGCGGCGAACTTCCATAAGTTGCGCCGTTCGCAACCTGGTGCGTATAGCGCGACCGGGTCTAGCATGCCACGCATATCTACGGCGCGAGTGAGACGAGGCACCATGGCTCCTGTGCAGTACGACTTCGTGATCGTCGGTGGTGGTTCCGCGGGCAGTGCACTGGCAAACAGGCTGTCCGCCGACCCGGCGAACCGGGTTCTGGTCCTGGAAGCGGGCCGGTCGGACTTCCCGTGGGACGTCTTCATCCACATGCCCGCGGCGCTGACCTACCCGATCGGCAGCCGCTTCTACGACTGGAAGTACGAGTCCGAGCCCGAGCCCCACATGGGCGGTCGGCGCGTCTACCACGCGCGCGGCAAGGTACTGGGCGGGTCCAGCAGCATCAACGGCATGATCTTCCAGCGTGGCAACCCCATGGACTACGAGCGCTGGGCCGCCGATCCCGGCATGGAGTCCTGGGACTACGCGCACTGCCTGCCCTACTTCCGGCGCATGGAGAACTGCCTCGCGGCCGACCCCGACGACGAGTTCCGCGGCCACAGCGGCCCCCTCGTCCTGGAGCGCGGCCCGGCGACGAACCCTCTCTTCGGCGCCTTCCTCAAGGCCACCGAGGAAGCGGGCCACGCCCCCACCGACGACGTCAACGGCTTCCGGCAGGAAGGCTTCGCCAAGTTCGACCGCAACGTCCACCGCGGTCGCCGGCTCTCCGCCTCGAAGGCGTATCTGAAGCCCGTCCGCAAACGCCCCAACCTCACGGTCACCACCCGCGCCCTCGTCACCCGTGTGCTCTTCGAGGGCAAGAAGGCGGTCGGCGTCGAGTACCGGCGCGGCAAGGGCGCCCCGAAGCAGGTGCGCGCCAAGGAGGTCATCCTCTGCGGCGGCGCGATCAACTCGCCGCAGCTGCTCCAGCTCTCCGGCGTCGGCAACGCCGGGGAACTGCGGGCGCTCGGCATCGACGTCGTCCACGACCTCCCCGGCGTCGGCGAGAACATGCAGGACCACCTGGAGGTCTACATCCAGTACGCCTGCAAGCAGCCCGTCTCCATGCAGCCGTACCTGGCGAAGTGGCGGGCGCCCTTCATCGGGCTCCAGTGGCTGTTCCGCAAGGGCCCGGCCGCCACCAACCACTTCGAGGCCGGCGGGTTCGCCCGCAGCAACGAGGACGTGGACTATCCCAACCTGATGTTCCACTTCCTGCCGATCGCGGTCCGCTACGACGGCTCCGTGCCGGCCGGCGGACACGGCTATCAGGTGCACGTCGGACCCATGTACTCCGACGCCATCGGCTCGGTGAAGATCAAGAGCCGGGACCCGGGGGAGCACCCCGCCCTGCGCTTCAACTACCTCTCCACCGAGCAGGACCGCCGCGAGTGGGTCGAGGCGATCCGGGTGGCCCGCAAGCTCCTCAACCAGCCCGCGCTCGCCCCCTACAACGGCGGGGAGATCTCCCCCGGACCGTCCGTCGAGTCGGACGAGGAGATCCTCGCCTGGGTCGCCGAGGACGGCGAGACCGCCCTGCACCCGTCCTGCACCTGCAAGATGGGCACAGACGAGATGTCCGTCGTCGACCCCGCCAGCATGCGCGTGCACGGCGTGGACGGACTGCGGGTGGTGGACGCCTCCGTCATGCCGTACGTCACCAACGGCAACATCTACGCACCGGTGATGATGATCGCCGAGAAGGCCGCCGACCTGATCCTCGGCAAGAAGCCCCTGGCGCCGTCGAACGCCGCGTACTACCGCCACGGTGACGCGCGGCTGCGGGCGGAGTAGACGTTGGCCGCCGCAGGACTCGGCGGGCTCGGCGCGCTGCTGAGGACGGTCCGCTACGAGGTGCTGCCGGCGAGGACCACCGAGGAGAAGGTCCTCGCCCATGTCCCGCGGGACGTCGTCGTCACCGTGACGGCGTCACCGGTCAAGGGCCTGGAACCGACCCTCGACCTCGCCGGCCGGCTGGCCGCGCACGGGTACCGCACGGTCCCGCACGTCCCCGCCCGGCTCCTGCGGGACGACCTGCACCTGAAGGAGGTCGTGGACCGGCTGCGCGAGGCGGGCGTGGACGACGTGTTCGTCCCGGCGGGCGACGCCGACCCGCCGGCCGGACCCTACGAGGGGTCGCTGCCGGTGCTACGCCGCCTGAGCGAGCTGGGCGGGCCGTTCGCCCGCGTCGGGGTCACCGGCTATCCCGAGAGCCACCCGCTCATCCACGACGACGTCACCGTCCAGGCGATGTGGGACAAGCGCGAGCACGCCACGTACCTCGTGAGCAACCTCTGCTTCGACCCGCGGGTGCTGGGGGAGTGGCTCGGGCGTATCAGGCGCCGGGACGTGACCCTGCCGGTCCATGTCGGCGTCGCGGGGCCCGTGCAGCGGGCGAAGCTGCTGGCCATGGCGACGAAGATCGGGGTGGGGGAGTCGGCCCGTTTCCTGACCCGGCACCCGTCGTGGTTCGTGCGCCTCGCCGCGCCCGGCGGCTACGCGCCTCACACGCTGCTCGCCCGCACGCGGAACGCCCTCACAGACCCGGCGTCCAAGGTTGCGGGGCTGCACCTGTTCACCTTCAACCAGATCGCGGAGACGGAGCGGTGGCGGCGGTCCCTGCTGGACCGGTTGGAGGGCTGAGCACACCGCTCCCGCGCCGCCTGCCGCCGCCACACGACTCCAAAAACGCAACGCCGGACGGGCTCTTCGCCCGTCCGGCGTTCGTATGCGGAAGTCGTACCGCTCAGCGGAAGACGACCGTGCGGTTGCCCTCGACCATCACGCGGCTCTCGCTGTGCCACTTCACGGCGTGCGCGAGCACCTGCGCCTCCACGTCCCGGCCGACCGTGACCAGCTCGCCCGGGTCCAGCGAGTGGTCCACCCGCACGACGCCCTGCTCGATGATCTGGCCCTCGTCCAGGTCCGACGTCACATAGTGCGCCGTCGCGCCGACGAGCTTCACCCCGCGGTCGTAGGCCTGGTCGTAGGGGCGTGCGCCCTTGAAGCTGGGGAGGAAGGAGTGGTGGATGTTGATGGCGCGGCCCTCGAGCTGCTTGCACAGGTCGTCGGAGAGGATCTGCATGTAGCGGGCCAGCACCACCAGGTCGATGTCCAGGTCACGGACGAGTTCGAGCAGTCGTGCCTCGGCCTCCGGCTTGGTGTCCCGGGTCACCGGGACGTGGTGGAACGGAATGCCGTACGTCTCCGCGAGCTTCTCGAACTCCTGGTGGTTGGAGACGATCGCGGGGATCTCGATGTTGAGCGCGCCCGCCCGCTGGCGGAAGAGCAGGTCGTTCAGGCAGTGCCCGAACTTGGACACCATGATCAGCGTCCGGGTCGGCGTGGCGGCGTCGCTGAGGGACCACGAGATGCCGTAGGCCTGGGCGACGGGGCCGAAGCGGTACCGCAGGCCCTCCAGATCGACGTTCGGGTCGGAGACGTCGAAGTGGACCCGCATGAAGAAACGGCCCTGGAGCCGGTCGTCGAACTGCTGGCTTTCCAGGATGTTGCCGGAGTTCCTGACGAGATAGCCGCTCACGGCGTGAACCAGCCCGGCACTGTCGGGGCAGGAAAGGGTGAGGACGAACTCACGGCCAGGCTGCGGGCGGGGGAACCTTTTGGACACGACGGCCTCCGTCGGTGCGTATTGCACAACAAGGTGAGCGATACGCAACATGGTCGGCTCGGCGCCGCCTGCGGTCAAGAGTGGGCGGGGAAGTGACCGCATGGCCAAATCGTCATCCGCCAATGTCTTGACGTCTGTCTGGCCAGCCGACAGGGTGTTCCATCACAAGCAATCGGGTGCACGATGCGCAACGGATTCGGTCGGAAGGCTCGGCGCGTGGCAGACCTGTATGTGAATGGCGAATGGCGGGCCCCGGTGGCCGGCGGTCACCGGGAGATCCGATGTCCCGCTGACGGGACGCTCACGGCGACCGTATCGGAAGGAACGCGCCCCGACACCGAGGCGGCGATCGCCGCGGCCCGGGAGGCCTTCGACGCCGGCCCCTGGCCGGGTACCCCCGAGCGTGAGCGCGGCGCACTCCTGCTGCGCACCGCCGACCTGATCGAGCGCGACGCCGAGGTCTTCGCCCGCGCGGAGTCCCTGGACACCGGCAAGCGGGTGGTGGAGAGTGCGTACGACATCGCCGACGTCGTCTCCTGCTTCCGCTACTACGGCGGCATCGCCGGAACCGACGCGGGCCGGGTCATCGACACCGGCCGCAATGACACCGTCAGCCGCGTCGTGTACGAGCCGATCGGCGTGTGCGCACTGATCACCCCGTGGAACTACCCTCTGCTGCAAGCCAGTTGGAAGGTCGCCCCGGCCCTCCTGGCCGGCAACACGATCGTTTTGAAGCCCAGCGAACTCACCCCCTCCACCTCGATCCTGCTGATGAAGGCGCTCGAGGAGGCCGGGCTGCCGGCCGGCGCGGCCAACCTCGTCCTGGGCGCCGGCCCCGAGGTCGGGGCTCCGCTGTCCGAGGACCCCCGCGTCGACATGGTCTCCTTCACCGGCGGCCTGGAGACCGGCAGGCGCATCATGGCCACCGCCGCCGCGACCGTGAAGAAGGTCGCGCTGGAACTGGGCGGCAAGAACCCCAACGTCGTCTTCGCCGACGCCGACTTCGACACGGCCGTGGACTTCGCCCTCACCGCGGTCTTCCTGCACTCGGGCCAGGTGTGCTCGGCCGGCGCCCGGCTGATCGTCGAGGACTCACTGCACGACCGCTTCGTCGACGAGGTCGTCCGCCGCGCCCGGCTGATCCGCCTCGGCGGCCCCTACGACGACGAGGCCGAGACCGGAGCGCTCATCTCCGCACAGCACCGGGACAAGGTCGAGGCCTATGTCGCGGCCGGCCTCGCCGAGGGAGCCGTACTGCGCTGCGGCGGCGCACGCCCCGACGACCCCGCCCTCGCGGGCGGCCACTACTACCCGCCCACCGTGCTCGACGAGTGCCGGCAGGACATGCGCGTGGTGCACGAGGAGTCGTTCGGCCCGGTGCTCACCGTGGAGCGCTTCACCGACGAGGACGACGCCGTACGCATCGCCAACGACACCGAGTACGGACTCGCCGGGGCGGTGTGGACGCAGGACGCCGGCAAGGCGCAGCGGGTCGCCCGGCGGCTGCGGCACGGCACGGTGTGGATCAACGACTACCACCCCTATGTGCCGCAGGCGGAGTGGGGTGGTTTCGGGCATTCGGGTGTGGGCCGGGAGCTGGGACCGTCCGGTCTGAACGAGTACCGAGAGCCCAAGCACATATGGCAGAACATCCAACCCCGGCCGCAGCGCTGGTTCAGCGGCTGAACGCCGAAAGAAGGTCGAACATGACCACCCAGACCGAGGTGCCGCAGCGGCGCGGCACCCCCCAGGACTCGGGTCCCACCCCGGTCATCTCCGTGCGCAGGCTGTGGAAGGTGTTCGGGCCGAAGGCCGACCGGGTGCCGGAGTCCGAGGAGCTGTGCGGTCTCACCCGGCGTGAGCTGATGGACCGGACCGGCTGCACCGCCGCCGTGCGCGACGTGCACTTCGACGTCTCGCCCGGCGAGGTCTTCGTCGTCATGGGGCTGTCCGGCTCCGGCAAGTCCACCCTGGTGCGATGTCTGACCCGGCTGATCGAGCCCACCGCGGGCGAGATCGTCTTCGAGGGCGAGGACATCCGCCAGGCCGACGACAAGCGCCTGCGCGACCTGCGCCGCCGAAAGTTCTCCATGGTCTTCCAGCACTTCGGGCTGCTGCCCCACCGCCGGGTCGTCGACAACGTGGCCTTCGGCCTGGAGATCCGGGGGATGGGCAGGGCCGAGCGTGCCAAGCGGGCACTGGAGGTCGTCGAGCTCGTCGGCCTCGCCGGCTACGAGAACTCCTACCCCGACCAGCTGTCCGGCGGCATGCAGCAGCGCGTCGGCCTGGCCCGCGCGCTGGCCGGCGACCCCGACGTGCTCTTCTTCGACGAGCCGTTCTCGGCGCTCGACCCGCTGATCCGCCGCGACATGCAGAACGAGGTCATCCGCCTGCACCACGAGGTCGGCAAGACCATGGTGTTCATCACCCACGACCTGTCCGAGGCCCTCAAGCTGGGCGACCGCATCCTGATCATGCGGGACGGCAAGATGGTCCAGTGCGGCACCGGCGACGAGCTGGTCGGCGCCCCGGCCAACGACTACGTGCGCGAGTTCGTCAAGGACGTGCCGCGCGGCGATGTGCTCACCCTGCGGTGGATCATGCGGCCGCCGGCGGACGGCGACGCCCTGGACGGCCCCGAGCTGGGCCCCGACGTCGTGGTCAAGGAGGCCACCCGCGCGGTGCTCGCGGCCGACAAGCCCGTCAAGGTCGTAGAGAACGGCAAACTGCTCGGCATCGTCGGTGACGAGGAGATCCTCGCCGTGGTCGCCGGGCAGGAAGGCGGCGCCTGATGACCGTCGTCGTGGAGAAGACCGAGCCGCCGGGCCGACCGGAGAAGACCCGGCCCGCCGAGGAGCCGGCCCCGGCCGCGGAGCCCCGCAGGATCAGCCGCTCCCTGGTCCTCGGCGCGATCCTGGCCGTCTGGCTGGTGCTGTTCGCCGTCCTGCGCGGCAAGCAGACCCTCGCGCTCGGGGCGGCGGACCTGACCGATCTGCACCGGTGGTTCAACGACGTCAACGACTCGATCGGCGCGAACCGCAACTCCAACCCGCTGTTCCTGTACTTCTTCAACGAGATCCGCCTGGTCATCGATTCCGTGGCCACCTTCGTGCAGGAGCTGATCTCCCAGCCCTCCGTCGGCCGGCCCCTTCCGCAGATCGGCTGGCTCGGCGTCGTCGGCATCGCGGGCTATGTCTCCTGGGCCTTCGGCAACTGGCGGGTCGCGCTGCTGGCGGTGGCCGGCTTCACCTTCCTCGGCCTGCAGGGCCTGTGGCAGGAGAGCATGGACACCCTGGCGCTCACCGTCTCCGCGGTCCTGGTGGCGCTGCTGTTCGGGATCCCGCTGGGCGTGTGGGCGGGACTGTCCGACCGGGTCAACCGGATCATCACGCCCCTGCTGGACTTCATGCAGACGATGCCGACCTTCGTCTACCTCGCCCCGCTGACCCTGTTCTTCCTCATCGGCGGAGCCTCCGCCACCATCGCCACGGTGATCTACGCGGCGCCACCCGCGATCCGGATCACCGCGCACGCCATCCGGACCGTGCCGAAGACGACGGTGGAGGCGGCCGACTCGCTTGGGGCGACGCGCCGGCAGGCCCTGCTGAAGGTCCTGCTGCCGATGTCCAAGCGGACCGTGGTGATGGGCGTCAACCAGACCATCATGGCCGCCTTGGCCATGGTGACCATCGCGGCCCTCATCGACGCTCCCGGCCTCGGCAAGACCGTCGTCCAGGCGCTCCAGTCGCTCGACGTGGGCACCGCCTTCAACGCGGGCCTGTCCATCGTCGTCATGGCGATCGTCCTCGACCGGGTCACGACCGCGGCGAGCGCACGCGAGGAGGAGGCCCGACGTTCCAAGAACCGGTTCCTCGCCTGGCGGCGGCCGCTGCTCGGCGCGGGCGCGGTCGTCACGGCCGTCCTGGTCTTCATGTCGCACACCTATGTGTGGGCGGCCGAGTTCCCCGGCGAGGGCGGCATCGGCAGCTCCATCGCGAGCGCGGCGGACACCACGACGACCTGGGTGCAGGACAACCTGTCGGGTATCACCAACACCGTCCGCGACATCGTCACCAACGGGCTGCTCAACCCGTTCCAGTCGCTGCTCACGGACTCCCCGTGGTGGCTCGTCGGCGCCGTGCTGATCGCGCTCGGCGTCGTCCTCGGCGGACGTCGGGCCGGAATCACCACAGCGGTGTGCGTGGGACTGCTTCTCGCCACCGGGATGTGGTCGGACAGCATGACGACGCTGGCCTCGACGGTGGTCGCCACCCTTCTCGTGATGCTGCTCGGCGTCGGCTTCGGCGTGTGGATGGGCCGAAACCGGCTGGTGGACCGCGTGCTGCGGCCGAGCCTGGACGCGGCACAGGTCATGCCGCCGTTCGTCTATCTGGTGCCGTTCCTCGCGTTGTTCGGCGCGACCCGTTTCACGGCGATCGTCGCCGCGATCGTCTACGCGGCCCCCGTCGCCATGAAGATCATCGCGGACGGGGTGCGGAACGTGCCCCCGGCCACCGTGGAGGCGGCCACCTCAGCCGGGTGCAACACCTGGCAGATCATCACCAAGGTCCAGCTGCCGATGGCGCGCGGTGCCCTGACTCTCGCCACGAACCAGGGCCTGATCTACGTGCTGTCGATGGTTGTGGTGGGCGGCCTGGTAGGGGCGGGCGCCCTCGGCTACGACGTCGTGGCCGGATTCTCGCAGGGACAGCTGTTCGGGAAGGGGCTCGCCGCAGGGCTCGCCATCGTCCTTCTCGGAGTCATGTTCGACCGCATCACCCAGGCCGCGGCGCGGCGTACCGGCGCATAAGGAGCAACAGATCATGGCAAGGCAAGCAAGACGATGGAGCGTCGGCGCGGCCGGCATGGCGGTTCTCGGCCTCACCCTCACCGCGTGCGGTGGTGCGAAGGTCGGCGACAGCTCCTCGGACGCGGGCGGCTCGGGCAGCTCCGCCAAGTGCGGCACCTTCAACCTCGCGGTCAACCCGTGGGTCGGTTACGAGGCGAACGCGGCGGTCATCGCCCACGTCGCGCAGAAGGACCTCGGCTGCAAGGTCACCAAGAAGGACCTCAAGGAGGAGATCGCCTGGCAGGGCTTCGGGACCGGTGAGGTCGACGCGGTCGTCGAGAACTGGGGTCACGACGACCTGAAGAAGAAGTACATCACCGGCCAGAAGACCGCCGTGGACGCCGGTGCGACCGGCAACGAAGGCCTGATCGGCTGGTACGTGCCGCCGTGGCTGGCCAAGGAGCACCCGGACATCACGAACTGGGAGAACCTCGACAAGTACGCGGCGAAGTTCAAGACGTCCGAGTCCGGTGGCAAGGGCCAGCTCCTCGACGGCGACCCGTCGTTCGTCACCAACGACGAGGCGCTGGTCAAGAACCTGAAGCTGGACTACAAGGTCGTGTACGCGGGCAGCGAGACGGCCCTCATCCAGACCTTCCGCAAGGCGGAGAAGAACAAGGAATGGGTGATCGGCTACTTCTACGAGCCCCAGTGGTTCATGTCCGAGGTGCCGCTGGTGAAGGTGAAGCTGCCCGACTACAAGGAGGGCTGCGACGCCGACGCCGAGAAGGTCGCCTGCGACTACCCGGTCTACAAGCTGGACAAGATCGTCAGCAAGAAGTTCGCCGACTCGGGCAGCCCCGCCTATGACCTGGTGAAGAACTTCAGCTGGACGAACGACGACCAGAACATCGTGGCCAAGTACATCGCCGTGGACAAGATGACGCCCGAGGCCGCGGCCGAGAAGTGGGTCGACGCCAACCGCGCGAAGGTGGACGCCTGGCTCAAGTAGCCGCACGGACCGGCGTGGGCAGCCGGTCGGACCCTGCCCGGTGGGCGGTGCGCGCGGGATGCGCGCCGCCCACCGGGCATCGCCGTGTCCGGGCCCTTTTCTCCCCCTGTTTTCCGAGGTCCCGGGCCCCTTGACACCCACCTGCGCGGAAGGCACATTGAGTTGCGCAACCTGAACCGCGTTGCGTAAACAGCAACTCGATCGGCTCGGCTGATCAACAGACCGGAGGTGCGGCGATGGCGGGACCCCGAGTGGTCATCATCGGAGCGGGAGTCGTGGGAGCGGCTCTCGCGGACGAGATCTCCGCGCGAGGCTGGACCGAGGTGACCGTGGTCGACCAGGGACCGCTCCCCGCCACCGGAGGCTCCAGCTCGCACGCCCCCGGACTGGTCTTCCAGACGAACTCCTCCAAGACGATGACCGAGCTGGCCCGCTACACCGTCGAGAAGTTCTGCTCCCTCGACGTCGACGGCAAGCCCTGCTTCCTCCAGGTCGGCGGCCTCGAAGTGGCCACCACCCCCGAGCGCCTGACCGAACTGCGCCGCCGGCACGGCTGGATCACCGCCTGGGGCATCGAGGCCCGCCTGCTCACCGCGGACGAATGCCTCGAGCAGCACCCCCTGGTCAACCCCGACAAGGTCCTCGGCGGCCTCCTGGTCCCCACCGACGGCCTCGCCAAGGCGGTCCTCGCCGTCGAGGCGCAGATCCGCCGGGCCGCCGAGCGCGGCGTGGCCTTCCTGTCGCGCCACGAGGTCCTCGACGTCCTGAAGGCCGACGGCGAGGTCACCGGCGTCCTCACCGACCAGGGCGAGATCCCCGCGGACATCGTCGTGTGCTGCGCCGGCATCTGGGGCCCGAAGATCGCCCGCATGGCCGGCATGAACCTCCCACTCACCCCGCTCGCCCACCAACTCGCCTGGACCGGCCCGATCCCGGCGCTCGCCGGCCAGACCGAGGAGGCGATCCGGCCGATCCTGCGCCACCAGGACGCCGACCTCTACTACCGCGACCGCTTCGACGGCATCGGCATCGGCTACTACGGCCACCGCCCGATGCCCATCACCGCCGACGAGATCCTCTCCGTGGACGAGGCCGACGACATGCCGTCGGTCCTGAAGTTCACCGAAGACGACTTCGCGGACGCCTGGACCGAGACCCAGGCGCTGCTCCCCTCCACCAAGGAGGCGAAGATCGAGGAGGGCATCAACGGCCTGTTCTCCTTCACCACCGACAACTTCCCCCTCCTCGGCGAGTCACGGGACGTCAAGGGCTTCTGGGTCGCCGAGGCGGTCTGGGTCACCCATTCCGCCGGCGTCGGCCGGGCCATGGCCGAATGGCTGGTCGACGGCTACTGCTCCTCCTTCGACCTGCACGAGTGCGACGTCAACCGCTTCGAGCCGCACCAGCTCGCCCCGGAGTACGTCCTGGCCCGCGACTGCCAGAACTTCGTCGAGGTCTACGACATCCTCCACCCCCTCCAGCCGTCCGGGGACCCGCGCCCGATCCGCACCAGCCCCTTCCACGCCCGCCAGCAGGATCACGGCGCCTTCTTCCTGGAGGCGAACGGCTGGGAGCGCCCGCAGTGGTACGAGGCCAACGCCGGCCTCGTCGAGGGCCGTTCCATCCCCACCCCGGGCGACTGGGCCGCACGGTTCTGGTCGCCGATCGTCGGCGCCGAGGCCCAGGCCACCCGCGAGACCGTCGCGATGTACGACATGACGGCCCTCAAGCGCCTGGAGGTGAGCGGCCCCGGCGCCGCCGACCTCCTGGAGCGCCTGTGCACCGGCAAGGTGGCCAAGTCCGTCGGCTCGGTGACCTACACCCTCTTCCTCGACCACGACGGCGGCATCCGCAGCGACGTCACCGTCGCCCGGCTCGCCCACGACACCTTCCAGATCGGCGCCAACGGCAACCTCGACCTGGACTGGATCACCCGGCACCTCCCGGCCGACGGCACCGTCCAGGTCCGTGACATCACCCCCGGCACCTGCTGCGTCGGCCTGTGGGGCCCGCTGGCCCGCAAGGTCCTCCAGCCCCTCACCGACGCCGACTTCTCGAACGACGGCCTGAAGTATTTCCGCGCCAAGCGCGCCTACATCGGTTCGGTGCCCGTCACCGCCATGCGCCTGAGCTACGTCGGCGAACTCGGCTGGGAGATCTACACCACCGCCGACCAGGGCCAGAAGCTCTGGGACACCCTGTGGCAGGCGGCCCGGCCGCTCGGCGGCGTCATCGCCGGCCGCGGCGCCTTCAACAGCCTGCGCCTGGAGAAGGGCTACCGCTCCTTCGGCACCGACATGACCTACGAGCACGACCCCTACGAGGCCGGCGTCGGCTTCGCCGTCAAGCTCGACAAGGACGACTTCGTCGGCAAGGCCGCCCTGCTGCGCCGCAAGGAGAACGTCCGGCGCAAGCTGTCCTGCCTCGTCATCGACGACCCCCGGTCGGTCGTCCTGGGCAAGGAGCCGGTCCTCGACGGCGACCGCCCCGTCGGCTACGTCACCAGCGCCGCCTACGGCTACACCATCGGCAAGGGCATCGCCTACGCCTGGCTCCCGACGGAACTCACGGCCCCCGGGACGGTGCTGCACATCGGCTACTTCGACCAGCGCGTCGAGGCGGTCGTCAGCGAGGAGCCCCTGTTCGACCCCACCATGTCCCGCCTCCGTGGCTGACCCCCGGCCACGACCGAAGAGGGAAGGAACACCGCCGGTGAACGCAACTCTGCTCGACGGCAAGGCGACCGCCGCCGACATCCGCCGCGAACTCACGGAGCGCGTGGCCAAGTTGACCGCCGCCGGCGACCGCCCGCCGGGTCTCGGCACCGTCCTGGTCGGCGAGGACCCCGGCAGCCACGCCTATGTCGCCGGCAAGCACCGCGACTGCGCCCAGGTCGGTATCGCCTCCATCCGCCGCGACCTGCCCGCCGACGCCACCCAGCAGCAGGTCGAGGACGTCATCGACGAACTGAACGCGGACCCGGCCTGCACCGGCTACATCGTCCAGCTCCCGCTGCCCCGCCACCTCGACGCAGGCGCCGTCCTGGAACGCATGGACCCGGCCAAGGACGCCGACGGACTCCACCCCGTCAACCTGGGCCGGCTCACTCTCGGCGTGGACGCCCCGCTGCCGTGCACCCCGCGCGGCATCGTCGAACTCCTGCGCCGCCACGACGTACCGCTCGCCGGCGCCCGGGTCTGCGTGGTCGGCCGGGGCATCACGGTCGGCCGTCCCATCGGCCTGCTGCTCACCCGCCGCTCCGAGAACGCCACCGTGACCCTGTGCCACACCGGCACCAAGGGCCTGGCCTGGCACACCCGCGAGGCCGACATCGTCATCGCGGCGGCCGGCTCACCCGGCCTGATCACCAAGGACATGCTGCGCACCGGCGCGGCCGTCCTGGACGTCGGCATCACCCGCACCGACCAGGGCCTGGTCGGCGACATCCACCCGGACGCCGCCCAGGTCGCCGGCTGGATCGCGCCGATGCCCGGCGGCGTGGGCCCCATGACCCGCGCGATGCTGCTGGCCAACGTCGTCGAGGCCGCCGAGAGGAACGCCACCGCCGTATGAACGCGCACGCCCCCCAGTACCCGCAGCACCCGTACCCTTCGGAAGACGGAGACGTCCGATGAGCCCCCGCACCCCCGGCGCAGACCTCCCCGAGCACCCCGACTGGCTGTGGCGCGACCCCGAGCCGAAGAAGTCGTACGACGTCGTGATCGTAGGCGGCGGCGGACACGGCCTGGCCACCGCCCACTATCTGGCGAAGAACCACGGCATCACCGATGTCGCGGTGCTGGAGAAGGGCTGGCTCGGCGGCGGCAACATGGCCCGCAACACCACGATCATCCGCTCCAACTACCTGTGGGACGAGAGCGCCGGCATCTACGAGCACGCCCTGAAGCTCTGGGAGGGACTGGAGGAGGAGCTCGACTACCCGATCCTCTTCTCCCAGCGTGGTGTGCTGAACCTCGCGCACAGCCTCCAGGACGTCCGCGACAGCGTGCGCCGCGTGGAGGCCAACCGCCTCAACGGCGTGGACGCGGAGTGGCTCGACGCCGACGGCGTCAAGGAAGTCTGCCCCATCGTCAACATTTCCCAGGACGTGCGCTACCCGGTCCTCGGCGCCACCTACCAGCCGCGCGCCGGCATCGCCAAGCACGACCACGTGGCCTGGGGCCTGGCCCGCTCCGCCGACGCGGCCGGCATCGACATCATCCAGAACTGCGAGGTCACCGGCCTCGACGTGGTCGACAACCGGGTCGTCGGCGTCCGGACGACTCGTGGCCGCATCGCGGCGGGCAAGGTCGCCCTCTGCTCGGCGGGCCACACCTCGGTCCTCGCCGCCATGGTCGGCATCCAACTCCCCGTCCAGTCGCACCCGTTGCAGGCCCTCGTCTCCGAGCTCCTGGAGCCGGTGCACCCCACGGTCGTCATGTCCAACGCCGTGCACGTGTACGTCAGCCAGGCACACAAGGGCGAGCTGGTGATGGGTGCGGGCATCGACGCGTACAACTCGTACACCCAGCGCGGCGCCTTCCACATCATCGAGGAGCAGATGGCCGCGGCCCTGGAGCTCTTCCCGGTCTTCGCCCGCGCCCACGTCCTGCGCACCTGGGGCGGCATCGTCGACGTCAGCCCCGACGCCTCGCCGATCGTCGGGCTCAGCCCCGTCGACAACCTCTACCTCAACTGCGGCTGGGGAACCGGCGGTTTCAAGGCCACCCCGGGCGTCGGCTGGGTCTACGCCCACACCATCGCCCACGACACCCCGCACGCCCTCAACGCCCCCTTCTCGCTCGACCGTTTCACCACCGGCGCGCTCGTCGACGAGCACGGCGCGGCCGCGGTGGCCCACTAGGGAGCCCAACCATGCTGCTCATCCCCTGCCCGTGGTGCGGGCCCCGCGACGAGGCCGAGTTCCACTACGGCGGCCAGGCCCACGTGGCCTACCCCGAGACCCCCTCGACCCTCACCGACGAGGAGTGGGCCCGCTACCTCTTCTTCCGCGACAACACCAAGGGCCCCTTCGCCGAACGCTGGAGCCACGCGGCGGGCTGCCGCCGCTGGTTCAACGCGATCCGCGACACCTCGACGAACGAGATCCTGACGGTGTACCGCACGGGCGAGGACCGCCCGGAAACCCCGGACCCGAGCCCGGCCCATTCAGCCCGTCCGGGGGTCCCCCCTCTGGGGGAGCTTGAGGACGAGGCCGTCCAGGCGGAACGGGGGTCTGGGGACAGCGCCCCCAGGGACGGGACGGGAAGGGGCGGCGGGGGCGAGACAACCCAACCGTTCCGCCACCCCACCCGAGGCCGCATCGACCGCGACACCCTCCTCACCTTCACCTTCGACGGCACCGAGTACCAGGGCCACCGAGGCGACACCCTCGCCTCCGCCCTCCTCGCCAACGGCGTCATCCAGGTCGGCACCAGCATCAAGCTCGGCCGCCCCCGAGGCATCTTCTCCGCCGGCGTCGAGGAGCCCAACGCCGTCATCCAGATCGAGGAACCATTCCCCGAACCGATGCTTCCCGCGACGACCGTCGAGCTGTACGACGGCCTGGTCGCCACCAGCCTCCCCGGCCAGGGCCGCCTCGCCACCGAACCCGACCCGGCCCGCTACGACGCCGTACACGCCCACTGCGACCTGCTGGTCGTCGGCGCGGGACCGGCGGGCCTCGCGGCCGCCGCCGCGGCGGCGCACAGCGGCGCCCGCGTGATCCTCGCCGCCGACCAGCCCGAGCTCGGCGGCAGCCTCCTCGGCACCGCCGAACACCTCGACTGGGTGGCCGAGACCGCCGCCCTGCTCGACGCCGCCCCCGAGGTCCGCGTCCTTCGCCGCACCACCGTCTTCGGCTACTACGACGACAACCACCTCCTCGCCGTCGAGCGCCGCACCAACCATCTCGGCGCCGCCGCCCCGGAGAACGTCTCCCGGGAACGCGTCTGGCGCATCCGCGCCCGTCGCGTGGTCCTCGCGACCGGGGCCCACGAACGCTCGCTGGCCTTCGCGGACAACGACCGCCCCGGCGTGATGCTGGCCTCCTCGGCCCGCACCCACGTCAACCGCCACGGCGCCCTGCCCGGCCGCCACGCGGTCGTCTTCACCACCAACGACAGCGCCTACGCGGCAGCCCTGGACCTCGCCTCGGCGGGCCTCGCCGTCACGGCGATCGTCGACACCCGCCCCGAACCGGGGGAGTGGGCCGAGCGTGCCCGGGCCGCCGGCATCGAGGTCCTGGCCGGGCACGCCGTCACCGGCACGCAGGGCGAGGCCCGCCTCACCGCCGTGACCGCCGCCCCCTACGGCGAGTCCGCCGGGCAGCGGGAGTTCCCCGCCGACCTGCTGCTGGTGTCCGGCGGCTGGAACCCGGTGGCGCACCTGTTCAGCCAGTCCGGCGGCAAGCTGCGCCACGACGAGACACTGGGCTCCTTCGTGCCCGACACCGCCCGCCAGGCCGTCGAGGTCGTGGGCGGCGCGAGCGGTCTCCTCGACCCGGCCGCCGTCCTCGCCCAGGGCGCCGCCGCCGGCGCCCGCGCGATAGAGGCCGAGGGGTACACGGCCGAGGCGCCCCGCCTCCCGGCGGTGGCCGCGCAGCCCGCCCCGACACCGCCGATGCACGTGTTTGTCGTCCCCGGCGAGTCCGAGGCTCCCCGGTTCGTCGACCTCCAGCGTGATGTCACGGTGGCCGACCTGGCCCGCGCGACCGGCGCCGGCCTGCGCTCGGTCGAGCACACCAAGCGGTACACCACGGCCGGCACCGCCAACGACCAGGGCAAGACCTCCGGCGTGCTGGCGAGCGGCGCCGTCGCCGAACTGCTCGGCGTGGACGTCTCGGCCCTCGGGACGACCACCTTCCGCCCGCCGTACACACCGGTCTCGTTCGCCGCCCTCGCGGGCCGCGACCGGGGCGTGCTGAGCGACCCGGTCCGCACGACGGCCCTGCACGAGTGGCATGCCGGGCACGGCGCGCTGTTCGAGAACGTCGGTCAGTGGAAGCGCCCCTGGTACTACCCGCAGGCCGGGGAGGACATGGAGGCCGCAGTGCTGCGCGAGTGCGCGGCGACCCGCGAGGGCGTGGGCTTCATGGACGCCTCCACCCTCGGCAAGATCGACGTCCAGGGCCCGGACGCCGGGGTCTTCCTCGACCTGCTCTACACCAACATGATGAGCACCCTGAAGGTCGGCATGATCCGCTACGGCGTGATGTGCCGCCCGGACGGCATGGTCTTCGACGACGGCACCGTCATCCGGGTCGACCGGGACCGCTACCTGGTCACCACGACGACCGGCAACGCCGCCGCCGTCCTGGACTGGATGGAGGAGTGGCTCCAGACGGAGTGGCCCGGACTGAAGGTGCACTGCACGTCCGTGACCGAACAGTGGGCCACCGTCGCCCTGGTCGGCCCGAGGTCCCGTGAGGTGCTCGGCTCCCTCGCACCCGGGCTCGCCGTCGCCAACGAGGACTTCCCGTTCATGGCCTGGCGCGAGACGACCGTCGCGGGCGTCGAGGCCCGGGTCTGCCGGATCAGCTTCTCCGGCGAACTCGCCTACGAGATCAACGTGTCGCCGTGGGAGGCCCTGACCGTCTGGGAGGCCCTGTACGAGGCCGGAGCCCCGTACGGCATCACCCCGTACGGCACCGAGACCATGCACGTCCTGCGCGCCGAGAAGGGCTACCCGATCATCGGCCAGGACACCGACGGCACGGTCACCCCTCAGGACCTCGGCATGAGCTGGGCGGTCTCCAAGAAGAAGCCCGACTTCATCGGCAAGCGCTCCTTCGCCCGCGCCGACACGGTGCGCCCGGACCGCAAGCATCTCGTCGGCCTGCTCCCCGAGGACCCGGCCGCGTTCCTCCCCGAGGGCACCCACCTGGTCGCCGACAGCGTGCTGTCGGCCCCGCCCGTGCCGATGCTCGGCCATGTCACCTCCAGCTACCGCAGCGCCGCCCTCGGCCGCACCTTCGCGCTCGCCCTTATCAAGGGCGGCCGGGACCGCATCGGCGAGCGGCTGTACGCCCCCGTGGGCGACCGACTGGTCCCGGTGACCGTCGCGAGCCCCGTCCTCTACGACCCCGAGGGAGCCCGCCGCGATGGCTGACACCGCCCCGACCTCCCGGCCCCGCAGCCCGCTGGCCGGGGCCGCCGACCGGCTGGCCGCCGTCACCCGTGCCTCCGGGGGCACGATCGGGCTGGCCGAACTCCCCTTCCTCACCCAGCTCGACGTGCGTCTCGAGGCCAAGGGGGCGGCGGCCGACGCCGTCGGCCTCGCACTGGGTCTTCCGCTGCCCCTGGAGCCCGACACCGTCGTCCGCGCGGGGGAGCTGACCGCGCTCTGGCTCGGCCCCGACGAGTGGCTGCTCGTGGGGCCGCCGGGCGGGGAGCGTGAACTGGAGAGCCGGATCCGGGAGGCCGCGGGAGAGGAGCCGGTCGCGGTCACCGACGTCTCCGCGCAGCGCACCACGGTCCTGGTCGCCGGCGGGGGCGCCCGTGACCTGCTGGCCCACGGCTGCTCGCTGGACCTGCATCCGAGGGCCTTCCGTCCCGGCCGCTGTGCCCAGACCACCCTGGGCCGCACCCAGGTCGTCCTGGTCGCGCGTGAGGAGCCCAGCGCCGGTTTCTGGATCCTGGTCCGCTCCTCGTTCGCCGGGTATCTGGCCGACTGGCTGCTCGACGCGGCCACGGAGTACGTCCGAGTCACCCCTGCGGGGTGACCCCGTCACCCCTGTGGGAGCTCCGGTGAAGGGCTCCCACAGGGCTGTGTGCGGCAGGGCGTGCGCACCTGTCACGTGTCCCGCCCACGAGTCCCGCCCACGCGTCCTGTCAGCACGTCGAAAGTCGGACACCAGTGATCGTCACGGCCCCCGCCACCGGCAGACCCCCGTGTCCGGGAACGCCGGACCTGACTTTGGACCTGTCTCCGCATGGCCTTCCGCGGCCCGGCCGGACGCTGGTCATGGGCGTCGTGAACGTCACGCCGGACTCGTTCTCCGACGGCGGCCTGTCGTTCGCCGAGCACGCTGCCGTGACGCACGGGCTCGCCCTGCTGGAGCAGGGCGCGGACATCGTGGACGTGGGCGGGGAGTCGACCCGCCCCGGCGCGCTGCGCCCACCGGTCGAGGAGGAGCTGCGACGGGTATTGCCCGTCGTCCGGCGTCTCGCGGCGGCGGGCGCGGTCGTCAGTGTCGACACCATGCGGGCGGAGGTCGCCGCCCGCGCCCTGGAGGCGGGCGCACGGCTGGTCAACGACGTGTCGGGGGGCCTCGCCGATGCCGGGATGCTGCCCCTGATGGCGCGGGCGGGAGTGCCGTACGTGCTGATGCACTGGCGTGGCCACTCCGCCGGGATGCAGGCGAACGCCGTCTACGGCGACGCGGTGGGGGAGGTGCTCGGCGAAGTGCGGCTGCGGATCGACGCCGCTCTGGAGGCGGGCGTCCCGCCCGGGTCGCTGATCGTCGATCCCGGGCTGGGCTTCGCCAAGGCGGCCGAGCACAACTGGGAGCTGCTGGGCCGCCTCGGGGAGATCCGCGCGCTGGGCCGTCCCGTCCTGCTGGGCGCGTCCCGCAAGGCGTTCCTGGGGCGCCTGCTGGCCGACCCGACGACAGGGGAACCGCGCCCGGCGCGCGAGCGTGACGCCGCGACCACCGCGGTGTCCGCACTCGCCGCCGCTCAGGGCGTCTGGTGCCTGCGGGTGCACGATGTCGCCTCGACGCTGGACGCCGTGCGGGTGACCGCCCGCTGGGGCGTCGAGACGGCGGCGGCGCGGGCGCCGCTGGGCTGAGTGCCCTTCTCGGGCGGTCAGCCCAGGTAGCCCATTCTGCGGCTGATCTCCCCCGCGCCCCGCGTCAGCACGGGCACGAGCTCGCGCATGCGTTCCTCGGTGAAGCGGTAGGCCGGGCCGGAGGCGCTGAGCGCGGCGATGACCTCGCCCTCGCGGGAGCGGATCGGGGCCGCCATCGCGTGCAGTCCGATCTCCAGCTCCTCCATCGTCACCGCGTAACCGAGCTCGCGCGCCTCGGTGAGGTCCTTCTCCAGCTTCGTCCTGGTGGTGAGGGTGTGCGGCGTCAGCTTCCGCAACCCGGACGCCTCCAGCACCTCGGCCCGCCGTCGCTCCGACAGATGGGCCAGCAGGATCTTGCCGCTGGACGTGGCGTGCACGGGGGTGAGCTGACCGACCCAGTTGTGGGTGCCGACCGCGCCGGGCCCGCGTACCTGGTGGAGGTTGACCGCGTAGTGCTCCTGCAGCACCGCGATGTTGACGGTCTCGCCGATCTCCTCGCTGAGCCGCTCGCAGACCTGCCGGCCCTGCTGGGTGATGTCGAGTCTGCCGGTGACGGCGCCGGCGAGCCGCACGATGCCGAAACCGAGCCGGTACTTGCCCCGTTCGGCGGTCTGCTCGACCAGTCCGCGTGCCTCCAGCGCCCCGAGAAGCCGGAACGCGGTGGACTTGTGGACGTCGATCTCGGCGGCGACCTCGCTGACACCGGCCTCGCCGCGCCGGGCGAGGATCTCCAGGACGCTGACGGCGCGGTCGACGGACTGCACACCGTTCACCGCAGACCCTGTTGTTGCGTCCTCTGCCGCGTAGTTGCTCATGATGCAACTATACGCAGTCGCGTCCGGAGATCCCGAGGTGTCCGCGGCAAGGATCGGCGCTGGCCGGAACCGGTCGCCCGCATGGTCGCACGGCCCCTCCCGTCCGGGGAAGAGGGTGGCGCCGAGGGGGCATGCGCAAGTCGATGCGGTCGACCTCTTGACAGGGGGAGTCGCCGACGGGACAGTTTGGTCGTCGTTGCTCATAGTGGAGATTGTTGCGCTATACGGAACATGACGAATCGGGCTCACTCCCTCCCCCTTTCAGCGTTTCCGCTTTCCCGCCGACAGCTCCGGGGAGCGACCGCCGTCCTCCCGCCATCCAGCACATCCGGCCGAAGCACGGATTCGGCCGTCCCTCGACGAGGAGATCGACCGTGACGCACGAGGTACGCGCCGTCGTCGCCCGCAGGAGGGGCGCGCCGGTCTCGGTGGAGACCGTCCTGGTGTCGGACCCCGGCCCCGGAGAGGCGCTGGTGCGGGTGCAGGCCTGCCCGGTCGCCTCCGGCCACTCGCCCGGCGCGGTCCGCCTCCACTCACGCATCCCCCGAAGGTGACTCGATGACCCTCGCGAATCTGCCGCCCAGCCTCATCCCCACGCTGCCCGGCGAGTACTACACGGACCCCGCGGTCTTCGCCCAGGAACAGGAGCGGGTCTTCGAGACCATGTGGTTCTGCGTGGCCCGCGCCTCCGAGCTGGCGAAACCCGGGGCCTTCCGCACCTGCCAGGTCGGACGGGAGAGCGTCCTCGTCTCCCGCTCCCGGGACGGGTCGGTCAGGGCCTTCCTGAACGTCTGTCGGCATCGCGGGGCCAAGCTGTGCACCGAGGAGTCCGGCGAGGTCAAGCGGGCCTTCCAGTGCCCGTACCACGCCTGGACGTACGGTCTGGACGGCAAGCTGGTCGCGGCGCCGAACCTGACCAAGATGCCCGACGTCGGCCGCACCGAGTACGGCCTGGTGAGTGTCGCCGTGCGGGAATGGCTCGGCTACGTCTGGGTCTGCCTCGCGGAGAACCCGCCGTCCTTCGAGGAGGACGTCATCGG
This sequence comes from Streptomyces sp. B21-105, assembly GCF_036898465.1. Classification (NCBI taxonomy): domain Bacteria; kingdom Bacillati; phylum Actinomycetota; class Actinomycetes; order Kitasatosporales; family Streptomycetaceae; genus Streptomyces; species Streptomyces sp. B21-105. The sequence goes on along the minus strand of NZ_JARUMJ010000001.1, from coordinate 238,202 downwards.
TGAGGTCGTGGCCCGCCTGGGCGACGTCGAGTCGATCGAGCGGTACGACATCGACAACCTGTCCGTCGGGCGTCGGATCACCTATGACGTGAAGGCGAACTGGAAGCTCGTCATCGAGAACTTCATGGAGTGCTACCACTGCGCGACGATCCATCCCGAACTGACCGAGGTGCTGCCGGAGTTCGCGGACGGGTACGCGGCCCAGTACTACGTGGGCCATGGCGCGGAGTTCGGTGAGGAGGTGCGGGGGTTCACGGTGGACGGCTCCGAGGGCCTGGACCGCATTCCGGGGGTCGCCGAGGACCAGGACCGGCGTTACTACGCGATCACCGTGCGGCCGCAGGTGTTCATCAACCTCGTCCCCGACCACGTGATCTTCCACCGGATGTACCCGGTGGCGGCCGACCGCACGATCGTCGAGTGCGACTGGCTTTATCTGCCGCACGTCGTCGAGAGCGGCAAGGACGTGGAGCGTTCGGTGGAGCTGTTCCACCGGGTGAACCAGCAGGACTTCGACGCCTGCGAGCGCACCCAGCCCGGCATGAGCTCACGGCTGTACGCCAAGGGCGGTGTGCTGGTGCCCAGCGAGCACCACATCGGCGAGTTCCACACCTGGCTCCAGAACCGGCTCGACGCAGGGGACGGAGGAGGCGCAGGAGACGCAGGACTCGCGCACTGACCCGGCCCGGTCCCTCGAGCCCCCGTCCACCTGCCGCTCCGGTCCCGGCGGCAGGTGGACGGGCCGCGGTCGTAGACGTTGCGGTCGACGCAACGTGGAGCGTCATCAGGAACAATCGGTGGTCCGCCCTCTTGACACTCCCGAGTTCCATCGAAACCATGTTGCGCATAACGCGTGTCGTTGTGTCATGTGAGACATCTCGTCGTCTGGAGCCCGCATGAGGAGCATCACCGTCGTCGGAGCGTCACTGGCGGGCCTGAGCACGGTCCGCGCGCTGCGAGCAGAGGGCTATGACGGCGAGATCGTCGTCGTGGGGGAGGAGCGCCACACCCCCTACGACCGTCCTCCGCTGTCCAAGGACTTCCTCACGGGCGACATCGACGCCGACGCGCTCGCCCTCGGCGACGCCGACGAGTACGACGGCCTGGACGTGCACTGGCTGCTCGGCGAACGCGCGGTCCGTCTCGACCCCGTCGCCCGGACCGTCACCCTGACCGGAGGGCAGCAGGTCCGCACCCACGGCGTGGTCGTCGCCACCGGCGCGAGCCCCCGCACGCTCCCCGGATCCGACGCTCTCGCCGGTGTCCACACCCTGCGCACCCTGGACGACGCCCTCGCCCTGCGGGCCGAACTGCTGGACGGCCGGCCCAGGGTCGTCGTCATCGGCGCGGGCTTCATCGGCGCCGAAGTGGCCTCCACCGCCCACCGGCTCGGCCTGCACGTCACCGTCGTCGAGGCGGCCGACGTACCGCTGGAGCGCCAGCTCGGCCGTGAGATGGGCCTGCTCTGCTCCTCCCTGCACACCGATCACGGCGTCGGCCTGCTGTGCGGTACCGGCGTGGCCGAACTGCTCGGCGAGGACCGGGTCACCGGTGTCCGGCTGGCGGACGGGCGGGTGCTGCCCGCCGACGTGGTCGTGGCCGGCGTGGGCGTCCGGCCCAACACCGACTGGCTCGCCGGCTCCGGAGTCCTGGTGGACGACGGCGTGGTGTGCGACGCCGGCTGCGCGGCCACCGTCCCGGGCGTCGTCGCCGTCGGTGACGTGGCCCGCTGCCCCCACCCCTTCACCGGCCGCCACGCCCGCATCGAGCACTGGAGCAACGCCACCGAACAGGCCAGGACCGCCGCCCGGACCCTGCTGACCGGGGTGTCCGCCCCGGCCCCGCCCACCGCTCCGTACTTCTGGTCCGACCAGTACCGCACGCGCATCCAGCTCGCCGGGTACGTCGTCCCGGGCGCGACGCCCGTGATCGTCGAGGGCGACCTCGACAGCCGTACGTTCACGGCCGTCTACCGGCACCGGGGCGACCCCGTGGCCGTGCTCTCCCTCAACCAGCCGAAGTTCTTCAACCGGCTCCGCCGCACGCTCGTCCCCGCTGCCGCGGTCGCCGTGTCCTGAGCGTCGCGCTCGTGGGCCTCCCACTTGTGAGCCATCCACTTGTGGGCCTTCCACTTGTCCTCCCGCTCTCCCTCCTCCCTCCGGAACCCGCACAGGAGACCGCTGATGACCCTGCTCAACCAGTCCCTGCACGACCTCGACCCCGAGGTCGCCGCCGCCGTCGACGCCGAGCTGAACCGCCAGCAGTCCACCCTGGAGATGATCGCCTCGGAGAACTTCGCCCCGGTGGCGGTAATGGAGGCCCAGGGCACGGTCCTGACCAACAAGTACGCCGAGGGCTACCCCGGCCGCCGCTACTACGGCGGCTGCGAACACGTCGACGTCACCGAACAGATCGCCATCGACCGGGTCAAGGACCTCTTCGGCGCCGAGTACGCCAACGTCCAGCCGCACTCCGGCGCCTCCGCCAACCAGGCCGCCCTGTTCGCCCTGGCCCAGCCCGGCGACACCATTCTCGGCCTGGACCTCGCCCACGGCGGCCACCTCACCCACGGCATGCGCATCAACTTCTCCGGCAAGCAGTTCAAGGTCGTGCCCTACCACGTCGACGACTCAGGTCTGGTCGACATGGACGAGGTCGAGCGGCTCGCCAAGGAGCACCGCCCGAAGGTGATCATCGCGGGCTGGTCCGCCTACCCGCGTCAGCTGGACTTCGCCGCCTTCCGCCGGATCGCCGACGAGACCGGCGCGTTCCTGTGGGTCGACATGGCCCACTTCGCCGGGCTGGTCGCGGCCGGTCTGCACCCGAACCCGGTCGAGTACGCGGACGTGGTCACCTCCACCACCCACAAAACCCTCGGCGGCCCCCGCGGCGGCATCATCCTCGCCCGGAGCGCGGAGTTCGCGAAGAAGCTCAACTCGTCGGTGTTCCCGGGCTTCCAGGGCGGTCCGCTGGAGCACGTCATCGCGGCGAAAGCGGTCTCCTTCAAGGTCGCGGCGAGCGAGGAGTTCAAGGAGCGCCAGAGCCGCACCGTGGAGGGCGCCAAGATCCTCGCCGAGCGGCTGACGGCCCCCGATGCCCGTGAGGCCGGCGTCGACGTGCTGTCCGGCGGCACGGACGTGCACCTGATCCTGGTCGATCTGCGCAACTCCGCACTGGACGGGCAGCAGGCCGAGGACCGCCTCCACGAGGTCGGCATCACCGTCAACCGCAACGCGGTCCCCAACGACCCCCGGCCCCCGATGGTCACCTCCGGCCTGCGCATCGGCACGCCGGCCCTGGCCACCCGAGGCTTCACCGCCGAGGACTTCACCGAGGTCGCCGACGTCATCGCCGAGGCGCTGAGACCGTCGTACGACGCCGAAGCCCTCAAGGCCAGGGTCAAGGCCCTCGCCGACAAGCACCCGCTCTACCCCGGCCTGTAACCGACGACCTCCCGCAGGAGGCGTGCCGTCACCGACCGGCACGCCTCCTCCAACTCCACGGAGCGTGGCGTGGCAATCAGCGTCTTCGACCTGTTCTCCATCGGCATCGGCCCGTCCAGCTCGCACACCGTGGGCCCGATGCGGGCCGCCGGGATGTTCGTCAGGCGGCTGAAGCAGGACGGCGCGCTGGCCCAGACCGCCGCCGTACGCGCGGAGTTGTTCGGCTCCCTCGGCGCCACCGGCCACGGCCACGGCACCCCCAAGGCGGTGCTGCTCGGTCTGGAGGGCAACGAGCCGCACACGGTCGACGTCGCCCGGGCCGACCTGGACGTCGAGCGGATCCGCGCCACCGGGCGCATCCGTCTGCTCGGCGTGGAGATCGGCGCCGCCCACGAGGTCGCCTTCGACGCCTCGACCCAACTGATCCTGCACCGGCGGCGGTCACTGCCGTACCACGCCAACGGCATGATCCTCTTCGCGTACGACGCCGAGGGCGTCCCCCTGCTGGAGAAGACGTACTACTCCGTCGGCGGCGGCTTCGTGGTCGACGAGGAAGCCGCCGGCGCGGACCGCATCACACTCGACGACACCGTGCTGCCCCATCCGTTCAGCACGGGCGACGACCTGCTGCGGCTCGCCCGGGAGACCGGGCTGTCGATCTCCGCGCTGATGCTGGAGAACGAGCGGGCCTGGCGCACCGAGGCGGAGATCCGAGCGGGCCTGCTGGAGATCTGGCGTGTCATGGAGGCCTGCATCTTTCGGGGCCTGGGGCGCGAGGGCATCCTGCCCGGCGGTCTGAAGGTCCGTCGCCGGGCCGCGGCGGCCGCCCGCGCCCTGCGCAGCGAGGGCGACCCGCAGGCCCGCTCCATGGAGTGGATCACGCTGTACGCGATGGCGGTCAACGAGGAGAACGCCGCCGGCGGCCGGGTCGTCACGGCCCCGACGAACGGCGCGGCCGGCATCATCCCCGCCGTCCTGCGCTACTTCCTCGATTTCGTCCCGGGCGCCGACGACGACGGCATCGTCCGCTTTCTGCTCGCCGCCGGCGCCATCGGCCTGCTCTTCAAGGAGAACGCCTCCATCTCCGGCGCCGAGGTCGGCTGTCAGGGCGAAGTCGGATCCGCCTGCTCCATGGCCGCCGGGGGACTCGCCGAGGTCATGGGCGGCAGCCCCGAACAGGTCGAGAACGCCGCCGAGATCGGCATGGAACACAACCTCGGCCTCACCTGCGACCCCGTCGGCGGCCTCGTCCAGATCCCCTGCATCGAACGCAACGGCATGGCCGCGGTGAAGGCCGTCACCGCCGCGCGTATGGCCCTGCGCGGCGACGGCCGTCACCATGTCTCCCTCGACAAGGTCATCAAGACCATGAAGGAGACCGGCGCCGACATGAAGGTCAAGTACAAGGAGACCGCACGCGGCGGCCTCGCCGTCAACGTCATCGAGTGCTGAGCACCGCGGACCACCGGCTGCGGCCCCGACGACAGAACTGGGAGTGAGGCCATGGGCCGGGTCACCGAACGACGGCGCGTGCTGCGGATCAGGGACGGGGCGCCGAGCACCCGCCCCGACACGCTGGTGGTCGAGGAGCCGATGGAGATCCGCCTGGGCGGCAGACCCCTGGCCGTCACCATGCGCACCCCGGGCGACGACTTCGCCCTCGCCGCGGGATTCCTGGTGAGCGAGGGCGTCGTGAGCCGGGCCTCGGACGTGGCGAGCATCGTGTACTGCGCGGGCGCCACCCAGGACGGCGGCAACACCTACAACGTCGTCGACGTCCGCCTGGCCCCGGGCGTACAGCTGCCCGACATCACTCTGGAACGCAACGTGTACACCACGTCGTCGTGCGGCCTGTGCGGGAAGGCGAGCCTCGACGCCGTGCGGACCACGGCGCTGTGGCCCATCGCCGACACACCCCCGGTCCGGGTCACCCCCGGCCTGCTGGCCGGCCTGCCCGACCGACTGCGGGCCGCGCAACAGGTGTTCGACCGGACCGGCGGACTCCACGCGGCCGGGCTGTTCTCGCCCGAGGGAGACCTGCTGGACCTGCGGGAGGACATCGGCCGGCACAACGCCGTCGACAAAGTGGTCGGCCGCGCGCTGCGGTCCGGTGAACTCCCGCTGTCCCGAACCGTCCTGCTGGTCTCCGGACGCGCGTCCTTCGAACTCGCCCAGAAGGCCGTCATGGCGGGCATCCCCGTGCTCGCCGCCGTCTCCGCGCCGTCCTCCCTGGCGGTGGACCTGGCGACGGAGACCGGACTCACCCTCGTCGGCTTCCTGCGCGGCGGCTCCATGAACGTGTACGCGGGTGAGCACCGCATCGACCTGCGGGCCGGGGCCCGGGCCGCGTCCGGTGCGTGACCCCGCCTCGACGGGCGGCCGGCCGACGGCGCCGGGGCACCGGTCACGGGCCGCTCCACCGGGTCACGACGGCGACCGCGCCAGGGAGGAGTGTCCGGCTGCGGGGCCGCTCCGGCCGACACCGTCCGGGTGCCGTCCGGGTGTCGTCAGGCGTCCACCAGGCCGGGAAGGTGCTCGGCGAGATGCATGGCGTGCAGCCGCGCGAACTCGTCGTGTGTGCAGCGTCCGTAGGCGGGGTGGGGGGCATGCTCTGTGGTGTGGCCCGTGAACAGGGCCACCGCGTCCGTAAGGCCGGCCGCGGCCTCCGTCACCGGCAGTTCCGGGTCCAGGGGCGGCGCTCCGACGATCTCCGCGGCGAGCGAGTGCTTCATCGCGCCGCGGAGCAGGAAGACCCGTTTGGCCAGGGCGCCTGCCGTCGCCCGGAACAGGGCGGGCTTGAGCGCGGGGTAGCCGGTCACGGAGTAGCGGACGGTCTGGGCACAGTGCTGCAGCGTCTGGGACAGATTCCAGGGACTTCCCGGCGCCAGCAGCTCGCGCTCGGGGCGGCCGAGGTTCTGGTGCAGCCGTTCAGCGAGCCGGGCGAGATCGATCGGGGGCATGTCGCGAGCTTACAGTGATACAAAACGAAACTGTTTTGTTCCCGCGGGTCCGGCGACCGCCCGCGACCGCCCTCCCGGGACCACGTCTACGCCTTCCGCGCCAGTCCGGCGGCGATCAGGTGTTCCCAGACCGTGAGCTCTCGTCGTTCGCCGCCGCTCCACGGGTTGTCCGTCTCCTCGGGACGCCACAGGGACGCGGGGACGATCCCGGGGGCGAGGATCTCCAGGCCGTCCAGCAGGGAGGCGATTTCCGCGTCCGTGCGCCACCGGCCGCGGCCGAACGTCTTCTGGAGAACCTTCTCGGCCGCCGCGGTCTCCGGGTTGTTGCCGGAGCGGAAGTGGCTGATGAAGAAGTAGCTTCCGGAAGGGACGTTGTCGCGCCAGTAGCGGACGATGCCGGCCGGGTCCTCCTCATCGTTGACGTGGTGGAGGATGGCGCTGAGGATGACGGCGACGGGACGGGTGAAGTCGATGACTTCGAGGGTGTCGGGGTGAGTACGGATGCCTTCGGGGTCGCGCACATCGACCGCGACGACGCGGGTCCGGTCGTTGTTCTCCAGCAGGGCACGGCCGTGGACCAGCACTTGCAGGTCGGTGTCGACGTAGACGACCCGGGACTCGGGAGCGTGCCGCTGCGCGACCTGGTGGACGTTGTCCGCGGTGGGCAGGCCACTGCCCAGGTCGATGAACTGCCGAATGCCGGTGTTCTTCGCGATCTCCCGGACCGCCCGGGTCAGAGCCGCGCGGTTGGCGAAGGCGATGGCCACCGAACCGGGCAGGTCGCGCTTGAACACATCGCCGATCTCACGGTCCACGGCGTAGTTGTCCTTGCCGCCGAGCAGGTAGTCGTAGACACGGGCGATGCTGGGTTTGGTCGGGTCGATGGAGGAGCCTTCGTAGGTCATGTCGGCCATTCTTCCTCCAACACCGCCCGCGCACCCTCGTTTTGAGGCCCTCAGGCGGCTTGATCGTCGTCGCGGGGAGCGGAGCCGTGGGGCGACGGTGAAGCGCTCGGAGCGAGCGCCCCGCGCGTCGTGGACAGGGTGCATCGCCGCAGGGGAACCAGCAGCCAGGGCCTCGCGGCCGAGAGGACGCCCTGCCCGGCAGAGCCGTCGGGTCCGCCACGGTGCCCGGTCGGCCGCCCGGTGCGGCGAGCTTCGGCTGACCTGCGGGCGTCGGGCACTAGCCTGGCCGCCTGCCGACCGTCTTACAGCGTCGAAGGAGCCACCCGTATGGAGATCGTGTCCTCACGGAAGATCACCACGTTCCTGATGTTCGAGGGGAACGCCGAAGACGCGATGACCTTCTACATCTCACTGTTCGATGATGCCGAGGTGGTCAGCATGAGCCGCTACGGAGCCGCGGGTCCCGGCAAGGAGGGGAGCGTGGAACACGCGACGTTCTCGCTCGCCGGTGAGCAGTTCTTGTGCATCGACAGTCCCGTGAAGCACGATTTCACCTTCACGCCCGCGGTCTCGCTCTTCGTCCAGTGTCAGGACGAAGCCGAGTTGGACCGCCTCTTCGCGGCCCTGGCCGAGCAGGGCGCCGTGCTCATGCCGTTGGGAGACTATGGCTTCAGCCGCAAGTTCGGCTGGGTCAACGACCGGTTCGGCGTCTCCTGGCAGCTGAACCTGCCCGCGTGAGGAGTCGTCTCGAGCGGTCCCCGATGCGTCAGGGGGGCGATCGAGACGCCGAAGGCACGGCCGCCCCCTGTGTCGGCCCTTCGGTCCGGCTGAAGGAATATCGGTTGCCGAGTCCGTGCCATGGGTCGAACGATTCACCTTGTGACGACCGCAGGAGAGAAGCCCTTGCCCGGTGCCGCCAGGCCGGTCGCGTTGGTGACCGGAGTCGGCCGCTCCATCGGGATCGGCGCGGGTATCGCCCGCCGGTTGGCCAGGGCCGGCTGGAACATCGCCTTCACCTACTGGAGCCCGTACGACGCGCGAATGGCTTGGGGCGCCGAGGCCGAAGCCGCGGACACCATCGCCAGGTCCCTGGTGGAACAGGGCGCCGAGACGGCGGCCGTCGAGGCGGACCTCGCCGATCCGGATACCCCGGAGCGCGTCTTCGACGAGGCCCGGCGCCGCCTCGGCGACGTCACCGCCCTGGTGATGTGCCACTGCGAGTCGGTCGACTCCGGGCTGCTCGACACCACCTTGGAAAGCTTCGACCGCCACTTCGCGGTGAACGCACGCGCCACCTGGTTGCTGATCCGCGAGTACGGCCGTCGCTTCCAGGGAACTCGCGGAACCGGACGCGTGATCAGCCTCACCAGTGACCACACCGTCGGCAACCTGCCCTACGGAGCCAGCAAGGGTGCGCTGGACCGCATCACACTGGCCGCCGCCCATGAACTCGCCCCACTCGGGATCACCGCCAACGTGATCGACCCGGGGCCGGTGGACACCGGGTGGATGTCCGACGCCATCCGGGACGAGGTGGTGCGGCAGACGCCGCTGGGACGGCTCGGCAGCCCGCAGGACACGGCCCACCTCGTGGAGTTCCTGTGCTCACCGCAGGGGCAGTGGATCAACGGACAACTGCTGAAGAGCAACGGCGGCCTCGCCCGTTGACCGCCGGGCTCGGCCCACGTGCAGGGCGGCGGCCGGGCCGGACGCCGGCCGCTGTGCGGACAGCGGCCGGCTGGGCAGTCGAGTGCGTCCTTCCGCTCAGCGTCGGGCCTGTAGCAGGGCTGTCAGGTTCTCCACGCTGCGGCTGCCCTCTCGGCTTACGCCCCAGGGGATCAGGGCGGCGCGGGACGGCAGTCGCACGCCTCCGGTGAACGCCACCCGCGTGCCCGGGCCTTCGGGTGTCGCGGCCACGCCGATCAGCAGGAACCGGCTCTGCAGCCAGCACCAGCCCGGCCGCTGAACCCCGAGGAGGCGGGCGCGCATTCCGTATCTGCTGCGGGCGAGGGCCTCGACGCGCTCGCCCTGACGGCGAACGACGCACAGTCGCTCCATGTCGGTCACCACCTGCCCGAACCCGCCCTCGAGGTCGCCCAGCAGGGTCCAGACCTGCTCGAAGGGCGCGTCGACATGCGTCTCGGTCACGCGGGCGCCGCTGATGCCGGCGGCCAGGGCGTGCAGGCGGCGTACCGGGTCGAGGTCGGTGGTGGGCCAGAGCTCGTTCATGACGTCCACGCCTTCCGGAAGGTGTCGCGGGCCCGGTGCAGCCGAGACTTGACGGTGCCCGTGCGTACACCGAGCAAAGACGCGGCCGTGCGCTCGTCCAGGCCCTCCACGTCGCGCAGCGTCAGCACGGCGCGGTGTTCGGGGGAGAGCCGCTCCAGTACGTCCCTGATGTCGGCGCCGAGTTGGGGGTCGCCGCGGGCCGGGAGCGCGCTGAGATCGGCCGGTACGGTGCGTGCGGCGCGATGCGCGGTGCGGACCGCTTCGCGCACGGCGATGGCACGGACCCAGCCGTGCAGGGCGGCCGGGTTCTTCAGGGTGCGCAGTGACGTGAAGACCGCCACCAGGGTCTCCTGCGCCGCGTCCGCGCCCTGGTCCAGGGCGATGGGCGCGCAGATGCGGCCCACGTACGGCGCGAGGTGGTCCAGGAGTTCGGCCATGGCGAGGGTGTCGCCGCGCTGGGCGGCTCGCACGAGCTTGACCGTCTGCTCGTCGCGTCGCTCATCGGGCACAGGTCTCATCCTTTGCATCGCGCCACGCGCCAGGTGGCGACGGCCAGGATTGCGCACAGCGGGGTGTAGAGCGCGAGGTTGAGAAAGTAGAAGGGGGTGCCTGTCTCTTTGGCGAACAGCCAGTAGGTTCCCGCGAGGGCGCGCAGCGTAAGGCCCGCGGCCACGCCCAGGGTGCCCAGACGCAGGATCAGGTGGCGGGGGCGGCGTGAGTGGGCGAGCACGAAGGCGGAGGCAGTGAGGAGGAGGCCGGCGAGTGGGAGCAGGACCGGCGGTGTGAACGGTACGTCCGTGCCCAGAACCGCTTGGGCCAGGCTCCCGTCGTCGGCCGCGGGCCAGGTGGCGCCCGTCGTCCAGTACAGGTGGAGCAGGGCGTCCAGGGTGAGCACCGAGGCGACGAGCGCGGCGGCGCGGGTGGGGGCGAGAGCATCGGTCGGACGCGACATGGGTCCTCCTGCGGTGACTTCGGGAATCTGTCGCCCTTCAGAGCAGCCGTCCCTGCGAAACGTTCCCTCGCGGTAGGTAAAACTCTTCCGAGTCACCCGGGCCCACCCGGCCCGACCTACCCGCGTCCGCCCCGGGCGCCACAGCAGCTCGGGCGGGCGGCCGGCGTGCACGCAGTGGTGACCGCTGCGCGGGTGGCGGTGGCGGTGGCGCTCGCGCGGCGCTGGACGGCGCCGCGGTACGGCTTCGATCGAGGACCTGCTGCGCGGTGGTGGCGCGAGGTGAGCGTCGCCGGTCCAAACCCCGCACTGTGATGCCCAGTTCGCGGGTAAGGGAAACGAACCGTCCTTCTGGCACCGGGGGTTGGCCCCGACAGGACGCCACCACACCCCCTACCCGTAGTACTTCAGAGCTACAAGGACGGTTCACTCCCTGGCGGGACGCGGGTCGCAAGGCGCGAGCCGTAGCTTCGGTGCCGCAAGCACGACAGGCATCCGGCACGGAAGGAAGTACGTCTGCCATGGCGCTCCGTACCCGCAGAGGCCGTACCCGCAGAGGCCGTCTGCGCCGCGCCCTGTACGCCACCCTGGTCGCCGCCTCGGTGGCCGTGCCGGTATCGGGTGCGGCGAGCCCCGCGCAGGTCCCGGCGCCCGCACCGACGGTCACCGGACTGCCGGCGGCCGCCACTCCGGCCGCGCTCGCCGAGCGGTACGCCGCGTCGCGCCGTGACATCGGGGCGGCCGGGCGCATGGCCGCCGCCCACGGCGATCGCAAGCGGGCCGACGCCCTGCGCGTCATGGGGCGGCCGGCACGCCACTTCCTGTCCTTCGACGGCCGCGAGGGAGGCCGGACCGTCGAGGTCGTCGGAGACCTCGCCCGCGCCGAACGGATCGCCGTGGTGGTGCCGGGCGCCGGCGTGCTCGTCGACAACTACTGGCGCTTACTGGGCGGCGCGAGAGCGCTGCACAAGGAACTGGGCGACCGGTCCGCAGTCGTCGCCTGGCTCGGCTACGAAACGCCGTCCACGGTCAGCCTGGCGGCGGTGACCTCGGGGCGTGCCGACGGCGCCGCTCATGAACTGCGTCGGTTCCTCGATGAGTTGGAGATGCTCAAGCCCGCTGCCCGGACCTCCCTCGTCTGCCACTCCTACGGCACCGTCGTCTGCGCCCGCGCCGCCTCCACCCCGGGGCTCGCCGATGTCGTCCTGTACGGCAGCCCCGGCACCGGCTACGACAACGCCGCCGCGCTGAAGACCCGGGCCACCGTCTGGACGGGCCGCAGCTCCGGCGACTGGGTCGCCGATGTGCCGCACCTGAGGGTCCCGTTGCTCGTCACCGAGATCGGGTTCGGGACCGATCCGGTGTCGGAGGAGTTCGGCGCCAAGCGGTTCCCGGCGGGCGACGGCGGGCACAGCGACTACCTGAAGCCAGGCTCCGTACCGCTGAAGAACATCGCTCGGATCGTCTGCGGACAAGACCCTGAAGACCCGTCCGAAAGCACTTCGGGAGGCCGTCATGCGTGACTTCGTCCGGCGCGTCGAATCCTCGACTCCTCCCGACCGCGACCGCGCTGTCGACGCCCTGCGCGCGTTCGCCATCGTGGGCGTGGTCCTCGGCCACTGGCTTGTGACCGCCCTGATCGAGGACAGCGGCACCCTGCGGGGCGCCAGTCCGCTCACGTTCATGCCCTACCTCGCCCCCATCTCCTGGGTGTTCCAGACGCTCGCGGTGTTCTTCCTGGTGGGTGGAATGGTGGGGGCGAGGGGGTACGCCTGCGCTCAAGCGCGCGGCACGACATACCGGGAGTGGGTCGGCGCCCGCATGATCAGGCTGTTCCGGCCGGTCGCCGTCGTGCTGGCGGTGTGGGCCGTGGCGGCGGTCGCGATGCTCGCCGCCGGAGTGGACGAGAAGACGGTGCGCGCACTGTGCAAGCTCGTGTGGTCGCCGCTCTGGTTCCTGCTGGTGTTCGCGGCGCTCACGGCGATGACCCCGCTGGTGGCCAAGCTTCATCCGCTCTGGCCGCTCGCCGTCGTGCTGCACATCGACGTGATCCGGTTCGGGCTGGCGGGCCCGGCCTGGCTCTCCTCGGTCAACGTGGTGGCCGGCTGGCTGGTCCCGTACTGCCTCGGCGCGGCCTGGTCCCGGGGCGGTCTGCGCAGCCGCGCGACGCGCTGGTCGCTGCTGCTCGGCGGGGCCGTCACCGCCGCCGGGCTGATCCTGTGGGCCGGCTACCCCGCCTCCATGGTCGGCGTGCCCGGGACGGAGATCTCCAATCTCGACCCGCCCAACCTGGCGGCGGTCACGTTCGGCATCGCCCAGTGCGGTGCGGCCCTGCTGCTGCTCGGCCCGCTGCGGCGGGTGCTGGAGCGGCCCGCCGCCTGGGCAGCGGTGGCGGGCGTGAACCTCTGCGCCATGACCGTCTTCCTCTGGCACCAGACCGCGATGCTACTGGTGACGGCGATCGGCGCCCAGGCGGCCGAGGCGCTGCCGGGACTGCACACGGTGCCGGACGGCGGCGGCTGGGTGCTCGCGAGGCTTGCCTGGCTGCCCGCCTTCGCCGTGGCGCTGGCGGTCTGCGTCGCCGCGTTCCACACGTACGAACGAGGCCGGCCCGCAAAGACACGGCAGAGCGGCCGGATCGTTCGCGAGGGACGTCCGGACCCGGCGAAGCTCGCACGGCGTGCCCAGGGAGCATCGGGAGTCCGGCGCCCTTCGCCGGACACCCCCTGAGGAGAAACGACTTGAGGAGACACGCCCTACTGTGTCCCGCATGACGACGTCGGACAGGGCAGAGCGGTTCGCGGCGGGCCTGCGGGCGCTGCCGCGCGCACTGCAGGAGGACCTTTGGACGGGGACCGCCGAGCTGAGGCCCGCAGCCGGGGGTCCGCGTTGGCCGCGGGGACTCGCGGTGACCGTGGCGGTGCTGCTGGGCGCGGTCATCGTCGCGTCCAACGGCAACAAGTACGCCTGGGCCTACCAGTTGGGCGAACTCGGCTACGTGCTCGCCGTGGCCCAGGCGTCGGTGCTCGTCGTCGCGCTGTACCGCCCGATCCCCGCCTGGTGGGGGGCGACGATGATTCAGCTGGCGCTTCTGGTCGCGTGGTTCGAGCTGGCCGACACGGTCGGCGGCAGAAAGTTCCCTTGGACCGGCTCCGAACTCGTCCTCCAGGCATGGGTGCTGTTCCTCGTCGCGTTGCGGGCCCGTCCCAGAACCGCGGTCGAGTCGCTGGTGATCGGCGCGGTGCCGGGTCTGGCCTTCGCGTTCGCCACCGGCCACGGCGATCGAGCCCCCCTCGCCGCCGCGGTCCCCGTGATCGCCACGGTCGTCGGCGCCTCGCTGCGCGGCCGCCAGGTGGCCCGCTCCCAACTGGTCGAGATGGAGGAACTCACCGCCGAGGAGCGGGCCCGGCGCACGCTCCTGGAGGAGCGCAACCGGATCGCCCGCGAGCTGCACGACGTGGTCGCCCACCACATGTCGGTCATCTCCATCCAGGCGCAGGTCGCCCCGCACCTGGTCGAGAACCCCTCCGACGAGCTGAAGGAGAACCTGGCGAGCATCCGGGAGAACGCCAAGGAGGCGCTGACCGAACTGCGTCAGGTGCTCGGCGTACTGCGCTCCGAGCACCCCGTACCGGAGAACGAGCGGCACGCCCCGCAGCCCACCCTCGACCGGCTGGACGAGCTCGTCGGCAACGTGCGCGGCGCCGGTCTCACCGTCACCACGCACACCACGGGCGAGCGGGCCCGCCTGACCTCGAGCATCGAGCTCTCGGCATTCCGTATCATCCAGGAGGCACTGAGCAACGCGATGCGGCACGCGCCGGGAGCGGAGGTACGCGTGGAGATCGACCACCGGCCGACCGCCGTCACGATCAGGGTCGCCAACACCGCACCGGACCGGCACACCCCGCCCTCGCCGGGCGCCGGTCACGGTCTGCTGGGCATGCGCGAGCGCACCGCGATGCTGGGCGGCACGCTCGCTTTCGGCGCCACCCCCGACGGGGGGTACGAAGTGATCGCGGAGCTGCCCACGAAGCTCCCCGCTCAACAGGCCGACCTTGTGGAGGACACCGCATGACGACCATCCGCGTGCTGATCGCCGACGACCAGATGATGGTCCGCCAGGGATTCACGGTGCTGCTCAACGCCGAACCCGGCATCGAAGTCGTCGGCCAAGCCGTGGACGGTAACGACGCGGTGACCAAGGTCGCCGAACTGGACCCCGACGTCGTCCTGATGGACATCCGGATGCCCGGCCTCGGCGGCATCGAGGCGACGCGCCGCATCACGGCGCCGCCGGCAGCCACCACCAAGGTCCTCGTCCTGACCACGTTCGACCTCGACGAGTACGTGTACGAGGCGCTGCGCGCCGGCGCGTCCGGATTCCTGCTGAAGGACGCGTCCGCCACGGAACTCGCCCACGCCGTACGGGTGGTGGGGGCGGGCGAGGCCCTGCTCGCGCCGAACATCACCAAGCGCCTCATCGCCGAGTTCTCCCGGGTGACCGACTCTCCGCACACCCCGCTCAAGGGCCGTAACGGCAATCTGACCGAGCGTGAGACGGAGGTCCTGTCACTGATCGCGCAGGGCCTGGCGAACGGGGAGATAGCGCAGCGGCTGGTGGTGGCGGAGCAGACCGTCAAGACGCATGTCAGCCGGATCCTGGTCAAGCTGAACCTGCGCGACCGGACGCAGGCCGCGATCCACGCGTACGAGACTGGCCTGGTGCGTCCGGCCGGCTACTGACGCCGCGGCCGGACGCCCCTCAGACGCTGCCGAGGACCACGACCGCGTTGTGACCGCCGAAGCCGAAGGAGTTGCTGACGGCGAGGGATACGGGGGCGTGCCGGGACGTGCCGTGGACGATGTCGATCCCGGCGATGTCCGCGCCGGGCGCACCGAAGTTGGCGGTGGGCGGGATCACTCCCTGCTCGATCGACAGGGCGGTGAACGCGGCCTCGACGGCCCCCGCGGCACCGAGCATGTGCCCGGTCACCCCCTTGGTCGAGGTCACCGCGGTGTCCCGGCCGAAGACGTCCTCGATCAGGCCCGCTTCGACCGCGTCGCCCTGGGGCGTGCTGGTCGCGTGGGCGTTGACGAGTTCGACGTCGCCGGCGCCGACCCGCGCGTCTTCGAGCGCCAGCCGCAGGGCGAGCCGTGCACCGCGCCCGTCGGGATCGGGCGAGGTGAGATGGTAGGCGTCCGACGAGGCGCCGTGCCCCAGGAGTCGCGCGTAGGGACGCCGGCCGCGGGCCCGCGCGTCGTCCGCGCGCTCCAGGACGAGCACGGCGGCGCCCTCGCCCAGCACGAAGCCGTCACGGTGCTCGTCGAACGGCCGGGACGCGCCGGAGGGGTCCTCGACCCGCCGGGACAGCGCCTTGAGCCGGTCGAAGGCGGTGGACACGAGGGGCGTCACGGCGGCTTCGGTCCCGCCGGCCAGCACCACGTCGCAGCGGCCCGCGCGCAGCAGGTCCAGGGCGAGGCCCAGGGCGGTCGTACCGGCCGCGCAGGCGGTGGAGAGGGCGAGCGAGGGACCGTGCAGACCGAGGTCCATGGCGACGGAGCCCGCGGCGATGTTGCCGATGGCCTTGGGGACGGTCAGCGGGTTGACGGCACGCTGGCCCCGCTCGCCCAGCCGCCGCCCCTGCTCCTCCCAGGTCCGCTGTCCGCCGACCGCGGTGCCCAGGGCCACCCCGACCCGCGCCGGGTCCCAGTCGCCGTCGCCCGGAGCCGCGTCGGCGACCGCCTCGCGGGCCGCGGCGACGGCGTACTGTGTGAAGGGATCCATACGACGGGCCTCGGTGCCCAGCACCGCGTCCGGATCGAACCCGGTCACGGGGCAGCTGAAATCGACCGCCAAGCCCGCGAGCCGGGGATCGGCCGCGGCCGCGGGCAGCCCGGCGCAGGTGGCCTTCCACGCCGTCGTGGTGTCGGCCCCGGCCGGGGTGACCATGCCGATCCCGGTGATGACGACGTCCGGGCGCCGGTATCCGTAGCCGGTCATGCGGGGACGACCGCCCCCTGGGCCTCCAGCAGCTCGACCAGTTCGGCCACCGTGGTCGTGGGGGCGAGGTTCTCCTCCTCGACGGTGACGCCGAGGTCGTCCTCCAGCTGGGCGCCCAGCTCCGCAAGGGACAGCGAATCGATCTCCAGATCCTGGAACGACATCGTGGGCTCGATGACTCCGGGGACCTTGTAGACCGTGCCGAGGATGGTGGCGAGGTAGTCGGCGATCATCAGGGTTTTCTTCCTCTCACTCAGATCTCTGAACTCACGGCGGAGAGCCGCGGCCAGGTCAGTGCGGTCGATGCCCAGGTCAGTCCGCCGCCGAAGGCGGTCAGCACGGTCCGGGCACCCTCCTGGAGCTGATGTGTGCGCAGCGCCTCGGCGAGCGCCAGCGGGATGGAGGCGGCCGCCGTGTTGCCGACGCGGCCCAGCGCGCACACCGCTCGCTCCGGCGGCACGCCGAGCCGCTCCGCCATCGCCTGGATGATGCGCGCATTCGCCTGGTGCGGTACGAGGGCGTCGACGCCCGACGGGCTCCAGGCACAGTCCTTCATCACCCGCAGAGCCGAGGCCGTCATCTGCTCGACCGCCCGCAGGTACACCTTCCGGCCGGCCATCGAGAACCAGCGCGGACCGTCGCTCTGCTCGCGCGGGCCCGGGATGTGGATCAGGTCCTTGCCGGACCCGTCGCTGCCGAGGTCGAAGGCGAGCAGCGCGCCCCGCTCCTGCGACGAGCCGCGCCGCAGCACCACGGCGCCCGCGCCGTCACCGAAGATCACGGCGGTGCTGCGGTCCGACGGGTCGACGACGCGGGTGTAGGTCTCGGCCGCCACGACCAGGACGCTGTCCACGATTCCGGCCGTGATCATGCTCGCGGCCGTCGTCACGGCGTAGAGGAACCCCGTGCAGACGGCGGACAGGTCGAACGCGGGAACCGGGCCGAGCCCGAGGCGCAGGGCGATCTCCGGGGCGGCGGCCGGGCAGGGACGGTCCGGTGTCGTGGTGGCGAGGATCAGACCGCCGACATCCCGCAGTCCGGCCGAACGCAGCGCGTTGGCCCCGGCCTCGCAGGCGAGATCCCGCATGGAGACGTCGGGCGCCGCCCGGCGTCGTGCCGCGATTCCGGTGCGCGTCCGGATCCACTCGGCACTGGTGTCCAGCCGGGCCGCCAGCCAGGCGTTGTCGAACTCCTCGGTCGGCAGGCAGGTACCGAGTCCGGCTACCACCGCTGCTGGTGCAGGCATCTGACTGGCTCCCCGTCCGACTACGCGGCACGCGGCGTCAGACGGACCTGAAGACGCTCCGGACCGTTGACGACTATGGAATCGAGCAGTTTCGGTTCACCGTCGAGCTCAATGTCGACGGATTTCCTGAGCAGTTCACCGTAGAGAAGTCTGAGTTCCACTCGGGCGAGCATGCTCCCGACGCAGAAATGCTCACCGAAACCCAGTGTCAGATGCCGATTCGGCTGTCGGCGCACATCGAAAAGGTCGGGATTCTCGAATACCGTCTCGTCGCGGTTGGCCGACGGGAGCCAGAATACGACACGGTCGCCGGCCGCAATTTTCTTCCCGTGGATCTCGGTCGGCCGTACCGCGGTGCGCATGATATGCGTCGCGGTGGACGTCCAGCGGAGAACCTCTTCGACGGCGGACGGCAGCAGGTCTGGCTCTTCGACAAGAATGCGCCACTGGTCGGGATGCCGGAGGAATGTCAGCATGCCGCTGGATGCTGCTATGCGGGTGTTCTCGGTACCGCCGACAAGCAGGTTGTCGCAATTGAGGATGACGTCCTCGGAGCTGAGGCGTTCACCCTTGATGCTGGCTGTCGCCAGCACGCTCACCAGGTCGTCGGCGGGGTTCGCCGCCTTCTCGGCCTGGAGCTTCTCGAAGTACCCGAGGATGTCCAGGTGGGCGAACCTGCGGGTGAGCGGGTCGCCGGCCGCGAAGGCCTGGCTGGTCAGGTTGTACAAGTGCTGCCAGTCGGACTCCGGCACGCCCATCATCTTGCAGATCACGTACAGCGGGATCCGGGCGGCGACCTCGGCGACGAAGTCGCAGCTCCCGCGCTCCAGGGCCTCATCGACGACGCGCTGGGCGATGGCCTTCATCTCCGCCTCGAGAGCCCGCACGGACCGGACCGCGAACCACTCGTCGACCAGCCCCCGGAGCTGTCGGTGCCGGGGCGCGTCGGTGAGGGCGAGGGTGCGCCCGCCACCCGGGTCGGCCCCGTGGTCGGCGGGCCGCAGCAGGATGCCCTGGGCCGAGCTGAAGGTTTCGGCGTCGCGGTACGCCGCACGGATGTCCTCGTACCTGGTCAGGGACCAGAAGCCGGGGAGCTCGGCGGCCGGCGGGTGCCAGTGGACCGGCGAGTTGGCACGCAGCCATCGCCATTGCGCAAACGGGTCGCCATGTGAATAAAGTCCGGGATCGACCAGGTTGATATCTGGCGCCGTTTCGGTCGGCTCACTGTGCATGCGATGCCTCGCAAGGGTCTTCTAGGCGGTTTTCAACGTGACATGGTCATTCATGCACCGTCAAGGTCCCGAGTGCCTGCGTACAGGGCGTTCAACTGCGGCGATGGAACAGTTGAACGCCCTGGTGGCGGCATGGGTGAATGGGCTGCGCTGGGCGGTGATGCGGCATGCCCCGATGGTGGCGGCCTGTGCTGTTCCAGTCGATTGTCAGACGATTGGAGTGTGCGCAAATGGCTATACCCGAGGACGGCTTCCGGGAACTCATGGCCGGCCAGCTCGCCATTTGGTACGCCCAGCAACTCGCACCCGACAATCGAGGCTTCAACACCGCCGAGTTCCTGGAGATCCACGGCCCTGTCGATCCGGACCTGCTGGTGCGGGCGGCGCGCCGAAGGCTGGACGAGGCAGAGAGCCTCCGTTTGCGTTTCCGCTTGATCGACGGAATTCCGCAGCAGTACGTTCACGACTCGCGTGACTATCCCGTCCACGTCATCGACCTCAGCGGCGAGCCCGACCCGCGCGCGGCCGCTGCGGAGTGGATGCGCACCGAGCTGGACCAGCCGGTGGATCTCCTCGGTGGACCGTTGTCCTCCACGGCCGTCATCAAGGTCGGAAACGACCTGTTCTTCTGGTATCAGCGTGGACACCATCTCGCCCTCGACGGACACGGCGGCTGGACCCTCGCCGGCCGGGGCGCCGAGATCTACACCGCACTCGCGGAAGGCCGTTCACCCGGGGACGGGGCGTTGGGCCCGCTGTCGGTGCTGGAGGACGCGGATCGCGCCTACCGGGCCTCCGCCGCCTTCGAACAGGACGGGCAGTACTGGCACGGCGTCCTGTCGGACCTGCCGGGGACGGACGGGGCCGAGGCCCACCGCGCCCTGCGGGCCCAGCACGCACCGGTACGGCACACGAGCGACGTCGCCGCCGAGGACGAAGCGGCCCTGAGCGCGGCCGCACACCAGCTCAGGACCCTCCCCTCCTGGTTGCTGATCGCCGCCGCGGCCGTGTACGAACACCGCACCACCGGGAAGCGGGACGTGGTCATAGGCCTCCCGGTGCGCGGCCGGTCGGGAATACGGGAGTCCGGCATTCCCGGTATGACCGCCAACACACTGCCCCTCCGTCTGACGATCGAGAACGACACGTCGGTCGAGGACATCGTGCGGCAGACGTCCCGGGCCGTCCGCAACGGCCTGCGGCACCAGCGGTACCGGTACGAGGACATGCTCCGCGATCTGAAGATCGCCGACAGCAATCCCTGCCGCCTCCACATCAACGTCCTCTCCGCCGACCAGGAGTTGCGATTCGGCGATCTCACCGCCACGGGCCACACCCTTTCCAGCGGACCCGTCGACGGCGTTCGGATCGACGTCTACGACCGCGCCGGTATGCGGCTGTGCGTGGCCGCCGATCCCGGCCTCCATGATCTGGCGTCCGCGGGCGAAGTGTCGCGACGCTTCCTCAACATCGTGCGATGGCTCACGGCGGCAGCACCCACCGAACTCGTCGGCCGGGCCGACCTCATGGGCGAGGCCGAACGGCAGCGCGTGCTGAGCGACTTCAACAGCACCGGCGCCGAGGTGCCCCGGGCGACTCTCCCGGAGCTGTTCGAGGCGCAGGCGGCGAGGACGCCGGACGCGGTGGCGGTGGTGGCCGAGGGCGTCGAGGTGTCGTACGCGGAGCTGGACGGGCGGGCGAACCGGATCGCGCGGCTGCTGACCGGGCGCGGCCTGGGGCCGGAGTCCGTGGTCGGCGTATGCCTGCGGCGAGGCGCCGATCTCGTGGCCGCACTGCTGGGTGCGGCGAAGGCGGGAGCCGCGTACCTGCCGATCGACCCGGAGTACCCGGCGGAGCGTATCGCCTACATGCTGGCCGACGCCGACGTGCGGTGCGTGCTGACCGAAAGGGGACTCCTCGACGGGCCGGCCGGGCTCCGGGGCGCGGCCGGTGCGACGCTCGTGGCGGTCGACGACCCGGAGGTGGCCGCGGAGGCGGCGGCGCTCGACGGCGGGCCGCTGAGCCCGGACGAGCGTACGGGCGAGCTGCTGCCGGAGCACCCCGCGTACGTGATCTACACATCGGGTTCGACGGGCCGGCCCAAGGGCGTCGTCGTCGAGCACCGGGCGCTGGTGAACTTCCTGGCCGCGATGGAGCGGCGTCTCGCGCTGGGCGCGGACGACCGGCTGGTCGCGGTCACCACGGTCGGGTTCGACATCGCGGGCCTGGAGCTGTACCTCCCGCTGCTGCACGGTGCGCGGACGGTGCTCGCCGCGCGGGACGTGGTGCGCGATCCACGCGCGCTGCGCGAGCTGCTGGTGTCGGCTGGAGCGACGGTCGTGCAGGCGACACCGAGCCTGTGGCAGGCGCTGGTCTCCGAGGACGACGCCGACGCCGGTGACATGCCGGCCGGGCTGCGGGCGCTGGTCGGCGGCGAGGCCCTGCCAGGCGAGCTGGCGCGCACCCTGATGGGCCGGGCGGCGTCCGTGACGAACCTGTACGGCCCGACCGAGACCACGATCTGGTCGACCGCCAAGACCGTGACGGAGGTGGGCGGCGGAGTCTCCTCGATCGGCGGCCCGATCGCCAACACCCAGGTCTACGTGCTCGACGCCGCGCTGTCCCCCGTGGTCGCGGGGGTGGCGGGAGAGCTGTACATCGCCGGTGCCGGCCTGGCCCGCGGATACCTGGGACGGCCGGGTCTGTCGGCGGAGCGGTTCGTGGCCTGCCCGTTCGGTGCGGCGGGTGAGCGCATGTACCGCACCGGTGACCTCGTCCGATGGGACGCCGTGGGACAACTGGAGTACCTGGGGCGGGTCGACGACCAGGTGAAGGTGCGCGGCTTCCGCATCGAGCTGGGGGAGATCGAGGCCGTCCTGGCGGCCCACCCGTCGGTGACCCGGGCCGT
This sequence comes from Streptomyces sp. B21-105, assembly GCF_036898465.1. Lineage (NCBI taxonomy): Bacteria > Bacillati > Actinomycetota > Actinomycetes > Kitasatosporales > Streptomycetaceae > Streptomyces > Streptomyces sp. B21-105. Next base: position 216,326 of record NZ_JARUMJ010000001.1, on the reverse strand, counting down.
GGTGGTCGCCCGTGAGGACGTCCCCGGCGACAAGCGCCTCGTGGCCTACGCGGTGCCCTCGGACCACGACCCGGCTCTGCCGGCGACGCTGAGCGCCTTCGCCGCCGAGCGGCTGCCGGCGTACATGGTTCCCTCGGCGGTGGTCCTCCTCACGACGCTGCCCCTGACGCCGAACGGGAAGGTCGATCGCAAGGCCCTGCCCGCACCCGACTACGGGACCGGGGCGGCGGCGGGCGGCCGTGGTCCGGCATCGCCGCGGGAAGAGATCCTCTGCGCCGCGTTCGCCGAGGTGCTCGGGCTGCCCGCGGTCGGCGTGGACGACGACTTCTTCCGCCTGGGCGGGCACTCGCTGCTCGCGACCAGGCTGCTGAGCCGGATCCGGGCCGCGCTGGGGGTGGAAGTGCCGCTGGGGGTGGTGTTCGACACGCCGACCGTGGCCGGACTGGCGGCCCGGCTCGCCGAGTCGGACGTGGCCCGCCCGGCCCTGACCGCGGGAGAGCGTCCCGAGCGGCTGCCGCTGTCGTTCGCGCAGCGCCGGCTGTGGGTCATCGACCGGCTAGAAGGGCCAGGCACCACGTACACCATCCCGGTCGTGATCCGTCTGTCGGGCGCCGTGGACCGTGCGGCGCTGGGCGCGGCGCTGCGGGATGTGATCGGACGGCACGAGGTGCTGCGGACGGTGTTCGCGACGGCGGAAGGGGAGCCGTACCAGCGGATCGTGGACCCTGCCGACCTGGCGTGGGAGCTCCAGGTGGCCGAGGTGGCACCGGCCGGACTGGACGACGCGGTGGCCGCAGCGACGTCCCACACGTTCGACCTGTCGTCACAGGCGCCGATCCGGGCGTGGCTGTTCGAGACCGGCCCGGACGACCAGGTGCTCGTCCTGCTGATCCACCACATCGCGGGTGACGGCTGGTCGATGGGACCGCTCGCCGGGGATCTCTCGGCGGCGTACGCGGCACGGCGTGAAGGGCGGGCTCCGCAGTGGGAGCCGCTGCCGGTGCAGTACGCGGACTACGCACTGTGGCAGCGGGAGCTGCTGGGCGACGGGCAGGACCCGGAGAGCGTCCTGTCCCGCCAAGTGGCCCACTGGCGGGAGGCCCTGGCCGGGGAGCCGGAGGAACTGGAGCTGCCGTTCGACCACCCCCGCCCGGCCCTGGCCTCCCACCGTGGGCACGAGGTGCCGCTGACCGTGCCGGCGCGGGTGCACGCACGCGTGGTGGAGGTGGCGCGGGCCGAGGGCGTCACCACGTTCATGGTGCTCCAGGCCGCCCTCGCCGTGCTGCTGTCCCGCCTCGGGGCGGGCTCGGACATACCGATGGGCGTCGCTGTCGCGGGCCGCACCGACGAAGCCGTGGACGGCCTGGTCGGGTTCTTCGTCAACAGCCTGGTGCTGCGCACCGATCTGTCGGGCGACCCGACCTTCCGGGAGGTGCTGGCGAGGGTACGGGACAACGGGCTCACGGCGTTCGCGCACCAGGACGTGCCGTTCGAGCGTCTGGTGGAGGAGCTGTCCCCGGCCCGTTCGATGGCACGCCATCCCCTGTTCCAGGTGATGCTCACGCTTCAGAACAACGCCGAGGCCGCCCTCGACCTGCCCGGCCTCCAGGCCGAAGTGCTGTCGACCCGCTCGACGACGGCCAAGTTCGACGTCGACGTGAGCGTCGAGGAGCAGTTCGGTACGGAAGGGGAGCCGACGGGGCTGCGGGGTTCGGTCATCGCGGCGGCGGACCTCTTCGAGGCCGGTTCGGCCGAGCGGCTCGCCCAGCGTCTGGTACGGGTGCTCGCGCTGCTGACGGACGGCCCACAGCTGCGGCTGAGCGCGGTCGACGTGCTCGACGACGACGAACGCCACCGGGTGCTCTCGCAGTGGCAGACCGTGGCGGCCGAGGTGCCGCCGACGACGCTGCCCGCGCTGTTCGAGGCGCAGGCGGCCCGGACCCCGGACGCGGTGGCGGTGGTGGCCGAGGGCGTCGAGGTGTCGTACGCCGAGCTGGACGCGCGGGCGAACCGTCTCGCCCGGCTGCTGATCGGCCGGGGCGTGGGGCCGGAGTCCCTGGTCGGCGTGTGCATGGAGCGCGGCGTCGACCTGGTGGCGGCGCTGCTCGGCGTGCTGAAGGCCGGCGGCGCCTATCTGCCGGTCGATCCCGCCTATCCCGCCGGGCGCATCACCTACCTGCTCGATGACGCGGCTCCGGCGCTGGTCGTGACGACCACCGAGCTGGGCGCGCTCCTGCCACGGGACGCGGAGTGGATCGCCGTCGACGCCCCGGAGACGGCCGGCGCCCTGTCGGAGCAGGACGGGACCGCACTGACGCGAGACGAGCGGCGGGAGCCGCGGCCGGACCACCCGGCGTATGTGATCTACACCTCGGGATCGACCGGGCGGCCCAAGGGCGTGGCGGTGACCCACCGCAACGTCACGCGTCTGCTGGCCCAGACACGAGGGCTGTTCGCGTTCGGGCCCAACGACGCGTGGAGCTGGTTCCACTCGTTCGCCTTCGACTTCTCGGTGTGGGAGCTGTGGGGCGCGTTGCTGCACGGCGGGCGGGTCGTCGTCGTGTCGTACGCGGTGTCCCGGTCGCCGGAGGAGTTCCTCGCGCTGCTGGAGCGCGAGCGGGTCACGATGCTGAGCCAGACCCCGTCCGCGTTCTACCAGCTGATGGCGGCGCAGGAGCGGCGGCCCGGGGCGGTCGCCGGTCTGCGCGCGGTCGTGTTCGGCGGTGAGGCGCTGGATCCCGCCCGGCTGGCGGGCTGGTGGGCGCGCCACGGGGACGGCGGGCCGCGGCTGGTCAACATGTACGGCATCACCGAGACCACGGTGCACGTCACCTTCCAAGAGCTCCACGCCGACAGCGCCGCCGCGGGCAGTGTGATCGGCCGCGGCCTCCCGGGACTGAGCGTGTTCGTGCTGGACGAGTACCTGGCGCCGGTGCCGGTGGGCGTGCCGGGTGAGCTGTACGTGGCCGGGGGCCAGCTGGCGCGCGGCTACCTGGGCCGGCCGGGACTGACGGCGGAGCGGTTCGTGGCCTGCCCGTTCGCGCCGGGTGAGCGGATGTACCGGACCGGGGACCGGGCCCGGTGGACGGCGGACGGGCAGCTGGTGTTCGCCGGACGGACCGACGACCAGGTGAAGATCCGCGGCTTCAGGATCGAGCCGGGCGAGGTGCAGTCCGTACTGGCCGCCCACCCTCGCGTCGGGCAGGTCGAGGTGATCGCCCGCGAGGACACCCCCGGGGATCTGCGACTCGTGGCCTATGCGGTGCCGGACGAGGCGGACGCGGCCGACGAGGCGCTGTCGGCCTCGGTACGGCGGTTCGCGGCGGAGCGGCTCCCCGCGCACATGGTGCCCTCGGCGGTCGTGATGCTGGACGCGCTGCCGCTGACGGTGAACGGCAAGCTCGACCGCAAGGCCCTGCCCGCGCCGGAGCACACGGCGGGCGCGGGCCGCGGCCCGGCCACCGTACGGGAGGAGATCCTGTGTGCCGCGTTCGCCGAGGTCCTCGGTCTGGACAGCGTCGGGGTCGACGACGACTTCTTCGCCCTGGGCGGCCACTCCCTGCTGGCGATCCGGCTGGTGGAGAGAGTGCGGACGCAGGGTGTGTCGGTGTCGGTGCGGGTGTTGTTCGACTCCCCGACGGTGGCCCGCCTGGCGTCGTCGACGGGCGCCGACCGGGTGGCGGTGCCGGAGAATCTCATCCCCGCGGGCGCGACCGAGATCACCCCTCGGATGCTGCCGCTGGTGGCCCTGACCGCCGAGGAGATCGAGCGGGTCGTCGCGGGTGTCGACGGTGGTGCGGCGAACGTGGCGGACGTGTATCCGCCGGCGCCGCTCCAGGAGGGCCTGCTGTTCCACCACATGCTGGCCGACGGAGGCGAGGACGCCTACGTACTGAGGTCGGTGCTGGAGTTCGACGCGCGGGCACGGCTGGACGCCTTCCTGGACGCGCTCCAGCGCGTGGTCGACCGGCACGACATCTTCCGCACCTCGTTCGTCTGGGAGGGCGTGCCCGAGCCGGTGCAGGTGGTGTGGCGGCAGGCCGTCCTGCCGGTCGAGGAGGTGGTGCTCGACCCGACGAGCGCGGACCCGGTGACCGAGCTGATGGCGGCCGGCGGAATGTCCATGGACCTCGGCCGGGCACCGCTGATCAACGTGCATGTGGCGGCCCGGCCGGACGGCCGGTGGCTGGGACTGGTGAGGGTGCACCACCTGGTGCAGGACCACACGACGCTGGAGATCCTGCTCCACGAGTTGGAGGAGTTCCTCGCCGGGCGGGACGGAGAGCTGCCGAAGCCCTTGCCGTTCCGCGACTTCGTGGTCCAGTCGCGCGGCGGAACGGAAACGTCGGAGCACGAGCGGTATTTCGCGGAGCTCGTCGGCGACGTCGAGGAACCGACGGCACCGTACGGGGTGCTCGACGCACGCGGCGACGGCTCGGACATGGTGCAGGACGCACAGTTGCTCCCACCGGAGCTGGAGGGACGTCTGCGGGACGTCGCGCGCCGTCTGGGGACCGGCGTGGCGACGGTGCTGCACGTGGCGTGGGCACGCGTACTCGCGGCGGTCGGCGGCGGCGACGACGTGGTGTTCGGGACCGTGCTCTTCGGCCGGATGAACGCGGGGGCCGGCGCGGACCAGGTTTCCGGCCCGTTCCTGAACACCCTGCCGGTACGCGCCCGGACCGGCGAGCTCGGTGTGCTGGCGGCGGTGGCGGCGATGCGCGGACAGCTCGCCGATCTGCTGGAGCACGAGCACGCCCCGTTGTCGCTGGCGCAGCAGGCCGGCGGGACGACCGTCGACACGCCGCTGTTCACCTCCTACCTCAACTATCGCCACAACACCGGCCAGGGCGTTGGCTGGGCGGTGGAGGGGATCCGGCTGCTGCTGTCGAGCGAGCGCACCAACTACCCCTTGGCGGTCCTCGTCGACGACAACGCGGACAGCATCTCGCTGGCGGTCCGCGCGGTGGCCCCCATCGACCCGCATGCCGTGGGCGTGCTGGTGCGCACCGCGGTGGAACGCCTGACGGACCTGCTGGAGCAGGCGCTGGACGGCGCGCCGGAGGCGCCGCTGAGCTCGGTGGACGTCCTCGAAGCGGGTGAGCTCCACCGTGTGCTGACCGAGTGGAACGACACGACGACACCGCTCCCCGCCCCTCCGGTCCGTGAACTGTTCGAGGACCGGGCGGCCCGCACACCCGACGCGACGGCGATCGTCACGGACGGCGTGGAGGTGTCGTACGCGGAGCTGGACGCACGGGCGAACCGGCTGGCGCGGTTCCTGGTGGGCGAAGGCGTGGGCCCGGAGTCGCTGGTGGGGCTGTGCCTGGGCCGTGGCGTCGACATGATCGCGGGGATCCTGGCGGTCTGGAAGGCCGGGGCCGGCTACCTGCCGGTCGATCCCGAGCAGCCCGCGGCCAGCATCGCGTTCATGCTCCGCGACAGCGGGGCCGCGCTGACGCTGACGACCGAGGAGCTCCTCGACGGCCTGCGTGCCGTCGGGGGCCGCCCGGTCGCGATCGACGACGCCCTCACCGCGACGCGGCTCGCCTCCGCCCCCGCGACCACGCCTGAAGTGCCTCTGAGGCCAGGGCAGTTGGCGTACGTCATCTACACGTCCGGCTCCACCGGGCAGCCCAAGGGCGTGGCGGTCACCCACGGCTCCCTGGCCAACTATGTGGCGTCGGTGCCGGGCCGGGTCGGATTCGGTACGCCCGGTGCCCGTTATGCGCTGCTGCAGGCGCAGGCGACGGACCTGGGCAACACGGTCGTCTTCGCGGCCCTCGCCACCGGCGGTGAGCTGCACATTCTCGACGAGGATGCGGTCACCGACCCGGCGGCGGTGGCGGCGTATCTGGCGGAACACCGGATCGACTGTGTGAAGGCCGTGCCCTCGCATCTGGCGGCACTGAGCGCCGCCGGCGGTGTGGAAGGCGTACTGCCGGCGAAGTCCTTGGTCCTGGGCGGTGAAGCGGCCTCGCCCGGGTGGGTGGCGGAGTTGCTGGCCGCGGCCGGTCGGCGTGAAGTGTTCAACCACTACGGGCCCACCGAGACCACCATCGGCGTCGCGACCACCCGGCTTTCGGCCGACCTGGTCTCCGGTGGACTTGTCCCGGTGGGCACGCCCATCGCCAACACCCGTTTCTACGTCCTGGACGAGCGCCTGCAGCCGGTGCCGACCGGGGTGGTCGGCCAGCTGTACGTCGAGGGCGCGGCCCTGGCGCGGGGATACGTGGGCCGTGCCGGGCTGACCGCGGAGCGGTTCGTGGCCTGCCCGTTCGTGCCGGGAGCTCGTATGTACCGCACGGGCGACCGGGCCCGATGGACGGACAGCGGTCAGCTGGTGTTCGCGGGACGCACGGACGACCAGGTGAAGGTGCGTGGTTTCCGCATCGAGCCGGGTGAGGTCCAGGCCGTCGTGGCCGCCCACCCGCACATCGCGCAGGCGGTGGTCACCGCGGGTGAGGACACCCTGGGGGAGACGCGGCTGGTCGCCTACGTCGTGTCGGCCGAACAGGACGAGGGCGACGAGGCGCTGTCGGCCTCGGTACGGCGGTTCGCGGCGGAGCGGCTCCCCGCGCACATGGTGCCGTCGGCCGTGGTGACCCTTGCCGCCCTGCCGCTCACGCCCAACGGAAAGGTGGACCGCAAGGCGCTGCCCGCCCCGGACTTCGCGAGCACGGCAGGCGCGGGCCGTGGCCCGGCCACCGTACGGGAGGAGATCCTCTGCGCGGCCTTCGCCGAGGTCCTCGGTCTGGAGAGCGTGGGCGTCGACGACGACTTCTTCACCCTCGGTGGGCATTCGCTGCTGGCGGTGCGGCTGGTGGAGCGCCTGCGCGCCCGGGGCGTGTCGGTGTCGGTGCGCGCGTTGTTCGACACCCCGACGGTGGCCCGCCTGGCGTCGTCGGCCGGCGCCGAGCGGGTGGTCGTGCCGCAGAACCTCATCCCGGCGGGCGCGACCGTGATCACCCCTCGGATGCTGCCGCTGGTGGACCTGACGGCCGAGGAGATCGAGCGGGTCGTCGCGGGCGTCGAGGGCGGTGCGGCGAACGTGGCGGACGTGTATCCGCTGGCGCCGCTCCAGGAGGGCCTGCTGTTCCACCACCTGCTCGCGGAGGGCGGCGAGGACGCGTATGTGATGCCGACGGTGATGGAGTTCGACTCCCGGGCGCGGCTCGACGCCTTCCTCGACGCGCTGCAGCGGGTCGTGGACCGGCACGACATCTACCGCACCTCGCTCGAGTGGGAAGGGCTGCGCGAGCCGGTGCAGGTGGTGTGGCGGCAGGCCGTCCTGCCGGTGCAGGAAGTGGTGCTGGATCCGCAGACCCCCGACCCGGTGGCCGAGTTGCTGGCGGCCGGCGGACTGTCGATGGACCTGGGCCGGGCGCCGCTCATCGGTGTGCACATCGCGGCGGTCCCCGGCGCCACCCCATGGCTGGCGCTGCTGCGGGTGCACCACATGGTGCGGGACGGCACCGCGCTCGAGGTGCTCCTGAGCGAGGTGGAGGCGGTGCTCGCCGGGCGTGCGGGGGAGCTGCCGGAGCCGCTGCCCTTCCGGGATTTCGTTGCGCAGGCACGGGGCGGTGTGGAGCGATCCGAACATCTGCGGTACTTCACCGAGCTGCTGGCAGGCGTCGATGAACCGACCGCTCCCTTCGGGTCGGTGGACGTGCGTGGAGACGGCGCGGACGTCGTGCGCGACCACGTCGTGCTGGCGCCGGAGCTGGACGTACGAGTGCGGGGCGTCGCGCGCCGTGCGGGAGTGAGCCCGGCAACGGTGATGCATGTGGCATGGGCACGCGTCCTGGCGGCGGTCAGCGGCCGTGACGACGTGGTCTTCGGGACGGTGCTCTTCGGGCGGATGAACGCCGGAGCGGGCGCGGACCGCGTCCCGGGCCCCTTCCTCAACACGCTGCCGGTGCGGGTGCGGATGAACGGGCTGGGCGTGCTGGCGGCGGTCTCGGGGATGCGCGGCCAGCTGGCGGAGCTCATGGAGCACGAGCACGCCCCTCTGGTGGTGGCCCAGCAGGCCGCCGGGACGGCCGGTGACACACCACTGTTCACCTCCATCCTCAACTACCGGCGCAACACCGGCCAGGACATGGACGAGCGCTGGGACGGGTCGCTGGAGGGCACTCGGCTGGTGTTCGCGCGTGAGCGCACCAACTACCCCCTGACCGTCGCGATCGCCGACGACGGCCACACCATCGGGGTGTTCGTGGACGCGGTCGCTCCGATCGACCCGGGGGCCGTGGGCGTGCTGGTGCGCGCGGCGGTGAAGGGGCTGGTGTCCGGGCTCGAGGAAGCGCTGGACGGCGGCCCGGACCTGCCGCTTGCTGAGGTACGGGTGCTGGACGAGGCCGAACTGCACCGGGTGTTGTCGGAGTGGAACGACACGGCCGTCGAGGTGTCGGAGTCGACGTTGCCGGTTCTGTTCGACGCTCAGGTGGCGCGTGCTCCGGACGCGGTCGCGGTGGTCTGTGACGGCGTCGAGGTCTCGTACGCGCAGCTCGACGCGCGGGCGAACCGCCTCGCGCGGCTGCTGACCGGCCGGGGCGTGGGCCCCGAATCGGTGGTCGCGGTGGTGATGGAGCGCGGCGTCGGCCTGATCACCGCGCTGCTGGCCGTGCTGAAGGCAGGCGGCGCGTATCTGCCGATCGACCCGGCCTACCCGGCCGAGCGGATCGCCTTCACTCTGTCGGACGCCGGTGCGGCGCTGGTCGTGTCCGAGGTGTCGACCGCGCCGGGGGTGCCGGAGTCGGTCGGGATCCCGATGGTGCTGGTCGACGAGGTGTCCGTGACGGACGAGCTCGCCCGTACGGACGGCGGTGCGCTCGCCGGGCACGAGCGCTCGGGTGCGCTGCGGCCGGAGCATCCCGCGTACGTCATCTACACGTCGGGTTCGACGGGAACGCCGAAGGGCGTGGCGGTCACGCACGCGGGCGCGGTGAACCTGGTGGCGGCCGGCGGCTGGGACACGGGCGCGGAGAGCCGTGTGCTCCAGTTCGCCTCCGTCGGCTTCGACGCGGCGACGTGGGAGCTGCTGATGGCCCTGTGGTCGGGGGCGAGCCTGGTGGTGGCCCCGGCCGAGGAACTGCTGCCGGGAGCGGGACTGGCCGAGGTGATCGCGCGGCACGGCGTCACCCATGTGCTGCTGCCGCCGTCGGTGCTCGGGGTGATGAGAGAGGAGGACCTGGCCTCGGTGACCACGCTGCTGTCCGGCGGTGAGGCGCTGGGCGAGGAGCTGATCGCGCGGTACGCGCCGGGCCGCCGGTTCATCAACGCGTACGGACCGACCGAGATCACGGTGTGCGCGACGACGGCCGGTCCGCTGGAGCCCGGCGACGAACCCTCGATCGGCCGGCCGAACGCCAATACGCGGGTCTACGTGCTCGACGGACGCCTGCAACCGGTACCCGCCAAAGTGGTGGGCGAGCTGTACATCGCGGGTGTGGGTCTGGCACGCGGCTATCTGGGCCGTGCGGGTCTGTCGGCGGAGCGGTTCGTGGCGGACCCGTACGGCGCGGCCGGTACGAGGATGTACCGGACCGGGGACCGGGCGCGCTGGACGGCGGACGGGCAGCTGGTCTTCGCCGGGCGTGCCGACGGGCAGGTGAAGATCCGCGGCTTCCGGATCGAGCCCGGCGAGGTCCAAGCGGTCTTGGCCACGCATCCCGCGCTGATCCAGACGGCGGTGATGGCGCGTGAGGACAGCGCGGGCAGCAAGCGCCTGGTCGCGTACGTGGTCCCGGCGGACCGGAACACCGGCAGTGGAGAACTCGTCGACGCGCTCCGCCGGTTCGCGGGCGAGCGGCTGCCGGAGCACATGGTGCCGGCGGCAGTGGTGGTCCTCGACGAGTTGCCGCTCACGCCCAACGGAAAGGTGGACCGCAAGGCGCTGCCCGCCCCGGACTTCGCGAGCACGGCAGGAGCGGGCCGTGGCCCGGCCACCGTACGGGAGGAGATCCTCTGCGCGGCCTTCGCCGAGGTCCTCGGTCTGGAGAGCGTGGGCGTCCACGACGACTTCTTCACCCTCGGTGGGCATTCGCTGCTGGCGGTGCGGCTGGTGGAGGCCCTGCGTGCCCGGGGGGTATCGGTGTCGGTGCGGGCGCTGCTCCAGGCGCCGACGCCGGCGGGGCTGGCGTCGTCGGTGGGTGCGGAAGCGGTCGTGGTGCCGGAGAACCTGATCCCGGCGGGCGCGACCGTGATCACCCCTCGGATGCTGCCGCTGGTGGACCTGACGGCCGAGGAGATCGAGCGGGTCGTCGCGGGCGTCGACGGTGGTGCGGCGAACGTGGCGGACGTGTATCCGCTGGCGCCGCTCCAGGAGGGCCTGCTGTTCCACCACATGCTGGCCGAGGGCGGCGAGGACGCGTATGTGCTGCCGGCGGTGCTGGAGTTCGACTCCCGGGCGCGGCTCGACGCCTTCCTCGACGCGCTGCAGCGGGTCGTGGACCGGCACGACATCTACCGCACGTCGATCGTGTGGAAGGGGTTGCGCGAGCCGGTGCAGGTGGTGTGGCGGCACGCCGTCCTGCCGGTCGAGGAGGTGGTGCTGGATCCGCGGAGCACGGACCCCGTGGGTGACCTGGTGACGATCGGCGGCCTGTCGATGGACCTGGGCCGGGCACCGCTGTCCCACCTGCACGTGGCCGCTCTGCCGGACGGTCGCCTGCTCGCGCTGATGCGGGCCCATCACATGGTGCAGGACCACACCGCGGTGGAGATGATGCTCGCGGAGGTACGGGAGTTCCTGGCCGGCCGGGACGGGGAGCTGCCCGCGCCGTTGCCGTTCCGGAACTTCGTGGCGCAGGCGCGGGGCGGCACGGAGCGCTCCGAGCACGAGCGGTACTTCAGCCGGCTGCTGGGTGACGTGACCGAGCCGACGGCGCCGTACGGGCTGGTGGACGCCCGTATCGACGGGCGCGGCTCGACGCGGGCGCGGGTCCCCTTCGGCCCGGAGCTGCACGGCCGGCTGCGGGAGGTGTCCCGGCGGCTGGGTGTGAGCACGGCGACGGTCCTCCACGTGGCGTGGGCGCGTGTGCTGGCGGCCGTCAGCGGCCGGGGCGACGTGGTGTTCGGCACCGTGCTGTTCGGGCGGATGAACGCCGGGGCGGGCTCGGACCGGGTGCCGGGTCCCTTCATCAACACGCTGCCGGTACGGGTGCGGGTGGACGAGCTGGACGTGCTGGCGGCGGTGTCGGCCATGCGCGGCCAGCTGGCGGAGCTCCTGGAGCACGAGCACGCGTCGCTGGCGCTCGCCCAGCAGGCGAGCGGAGTGAGCGGCGAGACACCCCTGTTCACCGCGTTCCTCAATTACCGGCACAACACCGGCAAGGCCGAGGCCGAGGACCGCGACGAAGTCCTGGAGGGAGTCCGGCTGCTGTTCTCGCAGGAGCGCAGCAACTATCCGTTGTCGGTCTCGGTCGACGACGAGGGCGACGCGATCTCGCTGGCCGTGGACGCGGAGACGCCGGTCGATCCGCACGCGGTGGGTGTCCTGGTCCGCACCGCGGCCGAGCGACTGGTGGACGCCCTGGAGCGCAGGCTCGCGGGCGGTCCCGACGTGCCCCTGAACGCGGTTCGGGTGCTCGACGAGCAGGAGCGCCACCGGGTGCTCACCCGGTGGAACGACACGGCCGCCGAGGTTTTGCCGGCCACGGTGCCGGAGCTGTTCGAGGCGCGGGCGGCGCGTGCTCCTGACGCGGTGGCCATCGTGGCCGGGGCCGTCGAGGTGGCGTACGGAGAGCTGAACGCACGGGCGAACCGGCTGGCCCGGCTGCTGATCGGCCAGGGAGTGGGCCCGGAGTCCGTGGTCGCCGTGACCATGGACCGCGGTGTCGACCTGATGGTGGCGGTGCTGGGTGTCCTCAAGGCCGGCGGTGCGTACCTGACCGTCGACCCCGACTATCCGGCCGAGCGGATCTCCTACATGTTCGAGGACGCGGCGCCGGTGCTGGTGCTGGCCCTGACCGCCACGGCCGGCCTGGTGCCGCGCTCGGCGGCTCCCCTGGTGATCCTCGACTCGCCCGGGACGGCGTCGGCACTGGAGGGTCAGGCGGCGGGGGACATGGGGGACGGCGACCGGGCGGCGGTGCTGCCCGCGCATCCGGCGTACGTCATCTACACCTCGGGTTCCACCGGGCGGCCGAAGGGCGTCGTGCTGACGCACGAGGGGTTCGCGAACACGGCACAGGCGTTGGCCCAGCGCTATCCCACGAAGGTGGGTCCCGGCTCGCGGATGCTGCAGTTCGCGTCGGTGAGCTTCGACATGTTCTGCTCGGAGTGGGCGCTGACGCTGCCCGCCGGTGCGGCACTGGTGGTCGTGCCACCGGAGCGACGGCTGGGATCGGAGCTGGCGGCGTTCATCACCGAGCAAGGGGTGACGCACGCGGCGTTCCCTCCCGCGGTGCTGGCCGGCATGGAGGACGGGGAGATCGGGGCGGACGTCGTCATCGACGTGGGCGGCGAGGCGCTCCCACCGGAGCTGGTCGGGCGCTGGGCGGCCGGCCGGGAGATGTTCAACTCCTACGGGCCGACGGAGACCACGGTCGACGCGGCAGTGTGGCGGTGCCGTCCGGGAGTGGACGAGGTGCCGATCGGTACGCCCATCGTCAACACCCAGGTGTACGTCGTGGACGAACGCCTGTCGCCCGTGCCGGTAGGGGTGGCCGGGGAGCTGTACGTGGCCGGCGCGGGACTGGCGCGCGGGTATCTGGGGCGTGCGGGTCTGTCGGCGGAGCGGTTCGTGGCGAATCCCTTCGGCCCGGCGGGTTCCCGGATGTACCGGACGGGCGACTGGGTCCGGTGGGACGCCGACGGGCAGCTCGTGTTCGCCGGCCGGGTGGACGAACAGGTGAAGATCCGCGGGTTCCGGATCGAGCCGGGCGAGGTCCAGGCGGTGGTGGCCGCGCATGCGCGTGTCGCACAGGCCGCTGTGGTCGTACGGGAGGACGTGCCGGGCGACAAGCGCCTGGTCGCCTACGTGGTGCCGGTCGAGGACGAGGAGGACGACGGTGGACTGCCCGCGGCGATACGGCGGTTCGCGGCTGACCGCCTGCCCGGACACATGGTGCCGTCGGCGGTGGTGACCGTCGGCTCCTTGCCGCTGACACCGAACGGGAAGCTGGACCGCAAGGCGTTGCCGGCCCCGGACTTCGCCGCCGGCGCGGGTACCGGGCGTGGCCCGGCCACCGTACGGGAGGAGATCCTCTGCGCGGCGTTCGCCGAGGTCCTCGGTCTGGAGAGCGTGGGCGTCGACGACGACTTCTTCGCCCTGGGCGGCCACTCGCTGCTGGTGATCCGGCTCGTGGCGCACTTGCAGGCACGCGGAGTGGTGGTGTCGGTGCGCGCGTTGTTCGACACCCCGACGCCGGCGGGGCTGGCGTCGTCGGTGGGTGCGGAAGCGGTCGTGGTGCCGGAGAACCTGATCCCGGCGGACGCGACCGTGATCACCCCTCGGATGCTGCCGCTGGTGGACCTGACGGCCGAGGAGATCGAGCGGGTCGTCGCGGGTGTCGACGGTGGTGCGGCGAACGTGGCGGACGTGTATCCGCTGGCGCCGCTCCAGGAGGGCCTGCTGTTCCACCACATGTTGGCCGAGGGCGGCGAGGACGCCTACGTGACCCCGACCGTCGTCGAGTTCGACTCCCGCGAACGGCTGGACGCCTTCGTCCACGCGCTGCAGCGGGTCGTGGACCGGCACGACATCTACCGCACGTCGATCGTGTGGGAGGGACTGCGCGAGCCGGTGCAGGTGGTGTGGCGGCAGGCCGTCCTGCCGGTCGAGGAGGTGGTGCTCGACCCGGCGAGCGCCGACCCGGTGGCCGATCTGGTGGCGGCCGGCGGACTGTCGATGGATCTGGGTCGCGCCCCGCTGATGGACCTGGACGTGGCCGGTCTGCCGGACGGCCGCTGGCTTGCGCTCGTGCGGGTGCACCACATCGTGCAGGACCACACCGCGCTGGAGGTGGTTCTCCAGGAGGTGCGGGCGTTCGTGGCCGGCCGGGACGGGGAGCTGCCCGCGCCGTTGCCGTTCCGGAACTTCGTGGCGCAGGCGCGGGGCGGCACGGAGCGCTCCGAGCACGAGCGGTACTTCAGCCGGCTGCTGGGTGACGTGACCGAGCCGACGGCGCCGTACGGGCTGGTGGACGCCCGTATCGACGGGCGCGGCTCGACGCGGGCGCGGGTCCCCTTCGGCCCGGAGCTGCACGGCCGGCTGCGGGAGGTGTCCCGGCGGCTGGGTGTGAGCACGGCGACGGTCCTCCACGTGGCGTGGGCGCGTGTGCTGGCGGCCGTCAGCGGCCGGGGCGACGTGGTGTTCGGCACCGTGCTGTTCGGGCGGATGAACGCCGGGGCGGGCTCGGACCGGGTGCCGGGTCCCTTCATCAACACGCTGCCGGTACGGGTGCGGGTGGACGAGCTGGGCGCGCTGGCGGCGGTGTCGGCCATGCGCGGCCAGCTGGCGGGTCTGCTGGAGCACGAGCACGCACCGCTCTCGGTGGCGCAGCGGGCCAGCGGCGTGAAGGGCGACACGCCGCTGTTCACCTCCCTCCTGAACTTCCGGCACGGCATCGGCCGCGGAGAGGACGGCATGATGGAGGGAGCCAGGCTCCGCTTCGCCCGGGATCGCACCAACTATCCGCTGATGGTGTCGGTCGACGACACCGAGGACGGGATCTCGCTGGCTGTGGACGCGGTGGAGCCGGTCGACCCGCAGGCCGTGGGAGCGTTGGTGGGTACCGCGGCGGAGAGCCTGCTCGATGCCCTGGAGCAGGGCCTTGCCGGTGGTGCGGACGTGCCGCTGAGCGCGGTGCAGGTGCTGGACGAGACCGAGCTGCACCGGGTGTTGTCGGAGTGGAACGACACGGCCGCGGAGGTGTCGGAGTCGACGTTGCCGGTTCTGTTCGACGCTCAGGTGGCGCGTGCTCCGGACGCGGTCGCGGTGGTCTGTGACGGCGTCGAGGTCTCGTACGCGCAGCTCGACGCGCGGGCGAACCGCCTCGCGCGGCTGCTGATCGGGCGGGGCGTCGGCCCGGAGTCGGTCGTCGGGGTGTGCATGGAGCGCGGCGTCGACATGGTCGTGGCGCTGCTGGGCGTGCTGAAGGCCGGAGGCGCGTACCTCCCGGTCGACCCGGAGTACCCGGCGGAGCGGATCGAGTTCATGCTCCAGGACGCGGCGTCGCTGGTGCTCACGACCGCCGCTCTGGACGAGGTGCTGCCGACGGGCGTGGAGCGGGTCGTCGTCGACGAACCGGCGACGGCCGCGGACCTGGCGGGCCGCTACGGCGGCGCACCGGCGGCGGACGAGCTGCGGGCGGCACTGCTGCCGGGGCATCCGGCGTACGTGATCTACACCTCGGGCTCGACGGGGCGGCCGAAGGGCGTGGCGGTCGCCCACGAGGGGATAGCGAACCGTCTCGGCTGGATGCAGCGCGAGTTCGCCCTGGTGTCCGGGGACCGGGTCCTGCAGAAGACGCCGTTCGGATTCGACGTGTCCGTATGGGAGTTCTTCTGGCCCCTGCTGGAGGGCGCCACGCTGGTGGTGGCCCGGCCCGGCGGACATCGGGATCCGGAGTACGTCGCCCGGCTGATGCGTGAGCAGCGGGTGACCACGGCGCACTTCGTGCCGTCGATGCTGGAGGCGTTCCTGGCCGAACCGGCCGCCGGTGACTGTGCGAGCCTGCGGCGGGTGATCTGCTCGGGTGAGGCGTTGTCGCCGCCCGCGCAGACCCGGTTCTTCGAGGTCTTCGGCGACGGGGTGGAGCTGCACAATCTCTACGGACCGACGGAGGCGTCGGTGGACGTCACGGCGTGGCGCTGCCGTCCGGGCCCGCGGAGCGGGTCGGTGCCGATCGGCACGCCGGTCGCCAACACCCGGGTCTACGTGCTGGACGCCTTCCTGCACCCCGTGCCGGAGGGCGTCGGCGGCGAACTGTATCTGGCCGGCGTCCAGCTGGCGCGCGGGTACGTCGCGCGTGCTGGGCTGACCGCAGAGCGGTTCGTGGCGTCCCCGTTCGACGGTGCGGGCGAGCGGATGTACCGAACGGGTGACCTCGTGCGGTGGGACGCGGAGGGCCGCCTGGAGTATCTGGGGCGCACGGACGAACAGGTGAAGATCCGCGGGTTCCGTATCGAGCCGGGCGAGGTCCAGGCCGTGGTGGCCGCCCATCCGCAGATCGGCCGCGCGGCGGTCGTCGCCCGGGAGGACGTCCCGGGCGACACCCGGCTGGTGGCCTACGTCGTACCGGCCGACGGTGAGACGGCGGACCCCGGACTCGGCGCGCGACTGCACGAGTTCGCGGCGCGGCGGCTGCCGGAGTACATGGTGCCCTCGGCGACGGTGGTGCTGGAAACGCTGCCCCTGTCGGTCAACGGCAAGCTGGACCGCAAGGCCCTGCCCGCCCCGGACCTCGCGGTCACGGCGGGTACGGGCCGCGGCCCGGCCGACGAGCGGGAAGAGCTCCTGTGTGCCGCGTTCGCGGAGGTGCTCGGTCTTGAGCGGGTCGGGGTCGATGACGACTTCTTCGCCCTGGGCGGGCACTCCCTGCTGGCCACACGGCTGCTCAGCCGCGTCCGGAGGGTGCTGGGCGTGGAGGTGACCCTGCGGAACCTGTTCGAGGCCCGAACGGTCGCCGGGCTGACAAAGCAATCCGGAAAACAACAGGCAGCTAGGCCCGCACTGCGGCCGATGCGCAACCGGGAGGACTCCTGATGGTTCCCGTGTCGTTCGCTCAGCGTCGACTGTGGTTCATCGACCGGCTGGAAGGCCCCAGCGCCACCTACAACATCCCCGTCGCCCTGCGCTTGTCGGGCCGTGTGGACCAGCGGGCCCTGGAGGCGGCGTTCCGGGACGTGATCGGCCGGCACGAAGTGCTGCGCACGGTCTTTCCGATGGCTGACGGCGAGCCGTACCAGCACATCCTGAAACTCGCGGACCTGGAGTGGGAGTTGCGGGTGGCCGACGTGTCGCCGCAGGAGTGGGACGGCGCGCTCACCGAGGCACAAAGCCAGGTGTTCGACCTGGCGGCCGAGGTGCCGATCCGGGCCTGGCTGTTCTCGGCCGGGCCGGACGAGCACATGCTGGTCGTGGTGGTGCACCACATCGCCGGTGACGGATGGTCGATGGGACCGCTGGCGCGGGATCTCTCGGCCGCGTACGCGGCGCGGCGCGAGGGGCGGGCTCCCCAGTGGGAGCCGCTGCCGGTGCAGTACGCCGACTACACCCTGTGGCAGCGGGAGCTGCTGGGAGACGAGGACTCCACCGAAAGCCTGATGAACCGTCAGATGTCCTACTGGCGGGACGCCCTGGTGGATCTGCCGCAGGAGCTGTCCCTGCCCTTCGACCGGGTGCGGCCGGCGCAGGCCGGCTACCGCGGGCGTCATGTTCAGGTGGAGATCCCGGCGGAGGCCCACGCGCGGCTGGTGAAGATCGCGCAGGCCGAGGACGTGACCATGTTCATGGTGCTGCAGGCCGCGACGGCGATCACGCTGTCCCGGCTGGGCGCGGGCACCGACATTCCGATCGGCACGGTGAACGCGGGGCGTACGGACGAGGCGCTGGAGGACCTGGTCGGGTTCTTCGTCAACACGCTGGTGATGCGCACGGATCTGTCGGGTGACCCGACGTTCCGTGAGGTGCTGGCGCGGGTGCGGGAGGCGAGCCTGTCCGCACACGAGCACCAGGACGTGCCGTTCGAGAAGCTGGTGGAGGAGCTGTCCCCGGTCCGCTCGCTGGCACGGCACCCGCTGTTCCAGGTGATGCTCGCGCTGCAGAACAACGCCGAAGCGGTGGTGGACCTGCCGGGTCTCCAGGCGCAGGAGGTCCGCACGGGACAGCCCGCGGCGAAGTTCGACGTGGAGCTGGGCCTTCAGGAGCTGTTCGGAGCCGGGGGCGAGCCCGCGGGGGTCCGGGGCTCTCTGATCGTGGCCGAGGACCTGTTCGACGCCGGGACCGCGCAGCGGATCTCCGCCTGGTTCGTGCGGGCGGTGACGGCTCTGGCGGCCGACCCGCAGGTCCGGTTGAGCGCGGTGGACGTGCTCGACGCGGCCGAGCGCCATCAGGTGCTGACCGCATGGAACGACACGGCGGCCGATCTGGGCAGCGCGACGCTCCCCGAGCTGTTCGACGCTCAGGTGGCGCGGACCCCGGACGCGGTGGCCGTGGTGTGCGACGGGGTCCAACTGTCGTACGCGGAGCTGGACGCGCGGGCGGACCGGCTCGCCCGGCTGCTCATCGACCGGGGCGTCGGCCCCGAGTCGGTGGTCGGAGTGGCGATGGAACGCTCGGCGGAGCTGATGGTGGCGCTGCTGGGGGTCCTCAAGGCCGGGGGCGCGTATCTGCCGATCGACCCGGAACACCCGGCGGACCGCGTCACCTTCATGATCGACGACGCGGCGCCGGTGGCCGTGGTGACGACGAGCGGCCTGGCCGGGAAGGTGCCGGAAGGCGTGGCGCGGGTCGTGCTGGACGATCCGGCGACGGCCCGGGCCCTCACGGATCCGGACGACGGTGCGCCCGCCGGGCGTACGGATGGGCTGTTGCCGGGGCATCCCGCCTACGTCATCTACACGTCGGGCTCCACGGGGCGGCCGAAGGGCGTGGTGGTCCCGCACGCGGGGCTGACGAACTACCTGCTCTGGGCGGCCTCGTCGTACGGGGTGACCGGTGGTGACGGCGTGCCGCTGCACTCGTCGGCGGCGTTCGACCTGACGGTGACGAGCGTGCTGGTTCCCCTGGTCGCCGGCGCGACCGTGGTGGTGAGCCCGGCCGGCGGCGTCGAAGGACTGGCCGAACTGGTCCGCACGAGTGCCGGGTTCGGACTGGTGAAGGCGGTGCCCGCACACCTGCCCCTGCTGTCCCACATACTGTCCGGGGCCGAGGCCGCGACGTCCGCGCGGACCTGGGTGGTGGGCGGTGAGGCGCTGCCCGGCCCGGTCGTCCGCGCGTGGCTGGAGCGTTCGCCCGGCTCGGTGGTGGTCAACGAGTACGGACCGACCGAGGCGGTGGTCGGCTGTTCCGTGTTCGAGGTGCGGGCAGGGCAGCAGATCGGCGAGTCCGTGCCGATCGGCCGCCCCGTCGCCAACACCCGGCTGGTCGTCCTGGACAGCGGGCTGAGGCCGGTACCGGTAGGGGTGGCGGGCGAGCTGTACATCGCCGGCGCGCAGCTCGCGCGGGGATACGTCGGCCGTCCGGAGCTGACCGGCGAGCGGTTCGTGGCGTGCCCGTTCGCACCGGGCGAGCGGATGTACCGGTCCGGAGACCTGGCGCGGTGGAACGCGGAGGGGCAGCTGGAATATCTGGGGCGCGCGGACGAACAGGTGAAGGTCCGCGGTTTCCGGATCGAGCCGGGCGAGGTCCAGGCGGCACTGCTGGAGCACCCGCAGATCGCGCAGGCAGCGGTGACAGCGCGGGAGGACAGCCCGGGGGACAGGCGTCTGGTCGCGTACGTCGTCGCGACGCCCGGCGCGGACGACGCGCTGTCCGACGCGGCGCGGCGGTTCGTCGGCCGGCGCCTGCCGGAGTACATGGTGCCCTCGGCAGTGCTGGTACTGGACGCGCTGCCCCTGTCGACGAACGGCAAGCTGGACCGCGACGCCCTGCCCGCCCCGGAGTACGCGACGGGGAAGGGCCGGCGGCCGGCGACGCTGCGGGAGGAACTCCTGTGCGCCGCGTTCGCCCGGATCCTCGGCGTCGACGGCATCGGCGTGGACGACGACTTCTTCGCCCTGGGCGGACACTCCCTGCTCGCCGCCCGGCTGGTCAGCAGGATCCGGACGGTGCTGGGTGTCGAGGTGCCGCTGCGGGCGCTGTTCGAGGCGCCGACGGTGGCGCGGCTCGCGGCCGGCCTGTCCGGATCGGACGCGGCCCGCCCGGCCCTCACTGCGGCGCAGCGCCCCGAGCGGCTGCCGCTGTCGTTCGCCCAGCAGCGGCTCTGGTTCATCAGCCGGCTGGAGGGGCCGAGCGCGACGTACAACGTTCCGGTCGCCCTGCGGATATCGGGCGAACTGGACACGGAGGCGCTGGCCGCCGCGCTGCGGGACGTGATCGGGCGCCATGAGGTGCTGCGTACGGTCTTCCCCACCGCCGACGGCGAGCCCTACCAGCACATCCTGGATCCCGAGGACCTGGTGTGGGAGCTGTCGGTGGCCGAGGTGGCGCCGGCCGAGCTGGACGACGCGGTCGCCGAGGCCTCACGGTACGTCTTCGACCTGGACGCGGAGATACCGATCCGGGCGTGGCTGTTCGAGGCCGGGCCCGACGAGCGGGTGCTCGTGGTGACGACCCACCACATCGCCGGTGACGGGTGGTCCACGGGGTCGCTGGCCGCGGACGTCTCCGTGGCGTACGCGGCGCGGTGCGCGGGCCGGGCTCCCGAGTGGGAGCCGCTGCCGGTGCAGTACGCGGACTACGCGCTGTGGCAGCGGGAGCTGCTGGGAGACGAGCAGGATCCGCAGAGCCTGATCGCGGAGCAGGTCGCGTACTGGCGAAGGCAGCTCGACGGCGCGCCGCAGGAGCTGACGCTGCCGGCCGACCGGCCGCGTCCCGCGGCGCCTTCCTACCGCGGGCACGGTGTGCCGCTGGAGGTTCCGGCGGAGGTCCACGCCCGCCTCGCGCAGGTGGCGCGGGCCGAGGGCGTGACCATGTTCATGGTGCTGCAGGCCGCGCTGGCCGTACTGCTCGCACGGTTGGGCGCGGGCACCGACATCCCCATCGGTACGGATGTGGCCGGGCGTACGGACGAGGCCCTGGACGACCTCGTCGGCTTCTTCGTGAACACGCTGGTGCTGCGCACCGACCTGACGGGCGACCCGTCGTTCGGCGAGGTGCTGGGCCGGGTGCGGGAGACGAGCCTGTCGGCGTTCGCGCACCAGGAGGTGCCGTTCGAGAAGCTGGTGGAGCAGCTGTCCCCGGTCCGCTCGCTGGCACGGCACCCGCTGTTCCAGACCGTGCTGACCCTGCACAACAACGCCGATGCGGTGCTGGACCTGCCCGGAGCACGGGCCCGTGCCGTGCCGGCCGGTCTTCCGGCGGCGAAGTTCGATCTCGAGGTGACGATGGAGGAGTCGTTCGACGCGCAGGGGGCCCCGACGGGGCTGCGCGGCTCGGTGGCCGGCGCCGCGGACCTGTTCGACGCGGCATCGGTCGAGAGGCTCGCCGCACGTCTCGTACGGGCCCTGGACCAGCTGTCGCGGACCCCGCGGACCCGGCTGAGCGAGGTGGACCTCCTCGACGCGGCCGAGCGGCGCCGGATCCTGTCGGAGTGGAGCCACTCGGCAGCGCAGACGTACGGCCGCCACACCTCGGGCCCCGGGGCGCCGGTGCCGGGCACCCGGGTCCATGTGCTGGACGAGTGGCTGGCGCCGGTGCCGGCCCACGTCGTGGGCGAGCTGTATGTGACGGGTACGGATGAGGGGCACCCGCCGCTTAAGGTGGAGCGGTCCGTGCCGGACCCGTTCGCCGGGGACGGATCGCGCCTGTACCCGACGGGGATCCGGGCCCGGTGGACCACGGACGGTCAGCTGGTCTTCGCCGACCGGTCGCAGGACCAGGACCAGGAGGATCCGGAGCAGCGCGCGGCGCGCTCGGGACGGGCACCGGCCACCGTGCGGGAGGAACTGCTCTGCGCGGCGTTCGCCCAGGTCCTCGGCCTGGACCGGATCGGCGTGGACGACGACTTCTTCCAGCTCGGCGGCCACTCGCTGCAGGCGATCAAGCTGATCAGCCGGGTGCGATCGCTGCTGGGCGTGGAGGTGCCGCTGCGGGCGCTGTTCGAGGCGCCGACGGTCGCGAAGCTGGTGGCCGGCCTGGCCGACTCGGACACGGCCCGCCCGGCGCTGACGGCCGGGCAGCGGCCCGAGCGGCTGCCCCTGTCGTTCGCGCAGCGACGGCTGTGGTTCCTCGGCCAGTTGGAGGGACCGAGCACGACGTACAACATTCCCTTCGCCCTGCGGCTCACCGGCGGCGTGGACCGTGCCGCCCTCGGCGCCGCGTTCCGGGACGTGATCGGTCGGCACGAGGTGCTGCGCACCGTGTACCCGGTGGCCGACGGGGAGCCCTACCAGCGGGTCGTCGGCATCGACGAGCTGGACTGGGAGCTGCGGGTGGCGCCGGTGACGGCGGACGAACTGGACGCCACAGTCGCCGAAGCACTCGGGCACACCTTCGACTTCTCGTCCGAAGTACCGCTCAAGGCTTGGCTGTTCGAGGTGGGTCCGCAGGACAGCGCCCTGGTGATCGTGACGCACCACATCGCCGGTGACGGCTGGTCCACGGCGCCGCTGGCCGCGGACATCTCGCGGGCGTACGCGGCACGGTGCGCGGGACGGATCCCGCGGTGGGAGCCGCTGCCGGTGCAGTACGCGGACTTCGCGCTGTGGCAGCGCGAACTCCTCGGCGACGAGCAGGACCCTCACAGCATGCTCTCCCAGCAGGTCGCCCACTGGCGCCAGGCCCTGGAGGGCGCCCCGGAGGAGCTGGCGCTGCCCTTCGACCACACGCGCCCGGCGGTGGCCTCCCACCGCGGGCACCGCGAGCAGCTGGAGATTCCCGCAGAGGTCCACGCCCGCCTCGCGGAGGTGGCGCGCGCCGAAGGCGTGACCGTGTTCATGGTGCTCCAGGCCGCGCTGGCCGTGCTGCTGTCGCGCCTGGGCGCGGGCACCGACATCCCGATCGGGTCGCCGAACGCCGGGCGCACCGACGAAGCCGTGAACGACCTGATCGGCTCCTTCGTCAACACCCTCGTCCTGCGCACCGACCTCTCCGGCGACCCGACGTTCAGTGAGGTGCTGGGGCGGGTGCGGGAGACCGCTCTGGCGGCGTTCGCGCACCAGGACGTCCCCTTCGACCGGCTGGTCGAGGAGCTGTCGCCGAGCCGGTCGATGGCCCGCCACGCCCTCTTCCAGGTGATGCTGACGCTCCAGAACATCGAGGAAGCCGTCGTCGACCTGCCCGGTCTGCGCGTCGAGGCGATGCCCGACGGCGTGCCCGTGTCGAAGTTCGACCTCGAATTCATCGTGGGGGAGACGTTCGGCCCGCAGGGCTCCCCGGCGGGCGTGCGCGGCACGGTGACCGGAGCGGGAGACCTGTTCGAGCCGGAGAGCGTCGCACGGCTCGTGGCCCGCCTGACCCGGGTCGTCGAACAGCTCGTCGGCGACCCGCAGGCGCGCCTCGGCGCGGTGGACGTCCTCGACGAGGACGAACGCCGTCGTGTCCTCACCGAATGGAACGACACGGCGGACCAGGTGCCGCCGGCTACGGTCCCGCAGCTGTTCGAGGCCCGGGTCGAGAGCGCACCGCACGCGGTCGCCGTGACCGCCGACGGAGTCGACCTCTCGTACGCGGAGCTGGACGCGCGGGCGAACCGGCTGGCCCGGCTGCTCATCGACCGGGGCGTCGGCCCCGAGTCGGTGGTCGCCGTCGCCCTCGAGCGCGGCGTCGACCTGATGGTCGCGCTCCTCGGTGTCTCGAAAGCCGGCGGCGCCTATCTGCCGCTGGACCAGGACTACCCGGCGGAGCGCATCGCGTACGTGCTGGCCGATGCCGGTGCCCACTGCGTGGTGACGAGCACCGGGTGGGGCGGAACGCTCCCGAAGGGCGTGCGCCGCGTCGTTATGGACGACCCGGCGACCGTCCGCGCCCTGGAGGCCCACGACAGCGGTGCGCCGACCGAGGACGAGCGCGGAGGGGTGCTGCTGCCCACGTCCGCGGCGTATGTGATCTACACGTCGGGGTCGACGGGGCGGCCGAAGGGCGTGCTGGTGTCGCACGCGGGTGTGGCGAGCCTGGTGGCCGGTCATGTCCGCCACCTGGGAGTCGGCCCCGGGTCCCGGGTGGGGCAGTTCGCCTCGGCGGGGTTCGACACCTTCGGCTGGGAATGGCTGATGGCGCTCGTGTCGGGCGCGACGCTGGTGGTGATCCCACGTGAGCAGCGCCTGGGCGACGCCCTGCCGGCGCTCCTCGCGAAGGAGCGGGTGACGCATGTGACACTGCCGCCCGCGGTCCTGGCGACGCTGGAGGAGGGATCGATCGCCCCGGACACCGTGCTGGTGGTGGCCGGCGAGGCGACCTCGGTGGAAGTGATGCGGCGGTGGGCACGGGGCCGGCGGATGTTCAACTCCTACGGCCCCACCGAGACCACGGTCGATGCCACGCTGTGGCCGTGCGATCCGGGCGCCGAGGACGTGGCGATCGGCCGCCCGGTGGTCAACACCCAGGTGTACGTCCTGGACGCGGCCCTTCACCCGGTGCCGGCGGGCGCGGTCGGCGAGCTGTACGTCGCGGGCGTGGGCCTGGCCCGCGGCTATGTGGGCCGGCCCCAGCAGACGGCGGAGCGTTTCGTCGCCAACCCGTTCACCCCGGGAGGGGCGCGGCTGTACCGGACCGGTGACCGCGCCCGGTGGACGGCCGACGGGCAGCTGGTGTTCGCGGGGCGCTCGGACGACCAGGTGAAGATCCGCGGCTTTCGGATCGAGCCCGGCGAGGTCCGGGCCGCGGTGAACGCCCATCCCGAGGTGGCCCAAACCGCCGTGCTCGTGCGTGAGGACACCCCCGGGGACAAGCGCCTGATCGCGTACGTGGTTCCGGCGCACGGTGCCCGGGGGCTGCCCACGCTTGTGCGGGCTTTCGTCGCCCAACGGCTGCCGGAGTACATGGTGCCCTCGGTCGTGGTGGTCCTCGACGCGCTGCCGCTCACCGTGAACGGCAAGGTGGACCGCGGCGCGCTGCCCGCTCCCGAGACCCTCGCCACCGCGGCCGGCCGCGGTCCGGCCACGGTGCGCGAAGAGCTCCTGTGCGCCGCGTTCGCGGAGATCCTCGGCCTGGAGACGGTGGGGGTGGACGAGGACTTCTTCTCCCTCGGCGGGCACTCGCTGCTCGCGGTCCGGCTGGCCAGCCGGATACGGACGGTGCTCGGGGTGGACCTCGACATCCGGGTGCTGTTCGAGGAGCCGACGGTGGCGGGCCTCGCCGCACGGCTGACCGGCCCGGGTGCGGTGCGTACACCCCTGGCAGCAGGGGAGCGCCCCGGCCGGGTGCCGCTCTCCTACGCCCAGCAACGACTCTGGTTCATCGGCCAGTTGGACGGACCCAGCGGCGCGTACAACATTCCCGTGGCGCTGCGTCTGTCCGGCCGGGTGGACCGGCGGGCGATGGGGGCGGCGCTGCGGGACGTGATCGGCCGGCACGAGGTGCTGCGTACGGTGTTCCCCAAGGCGAAGGGCGAGCCGTACCAGCACATCCTGGACCTCGACACCCTGGAGTGGGAGCTGACGGTGCGCAAGGTGGCGCCGGCGGAGCTCGACGAGGCGGTCGCCGAGGCGAACGGCTACGCCTTCGACCTGTCGACCGAGGTGCCGATCCGGGCCTGGCTGTTCGAGACCGGTCCGGACGAGCAGGTGCTGGTCGTGGTGCTCCACCACATCGCCAGTGACGGATGGTCGGACGGGCCGCTGGCCAGGGACTTCGCCAGGGCGTACGTGGCGCGGTGCGCGGGCCGGGCTCCGGAGTGGGCGCCGCTGCCGGTGCAGTACGCGGACTACGCGCTGTGGCAGCGGGAGCTGCTCGGCGACGAGTCGGACCCGCAGAGTCTGCTCTTCGAGCAGGTGGAGTACTGGCGCAAGGCCCTGGACGGCGTTCCGGAGGTGCTGGAGCTGCCCTTCGACCGTCCCCGTCCGGCAGTGGCCTCCCATCGGGGCGGCAGCGTGCCCCTGGACGTTCCCGCCGAGGTCCACGCACGGCTGGTGAAGGTGGCGCGCGCCGAGGGCGTGACGATGTTCATGGCGTTGCAGGCCGCCTTGGCGGCGCTGATGTCACGGCTGGGCGCGGGCACCGACATTCCGATCGGCTCCGGCAACGCCGGGCGGACGGACGAGGCGCTGGACGATCTGGTCGGGTTCTTCGTGAACACGCTGGTCGTGCGCACCGATCTGTCGGGCGATCCGACCTTCGGCGAGGTGCTCGCGCAGGTGCGGGAGACAACCCTGTCGGCGTTCTCGCACCAGGAAGTGCCGTTCGAGAAGCTGGTGGAGGCGATCAACCCGGCTCGTTCGCTCGCCCACCACCCGCTGTTCCAAGTCAATCTGACCCTCCAGAACCAGGACGACGCCGCCCTGGACCTCGCCGGTCTGCGCGTCGAGTCCGCCGCCGTCGACATCGAGTCCGCCGAGCTGGACCTGGCCTTCAGCATGCGCGAGCGGCGGGACGCCGCCGGTGCGCCGGCCGGTATCACCGGCGCTGTCATCTACGCCTCCGACCTCTTCGACCGGACGACCGTGGTGTCCCTCACGGAGCGCCTGGTGCGACTGCTGGAGTCGGTGACGGCGGAACCCGGCCGGCGGATCAGCACCGTGGAGGTGCTGACGGTGGGCGAGCGGGATCGGCTCCTCGACGAGTGGAACGACTCGCTCAGGGCGCTGCCGGCCGCGGGCCTGGCGGAGCTGTTCGAGCAGCGGGTACGGCTGGCTCCCGGTGCGGTGGCGGTCGAGTTCGGCGCACTGGCACTGTCGTACGAGGAGGTGAACGCGCGAGCGAACCGACTGGCGCGGCATCTCATCGGCATCGGCGTGGGCCCGGAGCAGATCGTGGCCGTGGCGCTGCCCCGCTCGGTGGAGTGGCTGGTGGCGGTCCTGGCGGTCGCGAAGGCCGGCGGGGCGTATCTGCCGGTGGATCCCGAGTACCCGGGGGAGCGGATCGGCTACATGCTGGGCGACGCCGCTCCGGTGTGCGTGCTGACGGACGCGGCCACCTCCGGGGTGCTGCCGCGCTCGGTGCCACAGGTGCTGCTGGACGAGTTGCTGGTGGACGGCGTGGACGGCGAGGACGGTGGTGACGTGGCGGACGCGGAGCGTACGGCCCCGCTGTCATCGGCCTCGCCCGCGTACGTGACCTACACCTCCGGTTCCACCGGCCGCCCCAAGGCAGTCGTCGTCACCCACTCCGGCATCGCCGGACTGGCCGTCGGGCAGATCGAACGCTTCGGGGTGGTCCCTGCGAGCAGGGTGCTGCAGTTCGCCTCCCCGAGCTTCGACGCCGCGGTGTCGGAGATGTGCATGGCCTTGCTGTCCGGCGCACGGCTCGTGATGGCCCCGGCGCACGAGCTGCTGCCGGGCGAGACCCTGACCGGAGTGCTGCGACGGCACGGCGTGACCCACGCGACGCTGCCCCCCGCGGCGCTGGCGGTGCTGCCCGAGGACGGCCTTCCGGCCGGGATGACGCTGGTGGTGGCGGGCGAGGCATGCCCGCCGGAGCTGGTCGGGAGGTGGTCCGAAGGCCGCCGGATGATCAACGCGTACGGGCCCACCGAGACCACCGTGTGCGCCACCATGAGCCGTCCCCTGAAGGGCGCGGACGTGCCACCCATCGGTGACCCGATCCTCAACGCGAGGGTGTACGTCCTCGACGACAGCCTACGGCCGGTGCCGGTGGGTGTGGCGGGCGAGCTGTACGTGGCGGGAGCGGGGCTGGCGCGCGGCTATCTGGGGCGCGCCGGGCTGACCTCGGAACGGTTCGTGGCCTGCCCGTTCGTACCGGGCGCCCGGATGTACCGCACGGGTGACCGGGCGCGCTGGACCGGGGACGGCCAGCTGCTGTTCGCCGGACGGGCCGACGACCAGGTCAAGATCCGCGGCTTCCGGATCGAGCCGGGCGAGGTGCGGTCCGCGGTCCTCGCGCACCCGCGGGCCGCCCAGGCGGCGGTGATCGCGCGGGAGGACACGCCGGGGGACATCCGCCTGGTGGCCTATGTGGTGCCCGCCGGTGCCGACGCCGACGGGACACTGCCCGCGCTGGTGCGGGAGTCCGTGTCCGAGCGGCTGCCGGAGTACATGGTGCCCTCGGCCGTCGTGGTGCTCGACGCCCTGCCGCTCACGCCGAACGGGAAGCTGGACCGCGCGGCCCTGCCCGCCCCGGACTTCGAGGGGATGGCGGGTACGGGCCGGGGCCCGTCCAGCGAGCGGGAAGAGGTCCTGTGCGCCATCTTCGCCGAGGTCCTCGGCCTGGAGCGGGTGGGCGTCGACGACGACTTCTTCGAGCTGGGCGGGCACTCGCTCCTCGCGACCCTGCTGATCGCCCAGGTCGGTGCCGCGCTGGGCGTCGACGTGCCCATCCGGAACCTGTTCGACGCACCGACGGTCGCCGGGTTCGCCCGGAAGATGGGGACCGAGAAATCCTCCCGGCCGGCCCTGCGCCGGATGCGCGATCAAGGGGGCTCCCGCTGATGCCCCGCTGAGTGCCGGTTCACGGCGGAGCCCGGCCGAGTCGGCCGGGCTCCGCCACGCCGGGTCACCGGCACGAGAACGACGACGCCTGCGGCCCAGCGCCACCGCTGGGACACAGGCGTCGTGAGAAGCGGACCACAGGTCAGGTCATGGCCACCGCGCTCCGGCGACCAGCGGTGAACGACCGGCCGTCAACGCGTGCCACCCAGCGCGAACGGCGTCAGCGAGAACAGCTCGTTCTCCGTCAGGCACCGCAGCATCTCCCGCTCCACCACCGAGGCGTGCGGGGACTCACCGCGGAGCGCGGCCGGGTCGAGCCTGCCGAGGATCCGGTGCAGGCACAGCAGGAGCCAGGTGCCGTCGCCGAGGAACGTCCCCTGCTCCTGCCTGTTCGCCAGCCAGGTGTGCACACAGCACGCCGCGGCGTGCAACAGGCAATGGCGTCGAGCGAGTTCGAAGCCTCGTACTCCCAAATGAAGGCTGCCCTCCTCGGAGAGGACCTCCTGGACGTCCGCGCGCTGCCTGCTCCACAGCGTCTCGAGCGCGCCCAGCACACCGCTCAGCTCGGCGGCGAGCGGCCCGGCCGGTCCGGACGCCTCCTCCGCGCACAGCTTGCCGACCGTCGCGACGGCCTCCGCCCACGACTGGGTGATCTCGTCGAAGCCGCGGTTGGTCAGCCGCAACCGCGACGTGCGGGGCCTCCAGTCCGGTGCCCGGCCGCTCCGGGAGAACAGCCCGGCCGTCGACACCTCGCCCCCGTCCCGCACGACGTCGTCCCGCAGCAAGGACGGCAGCTGGCCCGCCACCACGTGAAGGTTCACATGGGTCGTGCCCTCGAAGACGCTCACGATGCTGTGATCACGCATCAGCTTCTGGAACACGCCGTCCACGACGTCGTCCCGCAGGAAGTGACGTGCGCCGAGGACCGCGCTCATGGCGGCGATGATCTCGTCGGTCAGCACGGGCACCGTGTACTTCGCGATCGCCGACCACAGACTGAGCCGCTCGGGCGCCAGCGAAACGGCACGGGCCGTGGGTATCGCGACACACTCGGCGATCAGGATGTCCAGGTACGCCGAGATGAGCTGATCCCGGATCACCGGGATCGCGTACACGCTCCTGCCGTACAACTGCCGCTCACGGGCGTGCCCCAGCGCCACCCGGAGCGCGGTGTCCGCCGCGCCCAGGGACAGCGACGTGATGAGCGTCCTGGTGATCTGGAGGGTCTTCAGCACCTCTTCGAGGCCCAGTCCCTGCCGGCCCACCAGTGTCTGCTCCGGAAACGGACACCGGTCGAAGGTGATCCCGGACAGGTCTCCGCTGCGCAGACCCATGGTCGGCACCCTGGGCTCGCAGCGCCATCGGTCGGCCGCGGAGTTCTCCTTGTCCAGCAACAGCATCGAGAAGCCGCGCGGCCCGCTCCCCGTTCTGGCGAACAGGGTCGCGAAACGGCCCCGGGTGGCATTGCCGATGGGCCACTTCGTCCCGGAGAGCAGATAGCCCTCCCCGTCCCCGGCCGGCTCGGCGACGAGCTCGGAGGCCAGCAGGTCGCTTCCGTGGTCGCGCTCGGAGAGCCCGAACGAGCCGAACCCGCCCGCCCCGATCAACTCCGCCACCCGGGAGCGCTGCCGGCCGTCGCCCCAGTGCCACACCGGAAGGGCACCGAGCAAAGTGGCTCCGTAACCGACGGTGAGGGCCAGATCACGCCGCGCCAGAACACGCCAGAGCTGCAGCAGTTCATCGATCGAACGCAGCCGCCCGCCCACCTCCCGCGGCACGAGGAAGTCCGGGAACCCCCACTCCCGCAGCGCGTCCACGGCGGCCACGGCGAGCTCCTCACGCTCGTCGGAGCGGACCTGGGCGTGGAACGAGACATGCGAGGCGCGCTCCCGCGGATCACCGAGGAACCGTTCCAGTCCGGCGGCCGCCCCATGGGCACTCATGCCGACATCTCGGAGGGACGCTCCCCGCAGCCGAGCTCCTCGGCGATCATCTCGATCGTCGGATGGCTCCACGGCAGATTGTCCGGCAGCGGAATGCCCAGCCATTCCTCCATGGTGACCACCAGTTCGATGGCGTGCACGGAGTCGATGCCGAAGGAGGCGATCGGCGCGGACACGTCCACCTGACCGACCGGCAGACCGGCCATCACGGAGACCTGCTCGGCGAGGAAGCGCTGGATCTCCTCGGCCGCCGGCCGGCCGCCGCCGGTCCCGTCACCCAGGCTTGAGTCGTGCGTGTTCACAGGAGCGTCTCTTTCTGTCAGGCGTTGGTCTGGGCCGTGGACTGTGCGAGCGGCGGTGAGAACGCGGCCGGCCCACCCGACGGCGCCGCATGCTCGCGATGCGCTCGAAACGTGCGCCGGACGCCCGCGTCGAGTTCCTCCGTGACCGGCGTCAGAGCCGCATCCTCGAAGAGCCGGCGCATCGCGACCCGCTGCACCTTGCCGCTGGTGCTGCGCAGCACCGCGCCCGGTCTGACGAACACGATGTTGCCGACGGGGACGCCGATACTCGCGGACAGACCGGCCATCACGCCGCGCGCCAGGTCCCGCAGCGCTCCCTCGTCCGGGTCGCTCCACCGGATCTCCTGTACGAGTACGACGCTCTCGGAGCCCTCGTCCACGGTCACCGTGAACGCCGCCCCGGCGCCGTCCGCGCACGCCGGATGCTGGTCCCTCGCCTCGCGCTCGATGTCCTGTGGATAGATGTTGCGGCCGTTGAGGATCAGAACCTCCTTGATCCGGCCGGTGACATACAGCTCGCCCTCATGGCGCACGCCCAGGTCACCCGTCCGCAGGAACGGGCCGGCGCCGCTCGCGGTACTGGCGCGGAAGGACCGTTCGGTCTCCTCCTCCTGACGCCAGTACCCCCGCGCCACGCTCGGCCCCCGCAGCCAGATCTCGCCGATCTCGCCGTCGGCGAGTTCCCGCAGCGAGTGCGGATCGACGATCCGCAGATCGAATCCGTCGCAGACCGGCCCGCTGCTGACGACGAGCCGCGCATCCTCACCCTGTCCGGCCGGTGTGAACCGGTGCTGCTCGAACCGCTCCGCGTCCACCCGGCTCACGACGGCGGGGGACCGCCCCGCACTGCCGGAGACGAAAAGGGTCGTCTCCGCCATTCCGTAGCTCGGGCAGAGCGCCTCCGGCCGCAGCCCCGCCGACGCGAAGTGCTGGACGAAGTTCCGCACGGTGGCGTTCTGCACGGGTTCCGCACCGTTGACCGCCCAGCGCCAACGCGACAGGTCCAGCGTGGCCGCCCGCTCCGCGGACACCCGTCGTACGCACAGGTCGTAGGCGAAATTGGGCGCCGGGCTGAACGCCACGTCATGCTTGTCGATCATCTCCAGCCACATCGCCGGCCGCCGGAGGAAGGTCGCGGGCGCCATGAGGAACCCCTGACCGCCGATGAACAACGGCAGCAGCAGTGTTCCCATGAGACCCATGTCGTGGTACGGCGGCAGCCAGCCGCCGACCCGAGCGCCGTCGGGCACCCCGTACGACCGCTGGATCAGCCCGAGGTTCTCCACGAGGTTCGCATGGCTGACCATCACCCCGCGCGGATCGCTGGTCGATCCGGAGGTGTACTGAAGGAACGCGAGCCGGTCCGGATCGACGGCCGACGGGCGCCACGCCCGGCCGTCTCCGGCGGCCGCCCGCTCGGCCGACAGACAGGACACCTCGGGCGCCGACCCGGCGAGGAGGTCGCGGACCTCGTCGACGTTCCGCTCGTCGGTGAGCACCGCGCTCACCCCGGCCGACGTCAGGATGCCGTTCACGCGCGCCTGTTGCCCTTTGTTGCCGGACGGCAGCGGAGCGGGCACCGGTACCACATCCGCGTACAGCGCGCCGAGAAAGGACACGACGAAATCAGGGCCGGGCGGACAGGCCAGCAGCACCCGGTCCCCGGGTTCATAGGAATTCCGCAGAGTCGTCGCAATTCCGGCCGCATTGGCATTGAGCTCGCTATAACTCAGTTGCCGCGTTATGTGAAGTCCGGACGCGTCGACGGCCACAAAGGAATAGGCTGTTTCGTTCGGCCGGCGCTCGGCGTGCGAACGGACCACGTCGATGATGGACCCAGGTCGGAGCATGGCGTTCCCGCCCCTCGATGGAAGATGATGCCCGCTGTCGCGGAATCATGGCCCGTCCGCACCGACCTTCGCCAACTCCGCCTCGATTAAAGCCGCTCCGGTGCTGCCGGCGCAGGTGTTCAACTGCTGCCGCGGCACAGTTGAACAGCCGCAGACCCGATTGATTGATCAGCGATAGGCCCTGAGTCATAGTGGGCGCGGTGAGGCAGTGGTGTGGCGCGGTGCCATGAAATGCCGTCGGTGACATCCACTGCCCGGTTTTCACGGGCGGTGATTCAGGAACGCCTGGTTTCCGGCAGGGCGACCGCCACCGAAGCGCGGACGGCCGCCGTGCGTCCCGGACGTAACCAGGAGGGTCCTGATGATTCCGTTGTCCTTTGCGCAGCGTCGGCTGTGGTTCCTCGCGCAGCTGGAGGGCCCGAGCGCGACGTACAACATCCCGGTCGCCCTTCGCCTGTCGGGCACGGTGGACCGGGAGGCGCTGGGCGCGGCACTGCGGGACGTCCTGGAGCGGCACGAGGTGCTACGCACCACCTTCGCCGTGACCGACGGCGAGCCCCATCAGCGGATCACGGACGTCGCGGACCTGGACTGGGAGCTCCAGGTCGTGGAACTGCCCGGCTCCGCCACGCCCGCGGACCTGGCAGGCGCCGTCTTTGGCGTCGTCGGCCACGAGTTCGACCTGTCGTCCGAACTGCCCATCCGTGCCTGGCTGTTCTCGGCCGGGCCGAACGAGCACGCCCTGGCCGTGGTCGTCCATCACATCGCGGGTGACGGCTGGTCCATGGGCCCGCTGGCGCGGGACGTGTCGGTCGCCTACGAGGCGCGGTGCGCGGGCCGGACCCCGGGGTGGGAGCCGCTGCCGGTCCAGTACGCCGACTACGCGCTGTGGCAGCGCGAGCTGCTCGGCGACGAGAACAACCCGGAGAGCGTGATCTCCCGGCAGGTCGACTACTGGCGCGACGCCCTGGCGGACGCGCCCGAGGAACTGGAACTCCCCTTCGACCACCAGCGCCCGGCGGTCCCGTCCCACCAGGGCCACAGCGTCCCGTTCGCCGTCCCGGCCGCCGTGCACGCCCGGCTGGCACAGGTGGCGCGCGCCGAGGGCGCGACCACGTTCATGGTCCTCCAGGCCGCACTGGCCATGATGTTGTCCCGCCTCGGCGCGGGCACCGACATCCCGATCGGCACGGCCGTGGCCGGACGTACGGATGTCGACCTGGGCGACCTCGTCGGCTTCTTCGTCAACACGCTCGTGATGCGGACGGACCTGTCGGGCGACCCGACGTTCCGGGAGCTGCTGGGCCGGGCGCGCGAGACGAGCCTGTCGGCGCTGGCCCACCAGGAAGTGCCGTTCGAGAAGCTGGTGGAGGAACTGGCGCCGGCCCGTTCCATGGCCCGGCACCCCCTGTTCCAGGTGATGCTCGCGGTGCAGAACGTCGCCCGGGGCGCGGCGGTCGACCTGCCCGGCGCACGCATCGTGGACATGTCCGCCGAGCTGACCACGGGAGCCGCGGCGGCCAAGTTCGACCTGGAGGTCTCGGCCGAGGAGGTCTTCGACGCCGACGGCGCCCCCGCAGGGGTGCGGGGCGACATCACGGCGGCGGTCGACCTGTTCGACATGGCAACGGTCGAGCGGCTCGCGCAGTGGTGGGTCCGGGTGCTGGAGGTGGTCGCGGCCGATCCGGAGACGCGGTTGAGCGCGGTGGACGTGCTTGATGAGGATGCGCGTCGTCGGGTGTTGGTGGAGTGGAACGACACCGGGGCTGTGGTTGCGTCTTCGACGGTGGTGGGGTTGTTCGAGGCGCAGGTGGTGAGGTCGCCGGGTGCGGTGGCGGTGGTGGCGGATGGTGTGTCGGTGTCGTTTGCGGAGTTGGATGTGCGGGCGAACCGGTTGGCGCGGTTGCTGATCGGGCGGGGTGTGGGTGCGGAGTCGGTGGTGGGTGTGTGTATGGGGCGTGGTGTCGAGACGGTGGCGGCGTTGCTGGGTGTGATGAAGGCCGGTGGTGCGTATCTGCCGGTTGATCCGGGGTATCCGGCCGAGCGGATCAGTTACATGCTCGGGGATGCCGGTGCTGTCGTGGTGCTGACTTCGGCGGCGGTGGAGGGTGTGCTGCCGGGCGGTGTGGCGCGGGTTGTGGTGGACGCGCCGTCGGTGGTCGAGGAGCTGGCCCGCCTGGATGGCGGTGGCCTCGCCGGCGTGGGGCCGCGGCCGGAGAATCCGGCGTATGTGATCTTCACGTCCGGGTCGACGGGGCGTCCGAAGGGTGTGGTGGTCGAGCATCGTTCGGTGGTGAACTTGTTGTCGTGGGCGGTCGGTGAGTTCGGCGGTGCCGATTTCTCGCGGGTGTTGGTGTCGACGTCGTTCAACTTCGATGTGTCGGTGTTCGAGTTGTTCGGTCCGTTGGTGTCGGGCGGCAGTGTGGTGATCGTGGACGATGTGCTGGCGCTGGCTGATGGTGGGGCCGGGGTGGGGGCGGTGAGTCTGGTCAGTGGTGTGCCGTCGGCGTTTGCGCAGGTGGTGGCTGGTGGTGGGCTTTCTGTGCGGCCGCGGGCGGTGGTGTTGGCGGGTGAGGCGCTGACCGCGGATGTGGTCGGGAGTATTCGTGGGGCGTTGCCGGAAGCCCGGGTGGCGAACATCTATGGTCCGACCGAGGCGACGGTGTATGCGACGGCGTGGTCCACGGACGAGGATGTCGAGGGGCTGGTGCCGATCGGGCGGCCGATCTCGAATGCCCGGGTGTATGTGCTGGACGGTGCGATGTCGCCGGTGCCGGTGGGTGTGGCCGGGGAACTCTATATCGCGGGGTCGGGTCTGGCGCGTGGGTATGTGGGGCGTGCGGGGTTGACGGCGGAGCGGTTCGTGGCCGATCCGTTCGGTGGGGGTGAGCGGCTGTATCGGACCGGTGACCTGGTGCGGTGGAACGGTGATGGTCAGGTCGAGTATTTGGGCCGGGTCGATGAGCAGGTGAAGGTACGCGGTTTCCGGATCGAGCTGGGCGAGGTCCAGGCGGCTGTGGTCGCGCATCCGCAGGTTGCTCAGGCTGTGGTGACCGTCCGCGAGGACATCCCGGGCGACAAGCGCCTGGTCGCCTACGTCGTGTCCGCCGAAGGTGCCGACGGTCAACTGACGGTAGGGGTGAGCGAGTTCGTCGCGCGGCGGTTGCCGTCGTACATGGTGCCGTCGGCGGTGGTGGTGCTGGACGCGCTGCCGCTGAACGCGAACGGAAAGCTCGATCGGAGTGCCTTGCCCGCCCCGGAACACCGCTCGGGTGCCGGACGAGGCCCCGCGAGTGTGCGGGAGGAGATCCTGTGCGCCGCCTTCGCCGAGGTCCTCGGCCTGGAGAGCGTCGGCGCCGACGATGACTTCTTCGCCCTGGGCGGACACTCGCTGCTGGCGATCCGCCTCGTCGAGGCGGTACGGGCGCGGGGCGTGACCGTGTCGGTGCGTGCGCTGTTCCAGACCCCGACTCCCGCCGGGCTCGCGCTGTCGGTGGGCACCGAGCGGGTGGTGGTGCCGGAGAATCTCATCCCCGCGGGTGCGACCGTGATCAACCCTCAGATGCTGCCGCTGGTGGATCTGTCGGCCGAGGAGGTCGAGCGGGTCGTCGCGGGCGTCGACGGCGGCGCGGCCAACGTGGCCGACGTCTACCCGCTCGCACCCCTCCAGGAAGGTCTGCTCTTCCACCACCTCCTGGCCGCCGACGGCGAGGACGACGCGTATGTGATGCCGACGGTCCTCGAATTCGACTCCCGCGACCGGCTGCACGCCTTCCTCGACGCCCTCCAGCGGGTGGTCGACCGCCATGACATCCTGCGCACGGCGATCGTGTGGGAAGGCCTGCGCGAGCCGGTCCAGGTGGTGTGGCGCCGGGCCGAGCTGTCGGTGGACGAAGTGGCTCTGGACCCGCGGAGCACCGACCCGGTGGCCGAGCTGATGGCGCGCGCCGGCGACGCGATGGACCTGGGACGGGCCCCGCTGATCCACCCGTACACCGCCGGCCTGCCGGACGGCCGGTGGCTGGCCCTCGTCCGGGTGCACCACATGGTCCAGGACCACACGGCCCTGGAAGTGCTCCTCACAGAGGTACGGGCATTCCTGGCGGGCCACGGCGAAGCGCTGGCGCAGCCACTGCCGTTCCGGAACTTCGTGGCCCAGGCACGCGACGAGTCGGCGCGCGCCGGACATGAGCGCTACTTCGAGAACCTGCTCGGCGACGTGGACGAACCGACGGCCCCGTTCGGCCTGACGGACGTACTCGGCGACGGGTCCGGCGTGAAGCGGGCCGAAGTCGACTTCTCACCCGAGCTGCGCGATCGCCTCAGGGAGATATCGCGTCGCCTGGGAGTCAGCGCGGCGACCGTGATGCACGTGGCGTGGGCGCGTGCCGTGGCGGCCGTCAGCGGCCGGGACGACGTGGTTTTCGGCACCGTCCTGTTCGGCCGCATGAACGCCGGGGCCGGCGCCGACCAGGTACCCGGTCCCTTCCTCAACACGCTGCCCGTACGCGTCCGGACGGCCGAGGTGGGCGCCCTGGCCGCCGTGTCCGCGATGCGCGGACAGCTGGCCGAGCTTCTGGAGCACGAACACGCGACCCTGGCCGTGGCACAGCGCGCCAGCGGTGTCGCGGCGAACATGCCGCTGTTCACCTCGTTCCTCAACTACCGGCACAACACCACCGCCACCCCCCTCGGCGACGAGGGCCGACCGGCGGGCGACATCCAGGGGCTTCGCCCCGTCTTCTCGCGCGAGCGCACCAACTATCCGCTCGCCGTCTCCGTCGACGACAGCGGGGACCGGATCGGGCTGTCTGTCGACGCAGTGGCACCGATCGACCCGCACGCCGTCGGTTCCTTGGTGCGGACCGCGACCGAGGGCCTGGTAGCCGCACTGGAAGACGCGCTGGACGGTGGCGAGGACCTGCCGTTGAGCGCGGTGGATGTGTTGGGTGTGGTGGAGCGGCGTCGGGTGTTGGTGGAGTGGAACGACACGGCGGTCGAGGTTGCGCCGGTCATGGTTCCGGATCTGTTCGCTGGGTGGGTGGTGGAGTCGCCGGGTGCGGTGGCGGTGGTGTTCGAGGGTGTTGAGGTGTCGTATGCGGAGTTGGATGTGCGGGCGAACCGGTTGGCGCGGTTGCTGATCGGGCGGGGTGTGGGTCCGGAGTCGGTGGTGGGTCTGTGTCTGCCGCGTGGTGTGGAGATGGTCGTCGCGATTGTGGCGGTGTGGAAGGCGGGTGGTGCGTATGTGCCGCTCGATCCGGAGTATCCGGCGGAGCGGATCGCGTTCGTGCTCGCGGACAGTGGTGCGGAGCTTGTCGTCGGGCAACGGGGTGTGACGGAGGGCGTGGTGGCCGGCCCTGGCCTGGGTGTGGTGTGGCTGGGGGATCCGGTGGTGGAGGGTGAGCTGGCGGGGTTTGCGGTTACGGCTCCGGGTGGGGCTGTGGATCGGGAGGGTCTGGCGTATGTGATCTATACGTCGGGGTCGACGGGTCTGCCGAAGGGTGTGGGGGTTTCGCACGGTTCGTTGGCGAATCTGGTGTCGGTGTTCGGGCCGTTGTTGGAGGTGGGGCCTGGGGTTCCGGTTCTGCAGTTCGCTTCGTTCAGTTTCGATGCGTCGGTGCTGGATGTGGCGGTGGCGTTGGGTTGTGGTGGTGCGCTGGTGGTGGCTGGTGCGGCGGAGCGGGCGGAGCCTGCGTTGTTGCGGGGGCTGGTGGAGTCGGCGGGTGTGCGGTCGGCGAGTGTGGTGCCGTCGTTGCTCGGGGTGCTGGAGTTGGAGGATCTGGCCGGGGTGGGGCCGATGGTGGTGGGTTCGGAGGCGATGGATCCGGGGTTGGCGCGGGAGTGGGCGCGGGGTCGGCGGCTTGTGCATGCGTACGGGCCCACGGAGGCGACGGTGATCACGGCTGTCGGGCAGGTCGATCCGGACGGTGGTGGGGCGCTGCCGTTCGGTGGACCGGTCGCGAACACGCGGATGTTCGTCCTGGACGAGTGCTTGCGGCCGGTTCCGGTGGGTGTGGCCGGTGAGCTGTACATCGGTGGCACGCAGCTGGCACGCGGATACGTAGGACGGGCAGGGCTGACGGCGGAGCGGTTCGTCGCCGATCCGTTCGGCGGTGGTGAGCGCGTGTACCGCACGGGTGACCTGGTGCGGTGGACGGCGGACGGTCAGTTGGTGTTCGCGGGGCGTGCGGACGAGCAGGTCAAGATCCGAGGCTTCCGGATCGAGCCGGGTGAGGTGCAAGCGGCGGTGGCGGCGCACCCGGGTGTGGCGCAGGCGGCGGTGGTCGCCCGCGAGGACGCGCCGGGGGATACGCGCCTCGTGGCCTATGTGGTTCCTGCCGGGTCGGAGCACGACACGCTGCCGGCATCGGTGAGCGCGTTCGTGTCCGAGTACCTGCCCGGGTACATGGTGCCGTCGGCGGTGGTGGTCCTCGACGCACTGCCGTTGACGGTGAACGGCAAGCTGGACCGCAAGGCCCTGCCCGCCCCGCAGCTCACCACCGGTACCGGCCGGGCCCCCTCCAGCCTCCAGGAAGAGATCCTGTGCGGGGTGTTCGCGCAGGTCCTGGGCTTGGAGCGGGTCGGTGTGGACGACGACTTCTTCGCTCTCGGCGGGCATTCGCTTCTTGCGGTCCGGCTGGTGAGCCGGATTCGTGTGGTGCTGGGTGTCGAGGTGCCGCTGCGGGACCTGTTCGAGGCGCCGACCGTCGCCGCACTCGCAGCCCAGCTGGCCGGGTCCCAGCTGGGCGGCGTCGACGCGGCGCGCAAGGCGCTCACACAGAGGGAGCGTCCCGAGCGGGTGCCGTTGTCGTTCGCCCAGCAGCGGCTGTGGTTCATCGGGCAGTTGGAGGGCCCGAGCGCCACCTACAACGTCCCCGTGACACTCCGCCTGTCGGGTGACGTCGACCGCGACGCCCTCGGCACGGCGCTGCGGGACGTGATCGGCAGGCACGAGGTGCTGCGCACCGTCTTCGCAGAGGCGGACGGACAGCCGTACCAGCAGGTTCGGGAACTGGCCGAGCTGGAGTGGCAGCTTCAGTCGGTGGACCTCACCGCCGACGACGCGTCGACCGAGCTCGCGGATGCGATCTCCGAGGCAGAGCAGTACGCGTTCGAGCTGGCTTCCGACGTGCCGATCCGGGCCTGGCTGTTCACGGCCGGACCGGACGAACACGTCCTGGTCGTGGTGGTCCACCACATCGCGGGTGACGGCTGGTCCATGGGCCCACTGGCGCGGGATGTGTCGGTCGCCTACGAGGCGCGGTGCGCGGGGCGGGCCCCGGAGTGGGGACCGCTGCCGGTGCAGTACGCCGACTACACCCTCTGGCAACGCGAACTGCTCGGCGACGAGCGGGACGCGGAGAGTCTGATGTCCCGGCAGATCGGCTACTGGCGTGAAGCGTTGGCCGGTGCGCCGGAGGAACTTGAGCTGCCGTTCGACCGGTCCAGGCCGGCCGTGGCCTCCCACCTCGGGCACACCGTCCCGCTGGAGATTCCGACGGAGCTGCACGCACGCCTTGTGGAGGTGGCGCGCGCCGAGGGCGTGACCACGTTCATGGTGTTGCAGGCGGCGCTGGCGGTGTTGCTGTCCCGGCTCGGTGCGGGCACGGACATCCCCATCGGTTCGGCGAACGCGGGGCGTACGGACGAGGCCCTGGACGACATGGTCGGCTTCTTCATCAACACGCTGGTGATCCGCACGGATCTGTCGGGCGACCCGACGTTCCGTGAGGTGCTGGGGCGGGTGCGGGAGAGGAGCCTGTCGGCGTTCGCGCATCAGGATGTGCCGTTCGAGCGGCTGGTGGAGGAGCTGTCCCCGGCCCGGTCGCTGGCCCGGCATCCGCTGTTCCAGGTCGTCTTCACGATGCAGAACACCATCGACGCTGTGCTCGACCTCCCGGGTGTGTGGGCGGGCAGCGTGTCGGACGACCTGTCGGCCGGCAGAGCTGCGGCAAAGT
Organism: Streptomyces sp. B21-105; assembly: GCF_036898465.1. Taxonomy (NCBI): domain Bacteria; kingdom Bacillati; phylum Actinomycetota; class Actinomycetes; order Kitasatosporales; family Streptomycetaceae; genus Streptomyces; species Streptomyces sp. B21-105. The sequence continues at coordinate 176,058 of NZ_JARUMJ010000001.1, read as the reverse complement.
TCGATCTCGATGTGATGGTGCGGGAGGTGTTCGACGCTGATGGTGCCCCGGCGGGGTTGTGGGGTTCGGTGACGGTGGCGTTGGACTTGTTCGATGCGGAGTGGGCCGGTCGGATCGCGGATGCCTGGCTGCGGGTGCTGGGGGCGTTGGCTGATGATCCGCGGACTCGGTTGGGTGCCGTGGATGTGCTCGGTGGGGTTGAGCGTCGTCGGGTGGTGGGTGAGTGGAATGACACGGCGGTTGTTGTGCCTGCTGTTGCGGTGCATGAGGTGTTCGGGGCGCAGGTGGCGCGGACGCCGGATGCTGTGGCGGTGGTCGCGGACGGTGTGTCGGTGTCGTATGCGGAGCTGGACGCTCGGGCGAACCGGATCGCGCATTATCTGCTTGGCCAGGGTGTGGGTGCGGAGTCTGTTGTCGGTCTGTCTTTGCCGCGTGGTGTGGAGATGGTTGCGGGGATTTTGGGTGTGTGGAAGGCGGGTGCGGGTTATCTGCCGATCGATCCGGCTCAGCCGACGGAGCGGATCTCTTACATGCTCCGTGACAGCCGTGTGGTGCTGACGCTGACGACGGAGGAGGTTCTTGAGGAGCTTCCGGCTGGTCGGGGGCGTCTGGTGGCGGTTGACGGTGCGTTGATGGAGTTGCAGCTTGCTGCGGCTGCGGCGACCGTGCCTGACGTGGTCGTTCCGGCAGGAGCGTTGGCGTATGTGATTTATACGTCGGGTTCGACGGGTCAGCCGAAGGGTGTTGCGGTCACCCATGGTGGTCTGGCGAATTATGTGGTGTCGGTTCCGGGGCGGGTGGGGTTCGGTGAGCCGGGTGGTCGTTATGCGTTGTTGCAGGCGCAGGCGACGGATCTGGGTAACACGGTTGTCTTCGCGGCTCTTGCCACGGGCGGTGAGCTGCACATCCTGGACGAGGGTGCGGTGACGGATCCGGCTGTCGTGGCCGCGTATCTGAGGGAGCACCGGATCGACTATCTCAAGGCGGTGCCTTCGCATCTGGCGGCGTTGTCTGCCGGTGGTGGTCTGGGAGGTGTCTTGCCGGCGAAGTCGTTGGTGCTGGGTGGTGAGGCTGCTTCGGTGTCGTGGGTGCGGGAGCTGGTGGCGGCCGCGGGTGAGTGTGGGGTGTTCAACCACTACGGTCCGACCGAGGCCACGATCGGTGTCGCGACCGTCCGGCTGAGTGCGGACCTGGTTGCCGATGGTGTCGTGCCGGTGGGTACGCCGATCGCCAACACTCGTTTCTGGGTGCTGGATGACCGGTTGCAGCCGGTGCCGGTGGGTGTTGCGGGTGAGTTGTATGTCGCGGGTGCTGGTGTTGCGCGTGGTTATGTCGGGCGTGCGGGACTGACGTCGGAGCGGTTCGTCGCCGACCCGTTCTCCGCTACCGGTGGGCGGATGTATCGCACCGGTGACGGGGCGAAGTGGACGGTGGACGGTCAGGTCGTCTTCCTGGGCCGCACGGACGACCAGGTGAAGATCCGGGGTTTCCGGATCGAGCCGGGTGAGGTGCAGGCCGTACTGACCGCACACCCGCAGGTCGTCCAGGCTGCTGTGATCGCTCGTGAGGACACGCCGGGAGACACCCGCCTGGTGGCCTACGTCGTGCCCGACGACGAGGACGCGGTCCCGACTGAACTGGCCGCTGTTCTCAAGCAGTTCGCCGTCCAGCGGCTGCCGGAGCACATGGTGCCGTCGGTGGTGGTGGTCCTCGACGCGCTGCCGCTGACCGCGAACGGCAAGCTCGACCGGTCTGCTCTCCCCGCCCCCGTCTACGGCTTCAACCGTGCCAGTGTCCGTCGTGCGGCGACGCTTCAGGAGGAGATCCTGTGCGTGGCGTTCGCCGAGGTCTTGGGGCTGGACAGCGTCGGCGTCGACGACGACTTCTTCGAGCTGGGCGGCCACTCGCTCCTCGCGGTCCGGCTGATCAGCCGTATCCGTACCGTCCTCGGTGTCGAGGTGGAGATCCGGCAGCTGTTCGAGGCTCCGACCGTCTCCGGGCTCGCCGCCCAGCTGGCGGCCGGGGTCGGCCAGGCCCGGGTGGCGCTGACGACCGTCGAACGTCCCGAGCGCGTGCCGTTGTCGTTCGCCCAGCAGCGGCTGTGGTTCATCGGCCAGCTCGAGGGCCCGGGCGCCACTTACAACACCCCCATCACCCTGCGCCTGTCAGGTGACGTGGACCGTGACGCGCTCGGCATGGCCCTGCAGGACGTCATAGGCCGGCACGAGGTGCTGCGCACGGTGCTCAAGGTCGCGGACGGTGAGCCGTACCAGCACGTCCTGGACCCGGCGGACGTGGTGTGGGAGCTGACCGTGGCACAGGTCGAGCCTACGGAGCTGGCCGCTGCGGTTGCCGAGGCGGCGCAGTACGCCTTCGACCTGGCGACCGAGGTGCCCATCCGGGCCTGGCTGTTCGACGCGGGCCCTGACGAGCGGGTCCTGGCGGTGACCATCCACCACATCGCCAGCGACGGCTGGTCACAGGCCCCCCTCGCCCGGGACTTCTCCACTGCTTACGCGGCGCGGTGTGCGGGGCGGGCCCCGGAGTGGGAGCCGCTGCCGGTCCAGTACGCCGACTACGCCCTGTGGCAGCGGGAGCTGCTCGGCGACGAGAACGACCCCGAGAGTGTGATCTCCCGCCAGGTCGCCTACTGGCGGGAGACGCTGGCCGGCGCACCGGAGGAGCTTGCGCTGCCTTTCGACCGGCCGCGCCCGGTCGTGGCTTCTCACCGTGGGCACACTGTGCCGCTGGAGATTCCGGCCGAGGTGCACGCACGCCTTGTGGAGGTGGCGCGCGCCGAAGGCGTGACCCTGTTCATGGTCGTACAGGCGGCGCTGGCGGTGCTGCTGTCCCGGCTGGGCGCGGGAACCGACATCCCGATCGGCTCGGCACATGCCGGGCGTACGGACGAAGCCCTGGACGACCTGATCGGGTGCTTCGTCAACACGCTCGTGCTGCGGGTCGATCTGACCGGGGACCCGATGTTCACCGAACTCCTCTCGCGCGTGCGGGAGTCGGGACTTTCGAGCTTCGCCCATCAGGATGTGCCCTTCGAGAAGCTGGTGGAGGAGCTGTCCCCCAGCCGGTCGATGGCACGGCACCCGCTGTTCCAGGTGGTCCTGACCAAGCTGGACACGATCGACGCCGTGGTCGATGTACCCGTGGTGCTTGCCGGTGGCGTGGAGGCGGGGGAACGGGCCGCCAAGTTCGATCTCGATGTGATGGTGCGGGAGGTGTTCGACGCTGATGGTGCCCCGGCGGGGTTGTGGGGTTCGGTGACGGTGGCGTTGGACTTGTTCGATGCGGAGTGGGCCGGTCGGATCGCGGATGCCTGGCTGCGGGTGCTGGGGGCGTTGGCTGATGATCCGCGGACTCGGTTGGGTGCCGTGGATGTGCTCGGTGGGGTTGAGCGTCGTCGGGTGGTGGGTGAGTGGAATGACACGGCGGTTGTTGTGCCTGCTGTTGCGGTGCATGAGGTGTTCGGGGCGCAGGTGGCGCGGACGCCGGATGCTGTGGCGGTGGTCGCGGACGGTGTGTCGGTGTCGTATGCGGAGCTGGACGCGCGGGCGAACCGGATCGCGCATTATCTGCTTGGCCAGGGTGTGGGTGCGGAGTCTGTTGTCGGTCTGTCTTTGCCGCGTGGTGTGGAGATGGTTGCGGGGATTTTGGGTGTGTGGAAGGCGGGTGCGGGTTATCTGCCGATCGATCCGGCTCAGCCGACGGAGCGGATCTCGTACATGCTCCGTGACAGCCGTGTGGTGCTGACGCTGACGACGGAGGAGGTTCTTGAGGAGCTTCCGGCTGGTCGGGGGCGTCTGGTGGCGGTTGACGGTGCGTTGATGGAGTTGCAGCTTGCTGCGGCTGCGGCGACCGTGCCTGACGTGGTCGTTCCGGCAGGAGCGTTGGCGTATGTGATTTATACGTCGGGTTCGACGGGTCAGCCGAAGGGTGTTGCGGTCACCCATGGTGGTCTGGCGAATTATGTGGTGTCGGTTCCGGGGCGGGTGGGGTTCGGTGAGCCGGGTGGTCGTTATGCGTTGTTGCAGGCGCAGGCGACGGATCTGGGTAACACGGTTGTCTTCGCGGCTCTTGCCACGGGCGGTGAGCTGCACATCCTGGACGAGGGTGCGGTGACGGATCCGGCTGTCGTGGCCGCGTATCTGAGGGAGCACCGGATCGACTATCTCAAGGCGGTGCCTTCGCATCTGGCGGCGTTGTCTGCCGGTGGTGGTCTGGGAGGTGTCTTGCCGGCGAAGTCGTTGGTGCTGGGTGGTGAGGCTGCTTCGGTGTCGTGGGTGCGGGAGCTGGTGGCGGCCGCGGGTGAGTGTGGGGTGTTCAACCACTACGGTCCGACCGAGGCCACGATCGGTGTCGCGACCGTCCGGCTGAGTGCGGACCTGGTTGCCGATGGTGTCGTGCCGGTGGGTACGCCGATCGCCAACACTCGTTTCTGGGTGCTGGATGACCGGTTGCAGCCGGTGCCGGTGGGTGTTGCGGGTGAGTTGTATGTCGCGGGTGCTGGTGTTGCGCGTGGTTATGTCGGGCGTGCGGGACTGACGTCGGAGCGGTTCGTCGCCGACCCGTTCTCCGCTACCGGTGGGCGGATGTATCGCACCGGTGACCGGGCGAAGTGGACGGTGGACGGTCAGGTCGTCTTCCTGGGCCGCACGGACGACCAGGTGAAGATCCGGGGTTTCCGGATCGAGCCGGGTGAGGTGCAGGCCGTACTGACCGCACACCCGCAGGTCGTCCAGGCTGCTGTGATCGCTCGTGAGGACACGCCGGGAGACACCCGCCTGGTGGCCTACGTCGTACCCGACGACGAGGACGCGGCGGACAGTGAACTCTCCGCACACGTACGTCAGTTCGCGGCCGGTCGGCTGCCGGAGCACATGGTGCCGTCGGTGGTGGTGGTCCTCGACGCGCTGCCGCTGACCGCGAACGGCAAGCTCGACCGGTCTGCTCTCCCCGCCCCCGTCTACGGCTTCAACCGTGCCAGTGTCCGTCGTGCGGCGACGCTTCAGGAGGAGATCCTGTGCGTGGCGTTCGCCGAGGTCCTGGGGCTGGACAGCGTCGGCGTCGACGACGACTTCTTCGAGCTGGGCGGCCACTCGCTCCTCGCGGTCCGGCTGATCAGCCGTATCCGTACCGTCCTCGGTGTCGAGGTGGAGATCCGGCAGCTGTTCGAGGCTCCGACCGTCTCCGGGCTCGCCGCCCAGCTGGCGGCCGGGGTCGGCCAGGCCCGGGTGGCGCTGACCACCGTCGAACGTCCCGAGCGCGTGCCGTTGTCGTTCGCCCAGCAGCGGCTGTGGTTCATCGGCCAGCTCGAGGGCCCGGGCGCCACTTACAACACCCCCATCACCCTGCGCCTGTCAGGTGACGTGGACCGTGACGCGCTCGGCATGGCCCTGCAGGACGTCATAGGCCGGCACGAGGTGCTGCGCACGGTGTTCCCGATGGCCGAGGGCACCCCCTACCAGCACATCCTCGACCCCGACGAGCTGGACTGGCAGCTGACCGTGGCCGCCGTGGAGCCCGCGGAGCTTGACGCCGCCCTCATCGACGCGGCGCAGTACGCCTTCGACCTGGCGACCGAGGTGCCCATCCGGGCCTGGCTGTTCGACGCGGGCCCTGACGAGCGGGTCCTGTCGGTGACCATCCACCACATCGCCAGCGACGGCTGGTCCACGGGTCCCCTCGCCCGGGACGTCTCCACCGCGTACGCCGCCCGGCGCGAGGGCGGTGTCCCGGAGTGGGAGCCGCTGCCGGTCCAGTACGCGGACTACGCGCTGTGGCAGCGGGAGCTGCTCGGCGACGAGAACGACCCCGACAGCCTGCTCGCCGCCCAGGTCGCCTACTGGCGCGAGACGCTGGCCGGCGCACCGGAGGAGCTGGTTCTCCCCGCGGACCGTTCCCGTCCGGCCGTGGCTTCTCACCGTGGCCACAGCGTGTCCATGACCGTGCCGGCCGAGGTCCACGCACGGCTGGTGGAGGTGGCGCGCGCCGAGGGCGTCACCATGTTCATGGTCCTGCAGTCCGCGCTGGCCGTGCTTCTGTCGCGGCTCGGGGCGGGCACCGACATCCCGATCGGCTCGGCGAACGCGGGGCGTACGGACGAGGCCCTGGACGACCTGGTCGGGTTCTTCGTGAACACGCTGGTGCTGCGTACCGACCTGTCGGGCGACCCGACGTTCCGTGAGGTGCTGGGCCGGGTGCGAGAAGCGAGCCTGTCGGCGTTCGCGCACCAGGAGGTGCCGTTCGAGAAGCTGGTGGAGGAGCTGGCGCCGGTCCGTTCCCTGGCCCGTCACCCGCTGTTCCAGGTCGTCTTCACGATGCAGAACAACGCCGAAGCGGTACTGGATCTGCCGGGCGTACGGGCCGAAGGCACGTCCGGTGAGCGCTCCTCGGCCACGCGGGCCTCCAAGCTCGACATCGAGGTGCTGATCGGCGAGGTGTACGACGGCCAGGGCACACCGGCGGGCCTGCACGGCTCGGTCGTCGCCGCGGCGGACCTGTTCCACGCGGAGACGGTCGAGCGGCTCGCGGCACGGCTGGCGCGGCTGCTGGAGACGGTGTCCGCCGAGCCGGGCCTCCCGCTGAGTGCGGTCCAGGTGCTCGACGAGGCCGAGCGGCACCGCCTGCTGACCGAGTGGAACGACACCACCACCGAGCCCGTGGAGCCGTCGGCGCTGCGCCTGTTCGAGACGCGGGCGGCGCGGACCCCTGACGCCGTCGCGATCGTGACCGACGGTGTCGAGACGTCGTACGCGGAGCTGGACGCCCGCGCGAACCGGCTGGCGCACTACCTCGTCGGCCAAGGCGTCGGCACGGAGACGGTGGTCGCCCTGTGCCTGCCGCGCGGCGTGGACATGATCGCGGCGCTTCTGGGTGTGTGGAAGGCCGGGGCGGCGTACCTGCCCGTGGATCCGGAGTACCCGGCGGACCGGGTGGCGTACATGCTCCGCGACAGCCGGGCCGTGCTCACCTTGACGACCGAGGAGATCTTCGACGACCTCCCGGCCGGCCGGTCCCGTCTGGTCGCGATCGACGACACGCTGACGACGATGCAGCTGGCGGCCGCGCCCACCACCACCCCCGGTGTGCGGGTGGCCCCGGACGGGTTGGCGTACGTCATCTACACCTCCGGTTCCACCGGGCGGCCCAAGGGCGTCCTGGTGCCGCACGCGGGTGTGGGGAACCTCGTGGCTGCGCAGATGGAGCGGTTTGCGGTCACCGGCGACAGCCGGGTGCTGCAGTTCGCGTCGATGAGCTTCGACGCGGCCACATCGGAAGTGCTGATGGCCCTGTGCTCCGGCGCCCGCCTGGTGCTCGCCGCGTCGCGTGAGCTCGTTCCCGGGTCGGGATCCTCGGGTCTCACCGACGTGGTCGCCCGGCACGGGGTGACCCATGTGACGCTTCCGCCCGCGGTGCTGGCCGTCCTGGAGCTGGGCAGCCTGCCGTCGGTGACCACGCTGGTGACCGCGGGCGAGGCGCTCGACGCGGAGCTGCTGTCCGGCTGGTCGGACGGCCGTCGCCTCGTCAACGCGTACGGCCCGACGGAGACGACGGTCTGCGCGACCATGTCCGAGCCGCTCAGGCCGGGGGCGGAACCGTCCATCGGTGCGCCGAACCCCAACACTCGGGTGTTCGTCCTGGACGACGCGCTGAACCCCGTGCCGGTCGGCGTTGCGGGTGAGCTCTACGTGGCGGGCGCGGGTCTGGCGCGGGGCTACTTCGGGCGGGCCGGCCTGACGGCGGACCGCTTCGTGGCCTGCCCCTTCGGCACCGCCGGCGAGCGGATGTACCGCACCGGCGACCGGGTGCGGTGGACCGCGGACGGGCAGCTCGTCTTCACCGGGCGCGTCGACGACCAGGTGAAGATCCGGGGATTCCGGATCGAGCCGGGCGAGATCGAGAACGTGATCGCCGCGCACCCGTCGGTGGTGCGGACAGCGGTGATCGCCCGCGAGGACACGCCGGGGGACAAGCGCCTGGTGGCGTACGTCGTGCCGGCCGACGACGAGGGAGACCTCACCGAACCGGTCCGGGAGTTCGTGGCCAAGCGCCTGCCGGAGCACATGGTGCCCGCGGCCGTGGTGGCGCTCGACACCCTGCCGCTGACGGTGAACGGGAAGCTGGACCGCAAGGCGCTGCCCGCCCCCGACTACGCGTCCGCGCTGACGCCCGGCGGACGTCGGGCGACGACCGTGGAGGAGGAACTCCTGTGCGCCGCGTTCGCCGAGGTACTCGGTCTGGAGCGGGTCGGCGTGGACGACGACTTCTTCGTGCTGGGCGGCCACTCCCTGCTCGCCACCCGGCTGGCCAGCCGGGTACGGACCGTACTGGGCGTGGAGATGGAGGTCCGGGCGCTGTTCGAGGCGCGCACGGCTGCCGGACTCGCCGCCCGGCTGGCGGGCGCGGAGCGGGCGCGCGCGGCGCTGACGGCAGGTCAGCGTCCGGAGCGGGTGCCACTGTCGTTCGCCCAGCAGCGGCTGTGGTTCATCGGTCGCCTCGAAGACTCCACTGCCGCCTACAACACGCCGGTGGCCCTGCGGCTGTCGGGCGGAGTGGACCGGGAGGCACTCGGCCAGGCCCTGCGGGACGTCATAGGCCGGCACGAGGTACTCCGTACGGTCTTCCCGATCGCCGACGACGAGCCGTACCAGCTCGTCCTGCCGCTCGACGATCTCGACTGGGAGCTGTCGGTGGCCGAGGTGGCGCCGGCGGAGCTGGACAGCGCGGTCGCCGAGGCGGCCGGATACGCCTTCGACCTGGCCTGCGAGGTGCCGATCCGGGCGTGGCTGTTCTCGGCCGGACCGGATGAGCACGTGTTCGTGGTGACGATGCACCACATCGCCGGTGACGGCTGGTCCAGGGGCCCCCTGGCCCGCGACCTCTCCACGGCCTACGCGGCACGCTGCGCGGGGCGGGCCCCGCAGTGGGAGCCGCTGCCGGTCCAGTACGCCGACTACGCCCTGTGGCAGCGGGAGCTGCTCGGCGACGAGAACGACCCCGACAGCGTGATCTCCCAGCAGATCGCGTACTGGCGGCGCGCTCTGGCGGACGCCCCCGAGGAGCTGGCACTTCCGGCGGATCGTTCGCGTCCGGCCGTGGCCTCCCACCGCGGGCACAGCCTGAGCCTGGTTGTCCCGGCCGAGGCGCACGCCCACCTGGTGCAGGTCGCACAGGCCGAGGGTGTGACCACGTACATGGTGTTGCAGGCCGCACTGTCGGCCCTGCTCTCCCGGCTCGGGGCAGGCACCGACATCCCGATCGGCTCGGCGAACGCCGGCCGCACGGATGTGGCCCTCGACGACCTGGTCGGCTTCTTCGTCAACACCGTGGTGGTGCGTACGGATCTGTCGGGCGATCCGACCTTCCGTGAGTTGCTGGCCCGGGTGCGCGAGACGAGCCTGTCGGCGTTCGCCCACCAGGACGTGCCGTTCGAGAAGCTCGTGGAGATCCTGTCCCCGGCCCGCTCGCTGGCACGCCACCCGCTGTTCCAGGTGATGCTCACGGTCCAGAACAATGCCGAGGCGACGCTGGAACTGCCGGGCCTGCAAGCCGGTGGGATGCCGGCCGGAGCCCGCTCGGCGAAGTTCGACCTGGAACTGTCCGTCGGGGAGGTCTTCGACCCGGAGGGCGCACCGGCAGGGCTGCTCGGATCGGTCGTCGCGGCGGCGGACCTGTTCGACGCGGAGACGGCCGAACAGCTGGTGGGCCGCTTTGCCCGGGTGCTGGAAGCCCTGCTCGCCGACCCCGACCTGCCGTTGAGCGCGGTGGATGTGTTGGGTGTGGTGGAGCGGCGTCGGGTGTTGGTGGAGTGGAACGACACGGCGGTCGAGGTTGCGCCGGTCATGGTTCCGGATCTGTTCGCTGGGTGGGTGGTGGAGTCGCCGGGTGCGGTGGCGGTGGTGTTCGAGGGTGTTGAGGTGTCGTATGCGGAGTTGGATGTGCGGGCGAACCGGTTGGCGCGGTTGCTGATCGGGCGGGGTGTGGGTCCGGAGTCGGTGGTGGGTCTGTGTCTGCCGCGTGGTGTGGAGATGGTCGTCGCGATTGTGGCGGTGTGGAAGGCGGGTGGTGCGTATGTGCCGCTCGATCCGGAGTATCCGGCGGAGCGGATCGCGTTCGTGCTCGCGGACAGTGGTGCGGAGCTTGTCGTCGGGCAACGGGGTGTGACGGAGGGCGTGGTGGCCGGCCCTGGCCTGGGTGTGGTGTGGCTGGGGGATCCGGTGGTGGAGGGTGAGCTGGCGGGGTTTGCGGTTACGGCTCCGGGTGGGGCTGTGGATCGGGAGGGTCTGGCGTATGTGATCTATACGTCGGGGTCGACGGGTCTGCCGAAGGGTGTGGGGGTTTCGCACGGTTCGTTGGCGAATCTGGTGTCGGTGTTCGGGCCGTTGTTGGAGGTGGGGCCTGGGGTTCCGGTTCTGCAGTTCGCTTCGTTCAGTTTCGATGCGTCGGTGCTGGATGTGGCGGTGGCGTTGGGTTGTGGTGGTGCGCTGGTGGTGGCTGGTGCGGCGGAGCGGGCGGAGCCTGCGTTGTTGCGGGGGCTGGTGGAGTCGGCGGGTGTGCGGTCGGCGAGTGTGGTGCCGTCGTTGCTCGGGGTGCTGGAGTTGGAGGATCTGGCCGGGGTGGGGCCGATGGTGGTGGGTTCGGAGGCGATGGATCCGGGGTTGGCGCGGGAGTGGGCGCGGGGTCGGCGGCTTGTGCATGCGTACGGGCCCACGGAGGCGACGGTGATCACGGCTGTCGGGCAGGTCGATCCGGACGGTGGTGGGGCGCTGCCGTTCGGTGGACCGGTCGCGAACACGCGGATGTTCGTCCTGGACGAGTGCTTGCGGCCGGTTCCGGTGGGTGTGGCCGGTGAGCTGTACATCGGTGGCACGCAGCTGGCACGCGGATACGTAGGACGGGCAGGGCTGACGGCGGAGCGGTTCGTCGCCGATCCGTTCGGCGGTGGTGAGCGCGTGTACCGCACGGGTGACCTGGTGCGGTGGACGGCGGACGGTCAGTTGGTGTTCGCGGGGCGTGCGGACGAGCAGGTCAAGATCCGAGGCTTCCGGATCGAACCCGGCGAGGTCCAGGCCGTCATCGCCGCGCACCCGCAGGTCGCTCAAGCCGCCGTCGTCGCCCGCGAGGACACGCCGGGTGACACCCGCCTCGTGGCGTACGTCGTTCCCGCGGACACCGACGCCGCCCAGGCCGAACTACAAGGCCACATCGCGCAGTTCGCGTCCGGACGTCTGCCCGGGTACATGGTGCCGTCGGCGGTGGTGGTCCTCGACGCACTGCCGTTGACGGTGAACGGCAAGCTGGACCGCAAGGCCCTGCCCGCCCCGCAGCTCACCACCGGTACCGGCCGGGCCCCCTCCAGCCTCCAGGAAGAGATCCTGTGCGGGGTGTTCGCGCAGGTCCTGGGCTTGGAGCGGGTCGGTGTGGACGACGACTTCTTCGCTCTCGGCGGGCATTCGCTTCTTGCGGTCCGGCTGGTGAGCCGGATTCGTGTGGTGCTGGGTGTCGAGGTGCCGCTGCGGGACCTGTTCGAGGCGCCGACCGTCGCCGCACTCGCCGGGCGCCTGACCGAGGCCGAAGCGGCCCGCCTGACACTGACGTCGCGGGAGCGTCCGGAGCGGGTGCCGTTGTCGTTCGCCCAGCAGCGGCTGTGGTTCATCGGGCAGTTGGAGGGCCGAGTGCCACCTACAACGTTCCGGTCGCCCTGCGTCTGTCGGGTGAGGTGGACCAGGCGGCGCTCGGCATGGCGTTGCGGGATGTGATCGGCCGGCACGAGGTGCTGCGCACTGTCTTCCCGGTCACGGACGGCGAGCCGTACCAGCTCGTCCTGCCGCTCGACGGGCTGGAGTGGGAGCTGTCGGTGGCCGAGGTGGCGTCGGCGGAGCTGGACAGCGCGGTCGCCGAGGCGGCCGGATACGCCTTCGACCTCGCCTGTGAGGTGCCGATCCGGGCGTGGCTGTTCTCGGCCGGACCGGATGAGCACGTGTTCGTGGTGACGATGCACCACATCGCCGGTGACGGCTGGTCCAGGGGCCCCCTGGCGCGGGATCTCTCCACGGCTTACGCGGCGCGGTGTGAGAACCGGATCCCCGAGTGGGTGCCGCTGCCGGTGCAGTACGCGGATTATGCGCTGTGGCAGCGGGAGCTGCTGGGCGAGGAGGGCGACGCCGGGAGTGTGATCTCGCGTCAGGTGGCCTATTGGCGTGAGAGGTTGTCCGGGTCTCCGGAGGAGCTGGAGCTGCCGTTCGACCGTACGCGGCCGTCGGTGGCGTCGCATCGGGGTCATCGGGTGCCGTTGGAGGTTTCGGCGGAGGTTCACGCGCGGCTGCAGGAGGTGGCGCGTGCCGAGGGTGTGACGACGTTCATGGTGTTGCAGGCGGCGTTGGCGATGCTGCTGTCCCGTCTGGGTGCGGGGACGGACATTCCGATCGGTTCGGCGAACGCGGGGCGTACGGACGAGGCCTTGGACGACCTGGTCGGCTTCTTCATCAACACGTTGGTGATCCGTACGGATCTGTCGGGTGATCCGACGTTCCAGGAGCTGTTGGGGCGGGTGCGGGAGACGAGTCTGTCGGCGCTCGCGCATCAGGAGGTGCCGTTCGAGAAGCTGGTGGAGGAGCTGGCTCCGAGCCGTTCGATGGCCCGTCACCCGCTGTTCCAGGTGCAGCTCGACCTCCAGAACAACGCCCAGGCCGTCCTCGACCTGCCAGGGGTCCGTACTGGTGGGGCGCCGGTCGGCGCAGCGGTGGCGAAGTTCGACGTCGAGGTATCCGTCGGAGAGGTCCTCGACGCACAGGGCGCGCCGGCAGGGCTGCGCGGTGCGGTGACCGCGGCGGCCGACCTGTTCGACGTGACGACGGTCGAAGGCTATGCGAAGCGGTGGGTGCGGGTCCTGGGACTCCTCGTCGCCGACCCGCAGCTGAGGCTGAGCGAGATCCAGGTCCTCGACGAGACCGAACACCGCCAGGTGGTGGTGGAGTGGAACGACACGGCGCGGGAGCTGCCGACGGGGCTGGTGCCGGGGCTGTTCGAAGCCCAGGCGGCGCGGACGCCGGACGCGGTGGCGGTCGTCGCCGAGGGCGTCGAGATGTCGTACGCGGAGCTCGACGAGCGGGCGAACCGGATCGCCCGGTTCCTGGTGAGCCAGGGTGTCGGCCCGGAGTCGGTCGTGGGGCTGTGCCTTCCGCGTGGCGTGGACATGGTGGCGGCGATCCTGGGTGTGTGGAAGGCCGGGGCCGGCTATCTGCCTGTGGATCCGGACTACCCGGCGGAGCGCATCGCGTTCATGCTCCGTGACAGCCGGTCCGTGCTGGCGTTGACGACGGAGGACATCCTCGATGAACTCCCCGCCGGCCGTGGACGCCTGGTGGCGCTGGACGACCCGCTGACCGCGACGCAGTTGGCGGCCGCCCCGGCGACGTCTCCCGGCGTGGCGGTGGAGCGGGACGGTCTGGCATACGTCATCTACACCTCGGGCTCGACGGGACGCCCGAAGGGTGTGGCGGTCACCCACGGCGGCCTGGCCAACTATGTGACGTGGGCGGCGGACACGTACGGGAAGGGGCCCGGTGGTGCGCCCCTGCACTCGTCGCTCGCGTTCGACCTGACGGTGACGAGTGTGCTGGTGCCGTTGGTGTCGGGAACCGCGGTGGTGGTGAGCCCGGCCGGTGGCGCCGAGGGCCTGGCCGAACTGGTCCGCACGAACGATGAGTTCGGGTTTGCCAAGGTGGTCCCCGCACATCTGCCGGTGCTGTCCGAGATGCTCGCGGACGACCACGCGACGGCCTCCGCCCGCACCTGGGTGGTCGGTGGTGAGGCATTGCCGGGCGCCGCCGTCCGCGAGTGGTTGGAGCGGTCGCCGGACTCGGTCGTCGTGAACGAGTACGGGCCCACCGAAACCGTCGTCGGATGCAGCGTGTTCTCGGTGCGACTGGGACAGGAGGTCGGGGAGTCCGTTCCGATCGGGCGCCCGGTGGCGAACACACAGTTGTACGTGCTGGACGAGCGGCTGTCACCGGTGCCGGTGGGCGTGGCGGGCGAACTGTATGTCGCGGGTGAGCAGTTGGCGCGCGGTTATCTCGGCCGTGCGGCTCTGACGGCGGAGCGGTTCCTGGCGTCGCCGTTCGCCTCCGGGCTGCGGATGTACCGGACGGGGGACGTGGCGCGGTGGTCGGCCGACGGCCAACTGGAGTACCTGGGCCGGGCGGACGAGCAGGTCAAGATCCGTGGATTCCGGATCGAACCCGGCGAAGTCCAGGCGGCGCTGCTGGCGCATCCCGGGGTGGCTCGGGCGGCGACGGTCGCGAGGGAGGACACTCCGGGCGACAGGCGGCTGGTCGCCTACGTCGTACCCAGCGACGAAGCGGACGCAGACGAACTGCCCGCGTTCGTGAGGAAGTTCGCAACCGCCCGATTGCCCGAGCACATGGTCCCCTCGGCGGTGGTGGTGCTGGACGCACTGCCTTTGACGGTGAACGGCAAACTGCACCGCGAGGCCCTGCCCGCCCCGGACTACTCCGGCGACGCAGGATCGGGCCGGGAGCCGTCCACCCACGAGGAGAAGGTCCTGTGTGAGGTGTTCGCGCAGGTCCTGGGCCTGGAGCGAGTCGGCGTGGACGACGACTTCTTCGTACTCGGCGGGCATTCGCTGCTCGCGGTCCGGCTGATCAACCGGATCAGGACGGTACTGGGCACTGAGGTGGAGATCGTCGAACTGTTCGATGCTCCGACGGTGGCCGGACTTGCACGGCGGCTTGGCAGTCAGAAGTCAGCTAGGCCGGCGTTGCGGCCGATGCGTATCCAGGAGGAGTCCTGATGATCCCGTTGTCTTTCGCGCAGCGCCGGTTGTGGTTCATCGGGCAGCTGGAGGGTCCGAGTGCCACGTACAATATTCCGGTCGTGCTGCGGTTGTCGGGCACCGTGGACCGGGCGGCGCTCGGTCAGGCGTTGCGGGATGTGATCGGGCGGCACGAGGTGCTGCGTACGGTCTTCCCGGCCGATGACGGTGAGCCCCAGCAGCGCATTCTCAAGCTCGACGAGCTGGAGTGGGAGCTGTCGGTGGCCGAGGTGGCCCCGGCGGAGCTGTCCGCCGCCGTTGCCGAAGCCACGCAGTACGCGTTTGACCTCACGGCCGAAGTGCCCATCCGGGCGTGGCTGTTCTCGGCAGGACCGGACGAGCACGTGCTGGTGCTGACGGTGCATCACATCGCTACCGACGGCTGGTCGAGAGGCCCGCTGGCGCAGGATCTCTCGACGGCCTATGGGGCGCGGTGTGCGGGCCGTGCCCGGAGTGGGAGCCGCTGCCGGTCCAGTACGCGGACTACGCGCTGTGGCAGCGGGAGCTGCTGGGCGACGAGAACGACCCCGAGAGTGTGATCTCCCGGCAGATCGCCTACTGGCGCGAGACGCTGGCCGGCGCACCGGAGGAGCTCGCGCTGCCCTTCGACCGGACACGCCCGGCCGTGGCCTCCCACCGCGGGCACAGTGCGTTCGTCGATGTCCCGGCCGAGGTGCACGCGCGGCTGGTTGAGCTGGCGCGTGCCGAGGGCGTGACCACGTTCATGGTGTTGCAGGCGGCGCTGGCGGTGTTGCTGTCCCGGCTGGGCGCGGGAACCGACATCCCGATCGGCTCTGCACATGCCGGGCGTACGGACGAGGCCCTGGACGATCTCGTCGGGTGCTTCGTGAACACGCTCGTGGTGCGTACGGATCTGTCGGGCGACCCGACGTTCCGTGAGCTGCTGGGGCGGGTGCGGAAGGCGAGCCTGTCGGCGTTCGCGCATCAGGATGTGCCGTTCGAGAAGCTGGTGGAGGAGCTGTCCCCGGCCCGGTCGCTGGCCCGGCATCCGCTGTTCCAGGTCGTCTTCACGATGCAGAACACCATCGAAGCGGTGCTCGACCTGCGGGGTGTGCAGGCGGGCGCGTCGGGTGACCTGTCGGCCGGGAAGTCGGCCGCGAAGTTCGACCTCGACGTGGTCGTCGGGGAGGCGTTCGACGCGGATGGCTCCCCGACGGGTGTGCGTGGTTCGGTGACGGTGGCGTTGGACTTGTTCGATGCGGAGTGGGCCGGGCGGATTGCGGGGGCTTTCGCGCGGGTGGTGGAGTCTTTGGTCGGGGCGCCGGAGTCCCGGTTGAGTGGCGTTCGGATCCTCGATGAGGTTGAGCGTCGTCGGGTGGTGGGTGAGTGGAATGACACGGCGGTTGTTGTGCCTGCTGTTGCGGTGCATGAGGTGTTCGGGGCGCAGGTGGCGCGGACGCCGGATGCTGTGGCGGTGGTCGCGGACGGTGTGTCGGTGTCGTATGCGGAGCTGGACGCTCGGGCGAACCGGATCGCGCATTATCTGCTTGGCCAGGGTGTGGGTGCGGAGTCTGTTGTCGGTCTGTCTTTGCCGCGTGGTGTGGAGATGGTTGCGGGGATTTTGGGTGTGTGGAAGGCGGGTGCGGGTTATCTGCCGATCGATCCGGCTCAGCCGACGGAGCGGATCTCTTACATGCTCCGTGACAGCCGTGTGGTGCTGACGCTGACGACGGAGGAGGTTCTTGAGGAGCTTCCGGCTGGTCGGGGGCGTCTGGTGGCGGTTGACGGTGCGTTGATGGAGTTGCAGCTTGCTGCGGCTGCGGCGACCGTGCCTGACGTGGTCGTTCCGGCAGGAGCGTTGGCGTATGTGATTTATACGTCGGGTTCGACGGGTCAGCCGAAGGGTGTTGCGGTCACCCATGGTGGTCTGGCGAATTATGTGGTGTCGGTTCCGGGGCGGGTGGGGTTCGGTGAGCCGGGTGGTCGTTATGCGTTGTTGCAGGCGCAGGCGACGGATCTGGGTAACACGGTTGTCTTCGCGGCTCTTGCCACGGGCGGTGAGCTGCACATCCTGGACGAGGGTGCGGTGACGGATCCGGCTGTCGTGGCCGCGTATCTGAGGGAGCACCGGATCGACTATCTCAAGGCGGTGCCTTCGCATCTGGCGGCGTTGTCTGCCGGTGGTGGTCTGGGAGGTGTCTTGCCGGCGAAGTCGTTGGTGCTGGGTGGTGAGGCTGCTTCGGTGTCGTGGGTGCGGGAGCTGGTGGCGGCCGCGGGTGAGTGTGGGGTGTTCAACCACTACGGTCCGACCGAGGCCACGATCGGTGTCGCGACCGTCCGGCTGAGTGCGGACCTGGTTGCCGATGGTGTCGTGCCGGTGGGTACGCCGATCGCCAACACTCGTTTCTGGGTGCTGGATGACCGGTTGCAGCCGGTGCCGGTGGGTGTTGCGGGTGAGTTGTATGTCGCGGGTGCTGGTGTTGCGCGTGGTTATGTCGGGCGTGCGGGACTGACGTCGGAGCGGTTCGTCGCCGACCCGTTCTCCGCTACCGGTGGGCGGATGTATCGCACCGGTGACGGGGCGAAGTGGACGGTGGACGGTCAGGTCGTCTTCCTGGGCCGCACGGACGACCAGGTGAAGATCCGGGGTTTCCGGATCGAGCCGGGTGAGGTGCAGGCCGTACTGACCGCACACCCGCAGGTCGTCCAGGCTGCTGTGATCGCTCGTGAGGACACGCCGGGGGACACCCGCCTGGTGGCCTACGTCGTACCCGACGACGAGGACGCGGCGGACAGTGAACTCTCCGCACACGTACGTCAGTTCGCGGCCGGTCGCCTGCCGGAGCACATGGTGCCGTCAGCGGTGGTGGTCCTCGACGCGCTGCCGCTGACCGCGAACGGCAAGCTCGACCGGTCTGCTCTCCCCGCCCCCGACTTCGCGGGCATGGCGGGCGCCGGCCGAGGCCCGGCCAACGTGCGGGAGGAGATCCTGTGCGCCGCCTTCGCCGAGGTCCTCGGATTGGACGGCGTCGGCGTCGACGACGACTTCTTCGAGCTGGGCGGCCACTCGCTGCTTGTGGTGCGGCTGGTGGAGGTGCTGCGCACCCAAGGCGTGTCCGTGTCGGTCCGGGCCCTGTTCGAGACGCCGACGGTGGAGGGACTGGCGGCGTCGGCGGGTGCCGAGCAGGTCGTGGTGCCGGAGAACCTGATCCCGGTGGACGCGGTCGAGATCACCCCGGAGATGCTGCCGCTCATCGACCTTTCGGAGGCCGAGGTCGAGCGGATCGTCGCCACCGTCGAGGGTGGTGCGGCGAACGTGGCGGACGTGTATCCGCTGGCGCCGCTCCAGGAGGGCCTGCTGTTCCACCACGTGCTCGCGGGCGGCGGCGAGGACGCGTACGTCATGCCGACGGTGGTGGAGTTCGACTCACGCGACCGTCTCGACGCCTTTCTCTCCGCTCTCCAGCGGGTGGTGGACCGGCACGACATCTACCGCACGTCGATCGTGTGGGAGGGACTGCGGGAGCCGGTGCAGGTGGTGTGGCGCCGCGCCACGCTGCCGATACGGGAAGTGGTGCTGGACGCGCGCAGCGCGGACCCGGTGGCGGAACTGGTCGCGGCCGGCGGCCTGGCCATGGACCTGGGCCTGGCTCCGCTGATGAGTGTGCATGTCGCGGCGATCCCGGACTCGGCACAGCCGACGGGTGGTGGCTGGCTGGCGCTGATACGGGCGCACCACATGGTGCGCGACCACACGGCGCTGGAGGTGCTGCTCGCGGAGGTGAACGCGTTCCTCGCCGGGCGGGGCGACGAGCTGCCCGCTCCGTTGCCGTTCCGGAACTTCGTGGCACAGGCACGTGGTGCGGTCGCGCGGTCCGAACACGAGCGGTACTTCGCGGAGCTGCTGGGTGATGTGACCGAGCCGACCGCGCCGTTCGGGCTCGCGGACGTGCGCGGTGCGGGCGTCGACCTGGTGCGCGAAGTCCAGCCCCTCCAGGACAAGTTGGACGAACGGCTGAGGGATGTCGCCAGGCGGCTGGGCGCGAGCCCGGCGACGGTGCTGCATGTGGCGTGGGCACGCGTTCTCGCCGCTGTGAGCGGCCGTGACGACGTGGTCTTCGGAACCGTGCTGTTCGGCCGGATGAATGCCGGGGCGGGGTCGGACCGGGTGCCGGGCCCCTACATCAACACGCTGCCGGTACGGGTGCGTACGGACGAGCTGGGCGTACTGGCGGCCGTGTCGGCGATGCGTGCTCAGCTGGCGGAACTCCTGGAGCACGAGCACGCGCCGCTTGCCCTCGCGCAGCGAGCCAGCGGGGTGCCGGGTGACACGCCACTGTTCACGGCCCTGTTCAACTACCGCTACAGCACCGGACCGGGCCCCGAGGCACGAGGAGAGGCCGACGAGCGCGGGCGCGACGGTCTGCGCGGCATCCGCCCG
Organism: Streptomyces sp. B21-105; assembly: GCF_036898465.1. NCBI lineage: Bacteria > Bacillati > Actinomycetota > Actinomycetes > Kitasatosporales > Streptomycetaceae > Streptomyces > Streptomyces sp. B21-105. Next base: position 156,808 of record NZ_JARUMJ010000001.1, on the reverse strand, counting down.
GTTTTTTCCCGGGAGCGCACCAACTATCCGCTGATGATCTCGGTCAACGACCACGGGGATCGGATGGCGCTGTCGGTGGACGCGGTGGCCCCCGTGGACGCACGGGCGCTCGGTGCGCTGGTGTGCATCGCCGCCGAGGGTGTGGTGTCCGCGTTGGAGGAGGCGCTGTCCGGCGGTGCGGACGTGCCGCTGAGCCGGGTGGACGTGCTTGATGAGGATGCGCGTCGTCGGGTGTTGGTGGAGTGGAACGACACCGGGGCTGTGGTTGCGTCTTCGACGGTGGTGGGGTTGTTCGAGGCGCAGGTGGTGAGGTCGCCGGGTGCGGTGGCGGTGGTGGCGGATGGTGTGTCGGTGTCGTTTGCGGAGTTGGATGTGCGGGCGAACCGGTTGGCGCGGTTGCTGATCGGGCGGGGTGTGGGTGCGGAGTCGGTGGTGGGTGTGTGTATGGGGCGTGGTGTCGAGACGGTGGCGGCGTTGCTGGGTGTGATGAAGGCCGGTGGTGCGTATCTGCCGGTTGATCCGGGGTATCCGGCCGAGCGGATCAGTTACATGCTCGGGGATGCCGGTGCTGTCGTGGTGCTGACTTCGGCGGCGGTGGAGGGTGTGCTGCCGGGCGGTGTGGCGCGGGTTGTGGTGGACGCGCCGTCGGTGGTCGAGGAGCTGGCCCGCCTGGATGGCGGTGGCCTCGCCGGCGTGGGGCCGCGGCCGGAGAATCCGGCGTATGTGATCTTCACGTCCGGGTCGACGGGGCGTCCGAAGGGTGTGGTGGTCGAGCATCGTTCGGTGGTGAACTTGTTGTCGTGGGCGGTCGGTGAGTTCGGCGGTGCCGATTTCTCGCGGGTGTTGGTGTCGACGTCGTTCAACTTCGATGTGTCGGTGTTCGAGTTGTTCGGTCCGTTGGTGTCGGGCGGCAGTGTGGTGATCGTGGACGATGTGCTGGCGCTGGCTGATGGTGGGGCCGGGGTGGGGGCGGTGAGTCTGGTCAGTGGTGTGCCGTCGGCGTTTGCGCAGGTGGTGGCTGGTGGTGGGCTTTCTGTGCGGCCGCGGGCGGTGGTGTTGGCGGGTGAGGCGCTGACCGCGGATGTGGTCGGGAGTATTCGTGGGGCGTTGCCGGAAGCCCGGGTGGCGAACATCTATGGTCCGACCGAGGCGACGGTGTATGCGACGGCGTGGTCCACGGACGTGGATGTCGAGGGGCTGGTGCCGATCGGGCGGCCGATCTCGAATGCCCGGGTGTATGTGCTGGACGGTGCGATGTCGCCGGTGCCGGTGGGTGTGGCCGGGGAACTCTATATCGCGGGGTCGGGTCTGGCGCGTGGGTATGTGGGGCGTGCGGGGTTGACGGCGGAGCGGTTCGTGGCCGATCCGTTCGGTGGGGGTGAGCGGCTGTATCGGACCGGTGACCTGGTGCGGTGGAACGGTGATGGTCAGGTCGAGTATTTGGGCCGGGTCGATGAGCAGGTGAAGGTACGCGGTTTCCGGATCGAGCTGGGCGAGGTCCAGGCGGCTGTGGTCGCGCATCCGCAGGTTGCTCAGGCTGTGGTGACCGTCCGCGAGGACATCCCGGGCGACAAGCGCCTGGTCGCCTACGTCGTGTCCGCCGAAGGTGTCGACGGTCAACTGACGGTAGGGGTGAGCGAGTTCGTCGCGCGGCGGTTGCCGTCGTACATGGTGCCGTCGGCGGTGGTGGTGCTGGACGCGCTGCCGCTGAACGCGAACGGAAAGCTCGATCGGAGTGCCTTGCCCGCCCCGGAACACCGCTCGGGTGCCGGACGAGGCCCCGCGAGTGTGCGGGAGGAGATCCTGTGCGCCGCCTTCGCCGAGGTCCTCGGCCTGGAGAGCGTCGGTGTGGACGACGATTTCTTCGCTCTCGGCGGGCATTCGCTTCTTGCGGTCCGGCTGGTGAGCCGGATTCGTGTGGTGCTGGGTGTCGAGGTGCCGCTGCGGGTCTTGTTCGAGGCGCCGACTGTCGCGGGTCTTGCCGGGTGTTTGGCCGGGGCTGACGAAGCACGGCTGGAGTTGGCGTCGCGGGAGCGTCCGGAGCGGGTGCCGTTGTCGTTCGCCCAGCAGCGGCTGTGGTTCATCGGGCAGTTGGAGGGGCCGAGCGCCACCTACAACGTTCCGGTCGCCCTGCGTCTGTCGGGTGAGGTGGACCAGGCGGCGCTCGGCATGGCGTTGCGGGATGTGATCGGCCGGCACGAGGTGCTGCGCACTGTCTTCCCGGTCACGGACGGCGAGCCGTACCAGCTCGTCCTGCCGCTCGACGGGCTGGAGTGGGAGCTGTCGGTGGCCGAGGTGGCGTCGGCGGAGCTGGACAGCGCGGTCGCCGAGGCGGCCGGATACGCCTTCGACCTCGCCTGTGAGGTGCCGATCCGGGCGTGGCTGTTCTCGGCCGGACCGGATGAGCACGTGTTCGTGGTGACGATGCACCACATCGCCGGTGACGGCTGGTCCAGGGGCCCCCTGGCGCGGGATCTCTCCACGGCTTACGCGGCGCGGTGTGAGAACCGGATCCCCGAGTGGGTGCCGCTGCCGGTGCAGTACGCGGATTATGCGCTGTGGCAGCGGGAGCTGCTGGGCGAGGAGGGCGACGCCGGGAGTGTGATCTCGCGTCAGGTGGCCTATTGGCGTGAGAGGTTGTCCGGGTCTCCGGAGGAGCTGGAGCTGCCGTTCGACCGTACGCGGCCGTCGGTGGCGTCGCATCGGGGTCATCGGGTGCCGTTGGAGGTTTCGGCGGAGGTTCACGCGCGGCTGCAGGAGGTGGCGCGTGCCGAGGGTGTGACGACGTTCATGGTGTTGCAGGCGGCGTTGGCGATGCTGCTGTCCCGTCTGGGTGCGGGGACGGACATTCCGATCGGTTCGGCGAACGCGGGGCGTACGGACGAGGCCTTGGACGACCTGGTCGGCTTCTTCATCAACACGTTGGTGATCCGTACGGATCTGTCGGGTGATCCGACGTTCCAGGAGCTGTTGGGGCGGGTGCGGGAGACGAGTCTGTCGGCGCTCGCGCATCAGGAGGTGCCGTTCGAGAAGCTGGTGGAGGAGCTGGCTCCGAGCCGTTCGATGGCCCGTCACCCGCTGTTCCAGGTGCAGCTCGACCTCCAGAACAACGCCCAGGCCGTCCTCGACCTGCCAGGGGTCCGTACTGGTGGGGCGCCGGTCGGCGCAGCGGTGGCGAAGTTCGACGTCGAGGTATCCGTCGGAGAGGTCCTCGACGCACAGGGCGCGCCGGCAGGGCTGCGCGGTGCGGTGACCGCGGCGGCCGACCTGTTCGACGTGACGACGGTCGAAGGCTATGCGAAGCGGTGGGTGCGGGTCCTGGGACTCCTCGTCGCCGACCCGCAGCTGAGGCTGAGCGAGATCCAGGTCCTCGACGAGACCGAACACCGCCAGGTGGTGGTGGAGTGGAACGACACGGCGCGGGAGCTGCCGACGGGGCTGGTGCCGGGGCTGTTCGAAGCCCAGGCGGCGCGGACGCCGGACGCGGTGGCGGTCGTCGCCGAGGGCGTCGAGATGTCGTACGCGGAGCTCGACGAGCGGGCGAACCGGATCGCCCGGTTCCTGGTGAGCCAGGGTGTCGGCCCGGAGTCGGTCGTGGGGCTGTGCCTTCCGCGTGGCGTGGACATGGTGGCGGCGATCCTGGGTGTGTGGAAGGCCGGGGCCGGCTATCTGCCTGTGGATCCGGACTACCCGGCGGAGCGCATCGCGTTCATGCTCCGTGACAGCCGGTCCGTGCTGGCGTTGACGACGGAGGACATCCTCGATGAACTCCCCGCCGGCCGTGGACGCCTGGTGGCGCTGGACGACCCGCTGACCGCGACGCAGTTGGCGGCCGCCCCGGCGACGTCTCCCGGCGTGGCGGTGGAGCGGGACGGTCTGGCATACGTCATCTACACCTCGGGCTCGACGGGACGCCCGAAGGGTGTGGCGGTCACCCACGGCGGCCTGGCCAACTATGTGACGTGGGCGGCGGACACGTACGGGAAGGGGCCCGGTGGTGCGCCCCTGCACTCGTCGCTCGCGTTCGACCTGACGGTGACGAGTGTGCTGGTGCCGTTGGTGTCGGGAACCGCGGTGGTGGTGAGCCCGGCCGGTGGCGCCGAGGGCCTGGCCGAACTGGTCCGTGTCCACGGCGATTTCGCCATGGCCAAGGTCGTCCCGGCCCATCTTTCCTTGTTGTCGGAACTGTTGGCGGGCGACCGGATGGCGTCGGCGGCGCGGACCTGGGTGGTCGGCGGTGAGGCTCTGCCGGGTGCCGCGGTGCGGCAGTGGTTGGAGCGGTCGCCGGACTCGGTCGTCGTGAACGAGTACGGGCCCACCGAGACAGTCGTCGGATGTTGCGTGTTCGAAGTCGCCGCGGGTGATCCTGTGGACGATGTGGTGCCGATCGGGCGTCCGATCGCCCACACGCGTCTGTATGTGCTGGATGCGCACCTGCGGCCGGTGGCCCCCGGAGTGGTGGGTGAGCTGTACATCGCCGGGGTGCAGGTGGCGCGCGGCTATGTGGGCCGCCCCGGTCTGACGGCGAAGCGGTTCGTGGCCTGCCCGTTCGAGTCCGGTGCGCGGATGTATCGCACGGGAGATCTCGCGAGGTGGTCCACAGGCGGCCAGCTGATGTTCGCGGGCCGCTCGGACGAGCAGGTCAAGATCCGTGGGTTCCGGATCGAACCGGGCGAGGTGCAGGCCGTGATGGCCGCGCATCCACAGGTCGCCCAGAGCGCTGTCGTCGCCCGTGAGGACGCACCGGGCGATACGAGGCTCGTCGCCTACGTGGTACCCACCGAGCCCGTCGGCCCGGACGCGGAACTCGGAAAAGCCGTACGCGAGTTCATGGCAGGACGACTGCCCGAGCACATGGTCCCCTCGGCGGTGGTGGTGCTGGACGCACTGCCTTTGACGGTGAACGGCAAACTGCACCGCGAGGCCCTGCCCGCCCCGGACTACTCCGGCGCCGCCGGATCGCGCCGCGAGCCGTCCACTCACGAGGAGAAGGTCCTGTGTGAGGTGTTCGCGCAGACCCTCGGCCTGCCCGAGGTCGGCGTGGACGACGACTTCTTCGAACTCGGCGGGCATTCACTGCTCGCTGTCCGGCTGATCAACCAGATCCGTGCCGTGCTGAACGTCGAGCTGCCCTTGAGGGTACTGCTGGGGGCGTCGACGGTGGCCGGGCTCGCACAGCGGCTTGGCAGTCAGAAGTCAGCTAGGCCGGCGTTGCGGCCGATGCGTATCCAGGAGGAGTCCTGATGATCCCGTTGTCTTTCGCGCAGCGCCGGTTGTGGTTCATCGGGCAGCTGGAGGGTCCGAGTGCCACGTACAACATTCCGGTCGTGCTGCGGTTGTCGGGCACCGTGGACCGGGCGGCGCTCGGTCAGGCGTTGCGGGATGTGATCGGGCGGCACGAGGTGCTGCGTACGGTCTTCCCGGCCGATGACGGTGAGCCCCAGCAGCGCATTCTCAAGCTCGACGAGCTGGAGTGGGAGCTGTCGGTGGCCGAGGTGGCCCCGGCGGAGCTGTCCGCCGCCGTTGCCGAAGCCACGCAGTACGCGTTCGACCTGGCATCCGAGCTACCGATCCGGGCGTGGCTGTTCGACGCCGGATCGCACGAACAGGTGCTCGTGCTCGTGCTCCATCACATCGCCAGCGACGGCTGGTCGAGAGGCCCGCTCGCACGCGACCTCTCGACGGCATACGAGGCACGGCGAGCGGCGCAGGCCCCGGAGTGGGAGCCCCTGCCGGTTCAGTACGCCGACTACACGCTGTGGCAGCGGGAAATGCTGGGCGACGAGAACGACCCCGAGAGTGTGATCTCCCGGCAGATCGCCTACTGGCGCGAGACGCTGGCCGGCGCACCGGAGGAGCTCGCTCTGCCCTTCGACCGGCCGCGCCCGGCCGTGGCCTCCCACCGCGGGCACCGGGTACCGCTGGAGATCCCAGCGGACGTGCACGCGCGGCTGGCGGAGCTGGCACGCGCCGAGGGCGCGACCATGTTCATGGTGCTCCAGGCCGCACTGGCCGTGCTCCTGTCCCGCCTGGGCGCGGGCACCGACATCCCGATCGGCACCACGGTGGCCGGGCGCACGGACGTCGCGCTGGACGACCTGGTCGGCTTCTTCGTCAACACCCTGGTCATCCGCACGGACCTGTCGGACGACCCGACCTTCCGTGCGGCACTGGGCCGGGCGCGCACCGAGGGATGGGCCGCGCTCGAGCATCAGGACGTTCCCTTCGAGAAGCTCGTGGAAGAGCTGGCCCCGGCCCGGTCGATGGCCCGGCACCCGCTGTTCCAGGTGCAACTGAACCTGCAGAACAACACCCAGGCCGTACTGGACCTGAAGGGTGTCAGCACAGGCGGCATCGCGGCGGCGGCGACGGCGGCCAAGTTCGACGTGGAAGTGTCGGCAGGCGAGACGTTCGACGCCGACGGGGCCCCGGCGGGACTGCGCGGCGTCGTGATCGCGGCCACGGACCTCTTCGACGCGGCAACGGTCGAGCGGCTCGCGCAGTGGTGGGTCCGGGTGCTGGAGGTGGTGGCGTCCGATCCGGAGACGCGGTTGAGCGCGGTGGACGTGCTTGATGAGGATGCGCGTCGTCGGGTGTTGGTGGAGTGGAACGACACCGGGACTGTGGTTGCGTCTTCGACGTTGGCGGGGTTGTTCGAGGCGCAGGTGGTGAGGTCGCCGGGTGCGGTGGCGGTGGTGTTCGAGGGTGTTGAGGTGTCGTATGCGGAGTTGGATGTGCGGGCGAACCGGTTGGCGCGGTTGCTGATCGGGCGGGGTGTGGGTCCGGAGTCGGTGGTCGGTGTGTGTCTTGAGCGTGGTGTCGAGATGGTGGTGGCGCTGCTTGCGGTGGTGAAGGCGGGTGGTGCGTATCTGCCGATCGATGCGGGGTATCCGGCGGAGCGGGTCGCGTTGATGGTCGAGGACGCGGTGCCGGTGGTGACGTTGGTGTCGGCGGGCACGGCTGGTGTGGTGGCGGGACCTGTAGTGGTGCTGGACTCGGCGGATGTGGCCGGGGAGCTCGGGGGTCTGGGCGGGGAGGCGCCGGATGTGCCGGTGGCCCCGGAGAACCCGGCGTATGTGATCTTCACGTCCGGGTCGACGGGGCGTCCGAAGGGCGTGGTGGTTCCGCACGCGGGCATCGTGAACCGATTGGGGTGGATGCAGGAGCGGTTCGGTCTGACAGCCGGGGACCGGGTGCTGCAGAAGACGCCGTTCGGTTTCGACGTTTCGGTGTGGGAGTTCTTCTGGCCGCTGCTGGAGGGTGCGGCCTTGGTGGTGGCGCGGCCGGGTGGGCACCAGGACCCGGAGTACCTTGCGTCGCTGGTGCGGGAGCAGGGGGTGACGACGGCGCACTTCGTGCCGTCGATGCTGGACGCGTTCCTGGCGGGTACCACGGCCGGCGGGTGCGTGAGTCTGCGCCGGGTGATCTGCTCGGGTGAGGCACTGCCGCTGTCCGCTCAGGCCCGGTTCTTCGAGGTGTTCGGTACGGGTGTGGAGCTGCACAACCTGTACGGTCCGACGGAGGCGTCGGTGGACGTCACCGCTTGGCGATGCAGGGCGGAACAGCAGGCCGGATCGGTGCCGATCGGTGCGCCGGTGGCCAATACCCGGGTGTACGTGCTGGACGAGCGTCTTCGGCCGGTGCCGGTGGGTGTCACGGGTGAGCTGTATCTGGCGGGTGTGCAGCTCGCGCGCGGATATGCGGGTCGTGCCGGGCTGACGGCGGAGCGGTTCGTGGCCGATCCCTTCTCCTCGCGTGGGGAGCGGCTGTACCGGACCGGTGACCTGGTGCGGTGGAGTGGGGACGGTCAGGTGGAGTACCTGGGCCGGGCCGACGACCAGGTGAAGATACGGGGCTTCCGGATCGAGCCGGGTGAGGTCCAGGCGGTGGTCGCCGGGCACCCCCAGGTCGCCCAGGCGGCGGTGATCGCGCGGGAGGACACCGCGGGCGACATCCGGCTCGTGGCTTATGTCGTGACCGCAGGGGCCGTTGAGGAGGCCGTTGAGGAGGCCGTTGAGGAACTGTCTGTATCGGTACGGGGGTTCGCGGCCGAGCGGTTGCCGCAGTACATGGTGCCCTCGGCCGTGGTGGTGCTCGACGCGCTGCCTGTGTCGGTGAACGGGAAGCTGGACCGAGGGGCCCTGCCGGCTCCGGACTACGCGCGTACGGCGGGTGCGGGCCGTGGCCCGGCCACCGCACGGGAAAAGATCCTGTGCGCCGCGTTCGCGCAGGTCCTCGGCCTGGAGAAGGTAGGTGTCGACGACAACTTCTTTACGCTGGGCGGGCATTCGCTGATGGCGATCCAGCTGGTCCAGGTCCTGCGCGCCCGGGGTGTTTCGGTCTCGGTGCGTGCGCTGTTCCTGGCTCCGACTCCCGCCGGGCTCGCGCTGTCGGTGGGCACCGAACGGGTCGCGGTGCCGGAGAACCTCATCCCCGCGGGTGCGACCGTGATCAACCCTCAGATGCTGCCGCTGGTGGATCTGTCGGCCGAGGAGGTCGAGCGGGTCGTCGCGGGCGTCGACGGCGGCGCGGCCAACGTGGCCGACGTCTACCCGCTCGCCCCCCTCCAGGAAGGCATGCTCTTCCACCACCTGCTCGCGGAGGGTGGTGAGGACGCGTACGTGATGCCGACGGTCGTGGAGTTCGACTCGCGTACGCGACTGGACGCGTTCGCGGACGCGCTGCAGCGGGTGATGGACCGGCACGACATCTACCGGACCTCGATCGTGTGGGAAGGGCTGCGGGAGCCGGTCCAGGTGGTGTGGCGCCGGGCCGAGCTGTCGGTGGACGAAGTGACTCTGGACCCGCGGAGCACCGACCCGGTGACCGACTTGCAGGCAGCGGTCGGGCTGTCGATGGATCTGGGCAGGGCCCCACTGATCGACCTCCATGTGACGGGCCTGCCGGACGGCCGGTGGCTGGCGTTGGCACGGGCGCATCACATGGTGCAGGACCACACGGCCCTGGAAGTGCTGCTCGCCGAGGTACGGGCGTTCCTGACCGGGCACGACGAGACGCTGCCCGAGCCGCTGCCGTTCCGCGACTTCGTGGCTCAGGCGCGGTCCGGGGTGGAACGTGCGGAGCACGAGCGGCACTTCGCCGAGCTTCTGGGGGATGTCGAGGAGCCGACGGCACCGTTCGGGCTCGTGGACGTGCGTGGTGACGGAGCCGACGCGGTGCGGGCCCGGGTTCCCCTCGACGAGCATCTGCACGAGCGGCTGCGGAATGCCTCCCGGCAGCTGGGTGTCAGTGCGGCGACGGTACTGCATGTCGCATGGGCGCGCGTTCTGGCCGTGGTCAGCGGCCGGACCGACGTGGTGTTCGGCACCGTCCTGTTCGGCCGGATGAACACCGGAACGGACGCGGACGGTGTGCCGGGTCCGTTCATCAACACGCTGCCCGTACGTGTCCGGACCGAAGAGACGGACGTACTCGCGGCGGTGGCGGCGATGCGCGACCAGCTTGCGGGCCTGCTGGAGCATGAGCACGCACCGCTGGCGCTGGCGCAGCGGGCCAGCGGGGTCCCCGGAGACACCCCCCTGTTCACGTCGTTCCTCAACTACCGCCACAACAGCGGTCGGCACGACGAGAACGAAGGCCGGGCCGGCGCGATGGAGGGCATCCGGCTGGTGTACTCGCGGGAGCGCACCAACTATCCGCTGATGGTCTCGGTCGACGACAACGGGGACTCGATCTCCCTGGCCGTGGACGCGGTGGCACCGGTCGATCCGCGCGCGGTGGCGGTGCTGGTGCGCACCGCGGTGGACGGCCTGGTGTCCGGGCTTGAGCAGGTGTTGGCCGGTGGTCCGGATGTGCCGTTGAGTTCGGTCCAGGTCCTGGGTGAGGCGGGGTTGCGGCAGGTGGTGTCGGAGTGGAACGACACCGGGGCTGTGGTTGCGTCTTCGACGGTGGTGGGGTTGTTCGAGGCGCAGGTGGTGAGGTCGCCGGGTGCGGTGGCGGTGGTGGCGGATGGTGTGTCGGTGTCGTTTGCGGAGTTGGATGTGCGGGCGAACCGGTTGGCGCGGTTGCTGATCGGGCGGGGTGTGGGTGCGGAGTCGGTGGTGGGTGTGTGTATGGGGCGTGGTGTCGAGACGGTGGCGGCGTTGCTGGGTGTGATGAAGGCCGGTGGTGCGTATCTGCCGGTTGATCCGGGGTATCCGGCCGAGCGGATCAGTTACATGCTCGGGGATGCCGGTGCTGTCGTGGTGCTGACTTCGGCGGCGGTGGAGGGTGTGGTGCCGGGCGGTGTGGCGCGGGTTGTGGTGGACGCGCCGTCGGTGGTCGAGGAGCTGGCCCGCCTGGATGGCGGTGGCCTCGCCGGCGTGGGGCCGCGGCCGGAGAATCCGGCGTATGTGATCTTCACGTCCGGGTCGACGGGGCGTCCGAAGGGTGTGGTGGTCGAGCATCGTTCGGTGGTGAACTTGTTGTCGTGGGCGGTCGGTGAGTTCGGCGGTGCCGATTTCTCGCGGGTGTTGGTGTCGACGTCGTTCAACTTCGATGTGTCGGTGTTCGAGTTGTTCGGTCCGTTGGTGTCGGGCGGCAGTGTGGTGATCGTGGACGATGTGCTGGCGCTGGCTGATGGTGGGGCCGGGGTGGGGGCGGTGAGTCTGGTCAGTGGTGTGCCGTCGGCGTTTGCGCAGGTGGTGGCTGGTGGTGGGCTTTCTGTGCGGCCGCGGGCGGTGGTGTTGGCGGGTGAGGCGCTGACCGCGGATGTGGTCGGGAGTATTCGTGGGGCGTTGCCGGAAGCCCGGGTGGCGAACATCTATGGTCCGACCGAGGCGACGGTGTATGCGACGGCGTGGTCCACGGACGTGGATGTCGAGGGGCTGGTGCCGATCGGGCGGCCGATCTCGAATGCCCGGGTGTATGTGCTGGACGGTGCGATGTCGCCGGTGCCGGTGGGTGTGGCCGGGGAACTCTATATCGCGGGGTCGGGTCTGGCGCGTGGGTATGTGGGGCGTGCGGGGTTGACGGCGGAGCGGTTCGTGGCCGATCCGTTCGGTGGGGGTGAGCGGCTGTATCGGACCGGTGACCTGGTGCGGTGGAACGGTGATGGTCAGGTCGAGTATTTGGGCCGGGTCGATGAGCAGGTGAAGGTACGCGGTTTCCGGATCGAGCTGGGCGAGGTCCAGGCGGCTGTGGTCGCGCATCCGCAGGTTGCTCAGGCTGTGGTGGCCGTCCGCGAGGACATCCCGGGCGACAAGCGCCTGGTCGCCTACGTCGTGTCCGCCGAAGGTGCCGACGGTCAACTGACGGTAGGGGTGAGCGAGTTCGTCGCGCGGCGGTTGCCGTCGTACATGGTTCCCTCCGCGATCGTGGCCCTTGACGCGCTGCCGCTCAACGCCAACGGGAAACTGGACCGCACGGCCCTGCCCGCCCCGACATTCGAGGCCGGGACGGGCCGGGGGCCGGCCAACGCACGGGAAGAGATTCTGTGTGCCGCGTTCGCCGAGGTGCTCGGCCTGGAGAACGTGGGCGTAGACGACGACTTCTTCCGGCTCGGCGGTCATTCACTGTTGGTGATTCGGCTGGTGGCACGCTTGCAGACGCGTGGTGTGTCCGTGTCGGTGCGGGCCCTGTTCGAGACGTCGACGCCGGCCGGACTGGCGCGGTCGGCGGGCGCGGAACAGGTCGCCGTACCCGAGAACCTGATTCCGGCGGACGCGAGCGTCATCACGCCGGAGATGCTGCCGCTGGTGGACCTTTCGACCGCCGAGGTCGAGCGGATCGTCGCCACGGTCGAAGGCGGCGCGGCGAACGTGGCGGATGTGTATCCGCTCGCGCCCCTGCAAGAAGGCATGCTCTACCACCACCTCCTGGCCGACGGCGGCGAGGACGCCTATGTGACCCCGACAGCCGTCGAATTCGACTCGCGGGAGCGGCTCGACGCCTTCGTCGACGCGTTCCAGCGGGTGGTGGACCGGCACGACATCTACCGGACCTCGATCGTGTGGGAAGGGCTGCGGGAGCCGGTGCAGGTGGTGTGGCGCCGCGCCACGCTGCCCGTACGGCAAGTGGTGCTGGATCCCCGGGACGAGGAACCGCTCGCCGAGCAGCTGCTCGAGGCCGCCGGCTTGTCGATGGGCCTGGACCGGGCCCCGCTGATCGATCTGCACGTGGCGGGTGCGCCGGACGGCCGGTGGCTGGCAGTCGTCCGGATCCACCACATGGTGCAGGACCACACCGCGCTGGAAGTACTGCTCGGGGAGGTGCAGGCCCTCCTGTCCGGGCGGGGCGACACGCTCGTGGACCCGCTGCCGTTCCGGGAGTTCGTGGCGCAGGCCCGTGCCGGCGTGGACAGCTCGGAGCATGAGCGGTACTTCGCCGAGCTGCTGGGTGACGTGACCGAGCCGACCGCGCCGTTCGGACTCGTGGACGTGCGAGGCGTCGGATCGGACACGGTACGTGCGCGAGTCCCCTTCACACGGGAGCTCCAGACGCGGCTGCGCGAGACCGCACGCCGGGCGGGGGTGAGCGCGGCGACGGTGCTGCATGTTGCGTGGGCGCGGGTGCTGGCCGCGGTCAGCGGCCGAGAAGACGTGGTGTTCGGCACGGTCCTGTTCGGACGGATGAACGCCGGGGCGGGTGCCGAGCGCGTGCCCGGCCCGTTCATGAACACGCTGCCGGTGCGGGTACGTACCGACGCGGTGGGTGTGTCGGCTGCGGTGTCGGGGATGCGTGGCCAGCTGGCGGGGCTGCTCGAGCACGAGCACGCGCCCCTCGTCGTGGCACAGCGAGCCAGCGGGGTGGCGGGCGATACGCCGCTGTTCACCGCGCTGTTCAACTATCGGCACAACATCGGCCAGGGCTTCGAAGCCTCCGAGCGCTCCGAGGACGGCGCGGACGAGAGGCGCGACGGGGGACTCGACGGGATCCGGAGGATATTCGTCCGGGAGCGCACCAACTATCCGCTGATGGTCTCGGTCGACGACAACGGGGACTCCGTCTCGCTGGACGTCCACACGGTGACTCCGGTCGATCCGCAGTCCGTGGGTGCGCTGGTGCGTACAGCAGCGGAAGGGCTGGTATCAGCGCTTGAGCAGGTGTTGGCCGGTGGTCCGGATGTGCCGTTGAGTTCGGTCCAGGTCCTGGGTGAGGCGGGGTTGCGGCAGGTGGTGTCGGAGTGGAACGACACCGGGGCTGTGGTTGCGTCTTCGACGGTGGTGGGGTTGTTCGAGGCGCAGGTGGTGAGGTCGCCGGGTGCGGTGGCGGTGGTGGCGGATGGTGTGTCGGTGTCGTTTGCGGAGTTGGATGTGCGGGCGAACCGGTTGGCGCGGTTGCTGATCGGGCGGGGTGTGGGTGCGGAGTCGGTGGTGGGTGTGTGTATGGGGCGTGGTGTCGAGACGGTGGCGGCGTTGCTGGGTGTGATGAAGGCCGGTGGTGCGTATCTGCCGGTTGATCCGGGGTATCCGGCCGAGCGGATCAGTTACATGCTCGGGGATGCCGGTGCTGTCGTGGTGCTGACTTCGGCGGCGGTGGAGGGTGTGGTGCCGGGCGGTGTGGCGCGGGTTGTGGTGGACGCGCCGTCGGTGGTCGAGGAGCTGGCCCGCCTGGATGGCGGTGGCCTCGCCGGCGTGGGGCCGCGGCCGGAGAATCCGGCGTATGTGATCTTCACGTCCGGGTCGACGGGGCGTCCGAAGGGTGTGGTGGTCGAGCATCGTTCGGTGGTGAACTTGTTGTCGTGGGCGGTCGGTGAGTTCGGCGGTGCCGATTTCTCGCGGGTGTTGGTGTCGACGTCGTTCAACTTCGATGTGTCGGTGTTCGAGTTGTTCGGTCCGTTGGTGTCGGGCGGCAGTGTGGTGATCGTGGACGATGTGCTGGCGCTGGCTGATGGTGGGGCCGGGGTGGGGGCGGTGAGTCTGGTCAGTGGTGTGCCGTCGGCGTTTGCGCAGGTGGTGGCTGGTGGTGGGCTTTCTGTGCGGCCGCGGGCGGTGGTGTTGGCGGGTGAGGCGCTGACCGCGGATGTGGTCGGGAGTATTCGTGGGGCGTTGCCGGAAGCCCGGGTGGCGAACATCTATGGTCCGACCGAGGCGACGGTGTATGCGACGGCGTGGTCCACGGACGTGGATGTCGAGGGGCTGGTGCCGATCGGGCGGCCGATCTCGAATGCCCGGGTGTATGTGCTGGACGGTGCGATGTCGCCGGTGCCGGTGGGTGTGGCCGGGGAACTCTATATCGCGGGGTCGGGTCTGGCGCGTGGGTATGTGGGGCGTGCGGGGTTGACGGCGGAGCGGTTCGTGGCCGATCCGTTCGGTGGGGGTGAGCGGCTGTATCGGACCGGTGACCTGGTGCGGTGGAACGGTGATGGTCAGGTCGAGTATTTGGGCCGGGTCGATGAGCAGGTGAAGGTACGCGGTTTCCGGATCGAGCTGGGCGAGGTCCAGGCGGCTGTGGTCGCGCATCCGCAGGTTGCTCAGGCTGTGGTGACCGTCCGCGAGGACATCCCGGGCGACAAGCGCCTGGTCGCCTACGTCGTACTGGCTGAGGGCGGCGAGGATGTCGAACCGTCCACAGCGGTACGACAGTTCGCCTCCGAACGGCTGCCGGGCTATATGGTCCCCGCCGTCGTGGTCCTCGACGCGCTGCCGCTCAACGCCAATGGAAAGCTCGACCGCAAGGCCCTTCCTGCCCCGGACCACGGCGACGCGGCCGGTGGTACGCGCCGTGGTCCGGTCACACCCCAGGAGGAACTGCTCTGCGGAGCGTTCGCGCAGGTCCTGGGCCTGCCGGACGTGGGCGTCGACGACGACTTCTTCGCGCTGGGCGGGCACTCGCTCCTCGCGGTACGGCTGATCAGCCGGGTACGTTCGGTGCTGGGCGTCGAGGTGCCGCTGCGGGAGCTCTTCGAGGCGCCGACCGTCGCCGGACTCGCCGCCCACCTGACCGGCGCCGAGACGGCACGCCCGGCGCTGACCGCGACCGAACGTCCGCAGCGCGTGCCGTTGTCGTTCGCCCAGCAGCGGCTGTGGTTCATCGGCCAGCTCGAGGGCCCCAGCGCCACTTACAACACCCCCATCACCCTGCGCCTGTCAGGTGACGTGGACCGTGACGCGCTCGGCATGGCGCTGCGGGACGTCATCGGCCGGCACGAGGTGCTGCGTACGAAGTTCGGCATCGCCGACGACGGCGAGCCCTACCAGCACGTGCTCGGCATCGACGAGCTGACCTGGGACCTGACTGTCGTCGAGGTCGCGGCCGCGGATCTCGCCGACGCCGTCGTCGAGGCCGCCAAGTACGCGTTCGACCTGGCGACCGAAGTGCCGATCCGAGCCTGTTTCTTCGACGCGGGTGAAGAGGAAAAGGTGCTGGTGGTCGCCGTCCACCACATCGCCAGCGACGGATGGTCGCGGGCGCCGTTGGCCAAGGACTTCGCCCAGGCGTACAAGGCGCGTTGCGAGGGCCGTGCCCCGGAGTGGGAGCCGCTGCCGGTGCAGTACGCGGACTACACCCTCTGGCAACGCGAACTGCTCGGCGACGAGCGGGACGCTGAGAGTCTGATGTCCCGGCAGATCGCCTACTGGCGTGAGACGATGGCCGGCGCGCCGCAGGAGCTCGCGCTGCCGTTCGACCGGTCGCGGCCGACCGTGGCCTCCCACCGCGGGCACGGTGCGCCACTCGTGATCCCGGCCGAGGTGCACGCGCGGCTGGTTGAGCTGGCGCGTGCCGAGGGCGTGACCACGTTCATGGTGTTGCAGGCGGCGCTGGCGGTGTTGCTGTCCCGGCTGGGCGCGGGAACCGACATCCCGATCGGCTCGGCACACGCCGGGCGTACGGACGAAGCCCTGGACGATCTCGTGGGCTGCTTCGTCAATACGCTGGTGCTGCGGGCGGACCTGACCGGAGACCCGGAATTCACCGAAGTGCTGGCCCGCGTACGGGAGCTGGGCCTTTCCGGATTCGCGCATCAGGATGTGCCGTTCGAGCGGCTGGTGGAGGAGCTGGCTCCGAGCCGGTCGCTGGCCCGGCATCCGCTGTTCCAGGTGGTCCTGACCAAGCAGAACACCATTGACGCGGTGCTCGATCTGCCGACCGCACGCGCCGGAGGTGTCTCGACAGGTGGGCGAGCGGCCAAGTTCGACTTGGACGTGATGGTCCAGGAGGCGTTCGACGCGGACGGCGCTCCCGCAGGACTGCGTGGTTCGGTGACGGTGGCGTTGGACTTGTTCGATGCGGAGTGGGCCGGGCGGATTGCGGGGGCTTTCGCGCGGGTGGTGGAGTCTTTGGTCGGGGCGCCGGAGTCCCGGTTGAGTGGCGTTCGGATCCTCGATGAGGTTGAGCGTCGTCGGGTGGTGGGTGAGTGGAATGACACGGCGGTTGTTGTGCCTGCTGTTGCGGTGCATGAGGTGTTCGGGGCGCAGGTGGCGCGGACGCCGGATGCTGTGGCGGTGGTCGCGGACGGTGTGTCGGTGTCGTATGCGGAGCTGGACGCTCGGGCGAACCGGATCGCGCATTATCTGCTTGGCCAGGGTGTGGGTGCGGAGTCTGTTGTCGGTCTGTCTTTGCCGCGTGGTGTGGAGATGGTTGCGGGGATTTTGGGTGTGTGGAAGGCGGGTGCGGGTTATCTGCCGATCGATCCGGCTCAGCCGACGGAGCGGATCTCGTACATGCTCCGTGACAGCCGTGTGGTGCTGACGCTGACGACGGAGGAGGTTCTCGAGGAGCTTCCGGCTGGTCGGGGGCGTCTGGTGGCGGTTGACGGTGCGTTGATGGAGTTGCAGCTTGCTGCGGCTGCGGCGACCGTGCCTGACGTGGTCGTTCCGGCAGGAGCGTTGGCGTATGTGATTTATACGTCGGGTTCGACGGGTCAGCCGAAGGGTGTTGCGGTCACCCATGGTGGTCTGGCGAATTATGTGGTGTCGGTTCCGGGGCGGGTGGGGTTCGGTGAGCCGGGTGGTCGTTATGCGTTGTTGCAGGCGCAGGCGACGGATCTGGGTAACACGGTTGTCTTCGCGGCTCTTGCCACGGGCGGTGAGCTGCACATCCTGGACGAGGGTGCGGTGACGGATCCGGCTGTCGTGGCCGCGTATCTGAGGGAGCACCGGATCGACTATCTCAAGGCGGTGCCTTCGCATCTGGCGGCGTTGTCTGCTGGTGGTGGTCTGGGAGGTGTCTTGCCGGCGAAGTCGTTGGTGCTGGGTGGTGAGGCTGCTTCGGTGTCGTGGGTGCGGGAGCTGGTGGCGGCCGCGGGTGAGTGTGGGGTGTTCAACCACTACGGTCCGACCGAGGCCACGATCGGTGTCGCGACCGTCCGGCTGACGCAGGACCGTGTTTCGGGCGAGGCGGTTCCCGTGGGTACGCCGATCGCCAACACTCGTTTCTGGGTGCTGGATGACCGGTTGCAGCCGGTGCCGGTGGGTGTTGCGGGTGAGTTGTATGTCGCGGGTGCTGGTGTTGCGCGTGGTTATGTCGGGCGTGCGGGACTGACGTCGGAGCGGTTCGTCGCCGACCCGTTCTCCGCTACCGGTGGGCGGATGTATCGCACCGGTGACCGGGCGAAGTGGACGGTGGACGGTCAGGTCGTCTTCCTGGGCCGCACGGACGACCAGGTGAAGATCCGGGGTTTCCGGATCGAGCCGGGTGAGGTGCAGGCCGTACTGACCGCACACCCGCAGGTCGTCCAGGCTGCTGTGATAGCTCGTGAGGACACGCCGGGAGACACCCGCCTGGTGGCCTACGTCGTACCCGACGACGAGGACGCGGCGGACAGTGAACTCTCCGCACACGTACGTCAGTTCGCGGCCGGTCGGCTGCCGGAGCACATGGTGCCGTCGGTGGTGGTGGTCCTCGACGCGCTGCCGCTGACCGCGAACGGCAAGCTCGACCGGTCTGCTCTCCCCGCCCCCGACTTCGCGGGCATGGCGGGCGCCGGCCGAGGCCCGGCCAACGTGCGGGAGGAGATCCTGTGCGCCGCCTTCGCCGAGGTCCTCGGATTGGACGGCGTCGGCGTCGACGACGACTTCTTCGAGCTGGGCGGCCACTCGCTCCTCGCGGTCCGGCTGATCAGCCGTATCCGTACCGTCCTCGGTGTCGAAGCCGAGATCCGGGAGCTCTTCGAGGCTCCCACGGTCGCCGGATTCGCCGCCCGCCTGGCCGAAGCCACCGCCGCGCGGGCTCCGCTGACGGCAGGGGCGCGCCCCGAGCAGCCCCCGCTGTCGTACGGACAGCGCCGTATGTGGATCATCGCCCAGCTCGAAGGTCCCAGCGCGACCTACAACATCCCGGTCGCCGCGCGGCTGACCGGCGGCGTGGACGGCGCGGCGATGGGCGAGGCCTTCCGGGACGTGATCGGCCGGCACGAGGTGCTGCGCACCGTGTTCCCGATGGCTGACGGCACCCCCTACCAGCACATCCTCGACCTCGACGAGCTGGACTGGGAGTTGACCGTGGCCGCCGTGGCCCCGGGCGAGCTGGCGGCCGCGATTGCCGAGGCCGAGGCGTACACCTTCGACCTGGCCTCCGAAGTGCCCATCCGAGCCTGGCTGTTCGAGACCGGGCCCGTGGAGCATGTGCTGGTGGTCGTGGTCCACCACATCGCCACCGACGGCTGGTCGTGGGCCCCGCTGGCCCGGGACGTCTCCACGGCCTATGCGGCCCGGCGCGAGGGCGGTGTCCCGGAGTGGGTGCCGCTGCCGGTCCAGTACGCGGACTACGCGCTGTGGCAGCGCGAGGTGCTGGGTGACAGCGAGGACCCGGACAGTCTGCTCGCCGCCCAGGTCGCCTACTGGCGCGAGACGCTGGCCGGCGTCCCGGAGGAACTGGAGCTGCCCTTCGACCGGATACGCCCGGAAGTGCCGAGCCACCGGGGGCACCGGGTGCCGTTGGAGATCCCGGCGGACGCGCACGCACGGCTCCAGGAGGTGGCGCGGACCGAGGGCGTCACGATGTTCATGGTGCTGCACGGCGCCTTGGGGGTGCTGCTGTCCCGGCTCGGTGCGGGCACCGACATCCCGATCGGCTCGGCGATCGCCGGGCGCACCGACGAGGCGCTCGACGACCTCGTGGGCTACTTCGTCAACACCTTCGCGCTACGGACCGACCTGTCGGGCGATCCGACCTTCCGTGACGTGCTGGCGCGGGTGCGGGAGGCCGGTCTGGGGGCGTTCGCCCACCCGGACGTGCCGTTCGAGCGCCTCGTCGAGGAGCTGTCCCCGAGCCGGTCGATGGCCCGCCATCCGCTGTTCCAGGTGATGCTGCTGCTGCAGAACACGGCGGGTGCGGTGCTCGATCTGCCTGGCCTCGGGGCCCGTCGCGGAGCTCTTCCCACAGGCACCCCAGGCACCGAAGTCCCCGCAGTCCCCGCAGGCGCTGAAGCTCCGGCACGCGCCGAAGACCGTGGCGAGAGCCCGCTCACCACGTCGGTCGTCAAGTTCGACCTGGACGTCAGCGTGGCCGAGATGTTCGACGCCGGGGGTGCGCCGGCCGGGATGCGCGGCGCCATGGTCGCGGCGGCGGACCTGTTCGACCCCGAGTCGGTCTCGCGGATCGCCGAGCGATTCGTGCGCGTCCTGGTGGCCCTTGCCGACGATCCCGGCGTACGTCTGAGCGCCGTCGACGTACTCGACGGGACCGAGCGGGAGCGCATGCTCAGCGAGTGGAACGACACCGACGCCGACGTACCTCGTGAGACAGTCGTCGGACTGTTCGAGGCGCAGGTCGCCCGAACCCCCGACGGGACCGCGCTGACCTTCGGGGATGTGGAGTTGACGTACGCGGAACTCGATGCCCGGGCCAATCGCCTCGCGCGGTACCTCACCGGCCGGGGCGTGGGACCGGAGTCGATCGTCGCGGTCGTCTTCGAGCGCACGGTCGACCTGGTGGTGGGGCTCCTCGGCGTGATCAAGGCGGGAGCCGCCTACCTGCCGATCGACCCCAACTACCCGGCCGACCGGATCGCGTACGTGATCGAGGACTCGGGCGCGGTGTGCGTGCTGACCGGCGAGAGCATGCGGACGAGGCTGCATGAGTTCGAGGTCGGGAGCGAGGGCCGCAACGCCGTGCCCGTGGTGCTCCTCGACGACCCCGCCGTCGTCGACGAGCTGGCGGGCTTCGCCGGTGGCCCGTTGGCCCACGGCGAGCGCACGGCCGCCCTCCTGCCCGAGCACCCGATGTGGGTGATCTACACCTCCGGGTCCACGGGACGCCCCAAGGGTGTGCTCGTCGAACACCGGGCGATCGTGAACTTCCTGGCGTCCATGCAGGACATGTTCACGCTGAGCGCCGAGGACCGGCTCCTCGCGGTCAGCACGCATGGCTGTGACATGGCGGGCTTCGAGTTCTATCTGCCGCTGCTGAACGGCGCCCGGCTGGTGCTCGCCGCGCAGGAGCAGGTGCTCGACCCGTGGGCGCTGCGGGCACTGATCCGTTCCACCGGTACGACGATGGTGCACGCCACACCGAGCCTGTGGCGCGGCCTGGTGGCCGATGCCGATGATCCCGTGGACTGGACGGGGGTGCGCGCGATGATCGGCGCGGAGGCGCTGCCCAGCGACCTGGCGCGCACTCTGCTGGCCAGGACGCCGTCCCTGACCAACCTGTACGGTCCGACCGAGACCACGGTCTGGTCGACCGCCGCGGAGCTCCGGGGTGACGCGGCCGATGCGTCGTCGATCGGCGGCCCGATCGGCAACACCCAGGTGTACGTCCTCGACGACGCTCTCGCCCCAGTGCCTCCGGGCGTGGCGGGCGAGCTGTACATCGCCGGCCAGGGCATGGCGCGCGGCTATCTGGGCCGGCCGGGACTGACGGCGGGACGCTTCGTGGGGTGCCCGTTCGGCGGCGGCGGTGAGCGGATGTACCGCACGGGCGACGTGGTGCGGTGGACCGTCGACGGTCAGTTGCAGTACGTCGGCCGCTCCGACGACCAGGTGAAGATCCGCGGGTTCCGGGTCGAACTGGGGGAGATCGAGGCGCTCTTGGCCTCGCATTCCTCGGTGGCGCAGGCGGTGGCGCTGATCCGTGAGGACGCTCCCGGCGACCAGCGGCTCGTCGCCTATCTGGTGCCCACCAGGGACGCCGCCGCCGAGGGGACCGACGGTCTCGCCCAGGCCGTACGGGCACTGGCCCAGGACCGGCTGCCGGGATACATGGTCCCGTCGGCGGTCGTGGTGATCGAGAAGCTGCCGCTGATGCCGAACAGCAAGCTGGACCGCAAGGCCCTGCCGGTCCCAGACAGCACGACGGGGGAGGAGGCCACCCGCTGGGAGGTCACGGCGGTGGAGGCGAGCATGTGCGCGGCGTTCGCCGAGGTCCTCGGGGTGGAGTCGGTCGGGGTGGACGACGATTTCTTCGCCCTCGGCGGGCACTCCCTGCTGGCGGTCCGGCTGGTGGAGCGGCTGCGGGAGCGGGGCGTGTCGATCGCGGTCCGTGACCTGTTCGCGGCCCCGACGACCGCGGAACTCATGAAAAGGATGTCGTTGTCGTCCGTACGGGACGCGCTCGACGTGCTGCTTCCCATCCGGGCCGAGGGCAGCGAACCGCCCTTCTTCTGCGTACACCCCGCGGGCGGTCTGAGCTGGTGCTACATGCCCCTGACGCGGTACGTCGCCCCCGACATCCCGCTGTACGGTCTTCAGGCCCGGGGCCTGGACGGGACGACGGAACTCGCCCGGTCCATCGAGGAGATGGCGGCGGACTACGTCGAGCAGATCCGCTCGGTGCAGCCGAGCGGTCCCTACCATCTGCTGGGCTGGTCCTACGGCGGTCCGATCGCGCACGAGATGGCGATCCAGCTGCGGGCCGCCGGGGAAGAGGTCGGCGCCCTGGTGATCATGGACATGTACCCGTGGTCCCAGCGGCCGGACCAGGAGGACCAGACGGACCAGGATGACCAGACGGACCAGGAGCCCGCCGGCCCGGACGCCGAGCCAAAGGAGGATCTGGACGCCAAGGTCGAGAACCTGATCGAGGTGGTCCGCCAGGAGGCAGGCACCGCCATCGGCGCCATGACGGACGAGGAGTACCGGACCCTGGCCCGTGTGCTCCAGAACCACCGGTCGCTGCGCCCGGGGCACACGTTCGGACGATTCGACGGCGACGCCCTGCTGATCGTCGCGGAGGGGAGCACACCGGAAGGCGGGCGTACCGGCGAGCTCTGGGAGCCCCATGTGACCGGTGAGATCGCGGAAGCCCGTATCCCGTGCACCCACTACGAGTTGGGTGACCCCGCGAATCTGGGCGAGGTGTGGGCCGCCGTCTCGTCCTGGCTGGGACGAAAGGACTGACGGCGCCGCAGTGCCAGGGCCTGATCCCCCGGACAGGCCCTGGCACTGCGGTGGGAGGGACAAGGGCGCTCACCGCGGTGGAGGCCACACGGACGCGGCCCGCGCCTGACTGTCAGGTCGCGGGCCGTCTCCGGCATGTCCTTTGGCCCCTACAAAACGCGGCGGCTGTCGTCCGCACGGCCGGTCAGCAGCGAGGCGACCAGGCCCGGTTCGACGTTTCCCCCGCTGAGCAGGACCCCGACGTCTCTACCGAAGCCGGCGGCGTGGCTCAGGGCCGCGGCGAGTGCGGTCGCCGCCGCGGGCTCGATGACGAGCCGGGCGTCGAGGAACGCGGCGCACAGGGCCTCGGCGATGGCCGCTTCCTTCACGGTGACGACCTCGGCGACGCTTTGTTGCGCCAGACGGAAGGGGAGGGCCCCGATCCGCTCGGGACGAAGGCCGTCGGCGATGGTGTGCCCCACGGCCACGGTCACCGGCTGCCGCTCGCGCAGCGCGGCGGTGAACGCGGGCACGGTCTCGGGCTCGGCCCCGACCACCGCCACCCCGTGCCCCCGGGCGGCCAGACAGGCGCCGGCGATCGCGCTGCCCCCGCCGATCGGCACGACCACGGCGTCCAGCGCGACGCCCCTCGCGGACGTTTCACCGAGCAGCTCGGCGGTCGCGGTTCCCTGTCCGGCGACCACGTGCGGATTCTCGTACGGGTCCACCACGTCGTATCCGTGCACGTTCCGTAATTTCTCCACCATGGCCACCCGGTCGGCGAGCACGACGCCGGCGAGAGTGACTTCGGCGCCGTTTTCCCGAATTCTCTGAATCTTGATCGGTGCCGCATCGGAAGGCAGTACGAGAATGGCGGGCAAGCGATACTCGCGAGCCGCCAGGGAAACCGCGATCGCATGGTTTCCCGTGCTTTGCGCGATGACGCCACGGCTCCCGGCGGAAGCTAACTGCTCGACGGCCAGCAATGCCCCTCTGACCTTGAAAGATCCACCGCGCTGCAGATTCTCGGCCTTGAGCCAGAGGCGCGCGCCGGCGAGTTCGTCCAAGTGCTCGGAGCGGACGACCGGGGTTCTCCATATCCGACCGGTCAGTCGTCGCTCCGCGCGGCTGATATCGCCGCGGTCGAGTCTCATATCATATTTTTCCGCTGCGGAGAAGGCGGTTGCCTCCTGCGCCCATGCTTTCCCCATGGGGGCTCCTTCGGCTACGGGCAAGCGCCCCAGACGCTATGCGCTCGCGGTGCTCACGGGCGACCGGGGCACGGCCGGCAGGCCCGAAGGGCGGCCTGGGGGAAGGCGTGAAGACAGGCACGAAGACAGGCACGAAGACAGGCGTGAAGACAGGCGTGAAGACGGGCCCGAAGCATGTCTCAGGGCGCTCCCGAAGGTGTGCCGGGTGGCACTGTTCAACTGCTGCATCGCGGCGGTTGAACTCCGAGTATTGATCGACCGAGCGGCCCGGGGTCATTCTGCTGCGGGAACGCATCCTGTGCAGCGCGGTGGGTGCGTTCCCGTCGACGCCCTGAATTTCAGGATTTCGCTGTCCCTGCGTGGCTGTCGTCTCAATTTGTTGGTTTCCTGAAAGGAGGAGCGCAGATGACTGATGAGCAGCTGTTTCTGCGGTCGAAGGTCATCGTTGAGCCGCTGGTGGACAGGTTCGTCGCCCAGCCGCACACGATTGCGCCGGTGCAGGCGTCGATGAATCTGGCGTTTCTGCACGTGCCACTGCTCGAGTCTTATCTGCAATCCCCGCAGGTCCACGTCGCGGCCAGCAACAACCCGGAGCTGCGCGGCGGTTACTTCATCAATATTCCCCAGGAGCGCGCCGACGAGGTGCGTGACCTGCTCGCCGCGATCAAGCGTGACCGGGCGGACATGCTGAAGTTCGCCGAGGCGATCGCCGCCGGCCAGGAAATCCTGCGGGCGAACGCGACCGGATTCGACCTCACCCCGCTCTACCCGAAGCTGCCGCCGGAGCTGGGCGGCCTCGTCGAGCTGGCCTACGACACCGACAACCAGGCACAGCTGCGCTTCATAGAGCCGTTGATCTACCAGAGCCCCGTCTACACGGACGCCCGCCAGTCGGTCCAGCTGTCCTTCGAGACCGGTATCGAGCGACCGTTCATTCTGAGCACGCCGCGGCTGACCTCGCCCGATGTGCTGGAGCTCGGTATCCCGTTCCGCCACAACGGGCTCGCGGAGCTGTTCAAGACCCGCGTACGCCCCACGACCCTGCGCCACCTGCGCGAGTCGCTGGAGCTCGACGACGCCCAGGCGGCGCAGCTGTCCGGCATGCTCAGCACGCAGCCGAGCCTGGCCGAGGACCGGCACATCGAGAGCGGCGGCCGGATCCGCTACTTCGGCCACGCCTGCCTGGTCCTGCAGACGCCCGAGGCCGCGATCGTCACCGACCCGTTCATCAGCGCGGACAACACCGCCGGCGACCGGTACACGCTCGACGACCTGCCGGACTTCATCGACCTCGTACTGATCACCCACGGCCACCAGGACCACATCGTCCTGGAGACGCTGCTCCAGCTGCGCGGCCGGGTCGGAGCGATCGTCGTGCCGCGCTACTCCAAGGGCAACCTGGCCGACCCGTCGATCAAGCTCATGCTGGAGAACCAGGGCTTCCCCGTCATCGAGGTCGACGACTTCGACGAGGTCGAGTTCCCCGGCGGCAAGATCACCGCGACGCCGTTCCTCGGCGAGCACTGCGACCTGGACATCCGGGCGAAGTCGACCTTCTGGGCCGAGCTCGCCGGGAAGAAGATCTTCATCGGCGCGGACTCCTCCGGCATCGAGCCCGCGCTGTACCGCTACGTCAAGAACCACCTGGGCACGGCCGACTACGCCTTCCTCGGCATGGAGTGCGACGGTGCCCCGCTGACCTGGCTCTACCAGGCGCTCCTGACCATCCCGGTCACCAAGAAGATGAGCAACTCGCGCAAGCTCTCCGGCTCCAACGCCGAGCAGGCAGCCGCGATCATGACCGAGCTGGGAGCCAAGGAGGCGTACATCTACGCCATGGGCGAGGAGGACTGGCTCGGCCACGTCATGGCCACCACCTACACCGAGGACACCTACCAGATCAAGCAGATCGAAGAGTTCCTCACCTGGTGCAAGGACCGCGACATCAAGGCCGGACACCTCTTCAAGCAGCAGGAGTGGCGCTGGTAGCCAGGCCGTCCTGGTCCAGGGCCTGGCCCGGAGCGCAGGCCCTGGACCGGCCAGTTGCGAACAGCACCGACCGACTTCTGGCGACCAGCCCCTTCAGGAGGTACTTCCATGGCAGTGCACGACATCGCGTACGCGGAGCTCTACACAAGAGACAAGGTGTCCACGGTCGACTACTTCGTCTCGGCGATGGGCTTCACGCGGGTCGCGGACTGCGTGGAGGTCGACAGGAGTTCGGTGCTGTTGCGCCAGGGCGAGGTGCAACTGGTCGTCACCTCGGGCCGGGGCGTCTGGAAGTTCCTGGACGACCACGGCGACGGCATCGCCGACCTCGCGCTGACCTGTGACGATGTGAAGGCCACCAGCGAGTCGGCGGTGGCGGCCGGCGCGAAGGTCGTCACGTCCCTGCGGGACACCCCCATCGTGTCGGGATTCGGCGACGTCACCCACACCCTCCTCCCGTCGGTCGACCGCCCCTTCGCCACGCCGCCCACGGGCCGCACCTGGGTCGCCGCCCCGGTGACCGACGCCCCGGCGGCTGACGGACCGATCCAGCGCCTCGACCATGTGGCGGTCTGCCTCGAAGGGGGCAGCCTGCAGAGCTACGCCGACTTCTACCGGGACGCCTTCGGCTTCACCCGCTACTCCTCCGAATACGTCGCCGTCGGCGATCAGGCGATGGACTCCGTCGTCGTGCGCAGCGCGTCCGAGCGCGTCATCTTCACCCTGGTCGCCCCGGACCCCGGCAAGCAGCCGGGACAGCTCGACGCCTATCTGGAGCGCAACGGCGGTGAGGGCGTGCAGCACCTCGCCTTCCTGGTCGAGGAGATCATCCCCGCGGTACGGGAGTTCCGTGACCGGGGCGTGGAGTTCCTCGCCACCCCGGACACCTACTACGACATGCTCACCGAGCGGTTCGCCGATCTGCGCACCGAGATCGCCGGGCTCAAGGGTGCGCAGGTGCTGGCCGACCGCGACGAATGGGGCCATCTGCTCCAGCTGTTCACCCGCTCCCCGTACCAGCGCAACACGCTCTTCTTCGAGCTCATCCAGCGCCGGGGCTCCCGGGGCTTCGGCAGCGCCAACATCCGGGCCCTGTACGAAGCGGTGGAGCGCGACCGGCTGACCGCCGGATGAGCGTCACCGGCCCCGCCGCCGGCCGTCCGCTCACCCTGGCCGACTACGAGAGCGCGGCTCAGGGGCGTTTCGAACCGGACGTCTGGGACTTCCTCGCGGGAGGCGCGGGGCAGGAGCGGACACTCGCGGCGAATGTCCAGGCGTTCGAGGAGACCCGGCTGCGGCCCCGGTTCCTGACCGGTGTCGGCAGGCCCGACACCGAGGTCCGGATGCTCGGACGCACGTGGGCGGCGCCGGTCGGCATCGCACCCGTGGCCTACCACGCGCTGGCCCACCCCGAAGGCGAGGTGGCGACCGCCCGCGCCGCCGGACCGGCCGGTGTGCCGTTGATCGTGAGCACCTTCGCGAGCCGTACCTTCGAGGACATCGCCGCGGCCGCCACCGGCCCGCTCTGGCTCCAGGCGTACTGCTTCCGCGACCGCGCGACGACGCGCAAGCTCATCGAACGCGCGGAGGAGGCGGGCTTCGAGGCGCTGGTCCTGACGGTCGACACCCCCGGCTCGGCCGCCGGCTGCGCAGCGAACGGGCCGGCTTCCGGCTTCCGGCGGGCATCGAACCGGCCAACCTCCCCCGCGGGGACTACTCCTCGCCCAGCGATCACGCCCTCGCCGAGTTCGACCCCGCCCTCGACTGGTCCGTGATCGACTGGCTGCGTGCGGTCAGCTCACTCCCCGTCCTGGTCAAGGGCGTTCTCACCGCCTTCGACGCCCGGCTGGCCATCGCCGCCGGGGTGGACGGCATCGTCGTCTCGAACCACGGCGGCCGCCAGCTCGACGGGGCCCCGGCGACCCTGGAGGCGCTGCCCGAGATCGCGGCGGAGGTCGCGGGGGCGTGCCCCGTGCTCCTCGACGGCGGGATCAGGCGCGGTACGGACGTCCTCGCCTCCCTCGCGCTGGGCGCCGACGCGGTGCTCATCGGCCGACCGGTCCTGCACGGCCTGGCCGTCGGCGGACAGGAGGGTGTCGAGCACGTCCTGGACATCGTCACCGGCGAACTGACCGAGGCGATGACCCTCACCGGCACCCGATCGACCGCCACCGCGGGCCCCGAACTGGTGCGGCCCCCCACGCTGCCGGCCCCCCGGCAGGCGCCCGCCCCACCGAACGGTTCCGGGCTGCGCAAGGAGGACCTGCACGGCAGCCTCCGCGATCCGGTGCTCGACACCATGAACTTCCTCAACGAGATCACCCACCGCTACCCCGAGGCGATCTCGTTCGCGCCGGGCCGCCCGTACGACGGCTTCTTCGACACCGAGCAGATCTTCACGTACCTGCGCCGCTACCTCGACCACCTGGAGACGAGCGGGGCCTCCCCGCCGAGGTCCGCTCCGCACTCTTCCAGTACGGGCCCACCAGCGGGCAGATCCGCGAACTGATCGCCGAATCGCTGCGCCGGGACGAGGACATCGACGTACCGCCCGAGAGCATCGTGGTCACCGTCGGAGCCCAGGAGGCGATGGTCCTCGCGGTACGCGCGCTGATCCCGGGCCCCGAGGACGTGCTGCTGGTCGCCAGCCCCTGCTACGTGGGCATCACCGGTGCGGCCCGCCTCCTCGACGTCGTCACCATCGCCGTCGAGGAGGCCGAGGACGGATTCCGCTGCGCCGATCTCGAGGCGGCGATCCTCGCCGAGAAGGCACGCGGACGCCGCCCACGCGCCTTCTACGTGACTCCTGACCACTCGAACCCGTCCGGCAACACCATGCCGCTCGGCACGCGCCGGGAACTGCTCGACGTGGCCGACCGTCACGACATCCTGATCCTGGAGGACAGCCCCTACCGGATGGTCAGCCCGGGACAGCAGCTGCCGACCCTCAAGTCCCTCGACCGCACAGGCCGGGTCGTCCATCTGGGCTCGTTCTCCAAGACGCTCTTCCCCGGCGCCCGGATCGGCTTCGCCGTCGCGGACCAGCTCGTCACCGACCGGACCGGTGCCACCGGCCTGCTGGCGGACGAGCTCTCCAAGATCAAGAGCATGGTGACGGTGAACACCTCCCCGGTGAGCCAGGCGGTGGTGGCGGGCATGCTTCTCGCCGCCGGCGGACGGACCTCGCAGCTCAACACCAAGACGGCCGCGTACTACGGCGACGCGATGCGGGTCACGCTGACGGAGCTCGCGACGTGCTTCCCCGAGGACGAGAGGGCGGCGCTCGGCGTCCGCTGGAACGAGCCCACCGGTGGTTTCTTCCTCACGGTCACGGTGCCCTTCCGGGCGGACAACGCAGCCCTGGTGCGCTCCGCCGAGGAGTTCGGGGTCATCTGGACGCCGATGTCGTACTTCTATCCCCAAGGCGGCGGAGACCGCACCCTCAGGCTGTCCGTCAGCTATCTGACGCACGGACAGATCGCGGAGGGCGTCGCACGTCTCGCGCACTTCATCAGGTCCCAGGGCCACTCATGATCACCTCTCGTCCGCCACAGACCCGCGGGAGCTTTCCATGCCGGTGACCACCGGGATGTACGACTCGATCGCCGAGGCGCAGATGATGCCGCGGCTGATCAGGCTCGGTCCCAACCTGTACGGTGCCTCCTTCACCCTGATGAAGCTGTTGCCCGCCTCGTACATACTCGAACGAGCCGATGAACGCGGCGAGTTGGGGCCGGACACGGTGATCGTGGAGACGACGTCGGGCACCTTCGGCCTCGGCCTCGCGATGCGGGCGGCGCTGCTGAAACGTGAACTGATCCTGGTCAGCGACCCCGCCATCGACGCGAACCTGTACCGAAGGCTCACCGACCTGGGCGCCCGGATCGAGATCTGCCAGGAGCCCGCGGAAGTCGGCGGCTTCCAGGAGGCACGGCTGCGCAGGCTCGCCGAGATCCGCGCGGAACTGCCCGACACGTTCTGCCCCGAGCAGTACAGCAACCCCGACAACCCGCGCTCGTACGCCGTGGTCGCCGAACAGCTCTCCCGCGCGCTCACGACGGTCGACTGCGTGGTCGGCCCGGTCGGCTCCGGCGGTTCCATGTGCGGCACCGTGCGCGGCCTGCGCGAGCGCACCGCGGACACGCTCGCCATCGGTGTCGACTCCCACCGCAGCGTCCTGTTCGGCCAGGCCGACGGACCGCGCGCACTGCGCGGCCTGGGCAACAGCCTGTGGCCGGCCAACCTCGACCACAGCGTCTTCGACGAGGTCCACTGGTGCTCCGCCGCCGAGGCCTTCGCCCACACCCGTGAGCTGCACGCCCGGCACGCCCTCTTCCAGGGCCCCACGAGCGGGGCCGCGTACCTGGTCGCCCGCTGGTGGGCCGAGCGCCACCCCGACCGGACCTGCGTCGTGATGCTTCCCGACGAGGGCTACCGCTACCAGGCCACGGTCTACGACGACGCGTGGCTCGCCGACAACGGCCATCTGCTCGCCAAGGCCGACCGGCCGGCCGGGCCGGTGACCGTGGAAGCCCCGGACAAGGCCGAGGACCGATGGACCCGGTTCGCCTGGGGCCGCCGCGCCTACGACGACGTACCGGGCGCCGTGCCCCGCTTCGTCGACGCCCCTGGCGCCCTCACCGAGCGGACCCCGTCATGACCGCCGCCGGTACCGGCCGGCTCACCCGTACGCTCGGACCACGCACCCGCCGCGTCGTGTACGGCGAACCGGGCCCCGGCGAGATCCGCGCCGAGCTGGACCTCACCAGCACCATCGACCTCGCCCACATCGTGATGCTGACCGAGACCGGGCTGCTGTCGGGCAGCACGGCCGCAGCCCTCCTCGCCCGCATCACGAGCCTTCAGAACGACGACTTCCGCGAGCTGTACGGCCTCGACGCACCCCGTGGCCTCTACCTGATGTACGAGGGCCACCTGGTGGCCGAACTCGGCGCCGACATCGGCGGAAAGCTGCACACCGGGCGCTCCCGCAACGACATCAAGGCGACCATCACCGCGATCCGGCTGCGCACCGAGCTGACGGACCTGTTCGGCGAGATCCTGCGGCTCCAGGCCGCCCTGCTCTCCCGCGCCCGCGTCCACCGCGACGTCGTCATGCCCGTCTACACCCACTTCCAGCCCGCCATGCCCATCGGCTACGGCTACTACCTCGCCGGCCTCGCCACGGCACTCGACCGCGACATCGCCGCCCTGCGGTACGCCATCGACGAACTGCGCCGCTGCCCCCTCGGCGCGGGCGCGGTGGCCGGCACCGACCTGCCCATCGAACCGGCGCGGACCGCCGCACTGCTGGGCTTCGCCGAGCCGCCGCTGCACGCCACCGACGCGGTGGCCGCCCGCGACACGGTGCTGCGCGCTCTCGCCGCGGTCGCGTCGGCCGGGCTGACCCTCACCCGCCTGGCCACCGACCTCCAGCTGTGGAGCACCCAGGAGTTCGGCTTCATCGAGTTCCCCGAACGACTCGTCGGCGGCAGCTCCGCCATGCCGCAGAAGCGCAACGCCTTCCTCCTCGAACACGTCAAGGCGAAGGCCGCGGCCGCCGTCGGCGCGTGGACGGCCTCGGCGGCCGCCATGAAGTCGACGCCCTTCACCAACTCCATCGAGGTCGGCACCGAAGCGGTCGCCGTGGCCTGGCCTGCGTTCACCGCCGTACGGGACTCCGTCCTGCTCACCCAGGTCCTCGTCACCGGAGCCCGCCCCGCCGCCGCCCGCATGGAGCAGCGGGCGCGGGAAGGCTTCGTGACCGCGACCGTGATCGCCAACCGGCTCGTCGCCCGGGGCGTGCCGTTCCGCACCGCCCACCATGTCGTCGGCGCCGCCGTCCGGGACGCCGTCGAGGCGGGGGACACCGAACTCACGAAGATCGCGCTGCCGGACGGGACACCCCTCGACCTGGGCGCCGAACTCGCCTCGCTCCGCGACGTCGTCGCCGCGCACGACCGGGGCGGCGGCCCGGGGGAGTGCGACAGGATCGTCGGCGTCCTGCGGCAGTGCCTCGCCGGCCACGCCGAATGGCTCACGGGGCACCGGGCCCGCGTGCGTGACGCGGCCCGGGAGCTGGCGGCGGCGGTGGACGCCGTCGTCACGGAGCACGGGACCGGAGGCACGACATGAGGCCGTCGACAGTACGTGAAGCGGGCGCGGACGGCCGCTGGCTCGCCTTCCTGGAGAGCAACACCACCGGCACCGGACGGGAGTTCTGCGCCGCCGCACGGGCACGCGGGCTGCGCCCGGTGCTGCTGACCCGTGACCCCGCCCGCTATCCGTATGCCGAGACGGACGGCATCGACATCCGGGTCCTGGACACCGGCGACCTGCCGGCCGTCCTCGACGCCTGCGCCGCGCTCGTCGCCGACGGAGGCCTCGCCGGGGTCACCTCGAGCTCCGAGTACTTCGTGTCGACCGCCGCCCACACGGCCGCCGAGCTGGGGCTGCCGGCCGCCGACGGGGACGCCGTCGCCCGCTGCCGCAGCAAGGACGTCCAGCGCCTGGCACTGCGGGCGGCCGGGGTGCCGGTGCCCGCGTTCACGGCCGTCGACGATGTGGACGCGGCGGTACGGGCCGCCGACGCGATCGGCCACCCCGTCGTGCTCAAACCGGTGAGCGGGTCGGGCTCCGTGGGCGTACGGCTGTGCCGCGACCGCCGCGAGACCCGGTCCTGGGCGGACGAACTGCTCGGCCGGTCCACCGACGAGCGCGGAAATCCCGTGCCGACGCGGATCCTCGTCGAAGCGGCCGTCACCGGAGCGGAGTTCTCCGTCGAGACGTTCGACGACACCGTGGTCGCCGTCGTCGCCAAGCACATCGGGCCCGAGCCGTACTTCGTCGAGACCGGGCACGACGTGCCCGCGCCCGTACCGGAAGCGATCACAGAGGCCCTCGCGAGGACCGCCCTCGGCGCTCTCGCCGCCCTCGGCCTCGGCTGGGGCGCGGCCCACACCGAACTGCGCCTGTCCCCCGAAGGCCCCGTCGTCATCGAGGTCAACCCCCGCCTCGCGGGCGGCATGATCCCCGTCGCCGTACGCGCAGCCCTCGGCGTCGACCTAGTGGACGCGGTCGTCGCACGGACGGCCGGGCAGGATCCGGCGCCCGCGAGGACCGGCACCGGGCACGCAGCCGTCCGCTTCCTGAAAGCGCGGCGGGAAGGACGGGTCACGGCCGTCGACGGCACCGAAGCCGCCGCGGCGGCCCCCGGAGTCGTGGCCGTGACGACCAGCACCGCCGTGGGCCGGACCGTCCGCATCACGCACTCCTTCCAGGACCGCCTGGGCTGCGTGGTCG
Source organism: Streptomyces sp. B21-105 (assembly GCF_036898465.1). Taxonomy (NCBI): domain Bacteria; kingdom Bacillati; phylum Actinomycetota; class Actinomycetes; order Kitasatosporales; family Streptomycetaceae; genus Streptomyces; species Streptomyces sp. B21-105. Next base: position 124,107 of record NZ_JARUMJ010000001.1, on the reverse strand, counting down.
CCACCGGATCCGACACGGAGCAGGCCGCCGGGCGCGCCCTGGCGGCCACCCGGATGATCGGCATCCACCTGGACGATCCGACGACGGCGACGCCGCAGCATCCGCATCCCGGAAACCCCGCACGCACCGGAGCAAGGAGTCGGGCGCCCATGAGGGACGACACGAAGAAGCAGGCGTTCACCAAGATCCCCCGATGGACCGCACCCTCCGGCGGCGGCCAGGGCACCGGCACGCACCGGACCCGGCTGCCCGCCGGCCTCGCGGACGCGCTGGAGCACACCGCCACCGGACTGGGCGCCACCCTGACGGCCCTGCTGACCGCCGCGCACGCGCGCGTACTGGCCACCGTCGCCGCCGAACGCGACCTGCTCATCGGCCTCGTACGGCAGCCGGACGCCACCGGGACGACACTGCGCCTGACCGTCGCCGACTCCTCCTGGGCGGACCTGGTCACCGCCGCGGCCGGCGCGGCTGTCGAGGGCTCGATCGGCCCGGAGACCGTGCTCGACCTGTCGGGTCTCGCCGGCCACGCGGCCGCCGCCGACGACGGCGTCCTCGGCGACGGCGTCGTCCTGCGCACCGCATGGGACCGGGACGGCGACGGGCTCGCGCTGCGGATCCGGTACGACCGGGCCGTGCTCGACGCGACGTACGCCGAACGGCTTGCCGGATACCACCTCGCCGCGCTGCGGCTGCTCGTCGCCGATCCGGCCGAGCGGCACGACCGGCAGAGCCTACTGTCCGACGCCGAGATCGACACCCAGCTGTACGGGCTCGCCGGACCCCGGGCCGAACTGCCCGAGAAGACCTTCGTCGACCTCTTCCAGGAGCGGGTCCGCAGCAGCCCCGACGCGACAGCCGCCGAACACGGCACCCGACGCTGGACGTACGCCGAACTCGACGCGCGCGCGAACCGCGTCGCGAACGCGCTGCTGGCCGAAGGCGCGGGCACCGAGGACGTGGTCGCCGTCGTCATGGACCGTACCCTCGACTGGATCGCGGCCGCCCTCGGCGTCTTCAAGGCGGGCGGCGTCTATCTCCCGGTGCGCCCCGACTTCCCCGCCGACCGGGTCGCGGCCCAGTTCGACCGCAGCGCCTGCAAGTTCGCGCTGACCGAACCCGGCAGCGAGCAACTCGTACGGGACGCCTCCGCCGCCGTCGCCACACCGCCCGTCGCCCTGTCCGTCCCCGCGGTCCACGCCGCGAACGGCCCGGCCGAGCCGCCCGCCGTGACCGTGCTCCCCGAACAGGCGGCGTACATCTACTTCACCTCCGGCTCCACCGGCGCCCCCAAGGGAGCCCTGTGCGAGCACGTGGGCATGCTCAACCACCTCTACATGAAGATCGAGGACCTGGGGATGGAGGAGGGGCCCGGTGAGGTCGTCACCCAGGTCGCGTCCCAGTGCTTCGACATCTCCCTGTGGCAGTTCGCCGCGCCCCTGCTGACCGGCGGCACCGTCCGCGTCGTCGACACCGACGTGCTCCTGGACATCACCGGGTTCCTGGACGAGATCACCGACGGCCGCGTCACGGTGGCCCAGATCGTGCCCTCGTACCTGGAGGTGCTGCTCACGCACCTGGAGCGCAACCCGCGCGACCTCGGCGTGCTGCGCATCCTCTCGGTGACCGGTGAGGCGCTCAAGTACGAACTGGTGCAACGCTGGTTCGCCGCCTTCCCCGGCATCAAGCTGTCGAACGCCTACGGGGCGACCGAGGTCTCCGACGACACCATGCACGAGATCCTCGACGGCGTACCCGAGCGCGACTTCATCACCGTCGGCCGCTCCCTGCGCAACGTCAACACCTACATCCTGGACGAGAACCTGGCACTGGTGCCGCTCGGCTCGGCCGGCGAGATCGCCTTCTCCGGCATCTGCGTGGGCCGCGGATACATCAACGACGAGGAGCGCACCCGGGAGGCATTCGTCCCCGACCCGTTCCGCGCGGACACCCGGATGTACCGCACCGGCGACTTCGGGCGCTGGCTGCCCGAGGGCCGCATCGAGTACCTCGGGCGCCGCGACGAACAGGTCAAGATCCGCGGGTTCCGGATCGAGATCGGCGAGATCGAGAACAAGCTCCTGACCATGGACGGCATCCGGGAGGCCGCCGTCGTCATCGACGGCGGCATCGGCGAGCAGCGCAACCTCGTCGCGTTCTTCAGCAGCGCCGACGCGGTGCCCGTCGAACAGGCCCGCGACTTCCTCGCGGCGCTCCTGCCCGACTACATGCTGCCCACCTACTTCCACCAGCTGGAGCGGCTCCCGCTCACCGAGAACGGCAAGATCGACAAGAAGGCCCTGGTCCGCCTCGCCGGCACCCTCGGCCACGCGGGCGCCACCTACGCCGCGCCCAGCACCCCCACCGAGCGGCGACTCGCGATGCTGTGGGCGGAGGTCCTCGGCGTACCGCTCGAAAGGATCGGACGGGCGGACAGCTTCTTCGAGTTCGGCGGGACCTCACTGGCCGCGGTACGCCTCCTCGTCCGCCTCGACCGCGCGCTCTCGCTCAAGGACCTGGTCGCCCACCCGGTCCTCGCCGACCTCGCCGCCGCGTTCGACGAGCGCGGCAGCGGCGGCGGCGGCGAGGACACGGCAGTGAAGCTGCTCCAGCCCCTGTCGTCGGTACGCACCCCGCACCACACCCTCGTCTGCTTCCCCTACGCGGGCGGCAACGCCGTCAACTTCCGTTCACTCGCGGCCGAGTTGGAGCGCGACGGCATCGCCGTGCTGGGCGTGGAGCTGCCCGGACACGACTTCGCCGACGACACCGAGGCGATGGAGGACGTACCCGCCATCGCACGCCGGGTGCGCGACGAGATAGCCGACCGGGTCTCCACGCCCGTGCTGCTGTGGGGGCACTGCGCGGGCGCCGCGGCCGCGCTGGAGACGGCCCGGCTCCTGGAGGAGACCGCAAGCCCGGCCGAGCGCGTCTTCATCGGCGCCCTCCTGCTGGAGGACACCGACGCCCTGCGCGCGGAGATGGCCGAGGTGTCCGCCGCCGACAACAAGGCTCTGCTCGGCCGGCTGCGCGCCGACAACGCGTACGTGGAACTCGACGCGCTCAAGCCGGAACGCGCCGACGTGGCAGGCCGCGCCTACCGGCACGACGTCCTCACCTCCAACACGCACCAGATCCGGATCCGAGAGGACGCCGCGCCCCACCGCATCGACGCCCCGGTCGACGTCGTCGTCGCGCGCGACGACGCGTCCACAGCACGCTACGCGGCAGGATTCGGCGACTGGAAGGCGGTCTCCGACCGGGTGACGCTTCACGAACTGGAGCAGGGCGGCCACTATTTCGTCAGCACCCGGCCGGCGGACGCCGCGGATCTGGTGCGGGCGGCCTGCGTGCCGTACGGGCGAGAGGACCAGGAAGGACCCAGGTGACCACGTTCCAGACACTCCCGGCGGGTTCGCACTACCGCCGGGTGGCCGCCACCGGGGTCAGCGCGGCCTTCGGTACCTTCGGCGAGCTGCTCCAAGGGGTGCTGCCCGAAAAGGACGGCGACTTCCTGGTGACGCTGCCCGTCGCGGGCTGGGCCGTGGCCCGCTTCGAGCTCCACCCGGACGGCGAACAGCTGCTCGTGTGGCCGCCGCGCAAGAAGAAGGCGCTGCGGCTCACCTCGATGATCCTCGAGGAGGTGGGCAGCCCGGCCGCCGGTGTCCTGAGGATCGACAGCATGCTGCCCGAGGGCAAGGGCCTCGCCAGCTCGTCCGCCGACCTCGTGGCCACGGCCCGCGCCGTGGCCAACGCGCTGGACGAGCCCATGCCCCCGCGGCGTATCGAATCCCACCTCGCCAGGATCGAGCCCACCGACGGAGTGCTGTACCCGTCGATCGTCGCCTACCACCACCGCAGCGTGCGGCTGCGGGCCCGGCTGGGCTCGCTGCCGTCGATGGCGGTGGTCAGCGTCGACGAGGGCGGCGAGGTGGACACGGTCGCCTTCAACAGCATCCCCAAGCCCTTCACCGCCGCCGACAAACGGCGGTACGCACGGCTGCTGGAGCGCGTCACCCGGGCGGTGGCCCGCCGTGACCTGGCCGCGGTGGGCCGGGTCGCGACGGCCAGCGCCCGGATGAACCAGGCCCTGCGGTACAAGTGGTCGCTGGAGGCGATGACCGGCATCTGTGACTCGGTCAGTGGTCTGGGCGTCGTCGTCGGACACAGCGGCACGACGCTGGGCATCCTCCTGGACACGGCGGCCCCGGACTTCCCCGCCCGGCTGGCGGCCGCCGCCCAGGAATGCCAGCAGCTCGCCGGGAACGTGACGGTGTACCGCACGCTGAGCTTCGACTGAGGCGTCGCACGGCACGAACCGGGCGCACACCGGGTGCGCCCCTCTCTTCCTTCTTGCTCACGCTCAGGGGCGGAACGGTTCGCCCAGGCCCACGACGATCTCCCGCTCACCCCGGTAGGGCTCGCGGCTGTGCGCCGTACGGACGTTGTCGACGACCAGGACGTCACCACGCTGCCACGGCTCGCGCACCGTGTGCCGCTCGTAGACCTTGTTGATCAGGTCGACGGTGGCCCGGTCGAGAGGGGTGCCGTCGCCGAGGAAGGTGTTGAACGGCAGGCCCTCGGGGCCGAACTCCTGGGTGAGGAACTCCCGCACCTCGGGCTCCATCGTCCATTCGTTGAGGAACGCGATCTGGTTGAACCAGCAGCGCTCGCCGGAGTCCGGGTGCGCCACCACGGCCGCCCGGGACTGGGTGGTGATCAGCTCGTCGTCCCCCCGCCAGAGCACCTCCAGGCCGCCCGCCTCGCAGTACCGCTCCACCTCCGCGCGGTCCTTGGTGCCGAATGCGTCCTGCCAGGCGGTGCCGACGAGCGGGTTGTAGCTGCGCGTCAGCCGCCAGCCGTGCCGCTCGAAGCGCTCGACGAGATCCGCCGGCAGATCGCGCAGCACGGCCCGCGCGTCGGCGAGGGCGGTGACGCCTCCGGACGCGGGCGCAGTGACGCAGGCCAAGGCCAGCAGCCGGGGTGCGGTGGCCGCGTAACTCAGCTCGTGGTGCATGCACATGGGCTGGTCGGCGGGCCAGTGCGAGGACGAGTACACGCCGGGGCCGTACGCGTCGCGCGGGGCGAACCCCTCCCGCTCCGCCAGGCCCTCGCCGATGACCGCGCGTACGGCGGCGACGGCCGCGGCGCGGTCACCGATCGGCAGGCCGCGGACGAGGACGGCACCGTGCGTGGCCACCGACTCCCGGATCAGGGCGCCGTGCTCGCCGATCCAGGACACGGCGTCGCGGGCGGGGCCGGCCTCCAGACGGCCCGGGAGGGGCGTGCGCTGTTCGGACATGAGGGATCTCCGGTTCTGGGGAGGCGCCGGTCACGCGAAGGCGGGATACGGCGGCAGCGGCGGGGTCTGCCATGACTCGGCGCCGCGCAGCACCAGGGCGGCGGTCTCGGCCAGGGCCTCGAGGTCTCCGGCAGCGGTCAGCTCGCGGTGGAGCACCTCGCACTGGTGGCGCAGAAGCTGACGGACCGTCGGCGAGGGGCCGCCGCGGCTGTTGCGCACCCTGTCCTCGTTCATCGCGTCGGGGAACACGAACATCAGCTTGGCAGCCCATGCGGCGAGGGCCCGCCGCACACCGGTGTGCCAGATGCCGTCGTCGGCCAGGTCCGGGTGGACGGCCAGCAGTTCCCCGCGGTAGGCATCCTCGGCCCGCGCGGCGAGCGCGGGCTCGATCCGGAAGGAGCACCAGCAGGTGGGAAAGGGGATGCGGCAGTACGCGGCGGTCAGGAAGACCGAGGGATATCCTGCGGCCTCGAAGTCCAGGAGCCGCACCCCGGACGGGGTGATCAGGTTGTTGTCGGGGCAGGTGTCACCCGGCGTGAGCCCCGGATAGGCGTCACCGACGAGCGCGCCGATCTCGGCGAGGTCGTCCGCCAGCCCCTTCGGGGGTGTGAGTCCCGCGTCGGCGAGGACAGACGGGAGCCGCTGCAGGAACCGGACGGACGCGGCGTCCTTGGCCGTCTGGGCGACGGCCGACGGCTCATAGCCCCTGCGCGTTCCGTCGTACTCGCGCTGCCTGTCCGCCCCGCGTCTCGCGACCTTGCCCAGCTCCCGGGCCCATTCGAGCAGTCGCTCCTCGGCGTCCTCGGCGTCGTCGCCCAGCAGGACGTCGGCCAGACTCGGTCCCTGTCCCAGGTCGGCCATCACGACGAGCGGATGGTCCGCGTCCACGGCGAGGAGTTCCGGCCCTCCCGCTCCGAGGGCGAGCGCGGACGCCTCTGTGACGAACGCGGTGCGCTCGGAGTAGGCCTTGACCAGCACTGTCCCGTACCGGGCGCTGCGGCAGCGGAGCACCGTACTGCGGTGGCCGAGGCCGACGGGGTCGGACAGGCTGTCGCCGAGTGCTTCGGCGGCGGCCTTCACCGCCCTGCCCGCGCCCTCGTCTGCGTCGTCGATGCTCATCCGATCACAACTTCCGCGTCGTGGCCCGCTGCCCGTCGGTGGACTGCTGGGCGAACTGGGTGTCGTACAGGTCGGCGTAGAGGCCGCCCGCGGCCAGGAGTTCGTCATGGGTGCCGCATTCGCGGATCCGGCCGGCCTCGACGACCAGGATCTGGTCGGCCTCGCGGATCGTCGACAGCCGGTGCGCGATCACCAGCGAGGTGCGGCCGGCCAGGGCCGTCTTGAGGGCCCGCTGGATGGCGGCCTCCGACTCGGAGTCGAGGTGCGCGGTGGCCTCGTCGAGGACGACGATCGGCGGGGCCTTGATCAGCAGTCGAGCCAGGGCGATGCGCTGCTTCTCGCCGCCGGAGAGGCGGTAGCCGCGATCGCCGACCACGGTGTCGAGGCCGTCCGGAAGGGCGGTGACGGTGTCCCAGATCAGCGCCGCCTCGCAGGCCGCGATGAGCTCCTCCTCCGTCACGCAGGGCCGGGCGTACGCGAGATTGGCCCGCAGGGTGTCGTGGAACAGGTGTGCGTCCTGGGTCACCACACCGACCGTGTCTCTCAGGGACTGCAGGGTCAGCTCCCGGATGTCGTGGCCGGCGATCCGTACGGCCCCCTCCGTGGGGTCGTACAGCCGGGGAACGAGCTGGGAGATCGTGGTCTTGCCGGCTCCCGAGGGGCCGACGAGCGCCGTCAGCTTCCCGGCCGGGGCGCGGAAGCTCAGCTGCTGGAGCACCCACGCCTCGGTGGCCTTCTCGGGCCGGCGCAGGGCGATGGACTCCAGTGAAGCCAGGGAGACCTCGTCGGCGTGGGGATAGCGGAAGCGAACCTGGTCGAACTCGATCTCCAGCGGGACCGTTTCCTCGGCGTCCGGTGCGGCGGCGGGCAGCGCGCGGGCGTCGGTCCGTTCCGCGATGAGCGGCTTCAGATCGAGGACCTCGAAGACCCGGTCGAAGCTGACCAGGGCCGTCATGACGGTGACCTGCATGGTCGACAGCTGGTTGATCGGGCCGTAGAGCTGGAGCAGCAGGGCGACCATGGCCACCAGGGTGCCGAGTTGGAGCGTTCCGTCGATGGTGAGGCTGCCGCCCAGGCCGTAGACGAGGGCAGTGGTGATCCCGGTGAGCACGGTGATGATGATGAACAGCATCCGGCCGTATACGACGCGTACGGCGACGACGTCACGGACCCGGCCGGCCTTGTCGGCGAACAGGTCCGCCTCCGTCGACGAGCGGCCGTAGAGCTTGGCGAGCATCGCGCCCGCGACGTTGAACCGCTCGCTCATCATCGAGCTCATCTCGGCGTCGAGCTGCATCGCCTCCCGTGAGAGCCGCTGCAGCCGACGGGCGATCAGCCGGGTCGGCAAGAGGAAGAACGGGACCATCACCAGCGCCGCGAGCGCGATCTGCCAGGACAGGTAGAACATCGCCACCAGGACCAGGATCAAGGTCAGGACGGTCGACACGGACTGGATCAGCAACGCGGTCAGCGCGTCCCGTGCCCCGATGACATCGGCGTTGAGCCTGCTCACGAGGGAGCCGGTCTGGGCCCGGGTGAAGAACGCCAGCGGCTGCTCCTGCACATGCCCGAACACGCGGGTCCGCAGGTCGTAGACCAGCCCCTGGCCGACCCGGCCCGAGCACCATGCCTGGACGAAGATCGTCACCGCGTCCAGCAGCGTCAGGCACGCCACGGCGATGCACAGCCAGACGACGACGTCGGTCCTGCCGGGCAGGATGCCGTCATCGATGATCATCTTGAGGATCAGCGGGCTCGTGGCCGTGATCGCCGCGTGGACCATGGTGACCAGTAGGAGCAGAGCCAGTGACCAGCGGTGTCTCATGGCGTACGGCAGGATCCGCCGTACCGTGCCGCGCTTGATCCGCTGGCGGGTGATCGAGTTGTCGTCGAACCGAACATGCGTCCGCCCCGCGCTGGGACTCCCGGTCCGCGCCATGGATACCTGCCTCGTCTCCGTGATGAGCGTCAGTACTTGTCGAGGAACTCGACGATCGCGGCGTTGACGGCATCGGGGCGCTCCAGATTCCCGAGATGGCCGCTGTCGGGGATCTCCACGAAGTCGCAGCCGGGGATGGCCTCGGCCACCTCGGCGACCAGATGCGGCGGGCAGATCAGGTCGTCGGCGAAGGCGATCGCCCTGCACGGCACCGTCACGGCGCGCAGCGCAGCGCGCCGGTCGCCGGCGTTGCTGACCCATGCCTGACCGTCGGCGGTGTTGTTGCCGCCACCGGTCAGTTCGAAGATCTCCAGCCAGGAGGCGACGGCCGCGTCGTCGTCGAGCGTCGCCGGGGACAGCATTTCGAGCACGGTCCTGACGGCCTCGTACCGGGGCGGCAGCTCCACGTCGCTCTCCCGCATCGCCTGCTCCGCCGCCGCCAGCGCCTGCCGCATGCGGTCCGAACGGGCCTTGGTGGCGAGCAGTACCGCCGAGCGGACCAAGTGCGGTGATTCGAGGGCCAGTTCCTGGGCGATCATGGAGCCCATGGAGGTCCCGACGATACGGCACGGTCCGAGGTCCAGGGCCTCGATCAGGCCCCGGGTGTCCGCGACCATGTCGGTGAGCGTGTACTTCCCCGCCGGCGTGTCCGACGCCCCGATGCCCCGGTTGTCGAACACGATCGTCTCGTATCCCGCCCGGTGCAGTGCCGGGGTCTGGTGCAAGGTCCACACGTGGCCCGCGGCACCCGAGCCCATGATGAGGAGCACCGGCTCCCCCTGGCCCGAGCGCTGATAGGAGAGCCGGATCCCGTTGGTGCTCACGAAGGGCATGGAGGTCTCCTGGTCGTCGAAGGGAGTCGCCCGGCGGGCCGGGAAGCGGCTCCTTCCTCACCATGGCACCGGGCCCTCGGGCCGATCAAGACAGGTGGGCGCCGACCCGCTTCCGCGCTGTTCAACTGGCGTTCCGACGCAGTTGAACGGGCGTGGGCGACACGCCGGCGTGCGGGTGCGGGTCATTGTTGACGCGCTGATGAAGCCCTGGTTCATAGTGGCTTCCAGTGGGGTCGACCGGTGCGCGACCGGAGCGATCCACCTCATGTACCCGAGAGAGGATGACGTGGTGACCAATCCGTTCGAAGACCCCGATGCCGACTACCTGGTCCTGGTCAACGAAGAGGGCCAGCACTCGCTGTGGCCGGTCTTCGTCGATGTGCCCGATGGCTGGAAGTCGGTCTTCGGGCAGGCGGCGCGCCAGGAGTGCCTCGACTACATCGAGAAGAACTGGACCGACATGCGCCCCAAGAGCCTGATCGAGGCCATGGCGAAGAACTAGCCGTAAGCGAACGGCGAGAGCCCCCGTGGCTTCGCCCCCGAACGCGGGGTGCGAAGCCACGGGGGCTGTCGTCGTCGTGGTCGCTCCGCTGTCCGGCGAACCGCACCGGTTCGCCGCGCCGGGGGCTCAACTCCCCGGAAAGAGGGGACAGATGGCACGTCGGGCGTCCGCATGGCGAACGCCTGACGTGCTGTCGGCATGTTCATCGGCGGAGAGTCCGCATCGAGGCAGTGCTGGACCGGGACACCTCGGGCAGCGCACACCCGGATGAATGATCAAACCACTGCCTTGTGGGGGACCGAGCGGTCGCGCTGGTCGAGGTCCTCGGCGAACTCCAGCCAGGTCGCCGCATATTGGCGTGCGAGGCTGCCGACGAGTTCCCCGCAGTGCGGCGGCACGGCCGCCGTCAGATGGTTCCACTCCGCCGTCGCGTTCTGTTGCAGGAGGCGCAGCAGATGCCGGCCCTCCTCTTTGAGGCGCAACGAGGGATCGCGCAGCAGCTTGTCCAGGACCGTGCCCGGATCCGGCGGTGCCGGTCTCGCCTTGCGGCCCTGCCCGAACTGGGCTGCCTGGGCGGGCATCCTGGTGTCCGCATCGACGTCGTGGTCGATGTCCTGCGCGGCCTCGGTCTCCTGCGTGGCCGGCGAGGGCTGCGGCGCCTCCGGGACCGTGGCGGCCTCCGGTCGTAGCGCCGCGGGCAGCTCACCGGACTGAATGCGTTTGCGGACATCGCTCGCCGTGGCCGGTGATATCCCGGCGATCCGCGCCACTTCGCGCAGCGATGCCTGCGGGTTCTCGGCCATCAGTTCGGCGGCGCGCCACCGGCCCTCGACGCTGCTCAGCGGGCGGACCCGTCCGTCACGGCCGATCCGTGCGTTCAACTGCGGCACGGCGTCACTTGAACGGCGACGGATGGCGGCAACCGCCTTTGCCCCCAGGCCGGATGCCCGCGCGATGGCCCGGTCCGACATCTGAGGATGCGACGCGATGATGCGGGTGGCCGCGGCGCGCCGATCGGCCTGCGACAGCGGCAGGCCGTGGGCGATGTTCGCCTGGACCGCCCGTAAGAAGGCGTCCTCGGCGGTGCCTTCGAAGAACTCGACATCGATCGTCACCTGACCACGGATCAGGGCGGCCAGAAGCCGGTGCATCCCGTCGATCACGCGCATGTCGTAGCGGCTGACGAGGATGGCGGGCAGCGGTCCGTCGACCTCGGCCAGCCGGGCGACGTGTTCCTGGTCCGGCCCTTCCGAGCGGGGGGATTCACCGGGCAGAAGAGACGCGATCGGGACCGGGGTGACTCCCGGCTCGCGGCGCTCGACGGCCGTGGGCGGGCCGACTGCGGGCCTGATCGCTGAAGTGGGCGCGGACGCGAGTCCGCCGATATCTGGACTATGCAATTTCATTCACCCCGTGTGGACGTTTCTTCGGCCGGTTTCGGTCAGGTCCGGTCTCGGGAGCTCCCCGAACCGTCGGTCTGTTCCTCTCGCGTCGGCCGTCTGGCCGGGCTCCCACGCGCGTCTTGAGTGGGGAGGGTGTGAGCCGGTACGAGGTACAGCGGTGCTCCCGGGCGTTCTTGCACAGCCACGTTCACAGTCGTCGCACGCCCCGGCCGCATGCCCAGGACGGCCTCGTCGCCCCCAAAACACCGTCGCTCCACCCGCCCCCCAACAAGTCGCGTCGCACAGTGCTGTTGTCGATCTTGCCCTACTGTCGGCGATCGGCTTCGCGGCTCACAGCCGCCTCGTCCGAAACACACGCAACAAGGCCCGGACTCATGCTCGTATTTCGTCGCGACGCTGTCGAGACGTTCAGAGCCGCACGACGAGGGAGGGCGCGGGGTGATATCGGCTATGGCTCGATCCGCGCCGGAGTGTCCGATTCCACCTCGTCCACTAAGTATGGGCTCATGTGTGCCGCGTGGGGTGGGAGAGCGAAAGGCCGGGCGCCCTGAGGGCTCCCGGCCTTTTCCGTGCCGCCGTGCGTGAGGGGCTGACACAACGTTTGTCGAAACACGGCTGCGTCCGCGCCGAACGCCATACCGTAAGGTCGCTTCCGTTCGCCACGTCACCGTAGCCGCACCACGATTATTGGTGCGGGTATTCAGGTAAATCCCTCGCGCGTGCTGCGAGGGCGTAATCGGCACCGTACATACTGGCAGCTGGCCGAGTCGTTGCCCAGTCCTTTTTGGCGGTAAGCGGAATGACGCCGTGATGCTCAGTCCTCGGCCCGGCCGTGACCCTTCCTGAACCGCACCCAATGGCGGCGGACATATCCACGAACTGCTCCGCCGTCAGTTCCCGGGGTGGGGTCGCGGAGATGTCGTCGCACGCGTGTCCCACCGGGACGGCGGCCCCCTGAGGGAGCCGGACGGACGAGGCACTCAGTCCGCGATCACTGTCCTCGACGGCGAACGCGACGCCCGGCCACCCGTCGGCCGCGTCCCCGACCTCTCAGGGCGACACACCTAGCGCTCCTGCCAGCCCTGTGCTTGGAGGGCCTCACGCAAGGGCGTGGTCCGGCCGGGTGCGACGCTGACGTGGACCAGCCCGGCGGGCCGGCCCGCGGCGTGCTCGACGTGGATGTCCTCGATGTTGACGCCCGCACGGCCGGCGTCCGAGAACAGCCGTGCCAGCTCACCCGGTTGGTCCCCGATCATGACGGTCACCACCTCGAACCGCTCGGGCCGGGTGCCGTGTCTGCCGGAGATCCGGGCCCGGCCCGACCTGCCCCTGCGCAGCATGCCCTCGACGATCTCCGCGCCACCGCGGCGCTTTTCCTCGTCCATCGCGGCGATGGCGCGCAGGCCCACGACCGTCCGGTCCAGGTCGCCGCTCAGTTCCTCGAGCAGGTCGGCCACGATCGCGGCGTTGGCGCTCAGTATGTCCAGCCACAGTGCGGGGTCCGCCTCGGCGATCCGGGTGAGGTCCCGCAGGCCCGGCCCCGCGAGGCTCACCTCGCGTTCCCCGGCGTTCTCCAATCGCATCGCGATCAGGCTCGCCACGACATGAGGCGCGTGGGAAACCAGGGCGACCGCCCGGTCGTGCGCGGATGCCTGCATCAGAACGGGTACGCCACCGCACAGGGCCACGAGTTCCAGGGCCATGTTGAGTGTTTCGGTGGCGGTGTCCGGCGTCGGTGTGAGTACCCACATGCGCCCCTCGAACAGATCGGCTCGGCCGGTCAGCGGGCCACTGCGTGACGCGCCGGCCATCGGATGGCCGCCGATGTACCGGGACATGTCGCAGTCGAGGGCGAGGGCGTCGTGCTGCGGCTGCGCCTTGACACTCGCCACATCCGTGCAGTGCCGCGCCACACCCTCCGCCTGCACATCCGCCAGCACCCCGCCGACGAGGGGCGGCGGCACCGCCACCACCGCCAGATCGACGGCCTCCGAGGGGGGTCGCTCCGTTCCGGCCCCCAGGGCGGCGGCTGTCCGTGCCGCCGCCGGGTCGACATCCCGTAAGTGCACCGTCACGCCGCGCGAGCGAAGTGCCAACGCGACGGAGGTTCCCATGAGTCCTGTGCCGATCACCAACGCGGAGTGCATGACATCAGCGTCCATTCGCTTGGTTGACCACCCGGTCGTTCGGGACCTTCGGGACCATAGACGGCGGCCGGTGTCGGGTGAAAGGCGGGTCGGGCCTCGGACATCGGGTGCCGGGCAGCGGTGGTCCGCGACCGCGGGTTTGGGGTGCGGTGCGCGAAGTGCCGCTTTGTGTCGCGGCGTAGGGGAGTGTTCCGGGCTCGCCTTCAAGGGGCGAACCGTCGTGGTGTTACCGTCGGATGTTCGTATCTTCGGTGGGGCGTGGGGCGTTTCGTCTCGCAGATGAGGGGTCGGGGGATGACTGGCACGTCGATGCGCCGCGGCGGTTCCCGCTACGCGGGGGCGAGGGTGACCGCGGTGGCGCTCGCGCTGCGCTGGGCGGCGCCGCGGTACAGCTTCGTCGAGGAAGAGGTGGCGGGGCTGCGGCCGTTGGTGCGGCCGGGCGCCGTGTGTCTCGACATAGGCGCCGAGTACGGCCTGTACACCTGGATCCTGTCCGCGCTGACGGGCCCTTCGGGCGCTGTGCACAGCGTGGAGCCGCTGCACGGTCCCGCGCGGTGGCTGCGTACCACGGCAGCGGCTCTGGGCTGCGGCAACGTCACCGTGCACCGCACCGCGCTCGGTGAGCGGGCACGACGGCACGGCACGATGAGTCTGCCCCGGCGCGGGCTGCTGCCCGTCCATGGGCGCGCATACCTCACCGAAGGCGCGTCGGGACCCGGCCCCAACGTGGAATTCGCCCGGTCCCATCCGGTGACCACTGCGGTGCGCACGGTGGACGGCCTGTGCCACCACATGGGTCTTGACCGCGTCGACTTCATCAAGGCCGACGTCGAAGGGGCGGAGGCGGCCGTGCTGTCAGGCGCCCGGACCACGCTGCTGCGCCACCGGCCCGCCCTCCTGCTGGAGATCGAGGACCGTCACCTCGCGAAGTACGGCATGGAGCCGACCGGCCTCGTACGCCGCCTCACCGCACTCGGCTACGGCATGTACCGCTGGCGGAAGGGGAGTTGGGAGCCGGTGGCCGAAGTCACGGACGACTGCCGCAACTACCTTTTCACGGCACGCCCGATCCCCACCCCCTGAAGGACTGACACACTCATGGCGTCCACCCTCGTCATCACCAACGACTTCCCGCCCCGCCAGGGCGGGATCGAGACATTCGTGCACGCCATGGTCACCCGCATGCCGCACGACCGCGTCGTCGTCTACACCTCGCACGAGCCGGGCGACGCCGCCTACGACGCGACTCTTCCGTTTCCGGTCGTCCGGGACTCCACGAGGATGCTCCTGCCGACCGGGCGGGTCACCAGGAAAGCCATCGAGACAGCCAGGGCCCACGGCTGTGACCGGGTCTGGTTCGGGGCGGCGGCGCCGCTCGCCCTGATGGCGCCGGCCCTGCGCCGCAGCGGCATACGGCGCATGGTGGCGACCACCCACGGCCATGAGATCTGGTGGGCCCGGCTTCCCGGCGCGCGCCGGATGATGCGGAGGATAGGCGACGGCGTGGACGTCGTCACCTACCTCGGCCAGTACACCCGCGACCGGATCGAGCCCGCCCTGGGCCCGCACACGCAGATGAGCCGCCTCGTCCCCGGCGTCGACGCCGACGTCTACCGGCCCGACGCCGAAAACGACTACGACACCGCCGCCGACCTGCGCACCGAACTCGGGCTGCAGGGCAGACGGGTGATCGTGTGCGTGGCCAGGATGGTCCCGCGCAAGGGCCAGGACACGCTGATCCGCGCCCTGCCCCTGATCCGGCGAGAGGTCCCGGACGCGGTGCTGCTGCTCGTCGGCCGGGGGCCCGACGAGGCGCGGCTGCGCAAACTGGCCCGGCGCCGCACCGACGACGGCTCGGTCGTCTTCGCGGGCGGCAGGACGCACTCCGAGACGCCGCGTTACTACGCCGCCGCGGACGTCTTCGCGATGCCGTGCCGCACCCGCAAGGCCGGTCTGGAGGCGGAGGGGCTCGGGATCGTGTTCCTGGAGGCGTCGGCGAGTGGTCTGCCGGTCGTCGTCGGCGATTCCGGCGGCGCTCCGGACACCGTGCTCGACGGCAGGACCGGCAGCGTCGTGGACGGCACCGACCCGGCGGCGGTGGCGGGCGCGCTGACCCGGATACTGCGCGACGCCGACCGGGCCGCCGAGATGGGCACGGCGGGCCGCCAGTGGGTCCGGGAACGCTGGTCCTGGGACGCGTCGGCCCGGCATCTGACCGACCTCCTGACACCCGAGCGCACCCCGGCGACGGCGCCCGGCCAGGAATAGGACAACCCCGCGCGAACAGCCGACGCAGGAACAGGCCGGCGCAGGAACAGCAACCGTCGCGCATCCCAGGGCGGCCGCGGTGGCACCGGCCGCGGTTCCCACATGGCAGATGCCACGACCAAGCAGCCGGGCACTGTCTGCCCGGGCCCCTCGAAGGGGCCGTGACCTCCATGACCCCGCATCCTGGCGACGGCGAACGGCGCACACGACGACAACGCCCGCCGCACCTGTGCAAACGATCACGCCCCGCGTGGCGCCGGCGCGGGCAGGGTGTCGGGCGTCCGGCCCGGCACGCGGGCGGCCCCTTCGTGCGCCTTCGTCGTCGCCGTCGGCCCAAGCGTCCCGCGTGGCTCCGGCGAAGCCATGTCGTCGACCGGGGAGGCGCGCCTCGTAGCCTTCGGGTACAGCGGCGTACGGGCCTTCGCGGCCGGGCTGACCTGTGCGGGCCCGGCCGCGAAGGCCCGTACGCGCCTGTGCGGGCCCGGCCGCGAAGGCCCGTACGCGGGACGCGCCGCCGGAGCCGGTCCGTCCTTCGGCGCGGTCGCCGGTGCGGTGGACCACACACCCGCCCGGTGAACGCCGGCCCTGGCCCGGCGCTGGCGCGGTCCGGCCCCGCCAGGCCCCGGCGCGGAGCCGGGCTTGCTGTGTGGCCGGACGTGTGGTGGGTGGAGCACTCGGATCGCAGGGCTGGACACGGCCGTCGCAAAACTGACGGGACAGGCGTCACCACGACCACGACCCCCTGTGCACCGCGGCTTCGCCGACCGCGCCTTCGACGGAGCGGGTCCCCGGGGTGACGACACCGCGCAGGCGCCCCATGCGGCCGTGGCGGCCTCACACCGGCCAGGCCGCCCGCCGGCAGCCCGCTTCACGGCGGCACGCGCGCCTGTCGGGCGCGCGTGCCCGCACGACGGAGGTCCGGTGGTGCGGATCTTCCGCAAAAGCCGGGTGCCGCCCGCAGTGGATGCCGTCAGCGGCAGCCGCCGTTCCCACCCGGGGCGGCAACGCCGCAGAACGCCCACTCGGACCGGCCTGCTTCTTTTCGCGTGGCAGAGCCGGCACGGCAGCGGGCGCCGATGCCGCCATCGGGCGTTCGCGGGAATCAGCCGCCCCACGGCGGCATCTGTGTCACCGAGCCGGGAATCAGGCGGCGACGAGTTCCTGCTCGCGGTCCGGCGTCCTGACCTTGGGCTTCTTGTTCGGCAGCGAGAGCCGGACGACCTTGTGCCACGCGGAGAACACCTGCTTGGGCAGCGGCCCGGTGACGTACTCCAGCTCGTACTTCTCGAACAGGGCGCGCACCTTCACCGCGACCTCGGCGTACCGGTTGCTCGGCAGGTCCGGGAACAGGTGGTGCTCGATCTGGTGCGACAGGTTGCCGGTCATGAAGTGCATGGCCTTGCTGCCGCTGATGTTCGCCGAGCCCATCATCTGGCGCAGGTACCACTGGCCCCGCGTCTCGCCCTTGATCGACCGGCGCTCGAAAACCTGCACGCCCTCGGGGAAGTGCCCGCACATGATCACCGAGTGGGACCAGATGTTGCGGACCAGGTTCGCGGTGAACGTGGCGGCGAGCGTGGGCAGGAACGAGGGGCCCGACAGCAGCGGGTGGATCACGTAGTCCTTGAGCACCTGCTTGCGGATCTTGCGGCCCACGGCCCTGGCCCGCGCGCGGAACTCCGGGTTCTTGCGGCGGCGCTTGTGCAGGTTCTTGCCGAGCTCCAGGTCGTACGCCGCGATGCCGTACTCGAAGAAGCAGGCGTTGAGGAAGTTCCACAGCGGCTGGCCGAGATGGAACGGGTGCCACTTCTGGTCCTCGTCGACGCGCATGATGCCGTAGCCGAGGTCGTTGTCCTTGCCGATCACGTTGGTGTAGGTGTGATGCAGCTCGTTGTGCGAGTGCTTCCACTGGTCCGCCGGCGAGACGTGGTCCCATTCCCAGGTGGTGGAGTGGATCTTCGGGTCCCGCATCCAGTCCCACTGGCCGTGCAGGATGTTGTGGCCGATCTCCATGTTGTCCATGATCTTCGCCACGGACAGCCCGGCGGTGCCGATCAGCCATGCGGGCGGGAAGATCGAGAACAGCAGCACACCCCTGCTGACCAGCTCGAGCCTGCGCTGCGCCGAGATGACCTTGCGGATGTAGGCGGCGTCCTTCTCGCCGCGGCCGGCGATCACCTCGTCGCGGATCGCGTCCAGCTCCCGGCCGAGCTCCTCGATCTGCTCCGCGCTCAGGTGGGCGGTGGGGTCGATGGCGGTCAAGGTGTTCCTACCGTTCGATGTCGCAGGGGCCCGCCGCGGCGGACACGCAGGTCTGGATGAGGACGCCCGGCTCGGCCTCGGTGATCTCGCCGGTGCGCAGGTCGCGGACGGCGCCCGCCTTGAGCGGCGAGACGCAGCCGAAGCAGATGCCCATGCGGCACCCGGAGGGCATGAGCACGCCGGCCTCCTCGCCGACGTCCAGCAACGGCGTGGCGCCGTCCGCGTC
Source organism: Streptomyces sp. B21-105 (assembly GCF_036898465.1). NCBI lineage: Bacteria > Bacillati > Actinomycetota > Actinomycetes > Kitasatosporales > Streptomycetaceae > Streptomyces > Streptomyces sp. B21-105. The sequence continues at coordinate 106,106 of NZ_JARUMJ010000001.1, read as the reverse complement.
GACGGTCTTGCCGGTGGCGCTGAACGTGACCTCGCCGCCGTCGCCGGCGACGACGATGCCGGGCCGGAAGCGTTCTGTGTGCAGGCGCTCCGGGACGCCGTGCACGCTCCAGTGCTTTTCGGCGGCGTCGAGCAGGCCCGAGGGCCCGCAGGCCCAGGTCTCGCGCTCGGCCCAGTCGGGCACGAGTTCGTCGAGACGGGCGATGTCGAGCTTGCCGTCGGTGTCGGTGTGCACCTCGGTGAGCCGCAGCTTCTTGTCGGCGACCAGGTCGTGCAGTTCGTCGCGGAAGATCACGTCCTGCGGCCGCGGCGCGCAGTGGACCAGGACGACGTCGTCGAACTCGGTGTCGCGCAGCATGCCCATCACGGGCGTGATGCCGCTGCCGGCCGTCAGGTAGAGCATCTTGGCGGGCTTGGCCTGCGGCAGCACGAAGTCACCGGTCGGCTGGTCGAGCTGGATCAGCGTGCCCGGTTTCGTCCTGCGGACCAGGTGGTTGCTGACCTTGCCGTCCTCGATCGCCTTCACGGTGATCGTGACGCGGCCGTCCCGGCGGTTCGTCGGCGAGGTGAGGGAGTAGGCACGCCACAGGCGCACCCCGTCGACGTCGACCCCGATCCGCACGTACTGACCGGCTGTGTGGCCGCGCCAGCCCCGTCCCGGCCTGATCACGATGGTCGCGGCGTCACCCGTCTCGGGGTGCACGGCCTCGATGCGCCCCCGCAGGTCGGCGCCCGCACGCAGCGGGCTGACCAGGTCGAGATAGTCCGACGGCAGCAGCGGCGTCGTGACCATCTCCAGCAGTTTCCATGCCCTGCTGCGGAGGGCAGTACTCGTCATGACTCCAGCTTGCTGTGCCTCAGGGCGTAAAGTCCTGACCGCAGGACGTAAATCTGGTCGGCCGAATTGTTCGCAGGGAACAAAATATGAGCCATGTAATCCGGAGGGCCAGCGAACTGGCCCTGGACGAGACGACGGTCACCGCACTCCGGGCCGCGCTGAGGACCACGGCCGACGAGGTCGTCCAGGCGATCATCGACGAGGTCCCTCCCTACGCCAACGCCCTGTCGGGCCACATGGGCGCCACCATCCGCCGAGCCGTGCGCACCGCCCTGGGGCACTACCTGGACGTCGCGAGCGGGAACGCCACAGGCGGCGACGCCGGTGACGCGGCCTACGAGCTGGGCCGCGGCGAGGTGCGCGACGGCCGCTCGATGGACGCCCTGCTCAGCGCCTACCGCGTCGGCGCCCGCGTGGCCTGGCGATGCCTGGCAGCGGGTGCCGTACCCGCAGGTCTGCCCGCCGCCGAGGTCGCCAAGTTCGCCGAGCTGACCTTCGCCTACATCGACGAGCTCTCCGCCGCGAGCGCCGCGGGCCACGCCGACGAACTGGCCGCCCGGGGCAGAGACCACGAGCGCCACCTGGAACACCTGGCCCGCGACCTCCTCGCCGGCGCGAGCCCGGACGTGCTGCTGGCCTCTGTTCAACGGGCCGGGTGGCAGCCTCCGGTTTCACTGACCGCGGTCCTGCTGCCCGCCGCCCAGGCCCGGCCTGCCTACCGCGCGCTCGACCCGAGCACCCTCGTCCTCGACGACCTGCCGGACGCCACCGGTGTGCTGCTCGTCCCCGATGCCGACCGGCCACATCTGCTGCGGCAGCTGACCGATCGCACCGCCGTGGTCGGCCCGGCCCGGCCATGGACGCGTGCGTCCGCCTCCTACGCACGAGCCGCACGCGCCCGCTCCCTCTCCTGCGACATCCGCGACACCGAGGACCATCTGCCCGAGTTGGTGCTGAGCGCCGACGCGGACGCGTTCGCCGACCTGCGTGCCCGGGCCCTCGCACCGTTGCGGACCTTGCCCGTCGCGACCGCGGGGCGGCTGGAGGAGACGTTGCGGGCGTGGCTGCTGCACCAGGGCAGGCGGGACGAGGTGGCGGCGGCGCTGTTCGTCCATCCCCAGACCGTCCGGTACCGGATGTCGCAGCTGCGGGAGCTCTTTCCGGATCTCGCAACGCCGCACCGGGTCCTCGAACTGACGCTGGCGGTCGGTCTTCGGGGCAGCTGACGCGTACGTCGACCGTCCACGACCGCGTCCGTGTCCGTGTCCGCGAGCAGTTCAGGAATGGTGCTCCATTCCCGGTGCCACCGTCCGGCTCATGCGGCCCCCGAGAGTGCGGCATGGCCGACCTTCGGGTCGCGTTTGGGTGGTCACATCGTGTGACCCCCGCGGTACGCCACTCGTCACCTGCGCAAGGTCGGTCCGACGCCCACACGCCTGGCTTCGAGGATCGGGGCGCGATGCCCGCGCAGGTGAAAGTCGAAGTAGGCGAGCAGGGGTCGATATTGCCTGACCAGGGGGGCGCGGACATCCCATCAGGAAGGACCTGGGAGCCTGCCGGGCCCCCTGCGGACCCGCGGAATGCCGGGGTCTCGTGGGGGAGTCCGGAAGGCATCGCCAGTGAGCACGACGCGCCGCCGCAGGGCCCCGCTTCCCGTTCCGCTGACACCGAGGAGCAGTGCCCCGAGGCCCCGGCGTCCGGGCCGGATGGGGACGGTCGTACGCCCGCGGAACGCCTTCCACCGCAGACGCCGCCGGCCGGAGAGATGCGGGGAGGTTCGGCACTGCGTGTCACTGCGAGCCTGTGGCCACCAGGGTCGCGGTGATGGGTTCGAGCTCGGTGATCAGTTCGTCGAGTTCGGCGGGGGACAGGGCGTCGTAGGGTGGGGCGGCGAGTTCGTCGGTGGACGTTTCGATGCGCTGTTTGGCCGCGCGGCCGGCGTCGGTGAAGTGGCCGTCGGTGTCGATGAGTCCGCGTTCGCGCATGCCGTCCATGACCGCGGCCAGGCGCTCTTTCGGTAGGTGATGGATGCGTCCGAACGACTCTGGGGGGTGGATGCCCTGTTCCAGAGCAGAGAGCACGTGGGCCTCCGTGCCGCCGATACGCGCGCCGACGAGGGCGGCGATGTGCCCGTCGCCGCGGTGCTCGCGCAGCATGGTCGCGGAATGCCACAGTCGGGCGACGGGGTCGCTGGGTACCTCGAGGGTGCGCATGCCGGCGTACATCACCCGGCCTTCGGTGGGGGCGCTCGTAGCGGCCTTGGCGGTCAGGTCTGCGGCACGCACCAGGCCCGGGGAGTCGGCCAGCTCGTCGCCGAGAATGCGCCGTAGGGAAGCCGTGCTGCCCCGCTCCCGCGCGGCGACGGAGGCCTCGGGCGGGATCGTCACCCAGGCGCTGGGGATGTGCCGGGCGGCTTCCCCGTCGGCGAAGTTGTAGAAGGCCGCGTGCACGACTTGGGCCGGCACCCGTCCCAGTGGTGCGGCGCGGCTGGCGAAATAGCCGTCCCAGTAGGTGCGGTGGCCGAGTGCGGACAGTTCCTGGTTGCACTCGTCGGCGAAGTAGGTGACCAGGCAGATCGGCTCCAGGAGCTCGAACATGCGACGGGCGATGTGAGTCATCGGTTTCTCCCTTTGTCAGGTATGCCGACTTGGACCATCCGGCAGACCGAAACTCATCGGCGCGACCGAAGCGAAACAGCGCAGATGGGCTGGCGTCCGTGCGGCTGTGTAGGCGAGAGCGGGTTCTGGTCCGATTTGAGCGTCAGGTGCTCAAGGGCAACGAGGGTGCGTCGGCTCGAGGAGCCCGGCTTCGCAACCCGAGTCACCAAGGCCTGTTCTCGTGTCTTCGGCCAGCTGCGATCACCCGCGGCCCGTTGGACGCACACCCCTCAAGAGCAGCTCTCGGCAATCCGGGCTCGTGCAGGCGTCACAGCATCTCGAAGTCCTCATACTCGAAGCCGGGAGCGACAATGCAGGACACCAGGACCGGCTGGTCACCGGCTGGTTGTGCGGTCTGCCAGACCCCGGCGGGCACGAGGAACTGCGGCTGCTGCCCGCTCTCGACGTCCGGCCCCATTGAAGCGATGGCCGCCTCCTGCGGAGCGGCTCCGTTTCCGCCGAGCCGAAGGGTCAGCGGGCCGCCCCGGTGCCACAGCCACAGTTCGTCCGAACGCACCCGGTGCCAACGTGACACTTCACCGGGGTGCAGGAGGAAGTAGATACCGGTCGCGAAGGGGCGGGGCCCCGTGTACCCGTCCGGAACCGCTGTTGGGCCGGTCCGCCAGGTCTGCCGAAACCACCCGCCTTCGACGTGCGGCTCCAGCCCCAGATGACTGACCAGCTCGGAGATCTCATTCATCGGGTCTCTCCTTCGTTGGGCGTGTGAGTGCCACCAGACAGGAATCGGTCCCGGGCCTGGACCATGGCCGCGTCGTCGCCGCTGGTGGCGCGGGTACCCGTCAGCAGGCCGGCGTAGCCGTGGCGGGCGATGTCGAAGGTGTGGCCCACCGGGCAGCGCAGTGCACCAGGTCATCGCAGTCCTCCTCACTCAGCGGCCTGACGTTCACGAGCGCGCCGGCTCAGGTAAGGCTGGAGGTCGAAGAGCATGGGCCGAGGCTATCGAAGCGGCGAGGGCGGGGTGCTGCATGCGGGTCCTGCCGAGATCACGGCGGGGGTGGGCCCGCAGGGGGAGACCCGTCCGCGTTCGCCGTCCGAGTGACGTAGGCCCGGACGTGTCCCGCCGCCGTAGGCCCGGACGTGTCCCGCCGCCGGAGGCAAGGATCGCGACAAGTTCATCTGCGGCAAGAACAAGCAGAACGCCGTCAGTCCATGGTGGTCACGGACGGCGGAGGCCGCGTGCCGTGGTGCAGCCCGGCGCGGCCCGCAAGCTGCGCGGACATCGTCCACGCCCGCCAGTCAGGGCTGGTCGAGCCAGAGCCGCTCGAACGAGGGCGTGACCCTCGCCGTGACGGCTCTGCTCGGGGGAGTGGCCTGCGGTTTCCGCCACCGGCGGCTGGGCGGTGGAGCACTTGCCCCCGACCGGCGGTTTCGCCCTCCCCACGACCGCCTCGGGACTCGCCATGGCGATCACCCTCGGACACAGGGCGGTCGAAGGAATCCGGACGGATTCGTGCGCCCCCCATTGACGCGCTCACACCGTCCACATACCTTCCCCCGTCGAAGCGCTTCGACATCACGCATCGAAACGATTCGATGATTCGTGCGTGATGGCTCCGATACCCATCCGACTCCCCGGAGGCACTGGATGTTGACAGCACGACGGCGTGTGGTGGCGACGGCCGCGGTGGTCCTTTCCGGATCCCTGCTTCTGGCCTCCTGCGGTGGCTCGGACAGCGGCTCCTCCGACGGCAAGACGCTGAAGCTGTGGCACTACGAGGGACCTGACAGCGCGATGGGCGCCGCCTGGAACGCGGCCATCAAGGAGTTCGAGGCCAAGCACCCGGGCGTGAAGGTGAAGTTCGAGGAGAAGGGCTTCGAACAGATCCAGAAGACCGCGCCCATGGTGCTCAACTCCTCCGACGCACCCGACATCATGGAGTACAACAAGGGCAACGCGACGGCGGGCCTGCTGTCCAAGCAGGGACTTCTCACCGATCTGACCGATGAGGTCACCAAGCGCGGCTGGGACAAGAAGCTCAGCGCGGGTGTGAAGACCACGAGCCAGTACGACACCAACGGCGTCATGAGCTCCGGCAAGTGGTACGGAGTGCCCAACTATGCCGAATACACCATGGTGTTCTACAACAAGGACCTGTTCGACAAGTACGGGATAGCCGAGCCGAAGACGTTCGACGACCTGACCGCCGCGATGGACAAGTTCGTGGCCAAGGGCATCACCCCGCTCGCCAACTCCGGTGCCGAGTACATGGCCCAGCAGTACCTCTACCAGCTCGCGCTGTCGAAGGCCGACCGCTCCTGGGTCGACAAGTACGAGCTGTACAAGGGCAAGACCGACTTCCACGACGCGGCCTGGACGTACGGCGCGACCACCTTCGCCGACTGGGTGAAGAAGGGCTACATCAGCAAGACGTCCAGCGGCACCAAGGCCGAGGACGCGGGCGTCGCCTTCACCCAGGGCAAGAATCCGATCCTGTTCAGCGGCAGCTGGTGGTACGGGCGTTTCAAGACGGAGAACAAGTTCGACTGGGGCACCATGCTCTGGCCCGGCTCCAACCTCACCCTCGGCTCCGGCGGCAACCTCTGGGTCGTGCCCAAGGGCGCCAAGAACAAGGACCTCGCCTACGACTTCATCGACATCACCATGTCGCCGAAGATCCAGAACCTTCTGGGCAACAAGGGCGGCGTCCCGGTCGCGGCCGACCCGAACGCCATCACCGACCCGCGGTCCAAGACCCTCATCGCCGACTTCAACACGCTCTCCCAGCGTGACGGCCTCGCCTTCTACCCCGACTGGCCCGTCCCCGGCTTCTACGACACCCTCGTCTCCGAGACGCAGAAGCTGATCACGGGCAGCGAGCAGCCCGACGCCTATCTCAGCGCGCTGCAGAAGGCGTACGACCAGGGCGCGCCGAAGCAGTGACGATCACCGTCGAACGGGGCGCGCGGGCCGTCGGCAAGCGCCCGCACCCCGGTCCTCGCCGCCCCCGCTCCCAGACCTCGTACGCGCTCTTCCTGCTCCCCGGCGTGCTGGCGTTTCTCGCCGTGATCATCGTCCCGTTCCTGATGAACACGGGCGTCAGCTTCACCGAGTGGAGCGGCATCGGCTCGCCGAAGTGGACCGGGCTCGACAACTATCGCCGACTGCTGGACGACAGCGAGTTCTGGGCGTCGTTCCGGCACAGTCTGTTCATGGTCGTCGCCATGGCGGCCGTGCCGACGGTGATCGGACTCGTCCTCGCCGCCGCGCTGTTCGACTACATCGGCAAGCACTTCGGCAGCAAGGTCGCCGCTGTGCTCCGCGCCTGCTTCTACCTGCCGCAGGTGCTGCCGATCGCGGTGGCGGGCATCGTCTGGAGCTGGATCCTCGCCCCCGACGACGGCTCGCTGAACGCGCTGCTGAAGGCGGTCGGTCTCGGCTCCTGGCAGCAGGACTGGCTCGGCGACCCGGACGTCGCCCTCTACAGCGTCATGGGGGTGATGGTGTGGGTGCAGCTCGGTTTCCCGCTGGTCGTCTTCATGGCGGGACTCCAGCGCGTCGACCCGCAGTTGTACGAGGCGGCCGAACTGGACGGCGCCGGCTGGTGGCGCCGCTTCTGGCACATCACGCTGCCGCAGATCAGGCCGGAGATCTATGTGGTGCTGACCTGGTGCACGGTCGCGGCGCTGAAGGTGTTCGGGGCGGTGTACGTGCTGACGAAGGGCGGCCCCGGCGGGGCGACCGACGTCCCGTCCTACTTCTCCTTCACCACCTTCTTCGAGAAGACGCAGGCCGGGTACGGTGCCGCGATCTCCACCGTCCTCACCGTGATCATCCTGCTCCTCGCGATGGTGGGCCTGAAGCTCCAGACCCGCGCCGAGGACGCCGAGGAAGGAGCCCGCGCATGACCGCCGTACGCACCGAGATCCGCACCCGGCGCCGCACGGCCCTCGGCCGCTCCCCGGTCGTCGTCGCCCTGTGCATCGCGGCCCTGTTCATGGTGCTGCCGTTCCTCATCGTCGCCGTCAACGCCGTGAAGTCACCCGCCGAATACTCCCAGCACGGGCCGCTGAGCCTGCCGAATGGCCTGTACCTGGACGGTCTGAAGGACTTCTGGCAGCGCGTCGACTACGGCCAGAAGCTCCTCAACTCCGTCCTCATCAGCGGCTCGGTGGCCGTCCTGGCAGCGGTCCTGTCCGTGCTGAACGCGTACGCGATCGGCATCGGCCGCATCAAAGGACGCACCTGGGTGCTGGCCTTCTTCGTGCTCGCCAACGTGCTGCCGCAGGAGGCGCTGGTCTACCCGCTGTATTACCTCAGCAAGCAGGCCGGCCTCTACGACACCCGGCTGAGCGTGATCATCGTCTTCACGGTGATCCAGGCCGCCTTCGGCACCTATCTGCTCTCCTCGGTCCTCGGGCAGTTCCCGCGCGAGATCATCGAAGCCGCCCGGATCGACGGGGCGAACAAGTGGCAGGTGCTGTGGCGGATCGTGGTCCCGGTCAGCTGGCCCACGATCGGGGTGCTGCTCGTCTTCTTCTTCATCTGGACGTGGAACGAGTTCCTGCTGCCCCTGGTCATGCTGATCTCCAACGACAACCAGACGGTGTCGGTGGCGCTCGGCGTCCTGCAGGGCCAGCGCCTGATGGACGCCACGATGACCAACGCGGCAGCCCTGCTGGGCGTCCTGCCCGCCATCGTCTTCTTCCTCGTCTTCCAGCGCACTCTCACCCGCGGCATCGCCGTGGGCGCCGTCAAGTAGGGGGCACGCTTGAAGTTCACCGACGGCTACTGGCTGCTGCGCGAAGGCGTCACCGCAGCCCACCCGGTGCAGGTCCTGGACGTGACCACGCCCCCGGGAGCCCTGGAGATCCACGCCCCGACCCAGCCCATCCGCCACCGCGGCGACCTGCTGAAGGGACCGGTCGTGACGATCAGCGCGCACGCGCCGATGCCGGACGTCATCGGCCTCACCTTCACGCACTTCGAGGGCGAACAGCCCCGGGGGCCGAGGTTCGACATCCAGCGGGACGACGCCTTCACCCCGCACGCCGAGTACGACGAGGAGACGGCCACTCTCACCGCGGGCGTCCTCTCCGTCCGGGTCACACGCACCGGCCCCTGGCACGTCGACTTCCTCGCCCACGGCCGCACCCTCACCACCAGCGGCCCCAAGAACATGGGCATCATGCGAGACGCCACCGGCGGCCACTACCTGCGCGAACAGCTGGGCCTCGGAGTCGGCACATCGGTGTACGGCCTCGGTGAACGCTTCGGGCCGCTGGTGAAGAACGGCCAGGTCGTCGACATCTGGAACGCGGACGGCGGCACCGCCACCGAACAGGCCTACAAGAACGTCCCGTTCTTCCTGACGGACGCGGGCTACGGCGTCTTCGTCGACCACCCGGGCAAGGTGTCCTTCGAGGTCGGCTCGGAGGCGGTGTCACGGGTCCAGTTCAGCGTGGAAAGCCAGCAGTTGACGTACTACGTCATCTACGGGCCCACCCCGAAGGACATCCTGCGCAAGTACACCGCCCTCACCGGCCGCCCGGCCCTGCCGCCTGCCTGGTCGTTCGGCCTATGGCTGTCGACCTCCTTCACCACCTCCTACGACGAGGCCACCGTCACCTCCTTCATCGACGGCATGAAGGAACGCGAACTGCCCCTGTCGGTCTTCCACTTCGACTGCTTCTGGATGCGTGAGTTCAACTGGTGCGACTTCCAGTGGGACCCGCGGGTCTTCCCCGACCCGGAGGGCATGCTGTCCCGCCTGAAGGAGCGCGGGCTGCGGGTAAGCGTGTGGATCAACCCCTACATCGCGCAGCGCTCACCGTTGTTCGCCGAGGGCAAGGCCCTTGGCCATCTGCTGAAGAGGCCGGACGGCAGTGTGTGGCAGTGGGACCTGTGGCAGCCGGGCATGGCCCTGGTCGACTTCACCAGCCCGGACGCCCGTGCCTGGTACGCCGCCAAACTGGAGGCGCTGCTCACCCAGGGCGTCGACTGCTTCAAGACCGACTTCGGGGAGCGCATCCCGGTCGACGTGGCCTACGCGGACGGCTCGGACCCGGAGCGGATGCACAACTACTACACGTACCTGTACAACCGCACCGTCTTCGAGGTGCTGCGCAAACACCGCGGTGAGCAGGAGGCCGTGGTCTTCGCCCGCTCGGCGACCGCGGGCAGCCAGAAGTTCCCCGTGCACTGGGGCGGCGACTGCGAGGCCACGTACGAGTCGATGGCCGAGTCGTTGCGCGGTGGGCTCAGCCTCGGTCTGTCGGGCTTCGGGTTCTGGAGCCATGACATCGGCGGCTTCGAGGGCACGCCGACCCCGGCGCTGTTCAAGCGATGGCTGGCCTTCGGGCTGCTGTCCTCGCACAGCCGGCTGCACGGCAGCTCCTCCTACCGGGTGCCGTGGCTGTTCGACGAGGAGTCCGTGGACGTGCTGCGGCATTTCACCCGGCTCAAACTGCGCCTGATGCCGTATCTGTACGAGGCCGCGCGCACCGCCCAAGAGGGCGTGCCGGTGATGCGGGCGATGGTGCTGGAGTTCCCGGACGACCCCGGCTGCGCGCACCTGGAGCGGCAGTACATGCTCGGCCCGGACCTGCTCGTCGCGCCGGTCTTCAGCGACGAGGGGGACGTCTCCTACTACGTACCCGAGGGCACGTGGACCGACTACCTGACCGGGAGGACGGTGACCGGACCGCGCTGGCTGCGCGAGCGGCACGGGTTCTCCAGTGTTCCGCTGCTGGTCAGGCCGGGTGCGGTGATCCCGGTCGGCGCGGTGGACGACCGCCCCGACTATCCGTACGCCGACGGGGTCACCCTGCGCGCGTTCGGGCTGGAGCAGGGCGCGCAGGTGACGGTGCCGGTCGGGGACGTGACCTTCACGGTCGTACGCGAGGGGAAGACGCTGCGGGCCTCCTGCAGTGATCCCCGGGCGCCCTGGGCCCTTGCGAGCGGGGAGCGGACCGCCCGCGCGGCGGCGGGCACCGGGTTCCTCTCGCTGGAGCTGGACTCGGAGTGATGGATCCTCGCCCCCCACAGGAGCTGGACTGACATGGTGAAGATCACGGACGTGGCCCGGCACGCGGGGGTCTCCCCCAGCACCGTTTCCTACGCCCTCAGCGGCAAGCGTCCCATCTCCGAGGAGACCCGGCTGCGCATCGAGGAGGCCATCCGCGAGCTGGGCTACCGCCCGCACGCCGGCGCCCGCGCGCTGGCCAGCAGCCGGTCCAACGTCCTGGCGCTGGTGATGCCGCTGCGCTCCGGGATCAACGTCCCGGTGGTCATGCAATTCGCGGTGGCCGTCGTCACGGCCGCGCGCCGGCACGACCACGACGTGTTGCTGCTCACCCAGGAGGAGGGCGAGGACGGGCTGCGGCGCGTAGCGGACACGGCGTTGGTGGACGCGCTGATCGTGATGGACGTTCAGTTGCACGATCCGCGGCTGCCGCTGCTGCGGGCTCTGAACCGGCCGTCCGTGCTGATCGGGTTCCCTGCCTCCGCGCAGGGGCTGACCTGCATCGACCTCGACTTCATAGCGGCGGGCGAACTGTGCGTGGAGCACCTGGTGGGAATCGGGCACCGGGTGGTCGCGCTGGTCGGGTCGCCGCCGGAGGTGTACGTGCGGGGGACCGGGTTCGCGCAGCGGGTGGTGCAGGGGTTCACCGCGGCGGCCGACCGGCACCGGCTGGTGTCGTCGGTGCACCCCTGCGAGGCGGCGCCGGCCGCCGCGCGCGGGGTCGCCGAGCGGCTGCTGCGCGAGCAGCCCGCGCTGACCGGGGTGGTCGTGCACAACGAGGCGGTGCTCGAGCCGCTGATCGACGCCTTCGAGTCACTCGGCCTGCGCGTACCCGGCGATATGTCCGTCACCGCGATCTGCCCGGAGGAGCAGGCCGCCGACGCCCGGGTGCCGGTCACGTCCGTCGCCGTCCCGTCCGCCGAGGTGGGTGAGCGGGCGGTGGAGCTGCTGACGAAGAAGCTGGGTGGGTCGGCCGTTCCGGAAGCCACCCTCCTCGTCCCGCACCTCACGCTCCGCGGGAGCACCGCACCGCGCTCAGCACCCTGAAGCCGGAAGGCTCGAAGCTGCGAGACCCGGCAGTTCGACCCGTTTCATCACGTTGCAAGGCCCTGATGAGAAGGAGCCGTGGCATGAATGACACGCGAGGAAGACGCAGAACCACCCTGGTCGTGGCGCTCGCCCTGATCGCGGGACTCGGCGCCACCGCCCCCGCCCAGGCCGACGATCCCGCCCACCCCTTCCGCAACCCGAACCTCCCGTCGAGAAGCGCGTGGACGACCTCCTCTCCCGCCTCACTCTCGATGAGAAGATCTCCCTCCTCCACCAGTACGAACCCGCGATCCCCCGTCTCGGCATCCAGTCCTTCCGCACCGGCACCGAGGCCCTGCACGGCGTGGCCTGGCTCGGGAAGACGACGGTTTTCCCCCAGGCGATCGGGCTCGCCGCCACCTGGGACCCTTCGCTGATCCGCCAGGTCGGCTCGGCGGTCGGCGACGAGGCCCGCGGCTTCCAGCAGCAGCGCCCGGCCGGCTGGGGCCTCAACCTGTGGGCACCGGTGGTGAACCCGTTGCGGGACCCGCGCTGGGGCCGCAACGAGGAGGGTTACTCCGAGGACCCGTACCTCACCGGCTCGATCGCCACGGCCTACGGCACGGGCCTTACGGGCGGCGACCCGAACCACCTGAAGACAGCACCCACCATCAAGCACTTCCTCGCCAACAACAACGAGATCCACCGCGACACCACATCCTCGCAACTGCGCCCGCGCGTGTTGAAGGAGTACGACGAGCAGGCGTTCAAGCCCGCGATCGAGGCGGACGCGACGACGGGCGTCATGTCCTCGTACAACCTCGTCAACGGCCGCCCCAACACGGTGAACCCGGCCCTGAACGACACCGTGCGCACCTGGACCTCGCAGGACCTGCTGAACGTCACGGACGCCTACGCGCCCGGCAACCTGGTCGGCAGCCAGAAGTACTACGGCACCCAGACCGAGGCGGACGCGGCGGCGCTGAAGGCCGGCATCGACAGCTTCACCGACAACGACACGGACTCCGGGCCGACGACGACCGCGCTCACGTCGGCGCTGTCGTCGGGCTTGCTGAAGGAGTCGGACGTCGACACCGCGGCACGCCATGTCCTGAGCATCCGGGTGCGGCTCGGCGAGTTCGACCCCGGCGGCGGCAAGTACGGCTCCATCGACGCGTCCGTCATCGACAGCCCGGCGCACCGAGCGCTGGCCCGCAAGGCGGCGACCGAGGCGGCGGTGCTGCTGAAGAACGACGGTGCGCTGCCGCTGAAGAAGTCGGGGAGCGCGGCCGTGGTCGGCCCGCTCGCCGACACCCTCTACACCGACTGGTACTCAGGCAGTCTGCCGTACGCGGTGACGCCGAAGGACGGCATCGAGGCCAAGCTCGGCACGTCCGTAGCGAGCAGCGAGGGCGTGGACCGGATCTCGCTGAAGGACACGGCGACCGGTAGATACGTGACGGCGGGGGCCGGGGACGCGGGTGCGCCGCTGAAGGAGACGACTGAGAACGGTGCCGGCGCGCAGTTCGACGTGTTCGACTGGGGCTCGGGAGTCGTCGCCCTCCGCTCGGCCGCGAACGGGAAGTACGTCGGCTACAACTGGTCGAACTTCGTCAACGACCAGACGCAGCCGAACGGCTGGTTCGTGCAGCAGCAGTTCAAGCTGGAGCGGCAGGACGACGGGACGTACCTGCTGCGGTACGCGGGCTACGAGACCGGCGAGTCCTGGTGGACGAACCCGGTGTACCTGGGCCCGGTGGACGCCGACGGCACGCTCGGCCTGGTGGCCGAGGACAAGGCCGCGCACTACTCGAAGGACGTGGTCCGCAGCGGCGTCGACGAGGCGGTCGCCGCGGTCAAGGGCAAGGACACGGCCGTCGTGGTGGTCGGCTCGATGCCGGCGATCAACGGGCGCGAGGCCCACGACCGCACGGACATGGGCCTGTCCCCGTCGCAGGAGGCGCTGGTCAGGGCGGTCCGCAAGGCCAACACGAAGACGGTGGTCGTGGTCGAGAACAGCTACCCCACCACGCTGGGCGCGCTGCAGAAGGAGGTCCCGGCCCTGCTGTGGACGACGCACGCGGGCCAGGAGACCGGCACCGCGCTGGCCGACCTGCTGTACGGCGACGCGAACCCGGCGGGCCGCCTGACACAGACCTGGTACCGCTCGGATTCGGACCTGCCGTCGATCCTGGACTACGACATCATCAAGTCGAACCGGACGTACCTCTACTACAAGGGGCAGCCGCTCTACCCCTTCGGTTACGGACTGTCGTACACGACGTTCCGCTACGGCGGGCTGAAACGGGTCTCCGACGGTTATGAGGTGAAGATCACCAACACGGGCCGCCGGGCCGGTGACGAGGTGGTCCAGCTGTACGTCCACCAGCGGGAATCCCGCGACAAGCAGCCGCTGAAGCAGCTGAAGGCGTACAAACGGGTGTCGCTGAAGCCGGGCGAGACGCAAACGGTCCGTCTGAAGCTGCGGGATTCGGACCTCGCGCACTGGGACGTCACGCGCTCGAAGTGGGTCGTGGAATCGGCGACGTACGACGTGATGGTCGGCGCGTCGTCGACGGACATCCGCTCGCGGACGTCGCTGAAAGTACGGGGGGAGACCATCCCGCCCCGGGATCTGTCGGCGGTGACGTCAGCCGAAGACTTCGACGACTACAGCGCGATCAGCCTGGTCGACGAGTCCAAGGCCGGCGGGACGGCGGTGTCGGCCACGACGGACGGGGCGTGGCTGAAGTTCGCGGACACGCGGCTCCGGTCAGGGGCTTCGGAGGTGACGGCCCAGCTCGCGGGCGCGTCCGGAACGCTGGAGGTACGGCTGGGCTCACCGACGGGCCGACTGGTGGGAACGGCCCGCTTCGACGGGACGTCGTCCCCGTACACGTACGAGACGGTGACGGCTCCGCTGACAGGAGCGAAGGGTCGTACGGCCGTGTACTTGGTACTGAGCAAGGGGGTGCGCTTGTCGACGTTCAGCCTGCGCTGAGTACCGGGCCCGTCAGCGGCGGATGACCCGGTCGAGAGGGCGTCCAAGTACCGGCGCCGGGTATCTTCGGCGAGCATGTGCTCATCGGGTCTCTCCTTCGTGGATACCCCTGCCCTTCGGGCAGGGGTGGGGGTACCTCCCGCTTGCGGGGGGAGAAGCGAAGCTCCTGCGGAGGAGCAGGGCGGGGAGGGCCGGTTCGCCGCCAGGGCGGACCGGCGTCCACCGACCACCGACCGACAACCGCCATTTTCGTGCGTTCGTCGGCGAGGTGATCGGCCGCCGCGGGCGGCGACCAGGGAGAGGCCGATAGAGCCATGACAGGCTGAGAAGGACGAGCAGGCCGACCGGAGACCGGTCATGGGCTCGGGCGCTTCCCGGACGCGGAAGTCATGGCCTGATTGAACCGCGCCCCTGCCGGCCAGGGATGTGTGGCTGCCCGCCCCACGGGTTCCGTGGCCCGTGCCGCTGGGGCCGTCGTGGCAAACGGGTTGGGGCCGGGAGGAGCGTGCGGCTACTGGGGGCAGCTACCGGAGGCGTCGGTCGGGGCGATGCGGGCCGTGATGCGCTTGCCGACCGGCTCCCGCTCGGTGAACAGGTCCTCGGCGACGGCCCTGACGACCTCCAGGCCGTGCTGGCCGATCCGGTCCGGATCGGCGGCCCGGGCAGCGGGAACGGTGGGATCGCCGTCCCACACGACGACCTCCACGGCGCGAACGTTCCGTTCGCCGCCTCATGGCCTTCTCCGTCGGCATGGGGGTTCCCCTGGCCTCGCCCTCATTCCCCGTACACGAGTGCACGAGTACCTGCCCTCCCCGCATACATGGCAGAGGCATGTTGTTCGGCAGTCGCCCGAGGACATGCTGCCTGGGCGGTGGGTCAGGCGCACGCACCGGCGCATGCCCTGGACTGACCCGGAGACGTGGACGGCGGAGCCTATCCCGACGTTCTGAGAACATGGCTGATCGCAGAGGCGACGTCCTCAGCGATATGTGTGGGTTGGTAGGAGTCCTGGGCCCAGGAGCGTCCGTCCGTGACCCACACGCTTCGAAGGCCGAGTGTGCCGGCTCCCGCGATGTCGGCGTGGGGTGAATCGCCGATGATCCATGCGCCGGGGAGGGGGACACCGACGGCGTCGGCTGCCGCTTGGAAGATCTCCGGTTCTGGCTTCCTGTGGCCGACTGCTTCGGAGATGACCCAGCTGTGGACCAGTCGGTGGAGTCCGGTCTTCCGGATCTTCGCCTCCTGCTGGACGGTGCGGCCGTTGGTGACAATGACGCAAGTCCAGCCGTACGCCCGCGCTTTGCCCAACGCCTCGCGTGTCGGCTACGCGGTGAGGGTCCGCCCGGAGTGTTCCGGTCGGACCCTCAGCGCTGTTTGCGCGGCGGCACGCGACTGCGCGCCGGTCAGGCGGCCGCAGGGGCTCCGAGCAGCGCGGAAGCCTCTTGGTACGGGTCGAGAACGCGTGTGGGCGCGGCGGCCCGGGATACGTCGCGGCAGGTGAAGCCGAGCTGGATCATGGCCCGCAGGACTTCGGAGGCAGTGAAATCGCGGCGGTCCTGGTGTGTGACCACCTGTCCGACCTGTTTGGCGGGGTAGGTGCGGCGGCCGACGATCACGGACGCCCCGAGGACTTCCTCAGGCTTGACGCCTTTCATGGATTCCAGGACGCCGCTCTTGGTGAGGTCGAACGGGAAGCGGGCGATGACACAGCGCATGATGCCTCACAGGGAGAGAAACGACGAGGGGGTTCTGTTGCGGTCGAGGCGGTCCAGCGGGCGACGATGCACGTGTCCGTGCAGGCGGAGCCGGCCCGGACCGCGGTGAGCCGGGCCGGGCCGGGGCCGAACGCGCGGATCACGAAGTTCCTAGGCAGCCGTGTCGAGGGAGGACTGCCGCAGGCTCACGCGGCGGGCCGCCGCAGCGGGGCTGCGCCGGCCGCGTGAGGCCGTGCCGCGCTTACGCCGCTCGGCCACCGGCGCGGTGATCGTCACCGGAATCCCGGAGGGGGTCTGGGCGCCGGTGATCCGGCTGAGTTCGTCCTCGCCGGAGTGGACCTGCGTGGTCCGGGGCACGATGCCGGCGGCGGTCATGAGGCGGGTCATGTCGCGGCGCTGGTGGGGAGTGACCAGGGTGACGACGCTGCCGGACTCGCCGGCGCGTGCGGTACGGCCGCCGCGGTGGAGGTAGTCCTTGTGGTCGGTCGGCGGGTCGACGTTGACGACGAGGTCGAGGTGGTCGACGTGGATGCCGCGGGCCGCGACGTTCGTGGCCACGAGCACGGTGACGTGCCCGGTCTTGAATTGGGTCAGGGTTCGGGTGCGCTGCGGCTGTGACTTGCCGCCGTGCAGGGCGGCGGCCCGCACACCGCAGTTCAGCAGGTCCTGCGTCAGCCGGTCGACGGCGTGCTTGGTGTCCAGGAACATGATCACGCGGCCCTCGCGCGCCGCGATCTGCGTCGTCGCCCACTGCTTGTCGGCGGCGTGGACGTGCAGCACGTGATGCTCCATCGTGGTGACCGCGCCTGCGGAGGGGTCGACGGAGTGGACGACCGGGTCGGTGAGGTAGCTGCGGACCAGGCGGTCGACGTTGCGGTCGAGGGTGGCGGAGAACAGCATCCGCTGGCCGTCGGGGCGGACCTGGTCCAAAAGCGCGGTGACCTGGGGCATGAAGCCCATGTCGGCCATCTGGTCGGCCTCGTCCAGGACCGTGATCGCGACCTGGTTGAGTCGGCATTCACCGCGGTCGATGAGGTCCTTGAGCCTCCCCGGCGTCGCGACGACGACCTCGGCGCCACCGCGCAGCGCACTGGCCTGCCTGCCGATCGACATTCCGCCGACGACGGTGGCCATGCGCAGCTTCACCGAGCGGGCGTAAGGGGTGAGCGCGTCGGTCACCTGCTGGGCCAGTTCACGCGTCGGCACGAGGACGAGGGCCAGCGGCCGGCCGGGCTCGGCGCGCTGTCCGGCGGTGCGGGCCAGCAGGGCCAGACCGAAGGCGAGGGTCTTGCCGGAGCCGGTGCGCCCGCGGCCCAGGACGTCGCGCCCCGCGAGGGTGTTGGGCAGGGTCGCGCCCTGGATCGGGAACGGGACGCTCACACCTTGTGCGGTCAGCGCGGCCAGCAGCGGCCCCGGCATGTCGAGGTCGGCGAACCTCTCGACTGCGGGCAGCGGGGGAGTGATGGTCTCCGGTAGGGCGAACTCTCCCTGGACCGCTGCGGGCCGCCGGCCGTGGCCCCCCGCGCGGCTCGGGGTGGGCGAGCGGAAGCGTCCGCCCTGCCTCGAACCGGTGCTGGGGGCGAAAGCGGGTCCGTCGGTCCGGCGGGAGCGGGAGGAGCGGCCGTTCGTACGTGTGGGGTTCATGGAGAACCTTCCTTGATACGGCGCGTATCAAGGAATTCCCGCAGCAGGAGAACAGCGCGGGGAATCACAAGAACGGGCCGGAATGGAATGTGAAAGTGAATATGGCGTGCAGTGGAGACCCGCTGCGGGGTGCAGGCGGTGGAACGGGGGCGTCATGTGGTCATGGAATCCCGGACGCCGGCCGGTTCAGCTCCCAAGAAGCACGCACCCGTGAAAGATCGCCGCGTGCGGTGGGCCGCCACTGCACGAATGTCCGCAGCTGGGGCCCGCACCCCGAGGGATGCGGGCCCCAGCTGCGAAGTGTGCGCCGACGTCAGGCGAGAACGATGTTCTCAGCTGTCGGGCCTTTCTGGCCCGCCGCGATGTCGAAGGTGACCTTCTGGCCTTCGAGCAGCTCGCGGTAGCCGCGGGCGGCGATGTTCGAGAAGTGGGCGAAGACGTCGGGGCCGCCGCCGTCCTGCTCGATGAAGCCGAAACCCTTGGCTGCGTTGAACCACTTCACCATGCCTGATGCCACGTCATATCTCCTCTGGGGCAGTACGCCGGGACCCGTGATGCACGGATACCAGGTCGCCGCGATGATGCCCCGTCCGGGAAAAAACCGGCAATGACGAAAGCTTCCGGTGGCCGGGATATGCCGGCGACGGAGCTTGGAGTTTTTTGGGAACCACAACTGCAACTGAGATCAACAGTAGCATGAGGTAGCAGGTCGTGTACGGAGGATATTTCCGCTCTGCCGGTTGCCGTAAAAACGCTCCCCGTGTGGCGTGGTAAATCCTCACCTCGGGGTCACAGATATTTTCCCGGCCGGGCTTGCGGTGTTTCTGGAGGAGCGGTGGCTGTTCACGGCTGGGAGCGGTGTGATCTTCCCGGCGGTGCCGCACTTCGCCCGGCGTCGGGCGCATCGGTCCGTCGCCGGTCGCGGCCCTGCTCACGTGCTGCCCAGGATCGGGCCACCGTCCGCCCGGAGGGCCGACGCCCGGTGCCGGGTCGGCAGCGGGCGCCTGGCCTGCCCCAGGGGCCGTGGCACGCTCGGTACGCGGGCGGGAAGGCCGGCCCAGGTTGATGTGCTCGACCTGTCGACCTTCAGGCCCTGGGCGACGAAGCCGAAGCCCTTCTCCGCGTTGAACCACTTCACAGAGGTTCTTCAGCGGTGCCGCTCCAGGGTGAGTACGGCTTCGGCAATCGACGTCATGCGGTTCGGGCCGCAGCGGGCGTGACGGAAGACCCGCCAGGACTTGAGGCGGGCAACACCACGCTCGACCGGGGTGTGGGTCCGGGCCAGCGTCCAGCAGTTCTTGCGCCGCAGGTCCTACAGCAGGCCGAGTGCCAACTTCCGGGCTCGGCACCGGGATTCGACCCGCGTGAACCGTCCCGCTATCCGGCTCACCAGGCCCTCGAACGCCTCCTGCCAGTGGGCAGGGTTTACGCTGTGACCCGCGGCCACCGCGTGATCTTCAGTCCTCACACACCGATGATCAACGGTGGCTGCACCCGTCTCCACAGCGCGTCAGGCTCGCGCAGCGTCTGTTTGTCGTCCTGTGTCTGGAGGACTTGTGCAACGTGGCGAAGTCTGGTGGGTCCAGTTCGACGAGCGGAGGCTGGTCGTACTGCTGTCGGGAGACGACGCGTCCGGGATCCGGGTGATGCAGGTCGTCGCTCCGGCGGGCGTCGACATCAGCGGTCTGGGCATCGAAGTGCTGGTGGGCGCCGGTGAAGGAGTGCCGTTCGAAGGCGTGCTGCGGCTCGCGTTCCCGCGTCCAGGCTTCACCCCTTGCACGTGGCTGACCACTGTGTCACGGGACGACCTGATAGAGCGGGCGGCCGTCCTGTCCTCGGCGAAGCTCAGCGAGATTGACGATGCCCTCCGACGCGCTGAACAAGCGCAGGAGCAGACCCCGGCGACGACCGCGAAGCTCAGCGAGATAAGGGACGCCCTCCGTCGCGGTGAACTCGGGTAGCGGGAGAAGGAGCCGACGGCGTGGGAGGTCTCGGCCAGATGGTCGACGCCGTCCGACTGTCGCCTCGGCGCCCCTCACCATCGAGATCACGATCTAGGGCTGCAGTACTAGGTTGCCCGCCCTTGCACTTCGGATAGAGCGAGTCGAAGCCGTCCGCGTTGAAGTTGTGGATCACGTCCCGGACCCGGTCGGGGCTGGTGAACGTCACCTCGGCAACCTTTGCCACGTCCATGCCCTGCGCGGACAGCAGCACCATCTGGGCCCGCCGCCAGGTCACCACGGACCCGGTCCCTCGGCGGATGATCCGCAGCAGCCGCTGTCCCTCGTAGTCATCGATCCCTCGGACCCGCACACGCTCAGCCACTGGCCCAGCATGACGCACAACGCGCCGCCCAGAGCACATCTGGACGGCGCGTCAGGACAGGGCGAACGTTGCCTGATGCGGCACTAGGGCCTGCCCGATGGGTCGGCTGGGCGATCTGCCGTGACCAGCCACGACGTGCTGCGCAGCCGACCGTGCCGTCCGCCGTCTCGTGGTCGCGCAGATGTTCCGTCAGGGTGCGGCGGGCGCAGGCCCGTGCAGCCGCGTCGGTCTGCTCCATCAGGTGGCGACAGGGGCCCGTTCCCAGCAGGAACCACGCCGCGTCCTCGGCTCCGTGTCCCCATGCCCCGTGCACCTGCGCCGAGCCCGAGCAGCCCCGACTGGCGTGCGTGGGTGATGTCCGTGCAACTCCCGGGCTTGCTCGGGCTGCACCACAGCACGCGTCCTTCGCCGTCCGTGACCGCCATGGACTTGACGGTGTTCTGCTTGTTCTTCCCGGAGATGAACTTGTCCCGGTCCTTGCGCCTTGGACCGGTGCCGGACCGGGATCTCGGTGCCGTCGATGATGCCGG
Organism: Streptomyces sp. B21-105; assembly: GCF_036898465.1. Lineage (NCBI taxonomy): Bacteria > Bacillati > Actinomycetota > Actinomycetes > Kitasatosporales > Streptomycetaceae > Streptomyces > Streptomyces sp. B21-105. The sequence goes on along the minus strand of NZ_JARUMJ010000001.1, from coordinate 85,385 downwards.
TCCTTCCGGTCCCGCCGAGATGCATGAGCAAGCGCCTCGACCTGGGGCCGGCGGCTGCCGCGCCCCGTCCCCGCACAGAGGCGGACACCGCCGAGCGGTCGAGTACGCAGACGTGATGAGCCGTCGCGGGACCGGCCGGCGGCCCCCATGGCCGGAATATCGCCGAGGTGAGCAGAGCGCGCGGCAAGCGTCCGCGGACGCGTCCCGGGGAGCTGCGGCGCTCTCAGGTCCGGTTGTCCGCTACGGGAGGGGAGGCTGCATGATCTGCTCGATCGCGGTTGCCTGGGACCAGACTGCTTGCCACTGGCCGTCTGCGTTCTCATAGGTGTCGGTGTGCCAGTAGCTCGCGCGGGGTACCCGGCGGCCCTTGAAGATCACCTCCAGCATGGCCTGGTAGCGGATGACGGCGGCGTTTCCGTGAATGCGGACGTCGATGGGGCCGGGTTCCCATTCCACGTAGTCGATGTCTCCGGTCGCGATCGCCTGGAGGTATGCGTCTTTGGGCAGTACCTGGCCGACGGGGGTGACGAGCTGGAAGTCGGATGCGTGCAGTTCGGAAGCGGCACGGATGTCGCCTGCGACGAGCGCTCGGAGCCTGGCCCGCTCGACCTCGCGGATCTGCTCGGCGATCACACCACCGGCCGGAACGGCTGTCTGCGCCATGGGTTTCACTCCTGATGGGTTGAGAGGCAGGCATCGGGCGTGGAAACCCGGGGTGACCAGCCAAATTGGACTCATTGACGCTGGGAGTCCATTGCGTCAGGATTACAGCATGGCAGATGACCGAACGGAACACATCCTCGATGCCGCACTGACCGCCTTCTGTCAGTACGGCTACGGCAAGACCACCATGCAGGACGTGGCCCGTGCCGCCGGGATGTCCCGGGCTGCTCTGTACCTGCATTTCGCCAGCAAGGAAGATCTCTTCCGCGCAGGGTCCCGCCGGGCACACTCCCGGGCGCTCGGCGATGTGGACACGGCTCTCGCCCAGCAGGGCGACGTGCTGTCCCGAATCGACGCCGCGGTGACCGCCTACTTCGGAGGACTCCTGGCGCAGATCTCGTCGAGCGTGCACGGCGGGGAAGTCCTCGATGCGAGTCTCGACGTCGCCGGGGACATCGTCAGCGAGGCCCATGCGGCTCTGGTCGCCCGGCTCGCCTCTGCGCTGCATACCGCCGCAGCAGCGGGAGAAGTGCAGTTCTCGACCTCCGACGCGACCGCCGAGGACATCGTGCTTCTCCTCCTCGCGGTCGTGGACGGGCTGAAGAAGACGAGCGCGGACCCGCAGTTGCGTGAGCAGCGCAAGGCGTTGTTCCTGCGCCTGGTGACCGCGGGAATCGCACCCATGCGCCAGCCGCCTACAGAAAGCAACGCCCCGTGATGAGGTCCCTGTACTGCCTGCGCCCGTAGTGGTAGTCACCTTCAACTACCGTGTCGGCTTCGAGGGCTTCGGGCACCTGCCCGGGGTCGCGGACAACCGCGGGCTGCGCGATCAGGTCGCCGCCCTGGAGTGGGTCCGGGACAACATCGCCGCGTTCGGCGGCGACCCCGCCAACGTGACCGTCTTCGGCCAGTCCGCCGGCGCCGCCTCCACCGCCCCGCTCATGGCTGCGCCCGCCGCGCGCGGCCTGTTCCGGCGCGCGATCACCCAGAGCATCCCCTCCGGGATCCGCAATGGCGCCGAGGCCGAGTCCGTCACCGCGACGATCGCGGCAGCCCTCGGCGTCGCGCCGACCTGGGACGCGCTCGCCCCACTGCCGCCCGAGACGATCCTTGCCGTCCAGAACGCGCCGCTGCGCGGGAGGTCACCCTGGACACCTGGCCGACCAGCAGCACCCTGGAGAGGGACGCCGGCTCCTACACGACCTTCGCCGGCCCCGTGTACACGCCCCCCCGCGCCCGGCAAGGTGGCACTCGCCCTGCCCGCGCAGTGAGGAGGAGGCGCCGACGACGAGACGCCGGAGCCGGCGCGTCTCCCGGGCCCGCATGACCCATGAGGTGATCTTGCAGCGGGGACTCGGAATGCCGGCCCGGACCGGTTCGGCGGTGCTCGAGCGGAGGGAAGGCCATGTTCTTCGTTATCGGAGCACCGGTTCCGGGCAACCGCCGCGCCACTGTGACAGTGGACGCGAACGGCGAGACCCGGAGCAATTGTCAAATCCTGCGGATCAGCGCGGAGAACCTCAAGCCAGGTGTAGCCATTGATCGAGGACTGCGAAGTCCTGGTCGGTGAGGCCGCGGGACGACGCGACGTGATGGAGGATCGCCTGAGCGGGGTGATGGGTGGATACCCAGTCCCGGTCGGCTTCGGTGATCTCGTCGTCGACCCAGGCGAACGGGCGTGTGTCCGCCCACGCGACGAGGGTTCGGGTCTTCCAGTGGAGCCCGAACCACTGGTCTTCGCGATCGTGGGCGGCTGAGGGCTCTGGCCAGTTCACGACCGGCAGCTGCGGCAGGCCGAGTCGCGGTGCCAGCTCGATATTGGCCTCTTCTTCCCAGGTGGTGGCCCAGACCAGGTCGCATGGCAGCGCCGCGAGCCGCGGCCCGATCTGCGGGTCGAGCCGCGCCATGTGCGAGGTGGATGCGGTGCCCGCGAGATCGCGCTGCGGGCCGTCACCGAACGGCAGGAGCGGCCCGTCGACGTCCAGGAAGAGCAGTGGGCGGTTCTCGCGCCTGGTCATGCTGCGCTCACCTCGGAACGCTCGACGAGGTGGCCGTTGTGGAATGTGGCGTCGTTGCGGATGAGGGCGACGAGGTGGGATGCGGTGATCGCGCGCCGGCGGGCCCGGGCGGACTCGGTGAGCGTGAACACCATGGCCAGGGCCGCTGCGGGGCTGCCATCTCCGTGGGTGACCCGGGTCCGCAACTTGACGGTGCTGAAGGTGGATTCGATCGGGGTTCGTCGTTCTGAGGTGGACCCAGTGTTCGGCGGGAAGCCGTAGAACCATGGAGAACCCCGTCATGACGACCTCCCGCGAGCAGCGGACCGCGCCTGACGGAACGCATGACGCCACGGTGGCCTGTCTTGAGCAGGAGAACGCCCAGTTGCGGCGTGCGGTCGATTCCCATGCGACGGTTGACCAGGCCATTGGCGTCCTCGTCGCGACTTACCGGCTCCCGCCGACTGCCGAGTTCGAGGTCCTGCGCGAGGTTTCCCAGCACACCAACATCCAACATCAAACTGCACACGGTCGCGGAAGACCTGATCGGCTGGGTGCTGGACCGGCCGCTGCAGGAGCCGGTGGGACTGAAGCTGAACGCTGCGGTACAGCGGCGCCCGCATCGAGGGCGAACCCCGGGCCAGCCCGAGTGATGGCGCGGGTGGCCGCCGCTGTCGCCGAAGTGCCGGTAGGTGAAGGCCACGGCGGCGATGCCGGCCTGAGTTCATCCTTCCGGCGCCGAAGCCCAGCTGGGCTGCCAGCCGGGCGCCGGCCCGCCTCGCCCCGCCCCGCCAAGGCGAGCCCCACCCGCTCCAGGGCGTGGTCGAGCCGCGTGGTGAACCGTGCGTACGGGGCGGGCGGCTGGAAGAATGGTCGGGCGAACGTTCGGCGCGGGCAGTCCGCCGACCCGCAGACGAAGCGTCGGACCGTCAGCCGGATCGCCAGGCCCTGCTCAGCGAGTGGAAGAACCTTTCAGCCTGCGCTGGTAACGGCCGTGGACTCGGTCTGAGAAGCAGCCGCAGTGTCCGGACATGCCGCCTCGGCCGTGCGGCCTTTCGCCACCACCTCGACCGTGCCGAGCGCGGCCGTGACCGCCTCGACATCCATCTCGTCGATTCCATCGGACACCAGCGAGTCCCAGAACGGTGCATCGGTCTGCATGACCAGCACCATCACCGTCCACAACCGACCGCAGCAGCTATCGGCAGGCACCCGAGGGGACGTCAATTCTGACCGGTCCAACCCGCCCTGCCTGGTGTCCAGCCACTACTTTGAGACTCGGCCGCCACACGTCGGCCCGACTCCGAGCCGCATCCCGCCCATGCCGGGAGCGGCAACGAGGACAAGGGGCTCCGCTTCACGTGCCGCATCGTCCCGCTGGCCGTGGTCTTAGACCGGCGGGGATGCGTGGGATCTCCCGCCGATCCGGAGACGATTCGGCATGGGTCATCGCTCGTACCGAGGGGTCCACTGGGCGCGTTCGACCGCTGCCCGCAGCTCGTCCTCGGTCGCGTGCGGGGCGACGCCGTCTTCGACGGCGGCCATCCCCGCGGCCACGGCGATCTCCCGGGCCGCGTCGCGCATCTCTCCCAGCGGTGGCAGCAGCGGCGCGGGGACGGCGTCGTCCGTCGCGGACCGTGCGGCACACCGGCCCACGGCGCGGGCGGCGGCGACCATCATCCGGTCGGTGACCCGGGTCGCCCGGGCTGCGGTCACCGCAAGGCCGATGGCCGGGAAGACGTACACGTTGTTCGCCTGCGCCACCGGCACCTCGCGGCCGTCGGCCTTCAGGGGCGGGAACGGCGAGCCGGTGGCGACCAGGACCTTGCCGTCCGTCCAGCGGGCGAGGTCGGCCGGGTCGGCCTCGGCGTGCGAGGTCGGGTTGGACAGCGGGAAGATCACCGGCCGCTCGCAGGCGGACGCCATCTGCCGGACGACGTCCTCGGTGAAGGCGTTCTTCGCGGTGGACAGGCCGATCAACACGGTCGGCTCCGCCCGCCGGACCACCTCGGCGAGTCCGTACGACTCCTGCTCGTCGTCGCGGGCGTAGACGCGCTGTTCCTCGCTGAGCCCGTCGCGGGAGGCGGTCAGCAGCCCGTCGACGTCCACGAACCAGAAGCGTGAGCGGGCCTCGTCCGGCGACAGGCCCTCGTCCGTCATCGCCGTTCGGATCATGTCGGCCGCCCCGACCGCCGCGGAACCGGCTCCGAGGATCACGATCCGCTGGTCGGCCAGGCGGGTGCCCGCGACCGTGGTGGCCGTGGTCAGCGCTCCGAGGGCGACGGCTGCCGTGCCCTGGATGTCGTCGTTGAAGGTCAGCAGCCGGTCCTGGTAGCGGGTGAGGATCGGGCGGGCGTGGGCGGTCGCGAAGTCCTCCCACTGCAGCAGCGTGCCGGGCAGTTCTGCCTCTACGGCCGCCACCAGCGACTCCACCAGCTCGTCGTACGCGGCGCCCGTGACACGACGCTCCCGGCGGCCCAGGTAGTGCGGGTCGGCCAGCAGCTCCTCGTTGTCGGTCCCGGCGTCCAGCAGGATCGGCAGCGTACGGGCCGGGTGGATGCCGCCGATGGCGGTGTAGAGGCTGAGCTTGCCGATCGGGATGCCCATGCCGCCGACGCCCTGGTCGCCCAGACCCAGGATGCGCTGCCCGTCGGTGACGACGATGACATCCACGTCCGGGTGCGGGCGGTTGCGCAGGATCTCCCGGAAGCGGTGCCGGTCCTCGTAGGACAGGAACAGCCCGCGCGGGCGGCGGTAGATCTCGCTGAAGCGCCGACACGCCTCGCCGACGGTCGGCGTGTAGACGACGGGCAGCATCTCCTCCAGGTGCCGGGTGACCAGGCGGTGGAAGAGGATTTCGTTGGTGTCCTGCAACTGGCGCAGATAGATGTGCCGGTTCAGCGGCTTGTCATAGCCGCGGAACGCCTCGTACGCGCGGTCGGCCTGTTCGTCGAGCGTCTCCACGGCGGCCGGAAGCAGCCCGTCCAGACCATGGTCGGCCCGCTCCCGGAGGCTGAAAGCGGTGCCTTTGTTGCGCAGGGGGTCTGCGAGGAGGGCCGCGCCGCGCGGAAATTCGTTCACTGTCATGTGAGCCGTCTTCCCGTGCTTCGTGCGCATGGACGCAAAACCATCGGCAAATAACGGTCATCACTTCGTCCAGCTGACGTCCGACGACATCCCCGCCGCGTCGGCGGACCCTGTTCTGCCCGCCAGGCGTGGCGCCGGAAGGGGCCGCCAGCACGATGAAGGCATGTGCGCGCAAGCCCGAACTTGCGCAGTGCGACCTGTGGTTCCCGCCCGTGGACATCCCGCTCGGTTACGGCCAGGAGGTGTTCGGCGCGGTGGAAGCCGCGTTCGGTGTCGCTTTTGATTCTGCGGCCGGTGGTTGTACCGGTGCCGGTGCGGTCGTCGGGGTTGGTGGTGACGGCGACCGGGACGCGGTAGGGGTGGGCGCCGTGGCTGCAGCAGCTCACACCCCCCGCCAGGGGGGCTTCCGGCACGGCACGCTGACACCTCTCTCCCTTCCCCTGAGACGTCGGCGAAGGGGAAGAAGTGCACCCCTGCGGCCAAGGTGCGGGCCTATGGACTGCGGATGTTGGGGTGCGTGCGGATAGCCACTGTCCGGCAGATGGCTCAGGTGATCACGGCGGAGGATGCCGACGGCCGGTCGTACGTGCGCAGGGCGATGAACAAGCTGGCGGAGTTGGGACTGGCGGAGACGAACGGCAAGGACGGCAAGCATCAGATCTGGAACCTGACCCCGGCGGGCCAGAAGGCTCTGGCTGACGGCAACGAGCTGCCTCCCCGACCGAAGGCCGGCACCGGCGCGAAGGCGGTGAAAGCCGGGTTCGGCCATCACGGTGTCGCGGTGACGGACATGATCCTCACTTACGGCGGCCGTGAGCACCTGACCGACTGGCAGGTGGAGGTCAACCACGCCTGCAAGGAGCCCGGGCTGAGATTCAACACCGACGCCGTCCTCGCGCTGCCGACCAAGACCAGCGAGGTGCGCATCTTCGAGCTCGACAACGGCACCATGTCCCAGGCCCCCCTCGCCAAGGAGGTCAGGGACTACGAGTGCTACGCCGGGCACCGTGTCTGGGAAGGAGCCCGCGGCACCCACGGCCGCACCTTCCCCTTCTGGCGCCGCCGCTACACCCGCTCCCAGACCTTCCCGCGACTGCACGTCGTCCTGGCGGGCAAGGGGAGGAGCACTTGCTCGACAACCGCCTCCAAGTGCTCACCGACGACGTGAAGGGGATCGCCGTCGCGATGTGGGTGAACACTCTGCCCCGGCTCCAGCGCGGCGAGCCCTGGTACGAGATCGGCGTTGACGCCCCCGACCGGCGCCGCGAGCGCTACCTGGAGCCGATAGGCCGCTGAGGGGGCGGAGTGGGCCCGCCGGAGACGACGACGCTCCCTCACCCACAGCCGTGGGGAGCGTCGTCCTGCGGCCTCTTCAGTCGACGCCTGACGGCGGCGCGGGGCCGGCCCGGTTGGCCCGGAGTCCCCACCACAGCCGGCGGAATCGGCGACGATCCGTTGGCCGGACTGTCTTCCGTTTCGACCACGGGGGCGCAGAGGACTCCATGGCCTGGGAAGGTGTGCGTGTCGCATTCCGGGGATCCGGTGAGCCTGCGGCCCGTCATCACGGACCAGGCGTCAGCGACTGCACCGAAGCCCTGCAGGTGTTATTCCTCGAGGAACTGAATGGCGTGCTTCAGGAACCGCTCGGGGTACTGGAACTGCGCTCCATGCCCGGCGTCGGGGTAGATCAGCAGTTGGGCGTTGGGGATGTTCTGGGCGAGGTGCCAGGAGTTGATCGAGGCGATCATCACGTCGTTCTCGCCGTTGAGGACCAGCGTCGGCTGGGTGATCGCGTTCAGGTGGGCGTAGGGGTTCTCGCCCGGCAGCGGTTCCGCGTAGGCGACGGTCGCTTCGAACTGCGCCTGTGCGACCGCGGGCGAGCTCGGCGGGTCCTGGTCGGCCCGCTGGTGGCGGCGCTCCCAGAAGGCCTTGCCCGCTTGCTTCGCGGCTTCCGAGCGGCCGAAGAACAGGAAGAGGAAGTCCTCCAGGGTGGGGACCGGGTTCAGGGCGTACTGAGGCACCTGGGGGTCACTTGTCGGGTCTCCGCCGCGGAGGCCGGTGCCGAGCAGGAGGAGCTTGCGCACCAGCTGGGGGTGGCGCAGCGCGACCTCCTGCGCCTGGTAACCGCCGAGCGAGAAGCCGAGCAGGTCGACCTGCTCCAGCCCCAGTGCCCGGATGACCGCGGCGATGTCGTCGGCCATGTCCTCGATCCGGTTACGCGGCGTGCCCGATGACGAGGCGATGCCGCGGCCGTTGAACAGGATGACCTCACGGCCTTCGGCCAGGCCGTCGGTGAGCAGCGGGTCCCAGTTGTCCATCCCGCCGCGGAAGTGCTGGACCAGGAAGATCGGGACGCCCGAGGGCTTGCCCCAGCGCCGGTAGGCGAACCGGTCGCCGTCGACCTCGATGTACTGAGTCGGTGCGGTCACATGCGTGTCACTCATGGCCTGAGCCTTTCTGGAGGGGGTGAGCAATACGATGACGATCGTCATCTAAAAAGTCAAGCTCTTTGATGCCGATCGACATCTATGTATGCTGGACCGTCGAGCGTCGACCGGCGAAGGGACGGCTGGACATGCGGGTCACCAAGGCACAGGCAGAGCAGAACCGTGCCCACATCGTCGCGACAGCCGCCAGGCTGTTCCGTGAGCGCGGATATGACGGTGTCGGCGTGGCAGAACTGATGGCAGCCGCCGGGTTCACCCATGGCGGGTTCTACAAGCACTTCCGCTCCAAGGCCGACCTGATGGCCGAAGCGTCCGCGAGCGGGCTCTCGCAGACCGTGGCACGGACAGAAGGTCTGGACCCCGCCGAGTTCGTCGAGCGCTACGTCTCGCGGGAGCATCGCGACGGGCGCGGCGACGGCTGCACCATCGCGGCCCTCGGCGGCGACGCCGCACGTCAGCCGGCGGACATCAGAACAGAGTTCGCAGCCGGGATCGAGAACCTGCTGACGGCCCTTCAGTCCCAAAGCGATACGCCGGGGGATGCGGACCAGCGCGCGGCCCGCATGATGGTGATCGACATGCTCGCCCATTCGGTCGGCGCGATCATGTTGTCGCGGGCATGCCCGGACGGTTCTCCCCTGGCGGACGAAATCCTCGATGTCTGCCGCAAGGAAATTCTCGCGTCACTGGCGCACGACACCAGCGACCAGTCGGCGGCACGGAGCCAGGAAGCCTGACCACAGCCGACCGACGCAAGCCCAGCTCAGTACCATGAGCAGCACGAGGCCGGCTCCCAGTCGCCTCAGTACGAACACCGGCAGGACCACCCCGCCGCCCTTTTGGGCGATCTTCTTGAACGCGCGGTCCAGGCGCGGGGCGCGGGCGGCCAGCAGGCCCACGACCTCGCGCACCCACCGGCTCACGGTGGTGCGGTGCACCCCGTTCCTGCCGGCCAGATCGCCGGGCCGCTGGTCACAGCGCAGCACCGCCAGCACGATGCCGGCGATCTTCCCGGCGGGCAGCGCCCGCCACCGCGAGGCGATTTTCTTCAGGCGGCCGCGTATCAGGCAGGCGAGATAGTTCAAGGTTGCGCTCGACAGCGGCAGGCGGGCGGTGCGGACAAGGCCGTCAGGGCCCTCGGTGAGACCGATTCGCCGCGTGGATGTCCACCGACGCCGACGACGGCTTTCCCGTGGTGGCCACCCTGGTCGGCGCGATCCTGCTCGCCCGCGCCACGGCGGGCACAGAACTCCGGAGAAGATCCTGGAATCGACCCACAGAGCTTTGACCGCACCACACGGGCCTTGACCCGGAATCCTGGGGTAAGGGGCTGTTACGACAGGGACTTGACGCCACGTAGGTAGGCAATCTCCGAAATCCCAGCAGCACACGGTGGCGGTAGCCCGCCGGCCGCCCGCCCCACCGCCTCCGGCCATGTCGGAATGGGCGGAGGCGGCCGGACGGCCTGTCATTTGGGGATTCGGGCCATGGCGCAGCCGAGGACTGCCCGGATGTCACCTGGGCCTGAGGCTGGGCCGCGCTTCAGCGAGGCAGCAGGACCTCGACCTGCCCCCGGATGTCCTGCACGATCTCCTCGACGCTCAAGGCGATGTTCAGGCTCACCGCCATGCTGAGGAACATCACGGCGGACACGATGTGTGCCAGCGTCGCGGCGTCGCCCTCTGTGACCCGTTCGTCTCGGCGCAGAACGGCGGCGACGGCCTCCTCGGTCTGCGCGACGATGGCGAGTGCTGCGCCGTGCCGGGGCTCCTCGGGGTCGCCGAAGACCATCTCTCGCAGGTAGGTACGTCCGTTGTCGATCTGGGTGCGGTTGCACTCGACGATCGGCCGGACGATCGCCAGCACCGCGTCCAGCACGCCCGGGACGGTCTCGGCGTCCGCCCGGCCCTGCTCTAGCGCTTCGGCGTACTTGGCGTTCTGCACGAGCAGGAGGAGTTCGCCCTTGGTCTTGGCGTAAAGGAACAGGGTTCCGGTGCCGATGTCGGCCTCGTCCGCGATCTGCTGGGTCGTGACCTCATCGACGCCGTGCTCGGCGAACAGCTCACTGGCGGCAGCGACAATGCGGTCGAGTTTCTCCTGCTTTTTCCGCTCGCGCCGTCCGACAGGCATGACGGTGTCCTCCAGGCGTAGATTCTGACTGTAATCAGTTATGATTGCACTCAATGCCGCGTGGGCTCGAATGTGGCTCCGCTCATTCTCCCATCGCGGGGCAAGGAGTCATCGCTCCATCCGTGCGCAGCCACGCACTTCAACAACGCGGGCGCCATCCCGCCGAGCGCGAGTCTGCTGGACGTCTCCGAGGCGGACATCCGGGCGAACATGGAGACGAACTTCTTCGGGCCCGTCTTCCTTGCCCGCGCCTTCGCACCGGTCCTCGCCGCCAAGAAGGGGTCGATCCTCATCGACGTGCACTCCGTTGCCAGCTGGTATGCCTTCGGCGGCGCCTACAGCGCGCCCAAGGCCGCACTGTGGTCGGCCACCAACTCGCTGCGCATCGAGTTCGCACCCATGGGCGTCCACGTGACGGGTGTGCACATGGGCTACGTCGACACCGGGATGGCCGCGCACGCCGACGGACCCAAGATGCTGCCGACGCAGCTGGTGACGACGGTCTACGACGCAGTCGAGTCCGGAGAATACGAGGTCCTGGCCGACGAGTTGACCCAGGGGGTCAAGGCGGCTCTGAGCGGCCCGGTCGAGGCGCTTTTACCCGGACCTGCACAGTACGGACGCCTGAGCTTGTTCTTCGGGCCCGACGTGATCTCTTCACGTCGGCCCCCCGTGATCCATGGCGTTCGAACGGTTGGCCGGCCGGTGTCGAGACGGGCTGCACCGTCGCGGCCGTCGAGCGGTGGATGACGTCGGCGGTCGGTCCGGCGGCAGCCCGATCCGACCACGGTGCCGAAGACGTCGGAAATCAGGTGGGCCCCGCGGCAAACGAGGACGGACGCGGCATCCGCTGCGTCGTCCTCGATTTCTGATGGGTGTCAGCGTTGCTGGTTGGCGATGCCGATGTAGTGCCCGAGACGGTACTCGAAGTCGATGCCGGCCTGTTCGACGACGGCCTGCGTGCCTGCGGCCCGGGTGAGGAAACCGGGGAGGGTGAGGGAGTGGGCGAACTCGCCGTACGCGGCGACCAGGTCCGCGTCCGGGGGCAGGGATGCCCGGTTGACCTGGGCTTTGGCCGAGGCGAGTGAGGTGCGGTCGAAGGAGGCGAGCCGGGCGGCGACGGTGCCGACGAAGGCGTCGAGTTCGCTGTCGGGGAGGGCGCGGGTGACCCAGCCCCAGCGTTCGGCGGTGTCGGCGTCGTAGTCGTCGCTGGTGAGGATGGCTTCCAGGGCGCGGTCGCGTCCGATGGCCCGGGGAAGGCGTTCGCTGCCGCCACCGCCGGGCAGCAGTCCGCTGCCGACCTCGGGCTGTCCGAAGATCGCTTTCTCACGGCTGGCGTAGCGCAGATCGAGGGCGAGGGCGAGTTCGTTCCCGCCGCCGCGGGTGCGTCCCCGGATCGCGGCGATGGTGATGTACGGCGCTTTGGAGAGTTCCAGGACCAGATTCGTCCATGCCGGTAGCGCGTCCGGGCCCTCGGGGGCGGGGAAGTCGGCGGCGGCGGCCAGGTCGAAGTGGTTGTAGAAGAAGTCGGGGGTGGCGCTGTCGAACAGCACGACCTGGATGTCCGGGTCGGTGGCCAGTTCGGTGACGATCTCGATGAGGCGCAGGACTGTCTCGCCGGCGATGAGGTTGACGGGTGGGTTGGCGAAGGTGATCTTCGCGATCTGCGGTGAGGTGCGCTCGTAGTGGATGGTGCTCTGCTGCTCGCTCATGGCTGGCTCCGGATGCGTGGTGGGTAAGAGATGGCGACGGTGGCGCGAGGAGGGCCAGGAAGCCGGGGCGGATGGATTGCTGAGCAGATCGGGCGGTCCCGCTTTCCGTCTGCGCGCTGCTCACGCCTGGTAGCGCGGGAGGATGTCGCCGTTCTTGACGTAGGTGAGGGTGGCGGTGACGTCGTAGGCGTGGATCGCGGAGACCTGCGGTGCCAGCCGGTCGGACAGGTCCTCGATCACGGGGCCGGTGAAGAAGGCGTCCCGTGCCGCGGTGTCGGTGAACCCGAGGCTGACCGAGGCGTGGAAGCGCTGGTCGTGGGGGTTGTCGTGGGCGACGTCCGGGGTGTCCCAGAGCTTTTTCGTCCAGGGCAGGAACGTCTGCGTGCGCAGCTCCTTCAGCACTCCGGTGCCGGCGAGCGCGGGGGCGAGCTGCTCGTTGACGAACTTCCGGAAGGCGCCGGCGCCGGCCCCGTCCCTGCGGCGAAGGTAGATCAGCGCGCGGGCGCCGACCGGCTGTCCGGGGCCTGCGACGTCGTACCACCGAGAGGAGTTCGGCGGGCCGGCGTAGAGCAGGGTGCGGCGGAACACGTTGATCTCGTCGGCGTAGGCCAGCTTCGTCTGCTCGCGCCCTTTCAGGGGTGCAAGCGCCGATTGGAAGGTGACTTCCGCGACGCCGTCGATCTTCCGGTCGGCGGGGATCGCGGTCTGGACCCCGTCGATGGCCGGCCACAGGCCCGTGTTGTGCTCGGCGAGGTGGATCTGCCGGTACTCCTCCAGGCCCGGGGTGGCGGAGATGATCCCTGAGTGCGGGCCCTTCCAGTGGTCCATGCCGGTCTGGCGGGGCTGGTCGGTGCGCACCCACAGCAGGATCGAGGAGGTGAGAGGCTTCTTCACTTCCGGGGGCGCGGCGGCCGGTGACGTGCTCATGATGTTGCCCTTCTCTTCCTGGTCAGGCGGTGGTCATCGGGCCAGGAACTCGACCGCCACGGGGGCGAACCGGTCGTGGAACTGGAAGATGCCGCCGTGCCCGGAGTCGGGGTAGATGATCAGCTCACTGCCCTTGATGCGCCGGTGCAGGTCCTCCGACAGGACCGACGGCACCATGCGGTCGTTGTCGCCGTTGGCGATCAGGGTGGGCTGCGTGATCGACGACAGTTCGTCGGGGGCGGAGCGCCCCCACTTCTTGATCGCCTTCAGCTGCGTCTGGAACGCCTTGGTCTTGATCTCCGCGTCGCGGTCGACGGTGCGCTCCTTGAGCCGGTTGACGAACGCGCGCCCGGCGGCCTTGCCGGTGGCATTGCGGTTGAAGAACAGGAACTCCTTGGGGTCCGAACGGGTCAAGGTGGCGCGCAGGATGTCCCAGTAGGTGACTCTGGCGACCTTGTCCATGTCCTTGCCGCCCTTGGGCCCGGTGCCGGTGAGAACCAGCTTGCGGACGAGCTCGGGGTGCTTCACCACCAGGGCCTGGGCGACCATCCCGCCGAGGGAGAAGGAGAAGACGTCGATCTTGCCGTACCCGAGCGCCTTGATGAAGGTGTAGGCGTCGTCGGCCATCGCCTCGACACTGTCCGGCACCTGACCGGTGGACGCTCCGACACCGCGGTTGTCGAAGGCGATGACGTGACGCCCCTTCGCGATGGGATCGATGATGCGGGGGTCCCAGTTGTCCAGGGTCGCGGCGAGGTGGACGAAGAAGACGACGGGGATGCCGCCCTTCGGCCCCAGCTCGCGGTAGGCGTAGGTGACGCCGCCGGCCCTGACGGTGCGGGCCGGAGCCTTCGCATAGGAGGTGATGACGGCTTCGTTCGGGGTGTCGGTGCTGCTCATGACGGAGTCTCCTTGCGTGTTCTGTGTCGCTGTGGTGTTTCGTGTCGCCCGTCGCGGTTGCGGCGGGTCAGCTGTGGCCGATGACGGCCTTGCCGCGGATGCCGCCCTGGGACAGGGACTGCAGCGCCTGCGGGGTCTGGTCGAAGCCGACCACCTTTCCCACGACCGGACGCACCACGCCCTGGTCGATGAGGGTGGTGATCTGGCGGAGCTGGTCGCCGCTGGCGCGCATGAACAGGAACTCGTACGTCACGCCGAGCTTCTTCGCCTGCCTGCGGATCTTGCCGCTCAAGGCTGCGACCGCCAGGCGCAGCAGCGGGTTCAGGCCGGCCTCGCGGGCGAACGCGGGGTCCGGGGGACCAGCGATCCCGATGGCCTTGCCGCCGGGCTTGAGCACCCGCAGGGACTTCTCGAGATTCTCCCCACCGAGGCTGTCCAGCACCAGGTCGTAGCCGGTCAGAAGCTGCTCGAAGTCCTGGCTGCGGTAATCGATCACCGTGTCCGCGCCCAGCGCGCGCACGAAGTCCGCGTTGGAACCGCTGGCGGTCGTGGCGACGTGCGCACCGAGGTGCGCGGCGAGCTGGATCGCGATCGAACCGACCCCGCCGGCACCGGCGTGGATCAGAACCTTCTGCCCGGGCCGCACCTTCCCGCGCTCCACCAGCGCCTGCCACGCCGTGAGCGCCGCCAGCGGCAGCGAGCCGGCCTCTTCCATGCTGATCGAGGCCGGCTTGAGCGCCAGGTCGCCCTCCGCGACGGCGATGCGCTCGGCGAACGTGCCGATGCGGTCCTGGCCGGGCCGGGCGTAGACCTCGTCTCCGGGCTTGAAGCCGCGAACCGCCGTCCCGACACCGATGACGGTGCCCGCTACGTCGTTCCCCAGGATCAGCGGCAGCTTGTAGGGCAGGATCTGCTTGAACTCACCGGCGCGGATCTTCTCATCCAGCGGGTTCAGCCCTGCGGCCTCCACCCGCACCAGCACGTCGTGCTCCCCCATGGTGGGCTCGGGGCGTCCGCCTCCTGCAGCGGCTCCTTGTACTTGGTGACGACGAACGCTCGCATGGGACGTCTCTCCTTGCCTTCATACTGTTTATCCGGGTTTGAGGCCAGATCAGCCAATTCAGCGCGACTTCCGGGGTCTCGCCTCACTGCATCAATTTGAGTACACTCAACTATGAGTCTACTCAGAATTATTGTCAAGGGAGGGTCCCATGGGACGCGGCCACATGCCGATCGGGCGCCGCGAGCGGGCCAAACAGGTCAAGCGCGAACGCATCATGACCGCAGCCCGCGAGCTGTTCGCCGAACACGGCGTCAGCGGGGTCACGACGCAGCAGATCGCCCACCGGGCCGACGTCGCGATCGGCACCCTCTACCTGTACGCGTCCACGAAGGCCGAGTTGCTGATCATGGTGCAGAACGAGAAGTTCGCCGCCGCCATCGACGCCGGCCTCGCCGCCGCCAACGCCGCCGTCGGACAGGGCGTGCTGGAGCCGGTCATCGCTCTCCTTCGTCCCGTGGTGGAGTGCCTGAGGGAGCACACGGAGAACGGCCGCACATACCTGCACGAACTCGTCTTCGGCGACCCGGCCGAGCCCTACCGGCAAGCGGGTCTGGCCCTTGCCGGCTGCCTCGAGGACGGCATCACCAGCCTGCTCACCCGCGACGAACACATCGGCGCCGCCGACGCGGCGACGCTGGCGCGAGTGATCACCGCGATCATCCACATCAGCACCACCGCCACCCTGTACCTGCACCGCAGCGACGAAGCCGTCCTCGCCGACATCCGCGACCAGGTCCACGCCACCCTGGCACCCCACCATCGCGCCGCATGACCACTCGCTCCACGAGCCAACCATCGAACCCCCTGGAAAGGGGGCACATCATGAGCGCGCACTACGACGTCATCGTCCCGGTGCCGGCTCGAGCCGGTACGTAGCCGCGATCCGCGCCGCGCAACTCGGCAAGAACATCCTGTCCGGCAGTCCGGCAGTCCGGCAGTCCGGCAGTCGGGACAGCCGCAAACGCTGTCCATGACTTCGGCTCCGCAGCTGAGTCAGGCCGCAGATCGGGCACGGACACGGGGGTGGTCAGCATCCGCTCCGGTAGTGTCCATGTCACCTGCCGTCCCTTCCACCCGCCATGTCCGCCACCCGAGTGGCTGCGCATCGCCCGGCGGGTGATGCGCAACTCCGCTCGCAGACGACACGAGGGCCCCGGCCGCAACACCCGAGGGCGTGGGCATACTGCTGGCCATGACGACCCCGCTCGGGACCCGCGTGTACATGATGACCGTCGCGGTGCTGGTGTGCGTGGCGGGTAGCGGAGCCTGCTTGGGCTACTCGTGGCCGACTGGGCGGGTGCCGTGCCGGGCGCGGGTGCCGCCGGCCTGGGCGCGGGATTCGGCATGCTTGTTCGCTCTCGGCCCGCGGTGGCTTCCGTCCGGGCGGCCAGGGGCGACGGCTATGCGGAAGGTATCGCCGACGGGGTCCTGTTGAGCATCGCGATGTACGAGGCTGCGGTTTTCCCACTCACCACTGATGGGGTGAGCGACGAGGAACAAGAGGCCCGTCTCAGCGTCGCGTACCGGCTCTCCGCCTACGACGGCCTGCCCCGTTCCGTTCGAGTGTCGGCGGCCGCTGCGCTGGAGGCCCTTGATGACGGCTGGGACGTGCTGGCTGCTCGCGCGGTCACCCCGGTGTGCCGTCTTTGCGCAAGGTGACGGGTCTGTTGAGGGGGTCTGCCGGTTGCACCTGTTGTATCGCGTCGGTCACCTGGTCGAGAAGAGCCTTCAGTTGGCTGGAGCTCTTGGTGTCGAGCTTCTCGGTGATCTGCTGTTCGATCTCCGCGATCACGGAGTCGGCCTTGCGAAGGGCGTCGCGGCCGGCGTCGGTGAGGTGGAGCTCCTGCACGTGACGGTGGCGCGGGTGCGGCCGGCGTTCCAGTTGACCCCGGCCCTCCAGTCGGGTCACCAGGGAGGCCACCGCCTGCGGGGTGACGTTCAGGCGGCGGGCCAGTTCCGCTCCGGCCAGGCCGGGATCGACGTGGACGGCGATGAGCAGGGAATAGTGTGCCGCCGCCATGCCCAGCAAGCGCAGCCGTTGCTCCTTGAGGGCTGTCACGGCCAATTCCGCCCGCCGCAGTGCCCAGGTCACTCGGTCCAGGGCGTCGGCGCCGACGGGGCCCTCGTCATGCAGCGTCATGCGGGGAGAATACGACACTGGCCAACCATCAAACGTTTGACATGATGCAGACGTTTGAATAAAGCTGTCCTCATGTCTCGTACTCTTGCTCTCATCACCGGAGCCTCCTCCGGTATCGGCGCCGCCTACGCCCGCCTCCTCGCGGCCGACTGCGACTTCGTCCTGGTGGCCCGAAGGGCCGACCGCCTTTCCGTGCTCGCGGACGAACTCCGCGCGGCCGGCGCCGCCGTGGAGGTCCTTCCCGCGGACCTCGGGAACCACGACGGCCTCACCTCGGTGACCAAGCGCCTGGCGGCCGGTGATGTCCGGCTGCTGATCAGCAACGCGGGAGACGGCGGCTACGCACCGCTCGCCGATGTGGCCCCGGAGGAGATCGACCGCCTACTCACCCTCAACGGCGTGGCGTCCATCCAGCTCGCGCGCGCCGCCCTGCCCGGCATGCTGACCGCGGGGGAGGGGACCATCGTCACGGTCGCCTCCCTGCTGGCCTTCAGCGCCGGGCAGAGCAACCCGCACATGCCGCCCCGCACCATCTACAACGCCGCCAAGGCCGCCACCGTCGCCTTCACCCGCACCCTCGCCCATGAACTCGCCGACACGCCCATCCGCACCCAGGTGGTCTGCCCGGGCGTCGTGGCGACGGAGTTCGCCGGCGGATACGGAAACATCCCCTCCGCCATGACCGCGGAGGGCGTGGCCGGAGCCAGCCTCGCCGGACTGCGCCTGGGGGAGACGATCTGCGTACCGGGCCTGGAGGACCAGACCGCCGCGCTCGACGCCTTCCTGGCCGGCGAGGCCGCCCTGCTCGCGGGCGGCAACCGACCCACTCCCGCCGCTCGCTACAGCCACCCGCACCCCCAGCCCACACGCTGAGGACCGGGCCCGCAGGAGGAGTCCAGCAGCGTCGCTGTGACCTGCGTGATCCTCCCTGATCGCCGACGCCGCCAAGGCCCGACAGCGGAGTGCCCCCGGAGACCCTTGCGGCACGCTCATCCGCCTGTTGTGACGATCTCGGGGCCCGCCCGTCGGGCGGGCCCGCAGCACCTGGTGCGGGCGATCGCAAGGCGGCGTGTCGTCCTCATACCGGACGTCCGTGGGTAATCCTGAGACCGCAGCACGAGGGTCCCCGGCCGAGCGAAGCCGGGAGTGGTGAGCGCCTCCTGCGGTGGCTGGGCTTCGCAGATGCCGGTCCGGCATGGGGGAATGTGCGCGGCGGCGGGCGGAATGGCCGGGAGCCCGGGAGCAGAGGCGCGTTCCGGGGTGATGGGCAGGTCGCGAGCGCGGCGGCCGGTGGCATCGAGGACGCCGGGCGGCGTGGGTGACGGCTGGCGTCACCCCGACGTCGACCATGACGACTCGGATAGCACCTACGGCGTCCCCAGGATCACCGCCGACCTGTGCGCCGACGGCGAGCAGGTCGACCGACAAGGTCAGCCGGTGAGACGGCGGAACCGGACGAGGGCGCAGACGCGGCGGCATCAGGTCAGTCAGGAGGCGGTGTGTTCGATCGTTCAGCGGTGGCGGCCCCAGTCGATGGCCCCATGCCCTTGCGGGTGACGCCGCGCTTGCGAGGCGAACGAATGCGGGTGGTCGTAATATCCCTTGTCGGCGTAGAGGTTGGTCAGCCGGCGGCGGCGCGGACGGCGGCCGGGGCGGCAGGGATTCCGTAGACGTTCCAGTGTCTGACCGTCCTGCGAATTCCCACCGGACGGGTCGCGCGGTCCGCGTGTGGTGGCCTTGCAGCCTGTTGCCCGGGGAGGGGCCGGCCACTGTGCCCGGGAACCGACAGTGTCAAGAGGCGGAAGGGCCGGGGAGTTCCACTACCGCCGATTCCGGAGCTCCAAATGGCTTCTCCAGTGCGGCCCGAAGCGCGATGACGGTATCCGCACCGACGCGCTCGGCGAGTGCGGCTTCGAGCCCGGCCAGTATCTGCATCGTCTCCGCGCGGCGCCGGACTCCGGTCTCCGTGAGGAGTACGAGCTTCGACCGGGCGGAGTGCGGATCGCTCTCCACGGTCACCACGCCCAGGGCGACAAGTTCGTGGACCCACTGGTGCGCTGTCGGGGCGCTGACGCCCAGACGCCGGGCCAGCTCGGCGATGCTCGCCCCTTCTGGCGGGAGCTGACTGAGCAGGGTCACGTGTGCCGCGCTGATGGCGGACCCGTCTTCCTGGGCCTCGAACGCAGTGGTCAGGGCGGCTCGGAACCAGTTGTGTGCGCGCCACAGCAGCCGGATGAGCGGCTCGGATTCAGGCGGGGAGGAGGGCATGTGGTTCTGCTTTCGCGGTGGGCGGTCGGTTCGGCGCGGTCTGTCGATCGTAGGCCGGTCAGGTCTGGTGTCCAACATCGCCGGAGCTTCCGAGATTCTTCTTTATTAGGTAGCCTATGAATAGGTTGCCTAATGGTGGAGTTCGAATCGAACCCCACCTGTCGACCCATGCGCCTGCTTCCTGTAAACCGATGGAAAGGCATGACGATGACGCCAGGATCGTCTGAATCCCCCCTCGCCGCGGGCACCTCGCGGCGGCGCCTGCCGGCCGCCGCGGCCGGCACCACCACCGGCGCGGCAGCCCTCGCGGCCTCGCCCGCCCCCGCGCAGGCCGCCCCCTCCACGTCGGCCGGGACCTCCGCCGGCGACCCGGGGCGCGGCATGAAGGTGATCGCGGTCGAAGAGGCGTTCTCCGTTCCCGAGCTGATCCCGTGGCCGGGCGAAGCCCGGATGCCCCCCGGCTGGGGGCAGGAGTGGGGGCGCCGACTCGCCGACTTCACGGAGTTGCGGCTGGCGGACATGGACGAGCATGGCGTGGACATGCAAATCCTGTCGCTCACCTCACCCGGCGTGGAGGCCATCGAGGACCCGGCCGAGGCCGTGGCCACGGCCCGCCGGGTCAACGACCGCCTGGCGGACGTGGTCGCCGCTCACCCGACACGGTTCGCCGGCTTCGCCACCCTGCCGTTTCAGGACCCGAAGGCCGCCGTGGTCGAACTGCGCCGGGCGGTGGAGCAACTCGGGCTCAAGGGGGTCCTGCACAACGACCACGTTCTGGGCCACTACCTCGACGAGCCGCAGTTCCGGCCGGTGTGGGCCGAGCTTGAACGGCTCGGCGTGACGCTCTACGTCCATCCCGCGCTCTTCCCCGCCGATCAGTGGCGCGTGTTCCAGGGGCATCCCGTGCTGAGCGGGCCGTCCTGGGGATGGACGGCGCAGGTCGGCGCCCACGCTCTACGCCTGATCTACGGCGGAGTGTTCGACGAGTTCCCCGGGGCCTCGGTGACGCTGGGGCACATGGGAGAACTGCTGCCCTTCCAGCTGGCCCGGCTCGACAGCCGCTACCACCAGGCCGACCCCAAGGGCAGGCCGCGACACCTGCCCTCCCACTACCTGCGGAACAACCTCTACGCGACCACCAGCGGCGTCTTCTCCCACGCGGCCCTCCTCGGAGCCGTCCAGGCCATCGGCGCCGACCGGCTGCTGTTCGCCGTCGACTACCCCTACGAATCAACGGCCGAGGCAGTCGAGTTCCTCCGCACGGCGCCGTTCTCCCGCGCCGACCTCAAACGCATCGCGCACCGCAACGCGGCACACCTGCTGAACCTCTGATCAGGACCGCAGCAGGTGAGGAGTGTGGTTGGGCCGACGGCGCACACGTGTGCACCGCCGGCCCAACCATGCGAGCACTCACGGTGTGTGATTGATCTGGCCGCTTGTGCCTCGTGGATGTGATCGTGGCGGGCGTCGCAGGCCACGACCGTCTCGCGGCGCCGATCGAGCACGATGTGCGCCCAGCCAGACGGCGGCCGTCCGTCAGGAGCGAGAGCAGCAAGGGTGCGGATGTGATGCACCGTGACATCACCAGCCTCCCGCAGATCTCGCAGGTGTCCGCCAAGAGCCATGTGACCAGCTCTTTGTGCCGGCAGCCCACCCAGCCCCGCCGCGGAGCCACGGCTGGCTCACGCTGCACCACTGCCTCGCCCGCGACTGCGAGACCCTGCTGGCCCGCTCCGAAGCCATGATTCACTTGGCCGCCGGCGGCCGTGCCCGACCTGATGGCCCGCCGCCTCACCGGCGAAGCCACCATCTCCTGGCGCGACCCGATACCTCTGGATCAAACACCGATTACGGGATGAAGCACCGGGGCGATGACGCCCACTGAGATCCCCGACAAGAGTCAAGTAAGGCGCCGGGAGTCCTTCTTGGTGCTGACGAGCCGCCGACCCCCGCGGAAGCAGACCCCGGCCGGAGCTTCGTGGCGCGGGGCCGCCGTCCCGGTCAGCGCCCGGGGTGCAGGCCGAGCCATCCCGGGGAGGGCGCCCCGGTCACCTCGCCGACGTAGAGCGTGAGCTGTTGCCTGAACTGCTCGACGAGAGCCCGATCGGCCATGAAGTCCTCGAAACCGTCGAGGTGGGCGTTGCGGTACTCCCAGATGGGGCGGTAGCCCGCATGGGGCTGGACGTCGGTGCGCACCGACCACATGTAGAAGTCGGACTGCGTTTGTTTCGACAGCCACCAGTTCAGGTACAGCTTCGCGGCGGCGGGGTGCTTCGCGTGCCTGAAGATGGCGGCGCGCTGGGCCCATGCCATGAACGGGTCGTGTTTCGGGACGACGAAGCGGGTTTTCACGCCCGCTGCCGGGGTCAGCATGCCGTCCGTGCCCAGTGCGACGGCCGCGCTGCCCGCCTCGACCCGGTCCGCGGGTTCCTGCGTACCTCGCACCCAGGCCACGTCCTGGGCGACGAACCGCCGCAGCCACTCCCAGCCGTACTTGTCGACGACGAGGCTGTACAGGTACAGCACCGCGTCGTCGTCGTTCGGATAGGTCGAGACGATCTTCCCCTTCCAGCGTGGGTCGAGGAGGTCCCGGGCCGAGGCGGGTGTCGTGCCGCCGGCCTTGTCGACGTTGTAGATGGTGGAGAAGGCGTCGACGAAGATGCCGGTCCACGCGCCGTCGGGGTCCTTGAACGCCGGGTGGACGCGGGAGGAGCCGGCCGGCTTGTAGGGGAGCAGGGCGCCTTCGTGCTTCCAGCGGGGGAAGTCCTGCAGGGTCTGCAGTTGTACGACATCCGGGACGAGGGAGCCGGTGGCGAGCTGGTTGTCGACGCGGGCGTCGTGGAACTTGCTGTAATCCACGACGATGTTCAGCGTGATGCCGGGGAACGCCTTCTCGAAGGCGGCCTTGTTGCCGTCCTGCTGGGTGGCGGTGTCGCCGCCGGCGTAGACGGTGAGGGTGCCGCCCTCCGCCTTCGCCTCGCGGTACAGCTGTTTCAGGCTCTTGGCCTCCTCACCGGGCTTCGCGGCGTATCCCGTTCCGGCGCCCAATGCGACCCCGGCGGCCGTGAGTGAACCTGCGGCGAGTACCTGACGTCGTCCGACCGACATGGACGTTCCCCTTCCGTGTGGTGCTGCAGTGCGATGGACGGTGAGGAAGATACCTTCCTGCGCAGCTTTATTTCAATTTTCAAGTTAGTCATGTCTCCCGGTGGCGCGGTGACTTGGTGCCCAGCACGTCTGCTGGATTGCTGTATCGTCAGCTTTATGGGTGAGCTGCTGAACGATGAGGCCGTCGTCCTGTACGGCGACATCCTGCGACTGACGGACGCGATCGGCGGACAGGCCGAGCGCACCATCCGCGAGGCCACTGGGCTGGGCGGTTCCGAGTTCGAGGTGCTCCTGCGTCTGGCCCGCCACCCGGAGAACCGGACCACCAGCGCGCGCCTGGCCGATGACCTGTCGTTCACCTCGGGCGGGCTGACCCGGCTGATCGCCCGCATGGAGGGGGCCGGGCTGCTCGCTCGCCACCCCCACCCCGATGACCGCCGGGCCGCGCTCCTGGAAGCCACCCCGAAAGGGCGTGAACTGCTGGAACGCGCCCTCGCCGCGCATGGCCCGCAGGTCACCGCCGACCTCGTGGAGCCGCTCACCCCGG
Source organism: Streptomyces sp. B21-105 (assembly GCF_036898465.1). Classification (NCBI taxonomy): domain Bacteria; kingdom Bacillati; phylum Actinomycetota; class Actinomycetes; order Kitasatosporales; family Streptomycetaceae; genus Streptomyces; species Streptomyces sp. B21-105. Next base: position 62,396 of record NZ_JARUMJ010000001.1, on the reverse strand, counting down.
TCGAGCGGCTGGTCCTGCGCGAGCTGGTGACCAAGCTGTTGGCCCACTCCGCACGCGGCCCGGTGCAGGGGCCCGCACGGTCGTAACCGGCGAGCCTTTCCCTGCAGCCCTCCAGCTCGCCGCTGGGAAGGCCCTCTTGACCGGCGCCATCGGCATGAGGCGGCTCCCACGTCGCGACGGACGGCCGAGCCGCGGCCACGAGGGACCGCCGCCAACCGCCTCGGCGACCGTCGCGCCCTGCCCGAGCATCCGGTCCCGGCCCCGCCGGCCCTCGCCATGTCTGTGCCCGGCGCGGTGGCCGAGGTTGCCGTCGAGCATGACACGGTGTCTGCCGTCTTCCCGCCCCGGGACGGCCCCGACCCGACCGCCCCGTTCGCGGCGTTCTACCGCTCCTCGTCGAGGGGTCGCGCACGGGCGGCATGCGATGTCTGGTCGTCGCTGGTGGCGCCGACGGCCTGAAACCGACTCGGGGCTCGACGGTGTGGTGGGCGCGCTCTGGTTAGCGGTCGTGGAGCCACGCAGGCTCCAGGGGACGAACTCCTGGGCGGACGCGGGGCGCACTCGACTGGCACGTCTCTGCCCGATTCGGGAGACGCGACCGGCCGCAGCCTCATCAGCGCCGAGGACTACGCCGCCCCTCTGGTCGACGAGCCGGAGGAGAACGAGGTTGTCCGCCGTCGGATTACGGTCGTCTACCGGCCTGGTCCCAGGCCTGCGGCCGGTCCGGCCGCAGGCGGGGAGGGGCCGGGCCGGCGCTGATTGCCGTGGACAGGACGGCCGCACCGGTGCAGGGGCGGCGGGACCGGTTGGCGCAGCGCGACGCATGCGGTGGTGGTCTCGATGCCGACGTGCCGTTTTGTGCGGGTCGGTCGGCGGCGTCAGGCGGGTGCACTGTAGAGGGTGGCGAGCTCGGCGACCACGGCGGCGAGTTCGGCGCGGGCCTCGGGCGGATCGAGGACCTCGACGGTGGCGCCCAGGGACAGTAGGCCGCGTACGTCGGGAAGTTCGCGGAAGGCAAGTTCGGCGCGTGCCCAACCGCCGTCCGTGGGGTGGGGCGGCGCGACCAGCTGGGAGGCGAACAGGCGCTGGAAGAGCTCCAGTTGCTCGCGGTGTACCCGGCAGTGGACGCGGAGGCCGTCCGGCAGGCTCTCGAAGCGTTCGCGCAGCAGGGCCCAGACGGTGGCGAGGTTCTGGCCCGGACGACGGTGGACGGGTTCGTCGGTGACCGCGGCGGCAAGGACGCGGTCGGCGCGGAACAGCCGGGGCTCACCGTCCCGGTCGGCGACCAGGTACCAGACGCCTGCCTTGCTGACCAGCCCGTACGGGTCCACGGTATAACCGCGCGGTTCGCGGGCGTCGCCGCTGCGATAGGTCAGCTGGAGCCGGCGGTCGGTGAAGGCGGCGCGCTGCAGCTCTGCGAGATGGGCGTCGGTGGCCGTTTCGATGCCGTGCATCCAGCGGACGGGGTCGACGAGGATGCGCTCGCTCGTGCGCTCGGCCTCGCCGCGGTGCGGTGCGGGCAGCGCGGCCATGACCTTGCGCAGCGCGGAGCGGATCGCCTCGCCCAGGCCGAGCGCGTCGTGCGTGCCCTCGGTGGCGAGGACGAACAGGGCGCGTGCTTCGTCGTTGGTCAGCCCGGTGACGTCGGTGCGGTAGCCGGGCAGCAGCCGCACGCCGCCGCTGCGTCCGCGCTCCGTCCACACCGGGACACCGGCGGCGGACAGTGCTTCGACGTCCCTGTAGACGGTGCGGACCGAGACCTCCAGGCGTTCGGCGAGCTCGACGTGGGAGATCCGCTCGCGGGTCTGGAGGAGCAGCAGGATGGACAGCAGTCGGTCGGCTTTCACGAAAACGAGCGTAAATCCTGACGGGCGATGTCACGTAGGGGTGGAATGCTCACCTCCGCCCACCTGACCTCGCATCCTTGGGAAGGCGGCTCACGCCCATGACCGACACACTTTTGGCTGATACCGCCGCGGGAACCGTTCGCGGATGCGCACGTCCCGGCGGGGGTCGTCTCTTCGCCGGTATCCCCTTCGCGGAACCCCCGGTGGGCGAGCTGCGGTTCCGCCCGCCCCAGCCGCCCCGGCCGTGGCAGGGTGTCCGCCGGGCCGACCGCTTCGCACCGGCGCCCGCGCAGGGCGCGTCTTCCCTGGTGCCGGGGGCGAGCCAGAAGTCGTCCTTCCCCACCTTCCCCACGGCGGAGATCCGGGAGACGTCCGAGGACTGCCTGTATCTCAACGTCTGGACCCCCACGACGACGGCCGAGGACGCTGTCCGCCCCGTCATCGTGTGGATCTACGGCGGCGGATACGACGCCGGCTCCGCCGCACCCCCCTACAGCGACGGGGCCGCGCTCGCCCGGCAGACCGGCGCGGTCGTCGTCACCGCCAACTACCGACTGGGAGCCCTCGGCTTCCTGCACCTGGCCGACCTCGGCAGCCAGTGGGCCGGGTCCACCAATCTCGCCCTGCAGGACAAGATGGCCGCTCTGCGCTGGGTGCGGGACAACATCGCCTCCTTCGGCGGTGACCCCGGCAACATCACCGTGGCGGGGCAGTCCGCCGGTGCCTTCTCCATCGGAGCCCTGCTGGCCGCACCCGCGGCCGCCGGCCTCGTCCACAAGGCGATCCTGCAGAGCGGCAGCACGTCCCGACTCTTCGACCGGGACACCGCCACCACCATGGCCGAGGACCTGATCACCGCACTCCACCTCGACGGCCCCGAGGACCTGCTCACCGTCACCTGCCGGCGGATCCTGGACGCGCAGAGCACCGTCGTCACCGGCGACATCGGACAGCGCAACCTGCCCGGCGGCCGGTCCTGGGGTGCCGTACTCGACGGCAGCGTGCTGCCCCTCGCCCCGCAGCAAGCCGTCGCCGCTGGCGCCACCGCCGGCATCCCCCTGCTCGTCGGCGCCACCCGCGACGAAGTCCGCGTCTTCCAGATGATCGGCGGTGACTCCTTTCGCCCCGAGGACGAAACAGCCCTGTACACCGAGATGCGGCGGGCCGGTGTCACAGACCCGGAGAAGCTCCTCAACGCCTACCGGATCCGCATCGCTGACCCCGACGACCTGTCAGCCCTGCGCGGTGCCTTCCTCACCGACGCCCTCTACCGGATCCCGGCCACGCGTCTGGCCCGGGCCCAGGCAGAGGCGGGAGGCCGTGCCTACCACTACCTTCTGGTCGACGAACCGTGCGGACCGGCCATGGGCGCCTTCCACGGCGCCGACCTGCTCCACGTCTTCGACAAACTGTCCCTCGTCGGCGCCGACACGCCCGAACACCGCACCGCCCGCGACACCCTCGTCGGCGCCTGGGCCGCCTTCGCCGCCACCGGCTCCCCGGGCTGGCCGGCGTACGCCCCGGAAACCGCGGGCAACTCCCGGGCCATCGGCGGCTCCCCGGCCGACGCCGACCGCATGATCACCGAACCTCCGGCCGACGACGTCACCGCCCTCTGGCCCACCCCGCCAACCTGACGCACTGGGGATCCCATGCGACCGGCCGCCTTCACGGAAGCGCCGCGGGAATCCTGATGCTGGGTGGTCTGGGGGCGGACCTCAGCTGGCGGTCGGGCATGACGTGCTGGCGTCGGCCGGCGGGACTGGAACGAGGTCGGCCGGTGGCAGCGGCTGCACGAGGTCCTGCCGGCGTCGGTGCCGGTGCGCTCGCCACGAGGACGGACGCGCCCGACACCGAGGCCACTGACGCACTCACCGTCAGGCAGGCCGGCCGTCCTCATTGAGCTGCTCCTTGCCGCAGGTGGTTTTCGGCCGAACAGCTGCCGGAGAAGGAACGGGACGAGGACATCGACCCCTTCACCATCACCGTCCGGGTCACGTGTGGAGCTGTGCAAGAAGCTCGGTGAGCCGCAGCTGGTCGAAACGGTCGCCCGGGCGGGGGAGCGGGGGGATGACAGGGCACGGCCGAGTCCCGGCTCGTCAGGTTCCCGGTACGTGATCCAGGTCCATGTCCGTGATGGTGACCCAGTCGGGTTCGGCCACCAGCAGGCTCAGCTGCTCGTCCTGGAGATCGACGTCGACCGCGTACCGGAAGCCGGTCGCCTCTGCGGCCCTGACACCGGCCCGGTCGCCCTCCGTGACGGCATAGACCACCCGGCGGCAGCCGGGATCCGCTGCCCGGACGGCACGTACCAGCGGCCGGAGGATTTCCGGCAGGTTCTCGGCCCGCAGGCCGGTGTGGATCAGCAGTTCCACGTCCCGGGCACCGACCGGATAGGCGTCGCGGAGCCGGCCGGCCGCGCAGCGTTCCACTGCGACGACGGCCTCGCCGCTCGGCCCGCGCAGGCGCAGACTGCCCGTGAAGCGCGTCCACGACTCCACGGTGGTCCGCCAGGGGCCGGGGACGTCGAGCGCGGGCAGGGCCGGCACGGTGAGCATCGTCAGTTCCCCTCGTCGGCCAGTCGCCGGACGCCGGCCTTGTCCGGCTTTCCGGAGGCGTTCCTGGGCACAGCCGGCACGATCTTCAGGCGTCGGGGCAGCTTGTAGCGGGCGAGCTGTCCGGCCGCGTACTCGTGTACGGCCTCCAGGGTGATCGCCGCCGTGTCGTCCACGCTCATGACGGCCTGTACGGTCTCGCCCCACTGTGCGTCGGGAATCCCCACGACGGCGACATCGACCACACCCGGCATGGAGGCCAGCACGCGTTCGACCTCCGCCGGGTAGACGTTCTCACCCCCGCTGATGATCATCTGCTTGAGCCGGTCGACGATGTACAGGTAACCCTCCTCGTCGAGGTAACCGATGTCGCCCGAGTGGAACCAGCCCTCCTCGTCGAAGGCCGCCCGGTTCGCCTCCAGGGTGTTCCAGTAGCCGGCGGTGACGTTGGGGCCGCGGACGACGATCTCTCCCGGCTCCCCGGGCCGGAGGGGCGTGTTGGTGGCCGCGTCGACAACCCGGACTTCGGTGAACGGGATGGGGATGCCCGCGGAACCGATCTTGTCCAGGGTGCGCTCGATGGGCAGATGCGTGGCGAAGGGTGCCGTCTCCGTCAGGCCCCAGGCCTGCTGGAGCAACACGCCGTGCTTGGCGTAGAGCTCGATGAGTGAGGCGGCACCGGCGCGCCCGCGACCACGATCGACCGCAGGTGGCTCAGGTCCTCGTCGAACAGGCCGGGTTGTCTCGCGAGGGCGGCGAACATCTGGGCGACGCCGAACATGGAGTTGACCCGGTGGGTGACCAGGTCTTCGAGACACGTCTGCGGGTCGAACCCGCGTCTGATCACCACCGTGCCCCCACGCACCGTCGTGCGGAGCACGAAGCTGTTCAGGGCGCCGATGTGGAACAGCGGAGCGGCGGCATAGGTGACGTCGCCACGACGTGTGTCGAGACGGAGCTCGACATTCACGGAGTTCCACCAGAGGTTTCCATGGGTGAGGACGACACCCTTGGGCGTGCCGGTGGTGCCGGAGGTGAACATCAGGATCGCCGGGTACGTGCTGACACACCTCCATCGCGTCACGGCCGCGGATCTCCTGTCAACGACCCGGGACTGAAAGTCCCGGGCTTGCACAACCGATCGGCTGTGATCGTTCGCCGGCGCTGAGTCCGCCAAGTCGCAACGGCGAGCTCAGTAGGGTCGGGGGACTGGCAACGGAGTGTTCAGCCACCGCACCAGTTCCCGACCCTACTGAGCACCCGAACTCAGGCCCGTACGCATCGGCTGCACCCGCAATTGAGTTGTCAGGTTCAGCAGCAGGTTCTGACACGGAACCGGCCACCTTCGGTGAGAACTCTGGAAGCAGTCAGTCCACCGTCCTGACACAGACCAGCTCAGGACACATCGGCCTCGCCATGATCGAAGAGACTCACGCTCGGCGCCAGTGACACGGCCTCCACGAGGCCCCGCCAACCCCGCCGCGAATCCCACTCCAACCTGTCACTCCGCAGGTCAACGGCCCCATATCCGCAAGATCCAATGAGACGGGACAGCCGCGCAACTCGCCCGGCAGCGGGCGGCGATGGACGCGGCCCGGGACAGCCGCGTCCCTGACCTGCGCAATCAAGCCAGGAGGGCCGCTTTTCGCCAACCCCCGTCAACCCCGGCGCGCTCTTGGTCACTTCGCGCTACACAAGAACACCGCAGTGAACGTGCGGTGTTCGCAGGGCAGTTGTGGCCTGGTAGGAGGCCCGGGCGTGATCGTGACGTCGTCACCACCCAGGTCGCGGAAGGCCTGTCGCAGGCCGACCAATGACCCCGGCCTGACCCGCCCGCCTCGACCCAGCTCGCCGTACGTACCTGAGCGCCTGTTTTCAGATTTCGGGCGGGTGATCGGCCGTCATGGCCAGCGGTGACGGCGATGAGCCGGATCTTGAAGGGGCGCGGCACCGGCGCGTTGTACGACGTGGACGACTTCACATTCACCACCCGATGAGAGGGACATACACAGCATGCGATCGATCAACCGACTGACAACATCAGTCGTCGGAGCGGCCGTTCTCCTGGGCTGCGTCTCGGGACCGGCCGTGTCACAGGCGAAGCAGGACGGCACACGGGTGCTGGTGTTCTCCAAGTCGGCCGGCTTCCGCCACGGCTCGATCTCCAGCGGCATCGCGGCGGTGAAACAGCTCGGCGAGACGAACGGCTTCACGGTCGACGCGACTGAGGACGCCGGAGCCTTCACGGCCGACAACCTCGGCCGCTACGACGCGGTCGTGTTCCTGTCGACGACCGGTGACGTCCTGAACGCCGCCCAGGAGACGGCCTTCGAGGGCTACATCCGCAGTGGCGGAGGCTACGTCGGCATCCACGCGGCCGCCGACACCGAGTACGACTGGGCGTTCTACGGCGGGCTCGTCGGTGCCTACTTCGAGTCGCATCCGTGGTGGCCGATGCGTGCCACGGTGCACGTCGAGGACCGCGCCCACCCGGCGACCGCCAGCCTGCCCACCACCTGGAACCGCACCGACGAGTGGTACAACTTCCGCTCGAACCCCCGGGAACGGGTCCGCGTCCTTGCCTCCCTCGACGAGTCCTCGTACTGGGGCGGCAACATGAACGGCGACCATCCGATCGCCTGGTGCCAGAACTACCAGGGCGGCCGCTCCTTCTACACCGGCGTCGGCCACAGCAAGGAGTCCTTCGCCGAACCCGCCGTCCGTCAGCACCTGTTGGGCGGAATCCAGTGGGCCACCGGCGCCGTCGAGGCGGACTGTCGGCCGGAGAACGGCTAGAGAACGCTGAGGCGCAGTGCCTCCCGAGAGCCCCGCAGCAGCGCCCCGGACTTCCTTGGTCCGGGGCATTGCTGCGTGAGCCGTACGGTGCAGTGCCGGGTTGCAGTGGGGTCCGTTGCCCGGTGTTGTCCGGCTGCTGCTCGAAGGTGGCGAGATGGTGTGGGGCTGTCTACCGGAACCGGGCGTGGTTCGCGAGGTCAATGGTGGTCTGCACGCAGGATCGACAGCGAACGGGGCGGTGCGACACACGCCAGTACAGTAGGCCCGGTGACTGCCACCACGTCGGAGGTGACTCCGAGGAGCTCATCCGAGGCGTCTCGAGAGCGATACTCGCCGATCCGGGCATTCTCATGCCGGTGCACGCGACGGTCGTCGACGCCGCGGGAGGCCCGTTCGCTGCCGATCCGTCCATTGTCGAGGCGCTCGGCGAGGCGACCCGGGAGAACGCGCTCCACTGGACGCGGTCGATGTACGAGCACCCCCGGCTGAGGGGCGCACCCACCTTGAGCAGCCAGGTCGTCGGCATCGCCGGAGAAGGGTTCCGCTGGGGTACGGAGAAGAGAAGACTCTCCGCACGGCATATCGCGCCGGTGAGCAGGCGATGTGGTCCCTCTGGATGCGGCTGGCCTTCTCACTGCACGACGATCCCGAGGTCCTGCTGCCCGCTCTCGACCACGTCTCCCGTTCGCTCGCCCGCTGGGTCGAGGACACCTCCGCCGCGCTGCTGGAACTCCTCGAGAGGGAACGCACGGCTCTGTCGGGTGACGCACAGGTTCGACGACTCGAACTGGTCAATCTCGTACTCGGCGGCTCCTCCGCGCCGACGGACAACCTGGAGCAGGCCCTCGGATACCCGCTGTCGGCCTCCCACCTGGGCGCCTCCGCACCGCAGCGACTCGCGGACGGCGCACGTCTCGTGCAGGCCGCGAGCATCGTCGGCCGACTCACCCAGTCGGCGCATCAGCTTCTCGTCCACGCCAGCACGTCGTCGCTCTGGCTGTGGGTGACGCCACGGGCGCTCATGACCCCGGACGACCTTGAAACCGCCACTGCACAGCATCCCGATGTGAGGCTCGTCGTCGGGCCGCGGGACGAGGGGGTGGACGGCTTCAGACGCAGCCACCACAGGGCACTGGAAGCACAGCGTCTGGTCCGCGACCACGGCGAGCAGCGGATCGTCTTCTACGACGACGTCGCCGCCGTGCTCCTTCTGGCCGCGGAGAGCGACCGGCTTCGGGAATTCGTCCACACCACGCTCGGCCCCCTGGCCGCGGGCCCGGCCGAACTGCGACAGACGCTGAGGGTGTTCATCCGGGAGCGCTACAACGCCTCACAGACGGCTCGTCTGCTGTACACGCATCGAAAGACCGTTCTGCAGCGTGTCCGCCGCGCCGAACAGCTCCTCCCGACGACACTCGAGCGGCACGGCACCAACGTGGGTCTGGCGCTGGACGCGATGCACTGGCTGAACGTGCGGCTCGACTGAACCGGACCGCCGCCTCGGTCTCCGCCCGCCGCCGTACCGTCAGGAAGAACCCGATCGACCGTTTGCTGGACGGCAGAGGTGTGTCGGCGCGCACAGCGACATTGTCGCAAAGCGTGCTGCGGCAACGATGCCGGAGCACCGCTCGGTCGGAGGTGAGCACACCGGGCGGCCGCCTGGCGACGGCCGCCCGCCGAACCGAGGAGATCGGCTCCACCTCGCTGGAGCTGACGAGCACCGAGCGGCTGCGCACCGAGCACAACCGCGTCCCGCGCAGCATCGTCCGCCGTCGGCGACACACTGCTCTTCGGCCGCAATGTCTTCCTCGCGCTCAAGCCGGAGACGGCGGTGGGTGACGACTTGCGAAGTGGCGGAGCTGCGCCCCCGCTATCGCACATGTCCGGTCATCGGTCGTAGGCGAGGCGGGTTTGGCGGGGCACCGGGCCGAAGGCGCCGGCGTGGAAGTCGGCGAATGCCTTGGTGATCTCCAGCTTGGTGTTCATGACGAACGGGCCGCCCATGGCGACGGGTTCGTGGATGGGCGTGCCGCTGTAGACCATGACGCGGGCGGGCTGTTCGGGGTCGACGGCCGCCAGGTGCAGCGAGGTGGCCGCCGGAGCACCGCCGTCGTCCCCGCTCCTCCCCGTGACGGGGTCGGACCAGCCGGTCTGCCCGCCGTGCAGTTCCCGGCCGCCGATCAGCAGGCGCCCGTTCATGACGTGGGCGAACAGCCGGTGTTCGGCGGGGACTTGCAGGACGTAGAGGGCATCGGGGTCAAGGGTGGCGACGACGCCCTGCACCGGGTGATAAGTGTCGGTTGCGCCGGTGACGCCGCCGACGGTGCCGGCGTGGACGTCGATCGTCACACCCGGCGCGCGTACGCGCGGCATGGCGGCCGTGGTCAGGTCCTGGTAGCGGGACGGCGTCAGCTTCTTCCCGGCGGGCAGATTGAGCCACATCTGCAGCACGTGCGCGTGCTCGTCGCGGTAGGCGAGCTCACGGTGGATGATGCCGCGCCCGGCGGTCATCCACTGCACCTCACCTGCCTGCAGCGCCCCGGCGTGGCCGAGGTTGTCGCCGTGTTCCAGGACGCCGTCCACGACGGTGGTGACGGTCTCCAGGCCGCGGTGGGGGTGCCACTCGAAGCCGGGGGTGGAGAACCAGTCCTCGACCAGGGCGAGGAAGGGGTCGGTCAGGGCCGGGTCGGTCGGCACGAAGACGAGTGCCTTGTCGTCGACCTGCGCGTCGGGGCCCAGCTGCTGCTTGGTGGTGATGCGGGTCAGTGTGCGGTCACCCGTCAACTGTTCGGTCATGGTTGCTCCCTGGTGCCCGGCTCGAAAGGAGACGGAGTGACGAAGGGGGGATGGGCCGGGTTCAGGCGACTTGCGGGGCGACCTCGCCGCGCGCCCAAGGATCTCGGGGCACGGCCGGTGCACGACGTCGGTGCGGCCTGGGCCATAACCTGTCTTCGGGGCCGCCGGCGCGGCCCCGAAGACGGCCGGCAGCCGACCTCCACCTCGCTGATGCCTTCACCGACGGCCTCGACGATCCCGGCGAAGTCCCGGCCCAGTGTGATCGGCACTTGTGCGGAACCATGCCCTCGAGGCGGCCGTAGGCGATGTCGCGTTCAGCCAGTTCGCTGACGTTCCTGGACGCGGACCGACTACGAGGTTCTCGGTATTCGGCCGGCTCCACGACGCCCCCGCTCGCCCGCGCGCCACCGCGGCATCGGCGCCCCCTCCGGCCGGGTGCGGAGCCGCACAAGCCGTCATCGTGTTCAGCACGGTGTGCGACACCCTCGGTCGACCCGCGATCCAGTGCGTTCCCAGGCTCACCGGTGCCAGCGGGGATCCTGGTCCTGACAGGGGCGAGCGTGGGCAGCCGGAGCAGGCCGAGGACGTCCTCGAGGGTGATGGCGGGCAGTGCGCGCACTCCTGTACGCACGCTGTGGCGATCAGGCGAAGGAGTACGGGCCGAAACGGCCCCATGCCACCGCACCGGCCAGTACGATCAGCACGAGGTTCGGCACGATTGCGCTGGACTCCTTGCGTCTGGCATGGGTTATCGCCGCCCCGGCCATCACCAGCACGAGGCCGAAGGCGGCCACCGGAACCAGGACGGGGATGATGTCCAGCGCGGCGGGCAGGATCAACCCGATCGCGGCCAGCACCTCCAGGGCGCCGATCAGCTTGAGCATGCCCGGAGAGAAGTCCTCGGCCCACGCCATGTTCGGCGAGGCGACGAGCTTGTCCTTCGGCTGGGCCAGCTTCGCGCCGCCGGCGCCCAGGAAGATCGCGGCGAGCAGGCCGGCCAGAATCCACAAAACGATGTTCATGAGTTACCAATCAGGGGGTATCAGACAGGGCCACGACGTTTCTCGTGATGCGTCCCGATGTGCTCCGGTGGTGCGACCTCGGCTCCAACAGCCGTGATCAGCTACGAGGTCGGGTGAGCCGCAGCCGCAGCCGTCGCGACGGGACGAGAGCGGCGTTCAGCGGGAACGCCTGGCCCTGGAGGGTTAGGTGCGGGGAACGAGGTCCGCCGGGTCGCCCGTCAGGCGTCGGTGAAGGCGGGCTTGTGTGCGTTCAGCCACTCCTGGAACGTCTGCAGCTGCGGGTTCAGGTCGCGGACGACGTCGAGGTCGCGGACCGCGTTGAACTGGGGCACTTCCGCATAGAACTGGAACATGTTGCCCGACTCGGCCGCGGCGGGGAACGGCTGCGCCCGCATCACGTCGAAGGGCACCGGCACGTACGCCACGTCTTCACCCAGGGCCACGCTGAGCTGCTCGGCCATCTGCTTGCCGGTCAGGTGCTCGCCCGCGATAGACACGGTGCGGCCGATGAGGTCGCCGCCGCGGCGGAAGATGCCGTAGGCGGTCTTGCCGATGTCTTCGGCGGCGATGCCGGCGAGCAGGCTGTCGGCCATCGGCATGGCCAGCACGAGCCGGCCGTCGTCTCCCCGTCGCGGCGCCATCGGGCCGAGCAGGTTCTCCCAGTAGAAGGTGGTCTGCAGGAAGGTGGTCGGCACTCCGGCGTCGGTGAAGAACTGGTTGGCCTCGGCCTTGGCGTCGAAGTGCGGCACCTTGTAGCCGCCCATCAGCGTCGGCATGCGCTCGTCGTCGAGCGGGATGTAGTCGCGGGTGTCCTCCAGCGTCGACCAGATCACATGGGCCACGCCCGCGTCCTTGGCGGCCCGGGCCATGGTTGCCGCCTCCTGCTTCTCCCTCTCGGGCGACATGTCCGCCCAGAAGTTGGTCACAAGGAACGCCCCGTGCGCCCCGTCGAACGCCTGCGTCAGGCTCCGCAGGTCGCCGAGGTCGGCCTTCACCACCTCGGCACCCAGGGCCGCGAGCTCGCGTGCGGTGTCCGCGTCGGGGTTGCGGGTCAGCGCACGTACCGCGAACCCGCCACCGGCGTCGGCCAGGATCGTCCTGGCCAGCCCGCCGCCCTGGGAACCGGTCGCGCCGACCACCGCGATGACCTTCTTCTCCGCCACGGCCTTCTCCTTCTTGTTGGGTCGGGGGCGACACACCCCTACTGCATGTCACGTCATCCAACTCGGCGCCCAAAGGTGCACGACGTGTCAGATGATGTGTCATGTACGTTAGGGCGGAGGTGTATGACATGTCAAGCACCCAGGTAAACTCGCTGCACATGAACGACACACCCGCATGGCTGAGCCCCGCCGAGCAGGACGCCTGGCGCGCCTTCATCCGCCTGCACCAGAAACTCTCGGCCACACTGGAGCGTGACCTGAAGGCGCACAAACTGTCCGGCGCCGACTTCCAGATCCTCGTTGCCCTCACCGACACCCCCGACGGCCGGCAACGATTCCAGGACCTCGCCAACACCATCGAGTGGGAACAGAGCCGCCTGTCCCACCAGATCGCCAGGATGACCAAACGCGGCCTGGTGGCCCGGGAAGATTGCGCCGAGGACGGACGCGGTGCCTTCGTCGCCATCACACCGGCCGGCCGCAAAACCATCGAGGCCGCCGCACCCCACCATGTAGCCACGGTCCGCCGCCTGGTCATCGACGCCCTCGGCACGGACGAACTCGCCACCTTCGCGCGGCTCTCTAACCGCATCCTCGAACAGCTGGACAACGAGTCACCGTGACCCTCGCACGGGTAACACGGCCGGTGACCTCGGCGGACGGGGGTCGGCGGTGCGGCGTGGTGCTGTACGTCCACCGCGCCGCGCACCACCCGCCGGCCGCCCGTACGGCACGACCATGCGTCACCGACCCGCGCTGCCGCCGGGTCGACGCGGCACCGGACGAGAGCGACACGGTCACCCGGGCCGTGCTGGAGGCAGGCGGATTCGTCCGCTCGGCGAAGGCGATCTGCCGGATGAGTGCGTGGCCCTGTTCGCCGTCGACCCACCGGGACGACCCCGTCGTGAACCTCGTCGCCGCACCGATGACGCACACGGTGGGCACCCTCACGCTGCCCTGCACGGCGCGCGGCGGCACGGTCGTAGTGATGAGCCGGCCGGATCCGGTGCAGCTGCTCGACCTGATGGAGAAGCACCGCGTCACCGAGCTTTTTCTGCCCCCGACCGTGATCTACCGGCTGCTGGAGATCCAGGGCATCGAGCAGCGGGACTGCTCCTCACCGAAGTACCTCATGTACGGCTCCGCGCCCATGTCGACGGAGAAACTGCGCCGAGCCATCGAGGTCTTCGGCCCTGTCATGTTCCAGGGTTCTTCGGCCCTGTCATGTTCCAGGGTTACGGGCAGACGGAGGCACCGGCCGCGATCGCCTTCCTGCGGCCCGAGGAGCACTTCACCGACGGCAGGATCGCCGACGACTCCCGGCTGTCGGCGGCAGGCCGCCCCGCTCCGCTGGTACGCGTGGAGATCCGAGGAAGCCCTTCAGAAGAGTGACACATCCATGACCCTCATGCGAGCCGCGCGCCTGCACCTGCCCACCCATACGCTGACGATCGAGGAGGCACCCCGGCCGACGGCCGGCCCCGGCCATGTGCTCATCGAGGTTGCGGCGGCCGGAGTGTGCATGTCCGACGTCCACCTCATCGACGGCACCCTCGGCCGTCCTCCGCACCTCCAGGGCGACAACGTCACCGTCGGCCACGAGGTCTCCGGCACGATCGCCGAACTCGGCGACGACGTCACTCAGTTCACCCTCGGCCAGCGGGTGGTCCTGCAGGCGGTGACACCAGGGGTGGTCAGATGCATACCCGCGGAGTGGATTTCGACGGCGGTTGGGCCGAATACACCCTGGCGAGCGTCGAGTCCGTGTTCCCCCTGCCCGACTCCCTTCCGTTCGAGCAGGCGGCGATCATCCCCGACGCCGTGTCGACCCCGTGGGACGCCATCGCACGTACCGGCGCCGTCCGGCCGGGCGGAGGCGGCCGGTGTCTGGGGCGTGGCTGGTCTGGGAGCCCACGCCGTGCAGTTGCTGCGGGCCGTCGGCGTTTTCCCGATCATCGCGGTCGACCCGGTTGCCGCCGCGCGAGGGCGGGCGTTGGACCTAGGTGCGGACGTTGCCCTCGACTCCGGCATCCAAACGTTCAGGGAGCAGGTGCTGTCCGTCACCAAGGGACGGGCTCTGAACGCGGCGTTCGACTTCGCCGGCGTCAGCACCGTGCACGAGCAGGCCTTGACCGTCCTGGCGCCAGGAGGCCGCCTGATCCTGGCCGGACTGTCCGGCCGGCCGCTCGTCGTGAACGACAGTGCCATGTTCAGCTACTTGAAGCAGGAGGTCCGCGGGCACTTCGGCACCAAGCTCGACGCCGTACCGCAGCTCGTGGAACTCGTGGGCGGCGGACGGCTCGACTTCTCCCGGTCCATCACCGACGTACTGCCGCTGGAGAAGGCGAGCGTCGCCGTAGAGCGCCTGCGCACGAAGGAGGGCAACCCGCTACGTCTGATCCTCAAGCCCTGAGTCACACCAGGCCCTCACCAGTCCCGACCGACCGGGTCCTGACCTCGCACAGGCACCACGCGCCTTCTCGTGTTTCGGAACCAGTGCCCCCGGTTGCAGGCACTCCTAGGGTTCCCGTACCTCTCGTCGCTGTGACCCTCCCCTCGTAGCGTAGAGACCATGACTGCAGGGGAAGTTGGGAGTCATGGCGGAGAAGCGACGGAAGTTCGACCCGGAGTTCCGTGAGGGAGCTGTACGGATCGTCATGGAGACCGGCAAGACGATCGCGGAGGTCGCCGAAGACCTGGGGATCAACGAGACCACGCTGGCGAGCTGGGTCTCCCGTGCCCGCCGGACGGAGGCCGCACCGGCTGGTGGTGCTGACGAGCTGGAGCGTCTGAGGAGGGAGAATGCCCGGCTCAGGCGGAACAACAAGGAGCTGGCCATGGAGCGTGATGTACTCAAACGCTGCATGGTCCTGTGGGTGAAGTAGCCGTGGCGGACCCGGCGTCCGTCGTCGGGGTGATCAGCGACTTCAGGACCGAGCACGGCATTTCGCACCGCGTCTCCTGCCGCGCCCTGGGCGTGAGCGAGTCGTGGTTCTACAAGCGCCGCACCTACCAGCCCACCCGACGCGAGCTGCGCAGACAGTATCTGATTGAGGCGGTGAAGGGGGAGTTCGACGACTCCGGCGGCACCTACGGCTCGCCGAGGATCTGGATCAGGCTGGTCCGGCAGGGCTGGCGGGTCTCGGTGAACACCATCGCGAAGATCATGGCCGAGCTGGGCTTGGTCGCCCGGAAGGTGCGCAGACGGCGGGGGCTGACCCGCCCGGGGAAGCGGCCGACGGCCCCGGACTTCGTGCGCCGCGACTTCACCGCCGAGGCACCCGACCTGGTCTGGTGCGGGGACATGACGGAGATCGAAACCGGCGAGGGCAAGCTGTACCTGGCCACGGTCATCGACCTCTTCTCCCGGCGTCTGGGCTACGCGATGGGGGCACGCCACGATGCTGGGCTGGTCGTCGCCGCCCTGCGCATGGCCGCGGCGACCCGCGGCGGGGACGTGTGCGGTGTCATTTTCCACACGGACCGCGGCAGCGAGGGCGGATTCAACTGGTCGTCGCAACACCTTGATCACGGAGGTATGCGATGGGACGAGACCGGAAGCAGAAGGTGCCAAAGGCGCCTGCGGGAGCGCGACGGCAGTGGGCGGCGGATCGGGCGATGCGACCGCCGATGCGTTCACCGGGTCGGCCGGAGCCGTCTCGTGCGGTGCAGCGCCACTTCTGGCGGCGGATCGCGTCGGGAGTGACGACGGCAGAGGCCGCGGTGGCTGTTGGCGTTTCATGGCCGGTCGCAACCCGGTGGTTCCGTCACGCTGGCGGGATGCCGCCGATCAGCCTGGACGAGCCCACCGGCCGCTATCTGTCGTTCGCCGAGCGTGAGGAGATCGCGCTGCTGCGCGCCCAGGAGTTCGGCGTGCGGGAGATCGCTCGCAGGATCGGCCGCGACGCGGGCACGATCTCACGCGAGCTGCGCCGCAACGCGGCGACCCGGGGCGGCAAACCGGTCTACCGGGCTCTGGTGGCGCAGTGGAAAGCGCAGCAGGCTGCGAAGCGCCCGAAGACCGCGAAGCTCGCAGGCGACGACAGGTTGCGAGAGTACGTGCAGGAGCGGCTCGCCGGCAGCGTCCGTCGCCCCGACGGCATGATCGTCACCGGGCCTGAGACGCCTGGGTGGAAGGGGCTGAACAAGCCGCATCGGCAGGACAGGCGTTGGGCGACGGCATGGAGCCCGGAGCAGATCTCGCACCGGCTCCGTGTCGACTTCCCCGATGATGAGTCCATGCGCATCAGCCACGAAGCGATCTACCAGGCGCTGTTCATCGAGGGCCGTGGCGCGCTCAAGCGGGAACTGGTCATGTGTCTGCGCACCGGCCGGGCGCTGCGGGTTCCCCGTGCACGGTCGCAGAACAAGCCGCAGGGGCATGTCACCGCGGACGTCATCCTCAGTGAACGCCCCGCCGAGGCCGGGGACCGCGCGGTCCCCGGACACTGGGAAGGCGATTTGATCATCGGGACGGGCCGCTCCGCGATCGGCACGCTTGTCGAGCGCAGCAGCCGCTCCACGCTCCTGGTGCACCTGCCCCGGCTTGAGGGCTGGGGCGAGAGGCCGCCCGTGAAGAACGGCCCCTCGCTCGGGGGCTATGGCGCGATCGCGATGAACGCGGCGCTCACCACGTCGATGGCACCGCTGCCCGAGCAGTTACGCAAGACCCTCACCTGGGACCGCGGGAAGGAACTCTCCGGTCATGCCCAGTTCGCTCTCGATACCGGGACAAAGGTGTTCTTCGCCGATCCGCACTCGCCCTGGCAACGACCGACAAACGAGAACACGAACGGGCTGCTGCGTCAGTACTTCCCGAAGGGCACTGATCTCTCCCGTTGGTCGTCCACGGACCTCGAAGCCGTCGCCATGGCGATCAACAACCGGCCCCGCAAGGTACTCGGTTGGCGGACACCGGCCGAGGTCTTCGAAGAGCAGCTACGCTCGCTGCAACAGCCCTGTGTTGCAACGACTGGTTGAACTCGCCCAGTACGGCTCTCGGAGGTTCCGCCGGGCCTGCCGCCGGCTGGGCGTTTTCCAGTCCATGGGCCGGGTCGGCTCGTGTTTCGACAACGCCGTCAGCGAGGCGTTCAACAGCGTGCTGAAGGTCGAGTACGTCCACCGGCACACCTTCGCCACCCGCGCCGCGGCCCGGATCAGCATCGCGACCTGGATCACCGACTTCTACAACACCCGTCGGCTACACAGCTGCCATTGGAAGAGCCCGATCGACTACGAACACGACTACTGGGCCGGCTTCACCGAGGAGCTGGCTGCATAGGAAGGTCTCCACAGTTCGAGGGGATTGACAGGGCGGGCATCCACCCGCACAGGGTGGCTGCCCACGCGTGCTGTCACAAGCTGAGGTAGAAGCGCACGGTCGTGCCGTCGTCGCCGGTGTGCAGCCGCACCAGGTCGGCCACGTAGTGGACCAGCATCAGGCCCCGGCCGCCTAGCTGGCCGCGCTCCGGCGGCCGGCGGCCGGCCAGCGGATCGGTCAGCCGGCCCGCATCACGGACCTCACACACCAGCTGCCCCTGCTCGGCCCAGACCGCGAGTGTCCCGCGGCCTCCGCCGTGCACCACACTGTTGGTCGTCAACTCCGCGACCGCCAGCTCCACATCCATCAGCCGCTCCCCGGCCAGGCCCAGCCGCATCGCCTCAGCGAGAGCGAACTGGCGGACCGCCGGAAGGTCCCCCTCGCCGTAGGGGAAGGCCGCGGCGTCCGGCACCGTCGGCAGCTCCTGGTTGTAGCGGGAGACGACCGCCTGCCAGTCGTAGACGTCGCTGACCGACTCACGGCCCTCCCCGCTGAGGAGGGTCGGGTGGGTAACCCGTGCATCGGCGATCACCTGCGGATCCAGCCGCACCTCGTCGTAGGGGCACAGGATCGTCACCGCCCGGCCCTCGAACGCGGCGTTGATCAGCGCCTCGTGCTGCGCGCAGGCCGGGTACTCCACCGCGCTGCGCCCGGCCCAGATCGGCTCACCGATGATCCGCACACGCCCATTGGGGTGGGCGTCGGCGAATCCGCGCAGCACCTTGGGGATGATCCGCCCCGGGTTGCGGCCGGCCTCGGTCATGTCCAGGAACAGGATGCCCTCGGCGTCCCCGCCCAGACCTGCCTTGATCAGCTCCAGGTTGGGGCCGGGCACCGCCACAGCCATCGGCTCGCCGTTGGTCAGGCCCTCACGCAGGAAGGCCACCGTCTGCTGCGTGTACTCCTGCTCGGTGCAGTAGAAAAGGGCAGGGTGCACGAACGCCTCGTGGGTGGTCACCGTGCTCATCACAGAGCCACCTCGATCCGGTCCAGGCCCGGCCAGAACATCTCCAAAACCCGCGGCAGCTGCGGCGGGGGATTCTCGACCACAACCCTCCCGTCGGGCAGGTTCATGGCGGTGACCGCCAGCGCGCTCACCCCGGCCACGTCAACAAACGCCACATCCGACAGCTCCACGTACGATACGCCAGCGTGGCGCCGGGCCAGCTCGGACAGGGCCTGCTCCCAAGACGGACGCGTGAGGACGCTGATCTCACCGCGGGCACGTATCCCGGAACGACCTGGCAACGGGCTCACCTCCAACGCCGCCCTCCTGGGCACCTGGGCGGGCCCGCCCACCACATGTGGGGCATCCACGCTCGGACTCCTTCACATCAAGCCACCTGCCGACCCTACTGGCACGGGCAGAGGAAAAGATCCCACCCGACGGGGCAGTGTATCCAGGCGGCAGAGACGCCTGGTTCTGTTAAGTGGCTACAGCGGGGCGGGCAAAGGGGTTGCCACGGCGGTCAGCGGGTCCGTAAAGACACGGGCAAAGGACGCTCACATCAAGATCGCCGGGAGAAAAGAGAGGTCGTTGCGGCCGAGGAATGATCACGTCACGCCGACGATCTACGGGCCAGCCACTCTCACGTCCAGTCACCAGTTCTTCCCCCAGAGCGAAAGAGAACTCCCCGCCCGGCTCGACTCGTACGTCCAGGGCCTTGGCGGCGCGGGCGTGGCGGGAGCGCATGCGCTGTTCGATGGTCTCAAGTCCTGGGGCGAAGACACAGGTTCGCTGCCTGACGAACAAGACGAGGAGCCGTGGGCGGGCGGCTACGGCAGGGAACCGTTTTGACCACGATCTCAGATCCGGCAGATCCAGCGGACCCACCTTATGAATGCCTCAAAAGAATGATCACGACAGCCTCAGTGCAATGTGGCCTTGCCCGCGTGCACGGCCCGCATCGCCCGCTCCACCGCTTCCTGGTTCTCGCCGACCGGGGCCACGTAGTCGATGACATTGCGCGCCGCCTCCTCCCCCAGCGTTCGCGTGATCACCCAGGCGGCCAGGTACTGGGACGCCAGGCAGCCGCCCGCAGTAGCGATGTCTCCCTCAGTGTGGAAAGGGGCGTCCAGCACGGTGACGCCGAGGGCCTCCAGCAAGGCCCGGGTCTTCACGTCCGTGCAGACCGGCATGCCGTTCAGCAACCCCAGCCGGGCGAGCACCAGCGCGCCGGAGCACTGCGCGCCGATCAGCTGGCGTGACGGGTCGAGTTGCAAGCGGGAGAGCATCCGGTCGTCCGCCGCCACTTCGTGCGCCTTCACGCCGCTGCCGATCAGTACGACCTCGGCTTCGGTGACGAAACCCATCGGGCGTTGCCCGGTCACTTGGACGCCGTTCATCGACGTGACCACCGGCGTCGGTGTCGTGATGAACGCCTCCAGGCCGTCCTTGCGGCCTCGGTTGATCAGCGCGGAAGAGATGAAGCTGTCGAGTTCGTTGAATCCGTCGAAGGTGACGACTGCTACCTGCACCACAACTCCCTGAAGTACGGCACCGGCTCCATAGTCTTCCCGGCACGCCGTTCCGGTGCGAGGGCCAACCGAGGGCCGGTGGCCTGCTGGCGCCAGGCGTTTCGGGCGACTCCCTGTGCGCTGCCGGCACACGGGATCCGTCGGCACAAAGCCCGTGGTGATATCGAAGTCTGAGCCGTGGCACTGGCGCATGATCACCATCTCGGTGACCAAGCCCGCGAAGCGCGGACTCGGGCCTTCAGCGCACGTGCCTAACGGGGCAACGGACTCGACCGGGCGGACCGGTCCGTCCGCGGTCATCTCCCTGCGTGCGGCCGTGTGTGATGGCACGCATGAGACCCATCAGCGACACACGTGGCGCGGAGCGAGCTTGGCCGTGGTGGAGGTCGCCGCCTGCGACGACGCAACGTCCTCGCTGTGTCCAAGACCGCCCGCTCGGTGCCAGCAAACCTGCCCATGTGGCAACCCTTCGGCGCAAAGGTGAAGTGATGGTCTCCTCGTGGTCGCCGGGTGTGTCATGTGGCTGCGGAGACGGCAGGGAGGCGAACCGCTACCAGGGGCAGGAAGTAACCGACGAGCGGCCCCATGCACAGTGCGATCAGCACGGTTCCGACGCCGATGGTTCCACCCAGGAGCCAGCCGACGCCGGCGACGGTGACTTCGATGCCGGTGCGCACAAGGGCGACGGGTAGGCGGGTGAGCCGAACGAGTCCCGTCATGATGCCGTCGCGTGGTCCAGACCCGAACTGCGCACCGAGGTAGAGGGCATCGAAGAATGCGAGTGCGACAAGACCGAGAGCGAGGTATCCGATCTGCGCGAGTGACCCCTGCGGATCGGGAAGTACAGCCGCGGTGGCATCGGCGGCGAAGCCGACGATCGCAACGTTGAGGAGCGTGCCGAGCCCCGGCAGTTCGCGCAGTGGGATCCATGCGAAGAGGACCAGCAGTGAGATCAGGTTCGTCGCCCAGCCGAACGAGATGCCAAGGGCTTTGGCGGTGCCTTCTGTGAGCACGTTCCAACTGGCCGCGCCCAGTCCGGAGTGGACGAGCACCATCACGGCAGCCCCGTACCCGGCCAAGCCGAGCAGGAGCTGGGGGATCCGACGTGCTTTTCGGGCAGCCCGAACCTGGGCAGCTGCGTCCATGCGCGGTAGCACGGGTGCGTCGTGACGAGCCGGGACGAGGGTGTGTGCCGTGGAAGCGCGAGATGCCATGCGGCGAGTCTGATGCCGTCTGGACCTGCATTCCATAGCCAGATTGGCTATCCTGGTTCGGTGAAGATCGGTTCGCACGCGGTAGTGCGTATGTTGGGGACATGGCAGGAGGGGCCAGGACCGGCACATCAACGCCTCTCCGACAGGCTGCGCCTGCTCATCCTCGATGGGCGCATCTCCCTAGGGGCGACCCTGCCGAGCGAGCGTGACCTGGCCATCGCCCTCGGCACGAGCAGAACCACCGTCGGTACCGCATTCCGCACCCTGGTCGACCACGGGTACCTCGCCACACAGGCACGTACCAGGGCGACGGTACGGCTGCCCGATGGGACTACGTCGGCAGCCCCAGTCGGTACGGATGCGGAGACCATCGACCTATCCATTGCCGCGCCGGCTGCACCCGTCGAAATCCTCCATGCCGCGTTCGCGGCCGCCCTTGAACAACTGCCACGGCATTTCGAACGGCACGGCTACGACCGCTACGGCACTGCGGAGCTGCGCGAAGCAGTCGCCCGGTGGTATCAGCGGAGAGGGCTTCCCACCCGGCCAGATCACATCCTGATCACCAACGGTGCACAGCACGCGCTCGCTCTTCTGACGCGGACACTCGTGTCGCCACGCGACCAAGTCCTCATCGACCATCCCACCTACCCACACGCGATCACGACCTTCACTCAAGCGCGCGCCCGGCTTCTGCCCGTCGCCGTGACGTCTTCGGGGTGGGACACCGAGCAGCTTCAAGCAGCAGTGCGAGCCGCGAGTCTGGCCTACCTGATACCCGACTTTCACAACCCCACCGGCATGTGCATGCCTACGAGCGTGCGCCAACGGCTCAGACTTGCGTGTCCGACAGTCGTCGACGAGACCATGACTGATCTGGCTCTGGACGTTCCGAGTCCTCAGCCCCTCGCGCTGCACATGCCGGCAGTCATCAGCATCGGCTCAGTGTCCAAGAGCATTTGGGGAGGCCTGCGCACGGGCTGGATCCGCGCACTTCCCTCTCTCTTGGAACGCGTCGAACAAGTCCGTCCCACCACAGACCTTGGCACCCCCGTCGTCGAGCAGCTCGCCACAGCCGTCCTCCTGGACAAGCACCAGACCCGGCAACCCGAAACGCTGCAGCAACTCAGATCACAACGTGAGGCCCTGCGGCAAGCCATCAGCGAGCATCTACCTGACGTCGACATCCTGCGACCAGTCGGCGGTGTGACGCTCTGGGCGACCTTCCCCGAGCCCATCAGCTCACGGCTGGCAGCCATGGCTCCTGACCATGGAGTGACCATCGCGGCCGGACCGCGATTCGGCGTCGGAGGCGCGTTCGAACGCAACATCCGACTGCCGTACACGCTCCCTCCGAGCCAACTGACCCGAGCGATCCGCAGACTCGCAGAAACCGAGCAGGCGCTCGCGCGCGGCGCTACGGGGACGCACACACCTGCACCCACTGCATGAGCGTCAACAGCGACATGAGCCGCACTGAGCTTGTTCCGCTTTGGCGGCAGGCGGCCGTGAGGGCATCGGCGACCAGATCGGTCCGCAGGTGGTCGGCCGTCGCCCAACCGACCACGCGACGGGAGGCGATGTCGATGACGGTGGCCAGATAGAGCCAGCCAGCCCTCCTCCATGGCGATGTAGGTGATGTCGCCACACCAACGGGCATCCAGGCCGGCGGGGTCGGGCTGGAAGTCCCGGACGACGAGATCGGGCCGCAGGGCAGCTCGTGGATCGGGGATCGTCGTCAGGTGCCGTCGTCTGCGGTGTCGGCCCTGCAGGCCGGCAGCCCGCATCAGCCGCGCGACACGTCGGCGGCCACATCCGGCGCCTGCCCGCTTGAGCACGGCATGGACGCGCGGGGCGCCGTAGGTTCCCCGCGATCTCGTGTGGACGTCGGCGATCTGTTCCGCCAGCTCGGCGTCACGGACCGCGCGGGGACCAGGCTTGGCAGCGCGGCGGGCGTAGAAGGCGGTCCAGGAGACCTTCAGCAGCTCACACGCTCGTTTGACGCTGTGACCTGCACGCTTCTCCGCCTCGATGAACGGGTGCACCGTCACCGGGTCTCCTTCGCGAAGAAAGCCGTCTTAGATTCAACCGGTCGGAGCAACAGTGCTGGTTGAGGACGGTTTACGTGGAGAGACTGGGTCGGCCGGGGATGTCGGACGAGATGAAGGCCGACTTGTGGCGGCGGTGGAGGTCCGGGGAGTCGATCAGCGTCATATCCAGGCAGACCGGTAAGCCGCCCGGGTCGGTGTTCACCGTCCTCAAGCACCACGGAGGAATCGCTCCCGGACTCCGCAAAGGGCGCGCCAGAAGCTTGACCATGGGCGAGCGGGAGAAGATCTCACGCGGGCTTTGTGCTGGCGATTCCTACCGGGCGATCGCTGGCCTGCTGGGCCGTGCGGTGTCGACGATCAGCCGCGAAGACTGAGCCAGTGCGCTGGCGCGGGACCTCTGCTCATGGCGGGCCTTCTGCTCAGGGGCGAAGGTCGAGGAGGACCTCCGCGAGCTGCTCGGCCGCCCACTGCGCGCGGGTCGCGGTAAGGCGGCCGTAGCCGATGACCAGGGCCGGCGCGTGGCGCCGGGTGGCGTATCCGGAAAGGGCCATGGCGGCGATTCCGCGGCCTGCGAGGTGTTCGGCGATCATGTGATCGTGGAGTCCGGGGGGCAGCGGAACCAGCAGATGCAGACCCGCGGCGATGCCGTGGACCGGGCCGCAGTCGCGGATGACGGCGTGACTGCCCAGCGCAGTCACGAGGGCGTCGCGGCGGGCCCGGTAAACCTTGCGCACACGGCGTAGGTGCCTGTCGTAGCCGCCGGTGGCAGCGAGCCTGGCGAAGGTGAGCTGATCCAGGGTGCTGGGGCCGGCGCCTGCGGAATCGAGAGCGTCAAGCAGCGGTTGGCGCAACGCCGGTGGCGGGACCATCCAGCCCAGCCGCAGTCCTGGATGCAGGGTCTTGCTGACCGAGCCCAGGTAGACCACACGGCTACGGTCGAGGCCGGCCAGGGCGCCAATGGGTCTGCGGTCGTAGCGGAACTCGGCGTCGTAATCGTCTTCGATGATCACGGAGGTGCGCTGCGTGGCCCAGGCGAGCAGAGCCAATCGGCGTGTGGGCGACAGGGCCGTGCCTGTGGGGAACTGATGGGCCGGCGCGCACAGCACCGCCTGGGCGCCTGTTCGACGCAGCGCCTCGACGTCGAGGCCCTCGGCGTCCACGGCGACCGGCTCGGTGGGCAGGCCGGCGGCGACCGCGACCTGGTGCAGACGGGACCAGCCGGGATCCTCGACGGCCAGGTGCGACACTCCTCGCGCGGCCAGGACCCGCGCCACGAGGGAGACCCCATGGGAGGTACCGCAGGTGATGAGTACCTCGTCAGCCTCGACGGTCAGTCCGCGCACCCGGCTCAGATAGGCGGCTACGACCTCCCGCAACCGCCGCGCTCCTGCCGGCGGCGGGAAGAGCGACGGTTCCCATTCGATGGTGGTGAGGACGTGCTGCAGGGACCGGGTCCACGCGGGTGCGGGGAAAGCCGCCACATCCGGGGCGCCCGGCCGAAGGTCGGCCACCACCGGCGGCGGGGCAGGAGCTCGCCCGGTCTCTGGTGTCCGGTCCGGGTCGCGCGTGGCGGGATGGGTCGTGACGCGCGTGCCGGAGCCCTGCCGCGTCTGCAGTTGCCCCTCGGCGGCGAGCTGGGTGTACGCCTCGTTGACGACCCACCGGGAGCAGCCGAGTTCGGCGGCCAGCACGCGGCTCGGGGGCAACAGGTGGCCCGGTGCCAGGCGGCCCGCCACGATCGCGGCCCTGATCCCACTCGTCAGGCGCTCGTACAGCGACCCGCCGTCCTCGGACAGTTCGATGAGGAGGCCGCTGGCTCGATTGGTTCGGTGAATATCCACAAAAGAGGACTGTATAGCCGGACCATTCTTCTTTACCGTCGTTCTACGCAGTTGGTGGCAACAGGCCGCCGCGCCACGAACAGGAACACCCATCCCTGATGACGAACATCGAATCTGCCGCATTGACAGTCGTCGCCCAGTTGCGAGCCAAGCCCGGCAAGGAGCAGGTTCTGAGCCAGGCGCTCACTGCGCTCGTGGCGCCCACGTCGCGTGAGCCGGGCTGCGTCACCTACGACCTGCACGTCGGTGTGGACGACCCCGCCTCGTTCTGCCTCTACGAGATCTGGCGCAGCCGCGACGAGCACGCCGCCAACCTCCAGACCGCCCACCTGCAGGACTTCGTGGCCCGGCTGGACGATCTCCTCGACGGCGAGCTTCGGGTCACCCTTCTACGCCACATCGCCTGAATCCGTTCGCTCGACAAGCCTCGCCCTGCCCTGGAGGCAGGCCGGGCAGAAGCTCAAAGCACGGTATGTCCGCCTACGCGACGCCCTCATCCAGTCTGACGTAGTGCGATGCCGGGCGGCGGCGACCTCCGACTCGCTGCCGCTCGGCACGGTTTCCTCGGCGACCGCCCTCGGCCGGGCCTGCGTGATCCCGACCGCCGTGCCGACCGTGGCGGCCGCGGTGCCTCCGGTGAAGGGGGCCGGCCGCCCCTGTCGCGATCATGGGGATTCCGATAGTGGCGCCGATGATCGTGAGGGTCAGAAGCAGTCCGAAGACCATCATGGCGATGCCGCCCAGCACGCCCCGAAGGCCGACACCGCCCACCGTTGCACCGACCGCTACGCCGGTCACGCCCACGGCCGTCGCCCTGTCAATCCCCTCGAACTGTGGAGACCTTCCTATGCAGCCAGCTCCTCGGTGAAGCCGGCCCAGTAGTCGTGTTCGTAGTCGATCGGGCTCTTCCAATGGCACACGCTGTGTAGCCGACGGGTGTTGTAGAAGTGGGTGATCCAGGTCGCGATGCTGATCCGGGCCGCGGCGCGGGTGGCGAAGGTGTGCCGGTGGACGTACTCGACCTTCAGCACGCTGTTGAACGCCTCGCTGACGGCGTTGTCGAAACACGAGCCGACCCGGCCCATGGACTACTGACCGACGCGGTGCTGTGCGACCAGATCGCCTTCTACTTGTTGGCTGCCCAGGCTCCCGCCCTGATAGCGGCCTGGATCATCGAGCGCGCCACGAGCACACCGCACGTGTGGCAACGGCTGGTCGATGAGGCATCCGGACAGGATGGCAGCGCTCCTTATACAGACGCAGTCATCCGGGAAGCACTGCGTTTGCGACCGCCGGTCACAGCCATCCCCTGGCTGCTGCGCGGCCATGCGACATCGGCGGATACCACGTGCCGGCCGGGACATTCGCCGTAGCGAGCCTATGGGATCTGCACCGAAACCCCGATCTGTACCCCGATCCGGAGGAGTTCCGTCCCGAACGGTTCCTGGGGAACCGGCCTCCTCGTGGCGCCTGGCTGCCTTTCGGTGCTGACACGCACGCCTGCATCGACGGTCAACTGGCCTTCCTGCAAGTCACCGTGCTGGTGCACACACTCATCCGCCGTGGGCAGCTCCTGCCGCGACGCGACAGGACGAGGGAATCGGCCACCGCGCCAGCACGGAGCCCTTCCCCCTCCTAGGGCGTGTTTCGAAAGTGGCGTCGTCTGCCCGAAGGGCAGGCCCGGCGGCGTCTGGTGCGTGCGATCGCAAGGCGGAGGGTCGCCCCGATACTGGTTGTACCGGGGTGATCCCGACAACGCGGCTGGGGGTCCCCCCTCTGGGGGAGTGCGTGCCAGGCCTCGCCGGACAGACGGGACTTTCGAAACACGCCCTAGGTCTGTTGGGCGACGGACACCATCCGGCTGGCCCCATGGACCCGGGCGCGGAGCGCGACCAGGATCGCGTCATGCGATTCACAAGCGCTTCCGGCTCGTCCGGCTTCTCAGGCTCCTCCGCCCCTGCTGACTCTTCGGCCATGTCCGTGACGCGGCGGCGACTGCTGGCCCGCGCCGGCGGTTTAGCCGCACTGGGCGCCGCCTCGGCTCTGGCGCCGGCCGCTCGCGCGTCCGCTGCGCCGACGGCCCTCGAAGGGCCTGTACGGCTCGAACTCCCCCGCCCCACCGGACCATGTCCGCTCGGCGTCACCGAACTGCGTCTGGTGGACCGGACGCGCCGTGGCCCCTGGTGGGCGGGCGACGCGGCCGGGGAGTTCCGGGAGCTCATGGTGAGCGTCTGGTATCCGGCCGACCGTGCCGCGGCGGAAGACGGGCCTCGGGCGTCCTACATGCGTGCGGGCGCGGGCGCGGTCTTCGGGGCGGGCGCGGCGAAGATTCTCGGCGTCGACCAAGGGGCCATCGACTGGTCCGCTTTCGGTACCCACGCCCGCATCGGGGTGGCCCCGGTGCCCGGGGCCGTGCGGAGACCCGTGGTGCTGTACTCGCCGGGCATGTACAACGAGCGCACGCTCGACACCACCGCCGTGGAGGAGTTGGCGAGCCACGGCTATGTGGTGGTCACCGTCGACCCCGTCCACGAGGCACACGCGGTCGAGTTCCCGGACGGTCGCGTCATCGAGCCGGCACCCGGGCTCGGCGCCATCGAGGCGGGCGCCGACCGGTCCAGGGCGGCGCTGGAGGTCCGGGTCGCCGACATCCCGTTCGTCCTCGACCAGCTCGCCGTGCTCGCCCGCGGCGGTAACCCCGACGCCGGGAGGCGGCCGCTGCCGCGCGGTCTCGGGGAGAGCCTGGACCTCGCGCGCACCGGCATGTTCGGGCATTCACTCGGCGGGATGACGACCGCAGAGGCGATGCGCGTGGACCGCCGCATCCGCGCCGGGGTCAACCTCGACGGCCCGCTCGGTTACGACTGGACTGACCCCGAACTGCTGCTGCCGGTCGCCCGCACCGGGCTGGACCGGCCGTTTCTGCAGATGGGGGCCTGGCTCGAAGTCCCGTCCGGCAGGCTGCCACACACCCATGAGAACTCCCCGTCCTGGCGGGCGATGTGGCGGAACTCCACCGCCTGGAAGCGCGATCTGTGGACGGAGGCGGCCGAGCACAACTCGTTCACCGACTACCAGACGATCCTCCCGGGCCTCGCCGAGCGGCTCACGCTGCCGAAGGGGCTACCGACCCGGATGACCGGTACCGTCGACCCGGCCCGGTTCACCGTGAGCCGACGGGCCTACCTCACCGCCTTCTTCGACCAGCATCTACGCGGCCGCCACCAGCCGCTGCTCGACGGCCCCTCGCCGCTCCACCCTGACGTGCGATTCATCGGCTGAGGCGCCCGCACCGTCCATCGCCTGGTGCACGGGCGCGGGCGGTGTTGCTGGTCACCGGGGCCGTCTCTCCCTGCGCGGGTTCCACGCCAGACCCGCCGGGGGTTGGCCACAGGGCGGGTGCCAGCCGTCGCCGTGGTGGCGTGTGGCTGAGGCCGTGGGGCTCGACGCCGTTGTCCTGGTGCCCAAGGGCGCCACGAACCTTGGGGGGATGGCGCCCACCAGGACAACGACCCCGAGCCCAGGAGGCACTCTCGTGAGCGACACCATCCCTCAGAACACTGACGCGACGGCCTCGGACCAGTTCCGCCAGGACATGGCCAACGACCGGAACGACGAGGCGTACGGCGACTGCTGGGGCCCCAAGGAGGAGGGCTGACTACTGACGTTGTCGCCGTGATGTCGTGAAGGTGAGTTCGGTTTCGGCGAGGCATCCGTCGATGAGGTTGCTGCGGTACTGGATCTGGCGGAGACCGTGTCGAAGCGCGCTCATGAGGTGGTCGGGGTCGGTGAAGGCGGTGTTGGCCTGGCTGCTGCGTCGCAGCAGGGACCAGACGCGCTCGACGGGGTTGAGGTCGGGTGCGTAGGCCGGCAGGAAGTAGCAGGTGATCCAGTCGTGGGTGTCGATGAACTCCCGCAGTCGGCGGTCCTTGTGGACGTTGAGGTTGTCCCACTCGAGGACAATGGATGCGCCGAGCTGCTGGTGTGCGGCGATGAGCAGGTCGCGGTAGTCGGTCCAGGTGAAACTGCGTCTGCCGCCCCGCTTGTGATCGAGATGCCGCTTGGGCCGGTAGACCAGCCGTGAGCGTTCACCGTGCTTGTAGCAGGCCAAAGCGGCGCTGGGAGCGTCCCCGGACCCGGATGACGGGTGTGCGTCTGCGCCGGGCCCAGGGCCGTGCGGTGGGCGGCGTCATCGAGAAGCCGGCTTCGTCTTCGAAGCACAGCCAGGCGTCGAGCGCCGCCACGGACCTTCCACCTGCGGCCAGGTCTCCTTCACCCAGCCCGCCACGGCCTCCTGGTCACGCTCGACCGCGCGGCGGGCCGGGGCCTGGTGGCTGAAGCCGTGCCGGTGCAGCATCCGCGCGATCGCCGACAGCGTCATGCTCGTGTGGAACCGGCGCCCGATCAGCGTCTTGATTCGCGCCAGCGTCCACGTCTGGTCCGGCCAGCCGTGCCCGACCGGCCCCTTGGCCAGCTCCTGCTCGAGCACGCAGAACAAGGCCTCACTCAGCCTGGGCCGGGACACCGGCCCGGCAGAACGCAGGCCCTCGGCGCCGGCATCGTGCCAGGCTCGGTGCCAGCGCTGCACCGAGCTCACACTCACCCGTAAGTCCTTGGCGACCTCGGCGTTGGAGGCGCCCGCAGCGAATCGCTCCGCGGCCTCCAGCCGGATCCGCTCGCGAAACGCCTGCCGTTCAGGCGTCAGCCCACCACCCTGCGGATATCGACCGGCATAACGCGAGGACCACGCATTGAGCCGAAGCACGGTAGTTGTCATCAACGGCCTCCGTGACCTGAGGTTTCAACCGGACGAAGCAGCCTGGTTGTCACCGGTGAGGCAAGCGGTTCGTCACACGCCCTGACTCGGCAGCATTCCTGTCCCCGTCTACGGGAGGGTGTGTGACAGGCCGACAGTTCATTGGATCAGGTCTGTGTGTGGATGTTCGGGGGAGGCCGGGCAGACGTAGATCTGCATGTTGTCCGTGCTGCCCACTTCTACCCTCGTCGGCTGCGAGGGGTACCGGCCCGGGCGGCGAGAGCCAGCGAGGGCGGTAGCCTGCTCTTCCTGCGGCGCCCAGCTGCGACCTTCACCGCCGTCCCACTCCCGGGAAGCAATCGTCAGCAGCGGGACCATCTGCACCTCGCACACAGCGCAGTACCGGGGGTTCGGGTCGGTGCGGCCCCAAGGGGGCCAGCCGCCGACCTTCCAGCCGGGTGCGTTGCCCAGGTGAACGTGGTAGAACTCGCGCGGATACTGCCCGTAGGAGCTGTCCACGCCGGCACCGGCTGCCTGCCACCTGCTCCAGTCATCCAGCATCCGCTGCAGCTCCGGGCTCAGATCCAGGCTGTTGGGGTACTCGGTGATCGCTTCTGGCGCCAGCACGCACGGCTCTGGCACGTAACCCGGATAGTCCGCCTCGTACGGTTCCGGTGGGGTGGCGAGGATGTCGCCGACCTCCGCGGCCGACCGCCAGAACAGTGCGGTCGACGGCTTGTAGTCCGGTTCGTGTTCGTACGGGCACCAGAGAATCTGAAGCAGATCGGCCTGCCCGGGCGGCCGCAACAGGGGTATGTCACGCAGGAACAGCTGAGCCACGGGCAACAGCGGGATCGGGCACTCAGCGGGCCAGGGAGGGCCGGCGTCGAGCCGTTCAGCGAGTCGTGCGGCAGCGCGTTCCTTGAACGCTTCCTCTTCGGGCGTGTACGCGGGAGGCCGGTCATCAGGGCGCCACCGGGACTGCAAGCGTCTCTGGAGCCGCACATCGGTCAGTGACTCACGGAATCCAGTGTCCACGTGCAGATGCACGTCCTCGCAGTGCGGCCACGGCTCCCCTGCCGGCCACAGCAACAGCCCGCCGACCGAGCTGTCCCTGACCGAAGGCGACCCCGGACGTGGATGCAACCGGATGGCAGGTCGCGCCAACGGGGCCAACTCGGGGAAGACCGCGGTCACCTGGACGGGCCGCGGAGGAGTAGTACGTACGAAAACCATGCCGGTGATCCTGCCACCAGCCACCGACAGTCCCCTGCCGCCTCAACCCGCGTCACCGCTCAACTGGCCACAACGCCCACCAACCCCGGCCACGGTGACAACCAGCCTGCCTATTTGACAACCATCGTGCTTCGGCTCAGCACCGAGGCAGCCACCGACGCGAAGATGAAAGGTCAGTAGTCGAGGTCGAGGTAGTCGATGTCCGGAGGCAACCGCGCGCTGAACTCCGTGCTGCACATCATCGCGGTCTGCCAGATCCGCGACGGCGGCCGAGGCCAGGACTACTACCTGCGGAAAATCGCCGAAGGCAAGACGCCTGCAGAGGCCCGCAGGGCCCTCAAACGACGCCTGTCGAACGTCGTCTACCGCACACTCAAACGCGACCGCCACACGACTCTTGCTTCGGCCGCTTGACACACAGAGGCACTCATCAGCGTCTCCGACGGCACCTCCCGAGCCCGGTGACACCCCCCCAGGTCATGCCTTCGACAGGGGGACACAGTCATGCCGGGCCCGGAGGCCAGCGGCCCTATTGCAGGACCGCGAAGAACATAACGGGGGGCTGTCACGTTGTTGGGTGGGTAGGTGTCTGATGGTGCGTCGTGGCGTGGTGGAGCCCGGTTCCGGGCTGTGCTCAGGCCGTGTGGAGGGGTAGGCGGCGCCGGTGATCTGCTCCCAGATGGCGAAGCGGACGGCCATCTCGGCTCGGTAGTGGTGTGCGGACAGCCGGTGGCGTCGGGGCCGGAAGTGGGGTGAGATGCCGCTGAACGAGGACAGGAACCGCTGGGCTGCGCCGGTGCCGCGGAAGCCTTTCATCGCCCGTTCGCGCTGCCTTGTTGGCTGGTGGCTGTTCTCCGCCCGGTTGTTCGTACTTCGACTGCCGGTGCTCGACGCAGGGCATGACCTCGCGGTGGGCGGCGCCGTAGGAGCGGAGCTTGTCAGTGACGATCACCCGCGGCACCGTGCGGGTCTTCTTCATCAGCCTGCTGAAGAAGCGCCTGGCCGCAGCGGTGTCCCGGCGGTTCTGTACCAGGATGTCCAGGACGTTGCCGTCCTGGTCGACCGCCCGCCACAGATACTTCTGTTCCCCACTGATCTCGATGAAGACCTCGTCCAAGTGCCACTTGTCACCAGGCCGGGGCCGGCGACGGCGCAGCGAATCGGCGTACCGCTGCCCGAACTTGGCGCACCAGCGGCGCACCGTCTCGTAGGAGAGGACGATCCCGCGCTCGAGCATCAGTTCCTCGACCTCGCGGAAGCTGAGGGGAAGCGGTGGTACAGCCATACGCAGTGGGAGATGACCTCGACCGGGTATCGGTGCCCCTCGTACGACGGAGCCACGGCCCCCACGGAAGCAGCCCCCTCCAACACGATCAACCAGAAGATCATCCCACCCGCTCAGCCAACGTGACAGCGCCAGCCGCCGGCCCGACCTGAGTTCATGACAACCGGTGCTCCACGGTGGCCTTCGGCGGCGCCGGGCCCACCGGCTCCCACTCCCGAGACTGTGAGGGTTGCAACCAGCCACCCGGTTACCGCTCGTGCAATCTGCCACGTTCGGCATTGGGTCTGGAACAACTGCATCATGCGGGGCACCCTGGGCCTACCGGCCCTATCCAACTCGTGCCGCCGGGCCGGCCGGGGAGGGGGAAAAGATGGGCACCGACGACCAGGAGCCGGGTGGGGCGTCGATCACGTCGCCTAAGCATCTCGACCAGCTAGCCCGTGGCGTGTTGCGGGCCGCCCGTGACGCGGCCCGGGAACTGCGGCGGAACCTCCGGACCCGGATCGGCAGACGTGGGCCCTCGGCAAACTGGCAGGTCGGGCACAGGCGATGCTCGGGCCAGACCTGCCGCCCGCCGCTCGGTACGGCTGCAGGAAGGATTCGTCCGTACCGCTCTCGCTCTCGCCCTACACGTGCGGGCGCACAGCTGGGCACAGCCGCCTTCGGCGCGGCGGTCAAAACGAGGCCCGAGCCGGGTATGCCATGACGGCCAGACAGAAATAGGTAGGGGAGAATAACTTGATGCCTGAGGACTTACCTGGGCGCGCTGCGCAGGGCGAAATCGAAGCAATCAGCACACTGCTGGGCGCGAGGATCGACCCCATAACATTGGTGTTGTGGCGAAGTGCCAATACGGCTGTGGTGCTGACGCCGGAGCTGTTACAGGCATGGTTGGACACGGCAGAGGCGCAACGGCCGCGCTCCAGCCGGCGCGAAGAAGAGATGTTCGCCAACGCGGTCGGTAACGTCATCGGCCGGCTTGTGGGAGTTGCCGTTCAGACGGGCGAGCCCTGGAACGCCCTGCTCACCCATCCGCTGTTCACGGCCCCCGTGGTGTCTGAGCCGCTGGAGCCCCGATCCGGTCCCTGGCCGGAGGAAGGGGAGGAAGGGTCAGTTTTTGCTGAGGACTTACAGGCGCGAGCTGCGCAGGGAGACATCGCTGCCATCAGCACCGTGCTGGAGTTGGTGGCTCGGCCGGCGCGAGCGGGGCGGGAGCAAGGTAGTGTGCCGGTTCGGCTGACGCCGGAGCTGTTACAGGCATGGTTGGACACGGCAGAGGCGCAACGGCCGCGCTCCAGTCGGCACGAAGAAAAGATGTTCGCCCATGCAGTCGGTCACGTAGCAGTCTGCCTTGTGAAGCTTGCCGCGCAGACAGGCGAGCCATGGAATCAGATGCTCTTTCATCCGCTGTTCATGGCACCGGTGATCTCTGTGCCGGCCAAACTGCCTCCGGAGTCCGAAGGCGACATCACGGTATGGGTCGAGCCCGACGGGCTCCTACCGTTCCTCCGATCGGTCGCCGAACAGGCCAGGTGTAAGCCAGACGACGCTGCACGCGCCAAGATCCTGAAAACTGTCCGTCGCGCGATCCCCCGCGCGTCGCTCATCCAGGGAATCCGTGCTGCAGGGTTCCTGTCGTTCCTCCAAGCGATCTTCCAGGAGCTTAGGTGCTCAGATAAAGCCGCGCGCCACACGATCCGGGCGACTTTCCACCGTGGTCGGGGAGGTAGTCCCGTATCGCTCATGATTTTCAGGGACTTTGAGCGCTGTGTCTCCTGGTATATGCCCGGCGATTTGCCCCCGTCGGTGCTCTGGTCGCTCCGCAGTCGGGATGAAACCGCATTGGAATGGCTTGTCAGGCCAAATTCGCAAGGGAGGAGCGTTAATGTGATCTGGAGCTACGAGGACGGCTGCTGGGTGCGCTCTGTCGGCCCGCCGCTGTGACCTTCCTTCCGTCTCTGCAGGGCAGGCGCTCCGAACGAACGCTGAAGTCACCGCTCGTTAACGGCTCGCGTGGCACGCCCTTCCCCGCCGTCCCGGTCGGCGCCACGCTGGAGCTGGTGGTGACGATGGGCATCACGGCCGGAGGGACGACGAAACGGCGACGCTGCGCATTCAAGCGCTGCCGCCGCCTGCTGTCGAAAGATGCCTCGGTACTGGCCTCGCTGGGATCTGGGTGCACCTGCCCGACGGAGGGCGCTGTCACGTTGTTGGGTGGATAGGCGTCTGTCGCACGTCGTGGCGTGGTGGAGCCCGGTTCCGGCCTGTGGTCAGGCCGCGGTGGCGAGCCCGGCGACGCCGGTGATCTGCTCCCAGATGGCGAAGCGGACGGTCATCTCGGCGCGGTAGTGGTGTGCGGGCATCAGGTGGCGGCGGGGTCGGAAGTGGGGGCGAGATACCGCTGAACGCGGAGAGGAACCGCTGTGCTCCGCCCACGGAGCGGAAGCCCTTCATCGCCCGTTCGCGCTGCCTTGTTGGCTGGTGGCTGTTCTCCGCCCGGTTGTTCAGGTACTTCGACTGGCGGTGCTCGACGCAGGGCATGACCTCGCGGTGGGCGGCGCCGTAGGAGCGGAGCTTGTCGGTGACGACCACCCGTGGCACCGTGCGGGTCTTCTTCATCAGCCTGCTGAAGAAGCGCCTGGCCGCAGCGGTGTCCCGGCGGTTCTGTACCAGGATGTCCAGGACGTTGCCGTCCTGGTCGACGGCCCGCCACAGGTACTTCTGGTCTCCATTGGTCTTGATGAAGACCTCGTCCAGGTGCCACTTGTCACCGGGCCGGGGCTGCCGGCGGCGCAGCGCGTTGGCGTAGGTCTGCCCGAATTTGGCGCACCAGCGGCGCACCGTCTCGTAGGAGACGACGATCCCTCGCTCGAGCATGAGCTCCTCGACCTCGCGGAACGACAGCGGGAAGCGGAAGTACAGCCCCACACAGTGGGAGATCACCTCGACCGGATACCGGTGCCCTTGTACGACAGCGACGCACTCCCCACGGACCACCCCTCCCAGCCTGATCGACCGAAGATCATCCCGCCGGCCAGCCAACGTGACAGTGCCGCAGGGCGGCTCTGTCGTTCATGACAGGACAGTACGTCTGGACTTGAACGTGTTCAAAACCTCTGGACGCCTGTCCGGTGTGAGGTCGGCGACAGGGCGCGGCGGACTGCTCCCCGCACGGGCGACAGTCCGCCGCTGACCGCGGCCTACGACGGGACGACCGCACCGTCCGGCGAGCCTTCGGCGTCCGACTCCCGCGTCGGGTCGGTGAGTTGTTCGCGCACGTAGTTCCACACCACGGCGATGAGGGCGGCGACCGGAACCGCGAGCAGGCTGCCTACGACGCCGGCCAGGCTGCCGCCAAGGGTGACTGCCAGGAGGACCACCGCGGCGTGCAGACCCAGTCCGCGGCTCTGGATGATGGGCTGGAACACATTGCCTTCGAGCTGCTGCACCACGACGATGATCGCCAGCACGATCAGGGCGTCAGTAAGGTCGTTCGACACCAGGGCGATCAGGACCGCCACGAAACCGGCGAACAGCGCGCCCACGATCGGCACGAAGGCGGACACGAAGGTGAGCACCGCCAGCGGAAGCACCAACGGGACGCCCAGCACCCAGAGTCCGATGCCGATGAAGACCGCGTCGAGCAGACCGACGATCGCCTGGGAGCGTACGAACGCTCCGAGCGTGTCCCATCCGCGGGCGGCCACCGTCGGGATGTCGGTCGCGAGCCGGCCGGGCAGCTGCCGGGTGAGCCAGGGCAGGAACCGCGGGCCGTCCTTGAGGAAGAAGAACATCAGGAAGACGGCTAGGACGGCGGTGACGACGCCGTTCACCACGGTGCTCACGCCCGTGAAGACCGCGGTGACCATGCTGCCCGCGCTGTTGCGGATGCGCTCGACCGCGGCGTCCGAGGCCCCGGTGATCTGATCCTCACCGATGTTCAGCGGCGGTCCGGCCGCCCACTCGCGCAGCTTCTGGATGCCGTCGACGACACCATCGGTCAGTTCGCCGGACTGGGACGCCACCGGCACCGCGATCAGCGCCACGGTGCCCGCCGCCACGACGAGGAACAGCACGGTCACGACCGACGCGGCCAGGGCCGGGCGCCAGCCGCGGTTGCGCAGGAAGCGCGTCAGGGGCCACGTCAGCGTCGTGATGAATAGACCGACTATGAACGGCCAGACGACCGACCACATGCGTCCGAGCAACCAGATGACCGTGGCGGCCATCACCAGCACCAGCAGCAACTCGACCGAGACGCGCGCCAATGTGCGCAGTGCGGCACGTGTCTTCGTGGAACTCAAGGTGGCAGACATGGGGGTCACCTTATGGGTACGACCGTCCCCGCCACGGACGGGGAGCGGCCCGGTCCGCCCCTCATCCCCAGGTGGCACCCTCGGACCGACACAGCCGCGCTCGGCCAGGATGCAGGGTTGGGCAGCGGTCGTCATGGCAGTGGTCGCCGTACTCGGCATCGTTGCCGGTTTCTTCGGCCTTCCAGCCACGGGCTTGAGGTCGCCGACCGGCGCGGCACAACCTACGGTCACCGTAACAGCGACGGTGACCGCAGCAAGCGACAAGCCTCTACAGGACAAAGGCGGGGACCAGGGGACTCCCGCACCGACGGCTTCCTCAGACGCCACAACAGCCGTGTTCTATCACGGCACCGTCCGCCTGGAGGGATACTTCGAGTTGGACACGAATCCACCCAGCGAAGGCCTGGCGGTCGGCGGGGACATCCTGTTGCCTGAAACGCTGTCAGACGGCATCGCCCGCTTCGCGGATATCAGGATGGCGTTGGTCGAGGCTGATCAGAAGCCGCCGACACAGAGCGAATGCGCGAACCTGGTGCACACTCAAGGCAGGGACGTGGTGGAGGCCACCGCCGGAGAGTCATTGTGTCTCATCACTGGTCGTGATCGAACAGCTCTTGTGAAGCTGAAGAAGGTTCTCTTCGGCGGCACTGATGATCCGAACGAGGACAGCGCTCAGGCGGAAATCACGGTCTGGGATAAGTAGCAGGTCGTGCAAGGCTCGTGACCTCGTGAACACACTCGCCGATACCGCTTATCTGTCACGCATTGGCGTACGGCGAGATGACTCCCGAAGCCGTCGACAGACGTCTCCCGTTGTCGCATGCATAGCCATGAGGGGCCACCACCAAGAACTCACGTCTCTCGTGTCCGCCACCGGTGGAAGAACGTCATGCCCTGTCCTTTTCCCGAAGGCGGAGTATGTCCCTGTGTCGGAGGCTGCGCGACCCACTCCAACAGCACGTCGGCCGGGCTCGCACGGACAGGTTCATGCCGCGCCCCTCCGGCAGCCGGGCGAGGAGCCGCTCCCGGCGCCGGTCGCATGTGCTGTTGGACACGCGTCATCCGGTTGAGGGCCGGCGCCGAGGGCGGGCTGGTGCTCGGCGGGTGCCACTTCGCGAGCTTCGCGCAGGAGTGGAAGATCTCCGCCGTGCTCTGCCTGGGCGTTCTCGCGGCCATCGTGTGGGAGACGCGATTCAAGGCCGCTACAACAAATGGCGATCACCGGTCGCGGAACGGCGCTCGGCCGTGGTGCCGGAACGCCGAGCCGGACCAGGGCTACTTTCTGTCTGACAAATGATCACGGTTCGCGGAGCCAGAGGATGAGTGAGGCGATGCGGATGCCGGCGAGGTAGCGGGCGGCCAGCTCGTCGAAACGGGTGGCGATGGCCCGGAACTGCTTGAGCCTGCTGAAGCAGCGCACGACGACGTTGCGGGTCTTGTACTGCTCGGAGTCGAACGTGGGCGGTCGTCCGCCAGCCGATCCACGACGCCGTCGGCCCGCGACCTGGTCGGCCCGTTCAGGGATGACCGCCCGGATGCCGCGCCGACGTAAGCCGGAGCGGATGGCCCGTGAGGGCGTTGTCACGTTGTCGGCTGTGACTGCCTGACGGCGCGTCGGGGCAGGGTGGGCTTGGGAGCCGGGCCTGTGCTCAGGCCGCGGTGGCAAGGCCGGCGACGCCGGTGATCTGCTCCCAGATGGCGAAGCGGACGGTCATCTCGGCGCGGTAGTGGTGTGCGGGCATCAGGTGGCGGCGGGGTCGGAAGTGGGGGCGAGATACCGCTGAACGCGGAGAGGAACCGCTGTGCTCCGCCCACGGAGCGGAAGCCCTTCATCGCCCGTTCGCGCTGCCTTGTTGGCTGGTGGCTGTTCTCCGCCCGGTTGTTCAGGTACTTCGACTGGCGGTGCTCGACGCAGGGCATGACCTCGCGGTGGGCGGCGCCGTAGGAGCGGAGCTTGTCGTGACGACCACCCGTGGCACCGCACCCGTCCTCTTCATCAGGCGGCGGAAGAACCGCCTGGCCGCGGCCTTGTCCCGCCGGTTCTGCCCAGGATGTCCAGGACGTTGCCGTTTTGGTCGACGGCCCGCCATAGGTACTGCAACCGCCCGTTGATCTTGATGAAGACCTCGTCCAGGTGCCACTTGTCACCGGGCCGGGGCTGCCGGCGGCGCAGCGCGTTGGCGTAGGCCTGCCCGAACTTGGCGCACCAGCGGCGGATCATCTCGTAGGAGACGGTCACGCCGCGCTCGAGCATGAGCTCCTCGACC
Organism: Streptomyces sp. B21-105; assembly: GCF_036898465.1. Taxonomy (NCBI): domain Bacteria; kingdom Bacillati; phylum Actinomycetota; class Actinomycetes; order Kitasatosporales; family Streptomycetaceae; genus Streptomyces; species Streptomyces sp. B21-105. The sequence continues at coordinate 23,453 of NZ_JARUMJ010000001.1, read as the reverse complement.
TCGCGGAAGCTGAGCGGGAAGCGGTGGTACAGCCCCACACAGTGGGAGATGACCTCGACCGGGTACCGGTGCCCTTGTACGACAGCGACGCGCTCCCCACGGACGACCCTTCCCAGGCTCATCAACCAGAAGATCATCCCACCGGTCAGCCAACGTGACAGTGCCCGCCGGTCGCCTCCGTGCAGAAGTCCTGATCGTGCGACAGGCGGTTGCCATGCAGCCGCATGAGGGGGCTGAAGGTGCCGTACTGCAGCCAACGGATCAGCACCTCGCGGTACCCCGGACCGCCCGGGCGGCCGCCGGCGAAGCCGCCGATGTCGGGTGTTCCACCAGGGGATACCGCTCTTGGCGACGTTCTGCCCGGCCCTGATCTGGCGGGCGACGGCGTCGAAGATGGGCGGGATGTCGCAGGACCACAGCGCGGCCCCGTACATCTGGCTGCCCGCCCATGCGGACCGGACCAGGGACAGCGGCCGGTCGTCGCCCGCCGCGCGCAGCCCGCCGGCCACCGCGCGGGTGTGCAGCAGGGGGTAGAGGTTCGCGGCCTCGGCTGCCGGCCCGGCCGCGTAGACGGCGCGTTCGGCGGCCTCCGGGCTCGGGTCGGGTTCGCAGGCGTCCAGCCAGAAGTTGCCCACGCCCAGCGAACGACCGGGTCAGCGGTCGGTCACCGCGCGGCGAAGCGGATCGCGGTGGGCAGCGGCGTGTCGAGACCGTCGGACGTGACGTGGACACCCTCCGGTCCCGATTCGGCCTTGACGGGTTGGCCGTCCAGGCGTTCTGCCGTATCCGGATCCAGCAGGCCCGGACGCGCCTTCAGCACGATATGCCCGCCGGCCCCGTCAGGAACGTCGGCCACGAAGGCGTAGACGTGGCGCTCGTCGCGGGTCCAACGCACCCAGGGGCCGCCGTTCTGCGGGTCGGCGGAACCTGGTTCCAGTGGCGTGGTGGCGTGCACGGCCTCGGAGTGGCAGGCCATCCATGACGCCATGCCCTCCAGAACGGCGCGTTGCTCCTGCGGGAGGGTGCCGTCGGCCTTCGGACCGACGTTGAGCAGCAGGTTCCCGCCGCGTGAAACAACGTCGACCAGCAGGCGGACGGCGCATGCCGGATCCAGCATGTGCTCGGCGCTTTCCACTTGGTTGTAGCCGAAGGAGAATCCGATTCCCCGGGTGTTCTCCCAGCAGGCTGCCCGCTCGTTGGCCCGGTCCAGCTCGTACTCGCTGGTGAGGTAGTCGGCGTGGGCGCTGTCCCAGCGGTCGTTCACCACGCCTTCCGGCACGGTGGCGTAGTAGTGCGAGAACAACTCCGGCAGTTCGGCCCGGCCCGCTCGGGGCCAGCCCATGTCGTTCCACAGCACCGCGGGGTGATACCGCTCGATCAGGTCGAGGACCTGCCGGTGCGCGTAGGCGGCGTAGGCGGCCTCATGGGGCCTCCCATCGTCCATCCGGTCCTCGTGGAGAACGGGGTCCCGGCGTCCGGCGTACCAGTCGATGCCGCCGGAGTAGTACACGCCGAACCGCAGGTCGCGGGCCCGGACGGCGTCGGCGAGGTCGGCGATCAGGTCTCGGCGTGGACCGCGATGGACGGTGTTGCGGGTACCGGTGCCCGGGGCGTCCCACAGGGCTATTCCATCGTGGTGCTTGGTCGTGGGGACGACGTAGCGCGCACCCGCCCGGGCGAACAGCTCCACCCAGTCCGCGGGGTCGAAGAGCTCGGCCTTCCAGACGTCGAGGAACTCGTCGTAGGGGCGTCCGCCGTGCATGGTGCGATGGTGTTCCTGGGCGGGGCTGCCCTCGATCCGGATGGTGCTCCAGTACCACTCGGCGTACGGGTTGTGCTTGAACCACACATCGGGGTCGACGTCGCCGAGGGCGCCGATGGGCTCGGCCCAGGCCGGCACCGAGTACGCGCCCCAGTGGATGAAGATGCCGAATTTGGCGTCGGTGAACCACTCAGGGACCAGCCGACCGCTCAGAGGGAACTCGTTCATGCTTGAAACTCCCGCTACATCGCATTTGTTACGCGAGGAACCGTGAACACTGGGGGGGCGCGCCGGATGCGGCGACCTGGGAAATCGACAGGTCGGAAGGTATTGCGGTGGGTACGAACCTCGCGGCGCTCCCCCTTCAGCAAGCAGTCCTCGACAGCGTCTGGGAGGCCCTGTGACCGAGGAGCCCTCGGGCGGGCCGGGCGAGCCGGCCCGCCTGAGGGAGGGGGTGATTTTTTCCTGGTGTGCCGGTGACGGTCAGGAGAGTTTGATCAGCGTGTAGTCGTCGCAGTATCCGGCGGAGGTGCCGGAGTTCTTGTAGCAGTAGACGGTGGCGGAGGTGTTGCCGCTTCCCGTGGTGAGGAAGATCGGCTGCTGGGCGTAGGCGGTACCGGTGGTCTTCGAGAAGCTTTCGGTGCCGCCGAAGTTCTTCACGCCGACGGCGACCTGCTCGCTGCCGCCTGCGGCCTTGGCCCAGCCGGTCAGCAGGTAGGTGGCGCTGGGCGACAGACCGCCGGTGGCCTGGTCCACGCCGCTGCTGGAGGCTCCGGTCTGCAGGGAGTGAGTGCCGGTGCGGGCGTTCGAGGTGACCACGGAGGATCCGCTGCCGCTGAGGGTCCACGGGCTGAGCGAGCCCGTCTCGAAGCCGGCGTTCGTCAGGAGGTTTGCAGGGGTGGACACGCGTTCCACCGCGATGTCGTCGCAGTTCCCTGCAGCGGTGCCGCCGGAGTTCTTCCAGCAGTACAGCGTGGCCGTGGTGTTGGTGGAGCCGGTGGTGAACAGAACGGCGGCCTCGGAGTACGAGGTTGTGGCGATGTTGGTGAAGGTTTCGGTGCCGCCGTAGTTCTTGACGCCTATGGCGAGAGTCTCCCCGGCGTTCGTCACCTTGGCCCAGCCGGTGAGCAAGTAGGCGGTGTTGGGGGTCAGCCCGGTCAGGTTCTGGTTGGCGCCGCTGCCGCTCGCCTGGGTCGTCAGGGCGTACCCGCCGGTGCGGGGGTCCGAGGAGGTGACCGAGGGGGCGGCGCCGCTGTTGGTCCACGGGCTCATCGCGCCGGTCTCGAAACCGGCGTTGGCGACGAGGTTGCCGCCGGTGCCGTTGTAGGCGCCGATGTTGGGCGCGGCCGTGGCGGAGACGGTGTTGCCGAAGGCGTCCTTGCCACCGTTGCCGCTGATGACCGCCCCGGCCCGGATCACCGGGGACGAGGGGTGGACCTGGTAGGCATCCGTGCCGGTGAACGAGGAGGAGGTGTCCGCGTTGCCGGGGTTGCGGAACTCGGGGTCGCTGACGACCTTCGCCGAGTCGGCCGGCTCGGAGGACGGGTGGGTGCCGTAGAAGAGGTTGTTGGAGTAGACGGATCCTGCGCTGGTGGTGAAGTAGCCGCCGGTGCCGTAGTTGAACACCGCATTGTTGCGGAAGGAGAGGGTGCCGGTGACGCTGGTGCCCCGGCGCGAGTACAGGATCGGGGTGTTCAGGCCGCTCTGGTTGATGTAGATGCTGTTGTTGTAGATGAGCGGGACGGCGACCGAACTGCCGCTCCTGTTCGGGATGTTGCCGACGAAGTGGAAGACACCCGTGCCGTGGGTCGGGGTGCCGGCGGCGGGGCAGCCGACGTTGGTGCCGTCGTTCTCGCTGATGTTGTAGCGGATCACCGTGCCGTCACTGGGGACGGTCGAGGTGGGCTCGTTGGCGATCGAGAACGGCGGCATGATCAGCATGAAGCCGCCGAGGTTCTGGTGGCTGTAGTTGTACTGGAACGTGGTGTTGTGGTTGCCCCAGTCCACGTCGTAGCCGGTGCCGTCGGCGCCGTTGACGTGGCAGTAGACCTCGTTGTTCTGGACGACGGTGTCGTTGCTGCCGGACATCCAGATGCCGGCGGAGGCGCCGTTGCAGTACTGCCCGGAGGGCGGGCAGGTGTGCTTCGCGCCGCCGTAGCCGGCCTTGTTGCCGTCGATGACGGCGCCGTCGTTCTTGACGACGAGGATGTCGTCCGCGCCGTCGTAGGTCATCGTGTTGTCACGGATGACCGTGCCCGTGGTCTGGCCGGTGCCCTGGCCGTCCCCGTCCGGGGTGACGGCGACGGCGATGCGGTCGACGTGGTCGAAGGTGTTGTTCTCGACCACCACGTCGTCCCAGGTGGAGACGGGTGTGGTGTGGTCGGTCTGGACGCCGACGCCCGCGTTGGTGGCGTACCAGCCGCCCGACCAGCCGCTGATGTGGTGGATGTTCATGTCGTGCACCCGGATGTGGTGCAGGACGCCGCCGGAGCTGTTCTCGGCGAGGACGCCGGAGCGGTAGGCGGGCGAGGAGGCCGCGTTGGTGAGTTCCAGGCCGCCTATCTCCCAGTACTGCTGGTTGAGCAGGTGGATGACGGGGCCGGTGGCGCCCTTCGCGTCGATGACCGGCTTGGCTCCGGTGCCGTACGACCCCATGGTGACGGGGCTGCCGGAAGCGCCGGAGCCCTGCGGAGCGAGCTGGCCGGAACACGTCGTGCCGGTGGCGAAGAGGATGTTGTCGCCCGCGCCGAAGGTGGTGTTGTTGACGCTGGTGACGGAGTTCCAGGGGCTGGCCTGGGTGCCGTTGCCGTTCGTGGCGGCCGAGCAGTTGACGTAGTAGGTGCTGCCTGCCGCCATGGCGGCAGGGGCCGGGAGGAGGAGGGCGCCCGCCAGCGTGGCGAGCAGGGTGAGGACGCGGGACGCCCTGAGGCCTGGGCGGTCCGATCTGCGACGCTTCATTGCGACGCTCCTTGCTGGGTGGGTGTGTCCTCCGCGTCGCGGGATGCGACGCGGGGCTTCCTGCACCGGGCGGGTCGGCCGAAGCGGGCACGTCCGGAATCTGTGGCGGGGGCGGAGGGCTTCAGCGCGGCGGGATCGAGACCGGCAGCGGCGTTTCGAGGACGGAGGCGTGGCGCATGCCCGGCGGCAGCGCCAGGGAGACGGGCTCCCAGTCCACGCCGTCCTTGCTGCGAGCCGCCCCGTATCGCCCTTCGAGGTAGTGGTCGAAGATCATGACCAGCTCGTCTCCGCGCCGGAAGATCGACGGCCCCTCCACCACCGAGGGGGTGACCGGTCCCGTGCCGGTGGTGTACGGACCGCCGGGGGTCTCGAAGGCGGTCAGGTGGATGTCCTTGTGCGCGGTGGCGAGGTCGTTGGTGCCGCGCTCGTCCTTGAAGGCCATGAGGAACCCGCCCTCGTCCAGCTGCCGCACCGTGGCGTCGATGACCGAGTGACCGGGGTCGAAGAAGACGTCGGGGGCCGAGAACGTGCTGAAGTCCTCGGTGGTGCAGTGCCAGATGCGGTGGTCCTGGCCGACATGTTCGTAGTCGCGGCCCTCGGCCGTGCTCCCGGACTCGACGACCGACGACCAGATGAGGTGGTACAGCCCGGTTGCGCGGTCCAGGAAGAACTCCGGAGCCCAGGCGTTGTGGGCGCCGTCCACCCCGGCCATGACCGGGACCAGTTCCTGGTCCGACCAGGTGAGCAGGTCGGCCGAGGTGGCGTGGACGATGCACGGGCTCGTCCAGCCGTCGGTGGCCAGCAGATGGAACAGCCCGTCGGGGCCCGTCCCGATGAACGGATCCCGCAGCCTGCCGGTGCCGACCGTGCCCCGTAGGACGGGCCGGCCGCCGTTCACCACCGAGAACTCCGCACCGTCGTGGCTGTAGGCGAGGTGGAGCGCCTCGTCGGTGTCGGTGAAGTATGAGACCACGTACATCGGTGGTTGGTCCTTCCGGGATGTTCGGGACGGCGGGGATGCCGGGCGTCGGGGCATGGGGGCGCCCTCGACGGTGACGGTGTTCGTGTTCAGGCCTCGGCGGCCGGGCCGGGCTCTACGACTTGACGGCGCCGGCCGACATCCCGGCGACCACGTGCCGCTGCAGGAAGACGAAGATCAGCAGCAGCGGGAGCACGCCGAGCAGGGCGGCCGGGAACAGGGTCGTCGGCTGCACGGTGTGCGGGTCGATGAAGGAGTAGGCGTTCACCATGACGGTGCGTTTGCCGGGGTCCTGCAGGAAGACCAGCGGAACCAGGAGGTCGTTCCAGACCTGGAGGGCGACGAAGGTCAGCAGCGTGCTGGTGATCGGGCGCAGCAGCGGCAGGATGATGGTGAAGAAGGTGCGGAACGCTCCGCAGCCGTCCAGGGCGGCGGCCTCCTCCAGGTCCACGGGGATCGAGCGGACGAAGCTGGTGTAGAAGAACACGGCGACCGGGAGGTTGATGGCCGTGTAGATGATGACCACTCCCGCGTAGCTGTCGAGCAGGTCCAGGTCCCGCATCAGCAGGTACAGGGGCGCCACAACTACGAAGATCGGTACCGAGGTGCCCAGGATGAACAACCGGTACACCCAGGTCGACCAGTTCTGGGTGATGCGGGCCAGCGGGTAGCTGGCCAGGGAGCCGACCACGGTGATGCCGAGACACGACAGAGCCGTGATGAGCAGTGTGTTGAGCGCGCTGCGCCCGTAGTGGATCTGCCCGAAGGCCTCGGTGAAGTTGTGCAGGGTCAGGGAGTGCGGGAAGCCCAGCGGGGACCTCGCCACATCCGCCGCGGTGCGCAGCGAGGTGACGACGGTGAAGAGGAACGGCAGGACGAACATCAGCGTGCCGAGGCACAGCAGCACAGTGCCGAGGGTGCCGGAGGTCCGGCGCCAGAGGGTGGAGATCATGGTTGCCGTCCGTCAGATTCGTCGCTCGCGAAGCCGGAGCAGGGAAGAGGTGGCGCTGGACAGGACAACCACGGTGACCAGGAGCAGGACCGAGACCGCGATGCCGAAGGCGAACTTCCCGCCGCCGAAGACGTTGCGGTAGACGAGCATGGTCAGGGTGTCCGTGGCACCGGCCGGGCCGCCGTTGGTGAGCACGAGAGGAAACTCGAAGACCTTGAGCGAGCCGATGAGGCTGAGCGTGACGTTCACGGTCAGCGCGGGAGCCAGCATCGGCCACTCCACGCTGCGGAACCGCTGCCAGCCGCTCGCGCCGTCCACCGCGGCCGCGTCGAGCAGCTCGGGGGGCACACTCATGTAGCCGGCGAGGAAGATGGCGCAGGAGTAGCCCGCGAACATCCAGACGTTGACGGCGGCGACCGCGTACAGGGCGGTGGAGGTGTCCCCGAGCCAGACGTGCTGCAATGAGTCGAGCCCGAACAGGCCGAGCAGCGCGTTGATGCCGCCCTCCGGGGCGAACAGGTACGACCAGATGAAGGCCGCCATCACCGGGGAGACGAGCGTGGGGGTCAGCAGCACCACGCTGAGCGTCTTGCGCACCCTGGGCCGGCGGAAGAGCAGGCTCGCGAAGAGCAGACCGAGTCCGTTCTGCGCGACCACGACGACCGCCGCGTACAGCACGGTATGCCACAGGGCCGCGGTGACCTTCGGGTCGTCGGCCATGGCACGGTACTGCTCCGTGCCGACGAAGTTGGCGATCGGTCCGCCGAGGCTGTCGGTCATGCTCAGATACACGCCGCGGGCCAGTGGATACAGCATGAACACGCCGTATATGACGATCGCCGGAAGCAGGAAGGCGGCCATGGTGGCACGCCGTCGGTGGAACACGGGGGTCCTCCTCATGCCCGGACGGGCCGTGGTGGGGGCGGTCGGAGCCGCCGATCGTGCTCCCACCACGGCTGACCAGGGGTGGCCGGTTACTTGGCGGACGCCGCGGTCTGGATGTCCTTGAGGGTCTGCGCGGCGGATTCCTTGCCCAGCAGGTAGGCCTGGATCCTGGAGCCGGTCTCGGTCTCGGCGGCCGCGGCGTACCAGGAGTTGGACGGGAGGATCCGGTAACGGCCCTCCCTGAAGGCCGTGGTGAAGGTCGTGGTCTCGGCGGATTCCGGCGTGATGCCGTCCGTGAACGGAGACTCCGCGTTCTCGGCCCCCAGGTACTTGGCGAGGTTCTCGTTCTGCGACCAGAACTTGACGTACTCGCGGGCCGCGTCACCTTGCTGCGACTGGGAGTTGACGCCCCACATCGTGCCGGCGAACAGCATGCTGTTGGGCTTGGTGCCCTCGGCGCCGCCCGGCCAGGGGGCGAAGGAGACCGGGAAACCGGCCTTCTTGATGTTGGAGACCTGCCATGCGCCCTGGTACCAGAAGGCGCTCTTGCCGGCGCTGAAGTCCTGCGGGCCCTGTGCCCACTCGTCGACGCCGAGTTCGTTCTTCCAGCTGATGTACCCCTTGTCCTCCAGGGTCTTCAACTGCTCCAGCGACGACTTCCAGTCCGGGTCGAACGACGCCTTGCCGTCGAGGAAGTCGGCGTCCCACTGCTTGTTCTTCTGGTAGACGGTGGTCGAACCGCTCGCCTGGAAGACGGAACTGCCGGTCCAGCCGCTCTTGTCGGGCAGCGCGATGGGGTCGATGCCGGCCTTCTTGACCTTGGCGAGGTCCGCGAGGAAAGTCGGCCAGTCGGCAGGGACCTCGGTGATGCCCGCCTTCTTCAGCAGGTCCATGTTGGCGTACAGGCCGATGCCGATCAGCTCCATCGGCATCGCGAGGGTCTTGCCGTCGGCCTGCGCGTAGGGCTTGGCATCGGGGGCTATCCGGCTCGCCCACGACTCCCCGGACAGGTCGGCGAGGTAGCCGGAGGCGCCCCACTTCTTCATCTTGTCCGTGTCGACCATGATCACGTCGCCGGCCTTGCCACCGAGCAGCTCGGGCTGGAGCTTCTGCACGTAGGTGTCGTTCGCGGTGATGTACTCGAAGTCGACCTTGATGTCGGGGTGGGCCTTCTCGAACGCCTTGTTGATCTCGGCGACGTTGGCGGGCTCCGCGCCGCCGCCCTTCCACGCCTGTACGTGGAGGGTCACCTTGCCGTCCTTGGAGGCACCGGACGACCCGCCTCCGCACGCTGCCAGCGACATCGCCATGGCGGCGACCGTGGTGGCGACCGCGAGACGTCTCCCAGAGCGCTTCATTGCACACCTCACCCATCGTCGGTACGGACCGACTTGTCATCTCTGAAGGGGTTTGAACGGGCTGGTCCGTTTCCGTGCCGGGGAAGTACTGACACATGCGGAAAGGGATCGTTCCACCCGCCTTTGCGGCGATCGTTCATGCCGATTGCGGGGACTGTAACGCAAAACTTAAGCGACATCTATACGTAACTTTCTGTCGCCGGTCAGCGCGGTCAGCGTGGTCGCCAAGCCTTGAAGGGTAGGCCAAATGGCCAGTTAAGACCGTTTTTTTCAGGTTTGAACCCTGCGTCGATGAGGGGTGTCGTTGACGGTCCCGCCGCCTTATCGTTACACTTTCCAGCGTGTGTTCATGGGTGAGGGAAGCCCTTCCGGCTCCGCTTGGACGAACGGAGCCGCTTCGCCGAAGTCGGCAGACAGAAGGAGTTCGGGTGGCAGGACGGGCGACCATCGCGCAGGTGGCCGAGGAGGCCGGCGTCTCCGCGATGACCGTGTCCAATGTCATCAACGGCAAGCCGGGGGCCTCCGATGAGACCCGACGCCGTGTCATGGAGGTGGCCGGACGACTCGGCTACCGGCCGAACGTCTCGGCCCGCAACCTCAAGGCCGGCCGTAGCGGGCTCGTCGGCCTCATAGCGCTGGACCTGACCAGTCAGTACGGCCTGGAGATTCTGCGCGGCGTCGCCGACGAACTGGCCAGTGCCGAGCAGGAACTGCTCGTCAACGCCACCTACCACGACGCGGTGCGGGAAAAGGACCGCATCGAGTTCCTGGCCCGTGGCCTCGTCGACGGTGTGCTCATGATCGCGCCGGTCCTCGAGGACGAGACCGTCGAACTGCTGCGCCGTCAGAAGCTGCCCTGCGTCATCATCGACCCCCGGCGGCTGGACGTACCGCTGCCCCGCCTGAGCGTCGACAACTACCACGGCATGCGTCAGGGCACGCAGCACCTCATCGACCTGGGGCACACCCGCATCGCCTACCTCCGCGGTGAGGAGGACCTGGAAAGCACGTCCATCCGCTTCCAGGGCTACGAGGACGCGATGCGGCTCGCCGGACTGGAGGTCGACGAGCGGCTGGTCGCCACGTGCGACTTCTCCTACGCCTGCGGCTTCCGCACCACGGCTCGTCTGATCGACGAGCACAGTCCGACGGCGATCGTCGCCGGCGCCGACCTGATGGCGCTCGGCGCCGTCGACGCCGCCCGGGCGCGCGGCCTCAGCGTGCCCGCCGACTTCTCGGTCGTCGGCTTCGACGACCTCCCGCAGGCGGCGCAGAGCTTCCCCGGCCTGACCACCGTGCGTCAGCCGCTGCACGACATGGGCCAGAAGGCGGCCCGCGCGCTGCTCTCCCTCATCGACGGGCAGAGGCTACTCATGGAGCACATGGAGGTGGGCACCGAACTCGTGGTGCGCAACTCCACCGCCCCGCCGGCGGCACGGCGTGACCCTGCGATGCCGCACCGGCACGCCGCGAACCAGGCGGGGCGTGAGGGCGGCGCCCGAAGGGCGTCCGCGAACGGGTGACGGCCCTCCGCTCCAAACTGTCACCCGGCCGTGGCATCGGGAACGAAGGGCTCGTCCGGGCTCGTGGGCGAAGGGCGCCCCACCCGTAGGAAGTTGCCGCGTCGGCCCAGGTGCGGCCCTTGGGCGGACGGCCGGTCACGCCCGCTTCGTCTTCGAAGCAGATGAACGCGCCGGTCGCCGCCCGGAGGGTTTACCTCCTGCCGGTTCACATCCCGCCATGCGGTGATCGCTTCTTCGTCGCGTTCGGTGGCGGGCCGGGCGGGCATCTGCGCCTCTCGTCTACGGAGGCGCGCCGACCGAGACACTCTGGGTGTGAGACACCCATACAGGTCACATAACCCCGTCCAGGCCGGTGTCCCCGGGCAGCTGCGCGGCCGCTGCCCGGATCTCGGGGAACGAGGGCGTCATGTCGGTGCCGCGGCGGGAGCGCAGCAGGACGCGGCCGTCTGCGTAGCGGGCGAGCTGGGCGCGGTAGCCGTCCCACTTGGGTTATGCGCCTGTTGAGCTGTTCGCGGATATCGTCCAGCGCCATGTCGATCACGGGATGGCGGGTTCACTTCACTCGCCGTGAGCGGCCGTGGCCACGCGAGGCGACGGCATTCATGCGGGAGTTCAGTACCGTGTTCGCTGGGCTCGAACAGCGTCTGGACGAGTTGGGAGTGCCCGAAGGGCAGCCGTTCCTGATCAGCCCGGAGGGCGAGTACGACATCGCGTTAACCCGGTACTTCTCGGTGTGGCTGGCGTCCTCTCCGTGGAATACGCAGGCCGCCCATGCCCGTGACCTGCGTACGTTCTTCGACTTCCTGTGGTTCGCGCGCGGAGTGCACAACTGGCGTGGAGCCACGGTGGACGATCGCGCGGCGTACGAGTGGTGGCGTCGACGGGATGAGCGCGGGCCGCGGGTGGAGGACACCTCGTGGGACCGGGAGGTCTCGACGGTCAACCAGTTCTACCTGTGGGCGATCGAGCAGGACCTCGTTCGGGCGAATCCGATTCGGCAGCGCGTGGCAGCTGCGTGGTCGCCGTGGACGCGTGGACCCGGCCGGGGAGAGGTGCGGCACGTGCCGGCGGAGGCGTCCCATACGGGGCCGCGCCAGGAGGTGAAGTGGCTGCCGCCGGCCTCGTATCGGCTGTGGCAACGTTGGGCTGTGCGGCTTCGATGCGGGAGAGCTGCCACGGTCGGGGTTCCGTGGACGGTGGGCTGCGCGGAACGCGGCGTACGCCGATTCGATGGTCCGCACGGGGCTGCGGCTGTGTGAGCAGTCGGTGCTGACGGTGTTCGAGCTGCCGGAGATGCCTCCGGCCGGGTCGGGGATTGTCAACGCCCGTGCGGTCTTGCCGCAGGCGATCGCCAAGGGCTCCTCGGGGCGGGCGGTGTACTGGCCGGTGTCGGCCTTGCGGGACGTGCGCGACTATATGGAGTGGGACCGGCGCGAGATGCTCGACTATGGCCGTACGCGCGGCTTCTACACCCCGACCCGGCGATCGCTGCTGGTGGAGGACCCCTCCCGGCCGGCAGTGCGGATGGCGGGCCGGTGGGTTCCGGTCGGCAGGCTCGACGGTGTCGAGCGGCGGCGTGTGCTGGTGGCCACCGCTGATGCGTGTCCGCGGCTTCTACCTGGACATCCAAGAATGGGCCCACGACGACCCGTTCTGGGCTCAGTGGGCAGTCCCCAGCCCGATCACCCGCGGCGACGGCGCGGGCAACCACAAGATCGTCGCCCAGGTCCACTCCCGGATGCACCAGCGCGTCCGTGAACGCCTGCCCCGTCTGCCAGTCCTGCTGGAAACCGCAGAGCGCGTCCGCAGCGAGGCAGCCGCGCTGCTGGAAGCCGCCCGAGCCACCCCCTTCGAAGAGGTCTTCGAGCACGAGGGCACCCGCTACCTGCGCATCCTGCCCAAGGTCAACCAGATCCCCAGCCGTCTGGATCACGGCTCCCAGCACGTCTACATCAAGGAGGTCTACAGCACCGGACGCCGGATCAACCAGAGCATCGTCGAAGACGACGCCTTCTGGGCCTGGGCAGCCATCGAGACCCTCCGACACACCGGCGTCCGTGCTGAAGAACTGACCGAGCTGACCCACCTCGCCCTGGTCTCCTACAAGCTCCCCGACACCAGCGAGATCGTCCCACTGCTCCAGATTGTGCCGTCCAAGAGCAACGAGGAGCGGCTCCTGCTCGTCAGCCCCGAGCTGGCCAGCGTCCTGGCCACCATCGTCAAGCGCCTGCGCGATGCGAACGACGGCAAGATCCCCCTGGTCGCCCGTTACGACCAGCACGAGCGCGTCACCGGCCCGCAGCTCCCCCGCCTCTTCCAGCGCCGGCCCTACTGGCAGGCCCAGGTCTTGAACGAGACCAGCATCAAACGTTTCCTCGACCGCACCCTCGTGGCCACCGGTCTACGCGACGCTGCCGGAGAGCCCCTGCGCTACACCCCGCACGACTTTCGCCGAATGTTCGCCACCGAAGCCGTCACCGGGGGCCTGCCCGTCCACATCGCCGCCCGCATCCTCGGGCACAAGACGCTGGCCACCACCCAGGCATACCTCGCCGTCTTCCAAGACGACCTGGTGCGGACCTACCGCAGCTTCCTGGACCGGCGCCGGGCCGACCGGCCCCAGGAGGAGTACCGCGAGCCCACCGAGCAGGAGTGGCGCGACTTCCAGCAGCACTTCGAGCTGCGCAAGGTCTCCCTCGGTACCTGCGGACGCCCTACGGGACCCCCTGCAAGCACGAACACGCCTGCATTCGCTGCCCGGTCCTCCAGATCGACCCCCGCCAGCGTGGCCGCCTCATCGAGATCATCCAGAACCTTCGCGACCGCATCCGCGAGGCCCGCGGCAACGGCTGGCTCGGAGAAGTCGAAGGACTCCAGGTCAGTCTCGACGCCGCCACCGCCAAGCTCAACAGCCTCAGCCGGGCCCCGGTCGACGGCCGACCCCAACTGGTCGACCTCGGCATGCCCGTCTTCACCGACCCCGCACCGCCGCGTCCGCGAGAACCGGGAGAACACGGGGCCCGGGCCTGAGGCTCTCGTGGAGTCACAAGCCAGCAGCGGTGAGCATTCGATACATCTGGGTCGGCCGCAGCACGGAGTTGGCAGCGGCATCGTCGGCTACCTGGGGGTCTGGGTCAGAGAGCAGATGCTCCAGCAACGCGTCCGTGATGTTGGGGTGACGGGCGACCCCGCGGCGCAGGAAGGACTCGGCAGCGGCGGCGAGTTGCTGAAGTTCTGGCACTGGTAGTTCTGGGTCTTGCAGGGCGAGGTAGCGCACGTTCGGGCTTGGTTCGTCAACGAACGTGCGCAGCATGTGACGGGGGAAGTTGGGGTGGTCGACGAGTAGCGGTCGGATGTGGAATACGTCGCCGTGTGCGCGTACCAGCCCTTCCAGGACCTCCGGTGGTGTGTCTGGCCGACGGGCGGCGGCACGACGGACCAGGAGTTCCGGGTCGTTGTCCAGCCGACGCCATGCCTCTTCAGGCAGGTCGTGACAGGAGGCCAGTACGCGCCGGAATGTTGTGTACCGGCAGTCCAGGTAGGTCATCTGCTCGTTGAGGGCGCTTCGCGCAGCCAGTCCGGTTCGGCGAAGTTCCAGTTCAGAGCCACCTCGGCCTCGATGCTTCCGTCCGCGCGTTCGGCTTCTACGAGCGCATACAGTCGGTCCCGGGTTTCGGCGTCCACATGGCGACTCTGCGCAGCCGCGATCCGCACGAGGGGGTCGTTGATGTCCAGTAGCCGGGCAATCATCTCTGCCGATAGATGAGGGTTCCCGGCGACAGCCTGATGGACCTTCTCTTCCTCGCTCCGCATGAGCTGCACAAACTGCTCCGACGTGAGCGGGGCGTAGCGCGCCACGTTGACGCACACAGCAGCGTCGGCAAGGCAACGCTCCCTCCACTCAGGCGGGACACCCGGTTGCCTGTGCTCGGTGGCGGCTGCACGGACCTGCGGATCCGGGTCGGCGAGTAGTTCCACTTGCACGGCGAGAGGCCGGTCGTACCAGGCTCGCGCGACCGCGGCGCGCAGGCTCGGACTCGTCGCGCTGACGAGTGCCGCCCGAGGCTGGCCGTAGGCTTCCTCCAGGGCATCGATGCCGATCGGCACCTTGCGATCCACCATGCCGCGGACAAAGTCTGCGTACGCGTCACGGATCGCCGGATTGGGATGCTCGGCGATCCTGCGGCGCATCGCCGGGGAGACCCGGTCTCCGTGAAGGCGCACCGCGGTGTTGTCGTCGCCGTGCGTCAGCAGAGCCTCGACAACAGCGTCCTCCAGCCGCCCGCGACGCAGCGATATCCCGTGTCGGCCGGCCTTGTGTGTGGCCAGGCGTATCAGGACGTCCTGAGGGGCTGTTGGGTTCCGCCCCAGCCCGGACATCTGGGGGTGATCGAGGCTTGTCATGCGCTCAACCTAGTCGGGCCGCTGCGTGCCAGCCTTCCATTGGTCCTTAGAACTCCTAACGAAATGATCTTCGAGGTGGTTGGATCACTCCCGGACTGATGATCTGGGGGTGCGGGGTGGCGCGGCCGAAGCCGTGGGAGGTCGACGACAAGCTGTGGGCGGTGATCGAGCCGCTGTTGCCGAAGGTGGAACGCCGAAGTCGGCATCCTGGGCGCAAGCGGCATCCAGATCGGCTGGTGTTCCAGGGCATCCTGTTTGTGCTGCACACGGGGACCGCGTGGGAACACCTGCCGCAGGAACTCGGCTTCGGCTCGGGCATGACCTGCTGGCGCCGTCTGGCTGAGTGGACCGAGGCCGGGTATGGCCCCGGTTGCACGAGGTCCTCCTTGCCAAGCTGCGCGGCGCGAACGCCCTGGACTTCTCCCGGGCGGCCGTCGACGGCTCCCACATCCGGGCATTAAAGGGGGGTCCAAGACGGGACGAAGCCCCGTCGACCGGGGCAGGACGGGCAGCAAACACCACCTGATCACCGACGCCACCGGCATCCCGCTCGCCGCCACCCTGACCGGCGGCAACCGCAACGACGTCACCCAGCTGATCCCGCTCCTCCAAGCCGTGCCGCCAGTGCGGGGCAAGCGCGGCCGGCCCCGGCGCCGCCCGGATGTAGTGCTGGGCGACCGCGGCTACGACCACGACAAGTACCGCCGCCTGGTCTGGGACCTCGGCGTGAAGCCGCTGATCGCCCGCCGCGGCACCGAGCACGGCTCCGGCCTGGGCACCCAACGCTGGGTCATCGAGCGCGCGTTCGCCCACCTGCACTGGTTCCGCCGCCTGCGGATCCGTTGGGAGATCCGCGACGACATCCACGAAGCCTTCCTCACCCTGGGATGCGCACTGATCTGCTGGAGAAGACTCCGCACTGCGACGGGCCTTTGAGGCGGCAGGTTCAGGGGCCAGTGACCCCCTCCGCCAGATCCTTGATCACGTTGAGGCGGTGTTCCCACTGGGTGGCGAGGGTGTCCATCCATCGCGTCGTCCGCCTCAGTGGTTGCAGGTCGGCTTCGTAGCGGACCTCACGTCCGGCTCGGTGGGCTCGCACCAGTCCGGCGCGGTCGAGGACGGCCAGATGCTTGGCCACCGCCTGGCGGGTGACAGGGAGGCTTGCTGCGAGGGACGTCGAGGTCGCGCCGCCTTCGCGGGCAAGGACGGCCAGGATCTCTCGGCGGATCGGGTCGGTCAGGGCCACCAGGACGTCTTCGGGGGCCCGTTCGCCCTCGGTGGTGCGGGTCATGCCGTGGTCTGTTCGCAGGCCGCGCGCAGTTGGTCGAGCTTGCCGGGCCAGTTCTGGCTGTTGGCGCGATGCCGGTCGGTGGCCTCGTCGGTGGGCAGCCCGAGGTGCGCGAAGCCGCTCTCGACCATGGTCAGCCGGGTGCCTCCGGTGGAGCCGTCTTCGGTCAGGGTGAACTCGACGAGAGTGGCGTTGGAGTCGTCCGGCTCCTCGCCTGCGGCGCCTTGGGACCACCGCCAGGACAGGACGCGCGGCGGCTCGACCGTCTGGATACGGGCGGGAATGACGCCGTGGATGCCGTGGTCGAAGACCA
Organism: Streptomyces sp. B21-105; assembly: GCF_036898465.1. Taxonomy (NCBI): domain Bacteria; kingdom Bacillati; phylum Actinomycetota; class Actinomycetes; order Kitasatosporales; family Streptomycetaceae; genus Streptomyces; species Streptomyces sp. B21-105. The sequence goes on along the minus strand of NZ_JARUMJ010000001.1, from coordinate 7,031 downwards.
GCAGACCGCCGGGGTGCAGGTCGATCTTGACCGGCTCTCCATTGCCGAACCAGCGGCCGAGGAAAGCGGGCTCACTCAGCACGGACCAGACCCGTTCCCTGGAGGCGTTGATCAGGATGGCGCGTTCGATCGTGTTGGGGATCATTGCAACCTCATCTCATCCGGATGCGCTACCCAAATGTTGCACATCTGGAAACCCATGCGCAACTGATTGGTTGCACATGGGGGGTGGCGCTGCTCGGGTTCCGCCAAGCCTCGAGCACCGCTACTCATTTCGTTAGGAGTTCTTAGACCGTGTCCTACGTGGTGAGGCGGACGAGTCGTTTGTAGCAGCACAGGGCGGCTGCCAGTCCGAGAAAGGCCAGGTAGTTGCGGGGATCGCGCTCGTAGCGAGGGCTCAGGCGTCGGTAGCCGGACAGCCAGGACATCGTCCGCTCGATGACCCAGCGGCGGCGACCCAATCGTTCGCTGGACTCGATGCCTTTGCGCGCGATCCGTACTCCGATGCGTTTGCCACGTAACCATTTCCGCAGGTCGGCGCGGTCGTAGGCTTTGTCCGCGTGGAGGCGCTGGGGCTTGAAGTACCGTCCGCGGTGGGGGTCGTGTCTCGTTTGGTGACCCTCGACCATGGGCTTCAGCCCTTCGCTGTCGTGGGTGTTGCCGGCCGAGACGCCGACGAGGAGGGGCAGTCCGTTCGCGTCCGACAGGACGTGCATCTTGGAACCCGGCTTACCCCGATCCACGGGGCTCGGACCTGTGTGTTCGCCCCCTTTTTAGCCCGGACGTGAGCGGTGTCCAGGAGGACGCGGGTGACGTCGATAAGGCCGGCGTCGTCGAGCCGGTGCAGCACGGCCTCGTGTAACCGCCCCCAGAGGCCGGCTCTCGACCAGATCAGGAACCGGCGGTGGGCGGTCGACTTCGATATGCCGAAGCAAGGCGGTAGTTGGCGCCAGGCACATCCGCTGACCAGCACGTAGATGATCGCCGCGAACAGCGTCTCATCAGGCGTGTCCTGCGTTCCGCCGCCCTGCGGCCGCACCCTCGACGGCGGGATAAGCGGCTTCGCGATCTCCCACAGCCCGTCCGGAACAATCCCACTCCACGTACCCCGCCCCATACCGAGGTCAACGACGCCTCACCACGTAGGACACGGTCTTAGACATCGTTTCTTATGGCGGCGGCTTGTCGTTTACGGTTCATGGCTGACTTGATTGAGCGGCTGGTGCCGGATGAGCTGTGGGTGCTGTTCCGGCGCGTTGTGCCGCCTACAGAGGTGAAGCGTTCCCAAGGCGGAGGTCGACGCCGGGCGGGTGACCGCATTGCCGGGCCTTGACCCTTGATCCTGGACACACGAGACACTTGATCCTGAGGATCTGAGAACGGACATCTCGTGGTCATGAAGAACTATCCGTCGCAGTTCAAGGCGGACGCGGTCGCGCTGTACCAGTCGCGGCCCGAGGCGACGATCAGGCAGGTCGCCGCCGATCTGGGGATCAACCCCGAGACCCTGCGCAAACGGGGTCCGGGCAGCCGGTGCGAGCCGGCCCCGGGGGCGCCGGGCGGAGGTGCCGACCGAGCCGCCGACGCTGTTGGAGGCGGAGAACGCCGCTCTGCGGAAGAAGGTCCGTGAGCTGGAGGAAGAGCGCGAGATCCTGCGGAAGGCGGCGAAGTATTTCGCCGGGGAGACGCGCTGGTGAACCGCTTCCAGTTCGTCGCTGACCATCAGCGCCGTTACGGCGTGAAGCGGCTGTGCATCATCCTGGGCATCGCCCGCTCCAGCTTCTACTACTGGCGGGCGACGGCCGCGGACCGGGCCGCCCGGCAGGCGGCCGACGCCCGCCTCGCCGCCCGGATACGGGCCGTGCACCGCGAGTCGGACGGCGCCTACGGCGTCCCCAGAATCACGGCCGAGCTCCGCGAGGCGGGCGAGCGCGTCAACCACAAGCGGATCGCGCGGGTGATGCGGGGTGCCGGTCTATCGGGCATGCGCTTGCGCCGCAGACACCGCAGCACTGTTGCGGACCCGGCCGCGGCGAAGGCCCCGGACCTCATCGGCCGCGACTTCACGGCAAGCGAGCCGAACACGAAGTACGTCGGTGACATCACCTATCTCCCGCTGGACGGCGGGAAGTTCCTGTATTTGGCCACCGTCATCGACCTCGCCTCACGCCGCCTGGCCGGCTGGGCGATCGCGGACCACATGCGCACCGACCTCGTCACCGACGCCCTGTCCGCCGCCGAACGGACCCGCGGCAGCCTCTCCGGGGCGGTCATGCACACCAACCACGGAGCCCAGTACACCAGCCGGGCCTTCGCCGACGCCTGCCGCCAGGCCGGCGTCCGCCAGTCCATGAGCGCGATCGGCAGCTCGGCGGACAACGCGCTCGCCGAGTCCTTCAACGCGACGTTCAAACGCGAGACGCTTCAGGGCCGAAAGCACTGGTCCAGCGAACGCGAGGCCCGTCTCGACGCGTTCCGCTGGCTCAACCGCTACAACACCCGACGCCGTCATTCCCGCCTCGGACAACGCAGTCCCATCGCCTACGAGACAGCACTCGACACAACATCAACTACCCTGGCCCAAGCCGCATAGCCCGTGTCCAAGATTCCGGGTCAAGGCCCGTCACCCCGAGGTGAAGGTGATCTGCCGGGACCGTTCCAGCGGTTACGGCGAGGGAGCACGGGCCGGGGCACCGCAGGCCGAGCAGGTCGCTGACCGCTACCACCTGTGGGCCAACCTCGGCCAGGCGGTCGAGAAGACAGTCAACGCCTATCGCTCCCGCCTGGCTGAACCGCCTCCCGGCCGGGAAGGCAACCCCGACCACCTGGAGGCAAAGCCCGAGGTGGTCCAGCCACCAAAAGAGCTGAAGATCGTGACCCGGCTGCGTGAGCAGCATGCTGCCGCCCACGAACTGTGGGAACAGGGGATGTCGAAGGCGGCGATCGGCCGGAAACTCGAGCTGCACCAGGCCACTGTCCGCAAGCTGGTGGGTGCCCGCTCCGCGGACGATGTCGTTGCCAAGAGCCTGCAGCGGGCGCACATCGTGGACCCGTACGTCGGCTACCTGCACCGGCGTTGGAACGAAGGCGTCAGAAACGCCGCACAGCTCTACCGCGAGATACAACAACTTGGCTACCCGGGTGGGGAGTTGGCCGTCCAACGACACCTGCGGCGCTACCGCACCGGGCGCGGACACGCACCTGCCGTGGGCCCCAAGCCCCCGTCGGTCCGCGAGGTCACTTCCTGGATCATGACCCACCCCGAACACCTGCGGGGCAGGGATGCCGACGAGCTGCACCGCCTGCGTGAGCGCGATCCCGAGCTGGACCGGCTCACCGGTCACGTCAGAAAGTTCGCCGCGATGATGACCGGACGCCACGGCGACCGCCTCGAGGACTGGATCGCCACTGTCGAACAGGACAACCTGGCTCCACTCGCAGGCTTCGCCCACAACCTCCGCCGCGACTTCGACGCTGTCCGCAACGGGCTGTCCCTGCCCCACAGCTCCGGCGCTGTCGAGGGCAACATCAACCGGCTGAAGATGCTGAAGCGCCAGATGTTCGGCCGGGCCAGCCTCGATCTCCTTCGCAAACGCGTCCTGCTCACACGATGAGCAGCACGGTCCGGATCACAAGATCGTCGACAGAACCCTGATCTTGACGTTGATGGCGTCGACGAAGAGGACCGGGTAGACGCTGTCCAGCGGGCGGTTGGACCATTCCGCCATGCCGTCCATCACCTTGTCGGTGATCGTGGAGATGGTGGCCTTGGACACGCTCGCCCCGTAGACCTCAGCCAGGTGCGCGGAGATCTCTCCGTGGGTGAGCCCCTTCGCGGACAACGACAGCACCACCTCGTCCACGCCGGACAGCCTGCGCTGGCGCTTTTTGACGATGGCCGGCTCGAACGTGCCCGCCACGTCCCGGGGTACATTGACCTTTACCGGGCCGACATCGGTCAGCACGGTCTTCGCCCTGGTGCCATTGCGGGAGTTGCCGCTGCCCGGCCCTCGGCGTCGTGCTTCTCGTATCCGAGGTGATCCGTAATCTCGCCCTCCAGGGCGGACTCCAGCACCCGCTTGGTCAACTGCTGCAGCAGCCCGCCCTCCCCGGTCAGCTGCAGACCCTCGCTGCGGGCCCGGTCCACCAGCATCGCGACCAACTGCTCGTCACTCGCCAGCACCGGCGCAGCCACCGGCTCGACATCCGCGCGCGCTATCTGCTCGATGGTGGTGTCGCTCATCAGGCGTCTCCTTGATCATCGGATCCGCCGATCATTGAACACTCCCGGCTCCCGGCGGGTCTGGAGGTTAGTAGTCGAGGTCGAGGTAGTCGATGTCGTTGAGGGTGACGTCGGAGAGGCCCATGGCGCGGGCTCCGCCGTCTTGGAAGTAGATGTCTTTGAATCCTTCGGCGATGATCTGGCGCATCTGCTGGTCGCTGGCTCCGGCGTCGCGGGCGTTGAACAAGCGCTGTGCGTAGGTCGGGGGGAGGTGGACGGTAAGCCGTCGGAATCTTCCGTCGTCGGTGGTGCCGATGGGTGCGGTGTATCCGAAGCGGGCCCTTGTCTCTACGGTGATGCCCGTGGTGGTGGCGGCCTGTTTCTGTCGGCGTTTGCGGACCTGGGGCTGCCAGCGGGTCCGTACGGCGGCGTCGATGCGGTCCGTGATCGCCTGTGGCGGGTGTTTGCGTTCGCCCTTGCGGTAGCGCTCGACCGACCGCTGGCTGACCCCGATCTCCTCGGCGACAGCGCGGGTCGTCTTGAGCTGCTTGATCAGGTAGCCGATCTGCCCTTTGAGGGTCTTGGGGGGCTGGCGGGTGAACGCTTCCCTGTCGGCCCGCTCGATGGCGTCCTCGATTTCTGCCACGGCTCAGCCTTTCTCGACGGTGGGGTCCTGGCCGCCGGTGTCGGCCGACGGGGTCCGCGTCGTGTGCGTCCATCCGGTGTCGGGCACTGGCCTACTCTCCTTCGTCGAGGACGGCGTCGCCGCCTTTGATGTGGCGGGCGGGGTTGTGGCCCTGTTCCATGAGGTCGACCGCCCAGAGCATCGACTGGACGCCCTCCAGCTTCGCTAGGCCGGGGGTGGGTCCGAGGCGGAAGCCGCCGGGCTGGGGCTTGCCGGAGGCGGCGTAGGGCAGGAAGTCCAGCGGGCTGTCCCCGGGGCTGGGGTAGACGACGCAGTCGGAGAGCACGGCGAGCGGGTACAGGCCCGTCATCGTGGCCATGTTGCGCATCTTGCGGTGCATGTTGACGCGGGCCTTGGAGATGACGGCGGCGCGGATGTCGGGCCGCCAGGTGGGGCGTTGGAGGGCCGGCCACCGTTCGCCCTCCTTGTATTTCCTGCCCTGGGGGCGTTCGCGGAGCTTGCCGATGCCGCCCTTGACGGTGGCCTTGATAGCCGCCAGGACAGCCGCCATGGCCGGGTCGGCGTCTTTGTGCCGCTCCATCGCCGCCAGGAACTGAACGTCCGTGAGTTCCTTGGTGACGCCGAGGTCGGTGAGGGTGTCGATGTACGCCTCCTTGAGGCGGTCGTGCCACGGGTCCAGGTAGGCGCCGGTCTCGCGGCGCAGGTACGCCTCGAGCGGGGCGACGTTGTGGCCGAGTTCCTGGGCGTAGGCGACGGTGTGCGTCTGATACCAGGCAGGTCCCGTCGGCCGCTCCCCGGTCGGTGTGAACGGTGAGGGCAGGCGCGGGTCCACCTCGACGTGGGACAGGTCGACCAGCCAGCTCCCGGGGATCTTCGGGTTGAACGTTGGGGCGTGGAAGTGGTCGGGGCCGGACAGGCCGACGACCAGGCGGGCCGCGGCGGCGAGGAAGGCGGTGTTCAGGTCCAGGCCGACCGCGTACGGAAGTGTGCACTCTTCATCGCTGAGCAGGTCCACCGGCCGCACCCACTGGTACGCCTCCTCGTTCAAGAACCCGCCGCTCCAGCCGCTGTCCACGACGACCGGGTGTTCGGGGGTGGCCTCCGGCGGCGCGGGGGCCATCGGCTCGGTGCCAAGGCTGCCGGGGTTGTGGCCGGGCACCCAGTTCCCGCTCGCCTCGTCGCGCACCGCGCGGGTGGGCGGGCGCAGCGCCGTCATCAGCTCAAGGCCCGATACGGCTGTGGAGCCGCGCGGGGTGATGACCCGGGTCGCGTACACGCCGAGGACGCGGGCGACGTCGGCCGGCTCCATCTCCGCCACCCCGGGCCAGGACCGCTCGTCGAGGGCGTCCCAGGACAGGATCGCGAGCTGCACGCACTGCCGGTCGCGTCCCTGTGCCTTGCGGTAGATCCTTGCCCACGGCCCGAACCCGCGCTGAGTGAGCCGCCACTTCGCCTTCGCCACCTGTTTGACCACCGGGTGGTCCTCGGGCAGGCGCAGGGAGCGGCGCTGTTCGTGGCCTTCCAGGCGCTCGGGCAGTCCGAGTTTCACGGCGGCTGCGGCGGTGAGGACGATCAGCGGGTCGGAGTCCTTGCCGTAGCGGTTGAGCTTCGGCGCGCCGAGGCCGGACTCGCGCAGCGTCCACTCCACCAACTCCGGAACGGTGGTCGCCGGGCAGTCCAGCACGATCCCGCCCGTGCCGTACGCGCAGCCGTCACCGTCCAGGACCGCGAGCGGGCCGTGCGGGAAGCGCGGGTCGGCTGCCGGCTGCGCCGCCCTCTTCGTGGCCGGACGCCGCGACGGCGCAGCAGGCCGGACGGCAGGGCGTGCCAGCGCCGCAGCCGGAACGGCGGAAGCCTGAGGGGCCGCGGCATCTGCCGTCTCCGCCCTGGACGCACCCGGTTCGGCAGACGCCGCAGGCACGGTCGCGGCAACCGGAACTGTCGGAGCTGTGCCGGGGGCGGGGTACTTCGCCGCCCACCCGTTCAGCAGCCGCTGGTAGGCGTCCAGGCGCGGCGACTTCGGCTCGCTGCGGCCGTTCTCCCAGTTCTTCACCGACTGGGTCGTGGTCTTCAACGCGGCCGCCAGGCGGGCCTGCGTGATGCCGGCGGCCTCACGCAGCCGGGCACGCTCCGCCGGTGGCGGCAGGTGCGGCTCCTCGTTCA